>OZ243976.1:4632500-5409393 GCA_965214795.1 Gammaproteobacteria bacterium | reverse complement strand
CGAGCCCGCGAGCGCGGCGGCGGGCGGCAAGGTGGTCAAGGTGGATCGGGTGGAATGGGTCTACATCCCCGATCCCGCCACCACCATGAACGCGCTCGTGAACGGCGAGGTCGACCTCTGGGAGACCCCGGCGGTGGACATGGTCCCGCTCCTCGAGCAGCAGGAAGGCATCGAACTCGCGGTCATCGACCCCCTTGGCACACAGGGGTGGCTCCGCCCGAACCATCTCCACTTCCCGTTCGACCATCCGAAGGCGCGGCAGGCGCTCCTCTACGCGGTGAACCAGGAGGACTACCTGCGGGCCATCGTCGGCGATCCGAAGCTCTACCGGGTCTGCGCGGCGTACTTCATCTGCGGCACGCCCAACGAGAGTTCGGTCGGGGTGGAGGCCCTCGATACGGTCGACCACGACAAGGCGCGGGCGCTCCTCGAGGAGGCGGGCTACAACGGGGAGAAGATCATCCTGATGCAGCCGACCGACATCCCCGTGCTCAACAACGCGTCGCTCGTGACCGCGCAGGTCCTTCGCGACATCGGGATGGACGTCGAGGTGCAGGCGATGGACTGGTCCACCCTCACCTCCCGGCGGGCGGAGAAGAAGGCGCCCGCGGACGGCGGATGGAACATCTTCCACACCTACTCCACGGGTGCGGACGTGACGTCGCCGATCGCCAACATCGGGATCTCGGGGGGCGGCGTCGAGTCGGCCTGGTTCGGTTGGCCGACCGATGCCCGCACCGAGGAGCTTCGCGACATGTACGCCCGCGAGGCGGACCCCGCGAAGCAGAAGGCGATCATCGACGAGCTCCAGGGGCGCCTCTTCGAGGAGGTCGTGCCCTACGTCAACTACGGGCAGTGGTTCCAGCCCGTCGCGTGGCGGAAGGAGCTCTCCGGGGTCCTCGTGTCGCCGGTGCCGTTCTTCTGGAACATCGAGAAGAACTGACCGGCCGCGTCTGAGGCGCAGCGCGCGCCGGACCGGGCCGGGGGCGGCCCGTTCGCCGCTCCCGGTCCGGCCCGGTTCATCTCCGGGCGCTCCGCGTGTACGCGTACATCGTCCATCGGATCCTGGCCACGATCCCCGTCATGGGGGTGGTCGGGGTCGCGGTGTTCATGCTGCTGCACCTGACGCCGGGGGACCCCGCGGCGGTCATCGCCGGCGACTACGCGCGGCCGGAGGACATCGCCCGCATCCGGCAGCAGCTCGGCCTCGACCGCCCCGTCCACGTCCAGTTCCTCACCTGGGTCGGCTCGATCCTCGCAGGAGACCTCGGGGTCTCGATCTTCTCGGACCTGCCGGTGGCGCACCTCATCGGCCAGCGCCTCGAGCCGACCTTCGCCCTCGCCGCCGCGACCCTCGTCTTCTCCGTCGTCGTCGCCGTTCCGCTGGGCGTCCTCGCGGCGTGGAAGGCGGGGACCTGGACCGACCGGCTCATCATGATCTTCGCGGTGCTCGGTTTCTCGGTGCCGGTGTTCGTGATTGCCTACGCGCTCATGTGGCTGTTCTCGCTCAAGCTCGGCTGGTTTCCGGTGCAGGGCTACAAGTCGATCTTCGACGGGTTCGGGCCGTTCCTGCACTCGATCGCCCTGCCGACCGTCGCCCTCGGGGTCATCTACGTGGCCCTGATGGCCCGGATCACGCGAGCGAGCATGCTGGAGACCCTGCAGGAGGACTACATCCGCACCGCGCGGGCGAAGGGGGTCGACAACCGGACGGTCCTCATCCGCCACGCGCTCCGCAACGCATCGGTCCCCATCGTGACGATCATCGGGATCGGGATCGCTCTCCTCATCGGCGGCGTGGTGGTGACGGAGAGCGTGTTCAACATCCCCGGCCTCGGGCGCCTCACCATCGACGCGGTGCTGCGCCGCGACTACCCGGTGATCCAGGGGGTGATCCTCGTCTTCTCCGCCGCCTACGTCATCGTGAACCTCCTCATCGACCTCTCGTACACCGTGCTCGACCCGCGGATCCGCTACTGACGTGGGGTTCCCGGCGACGCGCGAACGGCGGCCCGCGGTCCGGCATCGCCCCGCGATGGAGAGCTCCCCCCCGGCCTCGGCGTTCCTTCCCCGAGCCTCGGCGTTCCTTCATGCGCCGGAGGCGGCCGGCCATCGGCAACGAGCCTCGTTCCCCGGGTTCCGGCTCCGGCCCCGACCCCGGCCCCGACCCCGGTCCCGGCCCCGGTTCCGGCGGCCCGGACGCGGGTGAGGTGCGAAACGTGGCCGCCGCTCCCGCTTCCGCACCCGCTCCCACGCGCCCGCCCGCCGCCGCGCCGTCTCCGACCGGGGGTCGGGGCGAACTCGCCGCGCGGCTCCGCGACTACGGGCGGCGCTATCCGACCGCGGTCGCGGGAGCGATCATCCTCGTGGCCCTCGCGCTCGTCGCGCTCGTCGCGCCCCTCATCGCGCCCGATCCGGTGCGGCTCAACCCCATCAACCGGCTGAAGCCCCCGAGCGGGGACTTCTGGTTCGGGGCCGACTTCCTCGGCCGCGACATCTATGCCCGCACCATCTACGGAACGCGCATTTCCCTCACCGTCGGCCTCGCGGTGGCCGCCATCAGCGTCGCGGCGGGGCTCGCGATCGGGCTCCTCGCGGGCTACGTGCGCTGGGTCGACACGGTCGTGATGCGGGTGATGGACGGGGTGATGGCGATCCCCGGGGTGCTCCTCGCCATCGCGCTCATCTCGCTCACCGGGGCTGGTGTCGGCAACGTCATCATCGCGATCACGGTGCCGGAGATCCCCCGGGTGGTGCGCCTGGTGCGCTCGGTCGTCCTCTCCATCCGCGAGCAGCCCTACGTCGAGGCGGCCGTCGCGGGGGGGACGCGGTTGCCCAAGATCCTGTGGATGCACATCCTCCCCAACACGGTGGCGCCGCTCATCGTGCAGGCGACCTACGTGTGCGCGTCCGCGATCGTCATCGAGGCGATCCTGTCGTTCCTCGGGGCGGGCACCCCGCCCGAGATCCCGAGCTGGGGTAACATCATGGCGGAGGGCCGGGTCTATGTGCAGGTTGCCCCGTGGATGATATTTTTCCCCGGTGTGTTTCTCGCGATCGCGGTCCTCGCCGTCAACATTCTCGGCGACGGGCTCCGCGACTCGCTCGACCCTCGCATCGCCCGGCGGATGTAATTCCATGACCCAGTCCAATGCCTCCCCGCTGCTCGAGATCGACGATCTTTCCGTCCGATTCTTCACCCGCGACGGGGTGGTGCGGGCGGTGGAGCGGCTGTCCATTCACGTCGACCCGGGCGAGACCCTGTCCATCGTGGGGGAATCGGGGTGCGGCAAGAGCGTCACCGCGATGTCCGTCCTGCGGCTGCTGCCGATGCCGCCCGCGAAGATCGAGTCGGGCGCCATCCGGTTCGAGGGCGAGAACCTGCTCGAGGTGAGCGAAGAGCGGATGCGGGAGGTGCGAGGCAACCGGATCTCGATGGTGTTCCAGGAGCCGATGACCTCGCTCAACCCGGTGATGACGGTCGGGCGCCAGATCTCCGAGTCGCTCGAGCTGCACCGGGGCCTCTCGCAACGAGCGGCGAAGGCGGAGGCGGTCGCGATGCTCGATCTGGTGCAGATCCCGGAGGCGCGGCGACGGGCGGACGAGTATCCCCACCAGATGTCGGGGGGGATGCGCCAGCGGGTGATGATCGCGATGGCCCTCGCCTGCGACCCGTCGATCCTCATCGCCGACGAGCCGACCACCGCCCTCGACGTCACGATCCAGGCCCAGATCCTGGATCTCATGCTCCAGCTCAAGGAGAAGATCGGCGCCGCTATCGTCTTCATCACCCACGACCTCGGGGTGGTCGCGGAGACCGCGCAGCGGGTGGTGGTCATGTACGCGGGGCGCAAGGTGGAGGAGGCGAGCGCGGACGATCTCTTCGAGCAGCCGTACCACCCCTACACCCTCGGCCTCATGGGCTCGATCCCGAAGCTCTCCACCCTCGAAGGGGCGGGGACCCGGCTGAACGAGATCCCGGGGGTCGTGCCGTCGCTCCGGGAGGAGATCGTCGGCTGCGCGTTCGCCCCGCGTTGCGCGTTCGCGGCCGATCGGTGCCGCCGCGAGGCGCCCCCGCTCGAGGAGATGCGCCCCGGCCGGCTCGCGGCCTGCTGGGAGTGGGAAGCGGTCGTGGCGAGGGGGCGGTCATGAGTCCGGTCCGGGCCGACGAAGTTTCCGCCGGGACCGGCGCCGGTTCGGGCACTGGCGCCCGCCCGGGCACTGGCGCCCGCTCGGGTGTCGGCGCTGGCGCGGGCACTCGCCCCGGCCCGGACATTGGCGCCGGTACAGGGACCGGAACCGCGGCCGCCCGCCCGGACGGGGTGAACGGCACCGGCGAAGGCGACGGCGGCGGCGCGCGAACCGTGCTGGAGGTGCGCGATCTCAAGAAGCACTTCCCGGTGCACGGCGGACTGCTCCGCCGGCGGGTGGGGTCGGTGTTCGCGGTCGACGGGATCTCGTTCGAGATCCAGGCCGGAGAGACCCTCGGACTCGTGGGCGAGAGCGGCTCCGGCAAGTCCACCGCCGGCAAGTCCATCCTGCGCCTCATCGATCCGACGGCCGGAGAGGTCGTTCTGAACGGCGAGGACGTGACCCGCGCCCCCCTGCACCGGCTGCGGGCGCTCCGGCGGCAGATGCAGATGGTGTTCCAGGACCCCTACGCCTCGCTCAACCCGCGGCTCTCGGCCGAGACCATCGTCGCCGAGCCGCTCCGCAACTACGGGGTGGTCGCCAAGAGCGAGATCCGCGGCCGGGTCGTCGCCCTCTTCGAGCGGGTCGGGCTCACCAGCGAGTCGATGGTGAAGTATCCCCACGAGTTCTCGGGCGGCCAGCGCCAGCGCCTCGGGGTCGCGCGGGCGCTGGCCCTCGAGCCGGCCCTCATCGTGGCCGACGAGCCGGTGTCCGCCCTCGACGTTTCGGTTCAGGCCCAGGTCCTCAATCTCCTGATGGAACTCCAGCAGGATGCGAACCTCGCCTTCCTCTTCATCAGCCACGACCTCGCGGTGGTCGAGCACATCAGCCACCGGGTGGCGGTCATGTATCTCGGCAAGATCGTGGAGCTGACGGACCGGCGCAAGCTGTTCGAGGAGCCGCTGCACCCCTACACCCAGGCGCTGCTCTCCGCCGCTCCGGTTCCCGATCCGCGGTCGCGGCGCCGGCGGATCATCCTGAAGGGGGACATCCCGAGCCCCATCAACCCGCCGGGCGGATGCCCGTTCCATACCCGGTGCCCGGTGGCCGAGCCCCGATGCCTGACGGAGGTCCCCGTGATGCGGACCGTGGCGGACGGCCACGACGTGGCGTGTCACCTGCACTAGTGTCATGTCCCGCAAATACGCGCAGATAGACGTTCCAGCTTGTCGAAGATCGACTCCGCCGTCGCGGCCCAGATGAAGGGGGAGGCGGAGGCATTGTACTGTGCGATGAAGGCCTCGGTCGTGTGGACGAGCTGGGCCACGCTGTGGAACGAGCCGCGCTGGATGGCCCGCTGGCTGATGAGGCCAAACCAGCGTTCCACCTGGTTGAGCCATGAGGCGGAAGTGGGGGTGAAGTGAAGATGGTAGCGCGGTCTTTTGGCGAGCCAAGCGCACACCTTGGGATGCTTGTGGGTCGCATAGTTGTCCACCACGAGATGAAGGTCGAGCTCCGGTGGAGTCTCCTTGTCAATGAGCCGCAGGAAGGCGAGAAACTCCTGATGGCGATGACGCTTGCAGCATTTGCCGAGCCCCTTGCCGGTGGCCACATCCAGGGCGGCGAACAGCGTCGTGGTCCCATGACGGATGTAATCATGGGTATAGCCTTCGACGTAGCCCAGTCCCATCGGCAGCGTGGGCTGCGTACGATTGAGCGCCTGTATCTGGCTCTTCTCATCGACGCACAACACCATCGCGTTGTCCGGCGGATTGAGGTAAAGACCGGTGATATCACGAACCTTCTCGATGAAAAAGGGGTCGCTGGACAGCTTGAAGGTGTCGCTCAGATGCGGCTTGACCCCGAACAGGGAAAACCAGCGTTGCACGGTGCTCTTCGACACGCCCTCGGCCTGCGCCATCAGGCGCACGCTCCAAGCGCTGGCGTTGTCGGGCTTGTCCTGCAAGGCGCGGTTGATCAGCTCCGCGACCTTCTCGTCCCCATAGGTGCGAGGCCGTCCTGGGCGCAGCTCATCATGCAGTCCCGGAACGCCCTGCTCGAGGAACCGGCGTCGCCATTTGCCGACCGCCGAGAGCGAGACATCAAGGCGTTGAGCGACACCGGTATTGGTCAGGCCCTGCCCACAGGCGAGGATGATGCGGGCGCGCTGGACCAACCCGTAGGGCATTGAGGTGGACTGGGAGAGGGCGAGCAATTGTTCGCGTTGGTCGTCGGTGAGAATCAGCGGGGGAAGTTGGCGTCCGCGCGGCATGGGGGGCTCCGGGGGCTGGATGAGGCCGATATCATATTCCGCGTATTTGAGGGACGCAACACTAGGAGGTGTCAAACTCGGGTGTAATGCCTGCCGGGTAATGATAAACCGAACCGGATTGGTGGGGCTGAGCAAGTCCAGGTTCTCCGGTTGGCCGAGCTCGTTCTTCTCGGAGGTCTTGATCGCGATCTCCGATTCGCGGACACCGAGGGTCAGATATTCCCGCGCGTCCTCGGCGTGAATGAATCCACCCTCACGTTGATCCCGGCCGGTGCGCTCCACCTGCACCAGGCAAATCGGACGAACATAACGCGAGGATTCCGCCCGAAGTCTCTCCGCCGCCGCCTGCAACGCATTCAGATATTCGAAGCTCGCCCGCAGACAGTCCCGCCAATCGCCGCCGCCCCGCACGGCAGGGCCGCACCGTGGACACCGTCATCGCCGCGATGGAGGCGAACCATCCCAACCTGACCAACCAGAAGACCCTCTACGTCGAGATCAGCCGGGCGCGCGATCGGGCCGAGCTCGTGACCAACGACCGGAACGCCCTGCGCGAGCGGCTCGAAGCCGCCACCGGCGAGCGCATCGCGGCTGCTGGAGGCGGTCGAGCCGGAGCGGGCGAAGGGCCGGGAGGCCGGGCTGGAGGCGAGTTTCGGCCGCGAGCGCGAAGGCAAGGCAGTAGAACCGTGGGGGCGCTTGCCGGAGCGGGAGCCGGAGAAGACCCGCGAGCCGCGCGGAAACGAGATGGAAATGTGACGGACGGCGGGGACGCGGGGTCGGAGAATGCGATTCCGGGGCGAGGCTCCGGCGCCGTGCCGGCGTCCACGTCGGTGTCGTTGATACGGCCCTGTCGAATCAGTATGGTGCCAACCTGCCATCAGGTGCGACGGGCGGATCGTTACATGGCGAGTCGAGTGCCTTCGGCGCAGAACGCGAATGGCAAGGACCGGGTCGCCGTAACGATCCGGGTTCCGGAACCGTTGCTGCGCCGGATCGACCGATACATCAAGGCGAGGGACGTGCCGATCTCGCGCAACAACTGGCTGCTCGAGGCCGCCGTGGAGAAGCTTGCCCGGCAACAGGACCGTCGGAGCAATCGGGATGGCTCGTAGCGATCTTCTCGTGTCCCTGGTCCGGGCCGGCGCTTCGGGAGACGGCAAGGAGCTGACGAACGCCGTGGAAGCGATCATCGCCGAGGAACGCGCCAAGCAGCACAACATTCTCGCCGACCGGCTCGCGCGCGCGTTGCGGAGCAACGGCAACGGCGGACAGACGAGGTACGCGGTTCCGGAGTCGATGGTTCGTGCGCGGGACTATGTGCTGGAAGCAACGCCGCGGAAGCGTCTCGAAGACCTCTTCCTGCCGAACTTGTGCGAACGCGCATGCCGGGAGCTCATCGAGGAGCAGCAGCGCGCTTCCCTGTTGCGCTCGCACAGCCTGGAACCGCGTCATCGAGTCTTGCTGGTCGGCCCCCCGGGCAACGGGAAAACCTCGCTAGCCGAAGCCATCGCGGAGACGCTGGCGGTGCAGTTCTTCGTCGTTCGCTACGATGCCATCATCGGCAGCTTTCTCGGCGAGACGGCGAGCCGGTTGCGGCGTGTCTTCGACTACGCCCGAACGACGCCTTGCGTTCTGTTCTTCGACGAGTTCGATGCGGTCGGCAAGGAGCGCGGCGACGTGAACGAGACCGGCGAGATCAAGCGCGTGGTGACCTCGCTGCTGATGCAGGTCGACGATCTGCCGAGCTATACGGTGGTCGTTGCCGCCTCGAACCATTCCGAGCTCCTGGACCGGGCGGTCTGGCGGCGCTTTCAGTTCCGGCTGGAATTGCCGGCGCCGACCCAGGCGCAGCTCGGCCGCTACTTCGAGACATTTGCGAAGCGGATGGATGAACCTCTGGGGGTGAGCGCGAAGACGATCGCCAAGGCCCTGGACACGATCAGCTATGCCGAGGCGGAAGAGTTCTGCAACGGGGTTCGCAGGCGCCACGCGTTGTCGCTGGGCGAGGGTTCTCTGAAAGCGATTGTCGCCGAGCAGTTGAAGCTGTGGAAGGCGAGAGCGCGTCAACCGGACGCCGCCTGAGCCGCCCGTGCCCGAGTATCCGCTCCTGCCCCTGCCGGCATCGGAGCGGGGCGATCCGCCACGATCGCCCCGCTTCGTTCCCCGTGCTCCGAGACTGTCCCCGGAACGTCAGGGAGAGCGTCTCGGGCCGAAATTCGACCGCCTCGCGGACATGCTGGAAAGAGAGGCCGACGGACTGTCGCTTCGCGACGATCCGTCGAGCATCGGCCCGGAACGCGCGCTCGTATTGGAGGTCGCGGGATCGGTGGGCGATTTCTACGCGCTTGTCCGAAGAGTGGACGGGCTGGAGTTTCTTGCCGACGAAGAGGTCGAGCTCGAGCCGGACGAAGATTTCTTCGAGCCGGATACCCGCAAGGGTAGAAAGGGGCAGCCCCGAACGGACAAGCCGGTCGGCGGACGGCTCTATCTTGCGATGCCCGATGTCGGCGCGCTACGCCGGCTCCTGTCGTTGTGGAGCCTTTGGCAACGCGAAGAGGATATGCCATATGGCCTCACACCTTGGCGGGAGCTGTTCGCAGGTCTGCGCGACGTTCGGCCGTGGGGTCCCGCCGACCGGCTCACGGACGAGACCGCCGTATTCTGGCGCGAGGAAATCGAGGCCGATCCAGAAGCGATGCGCCGGATCGAGGCGGAACTGTGGTTCCGCGAAAGCGTGGCACGCCGGGACGCCGCATACCGCAAGGTCGTCGAGGCCGTTGCCGAGGCCGGCGGGGCCATCGTCGATCACGCCGTCATCGAGGAGATCGGCTACGACGCGGCGTTGATCGACCTGCCTGCCCGCGAGATCGAGCGTCTCGTCGCGCGCGAGGAAATCCACCTCGCGATCTGCGACGACGTGATGTTTCTGCGTCCGCAATCGTCGGTCGATGTTCCGGAACTCGCCGAGGAAACGGAAACCGCCCCGGGCGTTCCCGACGAACCGCTTGAGGATTTGCCGTCCGTCGCCGCGCTGTTCGACGGGGTGCCAGTCCAGAACCACCGGCTTCTCGATGGACGGCTGGACGTGGACGATCCCGATGGTCTCGAAGCCATGAGCGTCGTGGCGAAACGCGACCACGGCACGGCGATGGCCTCGCTGATTCTGCACGGGGACAGGAATCTCGACCAGCTTCCCATCTCGCGAAAGCTTCATGTACGTCCCGTCCTCTACGCGCCGGCGGACGGCCTTCGCGAGGAGCCGATGCGCGATCGCCTTCTGGTGGATGTGATCTATCGCGCCGTCCGACGCATGAAGGAAGGCGACCGGGAAGGCGGGGCAACGGCCCCGGAAGTCTTTCTCGTCAACCTGTCTCTGGGCGATCCGGGACGGCCCTTCAGCGGCCCGATGAGTCCATGGGCGAAACTTCTCGACCATCTCGCGGACCGCTACGGGATTATCTTCCTGGTGAGCGCCGGCAACGTCATGCTGCCTCTGCCGGTAGGCGCGTTCCGCGATTGGGCAAGCTTCGAGGATGCCGCGCCGGAAGACCGAGAGCGCGCGGTGCTCCAGGCGCTCTCGGAACACAGGGCGTATCGGACGCTTCTGTCCCCGGCGGAGGCGTTGAATATCGTCACGGTCGGCGCGTGGCACGACGATGCCGTGGACGGACACCGAGGCACCGGAGCGGTGGATCCTTACGGAGAAGAAGGAGATATTCCCAACGTGAGTTCCGCCCTTGGGCTTGGGCACCGCAAGGTGATCAAACCGGATATCCATCTGCCGGGCGGACGGGAGCATGTGAGATTCCGGGCCAGCGGCGAGACCCTTGTCATCGTGCCGGAACCGGGAGGGCGATCGGGCCTGAAGGCGGCGTCTCCGCATCCGGCGGGCGATCTCGATCGCGTGCGTCTGACGAAAGGGACCAGTGCCGCGACCGCCCTGGCGACGAGAGCGGCCCATCGGCTTTTCGACACGCTCATGGACGCGGACGGCGGGTCGATGCACGCCGACATGGACCCGCGATTCCGTGCGGTCGCGGTCAAAGCGCTGCTCGTTCACCGTGCGAAATGGGGAGATCGCGGGGACTTCCTGGACCGCTTCTACGGGCCGCATGGGCAGGGCAGGCATGTCGAAAGACGCGACAATATCGCGCGCCTGCTCGGATACGGGTTCCCGAACATCAACGAGGCTCTGTCTTGCGCGCCGAACCGGGCGACGCTGGTCGGGCACGGAACCATTGCCGCTCGCGCGACGAACATCCATCGAATCCCGCTGCCGCCAAGCCTGGAACAGGTTACCGAGCCACGGGCGGTGACGATAACGGTCGCGTGGTTCTCGCCGGTCAACCCCCGTCACCAAGCCTATCGCCGGGCGAAGCTCGAAGTGGGTGCCGTGACGAGTCTTGCGACAGCCGCAGGCGTGAAAAGAGCGGGCGGCCAGCCCTCGGACAAATCGGTGCCCCGCGGCACGGTGTTTCATACGCGCTACGAAGGCGACAGGGCGGTGCCGTTCGTCGACGACGGGCGTGTGCTGCTGCACGTGTTCTGTCGGGAACAGGCCGGCCCTCTGGATCAGGACATTCGCTACGGCGTCGCGGTGACCATCGAGGCGGGCGAAGGCATTCCCGTCTACGATGAAGTGAGGGCGCGGCTCGCCGTGCCGGTAGCGCCTCGAGTCCGTTAGGGAGCCTGCTGAATGGTCCGATGGAATGGCGGTAGCCTGGATCGTCCGGGCCAAGCCCCACGAGGAGATCGGGTATGAGAGCCGTCCGGTTTCGGGTGCGGAATTTCCGCAACATCGACGACAGCGGCTGGATAGACCTGGAACGGGTCACCGCCTTCGTCGGCCGCAACGAGTCCGGCAAGACCTCCTTGCTGAAGGCGCTGCACAAGTTCAATCCCGCCACGCCGGAGCCCTACGATGCGCAGCGGGAGTTCCCGCGCGACCGCAAGACTGATTTTTGTTCAGAACACCCTCAATAAATTCAACATCTTACCGTGATCTGTAGGACAAACGCGGATCGGATGTTCAAATTCTGAAATCCTTGATAAATCAACGAATTGTCCGTGAAAGCAGTCGAGGTTCAACGCGAACAAAAATCAGCCCTGTTCCCCCTCCCCCCGGTGCGAGTCGTTCACAGCGTGTACCGTTGAGCAGCGAAACCATAGCCCGAGGAGCCGGATGCCCGAATGGGGCACGTCCGGATCTGTGGGAGCCACGGGCGGGCAACCGCCCGTGGCCACCCGGCCGCCTTCGGCTAATCCGACCTACCGGGGCTTGAACCGTAGCCTGAGACAGCCCTGCCCGGAGCCGCCGCCGGGTAGAATACCGGCTTCCCCCATTGCCGCCGGGCCGTCCTGTGACCACGATTATCTATTCCGCGCGCCGGATCCTGACCATGAACCCCCGCCGCCCGGAGGCGACGCACGTCGAGGTGCGGGACGGCCGGATCCTCGGTACCGGTACGCTCGACGACCTTGCCGGCTGGGGTGGCCACGAGGTGGACGAGCGTTTTGCCGACAAGGTCATCGCACCGGGTTTCGTCGAAGGCCACTGCCATAGCTGGGAGGGCAGTGCCTGGGAGGACACCTACCTCGGCTTCTTCGAGCGGACCGCCCCGGACGGGGTGGTCCATCCCGGGCTGAAGAGCATCGACGAGGCGGTGGAGCGGCTCCGCGCGGCCGCCGCCGCCGAGGCGGGCCCGGACGGGGCGGTCATGGGCTGGGGGTTCGATCCCATCTTCTTCGGCGGCCGGCGCATGGTGGCCGCCGATCTCGATCGGGTGTCGGCGGCGCATCCGGTGATCGTGGCGCACCAGAGCGGGCACATCATCAACGTGAACTCCGAGACGCTCCGCCGCGCCGGCATCACCCGCGATACGAACGTGCAGGGCCTGGTCCGCGACGTGGGCGGGGAGCTGACCGGCGAGCTTCAGGGGCCGGCGCTCCGGTCCATCGTCTACCGCACCTTGGGGCGGGACCGCTTCCTCGACATGGGCAAGAGCGATTCCCTCTGGCGGTTTGCCCGGAGCGCCCGCCGCGCGGGGGTGACCACCGCGACGGATCTGGCGAACGAGCTGCCGGAAGCGACCGTTGCCAGCCAGGTCGCGGTCACCGCGGACGAGGACTTCCCGCTTCGCATCGTCCCCGCCTTCTTCTGGGCCGCCCGGCCACCGGACGAAGGGGTGGAATGGGTGAAGTCGCTGGTTCCCCGGGGACACGAGCGGCTGCGGTACGGGCTCGTCAAGCTGGTCCTGGACGGCTCGATCCAGGGGTTCACCGCCCGGATGAAGTGGCCGGGGTACTACAACGGCCACGAGAACGGGCTGTGGTACATCGATCCCGACGATCTGCCGCGGGTCCTCGGGACGTACCACCGCGCGGGACTCCAGGTGCACGTTCACACGAACGGCGACGAGGCGACGGAAGTCGCCATCGACGCGATCGAGGCGGTTCTCCGGGAGCGCCCCGATCCCGACGCGCGCTTCACCCTCCAGCACTGCCAGATGGCGCACGACGCCCATTTCCGGCGCATGGCGCGCCTCGGGATCTGCGTGAACCTCTTCGCGAACCACCTCTACTACTGGGGCGACCAGCACCGCGCCCTCACGATGGGTCCGGAACGGGCGGAACGCATGGACGCGGCGGGGACCGCGAGGCGGCTCGGGGTGCCCTTCTCGATTCACTCCGACGCGCCGGTCACCCATCTGGCTCCGCTGTTCACGGCGTGGTGCGCGGTGAACCGGGTGACCGCGACCGGGCGGGTGCTCGGCGAGGCGGAGCGGATCACGGTGGACGACGCCCTGCGGGCGATCACCCTGGGGGCCGCGTTCACCCTGAAGCTCGATGGCGAGATCGGGTCCATCGAGGTCGGCAAGCGGGCGGATTTCACGATCCTCGAGGACGATCCGCGGGCCGTGGCGCCGGCCGCCCTCAAGGATGTTGCGGTCTGGGGCACGGTGGTCGGCGGGCGGGTGTTTCCGAACGACCCGGGCGGGGTCGGGGCGGGAGCGCGGTGAGCGCCGCTCCGGTCCCGGGGCGGGAATCGGCCCCGGCCCCGGCTCAGCCCTCGGCCCCGGCCCCGGCTCAGCCCTCGGCCCCGGCTCAGGCCGTGGCCCCGGCCCCGGTCTCGGCCCGATCTTCGGCGCCGGACCAGGCCCAGGCCCCGGCCTCGGCTCAAACCCCGGCCTCGGCTCAAACCCCGGCCCCGGCCCCGGCCCCGGCCAAGGCCCCGCTCCGGCCCCGGGCGGCGACCCGGACCCCGACTTCGGCCCCGGTTCCGATGACGGTCCTCGGCGGGTTTCTCGGAGCCGGCAAGACCACCCTGCTGAACCGCATCCTGGCCGGCCCCCACGGCGTGCGCTACGCGGTGCTCGTCAACGACTTCGGGGAGCTGAACGTCGATGGCGACCTCGTGGCCGCCCACGACGGGGATACGCTGACGTTCGCGAACGGGTGCGTCTGCTGCTCCATGGGCGACGATCTCGTGGACGCGATCGACCGCCTGCTGGACGGGCCTCGACCCCCGGACCGGATCCTCGTGGAGGCGAGCGGGGTCGCCGACCCGGCCGCGATCGCGGACGTTGCGACCCTGCATCCCGGGCTCGGCCGCGATCTGGTCGTGGTGCTCGCCGACACCGAGACCCTGCGCGCCCGCCATTCGGACCACCGGCTTCGGGAGACCGTCACCCGCCAGCTCGATGCGGCGGACCTGGTCGTGCTCAACAAATGCGACCGCGTCCGCGAGCCGGACCGCGAGGCCACCGAGGCCTGGGTCCGGCGCCGCGCACGCGCCCCGTTGCTTCGCTCCGTCGATGCGGACATCCCCCTGGCCCTGTTGTCGGGCGCGTGGACCGGGGAGCCCGCGGGGGCGAGGGCCGCCGCCGGCTCGTTCGGACCCCCTCCCGATGCGGAGGTTCCCGCAGCCCCCGCGGAGCCAGGGTCCGCCGCCGTGCCGGGGGCGGTGGCCGGGGTAGCGGCCGGGGTGGCGGCTTCCGCGAGCGCTCCCGCGGCGGGGTCGAGCGCTCCCGGCCACCGGGACCGGTTCGCATCCCGCACCGTGTCCTGCCCGGACCCCATCGACCTCGCCCGGCTGCGCGAGGCGCTGACCGCCCTCCTGCCGCGCCTGCTCCGGGCCAAGGGCTTCGTCCTCGTGGCCGGCCGGCCGGAGCCGGCGTGGATGATCGTCCAGGTATGCGGCCGGACGGTGGAGCTTGCGCCCTGGAAGCCGCCGCCGGACGAGTCTCCCCCGGCCCCGAACATCGTCTTCATCGGCCTCGACGACCTCCCGGGAGAGGAAGCGCTCGCCCGGGCGGTGCACGGGAAGGCATGATCGGAGTGTGTTCAGGGCTTGATCATGGAAGAGAGCGCGTTCGCGTTGCGCAAGGCGCAGCCGGCACTGGTGCGTGCGCGCTGTCGAAGCGCGCTTGAGGGAGCACGGCCCGTCACCGCGCGGGGGTCGGTGTCCGCAGCGGAAAGCGGGTGAGATTTCCGGGTCGGAATCCGCGAGAGGGAGGAGACAGCCCCATGAGTCG
The DNA here is from genome assembly GCA_965214795.1 of Gammaproteobacteria bacterium. GTDB lineage: Bacteria > Pseudomonadota > Gammaproteobacteria > HK1 > HK1 > JAJDXW01. Next base: position 5,394,456 of record OZ243976.1, on the reverse strand, counting down.
AACCATCCGTGTCGCCGCGGCCCAGATGGGGCCGATCGCCCGGAGCGAATCCCGTGAATCGGCCGTCGCGCGCATGATGGCGATGATGCGCGAGGCGCACGCGGGAGGCGCCCGGCTCGTCGTGTTCCCCGAGCTCGCCCTCACCACCTTCTTCCCCCGCTGGTGGATGGAGGACGAGGCGGAGCTCGACGCCTTCTACGAGGACGAGATGCCGAGCCGGGCCGCCGCCCCGCTGTTCGCGCTCGGGCGCGAGCTGGGAGTGGGCTTCTGCCTCGGGTACGCCGAGCTCGTGCGCGAGGGCAACCGGAAGCGGCGTTTCAACACCGCGATCCTGGTGGACCCGGCGGGTCGCATCGCGGGCAAGTACCGGAAGGTCCACCTGCCGGGGCACGACAACCACGAGCCGGACTGGCCGTTCCAGCACCTCGAGAAGGCGTACTTCGAGCCGGGCGACCTCGGCTTCCCGGTGTTCGAGGCGTTCGACGGGCGGGTCGGCATGTGCATCTGCAACGACCGGCGCTGGCCGGAGACGTATCGGGTCATGGGGCTCAAGGGGGTGGAGATCGTGCTGCTCGGGTACAACACGCCGGTCCACTATCCACGCGCTCCCCACCTCGACCACCTCCAGAACTTCCACAACCATCTGTCGATGCAGGCCGGTGCCTACCAGAACGGGACCTGGGTGGTGGGGGTCGCCAAGGCGGGGCGGGAGGAAGGCTGCGACCTCATCGGCCAGAGCTGCATCATCGCCCCGACCGGCGAGATCGTGGCGATGTGCACGACCCTCGAGGACGAGGTGATCGTCGCCGACTGCAACCTCGATCGATGCGGCGAGATCCAGGACAATATCTTCAACCTCGCCCTGCATCGTCAGCCGCAGCACTACGGGATCATCACCGAGATCCGGGATGGCGGAGAACGGACGTGACGGAGCGCGGGGCGATGGCCCGAATTCGGCAGGACCGTTTCACGCTACGGTTCAAGTTCCGGACAGGTCGGATTCGTGAAGCGCAATCCGACCGGAACGTCTCCGTTCGATGTCGGCTTATGCCTTTGGCTAACCCGACCTGCAGGGTGAAACGCTCCTGCCGAATCCGGGGTTTCGCAAGCCGGAGGCGGGCGGAGGCGGCGCGGCGGCTCCGGCGGCCGGCCGGGAGGCTCGAAGCGGCATGACCGGAAGCTACATCGACGATTCGACGTGGCGGTACTTCTGGCACCCGGTGTGCACGCTCGCCGAGCTGCGCGCCGCCGCGGCCGGCGGCAATCGCCCGCTTGGCGTCACGCTGCTCGGCGAGCGCCTCGTCGTCGCGGAGATCGACGGGACGATCGCCGTGTTTCCCGATCGGTGCCTCCATCGTTCGACACGGCTGTCGATCGGACGTGTCGAGGCGGGAGGGCTCCGCTGCGCTTACCACGGCTGGCTCTACGGGGCCGACGGCGCCTGCCGGGAGATCCCGGCCCTGCCCGGCCGCCCGATACCCGAAGACTGTCGGCTCCGGTGCCACGAATCGGCGGTGGCCTACGACCTGGTATGGGTCCGTCTCGATTCGTCCGCGGGTACGACGACCGTCCCCGGTTGCCCGGCGTGGGGAGACGGAGCCTTCCGGTGCGTGCCGGGCGAGCCCTATACGTGGCCGACGTCGGCCGCGCGGCGGCTCGAGAACTTCGTCGATCTCTCGCACTTCCCGTTCGTGCACGACGGCTCGCTCGGCGACCGGCGCCAGACCGTCGTGCCCATCGCCGAGGTCGACCGCCTGAACGGCGAGCTTCGGTTCCGGTTCATACCCTCGCCGGACATGAATCTCCCCGGCGTCGCGTTGATGGCGCCGACCGACTACCGCATCTGGATGCCGTTCTCGGTGAACCTCGAGTTCTTCTTCCCCGACGGCGAGCGGAGCCAGTTGTGGATGACCGCCTCCCCGGTGGAATCGGGGGTGTGCCGCAGTTTCTGGTTCACCTGCCGGACGGCCGATCGGGAGGGCGACGACCAGCCGCATCTCGATTTCCAGGACTTGGTGCTGAGCGAGGATCTCCCGGTGATCGAGGCCCAGGATCCGCCCGAGATCCCGCCGCCCGCCGGGGAGTACTCGGTCCACACCGACAAGGTGTCGATCGCGTACCGCCGTTGGCTGAGGGAGCTGTCGGTCGCGGCCGAGAAGAGCCCGGAAGCGGTCGCCGAGAAGCTCGCGTCGGTACGGATCGAGTCGGACCGCGTCTACGACGACCTTCCGCCGGCCGCCCGACCTCCCGGTGCCGCGCATCTCGCCGAACCCGTGCCTCGGTAGCGCCGGACGGCGCCTGGCCCGGAAGTCCCACCCCTTTCGTCGCGCGGGCGCCGAGGCGATGCGATGGCGGGCCGCACGGACGGAAAGGAGCGCCTGCGCGCTGTCGAAGCGGCTTGAGCGAGTACGGCCCGACCCGTCGCCGCGCAGGGATCGGTATCCGCAGCAGAAGCGGGTGAGATTTCCGGGCTGGTTCCGACGACCCGCCTGCCGGCCGCGGCACGGAGCCGCCCCGGTCAGTCGGGATCAGGTCAGGCGGCGGCTCCGTCGGCTTCGTCGCGCAGCGCGGCGTTCAGGATCGCGGCCGTCAGGCCCGAGACCACGATGCCCGAGACGAACAGCGGGACGGACCACGCGGGCAGCAGATCCGGAAGCGGCCCGAATCCCGCCGCGCGGGCGAGCTGCTCGACCTGCCACAGGCCCATGCCGAGACCGAGCGAGAGGGCGGCGATCAGCATGTTCCGGGTGGTGAGGCCGGATTGCGCGACGAGCTTGAGCCCGGCCGAGACGATCAGGCCGAACATGACGATGGCCGCCCCGCCCAGCACCGGTTGCGGCATCGCCCCGATGATTGCGGCAAGCTTGGGGATGAACCCGCAAAGCAGCAGGAAGACCGCCCCCATGCTGACCACGTGGCGGCTCATCACCCCGGTGAAGGAGACGAGCCCCACGTTCTGGCTGTAGGAGGTGTTCGGCAGACCGCCGAAGAGGGCCACGACGGCCGTGCCGAATCCGTCCGCCATGATGCCGCCCTTGAGCTCCCGGTCGGTCGGCTCCCGGTTCGCGCCGCCCATGGTGATGCCCGAGATGTCGCCGACCGTCTCGATGGTGGTGATGAACGCCATGATGACCATGAGGCCGATCAGGCCGAGGGCGGCCGTGGTCGAGAACTCGAGGCCGAACCACTGGTCGGGCAGCCCGACCCACGCCGCCGCCCCGATCTTGGCCGCTTGATCGGGGTTTACCATGCCGAAGGGAATGGCCACGAGATAGCCGATGACGAGACCGATGAAGACGGAGGCGGTCGACCAGACGCCCCGCCCGTAGCGGCGGACCAGCAGGATGGCCAGGATGACGAAGAGAGCCATCGCCCAGTTGGAAGCGTCTCCGAAACCCGCCGCCTCGCAGAACGGGGCCGGATAGGCGCCGCAACCCGCCGAGTACTTGATGCCGACCGGCAGCAGGGTGAAGCCGATGGTCATCACCACCACCCCGGACACCAGCGCCGGGATGAACTTTCGGATCTGGGGGATGAACCAGCCCAACACCATCTGGAACAGTCCGCCGATCAGGGAGGCCCCGAAGACCGCGGCCAGGGTCGCGCCGCTCTTCAACGCGGCGGTGAGGATGCCGACGTAGGCGAAGCTCGTGCCCTGAACCACGGGCAATCGGGAGCCGATCGGGCCGATCCCGACGGTCTGGATCAGGGTCGCGACCCCGGCCGCGAGCAACGCGATCTGCACCAGCACGGTGATGTACTCCGGCCCCGCGGCGAGCGCGATGAGCAGCGGCACGGTGATGTTTCCCGCGAACATCGCGAGGACGTGCTGGATGCCGAGAGGCACGGCCTCGCCCATGGGCGGCCGATAATCCGGATCCCGTAGCGGGCTGGTGTCGGTCATTTCTTTCTCCGTCAACCGGGTGGGCTCCGCCGAATCACGGGCGCGATGATACTGCGGAATCCGGTCCGGGGATCATCCGCCGGTTGCGGAATTCGCGGCTCGTGGGATGACCCTGGAACCAAACGGAACCGGGCGGTCGCGAGCGGCGGGGACGGGCGGGCGGCGCTGGCGGGGGGTCAGAGGTCGGCGAGCGGCCGGACCTTGCCCTGCACGGCCTGCGAGCAGGGCCCGAGGATCGGGTCCGAGCCCGCCACCGTGGTGCGGCGGAACACGCGCGGGTGGCGCGCCATGTCGTAGCCCTTCGCCCGGTGCATGAGCACCCGGTTGTCCCAGAGCACGAGGTCGTTCGGCCGCCAGCGGTGGAGGTAGCAGAAATCGCGCCGCGACACGTGGCTCGCGAGCCGGCGGTGGAGGGCCACCCCGTCCTCCATCGTCATCCCGCTCACCTCGTTGCCGGCGTTCGTCGTGAAGAAGAGCGAGCGCCGGTAGCCGCGGTCCGGGTGGATGCGGACGAGGGGGTGGCAGGTGGGGGGCACGTGCTCGCGTTCGTGATGGGAGACGGGCGGCAATTGCGGGAAGAGGCGCCGCCCGAACTCGTAGTAGTGGACCATGTGGAGGGGCTCGATCCGGGCCTTCAGCTCGCCGGGGAGCGCGTCGTAGGCGGCGAGCATGTTGGAGAACTCGGTCTCGCCGCCTTTCGCTCCGTCCGGGAGCACCTGGATCGCGTACATGATGGAGACGAACGAGGGGATGAAGCGGTACGAGCTGTCCGTGTGCCAGCGCGCGTTCACCTTCTGATAGATCACCCGGTGGTCGTCCACCGGCAGGTGATCGCCCTCCGGCGAGACGTTCGCCACGTTGTAGACGGTGTTCTCGCCCTTGGTCTTGTCCTGCTCGGGGAAGACCTCGAGGGGGCCGAGCCGCTTCGAGAACGCGACCTGCTCGTCGCTGTCGAGGTGCTGGTCGCGGAAGCAGAGGAGGTGATGGGCCCGGATCGCCCCGCGCACCGCGCCGAGCTCCGCGGGGGTCAGCGGCCGGGCGAGGTCGAGGCCCCCGATCTCCGCCCCGAGGGCGGGCCCGAGCGGGGTCACGGTGACGTGCTCCGCGGTCTCGGCCCGGCCGGTGGCGTCCGTGTCTTCCAGGGCGACAGCCGTGGTGGCGCTCATCGTGCATGACTCCTTCGTTGGCTGGTCGGCCGGTAGGCCCCCGGGGAGCGGGCGCTCCCCGGGGGCTCGGTTCGTCCGGCGTTGCCTTCGCGGCCGTCCCGTCGTCCCTTCCCCCGGGACGGCCGCTCCGGTCCGATCCGGTCCGGCCGGGTACGGATCAGCTCTTCATCAGGTTCCAGAAGAACGGGACCGCCGCCTGGATGAAGCCCGACACGTTGTCCCGCATCGCGCGGTACTGGAAGTACTGCCCGATCGGGATGTAGGTCACCGTGTCCATCGCCCTCTGCTGCACCTGCGACGCGAGCTGCTTCTGCTTCGCCGGGTTCGTCTCGCGCGCGAACGCCTGCCGGAGCGCCTCGATCTCGGGGTCCTCCGGCCAGCCGAACCAGGCCTTCTCCGTGCCGCCGCCCGACACGCCGATGTTGGCGACCGGGTTGATGAGGTCGGGCGCGATCCACGACGTGTGGAAGATGTGCCAGCCGCCTTCCTCCGGCTTCTTCTTCTCGGCGCGGCGCGAGGTGAGGGTCGACCAGTCCATCGCCTGCACCTCGAGATTGATGCCGGCCTCCCGCAGCAACTGCGCGGTCACCTGGGTGGCCGCATTCAGGGTGGGGATGTCGGTCGGGTGCATGAGGACGATCGTCTCCCCGTTGTAGCCCCCTTCCGCCAGCATCGCCTTCGCCTTCGCAAAGTCCTGCATCATCAGCCGGTCCGAGCCGACGTCGGTCGCGTAAGGGGTGTCGCACATGAACATCGCGGGACAAGTCTTGTAGAGGTCCGGCGTGCCGACGATGGCCTGGAGGTAGGTCTCCTGGTTGACGACGTACTGGATCGCCTGCCGGGCGGTCTTGTTGTCGAACGGCGCGTGCAGGTGGTTGATGCGCATCCAGCCCTGGGAACCGTAGGGGTCTGCGAGGATGACGTTCACGCCCTCCGCTTCCTGGAGCACCGGGACGAGATCGGCCGGCGGATTCTCCCAGTAGTCCACCTCGTCGTTGATGAGCGCGTTCATCTTGCTCTGGTCGTCCGGGATGTAGTGCCACTCGAAGCGGTCGAAGTTGACGACCTTGCCGCCCGCGGCGCCGCTCGCCGGCTCTTCGCGCGGCACGTAGGCCTGGTTCTTCACGTACACCACCTTGGCGCCCGGTACCCACTCGTCCTTGACGAATACGTAGGGGCCGGAGCCGATGCTGTCCGGGACCTGCTCGAAGGGATCGGTCTCCGCGAGGCGTTTCGGCATCATGAACGGCACGTTGGAGCTCATCTTGCCGAGCGCGGGGAGCACGAGGCCCCAAGTCTCCTTGAGCTGGATGGTGAAGGTGAGGTCGTCGATGGCTTCCATCGACTCGACGACGGCCATCATCTGCTGGCCCATGCCGTCACGCTGGCCCCAGCGCCGGATGGAGGCGATGCAGTCGTCGGGGGTGACCGGGCTTCCGTCGTGCCACTTGAGGCCCGAGCGGAGCCGGATGGTGTAGGTCTTTCCGTCCTCGCTGACGGCGACGGATTCCGCCATCTGCGGCTCGACTTCGAAATTCTCGTTCGTCGCGAACAGCGTGTCCCACACCATGTAGCCGTGGTTGCGGGTGATGTAGGCGGTGGTCCAGATGGGGTCGATGTTCTTGAGGTCGGCGTGCACCACCGCCTTGAACGTGCCGGCCGCGAGGGCCGATGCGGACAGGGCGCCGGCCACCGCGGCGGTGAGGATTGCCGGCCAGGTTCGACGTCGTTTCACGGGGGTCATGGGGCGGTACTCCTTTTCGAGAAAGGGATGGAAGCGTTGCGTTCGACACCCTCGGCCGCGGACGGCCCGTGGGCTGATCCGCGAGTGTAGCCCCAATCGCGCGGGCGGGCCACGCGCGCGCCGGACAGGCGGCGGTTCTCGTTCCGGCGCCTGACTTCACCCTCGATCCGCAAGCCGTCTTCTCCTGGCGACTCGATCCAGGGTGGATCGGGGGGCGGATCGGGGGGCGGATCGACGGTCGTGCCGGTCCGGCGGCGGGACCCGGCGAGCAAAACGGGAATTGCCGCGTGTCGGGAGGAGTCGTTGACCCGGCTCGACAACGGTGCGAGGCTCGCCCGGTCGACCGCGGGCGCCGCCGGAGGCGGGCGGGGGCCGCCGATTCACTGGCGCACGTGGCCGGTTCCATGCGCCCGAGCGCAGGCGCCGGGGCCCCGAAGAGGTAATTCATGCGCCGACATGTCCGAAAGCTCCTAATCCTGATTCCCCTCGCCCTGGGTGCGCTGGCGTTGGCGGTCGCGGTCGGGACCCGCGAGGTGCCCGAGCGCGTGTCCCCCGAGGAGCGGGTGACCCCGGTGCGAGTCGTATCGGCGCCGGCGGTGGACGTCGTGCCGCGGGCGCTCGGCTACGGCAGCGTGCGGCCGGGACGGGTCTGGGAGGCGGTCGGCGAGGTGAGCGGCACCGTCATCTTCCGTCACCCGGACCTCAAGAAAGGCGCCATTCTCCCGGCCGGCACGGAGCTGCTGCGAATCGATCCCACCGACTACCGTCTGGCCGTCGCCCGGATCGAGGCGAACATCCGTTCGGCGGAAGCCCAGCTCGCGGTGCTGGACATGCGGGCGCTCAATACGGAACGCTCGCTCGCCATCGAGGAGCGGAGCCTTGCCCTCGGGCGCAAGGAGCTCGAGCGCAAGCGGCGGCTCGTGCGCAACGGCACGATCTCCCAGGCCGCGGTGGATCAGGAGGAGCGGGCGGTTCTCTCCGGAGAGCAGGCGGTGCAGAACCTGCGCAACGCGATGAACCTGCTCCCGGCCGAGCGCTCGGTGCTGGAAGCGACGCGAGACCAGCTCGAAGCGCAGATGGAGACGGCGCGGCGAGACCTCGACCGTACCACGATCGTCGCTCCCTTCGATTGCCGAATTGCGGCGGTCAACGTCGAGCAGGCCCAGTTCGCGGCGATGGGCCAGGTTCTGGCGATCGCGGACAGTCTCGACGTGGCGGAGGTCACCGCCCAGGTGCCGATCGGCAGCATGCTCACCCTTCTCCCGCCCGGGATGGACCTCCCCCAGGACGCGGGCGCGGTCATGCCGCGCCTGCGCGAGGTCGCGGGTCTCGGGGCCGTCGTGCGCCTTCGCACCGGGAGTGTCGACACCGAGTGGCCCGCCCGCTTCTCGCGGATCAGCGACACCGTCGACCCGCGCACCCGCACCGTCGGCGTCATCGTTGCCGTTGACGACCCCTATCGACAGTCCGAGTCGGGCCAGCGCCCGCCGCTGGTGAAGAACATGTACGTCGAGGTCGAGGTTCGGGGGCGGCCTCGGCCCGGTGCGGTGGTGATTCCCCGGAGCGCGCTGCACGGCAGCCAGGTCCGCACCGTCGGGCCCGATGAGCGACTGAGCATTCGCGGGGTCGAGGTGGACTTCGCCCAGACCAACTTCGTGGTCGTGGGCTCGGGCCTCGCGGCCGGCGCCCGGGTGGTGCTCTCCGATCTGCCGTTCGCGGCCGAAGGCATGCGACTCGCGCCGATTGAGGACGAGGAGGGGCTGGCGGCTCTGGTCGCCGAGGCGGTCGGGACCACCCCGGTGCGATGAGCCGAAGATGATCCGGTTCTTCAGATGATCCGGTTCTTCGCCGCCCACCCGACGGCCGCCAACCTCCTGATGGCCGCCTTTCTCCTGGTGGGCCTCGCATTCGCTCCGTCCGTCAAGCGCGAGACGTTTCCCGATATCCCCGCGCGCTCGGTCGAGGTTCGGGTTCCCTTCCCCGGGGCCACCGCCGGGGACGTGGAAGAGGCCATCTGCCAGCGGATCGAGGACGCGGCCGACAGCATCGACAATCGGGACGAGACCCGCTGCGAGGCCCGCGAAGGAGTGGCCGTCGCCACCCTCGTCATGCGCGAGGGACGCGATCTCGACCGCTTCCTCGACGACGTCAAGAGCGAGATCGACGGGATCACCGACTTTCCCGATACGGCCGAGGATCCGGTCGTGCGCCAGCTCGGACGCTCGGACTTCGTCGCGTTCATCGCGGTCGCGGGCCCCCTGCGGCCCGAGGGGCTGAAGGCATATGCCGAGCGGATGAAGGACGACCTGCTGGCCATGCCCGGGGTTGCCCAGGTCGCGATCCGCGGCTTCTCGCAACACCAGGTTCGAGTCGAGGTTCCCGCCGCGGCCATGCGCCAGTTCGGTCTCAGCATCCGTGACCTCGCCGACGCGGTCGCGGCGCAGAGCCTGAAGCTGCCGGTGGGCACGGTCGAGACCCGCGACTCCACGGTGCTCATCCGCTTCGACGACGAACGGCGCCAGCCCCGGGACTTCGACGGGCTCGTGGTCGTGGCCTCCGAGAGCGGGGCCGCGATCCGGCTCGGCGATATCGCCGCCGTCACCGACCGCTTCGAACGGGAGGAGGACAAGGTCGTCTTCAACGGCCAGCCGGCCGCGTTCCTCGTCGTGGAAAAGGGCAAGGGCGACGATATCCTCGACGTCATCGACGCCTTGCGGGCCTATCTCGACGAAGAACGGGCGCGCGCGCCGCCGGGCATGGTCTTCGAGATCACGCGCGACGTGGCCTCCATCGTCCGCGACCGGCTGACGATGCTCCTGCGCAACGGGATCCAGGGGCTCGGGCTCGTGTTCCTGGTCATGTGGCTGTTCTTCGGGCTGCGCTACTCGTTCTGGGTGGCGGCGGGTCTGCCGGTGGCCTTCATGGGGACCATCGCCGGCATGGCGTGGGCCGGCTACTCCTTCGACATGATCACCATGGTGGGGCTTCTCATCGCGGTCGGCCTGCTGATGGACGACGCGATCGTGATCGCGGAGAACATCGCTCGCCATCGCCACGCCGGGCTCGCCCCGCTCGACGCGGCGGTGGCCGGGTCGAAAGAAGTGGTGCCGGGGGTGCTCTCTTCCTTCTTCACCACCGTCAGCGTGTTCGGGGCGCTTGCCTTCCTGCGGGGGGACATCGGGTCGGTGCTCAAGGTCATGCCGGTGATCCTGATCCTCACCCTGTCGTTCAGCCTGGTCGAGGCATTCCTCATCCTGCCCCACCATCTGATGGGGGCGCTGCGTTCCGATGAACGGTCCGGGCGGAGAGGTTTCCGAGCCCGATTCGACGCGGGGCTCACGCGCTTCACGGAAGGGTTCGTCGGCCGCCTGGTGGATGCGGCCGTTTCGTGGCGCTACCTGACGTTGGGGCTGCTCGTGGCCCTCTTTCTCGTTTCCGTGGCCATGGTGGCGGGCGGACAACTCAAGTTCCGGGCGTTCCCCGACCTCGAAGGCAACGTCGTCGAGGCGCGGCTGCTGCTGCCCCAGGGCACGCCCCTCGCCCGGACGGAGGCGGTGGCGGCGCGGGTGGTGGAGGCGATCCGGGAGGTGGGTGAGGAGCTCGCATCCGCTCAGCCGGGTGGGCGAAATCTGGTGCGCAACGTCGGGGTCCAGTTCAACCGCAACGCGGACGCTCACGAATCGGGGGCGCATATCGCCACCGTGGTCGTCGACCTGCTCCCGTCGGAGACCCGCAACGCCCGGCTCGGCGACGTCTTCGACCGGTGGCGGTCCAAGGTGGGAGACCTTCCCGACGTCATCTCGCTCAAGCTCACCGAGCCCCAGCTCGGGCCGGGAGGGCGGGCCATCGACATCCGGCTGCTGGGCGGGGACCTCGAGGAGCTCAAGGCCGCGTCGGTCGAGCTCGTCGAGTGGCTGGGCGGCTATCGCGGGGTGCTCGATCTGTCCGACGACCTTCGCCCCGGCAAGCCGGAAGCGCGGCTTCGCCTGCGCGAAGGCGCCCTGGCGCTCGGGCTCAGCGCGTCCGCGGTGGCCGGGCAGTTGCGGGCCGCGTTTCATGGCCGCACCGCGACGGAGGTCCAGTTGGGACCGGAAGACTACGAGATCAACATCCGGCTCTCCGACCGGGACCGCAACAGCCTGGCCGACCTCGCCCACTTCACCGTCACCCTCCCGGCCGGCGACCAGGTGCCCCTCGACGCGGTGGCGACCGTGGAGTCCGGCCGCGGCTTTGCCCGCATCCACCGCATCGACGGCCGCCGCGCGGTCACCATCCAGGGCGATCTGGACACCGAAGTCGCCAACGCGAGCGAGATCATTTCCGACACTCGCCGGCGGCTCGTGCCATCGCTGCTCGCCCGGTACCCGGGAGTAACCGTCGCGCTGGAAGGCCAGGCCGAGGAGGCGGCGGTCACCGGGGCCTCCCTGCAACGAAACTTCCTCATCGGTCTCGCGGCCGTCTTCCTGCTGCTGTGCTTCCAGTTCCGGAACTACGCGGAGCCGGTGCTGGTGATGGCGGTGATTCCGGCCGGGCTGGTCGGCGTCATCTGGGGCCACCTCGCCCTCGGTCTCGATCTTTCCATGCCCAGCATGGTGGGATTTGCCTCCCTCGCGGGGGTGGTGGTCAACAATTCCATCGTGCTCGTGGCGTTCATCAAGCTCCACCGGCGCGCCGGGGAGTCCGCCGCCGACGCCGCGCGACGGGCCGCCCGGCAACGTTTTCGGGCGATTCTGCTCACCTCCCTGACCACGGTGGCCGGGGTGCTGCCGCTGCTTACGGAGACCAGCCTCCAGGCCCAGGTCATGAAGCCGCTCGTCGCGAGCCTCGGGTTCGGGCTCGCGGCGGCCACGTTCCAGGTGCTGTTCCTGGTGCCCGCCCTGTACGCCATCCTCGACGACTTCGGACTGACGGAAAAGGTCGGGCCGGTGCCGGGCGGCGAGGCGGGGGTGCCGGAGCCATCGGGTCCGCCCGGTCCGGCTTCGGCATCAGCTCCGTAGGTCGGGTCAGCCGAAGGCGTAACCCGACATCGGAGCGAAGCTCCGGCCGCCCAAACCGCATGCTGTCATGCCCGCTGATCCGGTATCATGATGGCATGGTACGAACACAAGTTCAGTTGACCGAAGGGCAGGCGCGAGCGCTCAAGGCGCTGGCGCGGTCGGAAGAACGCTCGATGGCCGATCTGGTGCGCGAGTGCGTCGCCGAGTACTTGGCGCGACGCCGTGGTACGGATGTCCGGGAGCTCGCTCGCCGCGCCCGCAACCTCAAGGGACGTTTTCGCTCGGGGTGCCCCGACCTCGCCGAAGCGCACGATCGCTATCTCGACGACGCGTTCGACGCATGAGTCTCTTCGTCGACACGTCCGCGCTTCTCGCATTCCTCGATGCGGATCAACCCAGGCATTCGGAGGTGATCGACGCTTGGGATCGAGCCGTGCTCGAGGAGCGGCTCCTTTTCACCTCGAACTACATCCTGGTGGAGTCGTATGCGCTGGTCCAGCGTCGGCTGGGCTTCGATGCGTTGCGCGCCCTGGCCGACATACTTCAACCGATTCTCCGACCCCTGTGGGTCGACGAGAATCTGCACGCGGCCGCGATGGCCGCCCTGTTCACCGCCGAACGCCGGAAGCTGTCGTTCGTCGATTGCACGAGCTTCGAGCTGATGCGCCGCCACGGACTGACGGTGGCATTTGCGCTTGATGACGACTTCGCGCGCCAGGGATTCCGCCTGCTCCCGGAGCCTCGGCCCACGCCTTCGCGTACGTAGCAATCCGGAGAAGCCCCACACCATGACCCCTCGTGGCGGAGCCCGAGAACATCGCAACGGTGGAGCGGCTGCGCGCGTCGTGCCGCCCAACTGCCCCTTGACCAGGGTCAGCCAAGCCGGCAGGGAGGCGCGCCACGCCAATTGATGCTTGATTTTCGGCCGCCGTCCGAGGGGCGAGCCAAGAGACCCTGGTCGTGATCTCTTCCCCGGCGTTCGAGCGGCTGCGGCCGCGAGCGACGGAAGGGCGCGCCGCCGCCGGCCGTCCGACTTCAGAGGGGAAGCGAGTAAGGGGAGATCGCTTCCGCGGTCCGGCCGAGGAAGTCGCGCTCGGGCGCCTCGGCCAGCATCCGCGCCTGGGACTCCTCGAGCCGGGCCCCCGCGCCTTCCGCGTCGAGGTGCAGGGGCTTGCCGTCCGCGACCGCCTGCTCGCCGTCGACGAAGACCTCGCGCACCGCCCGGTCCGCCGCCTCGAACACGAAGGTTCGCAAGGGGTCGCGGGCCGGGCGCATCGCCGGGTGGTCGAGGTCGAGGAGCACGAGATCCGCCTTCGCTCCGGGCGCGAGCCGCCCGAGGTCGTCGCGCCCGAGCGCCTGTGCGCCGCCGACGGTCGCCGCGCGGAACAGCTCACGGGTATCGACGGCGCGGAGGTTGCCCGCGACCACCCGGGCGAGGATGATGGCGAGGCGCATCTCCTCCACGAGGTTGTGGGGGGCGACGTCGGTGCCCATCCCCATGTTGACCCCGTGTGCCCGGTAGCGGCCGAAGTGGGCCATCGCGTGTCCGTAGCGGGCGAAGGGGGAGGGGCAGTGGGCGACGGTGGTCCCGGAGTCGGCGAGGCGGTCGAGGTCTCCGGCCGTGCGCCAGCGGATGTCGGGGTGCTCGTCGATGAAGATGACGTGCCCGAGGATCGTGTCCGGGCCGAGGAAGCCGAGGCTGGCGGCGTACTCGAGCGGGGTCTTGCCGTGGCGGCGCACGATCTCGTGGAACTCGAGCTTCGATTGCGAGAGGTGGGTGGTGAGGGGGCGGCCGGTCTCGCGCGCGTGGGCGGCCGCGTCGCGGAGCGTCGCCTCCGTGCAGGTCTCGATCTGGCCCGGGTAGACGATGCCGCGCAGCCGCCCGCTCGGGTGCTGCTCGGCGAGGTCCATGATCCGGATGGAGGCCTCGAAATCGCGCCGCCCGCGCGCCTCGTCCCAGTCGAAGCCGAGCTCGTGCCGGTTCTCGAGCTTCCAGTACGCATCGGCGAAGAACGAGCCGACGTAGACCCGAAGGCCGCTCCGGCCGGCCCGGTCGAGCCACCCCTCGACCGGGCTCGAGAGGTCCGCCACGGTGGTGACGCCGGAAAGGAGCAGCTCCGCGTAGGCCATCTCCATCGCCGCCTGGCGGCCGGGCTCGTCGAGGGAGAAGGCGCAGGAGCGCTCGTAGAGTCCGGTGTCGTACATCTCCGGGACCCCGTGGTCCTCGCGCACGCCCTTGCTCGCGGGCTCGGTGTGGGGATGCGAGTGGAGGTTGACGAGCCCTGGCATGACGAATCGCCGCGAGCCGTCGATGGTGCGGTCGGCGGGTCCGTCATAGCGGCCCCCGACGTGGACGATGCGGTCCGCGGTGAACGCGACGTCGCCGTCCTGGAGATAGCGGTGCTCGCCGCCGTCCCACGATGCGATCCAGGCCGCGTTGCGAATGACGGTGGTGCCTTGCGTTCCGGTCATGGCTCGTTCCCTCCCGAGGTTCGGCGCGGAGGCCGAGGTCGCGGCCGCGGGCGCGGCTGCGGTCGCAGTCGGCCGGCCCCGAGGTTCGGGATCGACGCCGATGCCGGTGTCGGCATCGGTGCTGCGGTCGCAGCCGCAGTCGCGATCGCGGTCGCCCGAGTCCCGTGCCCTTGCGCGGCCGGAGTCAAGGCCGGATCATGCCCGTGCTTGCGTTCCTCATCCAACCACCGCCGTCCATCGCCCAGTTCGGAGGTTCCATGAAGCCCGAGATCCGCGACTCGCTCGCCGGGTGCAGCACCGCCACCATCACCATGCAGCTCGTCAAGCGGGGCCTTCGCGCCACCGCCATGCGGGGGGTGCGGCCGCTCGCTCCGGACCAGGGGCGCGTCGTCGGCGAGGCGTACACGGTGCGCTTCATCCCCATGCGCGAGGACCTCTCGGATCCGGCGGTCCTCGGTTCGCCGAACAACCCCCAGCGGGTCGCCATCGAGGACTGTCCGGCGGGCGCCATCCTCTGCATGGACGGGCTCGGCAACGCGGAGGTGGGCACCCTCGGCGACATCCTCGCCGAACGGCTGCGGGTGCGCGGGGTGACGGCCTGCGTCACCGACAGCGCTGCCCGCGACGCGGAGGCGGTGGTCGCGACCGGCTTCCCGGTGTGGTGCAACGGCCGCGCCGCGCCGCCCAACATCACCGGGCTCGCCATGGGTGATCGCCAGGTCCCCATCGGGTGCGGCGGGGTCGCGGTGATCCCGGGCGACGTGCTCGTCTGCGACGGCGACGGAGTGGTGGTGATCCCGCTGGGGATGGTGGAAGAGGTGACGGTGGGTGCCGTCGAGCAGGAAACCCTCGAGACCTTCGTTCAGGAGCGGATCCGGGCGGGCCATACGGTGACCGAGAGCTACCCGCCCGACGCGGAGACCCTCGCCGCCTACGAGGAGTGGAAGGTACGCCGCGGCGCGGTGTGACGGGGCGCGGTAGGAGCGGATCGGGGCCGGGGCGGCGGATTGAATCGAACCGCCGGCCGGGTGGTGCGGCCGCCCGGCGGGCAAGCAGGAGGAGAAGGACCGAATGGCGCGCATTGCGATTGGCGGCTTTCAGCACGAGACCAACACCTTTGCACCCTCGCTCGCGACTCTCGCCGACTTCGAGGCGGGCGGGCCGTGGCCGGAGCTCACCACCGGCCCCGGGCTACCGGACCGGGTGCGGGGCATGAACCTCTCGATCGCGGGGTTCATCGACGAGGCCGAGCGGGCGGGGCACCGCCTGCTGCCCACGACCTGGGGGGCGACCTCGCCCTCCTCCTACGTTACCGAGCACGCCTACGAGCACATAGCGGGGCTCATCCTCGACGGGCTGCGGGCGGCGCGGCCCGTCGATGCGGTCTACCTCTGCCTGCACGGGGCGATGGTGGCCGAGCACCTCGAGGACGGGGAAGGCGAGCTGCTCCGCCGGGTGCGCTCGTTCGTCGGGAACGACGTGCCGATCGTCGCCTCGCTCGACTTCCACTCCAACACGACCCCGGAGATGGTCGGGTACGCGAACGCGCTCGTCGGCTACCGCACCTATCCGCACATCGACATGGCGGACACGGGGCGGCGGACCGCCCTGCACCTCGACGGGCTGCTCGGCGGCTCGGGCGCGGTGCACAAGGCGTTCCGCCAGCTTCCCTTCATCATCCCGATCACCTGGCAGTGCACGACGAGCGAGCCGATGCGGACCGTCATGGAGATGCGCGACGGGCTCGAGGGCGGGGAGGTGGCGAGCCTCACCGTGACGGCGGGGTTCCCGGCGGCGGACATCCATCACTGCGGCCCGTCGGTGTTCGGGTACGGACGCACGGCGGCGACGGTCGAGCGGGCGGTCGAGACGATTGCGAACGAGATCGAGCGGCGGGAGAGCGAGTTCGAGGGTGCGCTCTATTCGCCCGACGACGGCGTGCGGCGGGCGATCGGGATCGCGCGGGACGCATCCCGTCCGGTCGTCATCGCGGATACCCAGGACAATCCCGGCGCCGGAGGGGACTCCGACACCACCGGGATGCTGCGGGCGCTCGTGGACAACGACGCCCCGCGGGCGGCGCTCGGGATGCTGGTGGATCCCGAGGCGGCGCTCGCCGCGCACGGGGCGGGCGCGGGGTCCGCGATCAACGTCGCGCTCGGCGGCAAGTCCGGCATCCCGGGCGATGCCCCCTTCGAGGCGGAGTTCCGGGTGGAGCAGGTCGGCGACGGGCGGTTCACGGGCACCGGGCCGATGTACGGCGGTGCGCGCATGAACCTCGGGCCGATGGCGTCGCTCCGCCTCCGCGACATCCAGGTCCTCGTCGGGAGCCGCAAGGCGCAGCTCGCCGACCAGGCGATGTACCGGCACTGCGGCATCGAGCCCACCACCCGGAAGATCATCGTGAACAAGAGCTCGGTGCACTTCCGGGCCGACTTCGAGCCCATCGCCTCGGAGGTGCTCATCTGCGTGGCGCCGGGGCCGATGGTAGCGGACCCGGGCGCGCTCCCCTGGACCCGGCTCCGGCCCGGGATGCGGGTGCGGCCGAACGGCCCCGCCTTCGGCGCCGCCTGAACCGGGCGCCACCGGACCCGGAGAAGGACTTTCCGTCAACATCCCCGAAGGCGACAAGCCAGAGCGAGCAGGTGGCATGAGCGCGACCAGGAGAGGGGACGCCAATGACATCCGAGACGC
Source organism: Gammaproteobacteria bacterium (assembly GCA_965214795.1). Classification (GTDB taxonomy): domain Bacteria; phylum Pseudomonadota; class Gammaproteobacteria; order HK1; family HK1; genus JAJDXW01. The sequence goes on along the minus strand of OZ243976.1, from coordinate 5,377,479 downwards.
TCAAGCTCGAGGCTCGCCTGTACGGCAGACCCGTACTGGTGTTCGAGACGGGGCTGGGCAGGTCGCGAGATCTCTACGGGATCGAGCCCGGACCGAACGCGTGGCAGTTGACCGGCGCGTGGTTGCCGCACACACCGCTCACCGGAGCGGCAATCGACAGATGGCTGACGGGGCTTCGTCCGCAAAACGGAGCCCGCAGTGCCCAACGGCGCCGCGCAGTGACCCGACTCGCCGCCCTGAACATCGAGCGCCGTTACGACGACCAGGGTGACATCGTGTGGGCCACACCGGGCTTCGAGTACCCGGGGGCCGTCTCGTTCCGATCGCTTCGCGCGAACGGGTCGGAACTCGCACCGGACCCGACGCCAATGCAGGCCATGAGCGAGCGCACCGTCGAACGACTGCTTGCCCAAGTGGTGCTGGAAATGCGTCGTGGTGTCATCGATCCGGCGGCCTTGGGGGTCCAGCCCGTCACGTCCAGTGGCTCGCTGCCGAAATTCGCGGTCCATCAAGGAATCGACGACGGGGCCTGGTATCTGCCGTCCAGGGACCGTCTGTCCACCCACATCGTGAAGCAGGAGGAGCGCGGCGACCTCCCGGGCGAAGCCGCGGTCGAGTCGGTTTGCCAACGTACACTCCGGCACCTCGGGATCCGGGCGGCGCGCACGAGAGCTACCGTGATCGGCGGTCGCCAAGTCATCGTCAGCGAGCGAGGAGACCGACGTTTCAACCCGGAATCAGGCTTGATCGAACCAATCCACCAGGAAGAGTGGGCAAGCGCATGCGGTCTCGATCCCGACGAAATCCTTCAGCGACCGGGAGCACCGGGTGGATGGAAGGATCTACGAGCGTTCCTGCGTGAACGTGGAGGAAATACCGAGGGCGAGATCGACCACTTCTGGACAAGCCTCGCAGCCGTCACACTGCTCGGCCACCGCGACCTGCATCGTCGCAACGTGGGCATCCGCTACGGCCGAGAAGACGAACCCGCGTCTTGCGAGCTGGCGCCTTGGTACGACGTGGCATCACTGGACGGGCAAAGGAACGACATCTGGTGCTCGATGGGCATGCTGACCGGCGGCTCGGACGACGTCGCTACGCTCGCGGAGAACGAGTGGGTGCGGCAGGCACGAGAATGCGACGACGATCCGGGCCAGGTACTCGGACTCCTCGCCGACGTCGCTCGTCGCCTGCCGACGGCCCTGGAGCGGGCCATCGAAGACGCCCGGACGCAAGACGAGTGGCGTGATCCGCAACAAGCCGAGACGAGACTCGCCGCGTTGCGTGAAGGCGCCGGGCGACGAGCGCAACGCGCACAAGCCCCCACCCGCCATCTCCGCCATACCCCGCGAGAACCGAACTGGCTGGGACCCACGCTTGACGCCATGGAGGCGAAGGAGACGGTGACACTGATCGTCGGCGCGAGCGACAGATCTCTGAATATCCGGGTAACGGACGCTGCCGGAGGAACCCGCCTGGTCGGAGAAGTGGCGAACGTGAGCAGGTACGTCAACGCGCTGCGGCGCGCGAAGGTGGTGGACCCCGACGAGACACCCTACCTTGAACGGAGCCTGGAACGAGAACGACGAATCGAGCTGGAACAAGCACGAACCCGCGGGATCGAACGGGGCTGAGGTGCGGATACGGAACAACGAACACGGGTGGTGATCAGTCCGACTTTCAGGGTCGGGCGACGTTTCCGGGCGCACGCTCACCCCACCGAGTCACGTTCGCCGCCGCCGGACGGCGTAGTTCCTTGATGCAGAATCTCTTTCTTCGGTTGACGACGACTTCGGGCGAAGATCTCCACGATCGACATCATTCATTGAATTTATTGGAGGCGGTCGAGAAAATAAATCAGTCTTGGGGGTAATGTGAGAAATCGGCACGCAGCCGATCAGAAACAAACCGACAAACCGGCAAATCCCTTGCGAAATTACGTGCGACGCAACACCGGTCGGCCTCTTCCGACCTCGCTTCATCCGGCGGACGCACCTGCTATCGCCTGGCCCGCGTGTCTATTCTCCATAATGATGGCGCGCGGCGAGAAAGTACACACGATCATCGTCCACCCTGTAGACGAGGCGGTGCTCATGGTCGATACGGCGTGACCAGTGACCGGACAGCTCTCCCCGAAGCCGTTCGGGCTTACCCGGCCCATCGAACGGGTCCCGCATGGTCGCTTCGATGAGCCGGAGCGTGCGGAGTGCCATTCTGCGTCGGGTCCGCGTCCGGTACTCGATATCCTGGGGGCAGTGGGGGTCGAGGACGATGTTGCGTCGTCCCGCCTCGCCGTTCAACCTTCGTCGAGGCCGAGACGTGCACGGAGGTCACGGAGGCCGGTCGGCTCTCCGTCTCTGTTGTCCGCACGAGCGGCGGCTTCACGGAGCCGCCGGGCGTTCAACGGCGGGCGAAGCAGGTAGGCAGTTTCAATCCACCCGGCAAGCTCATCGGCGGCGACCAGGGCCACCGGCTCCCTGCCGCGACGATGGATGAGTATCGGTTCTCGCGTATCGGTAACCTGATCCATGAGTGCGGCAAGCTGCTTTCGGGCGCTGGTGTACGTCGTCTCACGGATCATCATTGGTCTCCTGGACGGTACCTGAATACTGTACGTAAATGACGTCGATGCTCAAGCCTTGTTGCTAACAGCCTTGTGCTCCTGACAGCCTTGTGCTCCTGACAGCCTTGTGCTCCTGACACCGCGAAGCAGCAGTTCTCATTTTGGCGCCTGACTTCACCCTGGGTCGCAAGCCGTCTTCTCCTGGCGACTCGATCCGGGGCAGACCGGGGGGGCGATCGACGGTCGTGCCGGTCCGGCAGCGGGACCCGACGAGCAAAATGAGAATTGCCGACCGCGAAGGGCGGAGGTGAAGGGCGGAGGTTGACTTGCCGTCGGCGGTCCAATATCGTCGTTCGGCGCACATCGTTCATCGGGAGAGTAACTTGTTGAAGAAAATCATAAAAGCGGCCACATTGACGGCCGCCGTCGGTGCGCTGTCGGCGCCCGGAATCGCGGCAGCGGCGGACAAGACGCTCTGCTTCGTGACGTTCAGCCTGCAGATTGCCTACTTCCAGTCGAGTGTCGCGGGCGGCAGGAAGGCGGCCGAAGAGCTCGGGGTGGAGCTGGTGGTGCTCGACCCGCAGGCCGATGCGGGGCGGCAGGTGACCCAGGTCGAGGACTGCATCTCTCGCAACGTCGACGCAATCGTCGTGGACCCGATCGAGTCGAGCTCCCTCATCGGCGTGATCGAGGAAGCGGGCGCGCGCAACATCCCGGTCGCGACCCTGGATACGAAGGTCGACAGTCCGCACGTCGTCACCCTGATCGGCGTGCCGCAGTATGATGCGTCCTACACGTTCGGCCAGTTCGTGGCCGGATGGATCATCGGCAAGCTCGGCGGCAGTGCGAAGATCGGCATCATGCTGGCCTCCACCGAAGTGCAGCTCGCGCGCCGCGACGGGTTCGTCGATGCCCTGAAGGCGGTTCCCGGGGCGGAAGTGGTGGCGACCGGGGACGGGCGCAACATCCTCGAACGCTCGACGGCGGAAGCGGAGGACATGCTGACCGCAAATCCCGACATCAACGTCATCTACGCAACGGGTGACCCGTCGCTTCAGGGAGGACTCGCCGCCGCCGAAGCCCAGGGACGCGATATCGCGTTCTTCGGCTGGGACGACATTCCGGAGCCGTTCATCAAGCCCCTCGAGGACGGACGGATTGTCGGCTTCCTCAAGCAGAAGCCGGCGGTAGGCGGAGAGATGGCGGTGCGTCTCCTCGTCGACCATCTCGCCGGGAAGGAGATCACCTCGCGGTTCGCCTACAACCCGGACGTGGTGACGACCTACAACCTGGAAAGCTTCCGATAATCTGACGCCGCCGTAATCGAGGCTCGGAGCGCGCAACGAGCTTGCGCGCTCCGAGCCGTTGCCTGCATTTCTCGAGTCGCGATCGAGCGAAGGCTTGATCATGGCGGGCGCGTCGCGAGCGACGAGAACCTGGACGGCGGGGCTCGACCGGCGTCGGCTCGGCCTGTTTGCCTTTCGTTACGGGCTCTTCCTTGCGCTCGGGGCGTGGGTGGTCGCCATGTCGCTCGCCTCCGAGCATTTCCTGACGTGGCTCAATTTCCTGAACGTGGCGCGGCAGGCGGCGCCGATCATCATCATCGCGGTGGGCATGACTTTCGTCATGGCGACCGCCGGGATCGACCTTTCCGTCGGGTCGCTCGTCGCACTGGTGTCGGTGCTCATCGTCACCTTCTTCGGATTCGGGCTCCCGGTGGAGGTGGTGATCCCCGCCGTGCTGGCGCTCGGCCTCCTCTCCGGCCTGGTCAACGGGTACTTCGTCCGGCTCGGTCTTCCGCCGTTCGTCGTGACCCTCGCGATGCTGACCACCCTTCGCGGCATCGCGTTCGTCGTGAGCGACGGCTACGCGACCCCGGTCAGGGACCCCTTCGTGCTCTGGCTCGGACGCGGGCAGATCGGGCCCCTTCACACGCCGATCGTGCTGGCCATCATCGTCGCGGTCGTCGGCTGGGTGATCCTCGACAAGACGCGATTCGGCCTCCATACCCTGGCCGTCGGCGGCCGGGAAGAGGCGGCCCGGGCGATGGGGATCGACGTCCATGGCATCAAGCTCGCGGTCTACGGGGGCATCGGGCTCCTCGGCGCGCTCGCCGGAATCGCGCTCACCGGACGCCTCGGAAACGGCTCGCCGAACGCCGGGATCATGCTCGAACTCGAGGTGATCGCGGCTACGGTGCTCGGCGGGACGAGCCTCTTCGGCGGCGCTGCGACCATCGCGGGCACCGTTGCGGGGGCCCTTTTCATCAACTTCGTTCGCAACGGACTCAACCTCCTCGGGGTCAATCCGTTCTGGGTCCAGGTCGCGACCGGCCTCATCCTGCTGCTCGCGATCCTTCTCAACACCGTCGTGAACCGCCGGGTAGCGGAGTGGGCAAGGGTCCTCCGGGCCGACGAATCGGAAGACGGGCCATGACCGCCCCCCTTGTCGAGATGCGGAACATTTCCAAGCGCTTCGGGGCGGTCGTGGCGCTCCGGCAGGTTTCGCTCGCCATCGGCGCCGGGGAGGTGGTCGGCCTCGTCGGCGACAACGCCGCCGGCAAGTCGACGCTCATGAAAGTCCTCTCCGGTGTCCATACCCCCGATGCCGGGGACATCGTGTTGGACAGCCGCCCCCGCACCTTCGCCTCCCCCATGGACGCGCGCGGCACCGGCATCGAGATGGTGTACCAGGACTTCGCGCTGGTGCCGGAACTCTCGGTGACCCAGAACATCTTTCTCGGCCGGGAGCTTTTGCAGTCGGGGCTGCGGTCGCGGTTTGTCGACAAGACGAAGATGCGCGAACGCGCGACACATCTCATCGAACGGCTCGGGCTCCGCGTACCGCCGGTCGACACCCCGGTCCGGGCGATCTCCGGCGGCCAGCAGCAAGCCGTGGCCATCGCCCGGGCGACCGCGTTCGACGCCCGGCTGGTCATCATGGACGAGCCGACGGCGAATCTCGGCGCGGCTGCGATCGCAAAGGTCCGGGCCGCGATCAGGCGGCTCAAGCGGCACGGCGTAGCCGTCATCGTCATCTCGCATCGCATCGAGGACATCCTGGAGACGGCGGATCGGGCCGTCGTGCTCAAGCATGGGAGTGTCGTCGGAGAGCGCCGCATCGTGGACACGCACGGCGACGAGCTCGTGTACATGATTGTGGCCGGGCAGGACCCACGCAACGCCGGGGCGCGGCGGGCCGGCGACGGCACCGGCGCGGCGACCGACGCCGGCTGCTTCTCTCCGCCGCAGTGAAGACGGGAAGCGCGGCGCATGCCTCCGCCAAAGGTCCTCGTCATCGGCAACTGTACGCTCGACGTCGCGTTTCGCGTACCCCGATTCCCGCGGCGGGGGGAGACCGTGCTGGCCAGTGGCTCGGTGCGGGACCTCGGCGGGAAGGGTGCGAACCAGGCGGTCGCCGCGGCCCGAAGTGGTGTCCCCGTCCTGTTCTGCACGGCGGTCGGGGCGGATGAGAACGGAGCGGCGATGCGGGCCCGGCTTTCCGAGGAGGGGGTTTGCACGGACTTCCTCGCGGCGCCTGCCGTTCCCACCGACGAGTCCGTCATCTACGTGACGCCCGACGGGGAAAACAGCATCGTCAGCACGCATGCGGCCGCCGCCGCGATGGATCTGCCCTTGGCGCGACCGGCCTTCGAGGCGGTGGGAGCGGGCGACATCGTGCTCATGCAGGGCAACCTGTCGCATGACGTGACCCGCGGTTGCCTCGAAGAGGGGCGAGGGCGGCAGGCGGTCACGGTCCTCAATCCGGCCCCGATTCAGTACGGGTACGAAGCGATCTGGCCGTTCGTCGATTGCGCGATCCTGAACGAGGTGGAATCCGAACACCTCACGGGCTCCGCCGACCCCGGCACCGCCGCGCGCCGTCTCGTCGGGCGGGGCGTGCGTCACGTGGTCGTCACGCTGGGCGCGCGCGGTGCGTTGGTGGCGCAGGGGGAATCCGTCCGCGAGGTTCCGGCGGAGCGCGTGGAGGCGGCCGACACCACGGGGGCGGGCGACGTCTTCTGCGGCGTGTTCGCCGCGGGCATGGCGCGCGGCCTCGCCGTCGGACCCGCCGCGCGCGGCGCGGTGCGGGCGGCGACACTCTCGGTCACCCGCCACGGCACCCAGCGCGCGTTTCCGACCCGCGCCGAGATCGAGCGGATCCTGGTCGAAGCGAGAGTGAGAGATGAATCCCGCAATGCCACGAACCGGCTTTCGTGAATACGTGCACGCAAGACGCGATGCCCGCTTCCGGGACTGGCTTCGCGACAGCGCGGAGCCGGCCTGGAGCCGGATGGTCGGCCATCGCATCACCCGGGACATGGCGGCCGACACGCTGCCCCCCGATGCGCTGCGGCGCTACCTCGTCTACGAGCACGGGTTCGTCGAGACGGCGGTCACCATCTTCGCCTACGCATTGGCGAAGGCGCCCGGCCGCGCCGAGCAGGCCGCCCTCGTCGGCACCCTGCACGCGCTGACGAACGACCAGCTCCGGTACTTCGATCGGGTCTTCCGGCAGCTCGGCTTGGCGACGGCGGAGCGCGATTCGGCGGCCCTGCCGGCCGAGGTGCTCGCCTTTCGCGACGGCATGGTGCGGCTCGCCGCCCACGGTACGTACGAGGAGATCATCGCGGGGATGGCCGCCGCGGAGTGGATGTATCTCGCCTGGAGCCGCACCGCGCACGACCGAAAGCCGCAGGAACCCATTTGCGCGGAGTGGATCGCGCTCCACGTCGGCCCGCAGTTCACGAGCCAGGTCGAGTGGCTCCTCGCACAGCTCGACGCGGTGGGTCCCGTGCTTCCACCGTTCCATCAGGACAAGCTGGCGGACGCATTCCACCGCACGCTCGTGCTGGAGATCGGCTTCCACGACGCGGCGTACGAGGCGGTTCCGGAGAACGCGGGCGGGCCGGCGACGGGACGGGGAGTGACGCCATGAAGCTCGAGCAGAAGCAGATCGACCGCTACTTCGCGGACGGCTTCCTCATCGTCGAGAATCTCCGATGGACGATCGCCTGGTGAACGACCCTCGGGCGGAAGCCATGGCAAGGAAATACGTCTGGTGGCAGCCGCCCGCTCGGACGCTTGCCGACCGGCATCTGCTTCTCGCGCAGATGATGACCCTGGGTACCGTGGACGATATCCGCTGGCTCATCGACCGCGTGTCGGAGGACGACTTGCGCGGGGTGCTTCGTGATCCTCCGGTTGGCGTGTTCAACGGTCGCTCGTGGCGATTCTGGCACCTGCGTCTGGGGTGTCTTCCGGTGCCGGAGCTGCCGCGGAGGCCCATGCCGCAATGACGTTCCTACCCCGGCTCGACATCCTGCCCGATGAACAACGCACGCTCTGGCCGGCGCTTGCCTGCGTTCCGGAGTCCTTCGTCCTGTACGGCGGCACCGCGGTTGCGCTTCGGTTGGGACATCGCACATCCGTAGACTTCGACTTCTTTTCGTCGGAGCCACTCGACTTCGACGAGCTGTTCATGCTTCCGTTCGTCCGCAATGCGGATGTGTTGCAGCGAGAACCTGCGACGTTGACCGTCTCGACCCCTCGGGCGGAATCGGTGGCCCCGGTCAAGGTTTCGTTCTTCGGCAACGTCGACATCGGACGGGTCGGGCATCCGCAACGTACCGACGACGACGTAGTGTGGGTGGCGGGGGTGCTGGACTTGTTTGCCACCAAGCTGAAGGTGTTGCTTCAGCGGATTGCCGCGCGGGACTATCTGGATATCGCCGCGATTCTGCGTTCCGGCGTTTCCCTCGAAGATGGTCTCGGGGCGGCGGTCGCCCTGTACGGTGCCGAGTTCCCCCCGATGGAAGTGGTCAAGGCGCTTGCCTGGTTCGAGATTGACGATGCGCGAAGCGTCGATGCGGCGACCCGGGAGTTGTTGAGCCGAGCCGCGGCGGACTGGCCTTGCACCGTATCGACGATCGCCAAGGCCGAGGCTCGGCGTCTCGGTCCTTAGCCCGAAAAAATCACCGACTTTCGTCGCGAGGGCGCCAAGATGCCCCACGATCTCATGGAGGGGTGGGCCGCCCGGACCGAAAGAGCGCGTGCGCGCGGCTGAAGGCGTAGTCGACACTAGCTTGACACTGGCGCGTGCGCGCGGTCGAAGCGGCTTGCGGGAGTACGGCCCGCTACCGCGAGTGGATTGGCGACCGCAGCAGGAAGTCGATGATTTCTTCGGGTTAGTCTCGCACCGCGGGATGTCGGTCGGCTCCGCTCGGTTGGCGTCTTGGTACTCCTTCGAGGTGGTCTTCGCTCGGAGGCCAGTCCGACCCGATGACCCTGAACGCACCGAGCTTCGGGGCCTCCAAGGCGAAGATCGTGTCGATTGGCCCTCACCGACCGCGAGCGGCGAGAGTGACGATGGCCTCGTTCGCCAAGGCACCATGAAGCTCGACCGGCGGCAGACCGAACGTTGCTGCGAAGACGGCATCCTCAGGCACGGCAGGCATGGCGTCTCGCCGGCCCGGCGAGGTCAGGGCCGGAGCCGGCTTCGCTCCGCCCTCGGCCGCGGCCGTAACGCGAGTCCGACGACCGCGATGAGGACGAGCCCGTCAATGGCGAGGAACGCCAGGGCATAGCTCTCGGTCGCGGCCACGATCGCGCCGAAGCTCGACGGGCCGACGATGATCCCGAGGAACGTGAACATGAGTACGCCGCCCGTGGCTGCGCCGACCTTCTCGATCGGCACAACCCGTGCGACCTCCGCGAGATAGATCCCGTTCCAACCGGCCGCGGTGAGGCCGAGAGCGGCGCACACCGCGGCGAGGCCCCAGATCGGCCATGCGCCGGAGAATGCGGCCGTGGCCGCCGTGCTCGCGATGATGCCCGCCCCGAGCCCCGCCAGCAGCGGCCGGGCGCCGATCCAATGGTCGCTCACCCAGCCCCACCCGACTCTCGCGACCACGCCGGCCCCGTGCATTGCCGAGAACAGGAGCCCCGCGGTTACGAGGTCCAGGGAGAGCCGTTCGACCAGATAGGTGACGAGAAAGGCGAACAGCGATAGTTGCATCGCACCGAAACTGAACGCCGCCAGCGCAATCGGGCGAAGCTCCCGTGTCGCGAGAACGAGGCGGACGGACTGGCCGGGGGCCTCGATTCCGACCCGGTGCGCGGGGTTGCGGTCGTCGTCGGCTCGCCTCCGGAGGGGCTGGATGAGCACCGCCGCCGACAGCACCATGAGGCTCGAGAGCGCGATCGCTCCCGCCCAGCCGAAGCGCTCGGCCACCGGAGGAAAGAGCGCGCCCGCGATGAGCCCGCCGAGCGGCACGGCGGACTGCTTGATCGAGAACACGAGGCCGCGCCGGGCGGGCGCGGCCACCCGGGCGAGCACGTGGCTCGCCCCCGGCGTCGCCAGTCCGTAGCCCATCCCGGCGAGGATCGCGCCGAGCGCGATGAGCGGCGCCATGCCCGTGATTGCGAACCCGACGCCGATCGCCGAGAGCACCACGCTCACCTGGTTGATGCGTACGCCGCCGTAGCGGAGCACGAGCGAGCCGCTGAGCAGGGTGAGGACCGCCCCCCCGGCGTAGGCGATCGATTGATAGGGGCCGATCAGCACCGTGTCGACGTCGAGCGCATCGGCGATCTCCGGAGCGAGTACCGGCACCGTGACGAGGGCCATGGAGGTCATCGCCTGGACCAGCGTCATCGCGGAGAGCGGCCAGGAAACGTTGCGCACGGTCGTCGGGGTCTCGGAGTCGGGGCCGGGGCCGGGGCAGGGGCTTGGGAGCAGGGGGTTGGTCGGGGTTGGGACGTCGGATGGACCGGGCGGAGGCGGGCCGCAGTATTTCACCGATTTCCGGCCCCGGACGCCAATCCGGCGGGCCGTACTCCCCCAGGACCATTTCTTTGTCGTGACCGAGTGCCGGCCGCGGATGCGGATCGGCCGGCCGTGCGATCGAGGGCCGCTTCCCGAGGCCCGAACCGACCCGCGGACGACGAAATGCGCTCCCCGACGGCCTGCCGAACCGGCCCGGTTCACCTGTCGCCGAACAAAAAACGGGCCCTGCGTACTCCCCCGATCCGCCTGGACCGTGCGCCCGCGCTCGGGTCGGCTCCCTGCTACCGGCTGCGCTCCGTGGTCCCTGCTTCGCCTCCCGGCCGGGCGATCCCTCCCCCGGATGGCTCGCCCGCCCTTGCGCCGCGCCGCACCCGCTCCTTCGGTCCGCGCGGCCCGCCGCCATTGCATCCGGGGGCGGCCGCTCGGCGCGCTCGCGACGAGAAGCATCGAAACATTGCGGTCAAGGCGAGGGGGTCGGCGAACGGCGGCGAGGGGCGGTGGCCGCTTCCGGCCGGAGCGCGCGCCGCCTGCCCCCATTGCGTCGATCCTCGCGGGGCGGGGCGGGCCGGGGGTGTCGTGCAATGGCGGGCAGCCGGCTACGCGGGCTTCCGCGGGCGGCCGCGGCGGCCCGCTCCGGGAAGAGGGCGGCGAGGCCCTCGGCGCTCGCGTCGCACACCCCGCGCTCGGTGATGAGGCCGGTGACGAGGTGGTTCGGTGTGACGTCGAAAGCGGGGTTTCCGCCCTCGGTGCCCTCCGGCGCGACCCGGACGTGCTCGATCGCGCCCGCCGCGGTGCGTCCCATGACATGGGTAGTCTCGTGGGAGGCGCGCTCCTCGATCGGGATCTCGGCGAGTCCGTCCTCCACCGCCCAGTCGATTGTCGGCGAAGGCAGGGCCACGTAGAAGGGCACGCCGTTGTCGCGCGCCGCGAGCGCCTTCAAGTAGGTGCCGATCTTGTTGCAGACGTCGCCGCGCCGGGTCGTCCGGTCGGTCCCCACGACCACCATGTCCACGAGCCCGCGCTGCATCAGGTGGCCGCCGGCATTGTCCACGATGTAGGAGTGCCTGATCCCGTGGCTTCCGAGCTCCCATGAGGTAAGCGCCCCCTGGTTGCGGGGGCGGGTCTCGTCGACCCAGACGTGAAGCGGGATCCCCGCGTCATGGGCCTGGTATATCGGGCTGGTGGCGGTGCCCCAGTCGACGGTCGCGATCCAGCCCGCGTTGCAGTGGGTCAGCAGGCGCACCGGCTCGTCCGCCGCCTTGCGGGGCGCGAGCCCTCGGATGAGGGCGAGCCCGTGTTCGCCGATCCGGCGGTTGATCTCGACGTCCTCTTCGGCGATCTCGTGGGCGAGGGCGAGGGCCGTTCCGCCCCGGGTCGAGGGCGCGAGGGGAAGCAGGGCGTCGCGGCACCGGTCGAGCGCCCAGCGCAGGTTGATCGCGGTCGGTCGGGTGGCGAGGAGATGGTCCCGGGCGCGGGCCAGCGCCCCATCGGACGGGTCCGCGGCCATCCGAAGGGCCATCGCGTAGGCGGCGGTGGCGCCGATGAGGGGGGCTCCCCGCACCCACATGTCGCGGATGGCGACCGCGCAATCTTCGAGGGTGCGGAGCTCGGCGACGCGGAGGTCGTGGGGGAGCCAGCGCTGGTCGATGATCCGGAGCGCCGCCGCCTCGTCGCTCCACCAGAGCGAGCGGTAGTGCCGGCCGCCGACCTTCACCGGAATACCTCCTCGACAGACTGGCACCGATTCCGACCCCGGAACTCCGAGGGTGAAGGGTACCTGGGTTGCTGGCTATGCTCGCAAATGGTAGCGTCTGGTAGCAATTTTCAGCTCAAGTGGCGCGAGAACCGTGGGCAAGGTGCAGATCAGCGCGAGGATAGACGAGCCCCTGAAGACCGCCCTGGAGCGGTATTGCAAGTCGAGGGGTATCGTCATGAACCACTTCATTCAGGAGGCGTTGCTCGATCGCCTTGAGGAGCTCGAGGACATCGAGGAGTTGAAGCAGCTCAGGCACGAATCGACCCGTCCGCTGGCCGAGGTGCTCAGGGAGCTCAAGCTGAATGGCGCGCTATGAGATCGAGATCTCTCGAACGGCCGAGAAGCAGCTCCGCAGGCTCCCTCGTGACGATCAGGAACGCGTCGCCCGCACGATGCTGGCGCTGGCGGATGATCCGTTTCCGAGAGGGGCGAGGAAGCTGTCCGGGTACGACGACGTCTTCCGGGTGCGCGTGGGGCGCTATCGCATCCTCTACAGCGTCCTCGAGCACGCACTGACTATCGTGGTCCTGAAAGTCGGACGCCGCCGGGACGTCTATCGGTAGTCCGATGGGCAGTCACCTCGGGTCGGGCGAGTCGGCCGGAGGGGGAGAAAAGGGGCGGTCAGCTCGCGGGGAGCGGGGGCTGGCGCCGGTGGAGGAACCAGCCGTCGAGCACCAGGCGGCGCGAGAACCAGCCGGTGCCGAGCAGCCTCGTCGCCACCGCCCGGCGCAGCGCGGCGGGGATCCAGGCCGGCGGTCCGGTTTCCGTCCCACGCTCGCCGAAGCGTTCCCGGAGGCGGCGCTCGTAGTCCGCGAAGGTGGTCTCGTCGAACGAGCTCCCGGCCCCCGCGATGATCTCGGCCGCGATCACCGCGGACTCGACGGCGGGGCGGATCCCCTCGCCGCTCCGGTCGTAGGCGAGCCCGATCGCGTCGCCCGCGAGCACGATCCCGCCTCCCGCCGCGACCCGCCGCGACCGGCCATGCAGGAGGTAGGCGTGTCCCTTGAACTTCGAGGGGAGGTCGCGCGGGATCCGCCCGCGCGCGGCGAGCCAGTCGCAGAACGCCCGCACGTGGTCGGCGATGTTGCGGTTGTCCTCGCGCCCGAGCCCCACGTTGAGGACGTTCTCCTTGCGAAACACCCACCCGTAGCCCTGGAGGTCCTCGCAGAAGAATATCTCCGGCGTCTCCTCCGCCACCGCGCAATCGGCCCGCTGAGTGTCGCTCATCTCGAACTCGACCTCGTGGGCGGCCACGATGGACTCGGTGGAACCCACCTTGGCCCCCAGGTGACGCGCGACGGGGCAGAAGTGTCCGCCCGCCCCCACGACGGCCGGCGCTTCCGCGAGGTCGTCGATGCGCCAGAGCCCGTCCGCCCGCTCGATCCGCTTCACGGCGTGGCCGGTGAGCTGCTTCGCACCGCTCCGATCGAGAAGGTAGTGGTCGAACTCGACGCGGCGGATCCCGTAGCTCGCCACTTCGTCGTAGCGAGTCTCGACCATCCGTCCCGCCATGCTGCCGGTACGGAACGACCGGATCGGCTGGCATACCCGGCCCGCCCGGTACTCGTCGAGGTCGAGCCGGAGGGTCTCCACCGCGGCGGGGGTGACCCAGCCCGCGCACACCTTGTCGCGCGGAAAGTTGCGCTTGTCGATCACCGCGACTTCGAGGCCCGCGCGCCGGAGCTGCCAGGCGCAGGTGGAACCCGCCGGCCCTCCGCCGACCACGATGGCGTCGAATCGTTCCAAGCTCCCGTTCCTCCCCTCGGATCCGGTCCGTCCGTTCCTCCCGCCCCTCCCGCAGACGCGGACGCGGACGCGGCGGGGCGGGGCGGGGGCGGCGGAGCGCGTCCGCAGCCCGCCGCTACCGGTGCGGGTACAGGTGTTCGCGGGTCATGGGCACCGCGTTCGACTCCCCGGGCGCGAACACCACCTGGAAGAGCTGGAGGCTGCCGGTGGTGAACGCGGCCACCGAGCCCGAGAGGTAGAGCCGCCACGCGCGCACGAAGTCCACGTCGTACATCGCCGCCACCTGGTCTCGCGCCTCCTCGAACCGATCGAGCCACGCGCGGCAGGTGCGGGCGTAGTGCAGTCGCAGGTTCTCGACGTCGAGGACGGAGAACCGCTGGGGCTCGAAGATCACGCTCATCTCCGCGAGGCTCGGGGGGTAGCTCCCCGGGAAGATGCGACGCTCGATCCAGGGGTTGTTGGGGGCCGGGGCATTGCGCCCGATGGAGTGGATGAGGCCCCGTCCGTCGGGCCTCAGCGAGCGCGCCGCCACCTCGCCGAGGGTGCGGTAGTTGTCGATGCCCACGTGCTCGAGCATGCCGACCGAGACGAACACGTCGTACTCGCCCGTGACGGTGCGGTAGTCGTCTTCCACGAACTCGACCCGCTCCCCGAGCCCGAGCCCCGCCGCGCGCTCGCGCGCGTACCGGACCTGTTCGTGGGAGATGTTGAACGCCCGCACCTTCGCGCCGTACTCGCGCGCCATGTGGATGGCGAGCGAGCCCCACCCGCACCCCGCTTCCACCACTCGCTGTCCGGGCCGGAGTTCGAGCTTGCGGCACACGTGGTCCATCTTGGCCCGCTGGGCCTCCTCGAGCGTGGCGTTCTCGTGCGGGAAGTACGCGCACGTGTACACCATCTCCTCGTCGAGCCAGAGCCGGTAGAAGTCGTTGCCGAGGTCGTAGTGATGGTGGATGTTGGACTGCGAGCCGGCGCGGGTGTTCCGGCGGGGCCGGTTGAGCCACGCCTTGAGGTGGCGCTTCCAGGAGTCCCGCGGAGCCGTGGAGTCCGTCGAGCGGTAGATGGTCTCGAGAAAGGCGACGAGATCGCCGTGGATCCGGATGCGGTCCCCGCTCACCGCATCCCCGAACGCAACGTCGGGGTTGCCGAGGAGCCCGTAGAGGGTGCGCCGGTCCCGGATCTCGACCCGGGCCACCGGGTCCGACGCGGCCGTGCCCGGGGGAGGGGCGGATTCGGTGCGGGTGCCGTCCCAGAGCTCGATCACGAGAGGGGGGTGGCCCGATTCGGCGAGGATCCGGCGCGTGAGCCAACGGTCGAGCGCAGAGCTTCCGCCCGTCGCGTTCGCCCTCCGTTCCCCGATTCCGAGAAGCGTCGATCCGCCCGCCCCGGCCGACTCGCGTTCCGCCATGGTGGCCCCTCCGCATGGGTGCGGGAATTATAGCCCCCGGTGCGGCGGCCGGTAGGCCCGGCCGCGCGGTTCTCCCGGCCGCGGAGCGGGGCGCCGCGGGAGGAGTCGCTATACTGCCGGGCGGCGATGGCCGAGCGCGTACCGGCCCGCCCGCGGCGTCGGGTGTCCCTCCCGCGACCCGCTCGTCCCCGTGCCATCCGCAGGTCGGATCAACCGAAGGCGCAATCCGACCTCGGCGGTGCCCGGGAGCAGCCGCGGTGCGTGTGAGTGGGCAGGTCGGATTGCGCTTCACTCATCCGACCTGCCCGGGACCGGAGCCGCATCGTGAAGTCACCCTGGCCGCCGTCCGCCTTCCGGCGTTTCCGCTATCTCCTCGGCCTCGTGGGCGAGCACGCCTGGTCCCTCGGGGCGGGGACCGGGTTCCTGGCCCTCACCCTCTGGATGAGTCTCGCCATCCCGCGCTATCTGCAGGAGGCGATCGACCTGCTGGCCGCCGACGGGTCCGGCGACGCGGTCCTCGCCAAGGTCTGGCTCATCCTCGGGTTCGCGGTGGCGATGGTGCTTACCCGGACCATCTCCCGAATGCTCTTCCTCGTTCCGGGTCGGCGCGTCGAGTTCGACCTCAAGAACCGTCTCCTCGCCCACCTGCTGGGCCAGGATCGCGAGTACTTCCTCGCCAACCCCACCGGCGAGCTCATCTCGCGCATCAACAACGACATCAACGGGGTGCGGATGCTGCTCGGCATGGGGACGATGATGCTCATCCAGACCGCCGGCACCCTCACCCTGGCCCCCTGGTACATGTACCGGATCTCGCCGCGCCTCACCCTTTACTGCGCCCTGCCGATCGCCGTCGGGTTCCTCGTCCTCCAGATCGCGGTGCAACGGATGCGCCGGAACCAGCAATGGCAGATGAAGGCCCTGCAGGAGCTGTCCGACTTCACGGTGGAGTCCTACGGGGGGCTCGATCCCTTGAAGTCGTTCCGCGGCCTCGGCTGGGCGGAGCGCCGCTTTGCGGCCCTGAGCGGGGAGGTGCGCGACGCGGGCCTCGGGATGGCGACCGTCCGCGCGTGGTTCTTCCCCCTCCTCACCCACCTCGTGAACGGACTCAAGGTGCTGCTCGTGCTCGTGGGGGGGGTCGCGGTCGTCGCCGGGGAGATCACCATCGGCGGCTTCACCGCGTTCATGGTGTACCTCTCGATGCTGGTCGGGCCCCTCATGGGGGCGACGTTCATGATGTTCCTCCTCCAGCGCGGCATGACGGGCCTCGGGAGCCTGCTCGAGGTGTTCGCGGCGGCGCCGGGCCGCCCCGCCCCGCGGCCGGGAGCGACGCTTCCGGCGCCGCTCGCGGAGGGCCTCGTCGTCGATCGCCTGCGCTTTGCCTATCCCGACGAACCCGGGCGGCCGGTGCTCGACGGGGTGAGCCTGCGGGTCGCCCCCGGGGAGGTGGTGGGGGTGTTCGGCCCCGTCGGCAGCGGCAAGACCACCCTCGTCAACCTGCTGAACCACTATCTGGCGGCCCCTCCCGGGGCGGTGCGGCTCGACGGGGTGGATGTGCGCGACCTCGAGTCGAGGGAGCTCCGCCGGCGCGTCGTGACGGTCACCCAGGAGCCGTTCCTGTTCTCCGACACGCTGCGAGCGAACGTCGCGTTCGGGTTGGATGACGAGGAACCGCCGGCGGAATACGGCCGTGAGGCGCCGGCTCGCCCGCGCGGTCGGCCCGCATCGTGGCGGGAGAGGATGGGTACCGGGGGCAAGAGAGCGGGATCGGGAGACGGACCGAAAGCAGGGGCGCCAGCGGCAAGGGCGCCAGTGGCAAAGGCGCCGGCAGCGGGGGGGCCGACAGCGGGCGCATCCGCAGCGGGGGGGCCGGCAGCGGGCGCATCGGCATCGGGGGATGCGGTGGCCGCCGGAGATGCGCCCGGCACCCTCGATGCGCGGGTCGAGCGGGCGACCGCCGACGCTGCCCTCGGCCCCGACCTCTCGCGCATGCCGGCCGGGATCCGGACCGTCGTCGGGGAGCGCGGGATCACCCTTTCCGGCGGCCAGAAGCAGCGGGTGGCCCTCGCCCGCGCGATGCTCAAGCCCTGCGAGCTGCTGATCCTCGACGACGTGCTGTCCGCGGTGGACCACGACACCGAGCGCGCGCTGGTCGATCGGATCCACACCCTCACCACGGCCCGCTCCATCCTGGTCGTCTCGCACCGCATCAGCGTGCTCGAGCGGGCGGACCGGGTGGTGGTGCTCGACCGCGGGCGGGTGGTCGACGAGGGTCGCCACCTCGCGCTCACTGCCCGCGACGGCCCCTACCGCGAGGCGTGGCGCCGGCAGACGAGCGAGGGCGAGGAGGCGTTGTAGGGTTGCGCCCGCTCACGCTCCTCGCCCGGCTCCCCTCCCGCTGGCGGCGCTTCGTCCGCGACGGCAACGCGGCGGCCGTCGTCGGCGCGATGCGCCCGCAGCTCTTCCGGTACCGGTGGCGCTTCGCCGCGGTCCTCGCGCTGCTTCCGGTGTCGGCGGGGATGGCCGCCCTGGTGCCGTTCCTGACCAAGGTCGCAGTGGACGACTACCTGCTTCCGGCCGTCGGGTCCGGAGAGCTCGGGCCGTTTCGCGAACCGCTCCTCGCCCTCGTCGGTCTCGCCGGCGCGGTGGTGGTCGCGGGCTACCTCACGGACGCCCTCTTCGTGCGCATCCTGCAGCGAACCGGCCATGAGCTGCTGAGCGCGCTCCGCGAAACGGTCTACCGGCGCACGCTCCGCCTCCCGCGCAGCTACTTCGACCGCAACCCGACGGGCTCGGTCCTCACCCGCGTGACGAGCGACGTGGAGGCCCTCGGCGAAAGCCTCGCGGGCCACGCCCTCTCCCTCATCGCGGACCTGCTGAAGACGGTCGCGTTCGTCGCGATGATGTTCTGGCTGAGCTGGAAAGCGACTCTCGTCCTGCTCGCGATGCTGCCCGCCCTGCTCTTCGTGATGGACTTCTTCCAGCGCCGGGTCCGGGCTTCCTTTCTCTGGGCCCGCCAGGCGCTCTCCGAGGCGACCGGGTACCTTCAGGAGTGCCTTTCCGGGGTGAAGACGGTGCAGCTCTACGCGGCGGAGGCCAAGGTGCTCGCCGCCTTCGAACGGCGCAACCGGCGTTTCTATCTCGCGCAGAACACCTCCAACCTCTACGATGCGATGCTCTACTCGCTCGTCGAGGGGCTGACCAGCCTCGGTCTCGCGGTGGTTCTGTGGTACTCGGCGGGGGCCCTGCTCGCGGGGACCATGACCATCGGCGTGCTCGTCGCGTTCATGGAGTACATCCAGCGGCTGTTCGTTCCGGTGCGGGAGCTTTCGCAGCAGCTCGCCATCCTCCAGCGGGCCTTGGGGGCGCTCGACCACATCGGGGGCCTCCTCGCCGAGCCCCTCGATCCCGCGGAGCCGGCGGAGCGCGGGGAACGCGGGGAACGGGGGGGCTCGACGGTGCTTCGCTTCGAGCGGCTCGATCTCGACGGCGTCCGGTTCCGGTACGCGCCGCACGGCCCGGAGGTGCTGCGAGGAATCGATCTCCGGGTCCGGCGGGGAGAGACGGTGGCCATCGTGGGGGCGACCGGCTCCGGCAAGTCGTCGATCGCCCGCCTGATCGCCCGCGCTTATGGAGGATACGAAGGCTCCATCCGGCTGAACGGCGAGGAGATCACTTCATTCGACGCGGACCGGATCGGACGGATGGTGTCCGTCGTTCACCAGAACGTGTTCCTGTTCCACGGCACCGTCGAGTTCAACATCACCCTGGGTCGGCTCGATCGGGTGGCGGCGGTGCGCGCGGCCCGGCAGGTAAAGGCCGACGGGTTCATCGCCAGCCTGCCCGGCGGCTATGGATTCGAGGTGGCGCACGGGGGAGCGAACCTCTCCGCCGGCCAGGCCCAGCTCATCTCTTTCGCCCGCGCCGTGGCCGCCGATGCCGACCTCGTGGTGCTCGACGAGGCGACGAGCTCGGTGGACTCGATGACCGAGGAGATGATCGAACGCGCCCTGGCCCGGCTCTACGAGACGAGGACGGTCATCGCGATCGCGCACCGCCTGAGCACCATCCGCCGGGCGGACCGGATCGTGGTGCTCGACGCGGGCGAGGTGGTGGAGGCCGGCACCCACGATGAGCTCGTTCGCCGCGGGGATGCCTACGCCCGCCTGCTCGGCGACGGCCAGCCTGACCTGCAAGGAGAAACCGGAGCCGAGACCCGGACCCGGCGGTATGGCCCGTCAATGGACGGGGGCCCCGACCGATCCCCGCGGACGTCCCGCCGACCGCGGCCCTCGGGTGCATAATGGGCGGGATCGTCGGAGCGCGGGCCATGACGCACCCAGAGCCGGACCCGAATCCCCAGCCGTCGCCGAGGCCGAAGCGCAAGCTGCCCATCGGCATCCAGACCCTCCGCACGATCCGCGAGGGGGGCTACTACTACGTCGACAAGACCGACTACGTCCGGCGGTTGGTGGACGGCGGCAAGTACTACTTCCTCTCGCGCCCCCGGCGCTTCGGCAAGAGCCTCCTGGTGGACACCATCAAGGAGCTGTTCGAGGGCGGTCGGGAGCTGTTCCGGGGGCTGGCCGCCGAGGACCACTGGGCCTTGTCGGCCGGCCACCCGGTGCTGCGCCTGAGCTTCGGCGGCGGCGACTTCACCCGGCCCGAGAATCTGCACCGGAACACGATGGCGCAGCTTCAAGCACTCGAACGCCGGGCGTCCGTGATCGGGGAGCACGACGGCGCGCCCGAGCGTTTCTCCCATTTGATCCGGACGTTGCGCGAGCGCGCCGGGCGGCCCGTCGTCGTGCTGGTGGACGAGTACGACAAGCCCATCCTGGACGCACTGGAAGCGCCGGAGGTGGCCCGCGCCAACCGCAACTACCTGCGCGGCCTGTACGGGACCATCAAGGAGTGCGATGCCGACCTCCGGTTCACCCTGCTTACCGGGGTAAGCAAGTTTTCCAAGGTGAGCCTGTTCTCGGGTCTCAACAACTTCCGGGACATCACCCTGGACCCACGCTACTCCTCCATCTGCGGCTACACCGAGGCGGATCTGGAGACGGTGTTCGCGCCGGAGCTTCCCGGCCTGGATCGGGAGTCCATCCGCGAGTGGTACGACGGCTACAACTGGCGGGGGGACGAGCGGGTCTACAACCCCTTCGACGTGCTGCTGCTCTTCGATACCCGCGAGTTCGATGCGTACTGGTTCGAGACGGGCACGCCGGCGTTCCTGGTGGAAACGCTCGCGAAGCACGGCGTCGGCGCTCCGGACCTCGAGGACATGCTGCGCAGCGACGCGCTGCTGTCCTCCTTCGACTTGGACCGCATCGCCCCGGAGGCCCTGCTGTTCCAGACCGGCTACCTGACCATCCGCGGCACCGAGCGGCGCGGCGGAAGCCCGCGCTTCCGTCTGGGCTACCCGAATCGGGAAGTTCGCCAAAGCCTGAACGCGAGCCTGCTGGATCACCTAACGGGGGACCCCTCGCGGCGCGAGGAGCACGGCAATCGGCTGTACGATCTGCTGCTGGCGAACGATGTTGCCGGCTTGGAGACGCTGTTCCGATCGATCCTCGCCGGCATCCCGTATCAGTGGCACACGAGGAACGATATCGCGGACTACGAGGGTTACTACGCCAGCGTGTTCTACTCCTGCTTCCAGGCCCTGGGGCTGGACGTTCGGGTGGAGGACAGCAGCAGTCGCGGCCGCCTGGACCTGGCGGTGCTCTTCAACGGCACCGTGTACCTCTTCGAGTTCAAGGTGGTGGAGGCCGGGCCGGAGGGCGTGGCGTTGGCACAGCTACGGGAGCGGGGCTACGCCGAGAAATACCGCGGCCGGAGCGAGCCGATCCACCTCATCGGCGTGGAGTTCAGCAAGGAGACGCGCAATGTCGTGGCCTTCGATGCGGAGCCGGCCTGAGACCGGCCTCTCTCGCACACCGCCGATTCCCCTGAATTCCCGCCGGACGATGACGGGGAATCCGCGTCGCAGGCATCGTTGCGCCCCCCCAGCCCGAAAAAATCACCGACTTTCGTCGCGAGGGGGCCAAGATGCCCCACGATCTCCCCACGATCTCCCCACGATCTCATGGAGGAACGGGCCGCACGGACCGAAAGCGCGCGTGCGCGCGGTCGAAGCGGCTTGCGGGAGTACGGCCCGCGACCGCGAGCGGATGGGCGGCCGCAGCAGGAAGTCGGTGATTTTTTCGGGCTGGCACCCGCGTGAATCGGACTCCATCCAGGAAAGCGTCAGGATCGGACGCGGCGAGGAAGCGTACGGAAGGCTCTCCACGCAAAGGCGTCGTCGCGCTGCGGCAACCAGGCAGCAACTCCGCTCATTCCCGTCGCCCTCGCGAAGGCGACCGAGAAAGCTACGAGGGGAATCAGGAGAAGCGCCAGATGGAAGGCGTGGGTTTCGGCCTTCCGGAAGAAGGCGGTTTCACTCCGAACGAGCGGGACCGCCAATGCGATGGCGACGCCGCCACCGATGAGACAGATCGCCAGGGCGGAGTTGACCGCTTCCGAAACGGTCGCCTGTCTCGTCATGATGAAATGCTGGGCACCCGCTTGGGCGCCTGGCGTGAACAGCGCCGCCAGCGCGGTTGCGAACGCGACGCACAAGGCATAGCTGCCCCTTCCCTGGGGAAGCAGCGCATGGGCCAGGACAGCCTGGGTCGCGAGGGCGAAGATGACCTTGCCGACGCGGGTTGCGAACACGACGGCGGCGTCCTGGCCTCCGGTCGCATCCGGACCTGGCGGCGTATTCCGTTCTCCCGGCATCATCGCCACTGTTCCCTGATTACGAAGCACAGGTTGCGCCCGCCGGGCCGCGCGGGTCCGGGTTCGGGTGGCCGCATCACAATTTTTTCGGCTGGCCTGGCGGCCGTTTGGCGCTCTCCGGCGAACCCCGAAGTCGATCGGCCTTCGTCTCCGCGACCGGGCCGGGAATCATGCGCAATCAGGTCTGTTCTTGCGGTGGAGTTGCCCCGGTTTAGTGGACACCTGAACATTGTGCGCAGGAGGTGTCTACATGTCGAAAACCCATTCGCCTTACGCGCCGGAGTACCGGCGCCAGATGGTTGAGCTGGTCCGAGCGGGTCGCACGCCCGGGGAGCTCGCTCGTGAGTTCGAGTGTTCCGCGCAGGCGATCCGCAACTGGGTTCGTCAGACGGATCGCGACGAGGGCCTTCGTGAAGACGGTCTGACGACGGTCGAGCGTGAGGAGTTGCGGCGGCTTCGTCGGGAGAATCGTCAGCTTCGCGAAGAGCGCGAGATCCTAAAAAAAGCCGCGGCCTGGTTCGCTCGGGAGAGCGGTTCGATTCCGGGGAGGTCTTCGAGCTCATGAGGGCGAACCAGGCCCATCATCGGGTGGCCACGATGTGCCGGGTGCTGGGCGTCTCCCCCAGCGGGTACTACGCGTGGCGCGGTCGCGGGCGTTCTGCTCGTGCGAAGCGTGACGAGGAGTTGCGGGGCACGATCCGGACCATTCACCGGGATTCTCGTGGCACCTACGGGGCGCCTCGGGTGCACGCCGAGCTGGCCGCCAAGGGGTGGCGTGTGGGCCGCAAGCGGGTCGCTCGGCTGATGCGCAAGGCAGGCTGGGCGGGAGTGAGCCGGCGCCGCGGTACGCGCACCACGCGCGCGGAGCCGGGCCAGCGTGCGGCCCCGGACCGGGTGCAACGTCAGTTCCGGGCCGACGCGCCGAATCGGCTGTGGGTCGCCGACGTGACCTATGTGCCGACCCGAGCGGGGTTCGTGTACCTGGCCATCGTGCTCGACGTGTTCAGCCGCAAGGTGGTGGGGTGGTCGATCGCCAATCATCTTCGCACCGAACTGGTGCTCGCGGCGCTGAACATGGCCCTGGCACAGCGCCGGCTCCAAGGCGAGGTCGTGCATCATTCCGACAAGGGGTCGCAGTACACCTCGCTCGCCTTCGGCAAACGGTGCCGGGAGATGGGGGTGGTGACCTCGACCGGCTCGGCTGGTGACTGCTTCGATAACGCGATGGCCGAGAGCTTCTTCGCCACCCTCGAATGCGAGCTCCTGCTCCGGCGCGAGTTTCCAACCCAAGTCCAGGCGCGCATGGCCCTCTTCGAGTTCATCGAGGGCTGGTACAACACACACCGTCGGCACTCCGCCCTGGGTTACCTCAGCCCGAATGACTTCGAGCGCGCCGCCGCGAAGGCCGCCAGTGGTGCGACCGGCAACGATGAGCGTCTCGATCGAACCGACCGCGAAGCCTTCCCCAACGGCGAGCCGGGGATCCCGAACCACCCTCTGAGGGAACCCTCAACTCCCGTCTGCGGTAAGATTCTCCTTCCACCGGCCTTCGCCCACCCCCATGCAGGAGGCGAAAGCCCTCAACCGTCCACTGAAACGGGGTAGCCCCAGAGCTTCGCGGCCATGCGCTGCGTCGCCGGATGCTTCTCGGGGTCGGCCACCGTCGCCTGCTTGCCCTCCCGACCCAACGCCACGTAGCCATCAATGTCGCGCGCTTCCAACTCCGCCAAGTCGCGCTCATTGCAATACCCCGCATCGGCCAGCGCCGTGTGCGGGCATTCCCCGAACGTGTCCTTCACCTCATCGAGCACCGCCGGCAACTCGCCCTGATCGCTCGCGTTCGCGGTGAGCTTCGTCGCCACGACCAACTGCCGCTCGCCGTCCACCGCCACCTGCGCGTTGTAGCATTGCTGGAACCCCTCCGCGCTGGTCTTCATGATCCGGCTTTCGGGGTCCGTGAAGTTGCTCTGCGCCTTCGCCTCGGGCTCGCCGTACTCGCGCTTGTATGGCCTGCCGCCCTTGGGATTGCGGTCCTGGCCCGGCTGGCGGCCGCGCGCGTCATCGGCCTCGCGCTGCGCCGACTCCAGCCGCTCCTTCGCCGCGCGAATCGCCGCCAGCCGATCCGCGCGCCGACGCAACTCCTCGGGCAACTCGTCACCGCGCAACGACTCCCCAAAACGCGCATCCTCCTCGGCATCGGTATCGCGCGCTCGGCTCAACAACGCTTCGATCTCCCCCTCCAGACGGCGCTCCTCATGCACCATCCGCCCGTAGCTCATCGCCTTGTGCTTGCTCGCGTTCGCCCGAATCTTCGTTCCATCAATCGACAGCTTGCCGAATTTCGCCAATCCCAACTCCCGCGCCAAGCGCACCACCTCCACCGCCGCAGTCCACGGCGAAGCCCCGTTGTAGAGCACGCCCGGCAGCACCGGCGGGCGGCGTCCGTCCGGGCCGAGTGCCCGGTTGCGGCCCAGCTCCCGGTACAGCAGGGTCGTGTACTCGAGGATGCGAAGCGCCATGTCCGGGTCGTCGCGGGACTGAAGCCCCAGCAGCACCAGCACGTGCAGCCAGCCGCCGCGGCGGCCAACCCGCCACACGGCGTCGCCGCGGCGCTCTCGCAGCTCGTCGCTGACGTACTCCGCCGAGAGCTTGTGCAGTGAGGAGAAGTCGACCTCGTCGATCCATTCGCCGCCGACGAAGCCGCGCAGCAGGTCCTCGACCATGCGGGGGAAGGCGAAGAGCCGCTTGTAGTTCTCGTCGTGCCGCAAGGGGCCAAGGTAACCGGACGCCGAAGTCGGACGTGTAGGCCGAGGGCTCGGGTTTCGTAGGAGAATCGCTCGACGGTACGGGGCGACTACGGACGTCCCGCCGACCGCGGCCTTCGGGTGCATAATGGGCGGGATCGTCGGAGCGCGGGCCATGACGCACCCAGAGCCGGACCCGAATCCCCAGCCGTCGCCGGGGCCGAAGCGCAAGCTGCCGATCGGCATCCAGACCTTACCGCACGATCCGCGAGGGGGCTACTACTACGTCGACAAGACGCAAGCGGGCAATATAGGCCGTGGTTGCGGGACGGCGCTCAGTGTGATGGCGGGTCGTGGTGGTGGTGGGCGAGGTCGGAGCGCAAGGGGGCGTCGGCGAATAGCGATTTCCACATCCGTGGGGTGAGTTCGATGGCCCGTTTGGCCGGATGCGCGCTGATGCGCTGGAGCACATCGACCAGATAGGTGCAGGGGTCCACCGCGTGCAACCGGCAGGTCACCAACAGGCTCTGGATGATCCCGACCCGTTGCGCGCCGACCTCACTCGAAGTGAACAGCCAATTGCGCTCCCCAGAGGAATCGGCCGCAGCGCCCGTTCCAGGTGGTTCGTGTCGATGGCCACTTCGCGTACGTGGAGGGGGCGGGACTCACGGCGACGGTCGAGGACAGTTCCGACCGCGGCCGCCTGGACTTGGCGGTGCGGTTCAACGGTGCCGTGTACCTGTTCGA
Organism: Gammaproteobacteria bacterium; assembly: GCA_965214795.1. GTDB lineage: Bacteria > Pseudomonadota > Gammaproteobacteria > HK1 > HK1 > JAJDXW01. The sequence continues at coordinate 5,351,947 of OZ243976.1, read as the reverse complement.
GTTCAAGGTGGTGGAGAAGGAGGCCACGGGGCGGCGATGGCGCAGTTTAAGGCCAGGGGCTATGCTGACAAGTACCGCCACCTGGGCTGGCCGATCCACCTGATCGGGGTGGAGTTCAGCAAGGAGACACGTAACGTCGTGGCCTTCGACGTGGAGCCGGGCTGAGACCGGCTGCCCGTTCGCCATGATTCGAACACCGGAACGGTCCAAATCCGACTCCGGTCCGCGGAGATACAACTCGTTCCGATGGCCGCCCGCGGCCGGTGGCGAGCTGCCCGGTTTCTGGCCACCAAGGGCGCGCAACACCGGTGGCGGGCGGCCATCAGGCGAGGAGGACGCGCGACACTGGAGCGATCTGTCCGCACGAGCGTCGGCATCGGGCGTCGTTCGGCGCCGGACTCCGCCGCCGACCGCTGCCCACGGTCGTCGCGCCGATAGCGGTCTTCGGGTGCATAATGAGCGGGCTCGTCGGAGCGCAGGCCATGACGCACCCGGAGCCGAACCCGACCCCCCCACCGCCGCCAATGGCGAAGCGCAAGCTGCCCCTTGGCATCCAGACCTTCCGCGAGATCCGCGAGGGGGGCTGCTACTACGTGGACAAGACCGCCTACCTGGATCGGTTGGTCAGGGAGGGCAAGCACTACTTCCTGTCCCGCCCCCGGCGTTTCGGCAAAAGTCTCCTGGTGGACACCATCAAGGAGCTGTTCGAGGGCAACGAGCGGCTGTTCGAGGGGCTCTACATCCACGGCCGCTGGGACTGGTCGGTGCGCCACCCGGTGGTGCGTCTGAGCTTCGGCGGCGGCACCTTCAAGAATCCGGACCTCTTGCACGTGAATGCGATGGCGCAGCTCGACGCCGTTCAGCGGCAGACCGGCGCGGTTTCCGAATACGCCACGGCGCCGGAACGCCTCGCACACCTTCTGGAGGTGCTGCACCGCAAAGCCGGGCAGCCGGTGGCGGTGCTGGTGGACGAGTACGACAAGCCCATCGTGGACGCGCTCGACGAGCCGGCGGTCGCGCGGGCCAACCGCGACTTCCTGCGCGGCTTCTACGGCGTCGTCAAGGACAGCGACGCGCACGTACGGTTCACCTTCGTCACCGGAGTGAGCAAGTTCTCCAAGGTCAGCCTGTTCTCGGATCTCAACAACCTCACCGACATCACCCTGGAGCCGGACTACTCGGCCGTCTGCGGCTACACCGAGGCGGACCTGGACACGGTGTTCGCGCCGGAGCTGCCGGGGCTGGACCGGGAGGCCATCCGCGACTGGTACGACGGCTACGGCTGGCTGGGCGAGGAGCGGGTGTACAATCCTTACGATGTGCTCCTGCTGTTTCGCCGCCGCCAATTCGACGCTTGGTGGTTCGAGACCGGCACGCCGGCGTTCCTGATCGAGCGGCTGTTCCGGCTTGGCCTGCACTTCCCGAGGCTGGACGGCCTGCGCGCCGCCGATGATTTGCTGTCCGCCTTCGATGTGGACGACATGGAGCCGGAGGCGCTGTTGTTCCAGACCGGCTACCTGACGATCAAGGGCGTGGAGGGAGCGGACGACCCGACCCGGTTGCCGCGTTACCGTCTGGGCTACCCGAACCGGGAGGTGCGCCAAGGCTTGGCCGGGCGCCTGCTGCGGGCCGCGGTGCCGCGCGACGCGCGCGAGTTGGCGCAGGGGGACGGGCTGCGCCGACTGCTCGCGGCCAACGACTTCGGCGGTGTGGAGACGCTGTTCAGGGCGTTTTTCGACAGCATTCCCCAAGAGTGGTACACGAACAACGACATCGCCCGGTACGAGGGCTACTACGCGAGCGTGTTCTACGGCTACGTGGAAGGGGCGGGGCTGGATGCGACGGTGGAGGACAGTTCGAACCGGGGGCGCCTGGACATGGCAGTGCGGTGGGGTGGCCATGTCTACCTGTTCGAGTTCAAGGTGGTGGAGCGCGGGCCGGAGGGCACGGCGATGGCGCAGCTACGGGAGCGAGGCTACGCAGACAAATACCGCGGCCGGGGCGAACCGATCCACCTGATCGGAGTGGAGTTCAGCAAGGAGACGCGCAACGTCGTGGCCTTCGGCGTGGAGCAGGCCTGATGCCGGCCACTCTCGCGCACCGCCGATTCTCCAGGTGTCGCGCGCCGCGATTGCGTGTTCGAGTTTCATTTCGAGTGGGATCCACTCACCTTTCGGGGTTTGTTTTGGGCGGAGGACTTCAGATAACTTGTTGAATATCTGGATAAAAAGGGCCTCACACGTGGTAGAATGTCAGGTATTCAGACTGGACATTCAACTGAATCACGGGAGGCCCTATCATGGATCGTGTCACAAGCCGGCGCACGCTGCCATCGTTAGTCGAAGGGGTGTTGGACCAGGATACCCTGTACCTGGACAACCTGTTTGCGCAGGCGTGGGAGGATCTCAAGCTGGGCCGTGCGATGAAGCGCGCGGGTTTTCGTAAACGAAGTGGAGCAGTCCACCCTCGATCAGATGCGCCGGCGCCGGCGCCTGGGTGACACCTTCCTCACACACCCGGCAGGCATACTTCGGGCGCACGGTGACGAGAACCCGAAGCTGCGCCGGGACGATGTCGAGCCGCTCGGTGCGGTCCTCGCCGATGCGTACCATCTCGCCACACCCGCACGGGCAGTGCGTGCTGCGGGGCTCGATCACCTGCTCGACCCGGGGCAGATGTTCGGGAAGATGGCCGAGGTTGCGCTCGGGCACGCGGCGCTTGCGACGCGACCCCGGGGTCGCGCTCGCCGGAGGCGCTGGTTCGAGCTCGGCCACCGCCCCTTCGAGCGCCTCGAAGGCAAGCTGGAGCTGGTCAGGGTGCAGCTTCTCGGATTTCTTTCCGTACAGCAACCGGCGCAGATCGCGCACCACATGCTCCAGACGGCGGTTACGGTCGGCCAGCGAGGCGACCTCGGCACGCAACTCCTCGACCACACCGAGCATCGTCGTGCCGGGGCCGGGATCGCGATGCTCACCCCCCCATGACGTCCACCACGGTCGAGCCCACCGAATCCTGGAGCAGCGCGAACGTACCCTTCGCCTCGCCTGGAGCCGGCACCCAGAGCGATTCGTCCATGGGACCCCGAAGCCCCAGCCGCTCCCCGAACGGGTCTGGATCAACCCGCCGGCCGCGGCTGCGACTCCGCGCACTGCTCAGTAAATCCCGAACACCGGTGTCTCAATGTCGTTGACAGGTTCTGTATCGGTTCCTCGACAATCACCTGCTTTTGGATGTTGTTGTAGTATATTTCCACCGTCGCCCGTCAAGGACGATTCCATGACCCAAGCAACGACTGCAACGACTTCTCAGAGCGCGTTGAGATGAACGCCCTCCTGTGCGACGCGATGCCGCCCCAGGCGAGTGGAGCGACGAGCACTACCTCTGGCTCACGGACCGAAGCCGCCGCCTGGTCGAGTTCGCCGACGGCCGCGTCGAGGACCTGCCCATGCCCACCATCGCGCACCAAGCCATCCTTATCGTTCCTCAATGACCTGTTCAAGACGTACCTCAAGCCGCGCGGCGGGTTCGTCCTGTTCGCCGGGTTGCGGGTCGCATCTGTGAGGGCAAGTACCGCGAGCCGGACCTGGCGGCGCTCCGCGACCGCTCGGACCCCCGGAATCAGGCCCGCTTCTGGTTCGGCGCGGACTGGTTGGGCGCGGACTTGGTGGCTATCGTCCTCGGCGCCATTGTTCCCATGGAGACCGACTGATGCACCGACATGAGCGCTCGGTCGCGGGCGGCCGGGGATCCATCGGCGACGAGGTGGATGCAGCCATCGGACTTCCAACGCCTTCCACGGCCGCCGACGCTACCGCGGCCCCCCTTCCCTCGGTGTCGGTCGTCATCCCGGCCCGCGACGCCGACGCGACCATCGCTGCGACGCTCGACTCGGTGCTGTCCCAGGATTATCCGGGTTCGGTGGAGGTGATCGTCGCCGACGGGTCCGAAATGCCGGCCACGTCCGAGGTGGTTCGACGTCTGTACCCGACAGTGCGGTTGATCCCCAATCCGGCTCGAAGCATCGGGGCCGGACTCAACGCGGCGCTTCGGGCATCAACCGGAGAGATCATAGCGCGTTGCGATACTCGTGTGATGCTCCCGTCCGGATATCTGCGCCGCGCGGTCGAAACGTTGAAGAAAACGTCGGCGGCAAACGTCGGCGGTCGGCAACAGCCGGCTGGGAGCACGTTATTCGAGCGGGCGGTGGCGATCGCGATGACCATACCGCTTGGAGCGGGTGACGTCCGCTATCGACTTGGTGGCCCCGAGGGGTCCGTTGACACCGTCTACTTGGGTGTGTTCCGGCGCGAAACGTTGAAAGTAGCGGGCGGACTCGATCCCACCCTGCTTCGTAATGAAGACTATGAACTCAACTGGCGGCTGCGGGAATCCGGGGCAACGGTGTGGTTCGATCCCGAACTCGTGGCCATCTACCAGCCCCGTGGCACGTTGCGGGAGATCGCCAAGCAGTATTTCGACTACGGCCGATGGAAGCGGGTGGTGCTGTTACGACATCCGACCTCGCTGCAGATCCGGCAGATCTTCGCTCCGTTGCTGGTACTGGGATTGGCCGCATCCGGGGTCCTGGCCTTGGCCGGCGCCCATCAGGCGGTTCCGGCGGCGCTTCCGCTCACCTATCTCTTCGTCTTGGGGGCCGGATCTCTGGTGGTCGGAATCCGTCACGGTACGCCTGCCGGGCTCCTTCTGCCGCTGATCTTGGCGGCCATGCATTTGAGCTGGGGAAGCGGTTTCTTCTTTCCGGTCCGGAAAGTGAGCTGAAGGCCCGTCAATGAAACGATCACCGGCGGGCATTATTTTTGCAGCACCCCGCATCGGCTCCGAGGTCCCCGTGACGTTTCCGGATATTTCGATACCGTTGCGACCGGACCTCAGCGGTCGGTTCGTCACTCCGGGCAACACCCATTCGCCCGGAGCCGCGGTGGCCAGGCGGTCCGGAAATTCCCGGGCCGGCATCCGGTGAGCGGGGTCAATCGCATCGACGCGGCGGTTGCCGAAGGCCGGCAGGATGTAGCGGCGGGGAATGCCATGCTCCGATCGAAGCCGGAAACGGGGGACGCGCCGCGAGGCCCGGATACGACCGGCGGACAGGATGTCGCCATCCTGTTCGCGACCCGGGCCGGCATCGCCCTCTTCGCTCTTCTGATCCAGGGGATGCTCGCCTGGATGCTCCTTCCCGAGGGAAGGGGCAGCTATGCCGTCTGCGTTCTGTTCGGGACCCTGCTCGGCCTGCTCTTCACGCCCGGCGTCCAGGAGGGCGCGAAGTACTTCGTCGCGGCGAGACAGGTGAGCGTTTCGCAGGGCGTGTCCTGTGTCCTGACGATCGGGCTCGCCGGCGCAGCGTTGGCCGTCGCGCTGGCGGTGCCGCTGATCCACGGCGACATCGCCTTTTTCCACAAGGCACAGACGCGCTCGTTCCACCTGGCGCTCGTCCTGGTTCCGCTCACGGCGCTCTCGTTCGCGCTCGAGCACCAGCTCGGCGCGCTCAGGCGCTTCGCCCGCCTCGCGGTCTTTTCGCTGCTCCGGGTCGCGGCGAACGCGCTTGTGATCCTGGTCCTCGTCCGGGACCGGGGTCTCGGGGTCGACGGCGCCATCCTGGCGTTCGCCGCCGGTCATCTCGTGATGATCGCCGTCTGCCTCCGGGACCTGCGGCGGCATTGCGGGCTGGTCCCGGAAACGCCTTCCCGTTCGAGTCTCACCCGCATTCTCGGCTACGGCTTCAGATACCATGTCGCGCGGACCGTGGACGGGGTCGGACCGCACATAGGCATTCTCGTCCTGGGGTTGATCGCGAGCCAGGCCGATATCGGACTGTTCGCCGCGGCAAGCGCGCTCATGCTTGGATTTCTGTTGCTCTCACACGCGGTCGGCAACGCGCTGCTGCCCCGCATCGCGGGCAGGGAGCACCCCGAGCTGGTCGCCCTCTCCCTGCGCCTCGTCTGCGGCGCCACCGCGGTCGCCCTCCTCGCCGCGCTTGCGATCGGCACGCCGCTGGTTCGGCACCTGCTTTCGGATGCCTTCCTGCCGGCGGTCCCGCTGCTGTGGATCATCGCGCCCGGGATCCTTGCCCATGCCTGCGCCGGCATGTTCATGACCTACTTCAAGGGCGTCAACCGCCCGGATATCTGCTCGTGGGCGGGTTGCCTCGGGTTATGCGTCAATCTCGGCGCACTCCCCTGGCTCTACCCGGCGCTTGGCGTCGAAGCCGCCGCCTGGGCCATGACCGCCGGGATGCTTTGCCGATGCGTTCTCCTCGCGATCGTGTTCAGAAGAACGACTCGAATGGCTTGGTTCCGGATCTGGCTGCCGCGGCGCGGCGACGCGCGTTTCCTGTGGGCCGCCGGCCGGTCCGTGCTTGGTCGTGCAGGATGAGTTCGCCGCCTGACACCGGGAATCCGACGCCGAAGCTCCGATGTCCGGGAACCTGCACGACACTGCAGAAATTTTCCGGGAAGGAAGACCGGACTCGCCATCTGATGTTGGGGGTGACCGAGGAGCGATATGTGATTTCCCATCGGATCGGAGTCGCGAAGGCTGCGCGTGATGCCGGCTGGGCGGTAACCTTCGTGACCCGGACGGACAATCATGAACAACGGATTCGCGCGCTCGGCTTCGAATGCGTCAATTTCGATTTCGTCCTCCGCAAATCTTTCCCGTGGAATATTCTCCGCAGGACTCTCAGGCTTTACGGTATCTACCGCCGCTACCGACCGGATCTTGTGCATCACGTCTCGTTGCAACCCGTGCTGCTCGGTTCCATTGCCGCCTTGCTCGCTCGGACGCCCGCGGTAATCAACGGAATCACAGGCATGGGATTTGCGCTGACCCACAACAGCTTGCGAGCTCGTGCGATCAGATATGCCTTGCTGCCGCTACTGAGCTGGGTGTTGCGACGTGATCGGACGTACACGATGGTCCAGAACTCTCAGGACGCAGAGTTCGTGAGCTCGTTAGGCGTAAAGTCGGAACGCCTCATACACAGGCAGGATACCGGCGTAGACATCAATCGCTTCATGGTCGCTCCGGAACCACCGGGGCCGATCCGGGTGACAATGGCATCACGTCTGATATGGGACAAGGGCGTGCGTGTGTTCGTCGAAGCGGCGGTAAGGATCCGAGCGGCGCGTGACGATATTGTATTCACGTTGGTGGGCGAGCCGGACAAAAACAACCCGGTGTCGGTTCCGGCCGAAAGGATCACGGAATGGGTAGCCGCCGGATTCGTGGAATGGTGGGGATATCAAGAGGACATGAACAGCGTTTGGAACCGCTCGCACATCGCTACGCTGCCCTCCTACTACAGAGAGGGACTTCCAATGGTCCTGCTGGAAGCTGCTGCTTGCGGATGCCCCATAGTGACGACGGATACACCGGGATGTCGAGACGTGGTACAACACGGCCGTAACGGTTATCTGGTTCCCCCGCACGACGTAGAGGCGCTCGCCGGCGCGATCGTCGCGCTGGCCGACAATCCCCCCCTTCGCGCCTCGATGAGCTTCGCCGGCCGAAGGAGAATGGAGGCGGAGTTCAACCACGAACAGATTGGCGAGAAGATGCTGCAGTGCTATGAGATGGTGGTCACAGGATGAGCCGCGCCACCGCGCCGCCGCCGGGCGCCATCAACCGATCAAGTTTCATCACCGAATTCATCGCCAGGCGTGCCGTCGATCGGCGGGTCGCCGTGTTCGCCATCCTGGTGGCCGCGGCGCTTCTTGTGATGAACCTGTACGCCCCGGCAGATCCGACGGCGTTGCAGCGTCTGATGGCCTCGCTGCTCCTGTGTCTCTGCTCGCTGCCGATGCTGATGTGGGCCTCCGGACGGGACTGGGGCCACTCCCTGATGCCCATTATCGGGGTCACGTATGGGCTGTACTTCGGCTCGCCGGTCTTTCTGCGGCAGGACTTCTACGGGCATTGGTTGGGGAGCCCGCGGATGGACGATTCCCTCATCGACCTGGCGCTGTTCCTGGCGTTGGCCGGCTGGGCCCTGCTGCTGGCCGGGTATTTCGGGCCGCACCGCCGGTGGCTGGCCGGCAAGCTCCCCCGGATCGAAGTCATCCCGGCAGAGATGCAGCGCTACGCCTCGGCGCTGGCCGTCATCATCGGCATCGCCGCCGCGCCTTTCTTCTACATCCACATCGGCAACTTGGCGACATTCTACACCGGCAGGGACTTGTTGCCGCCGGGCACCGCCTTCCCGGTCGAGCTGGCCGGCGAGTGCGTCGTCCTCTCCATCCTGATCCTGTTCTGCCTGCAGTTGCGGGGGCAACTGGGACTGGCCGGCAAGTCGTTCATGTGGCTGCTGCTGGCCTACTACACGGTGCTGGGGATGAGCAGCGGCCTCGTGCTGCACGGAATGAGCGCCATCCTGGCCCTGTTCGTGGCCTGGGTCGTCACCGCGCCCGTGCCGAGCTGGAAGGGCGCGGCTTGCGGCGTCCTCACGGCGGCAATCCTGCTCCTCGTGCTGCTTCCGATGCGGCACGAGTTTCGCGCCCTGATCTGGACGCAGGGGGTTGACCCGCTCGCCCGCCAGTCCCTGTGTACCTCCACCCACGTCTTCACCCTCCCGGGCGATACCGGCGCGGAAACGCCGGTCGTCGAGACACCGGGCTACGACATATTCTACGGAGGCGGCGTCCTGACCTACTACTACAAGGACCTCGGGGCGTGCAGCACGGAGCCGGCCGACAGCGTCAGGCGGCACTTTTTCGTGCATGTATTTCCGGTCGACAGCGCCAGCGTGCCCAGCCACCGGGCGGGCGACGGCTACGACAACTTCGACTTCGCCCTCGACGAAGATGGAGTGGCGGCGGACGGGCAGTGCGTTCACCGGGTGCCGCTCCCGGCCTACGCCATCGACCGCATCCGGACCGGCCCGTTCACGCGGCTCATCCCGGATGCGAGTACGCTTCGCTGGCATCGCCCGGGGGAGAGCATGGCCCGATGGCAAGGCAAGACGCTTGCCACCTTCGTAGGCGGGTCTTACCGGAACATCCATTCGAATGGACAGTGGGGCCTCTGGACCGTGGATGCCGCTTCATGGGAGCTGGACACCGAGCGGAAAGGCGCAGGGCGGCGGCTGCACATCAACGAAACGGACGAAGCGGAGCGGGCCGTTCTCGCCGCGGTTCAGCCGGGCGACCTGATACGGGTGGAAGTGGACGCCGACAACTGGGCCGAGTATGCGGTGGATCAGACCTTGCTTCGACAGGATGACCCCCGGGTGGTCATCTACCGCCTGCGGGCACTGATTGACCATGAAGGCGACCGCTCCGCTCTGCGCGAAGGCGGCTCACCGGCGACCTTCTTCTATCCGAACTGGGGCGAGAGCGTCACGCTGCCCGTCACCGCATGCACGAAGACGCGCGAGCCGATCGGCAGGAACCCGTTTGCGCCAAGCGCCTATTTGTCCCAAGGGAGGAAGGCGGCGCTCTACGTTCGGACCGTGAGGAACCATGCCGTCGGAGGGGCATCCCCAGGCCGCTTTCACAGTGCGCTCAACGCTGCGTCAACGCGCCTGGACATACTGCTGCCCGTCGCCTGGGTCATCAGGCAGGCCCCGGAGAACGTGCCGTACCTGGGCGGCGAGACCTATTCCCCCATACTGTTCAAGCTCATCCCCCGGTTGGTCTGGGAAGGCAAGCCCAAGAACGTAAGAGACCTGGGCCAACGTTACGGGTTTCTGCCAAAGGGCACCGAGGTCAACGCCTTCAAGATACATCAGGTGGGGGAGATGTACGCCAACTTCGGCGTGCCGGGCGTTCTGCTGGGGATGCTCCTGCTGGGCGTCCTGTACCGGGCGACGTACCAGCTTTTCTTCCACGCCGGCGCCTCGGTGGTGACCATGGCCGGGGGCGCCCATATCCTGACGGTTCTGGTCCAGAGGATGGAGAGCACGGCCTCGAGCTCGTTGGGCTTTATCCTCTGGTACGCCGTCCTCCTGGCGTTGCTGGGCGCCGTCGCGCGAATCGCGCTTCGCGCAAAGCGCAGTGTAACGAGGGCGGGGTGAGAATGATGACACTGAGGACGCCTGTACTGCCCCAGGGTCTGCAACCAGTGCACCGCCTCGCAAATCGGCTTGATTCAAGGCCCAAAATCCTCCACGTCATCACCAAACTGGATGTCGGGGGCGCCGAGTTGACGCTCGCCCGGCTTGCGCGGGCCCAGCAGCGTCCCCAGACTGCTCGCCGCCTGCGACGTGCTTGCAAGTTCTTCTCGCCGCGGCGAGGGATATTCCAACGCGATCGCAGAGGCGATGGCCTGCGGGCTTCCCGTGGTTGCGACAGTGAACGGCGACGCCCGCGAACTCGTCGGCGACACCGGCTTCCTGACACCACCCGGCGACCCCGAGGCGTTCGCGGACGCTCTGCGGACGTTGCGCCGACTCCCCGTCGAGGCGCGGGCCCGGCTCGGGCAGTCGGCGTGCGAGCGCATCCGAGCCCACTGGTCCATGCCGCGGATGGTCGATCGCTTCGCGGCCCTCTATCGAGCTTGAGCTCCATGCCGGTGGACCAACCGGAACACTCGCACCCACGGATGGTCGCTCGCCCATCCCGTTGCATCGCGGCTTCCCCTGTCCGATGGCGATCACGGGCCGGCGACCCGGCATGTACGAAGCGCTCTGCCTGCATGAGCCTGCCGGCGTCCTTGAACGCCTGGTGAGATCGCCGTGAACATTCTGGTGATCATTTATTCCCTTCGAGGAGGGGGCGCCGAGCGCGTGGTGTCTCGTTTGACCCGGGAATGGGCCAAGGCGCATCGGGTCGGAGTCGCGTTGTTCGACGGCTCCGTTCAGCACTATGACCACGGCGGGCGCGTTCTGGACCTGTCCTGTCCTTCTTCCGACAACTTCATTGCCAAGATCTACAACTTCGGCATACGTACGATCAAGCTGGCCCGCCTGTTTCGGCGCGAGCGGCCGGACCGGATCTTCTCGTACCAGGAAAGCGCCAACTACCCCGCCGTCGTGGCCGCGGCCTTGACGGGTCGTCTGCACCGGTTGTGGGTATCCGTGCACAGCGATCCCGTCCGGCTGTCGCGCGCCTATCGCGGTTATGCGGCTCTTGCCTTGTTGTACCGATTGCCCGCGCGCGTGGTCGCAGCGTCAGCCGGGATAAAGGGCGCGTTGGAACGAATGGGGGTGCCCGCGGGAAAGACGGTGGTCATCCCCAACCCGGCCCCCGCGGCCACCGCCGCCGGAAGGCCGCCCGGGTATCGTCTACCCTCACCTTTCGTTCTGGGCGCCGGCCGGCTCACCCCACCAAAAGGGTTTGACCGGTTGCTGGCGGCGTTCGCCAGCCTTGATCGGCGCGATACCCATCTCGTGATCGTCGGCGACGGCGCGGAAAGAGCCGAGCTCACCCGACTGGCGCGTACCCTCGGCGTCGAGGACCGAACGCATTTTCCGGGCCGCGTCGACGACATCGATGCCTGGTACCGGAACGCGGCGTGTTTCGTGTTGAGCTCTCGTAGCGAAGGATGGCCGAACGTGTTGGTGGAAGCCATGGCCCATGGATGTCCGGTTGTCGCTTTCGACTGCGATTACGGACCGTCGGAGATCATCGAAGACGGTGAAAGCGGGCTGTTGGTGCCGGAGGGAGATGTGGCGGCGCTTGCGTCCGCGACAGGGAGGGTCCTGTCGGACCGCGGGCTCAGGGAACATCTGGCGAACGGGGGCAGAAAACGGGCGGCCACGTTCAGCGTCGAAGACATCGCGGCGCGTTGGCTGGAAGGGTAGCGGGCGCCGAAGCATGGACGGCTTGCAAGGGGTTGCGGAAGCTCATGCGACGCCCGGAAGTCGGCCGCCTGCGAATCCATCAGGGCTCCTCAAAAGTCATCCTGACGGTTGATGGATATCTGGAGGGTGGCCAGCAGTTCTCATTTTGGCGCCTGACTTCACCCTGAGTCGCAAGCCGTCTTCTCCTGGCGACTCGATCCGGGGCCGATCGACGGTCGTGCCGGTCCGGCAGCGGGACCCGACGAGCAAAATGAGAATTGCTGGAGGGTGGCATTCGGGCTGGCCCTTCAGAAGTCTCTGGGGTAAATGTCCGGTCGCGCGGCTGTATGCGGTCGAGAAGAAGATCCGAGGCGAGCCGCCGGCCACGCGCCAAGCGATCCGGTGGGACGAATCGGCGCCGCTGGTGAACCGGTTCGGGGTGTGGCTCGACGAGCAGCGCTCGCGGATCTCAGCGCGCTCGCGCCTGGGCGAGAAGCTGATCTACATCGCTAACCAGTGGCAGGGTTGCTCGTCTTTCTCTACAATGGGCGCGTGGAGGTCGACTCCAACGCGGTGGAGAACCTGATGCGGCCCGTCAAACTCAATGTCAAGAACGCGCTGTTCGCCGGCCACGACGAGGGGGCGCATGGCTGGGGGCGCATCGCCTCGCTCATCGAAACGTGCAAGCTCAATGGCGTGGAGCCCTACGCCTGGCTCAAGAGCACGCTGGAGAAGATCGCCGCTGGCCACCCGCACTCGTGCATCCGCGAGCTGTTGCCCTGGAACTTCAGCTCGGCGTCAAGCTGGCTGCACGGCGGGCCCGTGGTTGGCAAGGTGGGCCGTTCGTACCGCTTACCCGCTATCCGCGTGGCGCCCTCCGCAACCGGTTCTGCGACGAGATGGAAGCAGCTCCCGGGCTTCCGGCGCCTGCGACGGTTGCCGGTGTCGCCATGACTCGCCTTCCCGCGGTGTCCGTTGTCATGGCTGTCCGCAACGCCGAGGCAACCATCGCGGCGGCTCTCGACTCGGTGCTGTCCCAGGACTACGAGGGTTCGATGGAGGTAATCGTCGCCGACGGATCCGAGTTCCCGGCCACATCCGATATCATTCGACGGGAGTACCCGGCGGTGAAACTCGTCTCCAACCCCGCCCGTGTTCACATCCCCGGCCTCATTGCGGCACTGCGTGCCGCGACGGGATGTGTGATCGTGCGTTGCGACGGCCATACGTTTCTTCCACCCGGTTATGTGCGCCGGGCGGTCGGGACGCTTCGGAGAACGAGGGCCGCGAACGTCGGCGGCCGGCAGCGGCCGATCGGGAATACGTTCTTCGAGCGGGCGGTGGCGGTGGCGATGGTCACACCACTTGGGGCAGGCGATGCCCGGTACCGGCTTGGTGGCCCCGAGGGGCCGGCCGACACCGTCTTTCTGGGCGTGTTTCGACGCGATACGTTTGACGCGGTGGGCGGATACAACACCTCCCTGCTTGGCAACGAAGACTACGAAATCAACTGGCGGTTGCGGGAACGCGGGGAAACGGTGTGGTTCGATCCCGCGCTTGTGGTTGACTACCGACCCCGTGGCACGCTGCGCCGCCTCGCTCGGCAGTACTTCGGCTATGGCCGGATGAAGGCCCGTGTGTTGCGGCTGCACCCGGCATCGCTGCGAGCCCGACAGCTCGCCGCCCCGTTGCTGGTGCTGGGCTTGGCCGCCTCGGTGTTCCTGGGCCTGGCTGGCGCCCCTTGGGTCGCAGCGGTATTGCCGCTTGCCTATCTTCTCGTCCTGACGGTTGGAGCGCTGACGGTCGGAATCCGTCGCCGCGCACCCGTTGCGCTCCTTCTCCCGCTACTCCTTGCGACCATGCACTTGAGTTGGGGAACCGGCTTCTTCTTTCCGCCTCGGGATCGAGCGGCAACCGGGTGCACCATGTGAAGCCACTCGGTGGACGCCAGACCGCGCTGAAGCGCTCGAGCAACGAAAACCGAATGTCGAATATCCTGCTCATCGCTCCGCTGCCGGGCACAGAATCCCCTACCAGCGTGATCGGAGGGACCAAGGTCGTGGCCGCGGAGCAGGTCCGCGAATTGCGGATGAGGGGTTTCGAGCTGGATATCCTCGACTCGATGGCAAGCGTGACCAATTTGTCCCCCTGGAAAGTCCAGGCTATCCGACTTGGGAGATTCCTGCGGGTGGTCCGGGAAACAGTGAGGAGGATCCGGCACTCCCGGATCGTTTTCCTTTTCATAGCGCCCTACTCGGCGCCCATCCTGGCCTCGTCCGTCTGGATCATCTGCAAGATCGCGCGCAGGTCCATGGTGCTGCGGTTTTCCGGAGGCGATTTCGGCTCGATCTATCAAGAATATGGTGCCTTGACCCGGTGGGTCGCTGATCGAACCTGGATGCGCTGTGCGTTGGTATACGTCCAATCTCGGCAGTTGTACCGGGACTTCGGTCATCTGGCCAATTTTCGCTGGTTCCCCAATACGAGGGACCTCGAAGTCCCGGCTGCCGCCGAACGCAAGGTGCTCCGCAAGCTGATCTTCGTCGCAAGATTGGAAATGGACAAGGGGCTGGCCGAGGCTCTCGACGCCTGTCGCCATCTACCCGAAGGCTGTCATCTCAGGGTCTTCGGGCCGCGTATGCCCGACACGGATTTTTCGCTGTTCGAAGGCCATCCCAAGGCGGACTACGGCGGTGTTCTGGAACCGGGAGAAGTGGCGCGTGTTCTGCGCGAATACGACCTGCTGCTGTTTCCCAGCTATTTCAGAGGCGAGGGCTATCCCGGCATCATCGTCGAAGCCTTCCAGTGCGGTGTGCCGGTCGTCGCCGCCCGGTGGGGCGGCGTTCCCGAGCTCGTCGAGCACGAAGAGAGCGGGTTGCTTGTGGAGCCCCGCTCCGCTGCGGCGGTGAAGTCCGCGATCGAGCGGTTGCTGGAGGACCCCGGTCTGTATCGGCGGCTGTGCGAGGGGGCGACGCGCCGGGGCGCGTTCTTCCGCAGCGCGAACTGGTATGGCCGCATGGCTTCCGATCTGCGCAGCCTCTGCGGACCGTAAGCCCACCTGCGCGGCGAGGCCGTGCGCCAGCGGCTTCTCGCGGCCAATCTCGAACCTGATTACGTACAATCCTCAGCCCGCTCGGGGACCCGACAAGCGACCGACTTCGGAAGCCCGCCGGCGAGCACGAAACGGCCGTCCGGCCCGCCGGAAGGTCGCAGTGCCCCGGCTGAACCCGGAAGTGCGCGGCCCGCCGGTCGAAAGCCGGGCTTCGTACGCAAAGACTCGTCCGGGGATCACTTTGCTAGAGTCGCCGCCCACCCCGCTCGAATGCTTGCCGTCGGTATCCCCGTGACGAAGCCCATCATCTCCGCCGGCAGCCACATATGCGAGCCGCCCGACTGCTACGTCGGCCGGATCGGCCCGAAGTACCGCGCCCGCGCGCCGGTCATGCTCCACGACGAGAAGCGCGGCGACGTGTTCCGGAAATGACGGATCCAGGTGCCCTCGGCTTCTCCGCCGGTTGCCGGGTGAGGCGGCCCCGCGGCTCAGCCTTCGCGAACGACGCCGCTTTCGAGCAGGCGGTCGATGCGGTTCGGTCCATAGCCGAGCCCGGCCAGGATCTCGCGGGTGTGCTCGCCGATCCGGGGGGCGTCCGCGGGCTGCCCCCGGTCGTGCTCGGAGAGGTGGAAGGGCAGGCCCGGGATCCGGAACTCGGGATAGGCGCCGCCGTGCCCCGGTTCGATGACCCCGAGCGCGTCGAGCTGGCCGTCCTCCACCAGGTTCTCGTATTCGTTCACCCGCGAGAACGGCACGCCCCGCTCGCGGAGCGCGACCATCAGGGGCCTCGTCTCGTGTTCCGAGATGGTCGCGGATATCGCCCCGATGCACGCCTCGCGATTCGCGACCCGGGCCGGGTTGCCGTCGAACCGGGGGTCGTCGATGAGGTCCTCGCGACGGATGGCGCGGCACAGGCGTTCGTACAGGTTCTGGTTGCCGGCCGCGATGAAGACGTAGCCGTCGCGGGTCGCGAACACCTGGTAGGGCACGACCTGGTTGTGGGCCGTGCCGAGCCGGCGCGGCTGGGCGCCATGCTGGAAGAAGTTCGACATCTGGTTGCACATCATGCCCATCGCGGTGCCGAGGAGGGAGGCTTCCGCCTTGCCGCCCCGGCCGGTGGCTTCGCGGCGGAAGAGGGCGGTGACCGTCGCGAGGGCGGACATCGTCCCGGTGGCGAGGTCGAGGAAGGACGCCCCGCAACGCACCGGACCGCCGTCCGGGTCGCCGGTGATCGCCATGACGCCGCTGTACGCCTGCACGAGCGCCTCGTAGCCGGGGTCCTTCGCCTTGGGGCCGCGCCGGCCGAAGGCGGAGATCGAGGTATAGACGAGTCGCGGGTTGAGCGGCGCGACGTCGTCGTAGCCGAGCCCGAACCGTTCCATGTCCCCGGTCTTGAAGTTCTCCACCAGCACGTCGGCGGCCCCCGCCAGCTCCCGCACGATCGCCGCTCCCGCCGGGTCCTTGAGGTCGACCGCGATGCTTTTCTTGTTGGCGTTGAGGGCGAGGAAGGACGCGCCCATGCCGTCCCGGTGGGGCGGCCACTGCCGGCCCTCGTCCCCGCGGAAGTCCTCCACCTTGACGATCCCGGCCCCGAGGAAGGAGAGCAGCACCGTGCAGTACGGTCCGGCGAGGACCCGCGAGCAGTCGAGCACCCGCACCCCGGCGAGCGGGGCGTCCGCGCGGGGCGAATCGGTGGGGGCAGAGGGCGGGGCACCGGGAGTGTCGGGCACGGGCGGATCTCCGGTCGAATGGCGGGGCGCTGCCGGGCGGGTCGCCGGTCGGGCGAGCGCGATGCTCCGTACCGTCCATTCGGGCGGTCTCGCCGGGAGCGAAGCCGCGAAACATACGGAACGCGGCCGGGATGCACAATCGGGCGATCCGAAGCCGTTTCGCGCTGGCGGGAAGGTGGGTCGGCAGAGGGGACCATCTCATCGACCTGCGGGCATCCGACCCGCCAGTCGCGCACCATTCTCCTCGCGGTCCGGGCCACCCGGGACGTATCTCCGGGGCGTATCCGTGGACGAGCGCCGGCTGATGCGAATCGGCTGATACGATCGGACTCCGAGCCGGAACGATGAACGGAGCAGAAGAACAGTGAGCGACGTAACCGCGGCGGTGGCCGTGAACGGTGCGGGGGTCACGCTGAGCGAAGAGCAACGCGCCATCCGCGAGACGATCGGCCGACTGTGCGAGGACTTCGGGGCGGAGTACTGGTACGAACGCGACCACGACGGCAGGTTCCCGGAGGAATTTCTTCGCGCCGTGGTCGCGGGCGGGTGGCTCGGCATCGCGATGCCCGAGGAGTATGGTGGAGCCGGGCTCGGCATCACCGAGGCGTCGGTGATGATGCAAGCCATCGCGGAGTCGGGCGCGGGATTCAGCGGCGCATCGGCGGTGCACCTCAACATCTTCGGCCTCAACCCGGTGGTGGTGGCCGGTACCGAGGAGCAGAAGGCGCGCATGCTGCCGCCGCTCATCCGCGGCGAGAACCGCGCGTGCTTTGCGGTCACCGAGCCGAACGCGGGTCTCGACACCACGAACATCGAGACGACGGCGACCCGCACCAACTCGGGCTACGTGGTCAACGGCCGGAAGATCTGGACCAGCACCGCCCAGACCGCGGACAAGGTGCTGCTCCTCGCCCGCACCTCGCCCCGGCCCGACAACGGCAAGCGGGCGGAGGGGCTCACCCTCTTCTACACCGACTTCGACCGCGACCACGTCGAGGCGCGCGAGATCGAGAAGATGGGCCGCAAGGCGGTGGACAGCAACGCGGTGTTCCTCGACGGGCTGCCGGTGCCGGAGGAAGACCGGATTGGAGAGGAAGGCAAGGGCTTCTACTACCTCCTGCACGGCCTCAACCCGGAGCGGATCCTGGTCGCCGTCGAGGCGATCGGGATCGCCCGCGCGGCCCTCCGGCGCGCCTGCGAGTACGCGAGGGAGCGCGAGGTCTTCGGGCGCCCCATCGGCCGGAACCAGGCCATCGCCCACCCCCTCGCGCGGGCGTGGGCGGAGGTGGAGGCAGCGAACCTGATGGCGTACCGCGCGGCCGGGCTCTACGATGCGGGCGAGGAGTGCGGTGCCGAATCGAACGCGGCCAAGTATCTGGCGGGGGAGGCGGCCTTCCGTGCCTGCGAGACGGCGGTGATGTGCCACGGCGGCATGGGCTACGCGAAGGAGTACCACGTCGAGCGGTATCTGCGGGAGGTGATGATCGCACGCATCGCCCCCGTGAGCCGGGAGATGATTCTCAACTACATCGCCGAGCGGGTTCTCGGTCTGCCGCGCTCCTACTGACCCCGGGACGCCGGGAAAGGCAGGACCATTTTCCTGTCGTGACCGAGTGTCGGCCGCGGGTGCGGATCGGCCTGTCGTGCGGTCCGATCCGAAAAAATCACCGACTTTCGTCGCGAGCGCGCCAGGATGCCCCACGATCTCATGGAGGAACGGGCCGCCCGGGCCGGGCGCGCGCGTGCGCGCTGCCGAGGCGTAGTCGACACTGGCCCTGCCCGTGCCCCAAATCCGCTCGCTGGGCTTCATGCGCGGCGTATCATGGAAGTCATTGTTTTCCGGCCCTTTGCTTTTTCTGTGAACGGCGCATCGAATGACAAGTCGGTCCCTGGCCGGTCCCGATGCGGCCGAGGCCCGACGAGTCTGGCTTGGGCAGTCATCGGCAGATAGATTGCAAATAATTGAATTGAAATGAATTATCCACGTTCAAAGTCCCGCGGGGAGATGTGGGGCACGGGCAGCACTAGCCCGTGCGCGCTGCCGAGGCGGCTTGCGGGAGTACGGCCCCGCGACCGCGAGCGGATTGGCGGCCGGAGCGGGAAGCCGGTCGATTTTTTCGGGCTAGAATCGGGAAGCTGGCCACCTTTCCTCGCGAGCGCCCTCCCATGCAGTTCAACCTCTTCATGTATTGCACCGTCGGCCGGCGGGAAGAGCTCGAGTCGGGCATGGCCGGCAAGGACCCCCGGCTCTACCGGCGGATGCTCGACGAGATCGCGGAGTACGCGCGCTTCGCCGACGAAGCCGGATACGCCGGCTTCGGGCACCCCGAGCACCATCTCCAGATCGAGGGATTCGAGATCAGCAACGAGCCCACCCTCATGGGGATGTGGCTCGGCCAGCACTCCCGGAATCTCCGGGTCATCACCTGCGGCTTCGTGTCCACCACCCACAATCCGCTGCGCACCGCGGAGTCCATCGCAACCATGGACAACATGCTCGGCGGGCGCTTCGGGGTCGGCCTCGTTCGCGGCTACCAGGCCCGCTGGGTGGACAATCTGCGCATCCGGGACGATTTGAACGCGGTCGGGCCGTGGAATCGGGATACCCCGGTGGACCGGCACAACCGCGAGTATTTCGAAGAGTTCGTCGACATCGTGCTGACCGCGCTCCGGCACGACACGTTCCGCTACGAGGGGAAGTTCTGGACGTTTCCGCCCCCGGACTTCGTGAACCCCCACGAGCACCGGGTCTATTCCCGCTACGGGCGCGGCGTGGCCGACGACATGCGGGTGAACGAGATCGGCATTGCGCCGCGTCCCCTGCAGCAACCCCTGCCACCGATCTACGGCGGCTTCACCCACTCCATGCGCACCGCGAAGTTCTGGGCGAGGTACAAGGGCAAGCCGATCGTGCTCTCGTCGAACCTCGAGTTCTGCGAGGCGCTCTGGGCGGCCTACCGGGAGGAGGCAGTCGCCCACGGACATTCGGTGCGGCCGGGCGAGGAGGCGGGCTGGGGCGGCATCATGGTGTGCGCCGAGACCGACGCCAAGGCGCAGGCCCTGTTCGAGGATGTGCACTGGTTCTGGAATCAGTGGTCGGTCCCGTTCGGGCAAGGGTTGCCCGAGCTGCTCGTCGGCTCGCCCGATACCCTGTGCCGGCGGATCGAGGAGGCGGCGCGGGCGGTCCCCGTCGAGGAGTGCTTTCTGCTCATTCCCCAGGGCATCCACGGCCGCGACGAGATCCTGGCTTCGCTCGATCTGTTCGCGCGGAAGGTGATTCCGAACTTCGCCGATGCGGCGCCCGGGGAGATGATCGCCGCTCGCTGAGGACGCCGCGGGCGCATCGGGGTGCCCAGGTCCGACCGGGTTCGCCCGGGTCCAATCGGGTCCGCGCCACTGCACATTCATCCAAACCGAGGGCTGAGGAATGTTGGAGCACGGCATCGAAGGCATCCGGGCGCATCTTGCAACGCTCCCCCCGATGCGCGACCAGAGCGTCGAGGAAGCGCGGCAGATGTACGACAAGGCCCAGTACGTCTTCGCGCTTCCGGAAGGGGTAGAGGTCGAGAAGGACGAGATCGGCGGGGTTCCGGTCGAGGTCGTCACCCCCGCCGAGCACGGCGCGGGGGCCTTCCTCTACTTCCACGGGGGCGGCTACGCCATCGGTTCTCCCGCTTCCCACCGGCATCTCGTGGGGGCGCTCGCGGTGGCATCGCGCACCCGGGCCTTCGCCCCCGACTACCGGCGTGCGCCGGAGCACCCGTTTCCGGCCGCGGTGGACGATGCCCTGGCCGCGTACCGAGGGTTGCTCGACACCGGCATCGCTCCCCGTTCGATCGTCCTCGGCGGCGATTCGGCGGGGGGCGGCCTCACCGTCGCGGCCCTGCTCGCCATTCGCGACTCGGGGCTCGCGCTGCCGGCGGCGGGGGTGTGCATCTCCCCGTGGACGGACCTCGCCAACGAGTCGGAGTCCTATCGGACGCACGCGGACCGGGACCCGCTGGTGTTTCAGGAGGACATCGATCGCTGGGGCGCCGCCTATCTTGCGGGCTCCGACCCCCGCGCGCCGCTCGCCTCGCCGCTCCACGCCGACCTCTCGGGGCTTCCGCCGCTCCTCATCCACGTCGGCTCCGAAGAAGTGCTTCTCGATGATTCCCTGCGGCTCGCCGAGCGGTGCGAAGCGGCCGGGGTCGAAGCGACCCTCGAGATCTGGGACGAGATGATCCACGTCTGGCACTGGTTCGGGGAGTACCTCGACGAGGCCGGCTCGGCGGTCCGGCGCATCGGTGACTACGTGAACGCACGTCTCTCGGGATAGGGCCGGGCGGCCCCCCGCGGTCAGCGGAGGCGGTGGTCCGGTCCGCCCGCGCGGCGGCGAGCGGCCCGTGCCGGCAGCCGGGAGCAGCCGGGAGAGGAGAAGATATGTTCAGCAAGGCGGTCTCCATCGCGGCCGGCTTCACGCGGCCGATGGTCATTTCCAGCCGCACCACGCAGGGGGCGTGCAGCAGCACCATCGGGGCCTTCGTCGTGGTCAACGCCACGGGCTGGATCCTCACCGCGGGGCACCTGCTGGACATTGTCCGCCAACAGCAGGAGAGCGCTCGGCGATACCAGGGCTACCGGGGCAACGTGGTGGACTTCCAGCGCGACACGGCGGCCGACAAGCGCTATCGCAAGAAGGGGGTGCGCACCTTCCAGCGTCCGCGGGGCGCGTCCGTTCGCAACCATTCGGTGTGGTGGGGCGTCGACAGCGCGCGCCTGGTCGAGGCGAAGCTCCTGCCCGCCGCGGACCTCGCCCTCGGACGCCTCGAACCCTTCGATCCCGCGTCCGTCCCACGGTTCCCGGTGTTCAAGGATCCGTCCGGGGGCTATGCGCCGGGCCGGAGCCTTTGCAAGCTCGGCTTCCCCCTGCACCGGATCGAGCCGGTCTACGACGAGGACGCGGGTGCGTTCACCCTGCCGCCGGGGTCGGTACCGCTGCCGATGCTTCCCCTGGAAGGGATGTTCACGAGGGTGGTCAACACGCGGGCACCGGGAAGCGGGGAAGGCGGCGACCCGAGCCCCTTCATCGAGACGTCGACGCCGAGCCTCATCGGGCAGATGGGGGGGCCGGTGTTCGACCGAGAGGCCGTGGTGTGGGGGATCCAGTCCCACACCATGCACCATGCACTCGGATTCCAGCCGCCGGTGCCGGGCGGGCGAGGGGTCCAGGTGGAACATCAGTTCCTCAACACCGGCCTCGCGGTGCATGCGGGCGTCATCCGCCGGCTCCTCGACGCCGAGGGCATCGAATACGGGCGCGGCGAATAGACCGGCCATCCAGGGTCATCCCACGCTATGGTTCCCGATGGAACGAGGGGCCGGGAAGGCGCTCGCCGCGCGCGGTCGGGCCGATCGGCCGCATCCACGCGGCCCGCCGGACCCCCCGAGGGCACGAATGCGGGGGCTTGAGCCAACCCGTTGCGGATGATCGGCCGGCGTGGGATAGTCCTGACCGGCCACCCTCCGCCGCTCCGGGTTCGCGCGCCAGCCCGAAAAAATCACCGACTTTCGTCGCGAGGGCGCCAAGATGCCCCCCGATCTCATGGAGGAACGGGCCGCACGGACCGAAAGCGCGCGTGCGCGCTGCCGAGGCGTAGTCGACACTGGCTTGACACTGGCTTGACACTGGCGCGTGCGCGCGGTCGAAGCGGCTTGCGGGAGTACGGCCCGCGACCGCGAGCGAATGGGCGGCCGCAGCGGGAAGTCGGTGATTTTTTCGGGCTAACATGCGCCCCGGTTCGAAGTACGCGGACGGGGTGATGGCCGGGTTGTATTTCGAGGACTTCGAGGTCGGCAGGACTTATCGCCACCCGTACGGGCGGACGGTGACGGAGATGGACAACGTGCTCTTCACCTGCCTCACCATGAACGCCCAGACCTTGCACCTCGACGAGGAGTTCGCACGCACCACCCAGCACGGCGCCCGCGTCGTCAACAGCATCTTCACCCTCGGGCTGCTGGTCGGGATGACGGTGAGCGACCTCACCCTCGGGACCACCCTCGGCAACCTCTCGATGACCGACATCCGGTTCCCCGTCCCCGTCTTCCACGGCGATACCCTGCGGGCGGAGACCACCATCCTCGAAAAGCGGGCGAGCCGCTCGAAGCTCGACCGCGGGGTCGTCACCTTCGGCCACACCGCGTACAACCAGCGCGACGAGGTGGTGGCGTACTGTCGCCGGGCCGGGATGATGATGCGCCGGCCGCACGCGGAGCCCGGATGCGGCTGACCGACCATACGAGCTACGCCGACGCGCAAGCCCGCTTCTCCCGCGCCGCCCTCTGGGATCTCGTCGAGGGAAGCCGCGAGCGGCTCAACATCGCACACGAGTGCGTCGACCGCCATCCGCCGGAGCGGACCGCGGTCCGCATCGCGTTCGCCGACCGGCGCGACGAGGCGTACACCTTCGGCGAGATTGCCGCGTGGTCGAGTCGCTTCGCACACTTCCTCGCGCGTGAGGGGGTGCGGGCGGGTGAGCGGGTGGCGATCTTCCTCGAGCCGTCGCTCCCGTTCTACCTCGCGCTCTTCGGAGCGATGAAGGCGGGCGCGGTGGCGGTTCCGATGTTCACCCTCCTCGGCCGCGACGCCGTCGCCGCCCGCATCGACGACTGCCGCCCCGCTCTCGCCCTTGCCGATGCCCCGCTCGAAGGCGCCCGCACCATCGTGGCGGACGACGCCTTCCTGGAATCGCTCGCGCGCGAGCCGGACGAGTTCGAGGCGCGCACCGCGTCCTGCGACATGGCGATGTACCAGTACACCTCGGGCACTACCCGGGCCCTGCCGGAGGCGGTGCGGCACCGGCACCGCGCCATCGTCACGGTCCTCATCGCCGCCCTCTACGCGACCGGGGTCCGCCCCGGCGACCGGTTCTGCTGTCCGTCCTCGCCGGCCTGGGGGCACGGGCTCTGGCATGGCACCCTCGGCCCCCTCGCCCTCGGGGCGGAGATCACCGCGTGGTCGGGGCGTTTCGAGCCGGAGCGGATGCTCGAGGTGCTCGAGAGTCACCGCATCACCAATGTCTCCGCGGCCGCGACCCACTACCGGATGATGAAGAACTGCGGGGTGGCCGGCGCCCATCGCTACGAAGTCGAGAAGCTCTCGTTCACCGGCGAGCCGATCGACTCCGACACCGCCGAGTTCGTCGAGCGAACGTTCGGGCGGCCCGCGCGCAGCATGTACGGGACGACGGAGGTCGGGGTCATCCTTGGCGGCTATCCGGGGGCTGCCGACCTCCCGATGAAACCGGGCAGCCTCGGGAAGCCGATGCCGGGCGTCGAGGTGGCGATCCGGAATGCGGACGGGGCGGTCGCCGTCACGGACGCCGCCGGCGAGATCGTGGTGCGCCGGGCCGGCGGGTGGTTCCCGACCAGGGATCTCGGCCGCGCCGACGAGGACGGCTGGTTCTACCACGCGGGCCGGGCCGACGACGTCATCCTCTCGGCCGGCTGGACGATGAGCGCGGTGGAGATCGAGGACGCCCTGCTTCGCCATCCCGACGTGAGCGAGGTCGCGGTCATCGGGGTGCCGGACGCGCTCCGCGGGCAGGTGGTGAAGGCGTTCGTGGTGAGCGAGCGCCGGGCGGGTGGCGGCGGCTTCGAGGCCGAGCTTCAGGCGTTCGCGCGCGAGCGCCTCGGCCGGCACGAGTATCCACGGCAGGTCGAATTCGTGGCGGAGCTTCCCAAGACGCCGGCCGGCAAGGTCAACCGCATGGCGCTGAGGGAGCGTGAGGCGGTCCGGGCCGGGGGCGCGGCCCGGGGGCCGGCGGGCGCCGGAGCGCCCACCTCCCGATCCGGCAGTCGGAGAGGGCGGGGCGGGGGATCGTCCGGGGCGGAGGGCGGCCGCGACAGTCCATCGCCGGCCGTCCCTCCTTCCTCCGTTTCCCGGTCCGACGAAGCGGAGGGGCGTGGCGGGAGTCCGCCCGGGACGAGCCGCGAGGACGACCGTTCACTCCAGCGCGCTGCCGATGTCCCCCGATCGGATGAAGGCCCCCGACCGGGCGGCGAAGCTCGGCGGACGGGCTGCGGGGACGAACGGCGATTCCGGGGTATTTCCGACGCCCCCGGATCGGACGAAGGCCCAGGGCCAACTGGCGATACTCGGCGGACGGCGAGGGACGGGCCGGCATGACGGCCGATCCCGGCGGCGGCCGCTTCCCGCGCATTACCGAGGAGGGGCTCGACGCGCTCCGCCGGCGCATCGGGGTCCGTATCCAGGGCTCTCTCGAGCCCTGGTGCCACGAGGCGACTCGGGACAACATCCGCCACTACGCGCACGGGATCGGCGACGACAATCCCCTCTGGTGCGACCCCGCCTACGCCCGCGCCACCCGCTACGGCGACGTGATCACGCCCCCGTCGTTCCTCTTCGCGTGCAGCCGCATCCTCTCCGGATACGTCGGGGGGCTCCCGGGCATCCACGCGATGTGGGCGGGGGCGGACTGGCGCTGGCACCGGGTGGTGCCCCGGAACACGGAGGTCCATACCGAGGCGTGGCTCAAGGACCTGGTCGTCCACGAGACCCGCTTCGCGGGGCGGGCGGTGCGGCAGATCTACCACGTCGACTTCTTCGACGGGGACCGGAACCTCCTCTGCGGGGCGGATAGCTGGTGCTTCCGTACCGAGCGCGACACCGCCCGCGAGCGGGGTACGAAGTACGACGAGGTCCGGCGGCGGGGCGAACGGCGCTATACCCCCGAGGAATTGGACGAGGTCTTCCGCCGGTACGCCGGGGAGCGGGTGCGCGGGGCGGACCCCCGCCGGTTCGCGGACGTGCGGATCGGCGATGCCCTCCCCCCGATGCTGAAGGGCCCCATGACAGTGACCGGCTTCATCTGCTACGCGCAGGGCTGGGGCGGGCTCTACATCCGCGCGAACCGGCTCGCGTGGCGGCAGATCGCGCGGCACTCCGGGCTCGGCATCGCGAACCGCTTCGGGGTCCCGGACTGCCCCGAACGGGTCCACTGGGAGGACGAGTTCGCGATCGAGGTGGGGGCGCCCGGCGCCTACGACTACGGGCCGGAACGGTGCTCGTGGATGATCCACCACCTCACCGACTGGATGGGGGACGACGGGTTCGTCGAGAGCTCGTACTGCGAGATCCGGCGCCACAACCCGGTCGGAGACACCCTCCATCTCGAAGCCGAGGTGACCGGCAAAACCCCGGCCGAGGATGGCGCGGGCGGGACGGTTCGCATCGAGCAGCGGGCGCGCAACCAGGACGGCGAGCTTTCCGTTCGGGCCACCGCGACGGTGCGCCTGCCCGCATGACCCGATGCCCCCTCCTCCCGGCATCATGATTGATCGCGTTGGATTTCAAGGGGACGAGGGCCGACCGCTCCGGTCATGGTGCGATGATTGGACTCAAGCGGCCAGCCGGGCAAGCGTCACTTCGTCGCTTCACCCGTGGTTGCCGCGGACAAGCGCCTCCAGCTCGGCGATGCGCGCTTTGGCGGCTCTGTGGGCGGCTGCTTCCTGTTCCGCACGGGCTTCCGCGGATCGGCGGGCGGTGGCTTCCTGCTCCGCTCGGGCTTCCGCGGTTTGGCGTGCGGCCAACTCCTCTCGGCGTGCGGCGCACGCCTCGTCATGGCTGAGAAGGTCCCGGCCGGTCGCCGGGTCGCGAAAGCGCATCTTCTCGCCTTTCACCCACAGGTCGAGGCCGAGCGTCTCGCTGCGCAGGGTCAGTGCGCCGTCCAGGGACCGAATTACCGGCTGGGGCTCATAGGCTCCGCCCGCCGGCCGCCATCCGAGGAGCTTCGCGGGCAAAAGCCCCCCCACCGGGTCGTACTGCCAGTACTCCTTCACCCCCAACCGAGCGTAGAGCTCCCGCTTCCAGCCCAGATCGTCCCGCCAAGTGCTCGGCGATGCCACCTCCAGAGCGAAGTCCGGCGCCTTCGGCTCCTCCCAGAGCTTGTAGTTCAATCGCGGGTAGTCCGCCGCCCCGAACACCACGAACACGTCGGGGGCGACCGACACCTTGGGATTCCCCTCCTCGTAATAGATGAGCAGGTCCCCGGACACGTACACGTCCTCGCGCGCTCCGAACCAGATCTTCAGCGCCCCGATGCCGTACATGATGGCGTCGCGCTGGGCGTCGTTCTCGGCCATCGGCTTGCCGTCCGTGTCCGGATAGTCAATCGCGGCGGCGGAAGGAATGGATCGGCTCATGGGCGGTCCCCTCGATACGGAGTGCCGGCGTCACCGGGACGAGTGTTGCGAGCGACGGTATCACAGCCCGGTTCGTGCCCCAAAAACCATGTTGCCGGGCGCAGCGTGGAGGAAGTTCGTGCCTCGCGATACGGGCGAATTACTCAGCCACCGTAGGATTTTGGCGCAGTATTTCCGGCGCAGGGCAGCCGGCCCACGCTGCCCCTCTGGAATTCGACGCCATCGATCGTGGCGCCGGGCCGCCCGCGAGGCGCGGCGCCGATCAGCAGGGATGTGACTGAATCCGGCAGAGGGTGGCGGCTTGCTTGCCGGCGCCGGAAGGGGTCGCGAGTGATTTCGTGGTCGGCTCCGGGTTGCAGGCGGCGAAGGCGCCCCGAATCAACGCTCAGCCGCCATCGCCCCGGACAAGCGCCTCCAGCTCGGCGACACGCGCTTCGGCGGCTCGACGCGCGACGGCTTCCCGCTCCGCTCGGGCTTCAGCGGCTCTGCGGGCGGCGGCTTCCTGCTGGCGACCAGCCGCTTCCTGCTCGGCTCGGGCTTCCGCAGCTTGGCGTGCGGCCAACTCCTCTCGGCGTGCGGCGCACGCCTCGTCATGGCTGAGAAGGTCTCGGCCGGTCGTCGGGTCGCGGAAGCGCATCTTCTCGCCCTTCACCCGCAGGTCGAGGCCGAGCGTTTCGCTGTGCAAGGTCAGGGTCCCATCCAAGGATCGAATCACTGCCTGGGGCTCATAGTCCCCGGCCGCCAGCCGCCAACCGAGGAGTCTTGATGGCAGATTCTCCCCCGTCGGGTCGTACTGCCAGTACTCCTTCACGCCCAACCGCGCATAGAGCTCCCGCTTCCAGCCCAGATCATCCCGCCACGTGCTCGGCGAGGCCACTTCCAGAGCGAAGTCCGGGGCTTTGGGCTCCTCCCAGAGCTTGTAGTTCAGCCGCGGGTAGTCCGCCGCCCCGAACACCACGAAGACGTCGGGGGCGACCGACGCCTTGGGATTCCCCTCCTCGTAGTAGATGAGCAGGTCCCCGGACACGTACACGTCCTCGCGCGCGTCGAACCAGATCTTGAGCGCGCCGATGCCGTACATGATGGCGTCGCGCTGGGCATCGTTCTCGGCCATCGGCTTGCCGTCCGTGTCCGGATAGTCAATCGCGGCGGCGGAAGGAATGGATCGGCTCATGGGCGGTCCCTTCGATACGGAGTCCCGGCGTCGCCGGAACGATTGTTGCGAACGACGGTACCACAGCCCGGCTCGCGCCCCAAAACCATTTTGCCGGGCGCAGCATGGAGGAAGTTCGTGCCTCGCGATACGGGCGAATTACTCAGCCGCCGTAGGATTTTGGCGCAGTATTTCCGGCGCAGGGCAGCCGGCCCACGCTGCCCCTCTGGAATTCGACGCGATCGATCGTGGCGCTGGGCCGCCCGCGAGGCGCGGCGCCGATCAGCAGGGATGTGACTGAATCCGGCAGAGGGTGGCGGCTTGCTTGCCGGCGCCGGAAGGGGTCGCGGGTGATTTCGTGGTCGGCTCCGGGTTGCAGGCGGCGAAGGCGGCCTGAATCAACGCTCAGCCGCCATCGCCCCGGGCAAGCGCCTCCAACTCGGCGACACGCGCTTCGGCGGCTCGACGCGCGACGGCTTCCCGCTCCGCTCGGGCTTCAGCGGCTCTGCGGGCGGTGGCTTCCTGCTCCGCTCGGGCTTCCGCGGTTTGGCGTGCAGCGCACGCCTCGTCATGGCTGAGAAGGTCCCGGCCGGTCGCCGGGTCGCGGAAGCGCATCTTCTCGCCTTTCACCCACAGGTCGAGGCCGAGTGTCTCGCTGCGCAGGGTCAGTGCGCCGTCCAGGGACCGAATTACCGGCTGGGGCTCATAGGCTCCGCCCGCCAGCCGCCATCCGAGGAGCTTCGCGGGCAAAAGCCCCCCCACCGGGTCGTACTGCCAGTACTCCTTCACCCCCAACCGAGCGTAGAGCTCCCGCTTCCAGCCCAGATCGTCCCGCCAAGTGCTCGGCGATGCCACCTCCAGAGCGAAGTCCGGCGCCTTCGGCTCCTCCCAGAGCTTGTAGTTCAATCGCGGGTAGTCCGCCGCCCCGAACACCACGAACACGTCGGGGGCGACCGACACCTTGGGGTTCCCCTCCTCGTAATAGATGAGCAGGTCCCCGGACACGTACACGTCCTCGCGCGCTCCGAACCAGATCTTCAGCGCCCCGATGCCGTACATGATGGCGTCGCGCTGGGCGTCGTTCTCGGCCATCGGCTTGCCGTCCGTGTCCGGATAGTCAATCGCGGCGGCGGAAGGAATGGATCGGCTCATGGGCGGCCCCTCGATACGGAATCCCGGCGTCGCCGGAACGATTGTTGCGAACGACGGTACCACAGCCCGGCTCGTGCCCCAAAACCATGTTGCCGGGCGCAGCATGAACGAAGTTCGCTTCTCGCAATATGGGTAAATTACCCGGCCGCCGTAGGATTTTGGCGCACTATCTCGGGTGCAGGGCAGCCGGCCCACGCTCCCCCTCTGGAATTCGACGCCATCGATCGTGGCGCTGGGCCGCCCGCGAGGCGCGGCGCCGGCCAGCAGGGATGTGACTGATCTGGCAGGGGGTGGCGGCTTGCTTGCCGACGCCGGAAGGGGTAGCGGATGATTTCGTGGACGGTTCCGGGTTGCAGGCGGTGAAGGCCCCTTGAATCAACGCTCAGCCGCCATCGCCCCGGGCAAGCGCCTCCAGCTCGGCGACACGCGCTTCGGCGGTTCGACGCGCAGTGGCTTCCCGCTCGGCTTGGGCTTCAGCGGCTCTGCGGGCGGCGACTTCCTGCTGGCGATCAGCCGCTTCCCGCTCCGCACGAGCTTCTGCGGCTCGACGCGCGGCGCACGCCTCGTCATGGCTGAGAAGGTCCCGGCCGGTCATCGGGTCGCGGAAGCGCATTTTCTCGCCTTTCACCCGCAGGTCGAGGCCGAGCGTTTCACTGTGCAAGGTCAGGGTCCCATCCAAGGATTGAATCACTGCCTGGGGCTCATAGTTCCCGGACGCCAGCCGCCACCCGAGGAGCCTCGAAGGCAGATGCTCCCCCATCGGGTCGTACTGCCAGTACTCCCTCACCCCCAACCGCGCGTAGAGTTCCCGCTTCCAGCCGAGATCGTCCTTCCACGTGCTCGGCGACGCCACTTCCAGAGCGAAGTCCGGCGCCTTCGGCTCCTCCCAGAGCTTGTAGTTCAATCGCGGGTAGTCCGCCGCCCCGAATACCACGAACACGTCGGGGGCGACCGACACCTTGGGGTTCCCCTCCTCGTAATAGATGAGCAGGTCCCCGGACACGTACACGTCCTCGCGCGCTCCGAACCAGATCTTCAGCGCACCGATGCCGTACATGATGGCGTCGCGCTGAGTGTCGTTCTCGGCCATCGGCTTGCCGTCCGTGTCCGGATACTCAACCGCGGCGGCGAAAGGAATGGATCGGCTCATGGGCGGTTCCCTCGATACGGAGTCCCGGCGTCGCCGGAACGATTGTTGCGAACGACGGTACCACAGCCCGGCTCGCGCCCCAAAGCCATTTTGCCGGGCGCAGCATGGAGGAAGTTCGTGCCTCGCGATACGGGAAAATCCCCCGGCATCTGTAGGATTTCGGCGTGCGGCCGCGAGCCGGTCGGAGTATCGTGGCGAGACGGTACTCGTCTACACTCCGCTTCTGAATCATAGCCTTGCTGGCCATGCGGGACGGCGCCGCGCGGCGACCCGGAGCGAACCGCATCGTGAATTCGCGGGGCCTCGCACCGCGCCGCGCCGCCTCGAATCAGGAGTAACGACGTGCACTTCGGACTCACCGACGAACAGCTCGCGATGCGCGATACGGCGCGCCGATTCGCGGAGGAGCGGCTCGCCCCCCGCTACCGGGAGCGCGAGGCCGAGGCCCGTATCGAGCCCGAGCTGCTCGAGGAGATGGGCTCGCTCGGCCTCATCGGGATCGACCTCCCAG
Source organism: Gammaproteobacteria bacterium (assembly GCA_965214795.1). Lineage (GTDB taxonomy): Bacteria > Pseudomonadota > Gammaproteobacteria > HK1 > HK1 > JAJDXW01. Next base: position 5,321,259 of record OZ243976.1, on the reverse strand, counting down.
AGGCCCTCGGAGGCCTCGATCTCGGAAGCGTCGCGAGCGGCCTCGTCATCGAGGACATCGCGGGAGGCGACCTCAACGTCTCCTACGTGCAGCTCCTCGCCTCCCTCAACGGCTCCATCGTCGCCGCCCACGCCCGCCCGGAGGTGGCGCGGGAGATCGTGCCCCGGGTCTGCGAGGGGCGGGCCCTCCTCGCCCTCGGCCTTACCGAGCCGGGCGGCGGGTCCGACGCCGCCAACCTCAAGCTGCGGGCCGCGCGCACGAACTCGGGGTACGTCCTCAACGGCGAGAAGGCGTCGATCTCGTTCGCGACCCAGGCCGCGGAGGCGATCGTCTTCGCCCGCACCGGGGGGCAGGCGGCCCGGTCGCGCGGGATCTCCGCCTTCGTGGTGCCGCTCGACGCGCCGGGGGTGGCGGTGAGCGGCTACGACGACGTCGGCTCCGCCGCGGTGGGCCGCGGGTCGATCTTCTTCGAGGACGTGGAGGTGCCGGTCGAACGGATGCTCGCCGAAGAGAACGCCGCGTTTCGCACCGTCATGTCCGGCTTCGACTACTCGCGGGCGCTCATCGGCCTCCAGTGTCTCGCGCCCGCGGAAGTCTCCCTTCGCGAGACGTGGGCCTACGCGACGGAGCGCGAGGCGTTCGGAGCGCCCATCGTCCGGAACCAGGGGGTGAGCGAGCCGCTCGCGGAGGCCGATACCTGGATCGAGGCGGCGAAGCTCCTCTGCTACAAGACCCTCTGGCTGCGGGACCGCGGCGAGCCGCACACCGCCGAGGCCGCGATGTGCAAGTGGTGGGCGCCGAAAGTGGCCTTCGACGTGATCCACCGCTGCTTGCTGACCCACGGGCACTTCGCCTATACGCGGGACATGCCGTTCGAGCAGCGCCTGCGCGACGTGATGGGGCTCCAGATCGGCGACGGCACGAGCCAGGTCCAGAAGATGATCATTGCCCGCGAGCGGGTGGGGCGGGTGGCCCTGCCGCACGGCTGAACGCGGCGCGGGCGGCGGCTCGAGGTCGGCGGCGCGCCAGCCGACCTCGCATCATCGTTCGAGGGCGGCCCGCCCGGTTCGCGGCCCGCAGTGCCGCGGCAAGGCATCGGTGCCACTTCTCGCCATTCGCTTCCATTGCCGTTCCTTAGCCCGAAAAAGTCACCGACTTTCGTCGCGAGGGCGCCAGGATGCCCCACGATCTCCCCACGATCTCATGGAGGAACGGGGCGCACGGACCGAAAGCGCGCGTGCGCGCTGCCGAGGCGTAGTCGACACCAGCTCGACACTGGCGCGAGCGCGCTGTCGAAGCGGCTGGAGGGAGTACGTCCCGCATCCCCAACGTCAACGCGGGAGCGGACAGAACGGGTTCGTCTTCTCCGGCCCTTCTCACCAGGAAAGGATCCGAGCCAAATTTGCGAACTCCCTCGGAAATGGCTTCGGCTACCGTCTCGTAATCTCCCTGCACTGAATCTCCATGGATAAGCAGAACCCGATTCGGGTATTTCAGAAGCAGTTCTTCACGGGCGCTCTCATAGAACGCCGATTCGACCTCGAGCAGATTGTCGAATTTTTGTATTTCTGCCATGGCCAGTCTCCTTCTATTTCTTACCGTGGACCTGCATGCCGGCGATGTGGGCAGAGGCCGCGCACAGTTTGGAGCGCTCAGCCACGGTTGCCGCGGGCAAGCGCCTCCAGCTCGGCGACACGCGCTTCTGCGGCTCGACGCGCGGCAGCTTCCTGCTGGAGGGCGGCGCACGCCTCGTCATGGCTGAGAAGGTCTCGGCCGGTCGTCGGGTCGCGGAAGCGCATCTTCTCGCCCTTCACCCGCAGGTCGAGGCCGAGCGTTTCACTGTGCAAGTTCAGGGTCCCATTCAAGGATCGAATCACTGCCTGGGGCTCATAGTCCCCGGCCGCCAGCCGCCAACCGAGGAGTCTTGATGGCAGATTCTCCCCCGTCGGGTCGTACTGCCAGTACTCCTTCACCCCCAACCGAGCGTAGAGCTCCCGCTTCCAGCCCAGATCGTCCCGCCAAGTGCTCGGCGACGCCACCTCCAGAGCGAAGTCCGGGGCCTTGGGCTCCTCCCAGAGCTTGTAGTTCAATCGCGGGTAGTCCGCCGCCCCGAACACCACGAACACATCGGGGGCGACCGACACCTTGGGGTTCCCCTCCTCGTAATAGATGAGCAGGTCCCCGGACACGTACACGTCCTCGCGCGCGTCGAACCAGATCTTGAGCGCGCCGATGCCGTACATGATGGCGTCGCGCTGGGCATCGTTCTCGGCCATCGACTTGCCGTCGGAGTCCGGGTACTCAACCGCGGCCGCGGAAGGAATGGATCGGCTCATGGGCAGTCCTCTCGATACGGAGTGCCGGCCTCGCCGGGACGATCGTTGCGATTGACGGTACCACAGCCCGGCTCGTGCCCCCAACCATGTTGCCGGTTGCAAGATGGAGGAAGTCCGCGCCTCGCGATACGGGTAAATCACTCGATCGCCGTAGGATTTCGGCGTGTGCCCGTGAGCCGCTCGGTGTATCGTGGCGAGATGCGCAGCGCGCCCCGGGCCCATCCGCGGAGAGGAGTCGAGGGAGCGATGAAGGACGACGTGGGGCGGCGGCCGGCCGAGCTGGTGGGGCTCGGGTTTGCCTGGGACGAACTCGAGGTCGGCTACCACTTCCGGACGGTCGGGCGGACGGTGACGGAGGCGGATCTCGTCAATTTCGTCTCGACGACCGGCATGCTGGAGGTGCTCTTCACCGACACGGAGTATCTCGCCGAGCACGGTCCGGTGAGCGGGCGGGTGGTGCCCGCCGCCCTTGCCTACACGTTCGCCGAGGGGCTCCTCGTCCAATCCACCATGCAGCATACCGGGCTCGGCTTCCTCCACAGGGAGCTCGACGTGAAGGGGCCGACCTTCGCCGACGATACCATTCACGTGGAGTGCGAAGTGACGGAGGTGCGTGCCACCTCGAAGGGCCGGGGCTTGGTGCGGACCCGGAACGAAGTGACTGACCAGCGGGGCGAGACGGTGCTCGTCCACACCCCGCTTCGCATCACGGCTTCGCGGGCCATGCGGGGCGGCGGCGCGTGAAGGCGGCTCGTCCCGCTCCATCCCGAGTCGAATAACGAGGAGTAACGATGTGCATTTCGGACTCAGCGACGAGCAGCTTGCGATGCGCGACACGGCGCGCCGCTTCGCGGATGAGCGGCTCGCCCCCCGCTACCGGGAGCGCGAGGCCGAGGCCCGTATCGAGCCCGAGTTGCTCGAGGAGATGGGCTCGCTCGGTCTCATCGGGATCGACCTCCCAGAGGCCCTCGGAGGCCTCGATCTCGGGAGCGTCGCGAGCGGACTCGTCATCAAGGACATCGCGGGGGGCGACCTCAACGTCTCCTATGTTCAGCTCCTCGCCTCCCTCAACGGCTCCATCGTCGCCGCTCACGCCCGCCCGGAGGTGGCCCGGGAGATCGTTCCCCGCGTCTGCGAGGGGCAGGCCCTCCTCGCCCTCGGCCTCACCGAGCCGGGGGGCGGGTCCGATGCCGCGAACCTCAACCTCCGGGCCGCGCGCACGAACTCCGGGTACGTGCTGAACGGCGAGAAGGCGTCGATCTCGTTCGCCACCCAGGCGGACGAGGCGATCGTCTTCACCCGTAGTTTCGACGTACCTCGACGCCGGTCACCGGCAACGGGTACGATCATCCCGAGGGCATCACATCACAGTCCCGGTACACCTTATTCCGGCCCTCGGACTGTCCAAACAACCCGGACCACCTCAGTCTTGACGGACTTCAACCACGGACGATAGCAGCGGGTGATCCTGTTCCGACATCCGGCCTCGCTGCTGCGCCGAACCGAGTCGCTTCAGACCATGCTGATCGCGGTCGCGTTCTGGGCGTTGGCGATCATCGCTCTGACCAGCCTGCGGACTCTGCATCTTTGGGGGATGCCACAGGTCATGGGCGTCATCGCACGGGCGACCATGGCATGTGTAGTCGTCCTGGTGGGCCTGGTTGGCATCCGATGCCTGTTTGCCTGGCGGAGGTCCGGCTCGAGCGTCCCTGTCCTGAGCGCACTGGGCGGAATGCCCGGCGTGTTGTTGTTCGGTGCGGTGGCATCCTATCTGGCGATCGGCGTTGCCGTGATGGACGAGACAAGCTGGCAGCCAGGCACGGCTGAGGAGCTGAAGTATGCAGTCCTCAGTTTCGGCGTGTTCGTGGCTGCCGCGATCGGTGGCCGCGCGGTGCTGGAACGAGCCGGAGTCGGCCGATTGTTGCAGGGCGTGCTTGTCGTCCTGATTGCGAGCTGCGCCATCATTCTCGCCTCGCCGGTCCTGCGCGATCTCGGCATCCTGGCGCCCTACAGAATTCCGTTTCGCTTGACCGGCGCCTTTGGCAATCCCAACGATCCTGGCTTGGTCGCCTGCATGACGGCGGCGCTCGCTGCGGCGTTTCTGACCAACGGCGGGCCGCGCGCGCTTGGCTGGCTGGGCTTGGTCGCCGGCGTCGCCGCAGGCCTGGGGACGGCCTCTCGAACGGCGCTCGTCGTGCTCGGTGCGATGGCGGTCCTGTTCCTGCTGCTCAACGTCCGCGGCAGACCGAGAGGCTTCGTCCTGGCCGTGGCGGGCACGGTATTGGCGGGGATTGCAGCATTCGCCGGCGTGGTGTTCTTCTCCGGCGGTCCCTCCGAGTGGTCGAGGTTGCGGGTCTTTTCCCCCGGCGCGCCTGAGGGGAAACTGTTCTGCGACCCTTCGCCGACCGACAGTCCCGGCGCGGACTGCGCCGTCCTGCTGGCAGCGAGGGACGTCCTGGCCGGGGACATGGCCTTGAACTGGAGTCGCACCGTGTCCGTCAACCGTTGGCGGGGCGTGACGGTGGACGGCCCGGAGGGACGTGTCACCAGGCTGGATCTGGCGGGACTGGGATTGAACGGCCGTATTCCCTCGGGTCTCGGCCACCTGGATCGCCTCGTTTCGCTGCGGCTCAATCGCAACCGGCTCACCGGCCCGGTGCCTCCCGAACTGGGGGAGTTGACCGGCCTGGAGATCCTGGTGCTCTCCTTCAACGCCTTGAGCGGCCCGATTCCGCCGGAGCTGGGGAACCTGTCGCATCTCAGGGAGTTGTGGCTGAAGAACAACGGCCTGACCGGCCCCGTGCCGCCGGAACTGGAAGGACTGGACAATCTGTCCCTCTTGCGCCTCTACGGCAACGATCTGGACCGTCCCTTCCCGCGGCGTCTCTACCGGATCGACAGTCACGACCTCGATCGGGACGATCTGCGCCGAGGTCGCCCGGTCGGCAGCGCTCAGGCGGCGCCGGCAGCGATTCGCCGCACGAACGAGGATCACCCGGATGCGGTAAGGCGCCTGTTCTGTCGACCCGCCTCCGGCGTCGCTTCCGATCTGCAAGCCGACTGCGCCCTTCTGCTGGTGGCCAAGGACGTCCTGGCCGGCGACGCGCAGCTCAACTGGAGCGAGGACGTCCCCATCGAGTTCTGGCAGGGCGTCACCATCGGCGGTTCGCCGCAACGCGTGACCGCCCTGGAACTGCGGGACATGAACCTGAGCGGGCGAATCCCCCCGGAACTGGGCGAGCTGAGCCATCTCCGGTTCCTGCGGCTCGACGGCAACCGACTCACCGGGCCCATCCCGCCGGAACTGGGGAGGCTGACCCGTCTTGAGATGTTGTCGCTCGACGGCAATCGCCTGACCGGCCCGATCCCGCCCGAGATTGCCGGGCTTGCGGATCTCAGGAATCTGTGGCTGGCCGACAACCGGCTCACCGGCTCCATCCCGCCCGAACTGGCCGGGATCAAGCATCTCTCCCTGGCCGTCGCCGGCAACGATCTCGACGGCTGCATGCCGTGGGAACCGCACGATCCGCGCAGCCATGATATCGATGACGGCTTCGTCTGTGCCGCCCGGGTGGGGGACAGACCGCTGCTCTGGAGACTGGGCTTCCGGAAGGCGATGGAAGCGCCCGTCTTCGGTCACGGTCTGGGGGCGCTGAAACACCTGGACGGCGCCCCCATCACACAGAGCGGCGTGCTACCGGACCCTCACAATCTGTACATTACGTTGCTGGGCGAGGCCGGCATCGTCCCTCTGCTGCTATTCCTGTCCGCCATTGTCCTGCTGCTGCGTGCGCAATGGGGCGCGCCGCAGTCGCCTGCCCGGGATGCCACCGTGGCCTGGGTCATCGTCATCGCCCTGTACAACATGACCTTCTCGGATCTGCTCGGCTTGAAGGCGTTCATGTTTCTGGCCGGGCTGAGCGTCGCGATAGGCGTGGGGCGCACACGCCTCCTTTGACGGGACACTGCCTGTATGGTCCGATCTTGTGGTCACAGGCGCCTACCACCCCCCCCTCCTCTCACCGCACCTTCCTGGACTTCAGTCTTGAATGACTTCAACCACGGACGATAGAAGCGGGTGATCCTGTTCCGACATCCGGCCTCGCTGCTGCGCCGAACCGAGTCGCTTCAGACCGCGCTGATCGCGGTCGCGTTCTGGGCGTTGGCGATCATCGCTCTGACCAGCTTGCGGTATCTGCATCTTTGGGGGATGCCACAGGTCGTGGGCGTCATCGCACGGGCGACCATGGCATGTGTAGTCGTCCTGGTGGGCCTGGTTGGCATCCGATGCCTGTTTGCCTGGTGGAAGTCCGGCTCGAGCGCCCCTGTCCTGAGCGCACTGGGCGGAATGCCCGGCGTGTTGTTGTTCGGTGCGGTGGCATCCTATCTGGCGATCGGCGTTGCCGTGATGGACGAGGCAAGCTGGCAGCCAGGCACGGCTGAGCGGCTGAAGTATGCAGTCCTCTGTTTCGGCGTGCTCGTGGCCACCGCGATCGGTGGCCGCGCGGTGCTGGAACGAGCCGGAGTCGGCCGATTGTTGCAGGGCGTGCTCGTCGTCCTGATTGCGAGCTGCGCCATCATTCTCGCCTCGCCGGTCCTGCGCGATCTCGGCATCCTGGCGCCCTACAGAATTCCGTTTCGCATGACCGGCGTCTTTAGCAATCCCAACGATCCTGGCCTGGTCGCCTGCATGACGGCGGCGCTCGCCTCGGCGTTTCTGACCAACGGCGGGCCGCGCGCGCTTGGCTGGCTGGGCCTGGTCGTCGGCGTCGCCGCAGGCCTGGGGATAGCCTCTCGAACGGCGGTCGTCGTGCTCGGCGCGATGGCGGTCCTGTTCCTGCTGCTCAACGTCCGCGGCAGACCGAGAGGCTTCGTCCTGGCCGTGGCGGGCACGGCATTGGCGGGGACTGCGGCATTCGCCGGCGTGATGTTCTTCTCCGGCGGTCCCTCCGAGTGGTCGAGCTTGCGGTTCGTTTCCCCCGGCGCGCATGAGGTGTTCTGCGACCCTTCGCCGACCGACAGTCCCGGCGCGGACTGCACCGTCCTGCTGGCGGCGAGGGACGTCCTGGCCGGGGACATGGCCTTGAACTGGAATCGCACCGTGCCCGTCAACCGTTGGCGGGGCGTGACGGTGGACGGCCCGGAGGGACGTGTCACCAAGCTGGATCTGGCGGGACTGGGATTGAACGGCCGTATTCCCTCGGGTCTTGGCCACCTGGATCGCCTCGTTTCGCTGTCCCTTCGGCGAAATCGGTTCACCGGCCGCATTCCGCCCGAGTTGGGCAATCTGGTGAGCCTCAGGTATCTGAATCTCAGTTTCAACGCCTTGACCGGAACCATCCCGCCGGAGCTGGCGAAGCTCGAGACCCTCGAGGAGCTGTGGCTGAAGAACAACCGCTTGACCGGTCCCGTCCCGGTCGCTCTCGGAGAGCTCGACCTGTCCGTCCTGCGTCTCTCGGGCAACGACTTCGACTCCATTCCTTCCAAAGCATACGGCGTACCCGATCACGACCTGGCCAGAACTCGGCTCTGCCTGCCACCAACGAGCCCTGCGTTGTTCGGCGACTGCACGGTGCTGCTGGCGGCGAGGGACGTGCTGGCCGGCGACGCGCCGCTCAACTGGAACGCGGAGCTCCCCATCGGCTCTTGGCAAGGCGTGACGGTGGGCGGCGTGCCGGAACGTGTGACCGCGCTCGATCTGTCCTCGACAGGGCTGAATGGACGGATTCCCCCGGAGCTCGGCCGTCTGGATGGCCTCGTGTCGTTGAGCCTGACCGGGAATATCCTCACCGGTCCGGTTCCGCCCGAGCTGGGGCGCCTCGTCGATCTGCGCGAGTTGAGTCTGGACCGGAACGCCCTGACCGGCGCCATTCCGGCCGAGCTGGGGCAACTCTTCAGGCTCAGGGGCTTGTGGCTGAGAGAGAACCGCTTGACCGGCCCTGTTCCGCCGGCGCTGTTCAAGGTTCCCGAACACGATCTCGGCAACCTCGTGTTCTGCGCGCCACCGCCGCGAACCAGCCCTGCGTTGTTCGGCGACTGCACGGTGCTGCTGGCGGTGAAGGGCGTGCTGGCCGGCGACGCGCCGCTCAACTGGAGCGCAGCCAGGCCAATGGGCGCATGGCAAGGGGTGACTCTCGGCGGTCCGGAAGGCGGTGTCATCGCGCTGGAGCTGCCGCAAACGGGACTGAACGGGCGCATTCCGCCCGAGTTGGGCAATCTCGCCCGCTTGCGAGCCCTGGTGCTCGACGGCAATGCGTTGACCGGCGCCATTCCGCCCGAGCTGGGGAAACTGGCCGACCTGGAAGTGCTCGGGCTTGCCTCCAACGCCCTGACCGGCGCCGTCCCGGCCGAGCTGGCGAAGCTGTCGAATCTGAGAGATCTCTGGCTGAGCGGCAACCGCCTGACCGGTTCCCTCCCTCCCGAGCTGCACGCGCTTGCCGACAAGGAAGCGTCCTGCCTCGCCGCTCCCGCCGACAACCCGGGGTTGCATGCCGATTGCGCGCTTCTGCTGGCGAACCGGGACATCCTGGCGGGCGACGTGCAGCTCAACTGGAGCGAGGATGTCCCCATCGATTTCTGGCAGGGCGTCACCATCGGCGGCTCGCCGCAACGGGTGACGAGGCTCGGACTGTGGAGGTCGGGTCTGAACGGGCGCATCCCGCCGGATCTGGGACGATTGAACCGGCTCGCCTACCTGGATCTGTCCTTCAACCGGCTCACCGGCGGTATCCCGCCGGAGCTGGGCGCACTGGACCGGCTCGTCTCACTGCGGCTCAATCGCAACCGGCTCACCGGCCCGGTGCCTCCCGAGCTGGGGGAGTTGACCGGCCTGGAGATCCTGGTGCTCTCCTTCAACGCCTTGAGCGGCCCGATTCCACCGGAGCTGGGCGAACTGAGCCATCTCCGGTTCCTGTGGCTCGACGGCAACCGACTCACCGGGCCCATCCCGCCGGAACTGGGGAGGCTGACCCGTCTTGACACGTTGTCGCTCGACGGCAATCGCCTGACCGGCCCGATCCCGCCCGAGATTGCCGGGCTTGCGAATCTCGGGAATCTGTGGCTGGCCGACAACCGTCTCACCGGCTCCATCCCGCCCGAACTGGCCGGGATCGAGGGCCTCTCCCTGGCCGTCGCCGGTAACGATTTCGACGGCTGCATGCCGTGGGAGCTGCACGATCTGCGCAGCTATGATATCGATGACAGCTTCGTCTGTGCCGCCCTGGCGTGGGACAGACTGCTGCTCTGGAGACTGGGCTTCCGGAAGGCGATGGAAGCGCCCGTCTTCGGTCACGGTCTGGGGGCACTGAAACACCTGGACGGCGCCCCCATCACACATAGCGGCGTGCTACCGGACCCTCACAATCTGTACATTACGTTGCTGGGCGAGGCCGGCATCGTCCCTCTGCTGCTATTCCTGTCCGCCATTGTCCTGCTGCTGCGTGCGCAATGGGGCGCGCCGCAGTCGCCTGCCCGGGATGCCACCGTGGCCTGGGTCATCGTCATCGCCCTGTACAACATGACCTTCTCGGATCTGCTCGGCTTGAAGGCGTTCATGTTTCTGGCCGGGCTGAGCGTCGCGATAGGCGTGGGGCGCACACGCCTCCTTTGACGGGACACTGCCTGTATGGTCCGATCTTGTGGCCACAGGCGCCTGCCACCCCCCCTCCCACCGCACCTTCCTGGACTTCAGTCTTGAAGAACTTCAACCACGGACGATAGAAGCGGGTGATCCTGTTCCGACATCCGGCCTCGCTGCTGCGCCGAACCGAGTCGCTTCAGACCATGCTGATCGCGGTCGCGTTCTGGGCGTTGGCGATCATCGCTCTGACCAGCCTGCAGACTCTGCATCTTTGGGGGATGCCACAGGTCGCGGGCGTCATCGCACGGGCGACCATGGCATGTGTAGTCATCCTGGTGGGCCTGGTTGGCATCCGATGCCTGTTTGCCTGGCGGAAGTCCGGCTCGAGCGTCCCTGTCCTGAGCGCACTGGGCGGAATGCCCGGCGTGTTGTTGTTCGGTGCGGTGGCATCCTATCTGGCGATCGGCGTTGCCGTGATGGACGAGACAAGCTGGCAGCCAGGCACGGCTGAGGGGCTGAAGTATGCGGTCCTCTGTTTCGGCGTGCTCGTGGCCGCCGCGATCGGTGGCCGCGCGGTGCTGGAACGAGCCGGAGTCGGCCGATTGTTGCAGGGCGTGCTCGTCGTCCTGATTGCGAGCTGCGCCATCATTCTCGCCTCGCCGGTCCTGCGCGATCTCGGCATCCTGGCGCCCTACAGAATTCCGTTTCGCTTGACCGGCGCCTTTGGCAATCCCAACGAGACTGGCCTGGTCGCCTGCACGACGGCGGCGCTCGCCGCGGCGTTACTGACCAACGGCGGGCCGCGCACGCTTGGCTGGCTGGGCCTGGTCGCCGGCGTCGCCGCAGTCCTGGGGACGGCCTCTCGAGCGCCGCTCGTCGTGCTCGGCGCGATGGCGGTCCTGTTCCTGCTGCTCAACGTCCGCGGCAGACCGAGAGGCTTCGTCCTGGCCGTGGCGGGCACGGTATTGGCGGGGACTGCAGCATTCGCCGGCGTGGTGTTCTTCTCCGGCGGTCCCTCCGAGTGGTCGAGTTTACGGTTCGTTTCCCCCGGCGCGCATGAGGTGTTCTGCGACCCTTCGCCGACCGACAGTCCCGGCGCGGACTGCGCCGTCCTGCTGGCAGCGAGGGACGTCCTGGCCGGGGACATGACCTTGAACTGGAATCGCACCGTGCCCGTCAACCGTTGGCGGGGCGTGACGGTGGACGGCCCGGAGGGACGTGTCACCAGGCTGGATCTGGCGGGACTGGGATTGAACGGCCGTATTCCCTCGGGTCTTGGCCACCTGGATCGCCTCGTTTCGCTGTCCCTTCGGCGAAATCGGCTCACCGGCCGCATTCCGCCCGAGCTGGGCAATCTGGTGAGCCTCAGGTATCTGAATCTCAGTTTCAACGCCTTGACCGGGACCATCCCGTCGGAGCTGGCGAAGCTCGAGACCCTCGAGGAGCTGTGGCTGAAGAACAACCGTTTGACCGGCCCGGTCCCGGTCGCTCTCGGAGAGCTCGACCTGTCCGTCCTGCGTCTCTCGGGCAACGACTTCGACTCCATTCCTCCGGAAGCATGGGGCGTACCCGATCACGACCTGGCCAGCACTCGGCTCTGCCTGCCGCGAACCAGCCCTGCGTTGTTCGGCGACTGCACGGTGCTGCTGGCGGCGAAGGGCGTGCTGGCCGGCGACGCGCCGCTCAACTGGAACGCGGAGCTCCCCATCGGCTCTTGGCAAGGCGTGACGGTGGGCGGCGTGCCGGAACGTGTGACCGCGCTCGATCTCTCGACAGGGCTGAACGGACGGATTCCCCCGGAGCTCGGCCGTCTGGATGGCCTCGTGTCGTTGAGCCTGGCCGGGAATTTTCTCACCGGTCCGGTTCCGCCCGAGCTGGGGCGCCTCGTCGATCTGCGCCAGTTGAGTCTGGACCGGAACGCCCTGACCGGCGCCATTCCGCCCGAGCTGGGGCAACTCTTCAGGCTCAGGGGCTTGTGGCTGAGAGAGAACCGCTTGACCGGCCCTGTTCCGCCGGCGCTGTTCGAGGTTCCTGAACACGATCTCGGCAACCTCGTGTTCTGTGCGCCACCGCCGCGAACCAGCCCTGCGTTGTTCGGCGACTGCACGGTGCTGCTGGCGGCGAAGGACGTGCTGGCCGGCGACGCGCCGCTCAACTGGAACGCGGAGCTCCCCATCGGCTCTTGGCAAGGCGTGACGGTGGGCGGCGTGCCGGAACGTGTGACCGCGCTCGATCTGTCCTCGATAGGGCTGAATGGACGGATTCCCCCGGAGCTCGGCCGTCTGGATGGCCTCGTGTCGTTGAGCCTGGCCGGGAATATCCTCACCGGTCCGGTTCCGCCCGAGCTGGGGCGCCTCGTCGATCTGCGCCAGTTGAGTCTGGACCGGAACGCCCTGACCGGCGCCATTCCGCCCGAGCTGGGGCAACTCTTCAGGCTCAGGGGCTTGTGGCTGAGAGAGAACCGCTTGACCGGCCCTGTTCCGCCGGCGCTGTTCGAGGTTCCCGAACACGATCTCGGCAACCTCGTGTTCTGCGCGCCACCGCCGCGAACCAGCCCTGCGTTGTTCGGCGACTGCACGGTGCTGCTGGCGGCGAGGGACGTGCTGGCCGGCGACGCGCCGCTCAACTGGAGCGCAGCCAGGCCAATGGGCGCATGGCAAGGCGTGACTCTCGGCGGTCCGGAAGGCGGTGTCATCGCGCTGGAGCTGCCGCAAATGGGACTGAACGGGCGCGTCCCCGCGACGTTGGGCAATCTCGCCCGCTTGCGAGCCCTGGTGCTCGACGGCAATGCGTTGACCGGCGCCATTCCGCCCGAGCTGGGGAAACTGGCCGACCTGGAAGTGCTCGGGCTTGCCTCCAACGCCCTGACCGGCGCCGTCCCGGCCGAGCTGGCGAAGCTGTCGAATCTGAGGGATCTCTGGCTGAACGGCAACCGCCTGACCGGCTCCCTCCCTCCCGAGCTGCACGCGCTTGCCGACAAGGAAGCGTCCTGCCTCGCCGCTCCCGCCGACAACCCGGGGTTGCGTGCCGATTGCGCGCTACTGCTGGCGACCCGGGACATCCTGGCGGGCGACGTGCAGCTCAACTGGAGCGAGGATGTCCCCATCGATTTCTGGCAGGGCGTCACCATCGGCGGCTCGCCACAACGGGTGACGAGGCTCGGACTGTGGAGGTCAGGTCTGAACGGGCGCATCCCGCCGGAGCTGGGACGATTGAGCCGGCTCGTCCACCTGGATGTGTCCTTCAACCGGCTCACCGGCGGTATCCCGCCGGAGCTGGGCGCACTGGACCGGCTCGTCTCACTGCGGCTCAATCGCAACCGGCTCACCGGCCCGGTGCCTCCCGAGCTGGGGGAGCTGACCGGCCTGGAGATCCTGACGCTCTCCTTCAACGCCTTGAGCGGCCCGATTCCGCCGGAGCTGGGGAACCTGTCGCATCTCAGGGAGTTGTGGCTGAAGAACGACGGCCTGACCGGCCCCGTGCCGCCGGAACTGGAAGGACTGGACAATCTGTCCTTCTTGCGCCTCTACGGCAACGATCTGGACCGTCCCTACCCGCGGCGTCTCTACCGGATCGACAGTCACGACCTCGATCGGGACGATCTGCGCCGAGGTCGCCCGGTCGGCATCGCTCAGGCGGCGCATGCAGCGGTCCGCCGCACGAACGAGGATCACCCGGATGCGGTAAGGCGCCTGTTCTGTCGACCCGCCTCCGGCGTCGCTTCCGATCTGCAAGCCGACTGCGCCCTTCTGCTGGCGGCCAAGGACATGCTGGCCGGCGACGCGCAGCTCAACTGGAGCGCGGACGTCCCCATCGAGTTCTGGCAGGGCGTCACCATCGGCGGTCCGCCGCAACGCGTGACCGCCCTGGAACTGCCGCGCGCGGGACTGAACGGGCGCCTGTTTTCGGAGCTGGGAGAATTGGGCGGCCTCGTCGCTCTGGACCTGAGCCACAACCGGCTCACCGGCCCCATCCCGCTGGAGCTGGAAGCACTGGACAGTCTCTCCCTCCTGCGTCTCGCCGGCAACGACCTTGACCGGCCCTTCCCGCCAGCGCTCCACGCGATTGCCGATCATGACCTCGACACGCCAGTTTTCTGCCGGCCGGGGAAAGCCGATCCCGGGCTGCTCGCCGATTGCACCCTCTTGTTGGGGGTGAGGGACGCTCTCGCCGGGGATGCGCCACTCAACTGGCGCCGCGATGTGCCGGTCGACGACTGGCAGGGGGTGGCCGTGGGCCGTTCACGTGGCCGCGTGACGGCGCTGGACCTGACGCGAATGGGGTTGAACGGACGCATCCCCGTGGAGTTGGGGCGGCTCACCGGGCTCGTCTCTCTTCGCCTGGGCCGCAACCGGCTTGCCGGCGCCATCCCGCCCGAGCTCGGCAACCTCGTCGATCTGCGCGTGCTGGCGTTGCACGGCAACCTGTTGGCCGGTTCCATCCCGCCGGAGCTGGGCAAGCTGTCGAGGCTCACCGACCTGTGGCTGCACGGGAACCGTCTGATCGGCCCCGTGCCGCCCCCGGTGGCCGCGCTGCCCGAGCTGGCCGCGTTGCGCCTGGATGATGACGAGGCGGCTGGCGAATTGCCGGCGCAGGGTCGCGACCGCGGTCGGGTTTTCGACCGGAACCTGCACTGCCAGCCCACCCTGGCACCAACTTCGCGCCTGCATGACGACTGCGCCACGTTGCTGGTCGCCCGGGACGTGCTGGCCGGCGATGTCGAGCTGAACTGGAGCGACACGGTCCCCATCGGCTATTGGCGGGGCGTCACCGTCGGCACTCCCCCCATCGCCAGCGAGGCCGCGGAAGGGCCGCGCGTCATCACCCTGGATCTGTCGCACATGGGACTGAACGGGCGGATCCCCGCGGAGCTGTCGGCTCTGGACGCCCTTGCCGTTCTGCGTCTTGGCGACAACCGGCTGGCGGGATCGATCCCGCCTGCGCTGGGCGCCCTGACCGGACTGCTGACACTGGTGCTGGAGAACAACGCGCTGACCGGCGAGATCCCGCGGGAACTGGGCGGGTTGCAGGCGCTCGTTTCACTGCGTCTTGGCGGCAACGAGCTCACCGGCCGTATCCCGTGGGAATTGACCACTCTGGCCAACCTGCGGGTGCTCACGCTGGAGGACAACGTCCTGACGGGCAACGTTCATCCGCAGCTTGGCAGCCTGACGCATCTGGAAGAGCTGCGGCTCGAGAATAATCGTCTAAGCGGAAGAATCCGGAAGATGCTTGGCCGTTTGACCCGCCCTGTGGTCCTCCGTCTGGGCGGCAACGCGTTTGCCGACTGCGTCCCGGCTACAGCGCGTGCGGCGCAGGTACGGCACAACGATCCGGATTCGGCCGATCTGCTCTGCGAGTCTTCGCCCCGGACCAAACCAGGCCTGTTCGAAGACGGCGCGCGTCTGATGCGCATGCGCGACATCCTGGCCGGCGACGCAGTGCTGAACTGGAGCTACGCTCGCCCCGTCGCGTCCTGGCAGGGCGTCACCATTGGGAGAGGGGGTCGCGTCTTCGCACTGGACTTGCGGGACATGAACCTGAGCGGGCGCATCCCCCCGGAGCTGGGCGAGCTGAGCCATCTCCGGTTCCTGCGGCTCGACGGCAACCGACTCACCGGGCCCATCCCGCCGGAACTGGGGAGGCTGACCCGTCTTGAGATGCTGTCGCTCGACGGCAATCGCCTGACCGGCCCGATCCCGCCCGAGGTCGCCAATCTGTTGAATCTCGGGCCACTGTGGCTGGCCGACAACCGTCTCACCGGCTCCATCCCGCCCGAACTGGCCGGGATCAAGCATCTTTCCCTGGCCGTCGCCGGCAACGATCTCGACGGCTGCATGCCGTGGGAGCCGCACGATCTGCACAGCCATGATATCGATGACGGCTTCGTCTGTGCCGCCCTGGCGTGGGACAGACTGCTGCTCTGGAGACTGGGCTTCCGGAAGGCGATGGAAGCGCCCGTCTTCGGTCACGGTCTGGGGGCGCTGAAACACATGGACGGCGCCCCCATCGGACATCACGGCATGCCGCTGGGTACTCACAATCTGTACCTGACCTTGCTGGGAGATGCCGGCATCGTCCCTCTAGCGCTGTTTCTGTCCGCCATTGTCCTGCTGCTGCGTGCGCAATGGGGCGCGCCGAGGTCGCTCGCTCGGGATGCGACCGTGGCCTTGGTCATCGTCATCGCCCTGTACTGCATGCCCTTCCAGAGTCTGCTCAAGATCGAGGCGTTCATGTTTCTGGCCGGGTTGAGCGTCGCGATAGGCGCGGCGGCGCAGGGCGGCGGCCGGCGTCCGTCTGGTTTGGCGGGCGGATCCTGAAACCCGCACTCTTCCCGCCCGACCCAGGATGATTCCATGACCCACGCAACGACTGCAACGACCTCCCAGGACGCCCTGAACGCCCTCCTGTGCGACACGATGCCGCCCCAGGGCTGCTGGAGCGACGAGCAATACCTCTGGCTCACGGACCGAAGCCGCCGCCTGGTCGAGTTCACCGACGGCCGCGTCGAGGAACTGCCCATGCCCACCATCGCGCACCAAGTCATCCTTTCGTTCCTCAATGACCTGTTCAAGACGTACCTCAAGCCGCGCGGCGGGATCGTCCTGTTCGCGGGGCTGCGAGTGCGCATCCGCGAGGGCAAGTACCGCGAGCCGGACCTGGCGGCGCTCCGCGACCGCTCGGACCCGCGGAACCAGCCCCGCTTCTGGCTCGGCGCGGACTTGGCGGTGGAGGTGGTCAGCCCGGACGACCCGGCCCGGGATCTGGTCACCAAACAGGCCGACTACGCCGAGGCGGGGATCCCCGAGTACTGGATCGCCGATCCCCGCTTCGAGACCGTCACGGTGCTGACCCTCACCGAGGGCGCCTACGTCGAGCACGGGGTGTTCGCGCGCGGCGACACGGCGACCTCGCCGCGGCTGGATGGATTCGCCGCCAACGTGACGGCCCTGTTCGACGAAGCGAAGGGGTAGCCGCACTGTCGCATCCGAATTTCGAGGCCATCCGGCACGAGATCACGTTTCCGCTTTATGTCGAGGTCGACCGGATCTACAATCCCGCTTGTTCGGCCTCGCCGGTCCACTACCAAACGTGCATTGCATTACCGGGAGAGCCCGGCATCGTCCCTCTGCCGCTGTTTCTGTCCGCCATTGTCCTGCTGCTGCGTGCGCAATGGGCCGCGCCGAAGTCGGTTGCCCGGGATGCGACCGTGGCCTGGGTCCTCGTCATCACCCTGTACTGCATGAGTTCCCGGAATCTGCTCAAGATCGAGGCGTTCATGTTTCTGGCCGGGCTGAGCGCCGCGACAGGGGCGGCGGCGTAGGGCGGCGGCCGTTCTGCGAAGGCGTGACCGGTGGCCGGCGGCAGGCTCCATGTCGGCTTCATGCTGACCAACTTGGCCGGCGGCGGGGCGGAGCGCAATACGCTCGGCCTGGCTCGGGTGCTCATCGCGCGCGGGCACCGGGCGGACCTGGTCATCCCCTGCCTCGCGGGAGACTACCGGGCCGCGATTCCCCGCGGCGCACGCCTGTATCGTGGGCGGTTTCCTCACACCGACAGGACATTCCTGCGGGAGGTACGTCGGGCGGGAATCGAGGTGGAAGCGATGACCGTCAACCCCGTCGGGGTCGCGCGGGCGTGGCTGGCTCTCGCCTGGAAGCACCCTGGCGTACGGGTCCGGCGCAAGCGTTCCCTCTATGCTTCGGTCCACATTCTGAACCGTTACCTCCGCGAGGCGCGTCCCCATGTGCTGGTATCGGGGCAGCGGGACGTCGCCGCCGCCGCGGTCTGCGCCGCGGAGCTGACCGGCCGGGCTGTTCCGGTGGTGGTCAGAGTGGGTAACAACGTCGCCGCCGACTTTGCGCCGGAGTGGCTGGCCGCCGCCCGGACGCTCTATCCTCTGGCCGACGCCGTGGTGGCGGTGTCCGGGGGCGTCGGCGAGTCCGTGCAACGCTCCTTGGGGCTCGACGCCGGGCACGTTCACGTCATCTACAACGGCGTACCCATCGACAGCATAGGACGGCTGGCGCGGGAGGAGGTGGCGCATCCCTGGTTCGAGGACGGCAGACCGCCGGTGGTCCTGAGCGTCGGGCGCGAGGCGCCCCAGAAGGACCACCCCATCCTGGTGGAGGCGTTCGGGCTGGCGCGGCGCGAGGCCAACGCGCGGCTGGTCATCCTCGGCAAGCACTCGGCGCCCTACCGGGCAAGGCTCAAGTCCGTGGCGCAGAGGTACGGAGTGGAAGATGACCTCGGCTTCGTGGACTTCGACGAGAACCCGTACCGCTACATGAGGCGCGCGGCGCTGCTCGCGCTCTCCTCGCGCTGGGAGGGTCTGCCGACGGTGATTATCGAGGCGCTGGCCTGCGGCACGCCGGTGGTCAGCACCAACGCGCCTTATGGCCCACGCGAAATCCTGGGGCGTTGGGGCGACCTGCCGCCGGTGGGCGACGCGCCCGCGCTGGCGCGGGCGCTGGTCGGGGCATTGCGCGGCGAGAGGCCGACGGCGGAGGCGCTGCGGGCGCGCGCTGCCGACTTCTCCCCCGAAAAGACCGCCGACGCCTACGAGTCGCTGTTCAAGGAGCTGCTGCGGAGGCGCGCACGGTGAGGCCGGACAGGCTTCATGTCGGCTTCCTGCTCACCAGCCTGAACGGCGGCGGGGCGGAGCACAGCACTCTCCGCCTGGCGGGGGCGCTCATCGACCGCGGACATCGGGCGGACCTGGTCATCCCCTGCCTCGCGGGAGACTACCGGGCGGCGGTCCCCGGCGGAATGCGTGTCCGGCGGGCGCGGATACCCGGTACCGACAGGAAACTCCTGCGGGCGGTGCAGCGGTCGGGAGTCGAGGTGGAACCGGTGACCGTCAACCCCCTCGGGGTCGCGCGGGCGTGGCTGGCTCTCGCCCGGAAGGGGCTCAACCCGCCCGTTCGAAGACGTTACCGTGTCGTTGCTTACGCGTACATGATCGCGAGGTACGTTCGCGAGGCGCGTCCCGATGTGCTGGTATCAGCATTGTCGGGCGCCGACGCCGCCGCGGTCTGCGCCGCGGAGCTGACCGGCCGGGCCGTTCCGGTGGTGGTCACGGTGCGCATCAACGTCGCCGCCGACTATGCGCCGGAGTGGCTGGCCACCGCCCGGACGCTCTATCCTCTGGCCGACGCCGTGGTGGCGATATCCGGGGGCGTCGGCGAGTCCGTGCAACGCTCCTTGGGGCTCGACGCCGGACGCGTTCACGTCATCTACAACGGCATACCCATCGACAGCATAGGACGGCTGGCGCGGGAGGAGGTGGCGCATCCCTGGTTCGAGGACGGCGAGCCGCCGGTGGTCCTGAGCGTCGGGCGCGAGGCGCCCCAGAAGGACCACCCCACCCTGGTGGAGGCGTTCGGGCTGGCGCGGCGCGAGGCGGACGCGCGGCTGGTCATTCTCGGCAAGCACTCGGCGCCCTACCGGGCAAGGCTCAAGTCCGTGGCGCAGAGGTACGGAGTGGAAGATGACCTCGGCTTCGTGGACTTCGACGAGAACCCGTACCGCTACATGAGGCGCGCGGCGCTGCTCGCGCTCTCCTCGCGCTGGGAGGGCTTGGGGATGGTGATTATCGAGGCGCTGGCCTGCGGCACGCCGGTGGTCAGCACCGACGCGCCTTATGGTCCACGCGAAATCCTGGGGTGTTGGGGCGACCTGCCGCCGGTAGGCGACGCGCCCGCGCTGGCGCGGGCGCTGGTCGGGGCATTGCGCGGCGAGAGGCCGACGGCGGAGGCGCTGCGGGCGCGCGCCGCCGATTTCTCGCTTGAGAAGACCGCTGACGCCTATGCCGCGCTGTTCGGGAAGCTGGCGGGGGAGTGCGCGCGATGAGGCCGGACAGGCTCCACGTCGGCTTCATGCTGACCAACCTGGACGGCGGCGGCGTGGAGCGCAATACACTCAACCTGGCGCGGGCGCTCATGGCGCGCGGGCACCGGGCGGACCTGGTGGTCCCCCGGTTCACCGGAGACTACCGGGCCGTGATTCCCCACGGGATGCGCATTTACCGGGCGCGGCTTCCCGGCACCGACAGGAAACTCCTGCGGGCGGTGCAGCGCTTGGAAGTCGAGGTGAAGGCGATGACCGTCAATCCCGCCGGGGCCGCGCGGGCGTGGCTGGCTCTCGTCCGGAAGTTCCCCGGAATACCCGTGATACGCGGCGGGGGCCTGCGCTCCGTCTATCCCTACGCGCATATTCTCGCCCGCTACGTCCGCGGGGCGGATCCTCATCTCGTGGTGTCGGCGCTGCAGGGTTCCAACGCCGTCGCGGTCTGCGCCGCGGAGCTGACGGGCCGGGCCGTTCCGGTGGTGGTCACGGTGCGCAACAATGTCGCCGCCGAGTATGCGCCGCAATGGCTGACCGCTGCCCGGACGCTCTATCCCCTGGCCGACGCGGTGGTGGCGGTGTCCGGGGGCGTCGGCGAGTCCGTGCAACGATCCCTGGGGCTAGACGCCGACCGCATCCGGGTCATCTACAACGGCATACTCATCGACAGCATCGACCGACTGGCGCGGGAGGAGGTGGCGCACCCCTGGTTCGCGGGCGGGGAGCCGCCGGTGGTCCTGAGCGTCGGGCGCGAGACGCCGCAGAAGAACCACCCCACCCTGGTGGAGGCGTTCGGGCTGGCGCGGCGCGAGGCCAACGCGCGGCTGGTCATCCTCGGCAAGCTCTCGGCCCCCTACCGGGAAAGGCTGCGGTCCCTGGCGCGGGGCTATGGCGCGGAGGAAGACCTCGGCTTCGTGGACTTCGACGAGAACCCGTACCGCTACATGCGGCGGGCCGGGTTGCTCGCGCTGTCCTCGCGCTGGGAGGGCCTGCCGACGGTGGTCCTGGAGGCGCTGGCCTGCGGCACGCCGGTGGTCAGCACCGACACGCCCTACGGCCCGCGCGAGATATTGGGGCAGTGGGGCGAGCTGCCGCCGGTGGGCGATGCGCCGGCCCTGGCGCGGGCGCTGGTCGCGGCGTTGCGCGGCGAGACGCCGACAGCGGAAGCGCTGCGCACGCGCGCCGCCGACTTCTCACTCGAGAAGACCGCCGATGCCTACGAGGCGCTGTTCGAGAAGCTGTTGAGGGAGCGCCGAATCTCCAGGCCGCACTGAGCCGTCTTCGGTCCGACGAGATCATGAAACCGGCAAAGTTGGATACGCCGTCAAGCTCGGGCGCCACCGGCGGGCGGGATGCAGCCACCGTATTCGCGGCCCAGAGCGGCAGGGTCGTCTTCGGCATCGCGATCCAGAGTCTTCTGGCCTGGATGCTGTTGCCGGAAGGGCGCGGCAGCTTCGCCCTGTGCGCAGCGTTCGCAGGCTTTCTCAGTGTGCTCTTCACGCCGGGGGGCCGGGAGGGCGCGCAATATTTCGTCGCGACGAAACAGGCGACCATCTCGGAAGGCGTCGGCGCCACCCTGGCGATCTGTCTCGTCGGCGGGGCGCTGGCCGTCGCACTGACGATACCGTTCGTCCATAGCGAAATGACTTTCTTCCAGCAGGCGGACAGGCGTTCCTTCTACCTGGCGCTCGCCCTGGTTCCCGTCATGGCGTTCTCGAGCGCCATGGAGCGTCTGCTCACCGCGCTTCGGCGCTTCGGGTTTTTTGCGGCGTTGGCCCTGCTGAATGTCGTTGTGAACATCCTCGTTCTGCTGGTCCTCGCCTGGGTTGGGAGGCTCACGGTGGAGAGCGCCCTGGCGGCGGTCGCCGCCGCGTACGGCTGCACCGTGGCTTGGTGCCTGTGGCGCCTGCGGCGGCGTCACGGTCTGGTTCCGACCCATCCGTTCCGCGCCGTCTCCGCGCGAATCGTCGGCTACGGCCTGCGGTTCCATCCTGCGGGCATCGGCAGCGCACTGGAGATGACCGCGGGGGTTCTTGTCCTCGGGCTGTTCGCGAGCCCGTCGGAAATCGGCCTGTTCGCCGTCGCGAGCGCGCTCATGCTCCGGCTGAAAATGTTCTCCGACGCGGTCGGCAATGCGCTGCTGCCTCGTATCGCGGGCAGTGGCCGCCCCGAACTGACGGCGCTGTGCCTGCGGGTCGTGTCGTGCGGCACGGCGGCCGCGAGTCTTGCCGTGCTCGCGATCGGCGCGCCGTTGGTCCGGATCCTCTTTTCCGAGGCATTCCTGCCGGCGGTGCCGCTGCTGTGGGTCCTCGCCCCGGGAGTGCTCGCCTGCGCCTGCGCCGGCATACTCGGAACCTACTTCAGGGCTATCGACCGACCGGGCGTCGTTTCCTGGGCGGTCTCGCTGGGAGTGGCGGCGAATCTCCTTGCGATTCCCCTGCTCTATCCCGTGGTCGGCGTCGCCGCCGCGGCCTGGGGGCTGGCCTTGGGCATGGCCTGCCGGCTCGTCCTCCTCGCGGCGGCGTTCGCAAGATCGACCCGGATGCCCTGGCTCTCAATCTGGCTGCCGCGGCCCGGCGATGCCGTCTTTGCCTGGCGGGCGTTCCGCGCCGCGCTCGGCGGCGGGTGAACGATCCAGCCACGCCTGGAACATCAAAACGTTCCAGAGACGCTGTTCCACGCTGTCCCGTGCGTTCAGGAATGCGCCCCACATCCGGCGGACGGCGCCGGGATCGAAATACCCTTCCTCCCGTAGCCGCCGTTCGTCGAGCAAGGCTTCCGCCCAGTCCCGGAGGGGACCACGCAGCCAAGAGGCGAGCGGCGGACTAAATCCTGCTTTCGGCCGATCGACAAGCTGCATCGGCACATACCGGTAAAGCACCTGCCGCAGGATCCATTTGCCCTCGGCGCCGCGGCTCCTGAATGACAACGGCAGTCGCCAGACGAATTCCACGACGTGGTGATCCAGGAACGGCGCGCGCGTCTCCAGACTGACGCCCATCGCCGTCCTGTCGACCTTGACCAGAATGTCATCGGAGAGATAGCCCAGCATGTCCACCGCCATCAGCCGTTCGGCGTACTCGGCCGCATCGGGCCAGCTCGCAGCCTCGTTCAGGACGGTAGCGGGCTCGGAGGCCCCGCGCACGATCGCGGATGGATGCTGGCAGTAGGAGAAGCGGCGCCAATGGAATTCTTCAGGTGTCCGGCATGCGATCAGCGCCGCCAGCTTGCAGACCCTGTCCGGCGTCCAGCGTTGTCCGCGGACTGTAGGCAGCCGCCGAAGAAAGCGGCTGGCCGCGGCGCCGTCCGAGTCCAGTGCGAGGATGCCCATGATCGCGCCTGCGCCGATGCGGCGCAGCGGTTGCGGCGCCCGGGACAACGAACGCCAGATCCGGGGGTGCGTCAGATAGTGGGGATAGCCGCCGAACAGCTCGTCGCCGCCGTCCCCCGACAGGGCCACGGTCACATGTCGGCGCGCCATTGCGGCAACCAGGAAGGTCGGGATCTGGGAGGCATCGGCGAAGGGCTCGTCGAAAAGATGCGGCAAGCGTGGAATGACGTCCAGCGCCTGGCGCCCCGACACGTACAGCTCCGTATGTTCGGTTCCCAGATGGCTTGCCACGGCCCTGGCATACGGCGCTTCGTCGTATTCGACTTCATCGAACCCGATGGTGAACGTTCGCACCGGCCGCTCGGACTGCGCCTGCATCAATGCGACGACGGTCGACGAATCGATCCCGCCGGACAGGAACGCGCCAAGCGGAACGTCGGCGACCATCTGTCGGCCGACCGACCGCAGCAACAGGTCGTTCAAGACGTCGACCGCTTCTTCGGGAGTACCCTCGAACGGTTGCGCCCGGCCTGCGGTAATCACGTCCCGCAGCGACCAGTACGGCCGCGGTTCCGGCAGCTCGCCCGGCCGCCAGCCTGAAGCGCCGGCGGCCATCCTGACGTATGTGCCCGGCGGCAGCTTGCGCACGCCTTGGTAGATTGACCACGGAGCTGAAACGTAGCCGTGGCGCACGAGCAGAGTGAGCGCGTCCCTGTCGATGTCTCCCGCGAATGCAGGATGCGCCGCGAGCGCCTTCAGCTCGGACCCGAACAGGAATATACCGTTCTGCCAGCCGTAGTAGAGCGGCTTTTCGCCTACCCGGTCCCGGGCCAGCCAGAGGGCCCTGTCCTCGCGATCCCAGAGGGCAAGGGCGAACATGCCGGTGGATGCCCGCAACGCCTCCTCCATTCCCCAACACTCGATGGCGGCAAGCAGCACTTCCGTATCGGAATGCCCCCTCCAGGAGATGTTCGGACGATGGGCGTCGAGCCGCCGTTTGAGGTCCCGGTGATTGTAGATCTCGCCATTGAAGACGATGACGCGCCGCCCGGACGCGGACAGCATGGGCTGATGACCGGCCGGCGACAGATCGACGACGGCCAGACGCCGATGCGCGAGTGCGATTTCCGCCTCGAGGTCCAACCAGATCCCCGCATCGTCGGGACCGCGATGCGCGACTGCGTCCGCCATTGCGCGGGCGATCGATGACGCCGTCTCCGACGTGAGATATCCTCTTCCAAGAAAACCGGCTATGCCGCACATGCCGCGTTTTCCATGGGCCGTGTCCATTGCCCGCGGCAAATGCCGCACGGGTCCGAGGCGGGTTTGTGGAATCCGTCAGGGTGTGTCAGGTTCGCCATGCGCCGCCGCTCCGTTCGGCTTCGCCCGTCCCGCGCCGTGCCCTTGGCGGCAGGACAGACAACTGCCGAATCTCACTCTTCGCGGTCGGAGAGTCTGCCGAACCGAAAGTCGTGCTTGACCGCAGCGGAGCGAGGCGTCGTCAACACCGCGACTCTGCCTGTGGACCATGCCGACCAGCGTGTTGCGCCAGGCGGCGCACTGCCGGCGAGCAAATCCGCCAAGCACTGCGTCAGCACCGCCTGCTTCCGCTCGCGCCCGGTGAGCGCCGGTGGGGCAGCCCCCGTGCCGGGCGCGATCAGGCGTTGCGGCGTTGCTTTCATGGTGGTGATCGTAGGCGAAGGTTGCCACGAAGCAAAGCGGTTTCGCGGCTTCTTCCTTCAATCTGGCTGCCACGACCCGGCGACGCGGTCTCCGCTTGGCGGGCATTCCGCTCTGCGGTCTATGGCATTTCCATTTCCGGGCTAGAAGCCGGGCGAGCCGCGGCAGCCGAGGAAGCGGACGAGGGCCACGCGCTGGCCGTCAGGGTCCGGGGCGATCCGCTCGTCATAGAAGAGCACGCGCAGCCGGCCGTGGAAGAGGTCGACGAGCTCGTTCGGCGCAAGCCGGAACGCTCGGCTGGTCGGACCGCCCACCGGCTCCGAGGTGTGGAGGTGATGCTCGACGAGCAGCCTGCCGCCCTCGGCAAGCCCGTCCGGCAGGTGCGCCATCATCTCCCGGTTGGTGTAGCGGATGACGGTGATGAGGTCGTAGCGGCCCGGCGCGGTCTTGAAGCCGTCGAGGTCCGCGACCCGCCAGTCCACCTCGAGCCCGCGCTCGTGGGCGGCGGCCCGGGCGCGCTCGATGGCGACCGGGGAGATGTCCACCGCCTCGACTTCGTAGCCGGCCTCGGCGAGGCAGAGCGCGTTGCGCCCGGCCCCGCACGCGAGGTCGAGGGCGCGTCCCCGTGGCAACTCCGCCAGCCGCTCCACGAGGAAGGGCGACGGGTAGCTCCGGGGCCGGTAACTGCCCTCGGCGTAGCGCTGGTCCCACTTCTCGCGGTCCGCTTCCGTCACCGCGCCCTCCCCGCGACTTCGGCCCCCCTCGGCATGGCGCCCGCACCGCCCTTCGTTCCGTGACGGGCGGAGCGCGGGCGGAGCGAACGACTGTCCCGGCTTGCCATTCCGCGGATGAACGGAGAAGCCGAGTCCCGGCTCGTTCAGAGCCTCGCGCCGAGGCAGGCACGGGGCGCGACCCATCCGCATGTGCGCCGGGTCCCGGCGGATGTCAGCGCGATCGGATCGGCGAAATCTCGTGTGAATCGGGCCACGTCATGGATACGATCCTGTTTGAAATCCGGATCGAAATCCACCTTTCGAACCGCAATCGGGAATAGGCTCCGGAAAATCTCGTTACGGCGCTTCCTGGTGGTCATGCGTCCGCCGTCCACGTTTCCGGAGGAGCCAGGATGCCGTGAAGGAACGTCTCCGCCGCCTCGCGGACGAAGTCGTCAAGAGATCCCTTTTCGGGGTCGTACCACTCCACTGACCAATTGAGGGCCCCGAAGAGGAGCATCCGGGAGAGCCCGAGGTCCCGGCGGGGATCTACCGCCCCTGCCGCACGAGCCATCTGCAACAGTTCGCGCCAGTAGTCGGCATAGGCGCGGCGCCGGGACAGGACCCGCGACCGGACGTCGCGCGGGGCCTGTCCGAAGATGCGAAAGCTCGCCGAGGTGTACTCGCCGTGGCAGAGGAGGCTCCGCAGGTGGGCCTCGATGCCGGTCCGGATCCGTTCCGTCGGGGAGGTATCCGGCGGCAAGGCATCGATCGCCCGCTTCACCGCCGCCGATACCCGCGCGATGCCGATGTCCAGCACCTCTTCGAGGAGCTTTTCCTTCGAATCGAAGTGATAGTAGATGCTGCCCGCCCGGAGCAGGGCGGCGACCGCGATGTCGTTGAGGGTGGTGCCCGCGTACCCCTTGTCGCGGAAGGTGCGGGCCGCCGCGTCGAGGATCCGTTGCCGCGTGCGTTCGGACTTCGGCCCCCCGTCGGCGCCGTTCGTGGCCGCCGGACCGGCCGCGGTCCGCGCCGCGAATCCGGGTGGTTCCGGGGAGGATGCGCTCGGGGTCGTGGGCGGGTGCTCGGCGCTCATGGCTCCGGTCGCGGGCGGGCGGGCGGGAACGGAAATCGGAAAAATTCTAACATCCGCCAGAATTCCTCCGCGAATCGGCTATGCTTGGGTCGATCCAGGCCGACTACGGGAAAGGGATGGGGGAAGAGATGCACGTGCAGCGGCTCACGACCATGGACCAGGGCCGCCAAGTGGCTCAACTGCGGCAGCTTCTCCATCACCTCGACAACAAGACGACGGCGATGGCGGGGTCGGAGTACCGGAACCCGGTGACCGACTACACGTGTCGGGCGCAGCTTGCGGCCGAGCGGAAGACGCTGTTTCGCGGCCACCCTCTCCTGATGGGGCTCGGCAACGAGATTCCGGAGCCCGGTGACTTCCTGACGGACGACTTCTCCGGTGCTCCGCTCCTCCTGGTCCGAGGAGAGGACGGCGTCGTGCGCGGCTTCCTCAACGTGTGCCGGCACCGCGGTTCACGGGTCGCGGAAGGGCGCGGCAACCGCAAGCGCTTCGTCTGCCCCTACCATGCCTGGACGTACGGATCGGACGGGCTGTTGCTGCGGATCCCCCACGACGCGGGCTTCCCCGGGGTGGACCGGGCGTGCCACGGCCTCACCCCGGTTCCGGTGGTCGAGAAGTACGGGCTCGTCTGGGCGGTGGCGAGCCCCGGCGCCGAATTCGACATCGACGAGTCGCTCGAGGGGGCGCAGCGCGATCTCGCAACCTTCGACCTCGGCCGGTACTCGCTGTACGAGACCCGGGTGCTAGAGCAGAAGATGAACTGGAAGCTCGTGATCGACACCTTCCTCGAGACCTACCACATCCGGGTGCTCCACCCCGAGACCCTCGACTGGCTCATCCACTCCAATCTTGGAACGTTCGAAGCGTTCGGCCGGAACAGCCGGAGCATCTACGCGCGTCGCTCCGTCGACGAGCTTCGCAGCGTGCCCGAGTCGGACTGGGACCTCGTCCACCACACCGTCATCGTCTACGTGTTGTTCCCGAACACCGTCCTCATCATGCAGGGTGATCACCTGGAGACTTGGCGGGTCCACCCGGTGGGGAACGATCCGGATCGGGCGCGGATGTACGTCCAGCTCTACACCCCGGAACCGGCCCTGACCGAGAGCGCGAAGCGCCACTGGGACCGGAACATGGATCTCCTGATGTCCGTGGTGCAGGAGGAGGACTTCCCGAACGGGGAGAACATTCAGCAGAGCTTCTATTCCGGGGCGCAGGAGCACGTCACCTACGGTCGGAACGAACCCGCCCTCGGCCACTACCACGAGTCGATCAAACGCATCCTCGCGCGCGCGGCCTGACGAACTTGTGGGCCAGTGCCCAGCGGGGAGTCCTCAACGCACCCTCGCGCGCGGCCTGACGTCCTTGCCGCCGAGCCGGTCGAGGGGGATACCCCGTCCGGGCGGCGCCAAGGGGTCCGGTTCTCCTTCCGGGAGGGCATCGACCAGGAGCTTCCGAGCATTCTCGGGCAGCTCCGGGTGCCGTCGCAGGCCGACCGGGAAGGAGAGGGAGGTCGGCGTTGCGGAGAGCGCATCCTCGCGCGCCGCCCGGGGCCTGAAACGCCGCCCGGTCCCCGCCGGGCGAGCCGTCGCCCCGGCCGCCGCCATGCGACGCCGCCCGTGGATCAGGCGACGAGATCGAACCCCGCCTCCGGTTCGGCTTTCACGCGCGCCGGCTCCGGCTCCGGCTCCCGCCCCGGCCCCGGCCCCGGGCGCGCGGCGGCGAGGAGTGCGCACGCCCGAGCGACGGTGTCGACGGTCGTATCCCGGCGGTGGGCGAGCTCGCCGAGGGTGCGGCGCCACCGACGGGCTCCCGGAATACCGTGGTACAGGCCGAGCAACGGCCGCACCAGCTCCCCGAGGCGCACGTCGCGCTGGCGCTTCGCATAGGCGAGATAGCTTTCAGTCACTTCGTTTCGCTCCGGCGGCGGGGCGGTGTCGCCGAAGAGGCTGCGGTCGACCCCGGCGAGCAGCCAGAGGTCGTGCCAGACGGCGCGTCCGAGCATGGCCCCGTCCACCCGGCGGAGGGCCGTTCCCGCTTCCTCCAGGCTCCTGATCCCTCCGTTCAGGACGATCTCGAGATCGGGCAGCTCGCGCTTCAGCCGGTACACCCGGTCGTGGCGAAGCGGGGGGATATCGCGGTTCTGCCGAGGGCTGAGCCCGCTCAGCCACGCCTTGCGGGCATGGACGATGAAGGTGGCGCAGCCCGCCTCGGCCACCGCCCCCGCGAAGTCGCGGAGCCGCGCATGGCTGTCGAGGTCGTCGATTCCGATGCGGGTCTTGACCGTGATCGGAACCGACGCCGCGTCGTGCATCGCCGCCACGCACTCGGCGACGAGGGCCGGCCGGGCCATGAGGGCGGCCCCGAAGCACCCCTTGCGAACGCGCGGGCTCGGGCAGCCCACGTTGAGGTTGACCTCGTCGTACCCCGCCCCCTCGGCGAGGCGCGCGCACCGGGCGAGGTCCGCCGGGTCGTTGCCCCCCAACTGGATCGCCACCGGGTGTTCCGCCGCATCGAAGCGAAGCGCCCGCTCCGGGTCGCCGTGGAGCAGGGCCCCGGTCGGGACCATCTCGGTATAGAGGCGGGCGCGGCGGCTGATGAGACGCAGCAGGTAGCGGGCATGCCGGTCCGTGCACCCCATCATAGGGGCGACGCAGAGCCGGTGCGAGCCGGGAAACACGCTCATGCGCGGGATCATAGCGGGGATGAGCGCGAGGCTGCGCCCGGGAAGAGCGGCACCGGCGGAACGAACCGCGGGCACCGGAGGCGTTCGGACGCAGGGCTCGTTTTTGCTGTGAAAATAGACCCACGAGGGCCGTCTTCGCGACGCCGGACCTCTTCATGCGACGGGGCGGCCGGCTCGTCCATGCGTGTTTTGTTCGGCGATGGGTGAACCGGGCCTGTTCGGCAGGCCATTTCGGAGCGCAATTCGTCGTCCGCGTGTCGGTTCGGGCCTCATGAGGCTGTCCTTGACCGCACGACGGACCGACCCGCACCCGCGGCCGGCACTCGGTCACGACAAAATGGTCCTGCGTTCGGACGCAGCAGTTCTCACTTTGGCGCCCGACTTCACCCTGATCCGCAAGCCGTCTTCTCCTGGTGACTCGATCCGGGGCGGATCGGCGGTCGTGCCGGCCCCGCGGCGGGACCCGACGAGCAAAATGAGAAGTGCTGGTTCGAACGGCTCCCGCTGGCCGACTTTCCGGCCGGCGTGCTAGTCTTTTTTTCCAACAGACCCCTCGGGCTGGCGCACGGCCCGCGCCCGGAGGCTCCGGCGCCGGCGCCCCGCCGGGAATCGAACCATCCGGCCACCATCGGAGACTCGCCATGCCGGCCAGCCGCGGTGCTCGCGACTTCGACCTCAAGATCGTCAACGGATTCATCGTGGACGGGACGGGCGCCCCCGGCTGCGAGGGCGACATCGGGATCCGGGACGGCCGGATCGCCGCCGTGGGCGAGGCCCCGGGGAGCGCGGTGCGGACGATCGACGCGGCGGGGCAAGCGGTGTGTCCCGGGTTCGTCGACATCCACACCCACTACGACGCCCAGATCATGTGGGACCGGATGCTCACCATCTCTCCCTGGCACGGGGTCACCACGGTGGTCATGGGCAACTGCGGCTTCTCCCGGCAAGACCCCGGTCGAATACCTGTTCGATCTCGGCCTCGAGAGCGACCTCGAGGCGCGGTTCCGGATGCCCGTCGCGAACCACGACGAGGACGAGGTGGAGCGGCTCCTCCTCGACCCGCATATGGTGGTGGGGCTCTCCGACGCCGGCGCCCACGCGAGCCAGCTCTGCGACGCCTGTGCGACCACCTACCTCCTCCGGCGCTGGGTGCGTGAGAAGAAGTCGCTTGGCCTGGAACGGGCGGTGCGCATGATCACGTCGCGCCCGGCCGAGGTGTTCGGGATCGCCGAGCGGGGGCGGCTCGCCCCCGGCCTCGCGGCGGATGTGGTGGTGTTCGATCCGGACACCGTCGGCGACGGCCCGCTCCGGCGCGTGTACGATTTCCCGGGCGAGGCCGACCGACTGATCTCCGAGGCGGAGGGTATCGAAGCGGTGATCGTGAACGGCACGCTCATTCGGCGGGGCGGGGAGGACCGGGTGGACCCCGCGGGTCCGCTCCCGGGGCGGTTGCTCCGCAACGGCCGGGCCGCGCCGGGGGGAAGCACGGCCGCCGGCGGCCGCCGGCGGCCTCCGCGGCCTCCGCGGCCTCCGCGGCCTCCGCGGCCTCCGCAGCCGATTGAACCTCGAAGGGGAGAGCAGCACATGGCCGGATACGGCTACATCATCGGGCAGGTCGAGGTGCAGGATCCCGAGGCGTACCGGGAGTACATCGCGCGGGCGCCGGCGACCATCGCCCGATACGGCGGCGAGTACCTGGTGCGCGGCGGCGAATTCGAGGTACTGGAGGGCGAGTGGCCGCGCGAACGCACCGTCGTGCTCCGCTTCCCGAGCGTCGAGGACGCCAAGCGGTGGCACGCCTCGCCGGAGTACGAGGAGCCGAAGGCCCTTCGCAACCGCGTCGCCCTCACCAACATGGTCGTCATCGAGGGCGCCGCCTGAACGGGCCCGGACACTTTCGGGCGGCTGGGCGCCTTCGACAATGGAACGACCGGAAAGGATGTGAGGCGGCCACGTTGCCGCATCGCTGCCAGGGCCGTTTCACCCTGGCCGACCAACGGACCGCGGACCGGATCACGGGTCGGGTCCGCTCGTCGCAGTCCGATGCTTCCGGCCCGGAAGAGTGCATGCAGGGGGTTGGGTCCGATTACGCCGAGCGGGTCCGACCCGCGGCTCGCGACGTGCGGGCGACCGGAGCATTGCGGTCCGTCCCGACACCGTAGCGTGAAATGGTCCTGACGTTGCCACGTTGCGGGGCATGCCCTCGTCCATGCTGTTGTTTCCTGAATTCTCCCGCGGGGCCCCACGAGAATTGACCACTCTGTTCCGTAGACGGATCGGGTGGGATGACGGAGCAATCCGGGATGCGGCGCGAGCCGGTGCCCTCGCCTTTTTCCGGGACCACCTCAGAATGGCGCCACAGCTCGGCGGGGTCTTCACCGGTCATGTTGGAGCACAACCGGTAGCGGCCTTCGCGGCGAAACACCTGTCGTAGCTTCTCGCGACGCAGGCGGTATCGGGCACCATCAACGCGGCGGCGAACGGCCCCGACGAGCCCTTCGACGACCGCTTCCGAGCGGGGGTCGCAAAGTACATCATCTGCCTCATGCTGTCCTCGTACCCGCTTCCATTCAACGACATCCACGTCAACGCGAGGCGTGGGACCCGTTGCCGGACGACCTCGGGGCAATCGTGGAGTACGCGGGAGACCTCGACTTCGCACGGTTCGCGTACCATCTCCGGAAAGGGGACTTCATCGTGCACGAGAAGTTCGACAAGCTCGGGGGCACCCGCTTCCACCTGCCACGGGAGGACTACCCGGCGCTCGCGAAGGCGGCTTCGGTGGTCCGGACCCGGATCGCGGAGAAGAGCGAGCGGGGCCGGCAACTCGTCGAGCTTTGCACCGACGGCGGGCGGCAGATGGGCTACACCGACTGCGACCTGGACGAGGCGTAGAGTCGCACGCGATCGGCCCCGGGAGAAGACGGAGAAGACCGAGAAGACCGGGGCCCGCCCGCGCGGATTGCGCGTACGGGCGGACGAGAGGAGCCAAAACCATGTCGAACGGGGCTGCGACCATCACCCGCCGGCGCGCGCTGGCTGGCCTTGCGACGGCTGGTGCCGTGGGCACGACCGCCTTCGGCATCGTCGCCCGCGCCGGTTCGTCGCCCCTGGACTACGTGTTCTCGGAACCGACCGCTTCCGTGACGACCTCGTGATGCGCCTCGGGCGCGCGGCCGACGGGGAGTGGCGAGGGCGCTTCGACTTCGTGCTCGTCCCCGCCTGACCCTCTTCGGCCCCGCCCCCCGGACGGGCACGCCGCATGGGCTACTATACGCTTCATGGCCGACGTGACCTCTACTGCGGTTCCAGGGCCGCCGGCGGAGCCCCGACGACCGGAGACGCGGGAGTTTCCGGGCTGCCGTCCGGTGCACATCCCGCGAGATGAAATCGCCGATTACGAGGACCGCATCGAGCTCTGGAACGCCGACACCGAAATCGCGATGGTATGCGAGCCGGTCGGCTACTATCACGAACGCCCCTCGCAGCGCCTCGCCAAGCTGACCGACCGAATCGCCGCGGCCCGGGGCTCGCCGATCGAAGCGGTCGGGCACACGGATCTCCTGGTGCGCAACGTGCGCGGCGAGCGGCAACGCATCATGCAGGCCGACCAGATCCTGTTCCTGCGCCCGGCGCAGACGGTTCCCCGGGGCAAGGCCATCGAGGTGGGCACGGACGCCTTGCCCGACGTGGTACTGGAGGTGGACAACACGACGGACGTTCGGCGCGGCAAGCTCGAGCTGTACGAGTCGTGGGGCTTTCCGGAGGTGTGGGTGGAGGTGCCGGACGAGCCCGAGCCGAGCCGTCCGGCGTCCCTTCGTCCGGGCCTGACGATTCATTTACGAGGGGAGGGCGGCTTTCGGGTCGTACCGTCGAGCCGCGCGTTTCCGGGCTGGACGGCGAAGGAGATTCATCGGGCGCTGAACGAGCCGGGGCCCTCCGTCGAGACCACGGCGGCGCTGCGCCGGGTGGGGCGTGCGCTGGGCGCCGCGGAAGGCACGGGACCGGACGACGATCCGTTTCTGCGCGAAGAACGCCGGGAGAGCCGCGCCGAGGCATTGTTGGAGACGCGGCGTGCAGCCGTGCTGCAGGTGTTCGAGTCGCGGGGCATTCCCGTCTCGCCTTTCCTGTTCCGCCGGTTGGCGGAGGTCGAAGACGTCTCCACCGCCGCACTCGTGCGGGTAGCGCTGGAGTGTCGAGACGAAAGGGACTTTCTGCGGCGCGTGCCGGATGGAGGACGAGAATCCCTCCGATGATCGGACGGACCCACGGCCACCGGCGCGTTCGAAGGCCCGCGGTAAAGCCCCGCCTCGTCGCAGTCCGTCTCGTCGGGCGCCGTGCCCATGATGCGGGACGAGCCCGCCAGCGTTGTGCGGATCGCCGTTCGTGACCCGGTTCCCTGCGCTACAATCCCGGCTCCATTCCGACACGTGTGAGGCCCTTTTTATCCAGATATTCAACAAGTTATCTGAAATCCTCCACCCAAAACAAACCCCGAAAGGTGAGTATGTAAATCGAGCGCGGAGCTCGTGTCGGGCTTTGTAACGCCTTGATTTATCGACATCATGCTTCCCTCCAGACCCCGAAATGTATGAGCAACTGTCAAACTCGGGTGTCACCAGGGGGGGCGTGTGTCAAGGCCCTTCGGAGGGGCCGGAGAAGGAGGCTGTTATCCATCTTGAATCAATGGGTTGTGGAAATGAAACCCAAACCTGAAGACGGCTCTGTCAAAATGAATGCCATTGCCCCCCCCCCCGCACGCGCCAAGTGTCCCGGGGCTCGTGCGCGCGATAGCGTTCAAGTTCGTATTCGCGACCTTGGTCGTGGCGGTGGCCTTCGACGCCACGTACACCTCGTCCACGGCGGCCTTTTCCGCATTTGATCTCGATGCCATCCTCGTTCTTGGCGGGGCGGTCAACACCGTCCTGCTGCTCGGAGCGCTGCTCTTTCTCCGCCGCAAGAACGTGGCGAATGCCGCCCTGTCGCTAATCGTGCTGGCCGGCGTCGGGACGGCGTACATCGTTCACACCGATCTCTATCTTGCCGGGAACAGGGCACTCCTTGCCCTGCTGTGCGTCATGTCCTGGGCGGGACTGTTCGTGGCCTTCCGTGTCGTTGACGAGTTGCGGTGGGGCGGCGTAGCGCTTTCGGGGGTGGCATTGCTGGGTCTCGGGGTGATTGCAGGTGAACACTTGGCGGCGGATGGTGCCCCGGTGTCGGGAGACGTATCGAACATTCGGCAAATCTCCTTCCAGCGGACCCCGAACCTGTATTTCGTCTCTTTCGATGCCATGGTCCCGCGTTCTCTGCTTCGCAAGAACCTCGGAGTGGAGACCACCGGGTTTCACGATCTGGTCGAGGACAGGATGCGCCGCTTTTCCAACTTCTTCTCCGACTCCGTAAATACAAAGCATGCCCTCTACTCGGTGCTGGCTCTGGATGTCGATGTGTACGCTTCGCAACGAAGGGAATTGAAAAAGCAGGGCAGACACCGAGATCCGTTCCTGTTCTCCGGCCGGAATCCGAGTGCTCTGCTCGGCATCCTTCATCGCAACGGGTACGAGACGACCTCAATCTACAAAAACGACTACTTCGGGAAACGCAAAGGCCCTTACATCGACAACTACATCACACTCGATAGAAGTGCCGTCTGCAATCTGCTGGATGCCAGCATACGAGTTCTCTCTTTCTGGGGTTACTGCCGCTGGTTTGGCGGAAGCTTCCGTGGGTACGATAAGCTGACCGTCGAGGCGATCGAGAAGGCGAGCGCCAATGACGGGCCTCAATTCGTGATGGCCCACTCGAAACGGCCGGGACACGTGAACAGGTCATTCCGCCACGGCAACGTGGAGCAGTTCGAAGCATACAAGAGCTATAACATCAAGAAAAGCGAACATGCGGCTTACCAACTGGATGCAATCATCCGCCATTTGGAAGACAACGACCCCGATGCGATTCTCCTGGTGTACGGCGATCACGGCATGTTGCTGTCCCAAGGACTGGAGTTCGAGGACGATCCGACATTCGTCTTTCAGGACAACTACGGGGTTCTGGGCGCAGTCTATCCACGCGATGCGTGCGCCGTCTGGTTCGACGAGGCTTCGGCCAAGGGATGGATGACCACTCTGGACGCCGTTCACGCCATACTCCGCTGCTTGTCCGGCGGAGAAAGCGCACTCGTCGAACCACGAAAAAGCAGGTCTCCGAAGTATGGTCCGGTTCCCCGGAACATCGATCTCGACCACAGGGAGTTTCTATATGAGTAGACCACCGCAACCGCGGCACGATCTGCCGATCGTCGCCATTGCATTCGGTACTGCGCCGACAGTGGCTCATGCCTACGTCGATCCCGGCACCGCCGGTTTCGTCGTCACCACCGTGCTGGGCTTTCTGGCGGCCGGCGGCTATGTCGTCCGGGGATATCTCGGCCGTTTGAAACGCCGCGTTTTCGGCGGCCACAGGAAGGCGGAGGACAGCGACGGTCCGGATGTCACGGACGGGCGGACGGATGACAGAGAAGCCCGGGGTTGACGGCGGGTCGTTCAAGGATCCGGGCGGACGCGTGTACCGGGTGGTCCGGGACACCGGAGACGAGCGCATCGTTCGCGGGCTGAGTCAATCCGCCGCCCGGACTATGGGGAAACTGCTCGCCGAGCCTTTTTTCAGGGAGCTGACCGCCAGCGGCGAGGTCGTGACGACCAGGCTCCTCGACCCGGAGTCCCCCGACGCCCGGTACGTCATGCAAGAGGGCTGGAGCGCCGCGGCGGAGCACGAACCCGTGGATTTCGTGACCTGGCCCTACGAGTGGCCGTTCTCGATGCTCAAGGACGCGGCGATGCTGCAATTGCGCGTGCTTCAGACGGCCGCCACGAACGGATGGCTGCTCAAGGACGCGACGCCGTTCAATGTGCAGTGGATGGGCGCGCGGCCGGTGTTCATCGATGTGCCATCGTTCGTTCCCTGGGAGGATGGTGAATACTGGCGGGGGTATCGTCAGTTCTGTGCGACCTTCCTGACGCCGTTGTCGCTGGCGGCGCATCTGGGCATCCCGTTTCAGCCGCTGCTGCGTTCGCGCCTCGAGGGTATCCCGCCAGAGGAGGCAAGCCGGTACTTCTACGGATTGCGGCGCTTCAAGCGCGGCGTCCTGTCCCACATCTGGTTTCCCGCCAAGGCCGAGCGCCGCGTTCGCCGGCCGGTGCGCTCGCGTCGACGACAGCCGAAGACAGTGCTGTTCGCGTTGCTGGACAGCCTCGAGCGGCTCATCGGCGGGCTGTCCCATGGGCCGGTGCGTTCGGACTGGTCGCAGTACGCCGGAAGCCATTCCTACGACGCGGCCGATTTCGAGCGGAAGAAGGAATTCGTGCTACGGCACGCCGCGGCATGCCGTCCCGGCCTGACCTGGGACCTGGGTGCGAATACCGGTACGTTCGCGCGCATCGCCGCCGAGCATTCGGGAATGGTCGTTGCCGTGGACGGGGATCCGGATGCCGTCGATTTGCTCTATCGCGAGGTGCGGCAGAGCGGGCCGCGGAATGTCATCCCTTTGGTGATGGACCTTGCGAACCTCTCGCCAGGGCAGGGTTGGGCGGGCCGCGAGCGCTTGGCGTTCGATGCGCGGCGAAGTCCCGACCTGGTGCTCGCCCTTGCCCTGATCCACCACATGCGCGTCGCGGCGAACATCCCGCTACCGCTGTTCATCGGCTGGCTTCGGAGCCTGGACGCGACGTGCATCCTGGAGTTTGTCGAGCGGGACGACGAGATGTTCCAAACGCTTCTGGAGAACAGGCAAGAGGATTATGCGGATTACACCGCCGAGCACTTCGAATCGGAAGTCCACAGGCATTTCTCCATACGCGACCGACTGAAGCTGAAAGGCGGCTTGCGGGAACTGTTCCTGCTGGAGCCTGCCGATGGCTCGTAGTCTTCCGTCCTCCGCATCGCGGAGATGACCATCGACGGTTTCTGGGACTACGCTCTCGACTCGCACCCCTTCGCGGGGCTCGGAGGCTACGATCAGGCGGTGCGGGTCTTCTGAGGCCACACTGCCCTCGACCTCGTGCTCGGCACCCTCAACGTCGCGGTCTTCGACGACAATGCGCTGGCCCCCCCAATGGCATTCATTTTGACAGAGCCGTCTTCAGGTTTGGGTTTCATTTCCATAACTCATTGATTGCGGGGCGCCGCGCGCGCTTGGCGCGGCGTGTGCTCGAACAGCTGGAGACGCTCGGGCTGTTCACCCTGCCGGCGAAGGACGACTCGAAGAAGCGAGGGAGGCAACAGGCGCTTGCGTGGACCGCGCGACGGCGCCGCGCACCGAAGGGCTTGGCCCCCTCCCTGGTCGAGCCGTGGCGGGCGCTGGTCGGGACCTGCCCGGAGTGCGGGGAGGGGTGCGGTCGCTTTCACGGCCGGCGGGTGGGGATCGATGTCCAAGCGACGACTCGGGCAAGCCCCGCGCGCTTGCGCCCGCCCGCGAACCTGCTGCCGGCCATCGCCGGCCGCGGGAGCCGTGCAGGACCATTTTCTTGTCGTGACCGGGTGCCGGCGGCGGATGCGGATCGGCCGGCCGTGCGATCGAGGGCCGCTTCATGAGGTGTGAACCGACACGCAGGCGACGAAATGCGCTCCCGAACGGCCGGCTGAACAGGCCCGGTTCACCCGTCGCCGGACAAGGAACGAGCCCTGGGGAGCCGTGAGTCCGTGTTGATGAGGCTCGGGTTTTCGCGATAACCTCAAGTTTCACACGTATCCGGCGGAATCGTCGGGCATCGGGTATTCGATGGACGAGGCTGCTTCGGTCGAGACCCCGTCCGGCAAATCCGCGGCGGATGAGAACTTTCCCGTCGGCTCCCGGCTGCTGCCCGCGCATCTGCGGCCGCACGTCGCCGCCTTCTACGCCTACGCGCGGGCCCTCGACGACATCGCGGACAACCCCGACCTGGAGCCGGGCGACAAGATCGTTCGCCTGGACGGTTTCGCCCGCGCGATGCGCGGCGTCGAGGTCGCCGATCCGGACTTCCGCAAGGCGCATGATCTCCGCCGCAGCCTGGCCGCGACCGGGGTGACCCGTCGACACGGCGTGGACCTGATCCGCGCGTTCAAGCAGGATGCGACGAAGCTCCGCTATGCCGACTGGGACGACCTCATCGGCTACTGCAACCTCTCCGCGGCGCCGGTCGGACGCTACCTCGTCGATCTCCACGGCGGACCGGTCGAGGCGTACCCCGCCTCCGACGCGCTCTGCAACGCGCTTCAGATCCTCAACCACCTGCAAGACTGCGGGGACGACTACCGGGCCCTGAATCGGGTCTACCTCCCCCAGGATTGGATGGCCGCGGCGGGCGTCGGCGTCGAGGCCCTCGGCGCCAACCGCTCTTCGGCCGGGCTCCGTCGGGTGCTGCACCGCTGCCTCGATGCGACCGACGGCTTGCTCGGGTCGGCCGAGGGTCTGCCGAGCCGGCTTCACGATACCCGCTTCGCCATGGAAGCGGCCGTCATCGTGGCCATCGCAAGGAAGCTCGGCGGTGAGCTCCGCCGGCGCGACCCCTTGGCGGAACGGGTGGGGCTGGCGAAGACCGGGCTCGCGGCGTGCTGGGTCCGTGGAATCGGCCGGGTCCTTCCCGGCCGGCTCTTCAGCCGGTTCCACCCGGCCGCGGCGCACCGCTCGCCCATCGGTCCGCCGGCCGGAAGCCGGGACCATCGAGCGGGCCGGTGAGCGGGCCGGCCGTTGCCGGATCCCTGCCGCCGTGAACCCGGAGGAGCATCCCGGGATGGTTCCAGGCGGCCCGGGCGGCGGACGAACCGACCCTCCGGTCGATCCCCGGGCGCACGTGGACCGCATCGTTGCCCGTTCGGACACGTCGTTCCTCTGGGGGATGAGGGTGCTGCCGGTGGAACGGCGGCACGCCCTGCACGCGATCTACGCGTTTTGCCGCGAAGTGGACGACATCGCCGACGAGCCGGGCGAAGTTGCCGCCAAGCGATGGGCGCTCGCCGCCTGGCGGGAGGAGATCGACCGGCTCTACGCGGGACGGCCGGAATGGCCGACGACGAGGGCGCTCCTGAACCCGGTGCACCGCTACGAGCTTCCGCGGGAGGAGTTCCTCGCCGTGATCGACGGCATGGAGATCGACGCGGCTCCGGTGGTGCGGATGCGAGAGCTGGGCGACCTGCTCGACTATTGCCGGAAGGTGGCCGGATCGGTGGGCGTTCTTTCGGTCCATATCTTCGGCGTGCCCCGGGACCCCGGGCCTCGAATTGCCGAGGTGTTGGGAAACGCGCTGCAATTGACGAACATCCTGCGCGACCTCCGGGAGGATGCGGAGCGGGGCCGACTTTACATACCCGAGGAAATGCTCGAGCGAAACCGGATTGCGGTACGGACGCCGAGCGCCCTGTTCGTTCAGCCGGGATTCGCCGAAGTCTGTGCGGAGCTTGCCGGCCTCGCCCGCGGGTACTACGCCGAGGCGAGCCGGCTGGTGACGGAGGTCGGACGGCGGAGAATGCGGCCGGCGGTCCTGATGATGGCGGTCTACCGGGAGACGCTCGACCGCCTCGAGCAGCGGGGCTGGAATCGAATCGACCGTCCGATTCGGCTGACGCGGGCTCGCAAGATGTGGCTCGCCCTGCAATACGGATTCCTCTGACGGCCTTCCTTCGTGCCCCGGACCCACGTCATCGGCGCCGGCGTGGCCGGCCTGGCCGCCGCCGTATCGCTGGTGCGCTCCGGTCGTCGGGTCACCGTCCACGAAGCGGGCGGTCAAGCGGGCGGGCGCTGCCGTTCGTATCACGATGCGCGGCTCGGCTGCCTCATCGACAACGGCAACCATCTGCTGCTGAGCGGCAATCGCTCGGCCATGCGCTATCTGGAGGAGGTCGGAGCGGCCGACGCCCTGGTGGGACCCGCGGCGGCCCGCTTTCCGTTCCTCGACGTTCGCAGTGGCCGGCGATGGGAGGTGAGGCCCAACGCCGGCCGGCTGCCCTGGTGGATCCTGCGCGCCGGGCGGCGGGTCCCCGGCACCAGGGTCCGGGACCATCTCTCCGCGCTGCGGCTCGCGATGGCCGGCCCGGACCGCACGGTGGCCGACTGCGTCGGAAACCGCGGAGTCCTCTACGAGAGGTTCTGGGAGCCGCTCGCCGTCGCCGCGCTGAACACGCCGGCCGGAGCGGGCGCGGCCGGACTGCTGCGGTCGGTGCTGCGCGAGACCTTCGCGAAGGGGGAGGCGGCCTGCCGGCCCCGATTCGCGAGGCGCGGGCTCTCCCATGCGTTCGTGGACCCGGCCCTTCGGCTCCTCCGCCGGCGCGGCGCGACCGTGCGGCTCGGACGCCGGCTTCGGGGCATCGGCTACTCGGGAGGAAAGGCGTGGCGGCTCGACTTCGGGGCCGCGGCGATTGCGCTTGGGGAAGGGGACAGCGTGATTCTCGCCGTGCCGCCCGCCGCCGCCGCCGGTCTGGTGCCGTCCCTCACCGTGCCGGAGGAGAGCAACCCGATCGTCAACGCGCACTTTCGCCTTCCGGCGCCCGCCGGCCTTCCGGCTGACCTGCCGTTTCTGGGACTCGTCGGAGGGACCGCGCAGTGGCTCTTCGCGCGGGGGGACGTGGCCTCGGTCACGGTGAGCGCGGCCGGTGCGCTCGCCGGCGAGTCGGCCGAGGAGATCGCCCGGAGGACCTGGGCCGACGTCGCGACGGCCCTCGGCCTCGGCCTCGACCGAACGGCGCTTCCGGCGTATCGCGTCGTCAAGGAGCGGCGGGCCACGTTTGCCCAGACGCCGGGAGAGGTCCGCCGCCGCCCGGGAACCCGGAGCGGGTTCTCCAACCTGCACCTGGCCGGCGACTGGATCGATACGGGGCTTCCCGCGACGATCGAAGGTGCGGTTCGGTCCGGCTGCCGGGCGGCAAGGGCGGCCGTCCCCGGCCGATGAGCCAGCCGCCGCGATGGCCCCCGCGCCCGCCGGACGCCTCGAGGTTCCGTCCTCCCCGTGGACAAGCCGGATCCGGCCGAGGGCGCTTGCGCAGCGTCCCGCCGACGGGTAGCGGGCCTCGGGTCGGACTCGTCGCAACTCCGTTCGCCGAACAGGCCGGGATCGGCGGCGGGGAGCGGCCGGCAGTTCTCATTTTGGCGCCTGACTTCACCCTGAGCCGCAAGCCGTCTCCCGATCGCGCACAATCCTCATCCGGGTCGCCCCCGGGTGAGATCGGGGTCGGAACGGGATTCCGCGGGTACCGGTGAGCAGGCCGGATGGGGATGAGGATGGGGATAGCGCTCCCTCCGACCCCGATTTCACCTGACCGGATGGGAACGTGAGGTCCATACGTAATCAGGAGCCGTCTTCTCCTTGCGACTCGATCCGGGGCGGATCGACGGTCGTGCCGGTCCTGGAGCGGGACCCGACGAGCAAAATGAGAATTGCCCGGGAGCTGCCCCGTCCCGCGGCCTTTCGGGGGCGAATGCGATAAAGTGGGGATCGGTCAGCCGGGCATCGACGCGAGGGACGGGGGATTCAGGTGGCGAAACGAGCCCTGAAAGTCATTCTGGCGCGGCCGAGGGGCTTCTGCGCGGGAGTCGTTCGAGCCGTCGATATCGTGGAGCGAGCGCTCGAGATCCACGGCGCGCCCGTCTACGTGCGGCATGAGATCGTCCACAACAAGCATGTCGTCGACAGCCTTCGCGCGAAGGGCGCGCGCTTCGTCGAGGAAGTGGAAGACATCCCCGAAGGCGCCGTTACCGTGTTCAGCGCCCACGGCGTGGCCCGGAAGGTGGTGAACGATGCCGGCGTGCGCGGGTTGCAGGTGATCGACGCGACCTGTCCGCTCGTGAGCAGGGTGCATAACGAAACCAGGCGCTATGCGCGCGAGGGCTGCGAGGTGGTCCTCATCGGCCATCCCGGCCACCCCGAAGTCGAGGGCACGATGGGGCAGGTATCGAGCGAGGTTCACCTGGTGCCGGACGTTGCCGGTGTGGCGAGTGTGCGTCCGGCCAATCCGGCGAAGCTCGCCTATGTGACGCAGACGACCCTCAGCGTCGACGACACGCGCGAGATTATCGCGGCGCTCAAGGCACGTTTCCCCAGGATCCGCGGCCCGGACGTGAAGGACATCTGCTACGCCACGCAGAATCGGCAGGCCGCGGTACGGCGGTTGGCCGAGCGGTCCGACGTGATCCTGGTCATCGGCGCGCACTACAGCTCGAACTCGAACCGGCTGCGGGAGATCGGCGAGGAGTGCGGGACCGACAGCTACCTCGTTCCGGATGCCAGAGGTCTGGACCCCGCCTGGCTGGACGGCGCGCGAACGGTGGGAATCACCGCCGGCGCGTCCGCTCCCGAGCGGTTGGTCCGGGATCTCGTCCGCCGGCTTGGCGAACGGTTCGAGGTCACCGTAACCGACCTCGACGGCATCGAGGAGAACGTCGCCTTCCGTTTGCCGCGCGAGCTGCTTGGCGCTTCGGGCCGAGCCGTTCGGCCCGGCGCGGCTCCCCACACTCCGCACGGCGCTCCCCACGTCGCTCCCGACTGCTCTCCCCGCAGGTTGGATTAGCGAAGCGTAATCCGACATTTGCGGCGCTCGGGAATCGCTGCGGCGCTGGGGAGCGGACTCGGAGGTGGACATGTCGTATTACGCCTCGCTAATCCAACCTGCAGCCCTGCCGGCCCACAGCTCGACCGATCTGCATCCCTGCAGTCCGGCCCGCGCGAAATGCCCCTGTCGGGCACGGTAAATTGGTTCTCCGTTCCGCGCGGGGAGGTCGAATGCTGAACCCAACCATTTGGTTTGTGCAATATTTTCGGAAAGAACCGATTAGCCTTGCTCTGTCGGGCGAGGGAGGGGGCCGGACCGGGGGGAGGGGGCTAGAATAGGGGCCTGCCTCTCTTCCCCGGAGTTGACGATGGACGACGATACCCGGACCGCCCTTGAAGCGGCCGCGTTCCGGACGCTGGTGGCGCATCTCCGCGAGCGGACCGACGTACAGAACATCGATCTGATGAACCTCGCGGGCTTCTGCCGCAACTGCCTCTCGAAGTGGTATCGCGCCGCGGCCGAGGAGCGTGGCCTCGGCATGGACCATGACGAGGCGCGCGAGATCGTGTACGGCATGCCGTACACGGAGTGGAAGACGCGCTACCAGAGCGAGGCGACCCCGGAACAACGGGCGGCTTGGGAGTCGAGCCACCCGCACGGCTGACCGGCTCCCCTCCTCGTCGCGGCGGCCCCTGCCGCCCCACGGCGGTTCCGATGGACGGCCGTCACCCCTGCCCATGAGCCCGGTTCGTCGGAAGCGCACCCGGCGGCCACCCCGCCCGGCGACACGTGCCGTGCCCGCCCCTCCTCCTCGCGAGGGACGCATGGAACGATGCTTCCTTCGCCTCCTTCACGCTTGGCTTGACGGCGTGCTCGTCCCTCCCCGGCGCGAAGGACGCAGGGAGCCGCCGGCCGGAGCGTCTCCCGCGATCTGAATGGACCTCGTCCGGCTCGCATCGCCCCTCGCCCTCGAGCCGTGGGTGTGGCAGGCGTTCGTCGTCGTCTTCCTCACCCTGGTGGCGAGCTACGCGGCGCGCAAGGTCCTCCTCGCGTGGAGTCGGCGCCTTCAGCGCACGTCCACGGCGTGGGACGATGCCCTCGTGGACTCGCTCCGCCGACCCCTTCGGGTCCTCGTCTGGGTGGTCGGCATCGCCTTCGCGGCGAGCCTGGTCCCGGTGGCCGGACAGGGGACGATCTTCGCGGCGGTGGACGCCGCCCGAGACGTGGGGGTGGTCGCCTGCATCGCCTGGTTTCTCGTGCGCTTCGTCGGGCAGGCGGAGGAGAACCTCCGCGCCCGCGGCGAGGCGGAGGGCGTGGTGGCGGGGCCCGATCGTGCCACCCTCGATGCGATCGCGAAGCTGCTCCGCGCGTCGATCATCATC
The DNA here is from genome assembly GCA_965214795.1 of Gammaproteobacteria bacterium. Classification (GTDB taxonomy): domain Bacteria; phylum Pseudomonadota; class Gammaproteobacteria; order HK1; family HK1; genus JAJDXW01. The sequence continues at coordinate 5,277,095 of OZ243976.1, read as the reverse complement.
ACCGCGACCCTCGTCGTGATGCAGACCCTCGGTTTCAGCATCTCGGGGGTGCTGGCGTTCGGCGGCATCGGCGGCATCGCGGTCGGGTTCGCGGCCCGCGACGTGCTCGCGAACTTCTTCGGGGCGCTCATGATCTACCTCGACCGGCCCTTCGTCGTCGGCGAGACGATCCGGTCGCCCGATCGCGAGATCATGGGCACGGTCGAGCAGATCGGCTGGCGCCTGACCCGCATCCGAACCTTCGAGAACCGCCCTCTCTACGTTCCGAACTCGGTCTTCGCGGCCATCGCGATCGAGAACTTCACCCGGATGCTCAACCGCCGCATCTACGAGACGATCGGGGTCCGCTACGATGACTCGAGCCGGGTGCAGCCGATCGTCGACGAGGTGCGGGCGATGCTCGAATCGCACCCCGGGATCGACCCCGACGAATTCCTGATGGTGAACTTCAATGCGTTCGCCCCTTCCTCGCTCGACTTCTTCATCTACGCCTTCACCAGGACCAAGGCGTGGGACGAGTACCATGCGGTCAAGCAGGATGTGCTACTCAAGGTGAACGACATCATCGAGCGCCACGGGGCGGAGATCGCGTTCCCGACCTCGACGGTCCACTTCGCGGGGAGCGCCGGCGCGACCGCGGCCGCGGCGGCTCGATTGCGGGGCGCAGCGCCGGAAGAGGGGTCCGGCGCCGGCGAGTAAGGAATCCCGGCCCTGCCCGCGCCCCGCATCACTCGGCGGCGCCGGCGGGCGGAACGGAGCCCCGGGCGGTGCGGGCGCCGGCTTCGATCCGATCGATGACGGGAGGCAGCTCGCTCAGGCACGCCACCTCCGCGTCCGCGTCCGCGGCGCCCTTCGGGCGGGGTGAACGCTCCCGGTTCACCCATACGGTGTACCAGCCGAGCCGCCTCGCCGCGGCCACGTCGTTCTCCGGATGGTCGCCGACGTGCACGATCTCGCCCGGCCGCAGGCGCGTGCGGCGCATCGCCTCCTCGAACATGGCCGGCTCGGGCTTGGCTCTGCCCACCTCTCCCGCCTGGATCGCGAAGTGGAACAGGGGCCCGATGTCGAGTCGGCGCACATCGGCGTTTCCGTTGGTGAGGGCGCCGATCAGATAGCGCCGGCCGAGGGTTCGCAGCACCTCCGCCGCGTGATCGTAGTACTCGATGGCGTGCCGGGCGGAGAGGAAGACCTCGAACCCGGTGCGGGCGAGGCGTTCCGCCTCCGCCGCTCCGTGCCCGGTCCGCAGGAGGGCGGTCTTCAGCACCTGCACCCGCAACTCGCTCACATCGTGCTGAAGGTGCGGCGTCTTCGCGACGATCGCGGCCCGTACCTTGAACAGGGCCTCCCGATCGTAGCGGGCCGCCATGTCCGGGCAGTTCGCGTCGAGCCAGGTGCGCAGGTCTCGCTCCGCGCGCTCGATCGCGGGCTCGACGGCCCAGAGCGTGTCGTCGAGGTCGAAGGTGACCGCGCGGATCGGTCCGGGGTGGATGGGGTCGGGGGCCATGTTCGGAAGACTGTGGTGGGACCGATATCCGTCGCTTGACTGCCATCGCACCCACCTCGAGGGGCGGACTGCGCTCCGCTCGTTCGACCCGCCCGGGACCGGGTGACGTCCCGATGTCGGCCTGCGCTTCGCTCATCCGACCCGCAGGAACCCGCGGGGGACCGGCGACGCTCCGGGACCGGGCTGGTCGCCGCAGGCTTCACACGGTGTGCTCGTTCGTCAAGTGACGGCTGCGGGCGCCATTATAATCGCCGCCCCCGGGGTCGGGATCGGGGTCGGGATCGGGGTCGGAGTCCCGGTTCCGGCGGTCGGGGTCACGGTTCCGGCTCTGGTTCCGGCTCCGGTCCCGGGGCCGGCCGGGCCCCGCTCGGGACTCCGGGAACGAGCCCGTTCGAGCCCTTGCACCAGGGAATGCGGCCCGAACCGACCGCCGTCTCTACCCGAACGTGAAGTCGAAGGAGGAGCGGCCGATGCTTCCCAAGGTCCACGTCGACGGCCACGCGGGAACTACCGGGCTTCGCATCCGCGACTGGCTGCGTGGGCGCGACGACCTCGAGGTCCTGGAGCTTCCCGAGGCGAGCCGCAAGGATCCGTCGGCGCGGCGCGAACGGGTGGACGAGGCCGATGTCGCCGTGCTCTGCCTGCCGGACGACGCGGCGCGGGAGGCGGCGGCCTGGGCGGCGGCGAGCGGGACCCGGGTGGTGGACGCGAGCACCGCCCACCGGGTGGCGGAGGGCTGGACCTACGGGCTTCCGGAGCTGGATCCCCGGCGGCGCACGCTCATCGGCAACGCGAGCCGCGTCTCGAACCCCGGATGCTATCCGAGCGGCTTCGTGCTCCTCGTGCGCCCTCTCGTGGAGGCCGGGTTGCTCGCGCCCGAAACGGCGCTCTCGGTGCACGCCCTGTCCGGCTACTCGGGCGGCGGCCGCGCCCTCATCGAGCGATGGGAGTCCCCGGAGGCAGGGCTGGAACGCCTCCCCTACGAGGCTCCCTACGCGCTCGATCGGGTGCACAAGCACATCCCGGAGATGATCCGTTATGCGGGGCTCGTCCGGGAGCCGCAGTTCCTGCCCGCGGTCGGTCCGTTCCGGTGCGGAATGCGGGTCCGGATCCCGATCCCGGCCGGAACGGCGGCGGGGGACGGCGCGCGGCTGCACGAGGTCCTCGCCGACCGCTACGCCGGTGAGCCCTTCATCCGGGTTGCCCCCCGGCCCGAGGCACCACCGGACGAGCGGGCCCTCGACCCCCGCGCCTGCAACGACACCAATCGGATGGACCTGCACGTGTACTCCCACCCGTCGGGGCACGCGCTGCTCGTCGCGATCCTGGACAACCTCGGCAAGGGGGCGTCGGGGGCGGCGATCCAGAACCTCAACCTGATGCTTGGTCTCGACGAGGGGGCCGGCCTTCCGGGGTAGCCCGGCCCGTACCCCACGTCCGCTCGCTGGGCTTCATACGCTCGTTATATTGAGCATCTTCGTCATTATCGGGTATTCGCCCGTACCCCGCGTCCGCTCGCTGCGCTTCATATGCGGCGAATCATGGAAGTCATTGTTTTCCGGCCCTTTGCTTTTTTCCGTGAACGGCGCATCGAATGACAAACCAGCCCCTGGCCGGTCCCGATGCGGCCGAGGCCCGACGGGTCCGGCTTGGGCAGTCATCGGAAGATAGGGCAGATGGATTGCAAGAAATTGAATTTTTGTGAATTATTCATATCGAAGTCCGGTTGGGAGATGTGGGGAACGGGCAGGGGAAGCCGGGTCTCCGGAGACCCGCACGACGTGCCCCGGAACGGGACGGATGGAGCGGGGCCCGCCGGGCTCACCGGAGCCGGGTGACCGCCCCCCTCGCGTCGACCAGGGCTTCGGTCAACCCGTATCCGGCGCCGGCCGGGATCCGGAGCTTTCGTCCGCCTTCGACCTTCCGCCCCGCAGGCATCACGGTGACCACCGGGGAGGCGCGCGCCGCGGCCAGCGCGTCGGCCACGGTGGCGCTCCGGCCGAACTTCTGCGCGTTGAGCCGGGTCGGGAACATGACGTACCACGCTCCCGCGTCGGCCGCCTCCACGAGGGCGTCGGAGGTGATCCAGACCGAAGCGATCGACTCGTGGCCGTCGTGTCTCGCCTCCTGGTCCGCAGGCGCGCTTGCGAGGAAGAAGTGGGTGTCGAACCGTTTCGGCTGGGTCTCGGGCGTGATCCAGTGGGCGAACGGGACCAGGTGGTCGCCCGCGAGCACGAGATCCTCCGCCTCCGCCAGCTCCAGCAGGTCGAGGGAGTGGCCGGCGAGGTCGCCCGCGAACCGTCGCTTGATCGAGTCGACCCGCTTCCGGCCGAGCAGCTCGTTCGAGCCGCGGGCGCGGGCGAGCAGGATCCCGCACTCCTCGAACGCCTCGCGAATGGCCGCGATCCGGAACGCGAGCCCCTCTCCATCGAGACCGTCCGACCCCTCCGTCCGCGCCCGCAAATCCGGGTTCCGGTCCGCTTCGTCCACCGTCCCCCCGGGATAGACGAGCGCTCCGGAGGCGAACGCGCTGTTGCGGCTGCGGGCGAGCAGGAACAGCTCCGGGCCGTCCGATCCGTCCCGGCCGAGCAGAATCGAGGCGGCGGCGCGCGCCGGGACGGGCGGCCTTGCCGCGGGTTCTTCCTTCATGCGGAACGTCATCCTGGTGGATCGGAAGGGGGTGCGGACGCCGGCCCCAGCTCGTGTCCAGCCCGTGTCCGGTCCGCGTCCGGACCGAACGCCCCGGCCGAGCGGCCGCCCGGGGCGGAGCGCGACGCGGGCCCCGCCTCAAGCCGCCGCGACCGTTCCGCCGTCTTCGATGAGCGCCGCCGCCCCGCCGTCCACCGGCAGGGTGACGACGAACTCGGTGAACTCGCCTTCCCGCGAATCCACGCGCATCTCGCCGCCGTGCCGGCGCACGATGTCGTTGGAGATCGAAAGCCCGAGCCCGGTGCCTTCGTTGGCCGCCTTGGTGGTGAAGAACGGCTCGAAGATCCTCGCCTTCACCGCTTCCGGGATGCCGGTGCCGTTGTCGCGCACCCGCACTTCCACTCTCTCGTCCTCGCGCCGGGTCGTGAGCCACAGGGTGGGCTGATAGTCGTCGGACCCTCCCTTGCGCCGTTCGTCCGTGGCCTGGCAGGCGTTCGTGACGAGGTTCAGGAATACCCGGCTCAGCTCCTGGGGAACGGCCTGGATTTCGCCCGCTCCTTCATCGAGTTCCTGGTGGAAGGCGACGTTGAACTCGCTGTCGAGGGCCCGTCGGCTGTGGTAGGCGAGGTTCGCATACTCGTTCAGCATCGCGTTCACGTCGACCGACTCGAGCTCGCCGGAGGACTCGCGCGAATGCGAGAGCATGCCCCGCACGATACTGTCGGCCCGCAGGCTGTGCTCGACGATCTTGGCGAGGCTCGTGTCGAGCTCTCCGGTGACGTCGTCGAGCTCCTCGCGCGTCTTCTCGTCGAGCTCTTCCCCGGAGTCGTCGAGGATCTCCTTCATCTCTTCGGTGAGCTCGCGCGAGATCTCGGAGAAGTTCTTGATGAAGTTGAGCGGGTTCTTGATCTCGTGGGCGACTCCCGCGGTCAACTGCCCCAGCGCGGCCAGCTTCTCCTGCAGGACCACCTGGTTCTGCGCCCGGCGGAGATCGTTCAGCACCCCTTCGAGCTCGACGTTCTTGGCCCGCACCTCCTCCGCCAGCTTCTCGACCAGGTTGAGCCGCTGGACCTCGAGGGCATGCTGGCGGAAGACTTCGAGCGCGTCGGCCATGTCGGTCACTTCGTCGCGCCCCCCGACGTCCACCGAGGTCTCGAGGTCTCCGCCCGCCATCCGCCGCATCGAGCCGGCGAGGCTCGTGATCCGCCGCACCAGCACCCGGCCCACGAGCAGCCAGCCGATGAGCACCAGAGCCACGATGCCGACCACGTTGAGCGTGAAGAGGAGAACGAGGCCGAGTCGGATTGCCGATTCGGAGTCGGCCGCGGCCGCGGCCGCCCGCTCCCGGGCGGCGGCGACGATCCCCTCCGCGGCGGCCACGAGCTCCCCTTCCAGGCGCCGGTTGCGGGCGAGGTACTCCTGCTGGAGGTCGGTAAGGCGAAGCTCGTTCTCGCGCAGGCGAAACGCGGTGTTCCCCCTCGTGCCGAACCCGATCAGCCTTGCGAGGCGGGTCTCGAGACCCGGGTGGTCGATGTCGGCCCGGGCTCGTTCGAGGTTTCTCGCCACCGCGTCGAACCGCTCCCGGAGGGGGCGGATGAGGTCGGGGTCCGTTACCTGGAGGGCTTGGCCGAGCAGGCTCTCCGCGAGGCTCGACTGGGCGCTTATCGTAAGGAGAATGCGATAGCGCGACAGCTCTCCGTAGGAGGCGCGCTCGTCGAGTGGCGCGGGCGCGCCGTCGAGCGTCCGATATCCGGTCGCGAGGAACAGGATCTGGTCGTCGATCTTCGGCAACAGGATGCCGCCCACCGCGCGGCGCTCGCTCTGGATCTCGGCGGCCATGCGCTTCGTGGCCTGGCCCAGCTCGATCCGCCGTTCCACCGACCGGTCGATCCAGTCGATGTTCTCGATGAGACTCGTCGCGACCGCGTCCATCTGCTCCAGGAGATCCTGACGGATCTCCATTCGGCGCACGGAATCGACGATCTGCCCGAATCCGGACCGGTGGCCCGTGAACTCCGCGCGCGCGGCGACGAGTTCCTCGCGGGTGTCGGAGGCGATGAGGCGAGGCGCGGCCGCCACCAGCAGGGCGCCTCGCTGCGCCAGCAGGAAGGCGGAGTTGAGGTCGGGAACGCTGCGTTCGGTGATCCTGCGCTGCGCGTCCCCGACGTTGAGGAAGGAGTAGCCTCCGACGAGGCTCGCGGCCAGCACGAGCGCGAAGGCTCCGCCGAGGCCGAGGTAGAGCTTTCCGGCGACTCCGAGGCCGCGGCGCCGCGAGCCGGAGCCGCCGGCATCGCCGGATCTGGGGATGGAACGCCCGGGTTCCGTGGGTTCCGCGGGGTCCGACGACTTCGCGAGAGCGGTCCCGGTGGCGTCGGGCCGTGGGGAATCGCCGCTCATCGCTCTCCCCGCGCGGCCAGCCGGTCGATGGGACGGTAGCGGCCATCCGATCCGATCTCGGTGAGGAAGACCCGATCCGATCCCTGGTTGTCGATCGCTCCGAACTCGAGCTCGAACCCGCCGAGATCATGGATTCCGGTCAGCGTCACCGCGTTGAGGAATCCGTTCCGGGTGGGGTCCCGCCCCGCACGGTCGAGCGCTTCGACCACGAAGCGTCCCACGATGTAGCCCTCCAGGGACACGAAGCCCGGCTCGCTCTCCGGTGAGTACGCGGCAAGGGCACGGTGATAGTCGGCGACGATCGGGACCGAGTCGTCCTCCGGGAACGGGACGACCTGGGTCACGAGCACACCCTCTCCGGCTTCTCCCAGCTCCCGGGCGAGGGCGTTGCTCCCGACGAAGGAGATGTTGATGAAGACCGGGTCGAATTTCAGGATGCGTGCCCAGCGGATGAACGCGGCCACCGGCCGGTACGCGCCGATGATCACCACCGCTTCGGGCCGGCTGCGGCTGAGATCGAGCACCGCCGTCTTCACCGCGGTGGTGTTGCGGGGATAGGTGCCGATCCCCGCGATCTCCAGCTTGCGCCGCTTGAGCGCGCGGCTGAGACCTTTGTAGCCCGCGAGCCCGTAGGAGTCGTCCTGGTACAGGATCCCGATCCGGCTCATGCCGAGGTCGCTCGACAGCCGTTCGACCATCTCCTCGGTTTCCTGGAAGTAGGAAGCGCGCACGTTGACCACCATGGGCCGGCTCCGGCTGCGCAGGAACTCCGCGCCCGTGAACGGACCGATGTAGGGCACTCCGGCGGCCGACGCGATCGGCTCCGCCGCGTTGGAGGTCGGCGTGCCGACCGCGCCGACGAGGGCGAACACCCGTTCGTCCCGGATGAGTCGGCGGGTGTTGTCGATCGCGAGCTCCGGCTCGTAAGCGTCGTCGAGGGAAACGAGCTCGAGCCTTCTGTCATGCACCCCACCGGTGCGATTGCACTCCTCGAACGCGGTCCGGATCCCGAGCCGCATGCCGCGGCCAAGCGCTTCGGCGGGGCCGGAGAACGCGGCGGACTGGCCGAAGAGGATCCGCTCCTCGCCGACCCCCGGGATGTCGTCGGCTCGGGCCGGGATCAGGATCGCTGCCGCGAGCATCAGGATCGCGCCCGTGCGGAGGGCCCCCGCCGGTCCGTTCGAACGATGGACGGTGCGCGTGGTCACGGCCCCAGGTGCTTGGTCAGCGTCAACCGGTTCTTCCCCCTCTCGTGACGGTAGCCGACCCCGTCCATGAACGTGCGCACGACGTGGAACCCGAGGCCGCCCACGGTCCGGTCCTCGAGCTTCGCGTCGATGTCGGGCGCCGGAACCTGGGTGAGCGGGTCGAATTTCCGTCCGTCGTCGAGGATGTCGACGGTGATGGTCCGGGAGTCGATCCGGAATTCGAAGCAGACCTGGATCTCGTGCTCCCCGCCGTCGTCGAACCCGTGGTTGATGATGTTCAGGACCATCTCCTCGGAGCAGAGCCGGAGCTGGAACCGCGCCTCGTCCGATATCCGGTGGCGATCCGCGAAGTCGTCGAAGGCTTCGGCCAGACGCCCGAGCTCGAAGCTGTCGTTCTTGAGGACGAGCCGAAGATTCGCTCCGGTGGCGCACTCGGTCACTCGGTGCTTCCCCCTGCCTTCAGGACGAGGCACCCCAGATCGTCGAACTGCTCCGCTTCCCCCGAGAACTGCACGACCGTCCGCACCAGGGCCTCGAGCGCTTCGCGGGCCGCTCCCGGCTCGACTGCGGCAATGGCGTCGTGAGCGCGCGCGGTGCCGAACTCCTCCTCGGACTCGTTCAGCGCCTCCGTGACCCCGTCGGTGAAGAGAAACACGAACTCACCGGGTGCGAGGGTGCTCGTTCGTTCCTCGAACCGCATGCCGCCGACGATTCCGAGGGCCACCCCCCCGGTGAACGGCAGCGCTTCCGTCGTTCCGTCGGCCCGGCGCAGGATCGGGGGCTCGTGGCCGGCGTTCGCGTAGGTGAACGCCCCGGTACGGGGATTGAACACCCCGTAGAACACGGTGACGAACATCGACGACTCGTTCTCCGCGTGCAGCAGCGCGTTGGCTTCGGTCAGGGCCTCCCCGGGAGAGCCCATTCCGATGGCGATGCCCTTCAGCAGGGTCCGGCAGACCATCATGAACAGCGCCGCCGGGATCCCCTTGCCCGATACATCGGCGATGACGACCCCGACCCGCCCGTCCTCCAGGCGATAGATGTCGTAGAAGTCGCCGCCCACCTCCCGGGCGGGGAGCACCTGCCCGTGTACTTCGTACTGGGGCGTGCACGGAAACGAGGTCGGCAGGATGGAGATCTGCATGGAATGCGCGATGTCGAGCTCCCGGCGCAGCGCCTGGAGCTGGTTCTGGGAGGACAGGGCTTCGCGCAGGAGCCGGGAGTGCCGCAGCGTCTTGTCGATCGTGGTCTCGAGGTCGTCGAAGTCGATGGGCTTGGTCACGAAGTCGAACGCCCCCCGGTTCATTGCGGTGCGGATGTTGTCCATGTCGCCGTAGGCGGAGACCATCACCGCCCGGATCTCGGGGTTCGCTTCGCCGAGGGCGTTGAGGAGCGAAAGGCCGTCGAGCCGCGGCATGTTGATGTCGGAGAGAATCATCTCGAGCTCGGGGTTCTCGGCGAGCCGTTCCAAGGCTTCGAGACCGTTCCGGGCGAAGGTGAACTCGAGTTCGCCGCGCCGGATGCGGCGGCGGAACTTTTGACGGACCAGGATCTCGAGATCGGGTTCGTCGTCCACGACGAGGATCTTGGCGGGCCGTCCATCCGCTTGTGCCGGAAGATTCGCGTGCACGTTCTCCATGGGAAGCCTTCCGATGTCGGGTTTCCGGAATCTACACAAAAACACGCATGGACGGGCCGGCCACCCCGTCGCATGAAAAGGTCCGGCGTCGCGAAGACGGCCCTCCTGGGTCCATTTTCACGGCAAGAAGGGCTCGGTGCGCCGGCGGTCGAGCCATGGACCAGTCCCGAGCGAACCGGGTCAGCGGTTTCCCGCGACGATGGCCGCCTCGTTCTCGTTGCCGCGAGTGTCTCGCACGTGGAGCCGGACCGGCTCGCCGTCATGGAACCGGAGGGCGGAGTCGACGAGCGCGAGGCCGATGGGCCGCATCTCGGGCCGGCCGGCCGCGGTGTCGCCGCCGGTCGGTACGCTGGTGCCGGAGGTGACGTAGCCGGCGTGGACGCCGCCGTGGATCACCTTCTGTCCGGCTCGAAGCGGCCGGTGCCCCCCGGACACCGCGATGGGGACGACGACCCGGGGCAGGACCGCGGACGCGCCGGCCTCGCCGTGCTCGAGCCGCTCGAGCGCCTCGCGCTGGCGCTCGAGCGCGGTCCGGCCCACGTAGTCCGAGCCGCTTCCCGCGCGGCGCACCCCGAAGCGGGCGAGCGCGTTCGCGAAGATGGGGATCTCCACCCCTTCCGGATCGGCCCCGAGTTCGTGTCCGTAGAGCGGCAGGCCCGCCTGGAGGCGCAGCGAGTCGCGCGCGCCGAGCCCGACCGGCACCACGCCCGCCGCGGCGAGTCGGGTCCACAGGCTCTCGATCCGTTCGGCGCCCGCGAAGAGCTCGAAGCAGACCCGCTCGCCGGTGTACCCGGTGCGGGCAACGACGAGGTCGGCACCCTCGAAACGGGTGGTCGTGTGGCGATTGCGCCGTTCCTCCGGGAGCGACCCGGCGGGCACGATCGATTGCAGCATCCGTTCGGAGCCCGGGCCCTGGAGGGCGATCATGGCGAGCGTCTCGCTCTCGTCGGCGAGGTGCTCCTCGCCTTCGAGGCGCTCCTCGATCCATTCGAAATCGCGCGCCCGGTTCGAGGCGTTGACCACGAGCAGGAAGTCGTCCGCCGCGAACCGGTAGAGGTACGCGTCGTCGACCGCGCCTCCCCCTTCGTTGGCGATGAACGTGTAGTGAGCGCGGCCGGGGGCGAGGGCGGCCGCGTCGTTGGTGAGGACCCGGCAAAGGGCCGCCTCCGACCCGGCGCCCCGGATGCGGAACCGCCCCATGTGGGATACGTCGAAGAGGCCCGCGCTGCGCCGGGTGGCGAGGTGCTCGGCGACGATCCCGCTCCGATACCGGACCGGCATCTCCCAGCCCGCGAACTCGACCATCCGGGCGCCGTTCGCGCGGTGCCAGCCGTGGAGCGGGGTACGCCACGGGGACGCTCCGGCGGGGCGTTCGGAATCCGTCACGTCCGAGGGCACCGGCGAAGGATGGGGCTGGCGGGCAAGTCCGGGTCTCTCCGTGCGGTCGAGATCAGCGAGACGAGATCAGCGAGAGAGGTAGAGGGAGCACCGGTCGATCGCGAGCTCCGCCAACTCCGCCAGACGGTGCCGGAGGCGCGGCCGGCCCGCTCCCCGGATGTGGTAGAGGTCCGCCCCGCGGCTCGCCTCGTACAGGTAGTCGTCGCTGGTGCGAAGCTCGTCCACCAGGTCGAGGTCGAGGGCATCGCGGCCATGCCAGAACTCCCCGGTCGCGACGCGCTCCACGTCCAGCGACGGGCGGTACTCGGCCACGAACTCCCGGAACAGCCTGTGGACGTTGTCGAGCTGATCCTGGAGCTTGGCGCGCCCCGCATCGTCGTTCTCGCCCAGCATCGTCACGGTGAGCTTGAACTCTCCCGCCTGGAACTGCTCCACGTCGATTCCGCGCGCCTTGAGCAGGCGGTGCAGGTTCGGGATCGCCGCGAACACCCCGATCGAGCCGACGATCGCGAACGGGGCGGCGAGGATCCGGTCCGCGACGCAGGCCATCATGTAGCCGCCGCTGGCCGCGACCCGGTCCACGGTGACCGTGAGGGGGATGCCGCGGGCGCGGAACCGGGCGAGCTGCGACGCGCCGAGCCCGTGGCCGTGCGCCGCCCCGCCGGCGTTCTCGAGTCTCACGACCACCTCGTCGCTCCCGGTGGCGACGGAGAGCACCAGGGTCACCTCGTCGCGCAGGGCGTCAACACCGCTCGCGCGCAGGTCTCCCTTGAAGTCCAGGACGAAGACCCGCCGGCGGACGCCTTCCCCGCCGCCCGCGAGGCGCCGCCGTTCTCCCCGGTCGCGGGCCTTGCGCTCCGCCCGGTCGGCCCGGCGCCGCGCGCGAACCGCCTTGCGGGGCAGGGCGGCGCGCTCGAAGGCGGCGGTCATCCGGCGGTATTCCGGGTTGATAGGGACGACTTGCGGCGACGTGTCCCGCCGGCGCCCGGACCCGGAGCGGGACTTGCGAGCCGCGCCCGCGACGAGACCGGCGGCGAGGCCGGCCACGACGACGACCGTCGCCGCCTTGGCGAGGAACAGCCCGTACGCGGCAAGCCAATCCATCATCCGGACCCTCCCCTCCGTCCGGTGCTTCGGGAAGCGCGGCGTGGCGAAGCGCGCAACGGACCGATCCGGAACGCCGCCCGGCGGACCACCTCGGAGGGAGCCGGATCGGATGGAGCCGGATGCGAAGCTCAGTCCGCGGCGGCGGCCGCCTCCAGCTCGAACCGCGGCGCTTCGCAATCGAACTTCTTGAGTTCCGGCATTACCTCGCGGGCGAAGAGCCGCATGTTGCGCTCCGCCTCCTCCCAGGCCATGCCGGAGTAGCTCGTGATGGCCATGAAGCCGTTGTGGCCCACCGCGCGGTGGATGTCCATGATCTTCTCGTACACCTGCTCGGGGGTGCCCCAGGCGTGGAGTCGCGCGAAGTCGGCCGCGGCGCCGTCCTGGCCTCGCTTGTCGATGTACTTCGTCAGGGAGGCGTAGTACTCGTAGCCTCGGGTCGACTTGAGGTGGTCGCGCTTGAACTCGTAGTGCTTCATCACCGTGTCGTAGTACTTGCCGATGTACCGCATGGCCATCTCTTCCGCGCGGTCGGCGCTCTCGTCCACGAAGGTCCAGCCGGCGACGAGCGGGGGAGGTGGTTCGGCGCCGTTCACCGTGCGGTACAGCTCGCGGTACTCCCCGATCTCGCGCTCGACGTCCTCCCACGGCTTCTGCGGCACGATGAGGAGGCCGACCCCGAGCCTGGCCATGATGCGCGACGATTCCGGCGACACGGCCGCCGCGTAGGTGCGGCCCCGGAAGCTGCGGAACGGGGCGGGGCGAAGGTCGCGCCGGGGCTGTTTGACGAACTCGCCGTCGTACTCGACGTACCCCTTCTCCAGGCCTTCCAGCACGTATTCGGCGTACTCGACGAACCGCTGCCGCGACTCGTTCATGTCGACCCGGAAGCCCTCGAACTCCACCCGTCCGAGCCCGCGTCCGATGCCGAGGATCACCCGCCCGCCGGAGATGTTGTCGAGCATGGCGACTTTCTCCGCCACCCGCATCGGGTCGTGCCAGGGGAGCACGATCACCATCGTTCCGAGCTTCGCGCGCTCGGTCCGTCCGGCCATATAGGTCAGGAACTGCACCACGTCCGGACACATGGTGTAGTCGGTGAAATGGTGCTCGACCGACCAGATCGACTCGAAGCCGAGGGGCTCGGCGAGCTCGGCGAGACGGAGCTCGTTCCGGTAGACCTCGTAGTCGGACAGCGCGTCGTCCGGATTCTGGAAGAGGGCGGAGTAGCCGACGTGCATGGGTGACGCTCCCCTGAGGCCCGCGCGGGCTCGAACGGTCTCTGTCGAGACCGGCAATGATACGCTCAATGATACGCTAGGCTAATGAGCAGCGAAATGACCGCCTGCATGTTGGTGATCGGCAACGAGGTGCTTTCCGGACGCACCCCGGACCGCAACCTCAACCACGTTGCGCGCCGGCTTGCGGCGCTCGGGATCGAGCTCCGGGAGGCGCGGGTTCTTCCCGACGACGAGGCGATGATCGTGGAGGCGGTCAACGAGGCGCGCGCGCGGTACCGCTACGTGTTCACCACCGGCGGGATCGGCCCCACCCACGACGACATTACCGCCGACTCGATCGCGAAGGCGTTCGGGGTCGGCATCTCGCACCATCCCGACGCGGTGGCGGTGCTCAAGGCGAACTATCGGCCGGAGATGCTGAACGAAGCGCGCCTGCGCATGGCCCGCATCCCGGACGGGGCGTCGCTCGTCAAGAACCCGGTGAGCCATGCGCCGGGGTTCCGGATCGAGAACGTCTACGTGTTCGCGGGGGTGCCGGCGATCATGCAGGCGATGCTGGAGGAGATCGTCCACGAGCTCGAGGGCGGCCCGCCCGCCGCGTCGGTCACCGTGTCGTGCTTCCTCGGTGAGGGGGCGGTGGCGGGGCGCCTTCGCGAGATCCAGGAGGAATGGCGCCCCGACGTCGAGATCGGCTCCTATCCGTTCTACCGGGAGAAGCGCTACGGCACCTCGATCGTGTTTCGGAGCCGCGACCCGAGCGCCCTCGATGCCGCCGCGGCGAGCTTCCGGGCCATTGTCCGGGAGCTCGGCGAGGAGCCCGTGGAGGGTGAAGTCGCTTGAGCGCTTCCCTTCAACGCCCCTCGAAGACCGGGGTGCGTTTCTCCTTCCAGGCTCGCACGCCTTCGCGGAAGTCCTGCGACCGGCGGCACGCTTCGTAGCCCGCCCGGAACACCTCCACGTCGAGTCGGCTCACCGCGATCTCGTTCATCGCCCGCTTCATGTTCCGCACCGAGAGGGGGGCGTTGCGGGCGAGGCGCGCGGCGAGCGCGTCGACGCGTGCGTCGAGCTCGCTCGCCGGCACCGCCTCATCGAGAAACCCGATCCGCACCATGTCGTCGCTCGACTGGGGAAGGGCGGCCATGAACAGCCGCTTCGCCGCCCCGACCCCGAGCCGGGTCACGTACCGCTCGATGCCGCCCCGGTAGTAGTGGGTGCCGAGGCGGGCGGCCGGCATCACCATCTCCGCTCCCTCGATCCCGACCCGGAAGTCGCAGGCGAGAGCGAGGTCCGTCGAGCCGCCATAAACGCTGCCGTTCAGCCGGCAGATGGTCGGGAGCGGACACCCTTCGAGCCGGTCCGCGACCGCCTCGAAGTCGACCTCGTCACCGGTCGGGGTCCGGGTGCCGGAGTGCTGGTCGTCGAGGTCGCCGATGTGGTAGCCCGCGCCGAAGACCCGTCCGGTTCCGGTCAGAACCACCACGCGGAGCGCGGGGTCGCTCTCGATGGTGTCGAGGTGGCGGTCGAGTACCTCGAGGTCCGCGGGCTCGATGCGGTTCAGCTTGTCGGGGCGATTGAACCGGAGGTCGGCGCGCGCGCCGTCGATGGTGAGGATCGGGGTGGAGCTTTCCTGAGCGGTCATCTGGTCTTTCGCGGTCGCGGGTCGGGGGCGGGGATCATACGATCGATTGTCGGGTGCTGCGCTTCCGGACCCGGTCGATGCTCAAGGCCGCCGCCCCCCGGGGCGCCCCGGGGCGCCCGCGCGCGGCGCTCGGAAGGGGACTTGAATCCATCGTTTGACGACCCGGCCAACGGTACGAAGCCCGCGGCCGCTCCGGGCGTTGTCGGACTGGCCGAAGGCGTAATCCGACAACAGGTGCTCGGCGCGACGGCGGTCAAGCAGTGCGCACAGGTCCCCACGGAAGACCCAAGGCTCGTATCATCATGCGCGGGTCCGGATGCTGACCGCGCCTCTTGCCGGCACCGCCCGAGGAGCCCTTCAGAGGAGCCCTGCATGAGCCGATTCGCCTGGGAACCGACCCCCGAGCAGATGCAACGGAGCAACCTCGCACCCTTCATGCGGCACGTGGGTATCGAGGGCGACGACTACGACGCGCTTCTCGCATGGAGCAGGGAGGATCCGGAACGGTTCTGGGACACCACCCTCCGGTACCTGAGCCTCCGGTTCCCGGTTCCTTACGAGCGGGTCCGGGATACGAGCGGAGGGCTTGCCTGGACGAGATGGTGCATCGACGGGCGGACCAACGCGGTCATCAACTGCATCGAGCGGCATCGCGGGACCCCTGCCGAGGATCGCCCCGCCATCCGCTGGGAGGGCGAGCGGGGAGAGGTCCGGGAGTGGACCTACCGGGAGCTCGACCGCCAGGTGTGCCGCCTCGCAGGAGGGCTCCGCTCCCTCGGGTTCGGGCGAGGGGACGCGATCGGCCTCTTCATGCCCATGATCCCGGAGGTGACCGCCGCCTTCTTCGCCGTGCAGCACATTGGCGCGGTCGTGGTGCCGCTCTTCTCGGGCTTTGGCGAGGACGCGGTTCGGGCCCGGCTCGAGGATGCGGGTGCGAAGGCGGTGCTGACCGCGGACGCGACCCTGCGACGGGGGTCGGTGATCCCGATGAAGGCGACCCTCGATGCCGCGCTGGAGCGGGTTTCGTCCATCCGGCACGTCATCGTGCACGAGCATCTCGGCGAGCCGGTCGACTGGACCCCGGGTCGCGACCGCCGTTGGAGCGAGGTGACGCAGGGCCAGGCGGATCGCATCGGCTGCGAGCTCATGGATGCGGAGGCGGTCTCGATGCTGCTCTATACCTCCGGCAGCACCGGAAAGCCCAAGGGAACCGTGCACACCCACTGCAGCTACGTCGCCAAGATGTCGGTGGACTTCCTCCTTTGCATGGACTTCAAGCCGACCGATCGGATGCTGTGGATGAGCGACTTCGGCTGGGTGGTGGGGCCCATGCAGCTCGCCATCGCCACCCTCGGGGGCGGGTGCCTCGTCATCGCGGAGGGGGTGCCGGACTACCCGGAGCCGGGAAGGATGTGGCGGCTGGTCCAGGACCACCGCGTCACCTACCTCGGGGTCGCCCCGACCGCGGTCCGGAGCCTCATGCGGCACGGCGACGAGGCGGTAGAGTCGTACGACCTCTCGTCGCTCCGGTGCGCGAGCTCCACCGGAGAGCCGTGGACGGAAGAGGCCTGGAACTGGCTCTTCCACACCGTGGGGCGCGGGCGGGTTCCCATTCTCAACATCACCGGAGGCACCGAGCTCGGGGGCGCCATCCTGGTCTCCATCCCGCTTCGCCCCCTCAAGCCCTGCGCCTTCAACGCCGAAACCCTCGGGGTGAGCGCCGACATCGTCGACGAGGAAGGCCGGCCGGTGGCGGTCGGGGAGGTCGGCGAGCTGGTCCTCCGCGAGGCCAACATCGGGATGACCCGCGGGGTGTGGCGGGACCGCGAGCGCTATCTCGAAACCTACTGGAACCTCTATGGCGGGCGTCTCTGGCGCCAGGGGGACTGGGCGCGAAGGGACGAGGACGGGCAATGGTTCGTGGAGGGGCGCTCGGACGACACCCTCAAGATCGGGGGCAAGCGCACCGGCCCGGCCGAGATCGAGGGGCTTGCCCTCGGGACCGGGGCGGTATCCGAGGCGGCTGCGATCGGGACCCCGGATCCGGTCTCCGGGCAGGCGCTCGTGCTCGCAATGGTGCCGGCGGCCGGAGTGACACCGGGGCCGGCGCTCGAGCGCACCATCGCCGACGCCGTCGGTTCCGGTCTTGGCCGGCCGTTCCGGCCGAAGCGCCAGCTCTTCGTATCCGACCTGCCGAAGACCCGCAACACCAAGATCCTGCGCCGGGTGGTCAGGGCGGTGGTGACTGGCGGTGATCCGGGAGACCTCACCGCCCTCCTCAACCCCGAGGCCATCGAGGAGCTCAAGCGGGTCGCAGCGGGGAGATGAGCATCGCTCGGGTCCGACTTGACTTGGGGTCGGAAGCCGAACCCGGACCGTCGTCGGGTCTTGGTGCGTGGGGTGTGAGAACCAAACGCCGACTGGCGTCCGATGGGCATTTGAGCCGTGCACACCGTGTCGGGC
This sequence comes from Gammaproteobacteria bacterium, assembly GCA_965214795.1. Taxonomy (GTDB): domain Bacteria; phylum Pseudomonadota; class Gammaproteobacteria; order HK1; family HK1; genus JAJDXW01. The sequence continues at coordinate 5,259,853 of OZ243976.1, read as the reverse complement.
CTGGGAGCCCGGCGCCGCAAGGGGTTGGAGCCGTCGCGGCGATTGAGCGAGGCGACCGGCCCGCGATCTCCGTGCGCGTTCCGCGTTGTCGTCCCGGCAACAGAGGTAACAAAGCGCGGCGCGCGGTGCAAGAGCATGGCGGCAGTCTTCACACATCGCGCATCGGAGTCGGTGCGCGGGTCGGTCCGTTACCTCAGCGCACGAGCGCCGCCGCACATGTTCCGTCGAGCAGCCGGATGCCGCGCACATGTTCCCGCTGCGCAGGGACGGGCGGTGCAAGCGCCGGTGTTCAAGGCGATGGCTCTCCGTTCACTTGTTACCGCGGGCGCGGATGAGGGCGGCGCACACGTTACCGCGATGTCAGCCGCGCGGATGCGAGGGAACGAAGCCGCCGCGGAGGTCGGCGGCACGAACGGAGCCGTGAGCAGTCGTGCGAAGCACGCTGCCGGACGCGGCGACGGCAGTGCCTGCACGACCGCGGGCGGCCGTGCCGATGCCGGTGCGCGGCGAAGCCGGCACCGGCAAGCCATGGGGTGCAAAGGCGGCGAGATCGGCGCGAAGCGCCGGCGCGAACGCGGGCCGAGGCGCGGCGGGCAGTGAGGGGATGCCGCCGCAGCGCTGCCCGCGCCGCCGCACCGGATCGCGAGGGGAAGGATGAACGGGCCGCGCCAACGGATCGGCACGGCCCGTTGTCGCGACGCGGCTCAGGCCGCCCGCATGACCGGGATGCCGAGCTTCATGGCCTTCTCGACGAGGTTGTCGGTGATGCCGTTGCCGGGGAAGGCGATGACGCCCTTGGGCAACAGGTTCAGCAGCTCGTCGTTGCGCCGGAACGGCGCGGCCCGTCCGTGACGGAACCAGTCGGGCTTGCAGACGATCTGCTGGACGCCGTTGCGCTCGGCCCACCGTGCGGCGAGCTTCTCGACGCCGGGGTGACGTCGGCGCCGAGGCGGCCGGTCACTTCCGCGCGGTTCAATCCGAAGCTCATTTCGATCTCCTTCGTGCTCTCGATGATGACGATGAGTTGGCGAACGTCCGGGGGCCGGATCGATCTCTCTCTCCGGCCCCGTCCGTTCACCCTTCTCTCGCTTCCCTCCAACTCCCGCCCGCCGGGACCTCGCGGTCGGGGCAGCGGCGGGCGCGGTCGTCGGCCAGCGCATCGCGGACGGTGCGGGTGTCGAGGCCGACCGCGGCGAGCAACCGGCAGCCGGACGGCGTGATCGGGTCGTAGTCGGTGCAAAGGTCGAACATGCCGGGCCTCCTCGTGGGTTCGAACCCGGCAACCGGGAGACCGCTCTCCCTTTCCACCGCCGGGCGCTCGCCCGGCACGCGCTGTCCTCTTGCTCGGGATCGCCCCGGCCGAATGGGAGACCATTCAGGTCCAGCCCGTGAACGAGGCCGTGACGGGCGCGTCGATCACGATCTCGACCTGGTCCCGGCTCAGCTTCGCGAACGCGAGACAGAGCGCGACGTCGGCTTCGCTGTCGAACGTGCCGTGATACTCCCCCGTGGCGACCTCGATCACGGTGAAGCTGGGGTCCCGGATCGGGATACCGCGGAAGTGGTCCGAGCGCTCGTAGGACCGCTGAGCGCAGGGCTGGCACCTTGCCGCTCCCCGGGATGCGGCTCCGCAGTCCGTACACTCACCCCGCGCCCGCCGCCGGGTGTAGCGCTTGCGGCTGGCGGCGTTCTTGCGTACGGTGCGAGGCGATTCAGGGGCGCGGATAAACGGCGGCGGTACTGACGGCTATACGGATGCAGACATGCGAAGCATGATCCCTCTCGGCGCTGCCGCCGGGCCGGGGCCCTTCGTCAGCTTGCGGGAGAGGGTCCGGCCCCGTATCGCGTTCCGTGCTTACTGGCCGCGTGGCAGGGCCATCATCGGGGCGCGCGGCCGCACGAACGGCGTTGACGGCCGGTGAGTCCGCTCGCGCGTCTGGATCGCACCGCAATCGTTGCGTAGATTGCGCTTCCGGGCGAACGGAGGGCATGACCATGGCGAGCATCACGATCCGCGACCTCGACGAGGACGTGAAGACGCGCTTGCGCGTACGCGCCGCCGAGCACCATCGCTCCATGGAAGAGGAAGCGCGGCTGATCCTGCGCGATGCCGTCGGGCGCAAGCCGGGTTCCCGGAACCTCGCGAGCGTCATCCGTGCGCACTTCGGGCCGGCCAACGGGGTGGACCTGGAATTGCCGCCGCGTGAACCCGGACGCGAGCCGCCATCCTTCGATTGAGCTTGCGGCCATGACCGTGCTGTTAGACACGAACGTCGTGTCCGAACTGATTCGCAAGTCCCCCGACCCGGCTGTCGAGGCGTGGGCTACCGGTCATCCTCTGGAAGACCTGTTCTTCTCGGCGGTCGGCGAGGCGGAGTTGCGCTACGGCGCAGCCATTTTGCCGACGGGCCGGCGCCAGGAAACGTTGGTCTCGGATATCGAGAGGATGCCGCGCGACGCTCTCGTTCTTGGGCACGTTCGCGCCGCGCCAGGAACCAAATGGCGAGGCGCAAACGCCGAACGACGGCTTTTGAATGGTCCTGTGTTCAGCGGGAGGCCGTGCCGATGAGCGATGTGGAACCGGGCGCTCCATGGTGCATGAAGGCGAAAGTCAATCTGCTTCGGCGGCTGGAATCCAATCGGGCTACAGGGACCGGAAAGAGGGGGGCGAAGTGAGTCGCCGACCGTTCAGGTCTTTCTTCGAGGTCGCGACTGGCCTGCCGAAAGGTCCGCACCAGTACCAAGCCAATCTTGCCGAATGCCGCCGCCTCCCCGACCTTCTCGCTGTTCCCACTGGCTGCGGAAAGACCGCTGCGGCCGTTCTCTCGTGGGCGTGGCGCCGAAGAGAGTGCCCTGACGATGACATCCGGCGGCGCACGCCCCGACGATTGGTCTACTGTCTGCCGATGCGCTCGCTCGTCGAACAGGTACATGAAGACATCGTCGGATGGTTTGCCAACCTCGGCTGGCTTCAACGCCCCCAGCCTTTGCCCGGTCCCTATCGGCCGAACTGGCCCACCGATCGAGTGCCGGTATTCCGGCTGATGGGTGGAGACGAGGCCGAAGAATGGGAGGCCCACCCGGAACGGGAAGCCGTGCTGGTGGGAACCCAGGACATGCTTCTTTCGCGTGCTCTGAACCGTGGATACGCGATGAAGCCCTATCACTGGCCGATCGCCTTCGGGCTGGTCAACGTCGATGCGCTGTGGGTTCTCGACGAAGTCCAGCTCATGGGAGTGGGGCGGACTACGAGTGTTCAACTCCAACAGTTTCAGCGTTCGCCAGGGCACTTGCCACGCGAGAGTCTCTGGATGAGTGCGACGATCGGCGCAGCCACTCCCAAGCATGCAGGCGGACAGCGGTGGGCGCAGCCGGCCCCCCATTGGATGCAGACACCGGAACATGGGGATCGGGAAGTCACTGTGCTCGGGCTCGGAGACGCCGACCGAAAGATGCTGTCCGAGGTACTCACAGGACCGAAGCGTGTGCAATGCCCAGCGCCCGCGCCCGATGCCGCTTCGACGGACCTTCCCAAGCGGCTCCTGCATTATGCATCCGGCGGGCGATTCGTTCTGGTGATGGTCAACCGCGTCGTGCGCGCTCAGGAGTGGTTCCGCCAAGTCAAAGCGCTTGCCGCTTGCGACGACGACGGCCCGGAGATACTCCTTCTGCACTCCCGCTTTCGACCCCGTGAGCACACAGCGGCGATGGACCGACTCAGGACGGCCACTCCGGTTCGGGGGCGGATCGCGATTAGCACTCAGGTCCTTGAAGCTGGCGTCGATCTTGACGCGGACGTTCTGATAAGCGAAATCTGCCCGTGGCCATCCTTGGTACAGCGCCTTGGGCGACTCAATCGCCGGGGGCAGAAAGAGGGCGTCGTTCTTATCCTGGATGTGCGGGTAGAAGAGCCGAGCGGGGGTTGGCCAAGCAAGAAAGCCGATCGCAAACAAGCCGAAGATGAGGCACGACGTGTGGCGGCATTGCCGTACGCGTGGTCAGATCTCCAGGCTGCGTGGTGCCGCGTGGACCGGCTTCGTGGGAACGCATCGATTTCGGCAATCGAGAAAGTCGATCAGGCCGATCCGTACCGGGTTCCTGTCGAAGGGCCCGTATTTCGACGACACCATCTCGACGACCTTTTCGATACCGACCCCGACCTGTCGGGTGGCCATCTCGACGTGTCCGGGTTCGTCCGTGGCGACTCGATGGATCTCGATGTCGCGGTGCTCTGGCGAGCGCTCGACAACGCCGAGCCGGAGGACACTCCAGCGCCGCACCCGGCTGAGATTTGCAAGATCTCGATAACCGATCTGTGCAAGCTCGGTCGCAAGATGGGCACCGACAACGCGGGATGGCTGCTCGGGTTGCAGCGCTTTTCCCGTCGAAGCGGTGCTTGGCGCAGGATCCGTCTGGACGACCCCAGCATTCGACCCGGAGATACGGTGATGCTCAACACCTCGGCCGGCGGTTACGACGACGAACTCGGCTGGACAGGCTCCGAGCAGAGCCGGCCGTCGTGCTGGGTGACTACCGTTGACGGGCGTCGCTCGTGGGTGCGCAGCGACGGCAGTACAATCGGCGAGATCGATGATCGAACAGCCGGATGGGCCGGCAGCGAAGGGGACCCACGCAGTCACGTCCGTCGCTGGATGGAACTCTCACAGCACCTCTCCGCGGCGGAATCGAAGGCGCGTCAGCTCGCTGAGGCGCTTGTTCCAGACTTGGCCGACAAGCTTGCGACAGCAGGCCGGTGGCACGATATCGGAAAGGCCCTTGAGCGGGACGGTCTCGGCGGCGCCTTCTCTCCGTTCCAGAAGATGCTTCGCGATGCGGGCCACGAGGAACCGCCGGACCCTGGAGAGGGTGTCTACTATGCCAAGTCCAACGGATATCGCACACCGTCCGGCACCGGTCACCGCTTTCGCCACGAGGTGGCGTCCGCGTTGGCATATTTGACCGAGACAGACGCTGACGATCTGGTGGCTTGGCTCGTGATGGCCCACCACGGAAAGGTAAGGATGACACCCACGGCATGGGACAACGAGCGGTTGGATGACTTGGCCGGTGTCCAGTCCGCCGACCGCGTTCCGGCAAGAGCAATGTCATTCGTCGCACGTGAGGAGCTGCGTGAACTCGACCTCGATCTTCTGCTTCCTTCGCTTTCCCACCCGGGTTGGCAGGGACGGGCGGTGAAGTTGCTCGCGGAGCACGGGCCCCAGTTCCTGGCGTATCTGGAGGCTCTGGTCCGCGTTGCCGACTGGAGGGCCAGCCGATGAAGATCGAGTTCCGCGGTATCTCGACGGCTTCGCTTGGAGAGATGCTGAAGGGTTACGGTGTCATGGCAAGTGTCGGCGCAACGCGACCGGAGGCCCGCTTCTGGTGGACACCTGCGGGCGCGCTCGCTACCGAAGTAGCTGAATTCGATGACGGGAAGACCGCGACTGCACACGATGCTGTCTACGAGGACATCTACAAGCTTGCAGAATGGGCACAGAGTAGGGGGCAGGCGTTCGAAAAGACCCGTAAGAAAACCAGGAAGGACAAAGGGTCTGTTGGCGAGGACAAAAAGGTTGTCCTGCAGGAAGGCGGCGACCCACCTCTAAAGACAAAAGCTGCTTGGGATTCGCTTGAGGAAGCTCTTGCCGTCGATGCAGAGGGAGCAGGGGTGTTAGCCGGAAAGATTCATCTCTCGAACCCAGTGCTTGCTTCTTGGGGTCAGGACGGGAGCGGGAACCTGTTCAGCGTTCTGCGTGAGGCGGGTAAGCAGGCGGAACGAGCGGACATCAACGGAGCCATCTTCGGAGGGGATACTGCTCCCGGCAAGCCTCTAACCAAAGGAAGCGGCGTCCTGTTTCCCCAGGGAATCAAACGCTACGCCACGGGCACTAAGTGGACTATCGAGAAGGAAAAACCCCTTGGGCTGTGGGATTTTATCCTGGCAATGCGTGGCTTGCTGCTCTTGCGGGGCGCGGTTCGCTCGCCCCGGGGGGCACGGTACGAGTATCCGGCGTTTCCTTTTGTTTTGCCTGGCTCCGTTATCCGGGTTCAGGGCTCGACAGTCCCGACGAAGGAAATATTCCTTCCCACTTGGAGCTACGACCGTCCCAGGACCCTGGCCGAATTCCAGGCGCAGGTTCGGGGCTTCCAGGCCCGCATCGGCCGGAGAGATTTTGCCTCCGGTGCAGCCGACTTTCGACGGGCCGTCACCGGGAGAGCGGTCACGGGAGGGTTTGATGCATTCCATCGGTTTGCCCTCGAACCAAGGAAGCCCGGCCAGCAGCGCCCCCAGAACCAAGCAATCACCCGCGGAGTTACACTGGTCGGCGCAAAGGCGGCGGCAAGAGACAGCCTGCGACTCCTCCTTGCACCGCTCGATGATTCGAAATGGCTGGACGCGTTCCGGTTGCACCGGCAGAACGTGAACTCCGAGAGGCTGGCGCTGGCCAAGACACGCTTTGACGAGGTGGTGCATGTCGCAATTGACGCGCCTGTAGACACAAACTACGTCGAGGTACTGAAGGCGCTATGGGATATCCAGATCGCCCTATGCAGGGTTTCAGAGCGATCTGGATCTCAGGTGACTTTCCGCCCGGCGCCGTTGCTGGAAGGGAGGGTATGGGGACGGGCGCTATCGGAGCTTCTGAAAGGCTCACCCGCTGCCCGTCTCGGATGGGCGCTTGCATCACTTGGTTGGACCCCGGTGCCGGATGACAACGATCAGATGATCAGGAGGCCGGTCGTTGAACAGCTCCTGCCGGTGACGAGCAAAGCCCAGGGCGGGCTCGGCGTCCCCGATTCCCCGCCTGCACAGCGCGTTGATCAGCCCGGCCACAACCCGGCCCGAGAGCTTGCGGCGCTGTTCTGGCGCAGGTGGCTCGATACGGCGAGCCTGCCGGCGCTCCCGGCCAGGGGAACTCGTCCCGCCGACGCCGGCGACGCGGTCGCGCTGTTGCGTGGTGACGTGCCGCTGAAGGATCTGCAGCGGTACTTTGTAGCCTTCCTGCTACTGGACGGCTGCGGTGATGCGCCACCGCCGGCCTCCGGGAACGGGCCGGTAACGCCCGCCTACGCCGCACTCCGCCTCTGGCTCGAACTGTCGGCCCGGCCGAAGATGGGCGAGCGGCGGCCAAGGGACGGCGCCGTGCCGAGAGGCATCGCCACCGGTACCGCGATCTCAGTTGCGAACGCCTGTCGGGCTGCCCTGCGCCGCCTGCGCATCGCCGGAATGCCCGGTTCCTGGCCTGACGACACTCCACCGGGTGGGAAGAGCGTGGCGCAGCCCGAAATCGCTCTCACGGCACAGCAGGCGGGGTTGATGGCGGCGGCCGTGCTGGTTCCGGTTCGCGAAGAGAACGTCGCCCGACTCGCGGACATCCTTCTTGTGCCGTCCGCTTCTCGCGGACCGAGACATCCTCCTCTAATGGAGACAGCCCATGTCTGACGACAACCTTGTTGATAAACTTCTGGACCAGGATCGCATCCTGATCTCTGCGAAGCTTCACCTTGCAAACGGTTCATTCTTCCAGCCGGCTGGTTTCCCGGACATCGGTGCCTGTATCTATATCGACGGTGAGGGGAAGCGCCGATGCTTGGTGGAGAGTGAGCAGAGCATGGCCAACCGGCTCGAGGCCGTCTGCATGAAGGCCCCTGGAGTGTGGCGGGAACCGTTCTCCGGCCAACTCCCTGTCATCCGTGTTACGGGCAAGGGGAACGGGTCCCTCCTCGCGACGAACCTTACCGAACCCCACCGGGTCGCTTCGTCGTACGTGCTTGAGGGCAGCGTCAACGGGACGACGCTACAGGAGAAGCTGGAGAAGCACCTCGGCATCGAAGGCAAGACTTGGCCGTTGGATGGGCGCGAGAAGCTCGCGCAGGCCGTGTTTGCGCTCGACCCGGCCGCGATACTGCACGGCTTCCAGTTCATGCAGTGGGAAGCCGTCGGCCTCCGCGCCTCCAGGCTGCTCCACGCACGCCTGGAGGCGGGCCTCGCAGGCGATGACGGTGAAGTCCACTACGGGCTCGTCAAGGTCGATAGCATCGAGCCCGAGTCGTCGGCGACAAAGAAGAGCAACAAAGGCCAGAGTATCGCTTCCAAGGCACGTTACGTGCCCAAGTGGATTGAAGCCACTTTCGAGATCGACGTGCTAACGCTTCGGGAGCGGTCGCTGGTCCCGGCGTCCGACGGGGAGCGTGCCGCCGGAGGCCCCGGCAATCTGGAGGCACAGCGCTTCCTGCTCGCATTGGCCCTTTGGAAGGTCCACCGGTTTCTCACGAACGCGCCGTCATTCGACGCCCGTACCGGTGACACGACGGGGGCCCTCCGTCTGCGTGCCGATTGCGCCCTGGTGGTTGAATCGGTGGGTTGGTCGGGGTCGAGGCAAGGCGCTGCGTTCGGGAGACCCAACACCCTGGATCCGAAGGAGCTCGTGAAGCCCTGCAAGAACGATGGATGCACCGGCCTTCTCGCCGATCCGCCGAACTTCGCGGAGCTCTTGAAACCGTTCGAATTGGGGCTTGAGACCACCGTCATCTACAGGAAGTAGTCGGTGTCAGGCGTTATCATTCAGGTGAGCCTGCTATCGGGGCGTTACCACGCGCATCCTTGGGGCGAAGCGCAGCACGCGATGGCGGGTCCCGAGTGGCCTCCGTCGCCGTGGCGGCTTCTGCGCGGCTTGGCCGCAGCTTGGTTTAACGCCAACCCACGTCCTGTCACGGAGGAGGAACGCGACGACCTGCTGCAAGCCCTCGGCAGGGCCCCGCCTCCAGTGATGTGGCTGCCCTCGGTATCGTTTGCCGAGATCCCATACTATCAGCCGATCGTGGACAAGAACGACAAAAGGCAGAAGCGCGTCTTACACTTCGATCACTTCGCGGTGCTGTCGGAGGGTGATGGAGGCGCTTGCTTCTGCTTCGACTTCGATGTCGACCTGTCGGCCCGGCAGCAGAGTGTCCTCGCGCTGCTGCTTGCGCGGCTGACCTACTTCGGACGAGCGGAATCGAGAGCCCGTCTCTGCCTTGTAGGGACTCCCTGCAAGAACCTCTACAAAGCGATTCCTGCAAACGGACATTCCCTGTCGCATGAAGTACGAAGGCGGGTTTTGGTCACTCGCCTCGACACCTTTTGCGCTTCCGACCTCTGGGGGGCGAAACCCGGAAAGGGTCATCTTGTGCAAGAGATGATCGAAGAGAGGCGCAAACGGCCTCCGAACACGGATTGGATCGACTACGCGTTGCCCGCCGGCGCTCGCCCTTCCCAGCTTGCTCGTCGTCCAGTCGCTGCGTCGGAGGAGATGCGCCGCGTCGCAACGGTGCGGTTCGGGTTGTTCCGCCGTATTCCGATTCGCCTGCCGGAACTCGTGCGAGTGGCTCGAGAAATCCGCGACCGCGCTGCCGCGAACTTCAAGGACAGCACTGGAGCATCATCCCGCCGGCTCACAGGTCGCGAGGGCAACGGCGCCGTCGCGAAGGGGCATCGGCATGCGTTTTGGTTGCCGGAGCCTGATCGGGGGTGCTTGCGGCACTGCACGGTTTGGCTTCCGGACGGTACGGATGGCATAGATCCACGAGAGCTCGACGCCCTTCTTGGCGTCCGCCGAGTCTTTTGCGATGACGACTACCCGATCCTCGTGGTGGTCGAACATGTAACCGATACATGTCCGGAACCGACGCCGTCGCGACGGTGGCGATCCCTGACGCCCTTCCTGCCGCCGCCGCACTCGCATCGCGGACGGCGTGAACTGAAACCATCCGAGCAGCTTCAGCGCATGGTCAAGGAAACGACGGGCGCAAGCCCCACCGTGACGGCGACGTCCGGCCCAGGGACACTGGGTAGGCTCACGACAGTTCGCGCTCACCTCTATCAGCGTGGCACGTGGCGCTGGACAAAAAGGACCGCCTCTTGGTTCGAGCTGGAATTCGACCATCCGGTTATCCTTCCGCGCCCTGTGGGAGCGGACGCGCACTTCGGGCTCGGGCAATTCGTTCCTCTATGAAGCTGGTGTGTCCTAACCAAGTTCAGCCAGGACCATCCCGAAGTCGTACGCGGTGCGTGCGCGGACGACGACAGAGCGACCTGCTTCCGGTCGCTACTGCGAGGTACGGCACTCAACTCCCATAGACGGTCCCGCCCGATACCGGGGCGTCAGATCGCGATGTAGCCGATCCGACGGGCCGCGTCGGCGATGGTCCTCGCATTCGAGCCGGGTGCGTGCGGGGCCGCCTTGCAAGCCAACCTGTCCAGCACCCGATGCTTCTCGGCCGCCGGATATGAATTCGACACCAAGGGGTGCGGTCACAACCAGTCGACGGCCGGGCGTTGGGGTGGCTTCTCCATGCCGCCCTCCGGCTCCGTGTCGCCCGGTCGCCTTGTGTCCCCGGACCTGAGCCATAAGGGCGTTCGCACCACGCCCGGTTCCGTCGGCGTTTTGGGTCTCGGGAACTCCGGGACAGCCGCCGGAGTATCCCCGTCCTCCGCTTCGTCTGCCACCGGCCGCGCTCGGCCCTGTGTCTCGCGGCCTTGCCGACATGCTGGGCGGCGGGGAGGCGGGGCGATGACCGAGGGCGCCCGCCTGACCGATGCGCTCGCGGCCCGGCCCCGCGAGCGCGAATACGCCATCCACGATACCACCCTGCAAGGCTTCATGCTGCGCGTCCAGCCGAACGGCGCGCGGTCCTGGGTGTTCCGCTTCCGGCGCGACGGCACGCCGCGCCGTGTCACGCTCGGCAAGCCGGACGCGGTGAAGGCCGACCAGGCGCGCGCCGCCGCGCTCGCGTTTCTCTCCCGCGAGAAGGGCGGCGGGAGTCCCTTGCCCCTTCCCGCTTCCGGCCCGACGCTGACGAAGTTCGCCGCCGAATACGTCGAGCGGCGCTCGCCTTCGTGGAAGCCGTCCACGGTGAAGGCAACCCTGAGCTACCTCAACAGCGCGGTCCTGCCCGCGCTCGGCCATCTGCGCGTCGGCTCGGCGGTGCGCGCCGACATTGCCCGCTTCTTCCACGAATACGGACGCAGAAAGCCGGGCGGAGCGAATCGAAGTCATGAGATACTGCGCAACATGTTCGACTGCGCCATCGCGTGGGGCCATCGGCCCGAAGCCGCCGGGAACCCGTGCAAGGGTATCGTCCGCTACCGGCGACCGCCGCGCGGGCGGCTGCTCGGCGCGGACGACTTGGCGAGGCTCGGCGCGGTCCTGCGCCAGCGTGAGGACGAGAACCGGATCTGCGTCGCGGCGGTGCGCCTGCTTCTGCTGACGGGGTGCAGGCCGGGCGAGATACGCCGCCTGCGCTGGTGCGAGGTCAAGCCCGACCGCTTGACCCTGATTGACGCGAAGACGGGACCGAGGCACGTTCTGCTCGGCGACGCCGCGCGGGAGCTGCGGGCAGCCTTGCGGAAGCGGCGTCCGGGGAGTGGGTGTTTCCGGCAATCAGGCGAGACGGGCCGTTGAGCAACAACGAACTTCACTATTTCTGGATCACCACGCGGGATGCGGCCGGGATCGTGGCGGATGCACGGCTGCATGACCTGCGACATGCGCACGCCTCGCACGTGGTCATGAACGGCGAAAGCCTGCATGTCGCGGGGTGGCTACTCGGGCACCGGCGCGCCAGCACCACGAACCGCTATGTTCATTTTGACGACGCGACGTTGAGCCAGGCCGCCGATCGTGTGGCAGTTGTGATCAAGCGAAAACTGCATGGGATGGGGCAAGCATGATTGTGTGGGACACAAATCATGAGGGCGATTGCTTCATGTCGTGTCTGGAGATGTACCATGATGAATCTTGATCTGTTCGAAGACAAACCGGCGCATAAGCAGTCGGGCGCAAAGGTATTTTGTGGTGATGCTCTTGACATTCTTAAGAGCTTCCCATCGTCTTCAATTGACTGCTGTATAACATCCCCACCTTACTGGGGGCAGAGAGAGTACAGCAACGGAGGCATCGGACTGGAAGCCACGCCGGAGGAATACATCAATCGTCTTTGTACAATCATTTGTGAAATAAGACGCGTACTTACTCCGGTTGGGTCATTTTGGCTCAACATCGGTGACGCCTATCGAGAAAAATCTCTTGTCGGGATACCGTGGCGCGTCGCAATAAAGCTCATGGACGAACAAGAGTGGATACTGAGAAATGACGTCATCTGGCACAAAGTGAAAGGAGCTCCAGACAACTCAAGAGACAAGCTCAGACACGTTTACGAAGATTTGTTTCATTTTGTTCTTCACAAGAAATATCACTATGATGTAGACGCTATACGCTCAAAGCCTCGTAGTGCCCGCGTTCAGAACGGAGCCGTAGTTTCCGCAACAGGTGTATCGGGGGTACGGTACAAGAGACAGATAGAGTTATCCACGGTACTGACAGACTCGGAAAAAAAAGACGCGCTATCGTCGCTCGGTGCGATTCTGTCGGATGTAGCGGCAGGACAACTGTCGGACTTTCGTATGATCATTCGTGGCCAGCAGCGGACGACACATTCGGACAGCGAGAAGCTGTCTGGACGGGCAAAAGAGTTGCGGGATAAGGGATTCTACTTTCTTAAGTACCACCCAAAGGGAACGAAGCCCTCTGACGTTTGGGACATCATTCCGGAAGACACTCAAAAACGAATCGGTCATTTCGCGCCGTATCCCGAGGACCTTTGTCGGATTCCCATTATTTCAACCTGTCCTCCGGGAGGCGTTGTACTTGATCCGTTTTGTGGTACAGGTACCACTCTTGCTGTCGCCAGTGGCCTCGGAAGAATTGGTATCGGTATCGATATTTCTCCGGAGTACGTGGCGATGACCAAAGATCGTATTGGTTTGCCATCGTGAATAAAGTCGTCGATCTCTTTGGCTTTGATGTTGCGGCCAGCCATCTCGTGGACTGGAAACGTGTCGTTGTAGAGCAGCACTGCCCATTCGCAGGAAAGAAATGCTTTAAGGTGCGTAAGTCGCAACCAGACATATCTATTGGTACGTGTACAATATTGCACGGGCAAGATTCGGTCCCGATCATGATCTGTCCGAATCGCTTGCTCGAGAGGCAACAGATCTTCGTTGACTGCCTTCATCTCCTGCAAGGTCATTTGCCGGGCAACGAATTACATATGGTCTCCGAAGTGAGTGTTCCAGGTGGTAGTGTAGACTACTTCCTTGTGTCCGCTTTGGAGGGGAGGGCGAGAGATTTTGTTGGAATTGAACTTCAAACATTAGACACGACCGGAACAGTATGGCCGGAACGTCAAAGGCTACTTCAAGGGTTGGGGTTCGATGTAGAAGACGCCGACGTCGCCTCAAGAAAGCCTTACGGCATGAATTGGAAGATGACGGCTAAGACCATTCTCGTACAACTTCATCACAAAGTGCGCACATTCGAGAGTCTGAACAAACATCTTGTTCTTGTTATTCAAGACAGACTCTTGGACTATATGAAGGAAGAATTTAAGTTCGAGCATCTGAGCATAGCCCGAAACGCGGATCCGATGCACTTCCATTCCTACAGTTTGTCCAAGAAGGAAGACGGCCATCGCATCACGCTGGCGGAGCGCTATAGTACGGACACAGAAGGGATTGCTGTTTGCTTGGGCCTCCAAGCCGAGGCTAACGTAGAGCTTGCGGAAATTGTGGCGGCCATTGAGGCAAAGATTTCGGAGGCCACTTTGTTCACTATTTCTGGATAGGGTGATTTCGGCCATAGCATGTAGGGCGAACAAGACGACGAGCGGCGTTGGTGGTGAACGGGCCGAGCAGAGCATGAAGCTGTGATAGGGTCGGGAATTGGGATACGAGACCGTGTCCTGAGCATTCAGTTGGTTCGTGGTGAGGAAGGATTCGGAGGGGCAAGTCGATTCCGTTAGGTTGCTGAAATAAAAGGAGTTTCAGGGAGAAATCGGCAGGGTGACCGCGGAGTCGAGTGCATCAGCGATGCGTCGGGTGTGAGAACCAAGCTCGCCTCGGGCGGTCGGTGACGGCTGGTCGTGCGACACGGGCGACGGAAAACGGGACACGCCGGTAGAGCGCCGTCAACGACGCGGATCACGGGTGGGGGTTCACCGGGGTGCTTCGGCGGCAAGGGTGGCCGCCTTGATCGCGGTCCATTCAAGGCACACCGGGCGTGCCGGCAGGCTTCCGTGTGGGAGTTTCCAGCACCGTCCGCAGCCGTGCCTCGAGTTCCGCGACGCGGGCTTCCGCCGCGCGGAGAGCCTGAGTCTTCTGCTCGACCCGCTCCTGCAACTCTCCGGCACGCTCCTCCAGTTCTTCGGAAGACGGAAGGTTCTGCTCCGTCACCGGATTGCGGAACCGAAGCTGCCCATCCACCAGACCAAGCTCGAGCCCCAGCACCTCGCTGTGGCCGAACAGCGCCCCGTCCGTGCGTGCGCGCAACGGCATCCGGGCGTAACGGCGCGCGGTCAGCCGCCGGCCCTGCAACGGGGGAACGAGATAGTCCCCGGTCGGATCGAACTGCCAGTATTCCTGCACCCCAAGCTCCGCGTAGATGCGGCGCTTGGGACCCTGATCCGTCGTCCGGGTGCTGTGGGAGGTGATCTCCAGCACGAAATCCGGCCCCTTGGGCTCCTCCCACAGCTTGTACGAACGCCGGTCGCGCTTCGGCGTTCCCACCACCACGAATACGTCCGGCGCAACCACTGCCCCGGGATTGCCTTCCTCGTAGTAGAGGAACATGTTGGCGGAGACGTAGACGTCCTCCCGGTCGCGGAAGTATCTCGCCAGCGCGTCGTTCGCGTACCACAGCGGCTTGCGCTGGAAGTCGGTCTCCGCCACCGGCTGACCGTCCGAATCCGGATAGTCAACCGGGGAAGATCGAGTCGGGGGGCCGGTTCGAGAGGTGGCGAGTCGGTTCATTCGGATCCCTCCGAAGGGCCGGGGTATCCACGGTAGCCGAGTCCACTATGCTACTCCACCGGAGCGGCCGCCGGATCCGGAACGAAGAAGTGGGAGCCAAGGGGTATGGCGGCCTCGGGGCCGGAGAGTGTCGGTCCGGCGATGGCTGGGCGCGCGAGTGCAAGAATGCTTGGAAAACGGCGTGTCTCCGGAGCTGCCTTGAGGTTCGAACACGCATTCTCGGGGTCCGTGCCTGCCCCGAACAGAGACGATTCTCTCGAACCTCGCAGGGATTCTTCCCGTTCGCGGTGAGAGACCGGAGCCATCGGCCGAAAAGCACGCCATACGGGCCGGCCGGTTCGACGCGGAACGGAGTCCGTTTCTCTCGCCGCCTCCGCGACCCACGTGCTCGGGCGCCGGCGAAGGTTCCCAAGTGCCGCAGGTCTCCTGCGCCCCGGCTCCGGTCTCTGCTCGCCGTGCACGGCGTGCGCGAGGCGGGATAGACTTTGGAAACGGATTCGGGCGATGGAGTCGAGGCAGGAAAGAAGCTGCATGGACATTGATGCGAACCTGCATTCCGGGGGGGCGACCGGTCTCTCTCCGGAACGGATTCCTGGCGTTTGCCGGCGGGGCCGACGTGTACGTCGGCCGCGAGGTGCGGAGCCGGATCGGACTCCGCTGATGGACGGTGCGAACCGGCCGTGAACGGGGGCGTGAAACGCGCACGGCTCCATCGCTCCGCGCTCTTCGTTCCCGGGCACAAGCCGGACTGGGTGCCGAAGGCGGTGAGGTCAGGGGCGGACCTGCTCATCCTCGATCTCGAGGATTCCGTTCCGGTTGCCGAGAAGGCCAGCGCCCGCGGGCTCGTCCGGCAATCCCTCGAGGTGCTCGCGGCCGAGGGCCGGGACCGGTCGGTGCGCATCAACGGCTTCGCCACCGGGCTCACCCTGGACGATCTCGAGGCGATCGTGTCTCCCGCGCTCCAGGCGGTTCGGCTGCCCAAGGTCGAGTCCGCCGACGACCTTCGCGAGCTGGACGCCCTCCTCACCCACCTCGAGAAGCGGGCCGGCATGGAGCCGGGTTCGGTCGCGACGCCGCTCGATCTCGAGACCGCGGGTGCGATGCAGAGCGCCTGCGACATCCTGCGGGCAAGCCCGCGCGCGACGAGCATGATGCTGGGGTGCGGCCCGGGGGGCGATGCGGCGCGCGCGGTCGGCTACCAGTGGACGAAGGGGGGGACCGAGACCCACTATCTTCGTTCGCGCGCGGTGCTCGACGCGCGCGCGGCTTGTGTCGAGTACCCGATGGTGAGCTCCTGGTGGGACATCCGGGACCTCGACGGCCTCCGCGCGGATGCCGCTCTCAACCGGCGCTTCGGCTTCCGGGGGATGGTGGTGATGCACCCTTCGCACGTGCCCATCGTGAACGAGACCTTCACCCCGAACGAGGCCGAGCTCGCGCACGCCCGCGGCCTCATCGAGGCGATGGAGGCGGCCGAGCGGGAAGGGAGCGCCGCCGTCACCTACGAGGGCGACATGGTGGACTACGCGATGGTCACCACTGCCCGCGAGCTGCTCGACCTCGCCGCCGCGATCGAAGCGGGCTCCGGCCCGGGCGGCGCGCGGTCCGCGCCCGGTCGTTGAGCCGGTTGGCGCACGCGCGGAAATCTCACCAACCTTCGGCGCTCGCAGCAGAAAGTCGGGGAGATTTCCGGGCTGGACACGAAACGACGGACGCGATACGGGAGATGACGACATGGCCGCCGAGCTGATGAATCCGTGCGCGGTGTACGAGGAGCGCCCGTCGCCCCTCGCTCCGCGTCCGCCCGCCCTCGGCCCGGAGACGACGGTGGGGCTCTTCGCGAACGACAAGAAGAACGCCGACGTGCTCCTTGGGAACGTCGAGTCGCTCCTGCGGGATCGCCACGGGGTGACGAGCTTTCGCTGGTTCCGCAAGGAGGCGTCGTCGCCGGCCCGCTTCACCGAGGAGTTCATCGCGGATTGCGACGTCGTCGCGGCCGCGATCGCGGACTGAGGCTCGTGCACGTCGTGGTGTATCCATGACAGCATCGAGCTCGAGCGGCGCGGCATCCCGGTCGTCGCGGTCTGCACCGACGAATTTCACGCGCTTGCGAAGGCGGAGGCGTCCGGCTGGGACCTGCCGGGGCTTCCCACCGTGGTCGTTCCCCACCCCCTCGCCCGGCGAAGCCCCGGCGAGGTGGCGGACCTCGCGGCCGGGGTCATCGACGAGCTGGTCGAGGGGATGACCGGCGACGCGGCCCGCCTTGAGGAGCACTATCGCGGCAAGCGGGTGGAGTCGAAGAACCGGCTCCGGTACCGGTCCCTCTTCGAGAGCGACTACAACGCTCCCGATGCCCCGGAGACGATGCGCGCCCCCGATTCGCTCGACGCGGTGAACCGGATCTTCCATCAGCGCGGCTGGACGGACGGCCTTCCTATCGTGCCCCCGACTCGGGAACGCTCCGCGGCGATGCTCGGCGGCTGGGACCCGGAGCGGGAGATCGGGGTGGTGGAGCCGCGCCTCGGGCGGGGGACCGCGGCCAGGCTTGCGGTCAACGCGGTGATGGCGGGGTGCGAGCCGGCGCACTTCCCGGTGGTGGTGGCCGCGACCCGGGCGATGTGCGACCCGCGCTTCAACCTCAAGGCCCTCCAGTCCACCACCCACCCCTGCACGGTGCTCGTCATGGTGAACGGCCCGCTCGCGGACGCGCTCGAGATCAACGGCGCCTACAACGCGATGGGCCAGGGCCGGCGGGCCAACGCAGCCATCGGCCGGGCGATCCGGTTCATCCTGCTCAACATCGGCGGGGCCGCGCCGGGGGTGCTCGACCGCGCGACGATGGGGTCTCCCGCTAAGTACTCCTTCTGCTTCGCGGAGAACGTCGCCGCGAGCCCCTGGGAGCCGTGGCACGTCGAGAACGGCTTCGCGCCGGATGCGAGCACGGTGACCGTGTGCGGGGTGGAAGGCCCCCACAACGTCAACGACCACTACGGCCGGACCGGTGAGGAGATCCTGCTGAGCGTCGCCGGCACCCTCGCTTCGACGGGGGCGAACAACTTCTACCTCGAAGGGGAGCCGGTGGTCGTGCTGGGGCCGGAGCACGCCGAGGTGGTGGCCGCGGCCGGCTTCTCGAAGGCGGAGATCAGGCGGTTCCTGAGCGAGCATGCCATCGTGCCGCGCGCGGTGGTGTCGGAGGCGATGATCGACGTGCTGGAGGAGCGGATCCCGGACCATCTCCTCGGTCCCCGGGGCCGGGACGGGGTGCGCTTCATCACCCGGCCCGAAGACCTCATCGTGGTGGTGGCGGGCGGGGCCGGGCGGCACTCCGCGGTGCTTCCGACCTTTGGCCATGCGACTCGGCACGTCATCACGAGGATCGTCGGCCCGGACGGGACGCCGTGCCCGGACTGATCCGTTCATTGAAAAGAGACCAACGAATTCAATGATTTGCGTCAACCGAAGAGTTGGTGATCCGAAGTCGGCGGCGACCGGAGAATCAGGTGTCGAATCAAGACGATACGCTCACCCGTGGCCATCAAGGAAAGCCGGGAGCGAATTTGCCCCGGACGCTGTACCGAGCCCGGGGCCGATCGGTTCCCGGATGTCCTTGATGGCTATCGGACAGCGTAGCTCCTTGATGCAGAATCTCTTTCTTCGGTTGACGACGACTTCGGGCGAAGAGATCCACGATCGACATGATTCCTTGAATTCATTGGGAATTCATCGGGCACGGTCGAGAGAACGGATTCAGCCCTGGTACCGCGCCCGGGGGCCGGCCGGGCGTGAGAGAATCGCGCCCCGGCGGTTTCGCCCCGACGTTCCGTTTCCTGAAGGAAAGAAAGAGTGAAGGCCGAGTTCCTGTTCGACTTCGGAAGCCCCAACGCCTACATCGCGCACACCCGGATCCCGGGCATCGAGTCCCGCACCGGTGTCAAGGTGGAGTACGTTCCGGTCCTCCTCGGGGGCGTGTTCAAGCTGATCGGGAACCGCTCGCCCATCGAGGCGTTCCGGTCGGTGCCGGCCAAGCTCGAGTACTTTCGCCGGGACCTCCGCGACTGGGTCGAGTACCTTGGCATCCCCTTCCGCCACAATCCTCATTTCCCGGTGAACACCCTCGCCGTCATGAGAGGGGCGGCGGCCCTCCTCGGTACCGACCGCTTCGCGGACTACGTCGACACGGTCTTCCGGGCGATGTGGGTGGACGAGAAGAAGATGGACGACCCGGCGGTCGTCGGCGAAGTGCTTGCCGCGGCCGGCTTCGACGCCGGGGCGCTTGCCGCCCGCATTGGCGAGCCCGAGGTCAAGCGGAAGCTCATCGATCTCACGCAGAGGGCGGTGGACCGGGGCGTCTTCGGCTCGCCCGCCTTCTTCGCCGGGGACCGGCAGTTCTTCGGCAAGGATCGCATGAACCTCTTCGAGGCCGCGATCGAACGCGGGAAGTAGCCGCCCGGGGCGGGTTCGGGGGTCAGGGTCATCCCACACTGCGGTTCGTGATGGAAACGAGGGGCGGGGATGGCGCTCGCCGCGCGCGATCGGGCCGGTCGGCTGCATCAAGGGGCATCAACGCGGCCCGCAGGACCCCCCGAGGGCACGAATGAGGGCGCTCCGGCCAGCCCGGTGCGGATGATCGGGCAGCGTGGGAAAGTCCTGGGTTCGGGGTCTTGCCCCCTTGACCGGCGGGATCTCGTTAGCCCGAAAAAATCACCGACTTTCTTCGCGAGGGCGCCAAGATGCCCCACGATCTCACGGAGGAGTGGGCCGCACGGACCGAAAGAGCGCGTGCGCGCTGTCGAAGCGGCTTGCGGGAGTACGGCCCGCTACCGCGAGCGGATTGGCGGCCGCAGCAGGAAGTCGGTGATTTTTTCGGGCTAACGCCTTCTCTTCAGATTGTCCAGCCAGACCGCGACGATGATCACGATGCCTATGAAGACCTGTTGCCAGAAGGAAGAAATTCCGAGAATATTCAATGCGTTCGTGATCATTGCCATGATCAGGGCGCCTATCAGCGTCGTTTCGACCCCACCGACCCCGCCGGTAAAGCTCGTCCCGCCGATAATGACCGCGGCGATCGCCTCGAGCTCCGCGCCTTTCGCGACGTGCGGCGGGGTGGACGCGAGGCGGCCGATCATGATCAGGGCCGCGATGGCGGCCAGAAACCCGCTGATCGTGTAGATCGCGATCTTGTGACGGTCTACGCGGATGCCTTCCAGCCGGCTCACGTGTTCGTTGCCTCCGATCGCATAGGTGTGCCGGCCGAAGACCGTGCGGCGCAGCAGAATGTAGAGCCCGGCGAACACGACGAGGACGATGACGATGGGCACCGGCAGGCCGAGCACCGTGCCGTTGCCGATGAAGTCGAAGAACGGCACCAGAACCATGTAGGAAACGCCCTTGGTGATGACCAGCGACAAGCCCCTCGCGATCCCCATCATTCCCAGCGTGGCGATGAATGGCGCTATCCGTCCCTTGGTGATGACGATGCCGTTGACGAAGCCGCAAAGCGTTCCCACGACGACTCCGGCGAGCGTGGCCGTAACCGGGGAATAGCCGTGTTCGATGAGGAAGCCGACGGTGACCGCCGACAGCGCGAGGACCGAGCCGATCGACAGATCGATGCCGCCCGACAGGATGACCAGGGTCTGGCCGCCGGCGAGAACGGCGATGATCGCCACCTGTTTGAGCAGATTCGAGAGATTCCCGACGGTGAGGAAATAGGGCGACATCGTCGAGATGACGAACGCCATCAGGATGACGACCCCCACGATCCACGTCAGAGGGTAGTTTGCGAGCTTTTTCATGGGCCGGAGCCGGCCCGTCCTCGTCCGCCGCCCCGCACGTCAGCCATCGGCCGCCGAGGCGGGCGGCCCGGCTTCGACCGGCGGATTGCCGGAGATGATCATCTCCACGATTTCGTCCTGCGTGTGCGCGCGGGTGGGGCAGGTGTGGACGAGCCTGCCTCCCTTCAGTACGTAGATCCGATCGGTGAACCGGTAAACGTCGTGAATGTCATGGCTGATGAAGAAGATGCCGATGCCTTGCTCCTTGAGTTCCCGGATCAGCCCCACCACCACTTCGGCCTCCTCCACGCCGAGCGCTGCCGTGGGCTCGTCCATGATCAGGATCCGGGCCTGGAAATGCACCGCGCGGCCGATGGCGATCGACTGCCGTTGACCGCCCGACAGATTCTCCACGGGGGTGGTGAGATCGTCGATTCTGATTCTGAGGCTGTCGAGAACCCGGCGCGTCTCGCGCCGCATGTGCTTGTTGTCGAGGAATCCGTAGCGGTTCGTCTCCCGGCCCATGAACAGGTTGGACGGCGCGTCGAGGTTCCCGCAAAGCGCGAGTTCCTGGTAGATCGTCTCGATGCCGTGGGCGCGCGCGTCGTTGGGGTCCCGGATCACGGCTCGTTCGCCGCGTATGAAGACCTCGCCGCGGTCCGGGGTGAACGCGCCGGCCAGGATATTGACGAGGGTCGACTTGCCGGCTCCGTTGTGCCCGAGGATGCCGACTACCTCACCGGGGTGGAGGTCGACGCTCACGTCCTCCAGCGCGCTGATCCCGCCGAAGTGCTTGCTGATGCCCACCATCCGGGCGAGCGGCACTCCTCGTGGTTCGGGCATCGCGACGGGCCCCGGATTGGTGGGCGATGGACGTGACCGTTCCGGGCGAACCCGGCCCGCCGCTCGGGCCGGGGCGCGGGCGGCGGGCCCCGGTCCGGATTCCGGGGCGCCGCCTCCGCCACGGGCGGGCGGCACGTTCGCCGCCCCTTGGGCGATTGGGGGGCGATTGGGGGGCGATTGGACGCGGTGTCGTCCGGCCACCACCCGTGGCCGGAGGGATCACTCGATGCCGCGGGCCTTCAGATACCCGGCGGTGACGTCGGCCTTCATCATGATCTTCGACGGCACCACGACCCAGGCCTCCGGCTTCATGCCCTCGACGACGAAATCGTAGGCGGTCTTGACGGCCTGATATCCGACCTGGTCGGTATTCCCATCGATCGTCGCCAGCATGTCGCCGGATTTCAGCGCCTCCAGGGCGGCCGGGATTGCGTCGTCGCCGACGACCACGACCTGGCCTCGCTTGCCGGCGCTGTTTACGGCCTGTATGGCGCCGAGCGCCATTTCGTCGTTCGAGGCGAGGATCGCATCGACGTCCGGATGAGCCTGGAGGATATCCTCGGTGGCCTTGAGCCCCTTTTCGCGATCCCATTCGGCCGAGATGGATGCGACGATCTCGATTCCCGGCGTGGCGTCGAGGACTTCGTGCATGCCGACAAGCCGTTCCTCGGCCGTCGAGCTGCCGCGGAAGCCCTCCAGGATAGCCACCTTGCCCTTGCCCTCGAGATGTTCCACCACGAATTCGGCCATCCCCTTGTAGGAGAGCCTCTCGTCCAGACCGACGAAGGTGACCACATCGGCCAGGCCTTCTTCCGCGCGCGTATCGGCGGTTACCACCGGAATGCCCATCCGGTTCGCTTCGCGGATCTTCGGAATCAGCGCTTTCGCGTTCATCGGCACCAGGACGAGCGCGTCCGGACGCTTGACCAGTTCACTTTCGACGACCGCGATCTGGCCCTCGATGTCGCCGTTGAATTCGGCGGAAACCCAGCTCAGTTCGACCCCGAGATCTTGTGCGGCCTGTTTGGCGCCTTCGCCCATCCGCCAGTAGTAGGGATTGGTCATATCCTTGACGACAAAGGATATCTTGATGTTTTCGGCGAAAGACTGCGGGGCTCCGGCAATCGCGACCAAGGCGGCCAGGGTCGATGCCGCCAAAGCCCGTGCCGTCCGTTTGAAACCCGATCCGATCATGGTGTTGGCTCCCTGTGCCATGAAGTGACGCTGCCCTCGCATGCGCCCAGATCCGGCCCATGCGGGACGGCAATCTACTACACGGGAAACCGGGCCACAAACCTCCGCGGGACCTCCGCGGGACCATTTTCCTGCCGTGATCGAGGGCTGGCCGCGGGTGCGGATCGGCCTGCCGTGCGGTCGAGGGTGGCTTCATGGGGTGCGAATCGACACGCGGACGACGAAGTGCGCTCCCCGATGGCCTGCCGGACAGGCCCGGTTCACCCGTCGCCGGACAACGAACGAGCCCTGCAAACCTCCGGAAAGCCGTCCGAGCGACCACGGCCGGTACGACACCGCCCGGCCCGGTCGGAGGAGCGGCGGACCGACCTGCACCCCGGTGGCACCCCGGTGGCCGCCCGGCGTCTCGAACGTGTCGGACCGGAGCGTCGCCCGCGGTCAGAGCGATGCGACCTCGACCCAGCGCCGCTCCGCCGCGGAACGCTGCACCGCGCCGACGACCCGCTGCACTTGGTAGCCCTCCTCGAAGTCGGGGTGGGCCGGGGAGCCGCCCGCGAAAGCATCGAGAAGCTCCGCGACCTCGATGACCTTCAGCTCGTTGAAGCCGAGCTGGTGGCCGGGGGCCGGGCAGAAGTTCGCGTAGGGCGGATGCTCGGGGCCGGCCTCGATGCGGGTGAATCCGCGGCGGCCCCGGGTGCCTTCGGCCGGATAGAGAAGAAGCTCGTTCATCCGTTCCTGGGTGAATGCGAGCGACCCCCGGGTCCCGCCCACCTCGAAGGCGAGCTGCATCTTGCGTCCGGTCGCCGCCCAGTTGGCCTCGAGGGAGCCGATGACTCCGGACGCGAACTCGGCGAGGAAGACGGCGCGGTCGTCCACCTCGACCGGCCGCACCGCATCCGGGCTGCCGGCATCCGGTCGGCAGGGGTAGACCGTTGCCGTCGCACCGTTGACGGAAACGATCGGCCCGAGAAGATGGCGGGCGAGGGAGGTGATGTGGCTGCCGAGGTCGAACAGCGCCCCGCCGCCCGCCGGATCGGTGCGAAAGGAGTGCGGGGCGGTCGGGTCCGCCATGTAGTCCTCGGCGTGGACGCCGCGAAACGACACGATCTCCCCGAGCTCGCCGCTCGCGACGATCTCGCGGGCGAGCTTCACCATGGGGTTGCGCAGGTAGCCGAACCCGACCATCGTGCAGATACCCGCTGCGGCCGCCGCGTCACGCATCGCCCGCGCCGAGGGGAGGTCGATGGAGAGCGGCTTCTCGCAGTAGACGGCCTTGCCCGCCTCGATCGCGGCGAAGGCCATCTCGGCATGGAACGCGTTCGGGGCGGTGATCGCGACGATGTCGACCTCCGGGTCGCTGGCGAGCGCCCGCCAGTCTCCCGTCGACCGCGTGAAGCCGAGCGCGTCCGCGGAGCGGCGAGCCGTCGCCTCGTCGACGTCCGCGAGGAGCTGGAGCTCGGGCTCGACCTGGAGCTCGAACAGCCCGGCCACGGAACGGAATGCATTCGCGTGGCACCGGCCCATGAAGCCGGCGCCGATGAGCCCGATGCGCGCTGCGGGCTTCGCCTCTCCGTCCGCCATGGTGTGGTCCCTCGTTGTGGTTTCGACCGGGCCGTGCCGAGCCGAGCCGTGCCGCGGGCCGCGGGCCGCGGGCCGCGGGCCGGGTGCCCTTGCGACCGAAGTGTGCCGCCGGCCCGGTGGAGGAATCGGCCCGCCGGGGGCCGAACCTCGGGCGGCGCTATTTCACGTGACGGGTCGGGTCGGCCGGAGGCGTGACCCGACCTCTCTCCGAGGCGCTCGTATCGGGCTGCGCCCCCCTCATCCGACCGGCCCGGGACCGGAGCCGCAGCGTGAGACGACCCTGGCCTCTCGGGGGCTTCTCGGGGTCGGCCCGGTCGCGGAGTATAGAGGGCACGGATGGGCGCGGTATCATTCGGGCCGGCATGCTTCGCCCGGCCCCGGGAAGGCTCGAGGAGTCCCGGCGGGGAGCGGCCCGGAATCGCCCGACCGAGGGGGAGGGGAAGATGGACGCGAACGGCCGGCAGAAGAACGGACGAGAGCGGGGGACGGCAGCGCAGGCCTCGTCCAATCGATCACGGCGGAGATTGCGGCGTTCCATTTCGAGGCGGGGGCGCGGAAGTTCCGTGCGTTCGCCCGCGCGGTGACGGCGGACCTCGGGGACGCCGCGCGGCCGTACCTGCGGACGATGTACAACAGCCTGCGGGGGTTCCCCGGGCTCGAGGCGTTCGAGGACGAGATGACCCCGGACGAGTTGGTTCGGGAGGAGGTCAGGCAATGGACGGCGGAGGAGGTGAGTGATGAAGCCGTTGGAGAACCTGCTGAACCCGGAAGACCCGCTCCCGGAGGGCGAGCGCCCGGGGATGTTCGGGACGATGGTGAAGGCGCAGGAGCAGTGGATGAAGGTCCGCCCGGGCCAGGTGCTGTACCTGCGGAAGAAGGGGATGCTGCGCGCGGCGCTGGCGGACGCGGCGAGCCGGACGTCGGACAGGATGGTCGCCCTGATCGAGTCGGGGGCGCACCCGTGGACGGCGATCGAGGAGGCGAACCGGGAACATCTGTGGCTGCCGGACGAGGAGGAGGAACCGGTCCTCGAACCGTGGCAGGCGCCTTACGGCCAACCGGAAGCGAGGAAGGCTTCCAACGGCGCCACGGCCGCCGACGAGGAGAGCGGGGTCGCCTTCTGCGATGGGCGGTACGTACCGGTCGCAGAGGCCCGGATCTCGGTCCTTGACTGGGGGTTCGCCCGCAGCGACACCACCTACGACGTGGTCCACGTCTGGAAGGGCCGCTTCTTTCGGCTCGAGGACCACCTGGATCGCTTCGAGCGCTCGTGCCGCCTGATGCGTCTCGACCCGGGCCTCGATCGGGACGGGGTCCGCGGCGTGCTGATGGAATGCGTTCGCCGGAGCGGGCTTCGCGACGCCTACGTCAAGCTCGCCTGCACCCGCGGGCAGCCCGCGCCGGGGTCGCGGGACCCGCGAACGTGCCGCAACACGTTCTTCGCGTTCGCGGTGCCCTTCATCTGGATCTTTCCGCCCGAGCGTCAGGAGCAGGGGATCCACCTGATCCTCTCCACCATCCCCCGGATTCCGCCCGCGAGCGTCGATCCGACCGCAAAGAACTTCCACTGGGGGGACCTCAACCGCGGTCTCTACGAAGCTCGGGAGCGGGGGGGCGACACGGTCGTGCTGTCCGACCTCGACGGCAACGTGTCGGAAGGGCCGGGTTTCAATGTCTTCCGGGTTGCGGGAGGCCGGGTGACGACCCCGGCGGGGACCGTCCTCGAGGGCATCACCCGCCTCACGGTGCAGGAGCTCTGCGACGAGCTCCGCGTCGGGTTCGAGTACGGGACGGTGTCGGCGGAGAGCCTGCGCGAGGCGGACGAGGCGTTCCTCTCCTCGACGGCCGGCGGGGTGATCCCGGTCACCCGGATCGATGACCGGATCCTCTCCAACGACGCGCCGGGGTCGATTACGACCCGGATCCGCGATCTCTACTGGCGCAAGCACGACGAAGGCTGGCACGGCACCCCGGTCGACTACTGAGGCGCCGGCCGGAGACTCGAGGGGGGCCGGGTCGGCGGCGGACGCCGCCCGGGTGGAGGATGGCGTGTCCGCGGGCGGCGGGTCGACGATCGGACGGCGGGGGTGATGGGAAGACTGAACGGCCAGGTGGCGGTGGTCACCGGGGGCGGCAACGGAATCGGACGTGAGACGGTGCTTCGCTTCCTCCGCGAGGGGGCGCGGGTGGTGGCCGCGGATCTGAACCCGGAGAACGGCGCTCGCACCCTCGAGCTGGCCGCCGCGGAAGGGCGCGGGGACGATGCCCGGTTCGTTCGGACCGACGTGACGGAGGAAGCCGACGTCCGGGCCGCGATCGAGTGTGCCGGTGACGAGTTCGGACGTCTCGACTGCGTGTTCAACAACGCCGGGATCGGGGGCGCGTTCGGTCCGGTGACGGACACCGAGGTCGAGGAGTGGGACTTCTCGATGGAGGTGCTCGTCCGCGGCGTGTTTCTCGGCCTCAAGCACGGCGCGCGGGTGCTCAAGCGCCAGGGAGAGGGCGGGGTGCTGCTCTCGACCGCGTCGGTGGCCGGGCTCGGGGGCGGGGCGGGCCCGCACTGTTACTCCGCCGCCAAGGCCGCGGTCGCCAACCTGACCCGCTCCGTGGCTCTCGAGATGGCGCCGCACCGGGTGCGGGTCAACGCCATCGCTCCGGGGATGATCATGACCGAGCTCTTCCATCGCGGCCGCGCGGAGCGCGGGGAGGCGTTCGCCCTCGGTCGCCAGCCCTGGCCGGATCCGGGCCGCCCAGCCCATATCGCCGCGACCGCGGCGTTTCTCGCCTCCCCCGACGCCGTCTTCATCACCGGGCAGGTCGTCGTGGTGGACGGCGGCGTGCTCGCAAAGGGGCCGGACCTCTTCGGGAGCGGCGAGGACAACCGCATGCTGCGGGCGGCGGGTGTCGATCGCGGGACGACCGGGGAGCCGTTGACGGTGCGCGACGTCGCCGGCCCCGGCTCGTGAGGTTCGCCGTTTCGCCGGCGGGGCTCCGGCCCCCTCGCGCGATCCCCCCCACCGCCCCGCAAGAGCGCGGTCCGTGCCCGGATTCGAGACGCGGATAATCTGTAAAGATGATTCGGGAGATTCTGGTTGGTGCCGCAGGGCTGAATCTGTTCTCTCGAATGTGTCCAATAGATTCAAGGAATCATGTCGATCGCGGATCTCTTCGCTCGAAGTCGTCGTCAGCCGAAGAAACAGATTCCGCATTCAGGAGCTGCGCTGTCCGGTGGCCATCAACGACATCCGGGAACCGCTCGGCCCCGGAACGGCAAGCGTGAGGTGACCCTGGTGGCTTCCGTGATGCCCCTTGCGGGCAACCCGCTTCACCGGGCCGGGAACGAGCGTCGCGATCCGAAGTGGCTCTCCGCGACCTTGGCCGGGGCGGGGATCCGTTTCCTCCCCGTGCAGCGGCTCAAGGTCCCGGTAACGTCCGCCGGACCCCGTTTCGGGGGCCGGGAGCACCGGCTCGCGTGGGCGAAGGGCGGCGACTGGCTCGAACGGGCCGGCGAGCCCGTTCTGCTCGGTCTCCAGGACGGCGAGGCCCGCTTCGCGGTGGATGTCTCGGGCGTTTCGGACCCGGTCGCCGCCGCCTTCGGGTCGGGAACCGGAGTCGAGTTCCAGGGACTGCGCACCGCCGCACCCAGTCTTCCCGCGGGCGATGCCGCGATCGCGGCCCAGGCCCGGAGCCTCCTCGGCTGGCACGAGCGCCACCCCTTCTGCGCCGCGTGCGGGGCCGCGACCCGAATCCGCAACGGAGGGGCGTCCCGGGCGTGCGCCGCCTGCGGGGCGGAGCACTTTCCGCGCACCGATCCGGTCGTCATCGTGGTGGTCTCGCGCGGTGGCCGGGCGCTGCTCGGCCGCTCCGGCCGATTTCCGGGCAATCTCTACTCCGCCCTCGCCGGCTTCATGGAGCCTGGAGAGTCCGTCGAGGAGGCGGTCCGGCGAGAGGTTGCGGAGGAGGCGGGAATCGAGGTGGGAGCGGTCCGATACGTCTTCTCCCAGCCGTGGCCGTTCCCCGCCTCGCTCATGCTCGGCTGCCTCGCGGAGGGTCTGAGCGACGAGATCGCGGTCGATCCGGAAGAGATCGAGGACGCGCGCTGGTTCTCCCGGGCCGAGCTTGCCGACGCCCTTGCCGGGCGGAGTGAAGTCCTCACCGTGCCGCAGCCGATCGCCATCGCCCACCACCTGATCCGGGCCTGGCTCGCGGCTTGATCGTTCTCTTCCACGTACAGCACCTCCTCGGGATCGGCCATCTCACCCGCGCCGCGACCCTCGCCCGCACCCTCGCCGCGGAGGGGGTCGAGGTCACCGTCGCATCCGGCGGGGAGCCGGTGGCCGGGGTCGATTTCGGACGCGCGCGGCTGGTCCAGCTCCCGCCCGCGCGGGTCGCCGACCGCCGGTTCAAGCATCTCCTCGACGCACACGGACAGCCGGCCGGCGATGCCTGGAAGGCGGCCCGGCGGGAGCGGCTGCTCGCCCTCTACGAGGCGGTCCGCCCGGACATCGTGCTGACCGAGCTGTTCCCCTTCGGCCGCCGCCAGCTTCGGTTCGAGTTGCTGCCGCTGCTCGATCGGTGCGCCGAGGACCGCGCGCGGACCGGACGCCCCCTCATCGCGTGCTCGGTGCGGGACATCCTGGTGGAGTCCCCGAAGCCGGAGCGCACCCGGGAGACGCTGGCGCTCGCCCGCCGGCACTACGACCTCGTGCTCGTGCACGGCGACCCGCGCTTCGTCTCCCTCGACACGACGTTTCCGCACGCCCGCGAGATCGCGGATCGGATCGCGTACACCGGCTACGTGGTGGCGCGGCCGGCGGGCTCCCGGGAGGAGCCGCGACGAAGGGCGGGAGAGAACGGGGGGGAGGTGATCGTCTCCGCGGGGGGCGGAGCGGTGGGCGGGAGGCTTCTCGAGGCGGCGCTCGCCGCCCGCCCGCGAACGTCCCTCGGGGGTGCACGCTGGCGCCTGCTGGCCGGGGCGAACCTCCCGGAGCCCGACTTTCGCTCGCTCGCGGGCCGCGCCCCGGCCGGGGTGACCGTCGAACGGTTCCGCCCGGACTTCGGGACCCTCCTTCGTCGCGCGCGCCTCTCCGTCTCCCAGGGGGGCTACAACACCCTGATGGAGGTGCTGGACGCGGGGCTTCGCGCGGTGGTGGTGCCCTACGCGGGCGGGCTCGAGACCGAGCAGACCCTGCGCGCGGGCCTGCTCGCCGCCCGCGGGCTCATCGAGGTGGTCGGGGAGGACGAGCTCGGGGCGGAATCGCTCGCGGAGGCCGTTCGGCGCGCGCTCGAGAAGCCGCCGTCTGCCGGCCTCGCGGGTCTCGATACCGCGGGCGCGATCGCCACGGTCGAGGCCCTGCGCAAGCTCGCGGGGCCGGCCGGTGCCGGCTGAGGAGCCCGGCAGGACAAGCGACAGGGGAGGCCGCCCTGGCCGTCGGCTCGGCGGAACGGCAGCGCTCGAACTTTCTTGCGAAGCTCCCGGGCGTCCTCGCGGGGTACCCGGAGCGGACGACCGCGCAACGCCCGCCGTCCGTCGCATCCTCGCGGGGCGCCTGGATCGGACCCCGGCGCGCTCGCTCAGACCGGGTCCCAGTGGAAGACGTCCTGACTCCGGTCGAGCGGGAAGTAGTGGGCGGCGAGGGCGGGGTGGGCGTGCTCGGCCACCGTCTCGGCCGTCCAGCCGTCCGAGCGCTGCACGGAGCGGAGCGGGCGCGACTGGCTCATGAGGAATATCTCGTTGTTGCGCACCGCGAAGATCTGTCCGCTCACCCCCGCCGCGGCGTCGGAGAGAAGGAATACCGCGACCGGCGCGATCTTGGCCGGGGTCATCCGCTTGATCTTCTCGACGCGGGCCGCCTGCGCCTCGTCGGCGATGGGGATGGTGCCGATGAGCCGGCTCCAGGCGAAGGGGGAGATGCAGTTCGAACGGACGTTGAAGCGGGCCATGTCGAGCGCAACCGACTTCGACAGCCCCACGATCCCGAGCTTGGCCGCCGCGTAGTTCGCTTGGCCGAAGTTCCCGACGAGGCCCGAGGTGGAGGTCATGTGCACGAACGCGCCCGCTTGCCGTTCCCGGAAATGGGCCGCGGCGGCCCGTGCCACGTTGAACGAGCCCTTGAGGTGCACGCCGATGACCGCATCCCAGTCCTCCTCGGTCATCTTGTGGAAGATGGCGTCGCGCAGGATCCCCGCGTTGTTGACGACCCCGTCGAGGCGCCCGAAGTCGCCGAGCGCCTGAGCGACCATGTTCCCGGCCGCCGCGAAGTCGGTGACGGAGTCGAAGTTGGCGACCGCCTCGCCCCCCGCGTCCTTGATCTCCGCCACGACCTCCAGGGCCGGCACCCGGTCGTTTCCCTCCCCCTTTTCGGTTCCTCCGAGGTCGTTCACGACCACCTTCGCTCCGTGCCGTGCGGCGAGGAGCGAGATGTCGCGCCCGATCCCGCGCCCTGCGCCGGTGACCAGGACGACCTTGCCTCCGAGCATCCGTTCGCTCATGTCTTCGTTCTCCGTCGTGGTGCGCAGGGTGCCGCAGGGTGCGGGTGCGGCGCCCCCGCCGTCAGTGGGTGAGGGTCAGGGCGGAGAAGCGCACCGGGAGGATCCGGGTCGTCCGCGTCTCCCCCTCTTCGTCCTTGGCGACGAGCACCAGGGTCTGCTCGTCGGACGGCCCGAGGGGCAGCACGAGGCGGCCGCCGGGCCGGAGCTGCTCGAGGAGGGCCGGGGGAACGTGCTCGGGCGCGGCCGCCGCGCTGATCTTGTCGAACGGAGCGTGTTCCTTCCAGCCCCGGCCTCCGTCTCCCGCGCGCACGGACACGTTCGCGACCCCGACGCGGGCAAGGCAGCGGGCCGCCGCCGCCGCGAGCTCGGGGATCAGCTCCACCGTGTACACCGCTTCCGCGAGCGATGCGATGACGGCCGCGTGGTATCCGAGGCCGGTTCCGACCTCCAGCACCCGATCCTCGGGCTGGATGTCGAGCAGCTCGACCATGAGGGCGACGATGAACGGCTGCGAGATGGTCTTGCCGTGGCCGATGGGGAGTGGGGAGTCGGCGTAGGCGAGCTCCACCACCTCCGCCGGCACGAACTCGTGGCGGGGCACCGTCGCCATTGCCTCGAGCACCCGCGGCGACAGGGTGATGCCGCCGCGCTCGCCGGCCGCCACCTGGCCGTGCAGCATGATTCGCTCGACCATCTCGGCCCGCTCGGCACTTCGGTCGTCTTCTCCGGCCATCGCCGTCTCGCTCGTCCGGTGACCTGTGGCAAAGTGTAGCCGCCCGGCCGCCATTGCAAAGCCGGACCGTCCGGGGGGAGCGGAAGGCGGGTTCGCAGCCCGCCGACCGGAACGAGGCCGACCTCCCGCCGGTGCGACGCGGAGGGGCGAAGGTCGGCCCGGCTGCCTCGCCGTCGGCCGGTCCGCTCGTCACGAAGAACGAATCGGAGGGGAAGCTCGATGGGTCTCGATGGACAGGTAGCGCTCGTCACGGGCGGCGCGCGCGGAATCGGCCGGGCCATCGCGGAGCGCGTGGCCGAGGACGGGGCGGATGTGGCGCTCGCCGACGTGCGCGAACCGGAGCTCGCGGGCGCGGTGCGGGCGGTGGAGGCCCACGGCCGGCGCGCGCTCGGCCTCACCATCGACGTGACGGACCGATCCGCCGTCGAGGGGATGGTTGCCGCCACCGTGCGGGAGCTCGGAGCCATCGACATCCTGTTCAACAACGCCGGCATCATCAAGGTGCATCCCTTCCTCGAGATCGAGGACGAGGACTTCGACCGCATCATGGCCGTCAACACGAAGGGCGTCTTCCTCTGCGGGCAGGTGGTCGCGCGCCACATGGTGGAGCGGGGCCGCGGCAAGATCGTCAACACCGCTTCCATCGCCGCCCGCCTCGGGATCCCGGACAGCGCCGCCTACGCCGCGAGCAAGGCGGCCGTCATGTCGCTCACCCGTTCGATGGCCGCGTCTCTCGCCGCCACCGGGGTCACCGTGAACGCCCTCGCCCCCGGCATGGTGGACACGGACATGTGGGCGCTCATCGACGAGCAGACCGCGAGACTCCGGGGGATGGAGATCGGGGAGCCGAAACGGCGGCGGGTACGCCGCGTTCCGACCCGCCGGGCCGCGACCGCGCGGGACATCGCCGCCGTCGCCGGCTTCCTCGCCTCGGCGGCGTCCGATCACATGAACGGGCAGACCCTCAACATCGACGGCGGCGAGGTCATGAGCTGACCGCGCCTCGGGCCGATCGACCCGAGGCGGGGTGCTCAGTCGGCGGCGGCGTGCGCGTGTCGGCCGGCAATCGCTTCGCGCAGCCCTTCAAGGAGCCCTTCGATCCGGGACACCCGGTCTCGCAGGGTGGTTTGGTCCTGGCGCAACTCTCGGATATCTCCGCGCAGGATGTCGATCTGCTTCTCGAGATTTCTCGCAAGCCCGCGGATCAACCGGATCATGAGGGTGGCGAGGGCGATGCCCACCGCGACGGTGCCGATGAGGGTGGTGACGATTCCGGCGT
This sequence comes from Gammaproteobacteria bacterium, assembly GCA_965214795.1. GTDB lineage: Bacteria > Pseudomonadota > Gammaproteobacteria > HK1 > HK1 > JAJDXW01. The sequence goes on along the minus strand of OZ243976.1, from coordinate 5,227,106 downwards.
CCATGGGAACCTCCCGTTCAGTCGGCGGCGGCGTGCGCGTGTCGGCCGGCAATCGCTTCGCGCAACCCCTCGAGGAGCCCTTCGATCCGGGACACCCGGTCGCCGAGTCGGGATACGCGGTCGCGCAGGGCGGTCTGATCCTGGCGCAGCTCCCGGACATCTCCGCGCAGGGTGTCGATCTGCTTCTCGAGACCGCGGTTGAGCCGCAAGATGAGGGTGGCGAGCGCGGCGCCGACCGCAACGGTCGCGATGAGGATGGTGACGATTCCGGCGTCCATGCAGGCATCCTACCACGCTCTCCGGCCCCGGGCCGGACCGCCCGCGAGTCGGCGATCCTCCGCGCGACCGACCTTGTTCTACGGTCGGTCTTGGGTCAGTCTTGCGGAACGAAGTTCCGGATGCGGCGGCGCCGGCCCGCCGCCCCTCGCCTCAAACGGAGAATCGAACATGGCGGCCAATTCGGCGCAAGCGCGTGACATCGCCTATCAGGTGCATCCCCAGACCAACCTCCGGCTTCACCAGACGGAGGGGCCGCTCGTGGTGGAACGGGGCGACGGCGCCTACGTCTTCGACGACACCGGAAAGCGCTATCTCGAAGGGATGGCGGGACTGTGGTGCGCCTCGCTCGGCTTCAGCGAGCGGCGGCTCGCGGAGGCGGCCTACGAGCAGATGAAGACCCTGCCGTACTACCACACCTTCAACGGGCGGTCCCACCCCGCGAGCATCGACCTCGCGGAGAAGCTCATCGCGATCGCGCCCGTCAAGATGTCGAAGGTGCTGTTCCAGTCGTCCGGGTCCGAGGCCAACGATACCGCCATCAAGCTCGTCTGGTACTACCACAACGCCATCGGCAAGCCGAAGAAAAAGAAGATCATCGGCCGCACGAAGGGGTACCACGGCACGACCGCGGCCTCGGTGAGCCTCTCCGGCCAAGCCCTCATGCACGCCGACTTCGACCTTCCCCTCGATCGCTTCCGGCACACCGACTACCCCCACTACTACAAGCTCGCGGAGGAGGGGGAGAGCGAGGAGGCGTTCGCGACCCGCATGGCGGAGAGCCTCGAGAGCCTGATCCTCGCCGAGGGTCCGGAGACCTGCGCCGCCTTCTTCGCGGAGCCCGTGCAGGGGGCGGGCGGGGTGATCGTTCCGCCCCCCACGTACTTCGAGAAGATCCAGGCAGTGTTGAAGAAGTACGACCTGCTGTTCGTCGCGGACGAGGTGATCTGCGGCTTCGGTCGGACCGGAAACCGGTGGGGGAGCGAGACCTTCGATTTGAAGCCGGACATGCTGACCTGCGCCAAGGCGCTCTCGGCCTCCTACCTGCCGATCTCCGCCCTGATGATCTCGGAGGCGGTCTTCGAGGCGATGGTGGCGGAGAGCGAGAAGATCGGGATCTTCGGGCACGGGTACACCTACAGCGGGCACCCGGTGACGTCGGCGGTGGCCCTCGAGACCCTGAAGATCTACGAGGAGCGCGACATCGTCGGACACGTGCGGGGGGTGTCGCCGTACTTTCAGTCGAAGATGGGAGCGCTCGCCGAACACCCTCTCGTCGGCGACGTGAGCGGCGTCGGCCTGCTGGTCGGTCTCGAGATCGTGCGCGACAAGCGCACCCGCGAATCGTTCGACCCGGCGGTGAAGATCGGGGATCGCATCCAGCGGGCGGCGCTTCGGCACGGCCTCATCTCCCGCACCCTCGGGGACCGGCTCGCCCTCTGCCCGCCCCTCATCATCGGCGAGACGCACGTGGACGAGATCGCCGGGGCGGTGCGGGGCGCTCTGGACGACGTGTGGTCCGAGGTGCGGCCGGAGGGCCGTACCGCGGCGGGCCGGGAGCCCGCACCGCATGGGTCCCCGGGGGCTCGACGGGGAGGGTGATTCATGATCTGCCGGCGTCCTGAGCCAGTCCTGTCGGCCCCGGGCCTGGACTTTCCCACGCGGGCCGATCATCCGCACCGGGTTGGCAGGAGCGCCCTCGTTCGTGCCCTCGGGGGGTCCTGCGGGCCGCGTGGATGCAGCCGCTCGGCCCGGTCGCGCGCGGCGAGCGCCATCCCGGCCCCTCGTTTCCATCCGGCACCGTAGCGTGGGATGACCCTGGCCCCGGGCCCACGCGGCTGTGGAGATCGTGTGCCATCGAAGGTGCCTGGCATGAACGCGAAGAACGGCATGAGGCCGGTGCATGCGGACGAGGTTCCGCGCGACGAGCTCGATGAGCTCGGGTTGTCCGCCAACGCGCTGTCGAAGGCGCTGGGCGTGCCCGTCAACCGGGTGACGACGATCCTGAACGGCCGGCGGGGCGTGAGCGCTGACACGGCGCGACGGCTGGCGCGGTATTTCGGAACGGCGCCGCAACTCCGGATGAACTTGCGGAAGACCTGGGAGCTTCGCCAGGCGGAGATCACGGCGGGCCGCGAGACCGACGAGAAGGTGACGCCTCGGCGATCGGCGGCATAGGGGAGGTAGCCGATGCCCGTTCCCGACTTTCAGTCATTGATGCTTCCCGTCCTCAGGGCGCTCGCCTCCGGTGAGGATACGGCGTTGCGGGTGGTTCGCGAGCGGGTCGCCACCGCCGAGGGGCTTTCTGCCGAGGATGTCCAAGAAATGTTTCCGAGCGGTAGGCAGAAGGTGTTCGGGAACCGCGTGAGTTGGGCCGCGATACACATGATGCGCGCCGGTCTTCTGGAGCGGCCTCGCCGTGCCGTATTCCGGTTGACGCAGGAAGGCGAACGCCTGTTGTCCCGCAACCCTTCGCGCATCGACATGAGGTTGCTGGGAGAGCTCCCCGAGCATAGCTCGCGAAGCGATCGGTCTCCTGACGAGGGTGCGACGGAGAATCGGAGCGACGGCGGTGCGAAAACGCCGTTGGAAGCACTGGACCGTGCCGTCAGTCAGTTGAGCAGCGATTTGCAAGCCGATGTGCTGAAGCGGGTTCGCAGCGTCTCGCCCGAGTTCTTCGAACGTGTGGTCGTCGATTTGTTGATTGCCATGGACTACGGCGGCGGCGATGCCGAGAGGGGCCGCGTGACCGGAGGTTCCGGCGACGGCGGTATCGACGGCAAGATTCAGGAGGACGCGCTCGGCCTGGACGAGATTTACGTGCAGGCGAAGAGGTATGCTGAAGGCAACGCTGTCGGTGCGCCCGCCCTGCAAAACTTCGCGGGCGCGCTCGACACTGCGAGCACGAACAAGGGGGTGTTCATCACTACTGCCGGCTTCACGCGCTCGGCCAAGGATTATGTGAAGCTGAGTCTCAAACAGATCGTGTTGATTGACGGTAATAAACTGGCGGAACTGATGATCAAGTATGGAGTCGGCGTGCGCACGCAGGAGTCTCACGAAATCAAGCGGATCGACGAAGACTATTTCGGGGAGGACGAGGAGTAGACCGTGCGCCGGTCGTGGAACGAGGTTCGCGCGCGCGGCGGCCTTTGCCGAGGACTGGCAGCACGCGGCCTGCGAGAAGGGCGAGACGCGGAGCTTCTACAATGCCGTCTCCGACGTGTTCGGGGTGCGGCGGCGGAACGTGGCGCGCTACGAGGCGCACGTCGCGGCGGTCTACGGTCGGGAAGCACGCGGCGCTGATCGAGGTCCGGATTTGCGTGGCGATCCGATGTTGATCGGGGGTGAGCCTGACGAGTTCATATTGGCTTTGGGGGTTGAGAAGTTCGTTGGCCCACCAAAGCTGTCGTTCGAGGGCGAAGCGGCCGATGTCGGGTATCGCTGAGGCGGCGAGTTGCTCCGTGGTCTCGTACACGCTTCTCGAAAGGAGGCGAAGGTCGAGGTCCTTCATGAGCTCGGCGGCAACGGTGGGCATGATCCGGGTTCTTTGGCGCTCGCGCCAGGTCGAGTAGAACCGTCTCGGCGCGGGCCAAGCAAGTCGGAGATTCCCTCCTCGGGGCCGACGGGCGGGCTCCGCAGGGTCCGAAGCCGTCTCTTCAGCTCTGCGATCTCGGTTTCAGCGGCCCGTCGTGCGGTGGATGCTTCCTCGTACTTCAAGAGGGCCCGCTCCGACGCCTGCATGGCCTGCTCGTAGGTGGGTAAGTCTCGGCCGGTGGCCGGTTCACGGATCCGCAATTCACCGTTCCGAAGGTACAGATGCAGGCCGAGCACGTCGCTGTGCACCCCCATTGCGTTCTCGACCCAAGTGACCGGGAGCGGCTCGTAGGCGCCGCGGCTCAGCCGAAACCCCTTGAGGAGCGGCCTCAGATACTCGCCCCGCGGGTCGTGCAGAAAGTACTCGCTTACTCCCAACGTCGCATACAGGTTGCGCTTCCTTCCCAAATCTTCCTTGCGGGTGCTTCGGGAGGTGATCTCCAATACGAAGTCCGGGGCTTTCGGCTCTTCCCACAGCCTGTAGGTGTCCCGCCAGCCGCCCTCGCGATGCTCGTCCTTTCGGGCGCCAAGGACCACGAAGACGTCGGGGGACACCGACGCGCGTGGGTTTCCCTGTTCGTAGTAGTGAAGCATGTTGGCGCCGACGTACACGTTCGGCTGTTCGCGGTAGCGGTGCTTGAGGGCCTCGGTAGCGTAGACCACGCAGGCATAGTGCACCGGCGTCTCGGCCATCGGCCTGCCATCGGAGCTCGGATACTCGATTGGGGCAGGAGCGAGAACAGCGTCGTTCATCGGCAGGCCCTCCAGGATGGACTGCGGGCGGCATCGTGCGCCATCTTCGACATGACGGTAGCACGCCTCCGCGCCGGCCCACAATGAGAGCGGTTGAGGAGGTGGCTTGGCCGCGTTCCACTCGCATGGCCGGATCCTCGGGCGCGGTTCCAGGATTGGGGTGGACCGCGGTTCAATGCCCGTCTTGGGGTTCCGAGTGTCGCCGAGGCGAGGGGCGAACGATGTAGGCCTGTGCCTCGTCAAACATGGGAGAATGGCGCGTCTCGCCCGGCCGGATTCCACCATCCCTTCGGTCCGGGTCGGACACACGCCTCGCGCCGGCGAGCGCGCGGCGGGCGGCTGCGGGAGAAGTCGCGCATCGCGCGCGGCGAACAAGAGCCGTTCGTTGGTGGAGATGCGGGTGGTCGCGATGGACCTGAAGCAGGTCGACGCAGGTCGAAATTCGTGTCCGAGGGGCTCACCTGGTGAGCCCTTGGCGGGCTACGATGCAAGAAACCCGCTGGTTGAAGGGCATGGTCAATCACAGGAAGCGCGTTGAGCAGACTACGGAAGCGGCCGGTGGAGGGTTCGGCCGGCTGGCGGCGATTCTTTCGAGTCCCCGGCGGTAGCCGGCACGTGCGCGGGTACGGCCAGGCACGATGACCATCGAGTTGAACCATACTGACTTTACCGATTTCTTCTCGGAGCTCTGGGGCGGGCAAGCGAAGCCCTTCGCATGGCAGTCGGCTCTGGTCGAGAGGGTGTTGAGGGCTTCGCATGAACCGGCGGCGACATCCGCCGCCGACACCTCCGTGGGCGGTCGCTTTCCCGGATCCTGGCCGGAGTCCATCGCGCTGCCCACCGGGGCGGGCAAGACTGCCTGCATGGACATTGCCGTGTTCGCTCTGGCCGCCCAAGCCACCCGCCACGGACCGGGCCACGCCGTTACCGCGCCCCGTCGCATATTCTTTGTCGTGGATCGGCGGATCATCGTCGACGAAGCGCATGACCGGGCTCGACGTCTGGCAAAGAAGCTGGAGGCGGCCGAGAGCGGGATCCTGAAGATGGTCGCGGACCGCCTTCGACACCTCGCCTCCGGCGGAACGGTCGAGCTTGGCAGCGGGCGCCCCTTGGCCGTCCATTCGCTGCGCGGGGGGATGTACCGCTCGGAAGCCTGGGCACGCAATCCGCTGCAACCGGCCATCGTGGCGACCACGGTCGATCAGATCGGCTCCCGCCTTCTGTTCCGGGCCTATGGGCGTGGTGCCGGCACTTGGCCGGTATACGCGGGACTCATCGCCAACGACAGCCTCATCCTCTCTACGGCAAGGCTTTGATTGATACCTGGAAGTGGCTTGATGAACGGAAGAGTGCAAGCGGCGAAGTGGATTTCGGCGTAGCCGCCATGGATGAGCTACTGGAGGGGGAAGGCATCCCGGTCGGCTACAACGCGCCAGCGGCGTCCGCTCCGGCGATGTTGCCCGCCCATGTAGACTGCTGGGCGCAGACGGCCCCGATTCCCTGTCCCTCGCCGGACGTCGCGCCCTTACCAACGTCGTGCAGACCAACATCGTCGGCCACACCGGCGCCGACGGTTACGGCCGCCTCGCCCGGCAGGCCGCCTTCGACGGCGCCATTGAACGGGGCCGCGAGTACGTGATGGTGGATGACTTCATCGGGCAGGGCGGGACCCTGGCCAATCTGCGCGGCTGGGTCGAGAAGAAGGGCGGCAAGATCGTCGGCGCGGTCGGTTTGACCGGCAAGCCTTATTCCGCCAAGCTGAACCCGAAGGAGGAGCAGCTCCATGAACTCAGACAAAGACATGCCCGGACCTTCGAGAAGTGGTGGTGCGAGCAGTTCGGTCACGCCTTCGATTGCCTTACTCAATCGGAGGCTCGGTACCTCTCCCGCTCCCCGGATGCTGACACCATCCGAGATCGACTTGCTGCGGCAATGCGCGAAGGAGGTGGCCGCAGTCACGCAAGAAGTCCTCGCGAGCAGCGGCTCCACATCAAGGAGTTGAAGGCAGAGCTTGCAGAGCGGTTCCCGCATGGAGAGCCGCGAACGCCAGTCCGACCTGCCGCCGGCCAGTGGCAAGGGTACGCCCGGCCGCGGCAGGTCGAGCGCGACGCCACCGCCCATTCCGTCTTCGATCCGGGCATCGCTGTGCTCGGCATCGAGGGTCGCCGGGTCTCCTTGCCGGCCACCCTCAAGGTCACCGCCGCTCTGCGTGGTCTGCTGATGTGCGAATGCCCTCTCCAGCCACCGCCCGAGTGGTTCAGCGGCCACTGCTCCGATGGCAGGCCCACCGTCGCGCCTCATTTGGCGCTGGCGCCCTTGCCGTTCGTCGGATCGTCACACGCGGACGGCCGGATCATGGGCTTGGCTTTGATCCTGCCCCGCGGGTTGGACGCCCGCGAAGCCGGACGCGGACTCGATTCCGTCCTGCATGATCCCGACACCGGCCTGCCCCGAGAACACCGGCTCTTCGGTGGCCGGTGGTTCGAGTTCACCGCGGAGCTCGATATCCGCGAACGCCCGCCGACCAATCTCGATCCGCGCACCTGGACGGCGCCCTCCCGCATCTGGGCAAGCGTGACGCCCGTGGTCCTGAATCGGCACTTCGACGGCAAGGATCGATGGGAGCGGGCCGCGGAGAGCGTGAAAGACGCTTGCGAGCACGTCGGCCTCCCACGTCCCGGTCAGGTCCGGCTGCATCCGGTCTCTCTGGTCGAAGGGGTTCCCCATGCACGGGGGTTTCCCCGCCTCACCCGAAAGCGGGACAACGGTCGGCAGAGCCATGCCCACGCTGCAATCGTCTTCGACGAGCCGGTGGCGGGGCCGGTGCTCGTCGGCGCGGGACGTTTTCGGGGTTATGGCTTGTGCCGGCCGATGGGACCGCGGTGATGGTGTCGGAGGCACCAGGTGGCAATCGATCGTCGCCGGGGAGCGTTGGCGCGACCCGAGCCGCCGGTCAGTCCGGAAGACCGCCGAGCAGGGTCCCACACTCCTGGAATTGCCGCGAGCGAGGAGCGGTTGCGTCGGAGCCCGCTGTACGGTCTGGGCGTCGTCTCGACCTGGCTGAGGGCCGCCCTCGCCTGGGCTGGCGGCGGGGCCAGGACCGCGATCGGGTACGGACGCTTCCGCGCCGACAGCGAACAGACCAACCGTTGGAGGCAGCGGTTGAAGGATGAGGACCGCGAACGTCGCGAAGAGCGGGAGCGACAGGAGGCAATGAAGAGCCCGGAAGGCCGGTGGCGCATGGAGCTCCGCGGTTCGTCCGAATCCCGGATTCTCGATCTGGTCCGGATTCACCTGGACAAGGAACCGCTGGAAGATCCCGTCGAGCGGCGGGCTTTCGCCGAAGCGGTCATGGCGACAGGGATCGTCTCCGGCTGGCGGCGGGGCGTAAAGCGGGAGCCCCGGACCAACGCCGGGAGGAAAATTCTCAGGGAGAGAGCGCGCCTCGTGCAGGGTGCGCTCGAAGCGGGTTGAATCATCCGATGCTCTGCCCCACTTCCGCCACTCGCGCTTTCGAGAGGGTTCGGACGGTGCGGAACGAAGACGGGCGGGCTTCGGCCGGTTGCGGATGAGGGGTCGGGCGGGCGCTCAGCCGATCGAGGTCTTCATCCACCCGGAGGTGTTGAAGAAGTTCGCGACGTGGGTTCCGGGGGGGACCAGTGCGGCGCACGCCTCCCGGAGCGCCTCGTCGAGGGACATCTCCAGGACCGGCAGCAGGTCCTCGAGATGATCGAGGCTGCCCGCCCCGATGAGCGGCGCGGTGACCCCCGGCTGATCCTTGCACCAGAGCACCGCCAACCGGGCGGGGGAGAGGCCCGCCTGCCGGGCCAGCTCGCCGAACGCCTGGCCGACCCGGATGCCTTCGGCAGTGATGCGGGCCGCATAGAACGCGCCCCGGCGGCCGGCCCGGGTGCTCTTCGGCCAGGTGTTCTCGTCCGGGTAGGCGCCCGTCAGCATGCCGTGGGCGAGGGGCGACCACGTGAGCAGACCCACCCCGTGCTCCCGCGCGAGCGGCACCAGCTCGTTCTCGATGCGCCGGTCGAGGAGGTTGTAGGGGGACTCCTCGCTGACGAAGCGCACGTAGCCTTTCGCCTCGCTCAGCATGAGCGCGTGCATCAGCTTCCAGGCGGGAAAGGTGGAGCAGCCGGCATACCGCACCTTGCCCTGGCGGACGAGATCGGTGAGCGCCCCGAGGGTCTCCTCGATGTGGAACTGCGGGTAGTAGCGGTGGACCTGGAGCAGGTCGATGTAGTCGGTCCCGAGCGCCTTCAGGGAGAGCTCGCAGGCCCGGATGATGTTGAGCCGCGAATTCCCCTGGACGTTCGGCGGCATCCGGGGAACGTGCTCGTCGAGCGAGATCCCGATCCGGCGGGGTGCGTGGTCGATCTTGGTCGAGATGAGGACTTCGTGGCGGCGCCCGCTGGCCGCGAGGGTCCTTCCGATGATTGCTTCGCTCGTCCCTCCGGCGTAGAGGTTCCCGGTGTCGATGAGGTTGATGCCGGCGTCGAGCGAACGGAGGATGATCTTCTCGGCGATCTCCGGCGCCGTGCCGTCCCCGAAGTCGTCCGATCCGAGGCCGATCGGGGAGACTTGAACGCCGGTCCGCCCGAGATACCGATACTCCATGCCGCCGTCGCTCCGAGCTGCCCGGACCGAGATGCCTTGACGTGCGCACCGTCCTCACGTCCACGGCCCGGCGGACGATACACCATGACGGTGGGTTGTCGCATATTCCGGTCGATCGACCGCGATATGGATTATTTTCGATTGTCCCGACCAACGGCTTCGCGCCCCGCCTTCGTATGACCGACCCTCGACCACCCGTTTGTAGTGCCACTCGTCGCTTCCGCCTATCATAAGAGGCGCTCGAATTCGGCATGGAGTGGAACCGGCACCACGATCGCTACGAGGCATGACCCCGACCGCGCGGATCGTCCGGAATGCCGCCCTCGGCATGGCGGTGGGCGCACTCGCCTCGCTTGCCGCCATCGGATTCGTGGACCTCGTCCTCCTCCTCAACGAGTGGCTGCTCATCTCGCCCCGCAGCCGCTTCATGCAGGAGAACGAGGCCCTGTTGCTCGCCGCCACCGTCTGCGTCCCCGCCGCGGGCGGGCTCGTCGTCGGGCTCGTGCATCACCACCTGGTTCCCGAGCGGCGCCCCCACGGCCCTCCCGACGTCATCCGCGCCGTCCAGGGCCTCGACGGCCGGGTCCCGCTCCGCTCGGGCTTCCTCTCCGCTCTGACGAGTCTCGTGTCGCTCGGGGCCGGCGCGTCCGTCGGCCAGTACGGCCCCCTCGCCCACCTCGGGGGGACCCTCGGTTCCTGCCTCGCCCGGCTCAACCGGCACGCCGAGGGGAGCGCGACGGTGTGGGTGGGCTGCGGGGTCGCGGCCGCGATCTCGACCGCGTTCAACGCCCCCCTCGCCGGGCTCGTCTTCGCCCACGAGGTCATCCTCCGCCACTACTCGCTCCGCGCGTTCGCCCCGATCACGGTCGCCGCGGCGGTCGGCCACGTCGTCGCCAACGTGATCTTCGAACGCCCGCCCCTCTTCCGGGTGGAGGCGGTGAGCGTGGTCTCCGCGCCCGAGTTCCTCGGCTTCATCGTCATCGGGGTCGGCGGCGCCTTCGTCGCCGTCGCGTACATGCGTGCCATCCTCCACGCGGGCCGCCTCGCCCGCCGGGTGCCCGCCGCCGACTGGCTCAAGCCGATGCTGGCCGGCGGCGCCCTCGGGCTCGCCGCGATCGGGATGCCCGACATCCTCGGCATCGGCAAGGAAGCGTTGCGCTTCGCGGTCATCGACCATGCCTTCGCGCCCGGCGAACTCGCGTTTCTCCTCGTTGCCAAGCTCCTCGCCGCCGCGCTGTGCATCGGCTTCGGATTCGCGGGCGGAGTGCTGAGCCCCGCCCTCCTCGTCGGCATCCTGTTCGGCGCGCTCGCCGGCAACGGCGCCGAGCTTCTGGTGGGCGACCTCCGTTCCGACATCGCCATCTACGCCATCTGCGGGATGGTGGCGGTGGCAAGCGCGGTCATCGGGGCGCCGCTCACCACGATCCTCATCGTGTTCGAGCTCACCCGGAACTACGATCTCGCGATCGCCGCGATGGTGAGCGTGGTCTTCTCGAACCTGGTCGCCTCCCGGATCTTCGGGCGTTCGCTCTTCGACGTGCAGCTCCGCATGCGGGGCTTCGATCTCTCCGCCGGCCGCGACCGCGTGGTCCTTGAGCGCCGGCCGATCGAGGGCTACGTCAGCCGGGACTTCATCGCGTTCCGCCCCGACCTGGCGCTCGCCGAGGCGAAGGCGCGTCTGCTCGCCGCGCGCCGCCACGAGGGATACGTGGTCGATGCCGACGGGGGCTATCTCGGCTCGGTGAAGCTCGCGGAGATTCTGGCCGCCGAGGGAGCCGGCGGAGAGGAGGGCGAGGGCGGCTCCGGCTCCGGCCTCGGCTGCGAGGCCACCGTGTCCGGGCTCGCCACGCGGGACGAGTTGATCCTGGCCCCGGAGACCTCCGTGTGGGCCGCGATGGAGCGCATGGGAGACTTCGTCGGGGAGACCATTCCGGTGCTCGACGAAGAGGAGCGCGGACGCATGCTGGGAGTGGTGTCGGAGGCGGCCGTCGTCAGGGCCTATCGAGACACGATGGACGACATTCGGCGCGAGGAGAACGCGGGGGCCTGAGCGCCCGCAGAGGAGGGCGGCGATGGGGATCGCAGGGCTTCTTCGGTTCCTTCGAGCGCAAGGCGGCCGGTCTCGATCCGCCGGGCCGGGCGCCTCGGCCTCCCACCCCGCCACCTTGCGGGTGCTCACCCCGGCCGCCGCCGGGCCGGCCGCGCCCGCTCCGGGCGCATCCGTTCCGGGTGCGCCCCCCGCCGTCGTTTCCGGAGCCGTTCCCGGCCCCCGCACTCTCGCCGCCGATGCTCCGCCCGCCGATGCTCCGGCCTCCGGCCCGGCCGCCTTCGTCGTGGCCGCGGTCGGCGCACTCTCCCTGTGGGCGATCGGGGCCGGTCTGCCTGACGATCCGGGGTCGACGGCCGCCGCCGCCGATCCCCACCGCGCAATCACCGTGGCGTCCTGGGGCGGGCCGTATGAGCGAAGCCAGGTCAATGCCTATTTCGAGCCATTCACCGAGGCGACGGGCATCCGGATCGATATCGAGCGGTACAACGGCGGGCTGGAAGAGCTTCGGCGGCAGGTCGGGCGCGGGGACGTCACCTGGGACCTCATGGACATGACGATGGCCGACAACCGCGCCGCCTGCCGGCACGGCCTGCTCGAGTCCATCGACCACTCGATGCTTCATCCGGCCCCCGACGGCACCCCGGCCGCCCGGGACTTCATCGACGGGGCCCTCACCAGGTGCGGGGTGTCCCATATCGTCTATGCCATGGTGGTGGCCTACAACCGGGACGCGTTTCCGGGGGAGCGACCGGCCCGGATCGCGGATCTCTTCGACCTCCGGCGGTTCCCGGGGACGAGGGTGCTTCAGCGAGGCCCCGAGGCGAACCTCGAATGGGCGCTCCGCGCGTACGGGGTGCCGCGCCAGGACCTCTACCAGCTCCTCAGCACGGATCGCGGACTCCGGCTCGCGTTCGAGCGGCTCGACCGGATCCGGGAGCACCTGGTGTGGTGGACGTCCACGGACCAGCCGATCGAGATGCTCGTCAGCGGGAAAGCGGTGATCGCTTCGCAGTACAACGGGCGCCTGTTCGACGCGGCGGCCGTGCAGGGCCACCCCATCGAGATCATCTGGGACGGTCAGCTCTACGAGCTCGGCTCGTGGGGGATCCCCCGGGGGACGCGGCGCCTCGACGACGTTCTCGCGTTCATCCGCTTCGCGACCGGGACCCGCCCGCTCGCCGAACAGGCGAGGTACATCGCCTACGGCCCGGCCCGCCGATCCTCGATGAAGCTCGTGTCCACGCACGCGGAGACGGGGGCGGACATGCGCCCGCACCTGCCCACCAACCCGACAAACTTCAGGACCGCGATCCTGAAGGACACCGAGTGGTATGCGAGCCTCTACGACCGGATCAAGGCGCGCTTCGACGGATGGCTCGCCGAGTGACCCGCCATCGCCCGCCCCATCGGGCGATCGCGACGGCGGCCACGCGACGACGTCGGCGGCCGGACGAGGCCAGCGTCCCGCGGCGAGTGCTTCCCGGAGGCACTGACGGCGGTCACGTATCGGGGCCGTCGAGCGGGCGAAGGGGAGGGGGGAGGCGGATGCGTCTCCGCGGTGCGGAGGGGAGGCGGTCGGCGGTCGATCAGCCGCCCTCCGACCGCCCGGGGCGGTCCAGCGAGGCGCCGGCCGCCGCCACGATCTCCTCCGCAAAGCCGAGCGCACGCGTCGACTGCTCGGCGGAGAACGCCTCCGCCGGCGTCCCGTCGTCGAGCCCGTTCGGGTAGCGGGTGGGAAGGTAGAGGAGGTCGAGTTCGCGGGCTCCGGCGAGCAACCCCCCGAGGTCCGACTCGTCGAGGCGTTCGACGACGAGGCGTTCGATGAGCTGGCGGATGCCGTGCCCGTAGACCGCTCGCGCGCCCCGGGCGTAGTGGACCGCCTTCATCGCCTTTTCGGCCGCCTGGTGCGCATGAAAGCAGGCCGGTGCGTGAAACCCGCCGCCGGCGGCGTAGTGGGCGAACGCGAGGTCCTGGCGTGCGGTCTCGAGCCACCTTCGGGCGGTGCGAACCGGCTCGTTCACGCCCGCACCGTCTCCGCCGGGTAGATCGTCTTCCCCTCCGCCGCGATGGCGGCGAAGACGTCGAGCCCGGCCGCCATTCCCCGCGCGAACTCCGAAGGGGTGTAGACGAGGAGGTCCAGGGAGACGGGCATCGCGTCGTGCAGCTCTTCGAGCAGCCGGCCGCGCTCGAGCCGTGCGAGGTCCGTGTCGACCACCACCGCGAGGTCGAGATCGGACCACGCATCCGCGACCCCGCGCGCATAGGAGCCGAATGCGACGGCGCGCTTCGCCCCGGCCGCCTCGAGCGGGCCCGCCGCGAGCCGGGAGAGCGCTGCGAGCGACCATGGGGCAGGCTCGCGAGCGATGGTCACCGAGCCTTCCATCAAGCAATCGTAGCAGTCCGGCGAGAGGCCGCGCCGAAGCCGCGCCAACCCGACGCCCACGTCGAAGCGAGTGGATCCGCAGTCGGGGGGACCCTGCCTGCCGTGCCGGCTGGCCGCCGCCTCCGCGGCCTCGATGCCGCCCGACATCCGCGCGCCGCCGCCGGCCGCGCCGCGATGGTGGAAGCGATGCCGCCGAGGAAATCGCCGCGGAGCGTGCGGAGGTCGCGGTCCGCACGACGTTGCCTTTCGCTTTCGGCCGTGCCTCGCGTCGCGCGGGCAACCCCGGTGGTTGCCCCGATTTCGCTCAGAGTGCCGGCCGGCGCGACGCGAAGTCGGCCACCCTCTCGTAGGCGTGGGCGAGCTGAAGCGCCTCGAAGTCGCGTTTCGGCGGGGCGACGATCTGGATCCCGATCGGCAGGCCGTCCTCCGTGAAGCCCGCCGGCACCGAGATCGAGGGGCAGCCGGTCACCGTGATCGCGTAGCACGCGGCCATCCAGTCGATGTACGTCTCGAGCTTCACCCCGTTGATCTCCCGCACCCAGTCGGTGTCCACGGGGAACGGCGGCACCTGGGTAGTGGGACAGACGAGGTAGTCGAAGCGGCCGAAGAACGCGACCACCCGATCGAGGAGCGCCGCGCGCTTCACCTCCGCGTGCGCGACGTCCATTGCGCCGAGGGCGAGCCCCTTCTCGACGTTCCAGACGACGGTGTCCTTCAGCTCGCCACGGTGGTCCCGGAGGTGCGCCTCGTGGGTCATGGCGAAGGAGAAGGCCCGAAGGGTCTGGAAGATCTCGTCCGCGTCGCGGAGGTCGGGGTCCGCCTCCTCGACCGTGCAGCCGATCTCCTCGAAGCGCGCGGCGGCCGCGCCGCAGACCTCGACGACCGCCGGCTCGACGGGGTAGCCGCCAAGGGTCGGGCTCCAGGCGACGCGGGTCCCCCGGAAGTCGCGCTCGAGCGGCTCGCGGAACCGGGCGCCCGGTGTCTCGATGGAGAGCGGGACGCGCGGGTCGGGGCCCGCCATGGCGGAGAGGAGCAGGGCCGCATCGGCCACGTGCCGGGCGATCGGGCCGGCGACACCGAGCGGGTTGTAGAGCATGTTGCGGGGCCAGACCGGGACCCTTCCCGGCGAGGTCCGGAAGCCGACCACGTTGGACCAGGACGCGGGGTTGCGGAGCGACCCGCCCATGTCGGTCCCGTCCGCGAGGGGGAGCATCCCGCAGGCGACGGCGACTGCCGCCCCCCCACTGCTGCCGCCGCAGGTGCGCTCCGTCGCGTAGGGGTTCCGGGTCGCGCCGAAGACGGGGTTGAAGGTCTGGGACCCCGCTCCGAACTCGGGCGTGTTGGTCTTGCCGACGATGATCGCGCCCGCCGCCCGCATGCGCTCGACGTAGAGCGCGTCCTCGTCGGGGACGAAGTCGCGATAGATGGGGGACCCGAACGTGGTGCGGATGCCCCGGGTCGCGGTGAGGTCCTTGACCGCGACCGGCAACCCGTGGAGCGGCCCCGGCGGCTCGCCCCGGGCGAGGGCGGCGTCCGCCGCGCGCGCGCCCTCGAGCGCCGCCTCCGGAAGCAGGGTGACGATCGCGTTGACCGACGGGTTCACTTCCTCGATGCGGGCGAGGAACCGGGTCATGAGCTCCTCGGCGCCGAGGTCGCGGGCGGCGAGCCGGCGCACGAGCTCGCGGGCCGGAGCGAAGACGACCCCGGCATCCGAGGCGAGGGGGTCGTGGGGGCGGGGTCGGGGGCTGGCGCGGGTGTCGGCCTGGGCGCTGGTCATGGCTGGGGCCTCGTCTCGGGCAGGGATGCCGGTGTGGATGGCAGCTCGGGTGGCGGTATGGATGGCGGTGCGGATGACGGACGGACTCGCCCGAAGTGTAGCGCCGGTCGATCGGACCGGGGCGTGTGTGCATCATTCGATCGCCATCTCGATCGCCATCGTGCCGGCCCGCCGCCGTCGGGTTGCGCCGAGCGAAGCCGACCTGCCCGGAGACTTCCCGGCCGAACCGGCGCGGGTGGCGCGTCGCCGGCGACGCGCCCGAACCGGACCACGGCCCCCGCTGCGCGCCGCGTGACCGGGGTCCCGCCGCAGGGCCGAGTCGTTCATTCAAGAGTGGCCAATAAATTGAAAGAGTTGCATCCATTGGCGAGCTGCTGACCCGAAGTCGGCGGCGACCGAAGAACAAGGCGTCGAATCAAGACGATACGCTCACCGGTAGTCATCGAGGAAGGCCGGGAACGAATTTGCCCTGGTCCCGCCGCGCGTCGCATGGTCACAAGGGCGGGGCGTGCTAAACTGGCTCCAAGTTATGCGATATCGGTAGGCGGATGGCGATATCGGTTGCGTTCGAAGGACGACCCGGCCCGAAACGGCCGGTTGCGGGGTTCGACCGGGTGGGGGCCCTCTCCCCGCCGCCAGCCTTCCCCTGCCCATCTCTCAGGCGAATCGATCGGAATCCGGCGGCCTGGTTCGGACCGGCCGTGCCCACTCCCATGGGTGCGGTCGGCGCACCCATCACCGGAAGCACCGACCCGTGCGCGGCACGCGCCGTTTCGTAGCGCCCTCCCGGAAAAAGGACTGAAGACCATGCAAGAGAAACACCCTGGGCTCGTTGCGACGACCGGCATCTGGAAGGGGCTTCATCCCGCTATGGGAATCGCCTCCAAGGGCATGGTTGCCGCGTTCGTCGTCTTTACGGCGCTCAACGTGGACTTTGCCAATTCCATCTACTCGGCGGTGCGCGGCTGGATCGAGTCGGCACTCAACTGGTACTACATCACCGCGCTCGTCGTCATGGTCTTCGTCTGCCTCTATCTGATGTGCAGCCGCCACGGCGGGATCAAGCTCGGCGACGACGACAGCAAGCCCGAGTTCAGTAATTTCTCCTGGTTCGCGATGCTGTTCTCGGCCGGGGTCGGGATCGGGCTGCTCTTCTTCGGGATCGCCGAGCCGATGTTCTACTTCGACAACACCGAGCCGTGGGGTTATCCGAACAACCCGTTCGCGGATCGGGCCCTCGTCACCGAGATGAACGAGGAGCGCGCGGTTCTGGCGATGCGGGTGACCTACTTCCATTGGGGATTCCACGGCTGGGCGGTCTACGTGATGGTCGGCCTTTGTCTCGCATACTTCGGCTTCCGCAAGAAGCTGCCGCTGACCCTGCGCTCCGCCCTCTACCCGGTCATCGGTGACCGGATCTACGGCCCGATCGGCCATGCCGTCGACCTGCTGGCCGTCTTCGGAACGGTCTTCGGGGTCGCCACGTCGCTCGGTCTCGGGGTGAGCCAGATGGCCACCGGGCTCAATTTCCTGTTCGGGGTGGACCCCGGAACGACCACCCAGATCATTCTGATCGTGATCATCTCCGTCGTGGCGACGTTCTCTGCCGTGTCCGGGGTCGGCAACGGCATTCGCATCATCTCGGAGTGGAACATCTGGCTCAGTGTCGTCCTGCTCGCCTACTTCCTGTTCGGGGGGCCGTTCAAGTGGCTGATGGGGTTCTTCGTGACCACGGTGGGCGACTACCTGTGGAACGTCATCCCGATGGGCTTCCAGACCTTCAACGAGCCGGGCGCGTCCGCCTGGCAGGGAGGATGGACGATCTTCTACTGGGGCTGGTGGATCTCCTGGGCGCCGTTCGTCGGGATGTTCATCGCCCGGATCAGCCGTGGCCGGACCATTCGCGAATTCATGCTCGGGGTGATGTTCGTCCCGACCACCATCGCCTTCTTCTGGCTTGCCATCTTCGGCGGCAACGCGATGTACCTCGAGCTGACCGCGGACGGCGGGGTGGGGACCGCAGGCATTGCCCAGTTGATCCGCGACTGGAACCTGCCCGCCGCGCTCTACGGGACCATCGACCGGTTGACGGACGTGCACTGGCTGAACTGGATCATGGCGGCGCTCGCGACCTTCCTGCTTGCCACCTGGTTCATCACCTCGTCCGATTCGGGTACCCTCGTCATCACCACCATGCTCAGTATGGGTGACGACGACCCGCCGCAGCGGTTCCGCATCTTCTGGGGACTTGGCGAGGGCTTCGTAGCGGCGGTTCTGCTACTTGCCGGCGGGTTGAAAGCGCTGCAGACCGCCTCCATCGCGGCCGCGCTTCCCGTCAGCGTGATCATGCTCCTGATGACTTTGGGGATCGTCAAGTCCCTGAACGAGGATCCGAGCGCCGTAGCCGCGCCGGACGCGGCAAGGGCGCCGGACGGGACCAGCTTGCGCGGCGAACTGCGCGCCTGATCCGGGGCGCCGCAAGCAGCGAGAATCGATAAAGGGAGAACGAGGCAATGCATTCATTCCTTCGCCTTGGAGCCGCCGGTCTGGCGATTGCCCTGTTGCCGGTGACCGGCGCCGTCGCGCAGGCGCCGGTGCAGAAGGACCTGACGGTCGTCTCGTGGGGCGGCGACTATACGAGGAGCCAGATGCTGGCCTTCGTGAAGCCGTTTCGGGACCGGATCGGCGAATGGGTGGTGATGGAGACCTACCGGGGCGGTCTCGACGAGATCCGCGAGCAGGTCGAGACCGAGAACGTCGTCTGGGACGTGGTGGACTTCGAGCTTTCCGACCTGGTCCGTGGATGCCGCGAAGGTCTGCTCGAGAAGATCGACCACCGGGCGCTGGCGGCCGGCACCGGCGGCAAGCCGGCGGCGGAGGACTTCATCCCCGGAGCCCTCACCGAATGCGGGGTCGGCCAGATGGTCTGGGCGACCGTCGTCGCCTATGACGGAAGCCGGATCGGAGGGGATCGTCCGGCTGCCCTTGCGGACTTCTTCGACCTTCGGAAGTATCCGGGCAAGCGGGGCTTGCGGCGCGACCCGCGGGTGAGCATGGAGTGGGCCCTGATGGCGGACGGGGTTCCTCCGGGCGACGTCTATGCGATGCTCGAGACCGATGACGGACAGCAGCGCGCCTTCTCGGTGCTGGACGGGATCCGGACCAGCATCGTCTGGTGGACCTCGGGCTCGGAGCCGGTCGAGCTTCTCGATTCGGGTGCGGTGGTCATGACCTCCGCATGGAACGGGCGCCTGTACCGCCCGATGGTCGAGGAGGGCAAGGACTACGCCATCATCTGGGACGGACAGCTCTGGGATATCGACTCCTGGGGGATCCCGAAGGGAACCGCCAACCTCGCCAAGGCTTTGGACTTCATTGCGTTCGCCACGAGTTCCGGGCCGCTCGCGGAGCAGACGAAGTACATCACCTACGGGCCGGCGAGGATGTCGGCGATGGCCCTGGTGGACGACGGGAAGCGGGCCATGCTTCCCACCGCGGCGGCGAACATGACGACCGCCCTGCAAACGGATGCGGGATGGTGGGCGACCCACCACGAGGAGCTTTCGGCGAAGTTCGAGCAGTGGCTGGCCCGGGGTCGGCGCGGCCTGTCGGGGTCGGCCCGCTGAGCCTGGGCCGTTGAGCCGCGGAGGTCTCGCCAGCCTTTGTCGGGATCGGGCGGGTAGGCATCACCCGGCATTCAGGATCCGGGCGCGCACGGCAGGGCTGAATTACCCCGTCTCGTCGGGCGTTTTGCCTACGAAATCACGGGCGTTCACGGGCTGACATCCCGCCCCTCGGCCACTAGACTTCCAACGACCATCCTGTCGCGGCCAAGAGGTCGGCCTAGAGTCGGCCTCGAGCGGCGGCGGGATGGCGGCGGCGGCAGGGCTCTCCGGGAGTCCCCGTCGGCGGCGCCATCCAGTCCGTTCCATGAGGAGTCGCCGGATCCGTGGGATCGCTCCAGGACCAGTTGCTGAAGGCGGGCCTCGCCACCCCCGAGCAGCTTCGCAAGGCGAGAGCGGAGCAGCGTCGGGCGCGGCGGCGCGAGCCCGGGGCCGAGCGGGGCGCGCAGGACGGCTCGCGGACACCGGAGACGCGGACGCCGACGCGAAGCCGCCCGGCGCCGGGAACGCCCTCCGCACCGGGCCGGGACCCCGAACGCCGCAAGGACGGCACGCATCCATCGGGCCGGGATGGCGAAGGCCGGCATCGAAGGGGCGGCGCTCGCCGGCGCTCCCGGCGGCCGGAGCACCGGCAACCTGGTGGAGCCCGTCAGGGTCCGCCCGCATCGCCGCCGGGCCGGGATTCGTCCGTCCAGGCTCTGAACCTGCGGATCCGCGAGCTTCTCGACCGGCACGCGCTGAATGACCGGAACGCCGAGATCGCGTTCAACTTCGCGCGCGAGAACATGATCCGGCGCGTGTACGTCACGGACGAGCAACGCCGGATGCTGGCCGGCGGGGAGCTCGCCGTCGTCGGCTTCCGCCGGCGTCACCACATCGTCCCCGCGGGCGTAGCGGACGAGATCCAGGCCCTTCGCCCCATCGTCTTCGTCCACCGCGCGGCACCGGGCGGCGACGTACCCGCGCCGGGGGCGGATCCGGATGGGGAGGAGCTCTACCGCGACTTCCCCGTCCCGGACGATCTGCACTGGTAGCGGCCCGGCCCGGCCCCCGCCTGCCGTCCGGGCCCCGATACCCGAGCTCCGGACGCACCACGTTCTCGGGTGGCTTCCCGTCGAGCGGCCGTTCGAGATCCCGGAACGCGAGTTCCGGGCTCGGCGGGCCGCAGGAATCGCCGGCGTCGGTGGGTACGCGGGGTGTGAGATCACAGCGCCTGCGGCGCAAGGAAATCGCAATCCGCCCCCGAATCCGCCAAGCGCCGAAAGCCCCGTAGGCACCGCGACTCGCCGCCTGCGCGGCATTTGAGCGCGGCACTTCCGACCCTTCCGATCTTCGAACCCGGTTCCGTTACCCGGCGTGTCCTGCGTGTCCCGGGGGTTTCCCGACGATGGGACACCTGCGCCTCGCCGATCACGACCGAAACGAACGGGCAGCAGCCGCCGTCAACGGGGGCGAGGGTCTTCGCATCGTCGCATCGTCTTCGCATCGTCGCCGGACTGCCGGGCCATGCGGACGTCGCGACCACCGCACTGCCCGTTCAAGGGCAGCGTTTCGTACCGGACGTTGCGGGCGGGCGGCAAGACGGCGAAGAACGCCTGTCGTGACCGGGTGCCGGGGGCGGCGGGGGCGGATCGGCCTGCCGTGCGGTCGAGGGCGGCTTGATGGGGCCCGAACCGACGCGCGGACGACGAAATGCGCCCCCCGATGGCCCTGCCCGTGCCCCACATCTCCTCGCTGGACTTTGAACATGAATAATTCATATCAATTCAGTTGCTTGCAATCTATCTACTGATGACTGCCCAAGCCAGACTCATCGGGCCTCGGCCGCATCGGGACCGTCCAGGGACTGGTTTGTCACTCGATGCGCCGTTCACGGAAAAGCAAAGGGCCGGAAAACAATGAGTTCCATGATACGCCGCGCATGAAGCCCAGCGGGGAGATGTGGGGCACGGGCAGTAATAGCCTGCCGGACAGACCCGGTTCACCCGTCGCCGGACAAAGAACGAGCCCTGACGCAATCGGGCGATGATTTGTCTTGTGGGCCTTCTCGTGCCAGCATGGGGCGATCACTCGGGCCGGCGCGGACCGCACCGGTCGGACCTGGGCCCCGCGTACCCTGCACGAGAGTATCACCATGGCCAGGACGACACGCCGCCAATTCATCCGGAACGGCGCCGCCGGCGCGGTGGCGTTCGCGGCGCCCCTCGGCTCTGTCCTTGCCGCCAGGAAGGGCGGTGTCATGCGGGTGGGCAAAGCGCACGGCCAGACCGCGGACAGTCTCGACCCGGGAACCTATGATAACGGCTTCGCCATGGCCATGACCAATGGGTGCAACATCTACCTGACCGAGGTCGCCCCGGACGGCTCGCTTGTCGGCCAGCTCGCGGAAAGCTGGGAGGCATCATCCGGTGTCGGGACCTGGACCTTCAAGCTGCGGCGGGGGGTGACGTACCACAACGGCCGCGAGGTGACCGCCGAGGACGTCGTCGCGTCCATCAATCACCACCGGCACGAGGCGTCGATGTCCGGGGCCAGGTCCATCGTCAGTCCCGTCGCCGACATCAAGGTCGACAGCAAGCACACCGTGGTCTTCATCCTCGAGGGCGGCAGTGCCGACTTTCCGTTCATCCTGAGCGATTACCATCTGCCCATTCTGCCGAGCGAGGGCGGCAAGGCCGACTGGCAGTCCGGCATCGGCGCGGGTGCGTACAAGATCAAGAGCTTCGACCCGGGGGTGCGGATCGACCTCGTGAAGTACGGTGACTACTGGGATTCGGGGCGCGGATTCTTCGACGAGATCCGGATGATCACCATCGTGGATCCGACCGCCCGCACCAACGCCCTCATCACCGGCCAGGTCGATGCCATTGATCGGGTGGATCTCAAGACCGTGCACCTGCTGAAGCAGCGCGCGGGGCTCACGGTGCACTCGATCGCCGGCAACCAGCACTACACCTTCCCGATGCGCACCAACGTCGCCCCCTTCGACGACAACAACGTGCGCATGGCCCTCAAGCACGCCATCGACCGCGAGGAGATGGTGGAGAAGATCCTGCGGGGCTACGGGGTCGTCGGAAACGACCACCCCATCGGCTCCGGACAGCGCTTCTTTGCCAGGGATCTCGAGCAGCGCACCTACGATCCGGACAAGGCGAAGCACTACCTCAAGCAGGCCGGCCTCGACTCGCTCGCGGTCGGTCTGAGCGTCGCGGACGCGGCCTTCGCGGGCGCGGTCGATGCCGGAGCGCTCTTCGCGGAGACCGCGAAGGTGGCTGACATCACCCTGAACCTCATCCGCGAGCCGAACGACGGCTACTGGTCGAACGTGTGGAACAGCAAGCCGTTCTGCGCCTGCTACTGGAACGGGCGCCCCGTCGAGGACCAGATGTTCACGACCGCGTACGCGGCCGGGCAACCCTGGAACGACTCGGTGTGGGAGAACGAGCGGTTCAACATGCTGCTCGTTGCGGCCCGGACGGAGGTCGACAACGACCGGCGGCGCGAGATGTACGCGGAAATGCAGCAGCTCGTGCGCGACGACGGAGGCGTCATCGTCCCGATGTTCGCCTCGTACGTCTTTGCCACCTCCGACAAGGTCGCCACCCCGGCGCAAATGGCCTCGAACCTGGATCTCGACGGCGAGCGCTGGATGGAACGCTGGTCGCTCGCCTGAATCTCGAGCGTTCGGGAAAGAAGCAGGAAGAGGATCGCCGGGCGGCGCGGCGTGTTGCCGCTCCGGCCGCGGAACCGCGATAGAGGGAGAAGGGCCGGGGGGCTCGGAGGAGCCCGGCGCCGGAGCACGAGCATTCCCTGCTGCCGGTGGGGTGAGCCGAAGGCGCATCCCGACATCGCACGGAGGGGCGCTCGCGGGCTGCGCCGAGCGAATCCGACCTGGCCAAAGGCCGGATCCGCAGCCTGAAATGGTCCTGGACGCCGGGCCGCGCGCTTGCAGTTCGCCATGGAGCGGGGAAGCCAAGCGGGTCCGCGCCGGCGCGGGGGCGTGCACCCTGCGGGACGGGGAGGAAAAGGGCGTTATGGGTGTTCTGTCACTGGTGGCCAAGCGGCTCGGTCTCGGCCTCGTCACCCTCCTCGTCGTCTCGATCATCATCTTCGGGGCGGTCGAACTGCTGCCGGGGGACCTCGCCGAGCAGATCCTCGGCCCGGCCGCGCCCCCGGAGATGGTCGAGACGATGCGCGAGGACCTCGGCCTCGACCGCCCCGCCGTGGTGCGCTACATCGACTGGCTGAGCGGCGCGCTCCAGGGCGACTTCGGAATCTCGCTCGCCAACAAGCGCTCCGTCGCGGAGCAGCTCGGCCCGCGCTTCGCGAACACGATCTTCCTCGCCGCGGTGGCCGCGGCTTTATCCATTCCCATCTCCATCGTGCTCGGCGTGCTCGCCGCCCTCTTCCGCGAATCGGTCTTCGACCGCATCGCGAACGTGAGCGCGCTCACCACGCTCTCGTCGCCGGAGTTCTTCCTCGGCTACATCCTCATCCTCTTCTTCTCGGTGCAGAATCCGTGGTTCCCCTCGTTCTCGAGCGTGACCCCGGACATGCCGTTCACCGAGCGGCTGTTCGTCACCCTGCTTCCCGCGCTCACCATGTCCCTGGTGGTGAGCGCGCACATGATGCGGATGACCCGGGTCGCGATCATCGCCCTGCTCGCCTCGCCGTACATCGAGATGGCGCGGATCAAGGGCGAGCCGCGCTGGAAGGTCGTCGCGGTGCACGCCCTGCCGAACGCACTCGCCCCGATCATCAGCATGGTCGCGATCAACCTCGCCTACCTGGTCACCGGGGTGGTGATGGTCGAGATCGTGTTCGTGTATCCGGGCGTGGGTCAGCTCCTCGTCGACAGCGTCAGCAAGCGGGACTTCCCGGTGGTGCAGGCCTGCTGCCTGGTCTTCGCCGCGACCTACATCCACCTCAACCTGTTGGCCGACGTGGCGATGATTCTCTCGAACCCGCGGCTCCGGCATCCGAAGTGAGCGGCCCGCCGTGAGCACCTTCGCAATCGTCTTTTACGCGTTCATGATCGGGGCCTCGTGCGCGGCCGCGTACTACCACCGGCGCGACGCCTTCATGGTGTTGTTCAGCCTCACCCTGGCTTCGTTCCTCCTCGGGCTCCTCGGGGGCGAGGTCTGGCTGCGCTACGTCGCGAGCGCCATCGGGGTCTTCTTCGCTTCCGCGGGGCTCGCGTACAGCTTCCGGGAGTTCCTGGTCCAGATCCTCCCGCGCGAGGCGGCCAAGGTGATGCGCAACGCCCCGCTCACCGCCTCCTTCGGCCTGTTCGTGATCGTGGTCTACGTCGTGGCGGCCGTCTTCGCCCCGGTGATCGCCCCCTACGGGGAGGCGGAAGTGATCGGAGGCTCGTATGCGCCCCCCGACGACAGGATGCTCCTCGGGGGCGACCAGCTCGGTCGCGACATGTTCAGCCGCGTCATCTATGGTGCCCGGAACACGTTGGGGATCGCCCTGCTCACCACTGCCATCGCCTTCCTCGTCGGGTCGCTCGCAGGGCTCACCGCGGCGACCGTGGGGGGCTGGGTCGATCAGACGATCGGGCGGGTCGTGGATACGATGATGGCGATCCCCCAGATCGTGTTCGCGCTCCTCCTCCTCACCATCCTCGGCACCGAACTCGTCAACCTCGTCTTCGTGCTTGCGCTCCTGTACTCGCCGTTCGTATTCCGGCTCGCGCGGGCCGTCGCCGGGAACATCGTGGTGATGGACTACATCGAGGCGGCGCGGCTGCGCGGCGAGAAGGTCTGGTACCTCATCGCGAGCGAGATCCTGCCGAATGCGGCCACCCTGCTGGTGGCGGAGTTCGGGATGCGTTTCTGCTTCGTCTTTCTCGCCATCTCGGCCTTCTCCTTCCTCGGGTTCGGCATCCAGCCGCCGACCGCGGACTGGGGATCGATGGTGCGCGAGAACGCGATCCTCATCTCGTTCGGCAAGATGATTCCGCTCATCCCGGCCGTCGCGATCGCGGTCCTCACGGCGGCCGTCAACTTCGTGGTGGATTGGATGCTCCAGCTCTCCACCGGTGTCGAGGAGTAGCGGTATGAGCCAGGAGCGGGAAAGGGGCCTGTTGCTGAAGATCCGGGGCCTGCGCATCGAGAAACGGGTGAACGAGGGGTGGAGCGAGATCGTGCACGGCGTCGACCTCGACCTGCACCGCGGCGAGGTGATGGGCCTCATCGGGGAGTCCGGGGCCGGCAAGTCCACGATCGGGCTCGCCGCCATGGGCTTCACCCGGGACGGGTGCCGCATCTCCGGCGGCACCATCGAGTTCGACGGCATGGAACTCACCTCCTCACCGGAAGAGGACCTGCGCATGCTGCGCGGCGCGCGCGTCGCCTACGTGGCGGAGTCGGCCGCCGTCTCGTTCAATCCCGCACACAAGCTGATCCATCAGCATACCGCCGCGCCGGTGCAACACAAGATCAGGACCCGGCACGAGAGCGAGCAGGATGCGATGGAGCTCTACCGGCGCTTCCGGCTCTCCAACCCCGAGGAGATCGGATTCCGGTACCCGCACCAAGTCTCGGACGGACAGCTCCAGCGGGCGATGATCGCGATGGCGATGAGCTGCCGGCCGGACCTCATCATCTTCGACGAGCCGACGACCGCGCTCGACGTCACCACCCAGGTCGAGGTGCTCGCGGCCATCCGCGGCATGGTGGACCAGTTCGACACCGCCGCGCTCTACATCACCCACGACCTCGCGGTGGTCGCGCAGATGGCCGATCGGATCAAGGTGCTGCTCCGGGGCGACGAAGTCGAAGAGGCGGATACGCGCTCCATGCTCTCTTCCCCGCAGGAGGACTACACCAAGTCCCTCTGGGCGGTGCGAAGCTTCCGGCGCGAGCGCAAGCCTCCGGTCGGCGCCGGAGCGACCCCGGTCCTCTCGGTGAGCGGGGTAAGCGCGTCCTACGGTCCGGTCAAGGTGCTGGACGACGTCTCCTTCGACATCCACCGTGGCCGCACGGTTGCGGTGGTCGGCGAATCGGGTGCGGGCAAGTCGACGGCGGCGCGGTGCATCACCGGTCTCCTGCCCCCCACCGCGGGCGAGATCCGGTACGACGGCGAGGTTCTTCCGGGGAGCTTCCGCAGCCGGACCAAGGTGCAGCTCCGCCAAGTGCAGATGATCTACCAGATTGCCGGCACCGCGCTCAATCCGAAGAAGCGGATCGGCGAGATCATCGGGCGCCCGGTGACCTTCTACAGCGGGCGGCGCGGCGCGGACCTCAAGAAGCGGGTGGACGAGCTGCTCGCCCAGATGGAGCTCGAGCCCTCGCGGTTCTACCACCTCCTGCCGTCGGATCTGTCGGGGGGCCAGCGGCAGCGGGTGGGGATCGCCCGAGCGCTCGCCGCGGACCCCTCGTTCATCATCTGCGACGAGGTCACGAGCGCCCTCGACCAGCTCGTCGAGGAAGGGATCCTCCGGCTCCTGAGCCGTCTTCAGGACGAGCTGGACCTCACCTACATGTTCATCACCCACGACCTCGCCACTGTGCGCTCGATCGCGGACGACGTGGTGGTGATGAAGGAGGGCCGGGTGGTCGAGGCGGGACCGAGGGACGAGATGTTCCATCCACCCCACCACGAGTACACCGGCCTCCTGCTCTCGTCGGTGCCGAAGATGGACCCGGACTGGCTCGACCACCTGCTCGAGCAACGCGGCGTCGCCAACATCGGCGAAGCGGCGAGGAAGTAGCGGGCGCGCTCGGGCGGCGGCGGCTTCGAGGTGCGCGTCGAGGACCTCCCGGACACTCCCGGTTCGCACCACCGCTACCGCGGCCGCGGGTACGGCAACCCGTTCCCGCGGTGGGACGAGTGGTTCGGCACCGATCATGACGGCGCGCCGGAAGCGATGGCGGCCATCAAGCGCCGCCGACGCGGCGACACCGACCGGCGGAGGGCACCGCCCGAGCGAAGACCTGCGGACGCCGGATGCCGGGAGGCGGCCTGCTCGTGCGAAGCGGTCAGAACTTCGACACGGAGGTTTCCTTCGCGGTGATGAACTCGAGGAGGGCCGGCTGTCCCTCGCGGGTCGCGCGGATCCCCCGCTCGATGGCGGGGACGATCCCGGCAGCCTCGGTCACCCGCTCCCCATAGGCCCCGAACGCCCGCGCCATCGCCGCGTAGTCGCCCGAGATGTCGGTGCTGCGGTACTTCTCCGTCGAGACGGGCATGACCTTGAGCTCGATCGCCATCGAGAAGTTGTTGAGCAGGATCGAGAGGATCGGGATCCGCTCGCGCACCGCGGTCTCGACGTCCATGCCGGTGAAGCCGATCGCCGCGTCCCCCCACACGTTGATGCAGAGCTTGTCGGGCGCCGCGAGCTTCGCCCCCATCGCGAGCCCGAGCCCGTAGCCGAGTTGGGTCGTCTTGCCCCAGCCGAGGTAGCTGAGCGGCTCGGTGCTCACCCAGAACGGGGAGAGCTGGTCGCGGGGGCTCCCCGCGTCGTGGGTGATGATGGTGTTCGCCGGATCCACGGTGCGGGCGAGATCGGCAAGCACGCGGTAAGGCGAGAGGGGTGCCGCGTTCGAGCCGCGCTTCGGCGCCCATTCGGTGAGCCACTCGTCGCGGATGGACGCGATGCGGGCCGCGACCGGGGCGGCCTCGCGCGGCGGGGCGCCGGCCAGCCGATCCGCCACCGCCTCGTTGAGAGTGTCGAGGGTGAGGCCGGCGTCACCGACGAGGGCGTGATGGGCCCGCACGTTCTTGTTGAGGTCGACGGGGTCGAGGGTCGCGTGCACGATGGTCGGCCCCTCGGGGATCGCCACCCCGAAGTTGGTCCGGGTGAAGCTGCACCCGATGCCGAAGATGAGGTCCGCCTCGTGGAGGAAGGTGTGCACCGGCTTCGGGATCGCGAGCCCCCCGGAGCCGAGGGCGAGGGGATGGTTCTCGGGGAACGCGCTCTTGCCCTGGAGGCTCGTCGTGACCGGGGCGGCGAGCTGTTCGGCGAGGCGCCGGAGGGCCGGCCACGCCCGCGCGTAGTGCACCCCTTGGCCCGCGTAGATGACGGGGCGTTCGGCTTCGACGAGGAGGGCGGCAACGCGCTCCACGTCGGCGGGGTCCGGGCCGGACCGGGTGCTCATGACCGGCTCGTAGTCGAGCGGCTCCGCGACGTCCTCGGCGAACACGTCGCCCGGCACCTCGACGACGGCCGGGCCGGGGCGGCCGTTTCGGAGCTGGGTGAACGCCCGGCGCAGCACGTCGGGGATCCCCGCCGCGCTCGTCACCGGCTCGCACGACTTGGTGACCGGGCGGAAGGCGGCGGTCGAGTTGAAGTTGGGGTGCACGTGGGCGATCGCGCGCGGGTAGCCCATCGGCATGACGAGGATCGGCACCGACTCGCCGAATGCCTGCGCGACGCCGCCGAACGCATTCTCCGCGCCCGGGCCGTGCTGCATGGCGAAGACCCCGATCCGCTCACCCGAGCTCGACCGCGCCATCGCGTCGGCCATGTGGAGCCCGACCCGCTCCTGGCGGACGATGATGGTGCGGATGTCCGCCCGCGCCGCGTGCTCGATGATGTGGTTCACCGGGTATCCGATGAGGGTGTCCACTCCCTCGCGCTTGAGGATCTCCGCGATCGCGTCCGCCGCCTTCATCTTCTTCCGCTCCCCTTGTTGTGTGGCTCGAAGGCCCGCATCCCGTGCCGGGTCGGCGGGCTGCTCTGCCGCCGAGCCGGCGCTCCCTTTCCCGCCGCATCCCGGATCGGCGCCGAATCGACCTTCCTCCTCGCGTGCGGGGAGCGGACATCGGGGCAACCCTTGTGGCTGCCTGGTTGCTCCCTTCCCCATGCGTGCGGGGGGTGGACCGGAACGCGACGAGCGCGGCGGAGTGCAGGCGGAGCATACATGCTCCGATTCGGCGATGGATACCCGAGCCCGCGGCCGGCAGGTATCCGCCGGGCGCGAATCGAGACCGCCTCATCTCACTGGCGGTTCCATCCGCCGCTTCTCGGGCACGGACGCCGGGTGCTACACTCCCCTTGCGCTCCGTGGATGACGACTCCGTGACACAGGCAACGGCCGCAACCACCACCCAGGAAGCGCTGAACGCCCTCCTGTGCCACTCCATGCCGCCCCAGGGCTGCTGGAGCGACGCGCAATACCTCTGGCTCACGGACCGAAGCCGCCGCCGGATCGAGTTCACCGACGGCTGCGTCGAGGAGCTGCCCGTGCCCACCATTGCGCACCAGGCCATCATCGGCTTCCTCTATCGCCTCTTCCACGCTTACCTGGACCCGCGCGGCGGATTCGTCCTGTTCTCGGGGTTGCGGGTGCGCATCCGCGAAGGCAAGTACCGTGAGCCGGATCTGGCGGCGCTTCGGGACCGCTCGGACCCCCGGAACCACGACCGCTTCTGGCTGGGCGCGGACCTGGTGGTGGAGGTCGTCAGCCCGGACGACCCGGCGCGGGATCTCGTCACCAAACGGGACGACTACGCCGAGGCGGGCATTGCCGAGTACTGGATCGTCGATCCCCGCTTCGAGACCGTCACGGCGCTGACCCTCACGGGGGGCACCTATGTCGAGCACGACGTATTCGCGCGCGGGGATACGGCGACCTCCCCGTTGCTGGATGGCTTCGCCGTTGACGTAACGGCCCTGTTCGACGACGCGAAGGGATAGCCGCCACCCGCACCTCCGCGCGTACCTGCCGGTGCGCCGCAAGAGTCGGGACCTGCTTACTCAAGTTTCGGGGTTCGTTTTGGGCGGTATATTTCATAAAACTCATTGAATTTTTTGATAAAAATCTTCGCACGGGGTAGAATCTCAAGTTTCGGGATTCATCGGCGGAAATGGATTCCCGCTTGCGCGGGAATGGCGGCCGTGGCGACGAGGGCGGTTGCCGCGGAGGCGGCGTGTCTTGCGAACAATGACGTTATTCCCGCGCAAGCGGGAATCCATCGCCCGATTCCAGGCATTTTGAACCCCGAAACTTGAGTTAAAACCATACCGGGACGGTGGCTAGATCAAGCAATAGCTCGAATCGCGGGCCCCGATGACCGCGCCCGGCGCGATGTGGGCGTCGAACGTGACGAACCGCCCCTTCCGTGCGACGGCCAGCGCCAACAGATGGACGTCGGTAATCTGTCTGGGGCCAATGATCTGTTTCCAGTCCACAACACCCGGATCGAGAAGGCTCACTTCGTCGGGCCAGAATCGATGATGCTCGGTAGAGATTGCTTCGCGCAGCCGCCGGGCCACGTCGGACGCCGGCAGACAGTTGGGATACGCGGGCTGCGCCATGATCCGCAGGCATCCGTTCTGGGTGATTGAGCAGGTTGCCCAGCCATGCCGGATGTTGGCTCTCAGCCAGCGCCGGGCGGCCTCGTGGTGCAGGTGCTGGGCGTCGAGCAAGGCGATCAGCACGTTCACATCCAGCAGTGCCCGCATCAGTCGCCGATCTCTTCCCGAAGTCGATCGATCAGCTCGTTGGTGACGATGCCGCCGCGCTTGGGGAACGGGCGGAATCCGAACTCGGCGGCCGGTCGTTCCGTTCGGTCTTCCGGGTGGTCCTGTTCGCCGCGTGCCAGCGATTGTCGCAGCAGGTCCGAGACAACGACGCCGGCGGATTTCGATTCACGTCTCGCGACTTCTCTGACGGCAAGGAGCAGATCGTCGTCGATGTTCAGAGTGGTGCGCATCACGGGACTCGATTCGGGGACAAGATAGATTCGTGATGCTAGCGCATCGAGCATCATCCCATCAATGCAGCAGATCCAGCCTCGGCCAGCTACAACGCAGGCGCCGGGTGTAGAAGATCGTGGGAGTAACCGATCGGACGGAATCCGGTCAGTTCATCTCCGGTGAAGACGAAGTCGGGGTGGGGAGCTACCGATTCGGCGAGCGCGCCGATCGATGGGAGGCTCTCGGACGTTCGGCTGTCGCGCCGCGTGCGGGGTCCCACACCGGCGCACCAGCCTGAAGTTGCGGGGCGTGCCGATGGGATTCTCCCAGCCGTCCGGACACCGGTCATCTGGGCGGCCACTCCCGGGACGTGGCCATTTCACGCGATAGGTCGGGTTGGCCGAAGGTATAACCCGAGATTGCACGGAGGCGCGTCTGTCGGGGCTCATATACCTGAGTTGACAGCCCTCGCACCGCCCCCCCGGTTGTCGGATTACACTGAGCGAATCCGACCTGTGAGGGACCGTAGGGACAACCTTTGTGGTTGCCCTGGCAGGTCGGGTCAGCCGAAGGCGTAACCCGACAACCCGCAGCGTGGCCGCAGACTGCACACGGTTCGCTGGGTCGTCAAGTCAGGTATATAAGCCCCCTTCCGTCGGACTACGCTACGCTTCTCCGACCTACCCGGGGCTTGATCCGTAGCGTGAAATGGCCGTGGCTCCCGGGGAACTCGGTCGGGCTCTCAGGTCCGCGCGCGGGCGCCGGTCGGGTCGTACATCGCGCGAAGGCTCGCCCGCGCCGAGACGCGTTCGCCCCCCACGTCGATCTCGAAGCGCCCGGCCTCCAGCCACGCGGCGGTGACCGCATCGGGGGAACGCACGTAGCCGAGCCCCACCGAGCCGCCGAGGGTGTGCCCGTAGTTGCCGGAGGTGAGGTAGCCCACGACGCTTCCGTCCCGGAGGATCGGCTCGTGGTGGTAGAGCATCGCCTCCGGGTCCTCCAGCAGGAACTGGACGAGGCGTTTTCGAAGCGGCTGCTCGCGCTGGCGGAGGAGAGTGTCGCGGCCGATGAAGTCGACCGGCTTCTGGAAGTCGCAGACGAAGCCGACGCCCGCCTCGAGCGGCGTGTCCTCTTCCGCCACGTCGTGCCCGAAGTGGAGGAACTTCTTCTCGATGCGGCACGAATCGAGGGCGTGGAAGCCGGCGAGTCGGATCCCCCCGTCTCCGGTTCCCGCGCCGTCCGCGTTCATGCTCCCGGCTCCGGCCGCCTCCTCGCGGGAGCCGGGGCGGCCGCTGCCATCGTCCATCAGCGCGTCGAAGACGTGGCGGGCCTCGGTCGCGGGCACGTATAGCTCCCACCCGCGCTCGCCCACATAGGAGACGCGCGTCGCGCGCGCGAGGGTGCAGCCGATCTCCACCTCGCGCGAGGCGCCGAACGGGAAGCTCCCGGCCGACAGGTCCTCGCCGGTCAGCGCTTCGAGCACCGCCTGGCTGTCCGGCCCCATCACCCCGAGCGTCGCCCATCCGGCGGTGATGTCCGCCACCACGCAGTCGGCATCCGGGGGGACGTGGCGGCGGAGCCAGTCGAGGTCGCGGACCGCGCTCGCCGCCGCCGTCACCACCCAGTACCGGTGCTCCGCGAGGCGGGTGACGGTGAGGTCCGCCTCGATGCCGCCGCGCTCGTTCAACCAGTGGGTGTAGACGATCCGCCCCGGGTCGACGTCCACGTCGGCGGTGCACACCCGCTGCAGGATCCGGGTTGCGTCCCGCCCCTCCACGAGGAGCTTGGCGAAGCTCGACTGGTCGAAGAGGGCGACGCCCTCGCGCGCCGCGCGGTGCTCGGCCGCGGAATGCGCGAACCAGTTCTGGCGGCCGAAGGAGTACTCGTAGACCGGCTCGACGCCAGCCGGCGCATACCAGTTGGGCCGTTCCCAGCCGGCCGTCTCGCCGAAGCACGCACCGCGCGCGGCCAAGCGCTCGTGCAGCGGCGAGTGGCGGACGTTCCGGGCCGTCTCGTACTGGCGGAACGGATAGTGCCGCGCGTAGAGGAGCCCGAGGGTCTCGCTCACCCGCTCCCGGAGGTAGCGCCGGGTGTTCTGGACCGGCACCATCCGCCGGACGTCGTTGCCGGCGAGGTCGAGGGGAGCGTGTCCCCGGTCCATCCATTCCGCGACCGCCTTGCCGACCCCGCCCCCGGACTGGATGCCCACCGAGTTGAGGCCGCACGCGACGAAGAAGTTCCGGAGCCCCGGCGCCTCCCCGATGTGGAACTGGTCGTCGGGGGTGAAGCTCTCCGGGCCGCAGAAGAAGCTCCGCCAGCCGATCTCGCCGAGGACCGGGACCCGGTGCATCGCGTCCTCGAGGATCGGCATGAGCTGCTCCTCGGCGTGGCCCGGCAGCTCGTCGAAGCAGAAGTCGGCGGGAAGCTCGGAGACGTCGATGGGACGCGCGACCGGCTCGAAGGCGCCGACCAGCAGGCTCCCCGCGTCTTCCCGGATGTAGGCCGCGATGTCGTAGTCGCGGAGGGTCGGGAGGTCGGAGGGAAGGTCCGGGATCTTCTCGGTGTGGGCGTAGTAGTGCTCGCAGGCGTAGAGGGGGACGTCGACCTTCGCCATCCGTCCGATGTCCCGTCCCCAGAGGCCCGCGCAGTTCACCACGAAGTCGGCTCCGACGGTGCCGGCGTCCGTCCCGACCCCGGTGACGCGGCCGTTTTCCTGGTGAACGGCGGTGACGCGCACCCCCTCGAGGCAGCGCGCCCCCCGGTTCCGGGCGCCCCGGACGAAGGCCGCCACCACGTCCACGGGGCTCGCCATCCCGTCCGTCGGGACCCAGGTCCCGCCGATCAGCCCCTCCTTGTCGATGAGCGGGTAGAGGGAGGCGATCTCGTCTGCGGTGACGAGGTGCACCCTCGTCAATCCGAACCCGTTGTTCATCGCGGCGAGGCGCTTCAGCTCCTCGAAGCGGTCCCGGCTGTGGGCAATGGCGAGGCTCCCGACCGCCCGGAATCCGGTCGACTGCCCGGTCTCCTCCTCGATCTCGGTGAGCAGATTGCGCGAGTAGTCGAGGAGCCTCGCCAGGCTCTCGTGCGGCCGCGCGGTGCCGATGAGGCCGGCCGCGTGCCAGGTCGTCCCGCCCGCGAAGCGCGCGCGCTCGAGGAGCAGCACATCGCTCCAGCCGAGCCGGGCGAGGTGGTAGGCGGTGCTCGCGCCGACGACCCCACCGCCGATGACGACGGCCGATGCCCGTTCCGGTAGGGGTTGCGCCATCTGGATGGTCTCCCGGACGTGGCCCTTGCGGTGGGATGCCTGCCCGCTACCCCGGCGGCCGGCGGGCGAGGTGGATCCCCCCGCGGCGGATCATGCTTGCGGCGGGGGCTGGACGGAAGGGGCGGGGCGGCGCATGAAGTCGAAGTCGCAGCCGCGGTCGGCCTGCGTCACGGTGTCGAGAAAGAGGCGGAGGTAGCCGCGCTCCGACCCCGGGTGGGCGGGGGGCGGAGACCACCGCTCGCGCCGCGCCGCGATCTCCTCCTCCGGCACCAGCAGGTCGAGGCGGCGCGCGGGCACGTCGAGTCGGATGCGGTCGCCGGTCTCGACGAGGGCGAGTGGCCCGCCGATCGCCGACTCCGGGTTGACGTGCAGGACGATGGTGCCGAAGGCGGTGCCGCTCATGCGTGCGTCCGAGATCCGCACCATGTCCTTGACGCCGCGCGCGGCGAGCTTCTTCGGGATCGGAACGTACCCCGCTTCCGGCATGCCGGGCGCTCCCTTCGGCCCCGCCCCGCGAAGCACGAGGACGTCCTCCGGCTCGACCTCGAGGCTCGGGTCGTCGATGCGGGCCGCGAGGGCGCCGAGCGAATCGAATACCACCGCGCGCCCGGTGTGGTCGAGCAGGCGGGGTGAGGCGGCGGAGTGCTTGATGACCGCCCCGCCGGGGGCGAGGTTGCCGCGGAGCACGGCCATTCCCCCGGCCGGGCGGACGGGTTCGTCCCGAGGCCGCACCACCGTCTGCCCCGGCACCCGATCGCCGAGCTCGAGGTTCTCGCCGAGGGTCCGGCCCGACACGGTGGGAGCGTCGGTGCGGAGCTCCGAGCGCAGCTCGCGGAGCACCGCGTTCAGCCCCCCCGCGTCGTGCAGGTGCTCCATGTAGTGGTCGCCGGAGGGCTTCAGATCCACGAGCACCGGCACCCGGCGCCCGATCGCGTCGAACTCGTCGAGGTCGATCTCGATCCCGAGCCGCCCCGCGACCGCGGTGACGTGCACGAGCGCGTTCGTCGAGCCCCCGATGGCCTGGAGGGTGACGAGCGAATTGTGGAACGCGTCCGCGCTCAGGATGCGTTCCGGGCGGAGGTCTTCCGCCGCGATTTCGACCGCGCGGCGGCCGGTCCGCTCCGCGAAGCGCTCCCGGTCCGCGTGCACCGCGGGGATGGTGGCCCCGCCCGGCAGCATCATGCCGAGCGCCTCGGTCATGCAGGCCATGGTGCTCGCGGTCCCCATCACCATGCAGGTGCCGGCGGTGGGGGCGAGCCGGTCGTTCACCTCCTCGATCTCCTCGTCGCCAAGCTCCCCGGCCCGGTACATGCCCCAGAAGCGACGGCAGTCGGTGCACGCCCCGAGCCGCTCGCCCCGGTAGTGCCCGGTCATCATCGGGCCGGTGGGGAGGACGAGGGCGGGAACGTCCGCGCTCGCGGCGGCCATGAGCTGGGCCGGGATCGTCTTGTCGCAGCCGCCGATGAGGACCACCGCGTCCATCGGCTGGGCGCGCACCATCTCCTCGGTGTCCATCGCCATCAGGTTGCGGAGGAACATGCTCGTCGGGTGCGAGAACGACTCGTGGAGGGAGATGGTGGGGAAGGCCATCGGCAGCCCCCCTGCGAGCATCACCCCGCGTTTCACCGCCTCGACGAGCCGGGGGACGTTCGCATGGCAGGCGTTGTAGTCGCTGCCGGTGTCCGCGATGCCTACGACCGGAAGCGAGAGGGCATCGTCCGAGAAGCCCATC
The DNA here is from genome assembly GCA_965214795.1 of Gammaproteobacteria bacterium. Classification (GTDB taxonomy): domain Bacteria; phylum Pseudomonadota; class Gammaproteobacteria; order HK1; family HK1; genus JAJDXW01. Next base: position 5,191,374 of record OZ243976.1, on the reverse strand, counting down.
GCCTTGATGAACGCCTTGCGCAGGAACAGGGAGAACCCCTCGTCCCCGTAGCGGGTGAGGCCCTTGCGCATCCCCCGCGGGATCGTGCCGCCCGTCATCGCCTGCCGCCGTCCCTCGTCGCCGCCCGCCGCTGCCGAGTCCCCGCGAAGCCTACCATCCCCGTCCCCGCGCCTGCCCGTTCCTCCGAGACGGCATCAAACCGGGTGGAGTTGCTCGAAACTTGCGCGCTCGGCTGGAGCAGGCGATCCCGATGGTCGCGGTGTCGGTGTGGGGTCAGGATAGTTGACATCGTTACCTTACCTTAATAGATTTATTGTAAGGCAGCATCTTGGGAAGTGCGCCATGTTGGTCAAGATCACGTCGAAACGTCAGGTCACCTTTCCAGCGCGGGTGCTGGATGCGATGGGGGTACGACCCGGCGACCGGCTCAGGTTGGAAGAGGGGCCGGATGGCTTCGTGCTCCGCCCCCAACGAATCGATCCCGACCGCCTCGCACCGTTGCGCGCCAAGCTCCGGCGCGGCCGTGGCAGCTTCGACCTCGATACCTTCCGAGAACAGCTCCATGACCCGGCGCTACGGGATTGACACGTCCGTGCTTGTGCGGCTGCTCACCGGGGAGCCCGAGACGGATTTCGCCTACTGTGTTCGCACGTTGCGCACCATGATCGAGGAGGAAGGCGCCGAGATTCTTGCCTCGAATCAAGTCATTGGCGAGGCGTACATCGTCGTGCAACACCACTATGGGGTATCGAAAGGCGATGCCCGCACCGGCCTGCTCGACGTGCTGCGCAGCGGGCTGGTCGCTCCGCTGAATGGGAATTCGGTGCTGACTGCCATCGAAGCGCCCGAGCGCCCGGGCCTGCTCGATCGTCTCATCACCGGCGACTACCTCCGCGCCGATCTGGAAGTCCTGACGCTGGATCGGAAGATGGCCACGTTGCCCGGCGCCCGGCGTCCGTAGAGCGAATCGGATCATCGTGCATCGACTGCCTGTAAACGTTCCGCAACGCCTGCCAGCATTGCCATCGGTTCCTCTGCCGGGGAGCCTCCTGATCCTCGACGAGGCGCACCATGCCGCGCCGGCGAGCGGCGGGCGCTACGGCATCGAGACGAAGTTCACGCGCGCGGTCCGGGATCTCGCCGGACGGTTCGAGCACCGGCTGTTCCTGTCCGCGACCCCGCACAACGGCCACTCGAACAGCTTCTCCACCCTCCTGGAGCGGCTCGACCCTTACCGCTTCACGCGCGGCGTCAAGGTGCGCGGCCGGGGGGCGCTGGAAGCCGTCATGGTGCGCCGGCTGAAGGAGGATATCCGCGCCGTCCAGGGAGGGTTCCCGCGACGCGACGTGGTGCGCCTCGACCTCGACGCCGACGAACGGGCCCGGATCGAAGCCGTCACCACGACTGCGGAGGCGGGTTTACGGAAAGATGCGGCCATGGAAGCGGCTTGGCGCCGGGAACAGGTGCTCCTCGAGCGGATGGAGGTGAGCGCCGGCGAGGCCCGGCACCGGCCCGACGCCAAGGCCCGCCGCTTGCTCGACTGGCTGGCGACCGAGCCCGGCTGCATCGGCGAGTTCTATGCGGTCCGCGCCTGGCGCATCGAGCCGGTCGGCCTGGTGTATCTGTGGCCGGAGACGAACTGACGCCCGCTCCGCGGGATGCTGCCCGATGTGCGCTCCGGTCGAGCCGCCGGACGGCCTATAATGGAATCAGCCCAAAAATCACCGACTTTCGTCGTGAGGCAGCAGTTCTCATTTTGGCGCCTGACTTCACCCCGAGCCGCAAGCCGTCTTCTCCTGGCGACTCGATCCGGGGCGGATCGACGGTCGTGCCGGTCCCGCAGCGGGACCCGACGAGCAAAATGAGAACTGCTGGTCGCGAGGGGGTCAAGATGCCCCACGATCTCATGGAGGAACGGGCCGCACGGACCGAAAGAGCGCGTGCGTGCCGCCGAGGCGGCTTGAGGGGGTACGTCCCGCTACCGCGAGCGGATTGGCGGCCGCAAGCCGGAAGTCGGTGATTTTTTCGGGTTGGTCAAGGATTTGGTCCAGGTCCTGTCGTCATGCATCAAGTCAGCGTGCACGAAGCGAAGACCCATCTCTCCCGTCTGCTGCGGCAAGCCGTCGCAGGAGAGGAGGTCGTCATCACCCGTTCGGGGCAGCCGGTAGCCCGCCTCGTACCGATCGAGGGGAGCCGCCCCGTGTTCGGTATCGACGAGGGACGTTTCGTCGTTCCGGACGATCTCGACGCTCCACTCGATGAGGAGTTGCTGCGTGCGTTCGAAGGACGCGAATGAGCGGACGCCGGAAACGCTCCCCGTCGATGTCGGGCCGACCGGCGGTGTCGAGAACAGAGCGTGAGGTTTCTTCTCGATGCGCACTGCTGGCTCTGGCTTCAAACCGACTCCAAGCGCTTCGGGGCCGATCTTCCGGAGACACTTGCCGACCCTTCGTCACAGAGATACCTCTCCGCGGCGAGCGCATGGGAAATCGCGATCAAGTATGCGCTCGGGAAACTTCCGCTTCCCGAGCCCCCGGCGATTTACGTCCCTGAACGCATGCGTCTCAGCCAGGTTCTGGGGCTCGCGGTCACGCCTGCCCATGCGCTTGCCGCCCCGCCACGGCGCAATCTTCGACCCCGACCGTTATCGGTTCCTCCGCCGAAGTGCGTGCCGGACTGGAACGCCGGCTGCTCGAATCGTTCCGGGAGCGGGTGCGTCGGCAGCCGTTCGCCGACGAAGCGGAGCGCGATGAACGTCTGCGAAGCGTGCGGAGACGGGTCGTCGATCTGCTCGATTCCTGGTGTGTCGGGAGCAAATAGTCCGTCCGGTCTTGTCCGCGAGCTTCCGCCCGCGATCGTCAAGTCATTCCGGCCTGGAATCGGGGTTGGAATCGGGCTCGGGGCCGGGGCTCGGGATGGGTTCCGCGTCCGGGTTCGGGTCCGGGATGATGTCCTTGAGGGCCGCCCGTCCGTGGCCGGTGACCATCAGGATCGCGATGCCGCCGTTCCGGAGGTCTTTTTCGAGCTTCAGAGCTTTTTCCTTCGGGGCGAAGAACGCCTCGATCCCGTACCGGACGCGATAGGACGGGTAGTTCCCGGCGATGCGGCCGCGCAGAAAGACCCCCTCCGCCGGCGGGTCGAGCGAGGCCCCCGCGAACTCGTGCTCCTCCCCCTCTCCCGGCTCGAGGCGGACGTAGACGACCTCGCCGTTGCGCAGGTCTTCCACCTTGCCCAAGGCTTCCTCGGGCAGGGTCCCGAATTCATAGTCGAGCCGGGCGTAGTTCCCCCGGAACATCGAACGGGGATCCACGGGCACCGTCCGGACGCGGACCTCCGTGCCGGTCCACAGGGGAAGGGCGGTGCTGACGACCATGCCGATCAGCACGACGAGCTGGAAGGCGATCGCGGCGCCGAGACCCAGGGTCGTCTTCCTCCCGGTCACGACCCGACCTCCCGGCCTTGCCGACTCTTCCAGTACCTCGCCGCTCCCAACAGCAGGGCCGCGAAGGCCATGAACAGGACCGCGCCGCCGAGGTAGTCGCCGATGAGGTCCGCGTAGCGCATCAACGCGGTCAGCAGAATGGTGGCGACGCCGAGGAAGAAGTAGTGGGAGACTCCAGTGGCCGTGCCGCGAACGATCAGCCCGATCCCGGCCGCGACGAGAGCAACGTTGTCGAGCACCTGGAACCAGGCCGCGTAGACCTCGTGATCGGCCTCGTCCGCATGCGCGCCGGTGGCCACCACCGCGGCCGTCGCTCCTGCGGCAAGGATGGTCAGCGGCAGAAGGGTGCTCGGCTTCCCGGCCTTCGTGCCGATCCGGAGCGCGATGGCCGCCAGCGCTGCGAAGACGATCCACATGCCCGCCTGGTGGTTCCACTCGGCGGAGAGCAGCTCGATCCAGGGCCGTTCGAAGCTGAGCACGAGCATCCCGAGCAGAGCGAGGCGCAAGGTCCAGAGCGACAGCGCCGTGCCGTAGTCCTTCGCTTTCCCGCTGTCCATCGCGAGCAGCCGGTGACCGGCCGCATGGGCCAGGATGAACAGCGCGGCCCCCACCGGGACGTGCTCGGCCGACCACAGGGGTTCCCGCCCGTCGGTCCACGTCGCGGCGAGCGCCGTCTGGAGCCAGAGGAAGAGGCTCGCGGTGAAGGTCAGGAACAGCAGGGGGCTCCCGCGCGCCCTTACCAGCACGTAGAGCTCTGCCGCGAGGAACACCGGGAAGGTGACGGAGACGAACGTCGCGCCGAGGAACCCCGTACCGAGTTCCAGGCAGAGCCAGAGCAACGCCAGCAGGCCGCTGAATAGGGTGAGCCAGGGGCTGCAAAGGAGCACCGCGAGCGGCAGGCTCCCGAGCGCCCACCAGAACACGCCGTCCGGCATGTGCTCGCCAAGGTGATAGATCCGGGCGACGAGGATGATCGATGCGCCGTAGAACAGGTTGCCGAGGATGAACAACCCGGTGGCAAGCGACGCCCGGTCCGCGAGATGATGCCGTAGCGCGAGGGCGTGCGTTCCGGCGGTGAGGGCGAGCAGCCCCCCCATCCGCACCCCGCGCGGGATCGCGTCCCAGTTCGCCCCGATCGAGGTGACGAGGGCGAGCCCGATGAAGAGGAACCCGAGGACGATCAGTATCCGGTACCCCGTGTAACGGCTCGGGGTCGCGTCGAACTCGATGCCGTAGAGCCGGCAGATCGCGCGAGCTTGGCTTGCCGAGACGATCCCCTGCCGGACCCAGGTCGCGACCTCCGTCGCGAGGTCCCGCTTGAGCAACCGGATCAGGCGCACCGCCGAGCGCTCCCGGTCGGGGCGCGATGTCTGCGGCTCGCGTCGCCGGCGGTGCGGGCTTGGCCGGCCGGCCGACCGGTCGGGCCTCCGGCCGCGGCGCCCTCCGGGCTGCTTCCGGCCCTCCGCGGCGGGACCGGCGGCGCCGCGGTTCCTTTCGACGGGGCGGATCGGACGGTTTCCCGACGCGCTCCGCATCCCGGTTGGCTGGCCGGGGTGGTCACCCGCTTCCGGATACCTGATTGCGTACGAGGTTCAAGTCGCGTTTCCCGGACTGCGCAATCCCGGGATCCGGCCGCCCACGACGAGCTTTCCGGCTGGCGTGGCCACCGTTTCGCGTGCGCCGCCGTGTGCTCGCGAAGCGAACGCCCATCGTGCCCGGGTCTGAGCCGGGCCTGAGCCGGGATTGTGCGTAACCAAGTCCGGATATGTGGTCCGAGCCCCCGCGGTGCTCCGGAACTCGCACCCCGTTTCCGGGGGCACGGTGGCCTGAACGACGGCACCGGCGCGAGGACCGAAGGGTCACGCGGCGGCGGCCCGCCCGATGAACGCGCCCCGGCGCGGGAGCAGCAGAACGGCCGCGAGGATGGCCCCGGCCGCGGCCGCCAGCACCACGAAGAGCCGGTCGAAGCCCCAGCCTCCGTGGATCCAGGCGATGAGGGGCAGGGTCGACGCGCTGACGGAGAACGTCACGATGTAGCGCAGGGAAAAGACGCGGCTGCGCCACTCCGTCTTCGTGATCCGGCCGATGAGCACGTCGTTGATCGGGATCTGCCCGAACACGACGAGCATGAAACCGAGCGCGACGATCAGGGCGGCGACGCCGGTGAGCTGGTACATGACCGCGAAGAACACCGCCTGGAGCCCCGCGACGAACGCGAAGACGGTGCGCAGCGAGTGGTGATCGACGAGGTATCCGACGGCGAGCTGGGCGAAGGCGGCCACCGTGAACACCGCGAACGCGTAGCCCCCGATCGCGGTGGCGGAGACGGCAAGCTCCCCGAGCCGCTCGTCGAAGATTTCCGGGAGGGCGAACGTGGTGCTCTGGAAGATGAGGCCGCCGATCGCGGTCGTGAAGAGGATGATCGCGAGCACCCGCACGAACGTGCCGCGTTCGACCGGCGAGGCCGTGCCTCCGCCCGGAGCGCTCGCCGCGCTTCCGCCCCCGCCCGCGCGCTCGGCCGCCCCGCCTCCCCGACCGGACCATACGAACCCGGCATAGGCGAGACCGAGGCCGATGGAGACGACGCCGGGCAGCACGAATGCGTTGCGCCATCCCGTGGTGTCGATGAGGTAGCCGGTGAGGAGGGCGGCGCTCGCGACCCCGAGATTCCCGAAGATGCCGTTCACCGCGAGCGGCACCCCCGTCTTCGTCCGTCCCTGGATGACCAGGGCGAGCCCGACCGGGTGGTAGATCGCGGCGAAGAGGCCGATGGCGGCCAGCCCGATCGCGATTTCGACCGGAGACCCCGCGAGGGCGGTCAGGATCGAGCTCGCCCCGATGCCGAGGAAGAAGACCACGATCATCCCTTCCCGGCTCCACTTGTCCGCGAGCCAGCCGGCCGGGATCGCACCGATCCCGAACGCGATGAAACCCGGCGTGGCGTAGGGAATGAGGGCCGCGTAGCTCATCCCCCACTCGCTGGTGAGCCGCAGCGCGGCGGCGGTCGCGAAGATGAGCATGAAGAAGTGGTCGAGGAAGTGCCCGACGTTCAGAAAGAGGAAGCTGACACGTGTTCGTGGCATACCGTAGCTCCCCGAAGAGGGTCATCGGCCCCGGCCCTGAACTCGGCCCCGGCCACCGCCGGAGGGGGGGGTGGGGGCGCGGCCCCGAGCCGGAACCTCATTATTGCACCCGGCGCACCGGAGGGGATGCCCGGCGGTATCGGGCACCAGGACTCTCCCGTGCGGGCCGATCATCCGCACCGGGTCGGCAAGAGCGCCCTCATTCGTGCCCTCGGGGGGGCTGCGGGCCGCGTGGATGCAGCCGATCGGCCAGCGCGGGATAGGCCCGCAGGTCAGCCCGACTTCGCCAACTCGGCGTGAATTCTGTCGATTTTCATCTTTTCCCGCGACCCAAGTGATTGAATTGCTGAACCCCTGCCCGCGCCATTCACCCCGATATCGTCTGTAGTGTCGACCTACCCTATTGATTTGCCTTCCGTTTGGTTGAACGATGGACGCATGTTCGTGCGCTGCAAGAAACGGTTCAAAGACGGCAAGGAGCACCGCTTGACATTGCCGAAGCAACCCGCGCCGAAGCTGCTGTCTTGAAGCCCCGTTGGGGGGCCTCCCGGTCGCGCCGTGTGATGCCGACCTTTGGGGTCTGATCACGGAAAATCAATACGTTATCATTCTCCAATGTGCCGAGTTGGCGAAGTCGGGTCAGCCCGAAAGAATCACCGACTTTCGTCGCGAGGGCGCCAAGATGCCCCCCGATCTCATGGAGGAACGGGCCGCACGGACCGAAAGAGCGCGTGCGCGCTGCGGAAGGCGTAGTCGACACTGGCGCGTGCGCGCGGTCGAAGCGGCTTGCGGGAGTACGTCCCGCGACCGCGAGCGGATGGGCGGCCGCCGCGGGAAGTCGGTGACTTTTTTCGGGTTAGGATTGCGGCGCCGTTCCCGGAACCTCTCTATGGAAGCGCCTCCCGACGCCGCCCCGCGTCCGGTCGCGCCGCCGCGCGTGCTGATCCTCATCACCGTGTCGGTGTGCACGATGCTCTACGCGCTCACGGTCACCATCGTGAACGTGATCCTGCCCCAGCTCCAGGGTGCGCTGTCGGCGACCCCCGAGCAGGTCTCGTGGGTGGTCACCCTCAACGTCGTCGCGACCGCGGTGGCGACCCCGATGACGGGGTGGCTGGTCGCGCGCTTCGGCCAGCGCCGGGTGATCCTCTGGAGCGTGATGCTGTTCACGCTGAGCTCGATCCTCTGCGCGTCGGCCGAGAACCTCGTGCCGCTGCTCGTGTACCGCATCGGGCAGGGCGTCTTCGGAGCTCCCTTGGTGCCGCTCGCCCAGGCGATCATCATCGCGACCTATCCGCCGGATCGCCGCGCGGCCGCCCAGGGGCTGTTCGGGATGGCGGTGGTGATCGGCCCCGCCATCGCTCCCGCCCTCGGCGGCTACCTTGCCGAGGAGTACAACTGGCGGTGGGTCTTCCTGCTCATCCTTCCGCTTTGCGCGGCGGCGTTCACCCTCGCGTTCATCTTCATCCGCGACAACACGCGGGGCGAGCGGATGCGACTCGACTGGACCGGCTTCCTCGCCTTCTCCATCGCGATCACGTGCGCGCAGCTCATCATCGACCGGGGCGAGCGCGAGGACTGGTTCGACTCGCTCCGGATCCTGACCCTGGCCGGCGTCCTCATCGCGAGCTTCTGGGTGTTCTTCGCCCACACCGCGACCGCCCGGAACCCCTTCATCAATCCCGCCCTGTTCCGGGACCGGAACTTCACCATCGGCCTCATCCTCGTCTTCGTGTACGGGATGCTCAACTTCACCCCGACGGTGCTCCTGCCCCCGATGCTGCAGAACCTCATGGGCTATCCGGACTCCATGATCGGGGTCCTCCTCGCCGCCCGCGGCGCGGGGATGATCATCGGCTTCTTCATCGCCGCACGCACCGGAAGGCTCGATCCACGGGCCGGCATGATCGTCGGCCTCGCCATGATCGGATGGAGCGGCTGGAACATGGCCCTGTTCAACCTCGACGTCGATCCCTGGGCGGTCGCCTGGAACGGCATCCTGCAGGGGATCGGCACGGGGCTGATGTGGGTGCCGCTCTCCATGGTCGCGTTCGCGACCCTGCCGACCCGGATGCTGCCCGAGGCGTCCTCGCTCTTTCACCTCCTCCGCAACTTCGGATCGAGCTTCTTCATCTCCGTCAGCGTGCTCGCGGTGGTGCGCACCGCCAAGGTCCGGTACGCGGAGCTCGCCGAGCACGTCACCCCGTATGCCGAAGGGGTGCGGTTGCCCGTGGTCGGCGGCATGTGGTCGTTCGACACGGTGCCCGGACTCGCCCGGTTCGGGGCCGAGGTCAATCGCCAGGCAATGATGGTGGGCTACGCGAACTCCTTCGCCTTGTACGCGGCGCTCTCGTTCGTCACCCTTCCGCTCCTGCTGTTCGTCCGGATCAGGCGAAGGGGTGTCGGGTGACCGGATCGGGTACGCGAGCGAACCGGCGTGCGGCCCGGCGTGTGAACCGGCGTGCGAACCGGCGCGCGGATCGCCACCGGGTGACGCGCCGGGGAGCGCGCGCATGATCGGGCGTTCGATCCCCCGCGTCGAGGACGCCGCCCTCGTGACCGGCGAGGCCGGGTTCGCGGACGACGCCCCGCTCCCCCCCGGCGCGGGTCACGCCTGCTTCGTGCGTTCGCCCTGGCCGCATGCCGACATCCTGGCTCTCGACACGGGCGCGGCGCTCGCGCTGGACGGGGTGCACGCGGTCCTCACCGGGGCGGAGGCGGCCGCCTGGTCCGAGCCGCTTCTCGTCGGGGTGCGCGTGCCGGTCGAGCACCGCTGCCTCGCGACCGGCCGCGTGCGCTACGTCGGGGAGCCGGTCGCGGTGGTGGTGGCGCGCGATCGGTACGTCGCGGAGGATGCGGCGGAGCGGGTCGAGGTCGATTACGCGCCGCGGCCGGCGGTCGTCGACCCCCGGGAGGCCCTCGGCGAGTCGGCGCCGGCGCTGCACGAGGCGATGGGCTCGAACCTCGTCCACGAGCGGAGCTTCCGCTACGGCGACCCGGAGGCCGCGTTCCGCACCGCGCCGCGCCGCGTCGCGGTCGAGGTCCGGTATCCGCGCAACGTCTGCACGCCGATCGAAGGGATCGTGGTGACGGCGGCCTGGCTGCCGAGCGAAGGGGTCTACGAGGTCCACTCGAACTTCCCCGGGCCGTACTCCCTGCATCCGGTGATGGCCCGCGCGCTCCGGGTGCCGGGCTCGCGCCTGCGGCTGCGTGCGGCGCGGAACTCCGGCGGGAGCTTCGGGGTCAAGCAGTCCGCCTTCGTCGACATCGTGGCCCTCGCCCTCGCGGCCCGCGCGGCCGGGCGGCCGGTGCGCTGGACGCAGGACCGGATGGAGAACCTCTCCGCCGCCACCTCGGCCACCAACCGCGTGATCCGGCTCGCGGCGGCGGTCGAGGACGACGGGCGGGTGCGGGCGCTGCGCTACGACCAGGTCGAGGACTGCGGCGCCTACCTCCGCGCCCCCGAGCCCGCCACCCTCTACCGGATGCACGGCCTCATGACCGGCGGGTACGACGTGCCGCACCTCGCGGTCCGCAACCGGGTCGCGCTCACCAACAAGACCCCGACCGGTCTCAACCGCGGGTTCGGCGGCCCCCAGGTGTTCTTCGCCCTCGAGTCGCTCATGCGGCGGGTCGCCGAGACCCTCGGCCTCGAGCCCCTCGATGTCCTTCGCCGCAACCTCGTTCCGGGCGCGGCCATTCCATACCGGGCCGCCGCCGGCGCCCGCTACGACTCGGGCGACTTCCCGGCCCTCGTCGATCGGACGGTCGCCGAGGGAGGGCTCGACGAGCTGCTCGCCCGCCGGCGCGCGGCGCGGCGCGAGGGGCGTCTCTACGGCGTCGGGTACGCCGCGATCGTGGAGACGAGCATCTCCAACATGGGCTACGTCACCACCCTGCTCTCGCCCGAGGTCCGGGCGCGCGCCGGCCCCAAGGACGGCGCGGTGGCGACCGCGACGGTGAGCCTCGACCCGGGCGGCGCGGTGACCGTGACCGCCGCCTCCGCGCCCCAGGGCCAGGGCCACCGCACCGTGCTCGCCCAGGTGGTGGCGGCGGTCCTCGGGCTCGCCCCGGAGGAAATCGTCGTCAACCTCGAGCACGATACCCAGACCCAGGCGTGGTCGATCGCCTCGGGCAACTATTCGAGCCGGTTCGCGGGCGCGGTCGCCGGGGCCGCCCACCGCGCCGCGCTCCGGGTCCGCGAACGGCTCGCGACGGTGGCCGCGCGCGAGCTGAACGCCCGCCCCGATCGCCTCGTCTTCGCGGCCGGGCGCGTCCATCCACCCCACAACCCCGACAACGCCGTCGCGCTCGCGCGCCTCGCCGGGATCTTCCACTGGTCGCCCTCGTCGCTCCCGGCGGGCATGGAGCCCGGGCTCCGGGTGACGGAGATGTGGTCGCCCCCCGCGCTCGCTCCCCCCGACCCCGAGGACCGCATCAACGGGGCGGGCGCCTATGCGTTCGTGTTCGACTACTGCGGCGTCGAGGTGGACCCGGCGACCGCCCGGGTCCGCATCGACCGCTACGTGACCGGCCACGACTCGGGGGTGCGCCTGCATCCCGCGATGGTGGACGGGCAGATCCGGGGGGCGTTCGCGCAGGGCGTGGGGGCGGCCCTGTACGAGGAGCTCCGCTACGGCGCGGACGGCACCTTCCTCTCCGGTACCCTCGCGGACTACCCGATCCCGACCGCGTGCGAGGTGCCCGCCCCGGTCATCGTTCACCACGACCTGCCGTCCACGGTGACCCCGCTCGGGGCGAAGGGGGTGGGCGAAGGGGTGTCGATGAGTGCCCCGGTGTGCATCGCGAACGCGGTGGCGGACGCCCTCGGCACCGGAGAGGTGCTGGCGCTTCCCCTTCTCCCCGCGCGCCTCGCCCCGCACGTAGCGGCCGCCCTTGCGTGCCGCCGCCACGCTCGGAACGTCGATGCCTCCCCGCAGAGCGCTGAAGGGTAGGTAGCGGCGATTGGCCTTGCTTCGAGGAGAGGAACCGATGCCGGGCAAACCGGACGAAATGGAAGACATCCTCATGAAAGACATCCTTGCAAGCCTGTACTCGGTCGCCGAGGAGAAAGCCGAAAAGCGGGTCCGCGCTCGGCTGGAGCAGCACCTGCGCATCCACCCGAACGCCGACCGTGACACGGTGGCGGACGTTCTGATCAGCGATGAAATGGAAGAGCTCGATCGCTTGTACGAGGAACACCAGGACGGTAGCGAGAACCTGCTCGCAGAGGTCCACCGGGTTCTGGTCGAGGACCGGCTGCCCGCTCCGGCCAGCCGGCTGAAGGCGCGCGGATAGCCCCGGTGCTTCGGGCGGATATCGTGGGACGCCCTCCGCCGTGAAGCCGGCGCCCTTCGACTACCTTCGGCCGGCCGGGGTGGACGAGGCGCTGGCCGCCCTCGCCGAGGCGGGGGACGACGCCCGGATCCTCGCGGGCGGCCTCTCCCTCGTCCCGATGATGAACCTCCGGGTGGTGACCCCGGCGGTGGTGATCGACATCGGCGGGCTCGGAGACCTCCGGGGGATCGTGGAGCACGGCCGGGACCTCGAGGTGGGGGCCGGGGTCTCGCAGGCGGCGCTCGAGGGCTGGCCGGACCTCGCCCGCCGCCTCCCCCTCCTCGCGGAGGCTTTCCCCCACGTCGGGCACTACCCGACCCGCGCGCGCGGGACGGTGGGCGGCTCCATCGCCCACGCGGACCCGAGCGCGGAGCTGCCCCTCGTCCTCGCGGTGCTGGGGGGGACCGTCCGGCTCCGTTCGGCGCACGGCGAGCGCCGGGTGCCGGCGCGGGCGTTCTTCGAAGCCCCCCTCGAGACCGCGTGCCGGGAGGACGAGATGGTGCTGGCGACCGGCTGGCCGGTCGCCGCGCCGGGGGCGGGGCACGCCTTCGACGAGGTCGCGCTTCGCCATGGCGACTTCGCGATCGCGTCCTGCGCCGCGGTGGTGGAGGGGGAGCGGATGGTCGTCGGCTTCGGAGGGGTCGCGGATACGCCCGTCATCCGGGAATGGCCGCGGCTCGCGGGCGGAGCGCTCGACGACGCGCTCGCCGCGCTCGCCGAGGAGCTCGACATCGCCGACGATGGAGACGGCGGTGCCGCCTACCGCCGCCGCCTCGTCCGCACCCTCGGCCGCCGGACGGTGGAGCGTGCCGCGGCGGGCCCCCCCGCCCATTCGCCGGCTTCGATTGCCGTTGCCCCGACTGCTGTACGGACCGTGGGCCGGGCGCCGGCCGGAATGGTTGACTCACGGGCCATGCGGGAGGCGGAGTCGCGTGGGGAGCTCGCCGAAGATGCCTCGCGGAGCGGTGAATCGGGTCGCCGGGAAACGCCGCCGCTCCCGCCCCGGCCCGATGACCCGTTGCGGCCGGCGGGCCTTCCAACGGGGCCGGGACCCCGGCTATCCACTCTGTCCGATGACCGGGAAGCGGAGGGGGAGGGCGCTTGCGGTCAAGCCGGCGGCAGCGAGACCGAGCCCCCGGAAGGGACGGATCGGCGCCGTCGCGCGGGCGAGCGGCAGCTCGTCGAGCTCACGCTGAACGGGGAGCGATGCGCCGCGGAAGCGCCGCCTCGTCTGCTCCTCAGCGACTTCCTGCGGCAGGCGTTCGGCCGGCGGGGGGTGCATGTCGGGTGCGAACACGGGGTGTGCGGCGCATGTACCGTCCGCCTCGACGGGGCGCCGGCCCGCGCCTGCCTCGTCTTCGCGGTCCAGGCGCACGGCCGGCGCGTGGACACCGTGGAGGGGCTCGCCGCGCCCGACGGGACCCTTTCCTGCCTCCAGGAGGCGTTCCGCCGGCATCACGCGCTCCAGTGCGGCTACTGCACTCCGGGTATCCTGATGACCATGACGGAATGGCTCGAACGGTTGGCGGCGGAGGGCCGCGCACCGGGCGAGGAGGAGGTGCGGGCGGTGCTGAGCGGACACCTTTGCCGTTGCACCGGCTACGAGCCCATCGTGGCCGCGGTGCTCGACGCGGCGGGCGAGGCGACAGATGCGGCAGAGGTTCGCCGTCGTGCTCGTGTTCACGAGCATTTGTTCGATGGACCATGATTTCAGACCATGGTACGATTTTCGCATGGAAGAGATGCAGATATCCAAGTTCAAGGCCACGTGCCTGGCAGTTCTCGCCCGGGTGGGGAAGACGGGCAATCCGGTTCTGGTGACCCGGTTCGGCAAGCCGGTAGCGCAGATCGTGCCGCCACCTCCCGATCGCTCCGGTAGCTGGCTTGGAGCCATGCGGGACCGCGGACGGATCCACGGCGATCTTGTCGCTCCCGCTTCGGAGCTCGCCGACCGGGAGGCGCTCGGTCAGTACCTCCGCACAGTGATTTCGATCGATTGAAAGTCAAGCGCACAGGTGCCGTTCCGGTCCCATATCCGCCGCCTCGAACGGCCAGGCTCACTGTGCGGGGGCACTGGCCCGAAAAAATCACCGACTTTCGTCGCGAGGGCGCCAGGATGCCCCACGATCTCATCGAGGAGTGGGCCGCACGGACCGAAAGAGCGCATGCGCGCTGCTGAAGGCGTAGCCGACACTAGCGCGTGCGCGCTGTCGAAGCGGCTTGAGGGAGTACGGCCCGCTACCGCGAGCGGATTGGCGGCCGCAGCAGGAAGTCGGTGATTTTTTCGGGCCAGGTGGCCCTCCTGCTGGATACCCACATCTGGCTCTGGGGCTTGCTCGATCCGGACCGGCTTTCCAACGAGGTGCGCCGGGCCCTCACCGAGGAGGGGGTCGAGCTCCGGCTCTCGTCCGTCAGTGTCTGGGAGGCGCTTCTCCTCGCCGAGCGGGGCCGCGTCACCCTCGAGCCGGATCCGGGAACCTGGTTGCGCGAGGCCAGCTCGATCATGCCGATTCGGGAGACCCCCGTGACCTTCGAGGTCGCCTTGGCAAGCCGGGCGCTCGCGCTCGCGCATCAGGACCTGGCCGATCGACTCATCGCGGCCAGCGCCAAGGTCTTCGATCTCACGCTTGTGACGGCGGACGCCCGGCTGCTGCAATGTCCCGACATCGCGGTGCTGCCGAACCGGTGAGTGAAACCGTATCCGGAACGATCCGGTGACGGACCTCGGACGGGCGTTCCTCGCCGCGGCGGCCCGCTCTCCCTCCGCTTGCGCGATCGTGGACGGGGACCGGCGCCTCACCTACGCCGGCTGGCTCGAGCGGGTCCACCGGGCGGCGGCCGGTCTCGACGCGCTCGGGCTTCGCCCCGGCGACCACCTCGTCACCGTGCTTCGCAACCGGCTCGAGGCGGCCACCCTGCACTGGGTGTGCCAGTTCGCGGGGGTCGTCATCACCCCGGCCAACTGGCGGGCCACCGGCGACGAGCTTGCCCACATCGCCGCCGACGCCGACGCGCGCGCCCTCGTCTTCGAGCCGGTATCGGCCGAGGCCGCCGCCGCCGCCGCAGCCGTGGCGGCGGCCTCCGGCGGAAGCGTCCCGCGCATCGCGCTCGGCGGTGCCGGCGGCGCGACCCACTCCTGGGAGGAGGTCTTCGAGCCGCCCGGCCGGGTCTCGCCCGCGCCGCTCCGGGCCACCGCCGAAGACGTCTCCGTCATGCTCTACACCTCCGGCACCACCGGCCGCGGCAAGGGAGTCCCGCGCCGCCACCGGGCGGAGCGGGCGGCCGCGCTCGCCCACGTCGCGCACCACCAGTACGGGTTCGGCGAGTCCACCTTGGGGGTCATGCCCCTCTACCACACGATGGGGGTGCGCTCGCTCCTCTCGTCGGCCTTTCTCGGCGGCTGCTTCGTCTGCCAGCCGCGCTTCGACGCGGCGAAGGCCCTCGATCTCATCGAGACGGAGGGGATCACCTCCCTGTACCTCGTGCCGACCCTGTATCACGACCTTCTGAGCCATCCCGGGTTCTCCCCGGAACGGGTGGCGAGCGTGCGGCGGGTCGGCTTCGCGGGCATGCCGATGACGGACGCGCTCGTGCGGCGGGTGGAGGAGGGCTTCCGGCCTCGGCTCTTCGTCAATCACTACGGCTCGTCCGAGGTCTTTACCTTCACCATCGATCAGCGCGCCGCGCGCAAACCGGGCTCGGCGGGCCGGGCCGGCCTCAACCAGGAGGTGAGGGTGGTGCGCCTCGGCTCCACCGATCCGGAGGACGTGGTCTCGGGAGCGGGGGAGGAAGGGCAGATCGCGGTCCGCCTCGACCATGACGAGGCGTTCGACGGATACTGGTGCCGCCCCGACGCGGATGCGAAAGCGCTCCACCAGGGGTGGTACTTCACCGGCGATACCGGCTATCGGGATGCGGAGGGAGACCTCTTCGTCACCGGTCGGGTCGACGACATGATCGTCAGCGGCGGCGAGAACATCACCCCCGTGGGGGTCGAGAACGTGCTCTCCCTGCACCCCGCGGTGGCCGAGGTGGCGGTGGCGGGGCTCCCCGACGACCGCTGGGGGCAGCGGGTGGCCGCGTTCGTGGTCCGGCGCGGGCCGGTCGCGGCGGACGCGCTCGACGTGCACTGCCGGGCCTCGACCCTTCCCGACTTCAAGCGGCCGCGGGCGTACACGTTCCTCCGCGAGATCCCGAAGTCCCCGGTCGGCAAGATCCTCCGGCGGCGGCTGGTGGCAGGCGAGTACGACCCGGAGGAGTGAGCCGGGGCCATTTCACGCCGGCCGGGCAGCGGGACGAGGCGGGCCGCGCGCACGAAGTGAGGGACGAACGGGAGACCTGGGACATGAAGAGAGCATTCCGGAGCACCGTCGCCAGCGTCGTCGAGCGGCTCGACGGCTTCCGGGTGGAGATCGACCCCGAGCGCGAGCGGGCGGACGTGGTGCTCTCCCGCCCGCCCCTCAACATCGTGCGGATGCCGCAGCGCGAGCAGCTTCGCCTCGTGTTCGAGGAGCTCGACCGCGATGCGGACGTGCGGGTCGTCGTCCTCCGCTCCGAGGGCGAGCACTTCTCGAGCGGCGGGGAGATCTCCGGCTTCCTGGAACGAAGCCCGGAGCATCTCTCCGAGCTCGCCCGCAACGTCGCCGCCCCGGAGCGCTGCCGCAAGCCCGTCGTCGCCGCGATCCGCGGCTACTGCTTCGGGGTCGCTTTCGAGCTCGGCCTCGCGTGCGACTTCCGGATCGTGTCCGAGACCGCGGTCGTCGGGTTGCCGGAGCAGCGCATCGGCATGATCCCCGGCTCGGGCGGTTCGATACGGCTCCTGCACATGATCGGGATCGCCCGCGCCAAGGATATGGTCATGCGCTCGCGCCGCCTCGCCGGCCGGGAAGCGCTGGACTGGGGCATCGCGACGGCCTGCGTCGCGGACGGCGAGCTCGAGTCCGCGACCGATGCCCTGGTGGACGAGCTTCGCGGCTTCTCCCCGCTCGCCCAACGCGCGGCCAAGGACGTGCTCAACGCCGCGCAGCACACTACCCTCCAGGCCGGGATCGAGATCGAGGGCAATGCCTACGGGCGGCTCCGCTCCTCGGCCGACTTCCGGGAGGGGATCGCGTCGTTCGTCGAGAAGCGCCGGGCGGTGTTTCGCGGTGAGTGACCCGGCGGCGCGGAACGACCCGGTGCCGACCCTTCGCGGCTGGCTGGACCGGCTCGAGGCGTCCGGGCGCCTCGCCCGCGCCCGGCCCGGCATACCGCTCCGGTTCACCCTCGCCGCCCTCGCCAAGCGTCTCGACGGCCGCCGGGCGACGCACTTCCCCGCGCCGGACGGCCGCCACTCGATCCCCGTCGTGTCCGGCCTGGTATCGGCCCGGTCCTGGATCGCGGAGGCGCTCGGCACGGACGAGGAGGGGCTCCTCGACGGCTATCGACGGGCCATCGAATCGCCTCTCGCGTGCCGGGAGGTGGACCCGGCTCGGGCGCCGGTCCGGGAGGTGGTCGCGCGGGAGGTGGATCTCGAACGCGACCTCCCCATTCCCGTCCACAACGAGCACGACGCCGGCCCCTACATCACCGCCGGTCTCGTCATCGCGGCCAACCCCGAGACGGGGGACCGGAACGTCTCGATCAACCGACTGCAGGTAGCCGGCCCCGACCGGCTCGGCATCCTCATGCTCCCGCGCGATCTGCATCGGTTCTACGACGCGGCGGAGGCGCGCGGCGAGGCGCTGCCGGTGGCGGTGGTCATCGGCGTGGACCCGGCCACCCTGCTCGCCTCCCAGGCCATCGTGCCCCTCAACACGGACGAGCTCGAGATAGCGGGGGCGCTCCAGGGCGCCCCGCTCCCCGTGGTGCGGTGCGTGACCAACGCGGTGCGGGTGCCGGCCGAGGCCGAGATCGTGATCGAAGGCCGTCTCCTGCCCCACGAGCGCGCCCCGGAGGGACCCTTCGGCGAATTCCCACAGTACTACGGGCCGGCCGGCGACCGGCCGGTGCTCGTGGTCGATGCGGTGACGCGCCGGCGCGACGCGATCTTCCACACCATCGTGCCGGCCGCGATGGAGCACCTGCTGCTCGGGGCCATTGCGCGCGAGGCGTCGCTGCTCTCCGTGCTGCGCCGCAGCTTCCCGAGCGTCCTCGACGTCCACCTTCCCGCCGGCGGGGTATGCCGGTACCACCTCCACGTGCGGATCCGCAAGCGCTGGGACGGCGAGCCCCGCAACATCATGATGGGCGCGTTCGCGGGCCACACGGACATCAAGCAGGTCGTGGTGGTGGACGAGGATGTGGACGTGCACGACCCGCAAGCGGTGGAATGGGCGGTGGCGACCCGCTTCCAGGCCGGGGAGGACCTCGTCGTCGTCCCCGGCGCGCAGGGTTCGCGCCTCGATCCCTCCGCCCGGGACGGGCGGGTGGACAAGATGGGTCTCGATGCCACCCGGCCGCTCGGTGCGGACCCCTTCCGGTTCACGGTCGTGCACGTCCCCGGCGAGGACGACCCCGACGTTGAACGTTGGATCGCCTCGGATTGACGGGCGCCGGGGGGCCGCATTCTTCGGCGCGGACAGGCTGTGCTCGTCTTGAACGAACCAAATGGTCTGTTTGGAAACCAGGAGACGAACCGTTCCCGCTGCCTCCGCGGCCGGGCCCGGAAAACGCCGGAGCGTCGAGCCGCCATTCGGTCCACCGGCAGGGGCAGGCGGGAATAGGCTATGATGGCGGTACCTGCCCGCAGGCAGGGGAGAGGGTGATGCTCATACTTACGCGGCGAGCGGGCGAAACCCTGGTCATCGGGGATGATGTCCGAGTCAAGGTGCTCGAGGTAAAGGGCCAGCAGGTGCGGATCGGAGTGACCGCTCCGCGCGAGGTGGCAGTGCACCGCGAGGAGATCTACGAACGAATCCGGCAGGGTGAAGGAAGCAGGGAGGGGGGCGGCGAATGAGCTGAGGGCCGTCGTCGCCCGTCCCGGCCGGGATCTCGCCGGCGCGGGACGAACCGGGACCCACATCCTCGAAGAGGTGGCTGGGGGTGCCTCGCCCGCCACTCGGGGACGGTGACCGGTGTCCTCGGGGTCGAGGTGCGCCGGCCGGCTCCGGTCGCTCCGGAGGCGTCCGGCCGTCGGTTCGCGCCGGTCCTCCTCCCGCTGAGTTGCCGCTTCTCGTGACGCCGCCCACCGGGCACCCGGTCGGCCGCGGTGGCCCGGAACGAGCGGGCCTCGTGCCGGCAGGCTGGCCGGATTCGACCGGGGCGGGGAGCCCGGACGGCAACCCCGGCCAGGGGCCGGGCCCCCCGGTCTCCCCGCGACGGCCGATGTGCGTGGTGGACCGCGCCCGCTCAGGGTTCACGATCGCGCCCGCCCGCTTCACGGCGGAGCGTTCCGCACCCGCACCGTCGTCCTGCACGAGGAGAGTTCCCCCCATGTACCTCACCCGCCACGAGACACCCTGCAAGCCGCGCTGGGCGGTCGACGGACACTGGCTGACCGAAGGCTTTCGGGTCGATTCGCTCCTCCGGCGCCCTCGCTCGGAGATGCGCGGGGCGCTCGCCGAGGCGCGCACCGACGAGCCGGCGCAGGGCGAGCTGCTTGCCCCCATCGAGGACGACCAGGAAGTGTGGGCGGCGGGTGTCACCTACCTCCGGAGCCGGGAAGCCCGCATGGCGGAGTCCGAGACCGCGGACGTCTACGACCGCGTCTACGAGGCCGAGCGGGTCGAGGTGTTCTTCAAGTCCAACGGGTGGCGGGTGGTCGGCCACCGCGGGCGGATCCGGGTCCGCCCGGACAGCTCGTGGAACGTTCCCGAGCCGGAGCTTGCGCTCGTGCTGAACCGCGAGGGCGCGATCGTCGGCTATACGGCCGGCAACGACGTCTCCTCGCGCAGCATCGAGGGGGAGAACCCCCTCTACCTTCCGCAGGCCAAGGTCTACAACGGTTCGTGCGCCCTCGGCCCGGGCATCGTGATCGCCGAGCCGGACGCGATGCGGGACTTGCCCGTCCAGCTCGTAATCGAGCGCGGCGACGCTCCGGCGTTCGAAGGCGAGACCCGCACCTCTCGGCTCAAGCGCTCTCTCGAAGAGATCGCGAAGTGGCTCTTCACCGATCTCGATTTCCCGGGCGGTGCGTTCCTCATGACCGGCACGGGCATCGTGCCGCCCGACGATTTCACCCTTCGCCCAAGCGACGCGGTGCGCGTCTCGGTCGCGGAGCTCGTGCTCGAGAACGAGGTGGAGTGAAGTCGCCGCCGGGCGCGGCCCGGGCCGCGTCGCAGGGCGCGGGTGATCGACCCGCTCGCGATCCGATCCGGCGGCCGGCTCAGGTGCGGTAGTCGTTCATGCCGGCCCGCTCGAGCTGGCGGAGCAGGGCGGGCCATTCCTTGCCGACCTCGACGAAGCCGCCCCGGCCGTACATCTTCAGCCCCTGCCGGATGGTCCGCTCCCGGGTCTCGGGTGAGAGCGGCTGCAGCTCGGCACCGCCCGCGAGCGCGTCGATCTGGTGGCGGCACGCGGTCTCCAGCCGGTAGATCCACACGAACGCCTCGCCCATCGTCTCTCCCACCGACAGCAGCCCGTGGTTGCGGAGGATGAGCAGGCGCTTGTCGCCGAGGTCGCGGACGATGCGCGGTTGCTCGCTCGCTTCGGTGGCGGTCCCCTCGTAGTCGTGGTAGCCGGTCCAACCGAGGACGGTGAGGGCCTTCTGGCTGTTGGGGAGCAGCCCCTCCTTCTGCATCGACACCGCTACCCCGTAGCGGGAGTGGGTGTGCATGACGTAGTGCAGGTGCGGATGGCTCAGGTGGATCGCGCCGTGGATGATGAAGCCCGCCTTGTTCATGCCGAAGTCCGAGCCGCCCACCACGTTCCCCTCTCGATCCACCCGGATGAGCGAGGAAGCGGTGATCTCCTCGAAGAAGAGCCCGAACGGGTTCAGCAGGAACTCGTCCTCGGTGCCGGGGACGCGGGCCGAAATATGGGTGTTGTTGAGGTCGGTCCAGCCGTAGAGCGCACACAGGCGGTACGCGGCGGCGAGGTCACAGCGCACCGCCCACTCTTCGGGCGGGATTCCGTCCGGGATCCGGTGTGCCGGGTGCAGGTCCGATGCGGTTGCCGTCATCGTCTCTCCCGAGGTGTCGCAGGGGCTTGGCGAGGGTGCGCGCCGCGCCGTGCCGAAGCGCCGCCGGCGCGCGGCCGACGGCGCCTCTTCCGGCTTCCTCCAGAGGCTAACGCCGAGCGAGGCCGATGGACCAGTGCTCCTCGTCGAGGCGGTGCTCGGCTTCGTACTCCGTGCCGAACCCGCCGTTGTCCAGGAGCTCGTGGCTGAGGGTCTCCTCCATCACGTAGTCGCGGTGTTCCGCGAGGGCCGCCGCAATCGCCGGCGAGCCGACGACGCGGAGCCGGATTCGATCCGATACCTCGAGCCCGGCCTGCTTGCGCGCCTCCTGAACGGTGCGTACCAGCTCGCGGGCGAGTCCCTCGCGGCGGAGCGTCTCGTCGAGCCGGGTGTCGAGCCCGACGAGGTAGCCGCCGTCCTCGGCCGACGAATAGCCTTCGGCGGAGGTGCTCTCGACGAGGAAGTCCTCCGCCTCGAGGTCGAGGGTCTCGCCGCCCGCTTCCAGCCGATGGCCTTCGCCCGTCGCGACGGCCCGGGCGATGGTCCGGCGCGTCGCGTCGGAAGCCTCCTCGAGGGCCTGGCGGATGGCGGGGACGAGCCCTCGAAAGCGCCGCCCGAGCCGGGGCAGGTTCGGCCGGATCCGGTAGCCCACCAGCTCGGCATCCGCGTCCGCCAGCTCCAGATGTTTGATGTTGAGCTCCTCCAGGATGTGGGCTTCGAGCCGGGTGACCGCGCTTGCCTCCGCCCGGCCGGGCGCCCGCACGAGGAGGCGGGGCAGGGGCTGGCGCACCCGCACCCGCGACGCGTTCCGCGCGGCCCGTCCGAGGGCGACGACCTGCTGGACGGCGTCGAAGTCCGCGACGAGGGCGTCGTCCCTCTTCGCCTCGTCCACCTCCGGCCACGCGGCGACGTGGACGCTCGCGGGGGCGTCCGGACGGACGGTGCGGACGAGGTTCGCGTAGACCGCCTCCGCGGTGAACGGCATGAAGGGGGCCATCATCCGGTTGGCCGCGTCGAGGCACTCGTAGAGGGTGAGGTAGGCGGACTGCTTGTCCTCCCCCGCCGCCGCCTTCCAGAAGCGCCGGCGGTTGCGCCGTACGTACCAGTTGCTGAGCTGGTCGACGAAGGATTCGATGACCCGACCGGCCCCGTGGGCGTCGTAGGCGTCCAGACACGCGGTCGCCGTCCCGACCGTTCGCTGGAGCAGGGCGAGGATCCAGCGGTCGATCTCGGGCCGGCGGGCCAGCGGCACGTCCGCGGTCACGTCCACCTCGTCGAGGCGCGCGTAGAGCACGAAGAACGCGTAGGTGTTCCACCAGGTGTTGATGAACGTCTGCGCGACCTCCCGCACGAGGTCGAGCGAGACCCGCTTCCGGGCCCCCGGGGCGATCCGGGCCGCGAGGTACCAGCGAAGGGGGTCTGCGCCGGTCCCGTCGAAGACGGCCCACGGGTCGATGACGTTGCCGACCGACTTGGACATCTTCTTCCCGTCCTTGTCGACGATGTGGCCGAGGCAGATGCAGTTGCGGTAGGCCACGCTGTCCGAGACGAGGGTGGAGATGGCGTGCAGGGTGTAGAACCAGCCCCGCGTCTGATCGACCGCCTCGCAGATGTAGTCGGCGGGGAAGCCTTTCTCGAACCGTTCCGCGTTCTCGAAGGGCCAGTGCCATTGGGCGTACGACATCGCGCCCGAGTCGAACCAGCAGTCGATGACTTCCGGCACCCGTCGGTAGGTGCGGCCGTTCTTCGGGTGCACGAACTCGATCTCGTCCACCGCGGGGCGGTGCAGGTCGAGGTCTCCGAGCGCCCGCCCGCAGAGCCCCTCGAGCTCCGCCCGCGAGCCGATGCAGAGGAAGTCGCCGTCCCCGTCCGTCCACACCGGGAGGGGGGTCCCCCAGAAACGCTCGCGCGAGAGCGCCCAGTCCACGTTGTGCTCGAGCCAGTTGCCGAAACGTCCGTCGCGGACGTGCTCCGGCACCCAGTTGATGGTCCGGTTGAGCTCGACCAGCCGGTCGCGTCGGGCGGTGGTGCGGATGTACCAGGCGTCCTTCGCGTAGTAGATGAGCGGGTCGCCGGTGCGCCATCCATGCGGGTAGTTGTGCACGTGGGTCCCGGCCCGATAGAGCCGCCCGCTCGCGCGCAGGAGGTCGACGAGCACCGGGTCCGCGTCCTTGAAGAAGCGCCCGGCGACCGGCCCCACCTCCGGGAGGAAGTGGCCGTCGAGGCCGACCCCGTGCAGCACGGGAAGCCCGTGCTCCATCCCCAGCTCGAGGTCGTCCGCCCCGTAGGCGGGCGCCGCGTGCACGACCCCGGTCCCCTCGTCGGTGGTCACGAAGTCCGCGGTCCTCACCCGATGGGCCGCGTCCGCCGCGCTTGGCCCGGGCTTCAGGAAGTCGAACGGGGGCTCGTAGCGAAGGCCCGCGAGCTCGCTTCCGGTGACGGTCCGTTCGACCGCTCCCGCGCGGTCGCCGAGCACCGCCTCGACCCGTTTCGCGGCGAGGATGAGGGTCTCGTCGCCGTCCCGCACGCACGCGTAGTCGACGTCCGGGTGAACGGCGAGAGCGAGGTTGGAGGGAAGGGTCCAGGGGGTGGTGGTCCAGACGAGGAACGAGACGCGGCGCTGGTCCCTGCCATCCCCGCCACCGTCACCGCCACGGGGTGCGGAGCCGGCGGCCGGCTCGCCGGCGACGGGGAAGCGGACGTAGACGGACGGGTCCTCGACCTCCCGGTAGCCGAGCGACACCTCGTGCGACGAGAGGGTGGCCCCGATCCGCGGGTCGTAGGGCACGACCTTGTACCCGCGGTACAGGAGCCCCTTGTCCCAGATGATCTTGAGCAGGTGCCAGACCGACTCGATGTAGGCGTTGTCGAGGGTGTAGTAGGCGTCGCCCATGTCCACCCAGAAGCCCATGCGCTCGGTCATCCGCTCCCAGTCCCCGATGTAGCGCATGACCGACTCGCGGCACCGCCGGGTGAACTCCTCGACCCCTACCTCGCGCTCGATCCGGGACTTCTCGAAGATCCCGAGCTCCTTCTCGATCTCGTGTTCGACGGGCAGGCCGTGGGTGTCCCAGCCGGCCCGACGCGGGCAGTGGTAGCCGCGCATGGCCTTGTAGCGGGGGAACAGGTCCTTGAAGGTGCGGGCGAGGACGTGGTGGAGCCCGGGCCGGCCGTTCGCGGTCGGCGGGCCGTCGTTCCATACGTAGAGAGGCCGGCCCTCGGTCTCGCGCTGGCAGGCTTCGAACACCTGGTCGGCCCGCCACCACTCGAGGATCTCTTCCTCGAGCCGCACGCCGTCGTAGCGGCTGTCGACTTCGCGAAAGTTCATGCTCCTCCTTCGCCGGGGCGGGGACTCCGGGTCACTGCGTCCGGGGGAGGGCGCCCTCGCCGCCGGTTGCTCCTGCCCCGAAAAGATCACCGACTTCCCGCTGCGGCCGCCCATCCGCTCGCGGTAGCGGGCCGTACTCTCGCAAGCCGCTTCGACCGCGCGCACGCGCCAGTGTCGAGCCAGTGTCGGCTACGCCTTCAGCCGCGCGCACGCGCGCTCTCGGTCCGGGCGGCCCGTTCCTCCATGAGATCGTGGGGAGATCGTGGGGCATCCTGGCCCCCTCGCGACGAAAGTCGGTGATCCTTTCGGGCTGTGGGCGGGGATTCTAAGTCCGTTCACGCCCGCGGCGAACCCGACCTGCCGTCGGCGCCCCGCGGGCGGGAACTCCAGGACGCGAGTCCGCCGATCCCGGCCGCCCGGCCGGCGGTTCCCGCGCGGCGGGGATTCCAATGGGATCGTGGGATCGGTGGTCAGGTGGCTGGGATCGGTGGTCAGGCGGCGCGGACGATCTGGAGGACTTCTTGCCCCCCTTCGTAGACCATCACGATCCCGACCCAGAAGATGAGCACCACGCCCGCCCACGCGATCCAGCGGTGCCGCTCGAGCAGCCGGGCGATGATCGAGGCGGCGAACCCCATGAACGCGACGGAGAGGGCGAGCCCGATCACGAGGACGAAGGGATGCTCGCGGGCGACCGCCGCCACCCCGAGCACGTTGTCGAGGGACATCGAGAAGTCCGCGATGAGGATCTGGGTCATCGCCTGGCGCACCGTCTTGCCGGGGGGGCGCCTGCGCATCCGCTCCGCCTGCCCCGTCTCCTTCCGGCCGGCCACCTCGGGAGGGTGTTGGCGGCGGATCTCCACCGTGAGGTTCCACGCGATCCAGAGGAGGAGGACGCCGCCGGCGAGCAGCAGCCCGGGGAGCTTCAGGAGCTGCACGGTCAGGAGGGCGAAGAGCACGCGCAGTACGGCCGCGAGGGCGATGCCGCTCACGATCACCCGGCGGCGCTGATGTGCGGGAAGGCCGGCGGCGGCGAGGGCCACCGCGACGGCGTTGTCGCCGGCGAGGACAAGGTCGATCAGGATGACCTGGGCGAGGGCGCCGAGGGCGCCCGGATCTATCGCGGGGAACATGCGTCAGGGGATGAACGCCGGAACGGCCTTCGAGCCCGCGAACGTGGAGCAGGCCGCCGGGACGAGACGCCACCCTCGATGCGGTTCGCCGGCCGACTCCCGCACGCTTGTCGGCCAACCATCTACCGGGAACGAAGACGGCCCGGCATGGCGCCGACTTACCCGGCCTGCCCGGCCACCTGAAACCGGCATACACAGAAGACGCGGGCGCGGACGCGGGCGATCGGCGCCGACGGCGCGCACGGGGGTCGGGGGTCGGGACGCGGGGCCGGCGGTCGTTCCGATCAGCATGACGAAAGAGGGGGCCTCGATACCAGGGTGGGGGTGGCGATCCCGCCTCCGGATGACAGCCAGCGCGCCGGTACGCCGGTGCCGGCGATCCGCGCTTCGTGAAAATTATAGCCGGACGCGCGCGGGGGCGGTGCGGGTATCATTCGGCGTCGCCCGCCGATGAGGAGCCGCCCGTGAGCGACATTCCCGAGCTGACGCCGGTACGGCCCGCTCACCGTTTCGACGAACGGGCGCTGGAGCGGTTTCTGCGCACGTCCCTGCCGGGCTTTTCCACCCGCGAGCCGCTCGTGGTGCGGCAGTTCGAAGGGGGGCAGAGCAACCCGACGTTCCTGCTCGAGGCCGGGGGGCGGGAGTACGTCCTACGCAAGCAGCCGCCGGGTGAGCTCCTCCCCTCCGCCCACCAGGTCGACCGGGAGTACCGGGTCATGAAGGCGCTCGAGTCGACGGCGGTGCCGGTTCCCCGGATGCACCTGCTCTGCGAGGACCCCGGCATCATCGGCACGAAGTTCTACGTGATGGAGAAGGTGGAGGGGCGGGTCTACGCGAGCCCCCTCATGCCCGGGGCGTCCCCCGCCGAGCGCGTACCCGTCTACCGGCACCTCGCCGACGTGCTCGCGGCGCTCCACGCGGTCCCGCCGGAGGAGGTGGGGCTCGGCTCCTTCGGCCGGCCCGGCAACTACTACGAGCGCCAGATCTCGCGCTGGAGCAAGCAGTACCTCGCGTCCCGCACCGAGGACATCCCCGCGATGGACGCGCTCATGGAGTGGCTGCCCCGGCACATCCCGGCCGCAGCCGAGACGGTGGTGGTGCACGGCGACTACCGGCTCGGCAACGCCATCGTGCATCCGGGCGAGCCTCGCATCGCCGCGGTCCTCGACTGGGAGCTCTCGACCCTCGGGCACCCGCTGGCCGACCTCGGCTACGTGTGCCAGACCTACTACGCGGACGAGGACGACCAGCACGGACTGAACCGGCCCAACCTCCACGAGCTCGGCATCCCCACCGAGCAGGAGTTCGTCGCCCGATACTGCGAGATGGCGGGTCGGGGCGGCATCGAGAACTGGCACTTCTACCTGGTCTACAACCTGTTCCGGAGCGCCGCGATCATCCAGGGGGTCTACAGGCGCGGGCTCGACGGCAACGCGAGCTCCGACACCGCCCTCGGCTTCGCGGGCTACTGCCGGGTGCGGGCGGAGCGGGCGTGGCGGCTCGCCAGCGGGGACGGGTAGCCCGGCCGCGCGGGAGGCTCGCACCGGCGACGAGGCGGTCACCGCTCGACGCGGCTCGCCCGCGCGGATGGGCAGCCGACGATACGATTCCGGGCACGATCCCGGGTCCGAGGAGGAGATAAAGGCGTGAAGATCGAGGGCAAGGTGGCGGTCGTCACCGGGGCGGCGAGCGGTATCGGGCGGGCCCTCGCTCGGCGGTTCGCCCGGGAGGGTGCGAGGGGCGTCGCGCTCGCGGACCTTCAGGACGAGCCGCTCCGGGCCGTCGCCGGCGAGATCGGGGGGCTCGCGGTCGCATGCGACGTGACGGACGAGCGGGCCGTCGAGGCCCTCGTCGCGGCGGCGGAAGAGCGCTTCGGCCCCATCGACGTCTTCTGCTCGAACGCCGGGGTTGCGGTCGAGGGCGGGGAGGAGGCACCCGACGAGGAGTGGCGGCGGAACTGGGACCTGCATGTCATGGCCCACGTGTACGCGGCCCGGGCGGTGGCCCGGAAGATGGCCGCCCGGGGGAGCGGGTACCTCGTCAACACCGCCTCCGCGGCGGGGCTCCTCACCCACGTGGGGTCCGCGACCTACGCGGTCAGCAAGCACGCGGCGGTCGCCTTCGCCGAATACCTCGCCATCACGTACGGCGACCGCGGGGTGCGGGTCTCCGTGCTCTGCCCGCAGGCGGTGCGCACCGCGATGACCGCGGGGCGCGAGCAGGGGGTCGCGAGCGTCGACGGCATGATCGAGCCCGAGGCGCTCGCGCACTGCGTCGTCGAGACGATGGAGCGCGAGGAGTTCCTCATCCTGCCCCATCCCCAGGTGCTCGAATACCTGCGGCGCAAGACCACGGACTACGACCGCTGGCTCTCCGGGATGCGCCGTCTCCGGGTGC
Organism: Gammaproteobacteria bacterium; assembly: GCA_965214795.1. Taxonomy (GTDB): domain Bacteria; phylum Pseudomonadota; class Gammaproteobacteria; order HK1; family HK1; genus JAJDXW01. Next base: position 5,163,557 of record OZ243976.1, on the reverse strand, counting down.
GGTTCGCGGAGCGATGACCGCCGTCGTCCCCGCCATGCCCGGTCGGTTCGGGTCTCATGAAGCGGCCCTCGACCGCACGGCCGGCCGATCCGCACCCGCGGCCAGCCCTCGGTCACGATGAAGATGGCCCTGAACCTCCCGGCCGGATGCTGGACACGGTTGCCGGGGCGTGCTAGCGTTTTCCCACGCCGGGCGCCCCATCCGGTTGGTCGCCTAGCCCCCGAAACTTGCGGGCTTTCGCGATTGCACTCCGACAGGGCAAGAAGGCGCGGGCCCCGCGTCGCTTCACCGAGACCTGCTCCGGCCTCGCTCTCGAGGCGGGCATCGCTTTCGGAAGGGACTTGTATCCATCACTTGACAGCCGTCGCACCGGACTGCCGGTGTCGGATTACGCTTCGCTGATCCGGTCTGCCCGGGGCCGGCCGCCCCGTGGCGGGTCGGGTCTGCCGCCGGCGTATCCCGACCTCGCACCGGGTGGCCGCAGGCTCTGCACGGTCTGCTCGTTCGTCAGGTTGCGGATATAAGCCCTTCTCGACCGCCATCCCGCCCGCCGGCACCGAGGCAGCGGCCGGAAACGGTCGCTCGTTCACTCCCGGCCGGTCACCTTTCCCTACCTGCCTGATCGAAACATATGAACCTGACCGAACTGAAGAAAAAACCCCTCCCCGCGCTCCTCGACCTGAGCCAGTCGATGGGGCTCGACGGCCTCGGCCGGATGCGCAAGCAGGAGATCATCTTCTCCCTGCTCAAGGCGCGGTCCAAGCGGGGCGAGGACATCGAGGGCGACGGGGTCCTCGAGATCCTCCAGGACGGATTCGGCTTCCTTCGTTTCGCGGACAGCTCCTATCTCGCCGGGCCGGACGACATCTACGTCTCGCCGAGCCAGATCCGGCGGTTCGGGCTTCGTACCGGGGACACGGTGTCCGGCCGGATTCGCCCGCCGAAGGACGGAGAGCGGTACTTCGCGCTTCTCAAGGTGGACCAGCTCAACCTGGACAGGCCGGAGAACGCCCGCAACAAGATCCTCTTCGAGAACCTGACCCCGCTCTTCCCCGAGTCACGTTTCACCCTGGAACAGGGCAACGGCAGCACCGAGGATCTCACCGCCCGGATCATTGACCTCGCGGCGCCGGTCGGGAAGGGCCAGCGCGGCCTCATCGTGTCCCCGCCCAAGGCCGGCAAGACGATGCTGCTGCAGAACATCGCCCAGTCGATCTCGCGCAACTACCCCGAGGTGCATCTCATCGTCCTTCTCATCGACGAGCGGCCGGAGGAGGTCACCGAGATGCAGCGTTCGGTGCGGGGCGAGGTGATCTCGAGCACGTTCGACGAACCCGCTTCGCGTCACGTCCAGGTCGCGGAGATGGTGATCGAGAAGGCGAAGCGGCTGGTCGAGCACAAGCGGGACGTGGTCATCCTGCTCGACTCCATCACCCGCCTCGCCCGGGCCTACAACACGGTGGTCCCCTCGTCCGGCAAGGTGCTCACCGGGGGAGTGGACGCGAACGCCCTGCAGCGGCCGAAGCGGTTCTTCGGATCGGCCCGCAACATCGAGGAAGGGGGCAGCCTCACGATCATGTCCACCGCGCTCATCGACACCGGGTCGCGCATGGACGAGGTCATCTACGAGGAGTTCAAGGGCACCGGCAACAACGAGATCCATCTCGAGCGAAAGCTGCAGGAGAAGCGGATCTTCCCCGCGATCAACTTCAACCGCTCCGGAACCCGCCGCGAGGAGTACCTCACCCGGGCCGAGGAGCTGCAGCGGATCTGGATCCTGCGAAAGCTCCTGCAGCCGATGGAGGAGATCGCGGCCATGGAATTCCTCGTCGATCGCCTCAAGACCACCAAGACCAACTCGGAGTTCTTCGAGTCGATGCGGCGCTGAGCCGTGCCGGTCCGCCCTGGTCTGCCCTGGTCCGGAGGAACCCGCGGAGCGGCACGCGGCCGCGCTCGCCGGGGGGACACTCGCGGATATCCGCTCCGCGGTGCAAAGCGGGCGCAATCGAGACCCGGGACCCCTGTCGCGCGGGCCGAACGGCGGGTCGGCGGGAGGACGCAGGCCGATCAGGCCGATGAGATGGTCTCCTTCCTCTTCCTTCCTCGGTGTCGGATTGGCCAAGGGCGGTCCGACCTGCTCACCGCCGCACCGCCGCCTGATACCGGGTTGCGCTTGTTCAATCCGGTTGCGGGTATCCGGCACGTCAAGCGCGCGCCGCTGCGGGGCGGAGCGGCCCCGTCTCGTTCCCCGTCCGCCTGCGAGTCTCGATGTCCATCCGGAACCGTAGCGTGAAACGGCCTGATTGAGACCCGTTCGCAGTTGTGGGCCGGATCGGGGCCATGCGAGAATCCCGCGAACCGGTCCGGAATCTCGCCATGGGTGTCCGCCACGCGCTCCAGGCCTCGCTCGGTCTCGAGACGGTTCGCTATCGCCACGGGCTCTCCCCGTCCCAGCTCTTTCACGAGGCGATCGCGAACGACCGGGGCCGGGTGCGGGTCGGGGGAGGAGACGCCGAGCGCAAGGCGTTCGCGACGCGGCTCGGGGTCCACGGCCCCCTCGTTTTTCATACCGATCCGACCTGCACGGGTCGTCCGGTGCAGGACACCTTCGCGGTCGCCTGGCCCGAGGTGGAGCACCGGATCTGGTGGAAGGACAGCCTCAAGCCCTTCGATCCGGACCGTTTCGATCCGTTGCTGAAGCGCGTCAGACCCACCTCAACGCGACCGGGGCGACGCTGTACGTGCAGGACGGCTGCGTAGGGGTGGACCCCGCGTATGCGATCCCCTATCGCTTCGTCGGCGAGTACGCCACGCACGCGCTGTTCGCCCGCAACATGTTTCCCCGCCACGTGCCCGGCCTCGTCGACCCGGAGGCGAAGCGCTGGACGATGCTCAACGTCCAGTCGTTCCGCTGCGAGCCCGAGCGCGACGGAACCCGCTCCGACCGCGCGGTCATCATCGACTTCCGGAATCGGATCTGCCTCGTCGTCGGGCGGGCCGACTACTGCGGCATCGTCAAGAAGTCCATCTTCACGGTGATGAACTTCCTGCTGCCGGACGCCGGACACCTCTCGATGCACTGCTCGAGCAACATCGGTTCGCGCGACGATCCGGCGATCATGTTCGGCCTCTCCGGCACCGGAAAGACCACCCTCTCCGCCGACCCGAACCGGCGTCTCATCGGCGACGACGAGACCGGCTGGACCGACGAGGGCCTCTCGAACCTCGAGGACGGGTGCTACGCGAAGCTCATCAACCTCGACAAGGAGGCGGAGCCGGTCATTGCCTCCGCGCTGTCGATGCCCGGGACGATCATCGAGAACGTGCCGTCCCTTCCGGGGCGCGCGTTCGACGACACGGACCCGCAGGACCTCGACCTCCGCGATGCCCTGATCACCGAAAACACCCGATTCTCCTATCCCCTTTCGTGCAATCCGAACGTCGCGGAGGGGTCCCGTGGGGGACACCCGGCCACCATCGTACTGCTCACCGCGGACGCCTTCGGCGTACTCCCGCCGGTCTCGATCCTGGATGGCGAGGACGTGATGTATCACTTCGTCCAGGGGTTCACGGCGAAGCTTGCGGGTACCGAGGTCGGGCTCGAGGAGCCCGAGGCGACCTTCAGCTCCTGCTTCGGCGCACCGTTCATGACCCACCGGCCGAACGTCTACGCCGAGCTGCTGCGGACGAAGATGGACCGTCACCGGGCCCGCTGTATCCTGCTGAACACCGGGTGGTCGGGAGGGGCGGTCGGGAAGGCCGATCGGATGCCGATCCGCACCACGCGCGCCCTGCTCGACGCGGCCCTCGCGGGCCGGCTGCACGAGGACGGGGCGCAGTACGATATCCATCCGGTGTTCAATCTCAAGATGCCGACCCGGTGCCCGGGCGTCGATCCGAAAGCCCTCAACCCGCGAGCGGTCTGGCCCGACGGCGCGGCCTACGACGCCGCCGCCGCGTGCCTCCGGGGGATGTTCCGGAAGAACTTCAGGGAGAACGGGTTCGCCGGGTTCGGGATCCGGGCGGTGATGTAGCCGGACGAGAGCCGGTTCGGTGGTCCGTGGCCGGAGCCCGCGCGGGGCGCGAGGCACGGTGCGGGGCGCGCGCGTTTCGGGCGAGGATTGGAATGAACGTCCACGAGTATCAGGCGAAGGAGCTGTTGCGGAGCTACGGCGTACCGGTTCCGCGGGGCGGCCCCGCGTTCACCGAGGACGAGGCGGTTCAGGCAGCCGAGACGATCGGCGGTGGCGGGCCCTGGGTGGTCAAGGCCCAGATCCATGCCGGCGGGCGGGGCGCGGGCCGGTTCGCGGGCGCTCCCGAGGGCGGGGGCGGGGTACGACTCGCCCGCTCTCTCGAGGAAGTGCGGGCGCACGCAGGGGCGATGCTGGGCGAGGTCCTCGTCACCCGGCAGACCGGGGCGGCGGGGCGGACCGTGCGGCGGGTCTACGTCGAGGAAGGCTGCGACATCGCACGCGAGCACTACGCAGCCATGCTGGTCGACCGGGGGGCGGGCCGGGTGGTGGCCATGACCTCCACCGAGGGGGGGATGGACATCGAACAGGTCGCGCAGGAGAGCCCGGAGAATATCCACACCATCGCGATCGACCCCGCGACCGGCTTCCAGCCGTTCCACGCGCGCCGCCTCGCCTTCGGGCTGGGGCTCCGCGGCGCGGCGGCGCGGGCGGGGACGGATCTCTTCGCGGGTCTCTACCGCGCCCTCGTCGAGCTCGATGCGAGCATCGTCGAGGTCAATCCCCTCGTGCTCACCGGCGCGGCGGGGGTGGTGGCCCTCGACGCGAAGGTGAGCTTCGACGACAACGCCCTCTACCGCCACCCGGAGCTCGAGGCCCTTCGCGACGAGGGAGAGGAGGACCCGACCGAGGTCGAGGCAAGCCGCCACGATCTCAGCTACGTCGCGCTCGACGGCGAGATCGGGTGCATGGTGAACGGGGCCGGCCTCGCCATGGCCACCATGGACATCATCAAGCTCCACGGGAGCGAGCCCGCGAACTTCCTGGACGTCGGCGGCAACGCGACGCGCGAGCGGGTCACCGCCGCGTTCAAGATCATCCTGTCCGACCCGAACGTAAAGGGGATCCTGGTCAACATCTTCGGCGGGATCATGCGCTGCGACATCGTGGCCGAGGGGGTGGTCGCGGCGGCCCGCGAGGTGGACCTTTCAGTTCCCTTGGTGGTGCGTCTCGAAGGAACCAACGTGGACAAGGGCAAGGCGATCCTCGCCGCCTCGGGCCTTCCCATCGTGTCGGCGGACGGGCTCGAGGACGCGGCCCGGAAGGTGGTCGGGGCGGTGCGGGGAGCGGGGCCGGGGTCGGGAGAGGGAGCCGGCTCGGGTGCGAAGGGATCGGGTGCGAAGGAGGGAACGGGCTGATGGCGGTGCTGGTGGATGCCCGAACCCGCGTCATCTGCCAGGGGTTCACCGGGGCGCAGGGGACCTTCCACTCCGAGCAGGCCATCGCCTACGGGACCCGGATGGTGGGCGGGGTCACGCCCGGCAAGGGCGGGAGCGAGCACCTCGGCCTTCCCGTCTTCGACACGGTGGCCGAGGCGGTGGAGCGGACGTCGGCCGACGCGAGCGTCATCTACGTGCCGCCCGCCTTCGCGGCCGACGCGATCCTCGAGGCGGTCGCGGCCGAGGTGCCGCTCGTCGCGTGCATCACCGAAGGGATCCCGGTGCTCGACATGGTCCGGGTCAAGCGGGCGCTCGAAGGTTCGGGGACGCGGCTCATCGGCCCCAACTGCCCCGGAGTGATCACCCCGGAAGAGTGCAAGATCGGCATCATGCCGGGCCACATCCACCGCCGGGGCCGGGTGGGGGTGGTGTCGCGCTCCGGCACCCTCACCTACGAGGCGGTCGCCCAGACGACGGCGGCCGGTCTCGGCCAGTCCACCTGCATCGGGATCGGCGGGGACCCGGTGAACGGCACCAGCTTCATCGACTGCCTGGAGCTGTTCCTCGGCGACGACGAGACCGAGGCGATCATCATGATCGGCGAGATCGGGGGGAGCGCGGAGGAGGAGGCCGCGGACTTCATCCGGCGCTCGAAGGTGAACAAGCCGATGGCGGGCTTCATCGCCGGGGTGACCGCGCCGCCGGGGCGGCGCATGGGTCACGCCGGCGCCATCATCTCGGGTGGCAGCGGCCGGGCGGAAGACAAGATCGAGGCGATGGAGCGGGCCGGTATCCGGGTCGCGCGCTCTCCCGCCAGGCTCGGCGAAGCGGTGCGGGAGGCGCTACGCGGCTGACGCCTTCGCCCCCGCCCGCGGCGGCCGGCCCCGCGGTACGGTCGCGCCGGATCCGGAGCATCCCCCGCCCGCGCCCGCGCGGGACGTTGGCGAGCCGATCGCAGGCCGCCCAGCACATGCACCCCCCGCCCCCTCCCGCGCGGGACCGGCTCTCCGGGCACCCGTCGTCTCATGCGTCCCACCACCGCATCGTGCCATAGCCCGAAAAAATCACCGACTTCCCGCTGCGGCCGCCGATCCGCTCGCGGTAGCGGGTCGTACTCCCGCAAGCCGCTTCGACCGCGCGCACGTGCAAGTGTCGACTACGCCTTCAGCCGCGCGCACGCGCTCTTTCGGTCCGTGCGGCCCATTCCTCGATGAGATCGTGGGGCATCTTTGCGCCCTCGCGACGAAAGTCGGCGATTTTTTCGGGCCAGGAGGAGCGCCTCGGCCCGACCTGCGGCCGCGGACGCGGAGCGGGCGGGAGGGGGGCGAGCTTCGCCGGTGCTCGCTCAGGACTCGATGAGCTTCCAGTAGGTGTCCTTGCGGACCACCTTGCCGTCCCGGAACGCCCAGAGGTCGCAGCCGAGCCAGTCGATAGGGTCGCCGTCCACCGGCGTCCCCCGAACGGTCCACTCCGACGCGGCGCGCGTGCCGTCGGCGGAGATGAAGTGCTGCATGTCCTCCCAGCGCATGTCCGGGATGACCTCGTAACGGGCGCGGAGCACGTCTCCGATGGCCTTCTTGCCGTGGAGCCGGCGGGCGTCGGGAGCGTCCGGCCCGCGGGCCATGAGCCATTCGCAGTCCTCCACGAACCAGGACAGGATGCCGTCCACGTCGTGGCGGTTGAACGCGTCCTGGATCGCGTCGAGCATCTCGGTGGTGACCTTTTCGCCCATGTCCGGCGCTCCGTGGTGTTGGGGACGCGGGCATTATGGACCAGGCGGGCGGGCGCCGCCGCTGCGAACGCCGCCCGCGCGCGCCGGTTCCCTCGTCGCTCCGGCGGCGCGGTGCCCCATCGCCCGGTTCCGCGGCGAGCCGGTTTCCCGTCGCTCCCCGGTGCCACGGTTCCTCCGGAACCCGCCGGCGGCTCCGACGAGGGGGCGGTGGGAGAAGTCCCTCCCGATACTCCGCTACGGCCGGCCGGCCGGCCCGGCTTGGCCGCAGCAGCCCTCCTGATTGCGCACAATCCTCATCTGGTTCGTCCCCCGGGTGGAATCGGGGTCGGAACGGGATTCCGCGGGTAATCGCCACTGGAGCCGCGGCACGCCAAGGTCGTTCACGGCACCGTGCACGGGGCGGTCGCAAGCGATCGCGGCCCGTCCGCCGACGAGGTCGAAGAGTTCGACAGCTACGAGTTCGAGGACTTCTCGGTCTCGCCGACCCGGGCGACGGCGAACGTCTCGGTTACGTGCGCCACCATCGCGGCGCGTCGTCGGCCTCGAGGCCGAGGGCTGCGGTGGCACGGCCGCCGAGGTCGTAGACGATCCAGCCTGTGGTCATGGCCACAGGTCTGCGAGGTTGAACGTGATGGCGTCGAAGGGGCGGACGCTGACTGCCTCGTCGTCCTTCGCGCACGCGATGAGCACCCACTCGCCGTCGCGTAGCTCGAACGCCTCGAGCGTCCGGTCCGTCGGGTCAATGAGCCAAAAGTGGGCAACACTCTCGCGCGCGTAGATGGGGCGTTTCTCCTGGAGGTCGACCCGGCGGGTGGATGGTGAGAGCACCTCGCACGCCCAGTCCGGAGCGAGCGTGAAGTACGCCGTGTCGGGGAGTTCGGGCATTCGTTCGAGGCGCCAGCCAGCGAGCTCCGGGACGACGATGTCGTCGGCGAGGTGCAGCTCGGGCTCGAAGTGGATCCGCCACCCGCCCGGGCCTCCGCGGCCGCGGCCGAACGGGGGGACGAGTTCGCCTGCGAGGCAGGTACTCGCCTCGCCATGCCCCGGCGCCGGTCGCGGGTGTGTGTGCAAGGCCCCGTTGATGATCTCGGCCACCTGGTGCGCGGGTGCGTCGAGCACGTCCTGGTAGGTCGCTTGGCGCGGCGCCACGGCCTCGCGTCGGGATGCGGCCACGTCGAGCCTCCTGTTCCGGGATCCGATCCTAACCCGAAAAAAATCACCGACTTCCTGCTGCGGCCGCCCATCCGCTCGCGGTAGCGGGCCGTACTTCCTCCAGCCGCTTCGACCGCGCGCACGCGCCAGTGTCGAGCTAGTGGCGACTCATAGGTAGGTGCTTAAGCTGATTGATTAGGGCTGAACCGGTCATAACAGCCTGCGACCGGCACCTGACATGCCCCACGGTCTGGATTTCCCGGTCTGAACGGCTTAAGTACCTACCTATGAGTGGCGACTACGCCTCGGCAGCGCGCACGCGCTCTTTCGGTCCGTGCGGCCCGTTCCTCCATGAGATCGTGGGGCACCTTGGCCCCCTCGCGACGAAAGTCGGTGATTTTTTCGGGCTAAGCCCGCACCCGGCTGACGAGGTCGCGGGCCTCAGCCCCGATCACAGTGGTGTCGATCGCGGTTTTCGTGAGGGACGCGGGTCCGAGCACGGTCGTGATCGTGGGGAGCGGAACGCCGGCGCTGACCGCGGCGACGCCGAACAAGTGACGGAGCCCCCGCGGGCACGCCTGGGGGCCATAGTCCTGGGCCAAGTGGCAGTCCCCTTGAAAAGCGGAGCACGCGACGCCATCTTCGCCCTGCCACGGCACGCCAGAGGATGTCCGATGCCCATCTACGAGTATGAATGCCAACGGTGCGACAAGGTGTTCGAGACGATCCGGAAGTTCAGCGACCCCCCGCTCACCGAGTGCCTGTGCGAGGAGAAAGCCCCGGTCACCAAGCTCGTCTCCGCCGCCGCGTTCCACCTCAAGGGCACCGGCTGGTACGTAACCGACTTCCGGGACAAGAACAAGTCCGGCAAGGCTGGCGACGCCGCCGATGCCGGGGGCGACCAGTCCGGCAGTGACGGCGGCGGCAAGTCGGACAGCGCCGCCGGAACGGAGGCCTCGAAGGAGAAAAAGGACGTGAAAGGCGGCGGAAGCGGCGAATCGAAGTCCACGGGGGGCTCGTCCTCCTCCACCGCCCCGTCCGGAGCCGCCGCGGGCTGAACGGCGGCGGCCCCGCCTCCGCCCCCTCCCCACCCCCTGCCCGCCTCCACGCGGCGCGGAGGCTCCGCCGCCGCGTAAGTCCTTTCCAATCCGGAGATGTGCCTGAAGGGGCGCGCGGGGGCGTGATAAACTGCGGCGGCAAGGATCCCGGGGGAGCTTCGGGGGTCTGTCTTCATACCGCGCCGGCGTCCGAGGAACCGGGCCGTTAGCTCAGTCGGTAGAGCATCTGACTTTTAATCAGGTAGTCGTTGGTTCGATTCCAACACGGCCCACCATCTGCGAAACAAAAATTTACGGAAGATTCAGACGAAGGATGAATCTGCCGAATCGCCCGGAAGTCGCCACCTCGCAGAAGCAGGGCTTAACGACGGCCTCCGCGACGCCCGAGATGCAGGGCAATCGCGGCGCGAGTACACCAACTTGCGCGAAGGAACCGAGATGAGCCGGAACGCCAGGGCGAGACCGCGGCTCGCCCGGAGCAAGCCGGTTCGCTTGGAAACGAACTGGAAGCTCGCTACGAGGGAGGGAGATTCACTCCGGAAGAGGTGACGGAGCTTGCCGAACGCATCCGGGGTCTCGATGGGAATAGCCGCCGCGCGCACTTGGCCTTGTACTTCAGGGACGAGGTCGAGACCCCGGAGAGGACACGCGAGAAACTGCGCGACACCATGGAGCTTTGCACACGGTGGCTCGTGCTGTACGGGGAAAAATCACCGCACTCGCGTGAAGAAACCGCCCGACGGGCCGACACCGCGAGACGGTTGGCCGAGAGAGAGCGCCTGCAATCCGATTTCGGGAGCATCGAGACCGAACTCCAGGATGCGATGAAGAAGTTCGAGACAACGATGGCAAGGACTGCCGCCGAATGGGGATCGGAAGATGCGGCTCGGCTTGGTGCAGCCCGATGACGGACTCGGCCAGGGCGTTGTCGTATCGCGCCGTGTAGTGCCGACCTTTGAGGGTTCGATCACGGAAAATCAATGTGTTACCATCTCCCGAGGTGCCGGGTTGGCGAAGTCGGGCTAACCTTGGTTGCGATGGGTCTCGGGTGCGAACAGGCGGAACGCCAGCCCGACCAGGATCGTCAAGCCGGCGGCCGTCATCAGGGCGGTAATGGAGCCGTAGCCGTCCACGATCAGTCCGAGCACGATCGGCCCGATGATGTAGCCGAAATCGGACACCATGCGATACGTGCTCATCGCGGTCGCGTTCATGCCCGGCGGCGCCAGATCCGCCGCGTAGGCGACCGGTGCGGACCCCCCGACCGCCATGGTGACCCCCCATAGCACGCAGGCGGCGGTGAACCAGGGATAGGAGGGTGCGAAACAGAACAGCAGCAGCGAGAGACCGGCGAGCATGGTGGCGGGAACGATCACCGCCTTGCGCCCGAAACGATCTGCCAGCGCCCCTGCCGGATAGGCGATCGACAGCCCGATGACGCTTCCGAGGGCAAGTCCACCACCGATCTCGGCTACCGACAAGCCCAGCCGGACGCTGCCAAGAACCGGGATGATATTGAACAGGCCTCCGGTTCGGACCACCGCATTGACCCATCCGACGAGGCAGACGAGGACGAATCCGATCTGCACGGTGAGCAGCCGGATCTGGGTGATGAGAGTCGGCGCGCGGCTCCGTCCGTATCCGCCTCGGGCGTGCGACCAACCGCGGGTTTCTCCGACCGCGAACCAGGCCAGCAGGCTGACGAGAAAGCCGGCCGCGCCGTAAGCCAGGAAGGGAGCGGCGAGCCCCAGGTAGTCGGCCAGCAGACCGCCCGGGAACGGTCCGATGCCGACGGCGAAAATGAACACTCCGTGATAGATCGCCATCATGCGGCCGCGGCGGTCGGGCCGGGTGATATCCGCCAGCACGACCTGGCCCGCGGTCAGAACGAGGCCGGCGCCGGCGCCGGCCAGGAAACGGGCGATGATGAATTCCGGAAAGCTGCCGGCTTCCGCGCACCAGAGATTGCCGAGAGTCGAGACGACGCCGCCGATCGCCAGCGTGGGTCGGCGGCCGAGCCGGTCGCAGAGCTGACCCGACGGCATGGCGACGACGAATCGCGCCAATCCATAGACGGCGACCGCCAGGCCGATGGCCGAGGCGGAGACGCCGAACGACTTCGCGTAGAGGGGGAGCGCCGGCACGACGCCGCCGAAACCGAGCTGGTTGACCCCGACGAGGACACACATCCACATCAGAACCCGCCGCTCGAAGGATCCGTCTTCCCTGCCTGGTTCAGGCCCGCCCACGCCGTGACCCACTTCGTTTGAACACCTTCGCCTCGGTCGCGGTACGGGGACGTAAGTTCCACTTGCGGACAGTCGGGCGAGCGGGCCGCTGCCTCAGGCTTTGCTCGCCCGTTCCGCGTCAATTTAACCCGAAAAAATCACCCAGTGAGCGTATCGTCTTGATCCGACGCCTTGTTTTCCGGTCGCCGCCGACTTCGGATCACCACCTCGTCAGTGTATTCAACTATTTGAATTAATTGGAAAAATCAGAATAGACGAATCAGTCCCGGACCCGTGATTGACAAGACTGCTCCGCACTTTTTTAATAACAATCATTCTCATTCTCATTGTCATTGATAACATGCCTGCGAACGATCGACTCGCCGATTCTCGTAGTCCGTGGTCGACCGCGCCAGCGGTTCCGGGCGCGCCTCCGTCCATCGTCGCCGGCGGGGCGGCACCCTCCGAATCCACACCCGAACCCGCGCGCCGCACCCCACTCCCCGCGACCCGTTCCCCGGGGAGGTCCGCGAACCCATCCGTCCTGATCCGTATTACCGCTCTCAATAGCACCAGGAGGTGACAAAACCATGAAGAAATCAAAGGGCTATGCGCTCGCCGGGGGTCTCGTGCTCTGGGCCGGACTCGGGGTGGTCGAAGCCGGGGAACGCCCCTCGGCGGAGGCGGTGCTCACCACCTACGCGGATATCGCACTTGCAGGCTACGAGGACTCCCTTACCACCGCGCGCGCCCTCGATGCGGCGGTCGCCAGCCTCGTCGCCTCCCCGGGCGAGGCAACCCTGGGGGCGGCCCGGGCGGCGTGGCTCGCGGCCCGCGCGCCCTATCAGCAGACCGAAGTCTACCGCTTCGGCAACGCCATCGTGGACGATTGGGAGGGCAGGGTGAATGCCTGGCCTCTGGACGAAGGACTCATCGACTACGTGGACGGCTCCTACGGAGCGGACTCGGACGAGAACGCGCTCTACACGGTCAACGTGATCGCCAATCCGACCCTGATCGTGAACGGCCGGACGATCGATGCGTCCGCGATCACCCCCGCCCTGCTCGCCGAAGTGCTTCACGAGGCCGAGGGGGTGGAGGCGAACGTCGCCACCGGCTATCACGCCATCGAGTTCCTGCTCTGGGGGCAGGACCTGCACGGCACCGGGGCCGGGGCCGGCATGCGCCCCGCCACCGACTTCGACCCGGCGAGCTGCACCGGGGGCGACTGCGCGCGGCGGGCCGAGTACCTCAAGGCGGCTTCGACCCTGCTGGTCGCCGATCTCGAGGAGATGGTCGACAACTGGGGTTCGGGCGGCAAGGCGCGGGCAACCCTCCTCGCGGACCCGGACGCCGGGCTCGCGGCGATCCTGACCGGGATGGGCTCCCTTTCCTACGGAGAGCTCGCCGGCGAACGAATGAAGCTCGGGCTCCTGTTGCACGATCCGGAGGAGGAGCACGACTGCTTCTCCGACAACACCCACAACTCGCACTACTACGACCAGATCGGGATCCGGAACGTCTATGCCGCGCATTACCGCCGGGTCGACGGCTCGACGGTGACTGGGCCGTCCATCGCGGACCTGGTCGCCGCCGAGGAGCCGAATCTTGACGAGGAGCTGCGCGGGAAGCTCGACACTACCGTCGCGGCGATGGCCGCCCTTCGCTCGCGGGCCGAGTCCGTCGAAGCGTATGACCAGATGATCGGGGAGGGCAACGGCAGCGGCAACGCGGTGGTCCAGGCCGCGATCGACGCCCTGGTCGATCAGACCCGTTCGATCGAGCGGGCGGTCGCCGCGCTTGGCCTCGGGGCGATCGAGATCGAAGGCTCCGACAGCCTCGACGACCCGAACGCGGTATTCCAGTAGGCCGCGATGGAGGGGGGTAGCGTGGCGGAAACAAACGGAGAGTTGCCCGTGCGCTATCCCGGCTTGACGCCCGGACGGGGAATTCGGCCGAACGTTCCGGATGATGTCTCTCCTCATCGTGACGGCGTTTCCCGCTGCTCCCGGAGCGGAGGCGGCGGGACGCGCCAGCGGCTTCCGTTCGCGGCTCCCCCCGGTATCCATCCTGGCCGGGTCCTCGTCCGGTCCGCCTTCCTCGTGGCGGCCGTCCTCGGTCCCGGTTTCAGCGTGTCCGGCGTCGCTGGAGCGGCGGACGGTTCCGGCGCGCCCCGGGACGACCTCTCGGGAGCGGACCTTCGCCGCGTGCGGGCGGTCACCGCCCCGGCGACGGACTTCTCGCGTCCCGAGCCCTACGAGCGGATGGCGGGCGGTGCGGCGACCTCCCTCGCGCTCGTCAACTCCAATGCCTTCTCTCACCCCTCCGCAAACCTCACGTTCGAAGGCCGGCGCGACTTCGCGCTCGGCAACGGCCTGTTCCGGAAGGTGTGGGTCACCGCGCCCGCCTCGACCCGAGCCTCGGACGGGCTGGGGCCGCTCTTCAACGCGCGTGCCTGCCAGCGCTGCCACATCAAGGACGGCCGCGGCCACCCGCCGCGCGATCCGGACGACCTTGCGACGTCGATGCTGCTCCGCCTCTCCGTCCCTCCCCGCTCGGCCGGTGAGCGCCTCGGACTTGAATCGAAGGTCCTCGCGTTCCATCCCGAGCCCACCTACGGAAGCCAGCTCCAGGACTTCGCGGTCCCCGGCCTTCCGGCCGAAGGGAAGATGAACGTCGCGTACGAGACGGTTCCGGTCGAGTTGAACGGTGAAGAGAAGGTATCCCTGCGCCGGCCCGCCTACGCTATCTCCAACCTCGGATACGGCCCGATGGAACCGGACGTGATGCTGTCGCCGCGCGTCGCGCCACCCATGATCGGGCTCGGGCTGCTCGAGGCCGTCCATCCCGCCGACATCGTCGCCGGCGCCGATCCGGACGATGCCGATGGCGACGGCGTTTCCGGCCGGCCGAGCGTCGGGCGCGATGCGGGCGCCGGGAGCCCCCGGCTCGGGCGCTTCGGATGGAAGGCGTCGACCGCCACCCTGCGCGAGCAGTCCGCCAGGGCGTTCAGCGCCGACATCGGGATCTCCAATCCGGATGCCCCCGACCCTTGGGGGGATTGCACCGAGGCACAGGTCGCCTGCCGCTCGATGCCGTCCGGAGTGCAGCGCCAACTGGGAGACACCGAGGCTCCCGCTCCGGTCCTGGATCTCGTCGCGTTCTATTCGTCGAACCTCGCGGTGCCCGCGCGCCGGGAGGTCGGCGACCCCGAGGTGCTGCGCGGCAAGGCACTCTTCCACTCGGCCGGCTGCGCTTCCTGCCACACCCCCAAGTTCGTGACCCGGCGCGACGCGGCCCGACCGGAGCACCGCTTCCAGCTCATCTGGCCGTTCACCGACCTGCTGCTCCACGACATGGGCGAGGGTCTCGCCGACGATCGGCCGGTCGGCAATGCATCCGGCCGGGAATGGCGGACTGCGCCCCTCTGGGGAATCGGACTGACCGGGACGGTGAGCGGACACACGTTCTTTCTCCACGACGGGCGCGCCCGCAGCCTGCTCGAAGCGGTGCTCTGGCACGGCGGAGAGGGGCAGGCCTCCCGCGATGCGGTCGTCGCCATGCGGCCGGCCGAGCGTCGAGCATTGCTCCGGTTCCTGAATTCGCTGTGAGGAAGGGCCTTGGAAAGCATGCCGCCTCGGTGGTTGCGGCCGCTCTGTTCCTGGTCGGCCCGGATTGGGCGGCCGCCCAAACGGGGCCGGTCTTCGCCCGTGCCGTCGCTCGAGCCATCGAGGATCGGGGCGCGAAATGGGACAACCACCTCACTGCGGCCGTCGTTCCTGCCGATCCGCCGAGAGCCACGGCGTAGCGGGACGGGGGCGCGGCATCGTGTTCATTTGCAGAAACATCGGCGCGAGGGAGTTGATGGCGCTTCTCGTGACGGCGGCACGCTCGTACCGGGCAAGGTCCATCGCGAACGGGCCGCGGATCCCGAGCGCCGACATGACGGCCGTCCGGCGTTCCGTTCGGTCGTGGCATGGGCCGCGGCGAGCCGACGGGGAAACTCATGTGTGACCTCCACTCGGGCAGCCCCGAAGGCGGGGCGTTCGCGGGGTTCCCCCGAGAGATGACGGGCCTGAACGCCCCCTCCGCCGGCGTGCCGGCGAGCCGTCGCCGGATATGGGAGCTCCGTCCCGACTACCACTGCTCGATCTGCGGCACCTGCCTCAGCCTTGCCGACCTGCGGAAGATCGCCGCGAAGGCCGGCCTTCGCCTGAACCCCGCCGCTTCGGAGCATGAGGTCCACGGCTGGTTCGTGAAGCTTGCTTCGGAGCCCGGGCGGGTGGCGAAGGCGATGCACAAGCTGCTGGACCGAAAGCACCGGAGCGCGATCGAACGTTGCCGCCGGATGCGGTCCGAAGCCGATCTCCACGCGTTCTGGGCGGCGTCGCTGGCCAAGGGCGAGGTGTCCGGTCCGTACTGGGCGGTCATGACCCATCCGGCGGCCTCCGAAGTCCTCATGGTCGAGGCGTTCGGCGAGGTGCACATGCTCTCGCACCTCCTCGGAGCCTCGAGTCGGGCGGACATCCGCCGGTTGAATCTCCTGGAAAGGGAACGCGAGGCACTGTCCGGGCGGCTGGCGGACGTGCGCCGGCAATTGTCGAGGAAGGACGCGGAAGCGCGCCGGCTCGCCGATGAGCTCAGATGCACAACCGAGGCCGCGCGCTCGGCCGAGAAGCGGCTCGCCGATGCCGAATCCCGGGTGCGGGCCTTCACCGAAGGAGAAGCCTACCGGGAGTACCAGGCGCGTATCGCCCTCCTCGAATCCCGGCTCGAGGCCGCGAGCCGGGCCGCTCGCACCGAAGGTCGACGGCGGATCGAGCTCGAGTGCGAGGCGTCGGATCTCCGGGAGGCGCGCGACCGCATGCACTCGCAAGTCACGGAGCTCGGTGCGGAATGCGAAGCCCTCGAGCTCATGCTGGATCTCGGAGGTCGGAAGGCCGACGACACCGCGGGGGAGCCTCCTCCGCTGCTCGATCTCGGTGGACGGCGAATCGCCTACGTTGGAGGCCGGGCGGGTCTCATCGGACACTTCCGCGCCCTCATCCGTCGATCGAACGGCGAGCTCATCCACCACGACGGCGGGGTCGATGACAGCGCAGGGCGACTCGGACGCATCCTCGGCCAAGCCGACGCCGTGCTGTGTCCCGTGGACTGCGTCAGCCACGGCGCCTGCCTTCGTGCCAAACGGTTCTGCAAGCGTGCCGCCAAGCCGTTCGTGCCGCTGCGAAGCGCGGGGCTCTCGTCGTTCGTGGGTGGGCTGCGGCGAGTTGCGGCGTACGGGCGCGAGGGCGAGTTGCTCGACGGGGATCGGTTACCCATCGAATGGGCCCCGCGGGGAGGCTGAGGGATTCGCTGCCGCCCGCCGTGGGTGAAGAGAGGGGCGGGTGTTCGTGGGAATCGCCTGTCGATCGCCCGTTGTGGCGGTGGATTGTCCGGTTGCCGCGACGTCAGGTTGGATCGGTCAATAAATTGCAACTACGAATCGTTATCATTTACAATAGCGACTCCATCCAACTACCAAGCTCCTCGAGGAGGTCCGAAATGAGAAGCATCGCCGCTCGACTTGTATCCCGCTCCGGCGCGTCTGCGAGCCGGGGTAAACGCCGGCTCCCGGCCGCTTTCTTCGCCGTGGTCCTGCCGGGAATCGTCGCCGCCCCGGCCGCCATGGCGGAAGTCAACCTCTACTCCTACCGCCAGCCGTTCCTCATCGAGCCCATCCTTGCGAAGTTCACCGAAGAGACCGGGATCGAGGTCAACGTCGTCTTCGCGAAGAAGGGCATGATCGACCGGATCAAGGCCGCTGGGGAGAACAACCCGGCCGATGCGGTCCTCACCGTCGACATCGGCCGTCTCGACGGGCTCGTCGAGGCGGGCCTCCTCGAACCGGTCTCGTCGCCGGTGCTCGAGGTGAACGTTCCTTCCACCCTGCGCCATCCCGAGGGGCTCTGGTTCGGTCTCACCACGCGGGCGCGCATCGTCTTCGCGCATCGAACCCGGGTGGGCGAGGACGAGATCGTGAATACCTCCGATCTCGCCGATCCCAAGTTCAAGGGACGGGTGTGCTCGCGATCGGGCAAGCACGGCTACAACATCGCATACCTCGCGGCGGTCATCGCTCGCGAGGGCGAGGAAGCTGCGGAGAATTGGCTCCGGGGCGTCAAGGCCAATCTCGCCCGCAAGCCCCAGGGCAACGACCGCGCCCAGGCGAAGGCGATCTACGAGGGCGTCTGCGACGTCGCGCTCGGCAACACCTACTACATGGGCAAGATGGCGACGAACGAGAAGAAGCCGGAGCAGCAGGACTGGGCACGCGCCGTCCGGGTGCAGTTCCTCGACCAGGACGGACCGGGCCAGCACGTGAACATCTCCGGCGCGGGCGTCATCAAGGGTGCGAAGAACCGCGGGGATGCGGTGCGGCTCATCGAATTCCTCGCCGGAGACATCGCCCAGGGGATGTACGCGAGCAGCAACTTCGAGTATCCGGTGAAGGCGGGCGTGGCGACGGACCCGCTCATCGAGGGGCTCGGAGCGTTCCGGGCCGATACCCTTTCCTTGAGCGAGATCGCTCGCCACCGCAAGGCCGCGAGCCGGATCGTCGATCGGGTCGGGTTCGAGGAAGGGCCGCAAAGCTAGGGCGGTCCGAACGGATCGGCGGCCGGGGGGCGGCGAGGGAGAGCCGCAGCCGTCCCCCGGCCGACGCTTCGACGCAGGGGCCGTCTACCCGCTCGGGGCCGGGGCGGGCGAGCGGTCGGGGGAGGATCACGAA
Organism: Gammaproteobacteria bacterium; assembly: GCA_965214795.1. Lineage (GTDB taxonomy): Bacteria > Pseudomonadota > Gammaproteobacteria > HK1 > HK1 > JAJDXW01. The sequence goes on along the minus strand of OZ243976.1, from coordinate 5,145,208 downwards.
ACACCGCCCGGGTTAGCGTTGCCCGTGCCCCACATCTCCTCGCTGGACTTGTAATGATGTTGGAGTCATCCGTATTCATCACGCAGTTCGAAGGCAAAGGTCATGGCCGCAAGCTGGGTTGAACCGTACCGGAACCGGCGAAGGGTCCGGGCGACGAACTCGTCGCGCGCCCCGCGGTCCAGGGGTCGGACCTCGACCGGCTCGGCGCCGTCAAGGAACGAGCGGACTTGGTCGAGCGTCCGCACTCGGTGGGTCCGAGCATCACGGTCATCTCCTGATGATGCCCCGTTCCCGACCCCTTCAGGCTCACCTCACGTTGGAATCACCCCCCTTCAGGCTCATGTGTCCTTGGACAAGGCTGGCGGGGCCTTGTGGCACACTCTTCCGCGCGTGCGCCACGCGGCCGTTCGGCCCGCGCGGCTCCTCGAAGCAGCGGCCGCAGGCCCGGCCGATAGGTCGCCAAGCGTGGGCGTCGCTGGGCGGGATGTACAAGAGGACCGAGCATGGCTGTTGACTATTCGATGCGGATCTCCCGCCTTACGGTCGACAAGCCGGGCGTCAAGCTTTACGACCGTGAGGACACCGTTGGAGCACACCGTGGCCCTCGCCCTGAGCGAGGGTCCTACAGGAGCGGGAAGGATTGGGGAATGACTCGGGACGCGATCCGTGGGAGGATTTCGGGAAACGAGGCAGGGGGATATGGGAATGATCAAGCCATTCACAGCGACGAGGACGCGCTTCATGGACGAGGAGATGCGCGAGCTCTGGAACCGGATGAGCGCGCTTCCGGGGGAGCTACGGCTGTATGGCGGGACGGCGCTTGCGTTGTACCTTGACCATCGTGCGTCCACGGACTTCTATTTCGCGACGCCCCAGCCTACGGTGGGTCTGGACCTTGCGCGGCGAATTCCGTGGCTCGCCGGGGCAAGGTTGAGTGGCGGGACCGGGATGGTCGACGCGCCGATCGAGCATGGCCGACCGATTCGGGTCACGTTGATGGAGACCGGGGCGATGGTGGCGGATCCCGAGGAGGCACCGATCAGGGCTCCGAACGGAGTCATGGTCGCGCATCCGAAGGACTTGGTAAGGGCGAAGCTCGAGGCGTGTCTGACACGGGACGCCGCTCGAGACTTTATCGACATCGCACACTGCACTCGCGTGTGGCCGAAGCTCACCCGGAATGCAATTGAGACGCATATCGAGAGGTCGGGGCGCACGCGCCAAGCGGTGAGTGGGACGCTCGGGGATCCCCCTCCTTCAGCTCGGTCGGGAATCAGCGCGGCCCGGCGCGAAACGCTTCAGGAGCTCGCGCAAAAGGTGCATCGCGGAGCGCAGACACAGGAGAGATCGCAAGGCGAAGGATGGGAACCGTGAACGTGGGTCTGGAACCGCCACCGGTGTGGAAAGGGACCCCGATCCCTGAAATCGAAGACCCGATCGAACCGACGCCATCGTTGGAAGGGATCGCTCGACGGATATGGTGGCATGGCCCCCCCGCGGTCGCGCTTCGCAACGCGGATGCCTTTATCTGGCAGGTGATCGACTATGTTCGGCGAGTGGGGGTTCACGATCGGGGTCGCGGCGGGACGCCCGGCGAGCGAGCGGATCGCGGCCGCGGGCGTGCCGCGCGTCGACGACGGGTGGACCGACGCGGCGATCCTCGCTGCGGCGTTCACCCTTCCGGCGCACCTCGAGGCGCGCCGGACGAGGTTGCGTCCGACGCGGCTCGCGGATCTCGCGATCCACCGCTACCACGAGCGTGCGTGGCGCCGCCCCCACGCCGCGCCCGGGCGCGTTGCCGCACGCGAGGCTCCGCACCGCCGGTGAGCTGCGGCCGGGGCTTGTCTGCCGGTTGCCGCTTTTCTGCACGATATTGGCAAGGCGGATCGGCGTTTCCAGACCATGCTGTCAGGCGGCGACCTCTGGAATCGTCCCGACGGTTCGCCGCTGGCCAAGGGCGGGCGGTCATGGTCGCCGGGGGCGGGGCCGCGCGCCGGGGTTCTGGAGGGCTGGAGGCACGAAGCCTTGTCCGTCGGAAAGTTCATGGACGTCACGAGGGCCGAAGAGAGGCCCGAAGAGGAACCTGGTCCGCGAGTTCCAACCTGAATTCGTGTCTGATTGAACTGCCCGCAGGCTGTCATGATATTTCCGTTGCGAAAGGGACATCAATCCAGCCTTTCTCCACCAACACATTGATCGCGAGATCAATCTGACGCGGGGAAAACTGTTTCTTCCTCGTATTCCAGGCGTAGGTGCGTTCTCTCACGTCGTCGAGGGTTCGGGTCCTCTCTTCGTTGGTGATCCAGTGAACCGTGGAAAGCAGCTCCAAGCCGAAGGGCGACTCGAATCCCTCGACGAGATCGGAAACCCTGTCGAAGCGCGCCTTCGTGTCGTCTTCGTTCTCAAGAAAGGCGCGGGCATCTTCGAGTGCACCCGGCACCAGCTCCAGCTCCTTGCCTGGTGCGTCGTCGTCATCGGTGTAGCCGGACACCATATGTCCCTCGATCGCGTTCAGTACGTGACGGAGGTTTTCGGCGTAAGTCCATAGTGGCCTTTGGTGAATCGCAGTTTCAGGGGTTCGCCCGCGGTCTGCATGAAGTACATGAGCTTATGTGCTTCCCGCAGTGTCACGAACGGATCCAGCAGGCCGTGAGGGTAACGGTTCAACGGCCCGACCAGCGCGGCTCGTGCAGTTGTCATTTCGGGAAGTTACGGGAACGGTTGGCACGCTCGTCCACCGGACCGCTGTCCGGCTTGAATAGGACGATCCGGACGTCATCGAATGTTCCCAGAGCCGCCTCCAACCGACTGCGTACCTCCGGCCAGTTCAGACCGCCGAGTTCGCAGCCGAGCGCAGGGATGGCGATCGAACGGATCCCGCGCGACTGGATCTCATCTGCGAGAGAGCGTAGCCCGGACTCGATATCTTCCATCCGACTCTTGTTGCGCCAGTGGCGCTTGGTCGGGAAATTGACGATGTAGCGAGGGGGTAGCATTCCGCCCGTCTCGAACACGAACACGCGCCCCGGCTGCATTTCTTGGCGCTTGCATCGGAGGGCATAGGCTTTGAAGTTTTCGGGAAATGCGCGCTTGAACTGAAGTGCGATCCCGCGCCCCATGATTCCGACGCAGTTGACGGTGTTGACCAAGGCATCGGCCTCTTCCGCGAGGAGGTCGCCGGTCTTGTATTCGATCATGGCTGTTCTCCTCTGCTCTCAATAATACCACTGTCGCTTGATTTCGACACGGGGTTTGTGTGCGGCGATTGCGAGGGCCGCCATGGCTTGTTGGCGAACCGGTTGCGACTGTACGCCGATGCTCGCGACGAGCGTCCATGGGAACCGATGTTCGACCAGAAATTCCGCCTGTTTGCCTTCCCTGATGGAATCCTCGATCCTGGTATTCCACTTTATTGCGGCGTGTACGGCTCCCCAGTTGATTTCGTCCAGCCGTGTCAAATCGTTCCGGTCTATGAAGCCGGTAATGGCGGCGTTCGAAAGCGTGAAGGCCCAACGCCGATCATGTTCATCGGCCCAGGCAACCGTTTGCCTCAGGTCGGCCTCCAGATGAATAATGGGACCCTGACCGCCTTGATAGACCAGGTTACGGTGGTTACGCTGCGCGATCACATAGAGCATTATCGAGCGTGGACAGAAGTAGAAGGGTACACAGTCTCCGACGTAAAGATCGGGATAGCTGTTGACGGGTAAGTTCCGCCGTCGCTTTTTGATCTCGACCATGCCAATTCCGGTACCAGGCGCTCCTCGCCGGGCGATCTCCGCGTCGCACAGAAGTCCGTTTTCCGAGACGATTGACGGCAGACGGTCCACGTGGCAGATGTGGTAAATCTTGGGATTGGCTGGTACGGGCATGTCAACCGGTTTCGTCCTGACGCGCGGATGCAAAGCCCATAGCCCGGCGGCTCGGCGCTCCGCCAGAAGGGATCTCGACCTGATCCCGATCGCTGATCCGGAGTCCGTTGAGCGCGTGATTTGCGCGCTTGAGTCGGTCCCGCATCATGTTCTCCCCGATGGCTCTCTCCGGTAGCCGCAACGTAGCACATCGGAAATCGGAATCGGGCGTAGTCGGCCCCGCTTCAGCGCGGCCTGGAAAGCTGGTCCGCGGAAGTTGCTCGTCCGGGGCGGCGGTCGGGTATCTTGTGCTCCGGGCAACCGGGAGGGCCGGAGAGAGTCATGTGGCCGCGCCGCCGCGCGACGGCGATCGACGAGGCCGACTGGGCGGCGGTGCTCGACCGCCTCCCCATCCTCGATACCCTGGATGACGAGGAGCGCGCCCGCCTTCGCGGTCTCGCGGCGCGCTTCGTGGCCGGGAAGTCCTTCGAGCCGGTGCTCGGACAGCGGGTCGGCGCGGTGGACGCGGCCGTCATCGCGGCTCAGGCATGCCTGCCGATCCTCGCTCTCGGTCTCGATGCCTACCGGTCGTGGCGCACGGTCGTGGTCTACCCCGCGGGGTTCGTCTCACGCGGGCACGAGGTGGACGAGGCCGGGGTCGAGCACGAGTGGGAGGAGGAGCGAAGCGGCGAGTCGTGGCTCGGTGGGCCGGTGGTCCTCTCTCTCGAGGACGTGGAGGCGTCGGGGTGCGGTGACGGCTACAACGTCGTCATCCATGAGATGGCGCACAAGCTCGACATGCTGGACGGCGACGCGAACGGGCGCCCGCCGCTGCACCGGGGGATGGATGCGGGCGCCTGGTCCCGCGACTTCGGCGCCGCGTTCGAGGACCTCGACCGATGCATCGAGGCGGGTGAGGCGCCTCCCATCGACGAGTACGCGGCGGAGGAGCCGGGGGAGTTCTTCGCGGTGGCGAGCGAGTGTTTTTTCGAGACGCCGGAGGTGCTCGAAACCGCCTACCCGACTGTCTATGGCCACCTGCGTGACTTCTACCGCCAGGATCCGCTTGCCCGCGCCGAGCGGTTCGCGCGTGGCCGGACGGTGGCCGCACCTGAACGGCTCCCCGGAACCTGATTCCGCCCCGGCCCTACGCGCTACAATCACGCTTCGCGCGGCACCCGGGGTGCGCCCGAGCCGGCCGCCGTGCCCTCCTCCGAGGCGCACGTCCGGTCCCGGCGCTCGCGGCTGGTGCCGGGGCCCGGGGTCTGCTCCGGCGCGGGTGATTCGGCCCGGGTGATTCGGCCCGGGCCGGCGAACGGCCCCCATGCGGCGCGGACCCGCCGCCCGGAAGCGGGAAGCCGCCCCGGGGGCGGTCGGATCGGACATGCCGCGTCCGATGCGGGCCGCGGTCCGGGACGGTCACGGTCCTGGAGCGGGACCTGTACAGGACTCGTTTGTTGTCCGGCGACGGGTGAACCGGGCCGGTTCGGCAGGCCATCGGGGAGCGCATTTCGTCGTCCGGGTGTCGGTTCGGGCCTCGGGAAGCGGCCCTGCGATCACACGGCCGGCCGATCCGCCCCCGCGGCCGGCACTCGGTCACGACAAAGAATGGTCCTGGGGACTGGCATGCATCACTTGACGAACAAGCACACAATGTGAAGTCCGAGGCCGTTCCCTGGGAGGTCGGGTTACGCTGGCGGCCGACCCGTCCCGCCAGGGGCCGCCGATCCCGGGCCGGTCGGATTCGGTCAGCGCAATCCGATGCCTCCGGATCGGAGCGATGCCTGTCAAGCCGTGGATACAAGTCCCCGGTCATCCGGTTCAGTCCCGGTTCAGTCCCGGTTCAGTCAAGGAAACCCGACGTGCGAACACATTTCAGTGGGGAGGTGACCGAGCGGCTCGACGGCGAGCCGGTCGCGGTGTGCGGCTGGCTGCACCGGCGGCGCGACCACGGCGGGGTCATCTTCATCGATCTCCGGGATCGCTCCGGCCTGCTCCAGATCGTCATCGACCCGGACACCCCGGAGGCGTTCGCCCTCGCCGACCGCGCGCGGAGCGAGTACGTGCTCCGGGTGGAGGGGCGGGTGCGCCTGCGCCCCGAGGGCACCGAGAACCCCGAGCTCGCGACCGGCCGGGTGGAGGTGCTCGCCAAGGCGATCGAAGTGCTGAACGAGTCGCGCACCCCCCCGTTCCACCTCGACGACGAGGCGGTCAACGAGGAGACCCGGCTCCGCTACCGCTACGTCGACCTTCGCCGGCCCCGCATGCACGAGAACCTGCGGCTGCGCAGCGAGGTCACCCGGACGGTGCGGGCCTACCTCGATTCCCACGGCTTCCTCGACGTCGAGACCCCGATGCTGACCAGAGCGACGCCGGAGGGCGCGCGGGACTACCTCGTGCCGAGCCGCACGCAGCAGGGGCGCTTCTTCGCCCTCCCGCAGTCGCCCCAGCTCTTCAAGCAGCTCCTCATGATGTCCGGGGTCGAGCGCTACTACCAGATCGTGCGCTGCTTCCGGGACGAGGACCTGCGTGCCGACCGGCAGCCCGAGTTCACCCAGATCGACGTCGAGACCTCGTTTCTCGAGCAGGACGAGTTCCTGACCCTCATGGAGGGGATGGTGCGCGACCTCTTCGCCCGCGCGGGCGGCGTGGAGCTGCCGGAGCCCCTTCCCCGCCTCACCTGGCGCGAGGCGATGGAGCGGTTCGGGACCGACCGGCCCGACCTTCGCATCGGGCTCGAGCTGGTCGAGGTCGCGGACCTCGTCCGCGATGCGGAGTTCAAGGTGTTCGCCGGGCCGGCCGGCAACCCGCGGGGGCGAGTCGCGGCGCTCCGCGTGCCCGGCGGCGCGGCGATCCCGCGCTCGCGGATCGACGGCTACACCGGGTTCGTGGGCCAGTACGGGGCGAAGGGGCTCGCCTGGATCCGGGTGAACGACGCCCGCGCGGGGCGGAGCGGCCTCCAGTCCCCCATCGTCAAGTTCCTCGACGACGCGGCGGTCGCCGGCATCGTCGAGCGGACCGGGGCCGAGGACGGAGACCTCATCTTCTTCGGGGCGGACGACGCACGGGTGGTGAACGATTCGCTCGGCGCGCTCCGGGTCCGGCTCGGACGGGACCAGGGTCTGGTCTCCGATGGATGGCAGGCGCTCTGGGTGGTCGGGTTCCCGATGTTCGAATGGGACGAGCGCGAGAAGCGCTGGTCGCCGCTCCACCACCCCTTCACCGCACCGGCGACCGAAGATCCGGAGACCCTGCGGTTCGCCCCCGGGGACTGCCTCTCGAAGGCGTATGACCTCGTGGTCAACGGCCACGAGCTCGGGGGCGGCTCGGTGCGCATCCACCGCCCGGAGATGCAGCAGGCCGCGTTCCGGGTGCTCGGGATCGGGGAGGAGGAGGCGGAGGAGAAGTTCGGCTTCCTGCTCGAATCGCTCGCGTACGGGTGCCCGCCGCACGGCGGGATCGCGTTCGGGCTCGACCGCATCGTGATGCTGCTCGCGGGGGCGGAGTCCATCCGGGAGGTCATCGCTTTCCCCAAGACCCAGACCGCCCACTGCCCCCTGACGGGTGCGCCGGCGGGCGCCGCGCCTCGACAGCTCCGCGAGCTCGGCCTCCGCCTCCGCACCCCGGCCGCCTGAGACCGGCAATTCCGTTTTGCTCGTCGGGTCCCGCTGCGGGACCGGCACGACCGTCGATCCGCCCCCCGATCCGCCCCGGATCGAGTCGCAAGGAGAAGACGGCTTGCGGCTCGGGGCGAAGTCAGGCGAAGTCAGGCGCCAAAATGAGCACTGCTGGCCTGAAACCGTCCGCATTGCGTATCGGGGCTGATGCATTCCCGGCCTTCCCTGATGACCACCGGTGAGCGTATCGTCTTGGTTCGACGCTTTGCTCTCCGGTCGTCGCCGACTCGGTCACCCGTTCGTCAATGGACGCAGCTATTTGAATTCGCCGATATTATTTGAATGAACGAAGCAGTCGTGCATTGCGTATCAAAGGGGGTTGATCGGAGCGCCCGGCTGCGCCAAGATTTTACCAATACTGCAACTCGGGCAGGGTGCAGGAGTGGCCGGGGGAGTCGCCGCGCGGTCGAAGGGGGAGGAGCCAAGCGGGGTCCCGCTCGGGCCGCGGCTCCGTGATCGGCGCCGGGAGCTCGGGCTGACGCTCAAGGAGGTGGCGGACGGCGCCGGGCTCTCCGTCGGTTTCATCTCCCAGGTCGAGCGCGGTCTCACCACGCCGTCGATCTCTTCGCTTGCGGGGATCTCCCGGGTGCTCGGCACCCACATCTCCGAGTTCCTCTCGCAGCCGAAGGGCGACGTGCCGTTCACCCTGCGTGACAAGCGCCCGCTCTACTCCGTCGAGCTCTCCGGCCTTCGGTACGAACGGATCTCCGCGTCGTTTCCGGGGAGCGTGCTCAGCAGCGTCATCGCCCACGAGCCGCCCGGCTATCGCTCCGAGCCGATCCGACACGAGGGCGAGGAGCTCTTCTTCGTGCTCGACGGCGAGCTGACCGTGGAGGTCGAGGAGGAACGCACGATCCTGAGGGCCGGGGATTCCATTCACTTCGCGTCCACGCGGCGCCATTCGGCCTGGAACCACGGCACCGCCCCGGCCGTCGTGCTGCACGTGTGCACGATGGACGTCTTCGGCGATCGCGAGCCCGGCTCCGGGCCGCCGGGGAACCGGGCGGGGCACGAGGCAGGCGCAGCCGGAATCCCGGGCGCCGAACCCGACCAACCGACAACCGGAGGATCCGGATCATGAGACCGAACCCGACACCGTTTATCGCCGCGGTCGCCGCCGCGGCCGTGGTCTTCCTTTCCGCCGCGCCGCAGAGCGCCCGGGCGGGCGGCGTGCTGCGCCTCGACGAGGTGGCGGTCGGCGAGCTGGACCCGGCCAAGGCTTCCGACTACGCCGACTCCATCCTGATGTTCAACGTCTACGACACCCTCATCATTCCAAAGCAGGGGGCGCCGGGCCACGACCCGCACCTCGCAGAGAGCTGGGAGGGAGAGGGTACGAGCTTCACCTTCGAGCTTCGCAAGGACGTGAGGTTCCAGAGCGGCAATCTCCTCACCGCGGCGGACGTCGTCTTCTCGTTCGACCGGATGAAGGCGATCGGACAGGGGCTCTCGTACCTCTTCACCAGCGTGGAAGGCGCGGAGGCCATTGACGAGCATACCGTTCGCTTCCGGCTTTCGGCGCCCTACGCGCCATTCGTCTCGTCTCTCGTGCGCCTTCCGATCGTGGACAAGGCCCTCGTCATGGCAAACCTCGGGGAGGGCGAGGGAGAGATGAAGGACTGGGGGCAGGGATTCCTCTCGGTGAACGGCGCCGGAACCGGCGCGTACCGGGTGACCTCCCACAACCCGCAGGAAGAGACGGTCATGGTCAAGAGCCCGGAATACTTCCTCGGCATCGCGGAGGCGGCCCCGGACACCGTGCGTCTTCGCTACGGGCTCGAGGCGGCGACCGTCCGGACCCTCATCGCCCGGGGCGAGCACGACATCTCCTCGCAGTGGCTGCCGCCGGAGGTCCTCCGGGCGCTCGCCGAGAACGGCAACCAGCTCCTGACCGAGGGCGGGGTGACCGGCTTCTACATGAAGATGAACACGGCGAGGCCGCCCCTCGACGATGTCGATTGCCGGCTCGCGCTCGCCAAGGCGTTCGACTACGAGGGCGGCATTCGCATGGTCGCGATCACGGACGAGATCTCGCAAGGCTCTCTCTCGACCGGGGCGATCCCCGCCGCGATGCTGGGGGCCAACCCGGCCGATCGGGCGCAGCGCCGCGATCTCGAGGCGGCGAGGAGGCATCTCGCCGACTGCAAGCACTCGCCGTCGGACTTCACCCTCGAGGTGACCTGGATCGGTGAGGTGCCGCTCGAGGAGCGCTTCGCTCTCCTCATGCAGGCCAACTTCGCCGAGATCGGCATCCGGTCCGAGATCCGGAAGATCCCCTGGGCGCTCTTCGCCGAGCAGGTCTCGAACCCGGAGACCACCCCGAACCTCTCGCAGGTCTTCGTGACCGCGGTCACCGGCGATCCCGACACCCTGCTCTACGGGATGTACCACTCGTCGTCCTCGGGGACCTGGCAGTCGCCGGAGCATCTCTCGGACGCGGAGGTCGACCGGCTTCTCGACGCCGGCCGCACCGCCATGACCCACGAGGCCCGGGCCCAAGCCTATGCCGCCCTCAACGATCGGCTGATGGCGATCTCGCCCACCATCTACGCCCATGACCAGCTCTCGGTCTTCGCGGCCTCCAATCGGGTGAAGGTGCCGGCGCTGAGCGACCCGTCCCGAGCGTTCGGGATGGACGGGATGGGTTTCTCGTTCCGGCTGATGGAAATGACCGACTGATCGGCCGAGCGGGCCGGCGGCCGGCCGCAACGCCGGCCGTCCGGCCGCTCGATCTCGCGGGAGGGGCGGGAGGTGCGCAGGATCGTGCCGCGCCTCGCCCTTCACCGCGGAAGCCGGAAAGGCGGATCACAAGGCGGATCATCGGAACCGCGGGCCGTGTCTCCCGCCCTTCGGATCCTCTCGAGGAGGATCGGGATCTCGTGCATCGTGCTGCTCGGGGTCTCCGTACTCATCTTCGCCATCGCCCGGGTCATTCCCGGCGACCCGGCGCGGATCGCCCTCGGCCCGAGCGCCACCCCCGAGCAAGTCGCGAAGCTGCGGGCGGAGCTCCATCTCGACGAGCCGATCGTCCTCCAGTACGGGTACTTCCTCCGCGACGTGGCGCGCGGCGACCTCGGGGTGTCGCTCTACACCAACCGGCCGGTGACGGCCGACATCGCCCAGTTCCTCCCCGCCACCCTGGAGCTCGTCCTCGCGGCCGGGCTCGTCATGATCGCGCTCGGCCTTCCCCTCGGCATCGCATCCGCCCGCTACCGGGGCCGCTGGCCGGACCATGCCATCCGCCTCGCCTCGCTCCTCGGGGTCTCCGCGCCGAGCTTCGTGTGGGCGGTGATCCTGATGCTGCTCTTCGCGTTCTTCCTGCCCGTCTTTCCCATCGCGGGGCGCATCTCGGACAGCTACGCCATCGCCCCGGTCACCGGCTTCCTGCTCGTCGACACCCTGGTCGCGGGGGACCCCGCCGCCTTCTGGAATGCGGCGTGGCACATCGTCCTCCCCGCCTTCGCGCTCGCCCTTTCCGGGATCGGGCAGGCGGCGCGGCTCACCCGCGCCAACATGGTGGAGACCTACGAGAAGCCGTTCATCGAGATGGCGCGCTCCTACGGCTTCCCGGCCCGGCGCATCGCCGGACGCTACGCCTTCAAGCCGTCCCTCATCCCTTCGCTCACGATCATCGGCCTCGACTTCGCGGCCATGCTCGGCAACGCCTTTCTGGTCGAAGCGGTATTCGCCTGGCCGGGCCTCTCGCGCTACGGCGTCGCCGTCATCCTGCGCAAGGACCTGAACGCCATCGTGGGCACGGTGCTCATCATCTCGGCGACGTTCCTCATCATGAACATCGTCGTCGACCTGCTGATCACGTTCCTGAACCCCCGCATCCGGCACTCCGAGCGGCGGTCATGAGTCGAGAGGTCGGAGCGCGGATGCGGGGCGGGGGCCGCGACCCGGGCGCCCCGGGCTCTCCGGGCGCCCCGCGGCGAACGCCATGAAGCGCACGATCGCGATTCTGGTCTCGAACCCCCTGTCGCTTCTCGGGCTCGCCCTCGTGGGCGCGGTGGTCGCGGGAGCGCTGCTCGCGGATCTCGTCGCCCCGTTTCCGGAGCACCGCGGGGCGGTCGTCGACTTCGCCAACTTCAACCGCCCGCCCGCGTGGCCCTACCTGATGGGGACCGACCTCGTCGGCCGCGACCTCTTCAGCCGCATCCTCTACGCGTACCGCATCTCCCTCCTCCTCGGGGTGGTGGTGCTCGCGATCGCGACCCCGATCGGCGTCGTCGTCGGGCTCGCCGCGGGCTATCTCGGCGGGTGGACCGAATCGGTGCTCATGCGCGTGACGGACGTGTTTCTCTCCATCCCGCCCCTCGTGCTCGCGATGTCGATCATGGGCGTCCTCGAGCCGACCCTCCTCAACGGGATGATGGCGGTCACCGCGATGTGGTGGCCGTGGTACGCGCGTCTCGTGTACGGCGTCACGCGAGCGGAGAAGGAGGAAGGCTACGTACTCGCCGCGGAGGTGATCGGGGCGTCGCGCCTCCACGTCATGTTCCGGGAGATCCTCCCGAACTGCTTCGCGGCGGTCGTCACCAAGATGACCCTCGATCTCGGGTTCGTCATCCTCATCGCGTCGTCGCTCTCCTTCCTCGGCCTCGGCGTGCAGCCGCCGACCCCCGATCTCGGCTCGATGGTGGCGGACGGCGCGCGCTACCTCCCCGACTCCTGGTGGCTTACGATCTTCCCGGGTCTCGCGATACTCGTCGCGGTGTTCGGCTTCAACTTGGTGGGCGACGCGCTGCGCGAAGTGCTGGGGGCGGACCGGTGATGCGGGCGGGAAGCGAATTGCCGGCCGGGCGCTCGGCCGGGCACGCGGCCGTCCCCACCCTCGCGATCCGCGACCTCCGGCTCTCGTTCAAGGGTTACGCCGGCCTGGTCGAGGTGCTGCACGGGATCTCGCTCGACATCGCTCCCGGCGAACGGGTCGCCCTCGTGGGCGAGTCGGGTTCGGGCAAGTCGGTCACCGCCCGGATCGTGCTGGGGCTCCTGCAGTCGTTGCGGTCGGCGCGGGTCTCGGGGACCGTGTCCTTCGAGGGGCGGGACCTCGAGCGCCTTGCCGCCCCGGAGCGGCGGCGTCTCCGCGGCACGCGCATGACCATGATCTTTCAGGATCCGACCTCGTCGCTGAATCCCGTCTACCGGATCGAGGACCAGTTCGAGGAGGTGCTGAAGCGGGTCGACCCGGCCATCGGCCGCGCGGCGGTCCGGGAGCGGGCGGCGGGGATCCTCGCCGAGGTGTCGATCGACGACCCGGACCGGGTGCTCCGTTCCTACCCGTTCCAGCTCTCCGGCGGCATGAACCAGCGGGTGATGATCGCGATGGCCCTCGCCAACGAGCCGTCCCTGCTCATCGCGGACGAGCCGGGGACCGCCCTCGACGTGACGGTGCAGGCGCGTACCCTGCGGCTCATGCGCGAGCTCGTCGAGAACCACCGCACCGCCGTCCTGTTCATCTCGCACAACCTCGGGGTGGTGCGCGAGTTCGCGGACCGGGTTTTCGTCATCTACCGGGGCCGGATCGTCGAGGAGGGGCCGACCGCGTCCCTCTTCGGCAACCCGCGCCATGCCTATACGCGGGCGCTGATGGCGGCGGTCCCGCGGATCACCGGCGGCGGCCTCCCCGAGATCGAGGCGGAGAGCGGAGATTTCACCGCTCCCCTCGTGGTGCACGACCGGCGCGAAGGCGATGGCCGTCGCGACGGGAACGGCCGCGGGGGCGGGGCCGGCATCCGCGGCGGGACCGGAAGCCGTGCGGTCGCCGCGCGCGGTGGGGGTGGGGGTGGCGGCGCCGGGAGCGGCGGGGAGACCGCGCGATGACCGCGCCGCTGCTCTCCCTGCGCGGCGTGTCCAAGGAGTTCCGGATCGGGGACCGCCGGATCCTCGCCGCGAGCGACGTCTCCTTCGACCTCCGCGCGGGGGAGTGTCTCGCGGTGGTCGGAGAGTCCGGCTCCGGGAAGAGCACGCTCGCGAACCTCATCCTCGGCGTCTATCCGCCGGCGGCGGGCGAGATCCGGTTCCGGGGCGAGCCACTGCCCGAGAGGCGCGAGCTGCGCCACCGGCGCCTCGTCCAGCTCGTGCAGCAGAACCCGCTCTCTTCGCTCAATCCGAAGCGCACGATCGGGGCATCGCTTCGCCTCGCTCTCGACGTGCACGACATCGGCCGGCGCGAGGGTCGGTCGCGCGCGGTCCGCGCCCTGCTTGCGGAGGTCGGCCTTCCCGCGGGGTTCGCGGAGCGTTATCCGGCCGCCCTCTCGGGCGGTGAGCGCCAGCGGGTCGCGATTGCCCGCGCGCTCGCATGCCGGTCGGAGCTCGTCGTCCTGGACGAGCCCACCTCGGCGCTCGACGTCCTCGTCCAGGCGCGGGTGCTCAAGCTCCTCGCGGAGCTCCGGCCGCGCCGCGGCCTCACTTACGTCTTCATCACCCACGACCTCTCCGTGGTGCGCAACATCGCGGACCGGGTCGCCGTGTTCGAGCGGGGGCGGCTCGTCGAGATGGGGGTCACGGACGACCTCTTCTCGTCTCCGAAGAACCGCTGCACGCGGCGCCTCATCAGCGCCGTGCCGGTGATCACCCGGGCGGAAGAGCGGCTCCGGGAGAGCTTGGCCTCGGCGCCGATCCCCGCGCAGGGGACCTCATGACCTCCATTGCATACGGGAGAGACCGTCGATGACCTCGAGCTCCATCCGTGTCGCGACCGACGTCGGCGGAACGTTCACCGACCTCGTCACCTTCGAGGTGGACGAGACGACCGGCCGGTCGACCATCCGGACCGCGAAATCGGACACCACGCCCCCCGACTTCGAGCGCGGCGTGCTGGACGTCATGGCCAAGGCGCGGGTCGATGCCGCCTCGGTCGGCTTCCTCGCGCACGGCACCACCGTGGTCATCAACGCCCTGACCGAGCGCACCGGCGCGAAGGTCGGCCTCATCGCCTCCGAGGGGTTCCGCGACACCCTCGCGATCGCCCGCGGAAACCGGCCCGACTTCTTCAACCTCCACTACCGCAAGCCCGCCCCCTTTGTCCCCCGGTACCTTCGCCGCGAGCTGCCGGGGCGGATGAGCTACCGGGGCGAGGAGGTGAAGCCCCTCGACCTCGCGCCGCTCCCCGGCATCGTCGCGGACTTCCGGGCGGACGGGGTGGAGGCGGTGGCCGTCTGCTTCCTGCATTCCTATGCGAACCCTGCCCACGAGCAGGCCGCGCTCGCCGCGCTTCGCCGGCTCTGGCCGGAGGTTCCGGCCGTCTCGTCGCATCAGATCACGCGCGAGTGGCGCGAGTACGAGCGCACCAGCACGACCGTGCTCTCCGCCTACGTCCAGCTCGTCGCGGAGCGCTATCTCCAGCGTCTCGACACGGGACTCGAAGAGCAGGGCTTTGCGGGAAGCCTCTACGTCATGCAGTCGAACTGCGGGGTGGATTCGGTCGATGCGGTCGCTCGCACCCCGATCACGATGGTGGAATCGGGTCCCGCCTCCGGGGTGTGGGGCGCGGCGGAGCTCGGCCGGCTCATCGACGAACCCGACGTGATCGCCCTCGACGTGGGCGGAACGACCGCGAAGTGCTCTCTCGTCGAGGGCGGGCAGGTGCGCATCATGACCGACTACTGGATCGAGCGGGACCGGACTTCCTCCGGCTATCCGATTCTCGTGCCGGTGGTCGATCTCGTGGAGATCGGCGCGGGCGGGGGCTCGATCGCGTGGGTCGACGACTTCGGCAAGCTTCACGTCGGACCGCGGTCGGCGGGCGCCATGCCCGGCCCCGCCGCGTACGGGCGGGGCGGGGCCGAGGCGACGACCACCGACGCCAACCTCTGGCTCGGCCGCATCAACCGGGACTACTTCCGCGGCGGGGAGTCCACCGCCGACATGGCCGCGGCGGGGCGGGCGATCGAGGCGGTCGGGGCGAAGCTCGGGGTCGATGCGGCGGAGGCGGCGCGCGGCATCGTCCGCATCGCCAACAACAACATGGTCAACGCGCTCAAGCTCGTGTCGGTCAATCGCGGCTTCGATCCGCGCGACTTCACCCTCGTCGCGTTCGGGGGCGGGGGCGGGATGCACGCGGTCGCGCTCGCGCAGGAGCTGGGGGTCCGGAAAGTGGTGGTGCCGGTCGGCGCCTCGGTGTTCTCCGCCTGGGGCATGATGATGTCGGACCTCCGGCGTGACTACTTCGTCACCCACCTGGCCGATCTGGAGCCCGGCCGCGCCCGGGACATCGAGGCGGTCTTCGCCGAAACCGAGGCGCGGGCGCGCGGGCAGTTCGCGGCCGAGGGGATCGAGCCCTCGCGGGTGTCCTTCCTTCGCTTCGGCAAGTTCCGCTACCAGAACCAGGAGCACACGACGGAGGTGCGCCTCGAAGGGGGGCCGGTCACCGGGGACCGGATCGCGGCCATCGAGGCCTCCTTCCACGAGAGCTACGAACGCGAGTACACCTATCGGCTCGGCGCGCCGGTCGAGATGGTCGGGATCCACCTGGTCGCGGCCGTCGAGGTCGGCAAGCCGACCCTGGTGGAGCACGAGCCGTCCGGGGAGCCCGCCGCCGGCCCGGCCGCCGCGGCCCGCAAGGGTTGGCGCGAGGTCGACTACGCCCTCGAAGGGGTCCATCGCGCGGCCATCTACGACGGGGAGCGGCTCGGGGCGGGCATGACCCTCGCCGGACCCGCGGTCATCGAAGATCCCTGGAGCACGGTGGTGGTCCACCCCGGCAACCAGGTATCGGTGGACGGCTACCGCAACCTTCACATCCACCTCCAAGGCTGAGAGGAGATCCGGCATGACCGACGCAACGAGCCCTTCGAACCGCCCTCCGGCGGACGATCCGATCACGCTCGAGATCATCCAGAACTCGCTTCAGACCGCGGCCGACGAGATGTTCGCGGCCATGAAGAAGACCGCGATGAGCTCGATCATCTACGAAGTGCTCGACATGGGCACCGGGATCATGGACGCGAACGGGGAGATCGCCTGCTCGGGGGCGGGGATCCCCGCCTTCATCGGGGTGCTCGACAAGGCGGTGAAGGTGATCGCGGCCAAGTACGACCAGCCGGGCGAGGTCGAGCCGGGCGACGTCTTCGCCACCAACGACCCCTACCACGGGGGGGTTACCCACCTGAACGACATCGTGGTGGCCATGCCCGTCTTCGCGGGCGGGCGCATCATCGCCTGGACCGCCAACATCGCCCACAACTCCGATGTCGGCGGCATGGCCCCAGGGTCGCTTACCGGCGAGGCGACCGAGATATTCCAGGAAGGGCTGCGTCTGCCCGCGGTGAAGATCATCTCGCGGGGCGAGCCGATCCGGCCGGTGATGGAGATCGTCAAGGTGAACTCGCGGATGCCCGACGTTCTCGAAGGCGACGTCTGGGCGGCCATCGCTTCCGTTCGCATCGGAACGAGGCGCATCGTCGAGATCGCGGAGACCTACGGCGCGGCCACCTTCGAGCGGGCCATGGCGACGTTCATGGACTACGGGGAACAGGTCTCGCGCGCGGAGCTCGCGGAGCTCCCGAAGGGCTCCTACGAGCTTTCCGAGGAGCAGGACGACGGACAGATCTACAACGTCAGGATCACGATCGCGGCCGACGAGTTCGTGGTGGACCTCCGGGACAATCCCGATCAGGCTTCCAACCCCGTCAACACGAGCCGCGACGGGGTGATGGTGATGGCCCAGGCGATCTTCAAGTCGCTGACCGAGCCGGAATCGCCCTGCAACGCGGGCTCGTTCCGGCCCATCCGCCTCCTCACCCGGGAGGGTTCGGTCTTCCACGCGAGGGAGCCGGCGCCCCTCGGGTTCTACTACGAGATCGAGCTCCGGGCCTACGACATCATGTGGAGGTGCCTCGCCCCGCACATGCCGGAGCGGCTTGCGGCCGGGCACTTCGCGTCCGTCTGCGGCACGTTCATCGGGGGCACCCACCCCGACACGGGGCGGACGTACACCATCATCGAGCCGCAGCTCGGCGGCTGGGGCGCGCGGCGCGGGACGGACGGCAACAGCGCCATGTTCAGCGGCCTCCACGGAGAGACCTTCAACTGTCCGGCGGAGGTGAACGAGGCCCGGAACGGGCTCTGGGTCGACCGCATGGAGCTCAATACCGAGCCCGGCGGAGAGGGCGAGTTCACCGGGGGGCGCGGTATCGTCATGGACTATCGGGTCCGCGCCGACAACGGCTTCCTCACCGCGGGGTACACGCGCTCGAAGTTCCCGGCCTGGGCGCTCGACGGCGGCCGCGAAGGGTCGCCGAACTACATCGAGTTCATCCCGAAGGAGGGGGAGCGCGAGCGCTTCGCCTTCGTGTCCGGCCTCGCCACCCGGCGGGACGACGTCATCCGGGTGGTCACCGGAAACGGCGGTGGCCTCGGAGACCCGAGGCGGCGCGACCCGGAGCGGGTGCGCCGGGACGTGCGGGACGGCCTCCTCACCGCGGAGCGGGCGTGGGAGGTCTACGGGGTCGAGGGGTAGCCCGAAAAAATCACCGACTTTCGTCGCGAGGGCGCCAAGATGCCCCACGATCTCATGGAGGAGTGGGCCGCACGGACCGAAAGAGCGCGTGCGCGCTGTCGAAGCGGCTCGAGGGAGTACGGCCCGCTACCGCGAGCGGATGGGCGGCCGCAGCAGCAAGTCGGTGATTTTTTCGGGCTAAACCCGGCTACCGGCGCAATCCCGACTACCGGCGCAATCCGACGAGAGAGAGGATACCGACATGGCCGCAGGACCGGACGTCAGGATCATGTACCACAACCCGGTCGGGACGGGGGACTACGACCCCGTCTTCGCCGACATGGCGCGGGCGCACCGGCTGCCCGGAACGGAGGTGCACGTCACCTCCCTGCCCGACACCGACGGGCGGTTCACCCACATCGAGTACCGCGCCTACGAGGCGATCGTGGCCCGGGGGGTCGTCCGGGCGGTGCGCACGGCCGCCCGGGAGGGATTCGACGCCTTCGTCATCGGCTGCTTCTACGACACCGCACTCCACGACGCGCGGGAGATCTCGGGCGACATGATCGTCACCGCGCCCTGCGTCGCCTCGTGCGAGATTGCGGCGAGCCTTGCCAACCGCTTCGGCATCATCGTCGGGAGGCGGAAGTGGGTCGCGCAGATGAGCGCGGTCGTGCACGACCACGGCTACGGCCGGCACCTCGCCGGCTTCCACCACGTCGAACTCGGGGTCGACGAGTTCCAGCTCGACCACGCGGAGACGAGGCGGCGCCTCGTCGCGGCGGGGCGGCGAGCGATCGAGGAGGACTACGCCGAGGCGCTCATCCTCGGGTGCACCCTCGAGATCGGGTTCTACCGCGAGCTCGAGGAGGAGCTGGGAGTACCCGTGATCGACCCCTCGATCGCAGCCCTCAAGCGCGCCGAGTACGGGGCGCTCCTGAAGCGCCAGTGCGGTTGGGTGCCGAGCCGGAAGTGGTCCTGCGAGGCGCCGTCCGAGGAGGAGATCGCGCGCTTCGGCGGCTTCGACGAGGGCGAAGCCTTCGGCAACCGTCTGGTCGTCGAGCCGGATTGAATGCCCGCCGGGACGGTAGCCGGTCTCCCGAGAGACGATCGGGCCGGGCCGGTCTCCATCGCATCAGCGGGCCGGTCGAACGAAGTATCATCCGGATGCACCGGGGGGATTCGAGCGAGGTTCCGACGATGAGCAACGCCTGTACGGCGATCTTCGAGAGGGACGGTGATTGGTACGTTGCCTATTGTCCGGAAGTGCCCGGAGCCAACGGTCAGGGCCGCACGAAGGAGAAAGCGCGGGCGAGCTTGGCGAGGGCGACCGCTCTCATCTTCCAGGATCGTCGCGAGGACGCTTTGCGATCCGGACGGGCCTCCCGCGGTCA
Source organism: Gammaproteobacteria bacterium (assembly GCA_965214795.1). Classification (GTDB taxonomy): domain Bacteria; phylum Pseudomonadota; class Gammaproteobacteria; order HK1; family HK1; genus JAJDXW01. The sequence continues at coordinate 5,125,842 of OZ243976.1, read as the reverse complement.
TGCCGCTTCAAGTGGACGAATCGCCTCCAACGACCCGGCCGCAGCCTCCTCCGCGAGCGAGAGCTCGTAACGGTCCTGAAGATTCATCCAGCTCTGCGCGTCGGTGCCGAAGAACCGGGCCAGACGAAGCGCGGTGGCCGCGGTGATGCCGCGCCGGCCGCGTACGATCTCGTTGATCCGCGCCGGCGTCACGCCGATTGCTTTCGCAAGGGCGGTAGCGGACAGTTCGAACGGCTCCATGAAGTCGTGCTTCAGAATCTCACCGGGGTGAACCGGTTCCAGTCGAGTCATGGTCCGATGCCTCGTTCAGTGATAGTCGACGATCTCCGCATCGTAAGCGTTGCCGTCCCTGAAGCGGAAACAGAGGCGCCATTGGGCGTTGATCCGGATGCTGTACGAACCTTCCCGGTTCCCCGCCAACGTTTCGAGCCGATTGCCGGGCGGGACTCGCAGGAAATCGAGAGTCGTGGCGGCATCCAGTTGGGCGAGCTTACGCTGGGCTACTCTTTCGAACGCGGCGAAACGCGGTACCCGGTAGCCTGCGGCAAGTCTCTCCGTGTCCTTGCAGTGGAAGCTCCGGATCATGGTCCGTAGCATATCGCATATCGATACGCGGAAGAACGGAGTCGGAGTGCGTCGAGACCCGGGTACAGGGGACAGGGACGAGGTCGAACGGCTGAGGAACGAGCCGAACGACCCTCTCCATGCGGATCAGCCGGGCGGAGCAGCGAGGACGACGAGCTCCGTCGCCTCGTCCACGAGGTCTCCCGTCGCGCAACGCACTTCCTCCACCGTGCCGTCCGCCGGCGCGACGAGCGTGTGCTCCATCTTCATCGCCTCGAGGACGAGGACGGGCTGGCCCTCGCGGACGGATTGGCCGGGCTCGACCAGGACCGAGACGATGCGCCCCGGCATGGGGGCGGTGAGTCCCCCCGCCATCTCGAGACCTCCGGAGACCGCGCCGGGGTCGTGCCGGGCGAACTCGACGCGGCGGCCGGCGCGGAACACGGTAAGGCGTTCGCCATGCGCGACGATGGTGACGGACTGGCGAGAGTCGCCGATGTCGAGGTCCCACCGCCTGTCGCCGGAGGGCCCACCACGCACCGATACTTCCCGGCCGGAAGGGAGGCGAAGGTCGTAGGCCGGAGCACCGGACCTCGCGCCCCCCCCGCCCTCCGCGTACCGCCAGCTCGACGAGCTCGCCGCGGTCGTCGCCGACCCGGAGGCGAACCATTCGTTCGCCGGAGCCGTTCATCCTCCAGTGGTCGCGGCGGTTCCACGGCGACCAGGGATCGCCGCCGTCGCCGCCAGCGCCGAGGTTGCCGCTTCCGGTGCGGCCGGCGGCCGCCGCATCGTCGCGGGCCGCCGCCGCCCACGCCGCGACGGCGAAGTCCTCGTCTCCGGGCCGGTGCACCTCCGCCGACCGGAAGTCCTCCATCCGCTCCTCGACGAAGCGGGTATGGATGTCGGCCGCGCGGAACCGGGAGTGGGCGACGAGAGTGTGGAGGAAGCCCGCGTTGGCGCTCGGCCCCACGACCTCGGTGGCGGCGAGGGCGGCCGCGAGCCGGTCCGCGGCGGCGTCGCGGTCGGGTCCCCACGCGATCACCTTGGCGAGCATCGGGTCGTAGTGCATGCTGACCGTATCCCCGGTCCGCACCCCGGTGTCGACCCGGACGCCGCTCGCGTCGGGCGAGACGCGGTCCGCACCTGCCGCGGTGCCGGAAGGGAGGGCTTCCCTCTCGGGCAGGCGAAGATGGTCGAGCCGCCCCGTGGAGGGGAGAAAGCCCCGCGCCGGGTCTTCCGCGTACAGCCGCGCCTCGATGGCATGGCCCCGGAAGACGATATCGTCCTGGGTGCGGGGGAGGGGCTCGCCGCTCGCGACCCGGAGCTGCCATTCGACGAGGTCCGTCCCGGTCACGAGCTCGGTTACCGGGTGCTCGACCTGGAGTCGGGTGTTCATCTCCATGAACCAGAACTCCTCGCTGCGGTCGAGCAGGAACTCGACGGTCCCCGCCCCCTCGTAGCCGATGGCGTGGGCCGCCGCGAGGGCCGCCTCGCACATCGTGGCCCGCAGCTCGCCTCCGACGCGGGGGGCGGGCGCCTCCTCGATCACTTTCTGGTGCCGGCGCTGGGCCGAGCAATCGCGCTCGAAGAGGTGCACGCAGTTGCCGTGGCGGTCGGCGAACACCTGGACCTCGACGTGCCGCGGCTCCGCGACGTAGCGTTCGACGAGCATCGCATCGTCGCCGAAGGCGGCCGCCGCTTCGCGCTTCGCCCCCGCGAGGGCGGCATCGAAGTCCTCCGCCCGCTCCACCGCCCGCATGCCGCGCCCGCCGCCCCCCGCGGAGGCCTTGAGCAGCACCGGCCATCCGATCGCTTCCGCCTCGCGCCGGAGCCGCTCCGGCGACTGGTCCGCCCCGTGGTAGCCCGGTACGAGCGGCACGCCGGCCTGCGCCATGAGCCGCTTCGCCTCACGCTTGGAGCCCATTGCCCGGATTGCGTCCGCGGGCGGCCCGACGAAGACGATCCCGCGCGCTGTGCACGCTTCGGCGAAGTCCGCGTTCTCGGAGAGGAAGCCGTAGCCGGGATGGATCGCGTCGGCGTGGCCGCGCTCCGCCGCGCCCAGGATCGCCTCGATGTCGAGGTAGCTCGCGCGCGCGGGGGCCGGCCCGATCCGGTAGCCCTCGTCCGCCATCTCGACGTGGAGGGCGCCTTCGTCGGCGTCGGAGAAGACCGCGATGCACCGGATGCCGAGCCGCCGGGCGGTCCGGATCACTCGGCAGGCGATCTCCCCCCGATTGGCGATGAGCAGCCGTTTGAACATCCTTCCGTCTCTCCTTTTCGCCGACGTTCAGTTTCCGGTTCGGATCTCGGCGGATCCAGAAGGCAATGTGCCTCGCGTCCACGACCGCGTCGAAATGTGCATCGTTGCTCAGCACCGGGAGCGCGTGCTGGCGGGCAAGGGCCGCGATCCATACGTCATTGGATGGGATCGGATTTCCCTACCGCTTCAGCCCCAGGCGGATATCGGCGTAGGCGGTGGCCGTGGCCGAGGTAACCGCGGCGATCTCGGCAAGGGGCAGGTATCGGCGCAGCCATTCCTCATAGCGAGTTCGGTGGGTCGAATGACGAGTGCTGAAGTAGTACTCGCCGAGAACGACGCTCGGAACGACGAGTCGATCAGCGGACCGAAGGAACGACCCGACGGCCGGCGGTCCCTCCGCCCACGCCGACGAGGCGTTGGTGTCGAGGAGCATGCGAGGTCGTCGGAGGTGATGGTTTCGAATTCCTGATCGATGAGGCCGAGGATGCGGCGGTTTTCGTCAGAAAGGTCGGAAAGCGCGCCGAACCCCGCCGTCCACGGAGCCTCCGTCCGTCCGGCGCGGATGTCGCCGGCACAGCGTCGAAGGTGTTCATCCAGCGCCTCGGTGAAGAACCGTTTCAAGGTCACGCCCCGGGCGGTCGCAAGGGTCTTGGCCTGCCGGAACGTGGCGTCCGGGAGCTCGACGGTAGTCTTCATGCCGGCCAGTTTCCCATAGCTATGGGTACCAAGCCACCGGAAGTTTCTCGGCCGTCGAGAATGGGCAACGCCATCCCGGGACGCGCCTCGAACGGCACCAAGCCTCGCGCAGCGCCCGCTACCACTTCGTTCAGCCGCGTGTTCCCGAGCGCTGCGATCGCTGGAAACGCCTCCTCGACCCACTGTCCCACCCGCGCGACCTGCGCGACGTTCCATCGCTCCACCCTTTCGACGGTCGGGTCCTCCGGGAAACCCGGTACGGTTCGCGTACTACCTCGCGGGCTCGTCCGCGCAAGGAGAGGAACCGCGCGTGCCCCAAGAACGCCTGGACCGAGTTTCAATGCCGGTTCGGTCTCGACCGGAGAACGCAGCGGGGTCAAAATGGGCACATGAGCGCAGCCGCCCGCAAGCCCGAATCGCCGCACACGCCCCGGGCGACCTACCAGGACGTGCTCGACGCACCCGCGCACCGAGTCGCCGAGGTCGTCGGCGGGGCGCTGTATACCCACCCGCGACCGGCACCGGTGCATGCAGTGGCGAGCTCCCGGCTCGGCATCGACCTCGGAGGCCCCTTCGACCGAGGCCGCGGCGGGCCGGGCGGCTGGTGGATCATCTACGAGCCGGAGCTGCATCTCGGAGAGGACATCCTGGTTCCCGACCTCGCGGGGTGGCGCCGGGAACGGATGGCGGATCTGCCCGGCACGGCATACTTCACCCTCGCCCCGGATTGGGCGTGCGAGGTGCTCTCCCCCTCGACCCGCCGGCTCGACCTTCATGGCAAGCGCCCGGCATATGCCCGGGAAGGAGTCGGGTTCCTTTGGCTCGTCGACCCGACGGACCGCACCCTGGAGGCATTCGAGCTCCGCGACGGCGAGTGGGTGCTCATCGCGAGCGCGAAGGACGACGAACCGATCAGCATCCGCCCGTTCGACGCGATCACGTTCAGCCTGGGCGACCTCTGGCCCTGAAATCCGCCACCTGCAGAACCGGAAAACCGTCAAATCAGCCGAATGACGTGCCGAGTTGCGGAAGTCAGGCTAGTGACTGCCAGCAAGAAGTCTTCCGCGCAGCGACTTGTTTCCACCGTATTATCGGGAGGCCGATAGGGCCCTGCGGCGTGTGGTGCTTCATTTCACGAACTTCGCACGCCAACTCGACGGCCCGAGAACAACTCATCCAGTCCATCCCCGACACCCACGCATCCACCGCCTGAACGCTCCATCCGGGATCCCGGAACTACCCCCGTGCCTACTCTTTCAGGCTCATCTCCGGATTGGAAAGGGCCTCCCGGAGGCCGGCATGCGGCGGTGCATCCGGAGCCACCGGAATCGGAGGTGCCCAGCCCGGCACGAAGTCGACCACGTCCGGAACGCGCCGGTTCGCATGCAGCGCGGCGCCGGTGCGCGTCTCTCCCGGCGATCGCGTCTTGCCGTCAGGTGCCGAAGCAGGGCGGGCGCTTCTCGATGAATGCGCGGACCGCTTCCCGGTGGTCCTCGGTCGCCGCGGCCCGGACGAGCAGTTCTGCCTCCTGGTCGAGTGCAGGGAGAAAGTCGGAAGTGAGCGCCCGGTCGAGGTTGCGCTTCATCAGGGCGAGCGCCTGCCGCGGTCCGGCGGCGAGCCGGGCCGCGAAGGCGGCGGTCTCCGAGTGCAGCGACTCGTCGGCGAAGACCCGGTTCACGAGACCGATCCGGGCGCAGGTCTCCGCGTCGATGCGGTCGGCCGTGAACATCAGCTCCCGAGCCCTGGCCGTGCCGACGAGCCGGGTCAGCAGCCAGTTGATCCCGTAGTCTCCGCTCAGGCCTACCCTCGCGTAGCCGGTGGTGACGAAGGCGGAGGCGGCGGCGAAGCGGATGTCGCAGGCGAGGGCGATGGCGAGACCAGCGCCGGCGGCCGGACCGGGGAGGGCCGCGATGGTCGGGATCGGCAGGCCGACGAGAACGCCGGTCAGGGTGCGCTGGCGCTGTTGCAGCTCCAGCACCGCTTCGCGGGCCGAGCGCTCCCTGCCGCCGTCCCGGCCGCGGCCGCTCCCCATGCCCTTGACGTCGCCGCCGGCGCAGAAGGCCGGGCCGGCTCCGGTGATGACCAGTGCGCCGACCGACGGGTCGTTTCCCCAGCGGAGAATCGTGCGGCGCAGGGCCGGCGTCAGTTCGTCGGAGAGCGCGTTGCGGGCCTCCGGCCGATTGAGGGTCAGGGTCGCCACGCCGTCGCGCAGACGCCCAAGCAGCAGCCCGGTGCCCGTGTCGATTGCCGTGCCGATTCCTTCCACGGCCGTTTCCTCCCGAGATAGCCGACGCCCGGTCGTTCCGCTTTCCATTCCGCCTCGTCCGGCTCCCCTGGCCGCGGCGCCGGGAGCGTACCATGCTCCGGCCCGGGCTCGAGGTTTGCAGTCCGAGTCCCTCCGGCCTATGCTGGTAGTCACGCTGAACGGGTGAACGGAGCCGTCGGCGGTGCGCGCCAAGGAGAGGTCAGGGACGAGATGGCGCAGCAGCACCTGGACTTGGCGGTGACCGGAGAGCATGTGCGGAGCGCGGTCGCGGATTCCCTGCGAGGTGGACCGGCACAAGACGGGGTGGCGATACCCATCGCATCCGAGCCCGAACTCGCGGCGCTCGCGTTTGCCGCGGCGGGTCCGAATGCGCCCCTTACGGAGGCGGAACGCGCGGTCGTTCCCGAGGGCCGGGCTCCCCATCCGAGCCACCTGAGGCAGGTTCGCGAGGCGATCGTCCGGGGGGAAGATCCGCTTGGCAACGCCTTTTGCCGCCTTCGTTCGCCGGAGGTCCGCCGCCGGCAGGGGGCGGTCTATACCCCGCGGATCATCGTCGACGCCATGATCGCCTGGGCCACCGGCGAGAAACCCCCGGTGCGAATCGTCGACCCAGGTGCCGGCTCGGGGCGTTTCCTCCTCGCGGCCGGCACGGCGTTCCCCGACGCCGAGCTGGTGGCTGTCGAGATCGAACCCCTGGCGGCCCTCATGCTGCGCGCCAATGCCGCCGCGTCGAGCATGGACAGGCGCCTCACCGTGTACCTGGAAGACTATCGGGCGATATCCCTTCCGGCCGCCGACGGCCCGACGCTGTTTCTCGGCAACCCGCCCTATGTCCGGCACCACGACATTTCCGCTCGCTGGAAAGACTGGATGGCAGGAGTGGCCGCCGCCAATCGCCTCAAGGCGAGCCGGCTCGCGGGTCTGCACATCCACTTCTTCCTGAAGACTTGCGAGCTTGCCCGGACCGGCGACTACGGTGCGTTCGTCACGTCGGCGGAGTGGCTCGACGTGAACTACGGCGCGGTCTTGCGCAGACTGCTCACCAACCGCCTCGGGGGCGCCTTCGTACATGTCATCGATCCCCGGGCCATGCCGTTCGCCGATGCGGCGACCACTGGCGCGATCACCTGTTTTCGCGTTGGGGCTCGAGAACGACGGCTCAGGCTTCGCTCCGTTGCGGATCCGGGCCGCCTGGGTGACTTGCGGGCGGGCCGACCCGTTTCCTGGTCGCGCCTTGACGAGACTCACCGCTGGTCTTCGCTCCTGCGGCCCGAAGCAGCCCGTGCGCGGGGCGGTCGCACGAGTCTCGGGGAGCTTTGCCGGGTCCATCGCGGTCAGGTGACCGGCTGCAACTCGGTCTGGATCGCAGGGGAGTACTCGGGCACGCTACCCGACTCCGTGTCCGTGCCCGCCGTTACCAAGGCCCGCGAGCTGTTCGCCGCGGCCCCCCGGCTCGTGTCGTTGGCGGGGCTTCGTCGCGTGATCGACCTCCCGGCCGACCTCGGCGAACTCGGCGACGACGAGTGCTCGCAAGTTCGGCGTTTCCTCGAATGGGCCAAGCTGAGGGGCGCCGACCGCTCCTATGTCGCGAGGCATCGGCGCGCATGGTGGGCCGTCGCCCTGAGGCCCCCGGCTCCCATCCTCTGCACCTACATGGCGCGCCGTTCACCGGCGTTCGTCAGGAATCCCTGCGGTGCCCGCCACGTCAACATCGCTCACGGGCTCTATCCCCGAGACCCGATGCCCGACCCGATTCTCGACGCTCTTAGCGCCTGGCTGCAGGAAAACGTCTGCGTATCTTCCGGGCGCACCTACGCGGGCGGGCTCACGAAGTTCGAACCGAGGGAGCTCGAACGAATCCCGATACCGTCACTGGGGCAGCTGAATGAGAGAGCCCAGGAGCTGGACGTTGGAAGAACTGACCCACGACTCCGCGACGTCCAGGGAGCTGTTCCGGAGCCAACGGCTGGACGAACCGCTCGCACTTTACTCTGATTTTTTCAACGACTTCGCGCCCATCTTCGGTCGGATCATCGATCAGCTTCCCGTGTTGGCCGAGGACTCGAGCGGCCCCGATACGATGCTCGACCTGGTCCGGGAGGGGGATTCCCTGACGGCTTTCCGCTATCTCGCGGCGCCTCCCGTCTCGGAAGACGATCTCAAGACTCTGGCCGAGTCGACGCTGTCGGCCGCTGCGCTGCACGGCAATCCGGAGGAGGCGAGCCGCATTCGCAATATCGTTCTGCACATCATCGACCCGCATCGCTTCCCGTGGATCGGGGAGGATCGTGCCCCCACCCCCCACGAGCGCGACCGGGCGGTGATCGCATCGGCCGCTCTCGTCGCGGCCCGCAAGGTCGAGACTTCACGGCGGTCGGACGCCAAGAAGCGGCAGGAGGAGAGCGTCAAAATCACCCTCCGGGACATGGGCTTTGTTGAAGTAGCCTCGCGTAACATGCCGACCTTGGATGCCGCCCCCGGTCTTGGCGAGTTTTGCGGAGAGAGCAAGCTCGGGGATGCACGCGCCGACATCGTGATCCGTCTCCATGACCGCCGCGTGATGCCCGTGGAATGCAAGGCGTCCAACAGCGCGGTGAACTCCTTCAAACGGATCAATCATGAAGCGGCGGGCAAGGCACGAACTTGGATTGCCGGCTTCGGACATCGTCAGACCGTACCCGGGGCCGTCATCACCGGGGTGTTCAATCCGACGAATCTCGAGACGGCGCAGGCGGAGGGACTCACCATCTTCTGGAGTCATCGCCTGTCCGACTTGGCGGACTTCATCGAGGCGACTCGGGCCACATGAGAACGCGCGCGGGTCCTCGATTTTTCCGCCCATTTCGACGGGAAACCGGAAACCTGCGGGCACGGGTGTGTGGTGCTACGAACCGGAGACGGCGCGAGGACGGGCCGAGTCCGCGGGGCGGCGGAAGCCGTAGGTGGAGGAGCGGATTGTGGTCCACGATCGCCCCGCGACCAGTTCTCCTCGTGCGTCCGCTGCCTGATGCTCGACCAGCGCGTGCACGACAACCCGGAGGACGCGGCCGGCCGCGTCGGCCCGGGGCTGTACGACCTTCCGTCCCCCCGAGATGCCTGACACGAGGTCGTTCCGCGTTCCTTCCGCCGGGCCGCCCCGCTCCGCTGATTGCGGCACCGGCAGCGTACCACGCTCCGGCCCGGCCGCCATGTTGATTCCGACTATCCCCAGGAGATGAGTGACAGGCCGGCGACGGCCGCGATTGCCGCCCGGTGCGGAGTGCGCTTCACGAGTGGCCACAGGATCAGGATCCAGGTTCGCGTTTTGGTGCCGATACGAACATGCCGGCGTTCGGTGCGCCCGCAAGTGGCTTGGTTCTCGGATGCGCCCCTTACCGAGGCGGAGCGTGCGGCAGAAGGGTAGCCCCAGCTTCAACGATGTTGGCAGAGAGGGGACCATTTGTTCCTGACAGAATAGCTCGGTTGACGCACCGACCCCAGGCTGCCACGATGGGGCTCTCTGAAATCGGAGAAACCGGGAGCGGATCCAGCACCGTGAACGAGCCAAACACCGTCGACGCCGAATGGTGGGCGGAGTTCGGTGTCGCCGTCCGGCGTCCGCTTGAATTGCGGTTGAAACACGGGTTCGTTCGCACCTACAAACCGGTCCTCGACGATGCGCGTTTCCGCGCCTTCGACACGATGGAGGAATACCGGCAATGGCGCAACAGCGAGCTCCCGATATGGCGACGTGGGGGCCAGGCCAGAGTTGGTTCTCATCCTGGCTGTATCTGGAGCTGACGTTTCACGAGTCGGACAAGCGGCTGCAAGACTATCGTCACGCCTCTACATTGGCTCCTGATGTGGTCGAGGGAATACCTGAGATGCTGTTTGTCCCTCGTAGATTGCTGTGGCATTGAGAGCTGCGTACTTGGCCCACATGCACCAGATTTCTTTCCATTGCGCCTCGGGGCCTGATGCTTGTTGAACCGGTAAACCAAGTTCCTTTGCATGGTAGGCTGATATTGCCGTCCCATGGCTCTGCGGGTTCTCTATCAACGTCTTTCGCAGCCTTTTCGCGAGTTCAGTGATCTGGTCCTCCTTCCGTCCTTCTACGCAGGCTAGCGCCTCCTTCAACTGGTCATCGGTACGTGCAATCGCGTCCTTCGCTTGCTGCACGAGAAGGGCCGTGATGTCGTTCAACAGTGACGCATGCAGTGGATATGTTTCCGGGTTGGCTTGAATACGTTGCTCGGCGTCTTCGACTGCCGCGATGATCGCTTTTCCGGACGCGAACGCTCCACTTGAGAGGCGAAATTGGGGATCGATCGGGCCGAGATCGCTTGTCGGACCCATGAGTACGTGATCGGCACCGAGTACGAACAGGGTTCCCGCGCTCTTCGCTTGGTCTGGAACGATGACGGTGAGTTTGTCGCATCGGGATTGCGCTTGCCGGACGAGCCGGAGTGCCGTTTCTCCATCCCCGCCGAGCGTGTGCAGCATGACGTGAAGGTTCTCGTCAGCGTTCGCGTCGTGCAGTGTCTCCTCGAACAACGTGACGCTGTGCGGGAACAAGTAGTCCATCATGACCACAAGCCGGCACGAGTAGGTTTCCTGATAGCTGCGAATCAGCGATTGGCGCTGGTACCGAGGCGCGTGATGCGCCTCGTACAGTGGGCTTCGCCCCGGTGTCGGCTCAGTCATGATTCAGCGGCAGGGGCGTGCGGGACAGAGGATTGACGGCTGGTCTGCCTTCACGAGCCTTCTGAGCTTGCTCCCGAGCAGTTTTCGCACGTCGGATGCGGTCGAACCATTCTTCATCCACTTCGGTCGGTCGCTTGACGACGTGTGCTTCCTGCTTCTGGTTGGTCATCCTCGATTCCTCCGGCTGTGGGCACTGCGTGTCGCCCAGCTCCCCCCTGTGGGGGGCGGGAGACTCATAGCATACGTTCAATCCGCTCTTGACACGAATCCGCGGCATTTCGCTGTCTTCGAACCAGTGCGGAGAGGCGCCGGAGGGCGTGAGCAGGTCTTCCGGTACCGCCACGCCGGCTGTGGGCCGGCATGCCTGCCGCACCCCGGTCCCTTTCTCCCTTGCGGCTGGCGTTCCCTCGCTATCATCTTGATCTACATGCGCCAGCCCCATCTGGACACGGTTCTTGTACCAGAGCATGCGGCCTCATGTGCAAACCCCTGCATGGGGCACCCCGGCGCGTGCTGCTTCATCCACTCTCGACGGCTCTGCAGACCGCCGTGGATCCCACCGTGGCCGAGGCCGGCTGTCTGTCTCCCGGCCGACTAGTTGCCCGCCGGGGTCCAGGGCTTCCCCGGCACCGACCAGGGCTTTGCCGGTGGCGTCCAGCTCGTGGAGCCATCGTTGTCGTCGTTGGGCTTGATGTCGTCGGGGTGTCCGAGCGGGTTCGAGGGGACCCCAGGGGGCTGGATCCCACCCGAGACGTCCTCGAGCGCCTCGTCGGGGACGGACGGGGTGTCCGAAGCAGTGGCGTTCATGGCGGTGCTCCTCGCAGTTGTTCGGGGAACCGTCAAGTACAACTCCCCCGGGGCCAGGACCATTTTTTGTCGTGACCGAGTGCCGGCAAGCGGGTGCGGATCGGCCGGCCGCGCGATCGAAGGCAGCTTTATGTGGCTCGAACCGACACGCGGACGACCGGATGCGTTCCCCGTGGGCCTGCTGAACATGTCCGGTTCACTCGTCGCCGGACAAAAGACGATCCCTGCCCCCGGGGCATGCCTGCCTGCCGTGCTTGGCGTCATGCTTGGTGGCCTGCCCTCCGCCTCGCCCGTGGTGGCGGTGACGAGTCCCCGGACGGCCCGCCCGTCGGGTGTTGCGGAATGCCGTCCCTTCCGCCCGTGCGCGAGGTCCGCGGCGCGGGTGGTGACGAAGCCCGCCCGCCCTGGCCGCCCGGTCGGCGGGTGGGTGGGAAAGCCCAGGCGGCTACATCCGGAAGACGCCGAAGCGGGTCTCGCGGGGCGGGGCGTTGAGGGCGGCGGAGAGCCCGAGCGAGAGCACGGTGCGGGTCTCGGCGGGGTCGATGATCCCGTCGTCCCAGAGGCGTGCGCTCGCGTAGTAGGGGTGGCCCTCGTGCTCGTACTGCTCTCGTATCGGGGCCTTGAACGCTTCTTCCTCCTCCGCGCTCCAGGACTCGCCCCGCGCCTCGAGGTTGTCCCGGCGGACCGTGGCGAGCACCGAGGCGGCCTGTTCCCCTCCCATCACCGAGATCCGTGCGTTCGGCCACATCCACAGGAACCGCGGGCCGTAGGCGCGCCCGCACATGCCGTAGTTCCCGGCCCCGAAGCTCCCCCCGATGATGACGGTGAGCTTGGGCACCTGCACCGTTGCGACCGCGGTCACCATCTTCGCGCCGTCCTTCGCGATCCCGCCCGCCTCGTACTTGCGCCCCACCATGTAGCCGGTGATGTTCTGGAGGAAGACGAGGGGGACCCCGCGCTGCCCGCAGAGCTCGATGAAGTGGGCCGCTTTGAGGGAGGACTCGGAGAAGAGGATCCCCTGGTTCGCGAGGATGCCGACCGGATAGCCGTTGAGGTGGGCGAAGCCGCAGACGAGGGTGGCTCCGTAGAGTTGCTTGAATTCGTGGAAGCGGCTGTCGTCCACGATGCGGGCGATGACCTCGCGCACCTCGTAGGGCCGGCGCGGGTCGCTCGGGATGATGCCCCCCAGCTCGGCCGGATCGTAGCGGGGAGGCGCGGGCTCGCGAAGATCGAGGGCGACGCCCTTCTTGCGGTTGAGATGGGCGATGCAGCGCCTCGCGATGGCGAGCGCGTGATGGTCGTCGAGGGCGTAGTGGTCGGTGACCCCGGACTGCCGCGAGTGCACGTCGGCCCCGCCCAGCTCCTCCGCGGTCACCACCTCGCCGATCGCGGCCTTCACCAGCGGCGGGCCCCCGAGAAAGATGGTTCCCTGCCGGCGCACGATGATGCTCTCGTCGCACATCGCGGGCACGTAGGCGCCGCCCGCGGTGCACGAGCCCATGACCACCGCGATCTGGGGGATCCCCCGCGCCGACATGTTCGCCTGATTGTAGAAGGCCCGCCCGAAGTGTTCGCGGTCCGGGAACACCTGGTCCTGCAGAGGGAGGAACGCGCCCCCCGAGTCCACGAGGTAGATGCACGGCAGGTGGTTCTGGAGGGCGACTTCCTGAGCGCGGAGGTGCTTCTTGACCCCCATCGGGTAGTAGGTGCCGCCCTTCACCGTCGCGTCGTTCGCGATGACCACGCACTCGACGCCACTCACCCGGCCGACCCCGGTGATGAGGCTCGCGGACGGCGCGTCGCCGCCGTACATGTCCCACGCCGCGAGCTGGGAGAGCTCGAGGATGGGAGCCCCCGGGTCGAGAAGCTCGCGCACCCGGTCGCGCGGGAGGAGCTTGCCGCGGGCGAGGTGGCGCCGGCGCGCCCGCTCGCCGCCGCCGCGCTCGACCTCCGCGACCTTGGCGCGGAGGTCCTCGACGAGGGTCGCCATCGCCGCGGCGTTCGCCCGGAACTCGGCGGACCGCGGGTTCACGCGGCTCTCGATGACGGCCATCGCGTCCGGCTCCCTCTCCGTCGCGCTCGCGCGGCGAGCCGTCAGGCGGTTTCCCGGAACAGCTCGCGCCCGATGAGCATGCGCCGGATCTCGGAGGTGCCGGCTCCGATCTCGTAGAGCTTCGCGTCGCGGAGGAGGCGCCCGGTCGGGAATTCGTTGACGTAGCCGTTCCCGCCGAGGCACTGGATCGCCTCGAGCGCCATCCACGTCGACTTCTCCGCCGCGTAGAGGATGACGCCGGCCGCGTCCTTGCGGGTCACGTCGCCCCGGTCGCACGCCTGCGCAACCGCGTACACGTAGGCCCGGCAGGCGTTGAGGGTGGTGTACATGTCGGCGAGCTTGCCCTGGATGAGCTGGAATTCGCCGATCGGCCGGTCGAACTGCCGGCGTTCGTGCACGTAGGGGACCACGACGTCGAGGCAGGCCTGCATGAGGCCGAGGGGCCCGGCCGCGAGCACGAGGCGCTCGTAGTCGAGGCCGCTCATGAGCACCCGCGCCCCTTCGCCCACCCCGCCGAGCACGTTCTCCGCCGGCACCTCGCAGTCGTCGAAGAGGAGCTCGCAGGTGTTCGAGCCCCGCATCCCGAGCTTGTCGAGCTTCTGCGCCGTCGAGAAGCCGGTGAACCCCTTCTCGACGATGAACGCGGTGAGCCCGCGGGTTCCGGCCTCCGGGTCGGTGCGGGCGTAGACCACCAGGGTATCGGCATCCGGCCCGTTCGTGATCCACATCTTGCCGCCGTTCAGGATGAAGCGGTCGCCCTTGCGTTCGGCCCGGGTTCGCATGCTCATCACGTCCGAGCCCGCCCCCGTCTCGCTCATCGCGAGCGCGCCGACGTGCTCGCCGCGAATGAGGGGCGGGAGGTAGCGGTGCTTCTGCTCCTCGCTCCCGTTTCGCCGGAGCTGGTTGACGCAGAGGTTCGAGTGCGCCCCGTAGCTCAAGCCCACCGAGGCCGAGGCCCGGCTCACCTCCTCCATCGCCACGCAGTGCTCGGTGTAGCCGAGCCCGACCCCGCCGTACTCCTCTTCCACCGTCACCCCGAGGATGCCGAGCTCACCCATCTTCGGCCAGAGGTCGGCGGGGAAGTCGTTCGTGTCGTCGATCGCCGCCGCCCGGGGCGCGATCTCGTCCGAGGCGAAGCGCATCACGCTGTCGCGGATGAGGCCGGCTTCGTCGCCGAGGCCGAAGTCGAGGCCGGGGAGCCGGTTCGGCAGGAAGGCGGTGCTCATCGGCGGCGTGTCGCGTGGTGGGCCCGCCCGAAGTATGCCCGAACCCGCGTCCGCCCGCTGTCCGTTCTTCCGTCGAAACGGTCGGAGTTCAAGGTGGGGCGCCGATTCTCGGGCCGCGGCAAGCGTGAGCCGCGGCGTTCTCCGTCCCCGAGTGCCCGGGAGGATTTCCGATGCCCGTCATCCGTACCCCCATCATCGCGTTCGGCCTCTTCGTGATGCTGATGGCGGCCGCCACTCGTCCTCGGGCCGAGACGGTCGACCGCGCCGTTCCCCGGGCCATTCTCACGCCGCTGGTCGACGAAGAGAGAGAACTGGCGGACGCCGAGTCGACGTGGGAGCCGTCGTACCTGCCCATCGCCCTCGAGGCGCTGCGCCTGAACCGAAATCGGGGAGCCACCGCCGTCTTCATGCGAATCACGCGAGAGTGAGGTCGGCGGCGACAATGGCTATGAACCCGGGAAGCTGACCTGGTTCGGATGAACCTGGTGCTTCGCGGCGATCGCCTGAGCCGGCTGCTCCCCTCGTAGCGCGGTCTCGCGCCACTCGCTTCTTGAACGCCGCGGTGAATCGCCGCCGTCCGGTTGCCATACCCTTGCCCTCCTGCCGGCTCCGAGTACACCTTGGCGACCTGTCCAAACACGCATGGACGGGCCGGCCACCCCGTCGCATGAAAAGGTCCGGCGTCGCGAAGACGGCCCTCCTGAGTCTATCTTCACAGCAAAATCCGGGACCACCTCATGGGCGTAGGATCGGACCGGAACGAGGAGGGGAGATATGGCCGCGTCCCGAAGCGAAGCCCTCGCGCCGCGCCGCGCGACCTACCAGGACGTGCTCGACGCGCCGGCGCACCAGGTCGCGGAGATCATCGGCGGCACGCTGCACACCCATCCACGTCCGGCGATGCCGCACGCGCTGGCGAGCTCGCATCTGAGCGACGAGCTGGTGGGACCGTACGGCAAGGGCCGCGGAGGCCCGGGCGGTTGGTGGATCGTTTTCGAGCCCGAGCTGCACCTCGGTGAAGAGATCGTGGTGCCGGACCTCGCGGGCTGGCGCCGCGAGCGCATGCCGGAATATCCACAAACCGCCTACGTGACGCTCGCTCCGGACTGGGCGTGCGAGGTGCTGTCACCGTCGACGCGCCGGCTCGACCTTCAGGAAAAGCGACCGGTCTACGCACGCGAAGGTGTCGCGTACCTGTGGCTCATCGAGCCGGTGGACCGGACGCTGGAGGCGTTCGAGCTCCGGGACGGGGAGTGGGTGCTCATCGCGTGCGCAAAGGACGACGAGCCGGTGAGCGTGCGGCCGTTCGATGCGATCACGTTCAGCCTGGGGGACCTCTGGCCATGAACGCCGGTCGGGTCGTCTTCGACCTCGGCGGCCGCTCGGTCACCGCCGGGACGACGACGGCCGAAGGCGAGGGCGCGCCGCGATGGTGGCGCGGGTGACCGAGACCCTCGCCGTCGCGCTGGTCGAAGCGGCGCCGGAGCATCGTCGGCGAAGCGTCGATGCGGCGCCCCGGGGCGCCCCGGGGGCGCACTCCGAGGTGGCGAGGTGCTATGGTCCGTGCGGACGTCGCGAGCGGTCGCGACGGGGTACGGGCGATGGGCGGCGGCGGGGCGTCCGGCGCCGGGGTCGCCCGCCCGGGACGGCGGGAGGAGAGGACGATGGCATTGCGTGACGCGATTCGGTCCCTGCTGATCAACACCGTGCTGGTGCGCGAGCGCTGGCGGAGCGGGGTCGTGTACAACCCGCTGTCGGCGCGAATGGCCCAGGACCCCTACCCGGATTACGCGGAACTCCGGGCGCGGAGCCCGGTGCACCGCAGCCGGCTCATGAACGCCTGGGTGTTCTCGCGCTACGCGGACGTCGACACGGTTCTCCGCGACCACCGCCGCTTCTCGAACGATCCGGCCAAGCGCGACCTCAACCGCCGGCAGCGGGCCACCCTGCCGGAGCCGGACGACATCACCATGCTGTTTCTGGACCCGCCCGACCACACCCGGTTGCGCGCCCTCGTCAACAAGGCGTTCACCCGGCGGGCGGTCAACAGACTCGAACCGCACATCCGCGGGCTGATGAACACCCTGCTGGACGCAGTGGACCCGGCCCGCTTCGACCTCATGGAGGCGGTGGCGAACCCGCTGCCGGTCATCGTGATCGCGGAGATGCTGGGGGTGCCGCCCGAGGATCGCACCCGGTTCCGGACCTGGTCGAACCAGCGCGCCCGCCTCATCGAGCCGACGATCAGCCCCGAGGAACGCGCGGTCGCGGCGGAGGCCGGGAAGGCCCTCAGAGAGTACTTCCGGCCTATCATCCAGACCCGGCGGGCGGAGCCTGCCGACGACATCGTGAGCGCCCTCGCGCAGGCGGAGGAGGAGGGGGACGCGCTGACCGAGGGCGAGATGGTGAACATGCTCCGCTTGCTCCTCGTGGCCGGCAACGAGACCACCACCAACCTCATCGGAAACGGCATGCTCGCGCTGCTCCGCCACCCCGGCGAGCTCGAGCGTTTGCGCGAGGACCCGAGCCTCATCCCATCCGCGGTGGAGGAGCTGCTGCGCTTCGATTCGCCGGTGCAGACGGACTTCCGGGGTGCGGTCGAGGACTGCGAGGTGAACGGGGCGCCGGTGCGGCGCGGCGAGAACATCGTTCTTCTGATCGGCTCGGCCAATCGCGACCCGGCGGCGTTCGAGGAGCCCGACCGGCTCGACATTGGCCGCTCCGAAGGGAGCCACATCTCGTTCGGCCGCGGGATCCACCACTGCATCGGGGCGCCCCTTGCACGCCTCGAAGGGCGCATCGTCCTCGAGGTCCTGCTGGAGCGCTTCACCTCGATGCGCCTTCTCGCCGAACGCCCGGCATACCGGGGCGGGGTGGTGCTCCGCGGCCTCGAGTCCCTGCCCGTCAGCGCCGTCCCGGCATAGCCCGCCCCCGCCCTGGCGGGTACACGGCTCGGTCGGTTCGACCGGGTCGGTCTACGGCCATCTCCGAACCTGATCAATCAATCCCGTGGAGTTCATGATGGTCCGTGGTCGGGACCCGCGCCTCCACGCACGGCGTTCGACGATGCGTTACTGATTTCACCGGATGAAGGTAGCTGGTCTACAATGTGCAGAATCCCATTTGGAATTCCCGTGTTTTCGATTCCGAACCTGATGCATGAATTTGCTTCCCGTTGTCCTGTTCCGAATGATGTTGACGTTGGTCGGTCAGGTCCGATAGTGATAGCGGCAGGAAATGATTGTAATGCGTTCGTCTTCTACCGCATAAACCAGGCGATTGGATGCGTCTATCCGTCGCGACCAGAAGCCCGAAAGGTTTTCCTTCAGGGATTCCGGATGTCCAATTCCTTTCGAACGGCGAGCGTCTCATATCCGATATCAATCCATTGATTCGCCTGAGTGTTCTTCTGTCTTGCTTCCGCCAATACAGGTAGTCATCCCAGGCGGCGTAGGTCCACGCCAACGTTCTACCCATCGAGAGTGCCGCGTTCGGCTACTTGACCGGTTCTGAACTGGACGATTGACTCCGCGAGATGGGAGGCGTTTTCCGGTGACTTCAACAAATGAACGGTTTCCATCAGGCTGTTGTAGTAGTCCAGCGACATGACGACTGCATCTTTCGCACCCTGTCGCGTTATGACCGTCAAGTCGGCGTCCACGGCAACGGCGTCAAGAACCGATTCAAGCCCGTCCCTGGCTTCGGCAAATGAGACTACGCGCATCGCGCCTCTCCTTTCCATCCGGAATCGACGCAGTCTATGGCACCGAAGGCGGTCTTGCAATGCGCTTGGAGCTTGGTTCCAGGGCAAGCAAGGTCGATGGCGATCCTGCTCAAGGATGCGTTCGAGCAAACGTTCGCAGGTTGGCAAGTGGATGGCGAGGCGCCGGTCGAGGAAGGGGTGAAGAACCTGCTCAAGCTGCGGGATCGAGTGGACCCGGACAAGGCTGGCCCTCCGGCCGCCCTCGCGGTCATCGTCGGGGTCGGCCACGGCTACACCCGGCCCGACGGGGTGGTGCTGGCCCCGGTCACCGCGCTCGGCCCCTGACGAGGCGGGCGATGTTCTCACCGGGCACGACCCGGGCAACCTGCCGAGCCCGCTCCTCGTCGGCGATCTTCAGGGTCTCGCCTCCCTTGCATGATGCGCGCCCGCTGCCACTGCACGAGCAACGGCAGCGCTTCGTCCTCGCCGACCGTGATCGGGCGGGGAGCGAGGTCCGACCCTCCCAGCGCCGCCATCTCGTCCGGAAGGCAGATGGAGACGAGGACGCAGCGGGGGCACTTGGCAGCAATTCTCATTTTGCTCGTCAGGTGCGGGCGCGGGCGCGGGTGCGGGTGCGGATCGGCCGGCCGTGCGATCGAGGGCCGTTTCATGAGGCCCGAACCGACACGCGGACGACGAAATACGCTCCCGGATGACCTGCCGAACAGGTCCGGTTCACCCGTCGCCGGACAAAAAACGAGCCCTGCGATCCGAAGCGAGCCACGGACCCTCCGAACCCGGATCTGCGAAACTACCGACCCGGCTCCTCGGGGTCCCCGACCGGAGACGGGGCCATGCCCCCGACACCTTCCACCCGCTCCGGACGATGCGCGATGCTGCCAACGCCAGCCGCAGCGACCCGACCATCCGCGCCGACCTCTACCGGACGGCACTCGGGGTCGCGATCGCGAACGCTGCCGTCACGTCCGGACTCATCCAGCTTCTCTGGTCCGGAACCGGAAAGCTGGACAAGATCCGCCGACAACGACCGACCGGGCGAACCAGGAGCCCTCGATGTCGACTACCGCAATCAACACGCTGCGATACGCTCGCCGGCTCAAGGCTGCCGGCGTTCCCGATCACCAGGCCGAAGAGATGGCCGACGCGCTCGGCAGCGAGCTCGTCGAGCAGCTCGCCACCGGAGACGACCTCGAGAAGGCCGTCACCAGGATCGAGGGGACCCTGACGCTGATGAAGTGGATGATCGGGTTCATCCTTGCGTTCGTGGTCGCGATTGCCTGGCGCGTCTTCGCATAGTGGCCGCGCTCGGACACCCGGATCCGTCCACCACCCCAGGACGGCGCCCTACGCGGTCCTGAGGACCTGCAACACGCGGGACGTACCACCAGACGAGGAGAACGCCTCGAGCCGACGGCCGTGCGGGATCTTCGGGTCTGTTCCCAAGCCCACGACGCCGAGGTGTACCACTATCGCGGCAACACGGGCCTCGAGGTGCACGCCATCGTCGAGACGGCGGCCGGAGCGTGGATGGCCATCGAGATCCAGCTCGGCGGCGGCACGGCCGCGCCGCTCCGTACTCCCGCAAGCCGCTTAGACCGCGCGCACGCGCCAGTGTCAAGCTAGTGTCGACCGCGCCTCGGCAGCGCGCCCGCGCTCTTTCGGTCCGTGCGGCCCGTTCCTCCATGAGATCGTGGGGCATCTTGGCGACCTCGCGACGAAAGTCGGTGATTTTTCGGGCTACGACCTCCGCAGGATGAGGCAGAAGTCGGATTCCATGAAAATCAATAAATTGTCTTCATGTCTCGGCGGTCCGTAGCCTCGGATGGCGGTCTCGGGACAGGTTCGTGTCAATGCCCGGTCGCCGGCGGGAGAGGGCCGGAGGGCGGAACGGAGGAATGGCGCCGCCCGGTTCACCGGCGCGGACAGCACCCGTCGAGGACGACCGCCGCGATGGTCTCCGCGGCCGCCGCGTAGTCCTTGCGGGTCAACCGCCGCTTCCGGAGCGTGTCGGCCGCGAGCGACCCGAAGTCCGCGTAGAACTGGGTCGTCGACCACAGCATCATGAAGAAGTGCAGCGGGTCCACCGGTTCCATCTTCTTCAGCCGGATCCACTCTTCCACCACGCGGGCGCGGGCGCGCGTCACTTCCTGCATGTGCCGGCGGTGCCGGCGGGTCAGGAAGCGGGCGCCGCGCAGGATCTCGTTCGCAAAGAACCGGGACTCGGCGTCGTGGCGGCGCGAATACTCGAGCTTCGCCCGCACGTACGCCTCGATGGCCTCGCGCGGCTCTCGCTCCGGAACGAGGTGCTCGAAGGCTTGGTCCCATCCATCGATGACCTGTTCCATGAGGGCGGTGTAGATCCGTTCCTTGGTGGGAAAGTAGTAGTACACGTTCGCCTTGGGAAGGCCGCTTCGCTCGGCGATGTCCTTGAAGCGGGTGCCGTCGTATCCCTTCGCCGCGAACAGCCCGACCGCGGCGTGCAGGATCTTCGCTTCGTTCCGGGCGCGGATCCGGGTCTCCGGGGACCTTCTTCCCGCTCCCGGCCGAACCTTCGTCATCGCCCCTCTCTCCTCCCGGTCCTTCCCCGGGACGCTGTCAGCGGCCTTCCTCCATCTTCCGATCTTGACGTTCGAGTCATGTTACGGCTTCCGGAAAGTTGACTTTATAGTCAGTTTTTTCGTAAGCTCCGAACCCGGTTCCGGGCCCGGCTCCAGATTGTGGCGAGAGCGATGGCGATCCCGCTCAAGGATGCGTTCGAGCAAACGTTCGCAGGTTGGCGCGAGGATGTCGAGCCCGCTTGGCGCGCGGTGCTGGGCGGGGTCGACCTCGGCTTCGATGCGGTGGACCCGGCCCTCGATCTGGCACCCTGGGAGCCGATCTTTCCGGCCCGGCGGGGGAAGTCGTTTCCGGGTGCACCGCCTCGCGCCCACGTCTTCCGGGCATTCGACGGTCTTGCTCCGGACGCCGCGCGCTGCGTGGTGCTCGGGCAGGACCCCTATCCCTCCCCCGCCTTCGCCACCGGCCGCGCCTTCGAGGCGGGCAACGTCGCCGCCTGGCGAGAGCTCGACAAGATGGCCTCGAGGAGCGTGCGGGCGTTCATCCAGCTCGTCGTGGCCGCCCGGACCGGGGAACCGCGCTACGCGGCGGGGTTCGAGAGCTGGCCGTCCACCCTGGCCGACCTCGAGGGCGGCCGGGTTCGGCTCGAAGCGCCGGCCGCCCTCGCCGACCGCTGGGTGGCGTCGGGGGTGCTGCTTCTCAACTCCGCCCTGACCCTGAGCCGTTTCGATCCCGCGGTCGGCCCCCACCAGGCGCGCGGCCACCTGCCCCTCTGGCGGCCGGTGCTGCTCGCGGTTCTGCGCCACCTCGCGTCGCGAGGCGCGCCCCTCGTCTGCATCGGTTTCGGCGACGCGGCGGCCTCGCTCTTCGGCGAGGCGCTCCCCGACCGGGAGCGCCCGGCCGCCGCGCACGTCATCCTGCGCCCGCACCCGGCCGCCGCCGACGAGCTGCTCGCGCTCGAGAACCCCTTCCCGATCTGCAACCGGCATCTTCGGTCGATGGGCGGGCCGCCCGTCCGCTGGTAGGCGAGCCATGCCCTTCCCCGGGACCTGGGACTACGTCATCGTCGGCGCCGGTTCGGCCGGCTGCGTCGTCGCCAATCGGCTTTCCGCCGATCCCGATCGCTCCGTGCTCCTCGTCGAAGCCGGCGGGAGGGATCGCAACCCGTTGTTCAGACTGCCAATGCTGATGGGCCGGCTGTTCCACTCCGGGATCTGCAACTGGCGCTACCACACCGAGCCCGTGCCGACCCTGAACGGGCGCTCCCTCTACTGGCCCCGCGGCAAGGTGCTGGGCGGGAGCTCCACCATCAACGGCATGGTCTATGTGCGCGGCAATCGGCACGACTACGACCGCTGGGCGCAGAGCGGCCTCGCGGGCTGGTCCTACGACGACGTGCTGCCGGCGTTTCGGCGGTCCGAAGCGCATGTGGAACGCGACGATCCGTTCCACAGCCGGACCGGTGAGCTGACCGTGTGCCGCGCCCGCGGGCGCAATCCGCTCTTCGATCTCTTCGTCGAGGCGGGGCGCGAGGCCGGCCACCCGGTCAACGACGACTTCAACGGCGCGGAGCAGGAGGGCTGCGGCCGGTACGACTTCACCATTCGGCGCGGCCGACGGTGGTCCACCTCCTTCGCGTTCCTCCGCCCCGTTCTTCACCGCCGCAACCTGACCGTCGCGACCGATTCCCTCGTCAGGCGGGTGCTCGTGGAGAACGGGCGGGCGGCCGGAGTCGAGTTCGCGCGGCGCGGCCGGGTCCACCGGGTGCGGGCCGCGCGGGAGGTCGTCCTGTGCGCCGGGACGGTCAATTCGCCCCAGCTCCTTCTGCTGTCCGGGATCGGCCCGCCGGAGGAGCTCGAGGGCCACGGCCTCGAGGTGGTGCACGACCTTCCCGGGGTCGGGCGCAACCTCCAGGACCACGTCGATTGCGTGCTCTCCTACGAATGCCGGGAGCCCGTCACCCTGTACCGCGACCTTCGCGCCGACCGGCTGGCCGCGTCCGTGGTGCGGGGCCTGGTCTTCGGGGAAGGGATCGCCACCACGTTCCCCTACGAGGCGGGCGCGTTCCTCAAGACCCGGCCCGGGCTCGTCGCTCCGGACATCCAGCTCCACTTCATGCCGGCGCTCGAGAGGACCGCCAACCTGCACTTCCCGAACCCCTTCAAACGGGATCCGGTCGAAGCCAATCACGGCCTCGCCGTGCGGGTCGGGCCGCTCGTCCCGGAGAGCCGGGGGACGGTGACCCTGCGTTCGGCCGATCCCGCGGCCGCGCCGAAGATCCAGCCCAACTACCTCGAGAGCGAGGCCGACCTCCGCACGATGATCGCCGGGGTCCGCATGGTGCGCGACATCATGGGCCAGCCGGCCCTCGGCGGCCATCGCGGCCGCGAGCTCGCGCCGGGCGCGGAAGTCCGGACCGACCGGGAGCTGGAGGCCTGGCTCCGCTCCTCCGCGATGACGACGTTCCATCCGGTCGGAACGTGCAGGATGGGGGTCGACCCGATGGCGGTCGTGGACGCGCGCCTCCAGGTCCGGGGCCTCGAGGGCCTTCGCGTCGCCGACGCCTCCGTCATGCCGATCATCTCGAGCGGGAACACCAACGCGCCGGCCATCATGATCGGCGAGAAGGCGGCGGAGTTCCTGCGCGGCGATGCCTCTCCGGCCGGAGAGGCGGGGGCGGCGAAGCCATGACCGCCGGCCGCCCGTTCTCCGGCCGCCCGCGTCTCACGTCTCCGTTCTCCGGACGCGGGTCTTCCCTCCGCGGCCTCCCTGCCGCGGGCCATCGAAAGCCGAACCTCCGGCGGTCGTCGGCCGCCGCCAGCGAAAAGGGAGCTCTCTCATGTCCAATCCATCGAAACCGGAGAAACGTCCCCTCGGGTCGACGCGGTTCAGCCGCCGCCGGCTCATCGCCGCGGCGGCGGGGGCATCCGCGCTGGCCTCGACGGGCGGCATGGCGCCCCTCGCCGCGCGGGCGGGAACCGGCCTGGTCGCCCTCGTCCACACCCAGGCCGCGGGCGACAGCGGCCCGATCGATTCCATGCTCGGCAAGCTCGCCCTGCTCGCCGAGGCGCGGGGCTTCGAGAGCCGCGCGATCTACGCTCAGGACGCGGCGACCTTCGAGACCGTCCTTCGCACCCTCGGCGATACGGGCGCGTCGCACGTCGTCGCGACGTTTCCGGTCATCGCGGAGGCGTTCAAGGCCGTCGCTCCGTCCTATCCGGACACCCGCTGGATCCACCTCTTCGGCGATCCGGCGGACCCGCCGATCCCCAACCTCGTGACCGTGTCCTACGACTACTATCTCGGCTGCTATCTCTCCGGGATCTTCGCGGCCCGGGTCTCGCAGACGGGAAAGATCGGCTACATCGGGGGGATCAGCATCCCGCCCCTCAACGCGGACTTCAATGCGCTCAAGGCAGGGGTGCACTCGGTCGACCCGGATGCGACCGTCACCGCCGCCTTCGCGGGTTCGTTCCAGGATCCGGCCAAGGGCTACGAGATCGCGGGCCAGATGTTCCTCGACGGGATCGACTACATCCAGACCGATTCCGCGGCCACCGACGGGGGGATCATTCAGGTGGCCAACGAGGTCCCGGGCCGCATGGTCAGCGCCCTGGATCCGGCCCAGTACCCTCTCGGCCCCGCCTCGGTCATCGGGATCGTCAGCCTCGACTTCGGGCAGTCGCTGCACAACGAGGTGAGCGAGGCGCTCGGCCCGGACTGGGCCGGAGGAAGACACGTTCCGACGGGCCTCGGCACGGGTGTCATCGACTTCATTCTCTCTCCGCTGTACCAGGAGCGGGGTCCGAGCGAGGTCGTCGCGAGGGCCGCGGAGGCTTGGCCGAGCGTGGAGGCCGCGAAGGCCGGGATCCTCGACGGATCGATCGAGGTTCCGTTCGACACGTCCATCTGAGTCCGCGCGGGCGGGAGGGCGCGCCGCGAAGGGGCGCGGCCCGGGATCGGCGGGATCCGATGGCCGAATCGCGTCCGCCGGCGCTTCGATGTCGCGGCATCCGCGTTACCTACGGAGAGGTGACGGCCCTCGCGGAAGTGGGGTTCGATCTGGAAGCGGGCCGCGTCCACGCGCTCGTCGGCCAGAACGGAGCCGGCAAGACCACGTTCGCCCGGGCCGCGGCCGGTCTGGTACGCCCCGACGCGGGCGCGCTGTCGGTCCACGGCCGGGAGGTCCGTCTCGGACGAGTCGCCGAGGCTCGGGCGGCGGGAGTCGAGCTCGTCCATCAGAGCTTCGCACTGCCGCCGTCGTTCACGGTCGCGGAAGCGCTCGAGTTCGGCGCCGGGGGAGGGCTCGGGGTGTTCACCCGGCGCCGGTCCCACCGGCGATGGAGCGCCCACCTGCGATCGCTGGACATTGACGTCGACCCGCGGCGCCGGATCCGGGACCTGCCGATCGAGACCCGGCAGGGGGTGGAGATCGCGCGCGCCCTCGTCACCGATGCGAAAGTCCTGATCCTCGATGAGCCGACGGCGGTCCTGCCGCCGCCCGGGATCGACACCCTCTTCCGCCGGCTCCGCCGGCTGGCCGGGCGCGGGGTCACCGTCATCCTGATCCTGCACAAGATCCGCGAGGTGTTCGCGGTCGCCGAGACCGTCACGGTGCTGCGCGGAGGACGGCTCGTCGCGGGACCGACCGCGAAGGAGAGGCTGGAGCCGGCGGGAGTGGGGGAGATGATCATCGGCACCGCCGGTGGGGAGACGCTCCGCCAATCCGATCGGGAGGCGGCGGTCGGGACCGGGGGGACCGGGGGAACAGGGGGGACAGAGGGGACGCGGGTCGAAGTCGCGAGCACCGGGGCGACCGTCGGGCGAATCTCGCGGCCGGGTCCCGAGCGGCGCGAAGCGGTGCTTCGGCTCGCCGCGGTGAGCACCACCGATCACGCGCAGGGCCCGGCCCTCGACGACCTCTCGCTCGAGGTGGAACGAGGCGAGATCGTCGGCGTGGCCGGGGTCGAGGGCAACGGGCAGCACACCCTGGTGCGGGCGATCGCCGGTCTCGCGGCGCTCGCGGGCGGCGAGATCCGGCTCGGCGGCGCCCCGGTCACCACCGCCGGGGTCATCCGGCGCCGGACCCTCGGCCTTCGCATCATTCCCTTCGACCGCAACGCCGAGGGGTTGAGCCTGACGAGCGCGCTGTGGGAGAACTGGTCGGCGGGAGCGCTGGTGCGACGGCCCCTGCTCGCCCCGATTCGCCCGTCGGTGCTGCGGGGCCGGTGTGTCCGCGCCCTTCGCGCCTGGGGCGTTGACTTCGCCACGCCGGACCAACCGGGCGGTTCGCTCTCCGGCGGAAATGCCCAGAAGGTCATCCTCGCCCGGGAGCTCGACGACGAAGCGCGCCTCCTCGTCGCCGCGCAGCCCACCCGCGGGCTCGACATCGGCGCGACCGCGTTCGTGTGGCAGGCCCTGCGTTCGGCCCGGGGGCGCGGCTGCGGGGTCCTGCTCATCTCGTCCGACCTCGATGAGCTGTTCGACATCGCCGATCGCCTGCTGGTGATGCTGTCGGGAAGGATCGCGGGCGAGTTCTCGCCGCCCTACGACATGGCCGGGATCGGCCGCGCCATGACCGGGCTCGCGGCCGGGTCCGCGCCCGGGTCCGCGCTCGGGTCCGCGGCCCGGTGAACCGTGCGCGGTAGAGCCGCCGCGGTCGCGCGCGCCGCGTTCTTCGTCGCGGCGTCGCTGGCCCTGTGCGGACTACTCTTCGAGCTCGCCGGCTACCCGGCGCTCGTGATGTACGACAGCATCCTCGAGGGTGCGTTCCTGCGCCCCGGCGCGGGAGAGCAGAGCCTGCGCTGGGCCCTGCCCCTGTTCATCACCGCCACCGGGGTGGCCGTTTCCTTCCGTTGCGGCTTCTTCAACATCGGCGCCCAGGGCCAGTTCTACATCGGCGCGATCGTCGTTCCGCTCGGTTTCGCGGCGGCCATGGCGGGGGGAGCGCTCTGGGCGCTCTGGCCCGGTTACCTCCGTCTTCGCTCCGGGGCGGACGAGGTGATCACCACGTTGATGGGCAACTTCATCGCCTCCCTCATTCTCGTGTACGTCACCTCTCTTCGCTCAGAACATGACCGCCGGGCGGGGCTTCATGGGCTTCGCGGCGGCCATCTTCGGCGGCGGCCATCCGTTCGGCGGGGCGCTGGCCGCGGCCTTCTTCAGCCTCGTCGGGGCGGCCGGGATCCGCCTGCAGCTTCACCTGAGCGCCGTGGTCCCGCACGACGTCCTGCTGGCGCTCCCCTATCTCGCGACCGTGCTCGGGGTGTGGATCACGGGCCGGGTGCGGGGCGGCGCGAGCGCGGCGGTCCAGGCGTCCGAGCTTCGCGAACATTAGGGGAGGGCGTCCCCCGGGAGGCGGCGACGACCTGGCGACGACTTGGCGACCTCCTGGCGACGGGTACGTCGCACGGGACCGGCGGGGCGTTCGTCGGCCGGGGTGGACGGGTCCGGAAAATTGACGAAGGGGGGCGGGTTGCGTACCGTTCCGCATCCACCCGAGCGATGCCGACCCCGCCCGCCATGGCCGAGCCCGCCCTCGACTTCCGGACTTCCGAAGACGCCGCCCACGCTGCGGACGAGCCCGCGTTCCCCCTTCGCTTCGTCACCGCCGCGAGCCTCTTCGACGGCCACGACGCGGCGATCAACGTCATGCGGCGCCTCCTCCAGGGGTCGGGAGCGGAGGTGGTCCACCTCGGACACAATCGCGCCGTCGACGAGGTGGTGACCGCCGCCATCCACGAGGACGTGCACGCGGTTGCGGTCAGCTCCTACCAGGGCGGGCACCTCGAGTACTTCCGGTACATGCTGGACATGCTCCGCGAGCGGGGGGCGGGGCACGTGCGGATCTTCGGCGGCGGCGGCGGGGTCATCGTGCCGGAGGAGGTGCGCGAACTCCACGAGTACGGCATCACCCGCATCTACACCCCGGAGGACGGCCAGCGGATGGGTCTTCAGGGGATGATGGACGATGTGTTCGAGCGGGCGCGGGGAGCGCTCGACGCGAGCTCGCTCCACGTGTCGTGGGACGACGTTCGCGCCGGCGACTTCGGGGCGCTCGCCCGCGCCGTCACCTGCATCGAGCGCGGGCGCTTCGACGCGCGCGCGCTCGCGGCCCTCGGACGGGGCCGCCCGGCCACGCCCGTCCTCGGCATCACCGGAACCGGGGGCTCCGGCAAGTCGTCGGTGACGGACGAGCTCGTGCGCCGGGCGCGCCTCGCGTTCGGGGACCGCCTGCGCATCGCGATCGTCGCCGCGGACCCCACCCGGCGGCGGACCGGGGGCGCCCTCCTCGGCGACCGCATCCGCATGAACGCAATCGGCCACCCTGGCATCTACATGCGGTCGCTCGCGACGCGCGCCTCGGGGCAGGAAATCCCCGCCGCGCTGCCGGAGGTGCTTGCCGCGGTCCGGCTCGCCGGGTTCGACCTCGTGATCGTCGAAACCTCCGGGATCGGGCAGGGCGACGCGGCCCTCGCCCCGCTCGTCGACGCGAGCCTCTACGTGATGACCCCGGAGTTCGGGGCGGCGAGCCAGCTCGAGAAGATCGACATGCTCGACTTCGCGGACGTCGTCGCCATCAACAAGTTCGACCGCAAGGGGGCGGCGGACGCGCTGCGCGACGTGCGCAAGCAGTTCGCCCGCAACCGGGGAATCGCCGGAGCGGCGGCGCCGGAGTCCCTGCCGGTCTACGGCACCATCGCCTCGCGGTTCAACGACGACGGGGTGACCGCGCTCTTCGGGGGGGTCCTCGCCGCGCTTCGGGAGAACGGGTGCGCCGGCGCGGTGGACGGCTGGGGGGAGAGCCGTCTCCCGCTCGTGGAGGTCCGGGTCTCCACCCGGGCGGCCGCGATCGTGCCTCCCCGGCGGGTGCGCTACCTCGCCGAGGTCGCGGAGACGGTGCGGGGGTGGCGGGCGCGTGTAGAGGCCCAGTCGGCGCTCGCGCGCGAACGGCAGCAGCTTCGCGAGGCGGCAAGGATGCTGGACGCCGCCTCCGGGTCCGCATCGGCCATTGCCGCCGATCCCGGACCGCGGTCCCCCGGCGCCTCGGCGTCGGAGGCCCTCGCGTCCCTCGCCGCCGAGCGCGAGGCGTCCCTCGCCGCCGAGGCGCGCACCCTCCTCGACGGCTGGCCGGCGCTCCGCGAAGCGTATTCGGGCGACGAGCACGAGGTGCAGGCCGGCGGGCGGACGATCCGCACCGCCCTCACCCATACCACCCTCTCCGGGAATCGGGTCCCCAGGGTCTCCCTGCCGCGCTACCGCGACGAGGGCGATCTCCTCGCCTGGCTCATGCGCGAGAACGTGCCGGGGCGGTTCCCGTTCACGGCCGGGGTGTTCCCTTTCAAGCGCGAGGGCGAGGACCCCCTTCGCATGTTCGCGGGGGAGGGCGACGCGGCCCGCACGAACGAGCGCTTCCACTACCTCTCGCGGCACTCCGCGGCGAAGCGGCTCTCCACCGCGTTCGACTCCGTCACCCTCTACGGGTACGACCCCGACCACCGCCCCGACATCTACGGGAAGGTCGGGAACTCGGGGGTCTCGATCGCGACCCTCGACGACATGAAGGTGCTCTACGGCGGGTTCGACCTCTGTGATCCCGCCACCTCGGTGTCGATGACCATCAACGGCCCCGCACCCACCATCCTCGCGATGTTCCTCAACACCGCGATCGACCAGCAGACCGCCGCTTTCGAGGCGGAGCGGGGGCGCCCGCCCGATGCGGAGGAGGCGGCGGCGGTGCGCGCGTCCACCCTCGAACGGGTGCGGGGGACGGTGCAGGCGGACATCCTCAAGGAGGACCAGGGGCAGAACACCTGCATCTTCTCGACCGAGTTCAGCCTCAAGGTCATGGGCGACATCCAGGAGTACTTCACCCGGCACCGGGTGCGGAACTTCTACTCGGTGTCGATCTCGGGCTACCACATCGCGGAGGCGGGCGCGAACCCCATCAGCCAGCTCGCCTTCACCCTCGCGAACGGCTTCACCTACGTCGAGGCGTACCTCGCGCGGGGCATGCGCATCGACGATTTCGCACCCAACTTCTCGTTCTTCTTCTCGAACGGGCTCTGCCCGGAGTACTCCGTGCTCGGGCGCGTGGCGCGGCGGATCTGGGCCGTGGCGATGCGCGAGAAGTACGGGGCGAACGAGCGCAGCCAGAAGCTCAAGTACCACATCCAGACCTCCGGCCGCTCCCTCCACGCGCAGGAGATCGAGTTCAACGACATCCGCACCACCCTCCAGGCCCTCATCGGGACCTACGACCATTGCAACAGCCTTCACACGAACGCCTACGACGAGGCGATCACCACCCCGACCGAGGAGAGCGTGCGGCGGGCGGTCGCGATCCAACTCGTCATCAACCGGGAATGGGGGCTCGCCAGGACCGAGAACCCGAACCAGGGCTCCTTCGTCATCGAGGAGCTGACCGATCTCGTGGAAGAGGCGGTGCTCCGGGAGTTCGAGCGCCTGTCCGAACGCGGCGGCGTGCTCGGGGCGATGGAGACCGGCTACCAGCGCGGCCGGATCCAGGACGAGTCGCTCTACTACGAGCAGCGCAAGCACGACGGGAGCCTCCCCATCGTCGGGGTCAACACGTTCCTCCGGCCGGAATCCCTGGACGAGGAGGCGACCACGATCCCCCTCGCGCGGTCGACGGAGGGGGAGAAGGAAAGCCAGATCGAGCGGCTTCGCGCCTTCCAGGGACGGCATGCGGACGAGGCCCCGGCGATGCTGGGCCGGCTCCGTCAGGCGGTCATCCGCGACGAGAACGCATTCGCGGTGCTGATGGACGCGGTGCGGTGCTGCTCCCTCGGGCAGATCACCGAGGCCCTGTTCGAGGTCGGCGGCCAATACCGGCGGAACCTGTAGTGTGCCTCGTCTTCGTTGCGTGGCGGGCTCATCCCCGCTATCCGCTCGTCGTCGCCGCCAACCGCGACGAGTTCCACGCGAGGCCGACCGCGCCGGCCGCCCCGTGGGAGGCGGAGCCGGGTCCGGTGGGCCGGGAGCGGCGCATCCTCGCCGGCCGGGACCTCGTGGCGGGCGGCACGTGGCTCGGGGTGACGGCGGCGGGGCGGTTCGCGGCCCTCACGAACTACCGCGGCTCGGTCCCGCCGGGGCCGGGTGCACCGTCGCGCGGCCGGCTGGTGGTGGACTTCCTGCGGGGCCGTCTTGCGGCGCGCGACCACGCGCGCGAAGCGGCGGGCGAGGCCGACCGCTACAGCGGCTTCAATCTGCTGCTCGCCGACCGCGACGATCTCTTCTGGGTGACCAACCGCAGCGCCGAGCGCACGATGGAGGTTCCGCCCGGGTGCCACGGGCTCGGCAACGATCGCCTGAACGTGCGGTGGCCCAAGGTGACGGGAGGGCTCGTCGAGTTCCGGCGGCTCCTCCATTCGGGCTTCGCGCCCGAGGAGCTGTTCGCGCTCCTCGCCGACGACGAGCCCGCACCGGAGGCGGAGCTGCGCGCAACGGGGCTCGAACGCGCACACTCCGCGCGGTTCATTCGCGGCGAGGTGTACGGCACCCGTTCCTCGACGGTGCTCCTGATCGACGAAGACGGCGCGGTCGCCTTCGAGGAGCGGAGCTTCGACGCGCGGGCGGTCGAGACGGGGCGGGTGGCGTTCGATCTGCCGGCGGGGGCGCGGAAGGCGCGCGCGGCCGGGTCCACCCGGTCGACCGAGGAGCTGCGGCCGTGACCGCCGTCGCGCGGCTGGAGGGTGTCGAGGCCTGCGTCTTCGATGCCTACGGAACCCTCTTCGACGTTCACTCCGCGGTGGGGCGGCACCGCGCGCGGCTCGGGGCGGCGGCCGATGCGGTCTCGGCGGCATGGCGCGCCAAGCAGCTTCAATACACTTGGCTCCGCAGCCTCATGCACCGCTGGACGGACTTCGCGGAGGTGACCGCGGACGCCCTCGACTTCGCGCTCGACGAAGCCGGGGTGGACGACGACACGCTGCGCCGCGACCTGCTCGACGCGTACCGCTCGCTCGCGTGCTATCCCGAGGTCGCGGGGGTGCTCGACACTCTTCGGGGCGGCGGCATGCGCACTGCGGTCCTCTCGAACGGGTCGCGCAAGATGCTGGATGCGGCGGTCGCCGGCGCGGGCCTCGCGCGCCGGCTCGACGCGGTGTTGTCGGTCGACGAGGTCCGGGTCTACAAGCCGCACCCGGACGTGTACCGCCTCGCCTGCGACCGGCTCGGGGTGCGGCGGGAAGCGGTCTGCTTTCTCTCGTCGAACGCCTGGGATGCGGCGGGGGCGGCGACGTTCGGGTTCCGCGTCGTCTGGGTCAACCGCTTCGGGCAGGGCCGGGAGCGGCTCCCCGACCCCCCCGAGGTCGAGGTCGAGACCCTCGACCCGCTGCCCGGCCTCGTGCTGGGGTGACGCGAGGGTTTCGGGGCTTTCCCCGTCCGGCGTGACCCGGTTCGGAACGGCCCGCGCGGGCCCGCGCCGGGCCGGCCGATCGCCTTCGGGGATTCAGGGAGGGCCAGGAATGAACGCCGACCCGGACTGCATCTTCTGTCGCATCGTGGCGGGGGAGATCCCGTCGTTCAAGCTGCTCGAGGACGACCGGGTCCTCTCGTTCATGGACATCAACCCCGCGAACGAGGGCCATTGCCTGGTGATCCCCAAGGTGCACGCGCCGAACCTCTTCGCGTTGGACGACGGGTCGCTCGCCGCCGCCGCCACGGCCGCCCGCCGGGTCGCCGATGCGGTGCGCCGGACCCTCGATCCGCCCGGGTTGAGCCTCATGCAGGCGAACGGGCCGGCCGCCGGCCAGTCCGTGTTCCACTTCCACTTCCACGTCCTCCCCCGCCGCGCGGACGACGGCCTCCTCTTCAACTGGGAGCCGCGGCCGGGCGACCTCGACGCCATCGGCCGGCTCGCCGAGCGTATCCGCGCCAACCTCCGGTAGCGGGGCGCCCCGCCCCTGTCGAGCCCTGTCGAGCCCTGGCGTCGACCCGTGCGGGATGGACACGCCCGCTCGGAAGTGACAGATTCTCCGGGCAACCGTGGGGAGAGAGCCCGAGGAGGGGAAAACGGTGGCGGATGGGACGTTGCACGTCGGGGTGATCGGAACGGGAGGAATGGGCGGACGCCATGCCCGGAACCTCGCGCATCGGGTCGCCGGAGCGGAGTTGGCCGCGCTGATGGACCTCGACGAGGAACGTGCGAGGGCGCTCGCCGAGGAGTGCGGTGGCGCGAAGGTCTTCGCGTCCGGACCGGACCTCATCCAGGACGGCGCGGTCGAGGCGGTGCTCATCGCATCGCCGGACCCGACCCACGCGGATCTTGCCGTCGCCTGCATCGAGGCCGGCAAGCCGGTGCTCTGCGAAAAGCCCCTCGGTGTCGACATCGAGGACGCGAAACGGGTCGTCGAGGCCGAGGTCGCGGGGGGACGAAAGCTCGTCCAGGTCGGCCTCATGCGCACCTTCGATCCGCAGCACACCGCGCTCAAGGGGGCAATCGACGCGGGCGAGATCGGCCGCCCGCTCCTCTTTCGCGGCATCCACACCCATTTGCGGGTTCCCGAGACCCGGACCGCGGTCAACGTGATCGTCAACTCCGCGGTCCACGACATCCACTCCGCCCGCTGGCTCATGGAGGACGACGTCGCATCGGTGTACACGAGCCACGTCGTGGACCAGCCGGAGCGGCCGGAGAGCACCCGGCTCGTGCTCCTCCAACTCACGTTCCGGCGCGGCGGGCTCGCCTCGATCGAGGTGAACCTCGATTCGAACTACGGCTACGAGGTGGTCGTGGAAGTCTCGGGCGAGCGGGGCACACTGCGGACGCCGTCGATCACGAGCCCCGTTCTGCGCAAGGGCGGGGGGGCGATGCAGGTGGTCGAGGCCGACTGGCTCGAGCGGTTCGAGACGGCCTACCGTATCGAGGCGCAGGCGTGGGTGCGCGCCGCGCGGGCGGGCGGCGCGACCGGCCCGACGGCCTGGGACGGATACGCGGCAATGCGGGTGGCCGAGGCGGCGGCGAGATCGATCGACTCGGGCCGTGCCGAAGCGGTTCCCGGCGAACCGCGGCCCGCCCTCTACGACCCCGTCTGAGTCGGCTGCCGCCCGGCCGCGGCGTGCGCCGGATCGGCGTCCGCCGGCCGGGGAGTCGGCGAGCTTTTCGCGCCGCATCGAAGGTTCGCAAGGTTGCTCCGCCTCCGCAACGTAGAGAAGCACTACTTCGTTTCGGATCAGCGGGTTCCCGCCCTCAACGGGGTTTCCCTGGACCTCGGCCGGGGCGAGTGGCTGGCCGTCGTCGGGCGGAGCGGCTGCGGCAAGACGACCCTTCTCAATCTCGCCGGAGCGGCCGATCTCCCGACGAGGGGCCACGTCGAGATCGAAGGGGTCCGGACCTCGACGCTCGACGACGACGCGCTGACCGAGCTCCGCCGCCGCCGCATCGGCTTCGTCTTCCAGTTCCTGCAACTGCTGCCGACCCTGAGCGCGGTCGAGAACGTGGAGCTGCCGCTGCAGCTCGCCGGTGTGCGGAAGCCGCGCGGGCGGGCCCTCGAGATGCTGGAGCTGGTCGGGGTCGCGGCGCTCGCGGATCGCCATCCCCACCAGCTCTCGGGGGGAGAGATGCAGCGGGTCGCCATCGCCCGCGCGGTGGTCCACGGTCCCGGCCTGCTCCTCGCCGACGAGCCGACCGGCAGTCTCGACGATCACGCGGCCGCGTCGGTCATCGAGTTGCTCCGCGACCTGCGCGGGCGGCTCGGCACGAGCGTTCTCATGGTGACCCACAGCCCGGAAGCCGCTGCGGCCGCCGACCGCCGGCTGCTCCTTCGCGACGGGAAGCTCGCCGCCGATGCTCCGCATGAACGGGGCCGGTCCGGACTTCCGGGACAGATATCGACGTAAGTCATTGGTTCATCGGGGCCATTGTCCGTTTTCGGAGATTCGGCCGCATGAGAACGAGAGGGCGTTCATGCCCCAAGCAGCGCGGCGGGGATCACGGCGATGCCGTCCGCGCGCCGATAGGCCTGCGGGCCGGTGTGGACCACGGCCGCATCCAGCAGGTCGTCTCCAAGTTGCCGACGCAACCACAGCAGGTGTTTGACGTCGGCGTCCTCCACCACCCCGCCCAACTTCACCTCGAAGGCCGCCACCCGCCGGTCGGCTCGCTCCACGATCAGGTCGACCTCCTGCCTTCCACCGTGCGTCCGCAAATGTCCGACCCGGGCCTCGCCGGCCTGGGCGAAGACCCGTATGCCCACAGTCACCAGCGATTCGAACAGATGTCCCAGCAACGTTCCTTCGCGGGGAACCTGCGGCGCGGGTCCCTTCCCGCTCAGCAAGGCGCTCTCGTCCAGGCCCAGCGCACGCGCCGCCAGCGCGGGATCGGCCAGGTGATGCTTCGGCGGCTGGCCCAGCCGGTTCAGCCGGTTGCGGGTGGGCAGCCAAGCCGGCACCGGGTCGACGACCCACAGCCGTTCCAGGACCTCGCGGTAGGGCTGGGTGGTGGTCTTCGAAGGCTTGTCACCCGCGCCTCCGCTCGCCGCGTCGCGGATGGTCTCGTAGGACGCCGGCGTGGCGGTCGCCGCCGCATAGGCCGCCATCCAGCGCGCCAGCGCCTCGGGGCGGCGGACGGCATGCCCCTGCTCCCGGAAGTCGGTGTCCACGATACGCCACAGGTAACCATCCAGTTGCCGCCGCAGCGCCCGGCCCCCGAGCCCCCGGATCCCCGGCAGGCCGGAACGCACGATCTCCCACACATAGTCCCCGAGGGATACTTCCGTGCTTCCCGACACTTCGGCCCGCCCGCCGCCCCGCAACAGCTCCGAAAGGCTCACCGTGGGCTGCCCACACCCGCGCTCGGACAACGACATCGGACGCATCCGCAACGTTACGATCCGGCCCGCCCCCGAATGTGACGGAGGCGTGACCGGCCCCGCGGAACCCGTCAGCAGGTAGCTCCCCGGAGGGCATCCTCGGTCCACCGCTCGCCGCACGGCATCCCAGACCCCCGGGACCCGCTGCCATTCGTCGATCAGCACGGGCGGGTCCCCCGACAGCATCCGGGCCGGGTCGGCTTCGGCCACCGCCCGCTGTGCCGGGTCGTCCAGGTAATGCGCGGTCCGCGTCCACCGCTCCGCAGTGGCGGTCTTGCCCACCCCGCGAGGACCTTCCAGCGCAATGGCCGGCAGCTCGGACATCAGTTCGTCGAGCTCCGTATCCACCACGCGCCGTCGGTACTTCACCTCGACCGCACCTCGCCGCCATCCGTTCCACTATCTTCACACTACCGTTTCGTCTCTATCCACACTACCGTTTCGCCAATCTCTGCGATACCGTTTCGCCAGTCTCTACGATACCATTTCGCCAGTCGACCGGGAACGGTCCGGTCCCGGCGCGGCCTGCGGAACGCCCGTCCGCGCCGGGAGGAGGCCATTCGTCGAGCTGCGTTCCCCTCCGGGGGCGGGCCGCACCGGGCGGCCGATGAGGGCGGTGCAGATGACCCGCTTGAGGCCGGAGCCGCGGCCACGCACAGCCCTGTCGGGGGGCCTTCTACAGCGTAAACCCTCGGCCCGGGCGGCGAAATCTCACGCCACCGACCCGAGACCGTGCTTCGCCACCAGCGTCAGCAGCTTCAGCGAGGCACCGCGAGGGCGTTTTTCACCGCGCTCCCATTGGCTCACCAGACCTGTGGTCACGTTGAGGTAACGGGCGAACACCGCTTGGCTCGCATTCTCCCCCAGCCGAAGCGCGCGGATGTCCTCCGGCGTCATCTCCTCGACCGGCGTCAGGCACGTCTCGTCGAACGCCTTCATCGTCCGCTTGGACATCACGTCCGCTTCCGCCATGCCGAGCGCCGTCTCGTGCACCGACGCCAGTACCTCGCTCCCGTACTGCTTGGCCATCGCAGATCACCTCGCCGATTGTCCTGTTCGCCAACATCGCTTCAAGGCCGGCCTCATCCAGCCCAAGCATCCGGTCGGCCAGCGCCCGCAGCGCCTCGAGTTCGGTGTGCCGAAGATTCTCCCGATCGCTCTTCGCAAACCCGTGTATGAAGAACGCGCGCTCCCTCCGGCACAGCACCAGGATCGCCCGCACGCCTCCAGACCTGCCCTGACCCGGCCGGGCGATGCGCTGCTTGATGATACCGCGCCGAGGTCGGCGTCGACCAGTCCCTTCGCGATGCGCTCTACGGCGTCACACAGCGCCCGATCCTCGATCCCCTCGCGACGGGCGAAACACGCAAAAGGCTTGGTCTTGAACGTGCGTAATCCAGACCCCGAGTGCGTTTTCCATCATGCGGGCATGATATAGCACTGAGTGCTGGATTAATCAAATCGCCGAACGCCGCCTCGCACGGCGATGCCGTCGGTCGGCCACCATCCATGTGACACGGGCTCTGCACCGCTGTCATGGGATCTCTTTGCCACCAGCGCCGTGGCCGTGCCCCCTTTCGCCGAGAGTCGTGAGGTTGGCCGGAAGCGGGGCGGCGGGCGGATGTCCGGGGGGAGGGCGCCCCGCCGTTTCCAATCACCGATACGATGGAGACGGCACCATGACGACGGCGGTTGCGATACTACCCGGCAACACGGCGTCCACGTTCTTCACGCATTTTTCCGACGCCGGAGTCGCCGACGACACCTGCGTCGCCGGGCGGATCGAGGCGTTCGACGACGCGACATCCACTCCTCGCCCGGCGAGGCGCCGGCGGTGGCGAAGAAGGGCCGGCGCCGGGCGTTGTGCGCCACCGCCAGCCTGAAGGCAGCGAAGGAAATACGTTCGGTACGCCCGAGGTCCTCGTGTGCACCGGACATCGTACTCGCGGCAGCGTACACATCCACCGTAATTCCTCCTGCGTCTCCAGCTTAAAAGGGTCGACCTTCGGCAGCGTAGCCGCCTCGCGCACGTCCAGCTTGCCGGTAACCACGTCGGCGATCAGGCGGGTGCGGTATTCGCCGAGCAGCTCGATCTCGCGGTTGCTGCGGGCAATGCAGGCGTCGATTGGAAGCAATAAGATTGTTGACCGGCTTTTCTGTGTGCCAAATAGATTTCAGGTAAATTCCAACAGTAGAAATGATCGTATCGCCTGCCCGAACGATGCGCCTTGCTCTTGAAGGAGCAACCGCGAACTGAATTCGTTTCGTACCGGTAGTAAGCCGGCCGGTTCCTACAGATCCAATATCGAGATAATCAAATTCATAGTCGGAATCGGTCATTTCAGAAAGAATACCCTGATTAATTTCAACCAGTGCTTCAGTCGCCGAATCTCCCAATACCCCGGCACTTCCCCCAGCCACTCAATGCCGGAGTCCTTCATCTCGGGGTAGGGTTTGAAATGTGCGGTTATCTATCTCCCTCTATGATGGACCAGACTCGGTGGTAGCTGGCCCCACGTTCGCCCATCGCCTTCGTCCACCTGTCCACATCGGCCGCGTGAAGCCGATTGCGGATTTGATGGAGAGGCTCGTTCGACTTGATGGTGAGTTCCGTAGCAAGCGCCGGTGCCGCCGTCCTGGGCACTCCCAGCAGCCTGAGCGCTACGGCTTCGTCGGTGTTGACGCCGTAGTACACTCGTGCCGGCAGGTTGCGGAGGCTTCGTTGCTCGTCGGGGGACAGCTCATCAAAGGCGCTCCCCAGCGTGAGGGACTGAAGCGCAGAGAGCCCCCATGATGCGGTCTGGGTTAGTCTCCCAAACACACATCGACAGCACTGAGTCATTGCGGCGACAGGGTCCGTGGTCGCTTCGCCGTTCTCTTCGCTGATGGGTCGGCTGAAATAATCGATGGCCATCTCGGTGAGCGGTCGCCCCCACACCCAGTCGCAGATGATTCGCGCAAGCATGTCCCCATCCGATCTCATTCCTCCCGTCACATCCCTGAGTGGATCTCGAAGCTCTGGCACCTGCAGCAGCAAGCCCATCATGCGTCGAAGGTCATCTCGGCGACCTGCAAACAACTCGGGCGACCAGACGTCCTCCGGCAGCTTCTCCTGTCCGAGTTTCGCCAGCGTGGCGTTGACGGACTCCCAAGAGAACCCGGTGGCGTCGACAAGACTGAGGGGTTTCCCTTTGATACGTTCAGCGTATGCTGATACGCCTTGCACCAACGTGTCGGCCCAGCTTTCGTGACTCTTGCGGAGTGCTTGAAAGCCCAGCGTTCCACGCAGCACTTGCTCGACCTGCGCTACGAACTGTTCGTGGTCCCCGATCTGACGGTAGGTGTGAGCGAGGTACTGGACAAAGGAAGACCAGCCGGGTTGATGCGATAGAGACTCCAGGCGAAGCAGTAAGCCCGTTTCGGCCGCTGCCTTCACCATGTCGATCAGCGTCGAGTTCAGTGCTCCGACAGAGCGGCCGATGAACTTCTCCAGCCTCCGCTGTTTGTCATCATCCTGGGCCGCAAGTGCAACAACACCGAGATCCCCTTGGCCCACGCGACCGGCTCGGCCCGCGATATTCCAAAAGTCCTCGGGCGGCATGTCCTGGCCGTATGGGTATTGATGGCTTGCGAACACAACGCCGGAGACAGGGAAGTTGACACCCTGCGCAATCGTCGTTGTCGCAACCAGTGCCTTTAGCTTTCCATGTTCGGTCAGCCACTCGACGAGCCTGCGCGTGTCTTCGGAGAGACCGGAGTGATGAACGCCGACTCCGTACTCAAGGAGAGTAGTCAGCGGAAAGTCCACGCCCATTTCATCGACCAGGAAACTCTGAATGTGCCTGATATCCACACTGTCTTCCTCGACGCGATTTCCGTCTACCTTGAAGGAAGACGCCACGCCCCAGCTGTTGCGTGGCTTGTCGATCAGCACGACGACAGTACCTCTGCGCTGCAGGATCTGTGCTGTCGCGGCCGCCAGTTTTCCGGGCGATCTAGAAACATCGGACCAAGAGAGGTCCAGCGGTCTCCGTTCGCTGAATTCAAGCGCCTCCGGCACACTCAGAGTATTGTGAGTGGTATGTTGTGTAACAAGTCGGACGGTAAAGTCACCTCGTTTGTCTCCCCGCATGGGGCGTGCGATAGCGACGACACGATCGTTCGGGCTCCAGTCGATACCGAGCTCTATACTCTTGTTGCTGTCGGGAGAAAGCCAGCGTGCGATCTCCGCGCCATTGTGGATGAACGGCGTCAACAGTAGGAACTGCGCGTTGCGGCATTCCCGGTTGATTGTCGCAAGAAGCAGCTCGAGCTTGAGTCCGCGGTTTTCGGAGGACAGGCCATGTGCCTCGTCCACGACGACCAGCGTGAGGGGACGGCCGATTTTCTCTTCCCATCCCCCGCGAAGCATCAGGTCCAGCTTCTCGGGAGTGGTCACGAGGATGCGGAACTGCTGGGCTCGGTCGGCCTCCGTGAGCATCCCGGCCTCGAGACCATCAACTTCCAGCGCCGGGCTCACTTTCTCGACGACGATCCCGAGGTATGCGAAGTCTCGGCGCAGGCGCGAAGCTAGCTGATTCACAAGGGCCCGCGTGGGAGCCAAGTAGGCCACCCAGCCATACTCCTGGTCGAACTGATTCAGCGCCTGGAGGATCCGAAACTCCGCGATGAATGTCTTGCCGCTCGAAGTCGGCAGGCTCACCACGACGGATCGATGACCTGAGCCAAGCAAGCCTTCTTCTCGAAGTGTCCGTCTTTGGGGTGGCAGCATCTCGAAGATCGGGCGTCCTCGTTCGCGGTCGGTTAGCGACTCAACGAATCGAGTAACCCTGGTGTTTACCGCACGGGTGACGGTCCAGATGCTGCTCTCGACCATCACACTTGCGGCCCGAGCCAGAAGCCGCGACATTGCCTCTTGCTCGATCAGGCGTCCGCGAGCTGAAGTTCTGATCGCTCGGTCAAACTGCGCCTGGAGTTGCTCTCGGATGTCGAAGTGCCCGTCGACTGAGCCTTGGCCGAGGTAGGCGCCCAGAATCTCTGCGGCCTTCGCCATATGGTAGTGCGCCATGAGTTTCCAGGCCGGGCGCACGTCCATACGTGCCTCGGCTTCCTTCAGGAATCCAGGCTCGATTGCCCTCTGAGCTTCACGGATTGCGACGATTCGTTCATTAACAGCATCAAGGTCATCCCATCCCTCCTTCCTCAGGAGACGCAGCCACATGTCCAGGACCGAAGACCAGACCCGAATTCCCCAATCAGGTGAATCGAGCGGAAGGGCTGGGTGGTCGCGCTCCGTTACGATACGACGGAAATCGGCCAAGCGGTCGCCCAGCGCTGCGATACACCCCAGTCTTACGAGCCATTGTGCTGCCGCTACCGGTTCCTCAGGCCATGCCAGGGTCCTGGCGATCTGAAACGTTCCGGATGCCGCAACGCGGCGGTCGTCTACGAGATCATCGTCCTCCATGACATCGAACAGTTCCAGCTCAAGGGCGTTGGTGACGAATGCGAGTTCCTGGTCACTTGTGTTGTCATCCGCTGATCCGAAGGCATGCCTGAGCCTGCGTCGACTTGCCTCGGTTGATGTGCGGTGAAGTCGATCCTCGCCAATCGACGTTCGGAGCCAGGTGCTTGCTGTCATGATGCACCCCCATGAAGCAAAGCTGGCCAGTCCTTTACCGGGACGGGAAGATACCAGGCCGTAATTTCAATGTGTGTCGGGCTGTAAAGACTTCCAGCGAGGAACTTGGCCCGGGCAGTCACGTCCAGTTCACAGGGTCTGGTATCGCGAAGAAGAACCCCGACGAGAAGGATTTCCTTTCCTTGCGACTGGATGTAGCGCTGAACCGCCGCCTTATAAAGTTCCCGGTGCTTGCCAGATTTGCATCGTGAGTGAAGCCACTTCAGTAGCGCATGGTGGATGTCAAGGCGCGTTGCTTCGTCCTTCAATTGCCACGCCATGCCTCCACTGCCGCCCATGACATTGGGGGGAGTGTTCTTGTCGGATGATGTCTTCACCTCCCCGAAGAGCAAGAGGACCGCCTCGTTCTTCTTGCAGAAGCCGACAAGATCGGCACCCGGCAGACTTGCCCTTGGTGTGCGACGGTCGCGTATGAGATTCCACGGCCAACAGATTTCTCGTGCATCGTCGTCCGACAGAAGACATTCG
The DNA here is from genome assembly GCA_965214795.1 of Gammaproteobacteria bacterium. Classification (GTDB taxonomy): domain Bacteria; phylum Pseudomonadota; class Gammaproteobacteria; order HK1; family HK1; genus JAJDXW01. Next base: position 5,084,004 of record OZ243976.1, on the reverse strand, counting down.
GCCAGGGCTTCCCCGACCGCCCAGGGCTCCTCATCGGGAACGGCTCGTAGAAGATCCTCGACGAATTTGCTGTCCATCCCTGTTGTGGCCATGCCGCGGATTTCGGCCGCAAATGGGTCTGCAATTTCGTCATCTTCCACCCGCGCCTTGACGCGGTTTGCCATGTAGGACTTGAAACGGCTCTCGTCCACGATCTCGTAGCCGTACCACTGCGCACTCAGATGAGTGCCAGAATACACAGAATCGAAAGGGAGGTGCGTTACCGTCATTTCACAGCCCCCCCGACACGGGAAGCTCGCCCAGGCGCCGCAGCTCGTGGTTCATCGCCCGGAGATAGTTGAAGACCTCGTCCACATCCTGCGGGCGATCCGAGGACAGGATCCGGACCTCGGCGGCCAGCACGTCTTGCAGCGAACTCTGCGCAACCTCGATTTGGCTCGACAGAACCGCTTCCTTGCGGATGTACATGTAGACGAACAAATCGGGTTGGGGCAGGGTCTGAATCGATCCGTCCAACCTCCCGAGAGCCCGGTCTGCTCGTGACAGCAGAGTCTGCATTTCCGGGCCGATGACCAGGGGTGGATCGGGTGGCAGGGGCTTTGGACTGAACGCACAGTATCCGGTCGGTTGCAGAACGTAGCTGCCGGCCCGGTCAGCGCCCGAGGGGCTTGAGAGCATTGAGTCATTCATCCGTCTTGGAGTTTTTTCTTTTGCGACTTGGTAGCCGAATAGCTAATACGAGCTTGAATATGACGAAAAAGCATCTCCATATTCATATCTACCTTGAATATGGAACAGGAGCACGCGTATATTCAACGCTACCTTGAACATGGAGCGGGAAGGCGGCTGTGTTGAAGGCTGCCCTGAGTTGTTCATCTGGCTCCCTGATCGACAATTTTGCTCAGCAGCCCTTCGCTCTCTCGCTCCAGCGCCAAGATCTCCACGCGGATTTCTTCCGGGCTGTGCATCGGTTGCGGCTTGTAGAAGTGGCGCGTGAAGCTGATCTTGTAGCCGACCTTTGCCTTGTCCGGCAGGTACCAGGCGTCGGGGGCGTAAAGCAGTACCTCGCGTTTCAGGAATGTTTCGATGCCCCCCTCCTCGGTAAGCGGGACCTGTTCCGTGTCGCGCAGATCGGTGTCCGGTTCGTACTCCGCCGTGGCCGGGCGACCGTTGACCGTGGACTCGAACCGTCCGCGTAGCAGATCGGGTTCGATGCCTTGCCGATGGATCTTCCTGATGACCCGCGGCGCATCCTCACTACGGGCACCGGTCTCCTTCAGCGCCCTGATTTGCGCGGCGAGGTATGCCCGGAAGTCGTCGGTAAGCTGTTGCCGGCTGGACCGTCCCCGGAGGTCGTGTAGCGTGAACTTCGAGGTGTTGTAGAACGGCTGTCCCCCCGCGTTGCGCAGGGCGGAGTCGTGCTTGACCAAGTCCTCCGTGTCGAGCAGGGCCTTCATGTCGAGGACGGCCTGCTTGCTGCCTTCCAGCACCGCGCCCAGCCGGCGCAGCACGGTCATCGGCAGGAGCACGTCGCGGTATTTGCCGCGCACGTAGAGGTCGCGCAGCACATCGTCGGCGATGCCCCAGATGTAGTTGGTGATCCAGGTCGGATTGCCGTTGCCCACGTTCCGCATCATCCCCGTCGTGCCGGCCGGCCGGGCCGATTGTGGCACACTCGCGTCACGGCACGGCGGGCGAGGCATCAGGAGGGGAGAGGCATGGCGAGGTCGCCGAGCGAACGCATCACCCGAGTGGTCGGACACCCGGATGTGGCCCGAGGGGCGGTGGCGGCCCGTCGTCGAGAAGATCCGGGCGGGGCGGTCCCGGAAGCCCGACGCCTGGGAGCCGGTCCGAGCAGCGGCAGGGGTGGGATGGGTTGGTGCATGACCATGCCGATTCGCGCTGTCCGCTGCGTCCTCGTCATCGCCGCCATGGTGCTTTTGCCCGCCGCGGCATTGCGAGCGGACACGCAGCCCTGCCCGCCCGGTTTCGAGCGCTATGCCGAATACCGGATGTTCTTCGGTCGCGGCAAGCCGGGAGGCGGGACCGTGTCCGACCAGGAGTGGAGCGGCTTCCTCGCCGCCGAGGTCACACCCCGCTTCCCGGACGGCCTGACCGTCGTCGATGCCGGCGGGCAATGGCGCGAAGGCACGGATGCCATCGGCCGCGAGGGGGCCAAGCTGCTGATCGTCCTGGCCGAGCCCGACGCGAACGCCGTGCGGCGCACGGAGGAAATCGCCGATGCCTACAAGCGCGCCTTCGATCAGCAGTCGGTGCTGCGCGCCATCGAGACGGTCTGCGCCGCATTCTAGACATCGTGGATCGATCCGCCCCGGTCTCCCGGCGCGGGGGTCTCGACCGGCCGAGGAGGCGAAAACGGGGCTGGTACGGATCGTAACCATTTGATCTTCAGACGATCGGAATCACCGTGCAAGGGCGCCGGGGGGCGGCGCGCGAGCATGGCGCGGGCCGTCCTCCTCTTCCGCCTCATCGTGCGCCCCATGGTCCGGGACCGGGTGCGGGCGCTTCTCACCGTGTCCGCAGCCGCCCTCGGGGTCGCGGTCATCGTGGCCGTGGACCTGGCGGGGGAAGCCTCGGTGGGGTCGTTCCGATCCTCTCTCGAGTCGCTGCGGGGCAGCGCGAGCTACGAGATCACCCAGGTGGGCGGTATTCCGGAGGAGGTGTACGGCAGCCTCGCGCGCCTCGAGGAGCCGCTCTCCTTCTCGCCCCGCATCGAGGGCTTCGCGCTCCTCCCCGGGATCGGCGAGGAGGTTCCGCTGTTCGGCGTCGACCTGGTCGGGGACACGACGCTCGGGGAGATGGGCGGCCGGCCGCGCCCCGGCCTGTCCGAGTTGAGCGACGTCCCGGCGGTGTGGGCGAGCGCCTCGCTCGCGGTGTCCCCCGGCGATTCGCTTCTCGTCGTCGCGGGCGACCGCCGGATGGACCTCGAGGTCCGGGGCGTCATCGATCCCTCGGGCGTCCAGGCCGGCCCCTTCCTGCTGGCGGACATCGCCCTCGCCCAGCGGCTCTTCGCCCGCGCGGGACGGCTCGACCGGATCTACGTGCATGCCCCGCCCGATGAGGGACGCGATTGGAGCGCCCCGCTCGCAGCCGTCCTTCCGCCCGCCGCCTCCGTCCTGCCGGCGGGGATCCGGACCGCGGACAGCCGCCGGATGCTCCGGGCGTTTCGCTGGAACCTCCGGATGATGAGCTTCACCACGATCCTGGTGGGGGCTTTCCTCATCTACAACACGATCACCGCCTATGTCGTGCGCCGGCGCCAGCAGATCGGGATCGTTCGCGCGGTGGGCGCGTCGCGGGCGATGGTGCGGGCCGCCTTCCTCATCGAGGGGGCCGTCTTCGGGGTGATCGGGACGGCGGCCGGCCTCGTGCTCGGCCGGGTGCTCGCGGTCGGCGCGGTGGAGGCGGTCGGCGGGACGGTCAGCTCGCTCTACGTGAGCAGCACGCCGGGGGAGATCGCGTTCCGCCCGGAGACGGTCGCGACGGCGGTCCTCGCCGGTCTCGGGATGTCGATCCTCTCCGCCTGGTGGCCGGCCCGCGAGGCGGCCGGGGTGGCGCCGACGGAGGCGATGGCCCCGGCGCGGCTCGACTATCGGGTCCGCACCGCGAGCGGGCGGTCCGCGGTCGCGGCGCTCGCCCTCGTCGTGCTCGCGGTGGGGTGCTGCCTCGTCCCACCGGTGGACCGGATCCCCGTCGGCGGCTACCTCGCGCCGGTCCTCCTCGCCGCGGCCTGCGCGATGGTCTCGCCGCGGCTCTCCGCCGTCGCCCTCGCGGTGGCCGGCCGGCTGCTCGCGGCCCCCCTCGGCATCATCGCGAGCGTCGCGGCCCGGGGCCTCGCCGCCTCCCTCGGCCGTACCTCCGTGATCGTGGTTGCCATGGCCGTCGCCACCGGCCTCGTCGTCAGCATGGGGGTGACGGTGGGAAGCTTCCGGGAGACGGTCGCCGACTGGCTGGAGAGCCGATTGCGGGCGGACTTCTACGCAAGCCCGGTCGCGGACGGGGGGCGCGGCGCGGCATCCACGATGAACGAAGACGTGGCCGGTCGGCTCGCGGCGGTGCCGGGGGTGATGGACGTCGGCCGCTTCCGCACTTACTCCGTGCGCTACGGAGGGACCCCGGTCACCCTCGGCCTCGCCGACGTGGACCTCTATCGCCGCCATTCGGGCATCGACTTCTACGACATCGACGGCCCCGCCCCGGCTGCGGTCTGGCGCGCCCTCGAAGCGGGCGAGAGCGTGATCGCGAGCGAGCTCTTCAGCTACCGGCACGATGTGCACCCCGGCGACACGATCCGCCTCGCCCTCGGCTCGGGCCCGGTCGAGCTCGGGGTCGCCGGGGTCTTCTACGACTACTCGGGCGAGCGGGAGCTCCTCATCGCAGACCGCGGGGCGCTGCTCGCGCACCTGCCCGATCCGCGCCTCTCGAGCGCCGGGGTGTACCTCGAGCCGGGGGCGGACTTCGAGGAGACCCGGGCCGCGCTCGGGCGGGCCGTCGCGGGGCGCGGCGTCGAGGTGACCCCGACCCGCGCGATCCGCAGCCAGGCGATCCGGATCTTCGACCGCACGTTCGCGATCACCTACGCGCTGGAAGCGATCGCGATGTTCGTCGCGATCCTCGGCGTGGCCGAGGCGTTGCTGAACCTGGTGTACGACCGGCGTCGGGAGCTGGCCCTCCTTCGCATGCACGGCGCCTCGCTTGGCCAGATCCGCCGCCTCGTGCTGGTCCAGGCGGGGCTCCTCGGCCTGCTGGCGAGCCTGATGGGCCTCGTGCTCGGGGCCGCGTCGTCGCAGGTGCTCCTGCGGGTGATCCACAAGCAGTCCTTCGGATGGAGCCTGCCGCTCCACTGGCCCTGGGAGTTCCTCGCCGCGGCGCTTGGCGCGATCGTCGTGGCCAGCATCGTGGCCGGCCTCTACCCGGCCCGCCTCGGAGCGCGTCTCGCCCCGGTCGAGGCATTGAGGGCGGAGTGATGGGGCGGCGGCGATGGGGGCGAGCCGGCCGCGGCCGCCGTTCCGGCGGGGAGCCGGGCGGCGTCCCGCCGGGCGGCGCCTCGCGGCAGCTCCGCCTCGCCCGCGCGGCGAGGGCAGGGGCGGGGCGGCTCTTCGTGGTCGCGGCGATGCTCGGGGCCGCCGTCGAAGCGGGGAGCGCGGATCGGGCGCCGGAGGCCGCCCGCGTCGTCCCCGGCTACACGTTCGAGTTCCCGCGCGACCATTTTGCGCACCCCGCCTTCGACTCCGAGTGGTGGTACTACACCGGCAACCTCCGCACCGCGAACGGACGGCACTTCGGCTTCGAGCTCACGTTCTTCCGCAAGACGAGGGCGACCGGTGCGCGAGAACGGTCCGCCTGGGACCTCGACCAGGTCTGGCTCACCCATTTCGCGATCACCGATTCCCGCGAGGAGCGCTTCTTCGCCGACGAGCGCGTCAACCGCGCGGGCCCCGGGATCGCCGGCTCCGACCTCGAGGCGCGGCGGATCTGGAACGGCAACTGGAGCATCGCGTGGGGGCCGGGGGACGAGGACCGGCCCGTTCAGACGCTGGTGGCGATGAACCGGGAGACAGCCCTTCGTCTCACCCTTGAGCCTCGCAAGCCGGCCGTCGTCCATGGCCGCGGCGGGGTCAGCCGCAAGGTGACCGGCGACCGCCAAGCGGTCTCCCACTACCTCTCGTTCACCCGCATGGCGGCGACGGGAACCATTGCCGTCGGGGGCGAGGTGTTCCCGGTCGCCGGGCTCGCGTGGATGGACCACGAGTTCTTCGCGGACTATCCGATGGAGGACAAGGTCGGATGGGACTGGCTGAGCATCCAGCTCGAGGACGGCGTCGACCTCATGCTCTTCGGGATCCGCGATGCCGGGGGTCGCCACGGCCCCGATACCTCCGGGACCTTCGTGGACGCGGGCGGCGGTGCGCACCCCGTCGGCATGGGCGGGGCGGTGCTCCGTCCCGGGCGGCGGTGGCGGAGCGAGGCGACGGGCGCCGAGTACCCGGTGGAGTGGGAGGTCGAGGTCCCGGCCTTCGATCTCCGGCTCGACGTCCGCTCCCGCATCGACGGCCAGGAGGTTCTGGTCGAGGGCGGGCTCCTCCCCGCGTACTGGGAGGGGGCGGTGGTCGTCTCCGGCGTCCGGCAAGGGCGTCCGGTGGCCGGCGCCGGCTACCTCGAGATGACCGGCTACGCGGAGCGGCTCGACTTCGCGGACGTTGGCGAGGTGGGCGGCACCCCACGCTGATGGGGGCGCGGGGTCGATCGGGGCGCCCGCGGGCACCGGACCACCGACATCATCCGGTCGCCCCTCTCTCCGCAGGACTCGGGGCCCCCGCGGGCGCAGGGCCACCTCACGCCACGGTTCCCGCCTCCGGCGGGTCGGACCGGCTCCCGGCAGGTCGGATCAGCGCAGCGTATCCGCCCGGAACGCCCCCGCGCGAGGTCGGGCCATGCCTTCCAGCAGTTCTCATTTTGCTCGTCGGGTCCCGCTGCCGGACCGGCATGACCGTCGATCGGCCCCCCGATCTGCCCCTGATCGAGTCGCAAGGAGCAGACGGCTTGCGGCTCGGGGTGAAGTCAGGCGCAAAATGAGAACTGCTGCATGCCTTCGGCCCACCCGGCCCGCAACGCGAATCGCCCCGGCCGCGGGTGCGTGCAGGCCCTCGTGTATAGTGGGGATCGGCACCTTCGAGAGGACTTCGATATGTCTCGACACTACTTGCACGGTCCGGTTGCCGGGATGGTTCTCGGCATCCTCGCCGCCGGGCCGGCGTCCGCGGCGGGAGGGGGCGGCGAACTCGTCATCGTCGCCAACCAGGAGCCCCAGTCGATGCAGGCCCAGGTCACCTACAAGGAGATCAACGGGGTCGGGCTTCGCAACGTCATCGAGAACCTGACCCGCATCGACCCGGAGACCAACGAAATCCTCCCCATGCTGGCCGTGAGCTGGGAGCAGGTGGAGCCCACCCGCTGGCACTTCAAGCTGCGTGAGGGGGTCAGGTTCCACGACGGGAGCCCGATGGACGGCGAGGCGGTAGCCGTCAGCATCAACTGGCTGTGGAGCGATGAGAACAACTACAGCGTCCGGGAGATGATGGGCCCGCAGATTTCCGCCGAGCCCGTCGACGCGTCGACGGTGGCGGTGATCACCGCCGCCCCGGACCCCCTGCTCCCGCGCCGCATCTATCTCGGCGGGGTCACCTCCGCGAAGCAGATCCTCGAGAACCCGGCCGGCCACGACGTCCATCCCGTCGGCACCGGCCCCTACGTCTTCGAGGAGTGGAAGCAGGGACAGTACTGGACCGCGACGGCCAACCCGGACTGGTGGGGCAATACGGCCGCGGATCCGTACGGCGAGATCTTCTTCGACCGCCTGCGGGTGGTATGGCGGCCGGAGCCGATCGTCCGCTCGGCGATGGTGGAGAGCGGCGAGGCGCACATCGCCATGTTCCTGACGAAGGAGGAATGCGACCGCTTCAAGGCCGCGGACGGCATCGAGTGCATCGTCAAGGGCTCGGACACGTTCCTCCAGTTCCGGCTCGACTATCACGGTGCCCACCCGTTGCTCGCGGACGTCGATTTCCGGAAGGCGATCTTCACCGGGATCGACTGGGAGGGGATCCGCCAGAACCTGATGGGGCTCGGCGAATCGCTCGCGGGCCAGATGCTGCCGAGCGTCGCGACCGGCTTCGACGACGGCATCTCGCAGTACCCCTACGACCCGATGGGGGCGAAGGCGATCGTCGACGAGCTGAAGGCGAACGGAGCCGACATCCCGAGCATCCACATCTCCACCCGGCTCGGCTCGACCCCGCGCAACGGCGAGATGGTCGAGGCGATGGGGGCCATGCTCACCTTCGTCGGGATCCCGAATACGGTCGCCGTCGAGGAGCCCGGGATCTTCAATCCGCGGGCCACCACGAAGCCGAACCCGGAGCGGGCCTATGCCTGGCTGCACGTGCAGGCGAATCCGTTGATGGACTACGGTGCCACCTTCGGCGCCCACTACTCGTGCGGCGGCATCGTGTCCGTGTTCTGCGATCCGGACTTCGACGCGCGGGTCGCGGTCGCGGCGTCGCTCGTGGGCCAGGAGCGGCACGAGGCCCTGAAGGCCCTCGTCAAGGAGGGGCACGAGCGCTACGTGGTCGCCCCGGTCGGGCTGCTCCAGCGCGCCTACGGGGTCCCCGAGGGCTTCGAATGGAAGTTCGGCCTCGACCACCGGATCGTCGCGGTGAACATGCGGATGAACTAGCTCGAAAAATCATCGGCTTTCGTCGCGAGGGGGCCAAGATGCCCCACGATCTCATGGAGGAACGGGCCGCACGGACCGAAAGAGCGCGAGCGCGCGGCTGAAGGCGTAGTCGACACTAGCTCGACACTGGCGCGTGCGCGCGGTCGAAGCGGCTTGAGGGAGTACGTCCCGCTACCGCGAGCGGATTGGCGTCCACAGCAGGAAGTCGTTGATTTTTCGGGTTAGGCTCGCACCTCGAGGGCGCCCCCCGTCCCTCCCCCGGGGGCGGCGGGGAGCGCTCTTCCGGGCTGCGGAGCGGCGACGACCCGCGCCGCGGCCGGCTTCGCCTGCGGGAGCCCTCCCAAGCGCAGCGTCCCCGTCGTGACACCGAACGCATTCGGCGGCTACTTCGTGCGAAGGCTCGCGGGCTCCCTCGTCCTGCTGCTGATCGTGATGACCGCGGTGTTCGCGGCGGATCGGAACATCGGGGATCCGGCTCGCATGGTCCTCGGCGACACCGGCACGGAGGAGGATCTGCGCGAGCTCCGGGAGCGCATGGGGCTCGAGGATCCCTGGCACGTCCAGTACGGGCGCTTCGTCGCCGGAATGGCGACCTTCGACTTCGGCGAAACGTTCCGCTACGGCATCAGCAAGCCGCTCGCCCACGGGGGATTGCCGGAGTCGCGGGAGACGCTGCCGATCGCCCTGGAGCGCCTCCCGGCGACCTTTCTCCTGACCGGCGTCACCATCGCCCTCTCGGTTCTCCTCGCCCTTCCGCTCGGGGTCTGGGCGGCGGTGCGTCCGCGCACCCTCGGAGACCGGCTCGTCAACGTCCTTTCTCTCGCGGGCGTATCGATCGTCGAGTACTGGTTCGCGCTCATCCTGATTCTCGTCTTCGCGGTCCAGCTCGACTGGCTTCCCACCTCCGGGTACGGCACCGCGGCCCACGTCATTCTCCCCGCCCTCGCCCTGTCGCTCCGGCCGATCGGCCGGATCACCCAGATCGGTCGAAGCTCGATGCTGGACGAGCTCGCGAAGCCCTACGTCACTGCGGCCCGGGGGCGGGGGATCCCCCTGTCGAAAATTGCCTCCGTGCACGCGCTCAAGAATGCGGCCATTCCGATCGTCACCACCATCGGAGACGAGACGATCAACGTCATCACCGGGGTCATCATCATCGAAACCGTGTTCGGCTGGCCGGGGATCGGGGCCCTCACCGTCGATGCACTCAAGATCCGGGACGTGCCGCTCATCGAGGCGACGATCTTCCTGCTGGTGCTGATGGTGCTCGCGATCAACTTCACCGTGGATCTGCTGTATGCGCTGCTGAACCCGCGGGTGCGGCTGCGCTGACGCGCCATGGCCGCCGAAGTCCCGACCGGCGAGGAACGGCTGGCGCGGATCACCGGCCGCGATCTCCTCCGCGCGCTGGCCCGGGAACCCGTGGTGCTGCTTGCGGTCCTCTTCCTCGCCGCCCTCGCCGTCGCGGCCGCCTTCGCAAGCTGGCTCGCGCCGTACGACCCCCTGATGCCGAACATCTTCGCCGGACGCCTCCCACCCCTCTCCGAGGCCAGGGGCCTGGGCGGCGCCGCGCAGTTCCATGTCCTCGGAACCGACGCCCTCGGCCGCGACATGCTGACCCGGCTCATGTACGGGGCCCGGGCCTCGGTCGCGGTGGGGGTCGTGGCGGTCGCGATCTCGGGCACCATCGGGACCGTGCTCGGCCTCGCCGCCGGCTACTACGGCGGCCGGACCGAGACGATCGTCATGCGGACGGCCGACGGCGTCATGGCCGTGCCCTCGCTCCTCATCGCCCTCTTCGTGCTCTTCCTCATCGGGGGCGGGATCGTCAACATGGTCCTCATCTTCGCCTTCGTCCGGTGGGTGGTGTACGCGCGCCTCGCCCGCGGCATCACCCTGTCCTACCGGGAATCGTCGTTCGTGGAGGCGGCCCGCTCCATCGGCGCCACCGACGGGCGCATCATCTTCCGGCACATCCTCCCGAACATGATGTCGCCGCTCCTCGTGCTCGGAACCCTGGAGATCGCGCTCCTCATCCTGGCCGAGGCCGGCCTCAGCTTCCTCGGCTTCGGGCTTCAGCCCCCCGAGCCTTCCTGGGGCCTCATGATCGCGCGCGGGCGCGAGTACCTCCGTGAGGCGTGGTGGATGATCACCTTTCCCGGCCTTGCGATCTTCCTCACCACCCTGAGCCTCAACCTGCTCGCGAACTGGTTGCGGACCGTGACCGACCCGGTGCAGCGATGGCGGTGGCTGATCTGAGCCGCGCGGCCGCCGGGTCGGGCTCCGGCCGGGACGGCGCGCTGCTCGCCGTATCGGATCTCCGCGTCTCGTTCCGGACCCCGCACGGCGTCGTCGATGCGGTGCGCGGGGTGAGCTTCGCAATCGCGCGCGGGGAGACGGTCGGGATCCTCGGCGAGTCCGGCTCCGGGAAGAGCGTCAGCGTGGGGGCGATCATGGGTCTCGTCGACAGCCCGCCCGCGCGGATCACCGGCGAGATCCGCTACGGCGGCCTCGATCTCCTGCGCGCTACGGCTCGCGAGACCCGGCGCATTCACGGGGATCGGGTCGCGATGATCAACCAGGACGCGGCGACCTCCCTCAATCCGGGCCTCTCCGTCGGCTACCAGATCGCGGAGATGTTCCGCGTCCACCGTCCGGGGACCTCCCGGGGCGATGCCCGGCGCAAGGCGGTGGAGCTGATGGAACGGGTGAAGATCCCTTCCGCCGGGCAGCGGGTGCGGAGCTACCCCCACGAGTTTTCCGGCGGCATGAGCCAGCGGGTCATGATCGCGATGGCGATCGCCCTCGAGCCCGACCTCCTCATCGCCGACGAGCCGACGACGGCGCTCGACGTGACCGTACAGGCCCGGATCATGCAGCTCCTTGCCGAGCTGAGAGAGCAGACGGGCATGGCCCTCATCCTCATCACCCACGACCTCGGCGTCGTCGCGGAAAGCGTCGCGCGGGTCCTCGTGATGTATGCCGGCCGCATCGTCGAGCAGGGGCCGACCGCAGAGGTCGTTGCGCGCCCGGCCCATCCCTACACCGCGGGGCTGATGAGCTCGGTGCCCCGCGCCGAGCACAAGGAACGCAAGCTCGCGACCATCGAAGGGTCCCCTCCGGTGCCGAGCGCGGTCCCGCCCGGCTGCGCCTTTCATCCGCGCTGCCGGTTGCGCCGGCCGGTGTGCGCCGGCGATCGGCCGGAGCTGCGATCGGTCGCCGCGGGGAGGCACAGCGCCTGCCACTTCGCGGAGGAGGTCTTCGGTGGCTGATCCGGCGGCGCCCGGAAAGCGGCCGGTCGCGGTCGGCGAGCCGCTCTTCGAGGTCGAGAACCTCGTCAAGCACTACGTCGTGCGCCGGGGCGCCTTCCTCGGCGGCGGGGGAATCGTGCGTGCGGTCGATGACGTGAGCTTCACGCTCCATCGCGGAGAGACCCTCGGCATCGTCGGCGAATCGGGCTGCGGCAAGTCGACCCTTGCGCGGGTTCTCCTCCGGCTGGTCGAGCCGACGAGCGGGCGGGCAAGGCTCGCCGGCGAGGATCTCTTCGAGCTCGACGAGCGCGAAATGCGGCGCCGGCGCCGGCGCCTTCAGATCATCTTTCAGGACCCCTACGCCTCCCTGAACCCCCGCATGACGGTCGGCGAGATCGTGCGCGAGCCGTGGACGATCTTCCCGGGCGTCGTGCCGCGCCGGGAATGGCCGGACCGGGTCGTCGACCTGCTGACCCGGGTGGGACTCAACGCCGACGACGTTCACCGGTATCCCCACCAGTTCTCGGGGGGGCAGCGCCAGCGCATCGGCATCGCGCGGGCCCTCGCCCTCAATCCGGAGATCGTCGTCTGCGACGAGCCGGTCTCCGCTCTCGACGTCTCCATCCAGGCCCAGGTCGTCAACCTCCTCGAGGAGATCCAGGACGCGTTCGGGCTCTCGTACCTCTTCATTGCCCACGACCTCTCGGTGGTGCGCCACATCTCGGATCGGGTCGCGGTGATGTACCTCGGCAAGTTCGTGGAGGTCGGCACGTGGCAGGAGATCTACGAGACGCCGACCCATCCCTACACCCAGGCGCTCCTTTCGGCCGTGCCCGCAATCGACCCGGCCGAGCGGAGCCGCCGGATCATCCTCGAAGGGGAGGTGCCGAGCCCGATCGACCCGCCCTCCGGGTGCCGCTTCCGCACCCGCTGCCGCAGGGCGGAGGCGCGGTGCGCGACCGAGGAGCCCGCCCTCGTCGAGCGCGCCGGCGGCCACGCGAGCGCCTGCCACTTCGCCGCCCCCGCCGCGAGCTGAGCGCGCCGGTGGCCGGCGCCCGGCGGGGTGGCCCTCGCCGCCCTCGAGAAGCGACGGTCGTCCCTCGCTCGACGAGCCGGCACGCGGCGTGAAGCCGGCGGCCTCTCCGGGCGAGGTCTCGTTGAGCCCCCGGCCGGCCAGCCAGCCCGACCCGCCCAGGGGCTTCCGGTCCCGGGCCGGTCGGAAGCGGTCCCGGGCCGGTCGGATTGGCGAGGCGTGCACCGACCCCTCCGGGTCGGTGCGATGGCTCTCACGTCATGAATACGTGTCCCTTCAGGATCGGATGTCGGCGGACACGGCCGCCGATTTGCGACTCGATGCACATTCGCTATGATTCGCGCGGCGCGCTCCGGAAGCCCCCTTGGCGGGGCCGTCCCGATGCAGGCACACCGACCGCGGTCGCACGAGGGCGGCCGGCCACGGCCCGGACCCATCACCGGCCCCTTACCGGCGAAGGAGAGAAGTACATGCTTACCCGCACCATCGCGGCCGCCGCCGCGGCCATCGCACTGTCGCCGAGCGCGGCGCTGGCGGAATACGAGGGCGTCCCGAGGACGTTCCTGTGGAACCCCGGTTCCGTCGAGATCTACGACGCATCCGAGTTCAGGAAGGACGGCCCCTACGTGATCGGGTTCTCCAACGCGTCGATCTCCAACCCCTGGCGGGTGGCGATGCTGCACGGCATCGAGGCGGCGGCCGAGCGCCACAAGGACAAGCTCAGCCGGTTCATCATCACCGACGCCAACGACGACCCGTCGAAACAGGCGGCCGATGTGCAGGATCTGATCGCCCAGGGCGTCGACATCCTCCTGATCAGCCCCGCCACCGCCGAGGCGCTGGACCCGGTGGTGCGCCGGGCCAGGCGCCAGGGGGTGCCGGTGGTGCTGGTCGATCGCGAGGTGACGTCGAAGGACAACCACATCACTTTCGTGACCGCGTCGGACCAGGCACTGGGGCGGATCTCGGCCCAATGGCTCGCCGAGAGGTTGGACGGCAAGGGCGCGGTCGTGATGCTGGGCGGTCTGGCCGGCGCTTCGCCGGCGGAGAACCGGATCGCCGCCGCGCTGGAGGTATTCAACCAGTTCCCGGAGATCGAAGTCCTGGAGACCCAGTACACGTCCTGGTCGCCGGCGAACGGGAAGACCATCATGTCGGCGCTCATCCAGAAGTACGGCGATCGGATCGGCGGCGTCTGGGCCGATAGCGGGCTTCAGGGGTCGGGCTCGATCGAGGCCTTCCTGGCGGCGGGCTATGCCGACGGCGCGATCCCGCCGCACACCGGCGGCGACTTCAACGCCATGTATCAGTTGTCGGTGAAGCACGATGTTCCCATGGTCGGGATCGACTATCCGCCCGCGATGGGCGCCCGCGCCTTCGAGGTGTTGTTCGACGTGTTGCGCGGCGCCGGCATCCCCAGACGGATCGAAGTCAACCAGCAGGTGGTGGTTTCCGAGGGCCACGAGACCCCGTCCGTGAAGGCCGACGTGTTCACGGCCGACTATGCGCTGATGGACAGGCCCGGCTCGGTGATCATGTCGAGCGGGGTCGGCGAGGGTTACGATCCGGCGACGTTCAGCGCGGACTACCCGAGATAGGCCTCCGGCCCGGCCCCGGTCGGGCCCCGGTTCGGCCCAGGCCGGCTCGCGCGCGTCCGCCCGCGAGCCGGCCCTCCTTCGCGCCTCCGCACCTCGGGATGCAGGGCCGATGTCCGCGCCATTGATGGCGGCGCGCGCCATCTCCAAGTCCTTCGGGTCCAACGAGGTGCTGAAGGAGGTCGAGTTCGAGCTCCGAGGCGGCGCCGCGGTAGCCCTGTGCGGCGAGAACGGCGCCGGAAAGTCCACTCTGATCAAGTTGTTGGCCGGTCTGTACGCACCGAGCGGCGGACATGTCGAGTTCCAGGGCGAGGTTCGCGCCTGGCGCGGTCCGCGCGACAGTCTGGCGGCCGGCATCGCGGTGGTGCATCAGGAGTTCTCCACCATCGACGCGCTCAGCGTGGCGGAGAACATCTTCCTCGAATCCGAGCCCCGCGGCGCACTGGGGCTGATCGACCGCAAGCGTTTGCGCGAGGACGCGGCGAGGCTGCTCGGCGATCTGGGCATCGCGCTGGACCCCGACGTTACGCTGGACAGGCTCGGTGTCGCCGACAAGCAGATGGTGGAGATCGCCAAGGCGCTGCGGTCCGACGCCAAGGTCCTCATCCTCGACGAACCCACGGCGGTCCTGTCCCGGAACGAGACACGCACCCTGTTCGAGATCGTCGAAGGGCTGCGAGCCCGCGGCATCGCGATCGTCTACGTCTCGCATCGTCTGGACGAGATATTCGAGATCTGTACCGACATCGTCGTGATCAAGGACGGGGCGGTGACGGCCCGGGGGCCGGTCCGGGACTTCACCCACGACTCCATCGTGAGCGCCATGGTCGGGCGTGAGCTGGGCGACCTCTTCCCGCCCAAGGCCGACCCCGCGCGGGTCGGCGACGTCATGCTGGAGGCAGACGGGCTCGAGGTCCATGCGATCTCGCCCCCGGTCGCTCTCGTGGTGCGCAAGGGCGAGATCGTCGGGCTCGCCGGCCTCGTGGGCTCGGGCCGCTCGGCGCTGGTCCGGGCGTTGTTCGGGGCGAGACCCTCGCAAGGGACGGTCCGGCTGGACGGCGCGCCGTTCGATCGCCGCACGCCGGCGGCCTGCTTGCGGGCGGGCGTGGTCATGCTGACCGAAAGCCGCAAGGACGACGGGCTGTTCGGCGCGTCCTCGGTCGCCTGGAACTTCGCGGCGACGACCCTCGGCCGGGGGGTGCATCCGCTCTCCATCCCGCCCTTCCACGAGGAACGGCGTTCGGCCACGCTCGCCGAGCGGTTCAACGTGGCGGTGGATCACGTCGGCATGCCGGTCTCGGCGCTGTCCGGCGGCAATCAGCAGAAGACCCTGTTCGGCCGCATTCTGGAGAACGAACCCAAGGTGCTGCTGCTGGACGAACCGACCCGGGGCGTGGACGTGGGCGCCAAGGCGGAGATCTACAGGACCCTGCGCGCGCTCGCCGACGAGGGCATCGCGATCCTCGCCGTCTCGTCGGAACTGATCGAGATCGTCGGACTGTGCGACCGCGTCTACGTGATGCGCGACCGCGAGATCGTCCGGGAGTTGACCGGCGGGGACATCACCGAGGAGGCCGTCATCGCCGCCGCGGCGGCGGAGAAGACGGCGGCCCGGCCCGCGCTCGCCGCGGATGCCTGACATCGTTCGCATGACCCGGGCGCAGCCGGTGCACCTCGTCGTGCTCGGCCTCATCGTCGCGCTGTTCCTGACCGGCGCCTTCGCTTCCGACCGCTTCGCCACCGCGGTCAACATCGCCAACGTGCAGGACCGGATGGTGGCCTTGGCCATCGTCGCCCTGGCCCAGACCGTGGTGATCCTGTCGGGCGGCATCGACCTGTCCTACGCCGGCGCGCTCGGCTTTCTCGCCGTGGTATTCGCCGCCGTTGCCGGAAACGAGCCGGACACCTTCTTCATGGCCGTCGCTCTGGTACTGGCCGCGGGGACTCTCATCGGTGCGGTGAACGGCGCGGTCACGGCATACGTGGGCGTTCATCCGTTGATCGTGACCCTGGGTACCTCGACGATCCTGGCCGGCGGTGCGCTGCTGATCACGCGCCAGCCTGCGGGCGTGGTGCCGCTGTTCTTCGAGGACCTGGTCTACGGACGGTTCGGGGTCGTGCCCTATGGCACGCTGTTCGCGGCTGCGTGCTACCTCATCGTGGGCGTCGTACTGTGGAAGACGCGCTTCGGCGTGCGGGTCTACGCGATCGGAGGCGACCAGCATGCGGCCGACCTGTCGGGCGTTCCGGTGCGCCGTACCAAGGTCGCGGTCTACATGCTGTCCGGGTTCCTGGCCGCCGTCACCGCGATCTACATCGCGGGTCGGTTCGGGGTCGGCGACCCTCGGGCCGGCGTCGGTTTCGATCTGCGTTCGATCACGCCGGTGATCGTGGGCGGTACGCTGCTGTCGGGCGGACGCGGCGGCGTGCTCGGCACGGCGCTGGCCGTGGCGCTTCTGACGTTGCTGGCCAACGTGCTGAACTTCATGAACGTCTCCAGCTTCTATCAGTGGATCGTCGAGGGGGTGATCGTCATCGCGGCGGTCTCCTTCTTCGTCGCGAGAAAGGAGCGATGAGCGACGCGGTCCTCGGCGCCGGCCGCAACACGGTCCGCGCCGCGCAACGCCGGGAGCTTCTCCTGCTGCTCGGCTTCCTGATCGTCATCTGGTCGATCACGGCAGCCTTGTCGCCGCGGTTCCTGAGCCCGCGGAACCTGAGCGACATCCTGGTGCAGGCCGCCCCGCTCGGCTTCGTGGTGATCGGACAGACGATCGTGATCATCGTGCGCGGCCTCGACCTGTCGGTCGCCTCGATCATGGCGACGGCAGCCGTGCTCTCCACCGGACTCGACGACTCCGCTCCGGTCATCTTCCTGGTCGGGCTGCTGCTCGGCGCCGGCGTCGGCGCCGTCAACGGCTACCTGGTCGCCTTCCGGCAGGTCACCCCGTTCCTGGCCACGCTGGCGACGATGATCGTCCTGCAAGGCATCCGGTTCGCCTATACCAAGGGCGCTCCCGGCGGGTCGCTGCCCGAGACTTTCCGCTGGCTGGCGACCGGCGATGTCGGCGGCGTCCCGGTCGTATTGATCGCACTCGCCCTGACCGCCTTCGCCGTGCATTGGATGCTGGAGCGTACGGTCCTCGGGCGCCGCTTGAAGCTCTACGGCGACAATCCCGGGGCGGCGCGCATGACCGGTGCGCCGGTCCGCGTCCTGCTGGTCGCCGCCTTCGTGATCTCGGGCACGCTGGCCGCCGCCGCGGGGCTGTTTCTGGTGGGATACGTGGGGATCGTCGACAACTGGACCGGGCGCGGCTACGAACTGGACAGCATCGCCGCGGCGGTGATCGGCGGCGCGGCCCTGTCGGGCGGCAAGGGCAACGTCCCGAGCGTCCTGCTGGCCACCCTGGTGCTGGTGTCCCTGTTCAATATCGTCGTCATCCTGGGCTTGTCCATCGAGTGGCAGCTCGTCATCAAGGGGGCTCTCATCATCCTGGCCGCGACGGTGTACCTGCGTCGTTCGGCGAGATAGCCGCGCGTGTCCCCGAGTCTTCGCGTGCCCCCGAGAGCCCTTTCCGGTCCGGAGACGAGTCCGAAGGGTGTGAAGGGCGGGCGCGGGGGCAGGTTCGGGGTTCCCGGTCGAGCCTTCAGGCTCACGTGTCGCCGGACAACAGGGCGGATTCGTTCCCGGCCTGCCTCGATGACCGCAGGTGAGCGTATCGTCTTGATTCGACGCCTGACCCTTCGGTCGCCGCCGACTGCGGGTCACCCGCTCGTCAATGGACGCAAATTTTTGAATTCGTTGGCCGCCTTTGAATGAACGAATCAGTCTTGCGCCGGACAAGCAGCAGTTCTCGTTTTGGCGCCTGACTTCACCCCGAGCCGCAAGCCGTCTTCTCCTTGCGACTCGATCCGGGGCAGATCAGGGGGCCGATCGACGGTCGTGCCGGTCCTTGAGCGGGACCCGACGGGCAAAATGAGAATGGCTGCCGGACAAGGCTCGCCGTTGCGGAGGGGGCGCGGATTTCGTAGCATGCGCGACCGGCCCGGCGGCGGCGCACACGCGCCACGGCCGGCCCGGGTATGACCGGGTACAACAGGCATCCGCCCGACCATGGCCAAGACGAGCGCACCCGCCCAGCCGCGGGCCCCCGAACTCGACACCTTTCCGAAGCTGCTCATCGACAACGCCGGGCGGTTCCGGGGGCTTCCCGCCATCCGCGAGAAGGAGTTCGGCATCTGGCAGTCGTGGACCTGGGATCAGGTGCTCGGCGAGGTCGAGACGCTGGCGGGGGGGCTCGCCTCCCTCGGCTTCCGGCGCGGCGACAAGCTGGCCGTCATCGGCGACAACCGCCCCCGGCTCTACTGGTCGATGTGCGCCGCGCAGGCGCTCGGCGGCGTGCCCGTGCCGATGTACCAGGACTCGGTGGCGGACGAGCTGGCCTACGTCGTCGAGCACTGCGGCGCGCGCTTCGCCGTGGTGCAGGATCAGGAGCAGGTGGACAAGCTGCTCGAGGTCCGCGAGCGGTGCCCGGGCATCGAGCACATCGTGTACCTGTGGCCGAAGGGCCTTCGCCACTACGACCACGGCTTCATCAGCGACTTCCGCGACGTGCAGGCGAAGGGCCGCGAGCACGGCCGCGACCTCCCCGGCTTCTTCCGCACGGAGGCGGCGAAGGGCTCGGGATCGGACACCGGCATCATCCTCTACACCTCCGGCACCACCGGCCGCCCCAAGGGCGTCGTCCTCACGCACGACAACGTGCTCCGGCAGGCGTGGGCGGGGATCGAGTTCGAGGGGCTCGGCCCCGGCGAGGACATCCTCGCCTACCTGCCCATGGCCTGGGTCGGCGACAGCATCTTCTCCTACGGGCAGTCCTACCTGGCCGGCTTCTGCGTGAACTGCCCGGAGAGCGCGGCCACGGTGATGACGGATCTCGCGGAGATCGGCCCCACGTTCTACTTCGCCCCGCCCCGCGTCTACGAGAACCTGCTGACGAACGTGACGATCCGCATGGAGGACGCGGGCCGCCTCAAGCAACGGATGTTCCGCTACTTCATGGGTGTCGCGGGCCGCGTGGGGAAGCCGCTCCTCGACGGTGAAGCGGTGCCCCTGGCCGACCGGGTCCGCTACTGGCTCGGCAACGTGTTCGTGTACGGGCCGCTCCGCAACACCCTCGGGTTCTCCCGGGTGCATCTCGCGTACACCGCGGGCGAGGCGATCGGCCCCGACATCTTCGACTTCTACCGATCGATCGGGATCAACATCAAGCAACTCTACGGGCAGACCGAGGCGTCCGTGTTCGTCACCATTCAGCCCGACGGCGAGGTGGACCCGGAGACGGTGGGGCGGCCGCTCTCGAACGTCGAGCTCAAGCTCACCGACGGGGGCGAGGTGCTCTACCGCAGCCCCGGGGTGTTCCACGAGTACTACAGGAACCCGGACGCGACGGCCGAGGCCAAGACGGAGGACGGCTGGGTGCGCACGGGCGACGCCGGGATCCTCGACGGTAACGGGCACCTTCGCATCATCGACCGCGCGAAGGATGTGGGGAAGCTCCGGGACGGCTCTCTCTTCGCTCCCAAGTACCTCGAGAACAAGCTCAAGTTCTTCCCCTACGTCAAGGAAGCGGTCTGCTTCGGAGACGGGCGGGATCGGGTCGCCGCCTTCATCAACATCGACCTCGACGCGGTCGGCAACTGGGCGGAACGGCGCGGCCTCACCTACTCGAGCTATCAGGAGCTCGCGGGGCACGAGGAGGTCTATGGTCTCGTCGGCGACTGCATCGAGCAGGTGAACCGGGACCTCGCCGCCGACCCGCAGCTCGCGGGCTCGGCCATCCGCCGCTTTCTCGTCCTGCACAAGGAGCTCGACGCGGACGACGGCGAGCTGACCCGCACCCAGAAGGTGCGCCGGCGGATCATCGCGGATCGCTATGCGGCGCTCATCGACGCCCTCTACGGGAACGCGGAGCGTTGTCACGTCAGCACCGAGGTCACCTTCGAGGACGGGCGCAAGGGCTCGATCAGCGCCGACCTCCTCATCCGCGACGCGAGCGGCGGCCCGGAGCCGTTGCGCGCGGCGGCCGACTGAACGGACCGGGGCGGCGAAGCGGCGTTCGGCGCGGAATCGGCTCCCGGAAGAAGCGTTCGGCCCCAGGAACTCGAGAATTCGGATCGCACGCGATGGAGCAGGTCGTTCAGCCGAACCCGGAGAGTGGAGGGCGGCCCGCCGTCGGGGAGGTCATCCTCGACATCCGGGACATCGGCCTCTCGTTCGGCGGGGTTCGCGCGATCGACGGGGTGAGCTTCGACATCCGCGAGGGCGAGGTCCGCGCCATCATCGGCCCGAACGGGGCCGGCAAGAGCTCCATGCTCAACGTCATCAACGGGTTCTACCACCCCCAGGAAGGCACCATTACCTACCGGGGGGTGCCCCGCTCGCGCATGCGGCCCCACGAGGCGGCCGCGTCCGGGATCGCCCGCACGTTCCAGAACATCGCCCTCTTCAAGGGCATGACGGTGCTCGACAACCTCATGACCGGGCGCAACCTCAAGATGCGCCGCAACTTCCTGTGGCAGGCGCTCTACCTCGGCCCCGCGAAGCACGAGGAGCTGGAGCACCGCGAAGCGGTCGAGCGGGTCATCGACTTCCTCGAGATCCAGGCCATCCGCAAGACCCCCGTCAACCGGCTTCCCTACGGCCTCCAGAAGCGGGTGGAGCTGGGCCGGGCCCTCGCCGCGGAGCCCGATCTGCTGCTCCTCGACGAGCCGATGGCGGGGATGAACACCGAAGAGAAGGAGGACATGTGCCGGTTCGTACTCGATACGAACGACCAGTTCGGCACCACCATCGTCCTCATCGAGCATGACATGGGCGTGGTCATGGACATCTCCGACCGGGTGCTGGTGCTCGACTACGGGCGGAAGATCGCGGACGGAACGCCCGACGAGGTGCGGGCCGACCGGCGGGTCATCGACGCCTACCTCGGCGTCGCGCACGACGATGATGCCTGACCGGTTGCGCATCGGCCCAAGGCCGTTGCCGGCGGCAGGCCGGGTCGGCCGAAGGCGCTCCCCGACCTCGCCCGGAGGCGCTCCGTCGGACGGCGCCGGGCGGATCCGACCCGCCCGGGGCTTGAACCGCAGCGTGAAATGATGGCTTCGTGCATCGGCCCGAGACCGCTTGAACAGGCGCGCGAATGGAACTGCTGACCGCAATTTTCTTCACCCCCTTCGCCGAGATGTGGGAAGGGCCGGTGTTCTTCGCCGAGGTGGTCATCAACGGCCTCCTCACCGGGGTGATGTACTCCCTCGTCGCCCTCGGTTTCGTGCTCATCTTCAAGGCGTCGGAGATCTTCAACTTCGCGCAGGGGATCATGGTGCTCTTCGCGGCCCTCTCGCTCGTCGGGCTGATGGAGCTCGGGATCCCGGCGTGGATTGCCGTCATCCTCACCCTGGCCATCATGGTCGTCCTCGCCCTCGTCATCGAACGGGTGATGCTGCGCCCCCTCGTGAACCAGGACCCGTTCATCCTCTTCATGTCGACCATCGGCCTCACGTTCTTCCTCGAGGGGTTCGGCGAGACCCTGTGGGGGAGCAACGTCAAGCGGCTCGACATCGGGATCCCCAGGGACGTCATCGAGTACCAGGGGATTCTCCTGAGCGAGTTCGACATCATCGCCGCGGTGGTCGGAGCGGCCCTCGTGTTCGGCCTCGCGATCTTCTTCACCAAGACCCCCATCGGGCGCGCCCTCCGGGCGGTTGCGGACGACCACCAGGCCGCGCTCTCGGTCGGCATTCCCCTGAAGACCATCTGGGTCATCGTATGGTCGGTGTCGGGCGGGGTGGCCCTCGTGGCGGGGATCATGTGGGGGGCAAAGAGCGGGGTGCAGTTCTCGCTCTCCCTCATCGCCCTCAAGGCGCTCCCGGTGCTCATCCTGGGCGGCCTCACCTCCATCTCCGGGGCGATCGTGGGCGGCCTCATCATCGGGGTGGGGGAGAAGATCGCGGAGATCTATTGGGGTCCGCTCATCGGGGGGGCCATCGAGAACTGGTTCGCCTACATTCTGGCCCTCGTGTTCCTCCTCTTCCGGCCGCAGGGACTCTTCGGCGAACGGATCATCGAACGGGTCTAGGGGCAGGGGACGGGTCCGGGGGCAGGAGCCCGTGACGAATGGAAGGCGTCGAGAGCTGAGGTGTCGAAGGTCGTGAAGCGATGATTTACCGCGAGGCGGGGCAGTTCAAGGCTTCGTACGGCGCCGACCAGGCGATGTTGCCCATCGCCCAGGATCGCTGGGTGATCGGGGTGGTGGTGGCGGTCATGCTGGTCGTGGTCCCGTTCATCTCGAGCGAGTACACGCTCCAGGCGATTCTCATCCCCTTTCTCATCCTCTCCCTCGCCGCCATCGGACTCAACCTCCTCACCGGCTACGCGGGCCAGCTCAGCCTCGGGACCGCCGCGTTCATGGCCGTCGGCGGCTACATGGCCTACAAGTTCACCACCGCCTTCCCCGGGCTCAACCTCATCGCGGTATTCCTGCTGTCCGGGGTATGCGCGGCCGGGGTCGGCCTCGTGTTCGGCATCCCGAGCCTGCGCATCAAGGGGTTCTATCTTGCGGTGGCGACCCTCGCCGCACAGTTCTTCCTGAACTGGACTTTCAACAAGGTCCCCTGGTTCTACAACTACAACCCGTCCGGGACGATCACCGTCCCGCCCCGCGAGATCTTCGGAGTGATGGTGGGCGGGCCGGAGGCCGCCCCGCAGACCCGCTACTTCATCGCCCTCATCGTCGTCGTCGTGCTCACGGTGGTCGCGAAGAACCTGGTGCGGGGGCGGATCGGCCGCTCCTGGATGGCGATCCGGGACATGGACATCGCGGCGGAGATCATCGGCTTCCGGCCCTACCAGACGAAGCTCCTCGCGTTCGCCATCTCGTCGTTCTACTGCGGGGTGGCGGGAGCGATGTACCTCTGTCTCTATCTCGGCAGCGCGGAGAGCGAAGCCTACTCTATCGAGCTCTCGTTCGAGGTGCTGTTCATGGTGATCATCGGCGGGCTCGGGAGCCTCCTCGGGTCGTTCCTGGGGGCGGCGTTCATCGTGCTCCTTCCCATCTTCCTCACCAACGCGCCCCAGCTCGTCGGGCTCACCATGCCCATCGACCTGCAGAAGCACATCGAGCTCATGGTGTTCGGCGGGCTCATCGTCTACTTCCTGATCGTCGAGCCTCGGGGGCTTGCGAGGCTCTGGCAGATCGCCAAGGAGAAGCTGCGCCGCTGGCCGTTCCCCTATTGACCTCGAGCGCCATGCGATCCGAACCGCCACCGCTACCATCACCATCCCGAAACCAACAGGAGAAGGTCATGAAGAAGCTGACCACCTACGGCCTCGGCCTCGTCGCGGGTCTCGCCGCCATCGCGGCCCCCCTCCCTCCCGCCTGGGCGGAAGACCCGCAGTTCTTCCCGATGCTCGTCTACCGGACGGGCCCTTACGCTCCGAACGGCATCCCGTCCGCCAACGGCATGCGCGACTTCTACATGCTGACCAACGTCCGCGACGGTGGGGTCGGCGGGGTGCAGGTCGCGGTCGAGGAGTGCGAAACCAAGTACAACACCAAGATCGGCGTCGAGTGCTATGAGCGGCTGAAGGGCAAGCACGGCGGCGCGTCGCTGGTGAACCCCTACAGCACCGGCATCACCTACCAGCTCATCCCGAAGGCGCCGGTCGACGAGGTGCCGGTCCTCTCCATGGGCTACGGCCGCACCGCCGCGGCGGACGGGCGCGTGTTCAAGTGGGCGTTCAACTTCCCGACCACCTACTGGAGCCAGGCGTCCGCGTTCGTCCGCTACGTCGGCGAGCAGGAAGGGGGGATGGAGAACCTGAAGGGCAAGAAGATCGCCCTCGTCTACCACAACAGCGCCTACGGCAAGGAGCCGATCCCGACCCTGGAGAAGCTGGCCGGGATCCACGGCTATGAGTTGACCACCCTCGCGGTCGACCATCCGGGTCAGGAGCAGAAGGCCACCTGGCTCCAGATCCGCCGGCTCCGACCCGACTGGATCTTCCTGTGGGGCTGGGGGGTGATGAACCAGGTCGCGATCCAGGAAGCGGCCGCCATCAGGTTCCCGATGGACCACTTCATCGGCGTGTGGTGGTCGGGCAGCGAGAACGACGTCATCCCGGCCGGGGAAGCGGCGAAGGGCTACAAGGCGGGCACCTTCCACTCGGTGGGCGCGGCGGCCAAGGTCCACGAGGACATCCTCCAGCACCTCTACGACGGCGACCTCGAAGAGGCGCGCGAGAACAACTTCGGCGAGGTCCTCTACAACCGCGGTCTCGTGAACGCGATGCTGGGCGTCGAGGCGGTCCGCACCGCCCAGAAGCGTTGGGGCAACCAGCGGATGACCGGCGCTCAGGTGCGCTGGGGCCTCGAGAACCTCGACGTGACCGAGGAGCGCCTCGCGGAGCTCGGCTTCGGCGAGTTCACCCGGCCGATCAAGGTGACCTGCGAGGACCACGAGGGCAGCGGCCCGGTGCTCATCCAGCAGTGGGACGGCGAGAAGTGGAGCCTCGTCAGCGACTGGATCGATCCGATCCGCGAGGTCGTGCGCCCGATGATCGAAGAGGCGGCGGCCGCCTACGCGGCGGAGAACAACATCACCCCGCGCGACTGCTCGGCGGAGGGTTGATCCCCGTCGTTCGATGAGCGGTCCCACCCGGCGGGCGAGCGCGCGCCGGGTGGGGCCATCCCGTGCCGGCTGATTCGGAGCAGTGCCCGTCATGCAGAACGAGCCCGCCGCCCGCGCCGCGAAGCCCCTGCTCGCGGTCAACAACATCGAGGTCATCTACGACCACGTCATCCTCGTGTTGAAAGGCGTCTCCCTGGAGGTGCCCGAGGGCGGCATCGTCGCCCTGCTCGGCGCGAACGGGGCGGGGAAGAGCACGACCCTGAAGGCGGTATCGAACCTGCTGCGCTCCGAGCGGGGCGAGGTCACCAAGGGCAGCATCGAGTTCCGGGGGGAGCGGGTGGACCAGCACGGCTCGCCCACCGACCTCGTTACCAAGGGCATCGTGCAAGTGATGGAGGGGCGGCGGTGCTTCGAGCACCTCACCGTGGAGGAGAACCTCCTGACCGGCGCCTATACGAGACGCGACGGGCGGAGCGCGATCCACGAGGACCTCGACAAGGTCTACCACTACTTCCCCCGTCTCGGGGAGCGCAAGGACGCACAGAGCGGCTACACCTCGGGCGGCGAGCAGCAGATGACCGCGATCGGGCGGGCGCTCATGGCGCGGCCCTCGGTGATCCTGCTCGACGAGCCCTCGATGGGGCTCGCCCCGCAGCTCGTGCAGGAGATCTTCGACATCGTCCACGACCTCAACGAGAAGGAGGGGGTGACGTTCCTCCTCGCGGAGCAGAACACCACCATCGCGCTTCGCTACGCGAGCTACGGCTACATCCTCGAGACCGGGCGCGTGGTGATGGACGGGGAGGCGCGGGCCCTCGCCGAGAACGAGGACGTGAAGGAGTTCTACCTCGGGGTGAGCGCGGGCGAGCGCAAGAGCTTCCGGGACACGAAGTCCTACCGCCGGCGCAAACGCTGGCTCTCCTGACCGAGCGGACCGGAGAGGTCGACTTCCACCATATCCAGCATCCAGCCTGCAAGTTCCGGGTCCCGGCGGAGTGCCTGCAGGCTGCCCGGCGCCGGTATGGTTTGGTCGGCGTCAAGTGCGGTCTCCACCCACAGCTCGATTGCCTCCGCCGCGTTCGCATACGCCTCTTCCGGCGTATCGCCGGCGGAGAAGCATCCCGGCAAGTCCGGCACGACGACGCCGAACGCGGTCGTTTCGTCGCCGGGCTCGATCGCGATCGGAAACTTCACGGTCTTCTCTTTGCGGCGAGTCCGGCCTGCTTCCGGATGCGGTTCACCAAGCCCCGTCCCAGGTCCTTGCGTGGATGAGGGACACTGATGTGACCCGGTTTCGACGGATGGACGAGGATATGATGCGAACCGCGCACCCGGTCGAGAGTCCGTCCGTCGCGCTCCGGTTCCCTGAGCGGGTCGGCGCCCTTCACGATGCGATCATACCCGCCGTTCAAGGAGGTTTGCACACGTCATCGACCCCTGCGAGCAAGACCCTGCCGGCAAGATGTACGGGACGGTAGCGGCGGCGGTCGAGCGAACCGGGCTCAAGGTCCGGGGCGGGTTTCACCCGGAGCCGGAGGACGGGGTGCCGAGGCTTCTCACCGGGGCGGAGCCGGGCACCCTGGTGCTCGTCGGCAACGTCGGGTCGGGTCTCTGGGAGCCGTTCACGGCGGCGGGGCTCATCGGCCGCTCGGAGCATCCTCTCGACGGCTGGTCGCGGGAGGTCGTCTCGAAGCTCGGGCGGGACCTCGGAGCCGAGTCCCTCTTCCCCTTCGGCGGCCCGCCCTTCCTCCCCTTCGTCCGCTGGGCGCTCCGCGCCGACACGGTCCGGCCCTCGGTCATGGGGCCGCTCATCCATCCGCGCTACGGCCTCTGGCACGCGTACCGCGGGGCGCTCTCGTTTCCGGAGCGATTCGAGTTGCCGGCGCCGGACACCGCCGCCCGCCGCCCCTGCGACGATTGCGCGGAGCGCCCGTGCCTCACCCCCTGTCCGGTCGGCGCGGTGCGCGAGGGGGCCTTTGACGCGGCGGGCTGCGCGAAGTGGTTGACGGACCGGCCGCGGTGCGACTGCCGGCAGGCCGGATGCCTCGCCCGGCGCGCGTGCCCGGCCGGCCGCGAGCACGCCTACGGGCCGGCGCACGCCGCCTTCCACATGGCCGCCTTCGCGAAGGCCAACGCCGCCCCGCGAGAGGGATAGCCCGAAAAAATCACCGACTTCCGTCGTGAGGGCGCCAAGATGCCCCACGATCTCATGGAGGAGCGGGCCGCCCGGACCGAAAGAGCGCGTGCGCGCTGCTGAAGGCGTAGTCGACACTAGCTTGACACTGGCGCGTGCGCGCTGTCGAAGCGGCTTGCGGGAGTACGTCCCGCTACCGCGAGCGGATTGGCGGCCGCAGCAGCAAGTCGGTGATTTTTTCGGGTTAGTCGGCCTCGTCCGGCCCTCGCACCCCGGCCGCAGGACCATTTTCTTGTCGTGACCGAGTGCTGGCCGCGGGTGCGCGGTCGGTCGCCCGCGCGATCGAGGGCCCCGACATGGGGCCCGAGCCGACACGCCGACGACGAAATGTGTTCCCGCATGATCTGCTGAACAGGTCCGGTTCACCCGTCGCCGGACAAGAAACGAGCCCGGCCCCGGCCGCTTCGGTGGTGCCCGCGGGCGCCGGAGGCGCTATAGTCGGGTTGTCGGCGGTACGGCCGGTCAGGGGAAGGGCCATGCGACTGTCTCCGGGCGATCGGGAGCACTTCGAGCGCGGGGGCCGTCTCCGGCCCGCACCGGTTCTCGCCGGCGCCGAGTTCGACCACCGGGTCGGGTGCTGCGAGGCCACCGTGGAGCGGCTCCGCTCCGGGCTCCGTGCCGCGGGACACCGGTCCCGCTCCCGGGACCCGCATGGGGGTCATCGAAGCGTAACGCTCCGGTCGCCCGGCTGCGACCGGAAACCCCGAACATGCCGCGCGGGCGTCCCGATCCGGCCGCCCGCCCCGTCGGCCCGCGACGGGTCGCCCCGACCCTTCCACCACCCGTGACGCCGCGGCCGTCGCGCAACGAGGAGAACGACATGTCCAGAAAACGAATTTCGGAAACGCCCGAACTTTCCTTCGACGAGTTCGACGAGGTCCACCATCCGCGCCCGCTCGAGACCGACTTCGGGCGGCTCGTGGAACGGGCCGTCTCCCGACGCGGATTCCTCGGCGGGAGCGTCGCCTTCGGCGCAGCGGCCTTCGTCGCGAGCGCCGGTGCCCTCCGGCCCCTCGCGGCCCGCGCCGCCGACCGTTTCGGGTTCGAGCCCATCGCGACCAACACCCTCGACACGGTTACCGTTCCGCCGGGGTACGGCTGGCACGTCGTGGCCAAGTGGGGCGAGCCGTTGTGGTCGAACGGGGTCGAGTTCGACCACATGACCCGCGGCACCGGAGAGAGCCAGGAGCTCGCTTTCGGGGACAACAACGACGGCATGGCGCTCTTCAACGACGGCGGCCGCAACGTCCTCGCGGTCAACAACGAGTACGTGAACCGCAAGATCATCTACGGCGGGGCGGGGAGCGGGAGTCCCGAGAACGTCGACGACGTGCGCAAGGGCAAGGCCGGACACGGCGTCTCGGTGGTCGAGATCGCACAGAAGGACGGCACCTGGTCGATCGTCAAGGACTCGCCCTACAACCGCCGCATCACCCCGGACACCCCGATGGAGATCACCGGCCCGGCCCGGGGTCACGACCTGCTCAAGACCGCCGCCGATCCGGTGGGCGAGTCCAGCCTCGGCACCTGGAACAACTGCGGCAACGGGCGCACGCCCTGGGGCACCTATCTCGCGTGCGAGGAGAATTTCCACGGGTACTTTTCCTCGAGCGATCCCGAGATCGAGGTCGCTGCCGAGCTCAAGCGCTACGGCGTCGGACCCAAGGACCGGGGCTACGCGTGGGCGATGGCGGACGAGCGGTTCGACATCTCGAAGCATCCCAACGAGCCGAACCGTTGCGGCTACGTGGTCGAGATCGACCCCCTGGACCCGGCCTCCACCCCCAGGAAGCGCACCGCGCTCGGCCGCTTCAAGCACGAGAACGCGGAGGTGGTCCTCGCCGCCAACGGACAGGTGGTCGTCTACATGGGCGACGACGAGCGGGGCGAGTTCCTCTACAAGTTCGTGAGCGACGGACACTACGCGGAGGAGGGTGACAATGCCGACCTCCTCGCGACCGGGCGGCTCTTCGCCGCGAAGTTCGCGGACGATGGTCGCGGGGAATGGGTGGAGCTTACCCCCGAGGCCAGCGGAATGGCCTCCGCGGCCGAGGTCTGTATCCACGCCCGCATCGCGGGATCGGCGGTGGGGGCGACCACCATGGACCGCCCCGAGTGGGTGGCCGCACATCCGATGAAGGCCGAGGTCTACTGCTGTCTCACCAACAACAAGAACCGCGGCAAGAAGCCGAACGCGGGCGGCGACCCGACCCCGGTCGGGGGGCCGAACCCCCGGGTCGGCAACCTCTACGGCCAGATCGTCCGCTGGCGGCCGGACGGCGGCGACCATCTTGCCACCGGTTTCGACTGGGACCTCTATGTGGTCGCGGGCAATCCGACCGTCCACTCCGACGAGAACGCGGGCTCGGCGAACGTGAGCTCCGACAACATGTTCAACTCGCCGGACGGGCTCGCCTTCGACAGCAACGGAATGCTCTGGATCCAGACGGACGGAAACTACTCGAACCAGGACGGGTTCGCGGGGCAGGGCAACAACCAGATGCTGATAGGCGATCCGGCGACGGGCGAGATTCGTCGCTTCATGGTCGGTCCGAGGGAGTGCGAAGTGACGGGATTCGCGTGGAGCGTGGACCGGAAGACGGTCTTCGTCGGCATCCAGCATCCGGGCGAGCGGGGCGACAGCCACTTTCCGGACGGCGGCGATACCGCGCCCCGTTCGGCGGTCATCGCCATCACCCGCGACGACGGGGGCCTCATCGGCTGAACCGTGGTCCGACCCGCAACGGGAAAGGGGCGCTGCGGCGCCCCTTTCCTTCGGGCTCCGTATCCTCGACCGGACCGCCATCGCACCGATCCCGACGGGTCGGCTGCGCTTCGCCAATCCGATCCGTCCAAGGCAGCAATCCCCTCTCGAAGCGCCGGTCGTGGAACACGGTGCAGGCGCGTTCGCACAGTTTGCGGGTGGCCGGCCCCGACACGGTCCCGTGCAGCGCGTCGACTTGTGCGAGCAGGCGGATGTCCTGCGCAATGTAGCGCCGGGAGAAGGGCCGTCGTGGTGGACCGCGACGGTCGTCGATGCGCCCGGTCGAGCGGTGCTGAGCGATGAGGCGGGTGGGCTGCGCTCGGGACACCCCGCTCACCTTGACCAGGAAGTGGCGCAACACGCCCTTGTCGGCCTTGCCCGGTTGCCCGTACCGGAACGCCGAGCCCAGGGGCATGCGGTAAGATGGAATCCCGGACAGCGTTCCGGAGGACAGGACGATGGCGGGGTCTTCCAGGATCGAATGGACCGATGCGACATGGAATCCGATCACCGGGTGCACGAAGATCTCCCCGGGATGTGACAACTGCTACGCTGAACGGTTCGCCGAGCGGTTTCGCAACGTCGACCGACACCCATACACTCAAGGGTTCGATCTTCGCCTCCACGAAGCCAGACTCGATCAGCCGCGGCGTTGGAGGAAGCCACGTCGGGTCTTCGTCAATTCCATGAGCGATCTCTTCCACACGGACGTGGGGACCGACTTCATCGACCGAGTCTTCGCGGTCATGGAAGAGGCGGATCGGCACGTCTTCCAGGTCCTCACCAAACGGAGCGGGCGGATGCGGCGGTACCTGAATGGACGCTATCGGGAAAGCGCGGCGCCTCCTCACATCTGGTGTGGAGTCTCGGTGGAGGACAACCTGCGCAAGGCCCGGATCCGTCACCTTCGCGGGTCGCAGGCGGCGGTCCGGTTTCTCTCTATCGAACCGTTGCTCGAGCGGCTTCACGGTCTCGATCTGGAGGGGGTCCACTGGGTGATAGTTGGCGGCGAGAGCGGGCCTGGCGCCCGCCCGATGGAAGAAGACTGGGTCAGGGAGATCCGGGACCAGTGCGTGGCTGAAGGTGTCCCGTTCTTCTTCAAGCAGTGGGGAGGTTTCCGGCCCAGGTCCAATGGACGCCAGTTGGACGCAAGGGAGCATAACGATATGCCGCTGCACACCGGACGAGAGCATGGCCGATCGGCTTGACGACTGGACATGGCGACGAGGCGCGCCTCCGCCCGGAATCCAGGATCACTCGAAGGCGAAACTTGAGCTCCTCGGCAGGTACCTCCGCGAGTACCTGCGGATCGTCGGCGGGCGACAGAAGGGTTACGGCCACCTCGAACTGACGGTCGTCGACGCGTTCTGCGGCGGCGGGCAATTTATGTCCGGGGACCGCGAGGAAGCGAGGTACTGTCCGTGTACCGCAACCGCACCCCGGTGACCGCCGAAGACATCCGCCGGATAGTCAGCGGTCAAGTTGAATCAGGAGGCTTGGAGCTATGGGACGGGACGGGAATGCTCGTCACCGGATCGTCCGCGCAGGTCCTCCGACGGCTCCAACGACAAGATGGACCAAGCCATCGAGTGATGAGCCCCAAGCAACTGAAGCTATTCTCCTTGCCGTAACCACTGCAATGTAAAGAGGGTACGACAAAGTCATCCCGGCTCCGGCCCTTCGCCTTCGATTGGGGCGAGCACTCGAGCCTATGCTCCGATTCTGACGCCGCGAGTCTTTCGAGCGTTGACATTCATCCGCCGAAGCGCGCTCGCGGCGGCGAGTTCATATGGGTTCCGCTGGTCCTTCGCGTGCCGCACCTGGAGCAGCCGGTCCTGCCCGCCGATCTCCAGTCCTTTCCGTCGGCACGCCTCGCGTCCCTGCGCCCACTCGTCGCCCCGGAACGACTCGAACCGAACGAGCCTGGTTCCCTTCCCCTGACGCTCAATGACTGCCTCGCATTGCACCCGAAGGCGAAGGTCCGGCGGCGGCGCGTAGCGCTTGGCGACGCTGCCCATCCAGTTGACGTACCGGTAGACCTTCGCCCCGTCGACCGGCTTCCACAGCCCATCCTCCGCGCGGTAACCGTCGATGATCGCCTGGGCGGTCTGCTCGACGGGGTCTCTGAGGGCGAGCCGGCGTTCCGCCCATGCTGCCTCGGCAAAGCACACCGCGAGGTGGTATCTCCGATCGGACCAGTTCGACGCGATGGTACGGATGGACGCATGGTCTTCGTGCCCGCGTATCCACTCGCCGTGCTGCTCGTATCCTGCCGGGATCGGGATCTCGCCCCCTGCGTTCCCCGCCTCGATGCGCTCGATGAAAACCTCACCGAGCCCGTGGTATCTCTTCTCTTCTACAAGCGGCGCCTCGATGTCGTTCACGATCGCTCGGGCACCATCGATACCTTCGGGCACCGCAAACAGTTCGTAAGAATGCAGGAGCGCGCGGAGCACGAGCACCGGGCCCGCGTAGCCCTCGTCGGGCCAGGGCTCTCTCGTGCGGTCGAAGGGCTGCTCCAGACCCTTCCTCGTTCGGCGAAGGACATGAACGGCGTGGTCGATTCGCGGTCCCGCCCGCCAGTTCGACCCTGCTCCCGTGCTGATCGGCTGCCGTACCACCGCGTGCTCGAACCGAATCCCGTGGGATTCGACTTCGGTCCTGGTCGCGCGAAGTCGGGAGCCGATTCCCTTGTTGCTCCTGAGCCCGAGAATACGGCTCACTTGGGCGGTCTCGATGCCGTCCCGCGCCTCACCGACGCGCACGAGGAGGTCGAGCCCACGCCCGCAGCCGAAGACCTCGACGCTCCGGGCGAGTTCGGCATTGGTAGTGGTCATTCCGGATCCTCGATGCTGTGGCAAGTGTACCGAGGGGAGCGCGGAACGGGTCTCCGCCGCCAAGTCCCTCTTGCTACAATCCCGTGCCCGATATGCCCTTTCTGCTCCAGACCGCCCTGCCGCCGGTGCGCAATGTTCGGGTGTCCACCAAAGCGGGGCAATTCCACCCGCGGGCTACCCGGAGGCCGCGGAGGGTTCCAGGGCCGGTGCGGAGTGCCCGATCGTGAAGTCGTTCTTGCCGGAGAGGTCCCTTCCGCGGGCGAGCCAGATCGGCCGGTCCGCGAAGTTGGACGGGTAGCCCGAGAACTGCATTTCGAGGTCGCGCCGGAACCACGACGTGGTCGGCATGTAGCGGAGCGCAAGGCCCGCGCGGCGCCGGCCGGAGGTGTTCGGGGCCGAGCCGTGGATGAGATAGATGTCGTGCATGGAGAGCTGCCCGCGCTCGAGCTCGACGCAGACGGGCGGGCGTTCGAAGGCGCGCGGGTCGTCCACCGCCTGGTTCAGCACGATGCCGTCGTCCTCGCGGGTATGGTGGCGGAAGTTCACCCGGCCGCGATGAGAGCCGGGGATGACGGCGAGGCATCCGTTCTCCCGGTCCGAGTCGTCGATCGCGAGCCACACCGTGCAGGTCGCGAGCGGCCGGATGGGCCAGTACTGGCCGTCCTGGTGCATGGGCACCTCCATCCCGTCGGAGCCCGGCTTGCAGAAGATCTGGCACCCCCACATGACGATGTCGTCACCGATCACGCACGAGACGAGATCGAGGAGGTCCTCGTCCAGGGCGATGTCGAGGAAGGCCGGGTGTCCCTTGAGGTGGGTGCCGGCGCCGTTCGTGATGTGGATGTTCGGGAGCTGCTCGGGCCGCGTGTCCGGATTGGCGGCCATGACCTCCTCCGCCGCCGCGGTCAGCACCGCCATGCGGTTCTCGGGGACGCGGTAGGAGGGGACGACGTAACCGTCGGTCTCGTAGGTCCGGATCTCTTCGGGCGTCAGGGTGGCCATACACGTCTCTCCGTTGCCGGGGTCGCTTCATCTCCCGGACTCTGGCAGCCGGTATTCCGGCCGTCAAGCGGTGGTGCGATCGCTCTCCGGCAAGCGGACCCGCTCGCCCCCTGCAAGGTCCCGGGGCCGACTCCGGAAGCGGCGGATCGGCTTGTCCCTGCGCGCTGCCGTTCGATCCCCCCATCCTTCGCTTCGGCCGGGGAGCATGGAAGAGACCGGCGAGTCCGTCCGCTGATTCCGGGTGTTGCCGGTCGGAAGTCGAGGAGTTGGAGGCCGGGGATTGCAGACGGTCAGCGAAGACTGATTCATTTTCTCGCCCGTATCCAATAAATTCAAGGAGTTATATCGATCGCGGATCTCTTCGCCCGAAGTCGTCGTCAACCGAAGAAAGAGATTCTGCATCAAGGAGCTACGCTGTCCGGCGGCCATCAGGGACATCCGAGAGCAGATTAGCCCCGACCCGGCGGGGCTGGTCACGGAGGTTCATGCTCGCGGCACCCTGCTCATCCAGGATAAGGCGCAGACCGATCTCGGCAAGCCGAGGGCAATGTACGCCTGCCCGCCAGCGCGTTGCCGGCATATCCGCGACCGCTGCATCCTCCGTACACCGGCGGTGATACGATGCACCGGGCGGGCGGGCGACAGGACAGGGATTGGCGTTGAGAAGGACCGAGGGCGCGCTGCAGAGCCGGCTGTTCCCGGAATCGGAGCCAAAACAGCCGGAGCTCGAACCTGGTCAGCGCTATACACGTGCGCGGGCGTCGATTCACTTCGACCGGGCCGAACACTTGTATGCAGACTGGCCGGCGCCGACCTGCATCATCTCCGACGGCCCCTACGGAGTGAGCGGTTTTCCAGGGGACCGCCACACCGCGGAATCTCTGAGCGAATGGTACGAGCCCCACGCCAGGGCTTGGAGCGAACACTCGACTCCTGAAACGACCTTATGGTTCTGGAACACCGAGATCGGCTGGGCCAACGTGCATCCCCTTTTGGCTGCACACGGCTGGGTGTATCGGTGTTGCAACGTCTGGGACAAGGGCCTGGGGCATGTTGCCGGCAATGCGAACACGCGGACACTGAGGAAATTTCCTGTCATTACCGAAGTCTGTGTGCACTACGTCAAGGCCGCGAGCTTCCCGGCACCGGGCGGTGCGCTGACCATGCAGGAGTGGCTCCGCCACGAATGGAAGCGTACGACGCTGCCGTTGCGCTTGGCCAACGAGGCGTGCGGCGTGCGCAATGCTGCCACCCGGAAATACCTGACGGCCGATCATCTCTGGTACTACCCACCGCCCGAAATGTTCGTCAAGATGGCCGAGTACGCGAACGAACACGGCGATCCGGAGGGTCGTCCGTACTTCAGCACGGACGGACAACGGCCGCTCTCCGGTGATGAATGGTCGAAGATGCGCGCAAAATTCAAGTGCGAGGTCGGCATTACCAACGTCTGGCGTGAGCCTCAGGTTGGCGGGTCGGAACGTATCCGGGGAACGAGAAACGGAATGAAATACAAGTTCCGCAGCCTGCACGGCAGCCAGAAGCCCCTCAAGTTCATCGACATGATCATCCGGGCTGCGACCGAACCCGGCGACGTGGTCTGGGAGCCCTTCGGCGGTCTGTGTCCCGGCGCGATTGTATCCTGCCGTCTCGACCGCAGATATCACGCTGCGGAGCCGGTTCCCGAATTCTACGCGGCTGCGACAGAAAGGTTGCAGAGGTCGGTTTCTCCGTGGTGAACGTACCTGACGGCTCAACGGCGCCGCTCGGCCCCACCAAGGAGTCTCTCGATGATTGGGAGCACTCCCGGCTTCACCGATCCGTTCTCGAGGCGATTGCCTGCCTGCCGATGTACTTCCGAACCGAAACGCATATTTCCGGGATCATGGCTACCGACCTGCATACGTTGAACACCGTCCTGGGTGCGACGATCGAAGAACAGGTAGTCCGGACATTGAATCTGATTCGCAGCACCTGGGATCCGGACGAGAAGTATTCTCTTTACAGCTTCGTCAGACAAGCACAGACTTTTCCCGACGTGCTCTTGCGCAGGGTGTCGACGGGTGACGTGTTGCTGGGTATCGAGCTGAAAGGTTGGTACTTGCTGGCAAAGGAAGCGGAACCGAGCCTGAGGTTTCAAGCGACGATTGGTGCATGTACAAGGCAGGATCTGATCGTCGTCGTTCCGTGGGTACTGGGAAACGTCATCAGCGGGTCACCGATTCTCTTCGAACCGTTCGTGGAATCGGCGCGATATGCGGCCGCATACCGTAACTATCATTGGCAGCATGTCCGACAGACGAAGCAGCCTACCGGCATCGAAACTCCGGAGAGCGTCGTTCCCTATCCGAACAAATCGGATCAGATCCTGGACAAACCGCTGGCGGATGGCGGCGGCAATTTTGGCAGGCTCGCGCGGACTGGCATGATGGACTCCTATAAGGAAAAGCTCGACGACCTGCAACTATGTGGAATAAAGACGGTTCATTGGAGAGAATTCTTGAAGATCTTTCAGGAAGGTACTACCGATGCCCAAGCACGTACCGCACTGAAGCGGTTGCGGAAACGAGTTTGCAAGGCAAAGGAGGTCCCGTCGCCAAGAGCCCATTCGACTCTTGCCATCATCCGGGAGATCGAGAGCTTGCTCGATCTGGCCGACCCAAAGCGGCTGGGTGTATGAGACACGGTGCTCAATCGTCAGTCGGATTGCTTCCTGCGACCAATTCCATGTCGATTTGCGCGTCCTCCGGCGGCAGATCAAGTTGCCAGACAAAGGTCGTTTCGAGCGCCGCTCGCCCCGCGATTTTCTCTACATCCGGATCTCCTGTAACAATCCGTTCACAGCGAGCAACTTGTGCGATCGCAACGATCTGACGATCGATCTTCACCTTCTGCCACGAACTCCTTGCACCATCTCTCTTGTCGCCGTCCGATATGGCTTGAGCGTCGAGATTCGCACAATGA
The DNA here is from genome assembly GCA_965214795.1 of Gammaproteobacteria bacterium. GTDB lineage: Bacteria > Pseudomonadota > Gammaproteobacteria > HK1 > HK1 > JAJDXW01. The sequence continues at coordinate 5,047,421 of OZ243976.1, read as the reverse complement.
ATGGCTGCCATCTTGTCAAATGGCTCGATGCGTATCGCCCTGCGACCTTCAAGGATCCGAAGCATTGCTGCACGCTGGACGCCGGCCCCGACCAGCAGTTCGGCCAGCGCCGGCGTGGGTACGATGACGCTGCCGTTCACTTCATCGGTCGTTGTGATCAAGTGGCCCATCCGGAGCTGCATGCGATCGATGATCGGACCGGTGGGCGACGGAAACTTGTCTATTCGTGTATCGAGCAGGCACATCAGAGCCGTAGCATCCAGGCAAATCTTCATTCATCCTTCCTGAGCCCATGGAGTTGAGCGAGCGGATCGTTCATCCGAGCCCAGTCGGTGTCTGCATAGAGTGCGCGCATCTCGCTTACTAATTCGGCCATCGGGCGAGAATCCAACGGGTCGAATTGTTCGATCCGAAACTTGTCGAGCTGCCAACCCTTGTCGTCATCATGCACCCACCGGCCCTTTCCGCTGGCTCGAATCGGTGTCGTCAGCAGGTGGCAAGCGATCGCAATGGCGGCAGGTGGCTTGGCTTCGCAGTTTAAAAGCACGCCTGAGTCGACGATACGTACCGGGACCCAATCGGGATCGAGCCGGCGGCCGCCGACACCGGTCGGAATACCATCTACGATACCGGCTTCCCACAAGGTCGGCGGCCTGTCCCCTGCTTCCTCCTGAATTCCCGGTATCTCGATGAGCGTGTGAAGGGTTGTTTCCGTTTGCTCCAGGATCGTCCCGCTCGCTCTGTCTCGCTTGAGTCGCTGATTGAGGTTCCGGTAGGCGTTGCGGGCTGCCGGGTCTCCGGCGGGATGGCACGCATCAAGCATCCGTTCCATGACGGGTTCAATGGATGAAGCTTCCACCTCATACACGACGTCCACACTGCCCTCTCGAAGTTCCTGGCAGTGGACGGAGCCATGGTTGCCAAGAAGTTCAGAAAGATCAGAGAGATACGCCGCCAGATCCCGCATGGGGAGCGTCTCTTTGGACAGCGAATCGATTCTGAAGAGATGTCTGCGCCGGTCGCTCACCCTGTCCCCCTGCAGCTCCCCAGCGACCTGAGGGTAACCTTATACCAGTCACCATCCGGTTTCCAGTTACCGTTTCGGCTTGCGACGCCAAGTTCCGTGGGTTCCCTCGGCGGGAAGTCCATGGCTCCAGTCTCCAGGGTTGGTAGTCTCCGGCAAATCCGTTACGGTTCGGATATCTGCAATTCAGGCAGGGGAGGGCTGCAGGCCATGAGCGGCGACGACACCTGGGAAGTTTACGCGATCCGGTACGCGCATCGGGCGGACCGGCACCGCTACGAGACGTTCATCACGAACGCGTGGACCGACCCCCTGCATGACACGCTTCAACCCATCAGCTACTACGTGTGGGCGATCGTCAACCGCGAGCGGGCGTTCGTGGTCGATACCGGCTTCGATGCGCGCGAGCTCGAGCGTCGCCGGCGCGAGTCCGGCGATCGGTGGCAGCCGCGGCTGCTCTGTTCGCCGGCCGAAGGGCTGGCGAAAATCGGAGTGGAAGCCGCGAAGGTGCGCGACGTCATCGTGACCCACCTCCACTTCGACCACGCGGGAACCCTCGACGACTTTCCGGCCGCGCGTTTTCACTTGCAGGAGCTCGAGATGCGGTACGCGACCGGCCCGCACATGGCGCACTCGTTCTTCAGCGGCGCATATTCCGTCGGGCACGTGACGAGGATGGTGGAGCACGTGTACCAGGGCCGGGTTACCTTCCATTCCGGGGACGCGGAGCTCGCCCCGGGGATCACGCTGCATCTCATCGGGGGACACACCCTCGGGATCCAGTCCGTCCGGGTCCGGACCCGGCGCGGGTGGGTGGTGCTCGCGAGCGATGCGAGCCACTTCTACGACAACGTCGAGGAAAGCGCCCCGTATCCGATCGTGCACGATGTCGCCGGCATGCTGGCGGGGTTCGCGAAGCTGCGTTCGCTCGCGACGTCGGCAGGCCATATCATCCCCGGGCATGACCCGAAGGTCATGGAGCGCTATCCTGCCGCGAGCGTGGCGGCCGACGGGGTGGTTGCCAGGCTGGACGCCGACTGCCCCGGATGAGGGGCTCGGGCGGTTCCTCGGACAGGAAGGAAAAGACCTTGGGCGGGGAGGTCATTCGGCCCGGAGAGGTGGCCTGGTCCGGCGACAACTCGGGAATCTACCTGAAGCATCCCGCGGACGGAGACTACGTGACGCGCGCGTCGTACTTTCGGGTGACGTACTCCCCGCACGGGATCGGGAAGGTGCTCGTCCTCCTCAGCGGTCCGACGAGGCTGTGCCTGCACGACAACGAGATGCTCGCGCACTGGCTGGTCGAGGGTTTCGCGCGGCACTTCCCGCAGTTTCGGTCCTTCCCGGAGATGGACCGGTTGGCCTACGAGCGGCTCGATTCGCACCTTTCCGAGGGAGACGCCCGCAGCGGAACCCGTGAACGGTTCCGCGCGCCGGGGTGCGAGGTCGATCTGCTCTGGGCTCCGGCCGGGGATGCGTTCTTCATCGCCCTTCCGGCCGAGCGGTCCGCGACCGGCGGGCACGAGATGTATTCGCTCTTCTTCGACGTCTGGGAGGCGAGCGTATTCCTTGATGGGCGGCGCCTTCCCGGCACGGTTACGGCGCGGGACCTGCACGGCCGGAACGCGCCTACTTCGTTCCTCGCTCTCTCCGAGACGTGGGTGGCCAAGGCCGATTCACGCCGGGCCGACGCAAAGCGGGACGCGGGAGGCGGGTCGGACGGTCGGCCGGACCGAACCGCAGGTTCGGACTGGCCGGAGGCGTAGTCCGACGGGAGCGCTTGAATCGTGACGTGAAACGGCCCCGGGGCGCGGCCCGCCGACCGAACGCGCTTTCGTGTGATGGGTTGTCGGGTTGCGCCTTCGGCTGACCCGACCTGCCGCCCCGACCCGCAGCGTGCGATGGCGCTGGTGGGTGACCGTGGTCGGTGTTGGCGATCGCAAGGATTTGGACCCGAGCGCGAATGCGGTAGTATCTCTTGCCCAGCACCCGTCCACCCGCGCGGCCGGCGGCCGGCGGACCGAAAGGATGCGCCGGGTCGTTCGGGGGACGGGGCGAGCCGGCCGTGGCCACGGAGGCGCAGCATGTCGCAATCAACCTTCTCCCCGCAGTCGACCCCCTCCACCGTTTCCGTTCCGCAGCGTGCCGTAGCCCCGGATCCAGCCCCGGACCCGGGGCAACTCCCGGATGCGCCGGTGCGCACGTCGATCCTGGACACCCCGCCCGACTTTCCCGGCTGCGAATCGTTCCGCATGACGCTCCGTGAATTCGAACGCACCAGCGAGCGGCTCGAGTTCTGGGATGCGCGTACCGAGACCGCCTGGAAGGTCCGCGACGTCTACCTGCCGCACGAGGTGCCGACGCATCGTCTTACCTGGCTTGTGAGCCGGATCGCCTCCGTTCGCGGCTCGCCGATCGACTGCTACGGCTCCGTCTCCCTGACCAGGCTCGAGGAGACGGGCCGCCGGCGCTGGGTGATGCAGGCGGACCAGATCGTGTTTCTGAACTGGGCGCGTTCCCGCCCGGAGGGGCGGGTCATACGCGTCGGCGAGGATGCGCTCCCGGACGTGGTGCTCGAAGTGGACCACACGACGGATGTCCGGCGGTGGAAGCTCAAGCTCTACCAGGAGTGCGGATTCCCGGAGATCTGGGTGTCGGTCCCGGACGAGACCTCGGTGCGCAAGCCGGGACTCACGATCCACCTTCGCGACGGCGACGGCTACCGCGTGTCGGGGGAGAGCCGGGCGTTTCCCGGGTGGCGGACGAAGGAGATCCACCGCGCGTTGACCGAGGCGCCGCTCTCGGGCGTCGCCTGGCGGTCGCTCGAGCGGGTGGGGCGGGCGATGGGGGCGCGCGAAGGTACCTGCCCCGACGACGATCCCCTCACTCGCTCCCTGACCGGGAGCGCGCGAAAGGAAGGCCGGATCGAGGGCCGGGAACAGGGCCGAGCCGAAGGTCTCGAAGAGGGCCGAAGCGAAGGACTGGAGGAAGGCCGAGCCGAAGGACTGAAGGAAGGCCGAGCCGAAGGGTGCAGGGGCGGTCGTCTGGCCGAACGGATGGATGCGGTGCGCGCGGTGCTTCGCGCCCGGGGCATCGAGACGGAGGCGGACATCGGGAAGGAACCGGAACTGCTCGCAGGACCCTCGCTCGAGACCGTGATGGCCGCGGCGCTCGCGTGCACGGACGAAGCGGACTTCCACCGCCGCCTCGGGAACGCACCCACATAGCCTTGGCTTGGCCCGCTGTTCGGAGCAAGTGAGTGTTCTTCGCGAGTCTCTCAGGAGCGGGTTGACGCGCGACGAGCCCGAGTGGCAGCGAATCGGAAGCCATATAATGGGGATTATATCGAATAGTACCCCACGGGCGGGCTAGCGGTCTGGCCGGGGCCGGGGGATGTTGCGAACCTCGACCGGCTCCAGCACCCGCCGGGCGGCTTCGTCGAGCGTCATCTCGGGCACATCGAACTCCTCCTCCATGTCCGCCTTCGTCGGCTGATACGACGGGTCTACGATCTCCACCACGCGAGGCGGCGGGTGTTTGGGGGTGTTGGTCATGATGTACCTGTCTGGAGGTCTATCCCCGCACGGGCGGGGGAACTTGAGGCCACCACCGCCACGTTCAGCACCGAGCGCCGGAGTCGAGGCCGTTGTCGGCGATCAGGGAATCGTACTTGAGCTGCCTCCCGTCCATGCCCATGACGACGGCCCCCATGAGGTCGAGGGTATCAAGGTCGCGAAGGTTGTGCTTGCCGGCGAACTCGCTGACGTACCGATTCAGGTGCTTGGGGCTCATTTTGTGGAAGGTCCCCTTGTGGGCGCGCTTGAGCATTGACCAGAACGATTCCACCCCGTTGGTGTGGACATCGCCCCGGACGTACTCCAATGTGCTGTGGTTGACTGCCTCATGCGGATTCGGAAGCGAGGCGTAGACCGGCGCCTCGTCGCTGTACACGGTCGTGTCCAAGGCCGTGTGCTGCGCTACGAAGCCGTGGATGGTGGCCTTGTCGGTGCTGTCGATCACTCGGGCGGAGACTTGGTTGGTGGCCCGGTCCTTCGCGCCGACGATCGCGGTCTTCCCCACGGCTCCGCGGCCGGTCAGGTGCTCGCGCTTGGACTTCGGCATGTTGGCCCGACGACCGCCCACGTACGTCTCGTCCACTTCGACCGGCCCGACGAAGGTGCCGTCGCCGCCCTCGAATACCTTGCGCAGCCGATGGGCAAGGTGCCACGAGGACTTCTGCGTGATGTTCAGGTCGCGATGGAGCTTCATGCTCGACACGCTCTTGAGGCTCGTCAGGCTCAGGTAGATGGCCATCGCCCACACCTGATAGCCGAGCTTCGAGGACTGCATGACCGTCCCGTAACGGACGCTGAACCGCTTGCGGCATTGCCGTTCCCGGCACCGCAACGGCATCTTGTGGGATGCGCCGGTCTGGACGTTCAGGGAGCCGCACTCGGGACACGCCGGCCCGTGCGGCCAGCGCACGCGCATGAACCAAGCCTCCGCTGCATCGTCGTGCGGGAACATCTTCATGGCCTCGATGAGGCTCATGCCTTGGCGAAAGCTCTTGCCGGGTGCCTTGTGTGTCATCGTCCGTCCCAACCGCTTGCTCTCGGCAAATCTATCAGAAGGTACCCCATCGCCGAGGGGTTTGGGGTAACTTTCGATATAATCCCCCATATAATCGACGCATGAAGGTAGTGTGGAACTTGGTGCAAGCTCGCCTGACCCATCGACATCCTCGATATCGGCAGCCAGGAACCCGGTTGCGGGTGGCACCGTCCGATGCCATCCCCGAGAATGATTACGACCAATCCGCGTCGTACTCCCCGTGGCGTGTCGTGGAGGGTCGAGGTGTCGGTTGGAGCTCATCCTCGAAAGTTCTCCGGACGAAGGGGGGAATCGTGGTCCGGCGGGAGGGGCGGTTATACGAGCTGGATCAATGATCCAGGTTACCGATGCGCTTCTGGAGCAGATGGTTCGGGTCATCGTCGAGGAAGTCGATCCCGAGCAGGTGATCCTCTTCGGCTCCCGTGCTCGCGGTAACGAGAGAGAAGATTCCGACATAGACCTGGTGGTCGTGGAAACCGAGCCATTCGGCAAGATACGGAGCCGGCGGATGGAAGCAGTCCGCCTGTGGAGAGCGCTGTCCTGCTTCGTCGTTCCTAACCCGAAAAAATCACCGACTTCCTGCTGCGGCCGCCAATCCGCTCGCGGTAGCGGGCCGTACTCCCGCAAGCCGCTTCGACGTAGTGTCGACTACGCCTTCAACGTCTTTCGGTCCGTGCGGCCCACTACCACGGCATCTTGGCGCCCTCGCGACGGAAGTCGTTGATTTTTTCGGGCTAAAGACATTCTTGTCTACAGCAAGGACGAAGCCGAACGCTGGCGTGGCTCGCTCACCCACGTCCTGGCGCGGGCACTCAGAGAGGGGAGGATGCTCTATGAGCGACCTTGAGGCGGCCCGTGTTCTCTTCCAAGTTGCCGAGCGCGACCTCCGAGCCCTCCGAGGCATGAGTGACGCGACGGTTTTGCTGTGAAAATAGATCCAGGAGGGCCGTTTTCGCGACGCCGGACCTTTTCGTGCGACGGGGTGGCCAGCCGGTCCATGCGTGTTTTGACGACGAAGTTGCCGGACTTCATTCTCAACAGGCTGCCGAGAAACTGCTCATAGGCTGGGCGGCAGCGGCGCGCCTCAACGAAGGCTCGCGTTGATCGCTTCGAGCTTCGCGCTTCCCGGGCAGAGCTCCGCCTCGCCGAGGCGGTTGAGCGGCACCTTCGGGGTGCCCATGCGCTCGTGGAGGTCGGGCGCTCCCGTGTCCACGAAGATGAGCCCGGTCGGGATCTCGCCCCGCGTCTGCAGCTCCTGCACGTGGTGGAGGGCGGCCACTCGATCCGTCGGGTCGTAATCCTCGGCGAGCTTGTGCAGCCGCACGACCCCGCCGCCGTGCAGGGTGACGTCCCGGCTTTCTCCCGCCTCGTACGACACGGTGATCTCCTCCTGGTGCGGAACGAAGTCGGGCCGGTTCATGACCGCGTTGTGCTCGCGCACGTAGTCGAAGCTCTTGGTGGAGTCGGCGTGATTGTTGAACGTCACGCACGGCGAGATGATGTCGAGGAGGGCGAACCCCCGATGCGCGAAGCCGGCCTTGATGAGGGGCACGAGCTGGCCCTTGTCGCCCGAGAAGCCGCGGGCCACGAAGGAGGCGCCGAGCTGGAGGGCGAGGCTCACGAGATCGATCGAGTCGTGGGGGTTGATCTCGCCGGTCTTGCTGCGCATCCCGACGTCGGCGGTCGCCGAGAGCTGGCCCTTGGTGAGCCCGTAGGTGCCGTTGTTCTCCACCACGTAGAGCATGTTCACTTGGCGGCGCACCGCGTGGGCGAACTGTCCGAGCCCGATGGAAGCGGTGTCCCCGTCGCCGGACACCCCGACGTAGTAGAGCTCGTGGTTCGCGAGGTTCGCTCCGGTCGCGATGGACGGCATCCGCCCGTGCACCGAGTTGAAGCCGTGGGACTTCGACAGGAAGTAGTTGGGGGTCTTGGACGAGCACCCGATCCCGGAGAGCTTCGCCATCATGTGCGGCGGCATCGACATCTCGGCGCAGGCCTGGATGATGGCCGCACTGATCGAATCGTGCCCGCAGCCGGCGCAGAGGGTCGACATCGACCCCTCGTAGTCGCGCCGCGAGAGCCCGAGTTCGTTGGTGCCGAGAAGGGGGTGCTGGAAGCGGGGCTTGGCGATGTGGGTCATGGGTCGTGTCCCGTTCGATTCGGCCCGGCCGGCGGCCGGGGGGCGGCCGGGGGCGTCCGCTCAGTCCGCTTCCCGGGGAAGCCGGATGCGCGCGCGTTCCCGCATTTCGAGGGAGAGGCGCTCCCGGATCGCGTCCGCGATGAACGTGCTCGTGATCGGGAGCCCGTCGTAGTGCAGCACGGAGACGAGGCCCGCGGGGTCGATGTCGCCCTCGTTGACGAGCAGGGTGCGCATCTGGGCGTCCCGGTTCTGCTCCACCACGAACACCGTCGCGTGACGGGCGATGAACTCGAATACCTCGTGGCCGAAGGGGAAGGCCCGGATGCGCATCGCGTCGAGGGCGACTCCCTCTTCGCGCAGCTCCTCGAGGGCCTCCTCCATCGCGGCCGCGGTCGTCCCGAAGTACACCACTCCGAGCAGGGTGTCGTTGGGGGCGGGAACGATCTCCGCCGCCGGAACGAGCCCTGCCGCGGTCTCGAACTTGCGCGCGAGCCGCTCCATGCTGCGAAGGTAGACGTCGCCGTCCTCGGTGTAGCGGGCGTACTCGTCATGCGAGGTGCCCCGCACCAGGTAGGCGCCCCGGTCCGGGTGGGTCGCCGGGATGGTGCGCCACGGGATCCCGTCGCCGTCCACGTCGAGGTACCGCCCCCAGTCCTTCATCCGTTCGAGCCCTTCCGCGTCGAGCCGCTTACCGCGGTCGTAGCGGCGCGCGTCGTCCCACCGGAAGGGGTCGGTGGTCCAGTCGTTCATCCCGAGGTCGAGGTCGCTCATCACGATGACCGGGGTCTGCACCCGTTCGGCGAGGTCGAACGCCGTCGCCGCGAACTCGAACGCCTCGGTCGGGTCCTTCGGGAAGAGGAGCAGGTGCTTGGTGTCGCCGTGCGACGCATGCGCGCAGGCGAGGAGGTCCGCCTGCTGGGTGCGGGTCGGCATGCCGGTCGAGGGGCTCCCCCGCTGGATGTCGAACAGCACCACCGGCACCTCGGCGAAGTACGCGAGCCCGAGGAACTCCGTCATGAGCGAGATCCCGGGGCCGCTCGTCGCGGTGAAGCCGCGCACGCCGTTCCAGCACGCGCCGATCGCCATCCCGATCGCGGCCAGCTCGTCCTCCGCCTGCACGATCGCAAAGTTCTTCGCCCCGGTCTCCGGGGCCACGCGAAGCCGCTCGCAGTGGCTCGCGAAGGCGTCGACGAGCGAAGTCGAGGGGGTGATGGGATACCAGGCGGCCACCGTGGCCCCCGCGTAGACGCAGCCGAGGGCGGCCGCGGAGTTGCCGTTGACGAGGACCCGGTCTCCGGCCGCCCCGCTCCGGCGCACCCTGATCCCGATGGGGCAGTCGAGGTGCTTGCGGGTCCAGGTGCTCCCAAGCTCCAGGGCCTGCACGTTGGGGGCGATGAGGCGGTCCTTGCCGCGGAACTGGTCGGCAACGAGCCCGGTCACCGTCTCGAACTCCATGTCGAGCAGAGCGGAGAGGGCTCCGACGTAGACAATGTTCTTGAAGAGCTGCCGCTGGCGCGGCTCCTCGTACTTTGCGAGGCAGAGCTCGGTGAGGGGTATTCCGATCCAGTTTATGTCCGATCGGAATCGTCGCCGGTCGAGGGGCTTGGTGGAGTCGTGGAGGAGGTACCCGCCAGGGAGCAGGGAGTCGACGTCCTCCCGGAACGTCGCGGGGTTCATCGCGACCATGATGTCCACCCCGCCGCGGCGGCCGAGGTGGCCCGCCTCGCTCACCCGCACCTCGTACCAAGTGGGAAGCCCCTGGATGTTCGAGGGGAAGATGTTGCGGGGGCTGACCGGCACCCCCATCCGGAAGACTGCCTTGGCGAACAGGTTGTTCGCGCTCGCCGAGCCCGTCCCGTTGACGTTGGCGAACTTGATGACGAAGTCGTTGACCGCGCGGATCTCAGGCATGACGGCGCTCTTGCGGCGGCGGCCGGTACGGCTGCGGCGGCTGGTGCGGCCGCGGTTGCCCGCTCCCGTTCCTGCTTTCAGGCTCATACGACATCGCCGTGTCGAGCAGGAACTTCTGCATGTCCCAGGCACTCGTCGGGCAGCGTTCGGCGCAGAGCCCGCAGTGCAGGCACACGTCCTCGTCCTTGACCATCACCCGCTCGGTCTTGAGGAGGTCGGAGACGAGGATCGCCTGCTCCTCGTTGCGGGCGGGGGCGGTGAGCCGGAGGCGGAGGTCCGCCTCGTCGCCGTTCTCGGTGAACGTGATGCAGTCGGTCGGGCACACGTCCACGCACGCATCGCACTCGATGCACAGGCTCTCGGTGAAGACCGTCTGCACGTCGCAGTTGAGGCAGCGCATCGCCTCCTTGAAGCCGAGGCCCTCGTCGAAGCCGAGCTCGACCTCCATCCGCCGCTCCGCGAGCGCGGCGCTCTTGTCGGCGTGCGGGACGATGTAGCGCCGGGCGTGCGAGATGTCGTTGTCGTAGCTCCACTCGTGGATGCCCATCTTCTGGCTCACGAGGGTCACCCGGTCGGGGGGGCGGTCGTGGATATCCTCCCCCCGGCAGGATCGGTCGATGGAGATCGCGGCTTGGTGGGCGTGGGCGACGGCCCAGATGATGTTCTCCGGCCCGAAGGCGGCGTCCCCGCCGATGAACACCCGGGGATGGGTGGTCCGGAACGTGACCGGGTCCACCACCGGCATGTCCCACTTCCCGAACTCGACCCCGATGTCGCGCTCGATCCACGGGAATGCGTTCTCCTGGCCGATGGCGACGAGGACGTCGTCGCACTCGAAGATCCGTTCCTCGCCGGTCGGAACGAGCTGCCGCCGGCCGTTCTCGTCCACCTCGCGGCGCACATGGTCGAAACGCACCCCGGTCAGGCGCCCCCCCTCGTGGAGGAACTCCTTCGGCACGAGGAAGTTGTGGATGGGGATGTCCTCCGCCACCGCCTCCTCGATCTCCCACTCCGACGCCTTCATCTCGTCGAAGCCGCTGCGCACCACCACGTCGACCCGTTCGCCCCCGAGGCGGCGCGCGGTCCGGCAGCAGTCCATCGCGGTGTTGCCGCCCCCGAGCACCACCACCCGCCGGCCGATGCGGTCGGTGTGCTCGAACGCGACGCTCGAGAGCCAGTCGATGCCGATGTGGATGTGGTTCGCGGCCTCCTCGCGTCCGGGAATGTGGAGCTCGCGCCCGCGCGGCGCGCCGGTGCCGATGAAGATCGCGTCGTAGCGCTCTTCGTGGTCGAGGAGCGCCGCGAGGCTTCCGACGTAGTGGTTCGCACGCAGCTCGACGCCCATGTCGAGGATGTAGTCGACCTCCTCCTCGAGCACCTCGAGGGGCAGGCGGAACGCCGGGATCTGGCTCAGCATCATGCCCCCCGCGCGGTCCGCCTCGTCGTAGATGACGACCTCGTACCCGAGGGGCATCAGATCGCGCGCGACCGCGAGCGACGCCGGCCCCGCCCCCACGCAGGCGACGCGTCGGCCGTTCTTCTCCTTCGGGATCGCGGGCAGGAAGGGGGTGATGTCGCCGCGGTGATCGGCGGCCACCCGCTTGAGGCGGCAGATCGCGACCGGCTTGTGGTCGATGCGATCCCGCCGGCAGGCGGGCTCGCAGGGCCGGTCGCACGTGCGCCCGAGAATGCCCGGAAACACGTTCGACCACCAGTTGACCATGTACGCGTCGGTGTACCGCCGGGCCGCGATGAGCCGGATGTACTCCGGCACCGGCGTATGGGCGGGGCAGGCCCACTGGCAGTCGACTACGCGGTGGTAGTAGTCGGGATTGGCCGTGTCGGTAGGCTTCACGTCTCTCTTGCGCCGTCCGGGCGGCGGACTGGGACCAGACAGAGGCGAGCGAGGATTCGCAATCGCTAATGATAACGACACCGGGGACGATCTGGCCAGACTTCCCCGAAACGGGCATGATCGATGGCCGCAACGCCCCGGGCGGGGAGGAGCGGGAGCAGACGGGAAGAAGAGGGGGTTCACGGGGTGCCGACCACCGAGGTTCGGAGCGACATTGCGGGGAAGGTGTGGAAGATCGAGGCTGCGGTCGGCGACGCGCTCGCCGCCGCGGACACGATCCTCGTCCTCGAGTCGATGAAGATGGAGATCCCGGTGGCCGCGCCCGTCGGTGGGCGGCTGGTGGAGATCCCGGTGGCCGAAGAGGACGTCGTCGGCGAAGGCGACGTCGTCGCGGTTCTGGAGAGCTGAGATGGCGGCGGCGGAACAGCGGGTCCCGGCCCCGGATCCGATCCCGGGTCCGACCCCGGGTCCGACCCCGGGTCCGATTTCGGGCCCGGCGGCCGTGCCGGAGAAGGCGCCGCCCGATCCCGGCCCGATCCGGGACCTCTTTCTGGAGCCCGATCACGGGGAGCGCGGGTCGGGTCTCAACGACGAGTACGCGGTGCTGCACGAGCTGGTCAAGGCGGCGCGGGCGAGGCTCAAACCGGGGACCTGGGACTATCTCATCGGCGGTTCGGAGACCGAGACGACCTTTCGGCGCAATCGGCTCGCGCTCGACGAGCTTGCGTTCCGGCCGCGGGTCCTCCGCGACGTGTCGAGGGTCGATCCCTCCGGCCGGCTCCTCGGCATTCCTCTGCGCATTCCGGTGGTGCTCGCGCCCATCGGCTCGCTTCAGGACTTCGATCCGGGGGGCGGGGCGACCACCGCGCGCGCGGCGATCGACTACGGGGTGGTCGGCATGCTGAGCTCGGCATGCGAGCCGGGTCTCGAAGAGGTGGCCCGCGCCGCCGCCGACGGGCCGAAGATCTTCCAGCTCTACGTCCGCGGCAACCCGGACTGGGTGGACGACCACGCGCGCCGCGCCGTGCAGTGCGGCTACGACGCCTTTGCCCTCACCGTGGACCTCGACTACTACGGGCGGCGCGAGCGCGATCTCGCCAAGCGCTTCAAGACCACCGCGCGGCGGCGGGCGGTGGGGCCGGAGTTCCAGATGCGCTTCTCCTGGGACGACGTCAAGCGCCTCAAGGACCGCTTCGACATCCCGATCATCCTCAAGGGGATCGCCACCGCGGAGGACACCGAGGTCGCCTGCGGGCACGGGGTCGAGGTCGTCTACGTGTCCAACCACGGCGGGCGCCAGCTCGACCACGGCCGGGGCGCGATCGAGGTCCTGCCGGAGGTGGTGCGGGCCGCCGCGGGCCGGGCCGAGGTAGTGGTCGACGGGGGGATCCTCCGCGGCACGGACGTGGTCAAGGCGATGATCCTCGGGGCCGACGCGGTCGGTATCGGCCGGCTGACCGGCTTCGCGGTCGCGGCGGCGGGCCGCGCCGGGGTGGTGCGCATGCTCGAGCTGCTCGAGCACGAGATCCGCATCTGTCTCGGCCTGCTCGGGGTGAACGACTACCGCGAGCTCGACGAGACCTGGCTGCATCGCGGCGCGCGGCCGGTGGCCGAGCCGCACACGATGAGCGCGTTCCCCCTGCTCGCCGAGGGCTACTGAGGGCGCGGACGGGCATCCGGCCGGCCGGCGTGCGGGCGGGCGGGTCCGCCCCGGGGAGCCGGGTCGGGGCCGGGGGCGGCAGGCCGGGAACGCGCGCAGGCAGGACACCGGCGCGCTTCAACCAGGGGGCGCGGGGAGGAGACGGCCATGCTGACTGCCATCATGCTCATCAACACCGAGCGCACGCGGACGGTCGCGGTCGGCGAGGCGCTCGCGGAAATGGACGGGATCTCGGAGGTCTACACGGTGGCGGGGCGCTACGACCTCGTGGCCATGGTGCGGGTCTCGCAGAACGAGGACCTTGCGGAGCTGGTGACCCGGCGCGTCTCGGAGCTCGAGGGCATCCGCTCCACCGAGACCCTGATGGCCTTCCGGACCTACTCCCGCCACGACCTCGAGTCGCTCTTCGCCGTCGGTCTCGGCTAGGAGCCCGCGCCGTAGAAAATTTTTCCGAAGATCTCCCCACACCACAGGAAGAACAGGGCAAGACGGAGCCAAATCAGGGATGATTGAAAAACATGGACCGATCTGTTCACCACCTTTCGATATTTTTTGGGAGGAATCTCTACCAGAACCCTTCGGAAGCGTTCTGCGGCGCAGGCTCCTGGACCGAAAAAATCACCGACTTTCGTCGCGAGGGGCCAAGATGCCCCGCGATCTCATGGAGGAACGGGCCGCACGGACCGAGAGCGCGCGTGCGCGCGGCTGAAGGCGTAGCCGACACTAGCTTGACACTGGCGCGTGCGCGCGGTCGAAGCGGCTTGCGGGAGTACGGCCCGCGACCGCGAGCGGATGGGCGGCCGCAGCGGGAAGTCGGTGATTTTTCCGGGCCAGTCCCGATCGAACAGGAGGAACCAGGTGGCGGCACAAGGCATGGACCCTTCACCGGCGGCGGCAGCGACGGCCGGCGCGGAGGCATGGGCCGGGCGGGCGGTCTTCGACTGGGCGGACCCGTTTGCGCTCGAGGCGGCGCTCGCCGAGGACGAGCGTCTGGTGCGGGACACGGCGCGGGCGTTCTGCCAGGAGGAGCTGATGCCCCGGGTGGTGGAGGCGTTCCGCGAGGAGCGGGTGGACCAGGGCCTCTTCCGCGAGTTCGGCGCGCTCGGCTTCCTCGGCAGCACCATCGACGGCTACGGCTGCGCGGGCGCCAACTACACCACCTACGGGCTCGTCGCCCGCGAGATCGAGCGTGTCGACTCCGGCTACCGTTCCATGATGAGCGTGCAGTCGAGCCTCGTCATGCACCCCATCCACGCCTACGGGACGCCGGCGCAGCGCGAGAAGTACCTCCCCCGGCTCGCGACCGGTGAATGGGTGGGCTGCTTCGGGCTCACCGAACCGGACCACGGCTCGGACCCGGGGGGCATGAAGACGCGCGCCGTGCCCGCGCAGGGCGGCTGGCGGCTGACCGGGTCCAAGACCTGGATCACGAACTCGCCCATCGCCGACGTCTTCGTGGTGTGGGCCAAGGTGAGCGAGCCCGACGGGTCCGGCTCAGGTTCCGGGTCCGACTCGGGCTCGGGCTCGGGTACCCGCGCCGAGCGCGACGTCATCCGCGGCTTCGTCCTCGAGAAGGGAATGGCCGGCCTCGGCGCGCCGAAGATCTCCGGCAAGCTCTCGATGCGCTGCTCCATCACCGGCGAGATCGTGATGGACGGGGTGTTCGTCCCGGAGGAGAATCGGCTCCCGGGGGCGCGCGGCCTCGCCGGGCCGTTCGGATGCCTCAACCGCGCCCGCTACGGGATCGCCTGGGGGGCGATGGGGGCGGCGGAGGCGTGCTGGCACGCGGCGCGCGAGTATGCCCTCGAGCGCCGGCAGTTCGGACGCCCGCTCGCCGCGAACCAGCTCGTCCAGCGCAAGCTCGCGGACATGCAGACGGAGATCGCCCTCGGGCTCCAGGGCGCGCTCGCGGCCGGACGGAGGATGGACGCCGGCGACTGCCCCGCCGAGACCATCAGCCTCGTCAAGCGCAACAACTGCGGGAAGGCGCTCGACGTTGCGCGGGCCGCCCGCGACCTCCACGGCGGCAACGGCATCCACGAAGAGTTCCACGTGATGCGGCACGCCATCAACCTCGAGACGGTCAACACCTACGAGGGCACCCACGACATCCACGCCCTCATCCTCGGGCGGGCGCAGACCGGGATCCAGGCCTTCGCCTGACGGCGGCCGTCGTCGCCGGCAGTTCCGAGCGGTGGGAGGGGCCGGGGCAAGGAGAGGAGGGCTCCGGGATGAAGCGACTGCGGCGGGCGTGCAAGCGCATCGTGGGGATGCGTACGTTCGACGGGGTCGTCATCGCGATGATCCTCGCGACCGCGGTCGGGCTCGGCGTCGACACGAGCGACGTTCTCGGGGCGCGATTCGGCCCCGTCATCGACCAGGTCTACCAGGTCGCCCTGGCGGTATTCGTCCTCGAGGCGGCCATCAAGCTCACCGCGGTCGCCCCTCGCTTCGAACGCTACTTCCGGGACGGCTGGAATCTGTTCGACTTCACCGTCCTCGTCCTCGCCCTCATCCCCGATACCGGGGAGTTCGCGCTCATCGCGCGCCTCGCGCGTCTCCTCCGGGTGCTCCGTCTCATCACCGTGGTGCCCCAGCTCCGTCTCATCGTCGCGACCCTCGTCCGGTCGCTGCCCGGACTCGGGCACGTGACGCTGCTCCTCTTCGTGATCTACTACGTGTACGCGGTCGCCGGGGTGCACTTGTTCCGCGAGCACGATCCGGTGCACTGGGACTCGCTCGGCGTCGCGCTCCTCACCCTGTTCCGGGTGATGACCCTCGAGGACTGGACGGACGTGATGTACATCGCGATGGAGCTCCACCCGATGAGCTGGCTCTTCTTCGTGAGCTTCGTGCTCGTCGCCGCCGTCGTCATGATCAACCTGGTAATCGCGGTCGTCATCAACAACCTGCACGACGCGCGACTCGAGGTGGCGTATACCGAGGGCGAGGAGACCCTGCGGGTGATCCGCGAGGAGGCGGCGGGGGCGCGTGACGCCCTCGAGCGCATCGAGGCCCGGGTCGAGCGCCTGCGCGACAAACCTTGATCGATCCGTCCTGTGGCACGCGAACGAGCCGGCGCCACGTGCGGACGGAACTGAAAGCGCGCGCCGCCGATTCGCTATGGTCAGGCGGGTCAGGTCCTCCGCAGCTCCTTCGCCACCTGAAGGCCGGCACCGAGCGGAGTGGCGGCGGGTTGGAGGGGTTGTTCATCACCGGCATGTCGCCCATCACCCTGGACGACGTGACGAGCGGCTTCAACATCGGCCGGAACGTCAGCCTGAACCTGCGGTTAACCCGAGCTTCCTCGATACCGCCGAGGAACGGATCGCCGTTCCTGACGTGCCCGCAACGAGGCCAAGAGTAAGCACCGAAGCCCTACGCGCCGGCGGGAGATCGGGGTGGCCTGCTGGAGATGAAGAGCCCCCCGACGAGCTCCCCGGCCGCGCAGGGCCCCGGAATCGGCGCGCCCTCGGTATCGAGGACCCGGAATGCCTCGTCAATGCGAAGGCCCCCGAAACGGAACGAGGAAGAGTTCAGGAGTCCCTTCTCTTGTCCGCCCGAGGTCTGGAATGCCAGATTTCGAAGGCTACGATTGCCACCATCCCCGCGAAGAAAATCATCAGCCCGGTCAGGAAGAAGGCTTCATTGCTCACGAGAGTTCTCCCAATTCGTCCGTCTTCCTCATCATTGCCACATAGACGAACACCGCGAGTACCGTCACGATGGGCAGCGCAAGCAGGGCCGCCAAGCGCAGGTCGAGCCCTCCGATCATCGGCGGGTGAGAAACGTTCTGCGACAGCTCTGGAAGCAGCCAGCCCACCAATGACGCATCAATTGCTACCAACAGTCCGAAGCACAGCCGCCAACGCGCGAGCTCTTCCTTGAACCGATCGACTCTCGCCATCTCGTTGGTCACCGACTGCGTTGCCGACCGGCATCGTACCACGAGACTGACCGAGATCGAGCGGTGGCGTAGCGGCCGGCCGCCGCCCCCGCCCGCCGGCCGAAGACCGCGCCGGACACGAGGCCGGTGCCGCCCGGATAGTTGAAGTAGAAGAGCCCCCCGACAAGCTCCCCCGCCGCGTAGAGCCCCGGAATCGGCCTCCCCTCGGTGTCGAGGACCCGGCACGCCTCGTCGATCCGGAGGCCCCCGAAGGTGAACGTGATCCCGCACGTGATCTGGTAGGCCTCGAACGGCGGCTCGTCGAGCCGGTTGGCCCAGTTCGACTTCGGGACCGCGAGCCCGCGGGTGCCGCGCCCATCCCTGG
Source organism: Gammaproteobacteria bacterium (assembly GCA_965214795.1). Classification (GTDB taxonomy): domain Bacteria; phylum Pseudomonadota; class Gammaproteobacteria; order HK1; family HK1; genus JAJDXW01. The sequence continues at coordinate 5,029,949 of OZ243976.1, read as the reverse complement.
CCGCGGGGTTGAACGGCACGTCCGTGCGGACCGCCCGGTTGTACTCGCGTACGGTCTCGAGGAAGGCCGCCCCGTTCACCCCCTCCAGCTTCCCCGCCAGCTCCTCCAGGGTGCCGGCTGCGACCTTGGTCACCTCCCGGATGCGGTACTCGTCGCGAAGGAGGGGGACGACCTTCGCGTCGAAGATCTGCCAGGCGAACTGGTCAGGCTGGTCGAGAACGACCTTCCCGTACCTGGCGTAGGTGTAGTTGCGGAAGTCCGCCCCTTCGTCGACGAAGCGGCGCCCGTGCGCGTTCACCATGATCCCGAGGGGGTAGCTGTGCTTCTGGAAGTTGTCCCCGACCGCGAGGTCGCCGAAGGGAGGGGCGTTCCGATCCCAGCCGACCGCGTGGCATCCCGACCAGTTGCCGTACGGCATCGCCCCCGCGTCGAGGGCCATGCGGATGCCGTCCCCGGTGTTGTAGCGGGTCCCCCGCACCTTGGCGAGGTCCCACCCCGGGCCGAGGTAGCGGGTGCGCCACTCGGCGTCGGACTCGAACCCGCCGCAGGCGAGGACGACCGCGCCCGCCCCAAGCCGGAGCCGCTCCCGCCCTCGGCGCGCCACCACCCCGCGCACCCCCGCTTCCTCCTCGACGAGCTCCGTCGCCCGCGTCCCGTAGAGGATGGGGATGTCGTGGTCGCGGGCCGCCTCCGTCAATGCCTGGACGAGCCCCGGGCCCCCGCCCCAGACCTCGACCGCGAGCCCGCCCCAGAACCGGTGGCGCCCGTCCACCTTGAACGCCTGGCGTCCGTAGGAGGGGCTGAACCGCACCCGGTAGCCGCGCATCCAGCGCAGGGTGTCGAGGCTGCCGTCGATGAGGGTCTCGGCGAGGTCCGGGTCCGAGCGCCACTGGGTGAGGCGGCCGAGGTCGTCGAAGTACTGCTCGCGCGTGTAGGTGCCGAAGTCGACGTTGCGCCGTTCGTCCTCGGTGAGGTCCGGCATGAGCTGGACGAGGTCGTCCACCCCGTCGAAGACGAAGCGCACCGCCCCTGCGGTGTAGCGGCTGTTGCCGCCCGACTCCTCCTCCGGAGCCCGCTCGAGGACGGTGACCCGCGCCCCCTGCTCGCGGGCGGCGAGGGCCGCGCAAAGCGCCGCGTTTCCTGCGCCGACTACAATGACGTCCGCGTCGCGCTGTCCCATGGGCGGTGGTTCTCCCGAGTCCGGCCGGCGAAGACGCGATCGTAACGGAGGGGCCTCCATCCATGACTGGACGAACGAGCCGGCCCAGGGTTTGATTCGTTTATTCAAAGGTGGCCAACGGATTCAAAGAGTTGCGTCCACTGACGAGCGGGTGACCCGAAGTCGGCGGCGACCGGGGAGCAAGGCGTCGAATCAAGACGATACGCTTGCCGGTGGTCATCGAGGAAGGCCGGGAACGGATCTGCCCTGCGAGCGGGCCCTGCGGAGCTCGCGCCACTCGGCGCGATGTCGGGCGGCGCCCGCGGCTCGTCCGGCCGGCCATCGGGTTGCCGGTTCCGGACAGATCGGGGGCAGATCGGGGGCGGATCGGGTGCAGACCGGAACAGCGAAGCGCGGTCCGACACGCAAGGGTCGATACGATGGATATCGGCCCCTGCCGGAACCCCGGGCCGCCCGCCGGTATCTGCCGCCGCCGCGGCGGCCCCCAGCCGGCCCGCCCGACCCCGCAGCACGAGGAGCATGAGATTGAGTGAGACGCCCGACTTCAACGCGATATCCCTGGAGGCGCTTCGCCGCCGCCGCGGCGTCAAGTGGACCCGCTACCCTCCCGACGTGCTGCCCGCCTGGGTGGCGGACATGGACTTCGACATGGCCGAGCCCATCCGCGCCGGCCTCGCGCGGATGATGGAGGCGAACGACCTCGGCTACTCCGTGAAGCCGTCCGCGACCGGCCTCCCGGAGGCGTTCGCGGCGTTTGCGGCGCGCCGCTTCCCGGGGTGGGAGGTCGCGCCGGAGCGGATGATCGCGATCGCGGACGTCGTGCAGGGCATCCACCTCGCGATCGAGGCGTACACCCGGCCCGGGGACGGTATTTGCACCCTGACCCCGGTCTATCCTCCCTTCCTCCAGGCGGTGACGGAGACCGGGCGGCGGCTCGACTTCTGCACGATGGTGGGGGGCGAGGATCGCTACGAGATCGATTTCGACGCCCTCCGCGCCGCCATTGACGCGCGCACCCGCCTCCTCCTCCTCTGCACCCCCCACAACCCCCTCGGCCGGGTCTTCAGCCGGAAGGAGCTCGAGGCGGTGGCGGAGCTCGCGGTCGAGCGCGGCCTCGTGGTGGTCGCCGACGAGATCCACGCGGACATCGTCTACCCCGGCGCCCGGCACATCCCCTTCGCCTCCCTCGGCCCCGAGGTGGAGGCGCGTACCCTCACCATGACGAGCGCGACCAAGTCGTTCAACATCGCGGGCCTTCGCTGTGCGGTGGTGATCTTCGGCTCGGACCGTCTCGCCGAGCGTTTCGACGCGTGGCCGGAGCGTATCCGGGGAGCGGTGAGCAGCTTCGGCCTGGAGGCGACCCGCATCGCGTGGAGCGAGTGCGACGGGTGGCTCGACGCGCTCCTCGCGCATCTCGAGGCCAATCGCGACTTCCTTCACGCCTTCGTCGCGGAGCGGCTCCCCGGGATCCGGATGAAGCTCCCGGCCGCGACCTACCTCGGCTGGCTCGACTGCCGGGACTTCGGGCTGGAGCCGGACCCGTACCGGTGGTTCCTCGATCAGGCCCGGGTCGGCTTCAACGACGGGCGCGATTTCGGCGACGGCGGCGAGGGGCACGTGCGCATCAACTTCGCGACGTCGCGGCCCATCCTCGCCCAGATCCTGGAACGGATGGAAGAGGCGCTCCAGTGACCGGCCCGTGGCCACCGTGGACGAACCGGGAGCGAAGTGGCGAGCCCGGCCCGCCCGAGCCCATGCTCCGGCCGCGGCTTCGGCTGGCCGGCCCGCCGCGAACGAAGGAAGGAGCGGCCCCGAAGCACGCAGGGCCGTTTCACGCTACGGCCCCGGCCTCGGGTAGATTCGGACTATCGCCAGGCAGGTCGGATGAGCCGAAGGCGTAATCCGAAATCGGCGGCGCTCCGGGGGGCGGGCAGGTCGGGCTATGCCTTCGGCTAACCCGACCCACAGCCCCGACCCACAGCCCCGACCCGCAGCGTGAAATGGCCTTGCCGAAGCACCTGAATCCTGCCCCGGCACCGACCGGCCGGGAACGACCCGAGGAGGATTGCCGATGAGCCGCCCCGCGACGATTGCGCCCGAAGAGCTGCACGCCCGCCTCCTCGGCGAGGACGAGCTTGCCCTCCTCGACCTCCGGGAGCAGGGCGCGTTCGGCGAGCGCCACCTTCTCTACGCCTCGTGTCTTCCGCTCAGCCGCCTCGAGCTCCGGGTGGGCCGGCTCGTGCCGCGGCGAAGCGTCCCCGTGGTCCTCTGCGACGGGGGCGAGGGGCTCGCCGAACGGGGCGCGGCCCGCCTCGCCGCCCTCGGCTACGCGGACGTGCGGGTGTTCGCCGGCGGGGTTCCGGCCTGGGAGGCGGCCGGCTACACCGCGTTCACCGGCATCAACGTGCCGAGCAAGGCGTTCGGCGAGTTCATCGAGCACGAGTTCGACACCCCCTCGGTCTCCGCCGAGGAGCTCAAGACGATGATGGACCGCGGCGCGCGCCTCGTGGTGCTCGACAGCCGGCCGATGGACGAGTTTCAGGTGATGAGCATCCCGGGCGGGGTCTGCTGCCCGGGGGCGGAGCTCGTCCACCGGGTAGGCGACGCCGCGCCGGACCCGGAGACCCTCGTGGTGGTGAACTGCGCGGGCCGCACCCGCAGCATCATCGGCGCCCAGTCGCTCATCAACGCGGGCATCCCGAACCGGGTGGCCGCGCTCCGCAACGGCACCATGGGCTGGCACCTCGCGGGCTACGGGCTCGCGCGCGGCCGCGCCGACCGGCCGCCCCCGCGCGGGGCCGCCTGGCGCACAGGTTCGGCGCGGGCGGCGGAGCGGCTCGCCGATCGGTTCGGGGTCGAACACGTGGACGCCGCGACCCTCGCCGCCTGGCGGGCCGAGGCGCACGACCGGCGGTCGCTCTACGTCTTCGACGTGCGAAGCCCCGAGGAGTACCGCGAAGGCCACCTCGCGGACGCGGTCCACGTCGCGGGCGGGCAGCTCGTGCAGACGACGGACGAGCACGTCGGCACCCTCGGGGCGCGGGTCGCCCTCGTGGACGACGACGGGGTGCGGGCGACCGTCACCGCCTCCTGGCTCCGGCAGATGGGATGGGAGGCTTACGTGGTGCGGGGCGCCCTCGAGGCGGAGGATCTCGTCTCCGGGCCGGGTCCGGCCGCGAGTCCGGCCGGCGCCGGCGCCCCCGTGCGCGTGACACCGCGCGCGCTTGAAGACCTCGTCGAGGCGGACCGCGCCCTCGTCCTCGACCTCGCGGACAGCCGCACGTTCCGGCGCGGGCACCTGCCCGGGGCCTGGCACGCGGTGCGGGCGGACCTCCCCGAGCGGCTCGCCGCCCTGCCGGCCCGTCCCGTCACCGTGCTCACCTCCCCGGACGGGATGCTCGCCGCCCTCGCGGCCGCGGACGTGGAGGGCGACGTGCGGGTCCTCGACGGCGGCACCGGGGCGTGGACCGCGGCGGGGGGCGCCCTCGTGCCCGGCGAGGAGGATCGGATCGCGCCCGACGTCAACGACGTCTGGCTCCGGCCCTACGACCGGGGCGCCGGGGTGGAGGAGGCGATGCGCGAGTACCTCGCCTGGGAGATCGACCTCGTGGCGCAGCTCGCCCGCGACGGCACGGCCCGTTTCGGCCCCTTCCGCGCGGCAAGCGACCGGGCTTGATACCCTTGTCGTTCCCGCCTCCGATGGAGCGGAGGCGGGACGGTTTCTCGTTCGCTGACGCCGGCCGGGAGGTGAGTGGACATGGTGCGAACATCGAAGGTTCCTCCAGAGCTTCTCGAGCGAATCACCACCCATCCGGACCTTTGTCACGGGAAGCCCTGCATCCGTGGGCTGAGATATCCCGTCGACATGATCCTCGAGCTGCTGAGCGCGGGCATGACCAACGAGGAAATCCTCGCCGACTACGATGATCTGGAGCGTGAAGACATCCTGGCCGCACTGGCCTTCGCCGCCCGCCTGAGCCAGGTGAAGCGAGTCCGGGCCGTCGTGGGATGAGGTTCCTGATCGACGCGCAACTGCCCCGGCGGTTGGCGCGTTGGCTCCACACCGAAGGGCATGATGCCGTTCACACAATGGACCTCCCGAACGGGAACCGGACCGGTGATGCCGCGCTCAACGAGCTCTCCTTGCGCGAACGACGCACCATCATCACCAAGGATGAAGACTTCGTAGACACGTTCCTGTTGCGGAAGGAGCCGCACAAGCTCTGCCTGATCGCGACCGGCAACATCGGCAATCGAGAATTGGAAAGACTGTTTCGGAACAACCTGGAACACATCGTTTCGGCACTCGACACATACGATTTCATCGAGCTCGACCGGGCCTCGCTCATCTGTCGTCAATGACCCTTTCGGACGGACTGCCTCGGGAATCATCGTGCCGTCGCGGCCGGGAGAGGCGCCGCCCCGGGTCCGTGGAGTCAGGCGGGGAACCGGCCCGAAAAAGTCACCGGCTTCCCGCTGCGGCCGCCAATCCGCTCGCGGTCGCGGGCCGCACTCCCGCAAGCCGCTTCGACCGCGCGCCCGCGCCAGTGTCAAGCTAGTGTCGACTCCGCCTTCAGTAGCGCGCCCGCGCTCTTTCGGTCCGTGCGGCCCGTTCCTCCATGAGGTCGTGGGGCATCTTGGCGCTCTCGCGACGAGAGTCGGTGATTTTTTCGGGTTGGCGGGTTGGGGGCTGGTGAGCTGCCTGACGGTTCTTGTCGTCAATGGGGCGACAGGGGTGACAGGGGCGGCGGGATACGAAGGGTCGGGGGCCGCCCTCGCCGGGGTGTGGTGCGGCGGGTGCCATGCCGCGCCCGCTCCGGCCGCCCTCGATCGCGCGACCTGGACCCGCAACGTGCTCCCCGAGATGGGGGCGCGGCTCGGCATCCTCGAGTTCCGGGGGCGGCGCTGGCGGCCCGACCCGAGCCTTCCGGCCGGCACGTATCCGCCGGAGCCGCTTCTTCCGCTCGCGCACTGGGCGAAGATCTTCGATTACTACCGGGACGGAGCGCCGGCGGAGCGCCGACCCGCCGCCCCTCCGCCAGCCCGCGCCACCGCCCGGTTCGCGGTCCGGCTGCCCCCGCCCCGCACCGACCGCGAGCCCGCCGCGGTGACCGCCGTCCACATCGACGAAGCGGCGGGGCGGCTCCTCGTCGGCGACGGCGCGGGCCGCCGGGTGCGGGTGCACGACCGCGCCCTGCGGCCGGTGGCGGAAGTACCGGTCGACAGCCCGCCCGTCCACTTTGCTCCCCTCGAGGGCGGTGCCTGGCTCGTCACCCTGATCGGCGCGCTCGCCCCCGGCGACCGGCCCCGCGGCGGGGTCGTCCGCCTCGAACCGCCGGGGCCGGAAGGAGGAGCCTGGCGGGTGGTCCGCCTCCTTCGCCGGCTGCCGCGCCCGGTTCGCGCGCTCGCCGCCGACCTCGACCGCGACGGTCTCCGCGACCTCGTCGTCGCCGGCTTCGGCCATGCCCGAGGAGGTATCTCCCTGCACCTCGCCCGGCCGAGCGGAGGGTACGAGGCGGCGACCCTGCTCGGCGAACCGGGGGCGGTCTCCCTCGCCCTCCGGGGAGGCGATCTCTACGCGCTGATGGCCCAGGGCGACGAGCGCCTCCTGCGCTTCCCCCGCGCGTCGCTCGTGCGCTTCGCGGCCCGGGAGGTCGCGACGGGGCGGGAAGCATCCCGGCCGCGGGTGCCGGCCGCGGCCGGCGCGCCGTTCACGGCCCGGCCGGATCCACACGTCATCCGGCGGTTCCCGCCCCAGCGCGGGTCGAGCTCGATGCGGGTGCTCGACTTCGACGGCGACGGCGCCGCCGACCTCCTCGTAACCGCCGGGGACAACGCCGATTTCACCCCCGTCTTCAAGCGTGGCCACGGGGTCCGGCTCTACCTCGGGGACGGCCGCGACGGTTTCCGTCCGGCCCTCTTCCACCGGCTCGACGGCGCCTATGGAGCGGTGGCCGAGGACTTCGACGGCGACGGCGATCGAGACATCGCGGCCGTCGCCTGGTTCGCGGACTGGTCCCGGGGGCCGGACCGGGCGGCCGGTTTCGTCTACCTCGAGAACCGCGGCCGGGAGGGGTTCCGCGCCGCCCGGGTCCCTGGGCTCGAGCGCCTCGGGCGCTTCGCGGTCATCGACGCGGGCGACGTGAACGGCGACGGCAACCCCGACATCGTGCTCGGGAACCTCGCGTACGGAGCGCCGGGCCCGGGCGCCCCCGCGCCCGCCCTCGCCCGCGCCTGGGCGGCAGGGCCGCGCTTCGTGGTCCTCGAGGCGCAGCCGGGCGTCGAGGAGCCCCTCGGTCGGGATCCCCGGACGGGGGCCGAAAAGGGCGAGAACGACGAGACGGCCAAGGGTTGAGAGTCCCCGCGATCAGGACCCCGATCAGGACCCCCGTCAGGATCCATAGACGAGGCGCGGCAGGAACAGCACGAGGTTCGGGAAGAGGGCGAGGACGGTGAGGAGGGCGAGGATCGCGAGGATGAAGGGAAGCGACTCGCGGACGTACTGGTCGGTCTTCACCCTCAGCAGCCCGCAGACCGTGTACATGATGACCCCGACCGGGGGGGTCATGCTGCCGAGCCCGACCAGGATCACCATCAGCACCCCGAAGTGGACGTCGTCGATGCCGAGCTGGCGCACGATGGGGACCAGGATCGGGGTGAGCAGCAGCACCATGACCGTGCTCTCCACGAACATCCCCGCGACCAACAGGAAGCCGAGGAGGAGGAACAGCACCAACACCGGGTTCTCGGACAGTCCGGCGATGAACGCGGCCATGTTCTGGGGCACCTGTTCCACGATGATCGCGAAGCCGAGCATGGCCGAGAGCATGAGGATCAGCATGATCATGCCGATGTCGGTGACCGCCCGGCCGAGCACCCCGGGGAGGTCCGCGACGTGCAGCTCACGGTGGGCGAAGAAGCCGACCAGAAGCGCGTAGACCACCGCGAAGGCCCCCGCCTCCGAGGGCGTGAAGAGGCCGAAGCGGATGCCGACGATCAGCCACACCGGGAAGATGAGGGCGTACTTCGCCTCGTTGAGGGCGTGGAGCACCTCCCGCCACCCGGGCGGCGCGGCCCGCGCGCCCCGGTAGCCGCGCCGGCGCGAGATGATGTACGCCGGCCCCATGAGCATCGCGGTCATGAGGATCCCGGGCACGACCCCGGCGATGAAGAGGCGTCCGACCGACACCTGGCCGATGAACCCGTAGAGGATGAGGCCGATGCTGGGCGGAATGGTGGAGGTGATGAGGGAGCTGAGGGCGATGACCGCCGCCGTGAATCCCCCCGCGTAGCCGTGCCGCCGCATGGTGGGCCCGAGGATGCGGGCCTCCATCGAGGCATCGGCCACCGAGGACCCGGAGATCCCCCCCATGAGGGCGCTCAGCACGATGCTCGTGTGGGCGAGCCCCCCCGCCATCCACCCGGTGAGGGCGGAGGCGAAGGCGAGGAGGCGCCGGGTGATCCCGGTCGCGTTCATGAGGTGCCCCGCGAGCACGAAGAGGGGCACCGCGAGGAGCGGGAAGCTCTGCGTCGAGGAGATGATGCGCTGGGCGCTGATGGAGGCGGGAAAGTTCGGGTCGGTGAGGAAGAACGTGAAGCCCGCGATTCCGATGGCGAAGCCGAGGGGCATCCCGATGAGGAGAAGCACGAGGAAGATGAGGGTGATGAGGGTCATTCCGGCCCGTCCGTGGCGGGGGCCCGTCCCCCGGCCTCGGGGCGACCCCGGCCCGGGGCGCCGGCGCCGGCGCCGGGCGGAGCCGCCGCCCTCCCCGGCCCGCTGGCGCCGTCCGGGCCTCGTCCGGATCCCTCGCCCTCTCCCGTGCCGCCGGCGGCCCCGCCTCGCCGGTCGTCTCCCGGGCCGGCTCTCGTGTCCCCGCCCGTGCTCGCTCCCCCATCGCCTCCCGCGCCACCCTCTTCCTCGCCTTCCGGGCCGTGCCGGAGCACCGCCGCGACCCTTCCCGCGGTGGTCAGGAGCAGGAGGGCCGCCCCGAGCGGCGCCGCGACGGTGGCGAAGGCGAAGCTCAGGTTCGTGGTCATGAACCGGCGGTCCACGCTCACGAAGGTCAGCTCGATCCCGTACCAGAGGAGGGCGGCGAGGAAGGCGGCGATGAGGCCGAGGTTGAACAGGGCGATGATCGTCCGGATCCGGAGCGGGAGGCCTCGGGTGAGCAGGTCCACCCCGATGTGGGCTCCGGCCCGCATCGCCTGGTTCGCGCCGAGGAAGGCGAGCCACGCGAAGAGGAGCTGGGCGATCTCGATCGACCAGATGATCGGCCGGTTGAACGTGCGGGTGACCGCCGGCACGAAGACGAGGAGGACGAGGAGGACGAGGAGGGCCCTCGAGATGAGCTCCTCGACCCGGAGCAGGTGGCGACCGGCGGCGGCAACGGCGCGTCGCATATCGGATCCGGAAACGGCGCGGCGGCGCGGGCGGCCGGGGTGGCGGAAGCGGCGGGGGTGGAGACGGTAGTGAAGGCGGGTGGCGGGGTCCGGCCTCCCGGCGCGGTGCGGGCCGTCCGGCCCGGGCCGCGCCGGGAGGACGCGGTGGCTATCTCACCTCGGCATAGACCCGGGCGCGCACCTCGGTCAGCCCCATCGACTCGTAGACCCCCGCGGTGGCTTCCACGAAGGGGGCCTTGTCGACGTCGGCGTTGATGGTGAGCCCGGCCTCGGCCATCTTCGCCTCGAGCGCCGCGATGGCGTCCGCGGTTGCCTGCGTCCCGATGTCGCCGCCGTTCAGGGCCTCTTCGCGCACGATCTGCCGGTACTCGGCGGGCAGCGAGTCGGTCCAGGCGGCGCTGGTGACGAGCCCGGTCATCAGGTTGATGTGCTCGGTCTTCGCCATGTGCCGGGTCACCTCGTAGAGCTTGATGCCCCACGCGGCCGGCGTCTGGGCGCCCGCGCAGTCGATGACCCCCTGCTGAATGCCGGTGTAGACGGAGGTCCAGGCGAGGGGGGTCGCCACCGCCCCCATGGAGTCGATGGTCTCGATCCAGAGGCGCGCGTCCGGTACCCGACAGCGGATCCCGTCGAGGTCCGCCGGCTGGGCGACCGGGGTCGGGGTGTACATGTTGCGCACCCCCTGCCACCAGTTGAACGAGAGGATGTCGAGACCCGCCTTCTCGCGAAGCTCGCCGTTGTACTCGCCGAATACGCTCGAGGTCACGATCTTCTTCATTTCCGCGAGGTCGGCGGCGAGGTAGGGTGCCGATACGATGGCCAGCCCCGGCACGTACGAGCCGAGCCGTCCGCCGTCGATGACCACCGCCACGTTGGCGCCGGCCCGGGCCTGCTCGATGCACTCGTTGTCTTCGCAGAGCGAGAGTGCGGGGAAGATGACAATGTCCACCTCGCCGTTCGTCCGGCTCTCGACGCCCTGCTCGAAGGCGAGGAGGCCCTGGAACAGGGGGTCGTCCTGGGTGAGGGCGGTGCCCACGTTCAGCTTGTAGGTGGCGGCGCCCGCCGGCGCGACCGCGACTGCGGCCGCGATACCGAGAATGCCGAGCGCGGTGAGAAGCTTGTGGATCATCGAAGTCTCCGATTGGTTCTGGAACGAGTTCGAGGGAGCCCCGCCCGGGAGGCATACCCTCCATGAGGGCCTCGGGGGGAGGCCCCTCCGCCATCAGAATCGACATTCCACGGGGTGTCAAGGGCGGGTCCGTCGAGGCAGCAGTTCTCATTTTGCTCGTCGGGTCCTGCTGCCGGACCGGCACGACCGCCGATCTGCCCCCTGATCTGCCCCCTGATCTGCCTCGGATCGAGTCGCAAGGAGAATACGGCTTGCGGCTCAGGGTGAAGTCAGGCGCCAAAATGAGAACTGCTGTCGTCGAGGCAGGGTCATTTCACGCGGGCCCGACGGGGGGCGGCAGCCGCGGGACGGTGGGTCGGATCAGGGCTGCGGAACGCCGACCCGATATGGTCTCCCCCCGTGTTGCAAGGTGTCGCTCGTCGTCGACCAGGCCCACTTTACGCTACGGTGGCAGGAGCGGGGCGAGCAGCGGAGCGGGGCGAGCAGCGCAGGACGGCACCGCGGAGCGCGAGCAGGGCCCGCCGGAGCCGCTCGGACATGCGGGCCACGAGGGTGCGAGGATCGGCCCCCGGCGGTGCCGCGAGCATGCGCGGGAGCGTTGCGTCGTGGCCGGCCGCGCCGCGTGGAAGCGTGCTCGGTGGTATGCGGCGAGCCCCCGTGGGCGGACCGACGGCCCGCTACGGCCGATTCATACGTAGGTACTTAAGCCGTTCAGACCGGGAAATCCAGACCGTGGGGCATGTCAGGTGCCGGTCGCAGGCTGTTATGACCGGTTCAGCCCTAATCGATCAGCTTAAGTACCTACCTATGACGGCCGATTATGTCGGTAGACCTCCACGAGCCCCCGGATGGTGAGGTCCGGATCCTCGTGCTCGATGAGGTCGGTCCCGGCCCGGAACACGGGGGCGAGGCCGCCGGTCGCGACGATCTTCATCGGCGCTCCGAACTCCGCGCGCACCCGCGACACGAGCCCCTCGACGAGGGCGACGTAACCCCAGAACACCCCCGACTGCATCGCGCCGACGGTGCTCTTGCCGATGACGCTCGCCGGGCGCTCGACCGCGACGTCGGGAAGCTGGGCGGCCGCCATGTGCAGGGCGCGCATCGAGAGGTTGATGCCGGGCGCGATGATCCCGCCCGCGTAGTTGCCGCTCCCGTCGACGATGTCGAAGGTCGTGGCGGTGCCGAAGTCGACCACGACGAGGGGCCCGCCGTAGGTCGTGTGGGCGGCCACCGCGTTGACAAGGCGGTCCGCTCCAACCTCCGACGGGCGCTCGATGAGCACCTCGAGCGGCAGCTTGACGCCGGGGTCGCCGACCACCATCGCCTCGCAGCCGAAGAAGCGTCGGCACAGAGACTCGAGCCCCGACCGCGCCAGGGGCACCACCGTGGAGAGGATCGCGCGGTCGACGTCGGCCGGGCTTAGGCCATCGAACGCCATCAGGTTCGAGAGCCAGACCAGGTGCTCGTCCGCGGTGCGGGAGTCGCTCGTCGAGGCCCGCCACTGGCCGCGGATGCGCTCGCCGTCGTGCACCGCGAACACGATGTTGGTGTTGCCGGCGTCGATGGCGAGGAGCATGGCTCAGCCCGCGCCGGGCGGGGGGTGGCCGGCGGCGGCCGCGGGGCGGCGGGTCGCGGTCTTCATGGAGCCGATTTTCCTTCAATCGGGGCGAGATCGACAGACCATCGGCGGGGCGGCAGGGGGATGGAGCGGCGCCGACGAGCCCGGCCGGCGGGCCGGGTCGGGTCACTCAGGCGCGGACCGCGACGATGAACAGGCGGGGGAACGGGTAGAGGGTGGTGCCGTCCGGGCGCCGCGGGTACGCCTCGCGCAACGCCGGCCGGTAGCGGGCGAGGAAGCGGTCGCGCTCCTCGCCCGCGAGCCCGTTCAGGATCGGGCGGAGCCCGGTCCCGCTCACCCATTCGAGCACCGGATCTTCGCCCTCCAGCACCTGGAGGTACTCGGTGGTCCAGATGTCGAGCCGGGTCGCGTCGGCCGCGAGGAGATCGAAATACGCATCCGGCCCGAGTACCCAGCGGCGGGCGATCTCCCGCCGCAAGGGTTCCGGCCCGATCGGGGCGCCGCCCGGGCCCGCGTCGGCGAGGACCTCGTGCATCAGAAGATGGGAGCGCGTCTCGCGGCTCCGGGGCATCTGGACCGCGAGCACCCCGCCCGGGGCGAGCGAGCGGAAGAGCCGGGGGAAGAGCGTCTCGTGCCCGTCCACCCACTGGAGGGAGGCGTTCGCGTAGACGAGGCCGGGCGGGGAGGGCGGCGACCAGTCCGCGATGTCGGCCTCGACCCACTCGACCCGCACCGCTTCCCCTGCATCGTCCCCGGCGCGCGCCCGCGCGATCATGTCGGGCGAGTGGTCGATGCCCTGCACCGCCGCGCCCGGCCAGCGCTCCGCGATGAGCCGGGTGATCTCGCCCGACCCGCACCCGAGGTCGACCGCAAGCGAGGGTTCGGCCGGCGGCACGCGCGCGAGCAACTCGACCGCGGGCCGGCGGCGATGGTCGGAGAACTTGTGGTATTGCCTGGGGTCCCACCGCCCGGCGGCGGCGGTCACCTGCCCGCTGTCCCGCACCACGGCGCCAAGGGGCAGCCCGCGTCCCGCCCCGGCCGGTCGCCGGGGCCCGGGGCCGGCGCTCACCGGCTCCGTCCGCGGGGGTCCGGCGGTGCTCGTCCCGGCGGCTCCGTTTCGCTCCCGGCGATCGGTACGCAGGGGATGCACGAGCTTCCGCGGACCGCGAAGCGAGGCGCGTCCGGGCACCGGCTCATCCGGCGGCGAGCGAGTCGAGCACCTCCAGCACCTTGGCCGGGTGGTCCGCCGCCCTCGCGACCCGCCGCCAGTGCTTCGCGACCGTCCCGTCCGGGGCGACGATGACCGTGGAGCGGATCACGCCCACCGTCTTCTTTCCGTACATCATCTTCTCGCCCCACGCGCCGTAGCGTGCCATGACCTCGCGTTCCGGGTCGCAGAGCAGGGTGAAGGGCAGGGCGTACTTGTCGACGAACTTCCGGTGGGCCGCCCCGTCGTCCGGCGAGACCCCGAGCACCTCCGCCCCGCGGGCGCGGATCGAGTCGTGGAGGTCCCGGAAGCCGCAGGCTTCCTTGGTGCAGCCCGGGGTGTCGTCGCGCGGGTAGAAGTACACCACCACGTACCGCCCACGATAGTCGCCGAGCGACACCCGTTTCCCCGCCGCGTCCTCCAGGGTGAAATCCGGCGCCGCCTTGCCTTCTTCGATCGTCATGTTCGTCCTCTCGCCGGCCCGATGGTCCGCCGGCCGCTGCCTGTCCCGGGGGGTGGTCGGATACCGCGCACGAGGTCCGGGTGCGGCTCGACCTCGCGCCGCTCCACTCGCTTCACGACCCCGGTGATCGCCGCGTTCGCGGGGGCGTCCATCCCGATCTCGGCTCCGCGCCGCACCACGTACCCGTTCAGCCAGTCGATCTCGGTGCGCCGGCCCTTCACCACGTCCTGCCCCATCGAGGGCCGGTGGCCCGCGCCGCCCCCCTTCGCGTGGCGGGCGCGGTCGAGCAGCTCGGATTCGAGGGAATCGAGCGCCTCGTTGCTGCCCGCACCGGCCTCGACCAGCCGGTCGGGCTCGAAGCCGTAGATGACCTCCAGATCGTAGCCCAAGGCGCGGCCGACGGCGGCGCTCTCCGCCGCGAGCCGGATGGCGAGCCGCCGGCAGTCGTCGCGCAGATCGCCCTCCCGGCTCGTGAGCCCGGTCGCGGCCGAGACCGCGTTGCGCATGCAGTTCGCGGTGAGCTTGGACCAGCGCTCGCCCCACAGGTTGGTGGTGACCTTGGCGCTGTCGGCGGCCCGGAGCATCTCCGCCACCTCCGCGACGCGCGCGGTCGGCCGCCCGTGCGGCTCGCCGACCCGGAACACGGTGTGCCGCTCGCCGCCGAGGGGCACCGCTCGGCGCACGTGGCCCGGCTCGAAGAGCTCCACCGAGATGACGCTCGCGATGCACCCCGTGGTGCGGCCCCAGCCGACGATGCCGGCGATGGTCTCCTCGTTGATGCAGTTCTGAAGCGAGACCACGAAGCCGTCCGGGGCGAGGAAGGGCGCGATCATCGTCGTCGACCACGCGGTGTCGTAGGACTTGGTGCAGACGAACACGATGTCGAACGGCGCCTCGCGCGCGAGGCTCTCGAGCTCCGAGAGGTGGAGCGCCCGCACCGGCACCGTGCACCGCTCCGCCTCGGTGACCCCGAAGAGCTCGATGCCGCGCGCCTTCATGTACTCGACGTGCGGGGGCCAGGGATCGAGGAAGGTCACGTCGTGCCCGGTGCGCGCGAGGTGCCCGCCCGTGTAGGCGCCGACCGCCCCGGCCCCGACGACCGCGATCTTCCGGCCCATCCTTACCGCCCCCGGTCAGTCGTCGCTGGCCGCCGCTCGCCGGCCCGTCACCGCCTCGCGCAGGCCCTCGAGCAAGCCTTCCAGCCTGGCCTGTCCGCGGTCGAGTGCGGTGATGCGCCCCTCGACGTGCTCGAAGCGTCGATCGACCTGCTCGAAGCGCCGATCGACCTGCTCGAAGCGTCGATCGACCTGCTCGAAGCGCCGTTCGACCTGCTCGAAGCGCCGTTCGATTTCAGCGCGCAAGGCGCGATAGTCGGCGCGCAGGTTGCGCTGTCCATTGAGAATGATCCCGGCGAGCACGATACCGACGCCGATGATACTGAGCATTTCCGGTGTCATGGACCTCCCCCCTGTCTCCCCGGAAGACTATCGCAACCTCACCCTGTCGGCCCGGTGCGTTCGCACCCGGAATGCACTGCCTTCGCCGGTGGTGCGCGATCAGCCGTCGCTGGCCGCCGCTCGCCGGCCCGTCACCGCCTCGCGCAGGCCCTCGAGCAAGCCTTCCAGCCTGGCCTGTCCGCGGTCGAGTGCGGTGATGCGCCCCTCGACGTGCTCGAAGCGTCGATCGACCTGATCGAAGCGCCGTTCGATTTCAGCGCGCAGGTTGCGCTGTCCATTGAGAATGATCCCGGCAAGCACGATACCGACGCCGATGATGCTGTGCATTTCCGGTGTCATGGACCTCCTCCCTGTCTCCGCGGCATCCTGTCGCAACTTCACCCTGTCGGCCGGTGCGTTCGCACCCGGAACGCACTTGCCTTCGCCGGTGGTGCGCGATCAGTCGTCGCTGGCCGCCGCTCGCCGGCCCGTCACCGCCTCGCGCAGGCCCTCGAGCAAGCCTTCCAGCCTGGCCTGTCCGCGGTCGAGTGCGGTGATGCGCCCCTCGACGTGCTCGAAGCGTCGATCGACCTGCTCGAAGCGTCGATCGACCTGATCGAAGCGCCGTTCGACCTGCTCGAAGCGCCGTTCGATTTCAGCGCGCAGGTTGCGCTGTCCATTGAGGATGATCCCGGCAAGCACGATACCGACGCCGATGATACTGAGCACTTCCGGTGTCATGGACCTCCTCCCTGTCTCCTGTCGCGACTTCACCCTGTCGGCCCGGTGCGTTCGCACCCGGAATGCACTGCCTTCGCCGGTGGTGCGCGATCAGTCGTCGCTGGCCGCCGCTCGCCGGCCCGTCACCGCCTCGCGCAGGCCCTCGAGCAAGCCTTCCAGCCTGGCCTGTCCGCGGTCGAGTGCGGTGATGCGCCCCTCGACGTGCTCGAAGCGTCGATCGACCTGCTCGAAACGTCGATCGACTTGCTCGAAGCGCCGTTCGACCTGCTCGAAGCGCCGTTCGATTTCAGCGCGCAAGGCGCGATAGTCGGCGCGCAGGTTGCGCTGTCCATTGAGAATGATCCCGGCGAGCACGATACCGACGCCGATGATACTGAGCACTTCCGGTGTCATGGACTTCCTCCCTGTCTCCCCGGGATCCTATCGTAACCTTACCCTGTCGGCCGGGTGCGTTCGCACCCGGAATGCAGTGCCTTCGCCGGTGGTGCGCGATCAGCCGCCGCCGCCCGCCGCCGCGGGCACCGGGGCGGCCGCGGGCATCGTGCTCTCTGCGGTCCGGAGCTCGGCGCGGAGCCGCTCCGTCCGCCGCTCCGCCGCCGTGACGCTCCGTGCCTTGACGTGCCCGAAGCCCTTGATGCTCTCCGGCACCGAGGCGAGGGCCACCGCCGTCTCATGGGTCCCGGGGGCGAGCCGGTCCAGGATCTCGCCCACCGTCTCGCGGTACTCCTCGATGAGCCGGCGCTCCATCCGCCGCTCCTCGGTCCGCCCGAAGAGGTCGAAGGTGGTCCCCCGGAGGCGCCGCATCCGCGCGAGGACCCGGAAGGCCCCGAATACCCAGGGGCCGAACTCGCGCTTTCGAAGCTCGCCGGTCCCGGGGTCGCGCCGCGCGAGGAGGGGGGGCGCAAGGTGGAAACGGAGCCGGAAGTCGCCCTCGAACTGGCGCCGAAGCCCGGCCTCGAACTCGCCGCTCGTGTAGAGCCGTGCCACCTCGTACTCGTCCTTGTACGACATGAGACGGAAGAGGTTCCGGGCGACCGCTTCCGCGAGCCCGTTCCGCCCCGGCGCGCGCTCGCGTTCCGCCGCCCGCACCCGCGCGACCGTGCGGCGGTAGCCCTCCGCCCAAGGCTCGTCCTGATACTCCCGGAGAAAGGCCGCGCGGTGCTCGACGATCGAGTCGAGCGTCTCCGGCGCATCGTCCTCCTCCTCCTCACCCTCCGCCTTCGCGACCAGGAGGGGGCGGGCGATCTTCCACACCCGGGCCGGGTCGTGGGCCGCGAGCCGGCCCCACCCGAATGCCTGCCGGTTGGCCTCGACGGCCACCGCGTTCAAGCGGATGGCCTCGTCGATCGACGCCGCCCCGAGGGGCACGAGGCCCTTCTGCCAAGCGTACCCGACCATGAAGAGGTTGGTCGCGATCGAGTCGCCGAGGAGGGCGGTCGCGAGCTTGGTCGCCTCCACGAAGTCCACCCTCTCCCGCCCCGCGACGTCCTGGATCCGGCGGGCCATGAGCCGCGACCCGAGGTCGATGGTGTTGTCGATGACGAAGGCGGCGGGCGGGGTCACGTCGCCGTTGACGACCGCCCGCGACGCGCCCTGGTCGATGGTCGCGAGGCTCTCCGGGGCGGCCGCGGTCACCATGTCGCAGCCGAGGAGGAGGCGTACCGCGCCGGCCCCGATCCGGGTTGCGTGCAGGTCCTCGGCCCGCTCCGCGATGCGCACGTGGCTCGCCACCGCCCCGTTCTTCTGGGCGAGGCCGGTCGAGTCGAGCACGGTGACGCCCTTGCCCTCGAGGTGGGCGGCCATGCCGAGGAGGGCCCCGATGGTGATGATCCCGGTGCCTCCGATCCCGGTGACGAGGATCCCGTAGGGCTCGACGCAGCCGGGGAGCGCGGGCTCGGGGAGATCCGCAAACGGGTCCGCGCCGCCGTCGGCGCTGCCGGTGCCTCCGACGCTTCCGATCCCGCTGACCCCCCTGGTCCCGTTGGCCCCGCTGGCCCCCCTGGCCCCGCCGACCCCTCCGGTTCCGCCGGTACCGGAGCCCGCTCCCGCCCCCGCCGCCTTCCGGACCCGGCCCCCGTGCACGGTCACGAAGCTCGGGCAGAAGCCGTTGACGCAGGAGAAGTCCTTGTTGCAGTTGGACTGGTCGATGCGGCGTTTGCGCCCGAGGCGGGTCTCGAGGGGCTGCACCGAGACGCAGTTGGACGCCGCCGAGCAGTCCCCGCAGCCCTCGCAGACAAGGTGGTTGATGAACGCGCGCTTCGGTGGGTCCTCCATGAGCCCGCGCTTGCGGCGCCGGCGCTTCTCCGCCGCGCAGGTCTGGTCATAGACGAGCACGGTGACCCCGGGGGTGTCGCGCAGGTCGCGTTGCACCCGGTCGAGATCGTCCCGGTGGTGGGCGGGAACCCCGCGTGGCAGGTAGCCGACCGGGTACTTCTCCGGCTCGTCGCTGACCACCACCACCTTCTCCGCCCCCTCCGCGACCATCTGATGGGCGATGGCGTCCACCCGCACCTCGCCCCCGAGGGGCTGCCCGCCGGTCATCGCCACCGCGTCGTTGTAGAGGATCTTGTAGGTGATGTTGACGCCGGCCGCGACCGCCGCCCGCACCGCGAGGATCCCGCTGTGGTCGTAGGTGCCGTCGCCGAGGTTCGCGAAGACGTGGCGCTCGGTCGTGAACGGCGCGTGCCCGATCCAGCTCACCCCCTCGCCGCCCATGTGGGTCGCGTACGCGGTGCGGCGCTCGGGGTGGAACATCGCCATCCCGTGGCAGCCGATGCCGGCCATCGCCCGCGAGCCGTCCGGGAGGCGGGTCGAGGTGTTGTGGGGGCAACCCGAGCAGAACCAGGGCGAGCGCGAGAGGACCGGCACCGTCTTCCCCGCCTGCTCCGCGATCTGGTCGATGCGGGCGAGGCGCTGGACGAGGCGGCGGTCGAGCCCCGCGTCCTGCGCTCCGGGCGCGCCGGGGCGCCGGAGCCGCGCCGCGAGCGCCCGGGCGACAATGGCGGCGGAGAGCTCCCCGCGTTCGGGGAGGAGGGGCCGCCCCGCCTCGTCGCGCTTGCCGACGATGCGCGCGGGCGCGTCCTTCCGGTTGTAGAAGAGGCGGGTGAGCTGGTCCTCGATGAACCCCCGCTTCTCCTCCACGACGACGATCTCGTCGAGCCCCGCCGCGAAGCGGATGACGCCCTCGGGCTCGATCGGCCAGGTGAGGGCGAGCTTGTAGACGCAGAGCCCGAGCTCCGCCGCCGCTTCCTCGTCGAGCCCCAGGTCGTCGAGGGCCTGGCGAAGGTCGAGGTACGCCTTGCCGGCGGTGACGATCCCGATGCGGGGCCGCGGCGCGGCGATGACCACCCGGTCCACCGGGTTCGCGCGGGCGAAGGCGAGGACGGCGGGGAGCTTCCGCTCGAGGAGGCGCTCCTCGTAGGGGATCGGCCGGTACTCGACGTCGATGTTGAGTCCGCCCTCGGAGAGCGCGAAGTCGCCCGGCTCGGTGAACCGGAGCCGGTGCGGGTCGACGAGAACGGAGGCCGAACTCTCCACCGTGTCCGAGACCGCCTTGAACCCCATCCAGCAGCCGGAGTAGCGGCTCGCCGCGAACCCGAAGAGGCCGAGGTCGAGGTACTCCTGGACGGAGGAGGGGTTCAGCACCGGCATGAGGGCGGCGACGAAGGCCTGCTCCGACTGGTGGGGCATGGACGAGGACTTCGCCCCGTGGTCGTCCCCCGCGATGCAGAGCACCCCGCCCCGGCGGCCGGCGCCGGCGAAGTTCCCGTGCTTGAGCACGTCGCCGCTCCGGTCCACCCCCGGCCCCTTCCCGTACCAGATCGCGAACACGCCGTCGTACTTCGCGCCGGGAAAGACCTCGGTGTGCTGGGAGCCCCACACCGCGGTGGCCGCGAGGTCCTCGTTGAGGCCGGGGTGGAAGCGGACGTGGTGCGCCTCGAGGAGCGGCCGCGCCTGGACGAGGGCGTTGTCGAAGCCGCCGAGGGGCGAGCCGCGGTAGCCCGAGATGTAGCCGGCGGTGTCGAGGCCGGCCGCGACGTCGCGGCGGCGCTGCATCATCGGGAGACGAACGAGAGCCTGGATGCCGGTGATGTATACGCGCCCGGAGTCGAGGGTGTACTTGTCCTCGAGGGATACGGCCGAATGCTTCACGCGGGCGTCCTTCTGCCGGGGACGAGGGGGGACGGGGGCGGGGGGTGCGGACGATTATATCGCCCCGGCAGGTCTATATCGCCCCGATAGATCGGCCCGGTAGAGCGCCCCGGAGTCCCGTCTCCGGGCGGGGAGCCGCGCCGGTCCAGGGGTCTCACGGCCTCGATTCCGGTTCACCCGCTTACGCTATGCTTACGGTGGAACAGGGTGCGAGAGGAGCCCAGGGACACAATGCAGCGAGTGCGAACCATGCCCAGATTGCGAGATCGGAAGCTCTCGAACCGTACCGTCGCCGGACTGTCCGTGGAGGACAAGGACACCGTCTTCTGGGATCCGGAGCTCCGCGGGTTCGGGGTCCGGGTCTATCCGTCGGGGTCCAAGGTCTACGTGGTGCAGAGCCGGGGACGGGGCCGGTCCCGGCGGGTCACGGTGGGCCGCCACGGAGCGCTCACGGCCGACGAGGCGCGTCGGCGAGCGGCCCGGATCATCGCTCGGATCAAGATGTGGGAGGAACCGGATCCTCCGTCCGCCCCACCGCCGGCCGAGCCCACGGTGGCCGACTTGGCGAAACGGTATCTTGATGAGCATGTGGCGGTGCACTGCAAGCCGCGGACCCTGGAGCTCTACCGAGCGGTCGTCCACCGGCACCTTCTGCCGACACTCGGCAAGGTTCCGATCGCGAATCTCGGACGCGAGCAGGTTTCGTCGCTGCACTACCGGCTGCGCGAGACCCCCTATGCGGCCAATCGCGCGGTCGAGGTGTTCGGCCAGATCGTGGGGATGGCCGAGGATCGGGGTCTGCGCGTTCCCGGCGAAAACCCTTGCCGGTCCATCGACAAGTACAAGCAGCACCGGCACGAGCGATTCCTGTCCGAGGAGGAGTACCGCCGGCTGGGAAAGGCGCTGGACGAGGCGGACGGGGGCGCGGGCGGAGCGTCACCGGCGGCGGTGGCGGCGCTCCGCCTGCTGGCTCTGACCGGCTGCCGACGGAGCGAGATCCTCGCGCTTCGCTGGGCGGACGTCGATCTGGAATCGGGCGAGCTTCGGCTGCCCGACAGCAAGACCGGGGCGCGGCTGGTGCCCCTCTCGCAGGCGGCGACGGAGGTGCTCTCGAACCTGCCCCGAATCCCCGGCAATCCCTGGGTCATCCCCGGGCGAAAGCCCGGAGCCCCCCTCAGGAACCTCCAGTACCCTTGGGAGATCGTCCGGGCGCGGGCCGGGCTCGACGACGTGCGCATTCATGATCTGCGGCACAGCTTCGCTTCGCGGGCGTTGGCTTTGGGGGAAAGCCTCTCGATGATCGGGAAGCTGCTCGGTCATCGCCGGCTGCGCACCACCGCGCGGTACGCCCACCTCGCGCGCGACTCGGTCAATGCATCCTCCGCCCGGGTCGCCGGCAGCATCGGAGCGGACATCCTCGCCGATAAACCTCCCCCGATTTCCGACGCATCGCCCGACTCGGGGCGCCGGCCGTTGCGCGAAGGCGCCGGGAGGTGCCAGGAGATGTAGAAGGCAGGGGAGACAGGCGCAGGGTCCGGACATGGCCAGCCTGTGCATCTCCAAACGCACCGTCGAGGGGCTTTCCGTCGAGGACAAGGATGCCATCTTCTGGGATCGTGAGCTTCTCGGGTTCGGGGTCCGGGTCTATCCGTCGGGGTCCAAGGTCTACGTTGTCCAGACCCGATCGGGGGGCAGGTCGAGCAGGGTCACGGTGGGCCGGCACGGGGTGCTCTCGGCCGCTCAGGCCCGCCGACGGGCAGCGCTTTTCATCGCTCGCATCAAGACCGGAGAGGAGTTGCCGCCTGCTTGGGCGAGATCGGACCGGGAGGTCGGGCCCACGGTCACGGTCGCGGATCTCGCGCAGCGGTACTTCGATCAGCACGTGGCGGTGCGCTGCAAGCCATCGACCCTGCGCTCCTATCGGAGCGCCTTCGCCAAGTGGATCCTGCCGTCGCTGGGCGACGTATCGGTAAGAGCGGTCGAGCGCGAGCACGTCGCGGTGCTGCACTACCGTCTTCGCGAGACGCCGTACCGGGCAAATCAGGTGCTCCATATGCTGAACAAGATGTTCGCCCTGGCCGAAGTGTGGGGTCTGCGGAAAGAAGGAACGCACCCGGTTCGCTCCATCCGCAAGTACAAGGAGCACAAGCGGGAGCGGTTTCTGTCGGAAGAGGAGTTCCGCCGGCTCGGGCGGGTTCTGGACCGAATCGAAACCGACGCCGGGGAGAAGGGGAGAACACCGATCCAGGTATCGGCGGTCGCGGCGCTCCGGCTGCTGATGCTGACCGGCTGCCGCCGGAACGAGATATTGAACTTGAAGTGGGAGGATGTCGATTTACAGGCGGGCGAGCTCAAGCTGCGCGACAGCAAGACCGGGCCGCGGGTGGTCCCGCTTCCCGCCACGGCGGGATCGGTGCTGGCCGGCCTTACCCGGCTCCCGGACAATCCTTGGGTGATCACGGGTGCGAGGCCCGGAGGGCGCCTGTCGAACCTCAATGACCACTGGCTGCGCATCCGGGCGCGGGCCGGTATCGAGGACGCTCGCATTCACGATCTCCGGCATTCGTTCGCATCGCGGGCGCTGGCCCTCGGCGAAAGCCTGTCGATGATCGCCCGGCTGCTCGGGCACGGCCAGGTGAGCACCACTGCCCGCTACGCCCACTTCGCCCGCGATGCGGTAAAGGCGTCCGCATCGAAGGTCGCGGCCAGCATCGCCGCGGATATCCGCCCGCGCGGCCCCGGGTCGAACGACGCCACGTAGACCCGCCGTCCCACGGTGCATCGTCCTCGATCCGAGGGCAAGCGAGAGGCGAAGCGTCCTCTTGTGCTTGCGCCGCCTGGACGACGCGGATCGGCTTGGCGGCGCTTGCGGATCGCTTACGGACAATCGAGTCGCGGGCAGCGGACCACAGCGATGTCTTCGGGAAAGCATAATTTCATCAATATGTTGTCCTGACCATGAAATGGAACACATTCGCGGATTTTCGACAAGGCACTTACGGTAGCCATCGCGGGGGCCTTGGCGGCCCCGATGGCCGCGCAGGCGGTGGATTTCACCATCTCGGGTCAGGTCAGCCGGACCCTCTTCTACACCGACTCCGACCCCGGCTCCGAGACCAAGACCGAGATCAGGGACAACAACGGGGCTACCCGGGTCCGCGCCAACGGCCACAGCGTGCTCGACGACGGCAGCACCCTCGGCATCCAGTTCGAGTACGCGATGGACGCCAGCGCCACTCTCCGGCATGCCAACGTCCAGTACACCAACCCTGCCGCGGGACGCATCACCTTTGGTCAGGGTTCCGAGGCGGGCGACGGCTCCGCGGGCGCCGGGAGGACCGGGGTGGTCGGGATTGGGGTGACCGGGATTGGCGCCGGCCAGGACGGCACGAGCGACACTGAATACTTCGAGACGTTGCCCGTGATAGACGACGAGGGGAATGTAATCTCGAAGGGGAAGGCAATCTCGCTTGGCGGCTTCTTCGGCTCGCTGGACGGCGGCGGGCGGAACAACATGATCCGCTACGACACCCCGGCCATCGGTCCGCTGAGTGCTGCCGTCTCGATCGGGAACGGCGACAGCGTCTCGGCGCAGATCGCGTTGAGCTCCGACTTTGGCGGCACCCTCTTCGACGCGAAGGTCGCCACGCATCAGAACCAGGGGAAGGCAGACGGCAGCATCAGTGCCTCGTTCGCAATGACCATGCCGAGCGGATTTGCCGTCGGCGGTGCGTGGGGGAAGGGCGACAACCACCTGGGCGCGCTCATCGCCGGAACGCCCGGAACGCCCGCCGTGGCTGCGGTGCCCCCCTCGGAGTCCCAAGACTGGTTTGTCACGGACATAGATGAATCCACCTTCAATTCGGGTATCGGCGACATGAGTGAGGGGACTTTCAACAACGAGCTGGCGGAGATCTTTCCTCCGGTACCTGACCCCAATCCTGATGACCCGACTACCGAGGCCACACCCGCGCCTACTGCGGATAACGTGGGTATGTATTTGAGGGACTTGAAGGATGATAACCCGGAAGAATATCAAGAGAAAGTGAGGATATATCACGACATGTTAGTCAGCAGTCGGTGTTGGCTTAGTGATGGGGAGGATGATGGGGTCCGGTCCCTTGACGGCTGCTACTTCGTGCCCGCGCGGCTCGAGGGCGACGAGAGGCCCGCGGTGCCCGCGGTGCCCGCGGTGCCCGCGGTGCCTGCCGAGCAGCACGTCACCGACCCGAGCTATGTTCGGCTGGGTATCGGGTACACGTTCGGCAACACCACCGTTGCGGCGAGTTGGTACAACTCCCAGGACTTCGTGATGGAGGGCTCGGAGGGCACCGCTCTCGGCATCGGCGCGAGCCACAAGCTCCCCAAGGCAGGGGCCACGGTCCACGCCTCGGTGCAGAACTACGAAGTCGAGATAGGAGAGAAGAACCTGGACGAGACCGTGTTCCAGCTCGGAGTGCTCGTCACGTTCTAGTTCGATCCCGGCGTCTCCCCCGTCTCACCTCCCTCCCCCGGTCTGCGGGGAGGGAGGTCCCGGCCCCGAGCGGGTGGGCGGGGGGCAGTCAGCACCGAAGCAGCCGGAAACACCCTACCGAACACTGGAGGCAAACCGATGAAGAAACGTACCTTGGTCCTCGCCGCGCTCGCTCCGCTGGTCGCGGCGGGCGCGGCGAACGCCGCCATGGACGAAATGGCACCGCCGGAAATGCGGGTATGGACGGCCACCCTCAGCGAACCCTCCGAAGCCGCACCGGAGGTGACCTTGCAGATCACCGCGAGCCAGTCCACGACCGGCAGCAACGGCATGGTCATCGAGCGCGTCGCGCTCGTGAGCACCGAGATGTCAGAGGATGACGAAGGCAACCTGATGGAGACGATGCGCTCGGTCGCGTGCCAAGGCCCCTTCGTCATCGAGGGCCGCAGCTTCAAGGTCGAAGCCGCCCCGATGGAGGAAGCCGGCGAGGCAGAGGCCGAACCGTGCCGGATCTCGCTCTCGGGCAACGTCTCGCACACGTACCGCCCATGGCATAGCTGGGACATGGAGGGTTCGGTCACCATGGGCGAGGCGACTGCGGAGTTCGAGATTGCATCCCCCACTGCGGCGATGATCCTCGAGCCCGAGCCGGAAGAGGAAATATCCGAGGAAACCGCCGAGGAATCGTCGTAGCGCGCAGGCCCGGGGCCGTTTTGGGCGGTGCAACGCTCGTCACGCCCCAAGCGCTCTCGACTGCTCCCAGCGTCCACGGCCCTCTCCCTCCCCGGGGGGAGGGCCGTTTTCTTTCGCCATCCGTTATGCTCCCGCCAACGCTTTCCCTTTTCCCCGAAGTGGAAGTCTGAGGTGGTCCGGGTTGGAGCCGGCCGGCGGGCGCGGACGTGTTCTCGCTCGCGGGCCTCCGGGAACGGTGGAGGAAGGGCGAGGAGCCGGTCGAGACCTTCACCGTCCTGATGACGCTTCCGGCGTCGCCGGCACTCGCCAAGCTCCATCGCCGCCAGCCTGTCCTGATCGAAGACGAAGACCGTGAAGGCTGGCCGGACCCGTCGGCGGGGCTGGAGTGCGCGTGCGGGGTCGCCGGCAAGACATGCGAGGAACCGTTATTACCACTGTGTCCCGTGAGGACGCCGGTGCTCAGGGCCACAGATCACGAAGGCTGAATGTGACCGCATCGAAGGGCCGGATAGAGACCGGATCGTCGTCCTTCGCGGTTGCGAGCAAGACCCACTCGCCGTCCCGGAGTTCGAATGCTTCCAGGGTGCGGTCCGTTGGGTCGACGAGCCAAAGGTGCGCGACCCCTTCGCGGGCATAGACCGGGCGCTTGCCATGCAGGTCGAGCCTGCGTGTCGAGGCCGATAGCACCTCGCACACCCAGTCCGGCGCAAGGGTTGCGTAGGCGGTGTCCGGGAACTCCGGCATTCGCTCGCGGCGCCAGCCCGCGAGGTCCGGGACCAAGATGTCGTCACGCAGATGCAGCTCCGGTTCGAAGACGATCCACCAGCCGCCTGGTCCGCCGACGTCGTAGTCGAAGGGACCGCCGACTTTGACACCGAGCGATGAGCTTGCACGTGCATGGGGCATCGCCGGCCGAGGGTGCGTGTGCAGCGTCCCTGCGACGATCTCCGCGACCCGATGCGCAGGTGCGTCAAGTACGTCCTGGTAGGTGGCCCGGGGGGCCTGCGTCGGCTCAGGCTTGCGCGCGGCGGGGCTCATAGCACTCATCTTGACTCCTTTGCGTTTTTCTGTCGAGGCGAATGTCAGGAGCTGCTAGGAGCAAATAGTCTGTCCGGTGTTGTAGCACGTGAGTTGTCCGGTCTGATGGGCACCGAGGAGGTGCCCGATGACCAGGACCCAAGTGCGACAGGAGATCCGGCGGATGAGATTCCAGGAAGCCTGACGAGGCTTCGCCTCAGACCGACGAGGCATGTGTTGCCGGGGTGAGAGACGGACTCCGGCCGCTGCTCCGCTCTGCGGACGAATCCGCGTTCATGGTCGCCTTGAGGCGTCGGTGGCCATAGGGTGGCCAAGTGGGGAGCCCATCGACCGGAGTCCGAGCCGTGAGCGTAGCACGAGGCGCCGCCGAAGTGTTGGACGAGCACACGACGCTGGCGCTCGAAAGCATCGACCGGATGTATCTGAACGCGTATGTGCCGGTGCTTCAGACCGGGGCGGGGGCATCGTATTTCTTTCGCGCGCGAGCGGGGCTCGAAGACGTCCGCATCCACGACTTCCGCCACTCGTTCGCGTCACGGGCCCTCGCCCTCGGGGAGAGCCTCCCGACCATCGCCCGGCTGCTCGGGCACGGCCAGGTGAGCACCACTGCCCGCTACGCTCACTTCGCCCGCGACGCGGTGAAAGCGTCCGCATCGAAGGTCGCGGCCAGCATCGCCGCGGATATCCGCCCGCGTGGCCCCGGGTCGAACGACGTCACGTAGACCCGCCGTCGTGCGGTGCATCATCCTCGGTCCGAGGGCAAGCGAGAGGCGAAGCGTCCTCTTGCGCTTGCGCCACCTGACGACGCGGATTGGCTTGGCGGCGCTTGCGGATCGCTTACGGACGATCGAGTCGCCGGCAGCGGACCACAGCGATGTCTTCGGGAAAGCATACTTTCATCAATATGTTGTCCTGATCGTGAGATGGAACACGCTCGCGGATCTTCGACAAGGCACTTACGGTAGCCATCGCGGGGGCCTTGGCGGCCCCGATGGCCGCGCAGGCGGTGGACGTGACGCTCTCGGGCCACGTCAACCGGGCGCTCCTCATCACTGATACGGATTCCACCACCACCAGCTCGGTGGGTGACAACGGCAGTTCAGGCACCCGGGTCCGGTTCACCGGCTCGGGCGAGATGATGGAAGGCCAGTCTGCCGGGGTGAACCTCGAGTACGGGGCAGGCAGCAGCCTGAGCCTGCGCTACGCCGAGGTCTGGTTCTCGGGCGGTTTCGGCAAGGTCTCCATCGGCCAGGGCGACCAGGGCGGCGAAGGTTCGGTCTACAGCGACAAGAGCGGCGTGCTCGGGATCGGCCACGGGCAGGAGAACGCCGGGGTCACGAAGCGCGACGTGGAGGGGGAGTATAAGACAGAGGCTTGGACGACAGAGGTTTTGACGAAGGGGGCGACAGAGAGAGAGAGAGTAGAGATAAGCAGCCTCGGGAAGTACGAGTACAAAGGTAACTACTACACCTCGCTCGATGGCGGCGGTAGCCGCAACGAGCGGATCCGCTACGACACCCCCTCGGTCGGCCCGTTCTCGGTGGCCGTTTCGGTCGGCAACGGCGACCAGGTGTCCGCCGGCATCAAGCTGAACCAGGACTTTGGCGGCACCGAGTTCAGCGCGGCTCTGGGCACCATCCAGTGGCCCGGGGAGAAGTCCACAGTCAGCGGTTCGGCCGGTGTCAAGCTGGCTTCCGGCGTCACCATCTCCGGCGCTTGGGGCAAGGGCAAGGATCATGAGGGCATGCCGATTCTTCCGGTGGACGCGGTGGCCGCGGTGCCCAATACGCCTGAGGTGGTCCGGGTCGTTTGGACAGTCCGAGGGCCGGAATAAGGTGTACCGGGACTGTGATGTGATGCCCTCGGAACGATCGTACCCGTTGCCGGTGACCGGCGTCGAGGTACGTCGAAACTCTGTTCTCCGGACCGCTGGTGGTTGGTCCTGTGGAGCTTGTGGGCGAGAGGCGCGAGAGTGTGGGCGAGGCGGTGGGCAACGCGCCCGCGTTGTCCACGGTCTCGTCCACACGGCCCGTAGGGCTCGCGCCGGTCCGAAGGACTCGTCCACAAATCCACAGGACTCCCCCCCCTCGCCCATCACCGGGGTCCTGGGCGGCGCCACGATCGTCACCTGCGCAACGCCCCTCGTTCGCACCGGTGGCCTTCATGCCGCACGGTCCCAACGGTACGCCTCGATCGGCGTGCGTCCACCCAGGGCGCTGTGCGGGCGCTCCTGGGTATAGAAACGCATCCAGTTTGCGATGACGCGCTCGGCTTCGAAGCCGTCGCGCAGTTCGTGCAGGTACACCGCCTCGTACTTCAGCGACCGCCAGAGCCGTTCGATGAACACGTTGTCCAGGCACCGCCCGCGGCCATCCATCGAACACCTCGCCCCGCACGCGAGAACCCGTTCGGTGAACGCCAGGGAGGTGAATTGTGCCCCTTGGTCGGTGTTGAAGATCTGCGGCGTTCCGTAGCCAAGGGCCGCCTCGAGCGCCTCGATGCACAACTGGCTGTCCATGGTGTTCGACAGCCGCCACGAGAGCACGTGGCGGCTCGCCCAATCCATCACCGCCACCAAGTACAAATACCCTTGCGAAACCGGGATGTAGGTCAGGTCCGCACACCACACGTGGTCCGGGCGCTCGACCTGCACCCCGCGCAGCAGGTACGGATAGACCCGATGGTCAGGGTGCGGAACGCTCGTGCGCGGTTTGCAGTACAGCGCCTCGAGCCCCATCACCCGCATCAGCCGCCGGACCCGGCCCCGACCCACTGGCGTGTCTTCACGGCGAAGATGACGAACCATCTGCCGGCTCCCGTAGAACGGATAAGCCAAGTACAGCTCGTCGAGCCGTCGCATCAGCGCCGTGTCCTCGGCGCTCGCCGCGCGGGGCGTGTAGTACAGCGACGAGCGGCTCAAGCCCAGCAGCTCGCTCTGGCGCCGCAGGCTCAACCGACCCCCGCGTTCGACCATCGCCAAGCGCTCCTCGCGACTCAGCTCCCCAACCCGCGCAGAAAAAAATCGCGCTCCACCGTCAGCTCCCCGATCTTCGCGTGCAGCGCGCGGATCGTCTCCTCGTGCTCCGAACGACCCTTCGCCCGCGGGCCCGAAAACACCTCGTCCAGGCCCTCCACCGCCTGGCGCTTCCAGGCGCTGACTTGGTTCGGATGAACCTGGTGCTTCGCCGCGATCGCCTGAACCGGTTGCTCCCCTCGTAGCGCTTCGAGCGCCACTCGCTTCTTGAACGCCGCGGTGAATCGCCGCCGTCTGGTCGCCATACCCTTGCCCTCCTGCAGGCTCTCCGTACACCTTAGCGACCTGTCCAAAAATCCGGGACCACCTCAGCCCGCCATGGATGCCGTCTATCGGTGGGTGGACACTGCCCAAACCGTGGACCACGATGGCGATGGCGGTGAGTCCAACCCCACGCCCGAAGAGAATTGGGCTACTGCGACCGCTAGGCTGCAAGGCATCATCACCGCGGAAGATCCGACCGACCAAGGATCGGTGACAGCTGCCAGAAACGCAGAAACCGACCTCGAGACGCTATTCGACACGTACCAGTGCGATCCGGTAGCGGAAGCCGACAGAAGGGGCAACTTCGACATGGACGCCGCCAACTGCGAACAGGCGTTTTTCTCGGCTGCGGTACCGGAAGGGGACGACGGTTCGCCGGCCGTTGCCGCAATTCCCCTAATGGAGACCACGACCGACCCGAGCTTCTTCCAGGCGACGATCGGCTACGTGTTCGGCGATACCTCCGTGGGGGTGTCCTGGTACAGGGCCAGCGACACCGTGAACGAGGGCTCGGAGCTGACCGCGGTCGGCGTCGGTGTCAACCACAACCTGCCGAAGATCGCTACGAACGTGTACGCCGCTGCGCAGGACTACAGCGTGGAGGACGGTGCATACGAGTCCGACGACACCGTCATCATGATCGGCGCCCGCATCAAGTTCTAGTCGGTCTCGACCCCTCCGACCTTTCACGGCCCTCCCCCTCCAGGGGGAGGGCCGTTTTTCTTTGCTACCCCGACCACACTCTTCCCGGAATGGGCAATGAATACGCGTCCGACGGGGTGTCGGCCCTGATTCCGGATAGGTAGCGGCAGGGCGGACTCCGGCGGCCGCAGAGCGGGTACCGATCGCCGAGGGAGCGGCGCCTGTTCGGGGTAGAACGGTGGAAAGCCGAGGGAGCGACCACCCTCCCACAGGGTAGACGGAGGTCGATGGGTTCGATGCAGGCGGAGTGTCGGAGTCGGACGCGGCGCAAGCGGATGGCGAGCTGTCGGGAGTGGCGCTCGGTGAGTTTTCAGCCGACGGGGAACCCATGTCGTTCCTCGAATCACCGGTTCCGAACCGGCGGGCAGGCCAGTTGGTCGACCAAGGTCCGGTTCAAGGCGTGGTCCATGCGACTTCGGGATGACTTCCGGCCCCATCCGTGGCACGATTGACATCTTGAACATGGAAATCGTACACGCAAGAATAGTGCGATCCGAGGTGCGACGATGAAGGACATTACCCTGAGCGCGGACGAAGATCTGATCGAAGCGGCCCGTCAACGAGCCGTAGCCGAACGTACAACCCTGAACGCGCAGTTTCGACTGTGGCTGGAAGACTACGTCGGCCGGCGACGGCAGGCGGATACCGCAATGACTACCATCGACTCGCTTCGCGCAAGCATGTTCACAGGGGGGCGGAAATTCACCCGAGATGAAATGAATGAGCGCTGAAGCCTTCATCGACACCAACGTTTTCGTTTACCTGTTTGACGAAACCAACGAAGAGAAGCGTCGGCGGGCGGAGACCATCGTGTCCGGCTGCTCCCCTCGTAGCGCGGTCTCGCGCCACTCGCTTCTTGAACGCCGCGGTGAATTGCCGCCGTCTGATCGCCATACCCTTGCCCTCCTGCCGGCTCCGAGTACACCTTGGCGATCTGTCCAGAAATCCGGAACCACCTCAAAGTTCGGACCTGCGACGCGAGGGCACGTAGCGGACTGATGGGGTTCGGGAGCGGCTTGGCCGGCTGGAAAACGGAGGCCGTAGGTCGTGACGGGTGAACCTGTGCGCCCGCGCGGTCGTGGGGGATACGCCGTACAGTGGTGAGCGGGTGGGGGTTCAGCCACTCGTGGTTGACCATGGCAGAGGTCATCGCTGCGCCGAGCTCGCCCGCGAAATGGCCGTAGCAAAGACGCGCGCGGCGAATGGACTGGAGGTCCCTCGACGGTGGAGGCCTCGGCGCCGGGCGGTCCACCCCGAAGCGGGCGAGAACCTTGAGCGCCTCGGTGACCTCGGGCCCGGCGACCCTGAAGCAACGATGCCGTCCGTGCCGCTCACGGACGAGCCGCCCGGGGCGGCCAGGCGATTTGGAGCCGGATTCACCAGCGCCGGTCGATGGAGGTGTTGTCGAAGACCTTGTCGACCTACACGAGGACGCAGTTCTCCAGAAGGGCTTGGGCAGCCAGCACACGGTCCCAAGGGTCGCGATGCTCCCATTCGAGATGGGCGGCATACTCGGCGTGGTCGTGGGTGATGGGCAGCTCCTCGACGGCGTTGCGCCTGAGCGCTGCCCGCAGTTCCTGCGGCGGCAGGTTCACGCGCTTGCGCCGAGCCTTGAGCTCGATCTCGTAGACCGAGACCGCGCTGACCAGTACGGCGTTCGCACCGTCGTGGAGCAGTTCCCGGGCGACTGCGGACAGCCGGGCGCTGCCCGTCATCCACCAATAGACGGCATGGCTGTCGAGGAGTAGTCTCACGAAACGGTCGTGCGTCCGTTCCAGATACCGAAGGCGTCGCTGTGGACCCCGGCATCGATCGCGGCTTGTTCCGGATCGTCGCCATCGAAGAGGTCGTCCGGCAAGCGGAGATGTCCCAGCGGCGCGGTTTCCCGCTTTCCGCGCCCGGCCGGCGGCAGGAGCCGGGCCTGGGGCTCACGGCCCTTGGTGATGACAATCTCCTCGCCCGCCCGGGCTCGCGCCAGAAGCTCCGAGAAGTGGGCGCGGGCTTCCTAGACCTTGTATGCAGCGGGCGGCATGATTGGATATCGAAATCCCTGTCGGCGGCAACCGATGAGGCCGGAACCTCGTCGTTTCCCGAATGATCGTACAACAAGTTTGGTCATTTACAAGCGGTGGTGGCGACCCTGTTGGCAACAAATGGAACTGTCCGGCTCCTCGCCCTTCCTCCACCGTTCCCGGAGGCCCGCGAGCGATGTTGTTTCCCCCATTCCGTCGTGGGAACCCCACGGGAATGGGTCGGACTATTCCGTAGACAGATTTCCTGGGATGACGAAGGAATCCGGGAACCGGTCGGAGCGGGTGCGGTCCCCGGTTGCAGGGATCGTTGCGTAACCGGTGCTGAGGAAGTCGTCGCCCGATCGGGCGGATGCGTGCCCATCGTCACCGCTTGGCGACGGGCCAGCGCCGCCGTAGTCTCGGCAACCCGTGGGTAATCACGGGCGCGAAGCCGGGGCGGCACCTCTCGAACCTCAATGACCATTGGCTTCGCATCCGGGCGCGAGCGGGGCTCGAAGGCGTCCGCGTTCACGACCTCCGCCACTCGTTCGCGTCACGGGCCCTCGGGGAGAGCCTCCCGACCATCGCCCGGCTGCTCGGGCACGGCCAGGTGAGCACCACTGCTCGCTACGCCCACTTCGCCCGCGGTGCGGTGAAGGCGTCCGCATCGAAGGTCGCGGCCAGCATCGCCGCGGATATCCGCCCGCGCGGCCCCGGGCTGAACGACGCCACGTAGAGCCGCCGTCGCGCGGTGCATCGTCCTCGGTCCGAGGGCAAGCGAGAGGCGAAGCGTCCTCTTGCGCTTGCGCCGCCTGACGACGCGGATTGGCTTGGCGGCGCTTGCGGATCGCTTACGGACGATCGAGCCGCCGGCAGCAGATCACAGCGATTTCTTCAGGAAAGCATTCTTTTATCAATATGTTGCCCTGATCGTGAGATGGAACGCACTCGCGGATTTTCGACAAGGCACTTACAGTAGCCATCGCGGGGGCCTTGGCGGCTCCGATGGCCGCGCAGGCGGTGGATTTCACCTTGAGCGGGCACGTCAGCCGCGCGCTGGTCATCACCGACGCCGACGAATCGACAACCTCCTTCCAGGACTGGGGGTCAAGCCCCACCCGCTTCCGCATGGAGGGCGAAACCGAAATCGAAGGCGGTACGTCCGCCGGTCTCAAAATCGAGCTCGGTCAAGGCCCGAATCTGCGCGAAGCCCATGTGTACGTCTCTGGCGATGGCTTGGGCAAGATCGCGCTCGGCGACGCTTCGGAGGCGGCCGACACGCGCGCGTTCTCCGACAAGTCGGGCGCGTTCGTCGCCCATGGCCAAGAAATGGGAGCGATCACCACCGGGGACTACTTCGACGCCATGAGCGGCGGCACGACGGAGGGACTGCACTACACGTCCCCGGCGCTGGGTCCAATCACCCTGGAAGCGTCCGCCGGCAATGACGATCGCTGGTCAGCCAGCCTGGTGCTGGACACCGAGGCGGCTGGCACGGCGGTTCGAGGCGAAGTCGGGGTGCTGGAGTATGACAATGAGGTCACCGAAGAGAAGTCTCGGAGCATCGGCGCTTCCATCGGCACCAAGTTCGCAAACGGCCTTACCTGGTCGGCGTCATGGGCCAAGGGCACCAACATCGGAGGAGCAGCGGCAACTCCGCGGCAGCGGGTCAGCACCAACACCATCCTCGCAGATGAACAATGGGCGTTCTCACACGTAAACTCAGCCGGGGCGATCGTCACCACCCACTCCCCTTACGTGTCCAAAGACCTAGTCGGAAAGGGTCGTACCGTCGGCAACTTGGTACAGCATACTGCTGATTTCAGGGCCAAGTTCAACGAGCTGAACGTTGGCTCCGGCGACTTTGACAACAAGCTCACGACAACTGCGCAGAAAAGAGCGTGGCTCAGGGGGAATCTGGCGGCTCCTCAAACCTGGATGAGAAACGCCGGCATTCAGCCTCCAACCCAAGATTCTGGGGCCTACAACGTTGTCGCCGTTACCACCTACCTCGATGCCCAAGGCAACCCGCAGCCGCTCACCAATGCACACCTGGACGCAATTCTGGAAGGGAAGGACTTGAATCCTACCGTGAACGCTAATGGCCCCTACAACCCGATCCTGGACGGATCTGTTCAATGGGAGGCAAACGTGGCCATCGAGAAGGCCGCCGTGCCCTCCACCGACCCGAGCTATGTCCAGACAACGATCGGGTACGTCGTGGGCGACACGTCCTTCGCGCTGGGCTGGTACCGCTCCCGCGATTTCGTGAATGCAGGGTCCAAGGGCACCATCGTCGGCCTGGGCGTCAACCACAACCTTCCGACGAAGGTCAATGCCCACCTCTTCGCCACGGTGCAGCAGTATCGCGTGGAGGATGGCGCGACGGATACGAGCGACACCGTCTTGTTCGTGGGTTCGCGCATCAAGTTCTGACCGGGTTCATCGGATCCTCGTCACGTTCTAACTCCGGCTGCGGCGTCTCCCGCGTTGCACCTCCCTTCCCCGGTCTCGGGGAAGGGAGGTGCCGGCCCCGGAGCCGGTGGGCGGCAGCAGTCAGCACCGAAGCAACCGGAAACACCCCACCGAACACTGGAGGCAAACCGATGAAGAAACGTACCTTGGTCCTCGCCGCGCTCGCCCCGCTGGTCGCGGCCGGCGCGGCGAACGCCGCCATGGACGAAATGGCACCGCCGGAGATGCGCGTGTGGAGCGCGGTCCTGAGCGAGCCCGGCGAAGCCCCGGGCGCAACGCTGACGGTCACCGCGAGCCAGTCCACGACCGGCAGCAACAGCATGGTCATCGAGAGCGTCGCGCTCGTCAGCACCGAAATCTCGAAGGATGAAGAAGGCAACATGACCGAGACGATGAGCTCGGTCGCATGCCAGGGTCCCTTCCCGGTCGAGGGCGGCAGCTTCATGGTCGAAGCCACGCCGATGCCCGAAGCCGGCGAGATGGAGGGCGAGGCCACCGAGGAGATGGCCGAAGCCGGCGAGGCGGAAGCCGAACCGTGCCTGTTCTCGGTCTCGGGCGAGGTCAAGCACACCTACCGTTCCTGGCATAGCTGGGACGTGGCGGGCTCGGTCACCATGGGCGAGATGAGCGCGGACTTCGAGATCGCGAGTCCGGCACCGGCGATGGTTCTCGAGCCCGAGCCGGAGGAGGAGATGCCGGCAGAGGAGATGTCCGAGGAAGCCGAGGCATCGTCGTAGCCGGACGGGCGGATCGGCGCGACGGCGACCACGCCGCGTTCTCGTTACCCTGACCCGACTCGAAAGTCTCATCCTTTGCGGCCCTCCCCCTCCCCGGGGGAGGGCCGTTTTCTTCTTCCCGCTGTGTTGCGCCGGCACTCCCGCAAGCAAGCCGGGATTCGCCGAATCCGACACCCGCATGCCTCGCTCCGATCGGTGACCATGTTCACGCCGGTACCGGTGAGCACTATCGCCGGAATGCGCACACTGAAGGCTGGGATTGGCGCGCGCCATTGAGTCCGAATAGCGGAAACGGTTTCCGGTTTCGGGGTCGGACTCGCGTTCGGCCCGCGCTCGGGTTCCTCATCCAACGTACCTCCTGGTCGGTTCCTCCCATCGCCATGGTGTTCGTCCACCGTGAATGGTGGCGCCCATTCCTGGTTCCCTCGCTCGGAAGGAACGAGCCTTGCGACCTCCTCGGCGGTGGTCCGGCGCGCCGGCGTCCGGTTTCGTCAGCCTCGGAACTGACCTGACGCCAGATGGACCAAGCCTTGACCAAGCGCGCGGTGGCGACTATGGTTGCGCAGACTCGCACGCCCACTCGGGAGCTTGACATCATGCCGGGAACCATCAATGTCGGAGAGGCCAAGGCGCGGCTGTCGCACCTCATCGCGCAGGCGGAGAGCGGCGAGGACGTGATCATCGCGCGCGACGGCGTGCCCGCCGCCCGCCTCGTGCCCTTGGAAAGTCCGATCGCCGAGACCATCGCGTTCATGCGGCGGGAACGAGCGCGACGGCCGCGGGTCTCGTCTGCGGATATCCGTGCGGCCAAGGAACAGGGCCGCGCCTGATGGCCATCGTCGTCGACGTGTCGGTCGCCGCCGCCTGGTGCTTCCCGGACGAGCAGGCCGATGCCGCCGAACGAGTGCTGGACGGCTTGCCCCGGCTCGGCGGCGTGGTCCCGGGCATCTTCCGGTACGAAATCCGCAATGTCCTGATCGTCAACGAGCGCCGCGGCCGGATCGATCAGAGCGACAGCGCACGGTTTCTGCTGCGCTTGCGGAACCTGCGCCTGTTGCATGACGACACCCACGACGAGGAAACGGTGATGGCGCTCGCCCGCAAGCACGCACTGAGCGCCTATGACGCGGCCTATCTGGAGACCGCGTTGCGCCGCGGCGACCACTTGGCCACTCTGGATCGGAACCTGGCGAATGCTGCCACCGTCGAGGGCGTCGCCCTGATCCATTGAGGCACGCCGTCGGCGGGCATCTTGTTGATGAGCCCTTTGCCGATATCCTTACTTTCGGTTCCTGGCGGTCGTTCTGTGCCCTCCCACATCGAGGGTCCATGCGAGGCGGCACCCCGGAAGCCGCGAAACGCGCCTCTACCGTAAGCGGTACGAACGGCCCACCTTGCCAACCAGGGGCCCGCCGTGCAGTCAGCTTGACGCCGAGCTGAAGTTCCAGGGCAACAGCTCGCGGATGCGCGAGTGCGGGTGGCCGGCGGCGATCTTCTCCAGCGTGCTCTTGAGCCAGGCGTAGGGCTCCACGCCATTGAGCTTGCAGGTTTCGATGAGCGAGGCGATGCGCCCCCAGCCATGCGCCCCGTCGTCGTGGCCGGCGAACAGCGCGTTCTTGACATTGAGTTTGACGGGCCGCATCAGGTTCTCCACCGCGTTGGAGTCGATCTCCACGCGCCCATCGTAGAGAAAGACGAGCAACCCCTGCCACTGGTTGGCGATGTAGGTCAGCTTCTCGCCCAGGCGCGAGCGCGCTGAGACCCGCGAGCGCTGCTCGTCGAGCCACACCCCGAACCGGTTCACCAGCGGCGCCGATTCGTCCCACCGGATCGCTTGGCGCGTGGCCGGCGGCTCGCCTCGGATCTTCTTCTCGACCGCATACAGCCGCGCGATACGTTGCAGGCCCGCCTCGGCGATCGGCGAGGCGCTGGTGTCGAGCGCCTCCTTGAGCGCCCGGCGCACGTGCGCCCAGCAATGGGCCAGCCGCAAGGCGCCACCCGGACGGTCCGA
The DNA here is from genome assembly GCA_965214795.1 of Gammaproteobacteria bacterium. Lineage (GTDB taxonomy): Bacteria > Pseudomonadota > Gammaproteobacteria > HK1 > HK1 > JAJDXW01. Next base: position 4,992,219 of record OZ243976.1, on the reverse strand, counting down.
CCGGCTCAGCCGCTTGTACCCGGCGTAGCCATCGGTCTGCAACGTCCCGCTGAACCCCTCGAGCACCTGCTCGCCATGGTGACCACCACGACCGGGCGCGTAGGCATACACCACCCCCGGGGGGTCCGGACCGCCCCAGGACCGGTCGTCGCGCGCCATCGTCCACAGATACCCCGTCTTGGTCCGGCCCCGGCCCGGGTCGAGCACCGGCACCGTGGTCTCGTCCATAAACAGCTTCTCAGACCTCTTCAACTCCGCCGCCAGGCAATCGACCACCGGCTGGAGGTGAAACGACGCCTTGCCGACCCACCCGGCCAGGGTCGAACGGTGCAGGTCCAGACCCGAGCGGGCAAGCATCTGCGATTGCCGATACAGCGGAAGATGGTCCGCGTACTTCGACACGAGCACGTGGGCGAGCGCGCCTTCGCTCGGCAGTCCACCCTCGATCAGATGCGCCGGCGCCGGTGCCTGGGTGACACCTTCCTCACACACCCGGCAGGCGTACTTCGGGCGCACGGTGACGAGAACCCGAAGCTGCGCCGGAACGATGTCGAGCCGCTCGGTGCGGTCCTCGCCGATGCGCACCATCTCGCCGCACCCGCACGGGCAGTGCGTGCTGCGGGGCTCGATCACCTGCTCGACCCGGGGCAGATGTTCGGGAAGATGGCCGAGGTTGCGCTCGGGCGCGCGGCGCTTGCGAGGCGACCCCGGGGTCGCGCTCGCCGGAGGCGCTGGTTCGAGCTCGGCCACCGCCCCTTCGAGCGCCTCGAAGGCGAGCTGGAGCTGGTCAGGGTGCAGCTTCTCGGACTTCTTTCCGTACAGCAACCGGCGCAGCTCGCGTACCAGATGCTCCAGACGGCGGTTACGGTCGGTCAGCGAGGCGACCTCGGCACGCAACCCCTCGACCACCGCCCCGGGACCTCGATGCTCCCGCTGCCCGCGGCCCTCGCACCACCTCGCATCCTCGCCGCGCAGTGTCTCGACCGCCGCCTTCGGGGCCTCGAACAGCGCCCAAAAGGGCGGTGCAAGCGACTGCGAACCGACCGTGCCAGGATGCGTTCCCATGACAAAATGCTATCACAAGATCAGCGTGTTATAGGAGGGCTCGACAATCCCCCGATCACCCCGCGGTCAGGGGCCGGCGCACCGGTGGCCGGCACATCCGGCGCCAGTCCAGACCCTCGAACAATGCCTCGAACTGCGCGCGCGACAGCCGCATCACCCCGTCGCGCACCGTCGGCCAAGCGAACCGACCCTGCTCCAGACGCTTCGACGCCAGCACCAGACCCGTCCCATCCCACCACAGCACCTTCACCCGGTCCAAGCGCTTGGGACGGAACACCACCGCCACCCCGGAGTACGGATCCAGACCGAGCTCGTGCTCCACAACCGCCGCCAGACCGTCATGCCCCTTGCGGAAGTCCACCGGCCGCGTCGCCACCACCACACCCCTCCCCGCGACCATCATCGAAGCCCCCGCAGCGCCGCCGCAACTTCCGCGATCCGACCCGCGCCGACCTCGCCTGCCAGGCGCACCGTCACCCCGCGCGCCTCGATCACCACCGACCCCATCGCACCGCAAACCGCAGCACTGTCCACCTCCACCGTGGCGAAGGCCGGCGGTGGCTCGGGCGTGACCGCCGCCGAGGGTGAAAAGGACGGCACACCAAGCTTGCCCGCGCGGGCCAGACCGCGCCACGACGATAGCTGCCATCGCGATACCCCGTAGCGGCGCGCGACCTCGCCTACGCGATTCCCCGCCCGGAAGCTCTCGTGCACCACCCGCGCCTTCTCCTCGGCGCTCCAGCGCCGGCGCGACCGCCGCGGCGCAACAACCCCCGAGTGCTCCTCCGCCGACCGTTCACCACCGGCGGCGAAATCTCGTTCCGTATCCTGCATCGGATGACCCTCCCAGTGAAAACGGACATCCAATAGCATCTTTCCATCAATCGGAAGGTGGGCCACTCGTAGCGCTTACCCTCTACCGTGTCTTGGGAGACCTTCGGCTCGGAACGCCAGCACGGGCGCAGGCGGTCGCTCGGTCAATCCGCGCGAGCCAGCTCTTCGGCCAGCGCCCTCACCCCGACTGCCTCCACACCGCCTCCCTTCGGGTAGCGGTCCGGTCCGCCGTGAACGAGAAACGCCCGATCCGGCTTCACGTCGTGCAGGGCGACGCGCAATCCCTTGTCGACCGCGGGAGCCAGCCCGCGCTTGATCTCGGCAGCCCGGACCCGATTGCCGGGCAGCTCCAGGATGAGGTCGATTTCGGGTAGGCGGCCCGCGCCCAGGTGCTCTTGCCCACGCCCCGCATGCCGAACAGGAAGAAGCTTTGCCTGGGCGGCTCGGTCAGTCGGCGATAGGTGGATGCCACGTCGTCATAAATCGGCGAAAAACGACGACACCCTATACACAATGGCTAGTTCGGTCTCGACACCTCCCACCTTTCACGGCCCTCCCCCTCCTCGGGGGGAGGGCCGTTTTCGCATGCGGAGCATGATCGACCGCTTGGAGGCGCGTGTCCTCCGTCCCGCCCGACGGCGGCGAAGGATGAACGACAGACTGGGTGGGTGGGACGGAACGCTGATGCGGGTCAAGCGGGTGGCCTGCAAGCACCTGCTCAAGCTGATCCGCGGCTTCCGGACCGCGGGCGTGCGGGATGGCGGCCCGACGACCAAGAGACTCCGCAGGGCGGGCCGCCGATACGGTGCCTTGAGAACGTCCGCGGCGAGCTCAGCCTGATCATCCTTGCAATTCCGGAGATCGATTCCATAATTGTGAGGACAAATGGAGAAAACAATCCCGAGAACGCTCCGTGTCCGTCTGGAAGAGCGCCTCCGCCTCTTCCCGGCGGTTGCCTTGCTCGGTCCTCGCCAGGTCGGCAAGGCGACACTTGCGCGGGTCGGTCGCCGACACCTGGGGCCGTAACGGGCCCGGGCCGGGGAAGGCGGGACTCTATCTTGACCTCGAGAGCCCTGCCGACCAGGAAAGGTTGGCCGACGCGCCGGGATATCTCCGCCGGGAACGCGAGCGGCTGGTGGTGCTGGACGAGATCCATCGCGTTCCTCGCCTGTTTCAGGTGCTGCGCGGGATCATCGACGAGCGCATTCGCGGCGGCGAACCGGCCGGGCAGTTCCTTCTGCTCGGCTCGGCTTCCATGGACTTGCTGCGCCAGTCCGGAGAGAGCCTTGCCGGTCGTATCGCCCATCTCGAGCTCTCTCCCCTGGATGTTCGCGAGCTGAGCGAGCACGAGCAGACGCCTCTTTGGATCCCAGGGATGATTTTTGTTCGGTGCGAGGAAGGGGGGAATATTCTGGGGAGTACGTTGGTGTGTCCGCGAGTAGCCAGTTCGGCGTAGCGTCGCGAGGGCTTGCAGCAGGGCGTTGGGGTCCAGGAACGGCTTGGGTCGGCTCGAGAACGGGGGTCGGCAGGTCGTGACGGGCGAGCCGGTCCCTCGGTGCGCTCGTGACGGGCGCGCCGTGAGGCGGTGGGCAGGGGGTTTCAGCGTTTGGGCGGTTCGAGGAGTTGTCGCACGGCGTCGTGGGGTCGTCGGGCATAGTGGCGATGGGCTTGGGGGAGGAAATCGAATCGTCGTTGGATGCGCACCAGGGAGATGGCGAGGTTGGTCAGGCAGGCGAGGTTGCGCGGCAGGTGTGCGGTGCGCGCCCGGCATCGGTCTTCGCCGTAGGAGACGTCGCGCACGTGGTGCAGGCGATTCTCGATGCACCAGTGCCCTCGCACCAGGGCGAGGACGAGCTCGGCGGTGGCCTGCTCGGGGGGCAGCGAGGTCAGGCCGTGCACGGTCTCGTGCTGGAGTTCGCCGGTTTTGGCGTTTCGGCGCTCGCGCTCGATGCGAAACGCCACCCGGCGATGGGGCAGGCGTGCCCGGTCGCGGTGGTCGGTCAGGTCGAGCACGCGGCAGGTTCGCGTCTCGAGCCGCCCGTGTCCCTTGTTCGAGGAGTGGTGCTCGGTGGCGCGCACCTCGGGGTGCTCCCAGTGCAGTCCTTGCAGGTCGATGAGCAGGTCGGGGCGGTTGCCCTTGACGGCGGTCATCACGTAGTGCGCACCGCACTGCTCGACCAGACACCGGGCGGTGCGGTTCTGCACGTGCATCGCATTGACGGTCACCACCCGGCCTTTGAGCGCCAGTGCGGTGGCCAGGGTCCGAACGGTGGGGATCTCGTTGGTCTTGTCCGCGACCGCTTCCTGTCCGAGCACGTTGCCGGAATGATGCTCCACCGCCGCCACGAGGTGGTACTTGCCACGGGGGTTGTGCCGGGCGGCGCCGCGGATGCGTTTGCCGTCGATGGCCACCGGCTCGGCGCCACGGCTTTGCTGCGCGGCCCAGGTGCGCGCGGCGCGGTCCAGCCCCTCGGGGTCCAGGGCGACGAGGACCTTGAAGAAGGCGGTCGTGGAGGGTGCGGTGAAGCGCCCCAGGCGGTGGCTGTAGAAGGCCCGAAGGGCGCGAAGCTGGTGCTGGGTCAATCCTTGGGCGAACTCGGCGAAGGCGCTCGCGCCGTGGTAGCCGGCGAGCTTTGCGGCCACCGCGATGGCCAGGATCGTGGCCAGCGGATAGCGCCGTCCGCGCGCGCCCCGGAATTCGGGCACGGTGCGAAGACACTCCCACAGGCTTTGCAGCCGATTCGCCGTCCAAGGCGCGGGGTCGCCCTGGCTTCGCCACTTCGGTCCGTCGTCGAGCGCGCGAAGCTGCTCGCGCGCGTCGCGCACCAACGGATAGACCAGGACCTCCTTGGGCTGACCGTGGGGGACCCAGGTGACCGGCACCCCGGGCCGGCGCGCAAAGCCTTGCGTGTGACCGAGCACCTGCCAGTTCGCCGCCCGGTAGCACGCGCCGGTGAACCGGCTGCGGTCCACGAACGTCTCGGCCAGCAGCACCCGATGCCCGTGCGCCGCGCGCATGTCTTGGGACAGCCGACGAAGGCTCAACGCCAACACCCGCGAAGCCAGGTTCGACGCCGCGCAACCGGGCAAAATCACGAACCGGGCATTGTTGGCAATCAGGTGCAGGCGCCGGAACTGCTGCTCGGGCAGCCACCCGATCCACCGGTCGCGGGCCTGGAGCTTGAACGCCCCGGCGTGCCAGCCGATGAGCGCAAGCCAGTGCTCGCCGAGCACCGCGACGTGGCGAACGCTTCGTCCCACCAGCCCCCGGAACGGCAGATAGTGATGCGCGCCCATCAGCGCATCCCAACACCGCCGCTCGCCCACGCCCACCGTGGGGCGGACCGTGACCTCGCGCAGCCGCCGGGCAATCATCTCGATCATCGTCTTCGCCGGGGTCAAGGGGCCTGCACCGCAGTATGCCAACCCCAGGGCGGGTTGTCCAGAGGGGTTGATTCTTCATACGAATCAATAAAATATCATGCAACGAAAATTGGCCCTGCTTTGGATCCGAGGGGGATTCCCTCGTTCCTTTCTCGCCCCGAGCGATGCCGACAGCGCAATCTGGCGAGAGAACTTCATCCGCACCTATCTGGAACGAGACGTTCCCGCACTCGGGCCGCGCGTTTCCGCGGAAACTCTGCGACGCCTCTGGACCATGCTGGCGCATGCGCAGGGGGGGGCTCTCGAACGCCGCTACGTTCGCCAGAAGCCTCGCCGTAGACGGCAAGACCGTAGCCCGCTACGTCGACCTGCTGGCCGACCTGCACTCCGCCTGCATCGAACACATCGACCTCCGTCTACCCTGTGGGAGGGCGGTCGCTCCCTCGGCTTTCCGCCGTTCTACCCCGAACAGGCGCCGCTCACTCGGTGATCGGTACCCGCTCTGCGGCCGCCGGAGTCCGCCCTGCCGCTACCCATCCGGAATCAGGGCCGACACCCCGTCGGACGCGTATTCATTGCCCATTCCGGGAAGGGGGTGGTCGGGGTAGCAAAGAAAGACGGCCCTCCCCCAGGAGGGGGAGGGCCGTGAAAGGTCGGAAGGGTCGAGACCGACTAGAACCGGATGCGGGCGCCGATCATGATGACGGTGTCGTCGGACTCGTATGCACCGTCCTCCACGCTGTAGTCCTGCGCAGCGGCGTACACGTTCGTAGCGATCTTCGGCAGGTTGTGGTTGACACCGACGCCGACCGCAGTCAGCTCCGAGCCCTCGTTCACGGTGTCGCTGGCCCTGTACCAGGACACTCCCACGGAGGTATCGCCGAACACGTAGCCGATCGTCGCCTGGAAGAAGCTCGGGTCGGTCGTGGTCTCCATTGCGGGAATTGCGGCAACGGCCGGCGAACCGTCTTCCCCTTCCGGCATGCTCGGCTCGAAGAGGACCTGGATGCAGTTCGCCGTCATCTCGTCACCGAGTACCGAGCCGTCGGCCATCGGTTCGGGGTCGCATTCGTAGACATCGAACAGCGCCCGCAAAGCGGCTTCCGCCTCTTGTCCGTCAACCATCGCCTGTTCGGTTGCGTCGTCTGCGTTGCCGGCATCAATCAGAATCTGCTGAGCATCACGTGACGTTGCCCAAGTCTGGTCGGCAGTGTTGGCATCGCCATCGTGGTCTACGGTTGCGGCGGTGTCCACCCACCGATACTCGGCAGGTACGGCGGGCGTATTGGGCACCGCGGGCACCGCGTCCACCGGAAGAATCGTCATGCCCGGATGATCCTTGCCCTTGCCCCAAGCGCCGGAGATGGTGACGCCGGAAGCCAACTTGACACCGGCCGAACCGCTGACTGTGGACCTCTCCCCGGGCCACTGGATGGTGCCCAGAGCCGCGCTGAACTCGGTGCCGCCAAAGTCCTGGTTCAGCCTGATGCCGGCGGACACCTGGTCGCCGTTGCCGACCGAAACGGCCACCGAGAACGGGCCGACCGAGGGGGTGTCGTAGCGGATCCGCTCGTTGCGGCCACTGCCGCCATCAAGCGAGGTGTAGTAGTTATACTCCTCCTCGTCGTATTCGACCTCCCGACCGGCCGTTAGTTCCGTCCCGTCCTCCGCCACAACCGTAAACGCTCTTTCCCGATATTTTCCCCCCTCCACGACGCGCTTCGTGACCCCGGCGTTCTCCTGCCCGTGGCCGATCCCGAACACGCCGCTCTTGTCGCTGTAGACCGAACCTTCGCCGCCCTGGTCGCCCTGGCCGATGGAGACCCTGCCGAAACCGCCCGAGAACCAGACCTCGGCGTAGCGCAGGCTCAGGTCGTCGCCTGCCGCGTACTCGAGGTTCACCCCGGCAGACTGGCCTTCCATCATTTCGCCCGAGCCGGTGAACCGGACCCGGGTGCCCGAACTACCGTTGTCACCCACCGAGCTGGTGGTGGAGGAGTCCGTATCGGTGATGAGGAGCGCCCGGTTGACGTGGCCCGAGAGCGTGACGTCCACCGCCTGCGCGGCCATCGGAGCCGCCAAGGCCCCCGCGATGGCTACTGTAAGTGCCTTGTCGAAAATCCGCGAGCGTGTTCCATCTCACGATCAAGACAACATATTGATGAAAGTATGCTTTCCCGAAGACATCGCTGTGGTCCGCTGCCGGCGACTCGATCGTCCGTAAGCGATCCGCAAGCGCCGCCAAGCCAATCCGTGTCGACCAGGCGGCGCAAGCGCAAGAGGACGCTTCGCCCCTCGCTTGCCCTCGGACCGAGGACGATGCACCGCACGACGGCGGGTCCACATGGCGTCGTTCGACCCGGGGCCACGCGGGCGGATATCCGCGGCGATGCTGGCCGCGACCTTCGATGCGGACGCTTTCACCGCATCGCGGGCGAAGTGGGCGTAGCGGGCAGTGGTGTTCACCTGGCCGTGCCCGAGCAGCCGGGCGATGGTCGGGAGGCTCTCCCCGAGGGCGAAGGCCCGTGACGCGAACGAGCGGCGGAGGTCGTGGATACGGACGTCTTCGAGCCCCGCTCTCGCGCGGAAGAAATACGATGCCCCCGCTACACGTTCAGATACATCCGGTCGATGCTTTCGAGCGCCAGCGTCGTGTGCTCGTCCAACACTTCGACAGCGCTTCGTGCTACGTTCACGGTTCGGACTCCGGTCGATGGGCTCCCCACTTGGCCACCCCATGGCCACCGACGCCTCAAGGCGACCATGAACGCGGATTCGTCCGCAGAGCGGAGCAGCGGCCGGAGTCCGTCTCACCCCGGCAACACATGCCTCGTCGGTCTGAGGCGAAGCCTCGTCAGGCTTCCTGGAATCTCATCCGCCGGATCTCCTGTCGCACTTGGGTCCTGGTCATCGGGCACCTCCTCGGTGCCCATCCAACCGGACAACTCACGTGCTACAACACCGGACAGACTATTTGCTCCTGACATTCGCCTCGACAGAAAAACGCAAAGGAGTCAAGATGAGTGCCATGAGCCCCGCCGCGCGCAAGCCTGAGCCGACGCAGGCCCCCCGGGCCACCTACCAGGACGTACTTGACGCACCTGCGCATCGGGTCGCGGAGATCGTCGAAGGGACGCTGCACACACACCCTCGGCCGGCGATGCCCCATGCACGTGCAAGCTCATCGCTCGGTGTCAAAGTCGGCGGTCCCTTCGATTACGACGTCGGCGGACCGGGCGGCTGGTGGATCGTCTTCGAACCGGAGCTGCATCTGCGTGACGACATCTTGGTCCCGGACCTCGCGGGCTGGCGCCGCGAGCGAATGCCGGAGTTCCCGGACACCGCCTACGCAACCCTTGCGCCGGACTGGGTGTGCGAGGTGCTATCGGCCTCGACACGCAGGCTCGACCTGCATGGCAAGCGCCCGGTCTACGCCCGCGAAGGGGTCGCGCACCTTTGGCTCGTCGACCCAACGGACCGCACCCTCGAAGCATTCGAACTCCGGGACGGCGAGTGGGTCTTGCTCGCAACCGCGAAGGACGACGATCCGGTCTCTATCCGGCCCTTCGATGCGGTCACATTCAGCCTTCGTGATCTGTGGCCCTGAGCACCGGCGTCCTCACGGGACACAGTGGTAATAACAGTTCCTCGCATGCCTTGCCGGCGACCCCGCACGCGCACTCCAGCCCCGCCGACGGGTCCAGCCAGCCTTCACGGTCTTCGTCTTCGATCAGGACAGGCTGGCGGCGATGGAGTTCGGCGAGTGCCGGCGACGCCGAAAGCGTCAGGACGGTGAAGGTCTCGACCGGCTCCTCGCCCTTCCTCCACCGTTCCCGGAGGCCCGCGAGCGAGAACACGTCCGCGCCCGCCGGCCGGCTCCAACCCGGACCACCTCAGACTTCCACTTCGGGGAAAAGGGAAGGCGTTGGCGGGAGCATAACGGATGGCGAAAGAAAACGGCCCTCCCCCGGGGAGGGGGAGGGCCGTGGACGCTGGGAGAAGTCGAGAGCGCTTGGGGCGTGACGAGCGTTGCACCGCCCGAAACGGCCCCGGGCCTGCGCGCTACGACGATTCCTCGGCGGTTTCCTCGGACATTTCCTCTTCCGGCTCGGGCTCGAGGATCATCGTCGCAGTGGGGGATGCAATCTCGAACTCCGCAGTCGCCTCGCCCATGGTGACCGATCCCTCCATGTCCCAGCTATGCCATGGGCGGTACGTGTTCGAGACGTTGCCCGAGAGCGAGATCCGGCACGGTTCGGCCTCTGCCTCGCCGGCTTCCTCCATCGGAGCGGCTTCGGCCATCAGAGCGCCTTCCTCCATCGGGGCGGCTTCTGCCATCGGGGCGCCTTCCTCCATCGGGGCGGCTTCGACCTTGAAGCTGCGGCCCTCGATGACGAAGGGGCCTTGGCACGCGACCGAGCGCATCGTCTCCATCAGGTTGCCTTCGTCATCCTCTGACATCTCGGTGCTCACGAGCGCGACGCGCTCGATGACCATGCCGTTGCTGCCGGTCGTGGACTGGCTCGCGGTGATCTGCAAGGTCACCTCCGGTGCGGCTTCGGAGGGTTCGCTGAGGGTGGCCGTCCATACCCGCATTTCCGGCGGTGCCATTTCGTCCATGGCGGCGTTCGCCGCGCCCGCCGCGACCAGCGGAGCGAGCGCGGCGAGGACCAAGGTACGTTTCTTCATCGGTTTGCCTCCAGTGTTCGGTAGGGTGTTTCCGGCTGCTTCGGTGCTGACTGCCCCCCGCCCACCCGCTCGGGGCCGGGACCTCCCTCCCCGCAGACCGGGGGAGGGAGGTGAGACGGGGGAGACGCCGGGATCGAACTAGAACGTGACGAGCACTCCGAGCTGGAACACGGTCTCGTCCAGGTTCTTCTCTTCTATCTCGACTTCGTAGTTCTGCACCGAGGCGTGGACCGTGGCCCCTGCCTTGGGGAGCTTGTGGCTCGCGCCGATGCCGAGAGCGGTGCCCTCCGAGCCCTCCATCACGAAGTCCTGGGAGTTGTACCAACTCGCCGCAACGGTGGTGTTGCCGAACGTGTACCCGATACCCAGCCGAACATAGCTCGGATCGGTGACGTGCTCCACGGCATCCACCGCGGGCACCGCGGGCACCGCGGGCACCGCGACGTCCTCCGTGGTCCTCTCGTCGCCCTCGAGCCAGAAGGGCACCACGTAGCAGTTGTCAAGGCTCTGGACCCCATCTTTCTCATGAGGCCAACACCAACTGCTCCTTACCAAATCTTGATATTTCCCCAATTGCTTTCGATATTCCTCCAGGTCGTTCTCCCTCAACATCTTCAAATGCGAATGCACGTTATCCGCAGTAGGCGAGGGTATGGTATCAACAGCAACACCGTCATTAGGATCGGGGTCAGTTATCGGAGGAAAGATCTCCGCCAGCTCTTCGTTGAAAGTCCCCTCATCGGTATCGAGACCCGAATTGAAGGTGGACTGACTTATGTCCGAGACGAACACCCCTGCGTAATCCGACGCGATCACCCTAGCCTCAGCCACGGCGGGCGTTCCGGCCGTTCCGGCGATGATCGCGCCCAGGTGGTTGTCACCCTTCCCCCACGCACCGCCGAAGGCAAATCCGCTCGGCATGGTCATTGCGAACGAGGCACTGATGTTGTCTGCCATCTCGCTCGGATTCTGATGCGTGGCGACCTTCGCGTCGAAGAGGGTGCCGCCAATGTCGGAGCTCAACGCGATCTGCGCCGAGACGCTGTCGCCGTTCCCGATCGAGACGGCGGCACTCAGCGGACCGATGGCCGGGGTGTCGTAGCGGATCATGTTGTTCCGCCCGCCGCCGTCCAGCGAGCCGAAGAAGCCGCCAAGCGAGATTGCCTCCCCCTTGTCGTCCATGTACTCAGTGTCGCTCGTGCCGTCCTGGCCGGCGCCAATCCCGGTCACCCCAATCCCGAGGCCCGCGGAGCCGTCGCCCGCCTCGGAACCCTGACCAAAGGTGATGCGTCCCGCGGCGGGGTTGGTGTACTGGACGTTGGCATGCCGGAGAGTGGCGCCGGCGTCCATCGCGTACTCGAACTGGATGCCGAGGGTGCTGCCGTCGTCGAGCACGCTGTGGCCGTTGGCGCGGACCCGGGTAGCCCCGTTGTTGTCCCTGATCTCGGTCGTGGCCTTGGGGGGCTTGGTCGGGTCGGAGGAGAAGTCGGGGTCGGAGTAGAAGAGGGTCCGGCTGACCTGACCCGAGATGGTGAAATCCACCGCCTGCGCGGCTATCGGGGCCGCCAAGGCCCCCGCGATGGCTACTGTAAGTGCCTTGTCGAAAATCCGCGAGTGCGTTCCATCTCACGATCAGGGCAACATATTGATAAAAGCATGCTTTCCTGAAGAAATCGCTGTGATCTGCTGCCGGCGGCTCGATCGTCCGTAAGCGATCCGCAAGCGCCGCCAAGCCAATCCGCGTCGTCCAGGCGGCGCAAGCGCAAGAGGACGCCTCGCCTCTCGCTTGCCCTCGGATCGAGGACGATGCACCGCACGACGGCGGGTCTATGTGGCGTCGTTCGACCCGGGGCCGCGCGGGCGGATATCCGCGGCGATGCTGGCCGCGACCTTCGATGCGGACGCTTTCACCGCGTCGCGGGCGAAGTGGGCGTAGCGGGCAGTGGTGTTCACCTAGCCGTGCCCGAGCAGCCGGGCGATGGTCGGGAGGCTCTCCCCGAGGGCATCACATCACAGTCCCGGTACACCTTATTCCGGCCCTCGGACTGTCCAAACAACCCGGACCACCTCACACATCGGCCTCCGTCTACCCTGTGGGAGGGCGGTCGCTCCCTCGGCTTTCCACCGTTCTACCCCGAACAGGCGCCGCTCACTTGGCGATCGGTACCCGCTCTGCGGCCGCCGGAGTCCGCCCTGCCGCTACCTATCCGGAATCAAGGCCGACGCCCCGTCGGACGCGTATTCATTGCCCATTCCGGGAAGAGTGTGTCGGGGCAGCAAAGAAAGACGGCCCTCCCCCTCGGGAGGGGGAGGGCCGTGAAAGGTCGGAGGGGTCGAGACCGACTAGAACTTGATGCGGGCGCCGATCATGATGACGGTGTCGTCGGACTCGTATGCACCGTCCTCCACGCTGTAGTCCTGCGCAGCGGCGTACACGTTCGTAGCGATCTTCGGCAGGTTGTGGTTGACACCGACGCCGACCGCAGTCAGCTCCGAGCCCTCGTTCACGGTGTCGCTGGCCCTGTACCAGGACACCCCCACGGAGGTATCGCCGAACACGTAGCCGATCGTCGCCTGGAAGAAGCTCGGGTCGGTCGTGGTCTCCATTGCGGGAATTGCGGCAACGGCGTCCGAACCGTCGTCCCCTTCCGGTACCGCGGCCGAGAAAAGCGCCTGTTGGCAGTTGGCGTCGGTCTCGTCGAAGGTGCCCCTGCTGTCGGCTTCCGCTACCGGGTCGCACGCGTACGTGTCGAACAGCGTCTCCAGATCGCTTCGTGCGTTGTTGGCAGCTATCACCGAATCTTGGTCGGTCGCAACTTCGGCGTCGATGATGTCTTGTAGCTCGTCGACCGCATCTCCCCAAGCCAGTTCGGGCGTGGGGGTGGGCTCATCGCCATCGCCATCGTGGTCCATGGTGTCGGCGGTTTCCACGTACCGATAGACGGCATCCATGGCGGGCGTATTGGGCACCGCGGCCACGGCGGGCACCTCGGGAATCGTCATGCCCGCATGATCCTTGCCCTTGCCCCAAGCGCCGGAGATGGTGACGCCGGAAGCCAGCTTGACACCGGCCGAACCGCTGACCGTGGACTTCTCCCCGGGCCACTGGATGGTGCCCAGAGCCGCGCTGAACTCGGTGCCGCCAAAGTCCTGGCTCAGCTTGATGCCGGCGGACACCTGGTCGCCGTTGCCGACCGAAACGGCCACCGAGAACGGGCCGACCGAGGGGGTGTCGTAGCGGATCCGCTCGTTGCGGCCACTGCCGCCGTCGAGCGAGGTGTAGTAGTTGTAGTCCCCGCGCTTCGTGACCCCGGCGGTCTCCTGCCCGTGGCCGATCCCGAGCACGCCGCTCTTGTCGTTGTAGACCGAGCCTTCGCCGCCCTGGTCGCCCTGGCCGAGGGTGACCTTGCCGAAACCGCCCGAGAACCAGACCTCGCCGTAGCGCAGGGTCAGGCTGCTGCCTGCCGCGTACTCGAGGTTCACCCCGGCAGACTGGCCTTCCATCATCTCGCCCGAGCCGGTGAGCCGGACCCGGGTGCCCGAACTGCCGTTGTCACCCACCGAGCTGGTGGTGGTGGAGTCCGTATCGGTGATGAGGAGCGCCCGGTTGACGTGGCCCGAGAGCGTCACGTCCACCGCCTGCGCGGCCATCGGGGCCGCCAAGGCCCCCGCGATGGCTACCGTAAGTGCCTTCTTGTGCATGATGCCTTCCTTTCTGGATGACCTGATTCAGCCCCTCCGGCCTTCGCCGCACCTGGCGACCGGGGCCGGAGGGCGTTGCGCAACGCCCCTTTTCGGAAGGAGCGGGGCGCACGCTAACACCACTTTGGGCGACATGCAACACCTTGTGAGAAAAAAATTACGATGTTGCAGAAATGATACAAAACCTTGCCCCGCGAAGCGCTCCGGGCTTCGCCGCCGCATCGAGAGGGGCTCCCGGAGGAGGGCCTCGACGCCGTCGAGCCGTCGATCGGCCTGCTCGTGGGGGGCTGGCGGCCTGCTCGTGGGGGCTGGTTCACCCGCTCGAATTTCTCCTCCATCGAGTTGACCCGCTCATCACATCGGAGCGGCGAAGCTCGCGGTCCGTTCGTTGGTGCTCGCTTCCGATCGGGGCATCCGGAGCCAGGGGCTCGTCTCCGGAGGGCCGGAACGCGTCCGGGGGCTCGTCTCCAGGGTAGACGTGCGGATCCCGGTGCTCTCGCGCGGATGCTGACGGCGAACGCGGACCGGGCGCCGGCTACGGGCCGGGTGTCGGCCCGCCACGGCCCGCCGACCGGGCGATGCGCCCCGGTTCCTTTCTCCGAAAGTCCTACGGCCCTCGAGCCGAATCTCCCGTTGCCCGCCCGCCGGCAGTCGATAGAATGACCGCCGGCACCGGGGAGTCTCCCGACATCGCGGAACACCGCCTCGCCTCGCGAAGACCCCGTGAGCGGTCCGAAGATCGCATGGGCGAAGTCCGCCGGAGGGAAAGGATGCTGCCATGTCCGACGCGCTCAAGATCATCGTTTCCATCGTCGGCTCCGTGCTGACCGTCTCGGTGGCCCTGGCCGCCCTCATCCTGACGAGTGCGAACGACACCCGCCAACAGTTCAACGAGCAGATCGAGCTGATGCGCGGGCATTCCGACTCGCAGTTCGACTACCTGCGCGAAGATCTCCGGGAAGTCCGAGGAGAAGTCCGGGCACTCGCCGAGCGCCAAGCGAAGGTCGAAGGTCTGTTGCTTGCCGGCTATGGGCCAAGCCTCGCGCCGCCTTCCGACGCACAGGGCGCGGGCTCGCCCACGTCCCGCGCCCAACGCCCCGAGCTCGAATAGCCGCGCCGCGTCCTTCCCAACCCCCGGTATCGCCGCGCCACGGTCGATGTCCGCAGCGACCGGACCGTCATTTGGCGCTGCCGGGCGCTCGCCCCCAGGGTGTCGATGCGGAACCTTGGCGTTCTCGTACGGATGCTGACGGCGAACGCGGACCGGGCGCTGGCTACGGGCCTGCGCGCCGCGCCGGCCGGGCGATGCGCCCCGGCTCCTTTCTCCGAAAGTCCTACGGCCCTCGAGCCGAATCCCCCGTTGCCCGCCCGCCGGCAGTCGATAGAATGACCGCCGGCACCGGGGAGTCTCCCGACGTCGCGGGAAATCGCCTCGCACCGCGAAGACCCCGTGAGCGGTCCGAAGATCGCATGGGCGAGATCCGCCGAAGGGAAAGGATGCTGCCATGTCCGACGCGCTCAAGATCATCGTTTCCATCGTCGGCTCCGTGCTGACCGTCTCGGTGGCTCTGGCCGCCCTCATCCTGACGAGCGCGAACGACACCCGCCGGCAGGTCAACGAGCAGATCGAGCTGATGCGCGGGCATTCCGACTCGCAGTTCGACTACCTGCGCGAAGATCTCCGGGAAGTCCGCGGAGACCTCCGGGAAATCCGCGGAGAGGTCCGGGCGCTCGCCGAGCGCCAGGCGAAGGTCGAGGGTCTGCTCGCCGGCTACGGGCCGAGCCTCGCGCCGCCTTCCGACGCACAGGGCGCGGGCTCGCCCACGTCCCGCGCCCAACGCCCCGAGCTCGAATAGCCACGCCGCGTCCTTCCCAACCCCCGGTATCGCCGGAGCGAGGGCGTTGCGCCGCGCCATGGTCGACGTCCGCAACGAGCGGGCCGTCGTTCGGCACTGCCGGGCGCTCGCCTCCGTAGTGTCGATGCGGACCTCGGCGTTCTCGTGCGGATGCTGACGGCGAACGCGGACCGGGCGCTGGCTACGGGCCTGCGCGCCGCGCCGGCCGGGCGATGCACCCCGGCTCCTTTCTCCGAAAGTCCTACGGCCCTCGAGCCGAATCCCCCGTTGCCCGCCCGCCGGCAGTCGATAGAATGACCGTCGGCACCGGGGAGTCTCCCGGCGTCGCGGGAAATCGCCTCGCACCGCGAAGACCCCGTGAGTGCTCCGAAGACCGCATGGGCGAGGTCCGCCGAAGGGAAAGGATGCTGCCGTGTCCGACGCGCTCAAGATCATCGTTTCCATCGTCGGCTCCGCGCTGACCGTCTCGGTGGCCCTGGCCGCCCTCATCCTGACGAGCGCGAACGACACCCGCCAGCAGTTCAACGAGCAGATCGAGCTGATGCGCGGGCATTCCGACTCGCAGTTCGACTACCTGCGCGAAGATCTCCGGGAAGTCCGTGGAGAGGTACGGGAAGTCCGCGGAGACCTCCGGGAAATTCGCGGAGAGGTCCGGGCGCTCGCCGAGCGCCAGGCGAAGGTCGAGGGTCTGCTCGCCGCCTACGGGCCGAGCCTCGCGCCGCCTTCCGACGCACAGGGCGCGGGCTCGCCCACTTCCCGCGCCCAACGCCCCGAGCTCGAATAGCCACGCCGCGTTCTTCCCAACCCCCGGCATCACCGGGGCGAGGGCGTTGCGCCGCGGCACGGTCGACGTCCGCAACGAGCGGGCCGTCGTTCGGCACTGCCGGGCGCTCGCCTCCGTAGTGTCGATGCGGACCTCGGCGTTCTCGTGCGGATGCTGACGGCGAACGCGGACAGAGCGCCGGGTACCGGCCTGCGCGCCGCGCTGGCCGGGCGATGCGCCCCGGTTCCTTTTTCCGAAAGTCCTACGGCCCTCGAGCCGAATCCCCCGTTGCCCGCCCGCCGGCAGTCGATAGAATGACCGCCGGCACCGGGGAGTCTCCCGACGTCGCGGGAAATCGCCTCGCACCGCTGAAGACCCCGTGAGTGCTCCGAAGACCGCATGGGCGAGGTTCGCCGAAGGGAAAGGATGCTGCCGTGTCCGACGCGCCCAAGATCATCGTTTCCATCGTCGGCTCCGCGCTGACCGTCTCGGTGGCCCTGGCCGCCCTCATCCTGACGAGCGCGAACGACACCCGCCAGCAGTTCAACGAGCAGATCGAGCTGATGCGCGGGCATTCCGACTCGCAGTTCGACTACCTGCGCGAAGATCTCCGGGAAGTCCGTGGAGAGGTACGGGAAGTCCGCGGAGACCTCCGGGAAGTCCGCGGAGAGGTACGGGAAGTCCGCGGAGACGTCCGGGAAATTCGCGGAGAGGTCCGGGCGCTCGCCGAGCGCCAGGCGAAGGTCGAGGGTCTGCTCGCCGCCTACGGGCCGAGCCTCACGCCGCCTTCCGACGCACAGGGCGCGGGCTCGCCCACTTCCCGCGCCCAACGCCCCGAGCTCGAATAGCCACGCCGCGTTCTTCCCACCCCCCGGCATCACCGGGGCGAGGGCGTTGCGCCGCGGCACGGTCGAGGTCTGCGGTGAGTCGTGCCCCGGGACCGATTCCGGGTGGACCGGCGGTTCCGGCCCTTCTACTTGAAATCGGGACTGCCCGGTTCGGGGGCGGCCCGCGGCTGCTACGATGCGTGCGGCCTACCGGGGCGTGACAAGGAGGCGGCCATGACCACGACCGGCGACAGGGGAGCCACGACCGGGGATGGGAGAGCAGCCGCGAGGGGGGCGGCCGAGTGGCGGGGGGCGCTCGCCCGGATGCTCGTCGAGCGCTTCGGGGGGGAGACGGCGTCCCCGCTGGTCAGCCGGTACGTGCCGGTCTTCGGCTCCGGCTACCGCGGCCGCTACGGCCCCGAGACGGCCCTCCGGGACATCGGGCTCACCGTGGGGCTCGTGGAGCGGGGCGGCGGAGAGCGCTCGCCACCGGCCGGCTCGGCGGGAGGGGAGGGCGCGCCGCCCCGCGGCCCCCTCGCGATGGACCTTCTCCGCCCGCCCGGGGCGGACCCGCGCACCTTCCGCTTCAAGCTCTTCCACCTCGGGGGGCCGGTGCACCTCTCGGACTCCCTGCCGATGCTCGAGAACATGGGCCTGCGGGTGGAGGACGAGCACCCCCGCGTGCTCCCCGGCCGGGAGGGCGGGCCCGGGGTGTGGCTGCACGACTTCGGGCTGCGGCAGCGGCCCGGCCCACCCCCGGCGGACCTCGACGCGGCGGGGGAGGCGTTCACGGGGTGCTTCGCGCGGGTCTGGTCCGGCGAGGCGGAAGACGACGGCTTCAACCGGCTCGCCCTCTCCCCCGGCCTCGACTGGCGGGAGGTCGCCGTGCTCCGCGCCTATGCGAAGTACCTCCGCCAGGTCCGCTTCGGGCTCAGCCAGTCCTATATGGAGGACACCCTGAGCCGCCACCCGGCCCTCGTCCGCGGCCTCGTGCGCTTCTTCCACGCGCGCTTCGACCCGGCCCGGGCGGGGGGCGGCGGGCCGGGGGCGGCGGCGGGCGTTCCACCGCCGCCGATCGCAGCCGCACCGTCGGGCAACGTCCCTCCCCCGGACGAGGACCTTCCCCCGGACGAGGCCCCCGCCTACGCGATCGCGGATCGGATCCTCGGGGACCTCGAGGCGGTGTCGAGCCTCGACGAGGACCGGATCCTCCGCGCGTACTTCGAGCTCATCGACGGGACCCTTCGCACCAACTACCACCAGCGCGCGCCGGACGGCGGCCCTCGTCCGTGCCTCGCCCTCAAGCTCGACCCTTCGTGCGTGCACGAGATGCCGGAGCCGAAACCGCGCTTCGAGATTTTCGTCTACTCCCCCCGGCTCGAGGGGGTGCACCTTCGCGGCGGTCCCATCGCGCGGGGCGGGATCCGCTGGTCGGACCGCCGCGAGGACTTCCGCACCGAAGTGCTGGGGCTCCTCAAGACCCAGATGGTGAAGAATGCGGTCATCGTACCGGTGGGCTCGAAGGGAGGCTTCGTGCTCAAGCGCCCCCCGGCCGACCGCGCCGCCCTCGCCGCGGAGGGGCTTGCCTGCTACCGCGAGTTCATCTCCGCCCTCCTCGAGTTGACCGACAACTACGTGGAAGAAGGGGCGGGGCAGGGGGCTGCCAATGGGGCCGGGGCCGGGGCCGGCGCCGGGGTCGCCCCTCCACCCGGCACCGTCCGCCATGACGGTGACGACCCCTACCTGGTGGTCGCGGCCGACAAGGGCACCGCGACCTTCTCCGACGCCGCGAACGAACTTTCCGCGGCGGCCGGCTTCTGGCTCGGCGACGCGTTCGCGTCGGGTGGCTCGGACGGCTACGACCACAAGGGGATCGGGATCACCGCGCGGGGGGCGTGGGAGTCCGTCCGGAGCCACTTCCGGGCGATTGGACTCGACCCCGGAGCAACGCCGTTCACGGTGGCCGGCATCGGCGACATGAGCGGCGACGTCTTCGGCAACGGCATGCTCCGCTCGCGCTGCATCCGGCTCGTCGCCGCGTTCAGTCACCTCCACGTCTTCATCGACCCCGACCCCGATCCGGAGGCGTCGTTCGCGGAGCGCGAGCGCCTCTTCCGGTTGCCGGGCTCGACCTGGGCCGACTACCGCGAGGACCTCATCTCGCCGGGGGGCGGGGTCTGGCCGCGGAGCGCGAAGTCCATCACCCTCTCCCCCGAGGCCATGGCCGCCCTCGGGGTCCCCGGCGAGGGGCCCGCCGCCCGCACCCCGAACGACGTCGTCCGGGCCGTCCTCCGCGCCCCGGTGGACCTCCTCTGGAACGGGGGGATCGGCACCTACGTCAAGGCCGTGTCGGAGTCGCACGCGATGGTGGGCGACCGCTCGAACGACGCGGTCCGGATCAACGCCCGCGAGCTCCGCTGCCGGGTGGTCGCGGAGGGCGGCAACCTCGGCTTCACCCAGGCGGCGCGGGTGGAGTACGCGCGGGCGGGCGGGCTCGTGAACACCGACGCCATCGACAACTCGGGCGGGGTCGACTGCTCCGACCATGAGGTCAACATCAAGATCCTGCTCGACGCGGCGGTGCGAAGCGGGGAGCTCGACGCGGGGGAGCGGAGCGCGCTGCTGCACTCGATGACGGAAGAGGTGGCGGGGCAGGTCCTTCGCAACAACTACCTGCAGAACGTGGCCCTCGCGATCGCGAGGACCCAGGCCGCGCCGCTCATCGAGGTGCACGGGCGTTTCATCGAGCGGCTCGAGCGCACCGCGGGGCTCGATCGAATGGCGGAGGGGTTGCCGGACCGGGACGAGATCGCGGAGCGCCGCCGCGCCGGCGAGGGCCTCGTGGGGCCCGAGCTCGCGGTGCTGGTGGCGTACGCGAAGCTCGACCTCTTCGACGCGCTCGTCGGCTCGGACCTGCCGGAGGACCCGGAGATGGCCACGGAGCTCGCCGCCTACTTCCCGCTTCCGGTCCGCGAGCGGTTCGCGGCCGACATCCCCCGCCACCGCCTCGCCCGCGAGATCGTCGCGACGATCGCCGCCAACGAGACCGTGAACCGGGCCGGGATCTCCTTCGCGTTCCGGATCTCGGACGAGATCGGCGCCGCGCCGGAGGACGCGGTCCGGGCCTGGTTCGCGCTCCGGCGCCTCTACCGGTTGCCCGCGCTGTTCGACGCCATCGAGGGCGCGGCCCTGCCCGCCGCGGCCCATGCGGCGGCGGTGCTCGAGATCCGCAAGCTCACGGACCGGGGCGCGCGGTGGCTGCTGCGGAACGCCCCGCGGCCGCTCTCCGTCGACGCGGTGGTGAGCCGCTACCGGGAGGGGGTGCGGGCGGCCGCCGCCCTCATTCCGGATCTCGCCCCGGAGCCGATCCACGCCGGGGTGGAGGCGGCGGCCGCCCGCCTCGTGGAAGCGGAGGTCCCCGAGGCCCTCGCCGGGCGGCTCGCGCTCTGCCTGGAGCTGCCCTCCGCCCTCGACATCACCGAGGTGGCCTGGCGCTGCCTCGGCGCCGGCGACGGCCCGGAGGCGCCCGCGATGACGGACGAGGCCGTCGATCTCGCCGCGCGTGCGTGGTACGGGGTCGACGCGCTCCTCGGCATCGGCTGGCTGCAGGCGACCATCGCGGCCCTGCCCCGCACCGACCGGTGGCAGGCGCTCGCCCGGGGCGCCCTCCGGGGGGATCTCCTTCGCCGGCACCGGGCGCTCGCGACCCAGGTGCTCCGCGAGGGGGGCGGCGCGCGACTCGACGCGGCGCTCCGCGCCTGGCGCAACGCGAACGCCCGGTCGCTCCAGCGCTGGAGCGACCTCGCGGCCAGCCTGCGGGCGGAGCCGCAGGTCGAGTACCCGATGGTGGCCGTCGCCCTCCGCGAGCTCCGGGAAGTGGGGCGCGGGCAGGGATAGCCCGAGAAAATCAACGACTTCCCGCTGCGGCCGCCCATCCGCTCGCGGTCGCGGGCCGTATTCCCGCAAGCCGCTTCGACCGCGCGCACGCGCTGGTGCCGACTACGCCTTCAGCAGCGCGTACACGCTCTTTCGGTCCGTGCGGCGCACTCCTCCATGAGATCGTGGGGCATCCTGGCGCCCTCGCGACGAAAGTCGGTGATTTTCTCGGACTAGCGAACCGGGGTCAGCATCGCGTCCAGGTTGAGCTCGTCGCAGAAGTCCATGAACTCCCCCCGGATGGCCGCGATGGCGGAGTCCCCGGGGATCTCCACCGTCATGTGCAGTGAGAACATCGACGCCCCGGTGTGGGGGGCGGTGTAGCTGACCGAGATGAGGTCTTCGACGTTGATCTCGCGCCGGGCGAAGAAGTCCGCCACGTCGTGCACGATGCCCGGCTGGTCGAGGGCGATGACCTCCACCGCGTAGGGAATGAGCCCGGCGCTGTCCGCGCGCGGACCGGTGCGGCGCGCCTGCAGGCTGATCTCGAGCTCGGACTCGAGCTTCGGGAGCATGCTCTCGGCCTTCGCGATCGCGTTCCACTGCCCGGCGAGCAGCAGCACCATCGCGAACTCGCTGCCGAGCACCGCCATCCGGCTGTCCTTGATCGAGCAGCCGCAGTCCCGGAAGGCGGCCGCGAGGCCGCGGACGAGGGTGGGTCGGTCGGCTCCGAGAGCGGAGACGACAAGGTGCGATTCGATCGGCCCCTTCATGGACGCGCGCGATCAGGTATCCCAGGGGGCGGCGCGGTTCTCGTTGGATTCCGGCTGGCGGTCCGGTTCCGGGTCGGAATCTCCCCTTGGGTCGGACCGCAGCGGATAGCGCACCCCTTCGCCGTAGCGGGGCTCGCCCTCGTGCGGGGCGTCGCGATGGCGCACCGCCGGGCCGCTTCCCTCGCCCGGCCCGCGGTACCCCTCGAACCGGCGGGGAGGGGGTGTGTCGCCGCGGCCGCCCTCGTGGTAGGTGGCGTTCGAAGCGCGGTACGAGAAGCAGGCGGGACACCAGCAGGCGTCCACCCCGCCGGTGCGGTGGGTGAGGCCGTGGAGCCGGGTCCCCTCGCGGTCGAACTTCGGCAGCATCTCGTCGAAGTGCCGGGAGATCCCCTTTTCGTAGCGCCCCCAGACCTCGTTGGTTACCAGGCCCGCCGCCTGGAGCAGCCGGGTGCGCGACTTGGACACGAAGAGGGGGACCTCGGACAGGTTCCGGGTGCGGCCCCATTGGGTGCCTTCGGAGACGGACGGCCCGGACGCCCGCTCCGCGCGCCGCAGGGAGCTCGACTCCGACATGATGACTACCCCCCGCTGGGTGCGGTTGGCGGCGTGGAAGCGGGCGAGCATGAGGTCGAAGCGGCTGACGACGTCCTCGAACGCGACCCGGTAGGCGTCTCCGGTGGTCGCCGCGTCCTTGTCCACCACGGTCGCGAAGAGCACCGGGTGCCGAGACGTGAGCAGGGTGGAGTAGCACGCGTCGAGGAGGCGGCGGCGTTCCCCCGCTTCGACCCCCGCGTAGGCGTCGGGAAGCCCTCGGGAGCCGGCCGCCCGCAGGCGCGGCGCATGGATGGGGACGTGCTGCCGCTCGTAGGGGAGGAAGCGGGCGACGGTCTCCGAGAGGTCACGCTTCAACCAGTAGGCGGCGCGCTCGAACACCGCGACCCCGCCGACCACCACGCGGTCCGACGAGGGGTGAGTCCCCGATTCATCGACGTAGAAGAGATACATGACGGGCCCCTGGAAGATAGCGATACCGATACCTGCGGCCTGCGCCTTCCCGCTCGCGCCGGGCGCGGCTCGAAACGGAAAAACGCGGCCGGCCGCGCGCCAAGCGCGCGGGGGACCAGAGCTCCGAGGTCCTGCCGGCCGGGTTCGGATTATCCACGCGCCGCGCGGGCTGTCAATATCGCGGAGCGGGCATCCAGGGCCGATTGGTTTTCCTGACGATATCGAATCGATTCAGGGAGCCGTGCGGGCCGAGAGCATCCCGAGCGGATTCGGGCGCCATCCCGGGGAAAATTTCCGAATCGAAGAGTCGCGATGGTTGGTGGCATCGCGGGCCCCGGAGAACGAATCGGCCCTGGCGGGCATCCAGGGCGATTTCACGCTTCGATGGGTCTGAGGCATCACGATCATCTCCCGATGATGCCCCGCTTCACACCCCGTCAGGCTCACCTCACGTTGGAATCACGCGCACCCCGTCAGGCTCATGTGTCATTGGACGAGGCTCGCCTGCGCGTTCGCGGGGGATATGCGCTAATATCGGCTGCAAAGAATCCGCAGCCCTGTGCGGAAGCGCGAAGGAGGTTGGCGATGTTCCGGGGAAGCATGGTGGCCATGGTCACCCCGATGCGACACGACGGTGCGGTCGACGACGATGCCCTTGCCCGGCTGGTCGAGTTCCACATCGACGCCGGCACCGATGCCATCATCGCGGTCGGGACCACGGGCGAGTCGGCGACCCTCGACCACGACGAGCACCGCGAGGTGATCCGGAAGGTCATCGAGGCGGTGGCGGGCCGGGTGCCGGTGATCGCGGGGACCGGGGCGAACTCGACGTCCGAGGCCCTGCACCTCACCCGTGACGCTGCGGCCCTGGGCGCCGACGGCTGCCTGCTGGTGACGCCTTACTACAACAAGCCCACCCAGGAAGGGCTGTACCGGCACTTCAAGCTCATCGCGGAGTCGGTCGACGTCCCGCAAATCCTCTACAACGTGCCGGGCCGCACGGCGTGCGACATGCTGCCCGACACGGTGGGCCGGCTCTCGCGGCTCGCGAACGTCGTGTCCATCAAGGAGGCGTCCGGAGACCTCGCGCGGGTCGGCCGGATCCTCGACCGGGTGGCCGACGGGTTCGAGGTCGTGAGCGGCGAGGATCCGATTGCCATGGAGACCATCCTCGCCGGTGGGAAAGGGGTCATCTCGGTGACCGCGAACGTCGCTCCCGCCGCCATGCACGAGATGTGCGACCGGGCCCTGCGCGGGGACCGCGCGGGGGCGGAGGCGGTCGACGCGCGCCTGCGGGCCCTGCACAAGAACCTCTTCATCGAGTCGAACCCGATCCCCGCCAAGTGGTTGCTGGCCGACATGGGCCTCATTCCGCCCGGGATCCGGCTGCCGCTGACGCCGCTGTCGGCAGGGTGCCACGATGCGGTGCGGGCCGCCCTCCGCGATGCGGAAGGTGCGTTGCCCGCCGCGGCCTGAAGATCGGGCGTGCTCGTGCGGAACTCGCACCGGCTCCGCGGTGCGGCGGCGCTCGCGGCGGCGGCCCTCGCCGCCGCCGGCTGCGCGAGCATCGGGCCGCCGCGCGCGCCCCCTGCCGCCGTCGCCGATACTCCCTGGCAGCGAGACGCCCGTGTGTCTTCGCTCGAGGTGCCGCCCGACCTCTCGCGGGCGGGGATCCGGGACGCCTATCCCGTCCCCGGCACCCGTCCGCGCGAGGCGGTGCTCCCGAGCGCGGAGGGAATGCGCATCGAGCGCGACGGGACCCTCCGGTGGCTCGTCGCCGAGGCCGAGCCGGCCGAGTTGTGGCCGGTCGTCAGCGACTTCTGGCGCCGGCAGGGATTCGCGATCGAGGCCGCCGACGCGCAGGTCGGAGTGATGGAGACCGGGTGGGCCGAGAAACGGGCGGAACTCCCCGTCGGCGGGGTGCGGAGGATGCTCGAGCGGTTCAAGCGTTTCGCCTACACCTACGGGGTCCGTGACCGGTTCCGGACGCGCCTCGAGCGGGGTGCGCAGCCGGGAGAGACGCAGATCCACGTGAGCCATGCCGGCGCCCACGAGGTGGTGCGTGGCGACAGCTACGTGTGGGCCCCCCGCCCCCCCGACCCGACCCTCGAGGCGGAGATGCTCGGCCGGCTCATGCACTTCCTCGCGCGGGGAGAGACGCCCGCGGACAGCCCGGCGGTGGCCGCTGCCGTCGCGGGGGCCGCCACCGATCCACGGGCGGAGGTGGCCGACGATCCCGCGGGCGGGAAGTACCTCCGCCTCGACGGGGACTTCGACCGGTCTTGGCGGCTGCTCCGGAGGGCGCTCGACCGGGCCGGCTTCACGGTGACCGATTTCGACCGCAGCCGCGGCCTCTTTCTCGTCCGCTACATCGATGCCGGCGCCTCGGCCGAGGAGAAGCGGAGCTGGCTCGGGCGGCTCGCGTTCTGGCGTGACCGGAACCGGGAGGAGCTGCCGGAAGACACCGAGTTCCGGATCGTCCTCGAACGCGGTGACGGGCCGCCGAGCCGCGTCGTGGTCCGGAACGCGGAGGGCGCCCCCGCCACGGGTGAGAGCGCAACCCGGATCCTGACCGTCCTCGCCGAGCACATCGGGTAGCTTCCGCCGGGCAGGGTCGTTTCCGGCTGGCCGGAGGGGCGGCAGGTCCTCAGCCCGAAAAAAATCACCGACTTTCGTCGCGAGGGGGCCAAGACGCCCCACGATCTCATGGAGGAGCGGGCCGCACGGGCCGAAAGAGCGCGTGCGCGCTGCCGAGGCGTAGTCGACACTCATGCGTAGGTACTTAAGCTGATTGGGCGAGGTTGAGCCGGCCATAACAGCCTGCGATCGGTCCTTTGGCGCGTCCAGCGGTCCGGATTTCACGGCTTGAACGGCTTAAGAACCTACGTATGAGTCGACGCCAGCTCGAGACTGGCGCGTGCGCGCTGTCGAAGCGGCTTGGGGGAGTACGGCCCGCGACCGCGAGCGGATTCGCGGCTGCAGCAGGAAGTCGGTGATTTTTTCGGGTTGGGGCGGCAGGTCGGATTACGCCGAGCGAATTCCGACCTGCGGGCAGCGCGGGGCGGCGCTTTTCGTCCGGAACCGTAGCGTGAAATGGCCCTGTCCGCCGGGCGCCCGCACCGGCGAGGCACCCCCTCAGCGTCCCCGCCGCCTCGCGTGCCGCAGCAGGCGCTTTCGATGGCGGGCTTGGCGCGGGGTCAGCGTGTTGCGCCGCCCCGCGTAGGGGTTCTCGCCGGAGCGGAACTCGATCCGCAGCGGTGTCCCGCGTAGCCCGAACCGGGTTCGGACCGCGCGCGCGAGGTAGCGCGCGTACGGCTCGGGGGTCTCCTCCGCCAGGTTGCCGTGGACGACCACCACCGGAGGATTGACCCCGCCCTGGTGGGCGTAGCGCAGCTTGATCCGCCTTCCCCGCACCGCGGGGGGCGGATGGCGGGTGGTGGCGTCCTGCAGGAGCCGGGTGAGCTCCCCCGCCGCCATGCGGGTGGTGGCGGCGATCCAGGCCGCATCGACCGACCGCATCAGCCCCCCGAGCCCCTCGCCGCGGAGGGCGGAGACCGCGTGGATGGCAGAGAAGTCGATGAAGCCGAGGCGCCGCGCGACCGCGTCGCGCGCCGCGGACCGCATCGAGGGGTCGAGGCGGTCCCACTTGTTGAGGGCGATGACGAGCGCGCGCCCCGCGTCGAGCAGGTAGCCGAGCAGCCGAGCGTCCTGCTCGGACACCCCTTCCTCCGCATCGAGCATCAGGATCCCGACGTGGGCCGCCTCGATGGCCTGGAGGGCCTTGATGGCGCTCAGTTTCTCGATTGCGTCGGAGACGCGCGAGCGACGCCGGAGCCCCGCCGTGTCGATGAGCACGAACGGCCGTCCACCCCGCTCGAAAGGCACGAACACGCTGTCGCGCGTCGTCCCCGGCGTGTCGTGAGTGATGACCCGGTCCTCGCCGAGCAGGCAGTTGACGAGGGTGGACTTCCCGGCGTTCGGCCGGCCGACGATCGCGACCCGGACCGCCCCCCGTCCGGAACCCGCCGCCGCTCCGGTCTCGTCGGGTTCGCTCCACCCATCCGGCAGGAGGGCCCGGACGAGGGCGGCGAGCCCGCGCCCGTGGGCGGCCGAGATCGGGATGGGATCATCATCGAGCCCGAGGGCGTGGAACTCCGAGAGGACGGTCCGCTCGTCGAGCCCATCGATCTTGTTGACCGCGAGGACGACCGGCTT
The DNA here is from genome assembly GCA_965214795.1 of Gammaproteobacteria bacterium. Classification (GTDB taxonomy): domain Bacteria; phylum Pseudomonadota; class Gammaproteobacteria; order HK1; family HK1; genus JAJDXW01. The sequence goes on along the minus strand of OZ243976.1, from coordinate 4,965,230 downwards.
CCCGAGCCGCCGGATGCGACCCGCGATCGCATCGTCAGCCGCGGTTCGCCCGGCCCGCGCGTCCGTCATCAGCACGATTCGATCCGCCTCCTCGAGCGCGCGCCGGACCTGGTCCCCGACGAGGGAGGCGAGGTCCTCCGGGTCGCCGTCGAGTCCCCCCGTGTCGACGACGATGAACGGACCGCCGTGGCGGCGGGCGGTCCCGTAGCGGCGGTCGCGGGTGAGACCGGGACGGTCGGCGACGAGGGCGTCGCGGGTGCCGGTGAGCTGGTTGAACAGGGTCGACTTGCCGACGTTGGGCCGCCCCACGATGGCAATTACAGGAAGCACGGGGGAAGCGTGGCGGGGTGGAGCCCCGGCGCGGGCTACCGGACCGTGAACGCGGTGAGCCTCCCCCTTCCCCAGTAGGCGATGAGCGCGTCGCCGTGGTGAGCGGGAGGGCCGGCGATCCTTCCTGAACCCGACCGGGTCCGGGCCACCGGACGGCCGTCCTCGCGCCGCAGCCAGTGGACGTAGCCCTCGACGTCGACTACCGCGACGAACGGGCCGTGCACGACCGGCCACGCCGGTTCGCGCCCGGCGAGCGAGTCTTCCGTCCACACCGTCGCCCCGGAGCCAAGGTCGAGGGCGTGGACCCGGCCGTTGGTGTCCGCGACGTACAGGAGGTCCGCGTCGGCGGCGAGCCCGGACCGCGAGGCGATGGGGCGCCGCCAGAGCGCACGGCCGGTTTCGGCCTCGAAGGCCGCGACCGCCCGCTCGTAGCTCGCGGCGTACACCGCGCCGCCGGCGACCACCGGCTCGGTGTCGACGTCGGCGAGCCGTTCGAGCTCCGAGGTGCCGCGCGGGTCCGATACGACGGCCTCCCAGATGACCTCGCCGGTCGCGTTCCGCACGGCGGCGACCCGCCCATTGTCGAAACCGGCTATCGTGACGCCGGCCACGACGACCGGTGAGCCGGTGCCGCGCACGGTGAGGGCGGGCACCCCGCCCTGATAGCTCCAGCGTACTTCGCCGGACGCGGCGTCGAGACCGAAGAGCTTCCCGTCGAGGGTGCGGGCGATGACCTCGCCGCCCGCGGCTTGGGGCCGGCTCAGCACCTCGCTCGTGAGCCGGGCCCGCCAGGCGACGGCCCCGGTATCCGCCCGGAGAGCGATCACCTCCCCGTCCTCGGTGCCGACGAGGACCGCGCCGCCGCCGACCCCGACCCCGCCGGTGATGTCGGCGTCGGTATCGATGCGCCACACCGACCGGCCGCTGCCCGCTTCCCAGGCGGAGACCCGCCCGCGGGCGTCCGCGACGTAGACCCGGCCGCCGGCGACCGCGGGCGCGAGGACGAGCCAGTGGCGCCCGATGCCCGATCCGGCGTCGGTGGACCACGGCGTCTCGACCGCCGCGAGCGCCTCGATCGGGGCGAGGCCGGGGACCTCGTCCTCGCGGCCCCCGCCGAGCATGGCGCAGCCGGCGAGGAACACGGAGGCCCCCGCCCCGAGCGCGGTCGCGCGGGCAAGCCGCCGGGCGGCGTGGCGGCGTGGCCCGGAAGCGGGCGATGGAAGGGCGACGAGCGCCGATTCGAGATGGCCGGACCGCGGCGCGGCGAGCGGGTGAGTGTCCGCCGGGCAGGCCCGGTGGTGCGTGCGGTTCGGCGCGATGCTGGCGTCTCTCATGGGTTCCGGGTCTACAGGCTGTTCAGGGGGTGTTCAGGCGTCCGAGGTCGTTCAGCTTCAGGGTAACCCGGCCCCGGCTCCCGGGCGAGCCGGAGTACCCTTCGGAAGCCCGCTCCCACGCTTCGCGCGCCTTCTCCGGTTCTCCGCGGTCGTGGTGGACGTCTCCGCGAAGCTCGTCGCGCGCCGCCTCGAACGTCCCGGAAGGCGCGTCGTCGAGGAGAGCCATCGCCTCGTCCAGGGCGCCGCTCGCCCAAGCGGTCTCCGCGAGGCGCAGGCGGGCGACCTCACGGAGTTCGGGAAGCTCGGCATGGTCGAAAGCCCACTTGAGACGGGCCTTCGCCTCGTCGGTCCGGCCCTGCAGGATATCGGATCTCGCAAGGAGCAGGGCGGCGGCGGCCGCGTATCCGTGGCCGGCATGGTCGGCGAGGAGGGCGGACCCTGCTTCGCGCACGGCGGCGTGGTCGTCAGCCGCGGCCGCTTCGCTCGCGGCCTGGAAGAGGACCGACGCCGCCTCCGCCTGGCCCTGCTCGTATTCTTGCCACCAGACCCAACCGCCGATTCCGGCGAGCCCGAGCACGACGCCCCCGATCAGCGCCCGGCCGTGCTCGGACCACCAGCTCTTCAGCGACTCGAGCCGTTCCTCGTCCGTGCGATGAAGCTCCATGGCGTCCCCTCAACGTGCTCCCGGGCCGCCGGGCGGAAGCCAGAAGGCGATCGCGTCCTTCAGGGCGGCGCGGGAAACGGTGCGCTGCGACCGGTCCGTGCGCAGGGGTTTGACGCTCACTTCACCGGCCGCCGCCTCCGCGTCGCCGACGATGACCGCGACCTCGGCCCCGCTGCGGTTCGCGCGGCGGAGCTTGGCCCGGAACCCCCCCTCGCCGGCGTCCAGCACCGCGCTCATCCCCGCATCGCGCAACTCTTCGGCCACCGCCGGCGCGACCCGGGCCGCGGCCGGACCGACTGCCGCCACCCAGGCCGCGGGCGGGGTCGGCTCCGCGTCCTTTCCCGATTCCGCAAGGAGAGCCACGAGGCGCTCGATGCCGGCGGAGAACCCCACCCCGGGGGTCGGGGCGCCCCCGATCTCCTCGACGAGCCCGTCGTATCGTCCACCTCCGCAGACCGCGTTCTGCGCGCCGAGGCGGTCGGTGATCCACTCGAAGACGGTCTTGGTGTAGTAGTCGAGGCCCCGCACCAGGCGAGGGTTGACGGTGCAGGGCACCCCGGCTTCCTCCAGCATCGCCCGGAGGGTGTCGAAGTGGTCGCGCGACTCCGGGTCGAGGGCGTCCAGCAGCTTCGGCGCCGCCTCGATGATGCCCTGCATGTCGGGGTTCTTGCTGTCGAGAACCCGCAAGGGGTTCGTCTCTGCCCGGCGGCGGGAGTCCTCGTCGAGGTCCGTCCGCCGGTCGAGAAGATACTCCGCGAGGCGTGCGCGATAGGCGCGGCGTGCGTCCGGCGTGCCGAGCGAGTTGAGCTCCAGCCGCAACCCCTCGAGGCGAAGACGCCGCCACAGGCGCGCGGTGATGAGGATGATCTCCGCGTCCGCCTCCGGGCCGGGGGGGCCGAAGATCTCCCCCCCGAGCTGATGGAACTGGCGGAACCGGCCTTTTTGAGGGCGTTCGTGGCGGAACATCGGGCCCATGTACCAGAGCCGGTGAACGCCGAAATGGATGAAGCCGTTCTCGATCCCGGCCCGCACGCAGCTCGCGGTCTGCTCCGGGCGCAGGGTGAGGCTGTCCCCGTCGCGATCGGCGAAGGTGTACATCTCCTTCTCGACGATGTCGGTTGCCCCGCCGAGGGAGCGCACGAACAGCTCGGTCCGTTCGAGAAGGGGGGTGCGGATCTCCTCGAACCCGTAGTCGCCGAGCACCGCGCGTGCGGTCCCCTCGAGGTGCTGCCACAACCCGATGGACCCCGGCAGGAGGTCGTGCATCCCCCGCACCGACGCGAGCGGCGGCCGGGGTCGTTCGGTCGAGGCGGGCAGAGAAGCCACCGGTCGCTCAGGAGCCCAGGCGGAACCGCGCCGTACCGGTGTCCCCCTCCACGTAGGGAGAGAGGTCGAAGGGCTCGCCGTTGTATTCGATCTCGAGGCCGTGCGCGTAGCCCGCGACGACCCCGATGGGCGGCGCGGCAGCGAGATCGAGGACCGCGCCGGCCGACGCGAGGTCGCGGTAGATGAGGCGCTCATCGGCATCGCGGATCATGAGCCAGCAGTCTTCGCGGACCCGGATGACGAGCGAGGCGAGCGCTTCGCCCTCCCCGGCGGCCGGCCGCTCCGCCTCTCCGGCGGCCTCCGGTTCGCCCGTTTGCGCCGGGGAGGGGGCCGTCTCCGGCCCCTCTTCCGCCAATCCCTCCGCCGGTTCGTCGGCGCGGGGCGGGGTCTCGGCGGCCGGGGGCTCCGCGTCCGCCGGTATGGGCTGAGGCTCCACGCCGACCGGGACGGGCGGGAACGAGTCCGCGGAAGCCTCCGCCACGGCGTCGCGGCCGGGGGTCTCCTCCGGGTCCGGCTCGCCGGGACCTTCCACGGTGTCGCTCGGGCCGCCTGCGTCGCCCGGCCGCTCCACCGTGACGGGCGGCAGCCCGCCGTTCTCCGCCCATTGATCCCGCCACCAGAGAGCGCTCAGGACGACGAGGATCGCGATCACGATGAGGGTCGTGACGGTGACGGTGAGTTCCGAGCTGCGGGTCGTCGTCCGGGCGGTGTCTTGCGAGTGGAGCTGCGGTGGCCCGAAGCCCCGCCGGTCGTACGCCTCGAGCAACGGCGCCGCGTCGACCCGGACCAGCCGTGCGTAGCTGATCAGATAGCCGCGCAGGAAGACCGAGACCGGGAAGAGGTCAAAGCGCTCGGCTTCCAGGTTCTCGATGTGGCGGCGGCTGAGGCGCATCCTCTCCGCGACGTCCGCGATCGAGTAGCCGGCCGCCTCGCGCGCGCGCTGGAGCGTCGCGCCGATATTCTCCGGCGCGGTCTCGTGTTCGTCCAGCAGATCGGCAGCGGCCATCGGAGGCTACCGGGCCGGCGGGGCGGGCCCGGCCGGTCCGGCCTGCCGGCGGGCGTCTCCCGACCCTGGTCGATGTTCGAGCGGACGAGGCATCATGGCGCCGTGACCGGGGCGGCTTCGGCGGACGCGGGCCGCGCGGGCGACCACCTCTCCCGCGAGCTGCCCGCACGCGGCATCGATGTCGTCCCCCCGCGGGCGCCTGGTGATGGCGACGATCCCGGCCGCGTTCAGCCGCTCGCGGAACCCGTCGACCACCGCCTCGGGCGATCGCCGGAAGGGGGCTCCGGGGAAGGGGTTGAAGGGAATCAGGTTGACCTTCGCGGGCACCGGGCGGAGCAGCGCGACGAGAGCCTGCGCATGCCCGGGGGAGTCGTTCACCCCCTCGAGCATCACGTACTCGAAGGTGATCTTCTGTTTCGGGTTCGCTTGCGCGTACCGCCGGCAGGCCGCGAGCAACTCCTCGATGGGGTACTTGCGGTTGATTGGGACGAGGCGGTCGCGGAGCGCATTGTCGGGCGCGTGGAGAGAGACCGCGAGGCTTACCGGGGCGCGGCGGGCGAGGCGGTCGATGGCCGGCACGATCCCCGCCGTGCTCAGCGTCACGCGCCGACGGGCGAGCCCGTAGGCGAGGTCCTCGAGCATGAGGTCGATGGCCTCCGCCACCGCGTCGAAGTTGAGCAGGGGCTCCCCCATCCCCATCAGCACGACGTTGGTCACCGGACGGTCGAGTTCGTGCACCGCCCGCCACACTTGGCCCGCGATCTGGGCCGCGGAGAGGTTCCGGTTGAAGCCTTGCCGCCCGGTGGAGCAGAACGCGCAGTCAAGCGGACAGCCCACCTGGGACGACACGCACAGGGTGCCGCGGCGCCCCTCGGGGATGAACACCATCTCGATGCAGTTGCCCGAATCGACCCGCAGCAACCACTTGCGCGTGCCGTCGGCCGAGGTGCGCCGCGCCGCCACGGCCGGCGCCCGGATCTCCGCGACCTCGGCGAGGCGCGCGCGAAGCGCCCGGCCGAGGTCGGTCATGGGTTCGAAGCCGTTCGCCCCCCGGGCGTGGATCCACTTGAGCACCTGGCGCGCCCGGAAGGGGCGCTCGCCGAGCGACTCGAAGAACGATTCGAGGCGCGGGCGGGCCATGCCGAGCAGGTTGGCCCGTTCCGCGGGTTCGGAGCCGGGGGCGAGACCGGGGCGGCTGCGCCCGGAGAGCGGATCGGCGATGACCGGCTGCGGCATCATCGAGTGCGGGCGTGGATCTCGTCCGGGGTGAAGAAGAAAGCGATCTCCTCCTTCGCGGTCTCCGGCCCGTCGGAGCCGTGCACGGCGTTCTCGTCGATGGAGCGGGCGAAATCGGCGCGGATGGTGCCCGGGGCGGCCTCCGCAGGGTTCGTTGCGCCCATGATCTCGCGGTTCCGGGCGATGGCGCCCTCGCCCTCGAGGACCTGAACCATGATTGGACCGGAGGTCATGAACGCGACGAGGTCCTCGTAGAACGGTCGTTCGCGGTGTACCGCGTAGAACGCGCGGGCCTGGGCCTCGGTCGCATGCAGCATGCGGGCCGCGACGACCCGCAGGCCCGCCTCCTCGAAACGCGAGTAGATCGCCCCGATACGATCGGCGGCGACCGCGTCGGGCTTGATGATGGACAACGTGCGTTCGGCGGTCATGGAGACGGTTTCGTCCTGAGGGGTGGCTTCTTCGGCGGCTTCGGAGACGCCGGTCTCCGGCGCGATTCCGGCCGCCGCCGTTTCGGGCAATTCTAGCCCGAAAAAATCACCGACTTCCCGCTGTGACCGCCAATCCGCTCGCGGTAGCGGGCCGTACTCCCGCAAGCCGCTTCGGCCGCGCGCTCGCGCCATTTCCGGCCGGCGCGGCCCCGCACCGCCGCGTCCCGGCGCCCGTGCGACGAACGTCGGGGGTGGATCGGATAGTCGAATCCGTCATCCGGAGGGGTTCGCATCGACCCCGCGATGTCGCACGACCGTTTTCTTGTCGTGACCGAGTGCTGGAGGCGGGTGCGGATCGGCCTGCCGCGCGATCGAGGGCAGCTTCATGGGGCTCGAACCGACCCGCAGACGAACGAATTGCGCTCCCCGATGGCCTGCCGAACCGGCCCGGTTCGCCCGTTGCCGGAGAAGAACGAGCCCTGCGCGGTGCCGGGCCGGGGGAAGCGTGGGGGCCGTTCGGCGGCTGGTGTCGGATTGCGCTGAGCGAACCCGGCCTGTGAGGGTTGCCCGGCTTGCCCGGGAGCGCCTCTCGATCGTCGGGAGGCGAGACCCGGCCGCTCTCGCCGCAGCCGCGGAGGTCAGACCCCGAAGCTCTCGCCGCAGCCGCACTCGTGCTTCACGTTGGGGTTGCGGAAGACGAAGCCCTCGTTCAGGCCTTCGCGGACCACGTCTACCTCGGTGCCGTCCAGCATGGGGAGGCTGTCCGCGTCCACGACGACCTTCACCCCGCGGCTGACGCAGGTCCGATCCGATTCGGAGATCGCTTCCGCGACCCCGGCCACGTAGGCATAGCCCGAGCAGCCGCTCTTGCGGATGCCGAGGCGAAGCCCGAGACCGGTCTCGCTTCCCGCGAGGAAGCGCTTGACCCGGTCGGCGGCGGAAGTGGTGAGGAGGATGGTCATCACGGGGTCTCGCCGGATTCGGGATTCAGATGGGGGCGCCGGGCCGATCGTCAAGGGCCTCGACCCGCGGCGGCGCGACGGGCCGGCACTCGCGGTGCTGGCGGGCCGCCACCTCCCGGACCCGCTTGCGCTCCACGAGGTCCCCGAGATGGATGTCCCCGAGGAACTCCCGGATATGGAGGCTGAGGTCGGTCCACAGGTCGTGGGTGAGGCAGCGCGCCTCGCTCTGGCAGTTCTCCCGGCCGCCGCACCGGGTGGCGTCCACCGTGCGGTCCACGGCCACGATCACGTCCGCGACGGCCACGCGCGAGGGAGGCTGGCACAGCCGGTAGCCGCCTCCGCGGCCGCGCGTGCCGGTGACGAGCCGTGCCTTGCGCAGGCGCGCGAAGAGCTGCTCGAGGAACGCGAGCGAGATCCCCTGGCGGTGTGCAATGTCGGCGAGCGCCACGGGGCCGTCTCCATCGTGGAGAGCGAGGTCGAGCATGGCCGTGACCGCGTACCGGCTCCGGGTGTTGAGTCGCATGTCGTCCGGGTCGATGAATCGTCGGGCGGGCAAAGTCACACATCGCGGGAGCCCGGTCAAGTCGGGAGGACCGGCGGTACAGGGCCGTTTTTTCGTCGTGACCGAGTGCGGGGGGCGGGTGCGGATCGGCCTGCCGTGCGCTCGAGGGTCGCTTCATGAGACCCGAACCGACACGCGGACGACGAAATGCGCTCCCGAATGACCTGCCGAACAGGCCCGGTTCACTCATCGCCGGACAAAAGACGAGCCCTGCGAGGGTCAAGCCCCCGCTGGAAGATCCGGCTTTCCTCCCGCGCGAAGCACTCAGGCCGTCGCGCGGCGCAGCCACCACCACCCGAGGAGACCGAGGGCCGCGACCGGGGCGGCGGCGGCGAGCGGCGCGAGCCAGTCGTACACCACACCCAGTTGGGTCACCACCTTCTGGAGGATGTGGAACCCGATCCCGAGCGCCGCGCCGACCACGATCCGGGACCCGAAGCCCGCCCGCCGAAGCGGCCCCAGCACCAGAACCACCGCGGTGAACAGCATCGCCGCGGTGGAGAACGGGGCCATGATCCGGCTCCACAGGGCCGCATCGTAGTGCGCCGTCCGGAGGCCGTTCTCGCGCAGGTAGTGCATGTAGGAGACGATCTCGGGCAGCGACAGCCACCCCGGATGCGCGGTGAGCCGGTCGAGTCGGTCCGCCCCGGCGGGGAGCCGCCGCAGGATCGACGCGATCGCTCTCGTCTCCACGCCGCCGCCGAAGAAGCGGCTGATCTCGACCTCCTCGAGGCGCCAGAATGCCTCCTTCCCGGTGCCCTCGGCCGAGCCGCCATCCTCCTCCGGGGCCGTGAGGGAGGAGGCGCGGCCCGCCCGCCAAGCGGTGGCCAGCTCCCCCTTCTCGTCGAACTCGAACGCGCGCACGTCGCGAAGCTGTCCGTTCGGCAGCACCTCGCCGAAGTGGAGGAACCGCCGGCCGTCGCGGCCCCAGAATCCGGCCCCGGCGCGGGGCCCGGCCTGCCCGGTGAGGGCGGCGGTGCGCCAGTCGTGCGCAAGCCGCTCCGCCCGCGGCGCAATCCATTCTCCGACCACCAGCCCGAGCGCGATGATCAGCGCGCCCGCCCCGAGCGTCGCGCCCACGATCCGGGAGACCGGGGCGCCGGCCGCCCGCATCGCGGTCAGCTCCGAGCTGCGGGCGAGCACCCCGAGACCGAGCAGCCCTCCGATGAGGGTGGCGGCGGGCAGCAGGGCGTACATGCGGCCCGGCATCCGCATCAGCACGAACGCGAGGGCGGCGGGGTAGTCGAAATCGCCGCGGCCCACGTTGTCGAGGTCGACGATGAGGTCGCTGATGAAGAAGAGCGAGACGAGCCCGGTGAAGACGACGAGAATCCCGCCGAGCACGTGCCGGACGATGTAGCGGTGGAGGATCACGCTCGCGGCCGCCTCCGTGTCCGCAGGGCACGGAGGACCGACCGGGTGAGTTCCTCGAGTGCCTCGGCCGGCCGCCTCCGTGTCCGCAGGGCACGGAGGACCGACCGGGTGAGTTCCTCGAGTGCCTCGGCCGGCCGCCTCCGTGTCCGCAGGGCACGGAGGACCGACCGGGTGAGTTCCTCGAGTGCCTCGGCCGGCCGCCTCCGCGTCCGCAGGGTACGGAGGACCGACCGGGTGAGCTCATCGAGTGCCTCGGCCGGCCGCCTCCGTATCCGCAGGGTACGGAGGACCGACCGGGTGAGCTCCTTGAGTGCCTCGGCCGGCCGCCTCCGCGTCCGCAGGGTACGGAGGACCGACCGGGTGAGCTCATCGAGTGCCTCGGCCGGCCGCCTCCGTATCCGCAGGGTACGGAGGACCGACCGGGTGAGCTCCTTGAGTGCCTCGGCCGGCCGCCTCCGCGTCCGCAGGGTACGGAGGACCGACCGGGTGAGCTCCTCGAGTGCCTCGGCCGGCCACCTCCGCGTCCGCGGGGCACGGAGGGAGCGCAGGAAGAGCAGGATCGCGGCTGTCGCGAAGCCGCCGTGTATCGGCCATACCCCGATCCGGGCCGGGAGATCGCCCGACTGGATCGCTCCGGTGGCGCCGAGCACCAGGCCGAGGTACGCGAGATAGCAGGCGGTTCCGAGCAGCAGGCGGTCGAACCGGCCGCGGGACGTTCCCGAAAGGGTGACCGCGATACTCGCGAGCACGAGGGTCAGCACCGGCTGCGACAGGCGCCACTGGAGTTCCGCCGACGCGACCCGGTCGGAGGTGCCTGCCTCCCAGAGCCGCGCCGTCGACATCGTGTCCGCCCGATCGGCCGAGGTGCGGGTCTGCGTCTCGCGGATGCGCACCGTGTAGCGGGTGAAGCGGGTCGACGACCAATCGCCCCGGCCAGGGGTCCCCACGTAGCGGCGCCCCGCCTCGAGCACCACGAAGCGGCCGTCCTCCCGGGAGACGTAGCGGGCGTTCGGGGCCAGGATTACCTCGTCCTCCCCGCCCTGGGACGTGTGCATGAACACCTTCTCCATCGAGCGGTTGCCGCCGCTCAGGCGCTCGACGTAGAAGACCGGGTCGGTGTGTCCGAAGTGCATGAAGCGCTCCGCGACGATCTGCGAGAGATCCGCCGAGTCGCGGGCGTGCGCCTTCAGCGACTGGTACCGCTCGCTCACCCAGGGTGCGGCTACCAGGGAGAGGGCCCCCGCGGCTGCCGCGAATCCGAGCCCGAGGCAGAGCATGGCGCCCGCGAGGGCGCCCCGGCCGAGCCCCCCCGCGAGCATCGCGACGATCTCGTGATCGCGGTCGAACCGGCCAAGGGCGAGCAAGAGCCCCGCGAACACGCTGGCCGGGAGGAGCGGAGTCAGAGCGTCGATGCACTTGAGGGCAACGAGCTCGAGGATGAACGCGCGTCCGATCTGCCCCTCGGCCGCCGCCGCGAGGTAGTTGGCGAACCGGGCTGCGACGACCACCAGCATCAGGGTGGCGAGCACGGCCGCGAATGCGATGAACGCCTCACGCACGAGGTAGCGGCGCAGGATCATCGCCGCCCCGTTGCTGCGCAGGGCTCGTTTTTTGTCCGGCTACGGGTGAACCGGGCCTGTTCGGCAGGCCGCTTTGGAGCGCATTTCGTCGTGTGCGGGTCGGTTCGGGCCGGATGAGGCGGCCCTCGATCGCGCGGGCGGCGGACCCGCACCCGCCTCCGGCCCTCGATCACGATAAAGGAACGGTCCTGTGTTGCCGCGGCAGCAGTTCTCATTTTGCTCGTCGGGTCCCGCGGCGGGATCGGCACGACCGTCGATCCGCCCCGGATCGAGTCGCCAGGAGAAGACGGCTTGCGGCTCAGGGTAAAGTCAGGCGCCAAAATGAGAACTGCTGTTGCTGCGGGGGAGACCGGGACTTTGCCCGAATTGCAAGCTAGACTTCGCGGTTTCAATGGATCACCAGACGGTTGCCGGCCTTCGGCGGCCGCCCCTCCCGCCCCTCCCTCGGTGCGGGAGTCCCGGAGCGAATCGGAGCGAACCGGGTCGAATGGGGGAGCGGAAGTTCAAGCATACGGGAAACGGGACGGGCGTTATGGTCGAATTCTCAACCGCACGCATCAACCCGCTCGCACGGCGGACCGACTGCCTCGTGCTCGGGGTGTACGATCGGCGCGATCCGACCCCCTCCGCCCGACGGGTGGACGAGGCGGCGGGCGGCGCGCTCGGCCAGGTGCTCGCGGACGGTGACCTCTCTCCGGCCGGCGGGTCGACCGCCCTCGTGCACCGCCCGCCCGGCCTGCCGGCCAAGCGGGTTCTGCTCGTGCGCCTCGGGGCGCGGGACAGCCTCGACGAGCGCACCTTCCGGCGGGCGGCCCGGTCGGCCGCGCGGGCCGTCGCGGGCACCGGGTCGCGCGCGGCGGCGGATTTCCTCGCCGAGGCGCAGTTCGGGGGAGGCGACGAAGCCTGGCGGGTCCGCGCGGTGGCGGAAGCCTACGGCGACGCCGCGTACCGGTTCGACGAGTACAAGTCCGAGAAGGACGCGGCCTCCGCTCCCCGCCTCCGGCGCGTCGCGATCCACTCCTCGGGCGGCGATCCCACGGCCCGCACCGGAGCGGTCCGCGCTCTCGCCGAGGCGGTCGCGGTCGATGCCGGGAAGCGTCTCGCCCGCGACCTCGGCAACCGCCCCGGCAACGTGTGCACGCCCTCCCATCTCGCCGAGTGCGCGGCCGCCCTCGCGGACGAGTTCGAAGCGATATCCACCGAGGTCCTCGAAGAGGAGCGCATGCGCGAGCTCGGCATGGGTGCCCTGCTCGCGGTCGCGCGCGGAAGCCGCCAGCCGCCGAAGCTCATCGTCGTCCGGTACGCCGGGGGGCGGTCGGACGAAGCGCCGGTCGTGCTGGTGGGGAAGGGGGTGACGTTCGACTCCGGGGGCATCTCCATCAAGCCGGCCGCCGCCATGGACGAGATGAAGTTCGACATGTGCGGGGCGGCGAGCGTGCTCGGGGCGATCCGGGCGGCCGCGCAGCTCGGCCTTCCCCTCAACGTGACGTCCGTCGTCCCCGCCGTCGAGAACCTTCCCGACGGCCAGGCCTGCAAGCCGGGTGACATCGTGACCTCCCTCTCCGGCCAGACCATCGAGATCCTCAACACCGACGCCGAGGGGCGGCTCATCCTCTGCGACGCGATCACCTACGCGGAGCGCTACGACCCGGACACGGTCATCGACGTCGCCACCCTGACCGGCGCGTGCATCATCGCCCTCGGCCACGTCGCGAGCGGCCTCTTCACGAATTCCCGCGAACTCGGCGACGAGCTGCGGGCCGCCGCCGCGAGGTCCGGGGACAGTTGCTGGGAGCTTCCGGTGTGGCCGGAGTACGAGGAGGCGCTGAAGAGCAACTTCGCGGACGTCGCCAACGTCGGGGGCCGTCCGGCGGGGTCGGTGACCGCGGCGGTGTTCCTCTCGCGATTCGCGCGCGGGCGGCGCTGGGCGCACCTCGACATCGCGGGCACCGCGTGGGAGAGCGGGAAGGACAAGGGAGCGACCGGCCGGCCGGTGCCGCTTCTCGTGCAGTACCTGATCGACCGGGCGGGCCGGTAGTGCCGTTGGACAAGCCGCGGGTCGACTTCTATCTCGTCGAGGAGCCGCGGGCGACCGCCTGCGACGCGACCGCGTGCCGGATCGCGGAGACGGCGTGGCGCCGCGGCCACCGGGTGCACCTGCACGCCGACTCGCTGGAGTCCGCCCAGCGGCTGGACGACCTGCTCTGGACCTGGCGCGACGAGAGCTTCGTCCCCCACTCGATGTGCGGCGTGGACGAGGCCCCGGCCGCCGCCGTGCCGGGCGCGCCGGTCACGGTCGGCTGGGGCCCGCTCCCGGGGTTCGCCGACGACCTCCTGCTCAACCTCGACACTCGCGTGCCGGACGGATTCGAGCGTTTCGCCCGGGTCGCGGAGGTGATCGGGGGAGCGGAGGCCGCCCGGGCCGTCGGCCGCGAGCGATTTCGCCGGTACCGCGCGGTCGGCTGCGAGCTGAAGACCCACCGGCTTTGATCCTGATGGCCCACGAGCGGAGCAGGCGCAAGCCGGAGGGGCGCCGGTGGCCGGCTGCACCGGAATCGCCGGCCGATCCGATTGGCCGGCTCGACGACGTGCTCGCGACGCTCGAGAAGATGCTCGACGAGCGCGGGGTTCCGCCGGTGGCGCACCCGCGCGGGGCGCCCGGCCCGGAGGGTCCGTCCGGGGACCTGGGGGACCTGGGGGACCCGGGGGGACCGGAGGCGCTGCCGTTGCTCCGCGACGTGGTGACGCCGGCCGCCGAGCGCTCCGCGGGAGGAACGGAGGGCGGGTCCGAGGCCGCCAGGGTGAAGGAGGAAGAGCCGGGGGGGGGGCCGGAGAGAGCGCCGGATCGGGCCCGGGTGCCCCTTCCGCTCGGGTTCGAGATCATCTCGGACGGTCCTCTCCTCCGCATCGACGAGCTCGATCGGAATCTCGATTCCCAGGACGTCGGTGCGGACGGCGCTCCGGGCGGCGAACGGTACGGCGACGCCCCTCCCCCGTCGCTCGACCCCGAGGTCTACCGCCACCTCATCGACCGGCTCGCGAACGAGATCGACGTCATCGTCCAGACCGGCACCGAGGAAGCGATGCAGCGCGCCGCGGTGGATATCGCGGCCCGGGTGCGCGAGCACGTGGCGATCATCCTCCCCGAGGTCATCGAGGAGCTGGTCCGGATGTCGAATCGTCCGGCCGACTGAGCCCCGCGGGCTCCGTCGTCGTCCCGGCGTTCCTTTCCGTCCTTCGGTTCTCAAGCACGGATCACATGGAAACGACCTACGATCCCCGCCGCATCGAGAGCGGCATGTACGCCGCCTGGGAAGCGGGCGGCTGGTTCGCGCCGCGCGGCGGCGGCCCGCCGTACTGCATCATGATCCCGCCGCCGAACGTGACCGGAACCCTGCACATGGGGCATGCGTTCCAGGACACGATCATGGACATCCTCATCCGCCATCGCCGCATGCGGGGCTGCGACACCCTGTGGCAGGTAGGGACGGACCACGCCGGGATCGCGACCCAGGTGGTGGTCGAACGCCAGGTCGAAGCCGAGGGCCGCGACCGGAGGAGCCTTGGTCGCGAAGCGTTCGTCGAACGGGTGTGGGACTGGACCCGGCAATCCGGCGAGACCATTCGGAACCAGCTCCGCCGTCTCGGCGCCTCCGTCGACTGGGCGACGGAGCGATTCACCCTGGACGAAGGGCTGTCCGAGGCGGTGCTGGAGACCTTCGTGCGGCTCCACGACAAGGGGCTCATCTACCGCGGGCGGCGGCTCGTGAACTGGGACCCGGTCCTGCGCACCGCCGTCTCGGACCTCGAGGTGCAGTCGGAGGAGGAGGACGGCCACCTCTGGCATATCCGCTACCCGCTTCACGAACCGCCGCCCGGGGGGCCGGGTTTCGTCACCGTGGCGACCACCCGGCCGGAGACCATGCTGGGGGACGTGGCGGTCGCCGTCCACCCGGACGACCCGCGCTACGCGGACCTCGTCGGGCGCGAGGTCGAGCTTCCGCTCTGCGATCGCCGGATCCCGGTCATCGCGGACGAGTCCGTGGTTCCGGAATTCGGGACCGGCTGCCTCAAGATCACCCCCGCCCACGACTTCAACGACTACGCGGTCGGGGAGCGTCACGGGCTCCCCTTTATCGACATCTTCACGGACACCGCTTCCCTCAACGAGAACGCGCCCCGCGCCTATCGGGGTCTCGACCGTTTCGTGGCCCGCAAACGGGTCGTGGCGGACCTCCGGGAGGCGGGGCGGCTCGGCCGGGTGGAGGCGTACCGCCACCACATCCCGCGCGGCGAGCGGACCGGCGCGGTGGTGGAGCCGCGCCTCACCGCGCAGTGGTTCGTGCGGGCCGCCCGGCTTGCGGAACCGGCCATCCGCGCCGTCGAGACCGGGGCGGTGCGTTTCGTGCCGGAGAGCTGGGCCAAGGTCTATTTCCGGTGGATGCACGACATCGAGGACTGGTGCGTCAGCCGCCAGATCTGGTGGGGCCACCGCATCCCGGCGTGGTACGGCCCGGACGGCGCCGTCTACGTGGGAAGGAGCGAGGCGGAGATCCGGGCGCGCCACGGTCTCGATCCGGACGTCCCCCTGGAACGCGACCCGGACGTGCTCGACACCTGGTTCTCGTCGGCCCTGTGGCCGTTCTCGACCCTGGGATGGCCGCGGGAGTCGGAGCGGCTCGCCCGGTTCTACCCGACCCGGGTCCTCGTGACCGGGTTCGACATCATCTTCTTCTGGGTCGCCCGGATGATCATGATGGGGGTCGAGTTCATGGACGACGTGCCGTTCGACCACGTCTACATCCACGGCCTCGTGCTCGACGCGGACGGGGAGAAGATGTCGAAGTCGCGGGGCAACATTCTCGACCCCCTGGACCTCATCGACGGCATCGATCTCGAGTCGCTGGTCGTCAAGCGGACCACCGGGCTCATGAAGCCGGAGGACGCCCCGCGCATCGCCGACGTCACCCGCCGGCAGTTTCCGGACGGGATCCCGGCATACGGGACGGACGCGTTGCGCTTCACGTTCTGCTCGCTCGCGACCAACGGGCGCAACATCCGCTTCGACCTCGGCCGCATCGAAGGGAACCGGAACTTCTGCAACAAGCTCTGGAACGCGGCCCGCTACGTGCTGCGCAACGCCGAACCGTCCGGCGAGCCGGGGAACGCCGCCGCCGGAGCCCCTTCGGTCGCCGACCGGTGGATCCGGTCCCGGCTCGCCGCCCTCGCGGAGCAGGTCCGGGACGGCTTCGAGAGCTACCGCTTCGACCATGTCGCGACGAGCCTCTACGACTTCACGTGGAACGAGTTCTGCGACTGGTACCTCGAGCTGACCAAGCCGGTGCTCGCGGGGCCGGACGTGCCGGAGGCGGCACGCGCGGCCACCCGGCGCACCCTGGTGGAGGTGTTCGAGACCCTGCTCAGGTTCCTGCACCCCGTCATGCCGTTCGTCACCGAGGACCTCTGGCGCCGGGTCGCCCCGGCGGCGGGAGTCGTGGGCGAGACGGTCATGCTTCAGCCCTGGCCCGAGCCCGGGGAGATGGACCCCGTGGCGGAGGCGGAGGTCGGTTGGATCAAGACGTTCGTGCTCGCGGTGCGGCACGTGCGCGGGCAGATGGACATCGCGTCCGGGCGACGGATCGCGGTCCGCCTCCAGGGGGGCGGTCCGCTCGACGTCGCGCGGGTCGAGGCGCATCCGGACCTGCTCAGGAGCCTTGCGCGACTCGATGGGCTCATCTGGCTCGATCCGGACGCGCCGTCCCCACCGGGGGCGGCGGCGTTCGCAGGGGCGCTCAAGATCCTGCTCCCCTTCGAGGGCACGGTGGACCTCGCGGCGGAGCGGGCGCGCCTCGAGCGCGAGATCGAGAAGCGGGTCCGGGACCTCGGACAGGTCGAGGCGAAACTCGCGAACGAGGCCTTCGTGACGCGGGCCCCGGCGCCGGTGGTGGAGAAGCAGCGCGAGCGGGCGGCGGAGCTCGGGAGGGTGGTCGGCCGGCTCCGCGACCAGGTCGAGCGCTTGGCCCGGGCGGGGTGAGGCGGGGTGAGCCCGCGGAGCTACCCGGCGGCCCCGGTTCCCGCCGTCGGCGCCCTTGTCGTCCACGACGGGGCGGTGCTGCTGGTGCGCCGGGGCCGTGCGCCGAGCCGCGGGGTGTGGGCGGTGCCGGGAGGGCGCGTCGAGCTCGGGGAGACCCTCGCGGAGGCCGCCGAACGCGAGGTGTGCGAAGAGACGGGGGTCCGGGTGCGGGCCGGGGAGCCGGTCTGGTCCTTCGACTCGGTGGTCCGCGACGAAGATGGGCGGGTCGCCTTCCACTATGTCATCGTGGACCTTCTCGCCGACTACGTCGCCGGCGAGCCGCGCGCCCGCGACGACGCCCTCGACGCCCGCTGGGCTCGCCCCGAGGAGCTCTCCGGCCTCCTCGTGAGCGAGCCGACCCTCGATCTCCTGGGTCGCGTCGGCTTCCTGTCTCCCACGGATCCCCGGCCCTCCCCCTGATCCCGGCGTCCTTCCGCCACGCCCGACGCTCGACGGCCGACCCGACCGGCCGGGCGGAATCGAAGCCGGAAGCACTACCGCGCCGGGCGGGCAAATCCGTTCTCGGCCTTCCCTGATGACCACAGGTGAGCATATCGCCTTGATCCGATGACTCGTTCTTCGGTCGCCGCCGATTTCGGGTCACCAGTTCGCCATCGTTCGTGACTATTTGAACGAACGATCAGCCTTGTCCGCGCCGGACCCGCCGGCCCTTCATTACAGGTATGATCGCGGTACGCGGCGAATGACCTTCAACCCAGGACGGAGAGACGCAATCATGAAGCACCCATCCGTCGCGGCGAAGCCGCATTCCCTCCCCGCGGGCGAGTCCCGCGAGCATCAAGACCTTGGACGCGAGGTGAGCGAGACCCGCGGCGAGTTCCGTACCCTCAAGTGGGCCTCGGCCCTCGCCTTCCTCGCCATCGTCGGCACCATGGGCTTCTTCTACCAGGCGCTCGGGACGTTCAACGAAACGCAGAAGGACATCCGCCAGAGCCTCGGGGCCATCTACCAGCAGACGATCGAGCTGGATGAACGGCTGGATCGCCAAGGCGAGCGCCAGGAGCAGATGGACGGCCGGCTGCACAGCGTCGAGACGGAGCTGGCCTTGGTCGAGCACCGGCTGGGTCAGGTCGAGTCCGGGCTCGAACAAGTCAACGGACGGCTCGATCAAATGGACGGCCGTCTCGGGCAAATGGACGGCCGTCTCGATCAAATGGGTGGTCGGCTTGATCAGATGGACGGCCGTCTCGAGCAAATGGATGGCCGGCTTGATCAGATGGATGGCCGGTTTGATCAGATGAACGGTCGGCTCGATCAAATGGATGGCCGTTTCGATCAGATGAACGGTCGGCTCGGCAACATGGAGGACCTGCTTCGGGTGCTCGTGGAGAGGTCCGCCGACCCTGCCTGACCGGGGGGCGGTGGCGGGGTCGGCGGCTCCGGCTTGTCGGCCCGAGGCGAAGCCTCGCCGGTTCATGAGGCATCGGTGGGCAAGTCGGCCCACGAGCGAGGGGTGGAACGATTCGGCTTCCGTCCGAGGGAAGCGGCGGGAGCCCGGATTGCCGGCGATGCAAGAGGTGGGTGCCCGTGCCGCTCGCCTCGTCTCGCACGGGAGCCCGGCAGGTTGAGGCTCTGCCATCCGGGGGGACATCCTTCGGACCGTGGCGCGGTATCATGACGGCGGCCACGCCGCCACGGTGGATGCCTGGAAGCCTCGCCTCGCACGGGAGCCCGGCAGGAACATGTCGAAGCTCGACTCGGTAACCATCCGCGGATATCGTTCGATCAGGGACGCGACGCTGGAGCTGCGTCCTCTCAACGTATTGATCGGCGCCAACGGGGCGGGCAAGAGCAACCTCGTCTCGTTCTTCAAGATGATGAACGAGCTGATGGCCGGGCGTCTTCAGCAGTACATTGCGTCCACGGGCCACGCGACCTCCAACCTGTATTTTGGCCCGCGCACCACGCCGCAGCTGGAGGCGGAGCTCGTGTTCGAGACGGACAACAGGGATGTCGATACTTATCGAATGCGGCTCTTCCATGCGGCCGGAGACTCGCTGATCTTCGCGGACGAATGCTTGTCGTTCCGGAGGCCGGGCTGCGTGAACAGCAGGGATGAACACCTCGGGGCGGGCCACAAGGAATCTCTGATCGGAAGTACCGCGGGCGGGGACGGCCCGACCGCTCCGACGGCACGAGTCTTTCGGCATCTGCTCAACGGCTGCCGCGTCTTTCACTTCCACGATACCGGACCCGCGTCGAGAGTCAGGAGCTATTGCTATGTTGGCGCCGACCGCTGGCCCATGCCGGACGCCGGCAACCTCGCGGCGGTTCTCTATCGGCTCGGCTCGGACCGTCCTGGCATCTATCGTGGAATCGTCGAGACCATCCGGCAGGTCGCCCCGTTCTTCACCGGTTTCGATCTCGAACCGACGGGGGCCGGGGGCAAGGACATTATCCTGAACTGGCGCCATCGAAAAAGCGACCTGATCTTCGGCCCGCACCAGCTTTCCGACGGCACGCTCCGGGCGATCTGCCTGATTTCCCTGTTGATGCTTCCCGCCGACGAGCTCCCCCTCCTGATCGTCATCGATGAACCCGAGCTCGGCCTTCATCCGTATGCGCTGGATGTTCTCGCATCGCTGTGTCGTTCCGCCAGTGCTCACAGCCAGATCCTGATCAGCACCCAGTCCGGCACTCTCGTGAACCAGTTCTCCCCGGAGGATGTCGTGGTCGTCGAGCGTGACGGTGAGTCGTCGGGGTTTGTCCGGCCCGATGCCCGGGATCTCGAAGCCTGGCTCGAGGACTATTCCCTTGGCGAAATCTGGGAGAAGAACGTGATCGGAGGCGGGCCGCCGTACTGATGGCGCGGTTGTATCTCTTTGCCGAGGGGCGGGCCGAGCAAACGTTTGCAGTTACCCTGCTCGGGCCGTATCTGGCTGAATACGGAGTCTACCTGCACAATCCCGTCCTGATTGCCCACGCGCATAAGAGGCAGAAGATTCATCGAGGAGGCGGACGGAATTTCCGCGCGATGCAGAAGGACATCGTTCGATTCCTCAGACAGGATTCCGCGCGCGATGCGTTCTTCACTACGATGATCGATCTCTACGCACTTCATGGGGAGTTCCCCGGCATCGAAGAGGCGCGAATGTATCAACGTGAACCGTATCGCCGGGTTGAAGCGCTGGAGAAATCGTGGGCGAACGAGACGAATGACCGGCGGTTCATACCTCATATCCAGTTGCATGAGTATGAGGCGTATCTCTTCACGGACATCTCCGTTTTGTCGCACTACTATGAGGGCCGGACACGCGAAGTCGAAAAGCTTGAACAGAGTGTCGATTCATTCAAATCGCCGGAAATGATCGATGACGGGTTTCATACCGCTCCGTCGAAGCGCATCATTGACTGCCTTCCTCGATACTCGAGCGACAAATCGACCGTAGGTGTCCAGGCGGCAGCGCGAATCGGGTTGCCGCAAATCCGGCGCAAATGCCCGCACTTTGCGAGCTGGGTGGAACGCCTCGAAGGGCTTGCGGCTCAAGTCGCCGGCTGACTGCGGAGCGCGCGCCGGTCGAAGGCCGGCTGGACCAGGTCGACGCCCGGCTCGCCGACGTCAAGGAGCTGCTTCGGGCGCTCTGGCGGGGTCCGTCGGTTTTTCCTGACCGGGGAGCCACGACCGGTGCCGGGTCGACCCGGTCGGGACTTGGCGGGGGGCTTCCGACCATCCGGCCGCTCCTGTCTCAAGGGTCGGCCTGATTACCTACGAGCCTCATGTTCGCATCCCGTCAGGTGAAATCGGGGTCGGAGGGGGGTCGCAATCCTCATCCGGCTCGGCTCACCGGCACCCGGAATCCCGTTCTGACCCCGATTCCACCCGGGGGACGAACCAGATGAGGATTGTGCGTAATCAGGAGGGTCGGTGCGTTCGAGACGACGACCCTGCGTGGCGTCGGCGGGGTGTTCGCGGCCGAGGAATGCGCGGTGTCAGCGGGGGACGAGGATGACCCGGGTGCCCGACCAGCGATCGTGCCAGGTGCGGCGCTCGGGGTCCCCGAGCGCCCACCAGAAACCGAGCCCGAGGGCGGACCAGGAGACGGCGGCGGCGGCGAAGCGGGCCACCGTGCGGCCCCAGCCGACCGGCCCGCCGCCGGTGGTGACGAGACGGCACCGCCACGCCCGCATCCCGAGGGTCTGGCCCCCGCGGGTCCAGCTCAGCGCGAGGTAGAACCAGGCGACGGACACCAGCCACGCCTGGAACCAGGGCTCGTCCGGCGGCACCGCTTCCCCCCGGACCCACACCACGGGGATGGTGGCGGCGTAGAGGGCGGCCGCCATCAGCAGCGAGTCGTAGAGGATGGCCGCGAGGCGGCGGGCGAGGCCGGCGGGCTCGGGGAGAGGGGCCGGCGCGGTGGGGGCAGCGGGCATCGGGTCCGACCTCGGAACGGGCGGCGGGGGCGCAGGGGCCCGGTCAGGCGCGCGGAAGGGCCACCCCGCGCTGCCCCTGATACTTTCCGCCCCGGTCCCGGTAGGAGGTCTCGCAGACCTCGGCGGCCCGGAGGAACACCACCTGGGCCACCCCCTCGTTGGCGTACACCCGCGCGGGGAGCGGCGTGGTGTTGGAGAACTCGAGGGTGACGTGGCCCTCCCATTCGGGCTCGAGGGGGGTCACGTTGACGATGATCCCGCACCGGGCGTAGGTCGACTTCCCGAGGCAGATGGTGAGCACGTCGCGCGGGATGCGGAAGTATTCGAGGGTGCGGGCGAGCGCGAACGAGTTGGGGGGGATGATGCACACCTCGGCCTCGACGTCGACGAAGCTCGACTCGGTGAACGCCTTCGGGTCCACCACCGCGGAATTGATGTTGGTGAACACCTTGAACTCGGGGGCGCAACGCATGTCGTAGCCGTAGCTCGACGTGCCCCAGGAGATCACCGGGCGCCCGCCCGCCTCGCGGACCTGTCCGGGCTCGAAGGGGTCGATGAGGTCGTGCTCCTGGGCCATGCGGCGGATCCAGTGGTCGGGCAGGACGGCCATGCGCGGACCTCAGGCGGGCATTCGCTGCCGGTACGTCTCCGCGCACTCGCGGGTGCCGGCGTAGTGGAGCGGGAGCGGGCGTGCGTCGGGGAGGATGAGCGACAGCCGAAGGAGGTGGCGCCGCCGCGCCGGCTCCGGTGGGTCCTCGACCTCCGTTCGCCCGTACACGATGGTGTGGTTGGTCGCGAGCAACACGTCTCGGAAGGGTTCTGCGGCGCCGGCTCCTAGCCGCCGACCCGGATCTCGCCGAACGCCTGCGACCAGTTCCGGGGCTTGAGCGAGAGTCTCGCCGCGACCCGGCGGGCGGTGTCCCGGAAGCTCCGGGCGACGGGGCCCTCCGGGTCCTTGGCGACGGTGGGCCGGCCTTCGTCCGCGTCGGCCCGGATCTCGCGGGCGAGGGGGAGCTGGCCGAGAAGGGTGACGCCGTGGTCGACGGCCATCCGCTCGCCGCCGCCGGCGCCGAAGATCGGCTCCTCCCGTCCGCATCCGGGGCACGCGAAAACGCTCATGTTCTCGATGATGCCGAGCACCGGGACCTCGACCCGCTCGAACATCCTGAGGCCCTTGCGGGCGTCCGCGAGGGCCACGTCCTGAGGGGTGGTGACGATGACCGCCCCGCTCACCGGGACCCGCTGAGAGAGGGTGAGCTGGATGTCCCCGGTGCCGGGCGGCAGGTCGACGATGAGGTAGTCGACCGCCCGCCAGTTGGTGTCCCGCAGGAGCTGCTCCAGGGCCTGGGTGACCATCGGCCCGCGCCAGATCATCGGCGTGTCCTCCTCGATGAGGTAGCCGATGGACATGGACTGGACCCCGTGTCCGGTCATCGGATCGATGGAGCGTTGGTCCGGGGACTCCGGCCGGTCGGAGATGCCGAGCATCCGGGGCTGGCTCGGGCCGTAGATGTCGGCGTCGAGGATCCCGACCTCGGCGCCCTCGGCCGCGAGGGCGAGGGCGAGGTTGACCGCGACGGTCGACTTTCCCACCCCGCCCTTGCCGGACGCGATGGCAATGACGTTCTTGATGCCGTCCAGGAGTTGCACGTTCTTCTGGACCGCGTGGGCGACGACCTGCCATTCGATGTCGAACGAGGCGGAATCGACGCCCGGCATGGCGACCAGCTCGGCGGCAAGAGCGGACTCGAGCTCCGCGGCGTATCCGGCCGCGGGGAAGCCGAGGACGATGCGGGCCCGGGCGCGGCCGCCCTCCAGGGCGACCGACTTCACCGCTTTCCCGAGCGGTGCGCCGAGGCACGGATCCACCCACTCCGAGAGGGTGCGTTCGAGGTCCTGAATGGTGGTCTGCATGGCGCCCGGATTCTACACCCAAGACCGCTTCACGCCGGCCTCGACGAAGGTCGGACGCAGGACACAGGTCGGATCCATGGCAGCAATCCTGTCCCGGTCATCGACGATCGACACTTCGTGATACGGGAGGAGACCCTGTACGGATTGGCGATGCGCAATCCGACACTTGAGGCGGCCGGGAGGCGGACGTGCCGATTGCGCTTCGCCAATCCGACCCGCCCGGGACCGGAGCCGCAGCGTGCAGTCACCGGGCTGCGCCCCAGCAGTTCTCATTTTGGCGTCTGACTTCACCCTGAGCCGCAAGCCGTCTTCTCCTTGCGACTCGATCCGGGGCCGATCGGGGGCCGATCGACGGTCGTGCCGGTCCTGCCGCGGGACCCGACGAGCAAAATGAGAACTGCTGGCTGCGCCCCGGGCTCGTACCCCGGCCGGCCGGGACGTTGTAGACTGCCGGCCGCATGAGCGAAGCACAGTCGGCCCCGCGGCGCATCCTCGTCACGAGTGCGCTCCCCTACGCGAACGGCCCCATCCACATCGGCCATCTGGTCGAGTACATCCAGACCGACGTGTGGGTGCGGTTCCAGCGCATGCGCGGCGCCGAATGCCACTTCGTCTGCGCGGACGACGCCCACGGCACCCCCATCATGCTGAGCGCGGAGCGTGACGGGGTCGCCCCGGAGGAGCTCATCGAACGGATCGGGGCCGAGCACCGCGCGGACTTCGCCTCGTTCGACATCGGGTTCGACAACTACTACACCACCCATTCGCCGGAGAACCGGGAATGCTCCGAACGCATCTACCGGGCCCTGTGCGAGGGGGGCCACGTGGTCGTTCGCACCATTCCCCGCCTGTACGACCCGCAGCGCGAGATGTTCCTGCCCGACCGTTACGTTCGGGGGGAGTGCCCCCGGTGCGAGGCGCGGGACCAGCTCGGGGATGCGTGCGAGGTGTGCGGAGCCACCTACGAGCCGGGGGAGCTCCGCAACCCGGTCTCGGTGGTCTCGGGGAGCTGCCCGGAGCTGCGGGACTCCGAGCAGGTCTTCGTCCGGCTGGCGGACTTCGACGCGGTGCTCCGCGCCTGGGTGGGCGAGACGTTCCACCCGCCCGGGGAGGAAGAACGGCGCCGGGTCCAGCCCGAGATCGCCAACAAGCTCGACGAATGGCTCTCCGAGGGTCTCGAGGACTGGGACATCTCGCGCAACGCGCCCTACTTCGGCTTCGAGATCCCGGATCGGCCCGGCAAGTACTTCTACGTCTGGCTGGACGCGCCCATCGGTTACATGGCGAGCTTCGAGAACCTCTGCCGCCGGGTTCGGGCCGCGGGCGGCGAGCTCCGGTTCGACGACTTCTGGGCGAAGGAAAGCCGCGCGGAGCTCTACCACTTCATCGGCAAGGACATCGCCTACTTCCACACCCTGTTCTGGCCGGCGGTCCTCCACGGCTCGGGGTTCCGCAAGCCGAGCGCGGTGTTCTGTCACGGGTTCCTCACCGTGAACGGCGAGAAGATGTCGAAGCGCCGGGGCACCTTCGTCCAGGCCCGCACCTACGCCGACCATCTCGACCCCGAGTACCTCCGGTACTACTTCGCGTGCAAGCTCGGGTCCGGGATCGACGACATGGACCTGAACCTCGAGGACTTCGTCGCCCGGGTCAACTCCGACCTCGTGGGGAAGGTGGTGAACATCGCGTCGCGCTGCGCCCGCCTGCTGCACGGGATCGCGGACGGGCGGCTCGCCGGGCGGCTCCACGACCCGGCGCTCTTCGACCGGTTCGCAACGGCGCGAGCCGCCATCGCCGGCTGGTACGAGGCCCGCGAGTACGGGCGGGCGATGCGCGAGGTGATGGCTCTCGCCGACCTTGCCAACCGCTACATCGACGAGCACAAGCCATGGGTTGCGGCCCGCGAGCCGCGGGGGCGGGCCGAGGCGCACGCCGTGTGCTCCACCGGGGTCGAGCTGTTCCGGGTCCTCGTCGGGTTCCTGAAGCCCGTGCTCCCCGCCACGGCGAGGAGGGCCGAAGGCTTCCTCGGGATCCCGCCCCTTGCGTGGAGCGACCTCGGTCGGCCGATCGGCGCGGGCGGGGAGCACCGGGTCAACCCCTTCGAGCCGTTGCTGACGCGGGTCGAGCGGGCCCGGGTGGACGCCATGCTGGAAGCGTCCCGCGAGCGGTAACGGGGGAGGGGTGCGGTGTCGCCGGCGGCGGTTCGGTCGTTCTTCGAGCGGCTGGCGGCGGCCGATCCGGCCCCGACCACCGAACTCGAGTACTCGAACCCCTTCGAGCTGCTGGTGGCGGTGATCCTGTCCGCCCAGGCCACCGACAGGAGCGTCAACGCGGCCACTCCCGGCCTCTTCGCGGCCGCGCCGACCCCGCGCGCGATGGCCGCGCTCGGGGTGGACGGGGTGCGGGAGCGGATCCGCACCATCGGCCTCTTCAACAGCAAGGCCCGCAACCTCGTCCGGGCCTGCGAGATGCTGGCGGAGCGCCACGGGGGCGAGGTCCCCCGGACGCGCGAGGCCCTCGAGGCACTCCCCGGAGTCGGTCGCAAGACCGCGAACGTGGTGCTCAACACCGCGTTCGGGGACGAGACGATCGCCGTCGATACCCACCTCTTCCGGGTCTCGAACCGAACCGGGCTCGCGCCGGGCCGGAACGTCCGCGAGGTGGAGGACGGACTGCTCGCCAACGTGCCCGGCGAATACCGCCGCCACGCGCACCACTGGCTCATCCTGCACGGGCGTTACACCTGCACCGCCCGCCGCCCGCGCTGCGAGGCGTGCGTGGTGGCCGATCTCTGCCCCCGCAACGGGCTGTGAGCCGGCGGTGGTGCCTCGGGTGCCATTTTCCCCGGCGGATCGGACGGGCCGGAGGCTTGGCCCGAAAAAATCACCGACTTTCGTCGCGAGGGCGCCGCGGTAGAAGAGGGCATCGGGAAGACGGGCATCCCCGAGCACCGGATTGTCGAGCCCCGTTTCGAGATCGTTGCCGGACGGAAGGAGTTCCGTGTCGAATGTCAAGCAATTGACAGACGGAACCGGCGCTTCGGTCCACAGTCCTTGGGAACCCGGGGGAGACCCGGGGAAGACCCGACCGGACGGGTGACAGAAGGGACCATCGGGTGCGGGTGGCCTGACGCGGAAGGAATTGCTTCGTGTTGATCAAGTCCATGGCGGGAGATTTCGAGATATCCATCCAGGGCTTCGAAACGGAGGGCGGCCACCTGGTGATGGTCGGCAAGATGGGGGTATGGGACGCGAGGACCTATATCCCTCCCCGCGACCTGCTTCGGCTGCTGTCCAAGCTGATGAGTCCTTCGGTGTTGCTCCATCTGGTGCGTCTGCCGTACCTGCTTGTCCGGGAGAGGACCCGAGAATCCAGGAGTACCCGAGGAGGGGCAGATGAGTGACGAGCCGACACCCTTCGGAGTGCGCCCCGAAGTCGAAGCGGCCTGGAACTTCCCGTTGTTCGAAGCCTTGATGGGCCGCCGGTCGCGGCGCTTCGGATTCGGCATGGAGCTGGCGCACGGTCCCTTCGTCTATCGCTCGGATAAGGAGCCGTGCCCCCTTTCCGAGGAAGAAACCGCTCTGCTGGTCGCCGCGGCGACCGGGGTGACCGGTGCAATCCTGTGTGAAGGCGACACCCAGGGCGGCATGGTGAAGTCGGTGGGCCGCACCCACCCGAGCGCGGTCGGCGCGCATCGCACGGTGTTGTTCTTCACCAATGACGACGGATTGTTCCTGTATCAGGGAACGAAGCACAAGATGTCGAAGATGAAGGAGTATGAAACGGTCGAAGATCGGAGCAAGATCAAGAGCTTCTATGACGAGTACACGGTCCGGCTCGGCGAGGGTCGTTTCGACCTGCCCCGCTCCGAGCCGGCGCTGTTCGCGCATAATCTCTGGGTGACGAACCAGCCGGGCACCACCTTGTTCATGCCCGTGACCGACGTAAGCCAGGATCTGATTCGGCTCATGGTGAACATGTGCGATGCCCGCGGAGGCGCGCGCTACACCAGGGGCGGAGGGTACTTCATCGTCGACGAGCGCAGGGGAATGCGCCCGGCGGGATGCGAAAAGTGGGCCCGCACAGGACTTCTCGACCGTGGCAAGCTGCTTCCGCTCGGGCGCCTCGAGAAGATCATCGTAAGCTGGCTCTGTGCCGAAGGGGCGATGATGGGGACCCTGATGCAGCTTGCGATGGCTGCGGCCGGACTCGGGGGCTGGATGCATGGAGGCTTCACGCCGCTGGTTGCCATGGGAGGCACTCCCGTCTGCAAGGGACTGGGTTTCCGGTTCGTGACCCCCAAGGAAGATCCGTTCCCGAATCCGGTCGGCCTCGACGGCTACTTCGAGGGCTTCTGTCCCCCGTACTTCAAGGACATGGACGCGGCGGTGGACGCGGCGGTGGCCGGCATGGGGGAGAAGCTCGATGAATGGGAGCGGCGCGGCATGGTCCTTCCGCACAAGGTGAGCAACGAGGAGTTCCAGAAGGCGGTGCCGGGAGTCAGTGAAGAAGGCATCGCCTGCGTGAAGGACATCTGCCGTTACATCTACGAGGAGTACGGGAAGTTTCCGGCGTTCAGCGATACGATGCATCTCCTTTACTTCATCCAGGCCCATCATCTGGACGTGGACTTCTACGACAAGTATTTCAAGGAGGGGGCGTATCTCCACACCCATCGGGATCATTTCCGACGCTGGCATCGCGATTCGAACGTTCCTCGCCGGACTCCGGAGGAGGGTTGAAGATGACCACGAGGAGGCTCAAGCGGTCGCCGCACTTCGGCCAGCACGTCGCGCACGGTGCGACCACCTTCTTCGATTTCGCGGGGTGGGAGATGCCGGAGCATTTCTCTTCGTTGCGCGAGGAAGTCCGTGCCTGCCGGACCGGGGCGGTCCTGTTCGACGGGCATGCCATGGGCGAGGTCTTCGTGCAGGGGCGCGAGGCCCATGCGGCGGTGCAGCACGTCTGCGCCCGGAACATCCTCCCGGAGCCGGGACGGTGCTTCTACAGCAGTCTGTGCAAGGAGGACGGCGGGATCTTCGACGATCTGGTCGTCTTCTGCCTTGCTCCGGACAAGTTCCTGCTCACCGTGGCCGCGTTCAACGTCCACAAGTCTCCACCCTGGATCGAGGACCACATCGCACCCTTCGATGCCCGCGTGATCGATCAGTGCGCGGGCACGACCTGTCTGGAAGTGCAAGGCCCTCGCTCGCGGGAGATACTCTCCCGGGTGGCCGACGCCGATCTGTCCAACGAGGCGCTCCCCTGGTTCCGGTTCGCGGAAGGAACCATCGCGGGCATCGATTGCCTCATCGCCCGGCTCGGCGTGACCGGCGAACTGGGCTACGAGATCTTCTACGACCCCGGACATGCCTGGTCCATGTACGATGTCCTCGTGGAGGCGGGACGGGAGGCGGGCATGGCGCTCGCGGGGAATCGGACGGTGGAAACTTCCGCCTCGAGAAGGTCTACCACATCTATACGCGGGAGATCGACGAGACCACGAATCCGTTCGAGGCGGGGCTCGATCGATATGTCGATTTCGACAAGGGTGACTTCATCGGTCGCGACGCGCTCCTCCACGTGCGGGATCGGGGGGTGGAGCGCAAGCTCGCCGGCTTCAAGGTCGAGGGCGGGGCGGTGGCGATCGCCCCCGGCACGCCCTTGGAGGTCGATGGAAAGGCCGTCGGCAAGGCGACCTTCGGCGCGTACAGCCCGACGCTGGAAGCGACGATCGGCCTTGGCTATCTGCCGCCGGACTGCGCCCGTCCCGGGGTCCGGCTGTCGGTTCGCAACGCGACCGGAACCCTTCCCGCCCGTATCTGCGAGACGCCGTTCTTCGACCCCGGAGGGGACAGGATCCGAAGGTGACCCACCGGAAGGACGAAGCTCGTCCCCGGCATCCGCCGTCCGTCGGCGGGCCACGGGCCAACGTTGCGCCACGCGCGATCGGTCTGTTCGAGATATTCGAGCCCCGCGTTCCACACCGGAGACCGCCGAACATTCTCGCCAGCCTCGATGCCGCGGACGAGGCGAAGATCCTGGACCGGGCGCGGTACATCCGGCTGGCACCGAACCAGATCCTGTTTCATCAAGGCGACGTTCACGACGGGATCTTTCTCATCGAGAGCGGACTGATCCGCACTTTCTACACCGCCCCGTCCGGCACCGAGATCACCCTCGCGTACTGGGAAGCGGGCAACTTCGCGGGTGGGCCGGACGTGTTCGAAGGGAGCGTGCACGTCTGGTCCGGGATGGCGGTCCGGGAGGCCGAGGTGCTGCTGCTGCGAGGTTCCGACCTGCGCGAGTTCGTCCAGACCGTGCCCGACTTCGCAATCGGGCTCATCGAGGCGCTGGAGTTCAAGGGCCGTTGCTTTTCGGCCCTGGTGCAGATGCTCGGGACGCGCTCCGTGGGGGAGCGCCTCGCCCGACTCCTCCGCGCCCTCGTCGAAGGTTTCGGTGAGGTGCGCGAGGAAGGCATCGTGATCGACGTCCATTTCAATCACGAGGACCTCGCGCACCTGGTGGGGGCTTCGCGGCAATGGGTGACGACGACCCTGGCTCAGTTTCAGGAGCAGAAGATCCTTCGTATCCGGCGGCGCCAAGTCATCGTGTTGCGTCCGGAGCGCCTGGGTGCGCTGGACTCGCACTAGCGCGCATATCTCACCATTTTCACAGGGCTGCAGATCGCGATCGGCGCGTGCTGGTTCTCCCTGGTCGCGGCGGAGATCCTGTCCGGGAGCGCCGGCCTCGGCTACAAGGTGTGGGAGACCTACTACTACGTCCAGTTTCCCACCATGATCAGTACCATGGCGACTCTCGGGTTCTTCGGCTACGTATCGAGTGCGCTCGTGCGCATGGCGGGAAACCGGCTCATGCGCTGGCGGGAAAAGCTGCTTTCGGGGGTGTGATGACGGCCACGGGCGGCTTGCCAGGGCGGGAAAGATCTATGATCCCGAGGGGATCCACGTGGTCGCGATCGACGAGGTATCGCTCGACATCACGCCCGGCGAGTTCTGCGTGGTCGTCGGGCCGTCGGGTTGTGGCAAGACCACCCTGCTCAACGCCATTGCCGGATTCGACCAGCTCACGGCGGGCACGATCTCGATGGACGGGGAACTGCTCGCGTCGCCCGGGAAGAAGCTGCTGCCGGGGCCCGACCGGATGGTGGTGTTTCAGCACGGCGCGTTGTTTCCCTGGAAGACGGTGTTGTGGAACACGACGGCGGGGCCCGTCAAGCGCGGCCGGATGGGAGCGGCGGGAGCGGCGGACAAGGCGCGCGAGCTGATGGCCCGGGTGGGGCTCCAAGGCATCGACGACCAGTTTCCGGAGGCTCTCTCCGGGGGCCAGAAACGGCGCGTCGAGATCGTGCGTGCGCTCATGAGCGACCCCAAGGTGCTACTGCTCGACGAGCCGTTCCGGGCGCTCGACGCCCTTACCAAGAGCGTGGTCCAGGAGCACCTGCTCGAGCTCTACGACTTCGAGCGCAAGACCATATTCTTCATCAC
This sequence comes from Gammaproteobacteria bacterium, assembly GCA_965214795.1. GTDB lineage: Bacteria > Pseudomonadota > Gammaproteobacteria > HK1 > HK1 > JAJDXW01. The sequence continues at coordinate 4,934,538 of OZ243976.1, read as the reverse complement.
CCACGACCTGGAAGAGGCGATCTTTCTCGCGGATCGGGTCGCGGTGATGACCACCCGGCCGGGTCGCATCAAGAAGATCGTCGAAGTCGACATCTCTCGCCCCCGGGATCATCGGGTACTGACCACCGAGCGTTTTCTCGAACTGAAGGCGGAGCTGGGCCGGGCGATCCGCGAAGAAGCGAAGCGGGCGTTCGAGGCCGGTGAAAGGGAGCTCGCACGATGAATGAAGTCTCCCGCCCCGGCCCCTCGCGGCAGCTCACCCTCGGCGATCGGTTCACCCGTTGGCTGAAGAGCTGGTGGGGGCTCGACCTCGCGCTCGGAATCGTTTCGGTGGGAACCCTGGCGGGACTGTGGCAGTTTGCCGGAGCGCTCGGAATTCCCGGCCTTCGGGACGTGCCCCCGCCGTCGGAGGTGGTGGTCGCGGCCGGTGATCTGCTCGTCGCCGAGCAGTATTGGACCGGCTGGGTGAAGAGCTTCGAGCGGATCGGCATCGGCTTCGTCATCGCGCAGCTCATCGGGGTGCCGCTCGGCCTGGCCATGGCGATCAGCCGGGGCGCATTCGGCACCCTGTTCCCCATCGCCGAAATCCTCCGGCCGATTCCGCCGGTCGCGTGGATTCCGATCTCCATCGTGTTCTGGCCCACGCGGGAGCAGAGTGTCATCTTCATCGTGTTTCTCGGCGCTTTCTGGATCGTGCTCCTGAACACGATCGGAGGGGCGTCGAACATCGATCCCGCGTACAAGCGGGTCGCACTTTCGCTCGGGTCCGCGCCGCGGGATCTGTTCTGGCGGATCATTCTGCCTGCGACCATTCCGTCCATCGTCACCGGCATGGCCGTAGGGATGGGAATTTCCTGGGAGATGGTGGTGGCGTCGGAGATGATCGCGGGCGATACCGGGCTCGGCTACCTGCTGTGGCAGTCGTTTCAGATCAACGCGATCGCCCATGTGATCGTATGCATGGTGTCCATCGGACTGGCGGGTTACTTCTCGAGTGCCCTCATCCGGGCGCTGGGAGGCCTTGCGACGCCGTGGCGCCGATTGCATTGAACGCGCGGTTGGCGGTACGGGGCCGAGGCGCCGAGGGGGAGGCGATCCGGGGTGGCCGGCATGAAGGTTCGTCCGGCAGCGCGCGAATTTCTGCGCGAGCAGCTTCCCCTGGTCGTCGGCCTGACGCTCCTCGGCCTCGGGGCGGGATATGCACAACACGGATTCCTGCCGGGGGCCGGCGAGGCGTTCCCGCTCGCCGGGGTGAAAGTCCCGGTCTGGCATCTGGTGTGGATGGGATTCTGGACCGGGTACACGATGGCGGTGGTCGGCGAGGCGGCGGGGATTTTCGCCCTTCCCTATACGATGTCCGTGCTGCAATTCACGAATGTCCACGTGACGCCGACCATTCAGTTGCTCACCCTCGTCAACCCGTTCGGTGCCCTGCTCGGCTTTCGGCGCAACCGGCAGTGGCATCCGGGTCTCGCCTCGTGGGTCTGTTTCGGGGGGGTGGCAGGCGGCCTCGTCGGACCCTTCGTTCGTCTCGAGTTCCTGTCCGACGTGGAGCCGTTCCGGCTCGCGGTCGGCCTGGCTTTGGCCGTCGCCGGATTCCACCTCTGTGCCGTCGCGGCGAGAGGTTTTTCGGCTTGCCCGCGGCCCGGCCGCATCGAGCGGAAATTCGCCCGCGAAGCCGCTTCCCGAAAGGCGGCGGGCCTCGCGCCTTCCGGGCTGCCGGCAGGGGTCGGCATCGAGACGGTCGCCCGTTCCGGTGGGCGGCTCACCATCGGGTTCTGGGGCGAAACCTGGACGGTGGACCTTCGCCTGCTGTTCCTCCTCGGCGCGCTGGTGGGCACCGTGGCCGCCGCCCTGGGGGTCGGAGGCGGATTTCTGCTCGTTCCGATACTCTCGCTCTGCTACCGGTTGCCCATGTACGTTCTGGTGGCGGCGACGATTCCGTATGTGATCGTGCTCTCGGCGGTCGCGCTCCTCACCTACGGGCTCATCCTCCCCGAAGTGAGCGGTGTCCTCATCGCGCCGGAGTGGGCATGGGGGCTCCTCGCCGGTGCCGGCGGGGTCGCCGGGTCCTGGTGCGCGGCGAAGACGCAGCGTTACGTACCGGAGCATCTGCTGAAGATCATGCTGGGGGGAGTGACCCTCGTTGCCGGTACGATCTACGTGGTGAGCTTTTTTCTTCCGCTGCCCTTCCGGATCTGACCCCCGCGGGTCCGTGCCATGGTTGACGCGCATATCTCACCGGCCTCCTGTTGCGGACGCCGATCCGCTCGCGCTGGCGGGCCGTGTTCCCGCAAGCCGCTCCGACCGCGCACACGCGCCAGTGTCGAGCTGGTGTTCGGCTACGCCTCGGCAGCGCGCACGCGCTCTTTCGGTCCGTTCGACCCGCTGCCGTCACCTCTCGGGGCGTCTCCGCGCCCTCGCGACGCAGCCCGGTGAGATATGCGCGTCAACCGGTTGCTCCCGTATCTTCCTTTCGTCGTATTGGCGCTCGCGGTGGCCGTCGCGGTAGTTCATATCCACGTCTACCGGTGAGAGAGTCCGGGGATCTCGATCGAGGGGGCGACCGACGTGAGCGGCATCAAACGGAACGAAGGGCACGGTCCCGGCGAGGTCGAGGTCCGTGGGGTCGTCAAGCGATACGAGAGCGAGTCTTCGACGGCGGTCGCGGTCGAGGATTGCTCGTTCGTGGTGGAAAGCGGGAAGTTCACCGTACTCATCGGTCCCTCGGGATGCGGGAAGACCACCCTTATCAATCTGATCGCCGGTTACGAAGCGCCAACCGCCGGGGAGGTCCGGCTGGATGGGCGGCTGGTTACCGGCCCGGGGCCGGATCGGCTCGTGGTGTTTCAGGAGACCGCGCTCTTTCCCTGGATGACGACCATCGACAACGTGCGCTACGGCCCTCAGGTCCAGCGCACCTGGCCGCGGCGAGAGATCACCGCGAAGGCCGAACATCTGCTCGAGCTCGTCGGGCTCACGGATTTCCGCGACAAGTACCCCATGCAGCTCTCGGGAGGCATGCAGCGGCGCGCGGAGTTGGCCCGCGCCCTCATCAACGATCCGGCGGTGCTGTTGATGGACGAGCCGTTCCGGGGGCTCGATGCGATGACGAGAGAGCTGATGCAGGAGTACCTGCTGAGGCTTTTCGAGGGCAGCGAGCGCACGATTCTCTTCGTAACCTCCGAGATCGACGAGGCCATCCTGTTCGCGGATCACTTGATCGTGCTCAGCCGAAGCCCGGGGAAGACGAGGGCCGGGATCTCCATCGACCTGGGCCGCCCCCGGCGGTTGGACATGCTGACCACGAGGCGTTATGCCGAGCTCAAGAACGAGGCGCTTGCCATCCTGTACGATGAGGCGGTCGGCGCCTTTGCGAGCGGTGTCCGGTCCGCGTCCGACATCGTGGACGCGTACCGGAAGCGAGAGGCGGATTGACCTGGCTTCGAACCGGCTGCACGGTTTCGTCGCCGTTGTCGCGCTTGCCGCGGGGGTCGCCGGCCTCGGCTCCCCCGGGTTCGGGGCGACCGCGACCGATCCCGCGCCCGAGAGGCCCATCATCGCGGAGATCTTCGCGGACGCCGAGGGCTACGAGGGCCGGCGCGTGGTGGTGTACGGCGTGGTCATCGACACGGCTGCGGCCGGCGCGCGTTTCCTGCTTCAGGACGTGTCCCAGATGCCCATCGAGGTCGTGGTCCGCGACGGGATGACGGGAGTCCGGCCGGGCGACGAGCTGCTCGTGGAAGGGGTCATGGCGCTCTCCGGCGGGAAGCCGGTTCTCGAGTCGTCGCGGATCGAGCCCACCCGGGTCCTCGGCGGCGGAGGCTGCTGCTGACCGCCCGCCGGTGGTGGCGGTCGGCCGGGCCCCCCTCGCGAACCCACCGCGCCCATTGGACTGGGATCCTCTCATCCATACGCTCTCGGTGATCTTCGCGATCGCCGGGGGGCTCTTCAGCCTTGGAGGCTGGCGGGCGCGCAAGGCGGAGCCGGAAGGGCCGGGGGAGAGCAAGCCGGTCTCCCGATCCCACGTCCTTTACATGGTTGCCTACCTCTTCATGAGCCTCAGCATCTTTCTGTTCGCGCTCCGGGGTCTGCTGTTCCGGACATAGGGCGGGCGGTTCTCCGGCACCGCGGGCGAAGAGATGCACGATGTCGCGAACCGCTCGAACGCATCCGGCCCACCGCGCCCGCGCCACGCCTTGCCGCGCCGGCCGTCGCGCGAGCGGGGCGGGCGGGCCAGGACCGTTTTCCGTCGTGATCGAGGGTCGGGGACCGACACGAGGTTGCCTGCCGCGGGGTTGACGGGAACTCGATGAGGCCCGACCTGGCGGCCAGGCAACGGAGTGCATCTCGAAACGGGCCGCCGAACATGCCCGCGCCGCGCCTTGCCGGACGATAAAATGGCCCTGACGGGCGGGGAGGAACGCCGCGGTGCGCGCGGTTCTGATAACCTGCCCCGCCGTTTACCGGCGCCATGCCGGGCGAAACCTGGATGGAGAGCCCTCGATGAGCCCCCGAACCTCGAGCTCCCCTGCGGCGGCGTCCCTTCCGGCCTGGATGGAGTCGGTCGACGCGTTCGCGAACCATCTCGCGTACGAACGGCGGCTCTCCGTGCACACGCAGGGCGCCTATCGGCGCGACCTCGCGGCGGCGGCGGGCTACTTCGCCACCGTCGGAAAGTCCGGCTGGACGGAGCTGGGCGCGGCCGAGGTCCAGGCCTTCGCGGCCCGGTGCCATCGCGGCGGGCTGTCCGGCCGTTCCATCCAGCGGCGGCTGTCGGCGCTTCGCACCTTCTTCGACTTCCTCATCCGGGAGGGGCTCGCGGACCGCAACCCGGCCCGCTCGGTGCGGGCCCCGAAGGTCGCCCGGCCCCTTCCGAAGGCCCTCGATCCGGACGAGACCGCCGACCTCCTCGACGGGGAGTCCCCGCGGGGCTACGAGGCGGTGCGCGACCTCGCGATGCTCGAGCTCCTCTATTCCTCCGGCCTTCGACTCGGCGAGGTGCAGGGCCTGTCGATCGGCGATCTCGACTTGGCCTCGGGGCTGGTCAGCGTGCTCGGCAAGGGGTCGAAGCGCCGGATCGTCCCCGTCGGCCGGAAGGCCCGGGAGGCGCTCGGGCGCTGGCTCGCGCTCCGGCGGGGCGGCGACGACCCGGCGGTGTTCGTCAGCCGCTCGGGCCGGCGGCTCGGAGCGCGAGCGATCCAGGACCGGGTCCGGCGGTTCGCGGCCCGCCGCGGGATCGATCTTCATCCCCACATGCTCCGCCACTCGTTCGCGAGCCACCTCCTCGAATCGAGCGGAGACCTGCGGGCGGTCCAGGAGCTGCTCGGGCACGCCGATCTCGGAACGACCCAGATCTACACCCACCTCGACTTCCAGCGGCTCGCCGCGGTGTACGACGAGGCGCACCCGCGGGCGCGGCGCGCGCGGGGCGGGGACGCCCCGCGCTCGTGACCCGTTCCGGGGGCATGATCGGCACGACCGTCCTCGCGGTCCGCCGGGGCGGGCGCGTCGTGTTCGGGGCGGACGGGCAGGTCACCCTCGGCACGACGATCATCAAGGGGAACGCGAGGAAGGTGCGCCGCCTCCACCAGGGGACGGTGCTCGCCGGCTTCGCGGGGGGCACGGCCGACGCGTTCACCCTGCTCGAACGCTTCGAGGGCAAGCTCGAGCAGCACTCCGGGCAGCTCCCGCGGGCGGCGGTGGAGCTTGCCAAGGACTGGCGGACCGACCGGATCCTGCGCCGGCTCGAGGCGATGCTCGTGGTCGCGGACCGTTCCGTGACCCTCGTGCTCTCCGGCAACGGCGACGTGGTCGAACCCGAGCACCCGGTGACCGCGATCGGCTCCGGCGGCCCCTATGCGCTCGCGGCGGCCCGCGTGCTCTACGAGAACAGCCGCCTCGACGCCCGCACCATCGTCGAGAAGAGCCTCGAGGTCGCGGCCGGGATCTGCATCTACACCAACGAAGAGCGCACCCTCGAGGAGCTCGGGCCGGCGGAGGCGGGTGGCTGAGCCATGTCGGAGATGACGCCGCGCGAGATCGTCCACGAGCTCGACAAGCACATCATCGGGCAGGCCGGGGCGAAGCGGGCGGTCGCGATCGCGCTCCGCAACCGGTGGCGGCGGGTCCAGCTCGACGAAGAGCTCCGCCGCGAGATCACCCCGAAGAACATCCTCATGATCGGCCCGACGGGAGTCGGCAAGACGGAGATCGCCCGCCGGCTCGCGCGCCTCGCGGGCGCCCCTTTCATCAAGGTGGAGGCGACCAAGTTCACGGAGGTGGGCTACGTCGGTCGGGACGTGGAGTCGATCATCCGCGACCTCGTCGACGTGGCGATCTCGATGGCCCGCGGCCGGGCGACGGAGAAGGTGCGGCATCGGGCGGAGGCGGCGGCCGAAGAACGCGTCCTCGACGTCCTGCTCCCTGGCGAGCGGCCCGCCGCCGCCGGCTCCGGCTCCGACACGCGCGAGAAGTTCCGCGCGATGCTCCGCGACGGGAAGCTCGACGAGCGCGAGGTCGAGGTCGACGTGAACACGCCGCAGATCGGCGTCGAGATCATGGCCCCGCCCGGCATGGAGGAGATGACGAACCAGCTCCGGGGGCTGTTCCAGAACCTCGGGTCCGGCCGCACCCGGACCCGATCCGTCTCGGTGAAGGAGGCGATGCGGCTCCTCGCGGAAGAGGAGGCCGCGAAGCTCGTCGACGACGAGGAGCTCAAGGCCCGGGCCCTCCGCGACACCGAGGAGAACGCGATCGTGTTCATCGACGAGATCGACAAGGTCGCGCGCCGCAGCGAGTACCAGGGCTCGGACGTCTCGCGCGAGGGCGTGCAGCGCGACCTCCTGCCGCTCGTCGAGGGCAGCACGGTGAACACCCGCCACGGCATGGTGCGCACCGATCACATCCTGTTCATCGCGTCGGGGGCGTTCCACGTCGCGCGCCCCTCCGATCTCATCCCCGAGCTGCAGGGACGGCTGCCCATCCGGGTGGAGCTCGATGCGCTGCGCACGGACGACTTCGTCCGGATCCTGACCGAGCCCGATGCGTCGCTGACCGCCCAGTACTCGGCCCTGATGGGGACGGAGGGCGTCCGGATCGAGTTCGCCGAGGACGGGGTCGGGCGCATCGCGGAGGTCGCGTGGCGGGTGAACGAGCGGACCGAGAACATCGGCGCCCGCCGGCTGCACACCGTGATGGAGCGGCTCCTGGAGTCGATCTCCTTCGAGGCGCCCGACCGCGGCGGCGAGCCGCTGGTCATCGACGCCGGCTACGTGGACCGCGAGCTCGGCGAGTTGCTCGAGAACCAGGACCTCACCCGCTACATCCTGTAGCCCGCGCGGCGGGAGCGGCCGATGAACACGACGCACTTCGGCTACGAGGAGGTCGCGGAGGGCGACAAGGCGGCGCGGGTCGGCGAGGTATTTTCGTCGGTGGCGCCCCGCTACGACCTCATGAACGACCTCATGTCGTTCGGCCTGCACCGGCTCTGGAAGCGGTTCTGCATCCTCGCGGCCCGGCTCCGGCCGGGCGATCGGGTCCTCGATCTCGCGGGCGGCACCGGCGATCTCGCCCGGCTGGCCCTCGCCCGGGGCGCCGGGGAGGTGGTCGTGGCGGACGTGAACCCGAGCATGCTGGAGGCTGGCCGGGACCGGCTCCTCGACCGCAGCCCGGGCGCGGGGCGGCTGCGCTTCGTCTGCGCGGACGCCGAGAGCCTGCCCTTCGCCCCGGGCAGCTTCGACTGCGTGACGATGGGGTTCGGGCTTCGCAATGTGACCCGGATCGAGCGGGCTCTCGCGTCGGTCCGGGAGTGCCTGCGCCCGTCCGGGCGCTTCGTGGTCCTCGAGTTCTCGCGGATCACCGTCCCCGCTCTCCGGCCCCTGTACGACCGCTATTCGTTCTCGGTCCTTCCGCGGATCGGCCGGGTCGTGGCCGGCGACGCGGACGCCTACCGCTACCTCGTCGAGTCGATCCGCATGCACCCGGACCAGGATGCCCTGCGCGAGATGATGCGGGCGGCCGGCTTCCGGCGGTGCCGGTACTTCAACCTGAGCGCGGGGGTGGTCGCGGTGCATCGAGGCTACCGGTGAGCGCCCCGGTCGATCTGCTGTTCGAAGCGATCGGTCGCGGGGTCTCCGCCCTCGCCACGGCCGCCGATCCGGACCTTCCGGAGCTCCTCCACGGGTGCGAGGGCCGGTGTCTCGCGCTCGTGGTGCGGGGGTCCGGCCGCTGCCTCGAGGTCGAGGTACGCGACGGCGCGCTCCGCGTCCGGCCCCCGCGCCGGGTCTCCGGGGAGGGGCGCGCGAGCGCGCCGGCGGCGCTGGAGGAGGAGACCGCCGGCCCTGCGCCCGGCGCCGATCTCGTCCTCGCGGGAAGCGTGCCCGACTTCCTCCGGTTCTTCGGCGAGATCCGCCGCGAGCCCCTCGCCGAAGAACCGTTCGGAAGGCTCGAGGTGCACGGTGCCCCCGATGCCCGGGCGGAGTTCGTGCAGCTCCTCCGCCGGGTGGAGCCCGACTGCGAGGCGCTGCTCGCGCGCGCGGCCGGAGGGGTCGTCGCGCACGCGGTCTCCCGCACCACGATCGGGCGGCTGTTCCGGGCCCGCCAATCGGCGGCCCGCCTCGTGGACGATCTCGCGGAGTACCTCGAGGAGGAGGCGAGGGTCGTTCCGGATCCTCCGGCCCGCGCGCGCTTCACCGGCGGCGTCCGGGCGCTCATCGACAAGGTGGCGGAGCTCGAGGAACGGCTCGACCGGGCGCGCTGAACCCGGTCACCCCTCGCCCGGAAATCTCCCCGACTTTCTGCTGCGGACACCGATCCATGCGCTGTGACGGGCCGTACTCCCTCAACCCGCTTCGACAGCGCGCGCGCCAGTGTCGGCTACGCCTTCAGCAGCGCGCACGCGCTCTTTCGGTCCGTGCGGCCCGCCACGGCACCGTCTCGGCGTCCTCGCGACGAAAGTTGGTGAGATTGCCGGGCTAGATCCGATGGGAAGGCTGCTGCGGGTGCTCCGCATCGCCTGGGTCGCGATGCGATACCGCCTCGACCTCGTCGTGCTCGGGATCCGGACCGGCAATGCCTACGATGCGCGGCGCGCCCCGCGCGGGGTCCGGATCCGGAGGACCCTCGAGACCCTCGGACCCATCTTCGTGAAGTTCGGGCAGGCCCTGTCCGCCCGCCCGGACGTCGTTCCCGAGGACGTCGCCGCGGAGCTGGCGCTCCTTCGCGACCACGTGCCCCCGTTCCCGGGCGCGACGGCGCGCGCGATCGTGGAGCGCTCGCTCGGCGCGCCCATCGAGGAGGCGTTCGAGGAGTTCGTCGAGACCCCGCTCGCATCCGCCTCGATCGCGCAGGTGCACCCCGCGCGGCTTCCGGGCGGGGCTCCGGTCGTCGTCAAGGTGGTGCGGCCGGCGCTCGAGAAGGTGATCCGGCGCGACGTGGGTCTCCTGCGGGTCGTCGCCCGGCTCGCGGAACGCTTCGTCCCCGCGGTGCGCTGGCTCCACCCGGTCGCGGTCGTCGCCGAGTTCGAGAAGATCCTCCTCGACGAGCTCGACATGCTGCGTGAGGGGGCGGCCGCCTCGACCCTGCGGCGCCACTTCCTCGGGACGGGGCTGCTGGAGGTGCCGCAGGTCCACTGGTCGCATACCCGGCGCGACGTGCTCGTGCTCGATCGGATCGACGGCATCGCGGTGGACGACGTCGAGGCGCTCCGCGAAGCGGGGTTCGATCTCGAGCACCTCGCCGAGCGGGGGGCCGAGATCTTCTTCACCCAGGTCTTTCGCCACAACTTCTTCCACGCCGACCTGCACCCCGGCAACATCTTCGTGTCCCGCGAATCGCCGCACTACATCGCGGTGGACTTCGGGATCATGGGCAGCCTCGGCACCGAGGACCAGCGGTACCTCGCGGAGAACCTCTTTGCGTTCCTGCGCGGGGACTATCGGGAGGTGGCGGAGCTGCACGTCGCCTCGGGGTGGGTGCCGTCCCATGTCCGGGTGGAGGAGCTCGAGTCGGCGATCCGCGCGGTGTGCGAGCCCATCGTCCATCGTCCGCTCAAGGACATCTCCTTCGCGCAGCTCCTCGTGCGCCTCTTCCGCACCGCGCGGCGCTTCGAGATGGAGGTGCAGCCGCAGCTCGTGCTCCTGCAAAAGACGCTGCTGCACATCGAGGGGCTGGCCCGACAGCTCTATCCCGAGTTCGATCTCTGGGCTACCGGCCGGCCGATCCTCGAGCAGTGGGTCCGGGACCAGGCGTCGGCGCGGGCGTTCGCGGAGCGGGTGCGCGGCCGGCTGCCGCGCTGGCTGCACATCGCGCCGGAGCTGCCCGAGCTGGTCCACGAATACCTGAAGCGGCACACGACCCTTCCTCCGCCCGCGCCGCCCGTTCCGTCCGCCGGGGGAAACGGCCGCATCGTGCTCGCGATCACCGGGGCCGGCCTCGTGATCGCGGGTGCGCTCCTCCTCGGCCGGCCGGCCGAGGTCCTCGGCCTCTACCCCGGGCTCGCGGCCGCGGGGGCAGGGCTCCTGTGCCTCCTCGGGGCCGCCCGCGGGCGCTGAACCGGCCGCGCGGGTCTCGTTCCCGTCGCCGCGGGCACCGTCTTCAGCTACCGCCTTTCCGATCCGGGGGCGAGGGCGGCTCGCGGACCAGGGAGGCGAGCCCCAGGAAGGCGGGATGCTCGTGCAAGATGAGATAGGTCGGAATGGCCGCGAGGTATTCCGAGAACCGCCCCTTGGCCTCGAAGCGGCGGCGGAACCCGGACTCGGCGAGCCACCCCGGGTGCCGTGGCACGATGCCGCCCCCGACGTAGACCCCGCCGCGCGCGCCGATGGTGAGCGCCAGGTCGGCGGCGAAGGTGCCGAGCAGCTCCGCCGCGAGGTCGAGCACCTCCCCGCACCGCGACGAGCGGCGATGGACCCCCTCGGCCACGATCTCGTGCGGGGCGGGGTCCGGGCCGGGTGGTTCGCCGTCGAGACGGCGCAGCGCCGCGTGGAGGTTGACGAGCCCCGGCCCCGACAGCACCCGCTCGGCGGACACGTGGCCGAGCTCGCGGGCGACCTCCGCCAGGACGTCCGCTTCGCGCCGGCCGGTCGCCGCCATCGTGGCGTGTCCGCCCTCTCCCTCGATCACCGCCCAGCCGCCGCCGGCCGGAACCAGGCCGGACACGCCAAGCCCGGTGCCGGGGCCGAGCACCGCGATGGCTGCCCCCGCGGCCGGCCGCCCGCCCCCGATCCGCATCCGGTCCGCGTCGCCAAGGTGCGGCACCCCGCGCGCGACGGCGCCGAAGTCGTTGACCACCGCGAGGGTCTCGAAGCCGAAGCGCCGGCGGATCCCCTCGATCGAGAACGACCACGGATGGTTGGTGAGGCGTACCCGGTCCCCGGTGACCGGGCACGCGACCGAGATCGCGGCCCGTCGCGGTCGGACCCCCCGCCCCGCACCCTCGAAATAGGCATCGAGCGCCTCCGCGAGGCCCGCGTGGTCCCGGCACTCGCCGACCTCGACCCGTTCGAGCGTTCCGTCGCGCCCGACGAGGCCGAACCTCGTCCGCGTGCCGCCGATATCCCCGACCAGCCCCGGCATGGCCGCGGCCGTCACGGGATCAGGCCCGATGGGGTTTTATCCATGACTTGCTCACCGATCCTCTACCGTCGGATTGCGCTGACCGGATCCGACCTGCGAGGGACTATACTCCTCGGTGACGCATCATCCAGGGAGGGAGCCGCATGGCCTCGACCACGTTCGACACTCAGGCGGCGGTCACGGGGCTGCGCAATTCCGGACTGGACGAGGGACCCGCCATCGCCATCGTGAACACCCTTCGCGACGCGCTGTCGGCCGGCCTGGACGAGGGGGCCACCAAGGCGGATCTCGAAGCGACCAAAGCGGATCTCGAAAGCACGGTCGCGGATTTGCGAGCTGACCTCTACCGCGCGCTGTGGATTCAGGGCGCGGGGCTCGTGACCATCCAGATTGCCATCGCCGGAGTCGTCGTCGCCCTCATCAAGCTGCTCTGACCACCGGGTCGGGCGTCACCCGGACGCGCCCCGAATCGGAACGGGGCGCCGCCACCACCGGCGGCGGCGGGGCTTTCGCGCGGGGGCGGGACGGCGCGCCGGCCGGGCGGCGTAGTTCTCGCGGACCATGAGCGCGCAGGGGGTCACCACGAGGGTGAGGAGGGTCGCGAAGGCAAGGCCGAACGCGACCGCGGTCGCGAGCTGGGTCCACCACTGGGTGGAGGGGGCGCCGGTCGTGATCGTCCGCGAGAAGAGGTCGATGTTGACCTGCATCACCATCGGCATCAGTCCGCAGATGGTCGTCACGGTGGTGAGAATCACCGGCCGCAGGCGTTGCGCCCCGGTGCGCAGGATGGCCTGGACCGGGTCGGCGATCGTCCGGCGCAGCCGGTCGAAGGTGTCGATGAGCACGATGTTGTTGTTGACCACGATGCCGGCGAGGGCGATGACCCCGATGCCGCTCATCACGATCCCGAACGGCTGGCGGGTGACGAGCAGCCCGATCAGCACCCCGACGGTCGAGAGCACGACCGCGGAGAGGATGAGGAGTGCGGAGTAGAAACGGTTGAACTGGGTCACGAGGATGAGGGCCATCACGAAGAGCGCGATCCCGAACGCCCGGGTCAGGAACTCGCGGGCCTGCTGCTGCTCCTCGTCCTCGCCGCGGAAGGTCCACTCCACCCGGGGATCGATGCCCTCGGCGGCGATCCACTCTTCGATCTCGCGCACCTTGTCGTCCGCCAGCACCCCGGGCAGCACGTCGGCGCGCACCGTGGTCTCGCGCATCGCACTCTTGCGTCGCAGGGTCCCGGTGCGGGGGCGCGCCCGGCGCTCGACGAAGTTGCCGATCGGCACCCCGCCCTGCGCGGTCGGAATCCGGATGCGGTCGAGTTCGTCGAGGGTCCGGTACGACTCCGGGTAGCGGATCACGAGCTCGATCTCCTCGTCGCTGTCGTCGGGGCGATAGTCGGATATCTTGAGCCCCCGGGTGACGAGCTGCACGAACTGTCCGACGGTCGCCACGTCGAGCCCGAACTTCGCGGCCTGGATGCGATCGACGCCGATCTCCCATTCGATCCCCGGGATCGGGCGTCCGTCCTCGATGTCCTTGAGGCCCGAGAGACTCCGGAAGAATGCGGCGACGCGGGCCGCCTCCGCCTCGAGCCGCTCCGGGTCCCGCGAGGTGAGCTGCAGCGCGACCGGCTTTCCGACCGGTGGCCCCGCCCTCGGGAACCGGGTCTCCACCCGGATCCCCGCGAGGGGGGCGGTGCGCTCCCGGATCTCGGCCAGGATCTCGTTGGCGGTGCGGCGCGTCTCCCAGTCCGCGAACTCGAGCGACAGCGTGCCGACGACATCCTCCGGATCGTCGCCCGTGTTGTCGAGGTTGCCGGCGAGCATGTAGATGGTGTCGAACTCGCCCCGCTCGCGCTGCATCGCGAGGATCTCCGCCTCGACTTCCCGGACCAGGGCGGATTTCTCCGCAACGGAAAGATTGCCGCGGGCATGGACGAGGACCTTGGCCTGCTCCGGCTCCACGTCGGGGAAGAACTCCACGCCTTTCCCGAACTGGGTGTACGCCGCCCAGGCGAGCGCGAGGGTCGCCCCGGCCGCGACGAGCACGCTGCCGGGGCGGCGCAGCACGCGGGCGAGGGCTCGCACGTAGGCTCCGGTGACCCCGGGCAGGGTCGCGGGGTCGATGTCGCTTTCCGCCCGGAGCGCCCCGCTCCCCGCGACGTTCCGGCCGGGCCGCCGCAGGAAGTGACGGTCCGACCACGCTCCGAGCCGCCGCCCGGCGATCCATCCGAGCCAGGCGCCCGCGAGGCCGGCGGCCGCTCCGGCCGCGGCGCCGGCCATCCCCGGCGGGTCCCCGAGCAGGAGTCCGTAGCCGCGGAAGGCGAGGGCGGCGGCGAGCATCCCGCCGGCGAGCGTCGTCGCGATGAAGAGGAAGCCCCGCGTGACCGGGGCGAGGTTGGTGCCGAGAACCGGTACGAACACGAGCGCCATCAGCAGGGAGGCGCTCAGCGTGGCGAGCAGGGTGATGGGAAGGTACTTCATGAATTCGCCGACGATGCCCGGCCAGAACAGCAGCGGGGCGAAGGCCGCGAGGGTGGTCGCGGTCGACGCGATGATGGGCCAGCTCATCCGTCGCGCCGCGAGCACGTACGCGTGCCGGGGCAGCTCGCCCTCGCGCATCTTCCGGTCGGCGTACTCGGTGACGACGATGGCTCCGTCCACGAGCATGCCCACGGCCAGGATGAGCGAGAACAGGACGACGATGTTGACGGTGAGCCCGAGGGTGGACAGCACCAGGATCCCGGTCAGAAAGGAACCCGGGATCGCGATCCCGACGAGGAACCCCGAGCGCAGCCCGAGGGCGGCCACGACGATGATCATCACGAGGAGGATCGCGCTCGTCACGTTGTTCTCGAGGTCGTTGAGCATGGTGCGGATGTCGCCCGAGCGATCCTGCGAGAACTGCACTTCCACGCCCGCCGGCCAGTGGGCCCGCTCCGCATCGACCGCCTGACGCACCGCGTTCGTGGTGTCGATGATGTTCTCGCCGACCCGCTTCGAGACCTCCAGGCTGAGCGCCGGCTTGCCGTTGACCCGCGCGATGGTCACGTGGTCCTTGAAGGTGCGGCGCACCGAAGCGATGTCCCGCACCGTGATCGCGCTGTCGCCGGCGACCTTGATCGGCATGTCCAGGATGTCGGACAGCGACTCGAAGAGCCCCGGCACCTTGACCGCGAACCGGCCCCGGCCGGTATCGAGCTGCCCGGCCGCGACGAGCGTGTTCGACCGCGCCACCATCCCGAGCACCTGCCCGGCGTCGATCTCGTAGCTCTCCATGAGCATCGGATCGATGATGATCTCCACCACTTCCCTGCGGTCCCCGCCGATCGTCGCGTCGAGGACGCTCGGAATCGTTTCCAGCCGATCCTCGAGGTCCCGGGCGATGCCGAGCAGCGCGCGCTCCGGAAGGGCGCCTCCCAGGGTGACGATGATGACCGGGAACTCGCTCAGGTTGACCTCCACCACGCTGGGTTCGTCGGTGTCTTCCGGCAGCTCGGGCTTGGCCTTGTCCACCCGTTCGCGGACGTCGTCGAGGGCTTGGTCGGCGTCGAACCCCACGTCGAACTCGAGCAGCAGGTAGGCGCCGCCCTGGTAGGCCGCGGACGAGAGCTGCTTGAGCCCTTCGATCGAACGGAGCTCGATCTCCATCGGGCGGGCGAGGAGACGTTCGGCGTCCTCCGGCCCGATCCCCTCGTGGTTCAGGTTGACGTAGATGATGGGGATGGAGATGTCGGGGTCCGCCTCCTTCGGGATCTGGACGTAGGCGGCGAACCCGGTTGCAAGGACGAGGACGAGGGCCGAGAGGGTGGTCCGCGAGCGGCTGACCGCCGCGTCGATGAGGGTCACGACGCGCTCCGCGGCGAGGTGGAAGAGGCCGTCTCCGCGGTCCTCCCGGACGGCGGACTCCCCGCCGGAGGGGCCGCGGCCGGCATCTCGAGGCCGGGCTTGCCGCCGCCCGCGGGACCGTCGCTCCCCCGGCCGGCTTCGTCGAGGTCCACCGGCATCACTTCCTGGCCGGCGGACACGAAGTCCTGTCCGACGGTGATGACCCGGATCTCCGGGGGCAGGCCCGCGAGCCAGACCCCGCCCGGGGTGTCCTCGATGATATCGACCGGCCGGAAGCGCACCCGGTTGCGCGCGTCCACCGTCTTGAGCCCGATGGTGCCGTCGTCGGCGAGGCTGAGGAGCGCCGGGGTGACGAAGTGCGCCATCGTGGTGTCCACCTCGATGGCGATGTCGGCGGTCACGCCCTCGCGGATCCGGTAGCCGGGGTTCGCCGCCTCGACTTCGATCCGGTACGTTCGCACCGCGGGGTCCGCCGCCGGGGCAACGTAGCGCAGGGCGCCCGGGATCTCGTCCCCGGCCAGGCTGGTCGCCACCGCCGGGAGACCGGGACGAAGCCATGCGACGGACCGTTCGGTCACGCTGCCGACGAAGAGGATGGGGTCGAGGTCGATGATGCGTCCGAAGCGATCCCCCTGCTTCAGGTAGTCGCCGAGCTCCGCGTGTCCTTCGAGGAGCACCCCGTCGAACGGGGCGCGCAGGCGGGTCCGGGCGATCTCGACCTCGACCTGCTCCACCGCCGCCGTCGCCGCGTCGATGTCGGCCTTCGCGGTCGCGAGCGCTTCCCGGGAACTGAGCCCCCTCCTGGCCAGCGCTTCGGTCGCCTCGAAGTGGATGCGCCGCTGGCGCAGCCGGGCCTTGTACTCGGCGATCTTCGCCCGGCGTTCCTCGACGGCGAGGCGGGCGAGCACGCCGCCCTCCTCGACGGTGTCGCCCCGCGTGGCCCCGATCTCGACGATCCGCCCGTCCGTCTCCGCCCGCACGTCCACCCGACGGCTGGCCTCGGACCGCCCCCGGACCGTGACCGCGACCCCGTGGGAGCGGGCCTTCATGCGCTTCACGCGAACCCGGGGGACCGGGTTCCGCGATGCCGCGGGGCCTGCCCCCGCCTCCGGCGCAGCGGGAGCGGGCTCCCCGCCGCCGAGTTGCCCGGAGACCATCCAGGCGGTAACGGCGATCGAGAGCACGACGGCGATGACGGCGGAAGCGCGCACCGGTTCGGCCGTTCAGGTGCCCGATCGCTGCAGCGCGAGTCCCTTCAGAATACTGATTGCCTGGAAGAGGGGAAAGTCCTTCAGCGCGAGCGACTCCACCGCGACTCCGGCCGTCGTCTCCGCCGGTGCGATCCCGTCGCTCTCGAGGTGATCCGGAAGGTTGACCTCGACGATCGAGCTTCCGCCCTCCGCGGCCTCGATCCGGAGCGTGGGAAGCTCGATGTCGGGAACGATCCCCCGCGCCTGGATCGAGTGCCCGGACGGGGTGTAGTACCGGGAGGTGGTGAGCTTCAACGCCGAGTCGTCGTCCAGGGTCACGATGGTCTGGACGGAGCCCTTTCCGAACGTCCGCGTACCCGCGATCACCGCCCGCCGGCGGTCCTGGAGGGCGCCGGCGACGATCTCGGCCGCGGAGGCGGACCCGCCGTTCACGAGGACGACGATGGGTATGCCGCCGAGGAAGTCGGACGGCTTCGCGTAGTACTCCTCGCGCGAGTCGGGGTCCCGGCCCTCGGTGTAGACGATGAGCCCGTCGTCGAGGAAGGCGTCGGCGACGGAGACGGCTCCGGACAGGATGCCGCCGGGGTTGTTCCGGAGGTCGAGGACCGCCCCGGAGAGCGGGCCGTCGTTCGCCTCTCCGACGCGCCGGATCTCCTCGAGGAGGCGCGTCCCGGTGTGGGTCTGGAACTGCGAGATCCGGATGCGCGCGAAACCGGGCTCGACGAGCTCGGACTTGACGCTGGCGATCTCGACGATGTCCCGGACGATGGTGAACTCGAGCGGCCCGTCCTCGCCTTCGCGCACGATCGTCAGGGTGACCGGGGTGCCCGGCTGGCCCCGGATCCGCTCCGCGGCCTCGGTCGCGGTGAAGTCGCGCACCGAGCCTCCGTCCACCCGGGTCACGAGATCTCCCGGCAGGAGCCCCGCTTCGGACGCCGGGCTGTCGTCGAGCGGGGTGACGATGCGAATGAGGCCGTCCTCGGCGGTGATCTCGATGCCGAGCCCGCCGAATTCTCCCGCCGTTCCCTCCTGAAGCTCCCGGTGCTCTTCGGCGCTGAGGTAGGCGGAGTGCGGGTCGAGGCCGCTCACCATTCCCCGGATTGCGTCCTCCAGGAGCTCCCGGTCGTCCACCGGGCG
Source organism: Gammaproteobacteria bacterium (assembly GCA_965214795.1). Classification (GTDB taxonomy): domain Bacteria; phylum Pseudomonadota; class Gammaproteobacteria; order HK1; family HK1; genus JAJDXW01. The sequence goes on along the minus strand of OZ243976.1, from coordinate 4,916,759 downwards.
GATGTACTGTTCCTTGACGAGGTCGAATATCTCGCCGAAAGCCTTGATCCGGTCGACCGGCAGCGTCCTCGATTCGTCGCCCCGAGCCGATCCCCACGAGAGCGAGAGCCCCGCCGAGAGCGCAACCGCCCGGACGATGAGACCGACCGCCCCTGTGCGTCTGTTCATCGAATTCCTTTGGCGTTTGCCACGCGCGCCGCTAATATACCGGACCCTCCCGGTCCGCGCGCCGGATCGGGAGGGTCCCCGCCGCCTTCCCGGATACCGGGTGCCGATGGAACAGTTCGCCGCATTCCTGGTCGACCACGTGGTGCTCGTCCTGCTCTTCCTCGGGCTCCTCGGGGCACTCGTGTGGACCTCCGTCTCGACCACCGGGTCGGGCCAGGTGTCGCCCGCCGACGCGGTCCGGCTCATCAGCCGCGAGGACGCGGTGGTCATCGATCTGCGCCCCGACGGCGAGTTCCGCAACGGTCACATCGTCAACGCGGTCCACGTGCCCTTCGACCAGGTCGAGAGCCGGCTCGGGCGGCTGGGGAAGTACCGGCAGCGGCCGGTGATCGCCGCTTGCCGAACCGGCCAGCAGTCGGCGAGCGCGGCCCGGCGCCTCCGGTCGGAGGGGTTCGAGCGGGTCCATCGCCTGCAGGGGGGAATGATGGCGTGGCAGAACGCGGACCTGCCCCTGGCGAAGGACTGACCGAACCGGCGTCCGCTCCGTCCGCCTCCCGCCCCTGTCCCAGGACCACTCCAGGACCGAATCCGTGAAGCTCGAGCTCGTGCGCGTCTATACCAAGGATCTCTCGCTCGAGAACCCGCTCTCGCCGGCCATATTCGGCGAGGAATGGAAGCCGGAGGTCGACATGCGGATGCACGCGGGAGGTTCCCGGCTCAACGACGCCATGGTGGAGGCCACCCTTCAGGTCAACGTCGAGGCGCGCCTCGGCGGTCGGCCGGCCATGGTGGTCGAGGTGGTCGTCGGGGGGCTGTTCGCGCTCCTGGAAACGACCGACGACGAGCTGGTTCGGGCGCTCGCCGTGACCTGTCCGGCGATGCTGTACCCCTACGCCCGCGAGACGGTGACCGCGCTGTCGGTGCGGGGCGGATTCCCGCCGTTCATCATGCAGCCGGCCGACTTCGAGGAGATCTGGCGGCGGCAGCGGGCCGCGGCGCCGGAGCCCGCCGGCTGACGAGGGCGGCGGCCGGATGATCCCGCCGCGGCTGCGGACCCCCTCCGGCGCCCGGGCCCGGGGAGCGTCCGGCCGGTGATCGCGGTTCTCGGCGCCGGATCGTGGGGGACCGCGCTCGCCCTGTTGCTCGCTCGAAACGGCTCCGCGGTGCGCCTCTGGGCCCGTGACGCGGAGGCTGCGGCCCGGTTGGCCCGGGATCGCGAGAACCGGCGCTATCTCCCCGGTCATTCCTTTCCCGGCGGCCTTTCCATCGCGGCCGGGCTGGAAGCGGCGGTGGAGAGCGCCGGCGAAGTCCTGGTCGCGGTGCCGAGCCACGCGTTCCGGGCGGTGCTCGGGCGGGTGGCCGCCGCCGCCCGGCGCGAAGCGGGGGTCGCGTGGGCGACCAAGGGCATCGACCCGGGAACCGGCCGGTGGCTGCACGAGGTGGCGGTGGATGCCCTCGGCACCGCGGCCCGGGCCGCGGTCGTGTCGGGGCCCACCTTCGCCGGCGAGGTAGCGGCCGGGCTTCCCGCCGCGGTGGCCGTCGCGTGCGCCGATCTCGATCGCGCCCGGCGGCTCGCGGGGCTTCTCCACGGGCCGCGCTTTCGCGCCTACGCGAACGACGACGTGACCGGGGTGTCCCTGGGCGGCGCGGTCAAGAACGTCCTCGCGGTGGCGGCGGGGGTCGCGGACGGGCTCGGGCTCGGAGCCAATACCCGGGCCGCGATCGTCTCCCGGGGCCTCGGCGAGATGCTGCGCCTCGGGCGCATCGTCGGCGCCCGGCCCGCGACCCTGATGGGGCTCGCGGGGCTCGGCGATCTCGTCCTCACCTGCACCGACGATCATTCCCGCAACCGGCGCTTCGGGCTCGCCCTCGCGGCCGGGAGCACGCCGGACGAGGCGCGGGCGCAGGCGGGCGGGGTGGTCGAAGGGGCGACGGCCGCCCCCCTCGTGCTCGCGCTCGCCGAGCGGTTCCGGATCGAGATGCCGATTACCGGGCAGGTGGCGGCGGTGGTCCGCGGGGACGCGACCCCCGCGGGGGCGGTCGAGGCCCTGCTCGCCCGGGCCCCCGCCGCCGAATACGAATCGGAGTAGCGTCGATGGACATCGCCGAGTACCGCCGCCACGCCCATCGCCTCGTGGACTGGATGGCCGACTATCTGGAGACGGTCGAATCCCGGCCGGTGCGTTCCGGCGTGCGGCCGGGCGAGATCGCGGACCGGGTGCCCGCCGCCCCGCCGGAGGAGGGGGAGCGGTTCGAGCGGATCTTCGCCGACTTCGAGCGCGACCTTCTCCCCGGGGTCACCCACTGGCAGCACCCGTCGTTCTACGCGTACTTTCCCGCCAACTCCAGCCCCCCCTCGGTGCTCGCCGAGATGCTGACCGCCACCCTCGGCGTGAACTGCATGCTGTGGCAGACCTCGCCCGCCGGCACGGAGCTCGAGACCCGCGTCCTCGACTGGCTGCGGCAGATGATCGGGCTGCCGGAGGGCTTCTCCGGGGTCATCCAGGACACCGCGTCGAGCGCGACCCTGTGCGCGATCCTCGCCGCCCGGGAACGGGCGACCGGGTTCGCGGCGAACCGCCGCGGGGTATCGGGCGATGACCGGCTCCGGCTCTACACCTCCGTCGAGGCCCACTCCTCGGTCGAGAAAGCGGTGCGGATCGCCGGGCTCGGAAGCGAGAGCCTCCGGGCGATCCCGGTCGGCGAAGACGGGGGCATGCGTTGCGACGCGCTCGCGGCGGCCATCGACGAAGACGCGGCCGCGGGGGCGCGGCCGATCCTCGTCGTCGCCACCGTCGGCACCACCGGCGCCTCGGGATTCGACCGCCTGGACCTCGTCGGGGATATCTGCCGGCGCCGCGATGCCATGCTCCACGTGGACGCGGCGTGGGCCGGCACCGCGGCCATCGCCCCCGAGTTCCGCGGGATGCTCGCGGGCGTCGAGCACGCGGACAGCTTCGTCGTCAACCCGCACAAGTGGATGATGGTCAACTTCGACTGCTCCGCCCACTTCGTGCGCGATGCCGCCGCCTATGTCCGCACGTTCGAGATCGTGCCCGAATACCTGCGGACCCCGGAGCACGGGCGGGTGATCGACTACCGCGACTGGGGCATCGCCCTCGGGCGCCGGTTCCGCGCCCTCAAGCTCTGGTTCGTCATCCGGAGCTACGGGGTGGCGGGGCTCCGGGCGATCGTGCGCCGCCACGTCGCTCTCGCCGGGGAACTCGCCGCCTCCATCGACGCCGAGGAGGACTTCGAGGTGGTGGTGGCGCCGCGCCTCGCCCTGTTCTGCTTCCGCTACCGGCCGCCCGGAGTCGACGACGCGCGGGCTCTCGACGAGCTCAACGAGCGGCTTCTCCGGGCCCTGAACGACAGCGGCCGGCTTTACCTCACCCAGACCCGCGTGGCCGGCGCTTACGTCATCCGCTTGTGCGTGGGACAGACGGCCACCGAGCGCCGTCACGTCGAGGCGGCCTGGACCGCCATCCGGGAGATCGCGAGAGGGCTCGCGCACTGAGCGTGGAAGGGGATCGGGACGAGGCTCCCGGCCGCGGTCCGCGGCCGTCCGTCCGCTCCCCCCCGGCCGGGTTCGGGCTCCGGCGCGGGGCCCGGCCGGGGCTCCGCCGCGCAGCGAAGAACCGGGCCCTCCTCCGGCTGCTGCGGCTCCTCGCCCGATGTCCGCCCGGGTGGCGGTCGGGAGCCGCCCGCCTGATCGGCGCGGCGTGGCGCCGGTCCGCCGCGCGCCGGCGCCGGATCGCGGCCGCGAACCTCGCCTACTGCTTCCCCGACCTCACCGGTGGCGAGCGCGCCGCACTCCTCGAAGATCATTTCCGTGCGCTCGGATTCGGGCTCATCGAGGTCGCGCTCGCCTGGTACGCGGAGCCCGCGGCCCTGCGGGGGCTGGTCCGGGTGGACGGCCGCGAGCATCTCCGCACGGCCCTCGCCCACGGGCGCGGTGCGCTGCTCCTCGCCGGACATTTCACGACTCTCGAGATCGGCGCGGCGCGGCTCGGCATCGACGCCCCCGTGGACGGGGTGTACCGCCCCCACGCCGATCCTTCGATGGAGCGGGCCTCGCGGAACGGGCGACAGCGTTTCGGGGGCCGGCTCCTCGACCGCGCGGACGTGCGGGGGATGCTCCGCCGGCTCCGGGCCAACCGGGCCGTGTGGTACGCTCCGGACCAGGACCTCGGGCTCCGGCACGGCGTGTTCGCGCCGTTCTTCGGGCGTCCCGCAGCCACCCTGACGGCCACGGCCCGCATCGCTCGGGCGAGCGGCGCCCCGGTCCTTCCGTTCCGGGTGGAGCGGGCGGCGGGGGGCCGGGCTTGGCGGGTGGTGATCGAGCCGGCCCTCGCGGACTTTCCGGGGGGGGACGACCTCGCGGACGCGGCCCGGATCAATCAAGTCATCGAACGGTGGGCGCGTGCGTGTCCGGAGCAGTACCTCTGGGTGCACCGCCGGTTCAAGACCCGGCCGCCCGGCGAGCCGGAGCTGTATGGAGGGTGAGGGGTGACCCCGGAGCTGCGCGAGACCTGGCGGGTGCGAAAGCCCGAGGTGCGGTCGTCCGGCGGGGTGGTCTCGACCCAGCACTACCTTGCGTCCGAGGCCGGGGCGCGGGTGCTCGCCGAGGGCGGCAACGCGGTGGATGCGGCCGTCACCGCGGGGCTCGCCCTCGGCGCCGTGGAGCCCTGGATGAGCGGGCTCGGCGGCTGCGGTCAGATGGTCGTTCACCTCGCCGGGGAGGGACGCGCGTGGTCGGTCGACTTCGGACTGGTCGCGTCCCGGAGTCTCGACCCCGGGGACTACCCTCCGGACGAGGGCCGCGGGTCCGACCTCTTCAACTGGCCGTCCGTCGAGGGCGACCGGAACGTGATGGGCCCGCTCTCGATCGCGGTTCCCACCTACGCGGCCGGGGTGGCGGCGGCCCTCGATCGGTTCGGCACCCGTTCGTGGGCGGAGTGTCTCGCCCCCGCCGTCGAGCTCGCCGAGCACGGCCTGGTCGCCGACTGGTACGCCACGCTCAAGATCGCTTCGACGGCCGCGCGTCTGGCCGCCGACGACGAGTGCCGGCGGGTCTATCTCCCCGGCGGCTTCCCGCCGTGCTCCGAGTGGGGCGGGCCGCCTCCGCGCCTCCGGCTCGGGCGCCTCGCGGAGACCCTGCGGCGGCTCGCGCAGGCCGGGCCCCGCGACTTCTACGAGGGTGCGACCGCCCGTTCGCTCGTCGCCGACGCCGAGCGGCTCGGGGCGAGGCTGGGAGCGGAGGACCTCGCCGCGGTGGAGGTCCGCATCCGTGAGGCGCTCGCCGTCCCCTACGGCGGCGCAACCGTCCATGCCAGTCCCGGGCTGACCGGCGGGCCGAGCCTCGCGCGGGCGCTCGGTCTCCTTGCCGAACGCCGCGCCGCCGCGGCGGGCGCCCGGCCGGAGACCGATGCGGACCTCGCTGTCGCGTACGCCGACGTGCTCTGCGCCGCGTACGCCGAGCGCCTCGCCGCGATCGGCCACGACGCGGAGGCCGCCCGGCCGGCCTGCACCACCCACCTGAGCGTGGTCGACCGCGAGGGCAACCTCGTGGCCCTCACCCAGACCCTGCTCTCGCTGTTCGGCTCCCGGGTCATGTTCCCCGCGACCGGTGTGCTCATGAACAACGGGGTGATGTGGTTCGACCCCCGCCCCGGCCGTCCCAACTCGATCGCGGCGGGGCGCCGTCCACTCTCCAACATGTGCCCGGTCGTGCTGGAGCGGGGCGGCGGGGACCGCTTCGCCCTCGGCGCCTCGGGCGGGCGCCGGATCATGCCCGCCGTGATGCAGCTCGTTTCGTTTCTCGTGGACTTCGACCTCGGCCTCGAGGATGCGTTCCACGCCCCGCGCATCGACGCGAGCGGCGGCGAGGGCGTCTGCGTCGACCCGCGATTCGCGCCGGAGGTGGTCGCCGCCCTCGGCGAACGGTACCCGGTCGAAGTCTGGCCGAACGCGGTGTACCCGGCGATGTATGCTTGTCCGAACGGGGCGGGCGCCCTGGGGGGCGGCGCGCGGGTGGGGGCGGCGTACGTCATGTCGCCGTGGGCCTTCGCGGCGCCCGCCGGACCACCGGGCTGACCGGTTGCCGCCGGCGCCGCGGGCGGTCGGGGAGCGCGCGGGGCCGCCCGCCCCGCGACCTCGCGAAGGAGGAGGCAGCGAATGAACGAAGTGCTCGAGGGGCCGGAAGTTGCGGCGGTGCGGCCCGCGGGCGGCACGGCCGGCCTCATCCGCTCGCGCCGGACCATCCACGAGTTTCGCGAGGAGCCGGCGCCGCCGGACCTCGTCCGCAAGGCGCTCGACCTCGCCCGTTGGGCTCCCAACCACCACCTCACCGAACCGTGGCGCTTCTATCTCCTCGGACCGGAGACGGCGGCCGCGATCGCCCGTCTCAACGCCGAGATCGTGACCGCCCGACAGGGGCGCGAGGCGGGGGCCGCGAAGCTCGACCGGTGGAGCCGGATCCCGGGCTGGATCGTGGTGACCTGCGCCAACACCGAGGACTCCCTGCGCGCCCGCGAGGACTACGCGGCCTGCTGCTGCGCGATCCACAACTTCTCGCTCTTCCTGTGGAGCGAGGGGGTCGGGGTCAAGTGGACGACGGGCGCGGTGACCCGCGACCCGCGGTTCTACGATCTCGTGTGGATCGATCCGGAGGCGGAGACGGTGGTGGGACTCGTCTGGTACGGCTATCCGGCGGAGGTCCCGAACCCCGCGCGCCGTTCCCTGGATGAAGTCTCGGTCAGCCTCCCCTGAACCGGAGCCGAGGGTGGAAATCACTGTTCGCCGACGTGCCCATGCGCTCGGACCTCGGCCCCACCCCCACGACCCGCCACCACCCTGAGCTCGATCCCACAACCACGGCTCGGAATGCCCGCTTACGGCCAAGATGCACGACAGGAGGCTCCAGAGTGAGATTTGAATTCACTACCGACTCCAAGCGGTCAACTCTTCGCGCCATCTTCGAGGATGGAGACCGATACAAGGGCCGACGTCAAGAAGGAGGAGCGGGTCACATGATCATGTACTCGGGTGACGACATCACTTTCGACTACCCGGTGCGTTCCATCCATCCCGATCTTCTCGGTCTTCTATGCCTGATTATTTTCCATCCGTTTATCGGCAGACGGGTCGTGTTCCCCATGCCGGTTTCACCCCGGCTCGAGCAGGCTTTTACGTCTCGGCCTCTTCGCGTATCCGCACCATGTCGTCCCGGCGCCGCTGCACGATGCGCTCCACTGCTTTCGTCCGATCGTCGCGGGTCTCGCCGTCCCGTACCCCTTGCACCGCTTTTCGCACATCGTCCGGCGTGAGCCCTTCGAGCACATCCGAGGCGTCGAGCGTGCGCGGCGCGCTTCCAGGACGCAGGGAGAGGAACTCCGCTCGGAACTCCCATGACTTCCTGTGACCGCGCAGCCGCCACAGCTCCCGTACCCCCATCTCGGCATAGCGTGCGGTCCTGGCCTCGTCGGCATGCGTGATCTCGACCTCGACCACCAAGTCGGGAGCGGTGCGTTCGATGAAGGCGTCGGCTGCCTCCATCCCCTCGGCGAACGCCGCGCGAAAGTCCCTGGCGTGCTCGCCGAGATAGAACGCGCAGTCGGGTTCCATCCCCGTGCCGGGAGGATCGCCCCGCCTCCGAAGACGGGTGCTGCGCAGCACTTCCACCGAGCCGGCGAGTATCTCTCCCGCGACATCCACGACGTGGTCGAGGAAATCGGACAGCTTCTCATGGGTGAACGAGGGCGACATCAGGGTGATGAGCCCGCGCACCGGGTCGAGGCAGACCCGGCGGAAGTACCGGTTCCAGTCGACCGCGGCGAGCGCGGCGACGGTTTCGGGGTCCGCGTGCAGGACGTGGAAGGTGGAGCCGAGAGATCCGGTGTGGGGCGTGGAAGGCTGCTTCATGGCGGATACCCGTCTCGCTACGTACGGGATCTCCAGTATACTTCGTGCCGCTTCCGGCTTCTTCCTCCGACCGAACCGGCGCTCCATCCGCTTCTCTCTCGCATACGACCTGCCTCACCGAATAACTCTCGTTCTCCATCGGCCGAACGGTATCCATTCCAAGTCGTAGCGCAGAGGATTTGCCGGTCGATATACAGCCATGTCCGACGACGCCATCAGCATCGAGATCGACGGCCGCGCCTGCCGGGCTCGGTCAGCGAGGTCTGGCTCTCCGACCGGGACCGGTCCGGATACGAGGGCCTGTACAGCGACGACCGGGCGCGTTCGCCCATGTACCCGTCTCGAGGTCGGGGCAGGTCGGTCCGTGATGGTCAACCCCAGAGGCCGCGAGGCGGGGGGGCAACCCGGCCGTCGGGGTGGTAGTCGAGGCCGGGCTCGCGGTCCCGGGCGAGGAGCAGAGGGCCGTCCAGGTCCACGTAGCGCGCCCCCTGGGCGACGAGGAGGGCGGGCGCCATCGCGAGCGACGTTCCGAGCATGCAGCCCACCATGATCCCGAACCCGGCGGCGGCGGCCGCGTCGCGGAGGGCCAACGCCTCGGTGAGTCCTCCGGTCTTGTCGAGCTTGATGTTGACCACGTCGTAGCGGCCCGCGATGGCCGGCAGGTCGGCCCGGGTGTGGCAGGACTCGTCGGCGGCGACGGGCACCGCCCGCTCGAGGTCGGCGAGCGCGGCGTCGGCGTCCGCCGGGAGCGGTTGCTCCACGAGCTCGACGCCGAGCGCGGCGAGCTCCGGGAGCCGCCCGCGCAGCGTCTCCGGCGTCCATGCCTCGTTCGCGTCCACGATGAGGCGCGCGCCCGGCGCTCCCGCCCGCACGGCGGCGACCCGTTCGGCCACCCGTTCGCCGTCGAGCTTCACCTTGAGGAGGGGGCGGGCCGCGTGGCGGGCGGCCGCCTCGCGCATCGCGCCGGGCTCGTCGATGCCGAGGGTGTAGGCGGTGGTCACCGGCCCGGGCGGGGGGGCGGCGGACGCCGCCCACGCCCGGCGCCCGCTGCGCTTCGCCTCGAGGTCCCACAGGGCGCAGTCGATGGCGTTCCGCGCCGCCCCCGCGCCCATCGCGTCCGCGAGCGTTTCGCGGGCGAGGCCGCGCTCGAGCCGCCCGCGCAACGCCTCGATCGACTCGATCACGCTCTCGACGGTCTCTCCGTAGCGGGAATAGGGGACGCATTCCCCGCGGCCCACGGCGTCGTCGTCCCGGATCTCCACGAGGACGGTCTCGACGACGCTCCGCGCCCCGCGCGAGATGCGGAACACCCCGGCGAGCGGCCAGGACTCCCGGCGCACGGTGAGGCGGGCTCGGGCTCGCATGGCTCGCCGGCCTACGGGGCGAGCGCGCGAGCGGGCCGGCGTCCGCTGCGGGAAATTGATGGAATGCGCCGGCCGCGCATCCGGTCAGACCATCGCGTCGAGGATGCGGTCCACGCCGCCTCGCGCAGGGTCGATGCACGGCAGGCCGAGCTCCGTCTCGCTTCTTGCGAGGAGGGCCTGCGCCTCCTCCGGGCCGAGGTCCTTGGTGTTGATGGAAACGCCGGCGAAGCGCGGGGCGGGACTCACCACCCGAGCGGCCGCGAGGTTCGCCTCGATGCAGCTCGGGAGGTCCGGCAACGGTCGCCCGGGAAGCCCACGCATGTGGGTGCGGGTGGGCTCGTGGCACAGCACGAGGGTATCGGGCTGCGCGCCGTGCAGGAGCCCGAGGCTCACCCCCGCGTAGGAGGGGTGGAAGAGCGAACCCTGGCCCTCGATGAGGTCCCAGTGGTCGTCCGGGGCGGCCGGGCAGAGCTGCTCGATCGCCCCGGACATGAAGTCCGAGACGATGGCGTCCACCGCGACCCCCGTGCCCTCGATGAAGATGCCGGTCTGTCCGGTCGCCCGGAAGTGGGAGTCGATCCCCCGTCTTTCGAGCGCCCGGTGCAGGCAGAGGGTGGTGTACATCTTGCCCACCGAGCAGTCCGTCCCCACGGTGAGGAGACGCCGGCCGCCGCGCGGCTCGCCGGTGCCGATCGGGAACGACTCGTCGGGGTGCCGCACGTCGTGCAGGGATCGCCCGCGGCGGTGGGCCGCTTCGGCCACCTGGGGGATGTCGCCGAGCCGGGTGTGGAGCCCGCTCGCGACGTCCATGCCGGCCTCGAGCGCGGCGACCATGGTGTCGATCCAGTCCTGCGAGAACACGCCGCCCCGGTTGACCACGCCGACGAGCAGCGTGCGGGCGCCCCGCTCCCGGCCTTCCGCCACCGAAAGCTCGGGCAGGTCGACCGAGGGCACGCATCCCGGCAGCCGGATCTGTCCGACGCATGCTTCCGGACGCCACTGCCAGACCCCGATTGCCGTCTTGGCGGCGAGTGCGTCATGCGCGTCGCCGAGGAACAGAAGGTAGGGGTGATTGATGCTCATGGCCCGCACAATATAGCCTTTCGCCTCCGTGAGTGCTCATTCGGGCGGCGGGGAATCGAGACTGATTCATTCATTCAAGGGAGGCCGGCGAATTCGAAGAGTCGTGTCCGCTGACGAACTGGTGACCCGAAGTCGGCGGCGACCGAAGAATCAGGCGAAGAATCAGGCGCCGGATCAGGACGATGCGTTCAGCGGCGGTCGTCGAGGAAAGCCGGGGACGAATTTGCCCCGGGCGGGGGTCGGTTCGATGGGGGCGGCTCGTACCGGAGGCCCGGGAACAGTGCCGAACGTGTTGACGGTGGCCGGCTCGGACAGCGGTGCGGGGGCGGGCATCCAGGCCGACCTCAAGACGTTCGCGGCCTTCGAGGTGTACGGCTGCTCGGCCGTCACCGCGGTCACCGCCCAGAACACCGCGTCGGTCCGGCGGACGGCCGCGGTCTCGGCCGCCATGGTCGAGGCGCAGATGGAGGCGGTCTTCAGCGATATCCGGATCTCGGCGGTCAAGATCGGACTCCTCCCGACCGCGAGCGTCGTGCGGGCGGTGGCGCGGGTGCTGGGACGCCACGGGACCCCGGACGTCGTGTACGACCCGGTCATGGCGGCGAGCACCGGGCGCTCGCTCCAGGCGGCTTCGGCCCTGGACGCGGTGCGCGGCGAGCTGCTGCCCCGCGTCACGGTGGTCACTCCGAACGTGGCCGAGCTGGCCCGGCTCACCGGAGCACCGCTGCCCGGTACGGACCCCGCGATCGACCGGGCGGCGCGGCTGCTCCTGGGGGCGGGGCCGGGCTGGGTGCTGGTCACCGGTGGACACCGCCCCGGACGCATCAGCCGCGACCGGCTGCACGGGCCGCGCGGATCGGGGTGCGCGAGGTGGTATCGTGCCCCACGTCTCGAGACGCGGCATGGCCACGGCACCGGATGCACGCTGTCGTCCGCCATCGCGGCCCGGCTCGCGCTCGGGGACGGTGTTCCGGAGGCGGTGGGGGCGGCCAAGACCTATCTCGGAGGGGCGCTCGCGGCGGCGCGCGAGCTGGACGTGGGAGCCGGTCCCGGCCCCCTGAACCATTTCTTTGCAATGTGGAGAAAGACATGAACCTGGGACCCCCCTGGCCGGACGATGGACCGAACCGCGCCGAGATCGCTGCTTTCGCCGAGACGCTGGCCGATGCGGCACGCACCGTCGCGTGCCGCGAGTTCCGAGCTTCGACCGAGGTCCAGTACAAGCCCGACGGCACCCCGGTCACCCGTGCCGACCGCGAGGTGGAGGAGACGCTTACCGCCCTCATCCGCGGGCAATTCCCCGGGCACGCGGTCATCGGTGAGGAGTTCGGCCGTACCGGGCCGGCCGATTCGCGCTGGCGGTGGGCGCTGGATCCCATCGACGGCACCAAGAACTTCCTGACCGGGCGGCCTCTGTTCAGCACGCTGATCGCCTTTCTCGAAGGCGACCAGCCCATCCTGGGGGTGATCGAGGCGCCCGCGCTCGAGGAGCGGTACGTGGGCACGGTCGGCGAGCCCACGCGCTTCAACGGCCGGAGCTGCCGGACCAGCGGCTGCGCCCGTCTCGCGGACGCCCGCGTGAGCGCGACCTCGCCCGACCTCTTCGATGCCGACGAGCTCGTCGCCTTCGACGAGGTGAGCTTCGCCGCCCGGCTCCGGACCTTCGGAGGAGACTCGTACCAGTACACGCAGCTCGCCGCCGGCCACCTCGACCTCGTCATGGAGGCGGAGCTCGCTCCCCACGATCTGCTCGCGCTCCCGCCGGTGGTCGCCGGCGCGGGGGGGATCATCACCGACTGGGAGGGTGAGACGCTGACCGCTCGTTCCGACGGACGCATCCTCGCCGCGGCGACCCCGGAGCTCCACGAGGAGGCGCTCGGCAGGCTCCGGAATGCCGCTTGAAACATCTGCTCGTCGTCTACCACACCCAGACCGGGCACACGGAGGCGATGGCCTGGGCGGTGGTCCGGGGGGGCCGGCATCCCGAGGTCTCGGGGGTCGAGGTCCATCTTCGGCGGGCGGCGGACGCCGGGGTTGACGATCTCCTGCGCGCGGACGCGGTCGCCTTCGGCACCCCGGAGAACTTCGGACAGCTCTCGGGCGGCCTGAAGGACTTCTTCGACCGCACGTACTACCCCGCTCAGGGCCTGATCGAGGGGCTCGCCTACGCGGTCTTCATCAGCGCGGGCAACGACGGCCGGGGAGCCCTCGAGGCGCTGCGCCGGATCGCCCGCGGATACCCGCTTCGGGAGGTGCGCGAGCCGATCATCGCCCGAGGCGGGATCGAGGCCGCTCATCTCGAGCGATGCGAGGAGCTGGGGCTGGCCCTCGCGGCCGGCCTCGAAGCGGGGATCTACTGAGTGCCTCTGCGCGGAGAGCCTGACCGGCCGGGGAGGCGCGGTCGATGCCGACGTGGATCGTGATTATCCGATCCATGAATGCCATCCATGCCTTGACGAACGAGTCCAGGGTGTGAAGTCGGCGGCCGTTCCGGTGCGCTGTCGGGTTGCGCCGGCGGCTGAGCCGACCAGCCAGGGGGTTGCCCCTACCCGTGCCCCGCATCTCTTCGTTGGACCTTGAATATGAATAATTCGTATTAATTCAATTGCTTGCAATCTATCTGCCCTATCTGCCCTATCTGCCGATGACTGCCCAAGCCAGACTCGTCGGGCCTCAGCCGCATCGGGACCGTCCAGGGACTGACTTGTCATTCGATGCGCCGTTCACGGAAAAAGCAAAGGGCCGGAAAACAATGACTTTCATGATACGCCGCGCATGAAGCCCAGCGAGGAGACGTGGGGCACGGGCAGGGCTACCCGTCCCGGGCAGATCGGATCGGCGGGGCGCGGTCCGACACCAGGGGCGGTTCGGGGGGACCGAGGGCGGGGGCTCGCGCCCCGCCGGATCGCGGCCGGAGCGAGCCGAGGCGAGCCTGGATCGTCCGGGCCGGCGGAGAGGCCGGCCCGGCTCGGTTCACGGCGCTCGCGGCGGGCCGGCCGGGCCGGAAGAAAGCGTAGTCGGCGATCACCCGGGCCGCTTCCGCGAGGAAGAACGCGTCGCGGACCTCCGAGAGCCGCTCCGCCTCCGCGGGTCCTGCCCCGCCGTCCCTTTCCGCGGCCACCCGGCCGAGGGTACGCACGACCCGGAGGCGCTCCGCCTCCAGGCGGGCGTGCTCGGCCTCGCGCCGCTTCCGGTTCAGGCTCAGGGTGCGCACTTCGCCCACCCGGCGATGGTTCTCGATCTCCTCCTTGAGAACGCGGAACGGCTCCCCCGTGCGCATCCGTTCACGGCTCCACTCGCGGGCGGCCGCGATCGCCTCTTCGTTTCGGCGGGCCGCCCGCCATTTCGCCGCCGCCCTCACCCGCGCCCAGGGCAGAGCATTCTCGAGGTCGCTCTCGCCGTCATGGGGCTCCCGGGTGATCGCCTCGAAGTCGATGTCGGGCTCGATGCCCCGGCGCTGGACCCCTTCACCGTTCACCCGGAAGTACTGGGACACGGTGAGCTTCAGCCGGCCGGTGCCGCCATACGTGGGGAGGTCGACGAGATTCTGCACGGTCCCCTTTCCGTAGGTCCGCGTCCCGATCACGATGCCCCGACCATAGTCCTGGATCGCCCCGGCCAGGATCTCCGAGGCGGATGCGCTGCTCCGGTTCACGAGCACGCCGAGCGGCCCGTCCCACGCCACCGACGGGTCCTTGTCCCACTTGACCCGAGCCTGCTCCGAGGGTCTCCGGATCTGGACGATCGGCCCGGTCTCGATGAATAACCCCGCGACCAGGAGGGCTTCGTCCAGCGCCCCGCCCTGGTTGTCGCGCAGATCCACGACCAGCGCGGCGACGCCCTCCGCGCGCAGTTCTTCGATGATCCGGCGCACGTCCCGGCTCGTGCTGCGGTAGTCCTCCCGGCCGGCGCTGCGCCCCGCGAGGTCCAGATAGAACGACGGGATGTCGATGACGCCGATCCGGGCCGGCGAGCCGTCGCTCGCCGTCGTCTCCACGATCCGCCGCGACGCGGACTGGTCGTCGAGGTCGATCCGGTCCCGCACGAGGGAGAGCGTGCGGGGCGGCCCGGACGGGGTTTGCGCGGGGAGTATCCGGAGGTGCACCGTGCTGCCCTTGGGGCCGCGGATGAGGTTCACCACGTCCTCGAGCCGCCAGCTCACGACGTCCGTCATCTCGCGCTCGCCGGCCTGCCGCACGCCGATGATCCGGTCGTCGGTCGCGAGCCGGCCGCTCCGATCCGCCGGGCCTCCGGTGATGATGCGGCGTACGACGGTGTGCTCCCCCACGGTCTGCAGCGCGGCTCCGATCCCCTCGAGCGAGAGGCTCATCCGGATCCGGAAGTTCTCCGACGTGCGCGGCGAGAAATAGGCGCTGTGCGGATCGATCGACTGGGTGTAGGCGTTGAGGAAGTACTGCACGACGTCGTCGGCGTCGGTCTGGAGGACCCGCCGGGCCATGCGGGAGTAGCGCGCCCGGAGGGTCTCCGGTATCGCTTCTCGATCGTGTCCCGCGAGCTCCAGCTCGAGGATGTCGTTCTTCACCCGCCGCCGCCAGTAGTCGTCGAGGGCGGCGGCGCTCCCGGGCCAGGGCGCGGCGCGGCGGTCGATCTCGAGCTCTTCGTCCCGCGCGAAGTCGAAGTCGCCGGCGGCGAACTCGGAGGCGATCCGGGCCCGATCCTCGATGCGCAGACGGTAGCGGTCGAACACCGCGAACGCGAGGTCGAGGCGGCCGCGGCGCAGGGCGTCGTCGATCCGGGTTCGGTGGAGGTCGAAATCGGCGATGTCGTCGGCGAGGAACACGCTGTGGCTCGGGTCGAAGATGTCGAGGTAGCGATCGAGGACACGGGAGCCGAGTTCGTCGTCGAGTGGCACCTTGCGATAGTGGTAGCGGCTCATGAGTTCGACGACGACCCGGGCCGACCGGGCGTGGGCGGCGGTGGGGCGGATCTCCTCCGCCTGCGCCGGACCGGTCCGCGCCGCGTCCGCGGGGGGGCCGCCGAGAAGGGCGAGGAGGAACGCCGCGGCCAGCCCGAGCCCGCGCGCCAGTCCCGCCGCCCTGCGCGGTGTCCGGGTGGAGCGGGGGAGGGAACGCGGGCCCGAGCGCTCCCCCCGGCCGTGCCGGCCGGCCGGAGATGCCGGGCCCGCGCAGTCCATCAGAACGCCTTCAGGACGTCCTCGACCATCTGCTTGGCGTCGCCGAACAGCATCATCGTGTTGTCGCGGAAGAAGAGCTCGTTCTCCACGCCCGCATAGCCCGCCCCCATGCCCCGTTTGACGAACAGTACGGTGCGGGAGCGCTCCACGTCCAGGATCGGCATGCCGTAGATCGGGCTCTGCGGATCGTTCTTGGCGGCCGGGTTGGTCACGTCGTTCGCGCCGATGACGAGCGCAACGTCGGTTCCCGGAAAGTCGTTGTTGATGTCGTCGAGCTCGAACACCTCCCCGTACGGCACGTTGGCCTCGGCGAGGAGGACGTTCATGTGTCCCGGCATGCGCCCGGCCACCGGGTGGATGGCGTAGCGGACCCGGGCCCCGTGCGTCTTCACCCGATCCGCGAGCTCGCGCAGGGCGTGCTGCGCCTGCGCGACCGCCATCCCGTAGCCGGGGACGATGACCAGCGAGTCGGCGTTCTTCAGGATGAACGCCGCGTCCTCGGCGCTTCCCTGCTTCACCGGACGCGTCTCCCGGGCCGAGACCCCCGCAACCCCCTCGGACTCGCCCCCGAACCCGCCGAGGATGACGCTCACGAACGAGCGGTTCATGCCCCGGCACATGATGTAGGAGAGGATCGCGCCCGATGCGCCGACGAGGGCGCCGGTGATGATGAGGGCGGTGTTCTCCAGGGTGAAGCCGATCCCGGCCGCCGCCCAGCCGGAGTAGGAGTTGAGCATCGACACCACGACCGGCATGTCCGCCCCGCCGATCGGGATGATGATGAGCACCCCGACGATCAGGGCGAGGCCGGTGACGAGCCAGAACGCCTCGTACGCCTCGGTCCGGCAGAACCAGATCGCGAGGGCGATTAGGGCGAGCCCGAGGGCCGCGTTCAGGTGGTGCTGGAGGGGGAAGACGGCCGGTGCGCCCGATACGAGCCCCTGGAGCTTGACGAAGGCGACGATCGAGCCGGTGAAGGTAATGGCGCCGATCGCGACGCCGATGGACATCTCGACAAGGCTGGCGGTGGCGATGCGGCCCGGCTCCCCGATGCCGAACGCCTGCGGTGCGTAGAGCGCCGCCGCCGCCACCAGCACCGCCGCGAGGCCGACGAGGCTGTGGAAGGCGGCCACGAGCTGCGGCATCGCGGTCATCGCGATGCGCCGCGCGGCGAACGCGCCGATCGACCCGCCGATGCCGATCCCGAGCAGGATGAGGAGGGCGGTGGCGAGGTCCGCGACCCCGGTCACGCTGAGGGTGGTCGCGATCGCGATCGCCATTCCGGCCATGCCGAGCAGGTTTCCGCGCCGCGACGTGGCCGGGGACGAGAGCCCCCGCAGGGTGAGGATGAACAGGATCCCGGAGACGAGGTATGCGAGCGCGGCCAGGCTCGGCGTCATCGACGCGGGTCCGTGCGGTCCTGGCGCCGGTACATCGCCAGCATGCGCTGGGTGACCAGGAAGCCTCCGAAGATGTTCACCGAGGCGAGGACGAGGGCGATGAAGCCGAGGGCCTTGGCCGCCACTCCGGCGCTGGCCGCCGCCTCCACGCCGACCGCGAGCAATGCTCCCACCACGATCACCGAGGAGACCGCGTTGGTGACCGACATCAGCGGGGTGTGCAGGGCGGGGGTCACGCTCCACACCACGTAGTACCCGACGAAGATGGCGAGAACGAAGATGGCGAGGCGGAATACGAAGGGGTCGATCTCGGGCGCGGCGAGCGCGGCGGCGGCTTCGGCGGCGGCGGTGGCCGCGCCGGCGGTTCCGGGGTCCGCCATCAGCCGCTTCCGCCGGCCGTTTCGCCGCAGGGCGAGGATCGGAACCGGGGGTGCACCACCGCCCCGTCGCGGGTCAGGACGGTCGCGGCGAGGATCTCGTCGTCCCAGTCGAAGCGCAGGCCGTCGGCGCCGATGAGAGGGGTGAGGAATGCGAGGAGGTTGCGGGCGTAGAGGGCGCTCGCGCTCGCCGCGAGACGGCCCGGCACGTTGCGGTGCGCGAGGATGGTCACCCCGTGCGCGGTTACCCGCTCGCCGGGCCGCGACAGCTCGCAGTTTCCGCCGTGCTCGGCCGCGAGGTCGACGATCACCGAGCCCTTGCGCATGGTTGCGACCATGCCCGCGTCGATGAGACGGGGGGCGGGCCGGCCCGGCACCAGGGCGGTGCCGATGACGATGTCCTGGCGCCTGAGCTCCGTGGCGAACAGCTCGGACTGCCGGCGCCGGTAGCCCTCGCTCATCTCGCGCGCGTAGCCGCCCTCGGTCTCCGCGTTCTCCGCCTCCGGGCTGTCGATCCCGATGAAGGTCGCACCGAGGCTCTCCACCTGCTCGCGCGCGGCCGGCCGGACATCGGTGGCGCTCACGATGGCGCCGAGTCGGCGCGCGGTGGCGATGGCCTGGAGCCCGGCCACCCCGGCCCCCATCACGAGCACCCGCGCGGGGGGCACGGTGCCCGCGGCGGTCATCATGAGCGGCATGGCCCGCTCGAACTCGGCCGCCGCGTCGATGACCGCCTTGTATCCCGCGAGGTTCGACTGCGACGAGAGCACGTCCATCGCCTGGGCGCGGGTCACACGCGGGAGCAGCTCCAGGGAGAAGGTCGTGAGTCCGGCGCCCGCGTAGGTTTCGAGCAGGCCGTTCAGCCGGTAGGGGTCCAGCATCCCCACCAGCACCGCCTCGCGCGGAAGGTGGGGGATCGCCTCGTCCGGCGGAGCCCGGACCGCGAGCTGGACCGCCGCTTCGTCGAGAACCGCGGCCGCCTCGGGCAGCACGCTCGCGCCGGCCGCCTCGTACTCGGAGTCCGTGATCCCGGCTCCCTCGCCGGCGCCGCGCTCGACGCACGCCGTCACCCCCTCCGCGGTGCGGAGCAGCTTGGCGACGGTCTCGGGAGTAGCGGCTACGCGGGGTTCGTCTTCCCGCCGTTCCCTGGTGATGGCGATCTTGAGTCGGCCGCTCATGCCGCGTGTCGGTTCGGGCGGTCTCGCAAAGGATGAAAAGGATGAGTAAAGCGGGCGCAGAGTCTATCATTCCGGTTTCCGGCGACCAACCGCGTTGCGTTGCGGGGCCCCGGGGGCCGGCCGGACCTCCGAGGCGCCGGGCTCGAGAGGCGCCGACCCGGAGAGCCGCCGTGCCGCGAGGCCTCGACCCCGGGGGGAAGGGGGCGCGACTTGGCCGGCCGGAACCCTGCCGCAAAGCGAGGCCACCGAACATGAGTCGCTATCGGATCGCCGTGATCCCCGGAGACGGGATCGGCCGGGAAGTCGTGCCGGAGGGGGTCCGGGTGGTCGAGGCCGCGGCCCGCCGCCACGGAATCGACCTCGCCTGGGAGCAGTTCCCGTGGAGCTGCGAGACGTACCGGACCGAGGGCTGGATGATGCCCCCCGACGGCCTCGACCGCCTCGCCGGGTTCGACGCGATCTTCCTCGGCGCGGTGGGGTTCCCCGGGGTCCCCGACCACGTGTCGCTCTGGGGCCTCCTCATTCCGATCCGCCGCCGGTTCCGCCAGTACGTCAACCTGCGGCCGGTCCGGGTGCTCGCGGGGATGGTGTCGCCGCTTCGCGGCCGGGGCCCGGAAGACATCGACTTCTACGTCGTGCGCGAGAACAACGAAGGGGAGTACTCCGAGATCGGGGGCCGCCTCTACGAGGGCACCGACCACGAGATGGTCATGCAGGAGAGCGTCTTCACCCGCCAGGGGGTGGACCGGGTGCTCGAGTACGCCTTCGAGCTCGCCCGTTCGCGCGAGGAGAAGCACCTTACCTCGGCGACGAAGTCGAACGGCATCATCCACACCATGCCGTACTGGGACGAGCGCTTCGAGGCGATGGCGGGGCGATACGCGGACGTGCGCACGTCCCGGTACCACGTCGATATCCTCGCCGCGAACTTCGTCCTCCATCCGGACTGGTTCGACGTGGTGGTGGGGAGCAACCTCTTCGGCGACATCCTGTCCGACCTCGGTCCCGCCATCGCGGGCACCATCGGCATCGCCCCGTCCGCGAACATCAATCCGGAGCGGGAGTTCCCGTCGATGTTCGAGCCCGTGCACGGCTCCGCCCCCGACATCGCGGGGCGGGGCATCGCCAACCCCATCGGGCAGATCTGGTCGGGGGCGATGCTGCTCGACCACCTCGGCCATCCGCGGGCCGCGGCCGACATCGTGGCCGCCATAGAGGCGGTGCTGGACGGGGGCGGACCCCGGACCCCGGACCTCGGCGGTCGGGCGGGAACGGTCGACCTCGGCCGGGCGGTGGAGGACGCGCTGGAAGGCTGACGGGCCGGGGATGCCGCCTGCCGCTGTCGCACGGGCTCGCGGCGCCGGGTCCGCGCCGCGCGGGTGGTGAAGGCTCCGCACCGGGACCGCGTCCGCTCCGAATCGGGGATGGCTTCGCCCAGGGAACGATACGCCGCCGCCCTTGCGCGCGGCACGCTTCGCCCCGACACCGGCCAGGCGCGCGCCGTCGATGCCTTCGAGGCCCTGCACCGAGCCCTTGGCGAGGCGGTGGGCGAACCCTCCCGGCGGCCGCTCCTCCGGTATTTCCGCCGCCGGTCGGAGGGAGTGCGCGGGCTCTACCTGTGGGGCGGCGTGGGGCGCGGCAAGACCCTGCTCATGGACGACTTCTACGCGGGGCTGGCGCGCGTGCCCAAGCGCCGCGAGCACTTCTACCGCTTCATGGGCAGCGTGCACGAGGGGCTCAAGCGCCTTCGCCGGCGCCGCGTCGAGGACCCGCTCGGGGTGGTCGCGGGGGACTGGGCGGCCGAGGTCCGGGTGCTGTGCCTCGACGAGTTCCACGTGCGCGACATCGCGGACGCCATGCTCCTCGGGCGCCTGTTGAAGGGCCTGTTCGCACAAGGAACGACCCTCGTCACGACCTCCAACGTACCGCCCGCCCGGCTGTACGAGGGAGGGTTGCAGCGCGACCGCTTTCTCCCCGCCATCGCGGAGCTCGAAGCCCGGCTCCGGGTGCTCGAGCTCGCGGGGACCGAAGACCATCGCCTGCGCGCCCTCGAACGGGCCGACGTCTATCACTTCCCCCTCGGCCCGGCGGCGGACGCGAGCCTCGCGGCCTGCTTCGAGACCCTCGTGCCGAACGGCCGGGCGGAGGACCGCCCCCTCCTGGTCCTCGGCCGGCCCATCGCGACGGTGCGCCGCGCGGAGGGGATCGCGTGGTTCGGCTTCGACCAGCTCTGCGACGGCCCGCGCGGGGTGGCCGACTACCTCGAGATCGCGCGCTGCTTCCACACTGTGCTGCTGTCCGAGGTTCCGGTCATCGCGCCCCGGGATCGGGATCGCGTGCGGCGCTTCATCAGCCTCGTCGACGAGCTGTACGACCGGCGGGTCAACCTCGTCGTCTCGGCCGCCGCCCCGCCGGCCGGGATCTACCCGAACGGGCCGGATTCGTTCGAGTTCCGGCGCACGCGGAGCCGGCTCGAGGAGATGCAGACGCGGGACTACCTGCACCGCGGGCACCTCGGCTGAAGCGACGGATGGCCCCGACTTCCGGCCCGGAAGCGCGCATGCCGGGGGGCCGTCGGATTGCGCCGAGCGGACCCGGCTCACGCACTGCAACGTGCGGGCGACCGGAACGTTGCGGCCCCGTCCCGACACCGTGGCGTGAAATGGTCCAGGGGGTTGCGCGACGCCGGGTTGCGCCCTTCCGGGCGGCGAATATACTCACTCGTCCGCCGTCTGGTCCGCACGGGAGAACCTGCATGCCGAATCACGCCACGCGGGAGATTCGCAACGTCGCGATCGTCGGTCACGGCGGCAGCGGAAAGACCACGCTCATCGAGTCGCTGCTGGCGGCGGCGGAAGCCGTCACCACCGCCGGCTCGGTAGAGAAGGGCACCGCGGTATGCGACTACGAGCCCGAGGAGCGGGCACACCAGCAGTCCCTGTGGAACGCGGTTGCGAGCCTCGACCACGATTCGGCCCACGTCAGCTTCGTCGATACCCCCGGGTATCCCGACTTCCTCGGCCGGGCGCTGCCCGCCCTCGCCGCGGTGGAGACCGCCGCGGTGGTCGTCGACGCGCGGTCGGGCATCCAGACCACCACCCGTCGGATGATGGAGGCGGCGGCCTCGCGCGGCCTTGCGCGCCTCCTCGTCGTGAACAAGATCGACGCGCCGGATCCGGACCTCGCGGCCCTCCTCGGGGACCTGCAGGAGGTCTTCGGCTCCGAGTGCCTGCCCGTGGGGCTGCCGGCCCCCGGCCGGGAGCAGGTGGTGGACTGCTTCTTCGACCCCGATCCCTCCGTCGCCACCGAGTTCTCCTCGGTCGAGGAGGCGCAGAGCCGGGTGGTGGACCAGGCGGTGGAGATGGACGAGGAACTGATGGAGACGTTCCTCGAGCAGGGGGAGGTCTCCGCCGACGAGCTCCGCGGCGCGTTCCGATCCGCGCTCCGGGCGGGGCACCTCGTTCCCGTGTGCTTCGTCTCCGCGGCCTCCGGTGCGGGCGTCGATCTGCTGCTCGACGTGCTCGCCCGGCTCATGCCGAGCCCGGCCGACGCGAACCCGCCCGCGTTCACCGCCCCGGACGGCGCCGCGGTGGAAGTCGAGCCCGACCCGAAGGCGGGAGTGGTGGCGGAGGTCTTCCGGGTGAGCATCGATCCCTTCGTGGGCAAGCTCTCCACGTTCCGGATCCACGCCGGCACCGTGACCCGCGATTCCCTTCTTCACGTCGACAACGGGCGCAAGCCCTTCAAGGTAGGGCACCTTTTCCGCCTCCAGGGCAAGGAGCACCTGGAGATCGACGAGGGCGTGCCGGGCGACATCTGCGCCGTCGCGAAGGTGGACGAGATCGGCTACGGAGCGGTGCTGCACAGCGCGGGCGGGGCGGACCTCCCGCGGCCCGAGCCCGTGCCCCTTCCCGAGGCCATGTACGGCCTCGCCATCCAGGCCAGGACCCGGGGCGACGAGCAGAAGCTCTCCGATACCCTCTCGAAGCTCGCGGCGGAGGATCCGAGCTTCCACGTGGAGCACAGCGCCGCCACCCGGGAGACGGTGATCCGCGGTCTGGGCGAGCTGCACCTCCGGATGATGCTCGAGCGGATGAAGGAGCGCTACCACGTCGAGGTGGAGACCCGCCCGCCCCGTATCCCCTATCGCGAGACCATCACCGCCCCCGCCGAGGGGCACCATCGCCACAAGAAGCAGACCGGCGGCGCCGGACAGTTCGGAGAGGTCTTCCTGCGGGTCGAGCCGAAGGGGCGAGGCGAGGGCTTCGAGTTCGTCGACAACATCGTGGGCGGGGTCATCCCGTCGCAGTTCGTGCCGGCGGTCGAGAAGGGCATCCGCCAGGTCCTCGAATCGGGCGCGATCGCGGGCTACCGGATGGACGACGTCAAGGTCACGGTGTACGACGGCAAGCACCACCCGGTCGATTCCAAGGAGATCGCCTTCGTGACGGCCGGCAAGAAGGCGTTCCTGGACGCGGTGAGCAAGGCCCGGCCCATCGTGCTCGAGCCCGTGGTGGATCTCGAGGTGACGGTTCCCCAGGGCAACATGGGGGACATCGCCGGCGATCTCTCGGGCAAGCGGGGGCGGGTCGGCGGCACCGAGAGCCTCGCCGGCGGATACGTGGCGATTTCCGGCCGGGCCCCGTTGAGCGAGCTGACCCGATACCAGACCGAGCTCAAGTCGGTCACCGGCGGCGCGGGCAGCTACACCATGGGGTTCAGCCACTACGATCCGGTCCCCCGGCCCATCCAGGAGAAGCTGATAGCGGAGTTCAAGCCGGCGGCGGACGAGGATTAGCCCGGAAATCTCGCTCCCTTTCATCGCGCGGGCGCCGGCGGGCCACGCCGGCCGCCGTCGATTCGGTTCCTGGCGCGTGGGCGTCCGTCCCCCGGCCGGTCGCGACCGCGGGTCCCTGGGCGGTCGGACGCTCCACCCGCACCCCGGGCTCCGCTACGCGGTGGAAGATACGTCCCGCCGGCGTGCGAGGCGGTCGCGGAGGGTCCGGTTCGCTTGGCGCGGGTCCGCCTTCCCCCCCGAGCGCCTCATCACCTGCCCGACGAAGAACCCGAGGACCTTCTCCGCGCCCCCGAGGTACTGCTCGACCTGGGCGGGATGCGCGTCGAGCACCGCGTCGACCAGGCGCTCGATCTCCCCCGCGTCGGTGACCTGGCGGAGCCCGCGGGCCTCGATGATCGCGTCCGGCTCCCCGCCCGACGCCCACATCGTGTCGAACACCGCCTTGGCCATTCGGCCCGAGACCGTTCCGTCGCGGACCCGGCGGACCAGTCTTCCGAGCTGTCCGGCACCGACCGGCGCGTCGTCGATGCGAAGGCCGTGGCGGTTGAGCGCTCCGGCCAGCTCGCCGTTCACCCAGTTGGCCGCGAGCCGGGCCGCGTCCGGCGAGCCCGCCGCCTCGACCGCCGCCTCGAAGTAGTCCGCCGCCTCACGGTGGCTCACAAGCCGAGCTGCGTCCGCCGCGCCCAGGCCGTACTGCTCCGCGAGCCGGTCGCGCCGCTTGTCGGGCAGCTCCGGCAGCCCGTCCCGCACCTCGGCGACGAACGCCTCGTCGACGGTGACCGGGAGCAGGTCCGGATCGGGGAAGTAGCGGTAGTCGTCCGCTTCCTCCTTGTCCCGCATCGGCCGCGTCTCGTGGCGATCGGGGTCGTAGAGGCGGGTTTCCTGGACCACCTCGCCCCCGGACTCGACGAGGTCGACCTGGCGTTCGATCTCGTAGCCGATGGCTCGTTCGACGAATCGGAACGAGTTGACGTTCTTGATCTCCGTGCGGGTGCCGAGGGTCTCCGATCCGGCCGGGCGCACGGACACGTTCGCGTCGCAGCGGAACGAGCCCTCCTGCATGTTGCCGTCGCAGATGCCGAGCCACCGGACCAGGGTGTGGATCTTGCGCATGCACGCGGCCGCCTCCGCCGCGCTGTGGATGGTCGGCTCGGTCACGATCTCGATGAGGGGGGTCCCCGCACGGTTGAGGTCGATGCCGGTCGCGCCGCCGAGGCCCTCGTGCACCGAGCGGCCGGCGTCCTCCTCGAGATGGGCGCGGACGAGCCCGATGTGGCGGCGGGGTCCGCCGTCCGGCTCGACCGTGATCGAGCCTCCGGCCGTGATCGGGTCCTCGTACTGGCTGATCTGGTAGCCCTTGGGCAGGTCCGGGTAGAAGTAGTTCTTGCGCGCGAAGAAGCAGCGGGGGGCGATGCGGGCCCCCACCGCGAGACCGAACCGGACCGCCATCCGCACCGCCTCGCGGTTGAGCACCGGGAGCACCCCGGGGAGCCCGAGGTCGATCGCGCACGCCTGGGTGTTCGGCGCCGCCCCGTAGCTCGCCGAGGCCCCGGAGAAGAGCTTGCTGCGGGTGAGGAGGCGGGCATGCACCTCCAGCCCGATGACCGGCTCCCAGCCGTTCATCTCCGGTCCCTAGCGGCCGGCGGAAGGCCGGGCGCGGGGTTGCCGCCGGCCCCCGGGGTCGCCTCCCCGGCGAGCCCGGCAAGGGGCGGGCGGGCGAGATGCCAGTCGGTGGCCTGCTGGTAGCGGTGCGCGACGTTGAGCAGGCGCGCCTCTTCGAGGTGGTTGCCGGTGAGCTGCAGCCCGACCGGAAGGCCGTTCGCGAAGCCCGCGGGCACGGACACCGCGCAGAGCCCCGCGAGGTTCACCCCGACCGTGAAGACGTCGGCGAGATACATGGCGATGGGGTCGTCGAGGCGGTCCCCGAGCCGGAACGCAGGGGTCGGGGTCGTAGGGCCCGCGATGACGTCCACTTCCTCGAACGCGCGCCGGTAGTCGTCCGCGATGAGCCGGCGCAGCCGCTGGGCCTTGCCGTAGTACGCGTCGTAGTACCCCTTGCTGAGCGCGTAGGTGCCGGCGAGGATGCGGCGCTTGACCTCCACCCCGAAGCCCTCGGTGCGCGACTTGACGTGCAGCTCCTCGACGCTGGAGGCGCCCGCCACGCGGAGCCCGTAGCGCACCCCGTCGAAGCGCGAGAGGTTCGAGGAACACTCCGCGGGGGCGAGCATGTAGTAGGTGGGAATCCCGATGTCGGCGTATTCGAGGCGGATCGGGCGGACCGTCGCCCCGAGCGCTTCGAGCTCGCGGATCGCGGCCTCGACCGCGCTCCGGACCCCGGGCTCCACGCCCTCCCCGAGCTGCTCCTCCACGAGCCCGATCCGCAGCCCCGCGATCGGCGCTTCGAGGCGGCCGCGGTAGTCGTCCACCGGGGTGTCGAGGCTGGTGGAGTCGCGCTCGTCGAAGCCCGCCATCTCGCCGAACACGAGGGCGGCGTCCTCCGCGCTGCGGGTGAGGAGCCCCCCCTGGTCGAAGCTCGAGGCGAACGCCACGAGCCCGTGCCGCGACACCCGGCCGTAGGTCGGCTTGAGCCCGGTGAGGCCGCACAGGGCGGCGGGCTGCCGGATGGACCCTCCGGTGTCGGTGGCGGTGGCGACGGGGGCGAGCCCGGCCGCGACCGCCGCCGCGGAGCCCCCTGAGGACCCGCCCGCGACCCGCCCCGGGTCCCATGGATTTCGCACCGGCCCGAAGTGGCTCGACTCGGTCGAGGAGCCCATCGCGAACTCGTCGAGGTTGGTCTTCCCGAGGGTGATCATGCCGCCCGCCCGCAACCGCTCCACCACCGCGGCGTCGTAGGCGGCGACGTGGTCCGCGAGCATGCGCGACCCGCACGTGGTGCGGACCCCCCGGGTGCAGAAGATGTCCTTGTGGGCGACCGGCACGCCGGCGAGGACCCCCGCATTCCCGCGTCGCCTCGCGTCGTCGGCCCGGCGCGCCTGCTCGAGCGCGAGCTCCGCGGTCACCGTGATGTAGGCGTTGAGGCGCGGGTCGAGGGTCTCGATCCGGGCGAGGAACTGCCGCGCGATCTCCTCGGCGCTGAAGTCGCCGCGCGCGAGGCCGGCCGCGATCGCGGCCACCGTGTCGGGAGCGGGCGCGGTCACCGGGGCTCGATGACGCGCGGCACCACGTACAGGCCGTCCTCGACCTCCGGAGCGCCTTGCTGGAGCGCCGCCCGGTCCACCGCTTCCGTCACCGCGTCCGGTCGCAGGCGCTGGCTCGCGGCGATCGGGTGGAAAAGGGGCTCGACACTCCGGGTGTCGACCGCCGCGAGGCGGTCGAACAGCTCCAGGATGCGGGCGAGATCCCGGGCCCGGTCGTCGAGTTCGGCGGGCTCGATGCGCAGCCGCGCGAGCCTGGCGACGCGCTCGACTTCGGCGTGGGTGATGCTCATCGGCTCTCCCGCGTGCGGTATCCGGCGATGGAACGAAGCCGGTCTCACTGCTATATTGGCCGGCGGCCGGTGGGGCCCCCTGGCGGCCGGCCGCGTCGTGCCTCGCCGCCGGCCCCCCGGTACGCATCGATCGTCGGGCGAGGACGACTCGGTTCAACGCGAATCCAATCCATGATACCGAAGTTCCTGCGCGGTCTGTTCTCCGCCGATCTCTCCATCGACCTCGGAACCGCCAACACCCTCATTTACGTCCGCGACAAGGGCGTGGTGCTGGACGAGCCGTCGGTGGTGGCGATGCGCTCGGAACCTCGCAGCAGCTCCTGGACGGTCGCCGCGGTGGGAAACGAGGCCAAGCACATGCTGGGCCGGACCCCCGGCCACATCACCGCGATCCGTCCCCTGAAGGACGGCGTCATCGCCGACTTCACGGTGACCGAGAAGATGCTCCAGTACTTCATTCACAAGGTCCACGAGAACACCCTGTTCCGGCCGAGCCCGCGGGTCCTCGTGTGCGTGCCGTGCGGCTCCACCCAGGTCGAGCGGCGGGCCATACGCGAGTCGGCGGCCGGTGCGGGGGCGCGCGACGTGTACCTCGTGGAAGAGCCGATGGCGGCCGCGATCGGAGCGGGGCTTCCGGTGAGCGAAGCGCGCGGTTCCATGGTGCTCGACATCGGGGGCGGCACCACCGAGGTCGCGGTGATCTCGCTCAACGGCGTCGTGTACTCGGAGTCGGTCCGGATCGGGGGCGACCGCTTCGACGAGGCGATCATCGCCTACGTGCGGCGCAACTACGGCACCCTCATCGGCGAGGCGACCGCCGAACGGGTCAAGTGCGAGATCGGGTGCGCCTTTCCGAGCAACCAAGTGCACGAGATCGAGATCCGCGGCCGCAACATCGCCGAGGGCATTCCCCGCGGTTTCGTCCTCGACTCGAGCGAGATTCTGGAAGCGCTCCAGGAGCCGCTCGCGGGCATCGTGACCGCCGTGCGCACCGCGCTGGAGCACACCCCGCCGGAGCTCGGGTCGGACGTGGCCGAGCGCGGCATGGTGCTCACCGGCGGCGGTGCGCTCCTGCACGATCTCGACCGTCTCATCATCGAGGAGACCGGGCTTCCGGTCGTGGTGGCGGAGGATCCGCTCACCTGCGTGGCGCGAGGCGGGGGGCGGGCGCTCGACCTCATCGACAAGCGCGGGTCGAACGTATTCCTCAGCGAGTAGGGGCCGTGAGCGACCCCCGTCCGGAACGACGCCCGGAACGACACCCGGAACGACACCCGGGCGCCGGCGGATTCGAACCCGACGACGGGGGGCGGGGCGTTCGGTCATGAACTTCTTCACCCGTTCGTCGTCTCCCACCCTGCGCCTCGCGGTCTGCGCGGCCCTGTCCCTCGCCCTCATGGTGTCGGACCACCATCGCCAGCACGCGGTGTGGGTCCGGAACGCGCTGTCCGTGGTCGTGTATCCGCTGCGCCTGGCGGTAAGCACGGTGTTCGTCGAGCTTCCCCGCGACGCGGTGGCGTGGCTGTCCACCCGCCGCACCCTCATCCAGGAGAGCGAGGCGCTTCGCCAGCAGCTCCTCGTCCTCGGTTCCCGGATCGAGCGGCTCCAGGAGCTCGAGGGAGAGAACCGCCGCCTGCGCGAGCTCCTCGAATCCTCCGCCCGCATCGAGGATCGGGTGCTGGTGGCGGGCGTGCTCGGGGTGGACATCGATCCCGCCTCGAGCGGGCTGGTCCTCGACAAGGGCATGCAGCACGGGGTCCGCCCGGGGCAGTCGGTGATCGACGCCCACGGGATCCTCGGCCAGGTGAACCACGTGGGGCCGCTGTCGAGCACGGTGGTCCTCATCACCGATTCAAGCCACGCGCTCCCCGTCGTGCTGTCTCGCAGCGGTTTGCGGAGCGTCGCGGTCGGCGGAGGACCGACCGGCGAGCTCGACCTCGCCTATGTGCCCAAGGACACCGACATCGAAGTGGGAGATCTGCTCGTGTCCTCCGGGCTGGGGGGAAGATTCCCGGCCGGCTACCCGGCCGCGACCGTCATCAAGGTGGAGACGGCGCTCGGGGGGCGCTACGCCGAAGTCCGTCTCCGGCCGCTCGCGGACGTCAAACGGGCGCGCGAGGTCCTCGTGGTCTTCCCGTCCGACGGGCCCGCCGAAGGCAACGATGCCGGCTGATGGACCGGCCGCCCGTCGTACCGGTCGGCGTCATCGTCGGGAGCTTCGTCGCGGCGTACGTGCTCACCTCCCTGCCGATGGCGGAGTGGGCGGTGGCTTGGCGCCCGCCGTGGGTCGCCCTGGTGCTGCTCTACTGGTGCCTCGCGGTGCCCGAGCGGATCGGGGTCCTGGCCGGATGGGGATGCGGGCTCGTCCTGGACGTCCTCGTGGGCACCCTCGTCGGCCAGCACGCCCTCGCCCTGGGGGTGGTCGCCTGGATCGCCCGGCGGATCTACCGGCGGGTACGGTTGCTTCCTCTGTGGCAACAGGGCGTGAGCGTGTTCGGGGTGATGGTGGTCGACCAGCTCATCGTGTCGTGGGTCACCGGCATGCGCGGACTTCCCGTGGAGGTGCTGACGCACGTCTCCGTCCCGCTCGCGGGAGCGGTGGTCTGGCCGTGGATCTTCCTCCTCCTCCGGCACGTTCGTCGCCGGTACCGGAGCGAATGAAGAATCGGGCGCCGCCGCCGGGACGGGCTCCCTCGTGAGCCTGCACCCGCTGCGCCGGGACGCGGCGCACGAGCGGCGCCGGTATCGCTCGCGGGTGCTCGTCGGCGCCGGACTGGCCGGGGCGGGGCTTCTCGCACTCCTCCTGCGGGCCGGGTATCTCCAGGTCGTGCAGCACGAGCACTACACGACGCTCTCCCACGAGAACCGGATCCGGATCCGCGCGATCCCCCCTGCCCGCGGTCTCGTGCGGGACCGCAACGCGGTCGTCCTGGCCCGCAACTTCTCGGTGTACAGCCTCGAGGTCGTCCCGGAGCAGACCGCGGGGGTGGACCGGACCCTCGATCTCCTCCGCGAGATCCTGACCATCGACGAAGCGGAAGAGGAGAAGTTCCGGCAGCAGATGCGCCACCTGCCGGGGTTCGAGAGCATTCCGTTGAAGACCCGCCTCGACGAACGCGAGGTGGCCGTGTTCTCCGTGAACCGGCACCGGTTTCCGGGGGTGGACATCCACACCCGGATCGTGCGCGAGTATCCCTTCGGCGAGGCGCTTGCCCACGTGGTGGGCTACGTGGGCCGGATCAATCCCGCCGAGCGGCGCCGCCTGAAGGGAGACCCGCACTACCGGGCCACCCGCTACATCGGCAAGACCGGGGTGGAGCGCTCGTGGGAGCGGACGCTCCACGGACTGGCCGGGGTCGAACAGGTGGAGGTCGACGCCCGGGGGCGGGTGGTGCGGACGATTGATTCGACCGATCCGGTCCCGGGGGCGGACGTCACCATCGGACTGGACGTGGACCTTCAACTCCGCACGCACGCGGCGCTTGCCGGCAAGGTGGGTGCGATCGTGGCCGTCGACCCCCGCGACGGGGTGGTGCTCGCCTTCGCGAGCTCCCCCTCGTTCGATCCGAATCCTCTGGTCCACGGAATCGACCGGGCCGGCTTCGCGGAGCTGAGCGGCGCCCACGGCCGGCCGATGTTCAACCGCGCGCTCCACGGCCAGTACCCCCCGGGATCGGTCGCCAAGATCTTTCTCGCCTTCGCCGGCCTCGACCAGTCCCTGGACCTCGCGCTCGGCCGCGTCTTTTGCTCCGGGACGTACCGTCTGCCGGGCACCACGTACGAGTACCGCGACTGGAGGGTGGGCGGGCACGGGCGGGTCGGCCTCAAGCGGGGGCTTGCCGAGAGCTGCGACGTGTACTTCTACGAGCTCGCGTACAAGCTCGGGATCACCGGCATCCATCAGTATCTCACCCGCTTCGGGTTCGGGGAGCCGACCGGTGTGGACCTGCCCCGAGAGGCCCCGGGCCTGGTTCCCTCGCGCGAGTGGAAGCTCGCCACCCTCGGCCGGCCCTGGACGGCGGGAGAGACGATCATCTCCGGCATCGGCCAGGGTTACATGCTGTCCACGCCCCTGCAGCTCGCGAGCGCGACCGCCACGGTGGCCGGCCGGGGGGTCCGCCTGCGGCCCCGGGTGGCGATCCGGATCGAGCGAAACGGGGTGTCGGAGGTGTTGCCGGCGGAACACCGGCCCCCGGTGGCCGCGAACGGCGAAGGGCACTGGAGGCGCGTCATCGACGGCATGGAGGCCGCGGTGCACACCGGGTCCGGCACCGCGAGCCGGATCGCCGAGGGGCTCGCGTACCGGCTCGCGGGGAAGACCGGGACGGCCCAGGTCGTGCGCCAGACGGCCCGGGTGTCCCCCGACGACCTCGAGTCCATCCCCTGGGAACGGCGCGACCATGCGCTCTTCGCGGCGTTCGCTCCGATCGACGATCCCCGCATCGCGGTCGCGGTGGTGGTGGAGCACGGCGGTTCGGGCAGCCGCGTGGCGGCCCCGATCGCACGCGCGCTCATCGACTACCACCTGCACGGCGGGTCCGAGGAGCCGGCCGCGCTCATCGTGGCCGACACGCGGTGAACGGATGGATATCCGCCGCCTTCGCCCCCGTCTCGCACGATTCGACGTGCCCCTCGTGTGCGCTCTCCTGCTGCTCACCGGGATCGGCCTGATCGGGGCCTATTCGACGGGCGGGGAGCCGCTGCTGCACCGCCAGATCGTGCGCCTTCTCGTCGGCATCGGGGTCCTCGCCGCCCTCGCCCACATCGAGCCCGGCTACTACGCCCGGTGGGCGCCCTGGTTCTACGCCGCGGCGGTCGCGGCGCTGGTCGCGGTGTTCGTGGTCGGCTCGTCGGCGAAAGGCGCGCAGCGGTGGCTCGCCGCCGGTGGGCTTCAGTTCCAGCCGGCGGAGGTGGCGAAGATCGCCACCCCACTGATGGTGGCGACCTTCCTGGCGAAGCGCGATGGGGCGTCGCGGCTCTCCGTGATCGTCGGGGCGGTCGCGTTCATCGCGCTCCCCGTGCTCCTCATCGGATACCAGCCGGACCTCGGAACCGCGGTGATCATCGCGGTGGCCGGGGGCGGCCTGTTGTTCATTGCCGGCATGCGCTGGCGGCTCCTGGCCGCCTTCGCGGCCGCGGGGCTCGCGTCGTTGCCGCTCGCCTGGTATGGCCTCAAGGACTACCAGCGCGAGCGGGTCATCACCTTCCTCGACCCGGAGCGCAATCCGCTCGGCGGCGGCTATCAGGTCCTCCAGTCCAAGATCGCCATCGGCTCGGGCGGACTCTACGGGAAGGGATGGCTCAACGGGACGCAGTCGCAGCTCGACTTCCTGCCGGAGCGCTCCACGGACTTCGTCTTCGCGGTCCTCGCCGAGGAGTTCGGCCTGCTCGGCGTTGCGGTGATCCTCGTGCTCGCCGGCATCGTGGTCTTCCGCGGGCTCTGGATCGCGGGACAGTCCCAGGAGCCCTTCGGGCGGCTCGTGGCGGCCGGTCTCGTGCTCTCGTTCTTCATGCACGTGTTCGTGAACGTGGGCATGGTGAGCGGGTTGCTGCCGGTGGTGGGGCTGCCGCTCCCGCTGATAAGCTACGGCGGGACTTCCCTGGTCACTACGATGGCGGCGTTCGGGATCGTGATGTCGATGTTCTCGCACCGGCGGTTGCTGGCGCACTAGTGCCCGTGCACGGCGATTCCGGCCATCCGGGACGGTGGAGACGGGGCCGGAACGGCACCTGTACGCTTCGTTTTCAATCGATCAGAATCACTGTGCAGAAGTACTGGCAAGGAGGTATCCGATGCGGATGCGATGGGGGTCTGCCCGCAGGTTTTGCCGGCTTTACGCCGCGGAGGCCGATCCGCGGACGGGGACGAGCCGCACTCCCTCGAGTCGCTTCGGCGGGGTGTCGGCCATGACCTCGGCGCCTGTCGGTCCGTTCGGCCCGTCGCCGCGGCGCCGCGGCGCCCTCGCGACGAAAGTCGGTCGGGTTTGCGGGCTTGCCGGCCTTCTGCTCGGGTTCGCGGCCGCGGCCTGGTCCGCGGACGGCCCGCTGGACGAGGTAGCCTCGGTTCGGTCGTTCATGCACGAGGTCGAGTCGCGGCACGGGCTGGACGGGGCCTGGCTGCGGGAGATCTTTCGCGACGCTCGCCGGCAGCAGACGGTCCTGGATGCGTTCAGCCGCCCGGCGGAGGCGAAGCCGTGGCACGCCTATCGCGAGATCTTCATCACCCGGGCCCGCATCCGGCGCGGCGCGGCGTTCGCCCGTGAGCGCCGGCCGGTGCTCGAGCGGGTGAGGGGCCGGTTCGGGGTGCCCCCGGAGATCGTGGCCGCGATCATCGGGGTCGAGACCTTCTACGGTCGGTACACGGGTCGTTACCGCGTCATCGACGCCCTCTCGACACTCGCGTTCTTCTCGCCCCGCCGGGGAGCGTTCTTCCGCCGCGAGCTCGAAGAATATCTCCTGTTCCTCAGGGAGGAGAACCGGAGCGCCGCCGATCTGACGGGTTCCTACGCCGGCGCGATCGGCATCCCCCAGTTCATTCCGAGCAGCTACCGGGCCTACGCGATCGACTTCGACGGTGACGGCCGTCGCGACCTCGTGGGCAGCGTGGACGATGCCGTCGGGAGCGTCGGCGCGTACCTGCACCGGCATGGCTGGCGGGACGGGGAGCCGGTCGCGGCTCCGGTGACCGCGCTCGACCCCGAACGCGCCGACGCGCTGGCCGGCGGCCTTCGTCCGGAGCTCGCGTGGCGCGAC
The DNA here is from genome assembly GCA_965214795.1 of Gammaproteobacteria bacterium. Taxonomy (GTDB): domain Bacteria; phylum Pseudomonadota; class Gammaproteobacteria; order HK1; family HK1; genus JAJDXW01. The sequence goes on along the minus strand of OZ243976.1, from coordinate 4,883,112 downwards.
CTGCAAGAGGCCGGCCTGCGGGCGCGCGACGGCGCATCGCCCCCCGAGCCCGACACGCCGGTCACCCTGGTCCGGCTCGACGGGGCCGAGGGGTCGGAGTACTGGGTCGGCTTCCGGAACTTCTACGTGATCACGAGGTACAACCGGAGCGCGCTCTACGCGATGGCGGTCCATCAACTCGCGGCCGAGATCCGGCGCAAAGGCGAATAGTGGGTCGTGCGGCGTGCCTTCTGTGCATCGCGGTCCTCGCGGGAGCCGCAGGGTGCTCGCCGTCGGACGAGCCGCTTCCCCACGCCCCCCATGCCGAGGACTCGCGCCCGACCCCGGACGGGCCGCCGGGCGAGCCCCTCTACGCCCGCCAGGGCGAAGCGCTCGACCCCTCCCGCGACGGTCCGCCCATCGGCGGTCCCTCCCGCGCCGAACTGATGCGGGTCCCCGACGCGGTGCCGGCGCCGGAGGCGTGGAGCCGGTACGGCAACCCGCGCGCATACGTGGTGTTCGGCCGCACCTATCGCACCCTGCCGTCGAGCCATGGATACGTCGAGCGGGGGGTCGCGTCGTGGTACGGGCGCAAGTTCCACAAGCGCCTCACGAGCAGCCGGGAACCGTACGACATGTTCGCCATGACGGCCGCGCACCGGAGCCTGCCCCTTCCCACCTACGTCCGGGTCACCCATCTCGAGAACGGGCGCAGCGCCGTGGTCCGGGTCAACGACCGGGGGCCGTTCCATCCCGGCCGCATCATCGATCTCTCCTATACGGCCGCGGTCAAGCTGGGGATCGCGGACCCCGGGTCGGGGCCGGTGGAAGTCCGGGTCATCGCGCTCGATCGGGGCGGCCGCTCGGGGCCTCCGCCTCCCCTGGTGCGCGGGCCGCCACGGTACTTCGTCCAGGTGGGCGCCTACACGGACGAGCGCAACGCGACGAGAGCGTACACGCTGGCGGAGGGGTTGCGGCCCGGACAGGCATCGCTCGACTGGATCGAGGAGGAGGAACGCATCATCCATCGCGTCCGCATCGGGCCGCTGTCCGGGCCGGACGAGACGGATCGGGTGCTGGAAGGGTTGAACGCGGTGGGGGTGCGCAACGCGCGGGTGGTCATCGAGGGTCGAGGCGGGAAGGCGGCAGCGGACGACAATGCGTGAAGCGAGAGTGAATGCGGGAGTGAACCGGGGGGCGGGTCGGGGCTGGCGCTGGCCGGCGGCGCTCGCGGCCTTGGGGTTCGCACTGACCGCGGCCGCCGCGAGCCCCGTGCGGCTCGATGCCAAGGCCTGGCTGCTCCAGGACTTTCACAGCGGACGGATCCTCGCCGAGCACGAGGCCGACCGGCGGATGGAGCCCGCGAGCCTGGTCAAGCTGATGACCGCGTACGTCGCGTTCTCGCGGATTGCGGAGGGAGACCTCGCCCTCGACGAGATGGTCACGGTGAGCCGCAGGGCGTGGAAGATGGGCGGCTCGCAGATGTTCATCGAGGTCGGGAGCCGGGTGTCGGTCGAGGATCTCCTGAAAGGGGTCATCGTGCAGTCCGGCAACGACGCGAGCGTCGCGATCGCGGAGCACGTGGCCGGCACGGAGGAGGCTTTCGTCCAGTTGATGGACGAGGAGGCGGAGCGTCTCGGCATGACCGGAACCCGCTTCGCGAACTCGCACGGACTTCCCCATCGCGAGAACTACACGACCGCCCGCGACGTCGCCATTCTCATGCGCGCGCTCATGCGGGACTTCCCCGAGATGTATGGCTGGCACTCTCTCGAGTCGTTCACCTACAACAACATCAAGCAGCCGAACCGCAATCGGCTGCTGAAGCGCGACCCCTCGGTCGACGGAGGCAAGACCGGGTACACCAAGGCGGCGGGCTACTGTCTGGCCGCATCCGCCAACCGGGACGGAACGCGGGTCGTTGCGGTGGTCATGGGTTCCCCCGGGTCCCCGGAGCGGTTCCAGGCGGCGCAGGCCCTGCTCAAGTACGGCTACCGGAACTTCCAGACGAACCTCGTCTACGCGCAGCGGGAGCCGATCGGCACGGTCCGGGTCTGGTCCGGCGATCGTCCGTCGGTCCAGGCCGGGGTAGCCCGCGACCTGTGGCTGACCGTCGAGCGGCGCAAGGCCGACCGCGTCGATACGAAGGTCGCGTTCGACGAGCCCCTCATCGCGCCGGTGCCGGAAGCGAGCCGGGTGGGTACCCTCGAGGTCACCCTGGGGGACGAGACGATCGCGGAGCGCGAGCTGATCGCGCTTGCCGAGGTGCCGCAGGGCTCCCTCTATCGCCGCGCCGTGGACTGGTTCTGGCTGCTCTGGCGTTGAGCAGGCCGTGCGGGGAGCGGTCCCTCCGCCCGAGATCCGCCTTCGCCGGCTCGGCCGCCGGGCGTGCGAGCGTGCGGTGGGCGAGATGCGCGCGTACACGGACTCGCGCACCGAACATTCCCCGGACGAGATCTGGCTGGTCGAGCACCCGCCGGTCTTCACCCTCGGGCAGTCGGGACGGCGAGCACACGTGCACGCCCCCGGAAGGGTCCCGGTCATCGCGACGGATCGCGGGGGGCAGGTGACCTATCACGGACCGGGGCAGGCGGTCGTCTACGTCCTCATCGACCTTCGCCGGCTCGCACTGGGAGTGCGGGGGCTCGTTCACGACCTCGAGCAAGCGGTGATCGACGCGGTGGGGGTCGCGGGGGTGGCCGCCGGGCGGCGCCCCGGAGCGCCCGGGGTCTACGTGGGGAACGCCAAGCTCGCCGCCCTCGGGCTGCGGGTGCGCAGGGGCTGCACCTACCACGGCATCGCGGTCAACGTCGACCTCGACCTCGCTCCCTTTCAAGGCATCGATCCGTGCGGGTACGCGGGCCTCGAGGTCGTCCGGCTGCGTGATCTCGGGGTCGACTGGTCGGTGGAGGAGGCCGGGGAGCGCGTCGCCCGGGAGCTGATGGGCCGCGTCGCGGGCCGCCGGGCGGCGGGATGACGGATCGGCCCTTCGCGGGCCGCCGGGGGAGCGCGGGCGGGGGGGCGCGCGGGAACGGGATCGGCCGCGGCGCGGCGGCGGGTCTCGGCCCCCTCATGATGGACCTCGCCGGTCCGGCGCTCGACCCCGAGGATCGCGAGATCGCGGCGCACCCGGCGATCGGCGGGGTGGTTCTCTTCGATCGCAACCATGCCGGGCCGCGGCAGCTCGCCGCCCTCACCACGGAGCTGCACGCGCTCCGCTCGCCGCCGCTCCTCATCGCGGTGGACCATGAGGGAGGCCGCGTGCAGCGGTTCCACGACGGGTTCACGGAGCTTCCCGCCGCGCGCCGCATCGGGAAGCGATACGACCGCGACCCGGCCCTCGGCCGGCTGCTGGCCGAGGCGGCCGGGCTCGTCGCGGCGTTCGAGCTGCGGCGCGCCGGGCTCGACCTCGACTTCGCTCCGGTCGTCGATCTCGGCGCGGGGAACGAGGAGACGATCGGAGCGCGCGCCTTCCACAGCGAGCCGGCGGCGGTGACGGAGCTCGCGGGGGGCTGGCTCCGGGGAGCGCGCCGGGCGGGCTTCGCGGGAGTCGGGAAGCACTTTCCGGGCCATGGAACGGCGCGCGGCGACACCCACCTCGATTCGGTGGTGGATGGACGGCCGCTTGCCGCGCTGCGTGTGGCCGATCTCGCGCCGTTCGCCGCGCTCGCCCCCCGCCTCGGGGGGGTGATGACCAGCCACGTCCGGTTCCCGGCCGTCGATCCCGCGGCGGAGGTGACCTTTTCGGAGACGTGGCTCCGCGGCGTGCTCCGGCGCGATCTTGGCTTTGCTGGTATCGTGTTGAGCGACGACCTCTCGATGGGTGCGGCCCGGGGTGCGGCCCGGGGTTCGACCCGGGGTTCGACCCGGGGTTCGACCCGGGGCGCCCTTGGCGCGCCCGAAGCGAGGGTCGCGGCGGCGCTCGCGGCCGGCTGCGATGCCGCGTTGCTGATGAACGATCGGGCCGCCCTCGTTCGGACCCTGGACGGCTGGTCGCCCGCGGAGGCTCCCGCGACCCGGGACCTCGGCCGCCTGCGCCCGTCCGCTCGCCCGCCCGCAGGGGAGCGCGAGTACCATGAAGCGGCGACTCTGCTTCGGGAGCACCTGGGCCCGGGGGAGCCGCCGGTCCCGCCACACCACGAGGAAGGATGACATCAGGATGGAACGAAACGATTCGAAGGCGCTCGCGGGCGTGCGCGTGCTCGATCTCACGCAGTTCGAGGCAGGTCCGTCCTGCACCGAGGCGCTCGCATGGCTCGGCGCGGACGTGGTCAAGGTCGAGAACCCGGCCGGCGGCGACCAGGGGCGCCAGGCATCGACCGACACCCCCGGGCTCGACTCGCACTACTTCCTGCTGCTCAATGCGAACAAGCGAAGCATCACCTGCGATCTCAAGTCGCCGGACGGGCGGGCGCGGCTCGAGGCCCTCATTCCGAAGGCGGACGTCTTCGTCGAGAACTTCGGCCCGGGAGTCATCGAGCGGCTCGGTTTCGGCTGGGAGCGGGTGCGGACCCTCAACCCCCGCATGGTCTACGCGAGCGTGAAGGGGTTTTCGCCCGACAGTCCATACGCGGATTTTCTGAGCTTCGACATGATCGGCCAAGCGGCCGGCGGCGCCCTCTCCATCACCGGAGAGGAGGGCGGCCGCCCCCTTCGTCCGGGGCCCACCATCGGCGACACCGGGACGGGGCTGCACTGCGCGATCGGCGTGCTCGGCGCCCTCCTTCAGCGCCACCGCACCGGGCGCGGCCAGCGGGTGGAGGTGGCGATGCAGGACGCGGTGACCAACTACTGCCGGGTTTCGTATGCCCACGTGCTGTCGCAGGGCACGGCGCCGCGGCGGACCGGGAATCGGGTCGGCCTCGGCCTCACCGCCCCGATGGACGTGTTCCCGTGCAAGGGCGGCGGTCCGGACGACTATTGCTACGTCTACGCCACGCGCGCCCACAACGGCCACTGGGAGAGCGGCTCCTGCGCGCGATCGGCCGCGAGGACCGGCTGAACGATCCGAAGTTCGCTTCCCCCGCCCTGCGCGGGCGGCACCGGGAGGAGGTCGACGCGCTCGTCACCGACTGGACGCGGACCCGCACCAAGGACGAGGTGATGCGGATCCTCGGCGCGTCGGGCGTTCCGGCCGGAGCGGTGTTCGGCACCAAGGAGCTCTGGGAGGACGGGAACATGCGTGCCCGCGGGCTGTTCGCGACGGTGGAACATCCCACCCGAGGAGAAGTCACCATCCCCGGATGGCCGGTCCGGATGTCGGACTCGCACGTCCCGGTAGCCGCCGCGCCGCTGCTCGGAGCCGATACCGAGGCGGTGCTCGAGGAGTGGCTCGAGGGTGCCGGCGAGCCGGCCGACCCGGGTCGCGAAGCGGCCTGAGCCGCCCCGCCGGGGCACCGTCCCGACCCCCCGGCCGGGAAGGCCGTTGACGGTCGAAGGCTTTTCGGCAGTTCTCATCTCGGCGCCCGGCTTCACCCCGAGCCGCAAGCCGTCTTCTTCTTGCGACTCGATCCGGGGCGGATCGACGGTCGGGCCGGTCCCGCAGGGGGACCCGACGAGCGAAACGAGAATTGCCGAAGGCTTTCACGCCGACTGGACGAGGTGCCTCCCATGAATGCCGGCGGAAAGAGCGGCAACCGGCTGGATGAGGTCGTGGCCGAGGCACGGCGCCAGGCGGCGCTCCGCGAGCAGGACTATCGCGCCAGGGCGCTCAAGATGTATCCGTGGATTTGCGGGCGATGCGCGCGCGAGTTCACGCGGGAGAATCTGAGAGAGCTCACCGTCCATCACCGCGACCATGACCACGACAACAACCCGCCCGACGGCAGCAATTGGGAGCTCCTGTGCGTGTACTGCCACGACAACGAGCACGCTCGCCATGTCGACCATGTTCGAGGCGCCGGCTACGAACCCGCGCCGGCCTCGGGCGACGCCACCCACCGACCCTTTGCCGGGCTGGAGGCCTTGCTGAACAGAAAGGACTGATCCGGTTCCCGCCCGGTCCGATCCGCATGAGGGCGAAATCGGGCGGTTGGCCGGCATATCCCAACCGCCTCGGTCGCGAGGGCGCCGGGATGCCCCGGGATGCCCCGGGATGCAACAAGGATGCAGCAGTAGCGGGCCGCACGGACGGAAAAGAGCCCCTGCGCGCTGCCGAGGCGTAGCCGGCACCGGCGCGAGCGTGCGGTCGAAGCGGCTTGCGGGGGTACGGCCCGTCACCGTGCATGAATCGGTGTCCGCAGCGGAAAGCGGGTGAGATTTCCGGGTCAGAGGATGAGGAAACGGACGACCTCCTCTCCCGCGTCCCGGAAGATGAGGGCGAACCAGCCCGCGAGGGCGAGCCAGGGACCGAAGGCGAACGGCCCGCGCTTCGCGAGCCCCGCGCCGATCCCGCCGAGCGAGGCGAGGAAGACGATCCCGGGCAGGGCCTCCCAGCCGAGCCAACCGCCCAGCATCGCGGTGAGCTTGAGGTCGCCCGAGCCGAGACCTTCGCGGCCCCGCAGACGGCGGTAGGCCCGTTGCACCAGCCAGAGAACCCCATAGCCTGCCATCGCGCCCAGCACCGCGTCGGGGAGCGCCGCCAGGTACCCGCCGGCCAGGTTGAACCCGATTCCCGTCCAGAGCATCGGCAGCGTGATCGCGTCCGGCAGGAGGCGGCATTCGAGGTCGATGAAGGCGAGCGCGACGAGGGCCCAGGTGAGGACGATGGCCCCGGCCGCCGGCCACCCGGCCCCGAAACGCCAGGCGCACAGAGCCGCCCCTGCCGCACAGAGCAGCTCCATCAGCGGGTAGCGAAGCGGGATCGGGGCGCGGCAACGGGCGCACCGTCCGCCAAGGAGCGCGAATCCGGCCAAGGGGATGAGCCCGTGCCAGGGGATGGACTGCCGGCATCGCGGGCAGTACGAGCGCGGGGCCGCCAATGTGAGGCCGCTCGAGGCTCCGCCGCCGGCATCGTCCCCGGCCGACTCCCGCCGCCATGCGTCCTCCAGCATGCGCGGCAGCCGGTGGACGACGACGGTCAGGAAGCTGCCGGCCGCGAGGCCGGCTGCGGCGGCGAGGAGCACGAGCACTTCAGTCGAGCCAGACGAGGGTCGCCATCCGGCCGGTCACCCCGTCGCGCCGATGGGAGAAGAATCGCTCGGGGTTGCTCGCCGTGCAGATCCCTCCACCATGCACCGAGCCGACCCCGCACCGCGCGAGCCGGCGGCGAACGAGCCCCTCGAGGTCGGCTCGCCACCGGTCCGGCGCGCCGGCCGTCCGGAAGGCGCCGCCCGCATCGGGGTCGCTGGCGAGGACGGCGTCGCGAACGTCCGGGCCGACCTCGTAGCGTTCGGGCCCGATGGCGGGGCCGAGCCAGGCGATCAGCTTCCCGGTCGCGGCGCCGGTCGCGCGTACCCCCGCTTCGACGATGCCTGCCGCAAGCCCCCGCCAGCCGGCGTGCAGGGCCGCGACCACCGTGGCGCGGCGGTCGCAGAGGAGCACCGGCATGCAGTCCGCGGCGAGCACCGCGCAGACGATTCCGGACTCGCGCGCGACGATCCCGTCTGCGGGTGCGCCGTTCCCGCCGGCACCCGCTTCCACGACCCGAGCGCTGTGGCGCTGGACGAGCCACCGCGGCTCCTCCGGCAGCTCGAGGGCGCTGCGCAGGCGGGCCCGATTCCGTTGCACCGCTTCGCCGTCGTCCGCCACGTGGTCGGCGAGGTTGAGGCTCCGCCAGGGCCCGCCGCTCGTGCCTCCCGGGCGGGTCGTCGACGCCGCGCGCACCCGGTCCGGCGCCGGCCAGTCGGGGACGATTGGACGCGGGCCGCGCACATCGTTCACGCCCGGTCTCCGCGGCCGCCGCGATCCGGGAGGTGCGGCTCGGCATCGGCGGCGAGCCCGGAGAGCAGCGCCTCCAGATCCTCCGGAGGCGGCGACGTCCACTCGCAGTCTTCCCCGGTGGCCGGGTGACGCAGGATCAGCCGGCGGGCGTGGAGGGCCTGCCGGTCGAAGCGGCGAAGGGCCTCCATGAGTCCGGGGGCGGCCCCGGCCGGCGGTCCGGACCGCCCTCCGTAGTCCGGGTCGCCCACCACCGGGTAGCCGCGATGCGCGAGGTGGACCCGGATCTGGTGGGTTCGCCCGGTGTCGAGGCGCACGCAGAGCGCGGTGTGGGCGCGGTAGCGGGTATCGATCCGGTAGTGGGTGATCGCCCGGCGCCCGCCCCGTCGTACCACCGCCATCCGGGTCCGGTGGGCGGGATGGCGCCCGATGGGTGCGTCGATGCGGCCCCCCGCGATGACCCGGCCCCGGACCACCGCGAGATACTCGCGGCGAACCGTGCGCGCGGCGAGCTGCTCCACCAGGGACTTGTGGGCGGCCAGGGTGCGGGCGACGACCAGAAGACCGGTGGTGTCCCTGTCGAGACGATGCACCAGGCCGGCCCGGGGGACGGCGGCGAGCCGGGCATCGTGGTGGAGGAGGGCGTTGAGCAGCGTCCCGTCCGTCCGTCCGGCGCCCGGATGGACCACCATTCCGGCCGGCTTGTCGATGACGATGAGGGTCTCGTCTTCGTGGTGGACGGTGAGGTCGATGGGCTGAGCGGCGTGGGGCGAGGAGGCGGAGTCCTCGGCCGGCGCCCTGAGCTCGATGAGGTCTCCGGCCTCGACCGGATCGCGGGGCCGCCGGCTGCGTTGCTTCACGGTGGCCGAGCCGTCCCGGATCCACCGCTGGAGGCGGGCCCGCGAGTACTCGGGTGCGAGCGCGGCGAGAACGACATCGAACCGTCGCCCCGCCAGTTCTTCGGGAACCGTGAACCGCACCGGCGGTTCGGTTACCCTATTGCCATGAAGAGACATGCGGGCCTGTCCGTCGTTTTCGCGCTCCTGCTCACCGCCTGCTCGGGCAACGGGGATCAGGGCGATCCCACGCGCAACCTTTCGGAGGCGGAATTGTACCGTCAGGCGAGGGCGGCGCTCGACGACGGCGACTTCGAAACCGCCATCGACTACTACGGAAAGCTCGGCGCCCGCTTCCCCTTCGGCGACTATGCCGGGCAGGGCCAGCTCGATCTCGTGTACGCGTACTACAAGTTCAGCGAGCCGGAGTCCGCGCTCGAGGAGGCGGACCGCTTCATCGAGTTCAATCCCAGGCATCCCGAGGTCGCTTACGCCCACTACATCAAGGGCTTGGTGAACTACAACCGCCGCTACGGGTGGTTCGACCGCGTCCTGCGCGCGGACCGGGCCGAGCGCGATACGTCCGAGCTCGCGGCCGCTTTCGGCGATTTCACGACCTTGGTCGAGCAGTTCCCCGATTCGCGCTACACGGCGGACTCGAGAGAGCGGATGGTCGAGCTCCGGGACACGCTCGCGCGCCACGAGCTGCGGGTGGCGGAGTACTATCTGGGGCGGAGGGTGTGGGTCGCCGCGGCGAATCGGGCGGAGTACGTGGTGAGCCGGTTCCCGAGCTCGCCGTCCGTCCGGCGCGCCCTCGCGGTCATGGTTCGGGCCTACCGCGAGATGGGCCTCGACGATCTGGCTGCCGACTCGCTCCGCGTGCTGAGAACCAACTATCCGGACCATCCCGATCCGGGCTGAGGCTGCCCGCCATATTTCACCGAGGTTCGTCGCGAGGGCGCCAGGATGCCCCGGGATGCAATGGCAGTGTTCAGCGCGACCTGGTCGCCGCGGCGCCGCTACCGCGGGCCGGGTTCAGCGGTGCGGCCCGGCGGGCCGCGCTCCGTCGGTCGGTTCAGATGGCCGGTTCAGATGGCTTGGGCGTCGCGTTCCCCGGTGCGGATGCGCACCACCGTGTCGACCGGAAAGACGAAGATCTTGCCGTCCCCGATCTTGTCGGTGCGCGCGGACTCGGTGATGGCCTCGATGCAAGGGTCCACCTGGTCGTCGGCCACCACGATCTCGAGCTTGAGCTTCGGGAGGAAGTCGACGACGTACTCCGCGCCGCGGTACAGCTCGGTGTGCCCTTTCTGGCGGCCGAAGCCCTTGGCCTCCGAGACGGTCATGCCCGCGACGCCAAGCTCCGACAGCGCCTCGCGGACGTCGTCGAGCCGGAATGGTTTGATGATGGCGACGATGCATTTCATGCGGCGGCGCGGCCCTGCGGCGGGGTACGGGGAAGTCCGGGAATTGTAGCCCAAGCGAGGACGCGCGCGTGAAGCAGACCGGCCTCACCGTCATCGAGCTGATGATCGTGACCGCGATCCTCGGCATCCTCGCGGCGGTCGCGATGCCCGCCTGGCGCGACTATCTGGTGCGGGCGAAGGTCCGGGAGGCGGCCGCCGCCGCCGCTCCGCACCGGGCCGCGCTCGACCGGGCGTGCCGGGAGGGCGCGCTGGACGGTGCGGGGCATGACGACCTCGGCCTCCCGCCCCCGGAGACGTGGCACGGGGACTACACGACCGCGATCGCCGCCGCCGGGTTGGGGCCCGGCGCGGGCACCGTCACCCTGACCCTGGTCGGCGTGGGGGGCGGCATCGAGGCCGGCGGCCGCCTCGTGCTCGCCGGGAGGTGCGATGCGGGACGGATGACCTGGACCGCCGGCGGCGGCGAGGATGTTCCGGGCAAGTACTTGCCCACCCTCCCCTGAGCGGCCCCCGGGAGCGCCGCCGCTGCAGGGGTGGCCGGCCATGTGGTGGGGCAGATCCGTTCGCGGCCTTCCTTGATGGCCACCGGTGAGCGTATCGTCTTGATCCGACGCTTGGTTCTTCGGTCGCCACCGACTCCGGGTCATCAGCTCGTCAGTCGGCCGCGATTGCCCCGAACGCAACCTCGCCCTGGCGATGATCGAGACGGACCGCAGGGATCCGCCGCCCGGGTTGGCCCGGGGCCGAAGCTCGTGAAGGTCGGGGACGGGAGCTTCAAGCGTCTCCGCGCGGGGGGACGCGGGCGAGCAACTCCGCACCGTCGGCGCAGTCGATGATTAGAACGCCGATCTCCCGAAGCTCCTCGGCGTCCGACACCGACTCCAGGCGGCGGGCCAGCTCCTCGCCCACCGCGGCGCCGAACTTGCGTGCCGCCATCTCGCGCAGCAGCGACCGTTCCTGCGCCAAGCCGCGCTCCATGCCCTGGCGCAGCCACTCGGCCTCCCACTCCTTCGCCCTCAGGTGCAGCGTCGTCATCTCGTCCTCCTCCTCGAACAGCCCAAGTCCGATGCTCCCGACCTCCTCCGCCCGGGGCCGAAGCTCGTGAAGGTCGGGGACGGGAGCTTCAAGCGTCTCCGCGCGGGGGGACGCGGGCGAGCAACTCCGCACCGTCGGCGCAGTCGATGATCAGAACGCCGATCTCCCGAAGCTCCTCGGCGTCCGAGACCGACTCCAGGCGGCGGGCCAGCTCCTCGCCCACCGCGGCGCCGAACTTGCGTGCCGCCATCTCGCGCAGCAGCGACCGTTCCTGCGCCAAGCCGCGCTCCATGCCCTGCGCCAAGCCGCGCTCCATGCCCTGCGCCATGCCCTGGCGCAGCCACTCGGCCTCCCACTCCTTCGCCCTCAGGTGCAGCGTCGTCATCTCGTCCTCCTCCTCGGACAGCCCAAGTCCGATGCTCCCGACCTCCTCGTCATCGGCGGACGGAAACAGCCGCGGCATCGTCGCCGCCAGCCACGCCGCAACCGAGGCGCCGAATTCACGCCGCACGTCCCGGGCGGCGAGCACCTGCGGCAGCCAGGCCGCCATCGCCTGCATCCGCGCCGCCGCCTGCGCCGGCGAGGCCGCGCCCTCGACGCCGAGCACCGCCAGCGCCGGGTTGCGTTCGGTCGAATCGTCAGCCGACGCTCGCCGCGAGTCAAGCAGCCGGTAGGGGGCGACGACCGTCAGCAGCGGCGTGCCGTCGGGTGAGAGCGGCACGGCCCCGGCGGCGCCCGCCGCCGACCACGGCATCGACCCGGAGTAGACCACCACGGCCAGCGTGCGCAGCCCGCCGTCGGGGTCGAGCCGGTCCTGGCGACGTAGATGCTCGCGCAGCAGGCTGGTGTAGACGAGCGTGCGCGCCGCCATGTCGGGGTCCACCGTGGACTGGAACTCGAGCAGCAGCACGAGCGTGCGCCCGTCGGCGCCGGCGTAGCGGATGCGCCAGACCGCGTCGGCGTAGCGCTGGGCGCCGGTGCGCGGGTCGACGCCGCCCGTCGGTCGGGTCCAGTTGGCGGCGAGCTGCTCCATGGCGGTGAAGTCCAGGCGGCGGGCGAGTGCGGGGGCAACGGCGCGCATCAGGTGCTCGACCATCACGGGCAGCGCGAACAGGCGTTTCCAGGCGGCATCGATCTCCATGGGGAGGTACGGTATCGGCCCCGTGCATGGGTGCGAAAGCGGAGATCCGCCCTCGGAACGTAGGAAATCACCTCGACTACCTCACTCCCTCCCGCGCCTCTGCGTATCGGCAATTTGTAAAGCAGGATGACCAGTCCCTGGAAAAGAGACCGACCGGAATCCCCCGAATCATCACTTGCAGATCGTCCGCGGCTTCAATCCGGGCCCGGACAGCGCTCTCGCAGGGTGAGCCCGGCGACGCAGCGGCACCGCAACGGGCAGAGGTTGTAGATCAGGATGACCAGTCCCCCCTCGGGCCACGCGGCCTCACGGCTGGATGCAGCGCAGCGTTTCCCGGAAGAGCCGGCGGTTGGTGGCGACGATCTCGCCCCGGTCCATGAAGTCTTCGCCGCCGTCCGGCGCCGACAGGAGCCCCCCCGCCTCGCGCACCAGCAGCACCCCGGCCGCGAGATCCCAGACGTGCAGCCCGACCCCCCAGAAGCCGTCGAACCGTCCCGCCGCGACATAGGCGAGGTCGAGGGCGGCCGAGCCGGTCCGCCGGCGGATCACCCCGCGATGGGAGAATGGTGCTCCGTTGCGTCCGTCGAGGGTGTGCGAAACGGACAGGGCGAGCACCGCCTCGGCGAGGGTGTCGTGCCGGCTGACCCGGATCCGTCGGCTGTCGAGCTGGGCGCCTCGGCCCCGGGTGGCGGTGAAGAGCTCGTTGCGGCGGGGGTCGTAGATCACCGCGTGCTCCAGGCGCCCGCCCCGGCGAACGGCGATGGAGACCGCGTAGTGGGGGATCTCGCGCAGGTAGTTGGCGGTCCCGTCGAGAGGGTCGACAATCCAGACCACCGCTTCCCGACCCGGCCGGGAGCCGCCCTCCTCGCCCAGGAACCCGTGGTCGGGATAGAACTCGCGCACGGTGGAGACGATCGCCCGCTCCGCAGCCCGGTCCACCTCGGTGGCGAAATCGCCCTGGCCCTTGCGGGACACTTCCAGGTCGGCGACGCGGGTGTGATAACGCAGGATGATATCGCCGGCCCGGCGCGCGGCCCGGACCGCGACGTTGACGATGGGGTGCACGAAATGGCCGCCACGCTGAAACGGTGCCCATTCTATCGCCCGCCAGCGCTCCGCGGCGACGAGGCGGGCGCGGCGGCGGCAGTTCTCGTTTCGGCGCCCGACTTCACCCTGAGCCGCAAGCCGTCTTCTCCTTGCAACTCGATCCGGAGCGGATCGACGGTCGTGCCGGTCCTGCCGCGGGACCCGACGAGCAAAACGGGAATCGCTGGCGCGGCGGCCAGGGCCATTGTTGTCGTGACCGGGTGCCGGCCGCGGGTGCGGAGCCGCCGGCCGCGCGATCGAGGGCACCTCCATGAGGCTCGAACCGACATGCAGACGACGAAATGCGCTCCCCGATGGCCTGCCGAACACGCCCGGTCCACCCGTACCCGGACAAAAAGCGAGTCCTGCCGCGGCGACGATCGACGGAAGCTCCGGATGACGGGACGATGAGGGCGGCCGATGCGCCCACGAACGTGCGAGTCGTGCTCGTGGCGCCGACGCATCCGGGAAACATCGGGGCGGCGGCCCGCGCCATGCGGACCATGGGCCTTCGGGACCTCCGGCTGGTCCGGCCGCGCCGCTTTCCGAGCGCCGAGGCCACCGAGCGCGCGGCCGGGGCGTTCGACGTCCTCGACCGGGCGCGGGTCGTCGACGACCTGTCGGAAGCCCTCGCCGATTGCCGGTGGGCGGTGGCGGCGACGGCTCGCCCGCGGCGTCTCGAGTGGGGGCGCCTCGATCCGGAGGGAGCCGCGCGCGAGCTCGTCCGGCGGGCGGTCTCGGGTCCGGTCGCCGCCGTGTTCGGGCGGGAGAGCGCCGGGCTCACGAACGACGAGATCGATCGCTGCCAGGCGGTGCTCCGGATCCCGACCGCTCCCGACTTCCGCTCTCTCAACGTCGCCGCCGCGGTCCAGATCGCGGCCTACGAGGTCGCGAAAGCCGTGGCCCGAGCCGCAACGGCGGGAGGCGCCGGCGGTGTCGAGACGCGCGGCCGCGGCACCGCCGGCGGGGAGGAGAACGACGGCGGCGGCACGGGGGAGGATCGGACCAGGGAGGTGACGGCGGTCGACCTCGAGCGGCTGTTCGCGCACTTCGAGACGGCCCTCGCGGACATCGGCTACCTCGATCCGGAGCGCCCGCGGCTGCTCATGCGGCGAGTGCGGCGGCTCGTCGCCCGGGCGGACATCGACCGGGCGGAGCTCGACATCCTGCGCGGCATCCTCGGCGCCGCGCAGCGCGCGGCCGGTCCGACCGCCCCGCGGGGCTCGCGGGGGCGGTGATCCCGCCCCTGCGGGGGTGGGGTCAGGTTGCCGGCCGGGGATTCCGAACCCCCCTCCGGGGGAGCCCTCGACTCCGGTCTCCGAGAGGGATTGCGTTCCACCGGCTATCGTTCACCCCGGTGCCGGTGGCGACAGCTCTCCTCGCGAAGACGCCCGGTCACGAACCGATGGACGGTCCGGGGAAGGAGCCGGTGCTCCTCCGCGAGCACCCGAGCGGCCAGGGAGGCGGGCGTGTCGTCCCGCCGCACCGGTACCCGGGCCTGCTCGATGATCGGCCCCGCGTCGAGCGCCTCGGTCACGAAATGGACGGTGCAGCCGTGCTCGGCGGCCCCCGCGTCGAGCGCCCGCTCATGGGTCCGGAGGCCGGGGAAGGCGGGGAGCAGGGAGGGGTGGATATTGATGAGCCGGCCCGCGAACCGGCGGGTGAACGCGGCCCCGAGGATGCGCATGAACCCGGCCAGCACGACGAGGTCCGCCCGCCCGGGGCCGTCTATCCGCTCGGCCAGGGCTCGGTCGAACGCGGCGCGCGAGGGATGTTCCCGGTGGTCGATCGCGTGCGCCGGAAGGCCCGCCGCCCGGGCCCGGCCGAGTGCGGGCGCTCCGGGAACGTTGCTCAGCACCTCCGCGATCGGACAGCCCGCGTCGATGAGCGACTGAAGGTTGGTGCCGCGCCCGGAGACGAGAACGACGATGCGCGACCGCGCCGGCCAGGTCCGCCCCGCGGGGGGCGGCCGCGGCGTCGGGAACGCCGCGCGCGACCGGGGTCCGTCCGACTCCTCGGCTCCGCTCAACCGATGAGAACCTGATCGCGGTGGCGGGCATCCGCGAGCCGCACCTCGCCGATGACGGCCGGACTCTCGCCGGCCTCCTCGAGGATCCGCAGCGCGTCCTCGACGTGATGGGCGGAGACGATGAGGGCCATGCCGATCCCGCAGTTGAAGGTGCGGAACATCTCGCGATCCTCGATGCTCCCCGCCTCCCGGACCCAGCGGATGATCGGCGGCACCGTCCAGTTCCCGCGGTCGAGCCGTGCGCAGAGCCCCGCGGGCAGGACCCTCGCGAGGTTGAGAACGAGCCCGCCGCCGGTGATGTGCGCGAGGCCCTTCACCGGGGTCGCTTCCAACAACCGGCAAACCGGGCGGACGTAGATCCGGGTGGGGGTCATCAGGCACTTCCCGAGGGATTCGTCCCCGTCGAACGGAGCGGACAGGGAGGCGCCGGAGATTTCGAGGACCTTGCGCACGAGCGAGAAGCCGTTCGAGTGCAGCCCGCTCGACGGGAGCCCGATGACGCGATCGCCGGGGTGGACCCCCGCGCCGTTCAGGATGCGGTCCTCCTCGACGAGACCGAGGCAGAAGCCGACGAGGTCGAAGTCCTCGCTCGAATAGACTCCCGGCATCTCGGCGCACTCCCCTCCGACGAGGGAGGCCCCGGCGATCTCGCAGCCGCGTGCGACCCCCTCGACCACCATCTGGGCCTTGGACAGCTCGAGCCGCTCCATGGCCAGGTAGTCGAGGAACAGGACCGGTTCCGCGCCCTGGACGAGCACGTCGTTCGCGCACATCGCCACGAGATCGATGCCCACCGTTTCGTAGCTCGAGGTCTCTACCGCCAGCCGCAGCTTGGTGCCGACACCGTCCGCCGCGGTGACGAGCACCGGGTTCCGGTACCGGTCCATGGGAAGCCTGAACAGCGACGCGAATCCCCCCACCCCGCCGAGCACCTCGGGGCGGTACGTTCGGCTCGCGATGGCCCGGATCCGATCGACGAGCCGATTGCCCCGATCGATATCGACCCCGGCGTCCCGGTAGCTGAGGGAGGTTGCACGCGCATCGTCCATGTTTCTCCGCATCCGGTTCTGCCGAGCTCGTGCGTATTGTAAATTGGCGCGATGAGCCATCGAGACCGGTTCCGGATGCGCGCGCCGCGGGGACTGCGGCGGATCGCGGCAGCCGTCCTGGTGCTCGCGTGGCTCGCGGGGGCGGTCCGTCCGGTGGCGGGTGCCGGTCCGGACGAGCGGCCGGACCGGTATCCCGATCTCTACACGGCCCGGGTAACCGCGGAGGATCGGGCGGATCTCGAGGGCGCGCTCGCGCGGGCGATGAGCGCCATGCTGGTGCGGTTGACCGGGTCGCGCCGCCCGGAGGAATCGCCGGGCGTGCGGGAGGCCGTCGCGAGCCCGGAACGATTCGTTCAGCAGTATCTCTTCGAGCCCGTCGAGCCCGGGGGGGCCGGGGGAGCCGGGCACGGTCTGACCGTGAAGTTCGACCCCGGCGCGGTCGATCGGCTTGTCGAGCAACTCGGGCTCGGCCGGTGGAGCCGCGTCCGGCCGCGGGTGATCGTGTGGCTGGTCGTCGAGGACGAGCACGGCCGCAAGTCCTTCGTGGATTCCACTTCGCCGGCGGCCGCCGCGATCGACGATGCGGCTCGCGAGCGCGGAATGCCCGTCATCCTGCCCCTGTTCGACATCGAGGATCGCATGACGCTGCCGGTGTCCACCCTCTGGGGAGGATTCCCCGAGCCGATCCAGCGCGCGTCGCGCCGCTATTCCGCGGACGCGGTCCTCGCCGGCCGGGCATACCGGGGAGAGACCGGGCTGTGGAAGGCGCGCTGGACCCTGTTCGGCGACCGGACGCGGGAGTTCAGGACCAGCGGGGAGAGCCTTCGGACGACGGTCGTCGAGGGCATGCACGAGGTCGTCGACCGATTCGCGGCGCGGTTCGCCATGCGCGGCGCGGCCGCGGCCTCCTCACGGGTGCCGATCGCCGTGGACGGGGTCGAACGGCTCGCCGACTATGGGCGGCTGCTGCGCTACCTTGCCTCCATCGACATCGTGGAGACGGTGCAGGTCGAGCGGGTCGAGGGCCCGCAAGTCCGTTTCGTGCTCGAAGCGAAGGGCGGCCGGGCGGCCCTTGCCGAGCTGATCGCCCTCGGGCGAACCCTCGTTCCGGCCGGAAACGCCCTCGACCGGGCCGCCGGAGGAGAGCCGCGGCTCGAATACCGGCTGCGATGAGCCGCCTCGACCTTCGCCCTCCGCGGCTCCGGACGGCGGCGACCGGCCGCGCCGAGGGGGAACGGCCCGGCGGGCCGGAATTCGCCCGTGCCCGCCCCGCGCGCTCGCGATGACGGCCGGCGTGCCGTCGCGGTGCGCATCGGCCTTCGCGCACGGCGTCCCGCCCGCATGACCCGGCCGGTCGTTCAGTATCCCCTTGCGCTCGCTGCCGACGAGCCTCCCTCGTTCGACAACTACGTGCCCGGGCCGAACGAGGCGGCCGTGCGCGCGGCCCGCGAATCGGCAGCCGCGCGAGGCGACCGGTATCTCTACCTCGCCGGTCCGGCCGGCACCGGCAAGACCCACCTGCTGGTCGCGGCCGCCCGCGCCGCGGCGGGCTTCTACCTCGATCCCGGGGCGGAGCCCGGCATCGGACCGGCGGTGACCGAGGGCCTCGAGACGGCCCGTCTCGTCTGCCTCGACGGGGTCGGGGCGGCGGCCGGACACCCCGATTGGGAACAGGCCCTGTTTCGGCTGTTCAACACGCTCGAGAGCGCCGGCACGCCTCTCATCGTCGCGGACCGGGCGCCGCCCGCGCGTCTCGGCCTCCGGCTCCCGGACCTCGCCTCGCGCCTCGCCTCCGGGCCGGTGCTCGGCCTCGCCGCGCTCGACGAGCCGGAGCTCGGGCGGGTGCTCGTCTTGCGTGCGCGGGCGCGCGGCATCGAGCTCCCCCCGCAGGTGGCGGCCTACGTCGTCGCCCGCGAGCGGCGGGACGTGCCGCACCTGCTCGCGCTCCTCGACCGCCTCGATCGGCACTCCCTGGCCGCCCAGCGGCCGGTGACCATCCCCTTCGTGCGTTCCCTCATCGAAGGGAGCGGTGCGGATCGGATGCGCGTCAGGCGGCCGCCGACCGGCGATCGAGGCGGGTGACGACCCGGGCGACGACCCGGGCGACCGCTTCCTCGAGGGGAATGAACTCGGTCTCGCCGCCCCGCCGGCTCCGGTACTCGAGCGTGCCCTCGTCGAGCCGGCGCTCCCCCAGAATCAGGCGGTGGGGGATGCCGATGAGGTCCATCTCGGAGAACATGACCCCGGGCCGGATCGCCCGATCGTCCAGCAGGACCTCGACACCGGCCGCCCGCAGCTCCTCGTAGAGCGCTTCGGCGCGATCGCGCACCCGCCCCGATCGGTGCGCGTTCACCGGGAGGAGGGCGACCTCCCAGGGGGCGATGGCATCCGGCCAGATGATGCCGTTCTCGTCGTGGCTCTGCTCGATGGCGGCGGCGGCGATGCGGCTGACCCCGATTCCGTAGCAGCCCATCTCGAGGACCCGGGCCCGGCCGCTCTCGTCGAGGCACACCGCGTGCATCGCTTCGCTGTACTTGCGGCCGAGCTGGAACACGTGGCCGACCTCGATCCCGCGGCGGATGGAGATGGTGCCCCGGCCATCCGGGCTCGGGTCCCCTTCGATGGCGTTGCGGAGATCCGCCGTCTCCGGCTCCGGCGCGTCACGCCCCCAGTTGACGCCCGCAAGGTGAGTGTCGTCGCGGTTCGCCCCGCAGACGAAGTCCGCGACGACCGCGGCCCAGCGATCCACGACCACCGGCACCGCGAGCCCCACCGGCCCGACCGCTCCGGGACCGGCCCCCGCCGCCTTGCGCACCGTCTCCGGAGACGCCAGGGCGACCGGGGTCCGCACCCCTTCGAGACGGCTCGCCTTGACCAGGTTGAGGTCGTGGTCGCCGCGCAGCACGAGGGCGACCGGCCCCTCCTCACCCTCCACGAACAGGGTCTTCAAGCAGCGCTCGGGCGTCACGCCGAGCCGTCGGCTCACGTCCTCGATGGTGCGCACGTCCGGGGTGGAGACCTCGCGCATCGTCTCCGTCGTCGGCCCGCGCGCCGGCGGCGGGGGGGCGGGGGTGAGCTCCAGGTTCGCGGCGTAGGTGCCCGCGTCGTTGAACGCGATCTCGTCCTCGCCGGACCTCGCGAGCACGTGGAACTCCTCCGAGCGACTGCCCCCGATGGCGCCCGAGTCCGCCTCCACCACCCGGAAGTCGAGGCCCGTGCGGGTGAAGATGCGTCGGTAGGCGTCGCGCATCGCCTCGTAGCTGCGCCGGCTCCCCGCTTCGTCGAGATCGAACGAGTAGGCGTCCTTCATGATGAACTCGCGGGCGCGCATGATTCCGAAGCGGGGTCGGACCTCGTCCCGGAACTTGGTCTGGATCTGGTACAGGTTGAGGGGGAGCTGGCGGTAGCTGCGAACCTCCCGGCGGACGATGTCGGTGACGACCTCCTCGTGGGTCGGCCCGACGCAGAAGTCGCGCTCGTGCCGATCGCGAAGCCGCAGCAGCTCCGGCCCGAAGTGGTCCCAGCGGCCCGACTCCATCCAGAGCTCGGCGGGCTGCACCGCGGGCATGAGGATCTCCTGGGCTCCCGCCCGGTCCATCTCCTCGCGCACGATGTTCTCGATCTTGCGCAGCACCCGCAGGCCGAGGGGAAGCCAGGTATAGAGCCCGGCCGCGAGACGGCGGACGAGGCCGGCGCGGATCATGAGCCGGTGGCTGACGATCTCGGCGTCGGAGGGGTCTTCCTTTTCCGTAGCGAGCAGGATCCGGGAGGTTCTCATGGTGGCAAGGTTCCTGGTGCGGGCGGCCCCCGCAATCATATCCCGAACCCGTTTCCCCTTGTACGGCGGGAGGTTCCGGGCTGCGGGGGCGGTTGACGCGCGGGCGCGTTGCGGCTACCTTGCCGCGCCACTGGCGGGCGCGGCGGGGGCTGCGTGCGGGCCGTGCCGCGGCGTCCGGGGAAGGCCCGTGCCCGAGGGCCGTGTTCGAGAGGTGTCGAGGTGGAGTTGACAGGCGCGGAGATCGTGGTCCGGTTCCTCAAGGACCACGGGGTTCGATACATCTTCGGGTATCCGGGCGGGGCGGTCCTGCACATCTACGATGCCCTCTACAAGCAGCAGGACGTGGAGCACATCCTCGTGCGCCACGAGCAGGGCGCGACCCACATGGCGGACGGCTACGCGCGGGTGACCGGCCGGGCCGGGGTCGTGCTCGTCACTTCCGGCCCCGGCGCGACCAATGCGGTGACCGGGATCGCGACCGCCCACATGGACTCCGCTCCGATGGTGGTGATCACCGGGCAGGTGCCGCGCCACGCGATCGGGAGCGACGCCTTCCAGGAGGTCGACTGCGTGGGCATCACCCGCCCCTGCGTCAAGCACAACTACCTGGTGAAGGACGCGGGCTCCCTCGCGCGCACCCTCCGCGAGGCGTTCTACGTCGCGGAGAGCGGGCGGCCGGGCCCGGTGGTGGTGGACGTTCCCAAGGACGTGACCGCGGACCGCGCATGGTACGAGTATCCGGACGAGGTCGCCCTGCGCTCCTACAACCCGGTCACGCGCGGGCATCCCTACCAGATCCGCCAGGCTGCGGACCTCATCCTCTCCGCCCGGCGGCCGATGATCTACACCGGGGGCGGGGTGGTGCTCGGAGACGCGTCGGAGCCGCTCGTCGGCCTCACCCGCTTTCTCGGGTACCCGATCACCAACACCCTGATGGGGCTCGGCGCGTATCCCGGGACGGACCCGCAGTTCGTCGGCATGCTCGGGATGCACGGCACCTACGAGGCCAACATGGCCATGCACGAGTGCGACGTACTCATCGCGATCGGAGCCCGCTTCGACGACCGGGTGGTGGGCGACCCGAAGCAGTTCTGCCCCCACGCCCGGATCGTCCACGTCGACATCGACCCGTCCTCCATCTCGAAGACCATCCAGGTCGACGTCCCCATCGTCGGGCCGGTGCGAGGGATCCTGGAGGACCTGCTCGCCGCGCTCCGGGAGAGCAACCGCCGTCCCGACGAGGGTGACCTGAACGCGTGGTGGAAGCGGATCGACGGGTGGCGCGCGAACGACTGCCTGCGCTACGAGCGCAAGAGCGATCTCATCAAGCCCCAGTACGTCATCGAGAAGCTGTACGAGGTGACGGGCGGGGAGGCGTTCGTGACCTCCGACGTCGGCCAGCACCAGATGTGGGCCGCGCAGTTCTACCCGTTCGCCAAGCCGCGCCGGTGGGTCAACTCCGGAGGCCTCGGCACCATGGGGTTCGGCCTCCCGGCCGCGATGGGGGTGCAGTTCGCGTATCCGGATGCGCCGGTCGCCTGCATCACGGGCGAAGGCAGCATCGTGATGTGCATCCAGGAGCTCTCGTGCGCGAAGCAGTACCGGCTGCCGGTCAAGGTCGTGAACCTCAACAACCGCTACCTCGGCATGGTGCGCCAGTGGCAGGAGTTCATGTACGAGAACCGCGAATCGGAGTCGTACCTCGATTCGCTTCCCGACTTCGTCAAACTCGCGGAGAGCTTCGGCCACGTCGGCATGCTCGTCGAGCGTCCGGGCGACGTCGAGGGCGCGCTGCGCGAGGCGTTTGCGCTGAAGGACCGGCTCGTGTTCATGGACTTCATCACCGATCAGTCGGAGAACGTGTATCCGATGATGATGGCGGGCAAGGGCCAGACCGAGATGGTCCTGCGCGAGCTCGCCTGAGCGATGCAACGCCTCGTCTCGATGCTGCTCGAGAACGAGCCGGGCGCGCTGGCCCGGGTCGCGGGGCTGTTCTCCGCGCGGGGCTACAACATCGAGTCGCTGAGCGTCGCTCCGACCGAGGACCCGACCATGTCCCGGCTGACCCTCGCGACGAGCGGCGACGACGCCGTGATCGAGCAGATCACCAAGCAGCTCCACAAGCTCATCGACGTCATCAAGCTGGTCGATCTCACCGACGGCCGCTACGTCGAACGCGAACTGATGCTCATCAAGGTGCGTGCGAGCGAGCCGTGGCGGGACGAGGTGCGGCACCTGACGGAGATCTTCCGGGGGCGCATTCTCGATGTGGCCGGTTCGAGCTTCGTCATCGAGCTGACGGGGGCCCGGCAGAAGCTCGACGCCTTCATCGAGGCGCTCGACGAGAGGTGCATTCTGGAAGTCGTGCGATCGGGTGCCATGGGCGTCGGTCGCGGCGACCGGACCCTTCGTGCCTGACGGGCGCCCGAGGGGCGCGGCGCGAACCGCCCGTTCGGGCCCGCCGGCGTCTCTCCGGGGCCCCGACCCGCTCCGGCCGGTCCGCGCGCGGCGCGGCCGCCGGAGCGCGCAAACGAACCTGACCATCCGAACCTGACCATCGGAGATCCGGACATGATGAACATCTATTACGAAAAGGACGCCGACACTTCGGTCGTGCAGAGCCGCAAGGTCGCGGTCGTCGGCTATGGCTCGCAGGGTCACGCCCACGCGAACAACCTTCGCGAATCCGGGGTCGAGGTGGTGGTCGGGCTCCGCTCGGGGTCGGGCTCCGAGGCGAAGGCGCGCGCCGCCGGGCTCGAGGTGGCGTCGGTCGCGGAGGCCGCGGCGGCGAGCGATATCGTGATGATGCTCGCGCCGGACGAGCACCAGGCCCGGATCTACGCCGAGAGCGTGGCCGGGCACGCCCGCGAGGGAGCCGCGCTCGCCTTCGCCCACGGGTTCAACATCCACTTCGGCCAGATCGAGCCGCGAGCCGATCTCGACGTGGTCATGGTCGCACCCAAGGCGCCGGGGCACCTCGTGCGGTCGACCTACGTGGCGGGCAACGGCACGCCGAGCCTCATCGCGGTGCACCAGGATGCGTCGGGCATGGCCAGAGAGATCGCGCTCTCGTACGCGTGCGCGATCGGAGCGGGCCGCGCGGGGGTCATCGAGACCACCTTTCAGGAGGAGACCGAGACCGATCTCTTCGGCGAGCAGGCGGTGCTGTGCGGCGGGATCTCCGCCCTCATCATGGCCGGCTACGACATCCTCGTCGAAGCGGGGTATGCGCCCGAGATGGCCTACTTCGAGTGTCTCCACGAGACCAAGCTCATCGTGGACCTCATCTACGAGGGGGGCATCGCGAACATGCGCTACTCGGTTTCCAACACCGCGGAGTACGGCGACTTCACGCGCGGGCCGCGCGTGATCGACGAGTCGGTGCGGGAGCGGATGCGGGGGCTCCTCGAGCAGATCCGCAACGGCGAGTTCGCCCGCGAGTTCATCCTCGAGAACCGGGCCGGGACCCCCGTCATGAAGGCGATGCGCCGACGGGCGGCCGAGCATCCGGTGGAGGAGGTGGGGGCGCGCCTGCGGGCCATGATGCCCTGGATCCGCGAGAACCGGCTGGTCGACGAGAGCCGCAACTGAGAAGCGGTGAACCGGCACGCGGATCAGGCTATGCTCGCCGGTCTCGCGGCAGCCCGACGGACGGACCAGGCATGAACCAGGCTCGCAGGAAGAGGGGCATCTACCTGCTCCCGAACCTGTTGACCACCGCGGCGCTGCTGAGTGGCTTCTACGCCATCTACTTCGCCTTCCAGGGACGGTTCGAAGCCGGGGCGATGGCGATCTTCGCGGCCATGGTGTTCGATTGGGCGGACGGACGGATCGCGCGCATCACCGGGACGGAGAGCGCGTTCGGAGCGGAGTACGATAGCCTGTCCGACATGGTCGCGTTCGGGATCGCGCCCGTCGTGCTCGCGGCGGTCTGGTCGCTCGATTCGTTCGGCAAGGCGGGGTGGCTGGCCGGCTTCTGCTTCACTGCCGCGACCGCCCTTCGCCTCGCTCGGTTCAATACCCAGGTCGGGGTCGCCGACAAGCGGTATTTCCAGGGGCTTCCGTGCCCCGCGGCGGCCGCCGTGGTGGCCGGCCTGGTCTGGGTCGGGGTGGATCGGGACCTCGTGGGCGGGAACCTCGGAGCGGAGACCTTCGCGGTGGTCATCGTGACCAGCCTGCTGATGGTCAGCAAGATCCGCTTTCGCAGCTTCAAGGAAGTCGACATCCGGGAACGGATCCACTTCGTCACCGTCCTCGTGGTCGTGCTCGGGTTTGCCCTCATCGCAATCGATCCCGCCCTCCTCCTGTTCACGGGATTCGGGCTGTACGCCCTGTCCGGCCCCGTCGAGACGCTGATCCAGGTGCGCCGGGCTCGCCAACGCCGGAGGATGACCTCCGGTGGGAGGGTCCGCCGTCACGACTCGTGACTTCCGGCGCGGAGCGGGAGCGCCTGCTCGCCCGGATGGGGATCACGGTGTTCGTGCCCCGGGTCGTGCCCCGGGTCGCGCCGGCGCCCCTGGAGCCCGCGCCGCGGGCGGATCTCTCCCTGGATCGGCCTGCCGCCGATCCGGAGCCGGGCCGCGCGCCGGTCCCACCTCCGGAGGCGCCCCTCCCGTCCCGCTCCCCCCGCTCACCCGGATCGGAAGCGCTTGCGGCCGGACCCGCGAGGCCTCCCGCGGCGGCGGGAGCGCCGGTCTCCGCGCTCGGGTGGCCGGAGCTCGAAGCCGCGGTGGCGGGGTGCGTCGCCTGTCCGTTGCATCGGTCGCGGCGCCGCACGGTGTTCGGCGCCGGCGCGCGCGATGCGGGCTGGATGGTGGTCGGCGAGGGGCCGGGGGCCAACGAGGACCGGCAGGGAGAGCCCTTCGTAGGCCGTGCGGGGAGGCTGCTCGGCGCCATGCTGTTCGCCGTCGGGCTGGCCCGCGAAGAGGTATTCATTACCAACACCGTCAAGTGCCGGCCGCCCGGGAACCGCGATCCCGCTCCCGAGGAGACCGGGCGGTGTGGGCCGTTCCTCGACCGGCAGATCGAGCTGGTCGAGCCGCGCGTCATCCTCGCAGTGGGCCGTGTCGCGGCCCAGGCGATCCTCGATACCAACGCCTCCCTCGCACGCCTGCGGGGGCGCGAGCACCCGTATCCGCGGGGGGGGCGGCACGTCCCGGTCGTCGCGACGTACCATCCCGCCTATCTGCTGCGGACCCCGATCGCCAAGCGCGCGGCCTGGGAGGACCTTTGTTTCGCACGTTCGATCGCGGTCCGGTCACCGTAGACGGGGCGACCGCGCGTCCGATGACCCCGGCCGACCTCCCGGCGGTGTCGGACATCGAGGCTTGCGCCTACCGGTTCCCGTGGTCGGAGCAGGTGTTTCGGAGCTGTCTCCGGGCCGGCTACGCGTGCCGCGTGGCGGCGGAGGGCGGACGGGTTCGCGGATACGGGATCCTGTCCCTCGCCGCGAACGAGGCTCATCTGCTGAACCTCTGCATCGCCCCTCCCGAGCAGGGCCGGGGCTGGGGCGGCTGGCTGCTGCGGCACCTCTTCGGCATCGCCCGGATCCGACGCGCCGAGCGCATGTTCCTTGAGGTGCGGCCCTCGAATCGGCTGGCCGTACGGCTGTACGAGGGCCACGGCTTCGTTCACGTCGGGATGCGGCGCGGCTACTATCCGGCGGTCACCGGCGGGCGAGAGGACGCGCGCGTGTACGCTCTCTCGCTCCGGCATGATGGAGGAGCGGTCAGCCCGTGAACCGCGGCCACGAAGGGGACTACTTCTTCGCGTTCGACATCGAGACGGTGCCCGATATCGAGGCCGGACGGCGGCTCTATGGGATCGAGGGGGGGATCGAGGGGGGCCCCGAGGGGCTCGACGATCCGGGCGTCGCCAAGGCCATGCGCCATCTCCGGATGCAGGAGAGCGGGCGCGAGCTCGTGCGCCCGTACCTGCAGCGGGTGGTGGCGGTGTCGGGGGTGCTCCGCCGCCGGGCGCGGACCGGGGAGACCGCCGACATCCGGATCTGGTCGCTCGGCTCCCCGGAGTCGAGCGAGAAGGAGCTCGTCGAGTCCTTCTTCCGGATCGTGGATCTCCGTGCACCGACGCTCGTCACCTGGAACGGGATCGGGTTCGATCTGCCGGTCCTCGTCTACCGGGCGCTCCACCACGGGGTGAGCGCGGGCCGCTACTTCGAGGCCCGCGATCCCGACTTCCGATTCAACAACTATCTCAACCGCTACCACGAGCGGCACACGGACCTGATGGACGTGTTCGCGAGCCATCAGCTCCGAGCCGCCGCCCCCCTCGAAGAGCTGTCCCGCTTTCTCGGGCTGCCGGGCAAGCAGGGGATGCGGGGCGGAGACGTGGAGGAGCGGTACTTCGCCGGAGAGATCGACGCGATCCGCGAATACTGCGAAGCGGATGCGCTCCTCATCTGGCTCATCCACCTTCGCTTCGACCGGCTTCGGGGCCGGCTCGGCGATGCGGAGCTCGCCCACGAGTTCGCCCTGGTGCGCGAGGCGGTGCGGGAGCGGGACCACCTTCGGGCGTTCGCCGAAGTTCGTGAGCCGGGTTAGGCGTCTCCCGCTGCCGCCGGAGCCGGTCGAGGTCCGGATCCGGACGGTGGACGACCGCGGGCGCGGCATCGCGGAGGTGGGAGGCCGGCGGTTGCGGGTGCCGGGAACGCTCGCGGGAGAACGGGTCCGGGTCCGCTACCGGCGGCGGCACAAGCGCGACGACGAGGCGGAGCTGGTCGAGGTGCTCGCCGCCGCCCCGGGCCGGGTCGCGCCCCGCTGCCCGCACTTCTACGGCTGCGGTGGGTGCGACTGGCAGCATCTCGACCCGGACGCCGACCTCCGGGCGAAGGAAGCCTCGGTGCTCGCCGCTCTCGCGGCGGCCGGGGCCGGGCCCGAGCGCGTCGATCCTCCCATCCGCGGCCCCCGCTTCGGATACCGCCGCAAGGCCCGGCTCGGCGTGCGGTACGTGCCGGGAAAGGGGGGTGCGCTCGTCGGCTTCCGGGAGAAGTTCGGGAACCGGCTCGCGGTGCTCGAATCGTGCGCGGTCCTGCATCCCGCGGTGGGCCCGCGGGTGGGCGAGCTGCGTTCCCTCGTCGATTCCCTGGAGGCTCGCGAACGCATCCCCCAGATCGAGCTCGCGGCGGGCGACGCGGGGGCGGTGCTCGTGTTCCGGAATCTCGACCCCCTCGGCGCGACCGACACGGAGCGTCTTCGCCGCTTCGGGGCCGCGCGCGGGCTCGGCGTCGCCCTCCAGCCGGGCGGGCCGGACTCGCTGGTGCTCCTCACCGGGGAGGTCGATCTCTCCTACCGGCTGAACGGGTTCGGGGTCGAGCTCCGGTTCCATCCCCTCGACTTCGTTCAGGTGAACGCGGAGGTGAACGCGGCGCTCGTCGAGCGTGCGGTGGAGGAGCTCCGGCCCACGGGGCGGGTGCTCGACCTCTTCTCGGGGATCGGCAACTTCACCCTCGCGATCGCGTCGCGGGGGGCGGCCGCGATCGGGGTCGAGGGCGACCCGAGGCTCGTGGAACGGGCCCGCGAGAACGCGCGGCGGAACCGGCTCGAAGGCGCGGAGTTCCGCCTCGCCGACCTCGCCCGTCCGGGCGCGCTCGCCTCCGTCGTCGCGGGCGGAGTGGACCGGCTCCTCCTCGATCCGCCGCGGAGCGGGGCGGAGGAGGCCCTGCGTTCGCTCGTCGCGCCGGGGCCGGAGCGAATCGTCTACGTCTCGTGTCATCCCGCGACCCTCGCCCGCGACATCGGCCGGCTGGTGCACGGGCTCGGCTATCGGTTGCGGGCGCTTGCGCTCGCCGACATGTTCCCCCATACCTCCCACGTCGAGACGGTCGCGACGCTCGAACGGGGAGCCCGGTGACCGCGGCGGGCAGCTCGAACGGGGGCGATCGCCCCGCGCCCGGGGCTCCCGGGGCTCCCGGGGCTCCCGGGGCTCCCGGGGCTCCCGGCGGCGTGCCGGACGGCGGCCCCCGCGGCGACCCCCGTGGCGACCCGGTCGCGCCGTCGCTCGCGGCGACGATCGCGCGCCTGCCGCCGGAGGTCGCGAGCCAGCTTGCGGCCGGGGAGGTGGTCGAGCGGCCCGCGTCGGTGGTCAAGGAGCTCGTCGAGAACAGCCTGGACGCGGGCGCGGGGGCAGTGACGATCGACCTCGAAGCGGGGGGCGCGAGGCAGATCCGGGTGACCGACGACGGGGGCGGGATCCGGCGCGCGGATCTCGCGCTCGCGCTCGAGCGCCACGCGACGAGCAAGATCGCCTCGGTCGACGATCTCTTCCGGGTCGCGAGCCTCGGATTCCGGGGGGAGGCGCTCGCGAGCATCGCGGCGGTGTCGAGGCTTTCCCTCACCTCGCGCGTCGCCAGCGAAGCGTCCGGCTGGCGGATGCGCGGCGACGGAAGCGGCCCGGAGCCGGCCCGCCACCCGGTTGGAACCACGGTGGAGGTTCAGGACCTCTTCCACAGTGTCCCGGCCCGGCGGCGGTTCCTTCGGGCGGAGCGTACCGAACTCCAGCACGCGGTCGATACGGTGCGGCGTCTCGCGCTCGCCCGCCCGGACGTCGCCTTCCGGGTGAACCACAACCGGCGTACCGCTTTTCGCGCCCGGAGCGAA
This sequence comes from Gammaproteobacteria bacterium, assembly GCA_965214795.1. Taxonomy (GTDB): domain Bacteria; phylum Pseudomonadota; class Gammaproteobacteria; order HK1; family HK1; genus JAJDXW01. Next base: position 4,854,319 of record OZ243976.1, on the reverse strand, counting down.
GAGGGACGTCTCGACGAGGTGATCGGCCGCGGGTTCGCGGGGTCGGCCGCGCCGGTGGGAGCGGCTGCGGACGGGCTGCATCTCCGGGGCTGGATCGGGACGGGTTCCGCCCCCCGGCAGCACTTCTTCCTCAACGGACGGGGAGTCCGCGACCGCGCGCTCGGACATGCCGTGCGGGTCGCGCTCGAGGGGCGGCTCCCCGCCGGCCGCGAAGCGGTCACGGTGCTGTTCCTCACGATGGACCCCGCCCTGGTGGACGTCAACGTGCATCCGGGCAAGCACGAGGTGCGGTTCCGGCAGCCCCGGGCGGTGCACGACTTCCTCGTGGCCGGGGTCCGGCGCGCGCTCTCCGGCGGGCTCGGACTCTCCGACCTCGCCGCCCGGGAGGCGGAACCTCCCCCCTACGGCGTTCCACCCCGTCCGGACGGGTTGTTCGAGCCGGAGGCGGGCGGGCCGGGGGCGGACGTGGGGGAGCCACGGGACGGGAAGCCACCGGAGGCGGAGCCTCCCACGGCGGCGCCGGAACCGGAGCGCGCGGCGGCAGGCACCGCCCCCGCCTACCGCGCCCGGCCGGCCTCGCGGCCGCCGCGCCCCGGGCCCGCGGGGGAGCGGGGGCCGCCGCGGGCGGATCCGGTCATCGGTTGGATCACGGGGCGCTACGCGATTGCGGACCACGAGGGCCGGGTGTACGTGATCGACGTCCCGCGCGCGCTCGGGCGGGCCGTCCGCGCGGCCTGCGCGCGCGCGAGCGACGCGAGGCCGACGCGCTCCTTCCCGCTCCTCGTGCCCGCCCGCGTCCAGGTGGCGGAGGCGGTGCTCGACCGCTTCGAGCCGGAGGAGGTCGCCCGCTTCGGTCTGGTCGTTCGCCGCATCGGCCCGAACCTCGCGAGCCTCTTCGAGATCCCCCGCGCGCTTCGCTACGTGGAGCCGGCCGCCCTCGCGCGCGCGGTCGTCGAGGCGCGGGCGGACGAGGTGGCCGAGGTCCTCGCGCGCAGCGCGTCGGGTGCGGTGCCGGCGGCTCCCGCGGAGCGCAACCTCCTGCTCCGGGAGCTGCTCGCGCGGGGCGACGATGCGCTCGCGCCGCCCGTCGCGCGCGAGCTCGACGAGAAGGATGCCGAGGGGCTCCTCGCCCGGTGACCCCGGTCGTCCTGCTCATGGGGCCGACCGCGGCCGGCAAGACGCGGATGGCGGTCCGGCTCGCCGCGCGGCTCCCGGCGGACCTCGTAAGCGTGGACTCCGCGATGGTCTATCGAGGCATGGACATCGGGACCGGAAAGCCGCCGCCCGAGGTGCTCGCGCGGGCCCCGCACCGGCTCATCGACATCCGCGAGATCACCGAGACCTACTCGGCCGGCGAGTTCCGGCGCGACGCGACGCGCGAGATCGAGACGATCCGCGCGGGCGGCCGCATCCCGCTTCTCGTCGGCGGCACCCTGCTCTACTTCCGCGCCCTCGAACGAGGCCTCGCGCCGCTGCCGCGGGCGGCGCCGGTGGTCCGGCGGCGGCTCGAGGAGGAGAGCGAACGATCCGGATGGCCGGCGCTGCACGCGCGGCTCGCCGCCGTCGACCCGGAAGCGGCCCGGCGCATTCATCCCCACGATGCGCAGCGCATCCAACGGGCGCTGGAGGTCTTCGAGGTCTCGGGACGCCGCCTGAGCGAATGGCACCGCTCCGCCTCCGGCCCGCCCGGTCCGCCCGGTCCGCCCGGTCCGCCCGGTCCGCCCGGTCCGCCCGGTCCGCCCGGTCCGCCCGGTCCGCCCGGTCCGGTTGTGCGGCTCGTGGTTGCGCCCGCCGACCGCGCGGACCTGCACCGGGCGATCGACATCCGCTTCCGGGCGATGATCGAGCGTGGCTTCGTGGACGAGGTGCGGGGGCTCGCCGCGCGCCCCGGGGTCGGCCCGGATCTCCCCTCGATGCGGGCCGTCGGATACCGCCAGGTGTGGGACCACCTCGAGGGCCGCTCGGACCATGCCGCGATGGTGGAGCGGGCGGTCGCGGCCACCCGCCAGCTCGCCCGCCGGCAGCTCACGTGGCTCCGGTCGCTCTCCGGCGTCCGCTGGCTCGACCCCGCCGCCGGGGAGGCGCGGGCGCGCGATCACATACTCCGCAATTTCGCGGACGAGCCGCGCGAGCCCGCCAATCGCTTACAATGAATCGAGTGCCGACCAGGGGAGGAAAACCGGGTGAACGAGGGCCGTCCCCTCCAGGAACCGTTTCTGAACGCATCGCGTCGGGAAGAGGTTCCCGTCTCGATGTTCCTCATTGACGGCATCGAGCCGCCGGGCACCATCGAGTCCTTCGATCGCTTCGCGGTGCTGCTCGGGAACCCGGTCAGCCGGGTGATCGACCAGCACGCGATCTCCTCCATCGTGCCGACACGAAACGCGCGCCTTCCCGAGGGCTCCGAGGAGGTGGCCTCATAGCCCGCGCGAACGTGCCCGGGTCCGTGTGTTCGGGGCGTTCGCGCCGCGGCCGCCGGGGGGCGCGGGGCGCGGGATGAAGCGCGGGGTCGCGGAATTGTTCGAGCGGCCCTCCTCCGGGACGCGGGCCCTGCTCGTGCACGCGGGGGCGCGCGGGGAGGACCCCGAGTGCGCCGCGGAGGAGTTCGTCGAGCTGGCCCGCGCGACCGGGGCGGAGCCGGTGGAGCTGGTCGTCGCCGCGCCGCGCCGGCGCGACCCGCGATACTTCGTGGGAGCCGGAAAGGCGGACGAGATCCGGGAGCGGGTGGAGCAGGGCGCGGCCGAGCTCGCGATCTTCAACCACCGGCTCACCCCGGCCCAGGAGCGGAACCTCGAGGCGCTGCTGAAGTGCCGGGTGCTCGATCGGATCGGCCTCATTCTCGACATCTTCGCGCGGCGTGCGAGCACGTTCGAGGGCCGGTTGCAGGTGGAGCTCGCGCAGCTTCGCCACCTCTCGACCCGACTGGTGCGGGGGTGGACGCATCTCGAACGGCAACGGGGCGGGATCGGGCTGCGCGGCCCGGGCGAGACCCAGCTCGAGACCGACCGCCGGCTCATCGGCAAGCGCATCGAACGAATCGGCCGACAGCTCGCCGCCGTCGAACGCCGGCGCGAGGTCAACCGTCGTCCCCGCCGGCGCTCGGGGGTGCCGGTGGTCTCGCTCGTCGGCTATACGAACGCGGGCAAGTCCACCCTCTTCAATCGGCTGACGGGAGCCGGGGTGCACGCCGCCGACCAACTCTTCGCGACCCTCGATCCGACCCTGCGCCGGATGACCCTGCCGGCCGGGGGCCACCTGGTGCTGGTGGATACCGTCGGGTTCGTGGGCGACCTGCCGCACGAGCTGGTGGCGGCGTTCCGGGCTACCCTCGAGGAGACCCGGCAGGCGGATCTGCTGCTGCACGTCATCGATGCGAGCGGTCCGGACGGCGGCGAACGGGCCGAACGGGTGAACGAGGTGCTCGCCGGGATCGACGCCGACGGTCTTCCCCAAATCGAGGTCATGAACAAGGTCGATCGGCGCGCCGGACCGGTGCCGCCCCCGGAACGGGACGATACCGGGGCGGTCCGGCGGGTGTGGCTCTCGGGGCGGACCGGTGACGGCCTCGAGGTGCTCGCCGCCGCCCTCGGAGAGCGATTCGAGACCTCCGTGCCGAGCCGCGAGCTGCGTCTCCCGCCCGGGAGCGGGCGCATGCGTGCGCGGCTCTACGAGCTCGGGGCGGTGCTGGACGAGCGTCCTTGCGACGACGGAGGCTCGATCGTCGAGGTGCGCATCGCGGAGCGGGACCTCCTCCGCCTGCACGCGGAAGCGGGCCCGCCATGATCGAACGAGGAGTCCGATCCGGCCGAGGCGGCGGGTGGCCGCCGCCGGACCGCCGGCGCGGCCCGGCCGGCCAGGGGGCCGGCGCGCCGGCGGGGTGGGGCCCGGTAGTGTCCCGGTTTCGACTTCCTCGTGCAGGTCGGGTGGGGCGGAGGCGTGACCCGCCCTGCGCGTCATGGTTGCCGTCCCGGGGTTGCCGCCAGGGCTCGTTTCCTGTCCGGCGACGGGCGAACCGGGCCGGTTCGGCAGGCCGTCGGGGAGCGCATTTCGTCGTCCGCGTGTCGGTGCGGGTTCCATGGAGTCGCCCTCGACCGCACGGCAGGCCGATCCGCACCCGCGGCCGGCACTCGGTCACGACAAAGAAATGGTCCCGGGGTTACCGCCCCGGGCAGGCCGGATTGGCGGAGCGCAGTCCGACCGGGACGCCCCGTGCGTTGTCGGTTCGGGCCTCCGCCCAGCCCTCCGCCCGGCCCGACCTGCATGCCGCTGCCGCGTGAAAGGGCCCCGCCCCGCCCCGAGGCAAATTCGTTCCCGGCCTTCCTTGATGGCCACAGGTGAGCGTATCGTCTTGATTCGGAACCTGATTCTTCGTTCGCCGCCGACTTCGGGCCACCCGCTCGTCAGTGGACGCGACTCTTTGAATTCGTTGTGCGCCTTTGAATGAACGAAGCAGCCCCGTGCCCCGCCTGGATTTCGGTGGCTTTCCGGGGCGTGCACAGGCAGAATTGACGCTTTACGGCCGTTCCCCGCGCGAGGGGCTGCCTCGGCGGACGGGTTGGGAGGGACAGGACTCGATGGCGTGGAATCAACCGGACGGTAATGGCAGCGGCCGCGACCCGTGGGGCAATCGTGGCGGGCAGCCGGGGCCGCCGGATCTCGACGAGCTGCTCGGCAACCTGCAACGGCGGCTCTGGGGGCTCTTCCGGGGAGGCTCCGGCGGTGGGGCCGGCGGCGGTGGACGTTCCGGCGGGGCCGGCAAGGGGCTGCGTTCTTTCGGCACCCGCGGGCTGGGCATCGTCATCGCGCTCGTCCTCGTCGGCTGGGGGCTCGCCGGCATCTACATCGTGGAGCCGGCCGAGGAGGGCGTGGTCCTTCGTTTCGGCGGCTACCTCGAGACCACCGGCTCCGGCCCGCACTGGGTGCCGTACCTCGTCGACTCGGTGGAGAAGGTCAACGTAGAGCAGATCCGGCGGGCCGAGATCGGCTATCGGAGCGAGGCGGGCGACCAGTCCGTGCCCCCGGAATCGCTCATGCTGACGCGCGACGAGAACATCGTCGACGTCCAGTTCGCGGTCCTCTACCGCATCAAGGATGCCCGGAACTACCTGTTCCGCGTCCGCGACCCGGACCTCACCCTGCGCCAGGCGACCGAGAGCGCCATCCGCGAGGTGGTGGGCCGGAATATCATGGACTTCGTGTTGACCGACGGCCGGGCGGTCGTCGCAGAGCAGGTTCGCGAGCGGACCCAGGACATCCTCGACCGCTACGAGACCGGCCTGCTCGTCGCGAGCGTCAACATGCAGAAGGCGCAACCGCCCAATCAGGTGCGCGACGCGTTCTCCGATGCGGTGAAGGCGCGCGAGGACGAGGAGCGCTACAAGAACGAGGCGCGGGCCTACGCGGCCGAGATCCTGCCCCGGGCGCGAGGCGATGCGAATGCCATGCTCGAGCGGGCCGAGGGATACAAGCAGCGGGTGATCAACGAGGCGAAGGGCGACGCGTCGAGGTTCACCAGCGTGCTGACCGAGTACAGCAAGGCACCGGACGTGACCCGCCAGCGGCTCTATCTCGACGCCATGCAGGGCGTCCTCGGGAACTCGACGAAGGTTCTCATCGACGTCGAGGGGGGCAACAACCTGCTGTACGTGCCCCTCGACAAGCTGCTCACCGGGAGCGCCCGGGAAGAGAGCTCGGCAGATTCCGTTTCGTCGTCCGACGGCTCCGGAGCCGACCCCCGCCGGGGCGCGTCCGGTGTGTCCGATCGGATCCGAGGGAGGTAGCGGTGATGAACGTTCGCATCGGAATCGTCGTCCTGGTCGTCGCGGCCATCGTCGCGAGCTTCTCGGTATTCGTGGTCACCGAGCGTGAGCGCGCAATCCTTTTCCAGCTCGGAAGGATCGTGCGCGACGACTACCAGCCCGGGCTCCACTTCAAGATGCCGTTCTTCCAGGAGGTCCAGAAGTTCGACGCGCGCATCCAGACCCTGGATGCCGCCCCGGAGCTCTATCTCACCAAGGAAAAGAAGAACGTCAAGGTCGATTCCTACGTCAAGTGGCGGATCGCGGACGTGAGAAGGTACTTCACGGCGACCGGCGGCAACGCGCGCCGCGGCGCCTCGCGCCTCCATGCGCTCAATCAGACCGATCTCAAGGACGCCTTCGGGCGCCGTACCATTCCCGAGGTGGTAGCCGAGGATCGGGCGGAGATCATGCGCAACCTCACCGTGTCGCTCAACGAGAAGGCCAAGGGCCTCGGAATGGACGTCGTCGACGTGCGGATCAAGCGCATCGATCTCGAGGACGCGGTCAGCAACTCCGTCTACCAGCGCATGGCCGCGGAACGCAAGGAGGTTGCGAAGGACCGACGGTCGCGGGGCGAGGAGGAAGCGAAGAAGATCCGCGCGCGGGCCGAGCGGGAGCGCGAGGTGATCATCGCCGAGGCGACGCGCGAGTCGCAGCGGGTGCGCGGCGAGGGGGACGGTACGGCAACGGAGATCTACGCCCGGGCGTACACCCGCGATCCGGACTTCTACCGCTTCTACCGCAGCCTCAACGCTTACGCGGAGTCGTTCCGCAGCAAGTCCGACGTGCTGCTGCTGCAGCCCGGAACGGAGTTCTTCGACTTCTTCAAGGACCCGCGGGGCGGCGAGCGCTAGCGTGGCCGTCCCCCCGATTTCCGTCGCGAGGGAGCGCAACCGGCCGCCGGCGAAAGGAGGCCCGCGGCAGGATGCCGGTGAGGCCAGGTAGCCGCGTCCGCCGCGATGTGGAGCGGTCTGCTCGAGGCGGTCGCGCTCGTGCTCGTCCTCGAAGGCATCATGCCCTTTCTCAGCCCTGCCTTGGTCCGCCGCCTGCTCGCCCGCATGAACGAGCTCGGCGATACCTCGTTGCGGGTCGGCGGCCTCGCCAGCATGGTGGCCGGGGTCGTCCTTCTCTATCTCGGCCGCTGATCGATGCGGGCTGCCGTTGCTCCGTGGCTGTTGCCGGCCGGCGTCGAGGAGGTGCTGCCGCCCGACGCGCGCAGGCTTGAGGAGCTGCGCCGGGCGGTCATCGATCTCTTCGCCACCTGGGGCTACGAGTTCGTCATGCCCCCCTTTCTCGAATACCTCGACTCCCTCCTCCACGGGACCGGCCCGGATCTCGATCTCCGCACGTTCAAGGTGACCGACCAGGGCTCGGGGCGGATGCTGGGGGTGCGGGCGGACATGACCCCGCAGGTGGCCCGGATCGACGCCCATCGGCTCGCGCGCGGAGGGATACCGGTCCGGCTCTGCTACGCGGGGACCGTGCTGCACGCGCGGGCGAACCGGGTGTCCGGTTCGCGCTGTCCCATCCAGGTGGGAGCGGAGATCTACGGCCACGCCGGCGTGGAGAGCGATATCGAGGCGATCGATCTGATGCTCGAGATGCTCCGCACCGCGGGGGTCGAGCGGCCGCACGTCGATGTCGGGCACCTCGGAGTGTTCCGGGGGCTTGCCGCCGGGGCGTCCCTCGACGACGCGGCGCAGGCGTCGCTGTTCGCGGCCCTGCAGCGCAAGGCCGAGGCCGAGATCGACGATCTGCTCCGGGAGGTGCCTTCGCCCTGGCGCGAGCGGCTCGGACATCTTGCGGGGTTGAACGGGGGCCCGGAGACTCTCGACGAGGCGGCCGGTCGGTTCGCGGGGGATCCGCCGGTCCCGGCCGGGGTGGAGGCGGCCCTCGGGGACCTGCGGGCCATCTCGCAGGGGTTCCGGCGTCGCGGTGAGACGGTGCACTTCGACCTCGCGGAGCTTCGTGGCTACCGCTATCACGGGGGGGTCGGCTTCGCCGCGTTCGTCCCTGGCCACGGGCGCGAGATCGCCCGCGGCGGGCGCTACGACGGCATGAACACGGTGGCCGGAGGGGGTCGTCCGGCGACCGGTTTCAGCGCGGACCTGCGAACCCTGTACCAGGTCGGGGGTCGCCGGGCGGGGCGCGGCGGCGGGGTGCTCGCTCCCTGGCCCGGCGAGCCCGGCGAGGCGGCGGGGGTCGACCACGCGGTGCGCGCGCTTCGCGAGGCGGGCGAGCGGGTGGTGCATCGCCTCCCCGGCCAGTCGGGCGGTGCGCGCGACCTCGAGTGCGACCGGGAGCTCGTTCGCGACGGAGACCGCTGGGTCGCGGTTCCGGTTTCGGGAGAGGGCGACGAGAATGGGTAGAACGGTCGTCGTCGTCGGGACCCAGTGGGGGGATGAGGGCAAGGGGAAGATCGTCGATCTGCTGACGGAACGGGCGCAGGCGGTGGTCCGCTTCCAGGGGGGACACAACGCCGGGCACACCCTGGTGGTCGGCGGCGAGAAGACGGTGCTCCACGTCATTCCCTCGGGCATCCTGCGCCCCGGGGTCGTCTGTCTCATCGGGAACGGGGTCGTGCTCTCGCCGGCCGCCCTGGTGGGCGAGATCGAGCGTGTCGAGGCGCGCGGGGTCGCGGTGACCGACCGGCTGATCCTGAGCGAAGCGTGCCCGCTCATCCTGGCGTACCACGTGCGGCTCGACGAGGCGCGGGAGAACCACCGGGCGGGCGGCGCGATCGGCACCACCCGCCGCGGCATCGGGCCCGCCTATGAAGACAAGGTGGCGCGGCGGGCGCTCCGGGTCGGGGACCTCTTCCACCCCGACCGGTTTCGCACCAAGGTCGAAGAGGTGCTCGACTTCCACAATTTCGTCCTGAAGGGCTACTACCGGGCCGAGCCCGTCTCCGCCGATGTGGTCTGCGACCAAGCCCTCGGCACGGTGGACGTGATCCGGCCCCTCGTCGGCGACGTCGGCGAGCGAATTCACCGGTTCGGGCGGGAGGGGGCGAACGTCCTCTTCGAAGGTGCCCAGGGGAGCCTCCTCGACGTCGACCATGGGACCTACCCCTACGTCACTTCCTCCAACACGACCGCGGGGGTCGCCGCCACCGGAAGCGGGACGGGCCCGAACCGGATCGACCACGTGCTCGGCATCACCAAGGCCTACGCGACCCGGGTCGGCTCGGGTCCCTTCCCGACCGAGCTTCGCAACGAGCTCGGCCGGCGTCTCGGAGATCGGGGGGCGGAGGTCGGCGCCACCACCGGGAGGCCGCGGCGCTGCGGCTGGATGGATACGGTGGCGCTCCGGAAGTCGCTTCAGTTGAGTGGCGTGGACGGACTGTGTCTCACCAAGCTCGACGTCCTCGACGGCCTCGACACCGTGCGCATCTGCGTCGGGTACCGATGTGGCGGCGAGTTCCGGTCCACTCCGCCGGTAGGAGCGGAGGGCCTGGCGGACTGCGAGCCGGTATACGAGGACTGCCCGGGCTGGAGCGAGTCCACCGTGGGGCTTCGCTCCGAGGACGCCCTTCCGGGGCGCGCGCGCGCCTACGTCGACCGCCTCGAGGCCCTGCTCGACACCCCGATCGACCTCATCTCGACCGGCCCGGACCGGGAGGAGACGATCGTGCGGCGCCTGCCGTTCTGAGCGCCCGAGGGGGAGCCGCTCCGTTGTCGGCCCGGAAATCTCGCCAGCTCCCCGCTGCGGGCGCCGATCCATGCGCTGTGACGGGCCGGGCTCCCTCGATTCGCTTCGGCAGCGCGCACCCGCCGGTGCCGGCTGCCGGATGCCCTCCGCAGCCCCTGCTTCGCCTGCCGGCCGGGCAGTCCGTCCCCGGATTGCCCGCTCGCCGGGACGAGGCGCACTGGCGCTTCGTCTTGCTCGGGCCCGCCTTCAGCCGCGCGTTCGCGCTCTTTCGGCCCGTGCGGCCCGCCGCAGCGCCGTCCTGGCGCCCTCGCGACGAAAGTGGGTGAGATTTCCGGGCGGGCTATTCGCCGGTGAGGGTGGCGACCATCAGCGCCTTGATGGTGTGCATCCGGTTCTCGGCCTGGTCGAACACGATGGAGGCGTCGGAGTCGAACACCTCGTCCGTCACCTCCATCGCATCGAGGCCGAAGCGCTCGTGAATGCCGCGTCCGACGGCGGTCTCGAGATCGTGAAAGGCGGGCAGGCAATGCAGGAAGCGTGCGCCCGGATTGCCGGTCGCGTCCATGACCGACCGGTTGACCTGGTAGGGGCGCAGCCGCTCGATCCGCTCGGCCCAGATCTCTTCCGGCTCTCCGAGCGAGAGCCAGACGTCGGTATAGACGAAGTCGCAGCCGGCGACCGCGTCCGCGATGCTCTCGCCGATCGAGAGCCGGCCGCCGGCCGCCGCCGCCGCTTCCTCCGCTTCCGCGCGGTCGGCCCCGTCCGGCCAGCACCCCCGGGGGGCCGCGAAGCGGGCATCGACCCCCGTCTTGGCCGCCGCCATCATGAGGGAGGTGGCCGTGTTGTTGGCCGCGTCTCCCAGGTAGGCGAGCCGCACCCCCGCGAGTTCCCCCGCGTGATGCTCGCGCATGGTCATGAGGTCGGCGAGGGCCTGCGTCGGGTGGTACTCGTCGGTCAGTCCGTTCCACACCGGAACCCCGGAATGCCGGGCCAGCTCCTCGACGGCACGCTGCCCGTATCCCCGATATTCGATCCCGTCGTAGAGCCGTCCGAGCACCCGGGCCGTGTCGCGCACGGACTCCTTCGCTCCGAGGTGCGACCCGGCGCTGTCGATGCAGGTGGTGCGGGCCCCCTGGTCCGCGGCCGCGACCTCGAACGCGCAACGGGTGCGGGTGGAGCTCTTCTCGAAGATGAGCGCGATGTTGCGCCCTTCCAGGCGCCGAACCTCGGCCCGCGCGCGCTTCTCGCGCTTGAGCCGGGCCGCGAGATCGAGAACGTGGACGATCTCCTCGGGCGCGAAGTCGCCGATGCGAAGGAGGCTGCGATCCTTGAGGTTGACAGGCATGGAAGAGCGGCACGGTTCCTTGAGGGGCGCGATGTTTAGCACAGTTGGCGGGCGCCACCAAGGGCGGGAGCCAGGACTCAGCAGTTCTCATTTTGCTCGTCGGGTCCCGCTGCGGGACCGGCACGACCGTCGATCCGCCCCGGATCGAGTCGCAAGGAGAAGACGGCTTGCGGCTCAGGGTAAAGTCAGGCGCCAAAATGAGAACTGCTGGCCAGGACTATCCCGTGTTGGCCGATCATCCGCACCGGGTCGGCCGGAGCGCCGCCCTCGTTCGTGCCCTCGGGGGGTCCCGCGGGCCGCGTGGATGCGGCCGATCGGCCCGATCGCGCGCGGCGAGCGCCCTCCCGGCCCCTCGTTTCCATCCGGAACCCCATCCGGAACCCCATCCGGAACCATAGCGTGGGATGACCCCGGGCGCGCGCGGCGCGATGCTTGACCTCCTCGGCGCCGCCTGGGCCTGGAGCGAGGGGCACCGGTGGGTGGTCTGGGCGGTCGCGGCCGGCTCGCTCGGAAGCCTCGTGCTGTCCGGCGTGCTGGTGACCATGATCCTCGTCCAGCTTCCCCCCGACCACTATTCGAGCTCGCGGCTCGCCCCGCTCGCTCCCACGAACGGCGGGGTCGTCTCGTTGCTCACGAACGGGATGGTGCTCGTCGTGCGCAACGTGCTCGGATGGGTGTTCGTGCTCGCCGGGATCGCCATGCTCGTCCTGCCCGGGCAGGGGTTGCTGTCGATCCTCGCCGGCCTCGTGCTCATCGACTTTCCCGGCAAGCGGCGGTTCGAGCGCCGGTTGCTCGCGAGTCACGTCGTGCGCGACGCGATGAACTGGCTGCGGCGGCGGGCCGGGAGGCCACCGTTCGACTTTACGTGACTTTACGTTCGCGAAGAACGCGCGCAAGGCGGGCCCGCCACGATGTGCGCTCCTGCCATACCGACGAGGAGACAGCTCGATGAGCAACGAAGGAAACGGGAACGAGAGCCGAGCGCCGCGCCGGACGGCCCGCAGGCTCGCTCTGCTGGCCACGGTGTTCGCGGTGGGCGCGCTCGGGGGCGGGGCGGTGGTGATGTCCACCGACGCCTGGAGCCACTGGGGCCGATGGGGCGGCATGAAGGGCCACCACGGCGACCCCGCGAGGTGGACGGAGCACATGCGGAACCGCGCCCTCTTCTGGCTCGATCGGGTCGATGCCACCGACGAGCAGCGCGAGGCGGTGAGTGCGATCATCGGCGAGACGGGCGGCGACCTCGTCGGGGCCGTTGGCGAGCACCGCGCGCTCCGCCGCGAGTGGCTGACCGAGCTCGAACGGCCCGAGCTCGATGCCGATGCGCTGGAGGCGCTGCGGGCGAGACACCTGGCCCTGGTGGATCGAAAGAGCCGCGAGGCCCTCGACATCATCTTCCGGGTCGGCTCGGTGCTGACCACGGAGCAGCGGAGCGAGCTCGTCTCGATGCTTTCCCGGCATCGGCGCGGGCATCGTGACCGGTACGACGGCAAGGGCGAAGGCTGATCCGGGGGGGCGGGCCCGGCGTCCGGAGCCGGACGCCGGGCCGAGCCGGTTCCGGCACGGTGGGCGGCGGGCCGAGCCCGCTTCGGCACCCGGACGGCCCGCCAACGTGACGGCATCCGCCACTTTCGCGAGTTCGGTCGCTGACCGAAGCGCGCGTCACGCCGCACGGAGCGGGAACCGGAGCCGCCCGTCGCCGGCAACCCGTGACTGCACCGCACCGAGCCGCGCGACGTGACCCGCTCCCGTTTCCCATCCATTCCGGGAATCCGGCCGCGGGCGTGGTCCGGGACACCACGCGGGCCCGCGGCCCGGGTTCGTCGTCGGTCCCTGGCCGCGATATTTCACCGACGCTCCGCTGCCGACGCCAATTCTCTCGCCATCGCGGGCCGTGCTCCCTCAAGCCGCCCGGAGCGCGCGCACGCGCCGGTTTCGGCTACCTGCCCCGCTCCGCAATCCCTGCTTCGCTTGCCGGCCGGGCAACCCGTCCTCGGGTGGCCCGCTCGCCGGGACGAAGCACCACCGGTCCTTCGTGCCGCTCCGGCTCGCCCTTCAGCCGCGTGCTCTTTCCGTCCGTGCGGCCCACTCTGCGGTGAGATCGTGGGGCCTCCCGGCGCCCTCGCGACGAACATCGGTGAATGATTGCGGCCGGCCCCGGGGCTGGTGGAGCGCAGGTGACGGGATGACTGCGGGGGCGGCCGAACGAAGACGGATCCTCGTCGTCGACGACGATCGGGCCCTCGCCGAGATGGTCGGCGAGTACCTCGAGCGCGCCGGGTACGTGGTGAAGTCCCGGGAGACGGTGGCCGAGGGCTTCGCCGCCGCCCGGCGCGAAGCGTTCGACGCGGTGATCCTCGACATCATGCTGCCGGACGGGGACGGCCTCGAGCTCTGCCGGCGCCTTCGGGGCGAGTCCGACGTCCCCATCCTGATGCTCACCGCGCGGGGCGACCCGCCGGACCGGATCGTCGGCCTCGAGATCGGCGCCGACGATTACCTGCCGAAGCCCTTCAACCCGCGCGAGCTGCTCGCCCGGCTCCGGGCCATCCTGCGCCGGCGCCAGGGCCCCGGTGCGCGGGCGCAGACGCTTCGTTTCGGGGCACTCGAGATCGACCGCACCGCCCGGGTGGTGCGGCTCGAAGGCGAGGAGCGGATGATCACCAGCCATCAGTTCGAGCTGCTCTGGGCCCTCGCGAGCCGCGCGGGTCAGGTGCTGACCCGGGACACCCTGATGCAGCTCGTTCGCGGTGAGGACCTCGAAGCATTCGACCGCAGCATCGACGTGCACGTCTCGCGGATCCGGCAAGCCATCGAGGACGACCCCCGGCGTCCGCGCCGGATCCTGACCGTGCGCGGGGTGGGATACGTGTTCTCGCGTTCCCGTGCCTCCGCCGGTGGCGGGGCTCCGGCGGACGGCCCGTGAAGCGGCTGTACCTTCGCGTCTATCTCGGGTTCCTCGCTGTCCTCGTCGCGTTCGCGGTGCTCGCGGGGGCGGCGGCCTGGATCGGGCGGGCGGTCTTCGACGACGACTTCAGCGAGCGCCCCGGCCTTCGCTCCGGGTTCGTATACCTGCTGACCCGCGCCATTCCTCCCCCCGGAGCGGATCCCGCCGCGGTCCGCGCGGCCCTCGAAGCGCTCTCGTCGCGCTTTCGGATGGATATCACCCTGTACGACGCGTCCCGGGCGGTGGTGGCCGCGGCCGGCCCGCCCGTGTCCCCGCCCCGGTGGTGGCGCGGGGGGGACTCGACGTTCCGGCATCATGCAAGGGGGCATCCGCACCCGATCGCCATCCGTCTCGAGGATGGACGATGGATCGCGGCCCGCCGGCGGTTCGCCCCGGCGTGGAGCCGTTGGCTCCCCCGCGGGCTCCCCCGTTGGCTGCCGCTCTGGCTGGGGCCGCTCGCCCTGCTCGCGATCGCGATCGCGGTCGGGGTGTGGCCGCTCGCGCGCGGGCTCACTCGCCGGATCGAGCGGTTGCAGGCCCGGGTGGACGAGCTGGGGGCGGGTTCGCTCTCCGCTCGGGTCGAGGTGGAAGGAAAGGACGAGGTCGCCCGGCTTGCGGAGAGCTTCAACCGGGCCGCGGATCGGATCGAGCGTCTCGTCGACGCGCAGCGGCATATCCTGGCCGGAGCGTCGCATGAGCTCCGCACCCCGCTCACCCGGATCCGCATGGCGATCGAGTTGCTGGAGGGCGACCCGGCGCGGCGGGCGAGCATCGAGCGCGACATCGCGGAGCTCGACGAGCTCATCGAGGAGCTGCTCACCGCAGCCCGGTTGGATGCCCCGGAGTCGCTGGGCGAAGCGGAGCCCGTGGACCTGCTCGCCCTTCTCGCCGAGGAAGGAGCCCGGGTGGCGGCGGAGGTGCGCGGCGAGCCGGTCATCGCGACCGTCGTCGAACGCCTGCTCCGGCGGCTCGTCCGCAACCTGCTCGAGAACGCGCGGCGGCACGGGGACGGGTCTCCGATATCGGCCGAGGTCGTGCGTCGCGCGGAGCCCGGGCCGCCCGAGGCCGTCATTCGGGTGACGAACGGCGGGCCGCCGATCCCCGAGCACCTCCGCGAGCGGATCTTCGAGCCCTTCTTCCGTATCGAGACGGCGGGCGGCTCGCGGCGTCCGCCCCGGGGGGCGGGCGAGCGCGGGGTGGGGCTCGGGCTGCTCCTCGTGCGGCGCATCGCGGAGCACCACGGGGGGCGGGCGCGGCTCGTCGAGAGCGGCCCGCAAGGCACCACGTTCGAGGTCGTTCTCCCGCCCCGGTGATGGCCCTGACTTGTCATCGCGTCGCAGCCCGCAGCCGCTCCGCCTCAAGCTGCTCCCAGGAAATCAATCCGAATACGACGAGAGTCGACTGTCGAAGGCCAGAATCCTGACCTTTCGTCCGGGCCGGCGAATCTCGGCGGCGAGGTCGATGATCGAAATGTCGGGGAAGGAGTAGTTGGGACCTGACTCTTGCGGAAAACGACTGGCCAATCGAATGAAGTCCTCTGATCTCAGCAGAACGTCTCTGTCGACCCCAGCGATCGTTCATGGACTCGCCCGCCTCAAGGAGCTCGTGATGTCTTGGCGGAGTTTCTCACCGAGGGCGCGCCGTCGGTTGCCGTTGCGAACATGCGTGATGTGGCTCGTGACCTCGAACGGCACCGGAACGGTTACGAACAACTCGTACCCGGCTTTGCCGATGTCGGCTGTTTTCCGTCGAACACCGAGGGTTCGTGATCTCTCGAAGTAACCCGGCACTTGATACAGTTCGAGCAACCAGGATATGTCGAGAACTTCCACGCTCCTCACGACAGCGATTCGAGCCATTCCTGGATACCCTTCGAGCGCCTTTCCGCGAAGTCCGGGGCAAGACGTTCTTCGAGAGCGCCGCGGGTCACGAAGTCGCCGAGACCGCCCCGCGGGGCCAGCGTGCCGGCGATATCCATATCGCGGAGCCGGGTCACTTGCGAACCGGCGGACTCGCTACGGTGACAGACCAGCACGCTTTCCATCTGCGATTCCTCCAACGCATCCATGAACGCCGGATTGTGCGTCGTCACGAGTACGTTCAGCTTGCGCCTACTTGCGGTTTCGAAAAGCGTCCGTACCAGCAGCTTGGCGCGGCTCGGATGGAGGCCGTTGTCGAACTCCTCGATGACGATACGCGAGGACTCGGGAACGGTCTCAAGGGCGGTCACGATGGAGAGCATCCGTAAGGTCCCGTCGGACAGGAGTCGCGCGTCGACCAATCGCCCGCCATTTGCTCCGGTGCCCTTCTGGGGGACGAACCCCGCCATCACGTCGCCGAGGGAGGTTTCCGCAAATCCGATCTCCGCGAACGGCTCCTCCGGAATCTCTCGGATGACCTTCGTGATGCGCTGCAACGTTTTCCGCTGTTCCTCCTCTCCTTCGCTCAGCGCGAACAGGACCCCCGAAAGATTGGCTCCGCCACGCAGGAGCGGCGGGTTGGATTCGACGCGCGCATACTCTCGCATCGCCTTGGGCTGTGGGTCGAATATACAGGAGCTGCGCAGATATCCCCTCACTGCCTCCACCGTTCTCGTTGCCGCGCGTAGCCTGGGTGTGTTTGCCTGACTGTTTCTGATAATTTCTTCGTAACGCGAGAGGACGGAGCGGGACGCCGATACTGGACAATTTGAATTTCCGCCACGCGAGAAATTGTCGTACTTGACCTCCATGAGCTCGCCGCCGGCATTTTTCGCGTCAAAGAGGATCCGACCTCCAACCTGCAATCGCTCCGCGGATAACCGAACATCATTTCTTCCATGGGGGGCGATCTCGATGAAGTAGTCGACGAGCTGATCCTTTCCGTCGAAAGGAGTGACCGCTTTATCGAAACGCAGTCCGAGTGCTTCCTTGCCGAAACGAATGCACGAACGCAATCCGCCTCGTACTTCGAATCCGCCGCCGCGATCGATATCGGTGATCTCATTGAACGGTGTACCGCGGGCGAGGGTGGCGAGAAGCTCGACACCCTCGATCAGATTGGTCTTGCCCGATCCGTTCCTGCCGAGCAGAACGGCCAACGGCTTGAACAGATCGAGCTCGGCGCGGGCGAAGTTCTTGAAGTCGGTCAGACGATGCATGGCGATTCCCGCGTGTCAGGAAACCGGCTCGTGGCCCGTTCGCGATGATATCACCAACCTCGGGCTCGGTTTTCTCGATCCGGGACTGATATCCGACACTTGACCGCCATCGTACCGAGGAGCGGCAGGCACGACGCGGTCTGGTGGTCGATCAAGTGATGGATATCACTCCCCTCGATGTCGTGCGACAGCTTCGGGCGCCGCGCGTCTTCGCTACGGGCACCGCCGTTGTCCGGCGCCCGAACGCCGTCGGGCGCACCGGTTTCGCCGTGATGTTTCGAGGTGTCCATGCTCGTTGTCCGCGGGTCGTTTCCGGGCGGAGGCCGACTCTACCTGATGGACGGTGCGATCCGGGTCGTGGTTGCCGTGGAGCCTCTGCGGTCGGAGGGAGATTTCAGTTGAAGATGGAGGCAACCTCCTGTTGTATCAACTGCCTGAGAGCCCGGCCGATACCTGCCATCCTCGCCTGGGTCCGTGCCACATCGTGCCGTCGTGGGCGGTACCTTGCAGCCTCGGAAGTGAAACCGGCTTGCGCCAGCAATTCTCATTTTGCACGTCGGGTCCCGTGGCAGGACCGGCACGACCGTCGATCTGCCCCCCGATCTGCCCCGGATCAAGTCGCAAGGAGAAGACGGCTTGCGGCTCAGGGTGAAGTCAGGCGCCAAAATGAGAACTGCTGGGCTTGCGCGGAACGACTGGAATGAGGGATCGAGCTAGGGTAGAGTGCTGCGCTTCCCCAACCCGGAACGCGCACGTGATCGACTGCTATACCTGGAAGACCTCGAACGGCCGCAAGGCCACCGTCATGCTCGAGGAATGCGGCCTCGACTACGAGCTCCACCCGATCGACATCGGGAGCGACGACCAGTTCACCCCGGAGTACGTCGCGATCAACCCGAACAGCAAGATCCCCGCGATCATCGACCGGGACGGTCCGGGCGGGAAGCCCTACACCGTCATCGAGTCGGGCGCGATCCTCATGTACCTCGCGGAGAAGGCCGGGCGATTCATGCCCCAGGAGACCGCTGCCCGCTACGAGGTGGTCCAGTGGCTGATGTTCCAGATGGGTGGGGTGGGGCCGATCTTCGGCCAGGTCCATCACTTCAAGCGGGCCGCGAAGGAGCGGGTGCCCTACGCCATCGACCGCTACTACCGGGAGTGCCGGCGCCTCTACGGGGTGCTCGATGCGCGCCTCGACGGCCGCGACCACCTTGCCGGGGATCTCTCGATCGCGGACTTCGCGACCCTGCCCTGGGTGTTCCGACACGACTGGCAGGAGGTCGATCTCGCCGACTTCCCGAACGTGAAGCGCTGGTACGAGAGCCTGATGGCCCGTCCCGCCGTCCAGCGCGGCATGGACCTGCCCTGAGCGGAGGGCGGCGAGCGGCCCGCGGGTTCCCCCGGAGGCTCGCATTGCCGGGGCCGGCCCCGCGGCGGTCGGGCTGGCGAAGCGCAGTGCGAAGGCGGGCGGTGCGATGGCCGTCAGGTGGCGGGCACGGATCCCGTTCGGAAGACCGGGGGAGCGGGTGGTGCCGAGGAGAGGATTTGAACCTCCACGGGGTTGCCCCCACTAGCACCTGAAGCTAGCGCGTCTACCAGTTCCGCCACCTCGGCCCGCGGAAGGAGCGGCAATGTACGGCAGCGCCCCTCGAATGACAAGAAGCGTTTGAACCTCCGCTCACGATTTCTCCGCGAAGCGACGGGCCGGTGGCCCTTTGATGACGCGGCCCGGGCCACGTCCGTCACCCTTGCCGCCTCACCGCCCGCGAACCGGAATTCGGAACCGGCATGGGCCGATCCGTGCGGCGCCCCGCCCGTCGGCGGTCCGGTGCCGCCCCGCGGGGAGGCCGCGGCCGCTACCCGCTCGCCCGGTCGAGAGGGGATCCGTGTACGCCCCTGAGGTGGTGGAGGGGCGGGTGATCGCCCATCGGGACGGCTACGGGTTCCTCGCTCGTGACGATGGGGGAGAGGACGTATTCCTCCCTGCGCGGGAGATGCAGGGCCTCATGCACGGAGACCGGGTGGTCTGCGAGGTCCGGGTCTCCTGGCGGGGCGCCAGCCGGCCGGGGCCCCGGCGCAGAGGGGTGGTGGTCGAGGTGATCGAGCGCAATCACCGCACCGTGGTCGGACGTCTCTTCCGGGCGGGCGGGCTCTCTTTCGTGTCGCCCGACCACCGGAACCTTCCCCGTGACGTGGCGATTCCGGACGGGCGGGGCACCGACGGAGAGATGGTGGTGGTCGAGCTCGCCGACCCGCCCGACGCGGACCGATGGAGCGGCGGGCCGACCGGGCGCATCGTCGAGCGACTCGGCGACCCGGAACGGCCGGGCATGGCGGCGGAGATCGCGATCCGCTCCCACGCGATCCCCCACGTCTGGCCGGAGGACGCGCTCGCCGAAGCGGAGCGGATTCCGCTCGACGTCTCGGGGGCCGCCGGCGATCGGGTCGATCTCCGAGACCTCCCCTTGGTGACCATCGACGGGGCGGATGCGAAGGACTTCGACGACGCGGTCCACTGCGACCCGCGGCCGGGAGGCTGGAAGCTCACGGTGGCCATCGCCGACGTGTCCCACTACGTGGCGCCCGGGTCCGCCCTCGACCGCGAGGCGTCCGCCCGCGGCACGTCGGTCTACTTCCCCGGGAGGGTAGTGCCGATGCTGCCGGAGCGGCTCTCGAACGGGGTCTGCTCCCTCAATCCGGAGGAGGACCGGCTGTGCCTCGCCTGCGAGATGCACGTCGATCGGCGGGGACGGGTCACGAGAGCCTTCTTCCGCGATGCGGTCATGCGCTCGCGGGCGCGCCTCACCTACGAGGAGGTCGAGGCGGCCCTGTTCGACAGCGAAGCCGAAGCGCGTCGGCGGCTCGGCGGGCTCGTGCTCCCTCTCGAGGCACTCCGGGAGGTGTACGCCGTGCGGAGGCGGGCGCGCAAGCGGCGGGGCGCCGTCGATCTCGAGATCGGGGAGCCCCGTATCGTCCTCGGGCGCGGCGGCGAGGTGTCGCACATCGAGCCCGCCCCCCGGCTTGCCTCCCATCAGCTCATCGAGGAGTGCATGATCGCGGCGAACGTCGCTGCCGCCCGCCGGCTCGCCCGAAGCCGGATTCCGTTCCTGTACCGGGTGCATCCGCCGCCGGACGAAGCGGGACTGCACGAGCTCGGCTCGTTTCTCGGCCGGGCCGGGATCGACTTCGACCCGGGGGCCGAGCCGCGGCCCGCCGCGTTCTCGGAGGCGGCGGAGCAGGCGGCCGGGCGCCCCGACACCGAGATCCTGCACATGCTCCTCCTCCGGGCCATGGCCAAGGCGGTCTACCAGCCGGGCAACATCGGCCACTTCGGGCTTGCCCTCGAACGCTATACGCACTTCACATCGCCGATCCGCCGCTATCCGGATCTGCTGGTGCATCGAGCGCTTCGAGGGGAGGCCGGCCGCACCCGGGAAGAGATGGCCGCCCTCGGACAAAGTACGTCGGCGGCAGAGCGCCGGGCCGAGGAGGCGTCGCGCGATGCGGTGTCGCGCCTCGTGTGCCAGCACCTCCGCAGCCGGGTGGGCGAGACGTTCTCGGGCCGGATCACCCGGGTCGCGTCGTTCGGGATGTTCGTTCGGCTGGCGGGACTCCAGGTGGACGGCCTGGTCCACGTGCGGTCGCTAGGGGGCGACTGGTACCGGTACGACCGAGGCGGCGGGTATCTGGAGGGAGAGAACACCGGGCGGCGCTTCGCGGTGGGAGACGCGATGGAGGTGCGGCTCACCGGCGCCGATCCGGACGAGCGCCGCGTGCACCTGGAGCCGGTGGATGGGGACGGTGCATCCGGCGGGGATGCTCGCTGGCGGCGGCGACCGCGGCTTCAAGCGCCGCATCGCGGGCGGCCCCGGCGGTCGGGAGGTGGCCGGCGGCGGTGACGATGGCGCTCTTCGAGGGGATGGCGGTTCTCCGGGGGCGGCCGGAACCGCGGCGCCCCCGGCCACGGTGAGGCTCAAAGCAGCTTGACGAGACGGTACGTGATTGCCGCGTTCGCGATCACGATGCCGAACGCGACCTGATGAGGTCGGTGCGGGTGGCGAGAGCGGAACGGCTCGCCGAAGCCGCATCGCGCATCGTTCTTGCCGCGGCTTCGGCCTGTTCGCAGGTGAAGCCGGCAGCTTCGAGTCGCGGGCGGCGGTGAAGATTTCGAAGCCGGTAGTGGTCACGGTGGGCTCCGGGGTTCGGTGGGCGGCGGGGCGGTGCGGGCGATGAGGGTTTCGAGCGCTTGACGCTGCAAGTCGAACGCGGTCATGGCTTCGGCATGACGCCGGCGCGAGTCGGCATCGCGTTGCCGGGCATCGGCCGCCGCCTGGGCATCGCGTTGCCGGGCATCGGCCGCCGCTTGCCGGGCATCGGCCGCCGCCTGCCGGGCATCGGCCGCCGCCTGGGCATCGCGGGCGGCGGTGGCGCGGTCGCGGGCGGCGCTGGCGCGGTTCATGGCGCGGATGCCGTACCCAACGATTCCGATCTGCCCGATGCCGATGGCGATGGTGGCGATGACGTGGGAGGCGGCGATGATTTCGAGGGTGGTCATGGGTGGCTCCGTAGGTGGTGACTAGCCGATAAAGGTTATTATCGGGCATGTTATGGGGACGGCCGGCCAGCGGAGCCCGGACGCGGTTTCCCCCGCGAAGGGCGACGCGGCCGGAGCGGGAGACGGGGGCGGTACCGGAGCCGCGACCCGGGTCGCGGCCGGGGGCGGGGGTGGAAGCCCTGAAGATGCCGCGCCGCTCGGGAGCGCGCGCCGACGTGGCCAGCGTCGGCGTCCGCTGAATCCCGTGCCGTTCCCCGCCGCGGAACTCGTCTACGGGTTGCACCCGGTCGAGGCAATACTGGACGAGGACCCTTCCGCCATCCGCGAGGTGTGGGTGGCGGTGCGCGGCGCCCGAGCGGCCCGTCTCGCGGACCGAATCGAGGCAGCGGGACTCGCGGTGCAGCGCTGCGATCGGGAGGTCCTCGACCGCCTCGCCCCGGGCGCGCGGCACCAGGGGGTGGTGGCCCGCGTGCGGAGTCGCCCGGCGGCGGACTGGCCATCGATCCTCGACGAGGTGGAGAGGACGGTTCGGGAGGGCGGGCCAAGCGTGCCGCCACCCCTGTTGCTCGTCCTCGACCAGGTGCAGGATCCGCGCAACCTCGGGGCCTGCGTGCGAAGCGCGGCGGCGGCGGGGGCGGCCGCGGTAGTGGTTCCGCGCCGACGGGCGGCCCCCCTCACCGCCGCCGTCCGCCGGACCGCGGCGGGCGGAGCGGAACGGATCCCGGTGGTCGAGGTTCCGAACCTCGCCCGCGCGCTCCGTGACCTCGCCGCGCGCGGGGTGACCATCGCAGGGGCCGACCCGGACGCCGCGCTCCCGGCCTGGAACGCGGACCTCGGCGGCCCCCTCGCCCTCGTGCTGGGGGCGGAGGAGGGCGGGCTCCGGAGGCTCACCCGGGAGCACTGCGACCAAGTGGTCGCGATCCCGATGACCGCGGGCGGGGCGAGCCTCAACGTATCCGTCGCGGCCGGGATCCTCCTCTACGAAGCCCTCCGCCAGCGCCGCTCCGGCCCTTCCCGCCCGACATGAAGCTCCTGAACAATCGGTCGATCGGGGTCTCTCTCGCCCCTTGGCAGCAGTTTGCGAATGCCAAGTGGTCGAATACTCGAGAGGGACCGAGAATCGTACGGAAGAACACACGATCTGCGAGGTACGCTACAATCAGGCGGCGCTGGGATGTAGGTCGAAACTTGGGGAAGAAAACGGGTGCGACTTTCACTGCTGCCCGGGAAGCAATCAGATCTGGCTGGTCAAGTTTATACTCCTGAGGCCGGGACCTATACTGGTCTTCAACTATGAATTCGTCCCGCGGACAGCGACCGAAACCGTTTCTCAAGTGGGCGGGCGGCAAGCGTCAACTGTTGCCGCAATTGCTTCGTGCAGTGGGTGCTGCAGGGGACTTCGGAAACTACCATGAACCTTTTCTTGGTGGGGGCGCCTTGTTTTTCGCTATGGCTCGAAATGGTCTCCTGCAGGACCGAAGCTCTTTTCTTTCAGACATCAACCAGAATCTTGTGGATACTTACGCAGGAGTCCGAGACAACGTAGAAACAGTGATCGGGCTCCTTGAACGGCATCGTGCTCAGCATAACAAGAGATACTTCTATCAGGTTCGAGGACAGGTGCCCGAGGACATCGCACAAAGGGCTGCCCGCGTTATCTATCTCAATAAGACGTGCTTCAATGGACTCTATCGTGAAAACAGTAAAGGTGAATTTAATGTTCCATTGGGGAGACACAAAAATCCATTAATTTGTGACGAAAAAAATCTCCGCGCGGTGTCGGAGATACTTCGACATGTGTGCCTGTCGGCAAAGCCCTTTGATCGAATTCTGGATGATGTACGTCCTGAAGATCTTGTCTACTTCGATCCCCCTTATGCTCCGATTTCCAGGACGGCAGATTTTACTTCCTACGCGAAGGGAGGTTTCGGGTGCAGGGAACAGGAGAAGCTTGCCGAGTTGGTAGTTCACCTGGCGAACCTTGGAGTGAAGGTTGTAGTGTCCAACTCGTTTACGGATTTTACGAAAAATCTGTATAAAGAATTTTACATTTATCAACTATTTGCAAATCGCATAGTCGGCAGCTTTATCGAGCGGCGAGGTGAAATTGCGGAGATTTTGGTGACAAGCTTCCCGCTGATTCGGGAGACCAAAGCCAATGGACTGACGATGGCGACCAATCGGGTTCGAGCTAGAGAGTGGCTGTTGGAAAATGGATACCAAGATGTCGCGGTGGTGATCGATGAATTGGTAGATAAATGGAAAGCTGAAGGGAAACAAACACGGCGGAACTGGTGGGAGGTGTTGGCTGGTGACAAGAACGGCAATCCGCGTATTATAGACGGCAGGAGCTTTCCTGTGCTGCGAGCTGCTCAGATTCGGCAGGGGGTGCCTGTGTCGGCAGGAGCACTATGCAGGAACCCGGATGAAAAGCTGCCTGTCACAGTGCCTGAAAAACGAATGCTCAGTGGTGGAAGGTAGGGGGGTCTTGCACAGGATCAGGCGCCCCCCTTCAGGCTCATGTGTCATTGGACAAGGCTGGGGCTGTACCGGTGGCAAGACATCCGTTACAATCTCCGGAGAGGGCGCGCCAGCCATGGAGGACAGACCAATGGAGGCAATGCAAGAAGTTCTTTGGACGGATCAGCACGCCAAGGCCGTCATGAGGACGGAGGACAACCTCGTTTTCATGCAATCGCTGGAAGATGAATCGATTAAGCTGATCGTTACTTCGCCCCCGTACAATATCGGGAAGTCATATGAAGATCGCCAGCCGATTGAGAAATACGTTTCAGAACAAACGAGGGTAATTTTGGAATGCGTGCGCCTTCTGCACCCTCATGGTTCGATCTGTTGGCAGATTGGCAATCATGTCCAGAACGGTGAAATTCTTCCTCTGGATGTGGTGCTTTACCAGGTGTTCAAGGACCAAAAACTCAAACTACGTAACCGGATTGTTTGGCACTTCGAGCACGGCCTCCACTGCACGAAGAGGCTGTCGGGGCGATATGAGACCATCATGTGGTTTACCAAGGGAGATGATTACACCTTCAATCTCGATCCAATTCGAGTTCCATCGAAGTATCCGAATAAGAAATACTACAAGGGTCCCAAAATCGGCCAGCGCTCCGGTAACCCCTTGGGCAAAAACCCCGGCGATCTCTGGATATTTCCAAACGTAAAAAACAATCATATAGAAAAGACGATCCATCCGTGCCAGTTTCCGGTCGAGCTTGTTGAGCGGCTGGTTTTGGCCCTCACCGATGAAGGAGACTATGTTCTTGATCCCTATATGGGAGTGGGGTCATCCGTGATTGCTGCCGTCCGACATGGACGGAAGGGCTATGGATGCGATACCGTGAAGGAATACGTCGATGTCGCGTGGGAGCGGGTCAGGCAACTCCGCGCCGGCAAATTGAAGACCCGTCCGATGAACAAGCCTGTGTACGATCCGAACCTTCCCAATGGAGGCCATTGAATGCGCATCGTCGAGCACTATTCGCATTTGAACCGCCTGGAGTTCCTTTTGGTTCATAAGCCTGATCTTTGGAAAGAGATCAGGGATGTGCTCGCTTCTGCTGATGTATCTCGTTTCAAGAACAAAGTTTCCAGGGAGAAGACGATGTTGGGTAAGAGATTGTACGCTCCCACGGAGATAAATAAGGAAGTCGGTAAGTTTTTTCTGGAAAGAGGGTGGGCTGAATCTCGCACCGGCTATTGGGTAACGAGGAATGCCAGACTTGTTCGTCGGACCATGAATCTGACCGTCGCACAACAGAAACAAGAGATCGAGAAAGCCGGCGAGACACCGATTTATTCCTATAATCAGACTGATTTCGTGAAAAACCGTGTTGCGGTCGAAGTCCAGTTCGGAAAGTATGCCTTTGTGGCCTTCGATCTTTTTGTAAAGCACATGGCCTTCTTTGTTGGCGACGTGATCGATGTCGGCGTAGAAATTCTTCCGATGAAGGAGCTTCAGACCGAAATGTCGTCCGGCATCGGCTACTACGAGCGGGAGATCTACAATCTGATCAGGCAGGGCCGGGGGACTCCTTCGGTTCCTCTGGTGATCGTTGGGGTCGCGGCGTAGACCGTTCGGCCTCTGGGCCCCGGTTGTTCATCGGTGGATGTCGTTGTCCGCTCGTGAATTGTAGAGGAGATTCCGCATTGCGGGCCGCCGCACCCTCCACCCTCGGTCGTATCAGCAGCCGTCCGTGGCGTATCGTGCGTCCGGTTTTCGCGGTACACCGTCCGGAGTCGCCGAGGGTTCCGGGCCAGTCGAAGACGACCGTCTTCCCCGCGTTCATTTCCCTGCCCCCGCTCCATGCGTCGCGACCGGCCCGGGGCCGCGCGACGGGCCGGCTCAGGCCCAGGGCAGGAACATGGTCGCTCCGGTGGTCTCCCTCGCCTCGAGCG
Source organism: Gammaproteobacteria bacterium (assembly GCA_965214795.1). GTDB lineage: Bacteria > Pseudomonadota > Gammaproteobacteria > HK1 > HK1 > JAJDXW01. The sequence goes on along the minus strand of OZ243976.1, from coordinate 4,828,465 downwards.
CCCGGTGGGCCTCGGCCGCCTCCGATAGCGGGTAGACGTGGTTCACCGCCGGCCGCACCGCGCCGCGCGCGAGCACATCGAAGAGCTCTGCGCCGCTTCGCTCGAGGTCCTCGCGCTTCGCAAGGTAATGCATGATCGCGGGGCGGGTGAGAAAGAGCGATCCGCGCGCGCCGAGCTCGACCACGTCGACCGGGTCGGGCGGCCCCGAGGCATGCCCGTAGCTCGCCATCATCCCGAGAGGCCGCAGGCAGTCGATCGAACGCCGGAACGTGTCCCGGCCGATCGATTCGTAGACGACCGCGCACCCTTCTCCATTCGTCAGCTCGCGGACGGCGGCGACGAAATCGGCCTCGCCGTGGATGACGACGTGGTCCGCCCCGGTCGCGCGCGCCCGCTCCGCCTTCTCCGCCGAGCTCACCGTCCCGACGACGGTCGCCCCGAGGTGCTTTGCCCACTGGCAGAGGAGGAGGCCGGTCGCTCCCGCGGCCGCGTGGACGAGGACGACGTTTCCCGGCTCGACGCGGTAGGTGCGGCGCACCAGGTACTGCACGTCACGCCCTTGAGCATCGAGGCGGCGAGGATGCGGTCGTCGAGGTGGTCGAGGGAGGCCGGCACCTTGAGCAGGTTCGCCACGGGATACACGCGCACCTGGCTGTAGGTGCCGTTCTGAAGTTGTGCGAAACGCGAGGTCGGATTCGGGCAATCGGTGCCAGCGGCCAGACTCCGAACACGCGCTCTCGAGAAAGGCGGTGAGGGTTGCGGTGTCGGCGGGACTGAGAACAGGAAGGGGCTCGACGCTGCGGCGCGCCTGAGCCACCTCCTCGACAAGAACATGGGAATGCGGAATGCTGCGGTCGCGGGGATTGTCCGTATGTCGCGATTCCATGAACGGCTCGGACGGACCATAGCAGATCCGCGAAGAGTCAGCCTGATGGGAGTCTTTGCCTGGATCGTGGGCACCCCGGAGCGTCACGCTGCGCTTCGTACCGCCCACGCGGCTCAAGGAGCACTGAAATATCCGTCTCCGCCGCTCCACACCGGCACTCCCGGCCATCAAACGCCCAACGCGCTCTCGAAAACGCTCCGAAAAAAGCCGAACACCACGACAGAAAACGAAATCGAGTACTTCATGCAATATCCGGATTAAGGGATGGGGTTTCGCCGGCCGCGAGTCGGGCGTCGATCTCCTCCACGGTTGGCAGCAGATCGGCGATTGTGTCGATGACGAAGTGCGCGCCGACGGCGCGAAGCTCCGCATCGGCGTCTGCCTGGGACGACCGTGGTCAGCTACTACAGCCAGACGATGTGGCACAGGTGCTCGGACTGCGAATGCGACCGAGCGAACGTGAGACGTGAGTCGCCCATCAAATGGCTCGGGTATGCCGGTAAGGCCATCCTGTCGTCCCTGGTGTGGAAGGTCGGCAGCTCATTCGTCGGGACGATCGACTGACCACCGCCAAGTTTTGGGCCATTGCTGGGCCGCGTGCAACACTCGAAGTATCGCAGTGCGAGGGTTCTCGGCATAGACGACGAGGTAGTTCGAGCGCACGACCATCTCGCGGGTGCCTTCCACGCGACCCGCCCTGTAAAGTCGTGGGTTCTCCCTCAAACGCGACACCTTGGTCTCGATATCGTCTCGATATCTTCCTTCAAGGCTTGGGCGGCCTCGGGATTGTCGTACGCAATATAATCAACGATCGCCATCAGGTCGCTGACCGCCAAGGCCTTCCATTCAAGATCGCGCACGGCGCTTTGCGTCGATCAGCGCCTGCGAGTCGCTCATGACCCGTTCGTGTGGAACAGTGGGAAGCGGATCGTCCAGGGCTTCCCGTACTTTGGCACGGAACCACGCGTCATGGATCTCGGAGTCGGTGGTCAGGCCAGCCGGCAACCCACCCTCCGCGGCGATACGGGTCAGGAGAATACGCACGGCCTCGGAGAGCGCCAGGCCGACGCCGGCCAACGTGTCGGCTGCTTTGGTCTTGAGTTGGTCGTCCACGCGGACGTGGAGCATCGAAGTCTGAGCGGGCATCGGGTATTCCTCCATTCGCCAACCATACGCATCTCAAATGAGATACGTCAAGCGATGCCGGGCGGTCCGGCAGGTTTCGCACGACCCCGTCCGATCCCGCGATACCCGTCTCGTGGGGTCCGGACCGGTTCACGCGGTTCAGGCCCAGGGCAGGAGCACGGTTGACCCTGTGGTTTCCCGCGCTTCGAGCGCCCGGTGGGCCTCGGCCGCCTCCGATAGCGGGTAGACGTGGTTCACGGCGGGCCGGACGGCTCCCGTCGCGAGGACGTCGAACAGATCCGCTCCGCTTCGCTCGAGGTCCTCGCGCTTCGCGAGGTAGTGCATGATCGCGGGGCGGGTGAGAAAGAGCGAGCCGCGGGCGCCAAGCTCGATCACGTCGACCGGGTCGGGCGGCCCGGAGGCATGGCCGTAGCTCGCCATCATGCCGAGAGGGCGAAGGCAGTCGAGCGAACGACGGAAGGTATCCTTGCCGATCGACTCGTAGACGACCGCGCAACCCTCGCCATTCGTCACCTCGCGCACCGTGGCGACGAAGTCGCCCTCGCCGTGAATGACGACGTGATCCGCCCCGGCCGCGCGCGCCTGCTCCGCCTTCTCCTCCGAGCTCACCGTCCCGATGACGGTCGCCCCGAGGTGCTTCGCCCACTGGCAGAGGAGGAGTCCGGTCGCCCCGGCGGCGGCGTGGACGAGGGCGACCTCCCCCGGCTCGACGCGGTACGTCCGCTGCACGAGGTACTGCACGGTCATGCCCTTGAGCATCGAGGCGGCGAGGATGCGGTCGTCGAGGTGAGCGAGTGCGGCCGGAACCCGGAGCAGCTTGTCGGCGGGGTAGACCCGCACCTGACTGTAGGCTCCGTGCGGCGGCAGGGCGTAGGCGACCCGGTCGCCCGCCGTGAATCCGGTGACCCCCGGCCCGACCTCCTCGACCCGTCCCGCTCCCTCGAAGCCGAGCACGACCGGGAGCGCAGGGACCGGCCACGGGTGCGGAATGCCTCGGCGGTGGTAGGTATCGACGAAGTTGAGCCCGACCGCCTCGTTGCGGAGCCGGACTTCGCCGGGGCCGGGTGCGGGTACGTCTACCGACTCCCAGCGCAGCACGCCGGGCGCCCCTTTCTCGTGGATGACCGCCGCCATCGGCATCGTCGTCTTCCTCTCGCTCGGAACTTGGCGGAAGTCTAGCCCCGAATGCGCCCCACCCGGAAATGCCGCCGCGCCGCCGCTCGTCCGTCCGCCCGCGGCCTCTTCACGCCGAAGGTCGGGTTGGCCGAGGCGCAACCCGACATCGCATCAAGGTGTTGCTGTCGGACCCCGCCGTGCGAACCCGGCCCACCCGGAGCCTGAACCGTAGCGTGAAATCACCTCCCCCCTCCCGCCCGCCCGCCCGGCGGCAGCGGTTGACAGCCGCACCGTCCGGGCCGGATACTTCGCACCCTTCGCCGCGCGCCCGTAGCTCAGTCTGGATAGAGTACCTGGCTACGAACCAGGCGGTCGGGAGTTCGAATCTCTCCGGGCGCGCCATACAGGCAGGATACTCCCCGGCGGCTCGGGAACGGGCGGTGCCCCTCGTGGTCGACCGCCGAACGGCTCACGATATCGCGCCGTTCTGACCGGAGACACGGGAGCACCAACATGCTGAAGCGAGTGCAGGTCAAGGGCTACAAGTCCCTGTGCGACACCGAGGTTCGACTCTCGCCGCTCACCCTGCTGTTCGGGGCGAACGCGGCCGGAAAGAGCAATTTCCTCGATGCGCTCCAGCTCCTTTCGAAGCTGGGGACGAGCCGAACGCTGAAGGAAGCCTTCGAGCCTCCCTGTCGGGGCAAGCCGCTCGAATCCTTCACCTTAGGAGAAAAGGGACTCAAGGGTCTGATCGAAGAGGAACGTCTGACCTTCTCCATCGAAGCCGACCTGCACCTCTCGGACGCGGTCGTCCAGGCCGTCAATCGGCAGATATCGGAAATGCGTCGCCCGAGTGGTGGGGATCGATCCGAAGACGTGGCCGACCGTCCTGCCCGAATCCGTGAACGCGACCTGCGGTATCGCATTGAAATCGAGATGCTGCCCCGGTCGGGCATTCTGCGTACGACAGACGAATATCTCGCCGCTCTGAACTCCAAGGGCGAACCGACGGGAAGGCGCCAGCCCTTCGTGGAACGCAACGGCGAGAAAATCCATCTGCGGCTCGAAGGGCAGGCACATCCCACCTATTACGACCGCTATCTCGACCACACGATTCTCTCCATGCCCCACTATCCGCCGCACTATCCGCATCTCGTGGCGGCAAGGCGCGAGCTGGAGAGTTGGTTGTTCTTCTATTTCGAGCCACGCGAACGGATGCGAGTGGCCAATCCGATCAAGGAAGTACGCCACATCGGGCTGATGGGCGAGGAGCTTGCCGCGTTCCTCAACACGCTCAGGGCGCTCGAACCCCGGCAGTTCGATGCGGTGGAGAAGGCGCTGTGCACCATCATGCCGAACGTGGACGGTATCGAGATGGATCTGAGCGATCTCGGCGAGGTCGAGCTTCGTCTCAAGGAAAACGGCGTCGCCATCCCCGCGCGAGTGTTGTCCGAGGGAACGCTCCGGATGTTGGGGCTTCTCGCGTTGACCGGTGCCGATGAGCCTCCTTCGCTGGTGGGTTTCGAGGAGCCGGAAAACGGTGTCCACCCGCGCCGAATCCGGTTGATCGCGGAACTGCTGAAGACCCGCGCGAAGATCGGGCCGACCCAGTACATCGTCACGACCCATTCACCGATCCTGCCGGATCTGTTGCCCGACGACTCTCTGTTCGTGGTGCAGCAGGTCGAACGCCGGACCCGGATCGATCCCTTCTCCACCTGGGGAACGCTCGCGCGCCGACAAGACATCGGCCGCGCCCTCGACGAGCAACAGGAAAGGCTCCCTGTCTCGGAACGCATTCTGAGAGGGGACTTCGATGTGTGAGATCGCGCTGTTCGTCGAAGACTACGCCCACCAGCAGGTGGTTGGAGCCCTGGTACGGCGCGTTGCCGGTGAGTGCGGGGTCGGTGTGCAGCTCGACTGGCGAAGTGCGGTACGGGGTCATGCACGGGTCGTTCGGGAGCTTGATGCCTACCTGCGGGATCTGAAGGGGCAAGGCGGTCACCCGCCCGATCTGATCATCGTCGCTACCGACGCCAACTGCGGCGGGCTGAACGAGCGCGTGAAACAGATCTCCAAGCCTGACGCGCCCGCGTCCATGATTTTCGCCGTTCCCGATCCGCACGTCGAACGCTGGCTATTGCTGGACGGCGCCGCGTTCAAGGACGTGTTCGGGCGGGGTTGTGATGCGCCGGATCTGAAGTGTGACCGTGATCTCTACAAACTACGCCTGATCGAGGCAATCCACGCTGCCGGGATCACGCCCAATCTCGGGGGAATCGAGTTCGCAGAGGAAATCGTGAAACGGATGGACCTTGAGCGCGCCACGCAAGTGGACCGTTCGCTCCGGCGTTTTGTGGCCCACCTTCGTGTCGAGTTCCGGCAATGGCAGGCATGACGGTGACCCCGGCGCCGGCATTGGCACCGGGCCGTTCGGGCGCGTGGCCTGAACTGGAAAGGGCTTGAATTCCAACACTCGAGAGACTTCGCACCGACCCTGAGGCCTCGGATTGCGCTTCGTTCATCCGACCTGCCCGGAACCGCCGACTCCTTGGCAGGCCGGGTTGACCGCAGGCGTCACCTGACATCGCAGCGCGCGGCGCGGGCTCGACATCCGCAGCCGGATCGACCGTCAAATGCCGGATCGACCGTCAAATCATGGATGCCAGTCCTGGAGCTCGTTGGCCGGACTCCTTCGCGCCGCGGAGTTCACTTGGCACGAGGCCCGTTTCGCCGGCGTTCCCGGCATGCGGGAAGAGCCCGTGACGGCACCGGGTCAGGCGGCGTTGCGGCGGCGCCAGTCCTCGATGTACTCGATGCACGCATCGGCGTCGGTAATGTCGGCGTAGCGCCGGGACATGTCGCGCAGGTTGTCCCGGTGCGGTCCTTCGTCGTGGTCGCCCACGCAATCCTCGGGAACGATGGTGCGAAACCGGTGGCTGAAGCTGTCGTTCACCGTGGCGCGGACGCATCCGCTCGTCACGCAGCCGGTGACGATCACGGTGTCCACGCGCTGCTTGACGAAGTACGACGCGACGGTGGTATCGAAGAAGATGGAGCCCGCGCTCTTGCAGATCCGGATGTCGTGGTCCGGATCATGGATGCGAGGGTCGAGCTCGGTGCAGGGATGGCCGTGGATGAACGTCTCGCGCACCGCCCGGACCTTCCAGTAGGGCATCTCGTCCTCATTGTGGTAGGCCGTGTAGCAGTTGGCGACGGGGACGCCGCACTTGCGCGCCTTCTCGAGCAGGCGCTGCGTGTTCTCCACCCCGCGCAGGACGAGGGGCGCGCCGCCGAGCGCGTACTGCGGATCGGTGAACCCCACCTGGTAGTCGACCACCACGATCCCGGGTTTCCGGCCGAATCCGATGGGCACCTGGGCGTAGCTGCGTTCTTCGTACACGTCCGGCATGACCGAGCTCCTCGCAACGAGTGACACTATGGCCTCCATCATAACCAAACCCGAGTACGTACGAACCCCATGTTCCCGCCCCGTCACGGTGAAATCGGGGTCGGAGTGGAGTTTCGCACTCCTCATCCGGTTTGCGGACCTGCACCGGGCATCCCGCTCCGGCCCCGATTTCACCGATTTCACCGGGGGAGGGCGAACCAGATGAGGGCTGCGCGTAATCAGTAACCGGATGGCGGAGCACGGACCGGCCCGCGAGCCTGGACGGACCGGGGTTCGCGGCGGCAGGTCGGCGACCGGTTGCGGTTAGACTCGCTCGGGTCCGCTCATGGGTGCATGGGCGAGGAGAAGGGGACGCAGGACATGCTGACGATCGACTCTCAGGTCCACGCCTACGAACGCGACCATCCGGGCCGGCCCTGGGCGGGAACCCTCGCCGGCCCCCCGGAGGTGACCGGCGACGACATGGTCGCCGCGATGGACGCGGTCGGCGTGGACGGAGCCCTGCTGGTGTCCCCCTACTCCATGTATCGCTTCGACGCGAGCTACGCGATCGAGGTGCACGCCCGGCACCCCGGCCGCTTCGGGCTCGTCAAGCCGGTGGACCCGACCGACCCCGCGGTGGCCGAGACCGTCGCGGAATGGGCGGAGCGCGACGGCGCGGTGGCGGTCCGGATCATGATGGCGCACGGCGTCTCGATCGATCCCGGACACCCAGGCATCGGGCGCATTCTCAGCGCGGCGGCCCGCCACTCGCTGCCCGTCAACCTGCTCTGCTGGGGCCTCCTGGACGAGGCCGGCGGGCTCGCCCGCGCCCGCCCGGACACGGTCCTCGTCATCGATCACCTCGGCCTCCGCCAACCGTTCGAGCCGCCCGTTCCCCCGGAGCCGTTCGCCGACCTGCCGAGGCTCCTCGCCCTCGCGCAATACCCGAACGTCGCCGTGAAGGTCTCCGGCGCCTGCACCCTTTCGCACGAGCCCTTTCCGTACCCCGATCTCCGGGAGCCGCTCCGCCGCATCTTCGACGCCTTCGGCATCGACCGCTGCATGTGGGGTACCGACTGGACTCGCGCCGTCAACCTGCTGACCTATGAGCAGGGTGTGGAGCCGTTTCGCCAGGCCGATTGCCTGACCGGAGACGAGCGGGCGGCGTTGATGGGCGGCACCTTGCAGCGGGTCTACGGCTGGGCGCCGTCCGAAAGGTGACAGCCGGCGCTCCACCGCCGCCGGACGGTCGCCGGTGCCTCGGCGGGTACGGTGCGGCTGCGCTTGCGCCCCACCCGACGGCCCGGCGCGGGTTCGGGGCAGGACGCCTCGCTCCGCCATGACCCGCCGGAAGAAGGCGGCGCTCGGAATCTCCCTCGCGTTCGCGGGGGCCGTCGCGGCGCACGTCGGATGGTACGCCTGGACCGCCCCCGAATGGCGCACCGCAAGCCGCGAGCCGGTGGGGCTCGCTCCCGATCCGGTGACGGTGCGCGAGGCGGTCGTGCAGGCATACGCGGCCCGCGCCTGGGGCTGGCGCGGCTACGTCGGAGTGCACTCGTGGATCGCGGTCAAGCCGAGCGGGTCGCCCGAGTTCACCGTATACGAGGTGATCGGCTGGCGCCTTCGCTGGGGCGGGACTTCGCTCACGATCCACCGTCGCCCCGCCGACGCCCGGTGGTTCGGCCGGGCGCCGGAGCTCCTGGCCGACCTCCGGGGGGAGGGGGTGGATGACCTGATCGAACGCCTCGACCGGGCCGCCCGCGCCTATCCCTACGCCGATCGGTACCGCATCTGGCCCGGTCCCAACTCCAACACCTTCATCGCCTTCCTCGGGCGGGCGGTGCCGGAGCTCGGCCTCGACCTGCCGCCCACCGCGGTCGGCAAGGATTACGCCGATGGCGCGCTCGTCTTCACTTCGCCGGGAGGCGGGGTGCAGGCGTCGCTCTACGGACTCGCAGGGGTCGTCGTGGGGCCGGCGGAAGGGATCGAGGTCAACCTGCTCGGGCTGGTGTTCGGAGCGCACGTCTGGCCGCCCGCGATCAAGCTCCCGGTCATCGGCCGGATCGGCTGGAGCCGCGGGGGGCCGAGAAGCCTTTCCTGACAGGATGCGGCGTCACCCCCGGGCGGCGGCCCCGGGGCCATGCAAGGAGACCCAGATCCACCGTTCGAGGTACCAGCGCACAGTGTGAAGTCGTCGGTGCTCCGTGCGATGTCGGGTTGTTGCGCCTGCGGCCGACCCGACCTGCCGAGGGGCTGCCGGTCCCGGGCAGGTCGGCCCCTCGTTTCCATCCGGAACCGTAGCGTGGGATGACCCTGCCCGAGTCCCGAACCCGAGTCCCGAACCCGGGTCCCGAGCCCGGGTCCCGAACCCGGGGGCCGGCGGCCCGGCCCCTGTGGTAACGTGCCCCGCCTTCCGCTTGGGACCGCGAGAAACGATGAAATTCGGACTCCTCTACGAACACCAGCTCCCCCGCCCCTGGGCCGAGGGCTCCGAACGCCGCCTCTTCGCGGAGGCGATCGAGCAGGTCGAGCTGGCCGATCGGATCGGGATCGACTACGTGTGGGAGGTCGAGCACCACTTCCTCGAGGAGTACGCTCACTCGTCCGCCCCGGAGGTGTTTCTCGGCGCCTGCTCTCGCAACACGAGCCGCATCCGCCTTGGGCACGGGGTGGTGCTCGCTCCCCCCGCCTACAACCACCCGGCCCGAGTCGCGGAGCGCATCGCGACGCTCGACATCGTCTCGGACGGCCGGGTGGACTGGGGCACCGGCGAGTCGGCTTCGCGCACCGAGCTGGAAGGGTTCCGGGTGAACCCGGACGAGAAGCGGGAGATGTGGGAGGAGGCGGTCGAGCAGACCGCCAACATGATGGTGATGGTGCCCTATCCGGGGTTCGACGGCCGGTACTTCTCCATGCCCTGCCGCAACGTGGTGCCGAAGCCGCTGCAGAAGCCCCATCCTCCCCTCTGGGTCGCGTGCTCTAAGCGCGAGACCATCCACATGGCCGCGCGGGCCGGGATCGGGGCGCTCACGTTCGCGTTCATCGACCCGGAGGACGCGGGGCGGTGGGCGAAGGAGTACTACGAGATCATCCGGTCCGAGGAGTGCGTGCCCATCGGCCACTCGGTGAACGCCAACATCGCGATGGTCACCGGCTTCTCCTGCCACGAGGATCCGGAGGAGGCCCGGAGCCGCGGGATGGACGGCTTCCGCTTCTTCGGCTACTCCCTCGGCCACTTCTACGTATTCGGGAACCACCGGCCGGGGCGCACCAATGTCTGGGAGCGGTTCGAGGCGGCCCGCGACAGGCTGCCCGAAGTGGGGTCCGGTTCCGGCATCGGTACCCCGGACGAGCTCTCGAGCCACCTCGCGAAGTTCGAAGCGGCGGGAGTCGACCAGGTCATCTTCATCCAGCAGGGCGGCCGCAACCGGCACGAGGACATCTGTGCGTCGCTCGAGCTCTTCGCGTCGCGGGTGATGCCGGGATTCCACGCGCACGAGGGGGAGCGGGAGGCACGCAAGCAGGCGGAGCTCGCGCCGTACCTCGAAGCGGCGATGGCCCGCAAGCCGGCCCTCGCGCCGCTCGCCGAGGACCGGATCCCGACCATCGCCCCGCTCGGGCGGAACATCGTGCAGACGAGCGTTCCGGACGACGCGGCGGTGACCCAGCACATCCACGCCGACATCACGGTGCCGCTCGAAGACCCGCTTGCGAGTCGCGAGTCCGCCGACTAGGCGGAGCGGGACGGGCTCGGGTTTGGGCTCCGGCCTGCGCCTGAATCAGGCGGGAGCCCCGCCCGCTTCGAAGGAAAGCCAGACACCGAGGGCGAGCGCCGCCACCGCGGAGAGCCGTATGATCGCGGGCGAGAGTCCGACGCTCCAGCGGGCGACCGCGTCGAAGCGCGGGCGGGGCAGCAAGAGCAGGACGGCGCCCACGGCCAGCAGCAGGGCGCCGACCGTGGCGACCGCCGCGGGATGGGCGGCCGCCCCCGAACCGGCCAGCAGCAGGGCGCCGAGGGCGAGACGTATCCCGCCCGCAAACCACTTCCCGCCCGGGTGCGCGAGCAGGCGCTCGGAAAATTCGATGAACCGCGCGGGGAACAGGTGGACCGCGGCCCCCACGGCCGCGATGAGGATTCCGGGGACGAGAACGGGCACGTTCACGGTTTTTGCCTCAGCCGGCGGCGGAGCCTCGCGGTGGCTCCCCACCGCCCTTGCTCGTACCGCCTCTGTTCCGGGCCCGACATTTCCGGGCCCGACATCCGCGTTGCCGGAACCGGCCGTCGGGTTGTGCGCTCCGGGACGCGGCCGAGCGTACCACGATAGTCAATACCCCGACACGGCGCTAAGATCGCCGGCCCGGATTTCCGCGCTCGCCGCCGCTTGCCCGGCCGTGGGCGCCTCCCGCCCGCAACTCGAGGAACACGAAACATGCGCGATGCCGTCATCGTCGACAGTATCCGGACCGGGCTCGCCAAGTCCTTCCGCGGTACCTTCAACCTCACCCGCCCCGACGACATGGTCGCCCATCTCATCGACGGGCTGCTCGACCGCAATCCCGCTCTCTCCCCCGAGGAAGTGGACGACTGCATCGTGGGTTGCGCGGACCAGACCGGCGAGCAGACGGGGAACATCGGACGGCTCGCGGTCGCCCTCTCGCGGCTTCCCGTGACCGTCCCCGGCTCTTCCGTCAACCGGTTCTGCTCCTCGGGGCTCAACACCATCGCGACCGCCGCGACCCAGGTCGCGAGCGGCTACGCGGACGTGATCATGGCTGGCGGGGTCGAGTCGATCACCGCCCATCAGCGCGCCAACTGCGGCGAGATCTCGAAGAACCCGGTTCTCCTCGAGAAGAAGCCGGACATCTACATGGCGATGGGCAACACCGCCGAAGTGGTGGCCCGGCGCTATCAGGTGAGCCGCGAGTACCAGGACGAGTACGCGCTCGCGAGCCAGCAGCGCACCGCCCGTGCGCAGGCCGAAGGCCGGTTCGAGGACGAGATCCACCCGATGACCGTGCGCTGGGTGAAGGCCGACCGCAAGACGGGCGAGTCCGAGGAGCTCGACGGGGTGGTGGACCGGGACGAGTGCAACCGCCCGAGCACCACGCCGGAAGGGCTTGCGGGCCTGCCGCCTGCTTTCGAGGAGGACGGGACGGTGACCGCGGGGAACGCCTCGCAGCTCTCCGACGGTGCGTCGATGACCCTCGTCATGAGCGAGGAGCGGGCCCGGCAGCTCGGGCTCGAGCCGCTTGCCTTCTTCCGAGGCTTCACAGTGGCCGGCTGCGAGCCGGACGAGATGGGGATCGGCCCGGTGTTCGCGGTGCCGAAGCTGCTCGAGAAGGCCGGTCTCGGGATCGGCGACATCGACCTCTGGGAGCTCAACGAGGCTTTCGCTTCGCAGTGCGTCTACTGCCGGGACCGGCTCGAGATCGACCCCGAGATCTACAACGTGGACGGCGGTTCCATTTCCATCGGCCATCCGTTCGGGATGACCGGCTCGCGGCTCGTGGGTCACCTCGTGCGCGAGCTTCGCGACCGCGGCAAGCGCTACGGCGTCGTCACGATGTGCATCGGCGGCGGCCAGGGCGCGGCCGGGCTCTTCGAGGCGGCCTGACCGGCGGTCCGAACCGGGAGCGGGAGCGGCGGACATGCTCGACGTCGGATTCGTCGGCTGGCGGGGGATGGTCGGCTCGGTGCTGCTCGAGCGGATGCGGGAGGAAGGCGACTTCGCCGGCATCGCCCCTTCGTTCTACTCGACCTCCGCACCGGGCGGCCCGGGCCCGTCCGATCTCGGCTTCGATACCGACACGCTTGGCGACGCATACGATGCGGGCGCGCTCGCCCGGCACGACGTGATCGTCACCTGCCAAGGGGGCGACTATACCCGTGAGGTGCACCCGAAACTCCGGGCCGCGGGCTGGAACGGCTATTGGATCGACGCCGCCTCGGCCCTTCGCATGGAGCCCGGGACGGTGCTCGTCCTCGACCCGGTGAACGCGGAGGTCATCGCCGACGGCCTGGCCGCCGGTCGGCGCGACTTCTGCGGGGCCAACTGCACCGTGAGCCTCATGCTGATGGCGCTCGCGGGTCTCTTCCGGGCCGGGCTCGTGGAGTGGATGACGAGCATGACCTACCAGGCCGCGTCCGGGGCGGGGGCGGCCCACATGCGCGAACTGGCCTCGCAGATGGCGGCGGTCGGCGAGGCGGTGCGCGAGCCGCTGGGCGATCCGGCCTCGTCCGCCCTCGCGGTCGATCGCCGCGTGCGTGAGGTCCTCGCGGACGACGGCTTCCCCCGGAGCCGGTTCGGGGCGCCGCTCGCGGCGAGCTTGATTCCGTGGGTCGACCGTCCCGTCGGCGGTGGGCAGAGCCGCGAGGAGCGAAAGGGCTTCGAGGAGGGGAACAAGATCCTCGGGAGCGAGCCGCCGGTCCCCATCGACGGGGTGTGCGTGCGGGTCGGCTCGATGCGCTGTCACGCGCAGGCGTGCACCATCAAGCTTCGTGAGGGCCGGCCCCTCGACGAGATCGAGGCGCTCATCGCCGGTGGGCACGACTGGGTGCGGGTGGTCGAGAACACCCCGGAGGCGACCCTCGCCGAGCTCACCCCGGCCGCCGTCAGCGGGCGGCTCGAGGTCGCGGTCGGGCGGGTCCGCAAGCTCCGGATGGGCGGCGAATACCTCACCGCGTTCTCGGTCGGGGACCAGCTCCTGTGGGGAGCGGCCGAGCCCCTTCGCCGGATGCTCGGGATCCTCCGGCGCCATCTCGGCGAGGTTCGCCCCGCCACCGCCGCCGAAGCCGCGTGATTCGTGGCGGACTGAGGTGGTCCGGGTTGTTTGGACAGTCCGAGGGCCGGAATAAGGTGTACCGGGACTGTGATCTGATGCCCTCGGGAGATCGTACCCGCTGCCGGTGACCGGCGTCGAGGTACGTCGAAACTCTGGTCTCTGGACCGCTGGTGGTTGGTCCTGTGGAGCTGGTGGGCGAGAGGCGCGAGAGTGTGGGCGAGGCGGTGGGCAACGCGCCCGCGTTGTCCACGGTCTCGTCCACACGGCCCGTAGGGCTCGCGTCGGTCCGAAGGACTCGTCCACAAATCCACAGGACTCCCCCCCTCGCCCATCACCGGGGTCCTGGGCGGCGCCGCGACCCTCACCCGCGCAACGCCCCTCGTTCGCACCGGTGGCCTTCATGCCGCACGATCCCAACGGTACGCCTCGCTCGGCGTACGCCCACCCAGGGCGCTGTGCGGGCGCTCCTGGGTCCGGCATCTCGTTCTCGACGATCGCGCGGGCGCGTTGCTCGTGCTCGTCGTTGATGAAGGAGAAGAGGAAGCCAATGACGACGGAGCGGATCCCGCGCTTCTGAACCGTACCGGGTTTGCCGGAGGCTCCCAACGTTGAGAGACTGGAGCGATGAAACAATCAAACAGATACTCCCCGGAGCTTCGGGAACGGGCAGTGCGGTTGGTCCTGGACCCCCAGGGCGGGCACGAATCGCAGTGGGCAGCCATCGTCTCGGTGTCGTCGAAGATCGGCTGTACGGCCGAGACGCTTCGCAAGTGGGTGCGCCGCGCGGAGTGTGACGAAGGGGTTCGCCCCGGGCTGACGAGCACCGAGCGTGAGCGTCTCAAGGTGCTGGAGAGGGAGAACCGCGAGCTCAGGCGGGCGAACGAGATCCTGCGAAAGGCGTCGGCGTATTTTGCCCAGGCGGAGCTCGACCGCCGACCCAAGCCATGACGTCGTTCATCGACACCCACCGCGGTGAGTACGGGGTCGAGCCGATCTGCCGGGAGCTGCCGATCGCCCCTTCGACGTACTACGAGCGCAAGGCTCGGGAAGGGGACGGGAGCCGGTTGCCGGCCCGTGCGCGTCGCGACGCGCAGCTTGGCGAGAACATCGTGCGGGTGTGGGAGGAGAACTTCCGGGTGTACGGGGTTCGCAAGGTGTGGCGCGAGCTTCGCCGCGAGGGCGTCTCGGTGGCCCGGTGCACGGTCGCACGGCTGATGCGCGAGCGGGGCCTTCGCGGCGTGGTGCGAGGCCGGGGGGTGAAGACAACGACCCCCGTGGCGACGCAGCCGTGCCCGGCGGACCGGGTCAACCGGGTGTTCCAGACTCCGCGCCCCAACGCGTTGTGGCTCGCGGATCTCACCTACGTCGCGACCTGGGCGGGGTTCGTCTACGTCGCATTCGTCATCGACGCCTACGCGCGGCGCATCGTGGGGTGGCGGGTGTCGAACTCGCTTCGCACCGACCTTGCGCTCGACGCGCTCGAACAGGCCCTGCACGCGCGCGTGGTGGACCGGTGCGACGCCTTGGTCCACCACGGCGACCGCGGGTCGCAATACCTGTCCATTCGCTACACCGAACGCCTGGCCCAAGCCGGCATCGAGCAATCGGTCGGCAGCGTCGGCGATTCGTACGACAACGCTCTGGCCGAGTCCATCATCGGGCTGTACAAGACCGAGGTGATTCGAACCCGCGGCCCTTGGCGGGGCCTGGAACCGGAGGGGTTGGCGGCTGAATCGGTGCGTGTTCGTCGGTGATGCGGGGATGGTCTCGGCGGACAATCTTCAGGCGCTGGCGCGCGGGGGCGGGCGTTACATCGTGTGCATGCCGGTACACCGCGGCGGAGAAGTGGACACCGAGGTGTTGAGTCGGCGCGGGCGCTACCGCGAGGTCGCCGAGAACCTTCAGGTCAAGGAGGTGGTGGTCGGCGCGGGAGAGCGGCGCCGGCGCTACGTGGTGTGCTTCAATCCGCGCGAGGCCGAACGCCAACGCCGTCATCGCACCGAGGTATTGGCCGAACTGGCGACCTTGCGGGCCGGCTCCGGGCACGGCAAGCGCGCGTGCGAGCTGCGCGCCCGTGGCCGGTATGGGAAATATCTGCGTGTGACCTCCTGCGGGCGGCTCGCCATCGACCGGGCCAAGGTCAAAGCGGCCGAGCGCCTGGACGGCAAATTCGTTGTTCACAGCAACGACGATACGCTCGGTCCCGAGGACCTGGCGTTGGGATACAAGCAGCTCCAGCGCGTTGAGCAGGCGTGGCGCCAGCTCAAGAGCGGGCTGCGGTTGCGCCCGGTCCATCACCGCGTGCCCCATCGCATCCACGCCCACATCGCCCTGACCGTGATCGCCTTGTTGCTCGAACGCATGGCCGAGCACGCCTGCGCGGATACCTGGCGCAACATCCGCGACGACCTGAAGCGCATACAACTTGCGCAATTGATCGGGCCGAACGGGACGTTGTGGCAGGTCACCGAGCCGCGTCCAAGTGCCATCAACCGATTGAAATCTCTACGGATTAGACCTCCTGCGCCGATTCTGAAGTTGGGCTGAACGCCTGGTCACATGGATGTCCGCGAGCGCGATCGTAACGGCTTGATCTATCTAAACAATACCAAGACTCGTATCTAGGGGGTGTCAAACTCGGGCCACAGGCTCAACAACAATAGGAGAATTCAAGATCTTCGACCCTGCTCACGCGGCCCTGCAGACCGGCAATTCCAATTGTCGCCGCCGGAAGAAATAGTTGACGCTGACCAGGATGCGGTCGGAAGAATAGATTCAGCCCTGTACCGCGACCTGACTGCCGCCAACGGACTCGACTCGGGTGCACAAGCGTCAGTCCGCGCACGCCTGACCTGCCCGAGGACTTCTACATGGACGCGACCTTGGAGGACGCGGCATGTGGATACCGCACCAGAAAAATACACGGAAAAACAACAAACAATCCGCCTTCATTCCACCCGATCGGCGCATCTGAAGACGATTCCGCTCCAGAATGAATGTTGAGTTTTTGTCAAGAGTTCGATGCTGATCTATTGACCTAAAGACCCGATCATGGTCGCCATTCCATGCTACGCTCCCCGCGTTGACGGGGGAAGTTGCGCCCCCATTTCGAGAATCGAGGTGCGCGTTCGGAGAGGATGCAGCACACGGGAAGGAGGAGAGCAAATGAGCCACTCGTGTCTCTCGGTCGCCCGGTACCTTCTGGACCGGGCAGATACCTCCAACCGCTCACTTTCGCCGATGAAGCTCATAAAGCTCGTCTGCATCGCCCATGGGTGGATGCTGGGGCTGTATGGCCGTCCTCTGATAAGAGAAGACGTAGAGGCATGGCGTTACGGGCCGGTGATCCGGGAGCTCTATCAGGAAGTGAAGCAATTCCGTGCCATGCCCGTTCCGGCAGAGCATGTTGCTCCACCGGAAGACGACGAAGAATTCGATGCTGACGAGCGGTCCGTCATGGACCAGGTGCATGACATCTATGGTCGTCATTCGGCTATCCAGCTTTCACGCATGACGCATTCTCCGGGCACCCCTTGGGATATCGTCTATAATGAACTTGGTCAAGATTTCGTCATTCCGAACGACTTGATTGAGGACCACTACAATTTGCTTTATGCGGAGCGTAGTGGTTCCGGTTAGGCGGGCGTAGCGGTGGAGGGGAATGACAGGATTACCATTCCCGATGCCCCACTGGGCAACGGGAATAGCAGGGATGGAAAAGCAAGACAGGAATCCCTCGAGTTTGAACGCGAAGATCTGGAAAAGAACGCGCGCAAACTGGCACATCAACGGCGTGAAGGAGTAAGAGAACATGTCCATAAAGGGACATTGATCCTCATCTGGATGGGTATCGCCATTCTGGCATTAATGCTTCTTACCTGGGTTTGGCATCTTCTTACGCCAGAGGATTTTCATTACCTTACCGAGAGACAATACAATGATTTAAAGAACGCGCTATTTAGTGCCGCACTAGCCAGGATAGTTTCCGACTATGCGAAGAAGATGTTGTAAGATGACAGCAATGGAGCAAACCTCGTGGAACAGAGAATCCCCTTGACGAGAGAAGGAATCGAGATACGGCGCAGTTTGGTCCGTGCATCGGTTACGCGACGGGCTGCCGTCTACATCTTCGGAGGAAGCATCCTTCTCATCGAGGTCGCGGTCGGGCGGGTCCGCAAGCTCCGGATGGGCGGCGAATACCTCACCGCGTTCTCGGTCGGGGACCAGCTCCTGTGGGGAGCGGCCGAGCCCCTTCGCCGGATGCTCGGGATCCTCCGGCGCCATCTCGGCGAGGTTCGCCCCGCCACCGCCGCCGAAGCCGCCTGACCCGACGCCGACGGGGCCGCCCGGCCGTTTCCCGGGGGCGTCGGCGCCGCAGCCTCCTCCGCGTCAGCCTCCCGAACCCGGTCGGGCATCGCGGAGCGCGCGCCAGACCCGTTCCGGGGTGGCGGGCATGTCGAAGTCGGCGACGCCGGCCGACGCGAGTGCGTCGAGGATCGCGTTGATCGCGGCGGGGGGTGAGCCCGCCGCCCCCGCTTCCCCGCAGCCCTTGATGTCGAGCGGGTTCCCCGGCGAGGGGGTGGCCCACGCCACGAAGTCGAAGTCCGGCAGGTCGTCCGCGCGGGGAATGCAGTAGTCCATGAACGAGCCACTGAGAAGCTGCCCTTCGCCGTCGTAGACGGTGTGCTCGAGAAGGGCCTGCCCGAGCCCCTGGGCGAGCCCCCCGTGCACCTGGCCCGCGAGGAGGAGGGGGTTCAGGACCTGCCCGAAGTCGTGCACCGCGGTATACGCGACGATGCGCACCGCCCCTGTGTCCGGGTCCACCTCGACCTCGCAGAGGTGGGTCCCGTAGGGGAAGGTGTAGTTCCCGGGCTCGAATACGGCGACCGCCTCCAGCCCCGGGGCGCCGTCCGAGCGGACGTGCCCCTCTGCCGCCGCGCGAGCCGCGGCATCGGCGAACGAGACCGCGAGGTCCGTCCCCGCTACCCGGAAGGAACCGTCCCGGAACTCCACGTCCTGCGCCGCCGCTTCGAGCGCATCGGCGGCCAGCGGCTTCGCGGTCCGCACGAGGTCGTCCACCGCGTGGACCACCGCCCCGCCGCCCATCGGCAGGGACCAGGAGCCGCCGGTGCCGGTGCCGCTCGCGACCCGGTCGGTGTCGCCCTGCACGATCCGGATCTTCTCGAACGGGAGGCCGAGCCGATCGTTCAGGATCTGGCTGTAGGCCGTCTCGTGCCCCTGTCCGTTCGACATCGATCCGATGAGCAGGGTCACCGTCCCGTCCGGGTCGACGAGGAGGTCGGCGCGCTCGCTGAGCCCGGCCCCGCCCCCGCAGCGCTCGATGTAGTTGGCGATGCCGAGCCCGCGGAGCCGGCCCCTTGCCTCGGCTTCCCTCCGCCGGGCCGGGAAGCCGGCCGCGCCGGCCCGTTCGAGAGCGTTCTCGAGCACCTTCGCGAGCTCGCACGGATCGTAGAGGAGCCCGGTCGGGGAGCGGTAGGGAAAGGCGCTCGGCGGGATGAGGTTCCGGCGGCGGAACTCGACCGGGCCGACCCCCGTCTCTCGTGCGGCCGCGTCCATCAGGCGCTCCACGACGTAAAGGCCCTCCGGCCGCCCCGCGCCCCGGTAGGGATCGGTCGGCACGGTGTGGGTGAAGCAGGCGGCGACCTCGACGTGGACCGCGGGGATGCGATAGGTGTTCGCGGCCATCAGGGGGCCGAGGGTCGGCGGGGTCGCGCCCCGCGAGGCGGTGTAGGCGCCGAGGTTGGCGAAGTTCCGC
The DNA here is from genome assembly GCA_965214795.1 of Gammaproteobacteria bacterium. GTDB lineage: Bacteria > Pseudomonadota > Gammaproteobacteria > HK1 > HK1 > JAJDXW01. The sequence continues at coordinate 4,809,364 of OZ243976.1, read as the reverse complement.
ATGCGAAGGCCCACGATGCGGTGCTCCGCGTCGAGGGCGAGCTCCGCATGGCTCACGAGGTCGCGCCCGTGATTGTCGCCGAGGAACGCCTCCGACCGATCCGCGATCCACTTGACCGGCCGCTTCAGGTCCCGGGCCGCGATCGCGCAGAGGATCTGCTCCGCATAGAGCGAGTTCTTGCCCCCGAACCCGCCGCCGACGTCGTGCACGAGCACCCGGAACCGTCCTTCCTCGAGGCCGAAGACCTGGGCGAGCTGCCGCCGGACGCCGTGCGGCATCTGGGTCGGGACGTGCAGGGTCCAGCGGCCCGCCTGCGCCTCGTATTCGGCGATCGCCCCGCGGGCCTCGAGGGGGCAGAGCTGGGCGCGGTTGTTGACGACGCGCCGCCGCACGATCCGGTGGGCCGCCGCGAACGCGGCGTCGGTCGCCGCCGCATCGCCGATCTCCCACCGGAACGAGACGTTGTCGGCCACGTCGTCCCAGACCGGCGGCCCCCGCGGGGCCTCGTCGCAGGCGGTGACGGCCGGGAGGGGGTCGTAGTCGACCTCGATGCGCTCGCTCGCGTCGAGCGCCTGTCGCCGGGTTCCGGCGACGACGAAGGCGACGCACTCGCCCACGAATCGGACCCGTTCGGTGGCGAGGGCGGGTTGGCGGCGCTCGCGGAAGCGGTCGCCCTTGCGCAGCCCGGACCAGGGGGTTTCCGGGGGGCCGACGATGCAGGCGACCCCGCCCGCTCCCGCCGCGGCGAGGTCCGCCCCGGTGTAGACCGCCCGCACCCCCGGGGCCGCCCACGCCGCCGCCGTTTCGATGCGGCCGATCCTCGCGTGGGCGAAGGGGGCGCGCAGAACGACCGCGTGCAGCGCGCCGGGGGGCGCCCGGTCGTCGATGAAGCACCCCTCGCCCCGCAGCAGCCGCGGGTCCTCGCGGCGCGGCACGGCCTGGCTCAGCCCGTACCGGCCCACGACACCCCGCCTTCGTCAGAAGAGTTTGCAGGCAATGCTCAGGACTCCGGTGATGGCGACGAGGGTCGCCGCGTTCCATTTCGATGCTTCGCGGACGACGCGGTTGCGCACGCTACGCTTCCGGTCTGCTTCAACGTCGAGCGGTTCGGGCCGGGGATGGCCGATCACGGTCGAACGCCGTCGAAGAGCCGGCGGACCAGGCGCCGGGCGAGCACCCCCGCCGCGTGACGCCGGTAGTGTCCGCTGGTGAAGGTGGTGCGCATGGCCATGACCTGGCGACGCACCAGCCCGCTCAACCGTTCCATCGTCGCTTCGTCGAGGGCCCCTCCGCACAGGGCTCCGGTTCCTTCCAGCCGGAGCGGCTTCGGGTTGGTGCCGGCGAACGCGAGCCGCAGGTCCGCCAGCCGGTCTCCTTCGCGGATCACCCCGGCCGCGACCCCGGCGAGCGGATAGTCGATGGATTGGCGCACCCGTACCTTGTCGTAGCCGGTGCGAAGGTGCGCCGGCCGGCGCGCCCGCACCGCCACCACGAACTCGTCGGGCTCGAGCGCGAGGTAGCGCTCGCCATCCCCGGTATGGAGCGACTCGAGCGCCAGCGTGCGGCGCCCCGCCGCCCCTGCGACCTCGACCTCCGCCTCGTCGAGGATGGCGAGGGCGGGGGCGAGATCGCCGCTGAAGGTCGCGTAGCAGACCCGGCTCTTCGGCGCGACGTGGCAGACGTCGCCGCCGTACTTGAGGCAGTACCGGTTCGCAGCCCGCCACCACTTGCTCTGGTTGTAGTAGATGCAGCGGGTGTCGAGGCAGAGGTTGCCCCCGACCGTGCCCATGTTGCGATGGGTCGGGCCCGCGATCGAGCCCGCCGCCGCGGCAAGCCCCGGGAAGCCGGCCCGCACCCGGGCGTCCTCCGCAAGCTCGCGGATGGTGACCCCGGCTCCGACGCGGATCCGCTCGCCGTCGACCGCGATCCCCTTCATGTCCGCGACCCGGTTGATGTCGATGAGGGTCGCGGGCGGGTCGCCGATCCCGCGCCGCAGGTTCACCACGAGGTCGGTGCCGCCGCCGAGGAATCGGCTCCCCGGGTGATGGGCGCGGAGGGCGCGCACCTCGTCGATGCTCTCCGGGGCGAGGAGCTCCCACTCGGGGAGAACGTTCAAGGAACGTCTCCGTTCTTGCCGCCGGCGGCGCCGTCGTGGGCCGGCGAGCCGGGGTCGGGTCCGGATTCGGAGCCGGACGCGGATGCGGAGCCGGGCCCGTTCGCGCTCTTCTTCGACCGCCCGCCGCCCGGTGTCCCCGGTCCCGGCCGCGGCCGGCCCGCCCTGCCGTTCCCCGCTCCGCGGCGCGCCGCCCGCGCCTCGCGCTCCGCCTCGCGGCGGCGGCGCTCGAGGGCCCGCCACACCCGGTCCGGGGTGACCGGCAACTCGTCCACCCGGAGGCCGATGGCATCCGCGACCGCGCTCGTCAGGGCCGGGAGAAAGCCGGCCAGCGAGCCTTCGCCCGCCTCCTTGGCCCCGAACGGGCCGAGAGGGTCGTCGCTCTCGACGATCTGCACGTCGATGGGGGGCGAGTCGGCGATCGTCGGCACCCGGTAGTCGAGCAGGTTGGGGGCGGAGAGGAGGCCGTTCGCGTAACCCGTCTCCTCGCTCATCGCCTGCCCCATGCCCATCCACACCGAACCCTGGACCTGCCCCTCCACCGCGAGCCGGTTGAGCGCCTTGCCGCAGTCGTGGGCGACCCAGACCCGCTCGACGGCGACCTGACCGGTCTCCTCGTCGACGGCGACCTCGACGACCTGCGCCGCGTAGCTGTAGCCGGTGCTCGACCCGACCGTCGCGCCCCGGTACTTGCGCCCGCCCTGGGCCTGCGCCGGGGTCGAGAAGTTGCCCTTGACGGTGATGGTGCCGCTGTCCCGGAGCGCCGCCGCGGCCACCTCGTCAAAGGTGAGCCCCTGGTCCTGGCTCCCCGCGCGGTACACCTCGCCCAGCACCTCCACATCCTCGGGGCTCACCTCGAGCGCGCGCGCGGCCGCCTCGGTCAACGCCCCGAGCAGGCGCTCGGCGGCCTCGATCGCGGCGTTGCCGACCATCACGGTGACCCGGGACGAGTACGCCCCGTTGTCCTTCGGGGTGACCTCGCTGTCGCTCGCGACGATGCGGATGCGGCCCGGGTCGACCCCGAGGACCTCCGTCACGCACTGCACGAGGACGGTGGACGATCCCTGCCCGATCTCGGGGGCGCCGGTCAGGATCACCACCGATCCGTCGAAGTCGAGCTTGAGGTGGACGGTGGCGTGCGGCTCGCCGGTCCAGTGGACGGGCTTCGACGCGCCGCTCACGTAGTGCGAGCACGCCATCCCGAGCCCGCGTCCGGCCGGGAGGCGCCCGCGTCGCTCGCGCCAGCCGCTCGCCACCTCCACCCGGTCGAGGCACTCGGGGAGCCCGTAGCTGTTGACGAGGAGATCGTTCGGGGTGACGGCCGGCGCGTCGATGAGGTTCGCGCGCCGCACCGCGAAGGGGTCGAGCCCGAGCTCGGCCGCCATCTCGTCGAGGAGCGCCTCGAAGGCGAAGCGCACGTTCACCGTGCCGTGGCCGCGCATCGCCCCGCACGGGGGGGTGTTGGTGAGCACCCGCCGCCCGCGATAGCGGACGTGCTCGAGGTCGTAGATTGCGTAGAGGAGGGAGCCCGAGTAGAGGATGGTGACGATCCCGTAGCCGGAATAGGCGCCGCCCCGCTGCACGGTCTCGCATTCGACCCCGGTGATGCGCCCGTCGCGCCGGAGCCCGAGCTTCAGCCGCACCGACTGCTCGGGACGCCCCCGGTGGGTGATGAAGGTCTCTTCGCGGGTGGTGACGAGCCGCACCGCCCCGCCCGCCTTGCGGGCGAGGAGCGCGCAGACGATCTCGACGTGGAGGGTCTCGGTGCGGCAGCCGAATCCGCCCCCGATGTGGGGCTTGACGACCCGGATCCGCGACTTCGGAAGGTCGAGGCAGCGCGCGAGCATGAGGTGGACGTAGTAGGGGACCTGGGTGCTCGCTTGTACGGTGAGCCGGCCGCGCTCCGGGTCGTAGTCCGCGAGGGCGGCGTGCATCTCCATCTGGGCCTGGCAGACCTCGGCGCAGCGGTAGGTCCTCTCCCGCACGAGGTCGGCGGCGCCGAGCGCGGTGTCCACGTCGCCAATCTCGTACTCGACGTCGCGCTCGACGTTGCCGGGGCGCTTCTCGTGGAGGTCGACGGCGCCCGGGGCGAGCGCCGCCTCGGCCGTGTAACAGGCGGGCAGCTCATCGACCTCGACCCGAATGAGCGCGAGGGCCCGTTCCGCGGTCGCGTCGTCGTCGGCCGCGACCGCGGCGATCGCCTCGCCCCGGTAGCGGACCCGGTCGCGGGCGAGGGGGTATTCGTGCATCGCGATGGGGAGGACGCCGAACGTCCGGTCGCAGTCCGCCCCGGTCACCACCGCCCGCACCCCGGGGAGGGCCTCCGCCTCGGAGGTGTCGACGGACCGCAACGCGGCGTGCCCCCAGGGGCTGCGCAGGATGCGGCCCGCGAGGGCGGCCGTGCAGGGCAGGTCGGCCGTGTAGCGGGCCCGACCGCTCACCTTGTCGGGGCCGTCCACCAGGGGGACATACTCCCCGATGGTCCGGACCCTCTCGGGTGCCGCGTCCGCGGGCGCTGCGCCGGTCCCCGGCGGAGACGATGGGAAGGCGGATGCCGGCGGGCTCATCGGTCCGACGCCCGTTCGGCCGCGGAGGCCGCCGCCTCGGCGGCCCATTGCACGGCCTCGACGATCTTCACGTACCCGGTGCAGCGGCAGATGTTGCTGCCGAGGGCTTCGCGAATCGCGTCTTCGCTCGGGTGCGGATCGCGCCGCAGCAACGCCTCCGAGGCCATGATGAGGCCCGGCGTACAGTAGCCGCACTGGGAGCCGAGCTTGCGGTGGAAGCCTTCCTGGATGAAGGCGAGGCGGCCTCCTTCGGCGAGGGATTCGACCGTCTCGACCGAGCGGCTGGCGACGGTCGCCGCGAGGGTGAGGCAGGAGAGGACGGGAGCGCCGTCGACGAGGACCGTGCACGCGCCGCATTCCCCGCCGTCGCAACCCGTCTTGGTGCCGGTGAGCCCCACGGTCTCGCGCAGGTGGTCGAGCAGCAGCACGTTGTCCGGCACCGCGTCCGCGCGCTCGCGCCCGTTGAGGCGATAGGTCAGCAGGCGAATCATGGTCGGCCCCCGGGTCCCCGCTTCCCGCCGTTCCGGCCATTGTAGCCTGCCTGCCGTGCGGTCGAGGGCAGCGTCAGGAGGCCCGAACCGACCCGCACACGACGAAAGTCGGTGATTTTTTCGGGCTGGTGCTCCGCGCCTTCCCCTTGCCCCCCGTGTACGTGGTGCAGGGGGCGGCCTGGGTCCCTTTGCCCGAACCCGGACCCCTTGCCCCCCGGTGTACGTGGTGCGGGGTGTATACCGTCCAGCGGCGAAACCGTAGCCCGAAGGTGCCGGATGCCCGGGTCGGGCACGCCCGGAACGGCGGGAGCCGCAGGCGGGCAACCCCCGCGGCCACCCGGCACCCGGCACCCGGCCGCCTCGCGAATCCGGCCTACGGTCTTCCGTCGCGGCGCCAGGTCCGCCGCCGGGGGCGCGCGCTCCCCGTCCGCCGCCCGTGGATCTCGGGCCACAGGAGCGAGACCACGATGGCGGCGATGAGCCCCTCCAGCCCGATGAGGGCGACCGCGTCCCGCGCGCCGATCCGGTCCGCGAGCACTCCCACGTGGTAGAAGCCGAGCGGCCCGGTTCCGATGCACACGGACAGCACCCCCATCATCCGCCCCCGCACTTCGGCCGGCGTGGAGAGGATGACGAGGGTGGTCTGCATCGCGGCATAGGCGGCGCCCCCGAGACCGACCACGAACAGCGCGGCGCCGGCGAGCCAGGGAACGGGGGAAGCCGCGAAAGCGATGGACAGCGTGAGGTAGATCACGCAGCCCGCGAAGTACAGCCGCATGAAGTTGACCGGACGCGCAAACACCGCGACCAGGATCGATCCCGCGAGGGCGCCCGCCCCCTCCGTCGAGGCGAGGATCCCGACCGCGGAGGGACCGAGCCGGAAGCTCTCCTCGCCGATCACCGGGATCATCGAGATCGTGGGGAACGCCCAGAGGTTGAACACCACGGTGACGGCGAGGACGCCGGCGAGGCGGCGGTCGCCGCGCAGGTACCCGATCCCCTCGGCGACGCTCCGCCACACGTTGCTCGCCCGGGGCGCCGGGGCGGGGGACGGGAACCGGACCATCTGAAAGGCGATCCAGCAAAGGGTGTGGAGGAGGGCCGAGAGCACGAAGGTGCCCTCGAGCCCCACCGTCGCGAGCAGGGTTCCTCCGAGCAGCGGGCCGAGCATCCGCGTCCCGTTGTTGGCCAGGGTGTCGACCCCCATCGCCCGCCCGAGGAACGGCCTCCGGATCACGTCCCCGATGAGCGCCCGGCGGACCGGGAAGTCGGTGATCCAGAAGACCCCCCCGAGGAACGCGGCGACCCCGAGGTGCCACACCTCGAGCCGTCCGGTCCAGGCGAGCGCGGCGAGGCCGGCCGCGAGGATGCACATCGCGACGAGCCCCCACTGCATCATGAGGCGCCGGTCGATGCGGTCCGCGACCGCTCCGCCGAAGGCTCCGAAGAGGGCGAGGGGCAGGAGCCGGAGCAGGGTCATGGCCGCGGTCGTGGTGGCGGACCCCGTTTCCGCGAACACGTATACCCCGAATACCAGCATCTCGAGCCAGCGCACGAGGCTCGTCAGGGTGCCGACGAGAAAGATCGCGACGAAGCGCCGGTCGGTCAGCCAGGGGTAGCGGCCGCGCCGGAAGGCCGCCGGTTCAAGACCCCACATCGTCGCGGATCAATCGGTCTCGGACGCGAGGATGGTGCGGGTCCGGGAGCGGAACTCGCGGCGAAGCAGCACCGCGGTCACCCAGACGGTGGAGACCATGAACAGGATCGGGTGCATGAACCACGCGGTCGCCGCGAGGGTGTAGTAGTAGGCCCGCATTCCCCGGTCGAAGTGAAGGGCGCCCAGGTCGAGCAGGCGGGCGGCCCGCGCCGCGAAGCGCGCGGTCTCCGGCGTCTCCTCCATCGGGGTCGCGCCCATGACCACGATGCAGTAGGTGTAGAGGCGGTGCGCCCATGCGAACTTGAAGAACGCGTAGATGAGCACCGTGACCACCCCCAGCACTTTCAACTGCAACAGCGTCCGGGTCGTCTCCACGGTGAACGGCAGGTCCCGGACGACCTCCAGGGCCCGGTCGGCGGCGCCGAGCAGGGCGAGCAGCGCGCCCACGAGGAGGATCGCGGTCGAGGCGAAGAAGGTGCAGCCCTGGAGCACCGAGCCCTGGATCATGGTGTCGACCATCCGCAGCTCGCGCCCCGCCATGACCGCCATCCATCCGTTCCGGTAACGCACCATGATCCGGCTGAGGCTCGCCCATCCACCGGAGCGGGGCCGGAGCACGATCGCGTTGAACCCTCCCCAGCACCCGACCAGCAGGGCCACCGCGGCAAGGTCGAGGGCGGTGAGTCCGATCATGGCCGCCCCGCTCATGGCCGCCCCGCCGCCCGCAGCTCGCGCCGAAACTCCGGGGCCGCGATCTCGGCGAGGGCGGCGGCCCGCGCGCGCTCCGGCCGGTGCCGCAGGTCCGCGACGCCGTGCTCGGTCACCACGCAGTCGACGTCGGTGCGGAGCGCGGTCGGGGCGTTCCCGTCGCCCAGGCGGGGCACGATCCGCGAGACCTTGCCCCCCGCGGCGGTCGCCCCGAGGGCGACGATGGAGCGCCCGCCCCGCGAGCTCGCGGCGCCCCGCATGAAGTCCACCGAGCCGCCCGTCCCGGTCACCTGGGTGCCGCGGATCATTTCCGCGTTCACTTGGCCCCCGAGGTCGATCTCGAGCGCGGAGTTGATCGAGACGAAGCGGTCGATGCGGGCGAGGGTGCCGGCTCCGTGGGTGTAGTTGACCGGCCGGAAGCGCACATCGTCCCGCTCTCCGAGCCAGCCGTAGAGGGCCGGGGAGCCGATCGCGTACGCAGTGACGTGGCGGCCGCGGTCGATCGTCTTGTGTCTCCCGGTGATCACCCCGCGCTCGACGAGGGCCATCACCCCATCGTCGAGGATGCCGGAATGGAGCCCGAGATCGTTCTTGTCCCGGAGGGCTCCGAGTACGGCGCAGGGGATGGAGCCGATGCCGGTCTGGATGGTGTCGCCGTCGCGGACGAGCCCGGCGACGTTCCGGGCGATGGTGCGGGCGGTCTCGTCCGGCGCGGGGAGGGGGAAGGGAGGAGGAGGTCGGCTCACCGGCACCGCGAAGTCGATCCGGCGGGCGTCGATGCGGGGGCTGTCCGGCGGATCGGGGAGGGCGGAGTTCACCTCCGCGACGACCCGCCGGGCGCGCCCGAAGATCACATCGACGAAGTCGCAGTTGAGGCCGGCGCCGAAGTCGGCGCCGGCCTCCCATGCGCCGTCGCGAGGCGCGGGCACGCTCACGATGGCAAGGTCGAGGTCGAGGCCTTCGCCGAGGAGGTCGGCCACCGCCCGGAGCTGGCAGGGGATGAAGTCGATGCGCCCCGCCCGGTAGCTCGCACGGGTTTCGGGGGTGATGAAGAATGCGACGGCGCGCGCGTCGTCGTGGAGGGAGCAGAAGTCGAAGCGGTTGAGGGCGGGCACGATCGACTGGATCCAGGTGACCCCGGCGCCCGCGTCGGGCCGGCGGCGGAGGGCGTCGAGCACCGTGGCCGGCTCGTTCGCCCCGCCCGCGACGAACACCGTCATCCCCGGCGAGAGCAGGGCCGGAACGTCGTCGGGGGCAAGGATCTCCGGCATCTCCGGCATCTCCGGCATCTCCGGCATCTCCGGCATCTCCGGTCGCTATCGGCGGAGTGGTCCGGCGCGGATGCGTCGCGCCGGTGGGAGGGCCCGCGAAATTCTGCCATGATCGCGGCCCCGGCGATCCGGCCGGCCCCCTTCCCGCCCCCTTCCCACCTGGAGCCGATCGTGAGCGAGTCGTCACCGGTATCTCCCCTTGCCCCGGCGAGCTTTCCCGACCTCCCGCCGGTGGCTGGCGTGCTGCTCGCCGCGCATGCGGCGGAGCTTCGCTATCGCGGGCGGCCGGACGTGATGCTGGCCGCGCTCGCGCCGGGGTCTCGCGTCGCCGGGGTGTTCACCCGTTCGCGTTGCGCGTCCGCGCCGGTGGACTGGTGCCGGGAGCATCTCGGGCGCGGCACGGCCCGGGCGGTCCTCTGCAACGCAGGCAACGCCAACGCGTTCACCGGGGCGGCGGGGAGGGCGGCGGTGCTCGCGTCGGCGCGCGCGGTCGCCGAAGCGCTCGATGCGGCCCCCGAGGAAGTCTGCCTCGCGTCCACCGGGGTCATTGGCGAGCCGCTCGGCGAGGAGGCGATGCGGGCCGCGGTGGGGAAGGCCGCCGGAGCCCTCGGCCCGCCGTCCCCGGGCCGCTGGCGGGCGGCGGCGGACGCCATCCGCACCACCGACACGTTCTCCAAGGGAGCGGGCGGGGAGGCGCGCCTCGACGGCGAGACGGTGCGGGTCGCCGCGATCGCGAAGGGGAGCGGGATGATCGCGCCGGACATGGCGACCATGCTCGCGTTCGCGTTCACCGACGCGGACCTTCCCGCCCCCGTCCTGCGGGCCCTCCTCACCGGGGCGGTGGACCGGAGCTTCAACCGGATCACGGTCGACTCCGACACCTCGACGAGCGACAGCGTCCTGCTCTTCGCGACCGGGGCGGTCAAGCCTGCCCGGCCGATCACCGCGGCCTCCGATCCGCGGCTCGCGGAGCTCCGCGCGCTCCTCGACGCGACGATGCTCGACCTCGCCCACCAGATCGTCCGCGACGGCGAAGGGGCCGGCAAGTTCGTCGAGGTCGTCGTGGAAGGGGCGGAGAGCGACGAGGCGGCGCGGCGGATCGCCCTCAGCATCGGGAACTCGCCGCTCGTCAAGACGATGCTCGCGGCGGCGGACGCGAACTGGGGGCGGCTGGTGATGGCGGTCGGCAAGGCGGGCGAGGCGGCCGATCGCGACCGGCTCCGGCTCTGGATCGGCGACGAGCAATGCGCCGAGGGCGGCCGGGTCCGGGAGGGGTACTCCGAGGAGCGGGCGACCGCGCACCTGCGGGGCTCCGAGGTGCGACTGCGCGCCGACGTCGGGGTGGGCGCGGGGCGGGACACCATCTGGACCTGCGACCTCACCCACGCCTACATCGACATCAACGCCGGCTACCGGAGCTGATTCCTCGGCGCGTCGGCCTGCGGTTGCGGTGCCCGAGCCGGGGTCCGGCCGGTGGTGGCGTCCGTTCGCACGGACGGGCGATGCGTGCGTCGTGCGCGTGGACCTCGCTCCCCATGCGGGCCGCGAGGCGGATGCGCGCGGGTGGCTGAGCGCGCAGGAGCGGGCGCGCGGGAAACGCTACCGGCACCAGGGCCGGCGCCGCCAGTACACTCTCTGCCGCGCGGCGCTCCGCGCCGTCCTCTGCGCGCGGCTCGGCTGCGCGAACGACGAGCTCTCGTTCGAGGAATCCGAGAGCGGAAAGCCGGTGGCCATGCTCTCGGGCGCTCCGGCCCCGGCGAGCTTCAGCGTGAGCCACAGCGGCGCACACGGGCTCCTCGCGGTTGCGCGGGCGGGGCGGATCGGGGTGGACCTCGAAGCGCGCGTTCCCCGGCGGGACCTCGACGCGCTGGCGGCGACGGTGTGCACGCGGGTGGAGCTGGCCGAGTTTGCCGCGGCGAGGGGATTGCGCCGGACCCGTCTCTTCTACCGTTTCTGGACGATCAAGGAGGCGCTCACCAAGGCGTTGGGCACGGGGCTTCGGCTCGACCTCGCGGGGTTCGAGGTGCCGCCCGCGATGCGGCGCGGGGTGAACGTCGGCGAGTTCCGGTTTCCGCACCTCCCCGCGGTGACCTGGCGGGTAGAGAACCTCGGCAACGAGGATTTCGCCGCCGCCCTCGCGCACGAACGGGACCCTGCGCCGGGAGCGGGGTGAACGCCGGCGGCAAGCGTCGAGCGGCGACCGCGTGCGTCGCGAGACCCGGGCGGCCGGTTCGGCTCCGCGGCGCACGGTCCACCGGGCGCGACATCCAGCGCTTGCAGCGCCTTTCGCAAAACGGGAACCGATGGGAGGATCGCGCACCATGGCGGACGCCGACGGGCGGACAAGGAACCCAATGGCCATCGGGCACCTGACGATCCGGGTCCTGACGCTCAGCCTCGCGCTCGTCGGCATGCAGGCGCAGGCGCAGGGGAGCCGGCTCGGCAAGGCGGCGGGGCCACAAGAGGCGCTCGATTTCAGCACCCGCTGCAGCGAGCCCGGCCACTCATGGGGAGGGCACTGGCAGACCTACGGACGCTTCGCGAGCGCCGACGGACATGCGCAAGTGCTTGCGAAGATCCTGGTCGGAAGGATCGGCGCGCGGAGCGGGAACACGATAGCGGCCGCGATCGAAGACGCGCTGATCCGTACAGGGCGAAGAAGCACCGAGGTCGCCTTCCGGCTCGAAGGGATCGGGATCCGCGGCGGCCAGGCGCACACGAGCGCATGGAGCAACCGTTACAAGGCAAGCCCCCCGGGCGGGGGCTACCCCGAGCCGCGAACGTACACGACGAACGCGCACGGCGAGTTGCGCTGGAGCCGGCGCCCGCGCACCGGGAGCGTGGAGAAGCGTCACGCGTACGCGCACGCGCAGGCGCTGGTGATCGACGCACGGGGCTGGGACGCACGCGAGACGATTCGCCTGCGGATGTGGGTGCACACCGCGGGAGGAGGGGCGCCGCGGGCGCTCGACGGGCCGGTCCTGAATGAGGTCGGAACGTACCTCGGCCTTCAACCGCCGAAGATGAGGGAGCTCCGTCTGAAGGAGGCATTGGACCCGAGCGAGAAAGGAGGCCTGTGGGGATGGTTCCGTCACGCCTGGCGCTACCGCAAATGCCACAAGTGGCGCGAGGCGGCGCGAGAGGCGTTCTACCGCTCGGCGTCGTTTCAATCATGACTTGTCGAACACCGGGAACACGAAAGTGCCGCCATGTCTGGACCAGGAGCGCGAAGTACGCCTGCACGGGAAACGAGCAGGAACGATCCGCAGACTCAGCCTGCACGAACTCACGTTCGACTACGCACCACAGTACCGCGAGGATCCCGAGACACCGCCGCTCTCGACCTGTCTGCCCAAGAGCATGAGAGCGCCGTCGGCGCAACGCGCGACAGCATCGCTCGGTGACCTGTCCTCGGCGCTCGGCGGCCGGTCCCGAAATCCGGGACCACCTCAAGGGCTACCCTGGCCCGCGCGGCACGGGCGGACGTCGCCCCTCTTCGGCGGAGAGCCGCGTGCGCAGCTCGGTCTTGAGCACCTTGCCGTAGTTGTTCTTCGGCAGGGTCTTGATGAAGCGGTAGTCGCGGGGCCGCTTGAAGCGGGCGATGTGTTCGAGGCAGAGAGTGTCGAGCTCCGGCTCCGGCACCCGCCCCCCCGGCGTCGTCGCCACGACGAAGGCGACCACCTCCTCGCCCCATTCGGGGTGGGGCCGGCCGACCACCGAGACCTCGAGCACCTCGGGGTGGCGCAGGAGCACCTCCTCGATCTCGCGCGGATAGATGTTGGTTCCCCCCGAGATGATCATGTCCTTGGACCGGTCCTTGAGGGTGATGAAGCCGTCCTCGTCCATCACCCCGAGGTCGCCGGTGTGAAGCCACCCGCCCCGGAGGGTCTCGCTCGTCGCCTCCGGGTTGTCCCAATAGCCCTTCATCACGACGTCGCCCCGCAGGATCACCTCGCCCGTCTCGCCCGGGGGAAGGGGCTCGTCGTCCGGGCCGACGATGCGCACCTCGACGTCGGTCCGCGCGGTCCCCACCGACCCGAGCCGTTCGAGATGACGGGGGTGGCCGGTGTCGAGGTGAAGCTCGCGCGCGAGCCCGGTGATGGTCATCGGCGCCTCCCCCTGGCCGTAGATCTGGACGAGCTTCGGCCCGAGGGCGTCGAGCGCTCGCCGCGTGTCCTCGACGTACATCGGACCGCCGCCGTAGATGACGGTCTTGAGGTGGTCGAGGTTGGCGCTCCCGATCCGCGGCGACTCGAGCAGCCGCACGATCATGGTCGGAGCGAAGAAGAAGCTCGCCCCCGCGTGGTGCTCGAGGAGGTCGATGATCTCCTCGGGGTGGAAGCCGCCGCTCTCCGGGACCACCTGCGCCGCGCCGCGCGCCACGTGGGGCAACGCGTAGCAGCCGGAGGCGTGCGACATCGGGGCGGAGTGGATGATGCAGTCGCGCTCGCTCACCGTGTCCACGTCGCAGAAGTAGTTCATGGTCTGCGAGACGAGATTGCGGTGGGTGAGGGTGGCCCCCTTTGGCCGGCCGGTGGTGCCGCTCGTGTAGAAGAGCCAGGCGGGGTCGGAGGGGTCGCAGTCGGCGAGGGGGAGCGGATCGCCCGCGAGGAGGGCGCCCCACGCCGTTTCCCCGTCGGTCCGCACCAGGTGGTCGAGGGAGTCGACCTCCCCCTCGAGGCCGGCCAGGGTCCCGGCGAGCGCACCGTTCACGAAGCAGGCCCGCGCGCCCGAGTTCCCGAGGATGTAGGCGAACTCGCGGCGGTGGAGCTTCGCGTTCATGGGCACCGCGCAGACGTTCGCGTACCAACACCCGAAGAGGGCGATCAGGAATTCCGGGGCGTTGGTCATCGCGATCCCGCACCGGTCGCCCGGCCGCAGACCGCATCCCTCGACCAGGCCGCGGGCGAGCCGGGCGCAGGCGTCGGCGAACTCGGCGTACGAGGCGACGGTCTCGACGCCGCGCACGAGGGCCGGCCGGTCGGGGTGGTGCAGGGCGGACTTGGCGAGGAACGCGCCGGTGTTCATCTTGTCTCCTCGAGCCTGGCTGCGAACGGGCGCCATTGTGAGCGAAGAGCCGGGGCGTCCCGCAACCCGGTGTCCGACGATCGGCCTCCGCCCCAGGGCTCGTTTGTTGTCCGGTGACGGGCGAACCGGGCCGGTTCGGCAGGCCATCGGGGATCGCATCCGGTCGTCCGCGTGTCGGTTCGGGCCTGATGAAGCGGCCCTCGGACCGCGCGGGCGGCCGGCCCGCACCCGCTCCCGCCTCCGGCACAAGGTCCGGGCAGGCTTGGCTCGCGAATGGGCCGTGCTACCATCACCCGATTCGGCCTTCTCCTGAAGCCGAGTGGACGCCATGGCAATCTCGGGAGGCACCAAGGATATGGACTACAGCGGCAGCGACAACTCCTGGCGTAGCGCCGACGATTTGCTCGAAGGCGGTGCGGGCGCCGATTCGCTCAAGGGTGGCGGCGGCAACGATACGCTCAAGGGTGGCGGCGGCAACGATACGCTCAAGGGCGGCACGGGTGCCGATACGCTCGAAGGCGGCGCGGGTGCCGACTCGCTCGCGGGCGGCGCGGGCGACGACTGGCTCGCGGGCGGCGCGGGCGACGACTGGCTCGCGGGCGGCGCGGGCGCGGACACGCTCGACGGTGGTACTGGTACCGATACGGTCTGGTATGCCCCCCACGATGCAGTGAACGTCAATCTTGCCACGGGTGCTGCCTCTGGCGGTGACGCGGCGGGCTACACGCTCAGGAACATCGAGAACCTCCGTGGCTCACGGCATGACGACACGCTGACCGGTGATGCCAATGGGAACGTGCTTTCGGGAGGGAGGGGCGCCGACTCGCTCGTCGGCGGAGCCGGCAATGACACGCTCGACGGCGGCGCGGGCACCGACTCGCTCGAAGGCGGTACCGGCGCCGATTCGCTCCACGGCGGCAAAGACGACGACACGCTCGAAGGCGGTGCGGGCGGCGATACGCTCGAAGGTGAGCGCGGCACGGATACGGCTTCGTATTCCCGCTCCGATGCGGGGGTGGACGTCAATCTTGCCTCGGGTGCGGGTTCTGGCGGCGACGCCGAGGGCGACACGCTCAGGAGAATCGAGAACCTCGAAGGCTCGGAGCATGGCGACACGCTGAGCGGCGATGCTGGAGGGAACGTGCTCCGGGGGATGGGGGGTGACGATTCGCTCGCGGGCGGTGCAGGCGCGGACACGCTCGAGGGCGGCGCCGACAACGACACGCTCGAAGGCGGCGCGGGCGCCGACACGCTCCAAGGTGGCCTTGGCACGGATACGGCTTCGTATTCGCTGTCCGATGCGGGGGTGGACGTCAGCCTTGTAACCGGTGCTGCCTCCGGTGGTCACGCCAAGGGCGACACGCTCGGGAGCATCGAGAACCTCGAAGGCTCGGAGCATGACGACACGCTGACCGGCGACGCCAATAGGAACGTGCTCCGGGGGATGGGGGGCGACGACTTGCTCGACGGCGGCTTCCACCGCGACACGCTCGAGGGCGGCGCCGACAACGACACGCTCGAAGGCGGCGCGGGCGCCGATAGGCTCGATGGTGGCCTTGGCACGGATACGGCTTCGTATTCGCTGTCCGATGCGGGAGTGGACGTCAATCTTGCCTCGGGTGCTGCCTCCGGTGGTCACGCCGAGGGCGACACGCTCAGGGACATCGAGAACCTCGTCGGCTCGGAGCATGACGACACGCTGACCGGCGATGCCGATGCGAACGTGATTCGGGGGGGGGGGGGGGGGGGGGGGGGGGGGGTGACGACTCACTCCTCGGCGGCGCGGGCGCCGACACGCTCGAGGGTGGTGCGGGCGCCGACACGCTCGATGGCGGCCTTGGCACGGATACGGCTTCGTATTCGCTGTCCGATGCGGGGGTGGACGTCAGTCTTGTAACCGGTGCTGCCTCCGGTGGTCACGCCAAGGGCGACACGCTCGGGAGCATCGAGAACCTCGAAGGCTCGGAGCATGGCGACAAGCTGACCGGCGATGCCAAAGGGAACGTGCTCCGGGGAGGGAAGGGCGCCGACACGCTCGACGGCGGCGCCGGCAAGGACACGCTCGATGGTGGCGCCGCCGATGATTTGCTTTTCGGCGGTACCGGTAACGACGAGCTCGAGGGCGGTGCCGACGCCGACACACTCGAAGGCGGCGCGGGCGCCGATAGGCTCGACGGTGGCTTTGGTACGGATACGGCTTCGTATTCGCTATCCGATGCGGGGGTGGACGTCAGCCTTGTAACCGGTGCTGCCTCCGGTGGTCACGCCAAGGGCGACACGCTAAGGGACATCGAGAACCTCATCGGCTCGGCGCATGGCGACAAGCTGACCGGCGACGCCAATGCGAACGTGCTCCGGGGAGGGAAGGGCGCCGACACGCTCGACGGCGGCGCGGGCGCCGACACACTCGTCGGCGGCCTCGGCAGGGATACGGCCTCGTATTCCCTCTCCCATGCGGGGGTGTACGTCAGTCTTGTAACCGGTGCTGCCTCCGGTGGTCACGCCGCGGGCGACACACTCAGGAACATCGAGAACCTCGTCGGCTCGGCGCATGGCGACACGCTGACCGGCGACGCCAATGCGAACGTGCTCCGGGGAGGGAAGGGCGCCGACACGCTCGAAGGCGGCGCCGGCAAGGACACGCTCGAAGGCGGCGCCGGCAATGACACGCTCGTCGGCGGCGCGGGCGCCGACTCGCTCGACGGTGGTGCCGACAACGATACGGCCTCGTATTTCCTCTCCGATGCGGGGGTGGAGGTCAATCTTGCAACCGGTGTGGGCAGAGGCGGCTCCGCCGCGGGCGACACGCTCAGGAACATCGAGAACCTCGAAGGCTCGGCGCATGGCGATACGCTGACCGGCGACGCCAACGCGAACGTGCTCCGGGGGATGGGGGGTGACGACTCGCTCGTCGGCGGTGCGGGCGCCGACACGCTTATCGGCGGTGCCGGTAATGACACGCTCGTCGGCGGCGCGGGCGCCGACTCGCTTGACGGTGGTGCCGACAACGATACGGCCTCGTATTTCCTCTCCGATGCGGGGGTGGAGGTCAATCTTGCAACCGGTGTGGGCAGAGGCGGCTCCGCCGCGGGCGACACGCTCAGGAACATCGAGAACCTCGAAGGCTCGGCGCATGGCGATACGCTGACCGGCGACGCCAACGCGAACGTGCTCCGGGGGATGGGGGGTGACGACTCGCTCGTCGGCGGCTTCCACCGCGACACGCTCGAAGGCGGTGCGGGCGCCGACTCGCTTGACGGTGGTGCCCACACGGATACGGCCTCGTATGCCTCCTCTGGTGCGGGGGTGGAGGTCAGTCTTGCCTCGGGTGCGGGCTCTGGCGGTGACGCGGCGGGCGACACGCTCAGGAACATCGAGAACCTTGAAGGGTCGGGGCATGGCGACACGCTGACCGGCGATGCCAATGCGAACGTGCTCCGGGGGATGGGGGGTGACGACTCGCTCGTCGGCGGAGCCGGTAATGACACGCTCGTCGGCGGCGCGGGCGCCGACACGCTCGACGGCGGTGCCGACTACGATACGGCCTCGTATTCCGACTCCGATGCGGGGGTGGAGGTCAATCTTGCAACCGGTGTGGGCAGAGGCGGCGATGCCGAGGGCGACACGCTCAGGAACATCGAGGACCTTGAAGGGTCGGCGCATGACGACACGCTGACCGGCGACGCACACGTAACAGCCAACCCCTTAAACCCTGACTGGAGCGTGCTCCGGGGGCTGGGGGGCGCCGATGTGCTCGTCGGCAGTGCCGGCCCTGACTCGCTCTACGGCGGTGCGGGGAACGACACGCTCTACGGCGGAGCCGGCGGAGACATTCTCTACGGTGATGCCGACGACGACTGGCTCGAAGGCGGTTCTCGCGGCGATAAGGTCTTCGGTGGCGCCGGCACGGATACGGCCTCGTATGCCTCCTCTGGTGCGGGGGTGGGCGTCAATCTTGGAACAGGTGCTGTCTCCGGTGGTCACGCCGAGGGCGACACGCTCAGCAACATCGAGAACCTCGTCGGCTCGGAGCATGGCGACACGCTGACCGGCGACGCCAACGGGAACGTGCTTTCGGGAGGGAGGGGCGCCGACTCGCTGGTCGGCGGTGCCGGCGCCGATACGCTCGATGGCGGTGCGGACGCCGACACGCTCGAAGGCGGCGCGGGCGACGATTCGCTGGTCGGCGGCGCGGGCGCCGACTCGCTGGTCGGCGGTGACGACCGCGACACGCTCGAAGGCGGTGCGGACGCCGATACGCTCGATGGTGGTGCGGACGCCGATACGCTCGAAGGCGGTGCGGGCGACGATTCGCTGGTCGGCGGCGCGGGCAACGATTCGCTGGTCGGTGGTGACGACCGCGACACGCTCGATGGTGGCGCGGGCAACGATACGCTGGTCGGCGGCGCCGACAATGACACGCTCGAAGGCGGTGCGGACGCCGATACGCTCGATGGCGGCGCCGGCGCTGACTTGCTCGAAGGCGGGACCGGCGCTGACTCGCTCGAAGGCGGTGCTGGGAACGACTACCTCTACGGCGGCGCGGGTGCCGACACGCTCGATGGCGGTGGCGACACGGATACGGCTTGGTATTCCGACTCCGATGCGGGGGTGAACGTCAATCTTGCAACCGGTGCGGGCTCTGGCGGTCACGCCGAGGGCGATACGCTCAGCAACATCGAGTGGCTCGGCGGCTCGGGGCATGACGACACGCTGACCGGCGACGCCAATGGGAACCGCCTCCTCGGCGGCGCCGACAACGACGCGCTCTTCGGCGGTGCTGGTAATGACTCGCTCCGCGGCGGCGCGGGTGACGATTCGCTGGTTGGTGGTGACGACCGCGACACGCTCGAAGGCGGCGCCGACAACGACACGCTCGAAGGTGGTTCTGGCGCCGATAGGCTCTCCGGTGGTACCGGTACCGATACGGTCCGATATTCCGCTTCCCATGCGGGGGTGTACGTCAGTCTTGCAATAGGTGCTGCCTCCGGTGGTCACGCCGAGGGCGACACGCTCACGAGTATCGAGAACCTCGAAGGCTCGGGGCATGGCGACACGCTGACCGGCGACGCCAATGGGAACGTGCTCCGGGGATTGGGGGGCGCCGACACGCTCGAAGGCGGTGCCGGCAATGATACGCTCGAAGGCGGTGCCGGTAATGACACGCTCGTCGGCGGCGCGGGCGCCGACTCGCTTGACGGTGGTGCCGACAACGATACGGCCTCGTATGCCTCCTCTGGTGCGGGGGTGGACGTCAATCTTGGAACAGGTGTGGGCTCTGGCGGCTCCGCCGAGGGCGATGTGCTCTTGAACATCGAGAACCTCGAAGGCTCGGGGCATGGCGATACGCTGACCGGCGACACCAATGGGAACGTGCTCCGGGGGCTGGGGGGTGACGACTCGCTCGTTGGCGGTGCCGGCAATGACACGCTCGAAGGCGGCGCTGGTGCTGACACGCTCGTCGGCGGCGCGGGCGCCGACTCGCTTGACGGTGGTGCCGACAACGATACGGCCTCGTATGCCTCCTCTGGTGCGGGGGTGGACGTCAATCTTGGCTCAGGTGCCGCCTCTGGCGGCGATGCGGCGGGCGACACGCTCGGGAACATCGAGAACCTTGAAGGCTCGGGGCATGGCGATGCGCTGACCGGCGACGCCAACGCGAACGTGCTTTGGGGGCTGGCGGGCGCCGACACGCTTATCGGCGGTGCCGGTGACGACTCGCTCGAAGGTGGTGCCGGCGCTGACTCGCTCGAAGGTGGAGCCGATGCAGACACACTCGAAGGCGGTTCTGGCGCCGACACGCTCGAAGGCGGCCTCGGCACGGATATGGCCTCGTATGCCTCCTCTGGTGCGGGGGTGGGCGTCAATCTTGGCTCGGGTGCTGCCTCTGGCGGTGACGCGGCGGGCGATGTGCTCGGGAACATCGAGAACCTTGAAGGCTCGGCGCATGACGATGCGCTGACCGGCGACGCCGACGCGAATGTGCTCTGGGGGCTGGCGGGCGCCGACACGCTTATCGGCGGTTCCGACGCCGACACGCTTATCGGCGGCGCCGACAACGACTCGCTCGAAGGCGGTTCCGGCGCTGACTCGCTCGAAGGTGGTGCCGGTGACGACACGCTCGAAGGCGGTTCTGGCGCCGACACGCTCGACGGCGGCGCCGACACGGATACGGCCTCGTATGCCTCCTCTGGTGCGGGGGTGAACGTCAATCTTGGCTCGGGTGCTGCCTCTGGCGGTGACGCGGCGGGCGATGTGCTCAGGAACATCGAGAACCTTGAAGGCTCGGGGCATGGCGACACGCTGACCGGCGACGCCGACGCGAATGTGCTCTGGGGGCTGGCGGGCGCCGACACGCTCCACGGCGGTTCCGGCGACGACACGCTCTTCGGCGGCGCCGACAACGACTCGCTCATCGGCTATGGCGATGCCGACTCGCTCGTCGGTGGCGTCGGTGACGACACGCTCTTCGGCAGTTCCGGCGACGACACGCTCGAAGGCGGCGCCGACAACGACTCGCTCGTCGGCGGCGGCGACAACGACTCGCTCGTCGGCGGTGCGGGGAACGACACACTTGTAGGCGACTGGGTCAGAAGCGGAGGCGCCAAAGGTGCCGACACGCTCGATGGCGGCATCGGCACGGATACGGCCTCGTATGCCTGGTCCAATGCGGGGGTGAACGTCAATCTTGCAACGGGTGTGGGCAGAGGCGGCCAGGCCGAGGGCGACGTGCTCAGGAACATCGAGAACCTCGTCGGCTCGAATAGTGACGACACGCTGACCGGCGACGCCGACGGGAACGTGCTCTCGGGAGACCTCGGTGACGACTCGCTCGTTGGCGGCGCCGGGGCCGACTCGCTCTACGGCGGCCGCGACAACGACACGCTTGAAGGCGGTGCCGGGGCCGACACGCTTGAAGGCGGCGCCGGGGCCGATACGCTCGACGGCGGCGCCGGCGTCGACATGGCTTCGTATTCCCGTTCCGATGCGGGGGTGAACGTCAATCTTGCAACGGGTGTGGGCAGAGGCGGCCACGCCGAGGGCGACGTGCTCAGGAGCATCGTAGACCTCGAAGGCTCGGGGCATGACGACACGCTGACCGGCCAGCGCGAGCAGAGGAACGTACTCTGGGGGCTGGCGGGCGCCGATGTGCTCTACGCTGCCACGAGGGGAGACTCGCTCCATGGCGGCGCGGGCGACGACACGCTCCATGGCGGCGCGGACGCCGAGTCGCTCGAAGGCGGCGCCGACGACGACTGGCTCGTCGGCGGCGCCGGGGCCGACACACTCGACGGTGGCACCGGCACCGATACGGCCCGATATTCCGCTTCCGATGCAGGGGTGAACGTCAATCTTGGCTCAGGCGAGGGCAGAGGCGGTCATGCCGAAGGCGACACGCTCAGGAACATCGAGAACCTCGAAGGCTCGGGGCATGACGACACGCTGACCGGCAACACCGATAGGAATACGCTTTCGGGAGGGAGGGGCGCCGACACGCTCGATGGTGGCGCCGACGCCGACACGCTCGTCGGCGGTGCGGGTGACGACTCCCTCGTCGGCGGTGCGGGTGACGATTCGCTCGTCGGCGGTGCGGGTGCCGACACGCTCGTCGGCGGTGCGGGCGCCGACACGCTCGAGGGCGGTGCGGGTGCCGACTCGCTCGAAGGCGGCGCCGATACGGATACGGCCTCGTATTCGCTCTCCGATGCGGGGGTGAACGTCAATCTTGGAACAGGTGCTGCCTCTGGCGGCGACGCGGCGGGCGACACGCTCAGGAGCATCGAGAACCTCGTCGGCTCGGAGCATGACGACACGCTGACCGGCGACGCCAATGGGAACGCGCTCTGGGGAGGGGCGGGCAGGGACACGCTCTACGGTGGCGCCGACGCCGACTCGCTCTACGGTGGCGCCGACGCCGACTGGCTCCAAGGAGATGCGGGCGCCGACACGCTCGAAGGCGGTGCGGGTGCCGACTCGCTCTACGGCGGTGCGGGTGCCGACTTGCTTGACGGTGGTGCCGACACCGACAGGGTTTCGTATTTCTTCTCCGATGCGGGGGTGAACGTCAATCTTGGAACCGGTGCTGTCTCTGGCGGCTCCGCCGAGGGCGACACGCTCAGGAACATCGAGAACCTCGTCGGCTCGGAGCATGACGACACGCTGACCGGCGACGCCAACGGGAACGAGCTCTCGGGAGGGGAAGGCGCGGACTCGATCGTCGGCGGTGCGGGCGCCGACTCACTCCGGGGCGGAGAGGGCGCCGACACGCTCGACGGTGGCCTCGGTTCCGATACGGCCTTGTATTTCTGGTCCGATGCGGGGGTGGAGGTCAATCTTGCGACAGGTGTGGGCTCCGGCGGTGACGCCGAGGGCGACACGCTCAGGAGCATCGAGAACCTCGTCGGCTCGGTGTATGACGACACGCTGACCGGCGACGCCAATGGGAACGTGCTCTCGGGAGGAGACTTCAGCCTGGGTGCCGATTGGCTCGTCGGCGGCGCGGGCGCCGACACGCTCCACGGCGGATTCGGCGCTGACACGCTCGACGGTGGCGCCGACGCCGACTCGCTCGACGGTGGCCCTGGCGCCGACACGCTCGTCGGCGGCGCGGGCGCCGACTCGCTCGACGGTGGCGCCCGCACGGATACGGCTTCGTATTCGCTGTCCGATGCGGGGGTGAACGTCAATCTTGGAACCGGTGTGGGCTCCGGCGGCGACGCCCAAGGCGACACGCTCAGGAACATCGAGAACCTCGAAGGCTCGCAGCATGGCGACACGCTGACTGGCGACGCCAAAGGGAACGTGCTCCGGGGATTGGGCGGCGCCGACACGCTCGAAGGCGGCGCGGGCGCCGACTCGCTCGAAGGCGGCGCCGATACGGATACGGCCTCGTATGCCTCTTCTGGTGCGGGGGTGAACGTCAATCTTGGAACCGGTGTGGGCTCCGGCGGCGACGCCGAGGGCGACACGCTCAGGAACATCGAGAACCTTGAAGGCTCGGGGCATGGCGACACGCTGACCGGCGATGCCAATGGGAACGTGCTCCGGGGGATGGGGGGTGACGACTCGCTCGTCGGCGGTGTGGGCGCCGACACGCTCGAAGGCGGCGCTGGTGCTGACACGCTCCACGGCGGTGCGGGGGCCGACTCGCTTGACGGTGGTGCCGACAATGACACGGCCTCGTATTCGCTCTCCGATGCGGGGGTGGAGGTCAATCTTGGAACAGGTGCTGTCTCCGGTGGTCACGCCGAGGGCGACACGTTCGGGAGCATCGAGCACCTCGAAGGCTCGGGGCATGGCGACACGCTGATCGGCGACGCCAATGGGAACGAGCTCTCGGGAGGGGCAGGCGCCGACTCGCTCGACGGCGGCGCCGGCGCCGATAGGCTCGTCGGTGGCCTCGGCACGGATACGGCCTCGTATGCCTCCTCTGGTGCGGGGGTGTACGTCAGTCTTGCAACAGGTGCGGGCTCCGGTGGTCACGCCAGGGGCGACACGCTCAGGGATATCGAGAACCTCGCCGGCTCGGAGCATGGCGATACGCTGACCGGCGACGCCAATGCGAACGTGCTCCGGGGGATGGGGGGTGACGACTCGCTCGTCGGCGGAGCCGGTAATGACACGCTCGTCGGCGGCGCGGGCGCCGACACGCTCGACGGCGGTGCCGACTACGATACGGCCTCGTATTCCGACTCCGATGCGGGGGTGGAGGTCAATCTTGCAACCGGTGTGGGCAGAGGCGGCGATGCCGAGGGCGACACGCTCAGGAACATCGAGGACCTTGAAGGGTCGGCGCATGACGACACGCTGACCGGCGACGCACACGTAACAGCCAACCCCTTAAACCCTGACTGGAGCGTGCTCCGGGGGCTGGGGGGCGCCGATGTGCTCGTCGGCAGTGCCGGCCCTGACTCGCTCTACGGCGGTGCGGGGAACGACACGCTCTACGGCGGAGCCGGCGGAGACATTCTCTACGGTGATGCCGACGACGACTGGCTCGAAGGCGGTTCTCGCGGCGATAAGGTCTTCGGTGGCGCCGGCACGGATACGGCCTCGTATGCCTCCTCTGGTGCGGGGGTGGGCGTCAATCTTGGAACAGGTGCTGTCTCCGGTGGTCACGCCGAGGGCGACACGCTCAGCAACATCGAGAACCTCGTCGGCTCGGAGCATGGCGACACGCTGACCGGCGACGCCAACGGGAACGTGCTTTCGGGAGGGAGGGGCGCCGACTCGCTGGTCGGCGGTGCCGGCGCCGATACGCTCGATGGTGGTGCGGACGCCGATACGCTCGAAGGCGGCGCGGGCGCCGACACGCTCGATGGCGGTGCGGACGCCGACACGCTCGAAGGCGGTGCGGGCGACGATTCGCTGGTCGGCGGCGCGGGCGCCGACACGCTCGATGGCGGTGCGGACGCCGACACGCTCGAAGGCGGTGCGGACAACGATTCGCTCGATGGTGGTGCGGACGCCGATACGCTCGAAGGCGGCGCGGGCGACGATTCGCTGGTCGGCGGCGCGGGCGCCGATTCGCTGGTCGGTGGTGACGACCGCGACACGCTCGAAGGCGGTGCGGGCAACGATTCGCTCGATGGCGGTGCGGACGCCGACACGCTCGATGGTGGTGCGGACGCTGATACGCTCGAAGGCGGAGCCGGCGCTGACTTGCTCGAAGGCGGAACCGGCGCTGACTCGCTCGAAGGCGGTGCTGGGAACGACTACCTCTACGGCGGCGCGGGTGCCGACACGCTCGATGGCGGTGGCGACACGGATACGGCTTGGTATTCCGACTCCGATGCGGGGGTGAACGTCAATCTTGCAACCGGTGCGGGCTCTGGCGGTCACGCCGAGGGCGATACGCTCAGCAACATCGAGTGGCTCGGCGGCTCGGGGCATGACGACACGCTGACCGGCGACGCCAATGGGAACCGCCTCCTCGGCGGCGCCGACAACGACGCGCTCTTCGGCGGTGCTGGTAATGACTCGCTCCGCGGCGGCGCGGGTGACGATTCGCTGGTTGGTGGTGACGACCGCGACACGCTCGAAGGCGGCGCCGACAACGACACGCTCGAAGGTGGTTCTGGCGCCGATAGGCTCTCCGGTGGTACCGGTACCGATACGGTCCGATATTCCGCTTCCCATGCGGGGGTGTACGTCAGTCTTGCAATAGGTGCTGCCTCCGGTGGTCACGCCGAGGGCGACACGCTCACGAGTATCGAGAACCTCGAAGGCTCGGGGCATGGCGACACGCTGACCGGCGACGCCAATGGGAACGTGCTCCGGGGATTGGGGGGCGCCGACACGCTCGAAGGCGGTGCCGGCAATGATACGCTCGAAGGCGGTGCCGGTAATGACACGCTCGTCGGCGGCGCGGGCGCCGACTCGCTTGACGGTGGTGCCGACAACGATACGGCCTCGTATGCCTCCTCTGGTGCGGGGGTGGACGTCAATCTTGGAACAGGTGTGGGCTCTGGCGGCTCCGCCGAGGGCGATGTGCTCTTGAACATCGAGAACCTCGAAGGCTCGGGGCATGGCGATACGCTGACCGGCGACACCAATGGGAACGTGCTCCGGGGGCTGGGGGGTGACGACTCGCTCGTTGGCGGTGCCGGCAATGACACGCTCGAAGGCGGCGCTGGTGCTGACACGCTCGTCGGCGGCGCGGGCGCCGACTCGCTTGACGGTGGTGCCGACAACGATACGGCCTCGTATGCCTCCTCTGGTGCGGGGGTGGACGTCAATCTTGGCTCAGGTGCCGCCTCTGGCGGCGATGCGGCGGGCGACACGCTCGGGAACATCGAGAACCTTGAAGGCTCGGGGCATGGCGATGCGCTGACCGGCGACGCCAACGCGAACGTGCTTTGGGGGCTGGCGGGCGCCGACACGCTTATCGGCGGTGCCGGTGACGACTCGCTCGAAGGTGGTGCCGGCGCTGACTCGCTCGAAGGTGGAGCCGATGCAGACACACTCGAAGGCGGTTCTGGCGCCGACACGCTCGAAGGCGGCCTCGGCACGGATATGGCCTCGTATGCCTCCTCTGGTGCGGGGGTGGGCGTCAATCTTGGCTCGGGTGCTGCCTCTGGCGGTGACGCGGCGGGCGATGTGCTCGGGAACATCGAGAACCTTGAAGGCTCGGCGCATGACGATGCGCTGACCGGCGACGCCGACGCGAATGTGCTCTGGGGGCTGGCGGGCGCCGACACGCTTATCGGCGGTTCCGACGCCGACACGCTTATCGGCGGCGCCGACAACGACTCGCTCGAAGGCGGTTCCGGCGCTGACTCGCTCGAAGGTGGTGCCGGTGACGACACGCTCGAAGGCGGTTCTGGCGCCGACACGCTCGACGGCGGCGCCGACACGGATACGGCCTCGTATGCCTCCTCTGGTGCGGGGGTGAACGTCAATCTTGGCTCGGGTGCTGCCTCTGGCGGTGACGCGGCGGGCGATGTGCTCAGGAACATCGAGAACCTTGAAGGCTCGGGGCATGGCGACACGCTGACCGGCGACGCCGACGCGAATGTGCTCTGGGGGCTGGCGGGCGCCGACACGCTCCACGGCGGTTCCGGCGACGACACGCTCTTCGGCGGCGCCGACAACGACTCGCTCATCGGCTATGGCGATGCCGACTCGCTCGTCGGTGGCGTCGGTGACGACACGCTCTTCGGCAGTTCCGGCGACGACACGCTCGAAGGCGGCGCCGACAACGACTCGCTCGTCGGCGGCGGCGACAACGACTCGCTCGTCGGCGGTGCGGGGAACGACACACTTGTAGGCGACTGGGTCAGAAGCGGAGGCGCCAAAGGTGCCGACACGCTCGATGGCGGCATCGGCACGGATACGGCCTCGTATGCCTGGTCCAATGCGGGGGTGAACGTCAATCTTGCAACGGGTGTGGGCAGAGGCGGCCAGGCCGAGGGCGACGTGCTCAGGAACATCGAGAACCTCGTCGGCTCGAATAGTGACGACACGCTGACCGGCGACGCCGACGGGAACGTGCTCTCGGGAGACCTCGGTGACGACTCGCTCGTTGGCGGCGCCGGGGCCGACTCGCTCTACGGCGGCCGCGACAACGACACGCTTGAAGGCGGTGCCGGGGCCGACACGCTTGAAGGCGGCGCCGGGGCCGATACGCTCGACGGCGGCGCCGACAACGACTTCCTCAGTGGCGCCGGCGATGCCGACTCGCTCGTCGGCGGTGCCGGGTTCGATACGCTCGAAGGCGGCGCCGGGGCCGACACGCTCGATGGCGGCATCGGCACGGATACGGCCCGATATTCCGCTTCCGATGCAGGGGTGAACGTCAATCTTGGCTCAGGCGAGGGCAGAGGCGGTCATGCCGAAGGCGACACGCTCAGGAACATCGAGAACCTCGAAGGCTCGGGGCATGACGACACGCTGACCGGCGACGCCAACCTGAATGTGCTCTGGGGGCTGGGAGGCGCCGACTCACTCGAAGGCGGTTCCGGCAGAGACTGGCTCGTGGGCGGTTCCGACAACGACACGCTCGCGGGTGGCTCCGGCGCCGACAGGCTCTTCGGCGACGCCCACAACGACTCGCTCTTGGGCGGCGCCGACAACGACTCGCTCGTCGGCGGTGCCGGGTTCGATACGCTCGCGGGCGGCTCCGGCGCCGACACACTCGACGGTGGCGCCGACACGGATACGGCCTCGTATGCCTCCTCCGATGCGGGGGTGAACGTCAATCTTGACTCAGGCGAGGGCAGAGGCGGCCACGCCGAGGGCGACACGCTCAGCAATATCGAGAACCTCGAAGGCTCGGCGCATGACGACACGCTGACCGGCAACGCCAATGGGAACGCGCTCTGGGGAGGGGCGGGCAGGGACACGCTCTACGGTGGCGCCGGCGCCGACACGCTCGAGGGCGGTGCGGGTGCCGACTCGCTCGAAGGCGGCGCCGATACGGATACGGCCTCGTATTCGCTCTCCGATGCGGGGGTGAACGTCAATCTTGCCTCAGGTGCTGCCTCTGGCGGCGACGCGGCGGGCGACGTGCTCAGGAGCATCGAGAACCTCGTCGGCTCGGCGCATGACGACACGCTGACCGGCGACGCCAATGGGAACGCGCTCTGGGGAGGGGCGGGCAGGGACACGCTCTACGGTGGCGCCGGCGCCGACTCGCTCTACGGTGGCGCCGACGCCGACTGGCTCCAAGGGGACGCGGGCACCGACACGCTCGAAGGCGGTGCGGGTGCCGACTCGCTCTACGGCGGTGCGGGTGCCGACTTGCTTGACGGTGGTGCCGACACCGACAGGGTCTCGTATTTCTTCTCCGATGCGGGGGTGAACGTCAATCTTGGAACAGGCGCTGTCTCTGGCGGCTCCGCCGAGGGCGACACGCTCAGGAACATCGAGAACCTCGTCGGCTCGGAGCATGACGACACGCTGACCGGCGACGCCAACGGGAACGCGCTCTGGGGAGGGGAAGGCGCGGACTCGCTCGTCGGCGGAGCCGGCAATGACACGCTCGACGGCGGCGCGGGCGCCGACACGCTCGACGGTGGCCTCGGTTCCGATACGGCCTTGTATTTCTGGTCCGATGCGGGGGTGAACGTCAATCTTGCAACAGGTGTGGGCTCCGGCGGTGACGCCGAGGGCGACACGCTCAGGAGCATCGAGAACCTCGTCGGCTCGGTGTATGACGACACGCTGACTGGCGACGCCAATGGGAACGTGCTCTCGGGAGGAGACTTCAGTCTGGGTGCCGATTGGCTCGTCGGCGGCGCGGGCGCCGACACGCTCCACGGTGGATTCGGCGCCGACACGCTCGACGGTGGCGCCGACGCCGACTCGCTCGACGGTGGCCCTGGCGCCGACACGCTCGACGGCGGCGCGGGCGCCGACACGCTCGGCGGTGGCTTCGGCACGGATACGGCCTCGTATCTCCTCTCCGATGCGGGGGTGAACGTCAATCTTGGAACCGGTGTGGGTTCCGGCGGTGACGCCCAAGGCGACACGCTCAGGAGCATCGAGAACCTTGAAGGCTCGGGGCATGGCGACACGCTGACTGGCGACGCCAATGGGAACGTGCTCTCGGGAGGGGCGGGCGCTGACTCACTCGACGGCGGCGGCGGCACGGATACGGCCTCGTATGCCTCTTCTGGTGCGGGGGTGGAGGTCAATCTTGGAACCGGTGTGGGCTCCGGCGGTGACGCCCAAGGCGACACGCTCAGGAGCATCGAGCACCTCGAAGGTTCGGAGCATGGCGACACGCTGATTGGCGATGCCGGAGGGAACGAGCTCTCGGGAGGGGCAGGCGCCGACACGCTCGTCGGCGGCGCGGGCGGCGACACACTCGACGGTGGCGCCGGCACGGATACGGCCTCGTATGCCTCCTCTGGTGCGGGGGTGAACGTCAATCTTGGAACCGGTGTGGGCTCCGGCGGTGACGCCGAGGGCGACACGCTCAGTGATATCGAGGACCTCATCGGCTCGGTGTATGACGACACGCTGACTGGCGACACCGACGGGAGCGTTCTCTCGGGAGGGAGGGGCGCCGACACGCTCGACGGTGGCGGCGGCACGGATACGGCCTCGTATGCCTCCTCTGGTGCGGGGGTGAACGTCAATCTTGGAACCGGTGTGGGCTCTGGCGGTGACGCCGAGGGCGACACGCTCAGCAACATCGAGGACCTCATCGGCTCGGTGTATGACGACACGCTGACCGGCGACACCGACGGGAACGTTCTCTCGGGAGGGAGGGGCGCCGACTCTCTCGACGGCGGCGCGGGCGGCGACACGATCGACGGTGGTGCCCACAACGACGCGCTCTTCGGCGGCGCCGGCGCCGACTCGCTCGAAGGCGGTTCCGGCGCCGACACGCTCGAAGGCGGCGCGGGCGGCGACACACTCGACGGTGGCGTCGGTACGGATACGGCCTCGTATTCCCTTTCCGATGCGGGGGTGGACGTCAATCTTGGAACAGGTGTGGGCTTGGGCGGTGACGCGGCGGGCGACGCGCTCTTGAATATCGAGAACCTCGACGGCTCGGTGCATGACGACACGCTGACCGGCGACGCCAATGGGAACGTTCTCTCGGGAGGGAGGGGCGCCGACTCTCTCGACGGCGGCGCGGGCGGCGACACGCTCGAAGGCGGTGCTGGTGACGACACGCTCGAAGGCGGTGCCGGCAGAGACAGACTCGAAGGGGGCGCCGACAACGATTCGCTCGACGGCGGCGTGAGCAGCGACTGGCTCGCGGGCGGTTCCGGCGGCGACACGCTCGAAGGCGGTTCCGGCAGAGACTGGCTCGATGGGGGTTCCGACAACGATTCGCTCGACGGCGGCGCGGGCGCCGACACGCTCGCGGGCGGTTCCGACAACGACACGCTCGACGGTGGTGCCGACAACGACACGCTCGACGGCGGCGCGGGCAGCGACTGGCTCACCGGCGGCGCCGGCTCCGACATGTTCGTGTTCCACAAGGATGCGGAGGTCAACGTCGACTACATCACCGACTTCGATGATGATGACGAAGCCTTGAGCGAAGTCCCTCAGGACACGATAGACCTCAGGTCTCTCGGGATCACCGCCGCTGACGTCGACGTGGCCAGGAGTGGGGACGACATCGTTATCACCAATGCGGAGCACAACCTCTACATCGTCCTTGACGACTATCTCGTCGATCACAAGTTCACGGAGTTCTCGACGACCGATGACATGATGTTCTAGTGTTGTGTCCCACGGGCAACGTCGCGGGGGTCGCTCCGGTCTCCGGACCTTGGCCCATTGAATCTTCCTTGCAGCCACGCTGAAAACGTTGCTCTGATGAAGATATGCGTATTTCCGGGACAGCCCGTCGGGTGGACGCGCACGCGCTCCATGGAGCCGCGCCCCGGCCGTGGTATCTTGCGTGCGGTACGTTGCGGCTGTGCGCGGCCGGCCGCCCCGGGCTGGAACCTCCCTGGACTGGAATCGTAGAATCATAGAGGCTTGCCCCATGGCGCATCTCCCCCTCGCTCCCCTCCCCATCGACTATCCCTGTTCGAACGGCCTGCCGATCGCCGAGAGCGATTTCCAGCGGATTCCCCTCATCTACGCGGTCGAAGCCCTCGGGGCGTACTTCGCGGACCGGCCGGACGTATACGTCTCCGGGAACATGTTCATCTACTACGAAAAAGGGAATCCGCAGGCCGTCGTCGTGCCGGACGTCTTCGTGGTGATGGGCGCCCCGAAGCGCGACCGGCGGTCGTACAAGCTCTGGGAGGAGCCCAAGGGGCCGGATTTCGTTCTGGAGATCACCTCTCGCAGCACCCGCAGCGAAGATCAGGGTCCGAAGCGCGGCACTTACGCGTTCCTGGGGGTGCGGGAGTATTGGCAGTACGACCCGACCGGCGACTACCTCGACCCCCCTCTCCAGGGATACGGTCTGATGGACAGGAACTACGAGGCGTTGTCGGCGGAGGGGCCCGCCGCCTGGGGGCTCCATCCGCGGAGCGAAGTGCTCGGGCTCGAGCTCCGACTCGTCGGAGGAACACTGCGATTTCACGATCCGGCGACCGGGCGGAGCCTGTTGAGCTATCGGGAGATCGAACAGGCCCATCGGGAGGTCGAGCAAGCGCGCCGGGAGGCCGAGCAAACGCGCCGGGAGGCCGAACGGGTTCGCGGAGAGCTGGAGGAGCGTCTGCGACAGGAGATGGCCGCTCGGCGGGCGGCGGAGAGGCGGCTCGCCGAACGGGAGGCACGCCATCGCTCCTCGCGCGGCGGCGCCTCGTCCGACGACCGATAACCACGCTCAGGAGGCCGCGGGTGGACAACCTCAAGATCGACGGCGACCGGCTGTGGGCGAGCCTGATGGCGCTCGCGGAGATCGGGGCGACCGAGAAGGGTGGGGTCTGCCGGCTCGCCCTCACCGACCTCGACCGGGAGGGGCGCGATCTCTTCGTTCGGTGGTGCGAGGAGGCGGGGTGCTCGGTCACCGTGGACCAGGTCGGGAACATCTTCGCCCGCCGCCCCGGACGGAGCCCCGATCGGCCCCCCGTCATGACCGGGAGCCACCTCGACTCGCAGCCGACGGGCGGGAAGTTCGACGGCGCCTACGGGGTGCTCGCGGGGCTCGAGCTCATCCGCACCCTCAACGACTACGGCTACGAGACCGACGCCCCGATCGAGGTCGTCGCGTGGACGAACGAGGAGGGGTCGCGGTTCGCGCCGGCGATGATGGCCTCGGGCGCGTTCGGCGGGGTGTTCGATCTCGACTTCGTGCTGTCGCGAACCGATCCGGAGGGGAAGACCTTCGGCGAGGAGCTCACCCGCATCGGCTACGCGGGCGAGGAGCCGGTCGGGGAGCACGAGGTCGGCGCCTATCTCGAGGCCCACATCGAGCAGGGGCCGATCCTCGAGGCCGAGGAGAAGACGGTGGGGGTGGTCACCGGGGCGCAGGGGCAGCGCTGGTACGAGATCACGGTGACGGGGATGGAGGCCCACGCGGGGCCGACCCCGATGCACCGGCGCCGCGACGCCCTGGTCGGCGCCTCGCGCATGGTGGACGCGGTGAACCGCATCGGTCTCGCGCACCAGCCGAACGCCTGCTCCACGGTCGGCATGCTGGACGTCGCGCCGAACTCGAGGAACACGATCCCGGGGCGGGTCTTCTTCACCGTCGACCTCCGTCATCCGGTGGAAGAGACCCTGGCGCAGATGGATGCGGACCTTCGCGAGGCGTGTGACTCGATCGCGGGCGGGATCGGTCTCGAGCTGGACCTGCGGCAGATCTGGCACTTCCCCGCCACCCCGTTCGACGAGGCTTGCGTCGCGGCGGTCCGCGCGGCGGCGCAAGAGGGCGGCTTCGAGCACCTGGACATCGTGAGCGGGGCCGGGCACGACGCCTGCTACGTCGCGCGGGTCGCTCCGACCGGCATGATCTTCGTGCCGTGCGAGGATGGGATCAGTCACAACGAGATCGAGAACGCGACTCCGGGCGACCTCGCGGCGGGCTGCCAGACCCTGCTCGACGCGATGGTGCGGCTCGCGTCCGCCGGGTGACCCGCGCGGGCGCGCGAAGGCGGGCGGCCCCGGGGCAGATCTGTTCTCCGCGCTCCATGAGGTCTGTCAACCATCGCAACTATTTGGTCCGAAAATTTTTTCCGGGATG
The DNA here is from genome assembly GCA_965214795.1 of Gammaproteobacteria bacterium. GTDB lineage: Bacteria > Pseudomonadota > Gammaproteobacteria > HK1 > HK1 > JAJDXW01. The sequence goes on along the minus strand of OZ243976.1, from coordinate 4,776,421 downwards.
AAGCCCGAATCCGATCAGGGTGCTCCCGGCGTACACGACTCCTTGAATCGATCCGATATCGTCGGGAGCTCCGTCAGGAGAACCAATCGGCCCTGGGGCGGCCCACGGAGCGTCGAATGAGGAGCGTCGAATGAGGTAGTCTTGCGGCCCGTATGAACCGCCCCCACGGACGGTCGAACGGGCGGCGGGCTTCGGGTTCGAGCAGGGTCTCGGTCCGAAACCCGCAAACGGTCGAGCAGACTGTTGAAGAGGGGAGTCTCCGCAGGCAGTCGGAGACGCTCCGCGCAGCGCGATACGGAGCCGCCGTGCGCGGTCGGGTCGCGCCTCCGCCAGTCCGATCCGCGGGAGAAATCGAAGCTGGGACACTGCCCGAACCTGCAACGGAGGAGAGCATGCGTCTCGATGGAAAGGTAGCGATCGTCACCGGGGGCGGCGCGGGCTTCGGCGAGGGGATCTGCCGGCGCTTCGCAGCCGAGGGGGCCCGGGTGGTGGTCAACGACGTGAACGAGCAGGACGGCCGCCGGGTGGCGGACGCGATCGGCGAGGCGGGTGGCGAGGCGCGTTTCGTGTACGCGGACGTGTCGAGCGACGCGGACACCGGGCGCCTCGTCGGAGAGGCGATCGACGCGTACGGCGGCCTCGACGTCATGGTCAACAATGCCGGCGTGCCGCAGCGAAACCAGCCGATGGAGAGCGTCACCGAGGACGAGTTCGACCGCATCTTCGCGGTCAACGTGAAGGCCCTCTACTGGTCCGCGAAGCACACCGTGCCCCCCATGCGCGAGGCGGGCGGCGGGTGCATCATCCATACCGCATCGACTGCGGCCATCAGCCCCCGCCCCGGCCTCGTCTGGTACAACGGCTCCAAGGGGGCGGTGAACACCATCACCCGGTCGATGGCCATCGAGCTTGCCCCGGATCGGATCCGGGTGAACGCGGTGTGCCCGGTGGCGGGCGAGACCCAGATGCTTGCGGAGTTCCTGGGCGGCGAGGTGACCCCGGAGATGCACGCGAAGTTCATGAGCACGGTGCCGCTCGGGCGGCTCAGCCAGCCGGCGGACATCGCGAACGCGGTCCTGTTCCTCGCCTCGGACGATGCGCAGTTCCTGACCGGGGTGTGCCTGCCGGTGGACGGCGGGCGGACCATCTGACGACCTGACGGACGGCCGCGCCGGCGGCCATCCGAAGCGAGGGCGAAGGGAGACCATGAACCGAATCGATCTGGACGGCCGGCAGGCGGTGGTGACGGGCGGAGCCCGAGGCATCGGGCGCGCCATTGCGGAGCGGCTCCTCGCCTCGGGCGCCTCGGTCACCCTCTGGGACCGGGACGCGGGCGAGATCGAGGCCGTGCGCGAGGCGCTCGGGCCGGGGGCGGGCGGGGTGGTCGTGGACGTGGCCGAGCCCGGGTCCGTGGAGCGGGCCGCGGTGGAGACGATCGGGTCGGCCGGGCGCATCGACATCCTCGTCAACAACGCCGGGATCGCCGGACCCAACGCCACCACCTGGGAGTACCCCATCGACGAGTGGCGCCAAGTGATCGACATCGACCTGAACGGCGTCTTCTACTGCTGTCGGGCGGTGGTGCCGCACATGATCGAGCGGGGCTACGGGCGCATCGTCAACATCGCGTCGATCGCGGGCAAGGAGGGCAACCCGAACGCGAGCGCGTACAGCGCCGCGAAGGCGGGGGTGATCGGGCTCACGAAGTCGCTCGGGAAGGAACTCGCGGACCGCGACATCGCGGTGAACTGCATCACCCCGGCCGCGGCGCGGACGCGGATTTTCGAGCAGATCACGCAGGCTCACATCGACTACATGCTCTCGAAGATTCCCCGGGGCCGGTTCGTGCTCGTCGAGGAGCTCGCCGCCCTCGTGGGGTGGCTCGTCTCCGAGGAGAACTCGTTCACGACCGGCGCGGTCTTCGACGCGAGCGGGGGCCGGGCCACCTACTAGCCCGAAAAATCACCGACTTTCGTGGCGAGGGGGCCAAGATACCCCACGGTCTCATGGAGGAACGGGCCGCCCGGACCGAAAGAGCGCGTGCGCGCTGTCGGAGCGGCTTGCGGGAGTACGTCCCGCTACCGCGAGCGGGTTGGCGGCCGCAGCGGGAAGTCGGTGGTTTTTTCGGGCTGGCCGACGCAGGCCGGTCCGGCCGCCCGGACGGGGCCGCTTTCCGTCGCCCGGAGCGACGGATGCGGCGGATGCGGCACCGGACGGCCGGCGAGAGGGACGGTGCCACGCGGGGCAACGGGCGGCTCTGCCGGCGGCGCGCCGGCGGGGCCTGCGGGGGCGGGCGGGTCCACGGAAACTGAAACGGCGGGCCGGGAGGATCGGCACGATGGCGACGATTACGAAGGGCATCAAGCAGCTTTGCGCGGAGGCGGAGGCCGGGATCGAGACCTGGACGGTCGATGACGCGCTCCGCCACCACGGCGACGAGGACGTGGTGTTCGTCGATATCCGGGACGTGCGCGAACTCTGGCGCGAGGGGGCCATCCCGGGCGCGGTGCACGCGCCCCGCGGCATGCTCGAGTTCTGGGTGGACCCGGAGAGCCCCTATGCCCGGGACGTGTTCCAATCCGGCAAGCGCTTCATGTTCTTCTGCGCCGGGGGGCTCCGCTCCGCCCTTGCCGCCAAGGCGGTGCAGGACATGGGCCTCACCCCGGTGTGCCATCTCGCGGGTGGCTTCGGGGCGTGGAAGAAGGCGGGGGGCGCGGTGGAGGTGAGGGAGCCGAAGCTGCCGTTGTCCGGCGGGTAGCCGGCGGCACCCGCACCCGTACCCGCCGCGCCGGCCGCCGCGCGTTCCCCGCGCAACTTGCCCGAGCCCGCTCCCCGGCTCCTCCCCCGCCCGCCGCCTTGCACTGGGAGGTCCCCGAGCCTGTCGCGACGGGCGAGGTCCGCACCGCCGACGGCAGCCTCATCGTCCTTCGCCGGCATGGCAATCCGGACGGTCCGAGGCTCGTTCTGAGCCATGGCAACGGGCTCGCGATCGATCTCTACTACCCGTTCTGGTCGCGGTTCGCGGAGAGATTCGACCTCGTCGTCCACGACTTCCGGAGCCACGGCTGGAACCCGCGCGCACCCCTCGGCACCCACCACTTCCCGACCTTCGTCTGGGACAACGAGCACGTGGTTCGGGGGATCGATCGCCATTTCGGAGCGAAGCCGAAGGTCGGCGTGTTCCACTCGATGTCGGCCCTCACCGCGCTCTACCACGCCCTCCGGGTGGGGCCCCGGTTCGCGGCGCTTGTTCTTTTCGACCCGCCCTTCTCGCCGCCGAACGGCGATCGGCTCGAAAGCGAGTACCTTGAGCGGGAGAACGAGCTTTCCGCCCGCACCCGGCGTCGGCAGGAGCGGTTCGAGACGCGCGAGGCGTTCGCGGACACCGTGCGCGGCGCGTCCGTCTTCAACCGCCTCCTCCCCGGTGTGCCGGAGCTCTACGCGCGGGCGACGCTCCGCCCTGCCGCGGACGGGCGCGGCTACGAGCTCTGCTGCCCGCGGGAGCACGAGGCCCAGGTCTTCGAGTCCTTCCTCGATTCGAGCTTCGAGCTCGCGATGGGGAGCTTTCCCTGCCCGCTCAAGCTGATCGGGGGCGATCCGACCGGTCCCGGCGCCTTCCTGCCGAGCATCGTGCTCCACGATCTGGCCAAGCGCTGCGACCTCGACTACGAGTACGTGCCGGGCACCTCGCATTTCCTCCAGCTCGAGAAGCCGGAGGAGTGTGCCGCCATCATGCTCGAGTTCCTGGAGCGCCACGGCCTCGCCTGATCCGCTCTCCGCAAGGCGGGTGCCGCCGCTGCGCAGAGAGCGGTTTCAAGAGGAGGCGGCGGTCCGCCGGCCCATCGGGTGTGCAGGGCGGGCAGCGCCGGATCACGCCGCCGCGGTCGCTCGCGAACCTGCCGCGCCTTCCCGACAATCCCTGGGTGATCTCCGGGGTCAAGCCGGGCGCCCGGCTCGGCAACCTCGACAACGGCTGGCTGGTCGTGCCCAGGCGGTTCGGCTCTGAAGGACGTGCGAATCCACCGTTACAGCTCTGCAAGCAGAGCGCTGGCGCCCGGCGAGAGTCTGCCCATGATCGGCGAGATGCTCGGTCACCGGAACGTGCAGCCGACGGCGCGCTGCGCCCATCTTGCGCGCGACTCGGTGAAGGCGTCGGCGGCGCGGGTCGTGGAGAGCTTGCGGACAGACATGGCTCGGGAAGGCACACGTTCCGAGCCGGCATGGTCCCACCCATCCACGGACGCCTTCCCACGACGCGAGGCCGGCGCTTCAGAAGCCGCCCGCCTCGGGCAATCCCAGAATGCTCCAGTTCTCGCGGTAGGGTTCAAGCCACCCCGATGTATACTGAGCGACAACTTTCCTTCCCTCCTCCGTGTTCGGCTTGATATTGGAGTAGTCAGGCACCAGCCGACGCATGTTGCCGTCCTTGCGTGGCCGCCCTCCCCTGCCGGGAGTGTCGAGCCATACACGGTGGCAGTCTCGAATGCAGCCCGCCACCACTCTCGACGGCAGGATGTAGGAGACGATCGGATCGGACGGCTGCCTGCCGACGTCGACAAAGACATAGAACAGGTCTTCGGCCACTATGGTCTCGTGCCTGAGCTTCATGTGCCAGCCCTTGTCGCTTCCGATGTCGCGGCGAGTCTTCACCTGGATGGCGCACAACTTCTCGTTGTTTTCGTCGGTGACCAGGATGTCCATGTTCGGCGCCCCATCCGGGGCCAGCGCCGCGATCCAGCCCCGTCGCAATAGCTGACTGAGCACGTGAAACTCGCCTGCGGCGCCGATGATCCTCGTACTGATCTTGTACATTCGGTCAGAGTCTTCCCTCAGGCAGGAGGCTCACGGGCTACCGGGTCCGCTCACCCCGACTTGGCGGAGAACACAGTCTCGGCCACAGACAACGCCGCAACCGGCGCGGACGAGGCCGCTCCCCGTTCGTAGCGTCTCTCGATTCTGTCATGGCTGCCGGCTGACTGCCGGGCAGAGCTTGGCCTAATGATACATGAGCCTGAACATAGGTAGGTACTTAAGCTGATCGATTAGGGCTGAACCGGTCATAACAGCCTGCGACCGGCACCTGACATGCCCCACGGTCTGGATTTCCCGGTCTGAACGGCTTAAGTACCTACGTATGTGAGCCTGAAAGGGTGCGCGGATTCCAACGGGAGTTGAGTCCGGAGGCGGATGCGGGCGCGGCCGGGTTCCGGCGGGCCGCTTGAGCGCTCGGTGCGCGTTGACGCATGATCCGCGGCGGTCGGAAGGGACGGTGGGAGGCGCGAAATGGTGGAGCACGTCATCGAGACGGTGGAGGAGCTTCGGAGCAGCTACGGGGAGCCGAGCGAACGGGCGGTCAAGAAGTCGCTCAAGCGCCTGGACCGGCACTGTCGCCGGTTCATCGAGTTGTCGCCGTTCGTCGTGCTCGCCTCCGCCGGGGCGGACGGGCGGGTCGACTGTTCGCCGCGCGGCGACCCCGCGGGGTTCGTCGCGATCCTCGACGAGCGGACGATCCTGCTCCCCGATCGGCGCGGGAACAACCGCGCGGACTCGCTGACCAACGTGCTCGAGAACCCCTACGTCGGGATGCTGTTCATGATCCCGGGGGTAGACGAGACACTCCGGCTCAACGGCAGGGCGAGGCTCACCACCGATCCGTCCCGCCTCGAGCCGCTTGCGGTCAACGGGCGCGTGCCGCGAAGCGGGCTCGTCGTCGAGGTCGAGGAGGTCTTCCTCCAATGCACCAAGGCCCTCGTCCGGTCCCGCCTCTGGGTTGACGAGACGCGGGTGGACCGCAAGGCCGCCCTCCCTTCCTTCGGGCAGATGCTTGCCGACCACATCGGCGAAGGGGACGGCGAGGCGGTCGATCGCGAGCTTCGCGCGAAGGTCCGCGACACCCTGTACTGACCGCACCGGGCCGACCTCACCGGGCCGGCGGCAGGGAGGTCTGCAGACGGCTCACCGTGCCGGCGGCAACGCGGCCTGCCGGCGGCTCAGCTCGTCGCGTTCGAAGCGGGGGAACGGAGCGCCGTCCGTGAACGAGACGCCGGCCCCGAGGCTGGCGCGGCCGATGACGGCAGCGGCGTGGCTGGCGCGACCGAGCTCGCGGAGCGCCCCTTCGAGCCGCTCTGCCGCGAATCCCGCGAGCAGCGCTCCGGAGGCGAGGGTTCCCCAGGGATCGAGCCCTGCGGCGCGGCAGAGCTCCACCCCCGGGTCGAACCAGGCGATGCGGCCCGGATCGACGGTGATCGCGACCCCGGAGGCATCGGCGAGCTCATGCAGTCCGGCGGAGAGGCCCCCTTCGGTCGGATCGTGGAGCGCCGTCGCTCCGGCTCGGGCCGCGGCAAGGGCGGTCTCCACAATCGAGATCCCCGGCGTGTCGAGGGCGGCTCGGGCCGCATCGAGCGTGGGGGCGGAGACCGCGGCGAGGCGTTCGGGCGGCAGGATATCGGCCAGCACCGCCGCCCCTTCGACCGGCGCGGGTCCGATCTGGACCACTTGGTCTCCCGGCCGGAGCCCGCCGGTCGGCACGGTCCGTTCCTCCGCCATCCCGAGCATCTGCCCGACCACGAGCGGCTGGCGTACCGCGTCCGTCACCTCCGTATGGCCCCCGACGAGTGATGCCCCCACCTCATCGAGCGCACGCCGCATCCCCGCAAAGAGCGCTTCGGCATCACTTTCGGTGGACCCCTCGGGCAGCAGCACGCAGGCGAGAAACCACCGCGGACGCGCCCCGGTCACCGCGACGTCGTTTGCGTTGACGACGACCGCGTGCGCTCCGACCTCGGAGCCGGTCAGGGTGATCGGGTCGGTCGCCGCGACCAAGGTCCCCGCCCGGATCTCGATCGCGCACGCGTCTTCACCAACCCGCGGCCCGAGCCGGACCTCGGGCGGCAGGGCGGTTTTGATGAGCCGGGTGAGGAAGTCCGGCGCGAGCTTGCCGGGGGGCAGCGGGGGGGACCGCCTTTCGGACCCCGCCGGAGCAGCCTCCTCCGGGGTGCCGCCCGCACCCGGGTTCGAAGGGATCTCGCTCATCGTCTCACCTGATTGCGTATGAACCACATGTTCCCATCCCGTCAGGTGAAATCGGGGTCGGAGGGGGCGCAATCCTCATCCGCATCCGCATCCTCGTCCGCATCCGGTCTGCTCACCGGCACCCGCGGAATCCCGTTCCGACCCCGATCTCCCCCGTCTCCCCCGGGGGGGCGAGCTGGATGAGGATTGTGCGCAATCGGATCGTCTCATGGTACCGCGCCTCGGGAGAACGGGAGATAATCCGCGGCGATCCAATGGCCCTCGAACCCGGGAGGAAGCGAACGTGAAGGTCGGACTCTTCGTCACCAATCAGCAGTATCTCGACACCGACATGGTGAGCGCCCTCGACGATCAGATTGCGATGGTCCACATGGCCCGCGACAAGGGTTGGGACTCCATCTTCTCCGGCCAGCACTACCTCAACGAGGGCAACAACCAGCAGCTCCAGATCGTGCCCTTCCTCGCGCGGCTCATGCCGGAGGCGGGCGAGATGACCACCGGCCTCGGGATCCTGCTCCTCGGCCTGCACAACCCGGTCTACACCGCCGAGACCGTCGCCTCGCTGGACGTCATTGCGCGCGGGAACTTCGTGTTCGGGGTCGGGCTCGGATACCGGGATGTCGAGTTCGATGCGTTCGCGGTGCCGAAGGGGCAGCGCGTGAAGCGCTTCGAGGAGTATCTCGAGCTGGTGAAGCGGCTGTGGACCGAGGATTCCGTCACCCACGAGAGCGATACGGTGAAGCTCGACGGCGCCCGGATGAACATCCGGCCCGTGCAGCGTCCCCACCCGCCGATCTGGCTCGCCGCGAACAACGAGCGGGCGATCCGCAGGGCGGCGCGGATGGCCGACGCCTGGTACATCAACCCCCACTCCACGATGGAGACCATCCGCCACCACCTCGGCATCTACCGCGACGAGCTCGAACGGCAGGGCCGGGCGATGCCGCGCGAGCTTCCGGCCGTCAAGGAGATCTTCTGCGCCCGGGATCGGGCGACCGCGATCGAGATGGCCGGCCCCTATCTCGCCGGCAAGTACCGGGACTACGCGAAGTGGGGGCAGGACAAGGTCATGCCGGAGGACGAGACCTTCGACCAGGACTTCGACGATCTCCTGGAAAGTCGCTTCGTGCTCGGCTCACCCGAGGAGTGCTACGAGCAGCTCCGGCCCTACTGGGAGGAGTTCGGGGTGAACCACCTCACGTTTCGCACCCACTGGGCCGGGATGCCGCTCGCGACCGCGCTGCACAGCATCCGAACGATCTCCGACGAGCTGCTGCCGGAGCTGAGGAAGGTCTGACCGGCACCGTGTCTTCTGCACTCCCGAGACGAAGCGGTGCCAGCCCGAAAAAATCACCGACTTTCGTCGCGAGTGCGCCAAGATGCTCCACGATCTCATGGAGGAACGGGCTGCACGGACCGAAAGAGCGCGTGCGCGCTGCTGAAGGCGTAGTCGACACTGGCTTGACTCTGGCGCGTGCGCGCTGTCGAAGCGGTTTGCGGGAGTACGGCCCGCTACCGCGAGCGGATTGGCGGCCGCAGCGGGAAGTCGGTGACTTTTTCGGGCTATGAGAGGAAGTCCTCCATCAAGCGGCGGTAATCGGCGTCGCGGGTGACGCGGCGCATCAGCTCCGGCGGGGCGACTCCCTCCAGCTCGCCCGGAGGGCTGCCTTCTCGCAGGGCCTTGAGGGTCCGGTAGACGGCGTTCACCGCCGCCGCGAAGGGCTGGTGGCCCTGGAGGGCGACCCGTACCCCGTGCTCCGCGAGCCACGCCCGGTCCCGGAGCTCCGGGCCGGCCCCGCCCAGGATGAGGGGGAGACGGATCGCATCCGCGACCGCCGCGACCGCCGCGCGCGTGCGAAGGCCCACCATGAAGAGGGCATCGACCCCGGCCGCCTCGTAGGCGCGGGCCCGCGCGACCGCGTCGTCGAGGCCGGTGACGGCCGGCGCGCTCGTGCGCCCGGCGATGACGAGCCGCCGGTCCTGCCGTCCCGCGAGGGCCGCGCGCATCTTGCCGGCCCCCTCTTCCACCGACAGCAGGCGTGTCTGCCCGAGCCTGCCGAAGGGCTGGGGGAGATCGGTGTCCTCGATGGAGAGAGCGGCGACCCCGGCCGTCTCGAGCTCCTCGACGGTGCGCTTCACGTTGAGGGCGTTCCCGTAGCCGTGATCGGCGTCCACGAGCAACGGCAACCCGCCCGCCCGGTTGATGCGGTGCGCCTGCGCGGCGAACTCGGTCAGGGTGAGCACGATGAGATCCGGGGCGCCGAGTACCGTCATCGAGGCGACGGAGCCCGCGAACATGCCGACCTCGAAGCCGAGGTCCTCCGCGATGCGCGCGGAGATCGGGTCGAACACGGAGCCCGGGTGCACGCAGGCATCGCCGTCGAGGATGGCACGAAAGCGCTCGCGCCGAGGTGTCCAGTCCATTCGTTTGCTCCTCATGTGTCGCGGGCCGGGCCGAAGATCCAGCGGTGCTCATTTTGGCACTTGACCTCACCCTGAGCCGCAAGCCGTCTTTTCCTTGCGACTCGATCCGGGGCGGATCGGGGGGGCGGATCGACGGTCGTGCCGATCCTGCGGCGGGACCCGACGAGCAAAACACGCATGGACGGGCCGGCCACCCCGTCGCATGAAAGGGTCCGGCGTCGCGAAGATGGCCCTCCTGGGTCCATTTTCACAGTAAATGGGAATGGCTGCCGAAGATCCCGCTCCGGCGGGCGAAGTGGCTCCGATATGCCAGAATCGTGCGCTTGGCGCAAACAGTGGAGCGGCCGGTTGGTGAGTGACTTCGACTTCGATCTCTTCGTCATCGGCGCGGGGTCCGGCGGCACCCGGGCGGCCCGGATCGCGGCCGGCCACGGCGCGCGCGTCGCGGTGGCCGAGGAACGCTTTCTCGGCGGCACCTGCGTCAACGTCGGGTGCATCCCGAAGAAGCTCTTCGTGTACGCCTCCCACTTCGCGGAGGACTTCGAGGATTCGGCGGGGTTCGGATGGCGGCGTTCCGAGGGAGCGGGGGAAGCGGGGGGAGCGGGGGAAGCACCCGGACGCGCTGTCGCCCCGGCGTTCGACTGGCCTGTCCTCGTCGCGAACAAGGACCGCGAGATCGAGCGCCTCAACGGCATCTACCGGGGGCTCATCGAGGGAGCGGGCGCCCGGCTCTACGACGCACGGGCGACGATCGTCGGGCCGCACGAGATCTCCGTTGCGGGAAGCACGGTCACCGCCCGCCACATCCTCGTCGCGACGGGCGGCGAGCCCACCCTCCCCGACCTCCCGGGGGTCGAGCACGCCATCCGCTCCGACGACGTCTTCTACCTCGACCGCTTGCCGGAACGGCTCATCGTGGTCGGAGGCGGCTACATCGCGGTCGAACTGGCGGGCGTGTTCGCCGGTCTCGGGGTCGAGGTGACCCAGCTCTACCGCGGGCCGCTCTTCCTGCGCGGTTTCGACGACGACATCCGCCGCGCGCTCGCCGAGGAGATGCGCAAGCGGGCCATCGACCTCCGCTTCAACGCGAACGTCGCGGCGATCGAGCGGACGGGGAGCGACAGGGGCGGCAAGAGCGGCAACGGAGGCAGGGGCGCGATCCGCGCGCAGCTCGCCGCGGCCCCCGGCGGCGACGGTGCGGCGGGGAGGGGCGTCGCGGCGGAGACCCTCGAGGCGGACCTCATCCTCTACGCGACCGGGCGGCGCCCGAACACCGCCGGCCTCGGGCTCGAGAACGCGGGAGTAGCGACCGCCCCGAACGGAGCGGTCCTCGTCAATGCCTGGTCGCGGACCAACATCGAGCATATCTGGGCGGTCGGCGACGTGACCGATCGGATCAACCTCACCCCGGTCGCGATCCGGGAGGGGCACTGCTTCGCGGAGACGGTGTTCAACGACAACCCCATCTCTCCCGACCACGAGGATGTGCCGACCGCGATCTTCAGTCAGCCCGCGATCGGGACCTGCGGGCTCACCGAGGCGGAGGCGGAGGCCCGGTATCCGAAGGTCGACATCTACCTTTCGAGCTTCCGCCCCCTCAAGCACACCCTGTCGGGCCGCGACCAACGTTCGGTGATGAAGCTCGTCGTCGATGCGGCGACGGACCGGGTGGTCGGCTGCCACCTGCTCGACCCGGACGCGGCGGAGATCGTGCAGGGCGTCGGGATCGCCATGAAGTGCGGGGCGACCAAGGCCCAGTTCGACCGGACCATGGCCATCCACCCGACGGCGGCCGAAGAGATCGTGACCATGCGAGAGCCCGCCCGGCGCCTCCGGCGAGGGGAGGAGGCGGTCGCGGCCGAGGTCGCCTGACCCCCCAGCCCCCGCAAGGCTCCACGCCCGCGGGCGCAAGACACCGGCCCGCGCCGGCGCACGAGCCGTTATCATGCGGGCGAAGTCGCCTGGAAAGGGATGGATATGAAGCTCTACAACTCCATCGGACCCAACCCCCACGCCGTTCGCATGTTCATGGCCGAGAAGGGGGTCGATATCCCCCTCGAGGAGGTCGACATCATGGCCGGCGAGAACCGCAAGCCCGCATACCTCGCGAAGAATCCGCACGGCACCTGCCCGGCCCTCGAGCTCGACAACGGCACCTGCGTCTCCGAGATCACCGCGATCTGCGAGTACCTCGAGGAGCTTCACCCGGAGAACCCGCTGCTCGGCGCGACGCCCGAGGAGCGGGCGGAGGCCCGCATGTGGGCGCGGCGCGTGGACCTCTACATCTGCGAACCGATGGGGAACGGCTTCCGCTTCGGCAAGGGCATCAAGATGTTCACGAACCGGATGCACACCATCCCGGAGGCCGCGGAGGGGCTTCAGGCTTCCGCCTCGGACCGCCTCGCCTGGCTCGACGGCCAGATGGAGGGGCGCGAATGGATCTGCGGGGACCGGTTCACCCTGGCCGACATCCTCCTCTACGCGAACATCGAGTGCTTCGTCCCGCTGGGCCAACCGCTCGACCCGGGGCTCGATAACATCGCGGCGTGGCGCGAGCGGGTGGGTGCGCGGCCCTCGGCGAAGGCCTGAGCCGAGCCGGTCCGGGTGAAGGCGCGAGCCGCCCCGGCGGTCGCCGCCGCTCGGTCGGTCGCCCCGGCCGCCTCCCTCGGAGCTGCGGCGGGCGGCGCGGATGCCACCCGCACCCGGACGGAAGCGAGGGAGTGCCGCGTTCCCGCGAACCCCCTCGTTCCCGCCGCCCGTGGCGCTCCCGCTTTCCGTGCGCGCCCCGAGCGGCGGCGGGCGTTGCCGTCGAAGCGCATGCCGAGGAGTGGACGATGACGATCGGAGTCGGACTCGGTCTCATGGAGTTGCCGTTTTCGTCGGGGGCGGCGTTCCGGAAATGGGTGGACCTCTGCGAGGCGGGCGGGGTCGACTCGCTCTGGCAGACCGACCGGCTGGTATCGCGGCGCCCCATCCTCGAGTGCATGAGCACGATGGCGATGCTCGCCGGGGCCACCCACCGGATCAAGTTCGGGATGAACGTCGCGTCGGTCGGGCTTCGGGAACCGCTCCTCCTCGCCAAGCAGTGCGCGACCATCGACTTCCTGAGCGAGGGCCGCCTCCTGCCCGCGTTCGGGATCGGGAGCACCCTTGGCCCCGACTGGAAGGCGACCGGCCGTCCCACCGAGGGGCGCGGGCGCCTTGTCGACGAGGCCCTGGACATCATCGCGGCTCTCTGGCGGGGCGAACGGGTGAGTCTCGACGGAGAGTTCTTCCGCTACCGGAACGCGAGCATCGCGCCGCTCCCCGTACAGCCCGACCTCCCCCTCTGGATCGGCGGGTCGAGCCGGGCCGCGATCCGGCGCACCGCTCGCATCGGGACCGGGTGGCTCGCCGGGCGCGAGACCCCGGACGAGGCGGGCCGGGCGGTCGCCGCCATCCGCACCGCCTGCGCGGAGGGCGGGCGCCGGATCGACGACGACCACTACGGCGCCGGGTTCTACTACCGGTTCGGCCGCCCCGATGAGCCCTTCGTGGAGGAGCGGCTACGGGTGCTCGGTCAGAGCTTCCCGGATCGCGACCCGCGCGACGCGATGGTGGTCGGCGGGGCAGCGGACATCGTTGCCCGGATCGACGCCTACGTCCGGAACGGGGTCTCGAAGTTCATTCTGCGTCCGGTCGGCCCGACCGACGAGGAGATCTTCGACCAGACCCGCCGCCTCATCGAGGAAGTCTTCCCGGCCGTGGAGGCGATGAACCGCCGCGAGGCGGCCTGATCGCCCCGATCCGCCCCCTGCCCACGCCTCCTGTTCGCACCGCGACGGCGGGTTCGCCCCTCATGCCCGGCTACCGCCGCAAGCTCTCCCGTCGGTCGCCGCGGCGCTACGCGAGCATCGAGGACGCCTTCCGGCGGATGCAGGAGGAGAATCCGCCTCACGCTCCGTGACGGTGGTGTCCGGAGGACGATCCCGTCCATGGGCTGAACGAGGACGTCGTCTCCGGCATCGGGGCGGAACGGAACCGGAACGGCTACGGCCGGCGGCGGAACAGGTGGTCGCCGATGTGGGCGACGGCGGCCACCGTGTTCACCGCGCGGGTCGGGTCCTCGAAGACGAGGAAGCCGGCGCGCTCGAGCCGGCGGCGGCGATCGTCGTCGATGATGAGGCTGAGGGCCATCACCCGGTCGGAATGCGCCGCTCGGACCTTCTCCAGCCGGCTCATGAGGGGGTCCATCACGGCCGGGTTGGCGCCGACGGTGGCGAGGAAGATCACGATGGAGTCATAGTCGCCCCGCCGGACCACCGCGTCGAGGAAATGGTCGAAGAGCGACCAGTCGTTGAACGCCTGCGCGGTGCAGTCGATCGGGTTGCGAGCGGAGGCGAACGGGAGCAGGGCCTTGAGCTCGGACTCCACCGGCACCGGCATCGGCGCCACGTCGAGCCCCGCCCGCACCGCCGCGTCCGCCATCACCACCCCGACCCCGCCCGAGATCGTCATGAGCCCGGCCCGCCTCCCGTTCGGGAACGCGTTCTCCGCGCAGGCGTTCGCGACGTCGATGAGCTCCTCGATAGTCCGGGCGCGATGGACCCCGAGCCGCTCGAACATCTCGGAGAAGCGGAGGTCGTCGCCCGCGTCGGCGGCGGTATGGGCGCGGGCGGCGTCCGCGCCGACGGCGCTCCGTCCGGTCTTGAGGACCACGATCGGTTTCCGGGTCTCCGCAGCCACCGCGAGGGCCGCCTCCAGCTTGTCGAGATCGCGGCATCCCTCGAGGTACGCGACGATGACTTCGGTATCCTCGTCCCGCGCCGCGCAGGCGATCCCGTCCGCCACGTCCACGTCGCACTCGTTGCCGGTCGTGCACCAGAGGCTGAGGTCGAGCCCCCGGTTGTGGAGCAGCAGGGCGGCGTGGGTGCCGAACGCCCCCGACTGGCTGATGAGTGCGACGTTTCCGGCCGGGAGCTCGACCTCGTCGAGTGCACTCATGAACGTGCCGAAGAGGCCGATCCGGGGGTTCATGACGCCCATGCAGTTGGGGCCGACGATGCGCATGTCGGTGCCGCGGGCGATCGCCTCGATCCGCTTCTGGAGCGCTTCGCCCTCGGGGCCGCTCTCCGCGAAGCCGGAGCTCACCACCACGCAGGCGCCGCAGCCGCGGTCGTCGGCGGCGCGCACCGCGTCCGGCGCGTCCCTCGCCGGCACCACGACGAACACGAGGTCGGCGGGGGAGGGGAGGGCCTCGAGGGACGGGATCGGCTTGTCCCCCTGCACCGGCTCGTCTCCCGTGCTTACCGGGTATACCGGACCCGCGAACCCGCGGTCGCGGAGGTAGCGGAAGATGCGTCCCCCGATCTTGTCGGGGTCGCGGGAGGCCCCGACCACCGCGACGGAGCGGGGGCGAAAGAGCGCGCGCAGGCTGTCGGAATCGGAATCGAGGCCGGCATCAAGACTGGAATCGAGGTCGGACGCGGCGGCGGGGAACGGATCGTTCGGCATGCGTAGGGCGAGTTTGCGGTCGTGCGGGCGGTGGGCGGAGCGGTCGAATTGTAGAATCCTCGCCCGACCCCGTCACACCGACCGGGTCGAATCTTCTCCCCGACTCCACCCCCGACCCGGAAGAAACCCCGCATGGCGCCGCCCGTTCATGGACCGACCTCCCACATCTACTTCTCGCAACGCCTCCGCCTCCACTACGTGGACTGGGGCAACCCGGGGGCGCCGCCGCTCCTCCTCGTGCACGGCGGCCGCGACCACTGCCGGAGCTGGGACTGGGTGGCCGAGGCGTTCCGGGAGGACTACCACGTCATCGCGCCCGATCTGCGGGGCCACGGGGACTCGCAATGGATCCAGGGCGGCGCCTACATGCTGGCCGACTACGTCTACGACATCGCGCAGCTCCTGCACCAGACCCGCCTCGTTCCCGCCACCATCGTGTCGCACTCGCTGGGAGGGGCCATCTCGCTCCAGTACGCCGGGCTCTACCCCGACAACGTCGTGAAGCTCGTCGCGATCGAGGGCATGGGCCCTCCGCCCGAGCTGCGGCGCAAGGCGCGGCTCCCCGGTCCGGAGCGGTTCGTCGACTGGATCGAGGACATCCGCAAGCTCTCCGGCCGGTCGCCGCGGCGCTACGCGAGCATCGAGGACGCCTTCCGGCGGATGCAGGAGGAGAATCCGCATCTCACCCCCCGGCAGGCCCGCCACCTCACCGTGCACGGCGTGAGCCAGAACGAGGACGGCACCTATAGCTGGAAGTTCGACAACTACGTGCGTCTCCAGCCGCCGCACGGCATGCGTGCGGCGGACACGGTGGAGACCTGGAAGCGGATCCGGTGCCCGACGATGCTGGTGCGCGGCACGGAGAGCTGGGCGGCGGATCCGACCTCCGACGAGCGGGTCGGGCACTTCGCCGACGTGACCGGGGTCAACGTCGAGGGGGCCGGGCATTGGGTGCACCATGACCGGCTCGAAGAGTTCGTCCGGCTCACCCGGGAATTCCTCGCCGCTTGACGGGTCGGACGGGCGGCGGGGACGGAACGCGACCGGGCGGCGGTCAGAACGTGGCCGGACAAAGAGCGGCCAGCAGGCGGACGGGGACGAGCCGGTCGGCGAGGACGGGGATCCGAACCGCGCCCGCGGGCGAGAGCGGCGGGAACCGCACTTCCGCCAGAAGCGGCAGGCGCGGCGCGACGAAGACGAGGACAGGGACGGACACGACCGGCGATGGCAATCCGGCTGACGAAGCCCTGGCGGGCGCTCGAAGCGGACGAAGTGGCGGGCCTTCCCGGCCAGCTCGGGGTCTATCAGGTCGCCGCGGCCGCCGGCGACGTGCTCTTCATCGGGGTCGCGGGCGGGCGCTCCCGGTTCGGTCTGCGGGGCGAGCTCGAGGCGGAGCTCGCCTGCCGCGGGCCGGGTTTCCGGTTCCGGGTCGAGGTCAATGTGCAGTACCACACCCGCTACCGCGAGCTGCTGATGCTCCACCGGGCCGACCACGGCGCGCTTCCGCCCGAGAACGAGGCGCCGCCCGGCCTCGGTCGGCTGCGTCCGGCCTGACCGTGCACCGGAGCGGGCGGGGGCGGGCCGGCAGACCGTCCCGGAACGGGGCCTCAAGAGGAGGCTCATATACCTGACTTGACAGCCCGCGCACCGCGACCCCCGGTTGTCGGACTACGCTTCGCTGATCCGACCTGCGAGGGACCGTAGGGGCAACCCTTGTGGTTGCCCTGGCAGGTCGGGTTGGCCGAAAGCGTAACCCGACAACTCACGGAGTGGCCGCGGGCTGCACACCGCGTGCTTGTTTGCCAAGTCAGGTATATAAGCCCCTTCGAGAGAAGGAGTCGCCGGTCGAGGGCCGGGCGGGCTGGGAAGAACGAGTGGGCTGGACAGGCTGATCAGGCCGGCCAAGGTGGGTAAGCCGGGCAGGCCAGGCAGGCTGGGCAGGGAGAGCACGCTGGGCAGGGAAGGTAAGCCACGCGGACCGGCCGGACTGGGAGGGCCGGGCAGGGCAGGGCGGGCCAGTCGGGCTGGCCGAGCAGAGCGGTGCGGAGCGGATGAACCTCGAGCCGAGCGAAGAACAGCGTCTCCTCATCGACCTCGTGCGGCGCTTCGTCCGCGAGGAGATCGTCCCTCTCGAAGCGGACCTCGACCCCGACGCGAGCGAGCTCGACCCGGCCGACCATGCCCGGCTCGCCGGAATGGTCCGGGAGATGGGTCTCTACGGGCTCGACATCCCCGAGGAGTACGGCGGGCCGGGGGTGGACATCGTTACCCGCACCCTCATGGCGATCGAGATGGCTCAGCACCGGGCGGGCCTCTACGCGCCCTGCTACGGGGTGTTCGGCGCGGTCGGCCTCGCCCAGCTCTACGAGGCGACCGAGGAGCAGAAGGAGCGCTACCTCCGTCCGACCCTGCGGGGCGAGAAGCGGGCGTTCTTCGGTCTCACGGAGCCCTCGGGAGGGAGCGACCCCGCCCGCGCCATCCGGACCCGTGCGGTCCGCGACGGCGACGGCTGGGTGATCAACGGCTCGAAGCTCTTCATCTCGGGGGCGGACCGGGCGGACTACGGGGTCGTCTTCGCCCGCACCGATCCCGCGCGGGGGCGGGCCGGCGTGACCTGTTTCATCGTGGAGACCGGCTGGCCGGGGTTTCAGGTGTGCCGCGTCGTGCACACCCTTCGTTCCGCGAACTACGCGACGGAGCTCCGGTTCGAGGACCTGCCGGTGCCGGCCGCGAACGTGCTCGGCGAGGTCGGGGGCGGGTTCGCGATCGCAAACGACCGCCTCTCCCGGCAACGCATTCCGTACGCGGCGGGCTGCATCGGAGTGGCGATCGCCGCGCAGGAGATGGCGATCGAGCACGCGCGTCTGCGCGAGACCTTCGGGGCGCCGCTCGCCACCCGCCAATCCGTCCAGAACATGATCATCGACAGCCAAGTGGACATCGAGTCCGCGCGCTGGCTGACCCTCGCCGCGGCGCAGAAGGCGCATCGCGGGGAGCCGTTCCGGAAGGAGGCGGCGATGGCGAAGCTGGTCGCGAGCGAGGCGGGCGGGCGCGTGGTGGACCGCGCGATCCAGATTCACGGCGGCTACGGCGTCACCAAGGACCTCCCCCTCGAGCGCTGGTACCGGGAGATGCGGATCCGGCGGATCGGCGAGGGTCCGAGCGAAGTCCAGCGGCTGATCATCGCCCGCGACCTCATCGGTGGGTCGTTCCATTAGGCGCGGCCGCTCCGTTTCCCGCCGGGGCCCGTCGGGGCCCGCATCGGTCCGGTCCGGCTCCGCCTCCTCCGAATCCACCTCGCAGCGCGGAACCGGGAACCCGCGGCTCGGGACCCCTCGAACCCGGGCCCCGGAATCCAGGCCCTCGAGGATCCACGAACCCGGAAACACCACAATCGTCCCGACCGACCGACCGACCGACCGACCGACCGACCGACCGACCGGTGCGTCCCGGCCACTCGTCCCCGCGAATCACCCGGTGAGCGCATCCAGGCAGACCATTCAGGCGGATCACCCCGGCAGCGCCTCCAGCCACCGGATCCAGGCAGATCATTCAGGGAGAAACGACATGACCCTTCCCCTCTCGCGGTTCCGCGTCCTCGACCTCACCCGCGCCCGCGCGGGGCCGACCGCGGCCCGCCAGCTCGCCGACCTCGGGGCGGACGTCATCAAGATCGAGGAGCGGCCGACGGAGGCGTTCGGGCTCGGCGGCCCCCGCCATGGACCGGACTTCCAGAACCTGCACCGCAACAAGCGAAGCCTCACCCTGAACCTCAAGGAACCGGACGGGGTTGCGATCTTCCGCCGCCTCGCGGCGGATGCGGACGTCATCGTGGAGAACTACCGCCCGGGCGTGAAGCACCGCCTCGGCATCGACTACGAGTCGATCCGGGCCATCAACCCGCGCATCGTCTACGGCAGCATCTCCGGCTTCGGCCAGGACGGCCCGTATGCCGACCGCCCCGGGGTGGACCAGATCGCCCAAGGCATGGGGGGGCTCATGTCGATCACCGGGCTCCCGGGTCAGGGTCCGGTGCGGGTCGGGGTGCCGATCGCGGATCTGACGGCCGGGATGTACCTCGCGATCGGGATCCTCACCGCCCTCGTCGAGCGCGAAGTCTCGGGCGAGGGCCAGTGGGTGCACACCTCGCTCCTCGAAGCCCAGATCGCGATGCTCGACTTCCAGGCCGCGCGCTGGACCATCGGCCACGAGGTCCCGCCCCAGGCCGGCAACAACCACCCGACCGGCATCCCCACCGGGGTGTTCGAGACCGCAGACGGACACATCAACATCGCGGCGGCCGGGGAGCACCTGTTCGCGCGTCTGTGCCGGGCGATCGGGGCCGAGGCGTTCCTCGACGATCCGCGATTCCGGGACGGGCATGCCCGCTACGCGAACCGCGATGCCCTGAACGAAGCGATCGAGGACTACACCCGCAAGGAGCCGAGCGCCCACTGGGTGGAGCTGCTCAACGAGGCGGGGGTGCCCTGCGGCCCCATCTACTCGGTGGACCAGACCTTCGCCGACCCGCAGGTGCGCCACCTCGAGATGACCCGGGCGGTCGAGCATTCCGCCCTGGGAGCAGTGGAGGTGATCGACCACGCGGTGAACCTGAGCCGTACACCGCCCGAGATGCGCCGGGCGAGTCCGGAAGCCGGGGAGCACACCGAGGAGGTGCTCCTCGAGGCCGGCTACTCGACGGCCGAGATCGAGGACTTCCGGGCCCGCCGGGTGGTGTAGCGCGCCCCGCGCGGAGGCGAACGCCGCGCGGGGGCCGGCACCGCTACCTGGCTCACCGCCCCCGACCGGTACTCGCGGTTCCGCCTGGCGCCGGGAACCCGCAGCCACCCCGGCGCCTCGCCCGACCGAGCCGCCCACCTCGCCCGATCCTCTCGGTCCGGAATGACCTGGCCCGAAAAATCACCGACTTTCGTCGCGAGGGGGCCAAGATGCCCCACGATCTCCCCACGATCTCCCCACGATCTCATGGAGGAACGGGCCGCCCGGACCGAAATACGCATGGACGGGCCGGCCACCCCGTCGCATGAAAAGGTCCGGCGTCGCGAAGACGGCCCTCCTGGGTCTGTTTTCACAGCAAAGAGCGCGTGCGCGCTGCCGAGGCGTAGTCGACACTGGCTTGACACTGGCGCGTGCGCGCGGTCGAGGCGGCTTGCGAGAGTACGTCCCGCTACCGCGAGCGGATTGGCGGCCGCAGCCGGGCCGCAGCAGGGCCGCAGCAGGGCCGCAGCGGGAAGTCGGTGATCTTTCGGGCGAGCATCGAACATGCACGTGACCGACTCCCCGCATTCCGCCACAATGATCGCGCCTCCACGCGAGCCGGATGACATGGCAGCCTCCGACGTCGAACACCTGTTCCGATACACCGGTGAATTCTCCGAGACGATCATCTCGTCCGCGGCCGGCGCCTGCGTGCGCGACCGAGACGGGCGCGAGATCCTGGATTTCACCTCCGGGCAGATGAGCGCCATCCTCGGCCACGCCCATCCGGAGATCGTGGCCACCGTCGGCGAGGCGGTCGCCCGCCTGGACCACCTGCATAGCTGTTTCCTCTCCGACGTCGTCCTCGAGTTCACGAGTGCGCTCGGCGCCCTGCTGCCGGCATCGCTCTCCAAGGTGCTGCCGCTCAGCACCGGGGCCGAGTCCAATGAGGCGGCCATCAAGATGGCCAAGCTCGCGACGGGCCGCTTCGAGGTGGTGGCCTTCGACCGGTCGTGGCACGGCGTGACCGGCGGCGCCTCGGCGGCGACGTTCAACGGCGCCCGGCGCGGCTACGGAGCCCCGATGCCCGGCGTTCTGGCGTTGCCGACGCCGCACGCGTATCGATCCCCGTTTGCGTCCAACGGCCGGTACGACTGGCGGGCCGAGCTCGACTTCGGGTTCGAGAGCATCGATCGGCAGTCGGTCGGCAGCTTGGCCGCCATGATCGCCGAGCCCATCCTGAGCGCCGGGGGGATCATCGAGCTGCCCGACGGCTATCTGGCCGCGCTGGCCGAACACTGTCGGCGGCGCGGGATGCTGCTCATCCTGGACGAAGCGCAGACCGGCCTCGGGCGCACCGGGGACCGGTTCGCATTCGAGCACGAAGGGGTGGTTCCCGACCTCCTGACCCTCTCCAAGACCCTGGGAGCCGGGCTGCCGTTGTCGGCGACGATCGCCTCCCCGGCGATCGAGGAGGCGTGCTACGAGCGCGACTTCCTGTTTTACACGACCCACACCGCGGATCCGCTTCCGGCCGCGGTGGGGCGCAAGGTGATCGATATCCTGGTCCGCGATCGGCTCGAGGAGCGGGCTCGCGAGCTCGGCCGGCACCTCAAGAGCGGCTTGCGCGATCTGCAGCAGCGCCATGAGCCGATCGGCGACGTCCGCGGGCGCGGCCTGCTCCTCGGGATGGAGCTGGTGAAGGACCGGCACACCCGGGAGCCTGCCCACGACCTCGGCGCGAGGGTGGGCCGGCGCTGCATCGAGCTTGGCGCGAGCCTCAACATCGCGCGCCAGGGAAGCGCCAACGTGTTCCGGATTGCCCCGCCCCTCACGGTTGCCCGTGACCAGATCGACACCGCCCTCGCCATCCTCGATCAGGCGTTGACCGAGTGCGCGAAGGAATGACCGCGGTGCGGTGAGGAACCGCTCCGAACGGCTCCGTGCTCGGCCGTCGGTTCGCGGCCAGCCCCGCAACCCGGCAGTGCGAGCCGTTCCCGCGGGCGCTTCCCGGCTTCTCATGCCCGGAGCGACCGGATTCCGGTCCGAAGGTTCGTCCAACGAGAGGGACGACGAGGAGTCGGCCGCGTATCTCCACGATGTGGCGGATGGGGTCTTCCTGTCCCCCTCCGGGGGGTGGGGGCACGGGCGGGCTATCGGGCGTCGTGGAAGATGATGCCGAGGGCGAAGCGGCGGCCGGTGCGGATCCGGCTCACCCCGTGGCGAAGGTTCGCGCGGTGGAAGCCCCGCGCGCCCCGCACGGGCCGATGGCGGACGGGAAAGAGGACGCCGTCGCCCTGCCCGAGGGGCACCACCTCGGCCCGCGACTGCATGCGCGGGCGTTGCTCGGTGAGCAGGAACTCGCCCCCCTCGAAGTCGCGCCCCGGTTCGGAGAGGAGGACCGTCGCCTGGATCGGGAACACGTGCTCCCCGTAGAGGTCCTGGTGCAGGCGGTTGTAGTCTCCCTCGACGTACCGGAGCATGAGCGGGGTCGGCCGGGTCTGGCCGGCGCGGTGACAGCGCTCGAGGTACGCCCCGTGCCCGGCCGGGTACCGGCTCTCGATGCGGAGCGCCTCGTTCCATCGGTTCGCAATCTCCGCGAGGGGCGGATAGAGCCGGGAGCGGAGCGCCGCCACCAGGCGGGGCAGCGGATAGGCGAAGTAACGGTACTCGCCGCGTCCGTAGCGTTGGCGGGACATCACCACCCGCTTCCGGAAGAGTTCGCCGCGTTCATAGAGCGCGGCGTGGCTGCGGCATTCCCCATGAGAGAGCAGTGAAGGGATGAGGGCGTAGCCGTCCGCGTCCAGGCGATCGGCGACCGAGCCCCAGTCGAGGGTCGCGAGCCGCGCTGCGAGGGTGCGGTCCGGGGCGGTGAGGCGGGATTCGGCCCCGCTCTTGTCGCGGGCGGGGCCGGCGGCGGCGTTCAGGGCGCTGTCTCGCGGGCGAGCAGGGCGCGCTTGCGCTCCACCCCCCAGCGATAGCCGCCGGGCGCGCCGTCGCTCCGCACCACCCGGTGGCAGGGGACCGCGACCGCGATCGGGTTGGACGCGCACGCCCGCGCGACGGCCCGCGCTGCCTTCGGAGAGCCGATGCGCTCGGCGATCTCCGCGTAGCTTGTGGTCGACCCGGCGGGGATCTTCCGGAGCGCCTGCCATACCCGCCGCTGGAACGTCGTCCCGCGGATGTCGAGGGGCAGCTCGAGGCCGAGGAGGGGCGCCTCCACGAAGGCCACCACCCGGGCCACCAGGGACTCGAACTCCGGGTCCCCCCCGACGAGCTCCGCCCGTGGAAAGCGGTCCTCGAGGTCGCGCACCAAGGTGTCCGGATCGTCGCCGAGCGCAATCGCGCATACCCCCTTCGCGGTCGCCGCGGCGAGGATCGAGCCGAGCGAGCACTCGCCGACCGCGAACCGGATCGTCTCGCCCGCGCCGCCGCGCCGGAACGTCGCGGGGGCCATCCCGAGGATCTCCGACGCCACCGCGTAGAACCGGCCGTTCGAGTTGAAGCCGGCGTCGTAGATGGCATCGGTTACGGTGGCACCTCCCTGCAGGGCCGCGCGCATCCGGCCCGCGCGGCGGGCGGCCGCGTAGACCTGCGGCGTGCAGCCGGTGGCGGCCTTGAACACCCGGTGGAAGTGGAACCGGCTCATGCCGGCCGTCTTCGCGAGGGTGTCGAGGCTCGGGCTCTCCTCGGCCGTCTCGATGAGGCGGCACGCGGTGGCCACCGCGCTCGCATGCCGTTCGGCGAGCGACGGCCCGTTCGGGCGACACCGCCGGCAGGCCCGAAAGCCCGCTTTCTCCGCCTCCTCGCAGGACGCGTGGAAGCGCACGTGCTCGCGCCGCGGCCGTCGAGACGGGCAACCCGGCCGGCAGTAGACCCCGGTCGTCGCCACGGAATAAAGGAACGCGCCCTCCGCACTCGGGTCGCGGTCGAGGACCGCCGCCCAGCGCGCCTCGTCGCCCCGGAATCGGCTCGGGATCTCGGTTCCGCTCGTCATGGGTTCCGCCATGATATCTCTCCTCCCGGTCGGTGGAACGGCGTCAACGGGCCGATCCGGCTCGTCGCGACGGGAATCCTGCCTGCCGCGAGGCGGCCCCGCACCCCGGTTCTTGCCCCCGAATTCGTGGCCGCGGGTCGATCCCGGCCCACCCTCGTCGCTCACCTTCCGCGGCGTGCCAGGCGCAAAGGGAACCTGATTGCGCACAATCATCCGCTCGGAAACGGGCCCGATGGGCGTTCGCCTTCGGAAGCACGCCTTCGGAAGCAGGGCAGAGCACGCGAAACGGTGGCCACACCAGCGGGAAAGGTCGTCGTGGGCGGCCGGACCCCGAAATTGCCCGATCCGGGAAACGCAACCTGACCTTCCTTGCGCAATCGGGAACCGGGAATGCGAGCCTTGCGGGACGATTGCCGCCCGCGCGGCGGGCGGTGCGCCCGGCGCCGAGGGATGACGGGACACGCCGGTCCGGCGTCGTCAGGCGGTGGCCGGCTCGAGTCGGGAGGGTCTCCGGCGGACGAAGAGGATGCCGACCGCCAGGAAATTGATCGCGTTGAACGCAAGGCCGGCCGCGAACGCGGGGGTGTAGCTCCCGGCGAGATCGAAGATCACCCCGCCGACCCACCCGCCGAGCGCCATGCCCGCGGCGGAGAACAGGTACTGCCCCGCGATCCGCCAGCCGACCTCGTTGACCGGGAAGAAGAGACGGATGAGCAGGGGGTAGCAGGGCATGATGCCGGAGAACCCGAGCCCGAAGAGGAGCGCCGCGACGAGCAGGCCCGCGTAGCTGGTCGTGAACAGGAACACGAACAGCATCACCGCCATGCAGGCCGATCCGATGAGGAGGGTACGCACCCCGCCGATGCGGTCCGCCAGCATCCCGAAGCCGATCCGGCTCACGAACCCGGCCATGAAGAGCACGGAAAGCAGCCGCGCACCCTGCTCCAGGGTATATCCCTGGTCGGTGGCGTGGCTGACCAGGTGCACGATGGGGATCGACATCGCGGCGCAGCAGAAGACGCCTCCGAACCACAGGATCCCCTGTACCGCGCGGGGCGACAGATCGAGCCCCCGCCCCTCGTCGACCCGGACCCCGACCGCCCCGCCGGCCGCCGTGATCGGAGGCCGCGGGCGGAGCAGGAGGGCGAGCGGCATCATCGTCATCGCCGCGAACACGCTGAAATAGAGGAAGGTGCCCCGCCATCCCGCGAGGTCGTTGAAGTACTGCACGACGGCCGGCCAGACCGCTCCCGCGAGCCCTTGGCCGGAGGTGAGGATGGCGACCGCGAGCCCCCGCCGCCGGTCGAACCAGCGGGTCACGTTGGCGACGAGGGGCGCGATCATCGCGGCCTTGCCGAAGAGGCCGATGAGGAGGCCGGAGGCGATGAAGAGGCTCATCGGCCCCTCGGCCCGGCTCGCGAGGAGCGCGCCGAGGCAGATCATCGCCGAGCCGAAGAGGACCGGCTGCATGACGCCGAGCCGGTCCATCCACCACCCCATGGCGATGCCGCCGATGCCGGCCCCGACCATCATCAGCGAGTAGGCGAGCGACGGGATCGCCCGTGCCGTCTCGAGGTCCGCAGCGATCGGTTTGAGGGCGACGAAGAGGATCGTCGGCGCGCCGAGGCTCACGCTGTGAAGGGCGAGGGAGGCGAAGACGACCACCCAGCCGTACGCGGTCTCGCCGCTCGCTCCGGGGCGTCCGGTCACCGGGCGGCCCTCCGGGGGCCGGCGGGTCGGGAGCCGCGCACCCGCGCCGCCGCGCGGGCGGGGGAGGAGACGGGGCGGAGCGGGCGGCGCGTCGCGGGCCGCCGCCAGCCCGAAAAATCACCGACTTTCGTCGCGAGGGGGCCAAGATGCCCCCCGATCTCATGGAGGAACGGGCCGCCCGGACCAAAAGAGCGTGTGCGCGCGGCTGAAGGCGGAGTCGCAGCAGTTCTCATTTTGGCGCCCGACTTCACCCTGATCCGCAAGCCGTCTTCTCCTGGTGACTCGATCCGGGGCGGGTCGACGGTCGTGCCGGCCCCGCGGCGGGACCCGACGAGCAAAATGAGAATTGCTGGCGGAGTCGACACTAGCTTGACACTGGCGCGTGCGCGCGGTCGAAGTGGCTTGCGGGAGTACGTCCCGCGACCGCGAGCGGATGGGCGGCCGCAGCGGGAAGTCGGTGATTTTTTCGGAGCCAGGGCCAGGGCCAGGGCCGGGTGCGGCGGGAGCGGGGCGAGGGCGGGGAGGAGAGCTTCGCTTCGGTCATTCGGGTTTCCGTCACCGCCGCCGCCTCGGCCCCTCGGCCCCTCGGCCGTCCCCGGGTGCGCGCGCGACCTTGCGCGCTCACCGCTGCGTGATCCGCCAGTCGGGGGCGATCCGGACCACGGCATCGGACGGGGGCGGGGGCCGCGGCCGAAGCCACGGTCGAGGGCGCCGCCGGAGGCGGTCCGGGAAGCGGAGCGCGGCCGGCACGTCCACCCCGTCAGAGGGTGTTGATGCTCTGCCCGCCGTCCACCGGCAGCAGGACCCCGGTGACGAAGCGGGCCTCGTCGGAGGCGAGGAAGACCGCGGCATGGCCGACGTCCCACCCGGTCCCCATCTTCCGTCCGAGGGGTACCCGCGCGTCGCGCTGCTCGCGCACCTCCCGGCGGTTCACGTTCCACTCGCGTGCGCGGCGCTCGATCGCCATCGGGGTGTCCATGAGCCCGGGCAGGATGGCGTTGACGCGGATGCCGTACGGGGCGTTCTCGAGGGCGAGCTGGTGGGTGAGGGCGTTCACCGCCGCCTTCGAGGTCTTGTAGGCCACGGTCGGCGAGACGATGGTGGACGCGACCGAGGAGATGTTGATGATGCACCCGCTCCGGCGGGCGCGCATCGGCGCGACGGCGTGTTTCGCGCACAGGAAGTACGACTTGAGGTTGAGTTCGTGGAGCTCGTCCCACATGCGGGCCCCGAGCTCGGACGCCTCGCGGTCTCCCTGCGACCGGCCGACGTTGTTGTGGAGGATGTCGATCCGCCCGTAACGCTCGACGCAGGCCGCGACCGCCGCCTCGCAGTCGGCTTCCCGTGTCACGTCCGCCTCGAACGCCGCCGCCCGGCCGCCTTCGGCCTCGATGGCGCGCACCGTGTCCGCGGCCGCCGCCCGGTCGCGGTCCACGACGAGGACCCGCGCCCCCTCGCGCGCGAAGAGGATCGCGGCCGCCCGCCCGTTGCCGATGGTCTCGCCCGGCTGCTGCCCGCCGCCGATGACGGCGGCCGCCCGGTCCGCGAGCCTGTGTCCCATGGGCCTCCCCCTCCGCTGCGCGACGGCCGTCCATCGGACGCGCGGGCAACCGCCGGCCGCCGGTGGAGGCGGGCTCTCTCCCGGGCCACAGCCCGCTTCGGCCATCCGCCACCCACGGGCCGGTGCGTGCCGCCCGGGTCCGCGCGATCATATCGTCTCTCGCCGCCCGCGCGGCGCTTCGGCGCCTGCGACGGAACGGCGCCCGGCAGGGCCCGTTTTTTGTTCGGCGGCAGGTGAACCGGGCCGGTTCGGCGGGCCGTCGGGGAGCGCATTTCGTCGTCCGCGGGTCGGTTCGGGCCTCGGGAAGCGGCCCTCGAGCGCACGGCCGGCCGATCCGCATCCGCGGCTGGTATTCGGTCACGACAAAGAAATGGTCCTGCGGCGCCCGGGGGGAGTCTCGCCGGTGCGCGGGTCGCGGGTGCAAAATGGGCGCCCGCTCTTTCTCCACCGACATGTGTACCCGAGGATCCCCGATGACCGACTTCACCGCCGCCGACCTCCAGCTCCTGACCACCTGGGATACCCCGACCATCTGCAACGCCCTCGAAGTGGTGGCGCCGCACCGGCGGGCCACCGGGTTCACGGTGCGCCCGATGGTCTGCCTCGACCCCGCCCTCAAGCCCATCGTGGGCCGGGCGCGGACCGCCACCATCCGGGCCGTGGACGCTCCCGGGAGGCCCGCCGCCGATCTCCAGGAGGCCCGGATCGCCTACTACGAGTACGTCGCGGGCGGCGCCGGCCCCACCGTGACGGTGATCCAGGACCTCGACCCCGAGCCCGGGTTCGGCGCGTTCTGGGGCGAAGTGAACACCGCCGTCCACCAGGGGCTCGGCTCCCTTGGCGCGGTCACCAACGGCTCGATACGCGATCTCGACGCATGCGCGCCCGGTTTCCAGCTCCTCGCGGGGGTCGTGGGGCCGAGCCACGCCCATGTCCACGTGGTGGACTTCGGGCGGCCGGTCAACGTCTGCGGCATGGCGGTCCGGCACGACGACATCGTGCACGCGGACCGGCACGGGGCGGTCGTCATCCCGCCCGAAGCGGTGAATGAGCTTCCCGCCGCGGTGGACCTCCTCACCCGGCGCGAGGCGGTGATCCTCGAGTGCGCCCGCGGCCCGGACTTCGACATCGAACGGCTGCGCCAAGCGATGGCGGACTCCGCGGACATCCACTGACGGCCCCGCCCGAAGGCCGTGGGGATCCGCCCGCCGGATCGACGGCCGCTCCGGGCGCGGGAGCGGGCGCGAAGCCGTTTCGGCCAGGCGGCGCCGCCGGCTCCGGGAGCCCAAGGGCCATGCCGCAGGCCGATGAGACGGTCTCCTCCCTCGGCTCGAGAGCCCTGACGGAATGTGGATTCGGTAACTCCGACCGTTAGCCCGGAAAAATCGCCGACTTTCGTCGCGAGGGCGCCAAGATGCCCCACGATCTCATCGAGGAGTGGGCCGCACAGGACCGAAAGAGCGCGTGCGCGCTGCTGAAGGCGTAGTCGACGCTAGCTTGACACTGGCGCGTGCGCGCTGTCGAAGCGGCTTGAGGGAGTACGTCCCGCTACCACGAGCGGATTGGTGGCCGCAGCAGGAAGTCGGTGAGTTTTTCGGGTCAGGTGCCGGCGAGCGGCTCAGGGCCAGAGATCGGCGAGGCTGAACGTGATCGCATCGAAGGGGGGGACGCTCACCAGTTCGTCGTCCTTCGCGCTTGCGATCAGCACCCACTCGCCGCTGCGGAGCTCGAACGCTTCGAGGGTGCGGTCCGTCGGGTCGATGAGCCAAAGGTATCCGACTCCTTCGCGGGCGTAGACCGGGCGCTTGCCATGCAGGTCGAGTCTTCGCGTCGAGGCCGACAGCACTTCGCACACCCAGTCCGGCGCGAGGGTCACGTACGCGGTGTCCGGGAACCGCGGCATCCGCTCCCGGCGCCACCCCGCGAGATCCGGCACCAGGACATCTTCGCCGAGATGCAGCTCCGGCTCGAAGCCGAGCCACCATCCGCCCGGGCCGCTGGGGCCGTAATCGAAGGGACCGCCGATCTTTCCCCCGAGCACCCAGCTTGCGCGGGCATGAGGCATCGCCGGTCGTGGGTGCGTGTGGAGCGTTCCCTCGACGATCTCCGCGACCCGGTGCGCGGGAGCGTCCAGCACGTCCTGGTAGGTGGCCCGGTGGGGCCGGGTCGACTCGGCCCTGCGTGCGGCGATGCTCATGGCGCCCATCTTGACCCCGTTGCGCTCTCCCGTCGAGACGAGAGGTTCGTTGTCAGCAGTTCTCATTTTGGCGCCTGACTTCACCCTGAGCCGCAAGCCGTCTTCTCCTGGCGACTCGATCCGGGGTAGATCGACGGTCGTGCCGGTCCTGCGGCGGGACCCGACGAGCAAAATGAGAATTGCTGGTTCGTTGTGCCGCGGAACCATTGTGAGTCGGTGCGGCGGCGCCCCGCCCGCGATAGACTTTCCGCCTCGGAACCCAAGTCGCCCGGGGCCCCGGGCAAGGAGCAGCCATGAGCGCGACCGCCGCTGCCGCCGCATCCTCCGCATCCACGATGGCGGCCCACGGCCTCGGCCTCGAGTGGAACACCGCGGACCCGGGCGAGGTTCGACGCCGCATCCGCTCCGGGGAGTACCGCGGTCACACGGGCGCCCTCGCCAAGGGCTTCGTCCAGGCCAACCTCGCCATCCTTCCGGGGGACTACGCGGCCGAGTTCGCCCGCTTCTGCCAGCGCAACCCGAAGCCCTGCCCGCTGCTCGCGATGTCCGAGCCGGGCGACCCCCGCCTGCCGGAGCTCGGCGAGGACCTCGACCTCCGGACCGACCTCCCGAGCTACCGCGTGTTCCGTGACGGCGAGCTCGACGGCGACGTCCGGAGCATCGGCGATGTCTGGCAGGACGACTTCGTGGCCTTCGCGCTCGGTTGCTCCTTCTCGTTCGAGGAGCCCCTCGTCGATGCCGGGCTCCGGATCCGGCACTGGGAGGACGGGAGCGTCTGCCCGATGTTTCTCACCGACCTCGAGTGCGCGCCGGCCGGCCGGTTCCGCAGCCGGATGGTGGTGTCGATGCGGCCCTTCACCCCGGCGGACGCGATCCGGGCGGTTCAGATCACGAGCCGCTATCCCCGCGTGCACGGGGCGCCCATCCACCTCGGCATGCCGGAGCGCATCGGGATCGAGGACGTCGGGCGGGCTTGGCAGGGTGACGATCCGATCCTCGCGCCGGGGGAGATGCCGGTCTTCTGGGCCTGCGGCGTGACGCCGCAGGTGGCGGTGCGCTCCGCCCGGCCGCCCATCGCGATCACCCACACCCCGGCCCACATGCTGGTCACGGACGTGCGCAACGCGTCGCTCGCGGTCGGCTGAGGCGAGCGTGAGGCGATCGACGGAGGCCCGGGGCCTGAAGCGAGCGTGAACGGCGGCTGGAGCATGCGAGAGAGGCGGGCCTGAGACCGGTGTGAGCCGGTGTGAGGTGGGCGTGAAACGGGGCTGAGGCGGAGCGCGGACGGCGACGCGGCCGGCGAGGCTCGGACCGACCCGCCCAAGGCCGCGACGTGCGCCGGGCCAGGACGCGGCCGGACCGGGGCGCAGCCGGAGCACGGGGCACCGGGGCACCGCCGGAACCACCCCCCGATCCCGTTCCTCCGTTCCCCACCTTCGAGGAGACTGCGGAGACAGCACGGAGTGGAATCGGTCGATTGCGTCGTCATCGGGGCGGGGGTGATCGGCCTCGCGGTCTCCCGGCGCCTCGCGATGGCTGGCCGCGAGGTCATCGTCCTCGAGGCGGAAGGGATCGTCGGCAGCCACACGAGTTCGCGCAACAGCGAGGTCGTCCACGCCGGCATCTACTACCCCACCGGCTCGCGCAAGGCGCGGGTGTGCGTCGAGGGCCGGCGCGCCCTCTACCGCTACTGCGAGGAGCACGGGGTCCCGTACGCGAACGTCGGCAAGGTCATCGTCGCCACCGAGGAGAGCGAGGTGCCGCGGCTCCATGCCCTCCAGGCCAAGGCGGCGGCGAACGGGGTGGACGATCTCCAGCGCCTTGGCCGCGACGCGGTCGAGCGTCTCGAGCCCGCGGTGCGGGCGGTGGCGGGGCTCTTCTCGCCCTCCACCGGGATCGTCGACAGCCACCGCCTCATGCACGCCTACGAGGGAGACGCGGCGGACGCGGGGGCGATGATCGCCTTCCGGAGCCCGGTCGAGGGCGGGGAGGTCGGCGAGGAGCGGATCGTGCTCCGGGTCGGCGGAGAGTCGCCGATGGCGCTCGCCTGCCGGACCGCCGTCAACTGCGCGGGCCTCTTCGCGCAGAAGGTGGCCCGGTCCCTCGCCGGGGTTCCTCCCCATACCATCCCGCGCCAACACCTCGGCAAGGGCAACTACTACTCGCTCGCCGGGACGCAGCCCTTCAGGCACCTCGTCTACCCCATGCCGGGGCCTTCGGTCCTCGGGGTGCACGTCGGCCTCGACCTGGCCGGCCGGTGCCGGTTCGGCCCCGACCTCGAGTGGGTGGACGAGATCGATTACTCGGTGGATCCGGCGCGGGCGGAACGCTTCTATTCGGCGGTGCGCACCTTCTACCCCGAGCTTCGCGACGGGAGCCTGCAACCGGACTACTCGGGGATCCGGCCGAAGCTGCACGGGCCGGGCGAGCCGCAGCCGGACTTCGTCATCCAGGGTGCGGAGGCGCACGGGGTCCCGGGCCTCGTGAACCTCTACGGGATCGAGTCCCCCGGCCTCACCTCGTCGCTCGCCATCGCGGACGAGGTCGCCGCCCGCGTGGGCAACGGGTGAACGGGCGGGCGGGCCAAGGCGGCCTTCCGCCGCCCTCTCGCCGCCGGTACGGGGTGCGAGGCGCCGGGCGGCGGGCGGTGAGCGGCAGGCGGCGGGAGTCGGGCGGTGGGTGGCGGCACCGGGCGGCGGGCACGGGGCCGCGAGCGGCGGAGCGGCGATCCGGCCGGGCAGCCGCCGTTCAAGGCCGCGCGGCGATACCCGCCCAGGCGCCTGACGAAGAAGACGTGCGGCCTTCCCGCCATCGGCCTCCACACCCCTGAAACGGCCGGTGGTTCACCGCGGAGGACGGTCTCGTGAGATACGCCTGGTACGACTCCCCCATCGGACGGCTCCTCGTCGCGCGGGACGATGCCGCGGTGCGCCACGTCGCGATCCCGGACCGCGACCCCTCGCGCCCGGACTCGCCCCGGCGGGGCGGAGGGCGGCCCCCGGCGCCCGCGCCCGCGCCGGGATGGTGCCGCGACGACGCCGCGCTCGCCCGCGAGGTCGCGGAGCTCGAGGCCTACTTCGCGGGCGAGCTGCGGGAGTTCGAGATGGCGGTCGAGCCCGAGGGCACCGCGTTCCGGCGGAGCGTCTGGGCGGCGCTCGCCCGGATCCCCTACGGCGAGACGTGGAGCTACGGGGAGCTTGCGCGGCGGGCGGGCCTCGGCCGCGGGACGGCACGCGCGGTCGGGGCGGCGAACGGCGCGAACCCCGTCGCCATCGTCCTCCCCTGCCACCGGGTCATCGGGGCGGACGGGCGTCTCGTCGGCTACGGCGGCGGGCTCGACCGCAAGGCGCGGCTCCTCGCCCACGAGCGGGGCGAGCCGGTCTTCGCGGCCGCCGGCCCCGGCCGGGCGGCCTGAGTCCGGGCCCGCGGCGCCGGAGGGTGCACGGGGGGCCCACGCTCATCTCGGCGCCCGCGGATGGCCAAAGGAGGTCCTGACTGCGCACACTCCTCGGTTCGGAACCAGGCCCGATGGGTGTTTACCAGTGGAAGCATGGCACAGCACGCGAAACGGCGGCACGCCAGCGGGAAAGGCCGTCGCGGTCACCGGACCCCGGATTGCCCAATCCGGGAGACGCAACCCGGGCTTCGTACGTGATCAGGAAGGAAGTTGACCGCTCGGATAGAATACCCTTTTTCGACTGGACCGTTTTTTTGTCGTGAACGAGTGCAGCAATTCTCATTTTGCTCGTCGGGTCCCGCTGCAGGACCGGCACCACCGCCGATCTGGCCCGAATCGAGTCGCAAGGAGAAGACGGCTTGCGGCTCAGGGTGAAGTCAGGCGCCAAAATGAGAACTGCTGGAATGAGCGCTGGCCGCGGGTGCGGACCTGCCTGACGCGCGATCGAGGGCAGCTTCATGAGGCTCGAACCGACACGCGGACGACCAGATGCGCTCCCCAATGGCCTGCTGAACGTGTCCGGTTCACCCGTCGCCGGAAAAAGGAGCTCCGACCTTTTTCGACTGGATGCCTGGATTCGAGGGTGAGAATCGAATAGGATGCTTCCATGAGGGTGCACCATGTGCCTTGCGGACCAGCCGTCAACGAGAGCGAGCGCAAGGCCATTGACCGGCTCAAGACGCGCCTGATTTCCGTTCCGGGCGACGATGAGTGGCTGCTGTTGACGAACCTGGCCTTCTCGGCAACGCATCGCCTTCAATCCGACGAGATCGACATCGTCGCCATCGGCCCGCCGGGGGTTCGGGTTATCGAGGTCAAGCACTGGACCGCGGCATGGGTCAATCGGAATCCTGACATCGTGGAACGGGAAGCCGATCGCGTGACCAACAAGGCGCGCAAGGTCGGCACGACGCTGCGCCGGCAGGCGGCGAATCTCGGGCGGGTGGACGGGGTGTTTCTGGTGACCGAAGCGGCTTCCAAGGTCGGAGCGCTCGAGAGTCGCGAGCCCGTTCGCGGGGTTCCATTTCATACCTTCAGAAATTGGCGTGGCGCGGTCGGGTTCGATTCGCCGGAAGTGCTGTCTCTGCAACAGGTCCGGATGCTTGGCCGCTCCCTGGAGCCAAGGATCGCGGTCGCGCTGGACGGTGCGTTGAAGCGACTGGCCGGTTACACGCAACTGCGGCTCCGCACGCCGCCCGAGGAGAGATTCCATCGGATCTACGAAGCGAAGCACGCCTCCCGGCAGGAGCGGGTGCTCCTGCATCTCTACGATCTGTCGGCGGGCGATGGTTCGAACGCCGGTGAGAGAGCGGAACGGGAATGGAAGTCGCTGCACCGGCTGCAGCGGCACGGTTGGGCGCCGCGCATCGTGGACTCGTTCCAGGAAGCGCCGGGATATGCGGGCGAGGTCCAGTTCTTCACCGTGGCCGACCCCGCGGCACCCGGCGTCGCGGAGCGCGCCGCCGACGAATCGTGGGATACCGAAGCCCGCTTGAGTTTCGCCCGCCGCGCCGTGCAGGCGCTGCGTGAACTCCACGAGGCGGGTACGGACGGCGGACCCATGGTTCACCGGAACCTGACGCCAGGCACGATCCTGGTCAGGCATGACAGTTCGCCGATCCTGACCGGTTTCGAGTACACCCGGATCCCGGCGGATGTCTCCGTGGCTTCCTCCGAACCGAGAGCGGCCTGGGACGCCGCGGTCTCTCCCGAGGTTCGCACCCAGGGACGCGGCGCCGCGGACCATCGGTCCGACGTCTATTCACTCTGCGCGTCGCTGACGGTGCTCTTCAAGGACCGGCAGGACAAGGGCAGCGCCAAGGTCCTGGCGGAGCTGGCCCGGGGGATGGCGGACGAGCCCGGGGCGCGGAGCAGCTTGGCGGAGCTGGAGGCGTCGCTGTCCGAGCTGCTGGGCGAGCCGATGGCCGAACCGATGGCCGAACCGCCGCTTCCGCCGGCGCGGTTCTGGACGGAAGAGCAGGTCGTGCCTTTCCGCGGCCAGCGCTATCGAATTGTCTCGCATCTCGGTTCCGGCGGGGTGGGAACCGCCTTCAAGGTCGTGAAGATCGATCGTGAAACCGGGGGCGACCTCGGCACCTACGTCGCCAAGGTTGCTCGCGATGAAGAGTCGGGCCGGCGGGTCCTCCGCGCCTATGAGCTGGCGCATTCGCATCTCCAGCACTCTGCCTTGTCGACGATCTTCGAGGTGGCCCCGGAATGGCGCGACAATCAGTTCGTGGCTCTGATGACGTGGATCGAAGGCGAGCCGCTCAGCGAGTATTCGGGGGTGTTCCCGATCCTCGCCGAGGACTTTCAGGAAGAATCGGTCGAAGCGTTGGCCGTGCGATGGCTGCGCACGGCCTGCAACGCGCTGGGCGTCCTGCACACCAATGGCTTGGTGCATGGCGATGTCAGCCCCCGCAACCTGATCGTTTCCGGGGCCGACCTCGTCCTGACGGATTACGACTTCGTGGGGAGGGTCGGCGAGCCGATGACCGCACCGGGCACGGTTCCCTACTGCTCGCCGTCCTGTCTCGAAGGCCGGGAGGCCGCTCCGTCCGACGATTTCTACGCGCTCGCCGCGAGCTTCTTCCAGGTACTCTTCGAGAAGGAGCCGTTTCGATACGACGGCGTCTACGCCAAGGAGCGCGGGTTGAACTGGAGCGGGGTGGAGCGAGAGGAATATCCGGTGCTGGCCGCGTTCCTCGACCGGGCCACCAGCCCGATCCGGGAGAAGCGCATCACCTCGGCGGCGGACGCGCTTGCGGTCTTGCGTCCGCCCCACCACGCCGAACGCCGGGCGGAGGGCGCCGCACCGTGCGAGGCGGACGGAGTCGTTGAAGCCGGACATGCCGAGCCGGCCCCTCCGGGGCACGGGCGCGCCGAGCGGCGAGAGAACGAAGTGGAGTGGCTGAAGTCGCTGCTGCAATCCTATCCCGGGTCACTCTGGGGCAACCGCGAGACGCGCGGGCTGGACAGCGAGTTCGCGGCCGGAACCTACGTCGAAACGGATCTGGAACAAGCCCTCTACCGCGACATCGTCGCACGGCGTGTCCGCCTCGTGGTCCTGTGCGGCAATGCCGGCGACGGCAAGACTGCCCTCCTCCAACACCTTGCCAAACGCCTGGGATTGGGCGACCGGACTTCCGCGGCGCGCATCGTTGAGGGAGGGCAAGTGCACCGCGCAACTGCTCGCCGACCTCGGCGTCACCCGCTCGCTGAGCCGCCCCCGGGTCAACGACGACAACCCCTTCTCCGAAGCGCAGTTCAAGACCCTGAAGTACCATCCCGGCTTTCCTGGACGCTTCGCAGACATCGCCGCCGCGACCGCCTTCTGCCGGTCCTTCTTCCCTTGGTACAACACCGAGCACCGCCATGGCGGAATCGCGATGCTCACCCCCGACAACGTCTATCACGGGCGGGCTCAACGCATTCTTGAGAAACGCCAACGCACCCTGCGTCACGCTTGGACCCAGCACCCGGAACGATTCGTTCATGGAAGCCCGAAACCCCAACCTCTTCCCACAAAAGTCTGGATCAACCCACCGGACGCGGCAACGACGCCGCAGATTGCTCAGTAAATGCTGACCGCTACTGTCTCAATGTCGTTGACAGGTTCCGCACGGTCGGGCTGACCATTGACGCTGCCGTCGGCACGACTGTACAGCGTGCGTTTGCCGGAGCAACTTCGCATGACTTCACTCCCTGCCGCATAATGCGCGCTGAACCGAGCACCATCGGGCGACGACGCACGATACGGTCGGCATCGCGGCGGTGGCACGGCTTGCGTACCGCGCCGTGCTCGGTGACAACGGATACTCGGTGACAACGGATACGATGAAGGGAATGAACCCGAAGCTGGCGGCGGCGGTCGAGACTTGGTTCGTCGATCTGGGGCGGGTGCGGGCCTCGGGTGCCGCTACCGGAGAGCGCTCGAGCTACGGACCGCTCGCGAACCTGCTGAACGCCGTCGGCACGACCCTCAAACCGAAGGTGTTCTGCGTCGGCGAGCTCGCGGACCAGGGCGCTGGTCATC
The DNA here is from genome assembly GCA_965214795.1 of Gammaproteobacteria bacterium. GTDB lineage: Bacteria > Pseudomonadota > Gammaproteobacteria > HK1 > HK1 > JAJDXW01. The sequence goes on along the minus strand of OZ243976.1, from coordinate 4,739,795 downwards.
CCGACTTCGGCCTCTTTACGGCGAAGCAGGTGCAAAAGGGCAGACCCAAGGCGGGTCAGCTCCCTGAACGCGGTGTGGTCGAGGTGAAGTCCTCATCCGAGGACACGCAGGCAAAGGCCGTGCGCGAACAGGCGAGTCGCTATTGGGGACGTTATCGTCTGGTGCTAGTGACCAACCTGCGGGAGTTTGCGCTCGTCGGGCCGGATCCGGTGGGCGGCGGCGAGGCGGCGCTCGAATCCTTCCGCTTGGCCGGCAGCGAAGAGGGGTTCGCCCGTCGTCTGGAGAAACCGCGCGTCTTTGCCCGTGAGGTGGGCGCGGGGTTGGGCGAGTATCTCGCCCGGGCACTGTCGTATCGCGCGGCGCTGGCCGAACCGAGAGACTTGGCTTGGCTGCTCGCGTCCTATGCGCGCGATGGTCTCGCCCGGGTCGAGGCAGCGGGTGATGTGCCGCAGCTTGCGGCAGTGCGCGGGGCGCTCGAAGAGGCGCTTGGCGTCCGCTTCGAGGGCGAGAAGGGTGCGCGGTTCTTCCGTTCGACCCTGGTGCAAACGCTGTTCTACGGCGTCTTCTCCGCTTGGGTGCTATGGGCGCGCACCCGTGGGAGAGTTGGCGATGGCCCACTATCCGAGAACGGCCACGGCACTGTGCGGTTCAGTTGGCGCGAGGCAGTCTGGCATCTACGCGCACCGGTGCTGCGGGCGCTGTTCCAGCAGCTTTCCGACCCTGGCCGCCTGCAACCGCTCGGCCTCGTCGAAGTGCTGGACTGGACGGCGACGGCGCTCGACCGGGTGGACCAGCCTGCCTTCTTCGCTCGCTTCAACGAGGGCGACGCGGTGCCCTATTTCTACGAGCCATTCCTCGAAGCCTTCGATCCCGAGCTTCGGAAACAACTCGGCGTCTGGTACACGCCGTCCGAAGTGGTCCGATACATGGTCGCTCGCGTGGACCGGGCGCTGAAGGACGATCTCGATATACCGGACGGGCTCGCGGCAGAGAACGTCTATGTGCTCGACCCGTGCTGTGGCACCGGAGCGTATCTCGCCGAAGTGCTGCGCCGCATCGCGGCCAATCTCGAAGGAAAGGGCCTCGGTGCGCTGGCTGGCGCGCGGGTGAAGCAGGCGGCGACCGAACGAGTATTCGGTTTCGAGATCATGCCTGCGCCCTTCGTCGTCGCTCATTTGCAGGTCGGTCTTACCATGCAGGACCTCGACGCGCCGCTGGCCGACGATGGGGCGGAACGCGCCGGCGTGTTCCTCACCAATGCGCTGACCGGATGGGAGCCGAAGGCGACCAAGCCATTGCCTTTCCCGGAACTGGAGGAGGAGCGGGACCGCGCGGAGCGGGTCAAGCAGGAGACGCCCATCCTCGTCATTCTTGGCAACCCGCCCTACAACGGCTTCGCTGGTGTCGCGGTAGATGAAGAACAGGAGATATTGGAAGCCTATCGGACAGCGAAGCGGGTGCGATTGCCGGACAACCGAGCGTTGCACGACCTCTATATTCGCTTTTTCCGCATGGCCGAACGGCGTATCGTCGAGAAGACAGGCCAAGGCGTGGTTTGCTTTATCTCCAATTATTCCTGGCTCGACGGACGATCGTTCGCCGGCATGCGGGAGCGTTATCTGGAGGCGTTCGACGAGATCCGGATCGACTGCCTGAACGGGGATAAATACAAAACCGGCAAGGTCGCACCGGACGGAGCACCGGACCCGAGCATCTTCTCGAGGCCAAGCGATCCGGTCGGCATTCAGGTCGGCACCGCTATCGCGACTCTGGTGCGCAAGGCGGATCACGCGCCCGCCGAAACGGTCGGTTTCCGTCATCTGTGGGGGCAGGCCAAGCGCGAGGAATTGCTTGAATCAACAGAGGCGGAGCCGGGCACGCTTTACGATGCTGTCGATCCAGTCCTGCCGCTCGGCCTGCCGTTCGTACGAATAGCGGTGAGCGAGAGCTGGTTCGATTGGCCAGCGCTGCCCGACCTGTTCCCGGTGTACTTTTCTGGCGTCAATACCAACCGCGACGCTTTTGTGATTGATATCGATCTCGCCTCGTTGAAGTCGCGCATTAGAGACTACTTCGACGTCAACTCAAGCCATGACGAGATCGCCGCGCTCCACCCGTCGGCCATGAAGATCAGAGCAAGGTATGACCCCCGCGCGATACGCGATGCGTTGCTTGCACGTGGCGGCCCAAGCGATACAGGGTTCATTCGCCACACTTACCGGCCGTTCGACGTTCGCTGGCTTTATTGGGAAGCGGAGACGAAGCTTCTCAATGAAAGGCGCCCAGATTATAGACCACATGTTTTTGACGGGAATCTCTGGCTTTCCGCCGCCCCACATCTGAGGAAGGACGCGGCGGAACCGCAAGCCTGTGTCACGCAACGCATGGCGTCCCTTCATCTGATTGAACGCGGCGCAAACATGTTCCCGGCATGGCTCCGTGACGACGGCATCGGCAACGGTGGAGATGGCACGCAACGCCGCCCCAATCTGTCGGGCGCCGCCCAACGCTATCTCGGACGCTTGGGCGCGAATGTGGAGGACCTGTTCCACCACATCCTGGCTGTGCTGCACGATCCGGCCTACCGCCAGACCAACGCCGGGGCTCTCGCAATGGAATGGCCGCGCATCCCGCTGCCCGGCTGGCCCTTGGGAATGCGCCTGCCCGCCGACCAAGCGCAGGCAGGGGCGTCCCGCCCGCAGGAGACCGAAGGCGCGGTGGAGGTCTTCGCCCGATCGGCGGCACGGGGCCGTGAGCTCGCCCAACTACTCGATCCCGACGCGCCCGTTTCGGGGGTTACCCGGGGCGCGCTGCGCCCGGAGATCGCCGCCATCGCCGTTCCTGCCACCACCGACGGGGGCAACATGGCCGGTCAAGACTTCACCGTCACGGTGGGTTGGGGCCATTTTGGCCAGAACGACGCCGTGATGCCCGGCCAGGGCCGAATCGTCAAGCGCGCCTATACGCCGGACGAGCGCACCATCCTGGGCCGCGCCTTGTTTGCGCTCGGCGAAACGACGCTCGATATCTACCTGAACGACCGTGCCTGTTGGCGCAACGTCCCCGCCGCCGTCTGGGGCTACAAGCTCGGCGGCTACCAAGTCCTCAAGAAATGGCTCTCCTACCGCGAACGAACCATCCTCGCCCGCCCTCTCTCGCCCGCAGAAGTCCAACACTTCACCGATACCGCTCGACGAATCGCGGCGATATTGCTGATTATTGTTTCCAATGTTTCACGAAACGAAGTACAGGGTCGAATGAGGTGAACCATGACTTCCGCGAACCAGAGCCAGATCAACCGACTTACCAAAGAGATCGCTGATCTCCGAAAAGCCGAAGCTCGGGAGACTGCAAAGGAGGCCAATATTCAGGCGAAGATCAGTCGTGCGCAAGCAGCGGCTAGCCGAACAAACAACCTTTCGACGTCGCAGAGTAAATTGAAAGAAATTGAACGTGCCTCTAAAGACTTGGCCAACGTGCAGAAAAAGCGTGCGGAGATTTCTGGAAAGATCGCCGACAAATTCAGAAGTCTGAGTTCGTATGAAGTTAAGCAGGCTCGCGAGAGTGAAAAGAGGCGCAAGAAAATAGCTGACGAACAAAGGCGACTGATCCGCGAACGCGAGGAACATGAACGACGGGTTACGAGTGAGATTCAGCACCGTGCAACCCTGTTGCACGGCACTAATCTCCCTGCGCCCGCCCAAGGAACCGACTACGATTTCTTCATTTCACACGCGACCGAAGATAAAAATGACTTTGTTCGGGAATTGGCAGAAAGGCTCCGAGCCAGGGGAGCCAAGGTTTGGTATGACGAGTTCACTCTGAAAGTTGGCGACAGCCTGCGACGAAATATCGACCAAGGACTAGCGCATTCACGTTTTGGCGTAGTTGTCTTGTCGAAATATTTCTTCGCGAAAGAATGGACTCAAAAGGAACTCGACGGCCTTTTTTCTCTCGAAGCTGAGGATGATATCCGCATCTTGCCTATCTGGCACGAAATTTCAAAGGATGAAGTCGCTCGTCAAAGTCCCATGTTGGCGGATAAGATTGCTCTGAATACGTCTCTGAAAAGTACAGAAGAAATCGCGTCTGAACTATTGCAGCTTGATTGACAGGAATTCGGGCCATTAGCGGCAGCCGTTGTTAGCTAGGTGTCATGGTTCAGATACAGAGTAAGCAAGAGTCGCGCGAAAGTGACTCGCTCTACTTCACCCGTTCCGCCCGCGGGCGCTCGATGAACAATTCGAACCATGTCCTTTGGCTCCACCGTATGCAGCACTTTCGGGACGATGAGCCCTGGGCCTGGGGCGAAGTTTTGTTTGGCAGCGGCACCATCGCCAGATGGTCCGGCCTGATCGAAGAAGCGGATGCGGAAAAGCCGCCGGCTCTCGTCCTGCGGCCGGACGCGGACCAGAGCGGCCGCTTCTCGACCCTGGAGGTCAGGTGGAAGACCGACCCGGCCGACCTCGAGAAGAACGCGGCCGAATACCGCGTCACCCTCCGGACCGGCATGGAGGAGGAGCTCGCCGTTCGGGAGGTTGCCCATTCCGCGCGGAAAGGCGGAGAGAAATGCCGGTTCAGCAACGACGATTTCTCGTCGCTGGATGAAACCACGCTGCTGTCGGCCAAGGCGGTGGTCGAGGTGGTCGGCAATGACGCGATCGAACCCCAGAAGAGCGAGGAGTTCATCGTCCGTTTCGGGGACCCCCCGGAGCAGGAGATCGGCGGGGTCGGCGCGAAGGTTCGGACGTTCAGCGAGGGGCTCGCCGAGTTGGGGAGGCGTGAAGCCGTCTCGACGATGACGTCGGCCCCCTCGGTCACCGTCGATTCCAAGGGCTTCGTCCTGTTGCGAACGCCGCTCGAGCAGGGGAGACGCAAGAGCTTTCGGGTCTTTCGGCCCGCGCTGATCGCCGAGGCCGAAGAGCAATGGATCAAGAGACAGGGCGGGATCGGCTGGTGGACGGTCAAGGTGCGGGGCTCGGGGGAGCGCGCCGGCGCGGCGGAGTTCAAGCCATTCGATGGCGGTGACGGCGACGCATGGAAGCGCGCGGCGGCGGCCAGCCGCAGGATGGCCCAGCGCTTCGGCGCGGGCGGCGGCGTGGCCCAGGTATACGACGAGACGGTCGCGCCTTTCGGCGTCGTACAGGAGTATCTGCGGGCCTGGGCCGCCCTGCTGGAGAAGGGCAGCCCCGCGCTCGCCCTCGCGAATACCGTCGAAGTGCAGTCGCTGTCCGGGCGCACCGTCGGCCTCATCGTCCTGCCCGCCCATCCCCTGCGGGTAGCGTGGCAGACTGCCTACGACAACCTCGTTCTTCATACCGCCTTCGAGCAGGGGCAAAAGGCTCGGGACCTCCGCGCCGAGTTCGCCGGCCTCGACGGCGCCATGTTCCCCGCCTTCCTGCCGAACCCGGAGGGCGGAGCGTTCGTCTTCGCCGATACGCTCGGCTTTCATGCAGTGGGAATGGTGCCCGACAAGGACAAGGAGCCGAAGGCGGCGCTGGCGATCCTGGCCCGCGCCCTTGGCGAAAGCGAAGCGGCGGACACCGCGCCGACGGTGGGCAGCCAGAGCGCCAGGGTGTTGGGGAACGAAATCGTCAAGTACCTGGACTGCCACGACAAACCCCGCTTTCTGCATGTCCATGCGCTCCGGGCCGGCGACGGGCTGACTGTCGCCCGATCCCTCGGCGGCGTCCATGAGCGCTATCGCCAGGAGGAAGACGACGAAGGCGGGGACGAGGAAGGAGCCGCCGCGGCGCCGATGTTCTCGCTGGAGCTCTACCCGTCGGTGGAACAGCGGGCCGTTGCCGGCCGATTCATCGCCGAGGCACGCGAGAAACGCCGCAGCGGTGCGGGCGTCCTCGCCGCCGAAGACCGCTGGATGCTGGATTCCCTGAGCCTTCCGGGCCGCGTCCACATGCCCCGGCTGCGCTGGGCGCGCAAGGAGCGGCAAGACCCGGAGACGGCGGCGCATCTCGCCATTGCGTTCGACACGTTCGAGTCCCGCGTCGTTGCCGGCGACGGGGAAGCGGAACGGACCTCCGGCCCGTACCATGCCTTCGGCTTGCTGTCGTTCTACGAGCGGCGCTATTCGAGCCTGCCTTCGCCCGTGTGGGTCAGTGCGGTTCCGTCCGCTTCGGAAGGCGAAAAACATCCGTCCCGCCGGACCCACACCGAAACGCTCGCGCGCCTCCGGGACGCCACGCAAAGGGCAGTTGCCCGCCACCTCGACAGGGGGGCGGGATGGCCCGTGTTGAAGACGGAAATTTTCCGCGAGAAAGCCGACAGCCTTGCGGAGCTGCATCGGCTCTGCGACTGGGTCGTAACCCTGGACCGCAACGCCGGCATCGAGTATTTCGACTCGCCGCGGGACAACCGGGAAATCTACGACGCCTACGTCATCGACTGCGTGCCGGAGCGTGAAGACCTCGGATGTCTCCAGTTGATCACCTCCACCGCGAATCTCGACGAGGTTCGCGGCCTGCTGGACGACGCACTCGATCAGATGGGGCTGAGCCACAGCCGCCGCAACGCCGAGTTCCTCCTGGAACACCTGAAGGCGCTCAGCGGGCGGCTCGCCATTCGCCTCACCGGCCACCGGCCGGCCACGTCGGAGCTGGTTGCCCTGGCGGTCTCTCACGCCCACTGTCGGCGTGCTTCCGCAAGCGACGCCTGCTGGGTTTCGCTCGAGGACGGGTTCATCGTTCCGGTCGATGACGTGAGCGACCTGCTCCCGCCGCTGGCTGAAGGCAAAGGCGACGACGAGCGAGGGACCCGCCCGGACCTCATCTACGTCACCGCGCCGGCCCGCAAGGGCTTGGTCTTCCGGTTCGTCGAGGTGAAGTACCGCCGCCACCTGCGCACCGCCCGGTCGCCGGAGATCCTGGAGCGGATCGACGGGCAGACCCGGACGCTCCGCGAGGGATGGGATCGTTGGTACGGTCATGAGGACGTATGCGCCGCGTTCCGGGCGATCCGGCGCGCCAAGCTGGCCCGGGTGCTGCGCTTCTATGCCGACAAGGCGCACCGGCACTACCTGCCGGCGGAGCGGCACAAGGCTCTCCTGGCCGAAATCGATCGCATGATCGAAAGGGGCGGAGAGTACGCCTTCACCGCCGATACGCGAGGCGACCTCGGCTGGTTGTTCTGCCCCGAGTACGCCGGCCGTCGCCCGTCGCGAATCTCCCCTGACGATTGGGGCACGCGGGTATTCCTGTTCGGTCCCGGTCTGCTGCCGGACTCGGATTTCGGCTTGGAGGCGCCTCCTTCCGAAACGGCGGGCCAGCAACCCTCGGTGCGATCGGCGAAGGGCCGAGCGCGATCCGAAGGCGGCCTGAAATCTCGACCAACGGACGCCGCCGAGAAGTCCATTGCCGCCCCGGATACACCGCCCACCCCGGATGCACTGCCGTCCGATCAGGACGACCCTCCCCCGGCTGTTCGTCTCGGGACGGACACGCTCACGAACACCGAGGTCGACTGGCGTCTCGGAGTGAGCGGCAATCCCCACCTTCTGATCGCCGGCCTGCCGGGCATGGGGAAGACCACCTGTGTCGTGAACCTGTGCGAGCAAATGGTCGCCGCGAACGTTCGGCCGGTCGTCTTTTCCTATCATCAGGATATCGACGAGAGGCTTGAAGAGTCCCTCGGGGACGTCCGCTTCGTCGACTTCGACGGGCTCGGCTTCAACCCGCTGCGAGTAATCGACCGAACGGCGCGGATGGCGCACCTGGACGTTGCCGGGGTCATGCGGGACATCTTCACCGCCGTCTACCCGGAACTCGGGGATATTCAAGCGGATCGTATTCGCAGAGCCATCAAGCAGAGCTTCGAGGAGGCGGGTTGGGCCACCGGAACGGCGGGTGCTTCGGAGCCGGCATTCAAGCGCTTCGTGGAGATTCTGCGGGACGATCCGAAGCCGGACCGCGGCTTGCGAACCCTGCTCGGGCGTCTGGGCGAGCTGGACGACTACGGTTTCTTCGATGCCGGTATCGAGTCCCAGGGCAGCTTGTGGGAAGGCGCCTTGCCGACGGTCATCCGCATCCACACGACGCAGAACGACAACTTGCAGCGCGCGTTCGCGTCCCTGGTGTTCTACGGGCTCTACAAGGACATGTTCCGCCGGGGCATCCAGGAGCGGATCACGCATGCGCTGATCTTCGACGAAGCGCATCGCGCCGCCCGGCTCAAGCTCATTCCGACGATGGCGAAGGAGTGTCGCAAATACGGCATCTCGCTGGTACTCGCCTCCCAGGAGGCGCGGGATTTCGACGTCTCCGTGTTTTCGGCGATCGCCAATTACCTCGTTCTCCGTTCGACGGATACGGATGCGAAGTTCCTCGTCAGGAACGTCTCCAACTCGCGGCAGGAGCGGGCCCTCATCGACAGGATCAAGCAGATGGACCGGTTCAAGGCGCTCTATTTCGGAGAGGGCAGGAGCAGGCCGTCGCAGGTAGCCCTCTCACCGTAACTTTCCGCGGTGAACGATGACGCGAAAATGAGGAACGCATCATGATCCGATCGTTGACCATCGACTACGGCGATGATGTCCTGCTGGCGTTGGGCATGACCCCGGAGGAGTTCAGCGAAGAGGCGAAGATTCTCATTGCCGTCAAGCTCCACGAGATGGGGCGATTGTCCACCGGCGCGGCGGCCGAGTTGGCGAAGGTGCCAAAGCCGCTGTTTTTGAACAAGTTGTCGGACTACGGGGTCGACACATTCGATCTCTCGGAGGAAGAAATGCAACGCGATCTGGCCAGTGCGCGCCGTCATCTGTGATACGTCGCCGTTGCAGTACCTGCATCAGTCGGACCTGCTGCACCTGCTGCCGGCCCTGTTCGGATCGGCGCAAGTGCCTTCGGCGGTCGTGGCTGAATTGGCCGAAGGCAGGAGGCGAGGCGTCCGGCTGCCGGAAATGGCGGACATCCCGTGGGTGACAGAGCGGCCGGTGAGTGAGCACAAGCGGTTGCCTCTCGTCACCAGTCTGGGCAATGGAGAAAAGGAGGTTCTCGCCCTGGGGCTGGAGACGCCAAATCATCTACTTGTGCTGGATGACCGACACGCGCGCCGGTATGCCATCGCGGTGGGACTGGAAATCACGGGTACATTGGGGATTCTGGACAACCACCTCGACCGTCCAACCCGCTCGTCGCATACAGCTTCGTCGCGAGGGCGCCTCGTCGGCTACGGCGGCGGGCTCGACCGCAAGGAGCGGCTCCTCGCCCACGAGCGGGGCGAGCCGGTCTTCTAGCGCGTCTCAGAACAGCTTGACGAGGCTTGCCGTGATCCCGACCAGCAGGGCGGCGTTCGCGAGCACAATCCCGATCCCCACCTGGAGAACGAACGCCTTCGTGGCCAGGGGATCGAGATCACGCTTCGTCGCGACTTCCTCACCGGCGCGTCCGATGGCGACGACTATCGCTTCGGCCTGCATGCGTTCGATTCCGGTGGTCTCGAGGTCCCGGGCGGCGGCGAGTGTGTCGAAGGTGGCGGCAGGCATGAGGTTGCGTCCGTCGTGGCCAGCGTGCCCGGAATGATAGCCGTCGCGAGTCATCGCGGCATCGCCTCGGCGGGACGTCGGCCCTCGGTATACAGCTCGTCATGTCGTAGGGGGTCGCCCTCGGGGTTGTCGTCCCGAGGCCATTTCAAGGGGGCTCATATCCCTGACTTGACAGCCCCCGCACCATCCCGTGTTGTCGGATTACGCTTGGCTGATCCGACCTGTGAGGGACCGTAGGGGCAACCCTTGTGGTTGCCCTGGCAGGTCGGGTTGGCCGAAGGCGCAACCCGACATCGCGCTTCGGCGGGACCATTTCTTTGTCGTGACCGAGTGCCGGCCGCGGATGCGGATCGGCCGGCCGTGCGCCCGAGGGCCGCTTCCCGAGGCCCGAACCGACCCGCGGACGACGAAATGCGCTCCCCGACGGCCTGCCGAACCGGCCCGGTTCACCTGTCGCCGAACAAAAAACGAGCCCTGCGCGCTTCGGCGGGAGGCGTGACCTCACCCTCCCGTCGGGTGATACGATCAGCCATTGGTGGGAATGCTCCCGCCGAGTGGACCAGCACGGGAGCCCTCATGGCCGCGACATCGGATTCCGTCCAGCTCGAAGTTCGTGACGGCATCGCCGTCATCATCATTAACAACCCCCCCGTCAACGCCCTGAGCCGGCACGTCCGCCAGGGGATCTGCGACACCGTGCGCGAGGCGGTCGCCGATCCGGGAGTGGCCGGCATCGTGCTCGCCTGCGCGGGCCGGACGTTCATCGCGGGGGCGGACATCACCGAATTCGGCAAGCCCATCGAGCCGCCCGGCTTCCTCGAGATGATCGACGTCCTCGACGACGCGCCGAAGCCGGTGGTCGCCGCGGTCCACGGCACCGCCCTCGGGGGCGGATTCGAGACCGCGCTCGCCTGCCACTTCCGGGTCGCGGTCGCATCCGCGCGGTTCGGGCTCCCCGAGGTCAAGCTCGGCCTGTGTCCGGGCGCGGGGGGCACCCAGCGCCTGCCGCGGGTGGTGGGGCCGGAGAAGGCTCTCGAGATGATCGTGGGCGGCAATCCCATCGGGGCCCGCGAGGCGCTCGCGCACGGTCTCGCGGACGAGATCGTGGAGGGCGACCTCACCGAGGGCGCCATCGCGTTCGCGCGCCGTGCGGCGGCGGAGGGCCGCCCCCTCGTCCGGATCCGTGACCGCGACGAGAAGGTGGCCCCGGCGCGCGGCCGCTCCACGCTCTTCGACGACTTCCGGAAGAAGCACGCGCGACGGATGCGTGGCTTCGAGGCGCCGGAAGCCTGCATCAAGACGGTGGAGGCGGCGGTCGAGCAGCCCTTCGACGAGGGCATGGCCCGCGAGCAGGCGATCTTTGCGGAGCTCATGGGCGGGGTGCAGGCCCGCGCCCAGCAGTACTTCTTCTTCTCCGAGCGCGAGGCGGCGAAGATCCCGGACGTTCCCCGCGGTACCGAGACCCTCGACGTCAAGCGGGCGGTCGTCGTCGGCGGCGGGACGATGGGCGGGGGCATCTCCATGTGCTTCGCCAATGCCGGGATCCCGGTGTCGATGGTGGAGATGAACCGGGAGGCCCTCGATCGCGGGCTGGCCACCATCCGCCGGAACTACGAGAACACCGCGGCGCGCGGGGGCTTCACCGCGGAGCAGGTCGAAGAGCGCCTCGGCCTCCTCGACGGGACCCTCGATCTCGACGCGGCGCGCGAGGCGGACGTCGTGGTCGAGGCGGTGTTCGAGGAGCTCGAGGTCAAGCAGGAGACCTTCCGCCGTCTCGACCGCCTTGCGCCCGGCCACGCCGTGCTCGCAACCAACACGAGCGCCCTCGACGTGAACGCCATCGCCGCCGTCACGGCTCGGCCGGAGAGCGTCATCGGCACCCATTTCTTCAGCCCCGCCAATGTCATGCGCCTGGTCGAGGTGGTCCGGGGGGAGAAGAGCGCCAACGAGACCATCGCGACCGCGATGGCCCTTTCGCGCCGGCTCGGGAAGGTGCCGGTGCTGGTCGGGGTGTGCCACGGCTTCGTCGGCAATCGGATGCTCTTCGCGCGCCAGCGCGAGGCGACCCGGCTCATCCTCGAAGGGGCGCCGCCCGCGGAGGTCGATGCGGTGCTCTACGACTTCGGCCTGCCCATGGGGCCGTTCGCGATGGCCGACCTCGCGGGGCTCGACCTCGGCTGGAACGCGGCGACGTCCACCGGCTCGACCATTCGCGAGCGCCTCTGCGAGGCGGGGCGGCGCGGGCAGAAGACCGGGGCCGGCTACTACGACTACGAGCCGGGCAGCCGGGTTCCGAAGCCCTCTCCGGTCGTCGAGGGGATCATCCGGGAGTTCGCCGAGGAGCGCCGGATCCGGCGCCGGGAGGACATCGGGCGCGAGGAGATCTTCGAGCGCCTCGTCTATCCGATGATCAACGAGGGGGCGAAGATCCTGGAGGAAGGGATCGCCCTGCGGGCGAGCGACATCGACGTGGTGTGGGTCTACGGCTATGGCTGGCCCGTCTACCGGGGGGGGCCGATGTTCCACGCCGACGAGATCGGGGTCGATCGGATCGTCGCGAGGATGAAGGAGCTCGAGACGGCTCACGGGGAGGAGTGGCGCCCGGCCGCGCTCCTCGAGCGCGTGGCGAGCGAGGGGGGGCGGATCGGCGGGCGTTGACCCCCCCGGGTGGCCACGGTGCCCACGGTGGCGAGGGCGGCCATGGCGGCGAGGGCGGTCGGGACTGCCACCGGGTCGTTCGGGGTTGCCGCATGGCCGGGTTCCCGGGCGGTCGATGCGTGGCGGTCGGATGGAGGCATGGGGAGGGCCTTGCATCCATGGCTTGACGAACCGGCACGCGGTGTGAAGCCGGCGGTCGCTCCGCGCGATGTCGCGTCACGCCCGCGGCCGACCCGACCTGCCGGAGAGCTGCCGGCCCCGGAGGGGTCGGACGAGCGCAGCGCAATCCAATCCCACGGGGTCGGTGAGATGGCGGTCAGGCTGCGGATACAGGTCCCATCGAGACGAAGCGGCCCGGCATAGCGGCGGACGCGAAGCGGGACAGCAGAGACAGCAGGAGAGTAGGAGGAAACCGGATGGAACTCGGGATAGCGGGGCGCACCGCGCTCATCACCGGCGCATCAAAGGGCATCGGGTACGCGGCGGCGGAGAGCCTCGCCCGCGAAGGGTGCCACGTGCACCTCGCCGCGCGTACCGAAGCCGACCTCGCCGCCGCCCGCGACCGGATCCGGAGCCGCTGGAACGTCCGGGCCGAGATCCATCCCGTGGACCTCTCCGACGGCGACGCGGCCCGCACCCTCATCGGGACCTGCCGCGGCATCGACATCCTCGTCAACAACGCGGGGGCGATCCCGGGCGGCGACCTCCAGGCGGTGGACGAGGGCACGTGGCGGCATGCGTGGAACCTCAAGGTCTTCGGCTATACCAACACCTGCCGGGCCGCCTACGAGAACATGAAGGCGCGCGGCAAGGGGGTCATCATCAACGTCATCGGCGCCGCCGGCGAGCGGCCGATCACGGGCTACATCGCGGGCTCGGCCGGCAACGCGAGCCTGATGGCGTTCACCCGGGCCCTCGGGGCGGGGAGCACCATCGACGGGATCCGGGTGGTGGGGATCAACCCGGGCCAGATCGAGACCGAGCGGCTGGTCACCCTCATGCGGACCATCGCGGAGCGCGACCTCGGCGACTCCGAGCGCTGGCGAGAGGTGATGAACCAGGACTATCCGCCGGGGCAGCCCGAGCACATCGGCGACATGGTCGCCTTCCTCGCCTCCGATCTCTCCGCCAACACGACCGGCACCATCATCACCATTGATGGCGGCGCCTCGCACCGCACCCGGTTCTGATGGCGATCCGGAAGGTCGCCCGCCTCGGACACCCGGTGCTGCGCACCCCCTGCCGCGAGCTGACCCGCTCCGAAATCCGGTCGCCCGCGACGAGACGGCTCGTCGAGGACCTGCGCGAGACGATGGCCGAATACGCCGGGGTCGGGCTCGCCGCCCCCCAGGTGCACGAACCGGTGCGCCTCGCGATCATCGAGTTCGATCCGGGCGATGCGGAGCGCGACCTCGACCGGGGGAAGGCCTCGTTCACCGTTTTCAACCCGCGGACCACGGTCCTCGATCCGACCCCCGCCGGCTACTGGGAGGGGTGCCTCTCGGTGCCCGGGATGCGGGGATACGTCGAGCGTCCCTGCCGGATCCGGGTGGACTACCTCGACGAGGCGGCGAAGCCGGCCCGGGTCGTCGCGAAGGGGTTCCTCGCCACCGTGTTCCAGCACGAGCTCGATCACCTCGACGGGGTGGTCTACGTCGACCGCCTCGCCGATCCCAAGCTGTTCGCGTTCAACGAAGAGTTCGACCGCTACCTAGCGGAAGGAGGATAGCCGTGGAAACTCGTGCCGCCGTCGCCCACAAGGCGGGCGCCCCTCTCGCCCTGGAGACGCTTGCGCTCGACGGCCCGGGGGCCGGCGAGGTCCTGGTGGAGGTCCGCGCGACCGGGGTCTGCCACACCGACGAGTTCACCCTCTCCGGGGCCGATCCGGAAGGGCTCTTCCCCGCCGTGCTCGGGCACGAGGGCGCCGGGGTGGTGGTCGAGGTCGGCGCGGGGGTGAAGAGCGTCCGGGCGGGCGACCACGTCATCCCCCTCTATACCCCGGAGTGTCGCGAGTGCGAGTACTGCACGAGCGGCAAGACGAACCTCTGCCAGGCGATCCGGATCACCCAGGGTCAGGGCCTGATGCCGGACGGCACGAGCCGTTTCCGGCTCGGCAAGGAGACCGTCTACCACTACATGGGCACCTCCACGTTCTCGAACTACACCGTGCTGCCCGAGATCGCGGTCGCGAAGATCCGCGAGGACGCCCCTTTCGACAAGGTCTGCTACATCGGCTGCGGGGTCACCACCGGGATCGGAGCGGTGATCAACACCGCGAAGGTCGAGCCCGGCTCCAACGTCGTGGTCTTCGGCCTCGGGGGGATCGGGCTCAACGTGATCCAGGGGGCGAGGCTGGTCGGTGCGGACATGATCGTCGGCGTCGATCTCAACCCCGGGAAGGAGGAGATCGGCCGCAAGTTCGGAATGACCCATTTCGTCAATCCGAAGGAGGTGGAGGGCGACCTCGTCGCGCATCTGGTCGACCTCACGAAGGGTGGCGCCGACTACTCCTTCGAGTGCATCGGCAACGTGGAGGTGATGCGCCAGGCCCTCGAGTGCTGCCACAAGGGCTGGGGCGAGAGCGTCATCATCGGGGTCGCGGGCGCCGGACAGGAGATCGCCACCCGTCCCTTCCAGCTCGTGACCGGCCGGGTCTGGCGGGGGACCGCCTTCGGTGGCGCGCGCGGGCGGACCGACGTGCCCCGGATCGTCGACTGGTACATGGAGGGGAAGATCAACATCGACGATCTCATCACCCATACCATGCCGCTCGAGGACATCAACCGGGCCTTCGACCTCATGCACGCCGGGGAGTCGATCCGGAGCGTGGTGACGTATTAGCCCGAAAAAATCCCCGACTTCCTGCTGCGGCCGCCAATCCGCTCGCGGTAGCGGGCCGTACTCCCTCGAGCCGCTTCGACGCGGACTGCCGCCGGCCGGAGAGTGGCGCCCGTCATTGCGGGGGCGGCCCCGGGTGCACGGGCGTGCACGCCGTTCGAGGCGCCGGCGGGGAAGTTCGCCCTGGCGGCCCCGGGCGAGCACCCCGGGCCGGGCGGCCCCGTGCGGCGCGGGCGCTGGTGCTGGCGCGAGCAGCGGCCAACCGAGCGAGCCGCCGGCGGCTGGGCGCCGGTGGGAACGAGTGAAACAGGAGAAGAGATGAGCGAACTGCTGGAGCGATGCGAGAACGGCGTCGCGACCCTCACCATGAACCGGCCGGACAGCCTGAACGCGCTCTCGGGGGAGATGATGGACGGGCTGCTCGAAGCGATCCCGCGGCTCGCCCGCGACGCCTCGGTCGGCTGCATCGTCGTCGACGGGGCGGGGCGGGCATTCTCGGCCGGGGGCGACGTCAAGGCGATGGCCCGCGACGAGGAGTTCGCGGGGACCTTCGAGGAGCGGGCGCAGTCGCTCCGCGACCGGATGGAGATTGCGCGCCTCCTCCACGAGTCTCCGAAGCCCACCATCGCGGCGGTGCGGGGCGCGGCGGCGGGAGCCGGGCTCTCCATCGCGCTCTCCTGCGATCTCCGCCTGGCGGCGGCCTCCGCCCGCTTCGTCACCGCGTTCGCCCGGGTCGGCTATTCCGGGGACTTCGGAGGATCGTGGTTCCTGACCCGCCTCGTCGGCTCCGCGAAGGCACGCGAGCTCTACTACCTGTCGGACCGGGTGGGGGCGGAGGAAGCCCTCGCCCTCGGGATCGCCAACCGGGTGTTCCCCGACGAGGCGTTCGACGCGGAGGTGCAGAAGACCGCGGAGCGCATCGCGGCCGGCCCCTCTATCGCTCTTCGCTACATGAAACGCAACCTCAACGCGGCGGAGAGCCGCCCGCTCGCCGATTGCCTGGACCTCGAAGCGTGGGGCCACACCCGCTCCGGCCTCACCGAGGACCACAGGGAGGCGGCCCGCGCCTTCGTCGAGAAGCGCCCCCCTGTATTCAAGGGCCGCTGACCTTGCGGGTGGAGGGGGGCCCGGAGGGGCGGAGAAGCCGCGCGGCGTGCCTCCGGTTCGAAGGGGCGCTCCTCACGCGGCACGACCGCCTTCCTTCGGCGAGATGCCCTGACAGAGCACGGCCGAACCTCACCAGAGGAGAGAGAACATGAGTGCGGAAGCCCGACTCGATGAACTTGGAATTACCCTCCCGGAGCCGGGTTCCCCGCTCGGAACCTACCTCCCGGTCCGGGTCGCGGGCGGGTTCGCGCACGTATCCGGTCAGGGGCCCATCCGGCCCGACGGCGAGGGCCTGGTTACCGGCAAGGTCCCGAGCGAGCGGACGGTGGAGGAGGCGGTGGAGGCGGCGCGCTTCTGCGGCCTCCAGGCGCTGGCCCAGCTCCGCAAGACCCTCGGGTCCCTGGACCGGGTGGAGTGCGTGGTCCGCACCCTCGGCATGGTCAACGCCGACCCCGATTTCGGGGCGCATCCTCAGGTCATCGACGGGTTCGCGGACCTGATGGTGGAGGTGTTCGGCGAGGAAGCGGGGCATGGGGCCCGATCCGCGGTCGGCATGGACTCGCTTCCGGCCGGCATCACGGTCGAGGTCGAAGTCACCGTCAAGCTCAAGGCCTGAAGGTCGCCGGTTCGAATCCTGCCCCCGCAACCGAGAAAAGCTCCTGGAATCGTTGATGATTCCGGGAGCTTTCTCGTTTCGTGGGATACCGATCCCGCCGCTCTGGCAAACTATTGGCAAACGATGGGAATCAAACCCGGGCGAACGCAAACGCGTGTCCGGGATCCGGGGCGTCCGGGTAGGGATTCGGTTGTGCCGTGGAGACAGAAGTCCCCGCGCGCCGGAACAAGAACGTTCTCCGCCGTGTCGACGAGACCGGCCGACGCGTGCAGGCGCTTCGCGGCGAAAGCCGACCGAGCCGGGCTTTCGCGGCTCGATCGAACCCTTACATGTCCGGTGTAAGCGCTTGGCGTGGGTCCGTGTTATAGTCGACACGGCTCTGCGGGTGTTTGCCTGCCGGTCGTGTTAGCGTCGCGGAGGCAACGGTTCCCACCTGTGCCGCGTTTAGCCGATGACGCTGTAGGAGCCATCCGCGTGCTGCTTGAAATGCGCGGTGAGGTGGTCAGGTGCGGATGGTTCGCCTCCATGGCGGCGATAACGTTGTCGACGGTGCGGCCCTGGAACGCATGCACGGTCGAGGCCCAGGCATGGTCGAGATGGCGCAGCTGCGGATCGCCTTCGTTCGGGCTCAGCGCGCGCCCGTCCTCGAGCCGGAAGGACACCTTGCCGCCCGTCACCGCCACCACCTCCGCGGTGTGGCTGTTGACCAAGCCGAGCGCCGTGTCGTTGCGGGTCCAGCGGACGCGGTCGCCGGCGCGGAGCTCGATCGCCTCGGCCCGGTAGACCTCGCTGCCGCCCCTGCGTCCGGCGAGCTCGCCGGGCTTCCAGCGCACGGTGCCGTCTTCGCCGCCGTCGAGCAGGACCTCGCGGTACCTGTGGTCGACCCCGGCCACGCGGCGCTCGTCGCCCTTCTCGACCCCGATCCGCTTGCAGGGACGGTGGAAAGCCACGACGTCGCCCACCGCATAGTTTCCGGCGAGCGCCTTCTCCGCGTTGGTGTAGCCACGGGAGACCAGCCGCTCGCCTTGCAGGACCGGTCCATGGATGCGGCCCTCGCGGGCGAGACGCTCGCGGGCGTGGCCGTTGATCCCGTCGCGCAGCTCGTGGCTCGGCGCCTTCACCCCGGTGCGGTCGCGCTCCGCCGGGGAGAGCGCGAGCCACCGCGCGGCGACGGCGCCCGCGATGTTGTCGGCCTTCACCTCGGCGACGTTCGCCCCGAGCTTTTCGAACGCCTTGCCGATCTCGCCCGCGAGGCTCGCCTCGACTGCGGCCTTAAGCTCCAGATCGCGCTGACGCATGATCTCGTCCATGACGGCGATCTTCATGCCCGCCTGCTGCAATTGCGCGAACGGCTTGCCGGCATCCACCGCGTCGAGCTGCTTCGAGTCGCCGACCAGCACCACGCGGGGGATGCGCAGCACGGTCGCGATCCGCAGCAGGTTGCGGGCCTGGGCGGTGGAAGCGAGCGACCCTTCGTCGACCACCAGCACAGTCTTCTTGAACGCGGAGCGCATATCGCGCTCGCCCTTCTTCGAGAGCCGGCCCTCGGCGACGCCGGCGTTGCGTGCAAGGAAGAGCTGCAGCGTCTCGCCGTCGATGCCGGCCTCGGCGCCGAGGGTCCTGGCCGCCGAAGCCGACGGCGCAAGCCCCATCATGCGGTAGCCGCTCTTTCCCGCGAGCGCCCGGACGCGCCTCAGCATGCGGGTCTTGCCGGTGCCGGCGTAACCCTGGACGCCCACCACCCGGTCCTTCGCGCCGAGGATGAGCTTGACCGCTTCCCGCTGCCCGTGGGTAAGCGGTCCCCTGTGCAGGCGCGCGCTCACCATCCAGCTTCGCATCACCGGCCGCCCGCGCCTCTGACCGTCGCGCATCAACCCGATGGTTTCGCGCTCGTCCGCGAGCGCCTTGTCCGTCGTCATCCCGTCGCCGGCCTCATGCGCGGGCGCCGCATGGAGCGCGCCGGCTTTCTGGAGGTCGTCCACCGCTTTCTCCGCCGCTTCAATGGCGACCGCGCCCGGCCGCCAGGCGAGCGCGGCGGCCACTAGTGTTTCGTCCCTCAAATACGCGGAATATGATATCGGCCTCATCCAGCCCCCGGAGGCCCCCATGCCGCGCGGACGCCAACTTCCCCCGCTGATTCTCACCGACGACCAACGCGAACAATTGCTCGCCCTCTCCCAGTCCACCTCAATGCCCTACGGGTTGGTCCAGCGCGCCCGCATCATCCTCGCCTGTGGGCAGGGCCTGACCAATACCGGTGTCGCTCAACGCCTTGATGTCTCGCTCTCGGCGGTCGGCAAATGGCGACGCCGGTTCCTCGAGCGGGGCGTTCCGGGACTGCATGATGAGCTGCGCCCAGGACGGCCTCGCACCTATGGGGACGAGAAGGTCGCGGAGCTGATCAACCGCGCCTTGCAGGACAAGCCCGACAACGCCAGCGCTTGGAGCGTGCGCCTGATGGCGCAGGCCGAGGGCGTGTCGAAGAGCACCGTGCAACGCTGGTTTTCCCTGTTCGGGGTCAAGCCGCATCTGAGCGACACCTGCAAGCTGTCCAGCGACCCCTTTTTCATCGAGAAGGTTCGTGATATCACCGGTCTTTACCTCAATCCGCCGGACAACGCGATGGTGTTGTGCGTCGATGAGAAGAGCCAGATACAGGCGCTCAATCGTACGCAGCCCACGCTGCCGATGGGACTGGGCTACGTCGAAGGCTATACCCATGATTCCATCCGTCATGGGACCACGACGCTGTTCGCCGCCCTGGATGTGGCCACCGGCAAGGTGCTCGGCAAATGCTGCAAGCGTCATCGCCATCAGGAGTTTCTCGCCTTCCTGCGGCTCATTGACAAGGAGACTCCACCGGAGCTCGACCTTCATCTCGTGGTGGACAACTATGCGACCCACAAGCATCCCAAGGTGTGCGCTTGGCTCGCCAAAAGACCGCGCTACCATCTTCACTTCACCCCCACTTCCGCCTCATGGCTCAACCAGGTGGAACGCTGGTTTGGCCTCATCAGCCAGCGGGCCATCCAGCGCGGCTCGTTCCACAGCGTGGCCCAGCTCGTCCACACGATCGAGGCCTTCATCGCACAGTACAATGCCTCCGCCTCCCCCTTCATCTGGGCCGCGACGGCGGAGTCGATCTTCGACAGGCTGGAACGTCCATCTGCGCGTATTTAAGGGACATGACACTACGCGTTCGGCGCACAAAATCCCCGCATGACGAGCGGAACGGTCGGCGCACCCTTTTGTCTCCGAGGATCGCACCGATGGCGACTTCGACGTCCTGTGCTGCGGCAACCGCGCCCCTGGCGCGGCGCCGCATTTCTACGAGGCGTCGGCGCCTCGGCCTTGCGCGATCACGTCAATCCCGCCCGGCGGCACGCTCCACGCGGGCCAGCAACTCGGCCGCGGTGGCGCAGTCGATCACCTGCTCGCCGACCTCGGCCAGACGTTCGGGGTCCTCCACGCCCTCCAGCAACGCCGCCAGACGCGCCGCCGTCGCCGCATCGAACTTCCGTGCCGTCAGGCGCGACAACAACGCCCGTTCCTGATCGAGGCCCTCTGCTTTGCCCCGCGCCAGACCCTCGGCCAGACCCTTGGCAAGGCGCTCATCGGCGAACTCGTCGATCCGTTCAGCCAACAGCGATCCCATGGCCTTCAAATCCCCCGTTTCCTCCAACGCCCTCAACGTTTCCACCAACTCCGGCTGCGACGCCGCCAGACGGCTCCCCTCCACCACCCGCCGCGCCCACTCCGCGAACGCCTGCCGCAGACTGCCGTGCCGCGGCTCGTTCAGAAGCTCGCCCAGCTTCCGCAACACCGACGCCATCGCCGACACCGAACCCTGTTCCAGTTCGATCTGCGCCGAAACCACGTTGCCGGGAGGCAGATCGTCCACTCTCATCGCGTGCTGGTCAAGCAGCAGGTAGCGTTGCCGCGGCTGGAACGGCGCCAGCCCGTCGCCCACTGTCGCGATCGCCTCGCCCATCTCTTCCGGCGCCGACCAGCGCGTGCGCCCGTTGTAGATGACCACCGGCAGCACCGGCGGCAGCCTGCCGTCCGCCGGCAACGCCTCGTTGCGGATCAGCTTGATGAAGGTCTGCGCGGTATAGGCGAGCACCCGCGCCGCCATGTGCCGGTCCACCGTGGACTGGAACTCCAGCAGCACCAAGAGATAGAGCCATTCTCCCGCCGCCTCGCCACGGAAGCGCACGCGCCAGACCATGTCGCCACGGCTCTGGCGCAGGTCGTCGCCGATGTACTCGGCGGGGAGCTGTTCCAGGGTGTCGAAGTCGAACGCCTCGACCACGTCCTCGGGCACGAAGCCGCGCAACAGATCGCGGACCATCTCGACGTGATCGAACCACAGCTTGAACGAGGAGTCGTGGAGATCGGGCATGTGCGCCACGATACCGCATCGACAGTGCCGGCCGTAAGCGCCTGTCGCGCGGCGACGGCCCTCCAAACCGGGCGAAGTCGGCGCGCTCTACGCTGCGGCCCTTTCCGGGCGCGTATTGGTGTTCATCAGTGCGTCGATCCGGTCGGCCACTCGCTGCGCCGGCTCGCGCAACTGCTCGACGGTCCAGTCGGCGGCGTAGCCCTCGGTCACGTCCTGCGGCCGGGCATGGTCGACGAGCCGCTTGATCAGCGAGCGCGGCAGCATGAGCTCGCGCTCCGCCACCGTGATAAACGCGTTGCGCAGCGCATGGAACCAGAACTTCGCGCCGCCGACCTTCGTGATGCCGGCGTAATGCGCGCGAGGCTCCTCGACATGGCCCGACTTGCTGGTGAGCGACGGAAACACCCAGTCCCGCAAGTCCGCGTACATGACCTCGCCGCCGGCCCGGCGACGCGCGAGGATCTCCCCGAGCTGACGCGTGACCGGCAGCTCCAGCGGCACCCCCGTCTTGGTCTCCTCGACCCGGAACAGCCCCGCCTCCATGTCCACCCGCTCCCAGCGCAGGGTAAATATCTCGCCCCGGCGCATGCCGGTGTAGAGGCCGAACAGAAACACGTCCCGGTGCACCGGGTTGCGCACCACCGCCTCGATCCCTGCGCGCCATTTCGGCAGAACCTCGGCCAGCGAGGAAATCCGCTTCCTTCTCTTGGCGTGGTAGCGCCCGCCGCCCGCCCGCCACAGTTTGACCGGATTGCGCAGACCTTCTTGATCCACGCAGGGCCGGCGGTAGACCGAGCGCAGGAAGGACAGGCACTGATTGGCCGGGACCGGGCCGTGGCGCTCGGTGATGAGCTGGAAGCGGGCCTCGACATCGCGCCGGGTGATCGCATCGAGCGGACGCGATCGCCAGTCGCCGAGATAGAGGTTGGAATAACGGCGATAGGAACGCTGCGTCATGTCGGCCAGGCGGCGGCCGGTCTCGATGTAGTCGTCGCAGGCCTCTCCCAATGTGGGCAGGGCGCGAGCGTCGGCGCGCTTGCCTGCGGGATCGTCGCCGCCGGCGACGCGGCCGAGCAGTTCCTGTGCGCGGCGCTGTGCCTGATCGGGGGTGACGCGACCGTAGCGTCCGACGACGACCCGCTTGTTGGGCGCCTTGCGCCCGCCTTCTCCGACTCAATCGCGCGCGAGTCCGAGACCATCGCGCTGATGCGCGCGGGCCAGGGTGCGGAGCGGACCATCGCCAGCGCGACGCGGCGCTGAAGGAGGCGGTACGCGCCGGTCTCGCAGGCGACGTGAAGACCGCATTTGCCAGGCTCGGCGAGCGGGTGACGCAGGTGGAGCGGAACGATCTCGGTGTCGAGACCGCGCTCCTCTGGCTGAACCTGTCGCCGGACCGGCGCGCCGGGGCGAGAAACTGGTCCCCCGCGACCTGACCCGGGCGCAGATGGCCCGCGCGTCGAACTACGCGGCCGGCGACACGGTGATCTTCACCCGGCAATACAAGACGCTCGGGGTCGGGAAGGGCGACGAACGGACGGTCGCGCGGCTCGAACACAACGGGCATTCAGTCGTCCTCAAGGACGAGCGGGGCAGCGAGACCTTGTGGAAGCCGTACCTGATCGCGGGTGCCAAGGGCGGCGTCGAGGTCTACAGGTCCGAGGGAATGGAACTCCGCGCCGGCGATCGGGTGCGCTGGACGCGCAACGATCCCGCCACGGGCCTTGCCAACGGCGAGACCGCGACGGTCAATTCCACCGAGAAGGCCGGCGTCCGCTTCCGTCTCGAGGACGGTTCTCTGATGAAACTCAGCAACGGCGATCCCCAACTCCGGCACATCGACCGCGCCTTCGTGGCCACCGTCCATGCCTTCCAGGGCCGGACGGTGGACCGCATCATCGCCGCGATGCCCACCGGCAATGCCCGGTTGACCAATCAACAGGCGTTCTATGTGGCCATCAGCCGTGCGCGCGACCGGGCCGATCTGCTCACCGACGATGCCTGGAAGCTCGCCGACCAGTTGGAACGGGCGACGGGCGAGCGGGTCGCGGCGCTCGACGCGACCGCGAGACAGGCCGCGCACGAGGCGGTCTTCGGAGTCGAGAAGCCGCAGGAGCGCGGCGGTGATCGCGTGGCACGCGTGTTGGACACGATGGATCGCGGCATCGAACCGGATCGTCAGACCCATCGCGAGCACCAGCGCGGGTATCGAATCGACCGTGAAACCGGCCAGGAACGCGACCGGATATCGCGGGAGCGGAGCGCCGAACGCAAACGAACGGGCGCGGAATCGGGCGACAAGGATCGCGAACCCGGCGAGGATCCGAGCCGGATCGGCGGTCCCGTCCGCGGATCCGAGTACGAAAAGGCCGCAGAACCGAAACAGAAGTCCGTCGAGATCGACCTCGGCCTGTAGCTCCCCGCCCTCCTTCCGGCCATCGACACGGCCCGCGGGGACACGAAAACCTCCCTGCACGCCATCCCGCCGCCGCGCCTTCCGGCCCGGCGCGATCATGCCCGTGCGCGTGCCCGTCGCTGTGTATGCTCACGGCATACGGCGGGATGCGAGGGAATCTGGCGCGTATGCTCATCGTATGCTCCGCATCCCCGCGCACGCCGACGCGCACGCGGCGGCGTTCAACAACGGGCGCAGGTATGGCCGCGCTTGGGTGTTCGGAGCGCGTCCTTGGGACGCCGGGGCTATCGTGGAAAAGGCGCCACCGATCAGCGGAAGCACGCGAACGACCGGGATGCCTGTAGGAAAGAGCCTATCCGGTGATTCCCGTGGGATTGGCCGAACCGACGCGACCGGCTGCGCTTCAACCCATTGAAATCACGGCCCGAAGTGGACAGATATACGGCCGGCATACGGCGGGGTCCCAAAACGGCGGCGCCTTTTCCATGGCCGGGGTGACGCTACATGGCAGCCGTTCGGCAAGGGAGCGCACCGGGTCGCAGACACGGCACGACAGGCAGCACGCTGCGTATGGTGTGACCAACTAACGGCCGTAAGGCCGTACAACGGGTTCGCCCTTCAAGCGAAGTGATGAAGGACCGGAGAAGCCGAAGCGGAACGCACGGTTCATCGGTCCCTATGAAGCCGAGGCGGTGAAGTATGGGCGCAAGCTCGTCAACGAGTTGATCGCGGTGTGCGAGTCCGATGACACGCTGCCCGCGAAGAACGCCCTGGCGAGATTGAGCGCACGGGAGGAAATCAAGGCCTTGGTCGAGAGGGCGCTGGCTCCCGAGCCGGAACCATGTCCGAGGGCCATCGACGTGCATGGACTCTTTTCGACCGAGCCGGATGTCTTCGGGGGCTTCACCGACGTGAGCCCGTTCGTCCGAAGTCAGGACGAGAACGCGGACGTGACGGTCTTCTGGCGCGAGTGGCATTCCGATGCCGAGTTGCGACGTACGGAGGGATTGACCGGGCCGGCGTTTGCTCATGGCGAAGGATGCGCCGTGGCCGTCGGCAGACTACGGGACTTCCTGGAAAAGAGGAACGCATGGATTTGGGACGACAAGCGCGAGGCATGGACGGCAGTTCGCGCTCGAGACGTCCGGCCCGGCATGTCGGTGATGCTGCGGCGCAACGACGGGGGATACTCCCGCGAGCTGGGTTGGACGGGGAGCAAGAGCGACAAGCTGGACAATGTGCGGCCACCGGGCGAACCGTACGAGAAGTTCGAGGATGACCGATACAGTGAGAGTGGAATATGGGTCACGTTGACGGATCATCTGAGAGACACCGAGCGCGAGGCGAAGGGCATTGTCCGGGCGCTGAACCTCGACAACGATATTGGTTCGGCGGTCGTCCACGCATCATCGGAACACGACATCGGCAAGGCGCTCGCGCAGTGGCAAAGCAAGCTACCCAAGCCGCCGCCGCAGTCGGACATATGGGCGAAGGCACCGTATCAGTTCGCGGCCATCGCGGAGTGCCCCACGGCAGCACAGGAGACCGAGACCATTCTTCGAACGACCGGCGTGCGGCATCGCCAAGCCGAGCCGTCGGGACGGGAGGTCGCGACCGCCCCCACCCGGTTCACTTGGCACACGGACTCGAAGGTGTCTCGCGCGACCCTCGAACGCATCCGCACGGTGCCGGGTGTCGTGCGCGCGTGGAATGTCCCTTTCCGTCCCGGTCTTCGCCATGAGGCGGCGACGGCATTGGCGCTGTGGCACAGCTACTATCGAGGGGCGAACAACGGCTTTGCCGCCCTGTCGATCTATCTCTCCGCCGCGCACCACGGCAAGGTACGGACGGTGCTCACGTCCCGGACCGACTCTGGCGAGGATGTGTGCGGCGTACCGAAGATCGCGGCATCGCTGCCGTGGAACGAAATGCCACTGGACTTCGCGTGCGCGGTCGATGGCGCGTCGGGCCGCTTCTCGGAAGATGGGCAGGAGTTCATCTTTGAGGCGCCCGGCTGGACCGGGCTGGTCGCCGACCTGCTCGGTGCGTGGGAGCCCGATGCGGAACCGGGTGTCGGCGGCGCGGTCCCGGACGGCGAGCCGCGCAATCTCGGACCGTTCACGCTGGCTTACCTCGAAACGCTGGTGCGCTCGGCCGACGAACGGGCCAGCAAGGCACCCAGCGCGAAGAGGGAAATAGACTCGTGAGCACTCTTCCCGTCGTGCCGCTCAACGGACTGAACGCGGATTCGCTCGGCGCTTATCTCGCTTCTCTTGGGTTGTTCTCGCTTGCTACCCGGCAATGGCCTCGCGTCCGAGCGTGTTGGCGCAACGCCCGCTTCTGCCTTGTCGGCGGCCCCGCCACGATGGCAGAGGTCGTTTCGTTCGTGAGCGAGATCGGCAAAGAAAGCAAATGGAGCTTATACGACAGACCATGGGACAAGAACAAGAAGGCAGATGCCGCCAAGAAGACGTCGACACAGACGGCGCGTTGGCGTGCCCTGGAAGCAGAGGAACGATCACTGTCTGCCTTTGGTGCGCATCTGGCGCTTGACGGCCGGATCAGGATGAATCCTCTGTTGGGCACTGGAGGGAACGCGGGGAAACGGGACTTCGTCAAGGGCTGGAAGGACGCTGTCCAAGTAATCAAGGAGCCACGGAACCAGAGCCGTGACGTGCTCAACAACGACCTCAAGGCATTTCTTTCGGGCGGAGCCTGTACGTATCTGGATTCCTTCCAGGCAGGATCATGGTTCGGTGCAGCCAACAAGATTTACAATCACGGCAACCCAAGCGCACCACCACGTTCGCCGCGTGGCAAGAAACAACCATATCGTGAGGGCGAAGTAACACCCTGGGCTATGGTGCTGGCGTGTGAGGGCTTGCCTTACTTCGCGGGCGGTTCGTCTCGGCAGCTCGGCAGCCGTCGGCAGCCCAAGGGCGCCTTCCCGTTCGTTACCGAGGCGATGCCTCCCAAAGCCGAGAAAGAAGCTGGCAACATCGAGGCGGAGATCTGGCTCCCGATTTGGGATCAGCCGATGACCGAGCCCGAGCTGAGGTCGTTGTTCCTGCGCGGAAGGGCAGAGCTCGGAGCGAGGGGAGCGATTTCCTCGGCGGCGTTCGCTGTCGGAATCATGGGCCGCGGGGTCGATGCGGGTATGGCGGAGTTTCGACGTTTCCTGCTTATGCATACGACAAGCGCGCAGACATTCGAATCCCGGTTGGCGACCGTGGTCCCGGTTCCGAAGACGAACCCGGACAATGCAACCACAAGAGCGATTCGGACGATTGTGGAGCTTCGCGATGCGCTGCCACCGGATCGAAAAGTGCGCCAGCGATGGAAGTTTTCCGGTCTGCGCGGCCCGCTCGAACAGGCACTCGTCGACTTCGCGGCCTCGGAGCCGGGCGAAGGACGCACCGAACAAGCTTGGGCGCTGGTCGATGAAATGTTCGATACGCTTGTCAAGGTCGATCGAAATCGGACGTTTCGAGGCCAGAACGTTCGATTTCGATTGTTGCCGGGTGAATGGGCAGTCAATTTGTTTCGAGATAACCCACCTGATCGGGAGGCTCGCTTGGCGCTGGCGATGTCTTCTCTAGTGGGAGCGTCTACCTCGCCACAATTCATCGCGTACCGCATCGGCGTTCGGGTTCGGGGAGAGCGGACGGGGGCACGCTGCGAGTTCCCCGAGGCTCATCCCGCCCGCCGTATCTGGAGCGATACCGAGTTGACCGCGAACCTGTGTGCGACGGCGGAACGGCGCGTTTGGGAGGCGTCTCGGGAAGCAAACTCACCGCCGCCGTTTGACGCCGCGGTCCGCGTGGACCTCGATGACGTGCATGCCTGGTTGTCCGGAGATGTGGACGAAGAGCGATTATGTCTCTGGCTCGACCGCCTTTGCCTGTTCGACTGGAGTGGCGAGGCAAACCGAGAGGCGGCAAGGAAAATGCAGGGCAGCTTCACCCGCCTTCCACCCGTGGTTGACGGTATGCTGGCGCTCTACGCGCTGTTCCGCCCGCTCGCGAGTCGCTGGCTGTTCGGTCGCATCCTCCGCGAGAGCGACGTTCAAACCGAGAGCGCAGCGACCTGCGCGCATCTTGGCCGGGTCGTCGCGATGTTGCGCTATGGCGACGTGAGCGCCGCAGTTGAATTGGCGCTGACGGCATACCGTTCCGCCGGCGTGACCCTCGCCGATTTCAATGCGATCCCTTCCGGGCTCGATCCGAGCCGCCTTTTGGCGGCGCTGGCCATCCCGGCCCGTGACGGACAGGCTCTTGCCGTTTTCCGGCGTTGGCGAACGCCGACCGAACCCGCAGAACAATAGGAGAGACATCCATGGCCGACCATCCGCTCGACCCCTCCAGGCTACTGAATGGCTCGGAACTTCGTCTCACGCTTCACGCGAGCCTCAAGCCGGCTTCCGGCCTGGACCGGTTTCAACCAGCGGGTTTTCCCGAGATCGGGCATGTCATTTACGACGCCCCGCGATCCGATACCCGTGCACAGAAGGTCTGTATCGTAGACAGCGCGGCGAGCATGGCGAATCACTTGGAGACAGTGTGCTTGGCGAGCGGATATTCCTTGGACTTGGCGCATGAACTCGCGGGTATGCCCTACGTCGAGTGTCGGACTGATGACGGCTGGCCGGATGTTACCGAAGAAGGGAGAGGGCCGAACCGGCTCGTCGTCACGACGTTCTCTGAAGGGCACCGGTTGGCCTCGACCTACTTTCTCGACGGAAGGCTCGGGGAAGCGGGCGACCGGACGTTCGGCGACGTGCTCCGCGAAGAATTCGGAATCACTGACCTCGGCAAGAAATCACATCCGCTCCCCGAGCAGTGGTGGACTGTCTTCAACACGATCTTTTGCTACGATCCCAACTCGCTCGTCCACGGGGTGCTCTTTCCCGCCATGGGGATCAAGTTGCCGAGGATGTTGACAGCGCACCTCGAGGCGTTCGACGCATCCAGAGTCCGCAGTTCCGGTGTGAAATTCGACAAGCTCGGAAAGACGTCTTCCGGGCAGCCTATCTTTTCCGTCGACGAGGAAACCGCCAGCGAAATCGTCGCGACGTTCGTCATCGACTTGGCGTTGCTGCGGTCATTCGGTCGGGGAGATCGCGGTCTGAACGACGCGCGGAAGGAATTCCTTCTGGCTCTCGCCCTGTGGAAGATCGAGCGCCTCTTGCAAGGACCGTTCCGCTATCGAAGCGGATGCGACCTCGAACTTCACGAGCTATGCATTCGCGGCCGCGAAGAACCCGTTTATCCGCCAACCATCGACATCGAGTCGGCCATCAAAAACGCGGGGTTCGGCGATTCGCCTGTGACGCAGGTCTACTGGCCGGCTGAAGAACTGTTTCGTGCCGGCGCCGATGAGAGTGAGGAAGACACCGATTCGGACGACGAGCAAGACACCGAAGACTGACGAGTCGCTTCGATGCGTGTCGTCCTCCAACAGACATTTCCGCTGGGGCGTTTCCACGCCAATCCATGGCGCGCGTTCCCGTTCGAAGACCCTCACGGGGAGTGGCCGCCGAGTCCTTGGCGGTTGCTTCGTGCGATTCTGGCGCGGTCCCATCAGTTGGAGCGGGAACGCGGCGTGGAGTGTCAAGCATGGCGCGAATCGTTGGTTGGGGCATTCTGCACGAGCACATTCGGTTGGTGCCTGCCGCCGTTCAGTTGGCGAGGCCCGGGATTGCGGCAATACCAACCAGCAAAGTTTGAGTGGGATCCGCCCAGCCGAACGAAGAAGGTAAAAGGTCGGCGTGTGAGTATCCCAGGCGAGAAAAGGTACAGGCCGACGCTGGTACGCGATAACTTCTGGGTAGTCGGCGGCTCGAAAGCTGACACGGATTCCGGCATTATCTGGTGGGTCGTGGACGGTGAACGGTGGTCGGGGGATCTGCTTGACCGGTTCGATGCCAGCTTGGAACGGATGACCTATTTCGGACGCGCCGAAGCGATTACGGAAATCCAACGGGTTGATGACCTGCCAGAAAACGTAGACGTCAACTGCGTCCTGAAGCAAACACCCTCATCGGGTTCGGTCCCGGTGCTGGTGCCGACGGCGGACGCCGCCTTGGAGCAGGTTCAGGCGGCCACGGATGATCCGTCGGTCGCGAACTCGACCGTGCCGGCCGGGGCGCGTTGGCTGCACGCCAAGCGCCCCGTCAGACCGCCGGCGAAGTTGCCGCGTTCGACGCCTCAGACGAAAGCACCGATATGCGTCGTCCAGTTCATGATCGGTGCGCGAGTCGACCCGCCGAGAAAAAACATCGTCGTGCTCACTCGACGTTTCCGGGGACGGGTGATCCGGGAGTTTCTCGGAGGAAGCTGGCAACGGGCCAATACGGCACAGCGGGAAGCGGCGCGTCTTCTCACTGGCAAGGAGGCCGACGGGACACCGTTGCAAGACCACCGACATCCACACGCCCGATTCGGGGTTCTCTTCGACCGCGAGACGGGCAAGGCGACAAGATTGCTTGTCTGGCGCGACCGACCGTTCGATGACGACGAACAACGCGCCATCCTGAACGCGGCCGGACGAGAACTTCCGCTTTCCTTCGTCAAGGCGGGAGCAAGGGATCCCTGGACCGTACGGCTCGTGCCCTTGGATTCTCAGGTACCGCCTCCGGTCGGCTTCTGCGGGCAGGCATACACACGCTGGGAGACCGCGACACCCTATGTTCCGCCACGCCATATGTGCAACCGTAAAGGCCGGATAAAGGCGGGGGAATCACTCGAAGAGCAACTTCGCCTCGAACTGGCTCGGCAGGGATACGATACGGCCGGTCTGACGATCGGCGTGGATGATCAAACCGCCGACTGGATACGTGTGCACAGACCTCGACGGAATCGAGACGACCCCACGAACACGGAGAGGCGCGGCTATCACGCCATGCTCGCGTTCGACACACCCGTTCGCGGCCCCATTTCACTCGGCCATTCGTCACATTTCGGCCTCGGCCTGTTCGTTGCCGTAGACGATCAGTCTGGTAACCGAAATCCTCGGGCCGGGGTACGAGAGTCGCAATGATATCGGCACCGATCCGGGGAGACGCATGCGTCGACTGAAGCCTTTCTCCGCACTTGAATCCCCGTACGGGATCAGTCTCCGATCAGCCGTTCGGCAGACGCCACGGGAAAGAACAAGCGCCGTTCCGTGTCCGGCAGACGGACGAACCCGAAACGCTCGTAGAAGGCTCGAGCTCGTGCATCCTTTGCGATGATTCGAGGTGCCCAAACCCGGCATCCACAGGAGCAAGCCAGATGACCGTACTCCAGCGCACCGACCTGACGACTTCCCGGAAGGTCCAGTGTGCCACGGCGGCGGCAGGACAACACGCCCGCGCCTCGAAGACCAGCAGTTCTCATTTTGGCGCCTGACTTCACCCTGATCCGCAAGCCGTCTTCTCCTGGCGACTCGATCCGGGGTGGATCGGGGGGCGGATCGACGGTCGTGCCGGCCCTGCGGCGGGACCCGACGAGCAAAATGAGAATTGCTGCTCGAAGACGGCCCTGAGCGAGGCGTATGAGATTTCCCGGCCCACGCTCCATGCGGCGGGAGCGGCGGCGCGCACGGTGCTTCGGGCTCGCTTCCCCCATGCCGCGGTCTTTCAGCGCGGGAAAGCCAGCGCAACTTCCTCCAATACCATCCGCAACGCGCGGACAACGCCAATCATCCAATCCCCGTCATATTGCAAACGGAATTAGCGTGGGAAAGTCCTGTGCCAACAGCGGAATTGTCCCGATCGGTAAGAATTGCGCCCGACCGCTACCGCGCGGACTCGATATTTCCCGAGCGGGAATCCCGGAATGAGGAATGCGACACCGGTCTCCCTCGCGGCCGTGAATCGGTGAAATATGGCGGTTAGCCCCCGGCGTTGGCAGGATCTTGCCAAGGTGTTCGAGAGCGATGGATTCGTTCGCGCTCGCATGGAAGGTGAGTACTTGGTCATGACCAGGTCCGGTGTTGCCGGAGCGCTTGTGATCCCCACGGAGCGAGCGGGCCGCCGCCCCGGGCGGCATCGTCAGGCGGACAGCGGGGTGAAGTTGAAGTCGGGGCGGGCAAGGATGGCGCCGGGGCCGCCGAGGCGTTCGATGCGCGCTTCCTGGTCGGCGAAGGCACGCCGGTTGGCCGCCTGGGGGTCCACGATCCGGTGCAGATCGTCGTAGAGGCGGCCCTGAATGCCGGCCGTCCCGGGCCGTCCGGAGCGGTCGTGCATCTCGAACGGGTCGGCGGCGAGGTCGAACAACTGCGGCGGATGACCTTCGTAGTGGATGAGCTTCCAGTCGCCCCGGCGCACCATGAACTCGCCGGTGAGCGAGCCGTCGTCGTGCATCTCGCTGAAGACGACGCGCTCCGCCGGCCGCGCGCGGGCGAGGGTGGCGAGGCTCTCGCCGGGGAGCGCGCGGTCGCGCTCGTCGAGCTTCCCGCACGCGGCTTCCACGATGGTGGGGTAGAGGTCCACGAGGGAGACCGGGGTGGCGCATCGCGTCCCCGGGGCGATCCCCGGGCCCGCGATCAGCATCGGCACGCCGCTCGACTCCTCGTACATGACGCACTTTCCCCACAGCCCGCGGTTGCCGAGGTTCTCGCCGTGGTCGGAGGTGTAGATGACCAGCGTGTCGTCGGTGAAGCCGCCCGCGTCGAGCGCGCCGAGGATGCGGCCGATCTGGAAGTCGAGAAAGGAGCAGAGCCCGTAATAAGCCTTGAGCCCGACCTCGAGCCGCTCCTCGTCGAAGAAGTCGTCGTAGTTCCACGTCTCCCGATAGTGGGCGATCACCGGGTGGCTCGGCCGAGCGGCTTCGTCGTAGAGCCGCGGCCGCGGGAGCTCGGCGCCCGCGTAGAGATCGTAGAACGCTTCCGGTGCGATCAGCGGGTAGTGAGGCGACACCATCGAGGAGAACAACACCCACGGCTTCGCGTTCCTCCGCTCTCCGCGCTCGCGGAGCCAGCGGACGCTGGCATCGGCCACTGTCGTGTCGTAGTGGGTGTAGACGGACATTCCGCGGCCCGCTTCCTCGGCCAGCTCGCGCGCCACCTCCCGCACCCGCCGGTTGCGGCGCAGCAGCCCGTGCGTGTCGCCGATGCCGTCCACGATGTACATGGGGTGCCGCACCTCGGTGAGGCCGCAGTCGTCGTCCGCGCTCCGGTAGTGGAGCTTGCCCATCGACACCATGTCGCGGCCGGCCTCGCGCACCCGGTGATGCCAGGACGGGAGCCTGCCGTCATAGGCGGCGGCGCTGTCCCAGTAGCCGATGCGGTGAACGTAGTCGCCGGTGGCGAGGCTCGCGCGCGAGGGAACGCAGATCGGGGAGTTGCAGTAGGCGTTCTCGAAGACGGTGCCGCGCGCGGCCAGGGCATCGAGGTTCGGGGTCCGGACGATCCGGTTGCCGTAGCAGCCGGCGATCTCGCGGCTGTGCTCGTCCGACATGAGGAACAGCACGTTCATCGCAGCCGCCTCTCCTCGTCCCTGACCCTGCCCCCGCCCTTGCCCCTGCGGTAGCGAGATGCCGCCGCTTCCCGGCGCCCCTCGTGGCGGCGGAGAGGAGGCGGGCCGAAAGCCGGACTCCCTTCCGGCGCCCGCTGTTCAGGCCGGCGGCGGGTTTCCGTCCTCCGATGGGGGGTGCGCACCGCAGCCCGGGAGGGCGCTTCCCGGCGGGATCCGCGGGCTCAGCCGCATTTCGAGTCGCCGCAGTTGAGGCAGGTCATGCATCCGTCCATCATGACCGCCGCCTTGGTGCGGCATCGCCCGCAGAGCGCTGCGTCGTGCGGGAACTCGCCCTTTTCGTACCCGAGCTCGCGGCGGACCTCGTCGATGTGGCGCTGCTGGCGCTCGTCGGGCGCCTCGCGCTGCACGAGCCCGATCGTGATGAGGTGCTCCTCGATCACCGTGCCGATCTCGGCCACCAGGGAAGGGACGTGCTTCCCGCCGCGCTTCAGGTAGCCGCCGCCCGGATCGAACACGGAATGGAGCTCCTCGACCAGAAACGCGACGTCTCCCCCTTTCCGGAACACCGCCGAGATGATCCGGGTCAAGGCCACGATCCACTGGAAGTGCTCCATGTTCTTGGAGTTGATGAAGATCTCGAACGGCCGGCGCAGTTCGTGCTCGGTCCCCGAGTTGAGGACGATGTCGTTGATGGTGACGTAGAGCGCGTGGTCGGAGAGCGGGGTCTTGATCTTGTACGTCGAGCCGGCGAGCTGTTCGGGCCGCTCGAGTTGCTCGTGCATGTGGATGACGTCGGCGCTCGGGCGAGGCTCCGGGTGCCGGGCGGCGACCCCCTTCGGGGCCTCGGCGGCGGTCGCCTGCGCCGCGGCGGGATCGCCCGCGACCGCGAACTTCACGATGCGCCCGTCCACCTTGATTGCCATCATTCCCGCTCCGCCTTCGACTCTTGCTCTTCGTTCCCCACCGTTCCCTGCATGGGGGCGCCCGCATCGATACTCCAGCCCTGAACCTTGGCCCTTGGCCTCGCCTCACAGCTTCCCCCCTCACAGTTTCCCGTAGTAACCTTCCTTGAGCGCGTCGTAGAGGTTCGCGGCGGTGTGGACCTCGCCGTCGTACTCGATCTCCTCGTTCCCCCGCACCTCGATCACCTCGCCGTCGTCCAGGGTGAAGCGGTACGTGGTGTTCTCGAGGTCCTTCTCCTTGACCAGCACCCCCTGGAACGCCTCCGGGTTGAACCGGAACGTCGTGCAGCCCTTGAGCCCCTTCTCCATCGCGTAGAGGTAGATGTCCTTGAAGTCCTCGTACGGAAAGTCCGTGGGCACGTTGGCGGTCTTCGAGATGGAGGAGTCCACCCAGTACTGCGCGGCCGCCTGCACGTCGACGTGCTCGCGCGGGGTGATGTCGCTGCTGCTCACGAAGTAGTCGGGAAGGTCGTCCAGCTCCTCCGCCTCCGGGTTCACGAGCTCGCGGTAGGCGAGGAGCTCGAACGACCACACGTCGACCTTCTCCTTGGTCTTGCGCCCGGTCCGGATGACGTTGCGCGAGTAGTGATGCGCGAAGCTCGGCTCGATCCCGTTGCTCGCGTTGTTCGCGAGCGAGAGCGAGATGGTGCCGGTGGGGGCGATGGAGGAGTGGTGGGTGAAGCGCGCCCCGACTTCCGCGAGCCGGTCCACCAGCTCCGGCTCGACCTCCGCGACCCGCTGCATGTAGCGGCTGTACCGGGCGTGCAGGACCCGGCCCGGCACGCGGTCGCCGACCGCGATGCCGTCGCGTGCCATTTCCGGGCGGGCGGCGAGCATGGCGGGGGTGATCTCGAACTCCTCCTCGAGGATCGGCGCCGGCCCCTTCTCCTCGGCGAGCTCGAGCGCGGTCTTCCACCCGGTGAGGGCGAGCTCGCGGCTCACGTCCTCCGTGAACGCGAGCGATTCCGGGCTCCCGTAGCGGAGCCCCAGGAGGGCGAGGGTGGAGCCGAGCCCGAGGAAGCCCATGCCATGGCGCCGCTTGGCGGTGATCTCGCGGCGCTGCTCCTCGAGGGGCAGCCCGTTGATCTCCACCACGTTGTCGAGCATCCGGGTGAAGACGGCCACCGTATCGCGGAAGCCGTCCCAGTCGAAGCGGGCGTTCGCGGTGAACGGCTCGCGCACGAAGCCGGTCAGGTTCACCGACCCGAGGAGGCACGCGCCGTAGGGGGGCAGGGGCTGCTCCCCGCAGTTGTGGACGTAGAGACCGTTCGCGTCAAAGGCGTTGACGCCGGGTACCGAGACGTCGAAGACCTCGGCCTCACCCGCGGGCATGACCGTCCGGACGGTGGCCGTGAAGCGCTCGCGGTTGAAGCCACGCCGAAATCCGGCGAGCGCGGCCGCGAGCCGCCCGGCCTTCTCGGCGTCGCTGAACCCGACCACACGCTCGAATCGCCGGAGGTTCTCGCGCGCGACGACGAGCTCGTGCTGCGCCCTCACCCGGTATTCACGCGAACCGCCTCGACCGTCGGGCAGGCGTCGGATGCCCGCCGCCCGGCGGTTCCGGTAGAGCCGCGAGACGATTCCGGACCGAAGGAGCATCCGCTGCACCTCGATCAGCAGATTCTCGTCGCTCTGCGCGAGACGTACGCTGACGCCCTTGCGCTGATCGCCCTGCACGCTCCCGTCGGCGTCGAAAAGGCCGCGGAGAAAGTTCCGCTGAAACGCCGCGGAGCATTGATGCATCGCCGGGGTGACGGCCGCCTTGCGGCCCGGACGAAGGCCGAGGCCGTCCGCCAGCCGCTTCAGCGCCCCGAGCTTCATTCGATATTCGCCGCGCCCGGGGATCGCGTGCCAGCCACGAAAGTCACCGCGGTGCGGAAGCTCGCACGCCGCCGACCAGGCGGCATCCATCACGGCCTCGACCCCCGGGCGCTCGTAGCCGCCGTTCACCGCGAGGGCGCCCGGCCAGGCGGACAGCACCGCGGCATCTTCCTTCAGTGTCCCGTCGCCGACGAGGAGACCGACCAGATAGCCCTCGGCCGCCGTCCCGGGGCCGTCCCACTCCCGCGCCTCGCGGTGATCGTGAAGCATGATCTCGTCGCCCGGGCGCAGGTTCCCCGCCCCGATCCATTCGGTCTGCATCGCGTAGCGGGAGGCTTCGACCACGCGGCGGACCCGGTGGTCGGGAGTGAGAGTCAGGCGGTATCCCTCGTCGGTCTCGATAGTCACGATGCGCTTCCGGCCGGTCGGGAAGAACCCGCGCGCATCGGTGGCATGAGCGGCCCCGTCGATGATCGCCTCGAACGGCCGCCCGACGAGATCCCCTACCTGCCGAGGCCCGCCGGCGGTCTCCACCCAGGCATCCGCGGTGACGCAGGGATTGGTGGCGCGGATCTCCTCGCAGAACCAGTTGTTGTTCATCTCGTTGATCTCGTCGATCAGAACGAACCCCGGCTCCGCGAAGTCGTACGTCGAGGACATGATTGCGTCCCACATCCGGCGCGCGGGGAGCGTCCGGTAGACGCGGCAGGCGACGCGGCCTTCGCCGTCGCACGTGTAGCTGTCGAAACGGGCCGGCCAGCGGCGCCAGACGACCTGCTCGGGGTCGTCGAGGTCGATCTGTTCCTTCTCGCTCGCGGAGATCGGGAAGGCGAGCTTCCAGGGGCGGTCGTTGCGGACCGCGTCCACGAATTCCCGGGTGATGAGGAGCGAGAGATTGAACTGGCGAAGACGCCCGTCCTCGCGCTTCGCCCGGATGAACTCCATCGCGTCGGGATGGCCGACGTCGAACGTCGCCATTTGCGCGCCGCGCCGCCCGCCGGCGGAAGACACGGTGAAGCACATCCGATCGAAGATGTCCATGAACGAGAGCGGCCCGGAAGTCTGCGCACCCGCTCCGCTCACCCACGCCCCGCGCGGGCGCAGGGTGGAGAACTCGTACCCGATGCCGCACCCCGCCTTGAGGGTGAGACCGGCCTCGTGGACCTTCCCGAGAATGTCGTCCATCGAGTCCAGGATGACGGCCGATACCGTGCAGTTGATGGTGGAGGTGGCGGGCTTGTGGTCCTGCGCCCCGGCGTTCGAAACGATCCGGCCAGCCGGGATCGCGCCCCGGCGCAGCGCCTCGCAGAATCGGCCGTGCCAGTACTTGCGAGCTTTCGGAGTGGTCTCGAGGTCGGCCAGCGTGCGGGCGACCCGCCGACAGGTATCGTCGATGCCGTGTTCGACGGGCTCGCCGGTCCTGGTCTTGAGCCGGTACTTGGAGTCCCAGATGTCGAGGGAAGCCGGCTGCGGCTCGAGATCCGCAAGCTGCGTCGGGCGGAGCGCCAAGCGAAGCGGAAGGACGTTGTGCTCGGCTGCGTCCACGGTTGCCTCCGGCAGGGGCGAAAAGGACTGTTAACCTCAAGTTTCGGGGTTTAAAATGCCTGGAATCGGGCGATGGATTCCCGCTTGCGCGGGAATGACGTCATTGTTCGCAAGACACGCCGCCTCCGCGGCAACCGCCCTCGTCGCCACGGCCGTCATTCCCGCGCAAGCGGGAATCCATTTCCGCCGATGAATCCCGAAACTTGAGTGTTAACGATAGCAGACGAGCCGAACAAGTCAACATGTTGTGGAGCCTGAACCGAGCGACCCCATATCTTGTGGCCGAGCTGTGGCGGAACGGTGGACCGGCTGTTGGGCCGGCTGTCGCCAGGGGCTGAGCACGCTGTGGAAAAGCCGGGGACGGGCGGGGACGGGCGGGGCGTTCTCCGGCGGCGGCGAAAGCGTTATCTTTCGCCCGACGTGCAAAGGAACGAGGGGTCCGACCATGAGCAGCCGATTCGACGCCGTCTTCGAGCGTTCCCTCCGCGACCCCGAGGGGTTCTGGGGGGAGGCGGCCGAGGCCGTCTCGTGGCACCGCCGCTGGGATCGGGTGCTCGACGACGGCCGGGCGCCGTTCTACCGCTGGTTCGCGGGAGCCGAGGTCAACACCTGCTACAACGCGGTCGACCTGCACGTCGAGGAGGGCCGCGGCGAGCAGTCGGCCATCGTCTACGACAGCCCGATCACCGGTCGCAAGGCGCGCCTCACCTACGCCGAGCTTCAGGATGCGGCCGCGCGCTGCGCCGGGGCGCTGGCCCGGCTCGGGGTCGGGCGCGGGGATCGGGTGATCATCTACATGCCCATGGTGCCCGAGGCGGTGGTCGCGATGCTCGCCTGCGCGCGCCTCGGGGCGGTGCACAGCGTGGTGTTCGGCGGGTTCGCGTCGAAAGAGCTCGCCGGGCGCATCGACGACTGCGAGCCGAAGGTGATCTTCAGCGCTTCGTGCGGGATCGAGCCCGGACGCATCGTCGAGTACAAGCCGCTCCTCGACGGGGCGATCGCGCTCGCCCGCCACCGCCCGGAGCGATGTGTCATCCTCCAGCGCCCCGAGCATGCGTGCGCGCTCGACCCGGCGCGCGACCTCGATTGGGGCGACTTCCTCGCCGGCGCCGAGCCGCACGAGTGCGTGCCGGTCGCCGCCACCGATCCCCTCTACATCCTGTACACCTCCGGCACCACCGGCCGGCCGAAGGGAGTGGTGCGCGACAACGGCGGGCACATCGTGGCCCTCAAGTGGTCGATGAAGAACATCTACGGGGTCGATCCGGGCGAGGTGTTCTGGGCCGCCTCGGACATCGGCTGGGTCGTGGGGCACTCCTACATCGTCTACGCTCCGCTCTTCGCCGGCAACACGACGATCGTGTTCGAGGGCAAGCCGGTGGGCACGCCCGACCCCGGCACCTTCTGGCGGATCGTCTCCGAGCACGACGTGCGGGTGATGTTCACCGCCCCCACCGCGTTCCGTGCGATCAAGCGCGAGGACCCGGCCGGGGAGCATATCGGGCGCTACGACCTCTCCGCCTTCCGGACCCTGTTCCTCGCCGGCGAGCGCACCGATCCGGACACCCTCAACTGGGCGCGCGACAAGCTCCGGGTGCCGGTGATCGACCACTGGTGGCAGACCGAGACGGGCTGGTCGATCTGCGCGAACTGCGTCGGCATCGAGCCGCTTCCGGTCAAGGAAGGGTCGCCGACCCGGGGCGTTCCGGGCATGGACGTGCGAGTGGTGGACGAGAATGCGGACGAGGTGGAGCGAAGCCGGATCGGCGCGCTCGTCGTCAAGCTCCCGCTTCCGCCGGGGACGTTCCCCACCCTGTGGCGGGCGGACGAGCGCTTCGTCGAGAGCTATCTCACGGAGTTTCCCGGCTATTACAAGACGGCGGACGCGGGGTACATGGACGAGGACGACTACGTCTACGTCATGTCGCGGACCGACGACATCATCAACGTCGCCGGGCATCGCCTCTCCACCGGGGCGATGGAGGAGGTCCTCGCCGCCCACCCGGACGTCGCGGAGTGCGCGGTCGCGGGGGTGGACGACGCCCTCAAGGGGCAGGCCCCCCTCGGGTTCCTGGTGCTCAACGCGGGCTGCGGCCGGAGCGCGCCGGAGGTCGTGTCCGAGTCGGTGGCCCTCGTGCGCGAGCGCATCGGGCCGGTCGCTTCGTTCAAGACCGCGGTGGTGGTGGAGCGCCTGCCCAAGACCCGCTCCGGCAAGATCCTGCGCGGCACCATGCAGAAGATCGCGAACGGGGAGGAGTGGCGGATGCCGGCCACCATCGACGACCCGGCGAGCCTCGACGAGATCGCGGACGCCCTCCGCTCGATCGGCTACCCCGCGGCCGATGCGAACGACTAGCTCGTCAAGCGACGGCCACGGTGCCTCGTGGAATGGCGGGAGGGGCGCGAAACGAGTCGTCGCGCTGCTTGGAGTGGCGCCCCGGCCGCAGGTTCGACATCACTCGAAGCCGAGAGCGAACAGCAGCGCCGTGCGGACTCGCGCAAGGACCGCCGGAGGGACGGCGCCGATGAAACGTCGCAGGCCGGCTTTCGGGATCGTTGCGACGTGATGCAGGTTGATGGCGGAATCAGTCTTCAACCCACTGTCGATGCCGACGACGACTTCCGATGCCACGCCGCGGATCGTGCGTGTGAGCGGCGCGACGGTGACGCTGTGCAGGACCGGGATCATGTCGGAGCGGGTCAGGAGCAGCACCGGCCGCTGCTTGTCGGGCGGTGCGAACCGGAACATCCAGATCTCGCCGCGCCTCACCAGTCACTCCCGTCGCCCGCATCCCACGCGTTGCCGTCCTGCGCGGCGATGAGGCCACCGAATTCGTCCGCGCCAACCGGTTGCGCTTCG
This sequence comes from Gammaproteobacteria bacterium, assembly GCA_965214795.1. Taxonomy (GTDB): domain Bacteria; phylum Pseudomonadota; class Gammaproteobacteria; order HK1; family HK1; genus JAJDXW01. The sequence goes on along the minus strand of OZ243976.1, from coordinate 4,699,620 downwards.
TACCCCGCCCGATCTTCCGCCGCCAACTGGCGCCGCCGCCCGGCGGCGAGCCACTCTGTCAACGCTACGCGAAACAGATCCGACCGCGCCTTGCCGGCGGCCTTGGCGGCCTGGTCCAGCCGTCGGAGCAGCGGTTCGTCTATTGTGATCGATATCGTCTTCATATTGCCGATGCGATGCTACCAGACGCTGCCCCCGATGCAACACGTTCGCGACGACGGGCAGGGGGCTGCGTGAGAGATCCCTCGAACAATCCCGGGTCGAGCCCCGCACAGGCTGTGAAGACCCTTCCTGATGCGGTTCGCGAGGGGCTCCGCGCGGTTTCCGTCGGTATCAATCCATCATTGCCCTCGGTGCGGGCGGGATTCCATTTCGCCAACCCCCGCAATCGGTTCTGGTGCGCTCTCAATGCGTCGCGGCTCGTCGATGCGCCGCTCACGCCTGGCCCGGACGCCATCGACGTGCTCGTCGGGCGCTACGGGATCGGCTTCACCGACATCGTGAAGCGCCCCACCCGCGGCAGCGCGGGGCTTGGCGCGCGCGAGTACCACGAGGGCGCGGCGCGTCCGGAGGCGCTCGTCCTCCGGTTTGAACCGAGGGTCGTATGGTTTCAGGGCGTGGAGGCGTGGCGCAAATTCGCCCGTCACGCGGGATGGAACGCCGCCGGAACGGGCCTGGGTCCTCGACAAGCGGCCATCGGCCGGGCCGGCGTCTTCGTCACCCCCAATCCGAGCTCTGTAAACACCCACTGTAAACTGCCGGATCTCATACGGTGGTTCAATGCACTCGCCGAGTTTCTTCCAACCCCGGAACTTCGGACTATTCGGAGACGGACAACCGAAACCTGATCGCGCTCGCCGCCGCCGCCGGCTGGGGGCGCTCTTCAGCCTGCGGGAGACGATCCGGCGCGCACAAACGGCGTTGCCGGCTGGTGAGCTCGCTCGCGGCCGGGGTTTGACAAGACATGCGATCTAGCTATATTTCTAGCTAAATCCGCTTTCCGGGAGACGCCCGATGTCCATCGTGAACGTTCACCAGGCCAAGACGCAGTTGTCCCGCTTGCTCGCGCAGGTCGAAGCGGGGGAGGAGGTGGTCATCGCTCGGCGGGGTGTACCCGTTGCGCGGCTTGTCCGGTGCAACCTCCAAGCCAAGCGCAAGTTCGGCGCCATGAAGGGCACCCTCCTCGTTGAGAACAGCTTCTTCGACCCGCTTCCGGAGGAAGAGCTGAGAGCGTGGGAGGGTGAGCCTGAGCCGGAGGTCCGAGAGCGAAAGGAGGGGAAGTAGCCGTGCGGTTGTTGCTGGACACGCATGCCTTTCTCTGGTGGCTCTCCGGCAGTCCACGCCTGTCGCACGCCGCCTGTCGGGCAATCGGAGACACCACGAACGATGTCATGGTCAGTGCCGCTTCAGCGTGGGAGGTCGCGACGAAGCACCGTCTCGGCAAGTTGCCTGGTAGCGAGGAATTGGTGCGGGACGTAGGAGGAGCAATCGCCGGTCAAGGTTTCGAGGAGTTGGCGATTACGGTTCATGATGCTGAGCGCGCGGGGCGACTCGCCGGACCTCACCGCGACCCGTTCGATCGAATGCTCATCGCCCAAGCTCTAGCGCATGAACTGGCGGTAGTCTCAGTCGACACCATATTCGATCGCTACGGTGTGAATCGCCTTTGGTAAGGGAACGGGCCGAAGTCCAAGCCGGGCCGGCGATCGGCCGGGACGTCAGTGATCTCCCCGAGGACGGCTCGGCGAATGGCGGGCGGCCGACGCCCACCCCGCGTACAGCCGGGCGCGACTGTCGGCGGAGTGGACTGCGCTAGCGGGCGAGGCGAGTGTTCCACTCCGCGATGCGGTCGGCCTGACCGGCGAGCAGCGCCTCGGTGTCCCCGTTGATCGAGACGGACTCGATGACATCTCCCTGGACGATGGCGTTGACGACTTCCTGATCGTCCGTCCCGGCGACCTCGCCGAAGATCGAATGCGCATCGTCCAGCCACGGCGTCGGCACGTGGGTGATGAAGAACTGCGATCCGTTGGTGCCGGGGCCGGCGTTCGCCATGGAGAGGCGCCCCGGCCGGTCATGGCGAAGCGACGGGTCGAACTCGTCCTCGAACTGGTAGCCCGGTCCCCCGGTTCCGGTGCCGCGCGGGCAGCCCCCCTGGATCATGAAACGCGCGAGCACACGGTGGAACTTGAGCCCGTCGTAGTAGCCGCGCGACGCGAGGTTGACGAAATTCGCCACCGTGACCGGCGCCTGATCGGGGAAGAGGTTCAGCTTGATGGTGCCCTTGGAGGTCGTGATCGTGGCTTGCATCGGGTGACTCCGGCGGGTGGAGCGGGTAGAGAGGTGGGACGCGCGGTCGGGACGACGCGCCGTCCCGTCGGCCTGGGCCGTCCGCCATTGCCGGCCATTGTCGCAGATCGGGCCGCGGCCCACTGCCAGCAGTTCTCATTTTGGCGCCTGACTTCACCTTGAGCCGCAAGCCGTCTTCTCCTTGCGACTCGATCCGGGGCCGATCGGGGGGCCGATCGACGGTCGTGCCGGTCCTGCCGCGGAACCCGACGAGCAAAATGAGAATTGCTGGCCCACTGCTCGCCGGCTAGGGTTCGGCGGCGGAAAGGGTTATCTTTCGCAGTCGGTTTCGAGCGTTCCCCGCCTCCGAGGCGCGCGGCGGCGGGCGGCGGGGCGAGAGACGAGGAGGGCGGCGGCATGGCGAAGGCGCGGTCGACACCGGACGACTGGCGCGCGCTCGTTGCGCGCGAGACCCGGGGCGGGTCGGAGGACGGCCTCGCCGCCGAGACCCCGGAGGGGATCCGGGTCAAGGCCCTCTACACCGAGCAGGATCTGGACGATCTCGCCCATCTCGGGACCCTGCCCGGGCTCCCCCCCTTCGTGCGCGGTCCGCGGGCGACGATGTACGCGGGCCGCCCGTGGACGATCCGGCAGTACGCGGGGTACTCGACCGCGGAGGAGTCGAACGCGTTCTACCGCCGCAATCTCGAGGCGGGGCAGATGGGGCTCTCGGTCGCGTTCGACCTCGCGACCCATCGGGGCTACGACTCCGACCACGAACGGGTCGAGGGGGACGTGGGGAAGGCCGGGGTCGCGATCGACTCCGTAGAGGACATGAAAATCCTCTTCGACGGGATCCCCCTCGACCGGATGTCCGTCTCCATGACCATGAACGGGGCGGTGCTGCCCGTCTTCGCGATGTACGTGGTGGCCGCCGAGGAGCAGGGGGTGGCGCCGGCGGACCTCTCCGGCACCATGCAGAACGACATCCTCAAGGAGTTCATGGTCCGCAACACCTACATCTATCCCCCCGCGCCCTCCATGCGGATCGTGTCCGACATCATCGGCCACACCTCCGAGCACATGCCGCGCTTCAACCCCATCTCGATCTCGGGCTATCACATGCTCGAGGCGGGCGCGACGAGCGTGCAGGAGCTCGCGTTCACCCTCGCGGACGGGGTCGAGTACGTGCGGGCCGCCGTCGCGAGCGGGCTCGACGTGGACCGCTTCGCGCCCCGGCTCTCGTTTTTCTTCGGGATCGGGATGGACTTCTTCATGGAGGTCGCGAAGCTCCGGGCCGCGCGCTGGCTCTGGGCGACCCTCATGGAGGAGAAGTTCGCGCCGAAGGATCCGCGCTCGCTCATGCTCCGCACCCACTGCCAGACCTCCGGGGCGAGTCTCACGAGCCTCGACCCGTACAACAACGTCGTCCGCACCACCGTCGAGGCCCTCGCCGCGGTGCTCGGCGGCACCCAGTCGCTGCACACCAACGCCTTTGACGAGGCCCTCGCCCTGCCGAGCGAGTTCTCCGCCCGCATCGCTCGCAACACCCAGCTCATCCTCCAGCACGAGACCGGGGTTACCCGGGTGGTGGACCCGCTCGCCGGCTCGTACTACGTCGAGAGCCTCACCGCGAGCCTCGCCGCGCGCGCCCGCGCGCTCGTCGACGAGGTGGAGGCGCTCGGCGGGATGACCCGGGCCGTCGAGTCCGGCCTGCCGAAGCTTCGCATCGAGGAGGCCGCGGCGCGGCGCCAGGCGCGCGTCGACCGGGGCGAGGAGACTGTGGTCGGGGTCAACCGTTTCCGCTCGGACCGGGTGGACGAGGTGGAGCTGCTCGCCATCGACAACACGGCCGTCCGCCATGCGCAGGTGCGAAGGCTGGCGGACGTGCGGGGGCGGCGCGACGACCTCGCGTGCCGGCGCGCCCTCGGCCACCTCACCCGCTCGGCGGAGAGCGGTGAGGGGAACCTGCTCGCGCTCGCCATCGACGCGGCGCGCGCCCGGGCGAGCGTCGGCGAGATCACCGATGCGCTCGAAAGGGTCTGGGGCCGCCACCGCGCGGAGGTGCGCTCCATCGCCGGGGTGTACGGGGCGCACTACGCGGGCGACGAGGGGTTCGCCCGGATCCGGGGCGAGGTCGACGCGTTCGCGGTGGCCGAAGGGCGCCGGCCGCGGCTGCTCGTGGCGAAGCTCGGGCAGGATGGCCACGACCGCGGCGCGAAGGTGATCGCCACCGCGTTCGCCGACCTCGGCTTCGACGTCGACATCGGGCCGCTCTTCCAGACCCCGGCCGAAGCCGCCCGCCAAGCCATCGAGAACGACGTGCACGTGGTGGGCATCTCGACCCAGGCGGCCGGGCACCGGACCCTGGTGCCGCGCTTCCTGGAGGCGTTGCGCGCGGCGGGTGCGGACGATGTGGTGGTGGTCTGCGGCGGGGTGATCCCGGCCGCGGACCACGACGAGCTCCGGCGGGCCGGGGTGGCCGCCATCTATGGCCCCGGCACCTGCATCCCGGCCGCCGCCCGGGAGGTCCTCGACCTCGTCCGCGGCCGGCGTCTCGCGGCCTGAGCCCCGGCCTGATCCCCGGCCGGCTCTCCGCTGCTCGCGTACGTTCGGTACCGTTCGATCGCGCTCCGGTCCGCTCCGACCAGCCGACGCAAGACCGTGCAGGACATCATCCGGGAGCTTGAGCGCCGGCGGGCCGCCGCCCGCCTCGGCGGCGGCGAGAGACGGATCGCGACCCAGCACGCCAAGGGCAAGCTCACCGCGCGCGAGCGCCTGGAGCTGCTCTTCGACGAGGGCTCCTTCGAAGAGTGGGACATGTTCGTCGAGCACGACTCCCACGACTTCGGGATGGCCGGGCAGCGGATCCCCGGCGACGGGGTGGTGGTCGGCCACGGCCTCGTGAACGGCCGGCGGGTGTTCGCGTTCAGCCAGGACTTCACTGTCTTCGGTGGCTCCCTCTCCGCCGCCCACGCGCGGAAGATCTGCAAGGTGATGGACCAGGCGATGCAGGTGGGCGCCCCGGTGGTGGGCCTCAACGACTCGGGCGGCGCCCGGATCCAGGAGGGGGTGGCGTCGCTCGCCGGCTACGCCGAGGTGTTCCAGCGCAACGTCCTCGCGTCGGGGGTGATCCCGCAGGTCTCGCTCGTCATGGGGCCGTGCGCGGGAGGCGCCGTCTACTCGCCCGCGATGACCGACTTCATCTTCATGGTGAAGGACTCGTCCTACATGTTCGTCACCGGACCCGACGTGGTGAAGACGGTGACCCACGAGGAGGTGAGCCAGGAGGAGCTCGGGGGAGCGCTTACCCACGCGGGCCGCTCCGGGGTCGCGGACCTCGCGTTCGAGGACGACGTGGACGCGCTCCTGCGGGTGCGCGAGTTCCTCGGCTTCCTTCCCGCGAGCAACCGGGAGACCCCTCCGATCCGTCCGACCCGGGACCCGGCCGACCGGCCGGAGCCCGCCCTCGATCGCCTCGTGCCCGCGAACCCCAACCGGCCTTACGACATCCACGAGCTCGTCTCGCGGGTGGTGGACGAGGGCGAGTTCTTCGAGCTCCAGCCCGATTTCGCCCGCAACATCGTGACCGGGTTCGCCCGCTTCGACGGGGCGCCGGCCGGGATCGTGGCCAACCAGCCGGCGGTGCTCGCGGGGTGTCTCGACATCGACTCGAGCCGCAAGGCGGCCCGGTTCGTGCGCTTCTGCGACTGTTTCCACATCCCCATCGTCACCTTCGTGGACGTGCCGGGGTTCCTCCCGGGCACCGCCCAGGAATACGGCGGGATCATCCGGCACGGCGCGAAGCTGCTCTTCGCGTACGCCGAGGCGACGGTCCCCAAGGTCACCCTCATCACCCGCAAGGCGTACGGGGGGGCCTATGACGTCATGTCCTCGAAGCACCTGCGGGGCGACGTGAACTACGCGTGGCCGTCGGCCGAGATCGCGGTGATGGGGCCGGAGGGGGCGGTGGAGATCATCTTTCGGGCCGACCGGGACGACCCGGAGAAGATGGCCGCCCGCACCGAGGAGTACCGCACGAAGTTCGCGAACCCCTTCGTCGCCGGCCGGCTCGGCTTCATCGACGACGTGGTGCTGCCGCGCAATACCCGGAGGCGGCTCTGCGGGGCGCTCGCGATGCTGCACGGCAAGCGGCTCGAGAACCCGTGGAAGAAGCACGACAACATCCCGCTCTAGGCACCGGCGGTCCGAGCCCATGAGCTACGAGCGGATCCTCATCGCGAACCGGGGCGAGATCGCGTGCCGCATCGCGCGGACCGCGCGCCGCATGGGCATCTCCACCGCGGCGATCTACTCCGAGGCGGACGAGGACGCGCCGCACGTGCGCATCGCCGATGCGGCGGTGTGCGTGGGTCCGCCTCCGTCGGCGGAGAGCTATCTCGCCATCGGGGCGGTGGTGGAGGCGGCGCGGACGACGGGGGCGGATGCGGTCCACCCCGGGTTCGGGTTCCTCTCCGAGAACGCGGGGTTCGTGGAGGCGCTCGCCGCCGCCGGCATCGCGTTCATCGGGCCGCCCCCGGCCGCGATCCGGGCGATGGGCGACAAGATCGAGTCGCGCCAGCTCGCCCTCGACGCCGGCGTCGACACGATCCCGGGGGTGGGGCGGGCGCTCGCCGACGTGGACGAGGCGGTCGCGGTGGCTCGCGAGATCGGGTACCCGGTGATGCTCAAGGCTTCGGCGGGGGGCGGCGGCAAGGGGATGCGGATCGCGGCCGGGGAGAACGAGGTCCGGGACGGATTCCGCGGCGCGACGAGCGAGGCGCTCGCGAGCTTCGGCGACGGGCGGATCTTCGTCGAGCGCTACGTGGAGCGCCCGCGGCACATCGAGGTCCAGGTGCTGGCGGATCGGCACGGGAACGTGCTTCACCTCGGGGAGCGCGAGTGCTCGGTGCAGCGCCGGCACCAGAAGGTGCTCGAGGAGGCGCCGTCCCCCTTCGTCGACGGGGCGATGCGGGAACGGATGGGCGCCCAGGCGGTGGCCCTCGCGCGGGCGGCCGGCTACGTATCGGCCGGCACCGTCGAGTTCATCGTGGATCCGGAGCGCCGGTTCTACTTCCTCGAGATGAACACCCGGCTCCAGGTGGAGCATCCGGTCACGGAGGCGGTCACCGGCCTCGATCTGGTGGAGTGGATGATCCGGATTGCGGCCGGGGAGCGGTTGCCGTTCACCCAGGACGACGTTCGGATGGACGGCTGGGCGATGGAGGCGCGGGTGTACGCGGAGGATCCCGAACGGGACTTCCTGCCCGCGACCGGAAGGCTCCTCCGGTACCGGCCGCCGTGGGCGACGGGCGGGCGCGGCCCGGAGGCGTCGGGGTCGGCGGGGACGCTGGTTTCGGTGCCGCTGTCGGTGCCGCCGTCGGAGCCGGCGGATGGGGCAGAGGCGGCGGCCGGCGCCGGCGCCGGGGTGCGGGTCGACGACGGGGTGGAGGAGGGCGGCGAGGTCGCGGTGTGGTACGACCCGATGATCGCGAAGCTCGTCACTGCCGGCCGGGACCGGAACGAGGCGCTCGATCGGCTCGAGCTCGCCCTCGACCGCTACACCGTGCGCGGGGTGACCACCAACCTCCCGTTCCTCGCCGCGCTTGCCCGGCACCCCGCGTTCCGGGCCGGCGAGCTGTCGACCGCGTTCATTGACGAGCACTTTCCCGACGGGTTCGCGGCGGATCGGGTAGCCCCGCCGGAGCCCGCGCACCTCGTCGTGGTCGCGGCGTGGATGCGTCGGGAGATCGATCGGCTGAACGCCGCGGTCGGGTCTCCCGCCGAGGCCGGGAACCCGTTCGATGGGGTGGATCGGGAGTACGTGGTGCTGGTCGGCGGCGAGTCCGGCGCGGGGGAGGACGATCGGGGCGAGCGGGCGCACCCCGTCTCCCTCCCTCGGGGCGCGGGCGGGGTGGTCGAGATGGCGCACGGGGAGGAACGGGCTCGATATCGGGTCGAGACCGGCTGGCGGCCGGGGCTCGACTGCTTCGAGGGGACGGTGAACGGGGCGCCGCTCGCGGTCCAGGTCGAACGGCGCGGGCACGGGTTCCGGCTGACCCACGCCGGACACGCCGACCTCTATCGGGTGCTGAGCCGACGGGCCGCCGCCCTGCGGGCCCTGATGCCGGTGAAGCGCCCCCCCGACCTCTCGCGTTTCCTCCTCTCGCCGATGCCGGGCCTCCTGGTGCGGGTCGCGGTCGGGCCGGGCGATCGGGTGAAGGCGGGAGAGGAGGTGGCGGTGGTCGAGGCGATGAAGATGGAGAACCTCCTGCGTGCGGAGCAGGACGGGACGGTGGCCGCGGTCCTCGCGGAGCCGGGGGCGAGCCTCGCCGTGGACCAGCCGATCGTGGAGTTCGAAGCGCCGTGACCGGGGGTCGGCGAGGCGCCGTGATCGGGGAGCGGTGCGGCGCCACGACCGGGGAATGGCACGGCGCTGTGACCGGGGGATGGCGTTACGCCGTGACCAGGGTCCGGCGCGGCGCTGTGGCCGCGCGATGGCGCGCTGTGACCGGGGATCCGCGAGCCTCGGTTTCCGCGGCGGCGGCGGTGCGCGGCTCCATTCGTCCCTCGATGCGAGTGCGGTGACGGTGAACGGGCGGTCGACCGGCCGAGCGGTCGGGTGCCGCGTGCCGGGCGCGGGACGGTGGCTGCGGTCCTTGCGGAGCCGGAGCGATTGACGCGAGACAAGAGCCGCCCGCGGCCCCCTCGCCGAGCGCCGCCGCCCTTGCCGATCGGGTGCGAGCGGGCGAGGTACGCGCCCTTGCGAAGGCGATCACCCTCGTCGAGTCCGACCGGCCCACCGACCGGAGCGAGGCGCTCGGCCTGCTCGACGCTCTCCCGGCCCCGGCCGGCACGGTGCGCATCGGGATATCGGGGTCCCCCGGCGTCGGCAAGTCCACCTTCATCGAGGCGTTCGGCCTGCGAGCGGTCGAGACCGGCCGCCGCGTCGCGGTGCTCACCATCGACCCGTCGTCGCGGCTCGCGGGCGGCTCGATCCTCGGCGACAAGACCCGCATGACGGAGCTCTCGCAGCATCCGGAGGCGTTCATCCGACCGACCCCGGCCGGTCGCACCCTCGGCGGGGTCGCTCGCCGCACGCGCGAGGCCATCGTGCTCTGCGAGGCGGCGGGCTTCGACGTGGTCGTGGTGGAGACGGTCGGAGTCGGTCAGTCGGAGACCGCGGTGGCCGGGATGACCGACCTCTTCGTGCTGCTCCTCGCCCCGCTCGCCGGCGACGAGCTCCAGGGCATCAAGCGGGGGGTGATGGAGCTCGCCGACCTCGTGCTGGTGAACAAGGCGGACGGCGCTCAGGCCGACCCGGCCGGCCGGACGGTGGCCGAGTATCGGAACGCGCTCCACCTGATGCGTCCGCGCACCCCGGCGTGGAAGCCCACGGTCGGGGCCTGCTCGGCCCTCACCGGGACCGGCATCACCGAAGCGTGGGAGCGGACCCTGGCGTGCCGCGCCGCGTTGGAGGCGTCCGGCGACTGGGCGGCGCGGCGCACCGCCCAGGCCGAGGAGTGGCTCCGCGAGGAGATCGAAGCCGCGGTGCGCGAACGGCTGTGGGAGGACCCGCGCCTGAAGCCCCTCGCGGACCGCCTCGAAGACGACGTGCGGGCCGGGCGCACCGCCCCGCCCGCCGCCGCGCGCCGTCTCCTCGCCGCCTTCTTCGCTCCCTCCCCCGCTCCCTGACCCCACCACGTCAGCACCGTTCCCCGTCCCGTAAGCAGCAGCTTTTCTCTGTATCCCATCGGCGCGTACGATGGGGATGAAGGGTTCGGCGGGCTGTCCCGTGGTGAGGAGGAGACCTGTTGGGCGGGTCTCATGGGGAGGATTCTTGATGCCACCACCTGCAGATGAATTCAGAGCGGAACTGCGGGCGCAGATCAGGCGTGCCAAGCAACAGGGTCGCCGGCATGTTGAGATAAATGCCGGCGAACTTCGCCGAGCTCTCGGTGGCTATCCGCCCAAGTCTGGCGAGCCTGCTGCTGCAATGCCCTCTTGCTGTGCGGTCATGTGGGAAGAGCACAGAATGGGCAACGCTGACGTAATTTATCAGCCAGACAGCGACAGGGGAGCCTCTCTGACGATCCGTTACAAGCTCCCGCCGGGCTCGTGTCGGCGAGGTTCGCGATCGTTTGCAAGACCGGATGAACACCCTGAGCTTTGCAGGTCGATTGTGGCGGATATTCCGTGCGATAATTTCCGGAACGCTACGGGGTGTTGAGAGGAAGTCGGGTTGTTCGGTAGAGGATCTGAAGCAGACGGTTGATGATCGAATACACGATTTGCTGGTGCAAAGTCTTTAACCGGATGAGTTGACCGTACAATTGGAACACGATGGATCGATCTACAAAACCCCGATGCCGCAACCGTTTTTGAACCCCGAAACTTGAGATGCTAAGACAAGGGCGGAGCAACGGCAGTATCTCATATTTGTTTCTCGGTGCATCATTCCGACTGGGAACGGCGTCTATGCGCTGATCCATCCAAGGCGGTGATTCTGAATCTGATGGACGATTACCGAGGGGCTGACTTGGTAGTGGCCGGCCAGATCGTCTATCTCATCATGCGGGACTCGCTCCCCGAGGTGCCGCGACAGGCCTGCCGCTGGGGCAAGGAACTCTGCGGCGAATGCGCGGGAGGCACGCTGCTCCCGGGTATGACCCTCCGTTACCAGCCGGCGTTTGCATCCGCTCCGGCCGAAATGTCTGAGAAAGATCGACCTTCCAAGACTGAATCGCTCGCTGGCTGCATTGCCCGCCGGAACCAAGGCGACCCAAGCGCCTTGATCACTTTGCTCAAGCGCGACCTTCAGGGGGCCGGCCGGGCGGGAGTCCATCGTCCGGGAAGGGGACTCCGCCCAGCCAAGGCGATGCAGGACGTCGTCCATCTCCCGAACGGGCTCGTACCCATCTGCCGGCCAGAGGTGGTGCCGGAGGGCGGTCGCGCATTTGTACCCGAGCTCGTGGGCGGTCCTGCCTTCGATATTCGACAGGGCGGGCTCGGGACCCGCGGGTCTGCCGGCGTCCGCTGCCCTTGACCGAGCTTGATCCAACCATTCGAGGTCTGCTTGCAGGCTCCGGAAGTGCTCCGCGTCGAGCAGGTCCTCTCTTACCGAGTCCTCAAGCGGAGATATGAGGGCGGTGATTATCTCAGCCTGTTCGTCGGTGAGTTCATCCGGGTCGTGGGGATCGAGACCGAGGCGAGCCGACCATTCACAGATCTTTCGGTCTTCGTTCATCGACTTCGAGAGCCCTGCCCATTCCTCCCGAAGCATTGCGGCCTCGGGATCTTCCAGCTCGTCAAGCCGGTCCAGAACCTGGTTGACCAATTCAGTGAACCCACGCTCCACATCTATCGGGGCCATCCGAGCCTCGCCAGAGTTCGTGAAACGCAGGAAGGGATGCGTGGAATGGTCGCCGTCTCGCATCCACCTGGCCACCACGGACTCTTCATCCCGGTAGAACGTCAAATCGGGCAATGCGCCGCCCTGCCGGGCGGCCAGCATGCTATGCCGTTGAATCCAGGCGCGGTCGCCAAGTGTTCGCGCAAGCTCGTGAGAGCTGTAAGCGGCAGGGAATCGATACGACTCGTTCAACAGGAACCACCAGTTCTCCACGATCCACTGGCTCAGAGGAAAAACGGAGCCGTAGACGCCGCCCCGCAAGCTGCGGGAGCGATCGTCAAGGACTTCCGTCACGAGCCGTCCGTCTGCCTCGATGATCAGACGGCACCAAGTTCGGGCGAGAAGCCGGTCTCTTACGCCAGGAGCATCGTGCCATTCAACGCCGAAATGGAGCACCTATGGATTCTCCCACTCAAGTCGTTTCTCCAGATCTCGAGGGTATTCTATCTCTTGAATCGAGTATCCCTTGCAGGCTCCAGCCGGGCCGTTGATGTGTCGTGCTTCGTAGAGTTGTCCCCGTATCCACCCCCAGACGTACTTTGGAAAGCCTTGCTCGAACGCCGCGCTGACGCAGCCTCGACTGATTGCCTGTTCGAGAACATCTTGTATTTCCTTGAGCGAGATCTGCGGGTCACAAGGCGTAGCATCCGAACGGAGAGCAGGAGGACCGGCGTGGCTGGGGTAGGTCTTGTGCTCGGCGCTTCCTACGTAGTTCGCCTTCGAAGCTACCGACCGGGGCGATTCCTCCGAGCTCCACGGGCTTATCGCACGACGTTTGCGTCGATGGTGCCTCACTCTCCGACCCTGGGACCAACCATGAAGCGATTCTACACGCGGTCTCGCGAGTGAATGGCTTCCCGACCCAGGGCTGATTTTTGTTCGCGTTGAAGCTCGACTGCTTTCACGGCCAATTCGTTGATTTCTCAAGGATTTCAGAATTTGAACGTCCGATCCGCGCTTGTCCTGAAGATCACGGTAAGATGTTGAATTTATTGAGGGTGTTCTGAACAAAAATCAGCCTTGCTTCCCGACCAGCAATTCTCATTTTGGCGCCTGACTTCACCCTGATCCGCAAGCCGTCTTCTCCTGGCGACTCGATCCGGGGCGGATCGACGGTCGTGCCGGCCCTGCGGCGGGACCCGACGAGCAAAATGAGAATTGCTGCTTCCCGACCCGAAGATGGAGTGTGGGCTGGCCGCGCGGCCCCGCCCGCCGCCTCCTCGACGCCTTCTTCGCCCGCACCATCGACCCTTGATCCCCCGTCGAGGCCGCCCCTCGACAATGGTCCGGCCGACCGGACTCGGCGATGTCCTCGCGAGGGAATACCCGATACGCGGCGCGGCCGCACCTCCTCTCGGTCCTTTCACCCGGATTGTTGCGCGGCAGCCGGAACACCATGTGGAAGCGCGGCCGGGGTCCTTCGCCGCGATCCGGATGGGGCTGAACCGGATGGAGGCGCCCCCATCCGCTCAGGCCAAGGCGGTCTCGAACAGGGCCAGCAGTCGACTCCAGGCCCGTTCCGCCTGCGCCTCGTGGTAGACGGCGGAATCGGGCGGACACCAGCCGTGGAGCGTGCCCTCGTAGACCTCGATCTCTGCCGGCAGCTCGGCGGCGGCGAAGGCCTCGCGCAGCACGTTCTTGGCCTCCGGGTCCTTCCGGTCGTCGTTCTCGGCGATCGCGAAGAGATAGTTCGCCTGCATCTTGCCCACGAGCAGATGGGGGCTGTCGGGGGCGTCGGTCACGAGCCGGCCGCCATGGAACGATGCGCCCGCGCCGATCCGCTCGGGGAGGGCCGCCGCGGTGCGCATGGTCATGGAGCCGCCCATGCAGTATCCCATCGTCCCCATCTTCCTGTCGCCGTCCACGGCGCTTTGACCGTCCAGGAAGCCGATGAAGGCCCTCGCGTCCGTTACATTGGTCTCGGCGCTCAACGAGCGCATCAGGGGAAAGATCGTTTTGCGCGTCGCTTCGTCCCGGAACGAGGCGCCCTCGGCCATGACCGGCGCCCGCACGGTGCGGTAGTAGGGATTGACGACCAGCACCGAGTATCCCGATTCGGCCAGCCGCCTCCCCATCTGCTCGAAGGCGGGCCGCAGGCCGAGCGCATCCGGCCAGATCAGCACCCCTGGATGGGTGCCGCTCGACGGGTGCACGAAGTGACAGTCCGCGGCGCCGTCCGGGGTCGAAACTTCCACGTCCGCGGCTGTCACCGCCAAGGCGTTCGCGGCCCGCGGCAAGAGCATGGCCAGCCCCGTTCCAACCGACAGCGCCCCGAACTCGCGCCGGGTCAGGTTTCCCGAGCGACGCAGGTAGTCGTCCGCGTCGCGGATTGTTCTCTCGTCGCACATGAGCGTCTCCCGACTCGCCCTGTCCGCGGCACAGCCTAGCACCATCGCCTCGTGCTGCCCATCGGGCCGCCTCGCTGGGCATCGGGAACAGGGCGTGGGCGCGATTCATGAGCAGGCCCTCAAGGTCGATCCGGAGCGTGTGCCCGGCGAAGAGGACCAGCACTTCGTCGCCGTCGTCGAGGACGTGGCCGTGGGGTTCGTGCTCGTAGCCGAGGGCGCCGAGGAGTTGGCCGAACCACCGCCGCTGCTGCCCGACGCGCGCCGCGTGCCGGCGCTCGCGCGCGAACGGCGGCGGAACTGGAGGTAGTCGCGGGCGAGGGCTCGGAGGGCCTCGTTCGGGGTCCGCGCTCCGGTACTCGCCCCGCCCGCCGCTTCGGTGGCGTCGCGCCATCGGGCGAGGGTGTCCCGGATGTCCCCGGTGAAGATCTCGGAGAGGTAATGTTGGCTGTAGAACTCGTTCTCGTTGTGGATGCCGGCGAAGGTCGCCGCGGTGTCGGCCATGCCCTCAACCCGCTCCGGTCATCCAGGTATCGACGGACAGGCCCGGCACGCGCCGGAACTCGGAGAGGTTGTGGGTAATCAGCGGCACGTCGCGGGCCAAGGCGTGAGCGGCAATCCAGAGATCGTTCGGGCCGATCGGCTGGTCGATCGAGCGCAGGTGGGCGCGGAGCTGGCCGTATTGCCGCGCGACTTCCGCGTCCGGATCGACAACCTGAACAGAACCGACGAAATCTCTTATGGCGGCGAGGCTTTGGTCCATGCGACCGGAAAGCCATGCGCCCCACTCCAGTTCTCCCAGCACGACGATCGAGATGCCGCAGTTGTGGAGGGGAAGTCTCTCCTTGAATCCTGTGACCCGCTTCATCGCGTAGATGCAGGTGTTCGTGTCGAGCATGGCTCTCAATCGAATGGTTCCCGCTCTTCAAGGGGCAATTCGCCCTTGCGCATCTCGGGTGTTGCGGCCTCGAAGTCATCCGACAACGGGGTGGAGTTCCGGAAGTAGTCATCCCAGTCCTTGAACATGGGGCTCAAGATTACGTTCCGACCCTCGCGCCGAACAAGCACGCGGTCCGTATCGAATCGGAACTCCTTCGGGAGCCTCACCGCTTGCGACCGCCCGTTCATGAATACGCGCGCGAACTTGCGGGAATCGCGTCCCGGCGATGTGTCCGCCTTCACCTTTCGTGCCGGTCCGGGCATAGCTTCACTCCCGTAGCTGATAGAGCGCGGTGACCGTAACGGATTCGGTGTATATTCACCATATATATCGCCTGTCCATCACCCTCCCCAACCATCGCGCAGATGAGCCTGAGCCACGGCTCGCGCTCCGTCGTCATGGTGTCCTGGATCCAGTCCAAGTAGTGGAGGGCGGCTTCGCAGTAGCGAAGATCGTTCTCGAACAGGGATTTCGGCGGCGGGAGTTCGTTCGCCCCGCTCGATGCCTGCTCCGTGTCACCCTCCGTGTCGCCGCTCGTGCCGAGAAAGAGCGCGAGCGGATCGTCGCCCTCGCCCGAGCGGGGGCTCGGCCGCTCGTCGAAACGCGAGGCGTCCTCGCCGCTCGCAATCGCCCCGGCGGTGATCTCCTCCTCTTCGTCGATGTCGTGGACGTTCATGAACGCGGATGGGTCACCGACGTTCTCGTACGCCTGCTGGTTTCGACGCGATCCCGAGTTCCGGCATCTGGATCCGGGTGCTGGCGGCGTCTCAGCCGGCGTAGAGCAGGCCTTCGAGGTCGATCTCGGGCTCGCGCCCGGCGACGAGGTCGGCGGTCACCTTCCCCGAGCCGCACGCCATCGTCCATCCGATGTGGCCGTGGCCGGTATCGAGGTAGAGGTTCTCGTAGCGCGCCCGGCCGAGGATCGGGACGGTGGAGGGGGTCATCGGCCGCAGCCCCGCCCAGTACTCGGGGCGGTCGTAGTCGCCGGCGGATGGGAAGAGCTCCCGGACGGATGCGAGCATCCCCCGGAAGTCGTCCGGCCGGTGGCTCTTGTCGTACCCGGTGAACTCGGCGGTGGCCGCGACGCGGACCCGGTCGCCCATCGGACAGGTCACGACCAGGCGGTCCTCGTCGCAGACTCCCATCCGCGGCGACAGGTTCGACGACCCCCGGGGAATCGTCACCGAGTACCCCTTGACGGGGTAGATGGGGAGCTTGAGTGCCACGGTACGCGAGACGAACGGGCTCATGAAGCCGAGCGCGAGCACGAACACGTCGCCCTTCACCACTCCTTCGTTCGTGCGCGCGGCCGCAATGCGGTCGCCCTGCGCATCGAGCCCTTCCACGGTCACCCCGAACCGGAACCGGACCCCGAGCGCCTCGCGGCAGTGCTCGGCGAGATTCCGGCTGAACATCCGGGCGTCGCCGCTCTGGTCGGTGGGCGAGTAGAGGCCCCCCGCGAGCCTCTCTCGGACCGGATCGAGGGCGGGCTCGCGAGCGCAGAGACCGTCCCGGTCCAGCACTTCGAGCTCGAGGCCCTGATCGCGGAGAAGCCGGGTGCGGCGCACTCCGGCCGCGAAGCTGCGCTCGGATCGATAGACGTACAGGTTGCCGCGGGCGAGGCCGTCGTACTCGACCCCGGTGTCCCGCGCGAGCTCGGTGAGGAGGTCCGTCGAGTAACGGCAGAGCCGGAGCTTGCGGGTCGTGTTGGCGCGGGCCCGCTCGTCGGTGCACTGGAGGAGGAACTGCCAGAGCCACGCCCACATGCGCGGGTCGAGACGGGGGCGGAGCCGGAGCGCCTGGTCCGCCGCGATGAGCGACTTCGCGAGGATCCGGGGGGCGGCGGGGGAGGCCCAGGCGTAGCTGTGCCCCGGTGCGACGAGACCGGCGTTGGCATAGCTCGTCTCGAGGCCCGGCGCCTCGTGCCGCTCGAGGACGGTGACCTCGTGGCCGTCCCGGGCGAGGTAGTACGCGGCCGCGGTACCGACGACCCCGCTTCCGAGCACGACTGCCCGCATCGCACCGCCTCCCATTGAGCCCGGCCCTGCCGTCCGGGTTTCTATGCTACGTCTTTCGGAGGGGCATCGTCGCTCGGGGGACATCCTCGTTCCGGGAGGCCGGGCAGGGCGCTGCGGCGGCGCCGGAAGCCTCGCCGCGAAAGTAGCGGAACAATGCCGGCGGCGCGTCCGCGGCCACCTTCCGTCCCGGTCTCCCGCCCTGTTCGGCATGCATCCGGGCCGGCCCCTCACGCGGTCGCCGCCGACAAACGCCGGCACGGCCGCGCCGGCCTCCCCGGCCACGTCCCGGGCATCGACACCCGCCCGGCTCCGGAGTCGCCGCGGCGGTCCACCTCGGCCCTCGAGAAACCGGCTGGCCGCGTTGATTGACCCGCTGCGATTCCTCTACCGTAGCGGAGCCCGCGCGAAGGCGATGAAGAGGAGGTGCGAGATGGCGGAGACGGCGGTTTTCGGGCCGGGGGGCTATCGCTATGTCCGGGGCCGGTTCCAGTACTCGGGCGGGGCCGCGGCGGAGCCCGGCTTCGCCATCGAACGAGCGAGATTTCACCGTCCCGTACCCCTTGAAGAGGGCTTTCGCCGGATCGAGGCGTATCTGGGCGCGATCGGCCGGCCGACCACCGCGTTCTGCGCGTGCGAGCTCCGTTCGCCCGCCCAGTTCAGCGAGGAAGGCTTCGTCGCCTTCAACCGGGCCTATGTCCGCACCCTCGAGCGATGGGGCATCTTCCAGGACGAGGAGAACCCGGTCGCCCGCTCGAACGTCTGCCCCGAGGTCGATCCCCCGGTCGAGCCCTCCTTCCACGCGTTCTCGTACACGGTGCCCGCCGGGACGGGAGAGTCCGCGGAAATGAAGAGCTTCGTCATCGCCGGCTCGGGTGAGGCGCCGGAGGGGCCCGGGGAGTACCGGGATCGGATCATCCGCCTCGGCGACACCTCGCCCAGCGCGATGCGCGAGAAGGCGCGCTACGTTCTTGGCGCGATGGAGCGCCGGATGGGCGCGCTCGGGCTCGTGTGGACGGATGCCACGGTGAGCCAGGTCTACACCGTGCACGAGGTCCACGGGTTCCTCGCCGACGAGATCGTCACCCGGGGCGCGGCACCGGACGGCATTACCTGGACGTACGCCCGGCCGCCGGTCGAGGGGCTCGCCTTCGAGATGGACGTCCGCGGCGTGCCGGTGGAGCGGGTGATCGTCTGAGCCCGGGGCCGGGCCCGGCTGGTCGGACGGCAGGCTGGCCGCGCGACGCACTCGCGCCGCGCGCGGTGTTGTACGCTTGAGCACCGAAAGCCCGCGCCCGCCGACCGGGGAGGAGGAATCGATGACCGACACGAGTTCGCTTGCCGGCAAGTATGCCGTCATTACCGGGAGCACCCAGGGCCTCGGCCGCGCCACGGCCGAGCTGTTCGCGGAGCGGGGGGCCGCGGGCATCATCGTCACCGGACGGAACGCGGAGCGCGGCGAGGCGGTCGCCGAGAGCCTGACGAGCGGCGGCTGCCGCGCGGTTTTCGTGCAGGCCGATGTCGCCGACGTCGACGCCTGCCGCCGGATCATCGCGGCCGCCGACGAGACCTTCGGCACCCTGCACGCCCTCGCCAACATCGCGGCGCTCACCGAGCGCGGGACGATCTGGGACACCGAGCCCGCACTCTTCGACCAGATGATGGCGGTCAACGTGCGGGGCCCGTTCTATCTCATGCAGGACGCGGTCAAGCTGATGGCGCGCGAGGGGGTCGCTGGCTCGATCGTGAACGTCTCCAGCGTCGCCTCGCACGGGAGCGAGCCGTTCCTGTGTCCCTACGCGGCCTCCAAGGGCGCGCTCAACGTGCTGACGAAGAACGTCGCCTACTCCGTCGTGCGTCACCGCATCCGGGTCAACGCCATCAACCTCGGCTGGATGGACTCGGACGGCGAGGACGTGATCCAGCGCCGCTACCACAGCGGGGGGAAGGAGTGGCTCGCCGCCGCGGAGGCGAAGATGCCGTTCGGGCGGCTGCTGAAGCCCGACGAGGTGGCGCGGACGATCGCCTACCTCGCCTCCGACGAGTCCGGGATGATGACCGGGGCGTTTCTCGACCTCGACCAGTCCGTGATCGGCGGCGGCACCCCTCCGCTCGCTCCCCCCATGGAGGCGTGGCCACCCGTCGCGGGCATCTCGTACGCCTGACGCACGGTCTCGCTCTCGCCGCCCGCTCGGTGCATCCGCGCCCCCGGGCGGGGTTCGTCGTCAAGTCCGGACCGGCAGCCGCGGACCTCGTCGGATGGCCCAGGGTCACGAGCGTTCCCGCACGACCCGACGGAGCACCCCAGGGATGGAACGGCCTCACTACCACGGGCACCGCAAGCGCCTCAGAGAGCGCTTTCTGAAGAGCGGCCTGGCGGGATTCGCGGAGCACGAAACCGTCGAACTGCTGCTGACCCTGGCCATCCCGCGCGCGGACGTGAAGCAGCCCGCCAAGGCGCTGCTCGAGCGCTTTGGCAGCCTGCGCGGTGTCATGGATGCGCCGCTTGCCGAGTTGCAGTCGGTAGCCGGCGTTGGTGAGGCCGCCGCGGTCGCCCTGCAGGTCGTCCGCGCGTTGGCGACCCTCTACTTGCAGGAAGTGTCGGAGGGAGCGGAAGTGTTTCGCGACCCGGAGCGGCTCGGCGACTTCTGGCGCATGCGGATCGGCGCCCTCAGGCATGAGGTGTTCGCGGTGGCGTACCTGGATTCCGGGTATCGGCTGCTCCGCAATGGCGTCGAAACGCTCCAGGAGGGCACGATCGACCGTGCGGTGGTGTATCCCCGCCGCGTCGTGGAAGCCGCGCTCAAGCGCCAGGCGGCGGCACTGGTGCTCGCGCACAACCATCCGAACGGCAGCGTCGAGCCGAGCGAGCACGACAAGGTCCTCACTCGGGCCATCGTGCTGGCCGCGGAAACCATCGGCCTTCGGGTAGCCGACCACCTGATCGTGTCGCCGCAAGAGACCTTCAGCTTCAGGGAGGCGGGGCTGCTGTGAGATCTATCGCCCCCGCCATTCCGGAGCACTACCCAGATCTCGTCGAGAGCCAGCGTGCGGTCGTCGGACACCTCGACGGCCCGCTGCTCGTGGTCGCGGGACCGGGTTCCGGAAAGACCTTCAGCATCGTCTTGAGGGCGTTGAATCTCCTGTTGCTGGGAAAGGCTGAACCGAAGGAGATCGTGCTCTGCACCTTCACCGAGAAAGCCGCCTTCGAGATGCGCGACCGGCTGGCTGCGGCGGCCCGCAAGGTGCGCTATGAAGGCGACCTTTCCGAACTGACGATCTCCACCATCCACGGCTTCTGCAACCAGGTGCTTACCCGACACCGCCACCGGACGGAGCTTGGACACAGCTACGAGACCCTGGACGAACTGACGCAACTCCTCTTCGTCTTCGAACATTTCGACGAGATCGTCGGCCCGCCCGACGACGGCCTGTTTCTCACCCGCTGGAGGACTCGGTGGACGGCCATCGAGGGCGCGCGCCGCTACTTCGACAAGATCACGGAAGAGCTTGTCGATCTCCGCCGGCTGACTACTTCCGACAACGCGTTCATCAGGGCCATCGGCGCTGCCTGCCAACGCTACGAACAAGCCCTGCTGAACGCCAATCAGGTGGATTTCGCTCATCTGCAACGGCTCGTGTGCGACATGCTCGACGACCCAGCGAACGCGGACGCCGTATCCCCTGGCCTGCTCTACCTGCTGGTGGACGAGTACCAGGATACCAACCATGTCCAGGAGCAGCTTCTTCTGAAGCTTGCGGGAACTCGCAAGAACCTGTGCGTGGTAGGGGACGAGGACCAGAGTCTCTACCGTTTCAGGGGTGCGACGGTGCGCAACATCCTGGAGTTCCCGCTACGGGTTGCAGGCTGCGCGACCGTCAAGTTGACCACCAACTACCGATCGCACCAGGCGATCGTGGAGCGCTACGACCGCTGGATGGCCTCAGCCGACTGGTCCAGTCCGGAAGGCGGCTCGTTCCGCTACGACAAGATCGTCGCCGCGGATCCGAAGGGAAAGCATCCCGACTACCCCTCCGTCATCAGCATCTGGGGCCGCAACCGTCGTGACGAGGCCGAAAGATTCGCCGACCTCGTGGCCTTCCTGAAGGAGAACGGAGTCCTCGCGGACTACAACCAGGTGGCACTGCTGCTCCACAGTGTCCGCGAGGACCACAGCGGCCCATACTTGGCGGCACTCAGGGACAAGGGCATCCCCGCGTTCTGCCCCCGGGCCCGAGCATTCTTCGAGACACCCGAGATTCGCTACCTGGTTGCCAGCTACGCCGTTCTGTTCGGTTGGTATGGTGACGGGCGCGGAGAGGTTGGGGGCGGTGCGGTGGCGAATCTGGCGGGATACGTGGACGATGCTCTCGTTCAGCTTGGTCGGGGCTTCGGTGCTCCGCATCCGCTCGCCGAGGCGCTTCAGCGGTGGACCGGCGAGATCGCCGCCCTCGAGAAGGGTGAGACGCTCGATCTCCGCCCCGCCGACTACTTCTACCGCCTGCTTGCGCTGGAGCCGTTCAGGAGCGCCACCCGGAACGAGAACACGGCCCGCAACCTCGCCATCTTCTCCCAGCTCCTGAACGTCTTTCAGAACTACTATCATTACCCGGTGCTCACGCACAGGAACCGCGAGTACATCCGCTTCCATTTCTTCGCGAGCTTCCTGCGCCTTCTCCATGACGGTGGCATCAACGAGTACGAGGATCCGGATCGGCCCTTCCCCAGGGGCCACGTGCAGGTGATGACCATCCATCAAGCCAAGGGACTTGAGTTCCCGGTGGTCGTGGTCGGCTCGCTCTCGACGCAGTTGGCCAGTCCCAAACGGATCGACCGGGATCTCGGCCCGTTCTACCGGCGACCGCCGTTCGAGCCCGAGAACCGAGTCACCCACTTCGACCGTATGCGCCTGCACTACGTGGCGTTTTCGAGGCCGCAGAAGTTGCTGGTGCTCACCGCCCACAAGCAGCCCAGGGACCACTTCGCATCCATCTGGCAGGGACTCCCTCAGTGGCCCTACGTCAAGAAGGAACTGCTCGCTGCGCAACGCTTCGAGCCGCAAGAGCGCATCCCGGTCAAGAAGACGTACAGCTTCACCGGGGACCTCAAGATCTACGAAACCTGCCCGCGCCAGTATCAGTTCTTCCGCGAGTACGACTTCACGCCTTCCCGTTCGGCGGTGATCTTCTTCGGCCTGCTCGTGCACCAGTCCATCGAGGAGATCCACCGTATCGCTCTTGACGGCCGGCTCCACACGCTCGACGAGACGCGCATCCGGAACCTGTTCGACCGGACCTTTCACTTCCTGTGTCTCTCCGACGTGCGACCTATCGGCGAGCGGGCGAAGGAATCGGCCTTCACGCAGGTGATCGACTACTTCCGGCAGAATCAGGACGAGATGAATCGGGTCATCGACACGGAAGTGGACGTATCGCTGGAGAAGGACGGATACATCCTCGCCGGCAAGGTGGACCTGCTGCTCGCCGGGGACGGCAAGCTTGAGCTGCTCGACTTCAAGACCTCGCCGCGCCCGAAGAACAGCCCCGCCTTGATCGCCGCCTACGAACGGCAGCTTTGCACCTATGCGCACATTCTGGAGCGCCGGCACGGCAGGCACGTGGACCGACTGCTTCTCTACTGGACCTCGGAGACGTGCAAGGAGGACGCTCTCATGGTGCTGCCGTATCGCCCGGATCGGGTGGACGCGGCGGGCCGGCACTTCGACGAAACCGTGCGCCGTATCCGGGCGGGGGAGTTCTCGGTCGCGACGCCGCCCGAAGCGGCGATTTGCCGGGAGTGCGATCTGCGGGCGCTGTGCCGCGCCGAGGGCGTCATCGGCGAATCGGAGGCGCTCGCGGCATGACCCCTGCCGATCTCGAGATGCTCACCCAGCAAGGCGAGGGCACTACCCTTGCGTTCAAGGAGAGCCTCTCGGCATCGTTCGCGCGGGAGGTCGTCGCCTTGGCCAACACCATTGGCGGCAGGATCCTCCTGGGCGTGAGTGATGGCGGAATCGTGACCGGCATCAAGGACACCAACACCCTGCGCGCCCGTATTCAGGACATCGCCCGCAACTGCGACCCGCCGGTGAAGGTGCTGGTGGAGCCGGTGGATGGAGTATTCGCGGTCCACGTGCGGGAAAGCGACGCCAAGCCGGTGCAGTGCAGCGACGGATTCTTCTGGCGTCAGGGCGCGGTGACCCAGAAGATGAGCCGCGACGAAATCCGCGACTTCTTCCCCGCCGAGGGTGTCGTCCGGTTCGACCTCTCGCCCTGCCCCCGATTCAGCTACCCGGAAGACTTCGATCAGGAGAAGTTCGACGCTTGGCTCGGCCAGTCCGGTATTACCGGACGCCCGCCGGTCGAGGACGTGCTGGTCAACGTCGAGGTAGCCGAGCGGGCGGACAACCGGCTGCTCTTCCGCAACGCGGGCGTGCTCTTCTTCGCCAGGAACGTGCGTCATTTTTTCCCGGAGGCGTACATCACCTGCCTGCTGGGAAGGGGGACCGACAAGGTGCACATCCTGGACCGCAAGGACTTCGACGGCGGGGTCGTGGCCGACATCGAAAACGCCATGCGCTTCATCGAGCGCAACACCCGCACCGCCTACCGGATCGAGGGCTTGAGGCGGCAGGACATCCTGAAGTACCCGACGGAGGCCGTGCGCGAGGCGATCACCAACGCGGTCATGCACCGCGACTGGTTCTTCGACGGCGCCAACGTCTTCGTCGAGGTTTACACCGACCGGATCGAGGTGATCAGCCCCGGCAGCCTGCCCAAGGGCCTGACCCTGACCGATCTCGGGCACAAGAGCATCCGGCGGAACCCGCTCATCGCCGACCTGCTCCATCGCATCGGTTTTATAGAGAAGGCGGGCACGGGCATCCGACGCATCCGCGACGGAGCAAGGGCGCAGGACTGCCCGGAGCCGGAGTTCGAAGCCGACAGCTTCTTCACCGTCACCTTTCGTCCGAACCCGGAGGTTCGGGTGGTGTCGGGGGATGATCGGGTCACCGATCAAGTAGCCCCGGAAGTCACCGATCAAGTCACCGATCAAGTCACCGATCAAGTAGATATTATAAAGCGACTGCTACTGGCAATGTCAGGTGAAATGACCAGGCAACAGATCCAGGAAGCTCTTGGATTGAAACACCGGGTCCATTTCAATACAACCTATCTGGTTCCCGCCCTCCAGGCCGGGCTGATCGAGATGACGATCCCGGACAAGCCGCGCAGCAGCCGGCAGCGCTACCGACTGACGGCGGCGGGCAGTCAGTACCTGAAGCGAATGGGAGAGGCCCAGTAATGCCGAAGATCGATGTCACGAAGACCGAGCTGGTCTGGCCGGGCAAGTACAACGAGGACGGTACGCTCAAGGAGGTGCCGCGGGTCAGTCTGCCGTTCCAGGTCATCGAGACCGTCAACGAGAGCCGCGCCACGCGCGAGGCGAAGAGAGGGGGCGTGCAGGCATCCCTGTTTGAAGTTTACGAGGGCAACGAAGGAGACACTTTCGAGGAGGGCTGGAAGAACAAGCTGATCTGGGGCGACAACCTGCCGGTGATGAGTTCTCTGTTGGAGAGGTTCGCCGGAAAGATCGATCTGATCTACATCGATCCACCGTTTGCAACGGGGGCGGATTTTTCGTTTACGGCTCCAATCGGTGATTCAGGGGAACAGGTATTCAAGAAGCAGTCGATCATCGAAGAGAAGGCGTACCGAGATACGTGGGGCGGCGGTACTTCGAGTTACGTGGATATGTTGAATGATCGCCTTCGGACTCTGCGTGATCTTCTGACGCAAAATGGAACCCTTTATGTGCACTGTGACTGGCACGTCAATCATCTGCTTCGAGGAATTCTTGATGATGTATTTGGATCTGATGGATTCGTCAACGAAATCTCTTGGCACTATTTTGGGTTCAAGCGTAAGACTTCACGGAATTTCCCCCGAAAACATGACACCATTTTGATCTACTCTAATTCTGATAGCTATATTTGGAATGTTCAATACAAACCTCATCGACCAGATTATATTCAAAGATTCAAAAAAGACAAGAATGGGCGTCTCTATCGAAATGACGTGAACCCCACCGGCGGAGGTACGCGCACGATCTATTTGGACGAGGTTCCAGGAGACATCGTCGATTCAGTGTGGGATGACATATCACCCGTCAATCCGATGGGTTCCGAAAGATCGGATTTTCCGACTCAAAAGCCTGAAGCGTTGTTGGATCGCATCTTGAAGGCATCTTCCAGCGATGGAAGCCTGGTCGCCGACTTCTTCTGTGGTTCCGGGACCACTCTTGCTGTCTCGGAGAAACTTGGCCGTCGTTGGATCGGTTGCGATCTGGGTCGTTGGGGTATCCATGTCACCCGCAAGCGATTGCTGGGTATCGAGAACTGCAAGCCGTTCGAGGTACTGAACCTTGGAAAATACGAACGCCAGTACTGGCAAGGCGTGACTTTCGGCGAAAAGAAGAACAAGCCGATCACGGAGCAGGCGCTCTACGAGTACCTTGCCTTCATTCTCAAGCTCTACGGCGCGCAGCCGGTCGCGGGCATGACTCACCTGCACGGAAGGAAGGCCAAGGCGATGGTACACATCGGCGCGGTGGACGCGCCGGTGACTATTGGAGATGTCGGCGATGCGGTGGACGAGTGCGCCAAGCTCAAGCAGGAGGAACTGCACGTCCTCGGCTGGGAGTGGGAGATGGGCCTTCAGAATCTCGTGGTTCAGGAGGCGAAGAACAGGGGTGTCAAGCTTGTGCTGCTGCAGATCCCGCGAGAAGTCATGGAGCAGCAGGCCGCCGCCAAGGGCGACGTCCGCTTCTTCGAGCTGGCCTACCTGGAAGCGGCGATCAGGAAACCGAAGAAGCTCACCGCACAGGTGACCCTGAAGGACTTCGTCATACCCAACACCGAGCTCATCCCGGACGACGTACGCAGCAAGGTCAGGAAGTGGTCCGACTACATCGACTACTGGGCAGTGGACTGGGATTTCCGTAACGACACCTTCATGCAGGGATGGGTGACCTACCGCACCCGCAGGGAGCGGGCGCTCCCACTCACGTCCGATCGACACATCTACGCAAACCCGGGCAAGTATCGGGTGTTGGTCAAGGTGATCGACATCTTCGGCAATGACACGTCACAAGCATACGATGTCGAGGTGTAAGACAATGTTGAGCCTTCACCCCGAAGAGCAAGCTTGGCTGGATGAATACCGGAGGGCGCTCAAAGAAAGGTACCCCGGCATGGTTTTGCGCATGGTCATCTACGGCTCCAAGGCGCGCGGCGACGCGCACGAGGACAGCGACCTCGATGTACTTCTCGTCGTCAGAAACGACGCGGCCGAACTCAAGCGGCCACTGCGACACATCGGATACGACTTGGCCGCGACCTCTTGGGCCGTACCGTCGATCATGGCCTATACGCAGGATGAGTGGCAGCAAAGGAAGGAAGGAGGATACCCGTTCCAGATCGCGGTGGAGCGGGATGGGGTGTCGGTGCTATGAATCGAGAAGTCGTATTGGGGGAATGGACCCGATCCACGAGAACGTTGCTGGCGGCAGAACTTCTGGCCCGAGAGGGTTACCATGAGGATGCGGTCACCCGGTCATATTACGCAATCCTCCACGCAGCCAAGGCGGCTTTATCTATTCACGACCTCGAGGCGGAAAGCCATGCCGGTGTCCGGCGGATGTTCGGCAAATACCTTGTTCTTTCGGGCGCCATCGAGCGAGAATGGTCGAAGTATCTCGGTGGTAGCCTGGATGACCGGCTGGCAGCGGACTACGACATCAAGGTTTTCTTCTCCCTTGACGAAGCTCAACGGGAATGCCGGCGCGCCGGGGAGTTCATCGAACGAATACGCCAATATTTGATCGAGAACGGCCTGAACGACGACGAGCTCGGGGAGGCGCACGGCGGTGGCTGACGCGATCATTGCCTACGACAAGGATCTGCCGGAGATCCCGGGCCGGCGTCCCTGGGAGAAACCCACCCAGCACTTGGTGAAGGACGAGTCCCTGCCGACGAGCTGGCGGGTAGAGGAAGGCCGCCGCCCGAGTCGACTCCTGCTTGTGCCGAAGGTCCGTGAGGCAGTAGGTGCTTGGCGTGCCGGCGGCTACGCGGGCGCTTCCGAAGTCACCCGGCGCCTGTTCGAGTACTGGTTCGAGGAAGATCACGAGGTCCCCGGCTTCGACGCGCCGTTCCGATACTACTTCTGTCAGCGCGAGGCGATCGAGACGCTGGCTTGGCTGGTCGAGGCGGCGGGCCAGCGGGATTCGCAACAACTGATCCGGGATTACGCGACCACGTTCAAGAAGGACCTGCTGACGGACAACCTCGTCTTCCAGACCACCATGGACGGCAAACGGCAGTTGCGCCGCTATGTGCCGGAGCTGGATCGGGAAGGCGTGCAGGACCTCCCGCCCGAGAACCTGTGCCGTTTCGCCTTCAAGATGGCCACTGGTTCGGGCAAGACCTGGGTGATGGCGATGGCCGTCGTCTGGTCCCGGTTCCACAAGCAGCGTGTGCACAGTTCGGAGCTCTCCACGAACTTCCTCATCGTCGCGCCGAACGTGATCGTGTACCAGCGCCTGGAGAAGGATTTCGCGGACAACCGGATCTTTCACGAGCTGCCCCTCATCCCGCCGGAATGGAAAGGCGGTTTCTCGCAAAAGGTGATCCTGCGGGGGGAGGCGACCGAGCCCGATCCCGCCGGGAACCTCTTTCTCACCAACATCCACCAGCTTTACGAGTCGCGTGACGAGGAGTGGACGCCCGCGAACGCTATCGAGGCGCTGTTGGGCAAGAAGCCCGCACAGGACGTCGCCGCCTCCGGCCAGCGCTCGATGCTGGAACGGGTCAAGTCGCTTCAGGATCTCGTGGTGCTGAACGACGAAGCCCACCACGTCCACAATGAAGAGCTGGCCTGGAGCCGTTCGCTGCTCGCCGTCCACCATGCACTGCCGCAGGGTCTCGGTGCCTGGCTCGACTTCTCGGCCACGCCCAAGGACCAGAACGGGATGTACTTCCCCTGGACGGTGTGCGACTACCCGCTCGCCCAGGCGGTGGAGGACCGGATCGTCAAGGCTCCCCTTGTCGTGACCAGGGACGACGACCCGCGACAGCCGGCCGACGAGCCTGACAACGTCACCAAGGCGAACGTAGCGGAGAAATACGGCTACTGGCTGCGGGCCGCAGTGGAGCGCTGGCAGGAACACCGGGAGGTTTACGGGAAGCTCGGCATCAGACCCGTGCTCTTCGTCATGGCGGAGAAGAACGTCTACGCCGACGCCCTGGGCGAATATCTCCGGAAGACCGGGGAATTCGGCGTCGAGCAATCCGAAGTGCTCGTCATTCACACCGACAACACCGGGGAAGTCCGCAAGGGAGATCTCGAAAAGGCGCGTCAGGCGGCCCGCGACATCGACGGGGCCGGGAGCCGGATCAAGGCCATCGTCAGCGTGATGATGCTGCGCGAGGGATGGGACGTGCGCAACGTGACGGTCGTGCTCGGGCTGCGGCCGTTCACCGCGAAGGCCGAGATACTCCCGGAGCAGGTGATCGGGCGCGGGCTGCGCCTGATGTCGGGGGTGAGCCCGGACCGGACGCAGACCCTGGAGGTGCTTGGCACACGCAACCTGCTGAACGTGCTGCGAACCCAACTGGAAGCCGAAGGCGTCGGCGTGACCAGCACCAAGACCACCCCTCCGCGGCCGGTCATCATCGAGCCGGTGCGGGAACGGTTGCAATACGACATCGCGATCCCGAGCACCAAACCGAGTCTCGAGCACGACGTTCGCAAACTGTCCAATCTGAAAGTGCGCTCGTTCGAACCGATCTTCGACCAGGAGGACCTGGCCGAGCCGTTCCGGATCAGACTGAGGCTTGAGTTTGCGACCACGGAAACCGAGGTTCATCAGGCCGACATCGCCGCGGGCGAACCTCGGCCGGCGCAGGAGATCCTGGCCGGCATTACCAAGCAGGTCATGGACCAGGCGAAGCTTCCCAACCGTTTCGCCGAGTTGTATCCGGCGGTCCGCGACTATGTGGTGAAGCGCTGCTTCGGCCGGAAGGTCGAGCCGGACGACGAGACCGTCCGTTCCCATCTCACGCGATTGGAGCTGCGGGAAGGTATTGCGAAGTA
Source organism: Gammaproteobacteria bacterium (assembly GCA_965214795.1). Taxonomy (GTDB): domain Bacteria; phylum Pseudomonadota; class Gammaproteobacteria; order HK1; family HK1; genus JAJDXW01. The sequence continues at coordinate 4,670,466 of OZ243976.1, read as the reverse complement.
TCTGGCACGCGAAATCGGGAGACTCACCCTCGAACGCCGCGAGATCGAATTCGACAGACAGGATTTCCACCTGTCCGAAACAAAGCCTTTCAGTTGGAGGCGGAACCTTCCGCCTCTGGAGGCGGAGAAGACGGTGTTCAACTTCGTGGCAACCTACAACGATTTCGAGCGCCGCTTTGCGGAGTTCCTGGATCGCGCCGGCGATGTTCTGCGCTTCGCAGCGCTCGGCACGACCGAGCAGGGCGCTTCCGGAACGTCTTTTCGCGTCGACTATTTGAAGCCGAGCGGTGCCATCGGGTTCTACTATCCGGACTGGGTAGCCGTTCAGGAGGATACGGAAGGCGAAGCAGCGCACTGGATCATCGAGACCAAGGGTCGCGTCTGGGAGGGCACCGCCGAGAAGGACACTGCAATGCGGGAATGGTGCCGCCGGGTGACGGCGGCCACTGGCGCTCGCTGGAAGTATATTCGGGTGAATCAGACCGACTTCAGTTCCGATCTTGTCACCCTCCGGCAGCTCGTCGTCAACGTGACCGCGGACGCCATGTTCCGGGAACGTGATCGACGAGGAACCACCATGTCCCGCGAGGAAATCCGCCAGGCACGTGACGAAGGCCGCGCCTGATGGCCCTCGTCATCGACGCCTCGATAGCCATCGCTTGGTGTCTGCGCGACCGGGACGGCACCGCCGAAGCGGATACCGTGATGGATCGCATATCGTCCGAAACGGCAATCGTGCCGGGTCTTTTCTGGTACGAAGTGCGCAGCGTCCTGGTCGTTGCGGAACGAAAGGACCGCATCGGAGCAGACTCGGCCGAAGTTCATCTGGACCGCCTTCGCGATCTCCCCCTCCTGACGGACAACGATCAGGACGACCACCAGGCCATCGCTTTGGCTCGCCACCACGGCCTCAGCGGTTACGACGCGGCGTACCTGGAGACCGCGAAACGCCGTGGCGCGGAATTCGCCACGCTCGACAAGAGGCTCGCAACCGCGGCTGCCAACGAGGGAGTCACTACCAGCGTCGGTTGATTGCAACTGAACCGTAGCGGGTTTCCCGGGGGCTCCCAACCTTGAGAGACTGGAGCGATGAGATATTCGAACAGATACCTCCAGGGATCCGAGAACGGGCAGTGCGGTTGGTCCTGGACCACCAGGGCGAGCGTGGATCGCAATGGTCGGCCATCGTCAGGGTTTCGTCGAAGATCGGGTGGGCGGATGGGGGTGGGGGCAGGAGGCGCCGCCTCGTGCGCTACACGTCCCTCCAGGCACCGCCCGCCGCCGTCGAGGCGACGGCCGCGCGGACGACCCGCAGGGAGTGGAGCCCTTCCTCGGCGCTCGGGTAGTGCAGGGCCAGGGGGTCCGGCGCCCGCTTCTCGCGCCGCGCGCGGATGACTTCGGCGAGGTCGGCGTAGAGGTTGCCGAAGGCAAGGGGCATGCCCTCGGGATGTCCGATCGTCACCCGCGCGGCACGGTCGGCCTCCGCCGACAGGCCGCGCCCGCCCCGTTCCAGGATCCGGGTCGCTTCGTCGAGCGGTGTCCAGTGGAGCTGGTTCGGCTGCTCCTGCGACCAGTGCAGGCCGCCCTTCTCGCCGTAGACCGCGAGGGTCAGCCCGTGCATCCGCCCGATGGCGAGCCCGGTCGCCCACAGCCGGCCGACCGCGCCGCCGGTCATCCGGAAGCCGACCATCGCATCGTCTTCCAGCCTCCGGCCTTCGACGATCGACGCGAAGTCCGCCGTCACCGCGCGGACCTCCTGGCCGGTGACGAAACAGGCCAGGTGCTGGGCATGGATCCCCTGGTCCGCGAACACCGCGGACACTCCCGCCTGGGCCGGATCGAAGCGCCAGCGCACCCTCGGGTTCTCGTGGTCGGCGGCGTCGCCGTAGAAGCCGTGGGCAAACTCCGCGAACACGAGGCGCACCGCGCCGAGGTCGCCGCGCGCGACCATCGCCCGTATGTGCCGCGCCAGAGGATAGCCGGAGTAGCCGTAGTTGACGGCGAGGATCCGGCCCGTTCCGCGGGCGGCCGCGACGAGCGCCTCGGCCTCTTCGACGGTGGTCGTCAACGGCTTCTCGCACAGGACGTGGCAGCCCGCGGCCAGGAAGGCCCGGGCGATCTCGAAATGGGTGCGGTTCGGGGTGGCGACGGTCACCAGATCGGGCCGTTCGGGGTGGTCCCGTTCGCCGGCCAGCATCTCCTGCCACGTTCCGTACGCCCGGTCCTCGGCGATCCCGAGGCGCCGCGCGAACTCGCGACCGCGCGCGGGGTCGATGTCGAGGGCGCCGGCAACGAGTTCGAAGGCGCCGTCCACGCGGGCCGCAATGCGATGGGTCCCTCCGATCTGGCTGTCCTCGCCGCCGCCCACCAGTCCCCACCCGAGTCTCTGAACGGACATGCCTTCCCTTCCCTCATCGCCAGCCGCCTGCGGGTCCGCGATCCTCACGGTTCGCCGGAGTCTTGTCGATCCGGAGGCAGGTCGTTCGATGCCCGAGCGTCGTCGGGCAAATCGAGGCCGACCCCGGGTCGGTTCGAGACCGGACCCGTCCGTGGGCGGGTCCGGGTATCGGGCGTACAATCGAGCCGAACGGGAAGCCGATCGAGAGGAAAGACCCATGTCGATGAAGAGCAGGCTCGACGCCCTCCTCGGCGAGGGGGTCGCCGGCGGGGCGGCCGCGGGGGTGGTCGCCGGTGCGACGAACGCGGACGGCGATCTGTACCTCGGCGGCTCCGGCGAGCGGGTGGCCGGCGGCGGGGTGGAGATGACCCCGGACACGGTGGGCTGGATCGCGTCGATGACCAAGGCGATCACCGGCGCCGCCGCGATGCAGCTCGTGGAGCAGGGGCGGCTCGACCTCGATGCCCCGGCCTCGGAGGTGGTGCCCGCGCTCGGCGATGCGGCGGTGCTCGAGGGCTTCGACGACGACGGCAGTCCGCGCACCCGTCCGGCCCGCCGCGCCATCACCCTGCGGCACCTGCTCACCCACACGTCCGGGTTCGTCTACGACATCTGGAACGAGTCGATGGTCCGGTACCAGGAGGCGACGGACACCCCCGGCATCATCGAATGCAAGGACGCCTGTCTCACGACCCCCCTCACCTTCGACCCGGGCGAGCGCTGGGACTACGGCATCGGCATCGACTGGGCGGGGAAGATGGTCGAAGCGGTGAGCGGACAAACCCTCGGGGCGTATCTCCACGATCACCTGCTCGGGCCGCTCGGCATGGACGACACCGCGTTCCGGATCACCGAAGCGATGCGGGCGCGGCTCGCCAAGATCCACATGCGCGGCGAGGACGGTTCGCTCGCGCCGCAGATGGAGCTCGAGATCCCTCAGGAGCCCGAGTTCGAGATGGGCGGGGGCGGGCTCTACGGGACCGTGGGCGACTACCTGCGCTTCATCCGCATGATCCTCAACCGGGGCCGCGCGAACGGCGAGCGGCTCCTCGCCCCGGAGACGGTGGACATGATGTCCCGCAACCAGATGGGCGAGTGCCGGGTGTGCGAGCTCAAGACCGCGATTCCGCCGTTCTCGAACGACGCGGAGTTCTTCCCGGGGAGCCCCAAGACCTGGGGCCTCACCTTCATGATCAACGAGGAGGAGGCGCCGACGGGTCGTTCGGCGGGAAGCCTCGGATGGGCGGGACTCGCCAACTCCTTCTTCTGGATCGATCCCGTCAGGGGCATCGGCGGTGCCTACCTCACCCAGGTCCTGCCGTTCGTCGACGCGAAGTCCTTCCCGCTCTACCTCGCCTTCGAGGAGGCGGTCTACGAGAACCTCGCGTGACCGCGCCGGGGTGGGTGGCGGCGGCGGGGCGCCGACGCCGGTCCGGTCCGGCCGGCCGGACCGGCGGCCGGGGGGGGCGCGCGTGATCGGTCGGCTCAACCACGTCGCGATCGCGGTGCCCGACCTCGAGCGGGCGGCGGCGGTCTACCGCGATACCCTGGGGGCGAAGGTCGGCGAGCCGGTTCCGCTCGCCGAGCACGGGGTGACCACCGTCTTCGTGGAGCTGCCCAACACGAAGCTCGAGCTGATCGAGCCGCTCGGGGACGGATCGCCGATCGCCCGGTTCCTCGCCCGCAATCCGGATGGCGGCCCGCATCACCTCTGCTACGAGGTGGACGACCTCCGGGCCGCCCGCGATCGCCTGGTCGGGGAGGGCGCCCGGGTGCTCGGGGACGGCGAGCCCCGCATCGGCGCGCACGGCAAGCCGGTGCTCTTCCTCCACCCGAAGGACTTCTGCGGGACGCTCATCGAGATCGAGCAGATCTGAAGCAGCGGCGGCGATGCGCTCGGGGGCGGAGAGGGAGCCCGGGAACGAGGCGAGACAGGAGGCGGAGAAGGGGCGTTCGCGGCCCAAGAAGGGAACCACGCGGGAGCCACGCGGAGAGGAGCGATGAGGATCGACGACGCGGTGCTGGTGGTGGTCGACGTCCAGAACGACTTCTGCCCGGGGGGTGCCCTCGAGGTGCCGGACGGGGATGCGGTGGTAGCCGCGATCAACCGCATCGCGCCCCGCTTCTCCGCCCGGATCCTCACCCAGGACTGGCATCCTCCCGGCCATCGCTCGTTCGCTTCGAGCCACCCGGGCCGCGCGCCCTTCGAGACGGCGGAGCTGTCGTATGGCGAGCAGGTCCTGTGGCCGGACCACTGCGTGCAGGGCACGGCCGGGGCCGCCTTTCGCCCCGACCTCGTGACCGACGGCGCGGATCTGGTGCTGCGCAAAGGCTTCAGGCGCGAGATCGACTCCTACTCGGCGTTCTACGAGAACGACCGCCGCACGCCTACCGGGCTCACCGGCTACCTCCGAAGCCGCGGCCTCTCGCGCCTCTTCTTCGCCGGCCTCGCGACCGACTTCTGCGTCGCCTACTCGGCCATCGACGGTGCCCGGGAGGGCTTCGAGGTGGCGGTCGTCGAGGACGCATGCCGCGCCATCGACCTCGACGGCTCGCTCGCCGCGGCGTGGGAGCGGATGGCCGCCGCGAACGTCGCCCGCGTGCGGATCGCCGATCTCTGAGCCCGCGCCCCCTCGGGGCCAGCTCCGCGCGGGCTCCGAAAGAGTCCGGTCCTGACCGGTGACGGATGCGGGCCAACCCCAAAAAATCATCGACTTCCTGCTGCGGCCGCCAATCCGCTCGCGGCAGCGGGCCGTACTCCCTCAAGCCGCTTCGACCGCGCGCACGCGCCAGTGTCGACTACGCCTTCGGCAGCGCGCACGCGCTCTTTCGGTCCGTGCGGCCCGTTCCTCCATGAGATCGTGGGGCATCTTGGCCCCCTCGCGACGAAAGTCGGTGATTTTTTCGGGCTAGATCCGCGCGACGCGGTCGATGAGGAGGTCGAGCACCGCCTCGCCGTCCGCCTCGGTCACCCAGCGGGCGTTCGGCTCCCGACCGGTCACCCCCCACCAGTCGACCACCGTCTCGCCGAACGCGCGCGGCCCCTCGGTCTCGACCGCGACGGGGACCTCTTCGGTTCGGAACAGCTCCGGGCGGAGCAGCCAGGCGATGGTGCAGGGGTCGTGGATCGGCGCGCGATCCGGGCCGAAGCGGGCCCCCCGGCTGCCGGTCGCCGGATGCAGCAGCGGAGCCAGCCGCCGGGCCGCTTCGCCGCCCGCCCGCTCCAGGCGCTCGGCGTGAACGGGGGCGGCCAGCACCTGGTGGGTCACGTCCAGGCCGTGGATCGTGATCGGACGCCCGCAGTCGAAGACGATCGCGGCGGCGTGCGGGTCGGCGTAGACGTTGAACTCGGCGGCGGGGGTCACGTTGCCGCCCGCCCGCGAGGCGCCGCCCATCACCACGATCTCCCGCACCTTCGCCAGCCGCTCGGGGTGCTCCCGCGCGAGGAGCGCGATGTTGGTGAGCGGGCCGATTGCGACGAGGGTGATCTCGTTCCCGGCGGCCGCCCGCAGGGTGTCGCCGATGAAGCGGACCGCCTGCCGAGACCCGATCGGTCCGGCCGGCATCTCCACCTCGACGCCCTCGAGTCCACTCTCCCCGTGGTGCCGGGTCGCGGTCACCGGCTCGCGCACGAGCGGACGGTCGGCGCCCGCGTGGACCGGGGTATCCGGGAAACCGGAGAGCGCGCAGAGGAAACGGGCGTTGCGGTGCGTGAGCTCGAGCGGGACGTTGCCGGCGACCGTGGTAATGCCCGCGAGGTCGATCTCCGCGGGCGATGCCAGCGCCATGGCGATGGCGAGCGCGTCATCGCGACCCGGATCGCAATCGAGGATGATGCGGCGGCGGTTCGTGCCTGGAACGGCGCTCGTGCTCATGCGAGGTTTCCCTTCATCTCGTATCGAACGGGGCTGATATCCGTCACCGGATCGCCGGATCGCCATCGCGCCGACCCCGCGGGGTCGGACCGCGCTTCGCCAATCCGGCCGGTACGGCTATCGTGTCGACCCCCTGGAATCGGATTGCGCACCGCCAACGGCCCGCCGGGGCCCCCGCACCGCGAACACCCCGCTCAGGCGGCGGCCCGATTCCGGATCGACGCCACCCGCGCCCGGATCCACTCCTCGGCGCGCCGGTTGATCTCGGCCGCGGTCGTTTCCTCCGGGTCGATGGCGGGGCCGATCGCGAGCCGGATGGTTCCCGGCCGCTTGACGAAACGGCGCCGCCGCCAGAAGTCCCCGGAGTTGTGGGCGATCGGAACGACCGCCCGCCCGGTGCGCTTGGCCAGGAGCGCGCCCCCCCGGCGGAACGGCCGGTGCTCCCCGGGCGCGAGCCGCGTTCCCTCGGGGAACACCACCACCCAGAGACCGTCGTCGAGGCAGCGGCCCCCCTCCCGGATGAGCGCCCGCATCGCCTCGTGGCCCGCGGCGCGGTCGATGGCGATGGGGCGGAGCAGCGCGAGCCCCCACCCGAAGAACGGCACGCGCAGCAGCGACTGCTTGAGCAGCCAGGTCTGCGGGGCGAAGAGGGTCTGCAGGGCGAGGGTCTCCCACATCGACTCGTGGCGGCACAGTACGACGGCCGGCTCCCGGGGGAGGTTCCCCGCACCCTCCACGACGAAGCGCAGCCCGCAGGTCACCCCGAGCCACCAGAGGTTGAACCGGCTCCAACGGGTGATGAAGCGGTAGCGGGCCCGGTACGGAAGCGGGGCGGTCAGGGGGGCGACGAGGGCGAACGCCACGGTCGAGGCCACGAGCCCCGCGAAGAAGGCGGAGGAGCCGGTCGCCTCCCGCAGGGAAGGGCGCCCGGCCGCCGGAGGGGGGACCTCGCGGGAGGGGGCGGTGGCGGCTGGCTTGGCCAAGCTCGGCCCGTCACTCACGCCCGAAGGCGCGAGATGTCGGCGGTCTCCAGGAAGAGATCCCCGATCCGGGCGAGGAGCGCGAGCCGGTTCCCCCGGACGGCCGGGTCGTCGGTCATGACCTGCACGTGGTCGAAGAAGTCGTCGACACTCGCGCGGAGCCCCGCGAGCGCGGTCATCGCCTCGGTATAGTCGCCCCGCGCCAGCAACGCCTCGACCTCCGGCGCCACCGCCAGGACCTGCGATGCAAGGCGGTCTTCGACGGGGTCCGTGAACAGCCCGCGGTCCACCTCGGACCGGCGCCGCGGCGCGCCGGGGTCGATCTCCGCGACCTGCCGCAGGATGTTGGCGATCCGTTTGTTGGCCGCCGCGAGGCTCGCCGCCTCGGGCCGCGCCCGGAACGATCGCACCGCGTCCATCCGGCGCACGAAGTCGAGGGGACGGGTCGGCCGGCGGGCGTGCACGGCCGCGAAGACGTCGGGCGGTGCCTCCGACCAGCCCCGCAGGCGTTCCATCATGAAGTCGAAGACTTCGCCCGCGAGCGGCTCGTGGCCGGCGTCGAGCCGCTCGCCGTATCCCTCGACGGCGTGCCGGACGAGGGCGGCGAGATCCGCGTCGATCTCGCCCTCGACGAGGATCCGCAGGGCGCCGAGAGCGTTTCGCCGGAGGGCGAACGGGTCCCGGTCCCCGGTGGGGCCCGACCCGATGCCGAAGATGCCGGCGACGGTGTCGAGCCGGTCCGCGAGGGCGAGGGCGCGCCCGGCCGGGGTCCGGGGGATCGCATCGCCCGCGAAGCGGGGAAGGTACCCCTCCTCGATGGCGTCCGCGACCGCGTCCGGTTCTCCGCCTTCGCGCGCGTAGCAGGCCCCCATGTAGCCCTGGAGGTCGGGGAACTCGCCGACCATGGCGGTGACGAGGTCGCATTTGTAGAGCTCGGCCGCGCGCACCGCGGCGGCCGTCTCCGCCGGGTCGAGCGCGGCGGCCCGGGCCACGCGGCCAACGAGCGCCCGCACCCGGTCGGACTTCTCGGCCATCGAGCCGAGCCGCTCCTGGAACACGACCCCCTCGAGCGCGGGCCGGCGGGCGGGGAGTGGTCGCTCCAGGTCCGAGCGGACGAAGAAGGCCGCGTCCTCGAGGCGGGGTCGGACCACCCGCTCGTTCCCCGCCCGCACCGCGTCCGGCCGCCGGCTCTCGAGGTTGCTGATCGCGATGAAGGAGGCCCGCAGCCGACCGAGCTCGTCCTCGACCGGAAAGTAGCGCTGGTGACCCTGCAGGGTGGCCGCGATGACCCCGCGCGGGAGATCGAGGAACCGCTCCTCGAACCGACCGGTCACCGCCACCGGCCATTCGACGAGCGCCGCCACCTCGTCGAGGAGGGCATCGTCGGCCACCGCTCGGCCGCCGAGCGCGGCCGCCGCCTCCGTGACGAGCGCCTCGACGAGGCGGCGGCGCTCGTCGAAGGAGGCGAGGACCCGCCCGGGGGTCCGGAGCTTCTCCACGTACTCGCCGGGGTCGGCGAGCGGGATCGGCGCCGGGTGATGGAAGCGGTGGCCGCGGGTCTCGCGCCCCGACCGGACCCCGAGGATGGTGGCCTCGACGACCTCGCCCCCGAGAAGCAGCACCAGCCAGTGGACCGGCCGCACGAACTCCGCCTCGCCGTCGCCCCACCGCATGCGGCGGGCGATGGGAAGCTCGGGGAGCACCGCCTCGATCACCCCCGGCACGAGGTCCGAGGCCGGGCGCGGCGGGTCCTCCACCCGATGCACGAGCCAGGCCCCCTTCGGGGTCTCGAGCCGGTCGAGGCCGCCCACGTCCACCCCGCAGGAGCGGGCGAACCCGAGGGCGGCGCGGGTCGGTCGCCCGCGGTCGTCGAATGCGGCCGCGAGGGCCGGCCCCCGGCGCTCGCGCCTTCGTTCCGGGACCGCGGCCGGGACCCCGCGGGCGATGAGCGCGATCCGGCGCGGGCTGGCGTAGGGCTCGACCGCACGGCAGGCGAGCCCGGCCGCCGCGAGCCCCTCGCACACCCCGGCCGCGAACGCTTCGGACAGCTTGCGGAGGGTTTGCGGCGGGAGCTCCTCGGTTCCGATCTCCGCGAGGAGGTCGGCCCGTTCGGTCTCAGTCATCGGCGGCCGCCTTCGCGGGAGCGGGCCCCCGGCCTCCGAGGAGCGGGAAGCCGAGCTGCTCGCGCCGGGCAAGCCAGGCGCGGGCCGCGCTCCGGGCGATCGTCCGCACCCGCAGGAGGTAGCGCTGGCGCTCGGTTACCGAGAGCGCTCCGCGCGCATCGAGGAGGTTGAAGACGTGCGACGCCTTGAGGACCATCTCGTAGGCCGGGATCGGGAGCTCCGTCTCCGCGAGGCGCCGGCCCTCCGCCTCGCAGGTGTCGAACCAGTCGAACAGGGTGTCCACCGGCGCCTGGGTGAAGTTGTAGGCGGACATCTCCCGCTCGTCCTGGAGATGGACGTCGCCGTAGGTCACCGCGCCGGTCCAGGCGAGGTCGTAGACGCTGTCCACGCCCTGCAGGTACATCGCGACCCGCTCGAGACCGTAGGTGAGCTCGGCGGTCACCGGCCGGCAGTCGATGCCCCCCGCCTGCTGGAAGTAGGTGAACTGGGAGATCTCCATCCCGTTCAGCCACACCTCCCAGCCGAGGCCCCACGCCCCGAGGGTGGGGGACTGCCAGTTGTCCTCGACGAAGCGCACGTCGTGCACGAGGGGATCGACGTCGAGGGCCTCGAGCGAACCGAGGTAGAGGGCCTGGACGTCGGGCGGCGAGGGCTTCAGGACCACCTGGTACTGGTAGTAGTGCTGGAGGCGGTTGGGGTTCTCGCCGTAGCGGCCGTCCGCCGGGCGCCGCGAAGGCTGCACGTAGGCGGCGCGCCACGGCTCGGGGCCGATCGCGCGCAGGAATGTGGCGGGATGGAACGTGCCGGCGCCCACCTCCATGTCGTAGGGCTGCTGGAGCACGCACCCTTCGGCCGCCCAGTAGGCGTCGAGGGCCAGAATCATGTCCTGGAACAGCATGGGATCGAGGTGGTCGCGGGGTCGCTCGCGTGGGGGGCCGCAAGTATAGCGATAGCCGCCCCGTTCCGGTCGAGCGGGGAGCAGACCCCGCCCCGCCGGAGGCGGCTCCCGGGTGAGGCGGATCCGTACCCGCGCGGCGGGGCAGGCATCGGGTGGCCGGGCGCGATCCGGATGCGGGCTCTCCGCGCCGAGGGCGTGAACGAAGGCCCGCGCGGCTCGGACGTTCGGCAGCAGTTCTCATTTTGGCGCCCGACTTCACCCTGAGCCGCAAGCCGTCTTCTCCTTGCGACTCGATCCGGGGCCGATCGACGGTCGTGCCGGTCCGGCCGCGGGACCCGACGGGCAAAATGAGAATTGCTGGACGTTCGGAGTCCGGTTTCCTGTTCCGGCACACATGCGTGACAATGCACGCATGGATGCCACCATCCGCAACCTCGATCCCCGTGCCTACCGAGCGCTCAAGGCCCAGGCGTCGCTCCAGGGCAAGGCGATCGGTGAAGCCGTCAACGAGGCAATCCGCGCGTATGTGGGTTGGCCTGGCCGGCGCGAGAAGGGAGGCAGCCTCGGCTATCCGACCCCGCAGGACTTCCCGCCGGGCAACGAGCGCCTCAGCGAGGAGATCGACACCATCGTGTACGGTAGCTGACGCCGGGCGGTGATCGTCCTCGACTCGAGCCTCCTCATCGCCTTTCATAACCGCCGCGACGTGCATCACGCGGCCGCCGCCGCGGCCAGGGAAGACCTCCTTCGAGGCGGATTCGGCCGCCTCCTGTTGATCGAGTACGTATTTCCGGAAGTGGTGACGGTATTGCACGCGAGACGGGGGCACCGGGCGGCACGGGACGCGGCGGACGTCCTGCCGGATGCGGCGGAAGCGGACTTTCTACCCTGCTCCGATCTCTTTCGGGCCGCGTTGCGTGAATTCCGCGCCCGGTCCACCGCTCGGCCGAGCTTTGCCGATGCGGCCATCGTTGCGGCCGCGCGCCGGCATGAAGCGGGGTTCATCGCGACGTTCGACGAGGGTTTCCGCGGTATCGAAGGAATCACGTCGATTCCCGCCTCGAATCCTCCCCCGCCATAGAACCCCGGCCGGAAACCCGGCCGCGAGGTCCGGACCGTGAACCACCGCGCCGCCGCCCGCTTCCTGCTCGCCGTGTGCTTCATCGTGTTGTTCTTCAACGGGGGCGCACGATTCGCGATCGGGCTCCTCCTCCACCCGATGGCGTACGACCTCGGGTGGAGCCGCAGCACGTTGTCGCTCAGCGTGACCGTGTTCATGGTGCTCTCCGCCTGTACCCTGCCCCTGGTCGGCCGGCTCGTGGATCGGCTCGGCGCCCGCGCCGTGCTCGGTGCCTCGGTGGTCGTCTCGGCCGCCGGTCTTGCCGCGATGGGTCTCGTCGAGGAGCCGTGGGAGGCGCTCCTTTACTACGGGGTGGTATTCGCGCTCGGCGCCGCCGGCACCTCGGTAACGCCGATCGGGGTGCTGCTCAGCCGCTGGTACCCGCACCGGATGGGCATGGCCAACAGCATTGCCATCTCCGGCATGGGGGTGGGGCAGCTGCTGGTCATCTCGGTGCTCGCCGTCCAGCTCACCGCCTTCGGCTGGCGCGGGTCGTTCCTCGCGCTCGGGGTCGCCACCCTGGTGTGCGTTCTGCCGCTGGTTCTCGTGATGGCGGGGACGCGCGGGCGTCCGGCCGCCGCATCCGCTCGCGACGGCCGGATCCCGGCGGCCGCGGTCGTCGGGGCGGGGACGCTCCGCGAGACCCTCGCATCGAGGCGGCTCCAGGTCCTGCTCGTCGTCTACGCGATCTGCGGGTTCCAGGACTTCCTGGTCGCTACCCACGTGGTGGCCTTCGCCCTGGACGAAGGGGTCGATTCCTTGCTCGCCGGCAACATGCTGGCGTTCATGGGACTCACCGGCCTCGCGGGGGTGCTGCTCGCCGGCGCGTTGAACGACCGGTTCGGGCCGGTCTTCCCGACCGCGCTCTGCTTCGCCCTGCGGATCGCGCTCTGCGCCCTCGTGCTCGTGAGCGCCGAGCCGGCCGCGATCGTCGGGGCGGCCCTGCTCTACGGGGTGACCTTCTGGATGACCGCCCCGCTCGCGGTCGTCTTCGCCCGCGAGATATCGGCGATCGCCCTCCTCGGCACGGTGAGCGGCCTCATCACCATGGTCCACCACGTGGCGGGCGGGATCGGCGCGCTCGCGGGCGCATCGGTCTTCGACACGTACGGCGCGTACACCCATGCGTTCGCCGCCATGCTGGTCCTCTCCGTCATCGCCCTCGGCCTCACCCTGGTTCTTGCGCGGCAGGGGGCGCGCTGAGGGGCCGGTTCCGCACGGGCCGCACCATGCGCGCCCCCGCCCCGCACCCGGGCGAAGTACCATTCCGCCCGCCGGGAGCGATGACGCAAAGCCTGGCCGGGGACCGGGGGAGGAAGCGATGAGCGGGGGCCAGGCGGCGGGCGCACGGCTTCGGACCGGCGAGTTCGTTCCCCTCGTCGCGCTCCTCTTCTCCCTCGTCGCCCTTGCCATCGACGCGATGCTGCCTGCGCTCCCGGAGCTCGGGCGAGACCTCGGGGCGGCCCGCCCGAACGACGTCCAGTACGTGATCACCTCCCTCTTTCTGGGGCTCGGGATCGGCCAGGTCTTCTTCGGCCCCCTCTCCGACCGGATCGGACGCAAGCCCGCCATCTACGCCGGCCTCGCGGTATTCATGGTGGGGTGCATCGTCTCCATCTGGGCGTCCACGTTCGAGGCGATGATCGCGGGCCGCGTGCTCCAGGGCATCGGCGTCGCGGGGCCCCGCATCGTGACCGTGGCCCTCGTCCGGGATCAGTACGAGGGCCGTCCGATGGCCCGCATCATGTCGTTCGCGATGGCCGTCTTCATCCTGATGCCGGCCGTCGCTCCGGCTCTCGGCCTGGTCGTTCTCCGGACCGCCGGGTGGCGGGCGATATTCGCCGCCTTCTTCCTCATCGCCGCCGCCGCGTTCGCGTGGCTCGCGCTCCGCCAGCCGGAGACCCTGCCCGCGGCCCGCCGGCGGTCGCTCTCGCCCCGGGCCGTCGGCCGGACGGTCCGGGAGATTCTCGGGATCCGGGTCGCGGTCGGATATACCATCGCGACCGGCTTCGCGTTCTCGCCCTTCGTCGCGTACCTGAGCTCCGCGCCCCAGATGTTCGAGGACGGGTACGCGGTGGGCGATCTCTTCGTTGCCTGGTTCGCGGTCCTCGCCCTCGTGATCGGCCTCGCCTCGATCGTGAACGGCCGCCTCGTGATGCGCTACGGGATGCGCCGGCTCTCGACCGCCGCCGCCGCCGCCATCGCGCTGGTCTCGGCCGCCGCGTGGCCCGGCCTCGTGCCGTTCGACGGCCTCTTCCCGTTCTGGCTCTTCATGACCTACTTCCTGTTCGTCTTCGTCTGCGTCGGGCTGCTGTTCGGGAATCTCAACGCCCTCGCGATGGAGCCCCTCGGCCACGTGGCCGGGGTGGGGGCGGCGGTGGTCGCTTCCCTCGCCACCCTGATCTCGGTTCCCCTCGGGGGATTCGTCGGACAGAGCTTCGACGGTACCCTGTACGCGCAGGTCGGCTCCTTCGCCGTCTTCGGCCTCGGAATGCTCGCCGCCATCGAGTGGGCGGAGCGGGGGCGGCCTGCGGCGTGAAATGGTCCTGCGCGATCTCTCTCGACCCTTCGACAGGGCGAGAGCGCGCGTGTACGCTAGCGGGCGTCCCGCGAAGCCCGCTCCGCCCTCCCGATCGCCGCGCCGTCTCGACACTCGCGCATCGGAACCGGGCGGGAAACGCAGATCGGGGTGCGCGTCCTCCCGCCCGAACGACCGGAGAAGGCCATGATCACCGCCATCGTCCAGTTCCCGCTCAAGGACGGCACGACCCTGGAGCAGGCTCGCGAGGCGTACGAGGGGAGCGCCCCCAGGTATCGTGGTCTCGCCGGCCTGGTGCGCAAGTACTACCTCTTCGACTCCGCGGCCGGCATCGGCGGGGGCTGCTACCTCTGGGAGAGCCGGGAGGCGGCCGAGTCCTTCTACGACGATGCCTGGAAGCGGTTCATCACGGAGCGCTACGGGGCGGAGCCGAGGATCGCGTACTTCGAGACCCCGGTGGTCGTCGACAACACGATGGAGGCGGCGGTCGCCGCGGACTGAACCGGCTCGAACCCCGCCGCCCGGCCCCGGGCCGGGCGACCGCCCGGGTCGTCTCCCGGGCCGTGTCCCGGGTCGTGTCCCGGGCCGCCGCCGTCCGGACCTCCGCGCCGCGGAAGGAATCCCGTCGATGAATCATCCCCAGGTATTCGACGTCATCGTCGTGGGAGGAGGGCACGCCGGGACCGAAGCGGCCCTCGCTGCGGCGCGGGCCGGAGCGAGGACCCTGCTGCTCACCCAGAGCATCGAGACCCTCGGCCAGATGAGCTGCAACCCGGCTATCGGGGGGATCGGCAAGGGGCATCTCGTCCGCGAGATCGACGCGCTCGGCGGGGTCATGGGATGGGCGGCGGATCGCTCCGGAATCCATTTCCGTACCCTGAACGCGAGCCGTGGCCCGGCGGTGCGGGCGACTCGCGCCCAGATCGACCGCCAGCGCTACCGGGTGGAGATCCGCCGCGCGCTCGAGTCGGAGCCCCGCCTCGCGCTCTTCCAGCAGTCGGTGGACGACCTCCTCCTCGAGGAGGGGGCGGGGAGCTGCCGGGTCGCCGGGGTCGCGACCCGGATGGGTCTTGCCTTCCGCGCCGCCGCGGTGGTGCTCACCACCGGGACCTTCCTCGGGGGGCGGATCCACGTCGGGCTCGGGAGCTACCCGGGCGGGCGGGCCGGCGACGCCCCGGCCAACGCCCTTGCCGAGAAGCTTCGCGCCCTCCCGTTCCGGGTGGGCCGCCTCAAGACGGGCACCCCTCCGCGCCTCGACGGGCGGACGATCGACTACGGCCGCCTCGAGGTCCAGCCGGGGGACGACCCGCCGCCCGCGTTCTCCTTCCTCCCGCCGCCCCCCGAGCGCCCCCGCCAGGTGGGTTGCCACATCGCCCACACCAACGAGCGGACCCACGATCTCATCCGGAGCGGGCTCGACCGCTCGCCCCTGTACGCGGGGGCCATTGCGGGGACCGGGCCCCGCTACTGCCCCTCCGTGGAGGACAAGGTGGTGCGGTTCGGGGACAGGCCCTCGCACCGGATCTTCGTCGAGCCGGAGGGGCTCGACACCACGGAGGTCTACCCGAACGGGATCTCGACGAGTCTCCCGTTCGACGTTCAGCACGAGCTGGTGCGCTCCATCGAGGGCTTCGAGAACGCGGTCATCACCCGGCCGGGCTACGCCATCGAGTACGACTACTTCGACCCCCGGGACCTCCGGCCGTCGCTCGAGACGAGCGCGGTGGAGGGGCTCTTCTTCGCGGGCCAGATCAACGGCACCACCGGCTACGAGGAGGCGGCGGCCCAGGGTCTCGTCGCCGGCCTCAACGCGGCGCGGCGGATAGCCGGCCGCGAGCCGTGGACCCCCCGGCGCGACGAGGCGTACATCGGCGTCCTCGTCGACGACCTCGCCTCGCTCGGGACGAGCGAACCGTACCGGATGTTCACGAGCCGGGCCGAGTACCGCCTTCGTCTGCGCGAAGACAACGCGGAGCTCCGTCTGACCGAGACCGGCCGCGCGCTCGGGATCGTGGACGACGCGCGGTACGAGGCCTTCCGCGCGCGGCGCGAGAGCCTGGAGCGCGAGCGGCGGCGTCTCGAGGGGCTGCGGCTCGTGCCCGGGCGCACCCCGGAGGCATTCGTCGCCGAGGTACTGGGTCGCCCGCTCGGGCGCGAGCAGACCGCCTGGCAGCTCCTGCGGCGTCCGGAAGTCGGGTACGCGGGTCTCATGCGCATCGCAGGGCCCGGCGTCGGCGACCCCCGGGTGGCGGCGCAGCTCGAGGTCGAGGCGAAGTACGCCGGCTACGTCGAGAGACAGGATGACGAGGTGGCCCGAACCCGGGCCCGGGAGGCCCTCCGGATCCCGGACGGGTTCGACTACGCCGCGGTGCGGGGGCTGTCGGTGGAGGTTTCAGAGAAGCTCGCGCGGCACCGGCCGGCCACGATCGGGCAGGCCGGAAGGGTCTCCGGGGTCACGCCGGCCGCGGTGAGCCTGTTGCTCGTGCACCTGAAGCGCCGGGGGGCGCGGCCGGACGAAGGACGTGAAGCGGCCCGTGGCGGTGGAGCGGGTCGGGACGGCATGAAAGGCGGTGCGCGGCGCGCCTGAAGGGACCGCGCTCGGCGCACCGGGGGCGGGGGACGCGGCGGCGGCGAAGGTCCTCGCGGCCGGCGCAGCCGAGCTTGGCCTCCGGCTTCCGCCGTGTCGGACGGAGCGGCTGCTCGCGTTCCTCGTCGAGCTCCGTCGCTGGAACCGTGCCTACAGCCTGGTCTCGGAGGCCTCTCCGGTCGAGTGGGTGAGAAGCCACCTCCTCGACTCGCTCAGCATCGCGCCCCGGCTCAGGACCTTCGCGGAGGGAGCGGATCGCCCCGATCCGCCCCTTGCGGAAGGGTCGTCCGGCGCGCTGCCGGGCGGCCGCGGACCGTTCCGGGTCCTCGACCTCGGGAGCGGGGCGGGGCTCCCCGGCATCCCGCTCGGCATCGCCCTGCCGGAGCTTCGCTTCGTGCTGCTCGAGGGGACCGGCAAGAAGGCCCGGTTCTGCCGCCACGCGGTGAGCGCGCTCGGGCTCGGCAACGTCGAGGTGGTCGAGTCCCGGGCCGAGCGCTATGCGCCCCGCGTTCCCTTCGACGCGGCCGTCGTGCGGGCGGTGGGGAGCCTCGCGCGGATCCGTGCGCTCGTCCGGCCGTGCTGCCGGGGGCCGATCCTGGCCATGAAGGGCCGCTATCCCGCCCGCGAGCTGGCGGAGTTCGAGGGAGTCCGTTGCGAAGTGGCTCCCCTTCGGGTCCCGGGCCTCGACGCCGAGCGTCACCTCGTGATCCTCCGATGATCGGGTAACCTAGCGTCGCATGGAAGCCGAGGTCATCGCCGTTGCCAACCAGAAGGGCGGGGTGGGGAAGACCACCACGAGCGTGAACCTCGCCGCATCCTTCGCCGCCGCCGGGCACCGGGTGCTGCTCGTGGACGCCGACCCCCAGGGAAACGCCACGATGGGGAGCGGGGTGGACAAGCGGGGGGTGCCGCTCTCCATGTACGGCGTGCTGATGGAGGACCTCCCCCTCGCCGAGACCGTGGTGTCCGCGCCGGCCGGGGGCTACGACGTCGTTCCGAGCAATGGCGAGTTGACCGCCGCGGAGGTCGGGCTGGTCGGCGAATCCGGCAACGAGCTCCGGTTGCGAAGAGCCCTCGTACCCTCGCGCGACCGCTACCGCTACGTCATCGTGGACTGTCCGCCCGCCCTCAACACCCTCACCGTGAACGGGCTGTGCGCGGCCGATTCGGTGCTGGTGCCGATGCAGTGCGAGTACTTCGCGCTGGAGGGGCTTGCCGCGCTCCTCGACACGGTGGAACGGGTCAAGGAGCGCCTCAACCCCGAGCTCCGGATCGCGGGGCTCCTGCGGACGATGTTCGACCGGCGCAACCGCCTCGCGAACCAGGTTTCCGCCCAGCTCGTCAAGTACTTCGGAGAACGGGTGTACATGACCGTCGTCCCCCGCAACGTGCGTCTCGCGGAGGCGCCGAGCCACGGGCTGCCGGCTCTTGCCTACGACCGTGCCTCGAAGGGGGCCCGCGCGTACGTGGCGCTCGCGTCGGAGATCGCGGCCCGCGGGGCCCGTGCCGCCGCGGCGCCGGCCCATCGCCGTGGTTAGCGCGCATATCTCACCGGCCTCCGGTTGCGGACGCCGATCCGCTCGCCCCGGCGGGCCGTACTCCCGCAAGCCGCTTCGACCGCGCGCACGCGCCAGTGTCGAGCTAGTGTTCGGCTACGCCTCGGCAGCGCGCACGCGCTCTTTCGGTCCGTTCCACCCGCTGCCGTCACAGCCTGGGGCGTCTCCGCGCCCTCGCGACGCAGCCCGGTGAGATATGCGCGCTAACCCGCGGAACAAGGGGCTCGGGCGGGGGCTCGACGCGCTTCTCGGTCCCGGTCCGGGGGGCGGCGAGCCGGACGGCCAGGGGCGGGAGATCCCGGTGGAGCTGATCTGCCGGAGCCCTTACCAGCCGCGGGTGAAGGTCGATGTCGAGGCACTCGAGGAGCTCACCCGGTCGGTCCGCGCGCACGGGGTGGTCCAGCCGGTGATCGTGCGGCCGTCGGGGGAGGAGCGGTACGAGCTCGTGGCCGGCGAGCGCCGCTGGCGAGCCGCGCAGGCGGCCGGGCTCGCGACGGTACCCGCGGTGGTGCGCGAGCTCTCCGACGAGGTGTCCCTCATCATGGCGATCATCGAGAACATCCAGCGCGAGGACCTGACCCCCCTCGATGAGGCGCGAGGGGTCGCCCGCCTCGTCGAGGAGTTCTCGATGACCCACCGAGAGGTGGCGGAGGCGGTGGGCCGGTCGCGGCCCGCCGTCTCGAACCTGCTTCGTCTGCTCGAGCTGAACGAGGACGTGCGCACCCGGCTCGAGGCCGGCGAGCTCGAGATGGGCCACGCGCGGGCGTTGCTCGCGCTCGCCGACACGAGGCAGAGCGAGGCGGCCCGGGTCGTGGTGGAGCGGGGTCTCTCGGTGCGGCAGACCGAGGCGCTGGTACGTCGGATGCAGGACGCACCCGGTGACGGTGCGGGCGAGGAAGCGGCGCGCGACCCGGACATCGGCCGTCTCGAGACCCGCCTCGGCGACCTCATCGGCAGCGAGGTCAGCATCCGGCACGGCAACCGGGGTTCGGGCCGCCTCGTGATCCGCTACCACAGCCTCGACGAGCTCGACGGGATCCTGGAACGGCTCGACCCGGAGCACGCTGCGGAAGACTGATCGGCTCCGGGCCGGTGCGCGGCGCGCGACCCGGACGAACGGGAGCCGTTGTCCGTCCCGTGCCGAACAGGCGGGCGGTGCGAAGCCCGCGGCCGCTCCCCGCGGTGTCTGTCGGGCCATGTCCTCGGCCAGGCCCGCCGGCCGCGTGGGGAATCACCCTGTCGGGTGCGAAGGGCTCGCTTCCTGTCCGGCGACGGTTGAAGCGGGCCTGTTCGGCAGGTCGTTCGGGAGCGCATCTGGACGTGTGGGTGTCGGTCCGGGCCTCATGAAGCGGCCCTCGACCGCACGGCCGGCCGATCCGCACCCGCGGCCGGCAGCAGTCGGTCACGACAGGAAAATGGCCCTGGTCGGGTGCGCAGGGTCATCCCACGCTACGGTTCCGGATGGGGTTCCGGATGGAAACGAGGGGCCGGGATGGCGCTCGTCGCGCGCGATCGGGCCGATCGGCTGCCTCCACGTGGCCCGCGGCCCCCCCCTTCCTCGCCTGAGGGCACGAATGAGGGTGCTCCTGTCGACCCGGTGGGGATGAGCGGCCAGCGTGGGAAAGTCCTGCAGCTCCCGACAGGGTCGTTGATCGGCGCGGGCGGGGTTGGTTACAATCTCCTCTCCGCCCGAGATGGCGGCGCTCCCCACGGGAGGGTCCCGAACCCGAGCCCAGGCGCGGCGGAACGGGTGAGGGGAGCCTCCCGCTCTGTTTGTAGGGGAGGCGTGCAGATGCGGCGCGGGGCCCCCGAGAGGGGGGATGGTCTGGCGCGAGACGTGGTCCGCCTCGCCTCGGCGCAGGCGGCCCTTGCGCTCGCTGTCGCCGCCGTGTTCCTGGTCTTCCGGGACGCGGCTGCGGCGGGAGGGGCGCTCGCCGGCAGCGGGGTCGCCCTCGCGCTGACCGCTCTGCACGCGCGCCGGGTCCGGCTCGCGACGAGGGCCACGAGGTCGCGGCCGGGAACGGAGACGCTGGTGCTCGGGGTCGGGGTGCTCGAACGGTTCGTGGTTGCCGCGGGTCTGTTCGCACTCGGGATCGGCTACTGGAAGCTCGCTCCGGTGCCGATGATCGCGGGGTTTGCGGCGTGCCAGGTCGGCTGGTTCCTCGCCGGGTCGCTGCATCGCCCGGCCGGAGGGCCGCCGCCCTGAACCATGAGAGAACCGGAGTCGAGAGACTTGGCTGACACAAGCGCGGCGGCCCAGCCCGCGACCGACAATCCGGTCGAGTACATCCAGCACCACCTGACGAACCTGTGCCTCGGCTGCGATCCCGAGACGCACCGGGCGTCGGGCCTCATCGACTTCTCCGTGTTCTTCCTGGACACCTTCCTCGTGAGCCTCGTGCTCGCGGGAATCATCATGCTCGTCGCGTGGCGGGTCGGGCGGAACCTCGACCCCGACCGCCCCACCGGGCTGCAGAACGTGCTCGAGATCCTGGTCGAGTTCGTCAACGGCATGGTGCGGGACGTGTTTCCGAAGCCGAACCGCCTGGTCGGTCCCCTCGGGCTCACCATCTTCGTGTGGGTCTTCCTCATGAACCTGATGGACCTCATACCGGTGGACCTCATTCCCTGGCTGCTCTTCGAGGCGGGGGTTCCCTACTTCAAGGTGGTGCCCACCACCAATCTCGACGCCACCTTCGGGCTCTCGCTCAGCATCTTCGCGCTCATCATCATCCACAACGTGCGCGAACGCGGGGCCTGGGGCTACGTGAAGACGTACCTGACCCATCCGTTCGGCATCTTCGCCTTCCCGGTCAACGTCGTGATGACCCTCATCGAGGAGATCGCGAAGCCGCTCAGCCTCGGGCTCCGCCTGTTCGGGAACCTCTTCGCCGGCGAGCTCCTGTTCGTCCTGATCGCGCTCCTGCCGTTCTGGGCCCAGTTCATACCGGGTGGCGCGTGGGCCATCTTCCACGTCCTGGTGATCACCTTGCAGGCGTTCATCTTCATGCTGCTGTCGATCGTCTACATCTCCCTGGCCTATCAGGACGACCACTGACCCCCATCCAAACGCGACCTTCGAGGAGAGACAAATCATGCTGGAGGCAACCGACATCGCGTCGATCTACTACGCCACCGCGATCGGCGTGGGAATCATTCTGGCCGCGGCCGGTCTCGGTTCCGCGCTCGGCTGGGGCCTCATCTGCGGGCGGTACATCGACGGCATCGCCCGTCAGCCCGAGCTGCGGCCGCAGCTTCTCGTCCAGATGCTGTTCACCGGGGGTCTCATGGAGGCGTTTCCCATGATCGTGCTCGGCATCTCGATGTGGCTGATTCTCGCCAATCCCTTCATCGGGGCGGCACAGGCGGCGCTCGGCGGCTGACGTGGGCCGCGCCCGGTCCGTGAACACGAGATCTTCCGCTCTCGGAGAAGGGGGACGACAGTGAACGTGACGGCCACCCTGTTCGGGCAGATGGGCACCTTCCTCGTGCTCGTGCTGTTCGTGATGAAGTTCCTCTGGAAGCCGGTTCTGAACGCGCTGGAGGACCGTCGCACCCGGATCGCGGAGGGTCTCGCCGCGGCCGAGAAGGGTCACGAGGAGCAGGCGCGCGCCGAGGAGCGGGCGGCGGAGGTGCTCAAGGATGCGCGTGAGCAGGCGAGCGAGATCATCGCCCAGGCGCAGCGGCGCGGCGCGGAGATCGTGGAGGAATCCAAGGCCTCGGCCCGTGCCGAGGGGGAGCGGCTCCTCGTCGCCGCCCGCACCGAGATCGACCACGAATCACTGCAGGCGCGCGAAGCGCTGCGCAAGGAAGTAGGCCGGATCGCGCTCGCGGGCGCGGAACGCCTGCTGCGGCGCGAGGTGGACGCGAGGCAGCATGCGGAGCTGCTCGGGCAACTCGCCGAGGAGCTCTAGGCGGCGGCGATGGACGACTCGATCACTCTTGCCCGCCCCTACGCCCAGGCGGCCTACCGCCAGGCGGAACGCGAGGACGCGGTGGATGCGTGGTCCGAGGGGCTGGATCTGCTCGCGGCGGTGACCGGCGATCCGCGCCTCGCCCGGCTGCTCGCCGACCCGCGGGTTCCCGCGGACCGGGTGACGGATCTCGTGCTCGACGTCTGCGGAGACGGGCTCTCGGCCACCATGGCCAACTTCGTGCGAGTGCTCGGCGAAGGGCGGCGTCTGGGAACCGGCCCCGCCGTCGCCCGGCTCTTCGAGGAGGAGCGCCGCCGCCGGGCGGGGCGGAGCGCGGTCGAGATCGTCTCCGCCTACGCCCTCGACCCGCCGCACGTCGAGCTGCTCGCGGGGGCTGTCCGGCGGCGCCTGGGACATGCGGTCACGCTGGAGACCTCGGTCGACGAGTCGCTCATCGGCGGGGTCGTGATCCGGATCGGCGACTCCGTCGTCGATGCGTCGCTCAAGGGACGTATCGACCAGCTCACCCAGTCGCTCGTATAGCGCATTGGGGAGCGGTCGGATTCGGGGCCGAGCGGAGCAGAGGCGGCGGTGAAGAAAGTCATCTTCAGGATTGCGGAAAGAACGTCCGTCGCTTCGACATTGTTCGCGGCGATGCCGATTGCCGTTGCGGGGCAGGCATCCGCAGGTGCTTGTGACACCGGCCTGCTTCTTTCGGATGCGGATGAATTTGCGGACAGATCAGCCGACCATGCATCCGCATGTGCAGGTGTCGCCGCCGGGCGGTCGATTTTTTCCGTAGCGAGTTCATGAAAGAGCACGGTAAAGCGGCGTGTTCGGCGGCCCGTGCGGCCCGGAAGGGAGCCGGCCCGACAGGGGTGCGGGAAGAAGGCGCCGGGAAGTTTTTTTCGGGAAGTCCGGCGAGCCCGGACAGGGGCTGCCCTCGCTGTGCATTCCCCGGGCTTGCCGGAGATGGAATCATTGTCGGCATTTCCCGTGGCGACGGCACGAATTCCGAAGAAAACAAGAGACACGCCAGCGACGCCGTCAGCAATTCTCATTTTGCTCGTCGCGTCCCGCGGCCGGACCGGCACGACCGTCGATCGGCCCCCCGATCCGCCCCGGATCGAGTCGCAAGGAGAAGACGGCTTGCGGCTCGGGGTGAAGTCAGGCGCCAAAATGAGAATTGCTGCGACGCCGTGAGGCTTCTCGAGAAGGAGCCGGAG
Organism: Gammaproteobacteria bacterium; assembly: GCA_965214795.1. Taxonomy (GTDB): domain Bacteria; phylum Pseudomonadota; class Gammaproteobacteria; order HK1; family HK1; genus JAJDXW01. Next base: position 4,647,250 of record OZ243976.1, on the reverse strand, counting down.
TTGCGCAACGATGCGGGCAGGCTTTGGCGTCGCGTTATGGCCGGCCACGAGAGAAAGCATGATCATCGGATGGACGTGGTTGCCGCACTTTGGAAGAATGGCCACGTCAGGCACGGCGGTTGACCGAGGTCGGCCGACCTGCCCGACCCACCGAGACAAGGGACAGGACCCAGAGTAATGAAACTCAGCGCGACGGAAATCAGCGAGCTCATCCGCGAGCGGATCGAAAGCTTCGAGATCCGCACCGAGACGCGGACCGAAGGGAGCGTTGTGACCCTGACGGACGGGATCGCTCGCATTCATGGCCTGAGTGACGTGATGCAGGGCGAGATGATCGAGTTCCCCGGCAATACCTACGGTCTCGCGCTGAACCTGGAACGTGACTCGGTGGGTGCCGTGGTGCTCGGGGACTACGAGCACATCTCCGAGGGGGACGTGGTGCGGTGCACGGGCCGGATCCTGGAGGTCCCGGTGGGGCGGGGAGTGCTCGGGCGGGTGGTCAGCGCCCTCGGCGAGCCGATCGACGGGCGGGGCCCGCTCGAGACCGAAGCCCGGCTCCCCATCGAGCAGATCGCGCCCGGAGTCATCACCCGCCAGTCGGTCGGGCAACCGGTCCAGACCGGGCTCAAGTCCATCGACTCGATGATCCCGATCGGCCGGGGCCAGCGCGAGCTCATCATCGGCGACCGCCAGACCGGGAAGACCGCGGTCGCGATCGACACCATCATCAATCAGAAAGGTTCGGGCATCAGGTGCATCTACGTCGCGATCGGGCAGAAGAATTCGTCCATCGCGGCGGTGGTCCGCAAGCTCGAGGAGCACGGCGCGATGGAGCACACGGTGGTGGTGGCCGCGCCGGCCGCGGAATCGGCCGCGATGCAGTACATCGCCCCGTACAGCGGCTGCGTGATGGGCGAGTACTTCCGCGACCGGGGCGAGGACGCGCTCATCATCTACGACGACCTCACCAAGCAGGCGTGGGCCTACCGGCAGATCTCGCTGCTGCTGCGCCGGCCCCCCGGCCGCGAAGCGTACCCGGGGGACGTCTTCTACCTGCACTCCCGGCTGCTGGAGCGGGCCGCGCGCATCAACGCGAACGAGGTGGAGCGGCGTACGGGCGGGGAGGTCAAGGAGCGCACCGGGTCGCTCACCGCCCTTCCGATCATCGAGACCCAGGCCGGCGACGTCTCGGCGTTCGTGCCGACGAACGTCATCTCCATCACCGACGGGCAGATCTTCCTCGAGACGGATCTCTTCAACGCCGGCATCCGCCCGGCGGTGAACGCGGGGCTGTCCGTGTCGCGGGTCGGGGGAGCGGCCCAGACCATCATCATCCGGAAGCTCGGCGGCGGGGTGCGCCTCGCCCTTGCGCAGTACCGCGAGCTCGCCGCGTTCGCCCAGTTCGCCTCCGACCTCGACGAGACGACCCGCCGTCAGCTCGAGCGCGGGCAGCGGGTCACCGAGATGATGAAGCAGAAGCAGTACGCCCCGATGACCATCTCGGAGATGGCGGTGAGCCTGTTCGCGGTGGATCGCGGCTATCTCGACGACCTCCCCCTCGACCGGATCGCCGGCTTCGAGGAGGCGCTGCAAACCTACATGCACTCCGAGCACGGAGAGCTCATGGCCACCATCGAGGCGACGGCGGACTTCAACGACGAGATCGAGTCGGGCCTCGCCGCGGCCGTCGACGGGTTCAAGACCACCCACGCCTGGTAGGCTGGCCGGCGCGCTCGCCGCGGGAAGAACGGAGACCGAAACGGAAACCGAACATGGCTGCCGCGAAGGAAATCCGGAACAAGATCAAAAGTATCTCGAATACGCAGAAGATCACGCGCGCCATGGAGATGGTGGCCGCGAGCAAGATGCGGCGGGCCCTCGAGCGGCGGAACGCCGCCCGGCCCTATGCCATCAGGATGCGCCAGGTCATCGCTCACATCGCGCAGGCCCATTCCGAGTACCGTCACCCGTTCATGGCGGAGCGCGAGACAAGGCGGGTCGGGATGCTCCTCGTTTCGACCGATCGCGGCCTCTGCGGGGGGCTCAACTCGAACCTCTTCCGTTCCCTGCTGCGGGAGATGGAGGGATGGAGCGAGTCCGGCCTCGAGATCGACGCGTGCGTCATCGGCAACAAGGGTTCGATGTTCCTGCGTCGCCTCGGGACGAACGTCGTCGGCCAGGCCACCCACGTCGGGGACGAGCCGCACGTCGCGGACCTGGTGGGGGTGGTGCGGGTGCTTCTCGGCGCCTACGAGGAGGGGCGGCTCGACCGGGTATACATGGCCTACAACGACTTCGTGAACTCGATGACCCAGCGGCCCCGCATCGAGCAGCTCCTGCCCTTCGTGTCCGCCGAGGAAGAGGTCCTCGACGTCTACTGGGACTATCTCTACGAGCCGGGCGCGCCGGAGGTGCTGGACCGGGTGTTCGTCCGGTACATCGAATCGCTCGTATACCAGGCGGTCATGGAGAACGGGGCGAGCGAGCAGGCGGCCCGCATGGTGGCGATGAAGGCCGCGACGGACAACGCGGGCACGCTCATCGACGAGTTGCAGCTCGCCTACAACAAGGCCCGCCAGGCGGCCATCACCCAGGAGATCTCGGAGATCGTGGGCGGCGCCGCCGCGGTGTGAGCGGAAAAACGCGAAAGGCGGAACAAACGACTTTCGGTTGAGCGGGACGGAATCGAGGACAGAGCGGATGAGTGGTGGAGAAGTCGTACAGATCATCGGCGCGGTGGTGGACGTCGAGTTCCCGCGCAGCGAGATCCCCAAGGTCTATCACGCGCTCCGGCTCGAGGAGCAGGATCTCACCCTCGAGGTGCAGCAGCAGCTCGGCGACGGGGTGGTCCGGGCGATCGCGATGGGCTCCACGGACGGGCTCAAGCGCGGGGTCCAGGTGCTGAACACGGGCGAGCCCATCGCGGTGCCGGTCGGGCCGAAGACCTTGGGGCGCATCGTGGACGTGCTCGGACAGCCGGTCGACGAGGCCGGCGATATCGGGGCGGAGGAACACTGGACCATCCACCGGGAGGCGCCTGCCTACGCTGACCAGGCGCCGACGGTGGAGCTGCTCGAGACGGGCATCAAGGTCGTCGACCTCATCTGTCCGTTCGCGAAGGGCGGCAAGGTCGGGCTGTTCGGAGGGGCCGGCGTCGGCAAGACCGTGTGCGTGATGGAGCTCATCCGCAATATCGCGATCGAGCACAGTGGCTACTCCGTCTTCGCCGGCGTGGGGGAGCGTACCCGCGAGGGCAACGACCTCTACCACGAGATGACGGAGAGCGGGGTGCTCGACAAGGTGGCCCTCGTCTACGGGCAGATGAACGAGCCCCCCGGCAACCGGCTCCGGGTGGGTCTGACCGGGCTCACCATGGCGGAGTACTTCCGCGACGAAGGCCGTGACGTCCTCCTCTTCATCGACAACATCTATCGCTACACCCTGGCCGGGGTCGAGGTGTCGGCCCTGCTCGGGCGGATGCCCTCGGCGGTGGGCTACCAGCCGACCCTGGCCGAGGAGATGGGGGTGCTGCAGGAGCGCATCACCTCGACCCGGACCGGCTCCATCACCTCCATCCAGGCGGTGTACGTGCCGGCCGACGACCTCACCGACCCGTCGCCGGCGACGACCTTCGCGCACCTCGACGCGACGGTGGTGCTCTCGCGGCAGATCGCGGAGCTCGGGATCTATCCCGCCGTGGACCCGCTCGACTCCACCAGCCGGCAGCTCGACCCGCAGGTGCTCGGCCAGGAGCACTACGACGTGACGCGGGCGGTGCAGAGCACCCTCCAGCGCTACAAGGAGCTGAAGGACATCATCGCGATCCTCGGCATGGACGAGCTCTCGGACGAAGACCGGCTCACCGTGTCCCGCGCCCGGAAGCTCGAGCGCTTCCTGTCCCAGCCGTTCTTCGTGGCGGAGGTGTTCACCGGCTCGTCCGGCAAGTACGTGCCGCTTCGCGAGACCATCGCCGGGTTCCGGGCCATCGTGGACGGCGAGTACGACCACCTGCCCGAGCAGGCCTTCTACATGGTCGGCAACATCGAGGAGGCGGTCGAGAAGGCGAAGACGCTGTGAGCCGGGACCCCCGAGAGGCCGGCGGGGGAGCCCGGCGATGGCGCTGACCACGCGGCTCGACGTCGTGAGCGCCGAGCGCGAGATCTTCTCCGGCGAGGTGGAGATGGTGTTCGCCCCCGCCGTCGAGGGCGAGGTCGGCATCCTGCCCGGGCACAGCGCCCTCATCACCACTCTCGCCCCGGGAGAGGTTCGGGCGGTGATGCCGGGGGGAGAAGAAGATTCGTTCTACGTGTCCGGCGGCATCCTCGAGGTGCAGCCCCACGTCGTCACGGTGTTGTCCGATACGGCGTTGCGGGCCGAAGATGTCGATGAGGCGGCCGCCGTTGCCGCCAAGGAGCAGGCGGAAGAGGCGCTGCATGATCGACAGGCCCGGATCGACTACGCGAAAGCCCGGGCCGAGCTCGCCGAGGCGGTCGCCCAGCTCAGGACGCTGGAGCGGTTGCGCCGCCGCTCCGGGCGGGTCTGAGCCGCCCGCCGTCCGCCCGCCGCCCGCCGCCCGCGGAGGAGGGGGCTCGCTCGCGCCACGCCGCACCCCCGGGGAGGAAGCCGCGCATGACGGACTTCGAGGTCGTCGTTCTCGCCGCCGGCGACGGCAAGCGGATGCGGTCCAGCCGCCCCAAGGTCCTTCAGGAGGCGGCGGGGCGTCCGCTCCTCGCGTGGGTGGTCGAGGCCGCCCGCGCCCTCGATCCGGGCGTGATCCACGTCGTGTACCGTGGCGAGGCGGTGCGTTCGGGAACCGAAGCGGCCCTCGGCCCCGACAGGCCTTCGCTCAACTGGGTGGAGCAGCCGCGGCCCCTCGGTACCGGGCATGCACTCGCCCAGGCGTTGCCCGCCATCTCCGACAGGCGCGCCGTCCTGGTCCTCTACGGCGACGTGCCGGGGCTCGAGCCCGTCTCGCTTCGCCGGCTGAAGGCTTCGGTCGGCCCTCGTCAGGTCGCGCTTCTCACCGTTTCCGTGGACCGGCCCGACGGCTATGGTCGGGTGCGGCGCGATTCCGGCGGAGGGGTGGTCGGGATCGTGGAGCACCGCGATGCGAGCCCGGCCGAGCGCGCGATCCGCGAGATCAACACCGGAATCCTGGCCGCCCCTGCCGCGCCGTTGCGCCGCTGGGTCGCCGCGCTCTCGGCCGACAACGCGCAGGGCGAGTACTATCTCACCGATGTGGTGGCCATGGCCGTGGACGAGGGTTTCGTGGTGACGCCGGTTGCTCCGTCGTCTCCCGGAGAGGCGCTGGGGGTCAACGACCGGGTCGAGCTGGAAGCGGTGGAGCGCCGCCTGCAACGCCGGCGGGCGGAGCAGTTGATGCGGGGCGGGGTCACGCTGCACGACGCGGCACGCGTCGACATCCGCGGCCAGGTGGCGGCGGGTGAAGACGTCGTAATCGATGTGGGAGTCGTGCTCGAAGGCCGGGTCCGGATCGGCCGGGGCGCCGTCATCGGGCCCTACACCATCCTCCGGGACGCCGAGATCGGTGAAGGCGCCGAGGTGCGTTCGCACTGCGTGGTCGACGGGGCGCGGGTGGCGTCCGGAGCCCGCATCGGTCCGTTCGCCCGGCTGCGGCCCGGCACGGAGGTCGGGGAGGGTGCGCACATCGGAAACTTCGTCGAGGTGAAGGCATCGCGGATCGGGGCCGGTTCGAAGGCGAATCACCTCGCCTACGTCGGAGATGCCCACGTCGGCCGCGATGTCAACATCGGTGCGGGAACCATCACCTGCAACTACGACGGGGTCGAGAAGCACCGGACCACCATCGAGGACGGCGCGTTCATCGGCTCCGGGGTGGAGCTCGTGGCACCGGTCCGGGTCGGCGAAGGCGCGACCATCGGCGCAGGATCGACGGTGACCCGTGACGCGCCGCCGCGGCAGCTCACCGTGTCGCGGCGCCGGCAAACGAGCATCGCACGCTGGAAGCGCGGCTTCGAAGGCGAAGCCGACTGACCGGCGGATCCGCGTCACTGGGGAGAGACCGAATCATGTGTGGAATCGTCGGGGCGGTCGCGCGGCGGGACGTGGTTCCCTTCCTTATCGAAGGTCTGCGGCGGGTCGAATACCGCGGCTACGATTCGGCCGGGCTCGCGGTGATGAGAGACCGCATCGACCGGGTGAGGACGGTGGGGAAGGTGGTGGAGCTCGAGGCGCGCCTCGAACGGGCTCGTCCGCACGGGAGCACCGGGGTCGCCCACACCCGGTGGGCGACGCACGGAAAGCCGACCGAGACGAACGCACACCCGCTCATGTGCGGGGAGGAAGTCGCGGTCGTTCACAACGGGATCATCGAGAACCATGCCGACATCCGGGCCGAGCTCGTCGAGTCCGGCTATCGGTTCGCCTCCGAGACCGACACGGAGGTCATCGGGCACCGGATTCACCGCGAGCTCGCGCGCGGCCGGAACCTGCTCGACGCCGTCCGGCACACGGTGCTGATCCTGGAAGGATCCTACGCCTTCGGGGTGATCGCGTCGCACGATCCGCATCGTCTCGTCGCGACGGTGCGGGGAAGCCCGCTCGTCGTCGGGGTGGGGGCGGGCGAGCACTTCATCGCCTCCGACGTCGCGGCCCTCATCGGGGTCACTCGACAGTACATCGTGCTCGAGGACGGGGATGTCGCGGACGTGACGGTCGACTCGGTCCGGATCCTGGACCGGGCCGGCCGGCCGGCCCGCCGTTCCGTCTTCACGAACACCCTCAGCCCGACGATGGTCGACCGCGGGCGGTGGCGGCACTTCATGCTCAAGGAGATCCACGAGCAACCGCAGACCGTGGCGGCGGCCCTCGCCGGTCGCACCTACGAGGATCGGGTGCTGGAAGCGGCATTCGGTCCGGCCGCCTCGCAGGTGTTCGACCGGATCCGCTCCGTACAGATCGTCGCCTGCGGAACCGCGTATCACGCGGGGCTCGTGGCCCGGCACTGGTTCGAGGATCTCGCTGGCGTGCAGTGCAGGGTGGAGCAGGCAAGCGAGTTCCGCTACCGCACCCCGCTCGCGGATCCTTCCACCCTGGTGGTGGCGCTCTCCCAGTCCGGAGAGACGGCCGATACCCTGGGTGCCGTGCAGGAGGCGGCGACGCGGGGGTTCGGGCCGTCGCTCGGCATCGTGAACGTGCCGAACAGCTCTCTCGTGCGGGCCGCGGACATGGTCCTGATGACCAATGCGGGGCCGGAGATCGGGGTGGCGTCGACCAAGGCGTTCACCGCCCAGCTCGTGGCTCTTCTGCTGCTGGTGGCAGCAGTCGGCCGGCGCCACCGGATGACCCCCGAAACGGAGGCGCGGATCGTCGGAGAACTCGAGGCACTGCCGGACTGGTGTGCAAGGGCGCTCGGTCTCGGCCCGGCCGTGGACGAGCTTGCCGCCGAGTTCGGGGACAAGCGCCACGCGCTGTTCCTCGGGCGCGGGGTGCACTATCCGGTGGCGATGGAGGGCGCGCTCAAGCTGAAGGAGATATCGTACATCCACGCGGAGGCCTATCCGGCCGGGGAGCTGAAGCACGGCCCGCTCGCCCTGGTCGACAAGGACATGCCGGTCGTGGCGGTGGCCCCGAACGACGTATTGCGCGCAAAGCTGCGTTCGAACCTCGAGGAGGTGCGGGCACGGGGGGGGATCCTCTATGTGTTCGGCGAAGACATCGAAAGGGATTGGGGCGATGCACGGGTCCTCTCCATGCCCTCGGTCGGATCCATCGTCGCGCCGGTGGTTCACACGATCCTGCTCCAGCTCCTCGCCTATCACGTTGCGGTACTGAAAGGGACCGACATCGACCAGCCCCGCAACCTCGCCAAGTCCGTCACCGTCGAATAGCCCGCCTCACGAAAAGAGCCCGCTCAGCCGGCGTACCGCGTGCCCGATGTCGGGCGCGCCGAAGATCGCGTTGACGACCGCGAGCAAGTCGGCTCCGCGTTCGAGCAACGGGAGCGCGTTGTTCGCCGTGATGCCCCCGATGGCGACGATGGGCACCTCGATGCGCGGGCGCACCGCGGCGAGGAGCTCCGTCGTGGCGCGCACCGCGCCGGGCTTGGTGAGGGAGGGAAAGAAGCTTCCGAACGCCACGTAGTCCGCGCCGTCCCGGGCGGCGCCGAGCGCGCGGCGCGCCTCGTCGTAGCAGGAGACGCCGACGATCGCGCGGTCGCCGAGCCGTTCCCGGGCGGTGGCCAGCGCCTCGTCGTCCCGGCCGAGATGCACCCCGTCCGCCCCCACCTCGAGCGCCAGGTCCACGTCGTCGTTGATGATGAGCGGCACGTGCCGCGGGCGGCAGACCGCGAGGAGCGCCTCGGCGTCGCGCCGTCGCCGGGCGGGGTCCGGGGACTTGTCGCGGTACTGGACGGCCTTGACCCCGTGTTCCACGGCGGCGGCGACCGCGCCGGCGAGCTCCGCTCCGGACCGGTCCTCCGGGGTGACCGCGTAGAGCCCTCGGCTCGGCCAGGGCGACGCCTCGTCCGTTCTCGGCATGAAAGGGCTCTCGTTCGTCCCGGAGGACCCGATGGTAGGGCGCGAAACGACCCACCGCGACCCCGCCCTTCCGCAGGCGCAATTCTCATTTTGCTCGTCGGGTCCCGCTGCGGGATCGGCACGACCGTCGATCCGCCCCGGATCGAGTCGCCAGGAGAAGACGGCTTGCGGCTCAGGGTAAAGTCAGGCGCCAAAATGAGAACTGCTGTTCCGCAGGACAAATTCGTTCTCCGCCTTCCCGGATGACCACGGGTGAGCGTATCGTCTTGATTCGACGCCTGATCCCCCGGTCGCCGCCGACTTCGGATCATCAGATTGTCGGTGGACGCAATTATTTGAATTCATTGGCTATCTTGGAATGAGCGAATCCGTCCTGGGCCCTCCGCAGGGGTCATCCCCCGCTACGGTTCGTGATGGAAACAATGGGCCGGGATGGCGCTCGCCGCGCGCGCTGGGGCCGATCGGCTGCCTCCACGCGGCCCGCAGGACCCCCCCTCCCCCCGAGAGCACGAATGAGGGGCGCTCCTGTCAACCCGGTGCGGATGAGCGGCCCGCGTGGGAAAGTCCCGCATTGGACCAGGCTGGATGTATTCGGGCGGCGGAGCCTGTGCGAAAATACACCTCCCGCGAGCTCCGGCCCGAATCGATGCTCGCGATCCCGTTCCAGCTCTGGTGGGAGCACGATGAAATCCTGGATGTGCGTGATCTGCGGCTTCATCTACCGTGAGGAGGATGGATTGCCGGAGGAGGGCATCGCGGCGGGGACCCGGTGGGAGGACATCCCGCCGAATTGGGTGTGTCCGGACTGCGGGGCCCGCAAGGAAGACTTCGAAATGGTCGAGATCTGATCCCGCGCGAGGTACGTAACCATGACTGCGCCACAGTTTCGGGAAAGCGTCGCCGAGAGCGACATCAGTCTTACGCCGGCCGCCCGCCAGCAGCTCGCGGTGCTTTGCGAGCAGATCGAGGACGACGAGGTGGAAGCGGTCAGGATCTATGTGACCGGCGGCGGTTGTGCCGGCATGACCTACGGGATGACGTTCACGGACCGCCGGATGCCTTGGGACAAGGTCCTTGAGGAGCAGGGTTTCGACATCTACGTGGATGCGGTCGCGTTCGGCTATCTTCGCGGGGTGGAGATCGACTTCGTGACCCGTCCCACCGGCTCGAGCTTCGTGTTCAACAACGTGTTCATGGCAACGGGCGGGAGTGGAGGCTGCACCGGCTGCGGGGCCGCCCGGGTCTGACTTCGCCCCACGGCACCGCGCTCCTCATCGCACCGCCGGGAAGCTATCGAATCGCGGCGTACCTGCGCGCCGCGTCCCGTCTCGGGACCCGGCTCCTCGTGGTGTCGGAGGGAGAGTACTCGGTGGCCGCGGAGGGGGGGTTGCGCGTCGACCTCGGTGATCCGGACCGGGCCCTCGATTCCATTCGCACCGCCGCGATTCGAGAGGGCGGGTTCTCCGCGGTCCTCGCCCCGGACGACGCGACGGTGGAGCTGGCGGCGCGGGCGGCGAGCGAACTCGGCCTTGCCGGCAATCCACCCGGAGCGGCGAGGCTCTCTCGCCGTAAGGACCTCGCCCGGGCTCGTCTGGCCGCGGCGGGGATCAGGGTGCCCGGGTTCCGCGTCCTCGATCTGCGCCGCCGGCCGCGTCTCTCCGGGATTTCGTTTCCCTGTGTGGTCAAGCCGATCGCCATGTCGGCGAGCCGCGGGGTCATTCGGGCCGACGACCCTGGGGAGCTCGCGGCCGCGATCGAACGGGTGCGCGCCATTGTGGCCGATGCGCGGGACGAGGAGGAACGGTCGTTGCTGCTGGTCGAGTCCTTCGTTCCGGGGCCGGAGGTCGCGGTGGAGGGAATCTTGCGCGCCGGCCGGCTCGAGGTGCTTGCGCTCTTCGACAAGCCCGATCCGCTTGACGGTCCGTTCTTCGAGGAGAGCATCTACGTCACTCCGAGCCGGCTCGGCGAGGCGGCCGAGGAACGCATCGTCGAGTGCGTGCGCCGGGCGGCGGCGGCGTTCGGACTCGTCACCGGGCCCGTGCATGCGGAGCTGCGCTGGCACGCGGGTGAGGCGTGGCTGCTGGAAGTTGCGGCACGCACTATCGGGGGCGAGTGTTCGAGGCTCCTTCGCTTCAGCGCGGGTCACAGCCTGGAGGAGGTCGTGCTGGCCGCCGCCATGGGCCGGCGGCTTCCGCGCGGGCTCGCGGCCGGCGCGGCCGGCGTCATGATGCTGCCGACCCCCCGGGCCGGAACCCTGCGACGAGTGGAAGGGGTGCTTGACGCGCTGAGCGTTCCGGGGGTCGACGAGGTGTCCATATCGGCTGGAACCGGCGTCGAGCTCGTGCCTCTGCCGGAAGGAGGTGCGTATCCCGGATACGTCTTCGCTCGCGGAGACTCTCCCGGCGAGGTGGAGCGGGCGCTGCGCACGGCCTCCGGGCGGCTGCGAATCGTGATCGCTCCGATGTGGCGTCTGGAGCCCGCCGCCTGATGCCGCCCGGAACCCCGCCCTCGGCCGTCCGGTTCCCGCGCGGCCCTACTTCTTTCCGCCGAACCCGCGGAATCCCGCGGGGAGCCCGCCGAATTCCCCCTCTCCGAACAGGAATCCGAGCAGGTGCTGCTCGATGACCCGCTGGCTGTCGGGCTCGGCACTCGTGAGCTGGTTCTCGTTGATGATCATCTGCTGCCGTTCGAGCCACTGGCGCCATCCTTCCGCCGAGACGTTGCCGTAGATCCGCTCGCCGAGCGCGCCCGGCAGGGGCGGCTCTTCGAGTCCTTCCGCGGTCTGCTTCAAGACGACGCAGTCGACCATTCGTGCCATGAAGTCTGATCCGGGGCGGGCGGGGGCCGCCGTCACGCTGCCGGGCGGTAGTGCCGGGAGCCGCTCGGAAGCATAACCCCCTTGCGGGCGGACGAACAATGGACTCGGGATCATCCAGCAGTTCTCATTTTGGCGCCTGACTTCACCCTGAGCCGCAAGCCGTCTTCTCCTTGCGACTCGATCCGGGGCAGATCAGGGGGCAGATCAGGGGGCAGATCGGCGGTCGTGCCGGTCCGGCAGCAGGATCCGACAAGCAAAATGAGAATTGCCGGGGATCATCCTCAGGGCTCGCATTTTGTTCGGCGACGGGTGAACCGGGCCGGTTCGGCAGGCCATCGGGGAGCGCATTTCGTCGTCTGCGGGTCGGTTCGCGCCTCATGAAGCGGCCCTCGGTCGCACGGCCGGCCGATCCGCACTCGCACCCGCCCCCGGCACTCGGTCACGACGAAAAATGGTTCCGGGATCATCCTCCGTACGGCCGTGCGGGCAGAGGCCGATGCGGTGGTCGCGGGGGAGCCCGAAACCCCGGACGGTGCTACACTTCGCGTCATGAGCGATGCGGACGACATTGATATCCGGATCTCCGACCGGGCCACCGCCAAGGCGAGGGAAATATTCGCTTCCCACGCGGACGCGGGCGGAATTCTCAGGGTGTACGTGCAGGGCGGCGGGTGCTCGGGGTTTCAGTACGGTTTCGACCTCGAGCACGATTCGGAGGCCGACGACCACGTCGTCGAACGCGATGGGGTTCGGCTCGTCGTCGATCCGCTGAGCTATCAGTACATCGTCGGGTCGGAGATCGACTATCAGGAGGACCTTCAAGGGTCGCAGTTCGTGGTGCGGAATCCCAACGCCAGCACTACGTGCGGTTGCGGCTTGTCGTTCTCGATCTGAGCCCTTAGCCGGGGAGCGGGCCCTTGCCGGCTTCTCGGGCTTGGCCTTGGCGCCACCCCCGACCTCCGACGCGAACGCCGATCCGGCGGGCGGTGCCCCCTCCGGCCGCTCCGACTCGACGGCGCACGCGCCGGGGTCGGCTACCGGTTGCTGCGCTCCGCGGTCCGGGCCGGCGATCCGGGCCGCTCACCCGGCCGGGCCGACCGGACGCGGCCAGGGTAGATCCCGCCGAGCACCACCGCCTCGCTCGCACCGGTTACGGAGGGACGATTGCCCGGAACCCCGTCGAGGGCGCACTTCGCGAGCCACGCGAACGCCGTGGCCTCCACGTAGTCCGCCGAGATGCCGAGGTCGTCGGTACGGGCCACCCGGCGCGGGGCGAGCCGGGCGGCGAGGCGTTCGACCAGAGCGCGGTTGTGCACCCCGCCGCCGCACAGGTACACCTCGGTCGTTTCCGGGCCGTGGGTCTCGATGGACTCCGCAACGGTCGCGGCGCACAGCTCGCACAGCGTGCGCTGCACGTCGTCCGGTGCAACCGTTCCTCCCCCCATCGAGCGAATCTGCCGGTCGATCCATCCCTCGTCGAAGTAGCCGCGTCCGGTGCTCTTCGGAGCGGGCCGGGAGAAGTACGGATCGGTCAGCATCCGCTCGAGGAGGGGGCCGTGAACGACGCCGCCTGCCCCCCAGTCGCCGTCCCGGTCGAGAGGCGCATCGAGGTGCTGCCGGGCCCATGCATCGAGCAACCCGTTGGCGGGGCCGCAGTCGAAACCGAGGGGACCGCTCGCGCCCGGGACTGCGGGGTCGAGCAGCGATACGTTCGCGATTCCGCCGAGGTTGACGATCGCGCGCCGGAGCGAGGGGTGGGACATGAGGGCCTGATGGAAGGCGGGGGCCAGCGGCGCCCCCTGCCCACCGGCCGCGATGTCGCGCCGGCGGAAATCCGCTACCGTAGTGATGCCGGTTCGCTGGGCGATGACGTTCGGATCGCCGATCTGGGTCGTCGAAGGCCATTGCCCGTCGGGTTCATGGCGGACGGTCTGGCCGTGGCTTCCCACGGCGGCGACTTCGGCCCGATCGAGTCCGGCCCTCTCTACGGCGCAGACCGCTGCGTCGGCGAACAGGTGGCCGACCTCGACGTCGAGCCGGGCGATGCGGGCGAACGTCGTTCGCTCGTCGGCGGCGGCATCCAGAAGATCCCGGCGAAGCCGGGGCGGAATCGGATGGTCGTGCGTGTGCAGCAGGCGCACGGCTCCCGGATCGGGGTCGAAGGACGCAACTACCGCGTCAACGGTGTCGACGCTCGTGCCGGAGATGAGCCCCAGGTAAGGACGGGACAAGGTCGATCAGCGATCCAGGCTGGCGAGCTGCGTGGCGCCGAGGGTGTCGATTCGGGCCACGAGCGGCCCGATCGCACTGCGGAATCTCTTCAGCTCCCTCGCGTCGAGGGGCGCCGCTCTGGGAAGCTCCACGGTCAGCGGATCCCGATGAACGCCGTTGATGCGGAACTCGTAATGGAGGTGCGGGCCGGTCGCGATTCCGGTCGAGCCCACGTATCCGATGATCTGGCCTTGTCGGACCTGGGTTCCTTTCCGGATCCTCTTCGCATAGCGGGACAAATGGGCGTACAGGGTCGTATAGCCGTTTCCATGGGTAAGGAGGATGGTCTTTCCGTAGCCGCCTTTCCGACCTGCGAAGGATACGCGGCCGGAGCCCGTTGCCCTGATTGCCGTGCCGCGGGGCGCGGCATAGTCCACACCGCGGTGGGGGCGCCTGATCCGGAGGACCGGATGCAGGCGTGATTTGGAGAATCGGGAGCTGATGCGGGTGAATCGGAGGGGATTGCGCGTGAATTCGCGCTGGAGGGACCGGCCGTCGGGAGTGAAGTAGTCGGTTTTGCCGTTCGAATCGGTGTAACGGAAGGCGCGAATCGGTTTTCCTGCACGCTGCGACCGGAACTCCAGGGCAAGGACGTCACCGGTTCGAACTCGCTGCCCGTCGATGTGCAGCTCTTCGTAGAGGAGCGAGAAGGAGTCGCCCTTCCGGAGGTCTCGTGCGAAATCGATGTCCCATTCCAGCACGTCCACGAACTGGTGAATGACCGGGTCCGGCACCCCGCGGGCCGCGGCGAAGAGAGAGCTCTTGATCACGCCGTTCTTGACGGCGATGTGCCGATCGAATTCGCGAGTCACCACCCGGGACGTGAATCCATTTCCACTCCGCACGAACTGCACGATGGTGAGCTCGTCCACCTCGTGGTGGAACCGGGTGAGTTGCCCGTCCGGGTCCTGCAGGTACGCGATGGACTGGCCTGGACGGAGGCGTTTCAGATTCCTTCCCTTCTCCCCGCTCGCGAGAAGATGGTGAAGGTCGATCTGGGGAAGCCCCTTTCGATTGAATATGAGGTAAAGGGAGTCGCCGTTGCGGACGGTTACGCGCTCCATCGTGGCGGGTGGCGAGGAGGCCTCCTGCCGCACGACCGGCCGGCTCGTCACGGAGTTGTCCGAGGGGACGGGGTTGCC
>OZ243976.1:0-4627500 GCA_965214795.1 Gammaproteobacteria bacterium | reverse complement strand
CTGGTGAAGGAACTAGGCAAAATAGCACCGTAACTTCGGGAGAAGGTGTGCCTCCGGCGGTGATCGGACTTGCTCCGTGAGCTGCCGGGGGTTGCAGTGACCAGGTGGCTGCGACTGTTTACTAAAAACACAGCACTCTGCAAACTCGCAAGAGGAGGTATAGGGTGTGACGCCTGCCCAGTGCCGGAAGGTTAAGTGATGGGGTTAGCCCTCGGCGAAGCTCTTGACCGAAGCCCCGGTAAACGGCGGCCGTAACTATAACGGTCCTAAGGTAGCGAAATTCCTTGTCGGGTAAGTTCCGACCTGCACGAATGGCGTAACGATGGCCACGCTGTCTCCACCAGGGACTCAGTGAAATTGAAATCGCTGTGAAGATGCAGTGTTCCCGCGGCTAGACGGAAAGACCCCGTGAACCTTTACTACAGCTTCGTACTGAAATCTGGGCATGCTTGTGCAGGATAGGTGGGAGGCGTTGAAGCGGAGACGCCAGTCTCCGTGGAGCCGACCTTGAAATACCACCCTGGTATGGCTGGATTTCTAACCCAGGCCCGTGATCCGGGTCGGGGACAGTGCGTGGTGGGTAGTTTGACTGGGGCGGTCTCCTCCCAAAGAGTAACGGAGGAGCGCGAAGGTACCCTCGGTGCGGTCGGAAATCGCGCTTTGAGTGCAAAGGCATAAGGGTGCCTGACTGCGAGACGGACAGGTCGAGCAGGGGCGAAAGCCGGTCTTAGTGATCCGGTGGTTCTGTATGGAAGGGCCATCGCTCAACGGATAAAAGGTACTCCGGGGATAACAGGCTGATACCGCCCAAGAGTTCGTATCGACGGCGGTGTTTGGCACCTCGATGTCGGCTCATCACATCCTGGGGCTGTAGTCGGTCCCAAGGGTATGGCTGTTCGCCATTTAAAGTGGTACGCGAGCTGGGTTTAGAACGTCGTGAGACAGTTCGGTCCCTATCTGCCGTGGGCGTTGGAGACTTGAGGGGAGCTGCTCTTAGTACGAGAGGACCGGAGTGGACGTACCTCTGGTGTTCCGGTTGTCACGCCAGTGGCATTGCCGGGTAGCTATGTACGGACGGGATAACCGCTGAAAGCATCTAAGCGGGAAGCCCCCCCCGAGATGAGGTCTCCCTGGATCCTTGAGATCCCTGAAGGTCCGTTGAAGACCACGACGTTGATAGGCTGGGTGTGGAAGCGCAGCAATGCGTGAAGCTGACCAGTACTAATTGACCGTGAGGCTTGACCATATAACACCCAAGCGGTCTCGATTCGAATGCGACCCTCCCTTGCCTGACAGACTCTCCGTGACCCGTTTGCCTGGTGGCCATGGCGAGTGAGAACCACCCGACCCCATCCCGAACTCGGAAGTGAAGGCACTCAGCGCCGATGATAGTACGGGACTTTCCCGTGCGAAAGTAGGACGCTGCCAGGCATTATTCCCGGGCCCCGAGAGATTCCTTTCGGGGCTCATTTTTGGGGTGATCCACGGCAAGGTACGGCAGCAGGCGAGGCGGGAATGACCGACAACGAACAGAAGGTGCTGGAGAGACTGCTGGAACATAGTGACGAATTCAGAGGGCTCTACGATCGTCACAGCGAGCTGAAGGCCAAGGTCAGGGATGCCGAACTCGGACATGTGCCGATGGATTCGATGCGGCTTGGCGAGCTCAAGCGGGAGAAGCTCCGCACCAAGGATCGAATGGCCATGCTGATTGCCGCGCACGGGGAAGATCGGGCGGCATCGAGTGTCTGAACTTCTATATCAGGGCGACGGATACCTTCGCGAGTGCGCGGCTCGCGTGATTGCCGCGGGCGAGCGCGGGATCCAGCTCGATCGGACCGTATTCTATGCCGCTGGCGGAGGCCAGCCGGGGGACCGAGGGAAGCTGGTTCTGCCCGATGGATCGGAGATCGAGATCGTCGACACGCGCAAGGGTGACGAGGTCGGTTCCGTAGTCCACGTGCCCGGAAGTCCCATATCCGGAAGCGTCGTCGGGAGCGAGGTCACCGCGATCATCGACTGGGAGCGACGATATCGTCTGATGCGGATGCACACTTGCATGCACCTGTTGTCCGTGGTGATCCCGGCCGATGTGACGGGAGGCGCCATACGCGACGGCAGCGGCCGCCTCGATTTCGATCTTCCTCAGCCCCTCCAGGAGAAGGAGCACCTTACGCGAGAGCTGAACCGTCTGGTCGAGAAAGACCTGCCGGTGACGACCATCTGGGTCACGGATGAGGAGCTCGCGGCCCGTCCGGATCTCGTGAAGACGATGTCCGTCAAACCTCCCTCCGGGCACGGGCGGGTTCGGCTTCTGGCCATCGGCGATGTCGATCTCCAGGCCTGCGGTGGTACCCATGTCTCGCGGACCGGAGAGATCGGCCCGGTCGTGATCACCAAGACCGAGAAGAAGGGACGCCGCAACCGCCGTGTCAACGTGGCGTTCGCGCCTTCCCGGTGTGCTGTCCCGCAGATGACGTCGTAGGAATTGCTCCGGAGCGTCTCTCGGTCCGTGCGGCCCACTCCTCCATGAGATCGTGGGGCATCTTGGCGCCATCGAGACGAAACTCGGTGATTTTTTCGGGCTAGCAGAGCAGGACATCCTTTGCCCGGTTGATCTGGGCCGCCAGATAGCTCGATCCGCCTCGGTCCGGGTGCAATTTCTGGATGAGACGTCGATGGGCGTCCACGATCGCTTCCCGCGAGGCACCGGACTCGAGACCCAATATCCGGAGCGCTTGGGGAACCGTCATGGGTATCTCTGCCGAGCCTGCCTCTTGCGAATCTCCCCCGGGATCTTCGCCCGGTTCGCCACGCCGCCAGTCTCCGCCGAGCCGCCGGTCCAGATACGCTTCGAGAAGACGCGCCGACTCCGGATCGTTCTGGCGGCACTCGGAGAGCAGGGCGAGGAGTTCCGCGGGAGCGAGCGAGTCGAGAGTCCGGCCCCGGAATGCCCCGCTCAGCACCTCGCCGTCCAGCTTTCCGGTGTCGTGATCGATGGTCATTCGCAGCCAGTCGGCCTCGACCCGAGAGGCGGAACCCGGCGTCGGACCGCGTGCCGCCTGCGCGCGATTGAACGCACCCCACAGCCTCGGGAGGAGGGGCGCCAGCCCGAAGAACAGAATGGACCAGTGAAATCGAGTGCTGAGGTACATGAGCCCGAGGGTTGCGATGCCGATCACGATTGAACGCACCGCGGGGTGACGGAGCAGCCCCGGGCGACGACGCAGCGCGCTGATCGCGAGCAGCGCGGCGATCAGCAGGATCAATATCAGAATGGGGTTCACGGCATCATCGGGGGCCGCACCCCGATGCGGGGCCTCCTGGAGAAGGAGCCGTCGCGTTCAATCCGCCCGCGCGATCTGGTGAGTGAGCTGCCTGACGAGCTTCCCCGCCCCGTCGCCGTAACGCGTGAGTGCGCGCCGGCCGCCCACCGCGTAGACCGCAACGGCACTCAGGAGCTCACGGAGCTCGTCGGCGCTCCCGCCGCCGAATCTGCAACAGGCCCCACCGGAAAGTCGAGCGATCTCTCGAAAGCAGCGGGCGGCGACCGGATCGGGCCCTTCATGAAACAGAAAGGCGGGCACTCCCTTGATTCCGAGACGGGCGGCTCGGTCGCACAGCTCGTCGATATTCTCCTCCACGCAGTCGCCGACGAACACGAGCGCGCTGACCGGTTCGCGGTCGGTTTCCTTCAGGGCGTGGTCCAGTACCCGCCGGATCTGGGTCAATCCCCCCGCGCAGCGCACCGCGGACATGGCCCGCACCACGTCGTCGGCCTTGTTGTACCAGCGTGACGCCCGACATTCCCGGTATCCACGGTAGTAGCAGAGCTGAAGCCAGAGGTCGCCGACGGCCGCTGCCTCTTCGAACATCCGGCCCTGGATACCGCACGCCTGGTCCCAGGTCGGCTCCCGGCTCGCGGTGGCATCCATCGCGAAAACGAGCCGGCCTCCCCTGCCACGCGCCGGGGTGGCGGCGACGGTTTCCAGGAACGCGTCGACCTCTCGGGTCGTGGACGTCGGGAGGGAATCTCGAGCCATGAGTGCCTGGCCGCGCGGGCGATACGTGTCGGGACCCGCTACCGGTTGGCGCGATTCTCTACCAGGTCGTCCACGACTGCGGGCTCCGCCAGGGTGGTGGTGTCACCGAGGTCCTCCAGCTCGTTCGCGGCCACCTTGCGCAGGATCCTCCGCATGATCTTGCCTGAACGAGTCTTGGGGAGACCGGGTGCCCACTGGATTACATCCGGAGTGGCAATGGCCCCGATCTCCCCCCGGACGTGCCGGACCAGCTCCCGGCGGAGGGCTTCGTCCGGCTCGACTCCCTTCATGAGCGTTACGTAGGCGTAGATCCCCTGGCCCTTGACCGGGTGCGGACAGCCGACCACGGCCGCTTCCGCCACCGTCTCGTGCAGGACCAGGGCGCTCTCGATCTCGGCGGTGCCCAGGCGGTGACCGGAGACGTTGATGACGTCGTCCACCCGGCCGGTGATCCAGAAATAGCCGTCTTCGTCCCGCCGGGCGCCATCGCCGGTGAAGTAGAGGCCGGGAAATCTCGCGAAATAGGTGTCGAAGAAGCGCTGGTGGTCTCCGTACACCGTGCGCATCTGCCCGGGCCAGGAACGGGCGAGGCAGAGATTTCCGGTGGCCGCGCCTTCGAGCCTCCGACCCTCGTCGTCCACGATCCAGGGTTCCACGCCGAAGAAGGGCCGGGTGGCCGAGCCGGGTTTCAGCTCCGTCGCCCCGGGAAGCGGGGTGATCAGGATGCCGCCCGTCTCGGTCTGCCACCAGGTGTCCACGATGGGGACGCGGCCTCCTCCCACGACCCGGTGATACCACTCCCAGGCCTCCGGGTTGATGGGTTCTCCAACCGTCCCGAGCAGCCTGAGGCTGTCGCGCGACGATCGGAGCACCGGATCGTCTCCCTGCTGCATGAGCGCTCGGATTGCGGTCGGGGCGGTGTAGAAGATGTTGACGTCGTGCTTGTCCACGACCTGCCAGAACCGTCCGGCGTCGGGCCAGGTCGGAACGCCCTCGAACACGACGGTGGTCGCCCCGTTCGCGAGCGGTCCGTACACGATGTAGGAATGGCCGGTGACCCACCCCACGTCCGCCGTGCACCAGTAGACGTCCCCGTCGTGATAGTCGAATACGTAGCGGTGGGTCATCGCGGTATACAGGAGGTAGCCGCCCGAGGTGTGCAGCACGCCTTTCGGCTTTCCGGTGGAGCCGGACGT
Organism: Gammaproteobacteria bacterium; assembly: GCA_965214795.1. Classification (GTDB taxonomy): domain Bacteria; phylum Pseudomonadota; class Gammaproteobacteria; order HK1; family HK1; genus JAJDXW01. Next base: position 4,622,261 of record OZ243976.1, on the reverse strand, counting down.
GTACAGGATGAACAACGGATCCTCGGCGTCCATGTCCTCCGGAGGGCAGTCTTCGGATGCCTCTTCCACGAGAACGTGATACCAATGGTCCCGACCGGCCCGCCACGGCACCTCACCCCCCGAACGGCGCACCACCACGACGTGCTCGATGCTCGGAGCGCCCTCGCAGGCCGTGTCGCCGTTCGCCTTGAGGGGGATCCGTCCGCCGCCGCGGACCCCCTCGTCGGCGGTGATCAGGACCCCGCAGGATGAATCGTTGATCCGGTCGCGGAGAGATTCGGCGGAGAACCCGCCGAATACCACGGAATGGATCGCGCCGATGCGGGCGCACGCGAGCATCGCGACCACCGCTTCGGGAATCATGGGCATGTAGATGCATACGCGATCGCCCTTGGTCACTCCCAGCGCCTTGAGGGCGTTGCCGAAGCGGCAGACCTCCACGTGCAGCTCGCGATACGTGATCCTGCGCTCGTCGGCCGGGTCGTCTCCCTCCCAGATGATCGCCGTGCGGTCGCCCCGAGAGGAGAGGTGGCGGTCGAGGCAGTTCCAGGAGACATTGAGTCCGCCTCCTTCGAACCACCGGATATGGGCCCGGCGATAGTCCACTTCGCGGACGGTGTCCCACTTGCGCGACCAGGTGACGAACCGTTCCGCCTGCTCGGCCCAGAAGCCTTCCGGATCGCGCAGCGAGCGCTCGTACATCTCTTCGTAGCCGGCGCGGTCGAGGTGTGCGCGGGCGGCTGCCTCGGCGGGCACCTCGTATCTTCTCTCGTCCGCCATCGGTCACGGTCTCCTCCAGGCCGAACGGTCCCGATTATACTGGCGCGCGTGAGGGGGTTCCCCATGCCTGATCGGGTCCACCCGGGACCGGAACGTCCGGATCGATCGCACCCGTGCGGGTGGAGCAGGAGGTATGCAGGTTGACGCATTCGAGCATGGCGGCGTCCGCCTCGCCTTCCGCTTCCTTCCGGGCAAGGCGCCCGCGGTCGTGTACCTGACGGGGTTCCACTCCGACATGGAAGGCCGAAAGGCACGCCGGGTCACGGCGGCGTGCCGCGAGCGAGGGCTTGCCTCGCTTCGTTTCGAACACCGGGGCCACGGGCGTTCGACGGGCGATCTCGCGGCGGGCAGCATCGGTGTCTGGTATCGGGACGCCCTGGCTCTCCTGACCGCCCGGCTCCGCGGAGACCTTGTGCTCGTCGGCGCAAGCATGGGCGTATGGCTGATGCTGCTGCTCGCGCGCGCGTTCGGTCGGCGTGCGGCCTGTCGGGTGCGCGGCCTGATCGGCATCGGCGGCGGAGCGGACTTCGTCGATCGGTTGCCGCTCCTTTCCCGCCCTCAACGCTGCGAGCTTGACCGGAACGGGATCATCTGGCGTCCTTCACGGTACGGAGACGAGCCGTATCCGTTGACCCGGCGCATGATCGAGGACGGCCGACGGCATCGGATTCTCGGCGAACGCTGGAACCCGGGTTGTCCCGTTCATCTCTTGCACGGCATGCGGGACCTCGACGTGCCATGGCGGGAATCCGTGGCAGTGGCGGAGACGCTTCGGGGGAGTCCCGTGAGAGTCACCCTGATCCCGGATGGCGACCACCGTCTGTCGCGCGATTGCGACCTGGACCGGCTCGAAGGAGTGCTCGACCGCATGGTCGCGGGCTCGGAGCGGGAGCGGCGGCTCGCGTGAACGCGCCCGCCGCCCCGATCGAGCCGCTCGACGCGGGCCGCATCCGCGCCGCGCTGCCGAGTCGGGCTCGACTCCGAGGGCTGTGCGTGCACGGCACCATCGACTCGACGAACGGCTGGCTGCAGGAACGGTCCCTCTCCCTGCCGAGCCCGTATGCCTGTCTGAGCGAGCACCAGCGGGCCGGCCGGGGACGCCGTGACCGGGTCTGGGTGGACGGAACGGGCCGCGACATCTGCCTGTCGCTGCTATGGCGGTTCACCGCGGTGCGGGCACGTGCCCAGGGGCTCAGTCTGGCGATCGGGGTCGCGGTCGCGCGCGCCCTCGAGACCACCGGAGCGAGCGGCATCGAGCTCAAGTGGCCGAACGACATCGTTTGGCGGGGCCGAAAGCTCGGTGGAATTCTCATCGAGGGGTCGGTTTCCGGACGAGTCTGGACCGTCGTCATCGGGGTCGGCATCAACGTCCACCCGGGCGCTTTGCCGGGGTTGCGGGTGCCTTGCGTGCACCTCGGATCCATTCCGGGTGCGCAAGCATCCAGAAACCGCCTTGCGGCGCGTCTCATCGCGGAGATGGGCGCGGAGTGTTCGCGCTTCGAGGAATGGGGAGCGGGGCCGGCGATCGGTGAGTGGACGCGGCTCGATGCAATGCGGGGGCGCCCGGTCCGGATCCATCGGCCGGACGGAGAGGTCGGCGGCATTGCTCGTGGAGTGGACGAGGCGGGCGAACTGCTGGTCGAGGTGGACGGTGCACTCGAGCGGTTCGTGAGTGCCGAGGTCAGCCTCAGGTCCGAACCGCCGCTCGACCCGGGGGACACGGCATGAGGTGGCTGGCGTTCCTCCTGTTGCTGGTGAATGTCGGGTTCTTCGCGTGGCACTACTGGCTTCCGGATCCGCTGGGGGGCAGGGCGCCACTTCCTTCGATCGGAACCGTCCCGTCCCTCGACCGTCTCGGTGAGGTGGACCTCGACGAGTTCATCAAGCGGGTTCCCGCTTCGTTGCGAGTGTCGGGGGGTCGGGTCGCCGAGGCCGTCTGTTTCGCCGTCGGTCCCCTGACCGGGGACTATTCGGAGGGGGCGGTCATGGGGAGAGTGCGGGAGTGGCTGAAGAGCCGGGGCGGCAGGGTCGGTCTTCGTCCCGGCAAGTACCACGAGATCAACTACTACTGGGTCTATTTTCCTCCGGTCGGGACGCGCGACGCGGCGCGGGCTCGAGTGCGTGAACTCACCGCCAATACATTCGGGAACGCCGTCGTCATTCCGGCCGGCGACATGAAGAACGCCGTCTCCATCGGAGTATACGGACTTCGGTCCGCGCTCGAGCGGGAACTGACGCGGCTCAAGGCCAAGGGCTTCGAGCCGGAAGTGCGGCGGGTTCGGCGGACCGGGCGCTCGATCTGGTTCACCGCGCAGTTTCCGTCCGGCTACGAATTCCCCGTGAAGCGTTTCGCGGTCGCCTTCGGAGGTCTCGAGGCGGTGGATACGAGGTGCCCGCCTCCCCGGGAGCCTTCCGCCGGCGAGCCGAACGCGGTCCTGTCCCTGGTTTCCTGAGTAATCGCGGTCCGGACCCCGGACCCCGACGACGCCGTCGGTGCCTTGAGCAGCAGCGGTTCTCATTTTGCCCGTCGGGTCCCGCTGCGGGACCGGCACGACCGTCGATCGGCCCCGGATCGAGTCGCCAGGGGAAGACGGCTTGCGGCTCAGGGTGAAGTCAGGCGCCAAAATGAGAATTCCTGCCTGAGCAGGCAGGCTCTGCCGCGGGAGCGCGACAAGGAGTAGGATCGGGCGGTTGCCGGCGTAGCTCAGTTGGTAGAGCAGGGGTTTTGTAAACCTCAGGTCCGCGGTTCGAGTCCGTGTGCCGGCACCATCCCCCCCTGTGGGTAGTATCTGCTTACGCCCGCGGGACGCCCGGCCGGTGCCGAGCGCCGCCCAGGGCTCGGTCCAGGATCCGCTCCGGGTCGGACCACCCGGTCTCGTCCTGGATCTCGCGGCAGGCGGCGAGCACCCGGCCCATCTTCGGGCCGGGCTCGAAGCCTCGGGCGATGAGATGGCGCCCGAGAACCGCCGGCGGGAGAGGGGCAAGGCCGGGGAGGGCCGCGCTCGCCCGCTCGAGAAAAACCACCCCTTCCGGGAACTCCCCGCGCACCGCGGCCGGGGTGGTGCGCCCGAGCTGGTCGGCGGTCGCCACCCGCGCGAGGAGTCGAAGATCGGCGCCCGCTGCTTCGAGGCGGCGGGCCAGCCGACGATAGGCTCTCGGTCCCGCCTCGTTCCTGACGAGCCAGACGGGAGCGAGGTGTGCTCTCACCAGGGCGCAGACCTGATCGATCAGCCGCCGCGGCGCCCGCAGCCGGCTCAGGAACTGCCGCGCCGGCTCGATTCCGGCCCGGTCATGGCCGGGAGAGCGGAGCTGCTCGGTCACGAGCGGCTTGCCGAAATCGTGGCAGAGAACCGCGAACATGAGCGCTTCGTCGTCCCCGTCGCCGCCGCGAAGACCCGCGGCCCGGTCGAGGGCCAGCAGGGTGTGACGCCATGCGTCGCCTTCGGGATGCCAGCGGGGATCCTGAGGCACGCCGATGAGCGCCGCGGCCTCCGGGAAGAACCGTACGAGGCCCGTACTCTGGAGGAAATCGAAGCCGATAGCGGGCCGTACCCCGAGCAGCAGGAGCTTGCGAAGCTCCGCGAACACGCGCTCGGGGGCCAGCTCCGCGAGGTCGAGCCGAGCGGCCAGGGTCAGGAGCTCGGCGTCGGGCTCGAGCTCGAAGCGCGCGGCGAACTGCGCCGCTCGAAGCCCCCTCAAGGGGTCTTCCGCGAAATGTGCGGCATCGGTGACCCGGAGCCTCTTCGCGAGGAGGTCCTCCCGGCCTCCGTGCGGATCGAGGACTTCGCCGGTGAGCGGATCGAAGCCCATTGAATTGATGCGGAAGTCGCGCCGGCGGGCGGCGGCGGCGAAGTCGAGATCCGGTGCGACCTCGACGGCGAATCCCCGGTGCCCGGGCCCCGTCTTGCTGTCGCGCCGCGGCAGCGAGAAGTCGGCATCGAGACCGTCGATACGCACGACGCCGAACGACCGTCCGACCGTTCGGGTTCGTCCGAACGACCCGAGGAGCGATTCGACTCGCTCGAGTGCGAGCCCGAAGATTTCGACGTCCAGATCGGTCGAGGAGCGGCCGAGGAGGCGATCGCGTACCTGTCCCCCGACGAAGAGCGCCCGGCCGCCCGCTTCTCGAACCGCGTTCGCGATCTCGCCGAAGCGCGGGTCGACGTCGCCGAAATCAGGAGGGGATGCGAGCGCCGAGGCGTGCTTGGAGCTGTCCGGAGCCATGACGGGGCCTGCCCGCGGGGTACGCGGTGATCCGCACGCTTCGCCGGAATGAACGATCGCTCCGCTCTGCGCGCCCCGGTCCGCCGAAGGGCGCTGGAGGGTCCGGCTCCAGGGTGCTCAGCCTGCCTCGATCCGGATCCGGTTGTCGTGGAACGGGGCGCCGCCGACCGGAGCGGCCGGATCGGCTCCGGTCAGCGCGTTGATGCCGATGCCGTCCTGGAACGCCCGGTTCGGCCAGATGCTCTCGACGATCACGACCCCCGGCTGAACGCCGTCGAATCGCTCCACGTGGATGCGGACCCGGCCACGGTCGTTTCCGAGGGTGGCGAGATCTCCTTCCGCCAGGCCCAGCCGGTCCGCGTCGCGCGGATGGATCATCACGCTCGGCCGCTTCTCGCGCCGAATCGAGGTGGGGGTCTCCGTGAACGACGAGTTGAGATAGTGCCGCGCCGGCGCGGTCACGAGGCGGAAGGGCATCGACTCGCTCGCCTCCTCGATGACCGGCCAGTGGTCCGGAAGACGCGGCATCTCGCCCGCCTCGCCGTTCGGTCCGAACCCGTGCGGCCGGACCGCGGCCCAGTCCGGTGCGAACCGGAACTTTCCATCCGGGTGCGCGAACCCCTCGAGGTAGTGCGCCTCCTCGAACGGCGGCTGGCAGTCGAACCAGTGCTCGCGTTCCAGCGCGTCCAGCCCGGGCCAGCCGGAGAGGGCCAGGGTCCGGTCGATGATCTCCCGTTCCGTCATCCCGAAGCCCGGGTGTTCCGCGCCGAGCCGCCGTGCGAGATCGCGGATGACGGAATGGTTCGGCCGGCACTCCCCCGGGGGTTCGATGATCTTCGGCCCGAGGATGATGTACTGGTGTCCGCCTCCCTGGTAGACGTCGTCGTGCTCGACGAACATCGTGGCCGGCAGCACGATGTCGGCGACCTCGGCCGTCTCGGTCATGAACTGCTCGTGCACGCACACGAAGAGGTCCTTGCGGGCGAAGCCTTCGTGGACCAGCCGGAGTTCGGGCGCGACCATCATCGGGTTCGTGTTCTGAATGAGCATTGCGGTCACCGGGGGGCCGTCGCCGAGGTCCCGCCGATCGCCGGTGAGCACGGGCCCGATACGGGACTGGTCGAGCACGCGGACCGTCGGGTCCCGGACATCCAGCCCCTCGATGAGGGACCGATCCCAGTGGTAGATCGCCCCGTTGTTGTGAAAGGCGCCGCCGCCCTCGTGCCGCCACGCACCCGATACGGCCGCGATGCTGAGAGCCGCATGCATGTTGACCGCGCCGTTTCGCTGGCGCGAGAACCCGTAGCCGAGCCGGAAGAAGGTCCGGGGGGTCGTGCCGATCATCTTCGCGAGCGTCTCGATCGTATCGGCCGGGACTCCGGTGATCGCGGACGCCCACTCGGGGGTCCTCTCCGCCAGATGGGTTTCGAGGTCGGCCGGGCAGTCGGTGTAGCGCTCGAGGTACTCCCGATCCGCATGGCCGTCCCGGAACAGCACGTGCATCAAGGCACACGCGAGCGCGCCGTCGGTGCCGGGCCGTACACAGACCAGAAGGTCCGCCTGCTTCGCGGTCGCCTGCCGGTACACGTCGATGCACACGATCTTCGCGCCCCGCTCGCGCCGCGCCCGCAGGGCGTGGGTCATCACGTTGACCTGGGTGCTCGCCGCATTGGTCCCCCAGACGATCACGAGATCGGATTTCGCCATCTCGCGCGGGTCCGTTCCCGCGAGCCGTCCGGTCCCGGCGATGAATCCGTTCCAGGCCAAGGTAGTGCAGATCGTCGAGTGCTGGCCGGAGTAGCGCATCGCGTGACGAAGCCGATTGATCCCGTCGCGCTGCACGAGCCCCATCGTGCCCGCGTAGTAATAGGGCCAGACGGTTTCCGAACCGTAACGCTCCGTCGCCCGCCCGAAGGCGCCGGCCACCTCGTCGAGTGCCTCTTCCCATGCGATCGGCGCGAACGTACCCCGGGCGGTGCGGCGGAGCGGCCGGGTCAATCGATCCGGGTGGTGAGCCCGTTCGGCGTAGCGCGCCACCTTGCTGCAGACCACGCCGGCGGTGTAGTCGTTCGCCGCCGCGCCGCGCACGCGGCCGATCCGCCGCGGATCGAGGCGCTCGATCTCGAGCGCGCAGGTCGAAGGGCAGTCATGGGGACAGGCGCTGAAATGGATTTCGGACGCGGGTACCGCGTTCATGACGAGCTCCCGGGCGGTTCGACCCGCGAATGATACGTCATCCCGCGGGCGGCGGGTCCGAAGCAGGTCCGGTCGGCAGGACCATTTCTTTGTCGTGACCGGGTGCCGGGGGCGGGTGCGGATCGGCCGGCCGCGCGATCGAGGGCCGCTTCATGCGGCGCGAACCGACACGCGGGCGACGAAACGCGCTCCCCGATGGCCTGCCGAACCGGCCCGGTTCACCCGTCGCCGGACAAAACACGCATGGACCGGCCGGCCACCCCGCCGCATGAAAAGGTCCGGCGTCGCGAACACGGCCCTCCCGGGTCTGTTTTCACAGCAAAAACGAGCCCCGGTCCGGTCCGGTCCGGGCGCGGGGCGCACCCCTCCTCACCGGGCCTCGGCGGTCAGATCCCGGGTCATTCGGAGGGCGGACTCGCGCCCTCCGTAGTATCCGGGAAGGTGCAGGACCTCCCGGTAGCCGAGCTGGCGGTAGAACTCGAAGGCCGCGTCGTTGCCGGTGCGAACCTCGAGCCGGACTTCGCCGATTCCCGCCCTGCGAGCCGAGCTCTCGAGCCGCTCGATGAGGTTTCGAGCGATTCGCCGGCGCCGATAGGACGGACGCACCGCGAGGAGGCTGAGGTGCGCTTCCTCGATACCGAAGCGCATGATCGCGAAGCCGGCGATCTCCATTCCCGGGCCCCGCGGCGTCTCCGCGATGAGGACCGTCGTCCTCCGGTCGAGGAGCACCCGCTGGATGCGGCGCGGGCGCCAGGTCCAACGCAACCCGTCCTCGATGTAGTCCCGCGCCATCCGCGCGATGATCGGCGCGTCCGCGACCCGTCCGGGTCGGTGGGTAATGGGAACTTCCATAGGCTGCATGCGGTTACGATAGAGCATTCGGGCCGACGCGATGAAGGGCAGGGGAAGCGGGTGGAAGTCAGGGAAACCGTCATTCGCCGGATGACCCGGCTCGCCGTGGAGCATGGCGCGGTCAACCTCTCCCAGGGGTTCACCGATGAAGCGCCGGTGTTCGATATGGTGTGGGGCGGCGTTGCCGCGATGCTGGGCGGGACCGAGGAGGGAGTGGACCGGATCGAGTCGATGACCGTGCGCGAGATCCTGGACGCCCGCGGAGGAGGCGGTGGCGGCAACTCGCTCGATCTCACCCTGAAGGAGCTCCTCACCGCGCTGCGCAACCCGAGGGACCAGCTCAACCAGTACTCGTTCCCGTTCGGGGTCCCGGAGCTGCGCCACGCGATCGCGGACTACACCGAAGCTCTCTACGGTGTCCGTCCCGACCCCGAGGAGCAGATCACGGTGGTGCTCGGGGCGAGCGAAGGGATGGCGGTCGCGTTCCGTTCACTGCTGGAACCGGGCGATGGAGTCGTCGTGATGCAGCCCTATCACGAGCTCTACCCGTCGCAGGCGGCGATCTTCGGCCTCGTGCCGAGGTTCGTGACGTTACGCGAGCATCGCGAGGCGGGAACCTGGCGGCTCGACCAGGACGAGCTGCGGGCGGTTGCCGCCGATCCCGCGGTCAAGGCATTCGTGGTCAACTCCCCCCAGAACCCCACCGGCAAGGTCCTCGATCGCGCCGAGCTCTCGTTCATCGCGGAGCTTTGCCGCGAGCACGACCTCTTCGCGATCACCGACGAGATCTACGAGCACATCACGTTCGACGGGCATCGCCACGTGTTTCTGGCCGGTCTCGAAGGCATGGCCGAGCGCACGCTGGTGGTGAACTCGATCTCCAAGACCGGCCGGGCGACGGGCTGGCGGATCGGCTGGGTGATCACCCCGCCGGAGCGTACCCGCCGGCTGCGGGCGGTGCACGACAACCTGGTCGTCCAGGCTCCGACCCCCCTGCAGAAGGGAGCGGTCGCGCTGCTCCGCAGGGAGCGGGGATTCTTCGACGGCATCGCCGGAGACTACCGGAGGAAACGGGATCTGCTCGTCGAGGGCCTCCGTTCGGCAGGCTTCACCGTGACCCCGCCCGAGGGCGCGTACTACCTGTTCGCCGACTACCGCACCGCGCCGGCGCTCGCGGCCATGTCGCCGATGGACGCGGCCATGCATCTCGTCAGGGACATCGGGGTGGCGACGGTACCGGGGGACAACTTCTATGCCACCGGCAACGACGGGGATCGCTACCTCCGATTCGCGTTCTGCCGGTCGATGGAGACCCTTCAGGCCGGCATCGACCGGCTCCGCGCACGGCTCTGAGGTTCAGGGCGGGTGGGGTCCGTTCTCCGGGCCCGCCGACTGCCGCCGACTGCCGGGGGTCGCCGCGGGCCGCCGGCGCGCTCCGGGCGCTTCGCGTCCGGCCCGGCCCGGACGCGGGGTGTTTCGGCGGGAGCCTGCGCCCAGAGAGCCCGGAATCAATACTCGGCGGCGAGTCCGAGGAATATCGCGCCTCCGAGCCAGTTGTTGTTCATGAAGGCCCGGAAGCAGTCCCGCCGGTCCCGCGCGGCGATGAGGCGTTGCTGGTAGAGACCGAAGCAGGCGGCTGCCCCGAGGCCCGCGTACCAGGGCAGGCCGAAGTCGAGCCGCCAGCCGATCGCGGTGAGCACGGCAAGGGTGGCGACCTGGCAACTCCCGATCATCGCCCGGTCCGCGCTTCCGAACAGGATTGCCGTCGAGCGTGAGCCGGCGCGGAGGTCGTCCGGCCGATCCGCCATGGCGTACATGGTGTCGTAGGCGATGGCCCAGAGCACATTGGCAAGGAGGAGCGCCCATCCGACCGGCGGGATCGTCCCGGTGACGGCCGCGAATCCCATCGGGATGCCCCACCCGAACGCCACCCCCAGCCATACCTGGGGAAGATGGGTGACGCGCTTCAGAAACGGGTAGACGACGGCCAGAACCGTGCCCGCCGCGGCCAGTCCGACCGCCTGCCGGTTGAGGGTGAGGACCAGGCCGAGCGCGACCAGCATGAGGACGGCGAAGAGCCCGAGGGCTTCGCCGGGGCGCACCGTCCCGCGCGCGAGCGGCCGGTCCCGGGTCCGCTCGACCTGGGGGTCGAGCTCCCGGTCCGCGTAGTCGTTGATGACGCATCCCGCCGCCCGCATGACCCACACTCCGAGCACGAACACGGCCAGGATGGACGCGGGAGGAGGGCCCTCGGCTCCGATCCAGAGGGCCCAGAGCGTCGGCCACAGGAGCAGAAAGGCGCCGATGGGACGGTGCAGGCGCATGAGGCGGGCATACTCGCGGGCCCGCGCCGCGCCGGAGGGGCTGGCTCCGGCCGGGGACCGTCCGTCCGCGGCCCCGCCCGCCGGATCGGGAGGGCTCATGCGTGCCGGATGATCCGGCGTACGAGGGGCAGGGCGCGGAGCCGCCGGAACACCTGCGCCAAGTGCGTGCGGTCGGCGACTTCGATGGTGAAGGCGAGCTGGGAGTGGATGCCGTCCCGATCCGCGATGCCCACCGCGTCGATGTTGATGTCGAGGGCCGAGATTGCGGCCGCGACGGTGGCGAGAACCCCCTTGCGGTTCTCGACCTCGATCCGGATGTCCACCGGGAACTCCCGCTCGACCTTCGGCGCCCAGTCAACGTCGATGCATTCGTGCTTGGGGTCGAGATCCGGAAGGTTGCGGCAGCTTCCGGTGTGGACGACGAGACCCCGGCCGGAACTGAGAAAGCCGACGACAGGATCGCCGGGGATGGGCCGGCAACACTTCCCGAGATTGACCACCATGCCTTCGGTGCCGGCGATGAAGATCGGGACCTCGTCCGTATCGCGGCCGTTGGCGAGAGCGCCCTCTTTCTCCATCGCCTCCGGGTCGCGGGCGGTTGTCGCGAGGCGTTTCGCGACCAGGGCCGCGGCCCGCCGCCCAAGGCCGATATCGGCGAAGAGCTCGTCACGGTCGTCGAGACGGAACTCGTCGAGAATGCCCCATCTGCGGCCCTTCGACAGCTTTCTGAGCGAGAGATCCTCCCGCCGGAGCGCCTGATCGAGCAGCCGCCGCCCGAGATCGATCGCCTCGCTGCGGCGGAGCTCCTTCAGGTAGCCGCGGATGTTGGCCCGCGCCTTGCCGGTGACGACGAAGTTGATCCAGGTGGGGTCGGGCCGGGCCTTGCGCGAGGTCACGATCTCCACCGTCTGGCCGGTGGCGAGGGGGGTGCGAAGGGAGGCGGGTTGCCCGTCGATGCGGGCCGCCTCGCAGGTGTTCCCGATATCGGTGTGGATCGCGTACGCGAAGTCGACCGGAGTGGCGCCGCGTGCGAGCTCCAGGATCTCGCCGGCCGGGGTGAACACGAACACCGTGTCCGGGAACAGGTCCACCTTGACGTGCTCGATGAACTCGACCGGGTCCCCGGCCGCCTTCTGCATCTCGAGGATCTCGCGCATCCACGTTCGGGCCCGCCGGTGAGCGACGCTTTCGCGCGGGTTGCCGTCCTTGTACAGGATGTGGGCGGCGATCCCGGACTCGGCGATCTCGTGCATTTCGGTGCTCCGGATCTGCACCTCGATCGGCAGCCCGCGCGGCCCGAACAGCACCGTGTGCAGCGACTGATAGCCGTTCGCCTTCGGAATGGCGATGTAGTCCTTGAACCGGCCCGGCTTCGGCTTGTACAGGTTGTGTACGGATCCGAGCACGCGGTAGCACATGTCGACGCTGTCGACCAGGATGCGGATCCCGTGCACGTCTTGCATCTGCTTCAGGGGAAGGCGCTTGGCGCGCATCTTCCGATAGACGCTGTAGATGTGCTTCTCGCGCCCGAGCACCCGCGCCGCGATCCCTTCCTGGCGAAGCCTCCGTCGGATGGCGGTCCGGACCTTCCTGACCACACGCTTGCGGTTGCCGTGGATCTCCCGGAGTCCGGCCTGGAGGACTCGGTGACGGTTGGGGTACAGGGCCCGGAAGCCGAGGTCCTCGAGCTCTTCCTTCACGTGGTTGAGCCCGAGCCGGATGGCGATGGGGGCGTAGATCTCGAGCGTCTCGCGCGCGATCCGCCGCCGCCGGGCCGTCGGGAGGGCGTCGATGGTGCGCATGTTGTGGAGGCGATCGGCGAGCTTGACGAGCATGACCCGCACGTCGTCCGTCATTGCAAGGAGCATCTTGCGGTAGCTCTCGGCCTGCACGACGTCCCGGGGAGCCGCCTCGATCCGGGACAGCTTGGTCACCCCGTCCACCAGATCGGCCACGTTCTTTCCGAAGTCCCGCGCGATCCGCTCCTTTCCGACCGTCGTATCCTCCATGACGTCGTGGAGGATTCCCGCGATGACGCTCTCGGTGTCGAGGCGCATGCCGGCCAGGACGCGCGCGACCTCGATCGGGTGGGTGATGTAGGGGTCGCCGGTCGCGCGCTGCTGCCCGCGATGGGCGTCCGCCCCGAGGAGATAGGCTCGGTAGATGGCCTTTACCTGAGCAGGCTCCAGATACGTCCGGACCTGGGCGCAGAGGTCGCTGATCGGAGCCACTTGGCCGTGCTCCCGATGTCGGGGCTACTCATCTTCGGCCAGGGGTGCGTCGAGCGCCCCGTTCGGCCGACCCCCGGCTTCGTCCTCGTCCCCCTCACGGTCCTCGCCGAACTCGCTTTTCGCTTCCTTCTCCTCGTCGGTGCCTTCCCTGAGCAGCGCGGCAAGCGCTCTGTCGGTATCGGTATGGCCGAGATCCGGCTCGGGTTTGCCCAGCATGTCCAGCGGGGTCGCCTCCCGTGCGCTCAGATAGTCGAGCTCGATCCTGCCTTCGGCAATTTCGCGAAGGGCGATCACGGTCGGCTTGTCGTTTTCCCTCTCGACCAGGGGAGCTCGTCCAAGGGTGAGGTCCCGCGCGCGCCGCGCCGCGAGCACCACGAGGTCGAAACGGTTGGGGATCTTGTCGAGACAGTCCTCGACGGTGACGCGTGCCATGCGAAGCCTCCGGAAGCGGGAGAACAGGCGATTCTAACCCGCTTTCATGGAGTTCGCAGTGGGGACGGGCTGTTTCTTCAGGACTATCCCGTGCGGGCCGATCATCCGCACCGGGTTGGCCGGAGCGCCCTCCTTCGTGCCCTCGGGGGGTCCTGCGGCCCCCCCGTATTGGTGCAGCCGAGCGGCCCGACCGCGCGCGCCGAGCGCCATCCCGACCCCTCGTTTCCATCCGGAACCGTAGCGGGGGATGACCCTGGCTGTTTCCTCGCCGGCGCCCGAGGAGCCGGTGGAGTTTCCGTTCGCCGGGCAACAGAGGGACTGCGGCCTCTTCGCCGATCCGCACCCGTGGGGTTCAGCCCGAAAAAAAATCACCGACTTTCGTCGCGAGGGGGCCAAGATGCCCCACGATCCCATGGAGGAACGGGCCGCACGGACCGAGAGAGCGCGTGCGCGCGGCTGAAGGCGTAGTCGACACTGGCTTGACTTTGGCGCGTGCGCGCGGCCGAAGCGACTTGGGCGGCTTGCGGGAGTGCGGCCCGCGACCGCGAGCGGATGGGCGGCCGCAGCAGGAAGTCGGTGATTTTTTCGGGTCAGCCGGGTGAGAGCAGGCGGTCGAGGAGGGTGGCCATGCTCCGCGCCCGGGCCGGGGTTCGTGCGCGCTCCGCCCGGACGATCGCCTCGAGCTCCTCGAGGGCATCCTCGAACCGTTCATTGACGACGAGGTAGTCGAAGTCCCGATAGTGGGAGAGCTCGCGGCGCGCGCTGCCGATCCGTTCGGCGATGCTCGCCTCGTCGTCCTGCCCGCGTTCCCGGAGTCGTCGCGCGAGTGCCTCCACGGAGGGAGGAAGGACCTGGATCGTGATCGCCTCGACGTTCCTTGCCCGCACCTGGGCGGCTCCCTGCCAATCGATCTCGAGCAGGACGTCCGCCCCGCGCCGCCGCCGTTGCTCGATCCAGTCGCGAGAGGTGCCGTACCAGTTTCCGAATACCAGCGCGGTCTCGAGCATCCGGCCCCCGTCCGCCAGCCGCCGGAATCCGGTCTCGTCCACGAAGTGATACTCGCGCCCGTCCCGCTCGCCGTCCCGGGCGGGGCGGGTGGTGTGCGAGACGGACACCTCGACCCCCGGGACCCGCTCGACGAGGCCGCGAACGAGAGAGCTCTTGCCGGCTCCCGAGGGCCCGGCGACCACGAACAGGAGACCAGGGGATCGAACCGCGTTCACCGCGCCGTCACGCTACTCGATGTTCTGGACCTGCTCGCGCATCTGCTCGATGAGCACCTTGAGGTCGACCGAGGCCCGGCTGGTGTCCGCATCGGCCGATTTCGACCCGAGGGTGTTGGCCTCCCGCTGGAGCTCCTGCATGAGAAAGTCGAGACGCCGCCCGATCGGGGGCCCGCTCCCGAGGGTGCCGCGGACCTCGGTGACGTGAGTGTCGAGCCGGTCCAGCTCCTCGGCGACATCGGTGCGGCTCGCGAACATCACCAGCTCCTGGGCGAGCCGGTTCGGATCGGGGTCGACGCGCGCTTCCTCGAGGCGAGCGACGAGCCGGGCGCGGTATCGCTCCTGCAACTCGGGGGCCGCCGCTCGCACGCGGGCCGCGATGCACGCGACTTCCTCGCACTTCCGGGCCACCAGATCGCCCAGCTTCGCTCCCTCCCGGGCCCGCGCCGCCACGAGGGTGTCCAGCGCCCGGTCGAGGAGCTGAAGGGCTGCATCCCCGACCGACTCGCGGTCGACCCGGGGCGGGTTCACGACGCCCGGCCAGCGCAGGACATCGAGTGCGGTGGGAGGGCGGAGGGGAAGGCCGCCAGGCACTCTGCGTGCCGCGGTCTCCACCTTCCGCATCGCCTCGAGCAACCACCCGGAAAGGTCGAGATCGAGCGAGAGGCCTCCCGCGCCGCTCGCGGCGGGCTGGATCCGAAGGCTGCAATCGACCTTCCCCCGCCGGACCCGCGCCGCAATGCGTTCGCGGACCTTGGCGTCGAGCGACCGAAGCTCCTCGGGAAGGCGGAGCGATACGTCGAGATAACGGTGGTTGACCGAACGCAGCTCCCACGCCGCGGCGCCCCACTCGGCACCGAGCTCTTCACGCGCGAACGCGGTCATGCTGTGGACCATGGCGGGCGGGATCCTAACCCGAAAAAATCACCGACTTCTCGCTGCGGCCGCCAATCCGTGCGCATTCCGGCGATAGTGATCACCCGTTCCGATGTGAAGGTGATCAGCGATTCCGGGCAAAGTGATCACCGCTCGGAGCGAAGCGACGCGGGTGTCGGATTATGTGCCGTGGTGGTCGGTCCGGGTCAACGGTCGGCGTCTCTTGCGCATGGATTCTCCTTTCAGGTCGAACTGGTAGGCGCTGTGCACGAGGCGGTCGAGGATGGCGTCGGCGAGGGTCGGATCCCCAACCACGGCGTGCCACTTCTCGACGGGGAGCTGGCTGGTCACGATGGTCGAACGCATCCCGTGTCGGTCCTCGATGATCTCGAGCAGGTCGCGGCGGTTCTCGACACTGAGCTTGGCGAGTCCGAAGTCGTCGAGCATCAGGACCTCGGTCTTGGCGAGCGAGGCCAGCAACTTCGGGTAGGTTCCATCGGCGCGTGCGATGGCCGGGTCGGTGAGCAGCCGGGGGGTGCGTCGGTACGAGGCGCGGTGCCCGTTGCGGCACGCGCTATGGGCGAGGGCACAAGCAATCCACGACTTTCCAATCCCCGCTGGCCCCGTGATCGGCAAGTCGAGGTGCTCGCGGACCCGGCGCCCGTCGGCCGGAGACAGGACGAGGTCGTTGTCGAGCCCGCAGGGCTGGCGGTCCGGGACGACGATTGACGCTGTACCGACGAGTCCACTATTGTCTGCCGAGGGTCGGTTTTCAATCAGGTCGAGGCAACGGGGGACGGAAACATGGCGGGGAAAACAAAGCTTGGTCATTGTCAGGCGGAAAAGATGTCCCCCCCCAATGGCATTCACTATAAGGCGGATCGGCAAGCAAAAGCCCGTTTCTCCCATATCCTCTCGAATGCCACCCCCTTCAAAATCAACATGTTGCGAGAACCGTTTCGTACCGCCATGGCAAAACTAAACGGGAATATCCCCTTAAGTGAATGCCATTGCCCCCCCGCCCGCGTGCCCGGTACGAGTCAGTGAGTCGTCCGCGCGGCCTGCCCGGCGGCCTTCGGTCACCCGCCAACCACCGCTTCTTCGCCTTCCTGTCGGTGGCGGTGGTCGTGGGGTGGGTCGCGGAGTGGGCGGACGACCAGATCTATGAGGCCGGCAAGGACGCCACCGTGACCCTGCCGGAGGCCACCGACAGCGCCACCCCGCCCGAGAGCGTCACGCACGCCTTTGACGTCACTGTCATCGAGCCGATATCCGTCGCCGAGGCGGACGCCCGGACCTACGAGGCCGGAGCGCCCATCGCCCCCCTGACCCTGCCGGAGGCCACCGGCGGCACCGCGCCCCATACCTACGCCCTGACCGGGCCGAACGGTGCGGAGGTGAGCGACGCGGTGCCCGGGCTGACCTTCGACCCGGCCACCCGCGTCCTGTCCGGCACCCCGACCCGGGCCGGCACCACGCGCCTGACCTATACCGTCACCGACAGCGAAGACAACGTCACCTCCACGACCTTTGCCGTCACCGTCACCGGGCCGATGTTCGACGCCGAGGTGGCCGACCGCACCTGGGTGGTGGATGAGGCCATCGCCCCCCTGACCCTGCCGACGGCCAGCGGCGTCGACGTGGAATACGCTCTGACCGGGCCGGACGGTGCGGAGGTGAGCGACGCGGTGCCCGGACTGTCCTTCGACCGGAGCACCCGCATCCTGTCCGGCACCCCGGCCGAGGAAGGCGAGACGACCCTGACCTACACGGCCACCGACCGTTACGACAACGCCACCCCCACGACCTTTGTCGTCACCATCACCGGTCTGATTCCCGCCGCCCTCAACGAAGTCCTCCTGCCGGAGGTGGCCCGTGCGGTGGCCGACAGCGCCGTCGGGGCCATTGCCCGGCGGATCGGGCAGGCCGCGCGGGAAGGCGCGGGGCCGGAGTCCACCGGCCTCCGCCTCGGCGGTCAGGACGGTTGGGCCGCGGCGTTGCGCACCCACGGCGAGGCGGTGAGCGAGGGCCGTCGCGGCTTCAAGGAGTTGCTGGCCGGCAGCGGCTTCGTGCTGCCGCTGAACGCCGCCGCCAATGAGGCGGTGGGGGCATCGTCGGTGGCCTTCCGGGACAGCGGCGAGTACCGCAGCCTGTCCGGCGAGAGCGGTACGCTGGACTGGGACGGCGAGCTGGTCGGGGTCCATCTGGGCGTGGGCGCCCGCCCGCGCGAAGACCTGCTGGCCGGAGTGGCGGCGTCGTGGCTCGCGAGCGACCTCGACTACGAGGATGCCACGGCCGCGGCCGACGGTGGTTTCGGCGGGGGGCGCACGTGGTCGAGCTGACCGGCGTGCATCCGTACCTCGGCTGGCGCGTCGGGGAGGGGTTGGACGTGTGGGCCACCGCGGGCGTCGGCGAGGGGGAGCTGGAGGTCACGCCGACGGGCCGGGACAGGCGGACGAGCGACATCGACATGCGCACGGTGGGCGTTGGCGGCAGCGGGGTGTTGCTGGAGCGCGGGGTGAGTACCGTGCGGCTCAAGGGCGAGGTCATGCACAGCACCATGGAGGTGGACGACACCGTCCATATCGAGGGTGTGGAGGTGGAGGCGACGCGGGTGCGGATGACGGTGGAGGCCGGCCAGACGCACACCCTGGCCGATGGTGGGGTGTTGGAGCCGTCGCTGGAGGTGGGGGTGCGCCATGAGGTGGTCCGGGTCGTTTGGACAGTCCGAGGGCCGGAATAAGGTGTACCGGGACTGTGATGTGATGCCCTCGGAACGATCGTACCCGTTGCCGGTGACCGGCGTCGAGGTACGTCGAAACTCTGTTCTCCGGACCGCTGGTGGTTGGTCCTGTGGAGCTTGTGGGCGAGAGGCGCGAGAGTGTGGGCGAGGCGGTGGGCAACGCGCCCGCGTTGTCCACGGTCTCGTCCACACGGCCCGTAGGGCTCGCGCCGGTCCGAAGGACTCGTCCACAAATCCACAGGACTCCCCCCCCTCGCCCATCACCGGGGTCCTGGGCGGCGCCACGATCGTCACCTGCGCAACGCCCCTCGTTCGCACCGGTGGCCTTCATGCCGCACGGTCCCAACGGTACGCCTCGATCGGCGTGCGTCCACCCAGGGCGCTGTGCGGGCGCTCCTGGGTATAGAAACGCATCCAGTTTGCGATGACGCGCTCGGCTTCGAAGCCGTCGCGCAGTTCGTGCAGGTACACCGCCTCGTACTTCAGCGACCGCCAGAGCCGTTCGATGAACACGTTGTCCAGGCACCGCCCGCGGCCATCCATCGAACACCTCGCCCCGCACGCGAGAACCCGTTCGGTGAACGCCAGGGAGGTGAATTGTGCCCCTTGGTCGGTGTTGAAGATCTGCGGCGTTCCGTAGCCAAGGGCCGCCTCGAGCGCCTCGATGCACAACTGGCTGTCCATGGTGTTCGACAGCCGCCACGAGAGCACGTGGCGGCTCGCCCAATCCATCACCGCCACCAAGTACAAATACCCTTGCGAAACCGGGATGTAGGTCAGGTCCGCACACCACACGTGGTCCGGGCGCTCGACCTGCACCCCGCGCAGCAGGTACGGATAGACCCGATGGTCAGGGTGCGGAACGCTCGTGCGCGGTTTGCAGTACAGCGCCTCGAGCCCCATCACCCGCATCAGCCGCCGGACCCGGCCCCGACCCACTGGCGTGTCTTCACGGCGAAGATGACGAACCATCTGCCGGCTCCCGTAGAACGGATAAGCCAAGTACAGCTCGTCGAGCCGTCGCATCAGCGCCGTGTCCTCGGCGCTCGCCGCGCGGGGCGTGTAGTACAGCGACGAGCGGCTCAAGCCCAGCAGCTCGCTCTGGCGCCGCAGGCTCAACCGACCCCCGCGTTCGACCATCGCCAAGCGCTCCTCGCGACTCAGCTCCCCAACCCGCGCAGAAAAAAATCGCGCTCCACCGTCAGCTCCCCGATCTTCGCGTGCAGCGCGCGGATCGTCTCCTCGTGCTCCGAACGACCCTTCGCCCGCGGGCCCGAAAACACCTCGTCCAGGCCCTCCACCGCCTGGCGCTTCCAGGCGCTGACTTGGTTCGGATGAACCTGGTGCTTCGCCGCGATCGCCTGAACCGGTTGCTCCCCTCGTAGCGCTTCGAGCGCCACTCGCTTCTTGAACGCCGCGGTGAATCGCCGCCGTCTGGTCGCCATACCCTTGCCCTCCTGCAGGCTCTCCGTACACCTTAGCGACCTGTCCAAAAATCCGGGACCACCTCACCATGACGGCGGGGACGGGGAGACAGGCAACGGGGCCGATCTGGGGGGTCGGCTGAGCTATCGGCATCCGTCCGGGAGGATAACGGCGGAGGGTCGGGTGCACGCCCTGGTGGCGGGGTATGACGGTGCCTACGAGGAATGGGGCAGCGAGGGGCACCTCGGGGTGTTGCCCGGCGCGGGGGGACGGGCAATGGCATTCACTTAAGGCGGATCGGCAAGCAAAAGCCCGTTTCTCCCAGATCCTCTCGAATGCCACTCCCTTCAAAATCAACATTTTGCGAGAACCGTTTCGTACCGCCATAGCAAAACTAAACGGGAATATCCCCTTAAGTGAATGCCATTGGGGGGACGGGGGCTGTCGTTGAGCGTGCGCCCCGGCTACGGCGACGGCGGCGAAGGCGGCATCGGGCGGTTGTGGCGGGCAGGGGTGTCGGACGATGGCGACGGCCGCGCCGGGGACGACGATGCGCGTCTGGAGACCCGTCTCGGCTATGGCCTGTTCCTGCCCGGCTACACCGGGGTGTTCACGCCGTACACCGAGATGACGGTGGGTGCGACCGAGGGGTATCGCATTGGCGTGAGTTGGAAGGCGGGTTCGCGTTTCGACCTCGACCTGGTGGGCGAGCGTCGCGAGTCCGGCGGCGGTTCGGCCGAGCACGCCCTTGTGCTCAGAGGCGAGGTGCGCTTCTAGCGTCCGCCGGCGCCGGGAACGAATTTGCCTCGGGACCCGGTGCGGAGCCGCCGCGGCCGGCCGGGCGCCATGTATGATCGCGTTCGGCGCCGGCCCCGAACCGTCCGGGTTCAGCCGGTCGCGGCTCCGGTGCCGTGCCGGATCCGATCCCGGCCTGTCGAATCGCTCCATCGCGAACACGGAGACGCGGATGCATGGACGGCCGAGCGGCCGCCGCCCCGATGAATTGCGGGCGGTGCGGATAACCCGCCACTACACGCGGCACGCGGAAGGGTCGGTCCTCGTCGAGTTCGGCGATACGCGGGTCGTCTGCACCGCGAGCGTCGAGAAGCGGGTGCCTCGATTTCTCCTCGGCAGGGGTTCCGGATGGGTCACCGCGGAGTACGGAATGCTTCCCCGGTCGACGAGCGAGCGAATGGCCCGGGAGGCCGCTCGCGGGCGCCAGGGCGGCCGGACGCTCGAGATTCAGCGCCTCATCGGTCGGAGCCTGCGGGCGGTCATCGATCTCGAGGCCCTCGGCGAACGCACCATCCACATCGATTGCGACGTCATCCAGGCCGACGGCGGAACCCGCACCGCGGCCATATCCGGCGGCTACGTCGCGCTCGCGGACGCGGTCGGGTCTCTGGGTGCGCCGGGCGGGCGCGAGCCCCTGCACGGGCAGGTCGCGGCGGTCTCGGCCGGGATCTGGAACGGCCGGCCGATCCTCGACCTCGACTACGCCGAGGACCGGGAGGCGGAGACGGACATGAACGTCGTCATGAACGAGAACGACGGGTTCGTGGAGATCCAGGGAACCGCCGAAGGGCACGCGTTCCGGTCCGAGGAGCTCGACGCGATGCTGTCGCTCGCCCGCGTCGGAATCGCGCGGATCCTCGAAGTCCAGCGCCAGGTTCTCGGGGAGTGAGCGGGGTCCTCGTCGCGGCGACCGGCAACCGGGGCAAGCTCGCGGAGCTCGAGCGCCTTCTCGACGGACTCGGGTGGGAAGTCGTCGCACAGTCCGCGCTCGGGGTCGGTCCGCCCCCCGAGGACGGGCTCACTTTCGTCGAGAACGCGATCATCAAGGCGCGCCACGCGGCGGAACGCACCGGGCGGCCAGCCCTTGCCGATGATTCCGGGCTGGTCGTCGATGCTCTCGGAGGCGCGCCCGGCGTCCATTCCGCCCGATATGCCGGCCCTCGGGGCGACGATGCGGCCAACAACGAGAAGCTGCTCCACGCGCTTGAGAGGGTGCCCTCGGCGGCGCGTACCGCCCGCTTCGAGTGCGCGGTGGTCTGGATGCGGCATCCGCACGATCCGGTGCCCCTCATTGCCCGCGGAACCTGGGCGGGGCGGGTGCCGGAGGCTCCGCGCGGGACGAACGGCTTCGGGTACGACCCTGTCTTTCTGGACCCCGCCACCGGGCGCACGGCGGCGGAGCTCGAACCCCGGCGCAAGGATGCGCTGAGCCACCGCGGAAGGGCCCTTCGGGCTTTGCGGTCGAAGCTCGCCGCGGCTGCCGCCTGAACGGCGGCCCGCTTCCGCGCCGAAGGTCCGCGGGCGGTCTGAAGCCGCGGGGAGTCCGCGTCCCGGACCAGCCCTGCGAGTCTCGTCTTCAGGGCAGACTCGTGCTCCGCGGTCCACGATGTCTGCAAACCATCGCAACTCTTCGATTCGGCCATTTTCCCCGAGATGGCGCCCGGAGCCGCTCAGGGTGCTCTCGGCGCACGCCGCTCCCCGAATCGACTCGATATCTTCAGGAGAACCAATCGGTCCTCGTCTCGTCCTGGTGCGACCTTGATCTCCGGGGGGTCTCCGGGGGATCTCCGGGGCTGCGGGAGGGTTCCCCACGACGCCGGACGGGAGGCCCTCCCGGCTCAGCTATTCACGAGGTTCGGCAGCCAGAGCACGATCTCGGGGAACGCGAGAAAGAGCCCCACCGTTGCCACGTCGGCGAGGAAGAACGGCAGGATCCCCCGGAACACGTCGGCGAGCGGGATGTCCGGCCGCACCGCGGCCACCACGTAGCAGTTGAGGCCGACCGGCGGGGTGATGAGGCACACCTCGCACATCTTGACCACGATGATCCCGAACCAGATGGGGTCGTAGCCGAGGGCGACCACCGCGGGGTAGACGACCGGCAGGGTGAGGAGGAGCATCCCGATCGCGTCCATGAACATTCCGAGCACGGCGTAGCCGAGCAGGATGAAGATCATGGTCACCACGGCGGGAAGCGGCAGGTTGATGAGCCAGGTCGCGAACGCTTCCGGAAGGCCCGCAAACCCGAGGAAGCGGACGAAGATCAGCACCCCCCAGATGAGGGCGAAGATCATGACGGTGAGCTTCGCCGTCTCGAGGAGGGCGCTCTTGAGCGCGGGCCAGCGCATCCCCCGGTAGAGCGCGATGCACATCACCACGAACGCGCCGAGCGCGCCCGCCTCGGTCGGCGTCGCCCACCCCGCGTACATCGCGCTGAAGATGATCGCGACGACCGCGAAGATGGGGATGGTGGCCGGCAGCGTACCCATGCGCTCGCCGAAGGGTGGCGAAGGCATCGGCCGCCCGAGTTCGGGGCGCGCAATGCACTGCCCGATGATGAGCGCCGCGTAGATGAGGGCCGATACCGCACCGGGCAGGAATCCGGCCAGGATCAGCGTGCCGACGGATTCCTCGACGATGATTGCGTAGATGACGAGGATCGCGCTCGGGGGAATGAGGGAGGCGAGGGTCCCCCCCGCGGCCACCACCCCGGCCGCGAGCCGCGGGTTGTAGCCGTTCTCGAGCATGTGGGGGATCGCGACCCGGCTGAACACGGCCGCGGTCGCCGTGCTCGCTCCCGATACGGCCGCAAAGCCGGCCGTCGCGAACACGCTGGCGACGGCGAGCCCGCCCGGCACCCATCCGACCCAGGCGCGTGCCGCGTTGAACAAGGCATGGGTGAGCCCCGCGTGGTAGGCGATGAACCCGATGAGGATGAACATCGGGAGGACGCTCAGCACGTAGTTGATCGACTTCGAATGCGGGACCGTCCCGACGATCCCCGCCCCCGCCTTCCAGCCGATGAGCCAGACCAGCCCGACGAGGCCCGCGAGGGCCGCCGCCGCGAACACCCGTACCCCGAGGAACACCGCGATCAACAGCCCACCGGTCACGACGAGGCCGATGGTGAGCTCGTCCATCAGTCGTTCTTCCCGGCGCTCGTTTCACCGCGACCGGTCAGGTCCGGCACCTCCGATTCGCCGGCCAGTCCGGTCTCGATCTCGTGCTGGGCCTGCTCGTCCACCGTCTCGATGAGGGGGATCCCGACGGGATCCGCATCCGGGTGGGCCGAGAGCCGCAGGAAACCGAGGAGCTGGATGAAAAGCCGCACCAGGAGGATTGCGAACGCAATGGGAACCAGGAGCTTGGAGGGCCAGAGGGGGATCTCGATGTCGATTGTGCTGTCGCCGATGGTCCAGGCGCGCAGAAAGTGCTCGTAGCCGAACCACGCCAGGATCGCGACGGTTCCTATGACCGCGATCGTGCCGAGCAACTCGACGATCCAGAGGGTCCGACCGCGGAGTCTCTTGAGGATGATCTCCATCCGCACGTGTCCGCCGAGGCGCTGCGTGTACGCGATCGAGATGAACGCGAACACCGTCATCACGAACTCGATGATGTCGACGTAGCCGGGCACGGGGAGGTTGATGAGCTTGCGCCCGAACACCTGGAAGACGCCGATGAGCATCACCGCGAGGATGACGAGGGCGGCAATCAGGTTGAGCGCGCTCTCGAACCGGAAGAACCCTTCGTCGGCGGCGCCGAGGAGGCGGGCGAGCCGCGAACGGTCGCCGCGCGGCGGCGGGTTCGAGGACACGAACAGGCTCCGTCATGAGCACTTGCCCCGCTCCCCGTGGCCGGGAGCGGGGCAAGCGCGTCGCGACGGCTACATTGCCGCCTTCGCGGTGGACAAGACGAGGTCCAGCAACTCCTGCGCGGGCAGCTCGTCCTGGTTCTCTTCGACCCAGGCGTCCCACACCGGCTGACCGGCGATGCGGCGGAACTCGACCATCTCGTCCTCGGGGATCTGGACCATCTGGATCCTCCCGCCTTCCCGCCACTTCTTCTCGTTAATCAGGTCCTGTTCCTTGTATGCAGCTTCCATCGCGGCGGCCGCGCCATCCTTGAGACTGACAAGTAGATCCTGGTACTGCTCGGGAAGAGCGTTCCAAGCGTCAACGTTGAACACGGTGGGGCAATTCACCGTGCCGAGCTTCATGTTTGTCGTCACCCAGTCCGAGATCTCCTCGGTCTTGTATGAGACAAACGTATAGGTGTACGGGAACCCAATCGCGTCTATCGTGCCGCGCTGCAGGGCGGTGTAGGTCTCCGACGCGGGCATCGTGGAGGGGGTTGCCCCGAGCAGCCTGGCCGCATCCCCCATGCCACCGAGCGCTCGCAGGCGCATGCCCTTGAAATCGGCCACGGACTGAGGCGGTTCGCCTCGGCCCATGTACTCGTACTGAGGCAGGATGGCCGGCATGTAGATGAAGGCGTTCCACTTCGCGAGGGCCTCCTGCGCCGCGGGATGGGCGTACACCGCCTCGTGCACCTTGCGCATCACCCCGAAGTCGGCGAGGGGCAGGAACGGCAGGTCGAGCACGTTGAGCGGTGCGTTCTTGCCCGGGTGGTAGGAGGCGCAGAAGATCGCGGCCTCGAATGCTCCAATCGAGATGCCGTCGAGGTTCTCCTTGCTCTTCGAGAGCTGATCGCCGTAGAAGAGCTTGATGGTGAACTTGCCGCCGGTGCGCTCGGCGACCTGGGCGGACACGTGCTCCGCCCCCTCCGTGAAGGCCCGGCGCTTGCCCCAGAGCGACATCTTCCAGCTCACCTCGGGGCCGTCCACCATCTGTGCGGCGGCCGGGGCGACGCTCGCGGTGAGGCTTGCGCCCGCGGCGACCAGGGAAGCCGCCGCGACGGACAGGATTGTCTTGCGCATCGTCAATTCCTCTCGTTCGATTGCCTGAAATGCGGTGCGGATTCCGCGCCGGGGCCGCCACGTCGAGAACCGTGGGGGTGCGGGGCGGGCCGCGCGGGAGCGACACTAACCGACCGGGCGCCGTACCGCAATCGGAGCGGGACACCAGGACCGCCTTCGCCGCCGGTCCGGCCCGGCCATCGGTGGGTGGTCCGGATCCGTCGCGGGACTTCCCTCCCGCCCCGAATCGGGCTACCGTGCCGCCCGGCTGTTCCGCGGCGGGAGTCGGCCCATGAAGTCCCATGCCCGGGTCGTCGTGATCGGCGGCGGCGTCGTCGGCGTCTCGACCCTCTATCACCTCGCCCGCAAGGGGTGGTCGGACGTGGTCCTTTGCGAGCGCACGGAGCTCACCGCCGGCTCCACCTGGCATGCGGCGGGGCTGTTGCCCCTCTTCAACATGAGCTACAGCGTCGGGCAGATCCACAAGTACTCGGTGCGGCTGTACCCGGAACTCGAGCGCGAGACGGGGCAGGATGTCGGCTTCCGGCCGGTCGGCAACCTCCGTCTCGCGACGACCCGCGACCGCATGGACGAATACCGGTTCTACGCGGGAGTCGCGCGCACCATCGGGGTCCGTGTCGAGTTCCTGACCCCGGAGGAGGTCCGGTCGATCTGGCCGCTTTGCAACGTGGACGGCCTCGTCGGGGCCATCCTCCACCCCGAGGACGGCTACATCCAGCCTGCCGACCTCACCCAGGCGTTCGCCCGGGGCGCCCGCGACCGGGGGGCCGACATCCACCGGCGCACGAAGGTGACCGCCATCGAGCGGACCGCGGGTGGGGAATGGCGGGTGCGCACGGACCGGGGCGACATCGTCTGCGAGCACGTGGTGAGCGCGACCGGCAACCACGCCCGCCGGACGGGGGCGATGGTCGGGCTGGACATCCCCGCCATGCCGGTGGAGCACCAGTACCTCGTCACCGAGCCGCACCCGGACATCGTCGCCCGCCACGAGCGGGGGCTTCCGGAGATGGGCGTCCTCCGCGAATCGGATGCCTCGTACTATCTCCGGGAGGAGCGGGGGGGCCTCCTGCTCGGACCTTACGAGGTCGGCGCCCCCGCCTGCTTCGTCGACGGACCTCCCGACGATTTCGAGAACGACCTCTTCCCCGAGGACCTCGAGCGCCTCGAACCCCACATCGAGGCGGTCATCCGGCGGGTTCCGGCGTTCGGCGAGGTCGGGCTCAAGCAGGTCGTCAACGGGCCGATCCCCTACACCCCGGACGGGAGCCCCCTCATCGGCCCCGCCTGGGACGTGCCCGACTTCTGGCTCAACGAGGGCCACAGCTTCGGGGTCACCGCGGCCGGCGGCGCCGGTTGGCAGATCGCGGAGTGGATCGTCGAGGGAGAGCCTTCGATCGACATGATGGGGGTCGACCCGCGCCGCTTCGGACCCCACGCGACCCGCGGGTATCTCCGGGAGAAGAACGAGGAGGCCTACGCCAACGTCTTCACCGTCCACTATCCGGACGAGGAGCGCCCCGCCGCCCGGCCGCTCCGGCAGGCCCCCTGCTACGCGCGGATGCAGGCGCTCGGGGCGGTGTTCGGGCAGGTCCAGGGCTGGGAGCGGCCCAACTGGTTCGCCCCCGCGGGGGTGGAGCCGAGGGACGTGTGGAGCTTCCGCCGCACCAACTACTTCGAGCCCGTCGGGGCGGAGTGCCGCCATGTGCACGAGCACGTGGGGCTCCTCGACATGAGCGCGTTCGCGAAATGCGAGGTGTCGGGTCCGGGGGCCGAAGCATGGCTCGACGGCCTCTTCGCGAACCGCATTCCGGCCCGGGTCGGCCGCGTGGGGCTCTGCCACCTGCTCGCCGCCAACGGCGGGGTGCGATCCGAGTTCACCGTGTACCGCGAGGCATCCGAGCGCTTCTACCTCGTGTCGGCCGGCGCGTACGAGCGCCACGATTTCGACACCCTCGGCAAGCTCCTCCCCGCCGACGGCAGCGTCCGCTTCGAGCCCGCCACCGCCCGCTACGGGGTGTTCGTGATCGCGGGCCCGAAGTCGCGCGAGCTCCTCGAGGGGCTTACCGACGCATCCCTCGCCGACGCGGACTTTCCGTGGCTCAGCGGGCGCACCATCGACGTCGGAGCCGCCCACGCGCGGGCGCTCCGGCTCAACTTCGTCGGCGAGCTCGGGTGGGAACTTCACCACCCCATCGAGATGCAGAACTATCTCTTCGACCGCCTGATGACGGCGGGCCGCGAGCACGATCTGCGGCCGTTCGGGATCCGGGCGATGGACTCCCTTCGCATCGAGAAGTCCTATCGGCTCATCCCCCGCGAGCTGTCCATCGAGTACGCGGCCCTCGAATCGGGTCTGCACCGCTTCGTGCAGTTCGACAAGGGCTCGTTCATCGGTCGCGATGCCCTCGTCGACCGGCGGCAACGGGGTTTCTCGCACGCCTTCGCGACCCTGGAAGTGCACGGGGTCGGCGACGCGGATGCCCGCGGGTCCGAGCCCATCTACGCCGACGGCGAGCTCGCCGGACGGGCGACGAGCGGCAACTACGGATGGCGGGTCGGAAGGAGCCTTGCCCTCGCGATGGTGCGGCCGCGGTTCGCGGTCGAGGGAGCCGAGGTCGAGATCGAGATCCTCGGAGAACGGCGACGGGCGACGGTGATTCCGGAATCTCCGTTCGACCCGGAGAATGCCCGGCTGCGGGCCTGAGGGCCTGATGGCTCGGGGGGGCTTGTGAGCCATCGCCTGGCGGACGAGCCCACACGGTGAAACCGGCGCCCCCGGCCCGTGCCGGACCGGGAGGCGAGGGCGGCCGAGCCGGAGCCGCCACGCCAGGCGCCGAGCAAGACGAAGGAGGAACCCGAAGATGGCCGGTCAACCCGTACTGCCCGAAGGCTCGCCGCCCCCGCTCGCCCCGTATTCGCCGGGCTTTCGATCCGGACCGTTCGTGTGCACGGCGGGGATGCTGGCGCTCGACTCGTCCGGGAACCTCGTAGGAGCCGGCGACGCCGGCGCGCAGACCCGCCAGGTCCTCGAGAACGTCAAGGAAATCATCGAAGCGGCCGGCGGGACGCTGGAAGACATCGTGTACAACATGATCTTCCTCGCGGACCTCGGGGACTACCAGGCGATGAACGAAGTCTACGGTTCGTATTTCCCGAAGAATCCGCCCGCCCGCGCCTGCGTGCAGGCCGGCCTCGTCAAGCCCGAGTTCCTGGTCGAGATCGCCGCGACCGCGGTCATCGGCGACTAGGCGGGGGGCCGCCGGGCGGCCCTTGTCCGCCCGAGCGGTGCGTTCCGCCGGCGGGGCGCCGCGCCGGGAGGGTCGTGGAACGACGCCGTTGTGCGCGGCGGAGGCCGGCCGGATCGTCCGGCGAAACGGCCCGGGGGCCGTCGGCCCGGGAGTGGGCGGGAGTGGAGTGAGTGTGCGGCCGAATCACGCAGCATCTGGATCTCGAGACCCTCTTCGCGATGTACGGGCTCTCGCCGGGGACCCCCGTGCCCGACCTCGCGCCGCGCTACAACGGCTGTCCGACCCAGGACTTCGCCGTCGCACGGAGCGATGGCGAGAAGCTCGCGGTCACGAAGCTCCGCTGGGGGCTTGTCCCCCCGTGGGCGAAGGACCCCAGGAGCGGGGCGCGGATGATCAACGCTCGCTCCGAGACGGTGCGCGAGAAGCCCGCCTTCCGGGCGGCGTTCCGGAGCCGGCGGTGCGTCGTCCCGGTGAACGGCTGGTTCGAGTGGCGGCGGGAGGGCGGGGAGAAGCAGCCGTACTGGATTCGCCCCGCGGATACCGAGGTGTTCTCGCTCGCGGGGCTGTGGGAACGCTGGGAGAAAGGGGAGGAGCCCCTTGAAACCTTCACGATCCTGACGACGGCTGCCTCCCCGGCCCTCGCCGACGTTCACCACCGGCAGCCGGTGATCGTCGAGGCAGGGGACATCGACGAATGGCTGGGCCCGGCGTCTCCCGTCAGCCGCCTGGTCGAGATGGCCGGTGGCGCACACGCTGGTCCTTTCGACCGGTGGCCGGTCAGCCGGGCCGTGAACGACGCACGGAACGACGCCCCGGATCTGGTCCATCCCGTCGAGGTGTGACGGGGCGTGAGAGGGCGTTGCCCTCGCAGCCGCGTCGCCGCGCTCTTCGCGGCGATGCTTTTCCCGCCGGCCGGCGCCACGGGAGAGTGCCCCCCCGTCGAGATCCGGGTTGCGCCGAGCTACGAGGCGCCCCGCGGCTTCGAGTTTGCGCCGGTGGGGGAGCTGAGCAGGAAGTCCGGGTCGACCTGGGAGCCGCTCGGCCTCATCGAGACCGCGGTGGGGTGGGACGTGGAGGTCGGGATCCGGCAGCGCTGCCTCGGAGCGACGTGCGAGCTTTGCGTGAACCGCATCGAAGGCACGGCCGGGTTCGAACCGGGCCGGATGCTCGTGGCCGCCGCGCTGCAAGGCGACCGATGCCGCACGGACGCCGTCGTCGAGCACGAAACCAGGCACTCACGCGCGTTCGACGAGAGCACGAGACTCGGGGTGACGAGACTCGTCGGCCTTCTCGCTCGCTGGGCACGGGGGCAGAGCGCGCTCGTCGCTCCTCCGGAAACCGTCGAGGTGGCGGCAAAGGCGAGGTTCGAGGAGGTCGAGCGGTTGATGGAAGAGGGGGTTGCCTGGCTCGAGCAGCGCGCCCGCGCGCAGAACGAACGGATCGACAGTCCCGAAGCGTACGAGGCGGAGAGCAGGCGCATCGAGAGTCGGTGCGGGGAGACCATGTGAGCGCTACCGAGGCGATGCAAGCCCCTCATGGCGGCGGAGCCGCCGCGCCGTCGGGCAAGGAACATCGGGGCGCTCCGCAGGGCCGTTTCACGCTACGGCCCAGCCCCTGGCAGGTCGGATTGGCCGAAGGCGTAATCCGACGTTGGCGGCAATCCGGGGGTGGGCTCTCGCGCAAGGAACATCGTCGCGCGGGCCGTACCAGTTCGGGGGGCGACACGTTCGCCGGTGCCTTGCCCCCACCCTTCCTCTGCGGCTCAATCCAATCCGCTACGGAAGGGTGGGGGCAAGGCACCGGCTGGGCCGCGACCGACGACTCTCCGGCCCGAGTAACGATGCGGGATAGCCCTGCCCGTGCCCCACCTCTCCTCGCTGGGCTTCATGCGCGGCGTGTCATGGAAGTCATTGTTTTCCGGCCCTTTGCCTTTTCCGTGAACGGCGCATCGAGTGACAAACCAGTTCCTGGCCGGTCCCGATGCGGCCGAGGCCCGACGAGTCTGGCTTGGGCAGTCATCGGCAGATAGGGCAGATAGATTGCAAGCAATTGAATTGATATGAATTATTCATATTCAAAGTCCAGCGAGGAGATGTGGGGCACGGGCAGGGATAGCCGGCCCGGGGGCAGGTCCCTTCCGCAGCGGATTGGATTGAGCCGCAGAGGAAGGGGC
This sequence comes from Gammaproteobacteria bacterium, assembly GCA_965214795.1. Taxonomy (GTDB): domain Bacteria; phylum Pseudomonadota; class Gammaproteobacteria; order HK1; family HK1; genus JAJDXW01. The sequence continues at coordinate 4,591,797 of OZ243976.1, read as the reverse complement.
CTGCCCCCGGGCCGGCGGAGCACAACCGCGGGTCAATGTGCTATCGGATGTTCCATGCAAGGCGAGCCGGGGATGGCTGGGGGACCAGGATTCGAACCTGGGCTGGCGGAGTCAGAGTCCGCAGTCCTACCGCTAGACGATCCCCCAGGGAGCCGCTGATGGAAACCGGGTGCCGGCGTCGTGCCCCACAAGTACGCATAGCTTCATCGGAGCAACGTTTTCGGCGCGGGTTGCAGGGCGATTCAATGGGTCACCGGGTCAAGGTCCGGAGACGGGCACGGTTCCGGCGACGTTATCTGCGGGACGGCACACTAGCGCTTCGAGTACTGCGGCCGCTTGCGGGCCTTGTGCAGGCCGACCTTCTTCCGTTCGACCTTTCTCGCATCCCGGGTGAGGAGCCCCGCCCGGCGCAGCGCGGGGCGGTGGGTCTCGTCGTATTCGCAAAGCGCCCGTGCGATGCCGAGCCGGATGGCGCCCGCCTGGCCGGTGCCCCCGCCGCCGCGGACGGTGACCGTGAAGTCGAAGTCCTGCGTGCGGCGCGTCTCCTCCAGGGGCTGTCGCACCACCATGCGGGCGGTCTCGCGGCCGAAGTACTCGTCCAGGGGACGCCGGTTGACGACGATCCGCCCGGCTCCCCGGCGCATGAACACGCGCGCGGTGGAGGTCTTGCGGCGGCCGGTTCCGTAGCCAAGAAGTTCGGACATGTCGGTCGGGCTCGTTCTCTCGGGCGCTGGTGAATGAGGTCGAAGGTTCGGTCAGAGGTCCAGGGGCTTCGGCTGCTGCGCGGCGTGGGGGTGGGTGGCGCCGGGGTACACGTGCAGCTTCCGGAACATGGCCCGGCCGAGCGGGCCGCGCGGCAGCATGCCCTTCACCGCGAGCTCGACGGCGCGCCCCGGAGCCCGCTCCTGCAGCCTCTCGAAGCTCATCGACCGGAGGCCGCCCGGGTACCCGGAGTGGTGATGGTAGATCTTGTCGGAGGCCTTGCGGCCGGTCACCTTCACCCGGCCGGCGTTGACGACCACGATATGGTCCCCGGTATCGACGTGCGGGGTGTACTCGGGCTTGTGCTTGCCGCGCAGGCGGGTCGCGATCTCGGAGGCAAGGCGGCCGAGGACCTTCTCGCCCGCGTCGACGAGGTACCATTCGCGCTTGACTTCCGCCGGTTTGGCGCTGAAGGTCGGCATCGTTCGTTCCCGGTGAAGACCGGAACGCCGCGTCCCGGCCGAAAGCCGCGGGACTCTATTACCGGCACGCGAGAATGTCAATGACGCGATCGGGGACCATCAAGCACGACCGGCGGGATCAGCTCATCCTGGCCGTGGACCGGTGGCTCATGGGGCCTCGGTACCCGACCCCGGACCGGGTGGCCGGCGGTCCGCCCTCCCGCGACGGCGGCGACGATGCGGCCGCGGGCGGGGGGCCGACCGCGGCTTGCGCGGCGGCGTATCCCGCGGAGGGAATCGAGGAGGGGCCGCCCGACCCCCGCGCGCGCCGGCTGTCGGCACGACTCATGCGGGTCAACCACGCCGGGGAGGTGGCGGCCCAGGCGCTCTATCTCGGCCAAGGCCTGCTTGCGCGGGAGTTCGGGGTGCGCCGCGCGCTGGATGCGGCCGCCGCCGAGGAACGCGCTCACCTCGGCTGGTGCCGCCGCCGGCTCTCCGAGCTTGGCGCGGGGCCGAGCCGGCTGGACCCTCTTTGGTGGGCCGGCTCGTTCGCGATCGGGGCGGCGGCCGGCGCGGCGGGCGATGCGTCGAGCCTCGGATTCGTTGCGGAGACCGAGCGCCAGGTGGTGGACCATCTCGCCCGCCAGCTCCGGCGGATGCCCCGCGACGACCACCGGAGCCGCGCGATCTGTCACCGGATGATGGACGACGAGCGCCGCCACGGCACCCGGGCGGCCCAGGCGGGCGGGCGCCCGCTCCCGGCGCCGGTCCGGATCATGATGCGGGCCGCGGCCAGGGTGATGACCGCGACGGCGTACCGGATCTGAATCCGAGGTCGCCCGGGCCGGGTGTCAATCCGGGTGTCAGTTCGGGCGTCAGCTTCCCGAAGAGCCGGAACCGCCGCCCGGGGTGAACAGGGGCACCGGGAAGGGGGTCACGTTGCCTTGGCCCTTCGCTTCCTCGGCGGTGACGATCTTGTTCACCCCCTGCTTGTCGACCTGATCGATCCGGATCACCGCGTGCATGGGGATGCAGGTGCGGCTCACGCCGCCGAACTCCGTCTTGAGCCGTTCCTCGGAAGGATCGATGAGCACTGCCGACCGCTCACCGAAGATGATGTCGCCGATCTCGATGAAGCCGAAGAGATCGCCCTGGCGGACGGCGTGCGAATACAGCTCGTACACCTTCCCCTGGTTGTGGAAGATGATCCGGTACGTCGGCTCTTTCTTCGCCACGGTCGACTCCGTCCGGTTCCTGAACGTGCTTCGGGGGGTTGGGAAGGCGGATTATATTCCACCTCTGCTCCGGCTTCCGCCCGGCGCCTCACCTCGCGCCGGAGGCGAACGCCCGGAAATCTTCGCGCACGTCCTCGACCGCCGCGCGAAAGAGGCGCTCTCCCGCCTCGGGGCTCGCGCCGGACGGGTCCGAGCCGATGCGTCCATCCGGGAACCGCCGGCGGTAGTCCTCGGCGTCGCGGAACCTTCCGGTCGGCGCCACCCGCGGCTCGAGGGTGGCGGACTTGATCGCTTCCGGATAGGCGAAGTAGGAGAGCGAGATCTCGCTCGGCGTCGCGTGGCTGCCCTCGATTCCCGCGAAGAGTTCGCGCGACACCCGGCGCACCCCGGCGCCGTCCCACCAGTTGGCGAGGGCGAGGCGGACGCGGCGAGCGCTCCGCCCGAGGCTGGCGTGCGCGTAGATCTCGGAGAACGCGGCGTTCAGGGTCGCGATGTTGCCGCCGTGTCCGTTGAGGAAATAGATTGCGTCGAATCCATGCCGGGCCAGCGACTCGACGTGGTCGGACACGCAGGCGATGAGGGTGCTTGGGCGCAACGTGATGCTGCCGGGGAACGCGAGATGGTGCTGCGCCATGCCGACGCTGATGGTCGGGCCCACCAGCGCGTCCTCCTCCTCTCCCACCGCCCGCGCGACCACCTCGGGGCAGATCGCGTCGGTGCCGATGAGTCCGTTCGGCCCGTGCTGCTCGGTCGAGCCGATGGGAACGATGATCGCGGTGGCCCGCTCAAGATATGCTTCCACCTCTTGCCAGGTGCTGAGCTGGAGTTGCACGGGGACTACCTCGCTGCGGCCGGGAATGAGGAAACGGACCTGCCCACCGCCATCACGGGTGCCGGACGTCTGACATGAAGCGGGTGCGCGAGTGGCTGACCCGCGCCTTGTGCGCTCTCGGGCTGCACGAGCTCGAGGTCATCGAGGTCCGGATCGGGTTCGGTCCGAGCGGCACCGTCGAGCGGGTGCGGTGCCGCCGATGCGGGTACCGCGGCACCCGCCGCGGCCGGGCGTAGCCGCATGACTCAGAACGGGATGTCGTCGTCGATGTCGGGGTCGTTCCCGCCGGACGATGGCCCGGGAGTGCGTGCGGATTCTCCCTGCCATTCACGGTCCCGCCCGGGGTTCCCGCCGGATGAGCGCGCCGGCGGCCCGGCGGCCCGATTCCAGTCTCCCCCCTCGGCGCCCTCGCCGCCGCGCCCGCCCAGCATCTGCATGTCTCTCGCCACGATCTCGGTCGTGTAGCGGTCCTGCCCGTCCTGCCCCTGCCACTTCCGGGTCTGAATCCGGCCCTCGATGTAGACCTGCCGGCCCTTGCGAAGGTACTGCTCCGCGATCTCCGCGAGCCGGCCGAACATCACCACCCGGTGCCACTCCGTCTGCTCGCGCCGCTCGTTGGACTGCCGGTCGGTCCAGCTATCGGTGGTCGCGACGCTGATGCTGGTGATCGCGCCGCCGCTCGCGCTGTAGCGGGTCTCGGGATCCGCCCCGAGATTGCCGACCAGAATGGCCTTGTTGACGCCCCGTGCCATGTCTCACAGCTCCCTGTCTGCTCTTGCGGAATCGTCCGCCCGCGGCCTTCCGGCTCCCGCCGCCTCCCGCTTCGCCGGACGCAGCCCCAGGCCCCCCCCAGGCCCCATTGTGCCGGTACCCTTCCCGGATTGTACCCGCCCCGGGGCACGTCGGGGGCACATCGGGCGCGCGTCGGGCGCGCGTCGGGCCGGAATCCGCGTCACGACGCGCCGATACCCTACACGGTACCGCCGATCCGCCGCATCGACTAGACTCGCGCGTTCGGTTTCGAGCCTCTGTGCTTCATGCCCGACATACATTTTCTCCCCGTCGCCGAACGTTCGGGGGCAGGGGCGATCAGCATCCGCGGTGCGCGGACCCACAACCTCAAGGATGTCGACGTCGACATTCCCCGCGGCCGTCTCGTGGTGATCACGGGGCTCTCGGGCTCCGGCAAGTCGAGCCTCGCCTTCGACACGATCTACGCCGAGGGGCAGCGACGGTACGTCGAGTCGCTGTCCGCCTACGCCCGCCAGTTCCTCTCCGTGATGGAGAAGCCGGACGTCGACCACATCGAGGGGCTCTCGCCCGCCATCGCCATCGAGCAGCGCGCCGGCTCCGGCAATCCTCGCTCGACGGTGGGCACGGTGACCGAGATCCATGACTACCTGCGGTTGCTGTTCGCGCGCGTCGGCGAGCCCCGCTGCCTCGATCACCAGGTCGTGCTCGAGTCGCAGACGGTGAGCCAGATGGTCGATGCGGTGCTTGCCCGCCTCCCCGGCGAGCGCCTCATGCTGCTCGCTCCGCTGGTGCGGCAGCGCAAGGGAGAGCACCACGAGGTCTTCGAGTCGCTGCGCTCGGCCGGCTTCGTGCGGGCGCGGGTGGACGGCTGCGTTGTCGAGATCGACCCGCCGCCCCGGATGGACGGGGCCGCCCATCACGACGTGGAGGCGGTCGTGGACCGGTTCCGGGTCCGTCCGGACGTCGCTCCGCGGCTCGCCGAGTCGTTCGAGACCGCCCTCGCGCTCGCGGACGGCCGGGCGACGGTGGCCGTGCTCGGCGCCGGCGGCCGGAGCACCGGCGAAGACCAGGTGTTCTCGGCTCGGTACGCCTGCCCCGAGTGCGGCTACTCGGTCCCGGAGCTCGAGCCACGGCTGTTCTCGTTCAACAGCCCGGCCGGCGCGTGTCCCGCGTGCGACGGCCTTGGACGGCAATCGTTCTTCGATCCGGACCGCGTCGTGTCTCGCCCGGACGTCAGCCTGCCGGGCGGAGCGGTGCGCGGCTGGGACCGGAGCAACGCCCACTATTTCGGGCTCCTGCAATCCCTTGCCGCGCACTATCGCTTCGATCTCGACGTTCCGTTCCGCGATCTGCCGGCCCATGTCCGCGAAACCGTGCTCTACGGCAGCGGCGGCGAGCCCGTCGAGATCCGATACGGTCGCCGCCACCGCCACGTGCGCCCGTTCGAAGGCATCATTCCGAACATGGAGCGCCGCTACCGGGAGACCGAATCGGTGCACGTGCGCGAGGAGCTCGCCCGCTACATGAGCTCGCGGCCCTGCCCGGACTGCGGCGGCCGGCGGCTGAACCGGCATGCCCGCTCGGTGTGGGTGGCGGGGCGCGATCTTCCCGAGCTCGAAAGCCTGCCGGTCGCGGAACTTCGCCGATTCCTCGGGAATGCCTCCTTCGCCGGCTTCCGCCGGGAGGTCGCGGGCCGGCTCGTGCACGAGATCGTCCAGCGGCTCGACTTTCTCCTCGATGTCGGGCTCGACTACCTCTCCCTCGACCGCGCCGCCGACACGCTTTCGGGAGGGGAGGGGCGGCGCATCCGGCTCGCGAGCCAGATCGGGGCCGGGCTCGTCGGGGTGATGTACATTCTGGACGAACCCTCGATCGGTCTGCACCATCGGGACAATCGCCGGCTGCTCGACTCCCTGGTGCGGCTTCGCGATCTCGGCAACACGGTGATCGTCGTCGAGCACGACGAGGGCGCGATCCGCGAGGCGGACTGCGTCATCGACATGGGGCCGGGGCCGGGGGTGCTCGGCGGGGAGGTGGTCGCCCAGGGCACGGTGGGAGACCTCATGGCGGAGCCCGCGTCGATCACCGGCCAGTACCTCGCGGGCCGGCTCCGCGTCTGCGAGCCGCGCCGGCCCCGTGCGCCGGCCGGGTGGATCCGGATCGAGGGGGCGTCGGCGAACAACCTCCGCTCGGTGGACGCCGAGTTTCCGCTGTCCGTCATGACGTGCGTCACCGGCGTATCGGGCTCCGGCAAGTCGAGCCTCGTGCACGACACCCTGTACCTGGGGCTGTCCGGCGCGGTCGGACGCAGGCCGGGAACGGACGGTCCGGCGCGAATCGCGGGCGCCGATCACATCGACAAGGTGGTCAACATCGACCAGAGCCCCATCGGCCGCACCCCGCGCTCGAATCCGGCCACCTACGCCGGGCTCTTCACCCCCATCCGGGAGCTCTTCGCGGCCACTCCGGAGGCCCGCGCCCGGGGTTATTCGCCCGGACGCTTCAGCTTCAACGTGGCGGGCGGCCGGTGCGAGGCATGCCGTGGGGACGGGGTCATCCGGGTGGAGATGCACTTTCTGCCGGACGTGTACGTGCGCTGCGACGTGTGCCAGGGCCGGCGCTACGACCGGGAAACGCTGGGGGTGCGCTACCGCGGCAAGAGCGTGCACGACGTGCTGGGCATGACGGCGGCGGAGGCGCGGGCTTTCTTCGACCCGATCCCGGCCGTGGCCCGCCGGCTTCAGACCCTGGTCGACGTGGGTCTGGGGTACCTCGGCCTCGGGCAGAGCGCGACAACCCTGTCCGGTGGCGAAGCGCAACGCATGAAGCTCGCCCGCGAGCTCTCTCGGCGCGAGAGCGGCCGCACCCTGTACGTTCTCGACGAACCGACGACGGGCCTCCACTTCCACGACGTCCGGCAACTCCTCGAGGTGCTCGACCGTCTGGTGAACCGCGGCAACACGGTGGTCGTGATCGAGCACAACCTGGACGTGATCCGGGCCGCCGACTGGATCGTCGACCTCGGCCCCGAGGGGGGGCGGAACGGCGGCCGGATCGTGGCCGCCGGGACCCCCGAGGCGGTGGCGTCGGCGCCGGATTCCCACACCGGACGCTTTCTCGCCGGCACGGGCCCGGGGCGGCCCGCCGGGGCTTCGCCGCCCGATTCGCGCAAGGAGCCGCTGCGGGCATGACCGCGCTCATCTGCGGATCGGTGGCCTTCGACACCATCATGCAATTTCCCGACCGGTTCCGGGAGCACCTTCTGTCCGATCGGATGGAGGTCATCAGCGTGTGCTTCACGGCGCCCGCGATGCGCCGCGAGTTCGGAGGATGCGCGGGGAACGTCGCCTACACCCTCAAGCTCCTCGGCGGCGACCCGCTGCCGATGGCCACCGTGGGCCGCGATTTCGCGCCGTATGCGGCGTGGATGGACCGCAACGGGATCGACCGCCGATTCGTGACCGAGGTGGATGCGTTCACCGCCCAGGCTTTCATCACCACCGACGCCGAAAGCAATCAGATCACCACCTTCCACCCGGGGGCGATGGACCGCGCCCACGAGAATGCGGTCGGGGACGCCGAGGGCGGCGTCCACATCGGGATCGTGACCCCGGACGGCCGGGACGCGATGGTGCGCCACGCGGCCGAGTTCGCCGATCTCGGCATTCCGTTCATCTTCGACCCCGGCCAGCAGCTCCACCTCTTCGGGTCGGAGGAGCTTGCGCGCTTTCTCGACCAGGCCACCTGGCTGGCCGTCAATACCTACGAGTGGAGCCAGTTCCGGGAGCGCTCCGGGCTGGACTGCGACGAGGTCGTGAGCCGGGTCGAAGCGGCGATCGTGACCCGGGGGGCGGAGGGCTCCACGGTTCTCGTCCGCGGCCGGGAAGCCATCGACATCCCCGCGGTCACGGTCCCGCGGGCAGTGGACCCGACGGGGTGCGGCGACGCGTACCGGGCCGGCCTGCTGCTCGGCCTCGAGGCCGGCGGCGACTGGGAGACGACGGGCCGGATCGCGTCGCTCGCGGGCGCGGTCAAGGTCGAGCATCCCGGCTGTCAGAACCACCGTTTCGACCCCGAGGGCTTCGCCGTGCGCTTCCGCGAAGTGTTCGGCTACTCCTTCTGAGCACCCGCGGCGGCCCGCCCGCCCTTCCGGCACCCGAGCAGATCCAGGATATTCTGCTGAAGTAGAAACTGGCCGATCCGGGGCGGACCCTGAATGAACAACGGGCGATAAGGCCTGTTTGCGTCCGTTGCAGGGCCACCGGACAAAATCTGACGGGCTCGTCGATCATTGGCCTCGTCGATGCAGCATCCGGTGTGAACAAATTGATCGGGAAAGAGTCGATCGAACTCCTTCCTGTACTGATCATCGAAGATGACGAATTGCCCGATCTCCGGATGCGAGTCCACATACTCCTTGACTTCTCCGGCCCGGTAGTGGGGCGGCTTGCTGCTCTCGTTCGTCTTGTCCGTTGCATAGTGATGGAGATCGTGGATTCGAAAGTAAGCCTTGAGCAAAGATATGGATTTCTTTGTGCGCCAGTCGGAGCTGATTACCATGTCGGCGCTCGTGTCTTCGCAAAGCCTGCCCAGCCGTTCAACCGCTCGTTCGTCCCAATCATAGTAAGCCGCCCCCAAGTCGTACTCGTTTATCTCCAGATAGGCAGCATCGTCGAATTGAGCGGCCAGGAGTTCGCGCAGTTTCTCCAGATCATGTTGGAAACGATTTTGCCGCCCGGGAGGCTGCAGGACGCCGTCGATGTCCAAGAAAATGACGTTGCGTTTCCTGTTCATGTCGTTCCGGACGATTCCGAAGCCGGTCTAGCCCTGGTTGCGGAGGCGCGCCTCCAGCTCGGCGATGCGCACTTCCGCCGCGTCGTGAGCCTGGTCGAGCTCGTCGTAGGTGGGGAGGTCGCGCCCGGTCGAGGGATCCCGGAGCCGCAGCATCCGCTCGTCGCGCCGGTCCCGCAGCTCGAGCCCGAGCACCTCGCTCAGTATCGCCACCCCGCGGTCCGGCAACACCGCCATCGTGGGGAGGGGCCGGTACCGGCCCTCCTCGAGCGCGTAGCCCTTGAGCGGCGGCCCGAGGTACTCGGCCCTCGGGTCGTACAGGAAGTACTCCGTCACTCCGAGTGCGGCATACACCTCGTGCTTGCGCCCCACGTCGTCTTTCCGGGTGCTCGCGGAAGTGGCTTCCAGCACGAAGTCCGGCGCCTTGGGCTCGTTCCACAGCAGGTATGAGTCGCGGAGGTGTCCGGGCGCGCCGAGCACCACGTACACGTCCGGCGCGACGACCGCCCGCGGGTTGCCCCGTTCGTAGTAGAGGAACGAGTTCGAACTGACGTACACATCCTTCCGCGCGTGTCGCGCGAAGTGCCGCTTCAAAGCGGCGGCGACGTACATCATGCAGCGCGCATGAATGTCCGACTCAGCCATGGGCTGGCCGTCGGAGCAGGGATATTCCACGGTGGCGGGCGGAGCGGATCGGCTCATCGACAGGTCCTCCGAGGCGATTGGGAAGGGGCATCCGGAACCCGGCAGGAGTGACCGTAGCACGGCCGATTCCGCATCTCCAGCGCTCGGCCGCAGCCCGCAGGTGGAACTCACGCGAGGGTTCCCCGGTCGGATTCGCGCCGCGTAGTTCGACATCGGCAGCGGACGGGAGGCGGGCAGGACGGATTGCGCTGCGCCAACCCAACCTGTCTCCTGTGCCCAGCTTTCGGTCAGGCCGGCGTGAAACGGTCCTGCGCGGGCCGCCGGGAACCAACAGAGAGCGTCGCACCGGTGCCGCCCTCCCGGCGAGGGATCAGCGTTGGATCGTTCCATGGTCCGCGGTGCGGGGGAATCGGGGAACGGCGCGAATCGCGTAGGAATCCGCCTCGTGAGCATCGGGTCGGTTGGCGCAGCATCGTGGCGGTTCGCTCCCTCCGCCCGTGCTCGGCCGTGCCGCTCAGGCGAACTCGACGAAGAAGGCCCGCAGGTAGCTGGTCTCGGGAAGGGCGGGGTGCACCGGGTGGTCGCGGTCCTGTCCGCCTTCCGCCACGACCCGCGGGTGCAGGCCGAACGGATGGGAGACGCGGGCGATGATCTCGAGGTGTTTCGCGCGCTCGAGGTGCGCCGAACACGAGGCGGAGACGAGCCACCCGCCCGGGGCGAGGAGCTGGATCGCAAGGCCGTTCGCTCGCCGATACGCTTCGAAGCCCTTGGTCCGATCCTTTCGCCGGCGAATGAAGGCGGGCGGATCGAGCACCACCACGTCGAATCGCTCGCCCGCCGAGCGCAGCGCCTTGAGCGCCCGCACCGCGTCCGATCGTTCGGCGCGCACGCGGTCCGCAACCCCGTTGCGGGCGGCGTTGCGCATCGCGAGCTCGATCGCGTTGGCCGACGAGTCGATGCAGTGCACTTCGCTCGCCCCGCCCATCGCGCACCGGACCCCCCACGCGCCGGTGTAGGCGTAGAGGTCCAGCACCCGCTTGCCGGCCGCCCGCGCGGCGAGCCGCGCCCGGTTGGACCGGTGGTCGAAGTACCAGCCGGTCTTCTGCCCCGCGAGCGGCGCGGCCTCGAAGACGCCGCCCCCTTCCTCCACCGTGATCGTGTCGCCGATGGGCTCACCGACGACTTCGGTGCTCGCCTCGAGGCCCTCCAGGGCGCGGACCGGGGTGTCGTTGCGGAGCACAACGGTGCGGAACGCGAACTCCGCCTGCAGGACGTCGACAATGTCGGCTTTGACCCGCTCCATGCCCGCGGTGGTGATCTGCACCACCGCGACATCGCCGTAGCGGTCCACGATGAGCCCCGGCAGGGCATCGCTCTCCCCGAACACCACCCGGTACCAGGGTGCCTCGAACTCGCGCCGGCGGAGCGCCTCGGCGGCCGCAATCCGATCGGCAAGGAGGCCGCGCTCCAGCCGCACCCCCGGCTCGCGGCTCACGATGCGGGCCGCGATGAGGGAGTGGGGGTTGGCATAGGCGCTCGCGAGCGGCTCGCCCCGGTGGTCCCGGAGCTCGACGGGCTCGCCTGGCGGCAGACCGCGGAGGCGCGCGCGGCCGACGTCGATCTCGTTGTTGTAGACCCAGGGATGCCCGGTACGAAGGCGCCGCTCTTCGCCCTTCTTGAGATAGAGCGGTGTCACAGGCGGGGATTGTACGCTACGCTCCCCGCGGGGCCGGAAACGGAGCGCGGGGCATTTCACGCGGTAGCCGTGGGTCGGGTTGGCCGGAGTCGCGTACCGACCTCCTGCCTGGGCGCTCCGTTCGGACTACGCTGCACAGATCCGACCTGCCAGGGGCCGGAGCCGTAGCGCGAAATGGCCCTGACCGGCGCTCCGAGCATCCCCACTACCGGGAAGGAAATCATGACCTCGCCAGCCGCCCGCCGGAACCGCCTCGCCGCGGAGACCAGCCCTTATCTTCTCCAGCACGCGGACAACCCGGTGGACTGGTACCCGTGGGGGCCGGAGGCCCTCGCGCGAGCGCGGGCGGAGAACCGGCCGATCCTGCTTTCCATCGGCTACTCCGCCTGTCACTGGTGCCACGTCATGGCCCACGAGTCGTTCGAGGACGAGGCCACCGCGGAGGTGATGAACACCCACTTCGTCAACATCAAGGTGGACCGCGAGGAGCGCCCGGACCTCGACAGGATCTACCAGGTGTCGCACCAGTTGCTCGCGCGCCGCCCCGGCGGCTGGCCGCTCACGATGTTTCTCACCGCGCACGACCAGACCCCCTTCTTCGGCGGCACCTACTTCCCGCCTTCGCCGCGCCACGGCCTCCCCGCGTTCCGCGATCTCCTCCTTCGCGTCGTGGACTTCCTCGCCGCGCATGGCGACGACGTGGCGAAGCAGAACGAGACGCTGCGCGAGGCGCTCGCCCGGGCGGAGCCGAGCGGGGGCGGATCCGCCGCCGGCCTGAGCTCCGAGCCCCTGGACCGGGCGATGGCGGGGCTGCGCCGCGCCTTCGACGCGCGTGACGGCGGCTTCGGCGGCGCCCCCAAGTTCCCGCATCCCACGAACATCGAACGCTGCTTCCGCCGCTACCGCGACCCGCGGGACCTGCACATGGGCGTGCACACCCTCGCCAGGATGGCCCTTGGCGGGATCTACGACCATCTCGGGGGCGGGTTCTGCCGCTACTCGGTGGATGGCGAATGGATGATCCCGCACTTCGAGAAGATGCTCTACGACAACGGGCCGCTCCTCGCCCTCTCGGCCCAGGCGGCCCGGCTCGGGGCCGGGCACGAGGACCTCTTCGAGCGGACCGCCCGCGAGACCGCCGGGTGGGCGATCCGCGAGATGCAGGCGCCGGGCGGCGGCTTCTACGCGGCGCTCGACGCGGACTCGGAGGGGGAGGAGGGACGGTTCTATCTCTGGACCCCGGACGCGGCTCGCGCCGTGCTGGACGAGGACGAGTTCGGCGCCGCGGCGGCGTCCTTCGGTCTCGACCGCCCGCCGAATTTCGAGGGCCGGGAATGGCACCTGCACACCTTCGTCGAACGGGCGGGGCTCGCTGCGAAGCTGGGGGTCGACGAGGCGTCCGCGGTGGAGCGGCTCGACCGCGCCCGCGCCAAGCTCTTCGATGCGCGGGCGCCGCGGGTGCGGCCGGGGCTCGACGACAAGATCCTCACCTCCTGGAACGCCCTGATGGTGTCCGGACTGGCGGTGGCGGGGGAGGCTCTCGGGGAGCCCGAGTTCATCGATGCGGGGGGGCGGGCGTTCGATTTCCTCCGCGAGCACGCGTGGGTCGACGGCCGTCTCCATGCCGCGTGGAAGGCGGGGCGGCCCCGCTTCCCGGCGTACCTCGACGATCATGCCTTTCTTCTCGAGGCGTCCCTCCGCCTCCTCCAGGCCCGCTGGCAGGCGGAGCGGCTCGACTTCGCCGTCGAGATCGCGGACGCGCTCCTCGAACGTTTCGAGGATCGGGAGCGGGGCGGGTTCTGGTTCACCGCTCACGACCACGAGGCGCTCATGCACCGCAGCAAGTCGTTCTCCGACGATTCGCTGCCGGCCGGCAACGGGGTCGCCGCCGCCTGGCTCGGCCGCCTCGGCCATCTCCTCGGCGAGAGCCGGTATCTCGCGGCGGCGGAACGGACCCTCACCGCCGGATGGGCGGGGCTCGCGGAGATGCCGCACGCGCACGGAGCGATGCTGACCGCGCTCGAGGAGTTCCTGGAGCCGCCGCAGATCATCGTGATCCGGGGCCGGGGAGAGCCCCTTGCGCGCTGGCGGGTACGATGCGCCGCGCCCTGCGCGCCCCGGCGCTACGTCGTCGCGGTTCCGGACGACGCGCCGGGGCTGCCCGGGTTGCTTGCGGCCCGGACGCCCCTTCCCGGCGGAGGCCCCGTCGCCTACGTGTGCGAGGGACACCGCTGCGATGCTCCGATCACCGTCTTCGACGACCTCGACGCCGCCCTGCGGCCCTTCGAGGCGGAGGCGGTCTCCCGGCCCGGCTGAGGGGCTGTCTCACAGATAACGCCGCGGGAATCGTTCCGGTCTCCGGGCCTTCACACGCCGAGCTCCGCCAGGTCCACCGGCCGACCCTCCGCGATCGAGCGTTCCGCGGCCACCCCCATGGCCACGGCGGCGAGGCCGTCGCGCAGGCTCACCGCCGGAGGGCCTCCGGCGTGCAGGGCGGCAAGGAACGCCTCGTGCTCGAACCACGTGGATCCGTGGTGGCTCCCCGCGGCCAGAAGCTCCGGAGGCACCGCGACGACGGTCGTCTCGCTCGGGCCCGACCCGCGCCGGCCGATGGTCAATTCGGATGCGGGGACGGTGCAGGCGGCGCGGCCCGCATCTCCGGTCGCGACGATTTCCTGCTCCGCGGGCGACGCCTCTCCGAACATGCAAAGGTCGAGGAGGGCCCGGCAGCCGCCCGCGAAATCGACGATGACGAAGGCGTTGTCGATGATGTCGGGAGCCCCGCCCGAGTAGCGCTCGTCGAGATGGTTCACGTCCTGGGCCCCGGAGGCGTAAACCCGCACCGGCTCGTCACCGGCGATGAGCCGCATGAGATCGAAGAAGTGGCAGCACTTCTCGACCAGGGTGCCGCCGGTGTTGCGGGCGAACCGGTTCCAGTCGCCGACCTTGGGGAGGAACGGCCAGCGGTGTTCACGGACGTGCAGCATGCGAAGCCGCCCGACGGCGCCCGCGCGGACCGCGTCGACCAGGCGGGCGACCGGCGGCATGTACCGGTACTCCATTCCCACCCAGACGAAGCGGCCGTGCTGCCGGGCGGCCGCCTCCGTCCGCCGGCAGTCCGCGACGGTCGTGCAGAGGGGCTTCTCGACGAGGATCGCCTTGTCGGTTGCGAGCGCGTCCTCGAGCACCGCGGCGTGCGTGTGGTTCGGGGTCGCGATGACGACCGCGTCGATCGCGCCATCCGCGAGCAGCTCGCGGTAGTCCGGATAGGCGGCGGCGGTCGGTCCGGCAAGGCGGTGAGCGGCGGATCGCGACGGCTCGAACGGGTCCGCCACCGCGACCACCGTCGCCCCGTCGAGGAGAGCGAGATTGCGGATGTGCTCGCGACCCATGTCGCCGCCGCCAATCACGCCGTAGCGCACCGTCTCGCTCATCGCCATGACCCTGCTGCCATCGGCCGGAACCGGCAATTCCCGTTTTGCTCGTCGGGTCCCGCTCGAGGACCGGCCCGACCGTCGATCCGCCCCCCGATCCGCCCCCCGATCCGCCCCCCGATCTACCCCGGATCGAGTCGCAAGGAGAAGACGGCTTGCGGCTCAGGGTGAAGTCGGGCGCCGAAACGAGAACTGCCGGGCCGGAACGTCGAACCTTGACACGTCCGGTTCCGCCGTCACGAGAGAATAACGCCCGTCGCGATGGACAAACGCCACGCATTTCGGGTCAGATAGCCGGGCCCCGTTCGCATGATCGCGGGTGCGGGCGTCGGCCGGCCGGTCGCTCGAGCCGGTGAACCGGACCGCGAGGGAGGCGGGGCGATGCCGCTGGTGGACGGGTTGCTCGCGATTCTGGCGCGCATCAACGCCTTCGCCGGGAAGATCGGCAAGTACTGCGGGTTGACCCTGATCGGAGCCATGACCCTGGTCATCCTGTACCAGGTGTTCATGCGCTACGTGCTGAACGATCCGCCGACCTGGAGCGAGGAGATCTCCCGCTTCATGATGGTGTGGATGACGTTTCTGGTCGCCCCGATCGCCTACCGGCACGGCATGAACGTCGCCATCGAGACGCTGTCACGTTTCCTCGTGGGGCGGGTGCAGGCCGTGCTTCAGCTTCTCCTGAACGCGCTCATCCTCTACTTCATGCTCGTCTACGCGGCGGAGGGGATCGGGCTCGCCGACCGCGGCCTCAAGTCCAAGGCGTTCACCATCGACGTCAAGCTCTTCTGGTTCTACCTGGTCGTGCCCGCGGGCTTCTATCTGCTCGCGGCGGTGAGCGTCGAGCACATCCTGCGCGCCATCAAGGGCATCGTCGACCCGGGCTCGGTCCCGGCCCTGGAGCGGCCGGCCGGAATCGAAGCGGCGGAATCCCGGTAGGGTCCTGCCCATGTCGCTCGCCTTCTTCTGGATCTTCCTGCTGCTCATGGTGTGCGGCCTGCCGGTCATGTTCGCGCTCCTCATCGCTCCCTCTCTCAGCCTCATGATCGACGGGCAGGCGAACTTCTTCACCCTCCTCATCGGCCGCATGTACAAGGGGATCGACAACTTTCCGCTGATGGCGATCCCGTTCTTCATTCTCGCCGGCGAGATGATGAACGCGGGGCAGATCACGGTGAACCTGGTGCGGCTGAGCCAGGCCCTCATCGGTCACTTGCGGGGCGGGCTCGCCCAGGTCAACATCCTCTCCAGCATGCTGTTCGCGGGGCTCAGCGGCTCGGCGGTGGCGGACACGTCCGCGCTCGGGTCGATGCTCATTCCCGCCATGGAGAAGAACGGCTACACCCGGCGATTCGCGGCCGCGGTGACCGCCGCGTCCTCCGTCATCGGGCCGATCATTCCCCCGAGCGGGATCATGATCCTCTACGCGTTCATCATGAACGTCTCGGTCGCCGGCCTCTTCGCGGCGGGTATCGTGCCGGGGCTCATGGTCGGTTTCGGACTCATGCTGCTCACGTCGCATCTCGCCAGGGTGCGCAACTACCCGGTGGCGAGCCGGCGGGCGACCTGGCGCGAGCGGGGCGGCGCGTTCCGGCGGGCGTTCCTGCCGCTCCTCACGCCGGTCATTCTGCTCGGGGGGATCCTGAGCGGGGTCTTCACCCCGACCGAGGCGGCCGCCGTCGCGGCCGGCTACGCGGCCGTCCTCGCCCTCTTCGTGCTGCGCTCGCTCAAGTGGAAGGATTTGCCGAGCGTGCTGTTCCGGGCCGCGCTCTCGTCCGGCGTCATCCTCCTCCTCGTCGGCATGGCGGTCGCCTTCGCCGCCCTCATGACGTTGAGCCAGGCGCCGGTCCGGCTGACCGACCTCGTGCTCGGCATCAGCGAGAACCCCCTCGTGCTGCTGTTCCTGGTCAACATCCTGCTCTTCATCGTCGGGATGTTCCTGGACGCGGGTCCGGCGATCCTGATCCTCGGCCCCGTGCTCGGCCCGACCTTCGTCGGGCTCGGCGTCGATCCTCTGCACTTCGCCATCATCATGTGCGTGAACGTCACCGTGGGCCTGGCGACGCCGCCGATGGGTCTCGTGCTGTTCGTGGCGGCCAGCCTGTCGGGGGAACGGGTGGAGCGGATTGCGCTGGAAATGCTGCCGTTCCTCGCGATCGAGGCCGGGGTCATCTTCCTCATCACGTTCGTGCCCGAGATCTCCATGACCATCCCGCGCCTGCTCGGCTTCGCCTGAGCCGGTTCTCCGGCCAGGGTCGGCCCGGCTCTCGACCGCGGTCGGCCCGCGCCCCCTGCCTCGCCCGCGGGTTGTGTCCGGCCCCGGCTGCGGGCACCATTCCCATCCGACAGGCCGAGCAACGGCATCTCCCGACCCATCACCATAAGGACCTTCGGAAAATGCGTCTCGACAAGCTGACCAAGACCCTCGCCGGCGGTGCGCTCGCGGCCGCCATGACCCTTGGACTCGCCGGACCGGCCGGGGCGGCGGACAAGACGATCAAGATCGCGTTCCTCGGCTCCCAGGCGGACGAGGACTACGACGGCTCGCTCGTCTTCAAGGACTACGTCGAATCGCGCACGAACGGCGAGATCGAGGTCGCCATCTACTTCGGCGGCCAGTTCTGCGGGAGCTTCCAGGAATGCATCGACCAGATCATGTCGGGCGTCCTGGAGGTGACGATCTCCACCATCGGCGGTTTCGGCAACATCTTTCCGCCCGGACAGGCCCTCGACCTTCCCTACATGTTCCGCGATGACCGGGTGGCCGAGTGCGTGTTCGACGGACCGTTCGTCGGGGAGCTGCGCGCCGCGGTGCTCGAGTCGGTCGGTCCGATGCGGCTGATGACCGTCTCCAATACCGGGGGCTGGCGGAACTTCGCGACCGTCAACAAGCAGATCCGGACTCCTGCGGACGTCGAGGGCCAGAAGATCCGGACCATCCCGGCGGACATCCAGATCGAGATGGTGAAGATGCTGGGAGGCGCCCCGACCCCGGTGTCCTGGCCCGAGGTCTACACCTCGCTCGCGACGGGTGTCGTCGAGGGCACGAAGAACGGGATCACCGACATCGTCAACATGAAGTTCCAGGAACACCTGCGCTACATGACCCTCGACGGGCACGCCTACATGGCGGCCCTGTGGTGGATGAACGATGACTTCTTCAGCGGCCTCACCCCCGAGCAGCGCCAGATCGTGCACGACGGCTTCCAGCACCTGAAGACGGTTACCCGGGCCCTCCCGATGCGGCGTGCGATCGACGCCTACGAGGAGTTCAAGGCCGCCGACGGCGAGATCTATGTCCCGACGCCGGAGGAGAAGAGGCAGTTCCAGGAGGCCACGGCGGGCATGAAGGACTGGTTCGTCGCCCAGTACGGCGATGAGTGGCTGGAGAAGCTAGAGTCCGCGGTCGGCGACTGCGAGGCGAAGATCGACGCGGAATACGCGGAGTTCGCGGGCTGAGTCCGGATCGCGCCGAACCCGAAGGCCCCGCCGGGATCGGCGGGGCCTTCCTGTCGGGACCTCTGCCCATCACTTGCCGAACGAGCAGACCGGGTGGAGTCCGCGGCCTCTCGATGCGATGTCGGGTTACGCCTGCGGCCAACCCGACCTGTCAAGGGGCTACCGGTCTCGGGCAGGTCGGATTAGCGTAGCGTAATCCGACACTAAGGGGCGGTGCGATGGCTGCCGGTTCTGGATATGGATATCAGCCCCTTCCTATCTATCGAGGTCGCCCGGATCGGTGTTCGCCGGCTGGCGATGACGGGTGCCGGGCCGGCAGGTGCCGGCAAGGCCGCCCGTTCCGGGCGGGACGCCGCTAGCGGAGCGGCTCGAGGATGCTGACGTAGTTCGCGACCGCGGCTCCGCCCATGTTGAAGGTACCCGCGAGCCGTGCGCCGCCCACCTGCATGTCGCCGGCTTCTCCGCGGAGCTGCATCGAGGCGACCACGTGCATGGATACCCCGGTCGCCCCGATCGGATGTCCCTTCGACTTGAGGCCGCCGGAAGGATTGACGGGGAGGCGCCCGTCCTTCTCCGTCCAGCCCTCCAGGATGGCGCGGGCGCCCTCGCCGGGCTTGGTGAGCCCCATCGCCTCGTACTCCATGAGCTCCGCCATCGTGAAGCAGTCGTGGGTTTCCACGAGGCTGAGGTCGTCGATCGAGAGCTTCGCTTCCTCGAGGGCCTGCGACCAAGCGCGGGCGCACCCGTCCAGGAACGTCATGTCCCGGCGGCTCATCGGCAGGAACTCGTTGACCTGGCTCCGTGCGCGGAACACCACGGCCTTGTCGAGGGAGAGCGCCGTCTCCAGATCCGCGAGCACCACCGCGGCCGCCCCGTCCGAGACGAGTGAGCAGTCGGTGCGCTTGAGGGGGCTCGCCACGATCGGGTTCTTCTCCGAGACCTCGCGGCAGAAGTCGTAGCCGAGATCCTTGCGGATCTGGGCCCACGGATTGGCGCAGCCGTTGCGATGGTTCTTGGCCGCGATGCGGGCGAGGGCGTCGCCCTGGTCGCCGTGCTTCTGGTAGTAGCGCTGCGCAATGGTGGCGAAGACGCCCGCGAAGCCCCCCTCGATCTCCCCGTCTTCCTTGCGATAGCTCGCCCCGAGGAGGATGTCGCCGACTTCGGGACCCGGCGTGTCCGTCATCTTCTCCACCCCGACGACGAGCACCACCCGCCCACGCTTCGCCTCGATGAGGTTGAGGCCCTGGTGGATCGCGGCCGAGCCCGTCGCGCAGGCGTTCTCGACCCGGGTGGCCGGGGTGAAGCGGAACCGGCCGTCGGCCTGGAACACGAGGGAGGAGGGAAAGTCCTGGGCGGAGAACCCGTGGTTGAAGAGGCCGACGTAGATGGCGTCGACGTCCTCGGGCTCGACCCCGGCATCCGCCACCGCGTCGGAGGCGACGCCGCAGATGAGGGATTCGAGGTCCTCGCCCTCGAGCCGCCCGAACCTCGAATGCGCCCAGCCCACGATACAACCCGTCATGTCTTCACTCCCGTATCGAACTTCGGCTGGGGCGCCTCCGGTCGGTCGGGCGCCGCGGACGATGGAACGTGAAGGCTACATGTACCACGCATCGCCGGGGGCGGCAATTCGCCGCGGAGCGCGGTAGTGTTTCATTCTCCCGGCAGGTCGAGTTCGCCCAAGGCGCAACCCGACAACGCACGGCGTCCCCGTGTCGGACTACGCTTCGCCAGTCCGACCTGCCCGCCGAGACTTCCTTCCCCTACGGGCTGCGTGTTTCAAACCGAGGCACTATCGGGAACGTGCGGTGGCGGGCGGTCCCGCCCCGGGCCTGTGTCCTACAGAAGCTTCACGAGGGCCGCGACCACACCGACCGCCACCACCATCATGGAGCCGAGGCGAAGCGTCAGGTCGTGCTTCAGCCGCAGCTCCAGCTCCTTCAGATCCTGCTTCGTGGCCAGCTTCTCGCCAATCAACTTCGCGTGGGTCCGCGCCAGCACCTCGGCCTGCGGCTCGGGCATTCCGGCGTCGGTGAGCTCCTTTACGAACGCGTGCGTGTCGAAGACTATCGAGTCCATGATTTCTCCCTGTGCATCGACCCTGCACCAAGGCGGATTGTAGCGCGGCATCAGGCATGCCGCCCGCGGCGCGAGCGCTTCGACTTGGCGGAGCCAGCGCGGGCGGGGATCGACTATCATCCCGCCGCCATGGAGAAGCTGCCCGACGAGCCGGTTCCCGTTCGCCGAAAGTGCTGACGTATCCCGAGATCGACCCCGTCGCCATCGCCATCGGACCGGTGGCGGTGCGCTGGTATGGAGTGGCCTACGTTGCCGGGATCGGGGTCGGATGGTGGCTCGGCCGGCGGCGTGCGGCCCGCGAACCCTGGCGCGGCTGGACGCCGCAGCACGTCGACGACCTCGTGTTCTTCTTCGCGCTCGGCGCAGTGCTCGGCGGACGCATCGGCTACGTGCTCTTCTACGATTTCTCGCGCTTCCTCTCCGATCCCCTGGTCGCCGTTCGGATCTGGGAGGGGGGGATGTCCTTTCACGGGGGGCTCCTCGGAGCGGTTGCGGCCGCCGCATGGTTCGCTCGTCGGCACGGCTTCGAGTTCTTCCGGGTATCCGACTTCCTCGCCCCCCTGGCCCCGCCCGGGCTCGGCGCCGGCCGCATCGGAAACTTCGTCAACGCCGAGCTGTGGGGCAAGCCGGCGGAAGTCCCTTGGGCAATGGTTTTTCCCGGTGCCGGACCGCAGCCGCGACATCCGAGCCAGCTCTACGAGGCGGCGCTCGAGGGGCTCGCTCTCTTCGCGGTACTCTGGTGGTTCTCCCGCCGGCCCCGCCCGCGGATGGCCGTGTCCGGGCTGTTCCTGGCCGGCTACGGAGCCGCGAGGGGTCTCGTCGAGTTCGCCCGCGAACCCGATGCCCACCTGGGCTACCTCGCCTTCGGTTGGCTGACCATGGGCCAGCTCCTGTCGGTGCCGATGCTGCTCGCGGGGGCGGCCATGCTGTGGCGGGGCCGGCGGTTGCGCGGTGAAACAGTATCTTGACCTGCTCGCCCGCGTCCGCCGGGAAGGCGTGCACAGGAGCGATCGGACCGGCACCGGCACCCTCGGTCTCTTCGGCCACCAGCTCCGTTTCGATCTCGGCGAGGGGTTTCCCCTCGTGACGACCAAGCGGGTCCACTTCCGCTCCGTGGTGCACGAGCTTCTCTGGTTCCTGTCCGGCAGCACGAACGTGGCCGACCTGCGGCGTCACGGGGTCACCATCTGGGACGAATGGGGGGACGAGAACGGCGAGCTCGGGCCGGTCTACGGCCGGCAGTGGCGCTCGTGGGCGGCACCCGACGGCCGGTCGATCGACCAGATCGCGGCCGTGGTGGAGGACATCCGCCGGTTTCCCTTTTCAAGGCGACTCGTGGTGTCCGCGTGGAACGTCGCGGACCTCGAACGGATGGCCCTGCCGCCGTGCCACGTGCTGTTCCAGTTCCACGTCGCCGGAGGAAAGCTCTCGTGCCAGCTCTATCAGCGCAGCGCGGACCTCTTCCTCGGCGTGCCGTTCAACATCGCTTCCTACTCGCTGTTGACGATGATGGTGGCGCAGGTCACCGGCCACGAGCCCGGGGAGTTCGTGCATACGTTCGGGGACGTCCACCTGTACCGCAACCACCTTGACCAGGCCGAGCGGCAGCTCGCCCGCGAGCCGCTCCCCCTCCCCCAGGTGCGTCTGCACGGCGAGCACCGGTCGCTCCCCGAGTACCGGTACGAAGACGTCGAGCTGGTCGACTATCGGCACCATCCGGCGATTGCCGCTCCCGTCGCGGTATAGCCGGTGGTGGTGTCCGTCATTGCCGCGGTGGCCCGCAACCGGGTCATCGGGGTCGACAACCGGCTGCCCTGGCACCTGCCCGCGGATCTCCGGCGCTTCCGCGCCCTCACGTGGGGGAAACCGATCGTCATGGGACGCCGGACCCACGAGTCCATCGGAAGGCCGCTCCCCGGCCGGCGCAACATCGTGGTCACCCGCGCCGGGCGAGTACTGGAAGGGTGCGAGCGGGCCGACTCCCTTCGGGGGGCCCTCGCAATGACCGCGCAGGCGCCGGAGACGGTGGTGATCGGGGGCGCGCGCTGCTACCGTGGGGCGTTGCCGTTCGCGGGGCGGCTGTACCTCACCCGGATCGACACGGACTTCGCCGGCGACGTCCGGTTCCCCGAATGGAACCCGACCGAATGGGTGGAGCGCGAGCACGAGCGCATCGCGCCCGGCGAGACGGTGCCCTTCGGCTACGAGTTCCTCGTGCTGGAGCGGCAGTCCACCGATCGCACTTCCCCGGACTGAAGCTCGAGGGCAGTGAGCCGCCCGCCCCACACGCAGCCGGTATCGACGTGCCGGACCCTCTCGCGTTTCGCCAGCTCCGGGTCGAGATCCAGGGCGGCCCAGTGCCCGAAGACGAGGCGCGCTCCCCGGGACCGGCGGGCGGGAGCCGAGAACCACGGAACGAGTCCCTCCGGCCGCCCCTCCGGCGGCCCGCCGAACGAGAGGTCGAGCCTGCCGTCCTCGGTCACGTAGCGGATGCGGGTGAGGGCGTTCAGGGTGTAGTGGAGCCGGCCCCAACCGGCCCCCGCGGCTTCCTCCTCGGACGATTCGTTGCCGTAGAGGTGGGCGAGAAACGCCGCGGCCCGCTCGCCGGCCAGGAGCCGCTCGACCTCCGCCGCCCGCCGCAGGGCGGTGGCGACGTCCCACTCCGGCGGGAGCCCGCCGTGGACCATGGTCCAGCCCAGCGCCGGGTCGTGGTGCAGGAGCGGCCGGCGGCGCAGCCAATCGAGCAGAGGCTCCCGGTCCGCCGCTTCGAGCACCGGCTGGAAGGTGTCCGACGCGCTGCATGGGCGGGCCCCGTACGCGACGGCCAGGAGGTGCAGATCATGGTTGCCGAGGACGCACTCCGCGCCCAGGCGGATCGCCCGGCGCAGGACGCCGAGCGAGTCGGGTCCACGGTTCACGAGATCGCCGGCGAGCCAGATGCGATCCGTCGCGGGGTCCGGATCGAGGGTGCGCAGAAGCGCGTCGAAAGCCTCGAGGCACCCCTGGATGTCCCCGATCACCCAGGTGGCCACGGCCACTCAGTGCAGGGTGGCGCCGGGTCCGAGAAGCCGGAAGACCGGAATCGGGGCGAGGAAGGTGTGGCCGTCGTCGGCGTGCATCCGGTACTCGCCGTGCATGGTTCCGATCGGAGTCCGGAGCACGGCCGCGCTCGTGTACTCGAACGCCTCTCCCGGTCGAAGGTGCGGCTGTTCGCCGATCACTCCATCGCCCTGGACTTCCTCCACGTGACCGTCGCCGTGGGTGATGACCCAGTGTCGGGAAAGCAGCTTCGCCGCGATCCGGCCGACGTTGCGGATGGTGATCCGGTAGGCGAAGAAGTACTGGTTCGCGGCCGGGTTCGATCGGGGCGCGATGAACGTCGCCTCCGCCCTCACCTTGATGCTGTAGTCGGAGTCGGCCACAGGTACGGTACTCTACGGCCTCGAACGATGAACCGCAACGGACAGTCGGGACAGTCGGGACAGTCGGGACGACGGGGGGCGCCGACCCCCATGTCCTCCTCGCGCTCGGGAGAAGCGACCGGGCCGACGAGGCGACGAGAACCGGGCCTCCCGCCGGCATGGGGCTCCTCGCCCGGCACCGGCGCCAGAGCGTGTCGCGAGCCGATCCGAAGCGCGACGGCCACGGTCGGGGCGGGCGGGTGACCCTTGCCTCCGGCGACTTCACTGACGCAGCCGTCGTCCCCGCCGAGGACGACGGGGCCCTGTGGCCCGCCGGGACCTCGGTCTCGACGACCCTCGCTCCGAGCCCCGCCGCGACGGCCCGATCAGGGACGTTCGGGATGGCAGGTCAGGGAGCGGGCGCGTTGCGGCCTCGGTGGTCGAGATCGGGATGGTCAGTGGCCAGCGGGTGCTGACGCTTGGTGGTGGCGAGGGAGGTCGAATCGATCGAGCTTTCCCTCGAGGCGTGCCAAGCGCTCGCCTTGGCCGATCTGGCGCTCCTCGACTCGAGTGATCCGACCGCCGAGGTGCATGAGGAGAGCGGCGAGTCCGAGGCCAACCGCGAGGACGGTGCCGATAATCGTAAGAGTTTCAGGACTCATGAGGGGGCGGTACCACAGGTGGAGTCAGTCCGAGGGGCCCTGCCTTCCTTGGGTGAAGGTGAAGGGTAAGATCGAGAACCGGGCAGCCATGAGCGGAACGCGAACCTTGAAGCCGGGCTCCGGGACCGGTTAGAGCGTAAGCCGAGAGCAGCAGAGGATGAGCTGGTGAGAACTGGGCGTCCACCGTTCCGTGTCCCCAGCCGGGCCCTGCCACCAGGAGCATAGCGGTGGCGCGGGCTGATCTCCTGAAGAGACTCCTCGTCTCGTTCCAGCAGCGGGACGACAGTGGCTTCCGCGCTGCCGCGTCCGAGATCGTTGACGAAGAGCGCCGGAAGCAGCATCCGGTCCTCGCCAATGACCTGCAACGCATCCTCGCCGGAAACGGCCCCGGTCTGGATAAGGTGCGCGCACCCCACCATCTGCACGATCCCCTGCCAATGGACAGCGCTCGGAAGACTCCTCTGGCGTGTGTCCGGTCGCCTGATCGATACCTCAATGACCTGGTGCTGCACTCCGATGCTGCCGTGCTTCTGGAGCGTGTCATCACGGAGGTCCGGGGATGGGAGATCCTTGAGGTACACGGGCTCGAGCCGAGCCGAAACCTGCTGTTCTGCGGACCATCGGGATGCGGGAAAACAGCCTGCGCCGAGGCAATCGCCAGCGAGCTTGCGCTGCCCTTGCTCTACGTCCGGTTCGATAGCGTGGTCTCGTCTCTCCTCGGGGAGACCGCAGCGAATCTCCGAAAGGTCTTTGACTATGCCGCTCGGGGGCAATGGGTTGTGTTCTTCGACGAGTTTGACGCCATAGGTCGTTCACGTGACGACGCAACCGAACATGGCGAGATCAAGCGGGTCGTCAATTCGTTCCTGCAGTTGCTGGACGGCTTCGAAGGACGGTCCCTCATCATCGCCGCCACGAATTTTGAGCAGGCGCTGGACCCGGCTATCTGGCGTCGGTTCGACGACGTGCTGCGATTCCGCCTTCCAGAACGCAAGGAAGTCGCGGAACTGCTCGAGAAACGGCTGCGGCCGGTGAAGACGACGCGGGCGCAGCGCAAGTGCCTGGTTGACGCGCTTGCCGGGACCACATTCGCAGATGTGGAGCGGGTGTGCCTGGATGCGCGCAAGCGTTGCGTCCTGGGGGGTACGGCGAAGCTTCGCGAGGAAGACGTTCGCTCGGCTCTGGAACGGTTCCGTCACCGCCGAAACGCGTTTGAATCGGCAACGCCGGATTCGACGCCCACCATCGACCGCCAGTAGCCGCGACGATGCCTGAAGACGCCGGGCCACAGGACGCGGACGCCGAGCGCCATCCGCACATCGCGTTTGAACGCGAACCGGATATCGAACCCGAACGACGAAAGCACGGATTCGGAACCCGCCCGCCGACGAGGCCGCCGCAGGAACACGGAACTGCCATACAGCGCGGCGTTGCAGCAGCCGCGTCGAACATCACGCGCAAGCGCGAAGCACTTGCCATCGCGCCGGACAGACTCATCGTTGTCGAGTTCCACTCGTGGGACTCCGCGTGTCGCGACGTTTTCGAGGAGCGGTTCCATGCATCGGTTGTGGACGAACGGCTCGTGCAGGACGACACAGGGGAACTGACACGCGTGCTCGTCCAGTTTCCCTCTCGCGAGATTATTGGACAGCTTGAGCGTGAGGCAAAGCGGTATCGGGAGGAGGAACCCGAAGAGACGCAGTTGCCTCCGGGAATTCGAAGGGATTTCTTCGATGGCCTTGAGCGTGTGGACGAGGTCTCACGCGGTGACCGCATCGGAAGTAGACTTCGCAGCGAGGGTTATCCGGACGAACAGCCCTTCGCCATGGATGTTGACCTCTGGCATCCCGGTACCGATGCCGGAGCCAGAGAGAGCCTCGATAACCTCCGCCAGATCTGCCGCCGGCACGGCGTCGAAATCACCGACGAATTGCGGACCACCAGCCTTGTGCTCGCGAGGGTCACGGCAAGCGCAAGGCTTGCTGACGTGCTCCTGGATCTGGACCTCGTCGCACAGGTGAATCTGCCGCCTGCGCTCCCGACCGCCTATGGGGCGATATTCGATGATGTCGACCCCCTGCCCGACCACGCGGCACCACATGGAGACGAACCCGTGGTTGGAGTCCTCGACAGCGGGGTCCTTGCCGGGCATCCCCTCCTTCGAGGTTGGGTCGTCGAGGAAATAGACCTGAGTGAAGAAGGGACCGCAGTCGACCTCCATGGGCACGGTACGCAGGTTGCCGGACTTGCCGTGTACGGAGACATCGCCCGATGCATCGACAGTGGGAGCTGGGAGCCACAGGTACTGATTGCAAGCGCCAAGGTGCTGCAGCGCGACCAAGTATTCCAGGATGTGACCGTCTTTCCGGAGCACCGTCGACCGGATGCGGTCGTTGACCAAGCGATCCGCCTACTGCACAGGGAACGAGGGTGCCGCGTGTTCAATCTGTCGGCTGGGAACCGGGACGATGTCTACGCCGCAGGCCGTCAGTTCGCTTGGGCAGAGGTTCTGGACCGGCTCGCCCGTGAACTCGATGTCGTGATCGTGGTCGCCGCCGGAAACGAATCAGACCCGGTGATGCCTCACGGCGCACACACACGGGAGGGATTCCAGGCCGGGGTCCGCGACGCAACACTCTCGAACCCTTCAGCGCGGATTCTCAATCCGGCCACGGCCTCAATAGCGGTGACGGTCGGCTCAATCGCACGGTCTGAGGCCCCCCGGACGGCAGACTCCTTCGCAGGCGCGCCGAGAGGAGCACCCGCCCCCTTCAGTCGAGTCGGTCCCGGGTACGAGAGCAAGCCCACGCAGCGGTCGGTGAAGCCGGACTTCGTTGCCTACGGCGGGAATCTCGCTGTCTCGCAGTTCGCGGGCGGACGACCACGGTGGGTCGAGCGCGACATTCATCTGGGGGAGCCAACCACCCGCCTGAACACCGATGGCGGGCGGCTCCTCACTGCGGTCAACGGAACGAGCTTCGCCGCCCCGCATGTCAGCAACGCAGCCGCTCTGGCACTTGAGGCGGTCGCCACTGCAAGGGGGGAAGCAAGCGCCAACGCGGCACGCGCCCTGCTCGGGGTCGCCGCACAAACGCCGCCATGCGGTGATGATTGGCTTCGTGACCCCAAAGCGGAAGGCTCATGGGAGAGGCTACGCCTTGCCGGTTTTGGCATGGTGAATGTGGAGCGTGTGCGGGAGTCGCTGAGCAATGACGTCTGCCTCCTCGCGTCGGATGATCTCGAGGAAGACCGCTGCCACATCTATGAGGTAGTGGTTCCGCCTGCGTTCGTCTCGGGCAGGGGCGAACGGGGAATCGTGGTTGCGCTTGCCTACGACCCCCCGGTCCGTGCGAGCCGGCGCGAATACCTTGGACGGACCATGTGGATCGAGGTCCTGAAGGGTCTCACGCGTGATGACGTGATTCGGTATCGCACGCGATACGAGGGACCGGACAAGCCCCCCAAGATTCCCCAGTCAAAGATTCTCGACTGCAACCCGGCCAGGACACCGCTTCAGTGGTCGACGCTCCAGGTTCGCGGCAAGCGATGGACACGTGCACCGAAACTTCCGAGTGCGGGTCAAGGCGCAGAGTCCATCCTCCATCTGCTGGTGGGCTGTCAATCGCGATACAGGCATGGAGAAGGCGCGAATCAGCGCTACAGCATCGCGCTCCGTTTCTGGCAGGGTGGAGAAGAGGTGGACTTGTATCAGCAGATTCATGCGCGTGTACGGCTCCGGGCGGTTGTGGCTCCGCGGGCAATCGTCTGAATCGGGAACAATAGTCAGAGCACTACGCAACTGAGGGACAGGGTGGTCGAACCGATCGACGACGAAGGGACCCTGTACCGGTCTACGGGCTGGAGGAGTGTCGCGTCGAACTGCGGGCTGGAAACACGGCCGTCGAACGTTTGCCCATCCACGGGGACCTCAAGCAGGACGCGTTCGAGATCCGCGGGGTCACGGTCGGCGCGAGCATTGAGGATGGGTTCAACCGACCACGGTCAGAATTCTGCACGGCGCGAGCGAAAGTAGCGGGCGTCAATGCTTGACGCACCAGCAGTTCTCATTTTGTTCGTCGGGTCCCGCTGCCGGACCGGCATGACCGTAGATCGGCCCCTCGATCTGCCCCCGATCGAGTCGCAAGGAGCAGACGGCTTGCGGCTCGGGGTGAAGTCAGGCGCAAAATGAGAACTGCTGTTGACGCCCGAGAGTGCTTGACATCGTTCATCGCATTGGTCACGCGGTGAAAGCCTCGAGCGAGGGGAAGAAGGTGAGCACGAGTATGCAGGGGTCTCGCTTGAGCGGCCCTCGGACGGGATGTTCCTGCGCGGCAGCATCGCCGAATTCGACCCGACGTATCGAGTCAGGTTCGGAATCGAGGCGTTCTTCGCCACAAAGGAGAAGGCCCTCGCCCTCGAGCGGGACCTCGGCGAGGGTGGGATCGCGGTGCTGATGGTCGCCGGGAACGGGCGGGCTGTCATCAAAGAGGTCATTCCGAACGTGAAGTCAGATGCCGAGACTGAACCCGGCTCGTAGGATGACTCCGACGCCCGAGCCGACGGAGCCGATTCGGCAAGCGGCGCCGCTTGGTCCAGGTCCCCGACGTTGCGCACGAGGAGTGGCAGGTAGTGCAGCGGATCGAACACCATGTCCTCGCCCTCGTACCAGCACTGGTGCCGGGCGATGGTCTCAGCCCCACACCCGAACGCCACTGCGTCGACGTAGCCGCGTACCCGCCGGAGAAGCCGTGTGATGCGATCCCGGATTTTTGGACAGGTCGCTAAGGTGTACGGAGAGCCTGCAGGAGGGCAAGGGTATGGCGACCAGACGGCGGCGATTCACGGCGGCGTTCAGGAAGCGAGTGGCGCTCGAAGCGTTACGAGGGGAGCAGCCGGTTCAGGCGATCGCGGCGAAGCACCAATTTCATCCGAACCAAGTCAGCGCCTGGAAGCGTCAGGCGGTGGAGGGCCTGGACGAGGTGTTTTCGGGCCCGCGGGCGAAGGGTCGTTCGGAGCACGAGGAGACGATCCGTGAGGTGATCCGGGTTGTTTGGACAGGTTGCCAAGGTGTACTGAGAGCCTGCAAGGGGTCGTGTCCGCACTCACGCTCGGGTTGTGTCACCGGGCGCTGATCGGCGAAGTTGCGGCGCTTCATGATTGCTCTGCAATGTACCGTCGAAGATAAGTCGTCCCCAGAGCAACGACGACCCCGCTGAGCACCGCGCTTCGGACCCGACTGAGGGCATCTTGGTCGAGCCAGTGATACTTCTCTGGAGCCAATAGGTGAAAACCGATTGTGACAAGAGCCGAGATGACAATGGCAAACACTACGACTATGCAAACCCACATGCCCCATGCAATGATTTTTCGCGCAGTCTCGTCTCGCCAGTGTTCGCTGGCTACCCGTTCCAGCTGAAACTGCTCGGCTTGTGCGTCCCGTTGCTCCTGAGGTCCATTCGGCGGTGGTGTGGGCGGCGATGGAATCCCTTTGCGTCCTGGGATCTGACGCCCCGAATTGCGGTCATCCATGGTCGGCGGCGTCGGCAGCGAAGTGCTCCTCGATCAAGGTGTCGGGGATCACCGCGTTTTTTCCCTCCCGGTACCAAGTCTCATACCACGGCGAGCCTTGGGCGTGTGTCATCATGGAGAGGTCGATCCCGCTGAAATCGCCGTACACGTCGAACACTTGATCGATCAGGTCTTCTTCCAGAGGGTCGAAGACATTTGCTCCTCGCAGCCATGGAATGCGAATGAGCGTGAGCACCGGGTCGCGACCATAACGCTTGACTGCGTGGTATACCACGGGAATGACCGGTCCATACCGCCAAGCCTCGACGGCTTGCTTGGACATGGGACGATGATAGAGTCCGAGCATCCATCCGTGGCACAGGTAGGTCATCTTGATAACTTGCAGTGGATCACGCGGCTTGACGGCATCGAGGCCACGCGAGATCAGGGCGTTCGCGATGGTTCGCGCATCATGCTTTCGCGTCGTCTGATCCATCGTTCCTCTCTCCAATGGACGGCATGATGTTCAGCTTCGCGCACCGCCTTTCGTTCCTATCGCGAACCCGAATTCGGCGCTGAGCACGAGTACCGAGAGCCCGGCTCGGCGCGGTGCGCGCGGGTTGGCGGCCCCAGCGGAGCGTAACACGTTTGTTGCGTTCGCATGTGTGAAGATAAATCGTGGGGTTTTGATCGGTCCCGGCCCTGGCGCGTGGAGTGAAGGCCGGGACGGTCCGGATCCGTCCGCGGTCAGTTCAGTTGAAAACGCTCCAGGCCGCGATAGGCGAGCGCCTCGGCGATCTGGGCCGTCCGGGGTCGTTCAATCCCGTCGAGGTCCGCAATGGTCCGGGCCACCCGCAGGACCCGCTGGACGGCTCTCTCGGAGAGCGCGAGTTGGCGAGTCGCGGTGCGAAGGAGCGCTCGCGCGTCGGGGCCGAGGGCGCAGTAACGGGAGATCTCCGCCGGACCGAGGTCCCGGTTGGGCTTGCCGGCGCGGGCGTGCTGGAGCTCACTGGCCCTGGCCACCCGGGCGCGGACCGCGGCGCTGGCCCGGTCCGCGCCGGCCGGCGTCCGGCCCCGCCCCCCCGCGCCGTCATCCTTCCCGTCCGCGGTCGTTTCGCCGGACGGTTCCCGGACCATGGGAAGGTGCAGGTCGAAGCGGTCGACGAGCGGGCCCGAGACCCGGGCCTGGTATCGTCGCACCGCCTCGGGGAGGCAGCGGCAACGGCTCGTCCCGTCTCCCAGGTAGCCGCAGGGGCAGGGGTTCATGGCGGCCACGAGCTGGAAGCGAGCGGGGAACTCCGCCTGACAGGCGGCCCGCACGATCGTGACCCGGCCCGATTCGAGCGGTTCGCGCAGCACGTCGAGAACGGAGCGGCCGAACTCTCCCAGCTCGTCGAGGAACAGGAGCCCATGGTTGGCGAGCGAGATCTCGCCCGGCCGGGGCGGTACCCCGCCGCCCGCGAGCCCCACCGCGGACGTCGTGTGATGTGGTGCCCGAAAGGGCCGCTCCCGCCACGCCGCGGGATCCCGTTCCAGACGCCGAGCGGAGTAGATGGCCATGGTCTCGAGCGCCTCGGGTTCGCTCATCGGCGGAAGCAGGCCGGGGAGACGGGTGGCGAGCATGGTCTTGCCCGTACCGGGGGGGCCGACCATGAGGACGTGGTGTCCGCCGGCCGCGGCCACTTCGAAGGCCCGTTTCGCCGCTTCCTGTCCCCGCACCTCCGCGAGGTCGGGTGCTTCCACCGGTCGCGATGGCGGGACGGTGGCGGAGAACGGCGCAATCGCCGGGGTGCCGAGCAGATGGCCGCGGGCTTCCGCGAGATGGGATACGGGGAAGATCTCCACCGCGCGCGCGAAGGCGGCTTCCCGGGCGTTGCCGGCGGGCAGGATCAGGCTGCGGGCGGACTCGCGGGCCGCCACCGCACAGGAGATCGCGCCCCGGACGGGCTGAACCCTCCCGTTCAGGGAAAGCTCTCCGACGACCTCCACCTCGGCGAGCCGTTCGGCCGGAAGCTGCCCGGATGCGGCGAGGATCCCGAGCGCGATGGGCAGATCGAACCGGCCGCCCTCCTTCGGAAGGTCGGCCGGGCCGAGATTGATGACGACGCGCCCGTTCGGATACTGGAAGTCCGATGCCACGAGCGCGGCCCGGACCCGGTCCTTGCTCTCGCGAACCGCCGCGGCGGGAAGGCCCACCAGCGAGGTGCGGGGCAGGCCGCCGCTCAGGTGGACCTCCACGGAGACGAGCGGGGCCTCCAGCCCGAGCAGCGCCCGGGTCCGTGCGAGGGCGAACGCCATCCCGGCGAGCGGTCAGGAGTTCCCGGTCCGACGGGGAGGGCCGGCTTCGATCGCCGCGATCCGTTCCTCCAGGGCCTCCATCCGGGCCTGGGCCTCGGCGAGCGTCTCGAGATGTTCGCAGAGCTCTTCACGGGTCACCACGTCCATGCGGGAGAGCGCCGCGCCGATCGCCTCCTCGAGGTTGCGGCGCAGGTCCTCGCCGATCTGCTCCACCGGCACCGCCTCGTTCACGCGGCGGACGACGTCCTCGATGATTCGGGTGGGCTTCACCGTCTTGTGTCCTGTCTCCCCAGCGGATGAAGGTGAACATAAGCCCGGCGGTGGGCCCCGGCAAGGGGCGGGCGCTCCGTCGTGCGTAGGAATTTCGCCCGTTTCGCCGTCGGCGCGCGACTGACGGCGGCGCGGCGCGGGCCCGTCGCTCACGTAAGATCGGGGCGCCCGCAACGGGGCGGGAAAGGTGACCGGGGCTCGTTGGTTGTCCGGCGACGGGTGAACCGGGCCGGTTCGGCAGGCCATCGGGGAGCGCATCCGGTCGTCCGCGCGTCGTCCGCGTGTCGGTTCGGGCCTCATGGAGCGGCCCTCGAGCGCACGGCCGGCCGATCCGCACCCGCCTCCGGCACTCGGTCACGACAAAAAAGGTTCCGGAAAGGTGACCCGATCCCTCGACCGATACGCGGTGACCGGCCATCCCATCGGGCACTCGAAGTCGCCGTTCATTCATGGATGGTTCGCGGCGGTGACCGGACAGGGGATCCGCTACGACGCGCTCGCCTGTCCGCCGGGCGGGTTCGGGGAGGTCGTTCGCCGGTTCCGGGCCGCGGGCGGGCTCGGGATGAACGTGACGCTCCCGTTCAAGGAGGAAGCCTTTGCGCTGGCCGACTCCCGCACCCCTCGGGCCGAACTCGCCGGCGCGGTCAACACGCTCTCGTTCCGGGACGACGGCGCCGTGCACGGCGACAATACCGATGGAGTCGGCCTCATCGCGGACCTCCGCGACAATCAGGGGGTCGGGCTCGCGGGGCGCCGCGTTCTCGTTGTCGGAGCCGGGGGGGCGGCCCGGGGAGTGCTCCCCGCCGTCCTCGACGAACGTCCGCTTCGCATCGTGGTGGTCAATCGCTCGCCGGCTCGCGCCACCGAGCTTGCCGCGAGGTTCACCGGAGCCCCCGTCGAGGCATGCGGTTTCGGGGACCTCGGCGGCACGGTCTTCGACATCGTGATCAACGGGACGTCGGGCGGGCTCTCCGGAGAGCGGGCTCCACCGGTCCCCATCTCCGCCCTTCGCCCGGGGGGCGCGGCCTACGACATGGTGTACGCCCCGGAACCGACCGCCTTCCTGCTCTGGAGCCGCGCCGCCGGCGCATCCGTCGTGGTGGACGGGGCCGGCATGCTGGTGGAGCAGGGCGCGGAGTCCTTCCGGCTGTGGCGCGGCGTGCGGCCGCCGACGACACGGGTGATCGAAGCGCTTCGAGCGGAGCTCGGCCGGGGCGGCTGAATCGTCCGGTGCATCGACCCGCCTCCCGGCAAGGTTCGTTCGGGGGCCGGGACGGGGCCCGGATGGGGGCCCGGACAGGGAGCCGGACAGGGGCCCGGACAGGGGCGGGCCGGCTCGAGGCGGCCTCGCCGGGAGCCGCGGATCACGCCCCGCGCCCCGGGCGTCCGGAGCCCGCCGCCGCCCGCGCGAGCGCCGCGAACTCCTCGAAGGACAGTGTTCCGGGACGCCGGCCCGGATCGATCCCGTGCTCGCGGATGGCGTCTTCGTCGACCATTCCGCGCAGTGCGTTGCCGAGGCGCTTTCGCCGGTGGGTGAAGGCTCGGGTCACCACCCGGCGAAAACCGGCCACGTCCCTCACCGGAGGCGGGCGAAGGAGCCTGAGCCGCACGAACCCGGACCACACCCGGGGCGGGGGCCGGAACGCCTCGGGCGGCACCTCGAACAGCGCCGCCGCCTCCGCGTGGCACCGCACCATGAGGCCGAGCCGACCGTACGCCCCGCTGCCCGGCGACGCGGTCATGCGCTCGACCACCTCGCGCTGAAGCATGAAGTGCATGTCCTCGATGCAGCCGGATTGCTCGAAGAGCCGAAACAGGAGCGGCGTGGAGAGGTAGTACGGAAGGTTGCCCGCGATGCGAAGCCGGCGTCCTCCTCGCACGAGGCTCTCGAAGGGCCAGGTCAGCGCGTCCCCCACGTGCACGCGAAGACCCGGCCGCGGCCCGAGAAGTCCGGCGAGCGCCCGATCGATCTCGACGACGTCGAGCGAGCCGGCGCGGGCGAGCAGGGGAAGGGTGAGCGCTCCGCGTCCCGGGCCGATCTCGACGAACGCGTCGCCCGGGCGGGGAGCGATGGCGACAATGGACCTCTCGATGACTTCCGGGTCGTGCAGAAAGTGCTGTCCCAGCCGCGCGCGCCGGGACACCGCTCATTCGCCCAGATGGATACGGATGAACGCGTTGTCCCGGAGCTGGCGCAGCCAGGCGGTCAGCTCCTCGTCGGCCTTGCGCTGATAGACGGCGTTTCGCGCTTGGGCGCGGCGCACTTCCTCCGTATTGTCGTGGTTGCGCCGCCCGAAGACCCGAAGGAGGTGCCACCCCCATGCGCTCTTGAACGGCTCGCTCAGCTCACCTTCCTCCATCCGGTCCATTACCGCCTGCAACTCCGGGATGGTGCCGCCCGGGTTCAACCAGCCGAGGTCGCCGCCCCGCACCGCCGAAGCGGAATCGTCGGAGTGGAACCGGGCGAGCTCGCCGAAGTCCTCGCCCTGGAGGATGCGTTCGCGAAGTCGTTCCAGCCTGAGCCGGGCGTCGTCGTCGGTTACCAGCGGCTTGATGGTGACGAGAATGTGGGCGGCGTGCGTCTGGCGAACCACGCTCTGGCCGGCCGGTCGAACGTCGACGAGCTGGACGATGTGGAATCCGCTCGGGCTCTCGATGATGCCGCTCGTCTCTCCGGGCTCGAGCCGTGGGACGATATCGGCGAACAGGGAGGGAAGGTCGGCGGCGGAGCGCCAGCCGAGCACCCCGCCCTCGGCCCCCAGCCGGTCGGACGAGAGGCGGCGGGCGAGGTTTGCGAAGGGCTCACCCGCCTCGAGGCGCCGCAGCACGTCCTCGGCCGTCGCCCGCGCCGCCGCCCGGTCGTCCGTTCCGGAGATGAGGAGGTGACTGACGAGATACTCGTCGCCCTCGTCGGTCGCCCGGTCGGGTCGGGACAGAAAACGGTCGACTTCGGCCTCGCTCACGCGGATTCGGTTGAAGACTTCCTGCCGGCGCACGTTCTCCACGACGAGATCGGTGTGGATCCGGGCGCGGAAATCCGAGAACGGAATGCCGCGCGCCTCGAGCGAACGGCGAAGGTCGGCCACCGTGGCGCCATGCCTGCGGGCGATGGATTCGACGGCCCGGTCGAGCGCGCGGTTCGAGATGCGAACACCGAGCCGCTCGGCGACGCGGAGCTGCAGCCGTTCGAGGACCAGCTCGTCCAGCGAACGGCGAACCAGGGCATCCCGGCCGGGAAGAACGGTGGAAGTCTGGCGCAGGTCGAAGACGAGATGCCGGAACCTCCGCTCGACCTCGCTCACCAGTATGACGTCTCCGTTGACCACCACCGCCACCCGGTCCAGCTCGGCGGCCCTGACCGGTGAAACCACGAAGAGGAGTGCGACGGCCGCGGCAAGCACGATGCCGGGCGAGCGGGCCGGACGGGGCGCCAGGCGCGGGGGGTGTTTCCGGGACACGGTCAAAACGGGTTCCGGTAGCCCGGAATCGGGCGGATCCGCGAACGGTCGGACTCTCCGCCGAACCCCGCCCCGGTCAGGCCCTTGAGCTTGAGCTCCAGCATGACCGAGCGTTCATGCTCGGTGCTGCCACCCGGCAGGTAGCGCTGCCAGACCAGGCGCACGCGCCAGCAGCACGAATCGTAATCGAGGCCGGCGTAGACCTCCGTCATCGTGTCCTCCTCGAGCGCATAGCTCGCGCTCCCGAGCAACCGGAGGTTCGCTCCGAGGTCCCGATGGGCGGAAAGGGTCACCGACTCCGTCACGTCGTCGACCGATTCCTGCACCAGGCCGGCCGAGGCCGTCTTCACGGGGAACCGCCGATAGCCGAGGTTGAGGATCCGCTCCGGGGAGGGGTGGTAGCGGAGGTCGAGCGAGACCGCCCGATGCCGGGACAGGCCACCGTCGTCCTCGATTGCCCCCCCGATGGTGAAGGAGCGGTGGGGTCGGGCCTTGGCCGCCGCGATCCAGGTGGACGGCCGTGGATCATCGGCCTCCGCCCCTTCCAACGGCTCGCAGTGCGCCGAGCCCGGTACCGGATCCGCGCTGGTGCAAAGCCGGACCCGACGGTCCCGGAAGTGGTGCATCGTTCCGAGCCGCGCTCCGAACACCTCTCGCCCCCCGCCCAGCAGGCGGGTGTCGAGGGCCAGGGTCAGCCGTTCGGCGTCGCCGATCCGATCCCTGCCGCTGAAGCGGTTCTCGCGGAACATGTGGTCGTAGCCGAAGGTGAAGCTCCCCGCGTCGAAGAGCGGCAGGCGGTCCTGATCCCGGTACGGTACGCGCACGTAGAACAGCCGCGGCTCCAGGGTCTGGGTGAAGCGCCGCCCCCCGACCATGGTCTCGTGATCGAAGTAAAGGCCGCCGTCCACGCTGAACGACGGAACCAGGCGGGCGAGGGAGTCTGGAACGTGTCCGGCGGCTTCGCTCAGGTCGTAGCCGGTGACGTTCAGGGTGGCCCTTGGTCGCAGGTAGCCGTACGAGGAGTGCAGCGGAATGACCGCCGACGGACGGAGATCGATCCGCGTGCCTTCGGCAACCAGGTTCGTGCGGTGGTCGAAACGGACCAGCTCGCCGCGAAAGTCGATGTCGAGACGCTGATTGCGTTCCGGAGACCGGGTTTCCAGGGCCAGACGCGGGACGGCCCGGTAGGGATCGGAGCGGCCGGGTGAGTCCTTGAGGATCTGGAAGTCCTCGACCTCGGCCCTGAACCGCACCGGTGCGGCATTGTACGCGAGCCCGGCGAAGCGTCTGAGGTGGTCGGTGTTGGCGACCGGGGCCCCGACGCCGAGATCTCTCAGGTAGTCGATGTCGGATGCACGCGCGTACTGCACCCGGGCATCGAATCCCGGCGCGAGCCGGTGTCGTTGCGCGAACGAAACGATCGATCGGGAGTCGCCCGTGATCCGATCCTCGGGCAGGGCTTCCGCCTCGAGCGTGCCGGCCCCTCCCTCGGTGAGGAAGCGGAACTGTCCTCCCAGCACCGGGCCGCGCCGGCTCGTCAATCGCGGCCGGAGGGTGGCGTCGTAGCTCGGCGCGAGGTTGAGGTAGTAGGGCAGGGCCAAGCTCGATCCGGCGTTGTCCGAGGTCTCGAAGGAAGGGGTGAGGAACCCGGTCCTGCGCTGGTCGCCGGTGGGGAACGAGATCCACGGGGTGTAGAGGACGGGTACCTCGAAGATGCTGAGGCGCGCGTGCCGGGCGATGCCGATTTCGGACTCGTGGTCGATCTCGAGCTCGTTCGCCTTCAGCTTCCACACGTTCGAGCCGGGGTCGCAGGTGGTGAACGAGCCGTCGGTGAAGACCGTGGTCCCGGGGCGGTTCTCGATCCGTGCCGCTTCCCCCCGGCCATGCGAGGCCGGGTGGCGGTATCTCGCCTCCTCCAGCACCATTTCGCCGGTGTCGAGGTCCGCGTGCAACCGGCTCCCTTCGAGGAACACGTCCCGTTCCCGCACCGTGACCTCCCCGCTCGCCTCCGCGCGTCCGGTGGCCGGGTCGTACTCCATGCGATGGGAAGTGATGGTGCGCTCGGGGGTCCGCAGGATCACGTTTCCCTCGACCACCGATACCCCGCCTCCCCGCAGGGTGGCGGAGTCGCCCTGGAGCGTGGAGGACTCGAGGCCGGCCGGGGGCGGGGGCGGGACGGTCGGGGGGGCGCACAGGGCCCATTCGGCCGCCCGTGAAGCGTGCGCCGGCACGAGGGCCAGCACGCAGGTCAGGGCGGCCGGGGCGCCGGTGCGAAGTCGTCGAGTCAGGGCTGCGTCCATTCCATCGTCGAAGCGATGGGTGACCATAGCATCATTCGATTCGGCCTTCCTCGTGCTAACCTTGCACCCATCGAATCCCGGATGCGACGGATGCGAAGGATGCCGGAAGCCCGAACCTTTGTCCCCATCGACATCGCGGTGCTCACCGTATCCGACAGCCGCACCGAGGAGACCGACACGTCCGGCCGCCTCCTCGTCTCGCGCCTCGAAGCGGACGGCCATCGACTGGCGGAAAAGGCTATCGTACCCGACGACGTGTATCGGATCCGAGCCTGCGTGTCGCGCTGGATCGCCGATCCGGGGGTGCGCGCGGTGGTCGCGACCGGAGGTACCGGCCTCACCGGTCGCGACGGCACCCCCGAAGCGGTTCGCCCGTTGCTCGACAAGGAGATCGACGGGTTCGGAGAGCTCTTCCGGGCAGTTTCGTACGAAGAGATCGGCACGTCCACGGTCAACTCCCGGGCGCTCGGCGGGGTGGCCAACGGCACGCTCGTCTTCTGCCTGCCCGGTTCGTCGGGAGCGTGCCGGACCGCCTGGGACCGGCTCCTTCACGAGCAACTCGACCATCGTTTCCGCCCCTGCAACCTCGTGGAGCTGCTGCCGCGCCTGACGGAGCGCTAGGGGTGGAGGGGGTACGCATCCGGGTGCAGGCCGATCCGTTCGACACCGGCCGGGAGATCGAACGGCTGCACGAGGACGCCCCGGGGGTCGGGGCGGTCGCCTCGTTCCTGGGGGTGGTTCGCGACGAGAATGACGAGCGGGCGGTCGGCTCGATGGTGCTGGAGCACTATCCGGGCATGACGGAACGCGCGATCGAGCGCATCGTCCGGGAGGCCCGCTCCCGCTGGCCGCTCGCCGCGGCGACCGTGATCCACCGGGTCGGAGCGCTCTCGCCGGGGGACCCCATCGTTCTCGTCGCCGCCGCGTCGTCGCACCGGGGCGCCGCATTCCGGGCCTGCGAGTTCATCATGGATTTTCTCAAGACGAAGGCGCCGTTCTGGAAGAAGGAGTCGACGCCGGTCGGCGAACGCTGGGTCGAGACCCGTCGCTCCGATTTCGAGTCGGTCGAGCGCTGGCGGGGATGCGCGCCGGTTCCGGAGCGGCCGGCTCGCGAGCGTTGACCCGGAGGTACACCCATGAGCCGATTCTTCACCGAAGAGAACTCCGCCGAAACCGTCATCTCCCGGCTCGAGCAGTGTCCGGACCCGCGGTTCCGGGAGGTCATGGAGTCGGCCGTCCGCCATCTGCACGCCTTCGTCAAGGAGGTGGAGCCGTCCATGGAAGAGTGGCGGCAGGCGATCGACTTCCTGACCGCCACCGGCCGGAAGTGCGACGACAAGCGCCAGGAATGGATCCTGCTTTCCGATACGCTCGGGGTGTCGATGCTCCTCGAGACGATCAACCACCGTGCGCGCGACGGCCGGACGGAGGCGACGGTTCTCGGCCCTTTCCATGTGGAGGGGGTCGGCGTGCAGGACATGGGATTCGACATCTGTCGCGACGGGAAGGGCGAGCCGTGCGTCGTATCCGGCCAGGTATCGGATGCGGAGGGCCAGCCGATCGAGGGCGCGGTGCTCGACATATGGCAGACGAACGGCGAGGGCCGCTACGACGTGCAGCAGCCGGACGAGCAGCCGCCGATGAACATGCGCGGGAAGTTCGTGACCGGGGCGGACGGACGGTACTGGTTCCGCACCACGAAACCGGTGTCGTATCCGGTGCCGGTTGACGGGCCGGTGGGACGGATGCTGAAGGCCACCGGCCGCCACGCCTGGCGACCGGCGCACATCCACTTCATCGTGACCGCGGACGGCTTCGAGCCGGTGGTGACTCACATCTTCGTGCGCGGCGACCCCTACATCGATTCGGACGCCGTCTTCGGGGTGAAGGAATCGCTGATCGTGCCGTTCGTTCTCGAAGAGGACGGGGACCGGGCCCGCGCGGCGGGGGTACGCTCGCCGTACTGGACCGCGGAGTTCGACTTCTCCCTGGCCGAGGCGGGATAGCGGTCCGCTTCAGGCTCGCGCCGGCCGCGGCGGGGGCGGGGCGTCGAATACCACGTTCGAGGCGCCGGTGTAGACGAGGAAGTGCCGGGCCTTCGCGCGCGCGATCATCGTCACCCCGGTGATCTCGGCGAGCTCGAGGCCCATGTGGGTGACTCCGGAGCGCGACAGCAGCACCGGTACCCCCATCTGCGTGACCTTCATCACGATCTCGGAGGTGAGCCGGCCGGTGGTGTAGAAGATCTTGTCTTCTCCGCCGATGCCGTCCAGCCACATCCGGCCGGCGATCGCGTCCGCCGCGTTGTGTCGGCCGACGTCCTCGACGAAGTTGAGGATCCGGGTCCCCTGGCAGAGCGCGCAGCCGTGCACCGCCCCCGCCTGGCGGTAGATCTCGTTGAAGGCGCCGATCTCCCGGAGGAGATCGTAGATGAGCGACTGCCGTACCTCGACCTGCGGCACCTTCGAGTCGTAGATCATGTCGATGGTGCAACTGAACACCGTGCCTTGGCCGCAGCCGGTGGTCACCGTGCGCCGGGCGAGCTTCTCCTCGAGGTCGACGATGCCGTTGCCGGCGAACGTTCGTACCTGGACCGTCTCGAAGTCCCAGTCGACCTCCACCGATTCCACGTCGGAGAGCCGCTCGATGAGCCGCTGGTTGCGAAGGTAGCCGAGGGCGAGCGCCTCGGGGTACGTTCCGAGGGTCATCAAGGTGACGATCTCGCGGTCGTCGACCTTGAGGGTCAGGGGCGATTCGCCCGCGACGTGGGCCGGCCGCGTCGCGCCGTGTTCGTCTACCACCGTGACCTCGTGGGTGGGCGAGAGGCCCGCCTCGGTCATGCGGGGGCGCCAGGGCGCGGGCGCCGCCTCCGCGGCGCCGCGCTCCACCGCTTCGCGCGATGCGGGCGGGCCGGTCAGGTTCCCGCCCCGGCGACGCCGCCGAACGGCTCGACGTCCACGTGGTTCCCCGGCTCCACCCCTTCGCTCTCGAGCGGCAGCACGATGAAGCAGTTCGCCTCGTGCATGGAGCTCAGGATCCCCGACCCCTGGCCGCCGGTGCTCCGTACGGCGAGGTGCCCGGTCTCGTCGTACCCGAGCACGCCGCGCTGGAACTCCACTCTGCCCGGCCGTTTGCGAAGGCGCGTGGCGCACCTCACCCGGAACCGGATCGGCGCCGCCGCGGGCTCTCCCATCATTCGGCGCAGGGCCGGCCGGACGAACTGGTAGAAGGTCACCATGACGGAAACCGGGTTGCCGGGGAGTCCGAAGAAGAGCGCCCCATCGATCCTTCCGAATGCGAGCGGGCGGCCCGGCTTCATCGCGATCTTCCAGAAATCGACCTTGCCGGTTCTCTCGAGCGTCTCCTTCACGAAGTCCGCTTCCCCCACCGAAACGCCGCCCGAGGTGACGATCGCGTCGGCGGCCGCGGCGGCCTCCCGGAATGTCCGTTCGACGTCCTTGCGCACGTCGCGGACCACCCCGAGATCGAGTATCTCGGCCCCGACGCCGCGGAGCATGGCGAGCAGCGTATAGCGGTTGCTGTCGTAGATGCACCCGTCGCCGAGCGGCTCGCCGAGCGAACGCAGCTCGTCGCCGGTGGAGAAGAAAGCGACCCGCACCCGGCGCCGGACACTCGTCTCGACCGCGCCGAGGGATGCGAGCACCCCGAGCTCCGCCGGTCCGACCCGCTGTCCGGCGTCAAGGACCGCCGCGCCTCGAGAGATGTCCTCGCCGGCCTCGCGCACGTTGTCCCCCGTGCGGGGCCGATCGCCGAACCGCACGGTCTCGCCGGGGCCGGGTTCGGTCTTCTCCTGAATCACCACCGCGTCGGTGCCGGGCGGCATCACCGCTCCGGTCATGATGCGCACGCATTCGCCGGGTCCGACCGGGGCGGGGAAGGGCCGGCCGGCCCACGCGGTTCCGAGCACCCGGAGCACCGTCGGGTCGTCGCCCGCGGCGTCGGCGGCGCGCACCGCGTATCCGTCCATGGCCGAGTTGTCGTGCGCGGGCACGTCGATGGGGGAGCGGACCGATTCCGCGAGCACCCGGCCGAGAGCCTCCCGGATCGCCACCCGTTCGACCCCGGAGACCGGGGCGGCAAGGGCGTGGATGCGTTCGAGCGCCTGCTCTACGAGGAGCGAGGACGGGTCGAAATCGTCCATGCAGGTGGGGTCCGCGGGGGCGAGGGGATCCGGCATCGAGCTGAGCCTCACGGGGTCGGGGTCGGGATCGGAGTCAGGAAACGTTCGACGATGAAGCGGGCGACGCGGTCGGGGCGGTCGAGGTCGAGGCGGGGAAGGGTCCGCCGCTCCCGGGTGTCCCGCCCCCCGTCGCGGCCCCCCGGCGCGGCCACCGCGACCACGAAGGGATCGTCCACGAGCGGGGCGTCCTCTTCGCGGCGGACCGCGATCTTCGGCACCTCCGCATGCTTGAAGCCCTCGACGAGCACGATGTCGACCGATTCCCGGTCCAGCCGATCCACCAGCTCGTCCAGGGTCGGCTCTCGCGCCGCATCGACCTCGGTGACGAGCGCCCAGCGGCGGCGAGAGCCGATCAGGGTCTGCACCGCCCCGGCCCGGCGCAGCTCGTAGCTGTCCTTGCCCGGCTGGTCGACGTCGAACGAGTGGTGGGCATGCTTGACCGCCGCGACCCGGAACCCGGCGCCGGCGAGGGAGCGCACCACCCCCGTTGCGAGCGTCGTCTTGCCGCTCCCGCTGTAGCCCGCGAACCCGACGACAGGGGGGCGGCGCCTTCGGGCGTCCGCGCGGGTGGACGCGGGCCGGCGCTTCGTTTTGCCTCCCGGCGCCGGCCTGATACCTGGGTGTCCGCCCCCGCCCGGCGGCGCGCCGCGCTCGGGTCCGTGGCTGCCCGGGGAAGCGAAACGTGCGCCGGGCGTACCGGGTCCGCTTCCCGGGCGCCTCGCCAGGCGGGCCTCCAGGCGGCTCCGATCCGCCTCGCGATTCACGTTGAGGAACATGTCGGGGAGATCGGAGAAGTCGACGACCTCGGTCTTCTCCTCCGCGAACCAGCGATCGATCCGGCGCTCGCCGCGGGCGAGGAAGGCCTCGAGCCCGGAGAGCACGGAGCGGCGCAGGAGGACGAACACCGGGTGCATGCGCGCGCCGTCGTGCGCGACCGCGACGTCGGCCTCGCGCGCCGCGAGGGCGGCGTGGAGCCGCGGGCCGAGGGACGGGTCGACGAGCGGCGAGTCGCACGGCACGACGAGCACGAGCTCGGTGGTCGCGGCCGCGAGGGCGCTCGCCATACCCGCGAGCGGGCCCTGAAACCCGTCCAGCCGGTCCGCAACGACGGGGTGACCGTAGCGGGCGTAGCGATCGGTGCTGCGGTTCGCGTTGATGGTTACCGCCCCTGCCTGCCGTTCCACCGCGGCGAGGATGTGCTCGATCATGGGCCGGCCGGCGACTTCCACCAGCCCCTTGTCGGCGCCGCCCATCCGCGCGCCGCGCCCCCCGGCGAGGACCACCCCGGTCACCGCTTCGCGAGGATAGGCGTCGGGCGCGTTCACGGCGCGGCGATCGAAGCTATCTATCGGCCGGGCCGCCGGACGCACGCCGGGAGAGGAGGGGGCCTGGGTGCGGCGGAGGGGAGGGCCGGAGGGACATCTCAGCCTCCGATGTAGGACATCTCGATCCTGGGTGCGCGCCGCGCCTCCCCCGCCGGGGGGCCCAGGCTCGCGCCCCGGGTGGCGGCGGTGCGAAGCTCGGAGTAGCGGTCGTCGCGGTGGCCCCAGACGCCGGCGAGACGGCTGCGCACCTCGCCGTCGGAGGCGCCCGCGCGCAGCATCGCCCGCAGGTCGTGGCCGGAAGTGGCGAACAGGCAGGTATAGAGCCGCCCTTCGGCCGAGAGCCGGGCCCGCGTGCATCCTCCGCAGAACGGCTGGCTCACCGATGCGATGACC
Organism: Gammaproteobacteria bacterium; assembly: GCA_965214795.1. Taxonomy (GTDB): domain Bacteria; phylum Pseudomonadota; class Gammaproteobacteria; order HK1; family HK1; genus JAJDXW01. The sequence goes on along the minus strand of OZ243976.1, from coordinate 4,547,894 downwards.
CCGATCTCGCCCGCCCCGTCGCGGTAGCGCCATCGTCTCGCGACCTCCCCCGGATAGTTCGCTCCGATCGGCTCGAGCGGATGGCGCTCGTCGATCCGCTCGATGATCTCCCGCGCCGGGACGACGTCCGCGAGCTCCCACCCGTTCGAATTGCCGACGTCCATGTATTCGATGTAGCGCACGATATGGCCGGTTCCCCTGAACCGGCTGGCCATCGGAACGATCTGATCTTCGTTTCCGCCCCGCTTGACGACCATGTTCACCTTGACCGGGGCGAGGCCTGCCTCGGCCGCCGCGTCGATGGCCCGCAGCACTCCCGAGACCGGGAAGTTGACGTCGTTGATCCGCTTGAAGACCGCGTCGTCGAGGGCGTCGAGGCTGACGGTGACGCGGCCGAGCCCGGCGGCGCGGAGGGCGCGGGCGCGGGCGGAGGTGAGCAGCGATCCGTTGGTGGTGAGGCTGAGGTCCTCGAGTCCGGGGATGGCCGCGAGCTTCGCCACCAGGGTCTCGAGCCCCCGTCGCACGAGAGGCTCCCCTCCGGTGAGGCGGATCTTGCGCACCCCCTGCTCGACGAAGAGGGTGGCGATGCGGGCGATCTCCTCGAGGCTCAGCACTTCCTTTCGGTCGAGGAAGGCGTGGTCGGCCCCGAACACCTCGCGCGGCATGCAGTAGACGCACCGGAAGTTGCACCGGTCGGTGACGGAGATGCGAAGGTCGCGCAGGGCGCGGCCGCGAGTGTCGGCGAGGGGCGGGCGCCCTCCGATCGGCGCCGGCCGCGACCCCGGCCTCTGCTGCCGCTCCCCGGCCATCTCGCGCCGCGCTTCGGTCATCTCCGGTCGCCGCACGCGGGGCAACCCGGATTGCGTCGGAGCCGGATGGCCTGCCATTCCATCCGAAGCGCATCGAGCACCAGCACCCGGCCGTCGAGGTCTTCCCCGATGTCGAGGAGGGTCTTCACCACCTCGGTCGCCTGGACGGTGCCGATGATGCCCGCGACCGAGCCGAGGACCCCGCTGTCCGCGCAGGTCCCGGGCGGGGCGGAGGTGGCCGCGCCGTGCAGGCACTGGTAGCACGGGCCGTCCGGACGGTCGAGACGGTAGACCGCGACCTGTCCCTCCATGCGGATGACCGCGCCGGAGACGAGGGGACGGCCGGCGTCGATGCACGCCCGGTTGAGGGCGCGCCGGGCCTCGAAGTTGTCGGTGGCCTCGACCACCACGTCGGCGGCCCCGACCTCGCGCCGGAGCGCCTCGCCGGAGAGGGCCCGCTCGATCGGATCCACCCGGACCTCCGGGTTCAGGGCCGCGAGGGTTCGCGCCGCGGAGCGAACCTTGGGCTCGCCGAGGGAGGCGGTGGTGTGCACGATCTGCCGCTGGAGGTTCGAGAGGTCCACCGCGTCGTGGTCCACGAGGACCAGGTGGCCCACCCCGCTCGCGGCAAGGTACATCGCGATCGGCGACCCGAGCCCGCCAAGCCCCACGAGGAGCACCCGGGAAGCCCACAGACGTTCCTGCCCCTCGACCCCGATCTCGGGGAGCATGATCTGGCGGTTGTACCGCAGGAGCTGCTCGTCGCCCAGTTCGAGGGGCGGGCGGGCGGCGGCGGATACTGCCGCGGCGGATGCTGCCGTGGTCATGACCTGAAAGGTGGGGATGGTCGGCACCGGATCAATTGTATACCTGTCTCGACGGCGGTACCGGGACCATCGCCGGACGGATCGGGACCGTTTTCCTGTCGTGACCGAGTGCCGGCCGCGGGTGCGGACGGGCCTGTCGGGTGGTCAAGCGCTGCAATTTGCAAAGCACGACGACCAGTCCCGCATCGGTCTCCGATCGCGGCAGGTTGAACGTTTCCCCGACGTTCTCTACCATGGCGCCGGTGGTGAGAAGGAGCGGCCCTCCGGCATGAACGACGTTTATCTGACCCGCCGGCAGGCCGACGTGCTCGCCTGGCTCGAGGAACACCACCGCCGGGGCGAGCGCCCCCCGACGCTCGACGAGATCTGCCGGGGGCTTCGCCTTCGTTCCCGCGGCTCGCTCCACAAGCACGTCCACGCCCTCATCGACGCTGGCCTCGTCGAGCCGATCCGGGGCCTGCGGCGCGGGGTGCGCCTGCGCGCGGCCGTGACGGCGGACGAGATCTCCCTCGCCGGCACCATCGCGGCCGGCCGGCCGATCGAGGCGGTGGAGGCCCCCGAGAGCTTCGAGGTGCCCGCCCTGCTGCGGAGCGATCGGCCCTGCTTCGCGCTGCGAGTGCGGGGCGATTCGATGATCGGGGACGGGATCCTCGACGGCGACATCGTGGTCGTCGAGCACCGCGAGGAGGCCCGCGACGGCGACCTCGTGGTCGCGGTCATCGACGGGGCCGAAGCCACCTTGAAGCGGCTTCGTACGTTGAGGGGGCCACCCGCCACCATCGAGCTCCAGCCCGCGAACCCGCGCATGGAGGCCCTTCGCTATGCGCCGGAGCGGGTGCGGGTGACGGGGGTGGTGACGGGGCAGATGCGAAGCTACCGCGCTACTCGAGCCATTCGTTGATCATTTCGAGGTCGGCCGGCACCAGGGTGCCCGCCGCCCGCCGCAGCCGGAGCGCGTTCCGGATGTAGTCGTAGCGGGCGGCCGCCAGGTCGTTCTGGGCCTGGAAGAGGTCTCGCTGAGCGTCGAGGACGTCGACGGATGTCCGGGTGCCGACCTGGAACCCCGCATCGACCGCGTCGAGCGCGCTCTGGCTCGATACCACCGCCTGCCGGAGCGCACCGACCCGGGCGATGGCGGACTCGACCCCGAGGTACGCCTCGCGGGTCTGCCGGACCGCGTCGCGGCGGGTTCGCTCCCGCGCGTGCATCGCCTCTCGGTGGCGGGCGCGGGCTTGACGGGTCTCGGCCGAAATCCGGCCGCCGGTGTAGATGGGCCACGCGAGCCGCAGGCCGACCGCGGCCGAGTTCTTCTCCGATCCTGCGGGTTCCCGGTTCACATCGGTCGCCGTGGCCTGGCCGAAGAGGTCGAGCGTCGGTGCGGCTTCGGCGCCGGCCAGACGTATGTCCTCCTTGGCGATGGCGACGGCCAGGCTCGACGATCGCACTCGCAGATTGCGCTCGACCGCGGTGCGCGTCCAGGCGTCGATGTCGACCGGATCCGGGACCGTGAGGGGGAGGTCGTCCCCGAGCGGCGTCAGCTCCTCCGGGTACTCTCCGATGACCTCGCGCATGGCCTCGCGTGCGTTGTCGAGGGCGTTCTTGGCCTCGATCTCCCGCGCGGACGCGAGGTCGAAACGTGACTTCGCCTCCTCGACATCCGTGATCGCGATGAGGCCGACCTCGAAACGCTGCTGCGCCTGCCGGAGCTGCTGGCCGATGGCTTCCCGATTGGTCTGCGCGAAGCCGTAGTCGTCGCCCGCCTCGAGCACCCCGAAGTACCGCTCCACGACCCGATCGACGAGATCCTGGGCGTTCGCCGCGTAGTCGATCTCGGCCCTCTCTTCCCGGCTCCCGGCCTGCCCGAGGCGGATGTGTCGGTCAAGACGGTACAGGGGCTGGGTGACGTCGAGCGACAGCGAGAAGCGCGAGAACGTATCCGAGCTGGAGGCCGGCTCGTTGACGTCGTCGGTCTCCATCGCGGCCGTGCCTCCGAAAGAGACGCCGGGACGCAGCCCCGCCCGCGCGAGCGCGACCGACTCGAGGGCCGCGTCCCGCTCCGCTCTCGCGGCCAGGAAGGTCGGGTCGTTCTCCGCCGCGAGCCGGTACGCTCCGGAGAGGTCGAGAGTCTGCGCGCCGGCCGTCAACGAGGTTGCCGCGAGCAACGCGGCGACCGTCACCGAGAACGGGGACGGTACAGAGAATCGCTTGTTCATGCCGAGTTCTCCCTGGGTTTCAGAATTCGAACCGGTTGGGGCGCCTGGCCCCGGCGAGCGGCGGGAGCACGGTCTCGAAGAGGCTCTCCGTCGCCCAGTCCCCGGCGCCGGTGCGGGTCACGAGGCGGGCTTCCATCGCGGGCTCCTCGCCCACCACGACGAACAGCCGGCCGCCCGGCTTGAGCTGGTGGAGGAAGGCTTCGTCGAGCACCGGGAGGGACCCGGTGACCGCGATCGCATCGTAGGGCGCCGAGGCTTCCCAGCCCCGGACCGCGTCGCCTTCGACCGCCTCGACGTTGGCGTACTCCGCGAGTCTGCGCTCCGCGCGCGCCTTTCGCGCCGGGGAAATCTCGACGGTGGTCACGCGGCGGACGAGTCCCGCCGCGAGGGCGGCGAGATAGCCGCTGCCCGTGCCGACCTCGAGCAGGTGGTCGCGGGGGGTGAGGGCGAGCGCCTGCAGCAGGCGCCCTTCCTCGCGGGGCGGCATCATGACGTCGCCTTCGCCGAGCGGTATCCTCGTGTCGGCGTACGCGAGGCGGAGGTAGTCCTCCGGCACGAACCGCTCGCGGGGGATCGCGGCGAGCCGATCGAGCACCGCCTGATCCAGCACCTCCCACGGCCGAACCTGCTGCTCGACCATGTTGAACCGCGCCGTCTCGAAGTCCATTCCGTTCCGCTCCCCTCGCCCTGCCTGTACGCGACGGCGGGCCGAAACACGAAGACGGATGCGATGAACCACCTCGCCCACGCCCTGCTGGCCGCTGAAGCCCCCCTGTTGCTCGCCGGCAACCTGACGGGTGATTTTGTCAAAGGTCGGCTCGATCGTCTCCCCCCCACGCCCCTGATGGCCGGAATTCGCATGCATCGCGGCATCGATTCCTACACCGATCGACATCCGGTGTGGCGACGCAGCCGCGGCCGGGTGGCGCCGCGCCGAGTGTCGGGGGTCATCGTGGACGTCGCCTACGACCACTTCCTCGCGAGACACTTCGACCGCTACTCCGACGTTCCCCTGGAGGAGTTCGCCCGCCGGACCTACCGGATCCTCCTCGACCACCAAGCGCTCCTCCCGGTGCGCCTGCGCGAGGTCCTGCCGCGGATCGTGGCCGAGGACTGGCTCGTGTCCTACCGCTGGCTCGAAGGCGTGGAGCGCACGTTCGTCCGTCTCTCGCGGCGGGCGGCGGGGCTTGCCGGGGGGACGGAGCAGATCCGGGCCCGGTACCGGTCGCTCGAGGCCGACTTCCTCGAATTCTATCCGGAGCTCGCGAGGTTCGCGGCCGGACTGTCGCGCCAGTAGCTCCCGGGTGGCTTCACGCCGCGGCTCCGCGGTCCCGGGCCGCTGGTGAAGACGCCGGGATGCGGCGGTCGCGGCCGGGATTTCCGGGTCAGCCCGAAAAAATCACCGACCTCCCGCGGCGGCCGCCCATCCGCTCGCGGTCGCGGGCCGTGTGCTCCCGCAAGCCGCTTCGACCGCGCGCACGCGCCAGTGTCGAGCTAGTGTCGACTGCGCCTTCAGCCGTGCACCCGCGCTCTTTCGGTCCGCGCGGCCCGTTCCTCCATGAGATCGTGGGGAGATCGTGGGGCATCTTGGCCCCCAGGACCATTTCTTTGTCGTGACCGGGTGCCGGCAGCGGGTGAGGATCGGCCTATCGTGCGGTCAAGGATCGCCTCAAGAGGCCCGAACCGACATGCGGACGACGAAATGCGCTCCCGAACAGGCCCGGTTCACCCGTCGCCGGACAAAAAAACGAGTCCTTTCTTGGCCCCCTCGCGACGAAAGTCGGTGATTTTTTCGGGTTAGGATCGCGCCCCCATGGAACGCCCGTCCGACCACTCCGCCGCCCCCACCGACTTCATCCGCCGCATCGTGGCCGCCGATCTGGCGGAGACCGGCGGGCGGGCGGTGACCCGCTTTCCGCCCGAGCCGAACGGCTATCTGCACATCGGCCACGCGAAGTCGATATGCCTCAACTTCGGGGTCGCGGAGGAGACCGGAGGGCTCTGCCGCCTTCGCTTCGACGACACCAACCCGCTCAAGGAGAGCATGGCGTACGTGGAGGCGATCCGGGACGACGTGCGCTGGCTCGGCTTCGGATGGGAGGGCGAGCCGCGGCACGCCTCCGACTACTTCGAGGAGATGTACGGCTACGCCCGCCGCCTCATCCGCTCCGGGTTCGCCTACGTGGACAGCCAGTCCGCGGAAGAGATCCGCGAGACGAGGGGAACCCTCACCCGTCCCGGGCAGGAGAGCCCGTGGCGGAACCGCCCCGCCGAGGAGAGCGTCGATCTGTTCGCGAGGATGCGCGGCGGGGAGTTTCCCGACGGGGCGCACGTGCTCCGCGCCCGGATCGACATGGCCTCCGGCAACCTCAACCTGCGCGATCCGGTCCTGTACCGTATCCGCCACGCGACCCACCCCCATACCGGCGACACCTGGTGCATCTACCCCACGTACGACTTCGCCCAGGTGCTCTCGGACGCGATCGAAGGCGTCACCCACTCTCTTTGCACCCTCGAGTTCGAGGATCACCGGCCGCTCTACGAATGGATCCTGGACCACGTCGATCCGCCTGCCCGGCCTCGCCAGATCGAGTTCTCCCGGCTCAACCTCGAGCACACCGTGATGAGCAAGCGCCGCCTCGCGCAGCTCGTCGAGGAGGGCCACGTGGACGGCTGGAGCGACCCGCGCCTCCCGACCCTGCGCGGCATGCGCCGGCGCGGCTATCCGCCCGCCGCGATCCGCGACTTCTGCGAGCGGGCAGGGGTCACCCGGAAGGCGAGCCGCACCGAGATGGGCTTCCTCGAACGGTGCGTGCGGGACGAGCTCGACCGGAGCGCGCCCCGCGCGATGGCCGTGCTCCGGCCGCTCCGGCTCGTCGTCGACAGCTACCCCGAAGGGACGATCGAGGAGCTCGAGGCCCGTAACCATCCCCGCGACCCGGCGGCCGGCACCCGCAAGGTGCCCTTCGGACGGGAGCTGTGGATCGAGCGTGACGACTTCATGGCGGAGCCGGTCCCGGGCTTCCGTCGTCTCTCTCCGGGACGGGAGGTGCGGCTCCGCTACGGCTACCTCGTGCGCTGCGAGTCGTTCGAGACCGACCCCGCGACGGGCGCGGTGTCGGTGGTCCACTGCACCCACGACCCGGCCACCCGGGGCGGCCGGGCGCCGGACGGGAGGAAGGTGCGCGGCACGATCCACTGGGTCTCGGTCGCCCGTGCGGAGCCCGCGGTCCTGCGGCTCTACGATCGGCTGTTCGCGGCCCCCGATCCGTCCGGTCCCGAGGACCTCGACCCGGAATCGCTCAAGGTGGTCGGGGGCGCGTGGATCGAGCCTTCGCTCGCCGCCGCCCGGCCCGGCGACCGCTTCCAGTTCGAGCGGCTCGGGTACTTCTGCCGCGACGAGGACCTCGGCTTCAACCGCACCGTGACCCTGCGCGACGGCTGGGCGCGGCAGCGGGGCGGCTGAGCCGGACGGACGCGCGGGGGCCGCCCGCCGTCGGAGCCCGGCGAAGGCGCCGCCCTCGATGAAGCCCGAGCACCTGTACGCCTACCGCTACTGGAAGTGGCGGGTGCTCGGCGGGTTCTGCGTCTTCTACTGCGTCAACTATCTCGGCCGGTTCAACTTCAGCCTCGTCCAGCCGCAGATCATCGAGGACCTCGGGCTCACCGCGGCCGACACCGGCTTCGTCAACTCGTGCATGTTCTGGGGGTTCGCGCTCGGCGACCTCGTGCACGGACGCCTCGGGGAGCGCTTCGGCTACCGGCGGGTGGTGCTCGCGGGCGCGCTCGCCACGGCCGCGTTCAACGTCGCGGCGAGCTTCGGGGACGATGTGGCGTCACTCGCGATCCCGTGGGCGGTGGTGGGGTTCGTCAACGCCGCGACGTGGGCGCCCGCCATCGGTCTCATCGCCCAGTGGTGGTCGCGCAGGGAGCGCGGGCGGGCGCTCGGCTGGGTGCTGACCGCGGCCGGGGTCGCGCTGCTTCTGGTCTGGATCGTGAGCCCCGCGGTCGCGTCCGCGTGGGGCTGGCGGGCGGCGCTGCGCTACCCGCCGCTCCTCATCGCCCTCCTCGGTATCGCGTTCTGGTTCGTGGCCCGGGATCGGCCGGCGGACGTGGGCCTTCCCGCCTATTCCGAGGACGACCAGGTCTCGCGCGACGCGGAGAGCGCGGCAGAGGGTCGCGCCCACGGCCTCACCGCCTATGTCCACCTCCTCTCGAACTGGCGTTTCTTCGTCGCCTGCCAGGTGAAGGGGCTCGACAACGTGGTGCGCTACGGCATCGTCTCGTGGGCGCCGGTCTACTACGTCCAGGTCGGGGGGTTCGACCTCGCGACCATGGCCTGGATCACCTTCTCCTACCCGGTGGGCTACCTCTTCGCGCCGCTCACCGGGGGCGTGATCTCGGACCGGGTGCTCCGGAGCAACCGCTCGATCATGGTCGCGATCGCGGGGGCCGCGAGCGGGGTGATGATGCTGTGCATCGCGGTGAGCCCGGCGGAGAACGCGGTGCTCGCGGCGGCCCTGCTGTTCCTCGGCGGGTTCGCGGTGAACCTGTCTCCGGTGGCGGCGCTCGCCGTGGACCTCGCGGGACGCCGCCTCGCGGGGACCGCCTCGGGCGTGCTCGATGCCCACGGCTACGCCTATGGCGCGCTACAGGCGTGGCTGTTCGGACTGCTCGCGGTCGGAAGCCCCCGCGGCTGGTTCTGGGTGTTCGTCGCGATGGCCCTTACCCGCTTCGTCGCGGTCGCCGCGATCTGGCGCGTGCGGGCCTGAGCGGTTGCGGCCGGAGGGGTCGGCAAAGCGGTCGTTGAGCCGCTGCACGTAGCGGCCGGTGTCCTTGAGGACGCTCGCGACCCGCTGCCTCGCCCCCCTTCCCCAGCCGGCCGGAGCCCCGATCCACATGGTCCGCCACCCCGCGGTGCCGTGTTCGAACGCGCGAGCGATCCAATCGGCCTCGATGGGGGAGTCCCCCGATCCTTCGCGCAGGAGCCGCCGCCCGAACGTGCGGGCTGCCATCCTCCGCACCCGGAAGTGCAGGTAGCCCGCGGCGATGATGAGCACCGCGGCTCCAAAGCCGGTGGTGCCGAGCCCGGCCGCTCCGAGCCAGCCGACCACCGTATCGAACCCGATCCAGAATCCGACCCCCGCCGCCCCCGCCGCGAGCACCGCCAGCAGCCCCGCGTCGATCCACAGCACCCGCCGCCGCCATGCGCGGCGGGCCCGCTCGATCGCGGGCACGGCCTCGTCGCGAATGGCGAGGGCGAACTCCTCCAGCATCCCGATGACGCGGTACGCCCGTTCGACCTCGACCTGCTCCATGCGGTTCCGGATTTCCTCGAGGTCCGTGTCGCGCTTGGTTCGGAAGCGGGTGCGAAGGCCCTCGTTCTTGATCGGGATGGCCGCCGCCTCGTCGTAGATCTGGTAGAAGCGCCCGGCCGTCAGGCCCTTCGAGGCGAGGGCCCGCTGCCAGGCCCCGAAGACCTCCTCCGGATTGTCTTCGCGGGCCGTGTTGTCCACCTGGTTCAGGATGTACAGGAACTTGCTCGAGTCCGCCCGCCCGACGGCCCGCTCCACGAGGTGGCGCAGGGTGTCCTGCATCGCGCCGGGTTCGGGATGCCGGGCGTCGAAGAACACCAGCACGAGATCGGCGAGCCCGATGATGTGGTCGGAGATGCGCAGGATCGAGGTCCGTTGCTCGTCGGCGTCGAACCCCGGGGAGTCGATGATGATCTTGCCCCGGACCTGCGGGCTCGAGCACGTCTTGAGCTGCAGGTACGCGTCGATTCTCCGCCCTTCGCCGGCCGCGACCTCCTCGATGTCGTGGCTCACCTGGTAGAACGGGAACCTCGGATCGGCGTCGAGGGCGAGACCGGGCAGGGCTTGCGGCGGCCCCTCGCCGGCGCTGAAGCAGATCGCGGTGAAGCGGTCGTCCACCGCCTGGCTCCCGGCGACCTGGACCGCCTGGCCGAGGTAGCCGTTGATGAAGGTGGACTTGCCGGCCGAGAAGGTGCCGAGCACCGCGATGAGGGGCCACCAGGGGACGTGGCTCGCGAGGGACTCGTCGGACGGGAGGAGCCCGAGCCGCCACGCGACCTCGTCGAGGCGCCGGAAGGATCGCACCGCGTCGAGCAGGATGGGGTTCTCCTCCCGAAGGTGGCCTTCGAGGCGATCGAGCTGCTGGGACAGGTCGTTCATGGGTCTGGGTCCTCCCGCGCCGCGCCGGCCCGCCAGCGGCCCGAGCGCCCGCCCGACTTCTCGAGCAGGCGCACGTCGGCGATGACCATGCCCCGGTCCACCGCCTTGCACATGTCGTAGATGGTGAGCAGACCGATCTGGACCGCGGTCAACGCCTCCATCTCCACCCCGGTGCGTCCCACCGTCTCCGCCCGCGCCCGGCAGCGAACCGAAGGCGCGTCCCCGGCTCCGTCTCCGTCCCCGCTCGAGGCCTCGAGGTCCACCTCGATCCGGGTGAGCGGGATGGGGTGACACAGGGGGATGAGGTCGGCCGTGCGCTTCGCGGCCTGGATGGCGGCGATGCGGGCGACGCCGAGCACGTCGCCCTTGGCGTGCTCGCCCCGCCGGATGAGGCGCAGCGTTTCCGCGCGCACGTCAATGCGGCCTTCCGCAACGGCCACCCGCCGGGTCTCGTCCTTGCCCCCCACGTCGACCATGTGGGCCGCGCCGTCGTTTCGGAAATGGGTCAGCACGGGCGCCATTGTACTACCGGCGGGGGCGGCCCTTCCGCGATGCGCGCGATTGTCCGGCCGCGACGCGGGGGCTATAGTGGTTCCGGGATGGCGATCACGGTCAAATACTTCGCGAGCCTGCGAGAGCGGATGGGGCGCGGGGAGGACTGCCTCCACCCCCCCCTTCCGGCGACCGTGGAGGAGGTCTGGGAGCGGGTCGGCGGCCCCGAGCCGCTCGCCGGAAACCTGCTGTCGGCCGTCAACCTGGAGTATGCCGAGGCCGATCACCCCGTCGCGGACGGCGACGAGGTAGCGTTCTTCCCGCCCGTCACCGGCGGCTGAGCCCGGAGCCTCCGCCGACTCTCGGGCTGTTCCCCTTCCCGCGGCCCGAGCGCGCGCAGGATGTGAGCGCGAAGGCGCTCGCGTTCCCCGGCGTCGAGCGGCCGGCCCCGTCGGTTGGTGAGCCGGAAGACGTCCTCGGCACGCTCGCCGAAGGTGGCGATCTTCGCCCCGTGAACCGAAGCCCCGGCGCCGGCGAGCGCCCAGCCGATCCGCGACAGCACCCCCGGGCGGTCTCCGCACACGACCTCCATCACCGTCCGTCCGTTGGCGGGCCGGTCGTCGAACGCGACCCGCACCGGAATCGGGAAGCTCTTCATCTGTCGCCGGGGCAGCCGGTTGGTCGGGTACGCGGCCTTCGCCGGCTCCTCGAGCCCGTGCGCGAGGAGCCGGCGGATCTCCTCGCGCCGCCGCGGCTCCTCGAGCGACCCGCCGGTCGGCTCCGCGACCGTGAACGAGTCGAAGGACATCCCGGTGCCGGTGGTGAACACCCGCGCGTCCACGATGGTGAGTCCCGCCCGTTCGAGGAGCGTCGCCGCCGCCGCGAAGAGATGGTTCCGGTCGGGGACGTGGAAGAAGACCTCGGTGCGCTTGCGGTGGGTCCTCACCGCCACGACCGATGCGGAGTCCCTCCCGAGGATCTCGGCGGCGTGCCAGGCGACCGCTTCCGGCGGTGTCAGGACGAAATACTCCGGCTCCAGCGTCTCCCAGAGGTCCTCGAGCCGCGAGGTGGCGGGGCCGTGCCCGGCGAGCTGGCGCCGCGCCTCGTCCCGGCATTCGCGCGCGAGCTCGGCGGCGGCGGGCACCCGCCCGTCCACGTCGTGGAGGAGGACGCGGTGAGCGGCCTGGTAGAGGTCCCGGAGAAGGGTGTCCTTCCAGTCCGTCCACAGGTTCGGGTTCGTCGCCCGCATGTCGGCGACGGTCAGCAGGTACAGGTAGTCCAGGCGGACCCCGTCCCCCACGAGATCCGCGAACCGGCGCACCACCGCGGGGTCCGAGATGTCCTCGCGTTGCGCGGTCGTCGACATCGTGAGGTGATGTCGCACCAGCCAACTGACGAGCCCCGCATCGAACCGGCTGATCCCGTGCCGCTCGCAGAACGCGGCGGCGTCGCGCGCGCCGCCCTCGGAGTGATCCGAGCCGCGTCCCTTGGCGATATCGTGGAAGAGGCCGGCGAGGTGGAGGAGCTCCGGCTTCGGCAGGGTGTCGAAGACGTCCGAGCAATGGGGCAACTCGGCGCGATGGTCGGGGCGCCCGAAGCGGCGCAGGTACGCGACGGTGCGCAGGAGGTGCTCGTCCACGGTATAGGCATGGAACAGGTCGAACTGCATGAGGCCCGTGATCCCGCCGAACTCGGGCAGGTAACGGCCAAGGATCCCGTAGGCGTGCATGCGCCGGAGGGCCCGCGCGAGCCCGCGCGGCTCGCGCAGGATCTCCAGAAAGAGACTCCGGCAGGCGAGGTCGCGCCGGAACTCCTCGTCCACCAGGTGCAGGTGGCGGCGGATCTGCCGGATCGTCGACGCCCGCACCCCGCCGAGCTCGGGGTGCTGCTGGAGGAGCAGGAAGATCTCGAGCAGCGCGAAGGGATGGCGCCGGAACACGCCGCCGTCCACCGCCTCGATCTGCCCGTTGCGAACCTGGAACCGCCGATTGAGGCGCCGTGCCGGCGCTCGGCCCCGGCGATCCAGGAAACGCTCGCGGAAGAGTTGCAGCAGCAGTTCGTTCAGCCGGCCGAGAGACTGGACGGTCCGGTAGTAGTGTTTCATGAACTGCTCGACGCCGAGATTGTGGTCGGCGTCGCGATATCCGAAGTGGGCCGCGATCGCGATCTGCCGATCGAAGAGGAGACGGTCCTCGCGCCGGCCGGCGAGGTAGTGGAGCGCGGTTCGCGCCTGCCAGAGGAAGTCCTGGCCGTCGCGCAGGCTGCGGAACTCCTCTTCGGTCAGGAAGCCGTGGTCGAACAGATCGCGGAGCCCGGGGCTCGTTCCGCCCGCGGCCCCGAAGCAGCGCTTGGCGACCCACGCGATGGTCTGGATGTCGCGCAACCCGCCCGGCCCCTCCTTCACGTTCGGCTCGAGGTTGCAGGCCGAGTCACGGTGACGCAGATGCCGCTCGCGCTGCTCGCGCTCCTTGGCGTGAAAGAACTCGTCGGCCGGCCACATCCGCGAAGGCGCGACCGCCCCGCGCATCTCCTCGAACAGGCTCCGCGAACCGGCGAGGGGCCGGGACTCGACGAGGTTGGTGATCACGGTGAGGTCGCGGCGCGCCTCCGCCGCACACTGCCGGACGCTGCGCACCGCGTGCCCGACTTCGAGGCCGAGGTCCCACGCCATGGCGATGAACGACTCGATGCGGGGGTCCGAACGCCGGCGCTCGAGCGCCGCCGCCCGCCGGGCGCCGACCAGCACCAGCAGGTCGACGTCGGAGCCCGGGTGCAGCTCTCCTCGCCCGTATCCTCCGACCGCGACGAGGGCGGCGTCGCCGTCCACGCCGAGACGATCCCATGCCCCCCGCAGCGTTCCGTCCACCGCCGCCGCCCGTGCCGCGACGAGCTCGCCGGCCGGAGCGCCCGCCTCGAATCGCCTCCGGATCCCGGCGCTGCGGCGCTCGAGGTCGGCGCGAAGCTCCGCCGAGGGGGTGGCGGTCAAGTCTCGGGGCCGCCGCCGCCGGACGCGGACGATTTCACGCTGCGGCTCCGTTCCCCGGCGGGTCGGATGGGCGAAGCGCAATCCCGCGGTTGCGGCGGCCGGTGGAGGTGGGGCGGAGGTCGCGGAATCCGACTTCGAGACGGGTTCATGCCGGATGACGCCGAGCGAATCCGACCCTGCGACCCGCGACCCATCCGACCCGTGACCTACGAGCGGCGGCCCGCGTCCGGCTTCCGGTCGAGCCCGCGTGACGCGACGGCCCCGACGCCGGGCCGGGTGAGGATCTCGCAACCGTCCGGCGTCACCAGGACGGTGTGCTCCCACTGGGCGGAGGGCCGGCGGTCCCGCGTGATCACGGTCCATCCGTCGGGGAGGATCTTCACGTGGCGCTTGCCCGCATTGATCATCGGCTCGATGGTGAAGGTCATGCCCTCCTCGATCCGGAGCCCCGTCCCGGGGGCGCCGTAGTGGAGGACCTGCGGCTCCTCATGGAACACCCGGCCGATGCCGTGGCCGCAGAACTCGCGCACCACCGAACAGTTGTTCCGTTCCGCGTGCCGCTGGATCGCGTGCCCGATGTCGCCGAGCCGCGCCCCCGGACGTACCTGGTCGATCCCCCGCCACAGGCACTCGCGGCTGATGCGGGTGACCCGCTCGGCGATGACGGGCGGCTTGCCGATGAAGAACATCCGGCTCGTGTCGCCGTGGTAGCCGTCCTTGATCACCGTGATGTCGATGTTGATGATGTCGCCTTTCCTCAGCCTCCGGTCGCCCGGAATGCCGTGGCAGACTTCGTGGTTGACCGACGTGCAGATGGATTTCGGGAAGCCGCGGTAGTTGAGCGGGGCCGGGATCGCCCTCTGCTTCTCCACGATGTGCCGGTGGCAGATGGCGTCGAGGTCGCCGGTGGTCACTCCCGCCGTCACGTGCGGCTCGATCATCTCCAGCACCTCGGCCGCCAGCCGTCCGGCGACGCGCATCTTCGCGATTTCTTCGGGGGTCTTGATGGAGATGGCCATACCCGCGGCCGGCGAACGGGGAGGCTGGATATGGTATAAATGCGCGCCCGTCGCGGGCAAGGCAGTCCGACAAACCGCACACGCATCGTCACATGCGTCCGGGTGCCTCGAACGAGGTCGGCGCATGGGGTGCGTGGAGGCACAACCCGAACGAAGAGGAACCCGGATGTCCGTCGTCTCGATGCGCGACATGCTGCAGGCCGGAGTGCATTTCGGCCACCAGTCGCGGTACTGGAACCCGAAGATGGCCCCGTACATCTTCGGAGAACGCAATCGCATTCACATCATCAACCTCGAGGTCACCCTCCCGCTCTACCGGGAGGCGATCAACTTCCTCGGCCGGATGGCCGCCAGCAACGGAATCGTGCTCTTCGTCGGCACCAAGCGCGCCGCCCAGGACGTGATCCGGCGCGAGGCGGTCCGCTGCGGCATGCCCTACGTCGACCAGCGCTGGCTCGGCGGCATGCTCACGAACTTCAAGACCGTCCGCGCGTCCATCGCCCGGCTCCGGGAGATGGAGGCGATGGAGGAGGACGGCCGGGTGCAGCGCATGAGCAAGAAGGAGGCGCTCAGCTTCCGGCGGGTGCTCGCGAAGCTTCAGCGCAGCCTCGGCGGGATCAAGCACACCGAGTCGCTGCCCGACGTCCTCTACGTCGTCGACGTCGGGCACGAGAAGATCGCGATCCGGGAGGCCGACAAGCTCGGCATTCCCATCGTCGGGGTGGTCGACACGAACCATGAGCCGGACCGTGTCGACTACGTGATCCCCGGCAACGACGATGCGGCCCGTGCGATCGAGCTCTACACCGTCGGGGTGGCCGACGCGATCGTCGAGGCCCGGCAGGCGGCCCATCTCGCGGTCGCTTCCGCGGGGGCGGGCGATTCCGCCCCGGGCGGCGAGAAGGCGGTCCCCGGCGACGGCTCCGAGGCTCCCGCCGTCGTGTCGAGCGAGGCGCCCCCGGCGGGGGCCGAAGAGACCGGCGGCGAGGCGCGTCCGGCGGCGGGCGAAGAGGCGAGCGGCGAGACGCTGATCGATCGCATCCGCCGGCAGGTGATCGCTCGCTACCTCGCTCCGGCGCGGAACGCCGGCGAGACCGTGGCGAGGGTGACCGCCGGCGACGTGCATCGCGAGATGGGCCTTCAGGATCGGATGTCGGAGGTGTGCCTGGCGCTGGATACCCAGGAGTTCCTCGATCTCGCGGGAGTGGGCATGGAAGGACGGTCCGGGCCGCCGCAGGGCGCCACGACGATGTTCGTGTTCAGCATCCCCGGGCCCGATGGCGCGCCGGCGGGGGAGGCCCAGCCGTGACGGCGGTCAGCGCGGCGCAGGTCAAGGCGCTCCGGGAACGGACCGGGGCCGGGATGATGGACTGCAAGAAGGCACTCGTCGCGGCGGGCGGGGACCTCGATGCGGCAGCGGAAGCCATGCGCAAGCGCGGGCTCGCCGCCGCGGATCGCAAGGCCGGGCGGATCGCGGCGGAAGGGCTCGTCGCGATCGCGGGCGAAGGCTCCCGCGGCGCGATGGTCGAGGTCAATTGCGAGACCGACTTCGTGGCGCGCGAGGACGACTTCCGGGAGTTTGCCCACGAGGTCGCGCGGGTCGTGCTGGCGCATGAACCGGGCGGGGTCGAGTCCCTCGGCGCCCTTCGGCTCGAGGCCGGCGCTACCGTCGATGATCGCCGCCGCGAGCTCGTGGCGCGGATCGGGGAGAATATCTCGGTCCGTCGGTTCGAGATCCTCGCCGCGTCCGCCGGATGCGTCGCCACCTACTCTCACGGGGGGCGCATCGGCGTCCTCGTGGCGGTCGACGCGAAGGACGATCCCGCCGCCACCGGCAAGGACCTCGCGATGCACGTCGCGGCGAGCCGGCCCCTCGCGGTGAGCGAGGCCGACCTGCCCGCCGGCCTCGTCGAGCGCGAGCGCTCGATCCTCGAGGCGCAGGCGGCCGGGACCGGCAAGCCGCCCGCGATCGTGGAGAAGATCGTGGCCGGGAGGCTCCGGAAGTTCACGGAGGGATCGACCCTGCTCGGCCAGCCGTTCGTGAAGGATCCGGAGGTCAGGGTCGCCGACTACCTTGCCGCTCGGGGCGCCGCGGTCCACCGCTTCGTCCGGTTCGAGGTGGGGGAGGGGATCGAACGGCGGGAGGACGACTTCGTCTCCGAGGTCATGGCGCAGGTGCGGAAGAACGCTTGACCTACGATCGCATTCTGGTGAAGCTGAGCGGCGAGGCGTTGCTCGGCAACGTCGGCTACGGCATCGATCCCGGGGCGCTCGAGTCCACCGCCCTGGAGGTGCGGAGCTTGGTGGGCGCGGGCATCCAGCTCGGGATCGTCATCGGCGGCGGCAACATCTTCCGCGGAGCCGACTTGGCCGAGTCGGGGATGGACCGCACCACCGGCGACCACATCGGAATGCTCGCCACCGTGATCAACGCGCTCGCGCTCCAGGATGCGCTGGAACGCCGGGGGATGGATGTCCGGGTGATGTCGGCGATCCGCATCAACGAGGTCTGCGAGGACTTCCTGCGGCGGCGGGCGCTCCGGCACCTGGAGAAGAGACGGGTGGTGATCCTCGCCGCCGGCACCGGAAATCCGTACTTCACGACCGATTCGGCCGCGGCGTTGCGGGCCGTGGACCTCGAGGCACGACTGATGATCAAGGCGACCCGAGTCGATGGGGTGTTCTCCATGGACCCGGAGAAGCATCCCGGCGCGGTGCGCTACGACCGGCTGACTTATGACGAGGTCATCGAGCGCAAGCTCGGGGTGATGGACGCGACCGCGATCGTCCTGTGCCGCGACCACGCGATGCCGATCCGGGTCATGGACATGGCGCGCCCGGGTGCGTTGCTGCGCGCGGCCCGGGGCGAACCGGTCGGTTCGCTCATCGGGGCCGCCCCGGACCGGGAGACCGCGCATGCTTGACGGGGCAGCCGCGGGTCGGGTTGGCCGAGGGCGCAACCGGCTATCGCACCGGGGCGTTCCGTCGGATTGCGCCGCGCCGGGCCGACCTGCCCGGGGCGGCCCGGGGCCGCAACGGCAGGCGTGATCCTGCCGGGAGACTGCGCATGCTTGACGAGGTGGAGAAGGATGCGGTGGCACGGATGCGCAGGAGCGTCGCGTCATTCTCGGGCGAGCTTGCCCGGGTCCGCACCGGGCGCCCCAGCCCCGCTCTCATCGAACACGTCAAGGTGCCCTACCACGGCTCGGAAGCCGCGCTGAACCAGCTTGCCACCATCGGGGTGGCCGACGCGCGCACCCTCAGCGTCTCGCCGTGGGAGAAGTCCGTCATCCCCGCCGTCGAGAAGGCGATTCTCGGTGCCGATCTCGGCTTCAACCCGGTGACCGCCGGCGACGTGATCCGGGTACCGGTACCGCCGCTCACCGAGGAGCGCCGCCGGGACCTCATCCGCATCGTCCGGAAGGAGGCGGAGGCCGCCCGGGTCGCGATCCGGAACATCCGCCGCGACGCGAACCAGATGCTGAAGGAGCTGCTCAAGGAGAAGGAGATCACGGAGGACGAGGATCGCCGGGGAGCGAGCCGGGTCCAGACCGCGACCGATCGCTTCGTGGCGCAGATCGACGAATTGCTGAAGAAGAAGGAAGTGGAGCTGCTCGATGTCTGAAGAGGCGACGTTCGCCGGGGAACGACGGATGAGCCTGTCCGCGCCGCCGGGGACCGCGGCCCGGGAGACCGGAGCCAGGCCCGTGCGCGAGACCTGGAGGCCCCCCCGGCCGGATGGTGGGGGTGCGGTCCGGTTGCCCCGGCACCTCGCGATCGTCATGGACGGCAACGGCCGGTGGGCGCGCTCCCGGCGCCTTCCGCGCGCGGAGGGCCATCGAGCCGGAGCCGCGGCGGCCCGCGAATGCGTCCGCGCCTGCGCCGAGGCGGGTATCGAGTACCTGACCCTGTTCGCCTTCAGCAGCGAGAACTGGGCGCGACCCGCCGACGAGGTGGAACAGTTGCTGGCCCTGTTCGGACAGGTGCTGGAACGCGAATCCGAAGAGCTGGCCGAGAACGGCATCGAGCTTCGCTTCATCGGGGACCGGGACGCCTTCCCTCTCGCCCTGCGCGAGACCATGGACCTCGTCGAGCACCGCACGGCCGGAAACCACGGGCTCGTGCTGGTGATCGCCGCGAACTACGGCGGGCACTGGGATATCGTGAACGCGGCGCGACGGGTGGCCAGGGCGGTCGAGTGGGGTGAAATGAAGGCCGAGGAGGTGGATCGATCGGCGATCGAGGCCCGGCTCGCCCTCTCCGGGCTGCCTTCCCCGGACCTGCTGGTCCGCACCGGCGGGGAGCAGCGGATCAGCAATTTCCTGCTCTGGAACCTCGCTTACACCGAGCTCTACTTCGTGCCGACCCTCTGGCCCGAGTTCGATCGGGCCGCCCTCGCCGACGCGTTCCGGGAGTTCGGAGAGCGGGAGCGCCGCTTCGGACGCACCAGCGAGCAGGTCGCCCGGTCATCGGCGGATGTGGCCGGTGCGAGGTGAGCGAGACCAGGCGGCGGTGGCTGACCGCCATCGGGCTCGTTCCGGCCTTTGCCGTCGTCGTCCTGTTCCTTCCCGCCGTCGCATTCCACGCGACGTTGCTGCTGGTCGTCGCGGGAGGCGCCTGGGAGTGGAGTCGTCTCGCCGGCCTTTCGCCGGCCCCGATCTGGGCCGCGGTGGTCGCCGGCTCCCTCGGGTTCGTGCTTCTCTCGGGCGCGGTGCCCGAAGGGGGGCTCGCGTGGGTGGGCTTCGCGTGGTGGCTGGCCGCCCTGGTCGCCATCGTGCGCTTTCGCGGGCCGGCGCGCCCGGTGCGCGGGCCGGCGCGTCCGGTGCGCGCCCTCGCGGGCTGGCTCGTCCTCGTCCCGGCGGGGGCGGCGCTCGCCGAGGTGCACGCCGGCCGGCCGGATGGCCCGGCCCTCGCGATGACGCTGCTCGTCATCGTGTGGGCGGCGGATACCGGGGCCTGGTTCACCGGCCGGCGGTTCGGGAAGACCCCCCTCGCTCCCCACGTCAGCCCCGGAAAGACCTGGGAAGGGGTCGCGGGCGGCCTCGCCGGCGCGGCGGCGGCCGGCGCGGCGGCGGCATGGTGGCTCGGCCGTTCGTGGGTGGAGCTGCTCGCGGCGGCCGTGCTCGCGTCGGGGGCGTCGGTCGTCGGCGATCTCTACGAGAGCGTCGCCAAGCGGCGGGCGGGAGTGAAGGACAGCGGCCGCCTGCTTCCCGGTCACGGCGGGATCCTGGATCGGATCGACGGGGTCACCGCGGCCGCCCCCGTGTACGCGGTCGTCATGGCCTGGTAGGGCCGGGCGAAGGGCCGGCTCGCCGCTCGCCCTCGCCTCCCCCCCGGCCACACCGGACAGGGCAAATTCGTTCCCGGCCTTCCCTGATGACCACCGGTGAGCGTATCGTCCTGATTCGACGCCTCGTCCTTCGGTCGCCGCCGACCTCGCACCACCCGCTCGTCAGTGGACGCCGCCCTTTGCATTCGCCGGCTGCCTTCGAATGAACGAATCAGCCCTGCCACACCGGATGCGAACCCCGGACATCTGCGCGGGATCGGTTTCCGATCGATGCCGAGAGGCGGGAGCCGCCGCGCGATGAGCCGCGCGATGAGCATGGACGGGCTGGTCGTTCTCGGGTCCACGGGCACCATCGGGGTGAACACCCTGTCGGTGGTTTCCCGCCACCCCGAGCGCTTCCGGGTCGTCGCCCTCGCCGCGCGCTCCAGCGTCGAGGCGATGGAGGCGCAGTGCCGCGAGCATTGCCCCGAGTTCGCGGTCCTCGCGGACGAGGTGGCCGCGGTCGAGCTCCGCGGCCGGCTCCGGGATACCGCGACCAGGGTGCTCGCCGGGGCCCTCGCTCTCGAGGAGGTCGTCGTCCTGCCCCAGGTACGGCACGTGCTCGCCGGGATCGTGGGCGCGGCGGGGTTGCTGCCGACCCTGGCCGCGGCGCAGGCCGGCAAGCGGGTGCTGCTCGCCAACAAGGAATCGCTGGTCATGTCGGGGCGGCTCTTCATGGACGCGATTCGCGAGGGCGGGGCCGAACTCATTCCCATCGACAGCGAGCACAACGCCGTTTTCCAGTGCCTGCCGGTGCGCCCCGCACCGGCCGGAGTGCGGCGCATTCTGCTGACCGCCTCCGGCGGGCCGTTTCGCCACCGGTCGCGCGGGGATCTCGAGTCCGTGACCCCGGAGGCGGCCTGTGCGCATCCGAACTGGGAGATGGGCCCGAAGATCTCGGTCGACTCGGCTACCATGATGAACAAGGCGCTCGAGGTCATCGAGGCGTGCTGGCTGTTCGAGACGGTTCCGGACCGGGTCGAGGTCGTCATCCATCCCCAGAGCACCGTGCATTCGATGGTGGAGTACGAGGACGGGTCGATCCTCGCCCAGCTCGGGACGCCGGACATGCGTACCCCCATCGCCCATGCGCTGGCCTGGCCCGAGCGCATCGACTCCGGGGTGCCGGGGCTCGATTTCTCGCGGCCGCTCAGCCTCGATTTCTCGCCGCCGGACTTCGGCTGGGCGCCCTGCCTTCGCCTCGGCTACGAGGCGGCCCGCGCCGGGGGCACCCTGCCCGCCGTGCTCAACGCGGCGAACGAGGTGGCGGTAGCGGCATTTCTGGACCGCCGCGCCACGTTCAACGCCATCCCCCGGGTGGTGGAAGAGACGCTCAGCCGGTCCGTTCCCCGGGAAGCGGACAGCCTGGACACGATCCTCGACGAGGACGCGGCGGCGCGCGAGCTCGCCGCCGCGCTCGTCGGCTGAAAGAGGCGCGGAGGCACAAGCGGCCGGTGGGACTCTCGATGGATTTCGTCGGCGCGGTCGTGGCGTTCGTGGTGGCGGTGGGCACGCTCGTGACCGTGCACGAATTCGGCCACTTCTGGGTGGCGCGGCGCCTGGGCGTCCGGGTGCTGCGCTTCTCCGTCGGCTTCGGCCGGCCCGTCTGGACCCGCCGGGGAGCGGATGGAACCGAGTACACCATCGGAATCCTCCCCCTTGGGGGGTACGTCAGGATGCTCGACGGGCGCGATGGCGAACTCCCCGAGGAGGAGTGCGGGGAAGCCTTCGATCGGAAGCCGCTGTGGGCCCGCAGCGCCATCGTCCTCGCCGGCCCCGCCTTCAATTTCGGCTTCGCGGCAATCGCCTGGTGGGTCGTCTTCATGGTCGGCTTCGCATCTCTCAAGGCGGTGGTCGGCGAGGTGCAGCCGGGCTCGCTCGCGGAGCGCGCGGGCCTTCACGCCGGCGACGCGGTGGTCGCGGTGGAGAGCCGCGAGGCGCGGACGTGGTCGGCGGTGGTCGCGGCCACCCTGGGCGAGGCCCTCGATCGCAACCGGGTCGAAGTGCGCTGGACGCCTCCGGGCGGCGGAACCGCCGCCGGCTACCTCGATCTCGCCGGGGTATCCCTGGACGACCTCGCGAGCGGAAGGTTCTTCGAGACCCTCGGGCTCGAGCCCGCGATGCCCGTGAGCCGGCCCGTCATCGGGGCGGTGAACCCGGACGAGCCGGCCGCCCGGGCCGGCATGCGCCCGGGAGACGTGGTGGTTCGCTCGCAGGGCTCGGCCGTCGGGAGCTGGATGGAGTGGGTCCGCTTCGTGCGGGCGCGTCCCGGAGTCGAATTCCCGGTCGAAGTGAGGCGGGACGAGGACATCGTGACCCTGATGCTCCGGCCGGACGCGGTGGACGCGGGCGGCGCTACGGTCGGACGCATCGGAGCCGCCCTGCACGCGGACGCGGTGCCGGGCGAGGGCTGGTACGTGACCGAGCGGCGCACCCCGTGGGGGGCGGCGGAGCGCGCGCTCGCCAGGACCTGGGAGATCACCTCGCTCACCGTGGGCCTGCTCTGGAAGATGGTCCGCCTGGAGCTCTCGTCCGAGCACCTGAGCGGCCCCATCACCATCGCCCGCTACGCCCGCGACTCCGCGAGCGACGGGTTCATCCGGTTCGCCGAGTTCCTCGCCATCGTGAGCGTGAGCCTCGGGATCCTCAACCTCCTGCCGATCCCGGTGCTCGACGGCGGGCACCTGCTCATTCACCTGGCGGAGGCGGTCAAGGGCGGTCCCCTGTCCTCCCGCACGATGATGCTCGGCCACCAGGCCGGCCTCATCCTCCTCGTTGGCCTGATGGGCCTCGCTCTCTACAATGACGTCATGAGGCTCTTCTACTGATGGGCGGCGGACCCCTCCGGCGACTGGCCGTGGCGTGCCTGCTGGCGGCCACACCGATCGTCGCGCTCGCGCAGTCGTTCGTCGTCGAGGATATCCGCGTGGAGGGCCTGCGGCGCGTGTCCGTCGGCACGGTGTTCAACGAGCTTCCGATCGCCGTCGGGGACACGGTCGACGCGGAGGATACCGCGGTGGCCATCAGGCGCCTGTTCGCGACCGGCTTCTTCGATGACGTGCGCATCGAGCGCGACGGCGGCACCTTGGTGGTGGTGGTCGATGAGCGTCCCTCCATCGCGAACATCGAGTTCTCCGGCAACCGGGTCGTCGAGACCGACGAGCTGGCCGAATCGCTCGGCGGCGTCGGGTTCGCGGTCGGTCGCACGTTCGATCCCGCCGTCCTCAACCGGACGGTGCAGGAGCTTCGCGAATCCTATTTCGCTCAGGGTCGGTACTCCGCCGAGATCGAGGTGACGGTGACCCCGCTCGAGCGCCATCGGGTCGGCATCCACTTCGACATCGACGAGGGAGAGGTGGCGCGCATCCGGCGCATCAACATCGTCGGGAACCAGTCGTTCGAGGAGGACGAACTCCTCGATCTCTTCGAGTCCACGACCCGGAAGCTGTTCTCCTGGCTCACCGGTTCGGACCGCTACTCGAAGCAGAAGCTGTCCGGGGATCTGGAACGCTTGCGGACCTACTACCTCGACCGGGGCTTCATCAACTTCTCGGTCGATTCCACCCAGGTTTCCGTCACTCCCGACCGGCGCTTCATCTACATCACGATCAACGTCTCCGAGGGCAGGACCTTCGAGGTCGGCACCGTCGAGCTCGCCGGCGACCTCATCGTCTCGCCGGAGGAGCTCCTGCCCCTGGTGGAAGTCCGCGAAGGGGACGTCTTCAATCGCAGCGACGTGGCGCAGACCGCCTCGAACGTGAAGACCCGCCTCGGCGACGAGGGCTATGCGTTCGCCAACGTGAACCCCGTGCCGGAGATCCGCGAGGACGAGGGAGAGGTGGACCTCGCCTTCTTCGTCGACCCGGGCCGGCGGGTGTACGTGCGGCGCATCGTGTTCCGGGGCAACCACGATACCCGGGACGAGGTCCTGCGGCGCGAGATGCGCCAGCTCGAGGGGTCATGGGTCGTCAACCGCGACCTCGATCGCTCCCGGCAGCGGTTGCTCCAGCTCGGGCACTTCAGCGAGGTCCGCATCGAGACGCAGGCCGTGCCCGGAACCTCCGACCAGGTGGACGTCATCGTCCAGGTCACCGAGCGCGCGTCCGGGGCGCTGCTCCTCAGCGCCGGCTACGCGCAGGATCGAGGGGCGCTCGTCAACGTGAGCGTCACCCAGGAGAACCTGTTCGGCACCGGCAACGCGGCGTCGTTCACGTTCAACAACAGCAGCAGCCAGCAGGAGTACGGGATCTCCTACACCAATCCCTACTTCCGGCCGGAAGGGATCAGCCGGAGGCTCTTCGCGCGCTACGGAGAGACCGACGGGTTGGAGCTGGACATCTCCGACTACTCCACCGACATCACCGGCGCGGGGGTGACCTTCGGCATCCCGTTCACCGAGTACGATCGGTTCCACATCGGGCTCACCGGGGAGCTGATCGACTTCGTCCCGGGCCTGACCCGTTCCAGAGAAGTCGAGGAATTCGCAAGGGAAAGCACCGGCGATGGCGTACGCGGCGGCGACTACCTGGAGCTGCTCGGCACCGTGCGCTGGTCGCGCGATTCCCGTGATCGCCGGATCCTCCCGACCGAGGGCAGCTACGCCTCCGCCCTCGCGGAGGTGGCCCTCCCCGGCAGTGATCTCGGCTACTACCGTACCCGCCTGTCGTACCAGCGCTTCTTTCCCATCACCGAGGAGTGGATCCTCATGGGGGAGACGGAGCTGGGCTACGGCGACGGCTACGGGGACACGGACTCGCTGCCGCTCACCAGCCACTTCTTCGCCGGCGGCATCCGGTCGGTCCGGGGCTTCCAGTCGAACTCGCTCGGGCCGCGCGATCATCCGGTCGCCGGGGGGGAGCGGCGCCCGATCGGGGGGGACTTCCTGACCCTCGGGCGGGCCGAGCTCATCGTGCCGCTTCCGTTCCTGGACCCGTCCACCCAGTTCCGGCTGACCGGCTTTCTCGACGCCGGCAACGTCTTCGAGTCCTTTGACGACTTCGACGGCGGCGAGATCCGTTACTCGACCGGGTTCTCCACGATCTGGTTCGTCGGAATCGGCATCATCACGACGAGCTGGGGGTTCCCCCTCAACGAAAAGGACGGCGACGACGTCCAGCGCTTCCAGTTCACCATCGGGACGACGTTCTAGGGGTAGGCATGATGCGATGGTACGGATGGCTGACGGTCGCCCTGGTGTGGGCGGCGGCGGGGTCGGCGGCGGCGGCCGACATCAAGGTCGGCTTCGTCGACGTATCGAGGGTGCTCGACCGGTCGCCCCAGGCGGAGGAGGCGCGCCAGCGGATCCAGGCCGAGTTCGCGCCCATCGATCAGGATATCCTGCACATGCAGCGCGAGGTTCGGGCCCTCGAGGAGCAGCTCGTCCGCGACGGTGCGGTCATGGCCAACTCCGAGCGCATGCGCCTCGAGCGCGAGGTTCTCTCGCGCAAGCGCGATCTTCGCCGCAACCAGGAGGAGTTCCGGGAGGATCTCAACCTCCGGCGAAACCAGGAGCTTCAGAAGCTGCAGCGCCAGGTGGTGCTGACGATCCGGGCGATGGCCAAGTCCGAGGATTACGATCTCGTGATCAGCGACGGGGTGCTGTTCGCAAGCGAGCGCGTGGACATCACCCGGATGGTGCTGGAGCGGCTCGTCGAGGAGCACAAGCGTCAGGGTGGGAATTGATCCGAACGGATCGCCGATGTTCTGCCGCGAACGCCAATCCTCCCGCTATCGCGCGCCCTGCTCCCTCAAGCCGTTTCGACCGCGCGCACGCGCCGGTGTCGGCTGCGCTTCCCGCCGCCGGCAGGCGCGCGCTCCGTCCGCGCGGCCCGCTGCCGTTGCACCTTCGGGAACCTTGGCGCCTTCGCGACGAACATCGGTGGTCTTCCCGGGTTAGGCGGCGGCGATGGGCGGCAGGGAGTGGCCCCTCGGACGGCTGGCGGAACGGCTCGGAGCCGAGCTGCGGGGTGATCCGGACCGGGTCGTGCGGGCGATCGCTCCCCTCGGGGCGGCCGGGGAGGGAGACTTGTCCTTCCTCGCGAACCGGCGCTACCTGAAGGATCTCCGCACCACCCGGGCGGGCGCGGTCATCGTCGCTCCCGGGGACGTCGACGCGTCCCCCACCGCCGTGCTCGTGCTTCCCAACCCCTACCTCGGCTACGCGCACGCCGCCGCCCTGATTGCGGACCCTCCCGTCCATGAGCCGGGCATCCATCCGAGCGCGGTCGTGGAGCCCGCCGCGGAGGTGCCCTCCGAGGCCAGCATCGGCCCCCTCGCGGTCGTCGGGAGCGGGGCGCGCATCGGTGCACGGGCCCGGATCGGGCCGGGATCGGTGGTCGAGCCGGAGGCGGTGGTCGGGGACGACACCTGGCTCGTCGCGAACGTGACCATCTGCCGGGGGGTGCGGGTCGGGGCGCGTTGCCTGTTGCACCCGGGCGCGGTTGTCGGCGCGGACGGCTTCGGGCTCGCCAGCGACAAGGGCGCGTGGGTCAAGATCCCCCAGCTCGGGAGCGTGCGCCTCGGCGACGGCGTCGAGGTCGGCGCCAACACCACCATCGACCGCGGAGCGCTTCAGGACACCGTGATCGGGGACGGCGTCAAGATCGACAACCAGGTTCAGATCGCGCACAACGTCGTCATCGGGCCGGATACCGCGATCGCGGGCTGCGTCGCGATTGCGGGCAGCGTCCGGATCGGGGCGCGTTGTATCATTGAAGGTGCGGCCATGATCTCGGGGCACCTGGAGCTCGCGGACGATGTGCACGTAACCGGGGGCAGCGCGGTCGCGAGGTCCATCACGCGAAGCGGCGTCTGGTCTTCCGGCATGCCGGCGCAGGAGAACCGCCTCTGGCGGAAGATGTGGGTCCGGATGCAGAAGCTGGACGACTTCGCGCGGAGGCTCTCGCGGCTCGAGCAACAGCGGGGCGGAACGCAGTCCGATGAGTGAGATCGGCATTGTCGACATCCTCGACCGTCTTCCCCACGCCTATCCGTTCGCGCTGCTCGATCGGGTCCTCGAGCACGAGCCGGGGGAGCGGGTGGTCGCGCTCAAGAACGTGACCTACAACGAGCCGTTCTTCCCCGGCCACTTCCCCGAGGCGCCGGTCATGCCGGGTGTGCTCATCCTGGAGGTGATGGCCCAGGCGACGGGGATCCTCGCCATGGGGGTGCGGAAGCAGGAGACCCGCTACTACATCGTGGGGGTCGACAAGGCCCGGTTCCGAAGGCCCGTGGTGCCCGGGGACCAGCTCGTCGTCGACATCCGCCGGCGGCAGAACTCGCGGGGGATCTGGAAGGTCGATGCCGAGGCCCGGGTGGATGGCGAGGTGGTGGCGACCGCCGAGCTGATGGGAGCGCTCAGAGCCAGTTGATTCATCCGACCGCGATCGTGTCTCCCCGGGCGCGGCTCGGCGCCGGTGTCGTCGTTGGCCCCTATGCGGTGGTGGGAGAGGACGTGGAGGCGGGCGACCGTACTCGCATCGATTCGCACGCGGTGGTGCAGGGACCGACCCTCATCGGCGCCGACAACCACCTCCACCCCTTCGTGTCCATCGGCGGCGATCCGCAGGACAAGAAGCACGACGGCAGCGCGACCCGTCTCGAGATCGGCGACCGCAACGTCATCCGCGAGTACTGCACCTTCCACCGGGGAACGCCGGGCGGCGGCGGCGTCACCCGGATCGGCGACGACAACTGGATCATGGCCTACGCGCACGTCGCGCACGACTGCCGGATCGGGTCGAACACGGTAATGGCCAACTGCGCGACCCTCGCCGGCCACGTGACGGTCGACGATTTCGTGGTGCTCGGCGCATTCACGGTCGTGCACCAGTTCTGCGCGATCGGCCGGCATGCGTTCACCGCCATGGGCTCGGTCGTCTTCAAGGACCTCCCCCCCTATGTGACCGCGGGGGGGAACGCCGCCTCGGCGCACGGCATCAACCGCGAGGGCCTGCGGCGGGCCGGGTTCGAGCCCGGGACGATCCGGAACCTGCTCCGGGCCTACCGGCTCATCTACCGGAACGGTCTCCGGGTGGCCGAGGCGCTGGAACGCCTCGAGGAGATGCGCTCCGAATGCCCGGAGGTGGCTCCCTTCATCGACTTCCTCTCCGCCTCGAGCCGCGGCATCGTCCGCCAGGGGCGAAGGTGAACGGGCCCGCCATCGCGGTGGTCGCGGGCGAGACGTCGGGCGACCTGCTTGGAGCGCGTCTCATGCGAGCCATCCGCGCCGCCGAGCCCGAGGCCCGCTTCAGCGGGATCGGTGGCCCGGAGATGAAGGCGCTCGGATTCGATTCCTTCCTCCCGATGGAACGCCTCTCGGTCATGGGGCTCTTCGAGGCGGCCGGGCGCTTCATCGAGCTCCTCCCCGAGCGGCGCCGTCTCGCGCGGCGGCTCGAGGCCGCCGCCCCGGACGTGTTCGTCGGGATCGACGCGCCGGACTTCAACCTCTCCCTGGAACGCAGACTGCGTGCGTCCGGGATCCCCACCGTTCACTACGTGAGCCCCTCGATGTGGGCGTGGCGGGCCTATCGCGCGGCCAAGGTCAGAAAGGCGGTCGACCGCATCCTCACCCTGTTTCCGTTCGAGGCGGAGTTCTGCCGCCGCAACGGCATCGATGCCTGCTTCGTCGGCCACCCTTTCGCCGAGGAGCTCGGGCCCGAGGATCGCTCGGCGGTTCGGCGCCGCCTCGGGTTGCCCGGCCCGGGGCCGGTCGTCGCGGTGCTGCCGGGGAGCCGCTCCCGCGAGGTGCGCGACATCGGCCGCCCGTTGCTCGAGACCGCGGCGTGGCTCCACCGGCGGTGCCCGGAGCTCCGCTTCATCGCGCCGATGGCCAGCCCTGCGCTGCATGCGCAGTTCCGGCGGATGGCGGAGGCCGGGGGGACGCCGATCACCCTGTTCGCCGGCGAGTCCCGGGAGGTGATGAGCGCCGCCGACGTGGTGATGCTCGCGTCGGGCACCGCCTCGCTCGAGGCGATGCTCCTTCGCCGCCCGATGGTGGCGGCTTGGCGGGGGTTTGCGCCGACCTGGTTCATCCTCCGCCGGTGGCTCGGTCGCAACATCCGCTTCATCGCGCTCCCGAACCTGCTCGCGGGTCGGCGGATCGTTCCGGAGTTCCTGCAGGACGAGGTACGCCCCCAACGTCTGGGGCCGGCCGTGCTCCGTCTCCTCGAGCGGGGTTTGTCGGTGGAGACGGGCTGGGAGTTCGACCGGATCCACGGGGAGCTTCGGTCCGGACGCAATCGCGCGGCCGCCGCGGTGCTCGCCCTTGCCGGGCGCGCGGAGCGGGCGGGGTGATCGCGGGCGTGGACGAGGCGGGCCGCGGGCCGCTCGCCGGGCCGGTGGTGGCCGCCGCGGTGGTCCTGTCCCCGGACGCGGTGCCGGAAGGGCTCGCGGACTCGAAGACCCTCGCCCCCCGGCGGCGCGTCGAGCTCGCGGCTCGGATCCGCGAACGCGCCCTCGGATGGGCGCTGGGGCAGGCGAATCCCCGCGAGATCGATCGACTGAACATTCTCGAGGCGACGCTCCTCGCGATGCGCCGGGCGCTCGCGGGCCTTGCCGCGGCCGGGACGGTTCCGGCGCTCGCGCTCGTCGATGGAAACCGGTGCCCCCCCGGCCTCCCGTTCCCCGCGCGCCCGGTGATCCGCGGCGATGCGTCGGTGGCGGAGGTGAGCGCCGCCTCGATCCTCGCCAAGGTCTACCGCGACCGCGAGATGGAGCGCCTCGGACGGTGCTGGCCTCAGTACGGGTTCGCGGCGCACAAGGGGTATCCCACCCCCGCCCACCTGGAACGGGTCCGGCGCTTCGGCCCGTCTCCGGTCCATCGCCTGACGTTCGCACCGGTGCGCCGATGTCGGGGAGAGGGCCGTTGAGCGGCGCGGGCGGGTTCGTGCATCTGGTGGTGCACACGGAGTATTCGCTCGTCGACAGCGTGGTCCGGATCCCCGCCCTCGTCCAGGCGGTCCGGGCGCGCCGGATGCCGGCGGTGGCAGTCACCGAGGCGGCGAACTTCTTCTCGCTCATCAAGTTCTACCGGGAGGCGGAGCGGGCCGGGATCAAGCCCATCGTGGGGGTGGACGTCCGGGTGGCGCCCGCGAAGGGCGAGGCGCACCGGCTGGTGCTGCTGTGCCGGCACGCGGAGGGCTACCGCCAGCTCTCCCGGCTGCTGTCGCGGGCGTACCTCGAGGGCGAGGGGACGATCCCGCTCCCCTGGCTCGACGAGGCGGAGACGGAAGGGCTCGTCGCGATATCCGCGTTCCGGGAAGGCGCCGTCGGTCACGCGCTCGTGCGCGGCGAGACCGCGCTGGCGCGGCGCCTCGCGGACGAGTGGCTCGCCCGCTTCGGGGACCGCTACTACCTCGGCCTCGAACGCCTCGGCCGGGAGGGGGAGGAGACGCTCCTCGACGATACCGTCCGCCTCGCGGCCGAGCGAGGGGTGCCGGTGGTCGCGACCAACGACGTGCGCTTCCTCGACGCGGGGGAGTTCGAGGCGCACGAGGCCCGGGTCTGCATCCAGGAAGGGGGGATCCTCGGCGATCCCGACCGGCCGCGCCGCTACACCGAGGAGCAGTATCTGCGGGGCGCCGACGAGATGCGGGACCGTTTCGCGGACGTTCCGGAGGCCATCGAGAACACCCTGGAAATCGCCCGTCGGTGCAGCGTCGAGATCGAGCTCGGGAAGGAGAACCTGCCCGAGTTCCCGGCCGAGCCCGGGGAGAGCGCCGAGGAGAGCGCCGAGGACCGCTTCGCCTCTTCGGCGCGCGCCGGCCTCGCGCGGCGCCGGCGCGACGAGGCGGATGCCCGCGCGTATCGCGAGCGGCTCGACTACGAGATCGAGATGGTCGCCAAGCTCGGTTTCGCGGGCTACTACCTCATCGTCGCGGACTTCGTCGCCTGGGCGCGCGAGAACGGGGTGCCGGTCGGCCCCGGCCGGGGCTCCGGGGCCGGATCGCTCGCGGCGTGGGCGCTCGGCATCACCGACATCGATCCGATCGCCTACGACCTCCTGTTCGAGCGCTTTCTGAACCCCGAGCGGATCTCGATGCCCGACTTCGACATCGACTTCTGCATGGAGGGCCGCGACCGGGTGATCGAGTACGTGGTCGGGCGCCACGGGGCGGACCGGGTGTCGCAGATCATCACCTTCGGCACGATGGCGGCGAAGGCCGTGGTGCGCGATGCGGGCCGGGTGCTCGGGCTCCCGTTTCCCTTCGTGGACATGATCGCGAAGCTCATCCCGTTCGATCTCGGGATCACCCTCGACCGGGCGCTCGCGGAGGAAGCCGAACTCCGGGGCCAATACGAGCGCAACGACGACGTGCGCACCCTCATCGACCTCGCCCGGTCGCTCGAAGGGCTCGCGCGCAACGCCGGCCGCCACGCCGGGGGGGTGGTCATCGCCCCGGGTCCGCTCACCGATCACACCCCGCTCTTCCGTGACCCGGAGGGCGGAGCGCCGGTGACCCAGCTCGACAAGGACGACCTCGAGGCGGTGGGCCTGGTGAAGTTCGACTTCCTGGGTCTCAAGACCCTGACCGTCATCGATCGCGCCGCCGCGATGGTCGATGCGACCCGCCCCGGCGAGCCGCCCCTCGACATGGGGGCGCTGCCGACCGACGACGCCGAGACGTACGAGCTGATCCGCTCGGGCGCCACCACCGGGGTGTTCCAGCTCGAATCGCGGGGGATGCGCGAGCTCGTGCGGGGCCTGAAACCGAGCCGTTTCGAGGACCTCGTCGCCCTCGTCGCGCTGTTCCGGCCGGGGCCTCTCAAGTCCGGGATGGTGGACGATTTCATCGAGCGCAAGGAGGGTCGGGCGAAGGTCGCCTACGTCCACCCGCAGGTGGAGCCCATCCTCCGGTCCACCCATGGGGTGATCCTGTACCAGGAACAGGTGATGCAGATCGCCCGCGAGCTCGCCGGGTACAGCCTGGGAGGCGCCGACGTGCTCCGCAAGGCCATGGGCAAGAAGCTGCCCGAGGAGATGGCCCGGGAGCGGGCCGCCTTCGTCGCCGGCGCGACCCGTCACGCAGTGGACCCGCACGTCGCGAACTCCCTGTTCGACCTCATGGAGCACTTCGCCGAGTACGGGTTCAATCGCGCGCATTCGGTCTCCTACGCTCTCGTTTCCTACCAGACCGCGTGGCTCAAGCGCCATCATCCGGCCGCGTTCATGGCTTCCGCGCTGACCGCGGAAATGGACAACCCGGATCGGGTGGTGCTCCTCGTGGACGACTGCCGTCGGCTCGGGATCGCGGTGCAGCCGCCCGACGTGAACACGAGCGCGTGGGCTTTCGGGGCGGACGGCCCGGAGCGCGTCCGATTCGGGCTCGGTGCGATCCGGGGGGTGGGGCGAAGCGCGGCCGAGAGCATCGTCGCAGCCCGGGAAGCGGGACGCCCGTTCCCCGACCTCTTCGATTTCTGCCGCCGGGTGGACCCCCGGCGGGCGAACCGGCGGGTGCTCGAAGCGTTGATCCACGCCGGCGCGCTGGACCGCCTCGGCCCCGGACGCCGCGCCATGACCGAGGTCCTCGGTCGGGCGATGCAGTCCGCCGAGCGCGATGCGCGCGACCTCGAGACCGGTCAGGCCGATCTCTTCGGGGGGGGAGCGCCCGCGGTGGAGGAGTATCCCGAGGTCGCGGAGTTCGAGATGGCCGACCGTCTCGCCGGGGAGCGTCAGACCCTCGGCATCTATCTCTCCGGCCATCCCGTCGAGCCGCACGAGGCGGAGCTCGCCGAGTTCACGAGCGCCCCGCTCGGAAGCCTCCACCCGAAGCGGGAGAGCGTGCAGGTCGCGGCCGGGCTCGTCCTCTCCGTTCGCCCGATGAATACCCGGCGGGGCCGGATGGCGTTCGCGGTGATCGAGGATCGGAGCGCCCGCCTCGAGCTGGTCGTGTACTCCGATCTCTTCGCGGCCGACCGGGCCCTTCCCACCGAGGGGAGGCGGCTCGTCAAGGACCGCATCGTCGTGGCGGAGGGGACGGTGGAGGAGGACAACGGGGAGCGCTCCATGCGGGTGACCGCCCTCTACGGCATCGACGAGGCGCGGGCCCGGTTCTCGCGGTGTCTTGCCATCGAGCTCCGGGGCTCCGGCAACGAGGGCGTCGGCGAAGCTCTGCAGGAAGCCCTCACCCCTTGGCGCAACGGCCCCACCCCGGTGCGCATCGGCTACCGCTGCCCCGTGGCCGGAGCGGACATCGACCTCGGCCCCTCGTGGCGGATCCATCCGTGCGGCGAGCTGCTCTCGCGGCTCCGGCAGGTCCCGGGCGCCGAGGCCGTATCCCTGGAGTACCGATGAACGCTTCCTCGCGGCGACTCGACGTGCTGGACCTCGAGCGACCCATCGCGGAGCGCGAGGCGCGGCTCGAGGTGCTCCGCGCCACCGCGGCGGGCTCCGAGGGGATCGAGGCGGTGCGCCGCCTCGAGGCCGAGATCCGGGAGGAGACGGCGGCGATCTTCTCGAACCTTTCGCCGTGGCAGGTGGCGCAGGTCGCGCGCCACCCGCAGCGCCCCTACACCCTCGACTACCTCGAACGGATGTGCTCGACCTTCGTCGAGCTCCACGGCGACCGTGCGTTCGCGGACGACCGGGCCATGGTCGGCGGCCTCGCCCGCCTCCAGGGGCGGGCGCTCGTGGTCGTCGGACACCAGAAGGGACGCGACACCAAGGAGAAGGTCCAGCGGCAGTTCGGCATGCCGAACCCGGAGGGCTACCGCAAGGCGCTCCGGCTGATGAAGCTTGCGGAGCGCTTCGGGCTGCCCGTGTTGAGCCTCATCGACACCCCGGGCGCGTATCCCGGGATCGGGGCGGAGGAGCGCGGACAGAGCGAAGCCATCGCCCGGAACCTCGTCGAGATGGCGCGTCTTCGCACCCCCATCGTGTGTGCGGTCATCGGGGAGGGCGGCTCCGGGGGCGCGCTCGCGATCGGGGTCGGAGACCGGGTGCTGATGCTCGAGCACAGCGTCTACTCCGTCATCTCCCCCGAGGGCTGCGCGTCCATCCTGTGGAAGAAGGCCGCGGAGGCGGCCCGCGCCGCGGAGGCGATGGGCATCGATTCGAAGCGGCTGCACGAGCTGGGGCTCGTCGACCGGATCCTCGAGGAGCCGCTCGGCGGTGCCCATCGCGACCCCGACGCAATGGCGGAGCGGCTCGGAACGGCGGTCCGCGAGGAGTTCGCCGCGCTCGACGGCACGGACCCGGATACGCTCATCGCGCGCCGCTACGAGCGCCTGATGGGCCATGGCGTCTTCGCCTGATCGGGGCTTCCTCGTCCTCGAGTCGGTGCGGGCGGTGGTGGGCGCCCGCCCCGGCGAAGTCGCCGCTCGTCGGACTCCCGTTCCCCACCCGGAACCCACGAGGTGGTGGGTCGCGTACAGCGGCGGGGTCGATTCCACGGTGCTCCTCGATGCGGCGGCCCGGCTGCTCGGCGAGCGGGTGAAGCAGGGCCTGGCCGCGGTCCACGTCAACCACGGGCTGCACCCGGACGCGGGCGCCTGGGAGGACCACTGCCAGGCGGTGGCGGCCCGGTACGGGATCCGGCTCGAGGTCCGCCGTGCGTCCGTGCGGGCGAACCCGGGAAGAGGGGGACTCGAAGCGGCGGCCCGCGCCGCCCGCCACGCCGCAATCGGCGACGCGGTCCCGCCCGGCGAGCCGGTTCTGCTCGCCCACCACCGGGATGACCAGGCGGAGACGGCGTTGCTCCGGATCCTGCGGGGCGCGGGGCCGGCGGGGATGGCGGCCATGCGCCCGGACGTCACGGTCGGCGGGCTGCGACTGGTGCGGCCGCTGCTCGCGGTGCCGCGGGCGGCGATCCTCGCCTACGCCCGGGGGCGGGGTCTCGAGTGGCTCGAGGACCCCGGCAACCGTGCGCCCGCGCCGGATCGGAACCACCTCCGCCATCGGGTGCTCCCGGCCATCGTGGAGCGCTGGCCGGGCGCGAGCGCGACCCTCGCCCGGCTCGCGAAGCAGTCGCACGAGGCGGCGGCGATGCTGGACGCGCTCGCGGTGGCGGACCTCGCGGCGGCGCGGGGGCGGGCGCCGGGGACCCTGAAGGCGGCCGCGATCGCCGCCCTGCCGCCGCCACGGGCCGCGAATGCGCTCCGGACCTGGCTCGTTTCCCGCCATGGGATCGCCCCCCCGCCGCGGCCCTGGCTGAGGGTCCTCGTCGAGGAGGTGGCGGCGGCCGGTCCGGATCGGCAACCCGAGGCGGTGCGGGGTGGAGTCCGGGTGCGGCGCTTCCGGGGCGAACTGCATTCGGGCCGGGAGCATGCCCCGCCGCGCCTCCCCGCAAGCACCCCCTGGCCCCTCGACGGCGAACCGCTCGATCTCCCTCACGGGCGGCTCGCCGCGGAGCGCACCGAAGGCGAGGGACTCGCAGTCGCACGGTCGCCCTGCACGGTGGATGTGCGGTTCCGGCAAGGCGGCGAACGCTGCCGCCCCCAGGGGCGCGGGGTTACGAAGCCGGTCAAGGACCTGTTGCAGGAGCTGGGGGTTCCCCCGTGGGAGCGCGGCTTGCGGCCGCTCGTCTTCGCCGGCGACCGCCTGGCCGCGGCGCCGGACCTCTTCGTCTGCGACCCCTTCGCGGCGCGGGGTGGCGAACCCGCCTGGCGCATTCGGTGGACGCCGCACGAGCCCCGGTAGCCCTTCCCCCGCGAGCCCGCGTGCCGCTCGGGAATGCCCATGCTATAAAGGGCGGCGATACGGCGGCAGGCGCCGGATCCGAACGAGGACGAACCGCCTGGGCGCGGCGCACGACCCGGCGCTCCCCCGGGCCCGCCGGTGGAGGTCCCGGTCCGGACTGCGGAGCGCACGCGGACGAGCTGCCGTGCCAGGCCGTTCGCCGACTCCTTCCTCCGCGCGCTGCGCAGGGAATGAACGGCGGGTCTCTTCGCACGGGGATCGAACGGACTTGGATGAGAACGTTCTCGAGATCGCCCTCGCCAGCGAGCTGCGGGAGATTGTCGGCGTGGCGACGAAGATCGACACGTTCTGCGAGGCCCACGGGCTCTCCCCGGAGATCGCGTATACGGTCAACCTTTCGATCGACGAGATCCTGACCAACACGATCCGCTACGGATACGACGACGACGAGCCGCATCGTATCGAGATCGTCGTGCGCCGGAAGGTCGACTCGCTCGTCGTCGTGATCGTGGACGACAGCCACCCCTTCGATCTCTCGTCCCCACCGCAGGCCGACGTTGAGGCGCCCCTCCACGAGCGGGAGGTGGGAGGGCTCGGCCTCTTCCTCGTGCACCGGATGATGGACAAGGTCGAGTATGAGCGCGCCAGCGGTCGCAACGTCGTGACCCTGACCAAGAGCACGGCGGACACCGGCTGAGGAACTCCGCGGACTCGACCGAAGGTCGAGAGGCATGAGTACGTGATGGTAGACGACTTCGCCGGGCAGGGCGGGACGCTGAAGAACTTGTGTGGTTGGGTCGAACGGCCGGACGGCACCGTCGTCGGCGTGATCGGGTGCGATCGGGTGACAGGCTATGGGTATCGACACGCCGTCGAGTACTGGGTACCATGCGGGCCGGCCCGGACCGGGGCCTGACCCCCAAGAGGAAGCTGCGGTGGCCGGACCGACTCGATTCCCCTCGAAATCCACCGCCGTCGCGGCGCCCGCACCGGCTCGCGAGGAGTCCGGGCGCCCCCGCCCGCCGCTGCCTTCGGAGCGGGCGTCGCGGAGGGACGGCCGTCTTCGAGCGGCGCCGGCACGTCCCGGCCGGGGCGTTGACCACCGGGGCGCCGGACACCGGCGAGTTGCCGCGAACGGCCTCGTTCGCCGCCATGGCGCGACGCCTGCCGCCGTGACCGGCGGCGCGGCCGACTCCGCCGCCGGCCCTCTCTCCCCGACACTGACTCACTCCCCCCCCCCCCCCCAATGGCATTCACTTAAGGCGGATCGGCGAGCAAAAGCCCGTTTCTCCCAGATCCTCTCGAATGCCACTCCCTTCAAAATCAACATGTTGCGAGAACCGTTTCGTACCGCCATGGCAGAACTAAACGGGAATATCCCCTTAAGTGAATGCCATTGCCCCCCCCCCCAATGGCATTCACTTAAGAGAGAACGCCATTCACTTAAGGATGCGGTTGCGGGCCTCATCGGTTGTCCTGCGGCTGGCATGGCTTGTCTCCTCACCGCGCGGCGACGGCTTTCGCCGCCTTCGCCGGCTTCCATTTGCCGATCGGCTTTCGCGAGCGTCGCGGGTAGGAGCGGTTGGGGCGCAGCTTGTGGCGGCACGCCACCATCGCGTCCATGATGAGCGAGAGGGTTTTGCCGAGCCCCGCCGCGTGCTGGAGGAACAGCCCCTCGAGGTGGCGCGCGACGGTGAGCAGGGAGTTTTTGAAGTTCACCCGGACTTGGGTTTTGTCGCGTGCGGCGCGGTCGGCCCCGAGCCGGTCTTCGCCGTGATTGGAGAGCAGCCGCGTGAGGGTGATGAGGACGAAGTGCGCGAACAGCTCCTGCTTCACCCCGCGCTCGCTTTGGCCGTGGAAGTCCTCGATGCCAAGGGTGTGCTTCGACACCTTGTACAGTTCCTCAATGCCCCAGCGCTCGTGGTACAGGTCCGAGAGCTCGGCAATGGGGTAGCGCTCGCGGTCGAGCAGGGTGGTGCCCAACACGTAGGGCGAGCCGGCGACCTCGTACTTCACCAGGCGCCATCGCAGCGCTACGCGGCCCCCCGGGGGGGCTTGCCCGGGGGCGATGTCGACCACCCGGTCGGTGTCGGTGCTGCGCACGAACGCGCACACTGCGGCGTTGGCATTGGCCTGGAGCCGGAACACCGCATGCATGCCCCGCGCGAGGTGTTCGCCCAGCAGCGCCTGGGAGAAATAGCCGCGGTCGTAGACCACCACGTCGTTGGGCGACAACGCCTTCAGATGGGCACGCGCGGCCTGTCTCTCGTTGTCATGGCGCAGCAGGTCGAAGTCGACCGGGACCTTGGCCCGCAACGCATACAGGCAACTGAGCAGGCCCTGGGGGTAGTGGGCGTTGTCCGCGGGCCGCCGGTAGCCGGCCTTCACCAGGGGCCGGGGCAGGTTCAGCTTCGAGCCGTCCACCGCGAACAGCCGGTGCCTCTTCCACCGGGGCTCCAGGGCGCGCGCGCCGGCGCGGCGCAGCACTTCGCCGTGCACGGTGCGCAGCAGGTTCTCGTGCACCTTGGCGCGGGCCTTGCACATCGCCGAGGGCGAGACCGGGGCCGGCTGCGGCAGCGCGACCCCGAGCCGGCGGCACTGCTCCCACAGCTCGACCAGGGTCGCCGCGTAGCCCTGGCGGCCCTTCGACAGCACCAGGCGGAAGATGAACAGCACCACGAGCAGCGTGTTGAGCGAGCGCTGGCGTTGTTGCCAGTGCCGGTCGAAGTCGTGGGCCACGGCCACCACCGCATCGACCAGCGCCCGCCACGGCTCGACGAGCGAGGGGGCCAAGCCCTTCGGTGCCCGGCGCCGTCGCGCGGGCCGGCGCCCGGTCCTCAGTATCGCCCGGAACTCCTCGTCCAGCGGGTAGACGAACACCCCCTTGGGCGGGCGCACCGAACCCTTGCCCTTGGTCTGGCCCACCCACTGCCAGTTCGCCGCCCGGTAGCTCGCGCCGGTGAACCGGCTCAAGTCCACGAAGGTCTCCACAAGGGTCACACATTGCTATACATGGGGCTACCCCGTTTCAGTGGACGGTTGAGGGCTTTCGCCTCCTGCATGGGGGTGGGCGAAGGCCGGTGGAAGGAGAATCTTACCGCAGACGGGAGTTGAGGGTTCCCTCAGAGGGTGGTTCGGGATCCCCGGCTCGCCGTTGGGGAAGGCTTCGCGGTCGGTTCGATCGAGACGCTCATCGTTGCCGGTCGCACCACTGGCGGCCTTCGCGGCGGCGCGCTCGAAGTCATTCGGGCTGAGGTAACCCAGGGCGGAGTGCCGACGGTGTGTGTTGTACCAGCCCTCGATGAACTCGAAGAGGGCCATGCGCGCCTGGACTTGAGTTGGAAACTCGCGCCGGAGCAGGAGCTCGCATTCGAGGGTGGCGAAGAAGCTCTCGGCCATCGCGTTATCGAAGCAGTCACCAGCCGAGCCGGTCGAGGTCACCACCCCCATCTCCCGGCACCGTTTGCCGAAGGCGAGCGAGGTGTACTGCGACCCCTTGTCGGAATGATGCACGACCTCGCCTTGGAGCCGGCGCTGTGCCAGGGCCATGTTCAGCGCCGCGAGCACCAGTTCGGTGCGAAGATGATTGGCGATCGACCACCCCACCACCTTGCGGCTGAACACGTCGAGCACGATGGCCAGGTACACGAACCCCGCTCGGGTCGGCACATAGGTCACGTCGGCGACCCACAGCCGGTTCGGCGCGTCGGCCCGGAACTGACGTTGCACCCGGTCCGGGGCCGCACGCTGGCCCGGCTCCGCGCGCGTAGTGCGCGTACCGCGGCGCCGGCTCACTCCCGCCCAGCCTGCCTTGCGCATCAGCCGAGCGACCCGCTTGCGGCCCACACGCCACCCCTTGGCGGCCAGCTCGGCGTGCACCCGAGGCGCCCCGTAGGTGCCACGAGAATCCCGGTGAATGGTCCGGATCGTGCCCCGCAACTCCTCGTCACGCTTCGCACGAGCAGAACGCCCGCGACCGCGCCACGCGTAGTACCCGCTGGGGGAGACGCCCAGCACCCGGCACATCGTGGCCACCCGATGATGGGCCTGGTTCGCCCTCATGAGCTCGAAGACCTCCCCGGAATCGAACCGCTCTCCCGAGCGAACCAGGCCGCGGCTTTTTTTAGGATCTCGCGCTCTTCGCGAAGCTGACGATTCTCCCGACGAAGCCGCCGCAACTCCTCACGCTCGACCGTCGTCAGACCGTCTTCACGAAGGCCCTCGTCGCGATCCGTCTGACGAACCCAGTTGCGGATCGCCTGCGCGGAACACTCGAACTCACGAGCGAGCTCCCCGGGCGTGCGACCCGCTCGGACCAGCTCAACCATCTGGCGCCGGTACTCCGGCGCGTAAGGCGAATGGGTTTTCGACATGTAGACACCTCCTGCGCACAATGTTCAGGTGTCCACTAAACCGGGGCAACTCCAACATGAAGGCACGCCACCGCCGGAGGGTCTGGAGCCGGTCACGATTTGCCGTCCCAGGCACCCGTACAACGGTGCGCCGGTCACAGTCATCGGCTTGCGCAATGCGGGCATCCGCGGTCCGAAGGCGAAGCTGCGGTTGCCCGACGGCACGGTGTGCTGGCTGCCGCTGTCGTGGACCAGCTTGGGCGCGGCGCCGGCTGACGGGTCTGGGCTGGCTGGTGCATTGTCCGATTTTGTCGCACTGCGTAATCTTCTCGCCATTCTCGAGGAGCGATGCGGAGCGGTGGATGGCGCAACTGGAGTTGCCCCGGTTTAGTGGACACCTGAACATTGTGCGCAGGAGGTGTCTACATGTCGAAAACCCATTCGCCTTACGCGCCGGAGTACCGGCGCCAGATGGTTGAGCTGGTCCGAGCGGGTCGCACGCCCGGGGAGCTCGCTCGTGAGTTCGAGTGTTC
The DNA here is from genome assembly GCA_965214795.1 of Gammaproteobacteria bacterium. GTDB lineage: Bacteria > Pseudomonadota > Gammaproteobacteria > HK1 > HK1 > JAJDXW01. The sequence continues at coordinate 4,507,503 of OZ243976.1, read as the reverse complement.
CGCGCAGGCGATCCGCAACTGGGTTCGTCAGACGGATCGCGACGAGGGCCTTCGTGAAGACGGTCTGACGACGGTCGAGCGTGAGGAGTTGCGGCGGCTTCGTCGGGAGAATCGTCAGCTTCGCGAAGAGCGCGAGATCCTAAAAAAAGCCGCGGCCTGGTTCGCTCGGGAGAGCGGTTCGATTCCGGGGAGGTCTTCGAGCTCATGAGGGCGAACCAGGCCCATCATCGGGTGGCCACGATGTGCCGGGTGCTGGGCGTCTCCCCCAGCGGGTACTACGCGTGGCGCGGTCGCGGGCGTTCTGCTCGTGCGAAGCGTGACGAGGAGTTGCGGGGCACGATCCGGACCATTCACCGGGATTCTCGTGGCACCTACGGGGCGCCTCGGGTGCACGCCGAGCTGGCCGCCAAGGGGTGGCGTGTGGGCCGCAAGCGGGTCGCTCGGCTGATGCGCAAGGCAGGCTGGGCGGGAGTGAGCCGGCGCCGCGGTACGCGCACTACGCGCGCGGAGCCGGGCCAGCGTGCGGCCCCGGACCGGGTGCAACGTCAGTTCCGGGCCGACGCGCCGAACCGGCTGTGGGTCGCCGACGTGACCTATGTGCCGACCCGAGCGGGGTTCGTGTACCTGGCCATCGTGCTCGACGTGTTCAGCCGCAAGGTGGTGGGGTGGTCGATCGCCAATCATCTTCGCACCGAACTGGTGCTCGCGGCGCTGAACATGGCCCTGGCACAGCGCCGGCTCCAAGGCGAGGTCGTGCATCATTCCGACAAGGGGTCGCAGTACACCTCGCTCGCCTTCGGCAAACGGTGCCGGGAGATGGGGGTGGTGACCTCGACCGGCTCGGCTGGTGACTGCTTCGATAACGCGATGGCCGAGAGCTTCTTCGCCACCCTCGAATGCGAGCTCCTGCTCCGGCGCGAGTTTCCAACTCAAGTCCAGGCGCGCATGGCCCTCTTCGAGTTCATCGAGGGCTGGTACAACACACACCGTCGGCACTCCGCCCTGGGTTACCTCAGCCCGAATGACTTCGAGCGCGCCGCCGCGAAGGCCGCCAGTGGTGCGACCGGCAACGATGAGCGTCTCGATCGAACCGACCGCGAAGCCTTCCCCAACGGCGAGCCGGGGATCCCGAACCACCCTCTGAGGGAACCCTCAACTCCCGTCTGCGGTAAGATTCTCCTTCCACCGGCCTTCGCCCACCCCCATGCAGGAGGCGAAAGCCCTCAACCGTCCACTGAAACGGGGTAGCCCCAAACAGCAACGGGAACTGCCGCTGCTGACGGTGCTGGCGTGGGAGGAACGGTGGGAGCGCTGGTACGCGGTGCCGCCGGACAGCCGCCAGCGTCTGGTGCGGGAGCTGGCGCGTGTGATGGTCCGGCTGGCGGACGCGGAGAGTCGCAATGAGCACGACGAAGATTACGACCCGGCATCTTGAGCGCCAGGCGGTCGTGTATGTGCGGCAATCGACGCCGGGTCAGGTGCGCAATCATCGTGAATCGACGGCGCGCCAGTACGCTCTGAGGGAGCGGGCCCGGGAGTTCGGCTGGCCTGAGACCCGGATCAGGACGATCGACGCTGACCTTGGCCACAGTGCCGGCGCGCATGCGAAGGGCGCGCGCACGGGCTTTGACGAGCTGTGCCGCCTGCTCGCCCGGGATCAGGTCGGGGGCGTGTTCGGGCTCGAGATATCGCGCTTGGCGAGGAACACCGTGGAGTGGTTTCAGCTCCTCGACCTGTGTCGCACGCACGATGTGGCGCTCATCGAGGACAGCCAAGTGTATTTGCCGAGCAGCGACGATGACAGCCTCATTCTGGGCATCCGAGGGACGATGTCGGCCTCGGAGCTGTCGGTGCTGCGGGCACGGATGGAAGGTGGACGGCGCAACAAGGCATTGCGCGGGGCGCTGTACTGGCGCGTGGCGGGCGGCTTTGTGCGCGAAGGGGATACCATCCGCAAGGATCCGGACCAGCGCGTGCAGGCATCGATCGGTGCGGTGTTCACTGCTTTCCGGGAGGCGGGAACGGCGCGCCAAGCGGCGGTGGTGTTGCGCGACCGGGAGATCAGCGTGCCGGTGCGAGACCACTCCAGCGGTGCGTTGCTGTGGCGGCCGGCCTCGTATAGTCGGACGCTGCGGATTCTGAAGAACCCGGCCATGGGCGGCGCCTATGCGTACGGGCTGCGTCGCGGGCGCAGACGTGACACGCCGTTGCTCGCGGTGCACGAGCAGTGGGAGGTGCTGCTGCCCGAACGCCATGAAGGCTATGTAGAGTGGCAGGAATGGCTCGAGATCCAGGAACAACTGGCGAGCAACCATTCTTGTCGCGACGGCAGCCGGGGGCCTGCGCGAGAAGGTCCCGCGGTGCTGCAAGGATTGGTGGTGTGCGGTCATTGCGGCTACGGCATGGCGGTCGATTACAACGCGAGGGGGTGGAGCTATGTGTGCGGCGTCGTCGACCCCACGAGCCACCAGAGACGAGGTTGCTGTTCGATGGGCGGCAAGCGCCTCGACCGCGAGGTGGTGCGCCTGTTCCTGGAGCTGGCGACGCCGGGTGGTGCGCAGGCGGCGGTGCAAGCGGCGGCTGACGTGGCCGAGCGCGCGGATGCGGACCTGCGCCGCTGGGAGCAGGCGGTGGAGCATTGCCGCTACCAGGCCGGGCTCGCGGAGCGCCGCTACCGGCAGGTCGATCCGGACAACAGGCTGATCGCGGCGACACTGGAGCGCGAATGGGAAGCAGCGCTGGTGGCGCTTCAGCAGGCCGAGCGGGCGCTCACGACCGCGCGTGCCGAACAACCGCCACCCCCGGCGCCGGAGATGTTCGCCGAGCTCGGTTCATCGCTCGAGCGAGTATGGGACGGGCCGACGACCTCGAACTGCGACCGCAAGCGGTTGCTCGGCTGCCTCGTGGAGCAGGTGACGATCGAGCACCACAAAGAGGCGGGAGAGTTCGCCGTCACCGTGCACTGGCGAGGTGGGCGTGTCGACGACCTGACGTTTGCAAAGATCGTCCCCATCGTGCAGCCCAAACGCACCGACGAGAGCACCCTGGACCTGGTTCGCAACCTGTGCGCTCATTACAACGACACAACGGTGGCGATCCTTCTCAACAAGCAGGGACGGCGCACCGCCCACGATCTGCCGTTCACCAAGGATCTGGTCTACAACCTGCGCCGGTACCATGACATTCCCGCCCATGTGCCCCCGACCGAACCCGGCGATGGGGGAGCGCTCAGGGTCGCCGATGCCGCCCGCGAGCTCGCAGTGACCGAGACAACGCTGTACCGCTGGGTCCACGCAGGACTCGTGCCGGTCATCAATCCGGGCGTCGACGGGGCACCGTTGAGGGTGAAGATGACGGACGCACTTCGCGCGCGTTTCCGTGCGCAGCCGCCGGAAGGATTCGTGCCAGTGCGGGTCGCGATGCAACGCCTCGGGGTGAGCCGACAGACGATTTGGAACCGCGTCAGGACAGGTGCCCTCGCTTCATGCCACGTCACGCATGGCAGCAAGCGCGGCCTCTATGTGGAGATGGCGCACGAGGATACGCTTGCGTTGTTCAACGCACCGTGTGCACAGCCACAGGGATGAGCGGAAAGGGTCAACGTGCCGTCCCGACGACACACCGCAGCATTGCCCGAGGGCGTCAAACGTCATGCACAGGCAGCCTCAAGCCCATCTCACACGATGTAAAGGCGTGGGCAGGAAAAATCCGAATTTCGGCAAGCGCCGGATTTTCATCACTTTGTTCAGGAACCCAGGGTTCCGCAGTATGGAGTAGCAGTACAATGCCAAAGCTTCCACCAGCACCGGACGGTAGCCGTGATGCACCTGCCAGTCGTCGGCGAGCCGGCGCACCGCCAGCGACAGCGCCTTCGACGCGAGGTGCCGGACCCGCACCCAAGGGAAAATCAGGAACCGGGGGTTGGCGATGACCCGGTCCAGGCGCTTGCGCCGGGCCGCCTCGTCCCAGCCGATGAACCGCTCGCGGCACGCCACCGAGCGGGCCGCATACGAGAACAGCAAACCGCCCAACCACCGCCCGTGACGGTCGATGAGGGCGTAGCGCAAGTGCGGACCGAGCGGGCGGCGGTAGCCCAGGTAATGGTGCCGGTCGAGCAACTCGTTCCACTGCGCGACCTCGCCGGGGTCCGTCACCGGGCGCAACTGCACCGGCTCAAGGTCGTTCAGCGCGGCGCGGACCTCGGCGCGCGGCGCCGAGCGCGCGGTCCACGCCAGCGCCTTCTGCCCCCCTCGCTGCTTCGATTCGTCCTTCGCCGGCAGGGTGAACAGCCCGAGCCCCTCCAGATGTTCGAGCACACGCCGCGCCAAGCGCGCGCGCGGCGCCCCGCCAGGGGTGTGCCAGTTCAGGTGCTCGCAGATCGTGAGCCCGAGCTCGTGCCGGCTCAGCCCCGCACACTCGCGCACGGTGCGCTGGAGGTCGGCGATCTGACGCCGGGTCAGGCGCCGGCCGAAGAAGGTGGTCGACTTGAGCTTTCGGATGGCCTCGTCCATCGGTTCCTCCCAAAGACAGCTCCACCCGCTGATGGTGTCACCGAGGGGGGCGTGTGTCAAGGCCCTTGGGAAGGGCCGGAGAAGGAGGCTGTTATCCATCTTGAATCAATGGGTTGTGGAAATGAAACCCAAACCTGAAGACGGCTCTGTCAAAATGAATGCCATTGCCCCCCCCCCCCAATGGCATTCACTTAAGAGAGAACGCCATTCACTTAAGGATGCGGTTGCGGGCCTCATCGGTTGTCCTGCGGCTGGCATGGCTTGTCTCCTCACCGCGCGGCGACGGCTTTCGCCGCCTTCGCCGGCTTCCATTTGCCGGGAGGGCGCGGCCTGCCCCCGGGCGAAGCGCAGGGCCCGGGATGACGGGGGCAGGCGTCCGCAGCGCGCGCGGGCGGGGTCCGTTGAGCCCCGGGGCCGCGATGCCCGCTCCGGCGCCATGGGGTGCCGGACGCCCGGCGGCGCCGCGCCGCTTCGGCGGCTGGCGCTGGCGGCCTGCGTGCTGCTGGCGCTCGCCGGCCTGGCACCGGCGCCGGTCCAAGCGCAGGTGGATGTTCTTGTCAGCAATACGGGCAAAACGGATAACTCCCTTAGGGATAATGAATTTTTCAAGGCTCAATCGTTCACCACGGGGGACGCGCCCGGAGGCTACGACCTCTCCAGCGTGGTTCTTGAAATCGCTAACCCCCGCGGCAGGATCCAGGTGACGATCAGGGAAAGCAAAGCGGACGGAGCTCCCGGCGACATCGTCCACGACCTCGGCCGCTCCCCATCCGATGAGGGCGGCGGTCTTTACGAGTGGCAGGCCCCGGCGGGCGCCATGCTCGAGGCCGGCACCGACTACCATGTCGTGGCGCGTGACTTCTCCCAGCCGGGGCAATTTAGATGGTGGGAGACTACCGCGGAAGACGGCACGGACCCCGGAGCCGCGTCCGGCTGGAGCATCAGCGGGCGCCGTACGAGCACGGGCGGAACGGCTTGGAGGGACCGCGACGGTTCCTACCAGTTCCAGATCAGGGGGACCGAAGCCAACGCGCCCCCGACGGGCAAGCCGACGATCTCCGACACGACGCCCAGGGTGGGGGATAAGCTGACGGCGGACTCCTCGGACATCTCCGACGCGGACGGGCCGGCGAGCCCGACCTTCACCTGGCAGTGGATCCGGGTGTCGAGCGGTACGGATACGCGGATCCCCGGCGCGACCTCGGCGAGCTACACGGTGGTCGCCGCGGACTTGGGCGCGAAGCTGAAGGTCGAGGCGAGCTTCCGCGACGACGGCGGCACGGACGAGGCCGTGCAGAGCGAGGAGACGGCGGCGGTGGCGGCGGCGCTGCCGGTGGTCACGGTGGTTTCGGACGGCGACTTCACGGAAGGCATCCCCGGTGCTTTCACGCTGACGCGTACGGGCGACGCGTCTTCACGCCTGACGGTTCATTTTGAAGTTTCCATAACCGGGGACTACGAAGCCACCCAATTTACCGTTCGCGAAATACCGAAAAATAGGACCACGGCTAAACTTAACCTACGAACGGCTGACGACAGCACCCATGAGCCGCACGGCACGTTGACGGTGACGCTGCAGCCAAGCGACGGCTACAGGGTGGGAACCCCAGGCGCGGCGACGGCGAAGATCTTGGACGCCACCAACGTGGCCCCGACGGGCGCGCCGACCATTGACGACATGACGCCCATGGTGGGGGACACGCTGACGGCGGACGCCTCGGGCATCGACGACGCGGACGGCCTGACGGGCGCGGCCTTCGCCTGGCAGTGGATCCGGGTGTCGGGCGGCACGGAGACGCGGATCCCCGGCGCGACCTCGGCGAGCTACACGGTGGTGGCCGCGGACGCGGGGGCGACGCTGAAGGCGGAGGCGTCCTTCACCGACGACGGCGGGACCGAGGAGACGGTGGAGAGCGCGGAGACGTCGGCGGTGCCGGCGGCATCGCTGCCGAGGGTGTCGGTGGCGCTGGCGTCGAGCCCGGTGGCGGAAGGCGAGGACGCGGAGTTCACGGTGACGCGCACGGGGGTCACGACGGGGGCGCTGACGGTCCGCTACCGGGTGTCGGAGACCGGCGCCATGGTGGCGTCGGGCGACGAGGGCGCGAAGACCGTCAGCTTTTCGGGCAACGCGGCCAGCGTGACGGTGTCGGTGCCGACCGCCGATGACGGCGCCCACGAGGCGGACAGCGTGGTGACGGTGGCGCTGACGGCGGATGCGGCGTACGACCTGGGCACCGCGTCGGCGTCGGTCACGGTCGAGGACGACGACAACGCGGCCCCGACCGGCGCCCCGACCATCGACGACACGACGCCGGTGGTCGGCCAGACGCTGACGGCGGACGCCTCGGGCATCGACGACGCGGACGGTCTGACGAGTCCGACCTTCACCTGGCGGTGGCTCCGGGTGGCGTCGGGCGGCGGCGAGACGGAGGTCGGAACCGGCGCGAGCTACACGGTGGTCGGCGCTGACAGGGGGTCGACGCTGAAGGTGAAGGCGACCTTCACCGACGACGACGGCACCGAAGAGACCATCGAGAGCGAGGAGACGGCGGCGGTGGAGCGTCCCGCCGTGGTCACGCCGTCTTCGGACGGCGATGTCACGGAGGGCGCCCCTGCCGTGTTCACTTTGACGCGCACGGGCTCCACGGCGGGAACGCTGCGCGTGAAATTCGATATCGACCCCTCCGGGGGAGACTTCGGCCTCACCCTCACCGCCGACGGGACGACGACGACCTTCCCGGTGGGCAGCAGAACCGAGGTCGAGGCGACCTTCCCGGTGGGCAACTCCACGATGAAGGTGAGCCTGTCCACGGTGGATGACGACACCCACGAGGCGGACGGCACGGTGTTTCTCACTGTGTTGTTGTCGGATGACGAAGTCTACGCCCTGGGAGACACTGACTTTGCGACGCTGAAGATCCGGGACAACGACAACGCGGCGCCGACGGGCGCGCCGACGATCGACGACACGACGCCGGTGGTGGGTGAGACGCTGACGGCGGACGCCTCGGGGGTCTCCGACCCGGACGGGCCGGCGCGCCTGGCCTTCAGCTGGCAGTGGATCCGGGTGTCGGGCGGCACGGAGACGCGGATCCCCGGCGCGACCTCGGCGAGCTACACGGTGGCTGCCGCGGACGCGGGGGCGACGCTGAAGGCGGAGGCGTCCTTCACCGACGGCGGCGGGACCGAGGAGACGGTGGAGAGCGCGGAGACGGGTGCGGTGGCGGGTGCGCCATCGCTGCCGACGGTGACGGTGACGCCGGTGACGAGTCCGGTGGTGGAGAGCGAGGACGCGCAGTTCACGGTGACGCGCACGGGGGTGACGACGGGTGCGCTGACGGTGCGCTACAACGTGATTGAGACGGGCGCGATGGTGAGGTCGGGGGACAAGGGCGCGAAGACCGTCGACTTCTCGGGCGACATGGCCAGCGTGACGGTGACGGTGCCGACGGTGTCGGACAACATCCACGAGGGCAACAGCCGGGTGACGGTGGCGCTGACGGCGGATGCGGCGTACGACTTGGGGACCGACGCCACGGCGAGGGTGTTGGTCAAGGACGACGACGACTCACCGGCGACGGGCACGGTGACGGTGACGGGCACGGCGAGGGAAGGCGAGACGCTGACGGCGAACACGTCGGACATCGCCGACGAGGACGGAGGACTGGACACCAGGGCCTATGTCTACCAGTGGGTGCGGACGCCGGCCGGCGGCAGTGACGAGGACATCTCCGGCGCGACCTCGCGGACCTACGTGCCGGTATTCGCGGACGCGGGCGCGACGCTCAAGGTCAAGGTGACGGTCACCGACGGCGAGGGCCACGAGGCGACGTTCACGAGCGCGGCGACGTCGGCGGTGGCGGTGCTGCCGACGGTCACGGTGGCCTCGGACGGCGACGTGACGGAGGGCAGCGCCGCGGCGTTCACGCTGACGCGCACGGGCGGCTCGTCAGCACCATGGCTGATCGTGAATATCAAACGTTCCGTATCCGGAGACTTCGGGGTCGTAAAATTTAAAACAACCAGCTTCCCGGCCGGAGCGGCCACGACTCGGACTCGCCTTCATGTGGCTGACGACGAAGCCGACGAGGCGCACGGCGCGGTGACGCTGACGGTGCTGCCGGGCGACGGTTACAGGGTGGGAACCCCAAGCGCGGCAACGGCGAAGATCTTTGACGCCACCAACGTGGCGCCGACGGGCGCGCCGACCATCGACGACACGAGTCCGGTGGTGGGCGAGATGCTGACGGCGGATCCCTCGGGCATTGCCGACGCCGACGGTCTGACGAACCGGACCTTCACCTGGCAGTGGGTCCGGGTGTCGGGCGGGACGGAAACGCCAATCGACGGCGCGACCGCGGTGACCTACACGGTGGTCGCCGCGGATGTGGGCGCGACGCTGAAAGTGAAAGCGAGCTTCACCGACGACGGCGGAATCGAAGAGACGGTCGAGAGCGCGGCGACGGCGACGGTCGAGGCGGCGCCGCTGCCGACGGTGACGGTGACGCCGAGAAAGAGTCCGGTGAGCGAAGGGGACCCCGCCGCTGAATTCACGGTGACGCGAACCGGCGACACGACCGAGGCGCTGCGGGTGAGAGTCAGCGTGTCGGAGACGGGAGACATGGTTTCGGCCGGCAACGAGGGGGGGCAGACTCGAACGATCCCGGCCGGCCAGTCCTCGGCGGTGATATCGGTGCCGACCGTCGATGACGGCGTTCACGAAGCGGACAGCGTGGTGACGCTGACGCTGGAGGCGAATGCGGCGTACGAGCCGGGGACCGACGCCACGGCGGAGGTGACGGTCGAGGACGACGACGAAGTGGCGCTGCCGACGGTGACGGTGACGCCGGTGACGAGTCCGGTGGTGGAGAGCGAGGACGCGCAGTTCACGGTGACGCGCACGGGGGTGACGACGGGTGCGCTGAGGGTGCGCTACAACGTGATTGAGACGGGCGCGATGGTGAGGTCGGGGGACAAGGGCGCGAAGACCGTCGACTTCTCGGGCGACACGGCGAGCGTGACGGTGACGGTGCCGACGGTGTCGGACAACCTCCACGAGGGCAACAGCCGGGTGACGGTGACGCTGACGGCGGATGCGGCGTACGAGCTGGGGACCGACGCCACGGCGAGGGTGCTGGTCAAGGACGACGACGACTCACCGGCGACGGGCACGGTGACGGTGACGGGCACGGCGAGGGAAGGCGAGACGCTGACGGCGAACACGTCGGGCCTCGCCGACGAGGACGGAGGACTGGACACTGCGGCCTATGTCTACCAGTGGGTGCGGACACCGGCCGGCGGCAGTGACGCGGCCATCTCCGGCGCGACCTCGAAGACCTACGTGCCGGTATTCGCGGACGCGGGCGCGACGCTCAAGGTCAAGGTGACGGTCACCGACGGCGAGGGCCACGAGGCGACCTTCACGAGCGCTCCGACCTCGGCGGTGGCGGCGCTGCCGCGGCCGTCGGTAACGGTGGTCTCGGCCGGCGACGTGACGGAGGGCAGCGCCGCGGTGTTCACGCTGACGCGCACGGGCGACACGGCGCAGATGCTGGACGTGGCCTACGAGGTCACCGCCACCGGGAGCTTCGGCGTCACGACGGGCGCGGCCACGGCGACGTTCCCGGCGAGCAGCGCCACGGTGCAGGTGAGCGTAGACACGACGGGCGACGGCGCCCACGAGGCGCATGGCACGGTGACGGTGACGCTGACGGCGGACACGGGCGCCGATCCCGCCTACTTGCTCGGCGATCCGGCGACGGCGGCGGCGGCGGTTCGGGACGACGACAACGCGTCTCCGACGGGCGCGGTGACGATCGACGACACGACGCCGGTGGTGGGCCAGACGCTGACGGCGGACGCATCGAGCCTGGATGACCCGGACGGTCTGACGAGCCGGAGCTTCACCTGGCAGTGGCTGCGGGTGTCGGGCGGAACGGAGACAGAGATCACCGGGGCGACCGCGGTGACCTACACGGTGGTCGCTGCGGATGTGGGCGCGAAGCTGAAAGTGAAAGCGACCTTCACCGACGACGGCGGCACCGACGAGACGGTGGAGAGCGCGCAGACGAGTGCGGCGAAGCCGCCGTCGCCGGTGCTGACGGTGGCGGCGGGGACTTCTCGGGTGACGGAAGGGACGGCCGCGACGTTCACGGTGACGCGCACGGTGGTCACGGCGGGTGCGCTGACGGCGCATTATCAGGTGTCGGAGACGGGCGATGCGGTGGCGGCGTCCGATGAGGGGGCGAAGAGCGTCGACTTCGCGGACGGCGAGACCGGGAAGACGGTGACGGTGCCGACCGCCGGGGACGGCGGGCACGAGGCGGACAGCGTGGTGACGGTGACGCTGACGGCGGATGCGGCCTACGAGCTGGGGGCGCAACGGTCGGCGGAGGTCACGGTGGAAGACGACGACAACGCGGCGCCGACGGGCGCGGTGACGATCGACGACCCGACGCCGGTGGTGGGCCAGACGCTGACGGCGGACACGTCGAACCTGGATGACCCGGATGGTCTGACGAGCCGGAGCTTCACCTGGCAGTGGCTGCGGGTGTCGGGCGGAACGGAGACGGTGATCGCCGGGGCGAGTACGGCGAGCTACCCGGTGGCCGCCGCGGATATCGGGGCGATGCTGAAGGTTCGCGTGGGCTTCACCGACGACGACGGCACCGGCGAGACGGTGGAGAGCGCGCCGACGGGTGCGGTCGCCGAGTACACGATCACGGCCGCCTCGCCGAGGGTCACGGAAGGCGACGACGGCTCGGCGCTGCTCGATTTCGCACTGACACGGTCCGAGACGGGGCAGAGAGTGGAGCTCGGCTGGCGGGTAACGACGGAAGGCACGGCGCAGCCGGTAAGGCCGGTAACCGATTTTGCCGGCCCCATGGAAGGCACGCTCGTTTTCTCGCCGAACACTCGCAGCCGGAGCGTGTACCTCCAGGTGGTACCCGACATCGTCGACGAGACGGACGAGACGGTGGTGCTGGAGTTCTTCTCCGTGGCGGGCACTCCTGAGGGGGTGACGTTCCCGGCCAGGGTCACCGGGACGATCGTGGACGACGACACGGCGACGCTGTCGATCGCGCCGTCGAGCGTGGACGAGGGCGATTCGGGCACGAGGGAGCTGGTGTTCACCGTGAGCTTGGACCTTGAATCGGACCGGGAGGTGACGGTGGAGTACGACGTGGGGGGCACGGCGGAGTCCGGCACCGACTACGAGGCGCCGACGCCGGTTCTGGTGACGTTCCCGGCCCTCTTCTGGGAGCCGCAGAGGATCGTGTTCCGCGTTCTCGGCGACACCGATGCCGAGCGGCACGAGACGGTGACGGTCGAGCTCCGCGATCCGAGCGGAGGCGTGGCGCTGGGGACGTCGCAGGCTACTGCCACGATCCGCAACGACGACGGGCTGGTCGTGTCGGTCGACCCGCCGGAGGTGGCGGAGGGCGATTCGCGTGCGGACGGTGCGCGGCTTACGTTCCGGCTGGAGCTGTCGGGTCAGGCGGATACGGACGTCACGGTGGACTACCGCGTGGACGCTGGTGCGGGCACGGCGACGCCCGGCGCCGATTTCAAGGACAAGTCCGGGACGGCGACGATCAGGAGCGGGCGGAGCTTCGCGGTGGTCAAGCTGGGGATCCTGGAAGACACTGCCATCGAGCCCGACGAGACGGTGGTGATGGTGTTCGAGAACCCGCGGGGCGCGGTGCTCCATCCCGACTCGGCCAGGGTGACGGGCACGATCCTGGACGACGACCTGCCGCAGGTGAATGACGACCTGTCGCAGGTGACGGTGGCCGCGGAGTCGGGCCCGGTCACGGAAGGCGAGGACGCGGTGTTCGTGCTGACGCGCACGGGCGATGCGTCGGTGCCGTTGACGGTGACGGTGGACGTGAGCGAGGCCGGCCGCGTGCTCGCCGGGACCGCGCCGACGGAGGCGACGTTCGGGGCGGACGAGGCGCAGACGCGGCTGCGGGTCGCGACCGAGGACGACGCGACGGCCGAGGCCGACGGTCGTGTGACGGCGACGGTGATTGCGGGGCCCGGCTACACGGTCGCCGCGGGCGCGGGCTCGGCCGGGGTGGACGTGTTCGACGACGACGCGCCGGCGGCCCCGGAAGAGACGGCGACGCTGTGGTCGACGACGATGACGGTGGCGGACCTCGGCGGCTCGGTGGGCGCCTCGGGTCCGGACCTGGCGGACCCCGACTGGTCGGAGGATGGCGTCGAGTACGCGATGAATCGGCTGCGGTGGCTCGGGTCGCCGAAGGACCGGGTGGTAGTGCGCTTCAACCGCCGGCCGCCCTTGGCCGAGGAGCTGACGCTGCACGCGGGCGAGCTGACGCTGGCGCTGGCGGAGGGTGGCTCCGGGCGGGTTCTCCGCTGGCCGGTCGAGGGAGAACCATGGTCGGTGGGCGAGGAGGTGGCGCTTCGTCTGACGCGGACGGTGGCGGGCGCGGACCAGGACGGCGCCGATGGTCCAGGCGTATCGGTGGCGGACGCACGGGTGCACGAGTCGGCGGGAGCGCCGCTCGCCTTCCGGGTGACGCTGGACGAGGCGCGGACCTCGGCGGTGTCGGTTCGCTACGCGACCTCGGACGGCAGTGCGGCGGCGGGCGCGGACTACGTGGCGGCGTCGGGCGTGGTGCGGTTCGAGGCGGGCGAGACGGAGAAGACGGTGCACGTCGCGGTGCTGGAGGACGCGCACGACGAGGGCGAGGAGACGATGACGCTCACGCTGTCGAGTCCGTTCGGAGCGGAGGTCTCGGACGGCGCGGCGACGGGGACCATCGTGAACACCGACGCGATGCCCCGGGCGTGGCTCGGGCGCTTCGGGCGCACGGTGGCCGGGCAGGTGGTCGATGCGGTGGAGGCGCGGATGACGGCGGCCCGCCAGCCGGGGATGGAGGTCTCGATTGCCGGCCGGCGTGTCGGGGCGGCCGGGGCGCTCGACGAGGCGGCGTTCCGCGACGGCGGTGCCGCGGGCGGGCGTCCGGCGGGCTGGCACGCGGGCGAGAACGGTCCGGAGGAGTGGACGGTGAACGGCCGCGAACTGCTGACCGGGACGTCGTTCGCGCTGACGGAGGGGACGGCGGAGAGCGGCTTCGTGTCGCTGTGGGGTCGGGGCGTGGTGACGGACTTCGACGGCCGGGACGGCGCGCTCTCGGTGGACGGCGAGGTGGCGACGGGGCTGCTGGGGGCCGACTGGGCGCGGGACGATTGGGCGGCGGGTCTGATCGTGGGTCACAGCCGGGGCAAGGGCAGCTACCGCGGCCAGGGCGCCGGCACGGTCTCGTCGTCATTGACCGGTCTGTATCCCTGGGGCCGGCATGCTCTGAACGAACGGGTGACGGTGTGGGGGGTTGCGGGCTATGGCGAGGGGACGCTGACGCTCGAGCCCGAAGACGGGGCCCGGATCGAGACGGACATGGACCTCGCGATGGCGTCGGCGGGGCTGCGCGGGGTGCTCGTGGAGGCGCCGGCGGAAGGCGGCCTCGAGCTGGCGGCGAAGACGGACGGGCTGTTCGTGCGCAGCGCGTCGGAGGCGGCGCGGGGTGGTGACGGCGGGATGCTGGAGGCGGCCCGTGCGCAGGTGACGCGGCTGCGGCTGGGTCTGGAGGGCACGCGCGCGTTCCGTTCGGCGGGCGGGGGGACGCTGACACCCTCGTTCGGGCTCGGGGTGCGCCACGACGGAGGCGACGCGGAGACCGGGTTCGGCGTGGAGGTGGGCGCGGGTGTTGCCTATGCCGATCCGTCCTCGGGGGTGACGGTGGGCCTCCGGGGTCGTGGGCTTCTCACCCATGAGGCGTCGGGCTTCCGGGAGGCCGGCTTCTCGGGCTCGCTCGCCTTCGACCCGTTCCCGTCCTCGGATCGGGGCCTGAGTCTGACCCTCGGTCAGGCCCTGGGTGCGTCGGCGACCGGCGGAGTGGAGGCGCTCTACGGGCGCGACACCATGGCGGGGTTTGGCGGGGCCGGCGATGACGCGGGGCCGGCGGATCTTCTGGGGCGTCGTCGCCTGGAGGCTCGGGTCGGCTACGGGGTTTCCGCCTTCGGGGGGCGTTTCACGGGGACGCCGGAGCTTGGCTTCGGGGTGTCGGAGAGTGGCCGTGACTACCGCCTCGGGTGGCGTCTGACGCCTGCGGGCGGGAACACCGCGGGCGGCAACGCCGGCTCGTTCGAGCTTTACCTGGAGGCGACGCGGCGCGAGGCTGCGACCGACGATGGGCGGCCGGAGTACGGGGTGGGCGTGCGGGCGACGATACGCTGGTAGGGAGCTCGACCGGGACGCCTGCCATCCGCGGGACCCGCGGGAGCCCGCTGCCATGCGGGTGGAGTCCGACCGCTGTCCGAACGCCGAGGCCGAGCAGCTTCGCACCGTATCGGGAACAGCGCGTCCCGGCGGCTCCGAGGGTCGCTGCCCCCCTCGTCCATCGTAAGCGGTACGAACGGCCCACCTTGCCAACCAGGGGCCCGCCGTGCAGTCAGCTTGACGCCGAGCTGAAGTTCCAGGGCAACAGCTCGCGGATGCACGAGTGCGGGTGGCCGGCGGCGATCTTCTCCAGCGTGCTCTTGAGCCAGGCGTAGGGCTCCACACCATTGAGCTTGCACGTTTCGATGAGCGAGGCGATGCGCCCCCAGCCATGCGCCCCCTCGTCGTGGCCGGCGAACAGCGCGTTCTTGACATTGAGTTTGACGGGCCGCATCAGGTTCTCCACCGCGTTGGAGTCGACCTCCACGCGCCCATCGTAGAGAAAGACGAGCAACCCCTGCCACTGGTTGGCGATGTAGGTCAGCTTCTCGCCCAGGCGCGAGCGCGCCGAGACCCGCGAGCGCTGCTCGTCGAGCCACACCCCGAACCGGTTCACCAGCGGCGCCGATTCGTCCCACCGGATCGCTTGGCGCGTGGCTGGCGGCTCGCCCCGGATCTGCTTCTCGATCGCATACAGCCGCGCGATGCGTTGCAGGCCCGCCTCGGCGATCGGCGAGGCGCTGGTGTCGAGCGCCTCCTTGAGCGCCCGGCGCACGTGCGCCCAGCAATGGGCCAGCCGCAAGGCGCCACCCGGACGGTCCGACCGGCTCAGTCGCTTGTACCCGGCGTAGCCATCGGTCTGCAACGTCCCGCTGAACCCCTCGAGCACCTGCTCGCCATGGTGACCACCACGACCGGGCGCGTAGGCATACACCACCCCCGGGGGGTCCGGACCGCCCCAGGACCGGTCGTCGCGCGCCATCGTCCACAGATACCCCGTCTTGGTCCGGCCCCGGCCCGGGTCGAGCACCGGCACCGTGGTCTCGTCCATAAACAGCTTCTCAGACCTCTTCAACTCCGCCGCCAGGCAATCGACCACCGGCTGGAGGTGAAACGACGCCTTGCCGACCCACCCGGCCAGGGTCGAACGGTGCAGGTCCAGACCCGAGCGGGCGAGCATCTGCGATTGCCGATACAGCGGAAGATGGTCCGCGTACTTCGACACGAGCACGTGGGCGAGCGCGCCTTCGCTCGGCAGTCCACCCTCGATCAGATGCGCCGGCGCCGGTGCCTGGGTGACACCTTCCTCACACACCCGGCAGGCATACTTCGGGCGTACCGTGACGAGGACCCGAAGCTGCGCCGGGACGATGTCGAGCCGCTCGGTGCGGTCCTCGCCGATGCGCACCATCTCGCCGCACCCGCACGGGCAGTGCGTGCTGCAGGGCTCGATCACCTGCTCGACCCGGGGCAGATGTTCGGGAAGATGGCCGAGGTTGCGCTCGGGCGCGCGGCGCTTGCGAGGCGACCCCGGGGTCGCGCTCGCCGGAGGCGCTGGTTCGAGCTCGGCCACCGCCCCTTCGAGCGCCTCGAAGGCGAGCTGGAGCTGGTCAGGGTGCAGCTTCTCGGACTTCTTTCCGTACAGCAACCGGCGCAGCTCGCGTACCAGATGCTCCAGACGGCGGTTACGGTCGGTCAGCGAGGCGACCTCGGCACGCAATCCCTCGACCACCGCCCCGGGACCTCGATGCTCCCGCTGCCCGCGGCCCTCGCACCACCTCGCATCCTCGCCGCGCAGTGTCTCGACCGCCGCCTTCGGAGCCTCGAACAGCGCCCAAAAGGGCGGTGCAAGCGACTGCGAACCGACCGTGCCAGGATGCGTTCCCATGACAAAATGCTATCACAAGATCAGCGTGTTATAGGAGGGCTCGACAATCCCCCGATCACCCCGCGGTCAGGGGCCGGCGCACCGGTGGCCGGCACATCCGGCGCCAGTCCAGACCCTCGAACAATGCCTCGAACTGCGCGCGCGACAGCCGCATCACCCCGTCACGCACCGTCGGCCAAGCGAACCGACCCTGCTCCAGACGCTTCGACGCCAACACCAGACCCGTCCCATCCCACCACAGCACCTTCACCCGGTCCAAGCGCTTGGGGCGGAACACCACCGTCACCCCGCAGTACGGATCCAGACCGAGCTCGTGCTCCACAACCGCCGCCAGACCGTCATGCCCCTTGCGGAAGTCCACCGGCCGCGTCGCCACCACCACACCCCTCCCCGCGACCATCATCGAAGCCCCCGCAGCGCCGCCGCAACTTCCGCGATCCGACCCGCGCCGACCTCGCCTGCCAGGCGCACCGTCACCCCGCGCGCCTCGATCACCACCGACCCCATCGCACCGCAAACCGCAGCACTGTCCACCTCCACCGTGGCGAAGGCCGGCGGTGGCTCGGGCGTGACCGCCGCCGAGGGTGAAAAGGACGGCACACCAAGCTTGCCCGCGCGGGCCAGACCGCGCCACGACGATAGCTGCCATCGCGATACCCCGTAGCGGCGCGCGACCTCGCCTACGCGATTCCCCGCCCGGAAGCTCTCGTGCACCACCCGCGCCTTCTCCTCGGCGCTCCAGCGCCGGCGCGACCGCCGCGGCGCAACAACCCCCGAGTGCTCCTCCGCCGACCGTTCACCACCGGCGGCGAAATCTCGTTCCGTATCCTGCATCGGATGACCCTCCCAGTGAAAACGGACATCCAATAGCATCTTTCCATCAATCGGAAGGTGGGCCACTCGTAGCGCTTACCGTCCATCGGCGCACGATGCGCCGGGACCCGGTGCAGGCGCTTGTCCGCCCGCGCGCCGAGCCCCTCGTCCTCGCAGCGCTCGATGTAGCGCCGGAAGGTGCGCTTGCACCTCCCCGGCCTCCGGTGCGCCTCGGGGGTCTCGGCCCCGGCCCGGGCCCGGCGCACCGGACCTGCTCGCACCCCCCGGCAGCCGGGCCGCCTCCTCGTGCGCGGGCCGCCGCACCTGCCGGACGCCGCGGGTCTCTTCGTACCTCGTCCGGCGAATCACCTCCGGTACTCGTATCCGGGCCATGGGGCGCCTGCTCGGTCCCCATCCAACCGGACAATTGATGTGCTACTACACCGGACAGACTATTTGCTCCTGACAATCGGGTGCGATCGGGTTGACAGGCAAGCCCTGTTCCGCCAAGTTGAGCCCTTCGCAGGAGCAACCCGATGAGCTCGAGCCAAAGCACGGATCGGAATTCGAGAAGCGGTGGTGCGAACGTTTCGGCCACCCCTTCGATTGCCCTGCTCAATCGGAGGCTCGGCACCTCGCCCGCTCTCCGGATGTCGACACGATATGAGATCGATTTGCGGCGGCGGTGCGCACGGGAGGGATCCGAAGTCGCGCACGGGGTTCTCGCCGGCAAACACGGCCCTTCCGAATTCTGACCGCGCGCCTCGATCGCGACGAGGGAGGCGCCGGTGAAGTCCAATCGGGAGCGGGTGGCCTTCCGCACGTTCGGCTGCCGCCTCAACCAGTACGACACCGAATCCATCCGGACCCTGCTCGAGGCGTCGGGGCGCTACGAGACGGTGGGCGGGGGCGCCGACGTCTACGTCGTGAACACGTGCAGCGTGACGGCGCGGGCCGATGCGTCAGCGCGGAAGGCGGTACGGAGGATCCACGCCGAGAACCCCGGGGCGCGGATCGTCGTCACCGGGTGCTATGCCCAGCGGGCCCCGGACGAGCTCGCCGCGCTGCCGGGGGTCTCGCTCGTGCTGGGAGCGGCGGACCGGGGGCGGGTGGTGGACGAGCTGGCGCGTACCCCGCCGGGCGAGGCGGCGCGGACGGCGGTCGCCCCCATCGCCGAGGCCCGCCGGTTCCTCGAGGTCCCGATCACGGAGATGCGCGAGCGCCGGCGCGCGTTCGTCAAGGTCCAGGAAGGCTGCAACGAGTCCTGCTCCTTCTGCATCGTCCCGCAGACCCGAGGCGTCTCGCGAAGCCGCGAGCCCGAAGCGGTACTCGAGCAGGTGCGCCGCCTGGTGGACGGAGGCTATCCCGAGATCGTGGTCACCGGGGTGCACGCCGGGGACTACGGGCTCGACCTCGGGGCGGGCTCCCCGGGGCGGGAGTCCGGGCGGCGGCGGCCGCTCGTCGGTCTCATCGAGCGGATCCTCGCCGTTCCCGGGCTCGAGCGGTTCCGGCTGAGCTCGATCGAGCCCGCGTCGGTGGGGAACGACCTCGTCTCGCTGATGGCCGGTGAGGAGAAGTTCGCCCGGCACTTCCACATCCCGATGCAGAGCGCGAACGACGACGTGCTCGCCCGCATGCGGCGGCGCTACACGGCGGCCGGCTTCCGGCGGCTCGTCGAGCGGATCGCGGAGCGGGTGCCGGACTGCGGGATCGGGACGGACGTCATCTGCGGCTTCCCCGGCGAGACCGACGCCGCCTTTCAGGACACGTTCGATGCGCTCGCCGAGCTTCCCATCACCTACATCCATCCGTTCACGTACTCGCCGCGGCCCGGATCGGAGTCCGCCGCGTGGAAGGACGACGTGCCCTCCGAGGCGAAGAAACGGCGAGTGGGAGCCCTGAAGCGCCTCTCCCGCGACAAGGGCCGTGCGTTCCGCGAGCGCCACGTGGGGCGGTTGGCCGAGGTCCTGCCCGAGGGGCCGGACGGATCGGGGTGGACCGACAACTACATCCGGGTGCGGATCGAGGAGCCCGGCCGCGCGCCGGACGGCTCGGACCGCCCGGAAGCGGCCAGGGTGGTCGAGGTGAGGCTTGCCGGGATCACGGACGACGGCATGCTCGGCGTGGCCGTACCCCGAGGGCTCCGCGCGGACCGGCCTCCGGCGTCGGCGCGCGGCCCCCGCCCGCCTTCCGGGGCGTGCGAGGCGGCGGGAGACCGGCCGAGCGTCCCGGGCCGAAGGAGAGAAAGAGAAGGGCGGCCTTGATCGGGGAGCGGTGAGAGGACCGGTCGCGAAGGGGCCGGAGAGCCCGCGGGGGAAGGGGAAGATGATCAGGACCGGTGACGAGTACCGTGCGGCGCTCCGCGACGGGCGCGAGGTGTGGATCGACGGCGAGTCGGTGCCGGACGTTACGGTCCACCCCATGTTCCGGCCCCTCGTCGACGTTCGCGCCCGGATCTACGACCTGCAGCACGACCCGGCCACGTCCGGGACGATGACGTGGCACGACGAGGCGTCGGGCGAGGCCTGCGCCATCGGCCTCAAGCTTCCCCTCACCCGCGAGGACTGGGAGCGCAAGCGCCGGGCCGTCGACGCGGTGATGTGGGACATCGGTGGGGTGGTCACCCGGGTCGGCGACGAGACCATCGGCGAGATGTGGTCGCTGTGGGACGGTAAGGACCTCCTGAACGAGATCGATCCGCGCTTCGGCGACAACATCGAGCGCCACATCCACGAGGCGGTGCGATGCGACCCCTTCCACGTCTCCGCCAACACCGACCCCAAGGGCGACCGGTCCAGGCCCCCGCAGGAGCAGGACCCGGACATGCTGGTGCACGTGGTGCGCGAGACCGACGCCGGGATCGTCATCCGCGGGGCGAAATACGAGACCGCCGCCGCGTACGCCGAGCAGGCGTTCCTGAAGCCCACCATCGCGAACTGGGGGGACGACAAGCTGTCGGACTACGCGGTCGGGTGCATCGTGCGGATGAACGCGCCGGGGGTGAAGCACATCTGCCGGACCGGGTTCGCGGGGCGGGCGCCCGCGCGCGACTACCCGCTCTCGAACCGTTTCGACGAGGTGGACTCCCTCGTGGTGCTGGACGACGTCCTCATCCCGTGGGAGGACGTGCTGTTCTACCGGCATACCCGGGCCGCGACGTTCATCCGGGCCACCCTGCACCGCTACTCCGCGTTCGCCTACGTGCAGCGGATCCTCACCTACGCCGACATGATGATCGGGGCGGCCCTCTGGAACGTGCGGCAGACGGGGCTCGAACGCCAGCCCGCGGTCCAGGAGAAGCTCGCCGAGCTCGCGGTCTATCGGGAAGGGATCAACGCCCATCTCACCGCCGCGGTCGCCGCCGCGCAGGAGAGCCCGAGCGGGCTCCTCATGCCGAACCAGTCGCTCCTCTTCACCGGACGGGTGCACGCCTGCGCCAACCTGCCGGCCATGATGCACCTCGCTCGGGAGCTCTGCGGCGGCCAGATCTGCATCACCCCCGACGCGGACCTGTTCGAGCACCCGGACGCCGGACCCTGGCTCGATAAGTTCTACACCATCAACGAACGCTGGCAGGCGGACGACCGGCGCAAACTCCTCGCCTTCGCGCGCGATCTCCTCAACTCCGACTACGCCGGGCACCGGCTGACCTTCCAGCTCTTCGCCCAGTCTCCTCCCTTCGCCCACCTCGCGGCGGTCTACCGCAACTTCGACTGGGACGGCCCGCTCGACTTCGTCCGCCGCTCCGCCGGCCTCTCGGAGCGGGTGACCGGGGAAGGCGGCGGCTCGTAGCGGAGGCGGCCGTTGGGGGCGACGTTGCCGGCCGCGTCCCGGCCATCCCGGGCTTCGGCTCGCCGCCAGCAGTTCTCATTCGTCGTGAAAACAGACCCAGGAGGGCCGTCTTCGCGACGCCGGACCTTTTTACGCGACGGGGTGGCCGGCCCGTCCATGCGTGTTTTGCTCGTCGGGTCCCGCTGCGGGACCGGCACGACCGTCGATCCGCCCCGGAGCGAGTCGCAAGGAGAAGACCGCTTGCCGCTCAGGGTGAAGTCGGGCGCCAAAACGAGAACTGCCGGCTCGCCGCCCGGGGGTTGGCGGTCCGATTGCGGAATCGGTCACAATCGCGCGATGCGAAGAACCGGAGCCGTGGAGGAAGACACCATGCACGAATGCTCGAATCCGGAATCGGTCCACACCCCGCTCGGTGCGTACAGCCATACCGCGAAGGTGCCGGCGGGGAGCGAGTGGCTCGTCGTCGCCGGTCAGGTGGGCATCGACGCGGGCGGCACGCTCGCGAGCGGCGCGCGCGATCAGGCCGCGCAGGCCTTTCGCAACATCGTCGAGTGCCTTGCCGCGAACGGCATGGATCGGGGCGACATCGTGAAGTTCACGGTGTTCCTCACCGATCCCCGGTTCATCGAGGACTACCGGGCGGCGCGCCGCGACGTGATCGGCGACGCCTGCCGGCCGCCCTCGACCCTGCTCATCGTCCAGGGCCTCGCCACCCCCGACCTCCTCGTGGAGATCGAAGCGTTCGCCGCGAAGACGCCCTGACCGCCGCCCGGGTCTCCCGGCGGCCTTGTCGAGCGGGGCCCCGACGACGGGGGGCTTCAGGCGGAGAGGGAGTACGCTCCGCTACCGTGAGCGGATGGGCGGCCGCAGCGGGAGGTCGGTGATTTTTTGGGGTTAACCCGAAAAAATCACCGACTTTCGTCGCGAGGGCGCCAAGGTGCCCCACGATCTCATGGAGGAGTGGGCCGCACGGACCGAAAGAGTGCGTGCGCGCTGCTGAAGGCATAGTTGACACTCATACGTAGGTACTTAAGCCGATTGGGCGAGGTTGAAGCGGCCATAACAGCCTGCGATCGGTCCTTTGGCGCGTCCTACGGTCCGGATTTCACGGCCTGAACGGCTTAAGTACCTACGTATGAGTTGACACTAGCGCGTGCGCGCGGTCGAAGCGGCTTGAGGGAGTACGCTCCGCTACCGCGAGCGGATGGGCGGCCGCAGCGGGAAGTCGGTGATTCTTTCGGGTTAACATCGGAGGATGTCGGATCTGCTCGATCCCGCCCGGCTCCCGGACCGTTTCGCCGACGTCGAGGCGCTCGAGGAGTGCATGACCCGGCCGAGCCGGGGCCTCGTCGACGATCTCGCCCGCCTCGACGGCGACCTTCTGGTCCTCGGCGTCGGCGGCAAGATGGGGCCGACCCTGGCCCGCCTCGCCAAGCGGGCCGCCCCGGACCGGCGGGTGACCGGCGTCGCCCGGTTCTCGGACCCGGGGGTGCGCGAGCGGCTCCACCGGGCGGGGGTCGGGACCATTGCCTGCGACCTGCTGGACCGCGCCGCCGTCGCGGACCTTCCGCCGGCCCCGAACGTGGTCTTCATGGCCGGGCGCAAGTTCGGCTCGACCGGCGCGGAGGAGCTGACGTGGGCGATGAACGTCCTCGTGCCCGCGATCGTCGCCGAACGGTTCGCAGATGCGCGCATCGTCGCCTTCTCCACCGGGAACGTCTATCCCTGGGTCCGCGTCGGGTCCGGCGGAGCCGGAGAATCGACGCCGCCGCATCCGCCCCCCGGCGAGTACGCCAATTCGTGCGTGGGACGGGAGCGGATGTTCCAGTACTTCTCCGCCCGCCACGGCACGCCGGGAAGGATCATCCGGCTCAACTACGCCATCGACATGCGCTACGGCGTGTTGCACGACGTGGCCGCGAAGGTGCTGGCGGGGGCGCCGATCGACCTCGAGATGGGCCACGTCAACGTGATCTGGCAGGGCGATGCCAACACCTGGGCCCTGCGCGCGCTCCGACACTGCACGGTTCCGGCGTCTCCGCTCAACGTCACCGGACCCGAGACCGTGTCGGTGCGATCGCTTGCCGCCGCCTTCGGGCGCCGGTACGGCCGCGAGCCGGTGTTTGCCGGGAAGGAGGCGGACGAAGCCTGGCTCAACGACTCGGGCGAGGCGCTCCGGTTATTCGGCCCGCCGCTGGTGCCGCTCGAACGGATGGTCGACTGGGTCGCGGACTGGGTGAAGCGGGGCATGGCGAGCCTCGGCAAGCCGACCGGGTTCGAGGTCCGCGATGGCGCCTATTGAGGGGATGAGAATCCGCGGACTCCGTTCGGATGACCTGGACGGTGCCGTCGCCCTCAACGCGGAGGCGGGGTGGAATCAGATCGCGACGGACTGGCGCTTCATGCTCGAGTTCGGCTCCGGACTCGCCGTCGAGGATCGGTACGGGCGCCTCGTGGCGAGCGGCATGGTGCTTCCCTGCGCGGAGCGCTTTGCCTGGATCGCCATGATCCTGGTGACCGCGAAGTGGCGCCGCCGTGGCCTCGCCACCGCGATCATGGCGCGGGCGATCGAGCTTTGCCACGAACGGGGCTGGGTCGCGGGGCTCGACGCCACGGAGGCGGGGCGGTCGGTCTACCTGCCGCTCGGCTTCGAGGACGTGTACCGCCTGAGCCGCTGGGCCATCGATCGCCCGCCGGCCCTCGAGGCGGAGGTCCCGGGGGAGGTCCCGGGGGGCGTCGCCCCGGCAACGGCGGCGGACCTTCCCGGTCTTGCCGACTACGATGCGGTCCGAAACGGCGGCCGGCGCGAGGGACTTCTCGCCCACCTTGCGAACCGGGCGCCGCACCTCGCCTTCAAGTTCGTCTCGGATGGCCGCTTGCGCGGTTTTCTGCTCGGCCGGGACGGACGCCTCGCGACCCAGCTCGGGCCGCTCGTGGCGGAAGACGAGGAGGTCGCCCGGGCCCTGCTTGCGGCCGGCTTCGCCCCC
The DNA here is from genome assembly GCA_965214795.1 of Gammaproteobacteria bacterium. Taxonomy (GTDB): domain Bacteria; phylum Pseudomonadota; class Gammaproteobacteria; order HK1; family HK1; genus JAJDXW01. The sequence goes on along the minus strand of OZ243976.1, from coordinate 4,483,266 downwards.
GTCGAGGGCCCGGTGTTCCTCGACGCGGCGGACCACCACGGCTGGCTCGCGGATTGGCTGCCCCGCCTCGGCTTCGGCCGGCAGCGGGGCTATGTCCGCATGCTGCGGGGGCGGAGCGAGCCCCTTGACGACCCGGGCCGCATGGTGCTGATCGCGGGCCCCGAGTTCGGCTGACGACCTGCGGCCCGGCTGGCTCCTCCGGCCGGGCCGCGCCCGCGAGGGAGAAGCCGCCGCCGGCTACTTGGCGAACCGGATGCTCATGTCCAGGTAGTCGTTGCGGTAGGCGGTGGTGATGTCGAAGGGCGTCTCGAGCGCGAAGTAGGCCTCGATGAGCTGATAGTCGCCCGCCATCCGTTCCGGATCGAAGTAGCCGAGGGCGCCGGTGCGCGAGCTCTCCGCGTCCATCAGCTCCTCGACCAGCGCCCAGTTGTCCAGGCTGTCCTGCCTCTTCAGCCCGCTGTTGGCCGCGAGCAGGGCGTCGATGCACGGCTCCGGGTTCCGGACGCAGGCCGCGTAGGCCTTCTGGGTGACCTTGACGAAGGCGTCCACGACCTCGGGGTTCGCCTCCAGGAACGCACCGTTCGCGATCACCGAGTTGCCGTAGGGGTTGACCCCGATGGCCTTGCCGGAGATGAAGCCCATGTCGTCGCCGAACACCCGCTCGAAGATGAAGTGGATGTTGTAGAAGGAGGTGGTAACGTCGATGCTGTCCGACTTGAGGGCGGAGATCTTGGCGTTCGGCTGGACGTTCACCCAGGTTACCGAGCCGGGGTCCATGCCCACTGCCTTGGCGAACGCGGGCCACATCTGGCGGGCCGCGTCCCACGGCGGGTTGCCGATCTTGCGGCCGGCGAAGTCCGCCACCCCGGCGATCCCGGAGCTCTTCTTCCAGTAGAAGCCGTAGGGCGAGTTGGCGTAGATGTTGAATACCGCCACCAGGTCGGCTCCCTTGGCCTTGTTCACGAGCGCGGTGCCGAGATCGGCGATGCCGAGCTGGTTCTTGCCGATGCCGACGCGCTGGGAGGACAGGGTCGAGCCCTTGCCCTGCTCGATGGTGAGGTCGATGCCGGCCTGCGCGTACCATCCCTCGGCCTCGGCCCAGTAGACGGGGGCGTGGTCGCCGCCCGCGACCCAGTTGAGGATGAAGCTCAACTCGGCCGCGCGGACCGCACCGCTCGAGCCGAGCACCAGTACGGCGGCGGCCGCCGCCAGCGAGCGTCGAATGTCGATCATGGTGACTCTCCTCCTCGGTTCTTCGGTGGTGGACCCTGATGCTCCGCCGTCCGTGCCGAAGGCACCCGCTCCTCGGATCGGGGGCGGCGGGCCGGAAACCGCTCGGCGGGCAGCTTACCGTCATTGGGGGAAGTCTTCACGTCCGCGAGCCGGACGATGGGGGCGCGGCGGGAGGGCGATCGAATGCGGCGCCAGCGCAGGGTGTCGGCGCGCGGCGATGGCGCACGCCGGTCCCCGGCCCGAAGGCGGGCCGGTTCGCGGGCAGCGGTTCTCGTTTGCTGTGAAAATAGACCCAGGAGGGCCGTCTTCGCGACGCCGGACCTTTTCATGCGACGGGGTGGCCGGCCCGTCCATGCGCGTTTTGGCGGCTGACCGCACCCTGGGCCGCAAGCCGTCTTCTCCTTGCGATTCGATCCGGAGCAGATCAGGGGGCGGATCGACGGTCGTGCCGGTCCGGTCGCGGGACCCGACGAGCGGAACGAGAATTGCCGGTTCGCAGGCCGACAACTTGACCGCATCGAGCATCTGTTGGAGATTCACCCGCTGAATCGTCGCGCGGAGCCCTCGCAGATCGTGGGACAAGCCGAGACCGGTTGCAAACCCGTTCCGGACGCCGTCCTGGCCGTGCTGCGCCGTGGCGCGGTCATTCCCGCCCATCCGCTCGCCCTCACCGCCGAGCGCCGGCTCGACGAGCGCCGCCAAGCGGCCCTGACCCGCTACTACATCGACGCCGGGGCGGGTGGTCTCGCGGTCGGCGTGCACAGCACCCAGTTCACCATCCGCGAGGCCGGGCTCTACGCGCCGGTGCTGGCGCTGGCCATGGACACCGCCCGGGCCTGGACCGAGCGGCCGCTCCCGATGATCGCGGGTCTCCTCGGCCGCACTGCCCAGGCCGTGGACGAGGCCCGGACCGCCCGCGACCTCGGCTACCACGCCGGTCTTCTCGGCCTCGCCGCGTTTCGGGATACCCCGGAAGACGAGATCGTGGCGCACTGCGCGGCGGTCGCCGAGGTCCTGCCCCTCGTCGGCTTCTACCTCCAGCCGGCCGTCGGCGGCATTGCCCTGCCCGCCTCGTTCTGGCGGCGCTTCGCCGCGATCGACAACGTCGTCGCGATCAAGGTCGCGCCCTTCGACCGCTACCGCACCCTGGACGTGGTGCGCGGCGTGGTCGAAGCGCGGGCCGAAGAGCGCGTCTCCCTCTATACCGGGAACGACGACAACATTCTTCTCGATCTGGTGACCCCCTACGTCCTGCGTCGCGACGGCGAGTACGTGACGGTCCGCTTTCGAGGGGGCCTCCTCGGCCACTGGAACGTCTGGGTGCGGACGGCGGTCGAGCTGCTCGCGAGGGCCCACGCGGCGGTCGATTCCGGCCGCGTCGATGCGGACCTCCTTGGGCTCGCCGCCCAGGTCACCGACTGCAACGCGGCGCTGTTCGACGTCGCGAACGGTTTCCGCGGCTGCATCGCGGGGGGTCACGAGGTGCTGCACCGCCAAGGCCTGATGCGCGGCGCCTGGTGCCTCGACCCGGACGAGAGGCTGAGTCCCGGCCAGCGGGAGGAGATCGACCGGGTGATCGCCAGCTACCCCCACCTCGCGGACGACGCCTTCGTCGCCCGGAACCTCCATCGCTGGCTCGGCTGAGAGCGGCGGAGCGGATGGCGAGCTGGCGGGAGAACATCGCACGGTGGGTGCTGATTGCGGTCATGCACGTCGCGGTGGTGGTCGTGTGGCAGCTCTGGGTGGTGCTCGGCAAGGTCGAGTCCTACATCATGCCGACCCCCGTCGAGACCTTCGCCACCCTCCTCGACTTCCGGAACTACGACTGGCTGCACAACACCCTCGTCACCGCCGCGTCGGTGTTCGGCGGGTTCTGGCTGGCGGTGGCGGTCGGGGTGGTGCTGGCCCTGCTCTTCAATTGGTCCCGGCGGCTGAACGACGCCTTCATGCCCCTCATCGTGTCGCTCAACATGATCCCCAAGGTCGCCCTCGGCCCGATCTTCATCGTCTGGTTCTCCTACGGCCTCGGCCCCAATATCGTCATCGCGTTCTCGATCTGCTTCCTGCCGATCCTCATCACCACCGCCCGCGGCCTCGACGAGGTCGAGCCGGACCTTCTGGACCTCGTCCGCACCCTTCGGGCCACGCGTTGGCAGATCTTCACCCGGATCCAGCTCCCGAGCGCCCTGCCGTACCTCTTCTCCGGCATGAAGGTGGCAGTGGTGCTGGCCGTCGCAGGGGCGATCGTCGGCGAGTTCATCGCCTCGGAGGAGGGCCTCGGCTACCTGATGCTGCAGGTGCAGGTCGCGCTCGACACCGCGGCCATGTTCATGGCGGTCCTGCTCATCACCGCCGTCGGGGTGGTGCTGTACGCCCTGGTCCTCGTCCTGGAGCGCTTCGCGGTGGTCCGCGACGCGCGGCTCGACTGACCTTCGGGGCCGTGGCGGGGTTCGACCGAAGGCCGGCGGCCGGCCGCGCATGCCGCCTGCCCACACTCGCCGGGTCCGTGCCGGACGGGCTCGACGCCGCGCCGCGATGCCGGTGACGAACGGGGCGGGGAGCAGGGGAGGGCGCGTGCGCGAGCCGTTCATCCACCTTCACGGGGTGAGCAAGGTCTATCGGCGGCGCCGCGAGGAGTTCCTCGCCGTCTCGGACGTCACCCTGGACGTGATGGCCGGGGAGCTGGTTTCCCTGGTCGGCCCCTCCGGCTGCGGCAAGACCACGGTGCTCAAGGTGCTCGCGGGGCTCCATCCGCACGACGGCGGCACGATCCGCATCGGCAACGCGGAGACGCCGTTCGACCCGGCGCGGGACATCGGCATGGTGTTTCAGCAGCCGCTTCTCCTCAAGTGGCGGCGGATCATCGAGAATGTGCTGCTTCCGGCCGAGATCCTCGGCATCGGGCGGGGGGAGGCACGGGAGCGCGCCCGATATCTCCTCGACATGGTCGGCCTCGCCGGCTTCGAGCGGAGCTACCCCTACGAGCTTTCGGGGGGCATGCAGCAACGGGCGGCCATCGCCCGATCGCTCGTCCACGATCCGCAGGTCATCCTGATGGACGAGCCCTTCGGCGCCCTGGACGCGCTGACCCGGGAGAAGATGAACCTCGAGCTCATGCGGATCTGGAAGGAGAGCCGCAAGACCATCATCTTCGTCACCCACAGCATCCAGGAGGCGGTGTTTCTCGGGTCGCGCTGTGCGGTGCTGACCGCCGGCCCCGCCCGCATGGCCGACAATTTCGAGATCGACCTCCCCTACCCGCGTACTCTCGACCTCAAGACCCACCGGAGCTTCGGCGTCTACACGCGCCGCATCTACCGTCTGCTGGGCATGGAGTGAGCCATGAGCGAGCGCCGCCTCGGGATCATCATGAACGGCGTCACCGGACGCATGGGCCGCAACCAGCACCTCGAGCGATCGGTGCTCGCGATCATGCGCGAGGGCGGTCTCCCGCTTGCGGACGGAAGCCGGGTGATGCCGGATCCGATCCTCGTCGGCCGCGACGAAGGCCGGGTCGCGGCCCTCGCCCGGGCCTGCGGCATCGCCCGCTGGACCGCCGATCTCGATGCCGCCCTCGCCGACCCCGAGGACCGGCTGTTCTTCGACACCGCCACCACCGGCGGGCGCGCCCGGCTCCTGCAACGGGCGGTCGCGGCCGGCAAGGACATCTACTGCGAGAAGCCGGTCGGGGTGAGCCTCGCGGAGGCGATGGATGCCTTCCGTGCCGCGCGCGACGCCGGGGTCCGGCACGGCGTGGTCCAGGACAAGCTCTGGATGCCGGGCGTGCGCAAGCTCAGGCTCCTCATCGACGCCGGCTTCTTCGGCCGGATTCTCTCGGTCCGAGGCGAGTTCGGCTACTGGGTGTTCGAGGGCGACCTCCAGCCGGCCCAGCGCCCGTCCTGGAACTACCGGGTGGAGGCGGGGGGCGGCATCATCCTCGACATGCTCTGCCACTGGCGCTACCTCATCGACAACACCTTCGGCCCCATCCGCGCGCTGAGCTGCCGTGGCGCCACCCACCTCCCGCGGCGCTGGGACGAGAACGGGGCCCCCTACGAGGCCACCGCCGACGATGCCGCCTACGCGACGTTCGAGCTCGACGACGGGGTCGTGGTGCAGTTCAACTCCTCCTGGTGCGTGCGGGTGCGGCGCGACGACCTGCTCACCCTGCAGGTCGACGGGACGCACGGCTCGGCCGTCGCGGGGCTTCGCCGCTGCTTCACCCAGTCCCGCGTCAACACCCCGAAGCCGGTCTGGAACCCGGACCTTCCGCCGGCCGTCGACTACGCGGCGGGGTGGAGCGAGGTGCCGGACGGCGAGGCGTACCCGAACGCCTTCCGCGCCCAGTGGGAGCGGTTCATCCGCCACCTCTACGGCGAGGCCCCCTTCCCGTGGGACCTCCGGGAAGGGGCCAAGGGCCTGCAGCTCGCCGAGCTCGGACACGCGAGCTGGGCGGAGCGGCGCTGGCGCGACGTCGGAGACCTGGAGGACTGAACGATGGCCGCCCCGCCGAGGAGGTGGCGCGGATCACGAGAGAGTGCTGCCACGACCGGCAATTCCCGTTTTGCTCGTCGGGTTCCGCTGCGGGACCGGCGCGATCGTCGATCTGCCCCGGATCGAGTCGCAAGGAGAAGACATCGAGCCTCGAGGATCTCGGGATCCGGACGGGTGACCTGGTAGCGGTGAAGGCGGCCCCCGTCGCAAACGACGGGGATCTCGTCGTCGCACGGCTCGGCAACGAGGTAACCTGCAAGCGCTACCGGCGAATCGACGAGCGGCACGTCGAGCTCACGCCCGCGAACTCGCACCACGACACCATCGTTGTCGATCTCGCCGTTGAAGACTTCGCCGTCGACGGGATCATCGTCGGTACACTCATCGGGAAACCGATCGACTGATCAGATCAAGACGATGACGATTCTCGACACGTCGACAGGACGATGGGACCAGACCCGGCACGACACGAACGCCCCGGGCGGCCGCCACGGAGAACCGGCGTGAGGCTCTACATCTATCTGTACGAGGACCTCGCGATCGAAGTCGGCGTCGGAGACGACAACCACGACGAGCCGCTCACGGTCCATCCGGCCGCTCGAAACCTGTCCGCCGCATGGACGACACCGACCGGCGAGGAGCTCAATCGGTGGCTCACCGCACTGCTGCCGGAAAACGGACAACGCGAAGCGTGGACGGTGGCCGCGAGCGCCGCGCGCCTCGAAGCGGGGCTCACCCCCGAACCGCGCAACGCGGCCGAAGTCCTGTGGGGGAACACCGAGGCCGAGTACCCCGGCGCGGTGAGCTTCGCGCGCGACGCGAAAGCTCCAACCTGGTCGAATGCCTACACGACACTCACCGACGAGGAGATCGGAACCCGGCTCCTCGAGGCCGCCGTCACCGCCGCCGGCGCGCGCCGCGGGCGGCCGACGACCCACCACGAACGACGATCAGCGCTGTCGGGCGTGCGCGGAAAGATCGGCCTCACACTCCTCGCGGACGACCGCTGGGGCGCCGCGCGCGACCACACGCTCAACGGCTGGATCGCGAAACGCGAGCTCGACAGCCGGTTCCCTGGCGAGGCGGGAATCGAAGCGATCTGTCAGCGCACCTGCGCCCTGGTCGGACTCAGGAGCGCAGAGACCCGAGCCCGGGTGTTCGGCGATCAGCAAGCGGTGCTGAGCAAACGAGCGGACCGAAGATGGGATCCGACCACCAACCGAATGGTCCCCGTCCACCAGGAGGAACTCTGTCAGGCTTGGGGGTGGCCTCCGGCACTGAAGTACGACCGCGGACAAGTGCGGGGGCCCGGGTGGCAGGAAGCAGACCAGGTCCTCGCCGACACCGCGACCAACCCACCGACCGCACGCGGGCAGCTCAGCCGACTGCTCGCCGCGGCGATCGGACTCGGCCACGCGGACCTGCACCGCCGCAACGCAGGTGTCCAGCACGACCTCAAGGCCGCGCAACCGGTCATCGGCCTCGCACCGGTCTACGATGTTTCGTCAGGGAGCGCGGTGCGGAAGCAGATCACCTTCGACCTCCCATTCGGCATCGCGGGGAAGCACCGGTTCGAGGAGATCGGACCGATCCAGTGGATCACCCACGCCCGGAACAGCGGACAGGATCCGGACGTGGTTATCGCTACCGTGAATGATGTCTTCCGCGGCCTCCCGGACGCGATCGCGAGTGCTCGGGACCGGGCCCGAACCGAAGACGAGAACATCGATCAGCGCGCGGTGGACCGGCGGGTCGAAGACCTGCTCGACTGGGCAGCACGGCGAACGCGGGGCTGGGAGACGATGCTCGGCCAGGCCCGCGCAAAACGCGCACGCGGGCTAGAGCCGCAAAGCGCGGAACTCGGGGCCTGCATTCGCGCCCTCGACGAAGCGCACGGCTTCGCGACGCCCATCGACGTAATCGTGGACGACGACGGCACGATGGAGGTAAGCCTCGACACGGCCACGGAGCGCGCCGTGCCGGGCCACACGATAGCGGGGATCCGGATGCTCGCACTCGCGCTCGTCGAAGCACGGCGCCGACGCCCGGAGGACATGACCGAACTCGAAGCGCAACTCGAACGCGAACGGCGCAGCGCGCTCGCGGGAAACGAGGACGAGCAGGTCCACGGGCAAACAGGAGGGAACGAGGGCCCGGACAGGACGAGCGGCATTCCGGGTTTCCGTGCACGAAGCGGCGGAACACGGACAACCCGCCGTGCGACGCCGAGCGAAAACCTGGACAAGGGGCCGGAACGTTGACGAAGGACCGCAACCGAGACGAACCAACCGACTCGGTTTGACACCTCGGGAGATTGCGGGTGGTCGCGCTCGCCTTATCGTCCAGAAACTTTCACGGCAACGACACGGCCGGTGGGGGTTCCAAACGGACACGGTGAAAGTCTGGGAGCACGGCAGTCGAACGGCCAACCCGTTGTTGTGGAATGGGTAAATGGACAGCAAGACGGTTCGCCGGACGCCCCGCCGCAACCCGGTCGGGGACTTGCGGCTCAGGGTGAAGTCGGACGCCAAAACGAGAATGGCTGTTCCACGACCAAGTGTGTCCCGGCCCTCGTCGGGATGATCCCCCCCTGTGGCCCCGGTCCCGGGCGGGCCGGACTACCCTTCGCCGGCTCTGCCTGCATCCCCCCGCCGTCCGGCCCTATCCATCCGGCTTTCGGCCGGGCCGGCATGAAACGGTCCCGCGGCCCTCGTAGAGGTCGCGGCCGGTGACGAGGGCCCGGATCTTGGCGTCCGCGATCGACCGCTTGAGCATCCAGAAGCCGCAGTCCGGGTGGATGTAACGGACCCGGCCCGGCCCGACGAACCGTTCCGCCCGCTCGATGGCCTGCGCGACGTCGTCCGCGGTCTCGACCTCCGTCCGCTTGATGTCGACGACGCCCACCCCGAGGCCGATCTCCGGCCGGATCTCCCGGAACGCCTCGAGCTCGTCCGCCGGCCGGTGGGCGGTTTCCAGTACCACGTGGTCGGCGTGGAGCGCGTTCAGATAGTCGACGAGGTTGCGCCAGCTCCCCGACTGGATCGTCTGGCCGCCGTAGTTGCCGAAGCAAAGGTGCACGGCCGGGGCTCCGGGCACCGCGTCCAGCACCCGGTTGATGCAGCGCGCCGCCCATTCCCATTCTTCCGGGTGCCCCGGGAGGTTGGCCTCGTCGAGCTGAACGACCTCGGCGGGGCAGTGGGCGACCTGCCGGGCGAGCACGTCCGCGATCGCCTCGGCCAGGCTCTCGGTGTCCGGGTAGTGCCGGTTGACGACGGTCTTGGCCAGCATGTGCGGCCCGGTGACGGTGAACTTGAGCGGCCGTCCCGCAAGGGCGAGGGCCCGCCCGCAGGCCCCCGGCAGGTCCAGGGTCCCGGCCCCCATCGGCCCGTCCGCCACCGCCGGGGGCCGGCGGCGGAACTCCATGCCGGTCTGCTTCCGGTACTCCTGCAGCTCGTCGAAGTCGATCTCCGTCCGCATCCCGGCCATCGGGCGGACGAAGTACTCGATCATGCCGTTGGTCTCGGGATGGTTGACGTCGAACCGGTAGAGCTCCCCGTCGCAGACGAGATCGATCCCGGCCGCCTCCTGGGTGTGCAACACCACGCGGGTCGCGTCGGTGAGCGCCTCGTCCGACGGGCTCGCCACCAGCCATTCCGGCACCGGGTAGGAGCCCACCACCGTGGTGAGGATCCCTTCGGTCTCGCTCGCCATCGCGCATCCCTCCGGTGATGTTGCCCTCGGGTCAAGTATTGCCGAATCGGAGCGCGCGGGACAGCCGGAGCCTTGTCCGATGACCCATGAGCGAAGAAGGAGGCGCGTGATTCCAACGTGAGGTGAGCCCGACGGGGTGTGAAGCGGGGCATCATCAGGAGCTGATCGTGATGCTCGGACCCACCGAGTGCGGACCGTGGACGAGGTCCGCTCGTTCCTTGACGGCGCCGAGCCGGTCGAGGCCCAACCCCTGGACCGCTCCCTCCGATCGGGTTCGGCGCCGGCGGGCCGGAATCGGGCTCTTGCCCCGGTGGTGGCGGGGCGGACGGTCAGGCGTGGTTGAGGCGAAGGCCGGGGCGCGGCCACTCGAACGAGACGAGCTGCCCGGTGCCGCTCAGGGTGGCCCACGCGGTCCGGAGGTCGGGGCCGCCGAAGCAGAGGTTGGTGGTGATGCGGTCGGGGAGGGGGACGTGCTCGACGGAGCTTCCGTCCGGGGCGGCGACGGTGATCCCGCCCCGGTGGAGGGTCGCGACGCAGACGTTCCCGGCGCTGTCCACGGCCAGCGAGTCGAACTCCTGACGGCCCCCCGGCGCCGCCACCAGCCGGCCCCGGTTGAGGGTGCCGGCGGAACGGTCGAGACGCGCGACCCCGGGCTCGGGCAGCTCCCACGCCCAGACCCGCGCCGGGATCGTCTCCGCGACGTAGAGCGTGCCTCCGTCCGGCGAGAGCCCGATCCCGTTCGGGGTGATGAGGCCCCGGATCACCTCGCGGCATCCGCTTCCGTCCGCCCGGCCGTAGTGAACGAACCCGCGGTCCATGTCGTTTCGCCGCATCTTGCCGAAGTCGGTGAACCAGAAGCCGCCGTGCGCGTCGAAGACGATGTCGTTGGGGCCGCGCAGGCGCCGCCCGCCCGATTCGCGGTACAGCACCTCCACCTCGCCGGTCTCGAGGTCGACGGCCTCGATCCGCCCGCCTTCGTAGTCCGGCCCCTGGAGCCCCGGCACCGGCTGGCCGCCCACTTCGCGCCACTCGAATCCGCCGTTGTTGCAGACGTAACATCGCCCGTCCGGGCCGAGGGCCATGCCGTTGGGCCCGCCTCCGGTCTCCGCGACCACCCCTGTCTCGCCCTCCGGCAGCACCCGCGAGACGGTGCCGCGGGCGATCTCGACCACGAGCACCGAGCCGTCGGAGAGGGCGATCGGGCCTTCGGGAAACCGGAGGCCGGTGGCGACGACGGTGATTTCGGTCATGCTGCGGTCTCCTCGTCGCGGCGAGGGCCGGGGCCGGGGCTGGGGCCAGGGCCGGGACCGGCGTCCGCGGGCAGCGGGTCGACGAGGTCGATTCCGAGCGCCTCCCCCAGCTCGCGAAGCGCCTGGACCGGGTCCGTCACCTTGATGGTGAGCATCCCGAGCCGGGCCGCCGTCTTGAGGTTCGCTCCGAGGTCGTCGAGGAACGCCGCCTCCGCGGGCAGGACTTCGAGCGCCTCGCAGGTCAGCTCGTAGATGCGGGGATCGGGCTTTCGAAGGCCGGTGCGGCAGGACTCGATGAACGCGTCGAAGTGGCTCTTCAGCGCCTCGCGCTCGTCGTCCTTCTCGTCCATGAACCAGTTGTTGGTGAGCGCGGCGGTCCGGAGCCCGCGGGCGCGGATCCGCCGCACCGCCTCGAGCATCCGGGGCCGGATCACGACGTAGTCGGCCATCTCCAGCATCATCGCCGCGGTGGAGAAGGAGCAGCCGAGGTTCGCGATCTCGGAATCGAAGATCCGGCAGAACTCGTCGAGCAGGAGTTCCCCGCGCTCGAGCCGCTGCCAGGCCCCGTCCGGGCGGGCCGCGTAGTTGCCCACGATGCCGGCGATGAATCCGTCCGGGAGGTCGTTGCGAGCCTCGTATTCGCGCAGGAAGTGGACAGGCGACTCCTGGATCACGCCTCCGACGTCGAAGATGACCGCCCGGATGTCCATGGACCTGCGCGGGAGAGGGCCTGGGTCTCTCGCTTCGAGCGCCGCCCGGCGGAAGGTCCGTGCGCTACCGGTTGCGCGCCAGCTCGCGCTTCGCGATCGCTTCCATGTGCACCTGGTCGGGGCCGTCCGCAAGGCGCAGGGTCCGATTCGCGGCCCACCAGTGCGGCAGGAGGGTGTCCTGGCAGACCCCCATCCCGCCGTGCGCCTGGATCGCCCGGTCGAGCACCCGCTGGGTGACGTTCGGCGCTACCACCTTGATCTCCGCGATCTCGTTGCGCGCTTCCTTGTTGCCGACCTCGTCCATCTTGTAGGCCGCGTGGAGGGTGAGCAGCCGGGCCTGGTCGATCTCCATCCGGCTCTTCGCGATGTCCTCGCGAAGCGACCCCTTCTCGGCGAGGGTGGTCCCGAAGGCGACCCGGCCCTTCGCCCGTTCGCACATCAGCTCGAGCGCGCGTTCCGCAACCCCGATGCAGCGCATGCAGTGGTGGATGCGGCCCGGCCCGAGACGCCCCTGGGCGATCTCGAAACCCCGTCCCTCGCCGAGGAGGAGGTTCGAGGCGGGGACCCGCACGTTGTCGAACTCCACTTCCCCGTGCCCGTGGGGGGCGTGATCGTAGCCGAACACGGACAGCAGCCGGAGCACCTTCACCCCCGGCGCATCGCGCGGCACGAGGATCATGGACTGCTGCCGGTGCCGCGGGGCGGAGGGGTCGGTCTTGCCCATGAAGATGAGGATCCGGCAGCGCGGGTCACCGACCCCGGAGGTCCACCATTTGCGCCCGTTGACGACGTACTCGCCACCGTCCCGGACGATGGTCGAGCAGATGTTGGTGGCGTCGGAGGAGGCGACGGCGGGCTCGGTCATGGCGAAGGAGGACCGGATCGCTCCCGCGAGCAACGGATCGAGCCACTCGCGGCGGTGCTCGTGCGTCCCGTAGCGCACGAGCACCTCCATGTTTCCGGTGTCGGGGGCGGAGCAGTTGAACGACTCCGGGGCCATTGGCGAGCGCCCCATCTGCTCGCAGAGGTGGGCGTACTCGTAGTTGGTGAGGCCCGCTCCGAACTCGCTCTCGGGCAGGAACAGGTTCCACAGGCCCCGTTCGCGCGCGATGGCCTTCACCTCCTCCAGAACCGGGACCGGCTGCCAGCGGTCCCCGGAGTCGATCTCCTCGTGGAAGCGGGCTTCGTTCGGATAGACGTGCTCGTCCATGAACGCCATGACCTGGTCGAGCAGCTCCCGAGCACGGTCGGAGAGGGGAAGAAACATGGTCCTACCTCGTTCTGGTCCTTCGCGGTTCGACCCTTGGCGGCCCCGCTCCGCCCGGCCGCGGCCGGGCGGCCGGCGCGAAGCCCGGCTCCGCCGAGCCCGCCCCGGTCGATCCTGGTCGATCCCGGTCGGGGTCGGGTCCGGTTCAGTCGTCCATCACCACCACGCACTTGCCGACGACCCGCCGCTCCGCCACTGCCCGGAGTGCCTCGATGCCCTCGTCGAGCCGGAACCGGTGCGAGATGTGGGGACGGAGGCGCCCCTGCGCGTACCAGCCGAACAGCGTGTCGAAGTTGCGGGAACTGCGGCCGGGGTCCTCTCGGGTGAAGCGCCCCCAGAAGACCCCGACGAGCGAGCTGCCCTTGAGGAGCAGGAGGTTCGTGCGGGCCCGGGGCAGGTTGGCGCCGTCCGCCGCGAAGCCCACGATCAGGATCCGTCCCTCCCAAGCGATGCACCGGAGCGCCTGCTGGAACGTCTCGCCGCCGATCGGGTCGCAGATGACGTCGGCCCCGCGCCCGCCGGTGAGACGGTTGACGCGGTCCTTGAACGGCTCCTCGTCCTCGGCCGCGGCGTAGTTCACCGTGTCGCCGGCGCCGTAGATCGCGCGGACCGTCTCGAGCTTCGCATCGCTCCCCCCGGCCGCGATCGTGCGCACACCGAGGTTGCGCGCGATGTCGAGCGCGGCGGTGCCGACCCCGCCGGTGGCTCCGAGCACGAGCAGGGTCTCCCCCGGCGCGATGCGGGCCCGGTCGACCAGGGCGTGGTAGCTCGTGCCGTAGGTAAGGGTGAAGGCGGCGCCGGTCGCGTAGTCCATTGCATCGGGGAGCGGGACGCAGCGGTCCGCGTCGGCGAGCGTCTCCTCCTGGAATCCGCGCGAGCCGATCATCGCGATCACCCGGTCGCCCTCCCGAACCCCGTTCGTGACCCCCGGCCCGACCGCGATGACGTCCCCCGCGACCTCCGCGCCCGGCGAGAACGGCAGGGAAGGGCGTTCCTGATACCGGTTCTCGATGAGGAGGAGATCGGGAAAGTTCACCCCGCACGCCCGCACCCGGAGGAGGACCTGGCCGTCCCCGGGCTCGGGTCGCGGGATGTCTTCGAGCACGAGCGATTCGGGCGGGCCGTACTGCTTGCAGAGGAGCGCCTTCATGGGGTCGATGGTTTCTCCGGAAAGAGCCCGTTCGCGGGCGGGCGGAATTTACGCGATCTCGTCGGCCGGGCCAACCGGGAGCCTTGTCCGATGACCCATGAGCCTGAAGGGAGCGCCTGATCCAACGTGAGGTGAGCCTGAAGGGATCGGGAACGGGGCATCATCGGGAGAGGATCGGGATGCTTCGGGCCCGCCGGATACGGACTCTCCACCCGGTCCGCTCGTTCCTCGACGGCGCCGAGACGGTCGAGTGCAACCCTTCGGAGCGCGGCGCGCGCGACGAGGGGGCGCCGGAACGCCGGCCCGCACCAGCGACCGGAGCCGGGGCACCGGCGGGCGCCGCCGCCCGCCTCGGGTCAGCGGGCGGCCCGAAGCTCCCGCCGGGCGCAGGCGATCCGCTGCACCACGGTGATGGCCGCAAGGAGCGCGACGAGGCGGATGGCCTCCGGAAGCAGCCCGGAGAGGAGGCCGAGGGCGACGAGGATCACCCGCTCCGCCCGCGTCGCGATGCCGACCTTGCATCGGGCTCCCAGCCCCTCCGCCCGGGCGCGGACGTAGCTCACGAGGAACGAGCCGAGGAGGGCGAGGACCACGATGCCGGCGTCGACGGCCGCCCCTTCGGCGGCGAACCGGTAGCCAATGGCGGCGAAGACGACACCCTCCGACGCACGGTCGAGGGTGGAGTCGAGGAACGCGCCGAACCGGGTCGGTTTTCCGCTCGCCCGGGCGAGCATCCCGTCAAGGAGGTCCAGCAGTCCGGCGAAGAGATAGAGGGCGCCGGCGGCCACGAGGTTGCCGGTCGCGACCAGGGTCGCCGCCGCCACGTTGAGAACGAATCCGATGATCGAGATCTGGTCGGCGCCCGCGCCGAGCCGGTGGAGCAGGGCGGCGAACGGCGCCAGCGCTCGCTCCAAGCGGTGCTGGAGAGCTTGGCGGACCTGTTCCAGGTCGGGCAACGGCCTCCGCCCGCCGCGGCCCGGCTCCTCTTCGTCCATGCGGTGCGGCCAGAACGCCACGGCCGGCTCCCCACCTCGCTTCACGGCGGCGATTGCCGGGATCATGCTGATCCGGGCATCGGAGAGCAACCGCCCCGGTCTCCGTCCGAGGGTCGTTTCAAGCGCAAGCGGTCAGAAGAGGCCGTTGTTCCGAGCGTGTGAACCGATGGCCCGCCGGGATCCGCGGGCGCGGGAAGTGGTCGGGATACGGCTCGACGACATCATCGGCGGGGCGCGGGCCGGATGGCGACTCAGTCGCTGGCGGCGGGTTCGGCGCGTCCGGTGAGCCCGAGGCCCTCGAGGAGCCCGCTCGTGCGGGCCTGCTCCCTCTCGACCGCGACCAGGCGGTCCTCGAGGCGGGTTTGCCCCCGCTTCAGGTCCGCGACGTCGGCGCGCACGTCCGCCCGGAGGGCGCGCACGTCCGTTCGGAGCCAGGCGATGAGTCCGACGTTGAGGGCCGCAAGTGCGATCCCGGTTCCGATGATGGTGAGGGCGTCGGGGCTCATGGCGGGTACCGTATCGACCGGGGCGCGGGCCGGATGGCGACTCAGTCGCTGGCGGCGGGTTCGGCGCGTCCGGTGAGCCCGAGGCCCTCGAGGAGCCCGCTCGTGCGGGCCTGCTCCCTCTCGACCGCGACCAGACGGTCCTCGAGGCGGGTTTGCCCCCGCTTCAGGTCCGCGACGTCGGCGCGCACGTCCGCCCGGAGGGCGCGCACGTCCGTCCGGAGCCAGGCGATGAGTCCGACGTTGAGGGCCGCAAGCGCGATCCCGGTTCCGATGATGGTGAGGGCGTCGGGGGTCATGGCGGGGACCGTATCATGATGGATGACGCTCGGCCCGAAGATTCGGGCCCCATCCCCGCGTGGGCCGGGAAGCCTCCGGAGTGCCGGTGAGCACCATCGCACTTCTCCGGGTCCGACCCGGATCCGATCCGGGTCAGGCGACCTTCCGCGCCGCGGGGGAGGGAGGTTCGATCGAGGGAGCGGGGAGCCCGTGCGCGGCGAACGCCCGGCTCATCGCGGCCCGCAGGCGTTCCCGCGCCGCATCCGCATCTGAGAGCACTTCGTCCAGCCGCCCGTACCCCGCCCGGGGCAGGTCCGGCACCGCCTCCTCGACGATCCGCCGACGCACCTTCTGGCGGAGCGCCTTCGGGAGCGCAAAGAGGCCGCGGTTGAGGGCGAGCATGGTGGGGTCGTCGAAGACCCGCTCCCACGCGACCCGTTCGGGGCCGAAGTCGAAGTCGGTTCCGGCGTTCGGCCGACCCCGGCTCGCCCGCGCGTCGCGGGTCGCCGCGGCATCGACGCCGAGCGCGTCCGTCAGCACGACCCGGTAATCCCGGCGTGCGCCCTCGCGCGAGACGAAGCCGAGCTCCACGTCGCGTCGCACCGCCTCCGGGTCGCGCTCGAAGGGGTCCCCGAAGCCGGAGCCTCCCGGGGTGAGCATGGTCACCGTCTGGCCGCGTTCGAGGGTGAGCGAGCTCTCGTTGCCGATCGAGCGCTCGCCGGGCCGGCCCCGGTCCACGATCACCTCCGTCGGCCGGCCATGGCGGCCCCCCTGCACTCCCCAGGGAGGGAACCGGATGCGGTCGAGACCGCCGATGACGAATGTGGTGCCGTCGCGGAGGGCTTCCAGGGTGAGCACCTGACCGGCTCCGCCCCGCCACCGGCCCGGCCCCCCCGAGTCCGGGCGCAGGTCGTATTCCCGGAACGCGACGCCGCACTTCGCCTCCACCACCTCGAGGGGATGGTTGTGCATCGTGTTCATGGTGACGTCGCGCACGTCCACCCCGTCGCTTCCCCGGTAGGCGCTCATTCCGCCGCGCGCGACCTGGGCGAAGATCACCTCCCGCCGCCCGTCGGCCGGGTTCGTCTCCTCGACCACGAAGGTGAAGCTCGCCCCCGCCGTCGCGCCGGCCATCTTGTCCGGGGCCGCCTTGAGCAGCGCCCCGCTCACCGCGTCGTTGAACCCCGTCGCGGTCGAGAAGCGCACCGCGCAGGCGTCGGGGAACTCGGCGTTGAGCACCGTTCCCACCGGGCTCGTCATGCTGAGCGGGCGGAACGTGCCCGCGTTCAGGGGGATGGTCCGGTCGTGGGTGCAGATGAACGTCATGATCCGCCGCGTCAGCATGTTGTGGAGCTTCCCGGCGGTCGGGATGTTGTAGGAGGCCTCCACCTGGGGGTCGGTCCCGGTCACGTCGAAGTGCACCCGGCCATCGTCCACGGTGGCTCGCAGGCGCATCCGGATGGGGATCGCGGAGACGACGTCGTCGTCGAGATAGTCCCAGAAATCGTAGGTGCCGTCCGGGAGCAGGCGAAGCACCTCGCGCGCCTTGTCGGCGGCATAGTCCTTGAGCGCACCCTGGCTCGCGACGAAGGTCTCGACGCCGTACCGATCGATGGTGTCCCGGACCCGCTGGCCGCCGACCTCGAGCGCCCCCAGCATGGCCTTGAGGTCGGCCATGTTGGTCTCCGGCAGCCGGCAGTTGGCCCTGAAGAGATGGATGAAGTCCTGGTTGAGCACGCCCTTTCGCATCAGCTTCATGGGAGGAATGCGGAATCCCTCCTGAAAGATGTCGGCCGTGTGGGGCGACATGCTGCCGGGAAATCGTCCACCGACATCCATGTAGTGGATGAAGCCCCACCCGTACCCGACGAGCCGCGGGCCGTGAAAGTACGGGCGGATGACGTGGAGATCGGGGAGGTGGGTCGCCATCGCGTCGGAGGTGTAGGGGTCGTTGGTGACGATCGCGTCGCCCGGTTCGAGGGTCCCCATCGTCTCGAGGGTATGCGCGGCCGGGACGTTGACGGACGTGGTCTTGTTCTCGGGCGCCCAGCCGAAGATCTCGCCCTCGAGATCGATGAGCCCGACCGCGAAGTCGGCCGCCTCGTTGACGAAGACGGAGCGGCAGGTGCGAAGCAGGGTGATGCAGATCTCGTCCGCGATCGCCTCCACCTTGTGCCGCATGATCTCGAGCAGCACCGGCTCGAGCGCGGGCGCTCCGCCGGCGGGGTCGCCGCTCTCGGGGCGGGCGGGGCGGGTGGGGCGGCGGCCCGCGGGGTTGGCGTCGTCGTCGATCATCCGGATTCTCCCTGGGTCCACCAAGCGGTCTGCGGCGACGGGTCCGAAGCCCCCCCGGGAGCCGGGCCTGCGCGGCGGGCTCCGGGCGCCCGTCGCCGGCTGGTCATGGCCGGCCTCTTCGGCCAGGATCGTACCCCGGCCGCCACGGGACCCGAGCCGTCGGCGGCGGTCGCGATCGCGTCCGCGGGCCGGGGCCGGGCCGGAACCCGGATCGGGGGCCGGGACCGTGATCGGGGAGCCTCCGGCGGTCAGGCCGGGGCCGCCGGAAGGTCGCCTCCGGGCGAAGTGTAAGCTGCGCGCCGGTTGAATCGAAAGGAGCCGCAGAATGGCATCCGGAGGGACTCGAGCCCGCTGCCGCATCGGCATCGACGTGGGCGGGACGTTCACCGACTTCGTGCTGACGAACCCGCGGACGGGCGAGATCGTCCGCTACAAGGAGCCGAGCGTTCCGAGCGACCCGTCGCTCTCGGTGGGGCGCGGGCTTCCCGCGCTCATCGAGCGGGCCGGGCTGCGGCCGGGGGACGTGGAGCTGCTCGTCCACGGCACGACCCTCCTCGTCAACGCCATCATCCAGCGCCGCGGGGCGCGGGTCGGGCTCGTCGTCTCCCGCGGCCAGCGCGGGGTTCTCGAGATCGGCCGCATGAGCCTCGACAACTCCTTCGACTTCACCCTCCGCAAGGAAGAGCCCCTCGTGCCGCGCAATCTCGTGTTCGAGGTGGGTGCGCGGGTGCGCGCGGACGGGAGCGTGGTGGAGCGTCCGAGCGCGGCGGACCTCGATCGGCTCGCATCCGACCTCGGGGCGGCCGGCGTCGAAGCGGTCACCGTGCTGCTGCTCAACTCCTACGCCTTCCCGGATACGGAGGGCGAGGTGGCGCACGCCCTCCGGCGCCGCCTGCCCGGGGTTCCGATCACCGGATCGGCCGAAGTCTGGCCGGAGCAGCGCGAGTTCGAGCGCGGGCTCGTCGCCATCATGAACGCGTATGTGCAACCCCTCATGAGCGCCTACCTGCACCGCCTGGAGGGCCGTGTGGCCGAGGCGGGGGTGAGTGCGCCGATCTACATCACCGCCTCCAACGGAGGAACCCTCAGCCTCGACACCGCCCGCGAACGGCCCATCGACACCGTGCTGTCCGGTCCCGCCTCCGGGCTCGTCGCCGCGACGCGCATCGCCCGCTCCCTCGATCGGTCCGGCATCATCACCGTCGACCTCGGCGGGACGAGCTGCGATCTCGCGCTCAACCAGGGCGAGGAGCCGGAGTACGCCACCTCGACCCGGGTGGGGGACTATCCCCTCGTCGTGCCGGTGGTGAACGTGCGGGCCATCGGCGCAGGGGGCGGATCGGTGCTCTGGGTGGACCCCCAGGGCGTGCTCAAGGTCGGCCCGGAGAGTGCGGGCGCCGACCCCGGGCCGGTGTGCTACGGCCGGGGCGGCGCCCGCCCGACCATCACGGACTGCTACCTCCTCGTCGGGTTTATCCACCCCGAGCACTTCCTCGGGGGGCGCATGCGCCTCGACCGCGGCGCGGCGCGCGAAGCGATGGAGGCGCTGGCGGACCGGCTCGGCTACGAGGGCGGCGACCGGGCGGTGCGGGCGGCCGGCGCGGCCCTGCGCGTCGCGTCCGCGATGATGGCCAACGAGCTCGCCAAGGGTCTCGCCCGGCGGGGCGCCGCGCCCGGCGAGCTTGCCCTGATGGCCTTCGGGGGCGCCGGCCCCACTCACGCGAACCTCCTCGCCGAGGAGGCCGGCCTCGATACCGCCATCATCCCGCCGGGGCCGGCGACGTTCTGCGCCCTGGGCGCGGTCCTCGCCGACGTGAAGCGCGACTACGTGCGTTCGCACCGCCTCCGGTTCGCCGATGGCCCCCCGGTCTCGGCGGAGCTTGCTTCGATCTTCCGAGCGCTCGAGAACGGCGCCTCGTCGTGGATCCGCCGCGAAGGCGACATTCTCGGGGAGGTCGTGTTCGACGCCTCGCTCGACATGCGCTACTCCGGGCAGGCGTTCGACCTTCAGGTCCCGATCCCGGAAGAATTGCGGAGGGAGCCCGACCTCGACGCGATCACGGAGCTGTTCCATCGCGATCACGAGCGGATCTACAGCTTCCGCGACCCCGAGAGCAGCGTCGAGGTAAGCACCGAACGGATGCGGATCACCGGCCGGATCCCCCCTCTCGAGCTTGCGGCCCTGCCGGAACGCGGGCCGGCCGAGCCCTCCGACACGAGGTGGGTGCACGTCGCCGGGCAGCGGCTCGAAGTACCGGTGTACCTGCGGCGGGCGCTCGGCCGCGGCGCCTCCGTCCCCGGACCCGCGATCATCGAGCAGGAGGACTGCACGGTGTGGGTGCTCCCCGACTGGCACGCGGCCGTCCACCGGACCGGCAGCCTCCTGATCCGGCGGTCGAGCCGGGCGGCCGGCGAACCCGCTCCGTAGCCGCCCGCCCCCGGGGCAGGGGCGATCCGGAGCGGAGCGCCGCATCCGGCGCGCGGCGAAAGCGGGCGGTGGCGGCCCGCTTCCGGGTCACCCCGTCCGGGCGCGGGCGGTTCGGGGTCAGGCGGCGACGCGGAGCTCCCTCGGAGCGATGTCGCCGATGGCCGCGGCCTCCGGGTTCGCGCGGGCGCTCGCCGGCCCGGACGGGGCGGGGAGGGGGGTGTCGTACTGATAACCGGGGTCCCGCGCCTGGCGCCGCCAGACGTCGCGGATCTCGCGCCATGCGCCGGTGAGGGTGCGGGGCTCGGGCATGTCGTGGGCCACCGCCCGGTGCAGCTTCGCGAGGTGGTAGCAGGGAACGGCCGCGAACATGTGGTGTTCGAGGTGCCAGTTCATGTGCCAGTACAGGAACTCCGATACCGGGTCGAGGGTGATGGTGCGCACGCACTTGCGGAAGTCCGGCACGTTGTCGCGGAGGCCGCAGTGCATCGGACCGCCGACGAAGTACGCGTGCCAGTTCGCGATGACCGGCCCGAAGCTGACGACCGCGGCCACGATCCAGAAGCCGGCCGCCGTGCACGCGGCGGCGAACCCGACGTGGCAGAGCACGACGACGCGGGCCCAGTGGACGGCGCTCCGCCTCGCGTCCGGCCGGCCCGCGTAGAGGGACCGGTTCCATTCCGGCCGGAAGGGGCCGTAGCGCCCGAAAGCGGTCACGAACATGCTCACGATGTGGCCCATGACGCCCTTGGAATGCATCCCGCCGGTGAAGTTCACGGTGAAGAGCTGGAGCAGGTAGAGCGGCTTCCAGGCCGGCGGGAAGGGGAGCACGACCTCCCGATCCCCGCGCGGATGCAGGGTGAACAGGTGGTGGTGGGTATGGCTCATCCCGTACTCGTGATGGTTCCACCACGCGAGAACGCTGTAGATCCGGAGGAAGACGGCGTTCATCCGCTTCGTCCGGAACACGGTGCCGTGGCCAAGCTCATGGCAGGCATGGTGCAGGTGCGAGGCGACGGTGCCGTGTGCGAAGAGGGCGAGCGCGAACCCGATCCAGCTCTCCACCAGGAAGCAGTAGACGGTCGATGTCCCGGTAGTCGCGGCGAGCGCAAGGTGACCGGCCGCCTGGAGGCCGCCCTTCCGGTCGCTCCGCTCCGTCAGCGCGCGGAGCGTCTCGGGTTCGATGGGGCACCGGTACCACTCGATCCGACGGGTATCGATGTTCCGGGTCGAAGCCGAAGCCGCGGCCGGGGTCCTCGTGCTCATTCGGTCCGTTCCCTCCCCGGGGCAAGCGGGCGACTCCGGTCCTGCCCCAGGGTGCCGGTGCCGTGCCACGTTCGGAGCCTGTGACTTATATCCCCGACTTGACGAACAAGCAAACGGTGTGCAGCCTTCGGCCACGCCGTGCGTCGTCGGATTGCGCCTGCGGCCAATCCGACCTGCCGGGAGGCCCACCGTTCCCCCGCCGTTCCCACGTAGTCCCTCGCAGGCCGGATTCGCTCAGCGCAATCCGACGACCCGGGGTCGGTGCGGCGGCGGCGAGGTCGAGGACTTCGGGGGCGCGGTGAGAGGATGTGGATCCGGGAAGGAGTGAGCGAACCATGCGGCAGATAGTCCTCCCCGCATACGGCGGGCCCGAGGTGCTGGCGATGGCGGACGCACCCGAGCCCCGGCCCGGTCCGGGCGAGTTGCTGGTGAGCGTCCGCGCCGCGGGGGTCAACCGGGCGGACTGCCTTCAGCGCGCCGGCACCTACCCCATGCCGCCCGGCCTCGGCAACGTGCCGGGGCTCGAGATCGCCGGCGAGGTCGCCGCCATGGGGGCGGGGGTGGAGACGTTCCGGGTCGGCGACCGGGTGTTCGGCCTCGTCGCGGAGGGGGGCTATGCGGAGTGCGCGGTCCTCGACGCGGGCCTTGCGGTTCCGGTTCCGGAGGGCTGGAGCTTCGCCGAGGGGGCGGCGGTCATCGAGGTCTACTGCACCGCCAACGAGACCGTGTTCGAGCTGGGCGGGCTCGACGAAGGTCAATCGATTCTCGTTCACGCCGGAGCGAGCGGGGTCGGAACGGCGGTGGTGCAGATGGCGAACCAAGCCGGGGCCACGGTCTATTTCACGGCCGGCTCGCGCGCGAAGATCGACCGGGTCCTCGCGCTTGGCGCCGACCACGGGATCCTGTACCGGACGGAGGACTTCGTGGAGGAGGTGCTGCGGATCACCCGCGGCGAGGGCGTCGACGTCGTCGAGGACTTCATCGGGGCCGATTACCTCGCTCGCAACCTCTCCATCCTCAAGCCGACCGGAACCCTGCTCCTCGTCGGGCTCATGGGCGGCCAGGTGGCCCCCTTCGACCTCGGCGGGATGCTGCGCAAGCGGCTCTCCATCCGGGGCTTCACCCTGCGCGCCCAGCCTCTCGCGAACAAACGGGCGATCGTCCGGCGCTTCCGCGAGCGCTGGCTGCCGCTCCTCGCCGCGGGCACGATCCGGCCCGTCGTCCACGCCACGGTGCCGTTCGAGGACGCGCGCCGGGCGCACGAGATGATGGAGGCGAACGAGAACTTCGGAAAGATCGTCCTTGTCTTCGACTGACGCGAGCCCGGTTCGGCCCTGCCCCTGCCCCCGCCCGGAGACCGTCCGGGAGGGTTGAACCGGCCTCCCGGATACCCCGTGGATAGTGGGGGTTGTATCCCTGCCTTGCCGATCCTCCCCCGTCCGCCGGTGGTCGGATCACGCTTCGCCGATCCGACCTGCGAGGGACTGACCGCCCTCGCACCGCCCTGGTCACGGCCGGCCGCCCGCTCGTGGTTGCGGCAGCTCGCAGGCCGGATCAGCGAAGCGTGATCCGACAATTGCGGCAGTCGGGAGGTCGGCGGAGGCGGGTCATCAGAACCGGAGCGAGCGGAGCCCGACCAGCTTCTCGGTGATGAGGATCGCGATCACGGTGATGACGATGCTCACCGTCGCCACCGCCGCCGCGGTCGGGTCGAACTCCCACCGCACATAGTCGAAGAGCTGGATGGGAAGGGTGGCGATGCCGATTCCCTTCAGCAGCAGCGAGATGTTGAAGAGGTCGAACGAGATGATGAATGCGAGGAGCGCGCCGGCGATGATCCCCGGCTTGATGATGGGGAGGGTGATCCGCCGGAACGTGGTCAGCCGGCTCGCGCCGAGGCTGCGGGCGGCCTCCTCGAGCGATCGGTCGAAGTTGTAGAGGGAAGCCGAGATGCCGAGGAACACGAAGGGCAGGGTGATCAGCACGTGCCCGATGAGGAGGCCGAGGACGGAGTTGCGGAACATCCCGCTCCCGACGTCGATCCCCATCGCGCGGAAGAACGCCTCCGCGTTGTAGTAGAAGAAGAGGAGGGCGATCGCGGTCAGGATCTCGGGGAGGAGGAGCGGGAGGAGGATGAAGAGCCGGAGCCGTTCGCGCCAGCGTCCGGCGAAACGCACCACGTAGAGCGCCACCGCGACCCCGAGGGCGGTCGAGATGACGGTGGCGAAGAACGCGACCCGGAGCGAGAAGAAGAGCGAGCCCATGAACGCCTCGCTCTCGAAGAAGCTCACGTACCAGCGAAGCGAGAACCCTTCCGGCGGAAAGGCCAGGAACTCGCCGGCGTTGACCGAGGCGAGCACCACGATGACGAGCGGGGTCAGGAGGTAGACGTAGACGACGACCACGACGGCGAGGTAGAGGACATGGCCCGCCCTGCGCCCGAGCCGGCCTTGTGCGGCCTCGGCTCCCCCTGCCCGATCCGCGCTCATGGTGAACTTCAGGCGATGCCCCGGACGGCCCGCGAGGTGAGCCGAAGGTAGACGTAGACCACCGCCGCTCCCGCGATCGACAGTATGAAGGCGAGGGCGGCACCGAAGGGCCACAGCATGGCGTCCATGAGCTGCTGCACTACGAGGGTCGGCATGATCATGACGCTGAACCCCCCGAGGAGGATCGGGATCACGTAGGAGCTGATGGTGAGCACGAACACCAGCACCGTCCCCGCCTGCACGCCGGGGAGGCTCAGGGGAAACACCACCCGCAGCATGGTCCGAAAGCGCGATGCGCCAAGCGACCGGGCGGCCTCCTCGAGCGCCGGATCGATCGACTGGATGGCGCCGAGCAGGGGCAGGATCATGAACGGAAGGAAGATGTGCACGAGCCCGACCCCGACCCCGAACGTGTTGTACATGAGGGGGAGCGGCGACTCGATGATGCCGAGGTCCATCAGGGTGGTGTTGATGAGCCCGTCGTTGTTGCCGAGGATGATGATCCAGCCGTAGCA
Source organism: Gammaproteobacteria bacterium (assembly GCA_965214795.1). Lineage (GTDB taxonomy): Bacteria > Pseudomonadota > Gammaproteobacteria > HK1 > HK1 > JAJDXW01. The sequence goes on along the minus strand of OZ243976.1, from coordinate 4,458,684 downwards.
GCGCACCACCACCCCGACGAGGAGGGGCGACAGCACGAAGGCGTAGAGGACGTTCCTGAAGCGCGACGAGGTGCGGGCGAGGTGGTAGGCGACGGGAAATCCGAGGGCGAGGCAGATCGCGGTGGTCGCGACCCCGAGCAGCATCGTGTCCCAGAGAATCTCGAGGTAGTAGAGGTCGGAGTCGAGGATCGCGTCGAGATAGTTGCCGACCGTGAACCCCGGGGCGAACACCTGGCTGGTCGAGGGGTTGCGGAAGCTCATCACGACCATGTTGAGGTAGGGGAACACGAGAAAGGCGACGAGCAGCCCCACGGTGGGGAGGATGAGGAAGAACGTCGGGTTCCAGCCCCGGCCGGCCGGTTGGGGGGAGCGTCGCACGCTACGGTTCCGGGTCCGGTGGAGCCCGGAGGAACCCGCAGGTCGGATGAGCGAAGCGCAATCCGACATCTGCGGCGTTCCGGAGGCGGGCAAACCGGGCTGCGCTCCGATCATCCGACCTGCCCCCCGGCCGTCCGGCCGGCGCGAAACGGTCCTTTCCGGCCGACAGGGCCGGGGGGGCGGTCGCGATGGTGCGGGTCTCGCCGGAACTCGTCACTTTCCTTGCCTCGCGTCCGGGGCGACGGCGCTCGCTCCATCCGGGATGATCCAGGCGTGGGCGGCGTCGAAGGCGCACCATACCTCGTCGCCCACCCCGAACGTCGCCCACGGATGGTCCTGCACCTGGAGCACGAGGCCGTCCGCGCAGGCGACCCGATAGCCGGTGATGTTGCCGAGGAAGTAGCGCTCGCTCACCCGGCCCGGAATGGCGTTGGCCGCCTGCGCATCGGCGGGAGCGGCCGCCGACAGCGAGACCGCCTCCGGGCGCACGACGAGGGCCACTTCCTGGCCTGCCGCGAGCGGCCCCGAGTAGGCGCAGCGAAGCGTCCCGATCGGCGTCTCCAGGCGGAACTCGCCGCCTTTGCCAGCGCCGTCGACCCCGCCCGCCCGGTCCTCGATCCGGTCCTCGACCCGGTCCTCGACCCGGCCCTCGACGAAGTTCGAGAGGCCGATGAAACTCGCCACCTCGCGGCTCACCGGCCGCGAGTAGATCTCGTCCGGCGTGCCGACCTGGTGGATGCGTCCGTCGAACATGACCACGATCCGGTCCGAGATGACCATCGCCTCCGCCTGGTCGTGGGTCACGTACACGGTCGTGATCCCGACCCGCTTCTGAAGCGAGCGGACGAAGAAGCGCATCTCTTCCCGGAGCTTCGCATCGAGGTTTGCGAGCGGCTCGTCGAGGAGCAGGATGCTCGGCTCGATGACCATGGCGCGGGCTAAGGCGATGCGCTGCTGCTGCCCCCCGGAGAGCTGGCGGGGATAGCGTTCGCCGAGGTCGCCGAGCTGCACCGTTTCGAGGACCCGGGCGATGCGTTCGCCGGTCTCGCTCTTCGAGACGCCCCGCATCTCGAGGCCGAAGGCGAGGTTCCGGCGCACCGTCATGTGGGGGAAGAGAGCGTAGTTCTGGAACACCATGCCGATGTTCCGGCGCTCGGGCGGCAGTCCCACGACATCCCGGTCGTCGAACAGAATCCGCCCTGCGCTCGGCTCCTCGAACCCCGCGATGCACCGCAGGGTGGTGGTCTTGCCGCAGCCCGACGGGCCGAGGAGGGAGACGAGCTCGTGGTCGCCGATCCGCAGATCGAACCCGTCCACCGCGGCCACGTCCCCGAAGCGCTTGGAGAGCCCTCGGACCGCGAGCTCGGTCACGGTCTCACGCCGATGGCCGTCGCCGCCACGGCGGGGGCGGCGGCGGCCGGAGCGGAGGGGCGGTGATCTCCCCGCCGGCGCGGCGGGGAGACCCGGACGACATGCCGCCGCCGACCCGGCGGCGTACCGCGAGAGCGCAAGAAGCGATCAGCGCATCTCCTTGTTCCAGCGCTCGATGACGTGATCCCGATTCCGGTTCGCGGTCTTCCAGTCCCAGAGCACGATCTGGTTCATCTTCTCCCCGTGGATGGGAACGAGCTCCTTGAGGTCCCCGGCCACCTCGACGTTCCTGTTGACCGGCGACCAGTAGTAGTTCCGAACCCATTTCTGCTGGATCTCCGGCGAGAGGATGTAGTCGATCCACTGGTAGCCGAGCTCCTTCTTCTTCGAGCCCTTGAGCACGTTGAAGACCTGCTCCCACATGAACATTCCTTCGCGCGGGGCGGCGATGTCGAGCTTCGACCCCTTGACCTTGAGCCGGGCGGTCGACGCGAAGTCGAGCGGCGCAACGATGACCTCGCCCCGATTGAGCACCGTCTCCATCGTGCCCCCGAAGTCGACCTGGTTGAACGGCCGCAGCTCCTTGATCTTGTCGACGGCCTTGTCGACCTCGTACTCGGACCCGAAGAAGCTGCGGGCGGTCATGAGCACGAACATGTACCCGGCCGAGTTGGTGATCGTGTACATGCCCGTCCGGCCTCGGAACTCCTCCCGGGTCCAGAGGTCCTCCCATGCTTCGGGGGGATTCTCCACGCGATCGGTGCGATAGGCGAGACCGAGCGGCGAGAGGGTCCCGATCACCCCCCAGTTGTCCGGGAGCCTGGCGATCGGCCAGAGGTCCTCCATGTTCGGAATCGCCCCGTCCGGAATCTGCTCGAAGAAGCCTTCCTCGCGTTCGATGGAGGCCCAGGTCTCATTGGTCATCAGCACGTCGTAGGGCGGGTTCTCCGTCCCCGCCGCGCGCAGGTTGGCGAGCCAGCCCTTGCCGAGGTTGATGTCGAGGGTGAGCTTGATCCCCGTCTTCTCCTCGAAGGGCGGCACGATTTCCGAGCGCATGAACTTCTCGAAGCTGCCCCCGTAGGAGTTGACGACGAGGGTATCCGCGCCCCGGGCGGAGATGTAGGGAAACCCGAGGGTGGACGCGGCCGCCGTCCCCGCCACGCCCTTGAGGAACGTCCGTCTCTTCATTTGCTGGTTCATCGTCTTCGGTCTCTCCTGCCATGATGTTTGATGCACCGCCGCCCGCGAAGTGCTCCCGGGCGGGCGGCGCGTGCCGCCGGCGAAGACCCGGGCCTCGATCGTCCGCCGGGCCGGGGCGACCCGCCCGCGCCCGCCCCGTCGCCTGGATGACGGTGGGGGCGGGCTGAAAGCCGCGGCTTGAGCCGGTCCGGGTCTGTGCACGGTCCCCCCTGGTGATCGTTCCCGGCCGAGAGGAGGGTCCTCACCCCGCGCCGGACCGGACGCTTCGGCCCGGATGGTAGCGCCGGATCGCGCCGGGCGCCAAATCGCATCGAGCCCGGTCCAATCCCCTACGGAGGTATGGCTACGGAAGTATGGCAGGACTATCCCACGCTGGCCGCTCATCCGCACCGGGGCGGCGGGAGCGCCCTCATTCGTGCCCTCGGGGGGTCCTGCGGGCCGCGTGGATGCAGCCGGTCGGCCCGGTCGCGCGCGGCGAGCGCCATCCCGGCCCCTTGTTTCCATCCGGAACCGTAGCGTGGGATGACCCAGGGAAGTATGGCAACGGGTACGGCAGTTGCCGCAGTCTCGGGCTCGAAATTCAACCCCTGCGCCTTTCCGATCCCGAACATGCGTGAAGGGAGCCGCCGACGCCTCACGACTCCTCGAACCCGTGGGAGGTGAAACCCAGGGTGCGGCAGTTCTCGTCGATCACGCGCCGCGCGTCATCGGAGACGCCTTCCGCCACCTCGGCCGCGATCTCGACCGTCACCTTGACCTGGCCTCCGCGCAGCGTCGTCAGATGCTGCAGGACCTCTTCCGCCACCTGCCCCATGTCGCGGCCGGCCCGATCCGGGTCGAGCTCGACGGCGCCGAAGAAGCGGCGCGGCCGGCGCGGCGGCGGCGGTGCATCGCCGGCGTCGGCAACGCCCATCGCGGGAGGTCTGCCGGTCTCGCCGCCGGGTGCCGACCCGGGCGGATAGGGTGACCAGGGCGACCCGGGCCGCCCGGGCGGTTCGGGCTTCGGGCGCTCCGCCTCGATCTGGGCCAGTGCCGCTTCGGGCTTTACCAGCACGCTCGCCGCATCGACGTGGATCGCCGCGCCCGGCTCGCCGAGCTTCAATCCCTCGTAGCGCCCGTCCGCCGAGACGCTGGTCGCATAGCCGAAGTAGTCGCCGCTCGCGACGCCCTCCCGGACCGCTTCGACCAGAACCATCCGATCGTGCAGCCGCGCAGCGGATGAGTCAGGCACGGGCCCGCGCTCCAGCGCGAGCCCGTAGACGGTTGCGAAGCTCGGTATACAACCGAGCCTCCTCGTTCTCGTGATCACGCAGGCAGACGACCAACGCATACGGTTCTTCTGCGGCACTGCAAGGTTCGCCCCACGGAGAGTCGTTACGGGTCACGACGACGAACAGACGCTTGTTGCGGAGCGTGGACCGCTTGTTGAACTGCGTGAATCGCCAGGTTGATGCCTGTACGGTGCCCTTGTCCCTCGTTTGTGGACCCACACTTGCTCTCGGTAGCTCGGCGAGCCGCTCGTACTCGTCCCGATCCGTCGCGCGGTTGAAGACTGTCGCGGTGTGATCGATGTCGTCCGCAGGGACCACGCGAAAGTCCATGCGCGTCGCCTTGTAGGCAATACGGGTAGAACGAACGAAAGGCGTATGCGCCATCGCGACCGCGATGTCGCGTGATCGGCGACCCTTGCCAACGAAATCGTCCGGAACCGGAATCTCGTAGAAATGGTGGCGCTTGTTGGCGATACGATCGGTCGCCACGAGTGTCACGGAGTTCTCGAGCGAGCGGAAAAGCGCATCCATGCTCGTTTGCCCATAGCCGCAGACCTGCCTGCGGGCCTCCGGGTCGGGGAACAATTCGATGCTGGCTTCCGGCACCTCCGCGTGTGCGACGAGAAGGGCACGGATCAGATTCGTATCGGCTTCCGGATACTCTGCGAGCAATCCCGCTGCAAGGTGGGCGACGTGTGGTGCTGCCATGCTCGTACCACTTTCATCGGCGAACAGGCGCGCCATGGCGAATCCCCGGTACGTCGAGAGCTCACCAAGCCCACTGTTGGGGACCAGCATATTGGCGCCGGCGCGGGTATTCACTGCCCAGTTTCCACCGTACGCGAGGAGCTCGGGTTTGATGGCTCCTCCGACCGAGTGACCGTGACGGGAGAAAGGAGAAGGCTGACCGCGTCGGGCAATGGGGACCTCGGCCAGGTCTCCGGAATACCGCTGGCTGTTGGTCGTTTGGTCGTACCGCGCAAGACTCCCGACGGTCAATGAGTTGATCGACGGTGCTGGCTCGACGATCGCCCAATCGGTTTCGGTGAGATAGTGGGGATACCGATTGCGCCAGGCATCGCCATCAAGCTGGGCCCCCGAGACGTTGCCTGCCGAGACGATGAATAGGACGTCGAGCTCTCGAGACAACACGTCGAGCGTGTATGACAGGCCTTTGACGTGTTTTCCCAGGTAGGGCTTGTTTCGATCACCGAATGACAGGTTGAAAATGCGGCAACCGTATTCGCCGTTGAAGTAGCGAACTGCCTCGCGAATCTGGTTCTCGACGAAGCCGGTTTCGTTCTGGTTGTTCTCGTCCAGGATCCGGCCGCTGAAAAGGCGAAGTCGAGGCTCGAGATTTCCATCTTGGAGTGTAGTCCCGAGGTCACCGTAGAGGGCGAGCCCCGCGACCAAAGTGCCATGTCCGTGTTCGTCTTCAGGGCCCTTGCCAGGCAGGAAGCTTGCCGCATCACCGACTGCTGGGGCCAATAGAGGATGCCCCGTTGTCAGGTCACTATCGAGGATGCCGAGCCCGGGAGCGTTCTCCGGGGGAGGTTCGATCGTCGGAAGAGTCTCGATGTCCGTGTATACAAGGCCTAGTTCGAGTCCGTATTTCGGAGGCAAGTCAACCGTTCGAATGTCCCTGTGATGCAGCAGACGATGCGCCTGTGCACGATCACAGCGTACCCTGTAGAGCGACAGCCCTTCATGTTTCACGCTGTCAATTACATCCATGGCTTCATCGGTCAACCAACTCTCGAACGCTTTCCACAATCTCGTCCGTTCCCGAGACTGGTCTTCCAATGGCCAAAGTTCGACGTCCAAAGCAAAGGGCGAGTCTGCAGGCAACCCTTCCCGCTGCAATGCCCAACCGGTCCGATCATCCGTGCTCCAGCCGTCGATGCCCTGAAGTGCATAGAGCACTTCCTTGTATTGAATCCGATCGCCACCGGCAAGAGACGCGAGCCGAGCCTCGAACGACTCGAGAGCCGCCGTGCTGACGAATGCAACGACGACGTCGTCCCCCTCCTGGCTCACGATTTCGATGTCGTTGGAGATCTTCAAAAGGGCTTCCGGCTCGAATCCCCTCTCTACGGTGAACCGGAAAAGTGGGCGATCGTCGAATCCGCCGATGTCAGTGGCTGCCTCGGTTTTGGCGGTCTCCAGGCGCTGACGAAGAGTCCGGCCATGACCAGCAGGATCGTCCGGAGCATGGGGCATTCGTCGTCCACCTGATCTCTTGGACGTAACCGGCTCTTCTCGCTGAAGAGGCAGATGAGGAAAGGATTCGTCTGGCATGGGCCATCAGTCCCGTTGCGCTCGCGCCCTTCGCGCGTCTTCCCGTCGTATCGCAGCCTGCAAGTGACGTCCGCTCAGAAACTCCTTTCCGGAGAGAACCATGTCCTTCGCAGCACGACGCAACACGCGCTCGACGTCGGCATGCGCCATTCCCTTGAACAGACCGACAATGCGGGCATCGTCGACCTCGAACTCTCGGCGCAACCCCCGTAGCTTTACCTGCAAGAGACGCTTTAGCTGTTCCAGGTTGGGGAGTTCCAATGTGAGGACTTCATCGAATCTGCGCCAAACCGCCGAATCGAGGATGCTTTCATGGTTGGTAGCGGCGACCAGCAGACTCCTGCCTTCGTAGTCGTCAATCATCTGCAGGAATGCATTGACGACCCGCTTCAATTCGCCGTGGTCCGCCCTGTCGGCGCGCTCTTTTCCCAGAGCATCGAATTCGTCGAACAGAACGACCATCGGAATAGAGGAGATGAAGTCGAATACTTGTCGAAGATTGGCGGCCGTCTCGCCGAGATAGGACGAAATAACACTGTCGATGCGAACCACGGTCAGCGGGAGTGCCAGCTCGCTGGCCAGTACCTCGGCGGTCAGGGTTTTTCCGCATCCAGGGGGGCCGCAGAGCAGCAACTTGTCTGCTGGATACAGACCGTTGCTCTTGAGCAGGTCGGAGCAGTGGTGTTCTTGCAGGATTTCGTTGATCAATGAGCTGTTTTCGTCGGAGAGGACGACGTCTTCGAGACGCTTGAACGGCTCCTTTACCTGAAGCAGAGGCAGATTGCGTTCTCGGTCCGCGGGAACCTTGTCGCCAAGCGGAAACGGTCGTGCGTTCGATGATTTTGTGCGGCCATAGAGAATTTTCTCAAGGTCGTTGGCGAGAAGATAATGATGTTTCGCACGCTCCTCTCGAATGACTTCCTTCGAAACCTGATGGAAGGCGTCATGGTTACCTTCGGCGCCTGTCTTTATCAACTGTCTGAGTAGCTTCCCCGATGCCATCGTCTCATCTCCTTCGCATGTCTCGTTCCTGCATTTTGCGGTGTTTTCCATTCTTGTGATGCGGTCCGGGCGGACAGGCGCCGACGCCTCATGACTCTTCGAACCCGTGGGAGGTGAAACCCAGGGTGCGGCAGTTCTCGTCGATCACGCGCCGCGCGTCCTCGGAGACGCCTTCCGCCACCTCGGCCGCGATCTCGACCGTCACCTTGACCTGGCCTCCGCGCAGCGTCGTCAGATGCTGCAGGACCTCTTCCGCCACCTGCCCCATGTCGCGGCCGGCCCGATCCGGGTCGAGCTCGACGGTGCCGAAGAAGCGGCGCGGCGGCGGTGCATCGCCGGCGTCGGCAACGCCCGTCACGGGAGGTCTGCCGGTCTCGTTGCCGGGTGCCGACCCGGGCGGTCCGGGCGACCAGGGCCGCCCGGGCGGTTCGCCTTTCGGGGGCTCCGCCTCGATCTGTACCCGCGCCGCTTCGGGCTTCACCAGCACGCTCGCCGCATCGACGTGGATCGCCGCGCCCGGCTCGCCGAGCTTCAGCCCCTCGTAGCGTCCGTCCGCCGAGACGCTGGTCGCATAGCCGAAGTAGTCGCCGCTCGCGACGCCCTCCCGGATCGCTTCGACGAGAACCACCCGATCGCGCAGCCGCGGCAGATAGCAGTAGGCGGAGAGCGCGTCCCACACCGTCTCCACCGGCACGTGGTCCCGGTCCTTCCAGAACCAGCGGTCGAGCTCCATCTTGAGCAGCGCCGGCGACCATCCGGCGATCAGGTGCTCGCTTGCCCGCATGCGCCGCGAGGCGCGGTCAGCGATGGAATCGCCGTTTCCGGCCGCCTGGACAACCTCCCATTCGAGAGGGTCCACCGCACCGTCCACGACCGGCTGGGTCGGCACGAGCAGCCAGCGCCAAGCCTCGTCGAACCGGATCCGGACGTTCTCGCCGCTCGCCTTTTCGCCGTCCGCCGCCTCGCGCCGCTGGTGCGCGTCGAGGTTCAGCGCCTCGTGGTCGCGGACTACCGACTGCCACGCGAGACAGCGCCGGACTTCCTGCCTCAGGCCTTCCATCGCCTCGCGGTCGGCGGCCAGGAAGACGAGCGCGTTGCGGTGCTGGCGCGGGGCGCCGCCGCGGTTGGCGAGGAGGTCGCCCGCGGCTTTCAGTGCCGCGCTCCCGTGGTCGTTGCCCTTGTGCGTCGCGTTCGGCCGCAGCACGACGAGCCGGGCCTCCCGCTCGTCCGCCACGTCGCCCGATGCCGCCGGACAGGCGTGCACGCCCTTGAAGTCACCCCGTGCCCGGCGCGTGGCGTCCCGGACCCGCCGCTCGATCTCGCTCTCGACCTGTTCCTCGGAGAGCTGCTGCGCGCGCTCCTCGACCGTGCGGCGCAGGTTCGGGCGCGTGTCGTACCAGTAGCGGCGATCCTGGCGGTACAGATAGGTCAGGCGCTCCGAGAGCTGCGACAAGGCATCGTTGAAGACCGAGACCTGCTCGCCGGGCTGTACCGCGGCGAGGCGCACGCGCACGTCCTCGACCCCGCGCACCTGCTGCTGGACGACGTGCGGCGCGCTGCCGAGGAAGATCGTCCGTGCCACGCGGCGCGCCGCCACCGCCTGCCCGAAGCGGGGGTTCTCGCGATCGATGTGGAACGGCCCGGAATTTCGCCCGTCGACATCGCTTTCGAGGACCGACGTCCAGCCTTCGGGCAGATAGCGCGTCAGCTCCTCGCGTACGGTCACCTCGTCGAGGCCGAGCGCGCCCGGCATGATCAGCAGGCTCGCGTCGTTGCGCACCCAGAGGTCGTGGATCACCGCGGCCATGAGGCGCAGCACGCCGCGCGTGCGCTGGAACCGCTCCAGCGTCGACCAGTCGGCGTAGAGCCGGTCGAAGACCTCGGGATGGATGGGATAGCAGGCTTTCATGCGTTCGAGGTAACGGGCTTCCCTGCATTCGGGCGGGAAATCGCCGCCGTCGCGGTAGAGCGCGCTGAACGCTCCGCACACGTCGTCGCGCGCGGGCGTGTCGTCGAGCGGCAGGAACAGCCGCCGGCGCACGACCTCGAAGCCCTCCTCGGAGCCGACCGGCTTCCAGATCGCCTCCATCCGGCCGAAGGTGTGCTCGATGCGCGCGAGCGTCTCCTGGCCCGCATCGCCGCCGATCTCGATGTCGGACTCCGGGATCGTCGCGACCAGGGCCGTGTTCCGGCTGGCGCGCACGGCCTCGGTCAGCTCCTGGATGAAGGTCTGCACCGCATCGAACCCGCCGGCCGGGAGTCCGCGGACGCCGTAGATCTTGCGCGCATAGGCGACGAGCTCGTCGATCAGGACGAGGCACGGCCCGCAGGCGTCGAACAGCTCGCGCAGTGCGTCGGAGCCGGGCGGCACGCCCTTGCGGTCGGCGTCCCGCACGTGGTCGTAGAGCTTCCTGTCGCCCGCCTGCTCGGCGAGCTGGGCCCCGATCTCGCCCCACAGCGTGCGAATGACGATGCCCTGGAGGTTCGGCGGCCGGCGTGCCCGGGTGGGGTTGAGCGCGGTCCCCACCACAACCGCGACGCGCGCCCGGGGCGGGCGCTCGGTGCCCGCTGCCCGCAGCAGTTCGGCGACCTGCGGCAGCCGGTCGAGCGGTGCGCGGCCGCGCAGCAGATGGTAGAGAGCCAGCAGGGAATGGGTCTTGCCACCGCCGAAGGCGGTCTTGAGCTGGATGACCGGCTCGCCGCCCCGGCCGCTCATCCGGTTCAGGGTCTGGTGCAGGAGGCCGCGGATGCCTTCGGTCAGGTAGGTGCGGGCGAAGAATTCGACCGGATCCTGATATTCGACCTCCGCCGTGCCGCGCGCCACCTGCGACAGGTCGGCGGCGAACTCGGCCTGACGGTATCGCCCGGCGGCGACGTCCGGATGCGGCCGGGCGACCTCGCGCCACGGCTTGAGCCCCTGGCGCGGGACCGCGGCGAGAACGCCGGCGCGGTCTCGCTTGCGATGGCCGGCGGCCCGCTCGTCGTCTGCGCCGCGCGCGGTCGTCGACGGCCCCCGGGTGCCGTAGCGCACCGTGCGGGCGAGCGCGCGCAGCCGCTCGGTCGCCTCCGAATCCATCGGCTCGACCAGCCGCGTCATGGTGTCGAGCGCCCGCCAGGCATCTTCGTCGGCCATGTCGAGCAGGCCCCGGTGCGCCCACTTGTTGCGCGTTGCCGCCAGCTCCTTGACCCAGGTGCGGTGCTCGCGCCCGAGCTTGCGCCGGAACAGCTCGTTCCATTGCACGTCGATCAGGATCAGGCAGCGGGCGGCATCGAGGGTCGGGATCAGCTCGTCGTCCTCGCCACCGGCCGGCAGATCCCGCTTCTGGTTGTCGAAGAGGACGTCGAGAACGCCCCGGTCCCACCACTCGTCGTCGAAGCGCGCGCGCAGCTCGCGCGCGACATAGGGCGCGAGAACTTCGGTCAGGATCTGGAACCCCTCGGTCACGCTCTGGTGATTCACGGCCATTGCATCTCTTCCGTTTTCTCTTACGTTACAGGGTGAGTTCGGACTGTGCCGGCTCGCCGGCGGCGAGCCTTGCCATCTCGGTCCGGATCTGCGGCCATGAGGTGATGAGCATGTTGCAGGCCAGCGCCTCGCCGCTCCAGCCCCTGCGCTCCGACACGGTGTAGAGCCGGTAGGCGAGCGCGCGGGCCTTCTCCGCCCGCGCCGGCTCCATGGCGGCGGCAAGGCGCGCGGCTTCGGCGACCCCGCCGCCGGTTTCGGCGGTCATGGCCCGCACCAGATGCTGGACGCACTGCCAGTCGGCGATCCGGTCGTCGGTCGCCGGGTCCCAGGTCGGGTCGAGCTCGTCGCGGCGCACGAGGCGGACCTTGCCCCCGCCGCCGGTGAGCACGCCAGCCCTCTCCAGGCCCGCGAACGACGTGTTCTTGGCGGTGAACAGCACCTCCGCCTCGCCATAGGCGCGTTCGGCGGTGCCGTACTGCTCGAACCATGCGACGCAGAAGCGGGTGTCGGCGTCCATCTCGCCCTCGGCCTCGGCCAGGGTCTCGTCGAGCACCCGGTTGATCTCGATGAGCGCGGCGCGCACCGGCATTGGCTTCCCGTCGGCTTCGAGCACTTGCGCGTAGCGCGAGAAGACGGCCATGCCCGGCCCGATGGCGGCCTGGGCGAGGTCCACCGGGGCGATGTTCTCCGCCTGCAAGCGCCGGATCGCGGCGGGTAGCTCGCGCCTCAGCGCGGCGGTGAAGTCGCGCCGCGTCGTCATGGGCGAGTCCTCCGGCCGCGGTCGGCAGGCGAGGACGATGGAGGAGGCGAGCGCGTTCGTGCCTTTCGCGAGAATGCGATTGCCGAGCTCGCTGCGAACGGGCCATGTGCCGGTGATGGCGAAGCCGCTACTCACAAGGCCCGAGAGCATCGTCTCCCAGCCGGTCGACGCGGAGGTTCCGTGTCCGCTGCCGTCGGTCCGGGATTCCGCCTGCTTGTAGGCGTAGAAGAGGGTCATGGGATAGTCCGGCGCCTGCGCCGCCCGCATGCGCGCCGTCGCCTGCCCGAGGCCGGTCTCGAAGAACCGCCGGGCTTCCGCCCTGTCGCCGCCGAACCGGTACGGCGTCGCGACCAGTTCGGCTGACTTTGGCGTCAGCAGAGTCTTGAACAGATCGGGATGGATGGAGCCCAGCGAACGGCGTAGCCAGACGTAGAAGAAGTCCGAAAGGTCGGCATAGCCGATGTTGTCGTAGTAGGGTGGGTCGGTGCATACGTTAATTTGTGGTACGTCGTGAGCCAACGATACCGCGCTCAGTTGGATTGTCTGCCCAAAGTTTCCGGATCCACATCTATCCAACACCTTCGAGAGTGTAGTGAGACTGATTTCGTAATCACCGGCAGTTCTGCTGAATACGTTGGGCTCGGCAAAGTCCCAGACCATCGGAACCGCCTGCCGAGTAAAAAGGTTTCGTACCTGTGTCTTGGATGACTCCCATCGACAAAGCGCATTGCAGATATCAGTCATGCGGCTCACGCCCAGCCCCAGATACGTCGCCACGGCATCAGCATAGGCTTGTGCGCCGGTGCCGCCGTCAGCGAGGCGGGGTGCCTCCGAATCCATGCCGGCCGCCAGTGCATCCCTGAGCACTGTTTCGCGCGCCTCGGAGACCAAGTCCGAGAACGTCGTCAGCGCCACCGACTGTCGGTTGGTGAACAGATCGGCGTATGTTGGCATTCCATAGTCTGGCGGCGAGAACCAACGAGGATTCTTGGGCAGCTTCTGTCCCGGTCGCCACATCGGCTCCGCTGCCTGTGCCGCTTTCTCCATCCGCTCCGTCGGATCGAGATAGATGCGACCACGTTTGCCCTCTGCGACCACCGCCATCAACCGCGCGCCCATGCGTCCTGCCACGCCCTCGGCCTTGATGTGCGCGCCGGGAATCGGCGCTCCAGAAAGCACGCAGATGAAGTTGGCGCCGCGCCCGGTTTTGGTGCCCGCCCTTGCCTTCGCCAACGCCTCCGACCCGAGCCCGCCCGATTTCACGGTGAACCACCAGCCGCCCCGCCCGACGACGGGAATGACGATGACCTCCCTGCCCTTCCTCGACGACAGGACGAAGGAACTCACCAGCGGCACATGCGCGCCCCGCGCCGCCGGGTTGGGGCTCGCGACCGTGCGCGCCCACAGCCAGGCGATCACCGTGAGCTTGCGCCCCTCGTGCGTCTTCAGGTCCGGGCGCTCCCGGACTATCTCGGGGGTCACCTCGACCTTTGGATACAGGTGGCCGATACGCCTCTCGGCCTCCTCGCGCATCCAGCCGCCGTAGTAACGCATGTCCTCGGCCAGTCCTTCCGCGCCCCTGCCGTTCCAGGCCGCGCCGGCGGCGAACTTCGCCCGCGCCTCGGGGTTGACCGGCGGGAGGCCGGCGAACTGGGGCGGGACCTCCACCAGCGCCTTGGTGATGAGCACTGCGACCGGGTTCAGGTCCGAACCGTGGGCGCGCAGCCCCAGCCGTTGTGCCTCCAGCGGGATCGAACCGCCGCCGCAGAAGGGATCGACCACCGGCGGCGCCTTCTCGGCGAGGAAGGCATCGATTTCGGCTTTCTCCCGGGGCGGCGCCTCGCCCCGGTTGCGGGCGACGGAACGCGCGATCTCCCGCCGCGCGTCTCCGATCACCCGTTCGTCGTTGGAGTTCTCCCACCGCACCAGCTCCTCGACGATGCGGAACAGCCGGCGGCGCTCGGTCTCCTGCGCCGCTTCGTCGGAAAACTCCTCGGGCACCGACGACGGATCGTCCACGAGCTGCGCGAACAGCACCGCCCGGCACGCGGCCAGCGGCCGGCGCGCCCACCACAGATGCAACGTGGAGGGATGCCCGTGCCGGATCGACTTCTCCCGCGCCGACGCCGCGTTGATCGCCTCCAGCGGCAACGCCACCTCGATGAGCTTCTTTCGCGGGCTCATGAGCGGAGCGCCATCGCAAGTCTGTCCCCGCAGTGCATCAATCGGACGGGTTCTTTATGTTCGTGGAACCCGATCATGTTTGCCTTGTCCCTGAGCTTCGTTCTCTCGTACTTCGGCACGCTGCCGCTGGCAACAACAGGTCGGAACCTGAACGCTTCGCCTCGACGGACGAACCTCTCCGCAGCAGACGCGCCCGCCCGCAATTGCCTGACGACCTGATCCGCATGCAGTCGTCCCCGCTTCAGTTCGAGCACCACGACCCAGCCGTGCCCATGTCCGCCTTCGGCAACCAGGAGGTAGTCGCAGCGCGTCGCGTCCGCCGCCAGGGGCAGGCCGGGCTTGTCGAAATCGACGATCAACCTGGGGGAGGGTGCATCGGTCATCACGACCTTGCACCCGTCCTTGCTCAATCTGCTATTGACGAGGCACCTGGAGTCGAGCGCGCAGCGAACCCTCTCCACCAAACCCGTCACGGATCGGCCCCGATACGACTGGACAAGTCGGCCCAATCGTTATGGAGCGCGGCGGCGACATCGTCGAAGCCGGAGGGATACAGCCCCGAGTCGTCGAGATCGATCTCGGTCACCACCGACCCCTTGGGGCGACCTTTCGGCTGGAACAGCCAGGCGCCTACCTGATCCGGGCGGAGCGCGACATCGCTATCCCTGCGACTGTCTTCGGGAAGCTGGGAGCGCTGCACGATGTTGGCGAGTTCTTCGAGCAACCACTCGCTGTGGGTCGTGACGAGCACCCTTATGCCTGCATCGACGAGCGCCGCGAGCTGGCGGGTGAATTCGACCTGCATGGCCGGGTGCAGATGCGACTCCGGTTCCTCGATGATCAGCACGTTGCCGGGTCCGACCATGTGACGGAGATACAGCACCACCGGAGCGAGCTCCGAAACCATCGACGAAGCGTTCATCAGGGGCAGGTCTTCCCTCCATCCATCCGGCCGATAGGTGAAGCGCGGGTAGTTGACCGCGGCCGACCTGTCGACGTGCACCGACCCTCCGAGAATGGCTTCTTCGATCCTCGCGCCGAGATCAGGCTCGCGTCTTCGCCGCGGCCGCCGGAGGCGATCGACTTCGATGAGTTGTTCGAGGAAGTCCGCCAATACCCCCGAAAGAACCGGTGTACGGGCCGCCGGACGGAGGCCCGCCGTCGGCGCGCTTGCGATCAAGGCGCTGACCACCACGCTGTGGGCGTGCATCACGCCGGTCCGATCGGCGGGAAGATAGTACGCAGGAAGGTGCAGGGGATCGGTGAGGTAAGGCAGGACAAGGTTGTTCAAGACCTCCATAGAGGTATTTATCAACCACCAAATATTGTCCGGTTCTTCAGCCTCCCATTCTATCATGTTCAGTCGGCGCAGGATTCCTCTCATCTCATCGGGATCCCCGATGTCGATTCGTACCGGGATTTCCTCGGGGATCGTCGTTTTGACCTCGGCTGCCTGTTCCGCGAGCGTCAACCGGTGCTCGAAACGTGCAGAGCCGTTCGACATGGGCCGTCGCAGTTCGACCCGTGCACCCTTTCTCTGTCCTCTCCGAGTCAAGGTGCCGGCGTCGTCGATACCGAAGCAACGGCAAATTTCACGGTGAAGCGCATCTCGACCTTCATCGAAGCCGGAACGAATCAAATCCATGACCGGAGATGGCAGGAGGACATCATGTTGGCCTAGCGGCTCTCGGGAATCCAGAAACATTCGTACTGTGTCTCCAAGAGCACTGATGGTTGCGTTGGGCAACTCCATCATTTCCAAATCTTGGAGTATCCGATAGCCCCAGGGAAAGGACCGGTGGCCAGATCCAGCGGCGCCGCTAAAGAACCGATGCAGTGCGTAGATCAGGATCGCCAGATAGGATTTCCCCGTGTTGCTCGGTCCGACGAACACCGTCAGCGGACGCAGATCGACCTTGGCCTCGACGATCGGTCCGAAATCCGCCACTTCGAGCTCAAAAGTCTCTTGCTTGGGTGAGCCGTTCATGTCACTGCACTCCCGTCAAGGCCATCGGCCTTGTGATTCGGAGCCTGCGCTGGCCGGTGACTCCCTGTTTCTCATCCGGGCTTCCCGCTGCGGCCAAGCAGCTCGGCGAGATTGTATGTCACGCTCCTCGTCCCGAAATCCGGCCCCCGCGCGAACAATCTGCGAACATAGCACGGCTCGCCGGCAACGCCGTTCGCCACCTCGACGGCGGCGAGGATGAAGGCGTCCGGCTTGTTGAGCGCGGTCAGGGTCTCGTTGCGCGTGGCCGTCACCGTGTCGGCGTCCTCAGCACGGCCCTTGACCTCGATGAACCGCAGGCGGTCCGTGCCGTTCTCGCGGGACTCGATGTCGTAGCCGATGCGTCCGGCGCTCACGTCCCTCGGCGCGTGGCCGAGCGCCCGCTCGGCGGCTGTCACCGCCGCCATCGACGGTCGCCCGAGCGTTCGAGGGCACGGTCACGCGAACCTGCTCCGAGATCCCGAAACCGGAAACAAACATCTCGCCCACGTTGAAATCGCCGCCGAAACTGCGAGGTGATCATGGCCGTGGAGCTTCAAAGGGACGCCAGGAAAGCACGGACATCGTTGAAGGCAGCGTGATCGAGATCCCACACGCCAGATTTCGCCGCCACGCCGATGGAGTGGTGTGGATTCTTCGTTGTCGTCAAGTACGCGCGGGCGCGCGCCTTTTCGTGCCTGCATATGGATACACCCGGCAAAGCGTCCGCGCACGCGAAGAACTCGTCGATGCAACGGTTCACCCCTTGGTTGACAAAGGTTCGGCAAAGAAGTGTTTCGAGCATACCCGGGTCCCCTCCACCAGGCAGGATCAGCACCCTGACGGTTGGACTACCGGCGATTTGCACTCCAACCTCGGTCGGCATCGGCAGTTCTGCATTGTTGAGCGAGGATCGGACGCTCTGGAGCGCCGCGTTCTCGCCTTGTTCAGCATCTCGGGCGATGCCGATGCTCCGTACGGTACTGAAGCCCGGCATCTTGACGAACGCCTTGAGGAAATTCCGCAATTCGTTCACGCCTCCGAAATTCTGAATCTGGAGGGTGTCCGAAAGCTCGCAGTGATCGACGAACGCCTCAAAGAAATTGCGCAAGTCGTTGCCTTCGACCAGAAGCTGCCCGGTTTTCGCAATCTGCGTGGGTTGCCCCATGCTCACCGGACTTCAAGGCTGTGGGAGACCGCCGCTTCGAGCTCTTCGGGCTCATAGCTGACACATCTTGTCGTCTCGTCGACCGCCTCCAGGCGGTGAACAAGAAGACTCGTGTCGTCAAGGGCATGATGAGCCGCTGCCATGCATTCGAAACTGTGCGTAGCGGTGATGATCTGCGTATCGAACCGTTCGGCCACTCTATCGATGGCCGCCCAAACCTTGTGTAAGGTGGAGTGATGGAGGCCGTTCTCGATCTCGTCCACCAGGACGACGCCCTTTGGCGCGATGGAGATCGCCAGAACCAACCGCGCGATCCGCGTCATGCCGTCACCCATCACCGGTAACGGGACCAGCTCGGGAAGTCCGATATCTCCCCAGATCATCGGTGTGCCGCTTGCGGAGTTGTCCTCAACGCTCTGCAGTCTGGGTTCGACGATCCGTAGCGCCTCTACGACAAAGTCGCCTTGCTTTCGCTGCCGAAGCTGCCCGAGGCGCATGGCGTCTTCTTTGGGATTGCCGATACGTGACGAAAGGAACACAGCCTGGAAAGGAAGCCGAACATCGGAGGGGTCGCCCTGAATTCCGCTCCCTGTCATGCGTATGCGGCTCTCGGTCATCTTCCCGGAACCCATCTTGAAGGAAAACAAAAGCCCCATCGAATGCGAGAGTTCGGGCACCGATGTACGGCTGGAACCGTCAAGAGGGATTTCGATGGTACTGGAGCGATCGTTCGCAATGCTCAAGCTCAACGAGCCGAACGCGCTGTGTCGCCCTTCGATTTCTACGGTCTTCTCCACATCGAAACCAGTGAATATCGGTTTCCAGAAGGTTTCCGGCGTCACCGGTCCCGGCGCCAAGTTAAGTTCACGCATCACATTGGCATTCAGCGCCATTTGAGCGTTTCCGGCGCCACAGAGAAGAAACAAGGCTTCGAGCAGGGTCGTCTTGCCGGAGTTGTTTCGTCCGGTAAAGAGATTGATCCGACTCAATCGGTCAATCCCGAGGTCCGTGAACCCCCGGTAGTTCCGTATCCTCAGGCGTTCGAGCATCGTTTCAGATCCTCATTCGTTGCGCTGCCGACCGCATCCGTCCGGTTCCCGCAGCCTCCATCAGTGATTGTAGCACTTCAAGTCCGATCGATTCCACCCAGTTCCCGATCCGACATCGCGCTTCGACGTTAATGCCTTCATGGTCTTCGACGGCAATCATGGCGGCGCCTTCGATCCTCATCACCACGTCTGCTCGCCACCACCGGAACGTTGGTATCGATCGTCCAGTTCTTCATCGGGCGGTGCACCTCATCCGTACGATGCATCGTCGACCCCACGTGCTCTTTTTCGTACTTCAACGGCGAAATCGTCAACGAACTTCTGCTGTGAATCGGTAAGCCTGAATTCGCTGTCGGCAAGCGCTTTTTTCAACGGCTCGAGCTGCGGGGCGCGCTGTAGGAGCTTCTTAATCTCAGCCGAGAGATTCTCGTCGTTCCGCAGGTACGTTCCTGCCAGGCGCCGGACCTTCCTCCGTCTACTCGCCATCGTGCACCTCTCCATTGTCTCTGTCCGCCGGGGTTTCTCCTTGCATCGTCACGTCCTTGTAGTAATTCCGGAAAAAATGGCTATTAAGCTTCTTGTCGAAATAGTGCTTGCGATTGATCCAGATGAACCCGTCGCCTCTGGAGATCACCGCTACATCCACGGGGCCGCCGACGGTCTCGCGCTCCTGCGACATCTGCTTTTGGAACGAACCCAGTCCGACCAATGTTGAGGCTACGTGCGCCAACTCCCTGAGCGCTAACGTCTCGACGGCGTATCTGATCTCTGCAAACCTTTTCGTGCACTCATTGAATACCCCTTCGCCGAATTCGGCCGCCTTGCGTTCGCTTACCGCCTGGACAATCGCTTCCGCGGCAGCCCTTTGCTCCGCACTCAGTCCGGGGATGGCGTCCAAAGCCTTTATCGGCAGTTCTCGAATGTACGCTTGGGCATCGGCCAACCACGTCAACAGTTCGGGCCTGACGCCAATAGTAAAGCTGTTCACGGCTTCATTGTCACCGAACGCCATGATCGAAGACGCATTTTCTTCCGACACTTGCTCGGTAGCCTCCCGGCGTGACTTCAGCCGATCACCGTAAACGCCGCCGATTTTCACATGCTCGATAGTCGGGAAGTGCTCGTTTTCCCCGAATCCTGCGATCACCAAGCCCGACATCGCCTCGAAAACGAAGTGGTCCTTCGTCACCACGAGCTTTGCGATCTCGCGAAGGTGCCGTACACCAGTGCTCCCGAAGGGCTTGCCCGCGAACACTTCGCCCACGACCCGATGGATGCCTGCGGAATTGCGACTGAGAAGTTCTTCCGCTAATCTGTCGTCGAAACACGGCGATTCGTCGTTTTCCTTGTGCTGCCATTCGGTGAGGGCATTTTCGATCACTCTCTCGATCACTTCGATTTCGGTTTCGGTACCGCCCTGTACATACTTCCACTCCTCGGACATCTCCATCTTGATCCGCGCGAACTCTGCTTCGAGGATCCGGGTGAAGTACAGGTCCTGAACATCCTCCGGGAAGAAACGCGCGGTATTTCGTTCGACATAGCCGATCAGCGCTTCCACGTATCCGGCGACCGTGTCGCATTGTTGGGAGCCAAACTCCTGCCGAAACAGCTTGATGATTGTCTCCCAAGGCACGCCCAGCAGCAGGGAGCTGTTGTAGACCATCACGGCAACCGGACGGTATTTCGACAGCATGAAGAGCTTCACCCCCGACTCGCGGATCTTCGAGCTCTCCCCCACACCCGTATCGACGGCGCTGTCGGCGGCAAGAGCCACGCCCACGCGGTTCATCACGACAACTTCACATGTCATAGCGCACCCATGTTGCCAGCGTCTCCCTCTTCCGAGCCGTTGGCGAGCCCATTGCGTCCGGACGACCGGAACCGTCCCGCCCGTCTAGTGCTCCTCGTCGTTCCTTCCCTTCACGTCTCGACTCGGGTGCTTGCCGCGCCGTCGCTCCCGTTGCGACTCGTCGTTCTTCCCCGAGAAGGCCATCCGGACTCGTGGCGCAGACGGCTGGACAGCCCCTTGACCCATCCCGGTCCATCGGCCCAGCCGTTCCATCGTGGTCGCTACCTTCTCCTTCGCGAGCGTCATTCGCTCTGGAGAAACGTCGCGTCCTTTGCCAACGTCCATTTGGCACTCAATCGCTGACTCCACCAGGGAGCGCAGGGCCGCAACGTCCGCCGACACGATGTCCTCGTTCTCCAAAATGTCCTCCTCAAGTTCGGACAACAACGCGTCGAGCCGCTCCCGCGCAATCCTATCATTGTTCATGTCAACCCTCCCCCCTCCGAGAAGACTTGTATCACGCGCCGGCGAATCCGGCGCCGGGTAGTGGCGTATCGCGTTGCGTCCATGCGGGCCTCCGTCTGGATTTCGGCCGGCGACATTCCGTTCGCCAATCCGGTGATGAGCGTCATCGCGTCTTCGTCGCCGCTGAACAGGGCTTCGATGCGGGCAAGGGTCTCTGATGCCGAGGTTCGGGCCTCCGGCTCCATCGATACGTCAGGCGCGGCGTCGACAACCCCGTCACCGGTCTCTGCGTGTGTCGGAACCGCTGACTCGGTCACCTCCTTCAGCTTGTCCGACCGCTTCCAGTAGCTGCTTGCGATGCTGCGCATGGTCTCGCGCAGGAACACCACGAGGGATACCTTCCGGGGCCACTGCCGCGAGCCCTCGAGCAGCCTTGCAATCGCCTCGTTCAGCAGATCACAGCCTTCGAGCGGCTCCAGTCCAGTTGCGCGAACGCGCGCCAGGTCGTCGAGTTGGCGCAAATCGCGCTCGGTCAGTGCCCGCAGGGCCTCGATGCACTCCTGCACTGTCGCGATCTCCCCGCCTGCCAACGTCGTTCCCCCAGCTCCAGCCAACCACGCTCAACGACATATGCGCCGCAACTGCCCACTCTCGGACATCGCGCAGAGAGAGCCCACAATCCGCCATGTCCGAGAGACCGCGGCTCGCGAGCATAAGGAGGCAGAGTACCCGACACCAAGCAAACCGAGGATCAGCCACGATGAACAACGACAGCCGGGACGACGCGGGCGCAGCCCAAGGCGGCGGCGCAGACGCCAGGCACCACTACAAGGTTCAGGTCGACAAGGACTTCGCCGAGACGACCGTTTCCCGCGTGACCGGGCGGGAGCTCCTCGAACTCGCCGGCAAGAAACCGGCCGAGAGCTACGCCATCTACCTCAAGGTGAAGGGCGGACAGCCACAGCGTATCGGCCTGGACGACAAGATTGACCTCGGCGGACCCGGTATCGAGCGTTTCGTGACGCTCCCCCTCGACCAGACCGAGGGCTTCGAGGCTCGCCGCCAGTTTCACCTCCCGGCCGAGGATCTCGAGTGGCTTGAGGGAATTCCCTCCAAGTTCGAGCTCGTCGTCGAGAACGGCGTCCTGCGCGTCGTGCTCTACGACTTTCCGGTGCCGGTCGGCTACCGACGGCGCGAAGCCGACCTGAACGTCCGCATTGAACCGGGGTACCCCGACACACAGATCGACATGGTGTACGTCCACCCGCCGCTGGAACGCGCGGACGGGCGCCCGATCGCCGCCATCGCCGCTGACGACTTCGACGGCAAGCGGTGGCAGCGCTGGAGCCGTCACCGTACGCCCGCGAATCCGTGGCGTCCGGGAGTCGACAATCTCGCCACGCATTTCGGCTTGGTCGAGCACTGGTTCCAGCGCGAACTTGGCGGGGGCTGACGCTGTGCGCACCGCCACGCTCTCGCTGACCCAACGGCAGCATGCCGAGCTGATGGCTCACCTGTTTCCTGGCGATGGCCTGGAGGCTGTCGCCGTGGCTTTGTGCGGCCACCGGCGTGGTAGCGACCGGAACAGGCTTCTCGTTCGCCGACTGGCTCCCGTACCGTACGAGGTCTGCCGGATCAGAGAGCCGGACCGCGTCACCTGGAACACCGACGTGCTCCCGCCGTTGCTTGAGGAGGCAGCCCGTCAGGGCTTGGCAGTTGTGAAGATTCACGGCCACGGCCAACCGTCTCCCTTCTCCGCCGTCGACGATCACTCCGACCGCGCGCTCTTCCCCTCCATCCATGCCTGGACGGACTGCGACCCACACGCGAGCGCCATCATGTTCCCTGACGGGCGGATGATCGGCAGACTCGTAGACTCGCGAGGTGGGTTCCGTCCGCTCGAATCCGTCAATGTGGTCGGGGACGACCTGTCGTTCTGGGCGCCAGAGACGCAGCTTGCGTCCGTCCCCGAGTTCGGTCGGCGAGTCGCACAAACGTTCGGGCTTGGCACCTACGACCGCCTCCGGAAGCTCCGAATCGCCGTCGTCGGTTGCTCGGGCACCGGCAGCCCACTGATTGAACAGCTCGCCCGCAACTGCGTCGGTTCGCTGCTTCTGGTTGACCCGGACTGCGTCGAGGAGAAAAACCTCAACCGAATCCTGAATGCCACAATGGAAGATGCGCGGAACCGGTGGCCCAAGGTCGATGTCGCGGCGCGTGCGATTCGCGCCATGGGCCTCGGCACCGTCGTGGAGACGCACCACCGAAGCCTGTTCGATCCCGATACCGTCCGCGCCGTCGCAGGCTGCGACGTCGTCTTCGGCTGCATGGATTCTGTTGACGGCCGCCATCTGCTCAACAAGCTCGCCACGTTTTATCTCGTCCCGTACTTCGACTTGGGTATCAAGCTCGAGGCCGACGGAAAGGGCGGGGTCGACCAAGTCGTCGGCACCGTGCATTACCTCCAGCCCGGCGGCTCCAGTCTGCTAAGCAGGCACGTGTACACGATGGAACAGGTGCGCGCGGCCGGACTCTTCCGAACCAATCCGGCCGTCTACCGCGCCCATCTGAAGGAGGGCTACATTCGGGGTGTCCAGGAGGACCGACCCGCCGTCGTCCAGGTGAATTCCCTCGTTGCGAGTCTCGCGGTCAATGAATTCCTGGCCCGGCTCCACCCTTACCGGCTTGATCCCAACTCGGACTACGCCGTCCATCGCCTGAGCGTCAGCCACGGAATCTACGAGCATGAGGGTGACGGCGAGCCCTGTCCGATGCTGGCACGACATGTCGGGCGGGGAGACGTTACGCCCTTGCTGGACTGGGCCGAGCTGAGCGTCCAACAGGATGCCGCATGAAGAAGCTGCTCCGATTGTGGTGGACCTTGGTCGAACGCTCCGGACTCCGCCCAGGGTTCGCGACCGAGGTACTCGATGACCTACCCGACTTCCTGACGGCCCGGCGAGTCTATTTGGTCGGTGACGCGTCCCGGCCATGGGCTGCGGCGCTCGTCTGCCCGTGTGGCTGCGAGGCAACCATACAGCTTAGCCTCATCGCAGACGACTCCCCCAGTTGGCGCGCAAAGCGCCATTTCAGCGGATCGGTGACGTTGCATCCGTCTATCTGGCGCAAGCGTGGCTGCCGAAGCCATTTCTTCCTGCGCCGTGGTCGCATAGTCTGGTCCGAATTGGCTGATACCGCAGCCTCTACCTCGATGCCAAGGCCACCGAGTTCGGCTTCTTCGATGTCGCAGCGTGGTTCGTAAAGACCTTCTCGCATCGCCGGCAGCGACGTGTCACCGTTGGCAGTTCCCCTTGCTCGCTCGACGGGGCTACGCAAATTCCCGATATGGATCGACCCGCCAAGCTACCGGTTCGTTTCTCGACGTCGCCGGTGCCAATGTGCTGAACTCGGAGCGTGGCAGGCATGACTCGCGCCGGCACAAGGCCGGCTGCGTATTCCGATCCAAACGCTCATGATCGGAGTGTCGCGGCACAACCCGCCGGTCATGTAACAGGTAGAGCGCCCAGCCTGTGGACGTGTTCGAGGTTGGAGTTCGCTCAGTGTGGAGTTGGTCCGGTTTCGTGGACAAACAGGACCTCCCCGTGTTGCTCGGCCCGACGAACACCGTCAGCGGAGGCAGACCGACTGCGGCCTCGACGATCGGTCCGAAACTCCCCACTTCGAGTTCAAGAGTCTCCTGCATGGATGAGCCGTTCATGTCCCTGTAGTCCCGTCAAAGCCACCGGCTTGGCGATCGGAGCCTGCGCTGGCCGGTGACTCCCTTTTCTCATCCGGGTTTCTCGCTGCGGCCAAGCAACTCGGCGAGATTGTACGTCACGCTGGTCGCCCCGAAATCCGGCTCCCGCACGAACGGTCTGCGAACGTAGCGTGGCTCTCCGGCGATGCCGTTCGCCACCTCGACGATGGCGAGGATGAAGGCGTCCGGCTTGTTGAGCGCGGTCAGGATCTCGTTGCGCGTGACCGTCACCGTGTCGGCGCCCTCGGCGCGGCCCTTGACCTCGATGAACCGCAGGCGGCCCGTGCCGCTCTCGCGGGACTCGATGTCGTAGCCGATGCGCTCGGCGCTCACGTCCCTCGGCGCGTGGCCGAGCGCGCGCTCGGCGGCCATCACCGCCGCCATCGCCAAGCGCTCGACGGTGGCGCGGCCCTCGGGCGTGGCTTGGCGTCCGGCGCCGGCCCGCGGGGTCGCACCGGTCAGCAGGCCGGCGGGCACGACGATGGCCCCGCCGCGCACCTGCGGCGGTAGCGCCGAGAGGTCGCGCTCCTTGGCGAGCTCGTCGAGGCGCCGCCGCAGGCGGTCGGCGAGGTCGTTCGCCCGCGCCGCAGCCTGGCCGGCCGAGAGGCGGGTGTGCCGGCCAGCACGTTCGCGCACCTTCAGAACCTCGGCGCGGTGGTCCCAGTGGTTCATCTCCTTCTTCAGCCGCGTGGCGACCTCGCGCTCTACCTTGTCGATCTCCGGCAGGCGCCGGGCGCGCACCTCCTCGACATGCCGCGGGACAATGGAGGCGATCGCGTGGCCGATGGCCTTCTCGTGCGGATCGGCCAACAGCCACGGCGCGTCGAGCGCTTCGGCAATCGGCGGTCGTTCGCCGTGCCGCAGCGGCCGGTAGTCGAGATGGGGCGCGGGTCCGGCGTCGCGGGTGCGGCCGGTCGCGTCGATTTCCACGAACTGGAGCCGCCGGGAGACGACCTGCTGGCGGCCGTCGCGACCGACGCGGCCGTCCTGCACCACGTGTTCAAGGTAGAACAGCGCGCGGAGCTCCTCGCCGTCGTCGGTCTCGTCCACCAGCACCGCCCCGCGCCTGAGCAATTCGCGGTAGCGTTCGAGAACGAGGTCCATCGTGGCGTCGATCAGGGGATGGCCGGGATGGAGCCACGCCGCGACCGGGGGCTGGTCGATCCGCTCCTTCTCGAAGCACACGCGCTCGTAGCGCGGCTGGATCGGCGCGCCGACGCCGGCCAGTCGGTCGCGCTCGCGCTCGCGAATCGGGCCGGGCACGCGGGTGATCTCCCATCGTCCCGTCTCGCGCCGGTGGATGCGTCCGCCGAGATGCCGGAACGCCTCGAGGAAGAAGGTCCGGATGTGGAACGGCTGCAGGCGCCGGGCCTCGGCGCGCTCCATCTCCTCGCGCATGTGCGCGATGTCGGCGGCGGTCATGGTGTCGCGGACGAGCGCGCGCTCGGCGAGCAGGTCGAGGATGTGCTGCCGGTCCCCCACGGTATCGACGGCCTGGAACAGGCGCTCCTTGACGTCCGGCCGCTCGCCGTAGCGGATCGCCTCCATCAGGAGGTCGCGCAGGGCGCGAGCCTCGAACACGCGGCCGAGCACATCGTAGACCCGCCCGCCCAGGGCAGCGCGCGCGACCTCGATCTTGTCGAGCAGACGCGAGTAGACCGCGCCCTCGCGGGTGTCCGCGGCGACGAGGTTCCAGCAGTGGCAGACCTCGCTCTGGCCGATGCGGTGGATGCGCCCGAAGCGTTGCTCCAGCCGGTTGGGGTTCCACGGCAGATCGTAGTTGACCATCAGGTGGGCGCGCTGGAGGTTGATGCCTTCGCCGGCGGCGTCGTTCGCGACCAGGACCAGCACCTCCTTGTCGTGGGTGAAGGCCTCGACCGCCTTGCGCCGCTCCTCGCGCCCGACACCGCCGTGAATGACGACGACGGCCTCCGGCCGGCCGAGCCGCGTCCGGATGCGATCTGCCAGATAGTCGAGCGTGTCGCGCGGCTCGGTGAAGACGATGAGCTTGCGGCGGTTGCCGTCCCCATCGGTCATCAGGGGATGATCGAGAATGCCGTTGATCTGGGTCCATTTGGTGTCGGTTCCCGACCGGCGCAACGCCGCGGCCCGCGCCTCGAGCCGTTCGAGCGCATCGATCTCGGTGGCAAGCTCGGCGATCGTGCGCGCGGCCGTTGCCCGGTCGAGGATCGCCTCCTCGGTCGCCTCCGCCTCGTCGCCCGGGGCGTCCTCGATCTCCGATTCCTCCTCGTCCGACCACGCCAGGAGTCCGGGCCCGGCGGACAGCCCGGCTTCCCGTCCCCGTCGCACGAGCCGTTCCTCCGCCAGGCGCGCCTCCAGCCGCTCGCGGCGCCGGCGCAGCGATTCGTGGATGGCGGCGGGTGAGGACGCGAGCCGGCGCTGCAGGATCTGGAGCGCGAAGCCGACGTTCCGGCGCCGGCGGTCGTCGCCCTCCGCCGCGAAGCGCTCGGCCCGGTCCATCTCTTCGCGCACGTATGCGGTGACCTCCGCGTAGAGCGCGGCCTCCGCCTCGGAGAGCTCGTACCGGACGGTGTAGGCGCGGCGTTCGGGGAAGAGCGGTCTGCCGTCGAACCGGAACAATTCCTCCTTGGTGAGCCGGCGCATCAGGTCCGATGCGTCGGCCCGATGCACCCCGTCGCGGAAGCGTCCCTCGAAGCGGTCGGCGTCGAGCAACGCCATGAAGAGCTGGAAGTCCTGCTCCTTGCCGTTGTGGGGCGTCGCCGTCATGAGGAGGAAGTGGCGGGCGCGTCCACCGAGAAGCTGCCCGAGCCGGTAGCGCCGGGTGTGCTTCACCTCGCCGCCGAAGAAGCTCGCCGACATGCGGTGCGCCTCGTCGCAGACGACGAGGTCCCATTCCGGCGCCGCTTCGAGCCTGGACTGGAGGTCCGGGTTGCGCGAGAGCACGTCGAGGCGGGCGATGAGCAGGCGGCGCTCGGCGAACGGGTTCGCGGTGTGGGCCGCCTCCACCTGGTCGCGAGTCAGGATGTCGAAGGGCAGGCCGAACTTCTCGCGGAGCTCGTCCTGCCACTGCTCCACCAGGGCGCCGGGGGCGACGACGAGACAGCGCTCGACGTCGCCCCGGATCATCAGCTCCCTGATGAGGAGTCCGGCCATGATCGTCTTCCCGGCGCCGGGGTCGTCGGCGAGCAGGAAACGCAGGGGCTGGCGCGGCAGCATCTCGCCGTAGACGGCCGTGATCTGATGGGGCAGCGGGTCGATGCGCGAGGTGTGGACGGCGAGGTAGGGGTCGAACAGGTGGGCGAGGCGGATGCGGTACGCCTCGGAGACGAGCCGGAGCAGCGCGCCGTCCCCGTCGAACGACCACGGGCGTCCCGCCTGCGCCACTTCGAGCGAGGGCTCCTCGTTGCGATGGACGAGACGGTTGCCGGCGGCCCCGGAGGCATCCTCGTAGGTGACCTTGACCGCCTGGTCGCCGAACCATTCGGCGTACACGATCCGGGCCATCCCGCCCGGCGCGAGGCCGGCGATGAACGCGCCGGCTTTCAGGTCTTCAAGAACGGCCACTGCCCGTCCCGCGTTGGTTCGTCGCCATCGCGCATCGGCGTTCGCGTGGGTCGGTCAGTCGGTCGGTCGTTACTGCGCATCGGCGTTCGCCGTATCGGGCAGCCGCTCCCGCAGAGCGGCGGGCGTCAGTATGGGAACGGCGAACGAATCGGCCAGCGCCAGCAGATCGGCGTCGCCGGTCGCGAGTGCATCGGCCCTTCCCGCGAGCGCCAGCTCCAGGAACGGCCGATCGAAGGGGTCTCGGCATTCGGGAACCGAGGGCGGTGGGTCGGGGATGGCGACCGTCTCGCAGCAGGGCAGATACTCGTCGAGCAGGTCCTGGCGCTCCCCGGCGGTCAGTCCGAACTTCGGGTAGGCGAGCACACGCAGGAGTTCGGCGGTGGTGTCCCGGCTCGCGAGCGGCCGGATGCGGCCCGCCCGCCACGCGGCCCGGACCCAGGAGACCGTCCCGGCAGGAAACAGGAGCGCCGACAACAGCACGCTGGTGTCGAGCACCAGGCGCGGGCGCGTCATTCGCCCGAGCGCACCCAGGAGACCGCGTCGGCCACATCCTTCTCCGACAGGCCGAGTTCGGCGAGCTTGGCGCGCACGGCATCGGCGCGGTTCACGCGCACCGGGGTGAGGACGATACGCCCGTTCTCCGCGACGACGTCGAAGTACTCGGCGGCCTCCACGGCGGCGGTCACGGCCTTGGGCAGGGTGAGCTGGTTCTCGGAAGTGAGCTTGGCGAGCATGGTGTGCCTCGCGGTCCGGATGCAAGGGATAGCACCTTACATCGAATGCGGCAAAACCCCGCCGGCGTGAGGTGCCGTAACGTCTGGCCCTCGCACCGGTTCTCGCCCCGGGCCTCACCCCGGCCCTGATTGCGGTCACGCCGGGTCCGGTCTGCTGCCGCGCCGGGTCCGACGACCTGCCGCCGCGGCGTGTGCAGGCGTCGGTGCGCGGCGTTGAGCGGGCGTGAAGAGGCGTTGCGCGAGAGGCGACGCTACCGGCTCGCCCTCCGCGTCGCCGGCGGGCGGCTCGGGCTGGTGCGCTTCGAGCAACCGGAGGTGAACCGTACCGGGTTTCCGGAAGCACCCGACCTTAGCTCGACGGCCGT
Organism: Gammaproteobacteria bacterium; assembly: GCA_965214795.1. Lineage (GTDB taxonomy): Bacteria > Pseudomonadota > Gammaproteobacteria > HK1 > HK1 > JAJDXW01. The sequence goes on along the minus strand of OZ243976.1, from coordinate 4,429,894 downwards.
CGCACCGGCCCGGGCGCCGCCCGGCCCCGCACCGAGCGGTGCAGGCATCACCCGGCCCGTTCGTTCGTCAGGTCATGGATACGAGACCTCGAGCGTACCAAGCACATCCCGGTCAAGCCGTGGAAGACGCGGCCGATGACGACATGCGCGAGTGCCTCGACCGGGCCGCGGCTCAGACGGCGGGGATCGATCTCGAGACGATCGAGGACTGGAGAGCGCGGAGCAGCCGTGAACCGACCTTTGCCAACCAGTTCTCTGCGGAGTAAGTTAGAGACGAGAGGCCGGAAGAAATCAGCGTGGGTGTCGGGGATACAGGACCGGCAGGGAGCCTTCGAGGTGAGACAACCGAACCCTGACATCCAGGCGGAAACAGCGCGGAGCGCATGGGATGCCGCCCCGGCATCTCCCGCCGTTCAGGACGTTATCACGGCGCGCTGCGAACTGGTCACGCCGATGTACGGTGGTGGCGTTACGGCCGGCGAAGTCGACTGCGCCCTGCCGATACGCCCCACTGCCCTGCGCGGTCAGTTGCGCTTCTGGTGGCGTCTGCTCCGATGTACGGGCAGCGATGGGAAGACGTTCCGAGAGGAACCGCAGAGACTGTTCCGTGCGGAAACGGCACTGTGGGGCGGGATTCCCGACAGCGGGCCGCGAGCGAGCCAGGTGGCTGTGCGGATCGAAGCCGAGGCGTCGAACAGGCAGAAGCTGGTTTCCTGGCGGGAAGCCCACGGGAGAGTCGGACCCGAGTTTCCCGCCTACGCGCTGATTCTGGAGAGAGGCGACAGACCTGAATTGCTGCCGGCCGGCGCCAGGTTCGAGCTGACACTGTGTTTTCAGCCGAATATCGGCGACGCACGGCGCCATCAGGTCATCGAAGCCCTCCGCTGGTGGGCGAGTTTCGGCGGCGTGGGTGCACGAACGCGGCGCGGACTGGGCGCCGTCCGGATCGCTGGTGATGACCCTGCCCTGAAGCCGGTAGCGGTAGAGGAGGTCGCCGCACGCGGTGGCCGGCTGTCGGTAGGTCGACCGGCCGAGGATGCCACTGCTGCGTGGAACTTTGCGGTCGATAGACTGCAACAGTTTCGGCAAGGCTCGGGAGCAGGACGCAGCCCCGGCCAGCGTGCTCGCCCCGGCCGCAGCCGTTGGCCGGAGGCAGATGCCATCCGGCGGCTCACCGGCATGGCCGCGCGCGGCCACGATCCCGAACATCCGGTGGACGACGCATATCCGCGCGCCGCCTTCGGTCTCCCCATCGTGTTTCAGTTCAAGGACGAGGAGAAGGGCGATCCATCCGATCACACACTCGTCCCCCGAGTGCACGGAAATAAGCAGGACCGCATGGCCAGCCCGTTGATTCTGCGCCCCTGGTTCGACGGCCGGCGCTGGCGACCGGCGGCGCTGTTGCTGCCCGGCTGGCAAGAGCGGGTGAGCGTGCGGGTCGGTTTCGATTCGGAGGGAAAGCCCGACTCCGAGGGAAAACCCGACCCGACGGGAAGGCCAGCGTGGCCAGAGGATGACGACGAGCGCAAGAGACGGGCAGCAAAGGTTCAGCCGATGCGAGGCCGCGGCGAGGATGCGCTCACCGCCTTCATGCATTTCTTCGGAGAACAAGCGGATTCGGAGCCCCGCTCCCCGGAGCGACCGAGGCGCAAACGCTGATGGGACGCTTCCTGATCACGGTGTCCCTCGGACCCGTGCAGAGTCTGATCGGGGCCGCCCGGCGCACCCGCGATCTGTGGTGCGGCTCCTGGCTGTTGTCGGAGGCGGCCCGAGCCGCGGCCCGGACACTGCACGAAGAGCAGCCGCGCTGTCTGATCTTTCCCTGCCCGCAGGATCCCGATACAGACCTGGCGCCGCACGACGAGCCGGGAGACATCGCCAACGTCGCCAATATCCTGCGTGCGGAGGTGGAACTGGAAGCACCGCACAGGGCCCGCGCCCTCTGCGAGCTAGCCAGGAACGCAGCCGCTGCCCGTCTGGTCGAGTTGGGCGAAAAGGCTCGGGAGAAGTTGGGCATCCCGTTACGCGAGGAAGTCTGGCAGGCGCAGATCGGCGATATCCTGGAAGCGTTCTCCGCCTGGGTGTCGTCGACGGACTGCGGCGATGGCTATGCCGACGCCAGCCGGCGGCTTGGCCGGGCGCTCGCCGCTCGCAAGGCGACCCGCGACTTCCGGGCCTGCCGGCCGCTGTCGGCAGCGGACGCCGGCCTGCCCAAGTCCTCCTTGGACGGCGCCTTGGAGACGGTGCTGCCGAGATCGATCGGCAGCGCTTCCCGACGCCGGCTTCGATTGTCCGGGGGCGAGCAGCTCGACGCGCTCGGGGTCGTCAAACGCCTGGCTGGCGACGTGGAACAGTTCACATCCTACATGCGAGTCGCCGCCGACCCTTGGGTGGAGCGGCTCGGCCGCGACCAGCAACGGCGGCTGCGTGACGCTTGGGGGCCGCTGGTCGGACTGGAACTCGCCACCCGCACCACCGGCAATGCGGGCATTTACGGGGTGCTGCCCTACGACGGCTCGCTGCTGTACGAATTCCGGCTGCGCAACACGCTGGCGCGGGACGATCTGTCGGACAAGGAGCGCAGGACTCTGGAGCGCTTGCGCGCCTGCATCGAGGAGATCGCCGGGGAGAAAGTCGCCGACGGCGAAGCGGCAGACCTCCCCGTCCCCTACGCCGTCATCCTGAAGGCCGACGGCGACCGCATGGGCAAGCTGCTGGGGTGCGCCGGGAGCTCGGGAGATTCCCGCAGGATTTCCCACGCTCTGCACAACTTCGCCTCCGATGTTTCCCGGATCGTTCGCGACCATCGCGGTCACGCCATCTATGCCGGCGGCGACGATGTGTTGGCGCTGATGCCGCTGGAATCCGCCCTGGACTGCGCTGAAGCCCTGGCCGACGCGTTCGGGAAAGCGCTGGGCGACGTCGCGGACGCATTGAAGGTGCCCGCCGGGGAGCGCCCGACATTGTCCGTTGGAGTCGGCATCGGCCATGTCATGGAGCCGCTGACCTCCCTGCGCGACCGGGCCGAAAGGGCGGAGAAGCGGGCCAAGGGCGATGACACATCAGACCCGCGCAACGCGCTCGCCATTCTGCTCGGCGTTCGCTCAGGGGCGGAGATCGAATGGCGTGCGCAGTGGTGCGATCATGATGCATTCGACATGTTGCACCGATTCATCCGGGCCTATCGGGAGCGACAGTTGCCCAGCCGCGCCGCCTATGACCTGCGCGCCATCGACCGGCGGCTGGCTTGGTTGCGCCAAGACGACAGCGACCATGCCCGAGGCATGCGCGAAGCCGAGGTGCGGCGCATGTTGGAGCGGGCGTACCTGCCCGGCGGTGAAGGGCGCATTCCGGACGACTTGAAGAACCTGATTCGGGAGCGCGCCGCGACATCGCCGCTGCGCCAACTGGCGGACACCCTGATCGTCACGCTCTGGCTGGCCGCCCGCACCACCGGCGATGTAGGAGAGCGCTGAGTGAGCAGGCGATCGAAGCAGAAGCGGAGAGGCAAGAAGCTGCCGAAGCGCGGCAAGCAGCGGAGAGGGCAGGTACGGCAGGCTCCGGAAGCCTCCGGGATCGCGGCTTCGGTCCCGTCGCCCCACGAGGTCGAACAGCGCCGACCCAGCCGGACGGTCAGCCTGGAGCCGCTGATGCCTGTCGTCGTGCGCTCCGGCCGGCCGATGGTGGGCAAGTCGGATGCCGACCCGGCGCGCTTTCCACCGCCCTCGACCATCGCCGGCTGTCTGCGCACCGCCTGGGCGCGAGCCGAGGGCCGGCCCTTCGAACCGGAGCTTGTACAGGAGCTCGTGCAACGGACCGTGGCCGGGCCGTTGCTGCTTACTCGCGACAACCGAATCCTGGTTCCCAAACCCGCCGACGCGCTCTATTTCGGTTACGGCGACGAGGCGCGCTGCATCCGCAGCGAACCGTACCCCTTCGAGTCCGGCGTCGACGCGGACCTGCCGGAAGGGTTGCTGCCCGTGGGCGTGACGGAAGATGTGCAGGAGAAGCCCGGCCCGGGGCCCGCTTGGTGGGATTGGGAAGACCTGCTGTCTTTTCGCTGCGGAGAAGCGGTCGAGCACGCCCGGCTGTCCGCGAACGGCTGGTCGCCGCCGCCGGGCGATCGACGCACGCATGTAAGCATCGAGCCGGGCACCCGTGCCGCCCGCGACGGACAGTTGTTCCAGACCGAAGGGCTGGACCTCGATGTCGGGCCAGCGCGTCACGACGAAAGCCTGCAAGAACGGGGGCACCGTCCGGAGCGTGGCGGCTTGCGCCTGCTGGCGCGTTTTGCGGAGCCGTTGGGCGAAACGCTGGTACATCTGGGCGGCAAGCGCCGTCTGGCGGCCTTGCAGCCGGAAGTGGAGTCGATCTGGCCGAGGCCGCCGAAAGACTGGCTCGAACGCATGCGCGAAGCCGGCGGCCTGTCGCTGACCCTGCTGACGCCAGGCATCTTCTCCGCTGGCTATCGGCCGAAGTGGATCGACGCCACCAGACCGAGCGGCTGCCCGCCCGCAGCACCCGGGCTGAGGCTCGAGCTCTGCGCAGCGGCGGTTGAGCGCTGGCAGCCGCACTCCGGCTGGGACCTCGCCAAGAGCAAGGCCCGGCCCACCCGCAGGCTGGCCGGCGCGGGCGCGACTTACTGGTTCCGGAGGCGCGGTGATCTCGACGCCACCGCCATGGACGCTCTGTGGCTGGCCAGTATCTGCGACGACGAACAAGACCGGCGCGACGGCTTCGGACTGGCGCTGCCGGCCCCGTGGACGCCGCCGGACCTCGGCGCGTAACGATTTCTCCAAAGGCAACCCCGATGCAACCGAGACTCTTTCACCTGCACGCCTTGTCTGCGCTGCACTGCGGCACCGGACAATCCGCCGATGTGGTGGACCTGCCTGTCGCTCGCGCTCGCGCGACGCGGCTGCCCATCGTGCCCGGCTCTTCGCTGCGTGGCGCGCTGCGCCAGCAGGTCGAACAGACGGACCGCGAGGACGGCACAAAGAATGCCGAAGCCCTGTTTGGCCCGCGGTCGATCACCAGCAACGAAGACAGCTTCGCCGGCGCTCTGGCCATCGGCGATGCTCACCTGCTGGCGCTTCCGGTGCGTTGCCTGGCTGGCATCGTGAGCTACGTCACGTCACCGTTCATCCTGCGCCGCCATGCCCGCGACCTGGCTCGCGCCGGAATCGGCACACCGTCATTGCCGTCCGAGCCCGCCGAAGGAGAAGCGAAAGTGGTGAATGACTCCGTCAACCGCCTCGGGGACAAGCTGGTTCTCGACGACCTCGACTTGGCGGCGCGCCAGGATGCTTCACTGCGGCAATGGGCGCAACAAATCGCACAGACCATATGTCCCGACGACATCTCTTCGCAGAATGATTTCACCTGTCGCCTGGCACTGCTGCCCGACGAGATCATGGACTTTCTGGCCGAGACCGCCACCGAGGTGCGCGCCCGCATCCGTATCGACGAAAAAACCGGCACGGTGGCCAGAGGCGCGCTCTGGTACGAGGAACATCTGCCGGCCGAGACCGTGCTGTGGGGGGTGTACGCGCTATCGGCCTCCAACCGTCGGGACGACGAGCGCGGGGCCGAAGAGCTGGCTCGAGCTCTTCCCGCCGCTGGCGCTTTGCTGCAACTCGGCGGCAACGTCGGCGTCGGCCACGGTCTGGTGCGCTTCGTTACCCGACACTCCGGGGAGGGGTCGGCATGATCCAGGTTCGCACCCATGCCGTCGCTCGCGAGGCGTATGCCCGTATCGTCGCCCGTCGCGACGATACGGGGGAGGATGCCCCGAAAAAGAAAACATACGGCGCGCTGGCGCACAAGCTGCCGGGGATGGTCCTGAGCAACGGCCTCGCCCAGGCCACCGGCTTCCTGCTCGCCAAGGGCAACAGGGAGCACAAGGCACTGCTGGACGACCTGAACGCCGTGCTCCGGGCTGCCGGCGCCTCCCATCACCCGGATGGCGCAACCCTGCACCGGCACGTCATCGAGAGCGACCTCCGGCAGACCCTGATGCTGACGCGCCGGACGCTGGAAGCGAGCGCTTGGATCAAGCGCTACGTGCAGGGCGTGTTGCGTGTCGACGCCACCGGCGGCAGTGCCGAGTCGCCCGACTCCGCGGAGGGGAGCGGCTGATGGTGGTGCCATTGATGCGCGACGATCTGCGTTGCCTGTACGACCGGGCGACGCAGGGGCTGGACGCCCACCCGCACCCGGGCCTGCTGTTGCAGCGCGGCCTGCCCGAACACGACGAAGGCAACGGCGAAGCCAGGACCAGACACATCAAGCGCGTCTGCGAGGCCACGCCCGGCAAGTTCTACCGCAACGCCTTTGAACGCTGGCGGAAAACCACGTCCGACGAGCAGCGTTTTCGCCAGGTGCGGCTGGAGCTCGAGAACCGCCTGTTCATCGGTCTGACCGGCGGTGGCATGCTGGAGACCGGCTGCGCGATCAGTCACAGCCATGGCGCGCCCTGCATCCCTGGCTCCAGCGTCAAGGGCGCGGTAGCCGCCTTCGCAAGGGAACGGCTCGAGGCAGAGAGCCACGGCCCGGCCATCTGCGACGAGCTGTTCGGAGCGCCAGCCGCCGAAAACCGGCCGGCGGGCCTGTCCGGGCTGATCACCTTCCACGACGCCTGGTGGGCGCCTGGTTCAACCAGGGCTTCGACTCCGCTCGTGCAGGAGGTCGTGACCAATCATCACTCGGACTATTACCGTACGGGTGGCGCCACGCCCGCCACCGACTTCGACCGCCCGGTCCCGAACGCACAGGTGGCGGTGCAAGGAGAGTTCCTGTTCGTGATCGAAGGGCCGGTCGAGTGGCTGGATATGGTCGAATCCATGCTGGTCGAGGCGCTGGTCCAGCGCGGCCTGGGTGCCAGGACCCGAAGCGGCTACGGCCTCTTCAAGAACAGGGATCCGGTCGCCGCCACCCGCTCGGGGTGGGTGGATGAGACGATCTCCCGCCTCACGAGGGAGAACAATGCCAGACAAGACGACATCCTGCGCGGCAGAGGCCTGGCCGAAGCGTTCCAGGCGCTTGCGGACCCGGAGCTGAAGCGGGAAGCATTCGAGGATATCCGCGCCCGTTGGCAGCAGAAGGGTTGGTGGGACGGCACGGGGCTCGGGCGAGCGGCGAGGATTGCCAAGAGGATATATGATGACTATGCAGGTGCAGCATGATCCCGCCCCTCAGGCCGGACCGTCGCGGGAACAGGCTCCTGAACCGAGATGCGCGCTCGCGCTCGGCGGGCCGATCATGGAAGTTGCTCCACTGCCGGTGGATGCGGTGACCGAGGGCGGCTCGCATCCTGCGTGACGCGGGCACGTACGGAAGGAAGTGAATCTGTGATGAAATCAGCACTCGACCCGACACCCTGCCACTGACATTCGGAGCCCTGTGGAGATTATTCGTGGGCAACATCATCCTGCTATGCACCGTAGGCGGCAGCCACCAGCCGATCCTCGAGGCCATCCGATCAAACTCTCCCGACTACGTTTGCTTCTTCTGCACCGACAGGGATCAGGCGTCTGGCAAGCCGGGATCCATCGGTCAAGTGATCGGGAAGGGAAATGTCATCAAGGCGAACCCTGAGGACGGCAAGCCGACATTACCCAACATTCCCACACAGGCCGGTCTTGACGGGAGCAAGTTCAAGACGTGCAAAGTTCCGGCGGACGATCTGGACGGCGCCTTCTTCGCGATGCGTGCCGCCATCGTCGATCTGACTCAGCGGTTCCCCGGCGCACGACTCGTCGCCGATTATACCGGCGGCACCAAGACGATGACTGCGGCGCTGGTCTGCGCAGCGCTGGATAGAGACGACATCGATCTACAGCTCGTCACCGGCGCCCGGGCCGATCTTGTCCGCGTGGCGGATCGGACCGAGCAGACGGTGACGGCGAGTGTGACTCGCCTCCGTCTCGACCGCGCCATGGCTCCTTATCTGGAAGCTTGGCGCCGATTTGCCTATCGTGAGGCCGCGGTGGGTCTGGAAGGTATCCGAGCTACTGCCGATGCCCCCGACGGTACACGTCTTCAGTTCGCGAGGGCACTGAGCCACGCGCTCGCTCTGTGGCATGATTTCGATCATGTTCGTGCGCTCGGTTTGATTGAACCCTACGTTCGACGGGTTGCGCCCTGCTATCCGGACCTGCTGCCTGCGCTTCGTCTGCTGACGCATGAAGGCAATCCGGAACGCGAGCCGATGCGCCTGTTCGACCTCTGGCTGAACGCGCAGAGGTGCGCAGCACAGGGACGTTATGACGATGCCGTGGCCCGGGTGTATCGGCTGCTGGAATGGACCGCCCAATGGCAGCTTCGCCGCCGACTCGGCGTCGAAACGGCGGACTTCCCTCGTGAACGGCTGCCCGACGACGTGGCCGTGCAACCCGACCGGAACGGCAAGTTCAAGCTCGGGCTGTGGTCCGCCTGGCAGGTCGTGAAGGCGGACGTCGGCATGGCAGGATCGGCAAAGGCGTTCATCGTTGAACAGGAGAACAAGCTGAAAGACCTGCTCGCCATCCGCAACCAATCCATACTGGCTCACGGGTTTCAGCCCATCGCGGAGGCGGACTGGAAGCAGATGCAGCAATGGGTGAAAGATCACTTTCTGCCGCTATTGTGCGATCTGGCATCGGAAGCTGGCTTGAAGCGGCCACCGAAACAACTGCCAACGGAGTTCAAGGCAGGGTAACCTGCACGACGGCTCGGGAGAGTTTCGAGCCGGAGTTTCCTGAGCCACGGAGGAGTGCGCACCTCGCCCGACCCGGCTGGACCTTCGGGTCTTGAAGAAACCAGGCGTTACATTCCCTGTTCCGTCGCCCCCGGCTTCGCGGCAGCGGTGGCATTCACGGTGAGTCGGGAACGGCGGTTCCTACCGGTCACGGCCGGCCTCCGCTCCGCTTCCGGTCACGGCGTCGTTGAAGATACCGGAGATGCGCCCCGCCGCCTCGCAGACGTTCTCGTCGGCGAGACGGGCGCAGCGCTCGGTCGAGGCGGTGTCGACATGGCCGAGCAGGCGACCGACGGTGTGGAGATCGCGCCCACTCATCGCGGCGTGGTTGGCGAACGTGTGACGGCAGTCGTGGATGCTCACATCGACGAGTGCGGCGAGGTTGCGCAACCGCTGCCGGCGCAGTCCGAGACCGGTCATCGGGCCGTCGCCCCGGCGGTTCGGGAAGACGAACCGTCCCTTGCGCGGCAGGCCGTTGAGGACGACGCGGGCGGGTGGCGGAAGCGAGAGCGCCTTCCGCCCGCTCGTTCGTCAGGTCATGGACACGAGTCTCCATGGGGCAGATACGAGTCCGGATCGAACCGGGATGCCAGGGTCCGTCGGGTGCCTCCGGGCGAAACGGAGTGCGTGCCGTTGCTCCGCCAGGGGCTCGTTCAGGGGCTCGTTTTTGCTGTGAAAATAGACCCAGGAGGGCCGTCTTCGCGACGCCGGACCCTTTCATGCGACGGGGCGGCCGGCCCGTCCATGCGCGTTTTGTTCGGCGACGGGTGAACCGGGCCGGTTCGGCAGGTCATCCGGGAGCGTATTTCGTCGGCTGCGGGTCGGTTCGGGCCTCATGAAGCGGCCCTCGATCGCACGGCCGGCCGATCCGCACCCGCCCCCGGCACTCGATCACGACAAAAAGCGGCCCCGGTTGCTCCGCCGGCTCGCTTGCCTCGCGGCCTGCCGGGCACCCATAATCCTCGAAGGCGGCAATCGAAACATCGGAGGAAGGCAATGATGAATTTCGCTATTCGGTCCCTCGCTTCGCGGGCGGCGGCGAGCGTGCTCGCGGCGGGACTCCTCGCCGCGGGGTCTCCCGCATCGCTCGCCGGGGAGTTGCCCTACGGACTCAAGGACGGCAAGCCGTATGCCGGCACGAAGCTGAACATTCTCTCGGTGGTCACGCCGCAGTTCGAGGGGCTGATGCTGCGCGATGGGGAGTTCACCGAACTGACCGGCATCGAGACCGAGTGGACCTTCATCCCGTTCACCTCCCTTCAGGAGAAGGTGGCCTCGGTCGGGGTGGCGGCGGACGGCAGCTTCGACGTCGTGAACTACCTCGATAGCTGGGGGCCGCCCAACTCGCACTGGCTGGTCGGCATCGACGACCTGATGGCCGAAGACGGCATCAGCATGGGCCGGTACCCCGCCGCGTTCGCGAAGTCCGCCCAGTTCGAGGGCCGAACCATCGGCTTTCCGCTCCGCGCCCATGCCCAGCTCATGTTCTACCGCAAGGACGTGCTGGACGAGATCGACATGGAACCGCCCCGCACCTGGGATGACGTGGTCGCCATCGCCGGCGCGATCCGGGCGAAGGGCCTCGACATCGAGCCTCTCGCGCTCTACTTCCACAACGACGGCAATCGCCAGAACCTCTTTATCTGGCTCAACTTCCTGTGGGCGGCGGGCGCCGACGTATTCGACGAGAACACCTGCCCGGTGTGGGCGTCGGAGGAAGGGCTCGCGGCCACCGAGGACTACATCGCCCTGCACACGGTCAGGAAGGCCACGAACCCCTCGTCGATCTCCTTCGTCGAGCAGGATGCGCGCCAGTCCTTCCAGCAGGGCAAGTCGGCGATGATTCCGGTCTGGTGGTGGGCCTATTCGCCGTTCATCAACCCGAAGTCGTCGGTGCTGAAGAAGGAGCAGGTCGGTTTTACCGGCATGCCGGCCTACCGGGGCCGCACCGTCACCTACGCCATCTCGATGCCCTTCTCGATCTCGAAGTATTCGAAGAACCAGGGCGCTGCGTGGGAGTTCATGAAATGGCTCTCGAACCCCGCCCTCGAGAAGATGAACGCGACCGAGCGGGAGGTGGCCGGGAAGACCATCATCAACAACGTGGTGACGCACGCCGCCAACCTCCAGGATGCGGACGTCAACGCGGCGAACGACATGATCCAGCAGGCGGCGTGGGAGTCGCTCAAGGAGTCCGACATCATGCCGCAGATCGCCGAATGGTCGGAGATCGGCGACATCCTGTCCGCCGCGATCACGAAGGCGGCGGCGGGGGGCGATACCCGGGAGCTGATGAAGGAAGCCGCCGAGCAGTCGGAGAAGACCCTGCGCCGCGCGGGCCACTGCCGGTAGGCGTGCAGCGGGGCGCGGGCGGCGACGAAGGCCGGGGCCAGGGGGCCGCCTCGAGGGGAGGTGGCCCTCCGGCCGATGGCCGCCGCGCCGGGACGCCGAGCGCGCGGCGGGGAGCGGCTGCATGGCGGCGCTCGGCGTGGGCATTCTCCCGGTGAACCCCGCGGGGACGACGGCAGGGGCCGCCCGGCTTCGCCCTGCCGCGCTCCGTCCTGACGCCGGGCATCGTCGCCCCGGAGCGGGGCGGGGTCGATGACCGCGGCCTCTCCGGCCCCTCTCGCCCCACCGGCGGCCGCCGGAGGCGGGTCCGGGCCCACTCGGGCCCCCCGACGCGGCTCGGGCAGCCTCCGCGATCGCCATCTCAAGTACCTGCTGGTCGTGCCCGCAGTGGCGGTGGTGGTCGCCACCGCCATCTGGCCCCTCGTCGACTCCTTCGTCCTTTCGTTCCGATTCTGGAAGCTCTCCCGCTCGAACGTGCCCGGCCCCTTCGTCGGGTTCGAGAACTACGTCTGGGCCCTCGTCGAGGAGCCCGCGTTCTGGAACGCGGTGTGGGTCACCGGCCTCTACACCGTGCTCACGGTCGGCCTCACGACCCTTCTCGCGCTCGGCGTCGCCCTCCTGCTCGCCCCGGGCGGGCGCCTCCGGTTCACCGTGCGGACCCTCCTCATCCTGCCCTTCGCGATGAGCCCGGCCCTCGTCGGGGTCTCGTTCCGGTTCATGTTCAACCCCGAGTTCGGCCTCTTCGATGCCTTCTTCGGCATTCTCCTCCCTCCGCTCGCGGACATCGGCTGGCTTTCGGACCCGGCGCTCGCGTTCGCGGTGTGCGTCATGGCCGACGTCTGGGGCTGGGTGCCGTTCATGACCCTCGTCCTCATCGGGGGGCTCGCCGCGGTGCCGTCCGACTCGGTCGAGGCCGCCCAGGTGGACGGCGCTTCCTCCTGGCGGGTCTTCCGCGACATCACGCTGCCGCAGCTCTTCCCGGTGGTGATGATCGTCGTCATCCTGAAGTCGATCTTCTCGCTCAAGACCTTCGACCAGATCTACATGCTGACGAACGGCGGTCCGGGCACTGCGACCCAGACCCTCGCCCACTACGCCTACTTCAACGGCTTCAAGTACTACGACATGGGCTTCGCGGCCTCGGTTGCGTGGCTGATGGTGATTCCGATGATCTTCCTCACCTTCGCCTACACCCGATTCGTGTTCCGGGACCGCGCGACGTGACCCTCTCGAGGCGGCGGATCAGGAGGTTCCAGGAGGCGGTCCGCGTCGCGCTCATCGTTCTGGTGGCCCTGGTCATGATGGTCCCCATCGTCTGGATCGCGCTCGCCGCGTTCAAGCAGCACGTCGACGTCTATCAGTTGAAGCTCCTCTTCCGGCCGACCCTCGAGAACTTCGCCCTCGTGTTCGACAGCCCCTACCACCTCGGGCGCAAGCTCCTCAACTCGACCATCGTCTCGCTGGTCACGGTGGCCATCGCGATTCCCATCGCGACCGGCGCGGCCTACTCCTTCTCGCGCTTCCGGATGCGCGGCGAGCGGGTGATGTTCGTCATGATCCTCGCGACCCAGTTCGTCCCGGCGGTGGTGATCGTCCTGCCGTTCTTCCTCCTCTTTCGCGATCTCGGCATCCTCGACACCCGCATCGGTCTCATTCTCGTGCACCTCTCGATCGTGACCCCGTTCGCGATCTGGATGATCAAAGGGTTTATCGACGGCATCCCGCGCGACACCGAGGAGGCGGCCCTCGTGGACGGTTCCTCGCGCATCCAGGTCATCCGCAACATCGTCCTCCCGATGGCGGCGCCGGGACTGGTGACGGCCGCGATCTTCTGCTTCATCATCTCCTGGAACGACTTCCTCTTCGCGCTCATCCTCACCACCAACAAGGCGGTGACCCTGACCGTGGGCCTCGCCCTGTTCCAGGCGGAGGAGGGCGACCTCTGGAACCTGCTCGCCGCGGCCGGGATCATCATCATGGTCCCGATGTTCGTGCTCGCCCTCATCATCCAGAAGCATTTCGTGCAGGGGATGACGATGGGTGCGGTGCGGTGAGCGGGGGAGGGGTGCCGCCGGGGGCGGCCGGCTGATGGCGTCGGTCTCTCTTCGCAACCTCACCAAGCGGTGGGGCGGGTTCGTGGCGGTGGACGACCAGTCCCTCGAGATCCGCGACCGGGAGTTCCTCGTCCTCCTCGGTCCCTCCGGCTGCGGCAAGACCACCACCATGCGCATGATCGCGGGGCTGGAAGAGCCGACCGCCGGCGAGGTGTGGATCGGCGGGCGGCTGGTCAACGACGAGCTGCCGAAGGATCGCGACGTAGCCATGGTGTTCCAGAACTACGGGCTCTATCCCCACATGACGGTGCGGGACAACATCGCCTATCCGCTCAAGGTTCGCGGCGTCCGGAGCGCGGGGGAGATCCGCGAGCGGGTGCGGGCGGCGGCGGCCAAGGTGCAGCTCGAGGAGCTGCTCGACCGCCGGCCCCGGGCGCTGTCCGGCGGCCAGCGCCAGCGGGTGGCGCTCGCGCGGGCCATCGTGCGTACCCCCCAGGTCTTCCTGATGGACGAGCCGCTCTCGAACCTGGATGCGAAACTCCGGGTCACCATGCGGGCGGAACTCAAGCACCTGAGCCACGAGCTCCGGATCACCACCGTCTACGTCACGCACGACCAGATCGAAGCCATGACCCTTGCGGACCGCGTAGCGGTCATGAACCACGGCCGCATCCAGCAGCTCGGGACGCCGGAGGAGATCTACGACCGCCCGAAGAACCTCTTCGTCGCCGGCTTCATCGGCTCGCCGGCGATGAACCTCATCGACGGGGAGCTGGTTGACGACCGCTTCGTGGTCGCGGGCACGGCCATCGCGGAGGTGGGAGGCGGGACGCGGGGCGGCGTGGTGCTAGGGGCGCGCCCCGAGGACCTCGCCATCGCGGAGCCGGGGGCGGGCAGTTTCGACGCCGAGGTCTACGCGAGCGAGCTGACCGGGGAGAGCGTCCTCGTCACCGTCGAACTCGCGGGGCGGCGGATCGCGGCCAAGGCCGACCGGCATACGCGAAAGGCGATCGGCGAGACGGTCGGCATCCGCGTGGACCCCGCCCGCACCTATGCCTTCGACGCGGCGAGCGGAGACCGCCTCGCCCGCTAACCCGAAAAAGTCACCGACTTCCTGCTGCGGCCGCCAATCCGCTCGCGGTAGCGGGCCGTACTCCCTCAAGCCGCTTCGACAGCGCGCACGCGCTAGTGTCGACTACGCCTTCAGCGTCTTTCGGTCCGTGCGGCCCACTCCTCATGAGATCGTGGGGCATCTTGGCGCCCTCGCGACGAAAGTCGGTGATTTTTTCGGGCTATCCGAGGCGGGCCGGGCCCCGCTACCGCGCCGGATGTCCGTGCCCGACAACAGACTCATCGAAGTCAGGCTCATCCGCCGCGCGGCTCGCCGCCCTGCTTGTGGCACCACAATGCTTGCAGCCTGGTGCCGGAGCGAGGTCAAAAAGCCCGGATTTCCGGGCTTTTTTCAATACTCGATCATCGAATCAGCTCCTGAACTGTCGAAGATAAGTCATGCGAGGGAGGTAGCGTCCTCAAGACGCCGTGCCAGACAATCGAAGTCCTCGCGGCACTTCTGCCGAATTGCATGAATCCGACGCGCTGCCTCTTGACCCAACGTCTTGCGGCCGCCACCGGGACCGTCGGCGATATCGCGTTCCCTTGCCAGAACGTCGAAATACCGCTCCTTCACATGGACCTCGGCACGAACGTCCGACCAACGCCAATCCATGGGAAGGTCCACGCCGGCCAGAACCCAGGTTTCCAGCTCTTCCCACGCATTCTCGGCGATGAAAATCCGGCCGTTTCCGAGCGAGCCCTCGAGCGCGTCGAGAGCCTTGCGGCGGCCCTTGTTGCCATCTCGATCGACACAGAGGATGAAGATATTCGTCATTCCTTCGTAGCGGCTGACAATCTCGGAAATGCGCTCCTCCTTCATCGCTTCACCGACACCACCAAGCACTGGATCCTGGCAGACTCGAACTCTCGCTCTCCGCCTTCCGGACGTTATGAAAAGCCGCTCGAAAAGTGGCTTCAAGATGTATTGATCCTTCCGGAAATCTTCCGGAATAACGAGGACATTCATTCCGAATACTCAGCGTCATTGCCCTCGGTGAACACAAGGGCATCTTCCATCCATCCGGAAGCGTGGAGCCGACCCAGTCCTTGCGTCCCTCGCAACTCCGCCACATTCGGAATCCTGGAGACAGTGCGAATAATGGAATCACTCGCATCTTCCAAGCGGCAGACCACCGACATACTGCTGAAGGTGCTATCGCTCACCATGGACAGCAGATCGGGAGAATGGCTGGTGGTCACGACCTGCACCGCGCCCTTTGCGGTCTGCGATTCGAAAAGATCGATCAGAAGCCGAAGCCGTGACGGGTGGATACCGTTGTCTATCTCCTCGAAGAAATAGAGCGATGCGGGACTGTCCGAAAGCAACGTGGCCAACATTGCCAGGAAACGCAAGGTGCCATCCGACATGCTGTACGCGGACACCTTGTGACCGCTGGATTCGGCGACAACAAGCTGTACCAATCCCGTAACGGGATCGACCGGAAACTCGAAATCCGAAACATCCATCGGAACAAGTTCACGCGTCCACTCGATCAAGTTGGCTTTGCGCTGCGGATCGGCGCATATTGCCCGGAGCACGGTAGGCAAGTTCTCTCCACTGTCTCCGAGAATGGTCTGGCCCGGGAAAGCGGCCTGTCGCATTCGATCCGGCACCAAATCCAGAAATCGCATGCTTCCAAGAACATCAATAACATACTCCGCGAGCTCCTTGTGTGCTCGCCTTACCCTACCGTGTTCTTTGATCTGAGTCAGGGCTGGCTGGTCGGGCCGGACTGGGAGTCGATCACCAAACTTCCGTTGCGCACCGGCTTTAGCCATGCGAAGCAGCAGATGAGTGGGATCGTTCTGTGCGTGGACTGGATCCTGCTCGCCCGGGTGACTTGCATAGATGAATACCCCATCCTCGCTGAGCGACTCCTGACCCAGCCGAAAGCCTCCGAAGTCTTGAGCATCACTCATCACGCCGATGGAATAGGATATTTTTCTTCCGTTTCTTTCCATATCGACGGAAACAAGAAATCCGAAATAACCCTGATTCTGTCGAAAGCGGCTGATCTCCCTGGGAGCGCCTCGTATCGCTTCCCATTCCGTTTGGCCGCCAGCTCCATACTTTCCGCCGATGATCTCTGCCAGCGTATATCCGCGGCCGATGGCATGCAGAAAACGGAAGGCATCCCGGATATTGCTCTTTCCACTGGCGTTCGCACCCACTATCACCGTAAGCGGACCGACATCGAGCGTCTCGTCCTCGAAATTCTTGAAGTCAACGAGAGAAATCGAAGTGATCATGGTTGTTCCTCGCGTCGATCCTGCCTTCTCGCGACAGCCTGCCTGGTAGCAAGGCCACGGTGAAGTTTCCGGTTTCGACCGCACCTTCCACCTTTTCAATTATAACGCATCCGGTCGTGCGCGCATGACGGAGCAGCGCGGCGCGAGTATTGCGGCGACCGGCGAGGCATATTCCATGTCGGGGCACTGGCGCAGGGTGGTCAATCAGTGGGCAGGCGCGAGAAACCGGCGCGGGATGAAGAACCGGACGCGGATGTGCTTCGAGCGATCGAGAGGATGGTGCCGAGGGTGTTGGCGCGATTCATCATGAAGTGCTCGCAGGGCGGGGGGTATGGCGCACGCCGCGGTGGAAGATGATTGCGAGCGCGGTGTTGTTCAGGGTCGCGCAGTCGATAGGGACGCGACGCGCGGCTCGAGTCCTCATCAAGGCTCCCGCCGGGGTGGGCGGCGTTGCCTCGGGCAGTGAGTCGGGCGCTCCGAAAGGGTGTCGCACAGCCACTGGTGGCCGGTTCCGCGATGGCGCGTGTCCGGGCTATATACTCCGGCGATCATGAGCGGACGCACCACGGCCACCGCCCGCGCCCTGGAAGCCATCGGGCGGCTGCTCGAACAACCCGGCCGGCTGGCCCTGACGCGCGCCGAGGTGAGAGCCCTGGGGATCGCGGACGGCGCTTGCGACCGGGCGCTTCGCCGGCTCCGTGACGAGGGGCGAATCCGGCGCTACGGGTCCGGCGTCTACGGTGTTGGGGGCGCCAAGGTGTTTCAGGCCGCGCCCCAGGCGCTCGAGTCGCTGGGCTATCGGGTCATGCCTCCCGAGAGGCCGGAAAACTGGTCCGCCCGCCCCAACGGGACCGTGATCCGAGTCGATCGCCGCTGCCGCCGGCGCATTCTGGGACACGGGGTGCAGATGAAGCTCGAGACACCGGGCGGACGGCGCGTGCGCCCCAGGAAGGTTTCGATGACCGCGGCCGATACCTTTCCCACCCGACGAGAAACCGAGGCCCATTTCGAGAGCTTCCACTACTGCCACTCCTTCGGGCGCGCAGAAAAGGACTTGTGCGTGACAAAGGCTCTCGAAGCCCTGGAATCGTTCGAACATCCCGGCGCCCGGCTTGCCGTGGACGGCGCGACCTGTCTGTCGCGGTACTACGGACTCCTGCGCCGTTTCTCCGAAGACGTGGACCTGCGCATCGTTCTCGCCGGCGATCCGGCCGAATCGAGCGGCCCGAGGGCTCCGGCTCCACGGTCGCCGGAGCGCCAACGGAGGCTCAAGGAGGTGGGCGCCGCATTCCGGGAGCACGTCCGCGCTGCTCTCCCCTGGCTCGTCCCGACCCGCCGGGGGCGGGTTCGAAGGGACGGCGGGGTGCAGGTGTTCATCGGCCGCTACGAGCCCGGGAATCCGAGCGACGCGGTCCAGCCGGGGATCAGGTATGAGCTCGTGGACCTGCCGCTGGCCCTCACGCGCCGGGAGGTCTTCAGGCTCGGGAGCGGGACACCGGTGATCGCGGTGAACCCCCTGGAGATCGCGGCGGGCAAGTGGGCGGCGCTGGCGGGGCGGATCGCGCGAGGCGGGACGGTGCGGCGGGAGCTGATGCGGCACGTTCACGACCTCGCCGTCCTCCACCCATCGCTTCTCGATCATCGGGACCTCGACCAGCTCGCCCCGTTGCTGGTCCGGAGCCACGAAGTCCCGAAAGAGAACGTCGCACTGCTCCTCGAGATCCTGCGCGCGCGCTCCGCCCGCTTCCGCGCCCACTACGAAAGCTACCTGGACGACATGGGCACCGAACGGATTGGCGAAGGCCCTTTGGACCATCTTCCCTGGGACGACGCGCTCCATCGCCTCGAGCAAAGCGCCCGCGCCGCCGGGCTTGTCTCCGAGACTGGTCCCGGTCCGGTTTCCGGTTGAATCCAAGGGGCAGCCGCGGATCGGCGGAACGCCTGTTGACCTTCACGCCGAGCGACTACTCGACCGAGCAGCGCGCCGGCACCGGAACGCCGCAGGTCATCGGAACGCCTCGATCACCGCCTCCCACTCGCGAAGGAACCGTTCCTTGTCGTCGAAGTGGATGCTCATCCAGAACTGCCGAGCGCCGGCCTCGGCCGCCGCTTCGATCTTCGCGACGCATTCCTCCACCGTGCCCGCGATCGCGAAGCGGTCCGCGAGATAGTCGAGCAATCCCAGCTCGCGGATGAGCCCGCGGTTCGAGCTGTTCGGCTTCGAGTGCTCCTCCGGGCGGTACCGGCGGCCGAGTGCCACCACCGCATCGTGCAGCTCGGGCGGAATGTGCTTGCCCTCCGTCGTGAACCGGCTGAGGTGGCTTCCCGCCGATGCGAGGGTCATCGCGACCTCGTCGACGGCTGCCCTCCGGTCGTCACGCACGTTGGCGACCGGGAGCCACCAGAGGTCCAGGTCCTCGAGACACCGCCCGGCCGCCTCCGCACCGGCTCGCACGCGGGCGATCGAGTCCCGCACGATGTCCGGGGTGAGCCCGGTGTTGATGATCGCCCCGTCCGCGATCTCGCCCGCGAGCCGGAGCATCCGGGGACCGGAGGCGGCGAGGTAGACCGGAACCCGGCCGCGCCCCCAGGTCAGGCGGCAGGGCCGGCCTTCCCAGATCGAGCGGCCGGTCTCGAGCAGTTCGCGCACGGTCGCGACGTAGGCGCGGAGGCGGGCCCGGCTCGACGGCGTGAGCCCGAGGTTCAGCACCGCGCTGTCCCCGGTCCCGATGCCGAGCATGGTGCGCCCGGGCGCCATCTCGGCGAGGGTGGCCGCAGCCCCGGCCGCCACCGCGGGATGGCGCGTCAGGGGATTGATGACCCTCGGACCGAGGCGGACCCGCCGGGTGCCGGCCGCACAGAGCGAGAGGCACATGTAGACGTCGCGATAAACCGACTGCGAGTCGGCGATCCCCACGATGTCGAAGCCGGTCTCCTCCGCGGCCTGCGCCCACCGCAGGGTCTCGGAGGCGGGGCCGGGGAGGTAGTTGACGCCGAAGCGGACGGGTCGGGTCGCGGCCATTCTGTTCCTCCTCCGATCCGTTCCCGTCTCGCCGGCCGCCGGCCGGTCATCGCTTCGCCAGCGTGCGGCGCTCGAGCCGGCTCAACAGCCGGACAATGGGCCACAGCAGGGCGAGATAGATGAGGGCGACCGCGATGAGGGGGGTCGGGTTGTAGGTGAGTCCCTGCGCGATCCGCCCCATCCGGAGCAGCTCCGGCAGCGCGACGACGCTCGCGAGCGCGGTGAACTTGATGACCTCGAGAGTGTTGCCGATGAGGTCGGGGAGCACGTTGCGGACCGCCTGCGGCAGGACCACGTACACCATGGTCCGGAGCCCGGTGAGGCCGGTCGAACGGGCCGCCTCCCGCTGCCCCCGGCCGATGCTCTCGATCCCGGCGCGGAAGATCTCGCCGTAGTAGCTCGCCGTGTTGAGCAGGAATGCGATCAGCACCGCGATCAGATTCGGCACCTCGAGACCGAGGAAGGGTAGCCCGTAGAACACCAGGATCAGCAGCACGAGGGGCGGAAACGACCGGAAGAAGTCGACGTAGGCGATGAGCAGCCAGTTGAGCCAACGGACGTGGAAGCTGTAGGCGACCGCCACGACGAGCCCGCCGGCAATGCCGAGGGGCACCACCAGGAGGCAGAGCTGGATCGTCATCCGGAAGCCCTTGAGGAGCAGCGGATGGACCTCGAGCAGGATCTCGAGATTGAAGAAGTTGTAGAGGAGGTTTTCCATGGCCCGGCTCAGCGCTTCCACCCGAAGCGCGTCTCCACCCATCGGCTGAGGACGACGAGCGGCAGAAAGATGACGAGGTAGGCGACCGCGGCCATGGTGAGGGGCGTCGTGTTGGCCGAGAATGCCTGCGCGGCGCTAGCCTGGGTGAGAATCTCCTGCACCGCCACCACCGACGCGATGGCCGTGCTCTTGGTGATCACGATGGTCCGGTTCGTGAGCGGCGGAATGGTGAGCCGGACCGCCTGGGGCAGGACCACGTCCCGCAGGGTCCGGAGGAAGCCGAGGCCGGTGGACCGGGCCGCCTCCCACTGGCCCCGATCGACGGACAGGATCCCGGTCCAGAAGATCTCTTCCGCAAACGACGCGAGCACCAGGGTGAGCGAAAGCCAGGCGACCACGAACCCGCTCATGGAGATGCCCACGAAGGGGAGGGCGAAGTAGAAGACGATCATGATGACGATCGGGGGGAGGGCCCGGAACACGTCGACCACGAGCACGATTAGCCAGTTCACGGGGCGGATCTGGAACGCCCGCACGACGGCCAGCCCGAAGCCGAGCGCGATCCCGCTCAGCACGATGAGGACGGCGAGATGAATGGTGACCCAGACCCCGTCGAGGATCGACGGCAGGTACTTCGCCATGACCGTGAGGTCGAAGAAGTTCTCCGCGATGCGGTTCACGGGGATGCGCCGCCGCCCAGGGTCCTCAGCGCCCGGTCACCCGGCGGAGGAACTCGCGGGTGCGTGCGTGCTCGGGGGATTCGAAGATTCTCGCCGGCGCCCCCTCCTCGACGACTTCGCCTTCGTCCATGAAGAGCACGCGATCCGCGGCCTCGCGGGCGAACCCCATTTCGTGGCTGACCACGAGCATGGTCATCCCCGTTTCGCGCATCCGGCGCATCACGTCGAGCACGCTGCCCACGAGTTCGGGGTCGAGGGCGCTCGTCGGCTCGTCGAAGAGCATGACCTTCGGCTGAAGGGCGAGCGCGCGTGCGATCGCGACCCGCTGCTGCTGCCCGCCGGAGAGCTCGTTCGGCCAGGAGTCCGCCCGCTCCGCGAGACCCACTCCGCCGAGGGCGGCGCGCCCGCGCTCGTTCGCCTCGTCCCGGGGGAGCTTGAGCACCCGGCGAAGGGCCAGCGTCACGTTCCCCAGAGCGGTGAGGTGCGGATACAGGTTGAACGACTGGAACACCATCCCGATGTGCCGGCGCGTCTCGTTGATGTCGACGCGGGGCGAGAGGATGTCGACACCGTCGAACAGCACCTGCCCGGCGGTCGGTTCCTCGAGGCGGTTGCAGCAGCGAAGGAGGGTGCTCTTGCCGGAGCCGGAGGGGCCGATGATGAAGACGAGTTCCTGGGGCGCGACCGCGAGATCGATGCCTCTCAGGGCCTCGATGGCCCCGAACGACTTGCGCACGCCCCGGAGGTCGAGCATTGGCTGAGGTGCGGCCATCGGCACGCTACCGGAAATGCGGAGAGTGCTCGACGGGGGGCTTCGCGGCGGTCACCGGCGCGGGAGCGGTCATCGGCGGGGTCCGCGGTGCGTGTCGGGCGCCGGATGCCGGAATCGAGCGTTCCGGCCCGGGTTCAGGGAGGGGTCCGGGATCGGCGGAACCGTGCGTGCGGTGCACCGCCCGTCCCATCGGGCAGCGCCGCTCCGCCCCCCGCTCCAGGCAGTGCCGCTCCGCCCGTCCCTCCGGGCAACGCCGTTCCGCCCGCCCCGCGGCGGGCGGAACGATGACGGCGGGGACCTCAGCCGCACTCGGGCTCGTGGGTCGTCGCGTCGTACCCGTTCACTCCCGGAGCCCCGAAGCCGGGATCCACGGTGACCATGGACGAGCCGGGCGCGGCGGGCCCCGCAAACCACTTCTCGTGCAGCTTCGAGAAGAACCCGTCGAGCTTCATGCACTCGACCACCCGCTCGACCCGGTTGCGGGTCGCGGCGTCGTCCAGACGGAACGGTGTGGAGAACACCCTCCCCGTATTGACCGCGATGGAGGTCTTGAGCCGCGGGTTCTGTTTCGCAGCCCATCCGGACGCGCTGCCGCTCGCGATGTTCGCGAACGCCCGCCCGGAGAGCACGGCCTGAATCGCGTCTGCGTTCTTGCCGTAGCGCTGCATGGTCCAGCCGTACTGCTCCATCCGCTCGGTCGCCCACTTGTCGTAGACGTTGCCCTTGTTGACGGAGATGATCTTGCCGCCGAGCTCCTCGAGGCTCGTGACCTCCGGCGCGTCGTTCTGCACCAGGAACACGATCTCGCTGTCGAGGTAGCCTTCCATGAACAGCATCCTCTCCGCCCGCTCGGGGGTGACGGTGGTCGGGGCGATGATGAAGTCGTACTTCTTCGCATTGAGGCCCGCGAAGATCCCGGACCACTCCTGATCCACGATCTCGTACTCGATGCCAAGGCGCCGCGCGATCTCCTCGATCATGTCGACGTTGTAGCCCTCGAAGCCGCCTTCGGGCTTGGCCATGACGTGCGGCGCGTAGCCGACGTCCGCCGCGACCACCAGCTTGTCGGCGGCCGAGGCGGTTGCGGCTATCGCCAGCGCGCCGGCGGCGGCCAGGAGACTCGCGCAGGTTCGGAAGCGAATTCGCATCTCAATCTCCTCGGTTCCGGTTGTGGAGGTCCGGATTCTCGCAGATCGCGCCCGCGAACCGGAGCAAAGCACCGGGCAAGGCCCGGAACTGTTTCACGCTACGGTGCCCGCCCCGTGCAGATGGGATTGGCCCCAAGCAGATCGGATTGGTCCCGTGCAGGTCGGATTCGCTCAGCGTAGTCCGACAGCGGCGCCACCAACGGGCAACGCCTCCCCAAGTTCCACGGCGCCCGGGACACTCCCCGGCGTGCTGTCTGGTTACGCCTTCGGCTAACCCGACCTGCAGCGTGAAATGGCCTTGGGCGAGGCGAGGGTGAGGACAGAGGCTCAGACCACCAGCGCGGCGATGGCGTCGGCCAGGACCTTCGTCCCTTCGCCGAAGTCCGCGAGGTCCATCGCTTCGTCCGGATTGTGGCTTCCGTGGGCGTTGCGCACCAGCACCATGGCGGCGGGGATCCCGGCCCGGGCGAAGATCGAGGCGTCGTGGCCGACGGTGGCGAACTCCCGGACCGGGAGGCCGAGCGATTCGCAGCTCTTCCGGAGCCGGCTGCGAAGTCCCGGATCAAGGGGAGTCGGATCCGAGCCGACGCACTCGCCGAGCGCGAACTCCACCCGGCGCTCGCGGCCGATCCGTTCGGCGAGCAGGCGAGTGCGGTCCCGGCATTCGGCGAGGAACTCTTTCGTGGTACCACCGAAGTTGAGGGAGAAGTCGCATCGCCCCGGCACCTTGGTCATGGCGTGGTGGGCGGGATCGGTGAAGAGCTTCCCGACCGTGAATACGGTGTCCGGCACGCCGTCCGCCTCCCGCTCGACCCAGAGCTCGTCGAGGGTCCGCACGAGCTCCACCACGGCGAGGGCGGCGTCGTGGCGCCACTCCCGCGGGGTCGCCCCGGAATGCCCGTAGCGCCCCGTGCAGCGGGCGTAGGGGAACCGGACGTTGCCGCGAATGGTGGTCGGAATGCCGACGGGAAGTCCTTCGCCGACCAACACCGGACCCTGCTCGATGTGGAGCTCGAGAAAGGCTCGCGTGTTCTCCGGCGAAACCGGAGCCGCGGGCGCGGAGCGGAGCGCGTCCACCTCCACGCCGACCTCCGCCATGTGCTCGGCGAGGGTCCGGCCGGTGTCGTCGCGGCGCAGCCGATCGAGCTCCTCGAGCGGCAGCGAGCCGACCGCAATTCGGCTGCCGACGTACGCGATCCCGTACCAGACGCTCTCCTCTCCCCGCAGCCCGGCCACCGTCAGGTCGCAGGCGGGGGTCACCCCGACGTCGCGGAACGCGGCGAGGGTCACGAGGCCGGCGATCACCCCGGCGAGTCCGTCGTAGTGCCCCCCGGTGGGGACCGAGTCGAGGTGCGAGCCGGTGAGCACTCCGGGTGCGCCGCGGTCCGCGCCGGGCAGCGTGCATCGGAGGTTCCCCGCGATGTCGTACCCGACCTCGAGCCCCAGTTCGCACGCCGCCGCGGCGACGATCCGGGCCGCGCTCGCGTCCTCCGTGCTCCAGGCGGGACGGGTCACCCCCGTGGTGTCCGCCGTCTCCGCGCGAATGGCGTCGAACAGGCGTTCCGCGAAGGCGAGACGCCCCTCGACGGCGCCGGAGAGCGCGGCCGGATCCGCCCGGTTCACGGCGCGACCCGATGTCCGGGCCGCTGCGCGGGATGCGGCCGTTGCGGCCGCCGGGGCCGTTGTCGGCGTAGCTGCCACTCCCGGCGTCGCGGTGGTTGCCGGCGCCGCGGCCGCTGCGGGAAAGGCGGGCCCGAGGCGCGGATCATGGCGCGAACACCTCGAGGATCTCGTCGTAGTTGCGGCTGAGCGGGATCAGCACGAGCTGATCGAGGCCCTCGCGCAGCCAGCGTTCCGCGCTCGCGACGCACTCCTCGGGCGTGCCGTGGGCGATGAGGTCGCTCACCAGGGTGTCGTCGACGAGCCCCATCGCGTCCTCGACGCCGCCCGGACGGGGAGGCCATCCCCCCATCACCGCCTTGATCTCGGCGAGCCGGTCGGCCGGGTAGTCGAGGGCCTTCGCGAAGTGCGGCTGCTGTCCGAGGTACTGGGTGACGAGGCGCTTGGCATCGAAACGGGCCTTCTCCGGGTCGCGGTCCATAGAGATGTTGACGAGCTGGAGCTTCTCGAGGTCGGCGAGGTCCCGGCCGGCGCGCCGGGCTCCCGCCGCCATGTGCGCGAGCGACCGCCGGGTGTAGGCGGGGGGCAGGATGCCGTTGATGAGCGCCCCGTCCGCGAGTTCGCCGGCGAGTTCCATCATCCGGGGCCCGGTGGGGCCGATGAATATCCTGACCTGGGGCGGGACCCGTGGATCGCCGTGGCCGAGATCGAGGGTGAGGTCCCGCACCCGGACGAACTCGCCTTCGAACGTGACGCCTTCCTCGAGCGCGAGCAACCGCCGCAGCACGCCGACGTACTCCCGCATCTGGGTGACGGGCTTGGCGCGATCGATCCCCTGCTTCCAGGCGAGCGGGTCCCAATACGCTCCGAGGCCCGCCCCGATCCGCCCCGGCGCGAGGTTCGAGAGGGTGGCGAAGCTCATCGCCATGAGGGCGGGACCGCGGGTCCAGGAGTTGACGATGCCGGTCCCGAGGCGAATGCGGCGAGTCGTCGCGGCCATCGCTCCGAGGACGGAGAACGCATCGCGCGCGAGCCGGGTCTCGGTCACCCAGAGCGAGTCGTAGCCGAGTGCCTCGGCCTTTTGCGCGAGACGCACCTGTTCGGCGACCCCAGGTCGATCCAGAAAGCCGAACCCGATGGGATTCATGGCCGTTGTCGCATTCCGGACGTCAACTCCACCAGCACCGTTCACCGGAACCAGGGGCCTCGGGTGACCGCCTTGCCCAGGGCCGCTTCACACTACCGTCCCGGATGGACCTCGAAGCTCCTCGGGCGGGCAGGGAGCGAGGCGGGGTCGTACCGCCCGATGAATCCGACCCATGAATCGCATGGCCTTGACGTGTCGGGGGCGGGAGGCATGAATCCGCATGATACCTGGTCCACTGTCGTCGTCTCGTTCACGGTCTCCCCCCACCCGCCTCTCGCGGATGGCTCGATGAACGTCCATCCCGGCGCGCCCGACGCCGAAGAAGGAAGTGAGGGAAGGGATCAAGACTGATTTATTTTCTCGATTTTATCCAATAAATTGAATAATTTATATCGAAATCCAGCAGTTCTCATTTTGGCACCTGACTTCACCCTGAGCCGCAAGCCGTCTTCTCCTTGCGACTCGATCCGGGGCAGATCGGGGGGCAGATCGACGGCCGTGCCGGTCCGGCAGCGGGACCCGACGAGCAAAATGAGAATTGCTGATCGACCTCGGATCTCTTCACCCGAAGTCGTCGTCAACCGGAGAAAGAGATTCTGCATCAAGGAGCTACGCTGTCCGGCGGCCATCGGGGACATCCGAGAACAGATCAGCCTTGGGGAGGGGGCCATCTCATCGGCCTGCGGCTCCGCTGTCCGCCCGGCCCGGGATGGCCCTCCCGCCTCGCGGACCTCCGGCGCGGCTCGCGCGGACGCAGACTATACTCCTGATCGGGGGAAGCCCGGCTCCGGTGGGGTCCGAACCATCGAGCAGGTACCCGCTTCGTTCCCTCCACGGCCGGGGCGGCTCCCGGAAAGGACGTCAAGCAGTGTCGAGGATCGGGATCGCGTTCTCCGGCGGGCTCACCGCTTGCGAGATCGCCGACTGCGCGGAGCGGGCCGAGTCACTCGGCTACGAATCGATATGGGTCGCCGAGGGGCACGGCGGTGACCAATTCGCGATCCTCGCCGCCTGCGCGCTCCGAACCCGCCGCCTCCGGCTCGGCACCGCCATCAGCAGTGTGTTCGTCCGCACCGCTCCCACGATCGCGATGTCGGCGGCGACGGTGGACGAGCTCTCGGGGGGGCGGTTCGTCCTCGGGCTCGGGTCGAGCCACCGCGTCCAGGTCGGGCCCGAGCACGGCGTCGAGTACGCGCGGCCGCTCGATCGCGTCCGCGATACGGTGGCGATCGTCCGCACCCTGCTCCGGGAGGGCGAGGTCCGTCATGCGGGGGAGACGGTCCGGATCGAAGGCTTCAAGCTCTGGTTCCGGCCCCTGCGCGGGGAGCCGCCCGTCTATCTCTCCGCTTTGTTCCCGAAGATGCTGGAGCTCTGCGGCGAGATCGCGGACGGCGTGATCCTCACCCGGAGCACGCTCGCGAGCGCGGCGGCGGCGCGGGCCCGGGTCAGGGCGGGCGCCGCCCGGGTGGGGCGCGACGCGGCCGCCATCGAGGTGACCTCCCTGCTGCCCGCGAGCGTCTCCGCGGACCGGGAAGCGGCCCTCGCCGCCGCCCGGCCCGGTCTCGCCTTCTACGCGGGCTTCTTTCCCCGCTACAACCGCCTGCTCGCGGAGAGCGGCTTTCCCGCCGAGGCGGCCGCGGTCGCGCGGGCGTGGGCGGCGGGCGATTCGGCGGGCGCGGCGCGGGCGGTGACCGACGAGATGATCGCCGCGACCGGCATCGCCGGAACGCCGGACGAGTGCCGCGAGCGGCTCGACGCCTATCGCGATTCGGGCCTCGACCTACCCATCATCAGCCCCTTCGCCCGCGGCCCCGATGCGAAAGAGCGGTTCCTCGCCGCCATCGAGGCGTGCGCCCCGGCCCCCTGAAGGGGGTTCTCCCGGGCCGGAGCCCTCGCGAGCCGGCCGGACGGGCCGGACGCCCGCCCGGCGGGCGGCCGACAGGGAGCTGCGCCTCCGGAAATCTCACCCGCTTTGCGCTGCGGACGCCGCTCCCCGCGCGGTGACGGGCCGTACTCGCTCAAGCCGTTTCGACAGCTCCGGTCGGACGCACGCCGGGCTACGCCGCCGCCCGCGCCGAGGCGATGGCCGCGCCCTCGGCGAGCGCCGCGAGCTTCACGTAGGTGATGTCCGGATCCACCGACCCGAAGCCGGCGAACGTCCCGAAGCCGCAGTCGGTGCCGGCGATGACCCGGTCCGGGCCCACGATCCGGGTGAACTGCTCGATCCGCTGCGCCACCAGCTCGGGGTGCTCGACGAAGTTGTTCGTCGAGTCGATGACCCCGGGCACGAGGACCATATCGTCGGGGATCTCGCCGCGGCGGTCGCGGAACACGGTCCACTCGTGGGCGTGGCGCGGGTTCGCGTTCTCGAACAGGACGTAGCCGGCCCGGATCGACATGAGGGTCGAGAAGACTTGGTCCAGCCCGATGTCGCAGACGTGCGGCCCCTCGTAGTTCCCCCAGCAGATGTGGGCCCGCACCCGCGCCGGATCGGCGTCGCGGAGCGCGTGGTTCAGGATCTCGACGTTGGCGGCCGCGATTTTCGCGAACTCCTCGTCGGAGAGATCGCCGAAGATCGCGTGGCGGGAGAGGCCGAGATCGGGACAGTCGAGCTGGAGGTCGAGCCCGGCCGCAAGGATCGAGTCGTACTCGGCCTTCATCGCGTCGGCGAGAGCCTCGAGGTAGGCCTCGCGCGAGGGGTACCAGGCGTTCGGCAGGAACTGGGCGATCACCCCGGGGG
Source organism: Gammaproteobacteria bacterium (assembly GCA_965214795.1). Taxonomy (GTDB): domain Bacteria; phylum Pseudomonadota; class Gammaproteobacteria; order HK1; family HK1; genus JAJDXW01. The sequence goes on along the minus strand of OZ243976.1, from coordinate 4,401,544 downwards.
ACGCGGCATTCATGAACCCGCGCTCCGCCCCGTGCGCGGCCATCGCGGCCTTGAGGTTGGCGATGTCGGCCTTCAGGTCCGCGTCGCCCTTCGACGCCACCGGTCCGGTGCAGCGCGGGCGTGCGAACTGCGGCGTGCCGCCCTCCCGGGCGATGCGCTCCATGTAGCGCGGGAAGAGCTTGAGGTCCCCGGGAACGTTGCGGTCGCTGTCGCCGGAGAAGCCGGTATAGCGGTCCTTGACGTACGTCGAGTAGGAGATCTTGGAGGTCTCTCCGTCGGAGACGATGTCGATGCCTGCTTCGACCTGCCGGCGGACCGTCTCGGCGCATTCCTCCGCCATGCAGGTCGCGAACTCCGCCGGGTCGTACGCATCCCCCCGGTCGCGGGCGAAGAGGAAGTCGACCGTGCGCTGCCTGCGCGGCAGCGAGCCGACGTGGGTAGTGGCGATGCGGGTCATGCGGGTCTCCCGGTTGTCTGGCCGGCGGTAGCTGGACCGGCGGAGGTTGGAACCGCGGTGGTCGGACCGGCCGGGTCGCCGGTGTTGCGGACGCGAAAGAGGGCGGCCTCGCCGCTCATGGCCGGCGCCAGCCGGCGGGTCAGTCCCGGCGGCACGGCGCAGGTGTCGCCGGGGGCGAGGACCGTCTCTCCGTGGTCGAAGGCGAGGCGCCAGTGGCCGCGGTGGACCATGAGCACCTCGTGGCGGGGGGTGGCGTAGGGCTCGGGCGGGAGCGAGCCCCGGCCGACGAAGTCGACCTCGAAGCCCGGCCGGTCGAGGATGAGGGCTCCCGAAGCGCCGATGACCGCCGCGGGGCGCTTTGCGGCGAGGGCGATCAGGTCCTGGTACCGGCTCACGCGGGCGGGGACCACCTCCTCGACCGGCATCTCGGGAAAGTCCGCAAGCTCGTCGTCGGTGAGGAGCGGCATCGGGCTTGTCCCTTCGGGGAGGGTCTCGCCCCTCGCCGTGTCGTAGAGGCGCCCCGTCTCGGCGAGGACGAGGCCGTGCTCCCGTGCCTCCTCGATGACCTGGGGCGCCCAGACCACGCCGCCGCCCGCGTCGTCGCCCCCAAGGAGGGCCATGATGATCCCGTAGTCGGTTCCCACGTTCTCGAAGCCGCGGAATATCCCGGTCGGGATGTCGAAGAGGTCGCCTTCCTCCAGAACCACCTCGCCGGCGGCCCCCCGGCGCCCCCAGAAGAATCGCCAGCGGCCCCGATGCACGAAGAACACCTCCGCGGTGCGGTGCGAATGCAGCGAGTTCACGCAGTGCGGCGGCTGGCCGGCGGCCCCGACGTTGAAGCCCGGCGTCTCCCGGATGTGGACGTGCTGGTCCGCGCTCTCCGAGACGCCCGCCCCGATGATGCTGAAGTTCTCCTTGCGGTCCGAACCCGGGGTGTGGGCGTCGATGAACGCGGTCCGGCAGGGCTTCAGATCGCCGTAGCGGACGATGCGGGCTTCCATCTCGACTGGGGTCATCGTTCCGTCCGGTGGTCGCGCCCGGAGTGTCTCCTGTCCGGTTTGCACGGAGGGCCTGCTTCCGGCCCGTCGTTGCGCCGCGGAGGGTCCGTTCGCGGCGGGGCCCCCGGGGGTCGGAACCCGGCGGGCCGAGACCGGGCGGGCGAGGGCGCGCGCACGCGAACCGCGGGGCCGGGCCCGAAGCCGGCATCCGGACAATCATAGAGCAGCGCCGGCGGGGTGTCCTGCCGGAGCCCGAGCCGACAGCCGTTCTCGTTTTGGCGCCTGACTTCACCCCGAGCCGCAAGCCGTCTTCTCCTTGCGACTCGATCCGAGGCAGATCGGGGGGCGGATCGACGGTCGTGCCGGCCCTGCCGCGGGACCCGACGAGCAAAATGAGAATCGCTGCCGAGCCGACCCCGGCCTGCGGGCCGTTGCGAAGCGGGAACGACGGACCGTCCCGGCCGCGCCGGGCATGATCGTCGCCCCCGCGGGCCGGTAACCCGACTTCGCCAACTCGGCATTGGGGAATGATAACGTATTGATTTTTCGTGATCGGACCCCCAAAGGTCGGCACTACACGGCCCGACCGGGAGGCCCCCCAACGGGGCTTCAAGACAGCAGTTTCGGCGCGGGTTGCTTCGGCAATGTCAAGGGGGCTCCTTGCCGTCTTTGAACCGTTTCTTGCAGCGCACGAACATGCGCCCATCGTTCGACCAAACGGAAGGCAAATCAATAGGGTAGGTCGGCACTACAGACGATATCGGGGTGAATGGCGCGGGCAGGGGTTCAGCAATTCAATCACTTGGGTCGCGGGAAAAGATGAAGATCGACAGAATTCACGCCGAGTTGGCGAAGTCGGGGTAACCGGCAAAGGGGCGGCGGGCAGGTCCTGCCGTCGTCCCCGGCGAGATCCCGCGCCGTCAGTCGACGTTCTTCAGGGCTTCGCGTCGGGTCAGCTTCGAGAGGCTCGCCTCATGCGACGCCACGTAGCGCCGGACCTCGGCCGGATCCGTCCGCGCGTAGCTGCGGAGCGCCCAGCCCATCGCCTTCCGCACGAAGAACTCGTCGTGTCCGAAGGACGCTTCCAGGCAGTCGTGGAGAAGGGCCGGATCGGTGTCTTCCTTGCGGCCGAGCTGGCAGAGCAGGGCGGCCCGCCGGCGCCAGATGTTCGCGTCCCGAGCCCAGGCGCGCATCAGGGCGCCCATCGGTTGCGGATGCGAGACGAGGAGTTGCCCGAGCCCGGCCGGGGCGAGCCGGTCGACGTAGTCCCACCACGCTCCGTCGACGACGATCTCGTCGAGCATGGGGACCGCGTCCATCGTCAGCCAGGGCAGGAAGGGCCGGTGCACGGCGAGCTCGATTGCCGCGTACCGTTGCTCGCGGTACGCCGCTTCGCGCCACAGGGCGAGGATCGTGGCCCGCCAGGCCTCGGCGGACCCCGGGGGACGCTGGTTGAAGACGGCCCTCGCCGTCCGTCGCATGACCGGTACCCGCACGCCCAGGAACGGCATCGCCGACTTCATGTAGCGCCGCTGCCCGGCCGCCCGCTCGGGCTCGCACACCGCCCGGAGCGCGGCGTGCAGGGCGTCGATGAGCGGGCGGGATGCGCCCCCTCCCCGCGGTTCGGCGGGGTCCGGGGTCGTTGCGGACGCCTCGATCATGCGGACCTTGCCCGGGATGCGGTATGGCGCGGTATGGCTCGCGCGCGGCTCAGCGCGGGTCCGAAGCGTTGGTGGCCGCGGCCACCGCCGCGTCGAGCTCCGCGAGGCGGGCCGCCTTGTCGGGGCCATCGAGCCAGGAGGCCTCGAAGGAGTTGCGCGCGAGCCGCACGAGATCCTCCCGGCGGAGTCCGAGCGCCTCGGCGACGGCGACGTAGTTGTCGTTGACGTATCCGCCGAAGTAGGCGGGGTCGTCGGAGTTCACGGTGACGAAGAGGCCGCGGGCGAGCATCCGCCCGAGCGGGTGGGCGGCCATGTCGTCCACGACCCGGAGCCGCACGTTGCTGAGCGGGCACACGGTGAGGGGCATGCGGCGGCGCACCAGATCGGCGACGAGATCGTCGTCCTCGAGGGCCGCGTTGCCGTGATCGACGCGCACGACCTCGAGGAGCTCAATCGCCTCGCGGATGTACTCCGGAGGGCCCTCCTCGCCGGCGTGGGCGACCGCGAGCAGGCCGGCGGCGCGGGCCCGGCGAAACACCTCGCGGAACTTGCTCGGCGGGTGGCCGCGCTCGGAGGAATCGAGCCCGACCCCGGCGAGCCGCCCGCGGTGGTCCATGGCCGCCTCGAGGGTGTCGAAGGCGGCCGCCTCGTCGAGGTGGCGGAGGAAGCACATGATGAGCCGCGAGCTGAGCCCGAGCCGGGCTTCGGCGTCGTCGAGGGCGCGGCCGATGCCCTCGACCACGGTCGCGAACGGAACCCCGCGGTCGGTGTGGGTCTGGGGGTCGAAGAAGATCTCGGCGTGGCGCACGTTGTCGGCGCGGGCACGCACGAGGTAGGCCCAGGCGAGATCGTGGAAGTCCTGCTCTTCGAGCAGCACGCTCGCGCCCGCATAGTAGATGTCGAGGAAATCCTGCAGGTTCGAGAAGGCATAGGCCGCCCGCACCTCCTCGACGGAGGCGTAGGGCAGCCGCACCCCGTTGCGCTCCGCGATGGCGAACATCAGTTCGGGCTCGAACGTGCCCTCGATGTGGAGGTGCAGCTCCGCCTTCGGCAGGGCGGCGGCGAAGCCGGCGAAGCCGGTCGCGTTCGCGTCCGGGCGGTTCACGGTCTGGTCGTTCATCTCGTTGGCTCCGGGCGATCCTCGCCGATCCTGCGCGCCGCCGCGCCGGCCGGCAACCCGCCGGCCGGCAATCACCGACATCGGGACGGTTGACGCCGCCCCGCCCCCGGACTAGCCTCGCCGGGATGGCCGGACGCGCCGGGCCGGATTCGGAGACCCCGATGAGCGACGCACGAACGCTGTCCGAGCGCGCCGACGAGCTCGAGCACCATCGGATGGAGGAGCTTGGCGACCGCATCGTCGGCAAGTCTCTCCTCTACCACCTCGCCGACGGGGAGCGTACCCTCGGCCCCCGCGCGTTCGGTGGCCGGATGCTCATGGGGGAGGACCCCCGCCTGCCCCCGATGCCGGACAAGCCCACCCTCATCGACTTCTTCCGCTGCCGCTTCGCCGTCGCCCCCCAGGCTCATCTCCTCCAGAGCGCGAACCTCGCGCAGAAGAACGGTCTCTCCGACAAGATGGTGCTCGCGTGCCTCCTCCACGACATCGCGGTCGCCGGCTTCATCCGGGCCGACCACGGCTACTGGGGGGCGCAGCTCGTCGAGCCCTACGTGGACGAGGAGGTGAGCTGGGCGATCCGGGCCCACCAAGCCCTGCGGTTCTTCCCCGACGAGTCGGTCGGGTACGAGTACCCCGAGAACTACCGGATGCTGTTCGGCGACGACTACCGGCCCGAGCCCTACGTCGTCGCCGCGTACGAAGAGGCGCGCAAGCACAAGTGGTACATGTCCGCCCGGATCATCTGCGTGAACGACCTCTATTCCTTCGACCCCGACGTCCACGTCGAGCTCGATCAGTTCGAGGATGTCATCGGGCGCGAGTTCCGGCAGCCCTCCGAGGGCCTCGGCAACGACAACACCCCGGCTTCGCACATGTGGCGCACCCTCCGCCGGCCCTGCAACGCCCTGTAGCCGCCGGCGGCGGAGGGGTCGGAGGTCGGTTCGGTTCGGCGTTCGAACCCGCGAACCCGCGAGGGGGATTCACCGGACCGCTTCGCGCGGCAGGCGCCGGCCCCCGGCCATGCGGCGGCCGGCGGTCGCTCATCGTCACACCGGATCGGGCGGACTCCATTCGGTGTCCGGATCGAGGGGGTACACCGGCCGCGGGAGCCCCTTCCACTCGAAGCGGTCGAGCACCGGGGCGGTGACACCGGGGGTGTCGATCTCGTAGATCCGTTCCGGGGCGAACCAGAGGTCGAAGCCGGCGCGGAAGTGTCCCCGGGACTTGACGCACACGGTGCGCGCGCCGCCGATGTCGAGCCCGAGAGCCTCGAAGAAGACGGGGTCCGCGGTCTGGTGCCGCGCGCTGACGACGACCGCGGTGACGCCGCCCTCGCCGCCGATCTCGAGCGCGGCCATGCGCCCGAGTTCCACGCGGCGGCCCGCGTAGATTCCGCGCCGGCCGACGATCGCTCCCTCGCGCACCGCCCGTACGATGGCCGGGGCCTCGAAGCGCCGGGCGAACTCCGTTTCTCCGGCCGCGTTGAACTCCGCCTGGATGGATGCGCCGGCGCCGGCTTCGTGGGCGGCGCGCGCGAGGTCCGGGTCGAAGAACGAACCGTAGAGGACGCCTCGCGCCCCCGCCTCGACGAGGGCCCGCAGAAGCCGGGTGGTGTTCCCGCCGCCGCCGCCGCCCGGGTTGTCGCCGGCGTCGGAGAAGATGATGGGAGAGCGGTCCGGGTCGTCGGCCTGCGCGAGGGCGAGGGCGATCGCATCCTCGATCGGGACGAGGCGCCGGTCGTAGCGGGCCCGCTCGGCCCAGGCCCGCTCGGCCAGCTCGAGCGCGAGCGCGCGCGCCGGGGCCTCGTCCGCGCGCCCGGTGACCACGATGGCGAGGCCGTTCTTGGGCGTATCCCCGAACACGAACCCGCCGAAGATCGATACGTTGAGAATCGCTCCGCCGTGCTCGCGCTTGCGGCGCTGCCCGTAGTCGATGAGCTCTCCGTACGGCCCCGCGGCGGTGAGCAGGGTGACGCTGGGGGGCGCGAGCGGAAGGCGGACCAGCACCCCCCGGGGCCGCATCCCCGCGAGCATTGCGCGGATCGCGTACGCCGCCTCCTCGCCTCGCTCCAGCATGTCCACGTGCGGATTCGTCCGGTAGCCGATGACCACGTCCGCCGCGTCGACCATCCGCGCGGAGAGGTTGGCGTGGAGATCGAGGGTCGTGACGACGGCCGTTCCGGGGCCGACCGCCTCGCGGATACGAGCGAGCATCTCGCCGTCCGGGTCCGGGGTCCCGGTGGACACCATGGCGCCGTGGTTGGCGACGTAGACCGCGTCGAGCGGCGCGCTCGCCTCGAGCCGGGCCGTGATGGCATCGACGGTGGCGGCAAAGAAGGCGTGATCGACGGGTCCCCAGGGCGGGCAGTCGGTGACGATGGCCGGCACCGGCTCCCAGGGGCCGGTCGCGTCGAGGGTTCGGACCGCAGCGGACAGCTCCGCCGAGATGACCGAGGCCGTGCGCCGCGCCTCGGCGAGGATCGCGTCGCCCTCGAAGTAGTACCGCGCGCGGAAGTCCGCCTCGGTTGCGGTCGGGGCGAAGGCATTGCTCTCGAGCGACATCCCCGCGAGCGCGATCCGGGGCGCCCGCCACGCTTTTTCCTCGTGTGTCATCGTTCGAATTCTTCTCCCCACTCACCGGCGGCCTGGTGGGTTTGTTCAACGAGCGTCCACATGGACAGGCAGTAAACAAGGCGGCGCGGCCCGTCCTTGCGCCGTTTCATGATCGCGATGTCAGCTTCGCGTCCTCGCATGATCCGTCAGCGTCACCACCGTACCGCCATGTTCGGTCGGCGCCAGCGCATTCGCAAAGCGCGCGTCCGCCGTCACCACCTGGGCGCCGATGCGGTACGCCAACGCCAAGTAGACGCAATCGTAGACCGGCCTGTCGAGCCCCAGTGCGAGACGGACCGCTTCCGCGCAAACGGTCTCGTCCGCGCTCCAGTGAACCGGCATCACCGGTGCGGCGGCCGCCAGGGCGCCGGCCCGACCGCGTTCAATCTCGCCCAGCCGAGCCTTGCGCCATAGCGTGTTGGCGACCTCGGAGGCCATCAGACGCGGCGCGTGCAGATCGTCGCCGCCGGCCAGCAAGCGATGCGCGGTGTCCGAGCCCTCTTCCACGATCAGCCATTTGACCGCGACGCTGGCATCGACCACCAGCCTCATCGGATGACGCGATGCCCGGTCTCGCGATCTTCTCGAATCAGGACCTCCGAAGGCGTTTGCGCACGTCCCTCGGTCTCGCGCCCGAGCCGAGCGGCCAGAGCCAGGAAGGAGGCGCGTTTCGCCGAGACATCATCTTCCACCGCGCTTTGAAGGATGTGCCGCACCTCGCCTTCCAGGGAACGGTGGTTGTCGGCGGCGCGCCCCTTGAGGCGCCGGACCACGTCGTCGTCCAGTTGTCGCACGTTGATCGTCGCCATCGCGTCCGTTCCCGTCCGATTGCCATCAATTCGTTATCATGTCACGGTACGGCAAATCGGCACAACTTCGGCGGCGCGCTCAAACGCGGCGCGGGCCTGGCCGTGCATCTGAGGCATCGGTCTCCGAAGGGCGCCATCGTGTCGCTTCCCCCTGAGGTCTCGCCGCCGACGATTTGCGGGAGTGGACGACCATGAGTACGGAGCTCGGTCGGGGGGCGGGGGCGGCCGCGGAGCTTCGCGGGGTGGGAAAGGCATTCGCCGGTCGGCCGGCGCTCGCGGGGCTCGACCTGATCCTTCCTCGGGGGTGCTTCCTGGCCCTCCTCGGTCCCAACGGAGCGGGGAAGACCACCGTGCTCAGCCTCCTGCTCGGGCTCCGGGTGCCCGATCGCGGGGAAGCGCTGCTTCTCGGCGGATCGCCCCGCGACGAGGACATCCGCCGGCGCATTGGGGCGACCCCGCAGGTCTCCGCATTTCCGTCCGGGCTCAAGGTGCGCGAGATCGTTGCGTTCGTGGCCGCTCACTATCCCGATCCGATGCCCGAAGCGAGGCTCTACGAGCGCTTCGGTCTGGACGGGCTCGCGGAACGGCAGGTGGGCGGGCTGAGCGGAGGAGAGCAACGCCGGCTCGGTACCGCGCTCGCCCTCGCCGGCAATCCGGAGGTCGTCTTTCTCGACGAACCCTCGACGGGGCTCGACGTGGAGGCCCGCCGCCTGCTCTGGGACACGGTCCGCTCCTTCCACGAGGGCGGCGGCACGGTGCTGCTGACCACCCACTACCTCGAGGAGGCGGAGGCGCTCGCTGAGCGCATCACGGTGATCCATCGCGGCCGGCGGGTGGCGGAAGGAACGCGCCGCGACATCACGCGCCGGATTGCGCTTCGCTGCGTGAGGTTTCGGGCGGAGGCCGTTCCTCCGGCCCTCGAGCCGGTCACGCGAAGCACGTTCGAGGCGGGTGTGGTGACCCTCTACACCCCCGATGCGGACCGGCTGGTGCGGCGCTTGGTCGAGACGCGAGTCGCGTTCAGCGAGCTCGAAGTCCTGCCGGCGGGGCTCGAGGAAGCCTTCGTCAGCCTGACCCGGGAGGACGCGTGATGCTCGCCCTGGCGCACATCCGCATGAGGCTCCTCACGCTTCTCTGCACCCCCGCCTACGTCGCGGGGACGCTCGCCATGCCGAGCGTGATCCTGGTGTTCCTCGGGGTCGGGCTCGGCGACACGACCGCCGAGGCCAACGCCATCATGGCCTCGTTCACGGTGTTCGCGGTGATGGGGGTCGCCTTCTTCCAGTTCGGGGTGGGCATCGCGGAGGGCCGATCCTCTCCCTGGTCGACATTCGAGCGCATCCTGCCCGCCCCGGTCGCGGTCCGCTTGGCGGGCGCCGTCGTACCGGCGGTGGTGTTCGCGGTCGTCGCGGCGGGGCTGGTCGTCTTCGTCGCCCACCTCTTCATGCCGGTCGCCCTCGGCGCCGCCGCATGGGTGCGCCTCGGTCTCGTGCTGCTGGCCGCCAGTGTGCCGCTCGCCCTCCTCGGCATCGCGATCGGGTACTGGGTGTCCCATCGCGCGGCCCTGCCGGTCGCCAACATCGTCTATCTCGGACTCGCGTTCGGCGGCGGCCTTTTCATCTCTCCGCGGCTCTTCCCGGACCTGCTCGAAGCCGTATCGCAATGCCTGGTGTCGAGGCATGTCGCCGACCTCGCCTGGAGGGCGGTGGCGGAGGCGCCGTGGTCTCCCGGGGGATGGCTCCGGATCGCCGGCTACACCGTCGCCGCCGCGCGCAGGGTTTCGGTGACGGCCGCCCCGACGGCATGGAACTGATGGTAGCCCGCCATCTTCTTGACAAGCGCGCCGCCTCCGTCGTCCCCGAACACGATGAAGTCGCGGATGAGGGCGAGGAAGCGGCGTGGCTCACAGGTGCCTTCGAGCACCACTCGCAATTGCGGCAGGTTCGGGTCGGCCAGCGCCGCACCCGAGATCGTGCGCCAGGGCTTGAACCATTCCCGCCCGGCGGGCAGCGTGCCGATGCGGGCTTCGAGCCCGTCCGACACGATGAGCGCCATGTTGAATGAGAACAGAGAGGGGATTTCCGCCTGGTAGGTCTGCAACTGCCCGTGCGCCGACCAGATTGTGGCGTTCTCGTCCGTGGGGTTCTTGAGCTCGACGACGGCGAGCGGCAGTCCGTTGACGAACAACACCGCATCGGGGCGCCGTTCGTGCTTGTTCTCGACAACGGTGAACTGATTGACCGCGAGCCAGTTGTTGGCCTGCCAGTCGTCGAAGTCGATCACGCGGGCCTGCGCGCCCCGGATTGCCCCGTCGGCATCGCGGTACTCCACCGTCACGCCGTCCACGGCCATGCGGTGGAAGGCGCGGTTGCGAGCCTCGAGCGTCGCGCCTTCGAGGCGGACCAGTTTGCGCTGGACATCATTGAGCGCTTCGGCGGAAAGGTTCGGGTTCAGTCGCGCGAGCGCGGCGCGCAGCCGTGCCTCCAGCGCGACTTCGCTATAGTCCCCGCGCTCGGTGCCCGGCGCATCGGGCGCGATGTCGGGGCCGTGGGCGACCAACCATCCGAGAGCCGCCAGCCAGGCGAGGGCGGCGTCCTCGACCGCGGATTCGGATACTCCGCTCACCGGGCAGGCTCGGCCAGCAGATTGACAATGAGGCGAACCATCAGGTCCTTGCCGGCCGGCGCGCTTTCGGCGATGAGCAGGGTGAGCGCCGTCAGCGCCTGGGGATTGAGCCGATGTTCCACCCCCTCCTGCTTCAAGTACAGCAGGAACAGCAGCGAGCCGATGCGCTTGTTACCGTCGGTGAAGGGATGATCCTTCACGATGAAATAGAGCAGGTGCGCCGCTTTCTCCTCGCGGGAGCGGTAGAGCGATTCGCCGAACATGGTCTGCTCGATGTTGCCGAGGATGGACGCCAAGGCGTCGCCGCGAGGGTTGCCGAAAAGGGACGACGCCTCGTTGCGCGCCATCAGTTCGCGCCTGAACTCCGCAATCGCTCCGGTGGCGCGGTCATGATCCAGGACTCCAACGGACGGCCTTGCACCGGACGGGGTTGCCAGCCGATCCTCGTCGTACTCCAGGAGCAGGCGCCAGGTATCGGCGTAGCCGGTGATGAGCTCCAGCACGGCCCGCCCGGCATCGTCCACGAGCGCCTGATTCCGGAGAGTCCGGGTGAGGAGATCGAGGGTTTCCCGAGCCTCCCGCAGACCGCGCTCGGCGAGCCGGCGTTCGTTCAGGGTGTAGCCGCGGACCAGATGGCCGCGCAGGGTGCGGGTGGCCCATTGGCGGAAGCGCACCCCTCGCTTGGAGTTGACCCGGTAGCCGACCGAGATGATGGCGTCCAGGTTGTAGTGCTTGAGGGTGCGTCGCACTTGGCGCCTGCCCTCGGTTTGAACTACTAAGAAATCCTTAGTGGTTGCCACTACCTCCAACTCCTCGCTGGCAAACACGTTGCGCAGATGCATCAGGATATTCTCGGGCGTGGTGTCGAACACTTGCGCCATCTGCCGTCGGGTCAGCCAGACGGTCTCCTGGCCGAGGCGAACGTCCACTCGCACCTCGCCATCAGGCGCTTCGTAGACGACGACCTCACCCTCCGGAAGAATCGCGTTGTCGTCGGTCACTCCGCCTGCTCCGGTTCCCAAGGGTTGATGACGGCAACGTCCAGGTAGTCGAAATCGCCGGCGTTGCGGGTGGCCACGGCGAGGCCGTGGGCGTTGGCGGTTCCCGCAATCAGGGCATCGGCCAGATGCAAGACACGGCCCAATCGGCGGGACTGCGCTCGAAGCAATGCGGCCTGCGCAGCCTCGCTGCGTCGGATGGGCAGGATGCGGCGTCGTACTCGGCTGTCAGTTGGCGCAGCGCCGCGTCCATTCGTCTCGTCAATGTCCATGCGACATCAGGTTAAGGCCCAGATCCAATTCGTGCAGAACAATCACGGACAGCCACAGATCGGATTGTTCGGTCAAGAACGTGACGACGCGCTGGTCCGGCACCGACTTCACCACCTCCAGAACAACGTCGGTGTCGAGAAGACAACTTACTTTTTCCGACACCTAGTGTCCTGTCCCGCAAATACGCGCGGATAAACGTTCGAGCTTGCTGAAAATCGATTCGGCCGTGGCGACCCAAACGAAGGGGGATGCCGAGTCGTTGTACTGTGAGGTGGTCCGTAAGCGGTACGAACGGCCCACCTTGCCAACCAGGGGCCCGCCGTGCAGTCAGCTTGACGCCGAGCTGAAGTTCCAGGGCAACAGCTCGCGGATGCGCGAGTGCGGGTGGCCGGCGGCGATCTTCTCCAGCGTGCTCTTGAGCCAGGCGTAGGGCTCCACACCATTGAGCTTGCACGTTTCGATGAGCGAGGCGATGCGCCCCCAGCCATGCGCCCCGTCGTCGTGGCCAGCGAACAGCGCGTTCTTGACATTGAGTTTGACGGGCCGCATCAGGTTCTCCACCGCGTTGGAGTCGATCTCCACGCGCCCATCGTAGAGAAAGACGAGCAACCCCTGCCACTGGTTGGCGATGTAGGTCAGCTTCTCGCCCAGGCGCGAGCGCGCTGAGACCCGCGAGCGCGGCTCGTCGAGCCACACCCCGAACCGGTTCACCAGCGGCGCCGATTCGTCCCACCGGATCGCTTGGCGCGTGGCCGGCGGCTCGCCTCGGATCTTCTTCTCGACCGCATACAGCCGCGCGATGCGTTGCAGGCCCGCCTCGGCGATCGGCGAGGCGCTGGTGTCGAGCGCCTCCTTGAGCGCCCGGCGCACGTGCGCCCAGCAATGGGCCAGCCGCAAGGCGCCACCCGGACGGTCCGACCGGCTCAGTCGCTTGTACCCGGCGTAGCCATCGGTCTGCAACGTCCCGCTGAACCCCTCGAGCACCTGCTCGCCATGGTGACCACCACGACCGGGCGCGTAGGCATACACCACCCCCGGCGGGTCCGGACCACCCCAGGACCGGTCGTCGCGCGCCATCGTCCACAGATACCCCGTCTTGGTCCGGCCCCGGCCCGGGTCGAGCACCGGCACCGTGGTCTCGTCCATGAACAGCTTCTCAGACCTCTTCAACTCCGCCGCCAGGCAATCGACCACCGGCTGGAGGTGAAACGACGCCTTGCCGACCCACCCGGCCAGGGTCGAACGGTGCAGGTCCAGACCCGAGCGGGCGAGCATCTGCGATTGCCGATACAGCGCAAGATGGTCCGCGTACTTCGACACGAGCACGTGGGCGAGCGCGCCTTCGCTCGGCAGTCCACCCTCGATCAGATGCGCCGGCGCCGGCGCCTGGGTGACACCTTCCTCACACACCCGGCAGGCATACTTCGGGCGTACCGTGACGAGGACCCGAAGCTGCGCCGGGACGATGTCGAGCCGCTCGGTGCGGTCCTCGCCGATGCGTACCATCTCGCCGCACCCGCACGGGCAGTGCGTGCTGCGGGGCTCGATCACCTGCTCGACCCGGGGCAGATGTTCGGGAAGATGGCCGAGGTTGCGCTCGGGCGCGCGGCGCTTGCGACGCGACCCCGGGGTCGCGCTCGTCGGAGGCGCTGGTTCGAGCTCGGCCACCGCCCCTTCGAGCGCCTCGAAGGCGAGCGGGAGCTGGTCAGGGTGCAGCTTCTCGGACTTCTTTCCGTACAGCAACCGGCGCAGCTCGCGTACCAGATGCTCCAAACGGCGGTTACGGTCGGTCAGCGAGGCGACCTCGGCACGCAACCCCTCGACCACCGCCCCGGGACCCCGATGCTCCCGATGCCCGCGGCCCTCGCACCGCCCCGCATCCTCGCCGCGCAGTGTCTCGACCGCCGCCTTCGGAGCCTCGAACAGCGCCCCAAAGGGCGGTGCAAGCGACTGCGAACCGACCGTGCCAGGATGCGTTCCCATGACAAAATGCTATCACAAGATCAGCGTGTTATAGGAGGGCTCGACAATCCCCCGATCACCCCGCGGTCAGGGGCCGGCGCACCGGTGGCCGGCACATCCGGCGCCAGTCCAGACCCTCGAACAATGCCTCGAACTGCGCGCGCGACAGCCGCATCACCCCGTCGCGCACCGTCGGCCAAGCGAACCGACCCTGCTCCGGACGCTTCGACGCCAGCACCAGACCCGTCCCATCCCACCACAGCACCTTCACCCGGTCCAAGCGCTTGGGACGGAACACCACCGCCACCCCGGAGTACGGATCCAGACCGAGCTCGTGCTCCACAACCGCCGCCAGACCGTCATGCCCCTTGCGGAAGTCCACCGGCCTTCGCCCACCCCCATGCAGGAGGCGAAAGCCCTCAACCGTCCACTGAAACGGGGTAGCCCCACTCCTGCCTGACCAACGCGGCCATCGCCATGGTGCGCTGCAACGGGCGCTTCCGCTTCCTGCCCGAGGCCAACCGCCACTATGCCGCCCGCCCCCAGGAGGCCCTCGACGCGGTTCTGACCGCGCCTGCTGCGTGAGCCCGCAGGCGTAACCGCGCAGCACCGTGCGCCAGGACGCGCCGTCGAGTGGCGCGCCGGGACAACTGTGCCTGTCGAGCACCAGAACCGTGTCGCACCGTTCCGGGCGCACCCCAGGTGGCCATCGATGCATACCCGCCAATGACCCCAAACACCCCAAGCCTGCCTGAGCTCCGTCATCCCGTTCACTCAACCACGACAAAAAAATGGTCCTGCCGCCCTTTGGTGGTACATTCGCGGGCGCCTCTGTCGGGTGGGCGCGAGGGCGGGCCGCCGCGCTCGCCCTCGGTATCAGGTCCCGGGCTCCTCCGCTGCGAGGGGAGATGACCCGTGCCCCCGCCATGAACGATCAACGAGAACCAGGGAGAACCATCATGCGCAAGAACTTCCTCCGTCGCGGCGTTGTCGGCGCCGCGCTCGCCGGGCTCGCCGTCGGGTCCGTTTCCGGGGCCGCCGCCGCCGAATGCACGAACGACGTTTGGAACCAGGTGATGAAGCGCGGCAAGGTGGTCGTCGGCGTCAAGGCCGACTACAAGCCGTGGGGGTACCGGGGCGAAGACGGCGGTCTCATCGGCATGGAAGTCGACATGGCGAAGGACGTCGCGGCCGCGATGGGAGTCGAGCTCGAGCTGGTCCCCGTCCAGTCGTCCAACCGCATGCAGTTTCTCGAGCAGGGCAAGATAGACATGATGATCGCCACCATGTCGGACCGCCCGGACCGGCGGAAGATCGTCGGCATCACCCAGCCCAACTACTACACCTCGGGGACCAACGTGATGTCGCCGAAGGCCCTCGCGCTTACCGAGTGGGAGAACCTCCGCGACAAGCCGGTGTGCGGGAAGCAGGGCGCGTTCTACAACAAGATCGTGTCCGAGCGGTACGGGGCCAAGGTCGTCGCGTTCACCGGCAACGCCGAGGCGAAGCAGGCGCTCCGCGACAAGAAGTGCATTGCCTGGGTGTACGACGACTCGTCGATCATGTCCGACCTTTCCTCCGGCAACTACGACGAGTTCGAGATGCCCCTCGCCTCGGAAGACGACAACCCGTGGGGTCTCGCCGTCCCGCTCGCGGAGCGGCATTGCGTCTTCGGCAACTTCATGTCCGGGATGACCTACAACTGGCACCAGTCGGGCCGTCTCATCGAGCTGGAGAAGAAGTGGGGGATCCAGGCCACGAAGTTCCTGGTGGACCAGCAAGCGCGTCACGCCGACTGGTTGGCGGGGCAGTAGCGGGCGGGCGCACGCGCCCGAACCGAACCGTCCGGCGGGGTGCCCGGCGGCGCCCCTCCGGTCGTGGCTTGCCGGCTGCCCTCGGGGGATCGGGCGCGAGAAGGCGCTGGCGCCGCTGCATCCGGGTGCGCCGTTCCTTCACGCCCGGTGCGGAGGGCGGTTGCCCCGTGGAGTGCGGGCGCACCGGGTGGGTGAACCGGCCGGTGCACCTCGGCCGGCCCCGCATGATTCGTCGATGAGCCCGCCGAAAGGACAAGTGGGACCCCGCCTTTCCGTCCACGCGGCGCCGGACCGCAGAGGGCCGGGATGATCGAGTCCGTCCAGACCTGGTTCCGCACCCTCGCGGACACCCACCCGAAGTGGAACTTCATCTATCTCTACGATCCGGTGCAGGCGGCGCGGATCGGGGAAGGGCTCTGGATGACCCTCCAGCTCTCGGTCGCGTGCGTCGTCCTCAGCGTCCTCATCGGGGTGGCCGGCGCGTGGCTCCAGGGTTCGCGGCAGGCGGTGGTCCGTGCGATCGTGCAGGGGTACATCCAGTTCTTCCGCAACACGCCGCCCCTCATCCAGCTCCTCTTCTTCTACTTCGCGCTCGGCCAGTTCACCCCTACCTACTCGCCGGACGGCTGGCTCGAGGTTCCGATCATCTCCAACGTCGGCTGGGCGATCATCTCGCTCTCGTTCTTCGCCGGGGCTTTCAACGTCGAGATCTTCCGCGCGGGGATCGAGGCGATCCCGGAGTCGACCCGCGAGGCGGCGGACTCCCTCGGGATGTCCCGGCTCCAGATCTACGTCTATGTGGTGCTTCCGCTCGCCTTCCGGGTGAGTCTCCCCGCGCTCAACAACAACCTCGTGAACCTCGTGAAGACGACCACCCAGGCGATCGTCATCGCGGTCCCGGAGCTGCTCTACCAGCTCGTCAGCATCTACAACGACTACTCGACCTCGCAGAACGCCTGCATGCTGCTCATGTTCGTGGTGTACATCACCCTGGTGGGGGTGCTGGTGCTCGGCATGACCCGCTGGGAGCGCGCGCTGCGCATCCCGGGGTACGGGGGCTGACCGGTGCCGATGCTCACCGGCATCCCGGGGGTGAACGCCGCGCGGCGGAGCGATCTGCCCGTCCTCCTGCCGTCCGCCGCGCGCGATCGGGTACCCGGCCGCCCCGCCGACCTCGCCTTCAGCCGCTGGGTGGGGTCGGCCGCGCCGTGGAAGCTGCTGGCCGTCGTGGCCCTTGCCGCCGCCTGGCCGCTTGCCGCCACCGCCGGCTCGCAGGGCTACACGATGGCGCAGGCCCTCGACGCGCTCTGGAAGTGGCTGCCGTTCCTGGTGACCAGGGGCTTCCTGATGAACGTCCTCATCAGCTTCCTCACCATGGCCATCGGAACGCTGGGCGGGGTGGTGCTCGGGCTCTGGCAGGTCGCGCCGTCGGCCGCCGTGCGGCGGGTCGCGTGGGCCCTCACCCAAGCGTTCCGCAACTCGCCGTGGCTCGTGCTGCTCTTCATCGTGATGCTGACGTTCCCCTTCCAGATCGAGGTCGGCTCGACGGTCGTCTTTATCCCGGACTGGACCAAGGCGGTGTTCGGACTGTCGCTCCCCATCATGGCGAACCTCTCCGAAGTGGTGCGGGGTGCGGTGCAGTCGGTGCCGACGGGGCAGTGGGAGGCGGCGGAGTCGCTCGCGTTCTCGCGCCGCCAGACCCTGTGGCGGATCGTGCTGCCGCAGTGCTTCAAGCGGATGATCCCGCCGTGGATGAACTGGTACGCGATCCTGACCATGGCGACCCCCCTCGTTTCCCTGCTCGGGGTCGAGGAGTTGGTGACCCTCTCACGCCAGGCGATGGAGGCCGAGGACAACCATCCGGAGTTGCTGGTTCCGTTCTTCGGGTTCGCGCTCGTCATCTTCTTCGCGTACTGCTATCCGATCGCTCGCTGGACGATCGCCCTCGAGCGCCGTTTCGCGGTGAAGCTGTAGCCGGGAGGCCAAGATGAGCGAAGCAAGCTGGGACCCGAGCCAGCCGATCGTGTCCATCCGGGACGTGCACAAGTCCTTCGGCGATCTCGAGGTGCTGCAAGGGGTGAGCTTCGACGTCCGGAAGGGGGAGGTGGTCTGCATCATCGGCCCGTCCGGCTCGGGCAAGTCCACCCTCATCCGGTGCGTGAACGCGCTCAATTCGATCGACAGCGGCTCGATCCGGGTGGAAGGCCAGGAGGTCCACGATCCGAACCTCGACAAGCTGGAGCTGCGCCGCAAGGTCGGGATGGTCTTTCAGCAGTACAACCTGTTTCCGCACAAGACCGCGCTCGAGAACGTGATGATGGCGCCGGTGCTCGTGCTGAAGGAGCCGAAGGGACAGGTCGAGGAGCGGGCGCGGGCGCTCATCCGCAAGGTGCGCCTGGACGGCAAGGAGGACAGCTACCCCGGCGAGCTGTCGGGAGGGCAGCAGCAGCGGGTCGCGATCGCGCGCTCGCTCGCGATGCGCCCGGACATCATGCTCTTCGACGAGATCACCGCCGCCCTCGACCCGGAGACGGTGAAGGAGGTGCTGGTGACCATCCGCGAGCTCGCCGAGGAGGGGATGACCTGCATCCTTGTGACGCACGAGATGGGGTTCGCGCGCGAGGTCGCGAACCACATCTACTTCACCGACCGCGGGGTCATCGTGGAGCACGGGCCGCCCGCGACCTTCTTCACCGATGCGAAGGACCCCCGGACCCGGGAGTTCCTGAGCCAGATCCTCTGATCCGGCCGCGTCCTCCGCGGCGGCCGCGGCGGAGGAATTCCGTTTCTCGCCTGACTCGGCCCGCCTTTCCGGGGGAGAGCGGGCCGGACGGAGGTACGCGGCAGGACGGGCGGGCCGAAGGCATGGCCCGACATTGAATGGCGGCGCTCCGGTCGGATACCGCTTCGCCAATCCGACCTGCCCGGGGCTTGAACCGTAGCGTGAAATGACCCGGCGGGCCGGCCGGCGGGAAGAGCAGGAATCAGCGGGTCCGCGCGGGCGCCCGGAAGTTGCGCGCGAGACCGTCCCAGCAGTCCGGGTAGGCGGTGTCGATCCGGTCGAGGGCGGATGCGTAGGCGGTCGGCTCGAGCGGGTAGCGGGTCTCGAACATGAACGCCAGGGTCCCGGTGAGCCGTTCGGGATCGAGGGGGGCCTTCGTGCTCGCACGCTCGAATGCCTCCGTGTCCGGCCCGTGGGCGACGAGCGCGTTGTGGAGGCTCATCGCGCCCGGCACGAACCCGCCCGCCGGCTTGGCGTCGTACACCCCGTGGACGAGGCCCATGAACTCGCTCATGACGTTCCGGTGGAACCAGGGCGGGCGGAAGGTGTCCTCCATCACGAGCCAGCGTTCCGGGAAGACGACGAAATCGACGTTGGCGGTGCCCGGGGTGTCCGACGGGGCGGTGAGGACGGTGAAGATCGACGGGTCCGGGTGGTCGAACAGGGTCGCGCCGACGGGGGAGAAGCGGCGGAGATCGTAGCGGAAGGGCGCGTGGTTGCCGTGCCAGGCCACCACGTCGAGGGGCGAGTGCGGCAGCACCGCCCGGAACATCCGCCCCCGGGTCTTGCAGTAGAGCTCGCACTCCTCCTCGACCTCCTCGTACGCCGCGGCCGGGTACAGGAAGTCCCGCTCGTTCGCGAGGCAGTTGGCGCCGACGGGTCCGCGTTCGGGCAGGGTGAGCGGGGTGCCGTAGTTCTCGCAGACGTAGCCGCGGACGGGGCCGTCCACCAGCTCGACGCGGAACTTCACGCCCCGCGGGATGATCACGATCTCGCCCGGTTCCGCGACGAGGATGCCGAACTCGGTGAGGAACCTCATCCGGTTCTGCTGCGGCACCACCAGAAGCTCGCCGTCCGCATTCTGGAAGTACCGGCGGTGCATGGAGGCGTCCGCCACGAAGACGTGGCTCGCCATGCCGGCCTGCATCGCCGCGTCGCCGCCAGCCGCGATCGTGCGAAGCCCGGCGAGGAAGTCCGTCTTCCCGTCGGCCGGGATCGGGATCGGATGCCAGCGAAGCGGCATGGCTGCAAGGGCGCTCTCGCGGCACGGTGCGGTTCGGAGGCGGCCCGCGTCCACCTCCCCGAAACCCCGCTCGTGCTTCACCGACGGAAGGATCCGGTAGAGCCACGAGCGCCGGTTCCCCGCTCGCGGCACGGTGAACGCGGTTCCGCTGATCTGCTCGGCATAGAGCCCGAGCGGCGGGCGTTGCGGGGAGTTGCGGCCGACGGGCAGGGCCCCGTCTTCGGCCTCCGTCGAGTGGTTGTTCCCGAAGCCGGGCAGGTACCCGAAGTCGGGGTCGGCGTCCTCGATTCGCCCGCCCCTGACGAGAATCTCATCGCTTGTCATTCCACCCCTTCCTTCGCGGAGGGCGTCCCGGACCCGGGCGGCCGGGGGGTTCCGTTACCGGCCGGCCCGCGGCCCGGCGGCACCCGGTGGAAGCCGGAGCACGTCCGGGATCGGTGTCCGGGATTCGCCGGGATCGAATACTTCGTGGAAGCCGCTTGCCATGCATGATCCGAACTGTACAATCGGCCGTACAATTCCCGCCGGAATCGACTCCCATGGACACCATCACCTGCTCCGAGGCGCGCGCGCGGTTTGCCAAGACCCTGGACAAGGTCTGCGACGACCACGCGCCGGTGGTGATCACGCGAAGGAACGCCGGATCGGTGGTCATGATGTCGCTGGACGACTATCACGCCTTCGAGGAGACCGCCTATCTGCTCCGCAGCCCGAAGAATGCGCGCAGGCTCCTTCAGTCGATTGCCGAGCTCGAATCCGGCGCGGGCATGGAGAAGGAACTCGTTGAGTGAGGCTGGTCTTCTCCGAGCATGCATGGCGCGACTATCTCCATTGGCAGACGACGGACCGAAAGCGGCTCAAGCGAATCAACACCCTGATACAGGACATTCTTCGCTCCCCGCACGATGGCGTCGGCAAGCCTGAACCCCTGCGACACGGCCTGACGGGGTACTGGTCTCGTCGAATCGACAGCGAGCACCGCCTCGTCTACAAGGTGGAAAACGACGCCGTGTTGGTCGCGCAGTGCCGCCATCGCTATTGACGTTCTGATCGACGGCTTGCGCGGTCATCTCCCCGCAACCCTCCCATGCGCTTCCGGGGGACGGCTTCGCAAGGGGCTCATATACATAGCTTGACGAACCCGCACACCGTGCGAAGCCGGCGGCGGCCACCCGGTGCGATGTCGGCTCACGCCTGCTGCCAAACGGCCTGCCGGTCCTGGGCGGGCCGGAAGAGCGAGGCGTGGTCCGACGCCAGGGGATCGCTGCGAGGCTGTCGAGTGATGACTGCAAGTGCCCTTCGCAAAGTCGGTCCCAGCCCCGGCCCCGGCCCGGGGCCGCGTGCTTCCGTCTCCTTCCCGCGTCAGGCGGTGAGGCGCATGTACACCGCTCCGTTCTCGGGCGCCTTGTGGAACTTGCCGTCCTTCATGATCGCGAGGAGGCGGCTCTGGTCCTGGAGGACGCGCACGTCCGTGCTCGGGTCCCCGTCCACCAGCAGCAGGTCGGCGAGGTAGCCCTCGCGGACGAGCCCGAGCTCGTTCCCCATGCCCATGATCTCGCCGCCGTGGCGGGTGCCGGCCTGGATCGCCTCCATCGGCGACATGCCGAGCAGGTCGACGAAGTACTCGAAGTCCTTGGCGTTCGTCCCCATCGGGGTCCAGGCGAAGCCGTAGTCGCCGCCGATGAGCACCCGGATGCCGCGCCGGTGCATCTCCTTCATGGTCTCGACCGCGTTCTCGAGCTCGCGCTCGTAGGCGATGGTCATCGGGGTGCCGGGCTTGATCCCCCATTCGCCCGCGTGGCGCGCGACGCCGATGAGCCAAGCGAGCCCGGGCGCGACGAAGTGCTTGTCCTTGTTCGCCTCGAGCAGGTCGAGGGCTTCGCTGTCGGCGAAAGAGGCGTGGTAGATGTACTCGATGCCGTAGCGCACGCACTGCTTGATCGACTCCGAGGAGCGCGCGTGGGCGGCGAGGCTCTTGTTGCGCCGGCGCGCCTCGCTCACCGCCATGGCGATCTCCTCGTCCGCCATCGGCGTCTCCTCCGCCTTGGTGGCGGTGATCTCCTCGCCCGAGAGATTGAGCTTGATGGTGTCCACCCCGTACTTGATGAGGGTGCGGACGGTGTGCCGCACGTGCTCCGGACCGGAGACGACGAGGCCGAGGTTGAGCCCCTCGTGCGGGATGTGGGGGGGCGCCGCGTCGCCGAGCCCGCCCGTCGTCGTGATCTCGGGGCCGGCCGCCGTGTAGCGGGGGCCGGGAAAGCGGCCCGCGTTGATCGCGTCGCGCGCCACCACGTCGAGGCGCGGTTTGGCCGCCGCCGCCCCCCGCCCGGCCGTGAACCCCGCGTCGATCATGACCTTGGCCATCTCGATGGTCGAGAGCATGTGCTCCTCGATGGGCATCATCTGGATGGGATCGATGCCCGGCGCATTGTTCCAGCTCAGGTGCAGGTGGGCGTCGACGAGGCCCGGCATGAGGGTCGCGCCGCGGCCGTCGATGCGTTGTCCTCCGTTGGTGTTCCACTGGTATCCGGTTCCCGAGCGGGTGATGCTCCGGATCCGGTTCCCGGCCACCGTCACCTCGCCCGGGTAGGGGCGTTCGCCGGTGCCGTCGAGGATGCGGACGTTGGTGAAGGTGATCTCGTCGTCGTCGCCGCCGCTCGCGCGCCGGCCGCTCCACGGGTCCATTCGTTCCGCCATGATTCGTCCTCCCGGTTCTCTGTCGTGCTTGATGCCGGCCCCCGGTCGATTCCCGAGCTGGTTCGAGCTTCGTTCGAGGTGGTGGTGATGGTATCAACCCGGCGCGGCCCTGAGGTGCTCCCGGAGAAGCTCGGCCGCGCGGGCCGGCGCTTCCAGCATCGGCCAGTGGCCGACGCCGGGAATCGCCACCAGACGAGCGCCGTCGATGGAGTCCCGGAGCCGCTTCGCCATCGTCGGCGGTGCCACCGGGTCGACCGCTCCGTGGACGAGCAGGGTGGGACAGCGGATCGCCGCGTGACGGGCGGCGCGTGCGGCGGCGAGCGCCTCGCAGTGCGCCGCGTAGCCGGCCGGGCTCTGGCGAAGGAGGGACTCGCGCACGAACGCGGAGGCCGTCCCGCCCGCCGCATCGGGGCCGAGGCTTCCCGCGGACACCGCGTCCGCGATCCCGGCCATGCCCGAGGCGCGTGCCTCGCGGGCCCGCTCCGCGAGGGCGGCGCGTGCGGCCGGCGCCGGCTCGAGGAGAGCGCCGAAGAGGGTGAGGCTCGAGACCGTCTCGGGCGTGGCCGCCGCGATGTGCTGGCAGAGGAGGGCGCCCATCGAGTGGCCCACGAGGTGGGTGCGCGACATTCCCGCCGCCCGCCCGCACTCGCGCACCGCCGCCACCAGCCCCGCGAGGCCCGGGCGCCCGGGCCGAGGGGCCGAGCGGCCCGCACCGGGGAGGTCGGGGCGGAGCACGCAGAACCCGCCGAGGGCCGGCATCAGGGTCTCGAAGCTCCCGGAGCTGCCGCCGAGGCCGTGCACCATCACCACCGCCGGCCCCGCACCGTGGCGCTCCGCAACCATGCTCCCGAGCCGGACGTCGGTCACCCCGCTATCCTCCCGGCGCCCGGGCCGTCACCGCCGGGCAGACGGCTCGATCGTCCGGGCCGGTTTCCCATCGGGTGTCCGCGGATTCACGCGGTGCTCGGCCTTCGACCGGCGGGCCGCGCATTCCCGGGTCCGGTCGAGGCGCTGCGACCCTTCCGGCTGGCCGGACGGTCGTTTTGTGCTCGCCGGCGGGCTTCCGAAGCCGGTCGCTCGTCCGGTCCCAAGCGGGCCGAGGATTGTGCGTAATCAGGATTCCCGACTGTAGCGCCGGAGGGCGCGGTGGTCTCGCACGGCTTCTCGGCGGTGCCGGACGTGGTGGTCCTCGGTGCCTTCGTGCCGGGTCGCGGTGCGGATGACACCTGGCATCGGGTTCCATCGGGTTCCTCCCGCTGATGCGCCGGGTCGAAGCGGACGATGCCCGTGCTACCCGGCCGGACGATGCCACTGGTTATCCACGCCGGGCCGCGCGGCCGTGGCCGGCGGGGGCGGCTCCGCGACGTGCGCCCAGGAACGATAGGCGCGGGCATGCAGGGCCACGTCGTGGACCCGCAGCACCTCGACCCCGCGCGCGGCGAGGGCGAGGGACGCGCCGACGGTCTCCGGGTCCCGCTCCGCGGCGGGCGGCCCGCCGCCGCCGTACCAGACCTTGCGGGAATGCCCGACGAGCACCCGGAAGCCCTCCGCCCGGAACCGCGCCACCGATCCGAGCAGGTCGAGGGCCTGCAGGGTGTCCTTTCCGAAGCCGATCCCGGGGTCGAACAGGATCCGCGCCGGGTCGAGGCCGGCGGCCTCCCATTCGCGGCGCCGTTCGGCGAGCCAGCCCACGAGCGCGTCCGCCGCCGACGGCTGTGGAGGGAGCCGGCGGGCCGGATCGGCGGGGACGCTCACCGTGTGCACGGCCACCCATTCGGCGCCGCTCTCGCGGGCGAGGCGGCGCATCGGCGGGGTGCCGAGGCCGGAGACGTCGTTCACCATGTCCGCCCCGAGGACGAGCGCGCGCTCCGCGACCTCCGGGTGGCGGGTGTCCACGCTCACCCGCGGACGGACACGGAGGCCGCGGAAGCAGGAAAGCACCTCGCGAAGCGGGCCTTCGAGCCGCGCCCACTCCTCTTCCGGCGACACGGGGCGGGCTCCCGGACGGGTCGACTCCGCCCCGAGGTCGAGGCAGTGCGCGCCCGCCGCGGTGAGCCCGTCCACGGTGGCGGCGAGGCGGTCCGGGTCGAACGCGCCGCCGTCCGAGAACGAATCGGGGGTGCAGTTGACGATCCCCATCCAGAGCGGAATCGGCCGGACCCGTCCCGACCACTCGAGGATGGTGGTGTCGCCCTGTCCCGGGATGGTCATCCGCGGGGCGAGATGGGCGAGGGGGGTGAGGACGAAGCTCCGTTCCAGAATCTCCGGGTGGGGGATGGTGAGGTGCTCGGTCCGGATCGTGCGGCGGCCCCACAGAAGAATGTCGACGTCGACCGGGCGGGGCGACCAGCGCGAGGCGGAGAGATCGCGCCCGAGCCGCGCTTCGATGGACTTGATCGCACGGTGCCAGTCGGCGGGGCGGGCGCGCGGGACCCGGGCTCGGGCGACCAGGTTGAGGAAGGGCCGGTTCCAGCCCGCCGGCGCGCCGGGCGGGAGGAGGGCGGGAGACTCGACGACCGGCGATACGGCCAGGTCCCGCGCGCCGGCCCGCCCGAGCTCCCGGAGCGCCTCTTCGAGATGAGCGGCCCGGTCTGCCTGGTTCGAGCCGAGGCCGAAGTACACTTCCATGCGCGGAATCTCTCCGGGGGTGCGATGCGGACCGAACCGACGACGGGGGACGAACGGCTCGCGGCGGCCAAGCGCGAGCTTCGCCGCACGGCGGCGGCCGCGCGAGACGCGGTGCGGAACCGGGCGGAGGCCGCCGCAGCGGCGTGCGGCCATCTTATCGCACTGGCGCCCTACCGGTCGGCGGAAGCGGTGCTGTGGTACGTGAGCATGCCCTCCGAGCTCGCCACCGCCCCGGCGATCGAGGCCGCGCTCGCGGAAGGGAAGCGGGTGGCCGTGCCCTGGTGCGACGGAGAGAACCTCGGGCTCTGGCGGCTCGAATCGGTGCGCGAGCTCGAGCCCGGCACCTGGGGCATTCCGGAGCCCCCGCCGGCCCGGCGGGGCGAGCCGGAGCGGCGGATCGCCCCCGGGGCGATCGAACTCGTGGTCGTCCCCGGGCTCGCCTTCGACCGGAGCGGCCGGCGGCTCGGCCACGGCAAGGGATACTACGATCGCCTGCTCGCGCGTTCCCCCGCGGTCAGGGCCGGACTCTGCTACGACGCGCAGGTGTTCCCCGAAGTCCCGGCCGGCCCGCGCGACGCGGTGATGGACTGGCTGGTCACCGAGCGCGGCGCTTCTCCCGTCGAGCGGGTCAGCGATGGGTCGGAATGCTGAAGTCGGCCTGCTCGCGGATCCCCGAAGGCCAGCGCTGGGTGATCGTCTTCAGGCGGGTGTAGAACCGCACCCCTTCCGGACCGTGCACGTAGTGGTCTCCGAACAGTGACCGCTTCCATCCGCCGAAGCTGTGGAAGGCGGACGGGACCGGGATCGGAACGTTGACCCCGATCATCCCGATCTTCGCCCGGGTCGTGAAATCCCGCGCGGTGTCGCCGTCCCGCGTGAAGATCGCGGCTCCGTTTCCGTACTCGTGGTCGTTGACGAGCGAGAGCGCCTCCTCGTAGCTCTTCGCGCGCACCAGGGAAAGCACCGGGCCGAAGATCTCGTCGGTGTAGATCGACATCTCCGGCCTTACCCGGTCGAAGAGGCATCCGCCGAGGTAGAAGCCTCCATTGCCGTCGCCGCCTTCACCGCCGCCGTCGCCGCCGTTCGCAGGGCCGACTCCCCGCCCGTCCACCACGAGCTCCGCGCCATCCTCCACACCTGCATCCACGTAGCTGGTCACCCGGCCCCGATGCGCCTCGGTCACCAGGGGGCCCATCTCCGCGTCCGGATCGCGGTACGCGCCGATGTGCAAGTCCCGCACGCGGGGAGCGAGTCGATCGACGAGGGCGTCCGCCACCTCGTCGCCCACCGCCACCGCGACCGATACCGCCATGCACCGTTCGCCGGCCGAACCGTACGCGGAGCCCATGAGGGCCTCCACCGTCTGGTCAAGGTCCGCGTCGGGCATCACCACCAGGTGGTTCTTGGCTCCGCCGAGGGCCTGCACGCGCTTGCCGGCCTGGGCGGCCGCCCGATACACCCGCTCGGCGATGGGAGTGGAGCCGACGAAGCTCACCGCGTCCACGTCCGGGTGCGCGATGAGCGCGTCCACCGCCTCCCGGTCGCCGTGGACGACGTTGAGGACCCCCGCGGGCAGGCCGGCCTCGACCGCGAGCTCCGCGATCCGCACCGCGGCCGACGGGTCGCGTTCGGACGGCTTGAGGACGAAGGTGTTGCCGCACGCGATCGCGACGGGAAACATCCACATCGGCACCATCGCGGGGAAGTTGAAGGGCGTGATCCCGGCACACACCCCGAGGGGCTGGCGGAAGGAGTAGCTGTCGATCCCGGAGGCGACCCCCTCGTTGTGCTCGCCCTTGAGGAGCTGGGGGATCCCGCAGGCGAACTCCACGACCTCGATTCCCCGGGTGACCGAGCCCCGGGCATCGTCGAGGGTCTTGCCGTGCTCGGACGACACGATGCGGGCGAGCTCGTCGAGCCGATCGCGCAGCCGCATCTGGAACCGGAACAGGATGCGCGCCCGGGCGGGGGGTGCGGTCGCCGCCCAGTCCGGGAAGGCGGCGCGCGCCGCGGCGACCGCGGCATCGACCTCGCTGTCGGACGCGAGGGGGACCCGCGCCTGAACCGCACCGGTGGAGGGATCGAATACGTCGCCGAACCGGTTCCCGCTCGCGGCGACCCGCTTGCCGCCGACGAAGTGATCGATGGTGGCGGTCATGGAACTCTCCTGCGGTTTGCGTCGAGGCGCAAACGATATCGCATCGCGCCCCCCGAGTGGACGTGCGCTCCCCGGAACGGCTCGAAATTCACCTCCCGCCGCCCTTCGGGGCCGCGGCCGGGGATAGACTCGCACGGTCGACGATGGGAGAACGCCATGGCACGAGTGCGCGACGTCGAGATCCACGAGGTTCCCGCGGATATTCAGCCCGTCTACCGGCGCTACGCGGAGTCCTACGGGCCGTTTCTCAACCAGGTGAAGGTCTTCGCCCACCGGGCGCCGGCCCTCCGCCACGTGATGGGCATGCTGCTCGAGCTCGCCGACGAGGCGGTGCTTCCGAAGCGCTACCTCGAGATCGCGCTGGTGGCGGTGTCGAAAGCGGGCGAATGCACCTACTGCGTGGCCCATCATGCGCCCCGGCTCGTCGAGCAGGGGCTCGACCCGGCGAGCGTGGCCGCCATCCTCGATCCCGAGGTGCCCGGATTCGACGCGGTGGACACCCTCGTGCGCGACTACGCGGTGGCCGTCACCGAGGACGCCCGCCGGATGCCGGCCGCGATGGTGGAGCGCCTCAAGGCGCACTTCACCGAGGAGCAGATCGTGGAGCTCACCCTTCGCGCCACCCTCTGCGGCTTCTTCAACCGCTTCAACGAAGCACTCGGGATCGAGATCGAAGAAGGGGTCGTCGAGGACCTGCTCGCGGCCGGCCTGCGGCTGGACGGTCTTCCCCATTCGGGGGCGCTCGCGGCTTCGGGGGCGCTCGCGGCGGGCGGCGGCTGAGCCCGCTCCGCCGGGGCGTCCGCCGGACCGCACGGTGCCCGGCGCTGCGGCGGCCGCTCGCCCTCGATGCGCCTCGCCGGCCGCCGCCCCAAGGGTGAAAGGGTCCTCTCCCGGGCGTTCGCGGAGCGCCGGGGCTGAGGGCCGGCCCCGGGCGCCGCGGGTTGGGCCTGCGCGCCGCGGCCCAGCGGCGCCCCGGCAACCAGGCGGGTGAGGGGTGCTGAGGACGAGCTACTACCGGACGGCGCTGCTCCTCGTGATCGCGAGCTCGGTCGTCAACTCCGCGAACGGGCTCATCGTCCGCTCGATGGAATCGGCGGACGGCTGGCAGATCGTCTTCTACCGGTCCTGGTTTCTCGCGGGCGCGCTCGCCGTCGTCTTCGCGGTGCAGAGCGGGGGTCGGCTGGCGGCGTCCCTGCGCGATCTGCGTCCGTGGATGGTGCTCGGCAGCGTGTTCATCGCGGCGGTCAACACCTGCTTCATCCTCTCCATCACCCGCACCACGGTGGCGAACACCATGTTCCTGCTGAGCGGGGCGCCGTTCTTCGCCGCGCTCCTCGGCCGGCTCGTGCTCGGCGAGACCGTCGAGCGCGGCGTGTGGGTCGCGATGAGTGTCGCGCTCGCGGGGATGGCGGTAATGTTGTGGGACGGGCTGGGGGCCGGAACCCTGCTCGGAAACGCGCTCGCGCTCTTCGCCGCATTGTGCTTTGGCGCCTTCGCGGTGGTCCTTCGCAAAGGGCGCGGGGTCAACATGCTGCCCATCGTCGTTCTCGGCGCGGTGCTCGGCGGCCTGAACGCCGCGCTGCTGTGCGGTGGAGCGTTCGCCATCCCGGCGCGCGATGCGGTGCTGCTCTTCGTGTGGGGCGCGCTCCTCTCCGGCACCGTGCACGTGATCTTCACCTGGGGCTCGCGCCACGTCCCCGGTGCCGAGCTCACCCTGCTCATCCTCATCGAGTTCATCCTCTCGCCGATGTGGGTGTGGCTCGCCATCGACGAGCGGCCGAGCGTCGCGACCCTGATCGGCGGCGCGCTGGTCCTCGCCTCGGTGGCAAGCCGGGCGCTCGCGAGCTTCCGGACCCGGGAGTCCGAGTGAAACCGCATCCACTCGCGAGGCCTCCGCCCGGAATCTTCGGACCGCGCCGAGAGGCGTGACGGAGCCGCCGCCCGGACGCGGACAGGATCGGGAGCCGATGGTTCGCCGACGTTGACGCGATCCCCGCTCCCGACTTCAACCAGAGCGCCGGTCGCCATCGCTTCGCAATCCGCGGAGGGCGGAGCCCACATCCGGATGACCGACTCGTCCGGCCCGGCCGCGCCAGATCCTGGCAAAGCCTCGTCAGGTGTCTTTCGGCGGGCGCACGAAGACTGGATTCGTTGGCGCTATCGTCCCGACGGGGTTACCATCTTCACTAGCGGTCATAGCGGGTGGATCGGAAGCTCCGATGCGCTTTGGCAGGATCACCTCCAATCCCCTCCAAATGGGCGGCGTTCCGTGCATCCGTGGTTTGCGGATACCCGTCGCCACGATCATCGGCCTTCTCGCGCAGGGCATGACCAGAGCGCAAGTTTTGGCCGACTACCCGGACCTCGAGCCCGAGGATATCGAAGAGGCACTCCGCTACGCGGCGGCCGCAGTTGACGAGCGGCAGCTTCCACTGGTCGCCTCGGCCTGAAGTTCCTCGTCGACAACGCGTTGTCCCCGCGGTTCGCGGACGGCCTGCGGGCCGCCGGCCATGACGCGGCGCACGTTCGCGATTTCGGCCTGCAGTCTGCGGATGACGACGCGATATTCGAGTTCGCCGCGGAAGAAGGTCGCGTGCTGGTGTCGTAAGACACGGACTTCGGAGCGTTGCTCGCGCTTCGGGAGGTGACCGGTCCATCAGTTGTCCTCTTTCGCGGTCGGCCCGACCGCAGCACCGGAGCTCTCCTCTCGATCCTGCTCGCGAACCTCGCATCTGTTCGGACTGACCTGGAAGCCGGCGCCGTCGTGGTCGTCGAGGCGAGCCGAATCAGGGTACGCCGACTTCCGATGTAGCCGGGATCGAGGAGGCATCTCATGAGTTGCTTCCGGAGGGAGGCGGGATCAGCCCTCCGGCCCGAATACCAGTTCCGGGACGACGACCTCCCAAGTTTCGCACTCGATATGGTCGTGGTATTGCGGGTCCGACGCCTCTCGGTCCCAACCCACGACCGCCAGCACCGCCGCGGACCGGAATTGCATTCCGGAGGGAGGCTCGAATTCACTGGCGAGCCGCCCCACCACGGTGCCGGCCCGGTCCAGCAGCTCCCAACGCCGGACGGAGGGTTGGAATTCCGGCGGTTCATGCGGCGGTGGTTCGTCTTGCAATGCGGACCGGCGGAGAGGGCGTGCTGCGTTGGTCTCTACCGCCGGTGAGTCGGTGGACGGCAACCGGTCCTCCGGAGGATTTCGTCGGGAAGGGTGCGTCTCGGTAGCTCGTACTTCCAGGGAGTCGCCGGGCGAGAGGGCGGCGATGGCGCGGTGCGCCGGGTGGCGGGCGCCCCGCCGACCCGCGAAGCCGAGATCCACGTCGCGGAGACCGAGCCGCCGATAGCAGGACTCGAGCGCCGGCGTGGGCGGGGGCAGCACGGCCGGCGTCCGATGCAGTACCGCGGGGCTATCGGGCGGGATGTCCCGCAACGGATGCGATCTCCCGAGGTACGGCGGGGACGGAGGCTCCGCGGCGCGAAGTGCGGCCGAGGCGCTGCGGAGCGGGCGCAGTCCCGGCTCAACGGGTTGCGCCGCTGCGGTACCGGGCCGCGAATGCGCTCTTGGCTGACCTGCCCCCGGCTGGAAGTACATGATGGTGAGGGTCTGTCGAGCGCGGGTCATGGCCACGTAGTAGAGTCGGCGCGACGCGTTCGCGTCTTCGCCTTTGCCGAAGCGGTCCCACCCGCCGTCCAGGACTACCACATGGGCGAACTCCAGACCCTTGGCGCGGTGCGCGGACAGGAGTAGTAGTCCGTGCGGCCGGCGGCGCGCCTCCCGGCCCCACTCCGCCAGCCATTCGATGAAGTGGTCCACCGGGGTCTCCGTCCCCCCGCTCTCCAGGGTGTGCTCGTCCACGGCTTCACGCAGCAGCTCGATCCAGGGGCCGGAGGGACGCCCGGCCAGCCACTGCCGGAGGTCCGCCTCGCTCACAATCCCGGTATCGCGCCCGTGCAGCCAATCGAGAAGCGCCCGCGTCTCGCGGAGGTGCCAGAAGCCCGGGATCTGCTCATTTCCCATCTGCACCGGCACGCGGTGGACCTCGCACCACGCCCGCACCGGCTCCAGCCACTTCCACTCGCGGGCGATGACCGCGCACTCGGACCAGTCCCAGTCCGGGGCGAGGGCGGAGAGGCGCCGCAGCTCCGCCATCGCGGCTTGCGCCTGCGAGACCGGGTCGCGCGGCGCCGGCAGCATCTGCACCCGTCCGCGCGCGACCGGATCCAGGGCCTCCCAGTCCCCGCCGGGCGCCGCCCTGGTGCGCTTCCGGTCGATGCGGATGGGATGGTCGGCCTTCATCCGGTTCTCGGCCGGCTCGATGGCCGCGTTGGCCGTGGCGACGATGTGCGCCGTAGAGCGGTAGTTGTCGGTCAGATACGCGGGTCTTGCCCGATAGTCGGCTTCGAACCGCCGGATGAACTCCACCGATGCGCCGGCGAAGGAGTAGACGTTCTGGTCGTCGTCGCCTACCGCGAACAGGGTGAGCTTGTCGTCCTCGTCGGCCAGGGTTCGGCCGGCCAAGGCCGAGATCAGCGCGTACTGCTCGGGGCCCACGTCCTGGTACTCGTCCACCAGAATCCAGCGGAAGCCGGCCAGCAGCCGCGCCCGATGCTCATCCGTTTCTTCGGGCGGCAGTCCTTCGCCGCGCAGCAGGGCGACCGCCTCGCGCAGCACCTCGTCGAAGGCATCGTCGTCCATGCGCCCGGTCCGGCCGCTGAAGCTCGCCCCTATCAGCCGCATGGCGAGCCCGTGGCAGGTGAGCACGGTGACGCGGCGTGCGTCGTCGCCGCCGACCAGCTCCGCGAGGCGGCGGTGGATCTCCACCGCCGCGTGCCGGTTGTAGGCAAGGGCGATGATGCCGCGGGGGTTCTCACGCCGCACCCGCAGCAGATACGCGATGCGGTGCACCAGCACCCGGGTCTTGCCGGAGCCGGGGCCGGCCAGCACCAGCACGTTGGTCTGCTCCCGGTCGTCGGCGACGATGCGTTGCTGGTCCGGATTATCGAGGCTCTCGACGATCCGCCGCCAGGAGGCTGGCGTGGTTTGCCGGGACAGATCCTTGCTCTTGTCCGGCAGCCAGCAGCGCAGGAACTCCTCCTGGCTCAGGCTGAAGTAATCCATCACCAGCCGCAGCGCGTCCGTCATGTTGTCGAGGCCCCGCTCGGCGAACTCCGCCATCACGTGGATCTGCCGCACCTGATCCTCGTAATGGAGCTTGAGCGGCGTGAAATCGGCGTTGAGGAAGTCGCGCCGGTCCTGGCTGAGATGAATGGACATGGCGGGGCGGAACACGGCCAGCCCCTTGTTGAGGCGGATGATCTCCTGCTCGTGCAACCACAGCAGGGCGCGGTCCAGGAGCTTGGGGGGGTCCTTGACTCTGGCCTTGAGATCCAGGTCGGATTCGAGTGCCTCCATCAGCTTGCCGAGGGTCGTCTCGGCCAGCAGATCCGTGCCCCGGCTGCGGGGCGGCAGGCGGGCGAGCAGGTGTTCGAGCAGGCGCTCTGCGGCGGTGCGGCGGCGTTCCGCGGTCTCCTCGAGCGCCTTCCAGCCGCGCTGGAGGGTTACCCGCGCGGTCTCGGGGTCGCGCCGGCGGAGCCCCAAGCTGCCCTTGCCGCTCCCCTCTCCGCGGCCATCTCGGGCGATGCCCCGGAGCGTGTGCCACACCCGCTCCGGCAGGGCATGGGCGTGGCCGGCGTCCTTGAGGCGCTGGGTGGCGGTGCGCAGGTGAAGGGTCCACGCGTCGCCTTCGTCCATGTCCGGGGCGGCTTGCCGCAGTTCGGCGATCAGGGCGTGCTCCAGGGCGGCCGCCTCCCTGAACCGCTTCTGCGAGCTGCGCGCCACGCCCGCGTGCACGAATGCGGTCAGCGCCGTGTCATTGCTCGCGATCCCCAGCCGCTCCAGGTCGTAGAGGGCGCGGCGTACGCCTTCCGAGTTCAATCCGGCGACCCCCATCAGCTCGTCGGTGGAGATCCCTTCGTCCGGGTCCGCGCGGATCAGGTTCTCGGCGATGGACAGCAACCGGCGGCGGTAGCCCTCCGTGATGGTCGCCTTCGCGAGCCGGCCGCAGGCTTCGGCCACCGATCCCACCCGGAGGGAGGACGGGAACACCTGCACGCGGTTCTCTTCGCGGTTGAGGAGTCGCGCGTCCTCCAGCCAGGAGACGGCGGTGCGCACCCGGGTGTCGTCGGTGGCGGAGTCGCGCTCGAACGCGGCGTCCTCGTCCTCGCCCAGGATTTCGCCGGCGGTGGCGACGACCTCGCCGTCCATGCGCTTCTTGCGGTTCAGGGTACGAAGCGCCTTCAGGATGGCCTGGATCTCGCGCCGGGTGAGTCGGGAACGGGCGGAAAGGCCGAACTGCCGTTCCACGTCCTCCGGCGTGTAGAGCAGCACGCAGCGGGCAGCCGCGCGGTCGCGTCCGGCGCGGCCCGCTTCTTGCAGGTAGTTCTCGAGCGAGCCGGGGACGTCGGCATGGAGCACCAGCCGCACGTCCGGCTTGTCGATGCCCATCCCGAACGCGTTGGTAGCGGCGATTACCCGCAATTCGCCTTCGATGAAGCGCTGCTGAACGGTCTTCTTGATCTCCGGGGACAGGCCGGCGTGGAAGTGATCCGCGGTGACGTCCTTCTCGCGCAGGAACCCGGCAACGTCCTCGCTACGCCGGCGCGTCGCGCAATACACGATGGCGCCGCCCGGCGTCTCCGGGGGCAGATCGGCCATCAGGATCTGGTACAGGTGCGCGAGCTTCTCGCCGGAGGTGGTCCGCACCACGACGAACTCCAGGTTGGCGCGGCGGGCGCCGCCGTCGAAGACCCTGAGCTCGATCCCGAGCCGGTCGCGGAAGTGGGCGTGGATGTCCTCCCTCACGTCGGGTTTGGCGGTGGCGGTGAGGCACAGCACTGCGGCGTCGGGGGCCTTCTCGCGGATGAAGCGCGCCACGTAGCGGTAATCGGGCCGGAAGTCGTGCCCCCAGCGGGAGAGACAGTGCGCCTCGTCCAGCACCCAGGCGCCGATCTCGCGCTGTTCGAGCGCCCGGCGCACGCCTTGGCTGCGAAGCTGTTCGGGAGCGATGATGAGGATGCCCGCGTCGCCCAGGCGCACCCGGTCCAGCGCTTCCGTGCGTTCCGGCATGGACAGCAGCCCGTTGATGGTGACGCAGGAGCCGATCCCGAACCTTTCGAGGCCCGCCACCTGATCCGCCATGAGCGCTACCAGGGGCGAGATCACCACCGTCAGAGCCCCGGTCTTGTCGTAGCGGGAGAGGGCCGGAATCTGGTAGCAGAGGGACTTGCCGGTCCCCGTGGGGAGGATGCCGAGCACGTGCTCTCCGCCCATGGCCGCCTCGACGATGGAGCGCTGCATGGGTCGGCCGTCGCCATCCTCCGGCTCCGGACGGAAATCGTTGAATCCGAACCAGCGGGAGAGCTCCCGGCGGGCGTCGTGCCGCTCCCGGCACCAGTCGCAGGTCGGATCGTGGCAGGCGGTGTCCCGCAACCGGCGTATCAGCGCGCCAGCGGCCGGAAACTGATGCCGCACCCAGGGCGGCATCACGGAATTGCCCCCGGCAACCGACAGCCAGGCGAGCGCATAGGCCAGCGCCCACCCGTGCCGCGCCGGATCGGCCAGGAGGTCGCGGCACTGGCTCCGGCAGGCGGCGCTGGCGAGCAACGCGCGGATCGCATCGCTCGCTTCGCCATCCGAAGGCCGCGGGGAGCGCCGGACGGCCGAGAAGAAGGCGTCGAATCCCGCCCCATCGCGTTCGGCGGAGGTCAGCCAATGCCACGTGGCGAGCAGGTCGGGGGCCGTCTCGCGCAGCTCGGACAGCGCAGTTTGCTGTTCGTCGAAGACTTCGAGCGCGAGTCGGGCGTCCAGCTCCGGGTCGTTCACCCGTCCGCGCTTGAGCTGTCCGTCCTGGTAATGCTTGACCAGACGGTGATAGGGGTTGCGAGGGAAGGCGAGGGGGTTCAGCCGCAGGGTGTCGATCGCCGGTCGCCGCAATAGCCCGAGTTCGGGCCTTGCCCCGGCCAGATGGGGAAGATCGAAGGCGATGAGGTTGTGGCCAACAAGATAGTCCGCGCCGTCCGCAAAGGCGTCCAGCTCGGTGAGCGCCGAGACCAGGTCGCCGCCGCGAAAGGTGAGCGCCTCACCGGTACCCGCGCGCACCGCCGCGAAGGCGTGGATGCGTCCGTCGTGCCGGCCGACTTCGAGGTCCAGGGAGAGGCAGTCGAGAGCCAAGCGAGGGCTACGGAGGCGGTTCAGGGGTAGTGGCGGGCGAGGTACGCGGCGCTGAACTTCCCGCTTCGCCGGTCCGTTTCGATCTCGTCCGCGCTGCGGTCGGCGGGCGCCCCGAGGCCGCCGGCGCCCGGGGTCTCGATGACGACCCGCTCGTCGGCGCGGATGGGGATGTCGCCCGACTTGTCCCCGAGGGTGCGCTCCGCGCCGTTGTCCCCGAGGATCGCGAACCGCCCGCGCCCGCCCGCCCGGCCGCCCGCGAGCCCCCAGGGTTCGTGCCGAAACCGTTCTCCGAGCCCGTTGAACGTGCAGTCGTGTCCGAGCGGGCGCACGACCCGCCGAAGCCCGAGCCCGCCCCGCCGGCGCCCCGCTCCGCCCGAGTCGGGGACGAGGCCGTACTCCTCCACGAGGAGCGGATACTCCATCTCGATGGCTTCCACCGGCAGGTTCGAGGTGTTGGTCATGTGGACCTGCACCGCGTCCCTGCCGTCCCGATCCGGGCGGGCGCCCATGCCGCCGCCGAGGGTTTCGAGGTACACGTAGGGGAGGCCGGTGTCGGGAGCGGTGCCCGCGAAGACGGCCGTCGTGTTCGCCCCGTTCGCCGCCGCCGGCACCCGGTCGGGGAGCGCCTTGGCGAGGGCGCCGAAGATCACGTCCACGATCCGCTGGCAGGTGTTCGCCCGCGCCGCCACGGAGGCGGGGAACACCGCGTTCACGATGGTCCCGGGGGGCGCACTCACCTCGGCCGTGTCGAGTACGCCCTGGCTGTTCGGGATGTCGGGGTCGAGGAGGGACTTGAGGGCGTAGCAGGCGCTCGCGTGGGTCGCGTTGACGGTAGTGTTCATGTTCCCCGGCACCTGCTCCGAGGTGCCGGTGAAGTCGAAGCGGATACGGTCGCCCGCCACCTCGATCCGGACCCGGACGGGCAGGTCGAAGCGGTCGGTGCCGTCGCTGTCGAGCCGGTCCTCGAACTCGTGGACCCCGTCCGGGATGGTCGCGATCGCGCTCCGCAGGCGCCGCTCCGCGCGTTCCATCATGAGCTCGAAGCCGCGCATCACGGTGCCCGCGCCGCGCGCCTCCACGAGCTCGAGCAGCCGGCGGGCGCCGAGCCGGCAGGCCGCGATCTGGGCGTAGTAGTCCCCCCGCCGCTCGTGGGGGACTCGCACGTTGAGGAGCAGGAGGTCGAGGAGGTCCTGCTGGAGCTCGCCACGCCGGAAGAGCCGCACCACCGGGATGCGGAGCCCCTCCTGGAAGATCTCCGTCATGCCCCCCGCCATGCTCCCCGGCGCCATGCCGCCGATGTCCGCGTGGTGGGCGATGTTGCAGACGAAGCCGACGAGGGTGCCGTCGCTGAAGACGGGGAGGGCGAGGTTCACGTCGGGGAGGTGGGTGCCCCCCGCCACGTAGGGGTCGTTGGCCACGAAGAGGTCCCCGTCGTGGAGATCGTCCCCGAACTTCTCGAGCACGCTCTCCATGAGCCCGCTCATCGACGCGATGTGAAGCGGCAGGGACTGCTCGGACTGGGCGACGAGCCTCCCCCGCACGTCCATGATGGAGGCCGAGTGGTCGCGCCGCTCCTTGATGTTCGTCGAGTAGGCGCTCTTCATGAGGGCGATGAAGCACTCGTCGGTGATCGAGCGAAGGGCGTTCGACAGGATCTCGAGTCCGATCGCGTCGAGCTCGAAGCTCGCGGCGGGGGCGTTGGCCGCGGGGGTCGGGAGCGGGGTTCCGGCTGCGGTCGCGCTCATGTCCATCATGCTCCGTCGAGGGTGAGGGCGAGGTTCGTGCGTGCGTCCACCCGGGCGCGGTCGCCCGGGTGGACCACGGTGGTCGCGTCGAGTTGCTCCACGATCGCGGGGCCGGTGAGCTCGGCTCCGGGCCGAAGCCGGCTCCGCTCGAACACCGGGGTGTCCACCGGAGTGTGCGGGTCGAACCAGACCGGCCGGATCTCGTCCGGCGCGGGCCAGGGGGCCGGGCCGGCCACGGCGGCACCCTCCGCGGAGCGGCGGCGCGTTCGCCCGAATGCAGTGAGGCGGACGTTCACCACCTCCACCGGGTCTTTGGGGTTGTGGTAGCCGTAGGCGACGTCGTGGACGTCGAAGAAGCGGGCGGTGATCGCCGCGATCGAGCCGGGCGCGGGCTGACCGTCGAGGACCGCGGGAGGTCCGGACACGACCGGCACCCGGAGCTCGAAGTTCTGGCCGATGTAGCGGGTGTCGAAGACGAGCTCCACCTCCCGATCCGCATCCGGAACCGCTTCCTCCCGGAACCAGGTCTCCGCCCGTCCGGCGAGTTCCGCCACCGACGCGGCGAGCTCTCCGGCCGTCTCGTTCTCGAGCTCCACCCGACGCCCGAGCACGAAGTCCTCCTTGCGGTCCGCGATGACGAGACCCTGGGCGCAGACGATCCCCGGCACCTCCGGCACGAGGACCTCCCGGATCCCGAGGGCCTCCGCCACGTCTCGGGCGTGGAGCGGCCCGGCCCCCCCGAAGGCGACCAGGGTGAAGTCGCGCGGATCGTGGCCGCGCTCCACCGAGATGGTGCGGATCGTGCGGACCATGTTGGCGACCACGACCCCGACCACCCCGTGCGCGGCGCGCTCGACTCCGTAGCCGAGTTCGCCGGCCACCTCCGCGAACGCCCGCACCGCCCGGCCCCGGTCCAGGGTCATCCGACCGCCGAGGAGCCCCCGGCCCGACAGCCTCCCGAGCAGGAGGTTGGCGTCGGTGACCGTCGGCGCGGTCCCGCCCCGCCCGTAGCAGGCGGGACCGGGGTCGGCCCCAGCACTCCGCGGCCCCACCTTGAGCAGGCCGTCGCGGTCGAACCAGGCGATGGAGCCGCCCCCCGCGCCCACCGTCTGGACGTCGACGCTCGGGAGCCGGATCGGAAGGCCCGCGACGGCGCGCTCGAGGGTGACGTCCGCCCGCAGATCGCGCACGAGGGACACGTCCGCGCTGGTGCCCCCCATGTCGAGGGTGATGAGGTCGCGGGGACCCGAGCGGGCCCCCGCATCGATCGCCCCCACCACCCCGGCCGCCGGCCCCGAGAGGGCGGTGCGCACGGGGAGGGCGCGGGCGCGGGCCGGCGACATGAGGCCGCCGTTCGACTGGTTGATGCCGATGCGGGCGTGCGGGACGCGCTCCGCGAGCCCCGCCTCGAGGCTCGCCATGTACTCGTCCATGACCGGCTGCAGCCACGCGTTCAGGACGGTCGTGGAGCAGCGCTCGAACTCCCGGAACTCGGGCTGGACCTCCGACGAGAGCGATACCCGGAGGTCCGGCCGGGCGGCGCGGATCGCGGCCCCGAGGCGCGCCTCGTGTTCCGGGTTCTGGAACGCGAAGAGAAGGCATACCGCGGCGGCGTCCGCCTCGATCCCGCCGAGGCGGTCCACCGTCTCCGCGACCGCGGCGTCTCCGAGCGAACGGATCACCCGTCCGCCCGACGTGACCCGCTCCTCCACCTCGAGGCGCCGTTCGCGCGGCACGAGCGGGGCGGGCTGGTCGCGGTGAAGGTCGTACATGTGGGGCCGGATCTGGCGCCCGATCTCGAGGAGGTCCCGGAATCCGGCCGTCGTGATGAGGGCCACCCGGCCGCCGCGACGCTGGATGATGGCGTTGGTCGCCACCGTGGTCCCGTGCGCGAGCCGCCGAACGTCCCCGAGCGGAACCCCTGCCTCGGCAAGCTCGCCCAGCCCCTCCAGAACCGCCCGCCCGGGGTTGTCGCGGGTCGAGGGCCGCTTCGCGACCCGCACCTCCCCGCCCTTCGCCCTCACCGCGTAGAAGTCGGTGAACGTCCCCCCGACGTCCACCCCCACGATCCAGCTCATTGAGCGCCAGCGCCTCCCTGGCCGCTCGTCCGATGAGGCTCTGCCGGCCCGTCCGTCTCCCTAGCTTTGCCGGGCGCGCTCCGAGGCGAGCACTTCGAGGGCGTCGGACCAGGCGTCGAACGTCTGCCGGACGTCTTCGTCCGTATGGGCGATGGAGAGGTAGTACTTGCTCTCGCCCTTGATGATCCCCCGCTCGAGCAGGAGCTCGTTCAGGCGTCGACCGAGACTCGCGTCGCCGCGCAGCGTCCCCCGGTAGTCGGTGATGGGGCCGGGTGCGAACACCGCCTCGAAACAGGCCGGGACACCGAGGACGGTGGCCGTGAACCCGTTCTCGCGGAGCCGCTCGCCAAACCCCTCCATCAGCCGGTTGCCCATCGCGTTCACCCGTTCGTACGTGCCGGGCTCGCGAAGCACCTCGAGGGTGGCGAGGCCGGCCACTGCCGCGATCGGATTTCCCGAGAGCGTGCCTATCTGGAACAGGAACTGCTCCTGCCCGACCCGGCTCGCGTCGAACAGGGCCATGATCTCCTCGCGCCCCGCGATGGCCGCGAGGGGGTAGCCCCCGCCGCATGCCTTGCCGAGGGTGCAGAGGTCGGGGGTGACGCCGTAGTACTCCTGCGCCCCGCCGTAGGCCATCCGGAAGCCCGTCACCACCTCGTCGAAGATGAGCACGATGTCGTGCTTCTCGGCCAGCTCGCGAAGCCCCTCGAGGAAGCCCCTGACCGGCGGGATGATCCGCTGAACGGGTTCGACGATGAGCCCCGCGATCTCGTCGCCGTGCTCCTGGATGAGGTTCGCCACCGCGTCGAGGTCGTTGTATGGCGCGACGAGAACCTCGTCGCCCACCCCGCTCGGGATCCCGGCCGAGTCCGGCACCGGACGCGGAAAGTTGCCGAGGCGCTTCGGGGCGAGGCTCTGGAGGCCGGTGTCGCTCATTCCGTGGTAGCCACCCTCGAACTTGAGGATCTTGTCCCGGCCTCGGTAGCCGCGGGCGAGGCGCATCGCGTAGACGTCCGCCTCGGTCCCCGTGCTGACGAAGCGCACCTGCTCGGCGCACGGCACCGCGTCGACGATCGCCTCCGCGAGCTCGATCGCATGCCGGTTGTTGGCGAAGAAGGTCGATCCGAGCGCTACCTGCTCGCGTACGGCGGCGGTGACCCGAGGGTGGGCATGGCCGGCGAACATCGGCCCCGAGCCGATGAGATAGTCGATGTACTCGTTCCCGCTTTCGTCGGAGACCCGGCTTCCCTGCCCGGAGCGGAGGACGATCTCGGCGCCCGTGTTGCCGAGCCCGCCGGCCGGCATGAACCGCTGCGCCTTCTCCACCAGGGCCAGCTCGTGGTCGCTTCGTGTCAACATCTGGTTTTTTCCTCCCGACGGTGAAGACCGTCTTCGGCGGGGTGGTCCGGATGCGCGCGCGGTGATGCGGTGCGCACCGGTCACGAGAGCCAGCGCTTGCGCCGGCGGTAGTGCTTCACGTCGCGGAAGCTCTTGCGAGCCCCGGCTTCCGAGAGCCCGAGATAGAACTCCTTGATGTCCGCGTTATCGCCGAGTTCCGTCGCCTCGCCCTGGAGCACGATCTTGCCGTTCTCGAGGACATAGCCCTCGTCCGCGATGGAGAGTGCGAGCGACGCGTTCTGCTCCACGAGCAGGATGGTCACGTTCTCCTCGTCGCGAAGGCGCTTCAGGATCCCGAAGATCTCCTCGACCAGCATCGGCGCGAGCCCGAGGGACGGCTCGTCGAGCATGAGCAGCTTGGGCCGGCTCATGAGGCCGCGCCCGATGGCGAGCATCTGCTGTTCGCCTCCCGAGAGATATCCCGACTGCACGGTGATCCGTTCTCCGAGCCGCGGGAAGTACGTGAGGACCCGGTCCACGTCGTCGCGTACCTGGCGCCAGTCGCGGTTCGTATGGGCGCCCGCGATGAGGTTCTCGCGCGCGTTCAGGTGCTCGAATACCCGCCGCCCCTCGAAGACCTGGGCGAGGCCGAGCTTGACGATCGCGGACGGGTCGTGGCGGTCGATGCGGGCCCCCTGAAAGTCGATGGAGCCCCGCGTCACTTCCCCCCGCTCGGACTTGAGCAGGCCCGAGATGGCCTTGAGGGTGGTGGACTTGCCGGCGCCGTTGGAGCCGAGCAGGGCGACGATCTTCCCCTCCGGAACGTGCAGGTACACGCCCTTCAGAACGAGGATGATGTTGTCGTAGATGACCTCGATGTTGTTGAGGGTCAACATGCCGGATGCCGTCCTCCAGGGTCGTTTCGCGCTGCGGTTCCGGCCCGAACGGCCTTGACCCGTCCACCCCGGCGCCGGGGCTCGATCGTGTCGTTCGCGGCCCTCGGAAACGCGGGGAGACGGGCTGCGCCCGCCCGCCTCCCCGATCCCCGTCTCGGCCCCGGTTTCAGGCGTGGCCCGGCGGCTCTTCTCTGGCCTAGCTCTTCGGGGGCTCGGCCTTGGCCACGTGCTCCATCACGACGTCACGGTATCCCTGCATCCAGTCGGTGAGCGGGACCCATTTCCCGTCGCGGACCTGCCATACCTGCACCCAGCCCCCGCCTTCGTGGTCTTCCGGGGTGATGTTGAGCGGGGGCAGGAAGCCGCCGAGCGAGAAGTCGCTGATCGACTCGAAGCCCCTGCGGACATCGTCGCCGGTCACGTTGTCGGCCCCGACCGCCTCGATGGCGTTCGCGATCGCGCGGGCGTGGAGCGCGCCGACGAAGACGCCGCGGTTGTAGTACACGCTCACGTTCATCTTCTCCGGCGGTGGCTTCCCTTCCTCGGCGTACATGGCCTTGATCTCGTCGATAACCTTGTGGTTCTGGCCGACGCCCGCGAATTGCATGGCCTGGTAACCCTCGGCGGCCTCCCATCCGGCGGCCTGTATGTCGATCTCCGCCGCCGCCCAGACGAAACCGATGACCCGGTTCATCGGGAACCGGAGCCGGCTCAGCTCCTTGATGGAGACCGCGGGGGCCTTCCCGAAGGTGTGGTTGATGACCCAGTCCGCCTTGTAGTTGCGGACGATGTCGAGCACCTGGGGCCGCATGTCCACTCCCGGGGGCGGAACCGCGTACTCGCGCATCTCGAAGCCTACCCGGCCCTGGATGTCCCGCAGCACCTCGAGGGGCTCGCGGCCGGCCGGGTTGTCGTAGTAGAGATACGCGACCTTCGGGAGCCCGGACTGGCCGGACGCCTTCCATTCGTCCATCATGAACTGGACGGCGGCGCCGGCCTGCGACCAGTAGGTCGCCGCGACCGGGAAGATATAGGGGTAGCTCTTGCCGTTCGCGGCCCCCGCGCTGCCGAAGCCGGGCGAGGTGCCGGGCACCTGATCGGCGGTGAGCTTGGGAGTGAGGGCGTAGGTGTGCGGGGTGCCGTAGAGGCCATAGCTCACGTGTCCCGCCTCCTTGGTGCGCTCGTACGCTTCCACCCCCCGCGGGACGTTGTAGCCGTGGTCGATCTCGAAGTTCCGGACCGAATTGCCCTCCCCGAACATGCCTTTCCTGTTGGCGAGGCGGATGTAGTCATGCGCACCGTCGCAGATGTAATTCCCGACCACCTGGGTCGGCCCGGATCGGTCGCACTGGAATCCGATGATGAGTTCCCGTGCGTTTGCGGTGCCCGCCGCGAAGGCGGTGGTCAGCACCGCGCCCGCGAGGGCGAGGAGCGGGAGTCGTGAATGCTTCATATCGTCATCCTCCGGTTGGTTGTGGGAGCTTGAAGGCGACGCTCGATCGTCTCGCGCCGCCGACTATACCCCACCAGCGCGCATATCTCATCGGGCTGCGTCGCGAGGCAGCAGTTCTCATTTTGGCGCCTGACTTCACCCTGAGCCGCAAGCCGTCTTCTCCTTGCGACCCGATCCGGGGCGGATCGGGGGGCCGATCGACGGTCGTGCCGATCCGGCCGCGGGACCCGACGAGCAAAATGAGAATTGCTGGTCGCGAGGGCGCGGAGACGCCCCAGGATGTGACGGCAGCGGGTCGAACGGACCGAAAGAGCGCGTGCGCGCGGTCGAAGCGGCTTGCGGGAGTACGGCCCGCCACCGCGAGCGAATCGGCGGCCGCGGCAGGAGACCGGTGAGATATGCGCGCTAAACGTAGGGGAAGGGCCATACTCGGAAGTAGTCGGTGAAGTTTCTCCACATCTTCGCGAGCCCGTCCGGCTCGACGACCAGGAAGAACATGATGAGGCCGCCGAACATGATGAGGTTCCACTGCGGCATGATGGCCGAGGCGGCCGCGTCGTCCCAGCCGAACACGGCCCCACCGACCCCGCGGAGCAAGAAGTCGAGGACGATCGGCAGCATCGTGATGAAGACGGCGCCGAAGATCGAGCCGAGGATGCTGCCGAGGCCGCCGATGATGCACATGGCGAGGAACTGGATGGAGATGAGCAGGGTGAAGCTCTCGAAGTTCGCGATCGAGTAGAAGTAGGTGTAGAGCACCCCGGTGACCCCCGCGTAGAACGAGGCGATGCCGAAGGCGACCAGCTTGGTGCGGAAGATGTTGATGCCGATGATCTCGGCCGCGATGTCGCGGTCGCGCACCGCGATGAAGGCGCGCCCCAGGTGCGAACGGAACAGGTTGAGG
This sequence comes from Gammaproteobacteria bacterium, assembly GCA_965214795.1. Lineage (GTDB taxonomy): Bacteria > Pseudomonadota > Gammaproteobacteria > HK1 > HK1 > JAJDXW01. The sequence goes on along the minus strand of OZ243976.1, from coordinate 4,358,057 downwards.
GCGAACAGGATGCCGACCGCGAGGACCAGGTAGATGAGGTAGTAGTAGTGGAGGTTCGCCTCCATCTTGCGGACGACCAGGGCGCCGTCCTCGATCCACGGGAACGTCGGCGCCCGGATGTAGATCGATCCTTGCGCGCCGCCGCTCAGCCACGGCCAGTGGTTGATGATCCACTCGATGATGAGCTGGGCGGCGAGGGTCGAGACAGCGAGGTAGAGCCCCTTGATCCGGAGGGACGGGATACCGAAGAACATGCCGGCGAGAGCGGCCGCGAAGCCCCCGCCCAGCATCGCGATGAGCCAGTGCGTGCCCGGGAATTCCCGCAGGATGACCGCCGCGGTATAGGCGCCGACCGACATGAAGGCGGCGTGTCCGACCGAGATCTGACCGGTGTAGCCGACCAGAATGTTGAGCCCGAGCGCGCCGAGGGCGGCGATGCCGATGAGGTTGAGGATGCCGAGCCAGTATTCGGTTCCCTGCCAGGGGACGATCACGAAGACCACGAAGGCGATCGCCGCGACCGCGATCTTCGGCAGCGGGGTCCGGTAGATCGCGAGGTCTTCGGCGTAGGTGCGCTTGAACGTGCCCGTTTCGCGGTTGATCACGTCTCGTTCCCCCTACACGCGCTCGATGATCTTCTCGCCGAACAGCCCGTAGGGCCTGAACATGAGGACGAGGATCATGAGGACGTAGGGCGTGAGGTCCTTCGTGCCGCCGCCCACCAGTGGGTCGAGAAAGCCGGCCGCGAGGCTCTCGACGAGCCCGATGATGAGCCCCGCGACGATCGCGCCGATGATGCTGTCGAGACCGCCGAGGATCACCACCGGAAACACCTTGAGCCCGATGAGGGCGAGCTGGGTGTCGACTCCGCTCGCATTCCCCCAGAACACCCCGCCGACGAGGGCGACCACCCCCGCGATGGCCCACGCGATGCCGAAGAAGGTCTTGACGTTGATCCCCATCGCGAGCGACACCTGCTGGTCGTCGGCGATGGCGCGAAGCGCGATGCCGTAGCGGCTCTTGATGAAGAACCAGCCGACCGCGGCGAATCCGAGGCCCGCGAAGACGGCGGCGACGAGCTCGACCCGGTTCAGGAGCAGGTCGCCGATGAAGATGGGATAGTCGTCGATGGGCAGGGGCACCGACCGCGTCTCCACCCCGAACAGGAGCTGGGCCGCGCCCTGCAGGAAGGAGGCGAGCCCGATGGTGGCCATGATGACCGCGACCACCGGCCGGCCGATGAGGTGGCGGAGCACCGCCCATTCCACGAGCAGGCCGACCAGGACCATGACCACCAGGGCGAGGAGGGCGGCGGCGACGATGTGGAAGTCGAGCGAGAGGATCCAGAACGCGATGACGTAGCCCGCGAACATCACGAACTCGCCCTGCGCGAAGTTGATGACTTCGGACGCCTTGTAGATGAGCACGAACCCGAGCGCGACGATCGAGTAAAGCGACCCGATGAGCAACCCGTTCAGCATGAGCTCGACGTAGTACACCCCGTTCTCCCCTCTGTGTCCTTGCGGGCGGCGCGCCCGGCCTCCCCGAGCGCCTCCCCTGGCGCGCCTTCAGTCGGCGGCCGCCCGCATGTCCTCCACCGACTCCCGGCCGGCATCCATCACCCGGAGGTCCGCGTGGATGGACCCGGTGGACCCGTCCTCGTAGGTGACCGTGATGTCCGTTTCCACCCGGTCGCGATCGCTGTACAGCGCCTCGATGAGTTCCCCGTACCGCTCGGCGATCACGCCGCGGCGGATCTTGCGGGTACGGGTGATCTCCCCGTCGTCTGCGTCCAGCTCCTTGGTGAGGATCAGGAAGCGCCGGATCCGGGCGCCCGCGAGGGCGCTGTCCGCGGCGAGGCTCCGGTTGATGCGGCCCACCTCGCCGTGGATGAGGTCGTAGACCTCGTCCTTCTGCGAGAGATCCTGGTAGCCGGTGTAGGCGACGCCGCGGCGCTCGGCCCAGTTCTCCATCGCTTCGAGGTCGATGTTGACGATGGCGGCGACGTAGTCGCGGTCCTTGCCGAGGGTCACCGCCTCCTTGATATAGGGCGAGAACTTGAGCTTGTTCTCGAGGAACTGGGGCGCGAACATCGTGCCGTCGCGCAGGTGGCTCACGTCCTTCGCCCGGTCGATGACCCGCAGGTGCCCGCGGTCGTCGACGAAGCCGGCGTCGCCGGTGGCGAGCCAGCCCTCGTCGTCGATGGTCTCCCCGGTCGCCTTCTCGTTCCTGTAGTAGCCGTGGAACATCTGCGGGCCGCGGAGCTGGATCTCGCCGGCCTCGGAGATGCGGATCTCGGTGGAGGGAAGCGGGCGTCCGACCGTCTCGGAGCTCGCCTCTCCGTCGGGCTGGTACACGCAGGCCGACGAGGTCTCCGTCATGCCGTAGAGCTGCTTGAGATTGATGCCCATCGCGCGGATGAAGTCGAAGGTGTCGGGGCCGAGGGGGGCGCCGCCCGTGTAGGCCCGGCGCACGCGGGTCATCCCCAGCAGGTCGCGGAGCGGACGGCGAACGAGCCACTCGCCCACCGTGTTCAGGGTCGCGAGCCCGGCCGGAACGGAGCCGCCGGCCTGACGCAGGCGCTCGACGCGGACCGCGGCGTCCATGAATTTGCGGAACAGTCCGCGCTTCAGCCAGTCGGCTTCGTCCATCAGCACCTGGACCCGAGTCAGCATCCCTTCCCAATACGCGGGAGGCGCGACCATCACCGTCACCCCGATCTCGCGGAAGTCGCGCCGCATGGTCTCCCGGTTCTCCGGGCAGTTGATGGTGAGGCCGAAGCACGTCGCGGCCGCCACCGAGAGCCAGGAATCTCCCACCCACGCCATGGGCAGGTAGGCGATGAGCTCGTCCCCGGTGCGCCAGTCCTCGGCCAGCCTCGACTCCTCGACCGAAGAGAGCAGGTTGTCGTTCGTGAGCATCGCCCCCTTGGGAGCGCCGGTGGTCCCCGAGGTGTAGCAGAGCATCGCGGTATCCGCGCCCTGGCCCGCCGCGAGCGCGCGATCGAAGTAGCCCGGGTCCTCGCGACCGAACTCGTCGCCCATCGCCTGCACGTCGGGAAAGAACGCGAGCCACGGGTCGTCCACGAGCTCGAGGCCGCGCGGGTCGTCGAAGATTACCTTCTCCACGTCGGCGAGCCGCTCCCGGATCTCGAAGAGCTTGTCCACCTGCTCCTCGTTCTCGGCCACGATGATCTTCGTCTCCGCGTGCTCGAGCACGTAGCCGAGCTCGGTGGCGATCGAGTCCTGGTAGACCGCGAGGGAAATGCCGCCGAGCGACTGCGCGGCGAGCTGGGCGAAGTACAGGCGCCGGCGGTTGTCGCCGACCACCGCGAGCTTGTCGCCGCGCCGGAAGCCGAGCTTCGCGAGGCCGAGGGCGAACCGGCGAACCTCCTCGGCGTACTGCGCCCAGGTAACCGTCTGCCAGATGCCGTACTCCTTCTCGCGCATCGCATCGCGGCCGGCGAGCGGGCCGCGGCCGTTCGCCTGCAGGATCTTGGCCAGGGTGTCGTCGGTCATGGCTCGCTCCGATCGCTTCAGGCCGCGTGTTCCTTGCCGAGATACGCCTCGATGACGACCTCGTCGTTGCGCACGTGATCAGGCGTTCCTTCCGAGATCTTCTTCCCCTGGTCGAGGACGATGATCTGATCGGAGATGTCCATGACCACGCCCATGTCGTGCTCGATGAGGATGACGGCGGTGTCCGACATCTCCACCACGTCGAGCACGTAGCGGCAGATCGACTCCTTCTCTTCGAGGTTCATGCCCCCCATGGGCTCGTCGAGGAGAAGGACCTTGGGGTCGGCGGCGAGGGCGCGCCCGAGCTCCACCCGCTTCTGAAGGCCGAGCGGAAGGCTCCCGGCGGGCGCGGTGCGGATGTCGGTGATGTTGAGGAAGTCGATGACCTCCTCCGCGCGGCGCCGGTGCTCGATCTCTTCGCGTCGGGCCGCGCCCCAGAAGATGCCGCATTTGAGCACGCCGCTCTTCATCAGCATGCTCCGGCCGAGGAGGATGTTGTCGAGCACCGTCATCCCGGCGAAGAGGGCCACGTTCTGGAACGTGCGGGCGATCCCCTGGCGGGCGACCTCGAATGCGCGGCGGCCGGTCAGGTCGGCCCCGTTGAGGAGGACCCGGCCGCCGTCGGGTGGATAGACCCCGCTCACGACGTTGATGAGCGTCGTCTTGCCGGCTCCGTTGGGGCCGATGATCGCGAGGATCTTCTTCGACTCGGCGGTGAGGGTGGCCTCGCTCAGGGCGAGTACGCCGCCGAACGACTTCGCCGCGTCGATGACTTCAAGACGATTGCTCATCCGCTCCGGCTCGGTCCGAGGGACGGGGGCGACCGCGCCGAAGGGCCGGGCGCCGGCACCTTGTACCGCGCTTCGGATGGCGGGTCAAACCCCGGCGAAGGGTTTGCCGGGAAGAGCTCGCGGCCAAGGCCATCCCCTGCGGCGGAGGCCGGGCGGACATCGACGAGCCGCCCGCCCGTCCGCGCCGCGCTCCGGGGCGAGGCGGCGAGGGCCGGGCCCGGCCCCCGCCGCCGCGTGACCGCGTCAGGCGGACTTGAGCTGGTCGCCGATCGGAAGCCTCCGGACCCGCTTGCCGGTCGCGTCGTAGATCGCGTTCACGAGCGCCGGGGTGTACGGCGGGACCCCCGGCTCGCCCACGCCGCACGGACGCAGATGCACGAAGTCCTCCACGATGTGCACCCGCACGTCGAGCGGAGCGTCGTTCATGCGCGTCACCGGGTAGTCGTGGAAGTTGCTCTGATCCACGGCTCCGCGGGTGGTGGAGATGAGCCCGTGGCGTGCGACCGTGTTGCCGTAGATGGCCGCCCCCTCGATCTGCTTCCTCACCCCCTCGGGGTTCACGTACCGGCCGCAGTCGACCGCCATGTCGACCTGCGGGATGTGCAGTGAGCCGTCGTCCCGGACCACCACGTGCACCGCGGTCGCCACGTAGCTGTGGAAGCTGCGGTGACAGGCGAGCCCGAGGCCGTGCCCCTTCGGCATCGGCTTGCCGTAGCCCGACTTCGCCGCCGCCACCCGGAGGACGTTCGAGAGGCGCTTCGGCATGATCGGCCATTCCTCGACCGGATCCCCGTAGTTCCAGTGGTCCTGTACCCCGTCCTTGGCGAGGTCCATGACGTCCGCGTCGCCGATCAGCTCCAGCAGGAACTCGACCGGGTCGCGGCCGGCGGCGGTCGCGAGCTCGTTCGCGAAGCAGTTCATGGCGAAGGCGTGCTGGATGTTGTTGACCGAGCGGTACCAGCCCACCCGGATCATGACGTCCGCCTCCCCGTTCTCGATCCTGATGTTCGGGACGCCGTCATACGGGGTATCGATGAGGCCCAGCCCGTACTCGATCGCATGGCCGGTCCTGACCCCCGGCGCCCAGAGACCGATGAGCGACGGCCAAGCGCCCGAGTGGTGCCACGCCGTGACCTTGCCGGAAGCGTCGAGCCCCGCCTTCAGGTGATGGGCGCTCGCCGCGTGGTAGTAGCCGTTGCGGATCTCGTCTTCGCGGGTCCACTGCACCCGTACCGGGGAACCGATCATCTGCGACAGGATCGCCGCCTCGCACGCGAAGTCGGGCTTGGACTTGCGCCCGAATCCGCCGCCGAGAAGCGTCACCTGGCATTCGACCTCGGACATCTCGACCCCGAGCGCCTCCGCGACGTATTGCCGGGTCTCGTTCGGCGACTGGGTGGAGGCGACGATCTTCACCGGCCTTGCGTTGGCATCCACGATCGCGGCCGGCGGCTCCATCGGAGTGTGGATGAAGTACGGCACGAAGTACTCCGCTTCGAGCACCTGGTCGGCGGCCGCGAACGCCTCGTCGATGTTCCCCCGATCCCGGATGACGTGCCCGCCGGCGCGGGCCGCGGAGCGGAGCCGATCGTCGTAGGTGCTCGAGTCGTGGGCGGTGTGCGGGCCATCGTCCCACTCGACGGCGAGCTTCCGACGGCCCTCGAGCACGGACCAGGTGTTCGTGCCGATCACCGCGATGCCCCCGAGCGCCCGGAACTCCGCCGGCTTGTCGTCCGGGAGAGCCGGGATCTCGACCACCTGCTCGACGCCCTGGACCTTGAGCGCCTCGCTCGCGTCGAAGGACTTCGCCTTGCCGCGGTAGACGGGCGCCCGCGCCACGACCGCGATCTTCATGCCGGGAATGGTGACGTCGGCCCCGAAGTCGGCGCCGCCGGTGCTCATGTCGTAGTTGTCGACCACCGGCATGTCGCGGCCGATGTACTTCCACTGCGACGGGTGCTTGAGTTTCGGCGCGTCCGCCCCGGCCGGCACCTCGATGTCGGCGGCCGCGTCCACCACCTCCCCGAAGTCGAACGACCGGCCCGAGCCGGTGTGGTGGAGGCGGTGGTCCTTCGCGTACACCTCGCTCGCGTCGACGCCCCATTTCCGGGCCGCCGCCTGCTCGAGCACGTACCGGCCCGCCGCGCCGAATTCGCGCATCACGTCCAGGTGATGGCGGGTGCTGCGTGACCCGTCGGTGTTCTGGCCGTCCTTCCCCGCGGGATCGTACTTTTCCGCATCCCCCGGAGCCTGCCAGATCCTCACCCGCTGCCAGTCGGCCTCCAGCTCGTCGGCGAGGATCATCGGGATGCCGGTGCGCACCCCCTGGCCCATCTCCGAGCGGCTGCAGGTGATGGTCACCATGCCGTCGTCGGCGATGGAGACGAAGAGGTTGGGCTGGACCGAGGCGCCCGTCGACTGCGCCCGCGCTGCCGAGATGAGAGAGCCCGGAGCCACCTGTGCGCCGAGCACCACCGCGCCCGTGATGCCGGTGTTCCTGAGGAAGTCCCGCCGGCTGAGGTTCTGTACGTCTGCCATGGTCAAACCTCCTGCGCCGCCGTGCGGACCGCGGCGAAGATCCGCTGATAGGTGCCGCACCGGCAGATGTTGCCCGCCATTCCCGCGACGATCTCGTCGTCGCTCGGATCGGGGTTCCGATTGAGCAGGGACGCCGCGGACATGATCTGCCCCGACTGGCAGTATCCGCACTGCGGAACGTTGTGCGCGCGCCAAGCCCGCTGCACGGGGTGGTTGCCCTCGGGGTCGAGGCCCTCGATGGTGGTCACCTCCTTCCCGTTCGCGTACGAGACCGGGGTGACGCAGCCCCGCACCGCGACGCCGTCCACGTGCACCGTGCACGCGCCGCAAAGCGCCATGCCGCACCCGAACTTGGTTCCCGTCAGCCCCAGCTCGTCGCGTACGTACCAGAGCAGGGGCATGTTCGGGTCGCCGTGAAACCGGCGATTGATGCCGTTGATCCTGATCGAAACCATTGACCTCCTCCTGTGGTGATTCGCCTCGGGTCCCGTGGCCGCAATCCTGGCCCGACGCGCCGGGAACGGCCCGAGTATCACACGAATGCGAGTGCGACGGAAGAATCCGAACGGCGGGGTGCGGGCGGCTATTCCCGGAGGGTCCGGCCGCTTTCGGCATCCCGGATCGCGCTCGGGCGGGAATGCCCTCCGGTCGGGCCGGACACGACGAAATCGAGCCGCCTGCCGAGCCGCAGCCGGGCGTCGAGAGCCGACCGGGCGGGGGGGGCGGCGGCGGTGTTGGCGCTCGTCGAGACGATGGCGCCGCCGTATCCGCGGCACAGCTCCGCCGCGATCGGGTGGGCGGTCACGCGGATCGCCACCCGGGCCCCCGGACCGCTCCGCCGTCCCGTCACCCCGCCCGGAACGCGCGCCCGGGCCGGTACGAGCCAGGTCACCGGCGGGTCCGAAGGCCGCGGCGCTCCGCCCAGCCGCCGCTCGACCCACTCCATCCAGTCGGGCCGCACGAACGGTTCGAACTGCCCGCATTCGGCTCCGATCAGGAGAAGGCCCTTCGCGAGCGGACGACGCTTGATCGCCGCAACCCGCACGAGCGCGGCCTCGCGCCACGGGTCGCAGCCGATGCCGTACACCGCTTCCGTCGGATAGGCGACCACCCCGCCCGCGCGCAGGACCTCGACCGCGCGGGCAAGCCCGAAAAAATTACCGACTTTCATCGCGAGGGGGCCAGGATGCCCCACGATCTCATGGAGGAGCAGCAGTTCTCATTTTGGCGCCTGACTTCACCCCGAGCCGCAAGCCGTCTTCTCCTGGCGACTCGATCCGGGGCGGATCGACGGTCGTGCCGGTCCCGCCGCGGGACCCGACGAGCAAAATGAGAATTGCTGATGGAGGAGTGGGCCGCACGGACCGAAGGAGCGCGTGCGCGCTGTCGAAGCGGCTTGCGGGGGTACTCCCGCTACCGCGAGCGGATTGGCGGCCGCAGCGGGAAGCCGGTGACTTTTTCGGGCAAGCCTCACCGCTTGGCGAGCTTGGCGTTGTTCGCGATCACCGCCTCGCGGGCCGCGGCCCGCTCTTCGCGCAGCCGCTCCGTGACCCGAGGATCGTCCACGCCGAGGATCTGCGCCGCGAGCCACGCCGCGTTGCGGGCCCCGGCCCGGCCGATGGCGACGGTCGCGACCGGAATGCCGGCCGGCATCTGGACGGTGGAGAGGAGGGCGTCAAGGCCCTTCAGCGGACCGGCGTCGATGGGGACCCCGATGACGGGGCGAATCGTCTCCGCGGAGACCGCCCCCGCCAGATGGGCGGCAAGACCCGCCGCCGCGATGAAGACCGCACAGCCGCGCGCCCCGGCGTCGTGGACGTAGGCGCGGGTCTCGTCCGGCGTCCGGTGGGCGGAGGTGATCCGCGCTTCGTAGGGGACCCCGAGGCGGTCGAACACCTCGAAAGTGGTCTGCATGACCGGCAAGTCGGAGTCCGAGCCCATCAGCACGGCAACGAATCGTTCGGTCATCGTTCGGTCTCGATTCGGGTGGGGCGGCCGTCAGCCGGTTTCGGGAAGCGCCGCGGCGGATTCCGCGACGGGCTCGCGATGGCCGCACTCGCGCTGCGGGCATGCCTTCTCCGGCCCCCGCCGCCGCGTCTGCTTGAGGGTCAGTATCGGCCATCCGCACTGTGGACAGGGTTCGTCGATCGGCTCGTCCCACGTCGCGTAGTCGCACTTCGGGTAGGTCGAACAGGAGAAGAACGGCTTGCCGCGGCGCGAACGGCGCTCGTGCAGCTTCCCGGCGCCGCACGCCGGGCAGGCGATGTCCGTCTCGCGCAGCTTCTCGAGCGGCTCGGTGTGCCGGCACTCGGGATAGCGGCCGCAGCCGGCGAACTCTCCGCTGCGCCCCCTCTTCCGGACGAGCGGGCCGCCGCACTTGGGGCACTCGCGGCCCTCGAGCACCTTCGCCTCGCGGCCGCCGGACGCTCCTTCCCCCTCCCCGTCCTCTTCTTCCCGGCCGAGGTTCCGGGCGTACCGGCACTCGGGGAAGCCCGTGCAACTGATGAAGTTTCCGTTCCGCCCAAGACGGATGGCGAGCGGCCTCTCGCATTCCGGGCAGCTCTCGTCGATGAGCTGCTGGGTCACCTGCTGCCGCGTGACGGTCTCCTGCTTGTGACGGACCTGCGCTTCGAAGTCGCGCCAGAACTCGTCGAGCACCGGAACCCAGGCCTTCCGGCCCGCGGAGATCGCGTCGAGGTCGTCCTCCATGTTCGCGGTGAAGTCGTAGTCGACGTAGCGGGTGAAGTGTTCGGTGAGGAAACGGCTGACCACCCGTCCGACGTCGGTCGGATGGAACCGGCGCTTCTCGAGCACCACGTAGCTCCTTTGCTGGAGCTTCGAAATGATGTCCGCATAGGTCGAGGGGCGGCCGATCCCGCACCGTTCGAGCTCGCGAACCAGGGTTGCCTCGGTGTACCGCGGCGGGGGCCGGGTGAAGTGCTGTTCGGCCCGGATGTCGGAAACGGTGACCACCTGGCCGGTGGAGAGCTTCGGCAGCCGGACCGCGGGAGGCGGCTTGCCGCCCTCGGCGGGGGCTCCCTCCCGCCCCTCGCCGGCGGGCGCGTCCGCCGGGCGGGCGGCCCGGGCCGCGGCGTCCTCGTAGATGGCGAGGTAGCCCGGCGAGGCCACCGAGGTACCGGTCGCCCGAAAGACGCTGTCCTCCCCGCACCCGAGGTCCACCGTGACGTCGTCCATCACCGCGTGCCGCATCTGGCTTGCCACCGCCCGCCGCCAGATCAGCTCGTAGACCCGCATCTGCTCCTGGGACAGCGTCCCCCGCAGCGATTCCGGCGTGCGCTCCGGCGACGTGGGCCGTATCGCCTCGTGCGCTTCCTGCGCGTTGCGCGTCCTCGTCCGGTGCCGGGGAGGGGTTGCCGGGACCGCGTCCGGGCCGAACGCCTCGGCCAGAAACGCCCGGATCTCCGCCACCGCTTCGGTTGCCAGGCTTACCGAGTCGGTGCGCATGTACGTGATGAGCCCTTCGCCGCCGACGCCCTCGTAGAGCTCCTGCGCGGTGCGCATGGTGCGGCTCACGTTGAAGCCGAGGCGGTTCGACGCTTCCTGCTGCAGGGTGGCGGTGGTGAACGGGGCGGGCGGCGCCCGGCGGCGCTTCTTCGCGGTGACGGACAGCACCTCGAGGCCCCGCGCGGCATGCAGCTTGAGCGTCGCCTGGGCGGCGAACGCGGTCCCCTCGTCGGTGAACGTGAACTGCTCCACCTTCTCGCCCCGATACCGGACGAGCCGGGCGGAGAAGGGGGGGGGGCCGGGCGCATCCGCCAGCACCGTCCAGTACTCGCGAGCCTCGAACGCCTCGATCTCCGCCTCCCGGTCCGCGATGAGGCGCAGCGCCGGGCTCTGCACCCGGCCGGCGGAGAGGTTGGAGCGGATCTTCGACCAGAGCACCGGCGACAGGTTGAACCCGACGAGGTAGTCGAGCGCGCGGCGGGCGAGCTGGGAGTTCACCAGGTTGGCCTGGAGCTCCCCGGGGTGCTCGAGGGCCTCGCGGACCGCGCGGCGCGTGATCTCGTGGAACTGCACCCGATACACGGGCTTGCCGTCAAGCACGCCCCGATCCGAGAGGAGCTGCGTGACGTGCCACGAGATCGCCTCCCCCTCCCGGTCCGGGTCGGTAGCGAGATACAGCGCGCTCGCGCGTCGCATCGCTCGCACGATCGCCTCCACGTGAGCCTCCGCCCTCGGCACCAGCTCGAAGTGCATGGCAAAGTCGCGCTCGGGCTCGACCGCGCCCCGGGCGGGAACGAGGTCGCGCACGTGCCCGTAGGACGCGAGCACCGTGAAGTCGGAGTCGAGATACTTTCCGATGGTCCGCGTCTTCGCCGGGGACTCGACGATGAGGAGCTTCCCCCCGCGGGCCGAGCTGCCGCCCCGGGTCCCGGATCCGGGCTTGGACCCGGGCTTGGATCCGGACTTGGGCCCGGGCTTGGATCCGGACTTGGGCCCGGTTCGGGAACGGGCTTCGGGGGCCCCCGCACGCTTCGATTCGCGGGGGGCGGCCGGTCGGGTGGATGGACGGGTGGCGGCCATTCGGGCATCCGGTTCGGGGGTGGCGCGGGCGATCAGCTTACCCGCATGTAGCGTCCGGCGGCGTCCATCCGGACCGAGCCGCCGAGCTCCAGGTTCAACAGAATCGGATATACCTGCTCCGGGGTCAATCCGGCGCGGTGGGCAAGCGCCTCGACGCCGGACGGTTCGTAGTCGAGGTGATCGAGCACTGCCGCCTCGTCGGTTCCGGGCGCGGGTGCCGCCTCTCCGCGAAGCCCCGGAGCGGGCTCGGTTGCTCCGTTCGGCGGCGGTTCCGCCGCGTCGGATGCGAGCGCGGCCAGCTCCGCGGGAGGAAGCTCCTCGAGGACGTCTTCCACCCTCTCCACCAGCTTGGCGCCGTCGCGCAGGAGGCGGTGGCAGCCGGCCGCGAGCGGATTCAGGATGGACCCCGGCACCGCGAACACCTCCCGCCCGTGGTCCGCGGCCAGACGGGCGGTCACGAGAGACCCGCTGCGGTCCGCCGCCTCCACCACCAGGACCCCGAGCGAGAGCCCGCTGATGAGCCGGTTGCGCCACGGGAAGTTCCAGGGCATCGGCCGGGTGCCGAAGGGGAACTCCGACACGAGCGCCCCCTGCCCGGCGATGCGTGCCGCGAGCGAACGGTGTCCGGCGGGGTAGATCCGGTCCAGGGAGCTGCCAAGGACCGCGATGGTCCTTCCGCCGGCCTCGAGCGCCCCTCGATGCGCCTCGGCATCGACCCCCTGCGCGAGGCCGCTGGTGACGACGACGCCGCGGGCGGCGAGGTCGCCCGCCAGCCGGCGGGCGATGCGGGCACCGGCCGGCGTGGCCCGCCGGCTTCCGACGATCGCGACTTGAGGAGCGGACAGCACGCCGAGGTCGCCGTGAACGAACAGCACCGCCGGAGGGTCCGGGATCGCCTTGAGCCGCAACGGCACCTCCGGGTCGCGGGCTCCGACGACCCGCGCTCCGAGGGAGCGGAGACGTGCGAGGTCCCGGTCGAGGCCCCGATCGAAACCCGGGCCCGTTCGGTGCCCGTCACGTTCCGGCGCACCGGGGCCCGACGGACTCCGGGCGGAACGCACCCGGCCGGTGCGCTCCCGGGCCGTCGCGTGGCTCCGGGCCAGCGCGAGCAGGGTCCTCTCGCGGTCCATGCGGTCCGCGTCCATGCGACACCCTCTTCTCCGGGCGGGGTTCGGGAGCGAGGATCATACCGGTCGGCCCGCCGAGGATCGAGGCGTTCGGACCTCCACCGGCAGTTCTCATTTTGGCGCCTGACTCCACCCTGAGCCGCAAGCCGTCTTCTCCTTGCGACTCGGTCCGGGGCAGATCGGGGGGCGGATCGACGGTCGTGCCGGTTCCGCAGCGGGACCCGACGAGCAAAGTGAGAATTGCCGGACCTCCACGCAGGGCCATTTCACGCTGGCCGCCCGGCGGGTCGCGGACCGAACCACGGTCTGCAACACCACGGTCTGCAACGTCCGTGCGACCGAAGCATTGCCGTGCGTCCCGACACCGTAGCGCGAAATGATCCCGCGTCGATGACCGGGACAGGATGGCTGCCGTACATCCAGCCTGCCCGCTACCGCACCCGCCCGCTTCATGCCGACCGGAACCGCGGCACGCGCCGCCCCCCCGGCCGTGCCGGCTCCGAGCCGGCCCGTCCGGCACTCCTTCGCGCGTTCCGCCTCGGGGCGCCGCCCCGGCCGCAAAGCTATAATCGCGGCCATGGCGGTGCTCGAAATACTCCACCATCCCGATCCCCGGCTTCGCAACGTCGCCGCCCCGGTCGAGGCGGTGGACGGCGCCGTGCGGAAGCTCGCCGACGACCTGCTGGAAACGATGTACTCGGCGCGCGGCATCGGCCTCGCCGCGGTGCAGGTGGGGGTTGCGCGACGGGTCGTCGTGGCGGACGTCTCCCCCGAACGCGACGCTCCCCTCGCCCTCGTCAATCCCCGCGTCGCCAAGGTCCTCGAGGAAGAGGCCGAGTTCGAGGAGGGGTGCCTCTCCGTGCCGGGGGTCTACGAGACCGTTTCGCGCCCCGCGCGGGTCCGGGTCGAAGCGCGGGACCGAGACGGACGGGCGGTCTCGATCGAAGCCGGCGGAACCCTTGCCGCGTGTCTGCAGCACGAGATCGATCATCTCGACGGCCGGCTGTTCGTCGACTACCTGTCGCGGCTCAAGCAGCAACGGATCCGCAAACGGGCCGCCAAGCGCCGGCGCGAGGCCCTCGCCTGACCGTCCGCCGGTGGTCGTCGTTTTCGCGGGTACGCCGGAGTTCGCGGTCCCGTCGCTCAGGATGCTGGCGGCCGGCCCGCACCGGATAGCGGCGGTATACACCCGGCCGGATCGGCCCGCCGGACGCGGCCGGCGGATGGCCGGGAGCGCGGTGAAGTCCGCGGCGGCCGAGCTCGGTCTGCCCGTCGAGCAGCCGGAAAGCCTGCGTACCCCGGCGGCGCGCGAGCGCTTGGCCGGCCACCGGCCGGACCTCCTCGTCACCGCCGCCTACGGGCTCATCGTGCCTCCCGACGTCCTTGCCATCCCGGCCGCCGGGTGCGTCAACGTCCATGCGTCGCTGTTGCCCCGGTGGCGTGGGGCGGCCCCGGTTCAGCATGCCCTGCTCGCCGGCGACCTCGAGACCGGGGCGACCGTCATGCAGATGGACGCGGGCGTCGATACCGGCGGCATCCTGCTTGCCCGGGCCTGCCCGGTGCGCCCGGACGACACCGCGGGCTCGCTCACCCGCCGGCTGGCCCGCATCGGAGCGGAGGCGCTCGGGGAGGCGATGATCGGGATCGCGGCCGGCCGGATCGCGCCGCGGCCCCAGGACGAGTCGGCGGCGACCCTGGCTCCTCGCATCCGCAAGGCCGACGCGCTCATGGACTGGTCGCGCGACGCACGCGATCTCGAGCGCATGGTGCGGGCGCTCGATCCATGGCCGATGGCCTTCACCTTCGCCGGGGAGGAGCGGCTGCGCATTCTCCGGGCGGAGGCGCTCGCGGATGCGGACCTCCGCCCGCCCGCGCCCGGAACCGTGCTCCGGGCCGCCGCCCAGGGGATCGAGATCCAGGCGGGGGCGGGACGGCTCCGGGTGCTGCATCTCCAGCGCCCGGGGAAGAGGTCGATGGACGCGGGCGAGTTCCTGAACGGCCGGAGCCTCTCGCCCGGGCAGCGCCTCCGGAGCGGGCCGGTCCGGCCCCCGCCCGCCGGGTGAAGAACGCTCCCGACCCCGGCTCCCTTCCGGCCCGAGCGGCGGCCGGTGGCCGGGAGGCCGCTCTCGCCGTCCTGGGGGAGGTCCTGCGTGGCGGACGGTCGCTCACCGACGCGGTCGCGAGCCGCCTCCCCTTGACGACCGACCCGCGCGAACGCGCTCTCGGGCGGGAGCTCGCGTCCGGGGTCATCCGGCACCTGCCATCCCTTCGCCACGTGCTCGCGGGGCTGCTCGACCGGCCCCGGGGACGTCTGGACACGCGGCTCGAGACGGTGCTCCTGCTCGGCCTCTACCAGCTCCTCCATACCCGCGTCCCTCCCCATGCGGCGGTGCACGAGACCGTGCGGCTGGCCGGACGGCCCCCCTGGAGGCGCGGGCTCGCGAACGCGGTGCTCCGGCGCGCGGCGAACGAGCGCGACGCGATCCTGCGCGAACTGGAGCGGACTCCCGATGTCGAGGTCCGTTTCGTCCATCCCCGGTGGATCATCGACCGGCTGCGGGCGGACTGGCCGGACGACTGGGAGGCGATATTGGCCGCGAACGGGTCGCGGGCCCCCATGACCCTTCGCGCCGCCCGCCGCGCGGGCGGGCGCGCCGCGGGTCTCGAGTCACTGCGGCGCGCCGGTCTCGAAGCGTCCCCGCACCCCCTCGCGCCCGACGCGATCGTGCTGTTCCGCCCGGTCGGGGTGGACACCCTTCCCGGGTTCGCGGACGGCGCGGTGTCCGTGCAGGACGCCGCCGCCCAGCTCGCCGTCCCGCTGCTCGATCTCGAGCCCGGCCTGCGGGTGCTGGACGCCTGCGCCGCTCCCGGAGGGAAGACGGCGCAGATCCTGGACGCCGAGCCGCACCTTCGCGAGCTGGTGGCGGTGGACATCGATCCGGACCGGCTCGCGCGGGCCGAACGGACCGTCGCCCGGACCGGCGGACAGGCCAGGTTCGTGGCCGCGGATGCGAGCGCCCCCGGGGAGTGGTGGGACGGCGTCGCGTTCGAACGCGTTCTGGTCGACGCCCCTTGCACGGGCACCGGCGTCATCCGCCGCCACCCGGACATCAAGCTGCATCGACGGGCGGAAGACCTCGCCGCGCTCGAGGCCCGTCAAACGGCGCTCCTCGAGGCCGCATGGGGCATGCTGGCCCCCTCCGGGCGGCTGGTGTACGCTACCTGCTCGGTCTTCTTGCAGGAAGGTGCCCGTCAAACGGCGCATTTCCTCGAGCGTCACCCGGACGCGGAACCGATCGAGATCGGGTGGGGTCGACCTTGCGGCCCCGGGCGCCAGATTCTTCCCGGCGAGGCCGACATGGACGGCTTCTTCCACGCCTGCATCTCCAAGGAACGCCCGTGACGGCGGCGGCGCCCGAGGCGCTCCCCGCCCGTCACCCCCGCGCCTCGCGCCGGAGCGGGTGGCGGTTCGCGGCCCTTGCCCTGTTTCTGTTGCTCTCGCTCCTCATGCTGAGCGACGTCACCCGGAACCCCACCCGGTTCGGGGAGTTCTACACCCCGCTCATCGCGCTCACGGTCGTCGGGCTCGTGATCCTGGGCGCCCTCTTCGTGCGCGACGTCGCCCAGCTCGCGCGCGAGGTTCGGGCAAACCGCCCGGGGGCGCGGCTGACCGTGCGGATGGTGGCCGCGTTCAGCCTGCTCGCGGTCACCCCGGTGATGATGATCTACTTCTTCTCCGTCCAGTTCCTGCACCGCAGCGTCGACAACTGGCTCGACGTGCGGATCGAGCAGGCCCTGGAGGGAGCGCTCGAGCTCAGCCGCGCCTCGCTCCACCACAACATGCGCGAGCGCCTGAAGCAGGTCGAGCTGCTCGCGGTGCAGCTTTCCGACCTTCCCGCGTCCGCCGCGGCGGACCGGCTCTACGACACGTTCGACATGCTGGGCGCCTCCGAGGTCTCCCTCATGTCGTCCAAGGGGCACGTGATCGCGACGAGCACCAACACCACCGCGCTCGTCCCGACCCCCCCGGACGAGGCGGTGCTCCTGCAGGTCCGGCAGAGCGGCACCTACATCGGGCTCGATCCGATCGACGAGCTCGGCCTGAACTTGCGGGTGGTGGTAAACATCGCGAGCCCCGCACCGGGCCAGGAACCCCGGTTCGTGCAGGCCCTCTTTCCGGTCGTGAAGCGCACCAGCGAGCTCGAGTCCGGGGTTCGCTCCGCGTTCGAGCGCTACCGGAGCCTCATCTACCTGCGCGCGCCGCTCAAGACCTCCTTCATGCTGACCCTGTCCCTGGTCCTCCTGGTCAGCCTGCTGAGCGCGGTGTGGGCGGCGGTGCTCGCGGCCCGGCGGCTCACCGCCCCGCTGCGGCGGATGGCCGAACTGACCCGTTCGGTGGCGGCGGGCGACTACGGGACGCGGCTTCCGGACGAAGGGTCGGACGAGATCGGGTTTCTCGCCGATTCCTTCAACGACATGACGCACAAGCTCGCGCTGGCCCGCGATGAGGCACGCGACAGCCACCGGCAGCTCGAGGAGCAGCGCACCTACCTCGAAGCGGTGCTGTCGCGCCTCTCGTCGGGCGTGCTGACCACCAATCACGACGGATGCCTGGTGACGTTCAACCAGATGGCCAGGGACATTCTCGACACGCCGCTCGAGCGCCAGTCGGGGGCTCCGCTCGATCGGCTGGACCGGCTGAGACCGCGGCTCGCCCCGTTCGCCGCGAGCGTGGGAGCCCGGATCCGCGCCGCCCGGCCGGACTGGCGCGAGGAGGTCGAGATGGAAGGACCTCGCGGCCGGCAGATCCTGATGTGCCGAGGCACCGTGCTGCCGGGGCCGCCCGCGGCCGGGGCGGGTCACGTCATCGTCTTCGACGACGTGACGAAACTCGTCGAAGCACAGCGCAGCCGGGCGTGGGAAGAGGTCGCCCGGCGCCTCGCCCACGAGATCAAGAACCCCCTCACCCCGATCCAGCTTTCCGCGGAGCGGCTCCGGCACAAGTACCTGGACTCGATGGAGGGACCGGACGCGGAGTCGCTGGATCGGCTGACGCGCACCATCGTGCAACAGGTCGAGAGCCTGAAGGAGATGGTGAACGCGTTCTCGAAGTATGCGCGCACTCCCGTTCGCCGCGCGCGCCCGGTCGATGTCAACGAGCTCGTGAGCGACGTCGCGGAGCTGTACCGCGACGAGGACGGATGCGAAGTCCTCCGGCTCGATCTCGACGCTCCGCTCCCCGCCGTCGAGGTCGATCCCGGACAATTCCGTCAAGTGCTCCACAATCTCGTCCGCAACGCGGACGAAGCGATCGCCAATCGGGAGCGGGACGGCGAAGCCGGGCAATCGGTACCGGTCACGGACGGCGAACCGATCACGGTCGGCACGCGAAGGGTCGTCGAGAAGGGGCGCGAGTTCGTGGAGACCCGGGTGGACGACCGGGGAGCGGGCATCGGGGACGAGGTTTCGGGAAGGCTGTTCGAGCCCTACGTCTCGACCAAGCCCCGCGGAACCGGCCTCGGCCTCGCGATCGTGAAGAAGATCGTGGAGGAGCACGACGGAACGGTGGCGGCCGAGAACCGGCCGGAGGGCGGCGCCAGTCTCATCGTGCGGTTGCCGGCGACCGAGGCGGGCCCAGTCTCCGGCGGGGTCTCCGGCGGGGTCTCCGGCGGGGTCTCCGGCGGGGTCTCCGGCGGGGTCTCCGGCGGGGTCTCCGGCGGGGTCTCCGGCGGGGCGGCCGTGGCTTCCGGAGCAGGGCGTGGCTGAACGGCGAGGCCACGTTCTGGTGGTGGACGACGAGCCGGACATCCGTTCGCTGGTCACCGAGATCCTCGGCGACGAAGGCTACGAGGTCGATGCGGCGGACGGCGCGGAGACCGCCCGCGAGTTGCGCCGGGCCCACCGGCCGGACGTGATCCTGCTGGACATCTGGATGCCCGGCACGGACGGGATCACGCTGCTGCGGGAATGGTCCGACCGAAGCGGTCTCGACGCACCGGTCATCGTGATGTCGGGTCACGGCACCATCGAGACCGCGGTCGAGGCGACGCGTCTCGGGGCCTACGACTTCCTCGAGAAGCCGATCTCGCTCGCCAAGCTCGTGCTTACGGTGGGGCGGGCCCTCGAGGCGGACCGCCTCACCCGCGAGAACGTGCGCCTGCGCCGCCGCACCGAGACCGGGACGGAGCTCATCGGCACCAGTACCGCGATGAACGATCTGCGCGAACGAGCGGCGCGGGCGGCGGCGCACGACGCGCCCATCCTCGTGACCGGCGAATCGGGCACGGGCAAGTCGCGGCTCGCCCGTCACGTGCACGCCCTGAGCCCCCGGCGCGAGGGTCCGCTCGTCGCCGTGTCGGTCGCCGGGCTGACGGGGCCGGAGGAGCTGTTCGGCTCCGAGCGCGGCTCCGAAATCCATTACGGCCCGATCGAGCGCGCCAACGCGGGAACCATATTCCTCGAGGACCTCGCGGACATGTCCGCGGACATGCAGGCGAGCCTGGCGGGCGCCCTGCAGAACGGCTCGTTCCACCGTGCCGGGGGGCGGGAGCCGGTGAAGGTGAACCCCCGGATCATCGTCGCCTCGCGGCACGATCTCGCGGCGGCGGTAGCCCGCGGGGATCTGCACGAGGACCTCTACTACCTCCTCAACGTCGTGCCGCTCGAGGTGCCGCCGCTCAGGGAGCGCGCGGAGGATGTCCCGGCGCTCGTGGAGTGGTTCATCGACGAGTTCGCGACCAGCGAGAACGTCCCGTTCCGTCGCTGCGACGTGGCGGCCAAGAACCGGCTGCGGAACCACCCCTGGCCGGGCAACGTGCGCGAGCTTCGCAACGTCGTCCAGCGGCTGATGATCCTCGGACAGGGCCCCGACATCGACGCGCGCGACGTGGAAGCGGGTCTCGGGCCGGCCTCCGGGACGGCGGTCCCGGCCGAAGACTTCGATCTCCCGTTCAAGGAGGCCCGCGAGAACTTCGAGCGGGCCTACCTCGTTCACCAGCTCGATCGACCAGGGTCCGGCATGAGCGAGATCGCGGCGCGCATCGGCATCGAGCGAAGCCACCTGTATCGCAAGCTCAAGCAGCTCGGGATCGAGCGCCGTCCGGCGGGCGGGCGGTTCACCGCATGAAGATCCTCATCCTCGGCGCCGGGCAGGTAGGCAGCTCGGTGGCCGCGTCGCTCGCCGGCGAGGCCAACGACATCACCATCGTCGACACCAATCCGGATGCGCTGCACCGCCTCCAGGAGCACTTCGACCTCCGGACCCTGACCGGCTTCGCGTCGCACCCGGACGTGCTGCGCCGGGCCGGGGCGGAGAACGCGGACATGCTGCTCGCGGTCACCAACAGCGACGAGACCAACATGATCGCGTGCCAGGTAGCCTGGCACCTGTTCGACACCCCGACCCGGATCGCGCGGGTGCGCGCCGCCTCCTACCTCCATCAGCGCTCGCTGTTCGAGCCGGGGTGCCTCGCCATCGACGAGCTCATCAGCCCCGAGCAGGTCGTCACCAACCATATCGAACGCATCATCGAGCACCCCGGAACCCTTCAGGTGCTCGACTTCGCGGGCGGCACCGTGCTCATGGTGGCGGTGCGCGCCTATCACGGCGGTCCCCTCGTCGGGCATGCCCTGCGCGCCCTCGGCGATCACCTCCCCACGGTGGACGCCCGGGTGGCGGCCATCTACCGCCGCGGCAGGGCCATCATCCCCGACGGCAACACGATTATCGAGGCCGACGACGAGGTCTTCTTCGTCGCGGCGCGCAAGGACATCCGGAACGTCCTCGGGGAGCTGCGAAGCAACGAAGGCCGGGTCCGGACCGTGATGCTCGCGGGAGGCGGCAACATCGGCCGCCGGCTGGCCCGCGCCCTCGAGCCCAACTATCGGGTGAAGCTCGTCGAGCGCAGCGACAAGGTGGTCGCCCGGCTTTCCGAGGAGCTCGATCGGACGGTGGTACTGCGGGGCGACGCCGCGGACGAGGAGCTGCTGCTCGAGGAGAACATCGACCGGACCGATATCTTCTGCGCGGTCACCAACGACGACCAGACCAACATCCTGTCCGCCATGCTCGCCAAGCGCCTCGGGGCCGGCAAGGTCATGTCCCTCATCAACCGCGGGGTGTACGCGGACCTCGTGCAGGGAAACAGCATCGACGTGGCGATCTCCCCTGCCCAGGCCACCATCGGCACCCTTCTCGCCCGGGTCCGGCGCGGCGACGTGGTCGCGGTCTATTCCCTGCGGCGCGGGGCCGCCGAGGCGATCGAGGCCATCGCGCACGGCAACCGGCACACCTCGAGGGTGATCGGCCGGCAGGTCGGCGCCATCCACCTCCCTCCCGACACCACGATGATCACCCTGGTGCGCGACGGTGAGGTGATCATGGCCCACCACGACACGGTCATCGAGGCGGGGGACCACGTCATCCTGTTCCTGCTGGACAAGCGACGGGTCCCCGAGGTCGAGCAGCTCTTCCAGGAAACGACCGAGGTCCTCCAGGCACCGTGAGGTCGTTCTCCCGGAGTCTGTACGGCGTAGCCGTCGGGGTGGTGTGGGGAGTTGGCCGACATTCATGATTTCCCGGGGCTGGTGGGCGTTTCCGCGGTGGTTCGCGCCCGCCCGGACCTTCGCTCGCATCGCCGCGTCTCGCCCCGGGTGACGTACCGCGGCGCGGTGAGGAAATCGGCAGCGGTCGGGTCCGGTGGCGGGTCTTCGAGGAGGCGGGGGCGGGAATTCAGGCCGGACACGGCCCGGCGCAGCGATGGCCGAACCGCTTCAGGAAGCCGGTCACGCAACGACCGGGAGGGAGGGGGGAGCCGATACGCTCGGGTCCGGTGTTTACGGTTGACAAGTCTTGCTCATGACTTCAGCAGATCAGGAACGACCCTTCGTTTCGGTCCCCCCGATCCATGCGGTACACACTCCCGGCCCGGAAATCTCACCCGCTTCCCGCTGCGCACACCGGTCCGTGCGCGGTGACGGGCCGTACTCCCTCAAGCCGCTTCGACGTGGTGTCGGCTACGCCTTCAGCGGCGCGCATGCGCTCCCTTCCGCCCGTGCGGCCCGCCACCGCACCGTCTCGGCGCCCTCGCGACGAAAGTCGGTGAGATTTCCGGGCTAGTCCACCCGCCCGTCCGCCGCGCATGCATCTCTTCGCCGTCCAGCGCATCCTCGGGCTCCTGCTCGGGTTGTTCAGCCTGACCATGGTGCCGCCGCTCGCGGTGTCCTGGTTCTACATGGACGGCAACGTCGCGTCGTTCGCAATCGCCCTGTCGCTGGTGCTCGGAGGAGGGATCCTCCTGTGGTTTCCGGTGCGAAGGCACCGCCGCGAGCTTCGCCTCCGCGACGGATTCCTCGTCGTCGTGGCGTTCTGGGTCGTCCTCGGCCTCTCGGGGGCGGTGCCGTTCCTGCTGCTCGAAGACCCCGCGATGACGGTGGCCGATGCGGTGTTCGAGGCGGTGTCCGGGCTGACCACCACCGGCGCGACGGTCATCACCGGGATCGATTCGCTGCCGCGGTCCCTCCTCTTCTACCGTCAGATGCTCCAGTGGCTGGGGGGGATGGGAATCATCGTGCTCGCGGTCGCGATCCTTCCGGTGCTCGGGATCGGAGGCTTGCAGCTCTACCGGGCGGAGACCCCGGGGCCGATGAAGGACCAGAAGCTCACGCCCCGGATCACCGAGACCGCCAAGGCGCTCTGGTACATCTACCTCGGGCTGACCGTCCTGTGCGCGATCAGCTACCGGGCGGCGGGCATGGACTGGTTCGATGCCGTCGCGCACAGCTTCTCGACGGTCGCGATCGGGGGGTTCTCGACCCACGACGCGAGCCTCGGATACTTCGACAGCCCGGCCGTCGAAGGGGTGGCGATGCTGTTCATGGCCCTCGCCGGCATCAACTTCGCGCTGCACTTCGTCGCCTGGCGGGCGCGAAGCCCCGCCGCATACCTCCAGGACGCCGAGCTTCGGGCCTACGCCTGCTTCCTGGCCGTGATGATCGCCGCCGCGAGCGCCTACCTGTACGGCACCGGCACGTTCGACGGCGTACTGGACGCCCTGCGGTTCGGAGCGTTCCAGGCCGTCGCCTTCGGGACCACCACCGGGTTCACGACGAGTGGCTACGCCGCATGGCCGGGCATGCTCCCGGTGCTGCTCGTGCTCTCGAGCTTCGTCGGAGCCTGCGCCGGCTCGACCGGCGGAGGCCTCAAGGTCATCCGGGTGCTGCTCCTCGTCAAGCAGGGGATGCGGGAGATCCAGCAGCTCATCCACCCCAACGCGCGGGTCTCGATCAAGATCGGGGAGACCGCCCTGTCGGACCGGGTGGTGGCCGCGGTATGGGGGTTCTTCGCGGGCTACGTCGTCGTGTTCGTGTTCTTCCTCATCGCCCTGATGGCCTCCGGGCTCGACCAGGTCACCGCGTTCTCCGCCGTCGCGGCCTGCCTCAACAACCTGGGGCCCGGCCTCGGCGCGGTCGGCGCCAACTACGCGGAGATCGGGGCCGGCGCGAAGCTCCTCCTCAGCCTCGCCATGCTCCTCGGTCGGCTCGAGGTGTTCACCCTCCTCGTCATCCTCACGCCGGGCTTCTGGCGCGTCTGACCTCGTCTCCCGCTCCCGGCATCGGCTCCGGAGTGGCCGTCCTCCCTCCGGCCCGGGCGGCGAGAGCCGGACCCGCCGTCTCGAAGGACATCCTTTCCCGGACCCCCGAATACGCCCCGCGCTTCCCGGTCGGACCGCCTCTGCGCGATACGACGGACTCGTCTCGAGAGCGCCGTTCCAGGCCGCCGGTGGTCAACGCAGCATGAAGAAAACATATTGATTTTCATATAGTTCGATTTCTGTCTCATGCCACGGCCGTCGTAGAATCCGATCTCGGGACAGGTTCATGCCGGGCCGCGCCCGGCCGACCCGACCTGCCGACTTGAACCGCGGGGTGAAACGATCCGGAGACGTGGCCCGCCGATCGGGTGTCCGGGCAGACGTGCGGCTCCCGGAGACGGGATATACTCGCCCGGTCAGCCTGGCAGGGGTCACCGTTCCCGCTGGCTCGGGCCGGACGGACTCACAGAGTATACATGCAACATTGTAACATCAAGTGGAGAGGAAATGCCATGACGAAGAAACTCATCTCGGCCGCATTCGCGGTCGTCGCGGGCTTCGCGGCAGCCTCCGCGCAGGCGGCCTGCGTGGACGACTGGAAGGACTGCGCCGGCAAGCCATGGGTGGACGGCGACTCGATGGACACCCCGATGGGGAGCGAATGGTGGCCGCATCCCATCTGGGGCGAGGGTGACCAGGCCGGCTCGACCAACTGGTACAAGAAGCCCGAGGTGGTGATGCGGGCGCTCGCGGCCGTGAAGGAAGGCAAAACCTATCGGCTCGGCCACGAGTACTACACCGGGATGCCGATGTTCGGCGCACGCAAGTGGGTGCTGCGCATTCCCGCCTCTCCGACCGGCGGCCCCGTCGGCCAGAACAAAATCATCTGGCACGACGAGTTCCTCGCCACCGAGATCGGCCAGGCAGGGACCCAGTTCGACGGCCTCGGGCACGTCGGCGTCCAGGTCGGCGAGGACGGGGACAAGACCAACATGCGCTTCTACAACGGCTTCACCGTGCAGGAGATGCAGGGCGCCTACGGGCTCCAGCAACTCGGCACCGAGAAGCTCCATCCCATCGTGGCGCGCGGTATCCTCATCGACTTCACCCTCGTCTACGGCGACATGGAGCACGGCGTGTGCGCCGACATGGACGACCTGAAGGTGGTGCTGGAGAAGCAGGGAATGTCCGACTTCGAGTTCGCGGAAGGCGACGCGCTCCTCTTCCGCTACAACTGGGAGCGGCACTGGACCGACCCGCCCGAATACAACAAGGGCACCCCGGGGATCTGCATGGATGTCGCGCGCTGGGTTGCCGAGGACGTCAAGGCGGGGGTGGTCGCGGGCGACACTTGGCCGGCGACGGATCCGGTCCCCTATCCGGACGAGCCGGCGTGCGCGTTCTGCATCCACAACTACCTTCAGACCCGCCACGGCATCGTCACCCAGGAGAACCTGGCCCTGACGCAGCTTGCGGACGACAAGACGTACGTCTTCGCGTACCTCTACTCGCCGTCCCCGATCCGCGGCGGAACCGGCTCGCACGGCTCGCCGATCGCGGTGCGCTGATTGCCCGAGCCGCGGCCCGGGCCCCGGCAGGGCTCGCCCGCCGGGGCCCGGGTGCCTCTCGAGCCCGGCCCCACCTGCGGCCGGGGCGAGGGCGGCCCGGCGACGCCGGGCAACGAACGGGAGAAGGCAGAGCGGGAGAGATCCATGGCACGTGACCGAACCCACCACTTCGCCGTGACTTCAGGTCTCGCGGCGCTCGTTTCCGCCTTCTTCCTCCTCGCGTCCTCGCCCTCGGCTGCGCTGAGTCCGTTGGGGAACCGCGACGGCGAGACGGTGGTTCCCGGCCACGACGTGCACAACCGGGCGCCGGACGCGCCTCCGGCCGCGCTTACCTGGGACGAGCTGATGAACCTCGAGATCACCGTCGAGATCCCGGCTCCCCTGCAAACCGTCTTCCACGTCTCCTATCCGGACTCGCTGCGGGCTCGCGACGGCACGGTGGTCCGGATCCGGGGGTTCATGTACCCGCTCGAGGCCGGGGAGACCCACACCTACTTCCTGCTGAGCGCCCTGCCGCCGAGCTGCCCCTTCTGCCTTCCGGCGAGTGCGCGGGGGCTCATCGAGGTGAAGTGCGACGAGGGGGTTCGCTACACCCTCGAGCCGGTGCTGCTCGAGGGGCGGTTCGAGCTGCTGGAAGAAGACGACGCGCTCGGGACCGGCCTCCACTACCGCCTCAACCACGCCCGCTCGGCGAGCTGACGGCCGCCGGCGCGTCCCGGAGCCGAACGCTCGGGCCGGGATGTCCCCCGAGATATCTCGGGCGGTTCAGCGGCGTTCGACGAGCACCGCCGCGACGTCGAGGCGGTACGCGCGGACGGCGGGCATTGCGGCCGCCACCAGGGCGATGAGCACCGCTCCGGCCACGACGAGCCCCTCCTCCGGCGCCCATCCGAGCCCGCCAAGGGAGAGCGAACGGGCGCGCTCGAGCCACTCCGCGAGGAGCCATCCCACGGCGTGTCCGAGCCCCGTGCCCAGCCCCGCACCGGCCGCGCCGAGCACCGCCCCCTGCACGAGGACGAAGCGCAGGATCCGGCCCCGCGAGGCCCCCAGGGTCCGCATGACCGCGAGGTCGTAGCGTTGTTCGTGCATCGCGTGCCGGAGCGCGATGAAGAGGCTGAGGGCGGAGGCGGCGATGAGCACCCCGGCGAACGCCCGGAACGCGTCGAGGCCCGTGCCCACCAGATGGAACAGCCGCGCGGTCTCCTGCGCGGGAGAGGCGGCCTGGAGGGCCGTCCCGGAGTTGATGGCGCGCGGCAGCGCAATCGCCGCGAGGGGGGTCCGGTAGCGGACCAGCATCGCGGTCACCTCCCGGTCGCCCGACGGGAGGCCCTCCTCATCGCCGGCAGCGGCCTTTCCGGTTCCGGAACCCGCGGCACCGGCCGGCTCCCGCCCTCCGGCGCCCCCGCCCGGTTTCGGTCCCGGCTCGCGTTTCTCGCCGCGCTCGGGCTCCCCGGGCTCCCTGGGCCCGCCCGAGGCGTCGCGCGCCTCCTCCTTCGCTGCGGGGGCCCCGGATCCGTCGTGGACCGCATGCACCTCCCATACCGAGGCGCTGTCCACCAGGATGAGCCGGTCGAGCACGGTGCCGGTTTCCCTCAGCACCCCCACTACCCGGTACGGGTCCTCGTCGTGGTGGAACCCCGAATCGCCTTCGAGGCCGTGCGACCCGATGAATGATCGCCCGGTGCGAAGGCCGGTCTCCCGGGCGGCGCGGGCACCCATCACCGCTTCCATCGATCGCTCCCACAGACGCCCTTCCGCGAGCCGGCCTTCATAGTGATTCACGTACGCGTGCGTCGTGCCCACGATCCGGAACCCCCGATAGGCGTCTCCGAGGGAGAGGGGGATCACGCTCGCGACCATCGGGTGGCGCGCGATGTCGCGGAGCTCCGGGAGACGGACGTTCCCGGTCGGCACGTCGACGTGGAACACGGTGGAGAGCACGAGCTGAAGGCCGCTTCCCTTGGCCCCCACCACCAGGTCGACGCCGCGCGCGTCGCGTCCGAGGCGGTCCTCGAGCGCACGCTGGAACAGGAGCAGCACGACCACCGTGGTGATCCCGAGCGCGAGCAGGAGCACGGTCAGGACGGCCGGCAGCGGGCGGCGCCCGATGGTGCGAAGGCCGAGGACGAGCGCGTTCACGGGGCCCGGTCCGGCCGGTCGAGAGAGAGGCGCCGCTCGAAGCGGCCGCGGATCCGCGAGTCGTGCGTCGCCACGACGAGGGTGGCGCCCTGCCGCGCGGACTCCGCCTCGACAAGCGCCGCGACCCGCTCGCAGCTCTCGTCGTCGAGGCTGGAAGTCGGCTCGTCGGCGAGGATGAGGCGCGGGCGGTTGACCACCGCCCGGGCGAGGGCGACGCGTTGCGCCTGCCCGTGCGAGAGCGCGGAGGGGCGAGCGCGGCGGAACTCGGCCACCCCGAGGTCCTCGAGCACCTCCCGGCACCGGTCCCGGTCCTCGGGCAACCCGGCGAGGCGGCGGGCAAGGCGAACGTTGTCGAACACGTTCAGCGTGTCGAGCAGGTGGAAGGACTGGAGCAGCAACCCGATCGTCCGACCCCGGAACCGGTCGCGGGCGGACGGTGAGAGGGCGGCGAGATCCTGCCCGGCCACCCGGACCGCCCCCTCGCGGGGCGCGGCCAGTCCCGCGAGGAGATGCAGCAGGGTGCTCTTGCCGGAGCCGGAGCGACCGACGACGAGACACCGCTCGCCCTCCCCGACCCGCCAGGACGGCAGGTCGAGGACCTGCCGTGCCCCGAATCCGTGCCTCAGCGCTTCGACTTCGACCATCCGCTCCCCCCATCCGACTCCCGGCGCTGCGGAACGGGGCATTGCATCACGAATCGGAAATCTGCCATAGCTCCGGGGGAAGCCGTCAGCAGTTCTCATTTTGGCGCCTGACTTCACCCTGAGCCGCAGGCCGTCTTCTCCTTGCGACTCGATCCGGGGCAGATCGACGGTCGTGCCGGTCCTGCCGCGGGACCCGACGGGCAAAAGGAGAATTGCTGGTAAGCCGTGCCGGGGCTGATTCGTTCATTCGGATGTTACCAACGAATTCAAAGGGTCAGGTCCACTGACGACTAGTGATCCGAAGTTGGCGGCGACCGGAAGACAAGGTTTCGAATCAAGATGATACGCTCACCGGTGGTCATCGAGGCAGGCCGGGAACGAATTTGCCCCGGAAGCGGGAAGCCGGTGATTTTTTCGGGCTATGCCGGAGGAGGTCCGGATTCCTCGGCCGCGCCCGCCCGCCGTTCGAGGCGGCGTAACCACACCCGCATGACCTTGGCGGCCTGTGCGTCGCCCCGACGATCCGCCGCGTCGATGCCGCTCCGCCACGCCGCCGCGGCCTTCTCGGGACGCTGCACCCGCTCGAAGGCGCGTCCGAGATGCTGCCACGCTGCGGAATAGCCCGGATCGAGCTCCACCGCGCGGGCGAGATGCCGGATGGCGGCCTCGGGATCGGCCCGCTTGAGGTACTCCGTCCCGAGGGTGAGGCGCAGCATGGCACTCTCCCGACCCGCAGCGAGCATCTCTTCGAATCTCGCTACCGTGTCCATCGTCGGGTCCTGGCCCCTGAGGCTGCTTCGTTCATTCCAAGGCGGCCAACCAATTCAAAGAATTGCGTCCATCGACGAGCGGATGACCCGAAACCGGCGGCGACCGAAGAATCAGGCGTCGGACCAAGACGATACGCTCATCCGTGGTTATCAGGGAAGGCCGGGAACGAATTTGTCCTGTCCCGTCCCCGGTGCGCGCGGCCCCCGTCATCCCTCCGGGGGTCGGTTCCGGCTGCGCCGAACGCTTCACCCGACCTCGCATCCTGCGGGTCGGAGGTGCGGCCCTCGCCCCGCGGTTCACTCCCGGGACGGTCCACTCCTCGAGTGGACGGGGAGTGGGCGGGTGGGGATGGCGGCCGCCGTCCGGCTCATCCTCCGCCCGCCGCCGCGCGCACGGCCCGGGCGGTCTCGGCGACCCCGCCGACCCCGCGGCGCACGAGCCACCCCGCGAGCCCCTCGTTCACCCTCCGACAGACGAGAGGATCGTAGAAGAGCGCGGTTCCGACCCCGACCGCGCTCGCCCCCGCGAGCAGGAACTCGATGGCATCCTCCGTGCCCGCGATGCCCCCCTGGCCGATGATCGGGACCCCGTGCGGGGCGGCGACCCGGTGCACTTCGTACACGAGGTGGAGGGCGAGGGGCTTGATGGCGGGGCCCGAGAGACCGGCGCGGACCGCGCCGATGACCGGCCGGCCGGTCTCGACGTCGATTGCCATGCCGACGAAGGTGTTGACGACCGCGAGACCGTCGGTTCCGGCCTCGATGCACCGGCGCGCGTTCTCCACGACGTCGGTCTGGTTCGGCGAGAGCTTCGTGAAGAGCGGCTTTGCCGTCGCCCGCCGGCAGGCCTCGACGGCCCGAGCCGACATGACCGGGTCGTTCCCGAAGATGAGGCCGCCTTCCTCCACGTTGGGACAGGAGACGTTGATCTCGATGGCGTCCACCGGCGAGTCGTCGAAGCGGCGCGCGAGCTCCTCGTACTCGCCGAGGGTGGCGCCCGCGATGTTGGCGAAGAACCGGGTCTCCGTGAAATCGAGCTCCGGCAGGATCCGATCGATCACCTCCCGGCTGCCCGGATTCTGGAGGCCGATGGAGTTCAGCATTCCGCACGGGGTCTCGTGCACGCGATGCGGCGGATTGCCGAGCCGGGGCTCGAGGGTCGTGCCCTTGAGGCAGATGGCGCCTGCATCGCGGTTGTCGAAGCCCGCCACCCGGGTGTACTCCTCGCCGAAGCCCACGCACCCGGAGAGCAGGACGACCGGGGAGGCAAGGGTGAGGCCGCAGAGCTCGACGGCGAGGCTCGGGCGCGCTTCCTCAAGTTCTCGCACGACGGCGGTGGCGGCGCCTGACATGATGAACTCCGCAGTGGAGCACACGCTCGGTGCTCGTTCCACGACAGACGATTATAGCCGGGCGGCCCGAGCTCCGACATCGGCCGAAACCCGACCCCAGGGTCATCCCACGCTACGGTTTGTTCTTCGGTCGCCGCCGACTTCGGGGCATCCGCTCGTCAGCGGGCACAACTCTTTGAACTCGTTGGCTGCCTTTGAATGAACGAATCAGTCTTGCCGCCGGCCGCAGGGCTCGTTTCCCGTCCGGCGACGGGTGAACCGGGCCGGTTCGGCGGGCCGTCGGGGAGCGCACTTCGTCGTCCGCGTGTCGATTCGCGCCCCATGAAGCTGCCCTCGACCGCACGGCAGGTCGATCCGCACCCGTGGCCAGCACTCGATCACGACAAAAAAGGCCCCGCCGCCGGCCGGTTCAGCCTTGACAGGCAGGCTGCCGAGTTCGAGAATTCACGCCTTCCTGGGGCCATAGCTCAGATGGGAGAGCGCTACAATGGCATTGTAGAGGTCGGCGGTTCGATCCCGCCTGGCTCCACCAGAGTTCATGCCGGCCGATCCTGCCGCATGGCATATGGGATCCGTCCCCATCGTCTAGAGGCCCAGGACACCGCCCTTTCACGGCGGCGACGGGGGTTCGACTCCCCCTGGGGACGCCAATACCTGATATTCGCGACTTTCAAGTGCGCATGGAATGATGCAAAACGTCCTGTCTCCGGGGGGCCGGGGGTGTCCCGCGTCGCTCTCCAAGCCTTCGTTTCGTCCATCGGTAACGGCGGATGCCGACCCGGGGCGGGTTCGCCGCGCCGACGGTGGCTCGCGCCTGACTTCGGGCTCCCCCCGCTCCCCGGGCCAGAGCTCGTTTCCTGTCCGGCGACGGGTGAACCGGGTCTGTTCGGCAGGCCATCGGGGCGCGCAATTCGTCGTCTGCGGGTCGGTTCGGGCCTCATGTAGCTGCCCTCGATCGCGCGGGCGACCGGTCCGCGCCCGCGGCCGGCACTCGGTCACGACAACAAAATGGTCCCGCTCCCGGGGCCGGATTGCTTGACTCCCCCCGGTAGAGGGGCATAGCATCCCACCGCGCGACGTGCTCCGGGTCTCCCGGCCCCCTGCGCGACTGCCCGCCCTCAACGGGACGACAGCGACTGCCCGCTCTGCTTCGTTCATGACGAAACTGAACCCGCCGTACCGGCATGCCGCACAGTTGCTGTGCCGGCGCGCATGAGGCGGGGTTCGGGTTGCGCAGATTCCTCCCTCCGTTCCGACGCCCCAATCCACTCCCAACCGACGGAGCTACCATGCAGACAAGTGGAACCGTAAAGTGGTTCAACGCGACCAAGGGCTATGGGTTCATCCAGCCCGATGACGGCTCGAAGGACGTTTTCGTGCACATCTCCGCCGTCGAGAAAGCCGGCCTGCGCAGCCTCTACGAGGGCCAGCGGGTGAGCTTTACGAACGAGCGGGACCGCCGCGGTCGTTTCGCGGCCGAGAATTTGCAAGTGGTCGAGTAATCTGCCTTCGGGCATCCCCGGCGCGTGCCGCCGGGGATGCCCGGTGCCGGGGCGGTGTCAGCCCAACACTTCCCGGTTGACGACGTTCGCGGGATCCAGCTTCCCGTCGAAGCAATCGACTACGTTCTGCGCGCATGCGGCCCCCATCCGGAACATGGATTCTTCCGTGACGCCGGCCGAGTGAGGGGTCACCAGGATATTGTCGAGCCCGAACAGCGGATTGTCCGCGGCGGCGGGCTCGACCTCGAATGCGTCGATCGCCGCGCCGGCGATGATCCGGCGCCTGAGGGCATCCACCAGGGCCGGCTCGTCGACGATCCCGCCCCGCGCGGTATTCACGACGTAGGCGGTGCGCTTCATCGCCGCGAGCTCGGCCGCTCCGACCATCCCGGTCGTCTCCTCGGTCCTGGGGCAGTTGACGGAGAGAAAGTCCAGCTCGGGGAGAAGCGCCCTCCAGTCCGTCACCGGCTCGGCACCCGTCTCGCGGACGGCTTCGTCGTTCGCGTACGGGTCGTGCACGAACACCTCCATGTCCATCCCCAGGCAGCGCTTCACGAGAAGCTGCCCGATGCGGCCGAATCCGAGGATCAGCACCTTTCGGCCGGCGAGGTCGATCGCGGTGTTCTCGAAGCGGATGTCCCAGTTGCCCTTGCGGACTTCGCGGTCGAACAGCACCCCGTGCTTGGCGAGCGACATCATGAAGAAGAGGGAGTGCTCGGCCACCGTGACGGAGTTCGCGGTTCCGGTCACCGTGAGGGGGATCCCGGCCGCGGTCAGGGCGGCGACGTCCACGTTGTCGTAGCCGACACCGTGACGTGAGACGACCGCGAGCCGCGGCGCGTTGCCGACGATCCGGGCCGTGAACGGGGCCGCCCCGCCAAGAATGGCGCCGTCGTAGTTCGCGATGTGCTGGAAGATGTTCTCCTCGGAGAGCTCGGTGAACCGCTCGTACTCGACGTCGCCGCGCGCATCGAGGACGGAACGGATGCCGGCGGTGATCGGCATCTGAATCATGATCCGTTTCTTGTTCATGCCCGAATCCTGCCTCCTCCCGGTTCCGGTTCCGCTTCCCACGCCCCGAGCGCGTGCTCCGGAATCGGATGTTGTTCTTCGTTCTCGTCCGCCCGATGCCTCGCTCCTCGCCGCCCGGCTCACTCTCCGGATGCGGCGAGCCGCTGCAGCGCGGACCAGGTGGCCGCTTCGACCTCCACACCGTCCTCGAGACGACGCCGTGTGCGTTCGTGCTCGATCTCGCCCGGGTAGTACACGCGCGGGTGGCCGGCCGCCGGGGGCGTGGCGTTGAGCCAGGCCGCGAACTCCGTCACCTCGCGGCGGAAGGTCTCGAGGGGTCGGAGCGCCTCGACCCGGAACGCGGCCATGAACACCCCGTCATTGTGCGGGCCGTCCGGGTCGACCCCGAAACCGAGCCCGGTGAGCACCCCGGAGAGGATCTCGATCATGGCCGAGAGTCCATAGCCCTTGTGGCCTTCGGCTCCGCCGAGCGGCAGCACCGCTCCGCCGTCCGCGAGGGCGTGCGGATCGGTGGTGGCCCGGCCGCACCGGTCGATGAGCCAGCCGGCCGGGACGGCCTCCCCGCGCGAGACCGCTACCTTGAGCTTGCCCGCGGCGGCGGCCGAGGTCGCGATGTCGACGAAGAACGGCGCCTCCAGGTTCGACGGCACGGCGATGCAGATGGGGTTCGTCCCGAGACGCGCCTCGCGCCCCCCGAAGGGGGCGACCGCCTTGGCGGCCCGTCCCGAGTCGGCGGTCATGATCCCGATCATGCCTTCCTCGGCCGCCATCAAGGAGTAGTCGGCCAGGCGCCCGACGTGGCTCTGGCGCCGCACGGTGGTCACCGCGACGTCGGCCCGAGCCGCCTTGTCGATGGTCATTCGCATCGCGCGCTCGGAGACGACGAAGCCGAATCCGAAGTGGCCGTCGATGACGGTCGTCGTGGCGCTCCCGCTCAGAATTTCGAGCCGGGCGCCGGGCACGATGTGTCCCTTCCCGATCCGTTCGATGTAGAGGGGAACGTTGATGACGCCGTGCGAGTCATGGCCGGCGAGGTTCGCGGCTACGCAGTGCCGGGCTACCGTCGCGGCTTCCTCCCCGCTCACCCCGGCCGCCCGAAGGGCCCGGAGGGCCTGCGCCTCGAGCTCCGCGGCCGGGATCCGGGGCATCTTTCAGTCGGCCGCCTGCGTGTGGGCAAGCGGGGTCGCGAATCGAAGCTCGAGGTCCCAGGGAAGGTGGATCCAGGTGTCCTGGCTGACCTCGGTGACGAAGGTGTCGACCATCGGCTGGCCATCCGGCTTGACGTACACCGTCGCGAAATGGGCCCGCGGGTACAGCTCCCGGAGCGCGGCGATGGTCTTCCCGGTGTCCGCGAGGTCGTCCACGACAACCGTGCATCCCGCGTCGTCGCCGGCGCCGTCGGTGTCCTCCGGCGCCTTCAGGATCTCGAGGTCTCCCTGCGCCATATGGTCGTAGGACACGGCGCACACGGTATCGACGAGCCGCACCTCGAGCTCGCGCGCCACCACGCACGCGGGCACCATCCCTCCCCGGCTCACCGCGATGACGCGCGTCCACGGCCCGAGCTCCGCGAGACGCCAGGCGAGCGCCTTTGCATCGCGGTGAAGCTGCTCCCAGGAGACCGGGAATTGCTTTTCGGACGAGGCGGTCACGGCGAGGCGCAATTTACCGGAAACCGCCGGCCGATCAAACCGCCGCCTCGGGCTACACTTCCCGCCATGCGATACGTGAGCACCCGAGGCACGGGGCCGCCGGTCCCGTTCCGGGCCGCCCTCATGGCCGGGCAGGCGGCCGACGGCGGGCTCCTGATGCCGGAGCGGCTCCCGGACGTGTCGAAGCACCTCGAGTCGTGGCGGGGGTTGTCCTACCCCGCGCTCGCGTTCGAGATCCTCCGCCGGTTCACGGACGACATTCCGGAGGACGACCTTCGGGCGCTCGTGGACCGAAGCTACGCCCCGGTTCGGAGCGGAACCGGGTTCGACACCACGGAAGTCGCTCCCCTGGTGCCGATGGGCGACCTCTACCTCCTCGAGCTCTTTCACGGGCCGACCCTCGCGTTCAAGGACCTCGCCCTCCAGCTCCTCGGGCACCTCTTCGACTACGAGCTCGAGCGTTCCGGCGAGACCCTGAACGTCCTCGGCGCGACGAGCGGCGACACCGGCGGCGCCGCCATTGCGGCCCTGCGCGGGAAGCCGAACGTACGGGTCTTCATCCTGTTCCCGGAGGGACGGACGAGCCGCCTTCAGGAGCTGCAGATGACGACGGTGACGGACGCCAACGTGCACTGCATCGCGGTCGAGGGCACGTTCGACGACTGTCAGCGGATCATGAAGGCCCTCTTCGACGACGGGGCGTTCAAGGCCCGCTGGCGCCTCGGGGCCATCAACTCGGTCAACTGCGTGCGGCTGCTCGCCCAGGTGGTGTACTACTTCCACGCATGGCTCCGGCTGCCCCCCGCTCTCGCGCGGGGGAAGGCGAGCTTCAGCGTCCCTACCGGCAACTTCGGCGACGTCTTCGCGGGCTTCCTCGCGGCCGAGATGGGCCTGCCGACGGAACGGCTGATCCTCGCCACCAACGAGAACGACATTCTCGATCGGTTCTTTCGCACCGGCGTCTACCGCCGTGGCGAAGTCCGGCGTACCCCGAGCCCCTCCATGGACATCCAGGTCGCGAGCAATTTCGAACGGTACCTCTGGTGGCGCCTCGACGGGGACGGGGCGGC
The DNA here is from genome assembly GCA_965214795.1 of Gammaproteobacteria bacterium. GTDB lineage: Bacteria > Pseudomonadota > Gammaproteobacteria > HK1 > HK1 > JAJDXW01. Next base: position 4,323,217 of record OZ243976.1, on the reverse strand, counting down.
GGTCCGCGCCTTCATGTCCACCTTCGATTCGAAGGGCGAGGCCCGCCTCGAACCGGGCGGAGAGCGGCCGGGCGACAACCGGATCGTGTCGGGCCGGGCGGACCGCGGCGAGACGCTCGCCGCCATCGAGCGCTGGTACCGGAAGGCGGGCCGGGTCCTCGACCCGCACACCGCGGTGGGGGTGAAGGTGGCCGAGGAGCTGCGGGGACTCGCCCCCACCGTGTGCCTCGCGACCGCCCACCCGGGGAAGTTCCCGGACACCGCGCCGGCCGGGGCCGAGGTCGGTCACGAGCGGCTCGCGGGGCTCGACGTCCTGCCCGTGCGCAAGGTCGTGGTGCCGAACGACGCGGCGCGGGTGGCCCGGCACCTCGAGTCCGTCTGCTCCTGAGGCTGGGCCTCGCGCGAACCCGGTCGGCCGGGGAGCGGCGGTCGAGCGGACGCGAAGGCGGAAGAGTCGGCGGCAGAGGCCGGCCGCAATCGGTCGACCCGTTCATCGGTACCGGACGAGAAGGAGAGGACATGGACCTCGGACTTGAGGACAAGGTCGCGATCATCACCGGCGGCAGCGAAGGGATCGGCAAGGCTTCGGCCCTCAGGCTCGGCGAGGAGGGAGCGAAGGTCGCCATCTGCGCCCGCCGCGCCGACGTGCTGGAGCGGGCCGCGGAGGACCTCCGCAGCCGTACCGGCGGCGAGGTGCTGGCCGTGGCCGGGGACGTGTGCCGCGACGACGACGTGGAGCGGGTGGTGTCCGCCACGGTCGAGCGCTTCGGGGGCATCGACATCCTGGTGAACAACGCGGGCGGCTCCCGGGCGCACCCGTTCCTGGAGGCGACCGAGGCGATCTGGCGCGAGGACCTCGAGATCAAGGTGTTCGGTGCGATCCGGTTCTCGCGGGCGGTGCTGCCGCACCTGCGCGCCCGCGGCGGGGGGCGCATCATCAACATGACGACCCCCGGCGGAAAGGTGCCTCGCAGGAACGCCCTTCCGACCTCGGCGAGCCGCGCCCTCGGCATCAACCTCACCAAGGCGATGGCCAACGAGTACGCTCCCGAGAACATCCTGGTCAACACCATCTGTCTCGGGCTGATCAAGTCCGCCCAGCACGAGCGGCGGTGGGAGCGGAGCGGCCGGGACGGGGAGACCCTCGAGGCCTATTACGCGCGAATGGGCGCGAACGTGCCCGTCGGGCGCTACGGCGAAGCGAAGGAAGTGGGAGATCTCGTGGCCTTTCTCGCCTCCGACCGGGCCGCCTTCATCACCGGGACCGCGGTCAACATCGACGGCGGTGCGAGCGAGGCGGTATGAGTCTCGAGGCGCGGACCCGCCGGGGTGCGGGGCAGTCCGTTTCGCGCGCCCCCGGATCGCTGCGGCAACCTCCGGGCTCGCGGGTACGCGAGCCGCCCCCGGGGCGGCCGGACCGCATCGCCGTCCGGGGCGGCCAATCCGCATCGGACGATCGGTCTCGACCGCGTCGGCCTCGTCGCGATGCGACGCGGTGGAGCGGGCCGCCTGATCGGCCGGCGCCTCGTGTAGAATCCGGCCGGTTACGGTTAACGGCTTTCACCAACTGACTGGAGGGAGAGGACATCGTGCGGTCCATCCAATATGAAGCGCCGTCCACGGTGGACGAGGCGGCAGCCCTGCTCGCCAAGGCGGGCGACAAGGCCCGGCCGCTCGCCGGCGGCACCGACCTCATCGTGCAGATGCGGTCGAGATTGATCTCCCCGGAGATCATCGTCGACGTCAAGAACATCCCGGAGCTCCTCGAGGTGTCGGAGGCGGGCGGCGGGTTCCGGGTCGGGGCCGCGGTGCCCGGCGCGGTGCTCGGCGAGAACGCGGCGGTCGTCGCCATGTGGCCGGGGGTCGTCGAGGCGTTGGAGCTCATCGGCTCGACCCAGATCCAGGGCCGCGCCTCCCTCGGCGGCAACCTGTGCAACGCCTCTCCCGCGGCCGACTCCACGCCCGCGATGATCGCGGCCGGCGTCACCTGCGAGATCGCGGGGCCGAGCGGCCGGCGCGAGGCGGCGGTGGAGGACATCGTCACCGCCCCCGGCCGGACCTCGCTCGGCAACGGCGAGTTCGTCGTGAGCTTCTTCCTCCCGCCGCGCCCGGCGCGGACCGGGGACGCCTATCTTCGGTTCATCCCCCGCACGGAGATGGATATCGCGGTGGTCGGGGCCGGGGTGTGCGTCACCCTCGACGAGGACGGCACCTGCACCGGCGCGCGGGTGGGCCTCGGCGCGGTGGCGCCCCGGCCGTTGCTCGTTCCCGAGGCGGCCGACGCCCTCGTCGGCACCCGCCTCGATGACGAGGCGATGGCGAACCTCGCGGCGGCGGCGAGCGCCGCCTGCAACCCCATCGACGACAAGCGGGGTACGAAGACCTATCGAATCAAGGTGGCCGGCGTGCTCGCGCGCCGCGCCGCGGGCATTGCAAGCGAGCGCGCGAGGAGCAACTGAGCGATGGCCAAGCGACATGTAACCACGACCGTCAACGGGGAGCCGCGCGAGTTCCTCTGCGATGTGGATCAGACCCTTCTCGACGCCCTGCGGGACGAGCTCGGGCTCACCGGCAGCAAGGAAGGCTGCGGCTCGGGCGACTGCGGCGCATGCAGCGTCATGCTCGACGGGCGCCTGGTGTGCGCCTGTCTCGCCCTCGCGGTGGAGGCCGAGGGCCGCGAGGTGGAGACCATCGAGGGGATGGCGAACGGCGACCAGCTCCATCCGCTCCAGCGGACCTTCCTCGAGGAAGCGGCCCTCCAGTGCGGCATCTGCACACCAGGGTTCCTCGTCGCCGCGAAGGCGCTGCTCGACCGCGACCTCGACCCCAGCGAGACGGAGATCCGGTACTGGCTGGCCGGAAACCTCTGCCGCTGCACCGGGTACGACAAGATCGTCCGCGCGGTGCAGAAGGCGGCGGCGGAAATGCGCGCGGAGGCGTGAGCGATGAGTGATTCGGCATCCGGGTTCAAGTGGGTCGGCACCCGCCCGGTGCGGCCCGACGGCCTCGACAAGGTCACGGGGCGCGCGAACTTCGGCGCGGACTTCACGATGCCGGGGATGCTCGTCGGGCGAATCCTGCGCAGTCCTCACGCCCACGCCCGGATCGCCGGCATCGACGCGAGCGCGGCGCTCGCCGTTCCGGGGGTCAAGGCGGTGGTGACCGCGGAGGACTTCCCGGACATCCCGGACGGCGAGCTGATGGTGGGCGAGGGGCCGATGAACTTCCGCGACCTCTCGTGCAACGTCATGGCCCGGGGCAAGGTCCTCTACGACGGACACCCGGTGGCGGCGGTGGCCGCGACGTCCCGGGCGGCGGCGGTGGCGGCCGTCGATCGCATCCGCGTGGACTACGAAGTCCTTCCGCATGTCCTCGACGTGCTGGAGGCCATGGAGCCGGGGGCCCCTCTGCTCCACGAGAACCTGTTCACCGAGGGAGTCGATCCGAAGCCGGATCGGCCCTCGAACGTGGCGTCGCGGGTCGAGTTCTCCCTCGGCGACGTCGAGGCGGGCCTGGCCGAGGCGGACGTGGTGGTAGAGGGGGAGTACACCACCGAAGCGGTCCATCAAGGCTACATCGAGCCCCACGCGGCCGTGGCGAGCGTCGGCGAAGACGGCCACTGCACCATCTGGTGTTCGAGCCAGGGCCAGTTCATGGTCCGGGCGTACTGCGCGAAGCTGCTCGGGATGGAGAACTCCCGCATCCGGGTGATCCCGTCCGAGATCGGAGGCGGCTTCGGGGGCAAGACCACGATCTACGTCGAGCCGGTGGCGCTCGCCCTTTCCCGCAAGTCGGGCCGTCCGGTCAGGATCGTGATGGACCGCGACGAGGTGTTCCGGGCGACCGGACCGACGTCGAGCAGCCACGTCAAGGTGCGGATCGGGGCGACGAAGGCCGGCCGGATCACCGTCGGCGACACCGAGCTCCGGTACCAGGCGGGGGCCTTTTCGGGCTCGCCGGTGCAGCTCGGCTGCATGACCGCCTTCGCTCCCTATCACCTCGACAACGTGCGCGCGGTCGGCTACGACGTCGTCGTCAACCGGCCGAAGTGCGCGGCCTACCGGGCCCCCGGAGCCCCGATGGCGGCGTTCGGGGTCGAGAGCGCCCTCGACGAGCTTGCCGAGAAGCTTGGCATGGACCCGCTCGAGCTGCGCCTCGCCAACGCCGCGCGCGAGGGCACGAAGGCGGCCTACGGGCCGAAGTTCCGGCAGATCGGCTACGCGGAGACGGTCGAGGCGGCCCTCGCGCACGAGCACTACCGGGCGGAGCTCGGGCCGAACCAGGGGCGGGGGGTCGCATCCGGGTTCTGGTTCAACATCGGCGGGCAGTCGAGCGCGGCGGTGCACGTCAACGAGGACGGCACGGCGGTGGTCGTGGACCCGAACCCGGACATCGGCGGGTCGCGCGCGTCAATGGCGATCATGGCCGCGGAGGTGCTCGGCATCGACTACGACCGGGTCCGTCCCATCGTCCCGGATACGAGCTCCGTCCCCTACAGCGACATGACCGGCGGCAGCCGGGTGACCTTCGCGGTCGGCATGGCGGTGGTGGAGGCGGCGAAGCAGGTCGTGGAGGAGCTGCGTTCGCGGGCGGCGAAGGTCTGGGACGTCGACGTGGACGGAGTCGTCTGGGAGAACGGCGCGGCGCGGCCGGCGAGCAGCAACGTGGGCGAGTTCGAGCCGCTCTCGCTCGCGACCCTCGCGGAGGGCTCGGCGAAGACCGGCGGACCCATCTCCGGCCAGGCGACGATCAACGCGCGCGGGGCCGGCCCCGGCTTCGGCACTCACCTGTGCGACGTGGAGGTCGACCCGGACACCGGGCGGGCCACCGTGCTTCGCTACACGGCGGTCCAGGACGTCGGCCGGGCCATCCACCCGAGCTACGTCGAGGGGCAGCTCCAGGGCGGGGCGGCGCAGGGAATCGGCTGGGCCCTCAACGAGGAGTACGTCTACAGCGGGGCGGGAACCCTCGAGAACCCGGGCTTCCTCGACTATCGGGTCCCGGTCGCCTCGGACCTCCCGATGATCGACACCGTCCTCGTGGAGGTTCCGAACCCGCGTCATCCCTACGGGGTGCGGGGGGTCGGCGAAGTTCCCATCGTACCCCCGCTCGCCGCGGTCGCGAACGCGATCTACCATGCGTGCGGAACCCGCATGAACCACCTCCCCGCGTCGCCGCCCCGGCTTCTCGCGGCCCTGGACGCAGCCCGGTTGCCCGAGGCGGCCGACGACTGAGGCGGGCGGCGCGGGCAACGGTGGGTGATCCGGCGAAAGGGGCGGACGGAAACGGAGAGTGAGGCGATGGCGAGGGTGGTCCTGCCGAACGAGTTGGCCCGCGAGCTTGCGGGAGGCGAGAAGGAGGTCGAGGTCGAAGCCGAGAACTTCCGTCAGCTCCTCAAGGCCCTCGACAGCCGTTTCCCCGGGATGGGGGACCGGCTCCGGGACGGGGTCGCCGTCGCGATCGACGGCGAGATCTTCCAGGAGCCGTTCCTCGAGTCGATCGGCGAGGACAGCGAGGTCTTCTTCCTCCCCCAGATCGAAGCGGGGTAGGGCAGCAGCTCGCCGGCTTTCGCCGCGGACGCCGACCTGCTTCGCGGCCGCGGGCCGTATATCCTCCAGCCCGAAAAAATCACCGACTTCCTGCTGCGGCCGCCAATCCGCTCGCGGCCGCGGGCCGTACTTCCGCAAGCCGCTTCGACCGCGCGCACGCGCCAGTGTCAAGTTAGTGTCGACTACGCCTTCAGCCGCGCGCACGCGCTCTTTCGGTCCGTGCGGCCCGTTCCTCCATGAGATCGTGGGGAGATCGTGGGGCATCTTGGCCCCCTCGCGACGACAGTCGGTGATTTTTTCGGGTAGCCGCTTCTCCGGCCCACCCGCACCGGCTACGCCTCGATCGTCTCGAATGTGGTTCCGCCCGTGCGGCCCGCCACCATCCCGGACTTCCGGGACGGATATTGGCGTAACTCATTGGTTCGTTTGAACCATCATCCGTTTTCGGAGAGCCGGCACCGGGTACGCTACCCACGGGCGCAGGCCGAGCCGGTCGGGGGCTTGTTGTTGCGGCGTCGTGGGGCGGCGCCCTCGCGACAGGGACCGGTGACACCCCGCGGATGACGGGTCGAGCCGGGGGTGACGCTTCCCGCCGGGCGGACCGTTCTCCGGCCGGCGCCGGGATCGATAGAGTCCGGGCCTCCACGGCGCCCTCGCGTCCAGCCGGGCCGGTTCAGGCGACGGCGCGCTCCGCGTAGAGGGTGTCGATCTCGCGGGTGCCGAGGCCGAGACCGGCCAGGATCTCCCGGGTGTGCTCGCCGAGCCGGGGGGCGTGTCCCGCGATCGCGGAGGGCGACCCCTCGAAGCGGGCCGCGGGCCGTGCCTGCCGGTACGGCCCCATCTCGGGATGGGAGCGAAGCTCCACCAGCTCGTTCGCGACGACTTGGGGGTGGTCGACCAGCTCGCGCTGGTTGAGCACCGGCGCGCAGGGCACCTGGTGCTCGTCGAGGCGTTCGAGCCACTCCGCGGTGGTGCGTTGCAGCAGGACCTCCTGGGTCTGCTCGAGGCGCTTCACCACGTTGACGGTGCGGTCGTGGGGAGTCGCGAAGAGCTCGTTCCCGAGCCAGTCCGGCCGATCGAGGGCGGCGCAGAGCCCCTGCCACTCGGAGTCCGAGACCGCGCCCACCGTGATGTAGCCGTCGCGGGTGCGGTAGATGAGGTCCGGCGCGAGCCGGGAACGGGGCTCGGGCAGTTCGCGGTCCACCACGGTCAGGTTGACGAGCCCCTCGGGCCACAGGAATGCGACCATCGCGTCGAGCATGGCGAGCCGCACGTGCTGGCCCTTCCCGGTCCGCTCGCGGTGGAGCAGGGCCGCGGTAATCGCCTGCGCGGCGGTGAGGGCGGTCACCTTGTCGGGGATGATGGTGCGGATCATCATCGGCCGGCCCGTATCGCGGTCCGTCTGGATGTCCGCGAGGCCGCTCAGGGCCTGGATGACGGGGTCGTACACCCGCTTGTGCCGGTAGGGACCGCGTTCTCCGAACCCGTTGATCGATACGTAGACGACGTCCGGGCGGCGGGCGCGGACCGCATCCTCCCCGATCCCCATCCGTTCCGCGGTCCCGGGACGGAAGTTCTGCACGAACACGTCCGCCGAATCGAGGAGGCGATCGAGGAGCCCCCGGCCGAGGTCGTTCTTGAGGTCGAGGACGACCGATTTCTTGCTCCGGTTGGCGCTCACGAACGAGCTCGTGACGCCACCGACGTCGTGTCCCATGCGCCGCACGATGTCCCCGGCGGGGGGCTCGACCTTGATGACCTCCGCTCCCTGGTCGGCGAGCATCATGGTGGCGACGGGCCCCGAGATCATGGCGGTGAGGTCCACGATCCGGTAGCCGGTGAGCGGGCCGGACATGTCGGCGTTCTCCAGCGTTCGGGTCGATCGGGTACGGGGGACGGCGGCGCCCCGGTGCGGGGCGAAGTATGCCGGACGCCCTTTCGCCGCGGCAAGGCGCGGCAGGCTCAAAGATGGTTGCGGAGCCCGAGCGAATCGGGGCAGGGCTCGAGGTAGTGCTGCATCTCGGCGTAGCGCTCCGGGGCATGCCGGAAGTGGTGGCGCAGGAACCGGATCGGGACCACCAGCGGGACCGCGCCGGTGCGGTACTCGTCGATGAGGGCGGCGAGCGCCTGCCGGTCCCCGGAGTCGATCCTCCGCTTGAGGTAGCCCGCGAGGTGCTGGAGGACGTTGGCGTGCCGGCGGCGGGTGGCCTGCCGCCGCATGCCCTCCAGGAATGTTCGGAGGTACTCGGCGGCGAGCGTTGCCGGGTCGCGACGGCCCGCATCCGCGACGAGGCGCCCCGCCGCGCGGTAGTGCACCTCGCTGTGGGAGAGGAGCAGGAGCTTGTGCCGGGTGTGGAATTCAACCAGACGCGCCGGCGTGAACCCGTTCGTCATCGTCCGCCGCCACCGGTCGAGGGCGAAGACCCGCTCGACGAAGCTCTCGCGGAGCGAAGGGTCGTTCAGTCGGCCCTCCTCCTCGCAGGGCAGCAGGGGATACGCCTCCATCACCGCCCGCGCAAAGAGCCCGCGGCCCATGCGCGGCGACCGTCCCGGCGCTTGGTAGACCTTGACGCGCTCCATCCCGCAACTCGGCGAAGCGCGCTTGAAGAGGTAGCCCCGGAGCCTCCCGATCTCCGGGACGACGCGGCGGGCCGTCGCCTGGAGCGCCTCCGTCACGTCGATCGAGTCGTCACCCACCCGCACCGCGCGCGGCGCGGCGGGGTCGCCGGCGAGGCGGATGGGCGGGCGCGGAACGCCGAGCCCGGCCAGTGCCTCGGGGCAGAAGGCGACGTACTCGAAGCAGCGCCCCAGCACCCCGGTGACATAGCGGTCGAGCTTGTGCCCCCCGTCGTGGCGGACCGCCTCGCCGAGCAGGCAACTGCTGATGCCGACGGGGATCCGCGCCGACGCATCCCCGGCGGCGGAATCGGGTCCGGCGTTCACGAAGCCTCCGTTCGGACGCTCGCGATCATTCCGGCGGCTCCGCCGTCCCCGCCCCGAGCCCGCGCTGCATGATGACGAGGTCGAGCCAGCGTCCGTGCTTCCATCCCGCCCCCTCGATCCGCCCGGCGTCCTCGAAGCCGCACCTTCGATGGAAGCTGATCGATCGCTCGTCCGCCCCACCGATGACCGCGACGAGCCGCCGCCGTCCCGCGGCCTCGCAGCCTTCGATGACCGCCTGGAGGAGTCGGCGGCCGATCCCCTCGCGAACCGTCTCCGGATGCACGTAGACCGAGTCCTCGACCGTATAACGATAGGCGGGACGCAGCCGGAAGGGCGAAGCATAGGCGAAGCCGAGGAGGCGCGAGTCCCGTTCCGCGACGAGGTAGGGAAGCCTGCGCGCGCGCACCTCGCCGCAGCGTCGTCGGAACTCCGCCGCGTCCGGGGGGTCGTACTCGAACGACGCGACGCCGTGCCGGACATGGTAGCCGTAGATCCCGGCCACCGCGTCCATGTCGGAGTCGCGGGCCTCGCGCACCGCGATCGACTCCGTGCCCACGCTTCCTTCTCCCTCCCAAGTGTCGGAAATCGGCACGAATTATCCCCGAAAGCCCCCCGCGTTGCGCGGCCCCGCCGGTGGCGCCCCCCGGGACCCGTCGGAAGTCGCAGCCTTGCGCACGCCGTCGGCTGGCGGCCGTGGCTCGCACCGGGTTGCGTCTCGCGAGCGGGCCGGCGAGTTCGGACTTGGCCCGAAAAAATCACCGACTTCCCGCCGCGGCCGCCGATCCGCTCGCGGTAGCGGGCCGTACTCCCGCAAGCCGCTTCGACCGCGCGCACGCGCCAGTGTCAAGCCAGTGTCGACTACGCCTTCAGCCGCGCGCACGCGCTCTTTTCGGTCCGTGCGGCCCGTTCCTCCATAAGATCGTGGGGAGATCGTGGGGCATCTTGGCCCCCTCGCGACGAAAGTCGGTGATTTTTTTCGGGTCAGCCGAGGTTCGCGCGCCGCAGGCGTCACTTCATGTCGGGCAATTGCCGCGAGAGGTTGCGAAGGATCGTCATCGCCTGCCCGAGCCTCGCGCGCAGGTCGGGATCCAGGCCGCCGATTTCCGGGATGGGAGGATCGCCTTGCCCCACGAATGCACGGTGGAGTTCTTCCAGGGAAGTCTTGCCGTCTCCATCGTAGTCGTAGGAGGACACGATCGCCGATGCGGCCAGCGGAGCGGTCAACACGCTCACGGCGTACGCCGCGCCGAGCCGGTCGGACTTGATGCTCTCGTCGAAGGCCAGGGCGAAATACAAGGCGATCCGGATGATGCGGGCCCACTCCGCGGTCGACAACGCGCCGTCCTGATGGACATCCACGGCGGCGAAGGCGTGCTGAACGCACTCGGGACTTCCCCTTCTGCACGAGACGATGGCCGGTTCGAGGGAAAACAGGAATGCAACAGGCTCGCCATGAAGCAGCGATAGCGGGAAGGGAATGGCGTCGCACCTCGCGAAGTCCACAAGCTCCCAGCGTGCGTCTGCGTCTGCGTCGATTGCGGCAAGCATGTCCGGCCAACTGTCGGGGGGAGGTTCCTGGACGTTTCTCGGTCCGGGATTCCACCAGGCCATTCGAACGCTTCCGCTGGTTTCCATTCGGAGGAAGTAACCGAAAGTCTCGCCATCGGCGTACTTGATCTCGAATCTCTGCCACCCGCCGACCAACGGATCGGATTCCGGCTTCGTATGCCCTATCGACACGAGGTCGCCATCACTGGCCCGATCGATCCGGATCGTGACGTGAGGCACATGGATCCGGATGTGGTCCGGATCCGGGCACGTCGGGTTGGCGTATATGCCGGAACGAATCGTGGAGGAGAAAGAAACGGCCCTGCGCAAGGCGGCGGCGGTTGCTTCTTCACCCGCCTCGAGCGCCAAGTCGCGGTACGCAACCCCCTGCTTGTTCCGGATCTTCGGGTCCGCCCCGGCGGCAAGCAGCGTTCCGATGGCTGCCGCGTGACCGAACCTGGTGGCCCGGTGCAAGGGGGTGTTGCCGAGCGCGTCCTGCACGTTTACGTATGCTCCGGATGCGAGCGGATCGGCAATCACCACCGAGCTGCCTTTCCTGGGCGCCTGGTGCGGCGGACCCGCTCCGGCGGGGGCGGCGAGCGCGAGGGAGGTCGCGAAGACGAGAAATGCGGCGAACCTCATGACGGTAGCCTCCCGAGCGTCGCGACCGCGCGGAGTTCGAGTGTCGAATGATCGAATACTCGTCGGACGGCTCGCATCGGTTGCTTCCTCGTCCTGATCGAAGCCCGTCGATTTGACCATTATCGCACTATCGGAAGTTCGGTACGCTCTCGGAACGTGTCCCGGCCGCAGCGTCGTGGATGCCGTTCCGAGTGGCGCGGGGGAACGGCGCGAAGGCGGGGGCTCCGGTATGATCCGCGGCCTGCGGTCGCCCGCGCGGCGGCGAAGGCAAGGCGGGCGGGCGGCGTGGGCCGCGCCCTGAACGGGAGAGAGGTGCATGGATCTCGGATTGAGCGGAAAGGTGGCGATGGTGACCGGCGGAGGATCGGGCATCGGCGAGGCGATCGCGCTTCGGCTCGCGGAGGAAGGAGCCACGGTCGTCGCGGCCGACCTCAACGGCGACAACGCAAGGGGCGTCGCCGCGAAGGCGGGACCTCCGGCGGAGGGCGTCGGTCTCGACATCTCCTCCTGGGAGCAGGCGAAGGCCACCGTCGAAGGCATCGTCGAGCGCCACGGGCGGCTCGACGTGCTCGTCAACTGCGCCGGGGCGTGGCGCATCGGGCCGTTCATGGACGCCCCGCCCGAGGACTGGGCGTTCGAGGTCAACACGAACCTCCTCGGCACGATCAACTGCACCCGCGCCGCCCTCGACCCGATGGTCGCCCAGGGCGGAGGCAAGGTCGTGAACATCTCCTCGGATGCGGCCCGGGTGGGGGAGTTCCGGCAGGCGGTGTACTCCGGAGCGAAGGCGGGGATCATCGGATTCTCGAAGGCGGTCGCGCGCGAGGTGGGCCGGAGCGGCATCCACGTCAACGTGGTCTGCCCGGGCTATACCAAGACCCCCGGCACGGCCGGCCAGCTCGACCCGGAGCTCGAAGCCCGCATCGCGAAGGGCTACCCCCTCCGCAAGCTGGGGCTCCCCGACGACGTGGCCAAGATGGCGGTTTTCCTCGCGTCGGACGGGGCGAGCCACATCACCGGCCAGACCATCAGCGTGAGCGGCGGGTACTCCATGGTCTGATGCCTGCCCGCCGGGAAGAATCCTCGGTTTGGGGCTGGCTTGACGGCCCTCGCTCCGGCCACCTGTTGTCGGATTGCACTTCGCCAATCCGATCGACGAAGGACCGGCCGCCCTTTGGTAGGTCGGGCTGGCCGAAGGCGTAACCCGACAACGCACGGGGTGGCCGCAGGCCGCACGCCGTTTGCTCGTTCGTCGAGTCAGGGCGATAAGCGCTTTCGGTTTGCGGTCACCGGATGCGGGGGGAGCCCGCCGCATCCGTTCGAATCAAGAGCCGCGTATCCGGTCATGGAAGTCCCGTTCGCTGTCGCAGGCGAGCGCCGCGGCCAGGACGAGGCGTTTCGGCACGTCGGGCAGATTGCCGGGAAAGTCCGCCGTGACCTCGATGCCCCGTAGCTGCAACATCTCGCGCACCATGTCGATCAAGGCCTCCGTCCGGCCTCTCACCCGGCCCTCCGCGGCGCCTTCCGCACGGCTTTCGTCCCGCAGGGAACGCAGCAGCGGATCGTCGTCCGGCCCGGTGCCGTCGCGTTCGCCCAAGGCCCGGCCGAGGCGTTCCAGCCTCGCGTGCGTCCACCCCGAGGGTACGACCTCATTCATCGCCTCGTGGACGGCCTCCGCCCACCAACCGGGAAACGCCCGGCTCACCGGCGATTCCCGGTATGCGCCGTCCTCCAGCAGATGAATGGTGAGGCCCGGCTTCCGTCCTCGCGGGCGCCTCGGCGCCGGCCGGTCCGGCACTTCCACCCACACCTCCGGAAAGCCCCAGGCCTCGTACAGCCGGAGCTTTCCCCGGCGAACGTCCGTCGTGTGGTCCACTTCGAGCACCACGTCGGGGAAGGGGTGCTCACCGACCACCATGGCGCTCGACCCCAGCAGGTCCACCCGCGACGGATACAGGTACACGGTCTGGTCCGCCTGCATGATCCGCCGGGGGATCCCCCGCTCGTCGCGCAGCAACAGGTCCATCGCGCCGTAGCACTTGATGGGGGAGCCGCGCACGGCGGCGATGCGCTCGACCAGTCCGGCGAGGCCGTGCGAAGGGTTCTCATGGACCGGGCTGGTGGGCTCGCGCATCATCCAGGCGGTTTCGGTCTCCGCGTCCCAGACCTCCAGCCGTCCTTCGAAGCGGCGAAACTCCTCGTACGACATGGGAACCGGTTTGCAGCCGGTAAATTCGAGTTCGGACAGTGCCGGCTCCGCTGGACGCGGCGGCGGCAAGGGCGATGGCCCGTGCGATTCCATCCTTCTTTCCTTCCGGAGTGCGGTCATCCTCTTCCCCTCCGCTCCGCTTCGGCCGTACCGGAATGGTAGCCCGCGCCGGAACTCAACTCCAGGCGGATCCTCGCCGCCGTCTTCGCGGGGCGGCCGGGAGGGCGCCGCGCGCCGGCTCGCCGTTCCGGTACTCGACTTCGCGGGCGGCGGTCGACGACACCCGTTCGCCCGGCGTCACGATGCCGGTCAGGTTGAGGGGGTCCGCAGCCGACAGGGTGAGGAGCCGTCCGCTTGGCGCCGCGCGCCGGATGCGCCGCAGCTCGCCCACCGCTTCCGGCAGGGCGAACTGCTCGCCGCTGAAGCGGTTGACGAAGCGTCCGCCCCGCACCTCGCCCCGATCCTCGCGGCGGCGGAGAACCCGCACGAGGTCCCGCCACGGCGGAAGCCCCGCCTCGCGCTCGAGCACCTTCCGGAACACGACCCCGTAGCGCCGGAGCAGGACGTCCGCGATCCGGTCGAGCGGATCGACCGGGGCGGCGTGGTCCGGCGGGAGGCGCGAGTCGACCAGGCACCATCGCCCGGCGTCGCCGAAGGGGTCCATCCGGCGGCGCAGGCCGCCGGTGCGACGGTTGCGACGCACGAGGGCGCGCAGCCCCGCGTAGCCGTCGGCGGTCACGTGGCCGCCCGCCACCAGCTCCGCGAGCGCGTCCTCGACCTGGGTCGCGAGAAGCCCCGACTGCACCTTGAGGTCGTCGAAGAATTGCGCGCCGCCGGTGCGGAGGCACTCGCGGACCCGGCGCGCCCGCGAAGACAAGGCGCCGAGCGCCTCCGGGTCCTCGGTCACCCCCGCCGGCCGCCACGCCGCGAGATGGCGGCGGTCGATGAACGCGACGCGGGTCGCGGTCGTGGTGCCCGCCCGCGGGGCGGACGCCCCGGTGCGCCGGAGCCACACCACCCGGCCGGTGAGGCACAAGGTGTCGAGCCAGCCCGGGTCGTAGCCGCGAAGACGCGCCACGAAGATCGAGTCCTCCCACGCGGCAGCCGGGGCCTCGAAGCCTTCGAGCTGCTCGATCACCCCGAGGAGTCCGGCGGGGCCCTCCCGCCGCTCCTCGAGGCCGTGCCATGCGAATAGGAAGCGCATGTAGTCGGCGGGCTCGACGGGGTCGATCTCCCGGCGGAGCCGGGCGAGGGTGTAGCGGTGGATGCGGGCGAGGAGGCGCCGTTCGCACCACTCGGGTTCCGACCCGGACTCCGGCACCGGCTGCGACGCGGGGTTCGGGGAGGGCTCCGGCGCGGTGTCGGTCCCCGCTTGACGCGGCGCTCCGGGGCCGGGGCCGGAGCCGGCGTTGCCGGTGAAGTGGCCGCGGAGCACGAACCCCTCCGCCTCGAGGGCGGCAAGGGCCGCCTGCACCGGGCCGCGCCCGATGCCGCTGTCGGCCGCGAGGACGGTCGCGGTGACCGGTCCGAGCCCCCCGAGACGCCCGCGCATGAGCTCGCGTACCGCATCCTCGGGGGAGGCGGGCGGCTCCACACCGGGAGCGGGAGCGAGATCGAGCAGGCCATCGGGGCGCGCCGCCCGGAGATCGAGGACGCGCTCCGCCGCGACCCAGAGCGGGGCGGCGCCCGGCGCCCCGCCGCCCGCGAGCCGTCCCGCCCGCCGTTCGCGGGCGAGGATCGCGAGCGGCTCCACGCACGCCAGCGCCGATCCGGGACCGGCGTGCGGGGTCTCCCTCTCCGGTGCGTGCTCCGACCTCGTCGCGGGCGGGCGCGCGTTCGCGGAGGATCGGGTCGGGAGGGTGGAGCCATCTGCCGCGGGTTCCAGCCCCAGCCCCGACCCCGGTCCCGGCCCATCGGGCGGCGACCACGGAACCCGAAGCGCGTCGCACATCTCCCGCTCGGTGAGGAAGCCCAGCATGACGAGGGCGTCGTGCAGCGCGTCGGCGGTTTCGGTGTCCGGCCACGCCTCCGCCCGGACCCGCTCGATGGCCTCCGGGTCGAGCCGCCCGAGGTCGGCCGCGCTCGCCGGGTCGAGCCAGCGCCGCGCCGACACCGCCCGCGTGCGGCGCTCCTCGAGCGGCGCGTCGTCGAGGAACGCGTATGGCTTCGCGTTCAGGATCTCGTGCGCGAAGGGCGAGGGCTCCGGCAGGTCGCGGGCGTGCACCACGGCCTCGCCCCGCTCGATGCGTTCGAGGAGGGCGACGAGACCACGGACGTCCATCGCCTCGTGCAGGGCATCGTGGACGGTCTGGCGCACGAGCGGATGGTCGGGGATCTCCCGCTTTCCGGTGGCCAGGTTCTCCGCGCACGCAATCTGGTCGGGGAAGACGACCGCGACGAGGTCCTCGGCCTGCATCCGCTGGATCGGAGCGGGCACCTTGCGCCCGCCCGCGCGGCGCGGAACCGCGAGCGACACGTTCGCGTTCCAGCGCCAGCGGATGTTGAACAGGGGAGCGTCGAGCAGCGCCTGAACCAGCACGTCCCGCGCGGTCGCGCTCGCGAGGTACCCCGGCACCTCGTCGAGGGGAAAGCTGTGCGTCTCCCCGAGCGAGAGGACGATGTTGTCCTCGGTGGCCGCCGCCTGGAGCTCGAAGTTGAAGCGCCGGCAGAAACGCTTCCGGAGCGCGAGCCCGAACGCCCGGTTGATGCGGCCGCCGTGCGGGGAATGGATGACGAGCTGCATGCCCCCCGACTCGTCGAAGAACCGCTCGAAGACGAGGTCTCCCGCGGCCGGCATCACCCCGAGCGCGGCCTGCCCCGCCGCGAGATAGTCCACGAGCTGGCGGGCCGCTTCCGGCGGGAGGCCGGCGTCGCCGGCCGCCCACCCGACCGCCCGCTCGATGCCCGCCGCCAGCCCGGAAGAATCACCGACTTTCGTCGCGGGGGGGCCAGGATGCCCCACGCTCTCATGGCGGGGTGGGCCGCCCGGACCGAAAGAGCGCGTGCGCGCGGCTGCGGGCGTAGTCGACGCTGGCGCGTGCGCGCTGTCGAAGCGGCTTGCGGGAGTACGGCCCGCGACTGCGGGCGGATTGGCGTCCGCGGCAGGAAACGGGTGATTCTTCCGGGCGAGGTCCGGCTCGCCGGCGACGAGCCGGCCGATGGTCTCCCGGAGCCTCGATACCGCGGCGGAAAGGGCATCGGTCCGGGCTGGCGCCTCGCCGAACCAGAACGGAATGGTGGGGGGCTGGCCCCCGGCGTCCTCCACCCGGATCCGGTCCGACTCCACCCGGAGGATGCGCCAGGAATGGAGCCCGAGCTGGAAGATGTCTCCGGGCAGGGTCTCGATGGCGAAGTCCTCGTTGAGGGTGCCGATCACCGTTCCGGAGGGTTCGAGGACCACCGCGTAGTCGGCGTTCTCCGGGATCGTCCCCGCGTTCATGAGGGCGGCCATCCGCGCTCCGCGCCGGGCCCGGAGCCGGCCGTTCACCCGGTCCCAGTGCACGAAGGCGCCGCGCCGTCCCCGCCTCGTGGTGAATCCGGAGGCGAGCATGTCGACGACCGACTCGAACGCCCGGGTATCAAGGGTGCGGTAGGGCCAGGCGCGCCGGGCGAGGGCGAGCAGCTCCCCCGTCTCGCATTCGCGCCCCGAGACTTCGGCCACGATCTGCTGGGCAAGCACGTCGAGCGGTTGCTCGGTGACGGAGAGGGTGTCGAGCTCGCCGCGTCGGACCGCGTCGAAGAGGGCCGCGCACTCCACCAGATCGTCCCGGCTCAAGGGGAAGAGCCGCCCCTTCGGAGTTCCCTCGACCCCGTGCCCGGAGCGCCCGACCCGCTGCAGGAAGGTCGCGATGTTGCGGGTCGTGCCGAGCTGGCAGACGAGGTCGACGTCGCCGATGTCGATACCGAGCTCGAGCGATGCGGTGGCGACGAGAAGGGTGAGGGTGCCGCTCTTGAGACGCTGCTCCGCCGCGAGCCGGCGTTCGCGCGCGAGGCTCCCATGGTGCGAAGCCACCTCGTTCTCCCCGAGCCGCTCGGAAAGGGCGCGGGCGGCGCGTTCCGCGAGGCGGCGGGTGTTCGCGAAGACGAGGGTGGTGCGGTGCTCGCGGGCGAGAGCGGCGATGCGGTCGTAGACCTCGTCCCACACCTCGGTCGCCATCACCGCCTCGAGCGGCGAGGACGGCAGCTCGATGGCGAGGTCGCGGCGCCGGTGGAAGCCTTCGTCGACGATTGCGCAGGGCTCCTCCCGGTTCCCGACGAGGAAGCGCGCGACGAGCTCCATCGGGCGCTGGGTGGCGGAGAGGCCGATGCGCCGGAGGCGGTGCGTTCCGGCGGCGGGCGGCCGGGCGCCGGTCCCGTCCGATACGGTGTCCGGGAAGAGGAGGGAGCCCTGCGTGGTCGTCCCTCCGGCGGCCGCGGGTGCGCCCGCGAGGGCACCGTTCGGGACCTGCCCGCCGGTGGCCGGATCGGCCGCTCGGGCCGCGGGTGCTCCGTCCGCCCCGTTCCCGGTGCGACTTGACGACACCCCGGCTTCCCCCCCGCAGAGCGCCTCCAGCCGCTCCAGGGTGAGGGCGAGGTGCGCCCCGCGCTTGTTGCCGGCCACGGCATGGATCTCGTCGACGATCACCGTGCGGGTGTGGGCGAGCGCGTTCCGCCCGGACTCGCTGGTCAGCAGGATGTGGAGCGATTCCGGGGTGGTGACGAGGATGTGGGGCGGCTTCCGGGACATCGCCTGGCGCGCGGCGGGCGGGGTGTCGCCCGTGCGCACCATCGCCCGCAGCGCGACCGGCGGCTCGCCGAGGCGCTCGGCCCACTTCGCGATCCCGTGAAGGGGCGCCTCGAGGTTCCGCTCGATGTCGTAGGAGAGCGCCTTCAACGGCGACACGTAGACGACCCGGACCGCGTCGTCGAGGACCCCGCGCCGCGCCTCTTCGGCGAGATCGTCGATGACCGCGAGGAACGCCGCGAGGGTCTTGCCGGAGCCGGTGGGGGCGGCGATGAGGACGTGCCCGCCGCCCCGGACCTCGGGCCAAGCCCTCGCCTGGCAGGGGGTGGGAGTTGCGAACCCGGCCTCGAACCAGGCGCGGACGGCGGGGTGGCGAAGCGCACGAAGCGGCATCGCCGCACCCTACACCACCGCCTCCGGCGGGTCCATCGCGGCGTTGCCCCGCAGCAGTTCTCGTTTTGCTCGTCGGGTCCCGCGGCAGGACCGGCACGACCTGAGGTGGTCCCGGTCAATCCGTTGGGATTTGGGTCCATGACCTGACCAACGAGAAGGCCATGTGGAGCCTGCGGCCCCTTGGCAGGTCGGGTCGGCAGCGCAACCCGACCACCGGGGATCGGTGCGATGGCGGTCCCGTCAGGGGCCTGAACCCTGACAAGCGATTCTTCCGGATTCAACAGGTTATCGGATGTCCCATACACGCCCCGATCCGTTTGCGTTGCCCGCAAGCCGTTGACTGACGGGGGACCCGCCGACCGGACCGGATCCTGGGCGCAATACCTGAAGGTGTCATCCGGTTGTGGATGAAGAAGGAAAGGTTCGTCGATGCCGAGCCCGGGGACGGGATATCCCCGTCGGAGGCGACAACCGTTCCCGGCCCTGCGAGGCGACGACGGTCAGGTGGCCTCCAGCACCGCGCTCAGGAATTGCCGGGTGCGCTCGTTCTTCGGTTCGCCGAAGAGTTGATCCGGCGGACCCTGCTCGGCGATTCTTCCCTGATAGAAGAAGCAGACCCGGTCGGAGATCTCCCGGGCGAAGCCCATCTGGTGGGTGACCATGAGCATGGTGAGGTTGTGCTCGCTGTTGAGGGCCCGGATCACGTTGAGAACCTCCCCGATGACCTCGGGGTCCAAGGCGGAGGTCACCTCGTCCAGAAGCATGACCTTGGGGCGCATCGCGAGGGCTCGCGCGATGGCGACTCGCTGCTGCTGTCCACCGGACAGACGCGTCGGATGCTCGTCTTTCTTGTCGAGCATCCCCACCATCCCCAGCAGCTCCAGGGCCCTGTGCTCCGCTTCATCCTTGCCGAGCCCGAGCACGGTGACCGGCGCCTCGATACAGTTCTCCAGGGCCGTCATGTGTGGGAACAGGTTGAACTGCTGGAACACCATGCCGATCTTGGAACGTTGCGAGCGAAGATACTTCTCGCTGGCGGGCATGAGTCTGCCGTCCCGCTCCATGTGGCTGAGCGGGGTGCCGTCCACGTAGATCACGCCTCCATCGATCCGCTCCAGGGTCATCAGCATCCGAAGCACCGTGGTCTTGCCGGAGCCCGAGGGACCGATGATGGAGACCATCTCGTTCGGCGCAATGTCGAGGTCGAGACTGTCCAGCACCGTCAGATCGTCATAGCGCTTGGTCACCTTCGAGAACCGCACCATGACCCCGTCGTCGGACAGCCGCAGGGGAAAATCCCGATCGTTCATCTCGCCTCGCTTCGGCTCATTGCGCCCGGTCGACGATCCCGAGGGATCGGGCCACCACCCTCTCGAGCTTTCGCAGCAGGGTGGCGGTGGGAATCGAGATGATCAGGAAGAGGAAGCCCACCATCGAATAGGGCTCGAGGTAGCGGTAGGTCTCGGCGCCCAGGGCGTTCGCGGTGTGCATCAGCTCCGCCACGCCGATGGTCGACAGCATCGGGGTGTCCTTGAAGATCCCGACGAGGTAATTGCCCATGCCCGGCAGGCTCGCCGGGAGCGCCTGCGGAATGACAATCCGGGAGTAGGTCCTTGCGGTACCCATGTTCAGGGCTCGGCACGCTTCCCATTGGCCACGGGGGACCGCCTCGAGACCACCCCGGTAGACCTCGGACAGATACGTTCCGTAGTGCAGGCCGATCGTGATCATCGCCGAGGTCCAGGCGGAGAGCTCGATCCCGAACTGCGGACCGACGAAATAGACGAAGAACAACTGCACGAGGAGCGGGGTGGAGCGAATGAATTCGACGCACTCCCTGACGAAGCGGTTGAGCGGCGGGAATCGTGTCCTTTGTCCGATCAGGAACAGCAACCCGATCACGAGGGCGATCGCGTAGCCGACGCCGGCCGCGAGCAGGGTGTTCATCGTCGCCCACAGCATGCGCGGAAGGATCTCGAACGTGAAGTCCCAGCGCCATTCCATGAGGGCCGGCTCCTCCTACGCCTTGCCCGCCCGGCGGGCGGCCAGCACTTCCAGCCACCGCAGAAAGGGTGTCAACGCAAATCGCGCCATCACGTAGTAGATGATGAGGGCGGTTCCGAAGGTCTGGGCGGACAGCCAGGTCGTGGCGTTGATCTGCTTTGCCACGAACATGAGATCGACCACGGTGACGAGAGCGACCAGAGCGGTGCCTTTCAGCAGTTCGACCAGCAGGTTGGCCGCCGGAGGCAGCAGAATGGGGAAGGTCTGCGGGATGATGATCCGGCGCATGCGCTGGCTCGGCGACATGTTGAGCGCGATCGCCGCCTCCCACTGGGACCTCGGGACCGCCTGGATGGCTCCGCGCACGATCTCGGCGCCATAGGCGCCGAAGTTCAGTCCGAGCGCGATGAACCCGGACGCGAACGCGCCGAGCTTCAGGCCGAGCAGTGGCAGCACGTAGTAGATCCAGTAGAGCTGTACCAGCAGGGAGGTGCCTCGAAAGAACTCGATGTAGATCGTGGCGACCCCGTTGGCCAACGGGCTCCTCCGGAGCCGCAGCAGGCCGAAGAGCAGAGAGATGAAAATTGCGAGGGCGGATGCGCAGAGCATCTGAAGAACCGTCGTCCAGGCGCCGACGGCCAGCTTCGGCAGATACTCGATCAGGAAATCAAAGTAGGGCACCGAGAGCGGCTCCGCCTGTCATTCGTGCGTGTGCCCGGCCGCGGCCGGCCGGGTCGGGCCCGGGTTCGGCCCGGGGTTCAGCCCGGGGTTCAGCCCGGGTTCGGTGCCCGCGCGCGGCGGAACGGCAAGCTCGAGTGCCGCTCCGTCGCGCGCGAAGTGCTCGGCGTGTCGAATCGGATGCTACCGGTTGGCGCAGGCGTAGGCGGTGGAGGCATCCGGCCCGGGCAACTGGAGTTCCGTGTAGCCGTAGGGGCTGACTGCGGCCATCCACTTCTCCCCCCCGATCACCTTGGCCATGGCCTCGTTGAAGGCGGCGAGAAAGTCGGTATCGCTCTTGCGCATTCCGATGCCGACCCAGTTCTGCGTCCATTTCGGAAGCTTCCCCGGGTCCGTGACCTCGAACCGCCCGCCGGACTTCTCGACGTGCTCCTTCGCTCCGAAGTAGGTTTGAATGGCGGCGTCGGCACGCCCCGCCTTCATCGCCGCGAGGATCTCGACCTCGCCCGCCACCAGCATCATCTGGCTCTCGGGAACCCCTTCCTTCTTCGCGGCTTCGACGGTGTTGAACCCGGCGCCGGTCACGAGCTTGGCTCCGGTCCGGATGATGTCCTGGTAGGTGTGAATGCCCAGGGGGTTGCCGGCCGGCACCAGGAACGCGTCACCGAAGAACCCGATAGGATCACTGAAATTGATGTTCTCGCACCGGCTCTTCAGGATGTACATGCCGCCGGTGATGATGTCGTAGCGGTCGGCCTGGAGGCCGGGTATCAGGCCCGCCCACTCGTTGACCGAGGTTTCGTGCTCGGTGATGCCCATCTCTTCCAGCACGACGAGCGTCAGGGCGTTGACGAAACCGAGGGCTTCGCCGTTCTCACCCGGATAGGCCCACGGAATGGCGGTGGCGAACCCGAGCCGGATGGGCTCGCCGGCGGCGATGCGGTCGGTCAGGTCGTCGGCACTCGAGCCGATGGACAGGCCCGCGAGGAGGGCTCCGGCGACGGCCGTGATGCACAGCCTCTTGAGTAGCTTTGTCATGGAAATTCCTTCTGTATGGTCGTTTGTGCGAACCGGCTCGGCCGGAAGCGCCGCGTGCCGCGGTGCGCTCCCTGGACACCTCGGAAGGCGGGAGGCCCGTCCGTCGACAGCGGGCGTCGATGACACCGTGGGGGGAGGTGCGGGCTCTCGTCGTCGGTTGCTCCCCTCGGACCCCGTTCCGGCTGCCGAGTGGCCGGCGCCCGCTCCGCAGGCCGATTGACCGCACAGCAGCGCGGACTGCCGTGCGCGCCAAGGAGAGTTCTTCCACGGCAGCAAGCCCTGCTCCGCCGAGCCTGAATCCCCGCTCCGATACTAGGGCAAGGGACCTGGGCGGGCAAGGCGGCCATCGCGGTGCGGGTGGAATGCCTCGGTCAGCGCCAGACGGAGATCCCCGCGGAAAGGATCGCGGTTGGCGGCCGGGCGGTCCGCTCGGAGCGTCGACCGTTCACTTCATGCCGTCCAGGGTCATCCCACGCTACGGTTCGTGATGGAAACGAGGAGCCGGGATGGCGCTCGCCGCGCGCGCTCGGGCCGATCGGCTGCATCCACGGGGCCCGCGGGACCCCCCCGAGGGCACGCATGAGGGCGCTCTTGCCAACCCGGTGAGGATGATCGGCCAGCGTGGAAAGTCCTGTCATTCCGTCCCGCCCCGGGACTGAACGGGTGGCCGTTGTGGGAGAATAGCGGGAGACAGGCGGAGGGGGTCGAGCCTCCGGGAGGGGATGCGGATGAAAATCGTGGATGGACTGACCGAGGCGGTGGGCAACACACCCCTCATTCGGCTCCGCCGGGCGTCGGACCTCACCGGCTGCACCATTCTCGGCAAGGCGGAGTTCCTGAACCCCGGCGGCTCCGTAAAGGACCGCGCCGCTCTCTACATCATCCGCGACGCCGAGGACCGCGGGGAGCTGAAGCCGGGTGGCCTCATCGTGGAGGGTACGGCCGGCAACACCGGCATCGGGCTCGCCCTCGTCGGCAACGCGCGCGGGTACCGCACGCTCATCGTCATCCCGGAGACCCAGAGCCAGGAGAAGAAGGACATGCTGCGCCTGTGCGGCGCGACCCTCGAGGAGGTTCCCGCCGCCCCCTACCGGGACCCCGGCAACTACGTCCGGGTCTCCGAGCGCCGCGCGCAGGAGCTTGCCGCGACCGAGCCGAACGGGGTGCTGTGGGCGAACCAGTGGGACAACACCGCCAACCGCGACGCTCATGTGTTCGGGACCGGGCCCGAGATCTGGGAGCAGACGGACGGCCGGGTGGACGGGTTCGTGTGCGCGATCGGGACCGGCGGCTCCCTCGCCGGGATCAGCATGGCCCTCAAGGAGCGCCGTCCCGACATCGTGACCGCCGCCGCCGACCCCATGGGGGCGGGCATGTACAGCTACTTCAAGACCGGGGAGATCGCCGCCGAGGGGAGCTCCATTACCGAGGGCATCGGCCAGAGCCGGATCACGAAGAACATCGAAGGCGCGCCCATCGACGACGCCTACCGGATCCCGGACGAGGAGGCGGTTCCGGTGGTGTTCGAGCTCCTCAAGGAGGAGGGCCTGTGTCTGGGGGGGTCGTCCGGCATCAACGTGGCGGGCGCCATCCGGCTCGCGCGCGACCTCGGCCCCGGGCACACCATCGTCACCCTGCTCTGCGACGGCGGCACCCGGTACCAGTCGAAGCTCTTCAACCCCGCCTTCCTCGCGGAGAAGGGGTTGCCGGCCCCGGACTGGCTCTGAGCGCTCCCCGCCGGGCGACGATGGAGCCGAGCGGAGTTGAAACCGATGCCTGAACCCGACCTCCCGTTTGCCCCCGAGGAGTACGCGGCGCGGCTCGCGAAGACGCGGGCCGCGATGGATGCGGCGGGAATCGAGCTGCTCGTCGCGAGCGACCCTTCGAACATGGCGTGGCTCACCGGCTACGACGGGTGGTCGTTCTACGTCCACCAGTGCGTGCTCGTCCCGCCCGCCGGGGAGCCGATCTGGTACGGCCGCGGCCAGGACGAGAACGGCGCGCTCCGCACCGTCCGGATGGCCCGCGACAACGTGGTGGCCTACCCCGACCATTACGTCCAGTCCACCGAGCGGCACCCGATGGAGCATCTCGCTTCCGTCATCTCCGAACGCGGGTTCGGCCGGATGCGGATCGGGGTCGAGATGGACAACTACTACTACTCGGCCGCCGCCCACGCGGTGCTCGGGCGCTGCCTTCCGGATGCGGAGTTCGTCGACGCGACCGGGCTCGTCAACTGGGAGCGGGCCGTCAAGTCCCCGCGCGAGCTCGACTACATGCGGATCGCGGGCCGGATCGTGACCCGGATGCACGAGCGGATCGAGGCGATCGCGGAGCCCGGCCGGCGCAAGAACGACGTCGCGGCCGAGATCCTCCGTACCGGGATCGAGGGGCTGCCGGACGCGGGCGGCGACTATCCGGCCATCGTTCCCCTCCTGCCGTCCGGGGCGGACGCCTCCGCCGCCCACCTCACCTGGAACGACGAGCCGTTGCGCGCGGGGGAGGGCACGTTCTTCGAGATCGCGGGTTGCTACCGCCGCTATCACTGCCCCCTCTGCCGGACGGTGTTCTTCGGGGAGCCGCCGGCCCGCGTCCGGCGGGCGGAAGCGGCCCTCCTCGAAGCGATGGACGAGGGTCTCGGACGGGCCCGCGCCGGCAACCTCTGCGACGACGTCGCCACCGCCTTCTTCGGCACCCTCGAGAAGCACGGCATCCACAAGGACAGCCGGGCCGGCTATCCGATCGGACTTTCCTATCCTCCCGACTGGGGGGAGCGCACCATGAGCATCCGACGGGGCGACCGGAGCGAGCTTCGCGCCGGCATGACCTTCCACTTCATGACCGGCCTCTGGTTCGACGACTGGGGGCTCGAGATCACCGAGAGCATCGTCATCCGGGACGGCGCCCCCGAGCTGCTCGCGAGCGTCCCGCGCCGCCTCGTCGTCCAGGAGGCCTGAGCCCGAGACTCGCACCTTGGCTCGGCCCCGGGATTCGCGCCCCTCGCTCGGGGCCCGCCTCCCTCGTCGGCGAGGACGGAGGAGAAGGTCGGCCGGCCCGGAACGATTCGGACTTGCATCCCCGACTTGACGGCCATCGCACCGCAAGGCTGATTTATCTTCTCGACCGTATCCAATAAACTCAAGGAGTTATGTCGATCGCGGATCTCTTCGCCCGAAGTCTTCGTCAACCGAAGAAAGAGATTCCGCATCAAGGAGCTACGCTGTCCGGCGGCCATCCGGGACATCCGGGAACCGATCGGCCCCGCATCGCACCGGGCCTCCGGTGTCGGACTCCGCCGCCCCGATCCGACAACCCATCGACGTCACCCGACACCTCGTCGAGCGACCGCAGATCCCGTGCCGCCCGCTGGTTCATCGGGTCATGGATCCGGCTCCCGGACGATTCCGGGCGGGCGGAGGGTCGAGGACGCCGGGTCAGGCGAGGGTCTGTCCGCCGTCGATCACGAGGTTCTGCCCGGTCATGTGACGGGCCGCGTCGGAGACCAGGAAGGCGACGGCGGCGGCATGGTCCTCGGGGGTTGCGAGGCGCCCCAGGGGGATCCCGATCCGGTACTTCTCGAGGCTCCCGCGCAGCATGGCCTGGCGCATCGCGTCGGGGTCGTCGTAGTGGCGGATCATCGGCGTGTCGGTCGAGCCGGGGGTGATCGCGTTCACCCGGATGCGATGCCGGGCGAGGTCGAGGGCGAGATCGCGGGTCACCCGCAGCAGCGCCGCCTTCGACGCGGAGTAGGCGAGGTTCGCCTGGCGGGCGACGACCGCACTGATGGAGGAGACGTTGACGATGGCGCCCCCGCCGCGCTCGACCATGGACGCAAGGCAGGCGCGGACGCAGGCCACCGGGGCGCGGAGGTTGATCGCGAGCATTCGATCCCAGGCCGCCATGTCGAGGTCGTCGATGGGGGTCAGGTAGAAGACCCCCGCGCAGTTGACCAGCACGTCGACGCCGCCGTGGGCGGAGACGGTCGCCCCCGCCGCTGCGTCGACCGCTCGGTCGTCCGTGAGGTCGACCGCCTGCGTCGAGACTTGCGCGCCCGGCCGGGCCTCCCCGATCGCGGCCCGGCTCGCATCGAGGGCCCGGTCGTCGAGGTCCCAGAGGGCGATGTCGTGGCCGTCGCCGGCGAGCGCAATCGCGATCGCCCGGCCGATGGCGCCTCCGCCGCCGGTTACCACCGCGGCCCGCCGCAGGGTCTTGTCGTTCATGGATTCGCTCCGTCGGGGGTTTCGAGGGTCGGTCGTCCGCCGAGGTCAACGCTCAGACGTGGGCGATCGCGTCGATCTCCATCAGGATGTTCCGGCCGAGATAGCTCACCGCTGCCGAGGTCCGGGCCGGCTTGTCGCCCGGGAAGTACTCGCCGTAGATCTCCTCGAACCGCGCCTTGTCGTCGAAGTTCGTGAACAGCACGGTGACCTTGACCACCTTGTCGAGCGATGAGTCCGCGGCCTCCAGAATCGCCTTCATGGTCTCCATGCAGCGCCTCGCCTGGTCACGGATGTCGCCTTCGACCATCTTGCCCGTCTCCGGGTCCTCGGCGGCGATGCCTCCGGTGAAGACGAAGCCGCCCACCTTCCACCCCTGCGCGAACGGGTGCACGTGGTCGTCCATCCGGGTCGGCGCTCCGGCCGTCACGATCTTCTCTTTGCGCATGGTCACTGCTCCTTCGGTCTCGTCGATGAGGTTTCCGTCCGGGGGGGCCTGGGAACCCTGTCCATCACTTGACGGCCGCAGCGGGTAGTCGGTGATTTTTTCGGGCTGGCGTCGGACTTCGTTTTGCTGATCCGACCCCCGGAATCCGACCCCCGGAATCCAACCCCCGGAATCCGATCCTTCGGAGCCGATTTGCCCGGGACCGGCGGACCCTTGGCAGGTCGGGTCAGCCGAAGGCGTCACCCGACAACCTGGCGGCCATCCCACCGAGCGGAGCGGGCTCCGCACGGCATGCTCCTTCATCAAGTCATGGATTCAGGCCTCTCTCCCCGCGGCTCGTAGCCGTATGCCGCGCGAGCCTCGGCCTCCGAGACGATCTCGTCGTCGAGGTCGCGCTCCACCGCGGCGCGCGCCCGCGAGCGCGGGTCGAAGTACCCCCCTCCACCGCAATGGCATTCACTTAAGGCGGATCGGCGAGCAAAAGCCCGTTTCTCCCAGATCCTCTCGAATGCCACTCCCTTCAAAATCAACATGTTGCGAGAACCGTTTCGTACCGCCATGGCAGAACTAAACGGGAATATCCCCTTAAGTGAATGCCATTGCCCTCCACCGGGGGCCCGGAGGTCGACGACGTCCCCCGGGTCGATGAAGACGGTCCGCTTGGGGTGGAGGGGCTCGCGGTCGTTCAGGGTCGCGCTTCCCGCGCGCCCGGCGCGCCCCCCTGCGAATCCGAGCGGCGGATGCCGGATGCGGTCGGCGCGCATCGCGACGCGCAGCGGCGCGTCGCCGAGGAGTCGGAACCGGAACCGCTGCCCCGGCCCGCCCCGGTAGCGCCCCGTGCCCGCCGAGTCGGGGATGAGCTCCTTGGCCTCGACGAGGATCGGTTTCTCGCTCTCGAAGATCTCGACCGCGGTGGTCGGCGGATGGTCGGGGTAGGACACCACCATGCCGTCCTTGCTCGGCCGGGCCCCGATGCCGCCGTGGACGATGAGGATCTCCACGAAGCGTTCGCCGTTCCGGTCGACCCCCGAAAGCACCGGTACCCAGGTCGGGGCGGCGGAGTCCGCGATCACCCGATCGGGGAGGATCGGTTCGAGCGCCCGGAAGACCGCCGCCTGCACGTAGTGCGCGACCAGCACCCGGGCGCCGACCGCGGCCGGGTACTGCGCGTTCAGGATGCACCCCGGCGGCGCGCTCACCCGGAGCGGTTCGAGGCTCCCGGCATTGATGGGAGACTCGGGCTTCAAGGCGCAAAGGAGCGCGTAGACCACGTCCGCGTACGTCCAGTTGAAGGTGACGTTGATGCCGCGCGCGGACTGCGGGGAGGTGCCCGCGAGGTCGACTGCGACGGTGTCGCCCGCGATGTCGACCCGCACCCGGATGGTGACCGGCTCCTCGTCGCCGTCCGCCTCGACCTCGCCTCGCCAAGTCCCGTCCGGGAGCCCGGCGATGATCGAGCGCATCGCCCGCTCGCTTCGGGTGCGCATTTCGTGCCCGATCCCCTCGAGGTCGGGCAGGCCGGTATCCTCGAGGAACCCCGACACCCCCTTCTTCTTGAGCCGCGACGATCTCTCGCCGAGGTGCGCGGCGCGTTTCGGCGACATGCGGACAGGGAAAACGACTTCCTTCGACGCGAGGTGCCCGCCGGCGAGCCCGCCCAGGTGTGGCTGGCACGCGATGAGGCGGGCTCCGACGCCGTGATCAAGCGTGCGCGAGCGCTCCGCAAGCAGCTCAAGCGAGCCGGCCCGAAACCGGTCCAGACCTACGAACTGGTGCTCGCCGGGCCGCCGCGATACGATGACGGAGCGTGGACCTTGGACCGGGAAACGCAGTGGGCGAAGGATTGCTTTGACTGGTTTCGATCCGCTTTCCCGACCGCGCATGTGCTCCGTGCGCGGGCGGATCGAGACGAATCCGCTCCGCACCCGCACTTCGAATTCCATCCGACTCTCGCGAATGGCGAAATCAGCTGGCGACGGCTGCTCGCGGAAGTGACCGAGCGCATTGCCGGCAAGCCGATTCTAGGTCGCGGCCGGGAATACAGGAAGCAGCAGTCCTCTCTTTATGAGACCGTCAATCGGCATTACCAGTTGGGACGCGGAAAGCTGGCGTCCGAGACCGGGCGCAAACACACGGATATCGACAGGAACAAATCGACCGCGGCCACGGATCAAGCACAGAACAGGGTCTTGAATGACCTCTACCGAGGTCTGTATTTCGTGTTGAAACGCGATGAGACGAGGTCGGAGGAAGATATTGAGGAGATCCGCGCCCATTCGATCCGGTTGTGGAGGGATTGCCTGAAAACCAACCAGGACCACACTCCAGACCGTGCCCAGGACCGGGCCGCTCCGCGACGCGCACGAGCATCCGACGACCTGGGGCGATAGACCGAGGCGTGGTATGTCGAGGACCGTCACGCCACCCTATCGCATTCCGCGCGGCGCACGGGAAGGTTGGGAATCGAGTTCCGCCCCGTGCGCGTGGACGCGATGACGGCCCGGGGCTGTAGAGGAGAATCGAACATGAACAGGTTGCTGGTCGACGGCGGTCGTTACGAGGGGGAGCATCGCGACGGTACGCCGCATGGCCAAGGGGTTCTTACCTGGGCCGACGGCAGTCGGTACGACGGAGAGTGGTGTAACGGCAAGAGGCACGGCCAAGGGATTTATGTCGCAAGCAATGGCAGTCGCTACGAGGGGAATTTCCGCTACGGCAAGAGGCACGATCACGGGGTTTGGGTTGGAAGCAATGGCAGTCGCTACGAGGGGGAGTGGTGCGACGGTAAGAGGCACGGCCAAGGGGTCGAGACCCGGGTCTATGGTACTCGTTACAACGGCGAATGGCGCGACGGCAAGAGGCACGGCCACGGGTTCGAGACCTTGGACGACGGCACTCTTTACGCGGGGCGGTGGCGCGACGGTAAACGGCTGCCGCCGCCCAAGGAGCGGTACGACTCACCGGTTCATTCTTGGGTCGGTGACACCCCCCGGTACAACATGTGACCGTTACGAGGGAGGGACCCGGCGAAGCTCGCGCGGGTTCGCGACAGGGACCTGGTCTCTGGGAGGAGGTCCCACCCGGGTTCCACCGTCCGGCCGAGTGCACCCGCTCCGCGGCGGCGAGGCCCGCGCTCGGGGCGGTGCCGGCATGGGACGGTTCCCCACCACGGGCCAGCGCTGGTGGTGCGTGTGGACGCGACGACGGCCCGGCGCTGTAGGTGCAGATGCTCGGGCTGCATCATCTACCCGGACGGACGGGTGGGCGAGGTCGACCGTGCATGCGGGTGACGAGCGAGTACAGCGACGATCATTGGCAGTTGCAGTCGCAACGCACCCTCGTCAAACTAGCTTCCCAGCGCTGACAGACGAGCTCTGCTTGCGTGACGCGCAGGTCCGCGCCATGCCGGGTGCTGTGGTCAACGAGGTGGGATTCGTATGCCCTGTTCACCACGATTCGGGCGCGGGGAACGTTCCTTCGGCAGGTTAAGATGCGCGACGCGAGTTCTCGGAACCGCGTTCCATTCGCGGTGATGTCTGCGATGTGGGTATTGTCGTTGTTCGCAAGCGCTTCGATCTCGGCTTCGAGCTGGATATCGTGGCTGTCGAGGGCACGTGCGATCGGAATCGCGAGGATCGCGCTGAGGGTGAAGGCGGCAAGCGTGGTTCTGAGCGTCATGTTGCGTCTCCTGTACGTGTGTTCGCGTGTGGCGATGGTACTCGATGCGTGGTGTTCCCGGGCTGTGCGCGGTTGTTCGGGTTGTACGAGCCGGCGCTGGTCCGGAGCCCGCCGCCGGAGCCCGGATACAAGCGTCGTGTCTTCCCGGGCCGCCGTTCTCGACGCAAGGCTACAATGGCAAGGGGAGACGGGTTGCCCTGGGCACCACCGATGCCTGCTGAACGCCTGGATGCCGCGCGATCATCCGGTCCGGACCGCGCACCGGACCGCGTGCAAGGTGCCCGGGCGCGACACGAGAACCATGCCGGTATGGAAGCATGAACCGTATCGTGAACGCGTCGGGCGTTGCCCCTCACTACCTTGTCCGATCCCACCGTGGACGTCGGGAATCGGCATCGACCCGCATCGCGCGCGCACTGCGGATCGAGCGATGCCTGCGTCTACGGTCGAGGCGGTGTCGCGTCAAGGATGTGGCCCGGAGCATCGGGGTTTCGACTCGCACCGTGCATCGGTGGACCACGCGGGCGCTGCGGGAGCTGTCGAACGGCCCCGTCCGATCTGCCCCTCCCGCTTCCCCGCGGACGAAGGACCGACGCGAGGAATGTCTGCGGTTGCGGGCCGCCGGGATGCGGGTGGTTGACGTGGCGCGCGAGCTCCGGGTGTCGACGCGGACCGTCAAGGCGGATACCGCGGCGGCGTTGCGCGAGGTTCGCGAGCGCACGACTCTGGCGGCGGTGCTCTACCGGGAAGTATCCCTTCGTCAATATGACGCCATCATCGCGGCGTGGCTGCCTCGCGCGGATGAGAAACGAGGGCTGGACGTGGTGCTGACGGCGATCTCCGGCCGTGCGCGGCTGCTCGGGCTATATCATCATCCGATCCCGGCGTCGATGCCTGTCCGGCTTCGCATCGTCTACCCGGACGGACGGGTGGACGAGGCCAAGTAGTCGGCCGGACCGCGGCCGGGACCTGGTCTTTGGGCCGGAGCCCCACCCGGGCCCCACCGGCCGGCCGGGTGCACAAGCTCCGCGGCGGCGAGGCTCGTGCTCGAGCCGACGCCGGCATGGAACGGGCCCCCACCACGCCACCGCGAGGCTTCCTTCCTCCAATGAGGCCCCGGCGAAGTTGCCGGGGAATTCGTCTGGTTGCACAGGACGACATTGATATCTGCCGTGCGCTTCAATGAGGCCCCGGCGAAGTTGCCGGGGAATTGTGCCGGAGTGCGCACCGGGCGCACCAGGGATGCTCGGGCTTCAATGAGGCCCCGGCGAAGTTGCCGGGGAATTCGCAGCAGCATTTCCACGGCATTTCCACAGCATTCCAGCTTCAATGAGGCCCCGGCGAAGTTGCCGGGGAATTGTGTGTCGCTGATGTACGGTGGCTGTAACTAAGGCAGCTTCAATGAGGCCCCGGCGAAGTTGCCGGGGAATTCTTCATCACCGTCCGGAAGCATGAGTCGTGTTCCATGCTTCAATGAGGCCCCGGCGAAGTTGCCGGGGAATTCGGCAAGTCGTTTCTCGCCGCGGGATTAGCCCTCTACGCTTCAATGAGGCCCCGGCGAAGTTGCCGGGGAATTTCCAAGGATCATAGTCTAATTGTATTACCTTTGCCAGCTTCAATGAGGCCCCGGCGAAGTTGCCGGGGAATTATGACCTACTCGATCGCCGACCTCCGGTCGAAGTTCGCTTCAATGAGGCCCCGGCGAAGTTGCCGGGGAATTCCGCGGTCCGGACGTCCGGCGCGAGGGACCGGCGCAGGCTTCAATGAGGCCCCGGCGAAGTTGCCGGGGAATTGATTACAACAGTCGGCTATCTGGCAGTTATGCATCGAGCTTCAATGAGGCCCCGGCGAAGTTGCCGGGGAATTTTTATTGGACTACGACGAACAGACCGGATTCGTTACACGCTTCAATGAGGCCCCGGCGAAGTTGCCGGGGAATTCGCCGCTCACAGTGAACATCTGATTCTGAGATTATAGCTTCAATGAGGCCCCGGCGAAGTTGCCGGGGAATTATGCCCTTCTGGTTCGGGGTGGAGTCCGGTCACCGCGCTTCAATGAGGCCCCGGCGAAGTTGCCGGGGAATTTCCATTTTACAATGGGAAGACAATGCCAGGATCGTTCGCTTCAATGAGGCCCCGGCGAAGTTGCCGGGGAATTCCGCACAGGGTCGCAACGTGATCATCCCCCGGGGATCGCTTCAATGAGGCCCCGGCGAAGTTGCCGGGGAATTCCCTCATCAACGCACACCTGCTGGATGCGGCAGAGAGCTTCAATGAGGCCCCGGCGAAGTTGCCGGGGAATTCATTCGCGCGGTTGATTCCCGATTGGCAGGATGGTCGGCTTCAATGAGGCCCCGGCGAAGTTGCCGGGGAATTCCTCACCGGCGCCGACCTGCGCGGCACCGACCTCACGCTTCAATGAGGCCCCGGCGAAGTTGCCGGGGAATTCTGCGTTGCGCCTCCGTGCGCGCGTCCTCATGCTCCTGCTTCAATGAGGCCCCGGCGAAGTTGCCGGGGAATTCAGACCGGCGACGTGATCAAGGTCACCTCGCCGGTGTGCTTCAATGAGGCCCCGGCGAAGTTGCCGGGGAATTTCACTCCTGCCGCAGGAGTGCTTAGAACCGCACGTAGCTTCAATGAGGCCCCGGCGAAGTTGCCGGGGAATTCCAAATCGTCGGACGATGAATCATCGCCCGCTTCACGCTTCAATGAGGCCCCGGCGAAGTTGCCGGGGAATTGTCAGCATTTTTGAAGAAACTATTTTGAATGATATTCCGCTTCAATGAGGCCCCGGCGAAGTTGCCGGGGAATTGAGGTTCTGATCTTTCTTGCTCTTTACGGGCAAAGAATGCTTCAATGAGGCCCCGGCGAAGTTGCCGGGGAATTCTGCGCGAAGTGAAGTTCTCCATCGGGCGGATCCGGGCTTCAATGAGGCCCCGGCGAAGTTGCCGGGGAATTGTGGTGCGCGTAACCCCGCCGCCGCCATCGGATCATAGCCCTGTTCGCGAGCGCTCCGCCCGGGGCGTCCGGGTGCGCGCGCAAGCGCCTGATCCGCCGTCGGTGCCGGCGGCCGTGCGATGGAGCGCTCGCGTGCCGCGAGGCGGGACGTAGCGCCCCATGCCACGTCCTGGTGGGCTTGTGGACGGACCAGATCCGCCGGCCGTGTGCTCTGCCGTGGACGGTACGCGGCAGGCTACTCCGCATCGTCTTCCAGGTAGGGCAACGCGGCGCCGGCGGACTCGGCTCGCGCGTAGCGCTTCACCATCCGTTCCTCCGCCCACCGGCCTTGCTGCAGGATCGTCGTGGTTGGTGCGCGAGCCCGACCCGGCCCGAGTGTCCGGCGAAGTCGGACCCGAGTCCGGCGGCTTCGGCGACGGCCTTCACTCGGCGGGCAATCTGACTCGGGGAGAGTCCGAATACGCCGGCATCGTCGGGGGCCCCGTTGCGGATGGCGGCCAAGTCGCGGACGGCTCGCCGGGTAACGGCGACGGTCGCACCCTCGCCTGCCTGGTCGGTCTTGCTCCGGGCGATCCGAACGCGGCCGGTGCCATCGGCTTCGACCGCGACGTCGGCCCACGTCAACGCGGCAGCTTCGGAACGGCGCAACCCGGCATCGCGCAGGACCTGACACAAGGCGACGTCGACGAGCCCGCGCCGGTGAGCGGTGGATCCCGATTCGAGCCCGCGCCCGGTCTTGCGGCGGGTGCAGGCGGTGGCGCGGATCGCGGCGAGGGCGGCCGAAGTGAGCGCGCCGGCCTGTCGTTGCGCGCCTCGACCTTCGCGGGCGGCCCGCTTGGCCAGTCCGGCGACCACGCCGCGGCGCCCGGCGATGGCGGGCGACTTCGTCGGGGAAGCGTGGCCGGCGGTTTCGTGCGCGGCATTGATGGCTGCGCAAGCCATCCTGATCGTGGACGTGGATGCCCCGGACTCGGCTCGCGCGGTCAGGTAGGCGGCGACGTGCACGGGCCGGGCGGGGAGGCTGTCGAGGTCCTCCCCTGCGCACCATGCCTCGAACGCCAGCCACGCGGTGCGGTAGGCGCGCCGGGTGGCCGGGGAAAGCGAATCATCGAGGGCGGCGGCGATCCGGGTGCGGTCGGTGGTGGTGAGTGCGGTTTCGGCGGTGGTGTCGAGGTGGTTCATGGGAGGTTCCGGGCGGTGGTGATTGCGCGATAACTGGGTGGCGGAACCGTGTCTGATGATCTGCTGGCAGTGCCCGTTGATGCTCAGGTCCGTGACTATTTGCTGAACGGGTTTTTCACGCCGGAGTCGATGGGTGTGTTCGGCACGGATCCGTGGTGGCGCGATGAGCCCAACCTCGACGATTGACACGGGGAGCCGGACGTGAGCGGCCCGGGGCCCACCGACGACGACCTGCTCCGGGCGGTGGCGGGCGATCCGACTCGAACCGCGGCGGTCCGCGCCACGGCCCGGGCGTTGCTGACATGGCCGGGCGAACTAGGCGAACCGTCGCTCGACGACATTGCGACCGATGCGGGCACGTTCGAATCGGTGCGGTCGCTGGCGAAGCAGCTGATCCGGATCGACGAACTACGTGCTGAGCTCGCGCGGGAGGATGCACGGGTCCAGGCGGCGATGGCCGATGCGTGCCGGGCGCTGCACGCGGCGCACCGGGAACGTTGATGACTTCGGACGAAGCAGCCAAGCGCCGCGCGGAGATCCTGCGCCTGGAACGCGCGTTCGAGCGGGCGCATCGCGCGTGGCTGCATGGCTCGATCGCTCGCCGGCACGAGCTCCGGGCCGCGAAGGTGGCGGCGGCCGAGGCACTGGCCGTCGCCCGCGGGCGCGAGCCGGGCAGCACGCTCACCGACGACTGGCGACGGTTGACCGGCCGGCCGGTCCGCCCGAACGGATGAGCCGGTGACCGGCGAAGGCCCCGTGCTCTCGAACCGCCTGACCGTGCTCGCCCATGAGATCGGGGAGGCGGTCGGGAACTATCGGCGCGGGAGCATCGACGCCATCCGCGCGTACTTGGCGGCCGGCCGGCTGCTCGCCGAGGCCCGTGCCGAATGCCGCCGTGGCCAGTGGGGGCCGTTCCTCGCCCGGGCAGGAGTCGGCGAGCGGGCCGCGCGAGACATGGTGCGGGTTGCCCGGGCCGTCGAGGCGGACGGTGTCGACGCGGTGCGGCTGCACGAAGCCGGCGGGGTGCGGGCGTGGATGATGGGCCGTGCAAACCCGGCGGCCGTCGCCATCGTGCACAGACAGGCGTTCGACCCCGTTTCCGCCGGCGAGACGCCGGCACCGGGTGCCGCTTTCGAGGCCGGCCACGCAACCGACGACATGGCCGACAACGCACGGAAGCGGCCATCGGTGGGCGGTGAAGCCGCGCCTGCCCGGTTGCCCGGTTCGCCGTCCGAACGCTCCACCACGGTCGGTTCCGGGCGCGAGGAACGCTCTCTCGCGCACGAAACGACTTTCATGCGGGGCCGAACCCGCCGCCGTGCGCGAGAGCGGGCAGGGCGATGCGAATTTGGACGGGACCGCCACCGCGGCCCCACCTCGAGGCGTGCCCGATCCGACCGCGAACGCGGAGCCGAGCGCGAGCCCGCCCGTGGCCGTGCATGACGACGCCGGCGAATGGGCGGAATTGGGCGGGAACGCCACCTCACTGCAACGTCGGCGGGCTGCTCGCCGTGCCGCCGGCCAGTGCCT
Source organism: Gammaproteobacteria bacterium (assembly GCA_965214795.1). GTDB lineage: Bacteria > Pseudomonadota > Gammaproteobacteria > HK1 > HK1 > JAJDXW01. Next base: position 4,287,478 of record OZ243976.1, on the reverse strand, counting down.
CGACTGCGGGGCGAGGTCCGCACCGATGGCGAGGTGCGAGCGATGCCGTTCCCGGATCGCGGACCGCGGGCGCCGGGACCGGGCGAGGGCGCGACTCGGATCGGGCATCGAGGCGCGGATCGCGGCGGCCGCGAAGGCCGGCACCGGGTTGCGCTTGACTCGCGAGGACGTGGCTGGCTTGGTCGCGGCCGACCGCGACGGGCGCAACGCGGCCTTCCGGCGCCGCTTGGAGCGCAGTCGGAATCGGGGCCGGTGAGCCTCGTCGATCTGGTGCTGCTCGGCATCGGCGCGATGCTGGCGTGGACGGCGTACCAGCTGATCTTCGGGTGGCGCGACGAGACCCCCGACCCTTCCGACGAACTCGAGACTGATCCGCCACCTGTGCCGCGGCCACGTCTCCGTTCACGTCCGCGACGAACGAAACGGCACCAGCAATCCGAGCTCGAGCCCGCTGATGTACTCCGGGACTGGCGCGACCTGCTCGATCGCGGCGACGTCGTGATCCTCGATACCGAGACGACGGGACTCGGATCGAAGGCGGAGCTGATCGAAGTCGGATGCCTCGACATGACGGGAGACCTGCGTTTCCAAGCGCTTTCGATGCCGCAGGGACGAATTCCGATGCGCGCGCGGGATATTCACGGACTCACTCGTGCGTTCCTGCGACGCGAGGGGGCACGGCCTTGGCCGGAGGTGCACCCGGAGCTGGTCGAAGCGCGGGCCGGGGCGCACCTGGTCATGGGCTGGAACGTCGGGTTCGACCGCCGGCTGCTCGAACAAACTTCGCAACGACATGGGCTCGCGATGCCGAAACTCGCCTGCCGCGACCTGCTCCGGGATTACCGCACGCTGCGCAGAGACGTACCCGGCCGCCATACCCTGGATGCCGCTTGCGAACGCGAAGGTATCGGAGCCGGCCCCGCGCACCGTGCGGAGTCCGATTGCCGGCGGGTGCTGGCGGTGATGCGCGCGGTGGTGGAGGGCGAATGATTCAGTCGGCGGCGGAGCCTCGCTCGTCGATCCGCCCTTCGACGTGCGACTGGCGTTCGGCCAAGCGCAGCATTTCCGTGCGGAAGGTGTCCATCGCGCGCTCGAACCGGGCATCGGTCGCGCGCCGGTCCGCATCATGCTGTGCATCGGCCGCGCGCCGGTCCGCGTCGACCCGCGCCGTCGACCGCATGATGAGCCCGGCGAGCGCGAGGCCGACCGCGACCACGGTGCCGATGATGGTGAGGGTGTCGCCGTCCATGCCGTTCACCGTGGTCACTCGGCGGCGGACCTGCGTTCGTCGATGCGCCCTTCGACATGCGACTGACGTTCGGCCAAGCGCCGCATTTCCGTGCGGAAGACCCGCGCCGTTGATCGCATGGTACCCTTCCGATATGGCCCAAATCGGAAAAAGCGAAGGCCGGCGGGTCGCCACCTCGCCGGCCTTCATGGAGTCGGATGTGTGGGACGCGACTCCGTGCGAAGCGTTCTAGCGAGCTGCGCCTTCGCATGATAATGTATAGTTTGACATTAGCGCAACGTCCAGCCTTGTCCAATGACACATGAGCCTGAAGGGGGGCGCGTGATTCCAACGTGAGGTGAGCCTGACGGGGTGTGAAGCGGGGCATCATCTACTACTCGGCGCCGCCCACGCGGTGCTCGGGCGTTGCCTTCCGGATGCGGAGTTCGTCGACGCGACCGGGCTCGTCAACTGGGAGCGGGCCGTCAAGTCCCCGCGCGAGCTCGACTACATGCGGATCGCGGGCCGGATCGTGACCCGGATGCACGAGCGGATCGAGGCGATCGCGGAGCCCGGCCGGCGCAAGAACGACGTCGCGGCCGAGATCCTCCGTACCGGGATCGAGGGGCTGCCGGACGCGGGCGGCGACTATCCGGCCATCGTTCCCCTCCTGCCGTCCGGGGCGGACGCCTCCGCCGCCCACCTCACCTGGAACGACGAGCCGTTGCGCGCGGGGGAGGGCACGTTCTTCGAGATCGCGGGTTGCTACCGCCGCTATCACTGCCCCCTCTGCCGGACGGTGTTCTTCGGGGAGCCGCCGGCCCGCGTCCGGCGGGCGGAAGCGGCCCTCCTCGAAGCGATGGACGAGGGTCTCGGACGGGCCCGCGCCGGCAACCTCTGCGACGACGTCGCCACCGCCTTCTTCGGCACCCTCGAGAAGCACGGCATCCACAAGGACAGCCGGGCCGGCTATCCGATCGGACTTTCCTATCCTCCCGACTGGGGGGAGCGCACCATGAGCATCCGACGGGGCGACCGGAGCGAGCTTCGCGCCGGCATGACCTTCCACTTCATGACCGGCCTCTGGTTCGACGACTGGGGGCTCGAGATCACCGAGAGCATCGTCATCCGGGACGGCGCCCCCGAGCTGCTCGCGAGCGTCCCGCGCCGCCTCATCGTCCAGGAGGCCTGAGCCCGAGACTCGCACCTTGGCTCGGCCCCGGGATTCGCGCCCCTCGCTCGGGGCCCGCCTCCCTCGTCGGCGAGGACGGAGGAGAAGGTCGGCCGGCCCGGAACGATTCGGACCTGCATCCCCGACTTGACGGCCATCGCACCGCAAGGCTGATTTATCTTCTCGACTGTATCCAATAAATTCAAAGAGTTATTTCCATCGCGGATCTCTTCGCCCGGAGTCGTTGTCAACCGAAGAAAGAGATTCCGCATCAAGGAGCTACGCTGTCCGGCGGCCATCCGGGCCATCCGGGAACCGATCGGCCCCGCATCGCACCGGGCCTCCGGTGTCGGACTCCGCCGCCCCGATCCGACAACCCATCGACGTCACCCGACACCTCGTCGAGCGACCGCAGACCCCGTGCCGCCCGCTGGTTCATCGGGTCATGGATCCGGCTCCCGGACGATTCCGGGCGGGTGGAGGGTCGAGGACGCCGGGTCAGGCGAGGGTCTGTCCGCCGTCGATCACGAGGTTCTGCCCGGTCATGTGACGGGCCGCGTCGGAGACCAGGAAGGCGACGGCGGCGGCATGGTCCTCGGGGGTTGCGAGGCGCCCCAGGGGGATCCCGATCCGGTACTTCTCGAGGCTCCCGCGCAGCATGGCCTGGCGCATCGCGTCGGGGTCGTCGTAGTGGCGGATCATCGGCGTGTCGGTCGAGCCGGGGGTGATCGCGTTCACCCGGATGCGATGCCGGGCGAGGTCGAGGGCGAGATCGCGGGTCACCCGCAGCAGCGCCGCCTTCGACGCGGAGTAGGCGAGGTTCGCCTGGCGGGCGACGACCGCACTGATGGAGGAGACGTTGACGATGGCGCCCCCGCCGCGCTCGACCATGGACGCAAGGCAGGCGCGGACGCAGGCCACCGGGGCGCGGAGGTTGATCGCGAGCATTCGATCCCAGGCCGCCATGTCGAGGTCGTCGATGAGGGTCAGGTAGAAGACCCCCGCGCAGTTGACCAGCACGTCGACGCCGCCGTGGGCGGAGACGGTCGCCCCCGCCGCTGCGTCGACCGCTCGGTCGTCCGTGAGGTCGACCGCCTGCGTCGAGACTTGCGCGCCCGGCCGGGCCTCCCCGATCGCGGCCCGGCTCGCATCGAGGGCCCGGTCGTCGAGGTCCCAGAGGGCGATGTCGTGGCCGTCGCCGGCGAGCGCAATCGCGATCGCCCGGCCGATGGCGCCTCCGCCGCCGGTCACCACCGCGGCCCGCCGCAGGGTCTTGTCGTTCATGGATTCGCTCCGTCGGGGGGGTCGAGGGTCGGTCGTCCGCCGAGGTCAACGCTCAGACGTGGGCGATCGCGTCGATCTCCATCAGGATGTTCCGGCCGAGATAGCTCACCGCTGCCGAGGTCCGGGCCGGCTTGTCGCCCGGGAAGTACTCGCCGTAGATCTCCTCGAACCGCGCCTTGTCGTCGAAGTTCGTGAACAGCACGGTGACCTTGACCACCTTGTCGAGCGATGAGTCCACGGCCTCCAGAATCGCCTTCATGGTCTCCATGCAGCGCCTCGCCTGGTCACGGATGTCGCCTTCGACCATCTTGCCCGTCTCCGGGTCCTCGGCGGCGATGCCTCCGGTGAAGACGAAGCCGCCCACCTTCCACCCCTGCGCGAACGGGTGCACGTGGTCGTCCATCCGGGTCGGCGCTCCGGCCGTCACGATCTTCTCTTTGCGCATGGTCACTGCTCCTTCGGTCTCGTCGATGAGGTTTCCGTCCGGGGGGGCCTGGGAACCCTGTCCATCACTTGACGGCCGCAGCGGGTAGTCGGTGATTTTTTCGGGCTGGCGTCGGACTTCGTTTTGCTGATCCGACCCCCGGAATCCGACCCCCGGAATCCGACCCCCGGAATCCAACCCCCGGAATCCAACCCCCGGAATCCGATCCTCCGGAGCCGATTTGCCCGGGACCGGCGGACCCTTGGCAGGTCGGGTCAGCCGAAGGCGCCACCCGACAACCTGGCGGCCATCCCACCGAGCGGAGCGGGCTCCGCACGGCATGCTCCTTCATCAAGTCATGGATTCAGGCCTCTCTCCCCGCGGCTCGTAGCCGTATGCCGCGCGAGCCTCGGCCTCCGAGACGATCTCGTCGTCGAGGTCGCGCTCCACCGCGGCGCGCGCCCGCGAGCGCGGGTCGAAGTACCCCCCTCCACCGGGGGTCCGGAGGTCGACGACGTCCCCCGGGTCGATGAAGACGGTCCGCTTGGGGTGGAGGGGCTCGCGGTCGTTCAGGGTCGCGCTTCCCGCGCGCCCGGCGCGCCCCCCTGCGAATCCGAGCGGCGGATGCCGGATGCGGTCGGCGCGCATCGCGACGCGCAGCGGCGCGTCGCCGAGGAGTCGGAACCGGAACCGCTGCCCCGGCCCGCCCCGGTAGCGCCCCGTGCCCGCCGAGTCGGGGATGAGCTCCTTGGCCTCGACGAGGATCGGTTTCTCGCTCTCGAAGATCTCGACCGCGGTGGTCGGCGGATGGTCGGGGTAGGACACCACCATGCCGTCCTTGCTCGGCCGGGCCCCGATGCCGCCGTGGACGATGAGGATCTCCACGAAGCGTTCGCCGTGCCGGTCGACCCCCGAGAGCACCGGCACCCAGGTCGGGGCGGCGGAGTCCGCGATCACCCGATCGGGGAGGATCGGCTCGAGCGCCCGGAAGACCGCCGCCTGCACGTAGTGCGCGACCAGCACCCGGGCGCCGACCGCGGCCGGGTACTGCGCGTTCAGGATGCACCCCGGCGGCGCGCTCACCCGGAGCGGTTCGAGGCTCCCGGCATTGATGGGAGACTCGGGCTTCAAGGCGCAAAGGAGCGCGTAGACCACGTCCGCGTACGTCCAGTTGAAGGTGACGTTGATGCCGCGCGCGGACTGCGGGGAGGTGCCCGCGAGGTCGACTGCGACGGCGTCGCCCGCGATGTCGACCCGCACCCGGATGGTGACCGGCTCCTCGTCGCCGTCCGCCTCGACCTCGCCTCGCCAAGTCCCGTCCGGGAGCCCGGCGATGATCGAGCGCATCGCCCGCTCGCTTCGGGTGCGCATTTCGTGCCCGATCCCCTCGAGGTCGGGCAGGCCGGTATCCTCGAGGAACCCCGACACCCCCTTCTTCACCACGTTGTTGGACGCGACCTGCGCCATCAGGTCCCCGACGACGATGTCGGGGACGCGCACGTTCGCTCGGATGAAGCGCATCAGCTCCGCATTCGGACGGCCGCCTCGGAAGAGGAAGGTGGGCGGAACGATGAAGCCTTCTTCGTGGATGTCGCTCGAGTCGCTCGAGAGGACCCGCCCCCCGACGTCGGGAGAATGGGCGCAGCACGCGGCGAAGCCGACGAGGCGCCGCCGGCGGAAGAGCGGCGCGACCATGGTGTAGTCGTTGAGCTGCGACGCCCCGAGCCAGGGATCGTTCGAGAGCAGCACGTCGCCCGGCCGCAGGGTCGAGGGCGGATAGCGCTCGAGGAACGCCTTGACCTCGGTGGACATCACCCCGAGAAACGCGACCTCGCCCTGGCTCGGCTGCGCGATGAGGTTGCCGCTCGCGTCGAAGAGGGCGTTCGAGAAGTCGTCCGCGTCCGTCACGTTGCGCGAGAAGGCGGTGCGCTTGAGAGCGACCGTGCCCTGGTCCACGATGGAGAGGAGCCGGTTCCAGCCGATCCCGACCTCGGTGGGGTCGAGCGGGCCCCGCGCGCGCGTCATCGTTCCCCTCCCGAGCCCCGGAGACGAGTCGTGGGGCACGCGGTCGATACCGCGCGGGAGTTCTCCCCGCGGGCGGCGCGGCGCAGACGCTCGGGAAACCCCTGGCGCGGGCCGTACCCGGTCAGGGTGCGACCGGTTCGCCGGTGCCGGCACCCCACCCTTCCTTCGCGGCCGATTCCACCCGCTCGGGGTGCCGGTGCCGGTACCGGCCGGGCCGCGACCGGCGACCCCCCGGCCCGAGGAACTCTGCGCGGCAGCCGGCCCGGGGGCAGGCCCCTTCCGTAGCGGGTGGTATCGGCCGCGGAGGAAGGGGCCTGCCCCCGGGCCGGCCGACCACAACCGCCAATCGATGAGCCATCGAACGTTCCATGCAAGCCCGCGGGCCAGGCTTCCCCCGGTTCCCGGCCGCTCCGGGTTGCGGCCCGTGCACTCCCGCGGCGCCGGTGGATGGTGTTCACAGCTCGAGCACGAGGTTGCCGGCGGGGTCGACCGCGCCCCGGGCGCCGGGCGGGACGACGGTGGTGGAGCCGTTCTCCTCCACGATCGCGGGGCCTTCGAGCCTCGCTCCCGCAGGGAGGCGGGCGCGCCGGTAGAACGGCGCGTCCACGAACGAGCCGCCGAACCAGGCCGGCCGCCGCCCGACCGGTTCCCCCGGGCGCCCGTCCGATGGCCCCCTCTTCCGGGGCGGGGGTCCGAGGGTGGCGGGGGGCGGGGCCGAGACCGAGACGCGCCAAGTCACCGTCTCCGCGGAGACGCCGCGGATGGTGCGCCCGTAGCGCTGCTCGTAGGCGCGATGGAAAGCGTCTTCGACGGCGGGGAGCCGGTCACGGGCAAGGTCCCCCGAGGAGGGGAGGGGGACCGGGACCTCGTAGCGCTGGTTGCGGTACCGCATGTCGACCTGGCGGGCGGTCTCGCGGCGTCCCCCGGCCGCGACCTCGTCGAGGAGGGCATGGCCCTGCGCCTCGAGCTCCGCGAGGAGGCGGTTCACCCGCCCGAGATCCAGCCGGTCGAGCTCCGCCTTGTGCGATGCGGCGAGGTCGAAGCACGGCGGGGCCAGCACTGCCCCGAGGGCGGAGAGCACCCCCGGGTTCGGGGGAACGACGATGCGCCGGATGCCGAGCGCGCGGGCGACGGGGGCGGCGTGGATCGGGCCGGCGCCGCCGAACGCGAGCAGCGCGAAGCGCCGGAGGTCCACCCCGTGCTCGGAGGCGTGCACGGCCGCCGCCCGGGCCATCTGCTCGTTCACCTGGCGGAACACCGTCCACGCCGCTTCGACGGCCGACATCCCGAGCGGGTGGCCGACGCGGTCTTCGATGGCCCCCTCCGCCGCCCGCGCGTCGAGCCGCAACCGTCCCCCGAGGAAGTAGGCCGGATTGAGGTAGCCGAGCACGGTATCGGCGTCCGTCACCGTCGGCTCGCGGCCGCCCCGTCCGTAGCACGCCGGTCCCGGCTCGGAGCCCGCGCTCTTCGGTCCCACCGCGGGAAGCCCGAGATCGTCCACCCGGGCGATGCTTCCCCCGCCGGCTCCGATCTCGATGAGATCGACCACCGGGGTCCGCACCGGCAGGCCGCTCTTGCGCTTGAAGCGGGCGATGCGCGCGGCCTCGAACTCCACCGTCACCTGGGGAACATGGTTGCGGACGAGGCAGATCTTGGCCGAGGTGCCGCCCATGTCGAACGAGAGAAGGTTCCGCAGGCGCAGGCGCCGGGCGAGTACGGAGGCCGCGTGAGCGCCCGCCGCGGGACCCGACTCGAGCATCCGGATCGGGAACCGCGCCGCCGTCTCGGGGCTCATCGTTCCTCCCCGGGAGTTGACGACGGTGAAGGCGCCGCGGTGCCCGGTCTCCCGCAGGCGTTCGGTGAGCCCCACGAGGTAGTGCGAGACGAGCGGCTGCACGTAGGCGTTCGCGACGGTGGTCGAGAAGCGGGGCAGCTCCCCGAGCTCGGGAAGGACCTCGGACGAGGTCGACACGGGGAGGTTCGGGGCGAGGGCGCGGACCCGAGCCGCGGCGGCCCGCTCGTTCTCCGGGTTGGCGTATGCGTGGAGGAAGCAGACCGCGACCGATTCGACGCCGCGCTCCACGAGGAATCGGATGGCCGCATCGGCGCTCGCGCCGTCGAGCGCCTGGAGCCGTTCGCCGTCGCCGGTAGTGCGCTCCGCGACCGGCCGCCGGAGGGCCCGCGGGACGAGGGGAGCGGGGAGGTCGAGATGCAGATCGTAGAGGTCGTAGAGCTGTTCGTAGCCGATCTCGATGACGTCGCGGAATCCACGGGTCGTCAGCATCCCGGTGCGGGCGCCGGTGCGCTCGATGAGGGCGTTGGTGGCGAGGGTGGTCGCGTGAACGACGATCGCGACGCCGGCGGGCGTGAGCCCTTCTTCGGCGAGCGCGCCGGCGAGCCCCGCGAGCACCGCCTCGCCGGGGTCGCGGTGGGTGGTGAGCACCTTGCGGGTGGCGGAGCGCCCGGTCTTCGGATCGAGAAGGCAGATGTCCGTGAAGGTCCCACCGATGTCCGCCCCCGCGACCAGGGTTCGCCCCGGTTCCGGGGGGATTTCTCGGGCTGGTGTCACCGCGCGGCGCGTTCGGCCGCCGGCGGTTCAGCGGGCCGCACGCGGATCTTCCTCGGCCGCCATCCGCGCCCGGTCGGTCAGGGCGGCGCGGACCCGCTCGACGCCGGCGGCGAGCGCCTCCGCCGACCGCCGCCCGAACGCGATGCGGACGTGTCCCTCGCCGCCGAGGCCGAACGCCGAACCCGGCAGGATCGCCACCCGCGCTTCGTCGAGGCAGAAGTCGGCGAACTCATGGTCGTCCATCCCGGTCCCCGCGATGTCGGGGAAGCAGAAGAGCCCTGCCTCCGGCACGGGGCAGCGGATCCCGGGAATGGCGTCGAGGGCGCGGGCCAGCAACAGGCGCCGGTCCGCGAGCCCGGACCGGATCCCGGCCCGCCCGCTCTCCGAGGCGCCGAGCGCCGCCGCCGCCGCCTTCTGGGCCACCACGTTGGCGCAGGTCACGAGGTGCTGGTGCACCTTCAGCATGTTCGCGACCAGGGGCGGGGCTCCGTGCACGTAGCCGACCCGCCAGCCGGCCATCGAGAACGCCTTGGAGAAGCCGTTGAACGTCAGCGTGCGCTCGGCCATGCCGGGGAGGGCCGCGATGCTGCGGTGCCGTGCGTTCGTATAGACGAGGTACTCGAGAGTCTCGTCCGCGAGCACGAGGAGATCGTGGCGCCGGGCCGCTTCGGCGATTGCCTCGAGCTCGGCCGGCCCGAGCACGCGGCCGGTGGGATTGTGGGGCGTGTTGACGAGGATTGCTCGCGTCCGCGCGGAGATCCGCGCCGCGAGGTCGGCGCCGGTCAGCATCCGGCCCGACTCCGTGCGGAGCGGCACGCTGACCGGCTCCGCCCCCGCGAGCCGGACGAGCGCGTCGTAGGTCACCCACCCCGGGGTGAGCAGCAGCACCTCGTCGCCCGGATCGAGGCAGGCCCAGGTAGCGAGCGCGATGCCCTCCTTGACGCCGACGGTGATGATGATCCGGTCCGGATCGGCATCGATCCCGTTCTCGCCCCGGAGCTTGTCCGCAATCACCCGGCGCAGGTCTTCCAGCCCGGCGCTCAGGCTGTAGGTCATGTACCGGTGGTCTTCGTCGATGGCGGCATGCGCCTCGCGCTTGATCTCGGGCGGGGTGTCGAACTCGGGGGCGCCGGAGATGAGGTTGAGCACGTCGTGCCCCGACGCTCGCAGGCGCTTGATGCGGTCACCGAGGTCGATCGTCGCGGAGGGCACGAGCTCGCGCACGCGCTCCGATTCCCATTTCGCTTCCAACCGGCCTCTCCCTCAATCGGATGACGGGGGCGTCGGGGGAGGCGGCGCCTCGAATCCCCCGCCCATGTACAGGGTCTCGCCGGAGAGGTAGGCCATCCCCGGCGAGCAGAAGAGGGCGATGACCTCGGCTACCTCTCGGGGGTCCGCCGGCCGCTGGCCGTTCCCGAGCCCGGCCACCGGCGACCCCGCCTCCTCCTGCGCCCAGCGCCCCATGTCGGTGGGGGTCAATGGTGGCGCGACCGTATTGATGCGCACTCCGAGGGGCCCGAGGTCCCGGGCGAGGTTCCGGGTCATGGCGACGAGGCCCGCCTTGGCGGCTGCGTAGGCCGGCCCGCCGGCCGAAACCGCGCGCGAATTGAGCGCCCCGACGTTCACGATCACGCCCCCGCCCACCCTGCGCAGCAGGGGCAGCGCGGCCGCGATGCAGTGGAACGGCCCCTTGAGGTTGACGTCGATGATGCGGTGGACGACCTCGAGATCGGCGCCCGGCAGCCGGTGCGGTGCGACCCAGCCCGCATTGTTGACGAGCACGTCGAGGCGGCCGAACGTGCGCTCGACGGCTCCGACCGCGTCCGCTACCGCGGCCGGGTCCGCGATGTCCGCGGCGACCACGAGGCCCCGCCGGCCGGTCGCCTCGATCGCCTTCGCGACTTCATCGGCGAGGTCCCGGCGCTCGCGGCAGTGAACGCAGACGTCGGCGCCGCGGGCGGCGAGGGCGAGCGCGGCCGCCCGGCCGATGCCCCGCGAGGCCCCGGTGACGAGGGCCACCTTGCCGTCGAGGAATCGGTCCACGGTCACCCGCCCCCGGCGCCGCGAGGGAGATCCGGCCGGGTGCCGCGACCCGGGCGGCAGGCCGAACGGAATCGCCCTTCGGCTTCTCCGAGCCCTCCGTGCCGCCCGGCCGTGCCGCCCTGCGCGCGCCGCCCCGCCCCCGGATCCCCGATGAACCTGGCCATCACGGTCAGCCTCCGAGATAGGAGCGGATCAGGTCCTCGCTCCCCCGCAAGGTGGCCGACGACTCTTCGAGCGCGATCACTCCGTTCTGAATGACGAACCCGCGTTCGGCGAAATCGAGGCCGACGTGGATGTTCTGCTCCACGATGATGACGGTGAGGGCAAGCTCCGCGATCACCCGCTGCATGACCTCGAAGAGCCGCTCGATCCACACCGGCGACAGCCCGGCGGACGGCTCGTCGAGCAGGATGAGCCGCGGCGAGCCCATCAGCGCACGGGCGAGGGCCAGGGTCTGCTGCTCTCCGCCGCTCAGGGTCAGGGCCTTGAGCCGGCTCTTCTCCCGCAGCACCGGGAAGTGTTCCAGCAGCTCCTCGATGCGGCCCTTGACCTCGGCGCGCGGCTCGCCCCGGCTCAGGCACCCGAGTTCCAGGTTCTCGTAGACCGTCTTGCGGCCGAAGAGCTTGCGGTCCTGCGGGATGTAGACGAGGCCGTCGTGGTAGCGGCGGTGGGCCGGCACGTCGTTGACGACCCGGCCCTCGTATCGCACCTCACCGGACTGCGGCTCGAGGAACCCCGCGATCGCCTTGAGGATCGTGCTCTTGCCCGAGCCGTTGCCGCCGAGGATGCACACCACCTCGCCGGCCGTCACTTCGAGGCTGATGCCCTTGATGACGTCGACCGGGCCGTAGCCGAGGAACAGGTTCTCAAGCGCGAGCATCCGCCGCCTCTCCCGGTTCCCGCGCCCGCGCCTGTCCGAGATAGGCTTCGCGCACCCTCGGGTCTTCCTGCACTTCGGACGGCGATCCGGACTCGACGAGGAGCCGCCCGGAGACCAGCACCGAGATGCGTTCGCAGAGCGACATCACGAGATTGAGAACGTGCTCGACGAGGACGACGGTCACCCCGAGCTCCCCGTTGATGCGGTGGATGAGCTCCGCGATCTCGTCGATGCGCACGAGGCTCAACCCCGCTGCCGGCTCGTCGAGAAGCAGCACCCTCGGCCGCGACACGATGGCTCGGGCGATCTCGACGAGGCGCATCTGCCCCCCCGAAAGCTCGTCGCCCCTGCGGTCGGCGAGATGCTCGAGGCCGACGAATTCCAGCGTCTCCCGGGCGCGCTCCACGAACTCGCGTTCGAGCCGGCGGTGGCCCGGAGTGCGGAACGCGATGTCGAGGAGCGACTGGCGGCGCGTCGCGTGCAGGCCGAGCATCACGTTCTCGAGCACCGTGAGCTGGGTGACGAGAGCGACCCGCTGGTAGGTGCGCATGACCCCGTGGCGGGCCACCGCATGGTTCGGCCAGCGGGTGATGTCGTCGCCGAAGAGCCGGATCGCCCCCGCGGTGACGGGGTAGATGCGCGAGATGACGTTGAGGAGGGTGGTCTTGCCCGATCCGTTCGGCCCGATGATCCCGCGAAGCTGTCCGGCGGGGACCTCGCAGGACACGTCCTCGAGGGCGCGGATGCCCCCGAAGTGGATCGACACGCCTTCCAGGGTGAGGGCGGCGGTCATGGCCGGTGCCGCCGCTCGCGCAGGCTCGGGAAGAAATGCTCGACGAGGCCCGCGATGCCGCGGGGGAAGAACACGATCGTCAGCAGCAGGATGCCGCCGATCGCGAACTCCCACAGGCCCTTGAACGCGCGCAGGACCTCGATGAGCAGGGTCATGACGGAGGCGCCGAGCACGGAGCCGAGGAGGCTCGCGACGCCCCCGAGGGCGACCATGCAGAGCTGGACCACGAGCTGCAGGAGCCAGAAGTTCTGGGGGTCGATGAACTGCAGGGTAATGGCGTGGAGCCCTCCCGCGAGGCCGGCGAGGAGGCCGCTCAGCGCGAATACCGCGATCTTGGTCCGGTACACGTTGATGCCGAGGGCGGGCGCGACCAGCTCCTGCTCGGCGAGGCAGAGCAGCGACCGTCCGAAGCCGGATGCGACCAAGTTGCGCACGACCCACAGCGCGCCGAGGAGGGTCGTCAGGGAGAGGTAGTAGGTCGCCTGGGTGTTCGGGATCGGCAGGCCGAAGTAGTTCGGATGGGGGACGGAGAAGCCGCTCGCACCCCCGGTGAGAAAGCGCGCGTGCAGGAACGACCAGTGCACGATGAGCACGAACGAGATGGTGATGATCGCGAGGTACAGGCCCCGGAGACGCAGGGCGGGGAGGGCGACGAGGGTCCCCACCGCGGCGGCGAGCAGGGCTCCGGTCGGCCACGCGATCCAGAACGACCAGTCCGCCCGGGTGACGAGGAGCCCCATGGTGTAGGCGCCGAGCCCCATGAAGGCCACGTTCGCCTTGGCGAACTGCCCCGCGTAGCCCATGACGAGGTTGAGCGAGGTCGCCATGATGATGTTGATGATGAGGATGTTGAGGACGTGCACCTTGTAGAGGCTCACCATCCAGGGGGCGACGGCGAGCACCGCGACACCGGCCACCGCGGCAAGGCGGAGCACTTGCTCGGGGCGCACCGGGATCACTCGGGACCCCCGTCGCGGCGGCCCGCGGCTCGCGGCTCCGACGACGCCGGCCCGCAGGTCTCGCCGGTTTTCGGCGCGAAGGCGCCGGGACGCGGCGGGGACGGGCCGCGGGAGCGCGTGCGCGCCGCCGCAGGGCGAAGACGAAGCGCCGGTGGCGCTTCGTTCCGGCGAGCGGGCAAGCCGCGGATGGCTTGCCCGGCCCGACGGCGAAGCAGGGATCGCGGAACGCCGCAGGCAGCCGACCCCGGCGCACCCGCGCGTCCGAAGCGGCTTGGGGGATTACGGCCCGTCACGGCGGATGGATTCGGTGTTCGCAGCAGAGACTTCCGGGCTAGACCCGGGTCTGTTCCTTCGAGCCGAACAGTCCGCTCGGACGCACGAGCAGGACGATGATGATCACCGCGAAGCCCGCAATGTCCTGGAACATCGTGCCCGCGTACCCGCTCAGCATCTGCTCGAAGATCCCCATCAGGAGACCGCCGATCACCGCCCCCGCCAGGCTGTCGAACCCGCCGAGCACCGCGGCCGCGAAGGACTTGACGAGGATGGAGAGCCCCATGTCCGGATACACCAGGACGATCGGCGCCATCAGCACCCCGGCGAGCCCGCCGAGGAGCGACCCGAGGGCCCAGATCCAGAGGAACACCAGCCGCACGTCGATGCCGACGAGGGCGGCCGCGTCCCGGTCCTCGGAGACCGCCTGCATCATCTTGCCGTGCCGGGTGAGGGCGAAGAAGAGCCCGAAGAGCGCCATGCACACCAACGCCACGCCGCCGAGCACGAGGTGCTGGCGCTGGACGAACACGCCCTGGATGACGAGGGGCTCGAACGAGAAGATGGGCGGGTAGGCGACGAAGTCCCCGCGGGTGCCGTACGACGTCCGGACCACGCCCTTGATCATGAACGAGACGGCGATGGTCGCGATGATGAGGGCGAGGTCGCTCGCGTTCGCGAGCGGCCGGTACGCACACCGCTCGATGAGGATCCCGAGGATGGTGGTGACGAGGACGGCGAGGGTCAGCGCCGCCCAGTAGTCGAGCCCGTTTGCGGTCAGCAGGTAGCCGACGAACGCGGCGGTCGCGAAAATTTCGCCGTGCGCGAAGTTGACGGCCCGCGCGCCCTTGTACACGACGACCATGCCGAGGGCGACGAGCCCGTAGATGCTGCCGAGCGCGATGCCACTCGCGAGGAGGTCGAAGAACATGGAGGAAGGCCCGTCTCGTGTCGTCGGCCGCGGCCGGCCGAAGCCGGCCGCGCGGTCGGGCGGGGCGGCGGCCCAGGGAAGCGGGGCTCGCCCTCAGGATGCCCCCCCGAGAGCGAGCCCCGCCCGCGGAATGCCCGCCCGCTACGCGGTTCTCGTCACTCGATGGTCTTGAACGTCAGGCCGACGTCCACCTGCTTGCCGTTGTGGAGCTTCTGGAACATGCCGGTCTTGTTGCCGTCCTTGTCCTCCGCCGAGTAGGTGATCGGGCCGAAGATCATCTCCGACTCGAAACCCTCGATGGACTCCATCGCCGCGATGAGGGATTCGCGGGTGAGGTCGCGGCCCGCGCGTTGGAGCGCCTCGACCACCACGCTCGCCCCGGTCACGCCCCACATGCTGTACGGGGTCAGCTTGATCTCGGGTGCGATGGCCGCGAGCCTGGCCTTCCAAGGCTCGAGGTCCGGCGCGTTCGGGTCGCGGGTGAAGGTCACCGTGTAGGCGTTGTCGATCGCTCCCGGAATGCCGACGTCCTTCTCGAGCTGCACGAGATCGTTGATCGAGGTGTGCAGGATGATGGGGAGCTTGGTGAGCCCGTACTGGTGGGCGGCCCGGAGGAACACCGTCGTCGGCTTCGGGAAGAGGTCGGTGATGATGACGTCCGGGTTCGCCTTGGAGATGCGAAGCGCCTGCGGGGTCGCGTCGGCGGTCTCCGCGGTCATCTCCTCGTCGGCGACCGGGGTGATGCCGTACTCGGTGAGCTTGTTCATCACCCCCTCGTACTTGGCCTGCCCCC
Source organism: Gammaproteobacteria bacterium (assembly GCA_965214795.1). Taxonomy (GTDB): domain Bacteria; phylum Pseudomonadota; class Gammaproteobacteria; order HK1; family HK1; genus JAJDXW01. Next base: position 4,272,105 of record OZ243976.1, on the reverse strand, counting down.
AGGCGTCGTGCTGGGCGATGATGGCGAAACGCTGCGCGTTCGGGATGCTGCGGGCGAAGTCGGCCTGGAGCACGCCCTCGTAGCCGGCGCGAAGCGAAGTGCGGAAGAGGCAGCAGTTGGGCTGTTGCGTGATCTTGTCGTTCGTCGCCCCCCAGACGGAATACGGCACCCCGTTCTCGATCACGATGTCGCGGTAGGACAGGATCTCGTTGCTGCATCCGCCCGAGGCGAGCATGAAGACCTCATGGTCGTGGATCGCCTTCTTGACGGCGGGAATGCCCATCTCGGCGGTGCAGCCGGTGTCTTCCTCGACCCACTCGATCATGCGGCCGTGGATGCCGCCTGCCTCGTTGACCTCGGTCCAGACCGTCTTCGCTCCGGTAGCCATGCCCGGGCCCACGGTGGCGCCGGCCGGGCCGGTGAGCGGGACCATGAGCCCGATCCGGATGGTGTCGTCCGTCACGCCGGTCTCGGCGGTGGCCGGGCCGGCCGCCAGGGCCAGCGCGCACCCCAGTACGGAGAGGGCGCGTCTCGTCGCTTGCGTTCTCATCGGGAACCTCCTGCTTCTTGCGGGGTCATGGCGAGGGCGCGCCAGACGGCGCTCCCCGATTGCCGGATGGCAGGCGCTTCTCGCCGGGCCGACGAGCATGCGCGAGGGGCCGCGGAACTGGTGGCCGGCAAACGATATCGAGGGCGAGAAACCCACCGTCCGAACGAATGACCGGACGATGGTTGCACAGGCCCGGAATCACTGTCAACAATCCATATGTCAACAAATGATCGTTTCGTCCCGACCTCCCTGGATCGGCACGAGGCCGATCCGGCTACCGGCTCTCCGGTCGTCGTGGACGGGAGCGGAAGCCGCGTCCGGATCCTGCCGATATGAGCGACGTACATGCCTGGAGACCGCCACCGCCGAATCGACGGATCGATGCATTCGTCAGGCGCGCATCGAGACGTACTTGATCGTGGTGAACTCCTCGATGCCCCAGTGGCCGCCCTCGCGTCCGAGCCCGCTTTCGCCGACACCTCCCATCGGCACCTCGGCCCCCTGCGGGCGCCGGTCGTTCACCCCGACGAAGCCGCAGCGGAAGACCGCCGCGGTCCGGAACGCGCGGGCGAGGTCGCGCGTGTAGCAATAGGCGGTGAGGCCGTAGGTCGGGTGGTTGACGTCGCGGAAGAGCTCCTCCTCGGTGTGGAAGCGGACGAACGCGGCCACCGGACCGAAGGTCTCCTCGTGCATGACGAGCATGTCGGAGGTGGCGTCGACGAGGGCGGTCGGAGCGTGGAAGTGCCCCCGCCGGTCTCCGAGGCGCTCGCCGCCGCCGAGAAGCCGCGCGCCCTTGTCGAGGGCGTCCCGGATGTGCCGCTCGGTCTTCGCGACCGCACCCTCGTTCTGGAGCGGTCCCATGGTGACCTCGGGGTCCATCCCGTCCCCGACGACGATCCCCTCCATCCCGGCGAGGAAGCGCTCCAGGAACGGCTCCGCGATCGCCTCGCTGAGGAACATCCGGGCCGGACACGAGCAGGTCTGCCCCGCGTTGGTGAACTTGCGCGCGAGGAGGTCCCCCGCCGCGAGGTCGAGATCGGCGTCGTCGTGGACCACGAAGGGTGCATGCCCCCCGAGCTCCATGGTCATGCCCTTCATGAGTGCGCCCGCCTGCGCGCCGAGATGCCGGCCGACGGCCGATGACCCGGTGAACGTGACGTGCCGCATCGCGGGGTGCTCGAGGAGGATCCGGCAGGCCTCGTCCGAGCGGGTCGTCGTGATCACGTTGACGACGCCGGGGGGAACCCCCGCCGCCTCGAACAGCCGGGCCGCGGCGAGGGCGCTGAACGGGGTCTCCCGGTGCGGCTTGACGACGAGAGGACAGCCGGCGGCGAGGGCCGGCGCGCCCTTGCGGGTGATCATCGCGAACGGGTCGTTGCCCGAGCTCACGAGGAGGGTCGGCCCGACCGGCTCGCGGAATACGAGCTGGTACCTGGCCGCGTCCCGGGAAGGGACGATCTCCCCGTACAGGCGGCGCGCTTCGGCCGCGTACCAGCGGACGAAGCTCACCCCGTAGTCGATCTCGCCGCGCGCTTCGGCGAGCGGCTTCCCCTGCTCGAGAGTGATGAGGTGCGCCAGCGCCTCGCGGTGCTCCACCATCAACTCGGCGGCTCGGAGCAGGATCGCCTCGCGCTCGACGGCCGGGGTCGCCGCCCATCCCGGGGCGGCCTGTTCCGCCGCGTCGGCGGGGAGCGCCGCCTCCGCCGGATCGCGATCGGGAACGCGCCCGATGACCTCCCGGTTCGCGGGATTGACGACCTCGATCGCGCGGCCGGCGGCGGGCTCCACCCAGCGGCCGTCGATGAGGTTTGCGGCGAGCGATTCGGGAACGAGCTGCATGTCGGTCTCCATCGGTTGCGAGAGCGCCCGGCACCCCTGTCGAGCAGGGCGTTCATGCCTGACCGGAAGCGCCGACTTGACCGGACGGTCGACCCACCGGGTGCGGTCGGGCGGATTCCGGCCGGCCCCGAGGTGCCGTCGCCTGTTCGCAGGAACGTTTCACGTTACGGATGTGGATGACTCGGGTCCTGCGAACGGCATGCGCTTGACGTGCCGGTGATACCCGCAGGTCGGGCTGCGTTGAGCGAGTCCGACCCGCGGCCCCGCCGTCCGGCCGGCGTGCAACGGACCCGGGCCTGTTCGAGAGGGTAGTCGATCGGCGGGAGTGAGAATGTCGATTTCTTCGATGATGACTTCCGGCGCTGCAAGACCGACGTCCCGCGCCGGATGCCCCCCGCCGGCGCGGGGTGGGACCCGTCCTCATGAGGAGGTGGGCGCGCAGGCAGGCGGGCGAACCGGCGGCGTCAGCCCGCGGCGTAGCCGCCGTCCACGTCGAGGGTGACGCCGGTCACGAACGCGGCCGCCGGCGAGGCGAGGAACAGGGCCGGCCCCGCGATGTCCGCGGGCTCCCCCCAGCGGCGCATCGGGGTGCGCTCGACGACGGCCGCGTAGTGCTCCGGGTCGCTTCGCCCGACCGCGGTGCCGGCGGTGACGATGAAGCCGGGGGCGATGGCGTTGACGCGAATGCCGTGTTCGGCCCAGGCGACCGCGAGGGACTTCGTGAGCTGGTGCACCCCGGCCTTCGCCGCCCCGTAGGCGGGGACCTTCGGGCTCCCGACGTGCCCGTACATCGAGCCGATGTTGATGACGCACCCGCGGCTCGCCTTCAAGTGGGGGAGGAGGGTGAAGCAGAGGCGGTAGGTGCCGGTGAGGTTGAGGTCGACGAAGCGCTCGAAGGGGGCAACGCCCGGGGGCTGGCCGCGCTCCGAGCCGCCCGCGCAGTTGACGAGCACGTCGAGCCGTTCGAGGCGGGCGGCGAGGGCTTCGACCGCCGCCGTGTCCGTCACGTCGAGCCGCTCATAGGTGTAGCGCCCGCGCTCGGACTCGATCGGCTCGTCCTCGAGCCCGGTGATGATGACCGTTGCTCCGCTGGACCGGAACCCGGCCGCGATGGCGGAGCCGATGCCGCCGAGGCTCGCCCCGACCACGAGCACCGTCCGTCCCGAGAAGTCGAAGCGGCACGACGGGTCCATTGGCGTCTCCTTGCGGCTGGCGGTCCGCGCCGGGCGGGTGCGGGCTCCGATCGTGGCAGGGGCACGAAGGGCAAGGGGTGCGGGGGGCCTCCCGGGGGTGGTGCGGCCCTTGGCGGCCCGACTCCGGATCGATTGTCGACATTGTACAATCGGGCGCCAAGGCCATTTCACGCTTCCGGTCGGGCCGGCCGGGGGCGTGACCCGACACCGTACCGATGGGCCGTGCAGGTCGGGTTGGCCGGAAGCGCAACCCGACGCCTTGCGGAGGGACGCGGGTCGGATTGCGCCGCGCCAATTCGACCCGCCGGCCCGAAAAAATCACCGACTTTCGTCGCGAGCGGATGGGCGGCCGCAGCAGGAAGTCTTGTGATTTTTTCGGGCTGGCGGGTCGGAACCGGAGCGTGAAGCGACCTTGATAGAGCGCGCGGCAGGCCACGCAAGGGGCCGACGTTGGATGAATCATCCGCCTTTCGGGCACGATCGGAGGCCGAATGGCCGGGTTGACGGCGAGCGAGATCGAGACCTACCGGCGGGACGGGCTGGTGGTGCCGTCGTTTCGCCTCGACGGGGCGAGGCTCGAGCGGATCAGGATCGCCGTCGAGCGTCTCGTCGCCGCCAATCCCGATGTCGCCCCCGAGTACCTCATCGGCCCGCACATCCCGCGCCCGGACGACCGCGACCCGGACCTCCACCGCGACTTCCTCGACTTCTGCCTCGACCCCGGAATACTGGACCTCGTGGAGTCCGTCATCGGGCCCGACATCATCCTGTGGAGCAGCGGGGTCTTCTGCAAGCCCCCCGGCGTCGGGCGCGAGGTGCCGTGGCACCAGGACGGGCGGTACTGGCCCCTGCGGCCGCTCGCCACGTGCTCGGTCTGGGTCGCCATCGACGATTCGCTCCCCGAGAACGGCTGCATGCGCTACCTCCCGGGGTCGCATGCGGCGCGGCGCCTCTATCGCCACGAGCATGTCGGAGGCGGTGACCTCGTCCTCAACCAGCGGGTCGCGCCCTCGGAGTTCGACCCCGCGTCCGCGCGGGACGACGTGCTCCGCGCGGGCGAGCTCTCGATGCACGACGTCTACCTCGTCCACGGATCCAACCCCAATCGCTCGGGAAGCCGGCGTGCCGGTTACGCCATGCGGTACTTCCCGGGCACCTCCTTCTACGACCGGGAGATGGAGGTCGGCCAGAGCTCGGACATCGGGGTCTCGGACTTCGCGATGCGGCCCATCTGGCTCGCGCGCGGGGCGGACCGGACCGGCCGCAACGACTTCCGGATCGGCCATCTGCCGGACGAGGGTCCGCGTTCTTCCCGTCCGACCCTTCCCGCGTCCGCGCCGCTTCGCTGCTGAGCCCGAGGGAATGGAAGGGAGCTTATATCCCTGACTTGAAAAAAACATGGTGTGCAGCCTGCCGCCGTTTCGGCCGGTCGTCGGGCTACGCCTTCGGCTGACCCGACCTGTGAGGGACTCGCGACCGGCAGCCTCCCGGCAGGTCGGGTCAGCCGAAGGCGTAATCCGACGACAGAGGGTCTGCCGGTCGTGAACTGGTCGGATTCGCTCAGCGTAATCCGACGATAGAGCATCGGTGCGCGGGTTGTCAGGTTGTGGATACGAGCCCGAATGGAAGCAGGGCGGGACCCGAGCGGGCCGGGAACGGGGCGGTAGCCCGAAAAAATCACCGACTTTCGTCGCGAGGGGGCCAGGATGCCCCACGATCTCATGGAGGAACGGGCCGCACGGATCGAAAGAGCGCGTGCGCGCTGCCGAGGCGTAGCCGACACTCATAGGTAGGTATTAAGCCGTTCAGACCGGGAAATCCAGACCGTGGGGCATGTCAGGTGCCGGTCGCAGGCTGTTATGACCGGTTCAGCCCTAATCAATCAGCTTAAGTACCTACCTATGAGCCGAGACTGGCGCGTGCGCGCGGTCGAAGCGGCTCGCGGGAGTACGTCCCGCGACCGCGAGCGGATTGGCGGCCGCAGCGGGAAGTCGGTGATTTTTTCGGGGTAGAGAGCGAGGAACGGTCGAGGAGCAGGGGACGGGATGCAGAGCGATCGCTACGATTACGTGGTCGTCGGGGCCGGCTCCGCGGGGAGTGCGCTCGCGGCCCGGCTGAGCGAGGACGGGCGCCGCTCGGTGCTGCTCATCGAGGCGGGAAGCAAGGACGACGCGTTCTGGATTCCCATCCCCCTCGGAGTCGGGCGGCTGTACAACGACCGGCGCCTCCACTGGCCCTATTCGACCGAGCCCGAGCCGGGCCTGGATGGCCGGCGCATGTACCTGCCCTCCGGCCGGTTGCTCGGGGGGTCGAGCAGCATCAACGGGCTCCTCTTCGTGCGGGGACCCGTGGAGGAGTACGACCGCTGGCGCGACGCGGGCTGCCCCGGGTGGGGGTGGGAGGAGGTCGCGCCGTACTTCCGGCGGCTGGAGCACTACCCGGGGGGCGACCCCGCGCACCGCGGCCGGGGCGGCCCGATCGGGGTCTCCGATCTGCCTCACCGGGATGCGCTGACGGAGGGGTTCTACCGCGCATGCACCGCTCTCCGGATCCCGGAGACCCCCGACTACAACGGGGCGCGCTACGAGGGGGTGGCGTACCTTCAGCTCTCCTCGTACCGCGGGCGCCGCTCGAGCGCGGCGGCCGGATACCTTCGCCCGGCCCGGTCTCGGCGGAACCTCGAGGTGGCCCTCGATTGCCGGACGACGTCGGTGGCGGTCGAGGAGGGCCGGGCGGCAGGGGTCGTCTGCCGGCTCCCGGACGGGTCTTCGAGGCTCGTCCGGGCGGCCCGGGAGGTGGTGCTCTCGGCCGGGGCGATGAACACGCCGCGCCTCCTCGAGCTCTCCGGGATCGGGGACGGCGAACGCCTCGCCCGGCTCGGGATCGACGTCGTCCACCACCTCCCCGGGGTGGGCGAGAACCTCCAGGACCACCTCAACACGCGCTTCGCCTACCGCTGCACGCGGCCGATCACGGTGAACGACGCGCTGCGGGACCGGTGGCGGGGGGCGGCCATGATGCTGCGCTACCTGCTCACCCGGCGGGGCCTCATGGCGACCCCCGGGGTCTCGGTGCACGCCCTCGTCAAGAGCCGCCCGGACGCGCAGCGGGTCGACCTCAAGCTCCAGGTCACGCACCTGAGCGGGCGGACCCGCTACGCGATGACCGGCGAGCACGGCATCGACACCGTGTCCGGCTTCATGCTCGGCTCGACGCCGCTCCACCCGCGGTCGCGGGGGTCGGTGCACGCGCGTTCCCCGGAGCCGGACGACCCGCCCGAGATCCGCGCGAACTACCTGAGCGAGCCGCAGGACATGGAGGTCGCGCTCCGGGGCGCACGGTGGCTGCGGCGGATAGCCGCCGCGGAGCCGATGCCGGCGCTCATCGCGGAGGAGCTTCGCCCGGGGGCGGGGGTGCGCGACGACGAGGCGCTCGTCGGGTACATTCGCGCGACTGCGGAGACGAGCTGGCATCCGGCGGGGACCTGCCGCATGGGCTCGGACGAGAGGGCCGTCGTCGACCCGCGGCTCAGGGTACAGGGTGTGCCGGGGCTCCGGATCGCGGATGCGTCCGTGATGCCCCACCTCGCGTCGCCGAACCCGAACGCGGTGGCGATGATGATCGGGGAGCGGGGTGCGGACCTCATCCGCGACGATCACGGAGATTGAGATGGCGGGGCGGGCGACGGTCGGGGGGGCGGCCGGTGGAGTGAACCCGCGGGCGGCGGCCCCGGCTTCCGAGGCGGGGGCGGCGGGCGTCGGCGCGGCGCCCGACGAGACCGAGGAGTTGCTTCGGGTTGCACAACGGTGCATGCCGGGCGGGGTGCTCGGCCGGCACCGCTACCCGGCGGAGACGGACCACGTCCCGGTCGAAGGGAACGGGGCGCGTATCGTCGACAGCCGCGGCCGGCGCTTCATCGACTACTCCTGCGGCGGCGGCTCCCTCATCCTGGGCTACAGCCACCCCGCGGTCGTCGAGGCGGTCCAGCGCCAGGCCGCTCGTTCGATGCAGTTCGTGAGCATCCGCAATCCGCTTGCGATCCGCCTCGCCGAACGCTTCACCGGCATGGTCCGCTGGGCGGACCGGGTCCGCTTCGCCCTCTCCGGGGCCGAGGCGGTGATGTTCGCGTTCCGCCTCGCGCGGGCCTTCACCGGGCGCGAGAAGGTGCTCAAATTCGATGGCGCCTACCACGGGAACTGCGACTACGGGCTTTGGGACGCGGCACCGGGAGCGGCGGCGGCGGAAGCGGCGGCGGACGGCTCCGGGGCGGGTCGGGTGCCGGGATCGGCGGGGATCCCGCAGGCGATCGGGGACCTCGTGCGGGTCGCCCCCTACAACGACCTCGACGCGGCCCGCCGCATTGTCCGGGCGGAGTGGCGGTCGCTCGCCGCGGTCATCGTCGAGCCGGTGCAACGAAGCTACGCGGCCCACCGGGAATTCCTCGCCGGCCTCCGGGAGCTCTGCACCGCTCACGGCGTCGCGCTCGTCTTCGACGAGGTGGTAACCGGCTTTCGCCACGCCCGGGGGGGCGCGGCCGAGGTGTTCGATGTCGAGCCCGACCTCGGCGCCTTCGGCAAGGCGCTCGGGGGCGGGGTGCCGATCTCGGCCGTCGCGGGGCGGGCGGAAATCATGGACCACGCCGACCCGCGCCGGGGCGATGCGGCGTCGGGATACGCCTACGTCACGACCTCCCAGGCGGGGAACCCCCTCGCGGCGGCGGCGGCCCTCGCCACCTTGGGCGAGCTCGCCCGGCCCGGGGTGCTCGAGAGCCTGCACGGCAACGCCGAGGCCCTCAAGGAGGGGCTCCGGGACCGGATACGCCAGCGCGGGCTCGAGGCCCAGGTCGTCGGCTTCGGGCCGCTCTGGGACATCGCCTTCTCGCGGGAGCCCATCTTCGATCGGCGAAGCGCGGCGCGCGCCGACGCGGACCGCAATCTCCGCTTCCACGTCGGCCTCATCCGCCACGGGGTCATGGTGCGCGCGGGCGGGCGGAGCTACTTCTCGACCGCGCACGACGAGAGCGAGATCGAGGAGACCCTTCGCGCGGCGGAGCGCGCCCTCGATGCGCTCTAGCACTGCCCGTGCCCCACATCTCCTCGCTGGGTTTCATGCGCGGCGTATCATGGAAGTCATTGTTTTCCGGCCCTTTGCTTTTTCCGTGAACGGCGCATCGAATGACAAACCAGTCCCCGGCCGGTCCCGATGCAGCCGAGGCCCGACGAGTCTGGCTTGGACAGTCATCGGCAGATAGGGCAGATAGATTGCAAGCAATTGAATTGAAATGAATTATTCATATTCAAAATCCAGCGAGGAGATGTGGGGCACGGGCAGCTCTGGCGAGGCTTCGCCTCGGGTCGCCGGGGTATCCGGCGATCCGTCGGACGTGTCCGCGTTGGACCGGTTCTCCCGGGAGCGCGGGCTTCCGGCCCGCGGTGGGCCGCGGACCTGCGATGGTTCATGCGGGCCGGAAGCCCGCGCTCCCGGAGTGTCGGCGCGAAGGACCTGGCCCACTTGCAAAGATGCCGTCCCCTCAAGGGGGCCAGCGTGCGCCTGACGGATCGTTCCCGCGGGATGGAAGGGCCTGCCCGGCCGGACTCGCTCTGCGTCTGCGTCGACATCGGAGGGACGTTCACCGACGTCGTCCTGATGAACGGCAGGGGGGCGGTGCTCGCCTCCGAGAAGGTGTTCACGACGAGCGGGGATCTCTCGTCGGGAGCCATCGAGGGGGTTCGGCTCCTCCTCGAGCGGAGCGGGGTGGACCCGATGGCGGTTCGCGAGGTGGTCCATGCGACCACCCAGACCTCGAACACGGTGATCGAGCGGACCGGGGCGCGCACCGCCCTCGTCACCACGGCCGGTTTCCGCGACCTCCTCGAGCTCGGCCGCGAGTCCCGCTACGACGTCTACGACCTCTTCATCGAGCTCCCGGCACCACTCGTGCCGCGGCGCCTTCGCCTCGAGATCGACGAGCGGCTGGATGCGGACGGACGGGTCGAGCGATCGCCGGACCCGGGCCGCGTCCGGGAGCTGGCGCGGCGTCTCGCGGAGGAGGGGGTGGAAGCGGTCGCCGTTTGCCTCCTCCACGCCTACCGCAATCCGGTGCATGAACGCGCGGTCCGGGGCGCGCTTCGCGACGGCGGGTTCGAGGGGCCGATCGTGCTCTCGAGCGATGTCTGCCCCGAGATCCGCGAGTACGAGCGGTCCGCAACCACGGTCGCCAACGCGTACGTGTATCCCCGGATCGCGGCCTATCTCCGGACGTTCGAGAGGCGGCTCGACGAGGAGGGCATCGGCGGTTCGCTCAGCCTCTTCTCGTCCTACGGCGGGCGGCTCACCCCGGCGGCGGCCGAGCGCCGCCCGGTCGAGATGCTCGAATGCGGGGCGGCGGCCGGGGTGCTGACGGCGGCGGCGACCGCGAAGCAGGTCGGCTGGCCGCGGGCCCTCTCCTTCGACATGGGGGGGACGACGGCCAAAGCGGCGATCGTGCGGGACGGCCGGCCGCGGCTCACCCGCGGCTACGAGGTCGCGCGGCTCGCGCGGTTCATGCCCGGGAGCGGCCTCCCGGTGACCGCGAGCGCGGTGGACCTCATCGAGATCGGCGCGGGCGGGGGCAGCATCGCGGGCGTCGACGCGCTCGGGCTCGTGACGGTCGGCCCGCATAGCGCGGGAAGCGAGCCGGGGCCGGCGTGCTACGGGCGGGGCGGACGGCGGCCGACGGTGGCGGACGCGGACCTCGTGCTCGGCTACCTCGGGGCCGGGTCCGAGGCCGGGTTTGAGGCCGGGTCTGAGGCCGGGTTTGAGGCTGGGGCCGGGATCGGGGGGGCGGGCGAGCGCGATCTGCGCCTCGACCTCGGCCTCGCTCGCGAGGCCATCGAGCGCGGGATCGCGGCTCCCCTCGGGCGCTCGATCGAGGACGCGGCGATGGCGATCCACGACATCGTCGTCGAGCAGATGGCGCGCGCCGCGCGCCTCCACGCGGTAGCGCAGGGAGAGGACCCGCGGAAGCTCCGCATCGTCGCCTTCGGGGGCGCCGGCCCGGTGCACGCCTGCGCCCTTGGGCGGCGGCTCGGCGCCCCCGAGGTGCTCGTCATGCCGGGGGCCGGGGTCGGGGCCGCGGTCGGGCTCGGCCTCGCCCCCGCGGGGTGCATCGTCGCGAGGTCGCGCCTCGGTCCGGTGGGCGAGGTCGACTGGCCGGCGGCCGAATCCCTCATCGCCGAGATGCGCGCCGAGGCGGTGCGCGACATGGGCCTCCCCGAGGCGGCGGCCGTCGAGGCGGCGGTCTCCATCGACATGCGCTACCGCGGCCAGGGCTACGAGGTCAACGTCCCGTTCGGGGGTCCGCCCTACGGCCCGGGGTCGGGGGAGGCGCTGGACGCGGCCTTCGCGGCGGCCTACCGCGAGCACTACGGGCGGGACAATCCGGGGGCGGCGGCGGAGATCGTGAGCTGGCGCCTCGAAGTGCGAAGCGGCACCTTGCGCGCGCCGCGAACAGTGGTCGTGGACGGGGGTGCGGGTGCGGGGTCTGCCTCCGGGGGGAATGGCTCCGCCCCTTCTCGCCGCCCGGTGCGTTTCGACGAACGAACCGTCGATACCCCGGTCTACCAGCGCGGAGCGCTGCCGCCCGAGGAGCGGTATCCGGGGCCCGCCCTCGTCGTCGAGCGGCAGACCACCACGGTGGTGACGCCGGGGGCCCGCTTCGGGCTCGATGCGTTCGGGAACTTGCGGATCGACCTCGACGGAGACGGGCGATGACGGCGACCAGCAGGCCGAAAGCGAAGGTGGACGGGTTCTCGCCGGGCGACATCGAGGTCGTGTGGAGCCGGCTCCTCTCGATCATGGACGAGGCGGCGGCCACCATGATCCGCACCGCCTACTCCATCACCATCCGCGAATCGAAGGACCTCGCCGTGGTGGTGTTCGACCGTGCGGGGCGGGCGCTCGCCGAGTCGGCCATCGCGAGCCCCTCCTTCATCGGCACCCTGCCCCGGACCCTCGACGCGTTCCTCGCGGAGTACCCGGCGGCGGACTGGCGCGAGGGCGACCTCGTCATCACCAACGATCCCTGGATCGGATCCGGTCACCTCCAGGACATCACCATGGCGGCCCCGATCCTCGCCGGCCGCACCCTCATCGGGTTCGTCGCGATCTCGGCCCACGGCCCGGACATCGGCGGCACCCTCTACTCCGCCCTGAGCCGCGAGATCTTCGAAGAGGGGCTGCGCATCCCGGTCACCCGCTATGCCCGCCGCGGGCGCCGCGACCCGCTCGTCCGGCGTTTCATCACGAGCAACGTCCGGGTGCCGGACAAGGTCATCGGGGACCTCGAAGGAATGGCCGCCTGCTGCCGGCGCGCGAGCCGGCAGGTTCTCGAGCTCGCGGGCGAGTACGGGGAGGAGCACTACGCGCGGATCGCGGGCGAGATCGTGGCCCGCTCGACGAGGGCCGTCCGCGCCGCCATCGAGGCGGCGCCGCGGGGCACCTGGACGAGCGAGGTGACCGCGGCCGGCTTCGACGCGGAGCTCGCGATCCGCTGCCGGATCACCCTCGACGGCGACGGGGTGGCGGTCGACTACGAGGGCACCGCACCGGCCCAACCGCTCGGCATCAACGTCCCCTACTGCTACACCTATGCCCACACCGTCTATCCCTTGAAGTGCGTCTTCGGCCCGACCATTCCGAACAACCATGGGACGACCGCGCCCTTCGCGGTCGCGGCGCCCGAGGGCTCGATCCTCAACCCGGCCTTCCCGGCCGCGGTGAGCGCCCGGCACCTCACCGGGCAGTTCCTGAGTGCGGCGGTGCTGCTCGCCCTCGCGGAGGCGCTGCCGGAGCGGGTGATCGCGGAGAGCGGGGTGCCGCGGCCCCAAGTCGTGTTCAGCGGAGCGACCGCGACTGGAACGCGTTTCGTCGAGCACCTCTTCGTCTCGAGCGGCGTCGGCGCGGGGAGCGGAAACGATGGGCCGCACGCCCTCTGCTATCCGACCAACACCTCCAATACGCCGGTCGAGATCCTGGAGTCGCTGACCCCGCTCGTCGTCGAACGGAAGGAGATCCGGGCCGGGAGCGGCGGCGCGGGCGCGCGGCGGGGCGGCTGCGGCCAGGTCTTCGTGGTGCGGAACGGGGGCGAGACCCCGATCCGCCTCTCCGTGCTCGCGGATCTCACCCACCGGGGCGCCCGCGGCCTCTCGGGCGGGGAAGATGGTGCCCCCGCCGCCTTCTCGGTCGACGGCCGCCCCATCGCCGACAAGGCGGTGCTCGACCTTCCGCCCGGCTCGGTGCTGCGCATTGACGCGGCGGGCGGCGGCGGCTTCGGCCCGCCCCCCGACCACCCGGCCCCCGATGCCCCATAGCGAACACCACTCCCGGAGGTGCGTCGTTGACTGACTTTGCGGGAGTGAATAGGATCATCGGATGGCCACGAGCTTCCGGCTGCAAGGACCCGTCGCAACGTTGCCGCGACACCGTCGCGTGCGTGCAGAAAAGGAATCGGCCGAACGCGGTATCGAGCCGCGAGGCGGCGGAGCATTCGGAACCGAGTTCAATCGTACCAAACGAGGTAACGGGAGATCCTGATGTTTGACCTGTCAGAGGAACAGGAAGCCAGAGCAACGAGGCTTCACGAACAGTGCCTTGTTGTCGACGCGACCGCGCTGATCCACGTTGTGACCAAGGAACGCTGGTTCCAACAGGCGCGCGCCGGTGGGGTCGACGCCGTCTGGGTCACCATCGGGGGGAATGCCGGCATCTCCGAGACGATTCGTGCGGCGTCCAGCGTGCTGCGCTTCATCGAGAACCACGGTGACGTGGCGGTTCAGGTCAGAACGACGGAGGAGATGCGCCAGGCAAAGAAGGACGGCAAGCTCGGCATCTTGTTCGCCACCCAGGACGCCGCCTGTCTGGATGGCGATTTTGCGTACCTTGCGGTAATGAACCAGCTCGGCTATCGCGTCATGGGACTCACCTACTCCGAAAGCAATATGCTGGGGGACGGCTGCGGTGAGCGAACTCGGGAAATCCGCGGCCTGAGCTACTTCGGCGTGGACGTGGTTCGAGAGATGAATCGGCGTGGCATGCTGATCGATCTCGCTCACTGCGGCGATGCGACCACGATGGATGCGATCAGGGAGTCGACATTGCCCTGCCTGTTCACCCATGCCAACGTCCGGGCCATCAGCGACACGTCCCGAAACAAGACCGACGATCAGATTCGGGCGATGGCCGATACGGGCGGGGTGATGGGAATCACCGGGTTGCCCAGGATGGTGAACAACGATCTTCATGCCGCAACCATCGAAGGCGTGCTCGACCACATCGACTACGTCGTCGATTTCGTGGGAATCGACCATGTGGGATTCGGCGGCGACTACACGGATTCCATTGCGCGAGTCGATCTGGGAGAAATGCTGCCGGGGCATGGAACGTCCACCACCACGTCGATGCAGAAGGCACCGCCGACCGTCGGTGCGGGGTGGGCCTACTGGCGAATCAAGCGTCCGGACATGCTGGGTACGATCGAAGAGCGCGATACGGTTCCCTATGCAAAGGGGCTGGAAGATCTGTCCATGCTTCCGAACCTGACCCGCGGGCTGGTCGCCCGCGGATATGACGACGAAAGCATCGCCAAGATTCTCGGCGAGAACTGGGTCCGGGTACTCGATACAAGGGGAGAAACATGAACTGTTACGGAATCCAGAGGAATTCAGCGGTGCACGGCAAGCGATTCGGCGCGCTGGCGGCCGCATTGTCGTTCGCGGCACTCGTGACCGCAGCCGAAGTCGGTATTTCTCCGTCTCCGGCGGTTGCACAAGAACGCGGCGGCACGTTCATCAAGGTGATCGAGAACGAACCCGCCACGTTGGATTATCTGTTCGGCAAGGATTTCGGGGCGCTGACGGTCACCTCCAACCTGTACAATCGGCTGTTCTGGCTGGACTTCGATTTCAATTCGAATCCCGAGCTGGCGGAGAGCTGGGAAGTCTCGCCGGACGGCCTGGTCTATACCATTCAATTGAGGAAGGACGTCAAATGGCACGACGGCATGCCCTTCACGGCGCACGACGTGGTGTTCTCGTTCAGCGAGATGACGTGCAAGCTGCACAACCGTGCCAAGACGTGGTGCCCGCGGGTCGCGTCATTCGAGAACGACGGTGACCATACGGTCGTCATCAGGATGAAGGAGCCGTTCGCTCCGCTGATGACGATTCTCTCGGACTACAACCAGGGCACCCTGGTCCGTCCCAAGCATGTCTGGGAAAAGGGCGTGGACAAGGATAATCCGCAGCTCATCGAGCCGACTGTCGGCACCGGGCCGTTCGTGTTCAGCAAGTGGGTCCGGGGCAGCCACATCGAGCTCGTACGAAACGACAGCTACTTCAAGGAAGGGATGCCCTACCTTGACCGTGTGGTCATACAGTTCCTGCCCGACGAAGCCGGGCGGCTGGCCGCTCTCGAGAACGGCGACATCGACATGCTCCATTCGTACATACTGCCGTACGAGCGGGTCAAGCAGTTTCGCGCGGATCCCCGATTTCAGATCATCGAGCACGGGAACGAGGCGACCGGCACCAACGAAAACCTGCTGATGAACCACGACAACGAGTATTTGCAGCACAAATCGGTGCGACAGGCCATCGCCCACGCCCTGAACAAGGACGACATCGCCGAAGCGGCGATGTTCGGTGCGAGCAAGGCGGCCCACGCTCACGTTCACCGCGGCGTCACCTGGGTGTATTTCCCGGAGTTCGAATACGAGCGGGACGTGGCGAAGGCCAACCGGATGCTCGACGAGGCCGGGTTTTCACGCGGGGACGACGGAATCCGTTTCGGCCTGCGATCCTACTGGGCGTTCGGGCGCGCCTTCGAGGGACGCGCGGCCGAAGTTGTGCGAAGCAACCTGCGCGAGGTGGGAATCGACGTGCGGATCCAGTCCTACGATCGCCCTTCGTTCATCGAGAAGGTCTTCACGAAGCGCGACTTCGACCTCGCGCATCAGCTCTTCACGACCTCGCCCGATCCGACCCTGTCGGTGGTGCACCGCTACAAGTCGAAGACCATCGGCATGGCGTTCGCGAATGCCGCGGGCTGGGTCAACGAAGATTACGACCGGCTGACGGACATGGAGGTGTCGATCACGAACGTTGCCGAACGGGCCGCCACCTGGAGGGAGATCCAGCGGATTCTCATGGACGAGCTGCCCGGCAATCCCTTGTTCGGCATGCCCAACATGCAGCTCGTCCGGACCGGGTTCAACGACGTCATCTACGGGCCCATCGGCTACAACGGCTCGCTGGAACGCGCCTATGTGGCGAAGTAGGCGCTCGTCGTAGAGCAGCACCGTCGGTTGGGCGGGTCGCATGCGTATGAGACGATACGCAATGGGACGGCTTGTGCAAGCCGTCCCATTGCTTTTTGTGGTGATGACCGTGAATTTCGTCCTGATTCACACGGCTCCCGGAGATCCGATCCTCCTTCTCATCGGCGAGGGTGCCGCCAGCGAAGAGCTCATCGAGCAGACTCGTGCGGAGTTCGGACTGGACAGACCGCTCCACGTCCAGTTTTTCAGCTACGTCGGCAACGTCCTTCAACTCAACCTCGGCTACTCGCTGCGCTATCGCCAGGACGTGTTCGACCTGATCCTCAGCCGGCTCCCCGCAAGCCTTCTGTTGATGGGAACGGCTTTCCTGGTCAGCAGCTCCGCGGGCATCCTGCTCGGCCTGTACGCCGGCACGCGCAAGGATTCGCTGGCAGATCGGGTCGCGGTAATCCTCTCGATCCTCGGCTATTCGATGCCGGTGTTCTTCCTCGGCCTGCTCGTGCTGATCGTTTTCGCTCTGCACCTCGGATGGTTCCCCACCCAAGGCATGTACGACATTCGCAATCCACAGGAAGGCTGGGGGCTGGTCAAGGATGTCGCGCACCATCTGGTGCTGCCGGTCATCACCTACAGCGCCTTTCAGTTGGCGCTGATCTTCCGGGTTACGCGGGTCAAGATGCAGCAGGTCATGGCCGAGGACTACATCGTTACCGCGCGGGCCAAGGGTGTTCGGGAGGGACGGGTGGTCTTTCGCCATGCCGTTCCCAATACGTTGCTCCCGATCGTCACGATTCTCGGGCTCAATCTGGAATGGTTGCTCGCGGGGTCGGTGCTGACGGAAACCGTCTTTGCCTGGCCCGGATTGGGAAGGCTCATGTTCGACGCCGTATCGGCCCGCGACTTCCCGTTGCTGATGGGTTTGTTCGTAGTCATCTCGGCATTCGTGATCATCGTGAACCTGATGACCGACATCCTGTACCGGTTCATCGATCCGAGAGTCAGTTTCACATGAGGCGTCGATGCCGGGCACCTCTCGCGCAGTTCGGGGATCCGGTCCGCGCTCGATCGCGGAATCGTCGAGCTGATCGGTCGGCCGGAACGAGTCGCCATGAATGAGTAGTCACTGGCGTCTCTATTTCCAGAACTGGCTCTCCGTGCTGGGTCTCGTGGTCCTCGTGCTGCTGGTTCTAGTGGCCGCATTTGGGCCGTCACTCGTGCCCCGTGACCCTGAAGTCCTCGGAATTGGATCGCGGGTCTCTCCACCCGGCGCGGAGTACTGGCTGGGCACGGACGAGCTGGGCAGGGATGTGTTCAGCCGAGCCGTTTCGGGGATACGTGTGTCGCTGCTCGTGGGCGTGGCTGCGGCGGCCGCCTCCACCCTGGTCGGGATCGTCATCGGCAGCCTGGCCGGATACTTCGGAGGGTGGTTGGATCACGCTCTGATGCGAATCACCGAGGTTTTTCAGGTCGTGCCGCAGTTCTTTCTTGCCGTGGTGCTCGTCGCAGTGTTCAGCGCCAGCGTCTTCAACATCATCGTGGCGATCGCCATCCTGACTTGGCCGGTCATCGGCCGACTGACGCGCTCGGAGTTCCTGTCGCTCAAGTCGCGGCAGTACGTGGATGCGGCGCGGCTGAGCGGTGCCAGCGACTCGATCGTCATTTTTCGCGAGATTCTGCCGAATGCCATGGGCCCGATCATCGTGAGCGCGACGTTGCTCGTCGGACGCGCGATGCTGACCGAGGCGGGGCTCAGCTTCCTGGGGCTGGGCGACCCGAGCCGAGTCAGTCTGGGCGTCATGCTGTATCAGTCCCGGCCGTTCATCCAGTTCGCCTGGTGGGCCGCGATGTTTCCGGGACTTCTGATCTTTCTCGCAGTGCTGAGCACGAACCTGGTCGGCGATGGATTGAACGACGTGATCAATCCCCAGGTGGTCGACGAACGGTGATTTCACGAACGTAGACAGACGGGAGGCAAGAAGAAATCATGACGCACGAAGAGCGACTGACGAGGCACGTTGCCAGCCTGCAATGGCACGACATCCCCGCGAGCGCGCACGATGCCGCATCAACTCTGCTCATGGATACGGCGGGTGTGATCCTCGCGGGTTTGAAGAGCCGGGAATGCCGCAACCTGATTGGTCGGTACGAGGATTGGGGCGGGTCGCAAGAGAGTTCGGTCGCGGGTAGCGAAAGGCGGCTGCCGGCTCCGGCGGCGGCCTTTCTCGGCGGTGTTCTGGCCCATTGGTGGGAGTGGGACGATACGCACGACGCATCGGCCGTACATGCGAGCGCGGTGATCTTTCCTACACTCCTCGCGGTGGCGGAATCCGTCGGGCTGGACGAAGGCGAGGAGGCCGGGCGCGAGTTCCTCGCCGCGGCGGTCGCGGCCTTCGACGTTGCCTGCCAGATCGGTTCCACCCTTAATCCCCACTATCACTCTGGCGTGATGGCTACCGGCGTTCCCGGACACATCGGTGCCGCCGCCGGGGCGGCGCGGCTCCTCGGGTTGGGGGAGGACGGGATCATGTCGGCCATGGGAATCGCCGCGGAGCAGGCGGGTCTCAGCCGGCAGCCGCTGACCGATCGGGTCAACGGCAAGAACGTTCTCTGCGGGCTTGCGGCCGGTCAAGCGACCCACAGCGCCTTCAGCGTGCAGGCGGGTATCAAGGGTTCAGCCAATTTCCTCACCGGAAGGTATGGTCTGAACGCCCTCTTTGCGAGGGGTGACGCCGATCTGGACCAGGGGCTGGCAGAGCTCGGCTCGCGATACAGCGTGACCGAGACGAGCATCAAGCCGTATCCGTGCTGTCGATCGACCCACCCCGGGCTCGACCTGACCTTCGACATGATCGCGGAAGACCCTGATCTTCCGCGGCGAGTGCAATCCGTCAAAGTTCTTTCGTCTCGGATTACCTATGACCTCGTCGGACGACCGTTTGCGCCGGGAGACGATCCTCGCGTAGCCGCGCAGTTCAGCGTCCCGTATTGCCTCGCGGTGGCCCTGACCCGCGGGCGCGTCGGCTTGGCGGATTTCGATCCGGTCAACGTCACCAGCGACACGACGGTGCTGGAGATGGCCAGGCGCATCAGCATGCATCCCGGAACCGAGGCAGTGACCGGCGCTACCTGGTGGTGGCCGCACAAGGTGCGAATGCAGCTCGACGACGGCTCCGTCCGCGAGAAGGAGATCACCGCACTCAGGGGCTCGCTCGCGCGGCCGTTCACGCCGGAAGAGCAGCACGCCAAGCTGGACGAGGCAGGCAGGGGTGCACTTGGCCCGGAGCAACTGCAGGGCTTGGCCGATGACTGCAGGAAAGTCGCCGAGCAGGGCATTGCGCCGGTGACTCGACACCTGCGTGCCGCTCAGGCAGTCCATTGACACGACCGACAAACCACGGAGGAGAGACGATGGGGAATTCCGAAGAACCGCGGGCGTTCAGTAACCTGCCCTATACCAGCGAGCGGTCCCCGAAGCCGCGCGACACGGGGATCAGCGAGATTTGCGATTGGGGCATACCGGTCAACCAGCTTGTGGACTATCTGGACCATACCGGCGAGTTCGTCGATGTCGCCAAGTTCGTTCTGGGGTTCGGTTCGCTGTACCCCTTGAACAAGCTCAAGCGGAAGATAGACATCTATCACGGCGCGAACGTCAAGGTGCAGCCGGGCGGCATCTTCTTCGAGTACGCGGCCAAGCTCAATAAGGTCAACGAGTTCTTCGATCATTGCCACGAAGCCGGCTTCGACTACGTCGAGGTGTCGGACAGCCGGAGCGACTGGACTCGGGAGGAGAAAAACCGGCATATCAAGAGTGTCGTCGACGCCGGCCTCGCCGTCATCCCGGAGTCGGGCGGCGGGACGCAGCATTCCATTCAGGAGATCGTGGACGACGTGAAGGCGTCGCTGGACATTGGGGCCTGGAAGGTCACCGTGGACACGGCCGAGATTCGGGCCCCCGGTGGAGAAATTCGCCAGGATCTCTTCGACGCGCTGCTGGCCGAGGTCGAAATGAAGGACATGATCTTCGAAGTATGGGCAATCCCCATCTGGGGAGGTCACACGCACCAGATCCGGGATACGGAGGTCTGGCTGATCAGTCAGTTCGGTCCGGAGGTCAATATCGCCAACCTCCAGCATGAGTGGGTGTTTTCGCTGGAAGCGCTGCGCCGGGGCATGGGAATCAACATCAACTCCAGCACGGGGGGATTGGACTATCAGTAGCCTGAAACCGGGGCTGATCTTGCAGAGTGGGCCGCTGTTGACGTCGTTCCCGGAAAAGGGGGAGTCCGGCGGTGTTCCGGAAAGCGGTGCCGCGTGAACTCGTTGGCCGCGTGCAAATGTGGACGAGGTCAGCGTTCAATGGCTCATCCGTGTTTCGCGTGGCAACAATGCGCGGCGCAAAATGAAGGGACGACCGCTGGTCCTGCCGACCGGCGGTCGCCCGGGTCCCGATCGACGTGAGTGAACTGATCCGAGTCGAGGGGCTGAGCACGCACTACTCGACGAGGGAGGGAGTGGTGCGTGCGGTCGACAACGTTTCTCTGGAGATCCGTCGTGGAGAGGCGGTCGCCCTGGTGGGCGAGTCGGGCTCGGGCAAGAGCACGACCGCATTCTCGATGATGCGGCTGATTTCCGGGCCGGGACGAATCGTCGGCGGCAAGGTTCTGCTCGATGGACGGGACGTTCTTGCCCTGGACAAGGCGGAGATGTCACGCATTCGCGGGGGCGAGATAAGCATGGTGTTTCAGGAGCCCATGACGTTTCTGAATCCGCTGATCCGCGTCGGCGAGCAGATCGCCGAAGCAGTGCGTATTCACCAGGGGATCCGATCGACCGAGGCCCGCGGACAGGCAATCGAGGCGCTGCGATTGGTGCAGCTTCCGAACCCGGAGACGGTCGCCGACTACTACCCGCATCAGTTGAGCGGCGGGATGCGGCAACGGGTACTGATCGCGATCGCGATCGCGTGTCGACCCAGCCTGCTCATCGCTGACGAGCCGACCACGGCGCTGGATGTCACCATCCAGGCGCAGATCATGCAGTTGCTCGGCAAGCTGTGCAGTGACTTGGGGACGGCACTGCTGCTGATCACCCACAATCTCGGTCTGGTGGCCGAGTATTGCGACCGGGTCTACGTCATGTACGCGGGGCAGATTGTCGAAGAGGCGGGAATCTTCGAGCTGTTCGACTCGCCGAGTCACCCCTATACGGAAGCCCTCTTGAACTGCGCCCTGATGTTCGACCGCCGGGCGGACGAGTTCAGGTCCATCAAAGGAAGGCCGCCCAGTCGGGTCCGGGTGCCTTCGGGATGCCGCTTTCACCCGCGTTGCACGAAGGTCATGGCCGAGTGCTCGGTCGTCCCTCCGTCCGTGGTGACGCTGGAGAGCGGCAACCAGGTGCGGTGCTTGCTGCATGGTTGAGGCGCGATGACCGAACCGTTGCTGGATGTCGATGACCTGAAGGTCCATTTCCCGATCCACGATGGCTGGACGAGGCGCGACCGGCGCGTCGTCCGGGCCGTCGACGGCATCAGCCTGTCCCTTCGACGGGGCGAAGTGCTGGCAGTGGTCGGGGAAAGCGGCTGCGGCAAGACGACGCTGGGTCGAGCCGTTGTGGGGCTGGTCGATCCCACCGCGGGAACCATCAAGTTCAAGGGCAAGGCGATCGGCGAATTGTCCGGAGACGAGCGCGCGACCTACCGGCGTCAGGTGCAGATGGTCTTCCAGGATCCATACGACTCCATGAATCCGCTCAAGACCGCGTATCAGATGATCGCCCAACCGCTTTCGATCAACCGGATGGTGCCCAAGGCGGAGTTGGTGGACGAGGTGCTCCGCTTGTTCGACAAGGTGGGATTGGCGCCGGGCGAGGCGTATCTGAACCGATCGCGCCACCAACTGAGCGGGGGCGAACGCCAGCGGCTTTCCATCGCCCGTTCCATTTCGGTGCATCCGGCGATCATTGTGGCCGACGAACCGGTGTCGGCTCTGGATATCTCGATTCAGGGACAGATCCTGGGACTGATGCGCCAGCTACAGGAATCATCGCAGATCTCCTACCTGTTCATTTCGCACGACCTCGCAGTCGTCCGGTCGCTGGCCGATCGGGTCATGATCGTGTACCTGGGTCAGGTGGCGGAAGAGGGCTCGACCGATCGGGTCTTCGATTCCCCGCGGCATCCCTACACGCTGGCGCTGCTGGCGGCCCACCCGATCCCCAATCCTGCTCTCAGTCGTTCACGCGCGCACCTGGTTCTTGCCGGGGACGTGCCTTCCCCCATCGATCCCCCGACCGGCTGCCGATTTCATACGCGGTGCCCGATCGCCGAACCCGTTTGCGCGGAGAAGCCCCCCCCGCTCAAGACCTTCGGGAACCGTCAACGGGCGGCCTGCCATTTCGCCGACGAGCTGGACAGCAAGATGCGGGTCCCGGCTGCAAGTTAGCCCTGCCCTGTACCCACAAATGATGCTGGACAATTTGTTCAGCACGAGATGTGGGGACAGGGCAGAGCTAACCCGGAAATTTCGCGTCACGCCCGCCTTCGCGGTCCTTGCGCCGCGTCCTGGTAGAAGATCGCCCGCAGTTTGGCGGTGGCCGACGCATGGAAGGACATCGCGGCCGGGTCGCAGTCCGCCGCCGGACGCGGGAGCGGATCGAAGTGGCGGAAGCGGTCCTCTCCGCGAACGAGCACCGCCGGGGTACGCGCTCCGATCTGACGGCAGCGGGCCGCAATGTAGCGGATGACGAAGCCGACGCGCGGCACGTCCGTCGGATTCGGATTCGAACCGTGAACGATGCGCACGTGATGGAGCGACATCTCCCCCGGATCGAGCTCGATGTCCACTGCCTCCGCTTCGTCCACATCGAGCGCTACCTCCTGGCCGCGGCCGAGGAGGTTGTCCTCCGCGAAGCGGTCGGCATGGGCGATCTGACCGAGCCGGTGAGTGCCGGGTACGACGCGCAGGCACCCGTTCGCGCGCCGACTGGGGGTGAACGCGACCCATGCGGAGACGATATCCGGGGGCTCCAGGCCCCAGTAGGTGGAGTCCTGATGCCAGCTCACGAAAGCCGGGTCATGCGCCCCCTTGGCGAAGAAACCCGTCTGCCAGACGAGGATTGAGGTGGTCCCGGATTTTTGGACAGGTCGCTAAGGTGTACGGAGAGCCTGCAGGAGGGCAAGGGTATGGCGACCAGACGGCGGCGATTCACCGCGGCGTTCAAGAAGCGAGTGGCGCTCGAAGCGCTACGAGGGGAGCAACCGGTTCAGGCGATCGCGGCGAAGCACCAGGTTCATCCGAACCAAGTCAGCGCCTGGAAGCGCCAGGCGGTGGAGGGCCTGGACGAGGTGTTTTCGGGCCCGCGGGCGAAGGGTCGTTCGGAGCACGAGGAGACGATCCGCGCGCTGCACGCGAAGATCGGGGAGCTGACGGTGGAGCGCGATTTTTTTCTGCGCGGGTTGGGGAGCTGAGTCGCGAGGAGCGCTTGGCGATGGTCGAACGCGGGGGTCGGTTGAGCCTGCGGCGCCAGAGCGAGCTGCTGGGCTTGAGCCGCTCGTCGCTGTACTACACGCCCCGCGCGGCGAGCGCCGAGGACACGGCGCTGATGCGACGGCTCGACGAGCTGTACTTGGCTTATCCGTTCTACGGGAGCCGGCAGATGGTTCGTCATCTTCGCCGTGAAGACACGCCAGTGGGTCGGGGCCGGGTCCGGCGGCTGATGCGGGTGATGGGGCTCGAGGCGCTGTACTGCAAACCGCGCACGAGCGTTCCGCACCCTGACCATCGGGTCTATCCGTACCTGCTGCGCGGGGTGCAGGTCGAGCGCCCGGACCACGTGTGGTGTGCGGACCTGACCTACATCCCGGTTTCGCAAGGGTATTTGTACTTGGTGGCGGTGATGGATTGGGCGAGCCGCCACGTGCTCTCGTGGCGGCTGTCGAACACCATGGACAGCCAGTTGTGCATCGAGGCGCTCGAGGCGGCCCTTGGCTACGGAACGCCGCAGATCTTCAACACCGACCAAGGGGCACAATTCACCTCCCTGGCGTTCACCGAACGGGTTCTCGCGTGCGGGGCGAGGTGTTCGATGGATGGCCGCGGGCGGTGCCTGGACAACGTGTTCATCGAACGGCTCTGGCGGTCGCTGAAGTACGAGGCGGTGTACCTGCACGAACTGCGCGACGGCTTCGAAGCCGAGCGCGTCATCGCAAACTGGATGCGTTTCTATACCCAGGAGCGCCCGCACAGCGCCCTGGGTGGACGCACGCCGATCGAGGCGTACCGTTGGGACCGTGCGGCATGAAGGCCACCGGTGCGAACGAGGGGCGTTGCGCAGGTGACGATCGTGGCGCCGCCCAGGACCCCGGTGATGGGCGAGGGGGGGGGAGTCCTGTGGATTTGTGGACGAGTCCTTCGGACCGGCGCGAGCCCTACGGGCCGTGTGGACGAGACCGTGGACAACGCGGGCGCGTTGCCCACCGCCTCGCCCACACTCTCGCGCCTCTCGCCCACAAGCTCCACAGGACCAACCACCAGCGGTCCGGAGAACAGAGTTTCGACGTACCTCGACGCCGGTCACCGGCAACGGGTACGATCGTTCCGAGGGCATCACATCACAGTCCCGGTACACCTTATTCCGGCCCTCGGACTGTCCAAACGACCCGGACCACCTCAGATGTCGGGGCCGAGCACGGTCTCCACGCGGTCCAGGATCGGGGGGTGGCGGGCGAGGTCGTAGAGCCAGGGCAGCAGGTAGTGCGGGTTGAGGGAGAACGCAATCCGGGCGTCGTCCGGGCGGTCGATTCTGAACGCCTGAACCCGCCGCCAGAGCCCATCCGCCTCTGCCGCGTCGAGCACGCGGAAGGGAAAGAGATAGCCGTCCCGGTTGTACCGCGACGCAGGCGCACCCGGCTCCTCGCCTGCGTGAGGCATCCGGGTCGAAGGAATGTTGGACACGCATCGCTCCTTACCATGGCGGCGTGAAGGCCGCGGGAGTCGGCCCCGGGAGTGAATCCCGTCCCGGCACGATCGGCCGCGCGGCGGGAAAGGGCAGTCCCGCGACGCTCGAACCGGTCCGCCCGGAACCGGATCGGGCTGAGGGCGGACAAGCTGCGACCCCGGGGATCCGGACCGAAATGAGTCAACCCGTCGGAATCGTGGCCCGCCTTCGCCGTCGATAGCCTTGGTATGCAACCACGCTGACCAGCAATACCCCGATCAGGACGCGCTGCACGTGGAAGTCGGCCCCGACCAGCACCATCGCGTTCTCGAGAACGCCGATGGTCATGATTCCGAGCACGGTCCCGACCACGGTGCCCACGCCGCCATAGAGAGCGGTGCCTCCAAGCACGACTCCCGCGATGATGTGCAGCTCGTAGTTCAGGCCCAGCTCCGGAGACGCACCGTTGAGCCTGCCGATGAGCACCACCGCGCCGATCGCGCAACACACTCCCTGCAGGACATAGATCCACACTTTCTGCCGGCGCACGGGGATGCCCACCAGCTCGACCGCGTGTTCGTTGGAGCCAATG
The DNA here is from genome assembly GCA_965214795.1 of Gammaproteobacteria bacterium. GTDB lineage: Bacteria > Pseudomonadota > Gammaproteobacteria > HK1 > HK1 > JAJDXW01. The sequence goes on along the minus strand of OZ243976.1, from coordinate 4,246,681 downwards.
GACTGGGTGTAGCGGCCGAAGCGGGTATGGAACAGCAGCCAGTACCCGACCAGAGCGACGGCGAGCGCGATGATGGCCGGCATCGGCACGCCCATGAGATCCCCCTGTCCGAGAAAACGGATCTCCGACGGCATGCGAACGACGACGTCCCCGCTCATGTAGAGATGCGTCGCGCCCCGCAGTGCAACCAGCATGCCGAGGGTTGCAATGAGCGGATTGACATCCAGCCGCGTGATGACCAACCCGTTGATCAGTCCCGCCAGCGCGCCCAGGCCGAGCCCCGCGCCGATCGCGACGACCACGGGCACGCCCGAAAGCAGCATCGTCGCCATGACGCAGCCGGTCAATCCGACAATGGAGCCAACCGACAGGTCGATTCCGCGGCTCGAGATCACGAAGGTCTGGCCGACCGCGATAATGAGGAACACGGCCGCCTGTCGCGTGATGTTCATCTGGTTCGTGAAGGTCAGGAACCGGTCGCTGACCAGCGCGACGGCCAGGAAGAGCAGGATCAGCGCATAGAGCAGTGGGTTGAGGCCCCCGAGGACCGCACGGAGGCCCGTTCGGGGCCGGTCGCTCGTGAAAGCGCCGCTCCTTCCACCGGGGGTTTCGCTCATGGCGCCTGGCTCATGACGCTTCCCCCATGATGAGTCCCACCACGTCGCCCTTCTCCGATTCCGACGTCAGCACGGTTCCTGCGACCCGGCCGACGCGCAGCACGACGACACGCTCGCAGACGTCGAACACGTGATCGAGATTGTGGCTCACGATCAGCATGGCGACGCCGTGCTCCTTCAGCAATCCGATCAGTTCGAGCACCTTGCGTTGCTCCTTGACGCCGAGTGCGGCGGTCGGCTCGTCCATGATGATGAGCCGGCCGGACTCGTTCAGGAGAAATCGCGCGATGGCGGTCGCTTGGCGCTGCCCGCCGGAGAGCTGCCGCACCGCCGTGTCGAGTGAAGGCATGTCGATGTTCACGCGGTCGAGCAGTTCGCGAGAGCGCGAACGCATGGCGGGTCGATCGAGCACGGGCAGGATGCCGAAACGCCGCGTGACCGGCTCGCAACCGAGGAAGACGTTGCCGGCGACGTCCAAGTCGGGGACCAGGGCGAGGTCCTGGTACATGGTTTCGATCCCGAGGGCCCGGGCGTCGTCGGGGTGGTCGATGTCCACCGGCCGGCCTTCCCACCGGATTTCGCCCTCGTCCCGGGGGAGGGCACCCGAGATCATCTTGACGACGGTGGATTTTCCGGCGCCGTTGTCGCCGACGAGCGCAACCGCCTCTCCCGGAGAAACACCGAAGCTCACCTCCCGGACCGCGTGGACGCCGCCGAAGGACTTCCTGAGCCCGTGCACCTCGATGAGGGGAGCCGAGTCCATTCGGCTCCCCCCGTTCGACGCGGACACGATCCCGCGTCCGCGGTCGCGACTGCGACTACTGGGCCTGCTGATTCAGGAACTCCACGACGTCGAACATTTCGGGAGCGACGGTGTGGCGAATCCGATACGCGTTGTCGAGCACCGGAATATCGGAATAGACCGTCTTCTGGATGTCGGCTTCGCGTCCGGTCAGATGCTGAATCAGGGCGGTGGCCGAGGCCCGTCCCATCGCCCGCGGATCCCGGAACGGTGCGCAGCCGATTTCGCGCAGCGCTACCGCCTGCAGCTCGTCGACGGTGCCGCCCATGCCGACGATGACGATGTCATCGAGCCTGCCGGCGGCCTGGACCGCGTTCTTCGCCGAAACCGCCATGTAGCTGTTCAGCCCGATGACGGCGTCGAAATCGTACGCGGCAAGCGCCCGTTCCGTCTCATCGTAGGCTTTCTGCCGATTGAAGTCGGCATGCGCCTCGTAGACGATCTCCGGCTTGAGATCCGCATGGCTGCCGAGGCCCTTCAACGCCCCCTGGCCCCGCTGCTCGGAGATCTCCGAGGCGGCCGGGCCCCAGAGCACGACAATCTTCGGCTCGATCTTTCCGCGTGCCCGCAGCTCGTCGCCCAGCCACTCTCCGGACTTGAAGCCCATCTCGCTGTGGGAGTAGACGACCCAGTTCAACACGGCCTCGTCATACGGGACTCCCTCGTCCGGCCGCGTGTAGTCCGTCATCAGGAGCTTCGTGCCGGCCGCGGCAACGGTCTGGAGGCCGGGTTCGTTGAGCTGGAGGGAGGTCGGCCCGACGAGCAGGTAGTCAAGGCCGAGCGCGGCCATGTCTTCGAGGATGCGCAGCATGCCGGTGTGATCGGAGGAGGCGTCCGGGGCTGCCTGGAAGAACTCGTACTTGACCCCCGCCGCATCCAGATGCGCGCGGAACCCCTCGCGTAGCTGTCCGAACAGGGCGCCGAGCTCGATGGAATGCGCGGCGAATCCGATGCGGATCGTGCGATCGGGTACGTCCTGTGCGATGGCGGCCTGGCCGGCAAGTCCAATGGCCCATGTCATGAGAACGCACTTCAGCAATGCTCTGCGCAGCATGTTTCCTTCTCCCTTGATGGTGTTCGTGAATCGCCACCGCGCGATCCGGCAATGGCGCAACGTCAGCCCGAACCTAGTCGTGATTTCCTCTCCTGTCAATGAGATGGTCTGGTCCAGGACGGAACCGCGCCGGGTGTCCCAGGGCTTTCTCCGGTGAGCCGGGGGGCCGCCGGGGTGCGGTCTGGCTTCGGGGTGGTCAGGCGAGGGTCTGGCGCCGTCGGTGAAGAGGTTCTGGCCCGTGATGTGGGCGGCGGCGTCGCTCACGAGGAAGGCGACGATACCAGCGTGGTCGGCCGGGTCGGCGAAGCGGCCAAGGGGGATCCCGATGCGGTAGCGCTCGAGGCTGCCCTTGAGCAGGCTCTCCATCATCTCGTCGTCGTAGGTGTCCATGAGCTCGGTGCGGGTCGAGCCGGGGGAGACCGCGTTGACGCGGATCCGATGAGGGGCGAGCTCAAGGGCGAGCACGCGGGTGAGGCCGAGGAGGCCCGACTTCGCCGCCGCGTAGGCGCCATTGTGGAGGCGCGCGGCGGCGACCACGTTTGACACGACGTTGACGATGGCGCCCCGCTGGCGGTGCTTCATGGCCGGCACGACGGCCGAGACGATGTCGGCGGTGGCGCTCTGCCGGTCGCGCTTCCTGTCGGGGACGACGGTTCGCGTACCGCCGTTCACAGCCACTGCGAATGTGCATTCGCTCGATTTTGCGGCCCGTTCGGCCGACGACGGAGGCGGGGAGCGTCGCACCCCTGCGGTGGCGGTCAACATCTTGACAGAGCCCCGGTGCCCGTGGCAGCTTAGTCCGACTTAGCTATGGAAGAGGCCGGATGAAGGTCAATATGCATGAGGCGAAGTCGCAGCTTTCCCGGTTGGGCAGGCTGGCATGGGAGGGAGAGGAAATCGTGATCGCGAGGTCCGGCGAACCCTATTTGCGTCTGGTGCCTTATCGCGAACAACGAGCGAAGCGCAAGCTCGGGGTGTTGAGGGGGCGGATCCGGATTGCTCCGGACTTCGACGAACCTCCCCGGGAAGTCATCGATTCGTTCTACGAATCGAACCTGTTCCCCGGTGAGGACGAGTAGTGGCGCGCTTTCTGCTGGACACCCACGCCGTGCTGTGGGCACTCGCCGAGCCCGGAATGCTGAGCCGCCCGGCACGCATGGCCCTCGAGGACGCCCGGAGCGAGGTATTCGTCAGCGTGGTCAGCGGCTGGGAGATCGCCATCAAGCGTGCGCTCGGAAAGCTGGAGGCGCCGGACAATCTGGAAGCCGCGATCAGGATGCAAGGTTTCGAGCCTCTTCTCGTGACGTTTCAGCACGCGGAGCAGGCGGGCGGCCTTCCCCCGTATCACCGCGATCCGTTCGACCGGATGCTGATCGCCCAGGCCCGGGCCGAGGGGCTGACCATAGTCACCCGGGATTCCGGTTTCTCCTTCTATGATGTCCGCACCTTGACGGCGTGAACGACGCGGAGCCAGTCGCCAAGCTGCCCGACGAACCGGGGCCATCTCACCCCATACATCGCGACACGCCCTGCGACCCCATGGTTGACGGATACATTGCTTTACAGTAGATCACTGTAATCGTCATCAACTGCCCTGGACATGCCATGCCCCAGCAGGTGACCGCGCGATTGCCCGACCCGGTAGTCGATGCACTCGATACGGCCGCTCGACAGCTCCGGCGCAGCCGGGCGGATGTCATCCGTCTCGCCGTCGAGCACTATCTCGAAGACTTCGACGATCTCTCCGTCGCCATCGACCGGCTCCGCGACCCCGGCGATCCAGTGTTGGACTGGGACCGGATCCGGCATGAGCTACTCGATACGGATTAAGGAGAGCGCGGCCAAAGAGCTGAAGCGTGTGGTCAAGCCGCACCGGACACGGATCGTCGCAGCGATCGACCGGCTGGCCGAAACCCCTCATCTCGGTGCCGCTCTGAAGGGCGGCCTGCGCGGATTGCGCCGGCTTCGTGTCGGCGGCTATCGCGTCGTGTATGAAGTCCGGGACGACGAGCTCGTCGTTCTGGCCGTTCGCGTCGCCCACCGTCGCGATGCCTATCGGCGGACGCCTTCATGAGCTTTGTCTGCCGCGGCCATGCGGACCGGGCGGGCTGGACGGTCGAGGAACCTGCCGGGACGCAGCCATCTTGGGCGACAAGCGAGGCGACCTTCAAGTCACGCTGCCCGGTGACTCCGGCATCACCCTGAAATGTAAGGAAAATAGGGGCAGAAACGGCGAGACCGACACACCCGTCCGGGAATGTCGGTCTCGGTGGCAGCTCACCGTCACCGGCGAGACCTCCAGGCTCCGGGCAATCGCTCGGGCACTCGACCCCGCGAGGAGACCGCGGCGGCTACCGCCCTCTCGTCCGCGACGTCGATCACGGCGGAGCGGGCGCGTCCGCCCCGGTCGGTGATCTCCGCCACCATCGCGCGCGCCGCCTCATCATCGACGTCCCAGATCGCGACCTCGTAGCCGGCCTCGGCGAGGCGGAGCGCGCAGGCCCCCCCGATCCCCCGCGCCCCGCCGGTCACGACGGCGGCTTCGGTCGTCACCGGCCCGCTATCCTGCCTCGTCGATCACGGCGAGCGGGTCTCCGGTTCGCACCGTCTGCTCCACCTCGACGATCTGCCGCACAAGGACCCCGTCCGCGGTCGCGGCTACCTCGAGGGTCGCCTTGTCCACCTCCACGGCGAGGATCGGCTCGCCCTTCTCGACCTCGTCGCCTATCTCCACGAGCCACTCTTCCACCGTTCCTTCGTCAATGGTCTGGCCGATGTCCGGCAGGAGTACGGTGTGCGTCATCGGGGTTCTTCCTCCATTCCCTGCGTGGCTGGCTGACGTTCGTGCGTCGGTCGCCGGGAGCAGCGGCGTTCCGAAACCTCAGGACTCCTCCCCCTCGCCCCCTCGTCCATCACCGGGGCCCTGGGCGGCGTCGCGATCGTCACCCGCACAACGCCCCTCGTTCGCACCGGTGGCCTTCATGCCGCACGCTCCCAGCGGTACGCCTCGCTCGTCGCTCGTCAGCCCAGGTCGAACGCCCGTATCGCGTTCGGCCCGACGCACCCACTTGCGAAGCGTCTCGGCCGAACAGCCGACCTTCGACGACACCGAGACGATCGCCGCCCGTTGCGTTTCGTTGGGGGGCCAGGACCAACCGCACGGCCCGTTCCCGAAGCTCCGGAATGTTTCATGGCTCCGGGCTCTCAAGGTTGGGAGCCTCCGGGAAACCCGGTACAGTTCAGACAACCGATCAGGACGGAAGAATCCCTTTCCTTCGTTGGTCCGATCGAACAGGCGCTACACTGAGGCGGCGTCTCCAAGCAGCCCCGCTCCGCCTCGCGCCCATGATCCTGCACCAAACCTTCGCCGCCACTCCCCTGGACCGGGAGTCTCTTCCCCAGGGCTGCCTCGACATCACCGAACGGGTGCGAACCAATCCCCTTCCCTGGACCGGACAGTTTTCGCCGCAGCTCGTCGAGGAGCTGCTGACCGCCTACGCCCCGCGCGCCGGCGTCGTCCTGGATCCCTTCGCCGGCAGCGGCACCTCGCTGGTCGAGGCGGCGCGTCTGGGTCTCGCGGCCTGCGGGGGTGAGCTCAACCCTGCGGCGGTGCTCCTCGCCCGGGTGTACCGGATGATCAATCTGGATGCGGCCGAGCGTGCGGTGGCGCTCAACGGACTGCGGAACCGACTCTTCGATGCGATCGGCCCGCCCCACGGGCCGCTGTTCTTCGACGGGGCTTGGGGATCGGCGGTAGACCGCGCCACGCTCGAAGCCGTACTCGTCAAACTGTGGCGCGAGTCCGCCCCCGATCCGGCGCGGAGCCTCGCGGCGGCACTCGTCGTACTGTGCGATTTCCATCGCAGGCATCTGGACACGGACACGATCCACAAGACTTGGTTGCGCATCGAACGTACCGTGCGCGCCCTTCCCGAGTCGGATCGGCCCATTGCCGTGCACCATGCGGACGCGAGGGCGCTGCCCTTGGAGGCCGGCTTGGTCGATCTGGTACTCACGTCGCCGCCCTACATCAACGTCCACAATTACCACCAGAAGTTCCGGCGTTCGGTCGAAGCGCTGGAATGGGACGTGCTGGCCGTCGCCCGCTCCGAGATCGGCTCGAACCGTCAGAACCGCGGGAACCGCTTCCTCACGGTCATTCAATACTCTCTGGACATGGCGCTGGCGCTCCGGGAGATGGCGCGGGTCGTGAGACCCGGCGCTCGGTTGATCCTCGTGCTTGGACGGGAGTCGTCGGTGCGGGGCACTCGGTTCTTTAACGGCGAGTTGGTGGCGGAGCTCGCAGTGCGGGGCATGGGCTTGGCGATCGAACGGCGCCAGGAGCGTGTATTCCGAAACCGCTACGGAGCTGATATCTACGAGGACATCCTGCATATCCACACGACGAACGAAGTCCCCGACGAGGATTCCTCCTTGACGGCGGCGCGGCGCATCGCGGGGCAAGTGCTCTCGGCGACCCGCTCCCTTGTGCCCCCCGGAGAGCGCCCGGGACTCGAGGACGCGATAGCCCGTCTCGACGAGGTCTCGCCGTCTCCGATGCCGGCCCCCGGGGCGCTTTCGCACGCACTCGCTTGATGATGGACTCTCCGACCCCACATGGCGACAAGCTCCGGGCACTCCTTGGGAACGACAAGTTGCCTGCCGTGGATCGGCTCGCGGTCGACGCCGCGATCAGCGGTACTTCCTGCTGTGCGAATGGCTGGACATGACCCCGATCAGCACGGCCGTCACCGCGATCGAGGAAGTCATCGTGCTGCGAAAGGCGAGACGTCTGTCGGCGAACGTACGGAAGCACTTTTCCACGGCGGGAGGGAGGGCCGCAAACCGGGATACGTTCGAGCGACACCTGATCGAGCATCCCCTCGCCCCGGACACTTTTCGACGCTTCCTGTCCCACGTGGAGCGGCGGCTGGGCAACAGTGACGAGAACGAGCGGGATACTCTCGACCGTGGCTGGTTTTGATTCCGTCCTCCGAAGTCGTATGGGGCGGCATCGGGGTGGTCAGGCGAGGGTCTGGCCGCCGTCGGTGAAGAGGTTCTGGCCGGTGATATGGGCGGCGGTGTCGCTCACGAGGAAGGCGACGACACCAGCGTGGTCGGCCGGGTCGGCGAAGCGGCCAAGGGGGATCCCGATACGGTACCGCTCGAGGCTGCCCTTGAGCAGGCCCTCCATCATCTCGTCGTCGTAGGTGTCCATGAGCTCGGTGCGGGTCGAGCCGGGGGAGATCGCGTTGACGCGGATGCGGTGCGGGGCGAGTTCCAGGGCGAGCACTTGGGTGAGGCCGAGGAGGCCCGCCTTCGCCGCCGCGTAGGCGCCGTTGTGGAGGCGCGCGGCGGCGACCACGTTCGACACGACGTTGACGATGGCGCCCCGCTGGCGGTGCTTCATGCCCGGGACGACGGCGCGGGTGCAGACCAGGGGGCCGCGGAGGTTCACGCGGATCACCTGGTCCCAATCCGCGAGGTCGAGCCCGTCGATCGGGGTGAGGCGGAGGATCCCCGCGTTGTTGACGAGCACGGAAATCGGGGGGCTTGAGGCTTCGAGCGCGGAGACCGCGGCGGCTACCGCCCTCTCGTCCGCGACGTCGATCACGGCAGAGCGGGCGCGTCCGCCCCGGTCGGTGATCTCCGCCACCATCGCGCGCGCCGCCTCATCATCGACGTCCCAGATCGCGACCTCGTAGCCGGCCTTGGCGAGGCGGAGCGCGCAGGCCCCCCCGATCCCCCGCGCCCCGCCGGTCACGACGGCGGCTTCGGTCGTCACCGGCCCGCTATCCTGCCTCGTCGATCACGGCGAGCGGGTCTCCGGTTCGCACCGTCTGCTCCACCTCGACGAGTTGCCGCACAAGGACCCCGTCCGCGGTCGCGGCTACCTCGAGGGTCGCCTTGTCCACCTCCACGGCGAGGATCGGCTCGCCCTTCTCGACCTCGTCGCCTATCTCCACGAGCCACTCTTCCACCGTTCCTTCGTCGATGGTCTGGCCGATGTCCGGCAGGAGCACGGTGTGCGTCATCGGGGTTCTTCCTCCATTCCCTGGGTGGCTGGCTGACGTTCGTGCGTCGGCCGCCGGGAGCAGCGGCGTTCCGAAACTTCGACCCCGGCGGGGAACGCGTCGATCGGCGCCTTCGGCTTCACGTGGTCGAACACGCCGCCGATCCCGCACGCGCGCGTCGGCGGGGTCGAGCGGACCATCACCATCCACGGCGCGAAGGGATTGCCGCCCGCGGAATCGGCCGCACCGCGACGAGCCGCTCCGTGCACTCGTCGCAGCAGGTGGATCCCACCGGGCTCCACGCCGCCCGGGGACCCCCGGTCAGAGATGGGGTGCATAGCGCTTCCCGAACTGCCGAGAGAGGAAACGGAACAGACGATCGATGGTGAGGCCGAGGATCCCCAACGTGATCAGCACCACGTAGATGTTGTCGATCAGCATGTAGAGCCGCGCTTGCCACAGCATGGTGCCGAGGCCCGAGTGGGCGCCGATGATCTCGGCCGCGACGATGGTGGTGAACGCGTTCGCCATCGCGATCCGCGCCCCGACGAGGATGAACGGAACCGTCGCCGGCAACGTGACGAGGAAGAAGAGCTGGCGCTTCGAAGCCCCGAGGGACTGCGCCGCCCGCAGTTTGTTCGGCTCGATGGAGGCGACGCCCGCCGAGGTGTTGATGGTGACCGTGAACACCGTGACCCAGGCGATGAGGAAGATGCGCGACCCCTCGCCCAGCCCGAAGAAGATGACCGCGACGGTGATCATCGCGATGGACGGGATGAACCGGAGCAGCTCGATGTAGGGGTCGAGGATGAGCCGCATCACCCGGAAGCTTCCCATCAGGAGCCCGAGCGGTATCGCGATGAGCGAGCCGATGACGAACCCGGAAAGGATGCGCTGGAGCGACACGTATGCCTCGTGGACGAGGGTCCCGTCGAGGAGGAGTTCGGCGAAGGTCACCAGGAACTGCACCGGCGACGGGAACAGCACCGAGCCCATCAGCCGCGACCCGAAGTGCCAGATGACGAAGAACGCGACGATCGACATCGCGTAGATGCCGAGGCTCTGTGCGCCGCGGCTCTGCCTCGCCCGCCGGTGGCGTTCGCGGGCCGCGAGGGAAGTGCGCCCGAGCGGCTTCGACTCTTCCTTCGCCCGCCCCGCCTGCGCAGCGAGCGACTTGTTGGTCTCGTCCGCGATGAGGTCCTGGACCCGCGCGTACATCTCCACGAACCCGAGGTCCACCCGGTCCCGCTTCAGTTCCGGCGGGATGTCGATGATCTCCTTGATCCCGGCGTTCGGCCCCGCCGTCATCACCCCGATCCGCGTGCCGAGCAGCAGGGCCTCCTCGATGTCGTGGGTAATGAAGAGCACCGTCACCTTGTGCTCCTGCCAGATGCGGCGAAGCTCGTCCTGAAGCACCCGGCGGTTCTGAGCGTCGAGGGCGGCGAAGGGCTCGTCCATGACGAGCATCCGGGGACGGTTCGCGAGCACCCGCGCGAGCTGCACCCGCTGGCGCATCCCGCCCGACAGCTCGTGCGGATACTTGTGCCCCTGGTCGCCAAGACCGACGAGCTCGAGGAACTCGCCCGCCACCCGGGCGCGCTCTTCCGCGCTCGCGCCCCCGATCCGAAGCCCGAACTCCACGTTCTGCCGGGCCGTCAGCCACTCGTAGAGCGAGTTGTCCGCCTGGAAGACGACCCCCCGGTCGCGCGAAGGGCCGGCGACCCGCCCGCCCTCGAACTCCACCGTCCCGTCCGTCGGCTCCTCGAAGCCCGCAAGGATGTTGAGCACCGTGGTCTTGCCGCAGCCGCTCGGGCCGAGGAGGCAGAAGAAGTCGTCGGAGTCGAGGTCGAGGTCGACCCCGTCGAGGGCGGTGAAGTGCTGGTCCGCGCTGAAGAAGGTCTTCGCGAGGCCCGCGATGTGGACCAGGCGCTCGAACCGGGCGGCTGCGCTTCCCGGGGCCGCGCCGGCAACCGCTTCGCTCATGGCTTGCTCACGCCCTCGCTCATGCTCACGCCCATGCCCATGCCCGTGCCCTCGCCCATGCCCGTATCTTCGTCCGCGTCTCCGCCCATGCTCTCGTCCGAGTCCCGGCCCGCGTCCTCGATCACCTCCTCCTCGCTCACGCCCGCGCCGGCGTTCGCATCCTCGCCCGGACTTCGCTCCTCATGGCAGGGTCTTGCGGATGGCCTCGATGATCTGCGGCTCCCCCGGAATGAAGAGCTGCTCGAGCGCCGAGTTGTAGGGCACGGGGGTCGAGGGAGCGCCGATCCGTTGCGGGGGGGCCTTGAGAGCGTCGAAGGCGCACTCGGTCACGGCGGCCACGATCTCGCCGCCGAAGCCCGCGAACTTGCACGCCTCGTGGGCGACGACCAGCCGCCCCGTCTTGCGCACCGACGCAGCGATGGTGTCGACGTCGAGCGGGGCGAGGGTGCGTGGATCGATGACCTCCACCGAGACGCCCTCCCGCCGCAGCCGCCGCGCCGCCTGGAGCGCCTTTCGCACCATCGCGGACGTGGCGACGACGGTGACGTCGGTGCCCTCGCGCCGAACCTCGGCGACGCCAAGCGGCAGGGTGTAGACCTCCTCCGGCACCGGCCCGGACAGGAAGTAGAGGAGCTTGTGCTCCAGGAAGACGACCGGGTTGGGGCTTCGCAGGGCCGACAGCAGCATCCCCTTCGCGTCGTAGGGAGTGCTCGGGGCGGCCACGATGAGCCCCGGCACGTGCATGAACCAGGTCTCGAGGCTCTGGGAGTGCTGGGCGGCGAGCTTGACCCCGGCGCCGAGGGGTGCGCGCACCACGAGGGGCACCCGGGGGCGGCCACCCAGCATGTATCGGATCTTCGCCGCCTGGTTGACGATCTGGTCCGTGGCGAGCGTAAGGATGTCCATGAACTGGATCTCGACGATCGGACGTGCGTCCGCGAGGGCAAGCCCGACCCCGAGGCCGGCGATCGCCTGCTCCGAGATGGGGGTGTCGCGCACCCGCGCGGCCCCGAACCGTTCCTTGAGGCCGGCGGAGACCCCGAATACCCCCCCGCCTTCGGCGACGTCCTCTCCGAAGAGGAGAATGCGGTCGTCCGCCGCCATCGCCTGGTGGTGCGCCTCGTTGAGGGCGCCCGCGTAGGAAAGGATCCGGTTCTCGTCCGCCTCGGTCCGCGGCGGCGGGGTCTCCTCCCACGGGTCGTCGCAGAAGACCCCTGCCGTCAGCATCTCGGGCCCCGGCTCCGGTGCCGCCTCCGCCTCCGCCACCGCGGTCGCGACCCGTCCGTGCTCCTCGTCGTCGATGGCCGCCGTCTCGCTGTCCGGCAGACCGTGGTGTTCGTGCAGGCGCCGCGCGAGAGCCGGGAGGGGGTCGCGCGCTCGCCACGACGCGATCTCCTCCTCGCTCCTCACCGGTCGGTCGTTCCGGAGCGAATGCCCCATGTAGCGATAGGTTCTGCACTCGATATAAGAGGGGCCCCCGCCGGTGCGTCCCCGCTCGATGGCCGTGCGCACCGCCTCCCGCACCGCGTGCACATCCATGCCGTCCACCACCTCCGCCGGAATGCCGAAGCCCGCCGCGCGCGCCGCGATGCTCTCCCCGGCCTGGGAGACGGCGTAGGGGGTCGTCATGGCGTACTGGTTGTTCTCGCAGACGACGATGAGGGGCAGCCGCCACACCGCCGCGAGGTTCAGGGTCTCGTAGAGGATCCCCTGGTTGGCGGCCCCATCCCCGTGGAACGCGACCGCCACCCGGTTCTCCCCGCGGAGGCCGGCCGCCATCGCCGCCCCGGCCGCGTGCGGGACGCCCGCGCTCACGAGGCCGTTGCATCCCAGCATGTTGAGGTCGAGGTCGGCGATGTGCATCGAGCCGCCCTTGCCCCCGCAGTAGCCGTTTGCGCGGCCGAGGAGCTCCGCCATCATCGCCCCGACGTCCGCGCCCTTGGCGATGCAGTGCCCGTGGCTGCGGTGGGTGCCGGTCACGAAGTCGTCCTCGGTGAGGTCGAACAACGCGCCGACCGCCACCGCTTCCTGGCCGATGCAGGTGTGGGCGGTGCCGTAGACCTTCCCTTCGCCGAAGAGGGTGACGAGGCTCTCCTCGAAGGAGCGGATGCGGCGGACGAGGCGATACATCCCGAGGTCGTCGGCGAGATCGGCCGGCTCGTTCGGCCGGACGCTCGCGGGAAGCGGGTTCGGATGGGCCGTGGTCATGGTCGGGGACTCGCTCCTCGGGCCTGCGGCCGGCCGGCCGGCGTGCGCGCCGCCGGCCCCGCGCGCGGGGGAGGGAAGGGGAGGAAGTGGCGCGGGCGAAGGGGAAGCGGCACACCGCCCGCCCACTGCGCTCCGGGGCGGGCGACGTGCCTGCGGGCGCCTTCGGGCGTCGCGCGTCTACTTGCCCGGCAGAACGTAGTCCACGTTCTCGGGCGCCGCCGCCTTCAGGGTTGCGTCATGGAGGAAGCCCCGCCACCAGTCCTTGCCCGGATCCGCCGGCATCACCTCCCGCAGCACGAGGTTGTTGTAGTCGTTGACCATGTTGTCGACTTCGAGCTGGTGCAGGTGGGTGCGGAAGGTGCACTTCCGGGTGATCGCGTTGGAGAGGTCCGGATCGAGCTTGATCACCCGGCTGATGACGCTCGCGGCCCAGTCCTTGTCCGCCTGCATCCTCGCCGCGGTGTCGGCCATGACCTTGAACAGGGCCGTCGCCTTGTCCGGATTCGCGGCCGCCCACTGCTTGTTGCCGCAGATCGAGTTGGAGGGCTCCCAGAGGCCCTCGCTCGTCAGCATGGTGTGGGTGCCTTTGACCGCCTGGATCCCGCGGGAGACCCAGGGCTCCCAGGCCGCGTAGGCGTCGATGTCGCCGCGCTCGATCGCGGCCACCATCTCGGGCGCCTCGACGGGAACGACATCGTAGTCGTCAATGCTGAATCCCGCCTTCTCGACGACGGTGGTGAAGAAGACCTCGCTGCCCGTACCGAGGGCGAGGCCCACCTTCTTGCCCTTGAGGCCCTCGAGGTCCGCGATGTCGTCGCGCGACACGACGCCGTCGTAGCCCTTGTAGCCCGCGCCGGCCGCGAACATGCCGACCTTGTCGGGATCCTTGTCGTGGGTGGTCATGCACGCGCCGCCGCTGCCCATGGCGAAGTGGAAGTCGCCGGTGAGGATGAACGGGACCTGGCGCGACCCGGATGCGCCGGTGACGAGGTCGACGTCGAGCCCCGCCTCCTCGAAGGCGCCGATCTCGTGCGGTACGTAGAAGACGCCGAAGCAGGGATCGGCTCCGGTCGCGATGACGATCTTCTCGTCGGCCTGTGCTGGCGCGGCGAGAGAGAAGGCGCCGAGGAGGGCGGCGGCGGCCAGGGTTCGGCCGTCTCGCACGGTCCGGAATGGGAGATGACGGGTCATGAGTGTTCCTCCTTCACGAGGATTCGGGGCCGGATGGCCGCGAGCCGGCCGGTATCGCCCTCGGCACCGGTTCGGCCTCGTCGAAGGACGGTACGCGCCGACCAGCGGCTCGGGTCGAGTGTACACAACGATGTCAACAAAAAACAAAAGATTCCCGGTGCGGGCAGGGCTCGTTTTTTGTTCGGCGACAGGTGAACCGGGCCGGTACGGCAGGCCGTCGGGGAGCGCATTTCGTCGTCCGCGGGTCGGCTCGGGCCTCGGGAAGCGGCCCTCGGGCGCACGGCCGGCCGATCCGCATCCGCGGCCGGCACTCGGTCACGACAAAGAAATGGTCCTGCCGGTGCGGGCAGGACCATCAAGGGACGGCGGTCGGTCGCGCGTCGCGGGAATCGCGGCGCGCCCGGCCCGACGATCGAAGGGGGTGGCGGCCCCCGAAGGCGGCGCGCCGGCCGAGGAGGACGGGGCGCCGCCACGGCGTGGTGCGTCCGGCCCGACCCGGAACGGCCCCACGTGCCCGGCCCGGTCCGCCGCCTTCGACCCGGCTCGATACGGCCGGGAGGCTCCGGCTTTACCCCGCCGCTTCGCGCACCCGCTCGCGCTCGGAGTCGGTGGCGCGGTCGAGGTTCGCCATGATGTGCTCTTCGGTGAGCACCTTGGCGCCGGCGATGTCGCCTCGGTCGAGGTGGTCCCGGATGCGGTAGTGGTAGTCGAGCGAGCGGCGCGTCGGGAAGCTGGTCCGCATCAGGCGGTAGCGCACCGGCAGGGAGATCTCGTTGACGTAATGCAGGACCTGGGCGATCGGCTTGTTCTCGGTGAAGTCGATGATGGCCTGGTGGAACTCGTTGTTCTCCCGGAAGTAGCGGTCGATGTCCTTGTTCTTGAAGCAGACCTCCATGAGTTGGAGGCGCCCGTCGAGGACCTGCACCAAGGTGGTGAGGTCGCGCCCCTCGAGGCCGCTCACCACCATCCCCTCGAGCGTCCGGCGGAGCGTGTAGATGTTGCGGATGTCGTCCGGGGAGTACTCGCGCACCCGGAACCCGCGCCGTTGCTGGTGTTCGACGAGGCCGTTCTGGAGGAGCAGCCGGAGGCTCTCCCGAACCGGCCCCCGGCTGCTGCCGTAGTGGGACTGGATCTCCATCTCCCGGAGCGGCTGCCCCGGCTGGAGGTCGCCCGAGATGATGCGCCAGCGAAGCTTGCTCAGGATGAAGTAGGCGAGCGTTTGCGGAAGCTCATTGTCCGGTTGCAACAGCTCCTCCGAGCGTTCTTGCGCGCCGCTTCCCTTCGCGCTCCGTGTCGAAGGGCGCCGACTTCCGGATCCGGAAGGGCACAGGCCTCCGGACGCACGGCCCGCGATGCCGGAGGACGGGGTGATTCGCACGCTCCCCCGCGCCCTCGCCGCCCTCACGATGACGGCGCCTCGCGGACGAGGTGCAGGGTATCACGCTCGTCGCGCCGGCAGCTCCAGCCCGGGAAGACCACCGTGGTCGCCCCCGTCTCCTCGATGATCGCAGGGCCGTCGAACGGCGCGTCGACGGGGATGCGGACCCGGTCGCGGACCGGAACGCCGTCGATCCCTTCGTCGAACCACACCCGCCGCCGCTCCATGATCCCTGCGTCGCTTCCGTTTCCGACCGGCGCCTCCGCCACCGGCTCGGGCACCCGGGCGGGCACGATGCCCGCGAGGCGCACGTTCACGATCTCGACCGGCTGGTCCTCGCTCGCGTGGCCGTAGCGCTTCGCGTAGGTGCGGTGGAACTCGGCGAGCAAGGCATCGGCGGACAGCGGGCGCTCGGGAACCGGGATCGGGATCTCGAACGCCTGCCCGAGATAGCGCATGTCAAGGGTCTCGCGGTACGTGATGGCGCCGTCGGTGAACCCGTCTTCGTGCAGCCGTTCCCGGGCCCGGCCCCTGAGCCCCGCGAGCGCCGCGCCGAGCCGGACGATCGATTCGGGGGTGCAACCGAGAAGCAGGGTCTCGGCGAAGTCGTGCCGGATCTCCGAGGTGAGCAGACCCCACGCGGAGAAGTTGCCGGGGAACTTCGGGACCAGCACCCGGTCGATGCCGAGTTCGTCCGCCACCGTGGTGGCGTGCATGGGGCCCGCCCCCCCGAACGCCATCAGCACGCACTCGCGCGGATCGTAGCCGCGCGACATCGAGATCTCCCGGATCGAGGCCACCATCCGGGCGACCGCGATCCGCACCACGCCGGCCGCCATCCGGTGTGCGTCGTCGATCCCGGCGCCGCGCGCGAGGGCTTCGATGGCGCTCTCCACCCGCTCCATCGTGGGGGCGATCCGGCCCCCGAGCCGGCGGCGCATCGCGAGCCGGCCGAGCCAGAGATTCGCGTCGGTCACGGTGACCTCGCGCCCGCCGAGGCCGTAGCAGATCGGTCCGGGATTCGAGCCCGCGCTCCGCGGCCCGACGTGGATCCGCCCTTCCGGCGAGACCCATGCCACGCTCCCGCCGCCCGCCCCGACCGTGTTCATGTCCACTTGCGGGACCTTGAGCGGCATGCTCCCGATGAGGTTGTCGACGGTGACCCGAAGCTCCCCGTCGTGGACCAGGCAGACATCGGTGCTGGTGCCACCCATGTCGCAGGTGATGACGCCGCCGAAGCCGGCCGCCCGGGCCGCGCCGACCCCCGCCGTCACCCCGCCCGCGGGGCCGGAGAGCACGGTCTGGATCGGGGTCCGGCGGGCGCGGGCGAGGGGCATGACCCCGCCGCTCGACGCCATGATGTAGAGCCTCGCCCCGTCGTCGTCGCGCCGGAGCGCGCGCTCGAGCACCTCGAGGTAGCGGTCGAGGAGCGGCCCGATGAAAGCGTTGAGGACCGTCGTCGTCAGCCGCTCGAACTCCCGGTACTCCGGGACCACCTCGTGGGAAGGCGAGACGAAGACGCCGGGGAGCGCGTCCTCGAGGATGGCCCGCGTCGCCTCCTCGTGCGCCGGGTTGGCGTAGCTGTGGAGGTAGCAGACCGCGACCGCGGCCACCTCCTCCCGGGCGAGGGCCTCCGCGATCGATAGGACCGCGGGCTCCGCCAGGGGCTCCAGCACCTCGCCCGCCGAATCGACCCGCTCCTCCACGTCGAAGCGAAGGGGGCGGGGCACGAGCGGGGCCGGTTTCCGGAAGGAGAGGTCGAACAGGGTGTTGGGGGCCATGCGGCGCGTGCGCCCGATCTCGAGGAGGTCCCGAAAGCCCCGGGTCGCGAGCACCGCCGTGCGGGCGCCGCGCCGCTCGAGGATGGCGTTCGTCCCGATCGTGGTGCCGTGCACCACCCGCTCGAGTCCGCCCGCCCCGGCCGCCGCCTCCAGGCACTCGAGCACCGAGGCAGCCTCGTCGCCGCGCCGGGTGAGGGCCTTGGCGGCGGTGGTCCGGCGCGTCGCCTCGTCGTACACGACGACGTCGGTGAACGTGCCGCCGATGTCGATGCCGATGCGAAGGCCGCCACCCGAGGCGTTGTATTCTGAATCGTTTTCAGTCATTCCAGGCATCGATCCGAACCGAGGTCTACTTGCGTTTTCCGCCCGATGCGAGCATACCGCAAGCGGATTCATTCCAGCTCCGGCGCATCCCTGTGGTCTGGAATCGCCCGAGAACGGGCATCCACGGGCGGCGGTGGATATCCGGCCGAACAGGCCGTGGAGATGGTCATCCGCTCGGTGGCGTGCTCGCCGGCAGCCGACCGCAGCCTGTGGAAGGAAATTTTCCTTGGAGACCGGGGTTGCGGGTACCCCCGGAGGGTCGTTCCGGATCGCCGGCCGAGCGATCGGGCACGGCTCGGGGTGAACCTGGCCTCGCGGGTGCCCGGGCCGAGCCTGCCCACACACACCGAGCCGATGGCCGCGCGCGGGCTGTGCAGCCTCTTCGAGTGTCCGGGCGAGGTGCCCGAGGGCCGTCACGCCCGGGGCAAGCGCTATCCCTCAGCCCGAAAGAATCACCGACTTCCCGCTGCGGCCGCCCATCCGCTCGCGGTCGCGGGCCGTACTCCCGCAAGCCGCCCAAATCGCTTCGGCCGCGCGCACGCGCCAGGGTCGACTACGCCTCGGCAGCGCGCACGCGCTCTTTCGGTCCGTGCGGCCCGTTCCTCCATGAGATCGTGGGGAGATCGTGGGGAGATCGTGGGGCATCCTGACGCCCTCGCGACGAAAGTCGGGGATTTTTTCGGGTCGGAAGACGGTGCTGGCGATCGCCGACGAGGCACGTCCGATTTTGACGTACATCACTGCCAGCCTTCCTCGTCAGCAATTCTCATTTTGCTCGTCGGGTCCCGCGGCAGGACCGGCACGACCGTCGATCTGCCCCCCGATCTGCCCCGGATCGAGTCGCAAGGAGAAGACGGTTTGCGGCTCAGGGTGAAGTCAGGCGCCAAAATGAGAACTGCTGCTTCCTCGTAGGGGGTGTTGACTGCTTCGCCATCACATGGCGTGAGTGAAATAGTTAGCAGGAACCGATAGGTTCTTGAATTATGGCAAGGGCCGTGTAGGATCATCAACTCCCGATGGAGGAAAAAGCATGTTGACCACCACGTACGAAAAGCGTCTCGTTCTCTCCTATCTCACCAATGCCGTCCGGCGCCTTCACCGAGGCAGCTCGGAATCCAGAGAGCTCAGAGGACTCTTCGAATGGGTCTCGGAGAACTCCAGGCTGCTGCCGGCCGGGAGCTCGCTCGTCGAACTCTGCAAAGAGGGTGCGCGGCGCCGGAAGTCCGGGGGCGGTCCGTCGAAAGACCAATCGGACGCGCTGCGAGACCGCCTCACCACCGGTGAACACGGCGCAACCCGCCCGGTCCGCCCGGTCCGGGCGGACCGGCTGGCGTCGGGGCTGCGGAGGCTGGGTCGCGAGATCAATCTCTCTCGCACCGACTTGGCAATCCTCGAGATCATGCTCCGGTACCGGTCGAATCCGGTCGTCGAGGACCTGCTCGACTCGGTCTTCGGGAGGAAACTGGCGATGATCTTCAACGTGCGGGGTCCCGCGCTTCCGTGCCTCCTCGGCATCTCGGGGAACACTTTCCTTGCGCGCCTCGAACCGGACGCTCCGCTCGTGAAGTCGGGGCTCGTCGCGGTCGACGAAGACGGGGACGTCACGGTCATCGACCGGTTGCATCGACTGGCGTTCGGTCCCGCCGGCGCAGGGGCCGGCGCGCACGCGCTGCTGTTCGACGCGGCGCCCCCCGGGGAGCTCGAGTGGTCGGACTTCGATCACATCGCCGAGGCGCGAGACCACGTCGAGGCGCTCCTTCGCGGCGCGTTTCGGACTGGGAGAAAGGGGGTCAACGTCCTCGTGTACGGGGAGCCCGGGACGGGGAAGACGGAGTTCTGTCGGACCCTTGCCCGGAGACTCGGCGTGCCGCTCTACACTGTCGGAGAATCCGATGACGATGGCGGCGAGCCCTCGCGTCGGGAGCGGCTCCAGGAGCTTCGCCTCGCCCAGCGTCTGCTCGCCGACAGCGCGCATTCACTCCTCCTCTTTGACGAGATGGAGGACCTGCTCGCGCACGAGGCACCGTTCGGGTGGATGGCCTTCGCCCGGCGGCGGCGTGCGTCGCTGCGGCGTGCGTCGTTTCGGGCCGAGGGCTCGAAGGTGTATCTGAACCGGGTGCTCGAGCAGGGCCCGGTGCCCATCCTGTGGACCACCAACTCCGCGGGCCAGACCTGTGAGGCGGTGCTGCGGCGCATGATGTTCGCGGTCGAGCTCCGCCAGCCGCCGTCGAGCGTACGGGCCCGGATCTGGTCGCGGCAGCTCGCAAGGCACGGCATCGAGTCGCACGAGCGCGACGCTCGCGCGCTGGCATTCGACTACGACGTGACGCCGGGGGTCGCCTCGGGGGTGACCGCGGCGGCGGAGCTCGTCGACGGCGGCGGGCTCGACGCCGTGCGGTGCGGCGTGCGAAGCCTCGCCCGCGTGCTCTCGAGGGAACGTCCCCCGCAGCGTATGCCGGAGCGTTTCGATCCCCGGCTCGTCCATGCCGACACCGATCTCGTTTCGCTCGCGGGCCGGCTTGCCGACGGGTGCCCCGGGCCGGTGTCGTTCTGCCTGCAGGGACCGCCCGGAACGGGGAAGAGCGCGTTCGTGCGCCACCTCGCCGAGCGGATGGGGATCGAGGTCGTGCAGAAGCGTGCCTCGGACCTGATGTCGATGTGGCTCGGCGACACCGAGAAGCGGATTGCGGCGGCGTTCGCCGAAGCGCGCGATGCGGGGTCCTTCCTGGTCTTCGACGAAGCGGACTCGCTCCTCGCCGATCGCAGGTTCGCCGCTCGGTCGTGGGAGGTGAGTCAGGTCAACGAGATGCTGACCTGGATGGAGAGCCATCCGCTGCCGTTCGCGTGCACCACCAACTTCGGCGAGCATCTCGACCCCGCGACCCTTCGCCGGTTCGTCTTCAAGGTGACGCTCGACTATCTGTCGCCCGAGCAGGTCGATGCCGCGTTCCACCGGTTCTTCGCGCTCGTCCCGCCGGCGGGTCTCGCTCGCCTCGCGGCGCTCACGCCCGGAGACTTCGCGGTGGTGCGCAGGAAGGCCGCGGTCCTCGGTCGGCTCGACGATGCGCAGGCGCTGACGGCGATGCTCCGCGCAGAGTGCGACGCGAAGCCGGACCGGTCCCGGCCCATCGGGTTCTGTCAGTAGCGGTCGTGCGGCCCACTCCTCCATGAGATCGTGGGGCATCTTGGCGCCCTCGCGACGAAAGTCGGTGATTTTTTCGGGCTAGACTGGAAGCGACCGAGCCATCGAACGGAACATGGTCGAGACGGAGCACAAGCGGCGCGAGGAAGGCGGGCCCCCGGCGGGGGGCTCGCCGCGCCATGCACGGAGCGCCTTCCACGGGATCGAGCCCGACCGCCGGCGCCTCGCCGACGAGGTCTACCGGCAGGTGCTCGACGCGGTGCTCGCGGGTGCGCTCCAGCCCGGGGAACGCATCGTGCAGGAGCGGGTCGCGGACGAGATCAACGTATCGCGCACCCCGGTCCGAGAGGCGTTGCTGCACCTCGAGCGCGAGGGCATCCTGGTGCGGGCCGGCGCTTCCGGATTTACGGTACGCGACATCTCCGAACGCGAGGTCCGCAACATCTACCAGGCCCGCGAAGCGATCGAAGGGCACGCGGCCCGCATCGTCGCCGAGCGCCGCGACCCGGCGGCCCTCGACCGGATCCGGCGGACCATCGAGACCGAGGAGGCACTCCGGGGGGGCGGCGTGGAGGTGTACTTCCACGCCAACCGGAGAATCCACCGGTGCATCGTGGAAGAGTCCGGCAACGAATACCTGCTCCGCAGCTTCGACGGGATCTGGAACCGGAGCTTCTCGATCCGGATGTTCGCTTCGATCGAGAACGCGGACCTCGGGGAGACGCTGGGGGAACACCAGGCGCTGGTGCTCGCCGTGCGGGAGGCCCCCCCGGCGGCGGCGGCGGAGGCGATGATCGCCCATATTCGGGACGGTCTCGACCTCCAGCTCCGCGCGCTCGCCGACTGAGCCGGCCCCCCGGACGGTTCGCTTCGGATGCGATCGATATCCATCACCCGAGGGCGGTCGCACCAACCCTGAAGGGTCGGATTCCGCCGAGCGGGTCCGACCCTCGGTCCGCAACGTGCGGGCGACCGGAGCATTGCGGTCCGTCCCGACACCGTGGCGTGAAATGGTCCTGGCCTGCGAAAAGTCGATTGTTGACAATCTTGCCGCCAACCGCATAGCCTTCCGCCCCGCCTACGGCTCCGGTTCGCGGGCCGGGCGGCCGGCGGCCCACCCGATCCCATCTCGAATCATCCAACGGGAGGCAAGGAAGAAACCTCGAAATGAGCGCCGGTGACGTCGACGCCATCACCCTGGAGCTGCTCCAGGAGACGCTCGTCTCCGTGGTCCGCGAGATGCGCGCGAACCTCGTTGCTACCGCCTACTCCTCCATCATCCACGAGGCGCACGACTTCAGTTGCGTGCTGGTCGACGGCGAGGGGCAGATCGTCGCCCAGGCCGAGGACAACCCGTCCCACATCTTCCCCGTACCGTGGTCGGTCCGCGAGATGCTCACCCACTTCGAGGGCGACATCCATCCGGGCGACGTATTCCTCCACAACGACCCCTACACCGGCGGCACCCACCTCAACGACAT
The DNA here is from genome assembly GCA_965214795.1 of Gammaproteobacteria bacterium. Lineage (GTDB taxonomy): Bacteria > Pseudomonadota > Gammaproteobacteria > HK1 > HK1 > JAJDXW01. Next base: position 4,224,706 of record OZ243976.1, on the reverse strand, counting down.
CGCGATGATCTTCCCCGTCTTCGTGGAGGACACCCTCGCGCTCTTCCCGGTGGTGCGCGCGCACTGGGGAGACGTCGGGGGCACGACTCCGGGGAGCATCTCGGGCAAGTCCACGGAGATCTTCCACGACGGCATCCGGATCCCCATCCTCAAGGTGGCGAGCCGGGGGGAGCTCGTGCGCGGGGTGCTCGACCTCATGTTCGCCAACATGCGCGTGCCCCGCGAGCGGCGCGGCGACTTCATGTCCACCTGGGGGACGTGCAAGGTGGCGGAGCGGCGCATCCGCGAGATCGCCGCGAAGCACGGCCTCGCCACCGTCCGGGCCGCGACCCGGCACCTGCTCGATCGGGCGGAGCAGCGCATGCGGGCGCGGATCACGGCGCTCCCGGACGGCGAGTACGCCTACGAGCACTACCTCGACCCGCCCGCTGCGGGCGCGGATCCGGTCAAGGCCTGCGCCACCGTCGAGGTGCACGGCGACTCGCTCACCGTCGATCTGGCGGGCTCCTCGGCGCAGGTCTTCGGCCCCGGCAACAGCGGCCCCGCGAACGCCGCGACCGGGGTGTTCATCGTGCTCAAGACCTTCCTCGACCCGGGCCAGCCGATCAACCACGGGAACTTCCGCCCGATCGACGTGCGCATCCCCGAGGGGAGCTTCCTCAACGCCCGCTATCCGGCCTCCTGCGCGGGCTCGTCCGAGGTGCGCAACGCCGCGATCTCCGCCGTGCTGGGCGCGATGGGCCAGCTCGCGCCGGAGACCATGGCCGGCGACATCAAGGGGACCTCGAATCACACCTACATCGCGGGCGACGATCCGCGCGACGACGAGCCGTATCTCTTCTACGAGTATCCGGCGGGCGGCACCGGCGCCACCGCCCACGCCGACGGGAACAGCGCGGTGCGCAACTTCGCGGAAGGAGACTTCGGCTCCATCCAGCCGGCCGAGGCCGTCGAGCACACCTGCGCGCTGCTCGTCGAGCGCTGCGAGATCCGGGCCGATTCCGGCGGCGCCGGACGCTACCGGGGCGGGTTCGGGCTGCGCCGCGACATCCGGGTGCTGTCCGAGACGGGACTGCTCTCGATCGCGTCGGACAAGAACGTCGTGCCGCCGTTCGGGGTCATGGGGGGACGCTCCGGGGCGCCGAACGAGTTCCGGGTGATCCGGGACGGCTGCGAGATCGCGCCGTCGGAGACCCCGGGCAAGGTCGCGGGCCTCCCCCTGCGCCAGGGCGACGTGGTGAGCCTTCGTTCCTCCGGCGGCGGCGGGTGGGGCGACCCGCTGGATCGGGAGCCGGAGGAGGTCCTCGCCGACGTGCGCGACGGCTATCTCACGCCGGCCGCGGCGAAACGGGACTACGGGGTGGTGGTGGCGGCGGCTTCGGGACAGGTCGAGGCGGCGACGACGGCGGCCGCCCGGGACGCGCTTCGCCGCGGGCGGCAGGAGTTCGCGGTGCGCTACGAGGACGAGCCGGTCGGGGGCACGGGGCTGCGGCGCTGCCGCCTCGCGGCCGCCGCGATGGCGAGGCTCTCGTCGCTCGAGCCGCTTGAGCCTGGGGGTCTCGTCGAGATCCTCTCGCCGGCCGGGGCGTGCCTCCGGGCCTGGGTGGACGGGCCGGCCGAAGGAGCGAACGCCGACTCGGTGAGTCTCGGGCGGAGCGCGCACCGGATCCTCCGGGCCGACGAGGGCTCGCCGGTCCGCATCCGCCCCCTCGCGCGCGGCGCGGGTGGTGCGGGAGAGAAGAAGGAGTAGACCGAAGATGCCCGACTCCGGCTCCGGTCCCGGCCGCGAGGGCCGGGACGCGCTCCGGTACCAGGACGAACTCCTCCGCCAAGCGGCGGCGAGCCTCCCCGGCGGGGTGCTCGGCCGCCACCGCCTGCCGGACGACCGCGCCCTCGTCTTCTCCCACGGGCGGGGCGCCCATCTCTTCGACGCGGCGGGCCGCGAGTTCATCGACTTCACCTGCGGGGGCGGCGCCCTCCTCCTCGGCTACGACCACTCGGGCGTCCGGGCCGCGGTCAAGGAGCAGATCGACCAGGCGTCGCACTTCCTGAGCGTCGCCAACGTACCCGCGGTCCGCTACGCGGCGGAGCTCAAGGAGGTCATTGCGTGCGCGGACCTCATCCGCTACACCTCGTCCGGGGCGGAGGCGACCTTCCTGTCGCTCCGTCTCGCCCGTGCCTTCACCGGGCGCGAGAAGATCGTCAAGTTCGAGGGCGCCTACCACGGGCACCACGACTACGCGATGTGGAGCTACAGCCCGGCGGACCCGCCTCCCTACCCCGAACCCGCGGCCGACACCAACGGCATTCCGCGCTGCATCGCGGACACCGTCCTCGTCGCGCCCTACAACGACCTCGCGACCACCGAGCGCGTGCTGCGCGACGCGGGGGACACGGTGGCGGCGGTCATCGCGGAGCCCGGGCAGCGCCTCATGGGGCCGCGACCGGGGTTTCTGGAGGGGCTCCGGGCCCTCGCCGACGAACTCGGCTTCGTGCTCATCTTCGACGAGACGGTCACCGGCTTCCGTTACGCCCTCGGGGGCGCTCAGGAGCGCTTCGGGGTGGTCCCGGACCTCGCGGTCTACGGAAAGAGCCTGGGCGGCGGGCTCCCGCTCGCCGCGGTGGGGGGGCGGCACGATGTCATGTCGCTCTGCGACCCGCGGCGGGCGGGCGAGCCGGACGCGGTCTACTTCAGCGGCACCGGGTTCGGCAACCCGGTCGCCTGCGCGGCGGGGCGGGCGATGCTGGCCGCGCTCCGGCGCCCCGCGATGTACGAGCCCTTCTTCGCCCGCGCCGATCGGCTCAAGGAAGGCATTCGCGAGATCGTCCGCCGGCGGGGTGTCGCCGGACAGGTGATCGGCGAGGGGCCGATGTGGCACCTCGTCTTCGCCGAGGAGCCGATCCACGACTACCGCTCCTCGCTCAAGGCCGACCGGACGCGGCTGCTCCGCCTCCACCACGCGCTCATCGACGAGGGGATCTTCGTGCGTCCGGGGGGCGGGCACTACTTCTCGATGGCCCACACCGACCGTGACGTCGACACGACGCTCGATGCGGTCGACCGGATCCTCGCCCGGATGGGCTGACGAAGCACGGACGTGCGGGATGCGGGTCGAGTCCCCAGGCGTGGGGCGGGAGCGGAGGCTTCCGCTGGTAGCTGCGGGTATGTGGCCCGCCACCGGGCTGCCATGTGCTTCCCAGGGGAGCGCCGACAGAAGCGGCCCTCGACAAACCCCGTCGAACGCCTCCCTGCCGGGATCAAGCGACGCACCGCCATCGCGGGCATCCTCCCCGACGAGAACGCCATTACACGCCTCGCACGCCCCGTCGGCTCCGTCCTCCTCGACCGACCCTCTCGGTCCGGAATGATCCGGCATCAATCCCGGCATCAATCAGGGCCCGTTTGTTGTCCGGCGACGGGTGAACCGGTCCGGTCCGGCAGGCCATTCGGGCGCACACTTCGTCATGGGAACCACCGGGCATCAATCAGCAGTTCTCATTTTGCTCATCGGGTCCCGCGGCCGGACCGGCACGACCGTCGATCCGCCCCCCGATCCGCCCCCCGATCCGCCCCGGATCGAGTCGCAAGGAGAAGACGGCTTGCGGCTCAGGGCGAAGTCGGGCGCCAAAACGAGAACCGCCGGGCACCAATGCAGACACTGGAATCCATCGCGCCCGTGAGCGACAATCCCGCCGTCAAGCTGCCCGTCGCGGCAGCCTGAGCGTGCCGGCCCTGCCCGCCCGATAGCGCGAAGGACGCCAGGCGCTTACCCCACTGGCTGGGACACGATCGGAATGCGGATCGTCGGCATCGACATCGGCGGCACCTTCACCGACTTCGTCCTGGTGGACGCGGCCGACGGGCGCCTGCACCTCCACAAGTGCCTCACCACCCCGGAAGACCCGGCCGTGGGGGCGCTCGCGGGCATGGTGGAGTTGCTGCGCGACGCGGGCGTCGACCTCGCCGAGGTCGGCCACGTCGTGCATGGCACCACCCTCGCCACCAACGCCATCATCGAGCGCAAGGGCGCGCGCCTGGGGCTGCTGACGACCCGCGGGTTCCGCGACATCCTGGAGATGGGGACCGAGCAGCGCTACGACATCCACGACCTCTTCCTCACCTTCCCCGAACCCCTCGCCCCCCGCCGCCGCCGCCGGGAGGTCGGCGAGCGGATGAGCCACGACGGCAAGGTGCTCTCGCCGCTCGACCCGGAGGAGGTGCGGCGCGAGGTCCGCGCCTTGGTGGACGACGGGGCCGAGGCGATCGCGGTCTGCTTCCTGCACGCCTATCGGAACCCGGCGCACGAACGCTCCGCCCGCGACGTCATCCACGCGGAGTTCCCGGACCTGCCGGTCTCCCTTTCGAGCGACGTTCACCCCCAGATCAACGAGTACGAGCGCACCTCCACCACCGCCGCCAACGCCTACGTGCAGCCGCTGATGTCGGCCTACGTGGGCAAGCTCGACCGGGTGCTGCGCGAGCGCGGCTTCGCCGGACGCTTCCACCTCATCCAGTCCTCGGGGGGGTTGACGGCGCCGGAGACGGCGGCGGCGCTGCCCATCCGGTTCCTGGAGTCCGGCCCCGCGGGTGGGGCGCAGGTCACGGGGCTCGTGGGCCGCACCATCGGGCACGCGAATGCGCTCTCCTTCGACATGGGGGGCACCACCGCCAAGGCGTCGCTCATCCGGAACGGCGAGCCGGACGTGGCCCCGATGCTCGAAGTCGCCCGGGTGCACCGTTTCAAGAAGGGAAGCGGGCTCCCGGTGTTCGCACCGGTGATCGACATGATGGAGATCGGGGCGGGCGGCGGCTCCATCGCCCGCGTGGACGAGCTGGGCCTGCTCAAGGTGGGCCCGGAGAGCGCGGGCGCCGACCCCGGCCCCGCCTGTTACCGCCAGGGCGGCACGGAGCCGACGGTGACGGACGCCAACCTGCTGCTCGGCTACCTCGACCCGCGCTATTTTCTCGGAGGGCGGATGGCGCTCGACACCGCTGCCGCCGAGTCCGCCCTCGGTTCGCTCGCCGCGGAGCTCGGCCTCTCGACCCTGGAAGCGGCGTGGGGCGTCTACGATCTGGTGTGCGAGAGCATGGCGGGCGCGGCCCGCGTACACATCGTGGAGAAGGGCCGCGACCCGCGCCGCTACGCCATGGTGGCCATGGGCGGAGCGGGGCCGCTGCATGCCGCGCGCGTCGCCCGCAAGCTCGGCGTGCGCGAGGTGGTGGTGCCGCCCGCGTCCGGCGCCGCGTCCGCGCTCGGCTTCCTGACGGCCCCGGTAGCCTACGAGCAGGCCCGCTCCCACCCCATGCGGATCGCCCACCCCGACTTCGCCGCCGCGGAGGCGTTGCTCGGCGAGCTGGAGGCACAGGGCCGGGCGCGGCTGGCGGAGGCGGGGGTGGAGCGCGGCGTGAGCGTGCAGCGGCGCGCGGACCTGCGGCTGCGTGGCCAGATGCACGAGCTCTCCGTGCCCCTGCCGGCCGAGCCGCTCTCCGCCGCGAACCTGCCCGCGGTGGTCGAGGCGTTCACCGAGGAGTACCAGCGCCGCTATACCCATCTCTACGAAGGCGCCGAGATCGAGGTGCTGAACTGGCGCGTGGTATGCACCGGACCGGCGGGGGAGCTCTCCACCCGGCTCGCGGGCGACGGTGGCAACGCCAACGCCGGCGGCTCCGGCGGCGGCAGCCCCGCTCTCAAGGGCCGCCGCAAGGCGTGGTCGCCCGAGCGCGGCGCCCTCGCCGACGTGCCGGTCTACGACCGCTACGCCCTCGCGCCGGGGGCGATCGTCGAGGGGCCGGCGATCATCGAGGAACGCGAGGCGACCACCGTCGTCCCGGACGCCTGCACCGCCGCCGTGGACGGCGGGCTGAACCTGCGGCTCACGCTGGCCGAGACCGCGCCGCCGCGCACCATGGTCGGCGCCGACACCCCCCACGACGAGGCGGTGGCCCGGATCGAGGCCGACCCCATCGGGCTCGAGATCCTGTGGAGCCGGATGATCAACATTGCCGAGGAATGCTGGCACACCGTGATCCGCACCGCGTTCTCGCTCATCATCGGCGAGGCGCAGGACTTCGCCTGCGAGATCCTGGACGCCGAGGGCGGGCAGATCGCCCACTCCCCGCGTGCCATGCCGGTCTTCAACCTCACCCTGCCCATCGCGGTGAACGCGATGATCGAGCGCTACCCGCCCGAGACCCTGGTGCCGGGCGACGTGCTGGTGACCAACGATCCGTGGCTGTGCGCGGGCCATCTGTTCGACGTGGCCATCGCGGTCCCGGTGTTCCGCGAGGGCAAGGTCGTCGCCTTTTGCGGGATCGTGGGCCACGTGTCGGACATCGGCGGCACCAAGGACAGCCTCGGGGCCCGCGAGATCTACGAGGAAGGCTTCCAGATCCCGCCGATGAAGCTGTTCCGCGCCGGCCGGCCGAACGAGGACCTGTTCGCCCTTCTCGCCCGGAACGTGCGCCGCCCGGACCAGGTGCTGGGCGACGTGCACGCCCTGGTGGCGGCGGGCATGACCGGGGCGGAGCGGATCCGCGAGTTCATGGAGGAATACGGCATGCACGACCTGAAGGCGCTCGCCGCGGTGGTGCAGCGCCGGGCCGAGGCGGCGATGCGCCGGGCGATCTCGGACCTGCCGGACGGTGTCTACGAGCACGCGGTGGAGGCCGACGGCATCGACACCCACATGCGCTACCCCATCCAGGTCACGGTCCGGGGCGACGAGGTCCAGGTGGCGTTCGAGGGCGCGCCGGAGCAGATCGAGCGGGGCGGCAGCAACTGCACGCTCACCTACACGCAGGCGCATACCACCTACCCGCTCAAGTGCATCTTCTCGCCGGAGGTGCCGGGCAACGCCGGGTGCTACCGGCCCATGACGGTGGGCGCGCCGGAGCGGAGCATCCTCAACTGCGACCGGCCGCTCTCGGTGAACATGCGCGTGCGCACCGGGTGGTACATCGCGCCCAACGTGTTCGGGGCGCTCGCCGAAGCGGCCCCCGACCGGGTGCAGGCGTTCACCGGCCTGCCCGCGAGCGCGCTGTTCTACGGCGTCGGCCCGGACGGGCTCGCGTACAGCGACCACCTGTTCCAGGGCGGCGGCCAGGGTGCCTCCGCCCACGGCGACGGGCAGTCCGCCCTGCTCTACCCGACCAGCGCGGCCAACACGTCGGTGGAGCTGTTCGAGACGCGGGTGCCGGCCCTGGTGCTGGAGAAGGCGCTGATGGCGGACAGCGGCGGGCCGGGCCGGCAACGGGGGGGGCTCGGCCAGACGATTTCGGCCCGCAAGCTGGACGACGACGGCAGGCCGTGCCAGGTCGGGATCTATCCGAACGGCGTGCTGAAGCGGGTGCCCGGCCTCTTCGGGGGCCGCCCGGGCGCGCGCTCGAGCGGGCGGGTCGGACGGAGCGGCGCAGCGGTGGAGGACGTCGGGGTGGGCGCGCTCGCCACGCTCGACACCACGGCGCGGTACGCGGAGCTGCGCGTCGCCGGGGGCTCCGGGTTCGGCGACCCGCTCGCCCGCCCCTTCGAGGCGGTGCAGCGCGACCTCGACGCCGGCTACGTCACGCCCGAAGGCGCGCGGCGCGACTACGGCTGCGTGGTGGACGCGGACGGCCGGATCGACCGCGCGGCGAGCGAACGGCTGCGGGCCGGCCGCACGGTGGAGCAGGCGGAACCGGCGCTCGAATGACCCCCCGCGCTCCGACAGGACTGATCCGTTCATTCAAATGTAGCCAACGAACTCAAAGAGTTGCGTCTATTGGCGGGTTGGTGATCCGAAGCCGGCGGCGACCGAAGAATCAGGCGCCGGATCAAGACGATACGTTCACCCTGGGGCCATCAAGGAAGGCCGAGAACGAATTTGCCCTGTGCGCTCCGATGCCTCGCGCCCGCCCGCCCGCCCGGACCGCGGGGGGCGGAGCAGGGTGCGGGGGCGGCAAGGCGAAGACCGAGGGCCCCGGAGGTCGGATCCCGTCCCGAACGGATCGGGAAGCCGGAGGTCCTGAAGGTCCGGATGGACCGGAAGGGCGGAGAAGTCTGCACGGAACGGAAGGAGAAAACGACATGAAGCACAAGCAGTCGCAACCCATCAGGACCGTCGTCGCCGGCGCCGTGCTCACGGCCGCCGTGGGCGCCGGCGCCGCGTTCACCGCCGCCGAGGCGTTCGAGCGCCGCGGGGACCAGAAGATCCTGGTCACCGTGCAGCGCCAAGCGGTGCCCATCATGGACCCGAGCATCAAGTACGACGCCTCCATCCGCACGATGCAGCAGGCGATGTACGACGCCCTGCTCAAGTACGTGGACACCCCGCCCCGCGTGGTGCCGTGGCTCGCCGAGGGCTACGAGGTCAGCGACGACGCCCGCACCTATACCTTCCACCTCGTGGACGGCGCCCGGTTCCACAACGGCGACCCGGTGGACGCCGAGGCGGTGCGCTGGTCCTTCGAGCGCACCCTGAAGCTCGGCAAGGGGCCGTCGTGGATGCTGAGCGCCTTCCTGAAGCCCGAGAACATCGAGGCGCGCGACCCGCGCACCGTCGTCTTCACCCTCGACCGGCCGTTCGCGCCGTTCACCTCCTTCCTGCCCTGGTGGTTCATCATGAACCCGAAGCAGGTGATGGCGAACGAGGTCGACGGCGACCTGGGCCAGAAGTGGCTCATCGACCACGAGGCCGGCTCCGGCCCGTACCGTCTCAGGCGCGTCGAGCACGGCACGCTCTACGAGCTGGAGCGGGTGCAGGACTACTGGAAGGGCCACAAGGGGCCGCTCGGGGGCATCGTCTACAAACTCGTGCGCGAGTCCGCGGCGCAGCGCGCGGCCCTGCTCAGGGGGGAGGCGGACATCGCCACCGGCCTCAGCCCGGACGAGTTCGACCAGTTGACCGGGGTGAAGGGCATGGTGACCTCCACCGAGCCCGCGCTGACGGCGTTCGGCATCAAGTTCAACACCCAGGGCGAGAAGACCTCGGACCTGAACCTGCGCAAGGCCGTCGCCTACGCCTTCGACTACGACGCCCTGGTCAAGATCTACAACGGCCGGGCGGTGCTGCAGACGAGCCCGTTCTCCGACGCCATCAAGGGCAAGATCACGGTGCCGGACATGCCGCGCCGCGACCTGGCCAAGGCGAAGGAGTACCTGGCGAAGTCGAGATGGCCGAACGGAGGCCTGGAGCTCGAGTACGTGTACGTGCAGGGGCTCGAGGAAGAGCGCCTGATGGGGCTGGTGCTGATCGACAACCTGAAGGACCTGAACATCACGGTGAACATGGTGCCGCTCACCTGGGCCAACATGGTGGCGCGCGGATCGAAGGTGGAGACCTCGCCGGACATGATGGCGATCTTCGCCACCCCGGTGTCCACGGACCCGGACGCGGTGGCCATCCAGTACCACCCGTCGAGCCACGGGGCGTACTATGGCGTGCACTTCTACGACAACCCGGAGGTCACCCGGCTCATCGAGGAGGCCCGTTTCACCGGCGACTGGGAGAAGCGCGCGCCGCTCTACGCCAGGATCCAGCAGATGCTGGTGGACGACCAGCCGGAGATCTTCGGCATGATGCGCGAACGGCGCATCGTGTACCGTGACTGGGTGAAGGGATTCGAGTACAGCCCGGTGCGGATGACGGAGGAGATCGACCTCTACCCGCTGTACATCGAATGATGCGGGGGGCGGCGCCCGCGCCGCGGGCGCCGCTCGGAAAGGCGGCCCGGCCATGATCCGGTTCACGGTCAAGCGCGGCCTGCTGATGGCGTTCATGCTGCTCGGCCTGCTCGCCATCACGTTCACCGTCTCCCACGTCGCGCCCGCGGATCCGGCAGCGCTCGCGGCCGGGCCGGACGCGAACCGGGAGATGATCGAGCGCTACCGGATCGAGCACGGCCTGGACCGCCCGCTCCACGAGCAGTTCGCGATCTATCTCCGCGACCTCTTCTCCGGGGACTGGGGGCGCTCGATCCACACCACCCGTCCGGTCTGGGACGACCTCGTCGCCTACTTCCCCAACACGTTCGAGCTGGTGGTGTTCTCGATCGCCATCGCCATCGTGCTCGGGGTGCCGCTGGGGGTGGTGGCGGCGGTACGGCAGAACCGCCCCGTGGACCATGCCATCCGGATCCTCACGGTGTCCGGGGTGGCCATGCCGATGTTCTGGCTCGGCCTCATGGCCCAGCTCTTCTTCGCCCTGCAGCTCGGGTGGTTCCCGCTCGGGGGGCGGATCGAGATGATGACCGATCCGCCCGAGCCGGTGACCCACCTGCTGTTGCTCGACGCCCTGCTGCGGGGCGAATTCGGGACCTTCGCCGAGGGGCTGCACCACATCGTGCTGCCGGCGGTCGCGCTCTGCTTCCCGGCGCTCGCTTCCATCATCCGGGTGAACCGGGCGGAGATGCTGGAAACCCTGAAGCAGGACTACATCGTCAACGCGCGCGCGCAGGGGCTCTCGACCTTCCGTATCGTCGCGGTCTACGCGCTGCGCAACGCCATGCTGCCGACGATGGCGATGATCGGCCTTCGCTTCGGGTGGATGCTCGGCGGCACGGTGCTGGTGGAGACGGTGTTCGACTGGCCGGGGATCGGGCTCTACGCGGTGCAGGCCGCGATCAGCTCCGACTTCGAGCCGATCATGGGGGCCACCATCGTGCTCGGCTTCTTCTTCATGCTGACCAACTTCCTCATCGACGTGGTCTACGGGGTGCTCGATCCCCGGGTGCGCCTGCAGGTGTAGGGGCGGGAGGGACGGGAACGTGCCGACGAGACCCGGCAAGATGCCGCCCGGCGGCGGGAGGCCGCGGTGGGCGGGGTGAGTCCGGGGCGCGTCCATCCCGCCGCCGCCCTGCCGGACCTGCCGGACTGGCGCGAGCGCCACGCCGCCGCCCTCCGGCAACTGCGGCTCTACGGGCGGACCTTCGCCCGCAACGCCTCGGCCATGATCGGGCTCGCCCTGGTGCTGCTGTTCCTCGCCACCGCCGCCGTCGGCCCGTGGTTCGTGCCGTTCCCGGAGGACGCGGCGGGCGCCGTGCACATGGACCGCAAGCTTCAGCCCCCCGACCCCGTGCACTGGATGGGCACGGACGAGGTCGGCAACGACGTCTTCACCCGGGTGGTCGTCGGCGCCCGCGTCACCTTGCAGATCGCCTGCATCGTCACCGGGGTGGCGATGCTGATCGGAGTTCCCCTGGGCATGATCGCGGGCTACGCCGGCGGCTGGACGCAGGAGGCGATCATGCGGGTGACGGACGTGTTCCTGTCCGTCCCCGGTCTCATCCTCGCCATCGCCATCGTGGGCGCGCTCGGGCCGGGGATCGTCAACGCCATGCTCGCGCTCTCCCTCGTGTGGTGGCCGGGGTACGTGCGCCTGGTGCAGGCGAAGACCCTCTCGCTCAAGAACGAGGTCTACGTGGAAGCGGCGCGCACGATGGGCGCCGGGCGGTTGCGCGTGGTGTTCGTGCACATCCTCCCGAACTGCACGTCGCCGATCGTCGTCAAGGCGAGCATGGACATGGGCATGGCGATCCTGGGGGCGGCGAGCCTCGGCTTTCTGGGGCTCGGGGCGCAGCCGCCGTTTCCGGAGTGGGGGGCGATGATCAGCGTCGCCCGCACCTACCTGCCGGACTGGTGGTGGTATTCCTTCTTCCCGGGGCTCGCGATCTTCCTCACCGTGCTCGGCTTCAACCTGCTGGGCGACGGCCTGCGCGACCTTCTCGACCCGCAGCACCGCGAATGATCGGATGACCGCGGCGGCCGGAACGGCCGGGAAAGCCGGCGCGGCGGACGCCGCCGGCCCCCGTCCCCTGCTCTCCATCGAAGGGCTGCGCCTTCGGTTCGACACGTTCGACGGCGCGTACCAGGCGCTCGACGCAGTGAGCTTCGACCTCGCGGCGGGCGAGTCGCTGGGCATCGTCGGGGAGACGGGGTGCGGCAAGTCGGTGACCGCCAAGAGCATCCTCGGGCTGGTGCCGTCGCCCCCGGCGCGCGTCGTCGCCGGGCGCATCCTCTACGACGGCGAGGATCTGCTGGGGGCGGGCGAGGAGCGGCTGCGCGCCTTGCGCGGGGTCGAGATCGCCATGATCTTCCAGGACCCGATGACCTATCTGAACCCGGTGTTCACCGTGGGGCAGCAGCTCGTGGACGTGATCATGGCGCATCAGCGCGCGCGGCCCGACGCGCGACGGATGAGCCGGCGCCAGGCGCGCGAGCACGGCATCGAGATGCTGCGCCGGGTCCACCTGCCGAACCCGGAGCGGCAGATGGATGCCTGGCCGCACCAGTTGTCGGGGGGGATGCGCCAACGCGTGCTGATCGCGCAGGCCCTGTCCGGCAACCCGCGGCTGCTGATCGCGGACGAGCCGACCACCGCGCTCGACGTGACCATCCAGGCCCAGATCCTCGATCTCATCGACGAGCTGATGGAGGTGATGGACCTGTCGGTGATCATGATCTCGCACGACCTCGGGGTGGTCGCCAATCTGTGCAAGCGGGTGCTCGTGATGTACGCGGGCCAGATCGTGGAGGACGCCTCGGTCGAGCGGCTGTTCACCGCGCCGGGCCACCCCTACACGCGCGGGTTGCTGCGGGCGGTGCCGCATCCGGGACGCCGGGCGTCGGCGCTCGCCGGCATTCCGGGCACGCTGCCCAACCTCTACGAGCCGCCGCCCGGATGCCGCTTCCGGCAGCGCTGCCCGCACGCCATGCCGGCGTGCGCCGAGCGGGTGCCGCTCTACCGGCTGGGGCCGGAGCAGCGCGTGGCGTGCCGTCTGCACGACCCGCGGGCCGGGGGAGATGCGGCGCGGGCGGACCCGGGGGTGAAAGGGGATGCGGACCCGGAGGGCGGACGTGCTGGAGCTGCGTGACCTCCACGTCCACTTCGACGTCTCCCGGCGCCGGAAGGAGAAGACCGTCGTGCGCGCGGTGAACGGGGTCAGCCTCGCCGTGGCGAAGGGCGAGGCCGTCGGGCTGGTGGGCGAGTCCGGTTCCGGGAAGTCGACCGTGGGGAAGGCCGCGCTCCGGCTCGTGGACGCCACCGGCGGAGCGGTGCTGGTGGACGGCGAGGACATCACCCGTATCGGCCCCGCCGAGCAGCGCCCGCTGCGCCGCAAGGCTCAGATGGTGTTCCAGGACCCCCACTCCGCCCTCAACCCCCGGATGACGGTGCTGCGAAGCGTGGCCGAGCCCCTCGTCCTGCACACCGGGCTGCGGGGCGCGGCGCTGGTGCGGCGGGTCGGCGGGTTGCTGGAAAGCGTGGGGCTCGAACGCCAGTTCCTGTACCGCTATCCGCACGAGCTCTCCGGCGGCCAGAAGCAGCGGGTGTGCATCGCCCGGGCGATCGCGCTCAATCCGGAGCTGTTGGTCCTGGACGAGCCGACCTCGGCCCTCGACGTCTCGGTGCAGGCCCAGATCCTGGAAGTCCTGAAGACGTTGCAGGAGGACCTGGGCCTCGCCTTCCTCTTCATCTCCCACAACCTGGCCGTGGTGCGCTACCTCTGCGCTCGGGTGGCGGTGATGTATCTCGGACGCATCGTCGAGGACGGGGAGACCGAGGCGGTCTTCACCGAGCCCCGCCATCCCTATACCGAGGCACTGCTGAGCGCGGTGCCCTGGCCGGAGGCGGTGCAGCCCGCCGGCCGCCGGCCGCTCGGGGGCGACGTGCCGAGCCCGGTCGACCTGCCGTCCGGCTGCGCCTTCCACACCCGGTGCCCGAAGCGCATCGCCGGCGCCTGCGACGCGCTCGCGCCCCCCGTGATCGAGCTCGCCCCCGGCCGCCGCACCGCCTGCCACCTGTACGGCGGCCCGGTGCTCCCCGGATCCGGATAGCCCGCCCGGACGAGTCGCCGAACCCGGCGCGGATCGGCCCGCGCCCGGGTCACTTGCGCTTCGTAACAAACGGGGGTTGCCGGAAGCATCTTGTTTTTTTATAACCGGTTGATTTCAAAAAAATTCCTGATTGCGTACGAAGATCGGCTTTCGACCGCCAAGCCGCGCATTCCCGGGCTCAGTCGAGGCACTGCGACCCTTCCGGCTTGCCGGACGGCCGGTGCGTGCGCGCCGGCGGGCTTCCGAAGTCGGTGCCCAAAATCGTCGTCAACCGAAGAAAGAGATTCTGCATCAAGGAGCTGCGCTGTCCGGTGGCCATCAAGAACATCCGGGAACAGATCAGTCCTGCCTGCATACGAAGGGTGCCACGTCACGTACAACGCGAACAGCGGGCGAGTCGGAGAATCCATGGGGATGCCGGCTGGGGAGCAGGGGTCGCTGTGAATTGGCGGGTACTGGCATGTCTGTCGAAGGGGGATCTTACTATCTCAAGTTTCGGGATTCATCGGCGGAAATGGATTCCCGCTTGCGCGGGAATGACGGCCGTGGCGACGAGGGCGGTTGCCGCGGAGGCGGCGTGTCTTGCGAACAATGACGTTATTCCCGCGCAAGCGGGAATCCATCGCCCGATTCCAGGCATTTTGAACCCCGAAACTTGAGTTACTATTTTTTGTCGTGATCGAGGGCTGGCCGCGGGCGCTGCGGATCGGCCTGCCGTGCGGTCGAGGGTGGCTTCATGAGGCGCGAATCGACACACGCGGACGACGGAGTGCGCTCCCCGATGGCCTGCCGAACAGGCCCGGTTCACCCGTCGCCGGGCAAAAACGAGCCCTGGGACGGCGGATTGACCACCGTTACTAACGGCCATACCATGACCGCCTGAACCCACCGACCGGAGCCACGGTGGCGCTGTCCGACGCCGAGAGACAACGCCGGTTCATCGCCCGACTGAAAGCCCGAGCCGCCAAGGCGGAGCGCAGCGCAGGCGAAGAGCCGCCCCGAGCACCGCAACCGGTGACGGCGATCGCGACCCGAACGCTCGCAGAGCGCGGTCGAGGAGCGTCAGACACTCCGGACGGAGTACCAGGCCTGGCTGGACGGTCTACCCGAGACGCTTGCGGACTCGCCGACCGCGAGGTTGCTCGAACAAGTGGCAGCGCTCGACCTCGACGAGCTCGCCGCCATCGAGCTTCCCCGCGGATCCGGCCGCGACTGATCCCGAGGGCAAGG
Organism: Gammaproteobacteria bacterium; assembly: GCA_965214795.1. Lineage (GTDB taxonomy): Bacteria > Pseudomonadota > Gammaproteobacteria > HK1 > HK1 > JAJDXW01. Next base: position 4,209,668 of record OZ243976.1, on the reverse strand, counting down.
AGGCCGGCACCGTGAACGAGCACACCCCGGAGAGCCCACCGCCGACCCGCCGTTCACGGTTCAGCCAGGAGACGATCGCGATCGTCGCCGTCGGCGTGACGCTGGCCGGGCTCATCCTCGTGACCAACAGCGATCTGCGCACCCAGGCACAGGCCGACCGTGAAGCCTGGCAGGCCGAGAGTCGGCAGCTTCGCAATGAGGCCGCCGCCGCCCGTGAAGCCGACCGCGAAGCCTGGCAAGCGGAAAGCCGGCAGCTTCGCGATGAGGCCACCGCCGACCGCGAGCACTTCCAGCGCGAGATCCTGCGTCTCACCGGCGAGCAGGCCCGCCTTGCGGCCATTGTCGAGCGCCCCGATACGCGCTGAAGAAGCAAACTACTTCAAAGAGTTGCGTCCACTGACGAGCTGGTGATCCGAAGTCGGCGGCGAGCGAAGAAAAGGTCCGGGCGACGGACTCGTCGCGCGCGCCGCGGTCCAGGGGTCGGACCTCGACCGGCTCGGCGCCGTCGAGGAACGAGCGGACCGGGTCGTGAGTCCGTATGCGGTGGGTCCGAGCATCCCGAGCCTCTCCCGATGATGCTCCGTTCCCGACCCCTTCAGGCTCATGTGTCATTGGACAAGGCTCGCCGTTGACATGCTCGGTTGGGCAGGCGAAAATGGCCTGCTTCGTCGCCGGTGGGGTTCCCGAGTGGTCAAAGGGATCAGACTGTAAATCTGACGGTTCAGCCTTCGGAGGTTCGAATCCTCCCCCCACCACCAGCCGGTGGTCGGCGGACGGCAGCCGCCCCTTCCGAGCCGGGGCCCGGAGACCCTCGCGGGTGTAGTTCAATGGTAGAACCTCAGCCTTCCAAGCTGATGACGTGGGTTCGATTCCCATCACCCGCTCCATCCGCGCGGGCGCCCCGAAGGCCACCTGGCCCACATAGCTCAGGCGGTAGAGCACTCCCTTGGTAAGGGAGAGGTCACTGGTTCAAGTCCAGTTGTGGGCACCACCTCCGGAAGCCGCCGCGGCCCGGGGCGGCCCGGGGCGAGGCGACCGAAGCGGCACCCATCCATCCAGCGATCCCAGGGAGATTCGGAGTTGGCCAAGGCGAAGTTCGAGCGCACGAAGCCGCACGTGAACGTGGGCACGATCGGTCACGTGGACCACGGCAAGACGACGCTGACGGCGGCGATCACGCGGGTGATGGCGTCGCGTCACGGTGGTGACGTGAAGGATTTCGAGGAGATCGACAACGCGCCGGAGGAGAAGGCGCGTGGGATCACGATCGCGACGGCGCACGTGGAGTACGAGAGCCCGGGACGGCACTACGCGCATGTGGACTGTCCGGGTCATGCGGACTACGTGAAGAACATGATCACCGGAGCGGCGCAGATGGACGGTGCGGTGCTGGTGGTATCGGCGGCGGACGGACCGATGCCGCAGACCCGCGAGCACATCTTGCTGGCGCGACAGGTGGGGGTTCCGTACATCGTGGTGTACCTGAACAAGTGCGACATGGTGGACGACGAGGAGTTGCTGGAGCTGGTGGAGTTGGAGGTCCGCGAGTTGCTGGACAAGTACGATTTTCCGGGGGACGACACGCCGGTGATTCGCGGCTCGGCGCTGCAGGCGCTGGAGGGGGTCGGCGGAGCGTTGGGGGAGTCGTCGGTGGAGTCGCTGGTGGAGTCGCTGGACACGTACATTCCGGAGCCCGAGCGTGCGATGGACGGTGCGTTTCTGATGCCGGTGGAGGACGTGTTTTCGATATCGGGTCGGGGGACGGTGGCGACCGGACGTGTGGAGCGCGGGAAGGTTCGGGTGGGCGAAGAGGTGGAGATCGTGGGTCTTCGGGAGACGGAGAAGACGACGTGCACGGGAGTGGAGATGTTCCGCAAGCTGCTGGACGAAGGGGTAGCGGGGGACAACGTGGGGGTGTTGCTGCGTGGGGTGAAGCGCGACGGGGTCGAGCGTGGTCAGGTGCTGGCGAAGCCGAAGTCGATCACGCCGCACACGCACTTCGAGGCGGAGGTGTACGTGTTGTCGAAGGACGAGGGAGGTCGTCACACGCCGTTTTTTGACGGGTACCGTCCGCAGTTTTATTTCCGCACGACGGACGTGACGGGCTCGGTGAACCTGCCGCCGGGGGTGGAGATGGTGATGCCCGGTGACAACGTGCAGATGACGGCGAAGCTGATATCGCCGATTGCGATGGAAGAGGGGCTTCGGTTCGCGGTGCGCGAAGGTGGTCGCACCGTCGGGGCCGGCGTCGTCTCGAAGGTCATCGAGTAGCAGATTTCAGGCCAGTAGCTCAATCGGCAGAGCAGCGGTCTCCAAAACCGCAGGTTGGGGGTTCGAGTCCCTCCTGGCCTGCCAGCCCTCATCGACAACCGACACAGGAACCGGCGCGGCAGCATGAGTGCTCGGCTCGAGAAGACGACGGCCCGGACGGATATCGTCAAGTGGATCGCGGCGATCGCGCTGTTCGCAGCCGCGCTCGCCGCGTTCTACGTCTTCCCCGAGGAGCCGTTGCTGCTGCGGGTGGTCGGGTTGCTCGTGGCCGCGGGCCTCGCCTGCGCCATCCTCTACACGACCGGGAAGGGCCGCGAAGCGTGGCACTTCCTGCGCGACTCCCGGACCGAGGTGCGCAAGGTGGTCTGGCCCACCCGCACCGAGACCCTCCAGACCACCGGCATCGTGATCGTCATGGTCTCCCTCCTCGCGGTCGTCATGTGGGGCTTCGACAGCCTTCTCTCGGTCGCGGTCAAGTCCCTGCTCGGTTCCGGCTGAAGCCCGCCGCCATGCAGTGGTACGTGATTCACGCCTACTCGGGGTTCGAGAACCGGGTCAAGAAGCTGCTCGAGGAGCGCATCTCCCGCGCCGGATCGCTGGGCGACCAGTTCGGGACGATCCTGGTCCCGACCGAGGAGGTGGTCGAGATGCGCTCCGGCCAGAAGCGCCGCAGCGAGCGGAAGTTCTTTCCCGGTTACGTGCTGGTGGAGATGGAGATGACGAACGAGTCGAGGCACCTCGTCAAGAGGGTGGACAACGTGCTCGGCTTCATCTCCGGCGCTTCCGGCGAGCCCGTTCCCATCACCCCGGACGAGGTCGACCAGATCCTCAACCGGGTGCGGGAAGGCTCCGAGCAGCCGCGGCCCAAGGTGCTGTTCGAGCCGGGCGAGGTGGTGCGGGTCGTCGACGGGCCCTTCAACGACTTCAACGGCGTGGTCGAGGAGGTCAACTACGAGAAGAGTCGGCTCCGGGTCGCGGTGCTCATCTTCGGGCGCTCGACGCCGGTGGAGCTCGACTTCGCGCAGGTGGAGAAGGACTGAATCGATGGCGAAGAAGATCAACGCCTACATCAAGCTGCAGGTGCCGGCGGGTCAGGCCAACCCGGCGCCGCCGGTCGGTCCCGCGCTCGGTCAGCACGGCGTCAACATCATGGAGTTCTGCAAGACGTTCAATGCCGCCACCCAGAGTGCCGAGCAGGGTCTCCCGACCCCGGTGGTCATCACCGTGTACGCGGATTCGAGCTTCACCTTCATCACCAAGACCCCTCCGGCGGCGGTGCTCCTGCGCAAGGCGGCCGGGATCGAGAAGGGGAGCGGAGAGCCGAACGTCACCAAGGTAGGGCGGGTCGGCCGCGACGCGCTGGCCGAGATTGCCAGGGCCAAGATGGCGGATCTGAACACCGACGACCTGGACGCGGCGATCCGGATCGTCGCGGGGACCGCCCGCAGCATGGGCATCGAGACCGAAGGAGTCGAGTGACATGTCGAAACGCCTTGCCGCCATTCGCGAGAAGGTCGAACGAGGCCGGCTCTACGAAGCGACCGATGCGCTCCGCCTGCTCAAGGAGACGGCCAACCCGAACTTCGACGAGACCGTCGAGGCGGCGGTGAACCTGGGGGTGGACCCGCGCAAGTCCGATCAGATCGTGCGCGGCGCCACCGTGCTCCCGAACGGTACCGGCAAGGAGGTCCGGGTGGCGGTCTTCGCGGCCGGGCCGCGCGCCGACGAGGCGCGGGAAGCGGGTGCGGATCTCGTCGGGCTGGAGGATCTCGCGGAGAAGGTACGCGCGGGTGAGCTCGGGTTCGACATCGCCATCGCCACCCCGGATTCGATGCGGGTCGTGGGCCAGCTCGGCCGCATCCTCGGCCCTCGGGGGCTGATGCCGAATCCGAAGACGGGGACGGTGACGGAGGACGTCTCCACCGCGGTCGCGAACGCCAAGGGCGGCCAGGTGCAGTACCGGACCGATCGGGCCGGGATCATCCATTGCCCCATCGGAAAGCTGTCGTTCGAGGCCGAGGCCCTGCAAGAGAACCTCGCCGCCCTCGTCGCGCAGCTCGTCCGGGTCAAGCCGGCCGCGTCCAAGGGGGTCTATCTTCGGAAGGTGACCGTCTCCAGCACCATGGGGCCCGGGGTCACCGTCGACAAGGCAAGCCTTTCGGCTTGATCGAACGTCGGGCGCGGACGCACTGCGCCCGGCCGCACGCCCCAAAGCCGATCAGAGGCCGATCGGGGTCGGGGCCGCGAACGAGGAGGTCTGGATGCATGCCGCTCAGTCTGAATGAAAAGAAGGCGGTGGTGGCCGAGGTGGCGGAGGTCGCGAAGAGCGCCTCTTCGGTGATCGCGGCGGAGTACCGGGGGCTCAACGTGGCCGAGATGACCGAGCTTCGCCGTCAGGCGCGCGCAGCCGGCGTGTACGTGCGGGTCGTCCCGAACAACCTCGCGAAGCGGGCGGTCGAGTCCACGGACTTCGAGTGTCTGCGCGAGGACCTGAGCGGTCCCCTGGTGCTGGCCTTCTCGCGAGACGACCCCGGCTCGGCGGCCAGGATCGTCCGCGACTACCGGCGGACCAACCAGAAGCTCAAGGTTCGGTTGGTGGCGTACGGCGGCAGGCTCGTCGACGCGGCCGATATCGACAGCCTCGCGAACCTTCCCACGCATGACGAGGCGCTCGCCCGTCTGATGGGGGTTCTCAAGGCCCCCGTGACCAGGCTCGTCCGCACCCTTGCCGAGCCACACGCTCGGCTCGTCCGCGTGCTCGACGCGGTCCGACGACAGAAAGAGGAGGCGGCGGGCAGTCAGGAGGAGTCGTGAGCCAACCACGCCGTGGCGCCCGGTCCTCGCTCGGAATCGAGCCGACCGGCGACCGGAACCCATGCAACAGCCGGCTGCGAGCCGGAGGACGGAGACAGAGGAAATGGCGGTAACCAAAGAGGAATTCCTGGAATCCATCGCCAACATGACGGTGCTCGAGGTCATCGAGCTGGTTGAGGCGATGGAGGAGAAATTCGGCGTGTCGGCGGCGATGACCGCAGTCGCGGCCGCGCCCGCGGCGGTGGCGGAGGCGGCCCCCGAGGAGGAGGAACAGACCGAGTTCGACGTGGTGCTCACGAGCTTCGGAGCGAGCAAGGTCGGCGTGATCAAGGCGGTGCGTGCGATGACGAGCCTGGGCCTCAAGGAGGCGAAGGACCTCGTCGAGAGCGCCCCGGCGCCGATCCGCGAGGCCGTGTCCAAGGATGAGGCGGAGGACGCCAGGAAGCAGCTCGAGGAAGCGGGAGCAAGCGTGGAGGTCCGGTAGGCCCCGCCTCCCGATGCCGGGGAGAAGGAGCCGTACGGGGCCGGTTGCCACCGGGTGGCCGGCACCGAAACGCTCGGCGTGGGCAGCCGTGTCGGCGTTGGCGCCAGCTTGGGCGTGTTTCCAGGCGACGCAAGAAGTGACGGAGTAACGGAGGCGAAAATGACTCGGACCGGGCGTAACCCTGAGTTCGATATCGGGCCGCAGTCCGGATCGGACAAGACACCTTTCGCGCGCCGGATGCGGCTGCATCAAAGCTGGTACAGGGCTTCCGTGCTCGGGGTCGACTACGGAACGGGTCCCGATCGTTCCGGTACCACCAAGTATGGAAATATGCTTGCCAGGCAGTCGGCAGAGAAGGGTTCGAACTTCCTGACGCCCACGATTTTCGAGGTGGCCAGGGAACGGCTCGCCGAGGATGGCGGGGTGAAGGATCCTTTCGGGCTCGAGCGAGACATGCTGTCGAGCCGGACCATGTGCTTCAACCTGTTCGGCGAGCTCGAACGAGACCTCGATCTGGCTACCGGATTGGTTCGTGCCTTGTGGGGCGACGCGCTCGCGACCTTGTGGGGCAACGATAACGTCCGGGTCTGCGATGTCCGTTTCGCATGGGCGCCGCAGCCGAAGGAGAAGTATCCGGACGACGGGACGGCGTTCGACGCCTTCATCGAGTATGAAATGGAGGGTGGAGAGAAGGGTTTCATCGGGATCGAGACCAGACTCGTCGAACCGTTTTCGGAAGACTTCGACGACCGCGGGGGAAGGTACTCGGGCCGGCTGACGCCCGAGAGCCCCTGGGGCAAGGTCGATCCGCAGACGGTGGCCGACCGGAAGCACAATCAGCTCCTCCGCCACCATATGTTGGCGTGGGCCGTGCTGAAGGAGGAGAGTTCCGGGTACGCACATGGAAGCGTCGTGGTGGTCTACCACCCGAAGGACGAGGTGTGCGATGGAGTAATCGGCGACTACCGCGCGTCTTTGCGCAACGAGGAGAGGCTTCCTGTCTGGAAGGCCGATCTGGGGACGGTGGTCGAAAAATGGCGGTCGGTAGCGGCGGGAAAGTGGCTTTCGGACTTCGAGGAGAGATACCTCGCTCTTGACAGGAGTGAAGAAGCGTGGGCCCTGGAAGAAGCCAGGAGAATCGTCGCGTCCATGGACGATGTGTTCTCGACGACCGATTTCATGCGAGGGGATGAGGGTGCGTTTCTCAGCGGCCTGGGAACAGCCCCAGGCGTTTCCCCCAATGCTCGAATCGGGAAGTTCCTGAGCAAGCACAGAGCAGAGTTGGGCATCGATACCAAGGCGGAGCGTCGGCACGAAAGGGACGATGCCGGGCACCGGACGACTACCGCTGTCTGGAAAAAGACGGCTTCGAAGTCTGTCGGCGACGCTGCTCCGGACAGGAAGGGCGATGGCAAGGTCAGCCGGAGAAGGAAGAACGGGGCCTCCGAGCCGTCGATCTACTCCTTCACCGAAAAGAAGCGGATCCGCAACGATTTCGGCAAGCGCTCGAGCATTCTCGAGGTGCCGTTCCTCCTCGCGACGCAGCTCGATTCGTACCGGGACTTCCTGCAGGCGGACATCCCGCCGAAGAAGCGTCGGCGCGTCGGGCTGCAGGCCGCCTTCGAGTCGGTGTTTCCCATCGAGAGCTACTCGGGCCATGCCCAACTCCAGTTCCTGGAGTACCGGCTCGAGGACCCGGTCTTCGACGTGAAGGAGTGCCAGGTTCGGGGTCTCACCTACGCGGCGGCGCTCCGCGTGCGCCTGTGTCTCGCGCTGCTGGACAAGGAAAGCACGAGCAAGCAGCTCACCCCGTTGGAACTTCGCGAGCAGGAGGTCTACATGGGCGAGATCCCGCTCATGACCGACTCCGGCACCCTGGTCGTCAACGGCACCGAACGGGTCATCGTGTCCCAGCTCCACCGTTCTCCCGGCGTGTTCTTCGAGCATGACAAGGGCAAGACCCACTCCTCGGGGAAGCTCCTGTTCTCCGCCCGGGTGATCCCCTACCGCGGATCGTGGCTCGACTTCGAGTTCGATCCGAAGGACCTCGTTTACGTCCGCATCGACCGGCGGCGAAAGCTTCCGGCCACCGTGCTCCTGCGGGCCCTCGAGAAGAAGGACAAGGACGGCAGGTGGGAGCCCTACTTCAAGGACAACAGCGAGATCCTGAGCGTCTTCTTCAAGACCGACCGCTTCGAACTGAGCGCGAGGCAGGCTCGCGTCCTCCTCGTGCCGGACCGCTGGCGCGGGGAGACCGCCCCGTTCGATCTCGCGGACCGGGACGGTAACGTCATCGTGGAGGAAGGGAAGCGGGTGAGCTCCCGTCACGTCGCGCGGCTCAAGGCGGCGCAGGAGGTCGGCCTCCGGTCGCTCCCCGTGCCCGACGAGTACGCCACCGGGAAAGTGCTCGCCCGCGACGTGGTGAACCGGGAGACCGGGGAGGTGCTCGCGAACGCGAACGACGCGGTCACCCCGGACACGCTCGCGAAGCTCCGCGAGGAGAACATCCGCCGGTTCGACGTCCTCTACGTGAACGACGTGGACGAGGGGCCGTACCTCTCCGAGACCCTCCGCCAGGATCCGACCACCTCCAACCTGGAGGCGCAGGTCGAGATCTATCGGATGATGCGCCCCGGCGAGCCGCCGACCAAGGACGCTGCGCAGTCGATGTTCCGGAACCTCTTCTCCAACCCCGAGCGCTACGACCTCTCCGCGGTCGGTCGGATGAAGTTCAACCGCCGGCTCGGCCGCAAGGAATCGACCGGCGGAAACATGCTCGGACCCGCGGACATCGTGGACGTTCTCAAGGCCCTCATCGAGATCCGGAATGGCCGCGGGCAGGTGGACGACATCGACCACCTCGGGAACCGGCGCATCCGCAGCGTCGGCGAGATGGCCGAGAACCAGTTCCGAATCGGTCTGGTGCGCGTCGAGCGGGCGGTTCGCGAACGGCTGAGCCTGTCGGAGACCGAGGACCTGATGCCCCAGGAGCTCATCAACGCCAAGCCGGTGTCGGCGGTGGTCAAGGAGTTCTTCGGCTCGAGCCAGCTCTCGCAGTTCATGGATCAGAACAACCCCCTCTCGGAGGTCACCCACAAGCGACGCATCTCCGCCCTCGGCCCGGGCGGGCTGACCCGGGAGCGGGCCGGGTTCGAGGTCCGGGACGTCCACCCTACCCACTACGGCCGGGTGTGTCCCATCGAGACCCCGGAGGGGCCGAACATCGGGCTCATCAACTCCCTTGCGGTCTACGCCCGGACCAACGAGTACGGCTTCATCGAGACCCCGTACCGGAAGGTCGTCGACGGCCGGGCGAGCAGCCGGCCCGAGGATGTGGAGTATCTGTCCGCGATCGAGGAGGGGCAGTTCGTCATCGCCCAGGCCAATGCGTCGCTCGACGAGGAGGGTCGGTTCGTCGACGACCTCGTGACCTGCCGTCATCTCAATGAATTCGCTCTCTTCCCGCGGGACCGGGTGCAGTACATGGACGTGTCCCCGAGGCAGATCGTCTCGGTGGCCGCGGCGCTCATCCCGTTCCTCGAGCACGACGACGCGAACCGTGCTCTCATGGGGTCGAACATGCAGCGCCAGGCGGTGCCGACCCTGCGCACGGAGAAGCCTCTGGTCGGCACCGGGATGGAGAGCGTCGTCGCCCGCGACTCGGGGGTGACCGTCATCGCCCGGCGCGGCGGGGTGGTGGACTCGGTGGATGCGTCCCGGATCGTGGTCCGCGTCAATGACGACGAGGTGGAGGCCGGGGAGGCCGGGGAGGCCGGGGTCAACATCTACAACCTGACCAAGTACCAGCGCTCGAATCAGAACACCTGCATCAACCAGCGCCCCCTGGTCCGGACCGGAGACGTCATCGCCACCGACGACGTGCTGGCGGACGGCCCGTCGACGGACCTCGGCGAGCTCGCCCTCGGGCAGAACGTGCTCGTCGCGTTCATGCCCTGGAACGGCTACAACTTCGAGGACTCCATCCTCATCTCCGAGCGGGTGGTGCAGGAGGACCGCTTCACCACCATCCACATCGAGGAGCTCGTCTGCGTCGCCCGCGACACCAAGCTCGGAGTGGAGGAGATCACCTCCGACATTCCGAACGTGAGCGACAACGCGCTCAACAAGCTCGACGAATCGGGAATCGTGTTCGTCGGGGCCACCGTGGCGGCCGGCGACATCCTCGTCGGCAAGGTGACTCCGAAGGGAGAGACGCAGCTCACCCCGGAGGAGAAGCTCCTGCGCGCCATCTTCGGCGAGAAGGCTTCCGACGTGAAGGATACGTCGCTCCGGGTGCCGTCGGGGATGAACGGAACCGTCATCGACGTGCAGGTGTTCACCCGCGACGGCATCGAGAAGGACCCACGGGCCAAGGAAATCGAGGAGCTGGAGCTGGAGCGGGTCCGGAAGGACCTCAAGGACCAGCAGCGGATCGTCGAGGAGGACACCTACCAGCGGCTCGAGGCTCTCCTGACCGCAAAGGTTTCCGAGGGCGGGCCGAACGGCCTCGAGGCGGGCGCCCGGGTGCGCGCGTCCTACCTCGAGAAGCTGCCGCGCGAGCGGTGGTTCGAGATCCGGATGCGCAGCGAGAGCGTCAACCGCCAGCTCGAGCGCGCGGCGGAGCAGCTCAAGGACCTTCGCGAGACGCTGGACCGGCGCTTCGAGGAGAAGCGCGGGAAGCTCACCTCCGGCGACGACCTCGCGCCGGGGGTGCTCAAGATGGTCAAGGTCTACCTGGCCGTCAAGCGGCGCATCCAGTCCGGCGACAAGATGGCCGGCCGGCACGGCAACAAGGGCGTCATCTCGATGATCGTCCCGGTCGAGGACATGCCCCACATGGAGGATGGCACGCCGGTCGACGTCGTGCTCAATCCGCTCGGGGTGCCGTCCCGCATGAACGTCGGCCAGGTGCTCGAGACCCATCTCGGCTGGGCTTCGCACGAGCTTGGACGGCGCCTCGGCCGGATGCTCGACGAGCGCAAGCCGGCGCCCGAGGTCCGCACCTACCTCGACGGCGTCTACGGGGTCGGGGGAAAGCGCGACACCCTCCGGCCGCTCGGCGACGAGGAGCTGATGGAGCTCGCGGAGAACCTGCGGGGGGGGGTCCCGATGGCGACCCCTGTCTTCGACGGGGCGGCGGAAGAGGAGATCAAGGAGCTGCTCGCGCTCGCGAACCTGCCCGTCTCCGGCAAGACGCGCCTCGTCGACGGGCGCACCGGAGAGCCGTTCGACCAGGACGTGACCGTCGGCTACATGTACATGCTGAAGCTCAACCATCTCGTGGACGACAAGATGCACGCCCGGTCCACGGGTCCGTACAGCCTGGTCACCCAGCAACCGCTCGGGGGCAAGGCGCAGTTCGGGGGCCAGCGCTTCGGCGAAATGGAGGTGTGGGCGCTCGAGGCCTACGGCGCGTCACACTCGCTGCGCGAGATGTTGACCGTGAAGTCCGACGACGTTACCGGGCGGACGGTGATGTACAAGCATATCGTCGATGGCGACCACCGAATGGATGCGGGGATCCCGGAGTCCTTCAACGTTCTCATGAAGGAGATCCGTTCGCTCGGCATCGACGTCGAGCTCAGGCGCCACCGGTCCGAGGATCGGCCGGTGCGGCCGCTGGAAAACGTGGGAGGGGCTTTCGGGGGAACGTGACGGTACGGACGAGCGTGGGCACTACGACGGAATCAGACAGGGGCATGGGGGACGTGAAGTGAGAGATCTGGTCAATCTTTACCAGCAGCAGTTCGGCGGCGACAGCTTCGAGGCGATCCGGATCGGGCTCGCCTCTCCGGAGAAGATCCGGTCGTGGTCGTTTGGCGAGGTCAAGAAGCCGGAGACGATCAACTACCGCACCTTCAAGCCGGAGCGCGACGGCCTGTTCTGCGCCAAGATCTTCGGCCCGGTCAAGGACTACGAGTGCCTGTGCGGGAAGTACAAGCGCCTGAAGCACCGCGGCGTGGTGTGCGAGAAGTGCGGGGTGGAGGTCGCCCTCGCCAAGGTTCGCCGGGAGCGGATGGGGCACATCGAGCTCGCGAGCCCGGTCGCTCACATCTGGTACCTCAAGTCCCTGCCGTCGCGCATCGGGCTGGTCCTCGACATGACCCTTCGCGAGATCGAGCGGGCTCTCTACTTCGAGGCCTACGTGGTGGTCGAGCCCGGAATGACGGAGCTCGAGCGCGGCCAGCTCCTCACCGACGAGATGTACCACGACGCGCTCGAGCAATACGGGGACGAGTTCGACGCGCGCATGGGAGCGGAGGCGATCCGCGAGCTCCTGCGCACCACGGATCTCGAGAACGAAATCGCCACGGTCCGCGCGGAGCTCGAGACGACCGGCTCGGAGGCCCGCACGAAGAAGCTCACGAAGCGCTTGAAGCTCCTCGAAGGCTTCAAGAGCTCGGGCAACCGGCCGGAGTGGATGGTGCTCAAGGTCCTGCCCGTGCTGCCGCCGGAGCTTCGCCCGCTCGTGCCCCTCGAGGGCGGACGGTTCGCCACCTCCGACTTGAACGACCTCTACCGGCGGGTCATCAACCGGAACAACCGTCTCAAGCGCCTGCTCGATCTGAACGCGCCCGAGATCATCGTGCGCAACGAGAAGCGGATGCTGCAGGAGGCGGTCGATGCCCTGCTCGACAACGGTCGCCGGGGGCGGGCCATCACCGGGTCGAACAAGCGGGCCCTGAAGTCGCTCGCGGACATGATCAAGGGCAAGCAGGGGCGCTTCCGCCAGAACCTGCTCGGCAAGCGGGTCGACTACTCGGGACGGTCCGTGATCGTGGTCGGCCCCACCCTCAAGCTCCACGAGTGCGGCCTGCCCAAGAAGATGGCCCTGGAGCTGTTCCGTCCGTTCGTGTACGGGAAGCTCGAGATGCGCGGGCGCGCCACCACCATCAAGGCGGCGAAGAAGCTCGTGGAGCGCGAAGATCCGGAGGTGTGGGACATCCTCGAGGAGGTGATCCGCGAGCACCCGGTTCTGCTCAACCGCGCCCCCACCCTGCACCGCCTCGGCATCCAGGCCTTCGAGCCGGTTCTCATCGAAGGCAAGGCGATCCAGCTCCATCCCCTCGTCTGCACCGCGTTCAACGCCGACTTCGACGGCGATCAGATGGCCGTGCACGTGCCGCTCTCGCTCGAGGCTCAGCTCGAGGCGCGCACCCTGATGATGTCCACCAACAACATCCTCTCGCCGGCGCACGGGGCGCCCATCATCGTCCCCACCCAGGACGTGGTGCTCGGGCTCTACTACATGACCCGCGAGTCGGTCGACGCGGACGGCACGGGGAAGGGCGAAGGCTCGGTATTCGCGGACAGTGCAGAGGTTCACCGTGCGTTCGAAGCAGGGACGGTCGGCCTGCACGCCCGTATCCGCGTCCGTATCCGGGAGACGGATGAAGCCGGCGAGCGCCGGTCCCTGGTCGGTACGACCGTGGGACGGAGCCTCCTCTACGATCTGGTGCCCCCCGGCATCCCGTTCGAGGCGGTCAACCTGGTCATGAACAAGCGGGCCATCTCGGACCTCATCGACATCTGCTACCGGCGGGTGGGCCTCAAGGAGACGGTCGTCTTCGCCGACCAGCTCATGTACACCGGGTTCAGCTACGCCACGAAGGCCGGTCTCTCCATCGGGGTCGAGGACATGGAGATCCCGCCGGAGAAGCGCGACATCCTCGCGCAGGCGGAAGCGGAGGTGAAGGAGGTCGAGGAGCAGTACCGTTCCGGCTTCCTCACCAATGGCGAGCGCTACAACAAGGTGGTGGACATCTGGTCCCAGACCAACGACGACGTCGCGGGCGCGATGATGGACAAGCTCGGCTCCGAGGTGGTGCGCGACGCGCAGAGCAACGAGGTCCGGCAGGCCTCGTCCAATCCCATCTTCATGATGGCGGACTCCGGAGCGCGCGGCTCGGCGGCCCAGATCCGCCAGCTCGCCGGCATGCGGGGTCTGATGGCCAAGCCGGACGGCTCCATCATCGAGACCCCGATCAACGCGAACTTCCGCGAGGGCCTCGACGTCCTCCAGTACTTCATCTCCACCCACGGCGCGCGCAAGGGCCTCGCCGACACCGCCCTCAAGACCGCCAACTCGGGGTATCTCACCCGCCGGCTGGTGGACGTGGCCCAGGACCTGGTGGTGACCGAAGAGGACTGCGGCACCGAGGAAGGGCTCCTCATCACCCCGCTCATCGAAGGCGGCAACGTGGTGTCGCCGCTCCGCGAGCGGATCCTCGGGCGGGTGGCCGCGAGCGAGGTCCGAGGGATACCGGACGATGGGGAGGAGCTGGTCATCCCGGCCGGCACCCTCCTCGACGAACAGCTCGTGGAGCAGGTCGACCGCCACGGGATCGAGGAGGTGAAGGTGCGCTCGCCGATCACCTGCGACACCCGGTTCGGGATCTGCGCCCATTGCTACGGGCGGGATCTCGCGCGGGGCGAGATCGTGAACCACGGCGAGTCGGTCGGCGTGGTGGCCGCTCAGTCGATCGGCGAGCCCGGGACGCAGCTCACGATGCGCACGTTCCACATCGGTGGTGCCGCTTCGCGCGAGGCTGCGGCCGACAACATCTCGGTCAAGATCGGCGGCACGGTGCGCCTCCAGAACGTCCGCCTCGTGGCGCGCACCGACGGGACCCACGTCGCCGTCTCGCGTTCCGGGGAGTTTGCGGTGCTCGACGCGAACGGGCGCGAGCGAGAGCGGCACAAGGTCCCGTACGGGGCCGTGCTCTCCGTCGTGGACGGGGATGGGGTCGAGCCGGGTCAGGTGGCCGCCAACTGGGATCCGCACACCCACCCCGTCATCAGCGAGGTGACCGGCCGGGTGCAGTTCCGCGACGTCGTTGACGGGGTGTCCGTGCAGCGCCAATTCGACGAGCTGACCGGCTTCGAGAGCCTTCAGGTGCTGGACGTCAAACAGCGCAGCGCGGCCGGCGCGGACCTTCGCCCGACGGTGCTCCTGGTGGTCGATATCGGGCCGCAGTCCGGGTCGGACAAGACACCTTTCGCGCGCCGGATGCGGCTGCATCAAAGCTGGTACAGGGCTTCCGTGCTCGGGGTCGACTACGGAACGGGTCCCGATCGTTCCGGTACCACCAGGTATGGAAACATGCTGACCGGGCAGTCGGCCGAGAAGGGTTCGAACTTCCTGACGCCCACGATCTTCGAGGTGGCCAGGGAACGGCTCGCCGAGGATGGCGGGGTGAAGGATCCTTTCGGGCTCGAGCGAAACATGCTGTCGAGCCGGACCATGTGCTTCAACCTGTTCGGCGAGCTCGAACGAGACCTCGATCTGGCTACCGGATTGGTTCGTGCCTTGTGGGGCGATGCGCTCGCGACCTTGTGGGGCAACGATAACGTCCGGGTCTGCGATGTCCGTTTCGCATGGGCGCCGCAGCCGAAGGAGAAGTATCCGGACGACGGAACGGCGTTCGACGCCTTCATCGAGTATGAAACGGAGGGTGGAGAGAAGGGTTTCATCGGGATCGAGACCAGACTCGCCGAACCGTTTTCGGAAGACTTCGACGACCGCGGAGGAAGGTACTCGGACCGGCTGACGCCCGAGAGCCCCTGGGGCAAGGTCGATCCGCAGACGGTGGCCGACCGGAAGCACAATCAGCTCCTCCGCCACCATATGTTGGCGTGGGCCGTGCTGAAGGAGGAGAGTTCCGGGTACGCACATGGAAGCGTCGTGGTGGTCTACCACCCGAAGGACGAGGTGTGCGATGGCGTGGTCGGCGACTACCGCGCGTCTTTGCGCAACGAGGAGAGGCTTCCTGTCTGGAAGGCCGATCTGGGGACGGTGGTCGAAAAATGGCGGTCGGTAGCGGCGGGAAAGTGGCTTTCGGACTTCGAGGAGAGATACCTCGCTCTTGACAGGAGTGAAACGGAGGTCCTCGCCCAGTACGCCCTGCCCGCGGGGGCGATGCTCAACATCGCCGACGGGGCCCGCATCGAGGTGGGCGACGTAATCGCCCGCCTGCCCCAGGAGTCGTCCAAGACCCGGGACATCACCGGCGGCCTGCCGCGGGTCGCGGACCTTTTCGAGGCCCGCCGTCCCAAGGAGTCCTCGATCCTCGCCGAGAGAAGCGGGGTGGTGAGCTTCGGCCGGGAGACCAAGGGGAAGCAGCGCATCGTCATCACCGACGACGAGGGCCGGAGCCACGAGACCCTGGTCCCGAAGTGGCGGAACATCCTCGTCTTCGAGGGTGAGCACGTGGAGCTCGGCGAGACCATCGTGGACGGCAGCCCCAGCGCCCACGACATCCTGCGGCTTCTCGGGGTGAGCGCGCTCGCCAACTACGTCGTCAACGAGGTGCAGGAGGTCTATCGCCTCCAGGGCGTCAAGATCAACGACAAGCACATCGAGGTCATCGTCCGCCAGATGCTGCGCAAGGTGGAGGTCGCCGAGCCGGGCGATTCCGGTCTGGTGCCCGGCGAGCAGATCGACCGGTCCCGCATTCTCGGCATCAACGAGACGCTCGAGGCCGACGGCGGGGAACCGGCGAGCTGGCAGCCCCTGTTGCTCGGGATCACGAAGGCATCGCTCTCGACGGACAGCTTCATCTCCGCCGCGTCGTTCCAGGAGACCACCCGGGTGCTCACCGAAGCGTCGGTGAACGGCCGGATCGACGATCTGCGAGGACTCAAGGAGAACGTCATCGTCGGGCGCCTGATCCCGGCCGGGACCGGCTTTGCCCAGCACCGCGAGGCGGAGCGCGAGGTGGAGATCTCGGAAGAAGAGGACATCAAGGCGCGGTTCGCGGAGGCCGAGGCCCTGGTGGCGAGGGAATGGGCGTCGGTCGCAACGGAGCGGGGCGAGGCGATGCCCTGATGCGAGAGAATCGGGGGGCCGCCAAAGCCGTTTCATGCTCACCGGACGGCAGGGCGATCAGCGGAGCGTCATTCGACCCTCGGGGCGGTCGAGGTGGGCTGTCGGATGGGTTGCACTGGCCCGGCATGCGGGCCGCGGTCGGGTTGGTGCGGCCGGCGGCCGGCCGGCCGGATTACGCCCCGCCCATCCGCCCTGCTGCGCGGAACAAGACTGCTTCGTTCATTCAGAAACGGCCAACAAATTCAAAGGATTGTGTCCACTGACGAGCGGGTGACCCGAAGTCGGCGGCGACCGAGGGACAAGGCGTCGGATCAAGACGATACGCTCACCTGTGTTCATCGAGGACGGCCGAGAACGAATTTGTCCGGCGTGGAAAGCAAGGTGTTGACATGAACCCGGCGGCTCTCTAGACTTGTCGGGCTTTACGACAGGCAGGGGTTCCCGCCTGTCGTTTTTTTCCTGGTCTTCCTCCTTCGGCCGGATCCGAGTTCGGCGAGCGGGGAGGCTTTCGGCTCCGGGTACCGGGCGAATGGCGACGATCAATCAACTTGTACGAAAGCCGCGCAAGCGGCAGACGAAGAAGACCAACGTTCCGGCGCTGCAGGGCGGTCCGCAGAAGCGGGGGGTATGCACGCGGGTCTACACGACCACCCCGAAGAAGCCCAACTCCGCCCTCCGCAAGGTCGCTCGGGTGCGCCTCACCAACGGCATGGAGGTGACGACGTACATCGGCGGCGAGGGGCACAACCTTCAGGAGCACTCCGTCATCCTCATCCGCGGTGGCCGGGTGAAGGACCTTCCCGGAGTGCGCTACCACACGGTGCGTGGCACCCTGGACGCTTCCGGGGTCGCCGCCCGGCGCCAGGGTCGCTCGAAGTACGGCGCCAAGCGGCCGAGGAGCTGACGATGCCGCGCCGCAGGGTCGCCGCGCAACGGGTCATCCTCCCGGACCCGAAGTACAAGGACGAGTCCGTCGCGAAGTTCATCAACACCCTGATGCTGAACGGCAAGAAGTCGATCGCGGAGCGGGTGATGTACGGCGCGCTCGACCAGGTCGCGAACCGCACCAGGAAGGACCCGCTCGCCGTCTTCGAGGAAGCGCTCGAGAACGTCCGGCCCCAGGTGGAGGTGAGATCCCGGCGGGTCGGGGGCGCGACGTATCAGGTGCCGGTCGAGGTGCGGCCGGTGCGACGCAGCGCCCTCGCCATGCGATGGCTCGTGGACGCGGCTCGCAAGCGTGGCGAGAAATCCATGGATCGGCGGCTCGCGGCCGAACTGATCGAGGCGTCCGAGAATCGCGGCACCGCGGCCAAGAAGCGTGAGGATACGCATCGCATGGCCGAGGCGAACAAGGCATTCGCACACTACCGCTGGTAGTCCGCCAGCCTCCCCCGTCATCCCGGAATTCCCACGATGAGCTCGGTCGCCAAGCAGATCAACCTCGGTGCCGGGCAGCGCACGACCCCCATCGAGCGCTACCGCAACATCGGGATCATGGCCCACATCGACGCGGGGAAGACCACCACCACCGAGCGCATCCTCTTCTACACGGGGGTATCCCACAAGCTCGGCGAGGTGCACGACGGCGCCGCGGTGATGGACTGGATGGTCCAGGAGCAGGAACGCGGCATCACCATCACCTCGGCCGCGACCACCTGTTTCTGGTCGGGCATGACCGGGCAGCATCCCGGGTACCGGATCAACATCATCGACACCCCGGGGCACGTCGATTTCACCATCGAGGTCGAGCGGTCGCTGCGCGTGCTCGACGGCGCGGTGGCGGTGTTCTGCGCGGTGGGCGGGGTCGAGCCGCAGTCGGAGACGGTCTGGCGGCAGGCCGATCGCTACCGGGTTCCGCGCTTGGCCTTCATCAACAAGATGGACCGCGCGGGGGCGGACTTCGATCAGGTGGCGGAGCAGATCCGGAGCCGGCTCCGGGCGGTTCCGGTTCCCGTTCAGATGCCGATCGGCTCCGAGGACACGTTCGAGGGGATCATCGACCTCGTGCGCATGCGCGCGATCCGGTGGGACGGTACGGGCCTCGGCGCCGCCTTCGACGTCGGCGAGGTGCCCAGGGAGCTGCAGGCCGAGGCCGAGCGCCGGCGCGAGCGCCTGGTCGAAGCCGCGGCGGAGGCGGACGACGCGCTCATGGAGCGCTATCTGGAGACGGGGGAACTGTCGGCGGACGAGGTCCGCCGGGGATTGCGGGCCCGGACCCTGGCCAACGAAGTGGTCCCCGTCCTGTGCGGTGCGGCATTCAAGAACAAGGGCGTGCAGCCGCTCCTGGACGCCGTGGTGGAGTACCTTCCGGCGCCCGACGAAGTACCTCCGATCCGCGGGAGCGTGGGCACGGGGGAGACCCAGGAGGAACGATGCGCCTCCGACGACGAGCCCTTCGCGGCGCTCGCGTTCAAGATCGCCACCGATCCCTATGTCGGCACGCTGACCTTTTTCCGGGTCTATTCCGGGGTTCTGGAATCGGGAGACCGGGTCTACAACCCCGTCAAGGGCCGTTCGGAGCGGATCGGCCGGATCCTGCAGATGCACGCCAACCACCGGGAGGAGATCCCGGAGGTTCGGGCCGGGGATATCGCGGCCGCGGTCGGGCTCAAGTCGGTCGCGACCGGCGAGACCCTCTGCGATGCCCGCGCCGCCATCACCCTTGAACGGATGGAGTTCCCCGATCCGGTCATCTCGGTTGCGGTCGAGCCCAGGACCAAGGCGGATCAGGACCGCATGGGGGCCGCGCTCGGCAAGCTCGCCCAGGAGGACCCGTCGTTCCGGGTCACGAGCGACGAGGAGTCGAGCCAGACGATCATCTCCGGGATGGGCGAGTTGCATCTCGAGATCATCGTCGACCGTCTCCGGCGCGAGTTCGGCGTCGATGCGAACGTGGGCCGGCCGCAGGTCGCCTACCGGGAGACGATCCGCCGCGGCGTCGAACAGGAGAGCCGCTTCGTGCGCCAGACCGGCGGCCGCGGGCAGTTCGGCCACGTCTTCCTGCGGATCGAGCCGAACGAGCCCGGCACGGGCTTCGAGTTCACGGACGAGATCGTGGGGGGGGCCATTCCCCGCGAGTACATTCCGGCCGTCCGCCGCGGCGTCGAAGAGCAGATGAAGAACGGCATCCTCGCCGGCTTCCCGGTGGTCGACGTCCGGGTGACCCTCTACGACGGGTCGCATCACGAAGTGGATTCGAGCGAGGTCGCCTTCCGGGTCGCCGGTTCGCACGCGTTCCGGGACGGTGCCCGCCGGGCGAAGCCGGTGATCCTCGAACCGATGATGAAGGTGGATGTCGTCACCCCCGATGAACGCCTGGGGGATGTCATGGGCGACGTCAGCCGGCGGCGGGGCACGGTGCAGGGCATGGAGGAGTCGGCGAGCGGGCAGACCGTCCGCGCCGAGGTGCCCCTCGCCGAGATGTTCGGATACGCGACCGACCTTCGCTCCCTCACCCAGGGCCGGGCCACCTTCAACATGGAATTCCGGCGCTATCTCGAAGCGCCTTCCGGGGTGGCGGAAGCCATCATTCAGCGCAACCATTAATCGATTCCAGGGAGATTCGGAGTTGGCCAAGGCGAAGTTCGAGCGCACGAAGCCGCACGTGAACGTGGGCACGATCGGTCACGTGGACCACGGCAAGACGACGCTGACGGCGGCGATCACGCGGGTGATGGCGTCGCGTCACGGTGGTGACGTGAAGGATTTCGAGGAGATCGACAACGCGCCGGAGGAGAAGGCGCGTGGGATCACGATCGCGACGGCGCACGTGGAGTACGAGAGCCCGGGACGGCACTACGCGCATGTGGACTGTCCGGGTCATGCGGACTACGTGAAGAACATGATCACCGGAGCGGCGCAGATGGACGGTGCGGTGCTGGTGGTATCGGCGGCGGACGGACCGATGCCGCAGACCCGCGAGCACATCTTGCTGGCGCGACAGGTGGGGGTTCCGTACATCGTGGTGTACCTGAACAAGTGCGACATGGTGGACGACGAGGAGTTGCTGGAGCTGGTGGAGTTGGAGGTCCGCGAGTTGCTGGACAAGTACGATTTTCCGGGGGACGACACGCCGGTGATTCGCGGCTCGGCGCTGCAGGCGCTGGAGGGGGTCGGCGGAGCGTTGGGGGAGTCGTCGGTGGAGTCGCTGGTGGAGTCGCTGGACACGTACATTCCGGAGCCCGAGCGTGCGATGGACGGTGCGTTTCTGATGCCGGTGGAGGACGTGTTTTCGATATCGGGTCGGGGGACGGTGGCGACCGGACGTGTGGAGCGCGGGAAGGTTCGGGTGGGCGAAGAGGTGGAGATCGTGGGTCTTCGGGAGACGGAGAAGACGACGTGCACGGGAGTGGAGATGTTCCGCAAGCTGCTGGACGAAGGGGTAGCGGGGGACAACGTGGGGGTGTTGCTGCGTGGGGTGAAGCGCGACGGGGTCGAGCGTGGTCAGGTGCTGGCGAAGCCGAAGTCGATCACGCCGCACACGCACTTCGAGGCGGAGGTGTACGTGTTGTCGAAGGACGAGGGAGGTCGTCACACGCCGTTTTTTGACGGGTACCGTCCGCAGTTTTATTTCCGCACGACGGACGTGACGGGCTCGGTGAACCTGCCGCCGGGGGTGGAGATGGTGATGCCCGGTGACAACGTGCAGATGACGGCGAAGCTGATATCGCCGATTGCGATGGAAGAGGGGCTTCGGTTCGCGGTGCGCGAAGGTGGTCGCACCGTCGGGGCCGGCGTCGTCTCGAAGGTCATCGAGTAACCGGAGCCGGGGTACCGGGGGTCGCGTCCATGAACCAACGCATCCGCATCCGTCTCAAGGCGTTCGACTATCGGCTGATCGACCAGTCGGCGCAGGAGATCGTGGAGACCGCCCGGCGGACCGGCGCCCAGATCCGCGGCCCCATTCCCCTGCCCACCCGCAAGGAGCGCTTCACCGTCCTCATCTCCCCCCACGTCAACAAGGACGCCCGGGACCAGTACGAGCTTCGCACCCACAAGCGGCTGGTCGACATCCTCGACCCCACCGAGAAGACGGTGGATGCCCTCATGAAGCTCGACCTCGCGGCCGGGGTCGACGTACAGATCAAACTCAACTGACTCGAACGGGCGACCGGGCGGCGATCATGACGCAAGCACTCAATCCGGGTCTGGTGGGCCGCAAGGTGGGGATGACGCGGATCTTCACCGAGGAGGGAACGTCCATCCCGGTCACCGTCATCGAGGTGCAGCCCAATCGGGTTACCCGGGTCAGGCGGTCGGAGACCGACGGCTACGACGCGATTCAGGTGACGACGGGCACCCGGGCGGCGAACCGGATCAACCGGCCCGAGGCGGGGCATTTCGCCCGCGCGGGGGTCGAGGCGGGGCGGGGGCTCTGGGAGTTCCGCATCGAGCCGTCCGCCGCCCGCTCCGAGGAGCTCGAGGTCGGCCGCGAGCTCACGGTCGGCGGATTCGAGACCGGCGCGCGCGTGGACGCGACCGGGGTCACCATCGGCAAGGGATTCGCCGGCGTGATCAAGCGTCATCACTTCCGCAGCCAGGACGCGACGCACGGCAACTCGCTCGCCCATCGGGCCCCGGGCTCCATCGGCCAGAACCAGACCCCCGGCCGCGTGTTCAAAGGCAAGAAGATGGCCGGGCACCTCGGCAACGCTCGCCGCACCGTCCAGAATCTCGAGGTCGTGCGCGTCGACGAGGACCGGGGGCTCCTCCTCGTCAGGGGCGCCGTACCGGGGCCGAAGGGAGGGAACGTTCTGGTGCGGCCTTCCGTGAAGTCTCCCGGCAAGTCGAGGAACGGATCGTGAAGCTGGACGTCACCGGCGGCGACGCGGTCGAAGTCGCGGATCGGGCGTTCGCGGCACCCTGCAACGAAGCTCTGGTCCACCAGGCGGTGACCGCGTTCTTCGCGGGCGCGCGGGCGGGCACCAAGGCCCAGAAGTCGCGCTCGGACGTGCGCGGGGGCGGGCGCAAGCCCTGGCGCCAGAAGGGCACCGGCCGCGCCCGGGCGGGCACGATCCGAAGCCCCATCTGGCGCGGCGGCGGGGTGACGTTCGCGGCCCGGCCCCGCCACCACGACCAGAAGCTCAACCGCAAGATGTACCGCGGGGCGTTGCGTTCCATCCTGTCCGAGCTCGTGCGCCAGGATCGCCTGACGGTGGTCGCGTCCTTCTCCCTCGACGCGCCGAAGACCCGCGAGCTGGTCGCGAAGCTCGGAGAATTGCAGCTCGACGACGTGCTCATCGTGACCGAGGACGAGGACGAGAACCTCGCCCTCGCCTCGCGCAACCTCGGCCGGGTGGGAACGGTGCCGGCGGGGCGCATCGACCCGGTGAGCCTCATCGCCTTCTCCCGGGTACTGATCACGGAGCCCGCCCTTCGGTCGATCGAGGCGCGGGTCGCATGAACAACGAAGAGCGCCTCATGCAGATCCTGCTCGCTCCGGTCGTCTCGGAGAAGAGCACCCGCGTTGCCGACGCGCACCGGCAGGCCGTCTTCAAGGTGGTGAAGGGCGCGAGCAAGTCGGAGATCCGACGAGCGGTGGAGCTGATGTTCGGGGTCGATGTGGAACGGGTGACCACGGCGACCGTGAACGGCAAGCGCAAGACGTTCCAGCGTCGCCCCGGCCGACGCCCGGACTGGAAGAAGGCCTACGTCACCCTCAAGCCCGGACAGGACATCGACTTTCTCCAGGGAGGAGCCGAGTAATGCCGCTGGTCAAGGCCAAGCCGACTTCTCCCGGGCGGCGGTTCGCGATCCGGGTCGTGACCCCCGGGCTGCACAAGGGCAAGCCATGGGGCCCGCTCACGGAGAAGAAGAAGCGCACCGGAGGCCGCAACAACAAGGGCCGGATCACCGTCCGCCACCGCGGGGGAGGGCACAAGCGCACCCTGCGCATCGTCGATTTCCGCCGCGACAAGGACGGGGTCCCCGCCAAGGTGGAGCGTCTCGAGTACGACCCCAATCGCTCCGCCCATCTGCTGCTGCTGCTGTACGCGGACGGCGAGCGGCGCTACGTCATCGCCCCGCGCGGGGTGGAGATCGGAGCGAGGCTTCAGTCGGGGCCCGATGCTCCCATCCGTCCCGGTAACTGCCTGCCCCTTCGCAACATTCCCGTAGGCTCCACCGTCCACTGCGTGGAACTCAAGGCGGGCACCGGCGCGCGGATCGCCCGCAGCGCCGGCGCCTCCGCCCAAGTGGTGGCCCGCGAGGGACGGTTCGCGAGCCTGCGGCTCCGGTCCGGGGAGATTCGCCGCGTCCCCATCGACTGCCGGGCGGTCATCGGGGAGGTCGGCAATTCGGAGCACGGGCTGCGATCGCTCGGCAAGGCGGGAGCGAAGCGCTGGCGCGGGGTCCGGCCGACGGTGCGCGGGGTGGCGATGAATCCGGTCGATCACCCCCATGGCGGAGGCGAAGGCCGCACGTCGGGAGGTCGCCATCCGGTCACGCCTTCCGGGCAGCCGACCAAGGGCCACAAGACGCGCCGCAACAAGCGGTCGGACAAGATGATCGTTCGCCGTCGCGGGCGCCGCTGACCGAGGAGAGTTCCCTGGTGCCACGCTCGATCCGAAAGGGGCCGTTCGTCGACCATCACCTTGTCGCCAAGGTGGAGGCCGCGCGCGCCCGGAACTCCCGGCGCCCGATCCGCACCTGGTCGCGGCGCTCGATGGTCGTGCCCGACATGGTGGGGCTCACCATCGCGGTGCACAACGGCCGCCAGCACGTTCCGGTGCTCATCACCGAGAACATGGTGGGGCACAAGCTCGGCGAGTTCGCCCCGACGCGGACGTTCCGGGGGCACGTGGCGAACCGGCGCACCAAAGGGTGACGGGGGGCTGAGCGATGGACGTCACCGCGCGGCTGCGATACGCGAGGCTGTCTCCCCGGAAGGGCCGTCTGGTCGCCGACCAGATCCGGGGCCTTCCGGTCGAGGACGCGGTCGACCTCCTGCGCTTCAGCCCCCGCAAGGCGGCCCGGGTCCTCCACAAGGTTCTCGAGTCGGCCATCGCGAACGCCGAGCACAACGAAGGGGCGGACATTGACGAGCTGACGGTGAAGACCGTGCTGGTCGACCAGGGGCCGGTTCACAAGCGGTGGAAGCCGCGGGCCCGGGGGCGGGTGAACCGGATCATGAAGCCGACGAGCCACGTCGCGGTCACCGTGTCCGATCGGCAATGAACGACGGGCTGCGAGTGCGGGTTCAGGCGCCGGGTGCGGCGGGCTGAGAGACGGGAGAGGCCGGAGATGGGACAGAAGGTACATCCGGTGGGCATGCGCCTCGGGATCGTCAAGGACTGGTCGTCGACCTGGTACGCGGGGCGGCGGGACTATGCGGACTACCTCAATACCGACCTCGAGGTCCGGGACTACATCCGCCGCCGGCTCGCCCACGCCTCGGTCAGCCACATCCAGATCCGGCGCCCGGCGCGCAACGCCCGTATCGTCGTCCACACCGCGCGCCCCGGCATCGTCATCGGGAAGAAGGGCGAGGACATCGAGCGGCTTCGCCGGGACGTCGCCAGGATGATGGACTGTCCGGTGAACATCGGGGTCGAGGAGATCCGCAAGCCCGAGCTCGACGCCCGTCTCGTGGCCGAGAGCGTGGCCAACCAGCTCGAGCGCCGGATCATGTTTCGCCGAGCCATGCGGCGCGCGGTCACGAACGCCATGCGGCTCGGGGCGGAAGGGATCAAGGTGATGGTGGCGGGCCGCCTGAACGGGGCGGAGATCGCGCGCTCGGAGTGGTACCGCGAGGGCCGGGTTCCGCTCCATACCCTGCGTGCGGACATCGACTACGGGTTGGCGGAGGCCCGCACGACCTATGGCGTCATCGGAGTGAAGGTCTGGATCTTCAAGGGCGAGGTCCAGAACGAGGCGCCGAAGGCGGAAACGCCCTCGCAGCCCGCGCGCGCCGAAGCGCCGGCGGGCGACTGACCGGGGGCGAGGGGGAGCACCGGCAATGCTGCAACCGAAGCGCACTCGCTACCGTAAACAGCAGAAGGGCCGCAACCGGGGTCTCGCCCAGTCGGGGAACCGGGTCAGCTTCGGCGACTACGGGCTCAAGGCGACCGAACGGGGGCGTATCACCGCGCGCCAGATCGAAGCCGCGCGGCGGGCGATCACCCGTCACGTGAAACGCGGAGCGCAGATCTGGATCCGGATCTTTCCGGACAAACCCATCACGAAGAAGCCGCTGGAAGTGCGTCAGGGCAAGGGCAAGGGCAACGTCGAGTACTGGGTGTGCCAGATCCAGCCGGGGCGCATGCTGTACGAGATGGAAGGGGTCAGCGAGGAAGTCGCGCGCGAGGCGCTGCGCCGCGCGGCCGCCAAGCTCCCGGTCAGCACCTCGTTCGTGACCCGGACGGTGCTGTAGGCATGAAGATCGCCGAGATCCGCGGGCAGGACACGGCTGCCCTCGACGAGGAGATCCTGAAGCTGCGCCGGGAGGCGTTCCGGTTGCGCATGCAGCGCGCGACCGGGCAATCGGTTCCGAGCAGCCGGGTGCGAGAGATCCGCCGCACCATCGCCCGCATCAAGACGGTGCTCGGCGAGCGGCGGCGGTCCACGGTTCTGACGGACGGCGGAGCACGCGCATGAGCAGTACGCACGTCGTGGAAGGCCGGGTGCTGAGCGATCGGATGGACAAGACGATCACCGTGCTCGTGGAGCGTTCGGTGAAGCATCCCCTGTACAAGAAGTACATCCGTCGTTCGACCCGGCTTCACGTGCACGACGAGGACAACGAGAGCCGTACCGGCGACTGGGTCGCGATCGCCCAGTGTCGTCCGATCTCGAAGACGAAGAGCTGGCGGCTCGAGCGCATCGTCAGCCGGGCCGAGGGCAGCGACTCGTGATCCAGATGCAGTCGGTGCTCCGGGCCGCGGACAACAGCGGAGCGCGTCGGGTCATGTGCATCAAGCTCCTTGGGGGCTCGCACCGCCGCTATGCCGGAATCGGGGACATCATCAAGGTCACCGTGAAGGAGGCGATCCCGCGCGGCAAGGTGCGCAAGGGCGAGATCTACAACGCGGTGGTGGTGAGGACCCGCTCGGGGGTCCGCCGCCCGGACGGATCGCGGATCCGGTTCGACCGCAACGCGGTCGTGTTGCTCAACAACCAGCACCAGCCGATCGGCACCCGGGTCTTCGGCCCGGTGACCCGCGAGCTCAGGACCGAGCGGTTCATGCGCATCATCTCGCTTGCGCCGGAGGTGCTCTGACCATGGGCATGCGGAAGATCCGCCGCGGCGACGAGGTCGTCGTAACCGCGGGGAAGTACAAGGGCACCCGCGGCACCGTCCAGCAGGTGTACCCGGACTCCCGGGTGCTCGTGGACGGCGTGAACATCGTCAAGCGGCACCGGAAGCCGAACCCCCAGCGCAACGTCTCGGGCGGCATCGTCGAGGAGGAGCGGCCGATTCACCTCTCCAACGTGCTGCTCTACAACCCCGAGATCCAGAAGGGGGACCGGGTAGGCTTCCGCAACCTCGCCGACGGTCGCAAGGTGCGGTACTTCAAGAGCAACGGCGAAGTGGTGGACGTCTGAGATGGCGCGGCTGATGGACCATTACCGTGGCACGGTGGTCGGCGAGCTCCGGGAGCGGTTCGGCTATTCCAGCGTGATGGAGGTGCCGAGGCTTCGGAAGATCACCCTCAACATGGGCGTCGGCGAAGGGGCGAGCGATCGCAAGGCGCTCGAGAGCGCGGTGGCGGACCTCACCCTCATCAGCGGGCAGAAGCCGGTCGTCACCCACGCGCGCAAGTCCGTGGCCGGGTTCAAGATCCGCGAGGGCTGGCCCATCGGGTGCAAGGTGACCCTGCGCGGGGAGCGGATGTACGAGTTTCTCGACCGGCTGATCTCGGTCGTGATCCCGCGAGTCCGCGACTTCCGCGGGTTGAGTCCCCGCGCCTTCGACGGACGGGGCAACTACAGTCTGGGGATCCGCGAGCAGATCACGTTTCCGGAGATCGACTTCGATCGGGTCGACAAGATCCGGGGGCTGGACGTGACGTTGACCACCTCCGCGCGGACGGACGAAGAGGGCCGGGCCCTCCTCGACGCCTTCAGGTTTCCGTTCCGGGCGAATTGACGGCAGCACGAAATGGCAAAGAAATCAGTCATCAACCGGGAAGCGAAGAGAGTGCGGCTCACCCGCAAGTACGCCGGGAAGCGCGCGGAGCTGAAGAAGGTCGCCCGTGGCGCCGAGTCGAGCTACGAGGAGCGGTACGCCGCGCAGGAGGAGCTCAACCGGCTCCCGCGCAACGCGAGTCCGACCCGGCTTCGCAACCGGTGCCGGGCTACCGGGCGTCCGCGCGGATTCGTACGCAAGTTCGGGCTGTCCCGAACCAAGCTGCGGGAGGCCGCGATGCGCGGCGACATCCCGGGGCTGGTCAAGGCGAGTTGGTAGGGGAGTCGGGCGATGAGCCTCCAGGATCCGGTGGCGGACATGCTCACGCGCATTCGCAACGGCCAGGCGGCGGGCCGGTTACGGGTCTCGATGCCGTCCTCGAAGCTGAAGGCGTCCATCGCCGCGGTATTGCGCGACGAGGGGTACATCCACGATTTCGAGGTGACCGAGGGCGACCGCGGGCACCTCGTGCTCTCGGTCCGCCTCAAATACCATGAGGGCAGCCCGGTGATCTCGTCGATCGACCGGGTGAGCCGGCCGGGCCTCCGGATCTACCGCGGCAAGGGAGATCTGCCGGTCGTCATGGGGGGGCTCGGCATCGCCGTCGTCTCGACCTCCCGGGGAGTCATGGCCGATCGCGCCGCCCGGACCGAAGGTCTCGGGGGCGAAGTGCTGTGCACGGTGACCTGACATGTCGCGGATCGCGAAAGCACCCATACCGGTACCGGGCGGAGTCGACGTCCGGGTCGTCGGCCCCGAGGTCGAGATCAAGGGCGCGCGGGGTTCGATCCGCCACCGCCTGCACGCGTCGGTGGCGCTGGAGCAGGTGTCCGTCGAGAGCGGGTCCGAGCTCCGGGTTCGCCCGCGCGAGGAGACCCGGGAGGCGGTCGCCCAGGCGGGGACCGCGCGGTCCCTCCTCAACAACATGGTGATCGGGGTCACCGAGGGGTTCGAACGGCGGTTGCAGCTCGTGGGGGTGGGATATCGCGCCCAGTCGAACGGCGGACGTCTCGACATGGCGCTCGGATACTCCCACCCCATCGAGTTCGAGCCGCCGGAAGGGGTGACGGTGGAGGCGGCCAGCAACACCGAGGTGGTGGTGCGCGGGGTGGACAAGCAGAAGGTCGGGCAGGTCGCGGCGGTCGTTCGCGGCTTCCGGCCCCCGGAACCTTACAAGGGCAAGGGAGTGCGCTATGTGGACGAGGTCGTGCGCCGCAAGGAAGCGAAGAAGAAGTAGGCCGGCGAGACGGGCATGGACAAGAAGCAGGCGAGGCTCCGGCGCGCGCGCCGGACCCGGGCGGCGATTCGCCGGCGGCGGGTGCACCGGTTGAGCGTGAACCGCTCGCCGCGCCACATCTATGCGCAGGTGTTCGAGCCGGATGGCTCGCGGGTGCTCGCCTCGGCATCGACCCTCGACAAGGAGGTGCGGGACCAGGTGGAAGGAAGCGGTGGCAACGTCGCGGCCGCGGCCGTGGTGGGACAGGCGATCGCGGAGCGGGCGCGCAAGGCCGGGATCGGTCGGGTGGCCTTCGACCGCTCGGGCTACAAGTACCATGGACGGGTGAAGGCGCTCGCGGAAGCGGCGCGCGAGCACGGGCTCGAATTTTAGCGGAGTGGATTTCGGTCGATCCGGGCCCGCAGTGCGTGGTCGGTCGACGGACGGGACGGAGCGATGGCGCAGTATCAGAGGACAGGCCGAGGCGAACGCGACGACGATCTCCTCGAGAAGCTCGTGAACGTGAACCGGGTGGCCAAGGTCGTCAAGGGTGGCCGACAGTTCGGCTTCTCCGCCCTGACGGTGGTGGGCGACGGGAAGGGCCGGGTGGGACTCGGCCGCGGCAAGGCGCGCGAGGTGCCGGTCGCCATCCAGAAGGCGATGGAGTCCGCCCGCAAGTCGATGGTGCGGGTGCCGCTCAAGGGCGGTACGCTCCAGTACGCGGTGACCGCCCGCCACGGCTCGGCGAAGGTCTACATGAAGCCCGCATCGGAAGGAACCGGGATCATCGCCGGCGGTGCGATGCGGGCGGTGTTCGAGGTCGTGGGCGTGCGCGACGTGCTCGCCAAGTGCATCGGCTCCAACAATCCCATCAACGTGGTGCGGGCGACCGTCCGCGGGCTGGCGGAAATGGCCGACCCTTCGGTCATCGCCGCGAAACGCGGCAAGACGCTCGAAGAGATCACCGGCTGACGGGTGGAGTCGGATGATGGCGGCGGAGGCGAAGAAGTCATCGGGACGGATCCGGGTGACCCTGGTACGCAGCGTGCACGGCCGGTTGCAGCGGCACCAGGCGTGCGTCCGGGGGCTCGGCCTGCGGCGAATGCACCACACCGTGGAAGTCGAGGACTCCCCGTGCACCCGCGGGATGATCAGGAAGGTTTCCTACCTGCTCAAGGTTGAGGAAGTGCAATGAGGCTGAACGATCTCAAGCCGGCCCCGGGGGCGCGCCGCGCGAGCCGGCGGCTCGGCCGAGGCCGCGGCTCGGGGCTCGGCAAGACCTGCGGGCGCGGGCAGAAAGGCCAGAAATCGCGCTCCGGCGGCGGGGTGGCGGCCGGGTTCGAGGGCGGTCAGATGCCCTTGCAGCGGCGCCTTCCGAAGCTCGGCTTCACCTCGCGCAAGGCGCCGTTCAACGATGAGATCAAGGTCGGCCGGCTGGCCGGGCTGGACGGGGACGAGGTGGACCCGGAACGGCTCAAGGCGGCAGGGCTCGTCAAGCGGCGCGCGAAGCGGGTCAAGATCATTGCGGGCGGTGAGCCCGGCCGGGCGTTCATGGTGAGCGGAGTCGCGGTGACCGCGGGCGCCCGGGCCGCCATCGAGGCGGCCGGCGGAACGGTGAACGCCTGATGGCCCGGCGCGCGCTCGAATCCGCGCGCAGCCGCCCTTCCCTCGGCGGCGGCAAGATGTCGGAGCTGCGCCAGCGGCTGCTGTTCGTCCTGGGCGCGATCCTCATCTTCCGGATCGGCTCCTTCATCCCGGTTCCGGGGATCGACCCGGTCGCTCTCGAAGCGCTCTTCGAGCAGCAGCGCGGGACGATCCTCGACATGTTCAACATGTTCTCGGGCGGGGCGCTCAGTCGGTTCTCGATCTTCGCGATCGGCATCATGCCGTACATCTCCGCGGCGATCATCATGCAGCTCCTGTCCGTGGTGCATCCGAAGCTCGAGCAGCTCAAGAAGGAGGGCGAGCAGGGGCGGCGGAAGATCACGCAGTACACGCGCTACGGCACGGTGCTGCTGGCCACGTTTCAGGCCCTCGGAGTCGCAATCGCGCTCGAGAGCCAGAGCGCGGGCGGAGCGCCGGTGGTCATCGCGGCCGGGCTCGGGTTCCGCATCACCACCGTCGTGACCCTGGTGACCGGCACCATTTTCCTCATGTGGCTCGGCGAGCAGGTGAGCGAGCGCGGCATCGGCAACGGCATCTCCATCATCATCTTTGCCGGCATCGTAGCCGGGTTGCCGTCGGCGGTCGGAGGCACCCTGGAGCTCGCCCGCATCGGGGAGCTGCATGTGCTGCTGGTGCTCCTCCTCCTCGCCCTCGCCCTCGCGGTGACCGGCTTCGTCGTGTTCGTGGAGCGGGGCCAGCGGCGGATCACCGTCAACTACGCCAAGCGCCAGATCGGGCGGCGGATGTACGCCGGCCAGACCAGCCACCTGCCGCTCAAGCTCAACATGGCGGGCGTGATCCCTCCGATCTTCGCTTCGAGCATCATCCTGTTCCCCGCGACCCTCGGCGGCTGGTTCGGAAGCACCGAAGGGCTCGGATGGCTGGGAGACATCGCCACGACCCTGTCGCCCGGTCAGCCGCTGTACGTGCTCTGCTATGCGATCGCGATCATCTTCTTCTGCTTCTTCTATACTGCCCTCGTATTCAATCCGCGCGATACGGCCGACAATCTCAAGCGCTCGGGCGCGTTCATCCCGGGCGTTCGCCCCGGCGAGCAGACGGCGCGGCACATCGACGCGGTGATGACCCGGCTCACCGTCGCGGGTGCCGCCTACATCACGGCGGTCTGCCTCCTCCCGGAGTTCCTGATCGTCCAGTGGGCCGTTCCGTTCTACTTCGGGGGCACCTCGCTGCTCATCATCGTGGTGGTGGTGATGGACTTCATGGGCCAGGTCCAGGCGCACCTGATGTCACACCAGCACGAGGGGTTGCTCCGCAAGGCCAATCTGAGGGGCTACGGACGCACCGGGGTGGTGCGGTAGCGGATCCGGGAGAGTCCGGTGAAGGCAAGCGGGCGGAGCTGCGCCGCAGGGGTGCCTCACGCCGCAGGTCGGGTCGGCCGAAGGTGCAGCCCGACGTCGCGCGGAGGCGCTCCGGTCGGCCGGCGCTTTGCACGTCCGACCCGGAACCGGAGGGCGACTCGGCCCCGGTCGCGCCGGCCGTCGGGCACGGAAGGGGGAAGGACGCAATGAAGGTACGGGCTTCGGTCAGGAGAATGTGCCGCAACTGCAAGATCGTACGAAGAAAGCGGGTGGTGCGGGTCATCTGCACGGACCCTCGGCACAAGCAACGACAGGGTTGAACGAATCATGGCGCGCATCGCAGGTATCAACGTTCCGGATCGCAAGCACGTCTGGGTGTCGCTGACCGGGATCTTCGGCATCGGCCGAGCCCGGTCGCTCGCCATCTGCGAGGCGACCGGTGTCAATCCCGACGTTCCGGTCAAGGACCTCGCCGATCCGGAGCTCGAGAGAATTCGGGCCGAGGTCACCCGGTACACGATCGAGGGCGACCTGCGCCGGGAGGTCGGCATGAGCATCAAACGGCTCATGGACCTCGGGTGCTATCGCGGGCTGCGCCATCGCCGCGGCCTTCCCGTGCGCGGGCAGCGCACGCACACGAACGGACGTACCCGCAAGGGTCCGCGCCGGCCCATCCGCAAGTAACCGGCCAAGTAACCGATATGGCGACTCGACCCAAGGCACGCACCCGCCGGCGCATTCGCCGCGACATCGCGGACGGCGTCGCGCACATCCACGCGTCGTTCAACAACACCATCATCACGATCACCGATCGGCAGGGCAACGCGCTCGCCTGGGCGACGGCCGGCGGGAGCGGTTTCCGCGGTTCGCGCAAGAGCACGCCGTTCGCGGCGCAGGTGGCTGCGACCCGGGTCGGCGACATGGTGAAGGAGTTCGGGATGCAGAACCTCGACGTACGCGTCAAGGGTCCGGGTCCCGGCCGGGAGTCGGCGGTCCGCGCCCTGCACGGAAAGGGCTTCCGGATCATGAGCATCACGGATGCGACGCCCATGCCGCACAACGGGTGTCGTCCGCCGAAGAAACGCCGGGTTTGACCACCCGAGGAGCGATCAGACGATGGCGAGATATCTAGGCCCCAAGTGCCGGCTGAGCCGGCGCGAGGGAACCGATCTCTTCCTTAAGCAGCGGGGGCGTTCGATCGAGGCCAAGTGCCGATTCGAGAATCCGCCCGGGCAGCATGGCATCGGCCGCCGGCGGCCCCGTGCCCGCCAGACCGACTACGCGCTCCAGTTGCGCGAGAAGCAGAAGCTCCGGCGGCTCTACGGCGTGCTCGAGAAGCCTTTCCGCAACTACTACCGCATGGCGGCGAGACGCAAGGGCGCGACCGGCGAGATCCTGCTCCAGCTCCTCGAGCGCCGGCTGGACAACGTGGTGTACCGCATGGGTTTCGGCTCCACCCGGGCCGAATCGCGTCAGCTCGTGTCGCACAGGGCGATCATCGTGAACGACCGGGTCGTCAACATCGCGTCCTACCTCGTGTCCCCGGGCGACGAGATCGCGGTGCGCGAGAAGGCCCGGAAGCAGGCCCGGATCGTGGAGAGTGTCGAGATCGCCGAGCAGTACGGATTCTCCGGCTGGGTCGACGTCGATACGAAGAATCTCAAGGGCGTGTTTCTCCACGTCCCCGAGCGCTCGGAGCTGCCGCCGGACATCCAGGAGCAGCTCGTCGTGGAGCTCTACTCCAAGTAGACCTCGCTCGCGAGAGGCTACCATCCAGGAACGTTTCCAGGGCCATCGCGGCCCTTGGGCGGGAGAGAACATTGCAGGCAAGCGCACCCGAACTGCTGAGGCCCCGGCTGGGTGTCCGACAGCTCGGCCCCCATGCAGCCCGAATCACCCTCGAGCCGCTCGACCGAGGTTTCGGACACACCCTCGGAAACGCGCTGCGGCGGATGCTGCTGTCGTCGATGCCCGGTTGCGCGATCGTGGAGGTCCAGATCGAGGGCGTGCTGCACGAGTACTCGACGATCGAGGGCGTGCAGGAGGACGTGACGGAGATCCTGCTCAACCTGAAGGAGATCGCGGTTCGCACGAATGCCCGCAACGAGGCCGCACTGTCGGCGAGGGCGAAGGGCCGCTGCGTGTTGCGCGCGGGAGACATCGAGGTCGGGCACGACGTGGAGATCGCCAACCCCGGCCACGTGATCGCGCACCTGGAGGAGGGGAGCGAACTGGCCATGACCATGCGGGTGGCGATCGGGCGAGGCTACGAGCCCGCGTCCGCTCGGGCCGATGCCGACGAATCCGAGCGGCTTATCGGGTGGCTGCCCCTGGATGCCTCCTACTCGCCCGTGCGCCGGGTCAGCTATCAGGTCGAGAGCGCCCGTGTGGAACAGCGCACCGATCTCGACCGGCTGGTGCTGGAGGTCGAAACGAACGGGACGATCGATCCCGAATACGCGGTCCGCTACGCATCGAGCCAGCTCCAGAGCCTGCTCTCCGCGTTCTCCGCTCCCGACATGTCCGTGGACGCGGCCGGGGGACTGCGCGCGGCGGAGATGGATCCGGGCCTGCTGCGCAAGGTCGACGAGCTCGAGCTCACCGTTCGTTCGGCGAACTGCCTCAAGGCCGAAGGGATCGAGCGGGTGGGCGACCTCATCCAGCGCACGGAGAACGACCTCCTTCGCACGCCGAATCTCGGCAAGAAGTCGCTCACCGAGATCAAGAACGTGCTGGCCCAACAGGGGCTTTCTCTCGGGATGAAGCTCGAAAGCTGGCCGCCGGTGGACTTCCTGCAGGAGCATCGTGGTCCCCTGCGGGCCGAAGTCTGACGGCGCCCCGCGAGGAGTCCCCTTCCATGCGACACCGAAAGAGCGGCCGTCACCTGAGCCGCACCTCCGCCCATCGCAAGGCGATGTTCCGCAACATGGCGGTGTCCCTTGTTGCGCACGAGATGATCCGGACGACAGTGCCGAAGGCGAAGGAGTTGCGCCGCGTCGTGGAGCCGTTGATCACGCTGGCCAAGCAGGACCATCACTCGCGGCGCCGGCTGGCTTTCAATCGGATCCGCAGCCGCGCGGCGGTCACCAAGCTCTTCAACGAGCTCGGGCCGCGCTACCGCGATCGGCCGGGCGGATACGTGCGCATCCTGCGTCACGGGTATCGGGCCGGAGACGCCGCCCCGATGGCGGTGGTCGAACTGGTCGATCGCCCGGTTCCGGACGAGGAGGAGGCGGAGTAGGCTCCGCTCCGCGCGGTGCCGGCCGATCCTTCGCCGGTACGCTCGCGTCGATCCCCGCCGCTGGCAGATCTTCGCGTGGCCGCCGAAGGAAACCCGCCGCGTCCGCAGGAAATGGCGGAGCGAGCAACGGACAGGCAGCATCCATCACCTTCAGGCAGGGCCGGGAGAGAACCGGCGCCTCGGGGGTTTCCGCCACAGGCTCGACGAGCGCACCCCGAAAAATTACCGACTTTCGTCGCGAGGGGGCCAAGATGCCCCACGATCTCATGGAGGAACGGGTCGCACGGACCGAAAGAGCGCGTGCGCGCTGCCGAAGCGGCTCGCGGGAGTACGGCCTGCTACCGCGAGCGGATGGGCGGCCGCAGCAGGCAGTCGGTGATTTTTTCGGGCTACGTCAGGGCGCCAGATCCAGGTACCACCCCGACGGCCGGATCACGCAGGAATCACCGTCGAGTGTTCCAGGAATCGCGGTCAAGTGCGGCAGGAATTTGCAACCCGCGGCCGCTCCGCGAGTCGTCGGTCGAGCGATGGGCACAAACCCCGCGAGAAACGGAGGCCGGAGACCGGCCGGAGACCGGCCGGAGACCGGCCAGAGACCTGGTCAGAGACCTGGTCAGAGACTGGGGCGTTTCGGAAAAGGGGGGTCAGAGACCGAGGCGCTCCGCGATCCGGTCGAGACGCTCCCCTCCCCAGAAGAGCTCCTCGCCGACCAGGTACCCCGGAACCCCGAACACTCCCTTCGCTTCCGCATCCTGCTTGATCTCTTCGAGGCGCCGCGGCCCTTCATGCTCGAGATACTCGCGAAATCCCCGAACCTCGACTCCGGACGTGGCGAGGGTATTCTCGATGACCTCGGGGTGTTCGATGTCGAGCTCCCGGCGCCAGAATTGCTCGTACACGGTGTCATGGTAGGTCCGGAATCCGCCGCCCCTCTCCTTGGCCCAGAGAAACCCGATGTGAGAGCAGGTGCTGTCGAAGATCTTCCTCGGCCCGCGAATGGTGAGCCCCCGGCGATTGGCCTCCCGGCGGCAGTCCATGTAGCTGTACCGGACCCGCCGCCATTGGTGTTCGTTCCGGCTCTGCGACAGGACGCGCCCCTCGGCGTCGATCTCCGCGGAGCCGAGGAAGTCGGGGATGTGCAGGGAGTACGGAAAGACGTCGAGCTCGGCGCCGGCCTTCTCCGCGAGGGCGAAAGTCGCTTCCTGCGCGAGAAAGGCGTAGGGGCTCTTGTAGTCGAAATAGTGGATGAGCTTCATGGGCAGAGGTCGTGGCCGAACCGGCACGATTATGGCACGGGTTCCGGGCCGGGGAGCGTCCGGGTTCGCCCCCGAAATCGGCGGCGGGGCGAGCGGCCGGCCCGACCTGCCAACCGGCTGCCGGCCCCGGGCGGGTGGGATGAATCCCGGGCAGGTCGGACTGGCGAAGCGCAATCCGACCGGGAAGCGGCCCGGTCGCCGAAACGTCCGAGCTACGACCGGGCAGGTCGGACTGGCGAAGCGCAACCCCACAACCGGGGGGCCGCGGGGTCATCCCACGCCAGGGTTCCGGATGGGGTTCCGGATGGAAACGAGGGGTCGGGATGGCGCTCGCCGCGCGCGATCGGGCCGCTCGGCCGCATCCACGGGGCCCGCAGGACACCCCGAGGGCACCAATGAGGGCGCTCCTGCCAACCCGGTGCGCATGAACGGCCAGCGTGGGAAAGTCCTGTGGGGGGCTGGTACGACAGCGGTCGAATGATGGAGGCAGGTCCCAACGGGAAGAGGGCTCCGGTGGAACGGCTGACCGTCGTCTGCGACCTCGACGGCACCCTCGTCGACAGCGCGCCGGATCTCTCCGGTGCGCTTGATGCGGTCCTCGCTGAAATCGACGTTCCCGCCGTGCCGCTCGACGAGATCCGGCACTTGGTCGGCGACGGGGCGCTCGCCCTCGTCCGGCGCGCGCTGGCCCGCTCCGGCGCCTCGCAACGGTACGACGCCGACCGGCTGCTCGAGCCCTTTCTCGAGGTGTACCGATCGCGGCTCACGCGCGAGTCGCGGCCCTATCCCGGGGTTCCCGATTCGCTTCGGGCCCTTGCCGAGCGGGGCCATCCGCTTGCCGTGTGCACCAACAAGCCGGAGGGCCTCGCCCGCCGCATGCTCGAGGAGCTCGGGCTCGATTTCTTCGGCGACGCCGTCGTGGGTGGGGATACCTTCGGCTTTCGCAAGCCGGATCGGCGCGCGCTGGAGGCGGCCGCGTCCCGATCGGGCGGCGATCCGGGACGATCGGTGCTGGTCGGTGACAGCCGCACCGATGTGGAAACGGCGCGCAACGCCGGCGTGCCCATCATCCTCGTGAGCTATGGCTATCGGACGGACCCGATCGATGTTCTCGCACCGGACTTCGCAGTGGACGAATTCGGCTCCGTGCCCGGCGTCGTTTGCCGTCTTGGCGTCTCCTCCCGGGGCCGCTATCGTGATTCAATGGACCCGGACGACGATAGACCCCAAACCGACAATCCGTAGGCCCATGCCGGCAGTCCATCACGACGACGTACTCGACACCGCGGCCCGCTGGCGGGAGGACGGCCGTCCCGCTGCGCTTGCGACGGTGGTCGAGACCTGGGGTTCGTCCCCGCGGCCGGTCGGCAGTCAGCTCGCGGTCGGGGGCGACGGCAGCTTCGTCGGCTCGGTATCGGGCGGCTGCATCGAGGGGGCGGTCGTGCGAGCCGCGCTCGAGGTGATCGAGAGCGGCCGTCCCCGCATGCTCGATTTCGGGGTGACGGACGAGCAGGCGTGGGAGGTGGGTCTCGCGTGCGGCGGCAAGGTCCGGGTCTTCGTCGAGCGGCTGGAGTAGGCGTCGTTGCGGCGCGAAACGTTGCACGCGGTCCTCGCGGCACGGGCGGTCAAGCGTCCGGCGGTGCTGGTCAGCAATCTCGAATCCGGCGATCAGCGGCTCTTCTACGCTGACGCGCCGGACGAGTCGGGCCTCGCTCCGGCGGTCCGCGCCGCCTGCATCGAGGCGCTGCGGGCCGATCGAAGCCGGCGGCTGGCCGGGGAGGACGGGAGCCCGCTGTTCGTGCAGGCATTCAACCCGCCGCTTCGCATGGTCATCGTGGGTGCGGTGCACATCACCCAGGCCCTCGCGCCGATGGCCGCTCTGCTCGGTTACGAAGTCACGGTCGTCGATCCGCGGCGCGCGTTCGCGACGGACGAACGGTTTCCGGGTGTGGCGGTGGATACCGACTGGCCCGACGACGCGCTCCGGCGTCTTTCCCTCGACCGGCGGACGGCCGTTGTGACCCTGACGCATGATCCCAAGCTCGACGATCCGGCACTCGAGGTCGCGCTCTCGAGCGATGCGTTCTACATCGGGTCGCTCGGCAGCCGGCGCACCCACGCCGCGCGCCTCGATCGGCTGCGGGCACGGGGGTTCGACGACCCGACCCTCGCTCGGATCCATGGCCCCATCGGGCTCGCGATCGGCGCGAAGTCCCCGGCCGAAATCGCGACCGCGGTGACGGCGGAGATCACGGCGAAACTTCGGGAGCCATCTCCCGCAAAGACGCGGTAGCTCCCGGAACTCCGGTGCGCTTTGGCCCGACCCCTCTCGCCGACGCGGAAGCGGCGATTCTCGCCCACGGATTCCGGCTTCCCGGGCGGGTCCTCAAGAAGGGCCGGCGGCTCTCGGCCGACGATGTCGCAGCGCTCGCCGAGGCCGGCTACGAGTCGGTGGTGACCGCGCGCCTGGACGTGGATGACGTCGCCGAGAACGACGCGGCTCGGGAGCTCGCGGAGGCGCTGGCCGGGGCGGGCGCCGGGGTGGGGGGCGGCGCCGGCACCGGGCTGGTCACCGGTACCGCGTTCACCGGACGCTGCAATCTGCTTGCCGCGGCGCGCGGGGTGCTCTGCGTGGACGAGGAGGGGGTTGCGGCGGTGAACGCGGTCGGCGAGGCGCTCACCCTGGCGACGCTCCCTCCGGAGACGGTGGTGGACCCGCGGCGTCTCGCGGCAACCGTCAAGGTGATCCCCTTCGC
The DNA here is from genome assembly GCA_965214795.1 of Gammaproteobacteria bacterium. Lineage (GTDB taxonomy): Bacteria > Pseudomonadota > Gammaproteobacteria > HK1 > HK1 > JAJDXW01. Next base: position 4,170,690 of record OZ243976.1, on the reverse strand, counting down.
GGTGCAGCGAGCCCACCTCGATGCGTGTCTCCGGCTTGTCCGGGAGCGCCCCGGGGTCGTCCGGGTCGCCGAGTTTCGCCCGCGGCGGGCCGGGCTCGTGCTCACCACGCTGCCCGGCTTCCGGGAGTCGGTTCTGGACAAGACCACCGCCGTGCTCCGGGACAAGCTCGCCGGCATCGGCGCGACCCTCGAAGCCGAGCGCCGGTGCGCGCACGCGGAGGACATCGTGGCGTCCGCTCTCGCCGACCTCGCCGCGGCCGGCTGCGACCTCCTCCTCGTGCTGGGCGCCTCCGCGATCGTGGACCGCCGCGATGTGGTGCCCGCCGCGATCGAGAGGGCCGGCGGAGCCGTGCACCGGTTCGGCCTTCCCGTCGATCCGGGAAACCTCTGCCTCTACGCCCGGATCGGTTCCGTACCGGTGATCGGCCTTCCTGGATCCTCGCGCTCGCCGGCCGCAAGCGGGGCGGACTTCCTCCTGCGGCGGGTCGGTGCGGGGCTGCCGCTCGGCGGGCGCGAGTTTGCCGGGTGGGGAGCGGGCGGGCTTCTCAAGGAGCAGCTCGGCCGGCCCTCGCCCCGCAGCGCGCCATCGGATGCGGCGGCCCTCGCCCCGCCCCCGCCCTCGCGCGAGATCGCGGTCATCGTCCTCGCGGCCGGCCAGTCGCGGCGCATGGGCCGGCACAACAAGCTGCTCGAGCCGGTGGACGGGGACCCGATGGTGCGGCACGCGGTGCGCGCCGCGGCGTCCACGGCCGGCGGGTGCCCGGTCGTGGTGGTGACCGGCCACGAGCGCGCGGAGGTGGAGGCATCGCTCGCCGGTTTCGATGTCGCCTTCTCGCACAATCCGGACTACGGGGCGGGTCTCAGCACTTCGCTCGCCCGCGGGGTCGCCGCCCTGCCGAGCGGTGTCGAGGGTGCGATCGTGTGTCTTGCCGACATGCCCGGAGTGCGGGCCGAACACCTCGCGAGGCTCCGGGACGCATTCGATCCCGGAGCGGGGGCCGCGATCTGCGTCGCCACTCGCCGCGGGAAGCGGGGCAACCCGGTATTGTTCGCGTCCCGCTTCTTCTCCGAGATGTGCGACGTCGAGGGGGACGTGGGAGCGCGGCACCTCATCGGGGTGTACGCCGATCTCGTGCGCGAGGTGGAGATGCCGGACGACGGGGTGTTGCTCGATATCGACTCGCCGAGTGCGTTGCGGGCGTATCGCTCCGGCAAGGCGGATGCGGGCGCCGTCGCCCGGCCGAAAGAAGGCGATGGCTGACCTTCCTTATCACGCCGCGATCATGAGTGCGGCGCACCGGGCGAGCGGCAAGGGCCGGCTCGAGGCTCCCGACGCCTCCGCGACGGTGGACAACCCGCTCTGCGGCGACCGGGTCACCATCGACATCCGGCGTTCCGGTTCCCGGGGAGGCGATCGGGTCACGGAGATCGGCCAGGTGGTCCGGGGCTGCGTGCTGTGCGAGGCGGCCGCCGCGATCGTCGTGGAAGCGGGAACGGGCGCGGCGGAGGCCGATCTCCGCGCCGTGTCGGACCGCGTCCGCCGCATGCTCGAGGACGATGAGCCGCCGCCCGAGGGGGAATGGAGGAAGGCCGGGATGTTCGTCCCCGTGCGTTCCCACCCGAGCCGCCACGACTGCGTGCTGCTTCCGTTCCAGGCCCTTCTCGAAGCGCTCGACGGCTGACCCGGAAAATCACCGACTTCCCGCTACCGCGAGCGGATTGGCGGCCGCCGCGGGAAGTCGGTGATTTTTCGGGTCAAGAGCGGTATCCATCATTTGACGAACCAGCAGACCGCCCAGCAGACCGCCCAGCAGACCGCGCGGTACCTGAACGCCTCGGTGCAATCTCGGGCGACGTCTGCGGCTCACCCGGCCCACCGCGAGCCGGACGGTGACGGGCAGGTCGGATTCGCTCGGCGCAACCCGACGCCACGGGGTCGATGAGATGCCTGCCAAGCGATGGGTATCATCCCCCCTTCGATTCCCTCCGCGGACCTGGTCGAGAGTTCGTATTCGGTGGGTCCGAAGCATCACGATCCTCCCTCTCCCGATGATGCCCCGTTCCCGACCCCTTCAGGCTCAGGTGTCGTTGGACAAGGCCGTGGGGAGAAATCCGGACGGATCGGTGCGAAACTATCGCCGGCGGACGAACATCCACCGCGAGCGACTGACGATACTCGAAAGAGAGGGAGGAACGAACAATGTCCCTGGTGTGGCTCGATCACGTGAACCTGCGCACGGCCCGGCTCGAGGAGATGCGGAGGTTCTATTCTGAAATCCTCGGGCTCGAGGACGGCCAGCGCCCGGACTTCGGGTTCGACGGGGCATGGCTCTACCTTGGCGACAAGGCGTGCGTGCATCTCGTCCCGGCGGACAAGGCCCCGGCCGCACGGGACCCCGGCATCGAGCACTTCGCGTTCCGCTCCCTCGGGGCGGCGGACATGATCCGGAAGCTTCAGCGCAACGAAGTCGGCTTCAACGTCCTGCCCCGGAGACAGCTCGGCGTGCTCCAGATCAACCTTTGGGACCCGGACGGGAACCACATCGAGCTTGCGTACCCGCCGCGCGAGATCGAGACCCTGCCCGAGAAGTACCAGACGGAAGGCGATCCGGTAGCCTGGGATCCGCCCCGGCGGCGGGCCGCATAGCCGGCCGGAGCTCGCCTTCCGCCCGGAACGCGGGTCCGGGAGGCGCAGCCGGAGACGCGACGCATGCCCATCGACTCGGCCCTCGTGGGTACCAGCACCACCGTCCATCGCCACGAGGTGGACGCACGCTGGACCATGGCCTACAGCGCGGCCCTCGGCGACACCGGGCCGCACTACCTCGACACCACCGGGGAGGTGGTGGCCCATCCTCTTTTCACCATCGCCCCCGAGTGGGCGGTGCACCTCGAAGGACGTGACCAACTCGCCGAGAACGGGCTCACTCCCGATGAACGGCTGCGAAGCGTGCACGCCACCCATGACTGTCACGTCCATCGGCTGGTACGCCCCGGAGACCGCCTCGACACGCAGGCGACGGTGGTGCTCGCCGAGGCGCGGCGCCCGGGCGCCTACGTGGTGACGCGGCTCGACACCACCGACGCCGGCGGAAAGCCGGTGTGCACGACGTACCAGGCGAGCGTGTATCGAGGGGTCGCCGTGGAAGGCGGGAACCGGGTGCATTCCGAGCCGCCGCCGATTCCCGTCGCCGCGTCCGTGAACGGCGAAGCGCCGCCGCTCTCGGAGGTCCCGGTGCCCGTCCCCGCAAACCTCGCCCACGTCTACAGCGAATGCGCCCGCATCCGGAACCCGATCCACACCGACGTGGCGGTGGCCCGGCAGATGGGCCTTCCGGACGTCATCCTCCACGGCAGCGCGACCCTCGCGCTCGCGGTGTCGCGCATTGTCGAGCACGTGGCGGGCGGAGATCCGAATCGGGTCCGCCGCCTCGGGGGCATGTTCCGGGGCATGGTGTTCATGCCGAGCGAGGTCCGGGTGCGGGTGTTCGCGGACGAGACCGCCGACGATGGCCGTGTCGTCGCTTGGGACGTCCTGAACGCCGAGGGTCGGCCGGCGATCACCCGGGGCTTCGTGGTCTTCGACCCGGACGGATGAATCGAGGAAACCTCCCGGCCCCGCGCTCGACCCACCTCCCGAATCAACTCGCCAACCCGCCCGGGTCCGTCCGCTGCCGTTCATACATCCGCTCCCGCGACTCGTTGGCAAATACCGATGTCATTACGGTGCCGATCGCGCGGCCACGTGCGGCGCCGCACGCGGTCGAAAAGCAAATCGACGAGGCGGTCGGGACGGCCTGAGCGTCGGAGTTGCCGCGGTCATCGGCGAAGCCGGCCGATCAGGTGCGCGGCTCACCTCCACCGGGTGCCATGGGGCCCGCGAACGGCACCCGGGGCGGCCCGATCGCGGACATGTCGATCTCGATGAGACACGGCCCCGGCCGGCCAAGCGCTTCGCCGATCCCGGGCGCGAACCGATCCGGCGCGGCGATGCGCCGGTAGTCCATCCCGCAGGCCGCCGCGAGCCCGGCGAAGGCGGGAGGCTCGAGGTCCACGAAGCGGCGCCGGCCGCCGTACTCCGCGTCCTGGATGTTGCGGATGACCCCATAGCCCCGGTCGTTCATGACCACGAGGGCGAGGTCGGCGCCGATCTCCACCGCCGTCATGAGCTCGCCCATGTTGAGAACGAGCCCGCCGTCGCCGGTGAGGCAGGCCACCTTGCGGCCCGGCGCCGCGACCGCCGCGCCGATCGCCATCGCCAGCCCCTGGCCGATGCCGCCGCCCGCCGGGTGCACGGCGTCGCGCGGTCCGTACACCCTCGGCAGCCGGTTGCCCCACGTGCTGTTCGCGACCGTGATGTCGCGCACCCAGAGCAAGCCCCGGCCCATGCCCGCGGCGAGCGCGTCGGCGAGCCCGTCGTAAGGGGCGATCGCGTCTCGCAGCCGGGCTTGCGCGGCGACCCGCGCGCGGCGGAGGTCTCCCGCGAAGTCCGGATCCGGCCGGAAGGCGCCGTCGAGGCGATCCGCGAGCCCCCCGAGGACGGCGGCGGCGTCGCCCGCGACGAAGCCGTCGGTCGGATAGGCGAGCCGTCCGCGGGCGGCGGGGTCGACGTCGATCTGCACGCGCGGTGACGGCAGCCTCAGCCGGTAGGTGCGCGTGTCGTTGCTGCGAAGGCGCGAGCCCGCCACCAGCAGGAGGTCGGAGGTCGCGTAGAACGCCTCGACGGCCGGCGACTGGTTGAAGGCGCCGAGCGTCAAGGGATGGTCCTCGGGCACGACCCCCCGACCTCGCACGCTGGTGACGACGCCGACGCCCATCTCCGCGAGGTGGAGCGCGGCATCGCCCGCGTTCCGGGTCCCGCCCCCCAACCACAACAGCGGCCGGCGGGCCGCGGCGAGGCGCGCGGCGAGCCGGTCCAGCGCCTCCTCGTCGGGAGGCGGCGGGTGGACGCGAGGGAGGGAAGGCAGGGGGTCCGGAAGGCGGGCCGCGGCCTGCTGCACGTCGACCGGAAGCTCGACGCTCACCGGCCCGCGCGGGGGGGTGAGCGCCGTCGCCACCGCGTCGCGGAGGACCTCCGCGCATCCGTCCGGTTCGGTCACCCGGTACGCCGCCTTCGAGATCGCGGACAGCATCTCGAGCTGCCCCTGCGTCTCGTGAATGAAGCCGTGGCCGCGGCCGAGGTGCGCGGTGTCGATCTGGCCGGTGAGGTGCAGGAGCGGCGTCTCGGCGGACCGCGCTTCGACGAGTGCGCCCGCCGCGTTTCCGCAGCCGGTGCCGGTGCTGGTCACCGCGACGCCGAGGGCGTCCCGGACGCGGGCATGTCCGTCGGCCATGTTGACCGCCCCCGCTTCGCCGCGGGAGGGGATGAAGCGGACCCGCCCGCGCCGGCCGAGGGCGTCGAGGACGCCCAGGTTGTGCACGCTGACGACTCCGAAGGCGGCGGTGACCCCGCAGGCCTCCAGCACCGCGGCGACGACGTCCCCGGTCGTGGACCCGGTCGTGGTCCCGGTTGCGGTCCCGGGCGGCTCAGCCATGTCCGGGGGCTGCACCGGCCGCGCTGGCTGCGCCGGCTGCGCCGGCCGGCGGCCGCCAGCCGAGACGCTGCGAGATGCCGCGCGCCGTCTCGCGGACCGCGCCCACGACCTTCGCCTCCAGGCGCGCGCGGTCGAACTGGGAGTCGGGGCCCGTGAAATTGATCGCGGCGACCACGTCGCCCGCCGCGTCCCGCACCGGGGCGCCGACGCTGGAGATGCCGGCCTCGAAGCCCGCCACGCTGAGGGCGTAGCCGTGCGTGCGGACCTCCCGGATCTGCGCCTGCAATGCTTCGATCGTGGTGGCGGTCTCGCGGGTCGCCGCCGCGAGGGGCGCGTCGCCGAAGCGCGCGCGGAGCGCCTCGAGGCCATGGCCGGACAGGAGTGCCCGCCCCATCACGGTCGCATGGGCGGGAAGCCGGGTTCCGGCCCGCACGTTGCTCACGAGCCGGTTCGGACCCGCGACCCGCAGGAGGTACACGGCGTCCGTCCCGTCGAGGATCGCGAGATGGGTCGACCCGCCGGTGCGAGCGCTCAAGCGTTCGAGGGGCGCGTGGGCGACGTCGACCAGCTCCTGGGATCCGAGGAACTCGAAGCCGAGATGGAGGACTCGGGCGCCCAGCCGGTAGGTCCGGTGCGGTTCGGTGCGGTCGAGGTACCCGAGCCGCTCGAGGGTGACGGCCAGCCGGTAGGTCGTCGAGCGCGGGAGGCCGGTCGCGGCGGTGAGCTCCGCGAGGGTCCATTCCGGCCTGGTGCGATCGAACAGCTCGAGAAGCCGCAGGCCCCGGGCCAGCCCGGAAACGACGTACCGGCCGGCCACCGTGTCGCTCATGGCGCGGGCAGGAATTCGCGGACGGCCGCGTTGAACGCGGCCGGTTGCTCGACGTAGCTCACGTGGCCCGCGCCCGCGATCTCGCGATAGCGGGCGTTCGCCATCGCCGCCGCGAGGGTGCGGCTGCCCGCGGGCGGGGTGACGGAGTCCTCGCCGCCGCATAGCACCAGGGTCTTCACCGCGATGGTGCCGGCGTCGGCAAGGAGGTCTCCCTGAGCGAGCATCGCGACCGCCTGCCGGTAGCCCCGCGGATCGATCCCGGCCATCGTCTCGCGCACCCGGGCGAGTTGCGCGGGAGTCGCCGCCGCGGAGAGGAGCCGCGGGGCGCGCCGGGCCGCGAGCCCGGCCGGCCCGAGGGCCGCGAGGTCGTCGAGCCGCGACTGCGCGGCCGGCGGCAGGTCCGCCGCGGGGTCCGTGCGGTGGCCGAGCGCGGCGTCGGCGAGGATGAGGCGCTCCACCCGGTGGGGCCATGCGGCGGTGAACGCGCCGGCGACGAGGGCGCCGAGCGAGTGTCCGAGCAACGCGATGCGCTCGAGGCCGAGACCGTCGAGGAACCGGGCGAGCCGGCTCGCGTAGTCGGCCGCCGTCGGCCGGGGCGGCGCGACGGGGGTCGAATCGCCGTAGCCCGGGACGTCCCACGCGAGTACCCGCCGCAGGTCCCCGAGACCGCCGAGCTGTTCGCTCCAGGAACGCGCGCCCGATCCGATGCCGTGGAGCAGCACGAGCGGCGGCCCCGCCCCGGCGGCGCAGTAGCCGAACCGCACCCCGCCCGCATCGAGATGGCGGCGCGCGGGCGGGCGCGCCTCGCCAATGTCCGCCGCCCGGCTCAATTCAGGACGAAGCCGCCGTTGACCGGCAGCACCTGGCCGGTGACGAACCCGGCGTCCGCGCTCAGCAGGAACACCACCGTCCCGACCACGTCTTCCGGATACTGGGGGCGCGGGATCGCCCGCCCCGTCTCGTAGAGCCGATGGCGCTCGTGCGGCACGTACTCGGTGGCCTCTCCCCGGACCAGGCCCGGGGCGACCGCGTTGACCGTGATCCCGTCGCCGCCGAGCTCGCGTGCGAGGGCGCGGGTCATCGCGATGACCGCCCCCTTGCTCGCCACGTAGTGCAGCAGGCGCGGGGCGCCCCAGAGCGCGGTGTCGGAGGAGAGGTTGACCACGCGCCCGCCCGCGGAGCGGCGAAGGAGGCCGGCGAGGGCCCGCACGACGAGCCACGTGCCCCGGACGTTGACCGCCATCACCCGGTCCCAGGTCTCGACGTCGATCTCCTCGAACGTGGGGCCGCCGATCCCGGTCGCGAGCGCGGCGTTGTTGACGAGGCCGTCCACCCGGCCGTAGTCGCAAGCCATCCGATCGGCGAAGTCGGCGACCGCGTCGGGAGAGGCGACGTCCACGGTCGCGAACGCGGCCCGGTGACCCGCCTCGGCGAGGGCGGCGGCGGCCGCGGCGCCCGACTCCGGATCGGTCTCGGCGACGACGACGGCCGCCCCCGCCTCGCAGCACCCTTCCGCGAACGCCCGTCCGAGCCCGCGGCCCGCGCCGGTGACGACGACGATGCGATCGTCGAGCGGTCCGTCACCGCGAACGGATCGGCGACCGCGTCGGGAAGCCGGTGAGATCTCCACGCTAAGGCCGGGGCCGCTTGACCTTCGCGAGCGGATGGTCGGGCGGATAGGTCGGACGCTCCGGCCGCGCCGCCCCGAGCATCACGCACATCAGCCCCTCTTCCAGCCCCTCGTTGACGAGGCCGCGATAGACCCCGGGGGGCACCGACACGAGGTCGCGGTCGCCGAGCACCGTCTCCCAGCGCTCGCTCCCCGCCTCGAACATCATGCGGATGCGATGGCCGCGCACGACGAAGAAGACCTCCTCGACGTCCCGGTGGACGTGCATCGGCCCTTCGCAACCGGCCGGCAGCACCATGGTGGAGAAGGTGAAGTGCCCGGCCGGCACGGTGTTGGAGTCCCTCGTCACGCCCGTGCCGCCGGTCCCCACGTAGCGCATCTGCGCCCGCCGGTACTTCGGATCGAAGTCGGCCTGGAACTGGAGCGCGTCCCAGTCGAGGGTGCGGGTCTCGTAGCGCGCGATACGCTCCGTCATCCGGTCGGCGAGCGACCGGCCATCCGGCACCACCGCGGGTGCGGCCTCGGCGGCTGCGCTGCTCATGTCCGGTTCCTCCTTCGTCTCAGAACTGTTGGTAGGTGCGCCGCGGCAGGTAGTGCAACACCCGCCGCTCGGCGAGGACGACGGCGACGTAGGCGACGATCCCGATCAGGGTGAGCAGGATGATCGAGACGAACACCATCGCGGTGTTGCCGGCCCCCTCGCCGAACACGAGCAGGTAGCCGAGCCCCATGTTGCCGCCGACGAGCTCGCCCACCACGACACCGATGACGGCGAGCGTCGAGCCGATCCGAAGCCCGGAGAACAGCGCCGGCATGGAGGCCCGGAATTCGATCTTCCAGAAGATCTGCGCGCGGCTCGCCCGGAACGAGCGGGCGAGGTTGACGAGGTCGGGGTCCACGGTGCGAAGGGCTCCGAGCACGTTGACCATGATCGGGAAGAACACGATCAGGATCGCGACCAGGATCTTCGGGGTCACCGTAAAACCGAACCAGAGCACGAAGAGGGGCGCGAACGCCACCTTCGGTGCGATCTGGAGGGCGAGGAGGTAGGGCGAGAGCACGAACTCGGCCGAGGGCGACATGCCGAGCACGTAGCCGACGCTCATCCCGAGCACCGCGCCGAGGAAGAACCCCGCGGCCACCTCGCCGGCGGTGACCGCGGTGTGGAAGAACACCCGGTCCGTCCCCGTCATGTGAAGGAACTCGTCAAAGACGGAGGACGCGGGGGGCAGGATGTAGGGCGGGATCCCGACCGAGGCGGGGCCCCACTCCCAGGCCGCGAAGAACACGGCGAGGAGCGCCGCGCTCGCCCCGAGCCCCCCGCCGATCCCCCGTTGACAACGCATCGCCGCCATCCCGCCGCCTCGCCGCCATCCGGGCCCTCGCCGCCCCGGCCGTCGTCCGGCTACTGCACGAACCGGTTGGTGTAGAGGTCTCCGACGGGGACCGCCTGCCGGACGATGCCCCGGTCCACGTAGAAGTCCTGGAGCGACGCGAGGCGGGCCTCGTCCATCGCGCCGAGCGTCGCCTGGCCCGGATAGACGTACCGGTTGTAGAGGCGGAACACCGCCTCCATCGCCTTCTCCTCGCCCGCGTGCCGGGGCACCGCCTTCACGTAGTCCCGCGCCGCCGCGGCCGGATCGGCCATGATGTCCTTCATGCCGCGAAGGGTCGCGCGGACGAGCTTGCCGATGAGCTCCGGCTGCTCGGCGATCACCTCGTCGGCGGCGAGGATGGCCTGCGCCATGGAGCGGAAGTGAGTGTCGGCCGGGAACAGGTTCATCTTCTTGCCCTGGGCCGCCGCGATCGCGATCCAGTCCGGCACTGCCGCCATGGCATCGGCTTCTCCGGCGATGAAGAGCTTCCAGGTGTTGGCGGGGCCGGCCGCCTGGGCGTCGATGTCGTTGCGGGTGAGGCCGACGCTCGCGAGCATGCCGAGGAGGGCGTAGAAGGTGGTGTCCTGGTAGGACATCGTGGTTACCGTGCGGCCCCGAAGGTCCTCGATCCGATCGATGCCGGCCGCCTGGTCGGTGGCGAGGATCATGAGCGAGCCGCCGCCCAGCACGGCTACCGCTTTCACCGGGATCCCGTGGGCCCGCACGATGAGCGGGGTGTCGCCGATCCCACCGCCGATGACCGCGTTGCCGGCGCCCACTTGCTTGGCGACGTCCACGCCCCCGCGTGCGGTCTTGAACTCGACCTCGAGACCTTCCTCGGCGTAGTAGCCCTTGCCCTTGGCGAGCATCCAGGGCCCGAAAGCGGGGAGAAAGGCCGGCGCGGGGAGGAGATAGGTGACCTTCTCGGCGGCCCCGGCCCCCGCCGCGGGGGCGATGGCGAGGAGGGCGGCGAGCGCGGCGGCGAGCGTGGTCCGCACGAGGCGGGTGATGGCGTCGATGAGGGACATGGCGGGGGTCCTCCTGTGGGTCGGGTGGTGGGCGGACGGCACCGATGCTCCGCCGGGCCCGGACGGTAGCGGCGCACGGCGCGGCGTCCCCTCGCGGAGACGGATGCGGGAGGGCCGCACGTCAGGCCGCTTCCACTTCGAGATGACGGATATCGAGCGACTTCATGAGGTGGGAGACGTACTCGCCGGCGCGCGGATGCTGGCGCCGGGCGATCGGCGAATCGCGGTCGGGGAGGTCGACCACCAGCTCCTCGACGATGCGCCCCGGCCGCCGGCTCATCACCAGCACGCGGTCGGAGAGGGCGAGCGCCTCGGCGAGGTCGTGGGTGATGAAGAGCGCCGTCTTGGCGTGGGCGGCGAGGCTCCGGGCGAGGTCCTGCTGGAGCACCATCCTGGTCTGTGCGTCGAGGGCGGAGAACGGCTCGTCGAGCAGCAGCACCCGGGGGTCGACGGCCAGGGTGCGGGCGAGGGCGGCGCGCTGGCGCATGCCGCCGGACAGCTCGTGCGGATAGTGCTCCGTGAAGTCGGCGATGCGGCACTGCCGGAGGAACGCGCTCGACCGCTCCCGGCGCTCACCGGCCGGGACGCCGCGGATCTCGAGCCCGAGCTCGACGTTCCCCCGGACCGTCCGCCACGGGAGCAGGAGGTCCTTCTGGAGCATGAAGGCGACGTCGTCGCTCGGCTCGAGGACGGGCTCCCCGCCCGCGAAGACCTCCCCCTTCGTCGGCCGGTCGAGCCCCGCGCCGACATTGAGGAGGGTCGACTTGCCGCAGCCGCTCGGGCCGATGAGGGAGACGACCTCGCCGTCCGCCACCCGGAGCGACACGTCCTCGATCGCGGTGACCGGGGCATTGCGGCCGGTGCCGGCGAACACCTTGGTGACCCCGGCGTACTCGACGGCCGGGTTCGTCACCGCGCGGCCAGCGTGCGCATGGCGGCGGCGAATGCCTCCCCGGTCCAGGGGCCGCCGCCAGGGTTGGCGACGCCGGCCGCGTTCAGCCCGGCGGCGATGCCGGAGAGGTCGTAGACCTCGTCCCCGAAGATCGCGGCGAGGGCGTCGGCCATCCGGTCCTCATGCTCGCTCGGCGGGCGGGCGCGATGCTGCCAGCGGATGAGGAGCGGCTCGCCGAAGTCCTCGACGGTCTCGGCATCGCCCTTGCGGCCGCGCGGCGCGGCGAGCCACGGGTTGTACTCGAGCCCGCCGTTGCGGCCCGCCGCGGCTCTCGCCCGGCGGCCAGGAGCCGCTCCGCCTCCGGCCGGCTGCACCCCGTTGCCTCCGGGCGGCCGTATCCCGCCGCCGGCGGCCGGTCGGGCCTCCCTGGCTCCGGCCGGGCGTGTCCCGGCGCCCGCGATTCGATCCGTTCCTTCACCGGAGCGCGTGCGTCTCCGCGTTTCGGCGAGCGCGGCCGCCTGGCGCTCCGCCTCCTTCGCCATGAAGCGCCGGACCCGCGCGAGCCCGGTGTCGTGCTGATAGAGGAACTCGCGCTCGCGGGCGTCCCCCGCCATCGCTTCGAGCATCAGGCGGTCCTGCTCGAGCACGTCCCAATGCAGCGACTCGAGCCGCGTGCGGTACAGGAACCGCCAGAGGTCGCGCTCCCAGCCCTCCACCCGGCGCACCCGCCAGAAGTAGACCTGGCACGTCTCCCGGTCCACGGGGGTCACGAAGCCGACGATGCCGAAGGGTCCGCCCGGGCCGGCCTCCTTCCCGTAGGGGATCTCGAGGCGCATCCAGTAGCCCCCGGTGGCCCCGAACTCCACCCAGTCGAAGTTGACGTTGCGCTGGTCCTCCTTCTCGCAGAGGAACCCCGTTTCGGTCGGAACCACCCGCAGGCGGGCGCGGCGGTTCCCTTGCGCCATCGAGTGCGACCGGGCATGCAGGTAGGTGCCGTGCATCGGGTCCATCACGTTATCGATGGCGTAACGGTAGTTGCACTGCCAGGTGGCGACGCTGAGCATGGTTGCGAAGCGGTCGTCGACAAGCTGTTCGGGCAGGTTCAGCTCGGCCGGCTCCTCGTGCAGCGTGTCGCCGAACCAGGCGAAGATCGCCCCCCGCACCTCGCGGCAGGGATAGCGGCGGACGGCGGTCCGGCCGGCGAGCGGACAGGACTCGACGGCCGGGACGTCGAGAACGGTGCCGTTCGCGTCCACCTCCACGCCGTGATACCAACAGGCCAGCCGGTCTCCGAGGTTCCAACCGAGGGAGAGGCGCGCGCCGCGGTGCGGGCACCGGTCTTCGAGGGCGTGGACGGCACCCTCCCGATCGCGCCAGACGACGATGCGTTCGCCGAGGCGGGTGACCCCGAGGGGGTTGTCGCCGACCTGCCAGCTCGGGGCGATCGGATACCAGAGGTTGCGAAGCCCCTCCTCGAGGAGAGCGCTGGCGTCGGTCTCGATGGCCGCGTCGTCTGACATCGCCGTTCTCCGCCGTCCGGAATCCGTGCCGCCGTTTCAAATATGAAACATTCATCCAATTCTCAACAGTCTAGGATCGGCCCGAGACGAGCGTCAAGGGTCCCGAGCCGCCGCGTGGCGCATCGTCCCGAGTCCACCGACGCGGCAGGTGCAACGGCGGCAAGGCTGATTCGTTCATTCAAAGGTAGCCAACGAACTCAAATAGCTGCGTCCGCTGACGAGCGGGTGATCGGAAATCGGCGGCGACCGAAAAACAAGGCGTCGAATCAAGGCGATACGTTCACCTGTGGTCATCAGGGAAGGCCGGGGACGAATTTGCCCTGCAACGGTGGCCCGGCGCGTTTGACTCGCCGCGATGCGACGGGAAGACTACCGGGAGTCCGGGTGTGGACCCCGTGCCCGTCGGGCGCGTCGGGGCCGAGCACGTACCAAGGGGAGGAGGCAGGATTGATCACCGGGATCGACAAGGTGGTGTACGGCGTCGAGGATCCGGAGGCGTGCACCCGTTTCTTTGCCGACTGGGGCCTCGCGCGAGTCGCCGATGGGGGCGGCCGCGTCCTCTTCGAGACGCTCGACGGCAGTGAGGTCGAGCTTCGGCCGGCGGACGATCCGTCGTTGCCCGCGGCCTTCGAGCCCGGCTCGACCCTGCGGCGGCTCATCTGGGGGGTCGGCGGCGAGGGGGCGCTCGAGGCCCTCCGCGAGCGGCTCGCCGCTCGCGCGGACTTCGAGTCCGATGAGGACGGGCCGGGCTGCACCGATCCCAACGGACTCCGGCTGGGATTCCGCGCGACGCGCCGCCGGGACCCGGCGGTTGCCGCCACGCCGGTAAACGCCCCCGGCCGGGCCGGGCGGGTCGATCGGCGGTCGCCCGTCTACGAGCGGGCGGAGCCGGTCGAGATCGGCCACGTGGTGCTGTTCACCCCGCGGCTCGCGGAGTCGCTCGAGTTCTACCGCGACGCGCTCGGCTTCGTCGTATCGGACTGGTATGCAGGTGCGGGATACTTCCTGCGTTGCGCGCCCGAAGGGGGGCACCACGACCTGTTCCTCCTCACGACCCCGGACGGGCGTTGCGGCCTCAACCACGTCGCCTTCACGGTGCGGGACATCCACGAGGTATTCGGCGGCGGCCTCCACCTCTCGCGCTGCGGTTGGCGCACCGAGGTCGGCCCCGGCCGCCACCCCATCTCGTCCGCCTACTTCTGGTACGTGCACAACCCCGCCGGAGGCCTCGCCGAGTACTACGCCGACGAGGACTGGTGCACTGCCGCCTGGGAGGCGAGGGAGTGGATGCGCACCCCCGAACACTTCGCCGAGTGGGCCGTCGCCGGCGGCCTCGACGGCACCACCCGCCGCCAAGCGGCCCCCGTCGCCACCTGACCGGCGCTCGCCCAGCCCGGGCCCAGCCCGGGCCCGGCGCCCCTTTCAGGTGGGGTGGGGTGGTAGCCGGTTCCATTTACCGGCCAGTCACCACCTGCGGAGCCACCCATGACCGACTACGAATTCGCCACCCTCGCCAGCAGCGTCGCCATCGGACTCGGGCAGATCGGAATCGTCTGGTACGGCATCCGCGCCATGAACCGCGCCAGTGCCGCCCGCGACCGCGCGATGAACCAGGCGGCCCGGGTCGCCGATCAGCGCCATACCGAAACCATGCGCGCCCTCGAAACCCTCATCGCCCGCACCGCACCGGCCACCGACTGAATCCACTCGTCCCGCGCCAGTGCACACGGTGCGGTCAGCCGCGGGTGGGGTCGGGCGCGACCCGCACCAGGAGCTTCCCGAAGTTCCGTCCTGCGAGCAGGCCCATGAATGCGTTCGGTGCGTTCTCGATGCCTTCCACGATGTCCTCGCGGTAGCGGACCAGGCCATTTCGCACCCACTCGCCCATCTCGGCATGGAACGCTTCGGCCTCTTCGGCGAAGTCGTAGACGATGAAGCCCCGGATGAGGAGCCGCTTGGTGAGTGAGGCGCGCATGAGGTCGGTGACCGCGGCCGGCCCCGAAGGCGGGTCCTCGGGCCTTGCGTTGTACTGGGCGATGAGGCCGCAGACCGGGACCCGGGCGAACGGGTTGAGGAGGGGCAGGACGGCCTGGAACACCGCACCGCCCACGTTCTCGAAGTAGACGTCGATCCCGTCCGGGCAGCCCGCCGCGAGCTTCCCGGGAAGGTCCGGGTCGCGGTGGTTCACGCAGGCGTCGAAGCCGAGCTCCTCCATCACGTAGTCGCACTTCTCCTTCGTGCCCGCGATCCCGACCACCCGGCAGCCCCGGAGCCGGGCGATCTGGCCGACCACCGCCCCGACCGCCCCGGACGCGGCGGAGACCACCACCGTCTCGCCCTCCTTCGGCCGGCCGATCCGGAGGAGCCCCATGTACGCGGTCATGCCGGGCATTCCGAGGATCCCGACCGCGGTCGAGACGGGCGCGTTCGCGGGGTCGACCCGGCGCAGGCTGCCCCCCGCCCGCGCCGTCGAGTGGGTCTGCCAGCCGGTGAACGAGTTGACGATGTCGCCCGGCCGGAACCCCTCCGCCCGCGACTCCACGACCTCGCTCACCCCGCCGGCCGGCATCACGCCCCCCAGCTCGACTCCCGGTGCGTACCCCGCCCCCGCCTCGTTCATGCGGCTTCGCATGTAGGGGTCGAGCGAGAAATAGAGGGTGCGCAGGAGCACTTCGCCGTCTCCCGGGGCCGGGAGCGGCCCCTCCTCGAGGCGGAAGTCGGTTTCCTTCGGCGCTCCGTCGGGGCGGGCGGCGAGGACGATGCGTCGGTTTCGGGTCATGCGTTGGCTCCGGTGGCTTGCTTCATGGCAGGTCCGATCTCGCGGTGCAGGACGAGGTCGGCGACCTCGTCGAAGTCCGTCGGATCGCGGTTGAGGATCACGAGGCGCGCTCCGCGCCGCTTGGCGAGGATTGGAAATCCGGCCGCCGGGTAGACCACCAGCGACGATCCGATGGACACGAGGAGGTCACAGGCGCTCGTCTCCTTCTCCGCCCGTGCCATCTCCGCCTCGGGCATGGCCTGACCGAACGAGATGGTCGCGGCCTTGATGTAGCCGCCGCAGCCGCAGACCGGCGCCGCGCCGTCGCGCTCGAACCGCTCGCGGATGGGGTCGAGCTCGTAGCGTGCCCGGCAGGCGAGGCAACGCGCGTAGGTGGAGTTTCCGTGGAGCTCGACGACCTGCTCGTCGGGCACGCCCGAAGCCTGGTGGAGGCCGTCGATGTTCTGGGTGATGACGCACGACGCCCTCCCCATCCGCACCAGCCGGGCGATCGCCGCGTGACCCGCGTTGGGCTTCGCCGCCCGCAGGGTCTTGTCGGTCTCGAACTTGCGCCGCCAGGTCTCGCGGCGCGCCTCGTCCGACGCCATGAACTCGCCGAAGTCGATCGGCCGGAACCGGGACCAGATCCCGCCCGGGCTCCGGAAGTCGGGGATCCCGGACTCGGTGCTGATCCCGGCCCCGGTGAAGAACACGATGCGGCGGGCCGCGTCGAGCAACTCGCGAAAGCGCACGAGATCGGAATCGATGACTCCGGTCAACGGAGGGTCCTCATCGGGTGCGCCCTCGCTCGGCGAGGTCGTCGCGGACCGGTCCCGCCGTGCCGAGGGTGGGCTGGCGCGGCCGGCGCGGGCAGGGGGGACGGCTCGCTTCCGAAGCACGAACGGCCGGCGTGCGGCGCTCCTCGCCCGAACGGGCGGGCGGAATCGGGCGGGCGGGTCATGCCGCCGCTTCCGCCCCGGTGCCGGGGGCGGGGCGGGTCGCGTCCAGGAGCAGTCGGAACGGGATCAGCAGGATGAGGGCAAAGCCCGCCTTGACGGTCAGATCCCCCATCCCCCAGGTGATCCACGGCAACCCGGTCCCGGCAAACGCGAGCGAGAAGAAGAGGGCGGTGTCGAGGATCGACCCGAGCGCCGACGAGACGAGCGGCGCCTGCCACCACCGCGCGTTCCGCAGCCGGTCGAATACCTGCACGTCGGCGAGCTGGGCGACGAGGAAGGCGCTTCCGGAAGCGGCCGCGATGCGCGGGGTGGCAAGCCATGCCGAGAGCACCACCGCGCACGCGAAGCCCGCCAGGACCACCCGCCGCGCCGCGCCCGGACCGAGGCGCCGGTTGGTGAGGTCGGTCACGAGGAAGGCGAACGGGTAGGACAGGGCTCCCCAGGTGAGCCAGTCGTTCAGGGGATGCCGGACGAGGACGTTCGACGCGGTGACCACCACCGCCATCGCGGCGATGCCGAGGGCAAGCGCGCGAACGCCGACCGGCCGCCTTCCCCCCTCGCTTCCCATGGGCGCGGCCCTCATCGCTACTCGCTCCCCGGCGCCCGGAGCCGCTCCGGGCGGGGCGCAGGGCGGAGCGGCAGGTCGATGAGCGAAGCGCAATCCCGCATTGGCGGCTTCCGCCTCCTCGCTCCATGCCCGCCCCGCGCAACCTCGACGTCCATCCGGGGCCGCGGCATGAAACGGCCCCCCTCACCGCCGGCGTCGCATGGCCGGGATCACGGTCATTCCGTATGCGTTCAGGGTCTCTTCCTCCTGGTCGTGCATCAGGTAGATCGCGAACTGGTCCACCCCGAGCTCCCGCAGCTCGTCCAGCCGGCGGATGTGGTTGGCCGGCGGGCCGAGGATGCAGAAGCGGTCCACGATCTCGTCCGGAACGAACTCGGTGTGCGCGTTGCCGGCCCGGCCGTGGTCGGCGTAGTCGTAGTCCTGCCGGCCGGAGATGTAGTCGGTGAGAGCGGCCGGCACCGCCGACCCGTCCTGGCCGTAGCGGGCCACGAGGTCGGCGACGTGGTTCCCGACCATCCCGCCGAACCACCGTACCTGGTCCCGCTGGTGGGGGAGGTCGTCGCCGACGTAGGCGGGAGCGGCGACGCAGATCTTGAGCGCATCGGGGTCGCGCCCCGCGGCGGCGGCCGCCTCGCGGACGCTGCCGATGGTCCACGCCGCGATGTCGGGGTCGGCGAGCTGGAGGATGAAGCCGTCGGTGCGGCTGCCGCAAAGGGCGAGCGCCTTCGGCCCGTAGGCGGCCATGAGGATGTCGAGGCTCCCGCCGTTTCTCCACGGGATCTTCCGGGGCTGCCCGCGGTAGGTGACCTCGCGCCCCTCCGCGAGGCCCTTGATGACCTCCATGGCCTCGGACAGGGTGGCGAGCGAGCAGGGGGGGCGGCCGATGACCCGGAGGGCGGAATCCCCCCGGCCGATCCCGCATACCGTGCGTTCGCCGAACATCTCGTTGAGGGTCGCGAACAGCGATGCGGTCACCGTCCAGTCGCGGGTGCCGGGATTCGTCACCATGGGCCCCACCCTCATCCGGCGGGTGGCCGCGAGTATCCGGGAAAAGATGACGAAGGGCTCCTGCCACAGGATGTGGGAGTCGAACGCCCAGGTGTGGGTGAATCCCAGCGTTTCCGCGCGCTGGGCGAGCTCGATGGTCCGCGAGGCGGGAGGGTCGGTCTGGAGAACGATGCCGAGTTCCATGTGTCTGGTCCGTCCGAACTGCCGCAATGGTACCTGCTGCGACGCCTGCTCCGGTGGCCGCCGTCGAGGTCGATCCGCGCCCCGGAAGCGGGCGGGGCGCTTCACCGGGGCCGGTGCTATCCCGGAGGACTCGACCCGGAGGACTCGAGGAGACGCACATCGCACATCCGTGAATGGACCCGAGTCCCAAGGCTGATTTATCGTCTCGACATCGTAAAATATATTCAATTAGTTATATCGATCTCGGAGCTCTTCGCCCGAAGTCGTCGTCAACCGAAGAAAGAGATTCTGCATCAAGGAGCTACGTTGTCCGGCGGCCAGCCCTCGAGGAAGTGGTCGATCGCCTCGATGGCGCCGCCCGCATCCAGCTCCTCGGCCTTGATCCGGATGATGGCGAGGGTGAGCTCGCTCAGGTCGCGATCGCGCCGCTCGCGTCTTGCCTCCCGGTGGCGGCTCCTGAGTTCGGCGAGCACGTTGCCGCGCGTCATGTTCGGCTGACCGAGCCGGCGGTCGGCCTCCTGAAGGCGCGATCGGAGCGCGTCGGCGAGGACGCGCACCTGCTCCACCGGGAAGCGCCGCTCCGCGTCCTTGCAGACCTGGACCGCGTCCCGCTCGAGCTTCGCCACCTCGTAAGCCCTGGTGAACGGCCAGCGTATCGCCATGATCGGGCTCCGGGCGGGTGGGGTCCTACCGTGGGGGCGGCTCAGGGAGCGTAGCGGTGCAGGCCGGCCAGGGGCATCCGGGGCGGCAGCCCCTTGTGGTGGACCTCGCGGAACGTGGCCCGCCCCTCGTGCGCAATGCGCCAGACCCCGTCTCCGTTCTCGCGCCAGTACTGCCACCATCGGCGGCCGGTCGCTCGCTCGCCTCGGAGCTCCACGAGGATCATGGTCGAGTCGTCGCCGGCCGCGACCGGATAGCCGTAGATGCCAAGCCCCCGGTTCGCCTCTTCTCCGCCGTTCAGGTACGAGATCCGGGCCAGCCAGTCGTTACGATGGCGCTCGTGCTCGTCCGGCCCCAGCCAGCGCAGCCGTTCGCCAATGATGACCGGGATGCTCCGCCTCCCGACCGCCCGCGCAAGGGTTTCGAGGGCCGGGTTCGAGACGACAAGGCAGCCCCGGCTCCACCTCGGGGCGCGGATCCGGAGGCTCCGGGGCTCGCCGTGAATCCAGATCCCGTACCCGTTTCTGCTCCGGCGCTCGTCCCATCCGTTGGGATAGTTGAGCCCGAGGGCGCCGGCTCCGTAGAGCTCGGGCAGGTGGTGGCCCCCCACCCACATGGTCACGAAGTAGACCCCGAGCGGGGTCTTCCGGTCCCCCTCGCGCCGCTTGGCGGTGCCCCCGCGTCCAATGGAGACGTACCAGTCTCCCCGCTTCGTCCAGCCCTTGTCGGACCGGTCGAAGAGATACAGGCGCAAGCGCCCCGTATCCGCGACCACCACCCCCCTGCGGCCCGGGGCGGCTTCGATCAGGACGTCCGGCAGGTGTCCCGGCGGGGGGCGGTCGAACCAGTAGGAGAGACGCGCGTAGGCCTCGTCGCGCAGCTCCTTCATCGGGCCCGGCTCGTTCCGGGGCGCGAGCGCGGCCAGGGTCTCGGCGAGGTCCTCCGTGCGAAGCAGGGACGCCTGGATGATGCGCGCGGCGAGGAAGTCGGGGTAGTCGGCGGTGACCTGGTACAACGCTTCGAATCCGCCCGGACGATCCCCGGCGTCGAAGCGATCGAGCGCGGCGAAGAGCTCCGATTCCCGGACGTCCATCCCCCCCGCCGTCCCGGCCGCCAGCAGCCACAGCGCCGCCCCGGCGGCGAGGCGGCCGAAGCGCGCGAGCAACCCTGCCGGACGGTGGAAGCTCATCGAAGGCGTTTCGGGGCGGAGATCCGGGCTTTCATGGCAAGGCCGTACCTGATTGCGTACAAGGCTCGGGTTGCGTTTCCCGGACTGCGCAATCCCGGGGTCCGGCCGCCCACGACGACCTTTCCGGCCGGCGTGGCCGCCGTTTCGCGTGCTCCAGACGTAAACACTCATCGGGTCGGTATTCGAACTGAGAATTGTGCGTAATCGGGAGACCGTATGGTACGACCGTCGCCCGCCCGGCCAGAACTGAATCCATTTTCTCTAAAATGTCCAATTAATTAAATAAATTCAATGGATTATGCCGATCTCGGATCTCTTCGCCCGAAGTCGTCGTCAACCGAAGAAAGAGATTCTGCATCCAGGAGCTACGCTGTCCGATGGCCATCAAGGACATCCGGGAACAGTTCAGCCCTGCCCGCCCGGCCACCACTCTCGGCCGTTTCCGGCAACCCACGAGCCCGAAGAGCGGCGTGTGCTCCATTGCAAAGCAGGGCTTGTTTGTTGTCCGGCGGCGGGTGAACCGGGCCGGTTCGGCCGGCCATCGGGGAGCGCACTTCATCGTCCGTGTGTCGATTCGCGCCTCATGAACCCACCCTCGACCGCACGGCCGGCAGAGCCGCACCCGCGGCCAGCACTCGGCACGACAAAAAATGGTTCTGCATTGCCAACCCGGAAATCCTGCCGACCTTCGTCGCGAGGGCGCCGAGACGGTGCGGTGGCGGACCGCACGGACCGAAAAGAGCGCATGCGCGCTGTCGAAGCGGCTTGAGCGAGTACGGCCCGTCAGCGCGCATGGATCGGTGTCCGCAGCAGAAAGTGGGTGAGATTTCCGGGCTGAGCAGGGCTCGTTTGTTGTCCGGCGACGGGTGAACCGGGCCGGTTCGGCAGGCCATCGGGGAGCGCACTTCGTCGTCCGCGTGTCGATTCGCGCCTCATGAAGCCACCCTCGACCGCACGGCCGGCCGATCCGCACCCGCGGCCAGCACTCGATCACGAGAAAAAATGGTTCTGTCGGGCTGAGCAGCAATTCTCATTTGCTCATCGGGTCCCGCTGCCGGATCGGCACGACCGTCGATCCGCCCCGGATCGAGTCGCCAGGAGAAGACCGCCTGCGGCTCAGGGTGAAGTCGGGCGTCAAGATGAGAACTGCTGCCGGGCCGAGGGCGGTGCTTGCGGCGGGCGGCGGATTGCGACAGTCTTGCGGCCCGGGTTCACCTGCGGGGAGCGGTTTCGTCGTGTACCTCTACGCGGACCTTCTCCGGCGCGCCGATACGGCGAAGCCGGTGCGGGTCGGGCTCATCGGGGCCGGCAAGTTCGGCTCGATGTTCCTGAGCCAGGCTCCCACGACACCGGGCCTGCGGGTCACCGCGATCGCCGACCTGGAGCCGGACCGCGCCCGCGCCGCGTGCCGCACCGTCGGCTGGAGCGATGCCCTGGTCAAGGAGGTCGCCTTCACCGACGACGCCCTCGCGCTCGCGGCGCGCGCCGACGTCGACGTGGTCGTGGAAGCCACCGGGCGCCCGGGGGCGGGGATCCGGCATGCGCGCGGCGCGTTCGCGTCCGGGAAGCACCTCGTCATGGTGAACGTCGAGGCGGACGTGCTCGCCGGCCCGCTCCTCGCGAGCGAAGCGGAGCGGGCCGGGGTCGTCTGCACGATGGCCTACGGGGACCAGCCCGCCCTCACCTGCGAGCTGGTCGAATGGGCGCGCTGCTCGGGGTTCGACGTTGTCGCCGCCGGCAAGGGCACCAGGTACCTGCCGAGCTACCACACCTCCACCCCCGATACCGTCTGGGAGCACTACGGCCTCACCGCGGATGAGGCTCGGGCGGCGGGGATGAACTTCCGGATGTTCAACTCATTCCTCGACGGCACCAAATCGGCCCTCGAAATGGCCGCGATCGCGAATGCGACGGGGCTCACGCCGCCGCCGGGCGGGCTCCGCTTCCCGCCCTGCGGCATGGACGATCTCGCGCACGTGCTCCGCCCGCGCGAGGAGGGCGGCCTCCTTCATCACCGGGGCCAGGTCGAGGTGGTGTCGTCGCTCGAGCGCGACGGCCGGCCGGTCTCGCGCGATCTTCGCTGGGGGGTCTACGTCGTGATCGAGGCGCCGAACGACTATGCCGCCGCCTGCTTCCGCCAGTACGGCATGAACACCGACGCGAGCGGCCGATACTCGGCGATGTACAAGCCCTTTCATCTCATCGGGCTCGAGCTGAACGTCTCGATCCTCTCCGCCGCCCTGCTCGGCCGCCCGACCGGCGCCACCCGGGGCTTCGAGGGCGACGTCGCGGCGACCGCGAAGCGCGACCTCGCGGCCGGCGAGCGCCTGGACGGGGAGGGCGGATACACGGTCTACGGCCGGTTGCTGCCCGCGCGTACCGCACTCGACCGCGCGACGCTTCCGATCGGTCTCGCCCACGACGTGGTGCTCAGGAACCCGGTCAAGTCGGGAGAGAGCGTCACCTGGTCGGACGTGCAAGTGGACGAGACGGCCGGCGCGGTGCGGGCGCGGCGCGAGATGGAGGCGCGGTTCGGCGCGCGCCTCGCGCACGCCGCCGCGTAGCGGGTAGGGTCGGGGTCGCCTCGCCACAATATCTCATCGATTCTCGTCGCGAGGGTGCCGGAATGCGGTGGTAGTGGGCCGCCCGGGCGGAAAGAGCGCGTGCGCGCTACTCAAGCGGCTTGAGGGGGATGGCCCGCTGCCGCGAGCGGATTGGCGTCCGCAGCAGACAATCGGTGAGATATTGCGGTTCCCGGCGCCGCCGGTCGGCCTGCCGCTCTCCCGGCACAACGAGCTCGGCCTCCGGATCGCCTCGCTCACCTGCGTCGCCGGCCTGTCCGGCCTGCCCCAGCTCTCCGTGCCGGGCGACCGGGTGGACGGACGTCCCGGTCGGTCTGTCGCTTGTTGGGCCGCCCGGATCGGATCTTCGGATCGTCGCCCTCGCGAAGAATCTGGAGGACGCCCGACAACGGACCTCGCCCCCAACCGGCCGGAGATCGTCGAGGAGGTGCGCATCCGCTTCGAGCGCTACGAACGGGCGCTCGTCGAGAAGGAGGTCGCGGTGCTCGACGACACCTTCTGGCGGAGTCCGCACACCATCCGCTACGCCCTCCGCGAGAACGGCTACGGGTTCGACGGTAAGCGGTACGAACGGCCCACCTTGCCAACCAGGGGCCCGCCGTGCAGTCAGCTTGACGCCGAGCTGAAGTTCCAGGGCAACAGCTCGCGGATGCGCGAGTGCGGGTGGCCGGCGGCGATCTTCTCCAGCGTGCTCTTGAGCCAGGCGTAGGGCTCCACGCCATTGAGCTTGCACGTTTCGATGAGCGAGGCGATGCGCCCCCAACCATGCGCCCCGTCGTCGTGGCCGGCGAACAGCGCGTTCTTGACATTGAGTTTGACGGGCCGCATCAGGTTCTCCACCGCGTTGGAGTCGATCTCCACGCGCCCATCGTAGAGAAAGACGAGCAACCCCTGCCACTGGTTGGCGATGTAGGTCAGCTTCTCGCCCAGGCGCGAGCGCGCCGAGACCCGCGAGCGCGGCTCGTCGAGCCACACCCCGAACCGGTTCACCAGCGGCGCCGATTCGTCCCACCGGATCGCTTGGCGCGTGGCCGGCGGCTCGCCCCGGATCTTCTTCTCGACCGCATACAGCCGCGCGATGCGTTGCAGGCCCGCCTCGGCGATCGGCGAGGCGCTGGTGTCGAGCGCCTCCTTGAGCGCCCGGCGCACGTGCGCCCAGCAATGGGCCAGCCGCAAGGCGCCGCCCGGACGGTCCGACCGGCTCAGCCGCTTGTACCCGGCGTAGCCGTCGGTCTGCAACGTCCCGCTGAACCCCTCGAGCACCTGCTCGCCATGGTGACCACCACGACCGGGCGCGTAGGCATACACCACCCCCGGCGGGTCCGGACCACCCCAGGACCGGTCGTCGCGCGCCATCGTCCACAGATACCCCGTCTTGGTCCGGCCCCGGCCCGGGTCGAGCACCGGCACGGTGGTCTCGTCCATGAACAGCTTCTCAGACCTCTTCAACTCCGCCGCCAGGCAATCGACCACCGACTGGAGGTGAAACGACGCCTTGCCGACCCACCCGGCCAGGGTCGAACGGTGCAGGTCCAGACCCGAGCGGGCGAGCATCTGCGATTGCCGATACAGCGGAAGATGGTCCGCGTACTTCGACACGAGCACGTGGGCGAGCGCGCCTTCGCTCGGCAGTCCACCCTCGATCAGATGCGCCGGCGCCGGTGCCTGGGTGACACCTTCCTCACACACCCGGCAGGCATACTTCGGGCGTACCGTGACGAGGACCCGAAGCTGCGCCGGGACGATGTCGAGCCGCTCGGTGCGGTCCTCGCCGATGCGCACCATCTCGCCGCACCCGCACGGGCAGTGCGTGCTGCAGGGCTCGATCACCTGCTCGACCCGGGGCAGATGTTCGGGAAGATGGCCGAGGTTGCGCTCGGGCGCGCGGCGCTTGCGAGGCGACCCCGGGGTCGCGCTCGCCGGAGGCGCTGGTTCGAGCTCGGCCACCGCCCCTTCGAGCGCCTCGAAGGCGAGCTGGAGCTGGTCAGGGTGCAGCTTCTCGGACTTCTTTCCGTACAGCAACCGGCGCAGCTCGCGTACCAGATGCTCCAAACGGCGGTTACGGTCGGTCAGCGAGGCGACCTCGGCACGCAACCCCTCGACCACCGCCCCGGGACCTTGATGCTCCCGATGCCCGCGGCCCTCGCACCGCCCCGCCTCCTCGGCGCGCAGTGTCTCGACCACCGCCTTCGGAGCCTCGAACAGCGCCCAAAAGGGCGGTGCAAGCGACTGCGAACCGACCGTGCCAGGATGCGTTCCCATGGCAAAATGCTACCATAAGATCAGCGTGTTATAAAGAAAGAGGGCTCGACAATCCCTCGATCAGCCTGCGGTCAGGGGCCGGCGCACCGGTGGCCGGCACATCCGGCGCCAGTCCAGACCCTCGAACAACGCCTCGAACTGCGCGCGCGACAGCCGCATCACCCCGTCACGCACCGTCGGCCAAGCGAACCGACCCTGCTCCAGACGCTTCGACGCCAACACCAGACCCGTCCCATCCCACCACAGCACCTTCACCCGGTCCAAGCGCTTGGGACGGAACACCACCGTCACCCCGGAGTACGGATCCAGACCGAGCTCGTGCTCCACAACCGCCGCCAGACCGTCATGCCCCTTGCGGAAATCCACCGGCCGCGTCGCCACCACCACACCCCTCCCCGCGACCATCATCGAAGCCCCCGCAGCGCCGCCGCAACTTCCGCGATCCGACCCGCGCCGACCTCGCCTGCCAGGCGCACCGTCACCCCGCGCGCCTCGATCACCACCGACCCCATCGCACCGCAAACCGCAGCACTGTCCACCTCCACCGTGGCGAAGGCCGGCGGTGGCTCGGGCGTGACCGCCGCCGAGGGTGAAAAGGACGGCACACCAAGCTTGCCCGCGCGGGCCAGACCGCGCCACGACGATAGCTGCCATCGCGATACCCCGTAGCGGCGCGCGACCTCGCCTACGCGATTCCCCGCCCGGAAGCTCTCGTGCACCACCCGCGCCTTCTCCTCGGCGCTCCAGCGCCGGCGCGACCGCCGCGGCGCAACAACCCCCGAGTGCTCCTCCGCCGACCGTTCACCACCGGCGGCGAAATCTCGTTCCGTATCCTGCATCGGATGACCCTCCCAGTGAAAACGGACATCCAATAGCATCTTTCCATCAATCGGAAGGTGGGCCACTCGTAGCGCTTACGCTGTGTCTGCCGCGTCGACGCAGCTCGTTTTCGTGCGGGCCCCCCTCTTTGCCAACATCGCTGAGACACTGGCTACCCTTGTAGCCGGTGAAGGGCGGTGGAGGTGAGAACCGATAAGATCAGAGACGGACCCGATGTCCGGGACGCGGGCTGGAGCGGCGGCTCCGGGGGTCAAGGAGCGTAGCGACGAGACCCCCAGGGCAGGGGTCGAACCGCGAGGAGCCGAGCGGGAATGATACGAACGCTGAGAATCGAAGAGGCGGTTGGAACGGCACTGAAGCAAGCTCGCCCCGTACTCCGGGAGGCAATGGACGAGAAGAGGCTGCTGCTCGGGGGAGGGACCGTGCTGGCCGCCCGCTGGGGGCACCGGCGTTCGACCGACGCCGACCTCACATACCCGAGTGGGGCCTTGGCAAGACTCATCAGGCGCGACGGCGACGCGTTCGAGAAGCGACTGAGGCGGGAAATCGAGGGCGTGGACCCGGCCCGGACCTGGGCGTACAACGCACGGGTATACCTCTGGGTGAACGAGACCGAGATCACGATCGTCGAGCGCGAGGACGAGGATCAGGACGCAAGCACGGATGACCGGGACAGGATCGAAGGTCTTCCGTATGCCGCGCACAGCACGCGGGAGATCCTGCAAGGGAAGGTGCTCGGGCGCATCTTCACCGAAGGCGCGCTGCATATCCGGGACATATACGATCTGGTGACGGCCTACGACCGGCACGACCGCGGGGCATGGAAGGAGGCGTTCGAGGGCGTGAGCGAGGAGGGACTGACGACGCTCGCCTGGAGCCTGCAACACCTGCCGCCGGACTGGTATCGGACGCAGGAGAAGCAGGTCGTGGGAAGGACGCACGAAGGCTCGGACGAAGAGTTCGTGGCGCGACTTGCGCGGGTCGTGCGCGAAGAGGCGCGCAAGCGGCGGCAGGCATGGGAGCGTTGATCGACGGGCGCAACCTGCGCGGCGCCCCGGGACGTCAGACGGTGGCGCCACCGGAGCACTTCGAGCGGCCGGGACTGACGGCGCCCAGGCCCTGCCAAGGCGTGGACCCGGACTCGGTGTGGGCGGCGCTGATGGGATGCCACTGTGCGGGGATGCCGAACCGGCCGGATCCGAAGGTGTATGCGCGCAATGTTCGAGAGGGGCGACTGGACCGGGAGACGAAGTGGGTGAGCGAGTGGCTGTTCGGCAACCTGACGGTGGCCGAGTGCCAGCGGCTGCACGCACGGGGCGACATCTCTCTGCAGGCGATCGCGAGGGTGTACCACGCGATCTACAACCAGCCCCTGAGCGTGGTGCGCTGGATCAACCAATTCGCGCAGAAGCCCAGGGTGGAAAAGGGGGAAACATGACGCGCGGGAGCGGAAACGGCGAGGGGCGCGCCGGCGCCGGTCAGGGCGGATTTTTGTTCTGACTGACTCTGCTGGATTTCAAGGCGGAACCTCTGTCGGGTGAACTTCCTGCCCGGGTTGCGATACAAGTCCTCGAACAGGGGCGAGCGCGCACCGGGGACGCGATGGAGCTTTCACAAGTCACGCTCGGTGCGGTGATGCCGCACGAGGAGGCGCGGTTCAGTGGAACACGGTGCAGGCGCGTTCGCACAGCTTGCAGGTGGCCGGTCCGGACACGGTCCCGTGCAGCGCATCGACCTGGGCGAGCAGGCGGATGTCCTGAGCCGTGTAGCGCCGGGGGGAGGGCCCGTCGTGGTGGACCGCGACGATCGTCGATGCGTCCGGTCGAGCGCTGCCGAGCGATGAGGCGGGTCGGTTGTGCTCGGGACAACCCGTTCACCTGAACCGCACGCGAGAACCCGTTCGGTGAACGCCGGGGAGGTGAATTGCGCCCCTTGGTCGGTGTTGAATATCTGCGGCGTTCCGTAACCAAGGGCCGCCTCGAGTGTCGGGATACGCTTCGCCCATCCGACCTGTCCAGGATCGGAGCCGTAGCGTGAAATCACCCCGGTGGTCTGGCGCGACGGGATGTCGTTCGATAGTGTCTCCACTCGTCTGGCCATCCGGGAAGGCTCGCATGAACGAGACATCGAAGGGGAGGGCGTTCGCGCGCCGGTTGTGGGAAGCGCGCCGCGACGGGTACCGGATCCGGGTAGAGGAAGGGGAGCGCCCCGCCGGCGAGGCGGAGGCCTACGCCGTGCAGCGGGGCATCACGGAGATCTCGGGACGCGCGATCGCGGGCTTCAAGATCGGGGCGACTGCCCGGGTCGCGATGGACCTGCTGGGGGTCGAAGGTCCGTTCTTCGGCCCGCTCTACCGCGAGACCTTTCGCCAGGACGGGGCGACGGTTCACCTGCCGATGTCCCATTCACCGGGGATCGAGTGCGAGTTCGTCGTCGGGCTCGCCTCGGACCTGCCACCGCGCGCCGCCCCCTGGTCGCTCGAGGAGGTGCGTGCCGCGGTGGCCTGGGTGGCCCCGGGCCTCGAGATCGTCGGAACCCGGCTCGAGAGCGGGCTCGCCGGAGCCGGGGTGCTTGCGATCGCGGACGGCGGCGCCAACATCGATTTCGTGCTCGGGTCCACGGACGGGGACTGGCCGGGCGCCGACCTCTCGTCGCATCCGGTCGTGCTCGGTGTCAACGGCTCCGAGGCGGCGTCCGGAAACAGCGGGATGCTCGTGTTCGGCGATCCGATTGCGGGCGTGGCCTGGCTCGCGAACCAGCCGGAGATCACGCCGCGCGGACTTCGCGCCGGGGATGCGATCACCACCGGAACCTGCACCGGGATCCGTCTTCTCTCGCCGGGCGACGAGGTGGTGGCGGACTACGGCTCGCTTGGCGCGGTGAGGGCGAGCTTCCGGGCCTGATCCGGGCCGGCCTCGCGGGGCCGGCTCCTACCCTTCTTGCCCATCCTCGCTTCGGCGCCGCGGCCGGAGGAGGGCCTTCGGCGCGCCCCACCGGGGGTGCGCCGCATCGGCGGGGAGGAGCGCTTTCCCCGTCTTTACCTAAAGGGGGACCGAGCGCATCCGGCTGCTTCGCTCCTGCGCGGCCGCCATCATCAGCGTGAGGTCGCTCCCGCAGAGGATGAGCCGCATCCCCATCCGGATGTACCGCTCCATGAGAGGCGGCTCGTAGACCCCGCCGAGCCCCGGGTACTTTCCGTGGGTCCGGCAGGCCGCGACGACCCGCTCCATGATCTCCTGGATGCGGGGGTCTCCGACCGCGCCCGGCATGCCCATCTCCGTGCAGAGGTCGTTCGTGCCGACCAGAATCGAGTCGACTCCCCGCACGGCCGCAATCGCCTCGACGTTCTCCACCGCTGCCGGCGTCTCGACCATGACCACGACCAGGGTCGCGTTGTTGACCGAGCGGGTCACCTCGTCCTGCGGGTGGGACTCGAAGCTCACCTGGGGAAGCCGTCCGGTCACCGAGCGGTGTCCGACCGGCGGATACTTGCAGTTGCTGACCATCTCGGCCGCCACCTCGGGCGTGTCGACGTGCGGCACCACCACCCCCTGCGCGCCGCCGTCGAGGGCCCGGCTCGCGTGGAAGTGCTGGAACCCCGGTACCCGGACGATGGGCGCGATGCCTGCGTCCTGGGCCGCGACGCTGATCTGGGCCGCAGTGTCGATGGACATGGAATTGTGCTCCATGTCGATGAACAGCCAGTCGTAGCCGCAGGTCTTCATGATCTTGCCGATGTCGGCGGTCCGGGCCTGCCGCAGCCCGACTCCGAGGGCCAGCTCGCCCGATTCCAGGCGGTTCTTCGCGGTGTTGGTGATCTTCATGTCTCGTTGGTCCTGGTCGAGGGGCGGGGTGCGTCGTGGTTTCCCTCCAGCAGCGCGCTCCGAAAGCGGAGCTTCTCGGAGGTCGGATCGAGGTCCCGTTTGTGGGGAGGCGATTCGTCGGGCCCGACCCGCATCAGCACGAAGGACGTGCCGTTCCCTTCGCGGATGAGGCGTGAAGCCTCCGGGATCTCCTCCGCACGGCGGATGGTGCGTGTGGTCCGGATGCCGGCTCCCACCGCCATCTGCTCCAGGTCCACCCCGAGGCTGGTGTGGCTCTTCTGGTAGCCGGTCTCCCCGTAGCGTCCGTTGTCGACGCAGACGATGGCGAGGTTCGGCGGGTTGACCACGGCTGCCGTCGCGAGCGAGCCGACGTTCATGAGGAGCTCGCCGTCTCCGGTCACCACCAGCACCCGGCGGTCGGGGCGGGCGAGGGCGAGTCCGAGCCCCATCGCGGTGGCCGCGCCCATCGCGCCGGCAAGCGCGAAGACGTGCGGTGCGTCGTCGCTCAGCCAGGTGAGGTCGCGAGCGGTCCCCGCGAGTCCGGCCACGACGAGGAAGTCCTCGTGTCGTCCGACGAGCCGAGGCACCGCCTCGTTGCGGTCGAGCGAGAATTCGGGAGCGTTCTCCATGGCCGCGGCGATTCCTTCAGAACGGCTTCGCGCCGATGAGCTTCTGGGTCAGGAGGACCGCCACGGCCTGCCCCGACCGGAACACCATGGTGGCCGCGGCGCGGACGGCGGCGGCCGCGTCGCGGGGCTCTTCGGCGCGGATGCAGATGACCCCCATCGCCCCGAGGACCGGCTCCACCGCCTGCCCCATCGGGATCTGCCAGGGATTTCCCTCTCCGAAGTCCCCGCGCATGCTCACCAGCAGCAGGAAGGGGAACTGTCCGCCCTTCGCGAGGGAGAGGAAGTTGACGCAGTTGCCGACCCCGCTCGACTGCATGAGGAGGACCCCGCGAGCGCCCCCGAGATGGGCACCGGCGAGCAACCCCACGCCCTCTTCCTCGGTGGTAAGGGGAACGGAATGCACCGCCGGGTCCGCGAGGGAGAGGTCGATGAGCACCTTGTGTCCCGCATCCGGAACGTAGGCGAACTGGGTCACGTCGAAGTCGCGGAGCACCCGGTAGATCTCTTCCGGCCACGTCGCGTCGCCCCGGGGCTCTCCGCGCCGCTCCCCCGTGCTCGTCCGTTCGCTCAACCCGCCCCCTCCTGCGGCGTTTCCCGCGCCCGCCGCCTGCGGGACGCGAGGATACCGGAACGGGGGGTGGCGTGCGCGCTCCGAAGGTTGCACCTCGACCGGCCCGGCGCCGTCGAGGAACGAGCGGATCCGGTCGAGAGTCCGTATTCGGTGGGTCCGAAGCATCGCGATCCTCTCCCGATGGCGCCCCGCTTGATGCTCCGTTTCCGACCCCTTCAGGCTTACCTCGCGTTGGAATCACGCGCACCCCTTCAGGCTCATGCGTCATTGGACAAGGCTACCCGTCGCCGGACAGAAAACGAGCCCTGCCGGCCAGGGGGTCGCCGGCTCCGGGCAGGTCGGATTCGCCCCGCGCAATCCGACACCGGAGGGCCGGTGCGACGGTTGTCGGGTCAGGTGACCGCGTTCGCGGCCACGGCCCGGGCCCGGGCGGGCCGGGCGACGGTGCGCTCCCGGTAGGCAAGCCACGGCTCGGGGAGGGGTACGTCGTAGGACAGGGCCCAGTCGAGGCAGGTCG
Organism: Gammaproteobacteria bacterium; assembly: GCA_965214795.1. Taxonomy (GTDB): domain Bacteria; phylum Pseudomonadota; class Gammaproteobacteria; order HK1; family HK1; genus JAJDXW01. The sequence continues at coordinate 4,139,331 of OZ243976.1, read as the reverse complement.
TCATCACGATGTCCGCGCCGGAGAACTCCGCGCCGAGCAGGAACGTCCGCCCGTCCGCGATGTCGCGGACCGCGGCGGTGATCATGCGATCGAAGTAGCCGCGCGCCGCGGTGTTCGCGGTCGGCGCCTCGCCGTAGATCGCCGACAGGGCCTCGTGCCGGCGCAGGACGTAGAGGGTCGTGGCGTCGAGCTCCATCGAGATGAACGACATCCACTCGAAGTACTTGGCGCGCGCCGCTCCCCCGGCGGGGATCAGGCGGCCGTTGCCGTAGGTCTCGGCCAGGTAGGTGACGATGGCGGTGCTCTCGGAGAGGACCAGCCCGCCGTCCTCGAACACCGGGATCTTCCCGCGCGGACTGAGCCGCCGGTAGGCGGGAGTCTCGGTTTCCCCCGAGCGGGCCTGAATGCGCTCGCTCCGGTACTCGAGCCCGAGCTCGAGGAGCGCCCAGTGCACCCGAAGCGCTCGGGCGCTCCCGATTCCCCACAGGATCCGCTTTTCCGCCATGGTCGCGCCGCCTCCGTCCGCCTGGCCAATCGTGGCCGGAGCATACCCCGGATGGGTCTCGGCGCCGGGCCGCGCGCGAAGCGAAGTGACTGCAATACATCCAGGCGACCCGAGCCTGACCAGCAACTCTCATTTGCCGTGAAAATAGACCCGGGAGGGCCGTCTTCGCGACGCCGGACCTTTTCGTGCGACGGGGTGGCCGGCCCGTCCATGCGTGTTTTGCTCGTCGGGTCCCGCCGCAGGACCGGCACGACCGTCGATCCGCCCCCTGATCTGCCCCGGATCGAGTCGCAAGGAGAAGACCGCTTGCGGCTCAGGGTGAAGTCAGGCGCCGAAACGAGATCTGCCGGAGCCTGACTCGGCGCCGGGCCGCGCGCGAAGCGAAGGCCCGAAGAACCCGCCGGTGCGGCGCCCGGACGCCCGGTCGCGTCTTGTTCCCGGTCGGCGGCCCCCGTATCGTCCCGCGTGGTCCCCGACGGCAGGCCCGGATGCGGTATTTCCTCGAGCTGAGCGTGAACGGCGCGGTCGCGGGGGCGCTCTATGCGCTCGCCGCGCTCTCCTTCGTGGTGGTCTACAAGGCGACCCGGGTCATGAACTTCGCGCTCGGGGAGTTCGTGATGTTTGCGACCGGCATCGTGACGGCGGGCCTGCACGCGGTGGGCCTCGCCCTCGTCCCCGCCCTCGCGTTCGGCGGGGCCGGGATGTTTGCGCTCGCGGCCGGGTTCAACCGTCTCGTGGTGCGCCATCTCGTCGGACGGCCGGTCATCGGGATGATCATGGTGACCATCGGGTTCGGCATGTTCCTGCGCGCGGTCGCGGCGTTCCTGTTCAGCGGCGTCCCCCAGGACATCGAGCTGCCCCTTCCCCGCGGCATCCTCGACGCGGGCGGAGTGCTCCTGTCTCCCAACGAGATCGCCGCGGCCATCCTCGCGCTCGCGCTCATCGGGGCGGTGAGCTGGTTCTTCGCACGGACCCGATTCGGGATCGCGCTCCGCTGCGTGGCGGACGACAACCAGGCCGCGCTTGCCATGGGCATCGACGTGCGGGCCGCGTTCACCCTCGTGTGGGGGCTCGCCGGGGTCATCGCGGTCGCGGCCGGCGTACTGTGGACGTACATTACCGGTGGCGGCTTCAACATGGTGCTCGTCGGCCTCAAGGTCTTTCCCATCGTGATCATCGGGGGGCTCGACAGCATCGCGGGGGTGATTTGTGGCGCCATGCTGATCGGCTGGATCGAGGCCCTCGCGGCGGGCTATCTCGACCCGATCGTCGGCGGAGGATTCAGCCACGTGACCTCGTACTTCCTCCTCATCGCGATGCTGTTGGTCCGGCCCTGGGGCCTGTTCGGACGCGAGACCATCGATCGGCCGTAGCCGGGGAGGGGGCAATGGCATTCACTTAAGGGGATATTCCCGTTTAGTTTTGCCATGGCGGTACGAAACGGTCCTCGCAACATGTTGATTTTGAAGGGAGTGGCATTCGAGAGGATCTGGGAGAAACGGGCTTTTGCTCGCCGATCCGCCTTAAGTGAATGCCATTGGGGGAGGAGGGACCGCCGCCGGGGGCAGGGCGGCGCGGCGCGAGAGAGGGGGCGAGCCGGTCGCCGGAAGAATGAACCCCGAGCCCCCGAGGAGACGGAGACGAGTATGGGAACCGCCTGCCGGCCGGCGCGAGAGGCGCCGGCGAACCCCGTTTGCCGCACCCCCGACGCCGACCCCGAGGCGGTGGGCCGCCGGCGTCCCCGCCGCGCCGCCGTCGGCTCGGGACGGCGCCTCGCCGCAGCCCTCCTCGCGGGTGCCCTGGTCGTGCTCGTGACGGGCTGTGCAAGCGCTCCGCCGACGGGTCAGGGCGACATCTGCACGGTGTTCGAGCAGGAGAGCGACTGGTACGACTATGCCCGGAAGTCCGCCCGCAAGTGGGGCACCCCCATCCCTGTCCTCATGGCCTTCGTCCGGCACGAGTCGAGCTACCGGGGCGACGCGAAGCCCGCGCGCCGGAAGTTCTGGTTCATTCCCCTCGGACGGCCGTCCTCGGCCAAGGGCTACGCGCAGGCGCAGGATCCGGTATGGGGCGAATACCAGCAGGAGCGGGGCAGGCTCTTCCGGAGCCGCGGGGACATGGAGGACGCGCTCGATTTCATCGGCTGGTACAACTACAAGACCTGGAAGGAGCTCGGCATCTCGCGGAGCGACGCCCGCAACCTCTACCTCGCCTATCACGAGGGCTGGGGCGGCTACCGGCGCGGGACCTGGAAGAAGAAGCCCGGGGTGCAACGGACCGCGGAGAGGGTCGCGGTAACGGCGGCTCACTACCAGGCGCAGCTCGCGCGCTGCGAATCACGCTATCGTTGCGACGCCTGGTATCAGATATGGCCTCTATGTCGTTGACCTCCGCACCGGGTGCTTGACCGCCGGCGGCGTCATGAGGTGCGCGAGGTAGTCGTAGTCCTCGCCCCGTTCGGGGAACAGCACGTGCCTTTCGGCAAATCGTTTCCGATCCCATGATCCGTCGTCGTACCTCACCCGCAGGTTCTCGAAGCGTGTCGCCGACACGATGAAGGAGTCCAGGGTCACGTTCCTCAACCCGGTGCGCTGGGCGATTGCCTTGGCCAGTCCCGGCAGGGATTCGTGGAGCTGCGCCTTTTCGTCATGCGAGTACGCCTCGGCGTGCAGCATCCGGAAGCACCGGAGCGTGATTGACTCCGACCTCCGGGTGTTCATGGCACGCAGGTGTTCGCGGATGTTGTCGTCGTAGCGGGCCAAGTCGGCTGGTGGTATCGTCACCCTGTCCCCCCCGGCCACCAGCCGGTGATGGACGTGGACCTGCGGCCTGATGCGTCGAATCCTTCGCCGCACTCCTTCACGTCCGCCAGCAGGTCGCGGTTGCGCCCGTATCCGAAAAGCCCGTTCAGCCACGCCACCAGAACCAGCCGTTGCTCCGGCCGAGCGTGTCCGCCGCCGCTGTCCGGGCGTGCGGTGGAGCGCGTGCGCGCCCGCATCGGTTATGCACCTTCCCCGACGATCGCGTCCAGTTGATCAATCAACGGCGGAAGATCATCTCGAATGATGTCCCAGAGAATATCGAGGTCAACGATGTGGTAGCCGTGAATCAGCCGGTTGCGCGTTCCGATGATTCGGCGCCAGGGGATTTTCGAGTGGCGCTGCCGGGTTGTTTCGGAGACCCGGTTGGCGGCCTCGCCGGCGATTTCCACCAGCCGCGTCAATGCCAACTGCAGTACCCTGTCGTTTTTCAGCTCTCCCCGACTTGCCTCGCCCAGCAGCTCCACGGCTTCCCTTGCGTGAACGAGCATGTCGGCGAGGCTCATCCGGTCATCGCGCTTGCTCATATAACGCCTCCGCCGAATTGAGAATTTCTTTCCGAAGCAGCCAGTTGCGACTTCTTTCGACACTCTCGAAGGTGTACATATCGGCCGAATGGCCGAAGATCTCCGACAGCTCATCCTGCATGTCGATGAATGCGAACCCCACCGCCCGATTCGGTTCGAACTCCACCAGAACGTCCACGTCGCTCTCGGGCGTGAAGTCGTCTCGCAGCACCGAGCCGAACAGCGCCATGCGTCGAATGTGGTTGCGCCGGCAGAACTCGGCGATTTCGTCTTTCGGAATCTCCAGTCTCGCCTTCATGTCTCCACCCCCGCGAACATTTTCCTCAACCCGAGATCGGTCAGCCGTCTCGTGCCATAGTCCCCGGCGATATATTTCGGATCATACTGCACGGTCTTGAACGGCTTCGCGGCTTTGGTTTCATGAATTTGTACCTCACCGGAAGACGGGGTGTGGACCTTGAGGTGGCCAAGGATTCCCTCGGCGGAATTACGAGCATATCGCCACTTGCGTTCGATTCCTTCGGATCGTCGTAACCGTCGGATTGTGCTTCGCTGATCCGACCCGCCGTCCGGCCGGCACCAAACGACCCGGCGAAGCCTGGGAATCCGGGGCCGAAGGCCGCTCGGGCTCAGGGGGTCGTTCCGGCCACCTCCCGGAGGTGGTGGTCGGCATCGCCGAACTGGCTGTCGATGAGGATGAGCCGCTTGAAGTAGTGGCTGATCGGCATCTCGTCGGTCATGCCCATCCCGCCGTGAAGCTGGATCGCGTTCTCCCCGACGAACCGTCCGGCGCGCCCGATCCGGACCTTGGCCGCGGCGATCGCCTTCCGGAGCTCGGCCGCCTCCGTTTCCGGGTCCGCGAGCCGCACGGCCGCCATGTAGGCCATGGAGCGGGAGAGCTCGCAGGCCATGTACATGTCGACCAGGCGGTGTTGCAGGGCCTGGAAGGTTGCGAGCGCGGCCCCGAACTGCTCGCGGTGCTTGAGGTACTCGATGGTGTCGCGGTGCATGCGGCCCATGATCCCGGACGCCTCCGCGCACGCCGCGACGATGCCGGCGTTCACCGCCCCTTCCGTGACCGCGAGGCCCTTGCCGGGCCGGCCGAGCACATCGCCGGGGCCGGCTCGCACTCCCTCGAGCGCGACCTCCCCGGCGCGCAGACCGTCCATCGTCCGGTATTCGCGCACCTCGAGGCCGGGAGCGTTCGCGTCGAGGGCGAACACCGTGAGCCCCTCGCGGTCCCGGGAGCCGCCCGAGGTCCTCGCGCTGACGGCGATGACGTCGGCGGCGGGGGCGTTGAACACGACGCTCTTGGCCCCGGTGATCCGGTAACCGCCGGAGTCCGGCTCGGCCCGCGTCTCCACGTTGGCGAGCTCGTAGCGGGACTGGCGCTCCACGAACGCGAACGCGAGCTGAAGATCGCCGGCCGCGAGCCGGGCGAGCCGGTCGCCCCGCGCGGATTCGTCCCGCTTCAGCAGCTCCGCGCCCATCACCACCGTCGCGAGGTAGGGCTCGACGGCGAGCCCCGCCCCGAGTGCTTCCATCACGATCGCGGTCTCCACGGGGCCGCCGCCGACCCCGCCCGCGTCTTCCGGGATGCCGAGTCCGAGCCAGCCGAGCTCGGCGAACTTGCGCCACCGCTCGGGGCTGAATCCGGCGTCGCTCGCCGCGAGCTCGCGCCGAACCTCGAAGGGGTACTCCGCCGCGACGAGCTTCTCGACGCTCTCGCGAAGCAGGTTCTGTTCATCGGTGAACGAGAAGTTCATGTCCCTTCGGCCCCTGCGGCAGAAAGTGGTTGCGATATGCAGGCTGGCCCGAAAAAATCACCGACTTCCCGCTGCGGCCGCCAATCCGCTCGCGGTAGCGGGACGTACTCCCGCAAGCCGCTTCGACCGCGCGCACGTGCTAGTGTCGACTACGCCTTCAGCGTCCTTCGGTCCGTGCGGCCCGTTCCTCCATGAGATCGTGGGCATCTTGGCGTCCTCGCGACGAAAGTCGGTGATTTTTTCGGGCTAGAGCCCCAGCACCATCTTGGCGATGATGTTGCGCTGGATCTCGTTGCTGCCCCCGTAGATCGACGATTTGCGCCAGTTGAAGTAGCGGGCGGCGAGCCCGACCGCGTGCTCGGGGCCGATCGGGGCCTCGTTGGCGCCGGGCTCCGCCGGCGGGTACTCGGGGTGAGCGTAGTACCCGACGGTCTGCATCAGCACATCGGTGAGCGCCTGCTGGATCTCGGTGCCCTTGATCTTGAGGATCGATGCCTCCGGGCCGGGGGCCGCCCCCGCGTTCAGCGCGGAGACAATCCGGAGGATGGTGTACTCGAGCGCCATCAGCTCGACCTCGATCTCCGCGAGACGTTCCCGGAACCGAGGGTCTTCCGCGAGGGGGCGGCCGTGGCTCGCCTCGCTCCGCGCGATATCGCGGATGCGCCGGAGCTGGGCCTTGGAGCGCGCCACCCCGGCGATGCCGGTGCGCTCGTGGCCGAGCAGGAACTTGGCGCAGGTCCAGCCCTTGCCTTCCTCCCCGACGAGATTCTCCACCGGCACGCGGACGTCCTCGAAGAAGGTGTCGTTGACCTCCTCGCCGCCGTCCATGGTCCGGATCGGACGAACGGTGATTCCGGGCGAGTGCATGTCGATGAGAAGGAACGAGATCCCCTGCTGGCGCTTCGCTTCCTGGCTCGTGCGCACCAGGCAGAAGATCCAGTCCGCGTGCTGCGCGGCGGTCGTCCAGGTCTTCTGGCCGTTGACGACGTAGTGGCCGCCGTCGCGAACCGCCCGGGTCTTGAGGGCGGCGAGGTCCGAGCCGGCCCCGGGCTCGGAGTAGCCCTGGCACCACCAGTCGTCGCTCGAGAGGATGCGGGGGAGGAAGCGGCGCCTCTGCTCTTCGGTTCCGAACGCGATGATGACCGGCCCCACCATGTTCACCCCGAACGGCATCGGCGGTGGGGCGCAGGCCGCCTCCATCTCTTCCTCGAAGAGGTAGCGCTGGAGGGGAGTCCAGCCGGTGCCTCCATGCTCCACCGGCCAGTTCGGAGCCATCCAGCCCCGTTCGTTCAGGATTTTCTCCCACCGGACCTGGCCCTCCTTGTCCATGCGCGCCCCGGTCCACGTGCGTTCGCGCACATCCTCCGGCAACCGATCGTGGATGAAGGTCCGCACTTCCTCCTGAAACGCGCGCTCCTCGGGGGTCAGGACGAGATCCATGGGTCCGGGCCTCCATTGCTTTCTGTCGGGCTCGACCACGGCGACGGCCGCTCTCCGCCGCAGCCGGCGGCCGCTCACCGCCAAGCCGGGAGGCGAACGGGGAGCCCGCCCGGCGGGAGGCGGCCGACGGCCTCGGCAGGCCGGATTCGGCCAGTTTCGCGGACTTCGATTCATGCTATCACGCGCCGGCCGCGGCCGGCGCGGCCCTCGACCCCGCCCGCAGTCGGGCAGGACCATTTTCTTGTCGTGACCGAGTGCCGGGGGCGGGGGCGGGGGCGGATCGGCCGGCCGTGCGTTCGAGGGCCGCTTCACGAGGTCCGAACCGACCCGCGGACGACGAAATGCGCTCCCGGATGACCTGCCGAACAGGCCCGGTTCACCCGTCGCCGAACAAAAAACGAGCCCTGGCAGTCGGGTGGTCATGCCGTCGGCCGATCCGGACGATCGTATGAAACAGCCCTCCGGGGGCGAGGGAGGCGCAGTCAGGTCGAGGCGAATTCCGACGCGAGTCGAGCAATTCGGAGTACGCCGGGAGCCCCTGTCGTGGGCCATCCTGTGCCGCTGGCAGCAGTTCTCATTTTGGCACTTGACTTCACCCTGAGCCGCAAGCCGTCTTTTCCGTGCGACTCGATCCGGGGCGGATCGACGGTCGTGCCGGTCCGGCAGCGGGGCCCGACGAGCAAAATGAGAATTGCTGTGCCGCTGGCACCCGGGTTGGGGGGCGAGCATGGCCATGTTATCGTCGCCGGGAAGCGGGTGCCGCCCGAGTGCGCCCCGTCCATCTCGCCGTATCGAGGTGCTTGCCGATGAGCCACCGCTTCCGGTCTCCCGTTGCGCTCGAGTACCCTGACTCGGACGGCAGGCCGATGGCCGAGAACGACGCCCAGCGCACCGCCATCATGTACGCGATCGGGGCGCTGGGGGTGTGGTTCGCGCACCGCCCGGACGTGTACGTGTCGGGGGATCTGCTGATCTACTACGAGGAAGGCAACCTGCGGGCGTCGGTGGCGCCGGACGCGTTCGTGGTGTTCGGTGCGGAGGCTCGGATGCGCCGGACGTACAAGCTGTGGGAGGAGGCGAAGGCGCCGGATTTCGTGCTGGAGGTGGCGTCGCCGAACACCTGGCAGGAGGACGAGGGTCCGAAGGGTCGGCTGTACGAGCGCCTGGGGGTGAAGGAATACTGGCAGTACGACCCGACGGGGGATTGTCTGCCGGTGCGGCTGAAGGGGCGTCGTCTGGTCGGGGGCGCCTGGCGGCCGCAGCGGGCGGCGGAGTCCCTGGACGGGACGCTGATTCTGCGAAGCGAGACGCTGGGTCTTGACCTGCGGGCGAAGGGCGAGGAGCTGTACTTCCTCGATCCGGTGACGGGCGAGCGCCTTCTCGGCCACGCCGAGGAGCATGCCGAGCGCCGGGCAGCCGAGTCCCGCGTCCATCGGGAATCCGCCGCGCGGCGGGCCGCGGAGGCGCGGGTCGCGGAGCTCGAAGCGTTGCTTCGCGAGAAGGGCCGACTGGGAGGTTCCGGGCGGGAGAAGTGTACGTAGCCCGCGACCATCTGTCCCGGTACCGGCCGATCTGCTCCCGTTCACGGTGCCGATGAGCGTGCCTCGCCCGCGTCCGGACTGGGCGCTCTTTCTCGACTTCGACGGGACGCTCGTCGACTTCGCACCCCGGCCCGACGCGGTCCGGCCGGAACCGGGCCTCGCGTCCGTTCTCACCCGCGCGGCCGAGTCTCTCGGCCGCGCGCTCGCGGTGGTCACCGGGCGGCCCATTGGTGAGATCGACCATTGGCTCGACGCGCGCGTCGCCGCCGTGGCCGGCATTCACGGAGCCGAGCGCCGGAGCGCCGACGGGCGGGTCGCCCCGGCTGCGGGCGCGGACCCCCCCGCCGGCGAGGCGGCGCGGGCGCGGGCGCGCCTCGCCGCCGTCGCCGCCGCCCACGACGGCGTGGCCTTCGAGGACAAGGGGACCTGCTTCGCGCTCCACTTCCGGGCCGCTCCGGACCGAAGGAAGGCGTGCGTGGACGCGGTGCGGGCGCTCGAGAGCGCCGCGTTCGAGGTCCTCGGGGGCGCCTCGGTGGTCGAGCTTCGGCCGCGCGGCATCCACAAGGGGGCGGCCATCGCCGCGTTCATGGCCGAGCCGCCGTTCGCCGGCCGCACCCCGGTCTTCGTCGGCGACGACGTGACCGACGAAGACGGATTCCGGGTCGTCAACGCGATGGGCGGGGTGAGCGTCCTCGCCGGCCCCGCCCGGCCGAGCGCCGCCCGCCACCGCCTCCCCGACGTCGGCGCCGTGGTCGCCTGGCTGGGCGGCATTCCGGACGCGGTCGCGGCGTGACCCGGGCCGCCGAAGCCGATCTCGACCTCGGGGTGGTCGGCAACTGCGCCTTCGCCGCGCTCATCGACCGGCGTGCGAGCGTTGCATGGGCGTGCATGCCGCGCTTCGACGGCGACCCCCTCTTCGCGGGCCTGCTCGAAGGAGGCTCCCCGGACGACGAGCGGAGCCGCTTCGACCTCGAGATCGAGGGCTTCGACGGGAGCCGGCAGCGCTACCTCGAGAACGCGCCGGTGCTCGTCACCGTCCTCCGCGACCGGGAAGGGCGCTCTCTCGAGGTTACCGACTTCGCGCCGCGCTTCACCCAGTTCGGCCGCCGCTACCGCCCGATGACCCTCGTCCGGGTCCTTCGCCCCGTCGAAGGCCAGCCTCGCATCCGGATCCGCATCCGCCCCCGCTTCGGCGACGCGCGCCGACCGGCGGAGGTCACCCACGGCTCCAACCACATCCGCTACGTCGGATCGGACCTCGCGGTGCGGCTCACCACCGACGCGCCGCTCGCCTACGTACTCGACGAGTCGTGGTTCTATCTCGAGGAGCCGGTCACCCTGTTCCTCGGGCCGGACGAGAGCCTGACCCGTCCGGTGGCGGAGACCGGACGGGACTTCCTGAACGCGACCGCCGCCTACTGGCGGGAGTGGGTGCGGCACCTGCACCTCCCCCTCGAATGGCAGGAAGCGGTCATCCGTGCCGCGATCACCCTCAAGCTCTGCTGGTTCGAGGAGACCGGCGCGATCATCGCCGCGATGACCACGTCCGTGCCCGAGGCACCGCACTCCGGCCGCAACTGGGACTACCGCTATTGCTGGGTGCGGGATGCCTACTACGTGATCCGGGCCCTCAACGAGCTGGGCGCGGTGGACATCCTGGAGAGCTACCTTCGCTACGTGCGCAACCTCGTCGGGGCCGCGAACGGCGGGCACATCCAGCCGGTGTCGGGCATCGATCTCCGCCAGGCCCTGCCCGAGCGGATCGCCTCCGCGCTTCCCGGATACCGGAGCATGGGGCCCGTTCGCTTCGGCAACGACGCCTACCGACACGTCCAGCACGACGTGTACGGGCAGGTGGTGCTCTCCAACGCCCAGGCGTTCTTCGATCGGCGCCTGATGCGCCCCATGGACGAACGCGACTTCGCCCGCCTTGAGCAGGTCGGCGAGCGCGCCTTCCGGGTCCACCGGGAGCCGGACGCGGGGCTCTGGGAGCTGCGGACCCGGGCGAGCGTCCATACCTATTCGAGCCTGATGTGCTGGGCGGCCTGCGATCGGCTCGCCAACATCGCGGAGCACCTCGGCCGCGCGGAGCGGGCCGCGCTCTGGCGGGAACGGGCGGCGGCGATCCGGGGGTTCATCGAGGAGGAGGCGTGGAACCCACGGATGGCCTGCTACACGGGCGCCATCGGCGGCGAGGACGTGGACGCCTCGCTCCTGCTCCTCGCGGACCTCGGCTTCCACGACGCGAGGCACCCCCGTTTCGAAGGCACCGTGCGGGCCGTCGAGGCGAAGTTGCTCCGCGGCAAGCACATGTTCCGGTACGCGATGGAGGACGACTTCGGCCGGCCGCGGACCGCCTTCAACATCTGCACCTTCTGGTACATCGACGCGCTCGCCGCGAGGGGCGAGTCGGCTCGCGCGCGGGCGCTCTTCGAGGAGATGCTGGCGAGGCGCAACCACGTCGGCCTCCTCTCCGAGGACATCGATCCGGCCACCGGCGAGCTCTGGGGCAACTACCCGCAGACCTACTCCCTCGTCGGGATCATCAACAGCGCGGTCCGCCTCAGCCGACCCTGGACGTTCGCCCGATGAGCCGCCTCGTGGTCGTCTCCAACCGGGTGAGCGTCCCGGATCGCCGGGACCGGGGCGCGCAGGGCGGCCTCGCGGTCGCCATGCACGCGGCCCTCAAGCGCCACTCCGGGGTGTGGTTCGGCTGGAGCGGCGAGGTGAGCGAGCGCCCCGGCCCCGCCTCCTTCCGGGAGATGGACGGATTCACCGTCGCCACCATCGACCTCACCCCGGACGACTACGACGAGTACTACAACGGCTATGCGAACCGCTCGCTCTGGCCGCTCTTTCACAACCGGATGGGGCACACCGCCTACGACCGGCTCTACGACCGGGGCTACTTCCGGGTGAACGCGCGCTTCGCGCACGCGATGGCACCGTACCTCCGGCGCGAGGATCTCATCTGGGTCCATGACTACCACCTCATCGCCTTCGCGGAGGAGCTCCGCCGCATGGGCTCCTCGCACCGGATCGGCTTCTTCCTGCACATTCCCTTCCCGCCCGCGGACCTGCTGCTGACCCTGTCGAGCCACGAGGCCCTCATCCGGGGGCTCTTCGCCTACGACCTCGTGGGCTTCCAGACGGAGGCGGACGTGCGCGCGTACCGGGACTGCGTGGTGAACGAGATGGGCGGGGTCGAACACGAGGGCGGGCGCCTGGAGGCGTTCGGCCGCACCATCCGGACCGGCGCCTTTCCCATCGGCCTCGACCTCGACGAGTTCCGGGCGCTCGCCGCGTCCCGCGAGGCGGGGCGCCAGGAGCGGCGGATGCATCGCAGCCTCGCCGGCCGGAAGATGATGATCGGGGTCGACCGGCTCGACTACACCAAGGGTCTGGAGAACCGGTTTCTCGCGTTCGAACGGCTGCTGGAGCACTACCCGGAGCACCACGGCAACCTTCTGGTGCTCCAGATCGCACCGCCTTCGCGCGGTGACGTGCCGGAATACGAGACGATGCGGGGGGAGGTCGAGCACGTGTGCGGGCGGATCAACGGCCGTTTCGCGCACCTGGACTGGGTGCCGATCCGCTACGTCCATCGCGGATACCAACGGCGCACGCTGGCGGGGCTCTTCCGCGCCGCGAGCGTCGGCTTGGTGACCCCTCTCAAGGACGGCATGAACCTGGTGGCCAAGGAATTCGCGGCCGCCCAGTCCGCGGAGGATCCCGGCGTGCTGGTCCTGTCGCGCTTCGCAGGCGCGGCCCGGGAGCTCGAAGGAGCGGTGCTCGTGAACCCCTACGACACCGCGGGCCTCATGGACGCGATGCAGCGCGCCCTCAACATGTCGCTCGAGGAGCGCCGCGAACGTTCGGCCAGCATGACCGCCGCCCTTCGGGGCAACACGGTCGCCGACTGGCGGGATCGCTTCGTGTCCGCCCTTCGCGAAACCCCCCGCACCCGTTTGAGCGGCGGCTGACCGGCCGATGGCGCCGCAACCGCTTCCGGAGCCGAGGGACCTCGATCCCGAGGCGGTCCTTCGCTGCTTCGCGCGCGCGCGCCTGCCGGCTCCTCCCCGCCGGGGCCGAGGCGAGCCGGCGGAGGGTCTCGTGGCCCTTGCCGGGCGCTACGACGCGTTCATCCTCGACGGCTACGGGGTCGTCAACGTGGGGGCGGAGCCGGTGCCCGGCATCGTGGACGCGGTGGCCGCCCTCCACGCGGCCGGCCGGGCGGTGATGGTCCTCACCAACGGTGCCGGCCGACCCGTCCGCTGGACGGCCCGCCGCTACGCCGAGTGGGGGGTGGGGATCCCGGAGCGCCTCGTCGTGTCGAGCCGCGACTCGCTCGAGGCGGAACTCGCCGCGACCCCCCGGCCGGGTCTCTGGGGCGTGGTGGCGAAGCCCGACTCCGAGCTCGAGACCCTGCCGGTCGAGACCGCACTCCTCGGCGACGACGACGCGCTGTACCGGGAGGCCGACGGGTTCATCCTCCTTCGCTCCGGGGAATGGACCGTCGAGCGCCACCGCCGGATGGCCGAAGCCCTGCGAAGCGCGCCGCGCCCGGTGCTCCTCGCCAACCCCGACGTGAGCGCTCCCTATCCGGACGGCTCGTTCTCGGCGGAGCCCGGCTACTGGGCGATCCGCCTCGAAGTGGAGACGGAGGCCGGGTGCGAACGGTTCGGGAAGCCGTTCGGCCACACCTTCGATCTCGCCCTCGCCCGCCTCGGGGCGGCGGGGCTCCGCCGGGACCGGGTCGCGATGGTCGGGGACGGGCTCTACACCGACATCCTCGGCGGCCTCGCGGCCGGGCTCGGGACGGTGCTCGTCACCGACCATGGCCTCGTCCGGGACCTCGACTGGCGTGGGTGGGCGGAGCGGATCGGGATTGTCCCCGACCATGTCATCGCAAGCCCCTGAGCCGGACGCCGGCCGGGGGCGGCCGGCAGGGGCTCCCGCCTCCCGTGCGGGTTTCGGCGCGGGCTCCGGCACGGCCTGCCGCGCGGGGTTCGGTGCGGCCGTTCGTCCGCCTGCTTCGATCGCCGCCCTCGCGTCGCGGGGGGCGGCCCGGCCGAAGACGCGGCCTGGGCGGCCATGACGGAACGGCCCGCGAATCCGAAGCCGGCGGCGGCGCGGCCGCCGGAGACGGGGCATCCTTCCGAGAGCCTGGACCACCGTATCGCCGCTCGCTTCGAGCAGGTGGCGATCACTTCGGCCCGCTTCGCCGCCTGGGGCCGAACCGTCGCCGTGATCATCGTCGGGCTCTGGCTCGCCTGGACCATACCCGCCCCGCGCGTCTACTACTACGAGGCCCTCCTCGTGGTCTTCATCGCGCTTGGCTGGCTCAACTTCCACGTCTCGCGCCGCGCCGGAACCGAGCACCGGCTCATCTACGTCTTCGCGTTCATCGACATGGGGCTGCTGACCTTCGCGGTCCTGTCCGAGAACCCCTTCGAGGAAGTCCCCCTGCCGGTGGCGCTGCGCTATCGCTTCGACGGCTTCCTCTTCTTCTTCCTCCTGTTCGCAGGGGTGCTGCACAGCTACTCGCCGCGGCTCGTGCTCTGGTCGGGGGTCTCGATCGCCCTCTGGTGGGCGGGCGCGCTTGCGCTCGCGGTTCGGACCCCGGGTGTCGTCACCGAGTTCAACCTGCCGGCCGCGGGGGAGATGTCCCGCCTCGACCTCATCGAGCGGGCCCAGCAGTCGGACTTCATCGAAGTGCTGCGGCGCGTCCAGGAGATCCTCGTCGCGGTGCTCGTCGCAGTGACCGGCTCGTTCGCGGTCGCGCGCTCGCGGAAACTCGTCCTCGAGAGCGTGCGCGCGGAGCGGGAGCGGGAGAACCTCGCGCGCTACTTCTCGCCGGACGTCGCGGCGGAGCTCGCGAGCGACGAGCACGACCTCGGCGCGGCCCGGCGCCAGCACGCGGCAGTCCTCTTCGCGGACATCATCGGCTTCACGCGCCTCTCCGAGTCGCTCGGCCCGGAGGGGACGATCGCGCTCCTCCGGGAGTGGCACGGGCGCCTCGGCGACATCGTGTTCCGCAACGGCGGCACCCTCGACAAGTACATCGGCGACGGACTGATGGCCACTTTCGGCACCCCCCACCCCCGGCCGGACGACGCGACGCGCGCGCTGGAGGCGGCCCTCGAGATGGCGGCGGCGGCGCGGCGGTCGGGGGCCGCGCCAGGGGGAGCCGGCGCCCCGTGGGGGCCGGGCGCTTCACCGGGAGCGGACGCTTCGCCCGGGTCGAGCGCTTCGCCCGGATCGAACGCTTCGCCGGGGTCGGATGCTTCCCGGCCGCCGGACGGCTCCCCCCCGGTGCGGATCGGGGTCGGGATCCACTACGGCCCGGTCGTGCTCGGCGACATCGGCAACGAACGCCGGCTCGAGTTCGCGGTCCTCGGCGATACGGTGAACGTCGCGAGCCGCCTCGAGGGGCTCACCCGCGAGCTCGAGGCGGACCTCGTCGCCTCCGGCGAGCTGGCGGCCCGGGTCCGGGAGGAGGGCGGCCCCGCCGACCGGCTCGTGTCCCTCGGCGAGCGGAGTCTCCGAGGCCGAGCCGAGCCGGTCGAGGTGTTCGTACCCGGGAAGGGCTGACCGCCCGCTCGGATCCCGGGGCGGGTGCCGGCACCGGAGCCGTCGGGCGGGCGGCGCCCGCCCGCGGGGCGAGACCGCCCATTGACGCGGCGAGCGTTGGATTCCGACCCGGCTTCAGTCCTTCCGCGATGGGATTCATGGCTCCTCCGATCGCTTCGTGGCCGCGGCCAGGGCCCGGGTTTCGGGTGGCGTTCCCTGCTACCCGGATCTCCGGACCCGCGGCGGCCCGCTGGGCCGGCGCGGGTCTGCGCCGGGTCAGGGTCCGGATCCGAATGGATCGTGGGTCCCGAGTTCCGGAAAGAGCGAGAAGTCGCGGTCCTGGGTCAGCAGGTTCTCGATGCCGTGCGCGACGCAGATCGCCGCGATGCAGGCGTCGTGGACCACCCCGCCGACGACCCGAGGGCGTCCGACGAACCGCCCGAGAATCTCCAGAAAGTCGCTGGTCTCACCGAGCATCCGGTTCGACGGTGCCGCCGTCCACGCCCGAAGCTGGTCCCATGCCTGTTTCGGAGTGGTCGCGTCGTCCTTCCAGATGCGGCGGTTCGTGACCACGGAGAGGAACTCGTAGCAGCAAGGCCAGGGGATCGCCCAAGTGCGGTCGTCTTCGCAGAGCTCGACCATGAGGGCATGCGCGGCGTCGCCCATTCGCGCTTCGCGGCGGTGCGCGTAGACGAGAACGTTCGTGTCGACGGTGATCACCGCGTGGCGGGGCCGCCGCAGGTCGGTTCGCGGAGATCGGGCAGGAGTACCGTTCGAGGGGGTCGGCCGCTTCCGGGTTGCCGACTCGCAGGTCCGGAAGGGTGTAACGGGGCCGGAGGGGGGCAGGCTCGAGCACGCGGCGCAGACCGTCTTCGACGAGGGCGCGGAGCGGGCGTCCGGTTTCCCTCGCGTGACGCTTGGCGCGGGCAAGGAGCTCGTCATGGATGTCGAGGGTGGTCTCCATGGAGCCACATACGTAGGTACTTAAGCCGTTCAGACCGGGAAATCCAGACCGTGGGGCATGTCAGGTGCCGGTCGCAGGCTGTTATGACCGGTTCAGCCCTAATCAATCAGCTTAAGTACCTACCTATGCATGGAGCCATACTACCTACCCATATTGCATTGCCGGATATGGGGAAGCCAGACTTGCGGCGCTCGTTCGGGACCGCGGCCCTCTCCATTGCCGCCCGTACCGATTCGGACCGGATTGGGGGGTCGCCTGGCCAAGTCTCGGAAGACGTCAGCTCGCCGCGCGCGGGCGCGGCCGCCATCGCCGTCGCCGGGTGCAGCCGCTTCACCACCTCGTGGATGAGGCGCCGGCCGACCTCGCCCCTCAAGGTCAGGATGGACTCGGGTGGAACTGGACCGCCGCGACCGGCAAGGTCCGGTGTTCAATGGCCATGATGCCCCCGTCCTCGGTGTCGGCGGTGATCGCGAGGCACTCGGGCAGGGCCTCGCGCTCCCCGAAGAGGGAGTGGTAGCGCCCCGCGTTCACCGTTCTCGGCACCACTCCTCGAACACGCACGGTTGTACTGGCAGATCGCGAGCATTGCTTCCGTATTTCTGGTAAAATCGGCAAAATGTATGACAGATTTCTTCCTACCCCCACCCAATCGGTCTTCCTGTTCGGACCGCGTGGAACTGGAAAATCCACCTGGATTCGCGCCCGATTCCCGGATGCAGCCACCTACGACCTCCTGGACACCGGCGAAACGCTCAGGTTGACCGCGGACCCTGGTGCACTCTACCGGGAGCTTGCATTGTTGAAGCCCGGCGAGTGGGCGATCCTGGACGAGGTGCAGAAGGTGCCGGCGTTGCTCGACGAAGTTCATCGCCTCATCGAGACCCGCGCCCTGCGCTTCGTCCTCTCGGGTTCCAGTGCCCGCAAGCTTCGCCGGGGCGGCGCGAACCTGCTCGCCGGCCGAGCGGTGACGACACATCTTTTCCCCCTCGTCTCGGCCGAACTCGCGTTCGAGCTCGACGTAGCGCGGGCGCTTCGATTCGGAATGATGCCGATGGCGGTGACCAGCGCCGTGCCGGAGGACTACCTGCGCACGTACGCGGAGACCTACCTCATGCAGGAGGTTCACGCCGAGGCGCTGACGCGCAACCTCGGCGCCTTCACCCGATTCCTGGAGGTGGCGGCAAGACAGAACGCCCAACTCACGAACTCCACGAGCATCGCCCGCGATGTCGGGGTGAGCCGGCGTACGGTCGACAATCACTTCGACATCCTCACGGACACCTTGATCGGCTCGTGGCTGCCTGCATACAAGCTCAAGCCGGCCACGAAGCAGGTGCGGCAGAGCAAGTTCTACTTCTTCGACTGCGGTGTGGCGCGAGCGCTCTCCGGCAGGCTCCCCTATCCTCCCATCCAGGAGGAGTTGGGTCCGCAGGTGGAGACCTTCGTGCTGACGGAGGTCCGTGCGTTCCTTGCCTACTCGTCCCTCGCCTACGTGCTCCACTTCTGGCGCGACCATAACGGGGCGGAGGTAGACCTTCTGTGCGAAACGGCGCAAGGGTTCGTCGCCATCGAGGTCAAGGCATCATCGCGTTGGGAAAAGCGCTTCAACCGGGGTCTGCACAAGCTCGGAAGGCTGCTCGGAAAGGAGAAGCTGGCCAGCTACGGCGTATATCTCGGCTCGCGGCCGGCGCTATGGGACGATGTTCACGTGGTGCCGATCGTGCAGTTCCTGAAGCGACTCTGGGGTGGCGAGGTCATTCGCTGAAGCCGCTTTTCGATCAACCGTCCCGGATCGAGGCAGCGCGGCGGATTTCCGGGTGCAGCTTCGGAAGACGTCAGCTCGCGGCGCGGCGCACGTGGGGCGCGGCCGCGGCCGCGGCCACCGTCGTCGGGTGCAACCGCTTCACCACCTCGTGGATGAGGCGCCGGCCGACCTCGCCCCCGAGGGTCAGGATGGACTCGGGGTGGAACTGGACCGCCACGACCGGCAGGATCCGGTGCTCGATGGCCATGATGACCCCGTCCTCGGTGTCCGCGGTGACCGCGAGGCACTCGGGCAGGGTGTCGCGCTCCCCGAAGAGGGAGTGGTAGCGCCCCGCCTCGAAGCGCTCCGGCAGGCCGCGAAGGAGCCGCCCGCCCCGGCACCGGATGGTCGAGGGCTTGCCGTGCATCGGGTAGCCGAGGGTGCCGAGCCGCCCGCCGAAGTACTCGACGATCCCCTGGAGCCCGAGGCACACCCCGAACAGGGGCAGGCCGCGCGCGAGGGCCGCGTCGATCGTATCCGCGACCCCGAAGTCCGAGGGGGTGCCGGGGCCGGGGGAAAGAACCACGAGGTCCGGAGCGATCTCGTCGATCCGCTCCGGCGCGAACCCCGCCCGGAGGGTGACGACCTCCGCCCCCGTCTCGCGGAGGTATCCGGCGAGGGTGTGCACGAAGGAGTCCTGATGGTCCACCATCAGGATGGTCCGGCCCTCGCCCGGCCGCTCCGCCCCTGATTCGAGGCCCGCTTCGGCCGGCGGGTCCGGCCGTGCGATCGCGTCGAGCAGGGCCGCCGCCTTGAGGCGGGTTTCCTCCTCCTCGGCCTCCGGATCGGAGTCGACGAGGAGGGTCGCTCCGGCCCGCACTTCCGCCGCGCCGTCCCGGATCTGCACGGTCCGAAGGGTGAGGCCGGTGTTCATGTTGCCGTCGAACCCGATCATCCCGATCGCCCCCCCGTACCAGCGCCGCACGGACTTCTCGCGGTCCTCGATGAACTGCATCGCGGCGTGCTTGGGAGCCCCGGTGACGGTGACCGCCCAGGTGTGGGCGAGGAAGCCGTCGAGCGCGTCGAACCCGTCCCGGAGCCGCCCCTCGACGTGGTCCACGGTGTGGATGAGGCGCGAGTACATCTCGATCTGGCGCCGGCCGATGACCCGCACGCTCCCCGGCACGCACACCCGCGACTTGTCGTTGCGGTCCACATCCGTGCACATGGTGAGCTCGGACGCCTCCTTCTCGGACGAGAGGAGCTTCAGGATCTGCTCCGCGTCGCCGATGGCGTCCGCGCCGCGCGCGACGGTGCCGGAGATGGGGCAGGTCTCGATCCGCCGCCCGTCCACCCGCACGTACATCTCGGGCGACGCGGCGACGAGGTACTCGCTCTCTCCCAGGTTCATGAGCGCCCCGTAGGGCGCGGGATTGCGGATGCGAAGCCGGCGGAACACCTCGGACGGCGGGGCGGGGCAACGCGCGAAGAACGTCTGGCCGGGCACCACCTCGAAGAGGTCGCCCCGCCGGAAGAACCCGTGCGCCTCGCGCACGCAGTCCGCGTACTCCCCCGGGCGGTGGTCCGAGTCGCGCCCGACCGTCTCCGCCCCCCGCCACGGGGTATCCGATCCGGTCCGGGGGAGACCGGCCGTCGAGCGCCCCCCCGCCGTGAAGTCGTACCGGTGCTCCTCCGCGGTCGCGGCCTGGTGGTCGACGACGAGGACGGTGTCCGGAAGGAAGAGCACGAGGTCGCGATCCGCGGCCGGCCGGGGCTTCCGGAGCTCGATGGGATCGAACTGGAACGCGAGGTCGTAGCCGAACGCGCCGTAGAGGCCGAGGCAGGGGTCGTCCTCGGTGCCGAACCGGGAGAGGATCGCCCGAAGGGCGGAGAAGACGGTCGGCTGGCGGCTCCGGTCCTCCTCCGTGAAGCCCGGCTCCGGCTCGCGCACCCTGAACTCGAGGGCGTCCCTGCGCCGTTCGACGGCGGCGACGAGCGGTTCGCCGGCGAGGGCCGCCTCGATCGGCGGGAGCAACACCGCCCCCCGCTCGTTGAGCGCGCGGACCGCGCCGCTTCGCCCGCGGGAGACGATCTCGACCGGCGGGTCGGCGAATCCGATGTCCCACCGCGTGTAGCGGCCGGGGTACTCGTAGGACGATGCGAGCAGCACGCCGCGCCGCCGGTCGAGGCGCGCGGCGAGGGCGGCCACCGGGTCGGAGGCGAGCGGCACCGACACCGTGCGCCGGACGACCTCCACCCCGCCCGCAGTGCGGAAACGGTGCTCGCGGTCCGGGCCATCGGGTGACATCGGGCATCCTCTT
This sequence comes from Gammaproteobacteria bacterium, assembly GCA_965214795.1. Taxonomy (GTDB): domain Bacteria; phylum Pseudomonadota; class Gammaproteobacteria; order HK1; family HK1; genus JAJDXW01. Next base: position 4,119,131 of record OZ243976.1, on the reverse strand, counting down.
GTCGGTCGGTCGGTCGGTCGGTCGGTCGGTCAGTCGGTCGGGGCGGGAAGGGCGAAGGACCGGACTTGCCTCCGCCTCGCCAGCGAGCGATGCCGGATTCGGTGTCCGCAGACCCTCGCGCCGCAAGCCCCCGGCGGGCGGCCGATTGTACCGGGGTACCGGCCCGCACCCCGTTACGATGCACGATCGGCGCCGGAACATCTTGTTGTCCCGGCTGAGACTACGCGATGGGGCGGCGCGCCTGCGTCGGAAGGGGTTCGGAGCTCAGGGCTGTTCCGTTGTCCCGGCCCGGTACGCGGGATGAGGAAGATTGGGTGCATGGGGCCGGGCTCGTCTGCGGGCACGGGGGGACAGCGCAAGGTGCTTACGGACGGCCACCGTGAACTCGCCGCCGATCTCTTCGCAAGGCTGATTCGTTCAGTCAAAGGTGGCGAATTCAAAGAGCTGCGTCCACTGACGAGCTGGTGAGCCGAAGTCGGCGGCGACCGAAGAATCAGGCGTCGAATCAAGACGATACGCTCAACTGTGGTCATCAAGGAAAGCCGAGAACGAATTTATCCTGGATCTCTTCGAAACACGCATGGACGGACCGGCCACACCGTCGCATGAAAAAGTCCGGCGTCGCGAAGACGGCCCTCCTGAGTCTATTTTACAGCAAAACGGCCTTGACGGCGGTCCGGTACTTGTTGAGCCATTTAATGATTGCACGCTCGATCAGCGCAGGAACCGGGTTCAGGTCGTTGGTTATCGTTTCGACGGATCCCAAGCACGTACAGGAACTTCTCGCGATCCGCGTCTGCCGGGAGCAGGGAGTCCGGAACGGCAGCGCGCAACGCCGCCAGCGGACGCCGCGCCCACCAGCAGACGTGCAAGCGGGTCGGGGCGGGGAACGGTATCATCGGCGTCCGTTCGCGTGTGTTCTCGATGCCGAGCTCCGCGATCGGCAGCCAGCGCTCGATCAGGCGCGTGTCGCGCGTGTTCTCCTCCGCCATTGCTGGGTCAACGCTTTGTGATCTTGGGGCCAGCGTACACGACGTAGACCGGCTTCCCCGCCTCGACGGGCCACGAGAAATGCAAGCGGAGCCTACGCGAAATCTTGCCGTGCCACGTGCAGAACAGTTTGCTCGCGGAACCATCCGGATGATCAAAACTCAGTTCAGTCTCGAAATCGCGCTTTTCGGAATCCGATGAGTCGGAAAAAGCGCGCGCTCCTCCGAAGTAGTCCCGATAGATGCAATGACCCTCCGCATCTCGCACGCCGCCATCGTCAAATGCGTTCGCGAAGCGCTCCAGAACTCCCAGCAACACTACGAATCGATCAGCGGCGCTCCTGGCGAACGGAACTCCCGCAAGAGGCGCGAAGCAATCCTCCGCGAAGGTGAGGCGTGGGAACCTGTTTCTCGATGCCTCGCGTAAATCGTCCCACGAGCCAAAAGGCGGCGTTCGCTCCTGCAATGCTGCCTCGAGCGTTTCCGCGCACCACCAGTTCTCGACCGCCCCGTTGCGATCTTCCAACCCCTCGGCCTCGCGAACCCAGGTCACCGCGAGAGGGGAGCGACACCACGCGGACGGGGTCAGGCTGACCAGTGCGCTCTCGATACCGTGCAACGTTCTGAAAGCAGACTCCCCGACGGCGGTGTCCGTAACGACTTTACCGCCACATTCCAGCCAGTCATCTGCACCGTGCAGTCGCCCATCGTCCCAGCCGGGTCCGGTCAGCCAAGCCATGATGGCGCGCCGCTGGTTCTCCACGCCGAGGTTGCCGATTGCCTGCTGCATCGGCATGCCCGGTATGGGAGTCTTGTTGAGAAACGCTCTGTTGCATTGGACTTCGTGGCCGAAGCGTCTGGCTGTCTGGCGCATGGCCATCAGTTGTGACAGGGCATCACGAAACCCGGCCAGGTCGTGGAACTGTTCATCCACCGACAGGTCGTTGGCCAGGAGATCCACATCAACTCCAGCCGGCCAGATAGTTCATGTCATGATCGAACTGATCGAAGAAGCCGGCAGGCCAACTGTCGATGTTCCCGTCGGCGTCGATTGCCGGGCTCTCTACTTGCGGCCCAACGGCGTCAGCAACTTCCGTCCGCGGCCGGAAGAAATGAAGCGCCACATTCTCATGGAACAGCACACCTTCCTTTACCGCCCGGCGAATACCGTTCAGGACATGGTCGCTGTGCGTTTCGATCAAAACCTGCACGCCGGCAGAAGCGACCCGCGCCAGGAAGCTGCCCATTGCACCCTGCGCGGCTGGATGCAGGTGAACCTCCGGATTCTCTATCAGCAACAGATCGTTTCTGTTTGCCGACAGCGCCGCCACGATGATCGGAAGAACCTGCGTAAGTCCGAATCCAGTATGCACCGGGCGATGGAAATCGGTTCCGCTGGATACGCGAATACCGAGCGTCAGAGAATTGGCTCGCCGAATCTGATCTATCTCCAGGGCGCAACCCGGAAAGAATCGCGCCATCCACGCTTCCACTTGACGGATCCTCGTAGGCGGAACGTCTTTGATCACCAGTCCGTCCGAAACGCGAACGTCGCGACCGGAGTGAAGAACACTCACCGCGTACTCCCCCCGTGGGCCGACAACGGGCGTGAGCTGGGGATCATCGAACTGGTATTGCTCGCGGGGCCCGAGCCTTTCCGCAGTCAGATAAGTGAGCCCTCGTAGACGGCCCGTCAGTGGATGCCCGTTCGCTGCATCCGGCAGCAGGTAACGAAGGCGTCGGGAACCGTCCAGATCCCAACCATCACCTACTCCCGTCTCTCCGCGCGCCCTTTGCACCCACATCGACATTTCGTCACGGTCGCCCCGAAATTCCCATTCGAACCATGCGCGATCATCGTCGAATAGACCGATTCTCCATCGGTGACGGCCATATACTTGATCGATTACGTCCGCCGCCGTCCCCAACCGGACCGTCGCGCCATTGAGCATCAAGCGCGAAGACCACTCGTGTTCTCGCATGGTCTGATGCAATAACGCCAGCGATTGCATCACCGATGTCTTCCCTGATGCGTTGCCGCCGGATAGAAGCGTCAGGGGCTGCAACGGCAATTTCAGTATCTCGAAACACTTGAAATGCCGCAGGTCAATCCGGGTAATCACCAAGCGTCTCCCGAAGCGCTTCCTGGGCCAGGGCGAACCGTGTTTTCACCTTCCTGGGGTCGTTCGGTCCGTATGTGATGGCGGTATTGAATTCCTCATCTTCCAGAAGACGATAGACCCCCCGGCGAACAAGGTCCGCCGATGAACTTACGCAGTGCTCGTTATAGCGCGAAAGTCCCGTGGACATCACATCCCAGAAAGAAGCGTTCAGTACCGACCTTCTCGTCTGCCCTGGTGTGTGTTTCCGGAAAGCGAAGAGACCGAACAACAGAAGATTGTTGGCAAGACCTCGGCGAAACTCCGCAGAAATATTGTTCATCTCCGTTTCACTCATCTTGTCGTTCATATGGCGCAGGCAATCGGCAAGGAACTGGTCCATATCTCGGTATTTATCCAGGCTCAGGAGTCGAAATGCGCAAAAGCGATTGACGAACTCCCTGTCCCGCATGGACTCGCGGTTCAGGCTACGTCCGGTCGCCTGCAAGAAAATATCGGATTGCGATTCGTGTTTGAGGAAACGTGTTCCCTTGCCCATGTATAGAGAGTTCCGCATCTGTTGTCGGGTCAGTGGTACGCCCGCATTGACCCTTTCAAAGATGTCCAACCGAGCGCGTTCCGGTACCTTCGAGTCGATGATGTAGAGGATGAGATTACAGTCCTCGATCCGGTTCTGGATCTTGGAGGGGAAGTCGGAGAATCGCAGGCCGTTCAGCTCCTTTCTATCGGGAATCTTCAGTTTCAATTCGTTCTCAATAAAGCGACGGAAGGTAGACAGACGCTGCAAGCCATCCACGACCACCATTCGACCCTCGTCGTCCTCCGCCATATAGAAGACGGGCAAGGGGATTCTCATGATAACCGACTCGATGAGCTTGCTCTGCTTGTCTTCCGGCCAGATGAATTCGCGCTGGAAGTCGGGATCCATGACGTAGTTGCCTTGGTCGATGCGCCGGATGACGTCATGAATGGTACGGTTCTCGTGCCGGATCAATAGATCGTCGAGGGGATAATCACCCCAGGATGGATTCTCTAGATCTAAACCCTCCGGTTCTTCGTTTTCTACAGCGTGACCAGGCATCGCTGTATATTCCGAATCGTTGTTCCGTACTTCCTGCATGGCTTCTCCGTTACCGCTTCGGCTTTGTCAACAGGCACCTCGACGCGGCGAGAACCCGGCGCGGATGCTTGTGGTGCATCGCCATTCCCGGCCGGCAGGCTGCCTCCTCGCGTCCCATCGCCTCGATTCCCTCGACCACTGCCCGCATGTTCTCGCGACTGCGCATCGGCGCCAAAGTGCGGAGCAGGAGGCCGAGCGCGCGAGGCCCACCGTCAGCGCATGGCCTTGCTTCGTTGCTCTGACGCGCCCTCCGTGAAGCCCGGCTCCGGCTCGCGCGCCCTGAACTCGATCTGCGTACCTGCGCCGTTCGACGGCGGCGACGAGCGGCTCGTCGGCGAGGGCTGCTTCGCCCGCGGGAGACGATCTCGACCGGCGGGGTCGGCGAACCCGATGTCCCACTGCGTGTAGCGGCCAGGGTACTCGCAGGACGATGCGAGCGGTGCTCGCGGTCCGGGCCATCGGGTGACATCAGGCATCCTCTTGCCGGTCGGGGCGGGAAGGGCGAACGGCCGGGCTTGCCTGCGCTTCGCCAGTGAACGATGCCGGACTCGATGTCCGTAGACCCTCGCGCCGTCAAGTCCCCTATGCGGCGCCCGATTATACCAGGATGGATGAGTGTACAGAATCAAACATCCCGATTCGAGCGCGCAAGCCCCCGGCGCAGGACTTTCCCACCCTGGCCGATCATCCGCACCGGGTTGGCAGGAGCGCCCTCATTCGTGCCCTCGGGGTGTCCCGCGGGCCCCGTGGATGCAGCCGATCGGCCCCGACCGCGCGCGACGAGCGCCATCGCGGCCCCTCGTTTCCATCCGGAACCGTAGCGTGGGATGACCCTGAACCGCTGGCAGAACCATTTTTTGTCGTGGCCGAGTGCTGGCCGCAGATGCGGACCGGCCGCCCGCGCGATCCGGGAGCAACTACATGATGCCCGAACCGACACGCGGACGACGAAATGCGCATCCCAATGGCCTGCCGAACAAGCCCGGTTCACCCGTCGCCGGACAAGAAACGAGTCCTGCCCCCGGCGGGCGGCCGATTGTACCGGGATACCGGCCCGCACCCCGTTACGATGCATAATCCCGGAGCGCGGGGTCGGGTTCCGGAGCCCGACCCCGCGCTCCGCCATTTCGCTGTCCATACCCGGAGGCCGAAACGAATGAACCCGGACGCATGCGACCTGCTCCTTCGAGGGGGAACCGTGATCGACGGGACCGGCGGCCCGCGCCGCCCCGCCGACGTGGCCGTCGCGGGCGACCGGATCTCTGCCGTGGGCCGGCTCGACGCGACGCGGGCCGCGCGCGAGATCGACGCGAGAGGGCTCGTCGTCTGTCCCGGCTTCATCGACGCCCACACCCACGACGACCGTGCGGTCCTCTCCGACCCCGGCATGGCCTGCAAGGTGAGCCAGGGGGTGACCACCGTCGTCACTGGAAACTGCGGGGTGAGCCTCGCTCCCCTCACCGGCCGCGAGCCGCCGCCGCCCCTCAACCTCCTCGGCGGGGACGACTGGTACCGCTTCCCGACCTTCGCCGCCTACCGGGAGGAGCTCGAAGGGTCGCCGCCCGCCCTCAACGTCGCCATGCAGGTCGGCCACTCCGCCCTTCGCGCGGCGGTGATGGACGGGCTCGACCGGTCCGCCACCGCGCGCGAGACCGAGCGCATGGCCGAGCTTGCCGACGAAGGGATGCGCGCAGGCTGCATCGGCTTCAGCACCGGGCTCGCCTATCCGCCGGCCCGCGCGGCCCCCACCGAGGAGGTCATCGCGATCGCGCGCCGGGTGGCCGCCCGCGGCGGGATGCACTCGACGCACATGCGCGACGAGGAGGACGCGGTCCTCGATTCGATCCGCGAGAGCATGCGCATCGGGCGCGAGGCGGGGCTCCCCGTCGTCATTTCCCACCACAAGTGCGCGGGGAGGGAGAACTGGGGCGGGACCCGCGACACCCTCGCCCTCATCGCGGAAGCCCAGAAGACGCAGGCCATCGACCTCGACGTCTATCCCTACGTCGCGGGATCGACGGTGCTCCTCATGGAGGTCGTCGCTCGCTCGGAGAAGGTGGTCGTGTCCTGGTCCGAGCCCTTCCCGCAGTTCGCCGGACGCTCCCTCGACGAGATCGCGCGCGAATGGGACTGCGCGATCGCGGAAGCGGTCGGCCGCCTCCAGCCCGCGGGCGGAATCTACTTCATGATGGACGAGGAGGACCTCGCCCGGATCCTCGCGTTCCCCGGGGCCATGATCGGCTCCGACGGACTGCCCCACGACGTCTTTCCCCACCCCCGCCTCTGGGGCACGTTCCCGCGGGTGCTCGGCCGCTACTCCCGGGACGCGGGGCTCATCGGGCTCGAGGACGCGGTGCACCGGATGACCGGCAAGCCGGCCGCGGTGTTCGGGCTCTCCGGGCGGGGTGCGGTGCGCGCGGGCGCGTTCGCCGACCTCGTGCTCTTCCACCCCGGCGAGATCATCGACACCGCGACGTTCGAGGACCCGGCGCGTCCCGCGGCGGGGATCCGCTCGGTCATCGTCAACGGCCGCGAGGTGTGGGCGGAGGGCTCGGCGGTCCCGTCCTCCGGGCCGGGGTCCAGGCCCGGTCCCGGACGCCTGCTCCGGCGGAGCGCGACGGAGCGGATCGCCTGACGATCCGGCCCCGGAGGAGGGCGGCTCCAGAGGAGGGCGGTTCCGGAGGAGGGCCGCCCGCCACCCGCCCGCCACTGTCTCCTTCGCTCCCGCCGCCCGTGCCTCAGGGGTCCATGCGGATCGCCTGCTCCGCGGCGCCGAGCGCCTTGGCGAGGGCCGCGAAGTCCTGCTCGACCGCGCCTCCCACGGGCGGGGTCGCGCCCCCCGTGAGCTTCAGCACGAGCTTGCCGCCGCCTTCCGGCCGATACCCGAGCCGGGTGCGGCCGAGCAGCTCGGCGGAGCCGGCCGACAGCCGGTAGGCGAGGCGCATGGCCCGGCCGAGGGTCTCCGCGCGCCGTCGCCCGTCTTCGCCGAGGAGCGGCCCCAGCCGTTTCGCCGCGGCCGAAGCGGCAACGTCTCCGCCATAGCGGCAGAACACGGCGAGGCCGAGGAACACGCGCTCCCCGTGCCCGGCCGCCAGGTAGTTGTGCCGGACGACCCGCAGCAGCCCCTGCTCGGCCCGGTACTCGGGGTGCTCGCGCCACGAGATGTCGGCGAGATGGCATGCCGCACGGGCGAGCCGCCGCCACCGCTTCTTCCCGGTGAGCGGAGCCAGCCAGTCGAAGAGCGCCTCCGCGAACTCGGGGAAGCGCGCCTCCCGGCGCCCGAGCGCCTCGGCCGCCGAGAGAAGCACGTCCGCCGATTGCTCGTTCGCCGGGAGCCGCGAGTGGACGAGCCCCTCGCGCACCCCGGTCGAGCAGAACCGGACCGTGCGCGGGCCGATCGCCTCCAGCAATTCCGCCAGGAGCATGGCCGCGTAGGGCAGATGCCGGGCTCGACGCCGGTTGATTCCCGCCGGCGATCCGAGGGCGGTCGGCCGAAGCTGGCTGATGGAGGCGGCGAACTTCGCGATCTCGCTCGCCGGCGGGGCGTAGTCGTGGATGATGTGGAGGGGGTGGTCCGCGCGGTCGATGTGGAGCCGCGCAAGGGCCCGCCACGACCCCCCCACCGGGTAGAAGTTCTTCCGCCGACGCTCGCCGAGCCACCGGATCTCCGACAGGGCGCCGCGCAAGCGCCGTCCGGTGGCCCCGGGGGCCTCGGCCCAGGCGTCGGACATCCGCACCGTGCCGAGCGGCAGGGTCGCCTGGCACCCGATGCGGCCGCGATCGATCTCGACGAGCTCGAGGCTCCCGCCCCCGAGGTCTCCCATGATCCCGGTCGCCCCCGGCATCCCGGCGACCACTCCGAGCGCGGAGAGCCGCGCTTCCTCGGTGCCGTCGAGGACCCGGACGTGCGCGCCGCAGGCGGCCTCGATGTCCTTGACGAGGCGCCGGCCGTTCCGCGCGTCGCGCACCGCAGCGGTGGCGATGAGCTCGGTGTCGCCCACCCCGAGCGACTCGGCGAGACGCGCGAGACGGGTCACCGTCCGGGTCGCCTCGCGCATCGCCTCCTCGTCGAGGAGCGCGCCCGAAGCGAGCCCGCGCCCGAGCGCGCAGAACACCCGTTCGTTGTAGAGCGGAACGAGGGCGTTCTCCAGCCGGTCGAAGATCACGAGCCGGAGGGAGTTCGAGCCGATGTCGATGACGGCAACCGCCCGGGCGTGCGAGGGCCGCGGGTGCGGTACGGCGGCGGTGGGCTCCATCAGTCGCGCGCGGCGGTCCTCCTCGTCCTCGTCCGCCGCTTGCCGAGGGCGGCGCTGCTTCCCGACAGGCTCGGATGGCTCATGAAGTACTCGTGGGCGGAGAACGCCTGCTTGCGGGACCTGGGTTTGAGGCGGGTGTAGGTTCCATCCGGCTCGAGCCGCCAGGTCTGCGCCTCGTCCTCAAGGTTCGCCCGGATGATCCGCTTGAGGACCTGGCGGTGCAGGTTCGGGTTCTCGATGGGAACCAGGGTCTCGACGCGCCGGTCGAGGTTCCGGGGCATCCAGTCCGCAGACGAGATGAACACCTTGGCCCCGCCCGCATCGAGCCCGTGCCCGGCCGCGAAGCACACGATCCGGCTGTGCTCGAGAAAGCGTCCGACGATGCTCTTCACCCGGATGTTCTCGGAGAGGCCCGGGACCCCCGGGCGAAGGGAGCAGATCCCGCGCACCACGAGGTCGATGGGGACGCCGGCCTGCGACGCCCGGTACAGGTGCTCGATGATCGCGCCGTCCACCAGCGAGTTGAGCTTCGCGACGATGCCCGCCGGCCGGCCGCCCGCCGCGTGCTCGATCTCCGCGTCGATGAGCTCGGCCAGGCGCTCGCGCAGGTTCAGCGGCGAGACCGAGAGCTTCTCGAAGCGGTCCGGCGGCGCGGTGCTCGTCATGTAGTTGAAGAGCTTGGCCGCATCGCGGCAGAGAGCCTTGTCGCAGGTGAAGAACGAGAGGTCGGTGTAAACCCGGGCGGTGACCGGGTGGTAGTTGCCGGTGCCGAAGTGCGCGTAGGAGCGAAGCCCGTTCCACTCCCGCCGCACGACCAGCGAGACCTTGGCGTGGGTCTTCAGGCGCACGAAGCCGTAGACCACATTGACCCCCGCGCCCTCGAGGTTCCGCGACCAGCGCAGGTTCCGCTCTTCGTCGAAGCGGGCCTTGAGCTCGACGAGAGCGGTGACCGACTTGCCGGCGTAGGCGGCTGCGGCGAGGGCGGCGACGATGGGGGAGTCCTCGCTCGTCCGATACAGGGTCTGCTTGATCGACACCACGTTCGGGTCCGATGCCGCCTGGCGCAGGAACTCGACCACCACGTCGAACTCCTCGTACGGGTGGTGGACGATGAACTCGCCCTTGCGGATGGCCGCGAAGCAGTCGCCGTCGGAGTCGCGCACCCGCTCGGTGGCGCGCGGGGTGAACGGGGAGAAGAGGAGGTCGGGGCGCGAGTCGAGCAGGAGCTCGCTCGTGTCCGCGAGGCCGAGCAGGCGTTGGTTGGCGACGAGGTCCCGGGTTGCGACCCCGAGCTTGTCCATCAGGAAGGACTCGAGGTCCGCCGAGATGTCCCGATCGACGGTGAGCCGGATGACCGCTCCCCGGCGCCGCTCCCGGAGCAGGCGCTCGAACTCCCGGACCAGGTCCTCGGCTTCTTCCTCGATCTCCACATCGCTGTCGCGCAGCACCCGGCACACGCTCGAGTCCTCGATGCGGAACCCGGGGAACAGGCGGCCCACGAAGGTCCGGATGACCTGCTCGACGGGGATGAAGCGGTCCGCCTCGCCGGGGAGGTGGACGAACCGCGGGATCCCGTGGGGGATCGGGACGAGCCCGAACATGGGCTCCTCGGAGTCGCGCCGGCACCGGACCACCAGGCTGAACCCGAGGTTGGGAATGAAGGGGAAGGGGTGCGCGGGGTCGCTCGCGATGGGGGAGAGGACCGGGAAGATCTCGCTCATGAAGTGTTCTTCGAGCACCCTGCGATCGGCGTCGTCGAGCTCCGATTCGTCGAGCACGAAGATCCCGTGGTCCCGCATTTCGGCCACCAGCGCCTCCCAGCAGCGCTGCTGGTCGTCCATCAGCGCCCGGGAACGGACCGCGATCGCCGCAAGCTGCTCCGCCGGGGTCATGCCGTCCTGGCTCGCGACCGTGATGCCGGCCTCCACCTGGCCGTTCAGCCCGGCCACCCGCACCATGTAGAACTCGTTGAGGTTGGCCGCGGAGATGGCGAGGAACCGGACCCGCTCGAGGAGGGGCACGCGCGGGTTCCAGGCTTCCTCGAGCACGCGCTCGTTGAACGCGAGCCAGGAGAGTTCGCGGTTGATGAAGCGTTCGGGCGAATCGGGTCCGATCGCCGGGAGGGGAGAGGTCACGGGGGTGGCTCCGGAGGCGGCGGGACAATGACGGGAGGTTCCGGTATCGGCAGAGTCTATTACGACTCCGCGAGAATCGCGCCCTTCCCGCGAGAGGACCCAGGGCTCGTTCCTTTCAACCATCTGCGAGAGAAGGGAGGGGGATTGGGGCAGCGCCATCCGACGACTCGGGGTCGGGTGCGACGGCGGTCAGGCTATGGATATGACTCCCCAAGGAAGCCCCCGGGCGAGGGAGTAAGATAGCGGGGGCACCGGCAGTCGGGGATCGAGCGTGCGTTGCGAGGTCATTGCGGTCGGCACCGAGCTCCTGCTCGGCCAGATCGTGGACACGAACTCGGCGTGGATGGGCGAGCAGCTCGCGCTCGCCGGCATCGACAGCCACTTCCAGACCAAGGTGGGGGACAACCACGAGCGGATGGTGAGCGCCCTTCGTCTCGCCCTCGGGCGGGCCGATGCGGTCATCCTCTGCGGCGGGCTCGGTCCGACCCGGGACGACATCACCCGCGACGCGATCGCTGCGGTCATGGGCGTCGGCCTCGTCCGCGACGACTCCGTGGCGGAGCACCTTCGCGCCTACTTCCGGGCGCGGGGGCGCGAGATGCCGCTCAGCAACCTCCGGCAGGCCGACGTACCGGCCGGCGCGAGCCGGATCCCCCAGATGCCGGGGACCGCGCCCGGCCTCGTCTGTCCGTTCGGCGAACAGGTCATCTACGCCGTGCCGGGGGTCCCCTACGAGATGCGCATCATGCTGGAGGGCACGGTCCTCCCGGATCTCAAGCGCCGGGCCGGGGTGTCCTCCGTCATCCGCAGCCGCACCCTTCGCACCTGGGGCACTTCCGAGGCGCGGCTCGGGGAGCTCTGTGCGGACCGCCTCGACGTCCTCGAGGACACCGGCCGCGCCACCATCGCCTTCCTCGCGAGCGGAATCGAAGGGCTCAAGGTTCGGGTGACCGCCAAGGCGGAGAGCGAGGAGGCGGTGGCGCGGATCCTCGACGAGGAGGAGGTGCACCTGCGGCGCATTCTCGGCGACCTCGTGTTCGGGGTGGACGAAGAATCCATGGAGAAGGTCGTCCTCCGCCTCCTCGAGGCGCGCGGCCTCACCCTCGCGGTGGCCGAATCGGTGACCGGCGGGATGGTGGCGATGCGCCTCACCGCGGTGCCGGGGGCGAGCGCGGTGTTCCGGGGAGGGGTCGTCGCCTACGCGAGCGAAGTCAAGTACGACGTCATCGACGTCCCCCGGGGGCCGGTGGTGTCCCTGGAAGCGGCGCGGGCCATGGCCGCCGGTGCCGCCGCGCGCCTCGGGGCGGACATCGGCCTCGCGACCACCGGCGTGGCCGGCCCCGAGGGGCAGGAGGGCCACGCGCCCGGAACCGTCTTCCTCGGCCTGCACCGCAATGGCGAGGGCGACGGCGAGAGCGAAGCCCACGAGGTGCGCCTTCCGGGGGACCGCGAGCGGGTCCGGCAGTACGCGGTGATCGCCCTCCTCAACCTCCTGCGGCTGCGGCTTGTCGGATCGAGCCTCCCGGTCGTGCCGCGGAGCTGACGCCGCCTCGCCCGGCCGCCGAGAGATGGAGCCGGAACGCGACGCGACCCGGGAGCGGGGGGGGAGCCGCGGGGGCCAGGAAGCCGGACCGGGCGCCCCGGCGGCGGGAGGCATCGATCCCGAGCGCCTGCTGCGGCGGATGTTCTCCGCCGCGGTGGGCTCCGTCAGCGCGGACGCCTGCGTCCCGCCCGCGCTTCCCGATCCGGCCGGGGGCCGCACCGTGGTGGTCGGCGCGGGCAAGGCGGCGGCCGCGATGGCCCGCACGGTGGAGCGCGAGTGGCAGGCGCGCGGGCATTCTCCGCCCCGCGGGGTCGTCGTGACCCGGTACGGGCACGCCGTGGACTGCCGTCACATCGAGGTCGTCGAAGCGGCCCACCCTGTCCCGGATGCGGCGGGCCGGCGGGCGGCGGAACGGATCCTCGGGCTCGCGAACGGTCTCGGCCCCGAGGATCTCCTGCTCTGCCTCGTCTCGGGAGGCGGCTCGGCCCTTCTTGCCGCCCCCGCCCCGGGGGTGGCCCTCGACGACAAGCAGGCGGTCAACCGGGCGCTGCTCGCGAGCGGGGCGAACATCACGGAGATGAACACCGTCCGGAAGCACCTGTCGCGGATCAAGGGGGGGCGCCTCGCCGCCGCGAGCTACCCGGCGAGGTGTCATGCGGTGCTCGTCTCCGACGTTCCGGGCGACGACCCGGCGACCATCGCCTCCGGGCCGACGGTGGCGGACCCGACGACGGTGGCGGACGCCCACGAGGTCGCGGGGCGCTACGGCGTGCCCCTTCCCGCCTCCGTCGAGGCGTGGTGGGCGAGGGCGGCGGAGGCGGAGTCCCCGAAGCCGGGGGACCCCTGCCTCGCCCGCAGCACGGTGGAGGTCGTGGCGAGCGCCCGGCAGGCCCTCGAGGCGGCGGCGCGAGTGGCGCGCGAGGCGGGCTGCGAGGCTCTCGTCCTCGGCGACGCGATCGAGGGCGAGGCGCGCGACGTGGCGCTCGTGCACGCGGGCATCGCCCGCCACGCGAGGCGGTGGGGACAGCCGGCCCGCCCTCCCTGCGTGCTCCTCTCCGGCGGGGAGACCACGGTGACCGTGCGCGGCGGCGGGCGGGGCGGGCGCAACGCGGAGTTTCTGCTCGCCTTCGCGGCCGCCCTCGACGACCTCCCCGGGGTGTTCGCGCTCGCCGCCGATACCGACGGGATCGACGGGACGGAGTCCAACGCGGGAGCGATCTACCGGCCCGGCCTCGTCGCGAAGGCGCGGGCGCTCGGGGTCGATCCGCGGGCGGCCCTCGACGCCAATGACGGCCACGGGTTCTTCGCCGCCCTCGGAGCCCTCGTCGAGACCGGACCCACCCTGACCAACGTCAACGATTTTCGCGCGGTCGTGATCGCGGCCCGGGATCCGTAAGAGGCTCGCGAGCGGAGAGGCTCGCGAGGACGAGATCCCGGTCGCGCCGGCTCGGCGGGGAGAGAACCATGCGGCGTTTGCGCAAGGCCAAGATCATGGCCACCCTGGGGCCGGCGAGCGATGAGCGGGAGGTCATCGCGAGCCTGTTCCAGGCCGGTGTGGACCTGTTCCGGCTCAACTTCAGCCACGGAGAGGCGGAGGACCACCGCCGTCGGGTGGAGATCATCCGCTCGGTCGAGGAGGAGCAGAGGCTTCCGATCGGGATCCTCCTCGACCTCCAGGGGCCGAAGTTCCGGCTCGGGACGTTCGGCGGGGGCGGAGCCGTGGAAGTACGGGCCGGCGAGCCCTTTCGGCTCGATCTCGCCGATCGTCCGGGCGACGAGAGGCGGGTGACGTTCCCGCACCCCGAGCTCTTCCCCACCCTCCTGCCCGGCACCAGGGTGCTCGTGGACGACGGCCGCCTCCGGCTCACGGTGACCGCGCACGGCGCGGACTTCGCGGAGACGCGGGTCGCGGTCGGCGGCGAGCTCTCCGACCGGAAAGGGGTGAACGTCCCCGATGTGGTTCCCCCCCTGTCGGCGATGACGGACAAGGACCGCCGCGATACCGCTCTCGGCCTCGATCTCGGGGTGGACTGGATCGCGCTCTCGTTCGTGCAGCGGGCGGAGGATGCCCGCGAGCTCCGGGAGCTGGTCGGCAACCGGTGCCGGGTGATGGCGAAGCTCGAGAAGCCGGCCGCCCTCGACGCCCTCGATTCCATCGTGAACGCGTTCGACGCGGTGATGGTCGCGCGCGGCGACCTCGGGGTGGAGATGGCACCGGAGACCATTCCCACCGCGCAGCGCAGGATCGTGCGCGCCTGCCGGGAGATCGGAAAGCCGGTGGTGGTCGCGACCCAGATGCTCGAATCGATGGTGACCTCTCCGGTTCCGACCCGAGCCGAGGCCTCGGACGTGGCGACCGCGGTGTACGAGGGAGCGGACGTGGTGATGCTTTCGGCGGAGACCGCGGCGGGCCAGTATCCCGTGGAGTCGGTCGAGATCATGAACCGGATCATCGACCAGATCGAAGGGGACGAGTACTACCGGGCCGGAATCGAAGGCGAGCGCATCAACCCCGAGCCGACGGTCGCGGACGCCATCTGCTACTCGCTCGAGAGCACGGCCCGGGTGCTGTCCACTCCGGCGGTGGTGGCGTACACCGCGTCCGGGTTCTCCGCCGAGCGGGCGGCGCGCGAGCGTCCCGCGGTCCCCATCCTGGCCCTGACTCCCCACTTGGCGACCGCCCGCCGGCTCACCCTTGTCTGGGGCGTGCGTCCGGTCCGGATCCACGACGTCGCGGACGAGCACGAGATGGTGAAGGTCGCGTGCGAGGCGGCGGTGCGCGAGGGAGCCGCCCGGGCGGGCGACCGGCTCGTCATCGCGGCCGGAGTGCCCTTCGGCACGTCGGGGACGACCAACATGCTCCGGGTGGCCGAGATCCCTCACGGCGGCGGCGGCGAGGCGCAGAAGACGCCATGAATTCCTGCCACAACCCTCCCTGGCAGGAGTGATATCCATCGCTCGACGATGTCGGAAAGTCCTGGGTTGATGCGAAAGCGGTCAGGTCATGGACACGATTCCCTCATATAATCCCCGGCTTGACCTTGGACGGAGGCCCGTGGTGCGGGCGCCCGGTGCCGGGCGCACGGCGCGGCGGCCGGGAGCCGGGCGGACGAGCCGCGAGGCAATCCGGCAGTGGAGTTGACGTGACAGACAAACCCTCTCTCAGGATCGACGACGTGCGCATCGAGGACGACTTTGGCGTCGCCTCGCCGCGCGAGGTGCTGAGCGAGCTTCCGGTCACGGAGTCCGCGGCCCGGACGACGTTCGAAGCCCGCCAGGAGGTGCGACGCGTGCTCGAAGGCGAGGACGACCGCGCCATCGTCGTGGTCGGGCCGTGCTCGATCCACGATCCGGAGGCGGCCCTCGACTACGCGAGGCGGCTTGCCGCAGTGCGCGAACGGTTGGCGGGCGACCTCCTCGTCATCATGCGGGTCTACTTCGAGAAGCCCCGGACCACGATCGGCTGGAAGGGGCTCATCAACGACCCGGACCTCGACGGCACGTTCCGGATCAACCACGGGCTCCGGGTCGCCCGCCGCCTGCTGCTCGACCTGGGCGAAACGGGCCTCCCCGCGGGAGTGGAGTTCCTCGACGTGTTCACCCCCCAGTACTTCGCCGACCTCGTGGCGTGGGGGGCGATCGGGGCGCGGACGACCGAGAGTCAGGTACACCGGCAGCTTGCGTCCGGGCTCTCCTGCCCGGTCGGGTTCAAGAACGGCACGGCGGGCAACGTCCGGATCGCGGTGGACGCGATCGGCGCGGCCCGCTCGCCCCATCACTTCCTCGGGGTTACGAAGGACGGCCGCGCGGGGATCTTCCGCACCACCGGGAACCTCGACTGCCACCTCATCCTGCGCGGGGGGGACCGGCCGAACTACGGAGCGGAGGACGTCGCGAAGACGGGTGCGCTCCTCGAGGCGGCCGGCCTTCCGGCCCGCATCATGATCGACTTCAGCCACGCCAACAGCGCCAAGCAGCACGAGCGCCAGCTCCTGGTCGGCGAGGACGTGGCCGGCCAGATCGCGGGCGGCGACCGCCGCATCGTGGGGGTCATGATCGAGAGCAATCTCGTCGCCGGCCGGCAGGACGTGAAGCCCGGACAGCCCCGCACGTACGGGCAGAGCATCACCGACGCCTGCCTCGGATGGGAGGACACCGAGCCGCTCCTCGACCGCCTCGCGGGCGCGATCCGCACCCGTCGCCAGTCGGTCAGCGCCGCCGCCGCCGACTGACTCCCCCACCGGCCGATCGCCTCACCACCGAGGAGAGGGCGGTACGATGGGGATGCAAGCAAGGTCCCGTCGTGCCGGGCGCCACCTCCCGCCGGTCCCCGTCCCCGGTCTGCACGTGTTCGTGGAGTGTGTGCCCGCGCCGATGCCTCGGTGCTCTCGGCGGAGGTCCATTCGGTCGCCGTCCGTCGTCTCCATTGCGGCGAGCGCCGGACGCGGCCGGTGCCGGCCTTGCGAGAGGCGGCGTAGTACGATTCGAACGGACCTGGTTCAGTCGCCGGAGCTTCGGAACCTCCGGCGGCAGGGGCAACGAACATGCTGAACCGCCTGAAACTCGAGAATTTCAAGGCCTGGCGGGAAGTCGACCTGAAGCTCGGCAAGGTCACCGGGCTGTTCGGGACCAACAGCTCGGGCAAGAGCAGCCTTCTTCAGCTCCTTCTGCTGTTGAAGCAGACCCGCAATGCGACGGACCGCGGCCTGGTTCTCGATCTTGGCGGACCAGGGGAAACGGTGAACCCCGCGTGTTTTGGGAGTAGTCCTGGAAGGCCGTAGGCCCCCGGGGCGGCCCGGTTCGACCCCGAGAGGGAAGGCCCCTTGTCGTCGAAGGGAAGTGCGGTAGCAGGCGAGACCCGGGAATACATGATGTTTCAGGATGAATGAGAGTTGTGCCCGGATGCCGTTGAACATCAAGTACCCCAGGACGCCGTACTGGCCCTGGTCGCCATCCATCGGCCGGGACGATGGAGTGCACCCGGATCCGGACCGATTCGTAGGGGAGGCCGTGGTCGTGACGGAGAAGCTGGACGGCGGCAACACCCTCCTTCACGCCGGCCGGGTCTACGCCCGCAGCGTGTCCGGGCCCAGTGAAGGCAAGTGGATGGCGATGGTGAAGAAGCACCACGCCTGGAAGGTACACGAGCCTGATGTCTATCTCTATGGTGAGGACATCTACGGCGTGCACGGCATCGGGTATGAGCCGGTGCCGGAGCAGGAGACCTTCTATGCCTTCGCGCTCCGGCATGGAGATGGTGCGTTCGCGTCATTTTCGGAGCTCGAGGCGTACGCGAGGCGGCGGGAAATTCCGGTCGTGCCGGTGCTGTTCAACGGCCGCTTCCGTTCGGTAGCCGAGATACGCGCGTTCGTGGAGCGCGCCCATGCCGAGCCCTCGATGCTCGGCGGCGAGCGGGAAGGGGTGGTGATACGGCTGGCGCGAGGTTTCCCGGCCCCGGAATTTCCGAACGACGTCTGCAAGAGCGTTCGAGCCGGCCACGTGCAGACCGACGAACATTGGACCCGGAACTGGAAGCCATGCAAGATCGCGCACACCACCGGATGAGACCGTGCGCCACGGAGTGAACCGGGCATGCCGGAGTGAGCAGGAGTGGACGTTCGGCCCGGAATGGGTTCTTCCCCGTGGATCGGGATCGGGGGGCTGCGCTGCCGCGCGAGGTTTCGCTCGCGCCCGACTATCTCCGCTGCATTGCGCAGGTCGAAGCGATGCCCGAGAACGCGACGGGGGCGGACAAGAGCTGGGTCCATCGCGCGCATGCGGACGCGGTACGTCACCTGCGTTCGGCGAAGCGGCGGTGAAGGGGTGGACAGGGTGGATACGTTCGCCTCGCTCGCCTGCGCCCTCTCGGTGGCAGAGGTTCGCCATCTGGTGATCGGGGTGTGGGGGGCAAACTACTACGCGGCGTCCGGTTGCGAGATGTTCACGACCCTCGATCGGGATCTCTTCCTGCCCGCGGACCCCGACAATCTGCTCGGAGCGTGGCGGGTCTGCGAGGCGAACGGGTTCGGGTTGTTCGCCGGGGCGCCGGTGGATGAAGCGCTGCCTTTCGACAACGAATCCTCGGTGCTGGCGGAACGACGGGACCCGGTGGCCGACTGGCCGGCGGGCGAGCAACCGTAACGAGCCTGCGTAAACCGGCGTAAACGAAAAAGCCCGGTGGCGGGTTCCGCCGGGCTCGCAGTCGGGTGGGCCGCCAGACGCCTTGCGGTCTGGTCGAGCGCCGGCCGATGTTCACCGAAGAACGGCGGCTACGCGACGAGGGTGCGGGCGAGGGTGTAGATCTCCTCCACGTCGAGCACCTGGTCGTTGCGCTCGAAAAGCCGGGCGATGCAGGCGCGGTGGAGGCGGAGCTTGAGCGAGCCGATGGCGAGCCCGCCGAACGAGCGCTTGCCGTGCCGCGCCGCGCCCCGGTCGAAGGGTTCGATGCCCTCGATCCCGGACGGCGGGGTGGTGCCCGGGTCGGCCAGCACCCCGAGGTCGCGATGCTCGCGCCACACCGCTTCGGGGAGGAGGCGCACCCCGGCCGCCCCGGTCGCGACCGCGATGCGGCACCCCGCGAGGGCTTCCGCAAGGGAAGGCTCGTCGCTCACCGCGACCGGCTCGCACGGCGCCTCGAACCTTTCCGCGACCCTGTCCGCCGCCGCCTTCGCCCGCTCGGGCGAGCGCGAGCTGAGGCGCACCGCCGCCCCCGCCCGTCCGAGCAGGCCCGCGATCCGCTGTCCGACCGGACCCGTGCCCGCGAGCACCACCGCCGACTGGCCCGCGAGTGGGGCGTCGTCGTCTCCGTCCGTGTATTCCGCCAGCATGAGGGCGGCCGCGGCGGCCGCGGTGGTGTTGGCGCCATTGCTGTCGAGCATGACGGAGACGCGGAACCCCCCGTGGAAATGCCGGCGCACGGCTGCGAGCAACGCTTCGCCCTCCGCGAGGTCGCTCCCCCCGACGAAGAGGGCGGAGCTCTTCTTGTGCGCGGGCCCGCGGGTGTAGATGACCCCTTCCACGGCCGGCCCGCAACTCTCCGGGGTGACCCCCGCGAGCGAGATCAGGTGGTCCGCCCCGCCGTCGTAGGCGACCACCGCGTCGAAGGTGCTCGGGCAGGGGTCCGTGTCGAGCTGAAAGAGGAGCTTCTTCATGTTGGACGCGTGCTATGGTTGCGGGGAGAAGGGACTACGGCGGAGAGCCTCCGCCGCGAACTGCCGTCGAACATCCTCGAGGACCTCCAGACAATCGCCATGATAGTGGATCGGACCATCCGCGGGTTCCTGGACGAGCTCGCGTCGTCCGCCCCCACCCCGGGCGGGGGCAGCGCGGGAGCGCTCGTCGGCGCGGTCGGGGCCGCGCTGCTCGCCATGGTCGGCAACCTCACCGTCGGCAAGAAGGGCTACGAAGCGGTGGCGCGCTCGATGCGCGACCTCGTGGCGGAGTCCGATCGGCTGCGGGGCGAGCTCGTGCGCCTCGCGGACGAGGACGTGCGGGTATTCGGGGAGGTGATGGCCGCGTACCGGATGCCGCGCGGGGACGACGCCGAGCGCGCCGCCCGGCGGGTCGCCATCCAGGCCGCGCTCCTCGACGCAACCGAGGCGCCGCTGGAGCTCGCCCGGGTCTGCGCGGAGGTCATCGAGCTTGCCGCGGTGGCCGCCGAGGAAGGCAATTCGACTGTGGTGAGCGACGCGGGGGTGGGGGTGGTCGCGGCGCACGCGGCCCTTCGCGCGGCTGCGCTCAACGTCTACATCAATGCGGGCTCCATCGAGAACCGGGAGTTCGCGGAGCGCGCGGTCGCGGAGCTCGAACGCCTGCTTGCGGTGGGCGCGGATCGTACCGAGGCGGTGTTCGCGCGGGTTCGCGAGCGCCTGTGATGCCGCCACGGCCAAGGGAGCGAATATGAGCTACATCTTCATCGCCAGCATGGACGTCGACCCCGACAAGGAGGCTCTCTTCAACGAGGTCTACGATGACGAGCACATCCCCCACATACTCGAGGTGCCCGGGGTGCACGGCGCGACCCGCTACACCGCCGAGCCGTTCGAGGTGGAGATCGGGGGAGAGCGCAAGCGCGTCGAGCCCGAAGGCCCCCGGTACTCCGCCGTCTACGAGATCGACGGGCCCGAGGTGCTGCTGAGCCGGGAGTGGATCGCCGCGACCGAGCAGGGGCGCTGGCCGTCCGAGGTCCGCCCCTACACCCGCAACCGGCGCCACGAGGTCCGCAAGCGGAGGTAGTCGCGCCGACGGCCAATCCCGGCCGCCGGGCAGCCGCCGGGTGCCGAGCGAGGCGCTTGCGTTCGGCGTCGAGTTCGACCGGAAGGAGAGCACCGGCTCGCCCTGTGGCGGGTTCACGTCCCGGGCCGGCGGCAACCGGTAGAGGGAGCGGCGCGGGAAGGAAGGCCGAGAACGAACTTGTCCTGATTCGGACCAGGCCGCAGGACTCTCCCACGCGGCCGGTCGTCCGCACCGGGTTGGCGGGAGCGCCCCCATGCGTGCCCTCGGGGTGTCCCGCGGGCCGCGTTGACGCAGCCGATCGGCCCGACCGCGCGCGGCGAGCGCCATCCCGACCCCTCGATTCCAGCAGGAACCGTAGCGGAACCGTAGCGTGGGATGACCCTGGACAAGGTCGATCCGAGCATTGCGGGGCCCCGGCCGAATCGCTAGAATCGCGCGGTTTCCTCGCGGCAGGGGCGGCACACGGGCGATGGTCAGGATTCGATTGGCGAGAACAGGGGCCAAGAAGCGGCCCTTCTATCACTTGGTGGCGGCCGACAGCCGCAGCCCTCGCGACGGGCGGTTCATCGAACGGCTCGGCTTCTTCAATCCCATCGCGGTCGGCGGGGAGGTTCGGCTCCGGGTGAACACCGCGCGGGTCGACCACTGGGTAGCCTGCGGGGCGCAGCTCTCCGAGCGGGCGGCGAAGCTCGTCGGCGAGGCGCGGATGCAGCTCTCCGTGGTTCCGGAGGGCGAAGCTCCGGCCGAGGAGGAGGCTTCGGCCGCACAGGAAGCCCCGGCTTCGGCCGAAACGGACGCGGCACCCTCCGGCGTCGAGGCGGAGGTCGAGGCTGGTGCCGGCTCGGAAGACATCGCCGGAGAAGCGGGTCCCGCTGCCCCGGATGCCTCCCCCGAGGCTTCCGGGGAGCCCGCCGAGAAGCCGTAGGGGGAGTTCTATCCATCACTTGACGAACCCGGCAGACTGCGGGGAGCCTGCGCCTGCGGCTGCTCCGTGTGCCGTCGGGTTGCACCTTCGGCCGGCCCGACCTGCCAAGTGACCGCCGGCCCGGCCGGGCCGGACTCCGGGTGGCCCGCTCCCGACAGGAAGGTGGCCGGGCTTCCGGCAGGCCGGATCTACAGCGGCAGTCCTGTCCCTGTCGGCGGCGCAAGGTCGATTCGTTGTCGATCTGCCCCGGATCGAGTCGCAAGGAGAAGACGGCCTGCGGCTCACGGTGAAGTCAGGCGCCAAAACGAGAACTGCCCCGGCGGTGGGCGACCCCTTGCAATACGGGAGGAGACCGCATACGGATTCGCTGACCCGAAAAAATCACCGACTTTCGTCGCGAGGGGGCCAAGATGCCCCACGCTCTCCCCACGATCCAATAGAGGAACGGGCCGCACGGACCGAAAGAGCGCGTGCGCGCGGCTGAATCCGTAGTCGACACCAGCTTGACACTGGCGCGTGCGCGCGGTCGAAGCGGCTTGCGGGAGTACGTCCCGCGAGCGGATGGGCGGCCGCAGCAGGAAGTCGGTGATTTTCTCGGGCTGAACGTAATCCGACCCCCCGGAGGCGGTGCGATGGCGGCCGGTGCGATAGCGGTCAGGTGATGGATGCGAGCCCCCAGGAAGTCGCCGATGAGTCGCTCCCCCGTGGTCCCGGTGGGTACGGTCGGACGCGCGCACGGCGTCCGGGGGTGGGTCCGGGTTCGCTCCGACATGCAGCCGCCGGAGGATCTCCTCCGGCACCCCACCTGGCTCCTCGAGCGCGTCGGCGGGTGGCGGCCGGTGGCGGTCCGTTCGGCCCGGGCGCACGGAACCGCCTTCGTTGCGCACCTCGAGGGGGTCGAGGATCGGGATGCCGCGGCGGCGCTCGCCGGACTGCGCCTCGGCCTGCCGCGCGAGGCGTTGCCGGCCCTGGACGACGGGCAGTACTACTGGGTGGACCTCATCGGGCTCGAGGTGCTGGACGAAGCCGGAGAGTCGCTCGGGGTGGTGCGGGAGATGATCGAGACCGGCGCGAACGACGTCATGGTGGTCCGGCCGGACACGGCCCCGGAGCCGGGCCGCACCCGGCGGCCGGATCGGATCATCCCCTTTCTCACCGGAGACGTGGTTCGGGAAGTGGAGCTCGACGCGGGCCGCATCCGCGTGTGCTGGCGGGTCGAGGACGGCGAAGGGTGAGGGGGTTCGGCCGGTGAACATCGCGGTGGTGACCCTCTTCCCGGCCATGCTCGACGCGCTGCGGGCCGGCGGGGTGACCGCCCGCGCTGCGGAACGCGGGCTCTTCCGGGTCGAGGCATACAACCCCCGCGACTTTACCGCCGACCGGCACCGCACCGTCGACGACCGCCCCTACGGCGGCGGGCCCGGCATGGTCATGATGTTCGAGCCGATGTATCGGGCCATCGAGGCGGCCCGGGACGGCCTCGACGGCTCCGCCCGGACGGTGCTCCTCAGCCCCCAGGGCGCGCGGCTCGACCAGGCCGCGGTGCGCCGGCTCGCCGGCTGCGAGCGCCTCGTGCTCGTGTGCGGCCGCTACGAGGGGGTGGATGAGCGGCTCGTCGAGGCCGCCGTCGACGAAGAGGTCTCGCTCGGCGACTTTGTGCTGAGCGGAGGCGAGCCGGCGGTGCTCGCGCTCATCGACGCGATGGTCCGGCTCCTCCCGGGGGCGCTCGGGCATCGCGACTCGGCCGCGGAGGATTCGTTCACGGACGGAATTCTGGACTGGCCGCACTACACCCGGCCGGAGCGGCTCGGGCCGGAGCATGGCAGGCGGGCGGTGCCCCCGGTGCTGCTCGGCGGCAACCACGGCGCGGTGCGCCGCTGGCGGGAGAAGCAGGCGCTCGGCCGCACGTGGCTCCGCCGGCCCGATCTGCTGCACGGCCTCGATTCCGGCCGCGAGACGCTCCTCGCGGAATTCATCGCCGAGCACCGCCCGAGCGGGCCGGCCGGCCGGCCGGCAGGCGGGTAGCGCCCGCTTCGTCGCGCGGGCAGAATTCCGCGCCCGGGGCGGAGAGCGGCCGCGCAACGGACGCAACCCGGCAGAAGCAACCCGGCACCCATTGGAAACAGCCGGCGCTCAACCGAAGCAGCAACCCGACACGGACCTTGAACCATGGCCAACATCATCGAAGAAATCGAACGCGAGCAGATAGTTGACGACCTCCCGGACTTCGCGCCCGGCGATACGGTGATCGTGCGCGTTCGGGTCCGGGAAGGGGCCCGGGAGCGCGTCCAGGCATTCGAAGGGGTGGTCATCGCGATCCGCAACCGCGGTCTCAACTCCGCCTTCACCGTGCGCAAGGTCTCCCACGGCGAGGGGGTCGAGCGGGTGTTCCAGACCCACAGCCCGGCCCTCGCGGGGGTCGAGGTCAAGCGCCGCGGCGCGGTTCGGCGCGCGAAGCTCTACTACCTGCGCGAACGCTCCGGCCAGTCCGCGCGGATCCGGGAGAAGCTGAAGCGCAAGTGAGCGATGCGGACACCATCGAGGGTTTCCTCGACGCCCTCTGGATGGAGCGGGGGCTGAGCGAGAACACCCTCAAGGCATACCGCGCGGACCTCGCCCACTTCGCCCGATTCGCGGGCGCCCGCCGGCTCGGCCTGCTCGAGGTCGAGCGAAGCCACGTGCTCGACTACCTCGTGTCGATGATCGGAGCGTCCCCGCGCACCACCGCGCGGCGGTTGTCGGCGCTCCGGAGGTTCTATTCCCACCAGACGCGGGCCGGGATGATCGAGCGTGATCCGATGGACCGGATCGATACCCCGCGCATCGGCCGACCGCTCCCCGAGGCGCTGACCGAGCAGGAGGTCGAGCGCCTTCTCGCCGCCCCGGATATCGGTACCGCGCTCGGCTTTCGGGATCGCACGATGCTCGAGGTGCTCTACGCGACGGGGCTTCGGGTGTCGGAGCTGGTCGGCCTCGAGGCCTCGTCCGTGAGCATGCGCCAAGGGCTCGTGCGGGTGACCGGCAAGGGGGGTCGGGAGCGGCTCGTGCCGCTCGGGGAGCACGCCCTCGACTGGCTGGACCGGTTCCACCGGGGTCCGCGTTCCGAGATCCTGGACGGCCGGGTCTCGGAGGCGGTGTTCCCGACCGGGCGGGGCGCGGCCATGACCCGCCAGGCGTTCTGGATGCTCATCAAGCGGTATGCGGCCAGGGCGGCGATCATGCGGCCGGTCACCCCTCATACCCTACGCCACGCTTTCGCCACCCACCTCCTCAACCATGGCGCGGACCTGCGGGTCATCCAGCTCCTCCTCGGACACCGGGACATCTCGACCACCCAGATCTACACCCACGTCGCCCGCCAGCGCCTCCACCGCCTCCACGCCGAGCACCATCCCCGGGGCTGAGCCCCGCTCGCCGGCGGCCGGCTCGCCACCCGATGCGAGCGGCGCATCCGACGGCGTGGCGGTTGCGATGCAAGGCGTGCAGTCGGGGTCGGAGCGGGGTTCCGGTTTGTCGGATTGCGCTCCGCCAATCCGGCCACCGACCACCGGCGGCCGGCGGCCGGGAGCCGGCGACGCCAGGGTCATCCCACGCTACGGTTCGTGATGGACACGAGGGGCCGGGGCCGGCGCTCGCCGCGCGCGGTCGGGCCGATCGGCTGTATGAGCCGATCGACTGTATGAACGGGGCCCGCAGGCCCCCCCGAGGGCACGAATGAGGGCGCTTCCGCCGACCCGGTGCGGATGATCGGCCAGTGTGGGAAAGTCCTGCCGCATCCGGCCAGCAATTCTCATTTTGCTCGTCGGGTCCTGCTGCCGGACCGGCACGACCGCCGATCGACCCCGGATCGAGTCGCAATGAGAAGACGGCTTGCGGCTCAGGGTGAAGTCAGGCGCCAAAATGAGAACTGCTGGCATCCGGCTTTCCAGGTTGACCGGACTCCGGGCAGTGGGTAGGGTGCGGCGGAGCGCGCAGGCGTTTCGGCTCACGATCCGGAGAACGGCGATGGAACTCGGCTACTTCATGATGCCCCTGCACCATATCGATCGGGACTACCACACGACGCTCGAGGAGGACGCGGAGGCGATCATCTTCGCCGATGATCTCGGGTACTCCGAGGCGTGGGTGGGCGAGCACTACACTTCGGCCGTCGAGCAGATCACCTCGCCGCTCCAGTTCCTGTCGAGCCTCATTCACCGGACCCGGCAGATCACGTTCGCGACCGGCGTCATCTGCATGCCGCAGTACCACCCCGGCGTGACGGCGGGGCAGGCGGCGATGTTCGACCACATGTCGGAGGGCCGCTTCATCATGGGGGTCGGCCCGGGCGGGCTGCCCTCGGACTTCGAGCTTTTCGGGGTGATGGACGCGGATCGGAACGAGATGATGGTCGAGGCCCTCGACCACATCCTCGCCCTTTGGCAGGGGGAGCCTCCGTACGACCTCAAGGGGAAGTACTGGAACATCAGGATGCCGGAGTGGACGCACCACGACATCAAGCTCGGTTATGTCGCGAAGCCGTTCCAGCAGCCCCACCCGCCGATCGCGGTGTCGGGGATGAGCCCGTTCTCGGGGTCGATGACCCTTGCCGGCTCGCGCGGCTATATTCCCGTCTCCGCGAACTTCATCGGCGAGTGGTCGGTGGCCTCCCACTGGCCGGCCTATCTCAAGGGCGCGAAGCAGGCCGGGCTCGACGCCGATCAGGACCGGTGGCGCGTCGCGCGCAGCATCTACGTCGCGGAGACCGATGTCGAGGCGGAGGCGTTCGTCAAGACCCCGGGCGGCCCCCACGACTTCTACTACGAGTACTTGAGCAAGATCTTCGAGCGGGCGGACCTGCGGGCCGCGTTCGTGGTCGAGAAGGACGACGACCCGAGCGAGCTGACCCACGAGGCCCTGCGCGACAACCTCGTCGTCTACGGTAGCCCCGAGACGGTCGCGAACCGGATCCTCGCCCTGCGGGACAAGGTCGGGGGTTTCGGCACGCTCCTCTACGCGGCCCACGACTGGGACGACCGGAAGGCGGAGATGAAGAGCTCGATGCGGCTCATGGCCGAGGAGGTCATGCCGCGCGTGAATCGGGCTCTCGGGGCAAGGGCCGCCGCGGACTGACGCGCCGCCGGCCCCCACCGCCCCTGCCGCCGCGGTTCGCCCCCGCCGCCTCTCCGGCGGCCTCCGGAGCCGCCGCGTCGCCGTTCTCCGTCCCGTTCCGGGCTCGCTCCCGGCGCCGGAGGCGTAGAACCAGGACTTTCCCACGCTGGCCCACGCTGGCCGATCATCCGCACCGGGTTGGCGGGAGCACCCTCATTCGTGTCCTCGGGGGTCCCGTTGATGCAGCCGATCGGCCCGAACGCGCGCGGCGAACGCCATCCCGGCTCCTCGTTTCCATCCGGCAGTTCTCATTTTGGCGCCTGACTTCACCCTGAGCCGCAAGCCGTCTTCTCCTTGCGACTCGATCCGGGGCAGATCAGGGGGCAGATCGGCGGTCGTGCCGGTCCGGCAGCAGGACCCGACGAGCAAAATGAGAATTGCTGGTTTCCATCCGGAACCGTAGCGTGGGATGACCCTGGGCGTAGAATGGCGCAAGGTTGACAGCGGCAGGAAACGGCGATGGATGTTCGGGTGCGGTTCGCGGCTGCGGCGACGCTCGCCTTTTGTGCGGTGCTCCCGGCGGGGAATGCCGAAGACGTCCCGGAGCCGGTCGGGAGCGCCGTCCGGAGCCTGGTGGGGGAGGTCGGGTCCGGCGCCATCCGTCCGTCGCCTCTGCCGGGGTTCTACGAGGTTCGCGCGAGGGGTGATGTTCTGTACGTGAGCGCCGACGGCCGCTACCTCTTTCACGGCAACCTCTACTCGGTCGTGGAGCGGCGCAACCTCACCGAGGACGCGCGTCTCGCGGTGCGCCGGGACCTCCTCGCCCGGATGGACGAGGACGCTCTCATCGTGTTCGCCCCGAGCGGCTCGACGAAGCACCGGCTGACCGTGTTCACGGACGTGGACTGCCCGTACTGCGCGAAGTTCCATCTTGAAGTGCCGGACCTCAATGCGGCCGGGGTCGAGGTGCGGTACGCCGCGTGGCCGCGGACGCCCCCCGGCACGGCGAGCCACGATCGTTCCATTTCGGTCTGGTGCGCCGGCGACCGGCACCAGGCGATGACCGACGCCAAGGCCGGCCGGGACATCGCGCACGCCACCTGCGAGAGCCCGGTGCAGGAGCACTTCGAGATCGGGCGGCAGCTCGGCGTCAGCGGAACCCCCACCCTGTTCACCGGAGACGGCGCGCGCATCGGTGGCTACGTGCCGTGGCGCGAGCTGGTGAGCCAGCTCGGTCGGGGGTAGCCCGGCCGATGCGGGTCATCATCTTCATCCTGGGAATCATCGCGGTGTTGGTGTGGCTGGGGGCGGAGCTTCGCGGGCGCATGCGGGACCTGTCGATGCTCTGCTTCGGCCTCGCGGCCATATTCGCAATGCTGCTGGTCGGAGCCTTGTTCGGGATCTACGGAGCGTGATGGACCGTGACGGGGGCCTGGCGGAGCGTGACGGATCATGACCGGGTTCGGGCCCGGGTTCGGGATCGGGCTCGACGGGGCATGAAATGACAGTGGAATTCCGGTCTCGCCCGGACCGCTACCGTCACTGGTCGATGGAGGTCGACGGGCCGGTGGCGATCCTCCGGCTCGCCGTGGACGAGCAGGGCGGCATCGGCCCGGGCTACGAGCTCAAGCTCAACTCCTACGACCTCGGGGTCGATATCGAGCTTCACGACGCGGTCGAGCGCCTTCGCTTCGAGCACCCGGAGGTGGGGGCGGTGGTGATCACCTCTGCCCGCGACCGGGTGTTCTCGGCGGGGGCCAACATCCGGATGCTCGGCCGGTCGGGCCATGCCGACAAGGTCAATTTCTGCAAGTTCACCAACGAGACCCGGAACGCCATCGAGGATGCGTGCGCGCACTCGGGGCAGCACTACGTGGCGGCGCTGAACGGCGCGGCGGCGGGCGGCGGCTACGAGCTGGCCCTCGCCTGCGACTGGATCATGCTGGTGGATGACGGTTCGAGCGCGGTATCCCTGCCTGAGGTGCCCCTCCTCGGCGTCCTGCCCGGAACCGGCGGCCTCACGAGGGTCGTCGACAAGCGCAAGGTGCGCCGCGACCACGCGGACTTCTTCTGCACGGTGGAGGAAGGGGTGCGGGGGCGGCGCGCGCTCGACTGGCGCCTCGTCGACGAGCTGGCGCCTCGTTCGCGCTTCGACGAGGCGGTCCGCGAGCGCGCCCGCGCGTTCGCGGCGAACCGTCCGGCCGAGCGCGGGATCGCTTGGCCGGACCTCGCGTGCGAGTCCGGTCCCGACACGAGGCGGTATCGCCATCTCGAGGTCGCGATCGACCGCGCGGCCCGGACCGCGAACCTCCTCATCCGCGGTCCGGAGCGGGACCCCACCGCGGATGAAGTGGACGACCCGGCGGGGATCGCGGCCGCGGGGGAGGCTTTCTGGCCGCTCGCGCTCGCCCGCGAGCTCGACGACGCAATTTTGTGGCTGCGTCACAACGAGCTCGAGATCGGGACGTGGCTCCTGCGCTCGCGCGGCGACCTCGCCCGCGTGCTCGCCTTCGATGCGCTCCTCGACACCCACCCCGATCACTGGCTCGTGCGCGAAATCAGGCTGTTCTGGAAACGGGTCCTGAAGCGCCTGGACGTGGTCGGCCGGAGCCATATCGCGCTCGTCGAGCCGGGGAGCTGCTTCGCGGGCACCCTGCTCGAGCTGGTGCTCGGGGCGGATCGCGCCTACATGCTCCGGGGCGAGGAGTATGAGGAGAAGCCGGTCGCCCCGGCCGCCGTGGCGCTCGGCCCGCTCAACTTCGGCGCGTATCCGGCCGTCAACGGTCTTGCCCGGCTCGCGATGCGCTACCCCGAGGAGGCGCGCGTCCCCGATGCCCTCCGGGACGCAGCCGGGCGCCGCCTCGACGCCGGGGCCGCCGAGGCGCTTCGCATCGTGACCTTCACCCCGGACGACATCGACTGGGAGGACGAGGTGCGCGTCGCCGTCGAGGAGCGGTCGAGCTTCTCTCCGGACGCCCTCGTCGGCATGGAGGCGAGCCTGCGCTTTCCGGGCCCCGAGACGATGGAGTCGAAGATATTCGGGCGGCTCAGCGCGTGGCAGAATTGGATATTCCAGCGTCCCAACGCGGTGGGGGAGCGCGGCTCGCTCCTGCTCTACGGCACGGGGCGCGGCGCCGAATTCGACCGGCGGAGGGTCTGAACATGGCGAGCGTCGATCTCAACCAGCGCATCCCCAACAATGTCGGGCTCGGCGACGACCGGCGCCTGCGGCGCGCGCTCGAGGCGTGGCAGCCGGCCTACGTCGAGTGGTGGCGGGAAGCGGGTCCGGTGGGGCTCCAGACGAGCGACGTCTACCTTCGCACCGCGGTGGACGTCGATACGGGCGGCTGGGCCCACTACGACTACGTGAAGATGCCGGACTACCGCTGGGGCATCTTCCTCGCCCCGCCCACCGCGGACCGGGTCATCGGGTTCGGCGACCGCAAGGGCGAGCCGGTGTGGCAGGAGGTCCCCGGCGAGCATCGCGGCGCGCTGCGGCGCATCATCACCGTGCAGGGGGACACCGAGCCCGCCTCGGTCGAGCAGCAGCGCCACCTCGGCGCGACCTGCCCCTCGCTCTACGATCTCCGCGCCCTGCTGCAGGTCAACGTGGAGGAGGGGCGACACCTCTGGGCGATGGTCTACCTGCTGCATGCCTATTTCGGCCGTGACGGGCGGGACGAGGCCGACGCCCTCCTCGAGCGGCGCTCCGGGGACGCGGACCATCCCCGCATCCTCGGCGCCTTCAACGAGGCGACGCCTGACTGGCTCGCCTTCTTCATGTTCACCTACTTCACCGACCGGGACGGGAAGTTCCAGCTCGCCGCCCTGCAGGAATCCGGCTTCGACCCCCTGGCCCGCACCTGCCGGTTCATGCTGAAGGAAGAGTCGTACCACATGTACGTCGGGGAGTCCGGGCTCACCCGGATCGTGCAGCGGACCGCGGACGCGCTCCGCGAGTCTCCCGACGCGGACCCGCGGTCGCTCGGGGTCATCGACCCGGAGACGTTCCGGAAGTACCTCAACTTCCACTACTCCGTCACCCTCGACCTCTTCGGCGCGGAGGTCTCCACCAACTCCGCGAACTGGTACTCGATGGGGCTCAAGGGCCGCTACCGGGAGGGGCGGATCGACGACGACCACCGGCTCGATTCCGCGGCCTATCCCATGCTGCGCCCGGCCGCGGAGGGGAGCGGCTTCGAGACGGAGGAGGCCCCCGCCCTCAACGTGCTCAACGAGCGGCTGCGCGACGACTTCATCGCCGACGTCGAGATCGGGGTGCGCAAGTGGAACCGCATCTTCCGCGACGCCGGGGTGGACTTCGAGCTCAGCCTGCCCCACCGGGCGTTCAACCGCCGGATCGGCCTCTTCCGGGACGTCCACGTCACCCCGGAAGGCGCGGGCATCGGCGAGGCGGAGTGGCGGCGCCGCGAGCGCGAGTGGCTTCCGACCGCGCGCGACCGGGAGTACGTGGCGTCGCTGATGCCGGAGGCGGTGCACGCGCCCGGCCGGTTCGCGAACTGGATCGCGCCGCCGGAGCGCGGCGTGGACCGCAACCCGGTGGACTTCGAATACGTGCGACTCGGCTGAGCCGCCCCGGAAGGGCCATGTACTCGACGATCGACATCACGGTCAGCCCGCCCCGGGTGGAGATCCCCCGCAAGTACAACGCGGCGCGGGACCTCGTCGACCGCCACCTCGCAACGGAGCGGGCGGGACACCTAGCGTTCATCGACGCGGCCGGGGCGTACACCTACGCGGAGCTCGCGGAACGGATCAACCGGGCCGGCAACGCCCTGC
The DNA here is from genome assembly GCA_965214795.1 of Gammaproteobacteria bacterium. GTDB lineage: Bacteria > Pseudomonadota > Gammaproteobacteria > HK1 > HK1 > JAJDXW01. The sequence goes on along the minus strand of OZ243976.1, from coordinate 4,087,917 downwards.
TCGAGCTCGGGGTGCGGATGGAGAACCGGGTCGCGATCTGCCTGCTCGACTCGGTGGACTTCCCGGCCGTGTTCCTCGGCGCGCTCAGGATCGGCGCGGTCCCGATCCCCCTCAACACCCTGCTGACCGCGGCCGACTACGACTACGTGCTGCGCGACAGCCGGGCCCACACCCTGGTGGTGAACGCGGAACTCTACCCCGCCTTTGCGCCCATCCTGGGCGAACAGCCCTGGCTGCGGGAGGTGGTGGTGGCGGGTCACGGTGACGGGGCGGACCGAGCGGGCGGGTCGGGTCGGGCGAGCGGTGCAGGCCGAGCGGACGAGGCGGGCGGGGCGAGCGGGGCGGGCGCCCATCGTCTCGCCGACCTTGTGTCGGCGGCCGGAACGAGCCTCGAACCCGCGCCCACGACGGCCGACGACGTCGCCTTCTGGCTCTATACGTCCGGGACCACCGGCCCCCCCAAGGGAGCGATGCACCTGCATCGCCACCTCGTCCACACGGTGGCCGGATACGGTCTCGCAGTGCTCGGAGTGGAGCCGGACGACGTCGTCTTTTCGGCCGCCAAGCTGTTCTTCGCCTACGGGCTCGGGAACGCCCTGACGATCCCGCTCTATGTCGGCGCGACGGCGGTCCTCTTTCCGGGGCGCCCGACCCCCGACGCGGTGATGAAGGTGCTGCGCGAGCGCGAGCCGACCCTGTTCTTCGGCGTGCCGACCCTCTACGGCAACCTCCTCGCCGATCCCGCGAACGATCGGGCGGTGGGCTCGCCCCGCCTTCGCCGCTGCATATCCGCCGGAGAGCCCCTTCCGGTCGGGGTCGCGCGCGCGTGGGAGGAGCGGTTCGGGGTCGCGCCGCTGGACGGGATCGGCACCACCGAGATGCTGCACATCTTCTTGAGCAACCGTCCCGGCGACCATCGCTACGGGACGACGGGGCGCGAGCCCGTTCCGGGATACGAGGTCAAGCTCGTCGGCGAGGACGGCGAGGCGGTGCCGCCGGGGGAGATCGGGGAGCTCTGCGTGCGCGGCACGACCGCGGCCGTCGCCTACTGGAACCAGCGGGAGAAGAGCCTGCGGTCCTTCCACGGCCCCTGGACCCGGACCGGGGACAAGTACCGCCGGGACGACGATGGCTACTACGTGTGCGCGGGACGCACGGACGACATGCTCAAGGTGGGCGGGATATGGGTCTCGCCCTTCGAGGTCGAGGGCGCGCTCATCGACCACGAGGACGTGCTCGAAGCGGCGGTGGTGGGGGAGAAGGACGAGAACGACCTCGTCAAGCCCAAGGCGTTCGTCGTGCTGACCGACTCCGGCCGCGCTTCGCCGGAACTCGCGGAGGAGCTCAAGCGTTTCGTCAAGGAGCGCCTCGCTCCCTACAAGTACCCGCGATGGATCGAGTTCACTAGCGAGCTGCCGAAGACCGCGACCGGCAAGATCAAGCGCTACGAACTGCGGGCGTGATCGATTCGGGGTTCCTCGACGCGGCGGGCGGCCGTATCGAGTACGCCCGCTGGGGAACGGAGGCGGGCGGAGGGTCGCCGCTCGTCCTGCTCCACGAAGGACTCGGCTGCGTGAGCATGTGGCGCGACTGGCCGGGCGAGCTTGCGCGGTCGACCGGGAGGGAGGTCTTCGCCTACAGCCGCTTCGGCTACGGCGGGTCCAGCCCGGCCGGGTTGCCGCGGCCGCTCGACTTCATGGACCGCGAGGCGCGGGTGGTCCTCCCCGGGGTGTTCGAGGAGGCGGGCGTCGATGGAGCGCCGGTCCTTGTCGGACACAGCGACGGCGGGACCATCGCCCTCCTCGGCGCCGCCCTCGGAGCGGCTCCGCTCGGCGCGGTGGTGACCCTCGCCGCGCACGCGTTCAACGAGCCGCGCTGCATCGAGGGGATCGAGGCGGCGCGAGAGGCGTTCCGGCAGGGCGATCTGCGCCAACGGCTCGCCCGATACCACGGCGATCGGACCGACGACGCCTTCCGGGGGTGGTGCGATGCCTGGCTCGATCCGGAGTTCGAGCACTGGACCATCGAGGAGGAGCTTGCCCGGGTGAACGTGCCGCTCCTCGTCGTGCAGGGACGCGACGACCCCTACGGGACCCTCCGCCAAGTGGAGGTCATAGCGCAGCGGTGCGCCGGACCGTGCCGGACCCTCGTCCTCGACGACTGCGGCCATTCCCCGCACCGCGAGCGGCCGAGGGCGACGACCGAAGCGATCACGCGCTTCCTCGAAGAGCTCTAGCCCTGCCCGTGCCCCACATCTCCCCGCTGGGCTTCATGCGCGGCGTATCATGGAAGTCATTGTTTTCCGGCCTTTTGCTTTTCCGTGAACGGCGCATCGAGTGACAAACCAGTCCCTGGACGGTCCCGATGCGGCCGAGGCCCGACGATTCTGGCTTGGGCAGTCATCGACAGATAGGGCAGATAGATTGCAAGCAATTGAATTGATATGAATTATTCATATTCAAAGTTCAGCGAAGAGATGTGGGGCACCGGCAGCTCCAGCCTGAAAAAATCACCGACTCCCTGCTGCGGCCGCCAATCCGCTCGCGGTGGCGGGCCGTACTCCCTCGAGCCGCTTCGACGTAGTGTAGGCTACGCCTTCAGTAGCGCGCACGCGCTCTTGCGGTCCGTTCGACCCGCTGCTGTCACATCTCGGGGCGTCTCCGCACCCTCGCGACGCAGCCCGGTGAGATACGCGCGCTAGCGAACCCCGGCAAGCCCTGACGCACTCCGGCGAACATCGGCGAACCCTGGCGGCCCACGTACCGTGCGAACCCTCTACACGATCGCCCTCTACACGATGATGCCGTACGTCTGGCTTCGTCTCGCGTGGCGGGCGCGCCGGGACCGGGGCTATCTCCGGCACATCGGCGAGCGGCTCGGGTTCGGCCCGTCCGCCGGAGCGGGGGGGATCCTGGTGCACGCGGTATCGGTCGGGGAGGTTCAGGCCGCCCTTCCTCTTCTCGACGTCCTGCTGGAGCAGCGCCGCGGGCCGGTCCTGCTCACCACGACCACGCCGTCCGGGCGCCGGCGGTGCGAGTCCCTGTTCTCCGGGCGGGTGGTGCAGCGCTACTTGCCCTGGGATCTCCCGGGGGCGATCCGGCGGTTCCTGGCCCGCACCGCGCCCCGGGCGATCATCGTGCTCGAGACCGAGGTCTGGCCCAATCTCATCCACGCCTGCGCCGAGCGATCGATCCCGCTGGTGTACGTCAACGCGCGGCTCTCGGAGCGCTCCGCGGCCGGCTACCGCCGCTTCCGGCGCCTCTTCGCACCCGCACTCGCCCGGGTGAACGCCGTCGCGGCCCAGACCCGCGAGGATGCGGCGCGGCTCGTCGCGACCGGAGTCCGCCCGGACCGGGTGGTGGTCACCGGCAACACCAAGCTGGACGTCGCAGTCCCGGCCGCCGCCCGCGAGAGCGGGCAGCTCCTGCGCCACCGGATCGGGGCGAGCCGCCGGGTCTGGGTCGCCGCGAGCACCCACGCGGGCGAGGAGGAGGCGGCCCTCGACGCATTCGCCCGGGTGCGCGAAGAGGTGCGGGGATGCCGCCTCATCCTGGTGCCCCGGCACGTGGAACGGGCGGGCCGCATCGCATCCCTCGTCCGGCGCCGCGGCTACACCGTGTCGCTCCGGACGGAGGGCTTCGACGAGACCGCCGACGTCCTCCTCGGCGACACGATGGGAGAGTTGCCGGCTTTCTACGCCGCCTCCGATCTGGCGTTCGTCGGGGGGAGTCTCGTCGACATCGGAGGACACAACCTCCTCGAGCCGGCCGTCCTCGGCATCCCCGCGCTCATCGGTCCCCATGCGCACAACTTCGCCGACCTCGCGGCCTCGCTCCAGGCCGTCGGGGCGGTGCGGGTCGTGCACGGTGCGGACGATCTCGCGCGAACCGTCATCGGTCTCCTGCGGGACCCGAACCGGCGGCACCGCATGGGAGAGGAGGGTCGGGGGTTCGTGCTCTCGAACCGTGGGGCACGGGATCGGACCATGGCAATCATCGACCGGCTGCTCGGGGCGCCGGTGTGAGCCGGCCCGAAAGGTGGGAGGGCCGGGGGTTCGTGCCGGGGTTCGCGCTCTCGAGCCGCGACGCACGGGATCGGGCCGTGGCGGTCATCGATCGGCGGTTCGAGGCGTCGGCGTGAACCGGTTCGAAGGCCGGGAGGGCCCGGTGCATACCCTCGTTCTGCTCCGCCACGGCGAGAGCACCTGGAACCTCTCGAACCGTTTCTCGGGGTGGACGGACGTCGATCTGACGGAAGCCGGCCGGGGTCAGGCCCGGACGGCCGGGGCACGGCTCCGCGAGGAGGGTTTCGAGTTCGACGCGGCCTTCACCTCGGTGCTCAAGCGCGCGATCCGCACCCTCTGGATCGCGCTCGACGAGATGGACCGGATGTGGATCCCGGTCCACCGCGACTGGCGTCTCAACGAACGCCACTACGGCGCTCTTCAGGGGCTGAACAAGGCCGAGACGGCGGTCCGCTACGGCGAGGATCAGGTCTTGCGGTGGCGCCGCAGCTACGATGAGCCGCCCCCCGCCCTCGAACCGGGCGACGAGCGGCACCCGGGGGGGGATGCGAGGTACGCGGGGGTCCCGAACCTGCCGCGCACCGAGTGCCTCAAGGACACCGTGGAGCGGATGATGCCGCTGTGGGAGGGCACGATCGCGCCCCGGGTGCGGGCCGGTGAGCGGATCCTCGTCTGCGCGCACGGCAACTCCCTGCGGGCCCTCGTGAAACACCTCGGCGGGATCTCCGACGAGGAGATCCTCGCGGTGAACATCCCGACCGGCGTGCCGCTCGTGTACGAGCTCGATGCCGAGCTCCGGGAGGTCGGGCATCGATACCTCGGCGACAAGGCGCGGATCGAGGCCGCCATGCGGGCCGTCGCGGAGCAGGGGAGGGCGGCGAGGTGACCGTAGCCACCGGGCGGAGGAGGGTAGGGGGGTGACGGAGGGGGTGGGTCACCGACCCCCGTTTCTCGGGACTTGCCGCCATGACCCGACATCTCCCGCCGATCCCCGGTTGTCGGATTACGTTTGGCGAGTCCGACCCGCCTGGGTCCGGTTCCCGACCCGCCCGGCACCGGCGGCCCCTTGGCCGGTCGGGTCGGTCGAAGGCGCGGCCCGACGACCCGCCGGGCGGCCGCAGGCTTCGTACGGTGTGTTCGTTCGTCAAGTGATGGTTACAGGACCCTTTTTCGGCGGGGAGGCAGGGGCGGCGGCATGACGCACGTGATCGAGGAAGTGACTTTCGAGGATTTCCGGCGGGTCCGGATCCACGCCGGCACCGTCGTCGAGGCGGCCCCGAATCCGAAGGCGCGGGTCCCCGCCTACGTGCTGCGGATCGACTTCGGACCGCTCGGGATGCGGACGAGCTCCGCCCAGCTCACCCGCAACTACACCCCCGGGGAGCTGGTCGGCCGCCAGGTCGTGGCGGTGATGAACTTCCCTCCGAAGCGGGTGGCCGGGGTCAAGTCGGAGGTGCTGGTGCTCGGCACCGTGAGCGACGAGGCAGGGGTCGTCCTCCTCCACCCGACGTTCCCGGTCGAGAACGGCGCCCCCGTGGCTTGACCGGTCCCCCGGCCCGGGGCCGGAGCTCGCCTCCGACCCCGGGCCGGTCGGATGAACGAAGCGCAATCCGACGTTCCCACCGCCGGGCCGCCGGCAACGTTGCAGTTGCCTGGTTCGAACATCCAGGACAGATATCGACGTAATTCATTGGTTCATTTGAACCGCGGAGAGACCGGGGGATCGGCCGCGAAGCGCGAGCCCATGGCCCGCCAGCGCATCGCGAGCGAAGCGCGTCGCGGTCGTCTCACATCCCGTGCAGCGTCCAATCGGCCGAGTGCTGATTTCTCACATTGTCCCCCCATCGCCGGAGAGCGGCGCCAGTGCGGGCCGAGCGCACGTGTTCACCGGCGGCCGCGGCGACGCGAACCTCGATCACCGGTCACGTCGCCGGCGCCGGTCTTGAGGGCCGGCCCGGTGTCCGATGGTCCCGTCCGGGGCGTGTCGGACGATCCGTTGCCCGTCGCGCGAAGGCGTCGATGGCTGCGGACCGGATCGTCATCGCTGTCGCTCGCTTCGTGGCCGGGGCGGGGCCATCGCGGCGTTGCGGCGTGCCCGTCATGGGGGTCAGGGTGTCTCCAAGGGGCGCACGGTCAAGCGCCTCGGCGCCCGTGGTGGGCTTGTCAGGGCACGCCGGCGACGCGCAGCGTCACTTCTTGCCCTGGAGGGCTTCGATGCACGCGGGGTCGCTCTTTGTCTTCGCGATCCGCAAGGGCGTCCCGCCCACCGTGTTCTCGGCGTTCGGGTCCGCGCCCGCGGCCATCAGGACCCCCATCACTTCGATGTGGCATCCGCGTGCGGCCTTGTGAAGCGCGGTCTCCCCGTACTCGTCATGATCGTTCGGATCGGCGCCTCGGGCGAGGGCATCGGCCACCGCGGCGGCGCTCCCTGCCTCGGCTGCGGCGCGAAGGTGCGCCAGAAGTTCTGCATGCCCCGTCGACCTCGTCGCCTCGATCAGCCGCGCTCGCGCAGCCTCGTGTCTCCCTCCCTTCCACTTCTGCGCAGCAGTCTTCCCCTTCTTGTCGACGACATCGGGATCGGCTCCGAGATCGAGCAGGGCGCCGACTGCCCGGCCTCCTTCCTCCGCGGCGTTGTGCAACGCCGTTCGCCCGTTGTCGTCGGTGGCGTCGAGATCGGCGCCGCGGTCGTGCAGCAGCCGGATGACGCTGGCTCGTCCATTTGCCGCGGCGCGGTGCACGGGCGTCTCCATCGACTTGTTGCGGGCATTGACGTCCGCATCCGCATTCAGCAAGGAAATCACGGCGTTGACGTTCCCTGCGTCGCTGGCTTCGTGCAACGGTGTCGTTCCGTCATCGTCCCGCGCTTCGATGTCGGCGCCGGCGCCGACCAGTAGATCGACGATGCTTCCTCTCAGGTCACGCTGCGCGGCCGTATGCAGCGCCGTACCTCCCCCATCGTTCTCCAGGATCTTGTCGGCCCCCAATGCAAGTAGTGTCGCGGCGGCCCCCGCCCTGCGGTTGAAGGCGGCAATATGCAGGGGGGTGCTGCGAGACGGCCCCGTTCCTGCATTCACGTCCGCTCCTGCCTCGTGCATGGCGATGATCGCATCGGTCCGGTCAAAGGCCGCCGCGATGTGGATCGGTGAGAGTCCCCGTGCCGTGTGCCGTCCGAGATCGGCTCCACATTCGACCAGTGCCTTGATTGCGTTCACCTGCCCGTGTCTGGCGGCGTAGTGCAAGGCGGTAGCTCTCTGGGTCCCCCACCCGAAGATCCCGCCGGCGCCGATCGAGACCCCGAGCGTTTCGGCGATCGCATCGTTCTTTGCCGGCGGTTGGTTGCGCAGATTGGGATCGGCGTTCGCTTCGCAAAGGGCGACGATGGCCCTCTCGTGTCCGGCCGCAGCCGCATGGTGCAGGGGAGTCACTCCGTAAGTGGTTCTCGCGTTCGGATCAGCCCCTCGTTCGACCAGGGTCGCAATGGCTTCGGCCCAACCGCCGTGGGCCACAAGGTGAAGAGCCGTCGTTCCGAGCGCATACCGGTAATCGGGATCGGCTCCGGCGTCGAGCGCCGAAGCGATCGAGGCCGGATTGCCGGTCTTGGCGGTGTCGAAGAGCTCCGCGTTCGGATTTTGCGCAAGTGAGGTTTCCGGTCCCGTGCCCGCCAGCAGGGCGAGAGCGAGCGCCAGGGCTGCGATTGTTCTCGTGACCGTCATGATGGGTTCTCCCGAAGTTGGGTTGGTACACAGGTGTCATGGGTTGGTACTTGACAGGGTGCCGGGGTTCATCCGACGCCAGCCATGGGGTGGGAGTCCGGCGCGTTCGGGACGAGGATGGTGGAGCCGATGGTTTCGCCGGCCTCGAGCGTCCGGTGGGCGGCGGCCGCGTCGCGCAACGGGTGGCGCCCGCCGATCTCGGCCCGGAGGATGCGGCGCTCCAGCGCGTCGAACAGGCGGCCGGTGATCGCGGCGACCTTCTCCGGGGTGTCGGTGAAGTGGGCGAAGTCGGGTCGCGACACGGTGGCCGACTTCGCGACGAGGGAGCCGATGTCGTAGGGGCCGATGTCCCCGGACGCCTGGCCGTAGCTCACGAGGTGCCCGTGGACGGCGAGGGAGGCCACCGAGTGGGCGAAGCTGTCGCGGCCCACCCCGTCGTAGACGACGTCCGCGCCGTGGCCGCGGGTGAGCTCCATCACCTGCTCCTCGAGGCTCGCCTCGCCGGGCAGGACCACGTCGTGCGCGCCGGCCGCCCGCGCGGCGCGGGCCTTGGCCTCGCTGCTCGTCGCGCCGATGACCCGCGCCCCGAGATGGGCCGCCCACTGGCAAAGGAGACGGCCGACGCCGCCCGCGGGGGCGAAGACGAGGGCGACCTCGCCGGCTTCGAGGTGGTGCACCCGGTGGAGCAGGAACTCCGCCGACATCCCCTTGAGGAGGACTGCCGCCGCCTCGTCGTCGTCGATGCGGTCGGGGAGGGGGACGACGAGGGTCGCGTCCATCGTGCGCACCGAGGCGTATGCGCCGGGGGGCGGGCAGGCGTAGGCGACCCGCCGGCCGGCCGCGAGGTGCCGGACCCCGGCCCCCACGTCGAGCACCGTCCCCGACGCCTCGAAACCGGGCGCGGTTCCCGGCGGCACAAGGTCGAAGTAACCGCTGCGGCAATAGATGTCGATGTAGTTGACCCCGACCGCGGTCTGCCGGATCCGGACCTCTCCCGGGCCGGGCGGAGGCGCGGCGATCGACGCGGATCGGAGCACTTCCGGCCCGCCGTGGCGTTCGATCACCATCGCTTCGCCCTCGATGGCGCCCACCGTGCGATGGGCCGCGGGGCGGGGCGCTGCGGGCGACGGTCCGGCTCGGGACCGGGAGCGGGCCGCGGTCGCGTCCATCCCGGCGCGCGGCGCCGCTGCGGCCGCCGCCCGGGGGCCGGATCCGGTGGGGAGTCCGAGCGCCCCTCGCACCCCGTCGAAGCCCGCCTCGTAGACCTCCTCTCCGACGAGGCGGGCGAGCGACGCCTCCTCGCCGGGCGGGGTCCGGAACCGCGAGCTCCACGACCAGAACGTCCGGTTCCCGTCCGTCACCGACTTCAGAAAGAACTCGGCGACGTAGTCGAGAAGCGGCAGCTCGCTGTCCACGATGGCGTAGCGAAGGTGCCGATCCCGGTCCGAGAGGGAGAGCAGGATCTCGCGCACCCGCTCGCCGCTTCGGATCGTGAAGTTGCGCACCGCCCCGACCTCGTCGGTGCGCCGGCCGTCCTCGAGGTCGCTCCGCTCGACGATGGGATGCCAGCGGTCGTGGCCGTTGAAGTCACGCAGGAGCCGCCACACCGCCTCGACCGGTGCGTCGAGGACGGTGGTGCGGCGAACCCGGACCATCCGGCTGCCCGTCGTGGCGGCCGCCGCCGTCTACGCGCCGCCGAGCGCGCGCTCGAGCGCGTCGAAGCCGCCCTGGAACACGTCTCCCGCGATGAGGGCGACCAACTCGTCCTCGCGCTCCGCCGGGCAGTCGAACTCCGCCGACCACTCGGCGAAGGTGCGATCGCCGTCGGTGACCGGGGTGAGCTTGAGGGTCGCGACGTAGTTCTCCACCCCCATCGGGCTCTCGAGGATCGAGTAGGTGACGGAGAAGTCGTAGTCCGAGAGGGCGAGGAGCCGCTCGCGGAGGAACCCGCCGTCCTTCAGACGGAACGCGCGCACGCAGCCCACCCGATCGGAGGGGCCGCCCCCCTCGATCCGGCTCTCGGCGATCGCGGGGTGCCACTCGGGAAGCGCGTTGAAGTCCCGGATGCACTCCCAGACGCGCGCGGCCGGGGCAGCGATGACGGAGGATGCATAGGCTTCGGCCATGGCCGCTACCTCGGTTTGTCTTCAATGGGTTTCGGTTCGATTCAACTCGATTCGACTCGACCGGCGGCCCCGTGTTGCGTGCGCGGTCTCCGGGCGATTCGGGTCAGTCTTCCTTCTCCTCCTTCGGCTGCGCTTCGCGGGCGAGGCTCTGGGCGTCGCGGGCGGAGCGGAAGAGGTCGCCCATCCCTGCGACGTTCGGGTTCTCGACCCCGATCTCCTTCATGACCTCGTCGATAAGGGGCGCCTGGGCGCGGTAGCGAAGCGCGCTCCGGATCACCTCGTCGGTCGGAGACCGGCGATCCTCCCCGCCGCCGGCTCCGCCGAGGCCGTCCACGTGCAGGATCCGGATGCCGTCGATCTTCTCCATCGGCCGGACGCTCTCGCGCACGATGCTCTCCAGCCGGTCGATGAGGCGGCTTCGGAGCATCGCTGCGCGGGCGTCGTCGGAGAGCACGTTCTCGGCCTCGTTGCGGAGGCGCTGCCCTTCGGCGGCCACCGCCGCCGTCACCTGCTCCGCCTCGGCCGCGATGCGGGCGAGGTCCGCGTCCTTGGCCGCGATCAGCCGGTCCACGGCGGCGATGCGCTCGGCCACCTCCGTCTCCCGGGTGGTGGCCACCTGCTCCTCCGCGGCCGCCGCCCGCGCCCGCGCCACCTCGGTCGCGACCCGTGTCTCGGCTTCCTCCGCTTCCTTCTGCCGGACCGCGATCCGGCGATCGATCCCGGCCACCTCGATCACCTGCTCGCGGTCGATCTCGAGGCGCTTCCGATCGCGATCGCGCAGGATCCGCGCCTCGTCGAGCCCCCGCTCCGACGCGATCCGCGCCCGTTCGATCTCCTCCTGGGCCGCGATCTCCGCCTCCTCGATGGACTGGCGCTGCGCGATCTGCTGCGAGCGCAGCCGCCGGTCCCGCTCGATCCGGGCCGTGTCGAGAGCCTGGTCCTGCGCGATGCGCGCCCCTTCGACCGCCTTGTCGGCCGCAATGCGGGCGGTCTCGAGCTGTTCGCCGCGGGCGATCTCGCGGGCTTCCGTCTCCTCCTCGGCCGCGATCCGCGCTTCGCGGACCTGGCGTTCGGAGACGACGCGAGCCCGCTCGATGTCTTCGTTGGCGCCGATCTCGGCGACCTCGGTCTCGTGTCGCTGGCGGATCTGCTCGGCGCGGATGAGCTTCTCGCGCTCGATGCGGGCCCGCTCGATGGCCCGCCCCTGGGCGATGCGCGCCGCCTCGATGGCCTCGTCGGCGGCGATGCGGGCGGTCTCGAGCTGCTCGCCGCGGGCGATCTCGCGGCCTTCGGTCTCTTCCTCGGCCGCGATCTGCGCCTCGCGAAGCTGGCGTTCGGAGACGACGCGGGCCCGCTCGATGTCTTCGTTCGCGCCGATCTCGGCGACCTCGGTCTCGTGTCGCTGGCGGATCTGCTCGGCGCGGATGAGCTTCTCGCGCTCGATGCGGGCCCGCTCGATCGCCTGCTCCTGGGCGATCCGCGCCCGCTGGAGCTCCTCCTGGGTCCGGATCTCCGCCTTCTCGACCGCTTCGCGGCGCTCGATCTCGAACTCCGCCGTCTCGCGTTCGGTGGCGATGCGCGACTGCTGGGCCTCCGCCTCCCGGGCGACCTGCTCGCGCACGATCGCGGTGCGCTGCCCGGCCCGCATCGACTCGAGCTCGCGTTCCTGGTCGAGCCGCGAGCTCTCGCTTTCCCGGTCGATCTGCAGCGTTTCCTTCTCCGCCTCGAGGTTGCGCGAGCGGATCGCCACCATCGCGCTCTGCTCGATGTCGTTGCGCGCCTTGCGGCGGGTCTCGATCTCCTCGATGAGCCGGGTGAGGCCCTCGGCGTCGAAGCGGTTCGCCGGGTTGAAGAACTCGAGCATCGTCTGGTCGAGGCCGGTGATCGCGACCGACTCGAGCTCCAGTCCGTTCGGGGTCAGCACCTCGGCGGCCCGGACCCCGACGGCGGAGATGAAGTCGCCGCGCTTCTCGTGGATCTCGTCGAGGGTCATCGCGGTCGCGACGGATCGGAGGGCGCTCACGAACTTGCCGGAGAGGAGGCCCGCGAGCCGCTCGGGGTCCAGGGTGCGGCGCCCGAGGGTGGACGCGGCGGCGGCGACCGCCTCCGGCTTCTGGACGACCCGGACGAAGAACTCCGCCTCGATGTCGACGCGCATCCGGTCGTGAGTGATGACCGCCTCCTCGCGCGCCCGCGAGACCGCAATCCGCACCACGTTGAGGTTGACCGGGGTGACTTGGTGGATGATCGGCAGGACCAGGGCTCCGCCGTCGATGACCACCGTCTCGCCGCCGAATCCGGTCCGCACGAAGGCCATCTCCTTCGTCGAGCGGTGGTAGAGCCAGTTGAGGAGATAGGCCACCACCACGATGACGATGATCGCGACGATGAGCCAGAGGATGATCGAGCCAATCAGTCCGGTAGCCATGGTTCCTCTCCTTCCGTCGAACGATTGCCGGCGGTGGTCGTTCGGTTTGCAATCTCTTGTCGGCCGGTGGGGCTCGCCGCAGGCGTGGTTGCTGCCGATGCCCGGAACCGGGGAGATGCCGCCGCCGGCCCGCCTCCTCGCCGCAAGCCGGGGCGCGGTTCCGCCATCGCAATGAGTTTGGCGATCACGTCCCGCATCCTCTAGCGGTCGATCCGCACCGCCTTGAACGCACGGGTCTGCTCGGTGAGCGCGACCTCCGCCGGCAGCCGCTCCATCGAGGAGGCGCCGTAGAAGCCGTGGCAGTGCTCGCTGCGGTCGAGCACGTACTGCGCGTCCTCCGGGCTCGACACCGGGCCGCCGTGGACGAGCAGGAGGACGTCCGGGTTCACCGCGAGGGCCGCCCGGCCCCAGGCATCCACCCGCGCCGGGCAGTCCTCGAGCGAGAAGGCGACGCCGGCCCCGATCGAACCCCCGGTGGTGAGGCCGAGGTGGCAGACGACGATGTCCGCCCCGGCCTCGGCCATCGCGGCCGCCTCGTCCTCGCTGAAGACGTAGGGGGTGGTCAGGAGATCCTTCTCGCGGGCGAGGCGGATCAGCTCCACCTCGAGGTCGTAGGACATGCCGGTTGCCTCGAGGTTCGCCCGGAACGTCCCGTCGATGAGCCCGACGGTCGGGAAGTTCTGGACCCCCGAGAACCCGACTGCCTTCAGCTCGTCGAGGAAGTGGTCGAAGTGGCAGAAGGGATCGGTCCCGTTCACGCCGGCAAGCACCGGGGTGCGGCGCACCACCGGGAGGACCTCGCGAGCCATCTCCATCACGATGTCGTTCGCGTTGCCGTAGGCCATCATGCCTGCGAGCGAGCCACGGCCCGCCATCCGGTAACGGCCCGAGTTGTAGATCACGATGAGGTCGATGCCGCCGGCCTCCTCGCACTTGGCGGAGAGGCCGGTGCCGGCCCCGCCTCCGACGATGGGCTCGCCGCGGCGCTTCATGTCCTGGAAACGCTCCAGAAGTTCCCCTCGCTCAAAGCGCGGCATGTCGGGTCGTCCTCTCGATGGGGTGGATGGCGGCGAGCGCGCCCGCGACGGCGTCCGCGAAGGCCGCGTCGTTGACGTGGTGCGGGGTGCGGACGAGCCGGCGGTTGGCGCCCTCCTCGAAGGTTCCCGCGATCGCGTCGAAGAGCGCCCGGTCCGCTTCCGGGTCGTGGAACGGCTGCCCCGGAGTGTCGAGGGCGGACACCCCGCCCTCGGGGATGAGGAAGCGCACGGGGCCGGTCATCTCGTTGATGCGTCGGGCGATCCATTCGCCCATGCGCGCGTTCTCCGCGGCCGTCGTCCGCATCAGGGTGACCTGGGGGTTGTGCTCGACGAAGCGGCGGCTCCGGTACCGCTCCGGCACCGTGTCCGGCGGCCCGAAGTTCACCATGTCGAGGGCCCCGACCGACCCGACCCAGGGGATCCGGGTCCGGATGAACGCGCCGAAGCGGTCCTCGTCGGCGGCGAGGATCCCCCCCATCATCATGTCGCAGATCTCGGTCGTCGTGAGGTCGACGGCGGCGGCGAGGAGGCCGCTGTCCGCGAGCTTCTCCATGGACCGTCCGCCGACCCCGGTCGCGTGGAACACGAGACAGTCGTAGCGGCTCTCGACGCGAGCGGCGATCTGCCGGACGGCCGAGGTGGTGACCCCGAACATGGTGAGGCCAAGCCCCGGGCGGTCGTCGTCCGGAAGAGGGTGGGCGGGGCGGCGGCGCGGCGCGTGCTCCCCCGAGCCGACCATTCCCGCGAGTGCGTTCGCGCCGTTCGCGAGCACCCGCCGCGAGATCCGGTTGAGGCCCTGCACGTCGGTGACCGAGTACATCATCATGATGTCGGAGGCGCCGACGTAGCGCCCGACGTCGCCCGAGGCGACGGTCGAGATCATCACTTTCGGGACCCCGACAGGCAGGCGCCGCATGGCCGGGGTCGCGAGGGCGGTGCCCCCGGAACCCCCGGCCGAGATGATGCCCCGAATCCCGCCCCGGGTCCCGCCCTGGTCCCCGCCCTGGCGCCCGATCCAGCGCTCGAAGGCTTCGGCCATGGCTCCGACCGAGGTGCCGCGGTCGCCGGTGAAGACGGCGTTCGCGCCGCGGGGATGGTGGGCGGCGACGTGGTGGGGGGGAACGTCGGCGGAGGACGGTCGCCCCGAAGTCGAGAGATCGACGGTACGGGGGCTGAGCCCGAACCCCGCGAGGTGGTCGCGGATGAAGCCGAGCTCCGCGCCCTTGGTATCGAAGGTGCCGGCCACGAGCACTTCGTTGCCGCCGGCGAGGTCGCGGCGCGGGGGCGCCGGTTCCCGGTAGACGGGCTCCGGCGGGTCGAACCGGGGGCCGGCCGCGCGAGGGCCGGCGGCCCGGGGTGGGTCCCGGGTTGGGTCCCGGGGTGGATCGCGGGGCGGATCCTCGGAGGGGGGCGCCACCGGCCCGCCGGAAGCCGGAAAAGGGGCTGCCCGCGGTGTCGGATCGGGTTCCCGGGCCGGGCTCGGGCCGCGACCCGCGTCCCAGGCCGCCCGCGACCACCGGGTCGGCGGCACATAGGCGAGACGGTGTCGGAAGGCCGCGGTCTCGCCCGCCCCGTCTTGCCCGACCGCGGGAGCGCCCCCGCCGGGCGCCGCGGTCGGCGCGGTCCGCGAGCCGCCGCTCGCCCGTGCCGGCGCGGCGCCGGCTGGTCCGACCGCGGGCTCGGGGGCCGGTTCCCGGTGCGGAACGGCCGGCTCGCCGGGGGCGCCCGGCGCCGGGAGGTCGAGGTCCTCGGAGAGCTCCCGCCCCACCCCGAGGAGGCGCTGCTGGAGGCCGCGGTCACCGGCCAGCTCGCCGGCCGGAATGACCCGGCTGATCCGCCCGTTGACCATGATCGCGATGTCTTCGGCGATGGCCGTCGCGACCCCGATGTTCTGCTCGATGAGGAGGATCGCGACGTCGCCCTCGTCGGCGAGGGTCGAGAGCAGCTCCTCGAGCTGGGCGACGATGAGGGGGGCGAGGCCCTCGGTGGGCTCGTCGAGCACCAGGAGACGCGGATCCTGGAGGAGGGCGCGCGAAATGGCGAGCATCTGCTGCTCGCCGCCCGAGAGCTGTCCACCCCCGTTGCGGCGCCGCTCGGCGAGGCGCGGGAACACGTCGTACACGCGCTCCGCCGTCCACGAGCCTCCGCCGCGCCCGGCGAGGCGCAGGTGCTCGTCCACGGTGAGGGAGGGCCAGAGGCGGCGGCCCTGCGGGGTGTAGGCGATGCCCCGTGCGGCCACCTGGTAGGGGGCGAGCCCGGTGATGTCGTCCCCCTCGAACCGGATCGCGCCGCGCCGTACCGGGAGCAGGCCCATGATGGCGTTGCAGAGGGTGGTCTTGCCCATCCCGTTGCGGCCGACCACCGCGTGGACGCCTTCGTCCAGGGTGAGGTCGACGCCCTGCAGGGCATGGGACTGGTCGTAGTGGATGTGAAGGTCCCGGACCTGAAGGGTGGCCGAAGAGGCGGCGCGGCGGCGCGCGCGCTCCGCCCGCCACCCGGAACCGGAGCCGGCCCGCTCAGCCATGACCATGCCCCAGGTAAAGCTCCTGGACCTCCGGATCGTTCTCGATCTCGTCCGGGGTCCCTTCCTTGAAGATGCGCCCGTTGTGCATCATCGTCACGCTGTCCGCGACCCGCAGGGCCACGTCCATGTCGTGCTCGATGATGATGTAGCTCATGTGGCGGGGCAGTGCCTGCAGGATCTCGACGAGATCCGCGCGCTCGCCCGGCGAAAGGCCCGCCGCCGGCTCGTCCAGCAGGGTGAGCCGGGGTGCCCCCGCGAGGGCGAGGGCGATCTCGAGCTGGCGCTGCTGCCCGTGGCTCAGGGTGGATACCCGATCGTCCCGCACCTCCTCGAGGTTGACCGCGCCGATGAGGGCCTCGGCCGCGTGCATCGTCGCGTCGTCGCGTCGCGCCCGGCGAAGCGAGAACCGCCGCCGGCTCACCCCGCGGCAGGCGAGATAGATGCTGTCGATGACGCTCAAGCCCCCGAAGAGCAGCGAGATCTGGTAGGTACGGCGAAGGCCGCGGCGGATCCGCTCGTGGACGGGCAGATCCGTCACGTCCTCGCCGAAGAGGCGCACGCGCCCGGTGGTCGGCGGGAAGTCGCCGGTGATGGCGTTGAACAGGGTGGTCTTGCCCGCCCCGTTCGAGCCGAGGACCGCGCGCCGCTCCCCGGGCCCCAGGGTGAGGTTGATGTCGGCGAGGGCGACCAGCGCGCCGAAGTAACGGCTGACCGCCTCGAGCTCCAGCGCGTGCTGGCCGGCTCCCTGGAGCCTGGAGAGGGCGTCGGTTCCGGGCATCGCTTCGGGAGGAGGCGGGCGGGCGCGCGCCGTCCCGCCTCCCGGTCCTTGTCCTTCCCGCCGCGTCGCCGGCGCCTCGTCACTTCCGCTCCGCGATCACTCGCAGCGCGGGTTCTCGCGGCCGACCGCCCCGTACTCGAGGAACTTCTCGTACTCGAGGCCGAAGGTCTGGCTGACGGCCGGGATGACCTCGATGGTCTTGTTCACGAGGTTCCCTTCCGGACCCACGATCACCTCGGTGAGGAAGATGTCCGCGATCCCCTGGCGACGCTCGTCGAGCTTCACCATCCCGGTCGGGGTGTCGAACTCGAGGCTCGAGAGCGCCGCGCGCAGCGCCGCGCCGCCGTCCGAGAGGTCGCCGCCCACCGCCTCGATGCCGAGGAGCATCGCCTTGGTGTTGATGTAGTAGCCGTGGGAGAAGAGCGAGGGCGACGGGAACCCGTCCGGGAAGCGCTTCTGGTAGGCCGCGACGAAGGCGTTCCAGCCCTCATCGTCCCAGGTGTCGGAGATCGGCCCCGCGGACGGGGTGCCGATGACGAAGTCCCGGGTCCGGCCCTTCGAGCCGAGCACGGACTGGTCCACCGTGATCGAGCCCGCGACGAGCGGAAGCTCGCCGCCCGCCTGCTCGTACTGGGTGAGGAAGTTGATCGCGTCCGCCCCGCCGAGGGCGACGTAGATCGCGTCCACGTCGTCGGGCAGCGCCGCGATCACCGAGGAGTAGTCCTTGTTGCCGATGGGCACCCAGAAGCGGGCGTCGATCGGCGCCTTGCCGCCGAGCCGGCAGAAGGGCTCGAGGAACCCGAATACCTGGGTGTACGGGAAGGAGTAGTCTTCCGCGAGGACCGCCACGCTCCGGTAGCCCTTCACGTTGTAGGCGTACTCGCCGAGGCCGGCCATCCATTGCGCGCCGTCGGTGCTGAAGCGGAAGAAGTTGGGGGCCGGGTCGCGCAGGGTGGTGTCCTGGGCGGCCGAGGTCCCGTTCACGAACGTGACGTTCGGCTGGGTCTTCGCGTAGTCCTTGACCGCGAGCCCTTCGGAGCCGGAGAGCGGGCCGACCATGACCTGCACCCCGTCCTGCTCGACGAGCTTGCGGGTCGCGCGGATGGCACTGTCCGGCGAGGCGTCGGACGAGCCGGTGATGAGCTCGATCTGCTTGCCGCCGGCCATGTAGTCGAACTCTTCGAGGGCCATGGTGACGCCGCGCATGCTGTCCTGGCCGAGCACCGCGAACGCGCCCTCCAGGGTCGCGAGCGCGCCCATCTTGATGGTGTCCTCGGCCTGCGCGATGCCGGCAGTGCCGGCGCTGCCCGCGAGCAGCGCTGCCGCGGCGAGCAGAGTTTTTCCCTTTCGGTACATTCTGGTTCTCCCTAGCTGGTGGATTGTCGGACGCCGGCGGGATGGTGCCCGGCGTCCGTGTCGGCGCGACCGGCGAGCGGCCGCGCGTTCCGGTCGAACCGGAGCCGTGGCCGGATCCGGTTCCAGAGTCCCAACAGACCGTCGGGCGAGAACAGCACCACGAGCAGGAAGACCAGCCCGATGACGGTGTTGAAGCGCTCGCGGTCGATGAGATCGATTGCGAAGTTCTCGAGCAGCACGAAGCCGATTGCGCCAAGGAAGGGGCCGATGGGATGGCGCAATCCGCCCACCACCGCGATGACGAGGATGTCGATCGAAGCCTCGACCCCCATCGTACCGGGCGATACGCGGCCGTTGAACCAGACGAGGAGGACCCCGGCGGTGGCCGCGATGAGGCCGGCGAGGAAGAAGGCGAAGATGCGGTGGAGGGCGACGTCAAAGCCGAGCGCCCGCATGCGCCGGGGATTGTCGCGGATGGCCTGGAGCCCCAGTCCGAACGTCGAGCGCGAGACGTACAGGACCGCGCAGAAGAAGCCTCCCGCGACGACCAGCGACAGGTAGTAGAACGGTACCGGATCGCGCCAGTAGATCCCGAACAGGGTTGGCGGTTCGACGCCCGCGAACCCCGTCCAGCCGTTGAACAGCACGTAGTTCTGGCGCACGAAGAAGAACAGGGCGACCGCGATCGCGAGGGTGATCATGATGGTGTAGATGCCCTCGGTACGGACCGAGATCGCACCGATGATGGCCCCGAGGACCGCCCCGGCGAGGATCGCGGTCGGCACCGTAAGCCACCACGGCCAGCCGAGCCCCATCACCCCGACGCTGTTGTCGCCGAGGATGGCCATCAGGTAGGCGGCGAAGCCGGCGACGGTGAGCTGGGCGAGGCTCACCATCCCCCCGTAGCCCGCGAGCATCATCAGCGACAGGGCGATGGTGCCGAGGATGAGCGAGTAGGCACCGATCTGATAGGTGAAGAAATCCGAGGTGAAGCTCGGGTAGGCGACGAGGAACACGACCGCGACCACCGTCGCGGGGTGGAAGTCGGACCAGCTCACCCCGCCCGAGAAGATGCCGTGCCCGCGCCCTCGCTCGTGTCCGCGCGCGCGCTCGAGCCTGTCTCCTCGCCCGTTGGCCATTTTTCAGCGCGCTCCCATGATCCCCTGGGGCCGCACCGCGAGCACGAACACCATGATGAGAAAGGTGAGGACGACCCCGTAGGTCGGGAAGTAGGCGAGCCCGAACTGCTCGGCGAGGCCGATGAGGAGGGCGCCAATGGCCGCCCCGGTCACCGAGCCCAGCCCGCCCACGATGACCACGATGAGCGATGCGAGGAGATAGCGGATGTCCTCGCCGGGGGCGATGGAGAGGGCGGTGCCGCCCACCACCCCCGCGAATCCCGCGAGGCCGGCGCCGATCGCGAAGACCACCGCGAAGACGAGCTGCACGTTGACCCCCGAGGCGGAGAGCATGTCGCGGTCGTTGACCCCGGCCCGGATCATCATCCCGATGCGGGTGCGGTTGAGGAAGAGCCAGAGCACGATCCCGATCGCAACCGCGACGAGGAGGACGGAGAGCCGGTAGATCGGGTACTTGATGTAGACGGCGGCGCCGGACGACTTGACGACGGAGACGATGGGGAGCTTCGCGGCCCCGAACAGCCACTCCGGGGGGCTGAACTGGTAGGTGACGCCGGTCCAGATGGCGAGCATCAGGTCGGCGGCGACGATGGAGAGGCCGATGGTGACGAGGGTCTGGCGGAGGTCGTCGCCCTCCATGCGCCGGAAGACGAGGACCTGGAGCAGCGCCCCGCTGAGCGCAATGACGAGGAAGGCGACCGCGAGGCCGAGGAACCAGCTTCCGCTCGCCTCGGCCACGTCGTAGCCGATGTAGGCGCCGAGGAGGTACATCGAGCCGTGCGCGAGGTTGACGTTGCGCATGAGGCCGAAGACGAGGGTGAAGCCGCTCGCGACGAGGAAGTAGAGGCCGCCCAGGGTGATCCCGTTGAGGAGGGTGTTCACGAACGTCTTCTTCCGGCCGATGGCGGCGACCAGCCAAGGCGGCCAGACCGCGAAGATGAGCCACAGGAAGACGGCGATGAGAAGGACCAGGACGATGGCCCAGAAGGTGTGGCGCTCGACGAACTGCCTCATCGGGGGAGTCGGGTCCAGGCCCGGCGGGCGGCGGTGCGGAGGTTCGACGCTCGACGCGGACGAGGACGCTCTACGATGACGTCCATCGCGATCGAGATGGGCGCATCGACGTGCGGCATTCCTCCCTCCAGCATGTCGCCCGTGAAGGCGAGTCGCACGCCCGAGTGTACCCGACGCTTGCCGATTCCACGTCCGGTGCGCGGGTTTCATCGGGTGTGGCCGCGCTGGGCGCCCCCGGTACCTCGACTCGCCCATGGGAGCGGGATGCGATTGAGCGGTTCAGACGTTCATTCGTCGCCCGGCCGCGGCGGGCCTTCCCGGCCCGGTCATGCGGCCGGGCCGAAGATCGCCCGCCGCAACGCATCGTTCAGCCGCGTCTGCCAGCCCGGCCCGCCGTCGCGGAAGTGGGCCACGAGATCGGCGTCCAGTCGGATCGTGACGTGTTTCTTCGTGGGAGCCTTTTGCTTGCCTCGCGTGCGGCGGTAGCGCTCGAGGACATGCGGGAGGACCTCGCTCGCCGGCCGCATCCGGGCAATCTCCTCGGCGGTGAGTTCCCGGGTGTCCGGATCGGCAGCGATGCCGGCCCGAATGGCGGCGTCTTCCTCTGCCGTCGGGAAGACGATGTCATGCTTGATCTTCGACATGCCGATGGGCCTCTCTCTTCGTGGCCTTGCGCAAGCTGATGATGCGGACGGTCTCGCCTCGCTCCGTGAAGGCTACGACGTGCAGCACCGGACCGATGAATCCTGTCGCCGTCCAGCGGGACTCGTCGTGGTCCTTCCCCGGATCGACCAAGGCCGTGTCCCATTCGAAAGCGTCCATGCGGTCGAAGTCCACGCCGTGCTTTGCCGCGTTGACACGCCGTTTGTCCTCATCCCGTTCGTACATCGGCAACGGTGCCTCGATCCGATCTGACTGTGATTACAATCTGTGCTGCCGTCAATCGCGCCGATCCTTGCGTATGCCGGCCCTTGCGTCGCGAACTCCGGCCTCTGGCCAGCGGTCAGTGGCGTTCGTAGAGAGCGGGGTCGGCGAAGACCTTGGTGAGGGCCTCGATCAGGATGGACGACCAGCGCTCGATGCCCGGTTCGTCGGCGACGAGGTCCTGGCGCACCTCGATCTGCACGTTGGCGCGCCCGTGCCGCGCGGCATGTTCCGGCATGGTGTAGCCGTGGGGCGAAGCGCCGGAATAGGGCTCGTTGTCACCGACGAGGAGATCGCCTCGGGTGTGGAGCGCACGGAGGAGCGGAAGGGCCATCCGGCCGTCCTCGTGCCATAGAACGCCGGCGTGCCAGGGCCGGCGGTTCCCGTTCAGGTCCGGCGTGAAGGTGTGCATCATCACCACCGGCGGGGTCCCGCCCCGCGCTTCCACGTCGTCGAGCACGGCCGCGCAGGCGCGGTGGTAGGGCCGGAAGCAGGCTTCCGCCCGGGTGGCCGCTTCGCGCTCGGTCAGGTTCCGGTTGCCCGGCACCGCCGTGCCGTCGCTTGCGGCGAGGATCGACTGCTCGTCCTCGAGCCGACGGTTGCAGTCGATGACCAGGCGGGAGTATCCGGCGAGCACCGCCGGGGCGTCGAAGTGGGCGGCGAGCCGGCGCGTGAGGGCCGCGGCCCCGATGTCCCAGGCGATGTGCCGCTCGAGCTCCCCCGGCGCAAGTCCGAGGCTGTCGAGCGCGCGCGGCACCCGGTTGCTCGCGTGGTCGCAGAGGAAGACGACGGGCGCCGCCCCGCTCGCGTTGATCACCTCGAAGGGCGCCGGATCGTCCGGCCCGAGCAGTGAGCCGCCCGCGCCTCTCCCGCCGTCCCCCGAATCTCGCCGCGCCCGAATCATGGCGCGCGCACTATAGCCGCAACCGGCCGCCCCTGCCCCCCGTGATTTCTCATGAATGCAACAGTCTATAAATCGACTTGAATGGATGCATTACTTTACAGTTGCCGGCCATGGCGGACGGCGGACAACCTCTCGAGCCCAGCGAACCGCTCGAGGCGGAATCGGGCGGAAACGTGCGGCGTATCCGGAAGGAGATGGGCCTCACCCGGATTCAGTTCGCTGAACGGCTGGGGGTCTCGTCGATCACGGTCCATCGCTGGGAATCCGGCCAGTCGCGCCCGCGCCGACTCGCGGCGGCGCGCTTGCAGGAGTTGGACGCGGCGCTGCCGGCGCCGGCCGAGCAGGCCGCCGGCCGGGAGCGGGCGGCGGGAGTGTCTCCGGGAGTCGCCGCGACGGCGGCGTCGAGCCCCGTGTACCCGCCCCCGCTCGACTTCGCCGCGGACCCGAGGGCGCTCTCCGCAGTGGCGGAAGCCTTGCGTCTCGCCCACGGGCACCAGTTCAACCCCGCCTTCGCCACCGAGACGGCGCGCATCGACCCCTTGCCCCACCAGCGCATCGCGGTCTACGAGCGGATGCTCCGGCAGGAGCCGCTGCGCTTCCTGCTGGCCGACGACGCGGGCGCCGGCAAGACGATCATGACCGGCCTCTACGTCCGCGAAATGCTGTCCCGCGGGCGCATCCGGCGAGTGCTCATCGTCCCGCCCGCCGGCCTGGTCGGGAATTGGGAGCGGGAGCTTCGCATCCTGTTCCGCCTGCGATTCCGCATCGTCTCTGGTTCGGCGGTGCCGCGCGGCTCCGGCGGCTCCCGAACGTTCGAGGATCCGGATTCCGAGGGGTTCGGGAGTCCCGGACCCTCCGGAAGTTCCGGAAGTTCGGGAGCCCACCCCGGGACGGACGACAACCCGTTCCGGGGGCCGGAAAGCGACCTCGCCATCGTGTCCCTCGATACCCTGGCCGGCGAGCGGGCGTTCGATGCGCTGCGTAAAGCCGGCGTGCCTCCTTACGATCTCGTCGTCTTCGACGAGGCGCACAAGCTCGCCGCGACGAGCGAGAACCACCGGGTCCGCAAGACGCGGCGCTACGAGCTGGCGGAGGCGCTGGCCGGCTGCCGCGCCGGCGGGGCCGGCGAACCGGCAGGTCGGTTCTCCGGCCTCGGCTGGGCCGCGCGACGCCTGCTGCTGCTTACCGCGACCCCCCACATGGGCAAGGATTCGCCCTACCACCACCTGTGGCGGCTGCTCGATCCGCAGGTCTTCTCGACCGGCGAGGCGTTCCGCCGCTTCCCGCGGGACGCCCGGAGTCGCCACTTCATCCGCCGCACCAAGGAAGAGATGGTGGGCCTCGACGGCCGCCCGCTCTATCCGCCGCGCGCGTGCGACACGTTCAGCTACGGGCTGACCTCCGGCCCGGAGGGAGAGAGGGCGCTCTACGACGAGACCAGCGCCTACCTGCTTCGCGCGTACGGCCGCGCGCTCGACGACCGCCCGGCGGTGCGGCTCGCCATGAGCGTCTTCCAGCGCCGGCTCGCCAGCTCGACCTGGGCGCTGCACCGCTCCTTCGAGCGCCGGATCGAAAAGCTCGTGCGAACCATCGAGGACTTGCAGTCCGGGAGGGTGAGCGCGGCGGAACTGGCACGCCGCCAGCACGGCCTGGACCGCCGGTACCGTGACGACTTCTTCGACACGCACGGCGCCGACGATGATGCGCGCGACGCTCGCGGCGGCGAGGGTGCCGGCAGCGCCCGGGGCCGTGGCGACGGCGGCCTCGACCCCGGCTTCGATCCCGGCTTCGATCTTGGCCTCGACCCCGGTCTCGGCGAGCGGAACGAGGACTACGAGGACGCGGTGCTCGGGGCGGTGGCCGCGGTCACCGTCGAGGAGCTGCGGCGGGAGGTCGAGACGCTCCGAGCCTTGGGCGCGCGGGCGAGCCGGCTCATCGAGTCGGGCAGCGAGTCCAAGTTCGAGAAGCTCCGCGAGGTGCTCGAAGACCCGCGCTACGCGGACGAGAAGTGGCTGATCTTCAGCGAGCACCGCGACACGGTGGATTATCTGATCCGCCGCCTGGAGGGGCTCGGTTTCTCGGGGCGGCTCGCACGGATCCATGGCGGCATGGCGTGGCCGGAGCGTGAGGAACAGGTGGAGCGGTTTCGCCGGCCGGGCGGCGCCCGCTACCTCGTCGCCA
This sequence comes from Gammaproteobacteria bacterium, assembly GCA_965214795.1. Classification (GTDB taxonomy): domain Bacteria; phylum Pseudomonadota; class Gammaproteobacteria; order HK1; family HK1; genus JAJDXW01. Next base: position 4,063,769 of record OZ243976.1, on the reverse strand, counting down.
CCGACGCGGCGGGCGAGGGCATCAACCTCCAGTTCTGCCGGCTGATGGTGAACTACGACGTCCCCTGGAACCCGGCGCGGCTGGAGCAGCGCATGGGCCGCATCCACCGCTACGGCCAGAAGCACGACGTGCGGATCGTCAACCTCGTCGCGGGCGATACCCACGAAGGCCGGGTGCTCCGGGTCCTGCTCGAAAAGCTCGAAGCGGTCCGGCGCGAGCTTCGGTCGGACAAGGTGTTCGACGTCATCGGCCGGCTGTTCGAGAACCGGTCGCTACGGGAATACATGATCGAAGCGCTGACCGACGAGGGCGAGCGCCGCGTCGTGGGCCGGGTCGGGGGCGCGCTTTCCGCCGACCGGGTGCGGGGCGTCGGTGACGAGGAGCGGCGCATCTACGGCGGCGACGGCGCTTCGGGAGAGGTGGCCGGACGCCTCGACGGGCTCCGGGACGACGTCGAGCGTGAACGCTACCTGCAACTCCTGCCGGGCTACGTGCGGCGCTTCGTCGAGAACGCGGCGGGCTTGCTCGATCTGGAAGTCCATGGAGACCTCGACGGCTTCTTCTCGCTCGTGCCCCGCCGCGCCGGCGCGCTCGACGCACTGCTCCCCGCGCTCGAAGGTTATCCGCCGGCGGCGCGGGAGCGCCTGTGCGTTCGACGGCCCGAGACGGAGGATCGGGCCGGAAACGGGCGTGGGAACGGGTACGCGGGGAGGAGCGGGCCCGCGCTCGGGAACCGGGACGGGGACGAGAACGAGAACGGGTACGAAGGCCGAAACGAGGGCGGAGCGCAAACCGAATCGAACGCCCCCTGCATCTGGCTGCATCCCGGCGAGGCGGTATTCGACGCGCTTTCCCGCCGGGTCCTGAGCGCGTTCGGCCGCGATGCCCTGCGCGGCGCGATCTTCGTGGACCCGAGGGCGAACGCTCCCTACTTCTTCCACCTCGCCCTGATATCCGTAGAAGTAGAAGTAGAACCTGAGCCGGAACCGGAGACCGAACCCGCGCGGAAACCGGGCGGCGCTTCGCGGGCGCCGGAGCCGTTCGGGCGTGACCCGGTGGAGTGGTCCGCGCCACCGGAATCCCGTGCTTCGAGAACGTCGGACCGGTTCGGGCCGCGCGCGGCAAAGTGGCTCGAGCCGCCTGAACCAGCAGAATCCCGCGGCTCGACGTGGTTCACGCCGCCCGCCGCGGAGAGGGCCGAACCGGCGAGGTCGCGCGAGCGGCTCATCCGTGAACGGCGCTTGATCGGATTGCGCCACGACGAGGCCGGTGCGCCGGCCGAATGCCCCGTCGAGCATCTGCTCCTGCTGCGTGGCGCCCCCGAGGTGCCCCCCGGCGCGGTTCCCCTGGCGAGCCGCGGAATCAGCATGAGGGCCGAAGCGGCGAGCTACGTGGAGCGGGAGGTTCTGGCGCGGCGGGTGGAAGGGCATCGCGCCGCCGTGCGCGTCGAGTTGCCCGAGCGGCGGCGCCGGGTCGGTGTCGGCTTCGACCTCCGGGCCGCCGAGTTGGCCGCCCGCCGCACGAAGCTCGCCGCGCGCGGCGCGAAGCGGTCCGGCCGCGACGCCGGAGCGGAAGACGAAGATGCACTCGACGAGATCAAGCGGGAGCAGCGAACGCTTTCCACGGAGAAAGCACGCGCCCTTGCCCGGCTCGATACCGCCCCGGAACGGATCGTACCCGGCTTCGTCCGCTTCCTCGCCCACGCCCTGGCCGTGCCCGCCACCAACCCGGAGGAGGTCGAGCGCCACGACGCGCGCGTCGAAAAAGTCGCCGTCCGCATCGCCCTCGGCTGGGAGCGGGAGCGCGGTGCGGAAGTGCGCGACGTATCCGAACCCGAGCTCGCGCGCTCGGCCGGTCTCCCCGACTGGCCGGGCTTCGACCTGCTCTCGATCCACCCGCCAGGAGAAACCCGCCGCATCGAGGTCAAGGGCCGCGCGGGCCAAGGGACCATCCGGATGGAGGCGAACGAATGGAAGCAGGCATGCCATCTCGGCGAACACTACTGGCTCTACGTCGTGTTCGACTGCGCGACCTCCGCCCCCCGCCTCGCCCGGGTGCGCGACCCCTTCGCTAAACTACTCGCCAGAAGCCGCAGCGACGACGCCTTCACGATCTCCGCCGCCTCGCTGATCGAGGCGGCGGAGCAAGGCTGAACGGAGAACCGAGATGGGTGTCACGAACGCCGACGTCGTCATCAGCAACCCGGCCGATCGGAACAGGAGTTGGCAAGGGCTCTTTCTGGTCGACACGGGCGCGACCGACAGCCTCGTCCCGAGGCAACACCTGGAAGCTATCGGCCTTGAGCCGGAAGCGCAGCGGACGTACGTACTGGCCGACGGCAGCGAGGTCAAGATGGACGTTGCGGTTGCCCGAATCGAGCTCATGGGGGAAATCGTAGGCGGCACGGTGCTTTTTGGAGACGCAAACGCCGAACCGTTGCTCGGTGTCACGGCTCTGGAGTCCTTGGGCATCGAAATCGACCCGCTCAATCAGCAACTGAAGAAGCTGCCCGCGGTGCGGCTCAAGAGCCTGCGGACGAGAATCCACTCGGGACCCGGCCCCTCGGCACGGCGATGATCGACACCGGAGCGCTCATGTCCTCACATAGAGGAGATGGCCGACATGAACAATGAGGGTGCTGTTGAACGGGAGAACCCGGAGCGTCCGGATCCTGTTCGGGAAAACGAACTGCGGAAAAGCCGCGTGCGCGTGACTTGCGGAATGAGCGCTGCATACGCCTTGGGCGCCCTTGGGCTCATTACGTGGTTGATGTGGAAGGAAGAGACCGAACAAGCGATCGCCGTGTTCTCCGGATTGGCCTCGACGACCGCGGCGATCATGGCGTTCTGGTTCGGTTCTCGCGGATCCACGGGTCAACGCTGAGCAACGCCGGTTCCGTGCCATGTCCTCCGTCTCCCCGAATGATGAGGCCGTGACCCGGCTACCTGCATCGAAGATGCTGGGGCAGTGGTCCGTCGTCGATGTTTTCTGCGGAATCGGCGGGCTCAGCCACGGATTCCGGCGCGTGGGGTTCGATGTGGTTGCCGGCCTCGATGTCGACGAGACTTGCCGGTATGCGTTCGAAGCCAACAATGACGCCGAATTCATCGGTCGTTCCTTGGAGGACTTCACGAGTGAAGACCTGATGAGCCTGTTCCCGAACGGCAAAAATCGGATCCTCGTAGGATGCGCTCCCTGCGCGCCGTTCTCGGCTTACACCCCCGAGGCCAAGAAGCGTCGTACCGGCAAGTGGACGCTCGTCGAGCTCTTCGCCGATCGGATCATGGAGGTCGAGCCGGATATCGTGTCTATGGAAAACGTTCCTCGGCTCGCCTCCTTCGAGGGTGGGCGGATACTCGAGGGGTTCGTGCGTCGCCTGGAAGAAACTTACGAAGTTGCGGTCGAAACAGTCCCATGCGCCCGCTACGGCGTCCCACAGCACCGCATACGCCTCGTCCTGCTTGCCTCGAAGCTGGGCCGACTTCGGCTGGCTGCTCCGTCGCATTCCGCGGAGCATCCGTCGACCGTCCGGGACGCCATTGGGGAGCTTCCCGTGATTTCCCACGGCGAGGCGCACGAAAACGACCGCATTCATATGGCACCGAAGCTGTCCGATCTGAACATGAAAAGAATCCGTGCCTCCGCGCCGGGCGGCACTTGGGAGGACTGGCCCGAGGAGCTCCTGGCTGAATGTCACCGGAAGGAGTCGGGCCGATGGTATCGGAACGTATACGGGCGCATGGCCTGGCAAGAGCCGTCTCCCACGATAACCACAGGATGTTTTGGATACGGCAGGGGTCGCTTCGGCCATCCGGCACAGGACAGGGCGATCTCCCTCCGGGAGGCGGCACTGATTCAGACATTCCCTCCCGACTATGAGTTCGCCGCAGAGGGCAAGCCTGTCTACTTCGCGCGGATCGGAAGGCAGATCGGGAATGCGGTGCCGGTTGCATTGGCCGAAGCGATCGCTCGCAGCATTGCCACGCACATCGAGGAAGCCCGATCATGAAGTCCGCTCACAAATTCACGATGAAGCTGAGCCTGAACGTTCTCAATCATCTGGGGATAGGGCTCTACAGCAACATTCCCGCCGTGTTGTCCGAGCTCGTGGCGAATGCGTGGGATGCCGATGCGAAGACGGTGGAGATCGACATCGACCGGAATCAAGGTTTGATACAGGTCAAGGACACCGGCGATGGCATGACCGTTCGCGAGATCAACGAGCGGTTCCTTACGGTCGGATATCGGCGGAGAGAGAATGGAACCACTACCGCCCGCGGCCGCAAGGTCATGGGTCGAAAGGGAATTGGAAAGCTGTCGTCATTTTCGATCGCCAAGATCGTCGAGGTCCATACGATCAAGAACGGTCAGGCGAACGCTCTGTCGATGGACCGCTCCAAGATCAAGGATCTCATGGAGAACGACGACACCACCGGGGAATACCATCCACAGGAGATCGACCCCGTTACGAATGGATTGAAAAAAGGGACACGACTCGTTCTTCGATCTCTGGATAAACGTCCCTCTTGGACGGGGCCACACTTGCGGCGTCGTCTGGCCAGGCGATTCAGCATTATCGGACCGTCCCATGACTTCGAGGTCAAAATCGATGGCGACCCGATCTCGCATAGGGATCGCGAATTCCAAAACAAGCTGGAATTTCTTTGGTATTTCGGAGATGAAGGCAGGGCAATGAGTGAAGCCGCCGATTCTCTTCGGGGCAAGTACGAACTGTATGCCGCTGACGCGACCGTCGAAGTCGTGCGGGAGGTCGAAGCCGTCCGGGAAGATGATGGGGCAATCGAGACTCGTCAAGAAATCGAACGATGTCAATTGAGCGGATGGATTGGTACCGTCGATCGACCCGATACTCTCGGTGAAGCGAACAATGCGGTGGTCTTGCTCTCCCGGGGAAAATTGGTGCACGAGGACATTCTCCCCGAATTCAAGGAAGCCGGAATCTATGCGGACTACGTGATCGGCGAGATCAACGCGGATTTCCTGGACGACGACGAGCAGGACGATATCGTAACCAGTGGGCGCCAAAGCGTGAAGGAGGACGATCCGCGATACCGGGCGGTGAGCGATTTCGTTCAGAAAACGTTAAAGAAAATCAAGAACCAGTGGACGAACCTGAGGTTGGAGAAGGGGAAAGAACGTGCTCTCGCTTATCCGACCGTACGGAGATGGTACGAACGACTCGGTCCGGATCATAAAAGAACCGCCGAGCGCTTGTTCGGAAAGATCGAGTCGTTGACGTTGCCGGATCTGGAGACGAAAAGGGAACTTTACCGGTCGACGATACTGGCCTTCGAGAAGCTCGCGCTCAAGGACATGCTGAGCGCGCTTGAGAGCCTCGACTCCCATCGGGATTTCGAGACGCTGGCTCGTCTGATCTCCGGCGTGGACGAGCTCGAAGCCGCCAACTATTACGAAGTCGTCAAAGGGCGTATTTCGGTGATCGCGAGATTTCAGGAAATTGTTCCAAACGAACTTGAAAAGGTGATACAGAAGTATATTTTCGACCATCTTTGGCTTCTTCATCCGTCCTGGGAGCGGGCCGCGTCCAACTTCAGAATAGAGGAAACCATCGCCAAAGAATTCGGCAGGATTGACGCGAATCTCACGAAGGACGAGAAAATTGGACGAATCGACATCCGGTACAAGACTGCGGCGGGAAAGCATGTCATCATCGAATTGAAAAAGGCGAATCGCAGCGTCCAGATCCATGATCTTCTAAAACAGCTTTCAAAATATCGAGATGCTCTCAAGAAGTGCCTGGAAGCACGTTTTCCGGAGGAGCCGACCCACATCGAGGTCATAACGATCCTGGGGTCGCCACCCACTCCCCGTGACAATGAAAGCGAGAATCGTCGGTTATTGTCGGAGATGAATGCACGCTATATTACCTATGATCAGCTCATACTCGAAGCACAACGAAGCTACTCGGAATACTTGGAGCGAGAAAAGCAGGTATCCGAACTGATCGAGATATTCGAGGAGTTGGATGCCGATTTCGTACCCGAGAATTCATCGGCGATGATCAGCGGTTGACAGGGAAGAGCCGTCAGGAATTTCACACTCTGTATCGATCGTCTCGGTATGAAGTCCGACGAGGAAATGAACGACCTGCCGATTGTTCCTTCACGCTCGGCGTTGATGAGTCGCATTCGTGGCCGCCACACCACTCCCGAACTCGCCGTTCGGCGGATCGTCCACGCTTTGGGCTATCGCTTCCGCCTCCATCGTCGTGACTTGCCGGGCACGCCGGACATGACTTTTCCGCGTTTGGGGAAGATTATCTTCGTGCACGGATGCTTCTGGCACCGTCATCGAGGTTGCAGCAGGACAACCACACCAAGGACGCGAGTCGCCTTTTGGCGGGAGAAGTTCGAACGGAACACGATCAGGGATCGACGGAACATTGCCAAACTAGAAGCGCTTGGGTGGGAAGTGCTCGTCGTTTGGGAATGCGAAACATCCAGTCGGGACGAACTGCGAAGCTTGTTGTCGGCATTTCTGGCGCCACCGCCTGACGGAGATTCCGGTACATGACCGATGTCCGGTTGATCGAGGCGGCATTTCCGCTCCGGCAGGTGTCGCTGGATTCGGTGCACGAGAAGAACGTGCGGCACGGGCACGTCTCGACGTTGCACATCTGGCCGGCGCGGCGGCCGTTGGCGGCGAGTCGGGCGGCGTTGCTCGCGACGCTGCTGCCGGACCCGGGGAGCCGGGATGGGCGGCGGGCGCTGCTGGAGCGGATGGCGGGGCGGGTGGTGGAGGTGCCGGCCGCCGGCGGCGAACGGATGAAGGAGGAGACGCGGGGCGGGGTCTTTCATTGGGGGCGCGAAGACAGCGGGGAGGTCGAGAAGTTCCGGGCGGAGATCCGGGAGGCGTTCGGGGGGCGGGCGCCGCGGGTGCTGGACCCGTTCGCCGGGGGCGGGGCGATCCCGCTCGAAGCGATGCGGCTCGGGTGCGAGGCGGTGGCGGCGGACATCAACCCGGTGGCGTGGTTCATCCTGCGCTGCACGCTGCATCATCCGCGGCGGCTGGCCGGCGAAACGCGGCCGTTGCCGGCGTTCGCGTTGCGCGAGCGGGCGTTCGTCGAGGCGTTCCTGAAGGCGCGCGGGGTGACGAAGGCGACCGCGTTGCGCGAGGGGCTTGCCCGCTACGGGCATGGCGACGGGGAGGCGGTACAGGTGACGTCGCCGCATCTGGAATCGGCGTCGCCGATGGCGAGCGCGGACTTCGCGTGGCATCTGCGGGCGTGGGGGCGGCGGGTGCTGGCCGGAGCACGGCGGGAGTTGGCGGCGCGCTATCCGACGTATGCGGAGTTCGAGCCGGTGCGGCGCAAGGGGCGGGGGCGGACCGCGCCGCAACCGGAAGCGCGCTACCGGCCCCGGCCGCCCCGGCGGCTCGAACCCGACGCGGAAGGGCGGGTGTCGGCGGCTTCTCTCAACGCGGAGTTCGATTCGCTGTACCTGGAGAACGACGCGAACCCGCGCTGGGTGGCGAAGCCGGCGGTGGCTTATCTCTGGGCGCGAACGGTCCGGTGTAGCAACTGCCGGGCGGAGATCCCGCTCCTCAAGACGCGCTGGCTGTGCCGGAAAGCGAAGAAGCGGGTGCTGCTCACGATGGAGCCGCGCCAGGATGGCGCCGGCCCGAGCGCCCTGTCCGCATCCCCCACCCAGGCAAGCGCATCGGCGCAGGCCGACGAACCGACACAAGCAGACAGGCCACCACAAACCGGGGAGCCGACGCAGGCGGGCGGTGCGGCGCGGGCGGACAGGTTGACGGCAGAGGCAGGTGAGCCGACACAAGCAGGCAGGTCAGCGCAAGCGGCCGGCGTCGTCTTCGGTATTGAGCGGGACGTTGCCGAAGGCGGTGAAACCGCCGCGCGGAAGCGCGAGCACGGCCGGGCGCTGGGCGCCAGCCCGAACGCCTCGTCTGCATCCCTCGTCCAAGCAGGCGCATCGGCGCGGGCCGACGAACTGGCACAAGCAGGCAGGCTGACGGAGGCAAGCAGTGCCTTCGGCGCCTCTGATGCCGCGAAGCGCGAGCGGCCTTCCGTTCACGGTGGGGCGGCTCCGGCCGATGGGCCGGCGGCACAAGCAGGCGGGGTGGCGCAGGCGGGCAGATCGGTGCATGCGGACGGTGTCGTCTTCGGCGTCGCGCGGGACGTGCCCGAGGGCAGCGGAACCGCCGCGCAGAAGCGCGAGCACGACCGGATGTTGGGCGCCGGCACGATGAGCGGGAGCGGCGCGGAGTGCCCCTGCTGCGGCGCGATCGCGACCATGAAGGACCTCCGCGCGGAAGGACGGGCGGGGCGGCTCGGGGAGCGCATGACGGCGGTGGTCGTGGACGGGCAGGAGGGCAAGGAATACCGCCTGCCGACCGATGAGGAACTCGGGTCGGCGAGCGTGGAGCGGCAAGAGCTTGAAGCGCTCTACGCGGAGATCCCGTTCGGCCTGCCGAATGAGCCCACGCCGAGCGAGCAGAGCTTGGGCATGCGGATCCCGCGCTACGGCTTCGACACTTGGGGCACGCTCTTCACGGATCGGCAGCTCCTGGCGTTGGGAACGTTCGTCCGGGAGATTCGCCGAACCGCCGGGCTGACGAGCGGGCCACGGCGGCGGGTCGCCCCACTCTCCAGCGAGGAACGCCTAAACGATCCGCCTTGGGAGCCCGCTGCCTTGGGCGTCGACGATGGCCCCCGGTATTCCGCGGCCCGGGCACTCCCGGCGAACAACGAGGAACGCCGGAACGATTCGTCTTGGGAGTTCGTTCCTCCGGGCGTCGACGGTAACCCCCGGTATTCCGCGGCCCGGGCGTTTCCGGCGAGCGGAAAAACGCCGGTCGATGACGGATCGCCGGCCTCTGCCGCGGCGCGAAAGGCCGATGCCGGGCTTGCGAGCGGGAAGACGCCGTTCGATCGCGATTCCGGATCGTCCGCCGCTGGGGCGGAGCCGATCGACGACTACCCGCACGAGTGGCGCGAGGCGTTGGTGGCCTATCTGGCGCCGTCGATCAGCCGCTTGGCCGATCGCGGCAGCACGCTCGCCACGTGGACCAACGATCCCGAGAATATCCGCAGTACCTTTGCGCGCTTCGCCCTGCCGATGGTGTGGGACTTCGCCGAATCCTGCCCGCTTTCGGACACCACCGGCGGCTTCATCCAGGCGGTCGAGTGGATCGCCCGGGTCTGCGAGCACGTGCAGGCGGCGGCGGATGGGGCGCCCGCCCCCCGAGTGCTGCGGCAGTCGGCGATCGACGAACTGCCGCCCGACGGCTTCGACCTCATCTGCACCGACCCGCCCTACTACGACGCGATTCCCTATTCCGACCTGATGGATTTCTTCTACGTCTGGCTGCGGCGCACACTGCATGGGCTCTCGCCGGAAACCGACGCCGCATTCGCCGGGGCGCTCGGCCCGAAGTGGGACGCGGAGGCGGGGGACGGGGAGCTGATCGACGACGCCAGCCGTTTCGGGGGCGATCGCCAAGCGTCCAAGCAGAACTACGAGGACGGGATGGCGCGGAGCTTCTCGCGCTTCCACGACGCCCTGCGGGACGACGGACGGCTGGTGATCGTCTTCGCCAACAAGCAGCCCGACGCCTGGGAGACGCTGGTGTCGGCGCTCATCCGCGCGGGCTTCGTGGTGGACGGCTCCTGGCCGATCCGGACCGAGATGCAGAACCGCCAACGGTCCTTGGCTTCGGCGGCGCTCTCCTCCTCCATTTGGCTGGTGTGCAAGAAGCGCCCGGCGGCGGCCCGCCCCGGCTGGGACGGGAAGGTGCTGGCCGAGATGCAGGAGAACGTCCGCGAACGCCTGCGGGACTTCTGGGACGCGGGGATCCGCGGGCCGGACTTCGTGTGGGCGGCGACCGGGCCGGCGCTGGAAGCGTTCAGCCGGCACCCGGTGGTGAGGAAGGCGGACCGGGAGGGCGAGCGGCTGACGGTCGCGGAGTTCCTGCGCCGGGTGCGGCGCATGGTGGTGGGCTTCGTGGTGAGCCGTCTGCTGGAACGAAGCGGCGACGCGGCGGACGAGCTGGACGACCCGACCACCTACTACCTGCTGCACCGGAGCGACTTCGGCCTCCGCCCCGCGCCGGCCGGAGCCTGCATCCTCTACGCGCTGTCGTGCAACCTGTCGGATGCGGAGCTCGCCGGGCGGCTGGACCTGCTCGCCCGCGGCGGCGGCGCCGCCGGCGAGCGCCCGGCGCCCGCGGCGGACGACGACGGCGAGGCCGCCGCGGAGGAGGACGGCCTACCCGACCTCGACCCCGACCGGCAGACCGGCGGCGGCGCCCGGGGGGGCGAGGTCCGGCTCAAGCCCTGGAACCGGCGCCGCGCCCGCGACCTCGGGGAACCCGCGGCGGACGGCGGCCCGCCCCCGCTCATCGATTGCGTGCACAAGCTGATGCGGCTGTGGAAGACGGGCGAGCAGACCCGGGTGGACGCCTGGCTCGAAGCGCGCGGCCTCTGGCGCCACGAGCTGTTCTCCCGCGTCGTGCAGGCCCTCATCGAGCTCGCCGACCGCGGCTCCGAGGAGCGCGCCACCCTGGAGTCCATCCAGAACCACGTGCGGACCCGCGGCGGCGCCCCCGCCCCCCGCCAGCGCGCCTTGGTGTAGGCTTGCGCGATGATCCGCCGTATCCAAGCCCTCAACTACCGCTGCCTCCGCTATGTGGACGTCGAATTCGACGGCTCCTTTCATATCCTGGTGGGTCCCAATGCGAGCGGGAAGAGCACCCTGCTCGACGTGATCGGCTTTCTGGGCGATCTGATCTCGGATGGCCTCGACCCGGCCGTCGAGCGCCGCACCCGAAACTTCCAGGACTTGGCGTGGGACCGTCCACGGAAGAATCCGGGGTTCGAGTTGGCGTTGGAATTCGACGTCCCCGAGGTACTGCGACGCAAGCTGTCCGACGAGGATGATTACCGACTCTTCCGATACGAGGTAGCCATTCGGGAGAGGAATGACGGCCTCTGCATCGATTCCGAAGGAGGTTTCCTTGGGTTGCAGCCGTCGGCGAGGTTCGACGGAGACACGTTCGAGCCGCCGAGAAGCTTTCCTTCTACGAGGCCGATACCGGAGTCGATCCTCACGGATGCCAGTGATCACGGCTATCGCCGAATCTTCGACAAGTCCGCGGAGGGCAGGGACACCTTCAGCGCGGAGACCGTATCGTATCGCGACAACATCATGGAGATATTGGCGCAGGGGATTGCATTCGGCTCGCGGCGTTCGACGTTCAGGAATCTGCCGGAGTCCTCGGAGCTTTTTCCGGTCGCGACCCATGCGAAACGGATCCTCGAAGCGGGGGTGCAGAAACTGTTTCTCGACAGCCGGGCATTACGACAATCCAGCCCCTCGAAGGGCCGCCGCACGGGTTTCGTGCCGGATGGCTCCAACCTTCCCTGGGCGGTTCAGCGACTTCGAGAAACCGATCGCACGAAATTCAATGAATGGCTCGATCACGTCCGCACCGCGCTTCGCGAGGTCGACGACGTTCGGGTCGTAGAGCGGGAGGACGATCGCCATGCCTATCTGATGCTCCGTTACGCGACGGGAGTGGAAGTCCCGTCCTGGACCGTCTCCGATGGAACGTTGCGGCTGCTGGCACTGACGCTCGCCGCCTACCTGCCGGACCGCGGAAAGATCTACCTGATGGAAGAGCCGGAGAACGGGATTCATCCCTTGGCCGTAGAGGCCGTGTACCAGTCGCTTTCTTCCGTGTACGACTCGCAGGTGTTGCTCGCCACACACTCCCCGGTCTTGCTGAGCTGCGCCGAGCCGAGGGAGATCTTGTGCTTTGCCAGGAACGACGAGGGTGCCACGGACATCGTCCCCGGCAACCGGCATCCGCGCCTGCGGGGCTGGCAGAGCGCCGCCGACATGGACCTGCTCCTCGCTCCTGAAATACTCGGATGATGCATGCGACAGGAAGCCGGGACCTCTTCGTGCTCGTGGCGGATCAGGACATGATCGAGACCATGACGGGCCTTCTTTCCCGTCCGGAAGACCTGGGAATCAGACGCATCGAGTTTGCTCTGAGGAAGCATCTTCAACGAGATGCAGGATGCCGAAGCAAGGCAGCCGGCAGCTTGCGCCCATTCATCCGGGACCACCGGCATGCCTTGGTGATGTTCGACAAACACGGCTGCGGGCGCGACGACTACAGCCGGAAAGAAATCCAGGATGAAGTCGAACAAGATCTGTCTCGCAACGGATGGGAGAGTCGCGCGAAAGCCATCGTGATCGACCCGGAGTTGGAAGCCTGGGTATGGAGCCGGTCGGGAGAAGTCCCCGAAATCCTTGGGTGGAGTCGTGACTACGAAAAGCTTCGGGGACATCTTCGCAGCGCGGAACACTGGCCCGCGCATTCTTCCAAGCCGCCTGATCCGAAGGAGGCTATGAAGGCCGCGCTGCGCGGGAGGCGGAAGCAACCTTCGGGAGCGCTGTTCGGAAAGCTGGCTTCTTCCGTTTCTCTGAGAGAATGCCGCGACCCCGCCTTCCACGAGCTCCGGGAGACTCTCCGAGCCTGGTTTCCGCCGGAATCGGATCAAGACGCATGAAGAGCCGACCCAAGCCCTGGCACCGGATCGTGCGCCTGAAGGAGGAGCTGCGCTCGGGCGAGCTTTCGCTCGCGGAGTTCGCCGCCGACCTGCACGAGGTGACCTTGGCGCGCGGCAAGCGTCCGGTCTACGAGGACCCGGAGAAGTTCTTCGCCCTCACCTATCCGACCCACGCGCTGCGCGACCTGGTGAAGGACGTCGCGGGACGGCTCGCGGGGCGGAGCGACAAGGCGGTCCGGCAGCTCGAGCTGACCTACGGGGGCGGCAAGACCCACACCCTGATCACGCTCTACCACCTGTTCCGGGACCCGGCGGCGCTGCCGGACCTGCCGGCGGTGCGGGAGTTCCGGGAGCATCTCGGCGCCGACTTGCCGCGCGCGTTCATCGCGTCGCTCTGCTTCGACAAGATAGACGTGGAGCGGGGCATCGAGGGGGTGCGCGGGCCGGGCGGCGAGACGCGCACGCTGCGCCACCCGTGGAGCGTGCTCGCGTTCCAGCTCGCGGGCGCGGAGGGGCTGCGCGCGATGCACGCCGAGGGCCGGGACGAGGAGCGCGAGACCCCGCCCGCCGAGCCGCTGCTGGTGAAGCTGCTCGAACGGCCGCGGGAGAGCCAGGGGCTTGCGACCCTGATCCTGGTGGACGAGGTGCTGATGTACGCCCGCGAGAAGGCGGGGATGGATCCGGTATGGCGCGACCGCATCCGGGATTTCTTCCAGTACCTGACGCAGGCCGCGGCCAAGGTGGACCGGGCGGCGGTGGTGGCCTCGCTGCTCGCCACCGATCCGGGCAAGCAGCGGGGGGAGCTGGGCCGCGAGCTGATCTCCGGGCTCTTCGACGTGTTCCGGCGCCAGCGCGAGGAAGGCGTGCAGCCGGTCCGGAAAGGAGACGTGGCGGAGGTGCTGCGCCGGCGGTTCTTCGAGCCGGAAAGCCTCCAGGATCCGGGCGGGACCTTCCGCTCGCACGTGATCGGGGTGGTGCGGGGCCTGGCGCGGCTCGACGAAGCGACGGCCAGGGAAAGGTCGGCCGCGGAAGAACGCTTCCTCGCGAGCTTCCCCTTCCACCCGGATTTGACGGACGTGTTCTACAGCCGCTGGACGCAGCTCGAAGGCTTCCAGCGCACACGCGGCATCCTGCGCACGCTCGCCACCGCGCTCCGCGAGGCGGAGAAGTGGGACGCGAGCCCGCTGGTCGGCCCGGCCGCCCTGCTGGCGGTGCCCGACGGGGCGAGCGGGAGGCAAGGAGTCGGAGGGGAGGAAGGGGGCCGGGGAGCCAAGGTCCAGCAAGATCCGGGAGGCCAGGGCTTCTCCCAAGGCGTTTCGGGCGTCTCGGAAGCGGTGCGCGAGCTGGCCGGGGTCGCGACCTCGGAGGGCGCGGCGGAGAACCGGACGGATTGGGCGTCGTTGCTGGAAGCGGAGCTTGCCAGGGCGCGGCAGATCCAGGACGAGCTTCCGGCGCTCCGGGCAAGCCGCGAGGCCGAGCAGGCGGTCGTCGCCGTGTTCCTCCACTCGCAGCCGATCGGCCACAAGGCGTACACCCCGGAACTGGTGCGAATGGCGGGGAGCTCGGCGCCGGACGGAATCGAGCTCGAGAAGGGGCTCCGCCGTTGGCGGGAGATCTCCTGGTTCCTCGACGACGAGGATGCGGGCGCGGAGGAGGCGGAGGCGGAGACCGGAGGCGGGAACGGCGGCCCACGGTGGCAAGGGAGGCTCCCGCTCCCGAAGTCCTGGCGGCTCGGCAACCGGCCGAACCTCCGCCAGATGCACGACGAGGCGTGCCGGCAGCGGGTGAGCGGCGATGCGGTGGAGGTGCGCCTCGAGGAGGCGGTCCGCAAGGCGAGATCGCTCGTCGAGGGCGCCTCGGCGGCCGGGGCGAGCGTGCACCTGCTGCCGGTGTCGCCGAAGGACGTGGGGGACGACGGGCGCTTCCGATACGTGGTGGTCGGGGCCGGCGCGGCGTCCGCGTCGGGCAGGCCGAGCCCGTTCGCGCGGCGCTTCCTCGACGAGACCACCGGGCCGAACCGCCCGCGCGTGCACCGCAACGCGGTGGTGCTGGCGGTCCCGTCGCGCGACGGCGTGGACGCGGCGCGCGGAGCCGTGCGCTCGCTGCTCGGCTGGGAGGAGGTTCAGGCGCAGCTTTCGCGTCACCGGGTCGATCCGATTCAAGGACAGCGGTTGCGGCGCCGGCTCGAGGAGGCGCGCGGGCGGGTTCCCGAAGTCGTCCGGCAGGCGTACTCCGTCGTCGTGACCAGGAACGAGCGCAACGACGTCCACGCCTTCAAGCTCGCCGCCGGGGCGGGGCCGCTGTTCGCGGAGATCAAGAACGACGAACGTTCGCGCATCAAGGAAACCCCGGTGAACGCGGCGGCGCTGCTGCCGGAAGGCCCCTACGACCTGTGGCGCGAAGGCGAGGACGCCCGCTTCGTGAAGGACCTCGCGGGAGCGTTCGCCCGCCATCCGCGCCTTCCCAAGGTGCTGAACCCGAAGCTCCTTCTCGACACGGTCCTCAAGGGCGTGGAGCACGGCCTCCTCGTGGCGCGTCTCGCCCGGCCGGACGGGAGCGCGCGTACCTGGTGGCGTGAAGCGGTGGACCCGGAGGCGCGGGCGGACCCGCAACTCGAAGTCGTCCTGCCGGAGAAGGCCGAGCTGAGCCGGCTCCCCGACGCGTTGCTGGCGCCGGGCGCACTGCCGGAGTTGTGGTCGGGGGCGGGGTCGGGGGCGATTGCGGATGGGGATGCAGGTGCGGGTACGGATACGGGCGCGGATGCGGACCTGAGCCCGAGGGTTACGCTGCGCGAGTTGACGGAGTACTTCGGCGGCGGCCGCACGGTGCGTGTTCCGCGGGAAGGATACGACGAGACGTTCCCCATCCCGCGCTGTCCCGAAGAAGCGGTTCGGGCGGCGGCGCGGCGGGCGGTCGAGAAGGGAACGGTGTGGCTGACCAACGGGCCCGCCTCGGTATGGAAGGAGTCGATCCCCTACGGCGTGCTCGGCGACGAGGGCGTGCTCCGTCCCCCGCCCGACCCCATCCCGCCCCAGGAGCTCGTGGAGGAAGCCCTGCCGGGAGCGTGGAGGGGCGGCCGGGCGAAAGGGGTCGCGCTCGCGCAGGCGGTGTCCTTGGCGCGAGGCGCGGCGCTTCCGTGGGGGCTGGTCCGCGACAGCGTCCGGGTCGGCGTGGAGAACCGCTGGCTGCGGCTGGCGGAGGACAGCGGCCCCTGGAACTGCGGGTACGACGAGGCGGGCAACCTGGTGCTGGAGCGGCCCGCGTCGGACGGCGGCCACGGGACGCCGCCCCCGCCCCCGCCGCCCCCTGGGGGCGCCGTGCTCGAAGGTTCCCAGGTCCAGGATCTGGCGGACCTGGTTCCGGAATTGTTGACCGCGAGCGCGGGGAACGAGCTGCGCTTCCACGTTCGGGTCGGGCTCGGCGACGATGCCCCGAGCGAAGTCCGGGCCGCCCTCGACGAGATGCTCGCCAGGGTTTCGCGGAATCTGACGACCTCGGACGGATGAGGCCGTATCGGGGCGGCGGCTGGAATCCGGCCGGGGATCAGTTCCGGGTGGAGGCGTCGATTCGGGCCTGGGTCTTGCGGATGTCGGCGGGCCAGCGGCTCTTGATGTAGGCGAGGCTCGCCCAGATCTCGCGGTCCTCGAGGATGCCTGCGAAGCCCGGCATGGTGCTTCGATACCCCTTTCCGGCCACTGCGGCCGGCCCCTCGCTGGTCATTCGGAACAGCATTTCGTCCGAGTGGTGCCAAGTATGGCCGGTCGCATCGTGGGGCGGGGCGGGGAGGGTGCCGTCCGACCGGCGGCGGCGCCAGTCGGGCTCTCCCTCGAGGTTCCTGCCGTGGCAGGAGGCGCAATGCTCCCCGTATACGGTGGCCCCGAGGGCGACCAGGTCCGGGTCCGAGGCGTCCGCCCGCTGCGGACCTTCGCTGCGGTTCGAGAGCCAGACGTACGAGCCCGCCGCCCCGGCCAGCGCGATGGCGGCGATCGCCAAGGCGAGCGTGGTGCGGCGGCGCGGGCGGTACCGGGTCACGTGCACTCACCTGTGGCTGGGTAGGGATGGGGGCGGGGCCGCCGATGATTCGGCTTCCCCGGCGGACCCGTGTCGAGGTCGTTCCGGGGATGCGACGGTGGTGAGGGTGGCGGTCGTCGCGAGGATCGCGAACACGGCGAGGGCTTCGAGCCGGATGGATCGGCGAAGGTGCGTGCCCGCTCCGCGCACACCGGCCTCGAGGGCCGGGGTGAGGCGGAGCTTGTTGAACGCGGCGAGGCCGAGAAGCGGTGCGAAGAGGAGCAGCTTCACGGCGAGGAGGCGGCCGTAGGGCGTGTCGAGGGCGGCTATCGGATCGCTGGTCAGGACGACGAAGAGAGCCACCCCGGCCGCGACCAGCGCGGGCACGATCCGGACCGCCCATGCGCTGAACTCGGCGGCGAGGGCCCCTGCCGCCCTCGTATCCGCTCCGGCCATCCGATGGAGCGGAGCGAGGATCCCGACCCAGAACGCGAGTCCGAGCAGGTGAAAGGTGACGAGGACGCCGAGAACCAGGCGAGGCTCCTCCAGGGCGTGGCCCCGAAGCGCGAACGAGGCGCAGACGAGCACGGCCCCAAGTCCGGCGGCGGTGCGGGCCGGGGGACGGTTCACGACCACGAGGCAGATGAGCGCGAGCCCCGCGAGACGCACCCCGAGGCTGGTGCCGAGCGGACTCTCGACCACCATCACGAGGATGGACGGCTCGAACGCCCCCGAGAAGGTCCCGCCCATGAGGAAGCTCGCGCGGATCGGAATGCGGATCGCCGACAGGGCGGCCGCGGTCATCGCACCCGCCACCGCGAGCCGCCGCACCGCCCGCGCCGTCTCGTCATCGAGCCGCGACCGGGCGAGGAGGGCGAGTGCACTGCCTGCGGCGGCGAGGCAGGCCGCGTAGGTCGCGGTCTTGACGAGGATCTCGATCGCCGTCACCCCGTCGAGGTTCACGACGGTCGAAAGCATGGCGAAGCCTACGGCCGGACTTCGAAGGAGAAGCGTCCGCTCATCGGATGCCCGTCCGCCGAGAGCCCGCGCCACTTCACGGTGTAGTGCCCGGCGGGGAGCGGGGGCGGGGTCGCCTCGAACCGGGTCACCGGGGCCATCTCGTCCGTGCGCTCCAGGGCGAAAGCGTCGCCGTCCGCGCCGGTCAGCTCGATCGTGGTGATGCGCATCGGCTTGTCGAAGGAGATGGCGATGACCTCGGGCGCCGCGGCGACCACCTCGCCGTCCGCGGGGGCGGTCGTCTCCGGCCGGGAGTGAGCGGTCGCTGCACCGCAGAGGCCGAGGGAGAACGCGAACCCGCCAATGGCGAGAACCGCGGCAAGTCGTTGCATCACAGCATGCACCATGGTCGTGCCTCCCGATTGACGTTCACCGGCAACCCCTGCGGAGCCGCTCGGTCCCTCGCCGGCCGTGCACGGCCATTGACCGCCTGGCCGCCGGTCGGCGGGGGCGGATCAGCGCCCGGCCGGGTGTCGCCGACCCGGGTTCATGAGCCACATTCTTTGCGCAGCATACGGATCCCAGCCACTCAAAGCGCAGAGGGAGGGGATCGGCCGTCTCGCCGCCGGCCGCGTTCCCGGCCAATCAAGGTCTCCGGACCGCCCGAGGTTTCGCAAGCGTCGAGGGTGCCTACGTCCAGGTCTTGCGCGCGGGCGACTTGATCTCGATCTGCACGCAGTCCTCGAGCGCCTCGGAGTAGTGGGGCACTCCCGGCGGATGGCGCCAGACGTCTCCCGGCCCGGCGACGAACTCCTCGTCGCCGATCCACATCTTCAGCTTGCCGGAGACCAGGGTCGCCACCGACTCGTGGTCGTCATGCCGGTGCACGGGGTCGACCAGTCCCTTCCCGCGCCGGATCCACAGGGTGACGAAGTTGTCGGCGACCATCAGCACCTTGACGGAGAGCTCCCCCTGCTCGACAGCACCTTCCACGGCATGGATGGTCTCCTCGGGGATGTCGGCGGCGGCGCGGAAGAGCGCCTCCATCGGGGCCATGATTCGATCTTGGGGTGCGTTCACGAATGTCCTCCTCGGTCTGCGAGACTCCTCAAGACTTCAAATGCCTCGGATAGACGGCCTCCCCAGGGTTCTATCCATCTTGGCGGACTCGCTGGCCTGATGTCGAGCCATGCGGTATCCGTTCCTGCGCTGCCTCCGTGTTGTGAAGAAATTTCCCTGTTTTCCCAACGGCGCATTATTTCATCTTTGGGAATTGTCCAACAATGAGCGTCGAATGGGCTTATTCCCAGACAGACTGCAGCATGGTAATTCTGATCCCGGAGTTGTTGAAACTTGTAGCGACCTGCTTTCCAGAGCGTAGATCCCTTTATTTCAACCCTTAGTCCTTCGATAATTCGATCTGCATCGCTATCCCCACTTCGAGTTACGTTCAAACCTTTGGCGGCGCACCATCCGGCCACCAAGGACTCGAAAATTGCACCTTTTTGACGAGATGGGCATCCAAGAATCCATTCGAAAGGACTCCCTCTCCACGAATTAGAGGCTTGAGCGTAGTCACCTCTAATCGACGTTGATATGGATGCCAGCATCTGGACGTCCGGATCATCAATAGCAATTGTCATGATGCCCTACACCAACGTTAGTTGTGCTTCCGGAACGGGGATGGTCTCGTTCCAATTTTCTACTTCCAGGCGATATTTCGCGAGTCGTTTCAGCATGATGCGAATGGCTTCGGGGTTGTTGTCGACGAGGACGAACTCGCGGCCGTGACGGGCCGCCGCCTCTCCGAACGAGCCCGAACCGGCGAAGAAATCGAGAAGCCGGTCGCCCGGACTGGAATGCACCCTGACGATGCGCTCCAGGATGCCGAGCGGTTTCTGCGTCGCATAGCCGGTCTTCTCCCGTCCGTTCGGGCTCACGATGGTGTGCCACCAGACGTCCGTCGGGGTCTTTCCCCGCGCCGCCTTCTCCGGCCCGACCAACCCCGGAGCCATGTAGGGGATCCGGTCGATCGCATCGAAGTCGTAGATGTAGCGATCGGGATCGTTGACATACCAGAGTATGTTGTCGTGCTTGGCCGACCAGCGGCGTTTCGATCTCGCGCCGTAGTCGTAGGCCCAGATGATCTCGTTCATGAACGACTCGCGTCCGAAGACTTCATCCAGCATCACCTTGCAGTAGTGGACCTCGCGGTAGTCGACGTGGAGGAACAGGCTTCCGTCGGAGGCGAGGAGCGGCCGGGCCGCCTCGATGCGCTCGCGGAGGAAGCCGGCGTAGTCATCGAACCGGTCGTCGAATCCGGTTGTCCCGAGACGTTCGGTTCGATAGCGCTTGCCCTTAAATCCGGTTCGGTCTCCATTTCTGTCGGCCACCGTGCGGAGCCGGGTTCGGGCCTGGCGCCGGCCGGTATTGAACGGCGGGTCGATGTAGATGAGCGAGAAGGCTTCGCGCGGGGCGCGCTCGAGCCAGGCGAGGTTGTCGTCGAAGATGATCCGATTCACGAGATCGCCCCTCCGGGCGCCGCGTCCGCCGCGAGCAGGCAGTGGTCGGGAAGCGGCGCGACGGGAGTCAGGTCCCGATGATGCTGGTGGTCGGGGCGCCGGTGGCGGGTGAGGGCGTTGGAGACCGGGTTCAGGATGAGGGAGAAGATCGTGCGCGGCCAGGGCGACATGTTGAGCGACGAGCCGTGCACGAGGGTGTCGCCGAAGATGAGCATCGTGCCGGGCGGCCCCTTGGCCGACACGAGTCCGCCCTCCTCGATGAGCTTCGCGACCGCTTCGTCCTCCACCACCCAGAGCGGGTAGCTGGTCGTCTCCGTGTCGAGGGTCGCGGGGGCGGGGCCGCGCCGATGCGAGCCGGGGATGAAGACGAGCGGCCCGTTGAACTCGTTCACCTCGTCGAGGAGGATGTGGAGGTTGAGGGCAAGCGGCTCCGGCACCCCGTCCTCGCCGTGGTGGGTCGCGAAGTCGTAGTGCCACTGCCAGACGTCCCCGGAGAACGCCGCCTTGGCGTTGACCTTGACCTGCTGGACGTAGAGGTCCTCCCCGAGGAGCTGCCGGGCCGGCTCGACGAGCCGGGGGTCCCGCACGACCCGCGCGTAGACCTCGCTTCGAAGGTGCAGGCCCATGGCCGTGCGTACCGCGTCGCTCTCCTTCTCGCGGAAGTTCTCCGGGCGCCGTTCGGCGAAGAGCCGCGGCAGCTCCGCCTTGAGGAGCTCCGCCTCCTCCGTCGCGAAACGTCCCGGCAGGATGAGGAAGCCGTCTTCCCGGAATCGTTCGATCTCGGAATCATGGAGTTTCACCGCCTGCCCCTCGAGCGCCTGCCCATCCCGCCGGCCCGCCAGCGGGCCCCAGCGGGCCAAAGGCTCAGGATAGAGCATTCCGGATTCCGATTACGTGCGAGGCTCGGTTTCCGACAGGACCATTTTGTTGTCGTGACCGAGCCTTCCTTCACCGCATGGCCCGCCGCCCCGGCGCACTCGATCCGTGTAGACTCCACCCTCGGGTCGTGGCCGATCAGGCTGGGCATCGCGCCCCGAGGCGCCGTCCGGGCCGTTCGGACGAACGGCCGGGGCAGGGCCGGCGGCGGAGAGCCGGTGCCGCGGTCCGACCAGGAACACCGCACATGAAATCGGGAGACAAGACCATGCCGGGATCGGGATTTCGACGGTTGCCCGCCGCCCTCGTCGCGCTGACGGCCCTCCTCGCGCTCTCGCCCACCGCCGGAGCCGCCGACAACGACTGGACGTTCCAGTCCTTCTGGCAGGCCGGCACCACGAACCAGAAGGCGTTCGAGCGGTTCGCGGCCAACGTCGGCCGGATGTCGGGCGGCCGGATCGAGATCGAGGCCCTCTCGGTCGGCGCGGTGGTGCCGCCCGGGGAGATGCTGGACGCGGTCAAGGTCGGCATCATCGACGGCATGAACGGCGGCACCGGCTATTTCGTCGGCAAGGACGCCGCGTTCGCGCTCCTCGCCGACATCAACGCCGGCTACGAGAACCCCTATCAGCAGGAGATGTGGTTCTGGCACGGGGGCGGCGTCGAGATCGCCCGCGAGCTCTACGCCAGATACGGGCTGTACTACCTCGGCCCGGTCATGTGGGGGGCGGAGTCCATCCCGTCCAAGAAGCCGCTTCGCAGCATCGCGGACTTCAAGGGCATCAAGATGCGGGCGCCCGAGGGCATGGGCGCCGGGATCTGGCGCAAGGTCGGCGTCGGCGTCTCCACCCTTCCCGGCACCGAGGTCTACACCGCGCTCGAGCGCGGCAAGATCGAGGCCACCGACTGGGGCACCCTCGGCATGAACGACGAGCTCGGCTACGGGAAGATCGCCCCCTACGCGATCTATCCCGGCATCCACTCCATGCCGATGTCCGATATCTCCATCAACCTCGATACCTGGAACGGGTTGTCGGACGATCTCAAGGCGATTCTCGAGATCGCGGCGCGCGAGATGAACCGCGACAGCCTCGGCATGAACGCGGTGCTCGACCGCTCCTTCGTCGCCAAGCGCGACCCGTCCACCCTCATCAACTGGGGGAGCGCGGAGCGGCGCGAGCTCCGGGCGATCGCCCAGGAGGTCTGGCTCGAGTGGTCCGAGAAGAGCGAGATGGCGAAGCGCGTCTACGAAAGCCACATCGCCTTCATGACCGACATGGGGCTCCTCTGACGCCGCGGCCGGCTTTCCGGCCTCGGCCTGTCCGGCCCGTTCGACGCGGGCGGTGACGGCCCGGCGGAGGCCGGGCCGGTCACCGCGCTCTCGAACGCGTGGAAGCCCCCAATCCCTCGGGCGTCCCTCCGGGTCCCCCGGGCGCGGCGGCCGCCGCTGCCCCCACCGCCGTCGACCGCCTGTCCCGCCGGCTGGGGGAGGCGGCCTGCTGGCTGTTCCTCGTCGCGGCGGCGATCTCGGTCTACGAAGTGTTCATGGACTCGGTGTTCCGCGCCCCGTCCATCTGGGTGCACGACTCCACCATCATGCTCTGCTCCACCGCGTTCATGCTGGGCGGGGCCTACGCCCTGCAGCGGCGCGAGCACGTGCGGATCACGGTGGTCTACGACCGCCTGAGCCCCCGCGCGCAGCGCTGGTGCGATCTCGTCACCCTGACCCTCGCCCTCGCGTACGTCTGGGCGCTCGCCTGGTTCACCGGCCTCCAGGCGTCGGAGTCCATCGCGATCGTCGAACGAAGCGGACGCGCCTGGGACTTCCCGATGCCCATGGTGATCCGCACCGCCTTCTTCGTCGGAGCCATCCTGCTCGCCGTCCAGACCGTGGCCAACCTCTACAGCCGCGCTCGCGAACGCTGAGCCGGACCGCACCCGCACCCCGGCCCCGCCCCGAACCCGGACCGCGACTCCATGAGCATCGAACTCATCACCGTGCTGATGGTGGGCTCGATCGCCCTCCTGCTCATCATCGGCATGCCGATGGCGTTCGCCCTCGGCCTCGTGGCGGTCACCTTCACGTTCGGCTTCTTCGGCTGGGACGCCCTCCAGCTCATCACGAGCCGGATCTACGGCTTCGTCAACGTCTACGTGCTGGTGGCGGTCCCGATGTTCCTCATGATGGCGACGATCATGGACCGATCGGGGGTCGCCCGGGACCTCTACCAGGCGATGAGCGTATGGGCCGGCCGCATGCCGGGCGGGGTCGCGATCATGACCCTCATCGCGGCCGTCTTCATGGCCGCGACCACCGGCATCATCGGGGGGGAGATCATCCTGCTCGGCCTCGTGGCGCTGCCCCAGATGCTGCGCCTCGGCTACGACCGGAACCTCGCCATCGGCACCATCTGCGCCGGCGGCTCGCTCGGGAGCATGATCCCGCCGAGCATCGTCCTCATCTTCTTCGGGCTGACCGCCAACGTCTCGATCGGCGATCTCTTCGTCGCGGTGATCGTCCCGGGGCTGCTCCTCGCCGGCATCTACACGGTGTACATCTTCGCGCGGTGCATCCGGAACCCGGCCCTCGCTCCGCCGCTCCCGGAGGTGGAGCGCAACCTCCCGATGGTCGAGAAGGTCCGGCTCCTCAAGGGACTCATCCTTCCGTTGGGGGTCGCCTTCGGGGTGCTCGGGAGCATCTACGCGGGGATCGCGGCGGTGAGCGAAGCGGCCGCCGTCGGGGTCGCGGGCACCATCCTCGCGGCCTGGGCCCGGGGCAAGCTGAGCTGGGGGATGCTCCGGGACGCGCTCCGCCAGACCATGTCGGCCTGCGGGCTGCTGCTCTGGCTCACCTTCGGAGCGACCGCGCTCATCGGCGTCTACAACCTGCTCGGCGGGATCCGATTCATCAACACGGTGATGACCGGGCTCCCCTTCGACCCGCTCGTCGTCGTGGTGCTCATGATGGCGGTGCTCATCGTGCTCGGCTTCTTCATGGACTGGGTCGGCATCCTCCTCCTCACCATGCCGATCTTCGTGCCCATCATCACCAACCTCGGCTTCGACCCGGTGTGGTTCGGGATCCTGTTCTGCATGAACATGCAGATCTCGTACCTCTCGCCGCCGTTCGGACCGGCCGCGTTCTATCTCAAGGGGGTCGCTCCACCCGAGATCGGCCTGCACCACATCTATCGCGCGCTCTGGCCGTTCATGATCATGCAGCTCATCGCGATGCTGCTGGTCCTGTTCTTCCCCCGGATCGCCCTGTGGCTGCCGGAGGTGCTCCTCGGAGGGGGCGCGGGCTGAGTCCGCCGGGTGCGTGCGCGGATGCTGCGGGTGGCGGGGGCGGTGGCGGAGCGCTCGGGCGGACGAAACGGGACGAGGGAGCGAAGCGCGCAGGGTCCTCCGACGCTACGGTTCCGGATGGAAACGAGGGGCCGGGATGGCGCTCGCCGCGCGCGATCGGGTCGATCGGCTGCCTCCACGCGGCCCGCGGGACACCCCGAGGGCACGAACGAGGGCGCTCCTGCCAACCCGGTGCGGATGATTGGCCAGCGTGGGAAAGTCCTGGCGAAGCGCGGGAAGGGACTCGACCTCGAAGCGAAAAACCTGATTCAATTCCGGGGAAACCGGAGGGGAGAATCATGTCCATCGACACTTCAACGGAGACTGCCGTCGAGGGGCGGATACCCGCCGGGGCGGCGCCGGACCCGCTGGCCGCGCGCTACGAGCGCGACGGCTATCTCTTTCCCTTTCGGGTGCTCGCGCCCGAGGAGGCGGGGGGGTACCGGGAGCGGATGCGGGCGCTGCGGAAAGAGCGGCCCGAGGACGCGGCCACCGCCTTCTCCTTCAACCCCCACTACCTCCTGCCCTGGCTCTACGACCTCGCCCGGCACCCACGGATCCTGAACGCCGTGGAGCGGGTCCTCGGTCCGGACCTCCTGGTCTGGTCCACCGGCTTCTTCAGCAAGAAGCCGCACGATCCGTCCTACGTGAGCTGGCATCAGGACTCCACCTACTGGGGGCTCGAGCCCCCCGAAATCGTCTCCGCGTGGGTCGCCTTCACCCCGAGCCGGCGGGCCAATGGCTGCATGCGGGTGGTGCCCGGTACCCACCACCTCGGCCAGATCGAGCACGTCGACGGCTTCGCCGACGACAACCTGCTGAGCCGGGGCCAGGAAGTGCGGGTAGACGTGGACGAGTCGCAGGCGGTGGACATCGAGCTCGAGCCGGGCGAGATGTCGCTCCACCACGTGCGGATCGTGCACGGTTCGAACCCCAACCCGACCGACGTGCCCCGCATCGGCTTCGTGGTGCGCTACATCGCGACCCACTGCAGGCAGATCGGAGGGCGGGTCCCGGCCGCCCTGGTGCGGGGCGAGGACCGCTACGGCCACTTCGACCCGCTGCCCGGTCCGAGGGAGGAGTTCGACCCGGAGGCGCGGGTCCTCTACGACGCCGCAACCCCGATCCTGCAATCGATCCTCTACCGCGGCGCGGCGAAGGGGCCCCGGAAGCGGTCGTAGCGCGGGATCGAGGGAGGGCCGGAAGACCCCCGCCCGGAAGACCCTCGCAGGGTGAACTCCGGGCGGTGCGGAGCCATTGCAGTGCGAACCTCGCGGGGGCAACGATCATCGTGACCGGCTCCCCGAGCCGGATCGGAGGGCGGCGAACGGGCGGCTTCTTCGATTTCGATCGCGGGAGACGGTGAGGATTGGAGCTCTCGCGGGTGGCTCGGGCCGCTGCGGCAATGGAATCCGAATCGGAGGAACAGAATCGAAATGGACGCAAGAGGCAAGGTCATTTCCGCCGACTGCCACGTGGACCTCATCTGGCTCCCGCCCGACCTCTTCATCGACGGGGCGCCGGCGCACCTCAGGGACCGCATGCCCTATGTGGACCGGGATGACCGGGGGCGCGACGTCTGGGTGTCGCGGGGCGGAGCCCGCTTCGGGCTCGTGAACGGCATGGGATCGGCGGGGCGCGAATACGTGCCGGGGCAGATCCACCGCTCGGACCGGATGGCCGCCCAAGGGCTCTACGAGGACGGGGCCAAGGGGATCCGACGCCTCACCGAGCCCGAGCTCCGGGTGCGGGACCAGGACCTCGACGGGGTTCGTGGCGAGGTGCTCTACGGCATCCTCGGGGCCGCGAACCGGCTGAACGACCCCGAGGCGGCGGTCGAGGTCATGCGGATCTACAACGAGTGGCTCGCCGACTTCTGCGAGACGAATCCGGACCGCTTCGCCGGCATCGCGTGTATCCCCAACCACGACGTCGACGCCGCGGTGGCGGAGATCGAACGGGTCGCGACGCGGGGCGCGGTTCGCGGTCTCGAGATTGCGAACACCCTCGACATGAAGCCGCTCTACCACCGCCACTGGAACCCGCTCTGGGCGGCGGCGGACGCGAGCGGGTTGCCGGTGCACATCCACACCATCGGCGGAAAGCTGCCGGAGACCGAGGGGCTTGCCCACCTCGAGCAACGCGCCGCGTTCGCCACCTTCATTACCGGCTTCCAGCTCAAGATGGCGGACAAGCTGATGGAGGCGGTCTACGGCGGCGTGCTCGAGCGGTACCCGCGCGTGCGGCTCGTCATCGGCGAGGCCGGGATCGGCTGGATCCCCTACGTGCTCGAGCACATGGACCTCGAGTGGGAGGATCAGTTCCAGGACCTCGAGCTCACGATGAAGCCCTCCGAGTACTGGCGGCGCCAGTGCTACGCGACCTACCAGAGCGATCCCGTCGGGGTGCGCCTCCTCGACGTGCTCGGCGAGGACAACGTGATGTGGGGCTCGGACTTCCCGCACCCGGACGGGGTATGGCCCGACAGCCAGGAGTTCATCGCTCGCGAGATGGCGGGGGTGGAAGAGCGCGTCCGGCGCAAGGTGCTCTGGGAGAATGCCGCCCGGCTCTACGGCCTTCCGCGGGAACTCGACGGGGGGAGCCTACGGGGTCGAGCGGAAGGAACCGTGGGGCACCCTTCCATTCAGGAAGAATCAACAAGATAGCGGATGGATCATACAAGCCGAACGTTACGAGCCCACGACGCCGGGGTTGAGCCGGAGCCGTCGAGGCACGCCGCAGGACGGAGGAACGACGATGGCCGCATTCCTGATTGTACGCGCCGAGGTGGACCCGTCCGTGCGGGAC
This sequence comes from Gammaproteobacteria bacterium, assembly GCA_965214795.1. Taxonomy (GTDB): domain Bacteria; phylum Pseudomonadota; class Gammaproteobacteria; order HK1; family HK1; genus JAJDXW01. The sequence continues at coordinate 4,036,670 of OZ243976.1, read as the reverse complement.
GCGTTCGACACCTGGTACCGGGACGAGCACCTGCCGGACGCGGTCGATGCCTTCCGCGCGGTGGGTGCCTGGCGCGGCTGGAGCGACGTCGACGACAAGGTGCACCTGGCCTTCTACGAGTTCGCGGATCTGGCGGACGTGAACCGGGTAATGGCCTCCGACGCGCTCAAGCGGTTGATCGCGGAGTTCGACCGGCATTGGCGGGGCAAGGTGGCGCGGACCCGCGAAGTGGTGGAATCGGTTCAGAGAATCCGACGGGAAGACAGGAGCGGCCGCGGGCCGTTCGTCCCCGCGGGGGTCGAGCCATGAACCGGGCGCGGTGCGCCGATCCGGGATGAGAGCGTTTCCCGGGTGCACGCGATCGGATGCCGCACGCATTCATCCGGAGCGGCGGCGGATCGGCCAACGATTCGGACCGTATGCGGATACCGAACGGAGCGGAGGGAGGAGAGGCGGGCGGTTCGGATCCGTCGGGTACCGGCCGTGGGGACGGGCTCGCTTCAGCTACGTTCGAACACTTCGAGATCGAGAGGAAGCATCCGCCCCATCCACACCGCGTGGTCGCGGTGGTCGGCGAGGTCGTCGCCGGTCTCGGGGTGGACGAAGACCGTCAGCCCGCGGCGGTTCAGCATCAGCCACGGGACGAGGTCCGGAAAGATGGCCGCATCGAAGGCGACTTGATACATGGGCTCCGGATGCGGCCCCACCGGTTCGTCACGCCACCGGCCGAGCCGCACCTCGAAGCGTTCCGCAATCGCCTCGCGCAGCCCGGCGGCGGCCGTTCGCAAGGTGTCGTCGTAGTACACGTGGGCGTGATACGAGGAGATGTTCGCCATGGCCATGGGTCCGTTCTTCACGTCGTAGTACGCGTCGGTCCGCGCCTCAGTCCGCGTCCAGGTCGGCCGGGTCGAGCGCGGCGATGTAGGGCAGCGTGCGGTGGCGCTCCGCGTAGTCGAGCCCGTAGCCGACCACCCACATGTCCGGGATGTCGAACCCGAGGTAGTCGATCCGGATCTCGCCTTCGTTCCGGGCCTTCTTTCGCGTAAGCGCACAGGTGCGGATCGACGCCGGATCGCGCGCCTCGAACTGCTGCACGAGGTACCGGAGGGTGCGCCCGGTATCCACGATGTCCTCCACCACGAGAACGTGCCGCTTTTCGATGCTCTCGCGGAGATCGAGGACCATGCGCACCTCCCCGGAGCGCTGGTGCCCGTCCGCGTAGCTCGAGACGGCGATGAAGTCCACGCGGTGCGGGACGGTGAGCCGCCGGGTGAGATCCGCGAGGAAGATGAACGCGCCCTTCAGGACGCCGATGATGACGAGCTCGTCCACGCCCGCGTAGTCCGAGGAGATCCGGGCGGCGAGCTCGTCCACCCGGGGAGCGATCCGTTCCTCCGCGATGAGCACGTCCGGTCCGGTATCGGTCAACTGTCCGCCCTCCTTCCCGATGGCCGTCCGGTGCCGAGCGGACGAGACCGTCGTCTTCGGATGGATGGTCCGGCCCTCGCGCGAGGTCCGTGATGCCGCCCATGATAAGATAATGGCCGACCCGAGGGGGAGGCCCGGCGCGGATCCCATGCCGTTCGACGGCAAACGCCTCGTCTACCGCAGCTTCGAGACGATCGTCGAGATGCGAGCCGGCGGGCCGGCGCCGTCGAGCCGCAAGGACTCGCCATCCCACCTCCTGGCCGCCGCTTTTCACCCAAGCCGGAGATGCCGGCCACGCACCGCAAGACGGACGAGCCGCCGATGGCCGTCGCGAACCGGGGAGAGACGACATGGAAGACAGGTTCTCGGAGTACAAGGTCATCTCGATCCACGAGGGCGGATGCGGCACCGTGCTGCTGGGCTCGGCCGGGATACCGATCCGGAAGATGGAGACCGTCCTCAATCAGGAGGCGAGCGAGGGATGGCAAGTGGTCTTTCAGCTCATCGAGCGCAAACGGATGATGCTCTTCTGGACCCGCGAGTCGGTGATCGTGACCCTGGCCCGCTGATCTCCCCCTCTGATCTCCATTGAATGAACCCGCTGAAGAAACTCGCCATCCGGGGCATCGACGCCTGGCGGGCGGGCGGGGGCGGAGCCGGACGGATCGGGATCGAATGCCGGTTCCGGCCGAGCTGCTCGGCCTATGCCCGCGAGGCGATTCTCCGCCATGGGCTGATGCGAGGGGTCGTCCTGGGATGGAGACGGTTGCGACGCTGCACCTCCGGAGACGAGTGGGAGAAGATATTCGATCCGGTTCCGGCGAGGAAGAAATGTTCGAAGCGTTACGGTTGAGACGCGAAGAGGTCGAAGCACGCAACGAGAATCTGCGAAGCCGGGTCCGGGTACTCCCTCCCGAAAGGCGTCGCGAGTACTACCGCCTGCACCGCGGGAAGATCAAGGACCCGGATACGTACGCGGCGCTCAATTGGAGTTTGATACTGGGATTGCATCACTTCTACCTGGGAGCGTGGCTCCGGGGAACCATCAACCTGATCCTCATGCTGGTCGGCATTGCGACCTTCCCGATAGGAGGGTTCCTGCTCCTCATCGCAGTGGGGCTCGTCGAGCTGGGAGCGTTGTTTCGCAGCCAGGTCGTCGTCGAAGCGCACAACGTGACACTCGGAGAGGAACTCGTGAACGAACTGGAGAACGGACCCCGGAGATCCGGATGAACGAGGCTCTACTGCGTCCACAAGGGCGTCACCCGGGGATTTCTCGAGCGGTTCCGTGCTTTGGTTCAATCTGCGCACGCGGCGCCGGGGATCGCACAAGGGGAGCAGCGCTCACTGAACCGGGCCGGTTCGGCAGGTCATCGGGGAGCGCAATTCGTCGTGTGCGTGCCGGTTCGGGCCCCATGAAGCCGTCCTCGACCGCACGGCCGGCCGATCCGCACCCGCCCCCGGCACTCGGCCACGGCAAAAGTGGTCCTGGCGCTCGCGGGGTCACCGGGCCTCGTCGGGTGGCGAACGGAGGGCCGGTTGCAGATCCGCAACGGCAGGATTCAGGATCGGCGGGCCGTGGGGGAAGCCGCCCGGCCCGCGAGCCGTGGTCCGGAACCGTTCCCCCTCATCGTCGGAACGGAAGAGGAGTTCCGCATCGCGGGCGGCTCCCCGGACACCGTCGCGGCCCTCCGCGCGGTGCGGGGGCGGACGCGGTCCTCGTCCGCAAGCGCGGACCCATGGGGTCGATGGCCTTCGAGGGAGCGATCCCCGACCGCCTGGAGGAGGGGGTGGAAGGGCCCGGCTTCCCTGTCGAGGTGTTCAACGTGCCGGGCGCGGGCGACGGCTGCATGGCGGGCCTCCTCAAGGGCTGGCTCGACGGAGAGGACTGGCCGACGACCCTCAGGTACGCGAACGCCTGCGGGACGCTCGACGAAACCATGGCGGTGGCGGACCACGACGTCGTGCCGGTCCCCCGCGGCCACCATCCCTGCGGCGCGCCCTACGGCTACGATCTCCACTACCTCAACGTCATGGCCGGACCCATGCGCAAGTGGCGGTTCAAGAACCACCCCGACCACGAATGGGTCATCGGGCCCGGCGCCGCCTGACGGCCGGGCGCGGGGCTGGCATACTTGCGCGCATGTCCACCTCGAGACATCCGTCCGCGCAGTCGGGGGCGAGCAAGACCGCCCGCAACCCCGTCAAGGTCCTTCCGGTCGAAGGCCCGTTGCCGCGCAAGCCCCCCTGGATCCGGGTGCGGGCCCCGGTGGGGCCGCAGGTCGCCGCCCTCAAGGGCCTCCTCCGCCAGCAGCGGCTCCTCACCGTGTGCGAGGAGGCTTCCTGCCCGAACCTGGGCGAGTGCTTCTCCCACGGCACCGCGACGTTCATGATCATGGGCGAGCTCTGCACCCGCCGGTGCCCGTTCTGCGATGTGGCCCACGGGCGCCCCGATGCCCTCGACCCCGCGGAGCCGCTCCGCCTCGCGGCCGCGGTGGCCCGCATGGGGCTTCGACACGTCGTCATCACCTCGGTGGATCGCGACGACCTCCGCGACGGCGGGGCCGGCCACTTCGCGGCGTGCGTGAGGGCGGTCCGGGGGCGGACGCCGACGACCCGCATCGAGGTTCTCGTCCCCGACTTCCGGGGAAGGATGGAGCGCGCCCTCGCGGCCCTCGCCGCCGCCCCGCCGGACGTGTTCAACCACAACCTCGAGACCGTACCCCGCCTCTACCGCAAGGTGCGTCCGGGGGCGGACTACGCCTGGTCGCTCAAGCTGCTCCAGCGTTTCGGGGAAGCCCACCCCGGCGTTCCCGTCAAGTCGGGGCTCATGGTCGGGGTCGGGGAGACGGACGACGAGATCGTGGACGTGATGCGCGACCTCCATGCCCATGGCTGCTCGATGCTGACCGTCGGCCAGTACCTCCAGCCGAGCCGCGGCCATCTCCCGGTGGAGCGCTTCGTCGAGCCCGCCCGGTTCGAGGAGTTCCGGCGGATCGGCGAGGCAATCGGGTTCGCGAACGTCGCGAGCGGCCCCCTCGTCCGTTCGTCCTACCACGCCGACCGCCAGGCCGCCGAGGTCGCCTGACCGCCTCCGGGGGAGCCGGAGCCTCCGTACCGTTGCCCGTATCGTCCGCTCTGCCCGTCGCCCCGCCGGCCGGGAGGCGGATCGATAGAGCGCACGGAAGGGCGCGATCTAGCGGGCGGAGCGCCAAGGGGCGAGCGCCTCGACCGCCCGATCCGGATAGTCGGTGATGATCCCGTCCACCCCGAGTCGGGCGAGGGCTCGCATGTCCTTCGTCTCGTTGACGGTCCAGGCCACCACCCGGAGGCCGAGGGCGTGAGCCTCGGCCAGCGTTTCTTCGGAGAGGTTCCGGTGGAAAGGAGACCACCCGGCGCATCCCGCGGCCGTCACGAGCCGCGGCACCGAGCCGTCGAACGCGTCGATGTCGAGGCCCGCGGTCCAGGGCGATGGACCGGGATGTCCGCGAAGCAGGTTGTCGTGCCACGGCCGTTCGACGGTGAGGCACGTGGTGGAGAGGGCGGGCTCGAGGCGGCGTGCCTCGAAGAGAGTGCGCCAGTCGAACGACTGGAGGTTGGCTCGGTCGACCATCCGCTCCGCACGGAGCACCGCGACCACCGCGTGGGCGAACTCCACGGGGCCGGCCGTCTCCTCCGGCGCGAGCGGCGTCAGCTTGGTCTCGATGTTGAAGCGGAGCCCTCCGGCCCCCGGCCGCCTCCCCAATGCCAGCACCTCGGCCAGGGTCGGAATGCGGAGCCCGTCTCGCGGGATTTGCTCCGGGAACCGCTCACGGGTCCTTCCGTCCGGGGCCGCCCGCCCGACGTCGAATTCGGCGAGCTCAGCGAGGCTCAGCGTGTTGAGAAGCGGCCCCGGCGGCGCGAGCCATGCGCCGGCCGCGTCCCGGGTGCGGTCCGGGCTGAGGCCCCGGTCGTGGTGCACGACGGGGACGCCGTCCCGGGTCATGCCGAGGTCGAGTTCCAGCACCTCGACCCCGAGGTCGATCGCACGCTCGAACGCGGGGATCGTGTTCTCGGGAAGCAGCCCCCGGGCGCCGCGATGCCCCTGGATCTCTGTCGCCCCGGCCGTCATGGAGCCGGCGAGCACCACAAGGAGTACGAGGCTCCGGAAAACTCGTTGTGCACCTCCTTCCGCCTCAGGCAAGTCGATGGCCATTTCCGGAGTCGAAGAAATGGACGCGCTCCCGCAATCGTGACCAATCTCCATGGTCGACTCGGACTACGAATCTACTACATCGTCCTTTGAGGGTCGTGGACCGGCCGACGGATTGCGGATCGGATGGGCGCTGTTGGGGGGCTCCAAGGGGCGCGCGCGTGCGGGATGAGCACGAAGCCGGGATCGGTATTACGCTTGACGTAACGCGGATAGAATCGTTACGCTCAACTGATAGCCACCGCCGGTCGGAGGCGCGTTGATCGTCGGATTCGCGAACAGGAGAACGGAGGCCTTCTACCGTGGCCGCCGGGTCGCGGCCTTCTCCGGTTTCGTGCGTACCGCCTCGCGCAAGCTGGACCAGCTCGACGCGGCCACGGGGCTGCACGACCTGGCGCGCCCCGGCAACCGGCTTGAGGCGCTGAAGGGACGCCGCAAGGGGCAGTGGAGTATCCGGATCAACGACCAGTGGCGGATCTGTTTCGAATGGCCGGAGGGAAGCCCCGGCCCGGCCAGGGCGGAAATCGTCGACTACCATTGATCAGGAGGCACGACATGGCGCGCGAAGCCATCCATCCGGGCGAAACGCTGCGCGAGGATCTCGACGCGCTCGGAATGAGCGCCGCAGAACTTGCACGGCGGATCGAGGTCCCGGTGAACCGCATCACCGAAATCCTCAACGGCCGCCGCGCCATTACTGGCGACACGGCGTTGCGGCTGGGGCACTTTTTCGGAACGTCGGGGGAGTTCTGGCTCAACCTCCAGAAGCTCTACGAGCTGCGTCGCGCCGAGCAGAAGAACGGCGCGGCGATCGCCCGCCTGCCTTCGTTGGACGACGGCGACCGGCTGCGGGTTTCAGGTTGAGGCGCCGCGACCACTCCGCCACCGGGGGGCGCGAACCTGCCTTCGCCACCCCGGTTCCCCGACCTTGCCTCCAACGAACCGCTCCCGTCACGACCAACGCCAACCCCTTCGGCTCCCGACCGACTGTACGACCCGGACCCGCGTCGAACGAAGATCGGCCCTGTTCGACGACCTTCTCGCCCGGCTTGCCGCCCATGGTGTGCCGCCATCGCACCTCGGTCGCCGCCTGGGCGGACCCTGGCAGCGAAGGCGCGACCGCTGCCCCGACGACGGCAGAAGGAGTCCCGTGCTTCATCAGGAGTGCCTCCGACGGCGCAGCGTGAGATGCCGGTGTGACATCCGAGTGACGGGGAGGTCCCCGGGAGGCGGCGCGGGTCGGTGCTCCGCCTCCGCGCGCCGGGCGCCTGCGAGCGGCCCGCCGCGGGACGTTTTTGGGATAGAATGCACCGGCTCATGCCGAAGTGGTGGAATCTGGTAGACACGCTGTCTTGAGGGGGCAGTGCCGCGAGGCGTGCCGGTTCGAATCCGGCCTTCGGCACCAACATCGCCGGCGGCGCCGACAAGGGGGGGCCATCGCCAAGGTCATGCCACGCTGCGGGTCGGGCTCGCCGAAGGCGTAACCCGGCATCGCACGGGGGCGCTCCTGTCGGATTGCGCTGCGCCAATCCGACCTGCCCGGGGCTGGAACGGTAGCGTGAAATGGTCCTGGCCGCCGCTGAAGGACTGAGATGCTCGAACAGAACTACCTCCCGATCCTCATCTTTCTCGTGGTGGCGACCGCGATGGGAGTGGTTCCGCTCGCCCTCGGCTGGCTGTTCGGGCCGCGCCGGCCCGACCAGGAGAAGACCTCCCCCTACGAATGCGGATTCGAGGCGTTCGAGGACTCGCGGATGAAGTTCGACGTGCGCTACTACCTCGTCGCCATCCTGTTCATCATCTTCGACCTCGAGATCGCCTTCCTCTTCCCGTGGGCGGTCGTGCTCGACGAGATCGGCATGTTCGGCTTCGTGGCCATGATGGTGTTCCTCGGCGTTCTCGTGGTCGGTTTCGTCTACGAGTGGAAGAAGGGCGCGCTCGAGTGGGAATAGAAGGCGTACTGGAGGAAGGCTTCGTCACCACGACGGCCGACCGCCTCATCAACTGGGCGCGGACGGGCTCGATGTGGCCGATGACGTTCGGGCTCGCCTGCTGCGCGGTCGAGATGATGCACGCGGGCGCGGCCCGCTACGACCTCGACCGGTTCGGGATCCTGTTCCGGCCGAGCCCCCGGCAGTCCGACGTCATGATCGTGGCCGGCACCCTGGTGAACAAGATGGCCCCGGCCCTGCGGAAGGTCTACGACCAGATGTCCGAGCCCCGCTGGGTGATCTCGATGGGCTCGTGCGCGAACGGCGGCGGGTACTACCACTACTCGTACTCGGTGGTGCGCGGGTGCGACCGCATCGTGCCCGTCGACATCTACGTGCCGGGGTGTCCCCCGACCGCCGAGGCGCTGCTCTACGGGGTGCTGCAGCTCCAGAACAAGATCCGGCGAACGAACACCATTGCCCGCTGAAACCGCACCCGCCGCCGCGGTGCCCGAGCTCGGACCGCGAACCGAGCTCGGCGCGCGTCTTCTCGAACGCCTGCCGCCGGGGACCGTCCGCGTGCTCGAGTCGGCCCGCGGAGAGGTGGTCTGCGAGACCGGTCCCGACGACCTCGTGGCGGTGTGCGGGTGCCTGCGCGACGACCCCGGCCTTCGGTTCGAGCAACTCATCGACGTGTGCGCGGTCGACTACTCGGCCTACGGGCAGGCAGACTGGGAGACGAGCGACACCGCGACTACCTCCGGCTTCTCGCGTGGCGCGGGCTATGGCCGCTTCGCGGGCGCCGCGTGGGAGGGCAAGCGCTTCGCGGTCGTCCATCATCTGCTCTCCGTCTCGCACAACCGGCGCCTTCGCCTCAAGGTGTTCCTCGAGGGCGAGTACCCGCGGCTTCCGTCCGTGATCGACGTCTGGGCCTCGGCCGACTGGTTCGAGCGCGAGGCCTTCGATCTCTTCGGCATCCTCTTCGAGGGGCACCCGGATCTGCGCCGCCTGCTCACCGACTACGGCTTCGTCGGCCATCCCTTCCGCAAGGACTTCCCGTTGAGCGGGCACGTGGAGATGCGCTACGACCCGGGGAAGGGCCGCGTCGTCTACGAACCGGTGACGATCGAGGAGCGGGTCCTCGTCCCGCGGGTGATCCGGCACGACCAGCGCTACGCCCGGGACGCCGGGCCGGAAGAGGCCTGATCCCCGCGATGCCCGAGATCCGCAACTTCACCCTCAACTTCGGCCCCCAGCACCCGGCCGCGCACGGGGTGCTGCGGCTCGTTCTCGAGATGGACGGGGAGGTGATCGAGCGCGCGGACCCGCATATCGGGCTCCTCCACCGCGCCACCGAGAAGCTCGCGGAGTCCAAGCCCTACAGCCAGAGCATCGGCTACATGGACCGTCTCGACTACGTGTCCATGATGTGCAACGAGCACGCCTACGTGCTCGCGATCGAGCGCCTCCTCGGCATCGAGCCGCCGCTGCGGGCGCGCTGGATCCGGACCATGTTCGACGAGGTCACCCGGATCCTGAATCACCTGATGTGGGTCGGAGCACACGGGCTCGACATCGGGGCGATGACCGTATTCCTCTACGCGTTCCGCGAACGCGAGGACCTCATGGACTGCTACGAGGCGGTCTCCGGGACGAGGATGCACGCGACTTACTACCGGCCGGGGGGAGTGTACCGGGACCTCCCGGGCGAGATGCCGCGGCACACCGCGTCGCCGCGCCGCGGGGAGCGCGAGACGCAGCGTCTCAACCGCAGCCGCGAAGGCTCGCTCCTCGACTTCATCGAGCGCTTCACGGAGCGCTTCCCGGGCTGCGTGGACGAGTACGAGACCCTCCTCACCGACAACCGGATCTGGAAGCAGCGTACCGTCGGCATCGGCACCGTGCCGCCCGAGCGCGCCCTTCAACTCGGATTTACCGGGCCGATGCTGCGGGGCTCCGGCGTCGAGTGGGACCTTCGCAAGAAGCAGCCCTACGAGATGTACGGCGAGGTCGACTTCGACATCCCGGTCGGGGTGAACGGCGACTGCTACGACCGCTACCTCGTCCGCATCGAGGAGATGCGCCAGTCGAACCGCATCGTGCGCCAGTGCGTGGACTGGCTCCGCGCGAATCCGGGGCCGGTCATGCTCGACGACGCGAAGCTCGCCGCCCCGAGCCGCGAAGCGATGAAGGAGGACATGGAATCCCTCATCCATCACTTCAAGCTCTTCACCGAGGGGTACTGCGTTCCCGAGGGCGAGACCTACGCGGCGGTCGAGGCCCCGAAGGGGGAGTTCGGCATCTACCTCGTCTCGGACGGGGCGAACAAGCCGTACCGGGTCAAGATCCGCGCCCCCGGCTTCGTCCATCTCTCCTCCATCAACGAGATGGTGCAGGGCCACATGCTGGCCGACGTGGTCGCGGTGCTCGGCACCCAGGACATCGTGTTCGGGGAGGTGGACCGGTGAGCGGGCTCTCGGAGCACGTGCGCCACGAGATCGACCGGTGGCTCGCGAAGTTCCCGCCCGAGGGGCACCAGTCGGCCCTCCTCGGCGCGCTCCGCGCCGCCCAGCACGACAACGGCGGCTACCTCACCGTGGAGCTCATGGACCAGGTGGCCGAGTACCTCGCGCTTCCGCGCATCGCGGTCTACGAGGTGGCGAGCTTCTACTCGATGCTCGAGACCGAGCCGGTGGCGCGGCACAGCGTTTCCATCTGCACCAACATCTCGTGCATGTTGTGCGGCGCCGACGAGATCGTCGCCCATGTCGAGGAGCGCTACGGGGTGCGGCTCGGCGCATCGACCGCCGACGGGCGCATCTTCCTCAAGCGCGAGGAGGAGTGTCTCGCGGCCTGCTGCGGGGCGCCGATGATGATGGTCGACCACCGCTACCACGAGAATCTCACCATCGACCGGGTGAACGAGATTCTCGACGCGCTCGATTAGCGCGGGCGGGCGGCGGCGCGGGCGCGAGGGAGAGGAAGGGGCGTGGCCAACGAAGTCTGTTTCCGGACCCTCCGGTTCGACGAGCCGTGGACCTACGAGAACTACCGGCGGGTCGGCGGCTACGAGGCGTGGGAACGGCTCCTGAAGGAGCGGGTGCCCCCCGGCGAGGTGGTGGAGACGATCAAGACCTCCGGCCTCCGGGGCCGCGGGGGGGCCGGTTTCCCGGCCGGACTCAAGTGGAGCTTCATGCCGCGCGACGGCGGCGGGCAGAACTACGTGGTGTGCAACTCCGACGAGAGCGAACCCGGCACCTGCAAGGACCGGGACATCCTGCGCTACAACCCGCACGCGGTCATCGAGGGGATGGCCATCGGCGGCTACGCGATGGGGGCCACCGTCGGCTACAACTACGTGCGGGGCGAGTTCTGCGACGAGCCCTACGCACGCTTCGAGGGGGCGCTCGCGGAGGCGCGCGAGGCGGGCCTCGTCGGCGCGGACCTCCTCGGCTCGGGGGTGGATTTCGAGCTGCACTGCGTGCTCGGGGCGGGGGCCTACATCTGCGGCGAGGAGATGGGCCTCCTCGAGTCCCTCGAAGGCAAGAAGGGGATGCCCCGCTTCAAGCCACCGTTCCCCGCCAATTCCGGGCTCTACGGCCGGCCGACGACCGTCAACAACACCGAGACGTTCGCTTCCGTGCCGTCGATCGTGCGCAACGGCCCGGACTGGTTCCGCGAACTCGGGGTCGAGAACTCGGGGGGGACCAAGATCTTCTCCGTCTCGGGGCACGTCAACAGCCCGGGCAACTTCGAGATCCCCCTCGGCACCCCCTTCCGCGAGCTCCTCGCGATGGCGGGCGGGGTGCGGGACGGGCGGCGCCTGAAGGCGGTGATCCCGGGCGGCTCCTCGATGCCGGTGCTCCCCGGCGACGTCATGATGGACGTCAACATGGACTACGACTCCATCCGCGCGGCGGGCTCGATGCTCGGCTCCGGCGCGGTCGTGGTCATGGACGACACCACGTGCATGGTGCGCATGGCGGAGCGGATCGCGCGCTTCTACTACATGGAGTCCTGCGGGCAGTGCACCCCGTGCCGCGAGGGAACCGGCTGGATGTACCGGGTGGTGCGGCGCATCGAGGCGGGGGGCGGGGAGCGCGCGCAGCTCGACATGCTCCTCGACGTCGCGAACAACATCGAGGGGCGCACGATCTGCGCCTTCGGCGATGCGGCCGCATGGCCGATTCAAGGGTTTCTCAAGCATTACCGGCATGAATTCGAGTATCACATCGACCACCGCCGGTGCATGACCGCACTCGCGGAAGCGGCGGACTGACGGGCGGGGGGGCCATGGGCGAAGACACGGTCACCATCGCGATCGACGGGCGCCCCTGTGAGGTCCGAAAGGGGGCGATGGTCATCGAGGCGGCCGACGCGGCCGGCATCGCGATACCGCGCTTCTGCTATCACAAGAAGCTCTCGGTGGCCGCGAACTGCCGGATGTGCCTGGTGGAGGTCGAGCGCGCGCCGAAGCCGCTCCCCGCCTGCGCGACCCCGGTCATGGACGGCATGAAGGTCTTCACCACGTCGGGGACGGCCCGCGAGGCGCAGCGCTCGGTGATGGAGTTCCTGCTCATCAACCATCCCCTCGACTGCCCGATCTGCGATCAGGGCGGGGAGTGCGAGCTCCAGGACCTCGCGATGGGCTACGGGCGGGGGGTATCGCGCTTCACCGAACGCAAGCGCGTGGTCCCCGACAAGAACCTGGGGTCCCTCATCGCGACCGACATGACCCGCTGCATCCACTGCACCCGGTGCGTGCGCTTCGGGTCGGAGGTGGCGGGGCTCCCCGAGCTCGGGGCGACCGGGCGCGGGGAGGACATGCGGATCGGGACCTTCATCGAGCGGAGCGTCGACTCGGAGCTCTCCGGCAACGTCATCGACGTGTGCCCGGTGGGGGCCCTCACCTCGAAGCCGTTCCGCTTCCGGGCGCGGGCGTGGGAGATGGTGCAGCGCGAGGGGGTGGCCGCCCACGACGCGCTCGGGTCGAACGTCTACGTGCACGTTCGCCGGGGCCGACTGATGCGGGTCGTGCCGCGCGAGAACGAGGCGGTGAACGAGGTGTGGCTCTCCGACCGCGACCGGTTCAGCTACGAGGGGCTCTACGCCGAGGACCGGCTCCTTCGTCCCCGGGTGCGGGACGAGGACGGATCCTGGCGCGAGACCGACTGGGAGATCGCTCTCGACGCGGCGGCGCGCGAGCTCCGGGCGGTGCTCGACGCGGAGGGGCCGGCCGGGATCGGAGCGCTCGCCTCGCCGGTCGCGACCACCGAGGAGCACTACCTCCTCCAGGCCCTCGTGCGGGGGCTCGGCGGCACGAATCTCGACCACCGTCTCCGCCAGGCGGACTTCAGCGATCAGGACGATGCCCCCGCGTGGCCGTGGCTCGGCCTCGGGCTCGCGGAGCTCGAGGGGGTGGACGCGGCCCTCCTCGTCGGCAGCAACGTCCGCAAGGAGCAGCCCCTCGCCGGCCTTCGCCTGCGCAAGGCGGCGCTCGCGGGCGCATCCGTTTTTGCCGTTAATCCAATCGACCATGCGTTCAACTTCGACCTCGCCGGCCGCATCGTGGCGGCGCCCGATCGGCTTGCGGCGGCGCTCGCGGGGATCGCCCGTGCCGTGGAGTCCGGAGACCCGGGCGAGGCCGGAGAGACCGCGGCGGAGGGGGAGGGCGGCTCTCCGGGTGCACCGAGCGCGGCGCAGGGCGCGGTGGCCGCGGCTCTTGCCGGCGCGGAGCGTGCGGTCGTCCTTCTCGGAAGCGCCGCCGCCGCCCATCCGCGGGCGGCCGAGTTGCGGGCGCTCGCCCGCACCATCGCCCGCCGCACCGGGGCCCGGTTCGGAACCTTGAGCGACGGCCCGAACGGGGCGGGCGCGGCCCTCGCCGGGATGCTCCCGCATCGCGGCCCGGGCGGGGCGGCGGTCGCTTCGGCGGGGCTCGACGCGGCCGCCATGCTGGACGCGAAGCTCCCCGCCTACGTGCTCCTCGGCACCGAGCCCGAGCTCGACTGCGCGAACAGTGCGGCGGCGCTCGCGGCCCTCGGAGAGGCTCGCTCGGTGGTCGCCCTCACCGGCTACGTGTCTGCGGCGATGGAGGCGTACGCGAGCGTGCTCCTCCCCATCGGCCTCTTCACCGAGACCCCGGGCACCTTCTACAACGCCGAAGGACGCCGCCAGCGCTACGAGGCGGCGACGACCCCGCCCGGCGAGGCGCGCCCGGCGTGGCGGATCCTGCGCGTGCTCGCGAACCGGCTCGGGGTCGAAGGCTTCGACTACGAGAGCATCGAGGACGTGCGGGCCGAGGCGGACACCAGCATCGGGGCGGTCGTGCCGCCCGACAACCTCGCCGGCCCGGAGCCCGGCGCCGGCCCCGAGTCCGACCCCGGGCCCGACCCCGGGCCGGGCTCCCGCCCCGAAGCCGCCGCCCCCCGCTCCCGGCTCTGGCGCATCGGCGAGGTGCCGCTCTACGCGGTCGACCCCCTCGTTCGGCGGGCCGCTTCGCTCCAGCGCACCGCCGCGACGCCGCCTCCCGCGGTGAGGGTCAACCCCGCGGTCGCACGCGCGCTCGGCCTCGTCGCGGGCGGGATGGCCGCCGTCCGGCAGAACGGTTGCGAGCGCACCTTCGATGTCGCGGAGGACCCCGCGGTTCCGGACGGCTCCCTCCTCCTCCACGCGGGGGTCGCGCACAGTGTCGGTCTCGGCCCCGCCTGGGGGCCGGTTTCGGTGGAGCCGGCCGCCTCGTGATGCCCGAGTTCGTCACCGGCGCGGTCGCCTGGCTGCCCCACGGGCTCCAGGTCACGATCCTCACCGTCCTCAAGATCCTCGCGATCATGATCCCGCTCGTGCTCTCGGTCGCGTACTTCACGCTCGCCGAGCGCAAGGTCATCGGCTACATCCAGGTCCGTCTCGGGCCGAACCGGGTGGGGCCGCGTGGTCTCTTCCAGCCGTTCGCGGACGTGATCAAGCTGCTCCTGAAGGAGGTCATCGTCCCCGCCGGGGCGAACCGGGGGCTCTTCCTGATGGCGCCGGTGCTCGCGCTCGTCACCGCGCTCTCGGCGTGGGCGGTGGTCCCCTTCGACCAGCACCTCGTCCTCGCCGACGTGAACGCGGGGCTCCTCTACGTGCTCGCCATGACCTCGCTCGGCGTGTACGGGGTCATCATCGCCGGCTGGGCGTCGAACTCGAAGTACTCCCTGCTCGGCGCGATGCGCTCGGCGGCGCAGATCGTCGCCTACGAGATCGCGATGGGCTTCGCGCTGGTCGGGGTGCTGGTCGCGGCCGGGAGCCTCAACCTCCGCGAGATCGTGCTCGCCCAGAACGGCTCCGTGCTGCACTGGTTCTGGCTCCCCCTGTGGCCCCTCTTCCTCGTGTACTGGATCTCGGGGGTGGCGGAGACCAACCGGGCTCCCTTCGACGTCGCCGAGGGCGAGTCCGAGATCGTGGCCGGGTTCCACGTCGAGTACTCGGGGATGAGCTTCGCACTCTTCTTCCTCGCCGAGTACGCGAACATGATCCTGATCGCGGTCCTCGCGGCGGTGATGTTCCTCGGCGGCTGGCTGTCTCCCCTCCAGGGCGTCGTGGACTTCGGGCGGGTCGCCGAATGGTCTCCCCTGGCGGCGGCCCTCCTCGGCCCCGGCATCCACTGGTTCGTGTTCAAGACCGCGCTCTTCTGCTTCGTGTTCCTCTGGATGCGGGCGACCTTCCCCCGCTACCGGTACGACCAGATCATGCGCCTCGGGTGGAAGGTGTTCATTCCCGTGACCATCGTCTGGATCGTGGTGGTCGGGCTCGGGGTCGTGTTCGCGGTCCCGCCCTGGTTTGGCTGAGAGGAGCCGTTGATGCGGACAGTGACGAAGTTCCTCCGAACGTTCTTCCTCGTCGAGCTCCTCGGGGGGCTCCGCCTCACCGGGGGGTACCTCTTCCGGAAGAAGTTCACCGTGCAGTACCCGGAGGAGAAGACGCCGCAGTCGCCGCGCTTCCGGGGGCTCCATGCGCTTCGCCGCTACCCGAACGGGGAGGAGCGGTGCATCGCCTGCAAGCTCTGCGAGGCGGTCTGCCCGGCCCTCGCGATCACCATCGAATCGGAGCCCCGCGAGGACGGGACGCGGCGCACCACGCGCTACGACATCGACCTCACCAAGTGCATCTTCTGCGGCTTCTGCGAGGAGTCCTGCCCGGTCGATTCGATCGTGGAGACGCGCATCTTCGAGTACCACGGCGAGGAGCGGGGCGACCTCCTGATGACCAAGGAGAAGCTGCTCGCGATCGGGGACCGGTACGAGGAGCAGATCGCGCGCGACCGGGCCGTGGAATCCGCGTACCGATAGGCGCCGCGGTGTTCGAGCAGGTCGTCTTCTACTTCTTCGCGGCGGTGCTGGTGGTGGCCGGCGCCCTCGTGATCACGGTGCGCAACCCGGTGCACGCGGCCCTGTGCCTGGTGCTCGCATTCTTCACGAGCGCCGCGATCTGGCTGCTCCTCGAGGCCGAGTTCCTCGCCATCGCCCTCGTTCTCGTCTACGTCGGAGCGGTGATGGTGCTCTTCCTCTTCGTGGTGATGATGCTCGACGTCAATCTCGTGCCGCTCCGGGAGGGCTTCATCCGGTACCTGCCGGTCGGGATCGGCATCGCGGTGGTGGTGCTGGTGGAGCTCGTCATCGTCCTCGGCGGGGACCGGCTCGACATGCTGCCGGTGCCCGAGCCGCACCCGCCCGGCTACAGCAACACCCGCGAGCTCGGCGCGGTGCTTTACACGGTGTACGTGTATCCCTTCGAGATCGCCTCGGTCATCCTCCTCGTCGCCATCGTCGCGGCCATCGCCCTCACCCTGCGCCGCCGCGAGGGTCGCCGGGGGCCGCGTCCGGAGGAGCAGGTCCGGGCGCGGCGCGCCGACCGGGTGCGACTGGTGAGCATGCCGGCGGTGCGGCGCGAGCCGATCGGGGAGGGCGGCGGCGCTCGATCGGCGTCGGGGGGGGCGCCTTCGCCCGCGCCGGAGGGGGGGGAGTGATCCCGCTCTCGCACTACCTCATGCTCGGGGCCATCCTCTTCTGCCTCAGCATGGCCGGCATCTTCCTCAACCGGAAGAACGTCATCATCCTGCTCATGTCGATCGAGCTCATGCTGCTCGCGGTCAACCTCAACTTCATCGCGTTCTCGCGCTTCCTCGGCGACATCGGGGGCCAGGTCTTCGTGTTCTTCATCCTCACCGTGGCCGCGGCGGAGGCGGCCATCGGCCTCGCCATCCTGGTGGTGCTGTTCCGCAGCCGCGACACGATCAACGTGGCCGACATCGACACGATGAAGGGATGACCCCGTGAGCCTTCCGACCCTGTCGCTTCTCATCGTCCTCGCGCCCCTCGCGGGGGCGGTGGTGGCGGGCCTCTTCGGGCGCGCCGTCGGCCGCGCCGGCGCCCACTCGGTGACCATCGCGGGGGTGGCGGTGTCCACCGTGCTCTCGTTCCTCGTATTCAAGACGGTGGTGCTCGACGGGGCCGGGGGGTTCGACGGGCCGGTCTACGTGTGGGGCCAGGCGGGGGACCTCAAGCTCGAGATCGGCTTCCTCATCGACGAGCTGAGCGCGACCATGATGCTGGTGGTCTCCTTCGTCTCGCTGACGATCCACGTCTACACCATCGGCTACATGGCGGACGATCCCGGCTACCAGCGCTTCTTCAGCTACATCTCGCTTTTCACGTTCTCCATGCTGATGCTGGTGATGGCCAACAACTTCCTCCAGCTCTTCTTCGGCTGGGAGGCGGTCGGGGTCGTCTCGTACCTCCTCATCGGCTTCTGGTTCAGGCGCGAGAGCGCAATCCAGGCCAATCTCAAGGCGTTTCTCGTCAACCGGGTAGGAGACCTCGGTTTCCTGCTCGGGATCGCCGCGGTGCTCCTCGTCTTCGGGACCCTCGACTACGCGAGCGTGTTCGGGGCGGCGCCCGGGAAGGCCGGGACCACCATGAACATCGTGGGCGCCGCGGAGTGGTCGGCGATGACCGTGATCTGCCTCCTCCTCTTCGTCGGCGCGATGGGGAAGTCGGCGCAGGTGCCGCTCCACGTGTGGCTTCCGGACTCGATGGAAGGCCCGACGCCGATCTCCGCCCTCATTCACGCGGCGACCATGGTGACCGCCGGCATCTTCATGGTGGCGAGGATGTCGCCGCTGTTCGAGCTGTCCGAGGTCGCGCTCAACGTGGTGATGGTGATCGGGGCGCTCACCGCCTTCTTCATGGGGCTCCTGGGGCTCGTGCAGCACGACATCAAGCGGGTAGTGGCCTACTCGACCCTGTCCCAGCTCGGGTACATGACGGTGGCGCTCGGGGCCTCGGCCTATGCGGCGGCGATCTTCCACCTCGGGACCCACGCCTTTTTCAAGGCGCTTCTCTTCCTCGCGGCGGGCTCGGTCATCATCGCCCTCCACCACGAGCAGGACATGCGCCGCATGGGGGGGCTGTGGCGGCACATGCCGATCACCTGGCTCTGCTCGCTCATCGGCACCCTCGCGCTCATCGGCTTCCCCGGCTTCTCCGGCTTCTTCTCGAAGGACGGGATCATCGAGGCGGTGCGCCACTCGGAGCTGGCGGCCGCCTGGATCGGGTATCCGGCCGTCCTCCTCGGGGTGTTCGTCACCGCCCTCTACAGCTTCCGCATGTACTTTCTCGTCTTCCACGGCGAGGAGCGGGTGGACGAGCACGCCCGCGGGCACCTCCGCGAGAGCCCCCTCGTGGTCACCGTTCCTCTCGTGGTCCTCGCCTTCTTCTCGGTGGTCATCGGCTGGCCGTGGGTGGAGCCGATGCTGTTCGGCGACTACTTCGGCGGCACCATCGCGGTGGCCCCGGAGCACGACGTTCTCGCGCGCGTGGGCGAGGGCTTCACGGGCGCGGGCGCGTTCGCGACCCACGGCTTCGTCGCGCTTCCGTTCTGGCTCGCGGCGGCCGGCGCGGCCCTCGCCTGGTACCTGTACCTCCGCGATCCGGGCCTTCCGGCCGCGATCGCGGAGCGGTTCCACGGTGCCTACCGGCTGCTCGTCAACAAGTACGGCTTCGACGACTTCTACGGCGCGTTCTTCGCCGGCGGCACCCGGCGGGTGGGCGGCCTCCTCTGGCGGCTCGGAGACGTGCGGGTCATCGACGGCTGGATCGTGAACGGCTCGGCGCGGGCGGTCGGCAGGATCGCGAGCGTCATCCGCCACGTGCAGACCGGGCTCCTCTATCACTACGCGTTCGCGATGATCATCGGCCTGCTCCTGCTCATGACCTGGCTCCTCCTCGATGGGCCGGGAGGCGGCCCGGGAGGCTGATCGCGCACGATGTTCTCCGACTTCCCGTTCCTCAGCCTCGTCATCTGGGTCCCGATCCTCGGAGGGGTGTGGGTGCTCCTCCTCGGAGAGGAGAACCGCGCCCGCAACGCCCGGTTCGCCGCCCTCGTCGTGTCGCTGGTGACCTTTCTCCTGTCGATCCCCCTCTACGCCGGCTTCGACGGCGGCACCGCGGCGATGCAGTTCGTCGAGGAGGCACCCTGGATCCCGGCCTTCCGGATCCACTACCACCTCGGGGTGGACGGGATCTCGATGCCGCTCGTGCTCCTCACCACGTTCACCACCGTGCTCGTGGTGGTGGCGGGACAGGAAGTCATCGAGCATCGCGTGTCGCAGTACATGGCCTCCTTCCTCATCCTGGAGGGGCTCATGGTGGGGGCGTTCGCGGCCCTCGACGCCATCCTGTTCTACGTCTTCTGGGAGGCTCTGCTCGTCCCGATGTTCCTCATCATCGGCATCTGGGGCGGGGAGAACCGGGTGTACGCCACCATCAAGTTCTTCCTCTATACCTTCCTCGGCTCGGTGCTCATGCTGGTCGCCTTCCTCTACCTCTACGCGCAGGCGGAGAGCTTCCGGATCCTCGACTTCCATCACGTCAAGCTCACCCTCCCGGCCCAGATCTTCATCTTCCTCTCGTTCCTCGCCGCGTTCGCGGTCAAGGTGCCGATGTGGCCGGTGCACACCTGGCTCCCCGACGCTCACGTCGAGGCCCCGACAGGGGGGTCGGTGATCCTCGCCGCCATCATGCTGAAGCTCGGCGCCTACGGCTTCTTCCGGTTCAGCCTGCCCATCGCGCCGGATGCGAGCAGCGAGCTCGACTGGCTGATGATCGCGCTCTCGCTCATCGCCATCGTCTACATCGGGTTCGTCGCCCTCGTGCAGCCCGACATGAAGAAGCTCATCGCCTACTCGTCGATCTCGCACATGGGGTTCGCGACCCTCGGGGTGTTCATCGCGTTCACCCTCCTCGACCATCCGGAGGGGCGCACGGGCGCGATCATGGGGCTCGAAGGGGCGCTCGTGCAGCTCGTCTCCCACGGCTTCATCTCGGGTGCGCTCTTCCTTTGCGTCGGGGTCATGTACGACCGCCTGCACAGCCGCCGGATCGCCGACTACGGCGGGGTCGCCAACACGATGCCGATCTTCGCGTCGTTCATGATGCTGTTCGCGCTCGCCAACTCCGGTCTGCCGGGGACCTCCGGCTTCGTCGGCGAGTTCCTGGTGATCCTCGGAAGCTTCCAGGCGAACGTCTGGATCGCCCTGCTCGCCGGTCTCACCCTCATCCTCGGGGCCGCATACACCCTCTGGATGTACAAGCGGGTGGTGTTCGGCGAGGTCGCGAACGAGGGAGTCGCGACCCTGAGCGACGTGAACCCGCGCGAGTTCATTGTGCTCGCGGCCCTCGCGGCCGCGGTGCTCCTCCTCGGGCTCTGGCCCGCACCGCTGCTCGAGGTGATGGGGCCGTCGGTCGAGAACCTGCTGGACCACGTGTCGAGAACGAAGCTGTGAACGGGGGAGGAGGCGCATCGTGAACGGGGTGACGGTGCCCGCGTTTGCCCCCATCGCACCCGAGATCGTCCTCGCGGCGGCCGCGTGCGTGGTGCTCGTGGTGGAGGTCTACGGGCGGTCGGCGGACCTCACCTACCGGCTCTCCCAGGCATCCCTGGTCCTCACCGCGCTCGTCCTTGCCCTCAACTTTCCCGAGGATGCGCTCGTCGCGTTCTCGGGAACGTTCGTCGCCGACCCGATGGCCGCGATCCTCAAGCTCGCGACCCTCGGGATCGGGTGGTTCCTGTTCTTCTACCTCCAGACGCACCTGCGGGCCCGGTCACGGGCGCGGGGCGAGTACTTCATCCTCGGACTCTTCGCGTTGCTCGGCATGATGGTGCTCGTGTCGGCCGCGAACCTCCTCACCGTGTACCTCGGGCTCGAGCTGCTCTCGCTCTCCCTCTACGCGATGGTGGCCCTCGACCGCGACTCGCCGGTCGCGGCCGAGGCGGCGATGAAGTACTTCGTGCTGGGGGCGCTCGCCTCC
Source organism: Gammaproteobacteria bacterium (assembly GCA_965214795.1). Lineage (GTDB taxonomy): Bacteria > Pseudomonadota > Gammaproteobacteria > HK1 > HK1 > JAJDXW01. Next base: position 4,015,776 of record OZ243976.1, on the reverse strand, counting down.
GGGATGCTGCTCTACGGGATGTCGATGGTGTACGGGGCGACGGGGACCCTGGAGCTCGCGGGGATCGGCGAGGCGGCCCGGGACGGCAGCGATCTCGTGCTGGTGCTCGGGCTCGTGTTCGTGGTCACCGGCGTCGCGTTCAAGCTGGGGGCGGCGCCGTTCCACATGTGGATCCCGGACGTGTACGAGGGCGCCGACACCCCGGTCACGATGTTCGTCGGGACCGCGCCGAAGCTCGCCGCGTTCGCGATGGCCGTGCGGCTCCTCGCGGACGGGCTCTGGGGCCTGCACGGCGAGTGGCAGGACATGCTGGTGGTGCTCGCGGTCCTGTCCATCGGCATCGGCAACGTCATCGCCATCGCTCAGGCGAATCTGAAGCGCATGCTCGCCTACTCCACGATCGCCCACATGGGGTTCCTCTTCCTCGGCATCATTCCGGGGACCGGCGCGGGCTACGCGGCGGCGATGTTCTACGTCATCGTCTACGCGGTGATGGCCCTCGGGGCGTTCGGCATGATCATCGTGCTCTCGCGCGAGGGCTTCGAGGCGGACCGGATCGACGACTTCCGGGGCCTCAACGAGCGCAGCCCCTGGCACGCGTTCCTGATGCTGGTGCTCATGCTGTCGATGGCCGGGGTGCCGCCCTTCGTGGGGTTCTGGGCGAAGTGGTCGGTGCTCCGCGAGGTCGTTGCCGCGGACTTCGTCTGGCTCGCGGTGGTCGCGGTGGTCTTCTCGGTCGTCGGGCTCTTCTACTACCTTCGCATCGTGAAGCTCATGTACTTCGACGAGCCGGGCGAGCCGGCCCTGACGGTCGCGAATCCCCTTCGGCTCGTCATCAGCGTCAACGCGCTGAGCGTCCTCGTGGTCGGCCTCTTCCCCGGCGCGCTCCTCGGCTGGTGCCTCTCCGCCTTCACCGGCGGCTGATCCGACCCTGCCCGCCTCCCGTTTCCCCGCTCACGTCGTTGGCGCTCGGGCGCGGGCGGTTCCGATGCCGAACCGTTTCCGACGGAACCTCGGCCCAGTCCAATGAACAAAAATCATGAACAAAAATCAGCCTTGACTGACCTACACCACCATTGGCAACTCATTCCGGATGGCAAGGGCACCAAGCTCGTCCAGCGCGAAGAGTATCGTGGCATATACGTCCTCTTCCGGGATCCGGCCTGGGTGCAGGAGGCTTACGAAGCGGCAAACAAAGCACTCGCTGCTCGCACTTCCGGCGCGGACAGATAGAGAGTTCGCCTTTGTGATAGATCAAGCAGCATGGTCAGCCGCCCAACAAGACGCTCCAGGGGACGCCGCGAAGCGGCGCCCCTGAGCTTGGTCGTTAGGCGACAAAGAAGAGCGATGACACAAACGACTACAAGACGGATCGGGCTCTTATGGGGGGCGATTCTTGTGCTTCTCGGAGCCAGCGCGGCGCAAGGCGGTAGTCTGGAGGTAGGCTGGACAGCTCCACCGCTGCGCGGTTCCGCGGTCGCTCACGCTGGCCGTTGGGCGGCTTACCTTGTTCGATCTGTTCCTCGGGAGCTAAGTGCGGTATCCTGCCGATATGACCAAGCCACGCGTGTATGTCGAGACCACGATCCTCAGATTCTACCATGAAGAACGCACCGCCCCTGGCATCGTGGCGCGCCGGGAGTGGACCCAGGGGTGATGGGACAGTGCGCCCGGGCGCTACGAGCTGGTCACGAGTTGAGCCGTGCTGGACGAGCTGGCCGGCGGTATACCTGAACGAAGCGCGAAACGACTGGCCTTGGTTCGTGATCTGCCTCTCCTGCCCGTCGAGCCGGCCATCGCCGAGATCGTCCAGGGGTATATCCGGCACAAGCTGATGCCGGCTAATCCTGCTGGTGACGCGCTGCACTTGGCACTTGCGTCCTATCACAAGTGCGACTTTCTGGTAACCTGGAATTGTCGACACCTTGCAAACGCAAATAAATTCGGACACATCCGCCGTGTAAATGCCATGCTTGGTCTTTTCGTCCCGGCGTTGGTGACACCCCTGGAACGTAAGCGGTACGAACGGCCCACCTTGCCAACCAGGGGCCCGCCGTGCAGTCAGCTTGACGCCGAGCTGAAGTTCCAGGGCAACAGCTCGCGGATGCGCGAGTGCGGGTGGCCGGCGGCGATCTTCTCCAGCGTGCTCTTGAGCCAGGCGTAGGGCTCCACGCCATTGAGCTTGCAGGTTTCGATGAGCGAGGCGATGCGCCCCCAGCCATGCGCCCCGTCGTCGTGGCCGGCGAACAGCGCGTTCTTGACATTGAGTTTGACGGGCCGCATCAGGTTCTCCACCGCGTTGGAGTCGATCTCCACGCGCCCATCGTAGAGAAAGACGAGCAACCCCTGCCACTGGTTGGCGATGTAGGTCAGCTTCTCGCCCAGGCGCGAGCGCGCTGAGACCCGCGAGCGCTGCTCGTCGAGCCACACCCCGAACCGGTTCACCAGCGGCGCCGATTCGTCCCACCGGATCGCTTGGCGCGTGGCCGGCGGCTCGCCTCGGATCTTCTTCTCGACCGCATACAGCCGCGCGATACGTTGCAGGCCCGCCTCGGCGATCGGCGAGGCGCTGGTGTCGAGCGCCTCCTTGAGCGCCCGGCGCACGTGCGCCCAGCAATGGGCCAGCCGCAAGGCGCCACCCGGACGGTCCGACCGGCTCAGCCGCTTGTACCCGGCGTAGCCATCGGTCTGCAACGTCCCGCTGAACCCCTCGAGCACCTGCTCGCCATGGTGACCACCACGACCGGGCGCGTAGGCATACACCACCCCCGGGGGGTCCGGACCGCCCCAGGACCGGTCGTCGCGCGCCATCGTCCACAGATACCCCGTCTTGGTCCGGCCCCGGCCCGGGTCGAGCACCGGCACCGTGGTCTCGTCCATAAACAGCTTCTCAGACCTCTTCAACTCCGCCGCCAGGCAATCGACCACCGGCTGGAGGTGAAACGACGCCTTGCCGACCCACCCGGCCAGGGTCGAACGGTGCAGGTCCAGACCCGAGCGGGCAAGCATCTGCGATTGCCGATACAGCGGAAGATGGTCCGCGTACTTCGACACGAGCACGTGGGCGAGCGCGCCTTCGCTCGGCAGTCCACCCTCGATCAGATGCGCCGGCGCCGGTGCCTGGGTGACACCTTCCTCACACACCCGGCAGGCGTACTTCGGGCGCACGGTGACGAGAACCCGAAGCTGCGCCGGAACGATGTCGAGCCGCTCGGTGCGGTCCTCGCCGATGCGCACCATCTCGCCGCACCCGCACGGGCAGTGCGTGCTGCGGGGCTCGATCACCTGCTCGACCCGGGGCAGATGTTCGGGAAGATGGCCGAGGTTGCGCTCGGGCGCGCGGCGCTTGCGAGGCGACCCCGGGGTCGCGCTCGCCGGAGGCGCTGGTTCGAGCTCGGCCACCGCCCCTTCGAGCGCCTCGAAGGCGAGCTGGAGCTGGTCAGGGTGCAGCTTCTCGGACTTCTTTCCGTACAGCAACCGGCGCAGCTCGCGTACCAGATGCTCCAGACGGCGGTTACGGTCGGTCAGCGAGGCGACCTCGGCACGCAACCCCTCGACCACCGCCCCGGGACCTCGATGCTCCCGCTGCCCGCGGCCCTCGCACCACCTCGCATCCTCGCCGCGCAGTGTCTCGACCGCCGCCTTCGGGGCCTCGAACAGCGCCCAAAAGGGCGGTGCAAGCGACTGCGAACCGACCGTGCCAGGATGCGTTCCCATGACAAAATGCTATCACAAGATCAGCGTGTTATAGGAGGGCTCGACAATCCCCCGATCACCCCGCGGTCAGGGGCCGGCGCACCGGTGGCCGGCACATCCGGCGCCAGTCCAGACCCTCGAACAATGCCTCGAACTGCGCGCGCGACAGCCGCATCACCCCGTCGCGCACCGTCGGCCAAGCGAACCGACCCTGCTCCAGACGCTTCGACGCCAGCACCAGACCCGTCCCATCCCACCACAGCACCTTCACCCGGTCCAAGCGCTTGGGACGGAACACCACCGCCACCCCGGAGTACGGATCCAGACCGAGCTCGTGCTCCACAACCGCCGCCAGACCGTCATGCCCCTTGCGGAAGTCCACCGGCCGCGTCGCCACCACCACACCCCTCCCCGCGACCATCATCGAAGCCCCCGCAGCGCCGCCGCAACTTCCGCGATCCGACCCGCGCCGACCTCGCCTGCCAGGCGCACCGTCACCCCGCGCGCCTCGATCACCACCGACCCCATCGCACCGCAAACCGCAGCACTGTCCACCTCCACCGTGGCGAAGGCCGGCGGTGGCTCGGGCGTGACCGCCGCCGAGGGTGAAAAGGACGGCACACCAAGCTTGCCCGCGCGGGCCAGACCGCGCCACGACGATAGCTGCCATCGCGATACCCCGTAGCGGCGCGCGACCTCGCCTACGCGATTCCCCGCCCGGAAGCTCTCGTGCACCACCCGCGCCTTCTCCTCGGCGCTCCAGCGCCGGCGCGACCGCCGCGGCGCAACAACCCCCGAGTGCTCCTCCGCCGACCGTTCACCACCGGCGGCGAAATCTCGTTCCGTATCCTGCATCGGATGACCCTCCCAGTGAAAACGGACATCCAATAGCATCTTTCCATCAATCGGAAGGTGGGCCACTCGTAGCGCTTACCCTGGAACTACTTGGAGGTAGTGATGAAACAGAACCTGAGTGACCCGGTAATCGACGAGATCCGGGAAGTCCGGCATCGCATCTCGGCGCGCTTTGGTCATGATCCCACACGGTTGGTGGCCTTCTACATGGAGAAGCAGAAGCAATACCAGGATCGATTGATTGAGACCATAAAGAGTGCTGAGCGGAGCGATCAGCCAGCCGCCCAGGACTGATCTCGGGTTCGGATCATACATTTGATTCATATGGATAATCGCCCCCTCCGGACAAACCGCCTCGGGGCCATCATACCGAGGCGCAGGCTCATCGACCCCGGCCAAGGCGATGCTCGACACGATTGCTCAGCGACTGCGCGAAGTCACGGTACGCCCCACGATGGGCGCAGCCGAGCGCCAGCGGTGGGATGCGCTGATGGGCGCGCACCACTATCTGCCGTTCCGGGGGCTGGTGGGACGAAGCGTTCGCCACGTCGCGGTGCTCGGCGAGCACTGGCTTGCGCTCATCGGCTGGCACGCCGGGGCGTTCAAGCTCCAGGCCCGCGACCGGTGGATCGGGTGGCTGCCCGAGCAGCAGTTCCGGCGCCTGCACCTGATTGCCAACAATGCCCGGTTCGTGATTTTGCCCGGTTGCGCGGCGTCGAACCTGGCTTCGCGGGTGTTGGCGTTGAGCCTTCGTCGGCTGTCCCAAGACATGCGCGCGGCGCACGGGCATCGGGTGCTGCTGGCCGAAGCTTTGGCATTGTACTGCTACTCCATACTGCGGAACCCTGGGTTCCTGAACAAAGTGATGAAAATCCGGCGCTTGCCGAAATTCGGATTTTTCCTGCCCACGCCTTTACATCGTGTGAGATGGGCTTGAGGCTGCCTGTGCATGACGTTTGACGCCCTCGGGCAATGCTGCGGTGTGTCGTCGGGACGGCACGTTGACCCTTTCCGCTCATCCCTGTGGCTGTGCACACGGTGCGTTGAACAACGCAAGCGTATCCTCGTGCGCCATCTCCACATAGAGGCCGCGCTTGCTGCCATGCGTGACGTGGCATGAAGCGAGGGCACCTGTCCTGACGCGGTTCCAAATCGTCTGTCGGCTCACCCCGAGGCGTTGCATCGCGACCCGCACTGGCACGAATCCTTCCGGCGGCTGCGCACGGAAACGCGCGCGAAGTGCGTCCGTCATCTTCACCCTCAACGGTGCCCCGTCGACGCCCGGATTGATGACCGGCACGAGTCCTGCGTGGACCCAGCGGTACAGCGTTGTCTCGGTCACTGCGAGCTCGCGGGCGGCATCGGCGACCCTGAGCGCTCCCCCATCGCCGGGTTCGGTCGGGGGCACATGGGCGGGAATGTCATGGTACCGGCGCAGGTTGTAGACCAGATCCTTGGTGAACGGCAGATCGTGGGCGGTGCGCCGTCCCTGCTTGTTGAGAAGGATCGCCACCGTTGTGTCGTTGTAATGAGCGCACAGGTTGCGAACCAGGTCCAGGGTGCTCTCGTCGGTGCGTTTGGGCTGCACGATGGGGACGATCTTTGCAAACGTCAGGTCGTCGACACGCCCACCTCGCCAGTGCACGGTGACGGCGAACTCTCCCGCCTCTTTGTGGTGCTCGATCGTCACCTGCTCCACGAGGCAGCCGAGCAACCGCTTGCGGTCGCAGTTCGAGGTCGTCGGCCCGTCCCATACTCGCTCGAGCGATGAACCGAGCTCGGCGAACATCTCCGGCGCCGGGGGTGGCGGTTGTTCGGCACGCGCGGTCGTGAGCGCCCGCTCGGCCTGCTGAAGCGCCACCAGCGCTGCTTCCCATTCGCGCTCCAGTGTCGCCGCGATCAGCCTGTTGTCCGGATCGACCTGCCGGTAGCGGCGCTCCGCGAGCCCGGCCTGGTAGCGGCAATGCTCCACCGCCTGCTCCGTAAGCGGTACGAACGGCCCACCTTGCCAACCAGGGGCCCGCCGTGCAGTCAGCTTGACGCCGAGCTGAAGTTCCAGGGCAACAGCTCGCGGATGCGCGAGTGCGGGTGGCCGGCGGCGATCTTCTCCAGCGTGCTCTTGAGCCAGGCGTAGGGCTCCACGCCATTGAGCTTGCAGGTTTCGATGAGCGAGGCGATGCGCCCCCAGCCATGCGCCCCGTCGTCGTGGCCGGCGAACAGCGCGTTCTTGACATTGAGTTTGACGGGCCGCATCAGGTTCTCCACCGCGTTGGAGTCGATCTCCACGCGCCCATCGTAGAGAAAGACGAGCAACCCCTGCCACTGGTTGGCGATGTAGGTCAGCTTCTCGCCCAGGCGCGAGCGCGCTGAGACCCGCGAGCGCTGCTCGTCGAGCCACACCCCGAACCGGTTCACCAGCGGCGCCGATTCGTCCCACCGGATCGCTTGGCGCGTGGCCGGCGGCTCGCCTCGGATCTTCTTCTCGACCGCATACAGCCGCGCGATACGTTGCAGGCCCGCCTCGGCGATCGGCGAGGCGCTGGTGTCGAGCGCCTCCTTGAGCGCCCGGCGCACGTGCGCCCAGCAATGGGCCAGCCGCAAGGCGCCACCCGGACGGTCCGACCGGCTCAGCCGCTTGTACCCGGCGTAGCCATCGGTCTGCAACGTCCCGCTGAACCCCTCGAGCACCTGCTCGCCATGGTGACCACCACGACCGGGCGCGTAGGCATACACCACCCCCGGGGGGTCCGGACCGCCCCAGGACCGGTCGTCGCGCGCCATCGTCCACAGATACCCCGTCTTGGTCCGGCCCCGGCCCGGGTCGAGCACCGGCACCGTGGTCTCGTCCATAAACAGCTTCTCAGACCTCTTCAACTCCGCCGCCAGGCAATCGACCACCGGCTGGAGGTGAAACGACGCCTTGCCGACCCACCCGGCCAGGGTCGAACGGTGCAGGTCCAGACCCGAGCGGGCGAGCATCTGCGATTGCCGATACAGCGGAAGATGGTCCGCGTACTTCGACACGAGCACGTGGGCGAGCGCGCCTTCGCTCGGCAGTCCACCCTCGATCAGATGCGCCGGCGCCGGTGCCTGGGTGACACCTTCCTCACACACCCGGCAGGCGTACTTCGGGCGCACGGTGACGAGAACCCGAAGCTGCGCCGGAACGATGTCGAGCCGCTCGGTGCGGTCCTCGCCGATGCGCACCATCTCGCCGCACCCGCACGGGCAGTGCGTGCTGCGGGGCTCGATCACCTGCTCGACCCGGGGCAGATGTTCGGGAAGATGGCCGAGGTTGCGCTCGGGCGCGCGGCGCTTGCGAGGCGACCCCGGGGTCGCGCTCGCCGGAGGCGCTGGTTCGAGCTCGGCCACCGCCCCTTCGAGCGCCTCGAAGGCGAGCTGGAGCTGGTCAGGGTGCAGCTTCTCGGACTTCTTTCCGTACAGCAACCGGCGCAGCTCGCGTACCAGATGCTCCAGACGGCGGTTACGGTCGGTCAGCGAGGCGACCTCGGCACGCAACCCCTCGACCACCGCCCCGGGACCTCGATGCTCCCGCTGCCCGCGGCCCTCGCACCACCTCGCATCCTCGCCGCGCAGTGTCTCGACCGCCGCCTTCGGGGCCTCGAACAGCGCCCAAAAGGGCGGTGCAAGCGACTGCGAACCGACCGTGCCAGGATGCGTTCCCATGACAAAATGCTATCACAAGATCAGCGTGTTATAGGAGGGCTCGACAATCCCCCGATCACCCCGCGGTCAGGGGCCGGCGCACCGGTGGCCGGCACATCCGGCGCCAGTCCAGACCCTCGAACAATGCCTCGAACTGCGCGCGCGACAGCCGCATCACCCCGTCGCGCACCGTCGGCCAAGCGAACCGACCCTGCTCCAGACGCTTCGACGCCAGCACCAGACCCGTCCCATCCCACCACAGCACCTTCACCCGGTCCAAGCGCTTGGGACGGAACACCACCGCCACCCCGGAGTACGGATCCAGACCGAGCTCGTGCTCCACAACCGCCGCCAGACCGTCATGCCCCTTGCGGAAGTCCACCGGCCGCGTCGCCACCACCACACCCCTCCCCGCGACCATCATCGAAGCCCCCGCAGCGCCGCCGCAACTTCCGCGATCCGACCCGCGCCGACCTCGCCTGCCAGGCGCACCGTCACCCCGCGCGCCTCGATCACCACCGACCCCATCGCACCGCAAACCGCAGCACTGTCCACCTCCACCGTGGCGAAGGCCGGCGGTGGCTCGGGCGTGACCGCCGCCGAGGGTGAAAAGGACGGCACACCAAGCTTGCCCGCGCGGGCCAGACCGCGCCACGACGATAGCTGCCATCGCGATACCCCGTAGCGGCGCGCGACCTCGCCTACGCGATTCCCCGCCCGGAAGCTCTCGTGCACCACCCGCGCCTTCTCCTCGGCGCTCCAGCGCCGGCGCGACCGCCGCGGCGCAACAACCCCCGAGTGCTCCTCCGCCGACCGTTCACCACCGGCGGCGAAATCTCGTTCCGTATCCTGCATCGGATGACCCTCCCAGTGAAAACGGACATCCAATAGCATCTTTCCATCAATCGGAAGGTGGGCCACTCGTAGCGCTTACCCTGCTCCCAGCGGCGCAGGTCCGCATCCGCGCGCTCGGCCACGTCAGCCGCCGCTTGCACCGCCGCCTGCGCACCACCCGGCGTCGCCAGCTCCAGGAACAGGCGCACCACCTCGCGGTCGAGGCGCTTGCCGCCCATCGAACAGCAACCTCGTCTCTGGTGGCTCGTGGGGTCGACGACGCCGCACACATAGCTCCACCCCCTCGCGTTGTAATCGACCGCCATGCCGTAGCCGCAATGACCGCACACCACCAATCCTTGCAGCACCGCGGGACCTTCTCGCGCAGGCCCCCGGCTGCCGTCGCGACAAGAATGGTTGCTCGCCAGTTGTTCCTGTGGGGCTACCCCGTTTCAGTGGACGGTTGAGGGCTTTCGCCTCCTGCATGGGGGTGGGCGAAGGCCGGTGGAAGGAGAATCTTACCGCAGACGGGAGTTGAGGGTTCCCTCAGAGGGTGGTTCGGGATCCCCGGCTCGCCGTTGGGGAAGGCTTCGCGGTCGGTTCGATCGAGACGCTCATCGTTGCCGGTCGCACCACTGGCGGCCTTCGCGGCGGCGCGCTCGAAGTCATTCGGGCTGAGGTAACCCAGGGCGGAGTGCCGACGGTGTGTGTTGTACCAGCCCTCGATGAACTCGAAGAGGGCCATGCGCGCCTGGACTTGAGTTGGAAACTCGCGCCGGAGCAGGAGCTCGCATTCGAGGGTGGCGAAGAAGCTCTCGGCCATCGCGTTATCGAAGCAGTCACCAGCCGAGCCGGTCGAGGTCACCACCCCCATCTCCCGGCACCGTTTGCCGAAGGCGAGCGAGGTGTACTGCGACCCCTTGTCGGAATGATGCACGACCTCGCCTTGGAGCCGGCGCTGTGCCAGGGCCATGTTCAGCGCCGCGAGCACCAGTTCGGTGCGAAGATGATTGGCGATCGACCACCCCACCACCTTGCGGCTGAACACGTCGAGCACGATGGCCAGGTACACGAACCCCGCTCGGGTCGGCACATAGGTCACGTCGGCGACCCACAGCCGGTTCGGCGCGTCGGCCCGGAACTGACGTTGCACCCGGTCCGGGGCCGCACGCTGGCCCGGCTCCGCGCGCGTAGTGCGCGTACCGCGGCGCCGGCTCACTCCCGCCCAGCCTGCCTTGCGCATCAGCCGAGCGACCCGCTTGCGGCCCACACGCCACCCCTTGGCGGCCAGCTCGGCGTGCACCCGAGGCGCCCCGTAGGTGCCACGAGAATCCCGGTGAATGGTCCGGATCGTGCCCCGCAACTCCTCGTCACGCTTCGCACGAGCAGAACGCCCGCGACCGCGCCACGCGTAGTACCCGCTGGGGGAGACGCCCAGCACCCGGCACATCGTGGCCACCCGATGATGGGCCTGGTTCGCCCTCATGAGCTCGAAGACCTCCCCGGAATCGAACCGCTCTCCCGAGCGAACCAGGCCGCGGCTTTTTTTAGGATCTCGCGCTCTTCGCGAAGCTGACGATTCTCCCGACGAAGCCGCCGCAACTCCTCACGCTCGACCGTCGTCAGACCGTCTTCACGAAGGCCCTCGTCGCGATCCGTCTGACGAACCCAGTTGCGGATCGCCTGCGCGGAACACTCGAACTCACGAGCGAGCTCCCCGGGCGTGCGACCCGCTCGGACCAGCTCAACCATCTGGCGCCGGTACTCCGGCGCGTAAGGCGAATGGGTTTTCGACATGTAGACACCTCCTGCGCACAATGTTCAGGTGTCCACTAAACCGGGGCAACTCCACCTGGATCTCGAGCCATTCCTGCCACTCTACATAGCCTTCATGGCGTTCGGGCAGCAGCACCTCCCACTGCTCGTGCACCGCGAGCAACGGCGTGTCACGTCTGCGCCCGCGACGCAGCCCGTACGCATAGGCGCCGCCCATGGCCGGGTTCTTCAGAATCCGCAGCGTCCGACTATACGAGGCCGGCCGCCACAGCAACGCACCGCTGGAGTGGTCTCGCACCGGCACGCTGATCTCCCGGTCGCGCAACACCACCGCCGCTTGGCGCGCCGTTCCCGCCTCCCGGAAAGCAGTGAACACCGCACCGATCGATGCCTGCACGCGCTGGTCCGGATCCTTGCGGATGGTATCCCCTTCGCGCACAAAGCCGCCCGCCACGCGCCAGTACAGCGCCCCGCGCAATGCCTTGTTGCGCCGTCCACCTTCCATCCGTGCCCGCAGCACCGACAGCTCCGAGGCCGACATCGTCCCTCGGATGCCCAGAATGAGGCTGTCATCGTCGCTGTTCGGCAAATACACTTGGCTGTCCTCGATGAGCGCCACATCGTGCGTGCGACACAGGTCGAGGAGCTGAAACCACTCCACGGTGTTCCTCGCCAAGCGCGATATCTCGAGCCCGAACACGCCCCCGACCTGATCCCGGGCGAGCAGGCGGCACAGCTCGTCAAAGCCCGTGCGCGCGCCCTTCGCATGCGCGCCGGCACTGTGGCCAAGGTCAGCGTCGATCGTCCTGATCCGGGTCTCAGGCCAGCCGAACTCCCGGGCCCGCTCCCTCAGAGCGTACTGGCGCGCCGTCGATTCACGATGATTGCGCACCTGACCCGGCGTCGATTGCCGCACATACACGACCGCCTGGCGCTCAAGATGCCGGGTCGTAATCTTCGTCGTGCTCATTGCGACTCTCCGCGTCCGCCAGCCGGACCATCACACGCGCCAGCTCCCGCACCAGACGCTGGCGGCTGTCCGGCGGCACCGCGTACCAGCGCTCCCACCGTTCCTCCCACGCCAGCACCGTCAGCAGCGGCAGTTCCCGTTGCTGTTGCGCCATCCACCGCTCCGCATCGCTCCTCGAGAATGGCGAGAAGATTACGCAGTGCGACAAAATCGGACAATGCACCAGCCAGCCCAGACCCGTCAGCCGGCGCCGCGCCCAAGCTGGTCCACGACAGCGGCAGCCAGCACACCGTGCCGTCGGGCAACCGCAGCTTCGCCTTCGGACCGCGGATGCCCGCATTGCGCAAGCCGATGACTGTGACCGGCGCACCGTTGTACGGGTGCCTGGGACGGCAAATCGTGACCGGCTCCAGACCCTCCGGCGATGGCGTGCCTTCATGTATAGCAATGTGTGACCCTTGTGGAGACGCTCGTGGACCGCAGCCGTTTCACCGTAAGCGCTACGAGTGGCCCACCTTCCGATTGATGGAAAGATGCTATTGGATGTCCGTTTTCACTGGGAGGGTCATCCGATGCAGGATACGGAACGAGATTTCGCCGCCGGTGGTGAACGGTCGGCGGAGGAGCACTCGGGGGTTGTTGCGCCGCGGCGGTCGCGCCGGCGCTGGAGCGCCGAGGAGAAGGCGCGGGTGGTGCACGAGAGCTTCCGGGCGGGGAATCGCGTAGGCGAGGTCGCGCGCCGCTACGGGGTATCGCGATGGCAGCTATCGTCGTGGCGCGGTCTGGCCCGCGCGGGCAAGCTTGGTGTGCCGTCCTTTTCACCCTCGGCGGCGGTCACGCCCGAGCCACCGCCGGCCTTCGCCACGGTGGAGGTGGACAGTGCTGCGGTTTGCGGTGCGATGGGGTCGGTGGTGATCGAGGCGCGCGGGGTGACGGTGCGCCTGGCAGGCGAGGTCGGCGCGGGTCGGATCGCGGAAGTTGCGGCGGCGCTGCGGGGGCTTCGATGATGGTCGCGGGGAGGGGTGTGGTGGTGGCGACGCGGCCGGTGGACTTCCGCAAGGGGCATGACGGTCTGGCGGCGGTTGTGGAGCACGAGCTCGGTCTGGATCCGTACTCCGGGGTGGCGGTGGTGTTCCGTCCCAAGCGCTTGGACCGGGTGAAGGTGCTGTGGTGGGATGGGACGGGTCTGGTGCTGGCGTCGAAGCGTCTGGAGCAGGGTCGGTTCGCTTGGCCGACGGTGCGCGACGGGGTGATGCGGCTGTCGCGCGCGCAGTTCGAGGCATTGTTCGAGGGTCTGGACTGGCGCCGGATGTGCCGGCCACCGGTGCGCCGGCCCCTGACCGCGGGGTGATCGGGGGATTGTCGAGCCCTCCTATAACACGCTGATCTTGTGATAGCATTTTGTCATGGGAACGCATCCTGGCACGGTCGGTTCGCAGTCGCTTGCACCGCCCTTTTGGGCGCTGTTCGAGGCCCCGAAGGCGGCGGTCGAGACACTGCGCGGCGAGGATGCGAGGTGGTGCGAGGGCCGCGGGCAGCGGGAGCATCGAGGTCCCGGGGCGGTGGTCGAGGGGTTGCGTGCCGAGGTCGCCTCGCTGACCGACCGTAACCGCCGTCTGGAGCATCTGGTACGCGAGCTGCGCCGGTTGCTGTACGGAAAGAAGTCCGAGAAGCTGCACCCTGACCAGCTCCAGCTCGCCTTCGAGGCGCTCGAAGGGGCGGTGGCCGAGCTCGAACCAGCGCCTCCGGCGAGCGCGACCCCGGGGTCGCCTCGCAAGCGCCGCGCGCCCGAGCGCAACCTCGGCCATCTTCCCGAACATCTGCCCCGGGTCGAGCAGGTGATCGAGCCCCGCAGCACGCACTGCCCGTGCGGGTGCGGCGAGATGGTGCGCATCGGCGAGGACCGCACCGAGCGGCTCGACATCGTTCCGGCGCAGCTTCGGGTTCTCGTCACCGTGCGCCCGAAGTACGCCTGCCGGGTGTGTGAGGAAGGTGTCACCCAGGCACCGGCGCCGGCGCATCTGATCGAGGGTGGACTGCCGAGCGAAGGCGCGCTCGCCCACGTGCTCGTGTCGAAGTACGCGGACCATCTTCCGCTGTATCGGCAATCGCAGATGCTTGCCCGCTCGGGTCTGGACCTGCACCGTTCGACCCTGGCCGGGTGGGTCGGCAAGGCGTCGTTTCACCTCCAGCCGGTGGTCGATTGCCTGGCGGCGGAGTTGAAGAGGTCTGAGAAGCTGTTTATGGACGAGACCACGGTGCCGGTGCTCGACCCGGGCCGGGGCCGGACCAAGACGGGGTATCTGTGGACGATGGCGCGCGACGACCGGTCCTGGGGCGGTCCGGACCCCCCGGGGGTGGTGTATGCCTACGCGCCCGGTCGTGGTGGTCACCATGGCGAGCAGGTGCTCGAGGGGTTCAGCGGGACGTTGCAGACCGATGGCTACGCCGGGTACAAGCGGCTGAGCCGGTCGGACCGTCCGGGTGGCGCCTTGCGGCTGGCCCATTGCTGGGCGCACGTGCGCCGGGCGCTCAAGGAGGCGCTCGACACCAGCGCCTCGCCGATCGCCGAGGCGGGCCTGCAACGTATCGCGCGGCTGTATGCGGTCGAGAAGAAGATCCGAGGCGAGCCGCCGGCCACGCGCCAAGCGATCCGGTGGGACGAATCGGCGCCGCTGGTGAACCGGTTCGGGGTGTGGCTCGACGAGCAGCGCTCGCGGGTCTCAGCGCGCTCGCGCCTGGGCGAGAAGCTGACCTACATCGCCAACCAGTGGCAGGGGTTGCTCGTCTTTCTCTACGATGGGCGCGTGGAGATCGACTCCAACGCGGTGGAGAACCTGATGCGGCCCGTCAAACTCAATGTCAAGAACGCGCTGTTCGCCGGCCACGACGACGGGGCGCATGGCTGGGGGCGCATCGCCTCGCTCATCGAAACCTGCAAGCTCAATGGCGTGGAGCCCTACGCCTGGCTCAAGAGCACGCTGGAGAAGATCGCCGCCGGCCACCCGCACTCGCGCATCCGCGAGCTGTTGCCCTGGAACTTCAGCTCGGCGTCAAGCTGACTGCACGGCGGGCCCCTGGTTGGCAAGGTGGGCCGTTCGTACCGCTTACGTTTCACCGGCGCATGCTACCGGGCGTCGAACTGGCAAGTGCTCGGTTCCACGCGGGGCTTCTCGCGCAAGCCCGGCACGCCGGTGAGTTGGGTTCCCCACGGCCAGCCCAAGGAGGTGCTGGTCTACCCGCTGGTGCGAAACGCCCGCGAGCAGCTTCGTGCCCTGGACGAAGGGCCGACGTGGCGAAGCGAGGGCGACCCCGGCGCCGTGGACGGCCAACCGGCTGCGAAGCCTTTGGGAGTGTCTTCGCACCGTACCGGAGTTCCGGGGCGTGCGCGGGCGGCGCTACCCGCTGGCCACGATCCTCGCCATCGCGGTGGCCGCGAAGCTCGCCGGGTACCACGGCACGAGAGCGTTCGCCGAGTTCGCCCAAGGGTTGGCCCAGCACCAGCTTCGCGCCCTTCGCTCGTTCTACAGCCGTCGCCTGGGGCGCTTCACCGCCCCGACCGCGACCGCGTTCTTCCAGGTCCTCGTCGCGCTCGACCCCGATGTGCTCGACCGCGCCGCACGCACCTGGGCCGCGCAGCAAAGCCGCGGCGCCGAGCCGGTGGCCATCCTGGTGCGAGGGCACTGGTGCATCGAGAATCGCCTGCACCACGTGCGCGACGTCCCTCGTCGGTCTGAGGCGAAACCTCGCTAGATCGGCGTCGAGAGCATGTGCGGGATGTTCCAGTTGTCGACGACGACGGTCATGCTGCGGAACTTCGCCGTGCTGTCCGCGATCTCGCATTCCGCGACGTACGTGCCGAAGCTGTAGAGACTGCCGGCGCCTTCCGCGTCGGCCTGAAACATCGCGTAGTCGGCCTCGACCGCGTGGCCGCTGTCCGCCGGCCCCTTGATGCGCACGCCCCCGATGACGTGCTTGTCCGTGTGCACGCGGTACTCGTTCGCCTCTCGCAGGGACACCACCCGGTCGCGCAGCATGTCCTTGTTCTCGCACAGCATCAGGGCCAGCGGGAGTCCTCGTCGGAGGTTCTCGCGCGAGACGATCCGGTACTCGCACCCCTCGACGAAGCAGTCGAGCCAGTCCTCCAGCCGGTCGCCGTCCAGGCAGGCGCCGTAGTCGGCGAAGAGATCGGCGATCGCGAGGCGGGCCTCGATCGGGATCACCGCACCGCTCCCGGCGGCTCGAGGTCCATCAGCTCCGCGTAGTAGGACCAGAAGCCCCGGACCGGCACGTCGTTGACCCGGTACGCACGATCGGAGATCTCGCCTTTGCCGCCGACCTCGATGACCGTCGTCCCGTCCTCGCGCCGGCTCGCGCGATGGGCGATCTCGATTGCCTCGGCGTCCTCCATGGAGACGAGCCCGCCGGGGCCGAAGAGGTTCGACTGGCGCAGGCGATGGGCGGTCATGTCCTCGTCGTCGTCGGCGTAGCCGAAGTAGGTCCAGACCAGATCGAACGCGCCGATCCCCTTGGTCTGGACCTGACGGGTTGCGAGCGAGTTGTTGAGCTGCTGGAACGCCGCGTTGGGAAACACGGTCGAGATCGCGAGGTTGCGGTCGTCTTCGTACTCCCGGCGGAACTCGAGCAGGCGCGGATCGCGCAGGGTGAGTGTTCCGGCCCGCACGCGTTGCCGGCCGTAGGCGGCGCGGGCGGCCTCGTCGCTGTCGCTCGTCGCGTGGGCGTAGGTGAGGTTGTGGCGGTGGCGCGCGTCCATCTCGACCCCGCCCTTCTGGGTCGCCCGGTCGAGACCGAAGGTCACGAGGAACTCGTGCAGCAGGCTCGCGTGGTAGGTGTCGCGCAGGTTTTCAAGATAGAGCTTCCAGTTGCCGTCGATGCGCTGGCGCTGGTGGCCGAGGATGCGGATCGGCCGGTACATCAGCCGCCCGAGGTGGCCACACATCATCGGGCCGAGGTAGTCCTCGAGCGGCTCCGTCTCCTCGGAAAAGGTCCCGAACACCACGCCCTCGAAGATCGCGACCCAGAGCTTGCGCAAGCCGTGGCGGCTCTTGTCGAAGTCGTCGTCCATGCCCCCTTCGCCGCGGATCCCGCGCTGAAACGGGATGCCTCGCAGGTTCCCGGCGAGGTCGTAGCTCCAGCGGTGGTAGATGCAGGTGTGCACCCTGACGTTCCCGCGTGCGGCCCGGCAGACGGCCGCCCCGCGGTGGGCGCAGCGGTTGACGAAGGCATGCACCGTGCCCTCCCGGTCGCGATTGGCGACCACCGGAGTGTCGCCGACCCACGTCGTCACGTAGTCGCCCGGCTCGGGGATCTCGGCCTCGAGGCAGAGGTACGACCAGGTCGGGCCCTCGAATATCCGATCCTGCTCGCGCGCGTAGAGCTCCGGGTCGTGATAGAGCCGGTAGGGAACCCGCGAGTAGTCGTTCCGCGGCCAGTCGACGTTCAGCGGCATCCGCCCGTACCTCGCGAATTCTCTTGCCTGATGCCCCTATTCGAGCAGTACCGAGACGCCCCCGGGGCGCCAGGCGAGATGCACCCGGTCGCCCCCGGCAATCCGGCGGGCTTCGCCGGTGGTCGGCACGTCCGCGGTCAGGACGGCTCCCGCGTCGGTGCGCGTTTCGAGCCGGAACACGCCGCCCATGTAGATCTTTTCCGTCACCGTCGCCCCGCAACCGGTTCCCGGGGCTCCTTCCCGCCCCCCTTCCGGAGCTCCCCCGAGCGCGATGTTCTCGTAGCGCACGGCGACGGAGACCGCTTCGCCGTCTCCGAGACCGGCCGGTGCGCGGCACCGGAACGAGACGCCCTCACATGCGACCACGCATTCGCCGTCCGCCTCGATCGCCTCGACGCGACCGTCGAATACGTTCGTATGGCCGACGAAGTCCGCGACGAAACGGGTCTTCGGGGCCTCGTAGATCTCCTCCGGGGTGCCGACCTGCAGGACCCGCCCCTGGTCCATCACCGCGATCCGGTCCGACATCGCCATCGCCTCGCCCTGGTCGTGGGTGACGAAGATGAAGGTATTCCCGAGCGACTTGTGCAGCCGGCGAAGCTCCTCCTGCATGCGCAGGCGAAGTTGCAGGTCGAGGGCGCCGAGCGGTTCGTCGAGCAGCAATACGGAAGGGTCGTTGACGAGCGCACGAGCCATCGCTACGCGTTGCTTCTGGCCGCCGCTCAGTTGATCGATCCTGCGTGCGTCGAAGCCTGCCAGCCGCACCAGATCGAGCGTCCGCGCGACCCGTTCGACGATGACGGATCGGTCGAGGCGTTTCATCTCGAGGCCGAAGGCGACGTTGTCGAACACGCTCATGTGCGGAAACAGCGCGAGGTGCTGGAAGATCATGTTGGTGCTGCGGGCATAGGGCGGGGCGCCGGCAGTGTCCTCGCCGTCGATGCGGATCTCCCCGGTGCTCGGACCCTCGAACCCGCCGATCATGCGAAGGAGTGTGGTCTTCCCGCAGCCCGACGGACCGAGCAGCGAGAAGAACTCCCCGCGCCGGATCTCGATCGACACGTCGTCGAGCGCCGTCACGTCCCCGAACCACTTGGAGACGTTGCGGATCTCGACTGCGTGGGCTCCGGCCTCGGCCCGGACTCCGGCTCTTGCCCCGGCCTCGGCTCCGGCCTTGGCTCCGGCTCCGGACCCGGCCCCATGCCCCGGAGCCCCCGCCTCGAGAGTCGTCACCCGACCTTCCTCTCCCATTGGAATGGGGCTTATTTGCCTGAGTTGACAGCCATCGCATCGGGCCTCGGTTGTCGGATTGCGCCGAGCGAATCCGACCGGTCAGGGACCGGTTTCGAGCTGCCTGGGACCGGTAGCCCCCCGCTTCCGCGGGGGCAGGCCCATGGCAGGTCGGGTTAGCCGAAGGCGTAACCCGACAACCCGCCGGGGGGCCACAGGCTCCACGCCGCCGGTTCGTCTGTCAACTCAGGTATATATGCCCCATTTGAATCACCTCGATCCGGCGGCCGCGAACCGCGCAGCGGTCAGGCCGCCTTGATCGTGTTCCAGGACTCGACCCACTTGTCGATGTTGACCGGGAAGTCGAGGCCGTACAGCTTCACCCCGCGGTCGACGATGTCGAAGCCGAGCTTGCGCTGGTCTTCGGGGCCGAACAGGGCGGCGACCTCCGCGGAGGTCGACGGATAGTTCGTCACCTCGGTCAGCTTCTGGCCGTACTCCTTGGACAGCATGGCGTTGATGACCCGTTCCGCCGCCTCGCCGTTCGGCGCGTCTTTCGGCACGAAGCCCGACTGGTGCCACGTCAGCAGACCGTCGGTCGGCCAGTTGTTGGTGACGTTCAGGTTCTGGCGCTGGAGAGCGGCCCGCATGGCGATCCACCCGTACATCGCCCAGACCTCGCCCGACGAGACCAGGTTCACCGCTTCGCCGAATTTGGTCCACATCGTACGCACGTTCTTCTTGCGGTCGATCAGGAACCTGGTGATCTCCTTCAGCTCCGCCTCGTCCATCTGCACCGGGTCCGGGTGGCCCTGATTCAACGCCGCCACCATGATCATCCCGTGCGCATCGTCGCGCCAGGCGACCCGGCCCTTGTACTTGTCGGAGAAGAGCACGCTCCACGACTGGGTGAGGGGGTCGTCGGTGGGAATCTGGTCGGCGTCGTAGATGACCGAGTCGTATCCCCACACGATGGGGACCATGTAGGTCTTGCCGGCGCGGGTCACGATGTCCTGCTTGAAGAGCGGCATGAGTTTCTCGGCGTTCGGAATGTTGCTCATGTCGAGCGCGCGCAGCCGCTCGTCTCCGTCGTTCGCGCCGAGCGCGGGGCCTTTGACGAACTTGGTCAGGCTGATCATCATGTCGTACTGGCTGGTGCCGCCCGGCGCCATCAGCTTGGCCAGGGTGTCGGTCGGCGAGACGTAGGGCGCGTTCTCGACCTTCACCCCGGACATCGCTTCGACGATCGGACGTGCCGGATCGGGGATGAATACCCCGGGCATGATTGCGACGACGGACTCGGACTGGGCGAGCGCTCGCGATACGGGCAGCGATCCCGCGGCGAGCCCGGCAAGACCGGCGGTGCCGGCGCCCCGGAGGAACGTGCGGCGATCGGATGGATACCCGCCTACCAGGCGAGTCAGATCGGACAACGACTTGTTCATGACGGCTCCTGCTCCTTCCTCTTGGTTTACCTCGGTGCGAACGCGCGTTCGGGCCTTCGTCTCGCGGGATCGCTCCAGGTCGACGCGCGGCGTGCCGCGCGGCCCATGAAGACGAATCCGATGAGCGAGCTGAAGATCGAGATGACGATGATGAGCACCGCCATCGCGGGTAGCTGGGGCGCAAGTTCGTCGACGATCAGCCCCCAGAACTGAACCGGTATGGTGCGATCGAATCCGGTCACGAAGATCGTTCGGATGAACTCGTCGAACGACAGGCTGAACGAGAACAGCGCGGTCGCGAGCACTCCGGGCCGGACGATCGGGAACACGATGCGGGTGAATATCTTCCACGGGGGGGCGCCGAGGTCCATTGCCGCTTCCTCGAGCGCGCGGTCGAAGCCGTGCAGGCGGGGATAGAGGGTCAGGAACGCGAACGGCAGCACCCAGTTGACGTGGGCGACGAGGACCGTCGTGTACAGCGACGACCGCACGCCGGAATAGCCGAAGAAGATGAGCAGCACGATCCCCCCGATGATGCCGGGGATGATGATCGGTACGAGGATGAGGTAGAGGATGATCGTCTTGCCCCGGAACGGATGGCGGAATCCCATCGCGAGGGCGAGGGCGAGCGAGGTCGCGATGCCCGCCGCGAGCGCGCCGACGCCGAGGCTGTTTCCGAGCGCCTTGACAAGGGCCGGGCTCTCGAACACGACACCGTACCAGTGGGTGGTGAACCCGACGAACGGGAAGCCGACGATCTCGGATTCGTTGAACGAGAGGAGCACGATCATCATCAGCGGGCCGTACAGGAACAGGTAGAAGAAACCCGCGTAGATCCAGAGCGCGGTCCGGTACGCGCCGTACGGGCGGCGAGGACGGGCGGCGCGGCGCCCCGCACCCGTGCCGAGACCGGGGGCGGACGGGGTCATCGGCTACGAATCCCTTCCGCCGGTGAACACCTGCTGCACCCCGATCCGGCGCGAGCTGAGGAGCAGCAGCACGAGCACGATTGCGACCAGGGTAAGCGACAGCGCCGATCCGAAGGCCCAGTTGTTGTTGGCGAGGAACTGGCTCGCGATGACGTTGCCGTACATGATCCCCGACGCGCCGCCGAGGAGCTGCGGGGTGACGAACGCGCTCACCGAAAGCAGGAACACCATGATGCAGCCGGAGAGCACCCCGGGCCAGCTCAGCGGAAGGACGATTCGCCGGAAGACGGCCGCCGGGCGGGCGCCGAGATCGGTCGCCGCCTCGATGAGGGCGGGATCGATCTTCTCGAGGGACAGGTAGATCGGCAAGGTCATGAACAGGGTGTACACGTACACCAGCCCCACGAACACCGCGCCCTCGTTGAACAGCAGCCAGTCGAGCGGTTGGTCGATGATCCCGAGGACGAGCAGCGTGTTGTTGATCGCGCCGTTGCGACCCAGTATGGGCAGCCAGACGAAGGCGCGAATGACGTAGCTGGTCCAGAACGGCAGGAACATCATCAGTACGAACAGGGCCTTGCGCATGCCCTTGAGACGCGAGAGGAGATACGCGACGGGGTATGAGAGCACCAGGGTCATCGCGGTCGTCATCAGCGCGATCCGCAGCGTCTTGAAGAGCTGGTCGCGGTAGAGTTCGGTGACGATGACCCGGGCGTAGTTGTCGAAGTGGAAGTCGGGCCGGGTGCCGAAGATCGTGGACGTCCAGAACGACATCATCAGCATGAAGAGGAGGGGGGCGAGCCCGAACACGAGCAGCCAGAGGACCCCCGGGCCGAGCAGCCAGACCGGCCGGCCGATCGGCCTCACCCCGCTGTCCTTTGCGCGCCCCCGCCGCCCGCGCCCCGGCGCTCGCGCCTTCTCCGGCGGCCCCGCTCCCGGCTCCGGACGCGGCCGCGCCCTCGCTTGCGTCGGGTCGGCCGCGGTCTTCACCGCACCGGCTCGCGCCGCCGGGCCCGGAGTCGCCGGGTCGCCTCGGCGTCGACGGCCAACGCCGCCGCATCGACGACGACGCCGTAGTCCTTCTCGGCCTTCTCGATCGACACGTATCCCTGCTCGACGTCGGCGAGAACGCGTTCGGGCTCGCGCGTGAACGGATCGCCGTAGCCGCCGCCGCCGCTCAACACGAACCGAACGTGATCGCCGGGGGCGAGTCGCCGGTAGATGCCGTGGTCGACCGGTTCACCGTTGTGCCACAGGCCGCTCCCGCGTCCGTTCCGGCCGCCGAGACGGCCGAACACCGGGAAGGTGCCGTCCTCGGTGCGGCCGCTGAGGCGTACCGAGCTCTCGACGTCACGGGCGAGCTCGGTGCCGCCGTCGAGAATGGCGAACTCGACCTCCTGGCCGAGTCCGCCCCGGTTGCGGCCGGGGCCGCCCGAATCGGTGCGGAACTCCTTGCGAACGTAGTACATCCGCGCTTCGTTCTCGGTGACCTCGATCGGAATGTTGCGCGTGTTGTTGGGAAAGCACAGGCACGGATAGCCGTCGTAGCGCGCGCTCGCGCCGAAGCCGCCGCTGTGCTGCGCGATCGCGAGAAACGACCGGCCGTCGCGATGGCGGCCGTGCAGGTAAATCTCGTTGGCCGGCGAGCCGCCGTTCGAGGCGAGGATCGACTCCGGCATGATGTTCTCCATCGTCGCGAAGACGATCTCCGGGAACAGGTGCGAGATCATGGTTCGCCCCCAGGTAGCGGCCGGCGGGCGCGAGTTGACGACGGTCCCTTCCGGCGCGATCACCCGGATCGGGCGAAGGCCGCCGTCGTTGTTCGGCACGCTGGGATCGAGGGCGAGCTTGACGGGGTAGGCGGTGTAGGAGCGAGTCATGTTGTAGGAGCAGTTGATCGCCGCCCCGACCTCGCCGGACGAGCCCGAATAGTCGACCGTGACCTCGTCGCCGGCCACCGTGACCTCGACGTTCACGACGACCTCGTCTTCGCAGCCCGGTATCTTCGGGAGCACCGCCTCGTTGCGGTACGACCCGTCGGGAAGCGCCGCGATCTTGCGGCGAAGGCTCGACTCGGTGCGATGGATGACCTCGGCCCCCAGCGTCTCCAGGCCGTCGAGCCGATACTCTTCGAGGAGACCCTTCAGCCCGCGGCTGCACACGTTGTTGGCGACGAGCTGCGCACGGACATCGCCCAGCACCTTGTCCGGCACCCGGATGTTCGCCCGCATGAAGTCGAATACGGTCTCGTTCAGCCGCCCCTCGTCGAAGAGCTTGAGGATGGGGATCTTCAGCCCCTCCTCGTACATGTCCTTCGATTCGAGCGTCGACATGCGTCCGCCCATGTCGAGGTGGTGGACGATGCACAGGGTGTAGCCGACGATCCGACCGCGATGAAAGATGGGGGCCGCGATCGAGATGTCGATCAGGTGGCCGCTCGCGATCCAGGGATCGTTGGTGATGATCACGTCGCCCGGCTTGAGGGTCTCCGGCGGATACTTCGTGAGGAAGTTGCGCAGCACCTCGGGGACGATGCCGAGGAACCCCGCGGTGGTGACCGTCGAGTGGGACAGCATCTGCGCGTTGGCATCGAACAGGGCGCAGCAGAAGTCGTGATACTCCTTCACCGAGGGGGTATAGGCGGTGCGCATCAGCCCGGTCGCCGCCTCGTCGACGATCGTGATGAGGCGGTTCCACAGGATCTGGATGGTGACCGGATCGAGCTGCATCGACTACCGCCGCCCGAACGTCGCCGAGACCGGTGCCTCGTCCGCCTCGCCGGCGGCCGCAGCGGGCCGGTGGATGACGAGGTCCACCACGAGGCACCCCAGGGAGTCGACACGCAGCCGATCGCCCGGACCGATAACGGTTGTCGATTCGCGCTCTTCGATGACCGCGGGCCCGACGATCTCCTGTCCGATGCGTAGCTCCGCCCGCTCGTACACCGGCACCGGCTCCATTCCGGACTCGGACGAGACGTGGACGTCGCGCCATGCCTTGGGCGGCGCGTCCGTCTCGGCCGGTGGCCGGGCGATCTCGAGCACGGGCGGGGGTTGGCTCACGTGCACCCGGATGCTCGCGAGCTCGACGGGATTGTCATCGTCGACCTTGCCATAGAGCGCATGATAGGCCGCCTCGAAGCGCGCCTCCCAGTCGGCCTTCGTCGAAGGGGCGCCGCACGGTACGGCCACATCGATTTCGAGCGGGTAGTCCTGGCCTGAATAGCGGAGATCGACGCTGCGCCGCACGATCGGGGCGACACCGTCCGGCATCAGCCCGCCGGCCTCGGACTCGAGCTCGCGGAACGCGGCATCGACCGTGTCGAGGTCGACCGCCCTCAGGATCCGCCGGACGGCGCGGCTGCGCTCGAATGCGACCGGGGCGGCGAGCAGTCCCAGCGACGACATGACGCCGGAATGGGGTGGGACGACGAGGCGCGGGCAGCCGAGCTTGCGCGCGAGCCCGGCCGCGTGGACCGGCCCGGCCCCCCCGAAGGCGACCATCGACAGCTCCGGCGGGGCCGTGCCCTTCTCGGCGACGTAAACTTGCGCCGCCGACGCCATGTTCTCGTTGACCAGCTCGTGAACCCCGGCCGCCGCTTCGAGGGTCGTGAGACCCGTCTCCTCGGCGAGATGTTGCTGAACGGAACGTTCCGCGGCGGCGCGGTCGAGCCGCATTCGCCCGCCGAGAAAATAGTCGGGGTTGAGATAACCGAGCACGAGGTCCGCATCGGTCACCGTCGGCGCCGTGCCCCCGAGGCCGTAGCACACGGGTCCGGGCGCCGAGCCGGCGCTGTCGGGCCCGACCTGCAGCAGGCCCAGATCGTCGACCCGGGCGATGCTGCCGCCGCCCGCGCCGATCTCGAGCAGGTCGTAGACCGGCACCGCGGCGGGCAGACCGCTCCCCGCCTTGAAGCGATGCACGCGGTCCACCTCGTAGGTGCGGGTCCGGGCGGCGCGGCCGTCCTCGATGATGCACAGCTTCGCCGTGGTGCCCCCCACGTCGAGCGACAGCAGGTGGTCGAGGCCCATCAAGCGGCCGAAATAGGCGGCTGCTTCGACCCCGGCGGCCGGTCCCGACTCGACGATCTGCACCGGCACCCGTTTTGCCGTCTCGACGGTGGCCGTGCCGCCGTTCGACAGCATGACGAACAGCCGGTTCCGATAGCCGCGCTCGGCGAGTCCGTCCGCGAGCCGCTCGAGATACCCTTCCGCCACCGCCTTGACGTAGGCATCGAGCACGGTGGTCGAAGTGCGTTCGTACTCCTTGGGCTCCGGGTGCACCTCGTGCGACAGCGAGACGGCTACGCCCGGCAGCTCCTCGCGGAGGATTTCCGCCGCGCGCCGCTCGTGGGCTCCGTTGCGATAGGAATGGAGGAACGTGACCGCGATCGCACCGACGCCCTCGCCGCGGAAGACGGACGCCGCCCGGCGAACGGCCGCCTCGTCCAGGGGAATGAGCACGGAACCGTCCGCGAGCACCCGTTCGGGGACGCCGAGCCGCAGCCGGCGGGGCACCATCGGCTCGGGCAGGCGGATGAACATGTCGTAGATGTCGTAGCGGACCTCCCGGGCCAGCTCGAGGAGGTCGCGGAAGCCCGCGGTCGCGAGCAGTCCGGTCTTCGCGCCCTTGCGCTCGAGGATGACGTTGGTGACGAGGGTGGTCGCGTGGATCACCTCGTCGGCCCGGGCCATCAGGTCCGGGACCGCGCCGGAGAGGCGGCCGATGCCGCGCATCACCGACTCCTCGGGGGCGTGCGCGGAGGTCAGGGTCTTCTCGACCCGGATGGTTCCGTCGGCATCGTCGACCACGGCGAAGTCGGAGAAGGTGCCGCCGATATCGATGCCGAGGCGCAATCCGGTTCCCGTATCAGGCACGGTTACTCGTTTTCATGTCGTGGAGAAGCATGGCCGAGAACCCTCCGTGCGATTTCGCTGCGGCGTCCATGGCCGACCTTCGCGGATTATAGAAGCATTGCGCAGCGGGCGAAAACGGACTCCGGGCGGCTCCGTCCGTGCGATCGAGGCCCCACTCGGCCCGGGACGGCTCCGATGTCCATCCTGCACCACGGCGGCAGGGGTCCCGGGAGAAGCCGAGGGCTTTGTTGACGGTATTCCTGCCCACTCCTACCATGACCATCCTTCCGGACCATGGGTCCGGTGTTGCAAACGAGGAGAGGCCAAAGATGCGGGTTACACGAAGTGCGGGGATGGGCCTCGCGATAGCAGCGGCGGGCGCCCTGGCGGCGTTTGGTGGAGCTGGAAGTGCGGCGGCGCAGGACGGCAAGCCGGGCGGCACGCTGGTGGCGGCGTTCTCCGCGGACCCGGGCGGCTTCGATCCGGCACGCGGGCCGAGCGGCATGTCGCACGTGGTGATCGAGCAGGTGTACTCGACACTGCTGAACCTGGATGAGAACGCGCAACCCTATGCGGGAATCGCCGAGAGCTGGTCGGCCGCGGAGGACGGCCTCTCCTGGACGTTCCGGCTTCGCCCGGGCCTCACCTTCCACAACGGCGAGGCGCTGACCGCGGAAGACGTGGTCTACTCCTTCGAGCGAATTCTCGACCCGGACTCGGGCTACGCCTACCGCTCGCAGATCGAGACGATCGACGAGGTGACGGCGGTTGACGAGCTGAACGTAGAGTTCAAGCTCAACCGCGTGACGGGGCCCTTCGAGATCTACATGGCCTTCCCGGGCTCCTCCATCGTGCCGAAGGACCTTGTCGAGTCGGGGTGGGATCTCAATGCGCAGCCGGTGGGAAGCGGGCCCTTCGAGTTCGTCTCCTACACGCCGCGCGACTCCATCGTCTTCAAACGCAACGACGGCTACTACGAGCAAGGCCGGCCTTACTTCGACGGCATGGTCTATCGCGTCATCTCCGATCCGACCGCCCTGTCGAACGGCCTCAAGTCCGGAGAAATCCACTTTTCCAACGAGGTGCCACCCAAGGATTGGAACGCGATTACCTCGCAGGCCGGGATGAGCGACGCCTCCATCGAGGGGTCGCGATACTTCTGGATGGTGCCGAACCATGAGCGCGGGGCGCTCGGCAACCCACTCGTGCGGCAGGCGATCGCCCACGCCCTCAATCGTTCGGCCATCGTGCGCGGGGCTTTCTACGGTCAGGCGACGCCAATCGTCGGCGGCGTGATACCCGAGTGGAACTGGGGCTACGCAGGTCTCGAGGTGTTCAAGCCGGAAGGCGACATCGAGAAGGCCAAGGCGCTGCTCGCCGAGGCCGGCGTCGCGCCGGGCACGTCGATCAGCCTGACGATGGTCTCCTCCTGGCCGCCGATGATGTCGATGGCGCCGATCATCCAGGCAAACCTCTCCCAGATAGGATTCACCGCGAAGATCGACACCATGGAGGTGCCGCGCTACTGGGACGAGGTCTGGGGTCCGAGCAATTTCGACCTCACCGTCATGTATTGGCTGTCGCCGCTCGCCGATCCGGACGACTTCGTCACCAACACCTACGCGACGACTTCGGCCGTCAACGTGCAAAAGGGCGGTTCGAAGGCAATGGACGACCTGATGCTGGCGGCCAAGTCCGCCGTCACCATGGAGGAACGCAAGGCGCTCTACCGGCAGCAGCAGGAGCTGTCGCTCGAGGACATGGACGTGATTCCGCTCGTGAACGGCTGGGTGCTCACCGCGCACACCGACCGGCTGAAGAACTTCAAGCCGATGCGCACCGGGTTCCTCAAGACGCTCAAGGACGCCTGGCTGGAATGACCGGCGGGACCGTCGCGGCGCGGGCGGGGAGCCGCTTTCCCGCCCGCGCCGGGGCAACGCCCTGATGCTGCGCCTCGTCCTGGGGCGAGTTGCCTCCTTCGTTCCGACGCTCTTCGTGGCGTCGGTCGTCCTCTTCCTGGCCGTCAACGTGGTGCCGGGCTCGGCCGCGCGCTCGGCGCTCGGGATACAGGCGACTCCGCAGGCACTGAAGCGCTTCGAGCACCAGCACGGCCTCGACCGGCCGCTCGCGGTGCAGTACGTCGAGTGGGCGGGCAAGGCGTTGCGGGGGGACTTCGGCACCTCTTTCCAGAACGCTGTCGCGGTGGGGCCGGAGGTGCGCAAGCGAATCCCCGTCACCCTGCAGCTCGCGGGCATGGCGTTTCTGGTGGCGATCGCTATCGCCATCCCGCTCGGTCTGGTGGCGGGCTTCCGGCACCAGAGCGGGACGGACGGCATCCTCACCACCTTGGCGACGCTCTTTGGCTCTACTCCGAACTTCTGGCTGGCGACACTGCTCATCTATTTCTTCTCGTTGCGCCTCGGCTGGCTGCCGACCGGAGGCCATACGCCTTACTCCGAAGACCCCCTCGCGAACCTGCGAGGCATGCTGCTGCCCTGTTTCGCGCTCGGCGTGGTCTCGTCGGGGCTGCTGATCCGGATCATGCGCACCGCGGTGATCGAGGTGACGTTCTCCAACTTCATCGAAACCGCGCGCTCGAAGGGCGTCTCCAGCGTACGGCTCGTCACCGCGCACGTGGTTCGCAACGCGCTTATTCCCTTCTTCACCGTCAGTGCGGTCGAATTCGGCTTCCTCGTCGGCAGCGTCGTCATCATCGAGGACGTGTTCCGGATCCCGGGAATCGGCTCGCTGGTGCTCGTCGGCATCATCAACCGCGACTACCCGGTCCTCCTCGCGGCGGCGATGTCGATTACGGTCATCGTGCTGCTCGTCAACTTCATCGTCGATCTGGCGGCGCAGCTCATCGACCCGCGCCAAGTGCAGGTGGGGCGGTGACGATGCTCCGGCGGGTCAACTGGCGGCGCTACGGTCTGGTGATTGCGACCCTGCCCGTGGTGTTCCTGGTGTTCCTCGCTTCGGCCTTCGCGCCGGTGCTCGCGCCCTACGACCCCTACGCGCTCGACGTGCTGGTGATGCTCGAAGGGCCCAGCGACGCGCATCTTCTCGGCACGGACGAGCTGGGACGGGACATCCTCTCCCGAGTGATCCAGGCGTCGCGCACCTCCATCGTCGTGGGCCTCGTCGCGGTGCTGATCGGCGCGCTCGGCGGCACGCTCGTCGGGATGCTCGCCGCCTGGTTTGCCGGCGCGGTCGACGCGGTGCTGATGCGCTTCATGGACATCGTGTTCTGCTTTCCCGCCATCCTGCTCGCCGTCATTCTCATGGCCAATCTCGGCACATCGGTCCTCAACGCAATGCTCGCCATCGGCATCATCTTCATCCCCGGCTTCGCCCGCCTGACCCGGGCGGTGGCGCAGACCGTCCAGCGCCAGCCCTTTCTCGAAGCCGCGATCTGCCTCGGGGTGCCCGGACGGCGCATCGTGGTGCGAGAGATCCTGCCCAACGTGATCGGGCCGGTTCTGGTCGAGGCGGCGGTGGCGTTCTCCTACGCCGTGCTGCTCGAATCGGCCCTCTCCTTTCTCGGCCTCGGCGCGCAGCCGCCGGAACCGTCGTGGGGCAACATGATCAACACCGGCCGCGGCTTCATCGACCAGGCGCCGTGGATCAGCCTCGCGCCGGGCGCCGCCCTCTTCGTGACCGTCTTCAGCTTCAACCTCCTGGGCGACGGGCTGCGCGACGTGCTGGACCCGAAGCTCCGTGGCTGACGGGGCGACACCGCAGGGCCAGGATGGCGGCGGCGCCCTCCTCGTCGTCGAGGGTCTGAGTATCGAGATCGAACGGCGTGCGCTGCCGCCCGCGCCAATCGCCCGAGACGTGTCCCTGCGCGTCGACGAAGGGGAGATCGTGGGCCTCATCGGCGAGTCCGGCAGCGGCAAGACGGTGACCGCCAAGTCGCTGATTGGGCTGCTCCCGGATCGGATCCGGGTCGCCGCCGGGCGGGCGATGTATCGGGGGCGCGACCTTTTCGCGCTCACCCCGCAGCAGATGCGGGCGGTCCGCGGAGCCGAGATCTCGCTCATTCCCCAGGACGCCCTGCACGCGCTCAACCCGGTGCAGGTGATCGGGCGGCAGGTGGGAGAGCCGGTCGAGGTGCATACCCGCCGTCCGGCGGCCGATATCCGGGAGCTCGTGCTGCGCTTGCTGGAACGTGTGCGCATTCCCGACGCCCGCGCGCGCGCCGGCGACTATCCCCACCAGTTCTCGGGGGGGATGCAACAGCGCGCGCTCACCGCGATGGCGCTGTCGATGGAGCCGCCCCTCATCCTCGCCGACGAGCCCACCACCGCCCTCGACGTGACCATTCAGGCCGAGATCATCGCCCTCATCCGGGATCTTCGGGCGCAGACCGGCGCGAGCTTCCTGTTCATCTCGCACGATCTCGGCCTCGTCTCGAGTCTCTGCGATCGGATCTACGTCATGTACGCGGGCGAGATCGTCGAGAGCGGCGCGCGCGACGGGATATTCGACCGGCCGCGCCATCCTTACACGCATGCCTTGATGGGCGCCGCCCCCCGGCTGCTCGGGAACCCGGAACGCCTGTCGACCATTCCCGGCCGCATCCCGCAGCCTTCCGAGGAGATGGCGGGCTGCCGTTTTCGGAACCGTTGTCCGCTCGCCGAATCCCGCTGCGCTGCGCCCCCGGCGCTTCGGGAGGTCGCCGAGGGTCATGCCGCCCGCTGCTGGTTGGTCTGAGGGATGCTGGTCCATGCGCAGAACGTGAGAAAGACCTTCCGCGCCGGCGGACTGTTCCGGCGCGGCCACGGAGTCCTTGCGCTCGACGACGTGTCCTTCTCGCTCGCCGAGGGCGAGTCGCTCGGCGTGGTCGGAGAGTCCGGTTCGGGCAAATCCACCCTGCTTCGAACCATCCTGCGGCTCACACCTTATGACACGGGATCGATCACATTCGACGGCACGGAGATTGCCGCCATGGATCGCGACGCCGTCCGGCGCTTGCGCCAGCGGGTCCAGCCCGTGTTCCAGAACCCCTACTCGACCTTCAACCCACGATTCTCGGTCGGGGCGTCCATCGCGCTCGGTTTCGATCTGCTCGAGAATGTCGAGAGGGCCGAGATCCCCGACAAGGTGGTGCGGCTCCTCGGCGATGTCGGCCTGGACCCGAACCTCGCACGCGCCTTGCCGCACCAGCTCTCGGGCGGCCAGCGCCAGCGCGCGGCGATCGCCCGGGCGCTGGCGGTGCAACCCGATCTTCTGCTTCTCGATGAACCCACCTCGGCCCTCGACGTCTCCGTTCAGGCGCAGGTGCTCAACCTGTTCAAGGATCTTCAGTTCCAATACGGCTTCTCGCTGATGCTCGTCACCCATGACCTGCCCGTCGTCACGTTCATGTGCGACAACGTGCTCGTCATGAAATCCGGCGCGATCGTCGAACGTGGCGAGACCGGGACCGTCGTCCGCAACTCCGAATCGGAGTACACGCGGAAGCTGGTTTCCTCTGCGTTGTAGCGGGTGCGCCGGCTCCGGCCGCGTCAGCGGGAGGAGAATCATGGCCCGAAAGCCTTCCCGCGGACTCGCCGTGGCGCTCAGGGACGGGCATCGCCAATCATGGCAACATTGCGCTGCGGGCGGAAACGGTCTTCGAGCCACCTTTGCCCCTCGCGCGCGTAGTCCGTTTGTGGGTGAGCCCTGGAGGGCCGAGGAGGACCATTTTTTGTCGTGACCGAGTGCCGGCAAGCGGGTGCGGATCGGCCGGCCGCGCGATCGAAGGCAGCTTCATGTGGCTCGAACCGACACCCAGACGACCAGATGCGCTCCCCGATGGCCTGCTGAACGGGTCCGGTTCACCCGTCACCGGACAAAAAACGAGCCCTGGAGGGCCGAGGAGGTCGATTGACAGCTCCTCGCACCGGGGCATACCGTTTGCCGGAAATGCCCGGAGCCGCGCGCACCGAGCGGCGGCGGTTCCCGGGTCCGGATGCGAGATGAAGCGGACCGACGGGCCGATGGGGCGAACGATGACACCGAGCGAGATCGCGGCAACCCTCGGCCGATACCCGACCGCGACGATCTACGAGGCGGCCGGCAAGCGCGGGGACCTGTCGCCCGCGATCCGCCCCATCGTCCCGGGCGCTCGGCTCGCCGGAATCGCATACACGGTCCGCACCTTCCCGAGTGATACCACCGCGGTCATCCGCGCCCTCGACGCGGCCCCGGCCGGCTCGGTCCTCGTCATCGACGCGGGGGGAACCGACCGCGCCGCCGTCTGGGGCGGCACCTCGTCGCTCGTCAGCCGCCGGCGGGGGCTTGCCGGCTGCGTTACGAACGGCAGCGTGCGGGATGTGGACGACCTCGTCTCGATGAGCATTGCCGTTTACGCGGCCGGGATCGCCCCGCGCGGCACGGTCAAGCATCACGAGGGGTGGCGGGGGATTCCGGTGTCGGTGGGCGGGGTCACGGTCGCGCCGGGCGACTTCGTGATCGGCGACCGGGACGGGGTGGTCGTCGTGCCGGCAGCCGAGGGTGAGGCGGTCTGCGAAGGTGCGCGGAAGCAGCGCGAGCTTGAGGAGGCGCGCGACGCGCGCGTTCGGAGCGGCGAGTCGCTGGCAAGTATCATCGGTCTTGCGCCGGCGGAGTGAGGGCGGTGGGGAAGACGATTTCAGAGAAGATCCTGTCCCGGGTCACCGGCGAGGACGTGTCGGCCGGAGACATCGTCTATCCCGAGCCGGAGCTGGTGACGGTGCACGACTGGTACGTGGTCAACTTCGACAAGGCCCTGCGGGAGCTCGGCGTCGAGCGGCTCCACGACCCCGACCGGGTGCTGATCTGCACCGATCACGAACCGGTCGCGGTGAGTCCGCAGGCGGTGGCCCGCCAGAAGCAGGTTCGCGAGATCGTCAGCAGGCTCGGCATCACCCACTTCTTCGATGCCGGCCGCGGGGGCCACGGGCACGTCTTTCCGGTCGAGCTCGGGTTCGTCAGGCCGGGCATGTTCATCGAGGCATACGATGTGCACGTCACCAACTTTGGCGCCGTCGGCGCGCTCGGTGTTCCGGTCGTGGTCGAGATCACCGAGGTCCTGGCGTGCGGCTCGGTCTGGCTTCGCGTACCCGATACGGTGCGCGTCAACCTGAAGGGAGCTCTGGGGCCGGGGATCGGCGCTCGGGACGCCGCACAGAAGCTCATCAGCGACCTCGGCGCGGCACTGGTCGACTACTCGGTCGTCGAGTTCGGCGGGCCGGCGCTCCCCTCGATCGATCTCGCCGGTCGCCATACCCTCTGCAACACGCCGATCGACATTGGCGCCAAGTCGGCCCTGGTGGAGCCGGACCAGCAGACCCTCGACTACCTGGCGCCGCGCGTGGACGGACCGATCGAGCTCGTCGCGAGCGATCCCGATGCCGTGTTCCGTGCGGTCGTCGACTACGACCTCGACGCGATCGAGCCCCAGGTTGCGATACCGCCGACCCCTGACTGCGTGGTCGGACTGTCCGAAGTAGCCGGCCGCACCGTCCACCACGCCTTCATCGGCTCGTGCGCGGCTGCGAACCTCGCGGATCTGCGGGCGGCGGCGGAGGTCCTCAGGGGCAGGAAGATCCACCCCGGGGTGCGGTTCATCGTCACCCCGGGCACCCAAGAGGTCATGGCGGCGGCCGAGGCCGAGGGCGTGCTGCGCCACTTCGTCGACGCCGGCGCCATGATCACCCAACCCGGCTGCGGGCCGTGCGCCGGCGGGCGCATCGGCGGTCTCGCCACCGGGGAGGTCTCGATCAACACCGGCACGCGCAACGACTACGGCCGGCTCGGTGCGACGGATTCGGAGATCTACTTGGCGAGCCCGGCCACGGTTGCGGCTTCCGCGGTTGCCGGGCGGATCACGGACCCGCGTGAAGTGTTGCGCTAGCGAGGCTGCGCCTCGGGCCGACGAGACATGTTCGAAGCCCTCGACTTCGCGAGAAACCCTGGCGCCCGTACCGGTCACGGCCGCGTACGTTTCGACGACGAAGCCGCTCCGGACATCCGGCTCGACCATGAAGGTCCGGGGCGATCAAGGGGTCGAGGCGAGCCCGCACCGGAGAACGAGGGGGGATCGTGACGAACTGGATCTACAAGGGAAGGTGCTGGAAGTTCGGCGACAACCTGGGCATCGACGGAGACGTCATGCCACTCCGGTTTGCCCTCGAACGCGAGCTCGACCCGATGATTCTGCGCGACCACCTGATGGTCGGGGTCGATCCCGAGTTTCCCGCCAAGGTCTCGCCGGGAGACATCATCGTCGCCGGCAAGCGCTTCGGCCAGGGCAACCCCCACATCCAGGGCTTCCTCGGCATCACGGGGCATGGTCTGGGTCTGGTCGCGGAGTCGATCCCGCGCGGCAGCTTCCGAAATGCCATCAACGCGGGTCTCCCTTTCCTGACCGGCTGCGAAGGCGTCGTTGATGACGTCGAGACCGGCGACGACCTCGAGGTCAATTTCGAGACGGGTGAGTTCAGGAATTTCTCACGGGGCATTGCGCGTCGCTATCGGCCGCTCGACGCGCAGCTTCGGACCATCATCGCGGCCGGCGGCTGGCGCGCCAGTCTGGAGAAGCGCCTCGCGGACATGCACGCTGCCGACCACGCGACCGGGTGATCCTCCGACCTGCCGGCGACCGGAAGCTTGCCGCCGTCCGCCGCCACACACAATTTCCGAAACTCGAGAGTCGCGACCGGCAGCGTGGTTGCGCGCGGAACGCGGGCGGTGATGCAGTACCCGTTTCTTGCCCGCCTGGGCGAGCTATGCGATTGTTGATTCGAGGAAACGACGAGGAGGGTGGCCATGGCGGCCTATGACCGGCTCATCCGCGGCGGCACCATCTTCGACGGCACCCGGGTGCCGCGATATCGCGCGGACATCGCCGTCAGGGGCGGCGTCATCGCCGAGATCGGCCGCATCGCGCCGAGCGACGCGCGCGAGGTTCTGGACGCGGAGGGCCTGCACGTCGCCCCCGGCTTCATCGACCTCCATACCCACTACGACGCGCAGGTCTTCTGGGACCCGTACTGCACCCTGTCCGGCTGGCACGGCATCACCTCCGCGGTCATCGGGAACTGCGGCTTCGGCTTCGCTCCGGTGCGCCCGGAGGAGCGCGAGCGGGCGATGCTGTCGATGACTCGGGTCGAGGCGATCCCCCTCGCCTCGATGAAGGAGGGAATGCCCTGGGACTGGGTGAGCTTTCCCGAGTTCCTCGATTCGGTCGAGCGCACCCCGAAGGCGATCAACCTCCTTCCCTACGTGCCGGTCGGGCCACTCCTCATCTGGGTGCTCGGCTTCGAGGATGCGAAGGCGGGGCGCCGCCCGACCGGCGCCGAGCACGCCGAGCTCTGCCGCCTGCTCCACGAGGCGATGGACGCGGGCGGTTGCGGCTGGTCCGCGCAGCGCATGCTGCCGAGCGGGCCGGCTGCGGTGCAACGCGACTTCGACGGCACCCCGATGGCGACCGACGTCATGCACGACGATACCTGCCGGGCGTTCGCCCGCGTGCTCGCCGAGCGCAACGAGGGCTTCATGCAAATGCTGCTCGTCTCCGGCGACAACCGGCGCGACCGGGCCTTCTATGAGGAGATGGCGGAGCTGAGCGGGCGGCCGATGCTCATGAACGTCGTCCAGGCCTTCGACCACCGGCCCGACATCCATCGCCGGGTCCTCGCGTGGCTGGAGAGCTGCCGCGAGCGCGGGATCCGGGTCATCGGGCAAGGCCTTACCACCGACGCCGGGTTCAACTTCACGTTCGAGGACTGGAACCTCTTCGACGACTCCGAGCCCTGGTGCGAGGCGACCACCGGCTCGCGCGAGGAGCGCAAGCGCAAGCTCGCCGATCCCGCCCGCCGCCAGGCCCTCAAGGACCACATGCCGATCACCGCGACCGGGCCGCTCCCCGACATCGTGATCGTCGGCCCCAAGCTCGACAGGAACGCGCGCTGGAAGGACCACACTCTCGCCATCGCGGGCGAGAAGATGGGCAAGCACCCGGTGGACGTGATGCTCGACATGGCGGTGGAGGAGGACCTCGCGACGGAGTTCTTCGCCGCACCGCCGAACGGGGACCTCGGCCACCTGCGCGAGATCGTCGACAACCCGTACGTCCTGTTCGGGGTATCGGACGGCGGTGCCCACACCAAGTTCCTGACCGCAGGGCGCTATCCGACCGAGACGCTGTGCAAGATCGTGCGCGAGCACGAGATGATCGCCCCGGAGGAGGCGCACTGGCGGCTGTCGGCCCTCCCCGCGATGGTCGCGGGGTTCGAGGGCCGCGGCGTGCTCCGAAAGGGTGCGCCGGCCGATATCGTGGCCTACGACTTCGAGAAGCTGAAGGTGCTGCCGGCCGAGGTGACCCACGATCTCCCGGGCGGCGAGTGGCGGCGCGTTCAGCGCGCCGAGGGCTATCGCTACGTGTTGGTGAACGGCGAGGTCACCATCCGCGACGACCGGGAGACCGGCACCTGCTCCGGCCGGCTCCTACGCCACGGCGGCGGCACCGCGCGGAAGGCGCCTGCCCCTGCCCTCGCCGCCGGCTGATCCGCGCCGGCCGCCGCCTCCGCTCGCCGCACCGGGGTTGCCTCCCGGGGAACAGGGGTCGGAGTGACACTTTTGTCCTGGATGAGCTTCGGATGGACTCGGTCCGCGTCCGGAGATGTCACACCGACCCCTGTTCCCGGCCAGAGTGAAACGGTTCTGGCGGGGACGGTATTCGTGATTGACATCCCGATAGCCCCTGCATAACGTGCCGGGCGGGTGTGGCAATGAACGGGTGACGACATGAAGCGCGTCAGCACAATGGCGGCGGCCCTGTTCTCCGCCGCATCGATGACCGGAGCGTGGGCGGACTCCACCGACCCGATCCGGATCCCGATGAACGAGTGGACCGGGCAGCACATCTCGGCCCGCATCACCGGAACCCTGCTCCGGAAGCTCGGCTACGCGGTCGAGTACCCCACCGCCGGAGCGGTGCCGCAGTTCAAGGCCATCGCCGAGGGCGATCAGCACGTGCAGCCCGAGGTCCGGACCAACAACGTCGGCGCCATCTATCCCAAGGCGGTGGAGAGCGGCGACATCGTGGTGCTCGGCCAGCTCGGCCTCAAGCCGCAGGAAGGCTGGATCTATAACGTCGCGAGCGGCCCCCTCGTCCGCTCGTCCTACCACGCCGACCGCCAGGCCGCCGAGGTCGCCCGACCGCCCCCGGGGGAGCGGAGCCGACCTTGGCGCGGTTCCGCCATGAGGTACGCCGGCGATGGCACAAGTGGCTCAGCCGGCGTGGTGGGCGAACGTGCATGACGCGGAGCCTGTTCCGGCGAGTGTTCGCGGCCTTCTCCTTGAGAGTCGTACACAGTGTGTATCGTTGAGCGGCGACCATTGTCCGAGGAGCCGGATGCCCGAATGGGCACGTCCGGAACCGTGGGAGCCACGGGCGGGCAACCGACTGTGGTCACCCGGCCGCCTTCAGCTCATCCGGCCTATGAGTGTTTTGAACCCCGAGACCCGAGAGGTGGGATGACCACCATGAACGAAACGAAATCCCTGCCCAACCGGGAACCCGATCTCACGGTCAGCCTGCGCAGTGCGGCTCACCTCCGGCTTGCACGAAGGGGAGGACGATGAGCGCGGCTGGCGCCGTGGTCCGGCGCGGCCCGTCCGAAGCCACTCCCCGGGCCACCTACCAGGACGTGCTCGACGCCCCCGCGCACCGGGTGGCCGAGATCGTCGATGGAGCCCTGTATACCCAACCGCGCCCGGCCATGCCGCATGCACTGGCGAGCTCGCGTCTGGGTGGCGAGCTCACAGGACCTTTCGACAGGGGCCGAGGCGGCCCCGGCGGGTGGTGGATCATTGACGAGCCGGAGCTGCATTTCGGCGAGGACATCCTTGTGCCGGATCTCGCGGGATGGCGCCGGGAGCGGATGCCGGACTATCCCGACACGGCCTATGTCACCCTGGCCCCGGACTGGGTGTGTGAGGTGCTCTCGGCCTCGACGCGCCGGCTCGATCTCCATGGCAAGCGCCCGGTGTATGCCCACGAAGGGGTCGGGCATCTGTGGCTGGTGGACCCGGCCGACCGCACCCTGGAGGCGTTCGAGCTGCGAGAAGGGCAGTGGGTGCTCATCGCGAGCGCGAAGGACGACGATCCGATCGGCATCCGTCCCTTCGATGCAGTGACCTTCAACCTCGGCGATCTCTGGCCCTGAGAAGACGCCGGCAACCGAACGTCGGACCAGCCTTCGGCGTATCGGGGAGCCGGCAAAGGACCCGATGGACGAGGGCCGGCCGGGAGGCGGATCGATAGAGCGCACGGAAGGGCGCAATCTAGCGGGCGGAGCGCCAAGGGGCGAGCGCCTCGACCGCCCGGTCCGGATAGTCGGTGATGATCCCGTCCACCCCGAGTCGGGCGAGGGCTCGCATGTCCTTCGTCTCGTTGACGGTCCAGGCCACCACCCGGAGGCCGAGGGCGTGAGCCTCGGCCAGCGTTTCTTCGGAGAGGTTCCGGTGGAAAGGAGACCACCCGGCGCATCCCGCGGCCGTCACGAGCCGCGGCACCGAGCCGTCGAACGCGTCGATGTCGAGGCCCGCGGTCCAGGGCGATGGACCGGGATGTCCGCGAAGCAGGTTGTCGTGCCACGGCCGTTCGACGGTGAGGCACGTGGTGGAGAGGGCGGGGCGGACCCCTCGGTCGGATGAGGTGAAGCGCCGGGCCTGATCCTCGTAGTCGGCTTAGCCGAGCGTATCTCGCAACACGGCCGGCTCGATGGCGCTGGCCGCCTCCGCCTTTGGCGCCATCGTGGTCGACTCGATGGGGATCAGGCTGAAACCCTGCCGCTCGACGAAGGCCATGAAATCGTCCTCGTCCATGATGTAGTGGCCGGTTGCGGCCGATGCCTTCGCGCGCACCGCCTCGGCGATGGCTCGAATCGTCGCGTCGTCGGCCGTCCAGCCCCGGGTCTCCAGGTTGAATCGTACCGTGTAGTCGTTGCACTTGCGGCCGATCGCCATGTGCATGGTCCCGCCCACACGCTCGGCCGGATAGGTCAGGCACTCGTCGAGCTTGCCTTGCCGGAAGAGGCCGTAGATCGCCTGCTGGATCTCCTCCGTCTCCGGAAAGCTGAAGGCGTGGTCCCCGACCACCGGCTTCTGCAGGCTGATGGGAACTCCCGTCGCCCGCACCACGAGGTCGGACAACGGCTTCAGCCGCTCGAGGTCGATGCCGGTCTCGAGGCCGAGATGGAGCTCCGCGGCGATGGCGAACTCCTCCAGGGGAACCTGTCCCGCGAGCTCCCCGAGCCCGTTCACCGTCGTATGGATCACCGAGGCGCCCCCGACGACGGCCGCCACCGCATTGGCGACGGCCATCGAGCCGTGGTTGTGGCAGTGCACCTGGATGGGCCGAGTGGTCCAGGTCCGGGCAAGCTCGATCAGATGCTGAAAACCGTAGGGCGACGCGACGCCCAGCGAGTCCGCAATCACGATCTCGTCGCTCGCCGCTTCGACGGCGCCAAGCAGGATGCGCAGGAACTCCGGCCGCGTCCGGGTGGCGTCCATCGCCATGAAGCTCGTGTGCAGGCCCCGCTCCTTGCCGGCTTCCATCAAGCCCCGCGAGTACGCGATGAGGTCGTCGCCACTCCAGTCGGCGGGAAGCAGCGCGTCGTTCGCGCCGACGAGAACGGTGACCCCCCACAGGCCAATGTCCGCCGCGAGGCGTATCTCGTCGGTCGTCTTGGCGAAGGAGCCGATCCGGCACGCAAGATCCAGGCCCGCAATCTTCTCCGCCGCCCGCACCTCGTCCGGCGTCGGCCGCGGCGAATTCCCCAGGACGGCGATTCGCGGAACGCCAATCTCGTCGAGCTGCCTCGCGATTGCGATCTTGTCCGCCTCGGAGAGGAAGAGGCCCGCCATCTCCTCGCCGTCCCCCTCGAGGGTCAGATCCTGGACGATGATCCGGTGGCCGCGCTCCAGCCGCCGGATCGCCTCGGGCTCCCAGTTGTAGGGACTGGCATGTTCCTTGAGTGTCTTCACGATTCACCCGCGGGAGGTTGAGTTGAGGAGGACAGGAAGGCGGAGCTTCGATTCAGGAACTGTTCGAGAAACTGCCGTGATCGCCGGTGCCGGGGATTGTGCAGGAACTGATGCGGCGGCGCCTCTTCGAGGACCCGGCCCTCGTCCAGGAAGATGATTCGGTCGGCGGCTTCGGCCGCGAACCCGATCTCGTGCGTCACCACGATCATCGTCGTGTTGCGCCGGGCGAGGTCCTGCATGGCGTTCAGGACCTCTCCGACGAGTTCGGGATCGAGGGAGCTCGTGGGTTCGTCGAACAGAACGATTTCAGGCTCCATCGCGAGCGCGCGCGCAATCGCCACCCGCTGCTGCTGGCCCCCGGACAGGCGGGCCGGATAGACGTCCGCCTTGTCGAGCAGATCCACCTGATCCAGCAGCCGCTCGGCGCGTTCGCGCGCGTCCTTCCTCGACAGCCCGAGAACGATCATCGGGCCTTCCATGACGTTCTCGACCGCCGTTCGGTGCGGCCACAGGTTGAGGAGCTGGAACACCATTCCGATGCGCCGGCGCTGCCGGCGCTGCTCGGCTTCCGGCAGGGGCTCGCGCTTCCCCGGGACCGTTTCCTTGAGTCCGAGGAGCTCGCCGCCGATCCGGACGTCGCCGCTGGTCGCGGGCGAGAGCCCGTTCATGCAGCGAAGCAGGGTCGACTTCCCCGAACCCGAGGGGCCGAGCACGCAGACGACCTCGCCCGCCGCGACGGCGAAGGATACGCCCCGGAGGACGGTCAGCTTGCCGTACGACTTCCAGACGTCGCGCACCTCGACCGCGGGTACCGGCTCGTTGCTCATCGCGGGCTGCGCGCTATACCCGGCGATACCGGGTGACCGAGGTCTCAACGCGCCGCAGGGACGTTTCGAGAACGAAGGTCAGGATCCAGTAGCCGGCGGCCACCAGGACGTAGATCTCGAACGGGGCGTAGGTTCGCGAGATGACCTGCTTGGCCTGGAACGTCAGCTCGGCCACCGAGATGACCGACAGGATGGCCGTGTCCTTCGTCAACCCGATGAAGAGCCCGGTCATGGGCGGCAGCATCAGGCCGATGGCCTGCGGCGCCACGATCCGCTGCGCG
Organism: Gammaproteobacteria bacterium; assembly: GCA_965214795.1. Taxonomy (GTDB): domain Bacteria; phylum Pseudomonadota; class Gammaproteobacteria; order HK1; family HK1; genus JAJDXW01. The sequence goes on along the minus strand of OZ243976.1, from coordinate 3,974,922 downwards.
ACCCGGACGCGCGACATGCCGATGGTTCGTGCCGCCTCGATCTGCCCCTGGGGCACGGCGTTGAGCGCCCCGCGAATGACCTCGGCAAGATAGGGCGAGTAGTAGAGCATGAGGGTGATGAGCCCCGCGGGGAGCGGATCGATCACGAGGCCAGCCTGCGGCAGGACGAAGAAGACGATGAAGAGCAGAACGAGGATCGGTATGCCGAGGACGATCTCCGTGTAGATGCGCGCCGGCGCGCGCAGGAACCGATGCCGTGAACGCCGCATGGCGACAAGCACGAGCGACAGCGCGAACGCCATGACCATGCCGAGAATCGAGACGATGACCGTCCACTGCAGCCCCGCGGCCAGCAGGGGCAGGCTCCGCAGCATGAGGTCCAGCTCCACGTGCGCCCCCCGCCGGCCCTACCCGGTGGACCAGCGCTGCGCAAACCGGTTTTCCATCCGGCGCGACACTTGGCTGAGGCAGAGCACGAACACCACGTAGGCGGTGGCGACCGTCAACAGGATCTCGGTCGGCTCGAACGTGCGCGCGATGACGAGCTGCCCGGCGTAGGTCAGCTCGGTCACCGCCACCACGGAGGCGAGCGGCGTCGCCTTGAGGAGGATCGTGAACTCGTTGGTCAGGGCCGGAAGGCTCGTGACGAAGGCTTGCGGGAGGATTGTCCGGCGCCACACCTGCCATCGGGACATGCCGACCGCTTCGGCCGCTTCGAGCTGTCCTCGTGGAACGTTGAGCACCGCGGCGCGAAGAATCTCGGTGACGAAGGCGCCGCTGTTGAGTCCGATTGCGACGACCGCCGCGAGAAAGGCTTCGCCCCGTATGCCGAGGAAGGGCAAGCCGAAGAACACGACGAAGAGCTGAACCAGAAGCGGCGTGCCGCGCATCGCGCTGACGTAGACCCGGCTGATCCAGTATCCGCCGGGGAGCCTCGAGAGCTGGAGCATGGCAGCGAGCGTGCCGACTACCAGGCTCACCGCGGAGGCGGCGACGGTCAGTTGAACCGTGACCGACGCTCCCTTTGCGAGCAGCGGCCACGCCTCTACGACACGCGAGACGTCGAACATGGCAGTCCGGCCCTTGACCTCAATATTTCACCGATTCCCTACCGCGGACGCCCATCTGTCGCTTCGCGCTCCCTAAGGTCGCCGCGGTAGCGGGCCGTACTCCCTCAAGCCGCTTCGACGGCGAAGCGCGAAGCGACTGTCAACTACGCCTTCAGCGTCTTTCGGTTCGTGCGGCCCACTTCCACGGCATTTCCGCTTTGCGGCTTCGCACTTCGCAGCTTCGCGGTGCCCTCGCAACGAGAATCGGAAAAATATCGAGGTTAACGGCATGAACCGGATCCCGCCTCACCGGTCCGGCCCGTGCCCTCCAGGGTTCGATACGGAATCCGATCCCGTATCACGTTACTCCGCGGGAATGAAGTTCTCGCTCGGCAGATCGAACGAAACGCCGAAGTACTCCATGTGAAGCTCGGCCAGCTTTCCGCTCTCTTTGAGCGCGAGGATCTGCTCGTTGAGTGCCGCGTTGAGCGCGGGGTCGTCCTTGTTCGTGCCCCAGGAGATGTATACGGCGGGGCCAACCGTACCGACGATCTCCAGCTCCTCCGAGCGTTCCTTGATAACCGTGCTCAGCACTGCGACATCGTCGGCGACGAAATCGACCCGCCCCGTCATCAGGGCCGCAATCGTCTGCTCGACGGTCTCCACGCTCAGAAGCTCGATCGGCTTCATTCCCTGCTGGCCGAGTTCTTCGTTGAAGCCTTGCAGGACCTGCTCGGGCTGCGTCGTCGTCTTGACCGCGGCCTTGAGCCCGGAGAGGTCCGAGGGCGCAGTGCCCGCGACCTTCGTGTCGCCGCTACGGCGCAGGACTCCGCTCACTCCGGCCGCTACCGGAACGGTGAAGTCGATGCGCTCCGCGCGCTCCTTCCTTACCGCGAGCGCGGTGGCGGTAAAGTCGAAGGAGCCGGCGATGAGACCCGGAATGATCCCGGTGAATCCCATCACCTGGTAGTCGATCTCGACCCCCATGCCTTCAGCGACGAGCTCGAGAAGCGCAGGGTCGAAGCCCACGATGTTGCCGTTCGCATCGGTGAACTCGAACGGCGCGAACGTCGGGTCGATCGCGACGAGCATCTTGCCGCGCGCCTTGATGTCGTCGAGGGCCTCGGCATGAGCCGGCTGCGACAGGGGAACGGCAACGCCCGCAAGCACGAATGCCGCCGCGCTCAGCAATGAAACCAGCCTCCGCTTCATCTGGGTTTCTCCTTCTCCGAAATCCGAGACGGGACAAGTGTCGGTCAATCCTTGGTATTTGTCAATACCGCCTGTTAGGAGCAAATAGTCCGTCCGGTGTAGTAGCACATCAATTGTCCGGTTGGACGGGGGACCGAGGAGGTGCCCGATGACCCGGACACAAGTGCGACAGGAGATCCGACGGATGGGATTCACAGAAGCCTACGGTGGGTGGCAGGAGCGGCGCCTGACGCAGGAGGAGGCGGCTCGGCTGCTGGGGGTGTGCGAACGCACGTTCCGGCGCTACGTGGACCGCTACGAGGACGAGGGACTCGACGGGCTCGTGGACAAGCGCCTGGGGCAAGTCTCGGCGCGGCACGCTCCGGTCGACGAGGTGGTGCGCACCGAGACGCTGTACCGCGAGCGCTACGAGGGATGGAACGTCAAGCACTTCTACAGTTTCTACCGTCGCGACCACGCGGGCACTCGCAGCTACACCTGGGTGAAGAACACCCTGCAGCGGGCCGGGCTGGTGGCCAAGGCACCGGCGCGCGGCAAGCACCGTCGACGCCGCGAGCGCGCGCCCCTTCGGGGCATGATGCTCCACCAAGACGGCTCGACCCATGAGTGGGTGCCCGGGCACGATTGGGACCTCATCATCACCTTGGACGATGCGACCTGCGAGCACTACTCGATGTTCTTCGTCGAAGAGGAAGGCACCGCGTCAAGCTTCCAGGGCATGGCCGAGGTCATCAAGGGTTGGGGACTGCCGTCGAGCCTGTACACCGTAAGCGGTACGAACGGCCCACCTTGCCAACCAGGGGCCCGCCGTGCAGTCAGCTTGACGCCGAGCTGAAGTTCCAGGGCAACAGCTCGCGGATGCGCGAGTGCGGGTGGCCGGCGGCGATCTTCTCCAGCGTGCTCTTGAGCCAGGCGTAGGGCTCCACGCCATTGAGCTTGCAGGTTTCGATGAGCGAGGCGATGCGCCCCCAGCCATGCGCCCCCTCGTCGTGGCCGGCGAACAGCGCGTTCTTGACATTGAGTTTGACGGGCCGCATCAGGTTCTCCACCGCGTTGGAGTCGATCTCCACGCGCCCATCGTAGAGAAAGACGAGCAACCCCTGCCACTGGTTGGCGATGTAGGTCAGCTTCTCGCCCAGGCGCGAGCGCGCTGAGACCCGCGAGCGCTGCTCGTCGAGCCACACCCCGAACCGGTTCACCAGCGGCGCCGATTCGTCCCACCGGATCGCTTGGCGCGTGGCCGGCGGCTCGCCCCGGATCTTCTTCTCGACCGCATACAGCCGCGCGATGCGTTGCAGGCCCGCCTCGGCGATCGGCGAGGCGCTGGTGTCGTCGCGCGCCATCGTCCACAGATACCCCGTCTTGGTCCGGCCCCGGCCCGGGTCGAGCACCGGCACCGTGGTCTCGTCCATAAACAGCTTCTCAGACCTCTTCAACTCCGCCGCCAGGCAATCGACCACCGGCTGGAGGTGAAACGACGCCTTGCCGACCCACCCGGCCAGGGTCGAACGGTGCAGGTCCAGACCCGAGCGGGCGAGCATCTGCGATTGCCGATACAGCGGAAGATGGTCCGCGTATTTCGACACGAGCACGTGGGCGAGCGCGCCTTCGCTCGGCAGTCCACCCTCGATCAGATGCGCCGGCGCCGGCGCCTGGGTGACACCTTCCTCACACACCCGGCAGGCATACTTCGGGCGTACCGTGACGAGGACCCGAAGCTGCGCCGGGACGATGTCGAGCCGCTCGGTGCGGTCCTCGCCGATGCGTACCATCTCGCCGCACCCGCACGGGCAGTGCGTGCTGCAGGGCTCGATCACCTGTTCGACCCGGGGCAGATGTTCGGGAAGATGGCCGAGGTTGCGCTCGGGCGCGCGGCGCTTGCGAGGCGACCCCGGGGTCGCGCTCGCCGGAGGCGCTGGTTCGAGTTCGGCCACCGCCCCTTCGAGCGCCTCGAAGGCGAGCGGGAGCTGGTCAGGGTGCAGCTTCTCGGACTTCTTTCCGTACAGTAACCGGCGCAGCTCGCGTACCAGATGCTCCAGACGGCGGTTACGGTCGGTCAGCGAGGCGACCTCGGCACGCAATCCCTCGACCACCGCCCCGGGACCTCGATGCTCCCGATGCCCGCGGCCCTCGCACCGCCCCGCCTCCTCGGCGCGCAGTGTTTCGACCGCCACCTTCGGGGCCTCGAACAGCGCCCAAAAGGGCGGTGCAAGCGACTGCGAACCGACCGTGCCAGGATGCGTTCCCATGGCAAAATGCTATCACAAGATCAGCGTGTTATAAAGAAAGAGGGCTCGACAATCCCCCGGTCAGCCTGCGGTCAGGGGCCGGCGCACCGGTGGCCGGCACATCCGGCGCCAGTCCAGACCCTCGAACAACGCCTCGAACTGCGCGCGCGACAGCCGCATCACCCCGTCACGCACCGTCGGCCAGGCGAACCGACCCTGCTCCGGACGCTTCGACGCCAGCACCAGACCCGTCCCATCCCACCACAGCACCTTCACCCGGTCCAAGCGCTTGGGACGGAACACCACCGTCACCCCGCAGTACGGATCCAGACCGAGCTCGTGCTCCACAACCGCCGCCAGACCGTCATGCCCCTTGCGGAAGTCCACCGGCCGCGTCGCCACCACCACACCCCTCCCCGCGACCATCATCGAAGCCCCCGCAGCGCCGCCGCAACTTCCGCGATCCGACCCGCGCCGACCTCGCCTGCCAGGCGCACCGTCACCCCGCGCGCCTCGATCACCACCGACCCCATCGCACCGCAAACCGCAGCACTGTCCACCTCCACCGTGGCGAAGGCCGGCGGCGGCTCGGGCGTGACCGCCGCCGAGGGTGAAAAGGACGGCACACCAAGCTTGCCCGCGCGGGCCAGACCGCGCCACGACGATAGCTGCCAACGCGATACCCCGTAGCGGCGCGCGACCTCGCCTACGCGATTCCCCGCCCGGAAGCTCTCGTGCACCACCCGCGCCTTCTCCTCGGCGCTCCAGCGCCGGCGCGACCGCCGCGGCGCAACAACCCCCGAGTGCTCCTCCGCCGACCGTTCACCACCGGCGGCGAAATCTCGTTCCGTATCCTGCATCGGATGACCCTCCCAGTGAAACGGACATCCAATGACATCTTTCCATCAATCGGAAGGTGGGCCACTCGTAGCGCTTACGGTCGAACGTACTGAGCGCCAATCCGTGGGCCGCGCAGAACGTGCCTCGGGTCTGACCCGAGCGCTCGAACCGCTCAACCAGCTTTCGCCACTGCGCGGCGGTGCGCCGTGCGCGGTGTCTCGTACCGCTTGCCCGTCTCATGATTCCGTTCGCCTCCGTGTCGGGGGGAATGGCGAGTGAATCAGACGGTTCACACGCTCAGAACAACGCCCTCTTTTGGCCGCTTACCCTGCCTATGAGCTCCGTCATGGGGTCGATACGCCGTTTTGCCGCCTCCTCCGGCTATCGGGCGACGATGTTCCTACGCTACGACTTCGGCAACCGCGGCTTGAAATGTTTTGAAGCTGCCTGAGCGGTTATGGCTCGGTTCGATATACTCGAACCCGCATGCCTCGGGGATTATGCGCGGGAGCAAGCCTCGGAGAAACGCTTCCATCGAGGGTTCTTCGACCAGAAACACCAGGTGTCGCATCGCTATCGGGAATCCTGTGCGGGTTTTCGAACTGCTCTCGCTCTCCTTCCAGGCGATGGTGGCCCTCGACCGCGACTCGCCGATCGCGGCCGAGGCGGCGATGACGGCGCGCCTTGATTGACCAGGGGATCACCTGCACCGAAGTGACCCTCCATCCAGAGGTCGCCGAGACGTGCGCCCTGATTGATAAATTCATTGACCCCCGTGCAATTCGAGACGATCTGCGCTTGGGTGTAGCCGGCATCATCCCGCCACAGGACGCGTACTTCCCGGGGCCGCAGCTCGTCAAGGAAGAACGGGGAATGGGTGGTCACGAGCAACTGGGTGCGTTCGCACGCGGCCCGGCATTCTTCGGCGAGCTCGGGAAGGAGCCGCGGGTGGAGGAAGTTCTCGGGCTCTTCGACTCCGATCAGCTTCGGTGGGTCCGGATCGTGCAGGAGTGTCAGATAGGCAAGCATTTTCAGCGTGCCGTCCGATGCGAAACGAGAGAGCACCGGAGTCGAGAACGGGGCGTCCTTGAAGCGCAAGAGCAGACGACTGTCCGCGAGAATTTCCGCTTCGACCTTTTCGATTCGTGGTACCCGGCGGCGCAATATTTCGAATATCTTCTGCAGCCGTTCGGGATGCTGGTCGTGCAGGTACTGGACCACGTTTGCCAGGTTGTCGCCAGCAGGCGACAAGCGTTCCTCTCCTCCCGCCTCGGTGTTGCCTCGCGCCGCGTCGGCGGAGAGATAGGAGAGATGCCAGCTCGTGATGAACTCGCGGAGAGCCACCACCCGCGGATTCTCCGCCAGCATCCCGAGTGTGTTGACGGCCAGCACGTCCGGGCCGGGGAGCTTGCGCGGTACCCTCGTGTCGTCTCGTTCGGGGGCGTCCCCGGTGATGACTGTTCCGTCACCCCGGCTGTACTCCATGAAATTGAAGGGTCGACCCTGGCGGCCGCCCCGGGTCCAACGCAAGAACTCGTGGGTGACGACGGGATGTCCTTTTTCTTCATCGACCTCCAGGTGGTAGGTAATCAGAGGGTTCTCGGGGCGTTCACGGTACTTCAGCTCGATGACGATGGGACCCGGGCGATCTCGGCTTCGCAGCTCGCGAAACCGCCCGCGACGGTCCCAGGCCTTGCGGATCCCGTCTGTGAAGCATTCCGACAGGAAGGCGAAGACGTCGAAGACAGTGGACTTCCCGCTGCCGTTCGGACCCAGCAGGACCGTCAACGGCGTCAGGTTGTTCAGGGTGACGTCACGAAGGGCGCGGTAGTTCTTCACCCCCACCGATGTCACTCGCGGTGGTACCGGCTCATTCATGGTTCGGTCTCCCGGCCATCCTGTGGTCATCTGACGACGCGATTGTCCGCATACTCGCGAGCGGTGGCAACATTGGAATCGGGTGCAATGGCAAGCCGAGCAATGAACTTCCGTTGCGCGGAAGTTTCAGAACACCGAGGGCCGCGATATCGGTCCGCCGTTCGCCGCTTGACTCCCACGCGGAGAAGGTCAGAATGCGAGGGAGCCGAACACGAGGGCGTGTGATGGACATCGCAGAGAGCCGCGGGCGGAGAGGTGGCCCGTCTCGAATCGGCACCTGCGTGAAGGGGTTGCCGGCGCTCGGTCTCGCGGCCGCGCTCGCCCTGGCCGGTACCGCCGAGGCGGGAGGGAGGCACCGTCACGGGCACGGCGGCGGCGATGCGGCCGCGTGGTTCGCGCTCGGCTCGCTCGTGGCCTTCCTCTCGGTTGCCCATGCCCACCCCGCGCCGGCTCCCCCGCCGCACCACCCGTGGCATGCCCACGGCGCCCACCGGCATGCCCACGGACACCATCTGCACCCCCACGGGCATCACCGTCACTCCCGCGACGTCCGCCGTCACCCCCACGGGCATCACCTGCACCGCCATGGGCATCGTGCCCAACGTCACGCGCATCGCGGACATCGTCACGGGTACCGCACCCTCCGTCACCGCCGGCCGGCTCCCGGACCGCGCTTCCTTTCCGACCGGCACCGGCACGGGTCCGGTGGATGGCACGTTCATTCGCTTGATCGCCCGCGCGCCTACCACCGCCACTGAACCGGACGCCCGCCTGCCCGCGGCATGCTGACCCTCTACGGCCGGGGCACGTCCGACAGTGTGCAGAAGGCCCTCTGGGTCCTTGGGGAGACGGGCCGGCCCTTCGAACACGTCCCGCTCGGAGGTGCCTGCGGTGGACTCGACGATCCGCACTATGCCGCCCTGAACCCCCATCGCCGCGTGCCGACCCTGCGGGACGGGGAGGTGGTGATCCGGGAGAGCGACGCCATCATCCGCTACCTCGCTGCTCGGTATTCGAGCGGGACCCTTTGGCCGGCGGACCCCGTCGAGCGAACGCAAGCGGACCAGTGGATGGCCTGGGCGCTCGCGCATCTGTACGGAGACTCGAACCTGCTGTTCCGGCTCACCGTGCGCACTCCGGTCGAGGCGCAGGATGCGGACCGGATCGCGCGGGTGCGGGGCCGGGTGATCGCCCGATACCGGGTGCTCGATCGACATCTGTCGAAGCACGAGTACGTCGCCGGTGATCGCTTCACGATGGGAGACATCCCGGCCGGCGCGACCCTCTATCGCTACTTCAACCTGCCCATCGAGCGGGAGCCTCTCTCCAGCCTGTCGCGGTGGTACGCGCGGCTGGGTGCAAGGGCGCCTTATCGGCGGTTCGTGATGGTGTCCTTCGAGGAGCTTCGGGGGCGCCTGGCGTACTAGCCCGAAAAACTCACCGACTTCCTGCTGCGGCCGCCAATCCGCTCGCGGTAGCGGGCCGTACTCCCTCAAGCCGCTTCGACGTAGTGTCGACTACGCCTTCAGCGTCTTTCGGTCCGTGCGGCCCACTACCACGGCATCTTGGCGCCCTCGCGACGAAAGTCGGTGATTTTTCCGGGCTAGACTCGCGAGCCGCCGTGCCCCGTGCGGACGCATGGCTCCCGGCGAATCCGTCGAAATCGGCCGCCAATTTGCACGACTGCGAACCGCGTCTCGCGCAGGAGTGGAAGTGCCGATCAGGTCAACGGAGGGTCGTCCGCGAGGGCGTTCCGAACGTCGAGTCCGGCTCGGTCGCGCTTGCGGCGTGCGGCGATGGTTCGCGCGATCCGACTTGCAATGCGCGAGCGCCGCAGGGCCGCCGATGGAGAGCGGCCGGCGAGAAGCTGGTCGAGATCGCCCCGGCTGACCCCGGGCAGTATCCGGCTCTGCTCCACCGCCCGGAGGCCTTGCTCCTCCGCCGGATCTGCTACCCAGATGCGCAGGCCGTCGCGGCGGCTCCAGGTCCACGCCTCGCGCACCCCCATCCGGAAGTACGGTGCGAGCTTGTGCTTCGAACCGACGCTGCGGTCGATCTCGATGACGAGCTCGGGCACCGGATGTCCCTTGCGGGTATCGAGGTAATCCTCGACCTCCACTGCCATCCCGGCGTTTTCGGAGTTCAGGAAGAGGCTCGTATCCGGTTCGAACGCCCCGTCGTCACTGATGAGACGAGTCGCCCCCGCGATGAGGAAATCGGGTGGAGGGTCTTCACCACTCAGCAGATGCTCGACCAGCCAGAAGAGCTTCGATACTTCCCACGCTCGCCACTCGTGGCCGATGCCCGGTTCGGCCACGAATTCCGCCCGGCCCGTGGCCATGTCGTAGCGGCCCCGCGGTGCGTTGTCGTGGCTGGTCAGGCGGTCGTAGAGGTCGCGAGGCATCTCGACCTCGATACGTACCGGGGCGTCCGGGTTGCAGACCGGCTCCCTTGCCTCGGCCGGCGGCGGGGCCGGGCCGCATTCCGGTGAGTGCGGCGCCGGCGACGAGGCGAGGGGAGAGGAGGCGGCCAACGGTGGGCGGGTCGGTTCCCGGACGTCCGGAAGCGGCGAATCCGAGCCTGCATGGGAAGTCACCGACGATCTCCGTTCGCCTTGACCAGGGCCCGCAATGCTAGCACTCCCGAATAGTCCCATGCGGCCACGATTCTCCGAACCAGCAGTTCTCATTTTGGCGCCTGACTTTACCCTGAGCCGCAAGCGGTCTTCTCCTTGCGACTCGATCCGGGGCAGATCGACGGTCGTGCCGGTCCCGCAGCGGGACCCGACGAGCAAAGTGAGAATTGCTGTCTCCGAACGAGACGGGGTTTGGGCAGTCAGGGGAGGCCGGTCTTGCGGGGGTCGAAGGCGTCGCGTACCCCTTCGAAGACGAAGATGAGGAGGGAGAGCAGTATCGCCAGCACCGAGAAGGCGGTGATGCCGAGCCACGGGGCGTGGAGATTGTCCTTGCCCTGCGCGACGAGCTCTCCGAGGGAAGGGGATCCGGGAGGCATGCCGAACCCGAGGAAGTCGAGCGAGGTGAGGGTCACGATCGAGCCGTTGAGGATGAAGGGCAGGAAGGTGAGGGAGGCCACCATCGCGTTCGGGAGGACGTGGCGGAGCATGATGGTGAGGTTGCCGACCCCGAGCGCCCGGGCCGCCCGCACGTACTCGAAGTTGCGGGCGCGCAGGAACTCCGCCCGCACCACCCCGACGAGCGCCATCCAACTGAACAGGAGCATGATGAGGAGCAGCCAGCCGAAGTTGGGCTCGACCACGCTCGCGAGGATCATGAGCAGGTACAGCTCCGGGAGGCTCGACCAGACCTCGATGAAGCGCTGGAACACGAGATCCACCCACCCGCCGAAGAATCCCTGCACCGCGCCGGCCAGCACCCCGATCACGGTGCTCGCGAGGGTGAGGGCGAGACCGAACAGCACCGAGATCCGGAAGCCGTAGATCGCTCGGGCGAGCACGTCGCGGCCCTGGTCGTCGGTCCCGAGCCAGTTCTCGCGCGAGGGCGGGGACGGCGCCGGGGAGGCGAGATCGTAGTTCACCGTGTCGAAGCTGAACCGGACCGGAGGCCACAGCATCCAGCCATCGGCCTCGATGAGGTCCGCGACGAAGGGGTCGCGGTAGTCGGCGGCGGTCTCGAACTCGCCGCCGAAGCGGGTCTCCGGGTAGTCCCGCACCGTGGGGAAGTGAAGCTCTCCCCGAAAGCTGGCGACGAGCGGCCGGTCGTTGGCGATGACCTCCGCGAACAGGGTCAGCGCGAAGAGCGCGAGGAACGTCCACAGCGACCACCAGGCGCGCCGGTTCGCCCGGAAGCTCGCGACGCGGCGGCGGTTGAGGGGGCTCAGCCGCATTCGCCGCCGCCGGGATGCGCGGACCCGGAGCCCGACGGGGTCATGCCTCGCGGCTCTCGAAGTCGATCCGCGGGTCGATGGCCACGTACATGAGGTCTCCGACGAGCCGCATCACGAGGCCGAGCAGGGAGAACATGTAAAGCGTCCCGAAGATGACCGGGTAGTCGCGCCGCAGCACCGCCTCGAAGCCGAGGAGCCCGAGCCCGTCCAGCGAGAAGATGACCTCGATGAGCAGGGCGCCCGTGAACAGGATCCCGACGAACGCGCTCGGAAAGCCGGCCACCACGATGAGCATCGCGTTGCGGAAGACGTGCCCGTAGCGCACCCGCCGTTCGGTTGCCCCCCGCGCGCGCGCCGCGGTCACGTACAGCTTGCCGATCTCGTCGAGGAACGAGTTCTTGGTGAGCATCGTGAGGCCGGCGAACGCCCCGATGACGAGCGCGAGAATGGGCAGGGTGAGGTGCCAGAAGTAGTCGACGACGCGGTCGAACCACCCGAGCGCCTCCCAGTTCCGGGAGGTGAGGCCGCGGAGCGGGAACCAGTCGAGGAAGCTCCCCCCCGCGAAGAGCACCACGAGCAGGATCGCGAAGAGGAATCCGGGGATTGCGTAGCCGACGATGATCGCGGCGCTCGTCCACACGTCGAACGGGGCTCCGTCCCGCACCGCCTTGGCGATCCCGAGCGGGATCGAGATGAGATACACGAGCAGGGTCGTCCAGAGCCCGAGGGAGATCGACACGTCCATCTTGTCGACGACGAGGAGGACCACGGATCGGTCGCGGAAGTAGCTCTCCCCGAAGTCGAAGCGGAGGTAATTCCACATCATCGAGAAGAAGCGCTCGACGGGTGGGCGGTCGAATCCGTACATCCGCTCGATCTCGCGCACGAACTCGGGGTCGAGTCCCCGCGCGCCCCGGTATCGCGTCGTGAGGTCGGCGCCGGCGCCCCCGATCGTCTCCCCGCCGCCGGTTCCCGAGATCCGGGCCGTGACGTCCACGCCGCCACCGAGGCCGGGCTCGCCGAGCTCGGCCAGCAGTTGTTCCACCGGGCCGCCGGGCGCGACGTGGACGATAACGAAGTTGAGGACCATGATCCCGAACAGGGTCGGGACCATGAACAGCACCCGGCGAACGATGTAGGCGGTCATTCGAGCCGGTCCGCCCTCAACTCAGCCGCCATGTCTCACCGGTTTTCATCACGTCAGGCAGACATCGGATATCACTGGTGGGCAGGAAATGGAGTATAGCGTTCGGATTCAGAATGTCGGCTGGTGAATCTCCACCGCCGGGATGGTCGGGAGGTGTCGATCCGAGTACCCCGATCGCATCCATGGTGGCGCATTTCGTGATGCCGATTCGCTATCCCTTCACCCGATGGGTTACGCACACGAAGCTCCCTCCCTGTCAAGCCGCCGCCGCCGGGTCACGCTGCGCAAGGCCCGCCTCACGACGCGCACCGTGGCCGGCGCCGTGATGAAATCCGGTGGATATTGCGGTCGAGTCCACATGGCCGGCTGAAGAATCGCGCCGATGGCCCGGACGACCTACCCGGCATTCACAAGCGACGCCGCGATCTCGCCAACGAGAATGCTGGGCGCGTGGGGATTCGATGACGGCATGGTCGGAAAGATGGACGCATCGGCAACCCTCAAACCCTCCAGCCCGATCACCCGCAGCTCCGGATCGACCACTGCCATCGCATCGACGCCCATCCGGCTGGTTCCGACCGGGTGATACGAAGTGGTGCCGGTCTCGCGGATGAAGGCGGCGATCTCCGCGTCGGACTGCGCCTCCGGACCGGGGCGCACCTCCTCGACGATGAGGTCGGAAAAGGCCGGTTGCGCCGCCACCCTGCGGGCGAGTCGGACCGCGGCGATGGCGCAGGCCAGGTCATCGGGGTGGTTCAGGTAGTTCGGCCGGATCCTGGGCTGCTCCCGCGGTTCGCGCGACGCAATGTGCACCGACCCGGTCGATGCCGGCCGGAGTGGGAACGTTCCAATCCCGAAGCCGGTGAAGTCATCGAGCTCCACCCGGTCGGGGTTGCGGGTATCCGGGGCCGACAGCGGATGCAGTTGCAGCTTCATGTCGGGAGCGGCCTGCTCGGGCGCCGACCGCGCGAGAGCATGTACGGTCGCCGTCGAGGTTGCCATGAGACCATTGCGGGAGACCAGATAGCGAAGCCCGAACAGCATCTTGCGTGCAGGACTGCGCATGATGTCATTCAGCGTCACCACCCGCCGGCCGCGAAAGGTCAGCCGTGTATGGAGGTGGTCGCGCAACCCCTCGCCGACGCCGCGCAGGTCGTGAACGGGGCGTATTCCCAGACCTTGGAGACGGTCCGGATCTCCGATACCCGAAAGTTCCAGAATCCTGGGCGTGTCGATGGCACCGGCGGCGAGAATGATCTCGCGCCGGCAGCCGATGGTCCGCGCCTTCCCGTTGCAGCGAACGCGCACCGAGGTCGCTCTCCGGTTCTCGATCGCGATGGACTCCACGGCCGTTTCGCACAGAATCCGCAAGTTGCGATTCCCTTCGAGCGGGCGGAGATACGCCTCGCGCACACCGTGGCGCAGCCCGCGCCGGGTGTTGAGTTGAAGATAGCCCACGCCTTCGTATCGTTCGCCGTTGTAGTCGTCATTGGCGGCGATCCCGGCTTCCGTGCAGGCCTCGAAGAACGCCGATGATAACGGATCGCGGGGAGAATACTCCACGATGCTGGTTTTGCCCGTCCTGCCCCGCAGCCTTTCGCGGCCGAGCATGCATGTTTCCATTCGCTTGAAGTGGGGCAGCACGCTGCCGAAGTCCCAGCCCGTGCACCCCATACGCGCCCAGCGGTCGTACTCGGCCGGGTCCCCCCGTACCCACAGCATGCCATTGATCGTGGACGTTCCGCCCAGAACCCGCCCGCGCGGCCAGAAGATTTTGCGCGACAGGAGATTGGGCTCGGCCTCGGTCCGGTAGCGCCGCACTGCGCGCTCGCCGGTCAGGACGATCCCGATGCCAAGAGGTATTTTCAGCCAGATCCAGGGATCGTCGCGCCCGGCCTCGACCAGCGCGACGGAATGGCGCCTCTTCTCGGCAATACGCGCCGCGACGGCACTTCCCGCCGATCCCGCGCCCACGACGACATAGTCGAATGTTTCCTGCTCTGTCATCTCGGGCCGCGGGGCCGGTGTCCGGCCGAACGAATCATGTGCAGCGAGGCGGTCGGCCGGACGATTCCGAACCCGGCACGCCACACTCGCAACGACGGTCTGCGACGGGACCGCCCCGGCGGAGGGATCGGCAGCGCCCGGACCGCCCGGATCGACCCCGAATCGCTCGCCGTTCGCGTCGATAGCCGGCGCCATGCCATGGATCTGCCCCGGGCTCGGACACCGCCAGTACAAGTCCCTTGACAGTCGAAGGCATACGCATTATTCATGTCCGTGACCGGTTCACATTCCGCAAGAGGCATCATCAGGTCCTTGCGGCGCGTAAATGTACGAGCTCGAGCACCTCGTCGACGATCGTGAGCCCGGGCGAACTGCGTTCGTGCGGGCGCATCGATTGACTCCTTCGGCCCGCGAATCGGCGCGAAGCGGCAGGAAGGCCCGGGTCCCCCGGGCCACCCGTCCCGATCGCAAATCGATCTGACATCGTCTTCATCGGGTTGGGCCGTATGGGCCTGCCGATGGCGACCAACGCGGCAAACGCGGGTCACCGTGTGCTCGCGGTCGACATTGCCGGCGCTGCGTGTCGTGCCGCCACGACGGTACCCGGTATCGAGGTCGTCCCGTCCCCTGCCGAGGCCGCGCGACGGGCGCCGGTCGTCTTCACGTGCCTGCCGTCGAGCGATGCGGTGCGCACGGTCTATCTCGGGGATGGCGGCATCGCCGCCTCCGCCCGGCCCGGCCTTCTCACCTGCGACTGCTCCACGATCGATCCGTCCGTGGCGAGATCCGTCCGCGATGCGCTCGAGGCGCACGGTGCCCGCCATCTCGATGCGCCGATCTTCGGGTCCCCGCAGCAGGCGCGGGAGGCGCAGGTGTTCTTCGCCGTCTCGGGGCGCGAGTCCGACCTGGCCGCCATCGCTCCCGTGCTCGAGACGATGAGCCGTGGCCACCGTTACGTCGGGGGTGACGGTACTGCATGCACGATCAAGGCGTTGCAGAACGGTCTAGGCACCGTCCACGCCGCCGCTACCGGCGAGGTGCTCGCGCTTTGCAGGCGGCTCGGATTGGACGTGATGACGTTCATCGACATCGTCGTCGAGGCGCGTGGCATCGGTTTGTCGAAGTATTTCGAGGACTACGCTCGGCATGCCGCGCAGGGAAGCGACTCGGGCAGCGGCCGGCTGTACATCGGCGCCAAGGACGCCGCCCTGGCAAGCGGTCTCGCCCGCCAAGCGTCCCTCGGTCTGCCCATCCTGGAGGCGGCGGCCGATGCGTTCGCGGCCGCCATGGAGGCCGGCTGGGCGGAGGAGGAATTCACTGCGGTGTCGCGGATCATCGAGAGAAGGGCGGGGGGCCGATGGCCCCGGTCCGAGGAAGGGTGATGGTACTTCGTCCTGCACCGCCCCGTCGATCCGGTTCTCCACACGGTGGCCGGAATCACCGGGTATCCCGATGGACCGACGAAGACGGCGTCGATTCGGCGAAGACGGAAAGGGCGGGGAACCTCCGGCTCATCCTCTCCGATGAGCACACCGGCGGGAGCACGGGGAGCTTCGGCAGCGAGTTCCCCAATGCACCGAACCTGGTCGGCCCCGCCGCGCCCGGCGCGCCCTTCGACTCCGCCTGCTCGAGCCGACCGGTCCGGGTGCCGACCCGCGCCCCCCCCCGGCTCGCGCGAGATGGCATCAAGGTCGATGTGACCGAAGGCGGCCGGCACGGGGGACGATGAATGCGGGAACGAAACGTCGACCTGATGACCGCGGATGGACGGATGCCGGTCTTCATTACCGCGCCCGAACACGGCGCCCCGCATGCAACGGTCATCATGTACATGGACGGTCTCGGCATTCGCGAGGAACTGCGCGACATGGCGCGGCGCATCGGCACCGTCGGCTACTTCGTCATGCTGCCCAACCTGTTCTACCGTGACGGGGGCCCCTCGTTCGACCCCGCGCTCCTCGCTACGCGGGGACCCGACCCCGAGATGGAGCGGCTCAATCGCGCGCTTTCTCACTCGATGGTCCTGTCGGACACCCGGGCGCTCATCGATTTCTCCGCGGCCGACCCGGCGGCCCGCGAACCGATCGGGACCATCGGCTACTGTATGGGCGGACGGCACGCCTACGCCGCGGCGGGGACGTTTCCGACGCGGATCGCCGCGATGGCCTCGTTGCATGCAGGCTTCCAGGTTACGGATTCGGCGGACTCCGCGCACCTGCTCACGCGCCACGTCAAGGCTTCCTGCTACTTCGGATTTGCGGATGGCGACCCGCTCACGCCTCCGGAGCATCAGCACGCCATCGCCGAATCGTGTCGCCGGCACGGCGTCGGCGCGGTTCTGGAGACCTTTCCCGACACCGAGCACGGATTCACGTTTCCCACCCGCCATTGCTACCACAAGGCGTCGGCAGAGCGAGTCTGGGAACGAATTTTTTCGCTTTTCGGCAAACGGCTCAGGTGAACGAGCATCTCGGATGCGCTCGATTGATTCGCCGGAACTCCTGCCCTTTACGTCAGGAGAACACGACCCGGAACCCCGTATGCCCCGTCGATGTGTCGATGGTGTTGGCGATCCGCGCCGCGATTCGGTAGCGGAAGCAGGAGTCCGGATGGCACAGATAGGACCCCCCTTTGAGCGTCTTGCGGGGCACGAGGCTTCCGACGGATCCGGACTCCTCATCGGCGCTGGAGGACGTCCATTCCCAGACGTTGCCGACCATGCTGTAGAGACCGTAGCCATTCGCGGGGAAAGCGTCTTCCGCCACCGGTCCGACCTCCTCCGGATCCGCCTCCGGAGAGCCGGCCTGACCGAAATGGCACCTCGGGTCGGCGGAATCCGGCTCGTCGTCCCCCCAGGGGTACCTCACGTCCGACTTCCCCCCTCGCGCTGCGTGCTCCCATTCCACTTCGGTCGGGAGGCGGCCGCCGCACCACATCGCGAAGGCGGCGGCATCGTTGTAGCTGACGTGCACCACCGGAAGGCGTTCCCGGCCGGCGATACCGGAACCGCGGCCCCTTGGATGCAGCCAATCGGCCCCTTGGACCCTGCACCACCAAGGAAGCCCCGCGACCCGCTCTTCGACCTGCTTCGTGTGGACGAGAGCGCCGGAGAAGACGAAGGACCAGCCCCAATGCTCGGCCTCGGTCCGGTAGCCGGTTTCGTCGACGAAAGCCGCGAACTGCCGATTCGTGATGGTGGTCGGCGTCATGCGAAACGGCGCAACCGTCCGTTCCCGCAACGGGCCTTCCCCGTCACTCGGGAATACCGGGAGGTTCGTCCCCACCAGTGCGCGTCCGCCGGGGATTTCTACCGTGTCCATCAACGTGAGGCGGACGCGCCGCTACGAACCGCGGCACGTCGTCGGGTCACCCGGTCCTGGTGATCTCGGGCCGGTGCAGCGGATCGTCGATGGTCCTGCGCTCCGCTTCCACGCTCTCGAACCACGTTTCCAGCTCGGTCAGCAACCTCCGGGTCAGCTCGGGGTACCGATCGGCCACGTCGAACTGCTCTCCAGGATCGTCGGCAAGGTTGAAGAGCTGCGGCTTCTCGGCGGATGGGTACTTGATGTTCGGCACGGGCAGCAGCTCGGTGATGGATGCCGGGTCTTCCTTGTGTTTGATATCGGCTTCGATGAACGCCGCAGTTCGGGCCGCATCCTCATCGGATACGAAGAGATCCGGATTCCGGTAGTACCGCGTCCCCGCAATCATCGGTCGAACCAGCTTCCAGTCGCCATCGCGGACGGCGGCATTGGTCGACACGCTGGGATAGTAGAAATTCCACTGCCAGAATCGCCTCGGTGGGCGCTCGGGTTTCTCGCCCTGAAGCTGATGAACGAAATCATGGCCGTCCAGCGCGTTGGCGCCCGCACGTTCGATTCCGCACATCGAGGCCAGCGTCGGCAACCAGTCGGTAAAGTGGGCAAGGTCGCGGTTGGCGGCGTTCGCAGGCAGGCGGGCGGGATGACGCAGGATCATCGGCACCCTGATTCCGCCTTCGTAAACCCAGCCCTTGGATCCCCGGAGTCCCGCGTTGAACCGTTCGTTGAACGTGCTTTCGCCCGGACCGAGCATGAAGGGTGGATTGAAAAACGCCGGCCCGTTGTCACTCGTGAACATGACCAGGGTGTCGTCGGCGAGACCATGGCAATCCAATCTCTCCAGAACCTGGCCGATGCCGGAATCCATCGCCTCGATCATGGCATAGGTCGTCGCGACAATCCGGTCGTGGCCTCGCTCGAGGTAGCGCTCGACCAAGCGCGCGGGGGCCTGAAACGGGGAGTGCGGCGCGCTGTACGCGAGCATCAGAAAGAACGGACCGGCGCGATGCCGATCCAGGAAGTCGCACGCGTGAAGCGTCAGGACGTCCGTCAGGTAGGTGCCGTCGCCCTTGCTCACTGTGGAGTTGGTTTGCAGGTGCCAATCGTAGTAGTCGGACCATCCGCCGCAGAACCCGGCAAACTCATCGAACCCGCGGGCATTCGGTTCGAACCGCGGGTCGAGCGCGCCGTTGTGCCACTTCCCGACAAGGCCCGTGGTGTAGCCGGCCGCCTTGAACATGTCCGCCAGGGTCGTCTCACGCAGGGCGATACGATCCAGACCGTAGACTTCGAACTGCCCGATCGCGCCGGTCCGGTGCGGGTAGCGTCCGGTGAGGAGCGCGGCGCGGGCCGGTGAGCAGATTGGCGACCCCGAATAGTGCTGATGCATGCAGACGCCTTCCGCAACGAGTCTGTCCAGATGGGGGGTTCGAACGCGTCCTTCGCTGAACACCCCCAGGTCGCCGTATCCCATATCGTCGGCGACGATGAGGAGGACATTCGTTCGCTTGCTCACCGGCCCGCTCACCGTGTCGGTCGGCCTAGCGCGACAGCAGGCGCTGGATCGACTTGTCGGCCGCGGCCAACGCCGAAGGTATGTCGCCGCCCTTCACGATCTTCTGCATCTCCGGCGCGAGCTTGCTCATGACGGCGTAGAACTTCGGACTCTTCCACGGGTTGTCATGGGTGTACTCGAGGGACCCGATGAAGATCTGACTGTAGGCGTCTTCCCCGACGGCCCCCTTCCTCAACAGCGGCATGCTCGAGGTGGGTATCTGGCCGTTGATGTCGAAGTACATGGAAGTATTGTCCTCGTCGAAGATCAGCATGTCGAGAAACGCCGCCGCCAGCGGCTTGTTCTTCGACTTGGAAGACATGGTGATCTCGTGCGGATTCCCGATCGTCCTTCGGGTTCCGTCCGGCGCCATCGGCATGGGCGCCACCCAGACGTCGCCATCCGGGGCCACGGTCAGCTTTCCGCCCGACATGTTCTCCACGAGGCCCCGACCCCAGGGTCCTTCGAAGATCACACCGGCCCGGCCCGCGGCAAAGACGTTCCGGGATTCCGCGTGCCCGTGTCCGACGGCGGTGCAGCCGGAGCCGGCCACCTCCTGAAGCCATGCAAAGGCGGCCTGGTTCTCCGGCGTGTCGAGCTTGACCTCGCCATCCTGCTGAACGTCGCCTCCGTGGCCATACATGATCGGAATCGTCCACTGGGCGGAATTCGGGTTCTGCGACGTTCTCAACGCAGCGCCGTAGATCCTTCCGCCGTCCCTGTCCGGCAGCGCGCAGATTTTCTTGATCAGGTCCATCAGCTCCGGCCAGGTCTGCGGATACGTATCGGGATCGAGCCCCGCCTGCTTCATCAGATTGCGGTTGTAGTGAGGATGGATCGGGCCCGGCACCCACGGCAGGGCGTAGAGCTTCCCGTCGACCGAGACGGCGTCGCGAAGCGCCTTGGGAATCGTTTCGAGCTTCTCCTCGCTGAAGTAGTCGTTCAGCGGCTCCAACCCTCCGATTCCCTGCACGGCCGGCACCCATCCCGCGATGAGATGAATGGCGTCAGCCGGGTTGCCGGCCATCGTCGTGACCGTGGCCTGGTTCAGCGCCTTGTCGAAGGCGGTGTCGACAATCTTGAGGTCGGCGCCCGTCTTCTCCTT
Source organism: Gammaproteobacteria bacterium (assembly GCA_965214795.1). Taxonomy (GTDB): domain Bacteria; phylum Pseudomonadota; class Gammaproteobacteria; order HK1; family HK1; genus JAJDXW01. The sequence goes on along the minus strand of OZ243976.1, from coordinate 3,954,717 downwards.
GAACTTTCTCTGGATCTGGTAGATGAGGTCCGCGTTCTTGTCGTAGGTCCCAAGCCACCCCGAGTAGGTGATGGTGTCCGCGGCGTGCGCGAAAGCGGCGGTGAACGTGATGGCCGCCGCAAGCATGAATTTCGTGTATTTCGACATTTTCGTCTCCTGTTTGTGGCAGTATCCCAGGCGCCGAGCACCGCTCCCGCCCCGGCCATGGTCCGCTTGTCACTTCAATGCTCCCGCGGTCATGCCCTTCAGGAACGATTTCTGCATGACCATGAACAGAAGGAAGACCGGCAACGTGACCATGACGGCGAGCGCCATCATCTCCGACCAGTCTCCTTCGAACTCGCCGAGAAACGCGAGCGTGATCCCGGCCGGGAGCGTTCGAACCTCCGGGGAGCTGACGAACGTGAGGCCCATCAGAAGCTCGTTCCAGGAGGTCACGAAAACGAATATGGCCGAGGCGGCGAGCCCCGGACGAACCATCGGCAGCACGATGTGGATCAGCACGGAGAACGGGGAAGCGCCGTCGATCAATGCGGCTTCCTCCATGTCCACCGGAATCTGGTCGATGAACTTCGTGACCAGCCACACCGACAACGGTAGGCCCAGGGTCGTGTTTCCGAGAATCAGCGCCCAGTACGAGTCCAGAATTCCGAGTCGATTGAAAGTCGAATACATCGTGATCATCAGCAGCGGGAGCGGGAAAGCCATCGATGCGAGAAAGAACAGAAGCAGCGCGTTCTTGAAGCGGAAGTAGAACCTCGAGATCGCGTAGGCGCACAGAGACCCGGCAAACGTGGACAGCACCGCCGCCGCGCCACTGACGATGAGGCTGCTTTGGAACATCCGGAGCAGTCGGGGATCGAATTGATTCACATAATTGGCGAACGTGAATTCGCGCGGCCACAGTTCCGGCGGGGCGACGAACAGGCTCCCGAGCGGCTTGAACGACGTGACGACCAGCCAGTAGATCGGAAGCAGGAGAAACGCAAAGGCGCCGATCGCGACCGTGTAGGCGGCCAGGGCATTTATCCTGCGATGGGCGAGCAGCGATGAAGTCGCGGCGCTCATCTTGCATGCACCGTCTTGATGCCGAAGCGCAGGAGGAGCCAGGCGACGAAGAGCAGAAACACCAGCCAGAGCGTTCCGGCGGTCGAAGCCAGGGCAAAGTCCCAGTTCTCGAAGGCGAGCTGATAGGTGAACAGGCTGAGCACCATGGTGGCATTGACCGGTCCGCCCTGGGTCAGAACCAGCGGAAGCGTCATCTCCTGGAAGAAGCGCACCGCATCGAGAAGCAGCGCGACCATCAGCACATTGCGGATCATGGGGAGGATGATCTGGCGGACCCGGCTGCGGAAGCGGGCGCCGTCGAGCTCCGATGCCTCCAGAATCTCCGTCGAGATGGACTGAAGGCCCGCGAGCGCGATGACCATCAGGAACGGAATGGACCGCCACGTGAATCCGGCGATCATGGCCCACTGCGCGCCCGATTCGTGAAACAGGATATCCACGTTGCTGTCGGTGATGCCCGAAGCCGTCAGCAGGTAGTTGATGAGGCCGTAGTCCTTGTTGAATATCCATCCCCACAGGATGGTGATGCAGATCCAGGGGAACACCCAGACCTGGAACACCAGTGCACGGAAGAGCGGCGCGAGCCGCTTGACGCCGAAGTGGAGCAGCAGCGCGGTCAGGAACCCCAGGATCACGGCCAGCGCGGACGAGACGAAGACGATGTAGCTGGTGTTGATGACCGAAGCGTAGTAGACATCGTCCTCGAGCAGATACTCGTAGTTGGCGAGGCCCACGTACTTCGGCGCACCCGGACGCAAGGGGGTGGCATCGGTGAAGCTGAGGATGACGCCGTTGATGACGGGGTACAGGATCAGGAATCCGACGATGAGCGCCGCCGGCAATATCAGGCCCGCGAAGAACAGCGGGTCCTTCCTTACCCGGTAGAGCATTTCCGCTCTCCGGGATACCAGGCGCGGCGGGGCGGCAGGCCTTCGTTCGGCGGCGCCTCGATGCGCACGGATGCCGCGCCGAGCGCAGCCGCGGCCCGGCCGGATCCGGCGCCGCCGCCGCCAGCGGCCCGTCCTTCGATCCGTCGGCCGTCGAGCGCCATCATCAGTGCACCCGGTCTCCCGTTTCCTTGTCGAACAGCAGGATCGCGTCGCAGCTCGGGGACAGACGAATCTCGTCCTTCGGCCTCGGCGCCACGCGGCGCGGCATCTGACAGGCGATCTCCTGCCCTTCGAAATCGGAGAAGATGAACGTCTCGACACCCGTCGGCTCCACGACCTTCACGGTCGCCCGTATCAGACCGTTCTCCTCGTCCACTTCAAGCTGATGAGGCCGCACTCCCAGCAGCACAGAGGCGTCCACCAGGGAAGGGGGAAGGCCGGGAACCGGAATCATGCCTCCGTCCGCGAGGCGCACGGAGAGGTCGCCCTCCCGTCCGACGAGCCGGCCATCCAGCAGGTTGATCGAAGGAGCGCCGAGGAAGGTCGCCACGAATACGTTGGCCGGATCGTCGAACAGGTCCAGCGGCGCTCCGGACTGCTCGACGACGCCGTTGTTCATGACGACGATTCGATCGGCCATGGTCATCGCCTCGATCTGGTCGTGCGTCACGTAGACGGACGTGGCGTTGATTCTCTGGTGCAGCTCGCGAATCTCCGTGCGCATCTGCACGCGGAGCTTCGCATCCAGGTTGGACAGCGGCTCGTCGAACAGGAACACGCCCGGGTCGCGGACCATGGCGCGGCCCATGGCGACGCGCTGACGCTGTCCGCCGGACAGTTGCTCGGGATACCGGTCCATCAGGGTGTCGAGGCCGAGCGTCTCGGCGATGCCGCGAACCCGCCGCTCGATCTGATCTCGCTTGTAGCGATGCATCTTCAGGCTGAAGCTGAGATTCTCCCGAACGGTCTTGTGTGGATAAAGCGCATAGCTCTGGAACACCATCGCCAGATTGCGATCGCGTGGTCGCAGATCGTTCACGACGTCACCGCCGATCTCTATCGTGCCGACCTCCACCTCCTCGAGTCCCGCAATCATTCTCAGCAGGGTGGACTTGCCGCAGCCCGACGGGCCGACGAGGACGCAGAATTCCTGGTCGGAGATCGTCAGGTTGATGTCCTTCAGCACCTCGACCGAGCCGAAGGACTTCGACAGATTGGTGAGCGTGATCGCGGCCACTCGCCTCCCACACCCTCGGGATTTCGGTCTCTCGCTGTTCATATGTGAAAGCGGCTTCATATATGATATGATCGGAAATGCTGTTGTCAACCCCCCCTGTCAGGAGCAAATAGTCTGTCCGGTGTTGTAGCACGTCATCTGTCCGGTCTGATGGGCACCGAGGAGGTGCCTGTCGGAAGCAGACAGTCCGTCCGGAGCTGCGGCACGCACTCGGTCCGGCTCGGCGGGAACCGGGGAGGTGCCGCGTGGCCCGGCACCGCCCTGGCGCCGCTTCGCGGCATCATCCGACAGCGCCGGCGAGGTCCGGACCGCCTGCCGGTGATTCCCACGAAACGCGCGCCTCTTCGAACGGCGGCGGCTGGGAGCCCGCATGCATAGGAAGCCGAAGTACTCCGCCCCTGCGCTGGAGAAGGGGCTCGACATCCTCGAGTACCTGTCCAGCCGGGACGAAGGCGAGAATCTGACGTCGATCGCCTCGGGTATCGGCAAGTCGAACGGCGAGATATTCCGGATGCTGTCGGTGCTGGAACAGCGGGGATTCGTGGACCGGCTTCCGGAGTCCGATCGCTTCCTGCTGTCGGACAAGCTCTTTCAGCTCGGCTTGAACCGGCCGCGGAAGAAGAACCTCATGAAGCTGGCCATTCCCGCCATGGAGGAGTTCGCCAGGGAGTGCCGGAACGCCTGCCATCTGTCGATACGGGCCGGCAACGAGATCGTCGTCGTCATGCGGGTCGAGTCCCCGATCAACGTCGGCATTGCCGTGCGGGTCGGACATCGACTGCCGATGGCGCAAGCGCCCTCGGGGCGATGCATTGCCGCATTCTCGCGGCCGGACGAGCTCGAAGCGATTGTGCGCGAGGTCAGGAAGTCCGAAGGTGCGGAGAAGACGCGGGAATTTCGCTCCGCGATCGAGGAGATCCAGCGGCTCGGATACAGTCTGATGAAGGATGGATTCTCGGTCGGCGTCACCGGCGTATCGGCACCGGTGCTCGACCTCGACAACCGGCAATGCATCGCGGCCATGACGTCGCCGATCCTGCACTACGTGCACCGCGAGAATGCCGACCTGGAGAACATCGCGTCGCGTCTGCGCTACCACGCGGATACGGTATCCAGGCAGTACAGCAACCACGTGGCCGGCTCCGATGAAGCGCCCGATGGCTGACAAGAGCCGTCCGAACGCGATCATCGTCATGGTGGACCAGATGAAGGCCACCGCGTCGCACCTGTATGGCCGTCACGGCATCGTGACTCCCGGGCTCGAGCGGCTGGCGAAGCTGGGCGTGCGGTACGGGAATGCGACGACGCCGCACCCGCTGTGCGTGCCGGCGCGAGTCGCCATGTGGACGGCGATGAATCCACACCGCACCGGCTGCACCGTGAACCGGACACCCATGCCCGGGGGCATGCCGCATGCGGCCAGATGGTGGAAGGAATCCGGGTACGAGCTCGCGCTGCTCGGCAAGAACCACTGTTTCGCGGAGACGCAGGACTACGACCTCTTCGATGTCTGGTGCGAGATTGAGCACTACGGATTCAAGGAAGACGCCCCGGACGCGGAGTCACCGAAGGGGATGGACTGGGTCGAATCCGAAGAGCTGGTGACCGCGGCCCACGCCGTTCGGAACGACATGCCTCCGGCGAGAGGTGGGGTGTCGTCCTACGCCGCCACGGAGTTCGAGCATCGCCACTACGGCACCGGGCTGCTCTCCAACCAGGCCGACGCGTATATCCGCCGGGTCCACGATCGGCCCTTCATGCTCTGGCTATCCTTGCCGGACCCTCACGTTCCCTACGAAACACCGAAGCATTTTTTCGACCGGGCCCTGGCGCAACGGGTCGAGCTGCCGCCGCCCGGTCCGGTGCCAGGCGCCGACCTTCCCATGCGCAACCGGATTCTGAGCCGGATCATGCGTTGGCCCGACGAGCATGTCGGCGACCTGAAGAACGTCGTCGCCGCCTATCATGCGAACATACTGCACATTGACGAGTTGGTCGGTCGGCTGCTCGATACGTTGGAAGAAACGAGCCTTCTGGACGATACGATCCTCGTCTTCTGTTCGGACCACGGCGATTTTGCCGGCGAGCATCAAATGGCGGCGAAGGGTGGGGTGCTGTACGACTGCCTGGTTCGCATTCCGATGATCGTCGCGGCACCGAACCTTCTGCCGCGGGACGCGCTCGTGCTCTCCCCGGTCAGTCTCGTCGACGTCGTCCCCACGCTGTTCCATCTGCAGGGGCTGGCGCTCCCCGACGGTCTCGATGGACAGCCGATGACACCATGTCCCGGGGCGAGGGAGAGTGACTTCGGGTTCTCGCTCTACGGGGCGAAAGGGCCGGCCTTTACCATGGAGCAACTGGAGAGCACGACTCCGTCGACCGGACATGCCGCCCTGTTCAAGACCGTCGCATACCGCGAGGCCGAAGGGGATCGGTCGATGGTCCGAAATGCCGAATGGAAGCTGGTTCACGATCCGATGGGGGATCTGGATGAGCTGTACTGCCTGGCATCCGACCCCTACGAGCATTGCAACCTTGCCGGTGACGGCCTCCATGCGGCGATCGAGAGGGAGCTGATGACGGAGCTCCACCGTTGGCGTCGATGGTCGTGAGCGCGCGCCGGTGATCAGGAGGAAACGCAAGTGACGGCACCTGAACTTCCACTCGGGAACAAGGTGGCTCTGGTCACCGGTGCGAGCAGCGGGTTGGGCCGGGCGATCGCGATCACCTGGGCTCGCGCCGGAGCGGAGGTCGCCTGTGCGGCCCGCTCCGCGGGTGACCTCGCCGAGACCGTCGCCGCGATCGAAGCCATCGGCGCAACCGGCCTTGCGGTGCGTGCCGACGTGACCCGCCGCACGGATGTCGAGAGGATGTTCGCCGAGACCGCTTCGGCCTTCGGCGGGCTCGACATTCTGATGATCAACGCGGGAGGGAACCTTGAACGAAGTCGCGTGGGCGAGGACGATCCCGAAAACTGGCTTGCGACCGTCCACCTCAACCTCGTCGGCGCCTACTACACGGCGCGCGAGGCGATTCCTCATCTGAAGGCCCGCGGGGGCGGTCGGATGCTCCTGATGGGGAGCGGAATGGGTCACCGTGCGATCGCCGGTTCGAGCGCGTACGCGGTGGCCAAGGCCGGGAGCTGGATGCTGACGAGGGTGCTCGCCGAGGAGCTGGTCGAGCACGGCATCACGGTCAACGAGATCATCCCGGGCCCGGTCTGGACACGGGCGACGATCGAGGAGCACGAGACGGACGGCTGGCCGGTGGCGTCGATCCCGCATGAGTGGCTCAAGCAGCCCGAGGAGGTCGCGCCGCTCGCGCTCTTCCTCGCGAGTCAGCCGGAGCCGGGCCCGACCGCGCAATCGTTCAGCCTGATGCGCCGGCAGAAATAGTCCGGGATGGGGCACTGCCTCGTTGTTCGCGCCGCCCGAAGCCGGCTGGTCGCGGGCGGCCGTCGAGCCGGGCGCGAAGCTCACTTGCGGCGGCCACTTCCGAAGTGTTTGAATCCGGAAACGCCGGAACACGGCCGAACCGTTGGTAGTTCAAGGGGGAATGACCATGAGAGCACGCAATCGCACGTTCCGATCCGTCGAGAGGATTATGGGGAAGACGGCTTTCCTCCTGGTCGCGGCAATGATCGGCGTCCTCGCCGCGGGGCCGATTTCGGCTGCGGCCCGGACCGACCGCGTGGTGGCCGCGCTCATCTCACCCGGGTCCGAGTCCAACCGGTTCTGGGCCTCTTCGCTGAGCTGGCATTCGCTGGATCCGGCGCTGGAAGGTCTGGTAGCCCAGGATCCCGTGACCGGCGAATACACGAGCGGTGGGCTGGCCGTCTCGTGGGAGCACAGTCCGGACTTTACCGAATGGACCTTCAGGCTCCGCGAGGGAGTCCGGTTTCACTTCGGCTACGGCGAGTTCACGGCCGCGGACGTCGTGCACAGCTACCTGCTGCACACCGGGGAAGACGCGGTGGTGCCGGGTATCGCGCAGCTTCGCGGCGCACGGGTCGAGGCACTGGACGACCACACGGTCCGCTTCGTCTATGACAGCCCCCGAGTCGAGAAGCTCTTCCTTCATGGCGGCCGCACGGTCATGAAGATCTACAGCAAGAAGCAGTTCGACGAGGAGGGTCTTGAGGGTTACGACGAGCGGTTCGCGGGAACGGGGCACTACCGGTTCGTTTCCCGTTCTCCCGGACGCGTCCTCTATGAGCGGGTCGAAAACCACTATTCGGGATTGACGCCCGATTTCGCGGAGCTGGAGCTTCGGTTCGTGGACGAAGCGGCCACCAAGCTGGCGATGCTGCTGGCCGGCGAGGCGCATCTCGCCGACCTGCCGCGCGAGCTGCTGCCCGACGCGGTCGCAGCGGGAATGGGCACCGTGCAGTCCGCGCGTGCGACGATGCAGACGGACATTGCTTTCAACGGGTTGTATTGCGAGTCGGACGATCCGGCCTGCCGCAGGGACCTGCCGTGGTTCGACGTGCGGATTCGCGAGGCAATCAATCGCGCCATCAATCGCGAGGAGATGCTCGAAGTGCTCTTCCCCGGCGGCGGCGCGGAGCTGCTGCCGCGCTATGCCATGGTGCGGGGGCACGAGGGCTTCGATCCGATGCTGGTAGAGCGGTTCGACGCCGAGTACGGACATGACCCGGAGATCGCCAAACAACTGATGTGGCATGCCGGTTACCCGGACGCGTTCGAGGATCCGGTGATTCGGCTCATCCTGACGGCGGTCGGCGGCCAGCCGGAGATCCCGGTGCAGATGGAGCTGGTCCACCAGTACCTGACGGCGGTCGGGTTCCAGGTCGAGCTCGTGGAGATCGATCACGCCAGGGTCGGCGCGCTCGGCCGGGCCCGGGAGCTCTACTACCTCAATCCCATCCGCAACGCTCCGCCCCGGCCGACGGAAGTCGCCTTCCGGGCGTTCTACTCGAACCCCGGTGGCCCGTACCAGGGTTGGGAGGACGACTGGACCAGCGCGCGCGTGCGCGAGATGGTCGCCTCGTCGAATGCGGACGAGCGGAACCGGATCGCCCGCAAGGTCTTCAACTACTTGTTCGAGCAATACAACGACATCCCGCTGTTCAAGGTATTCACCCGAGTCGCGGTGAATCCGGACGTGGTGTCAGGGTGGCAGTTTCCGGGAGTGACCTCTTCCGGGATCGGTCACTATCACCTGATCAGGCGCGCCCGTTGAGACGCTTGGCTCCATGGCATCGCCGTTGGTCGGGAGGACGCGACGGCGCGCACGGGTCGCCGAGCTTCGTCGCGAGGGCGCCAAGGCGCACCAAGATGCCCCGGGATCAGCCCGGGATCAGCCCGGGATCAGCCCGGAATCAGCGGTAGCGGGCCTTACGGGTCGAGTTGCGTCGAAGGGCAGGCGGGATCCGGACGAAGCGCCGGCGGGGCTTCGTCCCGCTTCGCGGCTTCGTTGGCGAGCGGGCAATCTCCGGATGGCCTGTCCGGCCGGCCGGTGAAGCCAGGGACGGCTCGCGCCGCCGGTAGTCGACAGAGTTCGCATTGCGTTTCGCCGACGCAAGCGGACCGGGGCGTCCGGCCTGCGAGAGCGAGAGAACCAGGGGGCCAAAGCAGGAAGCCGGCGGGAGGTCGCCACCAGACTCCTTGAGGCGCCGTCATCTTTGCGGTTGAGCCAAGTTCTTTGCGCGGCTCGTCCGAAGGAGCGCCACACGCCTCGTCGGTCCGAGGCGAAGCCTCGCTAGTACAAGTGGCAGGCCACCCAGTGATTCTCGATGCCGGGCACCGGTTTCAGCTCGGGAGTCAACCGTTCGCAGACTTCCCCGATCTTGAACGGGCAGCGGGGATGAAAGGAGCATCCGGAAGGCGGATCGATGGGAGACGGCACCTCGCCGCTCAGGATGATCTCCTCGCGATGCAGATCGGGGTGGCCCGGCAAGGCGGCCGAGAACAACGCCCTGGTATAGGGGTTGCGGGGTTCTTCGAACAGCGACTCCACCTCCGCGTACTCGAAGATTCTTCCCAGGTACATCACCGCCAACCAGTCCGCCATGTACCGGGTGGTGCCGAGATCGTGAGCCACCAGCAGATAGGTCATGCCGTACCGTTGCTGCAGGTCCTGCAGCAGATTCATGATCTGCGAGCGGATGGAGACGTCCAGGGCCGAGACGGGCTCGTCCAGAATCAGCAACGTCGGCTCGGAGATCAACGCGCTCGCAATCGCGATGCGCTGGCGCTGGCCACCGCTGAACTCGTGCGGATAGTTCCGGGCTTGTTCGGGCTGCAACCCTACGTCCAGCAGCACCTTCTCGACCCGGTGCTTCCTCTCCCTCCGCGACAGGCCGTAGTTGACCTGCAGCGTTTCCGCCACGATGTCCTGCACTCGCATACGCGGGTTCAGGGAGCTCCAGGGGTCCTGAAAGACGGCCTGTACCCGCGTCCGATATCGCTTCAGCGCCGGCCCTTTCAACCGGTGGATGTCCTCGCCTTCCAGGAGCACCCGGCCTTCGGTCGGCGTCTCGAGCCGAAGCACGAGCCTCGCGGTCGTGGTCTTGCCGCAGCCCGATTCGCCGACGAGCGCCAGTGTCTGGCTCTGCGAGATGGCCAGATCGATTCCGTCCACCGCATGCACTTGGCCGATCTGCCGGGCCAGCATCAGGCCCTTGGTGACCGGAAAGTGTTTCTTGACCCCTTCGAGCCTCAGGATTTCCGGGTGCGTCATGCGGGATCTTCCAGCTTCCAGCAGCTTGCGACGTGGACGCCGGCGGCGGAATCCGCCACCGTGAAGGCGGGCGGGTATCGGGTCTCGCAGCGCGGCTCGGCGACCGGGCAACGCGCCACGAACCGGCATCCGCGCGGCAGGTCCCAGAGAACCGGCGGCTGACCGGGGATGGAGTAGAGCCGGCTCACCCGCCGGTCCATGGCCGGCACCGACTTGAGCAGCGCCTGGGTGTAGGGGTGTTTCGGCGCATTGAATATGGAGCGGACGGGTCCGGACTCCACCAGGCGTCCCGCGTACATCACCGCTACCCGGTCGCACATGTTGGCGACGATGCCGAAGTCGTGCGTGATGAAGATGATGGACAGCCTCGTCTGCTCCTGGATGTCGCGCAACAGGCGCAGGTACTGGGACTGGATGGTCACGTCCAGCGCCGTCGTGGGTTCATCCGCGATGAGCACGTGCGGATCGCAGGAGATTGCGATGGCTCCCACGACGCGCTGCTTCATGCCGCCGCTCAGCTGGTGAGGAAAGTCCTTCACGCGCTGCTCCGGCGCGGCCACGCGCACCTGCCGCAGCACGGCAACGGCCTGGCCGAGCCGCGAGCGCCGCGGTACCTCGCGGTGCATCGCGATCGCTTCCGTCACCTGGCTGCCGATGGTGTACACGGGGTTGAGCGAGGTCTGCGGGTCCTGCAGCACCATGGAGATGCTGCCTCCGCGAACGCGGCGCATCTGCGGCTCGCTCAACGTTCTCAGGTCTCGCCCGTCGAACACCACCCGCCCGCCGACGATGCGGCCCGCGGGCTTGGGCAAGACACCCAGGATGCTGAGCGCGGTCATGGACTTGCCACTGCCGGACTCACCGACGATGCCCAGGGTTTCGCCCTGACGGATCGAGAAGGAAACCCCGTCGACCGCCCGGAGCACTCCCATCTTGGTGCTCAGCTCCGCCTGCAGGTTCTCCACCTGCAATATGGTGTCGCCGATGGCCTTGGGCATCAGATCTGTTTCAGCTTCGGGTCCAGGCGGTCGCGCAGCCAATCGCCCAGCAGATTGAGCGAGAAGACCGTGAGTGTGATCGCGAGGCCCGGGAAGAAGGAGATCCACCACGCGCTCACGATCAACTGGCGGCCGTCCGCGACCATGATTCCCCACGCCGGGGTGGGGCGCGGAATGCCCAGTCCGAGAAAGCTCAGGGCGGCCTCGAGGATGATGACCGAGCCCACCTGGAGGGTAGCCAGGACAATGATCGTATTGGTGACGTTCGGCAGGATATGGCGCACCATGATCCGGACTTGCGAGGCGCCCGCCACGCGCGCCCGGGCCACGAAGTCCCGCTCTCGGATGCTGAGAACCTCTCCGCGCACTTGGCGCGCATAGAGCGCCCATAACACGAAGGCCACCACGACGATGATGGTCTGGAAGCTGGGACCCGTTGCCGCCGCCAGCACCAGGGCGAGCAGAATGGCCGGCAGTGCCAGGGAGATGTCCACCAACCGCATGATGACGGTGTCGATCCAGCCCCCGAAGTATCCGGCTAGCATGCCGAGCGAAGCACCGATGATGCCGCCGACGAAAATGCCCACCAGCGAAATGGTAAGCGAGACCCGAGCGCCGTACATGATGCGGCTGAGGATGTCTCGGCCGATCCGATCCGTGCCCAACGGGTAGTTCCACGTGCCTCCGAAGAACACCGGTGGCTGCCGCCGGTCCGAGACGGAGCCGTGAACAGGGTCGTGCGGCGCGAGCCAGTCGGCCGTGATGGCCGGGAAGATCAGAAGCACCAGCAACACGAACGCGGGTATGAGCGGATAGCGCCGCAGTCGGAGCTGGATTCGCCGCAGGATGTCGGGCTTGGCGGGGGCGGCCGGCGCCTGTTTCAACGGTGAATCCTCGGGACTCCGGCCGGTTGCTACTCGTACCGGATGCGAGGGTCCAGGTATGCGTACAGCGTGTCCACGATGAGATTCGCCAGAATGAACACCACGGCGAAGGTCAGCACCACGGCCTGCACCACCGGGTAGTCCCTGGCGCGGATGGCCTCGATGGCCAGCAGACCGGTGCCGGGCCAGACGAACACCGTCTCGATGACCACCGAGCCGGTGAAGATCGAGCCGGCAATGATGCCGAAGTAGGTGAGCGGCGTGATCGCGGCGTTGCGCAAGGCGTGCACCCATATGACGCGCCACTCCGCCACCCCCTTGAGCCGCGCGAGCTTGACGTACTCGCTGTCCAGCACCTCCAGCATGGCCGAACGGGTCAGCCGCATCAGCGCCGCCACCTGGAACCAGCCCATGGCGATCGCCGGCAGCACCATGTGACCGAGCCCGCCACGACCGGAAGTCGGAAAGACCTTCCAGATGACGGCAAGAGTCCAGATGAGCACGATGCCCAGCCAGAAGTTCGGCATCGCCTGCCCCAGCAACGCGACGAGCTTGCCGAAGCCGTCGAACACGGTGCCCTTGTACACCGCGGCCAGCACCCCGATTGGAATTGCGATCAGGGTGCTGACGAGAATCGCGAACCCGCCGAGTTGCAGCGTGGCCGGGAGCCGCTGCCAGACCATTCCCAGCGCCGTCTCGCCGCGCCATTTGAGCGAGTCGCCCAGGTTGCCCTGGAGTGCGTTGCCGATGAACGACAGGTACTGGATGTGCAGTTGCCGGTCCAGCCCCCATTCGCGCATCAGCCGTTCAGCCTCCTCGGGGCCCGCATCGTCCGGCAACAGCGCGTCCACCGGACTGCCGCTGAGCCGGGACAGGCCGAAGATGATCACGCTGATCGCAAGCAGCGTGACCAGGCTCTGCACGATTCGCAATGCGAGATAGCGGTGCACTTCGGCGCGAGCTCGAGGTGTATCGGATCACTGCGGCCGGGGCCGGCCGCGCGCGCGAGCCGGCCCCGGCGATGACCAGCGCCTCAACGTGCGGCCCTGATGAGGTGCCAGTGACCATACCCTGCCGACGTGACGCCCGGAAACTGCCACCCCGCCACGTACTTCGGATTGACGGCCACCTGCGTGAACCCGTCGAACAGCGGAATGTCGACGTACTGCTCGAACAGGTAGTTCTGGATCTTGCGGGCAAGCTGGTCGCGCTTCGCAGGGCCGATCGTGTTGATCAGCTCCTCGACGTGGGCCGCCGTCCAGTCGTCCTCCCAGCCTTGCAGGCCGCCGCCCGGATTGGTGTAGAACGCGCGGAACGCCACCTCGGTGGGGCGGGGCGGCGCATTGCGGCCGGGGTTGATCATGTACAGCTTTCGCTCGCGCCCCAAGGCCCGTACGCGCGCATAGTCCAGTTCGACGATCTCCGCCTTGAAGCCGACCTGGGTCAGGTACTGATACACCATCTCCTGCTGCAGCGGCACTTCCGGCATGCCGGCCATCGGGGTCAGCACGATCGGGATGGAGGGATCCTCGAACGCATCCGGATAGCCCGCGTGCCACATGAGCTGCTTGGCCAACTCGGGATCGTAGCCGTACTCGGCCTCGAAGCGCGCTTCCAGGGCGGGATCGTAGCCTTCATTGCCCTTGACCATCGTGTAGCGGGCGTGCAAGGCATAGCCGCCGCTCGGGAACAGCACCCCCAGCATTTCCTGGCGATTGATGGCGCGGTTGATCGCCTCGCGGATACGCACGTCGTACCAGGGCAGCTCCTTCCGGCAGCGGTCGTCATGCGACTCGCAGTACAGTCCGTTGAAGACCAGGTCGGTCTGGATGGATGGCAGCGTGGACTCGGCGGTGGCCATTCCCGCCGCCAGGGCATCGGGCATGAGCTCGCGCGAAATGTCGGCAATGTGGGCTTCTTCCGCCAACAGCATCGCCAGCTTGGTGGCCGGTTCGGCCACGAAGACCACTTCGAGCTCCTTGAACTCCGGCGTGATGCCCGAGTAGTGGTCCTCGAAGCGCTCGTACAGGATCCGGCCCGGCTCCCGCGAGACGAACTGATAGTGTCCCGTGCCCGCGAAGCGGCGGTCGTAGCCCTCCAGACCCTCCTCGTCGAATTGTTTCTTGCTGTAGATCAGCATGATGGAATGGGCGCCGTGCAGATATAAAAGGTTGGTGCGAGGCTTCTCGTAGTTGAAGCGCACCGTGTACTCGTCCAGAACCTCGACCTGCGCCCCGCGCAGTTGATCCGCGGCCGGAATGACCGAGTCCTCGCCCGCGCTCAGATCGTAGCTGTGCACGACATCCTCGGCCGTGAACTCGCCGAATCCGTGGTGAAACTGAACGCCCTTGCGCAGATGAAAGGTCCATTCCGTGAAGTCGTCATTGTGTTCCCATGAGGTGGCGAGCCCATCGCCGGTGTACTCACCCGTCACCGGGTCGTTCGCCACCAGCCCTTCCAGGGCTTGCCCGAGCGCGTGCCAGAGGCTTGTAGCCGCCCAGGCGCGGTTGGTCTCGCCGCCGGGCGGGGTCAGGGCGGCGACCACGCGATCGGTCGTCCGGGCCTCTGCCGCTCCGCCCCACGGCGAAACCCACAGCGCCAACGCCACGATGGCGGCCGTGCCGGCCGCGCGGCGGCGCCGGCCGCGCCCCCGATCTTGCATGTATGTGGGAGTCGTAGCCATTCTCCTCTCCTGTCGGTTGGATGGAGTCGCTGGCGGAGGGCGAAAACCGTTTCGGCCCTCCGAAATGAAATGCGCGCTCGACCAGCCGTTCCCTGCCGCGCCGCTCCGATGAGGTCGAAGTGGCCGGATCCGGAGCGTGCTCCCGGGATGGGCTCGCACCCTTCGCTTCCCTTCATGACGGCGATTCGGGCCACCGACCCGCGCCGCCGCCGGAGAACGAGACTCCCGATATTCCTTCTCGATCGATGGCATCGCCGGCAGCCTCGCTGAACGCGGGTCGAGCACACGCACGTGACGGGGGCTAACTTATCATATGTGAATTAGTGTTCATATATGAATCCGAGAGAACCCGTCGAGTCGCCGCCCCCGCTGCGTCTTGCGCCGCCCCGCCGGCTCACGTGGCGGCTCGAGGGAGCACGGCTCGCTGGATTGGCGTCAGCGGCGGGACAACGGAACGATTGCGGTCAGGGCCGCCATTGCGTGCGGGCAGCCGTCCGCCGGATCCGCTCATCGGCTCTCCGCACGCCTCTCGCGCCACGCCCGCACCCGCTCCGCCTTCGCCTCGTCGATCCACCAGGTGTCGAACCCGAGCGAGAAGCCGGGCGCCGTCTTCGGCCGGCCGAAGATGTCCCACGACGCGATCCGGAAGGCGTTGAGGTGCCAGTTGGGGATGACGTAGTGGCTCCAGAGGAGGACGCGATCGAGGGCGCGGCTCCGGTCGACGAGCGCCTTCCGGCTGGGAGCCGAGATCACGAGCTCCACCAGCTCGTCTACCACCGGGTCGCGGGCACCGGCGAGGTTGCCGCTCCCGGAAAGGTCGGCTGCGGCCGAGCCCCAGTAGTCCCGTTGCTCGTTGCCGGGGGACAGGGTGATGCCGAACGAGCCCACGATCATGTCGAAGTCGAAGTCCGAGATCCGCCGGGTGTACTGCGCGGAGTCCACGGTGCGCACCGACATCCGCACCCCGAGCCGTTCCAGGTTCTTTCCGAACGGGAGCACCACCCGCTCGAAATCCGGATTGTCGAGCAGCATCTCGAAGTCCATCGCGGCGCCGGTCGACGCCTCGACGAGCCGGCCGTCGCGGACCGTCCAGCCCGCGTCGCGCAGCAGGGCGAGAGCGTGCCGGAGATTCCGGCGGAGCCCCCCCGGGCCGTCGGTGCGGGGAGGCTTCCAGGCGGTGGTGAAGACCCGCTCCGGGATCCGGCCCCGGTACGGCTCGAGGATCGCGAGTTCGGCCTCCGTCGGCGGTCCCGACGAGGCGAGCTCGGAGTTGGAGAAGAAGCTCGGGCTCCGCCGGTACTGGCCGTGGAAGAGGTTACGGTTCGTCCACTCGAAGTCGAAGACGTAGCCGAGCGCCTCACGCACCCGCGGGTCCCGGAACTTCGCGCGGCGGGTATTGAATACGAACGACTGCATCCCGGCCGGGAGCCGGTGCGGCAGGAGCTCCTGGCGGAGCATCCCCGCGTCGAGGGCCGGACCGCCGTAGCCGGCCGCCCAGCGCTTGGAGACGTTCTCCTGCCGAAGGTCGTACTCGCCGGCCTTGAGCGCCTCGACCGCGACGGTGGCGTCGCGATAGTAATCGTAGCGGATGCGCTCGAAGTTGTGCCGCCCGACATTCACCGCGAGGTCGCGCGCCCAGTAGTCGGGATTGCGCCGGTAGACGATGGAGCGTCCGGGGTCGATCGACCCCTCCTCGATGACGTACGGGCCGCTCCCGAGTGGCGGATCGAGCGTGGTCTCGCTGAAGTCCTTTCCTTCCCAGTCGGCCTGCGACAGCACCCGGAGCTGCCCGAGAATGCTCGGGAGCTCCTGGTTGATGCCCTCCCGGAAGGAGAACCGGACCCCTTGGCGCCGCCCGGACGGGGTATCCCCCTCGACCGGCTCGGCGGCAAGGACGTCCTTGTAGTATCCCCGGTACAAGGGGTGCCCCTTGGTCTTCAGGATATCGAGCGAGAACACCACGTCCGCCGGGGTGACGGGGCTTCCGTCGTGGAAGCGCGCCTCGGGGCGGAGCCAGAACGTCGTCCAGGAGCCGTCGTCGGCGACCTCGATCCATTCCGCGACGAGGCCGTAGGAGGCGGTCGCCTCGTCCGGGGAATCCTCGGTCAGGGTATCGAAGAGAAGCCCGAGCCCGGCCGCCGGATTCCCCTTGACGATGAAGGGGTTGAGGCTGTCGAAGGTCGAACCGACCGATGCGCGTCGCACCGTCCCGCCCTTGGGTGCGTCCGGGTCGACGTGGTCGTAGTGCGGAAAGCCGGCCGGATACCGCGGGGTCTCCCGGATGGCCGTCGCGTGGCGGATGGTGCTCTCGGCGCCAGCCGGCGGCGCGCCGACGACGGTGCCGGCGACAGCGGCGGCGAGGGTCGCCCCGGCCGCGACCAGCCGAATCGCGCGCGCCCCCCCGGACGCGAAGCCCCCCGCCCCCCGGTCCGTCGTCCGCGCGGCCTGGATCCGGCCCTCCCGAGTCCGACCCTCCCGAGTCCGGCCCGACGTCGGCTGCAACGCACCCTCCCGGTCACGCATCCGCGGACACCCCGGCGAGGCATTCGAGGTGGACGGCGACACACTCGGGGAGCGCCTCCAGGCTGTACCCGCCCTCGAGGAGCGAGACGATCCGCCCGCCCGCGTGCCGGTCCGCGGCCTCGAGGACCCGCTCGCTCATCCACCGGTAGCACTCGGTGGAAAGTTCGACGGCGGCGAGGGGATCGTCCGCGTGGGCGTCGAATCCGGCCGAGAGCAGGATCGCGTCCGGCTTGAAGGCATCGATCGCGGGAAGGATCCGGATGCGGAACGCTTCCTCGTAGAGCGCGTCGCGCGCCCCGGCCGGCATCGGGCAGTTGACGGTCGCCCCCTTCCCGCGCCCGGTGCCTTCCTCGTTTGCCGCACCGGTGCCGGGATAGAACGGATACTGGTGCAGGCTCGCGTAGAGGACGGTGGGGTCCTCCTCGAACGTGTGCTGGGTGCCGTTGCCGTGGTGGACGTCCCAGTCGAGGATGAGAATCTTCTCGAGCCCGTGCCGGCGCTGGAGGTAGCGGGCGAGAACGGCGACGTTGTTGAACAGGCAGAAGCCGAGGGCGAGGGCGTGCTCGGCATGGTGGCCGGGCGGACGGGCGAGGCTGAACCCGTTCCGGATGTCGCCCGCCAGGAGGCGGTCGGCGAGGGCGAGTCCCGCCCCGGCCGCGATCCGTGCGACGTCGAACGACTCCCGGCTGACCCCGACGTCCGGCACGTCCAGGAAGGGTCCGCCGGTGCGGCATACCTCCTTCGCCCGGGCGATGTACTCGGGTGCGTGGACCGATTCCAGCCACTCGTCCGGGCATGGCTCGGCCACGACCGGCTCGAGCTCCCCGAACCAGGGTTCGCGCTCGAGCCGGCCCATGGTGGCGGCGAGGCGCGCGCTCCGCTCGGGATGGCCGTGCCCCGGATCGTGGCGCAGGCAGGCGGGGTCGTACACGAAGCCGGTGCGCCGGAGCACGACGGTGGCCGACCTGCCTCCCGGCGCCGCCTCTCTCGGGCCCATCCCTGCGCTCATGCCCGCTCCCCGGCCCTCCGCCGCGGCGCCGGGAGTCGCGGCCGTGCCCACTATTCGCCACCCAGCAGTGCGTAAAGGCCGTCGAGCACCAGCCGGTTGGGGCTGATGATCCCGATGATGCGCCCCTCCTCGACGACCGGCGCGCGGGTGAGGCTGTGCTGGACGAAGAGCCGCGAGCAGTGGCGGATGTCCATGTCCGGATGCACGCAGACCACGGGCTTGAGCATGATCTCGTACACGTTGACCCGCCGGGGAGAGCGGTCCTTGGCGAGGACCTCGCGCGCGATGTCCGACACGAGAAGCATGCCCGGCTCGTCGTCCTCGCTGCGCGGCTCGACGATGAGCACCGCGGTTCCGAGCTCCTTCATCCGGGTGAGGGCCTCGGAGACCGTGGCCTTGCCCTCGATCGTGCCGAAGCTCCCGGCCATCAGATCCCGGACACGGATGACTCGTCGCTCGTTCATGCAGGTCCTCCGCGCGGCGGCGGAAAAATCTCCCGCTACGCTATAGGAATCGGCCGGAGGATTGCAATTCCCGCTGACCACCCGCTCGCCCGCCCGAGCGACCAGGGCCATTTTTGTCATGACCGAGTGCTGGCCGCGGGTGCGGACCGGCGTGCCGTGCGGTCGAGGGCCGCTTCATGAGGTGCGAATCGACACGCGGGACGACGAAATGTGCTCCCGCATGGCCTGCCGAACATGCCCGGTTCACCCGTCGCCGGACAAGAAACGAGCCCCGCCCGAGCGCTTCGGTCGATTGCATTCGACCCGCCCGGGGCGCGATCATTCGCCTCCCGTCGCATCGCGGCCCCGATTCCACGCACCCAAGGGAGAGTTCCGAATGCCCCATGCCATCCAGGTTCACGAGACCGGCGGCCCCGACGTCATGCGCCTCGAGGAGGTGGCGGTCGGCGAGCCGGGTCCGGGCGAAGCCCGCATCCGGCAGACCGCCGTCGGGCTCAACTACATCGACGTCTACTTCCGGATGGGGCTCTATCCGGCGCCGTCCCTTCCGTTCGCCCCCGGGATGGAGGGTGCGGGCGAGGTCCTCGCTCTCGGCGAAGGGGTCACCGACCTCGAGGTCGGCGACCGGGTGGCCTACGCGGGCTCGCTCGGCGCCTACGCCGAGGAGCGGATCATCCCCGCGGATCGGCTGGTGCGGGTCCCGGAATCGGTGAGCGACGTGACGGCCGCGTCCATGATGCTCCAGGGGATGACCGTCCAGTACCTCCTCAAGAGCAGCTATCCGGTCAAGGCGGGGGACACCATCCTCTTCCACGCCGCCGCCGGCGGGGTGGGGCTCATCGCCTGCCAGTGGGCAAAGCATCTCGGGGTCACCGTCATCGGCACCGTGGGGAGCGACGAGAAGGCGGAGCTCGCGCGCGCCCACGGATGCGATCACCCCATCGTGTATACCCGCGAGAACGTGGTGGAGCGGGTCCGTGAGCTGACCGGCGGAGCGGGGGTCCCGGCCGTTTACGACTCGGTGGGACGGGACACGTTCACCGACTCCCTCGACTGCCTGCGGCCGGCCGGCACGATGGTGAGCTTCGGTCAGGCCTCGGGGCCGATCCCGCCGTTCGAGATCGGCGTGCTGGGCGCGAAGGGCTCGCTCTATCTCCAGCGGCCCACCCTGATGTCCTATACCGCCCGCCGCGAGGACTTGCTCGCGATGGCCGCGGACCTCTTCGAGGTGGTGGGTTCGGGGGCGGTCGCGATCCGCACGAACCAGACTTTCGCCCTCGCCGATGCGCCGGAGGCGCACCGGGCGCTCGAAGGCCGCCGCACCACCGGCTCGACCGTCCTGCTGCCCTGAACCCCGCCGGGGCAGAGGCATTCCGCTCGGGATGCCTCCGCCCCCCGCAGCCCGTCCCGTCCTGCCTCAGGCAATGGCGGCCAGCTCGTCCTCGAGGTCGGCCATCCGGGCACCGCCCGCCATCAGCCGCCGGATATCCTCGCCCCCGAGGTCTTCGGCGACCCCGTTGCCGATCACCTGTCCAAGGCTGAGAAAGGTGTAGCGGTCCGCCACGAGCTGGGCGTGGATCTCGTTGTGGGTGATGAGGATGATCGCGGGAGGCGCAGCCCGTCGATGAGACGCGCCTTGCGCTCGCGCCTGAGACGGCCGATCAGGGTCTGGCGGGCTCCGGGGGAGAGTTGGACGCTGGGGCGAAGGCGCGGTTCGTCGTCGCGGTCTACGGGACTGTCGGCCGGGGCGGCCGGGTCGCAGGCTCGGATCGGGTGCGGGAGTTGAGCCAGGTCGCGCGCGGGGGCGGCGAAGGCGGGCCCGGCGTCGAGTCGTGAGCGGACCACCGAGGCGCTTCAATCTCCTCCGATGGCGGATTTCCCATGCCGCACAGGGCATGGACGGGGCAGGCTCGGCCGGGGACGCTCGGGGCGTCTTCGAACGGGCCGGGACGGACCAAGGAGCCTTTCTCCGGGTGTGCCAACGCAGGATTTCGGTGTACGGCGCCGGAGCGAGCATCCCGCGCTCGATGACCCGTTCGCGGTCGGTGGGGCGTTCCGGCCTCATGCGATGATTCTGCCTGGATGTGACCTTGCTCGTGCCTTGGGTCATGAACACTTTGCACGTTGAACAACGGCAGGGTACAGTGTGTGTTCCCCTGCCAAAGCGGCCAATTCGATCGCTACTTCGAGGTCCCTTCCGGAATAACCTCGTATAGCGGAATGTGACGGGTCGTCCTTTTTCGGGTCATGTTCGAATCGCAATGAACGACCACAGCCTGCCTGAATTGCTGCCTTCGCGACGCCGACGTTCAGAACCGCAAATCGTCCATTCAGGCGAAGCGTGTAATTTTTCGCTCGGAGTGCGGTCCGTACGCTGTCGATGTTTTCCATCATGTCCCGGGTTCCGAAGTACTCGAGCCAATTTACTGACAGATCGTCATTTTTATCCTGGAATGCCGTAGCCTGGAGTTCCCCCTCCTGAAAGTCCGAAGGCCTGCAATATCTCGAAACATGATCTTCATCCGGAATTGCCTTCACAAGCCCCTGCTCTCCAGCAAAGCGGTAAATCGACGAATCGCCTCCAGTGTTTTCTCTTTCGACCTCGTTCCATATACGACGTCTCTTTTGATTCCCGACTGGAACGGGCCTGATATCGCGGCGAACCGGATGTCTCCCGAAGCATGAAACTGCATCGCGAGCATCCCGTTCTCCGGGATACGCCATTGCGCATGCGCCAGTCCATCGGGAGTGACGCCGATTGAAGGCACTCCCAGCCTTCGTTCGCTGATGAGAAAACGTGCCAGTTCCTTCAGCGACCCAAGGGAAATGGTTCTGGGATCGGGTTCCTCGGCCTCCATTGCATCGAGATGACGAACCCGATCTCCAACGGTTTTCAGCCCCGCGCTCCTCAAAATCATGAAGACATTTTCGCGAGTTGTCGAACGAGCGATCTGTTGACACCAGACACCTGTTTCGAAATCCGACAAGACCCGGACGTGTTCGAAGGTCTCCCTGGTAGAGGGAATGTGAAAGGTCGTTATGGTACCCGGTCGACCGGACCAGTTCTCGATCTCGTCGATGTCGACAAGGAAGGTTCCCGTCAACGTTCCCGAGCCGGCCCGACTGGTTCCTTCCCGTTTGATTGCAAGCTTCCCGGGACCGGCCGATGCCGTCGATATATGCCCGGTTTGCGGACCACGTCCCGGAACTGCTGATGTCGACGGGCTATAGCCGAACTGGCCCTCTTCCATCGACCGGGCTCTGGAGAGAGCTTTGGCGACGCTTGTGAACGAACGATGGTAGAAATCGTATCGTTCCTTTTTCCTCATCCAGGCTGCAATAAGCGTTGTTGCTCCCGAGGTATGGTCCGGGTTTTCTCCTGCGACCAGCAGCGGCGTTGTCGATGCTTCGTACTCATCTTCTATGCTCTCTTTCATCGAGGTGAGAGCTGACGAGCCACGACGAGCGGACCGAGAGGACTTCCACCACGATTCTACTGGCCGATGTTCTGCATCCTCGCCGCCGGGACGTACCCAACGTCGGCTCACGCTCCTGGCAAGCGGAAAAACATCCGTGGACACATTTTCAGCAAGCGCTTTCATGTGTCCCGCCGCTCGGCTAACTGCGCCAGGGCAGCGAGTATGAACTGCTCATGGTCTTGCCACCGGGCGATAGCCGCAATTCGCCGTTCCGTATCCAAATCGGCCGGGTAATGGATATTACAGTCGACCGTCACGAGGTCCTCGTATTTTCCGTCGTTCAACTCCAGTCGGGCAGATTTGAAATCGAGGTTACATACCGCATCCCCTGCGTCCAGAGAAAAACTCGGCCTCATACAGATGATTTCCGGCCCATCTTTCAACCATGGCCCGGCCTTCAGGAATCTCCGGGTAAGCCACCTTTCGGGCTCTCTGAGCCGTGCACACATGCTCCAGTTGAGCCCGAGGTTTCTGTAAGGGACGAATGGAAACGTCCGGAGGTAGGCCTTTGCAAGGTCGTGAACCAGGTAATCTTCCTCGAATCGTCCGTTGCAGGCTCGACCGATGCCGAGTCTCGCGGGAGTCATGTTCCATTCGACCCCATTTCGAAAGTCGACGCCTACCCCCGTCGGACCCAGGTGCTCGCCATTGTCACCCAGTTCCCATTCCTGGGGCACGATCCCGCTGGCTACGAGAAGGTCGTGGCTCAACATCGGAGAACCGAAGAGCTCCGCTGTGATGACGACCGTCACCCGATTCAATCGGAATGTGGATTCGAAGGCCACGGCCTGGTCCCTCCGCGTCGAGTGCATTGGTTCCGCCGGGATCCTCTGCCCAAGCGGGAGGTGGCACCGCCGTCCCCACCCGCGATCCATCCTGAGGGGCTGATAGAGCGCATCATCGAATCCGGAGTTGCTGCGGTGCCCATCGCGAGGCGGGGTGGCGGCTGCCGTGGCCCGTCCCGTCCTGCCTCAGGCGATGGCGGCCAACTCGTCCTCGAGGTCGGCCATCTGGGCACCGCCCGCCATCAGCCGCCGGATATCCTCGCCCCCGAGGTCTTCGGCGACCCCGCTGCCGATCACCTGTCCAAGGCTGAGAAAGGTGTAGCGGTCCGCCACGAGCTGGGCGTGGATCTCGTTGTGGGTGATGAGGATGATCGCGATGTCCCCGCGGCTTCGCACCCGCTTGATGGTCTTCAGCACCTCGAGCTGCTGCTTCTGCCCGAGGGCGGACGTCGGTTCGTCGAGGATGAGCACGCGCGCTCCGAAGAAGATCGCCCGGGCGATGGCCAGCGTCTGCTTCTGCCCGCCGGACATCGTTCCGACCGCCTGCTCCGGATCGGCGATGTTGATGCCGATCCGGGCCATCTCCTCCTGGGTGATGCGGTTCATCTGCGCCGTTTGCAGGACCCCGAAGGGCCGCGTGCCCTTGGTGATCTCCCGCCCCATGAAGAAGTTGCGGGTCACCGAGGTCAGCGGGTTGAGTGCGAGATCCTGATACACGGTGCCGATCCCCGCGTCGGATGCGGCGAGGGGGTTTCGGAACACGACGGGCTGTCCGTCGACGTAGATCGTCCCGGAGGTCGGCTGGTGCATGCCGGCCAGGACCTTGATGAGCGTGGACTTGCCGGCTCCGTTGTCTCCGAGCAGGGCATGCACCTCTCCGGGGTGGACCTCCATCGAGACCCCCCCGAGGGCCGTGAAGTTGCCGAAGCGCTTGACGATGTTCTCGAGGCGGATGAGCGGTTCGGTCACGTCATATTCCCCCGGTGATTCGTTTTCGGATGGTCTCGTTGCTCAAGGCCGCGACGAGCAGCACCGTGCCGAGGAACGTCCGGTAGTAGGAGCCGTCGATCCAGGAGATGTAGAACACCGAGTTCTGCACGAGTCCGAAGATGACCGCGCCGAAGATCACGCCGACGATCGAGCCGAACCCCCCGGACAGGATGACGCCGCCCACCACCGAGGCGGCAATCGCTTCCAGCTCCTTCAGGTTGCCCTTTGCGGCGTCGGCCGTGTTGGTGTCGAAGACCTGGGTCGCGGCGAAGATGGTCGCGCAGAACGCCGTGAACATGAACAGCGACACCTTCACCTTGTCGGTGGGGACGCCGTTCGCCCGCGCCGCCTCTTCGTTTCCGCCCGTCGCGTAGATCCAGTTGCCCACCTGGGTGCGCGAGAGCACGAACCACGCGGCGCCTGCGATCACGAGCCACCACGCCACCTTGGCGTCGAACCCGGTTACCCACTGGCCGCCGGCCCGGTTGTAGTTGAGCCCGAGCCAGAAGAGGACGTCATAGAACCACTGGAACGTCTCGCCGCCGAAGAGGGCGGCGAAGAAGTCGGTCTGCTTGTAGTCCGGCAGCCCCGAGACCTGCGTCGAGCCGTTGAAGGTCCGGAAGCACACCTCCGTCGCGCCGCGCAGGATGAAGAGAAACGACAGGGAGACGATGAAGGACGAGAGCCGGGTCCGCACCACGATCGTCCCGATGAGCCACCCGATCGAGAGCGTGATGCAAAGGGTGATCAGAAACGCCGCGAGCGGCGACGCGGGACCGAGCCCGAAGGGCAGGCCCCACTTGAGCATGACCGCCATCGACATGCCCGCGAATCCGATCATCGACCCGATGGAGAGGTCGAACTCGCCGGCGATCATCAGCATGCACGCGCCGGTCGCGATGATCCCGAGCTGGGCGACAATGGCGAGGTTGTTCTTGATCCCGAGCGGGTTGTAGACGACGTCTCCGGCCGCGAGGGCGAGGAACACGAGAAGCACGACCATGCCCGAGAAGGCCCCGATCTCGGGACGGTGGACGAGACGGGAGAGCCAGCCCGCCTCCTTCAGCCGGTCGGCTTCCGAGCGGTGGCCGGTGCCCCCGGAGCCGGAGCCGTTCTCGGTCGTCGATGCCATTCGGTCGTGCCCTCCTGCGGCGGATCGCCGGTGCGGCCGGCCCGCTCCCCGGGTGCGGAGAACGAGCCGACCGGTTTCCTCAAGTCGGACCGGGGGGTCCGGTCAGCGATTCACGCCGGCCTGGGCCGCGACCCCGGCCGCGTTGGACGCATCGACGAAGCCCGGCCCCGACGGAATGTTCGCGCCCGGGAGCAGCCCCGCGTTCTGGTTGTAGAGGTGCAGCACGATGATCGGCACGTACCCCTGGAGCCGTTGCTGCTGGTCGATGGTGAACGCGACCTCGCCGGCCTGGATGAGGTTGATCACCTCGGGGGAGAGATCGAAGCACGCCAGGTGGACCTCCGCTCCGACCTCCTTCACCGCGGCGGCGGCCGCGACGCACACGTGCGGGCCGACCGCGAGCAACGCATCGACCTCGGGGTCTGCCTGGAGGGCGGCGGCGGTGCGGGTCTTGATCTGCGCGACGTCGTTCGACACGTCGATCATGTTGAGGTCCATTTCCATCGACTCGAAGTACCCGGTGCAGCGGTCGACGAGGGCGGTGTTGAATGATTCCTGATTGAGGCAAAGTCCCTTGGTTGCCCCCTCGGCCTTGGCCCGCTCTCCGGCCTTCTCGCCGGCGAGGCGCTCCGGTTGCCCGACGTGCATGAGCGCGCCGACCGCGGCGGACGACTCGAGGCCGGAGTTCATTGTGATGATCGGGATCCCGGAGTCCGCGGCGGCCTTGATCGCCCCCCCGAGGGCGTCCGCGTCCGGCAGCGAGACGACGATGCCGTCCGGCTGGGTGGCGGTGGCCGCCTCGATGAGCCGGGCCATGTCCGCCATGTCGCCCGACGGCGCGAAGTTGTACTCGAATTCCGCACCGACCGCCTTGGCGGCATCCTCGCCGCCCTTCTGGACCACCGGCCAGAAAGGATCGGTACCCTGGGTGTGGGTGATCATGACGAACCGTTCGGCGCTCGCGGTGCCCGCCGCGGCGAGGGTGGCAAGCAAGGCGACGACGGAAACGACTGTTCTCTTCATGGTGAAGCCTCCATTTGGATTGCCGGAGTCATGGGTGGGACGGGATGAGCGGTTACCTTGCCACGATGCTGCGGGCGGGTGCAACGGTCGGCCTCCGGGCGCAGCAGGTCTCGTTTCGGCGCCTGACTTCACCCTGAGCCGCAAGCCGTCCTCTCCTTGCGACTCGATCCGGAGCGGAGCGACGGTCGTGCCGGTCCTGCGGCGGAACCCGACGAGCAAAACGAGAATTGCCGCTCCGGGCGGCGCCCGCCCCCGACCCGCCGGGGGGGCAGGGCGGTAGCGTGAGATTACCCTGCGCCCGTGGTCTCGCCGGGTCCCGGAGTGAAACCGGTTGCCCGTCGGGGAAGCGAGCCTTCCGCGAGCAGGCCGGATCCGGGCAGGTCGGATTGGCCGAAGGCGTAACCCGACGCGGGGCCCGACGCGGGGCCCGACACGGGGCCCGAGACGCTGCCCGCGGTCAGGACAAATTCGTTCATTCAAACCCTTCGGCTGTACCGGCGGAGCCGCGGGCGATATATTGCGCCGCTTCGTTCCTGCGGCTCCGCAGTCCCCGCAGCCCCTCCCCGAGAACCCACGAGAAGGGAGCGCCATGAGCTACCAGCACACTCGCATCCCCGAGACCGGCGACAAGATCCGGATCGCCGGCGGACGCCTCGCCGTGACCGACCAGCCGGTCCTCGGCTTCGTGGAGGGGGACGGAATCGGCCCCGACATCACTCGCGCGTGCCTTCGCATCTGGGACGCGGCGGTCGAGCGGGCGTACGGCGGCCGGCGCCGGGTGCACTGGGCGGAGCTCTACATGGGAGAGAAGGCAGCCGGCCTCTTCGACGGGGACTATTTCCCACAGGAGACCCGGGATGCGCTTCGCGATCTCGTCGTCTCCATCAAGGGGCCGCTCACGACCCCCGTCGGAGGCGGATTCCGGTCGCTCAACGTCGGTCTGCGCCAGGTCCTGGACCTCTACGCCTGCGTCCGCCCGGTTCGGTACTACGCGGGCGTGCCGTCGCCGCTCCGGCGGCCCGAGGACGTCGATGTGGTCATCTTCCGGGAGAACACCGAGGACGTCTATGCGGGCATCGAGTACGAGGCGGGAAGTGCCGAGAACGAGAAGCTCGCGCGTTTCCTGCGCGACGACATGGGGGCCGGTTTCTTCGAGGGCGCGGGCCTCGGCGTCAAGCCGATCAGTCCCTTCGGCACCAACCGGCTGGTTCGCAAGGCCATCCGGTACGCCATCGACCACGGCCGCCGGAGCGTCACCTTCGTCCACAAGGGGAACATCATGAAGTTCACCGAGGGGGCGTTCCGCAACTGGGGCTACGAGCTCGCCCGGACCGAGTTCGGGGAGCACACGATCACCGAGGACGAGCTCCGGGATCGGTACGAAGGCCGGCAGCCCGAGGAGAAGATCGTCATCAAGGACCGCATCGCCGACATCATGTTCCAGATGATGCTGCTCCGGCCGGCCGAGTTCGACGTGATCGCGACCTCCAACCTGAACGGGGACTACCTGTCCGATGCGGTGGCGGCGGAGGTCGGAGGGGTCGGAATCGCTCCGGGCGCGAACATGGCCGACCATGTCGCGGTCTTCGAGGCGACCCACGGCACCGCGCCGAAGTACGCGAACCAGGACAAGGTCAATCCCGGTTCCCTCCTGTTCAGCGGGGTCATGATGTTCGACTACATCGGATGGCCGGAGGTCGGACGGACGATCACCACCGCCTACGAGAAGACCATCGCCCGGAAGATCGTGACCTACGACTTCGCGCGCCAGACCGAGGGTGCGACCGAGGTCTCGACGAGCGGGTTCGCAAGCGCCATCATCGACGGCATGTAGAAAGCCGCCAGCATCGGATGGCGCTTCGCTCATCCGGCCTGCCCGCGCATCGACCTGCCCACTTCCGGGCCGGGCCGGGCCGGGCCGGGTCGGGTCGTTGCCGACGTCGGATCGTGCCGTGCGAATCCGACCCGGCCCGGGACCGGAGCCGCAGCGTGCAACCGGCCCCGCTCGGTCATTCGGGACGAATTCGTTCTCGGCCTTCCCTGATGACCACCGGTGAGCGTATCGTCTTGACTCGACGCCAGATTCTCCGGTCGCCGCCGACTTCGGGTCACCAGTTCGTCAGTGGTCTCAATTTATTGAATTAATTGATCATATTTGATGAATGCATCAGTCCTGCTCGGTCGCTCGGTGCGATTGCGGGCGGGGCCGTCCGGGGGATACGATCTCCCCGTCGACGACAGTCGGAGGTGGTGGATTCGATGCTGATGCCCGAAACTTCGCAACATCGGGGTCTCGCCCGGCGGATCGCGCCCGGCATGCTTGCCATGGTTCTCGCGGCGACGGGTCTCGGAGCGCACGCGGCGGAGGAGCCGGTCGGCGACCCGCTGGAGCCGGTCAACCGGGTGACGCACCGGGCCAACCTCGTCCTGGACAAGGCGGTGCTCGGCCCGGTGGCCCGGGCGTACGTGCGTGTGACCCCGGCGTTCGTCCGGACCGGGATCTCGAACTTCCTCGACAACCTCACCTATCCGAACGTGATCCTCAACGACTTCCTGCAGGGCAAGGTCGACCAGGGGTTGCAGGATTCGATGCGGTTCGTGGTCAACACCACGTTCGGCCTCGCCGGGTTCATCGACGTCGCTTCCGGGATGGGGC
Organism: Gammaproteobacteria bacterium; assembly: GCA_965214795.1. Classification (GTDB taxonomy): domain Bacteria; phylum Pseudomonadota; class Gammaproteobacteria; order HK1; family HK1; genus JAJDXW01. The sequence continues at coordinate 3,926,194 of OZ243976.1, read as the reverse complement.
TCGAGCGGCACGACGAGGACCTTGGTCAGACCCTCGCGGTATGGGGCGTCAAGGAGCTCGCCTACCTGGAGCTGCCCGGACTCGGGCCGAACTCGGTGCGGGATGCGACCAACTATCCGCTGGAGTGGCAGACGAGCCTCATCGCGCTCGCGGACGTCACCGGTCTCGCCATCCCGGTCGCGATCCTCGGCGCGATCAACGCCCGGGCCAACGCAAGCGGGGCGATCGCTCTCCGGGATCGGGCTGCGCTCGACACCTACGTATTCACCCGGGAAGCCTATCGGCGGCGGCGCGACCACCTGATCCGGGACGGCGAGATGCCGGAGGATGACGACGACCTCTTCTCCGCCCCCTCGCGTCGCCAGGAGTACCTGATCTCCCTCATGGACCACCCCGGTCCGACGAGGCTCGGCCGGAGTTCGTACGATCTCTTCCCCCGCTGAACGCGGGGCCTTCTCTTGACCTTCGACCCTGCCTCGCTCGAGCGCCTGATCGGGCGCCTGGAGGCGCTCGCCGAGCGTGCCGAGGCGCTGTTGCCTCCGCCGCCGCCCCGTGTGGATTTCGGGTCCGCGCCGGCGTTTCGCTGGCGAGCGACCCTCGCCGGCGGCCGTTTCCAGCCCGTGTTCCGTCCTCACCGCATCTCTCTCGCCGACCTGCGCGGAATCGATCGGCAGAAGAAGGCGCTCGATCGCAATACCCGTCAGTTCGTCCGTGGCCATTGCGCGAACAACGTGCTGCTCTCCGGCTCCCGGGGTACGGGCAAGTCGTCGCTCGTCAAGGCGTTGCTGAACGAGTACGAGGCGGAGGGCCTGCGTCTGGTCGAAGTCGACAAGCAGGATCTCATCTCCCTCCCGGATCTGGTGGAGCCGCTGGAATCGCGTCCCGAGCGGTTCATGCTGTTCTGCGACGACCTCTCCTTCGAGGCCAACGAGCCGGGGTACAAGGCGCTCAAGGCGATCCTGGACGGTTCGGTCAGTGCGGCACCGGACAACGTGCTCCTCTACGCCACCTCCAATCGCCGGCACCTCATGCCGGAGTACATGCGTGACAACCTCGACGCGCGCTACGTCGGGGCCGAGGTCCACCAGTCCGAGGCGGTCGAGGAGAAGATCTCGCTGAGCGAACGCTTCGGGCTCCGGCTCTCGTTCCACCCCTTCAATCAGGAGGACTACCTCGCGATCGTTCGCCATTGGGTGACCGCGCTCGACGGTGCGGGGAGCGACGGCGCGCGGGAGCGCGAGCCCGAGTGGGAGCGGGTGCGCGCGCAGGCGCTCCAATGGGCGCTCCACCGGGGTTCGCGCAGCGGGCGCAGCGCCTGCCAGTTCGCCCGGGACTGGGTCGGCCGCAAGGGGCTCGGCGAGACCGGCTGATGCCCACCGACGCGGTCATCGGGGGGACCGGCCTCGAGTCCTATCCGGGGCTCGTGGTCACCGGCGAGCGGCGCTCGACGACCGCTTTCGGGGAGCCCTCCGCGCCGCTCGTGCTCGGCGAGATCGCGGGGCGTGGTGTAGCGTTCCTGTCCCGCCACGGTCCGGACCATCACATCGCGCCGCACCGCATCAACTACCGGGCCAATGTCCGCGCCCTCCGCGACGCCGGCGTCGAGCGGGTCTACGCGGTGGCGGCGGTCGGGGGGATCGCGGCCGGGCTCGCGCCGGGCGCGATCGTCGTTCCGGACCAGATCATCGACTACACGGCCTCGCGGGCAGGCACGTTCTTCGACGAGGGGCGGGTCCTGCACGTCGACATGACCCATCCCTATACCCCGTCGCTGCGGGACCGGCTGCTCCGCGCGGCGGCCGTAGCGGGGGTGGCGGTGCACGACGGTGGAATCTACGGCGTGACGGAGGGGCCGCGCTTCGAAACCGCGGCGGAGATCGATCGGATGGAGCGTGACGGCTGCGCGGTGGTGGGCATGACCGCGATGCCGGAGGCGGCTCTCGCCCGGGAGCTCGGCATGGAGTACGCCGCCTGCGCCGTCGTCTCGAACGCCGCGGCGGGGCGCGGGCCGGCGGAGATCTCGATGGAGGAGATCTACGAGAACCTCGAGCGGGGCATGCGGCAGGTTCGGCGAGTCCTTGCCGCCGCCCTCGCGCCGGACCCGAACCGACCCCGGACCGAGCCGAATCCGGCCGTGCCGTCCTGACCGATGGTCGAGCGCGGGAGGGAGGTGGGATGAGTGAAGCGTGGTTCGACCTGCCTGGGAGCGGAGCCGCGGCGTGAAATCATCCCGGGGTCATCCCGGGGTCATCCCGGGGTCATCCCGGGGTCATCCCGGGGGGTCGGCCGAGGCGGGACCGGCAGGGTCAGCCGAGGCGCTTGACCTCGAGCAGCATCCCGAAGAGCGGGTGATCGATGTAGTACAGCCTTCCCGCCCGGAGGCGGAGGCTGCGGGTCAGCCGTACCACGCGGAGGCGCCCTCCGTCGCCCGCGGGCCGCAAGTCCGCTTCCCCTCCCGCTCCGTGTTCCGCTTCTTCTCCCGCCACCCCCTCTCGGGCCGCCGTGCCGGGAGCCGTCCGCGCCGCGGCGCCCGGGGGGGCGCTCGTATCCGCCGCGTGCGTCCTCGTGCCGGTTCCCGCTCCCGGGGCGCCGCCGCTTCCGTCTCGCGGCCGCGCGTTTCCGGCCGCGTCCTCCTCCCGCCGGCTCCAGGCGTCGAGATCGCCGAACGCGAGGTCGGTATCCACGTGCAGGAACCGGCGGCGCCACAGGCGGACCGTCCCGTCGATCGCCTCGCCGGGCGCGGCCGTGAATCGATCGCCCGAAACGGGCCCTCGCCGGGTGCCGAGGTGCGCCGCGGGGGCGTCGTCGTACGGAAAGCCCGGCTGCTGCCATCCGACATGCAGGAGCACCCGGTACGCGTCGGAGCGGTCGAGCCGGCTGGCTGCCGTCTTGAGCCCGAGCTCCGATGCAGGCAGGGTCCGGAACGCGTGCCGTCGTTTCGAGCCCCCCGCTTCGTCGGCGGGAACGAAGGCGGTGAGCAGCTCGACGGCGTTCTCCGGGAGAGGCGGCGGACCCTCCTCGCGCCAGTCGTCCCGGTCCCAGCGCGATTCTCCGCCCTGCGCGAAGACGACGACTTCGACCTGGTACCAGGGAGTCGCGGACGCGGCGGCGGCGGCCGGCGCGCCGAGCCCGGCGGCGAGGGCGAGGGCCGCGACCAGGCGGTTGCCCGGGCGCCTCATGCCGCCTCTCGCCGGGTGCCGAGGGTGGCCACGATGTGATCGATCGCGTCGAGGCGCGCATCGAGGTCCGGCAGCTCCCACCGGACGCGGATCCGGTGCTCCCCGTCGAGACGGTAACGGTGCGGCTGCGACTGAAGCAGGGCCACGACCCGGCCGGGGTCCACGGACGCGGCCTCGCCGAAGGTCACCCTCCCGCCTCCGGCGCCGAGATCGATCTTGCGGATGCCAAGGGGCGCGGCCCGCAGCTTCCGGGCCGTGATGCGCAGCAGCGCCTTCGCCTGCGGGGGAAGCGGCCCGAAGCGGTCGATCATCTCGACTTCGAGCTCTCGCAACCCGTCCTCGCTGCGTTCGCCGGCAATCCGCTTGTACAGGATGAGCCGGGTGTGCACATCGGGAAGATAGTCATCCGGAATGAGCGCGGGAACGTGCAGGTCGACCTCCGTTCCATGGTCCAGGGGCCGATCGAGCGCGGGGTCTCGTCCGGTGCGAATATCGGCCACCGCCCGTTCCAGCATCTCGGTGTACAGAGAGTACCCGACCGCCTCGATCTGTCCGCTCTGGTCCACGCCGAGGAGCTCGCCCGCCCCCCGGATTTCGAGATCGTGCATGGCGAGGCTGAACCCGATCCCGAGATCTCCCAGCGATTCGATCGCCTCCAGCCGCTTCACCGCGTCCGGGGTCATCGACCGGCGGTCCGGTGCGAAGAGGTAGGCATACGCCCGCTGGTGCGAGCGGCCGACCCGGCCGCGGAGCTGATGGAGCTGGGCCAAGCCGAATCGGTCGGCCCGGTTGATGATGATCGTGTTCGCGGTCGGCACGTCGATCCCGGTCTCGATGATCGTGGTGCACACGAGGACGTTGAAACGACGGTGGTAGAAGTCGAGCATCGCCTGCTCGAGTTCGCGCTCGCGCATCTGTCCGTGGGCCACGCGGACCTCGGCCTCCGGCACGATGGACTCCACCTTCCGGGCGATCTCCTCGATGTCCTCCACCCGATTGTGCACGAAATAGACTTGGCCTCCGCGTCGGATCTCGCGGAGGACCGACTCGCGGATCACCTCGGGCCGCCACTGTCCGACCAAGGTGCGGATCGAGAGCCTGCGTTCGGGCGGGGTGGCGATGAGCGAGAGGTCGCGCAGCGACGAGAGCGCCATGTTCAGGGTGCGCGGGATCGGGGTGGCGGTGAGGGTCAGCATGTCCACCTCGGCCCGAAGGGCCTTGAGGCGCTCCTTCTGCCGCACCCCGAAGCGGTGTTCCTCGTCGACGATCACCAGGCCAAGGCGCTTGAAGCCCACATCGTCCTGCAGCAGGCGGTGGGTGCCGATGACGATGTCGACTCGCCCCGCGCGGAGATCGCGGGTGACCTCCTCGCGGTGGCGGCGCGACCGGAACCGCGAGAGCTGCTCGATCCGCACCGGCCACTTCGCGAAGCGATCGGTGAACGTCTGGTGGTGCTGCTGCGCCAGCAGTGTCGTGGGAACCAGGAGGGCCACCTGCCATCCCTCCATGGCCGCCGCGAATGCCGCCCGCATCGCGACTTCCGTCTTGCCGAAACCCACGTCTCCGCACACCAGGCGGTCCATCGGGCGGGCGTTTCGCAGGTCGTCGAGGGTCGCCTCGATCGCGGACGCCTGGTCGGGGGTCTCCTCGAAGGGGAAGCCTTCGGCAAAGGCGTCGTACTGGCCGTTGTCGAACGCGATTGCGTTCCCGGTCCGGGCCGCCCGGCGGGCCTGGATCTCGAGAAGCTCCGCCGCGACGTCGCGTACCCGTTCGGCCGCCGCCTTGCGCGCCTTCTGCCACTGCTGGCTGCCCAGCTTGTGCAGGGGAGGGTGCTCGGCGCCAGCGTAGCGCGACACGAGATGCAGGGAGAGTACCGGCACGTAGAGCTGGTCCCGGTCCGCGTACTCGAGGTTCAGGAACTCGCCGGTGACTCCGGCCGCGGTGAGGGTGACGAGACCTCGGTAGCGGCCGACCCCGTGCCGCTCGTGCACTACCGGGTCGCCGGGCTGAAGCTCGGTGAGATCGCGGATCACGCTCTCCGCGTCGCGGGACCGCGCCCGCCGGCGCCGGGCCGCCGCCGCCCGCCGGCCGAAGAGGAGGGACTCGGGCAGGAGGGCGACGGGGGGATCGTCGAGGACCGCTCCGCATTCGACCTCGGAGAGGACGATGCCGAGGCGCCGCTCCTTCGGAGCCTCCAGAAAACCGGGCCAGCCGGTGACCCGGTGCGGGCGGAGATCGTGACGCCGCAGGGTCTCCACCAGCGTCTCCAGCCGCCCCGGAGACTCGACGAGGAGAAGGGTCCGGCCCGGGAACCGTGCGAGGAACTGCTTGAAGAGGGCGAACGGGTCGGATGCGCGTGGATCGGCGGGCAGGGCGGGAGGGTTCGTGGTCCCGAACTCGACCCGGCCGCGGGCCCGAGCCCGATCGGCCGCGCGTGGCGGAAGCCGGTCGTCCGCGGCGGCCGGGCCGTCCGGGCCGTCCGGGCGGCTCGGAGCGGCCGGGAGGGGCGGGGGGGCGCGCGGCGTCGGGGTGTCCGCGACGGGGTCCGGGCCCGCGTGGGGGTGGATCTCGTTCCGCTCCTCCCCGACGATCGCCCGGGGGTATGCGGCGAGAGCGCCTCCCAGCTCGTCCGGAGCCAGGAAGAGCTCCCGCGGGGCCAGGACGGGGCGTTCGACGTCATGGCGCCGCTGCTCGTAGCGCTCGGCGGTGTCTTCCCAGAATGCGTTCGCCTGCTCGCGCACCGCCGGCAACTCGATGACGAGGGTGGACTCGGGCAGGTAGTCGAACACGGTGCCGGTCCGCTCGAAGAACAGCGGCAGCCAGTACTCGATGCCGGCCGGGGCGAAACCTTCGCTCACGTCCCGGTAGACCGGGCAGGCATTCGGGTTGCCTTCGAAGCGCACCCGCCAAGCCGCCCGGAAGCGGCCGATCGCGTCCGGGTCGAGCGGGAACTCCCGGGCGGGAAGCACCCCGATCGACTCGATCCGGTCGAGCGAGCGCTGCGACTCGGGGTCGAACTGACGGATCGTGTCGATCTCCTCGTCGAAGAGATCGATCCGATACGGCCGCTCGGCCCCGCTCGGGAACAGGTCCAGCAGCGAGCCCCGCACCGCGAACTCACCGTGCTCCATCACCTGGCTCACGCAGCGATAGCCCCCGAGGTCGAGCCGTTGCCGCTCTGCCTCGAGGTCCAGCCGGTCCCCGACGGCCAGCCGCAGGCTGTTGCCTTCCACGAACCCCCGAGGGGCGACCCGGCCCATGAGGGTGGCCGCGGTGGCGACGAGCGTTCCGCCGCTCGCACGGGGCAGCGCGTGCAGGGTGGCCAAGCGTTCGGAGACGATGTCCTGGTGGGGGGAGAGGGCGTCGTAGGGGAGGGTCTCCCGATCCGGAAGGAGCAGCGGGAGGGTCGGTTCACCGGCCCGGGGGGCCGAAAGGCGCGGCTCGCCGTCGGCGGTGCCGAAAGGAGCGGAGGGCTTCCCCGCCTCGCCGCTCCCCGCGAAGAACGCGATCTCGGTGCGAAGCGCGTCCGCGGTTGCGGCGTCCGGAGCGATGACGAGGGTGAGACCGGGGAAGGCTCGGGCCGCCGCCGCGACGGCGAGCGATCGGCTCGATCCCCTGAGCCCTTCCCAGTGAACGCGGTCGCCGGAGCGGCGCGGGAGGAGGGGCCGCAGCGGGCTCAGTGGTTGCACGGCAGCACGGCGAGAGGCAGGACCGATTGTCCAGAGCGGATCTTAACCCGGAAATCTCACCCGCTTTCGTCGCGCGGTCGCCGAGATGGTGCGGTGGCGACCCGCACGGAAGACCACCGGCTTCCTGGTCAGCGGACGCCGATTCGCTCGCTGACGCCGGATCGAACCACCACGGCGACGGAGGAGCGCCGGACGGCGAGCGCGGCGGCGTAGCCCGAACCGGCTTCGAGAGAGTGCAGGGACCAGTGCGCCGCTTCGTCGTCCGCCGCCCCCTCCCAGCGCGCGTCGAGCAAGGCGGGCGGATCGCCCCCGGTCACGTCGAAGCGATCGAGTCCGAGCGCGACCCCTCGTCCGTCCGCCTTGATGACCGCTTCCTTGCGGGACCAGATGCGATGGAATGCACGCAGCGGGTCCGGATCTTCCGCCACGGCTCGCTGCTCGGACGGAGAGAAGAACCGCCGCGCGAGACGGGCGAGGCTCCGGCGGGGGCGGATACGTTCGATATCGACCCCCGGCTCCAGGCCGAGGGCAAGCGCGACGATGAACCGATCGCCGGAGTGGGATACGTTGAACCCCGCCGGCGGCAGGCTCCGGGACGGTGAGCGGCGGGGCGCGAGGCGGGGCTTGCCATGCGCGCCCTCGCGGATCGGAACCGCCAAGGGGTGGAGGTCGAGCACTCCGGAAAGGATGCGCCGGAGCGCCCCGCGGCAGACGAGGAACTCGCACCGGCGGCGCGCCGAACGCATGCCGCGTGCGCGCGCCTCCTCCGGCGGGGAGACGAGGCCGGGGTCCGCGTCCAGGGTCCCGTGCCAGACGTGGACCTCGCCCTCGCGGAGCGGTGCCTGCGGCCCGGGTGCAGGGGTGCTACGCTCCCACCCGGCGGGGTCGGCAGGGGCGTTCACGGGCGGTGGAATTCCGGAAGTATCACGCGCTTGGAAACGACTACGTGGTGCTCGCGGGCGGTGCGCTCGGAGATCCGCCCGATCCCGGACTGGTGCGACGCATCTGCGATCGGCACCACGGCATCGGGGCGGACGGGATCCTGCTGGACGCGAGCTCCGTGGATGCCGGGGTCGTCGCGGATGCGGGTGCGAATGGCGGACAGCCGCGGGCCGCGCTCCGGATCTTCAATCCGGACGGGTCGGAAGCGGAGAAGAGCGGCAACGGGCTTCGCATCTTCGCGCGCTACCTGCGAGACCGGGGCCGGGTGGAGGGCACCGAGTGGTTCCGCGTGGGGACGGCGGGCGGGATGGCGGGATGCTCCGTCTCCGCCGACGGCCGCCGGGTCGCGGCCGAGATGGGGCGGGCGAGCTTCGCCGCCGAGGCGGTCCCGGTGCGCGAGGAGAGCGGGGAGGTGCTGAAGCGCCGCCTGACCACCGAAGACGGCCGTGAGGTGGTGTACTCCGCGGTGACCGTCGGCAACCCGCACTGCGTGGTGGCGGTGGACGAGGCCCGGGAAGAAGACGCACGCACCCTCGGCCCGCTCCTCGAACGCCATCCGGCGTTCCCCAATCGAACCAATGTCCAGCTCGTCGAGGTGGTCGGCCCGCACCGAATCCGCATCGAGATCTGGGAGCGGGGAGCGGGCTACACCCTTGCTTCGGGTACGAGTAGCTGCGCAGCCGCCGCGGCATGCTGCCGGCTCGGTCTCGCGCGCTCGCCGGTCACCGTCGAGATGCCGGGCGGCGAGATCGAGATCGAAGTACGCGAAGACTGGTCGGTCCGCATGGAGGGCGCGGTGACCGCCGTCGCCCACGGCTTCCTCAGCCCCGAATGCCTCGCGCCGAAGGTCGACCAGGGCAGGGCCTCCGCAATTTCGCGGGGCTGAGGGCCTGGCACGGATATTTCACCGATTTTCATCACATCGAAAGGTCGCCGGTCGGGGCCTGCGCACTCCACCCATGTCTTATCGAGTCGTCAAGCGGGCCGGGAATCGTGCGCAATCGGGAAGAGAACTTCAGCTCCGGGTACCGGAGGGGTTGGAGTTCCCCACGAAGGTGCAGGCATCAGATGCCGAAGTGGCGGGAGAGGAGGGCGGCGGTGACGCTCGCGCGGAGATAGAAGCCGCGAGGGTTCGCGAGCCGCCGCTCGCCATCCTCGTCGGTGGTCCAGCCCCGTTCGCGCGAGTCCGCCGCCTTCGGCCGTAGCTGGAGCGCGGTCCCTCGTCGCCCGGTAACGGCATGAACGCGCCCGAGCGCGATGTCCTCCATGAACTCCTCCCAGTCGGCCCGGATGACCGCCTCTTCCTCCGGCGATGGACTCCAGAGAAGGGGCGCGCCGATCCGGCGCGCCCGGAAGTCGCCGCCGGCGCCATCGACGGTGGGAACCCAGAGGACCCTGGCGAGCTTCGCCCGCACGAGAGAGCTCTCCCACACGAGGCCGGTGACCTCTTCCAGAGGGGCGATGCACACCCAGGTAGACTCGCGCGGCTTCCCTTCCGGGGTGACCGGGATCGTCTTGAGTTCGATACCGAGTCCCGGGAAATCCGGTCCGGCCGCTCCGCCGGACGGCGCCCCGAGCGCCGCCTCGACAAGCTGCCCGGCCCAGCCTTTCGCCCTCCGGGGGTCGCCCGGCAGGGGGAGGCGGAGCGATCCGGCCAGCTCCATGAGAGTGCAGCCCGCGATACCCCGCGCCCGCTCCAGAAGCTCCGTCTCGCTCGCGGGGGGGCGTATCACCCGCTCCAGGTGCGGGGGGCGTGGAGCGGGCATGCAATGGCGCGCGGCCCGAAGGCCGTGCCGCCGCCGTACCGCTCGATGCCGGGCATCCGCTCGACCACCTGTGCGGAGGGCCAGCCGAGCCGGGGCTCCCGCGGGCGGTCACCGATTGACCGTGATCTCGACATCCGGCCCGGTCTCCGCCCAAGTGCGGTCTGCGGTCACCGCCGGAACCCCCCGTCGGCCACCCGCGCGGTCAGGTGCCCGCTCCCGTCGAGCAGCATCGCGGAGGGGATTACGATGCGTCCGTCTCCCGCGATGTGAAGCTCCTGCGATTCGGCTTCTCCCGGCGCGTCGGAGGGAGCGGGGCGGGCCTTGTCGGCTTCGGATCTCGGCTGGCCGTGCGCCAGGACGTTGCGCACGTGCGAGCAGTGTTTGCCCAGGAACCTCGCGATTTCGGCGCGCGCGTATCCGGCAGCGTCGAGGGCCCGGATCTTGGCGGACCTCGGCGGATGTGGGCGGATGTGGAGGGCAGGTCCTCCGCGACGCGTTTCATCCCGGCGAGGCTCGCTTCCATCGCTCTCTCCATCGGTAGACAGATACCCTGCCATATGAGGGTCAGGGTGACAATTCTCGATATTCATGCCATTCGGTACGATTTCTACCGCTCGCGTCACTCCCGCGAGCGGAGCGCATGGAGCACGCACACGATGGCGCGCGGGCCGCGGGTCGTATCCCCGCCGATGAGCTCGATGTCGGCGGCCCGGCACGCCTGTCCCAACCCTTGGGTGAACTCGCGCGTCCAGTCTTCCTCCGGGGCGGGCAGCGTGAGCCCGAGGAGCGCCCACGCGGGTCGGGGCGAGATGCCGCCCGACCCACCCTCCTCGAGCACGCGAAGACCGTCCTCGATCACCCGCCGGCCGAGGGATCCGGGCGGAGTCCCGGGAGGGAAGTCGATCCCTTCGTGGAGTGCGATGCAGACGGAGATGATCTCGGAACCCGGGGGAGGGTTGACGAGCGCGGCGTCGTCACCGATGCCCGCCGCGACGTCGGCCCGCCGCGCGGTCGCACCGGCGAAGAAGCGGCTGATGAGATCGAACTCCCCGACGGCCATGCGATCGTCAACTCCTGCCTGCCGAGCGGCGCATCCTGTCCGGACGGGTCGAGGCGCGGGCCGCGCGCCGGCCCGCTAACCCCCTCCGTCGGCAATGCGGGCGAGGGCCTGGACCGTGACCCAGGCGAACGCCCCGGCGATGATATCGTCGACCATGATGCCGGCGCCCCCCCGCACGCGCCGGTCCAGCCAGCCGATGGGCCAGGGCTTCAGCACGTCGAAGGCGCGGAAGAGCGCGAACGCGACGAGCCACCAGTACCAGCCGCGGGGCAGCGCGAGGACGGCGATCAGCATGCCCGCGATCTCGTCCCAGACCACCGCGGGTGGATCGGGCGCGCCAAGCCACCGGGCGCTCGCGGCACAGATCGGCACCCCTGCGATGCACACGGCGCCGGTGATCGCGGCGATCGCCGGCAGGTCGAGGGGCGAGGCGGCGAGTCCGAGGCCGGCGCCAAGTCCCACCACGCTTCCCGCCGTGCCCGGGGCCCGGGGCGTGCAGCCGGCTCCGAAACCGGTGCCGAGCGCCAGGACGAGACGTTGCGGCCACCCCCGGCTCATGGCGCCGGTGATGGCCCCGCAGCGGACGGTCGCGCGCGGTCGGGCGCGAAGTGCTCGTATCCCGCGGGAACGGGGCGCGGCCGGCCGTCAGGGTCGAGGCAGCGAAGGCCCCGCGTGCGCACGACGGCGCCGATCCGGGCGATCGGAACCTCGAGCGGCGCCGCGGCGAGGAGCGGTTCGCGCTCCGGAGCGACGGTGAACACGAGCTCGTAGTCGTCGCCGCCCGCGAGCGCGAGGTCGGTCGCCCGCGTCCGGCCGCGGGCGGCGAGGAGCGCCTCGGACAGGGGCAGGCGGGCGGTCTCGAGCGAAGCGCCGACCCCGCTTGCCCGGAGCACGTGCCCGAGGTCGGCGCAAAGTCCGTCCGACACGTCGATCGCGCTCGTCGCGATTCCGCGCAGGGCGAGCCCCTCGGCGACCCTTGGCTCGGGGAGATCGAGCCGCCCGGAAAGCGCGGCGGCGCCTTCGAGCGCGCCGGCCGCATCCCCCAGGGTGCCGGTGACGTAGACCGCATCGCCCGGTCGGGCGCCGGAGCGGCGAAGGGGGGGGCGAGCATCCGGAAACGTTCCGGCGGCTTCGACCGTCACCATCAGGGGGCCCTTCCGGACCCGACCGCGGTCCACCCGGACCCCGAACCGTTCCGCCAGCCCCTCGATGCCGGCCGCGAATGCCGCCTCCCACGCCGCCGACGGTTCGGGATGGGAGGCATGCACGAGCGCGCGCCGGGGACGGGCGCCCATGGCGGCGAGGTCGCTCAGGTTGACCGCGAGTGCCTTGTGCCCGATGGCGCGGGGCGGAGCGTCCGCCCGGAAGTGAACCTCGGCGACCAGGGTATCGAGCGCGATCGCGACGGTACCGGGGTCCTCGGGTCGCCAGGTTCGAGGGGTCATCGGGGCCGGCGCAAGCTCGACGTCGGCAGGCGCCGGGGCGGACGCAGGCTCGACTCCGGGCGGGTCGCATCGAGCCGCCCAAGGCACGGTGCCGGCCTCGTGCTTTTCCTGATTGCCCGGTTCATCGCCTTTCACGGTACCACGTACCGCGGCGGGGACGGCCGGCCGGGGGTCCCGAACCACCCTGCGGGGGAACCCTCGACACCGGTCTGCGAGAGAGACTTCATTCCATCGGCCATGGTTCACCCCGGTGCCGGTGGCGCCGGCCCTCAACCGTCCACTGAACCGGGGCAGGCCCATCGGGCCCGCTGTTCGACCGGGGCGTGGAGGTGGTGCGCGACCGGCCGAGCCGGCGCGACCGGCGTGCGCTCGGAGACGATGAGGACCCGTTCACCGCGGGTCCGGAAGCGCCTCGTGAGCCGCCCTGATCATCGGTGCAAGAGGGCAGTTTGCAGTATGCGTCCGCGCACCGTAGGCAATCGGCCTGCCCTCGCCGGGAGAAAGTCCGTCTTCACGAGGGAGGAATTCCCACTGCACTCGGGGCGGGGAGCCGATGCGCGGAAGGTCTGCCGATGGCAGGATTTCGCTCGCCATCGGTGGTCGATGGCGCGGAGCGAATCCGCAAGCGACACCACAAGGAGAAAATGGACATGTGTGGAGACGGTGGAGACGGTGGCGGCGGCGGCGAAGGCGCCTGCGAGGCCGCGTTCGAGGCAGGTGGCTCGGCGATCGGTGCCGCCATTGGCCTGGCCGCATCCGGAGGCCACCCGGCGGGTGGTATCGTCGGAGCCGCCCTCGGAGGAGCGATCGGGTCGATCTTCGGTGACTTCCACTGCCAGGACGTCACCTTGGACATGGGGCCGTGATCCCGCGTAGTCGGTGCTGACGAGCGCTTCGCGTTCGGCGGGCAGGCGTTGTCGTCCTTCGTGACCTGCGAGGGACCGCATGGCGGCCGGGGTCTCCCGGCCGCCCGGGAATCGGAGAATTTTCCGGCCGGTGCACGAGGCTTCGGGGGAGCGTCGAGGCCGGATACATCGAGCGGCATACACACGGAGTTCACCAGGCATGACGGATACGGTGCGAACGAAGAAAATCGAGCTGGGTCGCAGCCTCCTCGTGGGGTGCCTTCTCTTCGCGACGATGTTTACTTGCCGGCTGTACCTCGCTCCGCTCCATCCCGCGCTGGAAGGTCCGCTCCCCGCGGGGCTGATGGCCGGTGTGATGGCGGTGGGCGCGTGGTGGCTCGTATTTCGCCGGTGGGGTGGAGAACCTGATGGGGGCGATTCTCTCGAGCGGGGCCGACGGGACCGGACGGTGCGGACCTCTCTCCTCGCCGGAGCGGTCGTTCTCGTTCTCTTTCCCGTCTTCCGGTTCGGCGTGCTGCCCTTCTTCCCGCAGGTGGACGGGGTGCTCGCGGCGGTGCTTGCCGCGGGGGCGGCGGGCGCGGTCGCTCCGTGGCTCATCCGTCTTGGAAGAGGGTCCTGAGATGGGCCCGCGAGTTTCGTTCCGCCCGTTCCTGCTCGGTTGCCTTGCGGCCGCTCTGTTCGGGCTGCGCCTCGGGTCGGCGGGGGCGGTGCCCATCCCCGTCGCGGATCTCGTGGAGGGGTTCAGCCCCGCCTTCCTGTACTCCCTGTCGCCGGACGGGCGCTACGTGCTGCGGCGCGACCGGCGTTCCTTCGGCCTCAAGATGTTTCCGGTCGGCACCAACGGTGAAGTGGGCAAGCCCGTCGACCTCGGTGCGCACCGGATGCGGTTCGCGTTCTGGGCGCGCGACGGGGGCCGGCTTTACGGCATCGGCTACCGGGAACGGACTCCACTCGTCTTCGCGATCGATCCCGCCCGCCCGCGGGCGAAGGCCCACGAGGTCTCCCTTGCCGGCATTTCCGGGCGAGTGATTGGCGCTTCCCTTCATCCGGACCGTGCCGGTGGGCTGGTTCTCCGGACGTTCGGTCGCGAGGGGGAAGGGACGTGGCGCTGTGGGTTCGAGAACCCCGGGTGTGAGAGCTTGTCCGCCGCCGGCGGAGGCTGGCGGTCGATCCTCGGCCAGGACGGCCGGCCGGCCGCGAGACACCGCTTTCGCGGTGGCCGGCGGGAGGTGGAGGCGCGCATCGACGGAGCATGGAAGGCGGCCGGAGAGATGAATGTGGATCGGATGCTGATACCACTCTCCATGCTTGATTCGGAAGGCTGGGGGCTGGCGCTCTCCAACCGCACGCTCGACACCGTCGGCCTGGTGCGCTGGAACGTGCGTACCTTGGAGGAGCGGGTCGTCTTCTCGGAGCCGGACGCGGACCTCCGGCACGCGCTGCTCTCGGCCTCCGACGAGCCGCTCGCGGCGACCTCGTTCCCCGGCTACCCGCGGACCACTGCTCTGCATCCGGCCGCCGGCCGGGCGATCGATCTCGTCCGTGCCCTGCACCCGGCTCCGGCCTTGGTGAACGTCGCGGCGGCGGACCCGGCCCTCGAGCGCTTCGTGGTCGAGGTCTTCGACGAGGTCAGCGTCCGGATCGCCTACCTTGTCGGCCTGCCCCGGGGTACCGTCGAGGCGTTCGATCGGAGTCCCGCCGGCCGCTTCCGGCAGGACTTCTCCCCGACCCGGGCGGTTCGCATCCCGGCCCGGGACGGGCTTGTGCTCCCCGGCCTCCTCACCATCCCCCGCAATCGGGAGGGCTCGGGTCCGCCGCCGCTCGTGCTCATGGTCCACGGCGGCCCGTGGCTCTTCTACCCGTGGACCTTCGATCCGCTTCCCCAGCTTCTCGCCTCGCGCGGGTACGCGGTGCTCAAGCTCAATTACCGCGGCTCGGCCGGCTACGGAAACCGGTTCCGGGAAGCCGCGGTCGGAGAGCTCGCCGGCCGGGTCCAGGATGATGTCGAAGATGCGGCCCGTTGGGCGGTGCGGGAGGGTTTCGGAGACCGGTCGCGTCTTGCGATGCTCGGGGACAGCTTCGGCGGTTTCTCCGTTCTGACGGCGATGATTCGCGGCCGCGTGCCGGTGCGGGCGAGCGTGGTCTTGAGCGGGGTCGTCGACACCGAGGCCATGGTTGGCGAGAACACGTTCTCGCCCGAGGGACGCGCCCTGTGGGCAAAGTACCTCGGTACCGGCGACGTGGACGAGATGCGACGGATCCTGAGGGAGGTATCGCCCCTTCGCCACGCCGACGCGATCCGCGCGCCGGTCCTCTTCGTGGCCGGAAACGCGGATCGGGTGGTGCAGGCCCGCCATGCGGAGACCCTTGTCGATGAGCTCCGCGAGCGCGGTCGGGTGGCCGAGCTTCTCGCCTTCCCCCGCGAGGGCCATTCGATCGCGAGGCCCGCGAACATCGTCAAGGTGTATCGCGAGATCGTGAAGTTCCTCGACCGGCACGTGAACTGACGTTCGGAAGGCGCGAGGGAATCGTCTCGGCCGGCCGGAGTCGCCGCCGGTCGAGGACCGCGCATCACAGGGAGGTGTACTCCATGGACCGCCAGCCACAAACAGCTTGGGTCGTCCCTGCCGTCGCGGCTCATGTCGGGGAGCTCGCCCCGCGCCTTCGGGAGGCGGACCGACGCGAAATCCGAGCTGCGTTCGGCCGCCCGCCAGAAGCGATACTCGAGGCCGGCGTCCGCAACGCGCGCCGTTGCTGGACGGTCCTCGCCGGCCGCCGGCCGGTGGCGATGTTCGGGGTCGGTCGCCGGCCGCAGCCGCGGATCGGGACCGCGTGGCTCCTCGCGTCGGACGAGTTCGGGAGATTTCGCGGCCAGCTTCGGCGCGAAGGCCCCTACTGGGTCGACGTTCTGATGGTCGGCCACGACGTGCTCGCCAACTTCGTCCTGGCCGAGAACCGGCTTGCCGTCCGGTGGCTCACCTGGCTCGGATTCGAGTTGCTCGTCCTGCATCGAGGGGTCGGTTTCGGGGGCGAGGATTTCTGGGAGTTCGCGGCGTTCCGTCCGGGTACCCGCGAGCGCTACCTCGCCCGTGCTCCTTCGCGTTCCTCCGACAGGTCTACGGACGCGGACGCGCCGACTGCGGGCGAGGCGACCGGATCCCGGTCGGACGCGAGCGCGGAGCGGGGCACACGCAGGCACCGCACCGAGGCCGGTCGAGAGGCCGGCTGAATCGAGGGCGGCAGCCATGGACGAAAAGAAAGGGGAGGGCTCTCCCCGGATCTTCGAACGCATCGCCGGGGCGCCGGGCCGTGCGGCGATTCTGCGGCCGTACCTCCGCCCCCTCGTGCACGCCAGCTGCGCATCGTTCTTCGTGCAATGCCTCGGGCTCGTCCCTTCCATCGCCCTGCTGCTCGTCATCGACCGGGTCATCGTCAACAGCGCCTTCGAGACGCTGGACGTCATCGCGGTCGCGGTCGTGCTCGCGGGCGGGTTCGAGTTTCTCTTCGCGACCGCGCGTGAGCGCCTGCTC
Organism: Gammaproteobacteria bacterium; assembly: GCA_965214795.1. Taxonomy (GTDB): domain Bacteria; phylum Pseudomonadota; class Gammaproteobacteria; order HK1; family HK1; genus JAJDXW01. The sequence goes on along the minus strand of OZ243976.1, from coordinate 3,909,717 downwards.
GGTCGGGCCGCGGCCGGCGCGTGGTCGTCGCTCTCCCAAAGCGTGTACCGGCACCTGCTGTATCGGCCGCTCGTCGCCCCCCGGCCCGCCGCGTCGGTGGTCCCCGTCTTCGAGGAGGTGGAGCGGGTCAGGGCCTTCATCGCGCGTCTGGCGGTGGCCCACGTCACGGACGTCGTTCTCGCCGTGCTCTTCACCGCCCTGCTGCTCTTCCTGGATGTGCGGCTCGCGGCCATCGCCATCGCCGGGATCCCCATCTACGCGCTGATCGTTCTCGCGGCCCTTCCGGCCATGCGCGGCCGGACCCGGCGGGCATCGGCGGACGCGGATCGTTCGAGGTTCGTGGTGGCCGAGACCGCGGTCAACCTCGAGACGGTGCGGGCCCTCGCGCTCGAGAACGGTCTCGATCACCGCTGGCGAGCGGGGGTCCGGGACGCCGCGGAGGTGCAGGACGGGGTGCATCGGCTCACCGGTGGAATCGCCAACGCGACCGACCTCGTGCAGCGGCTGATCGCCGCCGCCATCCTCTGGTACGGCGCCGGCTTGGTCGTCGCCCACGAGATCACCCTCGGGCAATTCGTTGCCTTCAACCTCATCGCGATGCGGCTTTCCGCGCCGATCATCCGCGCCTCCCGGCTGTGGCCGGACCTGCAGCGCGCCCGGGACGCGCTTCGCCGGATCGAGGCGCTCCTCGATGAACCCACTGACGGCGGAAGCGGCCATTCTCCCATGGGGGAGCGGCCGGCCGGCGAAATCCGGTTCCAGGAGGTGACCGTGCGCTACCCCCAGGCGGCCGCTCCGGCTCTCGACGGCGTCGACTTCCGGATCGCTCCCGGCGAGTTCGTCGCTCTCGTGGGGGCTTCGGGGGCCGGCAAGAGCACCCTCGTGCGCGCGTTGCTCGGCCTTTGCCGGCCGGACCGCGGCGCGGTGCTCGTCGACGGCCTGCGGGTGGACGAGATCGACGGTCCGGCCTTCCGGTCGGTGGTGGGGGCCGTTCCCCAGCAGGCCCAGCTCTTCACCGGCTCCATCTACGACAACATCGCCCTCGGCGAGCCGGGGATCGGCCCCGACGACGTGGCGCGGGCGGCCGAGTTCGCGGGCGCGCGAGACTTCATCGAGCGGCTTCCCGATGGCTATCGGACGTTCGTCGGCGAGCGCGGGGGAGCCCTCTCGGGCGGGCAGCGACAGCGGGTCGCCCTCGCGCGCGCCCTGGTGCGCGACCCGGCCATCCTCGTGCTGGACGAGGCGACGAGCGCGCTCGACTACGAGGACGAGGCGGCGTTCTTCGAGCGGATCGAGCGGTTCCGCGGCGCGCGCACCGTCCTCGCCGCGACGCACCGACTGGCCGCCGTCGCCGCGAGTGATCGCATCCTGGTCCTGCGCGACGCGCGCCTCGTCGAGGCCGGTACCCACGCCGAACTTCTGCGCGCCGGGGGGGTCTACAGCGCGATGTGGTCCCGCTGGTTGCCGCCGCACCTCGCCCGATGCGCGTAGTCCTCATCCTCGCCCTGCTGCTCGTCACCGCGACGGCGGTCTCCTGGGCCGCGAAGATCGACATCGTTGCCCCGACCCGCGGCGAGGTCGTCGCCCGGCAGCGCACGCGGGAAGTGCGGGCGCTCGAAACGGGAGTCGTCGCGGCGCTCTTCGCGGACGAGGGAACGCGGGTCCGCCGGGGCATGGCGCTCGTCGAACTCGACGACACGATCGTGGCGTCCGAGATCCGGCGTCTCGAGGCCGAGCTCCGGGAGGTCCGGCGCACCGCGCGCCGGCTGCGTTGGCTCGCCGCGAAGTGGGGCGCCGAATCCGGGGGCGCGGCGGAGCACGCCCCGCCGCTCTCGCCCGCGGGAACGGCAGAGGCTGGCTGGTCCGGGCCCGATCGCCTCGCCGAGTTCGAGCGCCGGCGGCTCGCGGCCGCCATTGCGGAGGCGGATCGGCGGATTGCGGCGGGGCGGCTGCGGCTCGCGGCCGTCGCGGCCGAGCGCCGCTTGGTCGAGCGGTTGCTGCCGGTCGTGCGCGAGCAGGTGGACGGGCTCGCGGCCCTCTCCGCCCGCTTGCACGCTTCGCGCCACGACTACCTGCACGAGCTCTCCCGGCGCATCGAGATGGAGGGGAGGGCGGAGGCGCTCGCTATCGATGCGCGACGGGAGGAGGAGGAGATCGCGCGCCTGGAGTCGTCCGGACGGCTTCTCCGGCTCGAGCAGGAGACCGCGAGGCAGCGCGATCTCGTGGACGCGGAACTGCGAGTCGTTCAGCTTCGCGAAGATCTCGTTCAAGCCGAGCGGCGCCACGTCCGGCACCGCATCCCGGCGCCGGTGGACGGGGTCGTGCAGGGCGTGGGAGAGCTGGCGGAGGGCAGCTTCGTCGAGCGCGGCGACCGGCTGATGTCGGTGGTTCCGGCCGACGGCGGGCTCGAGATCCAGGCGTACGTTCGCAACCGGGACGTCGGGTTCGTCAAGGCCGGCCAGCGGGCGATCGTCAAGATCGACGCCTTTCCCTTCACCCGCTACGGGACGACCGAAGGGGTGGTGGAAGGCGTTTCGCTCGACGCACTTGGCGAGCCCGGCCCCGAGTCGCCGACGGGAGACCCGGGAGAGTACACCGCCGGCTATCTCGCGCGGATCGCGCTCACCCGTCCCTCCCTCGAGATCGACGGGGCGGTGGTCCCGCTGCGTCCGGGGATGCACGCCGCGGTGGACATCCGCACCGGCCGCCGCCGGGTGCTCGAATACGTCCTCGCGCCCCTCGTCGCCTATGGAAGCAACGCGCTGCGGGAGCGCTGAGCGCTGCTGCACCGGACGGCGGCTCCTGATTGCGTACGAGGCTCGGCTTTCGACCGCCGGGGGTGCGGCGCCTTGCGACCGGCGCCTCTACGTCGAGCCGGAGGGGCGGCGCGGCGGAAGGCGCCCCTCCCTCCCTCGAACGTCGCGGGCCAGCCGATCGAGCACCCCGTTCACGTAGCGATGGCCGTTCTCCCCGCCGAACGTCTTGGCGAGCTCCACCGCCTCGTTGATCGTGACGCCAATCGGGATCTCGGGCCGCGCGACGAGCTCGAAGGCTCCGATCCGGAGGATCGCGCACTCGACCGGATCGACCTGGGCTACCGGCCGGTCGAGGAGCGGCTCGATGCGCCGGTCGAGCTTCTCCGCCGCCGCGATCACCCCGTGGAGCAGTTCATGGAAGAAGCCCCGGTCCACCGACGAAGAGTCCTCCGCGATCCGCTCGGCGAGGAACTGGCTCTCGATCTCGGCCGCGTCCTGGCCGGTCATGTGCCACTGGTAGAGCGCCTGGACCGCTGCCGCGCGGGCCCGCCGCCGCGCCCCCCCACGCCGCTTGGCCGCGGTCTTCCCGGGAGGGGCGTCCACGCGTCGCTCAGCGCGGTACGCGGCGGAGCAGGGTGACCATCTCGAGGGCGGCGAGGGCGGCCTCCTCTCCCTTGTTGCCGCGCTCTCCGCCGGTGCGGGCGGCCGCCTGCGCGTCGTCCTCGGTCGTGAGGACGCCGAAGACGACCGGCACACCCTCGTCGAGGCCCGCCCGCATCACTCCCTGCGCGCAGCTCGCGGCCACGTAGTCGAAGTGGGGAGTCTCCCCCCGGACGACCGCGCCGAGGGCGATCACCGCCTCGATGCCCTCGGCGCCGGCCAGGTGCCGCGCGGCGAGCGGGATCTCGAACGCCCCCGGCACCCGCACGACGGTCGGGTCCGCCACCGCGTGCCGGTCGAGCACCCGAAGCGCGCCCTCGAGCAGCCGGTCCACGAAGCGGGCGTTGAAGCGGGCGGCCACGATGCCGATCCCCGCCCCGGCGACTTCGTACTCTCCCGCGGCGATGTCGTAGTGGGCCATGCTCGACGCGCTCCGTTCCTTTTCGTTTCGCTCTGCGCCGTCCCGCCGCGTCCCGCCCCGTTCCATCGTGGCCCGGGGGGCGGCGGCGCTCAGCTCTCGATGTACTCGACGACCTCGAGCCCGAACCCGGACAGGCCGTGGATCCGTTTCGGGGCGCTCAGGACCCGCATCCGCCGCACGCCGAGATCGAGCAGGATCCGCGCCCCGACCCCGTAGGTGCGAAGGTCCTCGTGCGACTCGCGCGGCACGGCGTCCTCACCCTCGTCGAAACGCATCATGGACTCGAACGAGCGGATGAGGTCCTGCGGGCGCTCGTCCCCGCGCAGCACCACCACCACCCCCGATCCCTCCCGGGCCACCCGGTCCATGGCGTCGCCGAGCGGCCACCCGGTGTCGCGGCGCTGCGAGTGCACGAGGTCGCGGAGCGAGTCCTGGACGTGCACCCGGATGAGGGCCGGGTCGTCAGGATCGATCTCGCCCATGACGAGGGCGAGGTGGACCGCGCCGTCGATCATGTCGCGGTAGCCGATCATCCGGAATTCGCCGAACGGGGTCGGAAGCCGGCACTCCCCGACCCGGTCCACCGTCTGCTCGTACAGCATCCGGTATTCGATGAGGTCCGCGATGGTGCCGATCTTGAGCTGGTGATCGCGTGCGAACAGGTCGAGGTCCGGCCGCCGGGCCATGGTGCCGTCCTCGTTCATGATCTCGACGATGACGGCGGCGGGCTCGAGGCCCGCGAGCCGGGCGAGGTCGCAGGCCGCCTCGGTGTGCCCGGCCCGGGTGAGCACCCCTCCCGGCTGGGCGCGGAGGGGGAAGATGTGTCCGGGCTGCACGAAGTCCTCGGGCCGGGCCCCGGTGCTCACCGCCCGCTGGATGGTCAGGGCCCGGTCGTGGGCCGATATGCCGGTGCCGACGCCCTCGGCCGCGTCGATCGAGACGGTGAACATCGTCCGGTGCGGCTCGGTGTTGTGCTCGACCATCGGCGGCACGCCGATCTGGTCGCACCGTTCCGCGGTCATCGGCAGGCAGATGAGACCGCGCGCGTAGCGCGCCATGAAGTTGACGTGGTGCGGCTGGACGTGCTGCGCGGCGATAGCGAGGTCTCCCTCGTTCTCCCGGCTCTCGTCGTCCACGAGCACCACCATTCTCCCGTTCCGGAACTCCTCGATGAGGGACCGGATGGAATGGAAGCGGGGCAGGTCGCTCATCCGGTCCGGGTTCCGTTCAGAAGACGCTCGACATAGCGGGCGATGAGGTCCGCCTCGAGATTGAAGCGGGACCCCGGGCGGGCGGCGCCGAGGGTCGTCACCGCCGCCGTATGGGGGATCACGTTGACCCCGAACTCCCGGCCCTCCACCTCGTTGACGGTGAGGCTCACCCCGTCGACGCACACCGAGCCCTTGGCCGCGATGTAGCGCTCGATCCCGGCCGGCGCCCGGAGGCGGAGCCGCCGCGAGCGGGCGTCCTCCTCGTCCGAGACGAACTCGCCCACTCCGTCCACGTGCCCGGTGACGAGGTGGCCGCCGAGAGCGGACGCGGGGGTGAGCGATAGCTCGAGGTTGACGGCCGCGCCCGCCGCGAGCGTGCCGAGGGTGGTGCGGCCCAGCGTTTCGCGCGACACGTCCGCGACGAATCCCCGCGGGGCGCGGGCGACCGCGGTGAGGCACGCCCCGCTCACGTTGATGCTGTCCCCGATCCGGAACTCGCCGAGCTCCGGGGCGTCGATCGTGAGCCGGGTGTCGCCGCCCCGAGCCTCCACGCTCGCCACCGTGCCGCGGGTCTGAACGATGCCGGTGAACATCGGGGAAGCTTATCAGAGGGGTGGGGGTGGGCCGACGGTCGCGCGCACCCGGACGTCGCCCCCGAGCGGCTTCGTTTCGAGGATCCGAAGCTCGATACGGGAGGCCATGTCGGGCGGGGCGTCGAGGGCGAGAAGCGGGCGCGACGCGGCTCCGAGCAACGTCGGCGCAAGGTAGAGGAGGAGCTCGTCCACGAGGCCGCTCCCGACGAGGGCGGCCGCGAGGGTCGGGCCGCACTCGACGAGCACGTCGTTGATCTCTCTCCTCCCGAGAAGACGAAGGAGAGCGTGGGGATCGACTCCTTCCGGTCCTTCGCCGGCCTCTCCCCCCGCCTCTCCCCCCGCCTCTTCCCCCGCCTCTCCGGGCACGAGCACCTCGGTCCCCGCCGCCCGGAGGGCAGCCGCGCGCGCGCCGCGCGCCGCCGCCCGGCCGGTTGCCACGAGCACCGGGGCGGGGAATGCGAAGAGAGCGGATGACGGCGGCGTACGGAGCCGGGAATCGAGGATGACCCGGAGGAGGCGGTCGGGATCGGGGGGCGCTTCCGGCCCGGCCCCCGTGTCCCTGCGCTCGAGCTCCGCAGGACGGACGGTGAGGCGGGGGTCGTCGGCCAGCACCGTGCCGACGCCGGTGAGGAGGGCGCCGGCCTGCGCCCGCCAGCGCTGCACGTCGCGCCGGGCCTCTTCCCCGGTGATCCACCGGCTCGTTCCGTCCGGAAGGGCGGTGCGGCCATCGAGGCTCGCCGCAATCTTGAGGCGCACGAACGGCCGGCCGCTCGCGGCCCGGGTGAAGAATCCGGCGTTGAGCTCGGCCGCGGCCCGTGCAAGCCGCGGGGAATCGGTGGGCACGGCCTCGATCCCGGCCGCCCGCAGCCGCCCGAATCCGCGTCCGGCCACCCGCGGATCCGGGTCCCCCACCGCCGCGACCACCCGAGCTATTCCGGCTTCGATGAGGGCCGCGGTGCACGGCGGCGTCCTTCCGAAGTGGCTGCACGGCTCGAGGGAAACGTAGGCGGTCGCGCCGCGGGCCCGTGCTCCCGCGGCCTGGAGGGCGCGCACCTCGGCATGGGCTTCTCCCGCCGTCCGGTGCCAGCCTTCTCCGACGATCTCCCCGTCGCGCACCAGCACGCAGCCCACCCGAGGGTTCGGATGGGCGGTGAAGAGCCCGCGGCGCGCGAGGGCGAGCGCGCGTTCCAGGAATTCGTGCTCCGACATCTCTACTTCTGCGGGGCGAGCGGAAGCTGCGGACCGCGGGACCCCGTCCCCGCCGGACCGCGGCCGGAGCGTCCGGCCGTGGTTTCGCCGCGCGGCGGCCCCGGAGCGCTCGGAAGGTCGGTGAGGTCGACGAACCGCCGCCGTCCGGCCGCGAACCGGACGTAGGCCACCTGGTCGAGGGCGCGGAGCTCCTCCATGACCCACTCTCCGATCTGGGCGGACAGGACCTCGCTTCCCTCTTCGGGCGGGAGCCGCTGCCGGATCCGGTCGACCGCGGCGTCGACGTCGGCGGCGGTGACCGGGCGCTTCTCGATCGCTTTCAGGATGGCGCCGCGCAGCCGCCCGGGATCGAAGACCGCGCGGTCGCCGCTTCGCTTGACGACCTGGGGGAGCGCTTCGACCGCCTTCTCGCAGGTGCTGAACCGCTCGCCGCAGTCACTGCACTCGCGCCGGCGGTGCCGCTCCGCGCCGCCGGCCGCGACCCGCGAATCGATGACCTTGCTGTCTGTCGACGAGCAGCGCGGGCAGCGCACGAGCGCGCCATTCAGCGGCGGTAGACCGGGAAGCGTCGGCAGAGCGCGATCACCGCCTCGCGTGCCCGCGCGACCACCGCCGCGTCGTGCGGATGGTCGAGCACGTCGCAGATCCGCTGCCCGACCTCGACGGCCTCCGCCTCGCCCATCCCCCGGGTGGTCATGGCCGGCGTCCCGATCCGGAGCCCGCTCGTCACGAACGGCGACCGGGGATCGTTCGGCACCATGTTCTTGTTGACGGTGACGTGGGCCCGGCCGAGGGCGGCTTCCGCGTCGCGCCCGGAGAGCTCCCCGCGCCGGCGAAGATCGATGAGCATCAGGTGGTTGTCGGTGCCGCCGGACACGATGGGGTAGTTCCGGGCCTCGATGGTGGTCGCCATGTGCCGGGCGTTGTCGACGGTCGCCCGCTGGTAGGCGGCAAAGGTCGGCTCCATCGCCTCCTTGAACGCCACCGCCTTTGCCGCGATGACGTGCATGAGCGGCCCGCCCTGCATGCCGGGAAACACGATCGACGAGAGGCGCTTCTCGATGTCGGGGTTGGCGCGGGCGAGGATGAGGCCCCCCCGCGGCCCGCGAAGGGTCTTGTGGGTGGTGGAAGTGGTCACGTCCGCGAGGGAGACCGGGCTCGGATAGAGGCCGGCCGCGATGAGGCCCGCGACGTGCGCCACGTCGGCGACGAAGTACGCCTCCGTCGCGTCCGCGATGGCGCGGAACCTCGCCCAGTCGACCACCCGCGAGTACGCGGAGAACCCGGCGACGATGATCCGGGGCCGGTGCTCGCGGGCGAGCGCCTCGACCTGGTCGTAGTCGATCTCCCCCGACTCGGGATCGAGGCCGTACTGCACCGAACGGAAGATCCGGCCGGAGAAGTTCACCGGCGACCCGTGGGTCAGGTGCCCGCCCTCGGCGAGGCTCATGCCGAGGATCGTGTCGCCCGGCTTGGCGAGGGCCAAGTAGGCGGCCGCGTTCGCCTGGGAGCCGGAGTGCGGCTGCACGTTGGCGTAGTCCGCGGAGAAGAGCCGCCTGGCCCGCTCCACGGCGAGCGACTCCGCGACGTCGACGAACTCGCATCCGCCGTAATAGCGGCGTCCGGAATAGCCTTCCGCATACTTGTTCGTGAGTACCGAGCCCTGCGCCTCCAGTACCCGGGGGCTCGCGTAGTTCTCCGATGCGATGAGCTCGAGGTGCAGCTCCTGTCGGTTCGCTTCGGCTTGCATCGCGGTCGCGAGTTCGTCGTCGAACCCGGCGATCCGTTGCTTCGGGTCGAAGGCCGGGTGGCGGTCGTTCGCAGGGATGCCGGGTGCCGCGTCGGCGCGCGGCGCGGGTTCGGCCATGGCGCATCTCCTGCTCGGGGCGAGGGGGGCGGTAGAATAGGCTCGACCCCCTTGGCGGGCAAGCAGGGGTCTCGCGTCGAGACCTCGACGATGGGCCGATCGGCGGTCGCGGCCGGCCCCCCGCCGATCTCGACCGGGTTCGCCTCGCGCTTCATCCGCGTCGACGCATTGCGAGCGCTCCGGCCCGGGAAGCGAACCGGACCCGACGCCCGGCGCGCACTCATTGTCGCGTCCTGACACGAGGGGCACCTGTCATCAAGAAGACAACCCTGATCGCGTTGCTCCACGGCACACCGCTTGTCGAGATCGAAACCGGCCGCGGGGATATCGACTCGACCGAACACATCCGAACATCGTGCGACGCGTGGAAGATCACAGGCGCCTGGCCGCGGGGGGTCCCGCTCACGGGCAAGGATACGGAGCGCTGGCTGCGCGGCGTACGACCCCAGAACGCAGCCCGAGCCGTCCAGGAACAAAGGGCCCGCGCGCAGCTCGAACGCCTCGGCGTCGAAAGGCCCATCCTCGACCAGGCCGACATCGTTTGGGGGACGCCCGGGCGCGAGTACGCTGGCGCGCTGGCGTTCCGAAGTCTCATCGACGGCCGGGAGGTCCAGCCTGAACGCGAGAGCCCCTTGTGGACGAGCACCCTCGGCGAACGAGACCTTGGAGCCCTGATCCACAAGGTCGTCGAGGAGATGCGCCGCGGCTGCGCCGATCCGCGGTTGCCGGAGGTCGACCTTCCATCGCCGAGCGGCTCGCTGCCGAAGCTCGCACTGCACCGGGACCCGGGGGACGGAACCTGGCGGCTTCCCACCGCGCAGCGACCCTCGACCCACATCGTGAAGGTCGAGGAGAGGGCCGCCATGCCGGGGGAGGCCGCGGCCGAAGCCGTATGCCAGCGGGCGCTTCGCCAAATCGGGGTCCGCGCGAGTCACACGCGAGCCGACGTTCTGAATGACACCCAAGTGGTCATCAGCACTCGATCGGACCGGTGGACCAACTCCGTCACCGGGCTCATGGAGCCCATCCACCAGGAAGAATGGGCCGCGGCCTGTGGACGCGATCCCGACGACCTCATCGAGCGGCCGCGCACCGGCGGCGGCTGGGCCGATCTGTACCGATTCCTCATGGCTCGCAGCCCCACCGCGCACAGCGAAGCGGAACACCTGTGGTACGCGATAGGCGCTGTGGTCCTGGTCGGCCATCGCGACATCCACCGTCGCAATCTCGGGATCCGCTACGAGCGACGCGGCGAGCCCGAATCGGCGGAGCTCGCTCCGCTCTACGATGTCTCCTCGATGGACGGACAGCGTGATCAGCGCTGGCGCTCACTGGCGCTCCCGGTCGGTGGCGAGGAGGAAATCGACCGGGTTGACAAGCGATGCTGGGAACGGTTGGCGAACGAGGCGGGCACGGATCCGGGAATGGTGTTCACCGCGGTGGCGGAAACCGCACGGCTCCTGCCGGACGCTCTGGCGAGCGAAGTTCGCAACAGCCGCGATCTCGATCGAACCACCGACGAATCGATCACGGCGAGACGACTCGACGCGATGCTCGTGGGCTTCGCCCGGCGAGCGAAACGGATCCTTTCCGACCTGAAGACGGCAACGAGGCCGCCGGGTCTGCCCGACTGGACGCCCCGGGTCGCACAGGCATACGACGAGAACCGTCCGGTCAAGCTTCTGCCTCACGAGCATGGCAAAGGTGTCGTCATACTCTCGACCGATGAGCACGGGCACGAGCTGCGGCTTGGATCGGCGCCGAGCGTCGGGGCATTTTGCCGAGCGCTGCGACGGGCTCGACTGGCGCCGCCCGACGACCTCCCATGAGGTGGTCCCGGATTTCCGGACAGGTCGCCAAGGTGTACCCGGAGCCTGCGGGCGGGCAAGGGTATGGCGACCGGACGGCGGCGATTCACGGCGGCATCAAGAAGCGAGTGGCGCTCGAAAACGAGAATCCGCCCTGGGCGGGCAGGACGTTCGGTGGCTCGCATCGCCCTCCGCGGGTAAGATCCCGCGGGTCGATCGGGGGAGCCGCCATGGACGATCTCCGCGAGCCCCGCCGCCGGACGGTCGGCGTCCGGGTGGGAGGTGTGGTCATCGGCGGGGGGGCTCCCGTCGTGGTCCAGTCCATGACGGACACCGATACCGCGGATGTGGCGGCGACCGTCGCCCAGGTTCGCGCGCTCGCGGAAGCGGGCTCGGAGCTCGTCCGGATCACGGTCAACAATCCCGATGCGGCGCAGGCGGTCCCCGACATCCGGCGCGTCCTGGACCGGGCTGGCTGCCGCGTTCCCCTCGTCGGCGACTTCCACTACAACGGCGACCGTCTGCTCACACGCTTCCCCGAGTGCGCCCGGGCCCTCGCCAAATACCGCATCAACCCCGGGAACGTGGGGTTCGGGGAGAAGCGCGACGAACGCTTCGCGACCATGGTCCAAGCCGCCATCGAGCACGGCCGGCCGGTCCGGATCGGGGTCAATTGGGGGAGCCTCGACCAGCGCCTCGCGACCCGGCTCATGAACGAGAACGCCGCGGCCGACGAGCCGCGGAGCGCGGCCGAGGTGACCCGCGAGGCGCTCGTGCGGTCGGCCCTGCTCAGCGCCAGGCAGGCCGAGTCGTTCGGCCTGGGGCGCGACCGCATCGTCATCTCCTGCAAGGTGAGCGAGGTTCAGGAGCTCGTCGCGGTCTATCGCGAGCTGAGCCGGCGCTGCGACTACGCCCTGCACCTCGGTCTTACCGAGGCGGGCATGGGGTCGAAGGGAATCGTGGCTTCCGCCGCCGCCCTGGCGGTGCTGCTCCAGCAGGGGATCGGAGACACCATCCGCATCTCCCTCACCCCCGAGCCGGGAGGCGAGCGCACCCGCGAGGTGGTGGTCGCTCAGGAGCTGCTCCAGACCATGGGGCTGCGGTCCTTCACCCCGCTCGTTACCGCCTGTCCGGGATGCGGGAGGACGACGAGCGCCTTCTTTCGGGAGCTCGCGGAGACCATCCAGGTCCACCTGCGCGAGCGCATGAACGGGTGGCGCGAGCGCTACGAGGGGGTGGAGGACATGCGGGTCGCGGTCATGGGCTGCGTGGTGAACGGCCCCGGCGAGAGCAAGCACGCGAACATCGGCATCAGCCTTCCGGGAACCGGGGAGCAGCCCGCGGCTCCCGTGTACGTCGACGGGAAGCGGGCGATGACCCTCCGCGGCCCCGGCATCGCCGAGGAGTTCCGCCGGATCGTCGACGACTACGTCGCGTCGCACTATCCCCGCCGCGGTCCCGGTTGAGCCTCGCGGACGGGAGTCGGGGTCGAACCCCAGTATCTTGAGCATCGTGCGCCGACGATTGATAAACACGAACCATTGACCACTCGCCGGATCTTCACCCAGATACCGGCGCACTCGAGCCGACAATCCATCGAACGAACACCGCATGTCGGTGGGCTGGGTGCACAGCCAGATTCGACCCCCCGACACACCGCTCAACATGGCACCGCCCGACGCAGCCGCAGCACCACCGACCGGCGTCCTGCGTCCGACCCTCGGTCAGACCGGCGTGAAACGGCCCCGCGAGAAGGGCGGCGGGGCCCGGATCATCAGCCGTAGCGTTCCTCCAGCCACGCCCAGGTCGCCCGGAACGCCATGGCTTCGCCGCCGATCGGGCGTCCGGGGCGGGCCCGCGCGTTCCAGGCCATGAGATCGAAATGGGCCCACGACACTTCGTCCGGGACGAATCGCCGCAGGAACAGGGCGGCGGTGATCGCCCCGGCGTGGGATGAGGAGGCGGCGTTCGCGGTATCGGCGATCCGCGACTCGAGGAGACCGTCGTAGGGACGGTGGAGCGGCAGCCGCCACAGGGGGTCGCGAACCCCCTCGGCGTGGCGGGCGAGCCCCCGCGCGAGGTTGTCGTCGTTGCTGAACAGGGCGGGGAGGTCGGGACCGAGGGCGATCCGGGCGGCCCCCGTCAGGGTCGCGAAGTCGATGATCACGTCGGGCTTCTCGCTCGCCGCCTCGGTGAGCGCGTCGCAGAGCACGATGCGCCCCTCCGCGTCCGTGTTGTCCACCTCGACGGTGATCCCGGCCCGGGTCGCGAGCACGTCTCCGGGCCGATAGGCGTTCCCCGCCACCGCGTTCTCCACCGCGGGGACGAGCACCCGGAGCCGGATCGGAAGCGCGGCCGACATCGCGAGCCGGGCTAGCCCGAGGGCGTGCGCGGCGCCTCCCATGTCCTTCTTCATCAGCCGCATGCCGCTCGCCGGCTTGAGGTCGAGGCCGCCCGAGTCGAAGCACACTCCCTTGCCGGCCAGGGTGACCCGCGGCGCGGCGGGATCTCCCCAGCGGAGATCGATGAGCCGCGGGGGGTCGGCGCTCGCCCGGCCGACCGCATGGATCGCGGGATAGCCGTTCGCGACGAGCGCGTCGCCGGAGATGCACGAGCACTCGGCCCCGAAGCGGTCGGCAAGCGCCCGCGCCGCATCGAAGAGATCGCCGGGGAGGAGGTCGCCGGCCGGTGTGTTGATGAGGTCCCGGACGAGGGCGATGGCCTCGATCAGACGGTCGGCACGAAGCGCGGTCCCACGATCGGTGACGAGAATCGCTCGCTCGCGTTCGTCCTTCCGTTCCCGGTAGCGGTCGAACCGGTAGGCTCCGAGCCCCCATCCGACGGCGAGCCGCTCGCGCTCGGCGGGCTCCGGATCGGCCCGGAGCCGGTAGCGGCGAGCGGGCAGGGCGGCCGGGAGAGCCGCGCAGCACCAGGGGTCCGCCCGATCGTCCACGCCGACCAGCACCGAATCGAGCTCGTGGCGAGTGTCGGGCACCAGGCAGTGGGTGTGGGGGCGTGCCTCGAAACCGGAGGCCCGCACCCAGCGGCGGATCGCCTCCGGCTGTCCCTCGAGCCACTCGTCGAGACCGGTCCTGGCGACGAGGTCGATGGGAATGTCGCCGGGCTCGGGGGCCCCGCCGGTAACGTGGGTGGTCATGAAGGTGTCTCCTCGCGAGTGCTTCGGTTCTTCGGCCTGGGGTCGGCCCCCGGGACCCGGCCACTGGGGGGGCGGATCAGCCTCGCCCGCCCGCCGGCCCTCCCTGCGGCGTGCCGCCGCCAACCCCCTCGCCTCGGGCGGTCGAGGGATCGTATCCGAGCACGTGGCCGAGCCGGCGCTCGGCCTCGCCGAGGGTCCAGCCCTTCCGTGCCGCGTAGTCCTCGACCTGGTCGCGCGCGATCTTCCCGGTTCCGAAGTAGCGAGCCTCGGGATGGGAGAAGTACAGGCCGCATACCGCCGCGCCCGGGACCATCGCGTGGCTCTCGGTGAGCTCGAGTCCGATGCTCCGGTCCGGCTCGAGCAGCGTCCACACGGTCTCCTTCTCGCTGTGATCGGGGCAGGCGGGATAGCCGGGGGCGGGCCGGATCCCCCGATAGGCCTCCCCGATCATTTCTTCGTTGCTGAGCCGTTCGTCCGGCGCGTACCCCCAGAGCTCGCGCCGCACCCGCTCGTGGAGGTGTTCCGCGAACGCTTCGGCGAGGCGGTCCGCGAGCGCCTTGAGGAGGATGCTCGAGTAGTCGTCATGGTCGGCCTCGAAGGCGGCGGCCCGCTCGTCCGCGCCGAAGCCGGTCGCTACCGCGAACGCCCCGACGTGATCCGTCACTCCGCTCCCGCGCGGGGCCACGTAGTCCGCGAGCGCGAGGTTGGGCCGGCCTTCCGGGCGTTCCATCTGCTGGCGAAGGGTGCGCACGACGGCGAGCGGGGAGCGGTCCTTCCCGGCCGCGTCCCCGGGGAGGACCTCGATGTCGTCCTCGCCGACCGTGCGGGCGGGGAAGAATCCGAAGACGGCGCGGGCTTCGATCCAGCCCTCGGCGACGATGCGATCGAGCATCGACCGGGCGTCGGCGTACAGTGCTCGGGCGGTCTCGCCGATCACCGGGTCGTCGAGGATCCGGGGGAAGCGTCCCGCGAGCTCCCAGGTCCTGAAGAACGGCGACCAGTCGATCCGATCGACGAGGACGGCGAGCGGGTAGCGGTTCAGCACCCGGCGGCCGAGAAAGCGGGGGCGGGGCGGGGCGTAGCCGGCCCAGTCGGTGGCGAGGCGGTTCGCGCGCGCCGCTGCGAGCGGACTCGCACGCCGGGTGCGCTGCTGGGCTTCGCGCTGACGCCGCAGCCGGCGGTAGGTGTCGCGGGTCTCGGCGACGAACCCGGGGCGGCGCTCGTCGCTCGCGAGGCTCGCCGCGACCCCGGCCGCCCGCGAAGCGTCCGGGACGTGGACCACCCCGTGCTCGTAGCGTGGGTCGATCTTCACCGCGGTGTGCACCTTCGAGGTGGTTGCGCCCCCGATGAGGAGGGGCAGACGGAACCGGAGCCGGCTCATCTCGGACGCGATATGGACCATCTCGTCGAGCGAAGGGGTGATGAGGCCGGAGACGCCCACGAGATCGCAACCTTCTTCGCGCGCGACGGCGAGGATCCGTTCCGCAGGCACCATGACCCCGAGATCGATGACCTCGAACCCGTTGCACTGCAGGACCACCCCGACGATGTTCTTGCCGATGTCGTGCACGTCGCCCTTCGCCGTCGCGAGGACGATGCGGCCCGCCCGCCCGGAGAACCGGCCGGGGCGCGACGCGGCGCCCTCGCGGGGGGGCGATTCCGTCTCGAGCCAGGGAGTGAGGTACGCGACCGCCTTCTTCATCACCCGGGCGGACTTCACGACCTGGGGGAGGAACATCCGTCCCGCCCCGAACCGGTCGCCCACCACGTTCATGCCCGCCATCAGGGGGCCCTCGATGACGTCGAGCGGGCGGGCCGCCGCGCGCCGCGCCTCCTCCGTGTCGGCCTCGATGTGGTCCGCCACCCCGGTGACGAGGGCGTGCTCGATCCGCTTCTCGACCGACCAGGCCCGCCACGCCGCCGCCGCTTCCCTCCTCGCCGGCTCGCCCCCCGCATGGCGTTCCGCGATCGCGAGGAGCCGCTCGCCCGCGTCGGGGCGGCGGTCGAGGATCACGTCATCGACCCGCTCCCGGAGCTCGGGCTCCACGTCGTCGAAGGCGGCGAGCTGGCCCGCGTTGACGATGGCCATGTCGAGCCCCGCCCGGATCGCGTGGTAGAGGAACGCGGCGTGCATCGCCTCGCGCACCGGGTGGTTGCCGCGGAACGCGAACGAGACGTTGGAAAGCCCTCCCGAGACGAGGGCACCGGGCAGGCGCTCCTTGACGAGCCGGGTCGCCTCGATGAAGTCGGCGGCGTAGGAACGATGCGCCTCGATGCCCGTCGCGACGGCGAAGATGTTGGGGTCGAAGATGATGTCTTCGGGTGGGAAGTCCGCTTCCCGGACGAGGAGTTCGTACGCGCGTTCGCAGATCGCGACGCGCCGTTCCAGGGTGTCCGCCTGGCCGTCCTCGTCGAACGCCATCACCACCGCCGCCGCGCCGTAGCGACGGGCGCGACGGGCCTGTTCGAGGAGTTCCCCGGGGCCGTTCTTGAGACTGATCGAGTTGACGATGCCCTTGCCCTGCACGCACTTGAGCCCCGCCTCGATGACCTCCCAGCGCGACGAGTCGATCATCACCGGCACCCGTGCGATGTCCGGCTCGGATCCGACCAGGTTGAGGAAGCGCACCATGCACGACTCGGAGTCGAGCAGACCTTCGTCCATGTTGATGTCGATCGCCTGGGCGCCGTTCTCCACCTGGCTCCGGGCGACCGCGAGCGCGGTCTCGAAGTCCCCGTCGCGGACGAGGCGGGCGAAACGGGGCGAGCCGGTGACGTTGGTGCGCTCGCCGACGTTCACGAAGAGGGAGTCCGGGGCGATGTTCAGGGGCTCGAGACCGGCGAGCCGGGTGATCCGGGGGCGCTCGGGGGGGACTCGGGGGCGACCCCGGCGACCGCCGCCGCGAGCGTGCGGATGTGGTCCGGGGTGGTACCGCAGCACCCTCCGACGATGTTGACGAGGCCGCGGTGCGCCCAGTCGCCGACCTCGCGGGCGAGCTCGTCCGGGGTGAGGTCGTAGCCGCCGAGCTCGTTCGGAAGCCCGGCGTTCGGGTGCGCGCTCACCGGGACCCCGGCCACCCGGGCGAGCTCCTCGACCCACGGCCGCAGCTCGACCGGCCCCAGGGCGCAGTTGAGTCCCGCGGCGAACGGCCGGGCGTGCCGGACCGAGTTCCAGAACGCCTCGACGGTCTGCCCCGACAGGGTGCGGCCGGAGGCGTCGGTGACCGTGCCCGACACGATGACCGGAAGGCGCCGCCCCAGGCCTTCGAAGGCCGACTCGACGGCGAAGATCGCGGCCTTCGCGTTCAGGGTGTCGAACACCGTCTCGACGAGGAGGAGATCGACGCCGCCCGCGATGAGGGCGCGCGCCGCCTCCTCGTAGGCCCCGCGCAACTCGTCGAAGCTCGTGTTGCGAGCGCCCGGGTCCTCCACCTTGGGAGAAATGGACGCGGTGCGGTTGGTGGGGCCGAGCACCCCGGCCGCGAACCGGGGACGGTCCGGCGCGGACCAAGCGGCGGCGCGCCCGGTGGCGATGCGGGCTCCGGCCTCGTTGATCTCGGCCGCGAGGTGGGCCGTGTCGTAGTCCCCTTGCGCGATCGAGGTGGCGGTGAACGTATTGGTGAGCACGATGTCCGCCCCGGCCGCGAGGTAGGCGTCGTGAACCTCCGCCACCACGTCGGGGCGGGTGAGGCACAGGACGTCGTGGTTGCCGCGAAGGGGGCGGGGGTGGTCCCGGAAGCGCTCCCCGTGGTAGTCCGCCTCGTCGAGACCGCGCTCCTGGAGCATGGTCCCGGTGGCGCCGTCGAGCAGGACGATGCGCTCGCGAAGGAGCGCGTTCAGGTGACGGTGCATCTCGCCTTGGCGGTCCTCGAGGGAGGGCAGGGCGCGTGCGGCACCGGGGGCGGGCCGCGGACGGCGGCAACTGCAACGCGGCGATTATCTCACAGGGCGCGATCCGTCAGGCCGCGGCGCCCAGGTCGCCCAGGTTGCCCAGGTCGCCCAGGTTGCCCAGGTCGCCCGAACCCGGCCCGAACGTGCCGAGCGCCGCTCGCGAGGGGGGTGGAGAGTCGCCGGCCGCCCGCCTCGGGGCGATGTCGCACCGCCGCGTCGCGGACCGCGGCCGGTCGTTCCCCCGATGACCCCGCCGATACCGTCATGGTTCCGGAAGATGCCGTTCTCCGGCCGGATCCGTCGTTGCCCCGGGGAATGTCGTTTTCGTGGCCGCAACGTCGAAATACAGGTCGGAATCGGGCAACCGATGCGGTATCCGTACCGGAGCGCCGGTGAGAAAATATGCCCTCGCCCGCCCGATGACTCGGCGGGTGCCGGGCGGAGGGCAATTCGATGGAACGCGGTCGGAGCAGCCTCGGGGTGGCTGGTCGGGCGTGGCCGTTCTTCGCCGGGGCCGCGCTCATCATGGTCGCGCACGGGTTGCAGGGGACCCTCATTCAGCTCCGCGCCGCGCTCGAAGGCTTCCCCACCGCGGCCACCGGCATCGTCATGTCCGGCTACTTCGTGGGCATGCTCGCCGGGTCGGTCCTGTCCCCCGCCCTGGTCCGACGGGTCGGCCACGTGCGGGTGTTCGCGGCGCTTGCGTCGCTCGCCTCGGTGTCCGTCCTCATGCACGCGCTGGTCGTCGAGGTCGAGTTCTGGACCGCGATGCGGGTGGTGACCGGCTTCTGCTACTCCGGCATGTACGTCGTCGTCGAGAGCTGGCTCAATCAGCAGGCGACGAACCGGAACCGCGGGCGGCTGCTCTCGCTCTACATGGTCACGATGTTCGGGGGGGCGGCGGTCGGCCAGCTTCTGCTCAACGTCGCCGACCCGGGCGCATTCGACCTGTTCCTCCTGGTGTCGATCCTCGTGTCCCTCGCCCTCGTTCCCCTCTTGCTCGCAGCGCGTCCCGGCCCGCGCCCCCGCCGGGCACGGAGGCTGACCGTGTCGGAGCTCTACCGCGCCTCGCCGCTCGGGTTCGTCGCCGCGGTGCTGACCGGGGTGATTCAGGGCGGGCTGTTCGGCATGGGAGCGATCTACGCCCGCAAGATCGGGCTCGACGTGGGGCAGGTGGCGTGGTTCATGGCCCTCGTGACGCTGGGGGCCCTCTGCTCGCAGTGGCCGCTCGGGTGGCTGTCCGATCGTTTCGACCGCCGCCGGGTCATGCTGGGGGCGGCCCTCGTCGGGGGGCTTGCCCCGGCCGCGGTGGCGGCCGGGCTCGCGGAGCCCGCGGGGACTGTCGCCTTCGCAATGATGTTCGTGCTCGGTGCCGCGGCGCTGCCGCTCTACTCGCTCACCATTTCGCACGTGAACGACTATCTTTCGCCCCGCCAGATGGTGGGGGCGAGCGGGACCCTCGTGTTCGTGACTGGCTGCGGGCTCATCGCCGGCCCTCTGGCCGCCGCCTTCGCCCTCGAGGCGATGGGACCGCCGGGTTACCTCCGGTGCCTGATCGCGGTCCACGCGGTGCTTGCGGGGTTCATCGTGTTCCGGATGAGCCGCCGGGCGGCGAAGCCGGTCGAGGAGCAGGCGGGCTACGTCCCGGCGGGAACGAGGAGCTCGCCGGTGCTCATCGAGCTGGCCGCGGCGGAGGGGCGCGAGCTTGCCGGGTCGGCCGAGCCGGAATCGCGTCCCGAGCCGGACCGGGAGGCCGAGGCGGGTGTCGGGCGCGGCGGCTGAAGGGGAGGGTCCGCCGTCAGGGTCCGGTCCGCGCGGCGGCGGGGAACGAGGGGCCGCGGCCGCGAGACGCGCGTCCGTTCCTCGGCACCGACCCGGGCCGCGCGGTACGCTATCGCAGGCGCCGGCGGGGCCGGGCGGAAGGGAGCGCGATCAATGGGACACCGTCTGTCGAAGATCTACACCCGTACCGGGGACGGGGGGACGACCGGTCTCGGGGACGGCTCGCGGGTGGACAAGGACGCGGCCCGCGTCCAGGCGATGGGAGAGGTGGACGAGCTCAATTGTTCCATCGGAGCGATACTCGTCCACCCCCTCGACGACGAGATGCGTGCCTGTCTTCTCGACGTCCAGCACGCGCTCTTCGATATCGGCGGCGAGCTCTCCATCCCCGGCGCGTCCTTGGTGAGCGACGCCTGCGTGGACGGGCTGGAACGCCGGCTGGATGCGTTCAACGATCCACTCCCCCCCCTCAAGGAGTTCATATTGCCGGGGGGCGGTCCCGCCGCGGTGGCGTGCCACGTCGCGCGGGCGGTCTGCCGCCGGGCCGAACGCCGGCTCGTCGAGACCGCCCGGACCGGCGAGGTGAGCGCGGTGAGCCGCCGCTACCTCAACCGGCTGTCCGACCTGCTGTTCGTGCTCGCCCGGGTGCTCGCCCGGAACGGCGAGGGTGAAGTCTGCTGGGAGAAGGGCCGCAACCGCTGATCTTCGGTTTGCCCCCCTCTCCCCGGTATCCATCGCTCGACCGCCATCGCCCGCCAGTCCCCATCCGGTCCCCATG
The DNA here is from genome assembly GCA_965214795.1 of Gammaproteobacteria bacterium. Classification (GTDB taxonomy): domain Bacteria; phylum Pseudomonadota; class Gammaproteobacteria; order HK1; family HK1; genus JAJDXW01. Next base: position 3,889,584 of record OZ243976.1, on the reverse strand, counting down.
GGGTCGGACCACCCCTCTCAGGGATTCCCGGCGAGGACCGCCTGCCGGACGCGCGGAACGCCGGCGAGGTCCCAGTTCCGGATCCCCCAGGCCACGAGCCCGGCCGGCTCGTCGATCCCGTGCGGAGGAGGGAGGCCGAGGAAGGCGAGGGCGAGCCGGAGTACCTGTGCAGCGGGTCGATCCGAGCTCGGCGGGGCGGCCGAGCGCTTCGCGAGCTTCGCGCCGGCCGCGTTGGTGGCGACCGGCACGTGCGCGTAGGCGGGTTCGGGGAGCCCGAGGGCCCGCTGCACGTGGACCTGCGGACCGGTGGAGGCCAGGAGGTCCGCGCCGCGCACGATCTCGGTGACCCCGAGCAGCCCGTCGTCCACCGCCGCCGCCAGGTGATAGGCGTGCACGCGGTCGGCCCGGTACACGACGAAGTCGCCGGTCTCGGCCGGAAGGTCGATCGTTACGCTCCCCTGGACGCCGTCGCGAAAGTCGATCCGGGCGTCGGCCCGCATCCGGATCGAGCGCGCCGGGCGCGGGGTTCCGATGCGGCAGGTGCCGGGGTAGGGACCGGGCCCCGCTTCGCGCCGGGTGCAGGCGCAGCCGAACGTCCATCCCCCGCGCTCGAGACGGGCGAGGGCGTCCCGATAGCGTTCGGTGTGGTCTCTCTGGCGGACCACCGGGCCGTCCCAGGTCAGGGCGAGACGCTCGAGCTCGCGAAGGATCGCGTCCGCCGCTCCCGGAACCGCGCGCGCGACGTCCACGTCGTCGATGCGCACGTGCCATTCGCCCCCCCGGTGCCGGGCGGAGAGATGGCTCGCGAGGGCCGCGGCCACCGATCCGAGGTGCAGCGGACCGTTTGGCGTGGGGGCGAAGCGCCCGCGTACCGGCCGACGGTCGCGGGTCGAGTCTCGACAAGGGGTGGGTTCCATCTCCGGATCGGGGCCGCGGGCCGTCATTCTCCCAGGATTCGTCTTTGCTGCGAAAATGGATCCGGGAGGGCCGTCTTCGCGGCGCCGGACCTTTCCATGCGACGGGGTGCCGGCCCGTCCATGCGTTTTCTGTCCGGCGGCGGGTGAACCGGGCCGGTTCGGCAGGTCATCGGGGAGCGCATTTCGTCGTCCGCGGGTCGGTTCGGGCCCGATGAAGCGGCCCTCGGATCGCACGGCAGGCCGAGCCGCACCGCGGCCGGCACTCGGTCGCGACGAGAGAACGGTCCTGGTCCGGCAATTCCCGTTTTGCTCGTCGGGTCCCGCCGCGGGACCGGCACGACCGTCGATCCGCCCCGGCTCGAGTCGCCAGGAGTCGCCAGGAGAAGACGGCTTGCGGCTCGGGGTGAAGTCGAGCGCCAGAACGAGAACCGCCGATCCTGGTCATTCTCCCGCGTTCCTCGGAGTCCGTTGGTGTAGAGTAACCATCTGGATGCGGCCCTTTCCTCGAATCCCGGAATCCGGGATCTGCCGCGAGCCTGACGGGGGTCGGCCTCTCCGACTCCGGGCGGGTGGGAAGATGCGGTTGCGCAAGATTCGGCTCGCCGGTTTCAAGTCCTTTGTCGATCCGATCACGATCGAGCTTCCCGGAGACCTCATCGGGGTCGTCGGGCCGAACGGTTGCGGCAAGTCCAACATCGTCGACGCCGTGCGCTGGGTGATGGGCGAGAGCTCGGCTCGGCAACTCCGCGGCGAGCTCCTCGTGGATGTCGTGTTCAACGGCGCCGCCTCGCGCCGGCCGGTCGGCCAGGCCTCGGTCGAGCTGCTCTTCGACAACTCCGACGGCCGGGCCGGCGGGCGTTTCGCGGAACGGGGCGAGATCTCGATCCGGCGCATCGTCAACCGGGAGGGCCAATCCGTCTACTACCTGAACGGCACCAGGTGCCGGCGGCGTGACGTCACCGACCTCTTTCTCGGCACCGGTCTCGGCCCGCGCAGCTACGCCATCATCGAACAGGGCACGGTCTCGCGTCTCATCGAGGCGAGGCCGGAGGAGCTGCGCGGCTTTATCGAGGAGGCGGCCGGCATCTCCCTGTACCGCGAGCGCCGCCGCGAGACCGAGAGCCGGATGCGTCAGACGAACGAGAACCTCGCCCGCTTGACCGACCTGCGCGAGGAGCTCGACAAGCACCTCGCCCGTCTCAAGCGCCAGGCCGCCCAGGCGGAACGCTACACCGCCCTCCGAGGCGAGGAGCGCCGCCTCCGGTCGGAGTTGCTGGCGCTTCGCTGGCAGGGTCTGGAGCGCGAGGCGGAGGCGGGGAGCACGGCGCTCGGCGCGCAGGAGGTGAAGCTCGAAGCGGCCCGCTCGCGGCGGCGGGCGGTCGAGGCGGCGCTCGAGCGGGCGCGGGCCGTGCACGGGCAGGCCACGGACACGTACAACGAGCGGTACCGGGCGACTCTCGAGGCGCGCACGGAGGTGGGACGGGCCGAGGAAGCGGTCGCCCGGCTCCGGCGCCAGCGCGGAGACCTGCGCGAGAGCCTCGCCCGCAACGAGGAGGTGTTGGCCGAGGCGGAACGCGAGGCGGAAGCCGACCGGGTCCGGCTGGAGGAGCTGCAAGGGAGGCTCGTCGGTGAACGGTCCCGGCTGGAGCGCGCCGGCGAGGAGGCCTCCGATGCCGAGCACGGGCGTGACGCCGCGGAGCGGGCGCTCGCCGCGTTCCGGATGGAGCACGAGGCGTTCCGCGCCGGGCGGGAGGCGCATGGCCGGGAGGCGGACGCGGTGCAAGCCTCGCTCGCCCACCAGCGGGCGCGTTTCCGCGATGTCGAGGCACGGCAGACAAGGCTGAACACCGAGCGCGAGTCCCTCGCCGGGATGGTGGTGGACGAAGGGCTTGGCCGGGAGGTCGAGAAGCTCGAGGTCCGGCAGGAGGAAGCCCGCCGGCGACTCCAGGAGCGTCAGCGCGAGATTGCGCAGCTCCGAAGGAGCGAAGCGGCGGAGGCCGGCGTCCTGCACGAGCGGCGCGAACGGCTCGAAGCGATGTCCGGACGTCTCGCTTCGCTCGATGCGCTCCAGCAGGCCGCGCTCGCCCGGGAGTCCGGTGAAGCCACGCAATGGCTGGCCGAGAACGGCCTCCAGGCCGCGCCACGCCTCGCCCAGCTCCTCGAGGTCGAGCCAGGGTGGGCCTACGCGGTCGAGTGCGTGCTCGGAAGCCGGCTCGAAGCGATTCGGGTGGATGACGCCGCCCGCCATGCACCGGCGCTCGCCATGCTCGACCGTGCCACGGTGTCGCTCGTGGAGGAGTCCGGGAGCGCCGCCCCGCACCTCGTCGGCGACGAGCTCTCCGCCAGGGTCCGCGCCGGCCGGGAGCTGGCCGGGCCTTGGCTCGCCGGGGTCGGGACGGCCGCGACGGCCGTGGACGCGCTCGAACGGCGCGCGGCGCTCGCGCCCCACCAGTCGCTCGTCACCCCGGACGGTACCTGGGTCGGCCCGAACTGGATCCGGGTGTTCCGCGGCCGGGACGAAGAGGCCGGCCCGCTCGCCCGCGAGCGCGAGATCGGGTCGCTTCGCCGCTCCCTCGCCGAGGCCGGATCGGAGGCGGAGGAGCGCGAGAAGGACCTCGATCGCATCCGGTTCGAGCTGGCCGCGGCCGAGAGCGACCGCGAGTCGCTGGAGGCGGAATGGACGGACGCGAGCGACCGGCACGCGCGGCGCCGGTCCGAGCACGCGGCCCGGGTGGCCGAGGCGAAGGCCCGCCGTCGGCGCGGCGAAGAGGTGGAGAGCGAACTCGGGGAGATCGACCGGACCCTTGCCGAGCTCGAGGCGGCGATCGGGGGGGGCGAGAAGACGGTACGCGCGGCGCACGCGGCGAGTGAACGTCTTCAATCCGAAGGCGATGCCTTCGACCGGAGGGCCGAGCGGCACGAGGCGGCGGTGAGCGCCGGCCGGGAGACCGCCGAGCGCGCGCGGCGGGCAGTGCACGAGGCCGCCCTTGGCTTAGAATCGACGACCGTCCAGGTTGCCGCCGTGGAGGAGGCGCGCCTTCGCACGAGGGCACGGATGGAAGCGTTGCGGGCGGACATGGGTGAGTCGAGCCGGCGGCTCGCCGGGATCGAGGAACCCATCACCGATGCCGATAGGAAGCTCCGCGAGCGCCTGGAGAATCACCGCGGGGTGGAGGCGGCCCTCGCGCAAGCGCGCGATGCGGTCGAAGCGGGGGAGAATGAGGTCAAGGAGCGGGAGCGGGAACGGAGCGCCTGCGAGGCCGAGACGGGTCGCGAACAGTCCGTTCGGGACGAGCTTCGGCTCGCCTGGAACGCGTTGCTGGCCCGCCGCGACGCGATCGCGGAGCAGCTCGCGGAGGCCGGGTTCGAGGCCGGGAAGGTGGTGTCCGCCTTGCCTCCCGAGGCCGGTCCCGATGCCTGGCAGGAGCGGCTCACCGCAATCGAGCGTCGGATCGAACGACTCGGCCCCATCAACCTCGCGGCGGTCTCGGAGCTCGAGACCGAGTCCGGACGCAAGCGGTACCTCGATTCCCAGCATGCGGATCTCGTGGACGCGCTCTCCACCCTCGAGGAAGCCATCCGCAGGATCGACCGCGAGACCCGGGCCCGCTTCAAGGACACGTTCGAGCGGGTCGGGCGCGGGCTCGAGGAAATCTTTCCCCGGCTCTTCGGCGGGGGGAACGCCTGCCTCGAGCTTACCGGAGACGACCTGCTCGACACCGGGGTCACCGTCATGGCCCGGCCCCCGGGGAAGCGCAATACGAGCATCCAGCTCCTCTCCGGAGGGGAGAAGGCGCTCGCCGCCATCGCGCTCGTGTTCGCCATCTTCGACCTCAACCCCGCGCCGTTCTGCCTGCTCGACGAGGTGGATGCGCCCCTCGACGACGCGAACGTCGACCGGTTCGTCGATCTGGTGCGGGAGCTTTCCGAGCGTGTGCAGGTCATGCTCGTGACCCACAACAAGTCGAGCATGGAGGCCATGGGGCAGCTCATCGGGGTTACCATGAACGAGCCCGGCGTGTCGCGCCTCGTGTCGGTGGATGTCGGCCAGGCCCTCGAGATGGTGGCGGACTGACGTGACCGAGCTCCGGCCCGTGCTCGCGATCATCGGCCTGCTGGTGGTGGCCGGCGGGCTCTTCTTCTGGATCGCGCGCCTTCGCGGCTGGCGCCTGGAGTGGTGGGATCGGTTCTTCTCGCCCGGCCGGCGGCGGGGGCCGGTGCGCGCCGCGGGGGAACCGGGCGCCGCGCGTCCGGGGCAAGAGGTCCCCGGGCGGCCTCGATCGTCCTCGGAGGGGCGGTCGCGAGAGCCCGACCGGGCGGCCGCGCGCCGCTCGGGGGCCGGGCCCGGCCGCCAGACCCTGATCGACCTCGACTTCCTTCCGCTGCTGGATCCGGAGGACGCGGTGCCCGGGACTTCCCACGACCGAGAGCTCGCCGTCGGCGACCTCGGTTCCGTGGAGACGGGGGACGAAGACGCGATCCGGCCCTCGCGGACCCGCGCCGCGTCTTCCGCTCCGGCGCCGGAAAGGGCCCCGCAGGCGCCGGAGGAGAGACTGGAGGAGAGACCGGAGGAGAGATCGGAATCGGGCCGGCGACCGGCATCGCAGCCGCGGCCTCCGCCCGCCGAGGAGGATCGACGGGCCGGCGGGTCGGCCGAAGGGGACTCCGAGCCGCCCGGCGAGAGCCGGGAGTTGCTGATCGTCCTGACGATCCTCGCTCCCGAGGGACACACGCTCGCCGGCCCGGCGATCCACAAGGCGCTCGCCGCCTTCGACCTGCGCCCGGACGACCAGGGAATGTTCCACCACTACGGCCATCGTCGTGGACCGCTCCGCGGGCCGGTGTTCAGCGTGGCCAACGTGCTCGAGCCGGGCGTGTTCGACCTCGCGGCAATGGACGAGCTCGTCACCTCCGGGCTCTGCCTCTTCATGCACCGGCCGGGGCCGCTCCCGGCCGGCGTCGCGTTCGATCTCATGCTGGACGTCGGCACCCGTCTCTCCCGCGCCCTCGGGTCCGTGCTCTGCGATGACCAGCGCTGCCGGCTCACCGTGCAGGCGACCCAGGCCCTTCGCGAGCGGGTGGTCCATTTCGCGCTCCGCCACGAGCGCGGGACGACGGATGCCGGGTGATCCCGGAGAAACGGAGCTTCTCCTTCGTCTCCGGCGGAGGAACCACTGCCGGCAGAGGAACCGCGGCCCTTCGGACCGACAGCCGCCGCCCTCGTGCCCGGTGCCGACCACCGAATGAACGCGAGCGGACGCCCTCCGAGATGATCGGTTTCCGGATCGACGGAAATGGCTTCCAGGCGACCTGACTTCGAGCCTGTCCCGTCGCCCGAGAACGTGCACGCGCGACTCGATGACCTGCGTGCCGAGATTCGTCGCCACGAACACCTCTACTACGTTCGCGACGACCCGGAGATATCGGACGCCGAGTTCGACGGGCTGATGCGCGAGCTGCTGCACCTGGAAGGACGGCATCCCGATCTGGTCACATCCGACTCGCCGTCGCAGCGGGTCGGCGGCGAGCCGCGGGAAGGGGTCGAGAAGGCGAACCACTCGTCCGTGATGCTGAGCCTCGACAACGCGTTCGATGAAGACGAGCTGCGCGACTTCGACCGCCGCGCCCGCGAGCTGGCAGGGGACGAAGTGCTCGACTATGTCGGGGAGCTCAAGCTGGATGGGGTCTCGATGGCCGCCCGGTTCGTCGCCGGACGAATGGAGCTTGCGCTTACCCGTGGAGATGGGGAGCAGGGGGAGATCATCACCCCGAACGCACGTACCCTACGCTCGCTGCCGCTTTCGATTGAACCGAAGGTGCTGAAGGAAGCCACGGTGCCGGACGACTTCGAGGTGCGCGGCGAGGTGGTGATGCCGAAGCGCGCCTTTGCTCGACTGAACGAGCGCCAGCGCGCGAGCGGCGAGACGGTGTACGCGAATCCCCGCAACGCTGCCGCGGGCACGATGCGCATGCTGGATGCGAAGGTGACCGCCACTCGCCTCCTCGACTTCTATCCCTATCTGCTTCTCGCCGGCGGCGAGCCGGTCTTCGACTCGCACTGGGAATCGCTCGAGGCGCTTGCCGTGCTCGGTTTCAAGGTCAATGCGACGCGCGCGCAGCTCCACGGTATCGAAGCGGTGCTGGCGTTCCGGGACGAGTGGCTGGGGCGGCGCGATCAGCTCCCCTACGAGATCGACGGTCTGGTCTTCAAGGTGGATGCGGCCGGACTTCAGCGGCGGTTGGGTTCGACATCGAAGGCGCCTCGCTGGGCAATCGCGTGCAAGCCCGCTGCGCGGCGGGCAAGAACGGTCGTCGAGGATATCGACGTTCAGGTCGGTCGCACCGGGGCGATCACCCCCCGTGCCCGATTGCGGCCGGTTCCTGTCGGCGGCGTGACGGTATCCCGGGCGACGCTGCACAACGAGGACGAGATCGCGCGGCTTGGCTTGCAGATCGGTGACGAGGTGCTGGTCGAGCGAAGTGGCGACGTGATCCCGAAGGTCGTGGAGGTGGTCGGGGAGGGCGTTGACCGGCGGCCCTTCACGATGCCCGCGCACTGCCCCGTGTGCGGGTCGGAGGTGAAGCGCGAAGAGGGAGAGGTGGTGGTGCGGTGCATCAACGTCAGTTGCCGGGCGCGGCTCAAGGAGTCGATCCTGCACTTCGCCCACCGCACCGCCATGAATATCGACGGTCTGGGAGACTGGCTGGTCGACGAACTCGTCGATCGCGGCGGCCGCGGCGCGGTGAAGAATCTGGCGGATCTCTACGATCTGCGTCCCGAGCAGCTCGAGGACATCGAGAAGACAAGCTCCCTCGGCGCTACCAAGGCTCGCAAGTTGGTCCGGGGTTTTGCGCGTTCAAGGGGCGAGGCGACCCTGGCCCGCGAGCTGTACGCGCTGAACATTCCGGGGATCGGAGTGCGGACCATCGAGGCGCTGGCGGGCGGCCCGTATACGGAATTGGCGGAAATCGCCTCCGCGTCCGTGGAGAAGCTCGAAAAGGCAGAGGGTGTTCACCGCCGCGACGCCGAATCGATCCGGGAGTTCTTCTCTCGCCCGGAGGCGGGTCTCCTCATCGAGTTTCTTCACCCGGAGGGGCTGCCGTTCGAGTCCGGCGCTCCGGAATCGACCCCGGCGGGTCGGGGTTCGGAGGAGTCGGGTGAGACCGCGCCGACGGGGTCCGTCGCGAAGTTGAGCGACGAAACGCTGAAGGCGTTGCTGGAGAAACTGACCGCGCCGGTCACCCTCAAGGACGGAAGCAAGCTGCCCGGTGCGGTCGAAGGGGTGGGCAAGGTGCTGGCCGGAGATCTGGTCGAGCGCGGCCTCGTAAGGCGCCGCGCGGACCTGCATCGGCTCGAAATCGAGGAATTGGCCGAGATCCCTATTGCCGTCCGGCTGGGGCGCAAATCCGCGGTCGCGGTGACTGCGAGCATCGAACGGTCCAAGTCCGCTCCCCTCGCCCGGCTGGTCTACGGACTCGGCATCCGCCACGTCGGGGAGCGGACGGCCGAGCTTCTGGCAAAGTACTTCGGGAGCCTGGATCGAATCGCCGGAGCTACGCAGGAGGAGCTGGAAGAGGTGGAGGAGGTCGGCCCGCGTATCGCCGAGTCGATAAGGGAGTTCTTCTCGTCGGAGCGGAACCGGACGCTGATCGAGCGATTGCGCGACTATGGCCTTCGCTTCGAGGAACATCCGCAGGAAGGCGGTGGGGCGGCGACGGATGGCGACGCGGCTCCGCTTGACGGAAAGGTATTCGTGCTGACCGGGACCTTGTCCGGGATGGCCCGCGACGAGGCGAAGGCGCGCATCCAGGCGCTCGGGGGCAAGGTGACCGGATCGGTCAGCCGCAAGACCGATTACGTGGTGGCCGGGGACAGTCCCGGTTCGAAGCTCAGGAAGGCGCAAGATCTCGAGGTCGAGATCCTGGACGAAGAGGGCCTGCTCGAGAAGCTGTCCACCGCGACCGCGACGCCGTTGTCTGCGGCTGTTCACAACGACTTGCTCCAGTAGTGGCAGTCGGATCGACGGATACCCCCAATGGCAGGCTTCCGCGCATGCGATTGACCCACCTCACGCTGAAGAATTGGCGAAACTTCAAGCAGGCGGACTTCGATCTTCAGGATCGTCTGTTCATCGTCGGACCGAACGCGTCCGGGAAATCGAACCTGCTCGATGCTCTGCGGTTCCTTCGACAGATCGCGTCCGCGGGCGGCGGATTCCAGGACGCAGTGGCAAGTCGGGGCGGAATTTCACGCGTCCGGTGCCTCGCCGCCAGAAACTTCAACCACGGTCGTGTGACGCTGAGCATATCGATCGGTGATGACGGCACGCCCGAGGATTGGACGTACGAGATTACGTTCTCGGCGGAACCGCGCGGGCGGCACCGACCGATTCTGACGAACGAAATCGTTGCCAGGCGGGGCAAAAAGGTCATCGAGAGACCCACTGCGGAGGATAGGGAGGATCCGGAGCGGATGACCCAGACGTATCTGGAACAAGTCAATGTAAACAAGCAGTTCCGTCAGATCGTGGAGTTCCTTGGCTCCATCCGATATCTCCATCTGGTACCGCATCTCATCCGGGAGCCGGACCGCGGTGGAGACCGGCGCGACGATCCCTTCGGCTCGGACCTCATGCTCCGGATGGCAAGGACCCCTGAACGGACTCGAATCCGGCGGTTGCGCCGTATTGGTGAAGCACTGAAGACCGCTGTCCCGCAGTTGGACCAGCTCGAGCTCGTTCGGGATGAGGTCGGATACTGGCATCTCGAGGCTCGATACAAGCATTGGCGGCCTCAACCCGCCCGCCAGGACGAACGGCTGTTCTCGGACGGAACGCTCCGCCTCATCGGTCTGCTCTGGGCCTTGCTCGACGGAAAGGGTGGAAGCGGCCCCCTGTTATTGGAGGAACCGGAGCTGTCGTTGCACGCATCGGTGATCCGCCAGCTTCCCACCGTGTTCAGCCGAACACGTAGCGCCGGAGGGCCACAAGTAGTGCTGTCTACGCACTCGAACGAGTTACTCGATGATCCCGGAGTCGGTATGGACGAAGCGGTAGTTCTCAAGCCTGGCAACGAGGGAACCGAGGCCACGGCCGTGGAAGCAATACCCGACGTGAGGCACCTGCTGGAGGCCGGGATGAGTCTCGCGGAAATCGTCCGTCCGTTGACGGAGCCCGAAAACGCACCGGAACTTCCGGCTCGACTTGCAAGAGCGTGACGGTCGTCTACTTCGCCGTCGAAGGCGATGCCGATATCCCGGTAGCCGAACGGCTGATTCGGTTTGTCGGCCTGTCGCCGCACCGAGCGATCGTGGCCGGGGGCGTGTCGAAGCTGGAACAGCGGATTCCGAGCCTGGTCCGATCGGCGGCTCACATCAATTGGCTGATCCTGCGCGATCTCGATCGCGAACCCTGTGCGCCGGATCTGGTCCGGCGTCTTTTCGCTCGCGGCGTCCCGGCGCGCGTGAGCCTCCGCGTTCCGGTTCGATCGACGGAGAGCTGGTTGCTTGCCGACCAGGCAGGTTTCGCTGAAGCGTTCTCGGTCCGTCGGGGACGGCTTCCGGCGAGACCGGACGAGTTGGAGAATGCAAAGCTCTCCCTCGTGAATGCGTGCCGGACTTCGCGCCAGTCGGCGGTACGAAACACGATTCCACCACGAGCGGGAAGCGGACGTGTGGTCGGTCCGGAGTACATGAGCCGAATTTCCGCGTTCGCTCGCGAGAACTGGAGTCCCGAGCGAGCCGCGCAGTGCTCCCCGAGCCTCGCGCGCGCGATTCGTGCGCTCGACAGGTTGGCAGGCGAAGGAATCTGGTCTTGACCTCTCGGTGCCTCTACAGGGCTGTGGAGCGAAACGTCTCAATGCAAACGAACTTCGTGGTCCTCGGAACGTACGTCACGCCCGCGTGGGCGCACCAGAGCTTCGGGCGGAAGATCGAGAAGGCCATGGAGTACCGCGATCGGAATGGAACAGGACTTCGGATCGTGCATGAAAACGACTGGATGCGAGCGCTGGAGGGGTAGGCCCCACAAGCTTGTCCGGAAACACGAAGCGCTCGCGTACCCGGATTGAACCGTCAGGGGACCTGCGCTTCGAGGGCTTCGCCGTGGACCTCGCTCGTGTCGAGGAGCCAGAGCCAGGCGCGGGCCGCCTCCTCGGGGGTGATGAGGGTTTGCGGGTCTTCGGCCGGGAACGCCTTCGCCCGCATCCGGGTCCGGACCGGCCCGGGGTTGAGGGAGTTCACGCGCACCCCCGCCCCGCCGTCGAACTCGTCGGCGAGCACCTGGGTGAGACCTTCGATCGCGAACTTGGACACGCTGTACCCCCCCCAATAGGCCCTCCCGCGCCGACCCACCCCGGAGGAGGTGAAGATGACCGAGGCGTGTCCGTGCGCCGAGGCGGTCCGCCGCAGGAGGGGAACGAGCACGCGGGTGAGCAGGAAGGGTGCGTTGACGTTCACCTGCATGAGCTCCTGCCACCCCTCGGGCGAGTAGTGCTCGATGGGTCCGAGGTCCCCCAGGAGGGCGGCGTTGTGGACGAGGCCGTCGAGCCGGCCGAGCTCACCCTCCACGCGCGCCGCGAGCGCCTCGTAGTCGGGCGGCATCGCGCCGGAGAGGTCCATCGGATAGATGGCGGGTTCCGGGCCGCCGGCGGACCGTATCGCGTCGTAGGTCCGCTCGAGCTTCTCGACGGTGCGTCCGAGCAGCACCACGGTCGCGGCGCGGGCCGCGCAGGCGCAGGCGATCGCCCGCCCGATGCCGTCGCCGGCTCCGGTGACGAGGACCACGCGGCCCGCGAACCGATCCGGTTCGGGGGAAAAGTCGGCGAAGCGGGGATCGAGTCTCACGAGGTTCGGGCTCCCTGGATTCAATCGGAGCGGGGAGGCGGGCCGGACGGCGCCGCCTCGTCCTGGCGTGGTTCGGCGGGCCGGCGGTACCAGGCGATGTAGTTCACGTCGAGTCTCCCGCCGATCCGGCAGCCGCCGGTGAAGGGGTTGTAGCGCATTCCCGCCGTCTCGGCGAGGTCGAGGCCGGCCGCGCGCGCCGCCCGGTCGAGCTCCGAGGGCCGGAGGAAGCGGGCGTAGTCGTGGGTCCCGCGCGGCAGGAGGTGAAGAAGGCGTTCCGCCCCCACGACCGCGAACATCCACGCCCTCGACGTGCGGTTGATGGTCGAGAAGAAGACGTGGCCGCCGCGGTGCGCGAGGGCCGCGCACGCGGCGACGAGGGAGGCCGGATCGGGCACGTGCTCGAGCAGTTCGAGGCAGGTCACGACGTCGAATCCCCCCGGCTCCCTCGCGGCCAGCTCCTCCGCCGTGATCCGTTCATAGGCCACCTCGGCGCCGCTCTCCTCGGCGTGCCGGAGGGCGGCCTCGATGGCCGTCGCCCCCGCATCGATTCCGGTCACCCGCGCTCCGCGGCGCTGCATCGCTTCCGCGAGGAGCCCTCCGCCGCAGCCGACGTCGAGCACGGTGCGGCCGCGCAGTCCGGCCCGTTCGTCGATGAATTCGAGGCGCGCGGGGTTGATGTCGTGCAAGGGACGGAAGTCTCCCTTCGGGTCCCACCATCGCGCGGCGATGCGCTCGAAGCGATCCAGCTCCTCGGGGTCGAAGTTGGCCCCCGGCTCCGGCTCGCCGGCCGCGGGCCCTAGCGTATGCGGGCCTGCCATTCCCGCGCCTCGCGCGCCGCTCCGTGCGCGTCGATGGTCTCGACCACGCCGCCCCGGACCACCCGGCGGCCGGCCACCCACACCTCGCGCACGTGGGCCCGGGTCGCGGCATACACGATCTGGGAGATCGGGTTGTAGACCGGCTGCGTGTCCGGCCCGCGAAGGTCGATGGCCGCGGCATCCGCCGACTTGCCGGGCTCGAGGCTGCCGATCCGGTCGCCGAGTCCGAGGCTGCGCGCTCCGCCGAGGGTCGCCATGCGGAGCACCTGCTCGGCGGGGCTCGCCGTCGCATCCCCGGCCGCGAGCTTGCCGAGGAGGGCGGCGGTGCGCATCTCTCCCGGCATGTCGAGGTCGTTGTTGCTGGCCGCCCCGTCGGTGCCGAGGGCGACGTTCACCCCGGCCGCCGCGAGGGTGGGCACGGGGCAGACGCCGCTCGCGAGCTTGAGGTTCGATTCGGGACAGTGCACGACCGACGCGCCCCGCTCCGCCAGCTCCTCGATCTCGCCCGGAAGAAGCTGCGTCATGTGGACCGCCGCGAGCCGCGGGTTGACGAGGCCGAGCCGGGCCAGGCGGGCAAGGGGCCGGTCACCCGTCTCGCGCACCGCCTCTTCCACCTCGCGCCGCGTTTCGTGGAGGTGGACGTGGACCGGGACCTCGAGCTGGTCGGAGAGATCGCGCACCCGCTCGAACGCCTCGTCGCCGACCGTGTACGGCGCGTGGGGCGCGAGCGCGCTCGTGACCAGGGGCTCGCTCCGGAATGCCTCGTGCACCTCGAGTCCGCGGGAGAGGTACGAGGTCGGGTCCCCGGCCCACGCGGTTGGCGCCTCGAGGACGATGAGGCCGAGCACGGCCCGGATCCCGGCGTCGCGCGCGACTTCCCCGACGACATCCGGAAAGAAGTACATGTCATTGAAACAGGTAGTGCCGCTGCTCAACATTTCGACCGCGGCGAGGCGCGTCCCGGCCCGCACGAACCCCTCGTCCACGAAACGGGCCTCGGCGGGCCAGATGTGCTCCGCGAGCCAGGTATCGAGGGGAAGGTCGTCGGCGAGGCCCCGGAAGAGGGTCATTGCGGCGTGGGTGTGGGCGTTGACGAACCCCGGAACGAGGGCGTGCCCGTCGAGGTGCACCCGCTCGCGGGGGGAGAACTTCGCGTCGATCCCGGCCACCGGGCCGAGGGCGGCGATGCGCCCGCCGCGCACCGCGAGCGCATGTCCTTCGAGGATGCGCCCGGCCGGCTCGACCGGGACGATCCACGAAGCGCCGAGTACCAGATCCGCCGGCTCCCTGGGTTCCACCCGGACGATTGTAGCGCCAACCCCTCTGTCCACCGGCCGCGACCGCCGCCTGGCCAGGACCTTTTTGTGTCGTGACCGAGTGCCGGCCGCGGGTGCGGATCGGCCTGCCGTGCGGTCAAGGACCGCTTCATGAGGTCCGAACCGACACCCGGACGACGAAATGCGCTCCCCGATGTCCTGCCGAACAGGCTCGGCTCACCCGTCGCCGGACAAAAAACGAGCCCTGGCCGCCTGACCCGAAAAAATCACCGACTTCCTGCTGCGGTCGCCATCCCGTACGAAATTTTCCGAATCAAGGAGTTGCGATGGTTGACAGACATCGTGGACTGCGGAGAACGAATTTGCTCCGTCCGCCCCGGGACCCTTTCCCGGAGTCCGCGCGGCCGGGCCGGGCGAGGTTCCGGGGCGGAACGGGCGGGCGGGCGGGCAGATACAATGCACGGCGTGAACGCGCCGGTGCCCCAAGGGGGGCAGCCGGGCCCGCCGCCCGCCCGTCCGCCAGGGACTTTTCGCGCCGGCCTGCCCGGGGTCGGAGCGACAGCGCGCGATCGCCCGAACCGCGCCCGCAAGGGGGAGTCGATGACGGAGACGAAGCGATGACCGGTGCCGGCGAGAGCCGCCGCATCGCCTACCAGGGGGAGCCCGGGGCGTATTCGCACGCGGCCTGTCGCGAAGCGCGGCCGGCCTTCGACCCCCTTGCGTGCCCCACCTTCGAGGAGGCATTCGAGGTCGTCGAGTCGGGCGGCGCGTCGTGTGCGATGATCCCCATCGACAACTCGCTCGGCGGACGGGTCGCCCTCGTCCACCACCTGCTGCGGGACTCGAGCCTCCACATCGTCGCGGAGTACTTCCACCGGGTCCGGCATTGCCTGCTCCGCCTGCCCGGCGCCGCTCCGGGCGCCCTCCGGCGGGTCAAGAGCCACCCCCACGCCCTTCTCCAGTGCCGGGAGCGGATCCGGGAGCTCGGTCTCGAACCGGTCGAGAGCTTCGACACCGCCGGGGCGGCGCGCGAGATCGCCGAGGAGGGCGACGCCTCGGTCGCCGCCATCGCCTCCCGGATCGCGGGCGAGATCCACGGGCTCGAGGTGGTGCGGGAAGGCTTCGAGGACCATGCGAACAACGTGACCCGCTTCGTGGTCATGTCGCAGGCGCCGGTGGAGCTCGACCTCGGAGCGGGGCCGTGCATCACCGCGTACGTCTTCGAGGTGAAGAGCGTTCCCGCCGCTCTCTACAAGGCGCTCGGCGGGTTCGCGACGAACGGCGTCAACCTCTCGAAGATCGAGAGCTATCTCGATGCGAGCTTCTCGGTGGCGGAGTTCTACATCGAGTTCGAAGGACATCGCGACAGCCCCTCCGTGCGCAACGCGATCGAGGAGCTCGGCTTCTTCTCGACCACCCTCAACTGGCTGGGAACCTGGCCCGCGGATCCCTTTCGGCGGGGCGCAAACCGCTCGCGAGTGGTAGAATAAGCCGCCCTGCACGCGGTGACCCCGGTCACCCCATCCGCTCCGCCGCCTTCCGAGCTCGAGCCCGCGGCGCCGGGCACGAGAATCATGGCCGACTTCGCCCAGGAAATCCGTCACGTAAACATCGAGGAGGAGCTTCGGCAGTCCTACCTCGACTACGCGATGAGCGTCATCGTGGGGCGTGCCCTGCCGGACATCCGGGACGGTCTGAAACCGGTGCACCGGCGCGTTCTCTACGCGATGAACGAGCTCGGGAACGACTGGAACCGGCCCTACAAGAAGTCCGCGCGGGTCGTCGGCGACGTGATCGGCAAGTACCACCCCCACGGCGAGACCGCGGTCTACGACGCGATCGTCCGTATGGCCCAGCCGTTCTCCATGCGCGAGATGCTGGTCGACGGCCAGGGCAACTTCGGCTCCGTGGACGGCGATTCGCCGGCCGCGATGCGCTACACCGAGATCCGGATGGCCCGCATCGCCCACGAGCTGCTGGCGGACCTCGACAAGGAGACGGTGGACTTCGTTCCCAACTACGACGGCTCCGAGCGCGAGCCGGTGGTCCTGCCGACCCGCCTGCCCAACCTGCTCGTGAACGGCTCGGCCGGGATCGCGGTCGGGATGGCGACCAACGTGCCTCCTCACAACGCCCGGGAAGTGCTCGACGCGTGCATCGCCTACGTCGACGACCCCGACATCGGCATCGACGGGCTCATGGCCCACCTGCCCGGCCCGGACTTCCCGACCGGCGCCACCATCAACGGGGCGGACGGGATCCGCGAGGCCTACCACACCGGACGCGGGCGCATCCACCTCCGGGCGGCGGCCCACGTGGAGGAGGGGGAGGGGAACGAGCGCGAGCGCGTGGTGTTCACCGAGATCCCCTATCAGGTCAACAAGGCGAGGCTCATCGAGAAGATCGCCGAGCTCGTCCGCGCCCGCCGGATCGAGGGCATCGCCGAGCTTCGCGACGAGTCGGACAAGGACGGGATCCGGGTCGTGGCGGAGGTGCGCCGGGATGCGGTGCCGGAGGTGCTCCTGAACCGGCTCTATCGGCATACCCAGCTCGAGACCGTGTTCGGGATCAACATGGTGGCGCTGGTCGACGGCCAGCCCCGCACCCTCGACCTCAAGCAGGTCATCCGGGGGTTCGTCCGCCACCGGCGCGAGGTGGTGACCCGCCGCACGATCTTCGAGCTCAAGCGGGCGCGGGCGCGGGCGCACGTCCTGGAGGGCCTCGCGGTAGCCCTCGCGAACATCGACGAGGTGATCGCGCTCATCCGCGCCTCGTCGAACCCGGCGGAGGCGCGCGAGCGCCTGACCGCCCGGCTCTGGGACCCCGGGGTGGTCGTCGCCCTGCTCGAGGACGGCGCCGGTCTCACCCGGCCCGAGGACGAGGAGGGCTTCGGGATCGAACCGGACGAGGCGGGGCGCGACGCCTACCGCCTCTCCGCGACCCAGGCGCAGGCGATCCTCGACATGCGGCTCAACCGCCTGACGGGGCTCGAACAGGACAAGATCGTCAACGAGTACAAGGAGCTCATCGGGCGTATCGGAAGTCTCCTCGAGATCCTCGAGGACCCCGACCGGCTGCTCTCGGTGATCCGCGAAGAACTCGTGGACATCCGCGGCCGGTTCGCGGCCGATCCGCGCCGGACGGTCATCGAGTCCTCGTTCCGGGGCTTCGACCGGGAGGACCTCGTGACCCCGGAGGACGTGGCCGTGACCCTCTCCTACGCCGGCTACGTCAAGGCCCGGCCGCTCGGCGAATACCGGGCGCAGCGGCGCGGGGGGCGCGGTCGGACG
This sequence comes from Gammaproteobacteria bacterium, assembly GCA_965214795.1. Lineage (GTDB taxonomy): Bacteria > Pseudomonadota > Gammaproteobacteria > HK1 > HK1 > JAJDXW01. Next base: position 3,872,439 of record OZ243976.1, on the reverse strand, counting down.
GCGACCCGCACCAAGGAGGCGGATTTCGTCGACCGCCTGTTCATCGCCCACACCCACGATACCCTGCTCTGCTTCTCCGACCGCGGCCTCGCCTACTGGCTCAGGGTCTACGAGATCCCGCGGGCGGGGGCGGCGTCGCGCGGCACCCCGATCGTCAACCTCCTGCCGCTCGCGGAAGGCGAGCGCATCAGCGCCGTGCTCCCGGTGCGGGACTTCGCCCAGGGCGGCTACGTGTTCATGGCGACGCGGGCGGGAATCGTCAAGAAGACCGCGCTCGCCGCGTTCTCGCGCCCGCGGAGCGCCGGGATCATCGCGGTGCATCTCGACGCCGGGGACTCCCTCGCGGGGGCGGTGCTCACCGACGGCGAGCGCGCCATCATGCTGTTCTCGAGCGGGGGCAAGGCGATCCGGTTCCGGGAACACGCCGTTCGGGCGATGGGGCGCACGTCGCGCGGTGTGCTCGGCATGCAGCTCGGCGAGGAGGAGCGGGTCATCTCCCTCATCGCGGCCGACGGCGGGCAGGTTCTGTCGGTCACCGCGAACGGATTCGGCAAGCGCACCCTCGTCGAGGAGTTCCGGCTCCAGCAGCGCGGCGGGAAGGGGCTCATCGCGATCAAGACCTCGTCGCGCAACGGCGACGTCGTGGGGGCGCTCCTCGTCGAGGAAGGAGACGAGGTCGTGCTGATCACCGACTCGGGCACCCTGATGCGCACCGGGGTGGAGGGGATCAGCCTCCTTGGGCGCAACACGCAGGGGGTGCGGGTCATCCGCCCCGACTCGGACCGCCGCCTGGTGAGCCTCGATCGGGCCGTGGAGGTCAATGGCGGAGGGGCATGTGAAGAAGAGGGCGAAGCCGGCACCGGCCGGGCGGACGGGATGGCCGAGGCCCGGGACTGAGGACGTGGAGGGAGCGGTCAATTTCAGCGCGGGTCCCTCCGCGCTGCCCGCGCCGGTCGTCGAGCGGATCCGCGAGGACTTCCCGGACTGGAACGGCACGGGCGCTTCGGTGGTGGAGCTGAGCCACCGCGGCGGGCCGTTCATGGAGCTCGCGGCGGGGCTCGAGGCGCGCCTTCGCCGGCTCCTGGAGATCCCCGAGACCCACCGGGTCCTGTTCCTCCAGGGCGGGGCGCAGATGCAGTTCGCGGCGGTCCCGCTCAATCTCGCGGGAGAGGCGGGGGCCGCGAGCTACGTCGACACCGGAGCCTGGTCGACACGCGCCATCGAGGAGGCGCGGCGGTTCTGCCGGGTGCGGGTGGCCGCCTCCTCGCAGGACGACGGCTACCGGTCCATCCCCCCCCGCGGAGGATGGGAGGTCGCGCCCGACTCGGCCTACCTGCACTACGTCGCGAACGAGACCATCGCCGGCGTCGAGTTCCGCTCCGTTCCGGATTCGGGCGAGGTGCCCCTCGTCTCCGACATGTCCTCGAACATACTGTCGCGTCCGGTCGACGTGGGACGCTTCGGGGCCATCTACGCCGGCGCCCAGAAGAACATGGGGGTGTCGGGCCTCACCGCCGTCATCGTGCGGGAGGATCTGCTCGACCGCGCCCATCCGTTGACCCCCGCCGTCATTCGCTACTCGACGCAGGCCGCGGCCGGCTCCATGGCCAATACCCCGTGCACGTTCGCATGGTACGTCGCGTCCCTGGTGCTCGAGTGGATCGAGGGGGAGGGCGGGCTCGCGTCCCTGGCCGAGCGCAACGACCGCAAGGCGGGGCGCCTCTATCGGGCGATCGACGCGTCGGATCTCTACGCGAACCGGGTCGAGCCGGCATCGCGCTCGCGAATGAACGTCTCGTTCGAGCTTGCCGACGAAGCGCTCGACCCCGCCTTCCTCGAGGCGGCCGGAGAGGCGGGGTTCATCGGGCTCAAGGGCCATCGAGCCCTCGGCGGAATGCGGGCGAGCATCTACAACGCGATGCCGGAACGGGGGGTCGAACGGCTGGTGGCGTTCCTCGAGGATTTCGAGCGCCGCCACGGCTGATGTTCCGGATCCGGGTGCTCGACGACATCGCCCGGGCGGGGCTCGACCGCTTCCCGCCGGATCGCTATCGGGTCGGGCCGGAGATCGACCTGCCGGACGCGATTCTCCTGCGCTCGGCGGACCTCCGCGGCGGTCCGCTCCCGGACAGCTTGCAGGCGGTGGCCCGGGCCGGGGTCGGGGTCAACAACCTGCCGGTCGAGCGCCTCGGCGAGGCCGGGGTGCCGGTGTTCAACACGCCCGGCGCCAACGCGAACGCGGTCAAGGAGCTCGTCCTCGCGGGGCTGCTCATGGCCGCGCGCAACGTGCTGCCGGCGCTTCGCTTCGTGCACGGGCTCGCGGTGGAGGGCGAAGCCCTGGAACGGGCGGTAGAAGAAGGGAAGCGGCGTTTCGACGGCTTCGAGCTGCCGGGAAGGGTGCTCGGGGTCATCGGTCTCGGCGCGGTCGGGGTCCGGGTCGCGAACGCCGCGCGGGTGCTCGGGATGGAGGTCGTCGGCTACGACCCGCAGCTCACCCTCACCCGGGCCTGGGAGCTCTCCTCGGAGGTGCGGCCGGCCGGCTCGCTGGAGGAGCTCCTCGGCCGGGTGGATGCGGTGAGCCTGCACGTGCCGCTCGTCGACGCGACCCGCAACCTCGTGAGCGCCGAACGGATGCGCCGATTCCGGGGCCCGGTCGTGCTGCTCAACTTCTCGCGGGCCGAGGTCGTGGACGAGGACGCGGTGCGCGACGGGCTCGACTCGGGCCGGATCCTCGCTTACGTGACCGATTTCCCCTCCCCGGCGTTTCGAGGCGACAACCGCGCGATCCAGCTTCCCCATCTCGGCGCGTCCACTCGCGAAGCTCGCGAGAACTGCGCGATCATGGCCGCCGAGCGGCTGCGGGCCTTTCTCGAGGACGGAAACGTGGAGGGTTCGGTCAACTTTCCCGATGTCGCCATGCCGCGGAACGCAATGGTGAGGCTCGCCATCGCCAACCGGAACATCCCGAACGTGCTGAGCCGGGTCTCGAGCGCGCTCGGAGAGGCGGGGTACAACATCGTCGACATGCTGAACAAGTCGCGCGACGCGATCGCCTACACCCTCGTGGACGTCGAGCAGCCGGTCGAGCCGGAAGTGCTCGATCGGGTCGCCGCCACCCCGGGCATCCTCTCGTTCCGGGTGATCGGGGCCGGGTCCGCTCCGGGGCCGGCGGCGTGATCGAGCGCCTGTGCGTCGTCGGGGTGGGGCTCATCGGCGGGTCCCTCGCGCGCGCCCTGCGGCGCGCGGGCAAGGTCGGCGAGGTGGTGGGGGCGAGCCGGCGCGAAGCGCACCTCCGGCGGGCACGGGAGCTCGGGGTCGTCGATCGCTACCTCCTCGATCCGGCCGAGGCGGCCCGCGGGGCGGACATGGTCGTGGTCTGCACCCCGATGGGCGCGATGGAGGACGTATTCCGGGCCCTTCGTCCCGGCCTCGACCCCGGCGCCGCCCTCACCGACGCGGGGAGCGTCAAGCAGACCGTGTTTCGGGCCGCCCGGTCCGCGTTCGGCCGTGTCCCTCCCCGGCTCGTTCCCGCCCATCCCATCGCGGGCACGGAGCACAGCGGGGTCGATGCCTCCTTTGCGAGCCTCTTCGACGGACGGCGGGTCATCGTCACCCCGGGAGACGAGGCGGACCCCGCCGCGGTGGACCGGGTGGAAGCGATGTGGCGGGCGGCGGGAGCGGAGACGGATCGGATGGATGCGGCCCGACACGACGAGATCCTCGCCTCCGTCAGCCACCTTCCTCACTTGCTCGCTTATGTGCTCGTGGACCTCGTCGCGGCGGGTGCGGGCGATTGCTTCCGGTACGCGGCGGGCGGCTTTCGCGATTTCAGCCGCATCGCATCCTCCGATCCGGTGATGTGGCGCGATATCTGCATCGAGAACCGGGAGGCGATCGCGGAGCGGCTCGATGCGTTCGGAGACCGGATCGGCGACCTTGCCGAGGTGGTGCGCCGGGGCGACGGCGGCGCCCTCCTCGAACGCTTCGCCCGGGCGAAGGGCGCGCGGGATGCCTATGTCCGGGATGCCTGTGTCGAGGAATCGGAGCGTCGAGCCCGGCCGATGAGCTGGTCGAGATGAGCCGACCCCTTCGCTGGTTCGCGCCTCCGGCCCGGAGGTTCGAGGGGGAGGTCCGGGTGCCCGGCGACAAGTCCGTCTCTCACCGCGCGGTGATGCTGGGTTCCATCGCGAACGGCCCGACCGAGGTGACCGGCTTCCTCGAGGCGGAGGATACCCGCGCCACGTTGCGGGCGGCCCGGGCCCTCGGGATCACCGTCGAAGCGGACGGCGCGGGCTCGCTCCGGATCCACGGGGCGGGTCGGAACGGGCTCGAGCGGCCGGCCGCTCCCCTCGACCTCGGGAACTCCGGAACCGGACTTCGGCTGCTCGCGGGTCTCCTCGCCGGCCAGCCCTTCGACTCCACCCTCGTCGGCGATGCATCGCTCTCGCGGCGCCCCATGCGCCGCATCGCCGAGCCGCTGGCCCGGATGGGGGCCCAGGTGGAGACCGCGCCCGGCGGCACCCCGCCCCTCGTGGTGCGGGGCGGGCGGCGGCTCGCCGGAACCGAGCACCGGCCGGAGGTGCCGAGCGCGCAGGTGAAGTCCTGCCTGCTGCTCGCGGGGCTGTACGCCCACGGTCGCACCCGGATAGATGAGACGGCTCCCACCCGGGACCACACCGAACGGATGCTGGCCGGTTTCGGATACGAGGTGGAGCGATCGCGGGGGGCAGTCGCCGTCACCGGCGGCGGCGAGCTGACGGGGCAGACCGTCTCGGTGCCCGGAGACCTCTCTTCCGCCGCCTTCTTCCTGGTCGGAGCCTGCATTGCGCCGCGGGGGCGGGTCCGGATCCCGGGCGCAGGCGTCAACCCCACCCGCGACGGCGTGCTGCGGATCCTCGAACGCATGGGGGCGGTGATCGCGATCGAAAATCGCCGCGACTCCGGCGGCGAGCCGGTCGCGGACCTCGTGGCCGGCGCGAGCGGTCTCAAGGGGGTCGAGATCGACGGCGCCCTGGTGGCGCTCGGCATCGACGAGCTCCCGGTGCTGCTCCTTGCCGCGGCGTGCGCCGAGGGAGTCACGGTGCTTCGCGGTGCCGGAGAGCTTCGGGTCAAGGAGAGCGATCGCCTCTCGGCCATGGAAGAGGGGCTTCGCCGGCTCGGGGTGTCGGTGGCCGCGCGTCCCGACGGGATGGTCGTGCAGGGACTTCGGACCCCCTTCCGGGCCGCGCGGATCGCGAGCCGGGGCGACCACCGGATCGCGATGACCTTCGCTCTCGCCGCCCTCCGAGCGGAGGGTCCGGTCGAAATCGAGGACTGCGACAACGTCGCGACCTCGTTCCCGGAGTTCCCGGCCGCGGTCCGGGCGGCGGGAATCGAGGTGGAGGAGCGCCGGTGAGCGTTCCCGTCGTGTGCGTCGACGGTCCCAACGCGTCGGGCAAGGGTGCGGTCAGCCAGGCGGTTGCCGAGCGTCTCGGGTGGCACCGGCTCGACAGCGGCGTGCTCTACCGCGCGCTCGGGCTCGCCGCGGTCCGACGGTCCCTCGCGCCGAGCGAGACCGCTCGCCTCGCGGTCCTGGCCGCCGATCTCGATCTCGAGCTGCGCGGGGGCCGCGTCCTGCTCGATGGCAAGGACGCCACCCGGGAGCTCGGCACCGAGGAGGCGGGCGCGGAGGCGTCGCGGATCGCGGTGCTGGCGCCGGTGCGCGCCGCGCTGCTCGAGCGCCAGCGCGCGTTTCGGCGTCCTCCCGGTCTCGTGGCCGACGGACGCGACATGGGGACCGTGGTATTTCCCGATGCGACCTGCAAGGTGTTTCTCACCGCGAGCCCCGAGGTGCGCGCCCGGCGGCGGTATAAGCAGTTGAGACATCAAGGAATGGATGTTAGCCTCGCGGACCTTTTCCAGGCGATCCGGGAACGCGACGAGCGGGATCGGATGCGGGAAGCGGCGCCGTTGCGGCCCGCGCGGGGCGCGTTCCGTCTCGATACCACCCATCTCGGGGTGGAAGAGACGCTGGAACGCGTGATGGAACATGTTCGGACGACCGGCCGGCGGGCGCCGCCTCGGGAGTCCGGGAAACCGGGCGGCGGCGGCCGCCGACAGACACTTGGTGGGGACACATGAGCGAGTCGGAAACGAGTTTTGCCGAGATGCTGGAGGAGAGCTTGGCCGGGCAGCAGATGCGGCCGGGCTCGCTCCTGACCGGACGGGTTGTCGAGGTTGGTGCCGACATCGTGATGGTGAGTGCCGGTCTGAAGTCCGACTCCGCGATCCCCGCGATCCAGTTCCGGGACGAAACGGGTGCCCTGACGGTCGCGGTCGGGGACGAGGTGGAAGTGGCCCTCGACGCGGTGGAGGACGGGTTCGGCGAGACCCGTCTCTCCCGCGAGAAGGCGAAACGGGCCCAGGCGTGGCGCCGCCTCGAGAACGCCTACGAAAACAGCGACAACGTGAGCGGGGTGATCAGCGGCAAGGTCAAGGGCGGGTTCACGGTCGACATCGACGACATCCGGGCCTTCCTGCCCGGCTCCCTGGTCGACGTCCGGCCGGTGCGCGATACCTCCTACCTGGAGGGAAAGCCGCTCGAGTTCAAGGTGATCAAGCTCGATCCGAGGCGCAACAACGTCGTGGTGTCGCGCCGGGCGGTGGTCGAGATCGAGAATTCCGCGGAGCGCGAGGCGTTGCTCGAGCGTCTCGACGAGGGCGTGGTGATGAACGGGGTGGTGAAGAACCTCACCGACTACGGCGCGTTCGTCGATCTCGGCGGGATCGACGGCCTGCTGCACATCACCGACATGGCCTGGCGGCGGGTCCGCCACCCGACCGAGGTCGTCAACGTAGGGGACGAGATCGAGATCAAGGTCCTCAAGTACGACCGGGAACGCAACCGCGTGTCGCTCGGGCTGAAGCAGCTCGGCGAGGATCCCTGGGTGAGCATCGCCCAGCGCTATCCGGAAGGCAGCCGCATTGCGGGGCGGGTGACCAACATCGCGGACTTCGGGGCGTTCGTCGAGATCGAGGAGGGCGTCGAGGGCCTCGTGCACGTGTCGGAAATGGACTGGACCAACCGGAACATCCATCCCTCGCGGGTGGTCCAGATCGGGGACGAGACGCAGGTCATGATCCTGGATGTCGACGAGGAGCGCCGGCGCATTTCGCTCGGCATCAAACAATGCCTCCCGAACCCTTGGGAGGAGTTCGCGCTCACCCGTGCCAAGGGCGACCGGGTGGCGGGCCGGATCAAGTCGATCACCGATTTCGGGATGTTCATCGGGCTCGAGGGGGGCATTGACGGCCTCGTGCACGTCTCCGATCTCTCGTGGAACGACGATGGGGAAACCCTGCTGCGCAATCACCGCAAGGGGGAGGAGATCGAGACCGTGGTGCTGGCGGTCGACGCGGAGCGCGAGCGGATCTCGCTCGGCATCAAGCAGCTCGATCGCGACCCGTTCTCGTCGTGGCTCAGCGAGCACCCGCGAGGGTCCGTCCTGACCGCAACGGTCGCCGAGGTGGAGCCGCGGGGGGCTCGGATCGACCTCGCCGAAGGGGTCGAGGGGTACATTCGGGCGAGCGAGATCTCCCGGGAACGCGTGGAAGATGCCCGCATGGTCCTGCGAGCCGGGGAGACGGTGGAGGTCAAGGTCATTGCCGTCGACCGCCGCCGCCGGGGAATCTCGCTTTCCATCCGGGAACGCGAGAGCGACGAGGAGGCGACCGCGATGCAGCAGTATGCCGCGAACGTCGAAGAAGCGCCGGCTACCATAGGGGATCTCGTCAAGGAGCAAATGGGCCGCAGCTAGCCCGGAAAATCACCGACTTTCGTCGCGAGGGCGCCAAGATGCCCCACGATCTCATGAGGAGTGGGCCGCACGGACCGAAAGAGCGCATGCGCGCTGCTGAAGGCGTAGCCGACACTAGCGCGTGCGCGCTGTCGAAGCGGCTTGAGGGAGTACGTCCCGCTACCACGAGCGAGATTGGTGGCCGCAGCAGGAAGTCGGTGAGTTTTTCGGGCTATCGTTCCGCTGCGGTGACGGCCCGCCGCCGAAGACCGGTTTGCGGCAGGATCCGAACGTTCTCGCCCACGCAGCATGAGCGGTCCGGGTCTCCCTGGCGGCGCACCAGCGCCAAGTTCGGGAGCTTGTTGTGACAAAGTCGGAACTGATCGATCGTCTGGCCGCGGAGCTGGGCCATCTCACCCACCGCGACGTGGATCTGGCGGTACGGTCGATGCTGGAACTGATGAGCCGCAGCCTCGCGGAAGGCAAGCGAATCGAGGTGCGCGGCTTCGGGAGTTTCTCTCTCCGGTTCCGGCCGAGCCGCATGGGCCGCAACCCCCGGACCGGGGCCGCGGTGGCCCTGCCCGACAAGTACGTGGTGCATTTCAAACCCGGCCGGGCGTTGCGCGAGCGGGTCGATCGGGGTGCGGGGCGGGGTGCGGGGCACCTCCCCTCCCCGGACGGATGACGGGACCCGGTCCCGCGGCGAGATGATGTTCGAGCTGCTCTGGCTGCTGCTTCCGGTAGCGGCCGCGTCCGGATGGTACGCCGCCCGGAGTTCGGAGGGCAGGGTCCGGCGGCGGCTGGCCCCGGACTATTTCCGCGGACTCCACTACCTGCTGAACGATCAGCCGGACCGGGCGATCGAGGTCTTCATCAAGGTCCTGGAGATCGACGAGGAGACGGCGGAGACCCAGCTCGCGCTCGGCAACCTGTACCGGCGCCGCGGCGAGGTCGACCGTGCGATACGGCTGCATCAGAATCTCGTGGCACGTCCCGCCCTGACCGACGACCTGCGGCTGGAGGCGCACCTGGAGCTGGCCCAGGACTACCTCAGCGCCGGGGTGCTCGATCGGGCGGAGGACATCTATCGGGACTTGTTGGGCGCGAAGGCCCACCGGGTGCAGGCGCTGCGCCATCTGCTCGACATCTACGAGCAGGAGAAGGACTGGGAGCAGGCCCGGAACACCGCGCGGGAGCTTGCCGAGGCGACGGGTACGGAGCAGGGGGCGGCCATTTCGCAGTACCTGTGCGAAGGTGCTCTGCAGGCGCTCAACCAGGGGAGCAAGGGCGAGGCGCTGGCGCTTCTGCGGTCGGCCCGGGAGGTGCATCCGTCCTGTGCGCGGGCGAGCCTGCACGAGGGCGACATCCTGAAATCACAGGAGTGCTTCGATCTCGCGCTCGCCGCGTATCGCCGGATCGAGAAGCAGGACGCGGACTACCTGCCCGAGGTCATCGGCCGGATCCAGGAATGCTTCGAGAAGCTCGGCCGGCGGAAGACGGCGCGCGGGTATCTCGAGCGGATCCTCGATCGCTATGGCGGGATGACCGTGATGGTCGCCCTCGCGGAGCTGATTCGCGAGGAAGGCGGAAACTCGGCCGCGATACACTTCATGCTCGAGGCGCTGGCGAAGCGCCCCACCGTGGGGGGGTTCGACCGGCTGCTCGACTTCGCTTCCGATTCCTCGTCGGCGGAGGTTCCGGATCACCTGGAAGTGATGAAGAGCCTGCTGGCGCAGTTGATGAACGACCGCCCGGTCTACCAGTGCCGGCATTGCGGATTCGCCGCCCGCTCCCTGCATTGGCAGTGTCCCGGATGCAAGCACTGGAACACCGTGCGCCCCGTCCGCGGGGTGGCCGGAGAGTAGGAGAACCTCGATGGGAATGAACCGATACAGCGCCCGCATCACCCAGCCCCGCTCCCAGGGTGCCTCGCAGGCGATGCTCTACGCGACCGGCCTCACCGAGGCCGACATGGACAAGCCCCAAGTCGGGATCGCGAGCGTCTGGTACGAGGGCAACAGTTGCAACATGCATCTTCTCGACCTCGCGGAGAAGGTGAAGGAAGGGGTCGAAGCGGCTGGTCTCATAGGCCTTCGATTCAACACGGTAGGAGTGAGCGACGGCATTTCGATGGGCACGCGGGGCATGAGCTACTCGTTGCAGTCGCGCGACCTCATCGCCGACTCCATCGAGACGGTGACCTGCGGGCAGTGGTATGACGCCAACGTTTCCATTCCGGGCTGCGACAAGAACATGCCGGGAGTGATGATGGCGATCGGGCGGATGAACCGGCCTGCCCTGATGGTCTACGGCGGCACGATCCGGGCGGGCCGGATCTCGGGCGACCGGCCGGTCGACATCATTAACGCCTTCCAGTCCTACGGCCAGTATCTCGCGGGGAGCATCGACGAATCGGAGCGCTTCGAGATCGTGCGCAACGCCTGTCCGGGGGCCGGCGCCTGCGGGGGGATGTACACCGCCAACACGATGGCCTCGGCGATCGAGGCGATGGGAATGTCGCTCCCCTACAGCTCGTCGATCCCCGCCGTCGAGCCCGGGAAGCTCGACGAGTGCTTCCGGGTCGGCGCCGCGGTCCGGAACCTCCTCGAACGGGATCTGAAGCCCCGCGACATCATGACCCGGGAGGCGTTCGAAAATGCGATGGTGGTGGTCATGGCCCTCGGGGGTTCGACCAATGCGGTCCTCCATCTCATCGCGATGGCCCGGGCCGTGGAGGTGCCGCTCTCGGTGGACGACTTCCAGGCGGTGAGCAATCGGATCCCCTACATCGCCGATCTGAAGCCGAGCGGCCGGTACGTGATGGAAGACCTGCACCGGATCGGCGGCACCCCCGCGGTCATGAAGTACCTGATGGACGAGGGGCTCATCACCGGCGGGTGCATGACGGTCACCGGGTGCACGGTGGCGGAGAACCTCGCCGCCTGTGCGGGCCTCGCCGAGGGGCAGTCGATCATCCGGCCGCTCGCCGAACCCATCAACCCGCGCGGCCACATCCGGATCCTGCGGGGCAACCTCGCACCCGGCAGCGCGGTGGCCAAGATCACCGGCAAGGAAGGCCAGCGCTTCTCGGGCCCCGCCCGGGTCTTCGATTCGGAGGAGGACATGCTCGCGTCCCTCGAAGAAGGCCGGATCGGCAAGGGCGACGTGATCGTGATCCGGTTCGAGGGACCCAAGGGGGGGCCCGGAATGCCGGAGATGCTGACCCCGACCTCGGCCATCATGGGCGCGGGGCTCGGTTCCGATGTCGCCCTCATCACGGACGGGCGCTTCTCCGGCGGCTCGCATGGCTTCATCATCGGTCACGTCGTGCCGGAAGCCCAGGAGGGGGGGGCGATCGCCCTCGTCGAGGACGGTGACGTGATTACCATCGACGCGGTGGAGAGCCGCCTCGACGTCGACGTGAGCGACGAGGAGCTGCAGCGGCGCCGGGCGGTGTGGTCCATGCCTTCGTACAAGGTCTCGCAGGGCACCCTGTTCAAGTACATCAAGACCGTGAAGGACGCGTCGGAAGGGTGCGTGACCGACGCCTGAGCCGCGCTCCCGGCGGCCGGTCCCGAACGCGCGAGCGGGCCCCATGCGGGTGGTCATGGTCGGCGCCGGCTACGTCGGGCTCGTCTCCGGCGCGTGTTTCGCCGAGTTCGGGGCGGACGTGACGTGCGTGGACGTCGACAGGGAGCGCATCGAGCGGCTGCGGGCGGGGGAGATCCCCATCTACGAGCCCGGGCTCGACGACCTCGTGGGGCGCAACGCCGCGGGCGGGCGCCTCCGGTTCGCGGCAGGGCCGGGGTCCGAGGTAGGAGCGGCGGATCTCGTGTTCATCGCGGTCGGCACCCCGGCGCGGCGGGGCGACGGCCACGCCGACCTGCGCCACGTGCACGGGGCGGCGGAGATGCTCGCGCCCCATCTGCGCGGCTACACGGTGGTCGTGACCAAGTCCACGGCCCCGGTGGGAACGGCCCGCGAAGTCCGGCGGCTGGTGAGCGCGGCTCGCCCCGATGCGGACTTCGACGTGGCCTCCAATCCGGAGTTCCTCCGCGAGGGTTCGGCCATCGAGGACTTCATGCGCCCCGATCGGATCGTACTCGGGGTGGAGAGCGCCCGGGCGGAGGCGCTGCTGCGCGAGCTCTATCGCCCGCTCAACCTCATCGAGACCCCGATCCTCGCGACCGGGATCGAGAGCGCCGAGCTCACCAAGTACGCCTGCAACGCCTTCCTTGCGACCAAGATCAGCTTCATCAACGAGATCGCGGCCCTGTGCGAGGCTACCGGGGCGGACGTCCACGCGGTGGCGAGGGGGATGGGTTTCGATGGGCGCATCGGACGCAAGTTCCTGCATCCCGGTCCGGGCTACGGCGGTTCCTGCTTTCCCAAGGACATCGTCGCGCTCGCCCGCATCGCGCAGGAGCGGGAGGTCCCGGCGCGGATCGTCGAGGCCACGATCTCGGTCAACGCCGCCCAGCGAGGACGCATGCGCGACAAGATCCGCGCCGCGCTCGACGGAGACCTGGCCGACAGGCGCGTCGGGGTGTTGGGGCTCACGTTCAAGCCCGAGACCGACGACATGCGCGAGGCCCCCGCGCTTCATATCCTGCCCCCCCTCATCGACGAGGGTGCGAAGGTCCGGGTGCACGATCCGCGGGGAATGGACGAGGCCGCCCTCCGGCTCCCGGATTCCGTCCGGTTCTGCGTGGACCCCTACGAGGTGGCGGAGACCGCCGACGCGGTCGTCCTCATGACGGAGTGGAACGCCTATCGCGGGCTCGACCTCGAGCGCATCCGGGATTCCATGCGCGGGCGGGTCTTCGTCGACCTTCGCAACGTCTACGAGCCCGACGCGATGCGGGCGCTCGGATTCCGGTACCACGGGGTGGGGCGCTGATGTCCGCGCCGCAGGCACGCAGCGCGGCATTCGGGTTGGCCCGGACCGGGGTTCGGATCGGGGTCCGGATCGGGGTCCGGACCCGTGGCCGGACCCCGCGGGCCGCATCCGGCATCGGGGGCCGGTGACCGGCGCCCCGGAGGAGCTTTCGGTGCCCGGAGAGGTGAGGAAGGCGGTGTTCCCGGTGGCCGGGCTCGGAACCCGCATGCTGCCCATGACCCGCGCGGTGCCGAAGGAGCTGCTGCCGGTCGCCGACCGCCCGCTCGTGCAGTACGCGGTGGAGGAGGCGATGGCGGCCGGGATCTCGGAACTCGTCTTCGTGACCGACCGCTCGGGTCCGGCACTGAAGGCCCACTTCGGCCCGTTGGCCGAGCTCGCGGGCCGGATCGAGACCGGACCGGGGGGCGAGCCGCTCGATGCGGCGCGCGCGCTCGTACCCCCCGACGTCCGCCTCGTCTTCGTGCCGCAGGAGCGGCCGCTCGGACTCGGGCACGCGGTGTGGTGCGCGCGCGACGCGATAGGAGACGCCCCGTTCGCGGTGCTGTTGCCCGACGACCTGATGGTCCCCGGCTGCCTTGCGGACCTGGTCGAGACGTTCCACGCCCATGGGACGGGGGGAACGGCGGGGGGAGCGGCGGGGATCGTCGCGGTCGAGGAAGTGCCGCACCGCGATACCGCGCGGTACGGGATCGTGGACGTCGGCGGGGCCGCGGGTCCGGCGAGCCCGATCGCATCCGTCGTCGAGAAACCCGCGCCGGAGGAAGCCCCCTCGAACCTCGCGATCGTCGGGAGGTACGTGTTCGACGCCTCGATCATGGCGATCCTGGAGACCACCCGGCCCGGGGCGGGCGGCGAGATCCAGCTCACCGACGCGATCGCGGTCCTCGCGTCGTCCGGCGTGGTCCTTGCGTCCCGCTTCCGGGGCGAGCGCTACGACTGCGGCAACCGGGCGGGTTGGCTCCGCGCCTCCGTCGCCCTCGCGCTCGCCGGCGCTTCGCCGGACGACCCGCTTCCCCGGGACCTCGAATCCCTGCTGGAGGGCTGGCGCTCCCGCGCCGGTGCCGGCCGATGAAGCGCTACTCCGTGTTCGCGCTCGCCCGCAACGCGCTCCGGCTCGAGCCCGGCTGGCAGACCCTGTGGCGAAGCCCCGAGCCCGCGGCATCGTACGAAGTGGTGATCGTCGGCGGGGGCGGGCACGGCCTCGCGACCGCTTGGTACCTTGCCTCCGAGCACGGGACCACCAACGTCGCGGTGCTCGAGAAGGGCTGGATCGGGGGCGGCAACACCGGCCGCAACACTACCATCGTCCGATCCAACTACCTCTGGGACGAAGCCGCCGCGCTCTACGAGAAATCCCTCCAGCTCTTCGAGGGGTTGAGCCGGGAGCTCAACTACAACGTGATGTTCAGCCAGCGCGGGGTGTTCAATCTCGGGCACTCGGTCCATGAGATGCGGGACATCGCCCGCCGGGTGAACGCGAACCGGCTGAACGGCATCGACGGCCGGCTCGTCGGCGTCGACGAGCTTGCCCGCCTCGTTCCGATCCTCAACGTCTCGCCGCAGAGCCGCTATCCCGTGCTCGGAGCGTCGTTCCAGCCGCGGGGCGGGGTCGCCCGGCACGACGCGGTCGCCTGGGGGTTCGCCCGCGCCGCCGACGCGCGCGGCGTCGACATTATCCAGAACTGCGAGGTGACCGGCATTCGACGGGAGCGCGGCCGGGTGGTCGGGGTCGAGACCACCCGTGGCTACATCCGCGCCCGCAGGGTCGGGCTGGTTGCCGCCGGACACTCGAGCGTGCTCGCCTCGATGGCGGACGTGCGGCTCCCCATCGAGAGTCATCCTCTGCAGGCCCTCGTCTCGGAGCCGATGAAGCCGGTGCTCGACACGGTGGTCATGTCGAACGCGGTGCACGCCTACGTCAGCCAGTCCGACAAGGGCGAGCTGGTCATCGGGGCCGGCATCGATTCCTGGAACGGCTACGGGCAGCGCGGCAGCTTCGGGACGGTCGAAGGCGCTCTCGCGGCGATCGTCGAGATGTTCCCGATCTTCAGCCGGGTCCACATGCTCCGGCACTGGGCGGGAATCGTGGACACGACCCCCGACGCGTGCCCCATCATCGGCGAGACCCCGGTGCGGGGCCTCTTCGTCAACTGCGGCTGGGGCACGGGCGGCTTCAAGGCCACCCCGGGCTCGGGCTGGGTGCTCGCCCACACGATCGCGACCGGCGAGCCCCATCCCCTCAACGCGCCGTTCGCGCTCGACCGGTTCGTGACCGGGCGCCTTGTCGACGAGCACGGCGCGGCCGGGGTTGCCCACTAGCCGGGGTACGGAGGAAGCGACCTTGCCGGGAACGAAACGCCGGCAACCCGACGCTCGGGACGGGATCGCCCGGTGCTGCTGATCGAGTGCCCCTGGTGCGGGCCGCGCGACGAGAGCGAGTTCTCGTACGGCGGCGAGGCGCACATCGCACGCCCCCCGGAGCCGGACCGGCTCACCGACGAGGAGTGGGCGGACTATCTCTTCATGCGGAAGAACCCGCGCGGCCGGCACCTGGAGCAGTGGTGGCACGCCTATGGGTGCCGGCAGTGGTTCAACGCCGAACGCGACACGGTGACGAGCGAGATCGTCCGGACCTACCGCGCGGGATGAGCATCTCCCAGCCGTTCCGGCTCGTGGGCGGCGGCCGCATCGACCGTCGCCGGCGCGTCGACTTCCGCTTCAACGGGCTGCGCTTCGAGGGGTACCGAGGCGACTCCCTCGCCTCCGCCCTGCTCGCGAACGGGGTGCGGACCGTCGGGCGCAGCATCAAGTATCACCGCCCCCGCGGGTTCGTCGGCGCCGGGGTGGAGGAGCCGAACGGGATCTTCACGGTGCGCCACGTCGGGGTCGAGGGCTCCACGATTCCCCATGCCCCCGGGACCGTGGTGGAGCTGGTCGAGGGACTCGAAGCGCACGCCGTGAACGGCTGGCCCTCGCTTCGCTTCGATCTCGCGGGCGGCCTGCAGTGGTTTGGCGGGATGCTCTCGGCCGGGTTCTACTACAAGACGTTCATGTGGCCGCGCGCCGCGTGGCACTGGTACGAGTGGGCGATCCGCCGCATGGCCGGCAACGGGCGAGCTCCGGACGGCCCGGACCCGGACCGGTACGACAAGCGCAACGCCTTCTGCGACGTGCTCGTGGTGGGGGGAGGGCCGGCCGGGCTCGCTGCATCGCTCGCCGCCACCCGGGCGGGCGCCCGGGTGATTCTCGCCGACGATCGACCGGAGCTCGGGGGGAGCCTGCTCGGAGCCCGCCGCGAGCTCGGGGGCAAGCCCGCCTTCGCGTGGGTCGCGAACTGCGCCGCGGCGCTCGCGGACGAGCCCGAGGTGACCGTGCTGACCCGGACCACTGCCTTCGGCTTCTACGACCACCGCTTCGTGGCGGCCCTCGAACGATGCACCGATCACCTTCCGCCCCGGCGGCGCCGCGGCCCCCGGGAGCGGGTGTGGCGGATCCGGGCCCGGCGCGTGGTGCTCGCGACGGGTGCGACGGAGCGGCCGCTCGTCTTCGAGAACAACGATCGGCCGGGGATCATGCTCGCGAGCGCGGCCGCCGCCTACGTCAACCGGTACGGGGTCGCTCCCGGGCGGCGGGCGGTGGTGTTCGCCAACAACGACAGCGCGTGGCGGGCCGCACTCGACCTCGCGGAAGCCAGGATCGAGGTCGCGGCCATCGTGGACGTGCGTCCGAAGCCCGAGGGGCCTCTCGCGGAGCGCGTCGAGGCGGCCGGGATCCCGGTGCTGGCCGGGCATGCGGTGGTGGACACGCGGGGGAGGACCGCTCTCCACCGGGTGCGTGCGGCGCAACTCGACGGCCGCGGCGCGCGCGATCTCGACTGCGACCTGCTCGCCGTGTCGGGAGGGTGGAATCCCAATCTCCATCTCCATGCCCAGTCCGGGGGGCGTCCACGGTTCGACGAGGCGCGGGGCTGTTTCGTGCCCGGTCCTCCGGTGCAAGCGGAGGCCGGGGCCGGGGCCTGCCGCGGCACGTTCCGCCTCGACGCCTGCGTGCGCGAGGGCGCGCAGGCGGGACGCGAAGCGGCCCTTGCGGCCGGTTTCCGCGATGTGGGGGTCATCTCCGCCCCGCCGACCGACGAGGAAGGCGCGACGGACCCGGCGCCGGTGTGGACGGTGCATTCGCGGCGCCCGCGGCCGCGCCGGGCCTTCGTGGACCTCCAGAACGACACGACTTCCGCGGACCTCGACCTCGCGGTGCGCGAAGGCTTCGAATCCATCGAGCACATCAAGCGGTACACGCTTCTCGGATTCGGCACCGACCAGGGAAAGACCGGGAACGTGAACGGCATGGCCCTCGCGGCCGGCGCGCTCGGTCGCACCCCCGCCGAGGTCGGCACGACGACTTTCCGCCCGCCCTACACCCCGATCACCTTCGGCGCGGCGGCGGGTCTCGCCACCGGCGAGCTCCACGACCCGCTCCAGGTGACCCCGATGCACGGGTGGCACGAAGCGCAGGGGGCGGTATTCGAGCCGGTGGGACAGTGGCTTCGCCCCAGGTATTTCCCGAGGCCGGGAGAGGACGTGCATGCGGCGGTGGCCCGGGAATGCCTTGCCGCTCGCGAAGGGGTCGGGCTCTTCGACGCCTCCACCCTCGGCAAGATCGACGTCCAGGGTCCGGATGCCGCCGTCTTTCTCGACCGAATCTACACCAACGACTGGTCCGGCCTCGCCATCGGACGGTGCCGGTACGGGCTCATGCTCGGCGAGGACGGAATGGTGATGGACGACGGGGTCACCGCGCGGCTCGGCGAGCACCACTACCTGATGACCACCACCACCGGAGGGGCCGCGCACGTCCTCGGGTGGCTCGAGCGCTGGCGGCAGACGGAGTGGCCGGAGCTCCGCGTCCGGTTCACTTCGGTCACCGATCAGTGGGCGACGATCGGAGTCGCGGGCCCTCGGAGCCGCGATCTCGTCGCGTCTCTCTGCGAGGAGATCGACCTCGGGCCGGGGTCGTTCCGGTTCATGGAGTTTCGCGAGGGGGTGTTCGCGGGCGTCCCGTGCCGGATCTTCCGCATCAGCTTCACCGGCGAGCTGAGTTTCGAGATCAACGTCCCGGCCGACTACGGGCGCTACGCGTGGGACCGCATCGTCGAACGAACCGAGGAGTTCTCGATCACGCCCTACGGCACCGAGACCATGCACGTGCTGCGGGCGGAGAAGGGCTTCATCGTGGTCGGCCAGGAGACGGACGGTTCGGTGACCCCGGTCGATCTCGGGATGGAATGGATCCTGTCGAAGAAGAAGGACTTCATCGGCCGGCGCTCCCTCGAGCGGAGCGACTGTCGACGCCCCGACCGCCGCCGGCTGGTAGGGCTCGCGACGGCGGACCCGGACGAGGTGCTGCCCGAGGGTGCGCAGCTCGTGGACGAGCCGTTCACCTTCCTGCCCGCTCCGATGGTCGGGTACGTGACGTCGAGCTACCGGAGCCCCAACGCCGGGCGTTCCATCGCGCTCGCCCTCGTCGCCGGAGGAAGGGAGCGCTCGCGGGTCTTCGCGGCGCTCGAGGACGGGCGGTTCGTTCCGGCGGACGTGGTCTCGCCGGTATTCTTCGACCCGCGCGGGGAGCGCCAGCGTGGCTGAACCGCGGCGCGAAAGTCCGCCCTGCGGCGCGGTTCGCGGGTGGGCGCGGTTCGCGTCATCCGGGCCGAAGAGCGAAGGCCGGCGTGGCTGAACCGCGCCGCGAAAGTCCACTAGCCCGTGCTCCCGCCTCGGAGCCGAACCGCCTGATCGAGCGGCCGGGTGTTCGGGTGGAGGAGCTCCCGTTCCGGGCCATCCTGGTTCTGCACGGTCGGACCGGCCTGCCGCGGTTCGCCCAGGGCGTAGCCCGGGTGCTGGGGCGCCCCCCGCCCGATGCCCCCAACACGTTCGTGGAGGCCCGCTTCGACGAGGAGGGTGTCGTGATCGGGTGGGCAGGGCCCGAGGAATGGTGCGTTATCGGCCAGGCGGAAGGGACGAGCGGGTTGCGCGTCGCCCTCCGGCAGGCGATCCCGGAGACCGACGGGGCGGTGGTCGACGTGAGCAGCGGCTTCACGCTGTTCTCGCTCGAGGGCCGGCGGGCGCGCGATCTCATTGCGGCCGGGTGCTCGATCGACGTCCATCCCCGGGTGTTCGGGCCCGGGCGCTGCGCGCGGACCCTGTACGCCCGCACCGGCGTCACCCTGTTGCGGCGCGATGCCCCCCCCCGCTTCGAGATGATGGTGCGCCGCAGCTACGCCGGCTGGCTCTGGCGCTGGATCGAGTCGGCGGCGGAGCTGATGGCGGTAGAATAGGGCGTATGGGCGAAACCGAGCTCGCACCCCCCCGGCCCGACGGCGCGCTCGACGCGAAGGGCCTGGACTGTCCGCTGCCGATTCTCAAGACCAAGGTTGCCCTGTCGAGGATGAAGCCGGGGGAGGTGCTCCACGTCGCGGCGACCGATCCTCACTCCGTTATCGACTTCAAGGCATTTTGCGCCCGCACCCCGCACGAGCTCGTCCATCACGAGGAACACGGCGGCCTCTTCGAGTTCTGGGTGAGGAACGCGGGCCCGGCGTGAGTCGCCCGAGCTTCCCGGCGATCGCCCGCCTCGGGCGCGACCCCGCTTGCGCACCGACCCGGTGCGGACCGCCGGGAAACGCCCGCTCGCGGCGCGCTCCGCGATGACCGATGCGCTGGAGCGGGCAGGGTCGGGGCGTCCGTGGTCCGTGCGCTCCGCCGCGTCTTTCGGGCGGCACAGCAAGCGCCAGGATCCCGGGGCGCGGAGGGAGGGGCCGTGAAACGCACCATCGGGATGCTCGCGGTCTGCCAGGCGCTGCTGATGACCAGCCAGGCGTTGGTCGTCACCACCTCCGCGCTCGTGGGAATCGCCCTCGCCCCGGTCCATTCGCTGGCGACCCTCCCCTACGCCCTCCAGTTCATCGCGGTGATGACGGTTACCTACTTCGCCTCCCTGCTGATGGGCCGGATCGGGCGCAAGCGGGGGTTTCTCCTCGCGTCCGCGGTGGGTTGCGTGGGGGCGGCGGTCGCGACGGGCGGGATCGTCTCGGGGTCGTTCGCGCTCTTCTGCCTCGGAAGCTTCCTCTTCGGGATCTTCTTCGCGTTCGGCCAGTACTATCGTTTCGCGGCGGCCGAGATCGCGACGGACGACTACCGGAGCCGCGCGATCTCGCTGGTCCTCGCGGGCGGGGTGGTGGCCGGCTTCGCGGGACCGTGGATCGCGGCCAGCACCCGCGTCGTCGTCGCCGGCGCGGAATTCGCCGGGAGCTACGCGTCGATGCTGGGCCTGTACCTCGTGAGCGCGCTCATCCTCGGCTTCATCCGCTTTCCGGACGGCGCCTCCGAGGCGGGTGAATCCGCTTCGCCGCGCCCCCTGTCCGCGGTCGCCCGCCAGCCCTCGTACATCGTCGCCCTGCTGGCCTCGGTGGTCGCCTACGGATCCATGAACCTCGTGATGGCCGCGACGCCGCTCGCCATGCAGGCGCGCGGGTTCACCACCGACGAGATCAGCTTCGTGATCACTTGCCACATCCTCGGGATGTTCGCGCCCGCGTTCATCACCGGTCACCTGATCCGCTGGTTCGGGGTGCTGAACGTCATGCTGTGGGGGGCCCTCCTGCTCGCGGGCTGCGTGGCGATCAACTTCCAGGGCGAGACGACCGGGAACTTCTGGATCTCGCTGACCTTGCTCGGGGTCGGCTGGAACTTTCTCTTCACGGGCGGGACGACGCTCCTCACGACCACCTACCGGCCGTCGGAGAAGGCCCGCGCCCAGGGCCTCAACGACTTCGTGGTGTACACGGTGATCTCGCTCACCGCGATCGGCTCGGGCGGATTCCACGCCTGGTTCGGCTGGCAGGCGATCAACGTCGGCGTGACGCCCTTCCTCGTGCTGGCCGCCGCCCTCGTGGTCTGGCTCCGCCTCCGGGAACGCGCCGCAACCGCTCTGCGGCATTGATGCCGCTGCACGGGTGGGATAAAGTGTGCAACCATACTTGGCTATGTGGCGACCCATATTGAAGACGACCATCGAGATTGCCGACGACCTTGCCAGAATGGCGAAGGCTCACGCGGCAAGAGAGAACATTACGCTACGCTCGCTCATCGAGCGCGGGTTGCGCTTGGCGCTACGTGCGGACGCCGAGCGGGACAGCTTCAAGCTGAGGGATGCCAGCGTTGGCGGCCGTGGCCTGCAACCGCCGTTTCATGAAGGGGACTGGGCTCGCATTCGCGAATCCGCCTACGAAGGCCGCGGCGGTTGATTGCCGCGGATACCAACATCCTCGTCTACGCTCACCGTGCCGACTCCGAGTGGCACGAGCAGGCCAGGTCCCGTATCGAGTCGTTGGCGCAAGGGCGGGTAAGCTGGGGGTTGCCTTGGCCATGCATTCACGAGTTCCTGGCCATCGTGAGCCATCCACGGATCTACGACCCGCCCTCAGCCGTCGCCGAGGCTCTGGATCAGGTCGACGCCTGGTTCGAATCCCCGGTCGCGGAGTTGCTCACCGAGACCCACCTGCATTGGAGCATGTTGAAGGACCTGCTTCGGAACGGCCAAGTGAAGGGACCGATGGTGCATGACGCGCGGGTTGCCGCCCTCTGCATCGCGCACGGCGTCACGGAGTTCTGGACGGCCGACCGGGATTTCAGCCGCTTTCCGGGCCTCGTCACCCGAAATCCCATGCAGGATCGAGACTGAAGCCGCGCTCTCGATGACCCCGCCCCGGGGATGGGGCGCCGCCTGCGACCGGCGGCGAGAGAGCAGGTCTCGATTCAGCCCGCGACCATGAGATGGCGGCGGGCGACGTCCTCGTCCGCGTCGAACTCCGCCACCGTCCCCGAGAAGACGATCCGCCCCCGGTCCACCACGTAGATGCGGTCCGCCGTTTCGTGGACGAGATGGAGCTGCTGCTCGGAGAGGAGCATCGAGACGCCGAGCGACTTGAGGCGGCCGATGGCCTCCACCACGCTCCGGGCCACGAGGGGGGCGAGCCCCTCGTGCGGCTCGTCGAGGAGGAGCAGCCGCGGGTTGGTGAGAAGGGAGCGCGCGATGCTCAGCATCTGCTGCTGACCGCCGCTCAGGTTCCCCGCGAGCCGGCCCCGGAACTCGGCAAGGGGCGGAAAGAGCTCCTCCACCCGCGCGGGGGTCCAGTAGCCGGCGCCGGCGCCCGCGAAGGAGCGGGGCACGGTCAGGTTCTCGGTGACGGTGAGGCTCGCGAACACGCGCCGGTCCTCGGGGACGTAGCCGATCCCCCGCCGGACCACCTCGTGGGGGGCGAGCCCGGCCAGGTCCTCGCCGCCGAAACGGACGTGACCGCCGGTCACCGTGATGAGATCCTGGACGATGCTGCGCAGCATGCTCGTCTTGCCCGCGCCGTTCCGGCCGACGATGCACACCACCTCGCCCTCGTCCACCGCGAGGTCGATTCCGTGCAGGGCCTGCGCGTGGCCGTAGGCGGCCGCGACGCCGGCCAGCTCCAGCATCATCTCCGACCCCCCAGGTAGATCTCCTGTACGTCGTCGTTCGCCGCGATCTCGTCCGGGGTGCCCTCCGCGAACACCCGCCCGAGGGCCATGACGGTGATGGACTCGGCGGCCCGGAATACCGCGTCGATGTCATGCTCCACGAAGACGAGGGTGATCCCGCGTTCGCGCGCCACCGCGAGAACGAGATCGATGAGTTCCTGGCGCTCCCCGAGGCCCATCCCCGCGGTCGGTTCGTCGAGGAGGAGCAGGGTGGGGCGGGTGGCGAGCACCATGCCGAACTCGAGGCGCTTGCGGTCCCCGTGGGAGATGTCGTCCACCACCTGGTCCGCGCAGTGGGTGAGGCCGATCGTCCCGAGGTCCGCCATCGCCGGCTCGCGGAGACGGCGGAGCCGCGACGCATCGAGCCCGAACCACCGGCCGCCCCCCGCGTGGTGCGCGTACAGCATGTTGTCGAGGACCGTCATCCGCCGGAAGGTGCTCGAGATCTGGAAGGTGCGTCCGACCCCGAGCTTCGCCACCTGGTGCGGGTGCTGGCGGACGAGCCGGCGCCCGTGCACCTCGACGGTGCCCCTGTCGGCCACGAGCTGCCCGCCGAGCACGTTGATGAGGGTGGTCTTGCCCGCTCCGTTCGGTCCGATGACGGCCCGGATCTCCCGCGGGGCGACCCTGAGATCCACCCCGTCGAGGGCCACGAACTGCCCGAATTGCTTGACGAGCCCCCGCACCTCGAGCGCGGCGGCTTCGCTGCCGGGAGCCGGCGCGGCGCTCACGCGGGGCGTCTCCGCAGCCGCGCGACGACCGTCGAGACGAGCCCCGCGATCCCGGCCGGCGAGACGAGCACCACGAGCACCAGGATGACCCCGATGACGAGCTGCCAGTACTCGAAGTAGTGAGCCATCACGTTGTCGAGAAGCTTGTAGACGATTGCCCCGTAGATCCCGGCCCCGAAGCTGTAGAGCCCGCCGAGGAGGACCATGACGAGGCCGTCGATGGTGAACAGCACCCCGACGTATTCGGGGAACACGTTCCCGTGGAAGATCCCGTACAGGGTGCCCGCGACCCCGGAGAGGAACGCCGAGAGGACGAACGCGGCGAGCTGTACGCGCTTGCGGCCGTGCCCCATCGCCGCCGCCCGCACCGGGTTCTCGCCCACCGCCCGGATGGTGAGGCCGAGCGGGGCGTGGACCACCCGCCACAGGGAGAGGATGCAGATGGTGACGACCACGAGCACCACTATCCCGAACCACGCGGGGGAGAGCCCCATCATCGCCGGCACGTGCCCCGAGATGCCGGAATCGCCGCCGGTGAAGTCGAACCACTGGAAGACGATCGCGAAGGTGATCTCCGCACACGCGAGGGTCAGCATCGCGGCGTAGATCGCGGTGAGCTGCACGCAGAGCGCCCCGTACACGAGGCCGAAGAAGGCGCTGACGAGCGGGCCGGCCGCCACCCCGGCCCAGATCGGCCATCCGAACTTGGCGATGGTGATGGCGAGCCCGTAGGCGCCCAGCCCGAAGTAGACCGCGTGTCCGAACGAGACCATGCCGCTGTAGCTCAAGAGCAGGTTCAGGGCGCTCGCGTAGAGGGCGAAGATCATCACCTCGATGATCGCGAACGCGACGAGGGGGGGCGAGAGGTGGAGGGCGATCGCGACGAGGACGAACGCCACCGCGACCAGCCGCCACTCGATCGACGAGGCGTCGCCCCGCCGGCGCTCCGCGTCCACGCGCACGTCCGCGGCCATCGGCCTACTCGCCCGTGCGCCGGAGCGACCGGAACAGCAGCACCACCGCCATCAGGAGGAAGATGATGACCATGGAGAGGCGCGGCGCCCACAGGAGGCCGAGGGACTTGACCACCCCGACCCCGAGGGCGGCGAGGAGCGCCCCGTAGAGGCTCCCGAGCCCGCCGATCACCACCACGATGAAGGCGAGGACGATGACCCGTGCATCAAGCAGGTAGTTCACGCTCTCGAACGCGGCCGCGAACCCGCCCGCGATCCCGGCGAGAAAGGAGCCGGCGGTGAAGACGGCGGTGAAGACGTGCGCCTGGTTGATGCCGAGGAGGGCGACCATGCCGCGGTCGTCGGTGGCGGCGCGGAGCACGATGCCGGCCCGGGTGAACTTGAGCACCGCCCAGAGGGTGACGAGGACGAGGATGCCGACCGCCACCATCGCGAGCTGGTAGGTCGGCAGGTACATGTCCCCCGCGATGACCGCGCCGGAGAGGGCGTCGGGGAGCACCACGGTCACGTCGTCGAGCCCCCAGAAGAACTTGGTGAGGTCGCGGATGATGAGCACCGCGGCGAGGGTCAGCACGAGCTGCATGAGTTCCTCGGCGTGGTACACCCGGCGCAGGAAGAAGAGCTCGAAGACGAGCCCGATGAGGGCCACGAGCACCCCGCAAAGGAGGATGCTCGTGAAGAACCCGCCCGGGGTGCCGGCCGCGACCCAGGGATGGATCTGGTAGGTGAGGAACGCCCCCAGCATGTAGAAGGAGCCGTGGGCGAAGTTGACGATGCGCGAGACCCCGAAGATGAGGGTAAGCCCGGAGGCGATGAGGAAGAGGAACACCCCTTCCATCACGCCCTGGAGCACCTGGACGATGAGCATGCGCGCGCCGCCGGCCGGTCTCGCGAGGAGGAGGAGGGTGGGGTCCGGCCCGCCGCCGCACGGCCCGGGACGGCGGAGGCCGCCCCGGGGCCGTGCCGGCTTAGCTCCGACCCCGGTTCAGCCTCGCCTCGGTCCCGTCTCGGCCCGGTCCCCGTTCAGCCTTGGGCGGCCGCCTCGCGGAGCGCCTCGACCGTCGCCTCGTCCGGCAGGGTGAGGTCTCCGGGAATGACGTTGACGTCCGTCATCACCGGGAACGGGTAGTCGTCCGTCATCTTCGTCACCCCGATGAAGCTCGGGGCGTTGAAGGTGTTGTCGATCGTCCGCATGCGGAGCTCGCCGCGCAGGGTGTCGAAGCTCATCGCGCCGAGGGCCTCGCGGAGCGCGGCCGGATCGGTGCTTCCCGCCTTCTCGACCGCGCCCGCGATGATGTACATCACGTCGTAGCCGAGGACCCCCCAGTCGTTGGGGAACTCCCCGTCATGCTCGGCCTGGTACTTGGCGACGAACCCCCGCGCCGCGTCGGTGGTGAGCGCGTAGAACGGCCCCCGCGCCCAGCCGTGCACCCCGTCCGGAACGTCCCGGCCGAGGGACATGTAGCTCTCCGTGCTGAGGAACGTCAGCAGCTCGGTGCGCTGGAGCAGCCCGTAGGCCTTGCCCTGCTTGATGAGGCTGTTGGTGCCGCTCCCGAACATGACGGCCATGATGAGGTCCGGCTTTTCGGCGAGGGCGGCGGTGATGTAGGAGGTGAGGTTCGTCTCCCCGATGCGCGGCCAGAGCTGGCGGGCGATCTTCGCGTCCGGGTCGAGCTTCGCCAGCTCCTCGGTGAACACTTTCACGGTGGTGCGGCCCCACTCGTAGTCGAGGCCCATGGTGACGATGTTCTTCCAGCCCTTGCGCGCCGCGTACTCCGCGAGCGCCTTCCCTTCCATCAGGGTGTGGGGCTGGGTCTGGACCACGAAGGGATGGCCGAAGTCGATGGTGGCCTTGTGGGTCCCGCTGATGGCGCTGAAGAGCGGTACGCCGTACTGCTTCGCGATCGGGTTGATGGCCATGAACACCGAGCTCGAGCAGACCCCGGTCAGGAGGTCGACCTCCTCGGAGAGGACGAGGTCGCGCGCCTGCTTGGCGCCCTCGTCCGGCTTGGTCTTGGAGTCGCGCCAGACGATCTCGATCGGGCCGCCGAGCACCCCGCCCGCCGCGTTGATCTCGCCCTGTGCGATCTCCATCGCCTTGCGCGCGGAATGGGTGAGCCCGCCGCAGGCGCCCGAGATCCCCCCCACGTAGCCGATCTTGAGGCCCGCCGCGTGCGCCGCGCCGCCGAGTGCACTCCCGATTGCGAGCACCGCCGCCGCCAATGGTGCGCCGATCCGATTCGGTCTGTTCGCCTTCATCTCCATCCCCTCTCAAGTAGTAATGACTCGACCGGGGAGTGTACCGATTTCGGCGCGTCCGGGGCGAAGGGGAAGGGGACGAGGGACCGGATGCTACGATCAAAGGGCACGTCATCGGAGGACGGACGATGAGCGAGGACGTCCGTTTCGGCGTTTCCGGGCCCGGCCCCCACTACGCCCCGCCGCGGAGGGTCGAGTACCCCGAGTCGAACGGCCTGCCGCTCGCGGAGACCCGGTTCCAGTACGATTCCCTCACCTACGCGGCAGGCGCCCTCGACGTGTACTTCGGGCGCCGCCCGGACGTCGCGGTCGAGGGAAACCGGCTCCTCTACTACGTCGAAGGGGACCCGCGCTCGCGGGTGGCCCCGGACGTATTCGTGGTGTTCGGGGCGCCCAAGCGGCGTCGGCGCACCTACCTGCTGTGGGAGGAGCCGAAGGGTCCGGACTTCGTGCTCGAGGTGACCTCGCGGAGCACCCGGCGCGTGGACCAGGGATTCAAGCGCGACCTCTATGCACGGCTGGGGGTCGGGGAGTACTGGCTGTTCGACCCGACCGGCGACTATCTGGATCCGAGGCTGCGGGGGTATCGGCTGTCGGGCGGTGCGTACGAGGAGCTGGAGCCAGTCGGAATCGAGGGCGGCCCGCGAATGCTGCACAGCCCCGTACTCGGGCTCGACGTGTACGTGGACGGCGGGGAGATCCGGTTCCGGGACCCCTCCACGGGCCGCAAGCTCCTGACCTTGGCGGAGACCGACCTCGCCCTGCAGGAAGCCCGAGCCCGCAATGCCGAGCTGGAAGCCCGCCTGCGGGCCGTATCACCCCCACCACCCGAACGCCGGTGACCACCCAGCGGACCCCGATCTTCACCGCCGCCGCGCTCCCCTCCGTCATCGCTCCGCGCGGCTCGACGCTCCTCCCGCGGCGATCTCTCTCGCGCCAGGAATGGGCGTATCCCGGCCGACGCGACTTCGGATCGGACCCTGCCCAGGCGTCACTCTGCGGCTGGCCTGAGCCCCCATGAACCTCCTTCGTTTCTGGGGGAAGGCCCGACCGTCCGATCCGGATCGCGGGCCGGGGTGGCATCCGCTGGTGTTTCACTCCCTCGACGTGGCCGCGGTTGGCGAGGCTCTGCTCGCGGGGCGCCGCGGGCCGGGCAGCGGGTTGCCCCGACTGCTCGGCCTGCCCGAAGACGACGCCTTCCCCCTTGTCCGCTTCCTCCTTGCGCTTCACGACATCGGCAAGTTCGCCAGGAAGTTTCAGGCGAAGGCGCCGCGCCTCTATCCGGAGTGCTTCGGCAACGACCCTGCCGAGCTGTCCACCCGCTACGACCACGGGGCAGGAGGACTGCGCCTGTTCCGTGTCGCCCCCGAGATGTTCAAGCTGCCGGGTCGAGCCGGGGTGTCTGTCTGGCAACCCCTGATCTCTGCCGTCACCGGCCACCACGGGGCGCCGCCGGAAGTCGGGCCCGAGGGTGGTGTTGCCGGGCTCCGGAGCGACTTCGGAAAGGCAGGCATCAATGCTGCGCAGGATTTCATCCAGCAGGCGCACAAGCTGTTCGATGTTCCCTCGCGCTTGCCGGCCATGGATCGGAAGCGGGCGAGGCGGGCGTCCCACGCGCTCGCTGGCCTCGCCGTCCTGGCCGACTGGATCGGTTCGAACCAGGATTGGTTTCCCTACCGTGAGCCGAATCAGGATCTCGCCACCTATTGGCGCGAGGCCCGAGAACGGGCGGTCGGTGCGGTCGCAGCCGCCGGGGTACTGCCGGCGGGGGCCGGCCACCGTCTCGAGTACGACGATCTGATCGGCGCCGGAACGGCGTCGAGTCCGATGCAGGAGTGGGCGCGGACCGTGGAGTTGCCGGCCGGGCCGGCGCTGTTCCTGATCGAGGACGAGACGGGCAGCGGCAAGACCGAAGCGGCGCTGATGCTGGCCCATCGACTGATGACATCGCGCCGCGCGGACGGTCTCTACGTCGCACTTCCCACCATGGCGACGGCCAATGCCATGTTCGACCGGCTCGCCGCCGCGTATCGCCATCTCTTCTCGGCGAAGGACCAGCCGTCCATCGCCCTCGCGCATGGTGCGCGCGACCTGCACGAGGGATTTCGGGCTGCTGTGATGTGCGGTGGGCGCATCGAGAAGCCGTATT
Organism: Gammaproteobacteria bacterium; assembly: GCA_965214795.1. GTDB lineage: Bacteria > Pseudomonadota > Gammaproteobacteria > HK1 > HK1 > JAJDXW01. The sequence continues at coordinate 3,844,091 of OZ243976.1, read as the reverse complement.
CCGAGGTGGACGGATCGGATGAAGAGTCCGAAACGACGGCCTCTGCCGCCTGCGCGGCGTGGATCGCCGACGACCGGCGGCGCGCGTTCCTGGCCGATGCCGGCGCCGGCACGATCGACCAAGCGCTGTTGGCCGTGCTGCCGAGCCGGCACCAGTCGTTACGGCTCCTGGGCCTCATGCGGCGGGTCCTCGTTCTCGACGAGGTGCACGCCTACGACGCCTACATGCAGCGCGAGATGGAGCGGCTGCTCGAATTCCAGGCCGGGCTCGGCGGCTCGGCAATCCTGTTGTCCGCTACGCTGCCACAGTCCATCCGCCGGCGACTGACCGATTCCTTTGCGAAGGGGCTGGGAGGGGAGGTTCAGGACGCCGGCCTCGGCATGGACTATCCCATGGCCACGGTCTGCGCGGCCGATGGCCGTCACTGCGCGAAGATCGCCGGCCAGTCCGGGCGGGCTCGCGCGCTTCCCGTCCGGTTCCTGCGGTCCTGCGACGACGCGTTGAGCGAAGTCGAACGGACCGCCGATGCCGGCAAAGCGGTGCTCTACATTCGCAATACCGTCGACGACGCGCTCGACGCCCATGCGGCGTTGAGGGACCGCGGGCTCGCTCCCGATCTCTTCCACGCCCGATTTGCGCTCGTTGACCGCTCGGCGATCGAGAAACGGGTCGTGCAGAGGTTCGGTAAACGCAGCACGCCCGCTGACCGCGCGGGCCAGGTGCTGATCGCAACGCAGGTGGTCGAGCAGTCGCTCGACCTGGATTTCGACGTGTTGATCACCGACCTTGCCCCCGTCGATCTGCTGATCCAGCGCGCGGGAAGACTGTGGCGGCACGACCGGCCGGAGCGCGAAGGCCAACCGACGCTGGTGGTGGTGGGGCCGGAGCCCGTGGCCGGCGCGGACGAGGAGTGGTTCAGCCGGGCCTTTCCGCGAGCGGCGTATGTCTACAAGGACCATGCCCGCCTCTGGCTTACGGCCAGGGTGCTCGAGGACGCCGGCATGATCGAGAGTCCGGGCGCGCTGCGCGCACTCGTCGAGTCCGTCTATGGAGAAGGCGCGGAGGCGAGCATTCCGGATGATCTCAAAGGAAAATTCTTCGACGCGGAGGGCAGGGCGGGCGCGGACCGCGGCTTGGCGACCGCTAGTGCCCTTGACTTCGCCAAGGGGTACGTGCGGGACGGGGGAGCCTGGGAGAGCGACGTTCGGACGCCGACCCGGCTCGACGAAGAGCCGCGGGTCACCTTGCGACTCGCGCGAGTGCGTGACGGCCGGGTCGAGCCCTACGCGCTCGCCGCCGCGCCGGAGGAAGGGTGGCGGGCCTGGCGGCTCAGCGAGGTGAGCGTCTCTGCGCACCGCGCCGAGGGCGCGCGGGTCGCCAAGGCGGACTGGACCCGCTACGACTCGGATAAGGTCCTCGTCGTGCTCGAGAGTGCCGACACTGGACGCGCCTCTTTGAGCGGACGGGCAGCTTCCGGGGGCGGGCAGATACCCGGAGACGTTCGCATAGGGTACGATCCACGCCGAGGGCTTGAAGTATTCGTAGATGGCCATACGTGTGGAGCCGTTCCCGACGAAGAACCTGCGGGATGAACCTGGGATTGATTGAAGGCGGCTTGCGTTCCTTGCCGACGCGAGGACTAAGGGGATAGATTGGAGTCCTCTTAGAGATTCAGTCATGGCGGGACTTGAGAAACCACCTAGCGAGAGGTGTCAGCCTATGAAGAAGCAACGCAGACCCGTGCGGCAGCCGACAGTAGGTTTCCTGCTGCCGAACCACGATCAGCCTGAGCGAGTCGACCGTCTCCGACGGCGGATCACTCGGCATAGGGAGTTACGGGAGGTGGTCGCCAAAGAGACGGTCGTTGTGGAGGAGTGGGTTGAATTTGGGACTGGAAATGTCTGATCCATACTCTATTTTCAACCTGATCGGCGAGCCGTGGCTGCCCGTCCGGCGGCGAAGCGGCGCCGTCGAGCACATCCAACCCTGGCGGCTGAATGAAGGTTTCGGCGAGGATCCGTTCGTGGCGTTTGCCTGGCCCCGGCCAGACTTCAACGGGGCTGCCCACGAGCTTCTGATCGGGTTGCTGTCCACCGCCGCTGCACCCTCGGACGACGAAGAATGGGAGGAGTGGTGGCTGGAACCGCCCGGGCCGGAGGTGCTCAGGCAGCGGTTCGCGGATGTCGCTCATGCCTTCGACCTGGATGGCTCCGGCTCGCGGTTCCTGCAAGATCTCGATCCGCTCGACGGCACCGAAGAGAAGGAGATCGCGGTGCTGTTGATCGATACACCGGGCGCACAGACCCTGCGTAACAATGCGGACCTGTTCGTGAAGCGAGGCGCGGCACCCGTGCTGTCCCGCGCCACGGCTGCAATGGCGCTCTTCACCTTGAGCAGCTACGCGCCTTCGGGCGGTGCAGGCCATCGCACGTCCGTGCGAGGCGGGGGCCCCATGACGACCTTGGTGGTTTCTGAGCATCCCGACTGCGGCACCACCCTCTGGGGCCGGCTCTGGCCCAATGTCGAGAGCCGAGAGCAGATCAAGGCGCGTACTGTCGAAGCGATGCCGGACAGCGCGCCCGAGCGGATCTTTCCCTGGCTTGCTCCAACCCGCACCTCGAATCCGAACTCCGGCGGCCAGTCGACCACCCCCGCCGACGTCCATCCCTTGCAGGTCTATTGGGGCATGCCCCGGCGCATTCGGCTCCTGTTCGAGTCGGCGCAGGGCCGGAGATGCGGTCTCACGGCTGCGAGGGATGCCGTCGTTGTGGCGCGCTACCGGACCAGGAACTACGGCACCAACTACTCGGAGGGATTCGACCATCCTCTGACTCCGTACTACCGCGAGAAGGCGACCGCCGTCACGAGACTGCCGGTTCATCCCAACCCCGGCGGCATCAGCTATCGGCTTTGGCCAGGATGCGTCGTTCGGAGCAAGGACGGTCTTCGCGAGCCTGCGCGAGCGATTCGCAATTGGCAGCAGTCGGCCGAGCGCCGTGTGAGCGAGACCAGGTTCGCTGCCTTCGGCTACGACATGGACAATATGAAGGCACGCGCCTGGGTTGAGGGCGAGATGTCGCTCTGGCGCCTTGATGCTGAGACGCGCGAATGGCTTGATGGTTTCATCCGGCGGGCCGTTGCGGCCTCCAATACGACGGCGCGTTTGGTAACTGGAGCAATTAAATCCGCCATTTGCGATCGCCCCAAGGATGCAAGGGGTGACTATGGCTTTGTCGCGGAACGCTTCTATCGGGATACGGAGGCGGCGTTCTACGCGGCTGTCGGCGGGGCGGTGACCGCAATCAGGGAACTTCCCGACAGCGATGATCCCACCATCGAGGTGCGCCGCAGTTGGGTGCCGGTCCTGAAAGAGGTCGCGCTTCGCCTGTTCGACGAATACGCTCCCTCCGAGGGGTTGGAGGATCGGGACATGCATCGTCACGTGAAGGCGCGGTTTTACTTGACGCTCGCGCTCAGTGGGCACGGAAAGGCAGGCAAGCCCCTGTTCGACGGCGACCTCGGTATCCCGTCGCCGGAGACCATGCGATCGCGAAGGCGCGAGCGGGAGGAAGCATGATGGACCCCGTACGACAGAGCCCCGCCTCGATTGTCTACGATTGGTGGCGCGATCTGAATCCGGAGGGTGGCCCCCGGTCAGGCCCCAGGCGCGCGGCCCTCGCCCGTATGCGGCGCGCCGCCACGTCGCTCGAGGTGATGCAGGAGCCGGAGGCATTGCGTCTCATCGCGAGGTTGCCGCGAGACCCGGAGCGAGTCGCCATGCTTGCCGGGATCCTGGCGCATGTCCGCGATTCCGACGACCGGCGCGTTGCCCGCGCGGTCGGCCGCACTACACTTGACGATGACCAGTCAGCGCTCCTCTCCGAAAGCCGTTTTCGGCGCCTTCTTCAGACCCCCGCCACCGGGCTCATGGACCCGATGCGCCGGCTGGCCCGCATGACCAAGGGAAAGCTGAACGTACACGACCTCGCGTCCGCGGTCCTCTACTGGGGCGAAGGCGTGAAGAAGCGTTGGATATTCGACTACTACGGCGTTGCCGACATTCGATCGAGCGACGGTGCGCCGGGAACGCCCGCCCCTGTTCAAAATGAAGGATAGGAATCCGAACAATGGCCGACTTTCTGCAGCTTCATCTCCTCACCGCCTACGGCCCGTCCAATCTGAACCGGGACGACACCGGCCGTCCCAAGAGTGTCGTCTTTGGCGGCGCGCCGCGGCTTCGCGTGTCCTCGCAGAGCTTGAAGCGTGCCTGGCGCACGTCCGATGTCTTCGGTGCGAAGCTGGAAGGCCATCTCGCGGAGCGAACACAACGGCTCGGCAAGGAAGTTCTGGAGCGGTTGCTCGATGGAGGCATGGAGGAGGGCGAGGCCCTTGATGTCGCCCGCGGCATCGCCGGCGTTTTCGGCAAGATCAAGGGAGAGAAGGACAAAGATCCCACCTTCATCGAGCAGCTTGCCTTCGTTTCACCCGAGGAACGAGCAAACGCGTTTGCGCTTGCCGACAAGGCGCTTTACGGGGAATCCGTCGAAGGACCGGAGGCTGGCGATCTGCTGCAAAGGGTGGACACGGCCGCGGACATCGCGATGTTCGGACGGATGTTCGCTGAAACCGGCAAATCGAAGTTCAATCGGGAAGCGGCGGTGCAGGTCGCGCACGCCATTACGACGCACCGCGCCATCGCGGAAGACGACTTCTACGTCGCAGTGGACGATCTGAAGTCCCGCGAGGAGCCGGACGACGCCGGGGCCGGCTTCCTCAACGTACAGGAGTTCGGTGCTGGGGTGTTCTACCTCTATGTCTGCGTCGATCGAGGTCTGTTGCTTGACAATCTCGCAAACGAGTCGCGTGTCCGGGACGCCAGCCTCGCCGCCCTGGTCGAGGCCGCCGCTACGGTCGCACCCGGCGGGAAACAGGCGAGCTTCGCGAGCCGTGCCCGTGCCTTCTATGCTCTGGCCGAGAGAGGTTCGGCTCAGCCGCGCAGCCTCGCGACCGCTTTCCTCAAGCCCGTCTCCGGGAGCAACCAGGGCGAGCAGTCCATCAGGGAGATCGAGGATTTCCGGGACCGGTTGGACGCGGCGTACGGGCCGTGCGCCAGCGCCTCGTACACGATGAATGTCGGGAAGGGCGAAGGGACGCTGCGGGAGCTGATCGCCTTCGCAGTGAGCTGATCACATGCGTTTCCTTCTCTTCACTCTCTACGCTCCCATGGGGTCGTTCGGGGAGATTGCGGTCGGCGAACGCCGCATGAGCTGGGTCCGGCCTGGACGCTCCGCCGTGCTCGGACTGGTGGCCGCGTCTCAGGGAATCGAGCGAGGGGACGAGGAAGCCCACCGGCAGCTGGAAGCCGGCCTCTACTACGCGGTCAGAACGGATGCACCGGGGCGGCCTCTCATCGACTATCACACCGCCCAGACGCCGAAGGCCCGCAAGGGGCGAAGGTTCGCGACCCGGCGGGAGGAGCTGGAATCGGACGGTCTCCATACCGTGCTCTCCGCCCGAGAATGGCGGGCGGACGCCTGTTTCACCATCGCGCTGTGGCCGCGTGTGGGGCAAGCCGTGGACCTCGACAAGATCGCCAACGCCCTCCGGCGGCCGCACTTCGTGCTGTACGTCGGGCGCAAGTCGGCGCCGCTCGGCCTGCCGCTCAACCCCGAGATCGTCGAATCCGACACCTTCATGACGGCCTTCGGCGCGCGGCACCCGAATGAGGAGGAACGAAAGGTCCTGGAACGGATCCGAATCGCGGGCGCACCAGGGGGAGCGATCGCGTTTGACCATGATGTGCCGCAAGCGTCCGTCGAGACCCGGGTCGAAAGGCGGCGCGATGGCGTTGTCAGCCGCCGGCGCTGGCAGTTCGCGGATCGGCTGGAAAGGATCGTCACCAGCGAAGGAGGCGAGGCATGAAGGGGATGCTGTACTTCTCCCGCGCCTGCCTGAGACGAGATGCTTCGGCCGGGGCGCTCGCGCCGCTGTTGCTGGGGAGTACGGGGAGAGGTGGGCCTGCGAGGCAACCGGGACATCATCTCGTCTGGTCGCTGTTCGCGGATGATCCGGCTCGAAGCCGGGACTTTCTGTGGCGTGAGATGCAAACAGGCACGTTCCTCATCTTGTCCGCCCGCCCGCCGGAAGATCGACACGGATTGTTCGAGATCGCGGAGCCAAAGCCTTTCACGCCCGTCCTCGAAGCCGGAGACCGGCTCGGGTTCTCTTTGCGAGCCAATCCGGTCGTTCGTCGCCGTCACCCCTCGCATCGGCGTTCCGTCAAGCACGATGTCGTGATGGATGCGTTGCGGTCGTCTTCCGAGGGCGATCGTGCCGCCTGTCGCCTGGCCGCCGTGCGCGAGCGGGGGCTCGCGTGGCTCGAACGGCAGGGGAGGAAGGCCGGCTTCTCAATCGGGACAGACGGTGTGCGAGTCGATGGGTACGAGCAGCACCGTATCTCTCGGAGAGGAGCAGCGCGTTCGATGTCCTATTCGACCCTCGATTTCGAGGGGGTCCTGACGGTCGGCGATCCCGCGTCCTTTCTGGCGGCGGTAGCGCGCGGCTTCGGTGCGGCCAAGGCCTACGGGTGCGGTCTGATGCTGATCCGCCGAGCGTGAATGCGGGTGCACGTCGACGATGGGAAGTTCGGCGGCGAGCGCTGAGGTCTGAACGTGGATTGGCGGCACATCCGGGCGCGAATTGAAGAGGGGGAGGGTCCGCGCACGGAATTCAAGCGCGGTCCGGGAGACTTGGCCGGGGTGGGCAGGGCGATCTGCGCGTTCGCGAACTCCGAGGGAGGCGTGATCATCCTCGGAGTCCCGGATTCCCGGGAGATCGCCGGGGTCCGCGAGGGTGCGGACCGGGTACGGGAACGCCTCACGTCGTTCCTCCGGACGGGCTGTAGTACGCCGGTCCACGCCCGACTCGGATGCCACGAGGAGCCGCCGGGCTGGATACATTGGATCGAGGTTCCGCGACAACGGGGATTCGAACCCCTGCGCTACGGCGGACGTGTCTGGATTCGTCGTGAGCGCAGCAGTGTCGAGCCTTCGCCAACCGAGCTCCAGGAGCTCTACAACACGTTCGGGTACATCCTGACCGAGGAGCGTGCGATCCAGGACGCAGCCTCTTCACACATCGATCCGGATGCATTCCGCTCATATCTGCAGCGTCTGGGATTCGACACGACGCACGATCCGCAGTCCGGCAACGAAGCCGATCTGCGCAATCGCGGCGTCGTCGTCGAGATCGGTGGCGAGATGCGCGCAACGCTCTACGGGGTATTGGCGTTCGGCAATGATCCTCAACGCTATCCGCAGACCCGCAACTTTCGCATCGAGTGCGTCGCGTATGCAGGTGACGACCGCGCTTCCGACATATTGCAAGCCGCCAATGCGGCCGGCCGGGTTGACGAACAGGTTGAACGGGCGACGGGGTGGTTTCTGGGCCTGGGCCGTTTCGAGTCCTATCGAAACCTGATTCGGGAAGACCGCTATCTGCTTCCCCGTGCCGCGATTCGGGAGGCACTGGTGAACGCGGCGGTGCATCGGGACTACGCGATCACCGGATCGAAGATATTGCTCGAAGTCTTCGACCGCCGGGTCGACATTACGAGTCCCGGTGCGCTACCCAACCATATGACCGTGGACAGGGTCCGTGCGGGCGCCAATCTCCGGTCGAGGAACGAGTCCATGGCCCACTTCATGTCCGCCATGGGCTTCATGGAGCAACGCGGTAGAGGCTGGCTCATCATGCGCAGGGAGATGGGCGCGTTCAACGGAACGGAGCCGGAGCTGATGCAGGACGAACGCAACAAGTTCGTCAGGGTGGCTTTTCGCCTCGCCCCCGGTGGCGGCGAAGGGGTGACCGGATGATTTTGCCCTGGGTTTGCGCCTCTCTCCACATCGTTCGAAGGGCATTCGCGAGCAGGCACGGAGGCATTCAGGGGATCATTCCTGCATGACGTTCCCTGTCGACAACGCGAGGACCGGCGGCCGAACCTGCCCGGTCACCTGGAGACGCTGACTGCCATGGCCGTCGCCCCCGGGATCGCGCCGCCTCACCCCATTCCGATCAAGGATCGCGCCTCCATTCTGTTTGTCGAGAAGGGGCGGCTCGATGTTCTGGACGGCGCCTTCGTTGTCGTCGACCGGACCGGTGTACGCACCCATATTCCGGTGGGTGGGCTCGCGTGTCTGATGCTGGAGCCCGGTGCCCGCGTTTCGCATGCGGCCGTTGCGCTCGCCGCGCGAGTCGGCTGCCTGCTGGTCTGGGTGGGTGAGGCCGGGGTCCGTCTCTATTCGGCCGGCCAGCCCGGTGGTGCGCGTGCCGACCGCCTGCTTCTTCAGGCGCGACTGGCCTTGGACCCGGATGCCCGTCTCAAGGTGGTGCGGAAGATGTACGACATGCGATTCGGCGAGCCTGCCCCGCAGCGCCGATCTGTCGACCAACTGCGCGGAATCGAAGGCGCGCGCGTGAAGCGTCTCTACGAAATGCTGGCCCGACGATACGGCGTGAAGTGGAAGGGACGCCGGTATGAACCCGGGGACTGGCAAGCTGCGGACCTGCCCAACCGTTGTTTGAGCCAGGCGACCTCGTGCCTCTACGGGCTGGCAGAAGCTGCCGTTCTGGCCGCGGGGTACGCTCCTGCCATCGGATTCCTGCATACCGGAAAACCCCAGTCCTTCGTCTACGATGTGGCGGACGTCTACAAGTTCGGAACCGTGGTTCCGATTGCGTTTCAAGTCGCCGGCCAAGCGGAACGGGGAAAGCACCCCGCGGCCAGCGATCCGATCGGCGAGGTCAGACGAGGCTGTCGCGACAGTTTCCGAAAGGCCGGTTTGCTGCACCGGCTGATCCCGGGCATCGAGGAGATGCTGGCGGCGGGTGGATTCGATCCTCCGCCGCCAGCGGACGAAGTCCAGCCGATCGCTATTCCGGAGACACCGAGCGGTGATGTTGGTCATCGCGGTTAGCAACGCACCGCCGAGGCTGCGCGGGAGACTCGCAGTGTGGCTGCTGGAGATCCGGGCGGGTGTCTATGTCGGCAACTACTCGCGGCGGACTCGCGAAATGATCTGGTCGCAAGTCAGGGAGGAGATCGACGACGGTGACGCCATTATCGCCTGGGCCGTGCCGAACGACGCGGGCTACGACTTCGACACCTGCGGCGACAACCGACGCATTCCGGTGGATCTGGACGGCATGAAGCTCGTTCAGTTCCTGCCCCAGCCGACTGACGCCGGGACGGTGAATCAAGGCGCCGTTCCGGAAACCTGAGCCATGCGCCTTCCGGAAATGGAAAGTTTGGTAGACGATCCGTCATTGGAAAAGGCTTTCTGAATCATCATGTTGCAGGAAGAGTGTTCCCCGCCCGCGCGGGGATGAACCGCCCTGTTCGATCTCCCGGAACCGAGCCGCCTGGTGTTCCCCGCCCGCGCGGGGATGAACCGAACAGCCGGTACTGCGACAGCCTGCGGATCCGGTGTTCCCCGCCCGCGCGGGGATGAACCGCTGAAGAACACCCGCTCGTTCCCGGCGGCGTTGTGTTCCCCGCCCGCGCGGGGATGAACCGGTGGTGGGGTCCTCATAACGGAAGGAGATCGTGTGTTCCCCGCCCGCGCGGGGATGAACCGATGGGGGTAGACCAGGCGTATGGGGGTTTGCCGTGTTCCCCGCCCGCGCGGGGATGAACCGGCGCCCGGGCGCGTCTGCTCGTATTCCTCCGCGTGTTCCCCGCCCGCGCGGGGATGAACCGGCGCCCGATCCCTTGAGCCTCGGGTTGAGCAGGTGTCCCCCGCCCGCGCGGGGATGGGTGACGCAGCGCCCGGAGGAGATCCGCGTCGCCTTGGTAAGATCGGGGCAGTTCATCCGGAGCGAGTCCATGTCCGAGCCCGTCGTCGCCCAGCGCTCTCCCTACGGCCTCGAGCTCGAGGCCGGCGCCTATTTCTGGTGCCGGTGCGGGAAGTCCGCGCGGCAGCCGTTCTGCGATGGGTCCCACAAGGGGTCGGAGTTCGTTCCGGAGCGGTTCGAGCTCGAAGAAGCCCGTAAGGTGTTCCTCTGCGGGTGCAAGCGGACCGCCGGCGCTCCGTTCTGCGACGGTACCCACAACCGCCTCGACTGACATCTCCGGGTGACCGTTCTCCGGGCTCCGCCCGCCCGGGGGACGGGTCGCCGGCCGGCCGGCGCCATCCATGACGAAAGGCGCAGCCCCCTCGGCGAAGCGGGCCGATCTCGAACGCGGGATCGACGAGGCCATGGTCCGGGATCGGCGGGCCCTCCGCGCCCGGTTGCGGCGGCTGCGAAGCGGCGACCGGCCGGCCCGACGCCGCCTCGAAGCCGCGGTCGAACGTTCCCGGGCCGCGCTTGCCGCCCGCGTGGCCGGTCTCCCGTCTCCCGATTTCCCCCCCGAGCTCCCCATCACGGCGGAGCGCCTCGCGATCGCGGCCGCCGTCGAACGCCATCCGGTCGTCGTGGTCCGCGGCGATACCGGGTCCGGCAAGACGACCCAGCTCCCGAAGATCTGCCTCGCGGCGGGTCGGGGGGCGGCGGGCTGGATCGGCCACACCCAGCCCCGGCGGATCGCGGCGCGGAGCGTGGCCGCCCGCATCGCGCGCGAGCTTGGCGGGCGGGTCGGCGGCGCGATCGGCTGCAAGGTGCGCTTCCGGGATGAGGTCGGCCCGGACACGTACGTCAAGGTCATGACGGACGGGATCCTCGTGGCCGAGATCGGGAGGGACCGTCTCCTCGAGGCCTACGACACCCTCATCATTGACGAGGCCCACGAGCGCTCGCTCAACGTCGATCTCCTGCTCGGTCACGTCAAGGGGCTGCTCCCGCGGCGCCCCGATCTCCGGGTGATCGTCAGCTCGGCCACCCTCGACAGCGAGCGCATCTCCGACTTCTTCGGCGGCGCTCCGGTCCTCGACGTGTCGGGCAGGACGTATCCGGTAGAAGTCCACTACGCCGAGGCGGAGTCGGCTCCCGACGATCCGGTCGCGGCCGTGCCGGAGGCGGTTCGGTCGGTCGCGCGGCACGGGCCGGGGGACATCCTGGTGTTCCTGCCCGGTGAGCGCGACATCCGGGAGGCGGGGCGAGCCCTCCGCGCGGACCACTCGTTCGAGGTGCTGCCTCTCTACGCACGTCTCAACCAGGCCCAGCAGGAACGCATCTTCCGCCCCGCCGAGCGGCGCCGGGTGGTGCTGGCGACGAACGTGGCGGAGACCTCGATCACCGTGCCCGGCATCCGGTTCGTGGTCGACACCGGTCTCGCCCGCATCAGCCGGTACAGCCGTCGCACCAAGGTGCAGCGCCTGCCGGTGGAGCCGGTGTCGCGCGCCTCCGCCGACCAGCGCCGCGGGCGGTGCGGGCGCCTGGGCCCGGGCGTGTGCGTGCGCCTCTACTCGCGCGAGGACTTCGAGGGCCGGCCGCGGTTCACCGCACCGGAGGTCCGGCGCACGAACCTCGCGTCCGTGATCCTCCGGATGGCGGCGAGCGGACTCGGCCGGGTCGACGAGTTCGCCTTCCTCGATCCGCCCGAGCGCCGCTTCGTGAACGACGGCTACCGCCTGCTCCGCGAGCTCGGGGCCTTCGACGCCGAGGACCGCGTGACCCGGATCGGTCGGCGGCTCGCCCGCCTCCCCGTGGACCCGCGGATCGGCCGCATGATCCTGGCCGCCGGAGAGCTCGATTGCGTGGCCGAGATCCTGGTGATCGCGGCCGCCCTCAGCGCCGGAGACCCGCGCGAATCGCCGCCCGAGGGGGGCGGCCCGGCACCCGCCGCCGCCCACCGCCGTTTCGTCGATCCGCGCTCCGACTTCATGGGGTACCTGAACCTCTGGGAACTCCTGAACGGCGAGGGCCGGCGCCTGCGCTCCGCGGCCGGGCGCCGGCGCTGCCAGGAGCTTTCCCTCTCCCCGCGCCGCACGCGCGAGTGGATGGACGTCTACCGCCAGCTCCTCGTCACCGCGCGGGAGATCGGCCTCCGCCCGGCGCCGCGGCCCGCGACCTACGCCCAGGTCCATCGCGCGGTGCTCGCGGGCTCGGTCGCGCACGTCGGGGTGCGGACGCGGGGGCGCGAGTACCGGGGACCACGGGATCGGACGTTCGTGCTGTCGCGGGCGTCGTCCGTCAAGCCGGCCGGCGTGCACTGGATCGTGGCCGCGGACCTCGTGGAGACCTCGGCCGTCTACGCCCACGCGGCGGCTCGAATCCGCCCGCAGTGGATCGAGCGGGCGGCGCCCGAGCTCGTCACCCGGGAGTACTTCGAGCCGCGCTTCGATCCCGAGCGGGGAGAGGTGATGGCGCTCGAGCGGGTGGTTCTGTACGGCCTCACCGTCGTGCCCCGCCGGCGGGTCCGGTACTCCCCGGTGGACCCGGCCGGTGCGCGCGCGATATTCGTGTCGGAGGGCCTCGCGGACGGAGGCCTGGTGACCGGGGCTGCGTTCGAGCGGCACAACCGGGCGATGATCGAGCGGGTGCGGGAGATCGAGCGAAGGGCCCGCCGGCGGGACCTCCTGGTCGGGGACGAAGCCCGCGCCCGGTTCTTCGAGGACCGCGTCCCGGAGGACATCGCGAACGAACGCGGCTTCCGGCGGTGGCTCGATTCGCGGTCCGACCCGGGGCGCCTGTGCTTCGGGCTCGCCGACCTCGTCCGGCCCGGGGCGCATCTCCCGGCTGACGAGGACTTTCCGGACGAGATCGAGGTGTCGGGGGTTCCGGTCCCGCTCGCCTACCGCTTCGCGCCGGCGGAGCCGGACGACGGGATCACCGCCCGGATCGCGCCCGCGGTGCTCGGCGCCCTCGATCCCGAACGGTTCGAATGGCTGGTGCCCGGCCACCGGGAGGAGAAGGCGGTCGCGCTCTTGAGGACCTTGCCCCGCGCGACTCGCCGGCGGATCGTGCCGCTCCGCGACACCGCCCGGAGTTGCCTCGCCTGGCCGGGCCTGCCCGTGGAGGAGGGTCTCGTCTCCGCCCTCGCGGCGGCCCTGCGCGAGAGCGTGGGAGTCGACGTGGAACCCGTCGGGTTCCGCCCCGAGCGCCTGTCCTCCCACCTGCACGTGCGTTTCGAGATCGTCGGGGCGGGCGGGAAGGTGCTCGGCCGCGGCCGCGACCTCGACGAGCTCAAGCGCCGGTTCCACGCCGAGGCGGCCCGCGGCTTCGCCCGCGCGGCGCAGGAGACGTTCGAGCGCGAGGGGCTGACCACCTGGTGTTTCGGCGACCTTCCGGATCACGTCGACGCGGTGCACGCCGGCGTTCGCTTCCGGGGCTACCCCGCCCTCGAGGACCGGGGGACGAGCGTCGCGCTCCGGCTCGTGGACACCCCGAGCCGGGCTGCCCCGCTCCACCGCGCGGGGTTCCTCCGGCTGGCGATGCTCCGTCTCGGGAGGGAGCTTCGCTCCGTCCGTCGGGCGCTCGGCCGGACGGAACGCCTCGTGCTTCGCTACTTCCCGGTACCCGCCTCCCCGTGGGTCCCTCCGGGCGGCCCGGCCACGGAGGGTCCGGCGGGGAACCTCGTCGACGAGCTGCTCGCGCGGGCCGTCGTCGAGTGCTGTCCGGCGGAGCTGTCCGGCGTCCGGTCCCGGAGCGACTTCGAGCGCTGCGTCGCGGCTGCGCGGCCTCGCCTCGAGGCGGCCGCTCTCGCCCTGCGCGACCTCGCGGAGCGGATCCTCGACGCCTGGGAAGAGGCGCGCGAAGCCCGCGCGGCCATTGATTCGCGCTCGTACCCCGAATCGCTCGCCGACTTCGACGAGCACCTCGCCTTCCTCGTGCACCGCGGGTTCGCCGCCGACACCGCCCTCGAGTGGCTGGCGGAGACCCCCCGTTATCTCGAGGCGGCCCGCGGGCGGCTCGCGAAGCTTCCCCGCAATCCCGCGCGGGACCTCGAATCGACCCGGGTCCTGCGCTCCCTCTGGGTGCCGGTGCGTGACGAGCTGCGGGCGCTCCGGCGCGCCGGCGGGCCGATCGACCCTTCTCGCACGGAGTGCCGGTGGATGCTCGAGGAGCTTCGCGTCGCGCGGTTCATGCAGGAGATGGGCACCCGCCGGCCGGTGTCGGTCAAGCGCGTGGAGCGCGCGTGGGCGGCGCGCCCCGGGCCGCCCGCGCGACGCGCCCCCGGTCGAGACGGACCGCGATTCCCTCGAGCTCCGGCTTCGGGCAGGGATAGTGCTCCATCACCAGGGGATCGTGCCCGGGGATGACGTGCTCGGGGGTCTCGGCGAGCCCGCGGAGCTTCGCGAACCCGTCCACCATCTCCTGCACGTTGAACACGATGGGGAAGGGGCGCACGTCCTCCAGGTTGGCGTAGAGATGGGCCGCGTCGGAGGCGAGGACCAGCCAGCCGCTCTGCGTCCACACCCGCACCGACTGGATGCCCATGGTGTGTCCGCCGATGCGGTGGAGCGAGATGCCGGGGGCGATCTCTTCGTCCCCGCGGTGGAAGGCGACCCGCTTCGCGAAGACCGCTCGCACCATCTCGACCACGTGCTCGGTCGAGAAGGGCATGCCGAAGAACTCGTGGGCCATGTACCGTCCGGTGCAGTAGGCCATCTCGTCGTCCTGGATGTGAAACCGGGCCCTCGGGAAGGCGCCGAGGCTGCCCGCGTGGTCGTAGTGCATGTGGGTGATGACGACCTCTTCGACCCGGGCCGCCTCCACGCCCACGCGGGCCAGCCCTTCCGCCGGCTCCTGAAAGATGCGGCGTTGCCGGCGCGCCGCCTCCTCGCGGGTGAATCCGGTGTCGACGACGAGCGTGCGGCTTGCGTTGGTCACCAGCCAGACGTAGTAGTCGAGGTTGCTGGCCGTCTCGTGGGCGTCGCCGCCGATGAAGTTCTGGGCGGCGGTCCGCTCGTGGCTGCCGTAGCGAATGGCGTATACCGCGTAGGGTTCCATGAATTCTCCCTCAAGCTGTCTTGACTGGCGCGGGAGCCGGAGCGGAAGCCGGAGCCGGGGAGCCCGCTTCGCCGCGCAGGTCCGGCAGCCGGTAACCCTCCGCCTCGAGTGCCGCGCGAACCGCCTTCTTGTCGAGCTTGCCGGTCGCGGTGAGCGGAAGCGCGTCGCGGAAGAGCACGTCGTCGGGGAGCTGCCACTTCGCGAAGCGCTCCGCGCAGTGCGCGATCACCCGGCTTCCGGCCAGTTCGGCGCCGGGGGAGGGGACGACCAGGGCAACCGGTCTCTCGTCCCACTTCGGATGCGGCTGGGCGACGACCGCCGCCTGCGCCACTCCTTCGAGCCCGACGATGTGGTTCTCGAGGTCGACGGACGAGATCCACTCGCCCCCGGACTTGACGAGGTCCTTGGAGCGGTCCGCGATCATGAGGTACTGCTCGGGATCGATGGCGGCGATGTCGCCGGTCACCAGCCACCCGTCCCGGAACTTCTCCGGCTGCGGATCGCGGTAGTACTCCGAGCAGACCCACGGCCCCCGCACCAGCAGCTCGCCGAGCGACCTTCCGTCGTGGGGCACGGGCCGGAAGTCCTCGTCCACGATCTCCATCTCGAGCCCGGGGCTGAGAAGGCCCGCCTTCTCGACGTTCGCGAACCGTGCGTCCTCGTCGAGAGCGAGATGGGAGCGCTTCGCGATCCGCCGCGACACGGTCCCGAGGGGGTTCATCTCGGTCATGCCCCACGCGTGGATCATCTCGATCCGGTGCACGTCCCAGTACCAGCGGATGAGGGAGATGGGCGGGGCCGACCCCCCGCAGACCAGCCGATCGAGGGCCGAGAGGTCGTAGCGGTCCGGCTCCGCCTCGAGGAGCGCCCGGACGCCCTGCCAGATGGTGGGCACGCCGGCGGAGACGGTTACGCCCTCGGAGGCGATGAGGCCGAGCAGCGGCCCGGGGGCCATGAACCGATGGGGCATCGCCTGCTTCGCGCCGAGCATGGTCGCGGCGAAGGGCAGCCCCCAGCCCATCGCGTGGAACATCGGCACCACCGGGCACGCGCAGTCCGCGGCGCCGAGGCCGAGGGTGTCGGTCATTGCCTCCGCCATGGTGTGCAGGTAGGTCGAGCGGTGGGTGTACATCACCCCCTTCGGATTGCCCGTGGTGCCGCTCGTGTAGCAGAGCCCGAGCGGGGCGTTCTCGTCGAACTCCGGCCACTCGATCGCGTCGCCGTACCCGCCGATGAAGTCCTCGTAGTCGACGGCGTTGGGCAGCGACGTCTCCCACCGCTCCGCCCCCGGCTCCCCGCACACGACGAAGCGTTCCACGCGGGGGATGACCGGGGCGAGGGGCTCCAGGATCGGGAGGAGGTCCGCGTCGAGGAAGATGATGCGGTCCTCGGCATGGTTGACGATGTACTCGAGATCCCCGGCCCCGAGGCGGACGTTCAGGGTGTGGAGCACCGCCCCGATGGACGGGACCGCGTGGTAGAGCTCGAGGTGCCGCCAGCCGTTCCACATGAAGCTCGCGACCCGGTCTCCGAACGCGATCCCGAGGTCGAGAAGGCCGTTCGCGAGCTGGCCGGCGCGGCGGCGGGTGTCGGCGTACGTCTGGCGATGCGTGCCGTGGGCGGTCAGGGTGACCACCTCCTCGTCGGGCGCGATCCAGGCGCCGCGGTCGAGCAGCCTCGACATCAGGAGAGGGGTTCTCTGCATCGTCATGTGGTCGTCCGTCCCATCGGATTCCTGCACTGCAAACAGTGTATTGCAGTCCGCGCCCCCTGCAAGCCCGCGCTCCTGCCGGCAGCCCGTGCTCCTGCTTGCGGACGTGCCCCGCTCCCAGCTTCCGAATGGCTTCTGGCGTGCGCGGGCTTTGCCTGTACGAACAGTTGCCTGTACGGAATCTGTACATTCATCGTGAGCCTCACTACCATGGGCCTCGACTCCGAATCGTGGCGGGTAGAAAGGCGAAGCGGCGGCAGCCGAAGCTGCACTCCCGGGAGAAGCGCGGCGAATGCAAACCGAACCAGTGCCGATCAGCGAGTTCCGAGCCCGGCTGGCGGAAATGGTCGGTCGCGCGGAGCGAGGCGAGGAAGTCGTCATCTCCCGAGGGCGGGTGCCGGTCGTGAAGCTCGTACCCGTGCAACGAAAACACCCGCGCAAGCTGAAGGAGTGGATGGACCCGCAAACCCTCGCGATGTTCTTGGCAGCGGTGGAGGAACCGCTGTCACCACGGGATCAGGCAGCCCTTGAGGGTCAGGATACCGACCGGTTCGGGATCAGCCGGCGCTGATCCCGGGCGTCTCCATGCGTTTGCTTCTCGACAGCCACGCTCTCCTGTGGGCGGTCGCCGATGATCCCAGGCTGTCCGGGAACGCGCGGGCGTTCATCCTCGACCGCGACCACGACGTCTTCTACAGTCCCGTGAACCTGTACGAGGTCCTGTTCAAGGCCCGTCGCGGCCGGATGCCGCCGGATGCGGCGAACCTGCTCGGAGCGTTGCCGGCTTCGGGTTTCGAAGAACTCGGCCTCGCATCGCGGCATCCGATCCATGCTGCACGATTCGATTGGGATCGTGGCGACCCTTGGGACAGGATTCTGCTGGCTCAGGCGGAGGTTGAAGATATGGGGCTGATTTCCGTCGACAAGGTATTCGACACGCGAACCGATCGGCGTTTGTGGTGAAGCAGGACGGGGCGGTGCGAAGCCCGTCGCCGCGTTCCCGGCCGCGGACACAAGCGCATCGGATGGTTGGATTCACGCCCCCCTTCAGGATCGTGTGTCCGGACAAGCAGCAGTTCTCATTTTGGCGCCTGACTTCACCCTGAGCCGCAAGCCGCCTTCTCCTGGCGACTCGATCCGGGGCGGATCGACGGTCGTGCCGGCCCTGCGGCGGGACCCGACGAGCAAAATGAGAATTGCTGCCGGACAAGGCTCACACTTGCCGGACGTGGCGCCGTGGTGCCTAATGGCGGCGGCGCGACCTGCGGCCACAGGGGGAGGGAATGATGGACAAGGTCTGGCTCAAGAACTATCCGGAGGGCGTCCCCGCAGAGGCGGAGGTCGATGCCTACGATTCCATCGTGTCGCTGTTCGAGGAAAGCGTGGGCCGGTTCGGCGACCGGCCGGCCTATTCGAACTTCGGGGTCACGATCACCTATCGCGAGCTGGACGAGCGCTCGCGGGCGCTCGCCGCCTACCTCCAGGGGCTCGGTCTCGACCCGGGGGACCGGGTCGCGATCATGATGCCGAACCTCCTCGCGAACCCCGTCGCGATCTTCGGAGTGCTGCTCGCGGGCCTCACGGTCGTCAATACGAACCCCCTCTATACCGCCCGCGAGCTCGAACACCAGCTCACCGACTCGGGTGCGCGGGCCATCGTCATCGTCGAGAACTTCGCGAGCGTCCTCGCCGACGTGATCGGCCGCACCCGGGTCGAGCACGTGATCCTCGTGCGGATGGGGGACGGGCTCGGGTTCCCGAAGTCCCCTCTCATCAATTTCGTGGTCCGCCGGGTGAAGAAGATGGTGCCCCCGTTCCACCTGCCGGATGCGGTGCGGTTCCCGAGCGCGCTCGGTCGGGGCCGGGGGAAGTCCCTGCGCCGGTCCGAGGCCGGCCGGGGCGACGTGGCGTTCCTGCAGTACACCGGCGGCACGACCGGGGTCGCCAAGGGGGCGACCCTCAGCCACGGAAACGTGGTGTCGAACCTGCAACAGACGTCGTCGTGGATCGGCCGGCAGTTCGAGCCGGGGCAGGAGGTCTTCGTGACCGCGCTTCCGCTCTATCACATCTTCTCGCTGGTCGCGAACTGTCTCACCGGCATGAAGTACGGCGCCCTCAACGTGCTCATCACCAATCCCCGCGACATGCCCGCCTTCGTCAAGACCCTCACCGGGCTCCCGTTCTCG
The DNA here is from genome assembly GCA_965214795.1 of Gammaproteobacteria bacterium. Taxonomy (GTDB): domain Bacteria; phylum Pseudomonadota; class Gammaproteobacteria; order HK1; family HK1; genus JAJDXW01. The sequence goes on along the minus strand of OZ243976.1, from coordinate 3,825,305 downwards.
GTCGTCACCGGGGTCAACACGCTCTACAACGGCCTGCTCAACACCCCGGGCTTCGAGTCGGTCGACTTCTCCCGCCTCAAGCTCGCGGTCGGGGGGGGGATGGCCATGCAACGCGCGGTCGCGGAGCGCTGGCGCTCCGTGACCGGGGTTCCCGTGGTCGAGGCCTACGGCCTGACCGAGACCTCGCCCGCCGCGGTCGCGAACCGCCTGGATCAGACCGAGTTCACCGGAGCGATCGGGCTGCCGCTCCCTTCGACCGAGGTCTCCATCCGGGACGACGACGGCAACGAGGTGGGGTTCGACACGGCGGGTGAGCTCTGCGTGCGGGGCCCGCAGGTCATGCAGGGATATTGGGGCCGTCCCGACGCGACGGCGGAGGTCATCTCCGACGACGGCTGGCTCCGCACCGGCGACATGGCGACCATCGACGAGAAAGGCTACCTTCGCATCGTCGATCGCAAGAAGGACATGATCATCGTCTCCGGGTTCAACGTCTATCCGAATGAGATCGAGGATGTGGTGGCGTCGCATCCCGGCGTGCTGGAGGTGGGTGCGGTCGGCGTGCCGGACGAGCGCTCCGGGGAGGCGCCGAAGATCGTAGTGGTGAAGAAGGATCCGGGCCTGACCGGGGAGCAGCTCATCGAGCACTGCCGGGAGTACCTCACCGGATACAAGGTCCCGCGCCACGTCGAGTTTCGCGACGAGTTGCCGAAGACCAACGTGGGCAAGGTGCTGCGCCGCGAGCTGCGCGACGGGTAGGCGGCGGGCCGTTCGCTCCCGGACCCGGGCGGACCCGGGCGGACCCGGGCGGAGCGAGCGCGCGGCGGAACGGGCGGGGAGGGCCGCCGGCCCGGGAGCGGCGGCGCCCCGGCGCGTGCGAGGGGTTCGCCGGTCCGCGCCGGCCGGGGGGAGGCTCTCAGCTCGGAACCTGGTGCAAGGCGGAGGAGTACATCGGATGGCATACACCCTGGAACGGTTCGCCGCGGACTGCCGGCACGCGCTCGAGCGCGACCCCGGTCCGGATGGGCGGGAGGAGGTGCGAAAGCACGTCTCGCGGGCGTGCCTGGATGCGCAGTTCGTGGCCGCCCACCTCGGGCCGGGCAACGACTCACCGCGCCGGATCCTCCATGAGGATCAGCGGCTCGGGTTCTGCATCCTCGCCCACGTCCACCACGGCGCGAGCGAGAGCCGACCCCACGACCACGGGCCGAGCTGGGCGATCTACGGCCAGGCGGCGGGGGTGACGGAGATGACCGAGTGGCGGGTGGTCCTGCCGCCGCAGGAGGGCGAGAGGGGCAAGGTGGAGGCCACCCGCGTCTACTCCATGCGGCCGGGCGACGCCGAGATCTATCACGAAGGGGAGCTGCATTCCCCGCGCCGCGAGGGCGAGACGCGCCTCATCCGGATCGAGGGGCGGAACCTCGACGGGGTGCCCCGAAACTACTACGACAAGGCCTGAACGAAGCGGCCGGGCGGCTCTGCCGGCAGGACTATCCCACGCTGGCCGATCATCCGCACCGGGTTGGCGGGAGCACCCTCGTTCGTGCCCTCGAGGTGTCCTGCGGGCCGCGTCGATGCAGCCGATCGGCCCGCTCGCGCGCGGCGAGCGCCATCCCGGCCCCTCGTTTCCATCCGGAACCCCATCCGGAACCCCATCCGGAACCCCATCCGGAACCCCATCCGGAACCCCATCCGGAACCCCATCCGGAACCGTAGCGTGGAATGACCCTGGCTCTGCCGGGGCCGGCACCGGGGATTCAGGCGAGCTCGGCGACGGGGACGCGCCGGTACTCGCCGTCCTCGACGGCGAGTACGGAGTCGCCCGCGTACCAGTCCGCGAGAACGATCCGCCGGCATTCCCGGCCGTCCACCGTCAAGTGGTGGGTTGCGGGACGGTGGGTGTGGCCGTGGATGAGGTCGTCCGCCCGGTGTTCCCGAAGAAGCCCCTCCACCGCATCCGGCGCGACGTCGGTGATGTCGTCGGGCTTGAGCGCGGCGAGCTCGCGCGACCGGTGGCGGAGCTGCGCGGCCATCCGCGCGCGCTCGGCGAGCGGGAGGGCGAGAAAGGTGCGCTGCACGGCCCGGTCCCGCGTATGGACCCGAAACGTTTGGTAGTCCGTGTCCGCGGTGCAGAGCTGGTCGCCGTGGGTGATGACCGTGCGGCGGCCCCCGAGCTCGATCACGGTCGCATCGCCGAGCAGCGTGACCCCCGTCCGCGCCGCGAAGTCGTGCCCGACCAGGAAATCGTGGTTGCCGGTGGCGAACGCGACGCGGACCCCCGCATCGCACAGCTTCCGCAGCTCTTCCTCCGCCTCCGGGTGGGGCGGTGTCGTGTCGTCGTCGCCGAGCCACTGGTCGAAGACGTCTCCGAGCAGATAGAAGGCGCTCGCCCGGCGGGCCGCCCCGCGGGCGAGGCGAACGAACGACGCGAGCGAGGCCGGGCGGTCGCGGTGCAGATGGAGGTCGGAGGCGAAGAGGGTCAGCACGTCCGGAGGGCGTTCCGCTCCCGAATGCGGCCGCCCAGGCCCCCCGGCTGCTCCGTCCGCTCCGACTGCTCCATCCGCCCGGCGAGCGTCGAGTCGGTCAAAGCGTCGGGTCAGTCGACCGGGTGCACCCGGGTCTCGCGGATGACGACCGCCTCCTGTGGAACGTCCTTCGAGAAGGGGCCGCCCCGGCCGGTCGGAAGCGCCGCGATCCGGTCCACCGTATCCATGCCTTCGACCACGCGCCCGAACACCGCGTAGCCCCAGCCGCGGGGAGTGCGGCCGCGGTGGTTCAGGAAATCATTGTCGACGACGTTGATGAAGAACTGCGCGGTAGCGGAGTGCGGGTCGGAGGTCCGGGCCATGGCGATCGTCCCGCGGTCGTTCGCGCCGGCGCGGTCCGCCTCGTTGCGGATCGGCGCCCGGGTCGGCCGCTGGCGATACCCTTCGGTGAATCCACCGCCCTGGATCATGAACCCCGCGATCACCCGGTGAAAGATGGTCCCCCGGTAGAACCCGTTGCGGACGTACCGGAGGAAGTTCGCGGCCGTCTCCGGAGCGGACGACCGGTCGAGCTCCAGCACGAACGCGCCGTGAGTGGTGTCGAACGTGACCCGCGTGCGTTCCGCCGCCTCCGCGGCGCCCGCCGGGAGGAACAACAGGGCGATGAGCGCAAGGGCGGCGGGTGTTCGAGCAAAGGGTGTCGAGTTGTGCATCATGCGCATCGGGGCTCCCGGGCGGAGGTGGTGACAGGCTCCGCGCCGCATTCTACACTCCGCGCCCCGCGCTTCCCGCGCACCCCGCCGGCCGGGTCCCGGCCACGTGGCGGGCCGGGAACGAAGCGGCCGATGGACAGTCGAACCGCGGGTGTCTAGGATCGGGCCATCACCACCGCCCGCCGGTCGGCTCGAGCGGCCGCGGGGCGGGCACCGCGACGGCACAGGTAGCAGAAACATGGAACTCAGCGGCGAACGGGATGGCGACATCCTCGTCCTTACCCCCGAAGGCCGGATCGACGGATCGAACTCGGCGGACTTCCAGTCGGCGGTGATGGAGCGGATCGACGAAGGGAGCGAATCGATCCTCCTCGACTTCGCCGGCGTCAGCTACATCAGCAGCGCGGGGCTTCGCGCGGTGCTGATCCTGGCGAAGAAGCTGAACCAGTTGAACGGCAAGTTCGCCCTCTGCTCGATGCAGCGGTCGGTCAACAGCGTGTTCGAAGTGAGCGGCTTCGTGAAGATCATCGACGTGCATCCGGGTCGCGAGGAAGCGCTCGCGGCCATGCAGTAGAGGGCCTTGCGAGGCCCCCGGTCCCCGGCGGCAGGCAGGCCGCGTCCCACAGGTCGTCCGGACATGCTGACGATTGCCGAAGAGGTTCTGCTCCTCTTTCTCGACGACCAGAAGGGGACCTTCATCCGCGGGCCCGACATCCACGTCGAGCTTGCGATGAGCGGGGCCGTGCTCATGGACCTCGCGCTCGCCAACCGGATCGACACCGATCCGGATCGGCTGTTCGTGGTCGATCCGTCGCCGATGGGCGACGAGGTGCTGGACCGGCTCCTTGCCCGGGTCGCGGCCGCGGAGCCGGAACGTTCCACCGAATACTGGCTGAACCGGGTTCGCGAAGACGTCCCGGAGATCATGGGTCACTTCATCGACCGCCTGGTGGACCGCGGGATCCTGAAGCGCATGGAGGAGAAGGTTCTCTGGGTGTTCGAGACGAGGCGCTATCCGGTCATCGACGACCGGGAGGAGCGCGAGGTCAAGCGCCGTATCACGAGCGTCCTGTTCAGCGACGAGATCCCCGATCCGCGCGATGTCGTCATCATCGGCATCGTCAACGCCTGCGATCTCCTCGAGGCCATCCTCCATCACCGGGAAGTCGAGAAGGTCCGCGACCGCGCCGATCAGATCGCCCGGATGGACTTCATCGGCCAGGCCGTCAACCGCACCATCAACGACGTCCGGGCCTCGATCCTCTCCATGATCTCGACCATGTAGCGGCGCCGTCCGCCGTTCGGGCGGGCGAGCGATCCGGGGGGCCGGACCGTGCTGCACATCTACAACACCCTCACCCGACGCAAGGAACCGTTCCGGCCGCTCGATGCGGAGCGGGTCGGCCTGTACGTCTGCGGCATGACCGTCTACGACTACTGCCATCTCGGCCACGCCCGCATGCTCCTCGTCTTCGACGTCGTGGCGCGGTACCTGCGCCACCGCGGGTATCGGCTCACCTACGTTCGCAACGTCACGGACATCGACGACAAGATCATCGCCCGCGCGCGGGAGATCGGCGAGCCCATCGAGACGGTGACGGAGCGGTTCATCGCCGCGATGAACGAGGACTGCGCGGCGCTCGGGATCCTGCCCCCCGATCGGGAGCCCCGCGCCACGCAGTACGTGGAGCAAATGATCGCTCTCATCTCCGACCTCGCGGACAAGGGCTATGCCTACCGCGCCGAAGGGGGTGACGTGTGCTTCGAGATCGCCCGCTTCCCCGAGTACGGGAAGCTCTCGGGCAACCGGGTGGAGGCGCTTCGCGCCGGGGCCCGGGTCGACGTGGACGAGAGCAAGGCGGCGGCGGCGGACTTCGTGCTGTGGAAGACGGCGAAGCCGGGAGAACCCTCGTGGCCATCGCCCTGGGGTCCGGGCCGCCCCGGCTGGCACATCGAGTGCTCCGCGATGTCGATGGCGAACCTCGGCGAGCGCTTCGACATCCACGGCGGGGGACGCGACCTCGTCTTTCCCCATCATGAATGCGAGATCGCCCAGTCGGAGGCGAGTACCGGGAAGCGTTTCGCGAACGTCTGGATGCACAACGGATTCGTCCGCATCGACGGCGACAAGATGTCCAAGTCGCTCGGCAACTTCTTCACCATCCGGGACATCCTCGCCCGCCACCCCGGCGAGGCGGTTCGCTACTACCTGCTGACGAGCCACTACCGAAGCCCGCTCAATCACTCGGCGGCGCGTCTCGGGGAGGCGGAGCAGGCGCTGCGGCGGCTCTACGGTGCGCTCCGCGGGCTCCCGGTCTCGCCCGACGCGCCGAGCCGGGAGCCGGCCGGGGGGGGGCTTGTTGACCGGTTCCGGGAGGCGATGGACGACGACTTCAACACCCCCGGGGCGCTCGCGGTGCTGCACGAGCTGGCGAGCGAGGTGAACCGGCGCCGGGATCGGGGCCGGGATCGGGATCGGGGGGCGGCGGTCGATTCGGCGGCAACGCTCCGGCGCATGGGCTCGGTGCTGGGGCTCCTCGAAGCCGATCCGGAGGCGGTGTTCCACGCGCCGGTGTCCGGCGGAGCGATCACGCCCGAGGTGACTCTCAAGAAGAGCGATCTCTCGGTCTCGCCCCCGCCGTCCCCCCCGGAGCTCGACGCGGGCGAGATCGAGCGCCGCATCGCGGCCCGAGCGGCCGCCCGGCGGGCCCGGGACTTCACGGAGGCGGACCGCATCCGCGACGAGCTGGCCGAAGCCCGGATCGTGCTCGAGGACGGACCCGGCAGCACGACGTGGAGGCGTTCGGCCTGATTCGGGTATCATGGCGACGCGCCGGCGGCGCGGGACGCATGGCAGCGGGGTATGGCGCAGTCTGGTAGCGCACCTGCTTTGGGAGCAGGGGGTCGGGGGTTCGAATCCCTCTACCCCGACCACCTCGCCGGGCCCCGCCGGGCCGGGAGGATCCGTCCCGCCCAAGCGCGGTCCGGCCGCCACGAGCGCCCGTAGCTCAGCCGGATAGAGCATCGGCCTTCTAAGCCGAGGGTCGTAGGTTCGAGTCCTACCGGGCGTGCCATTCACCGACCGACGGCGGTCGAACGGGCAAGCAGTCGACGATGGTGGGCGTAGCTCAGTCGGTAGAGCACCGGATTGTGGCTCCGGAGGTCGCGGGTTCAAACCCCGTCGCTCACCCCAATCCTGCCGGGAGGGGAGGTCATGGCGAGTAGCATGCGCGTCGAGCCCCAGGACGCCACGCTGGGGGCGATGGTCCGGGGGATCGACCTCAAGGGGCCGATCGGCGACGAGGCATTCCGGGAGATTCACGCCGCGTGGCTCGATCACGCGGTGCTGGTGTTCCCGGAGCAGTTTCTGGACGATGAGAGCCACAAGGCGTTCAGCCGGCGGTTCGGACGCCTGGAACGGATGTTCAACCTTCGGGGGGAGGGCACCGAGGTCTTCGCCAGGCTCTCGAACGTGCGCCAGGACGGCTCTCTCATCAAGCCGGACGGGAAGCACGCCCTGTTTCTGAAGGGCAACTCGTACTGGCATACCGACAGCTCGTTCAAGCCGGTACCGGCGAAGGCATCCCTGCTCTGCGCGTGGCAGGTGCCGAACGAGGGTGGCGAGACCGAGTTCGCGGACATGCGGGCCGCCTGGGATCGGCTGGACCCCGAGATGCAGGGCCGTCTCGAAGGAAAGGTGGCGGTGCACAGCTACCACTACAGCCAGGGCAAGGTCGGCGGCCTCGACGTTCTGCGCGATGAGGACCTCGACAACCTGCCCCCTGTGGAGCATCCCGTCGTCCGCACCCATCCGGAAACGGGGCGCAAGAGCCTCTATATCGGCCGTCACGCGAGCCACATCGTGGGCGAGGAGGTCGCGGAGAGCCGGGAGCTGCTCGAGACGCTGTGCGAGGACGCCTGTCGCCCGCCTCGGGTGTTCGCTCATCGCTGGTCGGCGGGCGACCTCGTCATGTGGGACAACCGCTGTGTGCTGCATCGAGGCCGCCCCTATCCGCCCGACCAGCCCCGCGAGATGCGACGGACCACCGTCGCGGGGGACGCGACGGACAACGAATGGGCGGTCTGACCGGCGAGGATCCGGTCCGGTCCGGGCCGCCCGGGGGCCGCTCGGACGGGGCGGGTGGATGAACCACCCGAGGCAGCGCGCGGTGAATCGTCTCCTCGAGGGGAGGCGTCGCCCCCGGCGCCGGCCGCCTGCGCGGCGTCCAGCCCCGGTGTCTCACTGACCCGGAAAAATCGCCGACTTCCTGCTGCGGCCGCCAATCCGCTGGCGGTAGCGAGCCGTACTTCCTCAAGACGCTTCGACAGCGCGCCCGCGCTCTTTCGGTACGTGCGGCCCACTCCTCCATGAGATCGTGGGGCATCCTGGTGCCCTCGCGACGAAAGTCGGTGATTTTTTCGGGCTGATTGTCGGTTGCGGACGCCGATTCGCCCGCAGTAGCGAGCCGTACTTCCTCGAGACGTTTCGACAGCGCGCCCGCGTCAGTGTCGGCTGCGCCTGCCGCGCTTCGCCGTCTCTGCTTCGTTTGCCGGCCGGGCGACCCGCTTTCCGCGCGGCGCCGGGGCCCCGCCGTCAGCCGCCGGAGGTGTCGAACCCGCCGCGGATCCGCTCGGCGACCCGGTCGAGCTCGTCCCGCTGCGCCCGCCGGCGTCCATGCAGCTCGAGCGAGATCCCCTCGTACCGAGGAATGAGGTGGACGTGGTAGTGGAATACGGTCTGACCGGCCGCGCGCCCGTTCACCTGGTAGACCCCGAGTCCGGGCGGGGCGATCGTCGCGCGTATCGCACGCGCCACCCGCCGCGCGGTGTCCATGACCGCGCCGAGGGTCGGGGCGGGGGTCTCGAACAGGTTCTCCCAGTGCGGCTTCGGGATGACGAGGACGTGTCCGGTCGCAAGGGGAGAGAGGTCCATGAACGCGAGGGTATCCGGACCGTCCCAGACGGGATGCGCGCGCGCGGTGCCGGCGACGATGCGGCAGAAGATGCAGTTTCTCGGGGTCGGCGTGTCGGTCATGGGATCTCGAACGGTCAGGAGGCGGCGCCACGGCCGCGCGGCCGGTGAGCGGCCGGCAGGCCGGCGCGGTCGGCGTTCCCGGGGAAGCGCTCAGTAACGGTAACGGGGCCCGGCCGCGCCCTCCTCGACGATCAGCTTGACGCGGTCACCGACCCGGGGCTGCCCCCGCGGCAGGCCGTTCAGCAGCCGGAACCTTTCGTAGGGCCGTTCCACCTCGGCCGGGAAGCGATGGTCGACGAGGCTCCGCACGGTGTCGCCGGGGTCGACCTCGTGGATCGCGATGCGCCAGGGCTTCACGGATTCCGCCTCCCATGCCCGGAGCCGGCGGAACGACTGCGCGGCCGCGCGGTAACGCCGGTCGAACCCGCTCCCCGGCGGTGCCGAGGGAACGAAGAGAAAGCGGGCTACGGTATCGTCTCGAAACCGGAGCGCCACGAGGCGCACGCCGCGTCCGCCGGTCCCTCGGGCGAGGGCGGTGAGTGCGTGCATCCCGTTCACCTTGAAGCGACCGAAGTGGGTGAGCCGCGTGCGCGGCGCCCATTCGCTGCGAAGATACCGGCCGAGCGACCGGCCCGGCGCGATCGGCTGCAGGTCGAAGAGCATCTTCGCTCCGTCGGGGCCGAAGCCGGTCACCGAGTGCGTTCCGTTCAGCAGGCGGAATCGAGGTGGCACCTGGAACTCGAAACCGATGACCGGATGCACGAACCGGCGCCCGCGGGCGAAGCCCTGCTCGGGCGCGTCGCCGAAGACGAGCCCGTCGATCTTGGACAGGTAGACGTCCCGGCCCCGGATGGGGTCGGCCACCGCTTTGCGCCTCGCCGCCGCGACCGCTCGTTCGACGCGCTCGCGCGTGCGCGGATGGGTCGCGAAGAAGTCCAGAACGGGCCGGGTGGAGCGGCCGTGGATGGATGCCTCGAAATCGCTCTGCCGTCTCAGCTTGCCAAGGAAGCTCGACATCGCGCCGGGGTCGAAGCCGGCCCGGCCAAGGTAGGTGACGCCGATCTCGTCCGCTTCGTGCTCCTCCTTTCGCGAGTAGGCGCTGAGCGCCGCTTGCGCCCCCACTCGTCCGAGGTCGACGAGGGCCTGGTTGTCGGTGACCGCCCCGAGGACCGTGAGCCCGAGACCCGCGAGGGTGCTCTTGGACTGCCGCTTCGAGCCGTGGCGGGCGGTGATATGGGCGATCTCGTGGGCCAGCACCCCCGCGACCTCGGCCTCGTTCCCGGCGAGCGCGAGCAGGCCGCGGGTCACGTAGACGTAGCCGCCGGGCAGGGCGAAGGCGTTGACGATCGGGGTGTCGAGGACGGTGAACGTATAGCCGATCCGGGGGGCATGCGATGCCGCGGCGAGGAACTGGCCGATGCTGTCGATGTAGCGAGCGAGCGCCGGATCGCCGTACTCGCCGCCGAACTGTTCGACGACCTTCGGGTGCTGGTCTCGCCCGAAGCGCTTCTCGTCTTCCGGCGACATTCCGAAGAGGGATTGCGCCCCGGCCGAAAGGGCCGCCGCCAGCAACCCGATCGTGATCGCGGCTCGGACCATCCCGGCCGGGACCAGCCGGGCTCCCGGCATCGCACGACGCGTCATCGCACGGCCTGTTCCAGCACCTCTTCGGCCCATTGGTTCAGGCTCTTCCCGGCCAGCTCGGCGGCCAGCGCGGCCCGGCGGTGGATCTCCGGGTTCACGCGGAACATCATGCGGCCCGAATAGGGCTTCTGAGGTTCCTTGCCGATCCGCGCGCAGGTCTCGAGGTAGTCCTCCACCGCCTCGTGGAAGGCTTCTCGAAGGGCTTCCACGTTGTCCGCGTGGAAGCTGGCGCCGTCGCGAATACCCGCAATCCGGCCGATGAAAATTCCGTCCTCGTCGTCATAGCCGATCCGGGCCGAGTAGCTCCTGTAAGTCATCGTGTTCGTCATGGGGTGATCCCGATTCTTGGAAGGAATGCACGGGCGGCGCGAACCGGATAGCGCTTCGCCTCCTTGGCGGGATGCGGGCGGTGGAAAGTCTCGACTTCACCGTCCTTCTCGAACCGAACCCGCGACCCCCGCCCTTCGATCATCCGTGCCCCCGCGGCGACGAGCAGCCCTTCGATCGCCGTCCATTCGATCGTGCCGGACACAGGTTCATGGAAGATGGCGGCAGGTGTCTTGCGATGCCTTCCTCTCATCAAAGGACCGTAGCGTATGCTTGCGGTATATGCAAGCAAGTGCTTCGCGGCGGGAGCGCCGGAGGACGGGCAGGCAGGCTCAGGCTATGGATTGGGGCTTATATACCTAACTTGACAGCTCTCGCACCGCCCCCTGGTTGTCGGATTACGCTGAGCGAATCCGACCTGTGAGGGACCGTAGAGGCAAACATTGTGGTTGCCCTGGTAGGTCGGGTCAGCCGAAGGCGTAACCCGACAATCCGCAGCGTGGCCGCAGACTGCACACGGTTCGCTGGGTCGTCAAGTCAGGTATATAAGCCCCTCATAGGTAGGTACTTAAGCTGATTGATTAGGACTGAACCGGTCATAACAGCCTGCGACCGGCACCTGACATGCCCCACGGTCTGGATTTCCCGGTCTGAACGGCTTAAGTACCTACGTATGATAAGCCCCTATGGATTGCGCGGGCGGGGGTGTAGAGTGCGGCGCATGATCGAGCTCGCATCCGCCTCCATCGCCGAGCTGGGCGCCGCCCTTCGGGACGGAAGGGTGCGCGCGGCCGATCTGGTCGAACAGGCTGCGGAGAATCGCGACGAGTCCCTCCGCGCATACAAGCTGTGGCTGCCGGAGCGCGCCGCCGCCGCCGCGGCGATGGCCGACGCGGCGTTCGCGCAGGGTCTCGATTTCGGCCCGCTCCACGGCTTGCCGGTATCGGTCAAGGATCTGTACGGGCTGGTCGGGACCCCCACCCACGCGGGAACCCCGCGGCCGCTTCCCGCCGCGTGGGAGCGCGAGGGCCCGGTGGTCCACGCCGTGCGCAACGGCATGGGGTGCATCGTCGGCAAGACCCACACCGTCGAGTTCGCCTTCGGGGGCATCGGCAGCAACCCGCACTGGGGCACCCCGCGGAACCCGTGGAGCCGGGACGTGCATCGGGTGCCGGGCGGATCGAGCGCCGGCGCCGGGGTGTCGCTCTGGGAAGGCACCGCGGTCGTCGCGCTCGGCAGCGACACGGCCGGCTCGGTGCGGGTCCCGGCGAGTTTCACCGGCACCGTCGGCGTCAAGACGACCTATGGGCGCTGGTCGCTCGACGGGCTGGTGCCGCTCAGCCCGACCCTCGACAGCGCCGGGATCCTGACCCGTTCGGTCGCGGATGCAGCGCTCGCCTTCGGCGTCATCGACCCCCGGTGCACGGCGCCGCCCGGCCCCGCGGATCTCTCCCGGCTGCGGCTCGGCGTCGTCGAGGAGCTGTATGACGGGTGTGCCCCCGAGGTCGCGGACGCCGTTCGCGCCGCGATCCGGGACGTGGAGGGAAAGGGCGCCACGATCTTCCCGTTCTCGTTACCGGGGCTCGGGGCCGCGCGCGAGATCTTCGCCGCGGGCGGCCTCGCCGCACCCGAGTTCGTGGCGTTCATCAACCGCGAGCTGCCGGAGTTCCGGAAGACCCTCGACCCCAACGTCCGCGGTCGTTTCGCCGCCGTCGAGTCGATGACCGCGTCCGAGTACCTGGACCGGCGCGCACGGCTCGCGCGGGCGGCGGACGAAGCCGATGCGGGTCTCGCCGGACTGGACGGGATACTGTCCCCGACGACCCCGATCACTGCGCCGCGGCTCGATGAGGTGTCGGATGCGGAAGGCTACCGCGACCGGAACATGGCGACCCTCCGCAACACGAGCCCCGGCAACCTGCTCGATCTCTGCGGCCTCTCGATCCCCGCCGGGCTCGACGGCGACGGCCTGCCGGTCGGCCTCCAGATCATGGCCGAGCGCGGTGCCGACGAGCGCCTCCTGTCGGTGGGGCTCGCCGTCGAGAACGCCCTCGGAACCGCGCGCGAGCGCCTCGGCACACCTCCGGGATAGCCCCCTCGGCCGGATCGCAGCCCCGATCCTGGGCAGACCGTGAGCCGGGCTCGACCGGATTCCCATCCGATCCGCCCCGATCGCCGAGAGCCGGCCGGAACCGGTATGACACTCCCGCGGTCGCTGTCCCGTGCTCCAGCGATGACTAACTACTAATTTGACATGAATTAGTAGTTAATTGACACTTCGCGCCGGTGCACAGCAGGACCTCGGCCGATGAAGATGCCCTCGGCGCCGCCGCCTGTCCTGGGGCTGATCGGTAAACGAGCCGAAAAGCTCCCTCAACTGCTCTCCTCCGGTATCGGAAAGAAACCGGAAAACAAATACTTGCATTGGTCGAAACTGAGGCACCTCGAACCACCCGAGGGGTTCTCGAGCGAAGACTGGTGGCTGGCCATCAAGCTGGCCAGAGGGTCGGTCCGCCATGCGCTTCCCCTCGAGGACAAGGCGGGCCGGCCGTTCTCCTATAGCGACTCCAGCTATCTGTACCGAATGCTCCATGAAGTCGATCGGGATGCAAGCGGTCGCATCGAGCTCCCCGCAGATGTTGTGAGCACCGACTCCCGTGACCGGTACTTGGTGAACTCCCTGATCGAAGAGGCCATCACGTCGAGTCAACTCGAAGGCGCCGCGACGACTCGGCGGGTGGCCAAGGAGATGCTGAGGACGGGCCGCCCGCCTCGCGACCGGAGCGAACGGATGATCGCCAACAACTATCGCGGGATGGAGTTCCTGAGAGAACTTGGCCGCGAGAACCTGTCGGCGTCCGTATTGCTGGAGCTCCAGCGCACCCTGACCGATGGCACGCAGGACGATCCTGACGTGGTCGGACGATTCAGGCTCCCGACCGATCGAGTGCTCGTCGTCGATCAGCGGGATGGCACCGTTCTCCACGAGCCGCCCGATGCCGCCGACATGGGCAAGCGGATGGAACGACTGCTGGCGTTCGCCAATGCAACCGATGACGCCGCATTCGTCCATCCGGCGATCAGGGCCATCCTGCTCCATTTCATGATCGGATATGAGCACCCGTTCGTCGACGGCAACGGGCGTACCGCACGAGCGCTGTTCTATTGGGCGATGGCGAGATTCGGGTACTGGATGACCGAATTCCTCTCGATTTCGACCGTTATCCACAAGGCCCCTGCACAGTATGCGCGCGCGTATGTGTTCTCCGAGACCGACGACAATGACGTCACGTACTTTCTGGACTACAACCTTCGCGTGATCCGGCAGTCGATTCGGCAACTGCACGCGTACCTGGCCCGCAAGGCGCGGGAGATGCACGACGTGCAACGGTTGCTCGAACGGTCCGTTCCGGCCGCTATTCTCAACTACCGGCAGGTAGCGCTGCTCATCTCCATGCGCAAGCGCCCGGACATGGCACATACCATCGAGGGTCACCGCCGGTCGCACAACGTTACCTATCAGACTGCCCGCACCGACCTCCTGAAGCTTGCCGAGAGCGGCTTGGTGGCAAGTGCAAGGCGCGGCCGGCCGTTCGTCTTTACACTGGCTCGCGATTTCGATGAGCGCTTGCGGCAGTTGGCGAACCCCTGAGAAATTCCCCACCAAGGGATCGAGTGCGCAGAAATCGGTGTAAGGCTCTCACACCCGACGCATCGGTGATGCCTTGAGCGAGTCCAGTCTGATCCGTTTCCAAGAGACGCTTCTCTCACGGCTCGAGACCCTGACGCCTGCGAACGTGCCTGCATTTCCACGCCAGCATCGGCATGGCCGCGATGTGCGCCCTTATCTCGGGCTCGACGCCGAGCAGATCGGCGTTCACCTCGCCACGGTCGAGGACGCCGTCGAGAAAGCTCCGCTCGTTCTCCGACAACTCGAAGAGGAACGCCAGCCGTTCCTGGCACAGCGCCACGGAGTGCGCAATCCACGCGTCGACATCTCCCGCTTGCACGAACAGACCATGCGGCAGGCAGATGGCGAGATACCGACGAAACTCGCGCGGATCGCATCCGATGGTGTCGCTCGATACCCCCCGCCAATCCCGCCGGTTGCAGGTACCCATCGCCAGGACCGCGGCTTTGATCCAGTCCCGGTCGAGCCCCGCGATCGTCAGGATCCGCCGTACATCGAACAGGTCGCGCGCAGCGCCCCGGTCGAACAGCGCCACGATCTTTCCGGCCACGATCTCATGGAGATCGAGGACGAGAACGCGCCCCGCCCCCACCCGGCCGAGGATGCGGGGCTCCATGCGGACCGCCCCGAACAAGGGTTGGCGCGCCATGTAGTTCACATCGAGCTCCAGCGAAGCATTGCCGCCCAGAGCGGACGCATAGCGCGACAGCCACTTGCCTCCTGCGTGCGCGGTGGGCCGGTGGCGGACGCCGTAGCCCTGTGAAGCGAGCAAGCGATCGATCGCACCATCGACCTCGGGGCGCTCGCGCTCCATCGCCGCCAGGTCGAGTGCGCCGACATAGTTCAGGTCGATATCCACCGAGAGCCGGTCGAGCTCGAGGTGGAAGACATTGAGCGCCGTTCCGCCCTTCAGCGCGAGACGCTCTGAAAGCACCGGGTCTTCCGCGATCCCGTCCAGCAGGTCCAGGAGCCGCAGCACCTTCTCCAGCGTATCCAGTTGGTATCCCGTCTCCGCGGCGAGCCGCTGCAGGGTCTGGACGGTGGGCGTCGCCATTCAAAGCCCCTCGAACCCGCGCTCGGCGACATCGACCGGAATGATGACGTTCCAGTGACCGGCCGTCCTTCCCGCTCCGGGTTTCGCGCCCAGCGCGTAGCGCGGCCGGGAGGGCGCGAGCGCCCGAAGCTCTTCGAGCGCACGCTGCGGCACGCCCAATCGCTCCTGCTCGCGCTCCAACCAGAAGCCGATCGCGCCCGCGCCCGCGGCATTGCCACGCGCGCGCGCGTGCCGGACCAGCGCGCCCGCGTCGACACGCGCCACCAAGTCGAGCGAATTGAAGAGCTCCTCGGCACCTCCGGCCAGATCGTAACGGTCGAACAGATCCGTGACGGTGCGCGCGAGCGTCGTCACCTTGACATCCAGCCCTAGCCGATCGACCGACATCACGCCGTCCGTCTCCGCCGCGTCCGGCCCGGCGAACCCTCGAGGGGGCCTTACGAACCGGCAGGTCAGGTCGTCGGCCTCGAACACGCGCGGCTCTCCCGGGGCGATCACCTGCACATCGAAGCCTTCGGTATAGGCGTAGCCGTGCAGCTCCAGGGCCGAGTGATAGCCAATCACACCGCCCGGGCGCAGCCGGGACGCCGCCAGGAAGCGGTCAACGGACCATGCGCGCGCGTCCGCGTGTTTGGGCACGGACGCGAAGACCTCACGGGCGATACGCCGGATGTTGCCCGCCTTGAGATGCTGGGCGAGCATTGCGGTGACCACCTTGTCGCCCGACTCGCGGCCGACAGCTGCGGCGTATTCGGCCCGGCCATCTCTGCCAACATCGCTGAGACACCGGCTACCCTTGAGGCCGGGTAGGGCGAATGAACCGAGGTGACCTCGTCACCGTCGCGCTCCAGGGCGAGCACGGCAAACCATGCCCCGCCCTCGTTATCCAGTCAGAACCTCTTCGCAAACCTTATCTCCGCGGTCACCATCGCGCGTTGCCCGCGCCAGCAATGGGCCCGTGCTTCACCCGGTTGCGCTCGCGCGCAACTTGGACGACGCCTGCTGGCGCGCGTTGAGCGTTCGACGCGCCGTCTAACAAACGGCCGTTCAGCCGCGGCGCTTACGTAGTTTCCGGATCTTCTTTTCCAGTGCCCGGATCACGGACCGCCGCTTTTCTTTCGGTGTGCTCCCCTTCGCCCTGATGTCGAAGGTCTTTTCGATCATCCGAACCGTTTCATAGATAGCCTTTGCGGCTGCTGCCGCCTCGATTTTGTCAATGGGATCCATCGCTTCGTCATGCACATTCTGTCGCGTTTCGGGGCACCCCGACGCCAAGGCCTCGCCGGGATCGGCCGCTCAAGGGCCACGGAAAAGGATTATATGATCCTACCTATGGTGGTTCTTTATCTGCGGACGGACCGACTCCCGCGAGAAATTCCTATGAATCAGGGCTTCCCTTGCACTTCCAGGCCGTTGCGGAAACCGACCCTCGGGATCTGACCGTATAGGCGGGTGTGTCCGTTGCCTCATGGTAGATGCGGGTCATGAATTCCCCGAGAATCCCCGTGGAAAAGAACTGGGCCGACATGATCACCAGAAGTATCCCGGCCAGCAGCAACGGCCTGTCGCCTATGTCTTCACCCAGGATCGTCTTCACATAGAGCAGGTAGCCCAGGATCAGGCCACCGGGCAGGGCCAGCGCCAGGCCGATGCTCCCGAAGAAATGCGCGGGACGGCTGCGAAAGGACATGAAGAAGTACACGGACAGCAGGTCGAGCAGCACTCGCCAGGTACGCGAAATGCCGTACTTGGAGCGACCCGACCGCCGTGGGTGATGACTGACGATCTGCTCCCTGATTCTCGACATTTTCGTGTGCATGGCCACCAGCACGGGCATGAAACGGTGCATCTCGCCGTAGACTCTGAGATGCCTTATGACGTCCCCCCGGTAGACCTTGAGGGGGCACCCGTAGTCGTTGAGGCGCACGCCGGCCAAGCGGTCAATCAGGTAGTTGGCAAGCCGCGAGGGCAGCTTTCTGCTGAGATTGTCATCCTGACGATCCCTGCGCCAGCCGGACAGCAGGTCCAGGTCCTCGTCGATCAGTCTTTGCACCATGGAAGGAATGTCGGCGGGGTTGTTCTGAAGATCCCCGTCCAGGGTCACCAGGATTTCTCCGCGAGCCTTGTCCATGCCCGCTTGCGTGGCGGCGGTCTGGCCGAAATTGCGCTGCAGCTCCACCAAGCTGGCAAAGCCGGGCATGGCCTGCAATGCCTCATCCAGCATTTCACGGGTCCGGTCGGAACTGCCGTCGTCGACAAATATCACTTCCCAAGGATGGGGGAAGCCCCGGAGCGCCGCCAACAGGGCTTCCGTCAGCGGCATCACGTTGTCTTCTTCATTGTAGACGGGGATGACGACAGAGACGGTTGCCTGGTTCATTGAAGATCCTTTGAAGCCGTAACTCGCAGCAACAGTTGTCCCAGCATACCCAGCACCAAGGTGACCGAAAGCAGGAACAGGTGCAGATTGATCCCTGCCGCAAGCGCCAGTTCATAGTCCACGCCCAAGCCGTAGAGGAACGCCAGGACGCCCGCCTCGTAGGAGCCGGCGCCGGCAAGGCCGTGAATGGGCAGCACGCTCGTCAGTTCGCCTCCCACGGCGCCTATCGTACCGGTAAACAGGTCCACCTCGGCAAACACGACGAGTACCAGCGCAAAGGCAGTGAGCTTGATACCCCAGTTGAGCAATGCCCAGCCCAGGCAACGCCACAGCTTGGCCGCCGGTACCTGGAACGCCGACAGCAGCGAGTCGAACCAGCGCCCCAGACGTTCCGGCCCGGGCCGGGGCAACCGCCTCATGATGAATGCCAGTAGTGGAATGACACTGGCCAAGCCCGGCAGGACGACGAAGGCGAGCCAGTACAGGCCGCCACGCAACGCCAATACAAAGGTAAACAGACTTGCGACACACAGCAGATCCAGCAGCCGGAAATAAAGCAAGGCGGCAACCGAATGACCGAACCCGAGGCCGCAGTAACGATGCAGAAGCAACGGGAAGCTGGCTTCGCCGGCGCGCATCGGCAAAAGGTTGTTCCAGAAGTTGTGGAGCAGGACGACTTTCAGCGCGGGGGCCGCTGAAACAGCGGGGAACCAGTCCACCAGGCGGACGCACCTGACCAAGTGACTCAGGACAAGCAGCCCCGCCGGCACGAGTAGCCGGTCGGGCTCTACTTCCCGCCAGGGCGCCAGCACATTGGTCCAGCCAACAGTCAACTGGGCCAGTACAAGCAGACCGATGGCCAGCCCCGCACCGATCGACAACGACAGGACGTTGCCCTTGTTCATCCCCTCATTTCTCAACCCGGTTGCCACGGAGCGAGAGGAACTCGTTGAAGCCGGTTCCTTTCCGGGACCGTTACCGGTGTCCCGGCAATTATCCCGATCGAGTCGATTGGTCATATGACGGTCACCGCAATCCATATTCGACTCTTCACGCCATCCGCAAAATTGGTTTATTTTCTCGACCATATCCAATAAATGCAAAGAGTTATGTCGATCGCGGATCTCTTCGCCCGAATTCGTCGTCAACCGAAGAATGAGATTCCGCGTCAAGGATCCACGCTGTCCGGCGGTCACCGGGGACATCCGGGAACAGATCGGCCCTGACGCCATCCGCGAGGCGACCGGGCGCCGCGGCCACGTGACGCGGGAGGCGCTCCGCGCCGAACCGTCCGCTCCGGCATCCAGGCTCTGTCGGACCATGCTCGTTGCGGGCCGGAGCCGCCGGAGCCATCGCGGGTGTTCGGGTCGGCATCGACGGCATCGTGGCCGGTGTCCCTCCGGTCAAGCGATGGCCGGCACCGCGTCACTCGCCGAGATTGAAACTTGCCTCTCATGTTCCATCCTTGCCGTCCTCCGGCGTGGGCTCTGTTGGCGACAGGGCGTCGAGATTGAAACTTGCCTCCCATGATCCGTCCTCGCCCTCGCCGGAAATGAACCGAGGGGCCAACTGACCGGTGGTGATACTGGCGATCTCGTAATCGGGAAGATCGACGGTCACCACGCACGCGCCGCGGAACGCGAGGCCGGACTCTTCGTAGAAGTCGAAGTAGCGGGACTCGAACCCGTGCTCCGCGCGGTCTTCGGCAAGGTCATCCGGATCGATGGGCGTGATGTTCAGGAAGAACGCCCCCTTTCTGTCCTTCTTGGAACACGGTTCCTTGGCGTAGGACAAGGTGCTGGCACCGGTGCCGCCGGGACCATGGAGATACACGTCGAAGTGCGAGCGACTCACGGGCCCGTCGGACCGGATCGACTGGTACGCTGACCAAAACACCTCGATCAGGCTGGCCGAGTCGTACAGAAACATCACACGGTTGTCCGGGGTGAGCGTGGGGACTCCCGCGGCGCGGTCGCGTGTGAGCAGGAAGTCGGCTCTGTCGAGATTGCCATGGTATGTAATGAGGCTTCCGGACAGATAGTAATGCAGCGCGTGGCGCGCGCCGGCGAACCGGGTGAGTGCCCTGGAATCGTATTGCGTCGCGGCGACGACACTTCCGCCCGCCGCGATTTCCCGGATGACTTCGAAGTCGGCGACGAGCGCTTCCTGGATATCCGCCGCCTCCGCGTCGTGACCGATCCGGCCCATCTCGTAGGTGGAAGAAACGAAAACCAGCAGCGTGGCGATGGCCAGGCCGATGATCGCGCGGCCGCCGGCCAAGCGGCGCACGCCCAGCAGAACGAGCGAGAACAGGACCAGCGGAATACCGAGATGGAACAGACTCTCGTAGTCGTGGAAGCGGACGTTGTAGCGCATGGGCAGCGACCAGCAGAAGCCGGACAGCACCAGGGTCGCCAGCAGGAGCCGATGGCGGAGCCGGCGGACAAGCATCAGGCCGATCAGGGACGCCAGGCACGCTCCGGACATGACGTAGCCGATGATGGCGCCCTGCGATCCCCACGGCGTGGTCGGATCCATCGCCGCGGCATCATTGACGCGACTCGCCACGGAGAAGGGAAGCGAGATACCGCCGCCGATGCGCGAGAACTGCGTCTCCAGGAATGACGGCCAGTCCAGGCCACCATGGACGTAGTAGGCCGTATCCACCCCGATGCGCTTCAGCATCGACTGGAAGGACGGCAATTCCGTCAGTGTGTGGCTACCGTCCAGTGCACGCCATTCATTGGCAAAATTGAAGGTCAGGATCGACACGCCGACAAGCGACGCCACCGCGCCGAGCGTCAGGTAACGACCGAGAAGGGGCGTGGCGGCCGAAGCCGTCAAGTGCTTCCGGTTGACGTGATCGGGCCCGGCCGAACGCACACGGACAAGTTCGCTGACCACGCCGAGCGCGATGAACGCCAGAAACAGCGCGAAGACGTGCCAGCCCAGCAGCAGTGACACGCAGGCTTTGGCCAGCAACTGCCGGAAGCGGCCCTTCTGGACGAAAACGACCATGCCGTGAAAGGTCAACATGATGCCGAACAGATCCATGGCCGTCTTGGGGTGGATCATGTCGTTGTAATACAGACTGTAGGGCGAAGAGAACGCCAGGAGCGTGGCCGTCAGGGCGATCCACCGGTTGGATGTGGAATCGATGAGCCTGAGAATCGCAAGGTACCCCAGAACCGCGGCGGCGGCGAAGAACAGCAGCATCAACATCCTGGCGGCGTAGACCGCCGCCGACAGATCGTCGCCGAAGGGCAGGGTGGCCAGCTTCAGGAGTGCGTAACCGCCCATCGGAAATCGGTTGTACGGCGCGTAGCCGGCAGTGCCCCCCCCCCCCCCCCCCCCTAATGGCATTCACTTAAGGCGGATCCGTGCCCGATGCCCCGATTCCGAGAGCTTTCGCTGAATTCTGTTCCCGCCAAAATCAACATGTTACGGAACCCGCTCCGTGTCGTCGGAGGGAAACATGATGGAAACATGGCCTTAAGTGAATGCCATTGCCCCCCCCCCCCCCCCCAATGGCATTCACTTAAGAGAGAACGCCATTCACTTAAGGATGCGGTTGCGGGCCTCATCGGTTGTCCTGCGGCTGGCATGGCTTGTCTCCTCACCGCGCGGCGACGGCTTTCGCCGGCTTCCATTTGCCGATCGGCTTTCGCGAGCGTCGCGGGTAGGAGCGGTTGGGGCGCAGCTTGTGGCGGCACGCCACCATCGCGTCCATGATGAGCGAGAGGGTTTTGCCGAGCCCCGCCGCGTGCTGGAGGAACAGCCCCTCGAGGTGGCGCGCGACGGTGAGCAGGGAGTTTTTGAAGTTCACCCGGACTTGGGTTTTGTCGCGTGCGGCGCGGTCGGCCCCGAGCCGGTCTTCGCCGTGATTGGAGAGCAGCCGCGTGAGGGTGATGAGGACGAAGTGCGCGAACAGCTCCTGCTTCACCCCGCGCTCGCTTTGGCCGTGGAAGTCCTCGATGCCAAGGGTGTGCTTCGACACCTTGTACAGTTCCTCAATGCCCCAGCGCTCGTGGTACAGGTCCGAGAGCTCGGCAATGGGGTAGCGCTCGCGGTCGAGCAGGGTGGTGCCCAACACGTAGGGCGAGCCGGCGACCTCGTACTTCACCAGGCGCCATCGCAGCGCTACGCGGCCCCCCGGGGGGGCTTGCCCGGGGGCGATGTCGACCACCCGGTCGGTGTCGGTGCTGCGCACGAACGCGCACACTGCGGCGTTGGCATTGGCCTGGAGCCGGAACACCGCATGCATGCCCCGCGCGAGGTGTTCGCCCAGCAGCGCCTGGGAGAAATAGCCGCGGTCGTAGACCACCACGTCGTTGGGCGACAACGCCTTCAGATGGGCCCGCGCGGCCTGTCTCTCGTTGTCATGGCGCAGCAGGTCGAAGTCGACCGGGACCTTGGCCCGCAACGCATACAGGCAACTGAGCAGGCCCTGGGGGTAGTGGGCGTTGTCCGCGGGCCGCCGGTAGCCGGCCTTCACCAGGGGCCGGGGCAGGTTCAGCTTCGAGCCGTCCACCGCGAACAGCCGGTGCCTCTTCCACCGGGGCTCCAGGGCGCGCGCGCCGGCGCGGCGCAGCACTTCGCCGTGCACGGTGCGCAGCAGGTTCTCGTGCACCTTGGCGCGGGCCTTGCACATCGCCGAGGGCGAGACCGGGGCCGGCTGCGGCAGCGCGACCCCGAGCCGGCGGCACTGCTCCCACAGCTCGACCAGGGTCGCCGCGTAGCCCTGGCGGCCCTTCGACAGCACCAGGCGGAAGATGAACAGCACCACGAGCAGCGTGTTGAGCGAGCGCTGGCGTTGTTGCCAGTGCCGGTCGAAGTCGTGGGCCACGGCCACCACCGCATCGACCAGCGCCCGCCACGGCTCGACGAGCGAGGGGGCCAAGCCCTTCGGTGCCCGGCGCCGTCGCGCGGGCCGGCGCCCGGTCCTCAGTATCGCCCGGAACTCCTCGTCCAGCGGGTAGACGAACACCCCCTTGGGCGGGCGCACCGAACCCTTGCCCTTGGTCTGGCCCACCCACTGCCAGTTCGCCGCCCGGTAGCTCGCGCCGGTGAACCGTAAGCGCTACGAGTGGCCCACCTTCCGATTGATGGAAAGATGCTATTGGATGTCCGTTTTCACTGGGAGGGTCATCCGATGCAGGATACGGAACGAGATTTCGCCGCCGGTGGTGAACGGTCGGCGGAGGAGCACTCGGGGGTTGTTGCGCCGCGGCGGTCGCGCCGGCGCTGGAGCGCCGAGGAGAAGGCGCGGGTGGTGCACGAGAGCTTCCGGGCGGGGAATCGCGTAGGCGAGGTCGCGCGCCGCTACGGGGTATCGCGATGGCAGCTATCGTCGTGGCGCGGTCTGGCCCGCGCGGGCAAGCTTGGTGTGCCGTCCTTTTCACCCTCGGCGGCGGTCACGCCCGAGCCACCGCCGGCCTTCGCCACGGTGGAGGTGGACAGTGCTGCGGTTTGCGGTGCGATGGGGTCGGTGGTGATCGAGGCGCGCGGGGTGACGGTGCGCCTGGCAGGCGAGGTCGGCGCGGGTCGGATCGCGGAAGTTGCGGCGGCGCTGCGGGGGCTTCGATGATGGTCGCGGGGAGGGGTGTGGTGGTGGCGACGCGGCCGGTGGACTTCCGCAAGGGGCATGACGGTCTGGCGGCGGTTGTGGAGCACGAGCTCGGTCTGGATCCGTACTCCGGGGTGGCGGTGGTGTTCCGTCCCAAGCGCTTGGACCGGGTGAAGGTGCTGTGGTGGGATGGGACGGGTCTGGTGCTGGCGTCGAAGCGTCTGGAGCAGGGTCGGTTCGCTTGGCCGACGGTGCGCGACGGGGTGATGCGGCTGTCGCGCGCGCAGTTCGAGGCATTGTTCGAGGGTCTGGACTGGCGCCGGATGTGCCGGCCACCGGTGCGCCGGCCCCTGACCGCGGGGTGATCGGGGGATTGTCGAGCCCTCCTATAACACGCTGATCTTGTGATAGCATTTTGTCATGGGAACGCATCCTGGCACGGTCGGTTCGCAGTCGCTTGCACCGCCCTTTTGGGCGCTGTTCGAGGCCCCGAAGGCGGCGGTCGAGACACTGCGCGGCGAGGATGCGAGGTGGTGCGAGGGCCGCGGGCAGCGGGAGCATCGAGGTCCCGGGGCGGTGGTCGAGGGGTTGCGTGCCGAGGTCGCCTCGCTGACCGACCGTAACCGCCGTCTGGAGCATCTGGTACGCGAGCTGCGCCGGTTGCTGTACGGAAAGAAGTCCGAGAAGCTGCACCCTGACCAGCTCCAGCTCGCCTTCGAGGCGCTCGAAGGGGCGGTGGCCGAGCTCGAACCAGCGCCTCCGGCGAGCGCGACCCCGGGGTCGCCTCGCAAGCGCCGCGCGCCCGAGCGCAACCTCGGCCATCTTCCCGAACATCTGCCCCGGGTCGAGCAGGTGATCGAGCCCCGCAGCACGCACTGCCCGTGCGGGTGCGGCGAGATGGTGCGCATCGGCGAGGACCGCACCGAGCGGCTCGACATCGTTCCGGCGCAGCTTCGGGTTCTCGTCACCGTGCGCCCGAAGTACGCCTGCCGGGTGTGTGAGGAAGGTGTCACCCAGGCACCGGCGCCGGCGCATCTGATCGAGGGTGGACTGCCGAGCGAAGGCGCGCTCGCCCACGTGCTCGTGTCGAAGTACGCGGACCATCTTCCGCTGTATCGGCAATCGCAGATGCTTGCCCGCTCGGGTCTGGACCTGCACCGTTCGACCCTGGCCGGGTGGGTCGGCAAGGCGTCGTTTCACCTCCAGCCGGTGGTCGATTGCCTGGCGGCGGAGTTGAAGAGGTCTGAGAAGCTGTTTATGGACGAGACCACGGTGCCGGTGCTCGACCCGGGCCGGGGCCGGACCAAGACGGGGTATCTGTGGACGATGGCGCGCGACGACCGGTCCTGGGGCGGTCCGGACCCCCCGGGGGTGGTGTATGCCTACGCGCCCGGTCGTGGTGGTCACCATGGCGAGCAGGTGCTCGAGGGGTTCAGCGGGACGTTGCAGACCGATGGCTACGCCGGGTACAAGCGGCTGAGCCGGTCGGACCGTCCGGGTGGCGCCTTGCGGCTGGCCCATTGCTGGGCGCACGTGCGCCGGGCGCTCAAGGAGGCGCTCGACACCAGCGCCTCGCCGATCGCCGAGGCGGGCCTGCAACGTATCGCGCGGCTGTATGCGGTCGAGAAGAAGATCCGAGGCGAGCCGCCGGCCACGCGCCAAGCGATCCGGTGGGACGAATCGGCGCCGCTGGTGAACCGGTTCGGGGTGTGGCTCGACGAGCAGCGCTCGCGGGTCTCAGCGCGCTCGCGCCTGGGCGAGAAGCTGACCTACATCGCCAACCAGTGGCAGGGGTTGCTCGTCTTTCTCTACGATGGGCGCGTGGAGATCGACTCCAACGCGGTGGAGAACCTGATGCGGCCCGTCAAACTCAATGTCAAGAACGCGCTGTTCGCCGGCCACGACGACGGGGCGCATGGCTGGGGGCGCATCGCCTCGCTCATCGAAACCTGCAAGCTCAATGGCGTGGAGCCCTACGCCTGGCTCAAGAGCACGCTGGAGAAGATCGCCGCCGGCCACCCGCACTCGCGCATCCGCGAGCTGTTGCCCTGGAACTTCAGCTCGGCGTCAAGCTGACTGCACGGCGGGCCCCTGGTTGGCAAGGTGGGCCGTTCGTACCGCTTACGGTGAACCGGCTCAAGTCCACGAAGGTCTCCACAAGGGTCACACATTGCTATACATGAAGGCACGCCACCGCCGGAGGGTCTGGAGCCGGTCACGATTTGCCGTCCCAGGCACCCGTACAACGGTGCGCCGGTCACAGTCATCGGCTTGCGCAATGCGGGCATCCGCGGTCCGAAGGCGAAGCTGCGGTTGCCCGACGGCACGGTGTGCTGGCTGCCGCTGTCGTGGACCAGCTTGGGCGCGGCGCCGGCTGACGGGTCTGGGCTGGCTGGTGCATTGTCCGATTTTGTCGCACTGCGTAATCTTCTCGCCATTCTCGAGGAGCGATGCGGAGCGGTGGATGGCGCAACAGCAACGGGAACTGCCGCTGCTGACGGTGCTGGCGTGGGAGGAACGGTGGGAGCGCTGGTACGCGGTGCCGCCGGACAGCCGCCAGCGTCTGGTGCGGGAGCTGGCGCGTGTGATGGTCCGGCTGGCGGACGCGGAGAGTCGCAATGAGCACGACGAAGATTACGACCCGGCATCTTGAGCGCCAGGCGGTCGTGTATGTGCGGCAATCGACGCCGGGTCAGGTGCGCAATCATCGTGAATCGACGGCGCGCCAGTACGCTCTGAGGGAGCGGGCCCGGGAGTTCGGCTGGCCTGAGACCCGGATCAGGACGATCGACGCTGACCTTGGCCACAGTGCCGGCGCGCATGCGAAGGGCGCGCGCACGGGCTTTGACGAGCTGTGCCGCCTGCTCGCCCGGGATCAGGTCGGGGGCGTGTTCGGGCTCGAGATATCGCGCTTGGCGAGGAACACCGTGGAGTGGTTTCAGCTCCTCGACCTGTGTCGCACGCACGATGTGGCGCTCATCGAGGACAGCCAAGTGTATTTGCCGAGCAGCGACGATGACAGCCTCATTCTGGGCATCCGAGGGACGATGTCGGCCTCGGAGCTGTCGGTGCTGCGGGCACGGATGGAAGGTGGACGGCGCAACAAGGCATTGCGCGGGGCGCTGTACTGGCGCGTGGCGGGCGGCTTTGTGCGCGAAGGGGTGGGGCTACCCCGTTTCAGTGGACGGTTGAGGGCTTTCGCCTCCTGCATGGGGGTGGGCGAAGGCCGGTGGAAGGAGAATCTTACCGCAGACGGGAGTTGAGGGTTCCCTCAGAGGGTGGTTCGGGATCCCCGGCTCGCCGTTGGGGAAGGCTTCGCGGTCGGTTCGATCGAGACGCTCATCGTTGCCGGTCGCACCACTGGCGGCCTTCGCGGCGGCGCGCTCGAAGTCATTCGGGCTGAGGTAACCCAGGGCGGAGTGCCGACGGTGTGTGTTGTACCAGCCCTCGATGAACTCGAAGAGGGCCATGCGCGCCTGGACTTGAGTTGGAAACTCGCGCCGGAGCAGGAGCTCGCATTCGAGGGTGGCGAAGAAGCTCTCGGCCATCGCGTTATCGAAGCAGTCACCAGCCGAGCCGGTCGAGGTCACCACCCCCATCTCCCGGCACCGTTTGCCGAAGGCGAGCGAGGTGTACTGCGACCCCTTGTCGGAATGATGCACGACCTCGCCTTGGAGCCGGCGCTGTGCCAGGGCCATGTTCAGCGCCGCGAGCACCAGTTCGGTGCGAAGATGATTGGCGATCGACCACCCCACCACCTTGCGGCTGAACACGTCGAGCACGATGGCCAGGTACACGAACCCCGCTCGGGTCGGCACATAGGTCACGTCGGCGACCCACAGCCGGTTCGGCGCGTCGGCCCGGAACTGACGTTGCACCCGGTCCGGGGCCGCACGCTGGCCCGGCTCCGCGCGCGTAGTGCGCGTACCGCGGCGCCGGCTCACTCCCGCCCAGCCTGCCTTGCGCATCAGCCGAGCGACCCGCTTGCGGCCCACACGCCACCCCTTGGCGGCCAGCTCGGCGTGCACCCGAGGCGCCCCGTAGGTGCCACGAGAATCCCGGTGAATGGTCCGGATCGTGCCCCGCAACTCCTCGTCACGCTTCGCACGAGCAGAACGCCCGCGACCGCGCCACGCGTAGTACCCGCTGGGGGAGACGCCCAGCACCCGGCACATCGTGGCCACCCGATGATGGGCCTGGTTCGCCCTCATGAGCTCGAAGACCTCCCCGGAATCGAACCGCTCTCCCGAGCGAACCAGGCCGCGGCTTTTTTTAGGATCTCGCGCTCTTCGCGAAGCTGACGATTCTCCCGACGAAGCCGCCGCAACTCCTCACGCTCGACCGTCGTCAGACCGTCTTCACGAAGGCCCTCGTCGCGATCCGTCTGACGAACCCAGTTGCGGATCGCCTGCGCGGAACACTCGAACTCACGAGCGAGCTCCCCGGGCGTGCGACCCGCTCGGACCAGCTCAACCATCTGGCGCCGGTACTCCGGCGCGTAAGGCGAATGGGTTTTCGACATGTAGACACCTCCTGCGCACAATGTTCAGGTGTCCACTAAACCGGGGCAACTCCAGGGGATACCATCCGCAAGGATCCGGACCAGCGCGTGCAGGCATCGATCGGTGCGGTGTTCACTGCTTTCCGGGAGGCGGGAACGGCGCGCCAAGCGGCGGTGGTGTTGCGCGACCGGGAGATCAGCGTGCCGGTGCGAGACCACTCCAGCGGTGCGTTGCTGTGGCGGCCGGCCTCGTATAGTCGGACGCTGCGGATTCTGAAGAACCCGGCCATGGGCGGCGCCTATGCGTACGGGCTGCGTCGCGGGCGCAGACGTGACACGCCGTTGCTCGCGGTGCACGAGCAGTGGGAGGTGCTGCTGCCCGAACGCCATGAAGGCTATGTAGAGTGGCAGGAATGGCTCGAGATCCAGGAACAACTGGCGAGCAACCATTCTTGTCGCGACGGCAGCCGGGGGCCTGCGCGAGAAGGTCCCGCGGTGCTGCAAGGATTGGTGGTGTGCGGTCATTGCGGCTACGGCATGGCGGTCGATTACAACGCGAGGGGGTGGAGCTATGTGTGCGGCGTCGTCGACCCCACGAGCCACCAGAGACGAGGTTGCTGTTCGATGGGCGGCAAGCGCCTCGACCGCGAGGTGGTGCGCCTGTTCCTGGAGCTGGCGACGCCGGGTGGTGCGCAGGCGGCGGTGCAAGCGGCGGCTGACGTGGCCGAGCGCGCGGATGCGGACCTGCGCCGCTGGGAGCAGGCGGTGGAGCATTGCCGCTACCAGGCCGGGCTCGCGGAGCGCCGCTACCGGCAGGTCGATCCGGACAACAGGCTGATCGCGGCGACACTGGAGCGCGAATGGGAAGCAGCGCTGGTGGCGCTTCAGCAGGCCGAGCAGGCGCTCACGACCGCGCGTGCCGAACAACCGCCACCCCCGGCGCCGGAGATGTTCGCCGAGCTCGGCTCATCGCTCGAGCGAGTATGGGACGGGCCGACGACCTCGAACTGCGACCGCAAGCGGTTGCTCGGCTGCCTCGTGGAGCAGGTGACGATCGAGCACCACAAAGAGGCGGGAGAGTTCGCCGTCACCGTGCACTGGCGAGGTGGGCGTGTCGACGACCTGACGTTTGCAAAGATCGTCCCCATCGTGCAGCCCAAACGCACCGACGAGAGCACCCTGGACCTGGTTCGCAACCTGTGCGCTCATTACAACGACACAACGGTGGCGATCCTTCTCAACAAGCAGGGACGGCGCACCGCCCACGATCTGCCGTTCACCAAGGATCTGGTCTACAACCTGCGCCGGTACCATGACATTCCCGCCCATGTGCCCCCGACCGAACCCGGCGATGGGGGAGCGCTCAGGGTCGCCGATGCCGCCCGCGAGCTCGCAGTGACCGAGACAACGCTGTACCGCTGGGTCCACGCAGGACTCGTGCCGGTCATCAATCCGGGCGTCGACGGGGCACCGTTGAGGGTGAAGATTGAGGTGGTCCCGGATTTTTGGACAGGTCGCTAAGGTGTACGGAGAGCCTGCAGGAGGGCAAGGGTATGGCGACCAGACGGCGGCGATTCACCGCGGCGTTCAAGAAGCGAGTGGCGCTCGAAGCGCTACGAGGGGAGCAACCGGTTCAGGCGATCGCGGCGAAGCACCAGGTTCATCCGAACCAAGTCAGCGCCTGGAAGCGCCAGGCGGTGGAGGGCCTGGACGAGGTGTTTTCGGGCCCGCGGGCGAAGGGTCGTTCGGAGCACGAGGAGACGATCCGCGCGCTGCACGCGAAGATCGGGGAGCTGACGGTGGAGCGCGATTTTTTTCTGCGCGGGTTGGGGAGCTGAGTCGCGAGGAGCGCTTGGCGATGGTCGAACGCGGGGGTCGGTTGAGCCTGCGGCGCCAGAGCGAGCTGCTGGGCTTGAGCCGCTCGTCGCTGTACTACACGCCCCGCGCGGCGAGCGCCGAGGACACGGCGCTGATGCGACGGCTCGACGAGCTGTACTTGGCTTATCCGTTCTACGGGAGCCGGCAGATGGTTCGTCATCTTCGCCGTGAAGACACGCCAGTGGGTCGGGGCCGGGTCCGGCGGCTGATGCGGGTGATGGGGCTCGAGGCGCTGTACTGCAAACCGCGCACGAGCGTTCCGCACCCTGACCATCGGGTCTATCCGTACCTGCTGCGCGGGGTGCAGGTCGAGCGCCCGGACCACGTGTGGTGTGCGGACCTGACCTACATCCCGGTTTCGCAAGGGTATTTGTACTTGGTGGCGGTGATGGATTGGGCGAGCCGCCACGTGCTCTCGTGGCGGCTGTCGAACACCATGGACAGCCAGTTGTGCATCGAGGCGCTCGAGGCGGCCCTTGGCTACGGAACGCCGCAGATCTTCAACACCGACCAAGGGGCACAATTCACCTCCCTGGCGTTCACCGAACGGGTTCTCGCGTGCGGGGCGAGGTGTTCGATGGATGGCCGCGGGCGGTGCCTGGACAACGTGTTCATCGAACGGCTCTGGCGGTCGCTGAAGTACGAGGCGGTGTACCTGCACGAACTGCGCGACGGCTTCGAAGCCGAGCGCGTCATCGCAAACTGGATGCGTTTCTATACCCAGGAGCGCCCGCACAGCGCCCTGGGTGGACGCACGCCGATCGAGGCGTACCGTTGGGACCGTGCGGCATGAAGGCCACCGGTGCGAACGAGGGGCGTTGCGCAGGTGACGATCGTGGCGCCGCCCAGGACCCCGGTGATGGGCGAGGGGGGGGGAGTCCTGTGGATTTGTGGACGAGTCCTTCGGACCGGCGCGAGCCCTACGGGCCGTGTGGACGAGACCGTGGACAACGCGGGCGCGTTGCCCACCGCCTCGCCCACACTCTCGCGCCTCTCGCCCACAAGCTCCACAGGACCAACCACCAGCGGTCCGGAGAACAGAGTTTCGACGTACCTCGACGCCGGTCACCGGCAACGGGTACGATCGTTCCGAGGGCATCACATCACAGTCCCGGTACACCTTATTCCGGCCCTCGGACTGTCCAAACGACCCGGACCACCTCAGATGACGGACGCACTTCGCGCGCGTTTCCGTGCGCAGCCGCCGGAAGGATTCGTGCCAGTGCGGGTCGCGATGCAACGCCTCGGGGTGAGCCGACAGACGATTTGGAACCGCGTCAGGACAGGTGCCCTCGCTTCATGCCACGTCACGCATGGCAGCAAGCGCGGCCTCTATGTGGAGATGGCGCACGAGGATACGCTTGCGTTGTTTGGGGCTACCCCGTTTCAGTGGACGGTTGAGGGCTTTCGCCTCCTGCATGGGGGTGGGCGAAGGCCGGTGGAAGGAGAATCTTACCGCAGACGGGAGTTGAGGGTTCCCTCAGAGGGTGGTTCGGGATCCCCGGCTCGCCGTTGGGGAAGGCTTCGCGGTCGGTTCGATCGAGACGCTCATCGTTGCCGGTCGCACCACTGGCGGCCTTCGCGGCGGCGCGCTCGAAGTCATTCGGGCTGAGGTAACCCAGGGCGGAGTGCCGACGGTGTGTGTTGTACCAGCCCTCGATGAACTCGAAGAGGGCCATGCGCGCCTGGACTTGAGTTGGAAACTCGCGCCGGAGCAGGAGCTCGCATTCGAGGGTGGCGAAGAAGCTCTCGGCCATCGCGTTATCGAAGCAGTCACCAGCCGAGCCGGTCGAGGTCACCACCCCCATCTCCCGGCACCGTTTGCCGAAGGCGAGCGAGGTGTACTGCGACCCCTTGTCGGAATGATGCACGACCTCGCCTTGGAGCCGGCGCTGTGCCAGGGCCATGTTCAGCGCCGCGAGCACCAGTTCGGTGCGAAGATGATTGGCGATCGACCACCCCACCACCTTGCGGCTGAACACGTCGAGCACGATGGCCAGGTACACGAACCCCGCTCGGGTCGGCACATAGGTCACGTCGGCGACCCACAGCCGGTTCGGCGCGTCGGCCCGGAACTGACGTTGCACCCGGTCCGGGGCCGCACGCTGGCCCGGCTCCGCGCGCGTAGTGCGCGTACCGCGGCGCCGGCTCACTCCCGCCCAGCCTGCCTTGCGCATCAGCCGAGCGACCCGCTTGCGGCCCACACGCCACCCCTTGGCGGCCAGCTCGGCGTGCACCCGAGGCGCCCCGTAGGTGCCACGAGAATCCCGGTGAATGGTCCGGATCGTGCCCCGCAACTCCTCGTCACGCTTCGCACGAGCAGAACGCCCGCGACCGCGCCACGCGTAGTACCCGCTGGGGGAGACGCCCAGCACCCGGCACATCGTGGCCACCCGATGATGGGCCTGGTTCGCCCTCATGAGCTCGAAGACCTCCCCGGAATCGAACCGCTCTCCCGAGCGAACCAGGCCGCGGCTTTTTTTAGGATCTCGCGCTCTTCGCGAAGCTGACGATTCTCCCGACGAAGCCGCCGCAACTCCTCACGCTCGACCGTCGTCAGACCGTCTTCACGAAGGCCCTCGTCGCGATCCGTCTGACGAACCCAGTTGCGGATCGCCTGCGCGGAACACTCGAACTCACGAGCGAGCTCCCCGGGCGTGCGACCCGCTCGGACCAGCTCAACCATCTGGCGCCGGTACTCCGGCGCGTAAGGCGAATGGGTTTTCGACATGTAGACACCTCCTGCGCACAATGTTCAGGTGTCCACTAAACCGGGGCAACTCCAGTTCAACGCACCGTGTGCACAGCCACAGGGATGAGCGGAAAGGGTCAACGTGCCGTCCCGACGACACACCGCAGCATTGCCCGAGGGCGTCAAACGTCATGCACAGGCAGCCTCAAGCCCATCTCACACGATGTAAAGGCGTGGGCAGGAAAAATCCGAATTTCGGCAAGCGCCGGATTTTCATCACTTTGTTCAGGAACCCAGGGTTCCGCAGTATGGAGTAGCAGTACAATGCCAAAGCTTCCACCAGCACCGGACGGTAGCCGTGATGCACCTGCCAGTCGTCGGCGAGCCGGCGCACCGCCAGCGACAGCGCCTTCGACGCGAGGTGCCGGACCCGCACCCAAGGGAAAATCAGGAACCGGGGGTTGGCGATGACCCGGTCCAGGCGCTTGCGCCGGGCCGCCTCGTCCCAGCCGATGAACCGCTCGCGGCACGCCACCGAGCGGGCCGCATACGAGAACAGCAAACCGCCCAACCACCGCCCGTGACGGTCGATGAGGGCGTAGCGCAAGTGCGGACCGAGCGGGCGGCGGTAGCCCAGGTAATGGTGCCGGTCGAGCAACTCGTTCCACTGCGCGACCTCGCCGGGGTCCGTCACCGGGCGCAACTGCACCGGCTCAAGGTCGTTCAGCGCGGCGCGGACCTCGGCGCGCGGCGCCGAGCGCGCGGTCCACGCCAGCGCCTTCTGCCCCCCTCGCTGCTTCGATTCGTCCTTCGCCGGCAGGGTGAACAGCCCGAGCCCCTCCAGATGTTCGAGCACACGCCGCGCCAAGCGCGCGCGCGGCGCCCCGCCAGGGGTGTGCCAGTTCAGGTGCTCGCAGATCGTGAGCCCGAGCTCGTGCCGGCTCAGCCCCGCACACTCGCGCACGGTGCGCTGGAGGTCGGCGATCTGACGCCGGGTCAGGCGCCGGCCGAAGAAGGTGGTCGACTTGAGCTTTCGGATGGCCTCGTCCATCGGTTCCTCCCAAAGACAGCTCCACCCGCTGATGGTGTCACCGAGGGGGGCGTGTGTCAAGGCCCTTGGGAAGGGCCGGAGAAGGAGGCTGTTATCCATCTTGAATCAATGGGTTGTGGAAATGAAACCCAAACCTGAAGACGGCTCTGTCAAAATGAATGCCATTGCCCCCCCCCCCCCCCCCCCCCCCCCCCCCCCCATGGCATTCACTTAAGGCGGATCGGCGAGCAAAAGCCCGTTTCTCCCATATCCTCTCGAATACCACTCCCTTCAAAATCAACATGTTGCGAGAACCGTTTCGTGCCGCCATGGCAAAACTGAACGGGAATATCCCCTTAAGTGAATGCCATTGCCCCCCCCCCCCCCCAATGGCATTCACTTAAGAGAGAACGCCATTCACTTAAGGATGCGGTTGCGGGCCTCATCGGTTGTCCTGCGGCTGGCATGGCTTGTCTCCTCACCGCGCGGCGACGGCTTTCGCCGCCTTCGCCGGCTTCCATTTGCCGATCGGCTTTCGCGAGCGTCGCGGGTAGGAGCGGTTGGGGCGCAGCTTGTGGCGGCACGCCACCATCGCGTCCATGATGAGCGAGAGGGTTTTGCCGAGCCCCGCCGCGTGCTGGAGGAACAGCCCCTCGAGGTGGCGCGCGACGGTGAGCAGGGAGTTTTTGAAGTTCACCCGGACTTGGGTTTTGTCGCGTGCGGCGCGGTCGGCCCCGAGCCGGTCTTCGCCGTGATTGGAGAGCAGCCGCGTGAGGGTGATGAGGACGAAGTGCGCGAACAGCTCCTGCTTCACCCCGCGCTCGCTTTGGCCGTGGAAGTCCTCGATGCCAAGGGTGTGCTTCGACACCTTGTACAGTTCCTCAATGCCCCAGCGCTCGTGGTACAGGTCCGAGAGCTCGGCAATGGGGTAGCGCTCGCGGTCGAGCAGGGTGGTGCCCAACACGTAGGGCGAGCCGGCGACCTCGTACTTTACCAGGCGCCATCGCAGCGCTACGCGGCCCCCCGGGGGGGCTTGCCCGGGGGCGATGTCGACCACCCGGTCGGTGTCGGTGCTGCGCACGAACGCGCACACTGCGGCGTTGGCATTGGCCTGGAGCCGGAACACCGCATGCATGCCCCGCGCGAGGTGTTCGCCCAGCAGCGCCTGGGAGAAATAGCCGCGGTCGTAGACCACCACGTCGTTGGGCGACAACGCCTTCAGATGGGCCCGCGCGGCCTGTCTCTCGTTGTCATGGCGCAGCAGGTCGAAGTCGACCGGGACCTTGGCCCGCAACGCATACAGGCAACTGAGCAGGCCCTGGGGGTAGTGGGCGTTGTCCGCGGGCCGCCGGTAGCCGGCCTTCACCAGGGGCCGGGGCAGGTTCAGCTTCGAGCCGTCCACCGCGAACAGCCGGTGCCTCTTCCACCGGGGCTCCAGGGCGCGCGCGCCGGCGCGGCGCAGCACTTCGCCGTGCACGGTGCGCAGCAGGTTCTCGTGCACCTTGGCGCGGGCCTTGCACATCGCCGAGGGCGAGACCGGGGCCGGCTGCGGCAGCGCGACCCCGAGCCGGCGGCACTGCTCCCACAGCTCGACCAGGGTCGCCGCGTAGCCCTGGCGGCCCTTCGACAGCACCAGGCGGAAGATGAACAGCACCACGAGCAGCGTGTTGAGCGAGCGCTGGCGTTGTTGCCAGTGCCGGTCGAAGTCGTGGGCCACGGCCACCACCGCATCGACCAGCGCCCGCCACGGCTCGACGAGCGAGGGGGCCAAGCCCTTCGGTGCCCGGCGCCGTCGCGCGGGCCGGCGCCCGGTCCTCAGTATCGCCCGGAACTCCTCGTCCAGCGGGTAGACGAACACCCCCTTGGGCGGGCGCACCGAACCCTTGCCCTTGGTCTGGCCCACCCACTGCCAGTTCGCCGCCCGGTAGCTCGCGCCGGTGAACCGGCTCAAGTCCACGAAGGTCTCCACCAGCACCGGACGGTAGCCGTGATGCACCTGCCAGTCGTTGGCGAGCCGGCGCACCGCCAGCGACAGCGCCTTCGACGCGAGGTGCCGGACCCGCACCCAAGGGAAAATCAGGAACCGGGGGTTGGCGATGACCCGGTCCAGGCGCTTGCGCCGGGCCGCCTCGTCCCAGCCGATGAACCGCTCGCGGCACGCCACCGAGCGGGCCGCATACGAGAACAGCAAACCGCCCAACCACCGCCCGTGACGGTCGATGAGGGCGTAGCGCAAGTGCGGACCGAGCGGGCGGCGGTAGCCCAGGTAATGGTGCCGGTCGAGCAACTCGTTCCACTGCGCGACCTCGCCGGGGTCCGTCACCGGGCGCAACTGCACCGGCTCAAGGTCGTTCAGCGCGGCGCGGACCTCGGCGCGCGGCGCCGAGCGCGCGGTCCACGCCAGCGCCTTCTGCCCCCCTCGCTGCTTCGATTCGTCCTTCGCCGGCAGGGTGAACAGCCCGAGCCCCTCCAGATGTTCGAGCACACGCCGCGCCAAGCGCGCGCGCGGCGCCCCGCCAGGGGTGTGCCAGTTCAGGTGCTCGCAGATCGTGAGCCCGAGCTCGTGCCGGCTCAGCCCCGCACACTCGCGCACGGTGCGCTGGAGGTCGGCGATCTGACGCCGGGTCAGGCGCCGGCCGAAGAAGGTGGTCGACTTGAGCTTTCGGATGGCCTCGTCCATCGGTTCCTCCCAAAGACAGCTCCACCCGCTGATGGTGTCACCGAGGGGGGCGTGTGTCAAGGCCCTTGGGAAGGGCCGGAGAAGGAGGCTGTTATCCATCTTGAATCAATGGGTTGTGGAAATGAAACCCAAACCTGAAGACGGCTCTGTCAAAATGAATGCCATTGCCCCCCCCCCCCCAATTCCGAAACTGCCTGTGGAACATCAGGAGGCCGTGCTCGGGAGAGAGGTTCACGGCGACCGCAAGATGTTCCGACGACACCCAGTCGTGGTGGCCGGGCCGGTAGAAATGCCCCCGGTCGCCGCCGAAGACGAAGACGGTCGTCAGCGCCAGCAACAGCAGGCCCAAGGGGAGGAACGACCGGTGCTTGTCCATCCCCTCGTTACCCGACTTGGCTACCATGGAGGAGTTGCCCCGTTTTGGTGACTGAGGTGGTCCGGGTTGTCCGTGAGGTGGTCCGGGTCGTTTGGACAGTCCGAGGGCCGGAACAAGGTGTGCCGGGACCGTGATGTGATGCCCTCGGGACGATGGTACCCGTTGCCGGTGATCGGCGCCGAGGCGCGTGAGCTCGTGAGCCGCGTGCGGGCGTAGGATCGGACGGGCAAGAGGAGCCTCGAGATGGCCGTATCCGGACGTGAGGCGCTCGCCCGGCGGGGAAGGGCGACTTACCAGGACGTGCTCGATGCGCCGGCGCATCTGGTCGCGGAGATCGTCGACGGGACGCTCCACACCCATCCCCGGCCGGCGCCGGCGCATGGAGAGGCGAGTTCCAACCTCGGGTTCGAACTCGGCCCCCCGTTCGGCCGCGGGCGTGGAGGTCCGGGCGGGTGGCGGATCCACTTCGAGCCGGAGCTGCACCTTGGCGACGACATCCTCGTGCCGGACCTCGCGGGCTGGCGGCGCGAGCGGATGCCGGAGCTGCCCGACACGGCGTACTTCACGCTCGCTCCGGACTGGGCGTGCGGGGTGCTCTCGCCGTCGACGCGCCGGGTCGACCTCCAGGAAGAGCGCCCGGTCTACGCGCGCGAAGGCGTCGCGCACCTTTGGCTCGTCGACCCGATGGACCGGACGCTCGAGGCATTCGAGCTTCGTGATGGGCAGTGGGTGCTGATCGGATGCGCGAAGGACGACGAGGCGGTGAGCATCCGCCCCTTCGACGCCATTACGTTCAGCCTTGGAGACCTTCGGCCGTAGTGGAGACGTTCGCGGTCGCCCTGGTCGGCGAGTGAAGACCGCGGCTGGCTCGTCGAGGCCTTCGTCGGCGCCGGTGCGGGTCCCGTCCGGAGCCCGCTCCTCGAGGATCCGATCCCGAGGGGCGGGCCGCCCGCCGCCCGCCCGAGGCACGCTATCCGGGGAGGAGGCGGCCGACGGCCTGTCGGCAGCGGACCGGGGCGCCCGGCCGGAAGCCTGGGTCCCAGCGGACCCGGCCGGGGGGGAAGAGGACGATGACCGTCGAGCCCATGTTGAAGCGGCCGATCTCGTCTCCTCGCGCCAGATCGAGGCCGTCGAAGTCCCACCGGCGCACCCGTCCCGGACTCGGGAGGTCGGCCACCACCCCGGTCCAGGGGGTCTCGATGCCGCCGACGAGGAGGGCGCCGACCATGACGACCGCGAAGGGCTGCCCGCTCCGGTCCCGGAAGTGGAAGACCACGCGTTCGTTGCGAGCGAAGAGGTGCCGGATCCGCTCCGAGGTGGCGAGGTTCACGCTGAAGCGGTCGCCGGGGAGGTGGACGAGGGCGGCAAGGGAGGCGTCGATCGGGAGATGGACCCGGTGGTAGTCGCGGGGAGCGAGATAGATGGTGGCCGCGGCCCCGCCCTCGAACGCGGAGGCCGCCTCCCCGTCCCCCCCGAGGAGGGATTCCACCGAATAGGTGAGGGACTTCGCCTGGACGAGGGTCGTGCCGGCCAGCTCGTCCGCGTCCTGCACCGTCCCGTCCGAGGGGGCCGCGACCGCGGCGGCCGCGGCGGGAAGCGGCCGCGCCTCGGGGCGGAGGGCCCGGGTGAAGAAGGCGTTGAAGGTCGGCCAGTCTCGCAGCTCGGACTCGACCGCGTCGGAGATGTCCACGTCGTAGCGCCGCATGGCGGTGCGGATGAGCCACTGCGCCCAAGGGGAGAAGCGGACCCGCGTCGCATACCGCACGAGCCGGGAGAGGAGGCGGCGCGGATACACATGCTGGAGGGCGACGGAGAGCGACGGGCTCATGGAATCCGGTTCTCCTGCTCTCCCTCGCGTCGGGCCGGCGTCCCGCCGCCGCACGCGTGGGGTTCTCGTTCGGTCGCGCAATGGCGGCCGGTTTCGATGAACCGACCGGCTTTCCCGCCGGTGTACGCTCCCACGCATGACATCGGGCGGCTCGGTTGCCGACCGGCCGGGAAGCGGTTCGGATGGCGGCCGATCTCAGCCTGACGACCTGGAATCGTATCCGCGGGGCGCCCCCCACCGCCGGCCGCCCGCGCGGGCGGGGGGGTCGATGAGCGTCGCGACGAGGTCCTCCAGACTCTCGAGGTTGTGCACCGGCCGGAACTCGTCCACGTGGGGGAGGAGGGCGCGGATCCCGGCCGCCTTCGGTTCGAAACCTTCGTAGCGGAGCAGGGGATTCAGCCACACGAGCCGCCGGCAGGACTTGCGAAGGCGCTCCACCTGGGGGCCGAGTCCCTCGCCCGCGTCGCGGTCGAGGCCGTCGGAGATGAACAGTACCGTCGCGCCCTGGCCGCACACCCGGCGGGACCACTCCCGGTTGAACCGGTCGAGACACTGCCCGATGCGGGTGCCGCCACTCCAGTCTTCCACCTCCTCGCTTGTCCGTTCGAGCGCCGCGTCCGGGTCGCGGTCGCGGAGCTGGCGGGTGACGTTGGTGAGCCGGGTGCCGAAGACGAAGGAGAACACCCGTCCCCGATTGCGGGCGAGGGCGTGCGCGAAGTGGAGCAGCACCCGCGAGTAGCGGCTCATCGACCCGGAGATGTCGCAGAGCACCACGATGGGAGCGGGCTTTCGGAGCCGCCGCCGTCGCACGAGCAGGACCTCGCCGGCCCCCTGGCGCAGGCTCCGCCGGAAGGTGGTCCGCATATCGACGTGCGAGCCGTGCGGATGCGGGCGGTAGCGCCGGGTCGGGGCCGGGGGCACCGCGAGCCTCATCCTGGCGATGGCCGCCTTGGCTTCCGCGAACTCCGTGACCGACATCTGCTCGAAGTCCCGCGTTCGGAGCACTTCCCGGTCCGACCAGGTGAGGGTGGCATCGAGCTCGATCTCCTCGCCTTTCTCCTTCCTTTCCCCCTTCGCCCGCGCCTCGCGGTCGGCCCCGGCGAAGAGCGCCTCGCTCAGCCGCCGGCCGAGGGGGCGCGCGTCGCCGCGGGAAGGGGTCTCGACGGTGGGCAGGAGGAGGCTCGTGACCCGTTCGAGGAGTCGCGGGTTCCGCCAGAAGACGTGGAACGCCTCGTCGAAGAGCGGTCGCTGGTCGGACCGGCGGACGAAGACGGCGTGCAGCGTCCAGTAGAAGTCGTCGCGCCGGGCGAGCCCCACCGCCTCGACGGCCCGCAGCGCATCGAGCACCGCGCCGCTCCCCACCGGGAGGCCCGCCGCCCGCAGGGTGCGCGCGAAGTGCATGAGGTTGGCGGCGAGGCGGCCCGGGACCTCGGGCACGGCGTCGGACGGGGCGGTGGACAAGGGTTCGGGCGCGGACTCGAACGGGCTTTCGGACGGAGCCCCCTCGGGCTGAGCGGCAGATGGGGATTCGGAACGTGATGTTGTCGGGGGCAACGATACGACTCGCAGTGTCGGCTCCGCCGCCGCGGAGTGGGAGGCTTCAGGCGGCGCCGGCAATACGCACCTCGCGCTTGATCTGCTCGATGACGTGCGCCGCCTCGCTGCCCCGGATGCGGGCAATGTCGTCCTGGTACTTGAGGAGGGAGCCGAGGGTATCGTTGACGACGTCCGGTGAGAGGGCCAGCGCGTCGAGCTGGGAGAGGGCCTGTGCCCAGTCGATGGTTTCGGCGACCCCGGGCGCCTTGAAGAGGTCCATCCCGCGCAGGCTCTGCACGAAGGCGACGACCTCCCGGCTCAACGCCTGCGGGGTGCCGGGAGCCCGCACCCGCAGGATCTCGAGCTCCCGCTCCGCATCGGGGTAGTCCACCCAGTGGTAGTAGCAGCGGCGCTTGATCGCATCGTGGATCTCGCGCGTGCGGTTGGAAGTGATGACCACGATCGGAGGCTCGCTCGCGGCGATGGTCCCGAGTTCCGGGATCGTGATCTGGAAGTCGGCCAGCAGCTCGAGGAGGTACGCTTCGAACGGCTCGTCCGCGCGGTCGAGCTCGTCGATGAGCAGCACCGGGGCACCGGCCGGGTCCGGATTGAGGGCGTCGAGGAGGGGACGCTCGATGAGGAACCGGCGCGAGAAGATGTCGTCCTCGACCGCCTCGATCGAGGACGCGCCCCGATCTTCGCCGCCCAGCTCCGCGAGCCGGATCCGAATCATCTGCCGCGGGTAGTTCCACTCGTACACCGCGGACGCGACATCGAGCCCCTCGTAGCACTGGAGGCGGACGAGGCGCCGTCCGAGGACCCGGGCGAGGACCCGTCCCACCTCGGTCTTGCCGACCCCCGCCTCGCCCTCGAGGAAGAGCGGGCGGCGCATCCGGAGGGTGAGAAACACCGCGGTTGCGAGGCTGCGCTCCGCGACATAGTCGCCCGTGGCAAGCCGGGATACCGTCTCGTCGACGGTGGCGGGAAGGGTCATGGATGCGCCCCGGACGACATGGACAGGAACGCCCGTGCCGGAATCAATGCGTCCTCGTTCGCGCGAGCATGGCGGCGCGATGCCCCAAGGGGTTCGAAGAAAGGATCCTCGGAAACGGCACGAGCGGCGGCGGCGTGGACCGGAGGAGGGCTCCGGTCCGCATCCCGCCGGCGGCGGCTCGCGCCCGCCCCTGCGCCCGCGTCAGCCGGCCGCCGCGGCCGCGCGCCGCGCCATCACGCCAACCAAGTGGGCGCGGTACTCGGCGCTCGCGTGGATGTCTTCGTTCAGTCCGTCCGAGGGTACGGAGGCGTCCCGCAGCGCGTCGGCACTGAAGCTCCCGGCGAGCGCGGCCTCCATCGCGCCGGCCCGGAAGACCCGGTCTCCCGCCCCGGTGACCGCGACGCGGACCCCGCTTGCCGTTTCGGCCACCATCACCCCGACGATGGCGTACCGCGAGGCGGGGTTCGGGAACTTCGCGTACGCGGCCCGCCGCGGGATGGGGAAGCGCACCGAGACGATGATCTCACCGTCCTCGAGGGCGGTCTCGAAGAGACCGGTGAAGAAGTCGTCCCCCGCGATCGTCCGCCGGTCGGTCCGCACGTCGGCCCCGAGCCCGACCACCGCGGCCGGATAGTCCGCGGCCGGATCGGCGTTCGCGATCGATCCCCCGATGGTCCCCGAGTTGCGTACCTGGGGGTCCCCGATGCCGTCCGCGAGCGACGCGAGGGCGGGTATCGCGCTCTTCGCCTCGGGCGAGGATGCGACGTCGGCGTGCCGGGTCATGGCGCCGACCACGATCGCGTTGTCTTCGCGGCGCGCGCCGTCGAGCCCCGCGATCGAGCCGAGGTCGACGAGGTCCGAGGGGCTCGCGAGCCGCTGCTTCAGGGTCGGGATGAGGGTCTGGCCGCCGGCCAGCACCTGGCCATCCTCCGCCGCCGCGAGCGCCGCGGCCGCCGCTTCGAGCGTGCCGGGGCGGTGATAGTTGAACTCGTACATGTTCTCGCTCCTTTGCGCCCGGATCGGACTTAGCTCTTGAGCGCCCGCCAGACCGCCTGCGAGGTGGCCGGCATGTCGATGGCGCTCGAGCCGATGGCGTCGGTGATCGCGTTCATCGCCGCGGCCGGAGCCGCGATGGCCCCCGCCTCGCCGCAGCCCTTGACCCCGAGTGGATTGTGGGGACACGGGGTGCACGTGGTCTCGACGGTGAGGTCCGGCAGGTCGTCCGCCCGCGGCATGGTGTAGTCCATGAACGATCCGGTCAGCAACTGCCCGTCCGCGTCGTAGGCACAGCCTTCGAGCAGGGCCTGGCCGACCCCGTGCGCCACCCCGCCGTGGACCTGGCCTTCCACGATCATCGGGTTGACCACGTTACCGAAGTCGTCGACGGCCACCCAGTTCACGATCTCGGTCGCCCCGGTCTCCGGGTCCACCTCGACCTCGCATACGTGGGTGCCGGCCGGGAAGGTGAAGTTCGCGGGATCGTAGAAGCCCGTCTCCTCGAGGCCCGGTTCCAGCTCGTCGAGCGGGTAGTTGTGCGGAACGTACGCGGAGAACGCGACCTCCGCGATGTTCATGCTCCGGTCGGTGCCCGTCACCGTGAAGTTTCCACCCGCGAACTCGATGTCCTCCTCCGACGCTTCGAGCGAGAACGCCGCGATCTTGCGCCCCTTGGCGATGACCTTGTCCATCGCCTTCACGAGGGCGGAACCGCCCACCGCGAGCGAACGCGACCCGTAGGTGCCCATGCCGAACGGTGTCTTCTCCGTGTCGCCGTGCACCACTTCGACGTTCTCGAACGGAACCCCGAGATAGTCCGAGACGAGCTGCGCGAACGTGGTCTCGTGGCCCTGCCCGTGGCTGTGCGAGCCGGTGTAGACGAGCACGTTCCCCGTCGGGTTGAAGCGGATGCCGCCCGATTCCCAGAGGCCGACGCCGGCGCCGAGCGACCCCACCACCTGGGAGGGAGCGATGCCGCAGGCCTCGATGTAGGCGCTGAGGCCGATCCCCCGCCGTCTGCCCTTCGCCTCGGACGCTTCGCGCCGGGCGGCGAAGCCGGCGTAGTCCGCGAGCTCCAGGGCCCGGTCGAGGGCGAGCCGGTAGTTGCCGGAGTCATACTCGAGGGCCACCTTGGTGGGGTAGGGGAACGCGTCGGCGGGGATGAAGTTGCGGCGCCGGATCTCGGCGGAGTCGATACCCATCTCGCGCGCCGCCTGGTCGACGATGCGCTCGACGACGTAGGTCGCCTCCGGGCGTCCCGCGCCGCGCAGCGCGTCCACCGGGGTCGTGTTGGTGAACACCGCCTTGACCTCGCAGTAGATGGCTTCGGTGGTGTACTGGCCCTGAAGCAGGGTGCCGTAGAGGTAGGAGGGCACACAGCTCGCGAAGGTCGAGAGATAGGCGCCCATGTTGGCGAGGGTCGAGACCCGCAGGCCGAGGAACCGGCCGCCGGCGTCGAGGGCGAGCTCCACGTGGGTCTCATGGTCGCGCCCGTGCGCGTCGGCGACGAAGGACTCGGAGCGGTCCGCCGTCCACTTGACCGGCCGACCGACCTTGCCGGCTGCCCACAGGACCGCGGTTTCTTCCTGGTAGATGAAGATCTTGGACCCGAATCCACCACCCACGTCGGGCGCGATGACGTGCAGCTTGTGCTCGGGTGCGATCTGGATGAAGGCGGCGAGCACCAGGCGGTGGATGTGCGGGTTCTGGCTCGTGAGGCGCAGCGTGTAGTCCCCGGTCGCGGGGTTGTAGTCCCCGATCGCGGCCCGCGGCTCCATCGCGTTCGGGATGAGCCGGTTGTTCACGAGATCGAGGCGAGCTACGTGGTGGGCGCGGGCGAACGCGTCGTCCGTGGCCGCCCGGTCGCCGATCTCCCAGTCGTAGCAGAGGTTGCCGGGTGCGTCGGCGTG
Source organism: Gammaproteobacteria bacterium (assembly GCA_965214795.1). Taxonomy (GTDB): domain Bacteria; phylum Pseudomonadota; class Gammaproteobacteria; order HK1; family HK1; genus JAJDXW01. Next base: position 3,782,048 of record OZ243976.1, on the reverse strand, counting down.
GATCTGCGGCGCCCCGTCTGCGAGGGCGTCCTGCATGGACACCACCGCGGGAAGCGGCGAATAGCTCACCTCCACCTGCTCCGCCGCGTCGCGCGCCGCGCGCGCGCTCTCCGCGACCACCACCGCCATCGCGTCGCCGACGTGGCGCACGGTGTCGACGGCGATGACCGGGTGGGCCGGCGCCTTGTGGGGCTCTCCGTCCTTGCCGGTGACCTGCCAGCCGCAGATGAGCGTGCCGAGCGCGTCCGCCGCGAGGTCCGCCCCGGTCAGGACCGCTACCACCCCGGGCGCGGCGGCCGCGGCGGCGGTGTCCAGGGTGAAAGTGGCGTGCGGATGGGCCGACCGGACGAACGCGGCGTACGTCTGGCGGGGGAGGGCCGTGTCGTCGGTGTAGTCGCCGGTGCCGGTGAGGAACCGGTGGTCTTCGGTGCGGGGCACGGCGGCCCCGATTCCGGTTTCAACCATCTCAGCCATCTCAGCTACCTCCTCGCATCGCGCTCGCACCGGCGAGGATCGACTTCACGATGTTGTGATAACCGGTGCATCGACAAAGGTTTCCTTCCAGCCACTCGCGGACCTCGGGGCCGCTCGGATCGGGATTGCGGGCCACCAGGTCGAGCGCGCTCATGACCATTCCGGGAGTGCAGAATCCGCATTGCAGCCCGTGGTTCTCGCGGAACGCCTCCTGCATCGGATGGAGCTTGCCGTTCTCCGCGAGCCCCTCGATGGTGGTGACGTCGGCCCCGTGTGCCTGGGTCGCGAGCATCGTGCAGGCCTTGACCGAGCGGCCGTCGACGTGCACCACGCAGGCGCCGCACTGGCTGGTGTCGCAGCCCACGTGGGTTCCCGTCAGCCGCAGGTTCTCCCGCAGCATTTCCACCAGGAGAGTGCGCTCGTCGACCTCCTCCGAGACCGCACTCCCGTTCACGTTCATGGAGACATTCACCGGCATACGCCTTACTCCTCTTGCTCGTCCGGCCCGCCCTTCCCGGAGGGCGATTCCGGCGTGACGACTTCCACGAAGCGGGAAAAGAAATCCGTCCCGATCTTGCGGGCGGTACCGCCGATGAGCCGCGACCCCACCTGGGCGATCTTGCCCCCCGGCTGGACGCGCGCGGCGTATCGGAGCAACGTTCCGTCGTCCGTCGCTTCCAGGCTCACGTCCGCGCTCCCCGAGGCGAATCCGGCCGCGCCCCCCTTTCCTTCGCCGGAGAGAGTATAGCCCTCCGGCGGGTTCAGGTTGGACACCGCGATGCGGGTCCTGAAGCGAGCCTTGACGGGGCCGACCCTGGCCAGCACGTCCGCGTCGAACTCGTTCTCGCCCACGCGTTCAATCGTCTGACACCCGGGGATGCACTGCCCGAGTATCTCGGGGTCGTTGAGCGCTTCGAAGACGGCTTCGCGGGGCAGGGGAACGTGGAATTCGCCGGAAATGTCCATAGTCGTGCGGCTCCGGGTCGTGCGGCTCCGGTCGGTCGGTCCGTCCGGAGTATAGCCCGGAACCGGGTTTCCGGCCGGCCGCCCCCTCGTTGAACGCCGCGTCGCTACGGCCGCGGCCGCGAGCCGTGCTAACGTTGCCGCGCACGGTGGCACACACACCACACCAGGAAGCGATGCGATGACCGACCCTTATGCCGGCTACGAGCGGCTGACCTTCGACCGCCCGGAGGAGCGGATCCTTCGAGTGACGTTCAATCGGCCGGAGCGCTACAACGCGCTCGATGCGATCGGCCACCGGGAGCTCACGTATCTCTGGCCGAAGATCGACGCCGACCCCGACATCGACTGCGTGATCCTCACCGGCGCGGGGCGGGCCTTCTCGGCGGGCGGCGACTTCGACCTCATCGAGCGGAACATGCAGTCGTTCGAGCACCTGGTGGAGACGTGGAAGGAGGCGCGCGCCCTCGTCTACAACCTCCTCGACTGCAACAAGCCCCTGGTGTCCGCGATCAACGGGCCGGCGGTGGGGGCGGGTCTCGTGGCCGCGCTGCTGTGCGATGTCTCCGTCGCGGCTCGCTCCGCCCGGATCACGGACGGACATACCCGGCTCGGGGTGGCGGCCGGCGACCATGCCGCGATCATCTGGCCGCTCCTCTGTGGAATGGCCAAGGCGAAGTACTACCTCATGACCTGCGATGTCCTCACCGGTGCTGAGGCGGAGCGGATCGGCCTCGTATCGCTCTCGGTGGATGACGACGCCCTCCAGGAAAAGGCCCTGGAGGTGGCGCGCAAGCTCGCGCGGGGCGCTCCGTCGGCCATCCGCTGGACCAAGCACGCGCTCAACAACTGGCTGCGCATGGCCGGCCCCACCTTCGACACCTCGCTCGCGCTCGAGATGTTGGGTTTCGCGAGCCCGGAGGTGCGAGAGGGCCTGGCGTCGCTGCGCGAGAAGCGCGAGCCGGACTTCCCCCGGGGCTCGCCGATCTGACCCCGATCTGACCCCGGCCTGACCCCGGTCTGACCCCGGTCTGACCCCGGACCGCAGTGCCCGGCAGGTCGATGAGCGCAGCGTGGTCCGACATTCCGCACCCCCTCAGGGCCAGAGGTCGCCCAAACCGAACGTGATCGCATCGAACGGGCGGATGCTCACCGGCTCATCGTCCTGCGCGCTCGCGATCAGGAGCCATTGTCCATCGTGGAGCTCGAACGCTTCGAGGGTGCGGTCCGTCGGATCGACGAGCCACAGGTGGGGGACGCCTTCGCGGGCGTAGATCGGACGCTTTTCGTGCAGGTCGACCTTGCGCGTCGACGCTGAGAGCACCTCGCACACCCAGTCCGGCGCGAGGGTCGCGTACGCGGTGCCCGGATAGGCCGGCATCCGTTCCCGGCGCCAGCCCGCCAGATCGGGGACCACGATGTCATCGTCGAAATGGAGCTCCGGCTCGTCGATGATCCACCACCCCCCCGGGCCACCTCGACCTTTCCCGAAGGGTCCTACCAGCTCGTCCCCGAGGTACGAACTCGCCAACGCGTGCGGCATCGCCGGTCGCGGGTGGGTGTACAGGGTCCCGTTGACGATCTCGGCGACCTGGTGGGCCGGCGCGTCGAGCACGTCCTGGTACGTGGCCCGACGGGTCGAATCGTGCTTGTGCGCAGCGGATCGGGCCATCGAGGTCCTCCTCGCGTCAGGGTACCGGGCGGCGCCGGCGGCGCAACAGCCGCGAGAGCACGTTTCTGCAGGCGTCGCCGCAGGTCCGAGCGCCCGCTCGCAGGTACGCGATGTCGGTCCGGCACACCAGACATCGTCGCGGGAGCGCCGGAGCGCTTGCGATCCGGTGGGCGTCGTCCTCGATGGCCTGAGCGCACGGTGTGCAGACCGACCAAGCCTGGCCGCGCTTTCGCGCGTTCCCGGCGATGACGCTTCGGCAGCGCCGGCATCGTCGCCGGCGACCAGCGGTGCGCTCGAGCAGCTCCAGCGCAAGCCGCACCGTGCGGGGATCGGCGGCGGCTGTCGCGGATGGTTGCGGACCGGACATGGCCGGGAACGGTATCATGGACCGATTAACCCTAAAAAATCAAAGATTTTCGTCGCGAAGGGGCCAAGATGCCCCACGATCTCACGGAGGGGTGGGCCGCACGGACCGAGAGAGCGCGTGCGCGCTGCTGAAGGCGTAGTCGACACTAGCTTGACACTGGCGCGTGCGCGCTGTCGAAGCGGCTTGAGGGAATACGTCCTGCTACCGCGAGCGGATTGGCGGCCGCAGCAGGAAGTCGGCGATTTTTTCGGGTTAACCGCGGCACGGTTGGAGTCCGATGTTCCTGTTTGCCGATTCCGAGTCGATCACCGACTTGCGGCTGGAATGAAATAGCCCTGCGCTCGAAGGTGAAGCTCGGGGCGAGAGCTTTGCGGGTGCGGTAGCATGTCCGGTCACTGATTCGCTGGAGCGCGGGCGATGTCCGGGTGGTGGTCTTCGACGGGAATACGAATGCTTCTCTCGATGGCGGCCGCACTCGTCGGGGGCGCACGCGGCGGAGCACTGTCGCGGTCTGTGCAGATCGCCGAAGGCGTAGCGCTGCTGCAGGAAGTGGTCGAAAGACACGTCGGAGTGCTCGAGCCCGAGTTGATCGACCGCGCACGGGAGGTGGCGGAGCGCGGTCCGGTGCAGGCGGGGACCGAAGTCGGTCGGGTGATCAAGGCGGTGCTTCGCTCTCCGAAGGCCCGGGATCTGCCGACGGCGCTCTTGATGCGGCTTTCCGGCTGGTCCGCACGATGGACGGGTAGTGGGCGATGAGACCCGTCCGGGACTGGTCAACCCAGGACCATTTTCTTGTCGTGACCGAGTGCTGGAGGCGGGTGCGGATCGGCCTGCCGTGCGGTCGAGGGCAGCTTCATCAAGCCCGAACCGACACGCGGACGACGAATTGCGCTCCGCGATGGCCGGCTGAACAGGCCCGGTTCACCCGTCACCGGACAGGAAACGACTCCTGCTGGTCGACCCGTGACCGGTCAATATCGCGGTTTGGCAGCACCGGCCCGGAAATCTCACCGACTTTCGTCGCGCGGGCGCCGGGACGGTGCGGTGGCGGGCCGCACGGACGGAAAAGAGCGTCTGCGCGCTGCTGAAGGCGTAGCCGACCCTGGCGCGTGCGCGCGGTCGAAGCGGCTTGAGCGAGTGCGGCCCGTCACCGCGCAGGGAGCGGTGTCCGCAGCAGAGAGTGGGTGAGATTTCCGGGCTAGAATAGCCGGCCCCGAGGACGGGTTCGCCGGAGCGGTGGAGGGTTCCCACGCGAAGGCCGAGGAGGAAGGGACAGGTGGCCGAGCCCCGCATGTATCCCGGTACCGGAGCCGACGAGCGCACCACGTTCGCTCCCTATTCCGCGTTCGATATTCCGGCCGACCTCCGCGAGCTGCACGGCCGCTACGACGTCGAGGCGATGGCCCGCCGGGTGCGCAACTTCCGCTACGCCGAGGAGTGGATCATGATGATCCTCGGGGGCTGGGTCGCCACCGTGCCCGAGCTCCCGGTCAAGACGGGGCTCGGACGGATCATCTGGGAGACCGCGCAGGCGGCCGACAAGCTGGGCAACCGGCTCCCGGAGCTTCGGTGCGGAACCCGCTCGGTCTCCGCCTCGGAGGCGCCGAACGAGGCGTTCGCGGCGTTCGTCCGGTCGGTCGCGGAGCCGGAATCGCCGGCGCTCACGATCGAGAAGCTCTCCGGGGTCTTCGACGTGTTCCTGCCGCATCTCGCGGATACCTGGAAGCGAACCGCGGCCGAGACCGATCCCATCGCGGACGCCCCGACCATCAAGATCCTGGAGGAATCGCTCGCGGACGCGAGGCGCCACATCGTCTGGGGTCAGGAGGTGCTCGACACCCTCTGCGAGGGTGCGCCCGAGGCCGAACGGCGCCGCCGGGCGCGCCGCGATTCGCTCGGGGCCGTGCTTCGTGCGTGCGGAGGGGTCACTGGAGAACTGGCGCCGGACGGCGGATCCGCGCCCGGACACGAGGGCTGAAATCATGAAGAGGTTCATTTCCCACGAGGAGCTGGCGCGCGACCGCCGGTTCAAGCGGGCGGGGGCGCGCGGGCGGCTGCTCGAGTCGCTGCCCGACGACGTGGACGGGGTGGTCGCGATCATGGAGGACGTCGCTCCGCGGCTGCGCGAACGGGTGGAGGGCACGGAGCTCGAGGCGGTCTACGACGATCTCGGCCCCGGATATCCATTCCTCACCCAGTTCGGTTCGCTGCATCCCGAGGACCCCAACGTGGAGGTGCAGCTCAAGGTGCGCCTGCACGGCATCTTCGTGGGCGAGCTGCAGGCGCTCGAAGGGGCCGGCCGCACCCTCTGGGACTTCCCCGAAGCACCGTGGGAGTTCCGGATGAACATGGCCCGGCAGTGCTGGGACGAGGCGCGCCACTGCCAGGTCTTCGAGAAGCTGCTCGACCACGTGGGGGTCGAGGTCGGCGACTACCCCGAGACCACCACCCTCTTCGAGGCGGCGTGCGCCGACGATCCGACCCTGCGGGTCGCCGGAGTCAACCGGTGCCTCGAAGGGCTCGCGTGCGACGCCTTCCGGGCCATGATCGACTACGCCCGGGAGGCGGACGACCCGGTCATGGAGCAGGCCGTCGACTTCGTGCTCGCCGACGAGCTGACCCATGTGCGCTTCGGCAGCAACTGGGTCAAGCAGTTCACCCGCGCCGACCCCGAGAAGTTCCGCGAAGCGAAGGAGTTTCAGCGCGATGTGGAGCGCCGGTTCTCGATCGGGACGGGGCGCTCGGGGCGGGGCGACGCCGCGATCGGCATCGCGCGCGAGGAGCGCCTGGAGGCCGGGTTCACCGAGGACGAGCTGCGCGAGCTCGAGGAGATCGCCGACCGGGGTCCGAGCCGGGACACCTTGGTGACGGCGGCCAAGGCCCTGCGGGCCCGCCACCTCGCGCGCCTTCGCGGTGAGGCGGTGGAGCCGATACCGTTGCCCGGGAGGGCGGCGGCCGCGGGCTGAGGGCCCGGCCGGGAGCATTCGATCGATGCCGGCGAAGACGGAGCCCGCGATCATGCCGGAGATGCCCCACCCGGGCGCGCCGCGGCGGCGGCCGGACCACGCGCACACCGTCTTCCCCGTCTCCGGCGCCGGCGGTCCGGAGGCCGCATCGGTCGTCCCTGACCACTTCGCGCGGCAGGACGGCCAGGTCTTCGCCGGAACCCACGTGCTCCTCGACCTCTGGGGAGCGAGTCACCTCGACGATGCGCGGTACATCGAGCGCGCGATGCGCCGGGCGGTCGAGGTCTCCGGGGCCACCCTGCTGCACATCCACCTGCACCGCTTCGGGGACGGCGGGGGGGTGACCGGCGTCGCCGTGCTCGCCGAGTCCCACCTCAGCGTCCACACCTGGCCGGAGCGGGGCTTCGCGGCCTTCGACGTGTTCATGTGCGGCGAGTGCCGGCCCGAACTCGCGGCGGAGACCCTCCGGAACGCATTCGAGCCCGCGCGGGCCGAGCTGTCGGTCGAGCGGCGGGGGGTGGTGGCCTGAAGACCAGCCCGCAGACCCGCCCGCATTTCTCATCAACCGCCTGCTGCGGACGCCGACCCGCTCGCGGTGACGGGCCGTACTCCGGCAAGCCGCTTCGACCGCGCGCCCGCGCGAGCGTCGGCTACGCCTTCAGCCGCGCGCCCGCGCTCTTTCGGTCCGTGCGGCCCGCCACCGCAGCGTCTCGACGCCCTTGCTACGGAGGGCGGTGAGAAATGCGGGCCAGGACGGCGTTCGCGGAGACGCTGTCCGACGGCTATCGGCAGGAGTTCCAGGTCGAGCGGGTGTACCTGGAGCGCACCACCGATCTCCAGGACCTGCTGATCTTCCGGAACCCGAGCTTCGGTCGGGTCATGGTGCTCGACGGGGCCGTGCAGACCACCGAGGGCGACGAGTTCATCTACCACGAGATGCTTGCCCACGTGCCCCTCTTCGCGCACGGCGCGGCGCGGCGCGTCCTCATCATCGGCGGCGGCGACGGCGGAATGCTGCGGGAGGTGATCCGCCACCGGGAGGTCGAGCGGGTGGTGCAGGTCGAGGTCGACGCCGGCGTCATCGACACCTGCCGGGAACATCTCCCCAACCATTCCGCGGGGGCGTTCGACGACCCCCGGGTCGAGATCGTCATCGCGGACGGCGCCCGGTTCGTCTCCGAGACCGCGGAGCGCTTCGAGGTCGTCATCTCCGATTCGACGGACCCGGTGGGGCCGGGGACGGCGCTCTTCAGCCCGGAGTTCTACGCGGGGTGCCGGCGCTGCCTTGCGCCGGCCGGGGTCTTCGTCGCCCAGAACGGGGTTGCGTTCTTCCAGCCGGAAGTCGCCGTCGGCACCGCCCGCGAGCTCGGCCGGCACTTCCGCGACTGGCACTTCTTCTCCGCCGCGGTGCCGACCTACGCGGGCGGGGCCATGCTCTTCGCCTGGGGCACGGACGACGCGTCGCTGAGGCGGGTCCCGGTCGAGACCCTGCGCGAGCGCGGCACGGCGGCCGGCATTCGCACCCGCTACTACAACCCCGAGGTCCACGTGGCCTCGTTCGCACTTCCGCAGTACGTCCGGGAGCTCGTCGGCAAGGCGTGAGCCACGCGGGGACGACAGGCCCGAAAAATCACCGACTTTCGTCGCGAGGGGGCCAAGATGCCCCACGATCTCATGGAGGAACGGGCCGCACGGACCGAGAGAGCGCGTGCGCGCTGCCGAGGCGTAGCCGGCACTCATTGGCTGGTTCTTAAGGGAAGGCGCTGGATCCGGTGGCACCAAGGGAGGCGCGCGAGTCGAGGGCGACGGGTTCGGGGCTTGTTCCGAGTGCGCGCGAAGCCTCCCGAGACGCCGGATCCCGACGCCCGGGGGCCCCGATCCCTTCGTCTCCACCCGCTCATCCCCTCAAGAACCAACCTATGAGTCGACCCTCATGCGTAGGTACTTAAGCTGATTGGGCGAGGTTGAGCCGGCCATAACAGCCTGCGATCGGTCCTTTGGCGCGTCCTGCGGTCCGGATTTCACGGCTTGAACGGCTTAAGAACCAACCTATGAGTCGACCCTAGCGCGTGCGCGCGGCCGAAGCGGCCTGCGGGAGTACGGCCCGCTACCGTCGGCGGATTGGCAGCCGCAGCGGGAAGTCGTTGATTTTTCGAGTTAGAGCTCCTCGCGGGCGTCGAAGTGAACGAGGATCCCGCCGAGCGCGGCCGGGTGGATGAAGCCGATCATCGCCCGCCGCGAGCCGGGCCGCCCGCGGTCGTCGATCATCCGGCAGCCGCTCTCGCGCGACCGCCGCAGGGCCTCGTCCGTGTCAGGGACTTTGAAGGCGACGTGGTGCAGACCCGGCCCGCGCCGGTCCACGAAACGGGCAAGGGTGCCCATGTCCTGGCGGGTGTCGCCGCGCTGCCCGTGCCGCACCTCCGGGGCATCGGGTCCGAACTCGAGCGGTTCGATGACCTCGAGCTCGGTGTCGCCGATGGTGATGAAGACGACGCGCCCGCCGCCGACCCGCTGCGGCCGCCGGTTGTGATACACGATCCCGTACTTGTCGGACGTGAAGCTCTCGACCGCGATCGACACCTCCACGTCGCTCTGCCGGCTCTCCACCTCGTAGCCGAGCTTGCCCGCGAAGCACGCCTCGGTGCCGGCGCAGTCGTTGGTCGAGATCCCGATGTGGTCGAAGCGCTCCACCCATCCCGAAGGGGACGGCAGGTCGAGCGGGGAGGTCACCCGGGTGAGGACACCGCGCGTCTCCGCGGGATCGAGGTCGTACGCCTCGCCGCCCCCGAGGGCCGGCCGGACCGGGCCCGCGCCCACCCCGGCCGCCGCCGCCGCGTCGCGGACGGCCGCGGGGTCCGGAGCCGCGAGGGCGATGTGATGGATGCCGGTGCGGTCCGTGCCGTCGACGCACGGGTCGCCGGGCTCGAACAGGGCGAGGGCGCTCTGCCCGGTCGTGAATACGGGAACGTCGGGCCCGCCGGGGCCCGGGAGGTCCGCTCGCGGAAGCTCGAGCACGTCGCCGAAGACCGCGGCGGCCGCGTCGATATCCCGGGTGACGGCGGCTACGTAGGCGAGTTCGCTCGTGAGCATGCGATGGTTCCTCGTTCCTTGTTCACGCGGCCTTGTGCGTTGACGGAAGCGGGCGAGCCCCCTTCCCCCTGCCGGGCCGTCGGTCCCCGGCCGCGGCGCGAGGCCGGCTTCGCGATCGGCCCGAGAGGCGGGGGGACGGGTTTCCGCCTCCCGCGAGGGCGCGCCGGCGAGCCCTTGGCCGCCATGTCCGCCCGCGTCCTGCCGCTCCGTCCGATCCAGGACCATTTCTTTGTCGTGACCGGGTGCCGGCAGCGGGTGAGGATCGGCCTGTCGTGCGGTCAAGGCTCGCCTCAAGAGGCCCGAACCGACATGCGGACGACGAAATGCGCTCCCGAACAGGCCCGGTTCACCCGTCGCCGGACAAAAAACGAGACCTTCGTCCGATTCGGCCGGGCCAGTGTGTTCGTCGGCAGGGACGCGATTATACTCCGGCCGATGCCGCTTTCGCCCGTTCGGGAGCGGGTTCCGTTCCCTGGGGACCTGCGGCAAGGCTTCGGCGTCGCAGCCGGCCGCAGCCTCGAGACAGGACGGCTGCAATGCACCCGGGAGGAATCGCAATGCTGAGAAACCTCAAGTGGACGGCGGTCACGGTGGCCGCGGTATCCATCTTCGGCTGGGCCGAGCTGGCCGCGGCGGAGGCGAGCGTCAAGCTTCGCATCGGCCACGTCACCACCATCGAGGCGATCGCCGGCCAGGGCTCGACCAAGCTCGCCGCGATGGCCAAGGAGCTCTCGGACGGCGAGATCGATATCGAGATCTTCCCGAACGGACAGCTCGGCGGGGAGCTCGAAATGGTGTCCCAGGTCCGCCTCGGCGAGCTCGACATGGTCATGGTGGGCTCCGGACTCGCCGCCGCGATCGAGCCGACCTTCTCCATCACGGAGCTGCCGTTCATCTGGAAGAACCGCGAGTCGGCGTGGGAGGTGCTGAACGGCCCGGTCGGCAACGAGGTCCTGGCTCTCATGGAGCCCAAGGGGATCAAGGGGCTCGCGTGGGGCGTCTGGGGATTTCGCGGTTTCCTGACGAACGGCTTCCCGATCGAATCCGTCGACGATATGAAGGGACGCAAGATCCGGATCGTCGAGAACCCGCTGTACGTCCGGACGATCCGCGCCTTCGGCGGAAACCCGGTGCCGATGGCCTGGCCCGAGGTCTACTCCGCCCTCCAGCAGAAGGCCATCGACGGCGTGGAGACCAACTACCACGGAATGGCGGACGCCAAGCAGTACGAGGTCGCGACGCACCTCGCGGTATCCAACCACATCTTCACCTCCACCGTGTATCTGATGAACCTGGACGTCTACGACTCCCTCTCGGCGGAGCACCAGGGGATCATCATGAAGGCGGCGCGCGCGGCCGGTGAGACGATGCGCGACGGCGCCCGGAAGGCCAATGAGGATGCCATCGCCCTCATGGCGGCGAACGGCATCATGGTGACGCATCCCGAGCGCGACTCGTTCGCGGCCCGCGCCGAGGAGGTGCACGACAGCTTCTCGGTCTTCGTCGGCCCCAAGGTGTTGAAGAAGGTCAAGGAGGCTCAGGAATAGGGCAGGACCGTCTTTTGTCGTGCCCGAGTGCCGGGGGCGGGTGCGGATCGGCCGGCCGTGCGATCGAGGGCCGCTTCATGAGGCCCGAACCGACACGCAGGCGACCGGATGCGCTCCCGAATGGCTTGCTGAACGGGCCCGGTTCACCCGTCGCCGGACAAAAGGCGAGCCATGAGGTTCCGAGGAACAGGGCCGGGGCTATTTCACGCTGCGGTTCGAGCCCCGGGTAGTCGGACCGGCCCGGATAGGCCCGGATAGGCCCGGATAGGCCCGGATAGGCCCGGGGGCAGGTCGGATTCGCTCGGCGCAATCCGACCGGAATGCCCCCGTGCGATGTCGGGACAAGCCTTCGGCTGATCCGACCAGCAGGGCGAGGTGGCCCTGGGAACAGGGCGTAGCGCCCGTCCGGGCGGAAGCGGAGGCGTTCCGCAGCCGCCCGGGGGGCGCATGTGCGTCCATCGAGGAGGGGCGATGCCGCTCGAACACGTAAACGGGGTCGATCTCTACTACGAGCCGACCGGGGAGGGCGTACCGATCGTCCTCTGCCACGAGTTCGCGGGCGACCTGCGGGCCTGGGAGCCCCAGGTCCGGTTTCTCGCTCGCCGCTATCTCGTCGTTGCCTGGAACTACCGGGGATACCCTCCCTCGGAGGTACCGGAGACCCCCGACGCATACAGCCCCGAGGGCCTCGTCGCGGACCTCCTCGGGCTGATCGACGGGCTCGGACTCGAGCGCGTTCATCTCGCCGGTCTCGCGACCGGGGGGAATCTCGTCCTCAACTTCGCCATCGCCCATCCGGAACGGGTACGGAGCCTGATCGTGGCCGGCGCCGGGGCGGGCACGGTCGAGCGGCCGGCCTGGCTCGAGGCGGCGCGACGATTCGCGGACGATATCGCCCGCGACGGCAGCGAAGGCATCATCGCGAACGTCGCGGAGGCCCCGCAGCGCATCATCTTCCGCACCAAGGACCCGCGCGGCTGGCAAGAGTTCGTCGCCGGGATGCGCCGCCTTTCGCCCGTCGGCGCGGAGCATGTCATGCGTGAGGTGCTCATCCCTCGCGCACCTGTCTTCGAGCTTGCCGAGGGCATTCGCCGCCTCTCCATGCCGATCCTGGTGATGTGCGGCGACCAGGACGCGCCCGCATTCGAACCGAGCCGCTTCATCCGCGACACCGCTCCCTACGCCGGGCTCGCGGTGGTGCCGATGTGCGGCCACACCCTGAACTCGGAGGAGCCGGAGCTGTTCAACCGGATCGCGGGCTCGTTTCTCGCCGCGGTCGACGCCGGACGATGGGGCACTTGGCGTGGATGATCCCCGGGCCCCGCATGACCTCGGCATGACCCCGGCATGACGCGGTTCGGGCGGATCGGGCAGCTCGGGGCCGCTCCCGAGGAGGGCGCGGCCCGATGATGATGCCCATCCCCGGCGAGGTGAAGGCCCTCGTCTTCATCCTCGTGATAGCGGCGCTCGGCGCGTCCTGGCTCCTCCGCGAGGAGTGGCGGGGCCGGAAGGGAGAGGGCGGGTTCGACTTCTGGAAGGTGATCGAGGACACCGTGAGCCACTTCCTGCTGCTCGCGATGCTCGTGTCGGCCGCCCTGCAGGTCGTCGTGCGCTACCTCCTCTCCGACACCCTGACGATGCCCTGGACCGAGGAGTTCGGCCGCCTGGTGATGGTGTGGGGGGCGCTCTGGGGGGCCGCCGCGCTTCAGCGAAGCGACGACCACATCGGCATGTCGGTGATCTACGACCAGCTCCCGCCCCGGGCGCAGCTTGCGGTGCGGCTGTTCGGGGACCTGGTGACCCTCGGGGTGCTCCTGCCGGTCGTGTGGTACGGCTGGAAGAGCGCGGTGGCGCTCGACATCATGTACACCATCGCGCTCGGCCTGCCGCTCTCCGTGTTCGCCTACCCGATACCCGTCGCCGGTGGGCTCATCGTACTGCACACCGTCTCGCTCATGGTCCGGCGAGTGCGCGGAGTGCCGATCCGGTCGAGCGTCAATACGGAGATGTAGCGCTTGTCTCCCCTCGCCGTCGTACTGGTGGTCTTCTTCGCCCTCTTCTTTCTTCGGGTGCCGATCGCGGTCGTCCTCATCGCCTCGTCGCTGGTGGGGCTCTGGCTCGCCCCGACCGGGATCAAGTTCTCCACCATCTCGACGACGATGTGGCAGGGGATCAACCACTTCGTCCTCATGGCGATCCCGTTCTTCATCCTGATGGGCGACCTTGCCCTCGCGAGCGGGGTCACCCAACGGCTCGTCAATCTGGCCAAGGCGTTCGTCGGGCACGTCGCGGGGGGGCTGGCCCACGTCAGCGTCCTCGTGAACATCATCATGGCCGGCATGTCGGGCTCGGACCTCGCCGACGCCGCGGCGACCGGAAAGCTGTTGATCCCGGGCATGCGCCGTGCGGGATACCCCGTCTCCTACGCGGCATCGATCATCGGCGGCGCAGCCACGATCGGCCCCCTCATCCCGCCGAGTATCGCGTTCATCATCTTCGCTGCGGCGACGGAGACGTCGGTCGGCCGGCTCTTCCTCGGGGGCGCGATACCGGGTCTCCTGCTCGGGGTGTTCCTGATGGTGCAGGCCTACGTCGTCGCGCGGCGCAACGACTACCCGCGCGAACCCCGCATGCCCTACCGCGAGCGGGTGCGCGCCACTGCGGTCGGGCTTCCCGTGCTGGTGATTCCGATTATCGTGCTCGGCAGCATCCTCACCGGCGTCGCGACGCCGACCGAGGCGGCGGTGCTGGGCGTGATCGCCGTCGTCCTGGTCGGCGGGCTCTTCTACCGGGAATTGACGGTGAAGAGCTTCGCACGCGAGATGTTGAGCACGATCAAGACGATCGGCGCGGTATTTCTCATCATATCGGCGGCCGCGGTCTTCGGGAGGGTGCTCACCCTGTACGGCGCGGCCGATGCGCTGGCGACGTGGCTCACCGGCATCACCGACGAGCCCCTCGTGTTTCTCCTCGGCGTCAACGTGGTCTACCTCCTGCTCGGGAGCATGGTCGACACCGTGCCCATCCTGCTCGTCTTCGTGCCGATCCTCATGCCGACGGTGGAGGCGCTCGGGATCGACGTCGTCCATTTCGGCGTCATCACCGTGTTCAACCTGCTGATCGGGCTCATCACCCCTCCCTACGGCCTGACCATGTATCTGCTGTGCCGGATCTCCGGCATCTCGCTGCAGCAGTTCTGGGGGCACATGTGGCCCATCTTCCTGACGATGGTGGTGGCTCTGCTCCTGGTGACGCTCTTTCCCATCCTCACCACCTGGCTCCCGAATCTCGTGATGCCGGTGCGATAGCCGGGATGATCGCAATGGTCGGGGTCGGATCCGGGGATGGCGCGTTCCGGCGAGGGGATGGCCGGGCGAGGCCGGTTCGTCGGTCGTCACGGTGGTCCATGCAATGGGTGGGTGGATCCCGATGACGACGGTCGGCGGTACCCGGCAAGCGGATGTCCCGATGCAGCCGGTCGGGGGCCCGGCGGTCTGGAACGCGGACGATCTGGCGGCGCGGAGCGACTGGCTGCATGTTCTCGACGAGGCAGAGGTCGCCGAGCTTTCGGAAGTGGCGGATGCGGCGACGGCGGCGGCCGGCTTCGATCTCCGGAAGCTGGATCGGGGCCGCTTCGTGCTGTCGGCGTCCCTTGCCGCGACCATCGGGCGGATCCGCCGGGAGATTGTCGACGGTCTTGGCTTCGTGCAGATCCGCGGACTTCCGGTCGCCCGCTTCGGACGGCGCAAGGCCGCGACCATCTTCTGGGGGATTGCGAGCCATCTCGGCGACGAGATCGTTTCGCAGAACGCGCGCGGCCATCTGCTGGACCACGTGAAGGACCTCGGCCAGACCTTTCGCGATCCGTCGAGCCGTGGCCCCTACACCCGCGAACGGATCGAGTATCACACCGACGCCTGCGACGTGGTCGGCCTTCTCTGCCTCCAACCCTCGGCAAGCGGGGGCGAGAGCACGCTCGCGAGCGCCGGCACGGTCCACAATGAGATGCTGCGCCGACGGCCGGACCTGGTCGCGGCGCTGCTCGAGCCCGTTTGCCGTGACCGAAGGGATGAAGTGCCGGCCGGCCGGGAGCCTTGGTATGCGATGCCGGTGTTCAACTTCCATGAGGGCCTTCTCTCGATCACCAACGAGCCGTCCTATATCGACTCGGTGGCCCGATTCTTCGGCGGCAGGAATCCCAACTCACCTGTCCAGCTCGAAGGCCTGAGGCTGCTCGATGAGATCGCCGAGGAGCTGCACTTCGACATCGCGTTCGAGGCGGGCGACATGCAGTTCCTGCACAACCACACCGTGATGCACTCGCGCCGGGCGTTTACCGACTTTCCCGAACCGGCGCGGAAGCGCCACCTCCTGCGTATCTGGCTACTGACCTACGACGGGCGGCCCGTCCCGCCGGTGTTCTACGAGCGAAACGGCTCCCCGCAGACCTCCCGCCGGCCGGGCGGAATCGTCGGGGTCGCCACCACGCTGCGAATCCCCCTCGATGGCTTGTGAGCGACCGGCCGGCCGCGGGTGGGAGCCGGCCCCAGGCAGGCCGGGATCGGTCCCGGGTAGCCCCGGGTAGTCCCGGGCAGGTCGGATGAGCGAAGCACAATCCAACACGCAGGGGTCGGTGCGATGGCGGGCAAGTGATGGATAGCGGTTCCGGCGGAAGCAGACCCATGATCAACCTCTACAGCGACACCCAGACCCTCCCGACCGCGGCCATGCGCGAGGCGATGGCCCGGGCCCCGGTCGGTGACGAGCAACGCATGGAGGATCCGAGCGTGAACCGCCTGTGCGAGAGGGTGGCGGGGCTCCTCGGCAAGGATTCCGCGGTGTTCCTCCCTTCCGGGACGATGTGCAACGAGATCGCCATCCGGGTCCACTGCGCCGCGGGGGACGAGGTGATCGCCGACCGCACCGCTCACATCGTCCACTTCGAAGGAGGAGCGCCGGCGGCCCTGAGCGGAGTGATGATCGCGCCGCTCGACGGCGACCGGGGCGTCTACACCGGGGAACAAGCGAAGGCGGCGGTGCGCGACCCCGCCAACCGGTATGCGCCCCGCTCCCGGCTGCTCGCGGTCGAGCAGACCGCGAATCTCGGGGGCGGGACAGTCTGGTCGATCAAGGCGTTGCGGTCGGTCGTGGAAGCGGCGCGGGAGCACGATCTCGCCACCCACATGGACGGCGCCCGGCTGCTGAACGCCGCCGTGGCGTCGGGAGCGTCGGCGCGGGAGCACGCCATCGGATTCGATACCGTCTGGATCGATCTGAGCAAGGGCCTCGGCTGTCCGGTGGGGGCCGTGCTCGCGACCTCGGGAGACCGGATCGACCACGTGTGGCGCTGGAAGCAGCGTCTCGGCGGCGCGATGCGCCAAGCCGGGATCCTCGCCGCAGCCGGGGTCCACGCCCTCGATCACCACGTCGACCGCCTTGCCGACGACCACCGCCACGCCCGGCGCTTCGCCGAAGGGGTGGCCGGTATCGACGGACTCGACCTCGACCTCGACTCGGTCGAGTCCAACATCGTCTACTTCGAGGTCGAGGAGAGCGTCGGGCGAACCGGGCGGGAGATCTCCGCATCCCTCGCGGAGCGGGGCGTCTCGATCGGCGCGCTCGGCCCCCGCCTGCTCCGCGCCGTCACCCACCTCGACGTCGTGGCGGCCGACGTGGACACCGCGCTCGCGGTGCTGCGCGACGTGATGGAAAGCGGCGGGGGGCGGCCGGGGCCGGTCGGCTGAAGCGGGGTCTTCGGCGCGGCCGCGCGCCCGGTCAGCGTTTCGGCGGCCGGACGACCTCGATCAGCTCGCCGTCGCCCGGCGACAGCTCGGTCCAGTCCGCCGGCATCCGGATCCGGGCGGCGGCGGCGGTCGCGAGCCGCACCCGGTACGGATCGCGGTGCGCGAGGAGGCCCGCGAGCTGCTCGAAGCCCGGATTGTGCCCGACCAGCATCACCCGCCGGAATTCCGCGGGGGTCTCCGCAAGCACCTGCAGGAGGCCCGAGACGTGGGCGTCGTAGATCCGCTCCCGCCACCGGATGGCCTCGAGGGAGAGGCCCGCCTCACGGCAGAAGCCCTCCGCCGTCTGTCGGGCCCTCGTCGCGGGCGAAGCCACGACCCCATCGGGGACGATGCCGGCCTCGACCGCCCATCGGGCCATCCACACGGTGTCGGACCTTCCGCGCTCGTCGAGCGGGCGGTCGAAGTCGGGCTCGACCGAACCGTGCGGCACCGCGTGGCCGTGGCGAAGCAGAAGAAGCTCGCGGCGGGGCTCCCGTTCGGGGCCGGACGATGTATCCGCCATGCCGGTTCTCCTCTTGGGACGGCTCTTGGAATCCGTCATTATCCATCCAGCCCCCATTTCCAGGGAGACACGCGATGCCGATGATCTCGGAGGCGACGCCGGTCGCGTTCTCCGATCCGTTGCCGGAGACGGCGGACGTGGCCGTGATCGGGGCCGGCGTGGTGGGGGTCTCCACCGCGTACTTCCTCGCGAAGAGCGGCGCCCGGGTCGCGCTCTTCGAGAAGGGACGGGTGGCCGGCGAGCAGTCGAGCCGGAACTGGGGATGGGTTCGGCAGCAGGGGCGGGACCCCGCGGAGCTGCCCATCGTCATGGAGTCGAGACGGATCTGGCGGGGACTCGCCGAGGAGACCGGTGAGCGCGACCTCGCGTTCACCGCATGCGGATGCCTCTACGTTGCCACCGACCCGAGGCGGATGGCTCGGTGGGAGGAGTGGATCGGGTTCGCGAAGCAGCATCAGCTCGATTCGCGCCTCCTGAACGGGCGGGAGGTCGAGGCGCTCGTCCCCGCGCTCAACGGCGCGTGGGCCGGCGGCATCTTCACCCCGAGCGACGGCCGGGCGGAGCCCTTCGTCGCGGTGCCGGCCCTCGCACGCGCGGCCCGGCGGCTCGGCGCGACGATCATCGAGAGCTGCGCCGTGCGCACCGTCGAGACGGAGGGGGGGCGGGTGCGGGCGGTCCACACCGAGCGGGGTCGGACCGCCGCGCAGGCGGTGGTGCTCGCGGGCGGGGCGTGGACCTCGCACTTCGCCTCGAACCTCGGTCTCGACCTGCCGCAGCTCACGGTCCGGGCCACGGCGGGTCGCACGAACCCGGTGGCCGGACCCGAGATGCCGGCCGTGTACTCGCCCCGGCTCTGCATCCGCCGCAGGGCGGACGGAGGCTACACGGTGGCGAACGGAGACCTGGTCGAGCACTACGTCGGGCCGCGGTCGCTCCGTTACCTCACGAAGTTTCGATCCCTGCTCGCGGCGAGCGCCCGGGACCTTCGTCTCACCGTCGGCCCGCCGCGCGGATTCCCGGGAAGTTGGGGGGGCAAGCGGCGCTGGACGGCGGACGAGGTCAGCCCGTTCGAGAAGACCCGGGTGCTGAATCCGCCGCCGTCGGAGATCGCCCTGCGGCGCATCTCCGCGCGGCTTCCTGCCCAGGCCCCGCGGCTCGCGGAAGCCGGTATGGCCGAGTTCTGGGCCGGGATGATCGACGTGACTCCGGACGCGGTGCCCTATATCTGCGAAGCGCCGTCGCCGCGGGGGCTCTTCATCGGGACGGGCATGAGCGGGCACGGCTTCGGCATCGGCCCCGGCGTGGGCCGGGTGCTTGCGGACCTGGTCCTCGGCCGTCCCCACGGCCACGATCTCGGCCGCTTCCGGTTCGCGCGCTTCGCCGACGGGAGCGCCATCGTCCCGGGGCCGTACTGAGCCGGCCCGATCGCGGGCCGCCGGAGCGCGGCTCCGGCTCCATGGGACGTGCATTCACCGCTCACCGTCATCGCCCCGACCCACGGAGGCCGGATTACGCTTCGCTGATCCGAGCTACCCGGCGACCCGGCTGAACCGGCGCGCTCGCGGGTCGTCGGGACGCGGGCTCCGCCGCCGGAGCGCGCCCCGGCGCTCGCCCGAAAAAATCACCCACTTCCTGCTGCGGCCGCCAATCCGCTCGCGGTAGCGGGCCGTACTCCCGCAAGCCGCTTCGACAGCGCGCACGCGCCAGTGTCGACTACGCCTTCAGCAGCGCGCACGCGCTCTTTCGGTCCGTGCGGCCCGTTCCTCCATGAGATCGTGGGGCATCTTGGCGCTCTCGCGACGAAAGTCGGTGACTTTTTCGGGCTAGTCGAAGCAGGCGCGGAACGCGCGGGCGTTCGCCCGCATCAGGTCGAAGAAGAGGTCGGGCCCCTCTTCGATCTCCGCTCCCAGCGGGTCCAGGGTCCCGGCGGCCGCGCTGGTACCGTCCACCAGGGTCCGGACCAGGCGGGGCTCGAATTGGGGCTCGGCGAACACGCAGGCCGCTTCCGCCTCGGTGATCTTCTCGCGGATCTCGGAGAGCCGGGCCGCGCCGGGGGTCCGGTCCGGGCTCACGGTCACCGAGCCGACCGCCCGGAGACCGTACCGGGTGTCCAGGTACTGCCAGGCGTCATGGAACACGATGAACCCGTGATCCCGCATCGGAGCGAACGCCTCCTCCAGTTCTTCGTCGAGGTCGCGAAGCCGGGCCTTCACGGCGGCCGCGTTCTCCCCGTAGACGCTCGCCCTCTCGGGGTCCAGCCGCGACAGGGCGCCGGCCATGGAATCGACGATCACCTCCGCGTTCGCCGGGTCCAGCCAGATGTGCAGGTTGTACTCGCCACTGTGGTGCTCGTGCCCGTCTTCGTGGTGCACGTGGGCGTCGTCGCCTTCTTCATCGTGTGCGCCGGCGTGCCGGTCCTCGTCGTCGTGATGCTCGTCCTCGTCGTCGTGGAGCTCGCCCTCGTCGTCGTGATGCTCGCTCTCGTCGTCGTGGCCCTCCTCGTCGGCGCCCCGGGCGTGATCTTCGTCCTCGTCGTGGTCGTCGTCCTCGCCGTGGTCGTCGTGGTGCTCGTCCCACGCTCCGCCCTCGCGGGCCCGGAGCAGGGTGATGCCCTCGACCCGCGAGAGCTCGAGGAGGTAGGCGTCGTTCGCGAGTGCATCGAGCGGCCGGACGAGGAACGACTCGATGTCCTCCCCCACCCACACCACGATGTCCGCGTCCTCGAGCGCCCGGGCGCCGGACGGACGCAGAGACCAGGTATGCGGCGATGCTCCTCCCGGCACGAGGAGAACCGGCCGGCTCACTCCTTCCATGACCCCGGCGAGCAGTGAATGGATCGGCTTGATGCTCGCCACCGCGATCGGTGGCTCCGCTCCGGCCGCGACACTCGGCCCCGTCGCGAGCACCGAGGCTCCGATTCCCAGCAGCAGGTTGCGCAGGCGTGGCATGTCGTTGTACCTCTCGGTTCGATTCCCGGGCGGCCTTCGGCCGGCCGCATTTGTATGATGATACATCATCACGTTTGATACACCATCACGTTTCAGTGATGATCCCGCTGTCGTTCGAACCGGAATCAGGAAGCGCCATGGCCGTCGAATCGTCACCATTTCCCGGGCAGCGGCACGATCACGAGGCGTGCATCTCGCGGGGCCTCGCCTTCGCCGAGGAGATCTGCCGGGCGCGGCGCGTGCGCCTCACCGAAAATCGACGGGCGGTGCTCGAACTGCTCCTGGCCGAGCATCAGCCGGTCGGCGCCTACGAGATCCTGGAGCGGTTCGACTGGAAGGGCCGGCGGCCCGCTCCCGCCCAGATCTACCGCGCCCTTTCGTTCCTCGAGACCCTGGGGCTCGTCCACCGCATCGCCAGCCGCAACGCCTACATCGCGTGCAGCGGGCCGGTGGAGGGGCACGGCACCGTGTTCCTGGTCTGCACGGAGTGCAGGACGGTCGCCGAACCGAGCGCAGTGGGAGTAGGGCGCTCGGTCCGCGAGCTTGCGGACGTTTCCGGGTTCGAGCTCCACACCCAGCTCGTGGAGGCGACGGGACTCTGTCCGGAATGCCGGCAGGCGAGGGGGGCCTGAAGCCGTGGTGAACCGGAGCCCCCTCATCGAGGCCCGCGCGGTCGGGGTGCGCCGGGGTGGGCGATGGATCCTCGACGACATCGACATCAGGGTGGCGGGCGGGGAGGTCGTGACCCTCATCGGCCCGAACGGGGCGGGCAAGACCACCCTGGTCCGAGTGCTGCTCGGGCTCCTCAAGCCCGATGCGGGGACCGTGCGACGCGACGAGGCGGTGAGCATCGGCTACGTGCCGCAGCGGGTCCATTTCGACCCCACCCTCCCGCTCACCGTCGAGCGGTTGATGATCCTGACCGGCCGGCGCCCGGCCGAGGCGGTGGCCGGAGCGCTCGAAGAGACCGCGGTCGGGCACCTTCTCGCCGCGCGGGTCTCGGACCTGTCGGGCGGAGAGCTCCAGCGCGTCCTCCTCGCTCGAGCCCTCATGCGCCTGCCGAACCTGCTCATCCTGGACGAGCCCGTGCAGGGGGTGGACCACACCGGGGAGGCCGAGCTGTACGAACTCATCGGCGGAATCGTGGAGCGCCGGGGCTGCGGGGTGCTCATGGTGAGCCACGATCTGCACATCGTGATGGCGGCCACGGACCGGGTGGTGTGCATCAATCGCCACATCTGCTGCACCGGGGCGCCCGAGGAGGTGGTCGGCCACGACGAGTTTCACCGTCTGTTCGGCCCGAACGCGGCGGCCGCCGCGGTGTACCGGCACACCCACGATCACGTGCACGACCTCGCCGGAGCGGCGGCGCGAGGCGGCGGCCGCAGAGCGCACGGTGCTGGATGACTTCTTCGTGCGCGCGCTCCTCGCCGCGGCGGGGGTGGCGTGCATCGCGGCCCCGGTCGGCTGTGTCCTGCTGTGGCGCCGGATGGCCTACTTCGGCGACACGATGGCCCACTCCGCCATGCTCGGGGTAGCGCTCGGGGCGGTGCTGGGCTTCGGCTTCGGGGTCGGCGTCTTCGGGGTCGCCATCGCGGTCGCGCTCCTCCTCGTCGCCCTCGAGCGTACCTCCCGGCTCGCGACCGACTCCCTGCTGGGCGTTCTCTCCCACTCCACGCTGGCCCTCGGCCTGGTCGTGCTGGCGCTCTCGGCGAGCGGCTACCGCCACGATCTCATCGGCTTTCTCTTCGGCGACGTGCTGGCCGTCACCGCCGGGGACCTCGCCGTCATCTGGGGCGGGGGCGCGATCGGCCTCGCGGTGCTCGCCACAATCTGGCGCGGACTCGTGGCCGCCACCCTCCACGAGGACCTCGCCCGGGCGGAAGGCGTTCCGGTCTTCCGTTTCCAGATGTTCTACGTCGTGCTGATGGCCGCGATCGTCGCGGTGGGAATGAAGGTCGTCGGGATGCTGCTCATCGTTTCGCTGGCGATCGTCCCGGCGGCGGCGGCGCGCGCGCTGTCGCGTACCCCCGAGCAGATGGCGATCGTCGCCTCGATGATCGGAATCGCCTGCGGGGTGCTCGGCCTCTTCGCATCCCTCTGGCTCGATACGCCGTCCGGGCCTTCGATCGTGGTGGCGGCGATGGTCCTGTTCTTCGCGAGTCTCGCGGTGCGGCCGCTCACGCGCGCCGCCTCCCGATAGGCGGGCCGGAGGCGGCGTGCCGGGCGCCCGGGGGCTGTCTCCCGTCCGGAACGAGGCCCCCTCTCCCCGAACGATGCGCCCTCGCCTCAGTCGCGCGGGAGCTCGTGCTTGAGGATCTTGCCGGTCGCGTTGTGCGGCAGCTCGTCGAGGAAGCGCACCTCCTTCGGGACCTTGTAGCGGGCGATGCGGCCCCGACAATGGTCCAGGATCACCCCGCCGTCCAGGTTCGAGCCGTCCTTGAGCACGACGTAGGCGCGGCCCACCTCGCCCCACTTGGGGTCCGGGACCCCCACCACCGCGTTCTCGAGCACGCCGTCGAGCCCGTAGATGGCGTTCTCGACCTCCACCGGGTACACGTTCTCGCCCCCCGAGATGAACATGTCCTTCCATCGGTCCACGATGTAGAAGTAGCCGTCCTCGTCGGTGCGGGCCGCGTCGCCGGTGTGGAACCATCCGTCCTCGGTGAATGCCTCGCGGTTCGCCTCGGGGCGGTTCCAGTAGCCGGGGGTGACGTTGGGTCCGCGGATCATGAGCTCTCCGGTGAGATCCGGGCCGAGGGGGCGGCCATCCTCGTCGACGATCTCGAGCTCCGAGTACATCACCGGGAGGCCGGACGAACCGGCCTTCGCGAGAGCCTCGTCCGCACCGAGGACGAGGCCGAGCGGGCCGGTCTCGGTCATGCCCCATAGCTGTTGCAGGGGGACGCCCTTTTCCGCGTACCGCTCCAGGAGGGCAAGGGGGGCCGGCGCTCCCCCGACCCCGAGCAGAACCAGGTGATCCAGATCGGCGTCGGCGAAACCCGGTTCCTCGGCCGTCATGAGGAAGTTCGTGGGCACCCCGAGGGCATGGGTAAGCGGGGCGTCGCGGTCCGCGAGGATGCGGAGGAAGTGCCCGGGGTCGAAGGTCCGCATCACGACGTTGGTTCCCCCGGTCTGGAACACCGGGTTCGCGTACACGTTGAGCCCCCCGGTGTGGAAGGTCGGGAGGAAGACGAGGTTGCGGGTGCGGGGGCCCACGTCGCAGGCGACCACCGAGTTGACCGTGTTGTAGAGCCCCATCCGGTAGGTGTTGCGGGCGCCCTTGGGCCGGCCGGTCGTCCCGGAGGTGTACATGATGGTCCAGGTGTCGCCGGGCGCGATCCCGGGGTCGGCCAGCGTCCCCTGCGCTCCGGCGATCCCCGTTTCGTATTCGCTCGGCCCCCCGTTGGCGAGGGCCGCGACGTGCTCGATGGCGCAGGTCCGGGACACCTTCGCGGCGGCCTCCTCGAACTCGACACCGTACAGGAACGCCCGCGGCCCGGCGTCGCCGCAGATGAACTCGAGCTCGGGAGCCGCGAGCCGCCAGTTGAGCGGCAGGAAGATCGCGCCGAGCCGCTGGCACGCGAACTGGACCTCGAAGACGTCCGAGTCGTTGTGGGAGAGGACCGCGACCCGATCGCCCCGGCCGACCCCGAGCCGATCCCGCATCCAGAGGGCGGCCCGGCCGATCCGCTCGTCGTACTCCGCGTAGGTGAAGCGCCGGCCCGATGCGAGGTCGTGGACCGCTTCGCGCCGGGGGGAGTAGCGTGCGTGGTGGGCGATCCAGTCCGCGGGACGCTCGTCCGGGCGGCCGGCGGGGTCACTGGGGTGGGACACGGGGGGCTCCTCCTCTGTCGATTGGGGCCTTCGAATCGATGGGCGGCCGGCGGGTGGACCGACGCTACTGCTACGCCGCGGGCCGCACCTTGCGGGGGGCGGCGAGCCAGATGCACGCGGCGGACGCGATCGAAAAGAGTATCGCGAGCGCAAAGGCGGGCGCGTAGCTGCCGCCGATATCGAAGACGACCCCGCCGACCCAGGGGCCCGTGGCCGCCCCCAGGCCCGCCCCGAGGCTCAGGGTTCCGAATATCGTCCCGAAGCGCGGACCCTGGAAGAGGTCGGCGGCGACCGATCCGTAGAGCGAGGCGATCCCGTAGCCGAGGAGCCCCTGGGAGGCGACCATGAGGTACATCAGGGCCGGGCTCGGTACGTGCTCGATGACGAGGAGCAGGGCGTAGCAGACCACGTAGCCGGCCGAGGCGGCGGTCCAGCCCCATTCCCGCCCCACGCGGTCCGAGAGATGCCCGATCCCGATGAGACCCGCGATGCCGGTGACCCCGACCAGGGTGAGCGCCCAGGCGGCCGTCGCGGAGGAGAACCCCGCGTCGATCAGGAACCGGGTCTGATGCACCTGGACGCAGTACCACGCGAACAAGGCGCAGAAAATCCCGGACCACACGTACCAGTACCGTGCATCGCGAAGGGCGCCGCGCAGGGACCATCCGGCCTGCGCCTGTGCCCGCGGCGGATGATTCGCGGCGGAGCCGGGGTCCGCCGCGTCGTCCGAACCGCCCGGCTCGCGCGGGCTCGCGCCCTCCGGCTCGAGGCCGAGCTCCGCAGGATCGCGGCGGGGGAGGAGGAGGTTGATCGGAAGCACGATCGCGAGGAGGAGCAGGGCGAGGAGCCAGCACGATTCCCGCCAGCCGTAGTGGGCCACGATCCACTGCATCCACGGAAACAGGGGGAGGGCGCCGAAGCCGACTCCCGAGGCCGCGATTCCCATGGCGAGGCCCCGCCGGCGCGAGAACCAGTTGGGGAGAAACGCCCCGTGGCCGATGAAGGCGAGGCTGATGCTGCCGCCGACGGCGAGACCTCCGAGGGTGAGGTACAGATGCCAGGGTGCCTCGGCGATGGTGGCGAGGATCAGCCCGACCGCCACCGTCCACGCCCCGATGGGCATCACGAAGCCTGGTCCGAGCCGGTCGATGAGCCAGCCGATGCCGGCGGACAGGGGGATGGAGGCGAGGAAGCCGAACGAGAAGATGCCGGCGGTGAGCCCCCGCGGCCAGCCCGTCTCGTCCAGGATGGGCGGGAAGAGGAGCGAGAAGGCGGTGCGGCTGTTGGCCCCGATACCGATGGTGACGAATGCGACCGCGATCACCAGCCAGCCGTAGTAGAACGGGAGACGGGCGGCGAGCCACGCGGCCGTGCTTCGCGGCGGCGGAGAAGGCGCCATCGCCGGCTCCGCAGGGCTCGTTTTCTGTTCGGCGACGGGTGAACCGGGCCCGTTCGGCGGGCCATCGGGGAGCGCATTTCGTCCTCCGGGTGTCGGTTCGGGCCTCATGAAGCTGTCCTTGGCCCGAAAGAATCACCGACTTTCGTCGCGAGGGAGCCAGGATGCCCCACGATCTCATGGAGGAACGGGCCGCCCGGACCGAGAGCGCGCGTGCGCGCTGCCGAATGCGTAGCCGACACTGGCGCGTGCGCACGGTCGAAGCGGCTTGCGGGAGTACGGCCCGCGACCGCGAGCGGATTGGCGGCCGTGGCGGGAAGTCGGTGATGTTTTCGGGTCGGAACGCACGACAGGCCGATCCGCGCCCGCTGCCGGCACTCGGTCACGACAGAAGAATGGCCCTGGCCGGTTCCGCCGGCAGGGAGCGATCGCCGAGCCCGGCGCTCGGCGCGACCGGCTCAGACAAAGTCGCCGTGCTCGTCGAAGCGGAACGGCTCCGCATCGTCCACGATCTCGAGCGAGGGCTGCGCCTCGATCTCGTCGCGAAGGGCCGGTGACGCGCCGAACTCGGCAAGGAGGTTCGTATTGCGGATCCGCACCACGCGGGCGGTCGCCGGGTCTTCCTCCGCCCGCACGGTGAGGCAGACCTGCATCGCCTGGAGGTCGTTCTCGGCCATGAGCGGTACCTTCGAGCCGACCAGCCGCTTGGCGGTGAACGTGTTCATGTAGGTCGAGTGGAAGTCGATCTCCTCGAGGAGGCGCCGCGGCATCACGTCCGCCTGACCGATGCCGGTCGCGTTGCCGTGCGTCTCCGGGGTGAGGGAGCGTACGTAGATCGCGCCGATGCGGGGGCGCTCCAGCCCCGGCTTCGTCCCGATGACGTTGGTGTCCATCCCCGCCCCGCTCACGTTCTTGCCCATCTCGTCGACGATGAGGGTATCCACGTCCTCGAAGGGGATGCGAGGGAGGTGGCCGTAGGCGGTCTCGAGGAGCGCGCCCTCCTCGGCGACGAGCGCCTCGTGCGAGCGCATCGAAACCCCGCGGACCAGCGCGGTCTCCTTGAACGCGTTGTCGACGAGCGCGATGCCGCCGAGGAAGGTGGCCGGCGAGTGCTCGAGGATGATCCGGGACGCCTCCAGAATCATCCGACGCATCTCGACCTTGAGACCCTGCTGGTGGATCTTCTGGGCGCCGGCCTGCTTGCCGAGGCCGATGACCATCATCTTGCAGAGCCCGCTCTCCACCTTTCCCGTGAACCCGGTGTGGGGCTTGACCCGGTTCACGACCACGATGCCGTCCGCCTCGCTCGCGTTGCGGTCGAGGTACACCGGGAATCCGGTGGACGTCGTGCCCACGCGGATGACCTCCATTGACGAGCGGATGGGCGCCCGGACCGTCTCCTCGGTGATGCCGTTGTTGGCCAGCACCTCGACCTGACCGGCCGCGGTGGCCCCGCCGTGGCTCCCCATGCCGGGCACCACGAAGGGCTCCGCGCCCGCATCGCGGATCGCGGCCGCGGCCTCGCGCACCGCCACCGCGAGGTTCGGAATGCCGCGGCTGCTGCCGGTGATGGCAATCTGCCGGCCGGGGCGTACGGCGGCGAGGAAGGGCGCGACTTCGCGGCGGGTGGCGGCCGCGACGTCCGCCTCCCGGGGACGGTCGAAGTGCTGGCGAACCCGCATGAGGGTGGGGATGTCGCCGGCCGCTATGCCCGACTGGAGGTCGTCCAGCCCGAACGTCTGGCGGAGTGCTACCGTGGTGCTCAACTTCGGTACCTCGAGGCGTGCTGCATCCGTCCAGTGTAGCGTGCGGCGTGCACGGGCCGTCCCGCCGCGCCCGGGCCACCGCGCCCGGGCCGGCCCACCGATGGCCGCCGGTTCCGCTATTTCTTGTCGTCGAGGCCGAAGAGAGCGTCCAGGGCGGCCCGGGACGCCCGCGCTTCGGCTTCGCGGCTCCCGTCTCCCGCGTCCGGCGACGGCTCGAAGTAGCCGCAGAAGTTGGCCCGCTCCCGATCCCGCACGTGGTCCGCCACCGGCTCCCGGCACCCCCGGCTCTTGTTCGGGTCGTGGAACCGGCACATGCGGCACACGTGCAGGTCCGCCCCGCACCCCGGGCAGACCGACGCCCGGGGGACCGGGCGCGGCAGCTCGCCGAACGGCACGGCGCAGCGCCAGCAGGCGAATCCGGCCGCGCTCATGCCGCCGCCCTCGGGCCGGAGGCGCGCTTCTCGGACCGGGCGGCCCGGACCCGGTCCCACGCTGCCTTGATCTGCTGGGTCCGCTCGGTCGCCGCCCGCATCATCTCCTCCGG
Source organism: Gammaproteobacteria bacterium (assembly GCA_965214795.1). GTDB lineage: Bacteria > Pseudomonadota > Gammaproteobacteria > HK1 > HK1 > JAJDXW01. The sequence continues at coordinate 3,754,172 of OZ243976.1, read as the reverse complement.
CAGCCCCTTGGATGCGAGCTTGTCGGGGTGGTGCCGGCTCATCAGCCGGCGGTAGGCGCGCTTCACCTCCGCGTCGGGGGCATCCGGAGAGACACCGAGGGTCGCATAGGCGTCCTCCAGGGTCGGCCCGGCGGTCTCCCGGGCGTGTGCGCCCGCGCCCACCATCCGCTCGATCTCGAGGTACGTCGCCTCCGGGAACCCGAGGCGCGCGGCGACGTGCAGCAGGAGACGCCGCTCCTCGGGGTGTATTCCACCGTCCGCCCAGGCCGCCTGAACCTGGATCTCGAGGAACATGCGCAGGAGATTCGTCGCGCGGCCGCACTCCGTCCGGAGCTGGTCGAGCACGTCGTCGAGGGGAAAGCGCGACGACTTGCCCTCGTTGAAGATGGCGCGGGCGGTGCGGCGCTGCTCGGCATCGAGGCCGAGTTCGTGCATGAGCCGGTTCGCGAGCCGGATCTCGTCCGGGCTCACCTGCCCGTCCGCCTTGGCCACTTGGCCCATCACCCCGAAGGTGGCGGTGAAGAACGCGAGCTGCGCGCGCTCCTGGCCCGAGGCGTCCGCCGCGGCTCCCGCCTCGATCGAACCGACCGCCCGGCCGAAGGACCGCCCGAGGGCGGCTCCCAGCACGGCTCCGATCGGCCCGCCGATGAGCCAGCCGAAAGTACCGCCGAGCAGCATTCCCCACCAGCTCACGTGCCGGTCTCCAGGCTCGAAACCGAAGTCCGCAAGGTTAGACCAATCGCCGGGCGCCGGCGAGGTCCGGCCTCGTCCGATGCGGAACCATCCTGTTTTGTGTCATAACCAATTGAATTTGAAATACAAAACGAGTTTGTTGGAACTGCCCTGGAAAACGGGGCGAATCAACGGGAAATCGCCGACTTCGGGGTGGCCCTGCTTGTCCGAATGACACATGACCCCGGGTGGGGGTGCGAGGCGCGCCCGGACCCCCGCGAATCCGGTTTAGAATCCCCGTTCAGAACCGGGTTTAGAATCTGGGGCGGAAATCTCGAGGGGAGTCCCATGGGCCAGACGATCGAACTCACCGCTTCCGACGGACACGCGCTGGGCGCCTATCGCGCCGATCCCGCCGGCGCTCCCAAGGCCGGGGTCGTCGTCATCCAGGAGATCTTCGGGGTCAACGCGCACATCCGCGAGGTGGCGGACGACTACGCGGCGCAAGGCTATCTCGCGATCGCCCCCGCCCTCTTCGATCGGTCCCGTCCGGGGGTCGAGCTCGGCTACGACGAGAACGCGATCGCCGAGGGCCGCGGTCTCGCATTCGAGATGGACCCGGACCTCCCCGTGCGCGACCTCGAAGCCGCCGTCGAGGCCGCCGCGAGCGCGGGAAAGGTCGGTGTCGTCGGCTACTGCTGGGGCGGCTCCCTCGCCTTCCTCGCCGCCTGCAAGCTCGACGTTGCGGCCGCGTCGAGCTACTACGGCGGGCAGATCGTGGCCGCCCTCGAGCGCGAGCCGAACCTCTCCCCCGCCGCCCCCCTCATCATGCACTTCGGCGAGAAAGACGCCGGGATCCCCCTCGACGACGTGGATCGGATCCGCCGCACGTTCCCCGACGTGCCGGTCTACCTGTACGACGCGGGCCACGGCTTCAACTGCGACCACCGCGGCAGCTACGACGAAGACTCGTGCCGGACCGCCCGGCAGCGGACGCTCCATTTCCTTGCGACCCATCTCGGCGGTTGAATTGCGGCCGACGTTCCGCTCCGCCCGGCCCGACGCGGCCGGCCCGGGCGGGGAGCCAAGCGGGGAATCAGGTGGGGAAACCGGTCCTGGCCGCGACGGCCCCGACCCCGGCCCCGCACGCGGCGGTGGTCGCGGTACTCGCGAGACGGGGACGAAGTGAGCGACGGGCGCGAACGGAACGAAGGCTACCCTGCGGGGCCCACCGCCGGGGAGGCCGCGCACGACGATGATTTGTCGGAGAGCGCCCGGGGGACGGCCGGAAGGAGGCATTCGACGGCCGGCCCCGTGGCGGGGCTCTTCGGATGGGGGCGGACAGTGGAGGTGGAGGGCGTGCGGCGCCCGGTCGCCTCGCTCCTGCGGCGCGGCGCGGCCCTCGCCGTCGACGTCTGCTTCGCGCTCCTCGCCGTGGCGATCGCCATCGACGTCCTTTCGTTCTACGTGGCGATCGACACCGAGCGGGCGACGGGCCCCATGTTCGCGCTGTTCGGACTCCTCGGCGTCTACATCGTGTGGCTGCGAGACCGGGGGGCATCGCGCCCGGGCGGCGGCCTCCGGTTCGGGCTGAGCCTCGGTCGCGGGTTCCTCGGCCTGCGCCTCGTTCCGGTGGCGGGCCCGCGGCGCTTCACCCGTCCGGTGACGGTGGCCGACACCGCGGATGCGCAAGGCGAGACGCTGCGCATCGTCCGTGCGGTGCTCCTGGGCGTCGCGGCGTCGCTCGTCGCGCTCCTCCTCCTCGGCCATGCGGTGAGCCGCACCGTCGTCTTTCGTGCTGTCGAAGACCACGCGGGGCGGCACGCGCCCTTCGCGCAGGAGCGCGGGAGCGATCCCGTGCTCGCCGGGATCCCGTCGGCGCTCGTCGTCGGCAAGACCCGTGCATACGTCCGGGTGGACGCGGAGTGGGGCGAGCGCGGCGACCCGCTCGAGTTCTTCCTCGAGCGAGACGAGGGCGAATGGAGGGTCGCCGTGGTCCGGATCGGCAAGTCATCGTGGTTCCGCGACTACGCGCTCTCCGCCCCCGACGCGGAGGTCCCGGCTCCCTGACCGCGCCGCGCGCCCGCGTTTTCCGGGACCTGCCTCGTTCTCCACCGTCATCCGGACCGGCTGTTCTCGCCACGGTTCCCGGGATCCGGCAATTCTCATGCTGCTCGTCGGGTCCCGCGGCCGGGCCGGCCCGACCGTCGATCCGCCCCGGATCGAGTCGCCGGGAGAAGACGGCTTGCGGCTCGGGGTGAAGTCAGGCGCCAAAACACGCATGAACGGGCCGGCCACCCCGTCGCATGAAAAGGTCCGGCGTCGCGAAGACGGCCCTTCTGGGTCTATTTTCACGGCAAACGAGAACCGCTGCCCGGGATCCCGCGATGGGCATCATGTTTGCATTACCGTAAACTCCGGGGAGTCGGCACACAGACGGAGAAGTCGAAATGAAGCGTCCCTTCCTGCTGATGGCGGTCGCCGTGATCACCCTCGCCGGCGCCCAGACCGCAACGGCCCAGTCGAAGAAGATCGCCTTCTTCGCGGCCGCCTCCCAGAACGGCTTCAATCAAGCCACCTACGAGGGCGTCGAGGCCAAGGCAAGGGAGCTCGGCTACGAAGCCGAGATCTTCGACGGCAGGTTCGATGCCACCCATCAATACAGCCAGATCGAGGACGTGCTCGCGAGCGAGCGTTTCGCAGGCATGATCGTCGCTCCCAACGACCCGGTCGGCATCGCCGGCGCGTTCGAACAGGTGATCGCGGCCGGGGTCCCGATCGCGACCGTGCTCTTCCCGATCGGGCCGGATCTCAACAGCCTCGCGCCGCAGGTGCCCGGCATCACCGCGACCGTCGCATCGCCGCCGGTTCCCGGCGCCACCGCACAGGCCGAGGCGGCCGCCGCGTACTGCGCGGACAAGGACCCCTGCAACGTCATCATCCTCATCGGCTTCAAGACGTTCCCCTACGACAACCTCCGGCTCGAGACCTTCGAGAAGGTTCTCGCCCGGCACCCGAACGTCAAGGTGGTGGGGATCGGCGAAGGCTGGTACTCGCCGGATACGTCGCTGAAGGCGATGCAGGACATGCTGCAGGCGGCCAAGGACGTGCACGTGGTGCTGTCGAACGCCGACCAGCACCTGGTCGGTGCGGAGATCGCGCTCGAGGCCGAGGGTTACGAGGTCGCCGACCTCTATCTGACGGGAGGCGGCGCGGCCGCGATCTCGGTCGACGCGATCCGCGAAGGGCGCTGGGATGCGACCCTCGCCTACTTCCCGAAGACCATGGGCTCGCTCGCGATGGAGCAGATCGCGAACGCCATCGAAGGCAAGCCTGTCGACAACGCCATCAACATGGATCACGCGGGTCCGCTCCAGGCCATGATCGACAAGGCGGTCCTCGACGCGAACCCCGACTTCCAGGGTGAGTGGGAGCAATAGCGAGCCGTTTCCGTCGAGGGCCCCGCCGGGGCCCCGGCGGCCGGACGGGACGGAGGAGGCCGGCTTGACCGCCCGCTACCGGGTGTCCGCCGACATCGGCGGCACGTTCACGGACATCGTCTGCCAGGACTGCTCGACCGGCGCGTGCGGCGCGACGAAGGTCCTCTCGACTCCGGACAATCCGGCCGTCGCCGTTCTTCGCGGTATCGAGGCCGCGGTTCCGTCCGACAGCGCGATCGACTTCTTCGTCCACGGCACCACGGTCGGGCTGAACGCCTTTCTCACCCGGCGGGGTGCCAAGGTCGCCCTGCTCACCACCGAGAACTTCCGCGACATCTACACGATCCAGGGCAACGACCGCGGCGAGATTTTCTCGATTCGCTGGAACAAGCCGGAGCCCCTCACCCCGCTCGAGCACACCTTCACCGCGCGGGAGCGGATTGCGGCGACGGGCGAGATCGTGACCCCTCTGGATCCGGAGGACCTCGACCGGCTCGTGGAAGCGGTGCGCGACGAGGGGTTCGAGGCGATCGCGATCGCTTTCCTCTTTTCTTTCAAGAACCCGAAGCATGAGATCGAGGCGGCGGACTACCTCGCCGCCCGCCTGCCGGGCCTCCCGATCGGCCTCTCGCATCGGGTATCGCCCGAATGGCGGGAGTTCGAGCGAACCTCGACCACGGTCATGGACAGCTACCTCGCGCCGGTCGTGCGGGGGTATCTCGAGAGGCTCATCGACGGGCTCGGCCACCGCCTGACGGGAGGTCGAAGGCTGCACGTGATGCAGTCCAACGGGGGGGTCATGACGGCGGAAGCGGCGAGCGAGACGCCGCTTCAGACCCTGCTTTCCGGCCCGGTCGGGGGCGCCATCGGCGGCCGGGCCCTCTCCGTCGAGACGGGTCGCCCCAATCTCATCTGCATCGACATGGGCGGCACGTCGTTCGACGCGAGCCTCATCGTCGACGGGTTGCCCTCCGGTTCCAACGAGGCGAAGCTCGAGGGGTTGCCGGTCCAGATGTCGGTCGTGGACATCCACGTGATCGGAGCGGGCGGCGGCTCGATCGCATGGGAGGAGGCGGGCGCCATGCGGGTGGGTCCCCAGTCCGCCGGCTCGAGGCCGGGACCCGCCTGCTACGGGTTCGGCGGCACCGAGCCCACCGTGTCGGACGCCAATCTCGTGCTCGGGCGCCTTGACGGTGCGAACTTCTCCGGCGGGGAGATGGCGCTCGACCGAGACGCCGCGCTGCGAGCGCTCGAGAGGATCGGAGCCGTCTTCGGATTGACGGCGGAAGCCATGGCGCAGGGCGTCGTGGATGTCGTGAACGCCAAGATGGCGGACGCGATCCGCACCATCACCGTTCAGCGCGGCATCGACCCTCGCGACTTCTCCCTCGTCGCCTTCGGCGGCGCCGGTCCGGCCCAGGCGGGGGCCCTCGCCGAGGAGCTCCGGATCCGCGAGGTCATCGTGCCCGTGCACCCCGGCGCTTTCTCCGCCTGGGGCATGCTGCAGACGGACGTCCGCCACGACTACAAGGAGACCCTCTACGGCTTCTGGGATCTGCTGGATCCCGCCGTCCTCGAGTCCTCCTTCGCGAAGCTCGAGGAGAAGGGCCGCCGGCAGCTTCTCGCCGAGGGAGTCTCCGCGGACGCCGTCGCCTTCGAGCGGGCGATCGACTTTCGCTACTACGGGCAGGAGTACGTCCTCACCATTGCGGTCCCGCAGGAGCCCGTCGACCGGGACGCCGTCCGGCGGCGCTTCGACGCGGCCTACGATCGGCAGTACGGTCATTCGAGCCCGGAGAACCGGGTCGAGATGGCCAACATTCGCGTCGCCGCGCTCGGGCGGCTCGCCCGCCCCGGGTCCGCACCCCCCGCAAGGGAGCCCGCAAGCCCGGCGCGCGAACGGGAAGTCTTCTTCTCCGGCCGGCCGCGGAGGACGCCGATCCTCGACCGGAACGGTCTCGAGCTCGGCGACGTCGTGGACGGCCCCGCGATCATCGAGGAGTCGACGGCGACGACCCTCGTGCCGCCCGGCTGGCGGGCGGCGGTGATGGAGGGCGGCCACCTCTCCATGACGAGGGAGACGCGATGAAGAGCAACCCGGCAGACCCCGTCACGACGGAGATCGTGCGCAACTTCGTCGTCTCCTGCGCCGAGGACATGAACGCCTCGCTCTGGCGCTCCGCCCATTCGGCGGTCATCTACGAGGGGCGGGACAGCGCCGTCGCCCTCCTCGACGCGGACGGCAACATGCTCGGGCAGTCGACCGGGGTGCCGCTCTTCATCGGCGCCATCGACGCCAACGTCCATCACGTGAAGGAGTACTACGGCGACGACATCGCCAAGGGCGACGTCTTCATCATGAACGACAGCTACATGCAGGGCTCGCACCTGCACGACGTGACGGCGGTCGGGCCCATCTTCTTCGACGGCGAGCTCATCGGTTTCGGTGCCGCGCGGGCCCACTGGAACGACATCGGCGCCATCGACCCGGGGACGACCATGGGTTCGACGGACATCTACCAGGAAGGGCTGCGGCTGGGGCCCACCCGCATCGTCGCGCGGGGAGAGCCGATCCGGGAATGGTTCGACCTTCTCCGGCTCAACACGCGCCTGCCGGACGCGAGCATCGGCGATCTCGGCGCGCAGATCGCCGCCATCCGCACCGGTGAGCGGCGGCTCTCGCAGTTGCTCGACCGCATCGGCGCGGATACCTATCGATCCGCTTGTCGGAACATCTTCGATCAGGCGAGGCGCATGGATCGGGAGGCGATCTCCGCGATCCGGGACGGTACCTGGTACCGGGAGGGCTGGCTCGACAACGACGGCGTCGGCGAGGAGCCGGTCAAGGTCGCACTGACCCTCACTGTCGAGGGGGATCGGATCATCGTCGACCTCACCGGCACTTCCGGTCCCGTCGCGGGGTCCATCAACTGCGGCGCGAGCCAGACCGAGTCGCTGCTCCGGCTCGCCTACAAGACGATGATCAACCCGGACCGGGCGATCACCGGCGGCTCCTTCGAGACGATGACCGTGCGCATGCCCGATGAATGCCTGTTCAACGCCAGGGAGCCGGCGGCCTGCGAGTGGTACTTCACCGGTCTCGGCCTGCTTGCGGACCTCTTCATCTCCTGCCTGTCCGAAGCCATGCCGGAGCGCTCGACCGCCGCCCACTACGGCGATTCGATGGTCGCCGCCTTCTTCTCCGTCGATCCCCGGCGGGGCCAGTGGATCTCGATCGAGGCCACCGCGGGCGGGTGGGGCGGGCGGAACGACGGCGACGGCGAGAGCGCGCTCATCAATCTGGTGAACGGCGGATTCCGCAACATCCCCGCGGAGGTGATAGAGACGAAGTTCCCGGTCCGCCTCGAGGAGTTCTCCTTGCGCATCGACTCGGGCGGACCGGGCCGCCACCGAGGCGGGTGCGGCGTGGTGCGGCGCTACCGTACCCTCGAGGAGTGCCACTGCGCGCTCTGGTTCGAGCGATCCTACACGCCGGCCTGGGGGCTGAACCGGGGCCGTGACGGGCGCCCCCCGAAGATCGAGATCGTCCACCCCGACGGAGCGAGGGAGAAGACCCTCAAGATGCGGGCGCGGCCCGTGGCGGCCGGCACGGTGGTCGAGACCATGACCGGCGGAGGAGGGGGAAACGGCGATCCCGGGGCGCGCCCCTTCGAGGAGGTGCGAGTCGACGTCGAACGAGGGTATGTTTCCCCCGAAGGGGCCTGGAACGACTATGGGGTGCGGATCGGTCCCGGGGGCGCCGTGGATGAGGGAGGATCCGAGCCGCGCGCCTGAGGGCGGGGGGGCGATGAGCACGGAGGCGGCACTCACCGCGACCGGGATCGGGGTCGCGTTCTCCGGGGTAGAGGTGCTCGGCAACGTGTCGCTGGACATCGCGCCGGGAGAGATCCACGGGCTCATCGGCGAGAACGGCGCGGGCAAGTCGACGCTCGGGAAGGTGCTCGGCGGCTACTACCCGGCGAGCACCGGCACGCTCGACGTGTTCGGCGAGCGCGCGGACCCCTGGGACCCTCTCCTGGCGCTCTCCCGGGGCGTCGCGATCATGCACCAGGAGCTTCAGCTCGTCCCGGAGCTGACCGTGGCCGAGAACGTCTTCCTCGGCCTCGAAGAGCAGCGATGGGGGGTGTTGCGCCGTACCGAGGCGCGCCGGCTCGAGGAGCTGATGGCGGCGAGCGGCTTTCGCCTCGACCCCAACGCAATCGTCTCGCGTCTCCCGATCGCGGACCAGCAGAAGATCGAGATCCTGCGGGCACTCGCGCGCGATGCCCGGATCATCGTGATGGACGAACCCACCTCCTCGCTCTCGCGGGACGAGGTGTCGCAGCTTCACCTCGCGATGCGCAAGCTCCGGGACGAGGGACGGTCGATCCTCTACGTCTCGCACTTCCTCAACGACATTCTCGAGGTGGCGGACCGGATCACCGTGCTCCGCGACGGGGAGCACGTGAAGACGGGGCCCGCCGCCGGCGAGAACCGGTCGAGCCTGGTCGCGGCGATGCTCGGGGGCGGCAAGAGCGAGACGCCGTTCCCGCCAAGGGTGCGCCCCGGAGACCCGGAGCCGGTCCTCGAAGTGGAGGATCTCGTGAGTCCGCAGGGCGCGAACGGCGCGAGCCTCACCGTCGGGCGGGGCGAGATCGTCGGGCTCACCGGCCTCGTCGGCAGCGGCCGCAGCGAGATCGCGCGCGCAATCGTCGGGGCGGACCCGGCGACCGGCGGTGAGGTCCGGGTCCGGGGGGAGCCCTATCGGAACCGGACCATCCGGCGGTCGGCGTCCCTCGGCATGGTGATGTCGCCGGAGGACCGCCGCAGGCAGGGGCTCGTCATGACGATGCCCACCTCCTCCAACATGACCCTGCCCCACCTCGCCCGCTTCGCGCCGGCGGGCGTCATGAGAAAGCGAGTCGAGCGCGCGCGCGCCCTGCGCCTCATCGAGCACTTCCGCGTGCGGCCCCCCGATCCGGACGGCGATGTCTCGACCTTTTCCGGCGGGAACCAGCAGAAGGTCCTCATCGGCAAGTGGCTGATGGAGAACCCGGACATCGTGATTCTCGACGAGCCGAGCCGAGGGGTGGACGTGGGTGCGCGGGAGCGGATTCACCTCGCGATCGCGGAGCTCGCGGCCGGAGGCACCGGGATCCTGCTCATCTCGAGCGAGATCGAAGAGGTGCTCGGCCTTGCCCACCGCGTCTGCCTCGCGGACGGCGGGCGCGTCGTGGAGGAGGTCGTTCCGGAGGGGTCGAGCGAAGCGGACCTGCTCGCGCTCCTCTTCCAGCATCAGAGCCGCCGGCACGAGACGGCGCGGACGTGACCCGGTTCCACCTCGGCCGCTTCCTGCAGGCCTACGCCGTCCTCATCATGATCGCGGTCCTCATCGCCGCGCTCAGCCTCCTTTCGGAGAGTTTCCTCACCTACCGCAACCTGCTGAACATCCTCAACCAGAACGCGCCGCTCGCGATCATGGCGTCGGCCATGACCCTCGTCATCATCGCGGGCGGGTTCGATCTCTCGGTCGCGGCGACTTTCGCCGTGGGCTCCGTTGTCTCGGCCTGGATCGCGCTGCACGTGAACCCCTACCTCGGGCTCCTGCTGGCGCCCTTCGTCGGCCTGGCCCTCGGCACGCTGAACGGCGTCGTCATCAGTGCGCTGCGGGTGCACTCCTTCCTTGCGACGATCGCGACCGGGCTCATCTTCAAGGGGGTCGCGATCGTCATCTCGGACGGGCGGCTCATCTCCGTTCGCCTCGACGACTTCATCTGGCTCGGTCGCGGCAAGTTCCTGGACGTGTTCAACGCCGTCTGGATCATGGCGGCGTTCGCCCTCATCCTCACGTTCCTGCTGAACCGGACCGCCTTCGGGCGGAGGGTCTTCGCCGTCGGCGGCAACGAGGAAGCGGCCGTGCTCTCCGGGATCCGGACCGACCGCGTCAAGACCGCCACCTTCGCGATCGCGGGGTTCGCGGCCGGGCTCGCCTCGATCATCGCCACCTCGCGCGTCGCGCTCGGGCAGGCGGCGGCGGGGGAGGGGATGGAGCTTCAGGCCATCGCCGCGGTGATCCTGGGCGGCACCAGCATCTACGGGGGCGTGGGCGCGGTGTGGCGGAGCCTGGGCGGCGTCTTCCTGCTCGCCCTCATCAGCAATGGATTCAACATCCTGAACGCCGACCCGTTCTACCGCGACCTCACCACCGGGCTCGTCATCCTGGCCGCCATCGGGATCAGTGTCTCCGGCCGGCGGCGATGACCGAGCCGGCCCGGGGGAGCGGGGGCGTGGCCGGCTCCGCGACGTTCGGGCCGCGATCCCCTGCGCAGGCCGCGTTGTCTCCCCGGAACCACCGCTCTGTTCCCTTGGAACGGGCGGGCGCCCGAGGGAACGGACCACGGATGAGCCCCGGCGCATTCATGCCACCATCAATGAACGAACGGTCCACCGCACTTTCAAGGAACGCAAGCCCGGCAGTCGCGGCCTGACCGTCATCGACAGGGACCTGCCCCGGTTCGGCCTCACGGTCGCGAGGAACGGAACGAAGACCTTCTTCGTCCGGGCTTCGCGCCCGGTCGGCGCGCTCACCACCACGCGCGCATCGCAAAGTCTCGAAGGGAGAAGCGGGGAGTGCCGCCGGATCCCGCTTGTCGGCGCTTCCGTGAAGACCCTCCGGGAACACGAGCGTCCCGGCCGCATTCACGGCAAAATGACGGCAGGTTCTTCCGGCCCGCCGAGCCGCCCGGTCCCTGACGATGCTGACGAGACTCAAGGCAAGGAACTTCAAGCTCTTCGAAGAGATCGACCTGGAGCTGGGCCGGCAGGTCGTTCTCATCGGCCCGAACAACTCGGGCAAGACGACCGCCCTGCAGGCTCTCGCTCTCTGGGACATCGGGCTCAAGCGGTGGCTCGAAAAGCGCGGCACCGGGGAGGTCCCCCTGAAGCGGCCCGGTGTCACCATCAACCGCCGTGACCTGATCGCCCTGCCGGTTCCCACTGCCAACCTGCTCTGGCGCGATCTACATACCCGCATCGGCCGGCGGGAGAACGGCAGGACACGAACGCAGAACGTGCTCGTCGATATCGTCGTGGACGGGGCCGACTGGTCCTGCGGCCTGGAGTTCGACTACGCCAACGAGGAGTCGTTCTACTGCCGGCCTCTGCGCCGGGAGGGCGGCGAACGCATGCCGGTGCCGGAGGCCGCGAAGAGGGTGCGGGTCGCCTACCTTCCCCCGATGTCCGGCCTCGTGGCCAACGAGGTCCGGCTCGACCCCGGCGCCATCAACGTCCGGCTCGGCGAAGGACGCACCGCCGAGGTGCTGCGCAATCTGTGCCATCGCATCCTCGAGGAAGAGGACGGCGACGCGAAATGGGGGCAACTGAGCGAACGTATCCAGGCGCTGTTCGGCAGCCGGCTCGATGCACCGGAGTACATCGCCGAACGGGGCGAGATCAGGATGACCTACCGCAATCGCGAAGGCGTACGCCTCGATCTCTCGGCCAGCGGCCGGGGCCAGCAGCAGACCATGCTGCTGCTGGCGCACATGACCGCCAATCCCGGCTCCGTGCTGCTGCTCGACGAGCCGGACGCCCATCTCGAAATCCTCCGTCAGCGCCAGATCTACCAGCTCCTGAGCGAGACCGCGGACGAGACCGGGAGCCAGATCGTCGCGGCCAGCCATTCCGAGGTGGTGCTCAACGAAGCCGCGGGCCGGGACGTCCTGATCGCCTTCGTGGGCAAGCCCCACCGCATCGACAACCGCGGCAGCCAGGTCGCGAAAGCCCTCAAGGAGATCGGCTTCGAGCACTACCTCCAGGCCGAGGAGAAAGGCTGGGTCCTTTACCTGGAGGGCTCGACCGATCTGGCGATCCTGCTGGCGCTCGCCCGGCTCCTCGATCATCCGGCGGCGAAGCTGCTGGAAGCCCCGTACGTCCACTATGTCGCCAATCAGCCTTCCAGGGCGCGGGCGCACTTCTACGGCGTGCGTGAGGCCAAGCCGGACCTCGCCGGGGTCGCGATCTACGACCGTCTCGAAGCGCCGCCGCGCGCCGATCCGAACCTGTCGCAGCTCACCTGGAGGCGGCGCGAGCTGGAGAACTACCTCTGCCGGCGCGATGTGCTGCTGGATTTCGCGGAGGATGAAGCCCGGCGGCTTGCCGGTATCGGGCCGTCCGGTCGGTGTGGGCGGAAAGCCATGCAGAAGAGCATCAAAGAGATCGAGCAGGCGCTCGAAACGCTGGGCGAACCTTCACCGTGGGGGCCGGACATCAAGGCCAGCGACGCCTTCCTGGACCGTGTCTTCAAGCGCTTTTACGAGAAGTTCCATGGGAAGCCCGGCTCGCCCGACCTGATGCGCAAGACCGACTATCACCGCCTGACCGGGTTCATGAAGGCCGGGGACATCGACGCCGAGGTCGCCGAGAAGCTGGACGCCATCGTCGATGCCGCGAATCGCGCCCGCCCTAAAGGGTCCTGACGGCGCCGGACGACGATCTCGTGTGCGTCAATGGATGGCATCCGGTTCCGCCGGGACAGGCGGGCGCCGCGTCCCCGGGTTCGGCGCCGGACGGGATACGCTTCGCACTCGCGTGTTCAGCGATGGCGCTCAGGCCCTCTACGACGTGAGCAGCAGCTACTACGAAGGCCATACCTGCCCGTTGATGGGCTTCGGCCACAACTGAGGTGGTCCCGGATTTTTGGACAGGTCGCTAAGGTGTACTGAGAGCATGCAGGAGGGCAAGGGTATGGCGACCAGACGGCGGCGATTCACTGCGGCGTTCAAGAAGCGAGTGGCGCTCGAAGCGCTACGAGGGGAGCAGCCGGTTCAGGCGATCGCGGCGAAGCACCAAGTTCATCCGAACCAGGTCAGCGCCTGGAAGCGCCAAGCGGTGGAGGGCTTGGACGAGGTGTTTTCGGGCCCGCGGTCGAAGGGTCGTTCGGAGCACGAGGAGACGATCCGCGCGCTGCACGCGAAGATCGGGGAGCTGACGGTGGAGCGCGATTTTTTTCTGCGCGGGTTGGGGAGCTGAGTCGCGAGGAACGCTTGGCGATGGTCGAACGCGGGGGCCGGTTGAGCCTACGGCGCCAGAGCGAGCTGCCGCAGGGGTACCAGTCGTCGAGGTCATCAAGCGTGCAGCCGCAACCGTGCTCTGCGCTATTCGGAGTCAATACTCCAGACGCTGGCGAACACTAACATGATTGTCCCACCACTTCGCATTGTGGTCGTAGCTGGTCGCGATTTGCTCAAGCATGTTCGCGGTAAAGGGGTACTCGAAGGCCGCCTCCCGGGACCACCTTCGGTATTGTTCTGCAAGCACTCGTTCCTGGGCTCCGCCCTCGTCTCGCCAAGTCGCCCCGCAGGCGTTGAGGATACCGACGGACATGCCGTTCGCGATTTCTTGCGATCCCAAATCATCGATGGCTTCGCGCACCGGCTCGCACGGCCAAACGCCGTCAACGCCAGGTGGACAATGTGAAAGCAGTTGCCCGATCATCTCGTCGCCGATTTCGGCGCGGCCATATTTGCGGGCAAGCATTCGTGCTTGTGCCAGCCACTCCCTTAGCTCCTCCAGACGAATGCTGGCATCGGGTTGGGTTCCAGGAATCCGGCCCGCATTTGTGAGGAGTGTATAGGCGGCCTGCGCCGTAGCGGCGCGGCGCTCTGAATTGGGCACCGACCATTCGACGGGATCTTCTTTTCCGTCGTTGCGGTTATAGACAAGTGCAAGCGCGTGCATGAACAGCATCGGCGTCTCCGCCAGCTTCGCCTCCAAATTCCGAATTCCGTGCTCTGAACCGCTGAGCACCTTGATAAACTGGAACTCAAGCCGGGCAAGATCTTCGCGAGACGTATCGCCACGTTGTTCAAGCGTACCGAGCGCTTTGGAGATGTAATAGCCATCAAGTCGACAATAGTCCGAGCGCTCCGTGCCATTGGTCGCAACCTCCGTCAACAGGCGCACCAGCCGGGGAGAATCGAGGAGTTTCCAATGTACGTGGTCGGCGCGGAACGCGGCGCACGGTCGATCCGCTTTGAGTAGCTCGTCCACGAACGTCGCTACGGCAGACGCGTCATGGCCGACCCAGTGGGGATTTACTTCCTTCCAATATCGCCGCTTAAGACGCTTGGACAACCCGTCAACATGTTGCCAAGTGCCCGCGTCGAAAGGCGCGCAGCGCAGAAGGCGGATGCGCGCACCTTCATCAAGGCCCAGGCGCCCAAGCAACTCTGCAAGTACATCGTCCCGATCTTGTAAGTCGAGCCTGGCCAAAAAACCGGCGATGCACTGTTCCCATTTGTCTCGCAGGTCATCAGACGGCTCAGCCATAATGCCCTGCAGAAAAGCCGTCCGCTGAATGCCGATGCAGATTTCGGCCATGTGCCGGCCTACGACGTGGCAGGCGTCGCTGGATCGGCACAACTCCTTGATTCCGCCTAGCCCTGACTCTGCCCATACTTCCTGCAAGGCATCTCGTCGCTGTCCGGCAATTCGCTCCTCTCTCATCTGCCAATCGAACTGTTCCTCCTCAAGCTCGTCTGCCGATTCATCGACCCACTGATGCAGGAACAGCCAATGATGACGCGCCACGGGGTTCCTGGGTTCGAGCTGCGCATAAGCCTGTCGAGCACATTTCCTCTGTGCGTCGTCAAAATCGCGGTGCCGCCCGCGTCGGGTTAGTACACAGCGCCGAATCCGTTCACGCAACGTCGCTTTTTGGTTATCGATGGGCCCGGTATCTTTCCAGGCGTAAATTAGCTTCCATACCCGGTTACGGTGATCAGGATCTAGCGCCTCAAAACGTTCGACCAAATCGCCGAGCGTGTGCTCATCGTGCGCAGACCGGTCGAGGGCGAGCTCTACGGCCTTACATCGACCATCTTCCCCTTCGCCAACGGTGGTGACCTCGCCTGCATCATACGCGTCGGTGCGCCATCGTGGTCTGCTACTGAAGTGCCCGATGGTTGAATTCGGATCGAATTGGTCGACGCAAATCTGCCAGCCGACATTGGGGAATTTCCTCGTGAGCGTCTCGAGCGCCCGATTACGTTGATCGAGGGAAGCGGCGGTCTGAGGCATCCAGACTCGGAAAATCGTTTTAAGCGTGCCCATGGGCTTGTTGGTCCAGTTGTCATCGGTTTGCCAAGCGCACAGCTTGGCGAGAATGGAGGTGACGCGGACCAGCCGCTCCGGTTTCCAAGCGAGCGATTCGAGCGCCCAAAGCATGCCTGAGCGCGGACAATCTCCGAACATTCCGGTATTCGTTGGCGCAAACAACGCAGCAATCTGCGGGTCCTCGCTTTTGAGATCGTCTTCGACAATACTGAGAAATGTATTCGGCGCGGCCTCGGCGTATTGCGGTAGATCGTTCTTCTGAGACAGCCACGTCGACTCGGCCGAGGGTGTCAGCAAGCGGCGGACAACGCCACTAACGCCAGCCTCAAGGTCAATCCCTAGGCGCTCGCCAACGAGGGCATTGCCGTGTACAGCCAGAAGCACAAGCGTATCGCAGACGCCCTGACGGAGCGCAGACGAATGGTTACGGCTCTTTCCGTAGAGATTGGCCGCCCACCGCTTGTCCACCGGTAGTTCCAGTGCCGGATCACGTTCCGAAAGGACAAGCTCAGCAGCGAGCAGGAAGTTCTCCAAGTCCTTCGCTATGAGGATCCGGTGCGCGGCGTAGAGCGCATCGACCTTGGAGACGACGCCTCGGAGACGGCCGATGGACCAGATCGGCGGTTCGGCTACTGTCCGGAGCTGCGCGATCGTTCGCTCGATTTCCTCATAGGAGTTGTCGGTCAGGCAGCGCAACACTTCCTTGTCCGCTTCAGTAATGGAATCCCACGCGCCAACGAATATGAGCGGGATCAACGCCCGTGAGACAATGTTGTCGGTGGCCCAGGGCGGCATCTTCACGGCCTCAACATGCGCGAGTCGGCGCCGGAGGATGGTTGGTGAGCGAGCCGATTCCCTTGCAATCTGGGCTATCCTGGATTCACTAAACCCGGTGTCGCGTAGGGCTTTACGGAACGGATCACGGCCCAGCAGGTCGAGCGCGATGTTCGCATCGTCCGTCACCGTATTGCGGTCGTGCACGATGATTACGTGGGTCTTCTTGTGAAGTCCGACCAAGGCCATTTCAACCGCTGATGAGGCAACAATTGCAACGAAGTTCGAAGATATCCTGGCGATGGTCTCGAAAGCCTCAAGGGAACGAATGACCACGGCGCGCTCATAGACACCGGGGCATGAATCCCCCAGCCGATCCAGCGCGCAACTCAGGAAAGCCAGCGCTTCCAAACTCGAATCGGCAGCAACGACGAAGGGGCTGGCTGGAGGTGCCTTCAGCCACTTCTCGAGCTGTGCCCGGTGCCGTTCGGCGGCGGGGGCGAACAACTCTCTCGGCATCGCGGGCTCAGTGACGGCCGCCCACTCAAGCCAAATCCGGCAGAGCGTCGTAACCTCCTGATTTGGGCCTCTCTGGAACTCTCTCATTCGGGTCTGAGCTGGAATCGACTGTTCCAGCCATTGTTCCAGGTCGCTGGCGTCGAAGGCGCGCACATCCTTCCACTCACCACTCGTTTTCATTTTGTTGGCCCAGTTGAGCTTGCCAGGCCAGTTACGCGGCGTCACAAACACGAACGTCGTGGATTTTCGCTCCTTGGCGGGAACGCTGGTTGTACGGATCTGATAGTCCGTCTTCGCTTTGGTTGCGGGTGTCTTGTTGCATCCGAACTCCCAGACGGACTGTCCGCGCGGTATCCACGGTGTCGCCGATCCAGACGTAACTTGGCCGTCCCACCCCTTCCTCTGGGAATTGTCCAAGGCTGGAAAATCGACCGCACTCAGATTGCTCCCAGTCGAGAGCACCAGCGTGCGTAGTAGCGCCGGAAGCTGCCCTCTGGCGTCGAGCGTGTCAGCCCACGCAGCGATCTGGTGGGCGGTGATGTCGAGATAAGGGGATGCGTACGGGCGGACGGCGATTTCGTCCTCGTGAGCTCGCAAATGGGATTTATTGTAGCGCGCCTGCATGTCAAGGAGGGCAGAAGCGTCGGCCTGGAATGCTTTCTCGAACCGCATGGCCATCTTCGGTGAGAGCGCCGCTTTGCCGTTCAGAAGATTAGATAAGGCTGGTCGACCCACGCCGAGCATCTCCGCGGCTCTCTTGACAGAGAGCCCTGTCGGGAGAATCGATAGCTTGATGTGGATTCCCGGATGAAGTGAGGTCTCGTTGCGGTGCCATAAAGCCTATAACCCTTCCGGTTGGTAAATCGTGCTCGAAGTGTTCGCCGAGCAGTTCGAGGTCTAAAGCGAACTGTATCGCGTAACGCGACACACGTCAATTGGGGTGTGACAGGGCTGATCTGTTTTCGGATGTCCCTGATGGCCGCCGGACAGCGTAGCTCCTTGATGCAGAATCTCTTTCTTCGGTCGACGAAGACCGCGGGCGAAGAGATTTGCTATCGACATAACCCATTGATTTTATTTATTATAATTGAGAAAATAAATCAACCTTGCGGGGTGTGAGGAACAGCAGGACTTTCCCACGCTGGCCGAATCATCCCCACCGGGTTGGCGGGAGCGCCCTCATTCGTCCCCTCGGGGTGTCCTGCGAGCCCCGTGGATGCAGCCGGTCGGCCCGATCGCGCGCGGCGAGCGCCATCAGTGTGGGATGACCCTGGAGGAGCGGAGGTCCTTATAGCGCCTCATCATAGGTAAGATCATATAGTCCTTTGATTCATATTATATTTTCGCTTGAAGTCCCATCCGAAACCTCCTATCATGGAGTTTTCCGACAACATGACGCAATGGAGACTCGAATGGGACCAGAAAATCTTAGCCACTTCGTCGAGCAATTCAAGCGGGTGCTGTCGGAACAGAGCATCAACTCGTCGGAACGGCCGACGCGCTTTTGTCATCGTGAGCGGGTCATCACGCCGTATCGTTTGGCGGTGAGCGTGCTGGGGAGCTGTGCGACGACGCGCTGGCGCAGCGGTATCCGGGGCGGTTTCGTGCTCGGTGTCCGGCGGCGGTGGAGTTGCACGTGACGATGGATCTGCTGCAAGACCGTGCCTCGAGGGTAACGCGGTCGCATCCTCGACCTCGACATGGCCGCAGTCGCCAATGAGGAGCGCCGCCACGATCCCGCAATCGGGCTCGCGACCCTGGACGAGGCGATGGATCTCGCCGCTTCGTACGCAGGCCACCCGAGCGGGCGGATCCGCTGCGCTCTCGCGCCGCCCACTGCATATTCCTCGAGGAGGCCGAGATCCCCCGGGTCGGAGCGAGCGGACTCACCGTCGCGCACGCGTCGATCGGGAATCTCCGCGCGGACCGCGTGGCGCCGGTGCTCGCCCTCGAAACGGCCGGCGCCCGCGTCGCGCTCTGCACCGACACGATGTCGGGCGATCTCTTCGAGGCCATGCGAACCGCTATCGCGGCGGCCAGGATTCGGGCCGGAGGGGGTGCCATCGAAGGCACCGACCTCAATGCCCGCAAGGCGCTCCGCTGGGCGACCCGGGCCGGCGCTTCGGCGCTCGGGCTCGGCGACCGGATCGGGTCGATCGAAGCCAGCAAGAAGGCCGACTTGGTCCTGCTCGACGCAGGCGCCCCTAGCCTCGCGCCGGTCGTCAACGGATACGGGATCGTGGTCCACTCCGGGTCTGGGTCCGATGTGAACCGTACCGGGTTTCCCGGAGGCTCCCAACCTTGAGAGACTGGAGCCATGAAACATGCAAACAGATACTCCCCGGAGCTTCGGGAATGGGCCGTGCGGTTGGTCCTGGACCCCCCGGGCGGGCACGAAACGCAATGGGGGGCGATCGTCTCGGTGTCGTCGAAGGTCGACTATTCGGCCGAGACGCTTTGCAAGTGGATGCGTCGGGCCGAACGCGATACGGGCGTTCGACCTGGGCTGACGAGCGACGAGCGTGCGCGGCTCAAGGCGCTGGCATCGAGCAATCGGTCGGGAGCGTGGGCGATTCGTACGACAACGCCCTCGCGGAGTCCATCATCGGGCAGGACCAAGACCAAGGGGATTCGACCCCGCGGCCCGTGGCGGGGCCTCGAGGCGGTGGAGTTCGCAACCCTCGAACGGGTCGACTGGTTCAATCACCGCCGAATCCTCGAGCCGATCGGGGACCGGCCTCCGGCCGAAGCCGAAGCGGCGTACTATCGCTAAACCGAACACACGGCGCTGGCCGCGTGACTCACACGAAACAGTCTCCGGAATTCCCGGCGCGGTTCACTCTCCCGTCACCGGAGGCCCCTGACCCTGCCAAAGTGGCAATTCCATCGTCTTTCCCACTTGGCCGGGCAGCGACACCCCCAAACCCATCGACAAAACGCCAAGATTGAGAATCCCGAGAACGTCCGCAGTAATTGGTCGCTTTGCATCCCAGAAAATAACGGAATCAAAAAAACCTCTGGCCGCTTGAGAGTTCAACAACTCAAGTAGCTCTCGCGCCTCGTTTTTTGACCGACACGGCAAGAAGTAGCATGTATCATCGAACACCACCGGTCTACTGGCCACTGGACCGACAGCTCGAAATTGTAGATTCTTGTAGAATCCCGAAATGGCTACCTTCCAAGGCGAAAACGCGTATGGTCCCACCCCGAACATCGAGAATCGGGGGCGATTTCGATAAACAGAACTGGATCTATTGTCAAGATGTTTCGCGTATTTTTCCAGGTAATTCCATGTACGAGGTGCCTCGTGTTGTATTGACGATGTATCTTCCCCGACATTCCGTTGAGTTACAAGCATGCATCGCGATGGTTCCGACTCTGCCTTTGCCAACTCGGAACTCTTGAACATAGGATATAGATGGGTTGACTCCAAATTTACAACGTCACCGAATCCGTTCTTGAAAGAGTGTGTTCCACGAACATGCAGCTCCATAACCCGAGAACAGTCATGCTTGATTCCAGAACGCCACTTTAGAGGCGAGCGTCCATACAAGTACCCATATCTTTCAAACGAATTCAAATTTGCAATCAACCGGCCATTGCGAAAAGCGAATCTGGAATGCGCGGTGCGCTCGTCAAGATTTCGATAAACTTCACATTCCTGGGAATTCGTTCCCGGTTCGAGGATGCAAATCAACAAGCACGCCTCCACCGACGCCCCGAAGTGCTCAAGCGCATTCACCGAATAAGTCGCGGAAGCCTTGACCTGCAACCGCTTGCTCCATGCATATTGCAGCACCTTGCGTGCAACCACCGTCTTGCACAGCATTGCAAGCACTGCGGAACTTCCTGAAAGCCACTCAAGAAGATGCAGTAGCATCCATTCCGAAATATCGAAATTGCTTTTTCCAGTAATCGCGTCGAAACCATTAAGGCGGTGAAAATTTGACTTTTTTGGCAAGTTCCTGCCACTTATCATACTCACCGCTGCATTTGTCACCCAAGGCGGATTACCTAAGACAAGGACTGGCTCCTCCAGACTATCTAGTGTCGATGGCCAGTCCTTCTCAAAAAAATCTTCGCATTGAACCAGTGCGCGCTCGACAGTCCGCGAAGCCAGTACGTAGTTCGGATTAATGTCAAATCCAAGAATCTGTCTACAGTCAGGAAAGGCTTTTGCGGATGCTCGAAGAAAGGACCCCGTCCCACAGGTAGGCTCGACCACAGAATTCGGTGCAACGTTCAAATCAGAAAGTAGACTGCATATTTTGTCACAGAGAACATCCGGGGTCTGAAAATCCCCGTACTCCACCTTCGTGTTGCTTTTGGTGGACATCTTCAGCTCACTCGCAATAGGCCTTCGATGGTTCCCGCCCGTTCAATAACCCGCTTGTACTGAAGCCGCCACTGGAGAGCATTGGAAATCGTCAAATATCCCAACTGGGGAGGTTTCCTAAGTAGGTCTTCGGCAAGGGCAGTCGCTTCGACGTCATCTATGGGAAGGTTGCGATCTCCCATAAATGCAACCAAGTCCTCGGAATTGCCATCTCGTTTGATTATTTCCCGAATGCCACGAGTTGTCTGATAATCGGCTGTACGTGAAGCATCCACGAAGATGGTATGTAGAATATCCAACCTCGCAGTGCGCGCTTCTTCGTTGTCTGTCTTTTGGTAGACAAAGACCAGGAGCGAGTAGCCAAGTCCGTAAACCTTCTGACGTGCAGACTTGAAAGGTGAAGATGATTGTGGCTGCTTTATACTGGTAACCTTCATGTCCACATTTAACTCGGGAAAATCAATTCCCTTTGCGGAACTTCCTTCTTCGTATGTGTATGAAGCGCCAAGCACCTCCTGAAATTTATGCTCCAAGTAGGTGCCCACTGCCTTGCCATCAGTAACGCCGAAAAGACTCGGCTCGTCATGAATGGATTCCCGATTGGCAAAGGCGGCTGCTTCGGTCTCCAGTGCCTCGATGGTCAAGTCAGGATGCATGCGGCCAGTCTGCCTCATCGTCGCGGCGTTGTCCGAGGCCAATGGTAGCACGGTGCCCCACGATGTTCATCGGACACGAACGGTGAGGTGGTCCCGGATTTGCTGTGTAACAGATTCGGGATACAGGCACACGGAATCGTCGGGCAGCGTGGTGCTGTCCGAACGGCGGTGGCCCGGCAGGGGCCGGATGACAGGACTGATCTGTTCTCGGATGTTCCGGATGGCCGCCGGACAGCGTAGCTCCTTGATGCAGAATCTCTTTCTTCGGTCGACGACTTCGAGCGAAGAGCTCCGTGATCGACGTAGCCTTTTGAATCCATTGGACACGGTCGAGAAAATAAATCAGCCTTGGGCCGGATGAAGAGCAGGGGGAGGCGTCCGGGGACGGTAAGAGAGAGCCCGGCGAGGCAGGGGTCGCTCGCGACCGGGAACAGCAGCAATTCTTATTTTGCTCGTCGGGTCCCGCCGCAGGACCGGCACGGCCGTCGATCCGCCCCGGATCGAGTCGCAAGGAGAAGACGGCCTGCGGCTCAGGGTGAAGTCAGGCGCCAAAATGAGAACTGCTGCGGGAACAGGCCCGCGGAGGCGCCCCCGAGCTTCCGGGGAGCGCCTTGCGCAAGGCACTCGACTTCAGGCGACGGAACCCGTGGTGGTATCGACGATCTCGGCCACGGGCAACACGCTGACCGCCTTGTCGAGCCGGTAACGATCGGGGCCGGGATAAACGATCCACAGGTGCCGCAGGGGCAGGTCACGCAACACCGCGCGGATGCTCCTCGTCATCCTGGGCGCATCCTGGTACTTGAACTCCATTCCCCACAACGCACCGTGGGCCTGCCACACGAGATCCAGCTCCGCGCCGGTATGCGTGCGCCAGAAGTGGGGGTGGGCCACGCCCATCAGGCGGATCGCCTGTTCCATGGCGAAGCCCTCCCATGATGCACCGAGCTTCGGATGGGACTCCAACTGCACGGGGGTCGCGACGGCATGCAGTGCGTGAAACAGACCGCTGTCTCGAATGTACAGCTTGGGTGCCTTCACGAGTCGCTTGCCGACGTTCGCGTGCCATGGCGGCAACCGGCGGATCATGAACGTACCGCACAGGATTTCGAGGTAGCGGCGGACCGTGTGATCGGAGACGGCGAACGATCGACCAAGCTCGGAGAGGTTGAGCACTTGCCCGTGGTAGTGGCTCACCATCACCCAGAATCGCCGCAGGGTCTCTGTCGGAATGGAGATTCCGAGAGCGGGTATGTCACGTTCAAGGTGGCTGCGGATGAAATCTTCCCGCCACAGAGCGGAGGCCGTGTCGTCTTCGGCCAGGAAGCTTCGCGGGAACCCTCCCCGGAGCCACAGCTTGCGCCATTCGCCGACGCCGGTCTCGTCGACCGTCAGGGGGCCGAGGTCGTGGTATGCGACCCGACCGGCGAGACTTTCGGAGACCTCCCTCACCAGATCCGGCGAGGCGCTGCCGAGCAGCAGGTATCGAACAGCCCGCTGGCGGTCCGCGAGGACCCGAAGCAGTGGAAAGAGATCCGGTTTGCGCTGCACTTCGTCGACCACCACGGTGCCGGTCAAACCCTCCAGCGCAGTTTGCGGTTCGTCCAGCCGGGCCAAGCTCCTCGGATCTTCGAGGTCGAAGAAATGCTCGGCCTTCATCAATCGAGCCAACGTCGTCTTGCCGCACTGCCGGGGACCGAGGAGGGCGGTGATGGGTGCGCGGCGGAGCTTGGCTCGAACGGCCCCCAGCTCCCGCGGACGAGGGAGGTGACGCATGGGGGTACGTTAGCATGAATAACATGAAATATCGAATACATGATTCGAGATTTCATGTTTACACGTTCATGAGGGCTTCCCGTAGCGCGCCACCGCATGGCTGCCGAAGGGATACTCGTAGCGATCGCTCGATACCGGCAAGCCGGTTCGCTCAACCAATCACGGAGCTCGACTCCGACTTCGATTCTCCCCTTCGAGCCGCCGTCGGGCCGTCTCCGGAGCGAGGGCGAGGGCCGCGTCCGCCCCCTCGCATTCGATCACCATGGAGGCGGCGACAGTGGCCCGTTGCGCCGCCTCCGGGGGCGGAAGATCCTGGAGTCGACAGGCGGCGTAGGCGCCGCAGAAGGCATCTCCGGCCCCGGTCGGATCGCGCACTTCGACCGGCCGTGCCGGCACCCGTACCGGCCGGCCCCCCCGCTCGCAGAGGATGGAACCCGTGGCTGCGCGCTTGACGACGACCTCCGGGAAGCCGGCCGCGGCGAGCCGTTCGGCAAGTCCCTCCCAGCCATCGTCGCCGGTGAGGTGCGCGACCTCCCGTTCGCTCGGGAGAAGGGCGGTCGCGGGGGCGAGCGAGTGCGCGAGCGACGCCATGGAGCGGCCGGCGCTGTAGTGGGGCGACGGATCGACGGACACGAAGTCGGCGCGCGACGCGAGGGTTCCAAGCGTCTCCTCATGGCGCGCGAGGACTTGCGCCGCGAGGTGGATCGCGCCCGCCGGAAGCCACTCCGGGGGGACGTCCGAGACGGATGGGCTCTGGGCTTCGAGATGGGCGAGGTAGTCGGCGGCGGCCCCCGTTCCCTCGCCGCCCCCGCCCCTGAGAGTCCGGTTCCGGGGCAGGGATCGGCGCGAGCCGTCCTCCTCATAGAGGATCCACTCGACGAGCTGATCGCGCCCCGTCTCGGCGACCGCGACCTGGCCGGTCCCGGCCCGCGCGAGGTGCTCGCGCGGATCGAAGGGGCACCCCGTCCCGACCCGGGTCACCACCCCGATCCGCTCCGGCGCGAGCCAGAGGCGAGCGCCCGCCGCCGCGTAGAGGGCGTTCCCCCCGAGCTGTTCGCGCCACGCGCCGGGCCGGGCGGGGACCACGTGGTCCACCGTCACCTGGCCGAGCAGGATGAGATCGGGGCGCACGCCGGAGCCGGATCGTTGCCGCTCAGATCTTGTCGAGCCCGATCGTTCGTCCGATGACGAACACCATCAGCAGCGCGAGCAGGATCTCGAGGCTCGAGATGGCGGCGACGATCGGGCTCGAATCGAACTGGACCAGGGTGTAGAGCTCGACGGAAAGCGGACGCCCCCGCGGCGAGGCGGTGAAGAGGGCCACCGTGATGTTGTCGAACGCCTCGATGAACGCGAACGCGGCCGCCGCAAGAACGGCCGGCAGGATCAGGGGGAGGGTGACGCGGACGAAGGTCTGGGCGCGGGACGCGCCGAGATTCGCGGACGCTTCCTCGATAGCGAGGTCCATCACCTCGAGGCGGGCCATGACGATGCGGACGACGAAAGGCAGGCAGAATACCGTCATCGCGAGGATCACCATCGGGTTCGATTGATAGAACCCGAACGACGAACCGAAGAAGAGGACCGCGATCCCGATCACCATCCCCGGCATCATCTGGGGCGAAACCATGAACGCGGAGAGCGCGGTCCGGCCCCGGTAGCGCCCGCGCACGAGCGAGAACGCGCAGGTGATTCCGAGCGCGAGGGTCAGCACCATCACCCACACCGCGATGCGAAGGGAGACGAAGGCGGAGTCGATGAGCTGGTCGTGGTCGAAGAACGCCTCGTACCAGCGGAGGGTGAAGCCCTCCGGCGGGAAGCTGATATAGAGCTTCTCCGTGAACGAGATCCCGATGACGATGAGACTCGGCCCGATGAGGAGCACGAGCGACACGCCCGCGAGCGCGTAGAGGATCGCCCCCGCCACCCACTCCGCGGGGGAGCGCGGATAGCGCCGCGCCCGCGCCCGCCGGCGTTCGTTCATGAGAGCCGCGCCTCCGTCCAGCGGGTCGCGGCCCGCCCCGCCCACGTGATGAGCAGGACGAACACGAAGCAGCTTCCGAGCAGGAGGCTCGCCCGCACCGATCCCTTGGTCCAGTCGAGGATCACGACCACGAACTCGTAGACCTGGACGGCGAGAGTCGTGTAGTTCCCGCCCCCGAGAAGCTGCGGGATGATGAAGTTCGTGTACGAGAGGGCGAAGACGAGGGCCGTCCCGGCGACGATGCCGGGGACACTGAGGGGGAGCGTCACCCGGAAGAACGTCCGGATCCGGCCCGCCCCGAGGTTGAGCGAGGCGTTCTCGATCTCTACCTCGCGCGCGACGAGCACGGCGATGAGGGGGAGGATCATGAACGGAAGGTGAATCTGGGTCATGCCGATGAGCACCGACCAGTCGGTGTTGAGGAGGCGAATCGGCCGCTCGACGAGGCCGAGCTCGAGGAGCACCGTGTTCATGAGGCCCCGGCGCCCGCCGAGGATCACGATCCAGGCGTAGGTTCGCACGAGGGCGCTCGTGAGCAGCGGCGCGATGACGGCGACCAGGAGGAGCTTTCGGGCCACCGAGCCGAGGGCGGTGTAGAGGTAGGCGAGCGGGTAGGCAAGGAGCAGGCACAGGAGGGTCGAGACGGCCCCCACCCAGAACGAACGCCACGCGATCCGCCAGAAGAGGGAATCGCCGAGGGCGCTTCCGAAGTGCGCGAGAGAGAAGCTCCAGGGCACGACTTCGCCGCGGTCGACGGTGAGGAATGCGAAGGAAAAGAGCAGGCCGAGGGGGATCACCATGAAGACGACGAGATAGGCGAGGGCGGGGATGGCGGGGCCGATGCCGCGGCTCGACAGGATCGCGAGAACGAGGGGGTGCTCGGCGAGGCCCCCTCCGCGACTCGACCGGCCGGCCGGTCGCGCGGCGGCGTTCACCGGGCGGGAGCCCGAAGGATCGGGCAGGCCCCGGGGTCGCGGATGGAAATGCGGACCGCCTGCCCCATCCGGAGGACCTCGTCGCTCGCGAGGCGAAGCGCGAGGACCTTCACCGCCTCGCCGCCGGGCACCTCGATCTCGTACTCCACGGTGGCGCCGAGGGCGCGCACGAACCCGACTCGCCCGCACCAGCCGGCGCCGGCATCGCCGTCGATCGGCTCCACGCGCAGGTTCTCGGGCCGCACGATGGCCACCGCCCCGCCCTCCACCGGCGTGGCGAGCGCCACCCCGGGCGCGACCTCGAGGCTCCCTGCGCGCGCCTCGCCCGCGAGGGCGTTGGCACTCCCGATGAAGTCGGCCACGTAGTCGCTCGCCGGGGTGTCGTAGACCGCGAGCGGCGCCGCTACCTGTTCGATCTCGCCCTCCCGCATGACGGCCACCCGGTCACTCAGGGTGAGCGCCTCGGACTGGTCGTGGGTCACGAAAATGGTGGTGATGCCCAAGGTCTTGACGAGCTTCCGGAGCTCGATCTGCATCGCGTACCGGAGCTTCGCGTCGAGCGCGTTGAAGGGTTCGTCGAGGAGCAGCGCGGTCGGCTCGAGCGCGAGGACCCGGGCGATGGCGACCCGTTGCTGCTGGCCGCCGGAGAGCTGGCTCGGGTAGCGGTCGGCGAAATCGCCGAGCGAGACGAGGGCGAGCGCCTCGGCCACCCGGCGCTCCGTCTCGGCCCGCGAGACCTTCCGCACCGAGAGGCCGTATGCGACGTTCCGCCGGACATCGAGGTGGGGAAAGAGCGCGTAGCTCTGGAAGATCATGCCGACGTCGCGCCGGTGGGGAGGCACCAGGGTCATGTTCCGGCCTCCGATCACCACCCGTCCCTCCTCGGGGATGTGGAAGCCCGCAATGCAGCGAAGGAGGGTGGTCTTGCCGCAGCCGGAGGGCCCGAGCAGGGTCACCACCTCCCCGCGGTCGACGGCCAGCGAGCACCCCCGGAGCACCCGGGTCGGTCCGAAGGATTTGTCGAGGGAGTCGACCTCGACGTGCATGGCAGCGCTTCTCAGTCAGGCGGCGTGGATTCGCGGCGCCCCGCATCGCGATTCCGGTCCGCTTCCGCTTCCGCATTCGAGCCCCAGCCCGAGCCCGAGCCCGAGCCCGAGGGGGCCGACCATGCCGGCCGCGCGGGCCGCGATGCGGGAGGCCCCGCGAAGGAGCTCGGGTACCGGGAGCCCCCGGGCGAGCCCCGCGGCGAGAGCGCCGACGGCGGCGTCGCCCGCCCCCGTCGAGTCCACGATCTCCCGCGCGCGGCTCGGTTCCCGGTGGACCGCCCGGCCGGCCGAGGACCACCACATTCCGTCGGCGCTCCGCTTCTGGACCACCCGGGGGCAGCGCGCCTCGAGCGCCCGCTGGGCCGCCTCGTCGTCGAGTTTCGGGAGGAGCCGGCGCACTTCCTCACGGCTCGGGGCGAAGAGGTCGATCCGCGGAAGGACGGCGAGGAGTGCGGCGCCCTCCGTGGACGCGTACGCCTCGCTCGTGTCCGCCACCACCCGGGCGCCGAGCGCCCGCGCCGCCTCGACGTGGCGTACCAGGCAGTCCACCGGCATCGCGGTGACGACCACCGCGTCGGCGGGGTACAGGCACGGCGTCGGGGCGAGCGCCCGGGTCCGCGCCCACCACTCGGGGTCCCGGTGGTGGGGCGAGGCACGGCGGGTCGCCCGAGCGGGGGTCGCCTCGCGGTCCTCGAGGCGGGCGCGCCGCGTCGCTCCGGCGGCGGGCTCGAGACCGTCGAGATCGATGCCGGCCGAGGAGAGGGCGTCGAGCCGGACGGGCGGAAAGTCGTCGCAGCGCGCTGCCCGCAGCCGCACCCGCGCGCCCGCCGCCGCCGCACCGAGGGCCGCGTAGAGGGCCGCTCCGCCCGGTACGTTCTCGAAAGTCCCGGAGGGACAGACGATGGTATCGAGCGAGAGGTATCCCGCCACCGTCACCCGCGGTCGGGCGCCGCCCATCTCTCAGGCTCCGGTTCCGAGGAGACTCCGGCGGGTAAGCCGCCGACTCGTCTCGAACCGTTTGCCGTCTTCCTTCAGGTGGGCGCGGGTATCGGGATCGAGACCGGTCGCCTGCGCGAGGTGGCAGGCGAGAAGCTGGAGGGGAAGCGCGAGCGCCAAGGGGGAGAGCGCCTCGCCGACGTGCGGGAGGGCCACCCGGTGGCCGGCCGACGGCGTTGCGCTCCCCTCGACCTCGATGCCGAGGGTCGTGAAGCCCATTCCCGCGAGCGCCCGCGCGCTCTCGTCCGCGAAGCGGGCGACTCCGGGATGCGCCGACAGATACACGACGAGCTCCCCCGGATCCGCACTCCAGAACTGCCGGTGCCCGAACTCTTCGATGTCGTCGCTCCACGCCGGGAGGCGGGTCAGCTCGACGAGCTTGGCCGCACCATAGTCGGCGGTCGCGAGGTTCACGCCGCACGAGAGGAAGCGAACCCCGGCATACGGCCGGGCCAGGGCACGCACGGACGGCTCGGCCGCGTCCAGGACCGCTTCGAGTCCTGCCACGAGCCGTTTCGTGGCCTCGACGGCCCCGGCCGGACCGAGGGCGAGAGCGAGGGCGAGCACGGTCGCGGTATAGCTTGTGGTCCCACAGAGGAACGGTGCGATCGGTTCGATCTCCAGCGAGGCCCGCGCGAGACCGAGTGCGCCGGCCCGCCCGCCGCCGCCGTTGGTCAGCAGCGCGACCCCCGCGCCCCGCTCGAGGGCCGCCTCGGCCGCCTCGACGGAACGGTCGACGTCGCCCGACATCGAGATGACGAGCACCCGGTCCGGCGGCCTCACCGCCGGCGCATCATGGACGAGGAAGGGCAGGGCGGCCCGCGGTCGATAGGGATGCGGGCCGCCCCCGATGATCGACTCGACCGCACGGGCGGCGAACCAGCCGTCTCCGCAGCCCGTCGCGTAGAGTGCCCCACCCGGGTCCGGGGCGAGGTGCTCGCGCGCAAAGCTCCGGAGCTCGGAGGCGCGCGCGAGCACCGCCGCGAGCACCGCCGGTTGGCGGCGCACGTCGCGGAGCATGGCCCCGTCCCGGCCGGCCGTCATGGCCGCGTGCCCGGCCGGCGTACTACACCGAGAACTCGCGATCGAAGCGCTCGACGAGCTGCGGGCGAACCTTCACGATGTTCGGCCAGTCCACGGTCTGGAGAGCGAGCACCTCCTCCGGGGTCGAAGGCGTGTAGGGCTTTGCCGCCTCCGGGACGGCCACCCCCTTGACGGTCACCCCGAAGTAGTAGGGTGCATCGGCCGCGAACGCCTGGTACTCCTGGCTGATGATCCCGTCCATCCACTCATGGACGAGGTCCGGATGACGGGTGCCGGTGATCTCCGACATGACCGACACGATCGCGACCGGGCCCGGGTCCGGCTTCACGAAGCGGATGGGCATACCCTTGTTCTCGGCGACCGCGGCGTCGTTGTTCCACAGCGGTGCGATCGCGATCTCCCCCCGCTCCATCATCTGAGCGAGGATGCGGGGGCTCCGGCCCGCGATCGGATCGAGCTCCTTCAGCTTCCGCCAGGCCGGCTCGAGGTCGGACTCCGAGCCGCCGAAGATCTTCGACGTGATGGCGAGCGTCCCGAGTCCGAGGTTCGAGGAGGTTCGGCAGATCCCGCGGATCCCGGCGTACTCCTCGTTCCAGAGGTCCTTCCACGCGGTGGGCGGGGTGCTCACCATCTCCTCGTTGTAGGCGATGCCGATGAGGGAGAAGGTGGCCGGCACGCCGTAGCCGTTCGTCTTCTCGAGGAACTCGGGGTAGACGTTGCCGAGGTTCGGGAGCTTGGCGTCGTCCCGCTTCCGGATGTAGCCTTCGTTCATCGCGATGAGATGGGGCGGCTCTCCGTTCGGCATCGCGTCGTAGGGGCTGTGGCCGCGGGCCGCCTTGATCTGGGCGACGATGTCCTGCGATTCGCTGGCGACGAGCCGGACCTTGAGCCCGGGGTGGCGGGCCTCCATCCGGTCGCCGAGCCAGCGATGCGGCTCCTGGAGCTCGCCGCCGTAGCTGATGACGACGAGCTCCTTGTCCTCGGCGCGGAGGATGCCGGGGAATCCGACGGCCGCCGCCGTGCCGAGGGCGAGGGCGCTCTTGCCGAATCCGCGGCGCGTGAGGCCCCGGTTTTCCGTGTCGGTCCGTGTTTTCCTGGTCATGGCGATGGTCTCCTCGATTCGGACCCTCCCTGGCGAGTGACGGCCGCCGCTCCGAAGCGCCCCCCAATGGGTTGAAGCACCCTGGCGAACGCAGGCTGCGGACCCCTTGATCGCGGGAAATCAGCCGCGCGATCGTTCATGCGAGTCCCTCGACCCGTTCGCGCACGATGCCTC
The DNA here is from genome assembly GCA_965214795.1 of Gammaproteobacteria bacterium. Lineage (GTDB taxonomy): Bacteria > Pseudomonadota > Gammaproteobacteria > HK1 > HK1 > JAJDXW01. The sequence continues at coordinate 3,723,603 of OZ243976.1, read as the reverse complement.
CCCGGATGAGATCGTAGGCGTCCACCCGCCGGATCGGGGTGGGGTCGACGCCCGCCAGACGCGCGAGATGCAGCACCAGCAGTTGTATCGGTACGTGATAGAGCATCGGGGTCAGGAGCTCCGGGAGATCCTCCGCGACCTCCAGCCGGCCGCTCGCGCCCGGCGCGCCGCTCGGCCCCACGGTCACCGCGAACCCGCCCGCCCGGGCGATGCCGCCGACGATCTCCTCGGCCCGGTCGCGGGCGTTGCCGGGAGGGGCGAGCACCAGCACCGGTCCCCGCCGTCCCCACGACAACGTCAGGAAGTACTGGAGATGCGCCCATTCCTCGAGATCCTGCGGTACTCCGTTGAGGGGAACCTGCTCGTGGAACTTCGCGGCGCAGTACTCGGCGGTGCCCCGGTTCGGGCCCGCGCCGAGGACCCACACGGTATCGGCGCCTTGGTCGTGGAGGCGTTCGGCGAGGGCGCGGGCGCCCGCTTCGGCGGCAGCCGCGACCCTCGGCACCGCGGCGGCGGCGTGCGCAAGGGCGGCGCGGAGCGGGTCCGCGTCCCGCGGGGCGAGCCTCCCGCGGGCAACGCCGAGCCGGAGCGCGAGGCCATAGAGCGCACGCAGGGCGGCAAGATACTCCGCCATGTGCACGATGGCCCGTCCATGTCCGGTGGTATCGAAGCCGCCGCTGCGAACCGGGCGGTGCACGGTGGCGTCGACCATGGCGGCGAGCGGTCCATCGAGACTTCCGGTGACCCCGAGGACCGGAATCCCGCGGTCGCGGGCAAGGGCCACGGCCTCGCGCGTCCGCGAGGAGCCGCCGGAGTTGGAGATGGCGACGAGGACGTCCCTCGGCTCGAGGAGGGGCGTCTCATAGCGGGCGAACTCGATGCCGGTCATCACCTCCGCGGAGATCCCCGACCAGCGGCGGAGCGCGGGCAGCACGCTCCGCGCCGCGAAGAGGCTGTCCCCGGAACCCGCGAAGACGAGCCGGCGAGCTTCCCCGAGCCACGGCTCGGCGAGGGCGCGATCGAGTCCTCCCTCGATGGTCGCGGCAAGCGAGGGGTAGTCGAGGAGGGCGGCGAGCGGTTCGCGGCAGTCGCCGGCGAAGCTTCCGTCCTGCGGCGGGGCGCTCGGGTCGATGCTCATCCCGGATCGGCCTCTTCATCGGTTCGGACCCCGGCCGGGAGGTCGCGGGGGGGAGAGCGCGGGGGTCGCCAGCGGAAATCGGGTGCCGGCGGCGCGACCGGCCGCGCGGGCGCGCGGCGCAGGGCGGGGAATCAGGTACGCTCGCGAGCGGCGAGCATCGCCACGTACGCACGGCACGAGCGGGTCGCCCGCCCGTAGTACTTGCCGGGGCGCCGCACGGCAACGCGGGCGCCGGCACTCCTGATCCGGTGTCGCGACGGGTTCATGGCGCGACCAAGCGATGGTGGACCTCGGGCGAGTATAGCCCGAAAAGATCACCGACTTCCCGCTGCGGCCGCCCATCCCAGCAATTCTCATTTTGCTCATCGGGTCCCGCTGCAAGACCGGCACGACCGTCGATCTACCCCGGATCGAGTCGCCAGGAGAAGACGGCTTGCGGCTCGGGGTGAAGTCAGGCGCCAAAATGAGAACTGCTGCGTCCATCCGCTCGTGGTAGCGGGCCGTACTCCCGCAAGCCGCCCAAGTCGCTTCGGCCGCGCGCACGCGCCAGGGTCGACTACGCCTCGGCAGCGCGCCCGCGCTCTTTCGGTCCGGGCGGCCCGTTCCTCCATGAGATTGTGGGGAGATCGTGGGGCACCTTGGCGCCCTCGCGACGAAAGATCGGTGATCTTTTCGGGTTGGAGGAAACGACGCGGCGACGCGCAAGCGATCCCGGCCCCGCGACGGCGCGGTGCAGCCCGGCACCCGCGATCGAGCGGTGGTGGGGAAGCGCCTGCGGACGGGGCCTGGATCGAGGTGGCGGAATGGAGCTCGACGGCCATGAGTGCAATGCAGGGATCCCGATTCGGGCTCTCAACGATATTGCCAGGAATATAGCAATATACCCGTACCGGTTCTCCGAGATAATCGTGTCCCTCGACCGCCTTCCGGGAATCGCCCCCATGCCGCTCCGACACCGCCTCGCCATCGAACCCATGACGGCCGATTCGTTCGCACCGTTCGGCCGGCTCCTCGAATCCTCCGAAGAGCCCTCCGATCGACGGGTGATGACGCCGCTCCCCTTCGAGTGTGACGGCCGCGCGACCGTCCACGCGATCTGGCAGCCATGTACCGGACGGTCCTTCTCCCGGCTCGAGCGCCATTTCGGGATCACCCAGACGTTCGCGCAGATCTCGGGGAGCCCCTCGGTGGTCTGCGTTGCGCCCCCCACGGACCTCGACGATCCGGACGCGGTCCCCCGCCCGGAGGACGTGCGGGCGTTCCTCATCGACCGCGGCCACCCCTTCTCGTTCGCGCGGGGCACGTGGCATTCGCTCGATCGCTACGTCCTCGCCCCGCCCGGGGCGACGTTCGTCATTCTCAACGTCGATCCGAACCCGACCCAGATCGTCGACTACGCGGACGGAACCTCGCGGCGCTACGCGGACCTTGGCGCCGATCCACCGCCCGCCGTGTCCGTCGTCGACACCGGGCCGCCCCTCCTCTTCGAGCTCTGATGCTTCGCCTCCTCTCCCGCCGCCCCTGCCTCACCCGAAAAAATCACCGACTTTCGTCGCGAGGGGGCCAGGATGCCCCACGATCTCCCCACGATCTCATGGAGGAACGGGTCGCCCGGACCGAGCGCGCGCGTGCGCGCGGCCGAGCCGAGGCGTAGCCGACCCCGGCGCGTGCGCGCGTTCGAAGCGGCTTGCGGGAGTGCGTCCCGCGACCGCGAGCGGATGGGCGGCCGCAGCGGGAAGTCGGTGATTCTTTCGGGCTATGATCGAACCGTCGACCGACTCCAGCGGGAGGCCGCGCCATGCTCCGTGACGCCAGCGGGCTCGAACTCGGCACCGATTCGACCGATGCGCTCGCCGCGTACGACGCGGCGGTGCGGAGCTACCTCGAGTTCCGGCTCGACGCGATCGACCACAGCAAGGCGATGCTCGAGGCCGATCCCGACTGCGCGATGTCCCACTGCTTGCGGGGCATCCTGCTGACCGGCCTTCAGTCGGACTTCCTCGCGGGCAGGATCGGCGAGGCGGTGGCCGCGGCCGAGGCGCGGGCGGCCGGCGCGACACCCCGCGAACGGCTGATGATCGAGGCGCTCCGCGCGATCCACGAGGGCGACCAGCCGCGCGCGATCCTCGTCTGGGACCGCATCCTCGTCGACCATCCCCACGACCTCTTCGCCCTCCGGCTCCAGCACAACGCCGCGTTCTGGCTCGGCCGCGCCCGGGGCATGCGCGACGCCATCGCGCGGGTGTTCCCGGCCTGGGACGCGAGCCGCCCCGGCTACGGGTTCCTGCTCGGGATGTACTGCTTCGCCCTCGAGGAGAGCGGGAACTACGCGCGCGCCGAGCCGTACGGGCGGCGGGCCGTCGAGCTGAACGAGGACGACGTCTGGTCCATCCACGCCGTCGCCCACGTCCTCGAGATGCAGGGGCGTCTGCGCGAAGGCGCCGCGTGGCTGTCGCGGCCGCCCGACATCTGGGACGACCGCAACCCGATGCGCGAGCACCTGTGGTGGCACCTCGCGATGTTCGAGATCGAGCGCGGCCGTATCGACGAGGTGCTCGCTCTCTACGACGAACGGTTCCGGGCGAACCCGACCGACTTCTATCTCGACATCCAGAACTGCGCTTCGATGCTGTGGCGTCTCGAGTGCCGCGGCGTGGACGTGGACGGGCGCTGGGAGGAGCTCGCGGAGGCGTGCGCGGGCAAGATCGAGGACCACGCGCTCGCGTTCACCGAGCCCCACCACGTGATGGCCCTCGGCCGGGCGGGGCGCTTCGAGGATGTCGAACGGTTGCTCGAATCGCTGGAGCGGTGCGCGAGCGAGCGCTCGACCTGGGCGGCGAGCATCGCCCGGCGCTTGACGATCCCTCTCTGCCGGGCGGTCGCCGCCTGCTGCCGCGGAGACTACGACGAGGCGACCGCGCTCCTCCTTCCGATCCGTTGCGACTACCCCCTCATGGGGGCGAGTCACGCCCAGCGCGACGTGTTCGCACAGCTTCTCAACGAGGCGGCGCTGCGTGGACGGCAGTTCCGGCTCGCGCGCAGCCTGCTCGCCGAGCGGGTGGAGCTTCGCCCGTCGAGCGCCGACTCCTGGTCGAAATACGCGGATGCGCTCGACGGTTGCGGGGAGGCGGAGGCGAGCGCGGCGGCCCGCGCGCGCGCCGGCGAGTGCCGGACGGCGGCCGCATAGCTCGGAAATCTCCCCGACTTTCGTCGCGCGGACGCCGAGACGGTGCGGTGGCGGGCCGCACGGACGAAAAAGAGCGCCTGCGCGCGGCTCAAGGCTTGGCCGGCACTGGCGCCTGCGCGCGGTCGAAGCGGCGTGAGCGAGTACGGCCCGTCACCGCGCGGGGATCGGTGTCCGGGGCGGAAAGTGGGTGAGATTTCCGGGGTCGGGCCGCCCCGAGCGAACCCTCCCCGCCCCCCGCCGCGCAGGGTGCGAGCGAAACCCGCGGCCCGAATCGGCCCCGACAGGCAGGAGTGGACATGTCCGCGACCGTGATGGAGACGACGGACCCGGCGGCCGGCCGGCCCCTCGAGGATTCCGACGAGATCCGCCAGATCCGGGAGGCGGTGCGGGCGCTCTGCGCCGGCTACCCCGGCGAGTACTGGCGGGAGAAGGACCGGGAGCGGCAGTACCCGACGGAGTTCGTGCGGGCGCTCACCGAGGCGGGGTTCCTCGCCGTGCTCGTTCCGGAGGAATACGGAGGGAGTGGGCTCGGCACTCGGGCGGCGGCCGCGATCCTCGAGGAGATCCACGCGAGCGGGGGCAACGGGGCAGCCTGCCACGCTCAGATGTACATCATGGGGACGATCCTCCGGCACGGGAGCGAGGCGCAAAAGCTCGAATGGCTCCCCGGCATCGCCCGCGGCGACCTTCGCCTCCAGGCGTTCGGGGTCACCGAGCCGACGAGCGGCACGAACACGCTCGGGCTCAAGACGGTGGCGGTCCGCGACGGCGACCACTACGTCGTGAACGGCCAGAAGGTGTGGACCTCGCGGGCCGAGCACTCGGATCTGATGCTGCTTCTCGCCCGCACCACTCCGGCGGACCAGGTGGAGAAGCGAACGCACGGGCTGTCCGTCTTCGTGGTGGACATGCGCGCCGCGCTCGGCAACGGCCTCACCATCCGCCCGATCCGGACGATGATCAACCACTCCACCACCGAGGTTTTCTTCGACGACATGCGGGTTCCGGCGGAGAACCTCATCGGCGCCGAGGGAAGGGGATTCCGCTACATCCTCGACGGGATGAACGCGGAGCGCATCGTGGTCGCGGCCGAGTGCATCGGCGACGCGCGCTGGTTCGTGGAGCGGGCGAGCGGGTACGCGAAGGAGCGCGTGGTGTTCGGCCGCCCGATCGGCCAGAACCAGGGAGTCCAGTTCCCCATCGCGCGGGCCTACGCCGAGATGCGGGCGGCGGAGCTCATGGTGCGCCAGGCGGCGGCCCTCTTCGACAACGGGCGCCCGTGCGGGGCGGAGGCGAACATGGCGAAGCACCTCGCGGCCGAAGCGGCGTGGCACGCGGCCGACACCTGCATCCAGACCTTCGGCGGGTTCGGGATGGCCGAGGAGTACGACGTCGAGCGGAAGTTCCGCGAGACCCGCCTTTACCAGATCGCCCCCATCTCCACCAACCTCATCCTCTCCTACCTCGGGGAGCACGTGCTCGGGATGCCTCGCTCGTACTGACGGTGGAGTCCTGATTGGGAGGAGTTTTCATGTCCCCGAACCCGACGCCGCCGGCCGACTCCGATGCGGCTATCGCGGAGCTCGAAGCGCGGATTGCGGAGCTCACCGGCCGGCTCAACGCGGCGCGGCGGGCCGCCTCCGGCCGCGAAGTCCCGGACTACCTCTTCCGGACCCTCGCCGGCGAGGTACATCTGAGCGCTCTGTTCGCGGGCCGCGACAAACTGCTCGCCATCCACAACATGGGGCAGGGTTGCCGCTACTGCACGCTCTGGGCGGATGGCATCAACGGCTTCCTCCCTCATCTCGAATCGGCGATGGCGGTAGTGCTCGTCTCGAAGGACGACCCCGAGACCCAGCGCCGCTTCGCTAACGCCCGCGGCTGGCGTTTCCGGCTCGCGTCCCACTCGGGCGGCGCCTATGTCCGCGAGCAGTCCGCGATGCCCGGCGAAGACAACGCGCCGGGGGCGGTCCTGTACGAGAAGCGGGACGGCAGCCTCCGGCGCAAGAACGTCGTCGTCTTCGGGCCGGGCGACCTCTTCTGCTCGGCCTGGAACTTTCTGGCCCTGGCCGGCCACGGCATGGATGACTGGACCCCCCAGTTCACGTACTGGCGAAGGCCGGACCAGCTCGACGACGGCGGCCGGAACCTCCTCGAATAGCCGGCCGACCCCTGCAATTGCGCGGCGACAATCGGTAAGACGTTGTGGATAGAGCGGCGTCGACACCCTTCCTTCTTCGGCGGCCGCGTGCTCGAGCACATGGTCCCCGGAACTCCCGGCGCGATGCACACGGCGATCGGGGCCGAAGCCTGCAAGCTCGTCTGCCGCGTATGGACGTGGGATCGGATCCGGCCGAGGAGGCTTGAGATGGCTGCATCCCCAAGCGAGACACTCGCGCGGCGCAGGGCTACCTACCAGGACGTGCTCGACGCGCCGGCGCACCAAGTCGCCGAGATCGTCGACGGGACCCTCCACACTCACCCGCGGCCGGCGATGCCCCATGCACGCGCGAGCTATGAATTGGGCATCGAGCTCGGAGGACCGTTCCACAGAGGGCGCGGCGGCCCGGGAGGGTGGTGGATCGCCCCCGAGCCGGAGCTGCACCTCGGCGAGGACATCCTGGTTCCGGACCTCGCGGGCTGGCGCCGCGAGCGGATGCCGAAGTACCCCGAGACCACTTACGTCACCCTCGCGCCGGACTGGGTGTGCGAGGTTCTGTCCGCCTCGACCCGCAGGTTCGACCTGCATGGCAAGCGTCCGATCCATGCCCGCGAAAGAGTCGCGTACCTGTGGCTCGTCGACCCGACGGATCGCACCCTGGAGGCATTCGAGCTTCGGGACGGCGAGTGGGTGCTGATCGCGGCGGCAAAGGACGACGAACCGGTGCGCATCCGGCCGTTCGATGCGATCACCTTCAGCCTGGGGGACCTTTGGCCGTAGCGCAGGCCTTCGCCGTCGCCCATGGAGAACCGACGGCGGGGGTCAGGGCCGGGCGGCGAGGAGGTCGTCGACAGCCCGCTCGAGGTGACGGAGGGTGTTGCACACCCGCGCGACGTGGCAGTAGGGGAGGTAGCGGAGCATCTCGGAGTCTCCCGTGCCCCAGAATGGCCGCGGCTCGGGGTTCAGCCAGATCACCCGCTTCGCCCGCCGGAACAGCTTCTCAAGGGAGGCGGTGCGCGGGTCCCCCCGGTTGTTCCGGGCGTCGCCGAGCACGAGAAGGGTGGTCCGCCGATCGATGAGGTCGCGGTGGCCGTCATCGAGGTCGCGAAGGGTGCGGCCGTAGTCGGTCGGCCGGAAACCGATCCGTTCCATGATCCCCGCCGCGGCCGCTTCGAACGGCCGCCCGTGCAGGAGATCGTCTACGTCTTCGAGGTGGCTCGAGAAGGCGAATGCGCGCAGATCGGACATGACCTCGCGCAGCGAGTAGAGGAGGAGGAGCAGGAACTGGGCGGTGGCGGCCACCGAGCCGCTCACGTCGCAGACCGCGACCACCTTCGGGCGCTCTACCCGGGTGTACCGCCATGCGAGCCGGAACGGGACCCCGTCGTGCGCGACGTTCGAGCGGATGGTGCGGCGCGGGTCGAGCCGGCCGTCCCTCCGGTTGAAGCGCCGCCGGGAGTGGCGGCTCGCGAGGCGTTTCGCCATGCGCCGGACGATGCGCTGCGCGCGCTCGAAGTCGCGCGGTGGGATGTTCGCAAGGCGCATTCGTTCCAGGAACTCCTCGCGAAGTCGCGCCGACGCAGGGTCCGCGAAGAGGGCGATGTTGCGCTCGACGAGGTCGCGGGCCTCCTCGAGGAGTCGCGCGCGGGCGCTCTCGAGACGGTCCGCGCGTTCGGCGGCGGACGGGTCGTCCGGGACGGTACGCAGCTCCCGGATGGCCCCCTCGAGGTCTCCGATCCCCATCTCGTCGAGAATCCGGCGCATGAATACCCCGCGCTGGGTGAAGAGGCGAAGCCGCGACAAGTCGACCTCTCCCGCCGCCGCGGCCATCGCCGCGGCCACCCCGGCGCGGTCTCCGTCGAGTAGCATCCGCACGAGGTCCCCCGCGAGCCGATCGGCGTCCGGAGCGGCCGCCGGGAGCGCCTCGCGGCCTGATCCGGGCGCCTGCTCGCTCGCCGCTTCCTCCTCCCGGACGTCGCCGGCCGCGAAGAAGCCGTCGAAGCATTCGAAGTAACGCGCCTTCTCCTCCTCGCTCTTGGCCACCGCAACGGCGAGCGCGTCGCGGAGCAGGGTACGGTCTCCCCACCCGACCAGCGCCGCGGCACGGTGGGCATCGAGGCTCTCCGCGACGGAGACCGGGACGTCCATCCCCCGGAGCGCCTTGATGAAGCGTTCGAGGCTTTGCTGCATCACCCGCACCTGCTCTTTCGTGCACCGGGTAGGGGGAACCCTCGTGGTTGCCCGGATTGCCCCCGAGGCCCGGGGTCCGGACGCCCACAAGGGGCGCCCCTGCGGGGTCGGTCGACTACCACGATCGGGGCTCCGGCGTGCGGTGCGCTCCGGCGGGGTCGTATCGGTGCAAGCGCCGGTCGCCGCTCTCAGGCGGTCCGGGGAGCCGCCGCTCTCAGGCGACCCGGGGCCCGGCCGCCCCGCCCCCCTCCCGCCGTGCGTGGGCGAGGAGGGCGGGGAGTTCGCGGTCCGCCCGCTCGACGTCGACCTCGAACTTGAGCAGCACGTTCAGGGTATCGCGGACCAGCTCGCGCTCGAGCTCGTGCGCGTTGAGCAGGACGAGGGCCCTCGCCCAGTCGATGGTCTCGCTGATCGAGGGGAGCTTGCGAAGCTCCAGGGTGCGGAGCTGCTGCACGAAGTCCACTAGCTGGCGCCGGAGCGCTTCACCCGCCTCCGGCACGCGGGTCTCGACGATCCGCCGCTCGAGCCGCGCATCGGGGAGGGGGATGTGCAGGTGCAGGCAGCGCCGCTTGAGGGCGTCTCCGAGATCGCGGGTGTCGTTGCTGGTGAGGAAGGTGACGGGAGGCATCTCCGCCCGCACGGTGCCGAGCTCCGGAATGGTGACCTGGTGGGCGGAGAGGACCTCGAGCAGGAATGCCTCGAATTCCTCGTCCGATTTGTCCACCTCGTCGATGAGGAGCACCGCTCCCCCCGTCTCGCGGAGCGCCCGGAGCAGGGGCCGCGGCTCGAGGAACTCCTCGGAGAAGAAGAGATCCCCGAACTCGTGCAGGCGCGCCATCGCGCCTTCGAAGCCGGCCGCGCCGCGCAGCACGTCGCTCATGCGGTCCTTCAGGATCTGCGTGTAGAGGAGCTGCTTGCCGTACTTCCACTCGTAGAGCGCCTTGGACTCGTCGAGCCCTTCGTAGCACTGGAGCCGGACGAGGGGGAGGTCGAGATAGCGGGCGACCGACAGGGCGAGCTCGGTCTTGCCGACCCCGGCCGATCCTTCGACGAGGATGGGCTTCTCGAGGTGGGCGGCGACGTGGACCGCGGTCGCGATGGCCCGACTCGGGATGTAGTCGACCCCTTCGAGACCCTCGGCGATCATGCCGGCCGACCCGAGGCGCTCCCGGATGGGGGACGATACGGGGACCACGACGGGCGGGGTCTAGCGGCCCCGGAAGCGCGCGGGGCGCCTCTCGTTGAACGCGCGTACCCCCTCCTGGCGGTCCTCGGTGGGAACGAGCCGGTTGTAGGCCTCGAGGTCGAGGGCGAACGCGCTGCGGAGGTCGATGTCGCTCCCGATGGACATGGTGCGCTTGGCGCGCCGGGTCGCGAGCGGGGCGTTCGACGCGATCCGGGCCGCCGTCGCGAGAGTGTCGTCGAGGAGGGTCTCCTCGTCGCAGACCCGGTTGGCGACGCCCCACGCGAGCGCCTCCTCCGCCCCGAACGGGAGGCCGGTCAACACCGCCTCCTTGGCCCTTCGCACCCCCGCCGCCCGGGCGAGGTTCTGAGGGCCGAGGGCCCCCGGCATGATGCCGAGGGTCACTTCGGTGAGCGCGAAGCGGGCCCGCCGCGCCGCGTAGATGAAGTCGCAGGCGAGCGCGAGCTCGGTGCCGCCCCCGTATGCGGCCCCGTTGACGGCCGCGATGATCGGGATCGGGCATTCGACGACGGCGAGGGTCATCTGCTCGAAGATCGCGTGCTGGCGCTGCCAGGCCGCGTCCGTCATCCCGTTGCGCTCCTTGAGGTCGCCGCCCGCGCAGAACGCCTTGTCGCCCGCCCCGGTCAGCACGATGCACCGGACGTCCCCCGGCTCGACGTAGAGCTCGGTGAAGAGGTCCCGCATCTCGAGGCCCATCGCGGTATCGAGGGCGTTGGCCGAGGCGGGCCGGTTCAGGCGGACGATCAGCCGGTGATCGTCCACCGCCTCGACCGCGATCGTTTCACGGGAATCTTTCATGGGTTCCGAACGCGCCTCGATTCGGGGTGGAGCCGAGTTGGAGGGGGCGGACCGCCCCCGGCAGGAAGGGCGGCGCGCAACGCTACGGCCGGCCGCGGAGAGCCGGAGCGGGGGCGAACGAGACCACCGCGGGGTCGGGATGCCACCCGTCGATGAGGGCCGCGTCGCCTTCCTTCGGCGGGTCGAAGCCGGGGCGAAGGAACGTCGCCCACTCCGGAACGAGCCGCCGCAGGAGGCCGGGCCACCCGAAGAGGGTCCACATGCCGCCCGCGAACACCGCCGGGCCGTGGCCGTCGTGGCGAAGCATGGCCCGAGCCGCGCGGAAGTTGTCGCGGAGGAAGTTCAGGGTCACGTACTTCAGCGTCTGCCGCAGCCGCTTCGGGCAACCCCCGGCCGCCGCGTAGACGTCGAACGCGACCGACTTGTGCTCGATCTCCTCGACGGCATGCCATCGCCAGACCTCGGCGATGCGCGGGTCCGCGCCCGCAAGGGACCCGGACCGGTCGTCGAGCAGGGCGGCCGCGAGGATTGCGGTCAGGTGCTCGAGGGCGACGGTCGCGGCGAGGCGGGCGAGGGGGGAGAGGTGCTCCTCGCTCCATGCGATGCCCTCCAGGAACGGCGCCTCGAGCTGGTCGAGGTCGTATCCGCGCCTTCGGCAGAGCGTCTCGTTGTAGGCTCCGTGGACCCGGCGATGTACCGCTTCCTGTCCGATGAAGCCACGGACCGCCTCCCGGAGAGCGGGGTCGTGGAGCGCCCGCTCGTGCTCTCGCACCGCGTCGATGAAGAAGCGCTCGCCGCTCGGGAAGGAGAGGGACATGGCGTTGAAGAAGGCGGTCCGGAACGGATCGCCGGCGTTCCAGTCGCCGGCGAGCCCCTCCTCGAGATCGAACGTCGGATGCCGAGGACGGATGGGGCCGCCGCGCGGCATCCGGGTGGCCTCGGACATGGTGCGTGCCTCCGAACCCCGGGTTCGCGGCGATTGTACGCGAGCCGGGCCCTCGTCCGCGGCTCCCGGGCGGGCGCAAGGGCGGGTCGCGCTCGCGGGCCGGCCCCGCGTCGGCCCCGCGTCGGACTCTCACCCGCCCCGCGCCCGCCCGGGAGGCCCCGCCTTCCTGCCGGAAGCCGACTCCGTGGTGCACCCGCCCCGCGCCCGGCCGGGAGGCCCTTCGCGCGGTCCGCGTGCGACTCGCGGACCCGCCCTCACCCCCAACTCCAGAAGTCCACCCCTTCGCGGAAGAAGAAGCGCGAGAGGACCATCTTGTGGACCTCCGAGGCACCGTCCACCAGACGGGCCTGGCGCGCGTAGCGGTACATCCATTCGAGCGGGGTGTCCTTCGAGTACCCCTTGGCGCCGAGAAGCTGGATGGCGGTGTCGACCGACTTGTGCAGCACGTCCGCGACCGCGACCTTCGCCATCGACACCTCCTTGCGGGCGAAATCGCCCTGGTCGAGCTTCCACGCCGCGTGCATGGTGAGGAGGCGCCCGATGTGGATGTCCATCGCGGCCTCGCCCACCATCCACTGGACGCCCTCGTGCTCGGCGAGGGTGAGCCCGAAGCTCTCGCGCTCGCGCACGTACGAGGACGCGATCTCGAGCGCCCGCCTGGCGAGGCCGAGCCAGCGCATGCAGTGGGTGAGGCGGGCCGTCCCGAGTCGGATCTGGGTCGCCTTGAGGCCGTCTCCGACCTCCATCAGGACGTCCTCGTCGCGGACCTCGAGCCCCTCGAACTCGATCTCGCAGTGGCCGCCGTGCTCCTCCGGCCCCATGATGGGAACCGTCCGCACGATCCGCCATCCCGGCTGGTCGGCGTGGAAGATGAAGGCGGAAAGACCGCGGCGAGTGTCGTCGGAGGTGCGCGCGATGACGATGAAGTGTTTCGCCTCGCCGGCCCCGGTAATGAACCACTTGCGCCCGGTGATGCGCCATCGGCCGTCCCGCCGCTCCGCCCGGGTCCGCATTGCCCCGGCCGGGTCGGAGCCCGCCCCCGGGGCCGGCTCGGTCATGACGAAGGAGGAGCGCACCTCGCCGTCGATGACGGGCTGGAGCCACCGGTCCTTCTGGTACTCCGTCCCGACCCGGTTGAGGAGGATCATGTTGCCGTCGTCGGGTGCCTGGCAGTTGAAGGTGACGGGACCGAAGATGGAGCGGTTCATCTCCTCGTAGCAGACGGCCATTCCCACCACCGGAAGGCCGGCGCCGCCGCGCTCTTCCGGCATCTGGAGGGCCCAGAGTCCTTCCGCCCGCGCCGCGGCGCGCAGCCGCGCGAGCGGCTCGGCCGCGATGTTCTCGTGGGTGTCGTATACCGCGCGGTCGGACTCGATCGGGATGAGGTGGGAGTCGACGAAGCTCCGGATGCGAAGCCGCACTTCTTCGACCTCGTCGGGCAGGTGATAGTCCATGTCGGCTGGTTCCTGGTTCGTGGTTCGTGGTTCGTGGTTCGGGGATCGGAGATCGGGAATTGGGGGGGAAGGAGCGAACGGCGGGGTCGGGCGGCGATGGGCGCGCGGCCCGGTTCAGACCGAAGTGCAGGCGTGGCCGCCGTCGACGGTGATGACGCTGCCGGTCATGAAGGAGGAGGCGTCGGACGCGAGGAGCAGGAGCGCCCCGTCGAGCTCCTCCGGCCGTCCCGCCCGGCGCTGGGGGATCCCGCGGACGAGGCGCGTTCCCCGCTCGGTGCGGAGGAACTCGCGGTTGAAGTCGGTCTCGATGTAGCCGGGGGCGATGGCGTTGACCCGAACCGACTGCCGGGCGAGCTCCGCCCCCATCGCCCGGGTGAGCTGCACGAGCCCTCCCTTCGCGGCCATGTACTCGGGGATCTGCATCGCCACCCGGCCGTGGCCGATCACCGAGGTGATGTTGATGATGCTGCCCCCGCCGCCTCGGGCGACCATGTGCCGCGCGCACGCAAGGGCGACGAGCCAGGCGCCGCGGAGGTTGACCCCGGCGACCGCGTCCCAGTCCGCTTCGTCGTGCTCGAGCAGGGGCTTGTGGATGACGACGCCGGCGTTGTTGACGAGCACGTCGATGCCGCCGAGAGAGTCCGCGCACCGGTCCACGCCCTCGCGCACCGAACGGGCGTCCGACACGTCCATGCCGACCGGGACTGCCTCACCGCCCACGGCTGCGATCTTGCCCGCGAGCGCCTCGAGGCGGTCCGTGCGCCGAGCGACGAGCGCCACCCGCGCGCCCTCTCCGGCCAGGGTGAGCGCGAACTGCCACCCGAGGCCGGAGGACGCCCCGGTCACGATGGCGCGCTTGCCGCGGACGTCGAATCTCCGGTCCATGGGGCCGGATTCTACCGGCGGTCGGACCGCCGCTCGTTGATCGCCCATCGCCGATCACCGCTCACCGTCCGCTGAGCACCGTTCACCCACCGGGAGCCGCGCCGGGGCGTGGGGGCATTGGGACGTCGGGGCGCCGCGGGAGCCGGGGCAGGGCCGCCCCCTCCCCGGACGGGGGATAGCTGCTAGACTCGCCGCCACCGTTCGCCGGGGGGCCGGCCGTGATCGCGATCGATATCGTCTCCGACACCATCTGCCCGTGGTGCTACGTCGGCAAGCGGCGCCTCGAGCGGGCGCTCGCCGGGTTCGAGGCGGACGAGGTCCGGACTCGCTGGCACCCGTTCCAGCTCAACCCCGGCCTGCCTCCCGAGGGCATGGACCGCGCCGAGTACGTCGCCGCGAAGTTCGGTGGTGCCGAGGCGGCCCGGGCGGTATACGACCGCATCCGCGAGGCCGGGGCGGAGGAGGGCATCCCCTTTGCCTTCGAACGGATGCCGCGCACCCCCAACACCTTCGCATCCCATCGGGTGGTGCACTATGCGGCCGGCGAGAGACTGCAGAACGAAGCCGTGGAAGCCCTCTTCCAGGCCGTGTTCGTGGACGGCCGGGATATCGGAGACCGCGAGACGCTTCTCGACATCGGCGCGGAATGCGGCCTCGAGCCGGTCGCGCTCGCGGAGTACCTCGCGAGCGCCGAGGGCGTCGACGAGCTGCGGGCGGGGGAGGCGCGTTCGCGGCGGATGGGGGTGACGGGCGTCCCGTTCTTCATCATCGGTGGGCGCTACGCGGTCACCGGGGCCCAGGATCCGGCCGTACTGCGCAGCGTGCTCGACAAGGTGGCGGAGGAGTCGGTGGCATGAGCGTCGAGGTGCGAAGCTGACAAAGGCGGATGGAACGGTGGAAGTGCGCCTGCCGGACGATGGTTGATCCCAACTGGCAGAACCGCACGCTGTTTCACGGCGACAATCCAGGCTTCCTCCGCGCCATGAACAGCGACTCGGTGGACTTGATCGCCACCGATCCGCCTTTCAACAAGGGCCGCGACTTCCACGCAACCCCCGACAGCCTCGCCGCCGGCGCCAAGTTCCAGGATCGATGGTCATGGGAACGGGACGTTCACGAAGAGTGGACGGACCAGATCACCGACGATCACCCGCGCCTCATGGAAGCGATCGAGAGCGCGCGCTATGCCCACTCCGACGGCATGGGCGCGTTCATGTGCTTCATGGCCGTGCGTCTGCTCGCCATGCAGCGGGTGCTCAAGCCCACGGGCAGCATCTACCTCCACTGCGACCCGACCGCCTCGCACTACCTCAAAGCCGTCATGGACGCGATATTCGGGTGGCGGAACTTCAGGAACGAGATCGTGTGGTCTTATCGATCGGGTGGAGGGAGCAAGAGGAATTTTGGAAAGAAGCATGACATCCTGCTGTTTGCCACGAAGGGGAAAAAATATACGTTCAACGCAGACAGCGTTCGAGTCCCGTATGACGCAGTGATTGCCGCATCAAGGAAGAAGCTTTTCCATGAGAAAGGGAAGGTTGCCGGAAGTGTTCGGGATATCTCAAGACCTCCCAACCATTCGAAAGAGTGGATCGGTTATCCAACTCAAAAACCACTCTCTCTTTATGAGCGCATCATCAAAGCCAGTTCCAACGAAGGAGACATCGTGCTCGATCCTTTCGCTGGCTGCGCCACGACGCTGGTTGCCGCCGAGAAGCTGCAACGGCAATGGGTCGGCATGGACATATGGGAAGGCGCTCACCGGCTCGTTGTCGAGCGCCTGAAGGAAACAACCGGCCTGTTCGGCGAAGTCCACTACGAGACCGAACCGCCCGCCCGCACCGACGATGGCGAGACCGCCGCGCCCTTCCTGCGCGTCAAGCAGCGGGTGAAGGAACCGGACGGCCCCAAGTGGACTCGAGCCGAGATGTACGCGCACTTGCTCGAACAGCACGGTGCACGGTGCCAAGGCTGCGATCGCACGTTTGACGATCCGCGCTATCTTGAACTGGATCACAATACGCCGCGCTCGGACGGCGGGTTGAACCACATATCGAACCGCATCCTGCTTTGCGGGCCGTGCAATCGGCTCAAGAGCAACACTTACACGCTGTCAGGATTGCGGCGGGAGAATTCCAGGAGGGGCTACATGCGGTAAGGGTTCGTTCCTTGGCTCTACCGGACCCGGGTGCGCGTCCCGGGCCGCCCCGTCTTCCAGGGAGTCGGACCTCCCGCCCGTATTTCCGTCTGCGTTCCCGGGCGGGAACGGCCGGACGATCCGGGTTGCGGCCGCGCCGGGCGCCGGCGTGGGAAGCGGCCTTCGCTTTGTCTGCCGGCATCATCCGCACTACGATGGGCTCGGTTCGAAGCCAACGGGAGGAGGGCGCCATGCCCCGCTATCTCAAGACCGGGATCGGCGAAGACGCGAAGGCCGATGCGGATGCAAGGGTCCGCCGGACTGTCGAGGACGTCCTCGCCTCGATCGAGGCCCGCGGGGACGCGGCGGTTCGGGAGTACTCCGTGCGGTTCGATGACTGGTCGCCGGCCCAGTTCCGCCTGAGCCGGGCCGCCATCGACGCCTGCTACGAGCGGGTGAGCCGACGCGAGCGGGAGGACATCGAGTTCGCACAGGCGCAGATCCGCAACTTCGCCCGTCTCCAGAAGGAGGTGCTTCGCGACATCGAACACGAGACGATGCCCGGCGTCGTCCTTGGTCACAAGAACATCCCGGTGAACAGCGTCGGCTCCTACGTGCCCGGCGGCAAGTACCCGATGGTCGCCTCCGCCCACATGAGCGTGGTGACCGCGAAGGTCGCGGGGGTGAGGCGGATCGTCACCTGCGCGCCGCCTTACGAAGGGGAACCGAACCCGGCCATCGTCGTCGCCCAGGACCTCGGCGGCGCGGACGAGATCTACTGCCTCGGCGGGGTGCAGGCGGTCGGCGCGATGGCCCTCGGTACCGAGACCGTCGATCCCGTCGACATGCTGGTGGGGCCCGGGAACATGTTCGTCGCGGAGGCGAAGCGCCAGCTCTTCGGCCGGGTCGGCATCGACCTCTTCGCGGGTCCCACCGAGACCCTGGTCGTCGCGGACGAGACGGTGGACGGGGAGCTTTGCGCGGCGGACCTCCTCGGCCAGGCGGAGCATGGCCCGACCTCGCCCGCGACCCTTCTCACCACCTCCGAGCGGCTCGCCCGCGACACGATGTCGGAGGTCGAGCGCCAGCTCGCGATCCTGCCGACCGGCGAGACCGCGGGCCAGGCATGGCGCGACTACGGGCAAATCATCGTCTGCGAGAGCGTCGACGAGATGGTCGCCGTCGCGGACGGCATCGCGGCCGAGCACGTGCAGGTCATGACCGAGGACCCGGGGTACTTTCTCGACCACCTGACGAACTACGGCGCCCTCTTTCTCGGCCCGGAGACGAACGTCTCCTACGGCGACAAGGTGATCGGCACGAACCACACCCTGCCAACCCGCCGCGCCGCCCGCTACACCGGGGGCCTCTGGGTCGGGAAGTTCATCAAGACCTGCACCTACCAGCGGATCACGGAGGAGGCATCGGTCAAGGTCGGTGAGTATTGCTCGCGCCTCTGTGCCCTCGAGCACTTCGCGGGCCACAAGGAGCAGGCGGACATTCGCCTCCGGCGTTACGGAGGGCAGAACGTGCGCGGCCTCGACATCCTCCCCGGCACGGGCGACTGAGATGGCGTGCCTGGCCCCGGACATGGCAGTGATGGAGGGATCGAGGTCGGATCGTTCGCATTTTCGGTAGTATGTCCGCAAGAGTGGGATACGGAGAGGGTATTGGATGAAGTTGAAGACGCTCAGTGCGAGGAACTACCGGAGTCTCCACGAGGCAACCATCGAGGTGGGTGACCTCAGCTTGTTTATCGGTGCCAACGCATCGGGCAAGAGCACGATTCTTGACACGCTTCGGTTTCTGCACGAAGGGGTTCGGACACGTGACTTCCGCAATCCGGTATTCAGTCGAGGTGGTATAGTCCATCTGGCCTGGAAAGGAGAAGCTGCGGATCGAATCGAGTTGGCCGTTCAAATGACAGAAGAGGAGAAGACGTTCGAATGGTTGCTCCGACTCGTCAGAGACGGGTACGAATTCCATGTTCATGAACAAGTTGACGAGTTGATTCCCCGGTCCGCACCAAGTCGCCTGCTCGAAGCAGAGCGCGGAGAAGGATGGTGGTGGTCCGGTAGTCGAGGAGAGCGGGTATTGCTGAAGCAAGCGCAATCTGTGTGCGCACTTGCGGCGGCTGCGGCGGATGCGTCTTTTCCGGCCCGGAGTGTCGCGGAGTTTGTGGGTCGATGGGGGTTCTTCGACCCGAACCCTTTTCTTCTGCGCCGTGATTGGTCCGGATTGGATTCGGGAGGATTCGACCCATATGGGCGAAATCTCGGTGAGACGCTATTTTCGCTGAAGGAGTCTTCGCCGGAGGTCTTCGAAAAGATCGTCGCAGCAACCCGGGCAGTCGTAGGGCTCCCTGACTTGATTGAGCCACGTGAATCCGAGCATCGCTTCTACTTTGTGCAGAAGGAACCGGGACTTCGGTACCCCGTGCACCAGATGGGAGTATCCAGCGGCACCCTGCGCATGTTGGCCCTGATGACGGCGCTTCACTCGGAGCCGGGAACGAGCCTGGTAGGGATCGAAGAACCCGAGAACTACGTCTATCCGACGGCGCTGTCGTCCTTCGTCGAGCATCTTCTTGCTGCGCGCGATCGAGTCCAGTTCATGGTTACTACTCATTCTCCCTTGCTGCTCGACTATGTGAATGGACCCGAGGTTGTCCAAATCGTGCACCGCGGCAATTCCGGGGGAACGACCGTGATCGGCCAG
The DNA here is from genome assembly GCA_965214795.1 of Gammaproteobacteria bacterium. GTDB lineage: Bacteria > Pseudomonadota > Gammaproteobacteria > HK1 > HK1 > JAJDXW01. Next base: position 3,704,785 of record OZ243976.1, on the reverse strand, counting down.
GAGAATCCCGAAGGAATACGAAAGGCGCTGGACGCTTCCGGATTCAGCCTCGGGGAGCTCTATCAGACGAAGGGCTTCGGAGCCGATTGAAGTGGTCAAACATGTGGTGGTGATAGCGTCGGGCGAGACCGGGCGGTGATTCGAGGTCGAAGTAGTTGACGGAGTCGGGGTCGACGAACCGCCGGGCGAGAGTCGTCTTGCCGCACTGGCGCGGCCCGGTAAGCACCACGACCGGGGCGCGGCCAAGGGCCGTTCCGATCGCTTCGAAGGCAGGACGATGTTCCAGCATTACGGCAATATACCATGAAAATCGTATTGTTTTAGATCGATTTTCATGATTAGAAATACCCGTCGATGAATTTTTCAACCGTGGCGGGTCGTTCTCCCCAGGGGATTGCGAGAGGCAGGAGTCGGCGGCACGCGAACGGGGCCGGTCGGGCACCGGCCGTCCGGCCTGCGCCAAGAGCCGCACGGCGGTAGCCTGCCGGCCCCTCCGAGGTGGCTCCGTGGCGGGGCAAGGCGAAGGCTGGGGCAAGGCGAGCCGGGACGGCGACGGGTGTCGCGGCCGTCTGCGGCCCGGCCGGTTCGTTCGCAGGAAGACCGCCCCGCCGGCCGCTCCAATACGGAGGGGAACACGGATCGCATGCCGCGAGCGGAAGTCGGCGGCCCGGTTGCATGGCGCCGGACAACAACCATGGGAGATTCGGAATGAGACACGTGCTGGCAGTTTTGGCGGGGGTGATCGCCCTCGCCGGTGCGAGCGCCCAGGCGGAGATCCGCCTCGGGGTGCTCTATCCCATCGCCGGTACCGGAGCGGTGTACGGGGTTCCCGCGATGTTCGGACACGACCTCGCGGTGGACGAGATCAACGCGGCGGGCGGTGTCCCGGGGCAGCCGCTCGCCACCTTCAAGCGCGACACCAAGCTCAAGCCGGCCGCGGCCACCGCCAAGGAGCTCATCACCAAGGACGGGCGGAGGGTGTCAGCGGCACCGCCGATGGGGTCCGTGCAGGTGGAGAGAATACGCTCTCCGCTGTGCCGGTCCATTGTGCCATGCTTGCTCGGTCCGCCAACCCGCTGCGGCTTTGGCTTTCTCGCTGTCTCGACAAGCTTGTAGCCAATCCGGGCACGACCCACTATCATGTGACCAGTTTCATGACCACGTGAGGTCATCATGATCACCGTCAATCTGGCTCAGGCCAAAGCCCGCCTCAGCGAGCTTCTGGACAACGTGGAGGCGGGCCAGGATGTGGTTATCACCCGTCGCGGCAAGGCCGTGGCGCATTTGTCTGCCGCAGTCCGTCCCAAGAAACCGCTGCCGCTCCGGGAACTGGCCGGGTTCCGGGCCACCATGCCTCGATTGCGTCGCCCCGCTGCCGAGTTGCTGCGCGACCTCCGGGACGCGGAGTGTTGAGATCGGCAGTCGATTCGGATGCGCTATTTCGATACCAGTTTTCTCGTCCCCCTCATTCTCCCCGAGGCCACCAGCGAATCGATCGCCGGGTTTTTCGAGGCCCTGCCGGCGGACGATCTGGCGGTCAGCCATTGGACCAGGGTCGAGTTCGCCTCGCTGCTTGCTCGTGAAGTTCGCATGGGCGGTCTGGATGCCGGGGTCGCGCGCGAGGCGGGCTCTCGGTTCGAAACGATGATTGGGGAGTCCTTTGTTGTCCTGTTGCCGAACCGCGATGACTTCGATCGCGCCAAGGACTGGCTGGGCCATTTCGATACCGGTCTGAAGGCTGGGGATGCGCTTCACCTCGCCATTGCGGGGAACCGCGGCGCGGAGGCGATCTACAGCTTGGACAAGCTGATGATCGCGGCAGGAAAGACGCTGGGCTTGCCGGCAAGCGCAGGGAACGTTCCGGACCATGAGGATTGATGGCTCCAGGACCGCGTTTCCGGACGGGTTCGATTCAGCCGCGCCATCGGGCTGTGGTTTTCCGTGGATTGTCTCTTCGACCGCGTACAGAGCTGCGACCCGGCGTAGCGTCTCGGCCGGGATGCCGTGATCGCGGCAGCAGAGTCTTCATCGATGAACTCGAGATCACGCAGTACCGCCTGGCGAAAACCATTCACGTGGCGCCGCGGCGCATCAACGAAATCGTCCACGGCCGGCGCTCCATCACCGCCGACACCGCGCTTCGGATCGCGCGTGCGCTCGGCACCACTCCCGAGTTCTGGCTCAATCTCCAGCGCCGCTATGACCTCGAGACCGCACGCGACCTCGTGGACGTCGACGCCATCGACCCCCTCGTGACTCATACCGAGTCGCGCGCCGCCGCCTGAGTCAAGGCGCCTGCACCACGCCTCTCGCTCCTGCCCATCGGACCGCTATTTCCGTGAAATCCTGTCAGCAGTCTGCCGGATATTCGCCGCGGCGTGGTCCTTGGTGTCGACGCCGTAGACCGTGCGGGCGGTGCGGGGGGTGACGAGGCCGTCGGCGAGGTCGGCCAAGACCTTCGCGCGGGGTCGGTTCGCGGGGTCGCCGAAGCCGCCCCCGCCCGCGTCCCGCATCGTGAAGCGCTCTCCGGGGGCCACCGTGTGCGCGCCCTTGGGATGGACCGAACGGCCTTCGACCAGCATCGTGCGCCGGCTTCCGTCCCCTCCGCCGAAGAGGCCACGCGCGGGAAACTCCGACCGGGGTGCGACGCAGAACACGGTGAGCGGCGAGCCGGTGTCGTTCCGGAACTCGATCTCCTGGCCGAGCCCGCCCCGCGCCTCACCGTGACCGCTCGTGTCGGGGAGCAACCGCTTGTGCAGGACGGTGACCCCGGTCAGGGACTCCCACATCTCGACCGGAACCGCCCGCATGTTCGACGGCCCCGGGATGGTGTCCGCCCCGTCGAAACCCTGGAGAGCCCCGAAGCCCCCGGTCGAGAAGTAGATGGTGGACATCGGATGACCGTCCGGGCGGGTGCCCTGAAAGGTCACGATGTTCATCATCCCGCAGTCCGCCTGCACCTGCCCGGGCGCCGCCCCGGCGAGTGTCCGAAAGACGAGGGGCACCACCATGTGGCCCGTCACGTGCCGCCCCCCGGTCGGGTAGGGCGGCTGCGCGTTCAGGATCGAATCCTCCGGCGCGCTCACCCGGATCGGGGCTACCGCCCCCTCGTTGTTCGGCATCTCGGGTACGGTCAGGCACTTCACCGCGTAGCAGGCCATCGCGCGCGTATAACAGAGCGGGACGTTGATGCCTCGGTCAAGGGGGGGCGAAGTCCCGGAGAAGTCGAGGCTGATTCCGCGGCCGACAACCTCCGCGCGGCACGCGAGGCGCAGGGGATCGTCGATGCCCTCGACGTCGATGGCGCCTTCGTAGGTCCCGTCGGGCAGGGCGGCGATCCGTTCCCGGATGGCCCGCTCGCTCTGGCCGCGGATGGCTGCGGAGAGGGGCGCGAGGTCGTCCAGGCCGTACTCGTCCATGAACTCCAGGAGTTGCCGGGCTCCGACCTCGTTGCAGGTGATGTTGGCCATCAGATCGCCAAACACCTGCTCCGGGACCCGGACGTTGCTGCGGATGACGTCGAACATCGGCTCGTCGAGCCGTCCGCGCCGCATCAGCTTGCACACGGGCAGACGCAGCCCCTCGTGAAAGATCTCCGATGCGGCGGCGCCGAAGCCGAGCCCGCCGATGTCGGGCAGGTGGGTGATGCTCATCGTGTAGCCGATAATCGTTCCGTTTCGGAAAACCGGCCGCATCACGTTGATGTCGAAGAGATGGCCCGTTCCCATCCAGGCGTCGTTGGTGGCGATGACGTCGCCCGGCTCGAGCGATTCCGGCGGGAACTTCGCCAGCATGTGCCGCAGGGTGGGCGCGGCGGTTCCGGTGAACGAAGGGACGCTGTAGCTCCCTTGGGCGACGGAGTTCCCCTCCGCGTCGAGGACCACCACCGAGAGGTCGCCGCTTTCACGGACGATGGTGGAGAACGAGCTTCGCACGAGGGCGGAGATGATCTCGTCGGTGATCCCGATGAGCCGATCCCACATGATCGAGAGGCTCACCGCGTCAATCGCGCAGGGATTCGTCATTCTCCCCCTCCGTTCGCCAACTCGGCCACGAGATGGAGGCGTTCGTCCACCGTCGCCCGGTCCCCCGGGCCGAGCACGCAGGTGGACTCGCGCTCCTCGATGACGGCCGGGCCCTCGACCGTCGTGCCGGGCCCGAGCGCGTAGCGGTCGAGCACCCTGCACTCGACGAAAGCGTCGCCGAACCAGACGCGGCGCGGCTGTTTCCGCCGTCCGCGCGCGCCGCCCCGGATGCCCCGGTAGCCCAGCGCCGCCTCCGAGCCCGCCGCCTCCACCTTCCAGCTCACGATCTCGAGCGGCTCGTCGAGAAACGTCTCCGAGAAGATCTCGGCGTATCGGGCCCGGAACAGCTCGTCCAGGCGCTCGAAGGCACCGCCTCCGCCTCCGTCCGCGCCGGAACCGTCTCCGGGGAGGGTCACCTCGATCTCGTAACCCTGGCCCTGGTAGCGCATGTCGAGCCGGCGGACGATGGTCGGCTCCGGGATGCCGGCGCGCCGCAGGAATCCGGAAGCCTCGTCGACGAGGGGGGCGAGGATTCGTACGAACTCCTCCGCGTCGAGGTCGGCCACGAACACCCGCCGCGACCGCGAGACCTCGAAGCCGAGTGGACTCACCAGCAGTCCCAGGGCCGACATCACCCCGGCCCCGATCGGAAAGACGACCCGAGGGATCCGGAGCTTGCGGGCGATCGCGAGGGCGTGCACCGGCCCGGAGCCCCCGAACGCGACCATGGACGAGCCGCGATAGTCGAATCCCCGTTCCGATGCATGGATCCGGAACGCCCGCGCCACGTCCTCGTTCGCGATCTCGTGCACGCCCCAGGCGGCCCGGATCGGTTCGAGCCCCGCCGGTTCCGCCACGCACCGTTCGATCGCGGCCCGCGCGGCGTGCGCATCGAGGCGCATCTCGCCGCCGAGAAAGAAATCGGGATCGAGGTAGCCGAGCACCACGTTCGCGTCCGTCAGGGTGGCCCCGGCCCCTCCTCGCCCGTAGCAGGCGGGGCCCGGGTCGGCGCCCGCGCTCCGCGGCCCGACGCGGATGAGCCCGCGCTCGTCGACCCGGGCGAGCGAGCCGCCCCCGGAGCCGATCTCGATCATGTCGATGACCGGCAGCTTTGCCGGAAGGCCGCTGCCGCGCTTGAACTCGTGCACCCGTGCGACCTCGAGGTCGTACTGCTTGAGCGGTGCGAATCGCCGGATGAGGGCGCCCTTTGCGGTGGTGCCGCCCATGTCGAACGAGAGCAGGTCCGGCAGTCCGAGGCGGCGTCCGTGGTGGGCGGACATGAGGGCGCCGGCCGCGGGGCCGGACTCGAGGGCCCGGACCGGAAAGCGCCGCGCCGTCTCGGGCACGATCGAGGCCCCGGACGAGGTCATGAGGTGGAGCCGGCCGGCGAACCCGAGCGCCGACAGCCCCTGTTCGAGCCGTCCGACGTAGCGGTCGAACATCGGCTGGGTGTAGGCGTTCATCGTCGCGGTGGTCCAGCGCTCGTACTCGCGCATGTTCGCGAAGACGTCGGCGGAGCGCGAGACGTGGAGCCCGGGAAACTCGTCTCGCACGAGGTCCTCGGCCGCCTCCTCGTGCGTCGGGTTGGCGTAGGCGTGGAGGAAACAGATGGCGAGCGCCTCGATGCCCGCCGAATCGACGAGGTCCCGGACCGCCCCGCGCACTCCCTCGAGGTCCAGCGGCTCGACCACCCCGCCGTCGTATGCGACCCGCTCGCGGATCTCCCGGCGACGGCGCCGCGGCACGAGCGGATCGGGCCACCTGAGCCGGAGGTCGAACAGGTCGTAGCGCTGCTCGAAGCCCATGTCGAGGAGGTCGCGGAACCCGGCCGTCACCAGCATCCCCGTCTTCGCTCCGCGCCGCTCGATGATCGAGTTGGTGACGAGGGTAGTGCCGTGGGCGATCGAGTCGACCTCGGCAATCGGGACGTTCTCGCGGGCGAGAAGGGCGGCCGTGCCGTCGACCACCGCGACCGAGGGGTCGGCCGGGGTCGTGAGCCGCTTGTAGACCGCGATCCGGCCGCCCCGCTCGTCGAACAGGGCGAAGTCGGTGAACGTTCCTCCGATGTCCACGCCGAGCCGGTAGGTCATGGGCAGGGGATCCCCTTTCGTCGGACCTGGTCGATCCGGGTCGATCCGGGCCGCTCCCCTTCCGCGCCGGGTGGAGCCCGGGCCGCGGGGGACCGAGCGGGGTGGAGTGGTGGGAGTGGAGCGCGCCGGGTTTCCAGAATAACATTGCGCCCGAGGTGGACCGGCGGCTCGCCAGGGGCCGCGCCGGTCGCATCGGCACCGCCGGGCGGCCCCCGGCCCCGATGCCGCCCGGCGTGGCGCCGCCCGGCTTGGCGTCGCCCCGCAACGGCACCCGGTTTGCCGGCCGCACCGCTCGCTTTCGTCGATTCGAAATGGTCATCGTCTTCGGTTCGATCAACGTCGACATCACGGTCAACCTCACCCGGCTCCCCGAGCGGGGGGAGACCGTGCTGGGTCACGGATGCGTGATCTCTCCGGGCGGCAAGGGGGCCAACCAGGCTCACGCGGCCCGGCGGGCCGGGGCGGCGGTGGCGATGGTCGGAAAGGTGGGGGCGGATCCCTTTGCCGCCCCCGCCCTCGCTCGGCTGCGGGCGGAGGGAGTCGATCTCGCGCGGGTCGAGGAGACCGACGAGCCTACGGGCTGCGCGACGATCTGGGTGGAGGAGGGGACCGGGGCGAGCACCATCGCGGTCGCGTCCGGGGCCAACCGGCGGGTGAACCACTCCCAGCTCCCGGACGAGCGGCTGGACGGAGAGCCGATCCTGCTCCTTCAGCACGAGGTGCCACTCGAGGAGAACCTCCGGCTGGTGGAACGGGCCGCGCGGCGCGGTTGCCGCATCCTCCTCAACGCGGCCCCCGCGTTCCCGGTCCCGGACGAGGTGCTCGCGGCCCTCGACGTCCTCATCGTGAACGAGGTCGAGATCGTTCAGATCGCGGCCCACGCGGGCGGTGGGGACGAGCCCCTGCGCAGCCTTCCGGAATGGCTCGCGCGCCGCTTCGGGCTGACGGTGGCCGCCACGTTCGGCGCCGAGGGGTCGCTCTGCCACACCGGGCGGGAGGCGATCCACACCCCGGCGCTCGCGATCCGACCGGTGGACACGACCGGGGCGGGCGATACCTACGCCGGGGTCCTCGCCGCCTCTCTCGCCGCCGGCCATGACCTGCGGGGGGCGGCCCGCCTTGCCTCCGCGGCCGGCTCCCTCGCCTGCGTCCGGGCCGGGGCCCAGTCGTCTCAGCCCGCGCGGGCCGAGATCGAGGCCGCGGCCGCCTCCCTCCCGGCCCCGCGGGGCTGAACCCCGTCGCGACACCCCGCGAGGGAGGAACGTCGGCCGGTCCCCCACCACCGATCCGGCTCGTGCCGCGCGACCTGTCGCCCGGGGGCCGGATCGACCCGGGATCGACCCGGGGCCACCCGGGGTCGACCGCGTTCACACGTTCGATTCGGGCGTCGCCGGACCTCGCCTCCCCGTGAACGCGCTTTCCAAGGGCAACGAGATCCGCGGCTCGCAAGCGGTCGCGGCCCTCCTCATGGAATCGAGGGAGCGGGATGGCGCTCGCCGCGCGCGGTCGGGCCGATCGGCTGCATCCACGCGGCCCGCGGGACCCCCCGAGGGCACGAACGAGGTCGCTACTGCCAACCCGGTGCGGATGATCGGCCCGCGTGGGACAGTCCTGTGAGGGTAGCCGCCTCCCACACGCATCAATCGCTGATGGAGGGAACAGGAGCCCGGGAAGAAGAGAGGTCCGTGGCGAGGGCGGCGCGCACCGCCTCGGGGGCGGGGTCCGCGCGGTGGGAGTACTCCGGGTGGCTGATGCCGAAGGCGACCGGCGCTCCCGCGCGCGCCGCCGCGGCATGCTCCGGAGGCAGCTCGAAGCGCAGGAAGTGGACCGAGGAGGTCTTTTCCTCGCGGGTGCGCTCCAGGTCCTCGTCCGGGACCGCCCACACCCGTTCGAACCGCTCGCGTGCACCGGAGCCGCCGACCCGCGCCCATACCCGATCCTCGATCCCCACCAGGCGGGCGAGGGCGGCGCGCCGTTCGTCCTCGTCCTCGAACTCGATCATGAAGGTCGCCTTCCAGTTCGAACCGTCGGGGATGAGCGGGTTGTATGCCTCGAGCTCCGCCTCGATCTCGGCCGGGTCGAAGATCCGTTCGGTGCGCAGCATCTCCTGCACCTGGTACTGCATGGTCAGGCGGTCCTCGAAGTACAGGGTCGCGTTCGGCCCGACGGCGAGGCGCCGGGCGCGCTTGTGGCGGATGACCCGCTCGCGGAACGCGGGGCGCTCCACGGCGTAGCATTCGAGGCTGTACAGGTCTTCGCGGGCGAGCTTGTTCATCGTCAGATACCGTATGCCTTGCGCAGCAGGGTGATGGGGTGCTCGGCCGTGCGGCCTTCCCCCGCCGCGTGGGCGATGTGGTTGCCGGCCATCGGACAGTCGCTCCCCAGATGGTCAGGCGCTTCGTCGCGGACCCGCCGCGCCACCGGGCGGGCGATCCGCATCGCGTGGGCGTGGCTCTCGCGCTTCACCGCGTAGGTGCCGTCGTGCCCCGAGCAACGCTCGACCACGCTCACCCGGGTGTCGGGCACCAGCGCCAGCACCTCGCGCGTCTTCGCGCCGATGTTCTGCACCCGCTGGTGGCAGGCGGCGTGATACATCACCGTGCCGAGGGTGTTGCGGAAGTCGGTGCGGAGCAGCCCCGCGCGGCGGCGTTCGGCGAGGTACTCGAACGGGTCGAAGATGGCCGACGCGACCTTCGCCGCCCGGTCGTCGCCGGGGAAGAGGAGCGGCACTTCCTGCTTGAACATGAGCACGCAGGAAGGCACCGGGGCGACGATGTCGAACCCCTCGTCCACGAGCCGGGCGAGGACCGGGACGTTGGCGTCCTTCGCCTTCTCCACCGACTCGAGGTCCCCCAGCTCCAGGCGCGGCATCCCGCAGCAGCGCTCCGAGGGGGTGAGGCGGACGGGAACCCCGTTGTGCTCGAAGACGGCGGCGAGGTCTTCTCCGATGCCCGGCTCGTTCCAGTTGCCGTAGCAGGTGCCGAACAGAACCACCCGGCCGCGGGTGCGCCCTCCCGGCACGGGAGCGTCCGGCCGCGCGGACGGCCTGGCCGCTCCGCCGGTTCCGCCCAGCCCGCCCAGCCCGCCCAGCCCGTTTGGTCCGCCCGGTCCACTCGGCCCGCCCGCGTCCGGTGCCCCCCTCGTCCCGCCCGCCGCGGCGGGGGTGTGCTTCGGCAGCCGGCGCCGCAGCGGCTTGGGGTCGTAGGGGGGAAGGCGGGCGTCGCGGTGGATCCCGGCGCCCGCGTCGAGCGCGGCGCGCACCGGCCGCGACCGTCCGGCCGCGTTCACCGCGTTTACCACCACCGGCAGGCTCGCGAACCGCCCCACCAGGTCGGTCCTGGTGATCAGCCGGTCGCGTACCTTCGTCCGGCCCTTGCGGAAGTTCACCGCCTTGGCGCGCAGCATGAGATGGGGGAAGTCGACGTTCCACTCGTGGGGCGGAACGTAGGGGCACTTCGTCATGAAGCAGAGGTCGCAGAGATAGCATTGCTCCACGACCTTCCCGTAGTCGGCCGGGCTCACCCCGTCGACCTCCATCGTCTCGCTCTCGTCGACGAGGTCGAACAGGGTGGGGAATGCGTTGCAGAGGCTCACGCACCGCCGGCAACCGTGGCAGATGTCGAATACGCGCGCCAGCTCGCCGTTGAGCGCCTCCTCGTCGTAGAACGCTGGATTGTGCCAGTCGACGACGTGGCGGGTGGGCGCCTCGAGACTCCCCTCGCGCACCGGCCGGGGGAGCGTCGCGCCGCCGCCCCCGCCCTCCTTCGCCACGGCTCCTGCCGCCCCCGGGGCCTTCACGGCCTTGGCGCTGCCCGGCTCCGGTGACGACGCTGGCGCGGAGCCGGATCCGGAAACCGCCGCCCCGTTGGTCTCGTGGTTCATGCTCCCCGTCTCCGGCCTCGGCCTCGGCCTCGGCCTCGGACCCGGCCCCCGGCGCCGACCCTGGCCGGGGCGGCGCCGAAGTGCGCCGCCGCGCGGCCGTGCCGGCCGGGTGCTTCGGTCCGTACGGCTCGGTGCGCTCGTTCCGTCCGTCAGGCGTCCAGCCCGGTGAGCGCCTTCTGGAAGCGGTTGGCGTGGGAGCGCTCCGCCTTGGCCAGCGTCTCGAACCAGTCGGCGATCTCCTCCATCCCCTCGTCACGCGCGGTCCGCGCCATGCCCGGGTACATGTCCGTGTACTCGTGGGTCTCGCCCGCGATCGCGGCCTTGAGGTTCTCCGCCGTCGCGCCGATCGGGAGTCCGGTGGCCGGGTCCCCGACCTCTTCCAGATACTCCAGATGGCCGTGAGCGTGGCCGGTCTCTCCCTCCGCGGTGGAGCGGAAGACGGCGGACACGTCGTTGTACCCCTCCACGTCCGCCTTGGCCGCGAAGTAGAGGTAGCGGCGGTTCGCCTGCGACTCGCCGGCGAAGGCGTCCTTCAGGTTCTGTTCGGTCCTGGTGCCCTTGAGAGCCATGATGTCTTTCTCCCTGGTTGGTGGTGGCGCGGACGCCGCCGCCGGCGGCGCCCGTCTGTCGTGCCGTGGCCTCCCCGCGTGCGCGTCCGCCCGGCCGTTGCTGACGGAGCGAAGAATACGCTCCCTCTCGCCATCGTCAAAATCGTTTGTTCATATCGTTTCGATTGATTTCGCCGATTGAAGAAGCGCAACTGGCGGCCGGGGAGGAGCATCCGCGTTCCGGGCTCCGTCGTCTCGTCCCGGAGGTCGAGAACACGGAAGTCCTTGCCGTAGCCATCGCCGTGGAAATAGCGGCACCGACCGGAATCCCCCGAATCATCTTTACGGATGATCCGCGGCTCGAATCCGGGCCCGGACTGCGCTCCTGCGGGGCGAGCCAAGCGACGCGGCGGCACCGCAACGGCCAGAGGTCGTAAAGCACGATGCCCGGTCCCGAAGTAGCGGTGGGAACCGTCGAAGACGATGGCCTTCCCGTACTCCTGCGTGATCCGGTGGTTGCGAGCCGCCGTCGGGGCGTGGCCGAACGTCGCGCTGTACTCGAACGTGGAGCCGCGCTTGCCAAGGGCGTCGCGAAAGCCCCGCCCGGCCTTGCTGCCGGCCCCCGTGTGACCCTATCCACGAAGATGAAGTGATTGCCCTCGAACGCCTCCCCGGGCACGCTCGCCCCGCCGCCGGGTCTCGCCTCCGCCAGCCTGGTGATCTCGATGAGCCGGACCGCGCCTCTCTTCGCCGTCGTCAGTGGACGACGGGCCACTCCCGGCTCCGGCTCCGGCGCCGTCCGCGCCGCCGCTGTCCGGGGGCGGCGCCCTGCGCACCGTGTTCGGCAGGTGAGCCACGATGACTTCGCGCACCGCGTCGAGGACGCGCGGGTTCGGGAAGGAGCGGCGGTACACCAGGCGCACCCGGCGGCGCGCCCCCTCGAGGCCGAGCGGGCGCGCCACCACCCCGAGGTCCGTCATCCACGGCCCGCCGATCGCGAGCGCCGGCACCAGGGTGCAGCCGAAGCCGGCCCCCACGAGCTGCAGCAGCGTCTCGAGGCTCGATGCCCGGAAGTCGGCCAGCTCGCCCTCCGCCGCGTCCGGCCGCCCGCACAGCTCCGCCACCTGATCGCTCAGGCAGTGCCCATCGGCGAGCAACAGGAGATCGAGCCGGGCCAACGTCCCGGCGTCGATCTCCTCCACTTCGTTCAGGGGGTCGCCGAGGTTGTGGGCGATCCAGAACGGTTCGTCGAAGAGCGCGGTCTCCGCGAGGGCCGGGTCGTCGTCCGAGGCGGGGGTGGCGAGCAGCGCCGCATCGATCTCGTGCGCCCGGAGCCGGCGCAGCAGCGAGTCCGTGACTTCCTCGATCAGCACCAGCTTCAGGCGGGGATGGCGCTCGCGGAGCGGGCGCAGCACGAGCGGCATGAGATAGGGGCTCAACGTCGGGATCACCCCAAGGCGGAACGGCGCCGACAGGGGGTCGCGGCGCGCGTCCGCGATGGCCCGGATCCGGTCCACCTCGACCATCACCCGGCGGGCGCACTCGACGATGTCCTCCCCCGCCGGGGTCGTGCTCACCGACCGGTTGGTGCGCTCGAAGATCGGCACTCCGAGCCGGGTCTCCAGTTTGCGGATCTGGCCGCTCAGGGTCGGCTGGCTCACGTGGCAGGCGTCCGCCGCCCGGCCGAAGTGGCGCTCCTCGGCCACCGCCACGAGGTACTGCAGGTCGCGGAGGTTCATCGTCCGCTCCCGGCAGCCGGTGTCAGATGATGCGCAGGTAGTCGCGGATCTCGAAGATGAGGGCGTCCGCCGCCGCTCCGATGCGCTCGGTGCGGTCCTCGGCCGTTCGCGTACAGACCTCGAACTCGCCGTCGGTGACGGACTGGGTGAACGCGATGAGGGAGTCGAACGCGGCCTCGTTCGAGCCCTTCGGCGTCAGCCGTCCCAACTCGCGCCCCACCCGCGCCCGGGTGCGCTTGATCTCGGAGGCCAGCTCGTTCGCGGTGTCGTCCCCCTCGCCCCGCAGCCAGTAGCGGATGCCCAGGTTCTCGAGCTGGCGGACATCGTTCTCCACCTTGTACACCCGTTCCTGGATGGCTTGGCGGCGGTTCGCGGCACGGGTGTAGAGGTGGCTCGGCACGGCGGCGATGAGGACGCCGAAGGTAATGAGGATGAGGTCGGTGAAGAGTTCCGTCCACGGGCCGTCCACCGTCTCGCGCTCTGGCCGCGCGGGTCAGGCGTGGTCGATGTACGACCAGATCTCCCGCACCAGGCCTTCGTCCTGGCTGTGGAGCCGCAGCTTGTCGTGAAGCTGCCCGGCGGTGAAGCGGCCGGAGCGCACGAGGCCGCCGAACGCCTCGTCGAGGAACGACGACCCGTACCCCTGCGCGCAGTCGAGGTGAAGGTCCACGCCGCCGCCGGCTTGCAGGGCGGGCCGCAGGGTGTCTTCCCGGAACGCCTCCGCGCACTGCGGTCCGTCGGCGCGCGAACGCCCGCCCGGACACGGCGAGAAGTCCCGGCCCATCTTGATGGTAGGCACTGTCACTGCTCCCCGGCCGCGGTACGGGGACGCCTCCCCCGGGATTGCGGCCGTTTCAACCGATGATATTGGGCCGCCCGCAACCCGAGATCAAGATGGAGCCTTGTCCGACAGCAGTTCTCATTTTGGCGCCTGACTTCACCCTGAGTCGCAAGCCGTCTTCTCCAGGCGACTCGATCCGGGGCGGATCGACGGTCGTGCCGGTCCCGCCGCGGGACCCGATGGGCAAAACGAGAATTGCTGCTTGTCCAATGACACATGAGCCTGAAGGGGGTCCCGAACCTCCCCCCGTGCCCCCTTCAGGCTCGTCTCCGGATTTGAAAGGACTGACGGCGGCCGACCCGACCGCGGGCGGAGGTTGCAACATTCTGTACAATGGATACAGTATACAGAGCCCTCGGGAGCCCTTCGATGTGCGGAATTGCCGGGCGGATCCTCCGCGCCCCCGGCCCGGTGGGCCGGGACCTCGTGGAACTCATGGACGCGCAGGTCCACCGTGGCGCGGACTCGACGGGGTTCGCGCTCTACGGTCCGCCGCGCGAGCACGGGTTCGTCGTGCGGGCAGTCGGCATGGACCGCGCCGCCCTCGGTCGCGATCTCGAAGACTTTCTCCGAATTCTCCGCGGCCACGGCTCGGACTTTCTCGACGATCCGACCTGGGACGACGCCGATACGCCGCACGTCTCGGTGCGCATGGTGGTCGGCGAGATCCCCGAACTCGCCCGCTGGTCGCGCGAGGCGGACGGCCTCTCGGAGCGGCTCGAGATCCAGTCCGTCGGCCGTTCCCTCGAAGTGGTCAAGGATGTCGGCACTTCGGCGGACGTGGCGGACAAGCACGGGGTGCGCGGGTTCGTCGGGACCCATGGCCTGGGGCACGCGCGCCTCGCCACCGAGTCCTCGGTCTCGCCGACGGCGAGCCATCCCTTCTGGGCCCGTCCGTTTCCCGACGTCGCCATCGTCCACAACGGGCAGATCACCGACTACTACCTCTGGCGGAACCGCCTCGAGCGCCGCGGCTACCGCTTCATGACGGAGAACGACAGCGAGCTCATCGCGGTGTGGATTTCCGATCGGATGCGGCACGGGATGGCCAAGCCGGCCGCCCTCGGGCAGTCGATCCGGGAGATCGACGGCGTCTTCACCTACCTCATCGCCGACGAGCGAAGCATCGGCTTCGCCAAGGACCGGTGGGCCATCAAGCCGCTCGTGGCCATGGGCGAGGCGCCCGAGGTCGCCGTCGCGACCGAAGAGCAGGCGGTACGGCGCATCTACCGGGAGGAGGGCGACGTCATCAACTATGACGGCCCCGCCGAGACCCGGACCTGGCTCGCCGCGTGCGTGGACGCCCCGTCCGTGGAGGCCGCCGCATGAGCGGGACGGTCCGTGCCGCCGGTGCCAACCGGATCGAGATCGTGGCCGCCGACCGACCCATCCGGGAGGTGAACGAGGAGGTCCGGGCCGCCGTCGCCGACGGCCGGGAGGTGGTGGTGCGGGACGCCCGCTCCCGCCACAACCTCGGGGTCGGCCTCCCCGCCGCCGCCCGGGTTCGCTTCGAAGGGAGCGTCGGCTACTACTGCGGCGGCCTGAACGACGGCGCCCGGATCGAGATCGAGCGCAACGCCGGCTGGGGGGTCGGCGAGGCGATGGCCGGGGGCGAGATCGTCGTCGGCGGATACGCCGGCATGGCGGCCGGCGCGTCCATGCGGGGTGGGCTCCTGCACATTCGCGGCGACTCCGGACCGCGTTGCGGGGTGGCGATGAAAGGCGGCGACATCATCGTCGAGGGGCGGATCGGCTATCTCTCCGGGTTCATGGCCCACGCCGGGCGGCTCATCGCGCTCGGCGGGGCGGGGGCGGCCTGCGCGGACTCCCTCTGGGGCGGCGAGGTGTGGCTCGCGGGGCCGGCGGAGTCGCTCGGTATCGACGCCCGCATCGAGGAACCACCCGCGGACGAGGCGGAATCCGTCGAGGCGCTGCTCGCCTCGCGCGGGCTCGGGGACCCGAGCCGCGATTGGCGCCGGGTCGTTTCCGAACAGCGGCTGTGGCATTTCGAGAGTCGGGACGCCAAGGCGTGGCTGATGATCTGATTCCGAATCCGGGCCTCGCGGGGTCCGTGTCGAACGAGAGTGCGAACATCGGTACGCTGACTTGAAAGAACCCTACGAGTACCCCTTCGGGCCGCCGTCGGAGGACGCCATCGCCATGCGCGACGGGGCCGTCGCGGGGCGGGTGGCCGGCTCGCCGGACGCCTACGACGCGGGCGAATCGGCCCGCTGGTCACCGAAGGCGATCGCCGACGTGCACGCGATGGCCCAGCTCGGCCGCTACCAGCTCCGCGGCTACAACACGTTCAGCCGGCGGATGCCGAGCTTCGACGACCTCGTGTTCGTGCCGGCGACGATGACCCGCCTCCCCCTCGAGGGATACCGCGAGAGCTGCGAGACCGCGACCGTTCTCGGGGGCCGTCCGGGTCTCGTCTCGGAGCCCATCCGGCTCGACATCCCGGTCTACGTCGCGTCCATGTCCTTCGGGGCCCTCTCCGCCAACGCCAAGGCAGCGCTTGGCTACGGCGCTTCCAGGGTGGGCACCATGACCTGCACCGGCGAGGGCGGCATGCTCGAGGACGAGCGGGAGGCTTCGACGACGCTCGTCTACCAGATGACCCCTTCGCGTTACATGCTCGACCTCGAGCACCTGCGGATGGCGGACGGGATCGAACTCGCGGTGGGGCAGGGTGCGAAGCCGGGGACGGGGGGGGTGCTCCTCGGCATGAAGGTCTCCGAGCGGGTCGCCCGCATGCGCTCGCTTCCGGTCGGGGTGGACCAGCGCTCGACGGTCCGCCACCCCGATTTCCTGGGGGCGGACGACCTCCAGGTGAAGATCGAGGAGCTTCGCGAGGCCACCGGCTACCGGGTGCCGATCTTCGTCAAGATGGGGGCGACCCGGCCGCGCTACGACGTGGCGATCGCGGCCAAGTCGGGCGCCGACGTCATCGTGCTGGACGGGGCGGAGGGAGGCACGGGCGCCTCGCCCGAGCTGCTCCTCGACCACACCGGCATCCCCACCGTTTCGGCGATCCGGGCCGCCCGCGAGGCGCTCGACGAATGCGGCATGTCCGGCGAGGTGTCGCTGGTCGCGGCCGGCGGGATCCGCTCGGGGACGGATGCCGCGAAGTGCCTCGCCCTCGGGGCCGACGCGGTGATGATCGGCACCGCGGCCCTGATGGCCCTCGGCTGCAACTCGCCGCGGTACCTGCCCGACTACGAGGCCCTCGGCACCTCCCCCGGCCGCTGCCACCACTGCCATACCGGCCTCTGCCCGGTGGGCATCACCACCCAGGAGCCCCGCCTCGAGGAGCGCCTCGACGTGCCCGGAGCGGCGGAGCGGGTGGCGCGGTTCCTGACCGCGATGACGATGGAGATCACGCTGCTCGCGAAGGCCTGCGGCAAGTCCTCGGTGCACAACCTCGAGGTCGAGGACCTGCGGGCTCTCTCGATCGAGGCCTCCGCGTTCACCGGCGTGCGCCTCGCCGGGGTCGACCGCCCGTTCACGTGGTAGCGCCCTTCGCCGGGCGGTCGGACCATGACCACGCGCGCCTGCGCAGCCGAGCCCTGAAGTCGAGTCGGCGAACGGTCGAACACGGGAGACCTCCATGAGCGCGTGGCCCCACGTCGGTATCGTCGGCGGATCCCTCGGCGGGCTCACCGCCGCCCTCGTGCTGCGCGACCTCGGCTGCGAGGTCGATGTCTTCGAGCGTTCGAGCACCGCGCTCAAGGCGCGGGGGGCCGGGATCGCCACCCATCCCTCCACCACCCGCTACTTCGAGGAGTCGAGCGAGCTCGATGCGAGCCTCGTCGAGATCGAGCTTCCGTGGCTCCAGTTCCTCTCCACGAGCGGCGAGCTCGTCTACCAGGAGCGCATGAACTACCGCTTCTCGTCGTGGACCACCGTGTACCGGGGGCTCATGGGCGCCTTCGGCGACCGGCGCTACCACCTCGATTCGGAGGTCGTCGACTTCGCACAGGACGACCGCGGGGTGACCGTCCGCTTCGCCGACGGCTCGACCCGCGCCCTCGACATGCTGGTGTGCGCGGACGGCATCTCGTCCACCTCCCGTACGAAGCTTCTCCCGGACGCTGCGCCGCGCTACGCGGGCTACGTCGCGTGGCGGGCGACCATCCCGGAATCGGACCTCGAGCCGGCGAGCTTCGAGGTCCTTCGCGACGGCCTCACCTACTGCGTGCTCCCGGATGGACACGTCCTCGTCTACCCGATCCCGAGTCTCGAGGGGGACCTCGAGCCGGGCCGGCGCCTCGCGAACCTCGTCTGCTACCACAACTATGCGAAGGGCGACGAGATCGAGGACCTCATGACGGACCGCTCCGGCGAGCGCCACGCCCTGTCCCTCCCGCCGGGCGCGGTCCGCGACGAGCACGTGGCGCGTTTCCGGGCGTTCGCGAGCGAGCACATGCCGCCCGCGATGGCGGAGGTCCTCTTCAAGACCTCCGAGCCCTTCGTCCAGGTCATCTACGACATCGACGTCGCGAACATGGTGTTCGGGCGCATCGCACTCATGGGGGACGCGGCGTTCGCGGTGCGCCCGCACGCGGGGGCGGGCACCGCAAAGGCCTGCGAGGATGCGTGGACCCTGCGCGATGCCCTTCGCGACGCGGGCGGCGACCCGATGGCCGCCCTCGCGGGCTGGGAGCCGGGCCAGCTCACCCTCGGCCGGCGGCTCCTCGAACGCACCCGCGAGATGGGGGACCGCTCGCAGTTCCACCACACCTGGATCCCGGGCGACCCGTCGCTTCGCCTCGGCCTCTACGGCCCCGGCCGGTAGCCGCCGCCGACCGGCGCGGATCCGGCCCCGATGGGTCCGGGGCCGCGCACGGGGGGCGCGGGGCGGCGAGCGGCGCTCTCCGGAAGCGTTCGGAGGGGCCGCGGTTTTCGGAGGCTCCACGGGACCCGGACGGCTCCACGTGCCCGCGCTCGCGGCGGCGGGTCGGCCCGGCCTCCCGGCGGGCCGGCTGCCTACTCCCGTTCGGACGCCCAGCGGGGCGCGAGGTCGTGCTCCACCCCGATCCGGTCGAGGACCCGGGCGACCACGAAGTCCACCAGGTCGGAGATCGCTTCCGGCCGGTGGTAGAAGCCGGGGTTCGCGGGGAGGATGACGGCCCCGGCGCGGGCCAGCCGCAGCATGTTCTCGAGATGCACCGCCGAGAGCGGCGTCTCGCGCACCACGAGGACGAGCTTCCGCCCCTCCTTGAGGGCCACGTCGGCCGCCCGCTCGATGAGGTTGCGGCTCGTCCCCGCCGCGACCGCCCCGAGGGTCCCGGTGGTGCAGGGGCAGATCGCGACCGCGGCGGGCGGGTTGGACCCGCTCGCGGGCGGCGCGAACCAGTCGTCGGTGCCGAACACCCGGAGCAGGGCGTCGCCGCGGCCGAGGTGGGTGAGCAGCCCCTTGCGGATCTCGGCCGGGCTCCTGCCGAGGCGAAGCGGCGTCTCGGTGTTGATCACCGTGCGGCCGGGTCCGCTCAGCACCACCTGCACGGCGCGCTCCGCGCGGAGCAGCACGTCGATGAGCCGCAACCCGTAAGCCGCCCCGGAGGCGCCGGTCATCGCGACGAGGACCGCATCGCGGGCGCGGGCTCGCGCCGGGCTCACGGCGCCGGCTCGTCGGGGTCGGAAAGGCGGGCGAGGAGCCGCCGGTGCAGGTCCTCGAAGCTGCCGTTGCTCATCACCAGCACGTGATCCCCGGGCCGGACGAGGCGCGCGATCTCGCCGACGAGGGACTCCACGTCGGAGCGCACCCGCGCGTCCGGGCCGAGCGCCGCCGCGAGCGACCAGTCGAGCCCCCCCGGGTCGAGGGCCAGCACTTCATCCGCGGCGGCGAGGCTCGGCCCGAGGGTGGCGCGGTGGACGCCGCGGCGCATGGTGTTGGAGCGCGGCTCGAGCGCGGCCACGATCCGCCCGGAGCCCGCCGCCCGCGCGCGGAGCGCCTCGAGGGTGGCGCGGATCGCGGTCGGGTGGTGGGCGAAGTCGTCGTAGACCGTGACCCCGCCCGCGACCCCGGCAATCTGAAGACGCCGCGCGATGCCGCTGAAGTCGCGGAGCGCGGCCGCCCCCTCCTCGAGGTCCACGCCGGCCGCGCGGGCGGCCGCGAGGGCCGCGAGCGCGTTGTGCAGGTTGTGATCCCCGGCGAGCTTCCACTCCACCTCGATGCGCCGGCCGCGCCCGCCCTCCGCCGCCCGGACCTCGAAGCGCGAGCCGTCCGGCTCGAGGGCCCGCGCCGACAGCCCGGCCCCGCAGCCGAGCCGCACCACCTCCGTCCAGCATCCCATGGCGAGCACTCGCTCCACTTCGGGGCCACCCGCGACGATGCAGCCGCTCGCGGGGACGGTGCGCACCAGGTGGTGGAACTGCCGCTCGATGGCCGCGAGGTCGTCGAAGATGTCCGCGTGGTCGTACTCGAGGTTGTTGACGACGAGGGTGCGCGGGCGGTAATGGACGAACTTCGACCGCTTGTCGAAGAACGCGGTGTCGTACTCGTCGGCCTCGATGACGAAGTGAGGGCCCGCGCCGACCCGGCCCGGCGTTCCGAGGCCGGGGGCCATGCCGCCGACGAGCCATCCGGGCTCGCGCCCCGCGCGCTCGAGGATCCAGGCGACGAGGCTCGACACGGTGGTCTTGCCGTGGGTGCCCGCGATCGCGATCACGTGGCGGCCGAGAAGGGCGTGGCGTGCGAGCCAGGCCGGCCCCGATTCGTAGTCGAGACCCTCGTCCAGCATGTACTCGACGGCCGGATTGCCCCGGGTCATGGCATTCCCGACCACCACCTGGTCGGGTGCGGGCTCGAGGTGCTCCGCCCGGTAGCCCTCCCGCACCGGAATGCCCGCGCGCTCCAGCACCGTGCTCATGGGCGGATAGAGTCCGCTGTCCGATCCCTGCACTTCGTGCCCGAGCTCGCGCGCGATGCACGCGAGGGCGGCCATGAAGGTGCCGCCGATCCCGAGGACGTGGATGCGCATGGGCGGATCGGGACCGCTCAGGGGTTCCCGAACAACTGGTGGATGATCAGGGCCGAGAGCCAGAAGAACGCCATCGAGATCCCGATGCCGGCGGTGAGGTGCACGGAGAGCGCGTGGCGCAGGATGTGGCCGCTCACTACCCAGCTCCAGACGAGGAGGGCGAGCCACGGAATGGTGAGGATCACCCCGGCCGCGGACGGGGCGCCCGTCGGCTCGTCCGACTCGAGCAGCGCCACGAGCGGCAGGGCGATCGCCTCGAGCACCGCCCCGGTCCCCGCGAAGGCGGCGTAGGTCTGGGGGAAGCGTTCGACGAGACCACGCACGGACAGGAGCACGAAGGCGAGGAGGCCGAGAAGCAGGGTTCCGGTCACGCTGACCGCGACCGCGGTGAAGAGCGGGTAGTAGAGGGTCGTGATGAGGGTGCCGAGCCCCGTGTGGGCGGCGAGCGCGATGCCGAGCAGCAACGGCGAGGCCGGCAGGTCCTGCGGCGCAAGACGCAGCAGGCACATTTCGACGAACGGTCTGGTGATCGCGAGCAAGGATCGTCGTCCGCGGTGATGGCGGCGAGGCGCGGCCGGCCACGAATGCGGCTATTCTACCCGTCCGCGCGAGAGAGGAAGCGATGGTGTCGGCGTGCGTATCCCTCGAGCCTTACGCCCTCCGGGTTCTGGACGATTCGATGGCGCCGGACTTCCCGGCCGGCGCGGTGGTGATCGTGGACCCCGGGGAGCCGGTCGAGGACGGCTGCTTCGTGGTTCTGGAACACGGAGGAGAGGTCCTGCTCCGGCGGCTTCGGTCGAGCCCCCCGCGCGAGGGCGGCGGCCGCCCCCGGCTCGTGGCCCCGTCCCGGCCTGACGTCGTGCTCGCGCCGGACGGCGATTGGCGGCGGTGCGTCCGGGGGGTGGTGACCGGGGTACGGATCCCCCGCGACCGGGCGGCCGGGTCTTCCTCCTCCCGCGGCCCTGGCGAGGCCCCCGCCGCGCCGCCGTCCGCTCGATAGCCGGCCCCGGCAACCGGCCCGCCGCCGCCCGGTCCGGATCCGGTCCGGATCCGCCCCCGTGGTCCGGCTGCGGTCGGGCATTCGCCGGGTTTCATACGCGGCGAATCATGGAAGTCATTGTTTTCCGGCCCTTTGCCTTTTCCGTGAACGGCGCATCGAATGACAAACCCGTCTCTGGCCGGTCCCGATGCCGCCGAGGCCCGACGAGCTTGGCTTGGGCAGTCATCGGCAGATGGATTGTAGCTAATTGAATCGATGTGAGTTATTCATATTCAAGGTCCAGCGAAGAGGTGTGGGGCAGGGGTAGGCGGCGGCGGTCGCGCTTGGTGGGCCGCCCGGCGCCGGCCGCGAGGCGCCGCTCGCGCCGCTCCTCACGTTCGCGCACCCGACGCTCGACGCTCTCCGGAAGCTCTTCGTAGAGGGTCCTCGCCTCGGTCGCGGGGCCGCGCCGCGCCGCCGTCGCGAGCACGGTTACCTCCCAGCGGTTCCCGCCCCGCCGGATGTCGAGCCGGTCGCCGGCCCGGACCGCCTTGGCGGGCTTGGTGCGCCGGCCGTTGAGATGCACCTTGCCGCCGCTGACCGCGGCGGCGGCGGAGCTGCGGGTCTTGAAGAACCGGGCCGCCCGGAGCCAGCGGTCGATGCGCAGGGCGGGAGGGGGAGGCACGGGCGGAAGCCCGGGACCGGTCCCGGATGCCGGTTCCGACACGTCGCCCCCGTCCTTCAGAAGCCGGCGAGCTGCTCGCCGGTCGGCTCCGCGCAGCAGTACCAGGGCTCCGAGTGGCAGGGGATCGGGTCGCCGAGGTCGCGAGGAAGGGGGGGCGCGGACACCCCGAGCGCGGCGTGCGCGAGCCGCCAGGCTGTCGCGAAGGTTTCCTCCCGCGAAACCTCGCTTCCGCGCTCGACGAGCTCCGCGATCCGCTCCTGAAGCTCGTCCACCCGCGGATCGGGGTGGCGCCACGGATAGCCGAGGAGGGCCCGGTCGAAGGGGGCGACGAGGCCGCGGATCTCGGGCAGCTCGAGCAACCGGGAACCGTCCGGAACGAGGAGCCGGATGGAGAGCTGGATCGGAGGCACGCTCGCGACGAGGCCGAGGGCGGCGATGCGGGCGAGGAGGTCGCGGTACCCGGCGAGGGTGGTCCAGGGGGTGAAGGCGACGAAGGTGGGGGCGAGGGCGATCCCGACCGTGCGCATGAGCGCGGTGGCGGCCTCGAAGTCGGCGGTCGTGTGGTTCTTGCGAAGCCGGGCGAGGATCCCGTCGTCGACCGCCTCCACCGCCGAAGTGATGAAGAGGCATCCCGCGTCGCGGAGCGGGGGCAGGTACCTCCGGTGGCGCAGCAGGTGCTCGATCTTGATGGTGGCGTCGAACGTGAGGTGCGGGTGTTCCGCGTGCATCGCCTCGACGATCCGCAGGGCATGGGTCGGGCCGTTGAAGAAGTCGGGGTCGCCGAACGAGATGTGCTCCGCCCCCGCCGCGGCCTGTTGCCGGATGTCGGCGAGAACCACCCCGCGCGGCACCACCCGGAAGCGGCCGTCGTACACCGGCACGATGGGACAGTGTCGGCAGAGGTGCTTGCAGCCGCGGCTCGCCTCCGCAAACCCGACCGTGCGCTTCTCGCCGCCCGGGAGCTCGAGCCTGGCGTACCGGTCGAGCGGGGGGAGGCCGCTTCGGTCCGGAACGAGGAAATCGATCTTGTCGAGGTGGACGCCGCGGGCCGCATCGTCTCGCGATCCGATCCCGGCGGCCGGTCCCGCGGCGGCGCCCCCGTCGTCCTGACCGCCGATGCGGCCGTCGTCCTCGCCGATTCCGGCGCCGATGCGACCGGCGCCGCGCCCGGTGCGGTGTCCTCGGGTCCTGACGCCGCCGGCCGGATGCCCCCGTTCGCCCGCGTCCCCCGCCGATCGGAGGCCGCTGCGGCAGGTGTGTGCGAAGGCGACGAGCGCCGGCTCGACCTCTCCGCCGAGCACCGCCTCCGCCCCGAGTTCGCGGAAGTAGGCCTCGTTCACCGGGGCGTAGAGGCCGAATACCGCGAGCCGGGCGTGGGGCGCGAGCGCACGGATCCGGCCGAAGGCGACGGCCGCGATCCGCCCCGCGGTGTGCATCGGGAGATGGACCGCGACGAGCCCCGCGTCGCGGAGCGCCTTCGGATCGAGCCGCTCGCGGGAGAGGTCGATGCAGCGCACCGGGTAGCCCGCGCCGCGCAGCCACGCCGCCGCCTCGGCGAGTCCGAACGGCTGGCGGCCGAGCTCGTAGGGGCTGACGAGGACGATCGGAAGCGCCGGCGGAAGGGCCGGGCCGGGGCCCGGTGCGGACGCGGGCGCCCCCTCCGCCGCGTGGTACATTGCCGTCGCAACGCCTTCCCGGGAAGCGGATTCCGTCATGCTGTTCGCGGTGCTCGTCAACGGGGGACCCTACCAGTACCAAGGCTCCGACACCGCGTGGCACTTCACGCGCGCGGCGCTCGACGGCGGACACGAGGTCCTTCGCGTGTTCTTTTACCACGACGGCGCGAACAACGGGAACCGCCTCGCGGTGCCGCCCCAGGACGAGCGCGGCGTCGGGGCGCGCTGGAGTGGGCTCGCCGCGGAGCGGGGGCTCGACCTCGTCGTCTGCGTCGCGGCCGGGCAGCGCCGCGGGATCCTCGACGCGACCGAGCGCGACCGTCACGGCAAGGACGCGGACGTGCTCGCGCCGGGCTTCCGGATCGCGGGCCTCGGCCTCCTCGCGGAGGCCGCGATCCTCGCCGACCGGTTCGTCACCTTCGGATAGCGGAGGAATGTCCGAGCCGGTCCGAAAGCGCTTTCTCTACATCATGCGGCGGCCGCCGCACGGCTCGATCTTCGCGCAGGAGGGCCTCGAGACGGTGCTCATCGGGGCCGCGTTCGAGCAGTCGGTGAGCCTCCTCTTCCTCGACGACGGGGTGTTCGTGCTCAAGCGCGGGCAAGCGCCCGAGGGGGTCGGGCTGAAGGACTTCGCGCGCGGCTTCCGCGCGCTCCCGGACTACGACGTCGAGCACCTCTACGTCGAGGATCGGTCGCTCGCGGAACGCGGGCTCACCCCGGCCGACCTCATCGTGGACGTCGAGATCGTCAGCCCGGAGCGGGCCGGCGCCCTCATCGACGCCCACCAGGTCGTCCTCAGTTTCTAGCCCGGAAAAATCACCGACTTCCCGCTGCGGCCGCCAATCCGCTCGCGGTGGCGGGCCGCACGGACGGAAAAGAGCGCGTGCGTGCCGCTGAAGAGGTAGCGACACCGGCGCGTGCGCGCTGTCGAAGCGGCTTGAGGGAGTACGGCCCGCTACCGCGCAGGGGTTGGTGTCCACAGGAGAAAGTGGGTGACGTTCCCGGGCGGGCTTTCCCGGGGGCCGGCTCCGGGGGCGCGGGTCCGCCGGCCCCGGATGCGTCCGCCGCCGCGGGGGGCGGGCGGTCAGCTATCGCGCTTCTCGCGGAACCTGGTGTGGCAGCCGCCGCAGCCGTTCTTCCCGAGGTCGCCGAAGGCGGCCCCGATCCGATCCGGATCGCCGGAAGAGAGGGCGGCCTGGAGCGCTGCCGCCTTCTCGCCGAGCCGCTCCGTGCCGGCGACGAACTCGTCCCACTCCTCCCAGATGAGCTCCTTCGACTCGGAGTCGGGGAGCGCGGCCATGCCGCTGCCGGCCGGAAAGACCGAGGGGAGGTTCGGTGCCGCGTCCGCGATGGCCATCGCCGCCGCCGCCGCTTCCTCCGCCGTCCCCCGGCCCCTCACGAAGCCCCTGAGGGTGCGCATGGAACGCCCCATGACCTTCATGGTCCGGCTGCGCTCCTCGGCCACCTGCCGGGCCTCTTCCTCGTTCGCGACCTGGCCCTGGCCGCTCGCGCCGAGCGCCACGAAGGCCGCGAGTGCGGCCCCGAGCACCCCGCTCAACATCCCGATCGGTCTCATGTCGCCCCTCCCATCGCTGATTGGCGTCTCGCAAGGATACCCCACGCTCGGCCCGCCCTTGGTGTTCTCTTCCGGCGAGACTCGAGCCCGGAGGGAGGTACGGCTGCGGGGCGGGACGAACCTCGACCCGGAGACGGCGGCCGGGCCTTCGACCGGATTCCACCCGCGGGGAAACCGCGGGCCGCCCTGCGCCGGGGTCGCGGCGACGAGGCTCCACCGCCTACAGGGTACCCGGGAACGCGCCCCCGTCGAGCAGCAGGTTCTGGCCCGTGATGTAGCCCGCATGGGCGCTGCAGAGGAACGCGCACGCGCGCCCGAACTCCTCTGCGGTACCGAACCGGCCGGACGGGTTGGCCGCGGCGGCCTCCGCCCTCAGCTCCTCCGCGGGCCGCCCGCTCGCCGCCGCGCGCGCGGCGAGGGTGCCGTTCAGCCGATCGGTGTCGAACGGCCCCGGCAGGAGCCCGTTGATGGTCACGTTGCGGCGCACCGTCTTGCGCGCGATGCCGGCCACGAAGCCGGTGAGCCCGGCACGGGCACCGTTCGACAGCCCCAGGATGTCGATGGGGGACTTGACCGCCGCCGAAGTGATGTTGACCACCCGGCCGAACTCCCGTTCCATCATTCCGTCCACCGTCGCCCGGACGAGTTCGATGGCGGTCAGCATGTTCGCGTTGAGCGCGGCGTTCCAGTCGTCGAGGGTCCACTCCCGGAAGTCGCCGGGCGGCGGGCCGCCCGCGTTGTTGACGAGGATGTCGGGCTCGGGGCAGGCCACGAGCACCGCCGCTCGTCCCTCCGGAGTCGTGATGTCGCCGGGAACGGCGATCACCCGGGCTCCGGTGCCGGAGCGGATCGCGGCCGCCGTCTCCTCCAGGGTCGACGCGGTACGCGCCGTGATCCAGACCTCCGCGCCCTCCGCCGCGAGCGCCTCCGCGCACCCGCGTCCGAGGCCCTTGCTCGCCGCGCAGACGATCGCGCGGCGCCCTGCGATACCGAGATCCATCGTGTTCTTCTCCGATGCGGGGTGTTCCTGGTCCGGCGCCATGCCGGTCCGGACCGAGCCCTTCCGGCCCTTCCGGCCCGGCCGGGCCGGGTCCGGGAACGCCGGCGCGGTTCAGGCGCGCGGGGCGGGCGAGAGGGTATCACCCCGCACGATCATTCGAGAGCGAAGCCCTGGCGGCGGAGGTAGCCCCGGAACCCGGACCGGGCCGCCCGCGAGTACTGGCGCGCCTTGTCCTCCGACCAGCCGTAGAAGTCCGCCACCCCGAAGCGGTCCACCTCGCGCTGGCGGTCGGGCGGGATGCGGTAGCGTGCGTCGCGCCGCCGGTCGTATGCCTCGAGCTTCTCCTCGACGCCGGTCACGGCATAGGCGTCCTCGTGGACGGCGAGAGCGGGCGGGATGCGCATGCTGACGAAGCCGTCCCGGGCCGGCCATCCGACGCAGAGCCCGGCGATCGGGAACACCCCCGCCGGCAGGGCGAGCAGTGCGGTGAGCCGGTCGATGTGGGTGCGGACCTCGCTGATCGGACAGCAGCCGAGCCCCGCCGCCTCCGCGGCGAGGGTGAGGGTCTGCATCGCGAGCGCGGCGTCGACCGCCGCGTTCATGAACATGTCGACGTTGTCGTTGGGAAAGGGCTTGCCGCGAAGCGCGGCCGCGCGGCGAAGACGCAGGTTGTCTCCGCAGAAGACGAGAAGGAGGGGCGCCTCGCCGATCCAGGGCATCGCCGGCAGCCAGCTCGCGATCTCGGCTTGGCTTTCCGCGCTGCGCACCCGCACGATCGAAGCCTGCTGGAGGTCCGACTTCGAGCTCGCGGAGAGCGCGCACGCGAGCAGCGTTTCGACAAGGGCCTCGTCGATGGGCTCCTCGCGGTAGCGGCGATGGGTGCGGCGTTCGAGGATCCGCGCGAGCGCGGCTTCGCCGGGCAGCTCGGGGGCGTCGCGCACCCTTCCGCTCGGCGGGATCCCGAATCGTTGCTCGATACGCTCCGCGACGGTCGTCGTCATCCGGCTCTCCTCTCCGGTCTCCGGCCTTCACCCCCTCCGCACCGTTCCTGCGCGGTCCCCGCCCCGGCCGGCGCGGCCCTGCGCCGGCCCGCCCCGCCCGCCTGGAGGCGAATCCCGGCGCGCGCCCCCGCGGGGGGTCACTTTCCGGTGGCGGATGCCCATGACTACGGCGAATCCCGGCGCACGCCCCCGCGCGCCTCGAGGATGAGCCGGGTGCGAAGCTCGTGCAGCCCGAGCTCCAGGCCGGCCGGGTAGGGATGGGGGTTCACGAAGCGCCGGATGGTGGGATGAAGGTGGGCGAGCTGCTCGCAGGTGCGCTGCCGCGAATCCGCGAGGGGCGGGCACTCGTAGCGCACGCGGCCGTTTCGCACGATCGGGACGAGAACGTCCTCCCACGCCATTCCGGCCCGGATCGACTTGCGGTGGGTGTGATCGACGGGATCGACGATGACGGGATGCTCCGGCACCCCGATGCCGACTTCGTACGTCATGTCCCCTTCGAAGCGCCCGTTCTCTCCGAAGCGCCGGATCTGGAGGATCCCCGGGGTCGAGATCTTGGAGGTCTGCTCCGAGATCTTGACCTTGTACCGCCAGTCGTCCCCGCCCTTGCGGATGGCGCTCAGCTTGTACACCCCGCCCAGGGCGGGCTGGTCGAACGCGGTGGCGAGCTTCGTCCCGACCCCCCAGACCGCGATCGTCGCGCCCTGGTCCTTGAGGCTGGTGATGATGTGCTCGTCGAGCTCGTTGCTCGCGACGATCACCGCGTCGGGGAACCCCTCCTCGTCGAGGATGCGGCGCGCCTCGACGGACAGGTACGCGAGGTCGCCGGAGTCGAGCCGGATCCCGATCATCTCCTTTCCGAGCGCGCGCAACTGCCGGCCCGCCTCGCACGCGTGCCGGACGCCTTCGGCGGTGTCGTAGGTGTCGACCAGGAACACGCAGTTGTTCGGCATGGCGCGGGCGTAGGCTTCGAACGCCTCGCGCTCGGTGTCGAACGACATCACCCAGCTATGGGCGTGGGTGCCGCGCACCGGGATGTCGAAGAGCCGGCCGGCGAGCACGTTGGACGTCGCGCTGCATCCACCGACGTAGGCGGCACGGCTCGCGGCGAGCGCGCCGTCGATGCTCTGGGCGCGCCGGAGTCCGAATTCGAGCACCTGGTCCCGTCCCCGCCCGGCCGCGTGGCAGATGCGCGCCGCCTTGGTCGCGACCAGGGTCTGGAAGTTGATCATGTTCAGGAGAGCGGACTCGACGATCTGGCACTGGAGAATCGGCCCGATCACCCGCACGAGCGGCTGGAAGGGAAAGACCACCGTTCCCTCCGGCACCGCATCCACGTCCAGCGTGAACTCGAGCCCGCGCAGGTACTCGACGAACGCGGGATCGAAGAGCGCTTCCCCGTCGCTCCCGCGCAGCGAGTTGAGGTAGGCGGCGTCCGCGTCGTCGATGTGCAGGTTCGAGAGGTAGTCGACCACGTAGCCGAGGCCCGCCGCCACCGTGTATCCGCCGTTGAACGCGTTGTTGCGGAAGAAGAGATGGAACACCGCCTGGTCCTCCTCGCGGCCGAGCTTCCAGTAGCCGCAGGCCATGGTGAGCTCGTAGAGGTCCGCGAGGAGCAGGAGGGACGGGCGGTAGATGGAGCCGGCAGGGTTCATGATCGACGGGGCGGCGGAAGGGTCGTCCTCCGGGACCGCGAAAGGTTCGACCGATGATGGTCGGATGTCAATGCGGGGTTCGATGCCGGATCATTCCGGATCGGGAGGGTTGGTCGAGGCGGGTGCAGCAATTCTCATTTTGCTCGTCGGGTCCTGCGGCAGGACCGGCACGACCGTCGATCCGCCCCGGATCGAGTCGCAAGGAGAAGACGGCTTGCGGCTCAGGGTGACGTCAGGCGCCAAAACGAGAACTGCTGAGGTGGACGGCGCGAGGTTTCGGCACCGCCGCGTGTTTCGGCATACTTGCAGGTTCGCACCCGACCGGCGCATGGCACCGTTCCGGTGCCGGGTTGCGGGCTGGCGGCCGGGGAACCGGGGCCGGGGCCACCCGGCGGTCGCGAACGACCGAGAACCGAACAAAGGAACGAACATGGAAACGAACCCCCTCCGCGAGCACTGGCGTGAATCGAAGGCGGTGGTCAACGGCTGGATCGCGATCCCCGACGGATTCTCCGCCGAGGTCATGGCCCGTCAGGGCTGGGACTCGATCACGGTGGACATGCAGCACGGGGTCACCCACTACGATACGGCGGTGGAATGCCTGCGGGCGATCACCACCACCGGCACGGTGCCCCTCGCCCGGGTGCCCTGGAACGAACCCGGCATCGTGATGAAGGCCCTCGACGGCGGGGCGTTCGGGGTCGTCTGCCCGATGGTCAGCAACCGCGAGGAGGCGGAGCGTTTCGTCGGCGCCTGCCGCTACCCGCCGGACGGATACCGCAGTATCGGGCCCATCCGGGCGAGCCTTTACGCGGGCGCGGACTACGTGGCGAAGGCGGCGGAGCTCGTGGTCACCCTCGCCATGATCGAAACCCGCGAGGCGCTCGACAACCTCGATGCCATCATGTCGACGCCGGGCCTCGACGGCATCTACATCGGCCCGAACGACCTCTGCGCGAGCCTCGGTCGCCCCCCGAGTCTCGACACCCGCGACGAAGTGGCGTTCCCCTGGATCGAGCGGATCCTCGAGCGTACCCGGGCGCACGGCATCCAGGCCGGGATCCACTGCATGGCCACCGGCTATGCGAGAGAGATGGTGGAGCGCGGCTTCTCCTTCGTCACCATCGCGAGCGACGCCCGCCTTCTCGCGGGGGCGGCGAAGGCGGCCGTGGATGCCATGCGCGCGGGCGGGGGAGCGCCGGGAGCGGCCTCCGAGCCCGAGGCCCCGCAGGCCGGGTACTGACGGGGCGGCTCGCCCGCCTCGTCCCCGGGAACGGAGACCGGCAATGAGCGATACCGTCGTCAACTCGTGGAACGACTTCGACCCGCTGCGCCACATCATCCTCGGCCGGGCCGACCACACCTGCATCCCCCCGACCGAGCCGGCCACCGAGGCGAAGATCCCGGAGGACAGCGCCATGCGGGGGCGGTGGGGTCCGCGGCCGCTCGAGACGGTCGAGCGGGCGAACGAGCAGCTCGACCACTTCGCGGCGGCGCTCGAGGGGCGCGGCATCCGCGTCGACCGCCCGGAGCCCATCCAGTGGAACCAGGCGGTCGTCACCCCCGACTTCACGACGAGCTGCATGTTCGGATGCATGCCGCCCCGCGACGTCCTGCTGACCGTCGGCCGCGAGATCCTGAGCGCGGCGATGTCGTTCCGGTGCCGGTTCTTCGAGTACCTCGCCTATCACCCGCTCATGCAGCGCTACTTCGACGAGGACCCGGAGTTTCGCTGGGAGCAGGCGCCGCGCCCGCGGCTCACCGACGAGTCCTACCAGGCGGGCTACTTCGACGAGATCACCATCGAGGAGCGGCTTCGCCGGACGGCGGCCCTCGACTTCGTCACCACCGAGCATGAGCCCCTGTTCGATGCGGCCGACGTGCTGCGGATCGGAAAGGACCTCTTCTGCCAGCACGGGCTGACCACCAACCGGCGCGGAATGGAGTGGCTGCGGCGGCATTTCCCGGAGCACCGGGTGCATGCGGTGAATTTCCCTGGCGATCCGTGGCCGATCCACATCGACGCCACGTTCGTGACCCTCCGGCCCGGGCTCGTCATCAACAACCCGACCCGCCGTCTCCCGGTGGAGCAGCGCCGCATCTTCGAGGCGAACGACTGGCGGATCGTGGACGCGGCCCCGCCCGCCCACGACGAGCCGCCCCCCCTGTGCTATTCGAGCATCTGGCTCTCGATGAACTGCCTGGTGCTCGATCCGAAGACGGTCTGCGTGGAGGCGAGCGAGCACGCGCAAGCCGAGCAGCTCGACCGGCTCGGCATGGAGGTGATCCCGATCCCGTTCCGGGACGCCTATGCGTTCGGCGGAGGGCTGCACTGCGCGACCGCCGACGTATACCGCGAGGGGAACTGCGAAGACTACTTTCCGAAGCAGGTCCCCGGCACCCGGATCGATCTCTGAGCAGCAGTTCTCATTTGCCGTGAAAATAGACTCAGGAGGGCCGTCTTCGCGACGCCGGACCTTTTCGTGCGACGGGGTGGCCGCCCGTCCATGCGTGTTTTGCTCGTCGGGTCCCGCTGCCGGACCGGCATGACCGTCGAGCGGCCCCCCGATCGAGTCGCAAGGAGCAGACGGCTTGCGGCTCGGGGTGAAGTCAGGCGCAAAACGAGAACTGCTGATCTCTGACGGCCGGCGTCCATTGATGGATGCCGGCCCCGATCGAACGGGCGACGGGCCGCCGAGGTCGGCGGCGACCCTCACACGTCGCGCAGCAGCTCGTTGAGGCCGACCCGGGCGCGGGTCCGCGCATCCACCCGCTTGACGATGACCGCGCAGGCAAGGCTGTGGCTCCCGTCCGCGGCGGGAAGGCTGCCCGGTACCACTACCGAGCCGGCCGGCACGCGGCCGAGGTGGATCTCGCCGGTCTCCCGGTCGTAGATGCGGGTGCTCTGGCCGATGAACACGCCCATCGAGACGACCGCGCCCTCTTCGACGATCACCCCCTCCACGATCTCCGAGCGCGCACCGATGAAGCAGTCGTCCTCGATGATGGTCGGGTTGGCCTGAAGCGGCTCGAGCACGCCTCCGATGCCGGCGCCTCCCGACAGGTGCACGTTCTTTCCGATCTGGGCACAGGAGCCGACCGTGGCCCAGGTGTCGACCATGGTGCCGGAGTCGACCCACGCCCCGAGATTCACGTACGACGGCATCAGCACCACCCCGGGAGCGATGTAGGCGCCGTACCGGGCGAACGCGGGCGGCACCACCCGGACCCCCGCCGCCCGGAGCGCCGCATCGTCCAGGCCCGCGAACTTGAGCGGCACCTTGTCGAAGAAACGGGTGACCCCGCCCTGCATGAGTTCGTTGTCGCGGAGCCGGAACGAGAGCAGCACGGCCTTCTTGGTCCACTCGTGCACCGTCCACTCGCCGTCGATCTTCTCCGCGACCCGGATCTCTCCGCGGTCGAGCATCGCCAGGGTGGATTCGACGGCCTCGGTCACCGCGCGGTCGGTGCGGCCGGGCGCG
Organism: Gammaproteobacteria bacterium; assembly: GCA_965214795.1. Taxonomy (GTDB): domain Bacteria; phylum Pseudomonadota; class Gammaproteobacteria; order HK1; family HK1; genus JAJDXW01. The sequence goes on along the minus strand of OZ243976.1, from coordinate 3,672,620 downwards.
ATTTCGGCCCGCCGCTCGAAGGCTTCCTCGATGGTGCGTTGGAGGTCGTTCATGTCGCGGAGGTCCTCGTCGGCGTTCCATGCGGCCGGTGGCGGTCGAGCGCCCACGCGACGTGCTCGCGCACGAGGGTGGACGGGTGGGCGCTCCGGGCGCGGAGGGCGTTCACCACGCTGCGGGTCGTCGGGGCGTTCCCGAGCGCGACCGCGACGTTGCGGAGCCACCGCTCGTGGCCCAGCCTCCGGATGGCCGAGCCCTCAGTGTAGCGCTCGAAGTCCGCTTCGTCCCATGCGAAGAGTTCGGTCAGAGCGGAACGGTCCAGGTGGTGCCGCGGGGCGAAGCCGGCCTCGGTCGCGGCGCAGGCGAACCGGTTCCAGGGGCACACGAGCTGGCAGTCGTCGCAGCCGAAGATCCGGTTGCCGACGGCCGGACGCAGCTCGACCGGGATCGGCCCCGGGTGCTCGATTGTCAGATAGGCGATGCACCGGCGCGCGTCGAGCTCGTAGGGAGCCACGATCGCGCCGGTCGGACAGGCGTCGATGCAGGCCCGGCAACGCCCGCAGTGATCGGCCGGGGGGTGACCGGCGGGAAGGGGCAGGTCGGTATAGAGCTCGCCCAGAAAGAACCACGAGCCGGCCCCGGCGCTGATGAGGTTGGTGTGCTTCCCGATCCAGCCGAGGCCGGCGTCACGCGCGAGCGCTCGCTCGAGCACCGGGGCGCTGTCGACGAAGGCCCGGTAGCCGAACGGCCCCACGTGCGCGCCGATCCGGTCCGCGAGTCGCTGCAGGCGCCGGCGCATGAGGCGGTGGTAGTCGCGTCCGAGTGCGTAGCGGGCGACGTAGCCCGCGCACGGGTCCGCAAGCGCCTCCACGGCCGGGCGGGCGGAGTCCCCCGGCCAGTAGTCCATGCGCACCGAGATGACCCGGAGGGTGCCGGGCACGAGATCGACGGGCCGGCTGCGCTTGTGTCCATGCCGGGCCATGTAGTCCATGGCGCCGTGCCGCCCGGCCGCGAGCCAGTTGAAGAGGCGGGTCTCGTCCTCCGAGAGGTCGATCGCGGCGATCCCCGCCTGGCTGAAGCCGAGCTCCGCGGCCCACTGCCCGATAAGCCCCGGCAGGGACTCGAGCCGCGCGGCCCGGCTCGGCGGGCGCTCTCGCCCGCCGTCGGCTTCCTGGTCGAGAGGGAGAGGCATCGAGGTCGGCGTGGCCCCCGCGCGGCGTGAGACAATTCTAACGCCTGGGGCCCTTTCGTCCCCGGTGCCCCGGTCCACGGCGCGCGGGACCGAGGCTCGCCGCGGGCCGGCCGGCAGTGCCGTTCGGGGCCTGCGAAGGGGTGGCCGAACCGTGCCGGGTCGGCGGGGAAGGACCGGGATCACGACGGCAACTTCACGCCGCGACCCCGCCCCCGGGTCCACCCCCGGGTCCGCCCCCGGGCCCCCGCGGGGCAGGTCGAAGCGGTGAGGCGCAATCCGACATTTCCGGCCCCGGGAAGGGGGGCAGGTCGGAATTCGATGGGCGAACCCGGCCCGCATCCACCTCCGGCCTTCGGCCAGGTCGGCGCGAAACGGTCCGACCGGGATCGCGTGTGCCGAGTCCTTTCCGGTCCGGAGATGAGCCTGAAGGGGGGCACGGGGGGAGGTTCGGGCCTCCATTCAGGCTCATGTGTCATTGGACAAGGCTGCCGGTATCGGCCACCGTGTCTTTTGGCTATCCTTGCCGGGAGAAGATCCTCGTCCTCGACCGTTTCCTCGTTCCGGAGGCTGCATGAGCCCCAACCGACCTCATATCCTCGCGTTGCCGGGCGACGGCATCGGGCCGGAGGTGATCGCACCGGCCTTGGGCGTCCTCCACCGGCTGTCGGAGGTCGCCGACTTCGACGCGGACATCGAGGAGGGCCTGCTGGGGGGCGCCGCCTGGGAGGCGACCGGCCGGCCGCTCCCCGACGAGACGCTCGCGGCCGCCCGGTCGGCCGACGCGGTCATCATGGGTTCCATCGGCGGGCCGCAATGGGACGGGCTCGACCGGGAGCTTCGCCCGGAGCGGGGGTTGCTCGGCCTTCGTGCCGGGTTGGGGCTGTTCGCGAACCTGCGCCCCGCGGTCCTCTACCCGCAGCTTGCCGATGCCTCCACCCTGCGCCCCGAGGTGGTGGCCGGGCTGGACGTTCTCATCGTCCGGGAGCTGACCGGGGGCATCTACTTCGGCACCCCTCGGGGCATCGAGACGATGGACGGCGGCGAGCGCCGGGGCGTGAACACCCTCGTCTACACCGAGTCCGAGATCGAGCGCATCTGCCGCGCTGCCTTCGAGGCGGCACGCCGGCGGGCGGGACGGGTCTGCTCGGTGGACAAGGCCAACGTCCTCGAGGTGAGCGAGCTCTGGCGCGAGGTGGCCGAACGGACGGGAGCCGGGTACGAGGACGTGGAGCTCACCCACATGTACGTCGACAACGCGGCGATGCAGCTCGTGCGCGACCCGAAGCAGTTCGACGTGATCGTGACCACCAACCTGTTCGGGGACATCCTGTCGGACCTCGCGTCGATGCTCACCGGCTCCATCGGGATGCTTCCGTCCGCCTCCCTCGACGCCGGCGGGAAGGGTCTGTACGAGCCGTGCCATGGGTCCGCTCCCGACATCGCGGGCCAGGATGCGGCCAATCCGCTCGCGACCGTTCTCTCCGCGGCCATGATGCTGCGCTACACGCTGGGCCGGCCGGATCTCGCGGACCGGATCGAGGGGGCGGTATCGCGGGTCCTTGACCGGGGTCTGCGCACCCGTGACATTGCTTCCCCGGGGACCCGCGAAGTCGGCACGGCCGCGATGGGTCGGGCGGTGATCGAGGAGCTTGGCTGACTTGAACCCCGAGCTCGGGCAGTTCCGGAGGCCGTGGGCTTGGCGGTGGCTTCCCGGCGCCGGACGATCGATCCGCTGGCTGGCGGTCATGGCGATCATCGCCCTTGCCGCGCCCGCGGAGGCGCAGCAGGGGGCCGGCTCCACCTACGGGCCGGTGCGGCGCGCCGACACCCTCTGGGAGCTCGCGCTCCGGTTCCGCGGGGACGCGGACGTCAACGCCCAGCAGGTGATGATCGCCATCCTGCGGGCGAATCCCGAGGCCTTCCGCGAGGGAAACATCAACGCGCTTCGTACCGGCGTCACCCTGCGCGTGCCGTCGGCGGCGGAGATCGCGGCGATTACCCGCGGCGAGGCGGCGGCCGAGTTCGCCCGCCACGAGGAAGCGTGGCGGAATCGGCGGCGTACCGGTTCGGCCGCCCCGGGTCCGGCTCCCCGAACCCCCGCCCGGCCGGCCGCGACCACCGGGGGAGCGCCGGCCGGGGAAGGTGACGGCGACGCGGTCGCGGAGGAGCTCCGCGCGGCCCGGGCCACGGTGGCGGAGCTGCGCGAGCGTCTCACCGAGCGGGACGAGGCGATCGAAGAGCTTCTCGTCCAGCTCGCCGGGCTCCAGCGGGAGCTGCGGGAGATACAGGCAACGGCCACCCCTCCCGGCGGACCCGCGGCCGACGAAGACGAAGCGGCGGCGGAGGATGCCGCGGCGCCTCGCGAGAGCTGGCTTCCCGTCAGCCCCCTCATCCTGGGAAGCAGCCTCATCGTCCTGCTCGTCCTCATCGTGGTCGTCACCTTGTTGAGACAGCGCGGAGAGGGGGAGGAAGCCCCTCCCGAAGAGCCCTTCGACGAAGAAGAGGGAGGGGACGGCCACGACGGGGAGGACGGCGGCAGAGCCTGGGAAGAGGAGGACGGGCAGGACGAACGCCTCGGAGCCGGGGGGGAGCCGTCCGAGGTGGAGCGCCGGGAGCCGGTGCCGGTGCGGTCCGGCGCGGTCGGTGCGGCGGTGGTGGCCGCGACCGCGACTGCCGCGACTGTCGCGGCGCCGGGGTCCGGGTTCAAGCCCGGGTTCAAGCCCGGGTTCGAACCCGGGTTCAGGCCCGGGTTCGGGGCGGACGACGAGACGGCGGACCTCCAGGAAGACGAGACCGCCGACCTTCCCATCGGCATGGATCTCGAGGGAGAGGAGGAGTGGGGGCCGGCGCCCGGGGAGTCGAGTGCAGGCCCGCCGGGGCTGCGGGATTCCGAAGATCCGACCGGGTTCGGACGGCACGTCGAGGTCGGCGAGCTGGACGAGCTGGAGCTCGATTCCGGTCCGGCAACCGGCTCCCTCGCGGACCTTCCTGCGGATCTCGGGGAACAGGACGGTCCGCCGGAAGGCGCCGGGCCGGGCCGGCCGGGGCGCGTCCGGCGGGGGTGAGGCCCGGCCCGGGATGCCGACCCGGCGCCGATTCGTTCGTTCAAAGGGTCGCGTCCACCGACGAGCGGGTCGCCCGAAGGCCTCGGCGACCGAAGATCAGGCTTCGAATCAAGACGATACGCTCACCTGTGGTCATCCCTGTGGTCATCAAGGAAGGCCGGGAACGAAATGGTCCCGATGCCGGCCCCGGAGTGAGTTCCCGGCGGATTGCCCTTGTCGTCGAATACGACGGACGGGCGTTCTGCGGGTGGGAACGCCAGCCGCACTGCGAGTCGGTCCAGGCCGCCGTCGAGCGGGCGCTTTCCCGGGTCGCCGACGAGTCCGTACGGGTCACCTGCGCGGGACGCACCGACTCCGGGGTACACGCCCTCGGGCAGGTGGTGCACTTCGACACCGGCGCGGTCCGCCGCGAGGAGGGATGGCGGCGAGGGGCGAACTCCAACCTCGGCGCCGGGGTGTCGGTGGTCGAGGCCCGTGAGGTGCCCGGCGATTTCCACGCCCGGTTCTCGGCGCGCTGGCGCCACTACCGGTACCTGCTGCTCAACCGGCCGGATCGCCCCGCGGTCCTGAACGGCCGGGTGGCCTGCGATCGCCGGCCGCTCGATGTCGCCCGCATGCGGGCCGCCGCGGGCCGGCTCGTCGGCACCCACGACTTCAGCGCCTACCGCGCGAGCGGGTGTCAGGCGAGGAGCCCGGTTCGCACCGTCTACGCGCTCGATGTCGCGCGTCAGGGTGCCCGGGTCTGGTTCGACGTGGTGGCGGACGGCTTCCTTCACCACATGGTGCGCAACGCCGTCGGCGTTCTGCTCTCGGTCGGAGCGGGGGAGGCCGAGCCCGAGTGGGCCGGCGAGGTGCTGGCGGGCCGGGACCGCACCGCGGGCGGGGTGACCGCGAACGCCGAGGGGCTCTACCTCGTGCGGGTCGGCTATCCCGCCCGCTACCGCCTGCCCGTGGTGTTGCCCGATTCGGGGGTCTGGTAGTCTTTCGCGGTGCGCGTCCGGATCAAGATCTGCGGCCTCACCCGGGCCGAGGATGCCCGGCGCGCGTCCGGGCTCGGGGTCGATGCGATCGGGCTCAACTTCTATCCGCCGAGCCCGCGCTTTCTGAGCGTTCCGGCGGCCCGCGCGGTACGCGCGAGCATTCGACCGTTCGTGACGTCGGTCGCGGTGTTCGTCAACCCCGGGACCGAGGAGGTCCGGCGGGTGATCGGAGAGGTCGGGGTCGACATGCTGCAATTTCACGGCATCGAGCCGGCGCGTTTTTGCGAAGGCTTCGGCCTCCCTTACCTCAAGGCGATCGCGATGCACGAGGGGGTCGACCTGGCCGCCGCGGTCCGGGAGTATCCGTCGGCCGCGGCCTGGCTGCTGGACGTCCACGACCCCGAGAAGTGGGGCGGGACCGGTCGCACCTTCGACTGGTCGGCGGTCCGGTCGGGGGCCCGGGGGAGCTTCGAACGGCCGATCGTGCTGGCCGGGGGGCTCGCCCCGGAGAACGTCGAGGACGCCATCCGCCGCGTGCGGCCGTTCGCGGTGGACGTCTGTGGAGGGGTGGAATCGGCCGGGGGCGTCAAGGACGAAGCGAGGCTCGCGGCCTTTGTGAAGAGGGTCGAAGGTGTCGGAACGATCCAGCCTGAGTAATCGTCCCTCCGGTCTCATCGGGTCCTGGCCGGACGCGGCGGGGCGCTTCGGGCCGTTCGGTGGGCGCTTCGTGGCCGAAACGCTCATGGGGCCGATCGAGGAGCTCGCCGCCGCCTATGAACGCTTTCGCGCGGACCCCGAGTTCCACGCCGAGCTCCGCGCCGAGCTGCGGGACTTCGTCGGGCGGCCCTCCCCCCTCTATCACGCCCGGCGGCTGAGCGAGGCGGTGGGGGGGGCGCAGCTCTGGCTCAAGCGCGAAGACCTCAACCATACCGGCGCGCACAAGGTGAACAACACCGTGGGACAGGCCCTGCTTGCCACCCGCATGGGCAAGACCCGGATCATCGCCGAGACCGGGGCCGGTCAGCACGGGGTCGCCTCCGCCACCGTCGCGGCGCGCCTCGGCCTCGAGTGCGTCGTGTACATGGGCGAGGAGGACGTTCGCCGCCAGGCGCCCAACGTCTACCGGATGCGTCTTCTCGGGGCGCAGGTGCGTACCGTCACCTCGGGCACGAGGACCCTGAAGGACGCCCTCAACGAGGCCATGCGCGACTGGGTGACGAACGTCGACGACACCTACTACATCATCGGCACCGTCGCCGGCCCCCATCCGTATCCCCGGATGGTGCGCGACTTCAACTCGGTGATCGGACGCGAGGCGCGCGAGCAGATCCTCGATCAGGCCGGGCGGCTGCCCGATGCGGTGGTCGCGTGCGTCGGCGGAGGCTCCAACGCGATCGGCATGTTCCACGCCTTCCTCGACGACCCGGAGGTCGAGCTGTACGGGGTCGAGGCGGCGGGCGACGGCCTCGAGACGGGCCGTCACGCCGCGCCCCTCAGCGCGGGGCGGCCCGGGGTGCTGCACGGCAACCGGACCTACCTCATGCAGGACGCGGACGGGCAGATCGAGGGAACCCACTCGGTGTCGGCGGGGCTCGACTACCCCGGGGTCGGGCCCGAGCATGCGTGGCTCAAGGACATCGGCCGGGCGGTCTATACCGCTGCGACCGATGCCGAGACCCTTGCCGCCTTCGAGCGGCTGACCCGGATCGAGGGGATCATTCCCGCCCTCGAGTCGAGTCATGCCCTCGCGCATGCCGAGAAGGTGGCCCGCGAACGTTCTTCGAGCGAGATCGTCATCGTCAACCTGTCCGGGCGCGGCGACAAGGACATCCCCACCGTCGCCGCTCTCCAGGGGATCGGGGACCTGTCCGGATGAGCCGCCTCGAAGCGCGGTTCCGGACACTCCGCGAGGAGGGGCGCGCGGCTCTCGTTCCCTTCGTGACGGCCGGCGATCCGGACCCCGACGTGACCCGGCGGCTCCTTCCACGGCTCGTCGACGCCGGGGCCGACGTCATCGAGGTCGGGGTTCCGTTCTCCGATCCCATGGCGGACGGCCCGGTGATCCAGCGCGCCGGCGAGCGCGCGCTCGCGGCCGGGATGTCGCTCTCCGGGGTGCTCGACATCGTGCGGGGATTCCGCGAAGCGGATTCGGCTACGGCGGTGGTCCTCATGGGCTATCTGAACCCCATCGCGGCGATGGGTCCGGCCCGGTTCGCGGACGAGGCGGCCGCGGCGGGGGTCGACGGCGTCATCGTCGTCGACATGCCCCCGGAGGAGGGAGAGCCGTTGCTCGCCGCTCTTCGGGGGCGGGGCATCGATCCCGTGTTCCTTCTCTCGCCCACCACGTCCGACGAACGAATGCGCCGGATCGCGTCCGAGGCCACCGGGTTCCTCTACTACGTCTCGATCAAGGGGATCACGGGAGCGGGCCATCTCGACACCGGGGCCGTCGGGGACGCGCTCGCCCGGGTGCGCGCCGTGTCCGACCTTCCGATCGGGGTCGGCTTCGGCATCGCCGACGCGGACGCCGCCCGCCGGATCGCGTCCGTGGCCGACGCGGTGGTGGTCGGTTCGGCGATCGTGCGGCGGGTCGAAGAGGCGCTGGACGACCCCGGCCGGATCCCCGACCACGTCGCGTCCTTCGTCATGGAGCTTCGAGGCGCAGTCGATGCGGCCGCCGGCGAGCGGTCGGGTCGATGAACCGGTGAGCTGGTTTCAGAAGCTGCGCCCGTCGCGGATCCGGACCGAGAGCACGGAGTCCGGGAAGAGTCGAGGCATCCCCGAGGGGCTCTGGACCAAGTGCGATGCCTGCGGCACGGTCCTCTATCGCGAAGAGCTGGACCGCAACCTCGACGTCTGCCCCAAGTGCGACCACCACATGCGCGTCGCGGCCCGCCGGCGGCTCGACCAGTTCCTCGATCTGGAGCCGCGGGAAGAGATCGGCGCCGACGTCACCCCGATGGACCCTCTCCGCTTCCGCGATACCCGCCGGTATCGGGACCGGCTGATCGCAGCCCGCAAGTCGACCGGCGAAACCGACGCGCTCGTCGTGATGCGGGGGCGGCTCCTCGGCGGGCCGGTCGTCGCGGCGTCCTTCGAGTTCGCCTTTCTCGGCGGCTCGATGGGCTCGGTGGTCGGAGAACGCTTCGTGCGCGGCGCGCACACGAGCCTCGAAGAGCGCGCCCCGCTCGTGTGCTTTTCGGCGAGCGGAGGCGCCCGGATGCAGGAAGGCCTCTTCTCTCTGTTCCAGATGGCCAAGACGAGCGCCGCTCTCGCGCGCCTGCGCGAGGCCGGGGTGCCGTACGTGTCGGTGCTGGCGGATCCGACGACCGGCGGGGTATCGGCCAGCCTCGCGATGCTCGGCGACGTCAATATCGCGGAGCCGAACGCCCTCATCGGTTTCGCGGGGCCGCGGGTCATCGAGCAGACGGTGCGCGAAACGCTGCCGGAGGGATTTCAGCGAAGCGAGTTCCTGCTCGAGCACGGGGTGGTGGACATGATCGTGCACCGCACGGAGCTGCGCGAGCGGATCGCTTCGATCCTCGATCTCCTGTCCGGCGACTCGAGTCCCGTCGAGCCGGCGGCCTGAAGCCCGCTCCGATGCGTTTCGACACGCTGGCGGGGTGGCTTGCCTGGCAGGAGACGCTCCATCCGGTCGAGATGGAGCTGGGGCTCTCGCGCATCCGCATGGTCTACGAGGCGCTCCGCGGCGCCGGGGCCCCGCCGTTTCCCATCGTGACCGTCGCGGGGACCAATGGCAAAGGCTCCACCGTGGCGTTCGCGCAGGCGCTCCTCACCGCGACCGGAGCCCGTACCGGCACCTATACCTCGCCGCATCTCGTGGCCTACAACGAGCGGATCCGGATCGACGGCGAGCCGGTCCCGGACCGCGCCATCGTAACCGCCTTCGATCGGATCGACCGTGCCCGGGGCGGGATCACCCTGACCTACTTCGAGTTCGGAACCCTTGCCGCGGTCGAGGTCTTTCGGGTGGCTGCGGTCGACGCCGCGGTGCTCGAGGTCGGCATCGGGGGTCGGCTGGACGCCGTCAATCTGTTCGACGCGGAGGTGGCGGTGGTCACCCCCATCGACATCGACCACGTCCGCTGGCTCGGCCCCGACCGCGAGTCGATCGGCCGGGAGAAGGCGGGGATCTTCCGGTCCGGCCGGCCGGCCGTCATCGCCGATCGCGATCCCCCGGCCAGCCTCGCCGCCGCCGCGGAGCGGGTCGGCGCTCTCTGCCTTCGCCTCGGGCGCGATTTCGACCCGTTGCCGGCCGGCGACTCCTGGAGCTGGCGGGGGCCGAAGCGGCGGATCGACGGTCTGCCGGCACCTCCGCTCGCGGGGCGGTTTCAGCTCGACAACGCGGCCGCCGCCCTCATGGTCCTCGAGGCCCTCGGGCGGCTGCCGGATGCGGCCGCCGCGCGGCGCGGGATCCGCGCGACCCGGCTCGCGGGACGCTTCCAGGTCCTCCCCGGCGAAGTGCCGATCGTTCTCGACATCGCCCACAACCCGCACGCGGCGCGATCGCTCGCGGCCACCCTGCGGGCCAGCCGGGCGCCGGGACACGAGATCGCGGTCGCGGGTCTCCTCGAGGACAAGGATGCGGCCGGGGTGGTGGAGGCCGTGGCGGATGTCTTCGACCACTGGTACGTGGCGCGGCCGGCGGGCGCGCGGGGGGGGTCGGCCGAGGCACTCGCCCGCACCGTGCGCGAACGAGTGCGGGATGCGCCGGTCGAAGTCGACGGCGACGTTCCGAGCGCCCTCGCCCGGGCCCGCGGCGCGGCGCGGCGCGGGGACCGGATCGTGGTGTTCGGCTCCTGCCATACGGTCGGTGAGGTATTGGGCGCCTGCTCCTGACCCGGCCCTATAATCAAGCGGATGGAGGAGCGAACGAGACATCGCGCCGTCGGGGCGGTGGTGTTGCTGGTCGTGGCCGTGATCGTCCTTCCGTTGGCCCTCGAGAGCTCGCCGCCGGACGAACGGCCGGCTTCCGAGCCGGCGCCGGCGGACCCGTCCGACGCCTCCCCCGATCGGATCCGGATCACCACCATCGACGGGGACGAGGATGAGTGGCTCTCGCCCGGACCCCGGGGGAAGGCCGCCGGGTCGCAGGGCCGCCCTGGGGACGCCGCCGGCCCCGGTTCCGGCACCGTCTCCCCCGCCGCGGGTTGGGCGGTGCAGATCGGAAGCTTCGGCGATCCGGGCAATGCCGAGGGACTGCGGAAACAGGTGGCATCCCGCGGCTACCGGGTGTTCACCCAGCGCGTCACGACCCGGGAGGGCAAGCCCCGGGTGCGCGTGCTGGTCGGCCCCGATCGGACCCGCGCCGCCGCCGCCACCCGGCTCCGGCTGCTCCGGGAAGAGGATTCCATCCAGGGATTCCTCGTCCGGTTTCCTGGATGAACTCCGGGCTCTCTGCTACGCTGATTCCCCCGGCGACGGCGGTTGACGGCCCATGAATTGGGTAGACTTTGCGCTCCTCGCGATCATTGGCCTGTCAGCCACGCTCAGCCTGTTCCGGGGCTTCGTGCGTGAGACGGTCGTATTCATCGGATTGATCGCGGGCCTTTGGGCCGCGTTCAATTTCATGCATGTGGCCGGCGGCTGGTTCGAGCGTTGGATCGAAGATTCCACCATCCAGCTTGCGGTCGGATTCGTGGTGCTGCTCGGCGCCGTGCTGATCGCGGCCGGCATCCTGAGCCGTCTCCTTCTCCTCGCGGTCAACGTCACGGGATTGACCGGCACCGACCGTGTTCTCGGGGCTATTTTCGGAGCGGCACGGGGCGCGATCATCGTGGCCGCCGTGGTGCTGCTCGCCGATCTCACCGACCTGCGCGAACGAGCGTGGTGGCACGAATCGACGATGCTGCCCACGTTCGAGACCATCGCGGACGAGATCCGGCGCATCCTGCCCGACGAGCTTGCCGAACACTTTCGCCGGGATCGCCTTCCGGACGCCCCTCCCACCGACTTGGACCTCGACCTGTCCGACCCGGCGATCCCGGCCACCGAGTGATGTGCGGGATCGCGGGTATCGTCGCGAAGGACTGGGTGAACCAGTCGCTCTACGACACCCTCATCGTCCTGCAGCACCGGGGGCAGGACGCGGCCGGCATCGCCACCTCCGAGAACGGCCGCCTTCACTGGCGGCGCAGCAACGGCATGGTGCGCGACGTGTTTCACGCCGGCCACATGCTCGCCCTGCGGGGGACGGTCGGAATCGGCCACGTCCGCTACCCGACCGCGGGCGGGGCGGCGTCCGCGGAGGCGCAGCCCTTCTACGTCAACTCCCCCCACGGCATCGCGCTCGCGCACAACGGAAACCTCGTCAACGCGGAGGAGCTCCGCACGGACCTGGTGCGGACCGATCGGCGCCACCTGAACACGGACTCCGATTCGGAGGTGCTTCTCAACGTGTTCGCGCACGAGCTGCAGGCCTGCGGATCGGCGTGCATCGATGAAGGGGACATCTTCCGTGCGGTATCGGGAGTGCACCGCCGTTGCGTGGGAGGATACGCCGCCGTCGCCCTCGTGTTCGGATTCGGCCTGGTCGCCTTCCGCGACCCCCGCGGCATCCGGCCGCTCGCGCTCGGCTCGCGCGACGGGCCGCACGGGACGGAGTACATGGTGGCGTCGGAGAGCGTCGCGCTGAGCGCGGTCGGGTTCGAGTTCCTGCGCGACGTGGAGCCCGGGGAGGCGATATGCGTGCGTGAGGGGAACAAGCTGTCGGTGCGCCAGTGCTCCCCGGCTCCGTCCCGGTCGCCGTGCATCTTCGAGTACGTGTACCTCGCCCGTCCGGACTCCGTTCTCGACGGGATCTCGGTCTACCGGGCGCGCCTTCGCATGGGAGAACGGCTTGCGGAGAAGATCCTGCGCGAAGCGCCGGAACACGGGATCGACGTGGTGATCCCCATTCCGGAAACGAGCCGCACCGCCGCCCTGCCGCTCTCCGCGCGGCTCGGGGTCGAGTATCGGGAAGGGTTCATCAAGAACCGATACGTGGGCCGGACGTTCATCATGCCCGGACAGCGGGAACGCGAGCGATCGGTCCGCCAGAAGCTCAACGCCATCGGGGCCGAGTTCGAGGGCAAGAACGTGCTGCTGGTCGACGATTCCATCGTTCGCGGCACGACCTCGCGACAAATCATCGACATGGCGCGGGACGCGGGCGCGCGGAAGGTCTATTTCGCGTCCGGCGCGCCGCCGGTCCGGTATCCCAACGTGTACGGGATCGACATGCCGACCTCCCGCGAGCTCATCGCGTTCAACCGGACGGAGGACCAGATCCGCGCCGAGATCGGGGCAGACCGGCTGTTCTATCAGGACATCGACGATCTCACCGAAGCGGTCGCCGACCGGCAGAGTCGGGTGCGCGACTTCGACACCTCCTGCTTTACCGGCGACTACGTGACGGGCGGGGTCACGGAGGCGTTCCTGCGCCGCCAGGACGAGCTCCGCAACGACGCGGAGAAGCGGCGGCAGGCTTCCGCGATCCGGCTCGAGCCCGCCGACCTGGACCTGGAAGCGTGGCGGTGAGAGCCGCAATCGCTCGCACGGAATCCCGTGGTGACCCCGGCGGGAAGTGATCACTGCGGAACGGGCACTCGGGAAATCGGAACATGACGATCATCAGGCAGGAAGACTTCATTCGGAGCGTCGCCGACGCTCTTCAGTTCATCTCCTACTACCATCCGGCGGACTACGTGCGGGCGCTCGGCGAGGCCTGGGAGCGCGAGGAGTCCGAGGAGGCGCGCGACGCGATGGCGCAGATCCTCGTCAACTCGCGGATGAGCGCCGAGGGGCGCCGGCCGATGTGCCAGGACACCGGCATCGTCGTCGTCTACCTGCGGATCGGCATGGAAGTCCGGTGGGAGGCGGACGTGGCGGTGGCGGACATGGTCAACGAAGGGGTGCGGCGGGCCTACCTGCACCCTGACAACGTCCTCCGGGCGTCGATCGTCGATCCGCCCTTCGGCGCGCGTCGCAACACCGGCGACAACACGCCGGCCGTGGTGCAGGTCGAGCTGGTGCCGGGCGGCACGGTGGACGTGCGGGTGGCGGCGAAGGGCGGCGGCTCGGAGAACAAGGCCCGCTTCGCGGTGCTGAACCCGAGCGACAGCATCGTCGACTGGGTGCTCCGGACCGTGCCCGGAATGGGCGCCGGCTGGTGTCCGCCCGGGATGCTCGGCCTCGGCATCGGGGGGACCGCCGAGAAGGCGATGGTGCTCGCCAAAGAGGCGCTCCTCGACCCCATCGACATGCACGAGCTGCTCGCGCGCGGGCCCGCGAACCCGGCCGAGGAGCTTCGGGTGGAACTCTACGGGAAGGTCAATGCGCTCGGGATCGGCGCCCAGGGGCTCGGCGGGCTCACCACCGTGCTCGACGTCAAGGTGAAGGAGTTCCCGACCCATGCGGCCGGGCTCCCGGTCGCGATGATCCCCAACTGCGCGGCGACCCGGCACCTGCACTTCGTGCTCGACGGGAGCGGTCCCGCGGAGTTCGAGCCGCCGAGCCTCGAGGATTGGCCGGAGGTGACCTGGGAGGCGGGGGAAGGCGCGATCCGGGTGGACCTGGAACGGCTGACGAAGGAGGAAGTGGCCGGCTGGAGGCCGGGGGACCGGTTGCTCCTCAGCGGCCGGCTCCTGACCGGGCGCGACGCGGCCCACCAGCGGATCGCGGACCTCTTCGAGCGGGGCGAGCCGTTGCCCGAGGGAGTGGATTTCACGAACCGGGTGATCTACTACGTGGGCCCGGTGGACCCGGTTCGCGACGAGGTGGTGGGGCCGGCCGGTCCGACCACCGCGACCCGCATGGACAAGTTCACCGAGATGATGCTCGGGCGCACCGGCCTCGCCGCGATGATCGGCAAGGCGGAGCGCGGTCCGGCCGGGATCGAGGCAATCGCCCGCCACGGGGCGGCGTACCTGATGGCGATCGGCGGCGCCGCCTACCTCGTCTCGAAGGCGATCCGCAGGTCGCGGGTGGTGGCGTTCGAGGACCTCGGGATGGAGGCGGTCTACGAATTCGAGGTCGAGGACATGCCGGTGACGGTGGCGGTCGACAGCCGCGGCACCTCGGTGCACCGGACCGGCCCCGAGAAGTGGCGGGGTATCATCGGCAAGCTGCCGGTGGAGGTCGCGGCCTGAGAAGGAGCGGGTTCTCCCGGCCGGCCGGGTTGCTTCGCGGCGCTTCGTACCGGGCCGGACGGGGTACCGCTGCCGGGGGGGTGGCGAACCTGCGGAGCGATCCGCATGCGCCGATTGGCGGAGGAGGGGAACGGCGATGAGCGACGTGTCGGAGAAGAAGGCGCGGGTGGTCAGGAGCGATGCGCAATGGCGGGCGCGGCTCACCCCGCTCCAGTACCACGTGTGCCGCGAGAAGGGGACCGAGCGCGCCTTTACCGGCGAGTACCACGATACGAAGATCCCCGGCACCTATCGGTGCGTGGGTTGCGGGACCCCGCTCTTCGATTCGTCGACCAAGTTCGATTCCGGCACCGGTTGGCCGAGTTTCTGGGCGCCCGCGGACGAGGACAACATCCGCACCGAGGAGGACCGGAGCTTCTTCATGCGCCGCACCGAGGTGCTCTGCAGCGTATGCGACGCCCACCTCGGGCACGTCTTTCCGGACGGTCCGGCCCCTACCGGGCTTCGCTACTGCATGAACTCGGCGTCCCTGCGCCTCGAGGCGGACGAAGACCCTCCTGCCGCCTGACCTGCTTCACTACTGCGCGCCTCGCGGGCGAAGTCCGCCCGCCGCGGCTCCGCCCCGCACGGGTGCGGCCGCTTCATCGGATTCTCGCCCGGGTGACTGCCCCGGTTCGTTATCGCGCGGGCGCGAAGATTGCCGAATCGTCCATTTCCGTGTTTCGTCGCGCGTGGGTGCGTGAAGGAGGCGGCGCGAATCGCGGCAAGCGGTGGAAGTCGGATGAATCAATCGGCGGCGCTGCGCTGCCCGTCGATGCGCCCTTCCAGGTGCGACTGGCGTTCGGCGAGACGCTGCATCTCCGAGCGGAAGGTGTCCATCGCGCCCCGGAACTCGCGCAGGTCCGCATCGTGCCGCGCATCGGCGGCTCGCCGATCCGAGTCGATCCGCGACGTGGCGCGCATGATGAGCCCGGCGAGTGCGAGCCCGACCACGACCACGGTGCCGCCGACGCTGGCGATGATGGTGATGGTGTCGCCGTCCATGCCCGGAACCGTACCCTACCAACTACCCGCCTTCAACACTCGGTGGGTCCGAGCATCCCGAGCATCTCCTGATGATGCCCCGCTTCACACCCCGTCAGGCTCACCTCACGTTGGATCAGGCGCCCCCCTTCAGGCTCATGTGTCATTGGACAAGGCTATCAGTCCCAGCGGGG
This sequence comes from Gammaproteobacteria bacterium, assembly GCA_965214795.1. Lineage (GTDB taxonomy): Bacteria > Pseudomonadota > Gammaproteobacteria > HK1 > HK1 > JAJDXW01. The sequence goes on along the minus strand of OZ243976.1, from coordinate 3,657,020 downwards.
GTCGCGAACCTGGACGGTGCCGTCCTCGACGCGGACGGGGAAGGTCGCAAGCGGCTCGTAGGCGGGAGGGGAGAGCACCTCCCCGGTGCGAAGGCAGAATTCCGCACCGTGCAGCGGGCAGGTGACGACATCGCCGCAGACCTCGCCGTCGGTCAGCTCGGCGTAGTCGTGGGTGCAGAGGTTCTCGACGGCATGGTACTCGCCCTCGATGTTGAACACCGCGATGAGGGTGTCCTCGATCTCGACGGTGCGCCACTCGCCGGGCGAAAACCCGGCGGCGGGAGCGACGTCCGTCCACTCCTTCACGAATTCAGGCACGGATTCAGGACCGGGAAGCGCGCCGGGTTCGGGTGCCGGGATCCGACGCCGGGGCCGATCCTCTCCCCATCGTCCCGAGGCTCGGGGGGCCGGCGAAACGGACGGGTCCGGAGCCCGGGGCAGGGGCGGGGGAATCGAGGGAGGCCGGCGAGGCCGGAGGCAGGCGGGGGGATGGGACGGGGGCGGCCGCCACTACCACAGGCCGAGCTCCAGCTTCGCCGCCTCGGTCATCCGGTCCTGGCTCCAGGGTGGATCCCACACGATCTCGACCGCCGCCGACCGCACCCCTTCGACCCGGCTCACCTCGTACTCCACCATCCCCGGGAAGGTCTCCGCGACCGGGCACCCCGGGGTGGTGAGGGTCATGTCGATGGTGACCGCGCCCCCGTCGCCGATGTCGAGGCGGTAGATGAGGCCGAGGTCGTAGATGTTGACGGGGATCTCCGGGTCGTAGACCTGCTTCAGCGCCTCCACCACCCGCTGGCGGAGTGCCTCCGGGTCCTCCTCCCGGCCCCGTCCCAACCACTCTCCGATGCGGCTCATGCCTTCGTCTCCGTGCCTTCGCCCGCGCGCCCCGGCTACTCGGTCGTCACCAGGTCGTCGCGCCCGGCGAGCGCCGTCTCCATCGTATGCCAGGGGAGGGTGGCGCACTTGACGCGCATGGGGAAGTCCTTCACCCCGAGGAGCGCGCCGAGCTTGCCGAGCCGCTCGAGGTCCGGCGGGGCGTCGTTCACGAGCACCGCGTGCATCGTGTCGAACAGCGACCGCGCTTCCTCGCCGGTGCGACCCTTGAGCGCCTGGGTCATCATGGAGGCGGAGGCGGTGGAGATCGCGCAACCCTCGCCGTCGAAGGCGATATCCTCGATCACCCCGTCCCGGAAGGTCATGGATACCTCGATCCGGTCGCCGCAGAGCGGATTGTCTCCGTGGGCGGTGCGGTTGCAGTCGGCCGGTCGCCGCCCGAAGTTCCGCGGGCTGCGGTTGTGGTCGAGGATGACCTCCTCGTAGAGCTCTCGCATGTCGTTCACGGGATCAGGACGCCCCCGGTTGCCGCGGGCCGGATCGGACAGGGCGGCTCGGCGGTTCAGCGGTTCAGCCGGAATACCTCGCGCACCTTCTCGATGCCGCCCGCGAGCGCATCGATCTCGGCGCGGGTATTGTAGAAGGCAAGGGAGGCCCGGGCCATCGCCGGCACGTCGAAGCGCGTCATGACCGGCATCGTGCAATGGTGGCCGGTCCTCACCGCGACCCCCTCGCTGTCGAGGATCGTGCCCACGTCGTGCGCGTGCACCCCCTCGATCACGAAGGAGAGGATGCTCGACTTGTCGGGGGCGTTGCCGAAGATGCGGACCCCGGGGATGGCGCTCACCTGCCGGGTGGCATGGCCGAGCAGCTCATGCTCCCACGCCGCCGCCCGATCGAGGCCGATCTCCCGGAGGTAGTCGAGCCCGACCCCCATCGCGATCGTGTCGGCAATGTTCGGGGTGCCCGCCTCGAACCGGTACGGCACCGCGTTCCAGGTGCTCTTCTCGAACGTGACGGCGAGGATCATGTCGCCCCCCGCCTGCCACGGCACCATCGAATCCAGGTGCTCCATCCGGCCGTAGAGCACCCCGATCCCGGTCGGCCCGAGCACCTTGTGGGCGGAGAAGGCGAGGAAGTCGCATCCGAGCGCCTGCACGTCGGTCGCGAGATGGGGCACCGCCTGGGCGGAATCGAGCATCACCGGGACCTCCTCGGCGTGGGCGGCCTCGATGATCTCGCGCACCGGGTTGATGGTGCCGAGGGAGTTCGCGACGTGGGTTATCGACACGAAGCGTGTGCGCGGCCCCAGCATCGCGTGGTAAGCGTCGAGGTCGAGCACCCCGTCATCGTCGATCGGCACCACCCGGAGCTTCGCCCCGGCCTGCTCGCAGAGGAGCTGCCAGGGGACGATGTTCGAATGGTGCTCCATGTGGGTGATGACGATCTCGTCGCCCTCCGCGACCCGCGGGCGCACGAAGCTGTTGGCCACGAGGTTGATGGCCTCGGTGGTGCCGCGCGCGAAGACGATCTCGCGCGAGTCCGCGGCGTTGAGAAAGCGCCGGACCTTCTCCCGAGTGCCCTCGTACGCGGCGGTCGCCCGTTCGCTCAAGGTGTGCACGCCGCGATGGACGTTGGAGTTGTCCCGCTCGTAGTAGTCGCGGAGCGCGTCGATGACCGCGCGCGGCTTCTGGCTCGTCGCGCCGCTGTCGAGATAGGCGAGGGGGCGGCCCCTGACTTCCTGGTGGAGCGCGGGAAAGTCGGCCCGGATCGCCTCGACGTCGAACGCGGGGCCGGCATCGCCCGTCCGGGGCGGGGGGGTCATGATCGGGTCCCTCGGCGCAGTGGGGTGCGCTGCGGTGGATGCCATGGGCGGGTCGTCCTCCTCGGGTTCGCGCCGAACCGCCGTCGTTCGGCCGCCATCGCGGTGCGAAGGAGTTGCGGATCCATCTTCGGCCCTGGTCTCAGGCGCCGGCGCCGGCCGCGAAGGCTTCGGCCCCGTCCGGCGCAGGCAGTTCGGCGAGGGCGGGAAGGGCGCTCAGCAACCCCCGCTCGACGTGCCGCCGGACGGCCGGTTCGCCCATCCGGGCGAGCACGTCCTCCGCGAAACCGAAGGTGAGGAGCGCGCGCGCCGCTTCCTCCCCGAGCCCGCGGGAACGCACGTAGTGGATCGCGCGCTCGTCGAGCTGGCCGACGGTCGCGCCATGGCTGCACTTCACCTCGTCGGCGAAGATCTCGAGCTGCGGCTTGGTGTCGATCTCGGCGTTCTCCGACAGCAGGAGGTTGTGGTTGCTCTGACTTGCGTCGGAATGCCGAGCATCCCGGTGGACCAGCACCCGCCCGTTGAAGACCCCCCGCCCGTGCCCGTCGAGCAGGCCCTTGTAGACCTGCTCGCTCGTCCCGCCCGGCTCGCGGTGGTCCACCCGGGTGTGGAAGTCGACGTGCTGGCGCCCGCGCGCGACGTAGAGGCCGTTCAGCACGACCTGCGCTCCGGACCCGTCGAGAGAGACGTCGATCCCGTAGCGCACGAGGCGGCCGCCGAGCTGCACCGCGTTCGACCCGAGGCGCCCCCCGGCCGCGACGCGCGCGTCGATGTTGCCGGTATGCCAGGTCGCGCCGTCCTCCTCGAGCAGGAGATGATGTCCGACGGCCGCGCCCTCGCCGACCACGATGCGGGTGAACGGGTTCGCGAGCTTCGCTCCCCCGCCGGCCCCGAGGTGGTGCTCGACCACGGTCGCCTCCGCGTCCTTCCCGGCGAGGATCAGGACGACCGGGTGACTCGCGACGTCGGACTCTCCCCGGGCGACGAACACGAGTTCGATCGGGCGCGCAAGGCGGATTCCCGGGGAGACCGATATCACCGCTCCGTCTCCGAGGAAAGCCCGGTTGAGCGCGGCGAACGCGTTGCCGTCGCCAGTGTCGGAGAGGTGGGGTTCTACCCGGTCGGGATCGGACTCGAGCACCCGGGCGAGCGATTCGACGAGGACTCCCTCCGGCCGCTCCCCGGCGACCGGGCCGGCACGAGCGGTCGCGAGACGCCCGTTCACGAACAGGAGCCGAGCGGCGGCCTCGAGCCCCGTGAGGCGTTCCGCCGGCACGGTCCCGTCCGCGCCGGGCGCCGCCCCGCTGCCCGCCTCCGGATCGAGGCGAAAGGCCCGACGCTCGATCGGGCGGACGTTCGTGTACTTCCAGTCTTCGTCCCGCGGGGTCGGGAAGCCGCGGCCGCAGAAGCGCTCGAGCGCCTCGCGGCGCACCCGCGCCACCCAGCCGACGCCCGCCGCCGGCAACGCGGCGTGCGCCGCGTCCCACTCGTGCCGGTAGTGCTCCAGGGCCGCGGACATCAGGCGGCGCGCTCCTCCCGCAGGTGCCCGTAGCCCCGTTCCTCGAGCTCCCGGGCGAGGGCGCGCCCCCCCGAGCGGGCGATTCTCCCTTCGTACAGCACGTGCACCTGGTCCGGGACGACGTATTCGAGGAACCGCTCGTGGTGGGTGACCACGACGAAGGACCGCTCGAGGCTCCGCAGGGCGTTCATTCCTTCCGCCACGATCCGGAGGGCGTCGATGTCGAGGCCGGAATCGGTCTCGTCGAGGATCGCGAGGCGCGGCTCGAGGAGCATCATCTGGAGGATCTCGTTCCGCTTCTTCTCTCCCCCCGAGAAGCCCTCGTTCAGGGGCCGGCGCAGCAACCCCTCGTCCATGTCCACGAGCTTCACCTTCTCGCGCATGAGCTGCATGAAGTCGATCGCGTCGAGCTCGTCGTCGCCGCGCGCCCGCCGCACCGCGTTGACCGCCGCCTTCATGAAGTAGGCGTTGTTGACCCCCGGGATTTCCACCGGGTACTGGAACGCGAGGAAGATCCCGCGCTGGGCGCGCTCGTCGGGTTCGAGGGCGAGGAGGTCCTCGCCCTCGTAGGTCACCCGTCCGGCGGTCACCTCGTAGCCGTCCCGCCCGGCCAGCACGTGGCACAGGCTGCTCTTGCCCGAGCCGTTGGGGCCCATGACCGCGTGCACCTCGCCGGGCCGGACCGAGAGGTCCACCCCCTTCAGGATGGGGTCGCCGCCGACGGCGACGTGGAGATCGGAGATTTCAAGCATGGGTGAGGGCATGGGCGGCTCGGCGGCGGCGAAAGTCGGGGACTGCGGGTTGATTGCGGTCTTCGGTCTGCGGTCGGGACGGGCCGAGGAGCGCCGACCGCGGTCGGGCTCAGCCGATCGCGCCTTCCAGGCTCACGGTGAGAAGGTTGCGGGCCTCGACCGCGAACTCCATCGGCAGCTCGTTGAACACATCCTTGCAGAAGCCGTTCACGATCATCGAGACCGCGTCCTCGGCCGACAGCCCACGGCTCATGCAATAGAAGAGCTGGTCTTCCCCGATCTTCGAGGTCGTCGCCTCGTGCTCCACGTGGGCGCCGGGGTTCCTGACCTCCATATAGGGGAAGGTATGCGCGGCGCACCGGTCGCCCATGAGGAGCGAGTCGCACTGGGTGTAGTTCCGGGCGCCGCTCGCACCGCGTCCCACCTGGACCAGCCCGCGGTAGGCGTTGCGGCTCCGGCCGGCCGAGATCCCCTTCGAAACGATGTTGCTCCGGGTGTTCCGGCCGAGATGGATCATCTTGGTGCCGGTGTCGGCCTGCTGGTGGTGGTGGGTGACCGCGACGGAATGGAACTCCCCGACCGAACCGTCGCCCCGGAGCACACAGCTCGGGTACTTCCAGGTAATCGCGGAGCCGGTCTCGACCTGCGTCCACGAGATCCTGGAGCGCGCCCCCCGGCAATCGCCGCGCTTGGTGACGAAGTTGTAGATCCCGCCGACCCCGTTCTCGTCTCCGGGGTACCAGTTCTGCACCGTGGAGTACTTGATCGTGGCTCCTTCGAGGGCGACCAGCTCGACCACCGCGGCATGGAGCTGGTTCTCGTCCCGCATCGGGGCCGTGCACCCCTCGAGGTAGCTGACGTAGCTGCCTTCGTCGGCGATGATGAGGGTGCGTTCGAACTGCCCGGTGTTCGCGGTGTTGATCCGGAAGTAGGTGGAGAGCTCCATCGGGCAGCGCACGCCCTTCGGGACGTAGACGAAGGAGCCGTCGGTGAAGACGGCGGAGTTGAGGGCCGCGAAGAAGTTGTCCGACCGCGGCACCACCGACCCGAGGTACGCACGGACGAGCTCGGGATGGTCCCGCACCGCTTCGGAGAACGAGCAGAAGAGGATGCCCTCCGAGGCGAGCCGGTCCTTGAACGTGGTCGCGACCGACACGCTGTCGAACACCGCGTCCACCGCCACCCCGGCGAGCACGGCCCGCTCCTCGAGCGGGATGCCGAGCTTCTCGTAGGTCTCGAGGAGCTTCGGGTCCACCTCGTCCAGGCTCTTCGGGGCGTCTTCCTTCGACTTCGGGGCGGAGTAGTAGGAAATCGCCTGGTAGTCGATGGGTGCGATGTCGAGGCGCGCCCAGTCCGGTTCGCGCATCTCGCGCCAGCGCCGGTAGGCCTCGAGGCGCCACTCGCGCATGAACGCGGGCTCGCGCTTGATCTCCGACACCCGCGCGACGACCTCCTCGTCGAGCCCCGGGGGCAGGGTCTCGGACTCGATGTCGGTCACGAACCCCTGCTCGTACTCGCGTCCGATGAGGGATTCGAGGTCGCTCGCCGGCACCTCTCGCGCCGCTTGAAGGGATTCGGCCATCCGACCGGCCACCCCGCCTTGAAAACTTGACTGGAATAGTCGGAATAATAGGGGTCTCATCGAGCGCGGTCAATGGATTCGGGGGCGCGTTCAGGGCTCGTTTGCTGTCCGGCGACGGGTGAACCGGGCCGGTTCGGCAGGCCATCGGGGAGCGCAACTGGTCGTCTGCGTGTCGGTTCGGGCTCACGAAGCGGCCCTCGATCGCACGGCCGGCCGATCCGCACCCGCCCCCGGCCCTCGGTCACGACAGGCCTCGGGAGCAACCTTTCACCGGGAACCCGGCGAACTGCGGTTCTCGTGCAGGAGCGCTTCGAGCGCGGCGGCTCGTGCTTCGGCGGCTCGTCGCGCAGCCGTCTCCCGTTCGGCCCGGGACTCCGCCGCCTCGGCCCGGAACTCGGCGGCCCGGCGCGCGGCTTCCTCCTCGGCCCAGGTGAGAGGGCGTCGGCCCGCCGCCGGGTCGAAGAAGCACCTCTCCTCGCCCTTCACGCGGAAGTGGCGAGCGCGGCGGAAATGCGGTTTCGCAACCCGAGAGCCAGCCGCGCACCAGACTCGGCTTCGAAGTACTTCCGGGCATCCGCCCGGACCACCAGCAACTCGGTGGGGCAGATCGACCGGTCGCGGGTCTCCTTCGGGTCGGTCGCGGCGGCCGGTGCCGCCGCAGTCAGGATGAAGAGGATGACGCCCGCAAGAAGTTTCCCATTGATGATTGGCGAATTGGTGAAGACGGTCAACCCTGACCGGCACTTGCCCAGCCTGCCATACCGTCGCAACAGGTGGAGATACGAACCGGATTTCGGGAAGGGTTACGTTGTGGACGCCCGTCTTTCAACCAGAATTCTGCCCAGCCGACGCACGGAGGAGGCCATCAGGCAGAGAAGCAACAGAGTGGCCCATATCCGCAACGGCACCTCCGGCTCGGCATAGAGAGGAATAAAATGCGAGGCCACCGCATAGACAGCGTGCAGATAGAGCGCCGGCAACACGACGAACACGACCTCGATGCGACGGCGGCGCCCGAACCAGAACCACGGCGGCACGACAAGGAGTGCAAGAAACCCAACAAGATTCACCACGGTTCTCGACAAGGGGCCAAACCGCCATTCCCAACGTGGCCAGTAGTCCAGACCCCAGACGTCGGCAAGACGCGGAGCGGCAACCTCCGGAGAGGGAAGAGACGGAACGTGATTGCTCAATACCACGCTGGAAAACGGCGACTCCCGAAAATGGTAGAGTATCCCGGTCGGCTTCGACCACTGGGCCGCATCCGCACCAGCGGTACCCAAAAACTCGGACACTTTAGCCCCACTCTCCTGTCCGGCATCAGGCAACGCCCCGGCATCAAGCAACGCCTCAACCACCGCTTGGGAGTTGGCTTGGGCTGCCAGGAACAGGGGCGTGAGGCCTCTGTCATTCGGCACGTTCGGGTCGGCCCCGGCATCGATCAGCGCCTTGATCACCGCAACACTGGGATTCTGCCAAGCCGCCAGGTGCAGGGGCGCGCGGCCCGGATTGTCACGCAGATGCAGGTCGGCCCCGGCATCAATCAATGCCCCGATTACCACTCCACTGGGGTTGAACCGCGCCGCCAGATGCAGGGCGGTGCCACCGGTATTGTTCCTCGCGTTGGGGTTGGCGCCAGCGTCCAAGCAGGTGACAACCTCCTCCACTGTGGCACTCGCGAAGAATTGTTCGGAGGTCCAATCCTCGCAATCTCCCACCACCGCCGACATCGCCGGGAGAGGGGTCAATCTAGTGACTCGCTTCACCGAATCATCGGGTGGAGGCATTCGATACACGGGTGGAGGCATTCGATACAGCGTAGCATCGGAAAATTCCGCTACGGTCTCCAGGTTCAGAAGCTCCTTCAGATCTGCTTCGCCATAGCTATAAACCGTTTCGCGCTCGCGGAACCAGACCACATGAGCCTTGTTACTGATCACCGCCATTGCTGCCGGCAGCAATTCCCGAGGCAGGGACCTGGGCGTGAGCACACGAATATGGTGGAACTTCCTCCCAGATCCCAACCGATGCTGAACGAACAGACCGCGCCAAGCGAGCAGCGTCGAGATCTTGAGATGCTGCCAAGGCTCGGCAAGCATCTTCGCCCTCAATATCTCGATTTCCGGGGTATTCGGGTTAAGCGAGCCTTTGCCCATCTCCCTGAATCCATTTGCGTTACCCGTCTCGAGACGCTCATAGGAATGTTTCGGAACACCGAGATCGAGCTTGTAGGGTGTGTAGTACCAGAATCCGGCGGCAAATTCGTCGTCTCGCATCGAGTTGTACATCGTGCGAAGGAGGAGTACCCGCTTGACTCTCCCGGCATCCATATTCACCACCGAAAAATCGTTGAACAGAACGAAATTGCGTGCCATCCAACCGCATATCGGAAGGAAGTGAACAATGAGAAATACGCCGACCAGCAACACGGTGCGCCGTCCGAGGGTTCTTTGCAGCAGATCCGACGCAACCAACCCTGCAACGACAAACGGCCAAAAATAGAGGAATATGATCTTGGTCAACACCAAGGCGGCAAGGACCAGTCCCAGCAATGCACTGTAGAGCACACGACGCTGAGCCAGTGTCAACACACTCAGACAGGATACCATCACCACGAGAGCGGCGGCAGGAACTTCCGTGTAAAACCTGTCAAAACTCCACATACCGATGAGACTTTGCGTGACCAGGAGAAATGCAAGATAGGGAAGCCATCTCGTCTCGGCATACCACCAGCACAGAAAAAACACACCGACCCCGGCAACCAGCAGGAACACCACGTTCAGGATTTTGTATGGGGCATAGGCCGACCGGCATTGAAGCGTTTCCGCCCGTTGCCGGTCCACGCAGCTACCCGCCACCGGCTCGTATCCAAGTGCCCGTTGCGCGAGGGTGACGGCCGCGATGACCGCCGGGACGAACGGCTCGCGATAGTGTCTGGGACGATTCGGTTCCTGACCTAACTGTATTCCCATTGCCAGGTTCTGGCGCCCGTCGTTCGACGCAGGCCCCAACGAGAGATTGCCGACGCCATGGAGCAGTGTGGCCAGGCACAGCCCGATCAGCAGCATCATATCCCGGCGCCGCAGCTTCGGGGTCATTGCCGTATGGAAGAAGGTCATCGCCGGAGGGTCGTCACGATGTGCTTTCCACCCGGACGCGCTCGTCCCGGCCGGTAAAGACGAGGTGGCGGTAGACCAGGAATTTCACCAGGTTGGTGATGAGAATGGCCAGCGCGGCCGCGACGTAGTAGGGCGCCACAAGCCCCTGAAGGCCCACGAACAGCAGATAGTCCATGAGACGAAAAACGAGTGCCGAACCCGCATAGCGAAGAAAGGTATTGCGGTCGGCGCCGGAGTCGAACACGAAGAACGCGTTGGCGAAAAACTGGAATGTGAACACCACGCCGAGGGTCATGGCAAATGCCGCGTTGGCGGACAGTCCTGCCCCTTCGCACACCAGGACCGTGACCCCCAGGCTCACGGCAAGCCCCGCCACGCCGGTCAGGACATAGCGACCCATCTGCCGGGACGTCGTCATGACCGATAACGCACGAGCAACTCGGCCAGCAGCCCGAAATAGCCGGTGTTGATGCCGAAGAGCGCCAACCCCAGCACCAGATTGACGTGCTCGACCGGTTTCGATGTCGAGCCCAGCAGCCACAGCGTCAGCTCGAAGCCGAACACCCCCAGCGCAACGGCAAGAAACAGCCCTGCCAGCGGCAGAAACACTTTCAGCGGCCTGACCATGACCAGCAGCAAGAGAATTTGGGGCAGCACCTTGAACGGGTATTTGAACGAGATGAACGACACCCCGCTTTCTCGTGCCTTGAAGGTGACCGGTACCTGGGCGAACCGCATTCCCTTGAGATAGGCATCGAGCAGTATCTGCTGGGTGTAGTTGTAATCGCCGGGCAGAAAGAATCTGTCCAGATAGGTACGGTTCGCCGCGAACACGCCGGGCTGCGAATCCCGGACCTGCCAACCGCTCGACAACCACTGCATCAGGGAACGGAAAAGCGCATTGCCCCAGCGGCGCACCCAGGGCATGCGGTAGGCCATGCGGGGGAAACGGTCGCCGTAGACCAGGTCGGCCCGGTCTTCCAGGATCGGGGCAATCAGTTCGGGGATGTCGGCCGGGTCGTGCTGGCCGTCGGCGTCGAGTTTGACCACGAGGTCGAAACCGTGGTCACGGGCGTAGCCCAACCCGCTGCGTACGGCCGCACCGACCCCCTGGTTCGACCGGTGGGTCAGGACATGGTCGGCGCCAGCCCGGCGTGCGGCTTCGGCGGTGCCGTCGGTAGACCGTAAGCGGTACGAACGGCCCACCTTGCCAACCAGGGGCCCGCCGTGCAGTCAGCTTGACGCCGAGCTGAAGTTCCAGGGCAACAGCTCGCGGATGCACGAGTGCGGGTGGCCGGCGGCGATCTTCTCCAGCGTGCTCTTGAGCCAGGCGTAGGGCTCCACACCATTGAGCTTGCACGTTTCGATGAGCGAGGCGATGCGCCCCCAGCCATGCGCCCCGTCGTCGTGGCCGGCGAACAGCGCGTTCTTGACATTGAGTTTGACGGGCCGCATCAGGTTCTCCACCGCGTTGGAGTCGATCTCCACGCGCCCATCGTAGAGAAAGACGAGCAACCCCTGCCACTGGTTGGCGATGTAGGTCAGCTTCTCGCCCAGGCGCGAGCGCGCCGAGACCCGCGAGCGCTGCTCGTCGAGCCACACCCCGAACCGGTTCACCAGCGGCGCCGATTCGTCCCACCGGATCGCTTGGCGCGTGGCTGGCGGCTCGCCTCGGATCTGCTTCTCGATCGCATACAGCCGCGCGATGCGTTGCAGGCCCGCCTCGGCGATCGGCGAGGCGCTGGTGTCGAGCGCCTCCTTGAGCGCCCGGCGCACGTGCGCCCAGCAATGGGCCAGCCGCAAGGCGCCACCCGGACGGTCCGACCGGCTCAGTCGCTTGTACCCGGCGTAGCCATCGGTCTGCAACGTCCCGCTGAACCCCTCGAGCACCTGCTCGCCATGGTGACCACCACGACCGGGCGCGTAGGCATACACCACCCCCGGGGGGTCCGGACCGCCCCAGGACCGGTCGTCGCGCGCCATCGTCCACAGATACCCCGTCTTGGTCCGGCCCCGGCCCGGGTCGAGCACCGGCACCGTGGTCTCGTCCATAAACAGCTTCTCAGACCTCTTCAACTCCGCCGCCAGGCAATCGACCACCGGCTGGAGGTGAAACGACGCCTTGCCGACCCACCCGGCCAGGGTCGAACGGTGCAGGTCCAGACCCGAGCGGGCGAGCATCTGCGATTGCCGATACAGCGGAAGATGGTCCGCGTACTTCGACACGAGCACGTGGGCGAGCGCGCCTTCGCTCGGCAGTCCACCCTCGATCAGATGCGCCGGCGCCGGTGCCTGGGTGACACCTTCCTCACACACCCGGCAGGCATACTTCGGGCGTACCGTGACGAGGACCCGAAGCTGCGCCGGGACGATGTCGAGCCGCTCGGTGCGGTCCTCGCCGATGCGCACCATCTCGCCGCACCCGCACGGGCAGTGCGTGCTGCAGGGCTCGATCACCTGCTCGACCCGGGGCAGATGTTCGGGAAGATGGCCGAGGTTGCGCTCGGGCGCGCGGCGCTTGCGAGGCGACCCCGGGGTCGCGCTCGCCGGAGGCGCTGGTTCGAGCTCGGCCACCGCCCCTTCGAGCGCCTCGAAGGCGAGCTGGATCTGGTCAGGGTGCAGCTTCTCGGACTTCTTTCCGTACAGCAACCGGCGCAGCTCGCGTACCAGATGCTCCAGACGGCGGTTACGGTCGGTCAGCGAGGCGACCTCGGCACGCAATCCCTCGACCACCGCCCCGGGACCTCGATGCTCCCGCTGCCCGCGGCCCTCGCACCACCTCGCATCCTCGCCGCGCAGTGTCTCGACCGCCGCCTTCGGAGCCTCGAACAGCGCCCAAAAGGGCGGTGCAAGCGACTGCGAACCGACCGTGCCAGGATGCGTTCCCATGACAAAATGCTATCACAAGATCAGCGTGTTATAGGAGGGCTCGACAATCCCCCGATCACCCCGCGGTCAGGGGCCGGCGCACCGGTGGCCGGCACATCCGGCGCCAGTCCAGACCCTCGAACAATGCCTCGAACTGCGCGCGCGACAGCCGCATCACCCCGTCACGCACCGTCGGCCAAGCGAACCGACCCTGCTCCGGACGCTTCGACGCCAACACCAGACCCGTCCCATCCCACCACAGCACCTTCACCCGGTCCAAGCGCTTGGGGCGGAACACCACCGTCACCCCGGAGTACGGATCCAGACCGAGCTCGTGCTCCACAACCGCCGCCAGACCGTCATGCCCCTTGCGGAAGTCCACCGGCCGCGTCGCCACCACCACACCCCTCCCCGCGACCATCATCGAAGCCCCCGCAGCGCCGCCGCAACTTCCGCGATCCGACCCGCGCCGACCTCGCCTGCCAGGCGCACCGTCACCCCGCGCGCCTCGATCACCACCGACCCCATCGCACCGCAAACCGCAGCACTGTCCACCTCCACCGTGGCGAAGGCCGGCGGTGGCTCGGGCGTGACCGCCGCCGAGGGTGAAAAGGACGGCACACCAAGCTTGCCCGCGCGGGCCAGACCGCGCCACGACGATAGCTGCCATCGCGATACCCCGTAGCGGCGCGCGACCTCGCCTACGCGATTCCCCGCCCGGAAGCTCTCGTGCACCACCCGCGCCTTCTCCTCGGCGCTCCAGCGCCGGCGCGACCGCCGCGGCGCAACAACCCCCGAGTGCTCCTCCGCCGACCGTTCACCACCGGCGGCGAAATCTCGTTCCGTATCCTGCATCGGATGACCCTCCCAGTGAAAACGGACATCCAATAGCATCTTTCCATCAATCGGAAGGTGGGCCACTCGTAGCGCTTACGATCGTACTGCCGGTATTCCCGTACCCCCAGCCGCTCGTACAGCGCCGCCTTGCGCCCGTCGTCCTGGCGCCACGTGCCCCGCGAGGCCACCTCCATCACGAAGGCCGGCACCTGCCCTTCCTCCCACAGCTTGTACGTCCACCGGTTGTGCTTGGGGACCCCGAATGCCACGAACACGTCCGGCGCCGCCCGGGCCTGCGGATTGCCTTCCTCGTAGTAGATGAAGAGGTCCCCGGACACGTACACGTCCGGGCGGTCGCGGAAGTGCAGGTCGAGGGTGCCGACCGCATCGAGAATCGCACGGAGCTGCCAGTCGTTCTCCGCCATCGGCTTCCCGTCCCCGCTCGGATACTCGATCGCGGCGGGAGAGAGAACACGCTGGCTCATCGGCTGGCTCCTCCGGGCGGCGGACCGGGCTCGGGTGAACCCCGACCTCCGGCGACGATACCATGCTCATATCCGCGCCCCGAGCTGCACTCCGGTGCCGCAGGAATTCCCGGCGCGGTTCATCGCGCTCACCTCCCGGTGATGTCCCGCTCCCGACCCCTTCAGGCTCGCCTCGCATCGGGATCACGCCCCCTTCAGGCTCATCCGTCATTGGACGAGGCTCCGGGTAGCATCCGGATCGAAATCGACCTACCCTCGTCGCCGTGCTCCGTGGTCGATGGAGGGTAGAACCCATGAAGTCACGCTACGGGAAGACGCACCTCGGCCCGATGGCCGCGCTCGCGTTCCTCGCGCTGCCGTTGTCCGCCGCAGCGGATCAGACCGATTCCCGCCTCGCGCCCCTCTTCGAGGTCCTGCGAAGCGGGGCCACCCCAGACCGGATCGGGTACGCAGAGCGCTTCATCTGGACGATCTGGCTCGAGAGCGGTCGGGAGGACGTGGACCGCATGATGGAGGCGGGCATCGAGGAGATGGGCTCGGGGCGCCTCCGCGAGTCGATCGCGACGTTCGCTCGAATCATCGACCTCGCGCCCGACTTCGCCGAGGGCTGGAACAAGCGTGCCACCGCCTACTACCTCGCGGGCGAGCTCGACGCCTCGATCCGGGACGTCGAGCGCACCCTCGCCCTCGAGCCGCGTCACTTCGGCGCCCTGTCGGGCCTCGGGCTCATCCACCTCGCCAGGGGAGACGAGTTGGGCGCGCTCCGGGCCTTCGAGGCGACGCTCGAGGTGCATCCGCGCGCACCCGCCGCCCGGTACCACGTCCTGCGCCTGCGCGCGAAGCTCAAGGTGAAGTCCGCCTGACTGGGCGGCGCGGGGGCGGTGCGGGGGCGCCGGGCGAGCGACCGACATCGGCCTGCCGGCTCGGCGCCCGGTGGCGGGGCCGGAGCCCCAGCGTGGAATCAAGTGTGGAATCAAGCGTGAAATTGCCTGTCTCGACCGGCAGCAATTCTCGTTTGCCGTGAAAACAGACCCAGGAGGGCCGTCTTCGCGACGCCGGACCCTTTCATGCGATGGGGTGGCCGGCCCGTCCATGCGTGTTTTGCTCGTCGGGTCCCGCGGCAGGATCGGCACGACCGTCGATCGGCCCCCGATCTGCCCCGAACCGAGTCGCAAGGAGAAGACGGCTTGCGGCTCAGGATGAAGTCAGGCGCCAGAACGAGAACTGTTGCTCGGCCGGCCTCCGCGTGGGCAGGAGGGGCCGTCCCGAACGATAATGAGCGGGAAACGCCGCGCCTTGTCCACCTTCTTTTCCGCGAACCGGCCGGACACCAGGCCGAGGCAGACACCACGCGGCGCCGGCGGTTCGCCCGTCCATGCACTCACAGGGGAGCCTCAGTTTCATGCAACCGGTTTGTCTCGTGATCGGCGCCGGCGCCGGAATCGGCAGCACCGTCGCAAAACGCTTCGCCCGCGAGGGATACCACGCGGTCCTTTGCCGGCGCACCGACGAGGAGGGCCTGCGCCGCTCGGTCGAAGGCATCGAGAGCGAGGGGGGAAGTGCGTCGGGCTTCCTGTTGAACGCGGTCGCTCCGGACGGCATCGAGGAGCGGGTGGCCGACGTGGAGGCGAACATCGGTCCGATCGAGGTCGTGGTCTACAACCTCGGGGCCCAGATCGGCGACCGGACGCTCGCGGACACGAGCTACAAGGTGTTCGAGCGGGGCTGGCGCATGGCTGCCTTCGGGCTGTTCCGCACCGCCGCGAGCGTCTGCCCGCACATGGAGATGCGCGGGAAGGGGACGATCCTGGTGACCGCGTCGACCGCCGCGATGCGGGGCAACGCGGGGCAGCATTCGCACGCGGCGGCCATGGCCGCCCGGCGCATGCTCTGCCAGACCCTCAACGCCGAGTTCGGCGCCAAGGGCATCCACGTCGTCCACATCGTCATCGACGGCATGGTGGACGCGCCCGATACCCTGGGGAAGATGCTCGGACCGGAAGCCTTCCGGAACCTCCGAGAGGAGCGGGGGCTGGAGCACGACGGCCTGATCCTTCCGTCCGCCATCGCCGACACCTATTTCCATCTCGCCCATCAGCATCGTTCCGCCTGGACCCACGAGGTCGATCTCAGGGCGTTCTCCGACCTGCCGTGGTGGAATCGTTGACGGCGGACAGGCCGCGTCGTTCGGGCCGGGCGGCGAGGGGCAGCCGAGCGCCGTTCGCCTCGGAAGCCGACCGAACCCGCCTCATCGTCGTCGAGGACGAGGGGGAGACGGGTACGGCGGATGGCTACTCGCCGACCACCTCCGCTCCCGCCGACTCGAGGTCGAACGCGGCGGCGACGAGGGCCCGGGTGTAGGGCTCGCGCGGTTCGTGGAAGATCCGGGCCGCGGGGCCCCGTTCCACGACCGATCCGTCGCGCATCACCAGCACCTCGTGGCTCATGGCCCGGACGACGCGCAGGTCGTGGCTGATGAAGAGATAGGCGAGCCGGTGACGGGCCTGGAGTGACCGGAGCAGGTTCACGATCCGGGCCTGAACGGAGACGTCGAGCGCGGAGGTGGGCTCGTCGAGGACCACGAACCGCGGCTTGAGGGCGATTGCTCGCGCGATGGCGACGCGCTGGCGCTGCCCCCCGGAGAACTCGTGCGGATAGCGGTGGCGGGATTCGGGGTCGAGCCCGACCTCGGCGAGCGCCTCCACGATGAGCGCCTCGCGCTCCGCCGCGTTCCCCCCGAGATCGTGCACCCTGAGCCCCTCCTCGACGATCCGGCCGACCGACATCCGCGGGCTGAGGCTGCCGTAAGGGTCCTGGAACACAATCTGCATCTCGCGCCGGAGGGGGCGCAGGGCGCGCGACCGGAGCGTGTCGATGGGCCGCCCGAGGAACGCGATCCGGCCCTCGCTCGCCTGGAGCTTCAGCATGGCGAGCCCGAGGGTGGTCTTGCCGGAGCCGCTCTCGCCGACCACTCCCACCGTTTCGCCCTCGCGCACGTCGAGCGAGATGCCGTCCACCGCCCGGACGTGGCCGACGGTCCGGCGCAGCAATCCGCGCCGGATCGGAAACCACACCTTGAGCGCCTCGACCTGCATCGCGTGGCCGGCCTCCGGCGGGGCGGGGTCCGCCTCTCCGCCCGGGGTGGCGGCGAGGAGGTGGCGGGTGTATGGATGCTCCGGAGCATCGAACACGCGACCGGTCTTCCCGGACTCGACGATGCGCCCGCCGCTCATGACGTAGACCCGATGCGCCATCCTGCGCACGATTCCGAGGTCGTGGGTGATGAGCAGGAGCGCCATCCCGAGCCGCTCCCGGAGCTCGCGCAGCAGGTCCAGGATCTGGGCCTGGATGGTCACGTCGAGGGCGGTGGTCGGTTCGTCGGCAATCAGCAGGTCGGGGTCGTTCGCGAGCGCCATCGCGATCATGACCCGCTGGCGCTGGCCGCCGGAGAGCTGATGCGGGTAGGCGGCGAGCCGAAGCTCCGCATCGCGAAGGTGCACGAGCTCGAGCAGCTCCAGAGCCCGCTCGCGGGCCGCCGCGGCGCCGATCCGCCGGTGGAGCCGGAGCGCTTCTCCAACCTGCTTCTCCACGGTGTGGAGCGGATTCAGCGAAGTCATCGGCTCCTGGAAGATCATCGCGATGCGTCGGCCCCGGAGCGAGCGCATCGTCGCCGGCGCGGCGTCGAGGAGCGACTCGCCGTCGAATTCGATGCTCCCGGCGGGGTGCCAGGCCTGGGGATAGGGGAGGAGCCGCAGAACGGAGAGGGCGGTGACCGATTTTCCCGAGCCGCTCTCGCCGACCAGGGCGACCGAGTCGCCCCGGCCCACCTCGAGAGAGACGCCCCGAACGGCCTCGACCGCCTCGCCGCCGGTGCGAAAACTCACCTCGAGGTCCGCGATGGAGAGGAGGGGCGGCGCCATCTTCAGACCGGGCCGTCCGGATGGAGCAGGGTGGTGTTCCTGAACTGGATCACCGACTGGTTCACGAACGGCGGCACCATCCGCCGGACCGCCCGAGGCAGGATGATATGCCACATCATCTCCCCGTGTACGTCATGCCGATGGCGCGGGCCGCCTGCCACTGCCCCTTGTCGATCGAGATGATGCCCCCGGAAGCTCTCGGTTGCGAAGCATCCCATGCGGAGGGTCGGGCCGATCCCCGCCGCGAGCCGGCCCGGCCGGGCGGGGCTCAGCGGCCGGAGGGCGATTCGGCGAGCGAGAGCCCTTGGCGCGGGCCGAGACGGAACCGTTCGGCGGTGCCCCACTCGCGGAGTCCGACCCCGGCCACGAAGTCGCCGAACACCGGGCCGTGCTTGAAGAGGTGCCCCGAGCCGCCGCCGGCGATGAGCACGTTCTCGTGTTCGGGGTGGAAGTCGATGATGAAGTGGGTATCCGGGGTCATCGCGATCTGACACGCCTTCTGGTCGACGGGGCGCTCGCCGGCGAGGCCCGGAAAGCGATGCCGGAGGTACTGCCCGGTCCGCAGGAACGCCGACGTCTCCACCACGCGGGCGTCCTCGTCGAGGTCGATGACGGTCTCTTCCCACGCGATCGCGGCCTTCACCCCGCACCCCTCGACCGAGGGTGTGCCGTAGGCGCCGTAGCCGTGGTCGACCCAGCAGGGCATCCGTTCCGCGTCCCAGGCGGTGTCGGCCTCCGGGGTGGACGTGTAGACGACGTCCTGGCGCACCACCTTCGAGATCGGCCGCACGGTCCGCCGGAAGAGGTCTCCGAGCCACGGCCCCGCGGTCATGACGACGAGGTCCGAGGCGATCGGCCTCCCTTCCAGGCACGGCCGCTCCGCTTCGTCCACGGTGACCCGCCCGCGGCGAAGTTCGCCGCCCTCGCGGGCGAACAGGTTCGCGACCTGCACCACCGCCCGGCGGGCCATCAGCAGGCCCGACTCCGGCTCGAAGATGCCGTAGGCGACGTTCGCGCACCGGAACTGGGGGAAACGCAGGCGGATTTCGTCCACCTCGAAACGGAAGTGGGGGATGCCGAGCCGTTCGAAGGTCGGGAACGTCGAGTCTTCCCAGCCGGTGTTTCCCGCGCCGGCGAGGATGAGCGCGCCGCACTCCACGTACAGGGTGCAGCCGAGCTCCGCCTGGAGCTCGAGCCACCGCAGCCGCGCCTCCCGCACCCAGCGGGTGTAGAGCTCGTCGCTGCCGTGGATGGCGCGCAGGATCCGCGTGTAGTCCGAAGAGCTCGCCCGGGCGTGGCCGGGCTCCCAGCGGTCCACCAGGGTGACCCGGCAGCCCTTGCGGAGGAGGGAGAGGGCGGTCATCACCCCGGCGATCCCGCTCCCGACGACCGTCGCTTCGGGCCGATCGCCCCGCATGGCTTGCTTCTCCCAACGGAATGAATACAGTATACAGGCGGTGGCCCTCTCCGCCCCGAACCGTAATGGAGGAGAACGGAATGGCGAGTGATCGATTCGCGCTTCCGGACGGGACCCATACCGTCGCGCTGGGCGTCGGCGATCTCAACGGCATTCTTCGCGGGAAACGTGTCCCGGCCGAGCAATGGCCGCGGGTCGGCGAGTCCGGGGTCGCCCTCTCGATCGCCCTTTTCGCGGTCGACATGACGAGCGACGTCTGGGATACGCCCTACGTCAGCATGGACAACGGCTACCCGGACATGCACATCGTCCCCGCGGGGCCGGTCCACGCGGTGCCCTGGGAGGAAGGGTGTGCGTTCTGCTTCGGGCGCACGGTCGGCATGGACCACCAGCCGGTCCCGATCGACCCCCGCGGCGCCCTCGAGGCGCAGGTCGCCCGGGCGGAGTCGATGGGACTCGAGGTGCTGGTCGGAGCGGAGCTCGAGTTCTACCTGCTGGACCCGGAGACCGGGCGGCCGGTCGATGTCGGCAACCAGGTGTACGGGCTCGGCCGGGCGGCGGAGCTCGAGCACGTGATCGGCCCCATCCGGCGCCAGCTCCCCGGGGTCGGGATCCCCGTCGAGCAGTCGAACCCCGAATACGCGCCGGGGCAGGTGGAGGTCAACATCCGCTACGGCCCGGTGCTCGAGGCGGCGGATCGGGTCGTCGCGTTTCGATCCTTCGTCAAGGAGATCGCGGCGCGGCACGGCTATCTCGCGACGTTCATGTCCAAGCCCTTCGCCGAGGAGTCGGGGAGCGGCTTCCACACCCACTACTCCATCTGGCGCGACGGGGCGAACACGTTCGCGGGCCCGGACGGACACCTCTCCCCGGCCGGGCTCGGCTTTCTCGCCGGCCTGCAGGAACGGATGGCGGAGACCGCCCTCGCGGCCGCCACCACCCCGAACGCCTATCGCCGGCGGCGGCCCTACACCTTCTGCCCCGTCAACAACAGTTGGGGGGTGGACAACCGCACGGTGGGCCTGCGGGTGATCGAGGGCCCGCCGGAGGCGATCCGCGTCGAGAAACGCGACGGGTCGGCGGACTGCAACCCCTACTACCTCATGGCTTGCGAGGTCGCGGCGGGCCTCGACGGGATCGATGGCGGGCTCCGGCCGCGGCACTTCACGGCCGGCAACGGCTACGAGTTCCCGGAGGCCGATCCGATCCCCGCCGATCTGGGGGCCGCCCTCGCGGCCGCCCGCGAGTCGCAGTTCCTGATGCGGGTCCTCGGCGAGGACCGCTTCGAGATCCTCGCGGGGCAGGCGGAGCGCGAGCTCGCCTTCATGGACGCGCAGGTCACCCAGGTCGAGACGGACCGCTATCTCCGGAACTTCTGATGCGCCTCGCGCGGATCACCGGCCGGGTCTCGGCCTCCATCAAGTCCGGGAAGCTCAGCGGGGCCAGGATGCTGGTCGCCGACTACGTGGACACCGACGGCGAGGTCCTCGATCCGGCGGTCGTCGTCATCGACGCCTGCGGGGCCGGTCCCGGCGACCTGGTCCTCGTCGTCAACGGCTCCGCGGCCCGCGTTCCGGCGGAGACGGCCGGCGTCCCGACGGACGCCACCGCGGTGGGGTTCATCGACCAGCTGTCGGTCGGAGACCGGAACCTCGACCTGAGCCCGCCTCCGCCGGCCGAGCCCCCGCGCCGCCCGCGCTCGAATCGCCAGAGACGGAAATAAGGAGCCATCCGAATGAACCAGCCAATCCCCGCCGGCCACACCGCCCTCGGCCTGATCGAGACCCGGGGCCTCGTGGCCGCCATCGAGGCGGCCGACGCCATGGTCAAGGCCGCGAACGTGCGGATCGTGTCGCAGTCCCGGACGGGCGGCGGTCTGGTCGCGACCCTCATCCGGGGCGAGGTGGGCGCGGTCAAGGCGGCCACCGATGCCGGGGGGGTCGCGGCCGACAAGGTGGGGGAGGTGATCGCGGTCCACGTGATCCCGCGCCCGCACGACGATCTCGGCGCGATCCTCGACGACCTCTCCGGCGGTGCGGGCTGACCGGCGGTGACCCGCCAATGGCATTCACTTAAGGCGGATCGGCGAGCAAAAGCCCGTTTCTCCCAAATCCTCTCGAATGCCACTCCCTTCAAAATCAACATGTTGCGAGAACCGTTTCGTACCGACATGGCAGAACTAAACGGGAATATCCCCTTAAGTGAATGCCATTGGGTGACCCGCCCCGATGCGGGCCGACCGGCCTTCGAGTCGGGGAGCCGGGGTCTCCCGCGGCCGGGGAGCCCGCGCGATCGTTTTCCGGCGGGAGGACGGCGAGGCCACCCGGAGGCCGCCCACGGGGCGAGGGGACGGCCGCCCCCTCCCCCCGCAATGGCATTCACTCAAGGCGGATCGGCGAGCAAAAGCCCGTTTCTCCCAGGTCCTCTCGAATGCCACTCCCTTCAAAATGAACATTTTACGAGAACCGTTTCGTACCGCCATGGCAGAACTAAACGGGAATATCCCCTTAAGTGAATGCCATTGCCTCCCCCGGGCGGGCTCTCGAGCATGCGCAACCCTGACCGAGCTCCGGCCGGGATGACGGCCCGAGGCGGACCCTGGTGAGCACGGCCGAGTTCGAGGCTTTCGCCGAGGCGATGGCGCGGCGGGCCGCTTCGCCCGTGCCCGCCGCGCCCGCCTTCGACCGGGTGACCGTGCTCGGGGGCGGCCCGGAAGGGCGTCTCCTCGCCTGTCTCTGCCTCGCCGAGGGGGCGGAGGTCACCCTGTTCTCCGCCTACGGGGCGGAACTCGCCGCGATCCGGGATGCGGGCGGCACGACCCTGCGCGGGGCGGGGCCGGTCGGCACCTTCCCGGCGGGACGGGGGGACGGTGCCTCGATCCGGTTGAGCGCCGAGCTCGACGCGGCGCTTCGGGGGGCGGATCTCGTGTTCGTCACCGGGCCGGTTCTCAAGCAACGGACCTATGCCATGGTGCTCGCCGAGCACGTGGCGGACGGGCAGGTGCTCGCCCTCGTCCCCGGCCGCTCCCTCGGCGCGCTCGAGGCGGCCTGGTATCTCCGGGTCGGCGGCTGCGAGGCGGACGTGGTGCTCGCGGAGGTGCAGGCGCTCCCCTTCTGGGTCCGCGAGGACGGCGCGACCCTGCATCTGACCCGGACCCGGCCGGCCCCCGCCGCCGTCCTCCCGAGCGGGCGCGAGGACGTGGTGCGCGGGCTCGGGCGCTTCCTCCCCGGTCTGGTCCCCGTCCGGAGCGTTGCGGAGAGCGGGTTCGCGGACGGCAGCGGGCTCGTCGAGGTGCCCGCTCTTCTCCTCGGGGGCCCCGCGGTCCCGCCCGGCGGTGCGGCGTTGCCCCCCGGGGCGGAGCCGCTCCCGGAGCGGGACACGTTCCGCGCCCTCGTCGGAGAGCGCCATCTCGCCGTCGTCGGGGCGATGGCGGGGGAGCGGCGGCGCGCGGCGGCCCGATTCGGCGTGCGGGACCTTCCCGGAACCGACGAGTGGCTCGACGCCGTCGCCGGAGCGCCGGCCGGTGACGAGGCGCGGCCGGTGCCGGACGCCGCCCAGGCGCGGCGGCTCGTCCGCTGCGCGGTCATCGGTTCGCTGACCCCCCTCGTGTCGGCGGCGGAAGTCGCGGGCACCGATGCCCCGGTCACCCGTGCGATGCGGGCGCTCGCCGAGACCGTGCTCGGGACCGATCTCGCGCACGCCGGGCGGCGCCTCGACACCGTCGGCGTCGGCGCGAGCGATCTCGACGACGCGCGGCGGGCGATGGACGCCATCGCGCGCGGGGCGAGGTGATGGACGCCGACCTGCGGTCCATCGCGGCCGCGCGGCGCGCCGCGGCGCGCGCGTGGGAGGCGTGGCTCGCGTTTCGCGCGACCCCGCCCCGGACGATCGACGCGATCGTCGAGCGCATGGCCCTCGCCATCGAGCCCGAAGCGGAACGGCTCGCCCGGCTCGCCGTCGAGGAGACGGGGTACGGGAACGTCCCGGACAAGCGCATCAAGAACCTCTTCAACTCCCTCTCGGTCGCGGAGTGGCTCCGGAACGTGCGCACCCTCGGGGTGTTGTGGCGTGACGAGGTGGCGAAGGTCGCGGCGATCGGCGAGCCGATGGGGGTCGTGGCCGCCCTCGTTCCGGTCACCAACCCGACCTCCACCGTCATCTTCAAGACCCTGTCCGCGGTGAAGGCGGGCAATGCCATCGTTTGCGCTCCCCATCCCCGCGGGGTCCGGTGCGGGCTCGCCACCGCGGCAGTGCTCGCCCGCGCCGCCGAGCAGGCGGGGGCGCCGCCGGGGCTCGTCCAGTGCCTCGACGAGGTGACGATCCAGGGCACTGACGAGCTGATGCGTCACCGCCGCACGTCGGTGGTGATGGCGACGGGGGGCATCGCCATGGTGCGGGCGGCCTATTCCTCCGGCAAACCGACCCTCGCGGTCGGCCCGGGCAACGTGCCGGTCTACGTCCACCGGTCGATCGCGGACGATCTCGGCGAGGTGGCCGAGCAGATCATCGTGTCGAAGAGCTTCGACTACGGGACCGCGTGCGTCGCCGAGCAGTCGGTCATCGCGGACGCCCCCGTGGCCCGCGGCCTGCGCCACGAGATGAAGCTCAAGGGTGCGTACTTCTGCACTTCGGCCGAGGCGGGGCGGCTCGCCCCCGTCCTCTTCGACCGCCGCGGTGCGCCGGTGATCGAGAACGTCGGCCAGCCCGCGAAGCGCCTCGCCTCGCTCGCCGGCTTCGACGTTCCGCCCCGCACCCGGGTCCTCGTGGCGGAGCCGGCGGGGATCGGGCGCGAGGCACCCCTCTCGGCGGAGAAGCTCGCCCCCGTCCTCGCCTGGTACGAGACGGCGGATCCGGCGGCGGGCATCGAGGCCGCCGAGTCGGTGGCCCGTTTCGGAGGATGGGGGCACACGGCGGTGGTCCACGCCCGGGACCCGGAGGTGGTCGCCGCCTGCGGCCGCGTCCCGACCGGCCGGGTCCTCGTCAACACCCCCGCGATCATGGGCGGCATGGGGTTCTCGACCGGTCTCGAGCCGAGCTTCATGCTGGGGACCGGCACCTCGTCGGGGTCGATCGTCAGCGACAACGTGACCGCTCTGCACCTCATCAACATCAAGCGGGTCGCGTACGAGTCGCGGCCCTGGCGCGACCTCCACGATCTGTACGGCGAGCCGGAGGCGCCGGGCGCGCGGAACCGGCGGGGCGGCCCGGCATGACCGAGCGGGTGACGATCCGGGCCCTCGTTCAGATCGACCGCCTGCAACCGAAGTTCGCGGCGTACAACGGGGCCACCGTGCAGGGCTCGATCCCGCTCGCCGGCGACACCATCCTCATCGGCGAGCTCGCCCCCGGCAACGAGGTGTTCGGCCTCGTGGACGCGGCGCTCAAGGCGAGCCGGGTCGAGACGACGAGCCAGATCGTCGAGCGCGAGTTCGGGTTCTTCATCCTGCGTTCGCCCCTCAACGCGGAGGTGTCGGCCGCCCGCGACGCGCTCCTCGCCCGCCTCGGGATGCGGATGTCCGACCGCCTCCGCCCCACCGTCGAATCCACCCGGATCATCACCTCGGTCGAGCCGTATCAGGCGCAGCTCCTCAACAAGTGGTCGTCCGGCTCGCTCCTCGTTCCGGGACGGACCCTCGGGGTGCTCGAGTGCGCCCCGGCCGCCTACGTGGCGCTGGCTGCGAACGAGGCGGAGAAGGCGGCGGAGATCGACATCGTGGAGGTGCGGGCGCTCGGCCGCTACGGGCGCATGTTCATCTCCGGGAGCGAGGCGTCCGTCGAGACGGCGATGGTGGCATCGGCCGCCGCCATTCGCGACGTCGACGGGAGGGAGGCGAGCGGATGACCGGCCGGCGCGTGATCGGGGCCGAGCACGTCGAACGGGCGAGCCGCCGCGGTCGGCGCTACCTCGAGGTGCGGCCGGGGACCATCGTCACCGACCAGGCCCGCGATTCCGCGGCCCGGCTCCGGATCGCGCTTCGCGCGGGTCCCCTCGACCGGCCGGCGGTGCCGGTTCCGGACGGGACCGCCGCCCTGGTGCGCGGCCTCTACCGCCGCGGCGCGAAGTGGATGCCGGCGGGTCGGCCGACGGGGCGGAACCCCGTGCGTTTCGGCCGCCTCGCGCTGGTCGGGGCGGGCGGCGTCGGCGCCAACGTGGCCCATCTCGCCGCGAACGCCGGCATGGCGGAGGAGCTCGTCGTCGTCGACATCGTACCCGGCCTCGCCGAGGGGCTGGCGCTCGACCTGGTTCACGCCTCCGGGCTCACCCGTTCGCGCAGCGCGGTGGCCGGCGGTACCGAGCTCGCGCTCGTGGCCGGCGCGGACGTGGTGATGGTGGCCGCCGGGCGCCCGCGTGCCCCCGGAATGGACCGAGCCGATCTCCGGGAAGCCAACCGCCGCACGGTGCGGGCGGTCGCGGAGACGATCCGCACCGCGGCCCCCGGCGCGGTGGTGATCGTGGTCTCGAACCCCCTCGACGAGATGACGGCGGAGATGCTGCTCGCGACCGGGTTCCCGCGCGAGCGGGTTCTCGGCATGGCGGGAACCCTCGATTCCGCGCGCTTTCGCGAGGCGCTCGCCCGCGAGGCGGCGGCCGGGGTCGACGAGGTGGAGGCGATGGTCCTCGGCTGCCACGGGCCGGAGATGGTGCCGATCGTGTCCCGGGCCCGGATCCGCGGCGCGCCGCTCGAACGGCGCCTCGGTCGGGCGCGGATCGACGCGTGCGTGGAACGCACCGTCGCCGCCGGCGGGCGGGTGGTCGCGCTTCGCAAGGCCGGGTCCGCGACCATCGCCCCGGCCCACGCGGTGGTCGAGGTGCTCGACCACCTGCGCGGCGCGCGGGTGGGGGTGGTGCCGGTCTCCGTCCGGCTGGACGGCGAGTACGGCCTCCAAGGAGTGGTGCTCGGGGTTCCCTGCCTGCTCGGGCCCCGCGGCCTCATCGAGATCGAGGAGATACCCCTCGATGGATCCGAGCGGCGCGCGCTCGCCCGGGCCGCCGCCGCGGTCCGGGCCCGGATCGCGGAGGGCGATCGGCCGAAGGGGCCGGGTTCGTGACCGTCCGCAGCGCGTCCGGGGGCGGACGGTTCGAGGCGATCGGCTCCTATGTCCGGGCCAAGCGGGTCGGGCCGCTCGTGTTCGTGGCCGGCACGACGGCGATCGAACCCTCCGGGCGGCTGCACGCCCCGGGCGACACCTATGCCCAGACGGTCTACGCCTTCGGGCGCATCGAGCGCGCGCTCAACGAGGTCGGGGCGGAGCTCCGCCACGTCACCCGCACCCGCGCGTTCCTCGCCGACCTGCGCGCGGGCGGGGCGTACGTGCGGGCGCACGGCGAGATCTTCGCGGACATCCGGCCGGTCACCACGGGGGTCGGGGCGGGGCTCACCACCCCCGGGATGATGGTCGAGATCGAGGCGGACGCGGTGGTTCACGATGCGCACGGGAACGTCGCCTGGTAAGGCGTGCCGCATCGGTCGAAACAGTCATGGTCCGCTCGTTCGCAGCCGCCCCGCAGCATGAAAGTCAGGGTGTGGCTGAACGGAGGAGTTCTCCGCGGCACTGCGGCGGCGCTACAGTGAGAGCGGCGGAGGCGACGCCGTGGCCGATCTTTCGATGGTGAGCGGCGAGCGTTGCTTCCCGTTGTCGAAAGCGGTGGGAGCGAGGGCGCACCCGTTGAAACGTATCTCCATCTCGGCGCACCCGACGCCGGAGAAGGAAGTGGGGGAGGAGACTATCTCATCGACTTGCGCGCATCGGTACGATGTCGGGCTACGCCTCCGGCAAACCGATCGGTAGCGCGAAATGGTTCCCGGGGGTCGGTGAAGCGCGGGCGCGACCCGGGCCCACCGCTCCCGGAGATGCCGCCCGAGCCCCGATGCGGGGAACCCCGGCGGCCACGGAAGCGCGGCGCTCGGGCGCGGTCCCGGAACGCTGCGGCGGTCCCCGGCGCGCGGCTCCGCGCGCCGGGTCAACAGGGCGGCGGAATGCCGCCCGGGAACGGAGAACGGAGGAGGGAGTCATGCACTACCGAATCGACGGGGCGCTTGCGCCCCTGTTCGCGGCCTTGGTTCTAGGGGCGGCGGCCCTGCCGGCGGCGCAGGCCGCGGGCGACCCTGTCAAGGTCGGCTTCATCGGGTCGTTCGCGTCCGACACGGGCCGGAGCACGCTCCGCGGAGCGGAGATCGCGATCGAGGAACTGAACGCCGGCGGCGGCGTGCTCGGCGGGCGGACGATCGAGCTGGTCTCCGCGGACACCCGCGAGGACGTGACCGAAGGCATCAAGGCGTACGAGTACCTCAACGAGGTGGAGAACGTCGACTTCATCGTCTCCGGATCGATCGACGACGTCTCTCTCGGGTGGTTTCCCCGCATGGCGGAGTACCGGACCCCGACCCTCGACACCTGGACCTCGTACATCGGGCTCATCGACAAGGTCGGGGAGGAGTACGAGAAGTACAAGATGTATTTCATGAACATCGCGTGCGACTACGCCCTCGGCACCCTGTACGTCGACTTCGGCAAGGACGTCCTCGCGAAGCAGATGGGCTGGAGCTCCACCGTGATCCTCCAGGAGGACACCGCGTTCGCGGGCGGGGTGCAGGAGTTCATCGTCGAGATCATGGAGGCCGAGGCGGGGATCAAGGTGCTCGACACGATCGTGTACGACACCCAGACCGTGGATTTCGCCCCCATCTACAACAAGGCGGTCGCGCTCGAGCCCGACTTCATGTACCTCATCTCCTCGGTCAACAGCCAGGTGCCGTCGTCGCAGTACGTCAAGCTCCAGGTCCCCTTGCCGATGACCGGCATCAACGTGGCCGCGCTCGGTCTCGATTTCTGGGGCGACACCGGCGGGGCCGGGGGCGGGATCTCCACCCTGAGCCCGATCCCCGCGGTCGGGATGGAGCTCGACGACGCATCCAGGGTCTTCGCGGAGAAGTACCGGGCGAAGTACGGCGACGAGCGTCCCGTCTTCCCCCACTTCAACGGGTTCAACGCCTATCATGGCGTCAAGAACGCCTTTGCCGCGGCGGAGCGCGCGGGCGGCTTCGATCCCCTCGACGACTGGGTGCGGGAGATGGAGAACACCGACGTCAAGCTCTACAGGGACGGGGAGTTCTGGCACCGCTACGCATACTACAAGCGCGGCGAGATCGAGCCTCGCACGGGCCGCGAGTACGTCCACAACATCAAGTTCGACCTCACCCCGCCGTACGATGACGGCGCCCCGTCCATGGTGGTGATCCAGTGGTACACGGACGGCACCGCCAAGGTCGTGTACCCGCCGAAGTACGCGAGCGGCGAGTTCTCGGTTCCGCCTTGGGTCCGGTAAGCGGCCGCGGCCCGCGCCGCCGGGGGGCCGGTCCCGGCTCCCCGGCCTCGCGGCCGCCATGACCAACATCCTCATCCAGGGGCTCGCCCTGAGCGGGCTCTACGCCCTGGTCGCGGTCGGGTTCACCATGATCTTCAGCGTGGGCCGGGTGCTCAACCTCGCCCACGGCGTCTTCCTCATGCTGGGCGGCTACGCCTACTACTCTGCGGTGCAGGTCCTCGGTATCCCCAAGGGCTTGGGAATCGTCGTCGCGGTGCTCGTCGGGGCCGCCTTCGGGGTCCTCACCTGCACCGTCCTCGTCCGCCGCCTCGAACACAATCCGATCGCGGTCGAGATCGCCACCCTGATCCTCGCCGTGGTCATGCAGGCCCTCATCGTCGTCGTCTACACCTCGGCGCCGAAGAGCATGTGGCCGATCGTGTCCGGGGTGTTCCGCTACGAGGGGGTGTTCGTCTCTCACAACCTCCTTGCCGCCATGGTGGTGAGCTGGATCGTGCTCGGAGGGCTCCTCGTGTTCGTGCGCCGCACGCGCCTCGGCCGCGCCCTCCGCGCGGTCTCGATGGACCGGAAAGGGGCGGTCATCTCGGGGATCGATCCGCACCGCACGAGCCTCGCGACGTGGGCGATTTCCGGCGCGCTCGCGGCCCTCGCGGGCGTATTCTTCGCGACCTACACCCAGCTCACCCCCGGCATGTGGGTCGCTCCGCTCATCATCGCGGTCGCGGTGGTGGTCGTCGGCGGCATCGGGAGCATCGTCGGGAGCCTCGTCGTCGCCCACCTCATCGGGTTCATGGAGACGGTCACCACGACCCTCGTGGCGGCGGAGCTCCGGGGGGTGTTCACGATGGTCCTCATCATCGTGGTCCTCATCATCGCCCCGAAGGGGCTGTTCGGGCGGGAGGAGCTGTAGCGTGCGCCTCGCGGGGCCGCTGCTCGGGTGGCTCGCGTTCGGGGTCGTGATGGGGCTCCTGCCGAACTTCATATCGACCGGCACCATCCGGATCCTCATCTTCGCCAATTTTCTCGCGATCTTCGCGATGAGCTGGGACGTCATCTCCGGTCGGACCGGCTACATCAGCTTCGGCCACCCCTTCCTCATCGGGATCGCGGCCTACACGACCGCGATGCTGACGTACCACCTCGACACGCCGCTTTGGCTCAGCATCCCCGCGGGGGTGCTCGCGACCCTGGTCGGGGGCACCCTCTTCTTTCTCCCCGCCCTGCGCATCCGCGGCACCTACTTCGCCCTCGTGACCCTCGCGTTCATGGAACTCATGTACCAGTTGACGCAGGTCGTCGCCCCCGGGATCACCGGAGGGACCCGGGGCCTTTCCGGCATTCCGACGCTCGTGTCGGGGGCGACCCCGAACTACTACCTCACCTTCGGGCTCACGTTCGCGATCGGGCTCGGCCTCTGGCTCGTCCTCCGCACCCGGGTGGGGGCGGCGCTCGCCGCCATCCGGATGGACGAGGGGGCGGTCGCCGCCTCCGGGCTCAGCACGATCCGGCTCAAGCTCTTCGCCTTCATGACGAGCGCGGCGGTAGCGGGCGTCGGCGGCGCCTTCTACGTGCACTACCTCGGGTCCATCGCGCCCCGGGGCCTTTTCGACATCAACTTCCTGTTCATGATCCTCGTCGCCGCCCTGCTCGGCGGTTCGGCGACCGTCGCGGGACCGATCCTCGGCGCCTACTTCCTGACCTTCCTCCTCGAGTCCCTGCGTCCCTACCTGCCGGGCCCCGAGCGTTACGTCATCTACGGGACCATCGCGCTCCTCGTCTACGTGCTGGAGCCCCGCGGGCTCCTCGCCATCCTCCACACCATCCTTCGCGCCGCGGCGAGGTGGCTGCTCCCTTCCCGCCACCGGTCCGGGCCGGTGGGGCCATGACCGCCCCCCTGCTCGAGTTGCGCGAGGTGACGAAGCGCTTTGGCGGGCTCGTCGCCGTGGACCGGTTGAGCGTGCACGTGGACGAGGGGGAGTCGCTCGGGCTGATCGGCCCGAACGGCGCCGGCAAGACCACCGCGTTCGGGCTCCTCATGGGCGAGCGGCGGCCCGACGCGGGGCGGGTGTTCTTTCGGGGCGAGGACGTGACGCGGGAGCCGACCCACCGCCGGGTCGCCCGGGGCATCGCGCGCACCTACCAGGTCCCGCGACCGTTCGGCGAGATGACGGTGCTCGACAACATCCGGGTCGGCATGATGCCGGACAGCGTCCGGCGGCTCGTCACCGAACGCCCGCCGAAGGGCGCCGACCGGGAGATCGCGCGCAAGGTGGGGTTCGGCGAGCGCGAGGCCGCGATGTACCCGGAGCAGCTCTCGATGGGCGAGCTTCGCAAGCTCGAGCTGGCCCGCACCCTCGCCACCGACCCCGAGGCGCTGCTCCTCGACGAGGTGTTCGCGGGACTCACGCGGGGCGAGATCGCCCAGCTCTCCGAGCTGCTCCTCGCCGAACGAGGGCGGGGAATGACCTTCATCATCGTGAGCCACGATCTGCGCTCCCTCGCCCCCCTCGTGGACCGGCTGGTAGTGATGTCGTTCGGACGGGTGATCGCCGGGGGCGGGTTCGACGAGGTGCTGGGCAATCCGCTCGTCCAGGAAGCCTACCTGGGGCAACCCTGAGCGGCGGGGAGGCGGCGAAGCCGGAGCATCACCGCATGGCGTTCCTGGAGATCCGCGATCTGGACGCGTTCTACGGCCGGGCGCGGTCGCTGCACGGGGTCTCGCTCGACGTGGAAGCAGGGCGGATCGCCGCGATCATCGGCCCGAACGGAGCGGGGAAGTCGACCCTGCTCGACTCGATTCTCGGGCTCGTCCGGACGACGGGCGAGGTCCGCCTCGACGGGGTCTCCCTCGCCGGGCGTAGCGCGATGGAGATCGTGCGCCTCGGCGTCGGCTACGCGCCGGAGCGCGGGCACCTCTTCCCGTTCATGGGGGTCAGGGACAATCTTCTCGTCGGGGCGCACACCGTGCCCCGCGACGCGGAGCGGAACCTGCGCATGGTCTTCGACCTCTTCCCGGTGCTCGAGGAACGGCAGGACCAGGAGACGGGCACGCAGAGCGGCGGGGAGCGCCAGATGGTCTCCCTCGGCCGCGCGCTCATGTCGAGCCCGCGCCTCCTCGTGGTCGACGAGCCCACCATCGGGCTTGCGCCCAAGGTCTGCCACGACATCGCGGCCGCCCTGCGGCGGATGAACGAGGAGCTCGGGATCACGATCCTCATCACCGAGCAGAACGTCAACTTCGCCACCCACCTCGCTCGGGACGTCCACGTGCTCGAGACCGGCGAGATCCGCCTCCGCGGATCGGCGGAGGAGCTGATGAACAACCCTCATGTCCGGGATGCGTACTTCGGACATTGAGGGCGAGGGCGCCCCGGAGGGTCCGATGCGGCCCGGGCGGCCCGGGCGGCCCGAGCGCCCGGGAAACGGCCGGGAGGAAAACAGCGGCCGGGAGGAAAACCATGTCCGACGACTATGACTATTACGACCTTGGAACCTACCGCCGGCCGATCACCACCGGATCGGAGGAGGCGCAGCGCTGGTTCGACCGCGGGCTCGCCTGGACCTACGGCTACCACACGAGGAGGCGATCGCGTGCTATCGACGGGCGATCGACGCCGATCCGGTGCGCTTCCTGGTTTCGATCTGCGACAGATAGACCGGATTGATGCCCGCCGCCGTCGCAAGTTGACTCTGCGTCATGCCGCGATGACCGCGATAGACCTTGACCGGATTCTCCCCGGCCAGGAGGCGGTCCGCCACCTTGATGGGAAAGGACTCGTCGCCGGTGAGCTTGGCATCGTCGTAAAGCTCCTCGTCCGTCAGCGCCGCGCCGGCGGCCCCGGCGGCCAAGCGTTGGTACTCCCGCCACGGGAGTACCGCAAATACCGGGTTGCCCCTGTCGTCTCGAATGACTTGTGGTTCGGCCATCACGTTTTCCTACTTGTACACGTCGCCGCGCGGGCCAATGTGCAGCACCTCGATCACGCGCGCATCGTCGTCCCGCTCGAAGATCACCCGGTGGCTACCCACCCGCAGTCGGAAGCCCGGGCGGCCTCGTAGCGGGTTCACATCGACATCCCTCCGGTCGGGGTCTTCCGCGTCCCACATCGGGTCGTCATGTCGGTGCAGGGTGCGCGCGAACGCGGGCGCCGGGCGGGGGCGGGGTCTCGGGCGGGCCGGCGAAGCACTGGGCGTTCGCCATCCATTCCGCGGCTACGGGGCCGGTCACGCGAAGGCCCGTGTCGGCGACGTTCCGGGTCTGGGCGACCACCTGGGCGAAGGCGACGGCCGGCCCCTCGATGCGGTTCTCGCCGTCGTCCTTGCCGTACTCCCAGATCGCACCCGAGGGGGCGTCGAGCCGGAGGTGCGGCATCGGCCCCGGCGGTTCGCGTTCGCGCACCGCCCACGTCCAGCCCCAGGTGTTGACCCCGAGCACCACCACGTTCCGGACCCGGTCGTGCTCCTCGCGTTCGAGGCCGAAGAGGTCGAAGACCGCCTGCCCGTGGGACCACGTCTCCATGAGCCGGGCCGTGATCGAGGAGCGCGCGGACATGTCCGGACCGACCCAGGGCACCCGTTGGCGCGGGTCGACCGCCGCCCAGCGCTCCGCCATCTCCCGGTAGAAGCCGCGCCAGTCCTCGAGAAGGGCCGATCCGCCGAGCCCGCCGACCATGCTCGCCTCCGCCGCACGGTGGCCGGCCGCGGCCGCCTTCTCGCCGAAGCGCCGCCGCAGGTCCCGGAACCCGTCCGGGTCGGTGAGGGCGAGGTCCGCCCCCCGGTTCCAGAAATGGAGGTGCCGGACGACGTCGTTCGCCGTCCAGTCCTTGAACAGGGTCGGGCGGCTCCACTCCCCGTCCGACCGGCCCTCCAGCACCGCCGCGAGGGTGTCGCTCTCTTCCCGAAAGTCATGTGCCTGCTGCATCGTCGTTCCTCGGCTCCCGTCGCTTCAACGCACCGCACCGAAGGTGAGGCCGCGCAAGAGGTTCCTCTGGAACAACCATAGCAGCACCACGGGCGGCAGGGTGGCCAGGGTGGCGGCGGCGGTGATGTACCCCCAGAGGATCTGTTTCTCGGTGATGAACTTGGAGATGCCGACGGGGAGGGTCACCGCGACCCGGCGCGTGAAGATGTTGGCGAGCAGGAACTCGTTCCAGGCGAGGATGAAGCAGAAGACGGCGGTCGCGACCAGTCCCGGCTTGATGAGCGGCAGGATCATCCGTCGGATCACCGCCAGGTTGCCGCAGCCGTCGATCATGGCGCTCTCGTCGATCTCGCGGGGGATTTCGTCGATGAACGACTTCAGCATCCACACCGCGAACGGCATGTTCAGGATGATGTAGAGGACCGGCAGGATGACGTAGGTGTCGATCAGCCGGAACCGGGCGGCGAGGACGAAGAGCGGAATCGCTCCCACGATCGGCGGGATCATGCGGATGCTGAGGAACCAGAACAGGAGGTCCTTTCCCCCGGTCCGGTAGCGGGACATGCTGAACGCGGCGGGGAGGGCGAGGGCGAGGGTGATCACGGAGTTCGCCGTCGAGGCGATGAGCGAGTTCGCGGTCTGCCGCAGGAATTCCGTGTCGAGCAGGACTTTCAGGTAGTTCGCGACGGTGGGATCGAAGATCCACTTGGGCGGGATCGCGAACGCGTCCACCTGGGTCTTCAGCGATGTCGCGATGATCCAGTAGAACGGAAACAGGAAGAACAGCAGGAACACGGTCAGAACGAGAACCCGGCCCGCGATTCCGAGGGGCGAGAGTCGGCCGTGCATCACGCGGCCTCGCGGCGCGACATGATCCGGATGAGGGCGAGGGCGAGCCCGGTCGCGACCGCAATCATGAGGACCGAGAGCGCCGCCGCGTACCCGAGCTGGTTCTCGAAGAACCCTTTGCGCCAGATGTTGTAGGCGAGCACGTTCGTCGCGTTGCCGGGCCCTCCCCGGGTGAGGATGTAGACGATGTCGAACAGCTTGAACGCATCGAGGACCCGGAACAGCAGGGCGACGGTGAAGACCGGGGCAATCAACGGAAAGGTCACGTACCGGAAGGTCTGGAAGCCGGTCGCCCCGTCGATGACCGCCGCCTCGTGGGGCTCTCGGGGGAGCGACAGGAGTCCCGCGTGGAGGATGAGGAACGTGAACGGTGTCCACTGCCAGACGTCGACCAGCACGAGCGAGAGCAGGGCGTTGGTCTGGTCGCCCAGCCAGTTGACCCCTTCCAGGCCGATGCTCCGAAGCAGGTGGTTCACGATGCCCAGGTCGTAGCCGAGCATGAATTTCCAGATGAGGCCGACCACCACCGGGGAGACGAACACCGGAATCATGAAGGGGAGCCGGAGCCACCGGAACGCGCGGTACCGCGTATCGAGCAGCAGGGCGAGGAAGAGCCCGAGCGCGAGCTGGATTCCCACGCTGAGGGCCATGTAGAGGGAGGTGACCCAGACGGAGTTCCAGAACTCGCCGTCACCGAAGATGTACGCGTAGGTGTCGCCGCCGAGGAAGATGCGGGGCAGGGTGGGGAGGATCGGCCACTTGTGGAGGCTGATCCACACCATGTAGATGAAGGGATAGATGGTGAGCAGGAACAGCACCAGAATGGCCGGTGCCACCAGAAGGAGCGGATACGGCCGGCGCCGTATCCGCTCCCGGATCGAGGGGTCGTTCGCCCCGGAGACCATCCCGGACAGCTCACTCGAGGTTCGTCACCGCGCCCTCTCGGCGTCCGCGGCAGGAAGCCGGCGAGATTGTCCGGTCAGGCTCCTTAGGGCCGGGCGGCGGTCTTTGCGGGCGTGTACCCGGCGCGCTCGGCCTGGTCGAAGGCTTGGCGGGCGGTGTCGACGAGCCCCTCCCTCGCCTCCTCGCCGAGGAGGATCTTGTTGAGGCCGACGCCGATCGTGCGCTGGAGCTCCGCCCACGAGCGGTCCATCCCGCGCGCGGCGTAGCCCTTCAGCACGTCCATGAGCAGCGGGTAGTAGGGGAACGCCTCCACCACCTTCGGGTCGTTGGCGACCGAGAACCGGGCGACCGAGCCGCCGGCGAGAGCGAGGTCGACGCCGCGCTCGCGGCCCGCGATCCATTCGAGGAGCTGGAAGGCGGCCTCCTTGTTGGCCGACTGCGAGGAGACCCCCATCTGCCACCCGCCGAGGCCGCTGAACCGGCCGGCGGGCCCGCCCGGGGTTCCGTCGAACGCGACCGACGCATGGATCTGCGAGGAGCCCGGATCCAGCAGCACCGGGAGGTACGCGTTCCAGTTGAGCGCGTAGGCGGCGAGACCCTGGGCCATGTGGGCGTTCACCCGGTCGTAGTCCATGTCGAGGACGTCGACGGGCATGTACGCGGCCAGCTCCTGGAGGATGGCGATCGCCTCCTGGCCCGGACCGTTCTGGAACTCCGGATAGAGGTTCTCGTCGTACCAGGGGATCGGGATCGTTCCGCCGTAGGCCGCGATCATCGGAAGGAAGGTCGCCACCATCGGGTCGTCGACCGCGAGCGGAAACACGATGGGCTGGAGGTCCGGGAACTTCTCTTTCAGGATCTTTGCGTGCGCGAGCAACTCGGCCCAGGTCTCGGGCGGCTTCGCGCGGCCGTCGGCATCCACGATCCCGGCCTCCTCGTAGAGGTCGGTGCGGTACTGGGCGAGGTAGACGTCGAACTTGTAGGGCACCGACCAGAGCCCGTCCGGATTCGGGGACGCGCTCCCCCGGTAGCGCCCGTAGACTTCCAGCACCGCTTCGGGAATGTCGGCCACGTCGAAGCGGGGGTCGGCCAGGTCGGCGTTCGCGAACCAGCCGTTCAGATCTTCGACGAGGCCGCCTTCGACGTAATGCCCGGTCCAGATGTACGGCCAGGTCAGGATGTCGTAGGTGCCGCCGCCGGCCGCCGCGTCCGCGAGGTGCTTGGACAGGAGATCGGTCCACGACTCGTCGATCACCTCGACCTGCGCGCCGGTGAGCTCCGCGAACTTCGCGGAGACCGCCTTGACCGCGTCGGTCGTCGGGCCGGTATGGGACGACAGGGTGAGCTTGACCCCGTCCCAGCGTCGGAGCCAGTCGGACCCCTCGACGAGGTCGCCGGCGCTCGATGCGATGGGCGCGGCCGCGACGGCGAGGCCGGCCGCGGCCCCGAGGAGCCGGGTTCGAAGCGATTCGAGTTT
This sequence comes from Gammaproteobacteria bacterium, assembly GCA_965214795.1. Lineage (GTDB taxonomy): Bacteria > Pseudomonadota > Gammaproteobacteria > HK1 > HK1 > JAJDXW01. Next base: position 3,620,381 of record OZ243976.1, on the reverse strand, counting down.
CAAGCGGTGGCGCATGTTCTGTTCTCCTTGCCGTAACGGTGGATGGAAGTCGGATCGTTCGGACGCCGCGGACGCGCACGGTGTCGGGAAGTGATCCGTAGCGGCCCCGGCTGCGGTTCGCGCGGAAGCGCGTCCTTCGCTCACGTCGTCGTCGACGGCCGTGAACACCGGCTCGGGCGTGCCCCCGCGGCGACCGCAGGCCGCCGGCATTTCGTCCGGCACCGCGTCGACCGGCGTGCAGGCGGGGTGCCGGCTCGGCTTGCAGGGGCCGCCCGGCCGCGCATCATAGCAGCAGGTGAGGGTCCGGCGCGGATCGGCCGGGCGGCTCCGCCCGGAGCGGTCGGGATCATCGTAGCGGCTCCGCCCGGGGGCGGGGCTCGACAGGAGGGGAGCGGAGCTTCACCATGCCGCCCACCGGGCAGGGAGGAGTCGAGTGCATGCGGGTCGGACTCGTCGCGAACCCCTTTTCCGCGAGGGACATCCGTCGCGTCATCGCCAATGCGGCGAGCCTCCAGATCACCGACCGGGCCAACATCGTGCTCCGGGTGCTTGCCTGCCTCGGGGCCTGCGGCGTCTCGGAGGTCCTCGCAATGCCGGAGCGAGCCGGTATCCGGGCCCACGTGGAACGCGGGATCGAACGGGCGCGGAACGCGGGCGGCGAGCGGTTCGCGCCGCTCCGCCACCTCGAGCTCCCGGTGACGGGCACGGTCGAGGATACCCGCCGCGCGGTCCGCGCGATGGTGGCCGAGGAGGTGGCGGCCATCGTGGTGCTCGGCGGAGACGGGACCCATCGCGCGGTGGCGATGGACTGCGGCCGGACTCCCATCGCCTGTGTCTCGACCGGCACCAACAACGCCTTTCCCGACCACCGGGAGCCGACGGTGACCGGCCTCGCCACCGGTCTCGCGGTGACGGGGCAGGTGCCGCCCGGCGTGGCCTACGCCTCGAACAAGCGCCTCCTCGTGTCCATCAACGGAGCCGAGAGCCACCCGGCCCTCGTCGACGTCGCCATCGTCGCGGAGCGGGTGGTGGGGGCACGCGCCCTGTGGCGGCCGGAGTCGCTCCGGGAGCTCTATGTGACCTTCGCGGACCCGGGGGTGATCGGGCTGTCCGCGATCGCGGGCTTTCTCGACCCGGTCGGGCGCCGGGAGCCCGAGGGCATGATGGTCGAGATGGAGGCGCCGGCGGCGGACGACCCCCCGCCCGGTGGGGCCGGCCCGGTCGAGATCGCGGTGCCCATCGCTCCCGGCTGGCTCCGCACCATCGGGGTGCGCGGCTGGAGCCGGCTGCCGCCCGGATCGCCCCGCACCCCCCGGCTTCGTGCCGGGATGATCGCCCTCGACGGGGAGCGCGAGGTGGGGTTCGGCGAGGAGGACGAGGTCAGCGTCGTGCTCGAGCCGGACGCGGTGCGGACCGTGGACGTGCCGGCGTGCATGGACTACGCGGCCCGCAACGGGCTCTTCCGGGTGGGCGGGCGCCGGGTCCTCGAAGCCGCGCGGGCGCCGGACCGCCGGTGAGCGGCGGGCACGCGCGGCCTTCGCCCCGATGCCGGGTCGCCATGAGCGCACCGGCAGTTCTCACTTTGCTCGTCGGGTCCCGCTGCCGGACCGGCATGACCGTCGATCGCCCCCCGATCGGCCCCGGATCGAGTCGCAAGGAGAAGACGGCTTGCGGCTCAGGGTAAAGTCAGGCGCCAAAATGAGCACTGCTGGAGCGCGCGCGGGCACTTGACGGACGGCGCAAACCCCCAAAAGATCGGACCACTGTCGCCAACGGTCGGCCGTCCGCCGTGGTTTCGCGGGCCGCCGGCATTCTTCGGAGGATTCGTTACATGACCGACCAACCGTTCTCGATCGGCCGCGACACGCTGCTCGACGCGTACCGGACGATGAAGACCATCCGCGAGTTCGAGGAGCGGCTGCACGTCGATGTGGCTCGCGGGGACATCCCCGGGTTCGTGCACCTCTACGCCGGTGAGGAGGCGGTCGCGACCGCCATCATGCTCCACCTGGGCGACAACGACCGCATCGCCTCCACCCACCGGGGGCACGGCCACTGCATCGCCAAGGGCGTGGACGTGAAGGAAATGATGGGGGAGATCCGGGGCAAGGCGACCGGTGCCTGCAAGGGCAAGGGCGGCTCGATGCACATCGCGGACCTCAGCAAGGGCATGATGGGCGCGAACGGGATCCTCGGAGCCGGCGCGCCGCTCGCCTGCGGCGCCGCCCTCGCCGCCAAGCGGCGGGGGGACGGCGGGGTCGCGATCAGCTTCGTCGGGGACGGCGCCTCCAACCAGGGCATGTTCCTCGAGAGCCTGAACCTCGCCGCGGTCTGGGACCTGCCCGTCGTCTTCGTGGTGGAGAACAACGGCTACGCCGAGTCCACCTCGGTGGAGTGGGCGGTCGCCTGCGACAGCTACGTCGACCGGGCCTCGGGGTTCGGGATGCCGGGGATCACGGTGGACGGCACCGACTTCTTCGCCGTCTACGAGGCGGCGGGGGAGGTCGTCGCCCGCGCTCGCGAGGGCGGGGGGCCGTCGCTCCTCGAGTGCAAGATGTACCGCTTCTACGGCCACTTCGAGGGCGACGCCCAGACCTACCGGGCGGAGGGCGAGGTCGAGAACCTTCGCGAGAACCATGACTGCCTCAAGATCTTCCGGGCCACGGTAACCGGCGCGGGGGCGGTCGACGCGGCGGCTCTCGACGCCATCGACACCGAGGCGCTCGCCCTCGTCGAGGAGGCCGTCGAGCACGCGGCGGCGGCTTCGATGCCCGGCCCCGAGGATCTGGAGACCGACGTCTACATCTCGTACGCGTAGGGGCCGGCGGTACGCCCGGCGACGAGACGTCCGGAGCGAATACCCGAATTTGCGATCACAGCCACGGCCCGCGGGCCGCACAGGAGACACAAATGGCGCGCAATCTCAGCATGAGCGAGGCGGTCAACGAGGCCCTGGATCAGGAGATGGCCCGCGACCCGACGGTCATCTGCATGGGCGAGGACATCTCGGGCGGGACCGGAAGTCCCGGCGAGGACGACGCCTGGGGCGGACCCCTCGGCGTCACCAAGGGTCTTTCCGTCAAGCACGGCGACCGGATCATGGACACCCCCCTGTCCGAATCGGCGTTCATCGGCGCCGCGATCGGCGCCGCCTGCAGCGGGCTTCGCCCCGTCGCCGAGCTCATGTTCGTCGACTTCATGGGGGTCTGCTTCGACGAGATCTTCAACCAGGCCGCGAAGTTCCGGTACATGTTCGGCGGCAAGGCGGAGACCCCGGTGGTCATCCGCTGCATGGCCGGGGCCGGTTTCCGGGCCGCGGCCCAGCATTCCCAGATGCTCACCCCCATCTTCACCCATATCCCGGGGCTCAAGGTGGTGTTCCCGTCGAACGCCTACGACGCGAAGGGGCTCCTCATCCAGGCGATCCGGGACAACGACCCCGTCATCTTCTTCGAGCACAAGAACCTCTACGACACGAAGACCGGCGTGCCGGAGGGTCTCTACACGATCCCGTTCGCGGAGGCGAACGTGGTCCGCGAGGGGGGCGACGCCACCATCGCGACCTACGGGCAGACCGTGCAGCGCTCCCTCGATGCCGCCACCACCCTCGCGAAGGAAGGCATCGAGTGCGAGGTCATCGACCTTCGCACGCTCTCCCCGATCGACATGGACACGGTCCTCGAGAGCGTCGAGGAGACCGGTCGGCTCGTCTGCGTGGACGAGGCGAACCCGCGCTGCTCGATCGCGGCGGACGTCTCGGCCACCGTCACCCAGGAGATCTTCGATTCGCTCAAGGCGGGAGTGCGGATGGTGACCGCGCCGCATACGCCGGTGCCGTTCTCGCCGGCCCTCGAGGACCTCTACATTCCGGGTGCGGACCGGATCGCGGCCGCGGTTCGCCAGACCGTCGCCAACTGAGGAGGGGCCGATGTCCGGAACGATTACGCCCATCGTGATGCCGAAATGGGGCCTCTCCATGAAGGAGGGGACGGTGACCCACTGGCTCGTGAACGAGGGGGACGAGATCGCGGTCGGAAACGAGATCGTGGAGATCGAAACGGAGAAGATCGCGAGTGCGCTGGAGGCCACCGATGCCGGGCTGCTCAGGCGACTGGTCGCCGAGGAGGGCGACCTGCTCCCGGTGAAGGCGCTGCTCGGGGTGCTCGTCGAGGGCGAGGTGAGCGACGAGGAGATCGACGCTTTCGTCGAGGGGTTCGTGGTGCCCGCGGACGACGACGACGAGGGGGACGAAGAGGCGGAGGGGATCGCCTATCGCTTCGCGGAGACGGGGGCCGGGCGCCTTCGCTATACGGTGCAGGGAGAAGGGGCGGAGACGGTCCTTCTCATCCATGGGTTCGGCGGCGACCTCGACAACTGGCTCTTCAACCTCGATGCGCTCGCCGCGGAGGCGACCGTCGTCGCTCTCGACCTCCCGGGCCACGGTCCGAGCCCGGCCCCGATCCCGGACGCTTCCGTTCCGGGCCTTGCAAACGCGGTCCTCGGCTTCATGGACGCGGCCGAGGTGGGGGCGGCCCATCTCGTCGGCCACTCGCTCGGGGGCGCGCTCGCGCTCGCGCTCGCCGCGTCCGTCCCCGGCCGGGTCCGCTCCGTCACCCTCGTCTGTTCGGCCGGCCTCGGCCCGGACATCAACCGCGAGTACATCGACGGGTTCGTCTCCTCCACCTCGCGCCGGCAGCTCAAGCCGGTGCTCGAGCACCTCTTCGCGGACCCGGGGCTCGTCAACCGCTCGCTCGTGGACGGGGTGCTGCGCTACAAGCGCCTCGACGGGGTGACGGAATCCCTCCAGGGGCTCGCGGAAGGGGTGTTCCCGGGCGGTGAGCAGGGCTGGGTGGAGCCTGGTGTCGTTGCCGGGCTGGAGGTCCCGGTCCTCGTCGTCTGGGGTGCGGACGACCGGATCGTCCCCGCCGCGCATGCCGACGCCGCGGTCGGCGCGGCGGTGGAGATCGTCGAGGGCGCCGGCCACATGGTGCAGATGGAGGCGGCGCCCCGCGTCAACGCTCTCATCGGCGCCCACGTCGCGCGGGCCTCGGGCTGAGGCGGGAGCGACCGGATCATCGTCGCCGGCAATGGGTTCGATCACTCGAGCAAGGGCCCGATGACCATGTCGTAACCCTCCTTGAGCGCGACGCCGATCAGGATCAGTACCGCCCACCACGCTTTCTTGATGTAGTCGAAGTCGCGCGAAATCCGGTCGATCTTCTCGCTGAGGCCGTGGACGGTCCTGTCGAGTTGCTCGATCTTTCCGCTCTGGTTGTCGAGCCGTTCCATCGCGCGACCCAATGTCCGGGCAATCTCGAAGATCTCCTGCACCAGGAGGAAACGATTGTCGCCAGCGACCTGATCGGGGGTTGTCGAGCGCTGGCTGGCTCCGGCGTCCTCGGGACTTGCCTTGTCGTTATCCGCCATTCGAGCTCTGCTTGACGCTGATCCACTCCCACAGTTGGGAGTGATAGCGGCCCCAATAGCTGGTGACCGGTATGACGATTCCCATCGTTACCCCGGCCGTGTTGTCGTCTCCGAGGCCGATCTTCGTCGCCAATTGCCGCGTCGTTTCGCCTTCGGTCGCGATAAAGAACACATCGTCGGCGGCCTCGTAATAGTTGTTGCCGTAGTGCTCGTGGAGCCCGGCCCTTACCCGGCTCGGATCGGCAATGCTGAACACCGCAAAGACTTGCATGGGTTCGACCGTACCGATGGTCTCAGGCCATCGGGGTCAGGTACCGGACGCTTCGTGGTCAGCGGCGGTCGCGGGACATGTCCATCAGGGGCTTCTGCTGGCCGCCGTCGATCTCGATCATCGTGCCGTTGACGAAGTGGGCGCGGTCGGAGGCGAGGTAGGCCACGAGGTCCGCCACCTCGTCGACCTCCGCGATGCGCCCGAGCGGGATGCTCCGGGGCGCGAGCTGGTCGGCCTCCTCGATGCTGATGTTCATGTCGCGAGCCATCGCCCTGACGAGCCCCGCCCAGCGCTCGGTGCGGACGGGGCCCGGGTTCACCGCGCAGAAGGAGATGTTGTGCTTCCCGTACTGCCCGGCAAGGGAGATGGTGAAGTTCTGGCCCGCCGCGTTGGCCGCCCCGGGGGCGATCTCCCAGTAGGAGTGCTTCACCCCGTCGTTGCCGATGAGGTTGACCACCCGTCCCCGTTCCTGGGCCTTCATGTGGGGGAGGGTCGCCCGGGTCACCCACACGTAGCCCATGAACTTGAGACCCATGGCGAGCTCCCAGTCGTCCTCGTCGAGGGTCTCGACCACCCCGCCGGGGGCCGCGCCCGCGTTGTTGACGAGGATGTCGATGCGGCCGAAGTGCTCCGCGGTCCGCGCGACCACGCGGTCGGCGTCCGCCTTCTTCATGAGGTCGCCCGGGAAGGCGACGATCTCCGTGCCGGTCTCGCCCTGGATCTCCTCCGCCGCGGCCTGGAGCCGGGCCCCGTCGCGGGCCACGATCGCGACCTTGCAGCCTTCGCGCGCGAGGGACCGCGCGATCCCCTTGCCGATGCCGATGCTGCCGCCCGTCACCAGGGCCGTCTTGCCGGTCATTCCGAGATCCATCGAGTTCCTCCTCCCCGCGGTGTACCATCGCGGCCGTCTGCCGCGCCGCGTCCAAGCATAGCAGTCCGTCTTCGCCATGTCCGAAGCGAGCACTCCCGAACATCGGCCCCTGCTGCGGGGAAGGGGCCGGTACCTGGACGACCTCGGGTCGGCGGGGGCGCTCGAGCTTGCGTTCGTGCGAAGCCCGTGGCCCCACGCGCGGGTCCGGTCCGTCGACGCGGGCCGGGCGCGGCGCGCGCCCGGGGTGGAGGCGGTGGTAACCGGAACGGAGCTCGCCGGCTCCGTCGCTCCCATCCGGACGGAGATGGTACTGAGCGGATCGGCCCTCGGATCGGCCTTCTACCGGGAGACGGAATGGCATCCCGTTGCCCGCGACACGGTGCGCTACGCCGGGGAGATCGTGGCCGTCGTCGCCGCGAGCAATCGCTACCTCGCGGAGGATGCGGCCGCTCTCGTCGAGGTCGAGTACCAGCCGCTCCCGGTCGCCGCGGACGCGGGCGCGGCGTACCGCGAGGGCGCCCCTCTCGTCCATGAACACGCCCCGAACAACGTGCTCTTCCGAACCGAATGGTCTTCCGGGGAGCGGGAGGGGTTCGATCGGGCGCCGATCCGGGTCCGCTTCACCTGCCGCCATCCCCGGGTCTCCGGCATGCCCATGGAGGGCAGCGGGGCGGTGGCGGCCTGGGACCGGGTGAACGAGACGCTCGAGTTCTTCTCCTCCACCCAGGTGCCCCACCTCCTCCGCGACGGCCTCGCCCGCTGCCTCGGGATCGCGGCGAGCCGGATCCGGGTCGCCGCCCCGGATGTCGGCGGCGGCTTCGGCCCCAAGATGCAGCTCTTGCCGGAGGAGGTGGCGGCGGCCGCGCTCACCGTCCGGCTCGGGCGCCCGGTCAAGTGGGTGCAGGACCGGATGGAGCACCTCCAGGCGGGGTTCCATTCGCGCGACAGCACGATCGCGGCGGAGGCGGCGGCGGAGGCCGACGGCCGCATCGCGGGCCTCCGGGCGCAAGCGCTCTGCGACGTCGGGGCGTACTCCGCCTACCCCCTCGGCTGCTCGCTCGACCCGCAGACGGCGGGAGTCGCGCTCCCCGGGCCGTACCGGGTGCCCTGGTACCACTACACGGGCCTCGCCATCGCGACGAACAAGTTCCCGACCGGGGCGTACCGCGGGGTGGGAATGCCCCTCGGCCCGCTCGTCACCGAGGAGATCGTGAGCCGGATCGCGCGGGCGGCGGGTCTCGACCCCGTGGACGTCCGGCGGCGCAACCTCCTGCGCCCCGAGGAGCTGCCGTACGAGAGCCCCGGCGGGGCGGTGTACGACAGCGGCGATTATCCGGCGCTTCTTGCGCGGGCGCTCGATCGCGCTCCCTACGCCGCGTGGCGGGCCGACCAGAGCGCTTCGGCCGGGGAGGACGCCGGGGGAAAGGGCGCCGGAGGCGATCCGGCCGGCGTCTCAGGCGTGCATCCGCGGCGGGAGTGGGGATCTCGGGAGCAGGCCGGCGAGGGAGGTTCCCGGACGACGGAAGAGATCTGCGACCGGGCAAGAGGAGCCCGCCGCCGGCTCGGGATCGGGTTCTCCTGCTTCGTCGAGTCGACCGGCATGAACCGTGCCGTGTACCGGAAGCGAGGGATGGTCCATATCCCCGCCTTCGACTCCGCCGTGCTTCGCATCGACCCGGGGGGCGGGGTCGAGGCGTTCGCCAGCACGCCCTCCCAGGGGCAGGGTCACCACGAGTCCTTCCGGCGGCTGGTGGCGCGGGCGTTCGGGGTGCCGGGGGAGTCGGTGCGGGTCGTGCTCGGCGACACCGCGGTGACTCCCTACGGCTCCGGCACGTTCGCGAGCCGGTCCATGGTGAGCGGCGGGGGCGCGGTCCTTCGCGCCGCCGCGAAGATGAAGGAGAAGCTCTGCGCGGTGGCCGCGGCCCGGTGGGAGGTGGACCCCGGGGAGGTGCGCTTCGTGGTCCAGGACGGTGCCGGCGGCGTGGAGCGGACGGATGCGTGCGGCTCCGCCGGCAACGGATCCGCGCCGTCGCGGCCGGGCGCCATCGCGGCGGCCGGCCCCGTTCGGGCCCCGGAGCCGGGCCGTTCCGACGGACCGGCCCGGGAAGGCGGGAAAGTGGAGTCCGCGCCCGAGGGACGCGCCCCGCGGCTCGGGATCGCCGAGCTCGCGCGCCTCGCCCACGCGCCGTTCCTCCCGCTCCCGACCGGGGTCGAGCCCGGACTCGAGGTGCACGCGGCCTACGATCCCCCTGGGGTTCCGGTCTCGTGCGCCGCCCACGTCGCCCTCGTCGAGGTGGACCGGCTGATCGGCGCGGCCCGCGTGCTCCGCTACGTCGTGGCCGAGGACTGCGGCCCCATCGTCAACCTCGCCGCCGTCGACGGCCAGATCCGGGGTGCCGTCGCGCAGGGGATCGGGTGCGCGCTACTCGAGTCCGTCGACTACGACGAGGGCGGCCAGCACCGCTCCGGCACCCTGATGGACTACCTCGTCCCCTCCGTGGGCGACGTCCCCGACATCGACATCGTGCACCTGGAGACCCCATCCCCGTTCACCGAGAGCGGGATCAAGGGAATGGGCGAATCGGGGACCATCGGCGCGCCCGCCGCGGTCGTGAACGCGGTGCTCGATGCGCTCGGGGCGGAGCCGGCGGAGCTCGTGCTCCCCCTCACCCCGGAACGCATCGTCGCCCTCGCCGCGACCGTTCCCGCCCCTCCGGCCTCGACCTCCTGACCGGATGGGGGTTCCTTCCCCCGCAGCGTGCCTGCGAGCGGGGCGAACCGCTTCGCCGCATCGTCAACGAGGCGGTGAGCGCCGCGCTCGCCTCCCGGCAAGGCCGGATGGCGCCCGGGGGCCCCCGCGTGAGCCGGCTGGCGGCCGGGTCCGCGGTCCGTCGCTTGACCGATGCATCCGGCCACCCTATCAATACGCTGCATGGAAACGCAGCCGCTTCCCGAGAGAGGGGCCGAAGGGGTCGGCGATCCGACCGCCGCTGGCGCTCGTCCCGCCATCGGCCGTTCGGTCCGACGGCTCGAGGACGCTCGCCGGGTTCGCGGCGAAGGCACCTACGTCGACGACGTGCACGTGCCCGGGATGCTCCATGCCACGGTGGTCCGGAGCCCCGCGGCCCACGCCCGGCTGCGCAGCCTCGACACCACGGCGGCCCGGTCGGTGCCCGGGGTCGCCGCGATCTTCGGGGCCCGCGAGTTCGGCGACGCGCTGCGGCCGATCCCGGTGCGACTCGTCCCCGACGAGCGGCTGCTTCGCTACCTCCAGCTCCCCCTCGCGACCGATCGGGTGCGCTACGTGGGAGAGCCGCTGGCCCTCGTCGTCGCGCGGAGCCGCGCCGCCGCCGAGGACGCCGCGGAACGGGTGGAGGCGGACTTCGAGCCGCTTCCCGCGGCGACCGACGCGACCGCGCCGCCGCCCGCCCCCCTCTTCGACCACACGCCCGACAACCTCGCCTCGCTGATCGACGAAGGTTTCGGGGACATCGACGCCGCGTTCGCCCGGGCCCACCGGATCGTGCGGCTCACCTTCCGCACCGGCCGGCACTCGGCGGTTCCGATGGAGACGCGGGGCCTCGTCGCGGTGCCGGAGCGCGGCGCCGCCCGCGGCGCAGGCCGGCTCACGATCCGGGGTCCGACCAAGGTCACCCACTTCAACCGGAGCGTCCTCGCCGCGATGCTCGGCTGGCCCGAACACCGCATCCGCCTCGTCGAACCGGACGTGGGGGGCGGGTTCGGGGTCCGCGGCGAGTTCTATCCGGAGGACTTCCTGGTGCCCTGCGCGGCGCTCCGTCTCGGTCGTCCCGTCAAGTGGATCGAGGATCGGGTCGAGCACCTGAGCGCCATCAATCACTCGCGCGAGCAGCACTACGATCTCGCTCTCGCCCTCGATCCGGAGGGTCGGTTTCTCGGGCTCCGGGCGAAAGTCGTCAACGACATGGGCGCTTACCTGCGCACCCACGGCACGGTGGTGCCGGGGCTGAGCGCCGGCATGCTCCCCGGGCCGTACGAGATGGAGGCGTACCGGTGCCGGGTGCGCTGCGTGCTGACCAACAAGACTCCGACCGGAACCTACCGCGCCCCCGGCCGCTTCGAGTGCAACGCGGCGCGCGAGCGGCTCATCGACCGCGCCGCCCGGCTGACCGGGATCGGGCCGGTCGAGCTTCGGATGCGAAACCTCATCCGGCCCGAGCAGATGCCCTACGCGCGGGGCACCCGCATTCTCGGGGAGAAGGTCGCCTACGACAGCGGCGACTACCCGGCTGCGCTCGCGGAGGCGGCGGCCCTGGTCGTCGCCTCGTCGGGCGGTCCGGGCGCGGGGTCGGATGGCGACGAGCCCGGTGACACCGGCGAGGTTCGCGCGTCGGCCGGAGGCGCCGGCGCGAGCGCCGGGTTCGGCTCCGCTCGCGACCCCGGCGGCGGCGGGGAGTCGGGCAGGGAGCCGGGCAGGGAGTCGGCTCGCCGGGCCGCGAACGGGGCCGATGCCGGGCCGGCCGACGGACCGCCGGGACGGTACCGGCGCGGAACGGGGCTCGCCTGCTTCGTCGAGAAGACCGGGACCGGCCCGTTCGAGGGCGCCCGCGCCTGCCTCGACCGCACCGGGGCGCTCGTCGTCGCCACCGGAGCGGCGGACCTCGGCCAGGGGCTCGAGACCTGTCTCGCCCAGATCGCGGGGGATGCCCTCGGGGTCGACCATGCGGAGGTCACCGTGCGCCACGGCGATACCGACCTCATCCCGCACGGCGTCGGCAGCTTCGCGAGCCGGGGAACGGTGATGGCCGGCAACGCCGTGCACGCGGCGGTGAGCGAGCTTCGCGGCCGGGTGCTCGAGCGGGCCGCGGCGCGGCTGGACGTGCGCGCCGCGGATCTCGCCATCGAGGCCGACGGCGTCGTCCGGGGGGCGGACGGGCGGAGCTGCGCGCTTGCCGAGCTCGCCGCCGAGCCCGGCCTTGAAGTGGTGCACTACTTCCGTTGCGAGCAGATGGCCTACTCCCACGGCGTGACGGTCGCGCGGGTGCGGGTCGATATCGCGACGGGCCTGGTCGTACCGGAACGGATCTGGCTCCTGTACGATGTCGGGCGCGTCGTCAATCCGGCGATGGTCGCGGGGCAGGTCGAGGGCGGGATCGTCCAGGGCCTCGGCGGCGCCCTGCTCGAAGAGCTTCGCTACGATGGCGCGGGACAGTTCCTCACGGGCTCGTTCATGGACTACCTGCTGCCCGGCACGACCGACGTGCCCTCGATCGTCCATCGTCATCTCGGTGGTCCGCCGTCACCGCGAAACCCGCTCGGCGTCAAGGGGGCGGGCGAGATCGGGATCGCGGGGGTCGGAGGCGCGATCGCGAACGCGGTCGCGGACGCGCTCGGGGACGGGGAGCGCGCCGAAGATGCACTGCCGTTGACTCCGGAGCGGGTCTGGGAGCGGGTGCGGGCAAGGGGGTCCGCGCCGGCTCCGCGCCGCCCGCGGGGCGAGGAGCCGGGGTGAAGCCCGCTCCCTTCGCCTACCGCGACCCCGACACCGTCGAGGAGGTGCTCGAGCTCCTCGCGGAGCACGGGGACGACGCCAAGCTCCTCGCGGGCGGCCAGAGTCTCGGCCCGATGCTGAACATGCGGGTGGTGTCGCCGGCCGTCGTCATCGATCTCAACCGGGTTCGGGCCCTGGCCGCGTGCGCTTCTCCGGCCACGGACGGCGGCTTCGCGATCGGGGCGCTCGTGCGGCAGGCGGCGCTCGAGGACGACCCCGGGTTCACCGCCTCCCAGCCCCTCGCGGCCGCCGCGCTCCCCTGGATCGCGCACCGGCCGATCCGCAATCGGGGCACCGTCGCGGGCAGCCTCGTGCACGCCGATCCGGCGGCGGAGTGGGGGGGCATCGTCCTCGCCCTCGACGCCCGGCTCCAGGTCCGGCGCGCGGGCGCGCCTCTGCGCACCGTCGCCGCGGAAGACTTCTTCACCGGGATCCTCGAGACCGCGGTCGAGGCGGAGGAGCTGCTCGCCGAGATCCGGCTCCCGCCCTGGCCGAGGGGCACGCGATGGGGATTCCGGGAGTTCGCGCGGCGCCGCGGCGACTTCGCCCTCGCCGGGGTCGCCTGCCGGTTCGAGGTGAACGGTGCGGGCGGTTGCCGGTCGGTGCGGATCGGCCTCATCGGGGTCGGCGACACGGCGGTCCGGGCGCGACGGGCGGAAACGATGCTGGAGGGCGAGGCCCCCGGGCCCGAGGTCTTCGCGGCCGTCGCGGCGGCGGTGCGCGACGAGGTGGACCCGCTCGACGACGGCCATGCCTCGGCCCGATACCGCCGCCACCTCGTGGGGGTGATCGTCGAGGACGCGCTGGCCGAGGCGTGGGCGCGGGACGGCGGAGCCCGGCGATAGGCCGCGGGGTGCGGGAACGGGCGGCCGGAGAGACGACGGGTGGACGCGGAAACGGACCTGGGCACGTACGAACCTCATTCCCATCCCGTCCCGGTGAAGTCGGGGTCGGAGTGGAGTTTCGCACCCCTCGTCCGGTCTGCTCACCCGTACCCGGAATCTCGCTCCGACCCCGATTTCACCGATCTCGTCAGGGGGCGAACCGGATGAGGATTGTGCGCAGTCGGGAAGCCGGATGCGGAGAGGGCGGCCGCGATGGGGAGGGTGTTCGCGGCCCGGGCGAACCAGGCGAACCAGGCGGCCCAGGCGGCCCGGGCGGCGCGGCAGGGACGACGGGAGCGGGAGAGGCGATTCAGTGAACGAGCTTCGCGATATCGCGGTGACGGTCAACGGTGCGGTATACCGCGGGCGGGTCGAGGCGCGGCTGACCCTCGCCGACTTCCTCCGGCACACCCTCGGGCTCACCGGGACCCACGTCGGCTGCGAGCACGGGGTCTGCGGTTGCTGCACGGTGCGCCTCGACGGAGCGGCGGTGCGGTCCTGCATCCTCTTCGCAGTCCAAGCCGACGGACACCGGGTCGAGACCGTCGAGGGGCTCGCCGACGGCGAGGTTCTCCATCCGCTCCAGGAGGCGTTCAGCGACCACGGCGCCCTGCAGTGCGGGTTCTGCACCCCCGGCTTCCTCATGACCGCGATCGAGTTTCTGGAACGCCACCCCGACCCGGACGAAGACGCGGTGCGCGACGCCCTCTCGGGGAGCCTTTGCCGCTGCACCGGCTACCAGTCGATCGTCGCGGCCGTGCTCGACGCTTCGAAGCGCCTTCGTCAAGCAGGCTGAGCGCGCCGCCTGCCTCGATGTCTGTTCCCGCCGACCCCATCGCACGTACCGGGCGGGGTATTGCCCACGTTGACGCCGACACCCTCGTCGTGCTCGTGTCGGACATCGCACGTGAGCTTCGACCGGGGAACGGCGCGGCGCCGGCAGTAACTCTCGACACCGACTTCGCGCGGGACCTCGGCCTCGACAGCCTGTCGCGAATGGAGCTCCTCGCGCGGGTCGAGCGAGCCGCGGGGGCAAGCCTCCCCGATCGAATGATGGCGGATGCCGAAACGCCCCGTGACCTTCTCCGCGCCCTGCACGCCGCCCGTGCGAGCGGCTCGGATGCGAGCCTGGTCCGGGCGGGGGAGCCGAAGGCACCGGCGGCTCCCGCGACGGCGACGTCTGCCGAGCCCGACCCCGACCTGTCAAGGAGCGCCGAAACCCTGGTAGACGCCCTCGCGAAGCACGCTTCGTTCAACCCCGGGCGGGTGCACGTGCGTTTGCTCGACGAGACGGGGGCGGAAATCCCTCTCACCTATGGCGAGCTCCTCGAGCGCGCAAGGCGAGTGGCGGGCGGGCTTGTGCGGCGCGGGGTCGCACCCGGCCGGGCGGTGGCGATCATGCTTCCCACCGGGACCGAGTACCTTGCCAGCTTCCTGGGCGTTCAGCTCGCGGGTGCCGTGCCCCTTCCGATCTATCCCCCGGCCCGCATCGCCCAGATCGAGGATCACTTCCGCCGGCACGAGCGGATCCTCGCTAACGCCGAAGCCCAGTGCCTCGTCACGTTCGACGAGGCGCGGGCGGTTTCACGGCTGCTCGCGGCGCGTGCCGGCGACCGGTGCGGCCTCGTGACGGCCGGGGAGCTTGGCGAGTCGGAGGCGCTCGCCCTCGACCTGGCGGTGAGCCCCGGACCCGACGACATCGCCTTCCTGCAGTACACCTCGGGAAGCACCGGACAGCCGAAGGGGGTGGTGCTCACCCACCGCAACGTCATCGCGAGCCTCCTCGCGATGGGACGGGCGCTCGAGGCCTCGTCCCGTGACGTATTCGTAAGCTGGCTCCCGCTCTACCATGACATGGGACTCATCGGGGGGTGGCTTGGAAGCCTCGTCTACGGCTTCCCGCTCGTCCTGATGTCGCCGCTTACCTTCCTTGCCCGGCCCGCTCGCCTGCTGCGGGCCATCCAGACCTACGGCGGCACGATCGCGGGCGGGCCGAACTTCGCATTCGAGCTTTGCACCCGCCGCATTGCGGACGAGGAGATCGAAGGCCTCGATCTCTCGACGTGGCGGCTCGCGTTCAACGGGGCCGAGCCCGTCAATCCCGATACCTTGGAGGCATTCGCGCGCCGTTACGAGCCGCACGGCTTCGATACGAAGGTGTTCGCTCCGGTGTACGGCCTCGCGGAAGCGACACTCGGGGTCGCGTTCACTCCGCTCGGCCGCGGGCCCCGGGTGGAAGGGATCGACCGGGTGGCAATGGAACGAACGCGCCGCGCGGTCCCCGCCTCCCCGGCGAGCGGTTCCGCGCTCACCTTCGTTTCCAGCGGCGTCCCGATCCCGGGTTTCGAGACCCGCACAGTGGATGATGCAGGCCGCGAAACGCCGGAACGGGTGGTGGGGCGGCTTCAGTTCCGGGGGCCTTCGACGACGAGCGGTTACTTCCGCAACGCTGGAGCGACGCGGGCGCTCTTCGACGGCGACTGGCTGGAATCGGGGGATCTCGCCTATATCGCGGGCGGGGAGATCTTCATTACCGGGCGGGTCAAGGAAGTCATCATCCGAGGCGGCCGCAACCTCTACCCCTACGAGCTGGAGCAGGCAGCGGGCGACGTGGAGGGCGTGCGGCGCGGGTGCGTCGCCGTGTTCGGGGTCGGCGACCCGGAGTCCGGTACCGAGCGCCTGGTGGTGTCGGCAGAGACGCGGGAGCAGGCGGGCCCGCGGCGCGCGGAGATCCGCGCCGCGCTCGAACGCCTCGCGGCGGACGTGCTGGGACAGCCGGCGGACGAGGTGGTCCTCGTCCCTCCGCACGCCGTGCTCAAGACCTCGAGCGGAAAGATCCGCCGGCGCGCAATGGCCGACCTCTACCAGTCGGGGCGCCTTGAGTCCCGGAGCGAAGCGCCGTGGCTGCGAATGGTCCGGCTCGCGGCAAGCGGGCTCGCGCCGTTCGCCAGGCGGGTCGCCGCCCGCTCCCGCGAGCTCGCCTTCTCGGGATGGGTCTGGGGGATGATCGGGGCGGCCGCGGCGGTCGCCTGGCCGGTGATCGTGCTCGCCCGCCATCCGCCCCTCGGCCGGTGGTGCATGCGATACGCCGGGCGGGCCGTCTTCCGGCTTTCCGGCATACCGCTCGCCGTCGCGGGAGGCTCGCACGTCCCGAGGGATGCGGCGTGCGTGATCGCCTCGAACCACGCGAGCTATCTTGACGGTCTCGTGCTGTTCGCCGCGCTCCCGGTCCCGGTGCGCTTCGTCGCCAAGGCGGAGCTCCGCGAAAAGCCGCTCGCGAGGTGGTTCCTCGACGGGATCGGCGTGCTCCTCGTCGAGCGCTTCGACGCCGCCCGCGGGGTCGAGCACGCGGGCGCCCTCACTGAGAGTCTGCGCGCCGGCGGGAGCATCGCCATCTTTCCGGAAGGCACCTTGCACCGGATGCCGGGCCTGCTTCCCTTCCAGATGGGCGCCTTCGCGGCCGCGGTGGATGCGGGGACGCCGGTGGTGCCGGTGGTCTTGCGGGGCTCGCGCTCGGTCATGCGGGACGGAACGTGGTTCCCGCGGCGGGCCGCGGTGAACGTTCGTATCGGTGAGCCGGTTCGTCCCGCGGCACCGGCCGTGAGCGAGGGCGGGCAATCGGACCGTTGGTCGCGGTCGATCGCGCTCCGCAATGAGGTACGCGCCTGGATGCTCGCGAATTGCGGCGAACCGGACCTCGCGCACCGCAACGCACTGCGCGAACTCGCGGAACGAAGGGAAGCGGAGAAGGCAGGGGAACCACCCGCCTGATTGGCCCCGTGCCAGGAACATGGATCACTAATGCCGGTGGCGCGAAGTTCTGGTTCCACGTGGCGGCGCACCCCTTGCCGGGGCGCGCCTTTCAGGGGGTGCCGGCCGGCGATGAGACGGGATCGAAGCCCTGTCCGCAGAGGACGGCAGCGCCCGGGTTCCCGCCTGCCGGGGCCGGTGCAGCTATCTCAGAACAGGAAGTCGCCGGCGTCGAGGTCGGCGAGGTCGAAGTCCTCGAGCACGATCGTCCCCCCGCCATGCTCCGTCAGGTCGATGCGGACGTGGTTTCCGTCCTGGGTTGCGCTCACATCGTCGAAACTGCGCAGGCCGTGGGCTTGGAGGTCGATCAGGTCTTCGCCGTCGGTAAAGTCGTCGATCGTGTCGTCTCCATTCATCGAGGAGAACACGAATATGTCCGCATCGTGATTGCCGCGCAGCCAGTCGTCGCCCTCGCCGCCGTGAAGCGTGTCCCTGCCGGCGCCGCCCCACAGCGAATCGTCTCCGGCGCCGCCCCACAGCGTATCGTCGCCGGCATAGCCCCAGAGCCGATCCTGTCCCCCATCTCCCACGAGGACATCGTTGCCTCTGAGGCCGAACAACTGATCGTTACCGCTGTCGCCGAAGAGGTAATCCTGGCCCCAGGTGCCCTGCAACACATCGTTGCCGACAGTGCCGCTGATCGCAGAACTGGCGGCGAACACGAAATCCGCGGCGTCGAGGGACCCGCTGAAATCCTTGAGCACGATGTGTCCGCTACCATAACGGCCCTGAATAACAGTGTCGCCAGCGCTCACGGACACGGTCAGATCGTCAAGGCTGGCAACCCCGAGCGCCGAGACGTCGAGCCTGTCCTGCCTGCTCGCATCGTCACCGGCGCCCCCGTAGAAGTCCTCGATGACATCCTGGTCGCTTTGAACGTCGAAGACGAAGGTGTCCCATCCGGAGCTCCCGTAGAGGGTATCGTTACCGGGGCCCCCGTAGAGGGTATCGCTACCGGAACTCCCGTCGAGGCTATCGTTACCGGAGCCCCCGTAGAGGGTATTGCTTCCGGCGCCCCCGTCGAGGATATCGTCACCGGAGCCCCCGTAGAGGATTTGGTCACCGGCGCCCGCGTCGAGGCTATCGTTACCGGCGCCCCCGTCGAGGATTTTACCGTGACCGGGGCCCGCTTCGAGGGTATCGTCACCGGGCCCCCCGTAGAGGGCATCGCTATGCGCGGTGCCGTCGAGGCTATCGTTACCGGGGCCCCCGTAGAGGGTATCTCCCAAGCTACCCACCAGGGTAACCCCCGGTTCGGCGGGCGCTTCCGGCGGTTCGACGGGTGTCTCCGGCGGTTCGATGGGCGCCTCCGGCGGTCCGGCGAACACGAAATCCGCGGCGTCGAAGGTCCCGCTGAACCCCTTGCGGAGGATGGTCCCGCCGCCATGCGCCGTCAGGTCGAGCTGGACGACGCCGGAGAGATGATGACCGATCTGCGTGACGGTCATCTCGTCGAAGCCGGTAATGCCGAGCGCCGAGACGTCGATTTTGTCCTCCCCGGACCTGAAGAGGATGATTTCATCGTCGCCGTGCCCAAGGCCGAAGACGAAAGTGTCGCGGCCCGTGGAGCCGGAGAGATGGTCGTCACCGGCGCCCCCGTAGAGGGTATCGTCACCGGCGCTCCCTGCAAGGGTATCGTCACCGGCGCCCCCGTAGAGGATATCGTTACCGCCGCCCCCGCCGAGGTTATCGTCACCGGCGCCCCCGTAGAGGGTATCGTGACTGTAGCCCGCTCGGAGCCAATCGTTACCGGCGCCCCCGTCGAGCCAGCCTCCGTCGAACCAGCCTTCTGCGTAGAGCCTATCGTCACCGGCGCCCCCGTAGAGGGTAGCGCCCCCGTCAAGGGTATCGTTACCGGCGCCTCCGTAGAGGAGGTCACCGGATCTCGCTTCGAGGCTATCGTCACCGGCGCCCCCGTAGAGGATTTGGTCACCGGGGCCCGCTTCGAGGCTATCGTCACCGGCGCCCCCGTAGAGGGTTTGGTCACCGACGCCCCCGTCGAGGCTATCGTTACCGGCGCCTCCGTGGAGGAATTGGTGACCGACGCCCCCGTCGAGGGTATCGTTACCGGCGCCTCCGTAGAGGAATGGGCGACCGGCGCCCCCTTCGAGGCTATCGTTACCGGAGCCTCCGTAGAGATCGCCCCAGCCGCCCTCCAGGGTAACCCCCGGTTCGGTGGTCGCTTCCGGCGGATCGGCAAACTCGAAATCCGAAGCGAAGGGCCGCCAGCTCCCCTTGAAGAGGATGGTCCCGCCGCCATGCGCCGTCAGGTCGAGCTGGACGCCATTGTCGACCCGCGTGACGGTCATCTCGTCGAGGCTGGTAATGCCGAGCGCCGAGACGTCGATCCTGTCCTGCCCGATCTGGAAGTCCTCGATGACGTCCTGGCCGTTTTGAACGTCGAAGACGAAGGTGTCGCGGCCCGTGCCGCCGTGAAGCGTGTCCTCTCCGGCGCCCCCGTAGAGCCAGTCTGTTCCGGAGCCCCCTTCGAGGCTATCGTTCCCGGCGCCCCCGTAGAGCCAGTTTGCTCTGGAGGAGCCCGCTTCGAGGCTGTCGTTACCGGTGCCCCCGTGGAGTACATGATCGCTATCGGAGCCCACCAGGGTAACCCCCGGTTCGATGGGCGCCTCCGGCGGTTCGATGGGCGCCTCCGGCGGTTCGACGGGGGTCTCCGGCGGTTCGACGGGGGTCTCCGGCGGTTCGACGGGGGTCTCCGGCGGTTCGACGGGGGTCTCCGGTGGTTCGACGGGGGTCTCCGGCGGTTCGGCAAACTCGAAATCCGCAGCGTCGAGCCTCCCGCTGAACCCCTTGAGGAGGATGGTCCCGCCGCCATGCGCCGTCAGGTCGAGCTGGACGCCATTGTCGACCTGCGTGACGGTCACCTCGTCGAGCCCGGTAATGCCGAGCGCCGAGACGTCGATTGCGTCCTCCCCGGCCCTGAAGCGGGTGATGACATCGTTGCCGTGCCCAAGGCCGAAGACGAAAGTGTCGTCGCCGTTGCCGCCAACGAGATCGTCGTCTCCGGCGCCGCCGTCGATGGTGTCGTCGCCCTTGCCGCCGAGGATGCGGTCGTTGCCGCCATGGCCGAACAGCTCGTCATCGCCGTCCATGCCCCGGATACGGTCCTTGCCCGCGCCGCCTTCGAGCCGGTTGTCGGTTCCATTGCCCCGGAGATCGGCCATGACGCACTCCCTTGGGTTAAGTCCGAAAGGGCGCCCGGCCGGGATGTTCCGGCCCGGACGGACCCTTCACGGTTTGCCTGAATCGGCATTGCACACTACCCCCCCCCCACTGTCAATCCTCCTGTCGGGAGCAAATCAGGGCCATCCGGCAGTGGCATCGGTGACCGGGACCGGCCGAGCGCGAGTGGATGGGCTTGGCAGGCCGGTGTTTCGAGACGGGCGTCGATGGCCCCGCGTGCCGCCCCGAGGCGCCGGGGCGGAGGTCGTCGGGGCCGATTGGGCGGTGCATTCGCCCGCGGACGGCTCGTCCGGGCGCTCGGGCGCGCCGTTGGGGGGCGGGCGTACTCGGTCGGAGGCACGTCCGGGCCCCGTTTGGAGCATGGGTCGCGGGGACCGGCGTCCACAGCGGAAAGCGGGTGGGATATGCGGGCCGGGGCTCGAGTGTCGAGGGTGGCGTGAGGGTTCAGGCCATGAGCTCGGCCGCGAGGGAGAGCAGGGTCGAGTCGCGGCCGCGCCGGGCGATGAAGGAGAGTCCGAGGGGCAGTCCGTCGAGGGATGCGAGGGGCAGGCTCACCTGGGGCAGACCCCCGAGCCCGGAGATGCACAGGAGGCACATGGCCTGGTGGCGGAATCGGACCTCGAGGTCGTCCGTGGGAGTGTTCTTGAGAGGGGCGACGCGCGGCGAGGACGGCAGACACAGTACCTCGCGTTCGTCGAGGAGCTCGTCGAGGCGGTCGCGGATCTCGGCGTGCCGCTGCCGTGCCCGGTTCACCTGGCCCGGCTCGACCCCGCTCGCCCATTCCATGCGCTCGCGGACCCCCCGCCCGAACGCCGGCCGCGCCGCGGTGATCCAGTCGCCGTGGTTGGCCCAGATCTCCGACGCCTGGATGACCCGGAAGTTGTCGAACCAATCGGGGAGCGAGGTTGGGCTGACCCGAGCGCGGCGGGTCGCCCCGACCTGCTCGGCGGCCCGCTCCACGGCTGGCCGGAGGGCATCTCGCACCTTCTCGTCCACGAGCTCGAACGCGTCCTCCGCGATCATGAGGCGCCGGGGCGGGTCGGGGCTCTCCGTCTCGCCGAACAGAACCCGGCCCACCGATCCGAGGCGCTCTGCGTCGCGGGCGAACCAGCCGATGGCATCGAAGGTGGCGCTAAATGGAAGCACCCCGTCCATCGGGATGCGCCCGAGGGTCGGCCGGATCCCCAAGATGCCGCAGTAGCTCGCCGGCAGCCGCACCGACCCCCCACAATCGGTTCCGAGCGCGAAGTCCACAAGACCGGCGGCGACCGCGGAGGCCGACCCGCTCGAGGAGCCTCCGGGAACCCGGTCCGGCGCGGCCGGGTTGCGCGGGGTTCCGTAGTGGACGTTCTCCCCGGTCAGGCTGTAGGCGAGTTCGTCGGTGAGGGTCTTTGCCGCGAGGTCCGCCCCGGCATCGAGCAGGGCTCGCACCGCGGACGCCGTGGCTCCGGCGGGTCCATGGGTCTCGAGCCAGGTCGGGTTGCCGAATCCTGTCCGGCGTCCCTCGATGTCGAAGATGTCCTTCGCCGCGAATCGGAGCCCGCCCAGCGGGCCGCTCGGCGCACCTTCGAGCGCGACGTGGGTATCGCGACAGAACGCGCCGCACGGATCGTCCGGCGGCGCGGTTGCGCTGGCCGCGCGAGGATTGCCGGCAGGGGAAGGACGGGCCGCCCCGGCGCCCGGTGTTTCGCGGGGAGGCATCGGCTACTCCGGCACGGCCGCGCCGGCGGCTCGAAGGGCGGTCCGTCGCAGGTGCATCGCGACCTCGCCCACGCGGCTGGAACCAGTTGGAATCATCGTGCTGGACACTAGCCGGGCCGGTGCAGGGCCACCGGCGCGCGGGTGAACGTGCGACGGCCCCGCTTGAAGCCGAAGAGGGGCGGCACCACCTCCGCGATCGCCGCCGCCGGATCCTCGCAGTCGTGCACGACCAAGTCGGCGTCGTTGCCTACCGCGACCCCGTAGCTCTCGAGGCGCGCGAGGCGCGCGGGGCGCTCCGTCACCATGTTGAAGCACTCCACGACGTCGTCGCGCTTGCCGACGTGGCAGACGTTCGCGTAGAGGTTCGCCATCCGGATGAGGGAGCAGTCGCCGAAGGGGGTGAACGGATTCAGGACGTTGTTGGACGAAAGGGCGCAGTTGACGCCGTGGGTGAGCATCCGGTGCACCGGCGTCACCCCTCGCATCACGTCATGCTCCACGTGCCGTCCCATCAGGAAGAGGTCCGTCGACGGCAGCACGGTGACCGCGACGCCCGCGCCCGCGACCGTCCGCGCGACCTCGTCGAGCCGGTCCATCGGCATGGTCGAGAGCTTGGTCACGTGGCCGACCGTCACCCGCCCCTCGTACCCGAACCGCTCGGCGAGCCGGCACACGTAGAGGAGGTCGAGATCGTCGTGGTCGGCGCCGAAGTCGAGGTGCATGTCGATGTCGACGTCGAACTCGCGGGCCATCTCGAACACCCGGTCGATCTGCCCCTTCGGATCGGTGTCGGTGTAGGGCGCCGCGCCGACCACCCGGCAGCCTCGCCTCAACCCCTCCACCATGAGCTCGTCGGTGCCCGGATTGTTGAGCAGCCCCTCCTGGGGGAACACGCAGATCTCGAGGTCGATGGCCCAGCGGTACTCCTCGATGAGCGGCAGGATCCCTTCGAGGCTCCGGAGCCCGATGACCGGGTCCACCTCGAGGTGGGTGCGCATGTGGGTGGTCCCGTGGCGGAGGCACTTCTCCAGGGTCCGGACCGCCCGTTCGCGGCAGTCCTCGGCGGTGAACGCCTTCTTGGCCCGCGCGACTTGCTCGATTGCCTCATCGAGATCGCCGCGCGTCGATTCGCAGCGCTCGAGGATGCAGGACTTGTCGAGGTGGATGTGGGTCTCGACGAAGCCGGGGCCGACGAGGCGCCCCCCGACGTCCAGGACTTCGGCTTCCGCCGGGAGACCGGGCTCGATGGCGGCGATCCGGCCGCCGTCGATGCCGATGTCCACCGGTTGGCCGTCGCGGCGGCCGGCCACCCGTGCGTTCTTGAGGATGAGGTCCATGGCACCTCCCCTTGCGCCGGCCGTCGGCCGGAGCGGCTGGTGAATGGGAGCGGCTATTCGAAACCACCGAGATAAGCGTTCTCGAGAGCCGGGTTCTCCCGGATCTCGTTCGTGGTCCCCTCGTGGACGACCCGCCCCGACTCCAGAATATAGCCCCGATCGGCCACCGACAGCGCGAGGCCCGCCATCTGGTCCACGAGCAGGATGGAGATCCCCTCGTCGCGGAGCGCGACCAGCACGTCGAAGAGCTCGTTGATGAGGGCGGGGGCGAGCCCGAGGGAGGGCTCGTCGAGGAGGAGGACCTTGGGCCGGCCGACGAGGCCGCGCGCGATGGCGAGCATCTGTTGCTCCCCGCCGGAGAGGAGGCCGGCCCGGCGCGTGGCGCGGGCGCGGAGCTGGGGAAAGCGGTCCAGCATCGCCTCCACCTCGGTCCGGTCGTCGAAGTCCCGGCGGGTGTAGGCGCCGAGGCGGATGTTGTCGACCACGCTGAGCTCCGGAAACACCTGCCGGCCCTCCGGAACCAGCATGAGCCCCGCGCGGGCGGTCCGGTTCGCGGTGAAGGCGGTGATATCGCGCCCGGCGAACCGCACGCTGCCCCGTTCGCAGCGGTGCAGGCCGGTCACGGTGCGCATCAGGGTCGACTTCCCGGCGCCGTTCGCGCCGAGCACCGCCGCCATCTCGCCGTCGCGCAGGGTGAGCGCGATGTCTTCGAGGACCGGTGCGGCTCCGTAGCCGGCGGTGAGGCCGGAGACCTCCAGCACCCGGTCTTCGCCCACCGCTGCCGCTGCCGCCGCACCCCGGCGAGCGGAAGCGAAGTCGCGGGTTCCGAGGTAGGCTTCGCGCACCTGCGGGTCGGCACGGACCCGGGCGGGCGGCCCCTGCGCGATGCACGCGCCCGCATCGAGTACGTAGACCTGGTCGGAGATCTCCATGACGAGGGTCATGTCGTGCTCCACGATGACGACCGCGACGCCGGCGTCCGCGATCCGGCGCAGCAGTCGTCCGAGGTCCGCGGTGTCCTGATGGCCGAGCCCCGCGGCGGGCTCGTCGAGGAGCAGGACGGCGGGGCGGATGGCGAGCGCACGGGCGATCTCGACGAGCCGCTTGTCGACGTGGGGGAGGGCGGCCGCGAGCTGCTCCACCGGCCCGGAATAGCCGACGAAGGCGAGCAGCGCCTCGACCGCGGACCGTTCCTCGGAGGCGCCCGCCGGCCGCCGCGCGAGGGCCGCCCCGAGGGAGCCGAGGCGTCCCCGGCGGAGCGCGATCTCGAGGTTCTCGCGCACCGACAGGTTCTCGAAGAGCTGGGTGGTCTGGTAGGTGCGCGCAATGCCGGTGCGCGCGATGGACTGGGCGGACCGTCCGGCCACGTCCCGGTCCCCGAGCCTGACGGAGCCCCCCTCCGGTCGAAGGTAGCCGCAGACCAGGTTGAGGACGGACGTCTTGCCGGCGCCGTTCGGACCGATGATGCTGGTCACCTCCCCGGGCTCGGCCCGAAGGGAGACCTGGTCCACCGCGACCACCCCCCCGAAGGAGACCGAGAGCCGCTCCACGGCGAGCGCCTCCCCGGCCCCGGGCCGGGAGAGGAAGCCGGTGACGTCGAACCCGCCGGCCCGGGCGGGCCGTTCGTCCACGCGGCGGAGCCGGCGCTCGATCTCGCCCACGACCCCGCGGGGGGTCGCCACCAGGACGACGAGGAGCAGCACCCCGACGAAGAGCAGCCGGTACTCGGCGAGGGCGGAGAGGAACTCCGGAAGCAGCACCACGACGAGGGCGCCGACGACCGGGCCGAAGACGGTGCCGATCCCCCCGATGATCGCGACGAGGAGAAAGAGGATCGACTGCAGGAAGGGGAACGACTCGGGGCTGATGAAGTTCGTGAGGGAGGCGAAGACGGCTCCCGCGATGCCCGTGATCGCGGCGGACAGGGTGAACGCGGCGGTCCGGATCATCACCGGATTGAGCCCGAGCGACCGGGACGCGAGCTCCGAGTCGCGGACCGCGCGCATGGCCTTGCCCCACGCGCTCGCGTTGAGCCGGGCGAAGAGGGCGACGGTCGCGAACGTGAGGAGAGCCGCCAGCAGCGCGACGTCGCGCTCGACGAAGGGGTAGCCGAATGCTTCGGGGAGCGGGATGAACATGATCCCGTTCCATCCCCCGGTGACCTCCTTCCACTCCGCCGCGCCCTGCTCGACGACGAATCCGAACGCGATGGTGACCATCGCGAGATAGGGGCCGCGCACCCGCAGGGCCGGCACGGCGAGCAGCATGCCCGCGAGCCCCGCGACGAGTCCCGCGAGGGGCAGGGCGGCCCAGAAGCTCCATTCGTACGTGGTGGTCAGGATCGCCCCCACGTAGGCGCCGATCGCGTAGAACCCCGCGTGCCCGAGCGAGATCTGGCCGGTGAGGCCAAGCAGGACATTGATCGCGACCCCGACCATCGCGGTCAACCCGACGAGGGAGATGATGTAGACTTGGTAGCCGTCGGCCGAGACGATGGCGGCCACCACGAGGGCGGCGGCGGCGAGGGTGCCGATCCATCCGGCGAGCGTCATCCGCATTTCTCACCAACCTTCGTAGCGGGGACGCCGAGACGCTGCGGTGAGCGGGTGCATGGACTGAAAGAGCGCGCGGGAGCTGCTGAAGGCATGGTCGAACGATGTCGAACTGGCTCGAGGGAGTACGCCCGATCACCGCGAGTCGCTCGGCGTCCGCCACAGAAGGTCGGTGAGAAACGCGGGTTCATACCTTCTTGACCTCGGCCCGGCCGAAGAGGCCGTGCGGCCGCACGGCGAGGGCGACGATGATGAGCGCGAAGGTCACGATGTGGGTGTACGTCGAGCCGAGGAGGGACGTGATGAGGGCCTCGGCGAGTCCGTAGACGAGCCCCGCCACCATTACCCCCCAGGCATTGGTGATGCCGCCGAGGATCGCCACCGCGAACGCCTTGATCCCGAAGAGGGTCCCCATGGTGGAGGAGATGATGAAGAGGGGTGCGATGAGGATCCCCGCGATCCCCGCGAAGAGACCGGAGAGGGCGAACGTGAGGACGATGGCCGCGGTCACGTCGATGCCCATGAGGCGCGCCGCGTCCGGGTTCTGGACCACCGCCAGCAGGGCGCGGCCGTGCCGGGTCCGGTGGGAGAACCAGTGCAGGGCGACCGCGATGGCGAGCCCCGCGACCGGGATCACCACCTGCAGGGGCTGCACCTTGATGTCCGCGACGTAGAACGCCTCGGTGGTGAGCGCGGAGGGGGGCATCCCGCGCGGGTCCTTGCCGAAGGTGAAGAGCACCACGTTCTCGAGGACGATCCCCATCGCGACCGTCGCCATCAGCCAGGCATCGGAGCCGCGCCGGACGAACGGCCGCACCCCCACCCGCTCGACGACGACCCCCCACGCGGTGCACAGGGCGAGGGACGCGAGGATCGCGAGCCACATCGGAACGCCCCAGGTGACCGCAAAGCTGAACGTGAGCACCGCGCCCAGCATCATGGCGCCGCCCTGCGCGAAGTTGACCGTGCGCGAGACCGCGTAGGTGACGTAGAACCCGAGCGCGAGCAGCCCGTACATGCTGCCGAGCCCGATCCCGGTGATGAGGGTGGACGCGCTCACCGCGGGCGCACCCCGAGCGGCCGGCGGGCCGCGCCCCGCCCGGCGGCTTCGGCCACGGCAATTTTCGTTTGCCGTGAAAGTTTCCGGACGACAAGGCGAGCGCGACCACCGCGACGGGAAGTCGCTTCGGGGTCGGGTCGAGCTCGCGGCGGCCGGGGGAGGCGTCGGGCTTTGCTCGTCGGGTTCCGCTCGAGGACCGGAACGACCGTCGATCCGCCCCGGATCGAGTCGCAAGTCGAGCCGCAAGGAGAAGACGGCTTGCGGTTCAGGGTGAAGTCAGGCGCCAAGATGAGAACCGCTGCTTCGGCCGCGACGCGCTTCACTCGCGCGAACCTCGCCTGCCTGCACGACCCCGGCCGCGAAGCGGGTCGGACGGGGGAGGGGGCCGTGCACCGGCCGCGCGGGTCATTCCACCTTGCGGCTCCGGTCCCTGGGGAGGTCCCGGGCGGGTCTCCGGCCGGTCGGATCAGCGAAGCGCAATCCGACCGGCCGGAGACCCGCGGAGCGTCTCGGTACGAGCTCGGCTCATGCCTCCGGCCGACCTGGCCCGCGGCGTGAAATGGTCCGGCATCGGCGCACGGCGCGCGCGGCCCGCCCCGTCCCGTCCCGACCCCCCCGTCATCCTATTCGACGGGGCTGATCCGGTTGCCGACGAACCGGACCATGATGTAGTCGTCCTCGTTCAGCGCGTCGTGATTTTCGGCGCTGAACGGCGCATCGTAGGTCTTGATGAGGCCCTCGTGCCGGCCGAGCGATTCCAGGGCGGTCCGGATCGCGTCGCCGTCCGTGCTCCCCGCCTGGTCGATGGCCCTGGCGAGGAGGTGCATCGCGTCGTAGGCGTTGGCGGTGCCGACCGGCGAGAAGACGTCCTCCGGGCCGCCGATGTTGTCGAACTTGTCGACGAGGGCCGCGAGCACCCGCTTCCCGACCTCTCCCTGCTCGCCGAAGAAGCTGTAGGTCTGCACGAAGTGGGCGTCGCCCGCGGTGGGGCCGGCAAGCTCCGGGAAGCGCCCGCCGGAGATGCCCCAGTGCGAGACCACCGGCACGTTCCAACCCATGCGGTCGCGCGACTTCATCATCTGCGCGCCGGGCGGGGCGTTGGTCACGAGCACGAGCGCGTCCGCGCCTTTGTCCTGGTGGCGGGTGAGCTGCGGGATCATGTCCACGTCGTTGTTCTCGAATTTCTCGACCCCGACGATCTCGACGTCGTCGTTCTCGGCGTCCGCGGCGAGGAGGCCGCGCTCGTTGGACTCGCCCCACGGGTTGTTGATCAGCATGAGCCCGATCTTCGTCGCGCCGAACGTGGCGTGAGCGTATTGGAGCAGCTTGATGTCGACGATGGCGTCGACCGCCGATACCCGGAAGACGTAGTTGGGGTCGGCGTTGTTGCGGGTGATGGGGGTGGCCGCCGCCCATACCCCCATGAACGGGATCTTCGACTTGTTCGCGAGCGGGACGATGGCGAGCGACACCGGAGAGTCGATGCCGCCGAAGAAGGCCGCGACCTTCTCCTTGAAGATGAGTTCGCGGGCCGCGATGACGCCCCTGGGCGGGCTCGACTCGTCGTCGCGGCGGATGAGCTCGATCGTGCGCCCGCCGAGGATGCCCCCGGCCGCGTTGATCTCGTCCACCGCGACGGTGAGGCCGCGGGTGATGGCTTCGCCGGACTGCGCCGACGGCCCCGACAGGGCGGCCACGAGGCCGATCTTCACGGGGTCGGCGGCCTGGACCGGATGGGCCGCGAGGAGTCCCGCGGTGGCGGCGGCCGCGATGGCGACGCCCCGGCGGATCCGCTCCAGGTAACGATGATTCCGATTTCGCATGGCTTGTTCTCCCTCTGGTCCACCGGGCGGAACGCACCGGTTGACGATCCCGCACTGTCCGCCCGGCCGGAGTCGAAGTCAAGCCGGGCCGGGCGGAGTACGCCTCCAAGCGGCGTGCCGCCGCGCCCGCGGTGTGGTGTCCGGCGTTGACGGTGACCATTGAGGCGCTGGGGGCGCAGTGTGGAGCGCAGGGCTCGCAACAAAGGACCGGAATCGAACGGGCCTCCCAGCGAGCAGGAGTTGGCCTACGAGTGTTTGGACCCGAGATTCGCTTCCAGGGTCGGTCCTCGCCGTACATCGATAACGCCGCTGGCAAGGCGCTTACTGCGAATCGACGGTGGGCGCGGATCCCGGCGAACGCGCCTTGTCGGGCGGCGCCAACCCCAGGACCATTTTTTTGTCGTGACCGAGTGCCGGCAAGCGGGTGCGGATCGGCCGGCCGCGCGATCGAAGGCAGCTTTAGGTGGCTCGAACCGACACGCGGACGACCGGATGCGTTCCCCGAGGGCCTGCTGAACAGGTCCGGTTCACTCGTCGCCGGACAAAAGACGAGCCCTGGCGCCAACCCGCTTGCCGTTGACAACGGTAGGCCATTGGCCTATACAACGCCATGGAATTCGAGTGGGACGACGCCAAGATCGATGCCTGTCTCGCGCACCGCGGCTTCGATTTCGCCTACGCCATCCGTGCGTTCCTGGATGACGACCGGATCGTCGGCCGGGACCGCCGCTGGGACTACGGCGAGGACCGCTACCGGTTGCTCGGTGCAATAGAGGGTCGGGGGTTCGTCGTGATCTACACGATGCGCGGTTCGGCCATGCGCATCATTTCGGCCCGCAAGGCCAACGGCGAGGAGGTTCGGGAGTATGAGCGGAACACGCGTCAGGATTAAGCCGGACGATCCACGAAGCCTTCCTCCGGGGCGGGTCGATCATGCGGTGCTGGACGCAACGACCGAGGAGGACATCGCGCGGCAAGCGCGCGATGACGAAGCCGAGGCGATGCAGGACATGGCGCGGTTCGCTCGTCGGGTGCGCAGGCGTCTGGGGCTGACGCAGGTGGAGTTCGCGCGCCGCATCGACGTCCCGCACGAGACGATCCGCAACTGGGAGCAGGGCAAGCGCGGGCCGACGGGCGCCGCCAGGGCCTTGCTCAGGATACTCGACAAGGCGCCCGAGACGGCATTGCGGGTGCTCACCTGAGGCCCGGAATTGGGACGCATGCGCTGCTTGGCGACGCCGTGTTCACGATTTGCGGCTTATCGGGGTCGAGAGTTGAGGATGCGGGCGGCGGCGCAGGCGGCGCCGTAGCCGTTGTCGATATTGACGACGGTAATGCCCGGGGCGCAGCTCGTGAGGGCGGCCCGGAGCGCGGTCTTGCCGCCCGCGGCGACACCGTAGCCGGTCGAGGTCGGCACCGCGATGACCGCCCCCGGCACCAAGCCGCCGATGACGCTCGCGAGGGCCGCCTCCATGCCGGCGACCGCGATCACGACGTCGAGGGTCCGGATCTCGTCCAGGCGCTCCAGCAGACGCCAGAGGCCCGCGACCCCGACGTCGTGGATCTCGCGGCACGGGTGGCCATCGTAGAGCAGGGTACGGGCGGCCTCTCGGGCGACGGGTACATCGGAGGATCCGGCGGTCACCACCCCGGCCCGAGCCTCGCCGGCGGCGTGCTCCACGGGGCCGAGGATCGCGGTCCGGGACACCGGGTCGTAGTCGAGGCCCGCGGTGCGTTCCGCGGGCAGGGCCGCGTGGTCCGCGGGAGCGAGGCGGGTGAGGAGGAGGCGCCGGCCGGCGGTCTCCGCGTGGGCGAGGATCGCCTCGATCTGGGCGATGGATTTCCCGGCGCAGAAGATCGCCTCGTCGAGCCCGGTGCGCTCGCGCCGGGATGCGTCGAGGATGAACTCGCGGCTCACCGGGTGCATCTCGCCGAACGCCTCATGCGCCACTCGTCGCGGGAACCATCGCGCTCGATGGGAGCTTCGTCCAGGGCCGGCGGGCTCCTTCGCCCCCTCGGTCCACCGGGTGGGTGCGGTTCACCGGCTCATGGTCCGCGTTCGCCGTGCTCCATCGCGCGGCGCAGTTCCGCCGAATCCGAAGGGGCTTATCTCCATCACTTGACAACCCACGCACCGCCGCTTCGTTGTCGGATTACGCTTCGCTAATCCGACCTGCGAGGAACCGGCAACCCCCCGGTGTCGGCTTACACTGAGTGAAACCGACCTGCGGGGGAGCGGCAGCCCCCTGGTAGGTGTCGGGCTAGTCGAAGGCGTAGTCCGACAACCGGCCGAAGTGGCCGCAGGCTGCACACCGTGCGCTTGTTCGTCAAGTCAGGGATATAACCTCCAATCCGAAGGCCCGCTCAGCGCAGGAACGCGCTTCCCATCCGGTAGGGCTCGAAACGGACGGGCCGGGCCGCGAGCCGTGCGCCGAAGGCCGCCCGCACCTCGTCCGCCATCGCTTCGCCGGTGCCGGGGTCGAGCCGTTCGAGGGCGGTCGGGTCGAGCTCGATGACGATGGCCTCGCGCCGCACCCGGCAGCGGACCGACCGCGGAGAAAGGGCCGCCCGCACCCGTGCCTCCACCCGATGGACGGCCGCGAGGTCGCCGGCGTCGATGGCGATCCCGGTCTCGACCCGGCTCGAAAGACAGGGCGCGGCCGGGAGCTCCGCGAGGTCGGCGAGCCTGAGCGAACGGGCCAAGGCGCGGACGTCGGCCTTGCGAAGCCCCGCCTCGACGTAGGGATGGCGTACGTCGTGCTCGCCGGCGGCGGCGAGCCCGGGGCGGAAGTCGCCGAGGTCGTCCACGTTCGTTCCCGAGACGAGGATTCCCGTCGCGCGGGCGGCCATCGTGCCGTAAAGGTTCGTCTTGCAGAAGTAGCAGCGGTTGGCGGGGTTCGCCCGGTAGCGGGCGTCCTCGAACTCGCCCGCGTCCATCACCTCGAGCGACCACCCCTCCCGTTCCGCGTACGCGCGCACCCGGCCGGTGGCATCGGGGGGGACCGCGGGCGAGACCGCGTGGTACATCCTCGCGTCCGGGCCGAGGCTGCGGCCGGCCACGACCGCGAGGGTCATGCTGTCGACCCCGCCGCTCACCGCGACGGCCACCTTCCCGAGGCCGCGCAGGCACGCATGCAGGTCCGCCAGCGTGGTGGAAGCGCTCACGTCGATTCCGCCCGCCGGCGCCTTTTCTCGCGCTCGGCCCGGCCGCCGTTCGCGCTCGCCAGATCGTCCATCTCCGCCTTGACCGTCTCCTCGCCGCCCGGCCGTCGCGTGCGTTTGATCCGGATGGAGTCGCCCGCGACATCGATCGCCGCTCCTTCGCGCTCGAGGGCGGCCCGCCGGACCACCTGCCAGCGTACCCCGAGCGTCGCCGTCTCGGCAAAGCACCGCTCCGTTACCCGCGCGCGCGCCCCCGGCCGGGCGAGCACTTGCACGCTTGCGACCATCCGCCCCTTCTTTCCGAACGCAGGGGCCTGGAGCACGTCGAGCACCCCGTCGGTCGCCCGCAGCCGGTCGAGCCCGACCGCGAGGTCCTCCGCGGTCTGGTCGTCCACCTCGAATGCGCAGACGCCGATCGTCTCTTCGCGCCAGGCAGCACCCGCCTCGCGCTCGGGATCGAGGACGAGCACCCGCAGGACGTTGCTCATTCCGGGGAGGCGGCGGCTTCCGAAGCCGTGCCCGGTCCGCGCCATCCGTCCCTCGATCCCCGTGAGGTCGAAGGCGGGCTCGAGATGGCGAAGGATGGCGGCTCCGGTCGGTGTCACCCGCTCTCCGCCCACCCCGTCGTGGAACGTCGGAGATCCCCGGAGGAGGAGGGCGGTCGCCGGGGCCGGCACCGGCAGCATGCCGTGTGCGGTCCGGATCTGCCCGCCCCCGAGGGGGAGCGGTGCCGAGGACCAGGAGGCGGGCTCGAGGGAGTCGATGAGCCATGCCGCGCAAATCACGTCTGCGATGGAGTCCCACGCCCCGACCTCGTGGAAGGTGACGTCCTCGACGGCGATGCCGTGCACCTGCGCTTCCGCCTCGGCGAGAACGGTGAAGATGGCCGTCGCCCGCTCCACGACCGAAGTGGAGAGCCCGCATTCTGCGAGCCAGGCCCGGATGTCGGCGAAGCGGCGGTGGGCGTGTTCGTGGCCCTGACCGTGGTCGCGGTGCCCGCCCTCGCCCTCGTAGCCGGCAGGTCCGCCGCCGCCTTCCCCCGCGGGTTCTCTCGCGGGTTCGCGGTGGGAAGGCCCGCTGAGGTGGTGCCCGTGCCCATGTCCCTTTCCGTGCGGGTGGCCGCACCCGGGTCTGCCCTCACTGCCGTGGCTCGAATCCGGCCCGCGCTCTCCGGTGCCGGCGCGGTGATGGGCTCCGCCCGCCCCGTGACCGTGCCCGGCTCCGGGGGCGCGGGCGGTGTGGAGACGGCGCCCCCGGAGGATGCCGTCCGTGAACGGCTCGGACCGGACGGTGACGATCTCGTGCAGGCGGCATTCGGCCAGCCCCGCCGCGAGCGCTTCCGCCCGTTCGGGGAAGGCGTCGAGGAGCGCGGCGGCAAACATGTCGCCGGCCACCCCGCCGACCGGATCCAGATGCACGTGCACGCCCGCGATTCTACTCCGGTTCTCCGCGGCGGACGGGTCGATTGATCCTGTGCCCCGCGCGAAGGCGGATGGCTCCCGATTTCCGCTCCCGCCCGGATCGCATCTCCGGCTCGCGGTCGCCGGTCCCGGGAATGCGCTGCCTCTTTCGGTCTATCATCGGCAGATCGAGACAATCACGGCATCCTCCGGGGCCACTTCCCGCTGTAGGTCGGATTAGCGTGGCGTAATCCGACAGATCCATCGCAAATGTCAGATGACGCTGCGCTCATTCGACCTGCCAGGGACCGGAGCCGAAACGTGAAATCGCTCTGCGACATCATCGCGAAGACCCGCCAAGGAGATGAGCATGGGGCGGACGAAGAGAACGACGCGCGGATCAATCACCGCGCTTCTCGCCCTGATTCCGAGTCTGGGGGCCGGTTCGGCCGCGGCTCTCGATCCGGTGTTCTCGACCGCTTTCGGAGGTGCGATCCGAGGGTACGATCCGGTGGCCTATTTCACGGAGGGGCGGCCGGTCGAGGGGAAGCGCGCCCATCGCCTCGAGTGGATGGGCGCCACATGGTCGTTCGCGAGCGCCGAGAACCGCGCCGCCTTCGAGGCGGACCCGGAGGAGTACGCCCCCCGCTACGGCGGCTACTGCGCGTGGGCGGTGAGTCGGGGGTACACTGCGTCCATCGACCCCGATGCGTGGCGGATCGTGGACGGGGCGCTCTACCTCAACTACAGCCTCGCGGTGCAGGGACAATGGGCGAAGGACATCCCAGGCAACATCGCCAAAGCGGATGTCAACTGGCCGCGCCTCCTCGGCGAATAGGCGTCCCGGTGGCGCCACGGCCGCGAGCGGCCCTCTCGCCGCGCGGCTCGGGGGCGAGGGGGCGTGCGCGAATTCTCAGGTCCGCACCTCGAGCTCCAGGATCCGGTCCACCCGGAACATGCGTTCCTCGCCGCGCAGCGGGCAGAACGCCCGCATGCCGAGAAAGCTCGCCCCCATGTACGACTCCGGCCCCACGCTGATGGGAACGACGACCCGCTCGCTCTTCGTGTCGTTGGTCTTGAGATAGGTCATCGCGATCTCGCCGCCGGCCTCGATGGCGCGCCGGATGGCCGCCGCCTTCTCCTCGGCCGGCATCGCTTCCTCCGAGCGCCGGTAGTGGTATCCGGTGAGGAACTGCCGGATGCGCCAGTCCGTGCGGATGGAGCTCTTCGCGATCGGCCGCCGGAGGACGATGCCCTCGAAGGACGTGCACCGACTGAGGGCCACGTAGGTCTGTCCGGGCGCGAAGGCGCCGCGTTCGAGGTCCACCACGATGCGGTCGAAGGTCTTCCCCTGGCTCTTGTGGATGGTGACCGCCCACGCGAGGCGGAAGGGAAGCTGGGTGAAATGGCCGATCGGTTCGCTGACGATTCGCCCGTCCGCGAGGGCGAAACGGACGAGGTCCCAAGTATGGGGCCGGACGTCGACCAGGTCGTCGCCATCCCGCAGGCGCACGAACAGGAAGTCCTCTCCCTCCTCGTCCTGCTCGCGGGACTCGACGACGCCGATGCTTCCGTTGACCCAGCGCCCCGCCGCGTCGTTGTTCAGCATCATGATCTGGGCGCCTTTCTTGAAGGCGAGCTCGGTCGCGGTGGGATAGTGCTCCCGGCCGAAGTCGCCCCCGATGTCGGCGCGCGAGACGATCGTTCTTCCGGGAAGCGACGCGAGCCTCGTCTCGTTGATGCGGTCGGCGTTCCGGTTGGTGGTGGTGAGACTCACGTGGAAGACGTCGTTCGCCGGCACGAAGGCCGGGTCCAGGCGCGCGTCGAGGCGCGCGAGATCGTCGTCGTCCACCGAGTCGTTCCGGATCCGGTTGAGGAGTTCTACGAAGGCGGCGTCCTTCTGCCGGTAGACCTGCTGAAGCTCGACGATCTCGAGGTCCTCACCCGCGAGCGCCCGGGCGCTGAAGAAGTAGGGGGTCTCGTAGACGGTGCGGAAGATCTCGCGCTCCGCTCCGGTCACCACTGGTGGGAGCTGGTAGAGGTCGCCGACGAAGACCATCTGCACCCCCCCGAACGGTGTGTTGGGGCTCGGACCGTGCTTGCGCAGGAACAGATCGACGCAGTCGAGGAGGTCCGCGCGGAGCATCGACACCTCGTCGATGACGATCGTTTCGAGCTTCCGGAGCAGCTTCGGATCGCGCGGTTTGCGGCGGCTCGCGCGCACCTTCTCCGGGGTCGTGTCGACCCCGAATCCGAAGAACCGGTGGATGGTCTGGCCCCGCACGTTGAGGGCGGCAACCCCGGTGGGAGCGAGGACCACCGGGTCCCCCCGGGTGGTCGCGCGGAAATGCTCGAGCAGGGTCGACTTCCCCGTACCTGCCTTGCCGGTGACGAAGAGGTTCCGTTCACCCGCCTCGATCAGCTCGAGCGCGCGGGCGAACTCCGGGTTGATCTCGATCGCCGTCACGGTTCCGCCGCCACGCTCCACCACTTCCGCCGCCCTCCGTGCTCTATCCCGGGCTTCCGGGTTGGATTTTAACGTAACCCATTGTAGCCGCTTCCGAAAGCGGATTTTGAGGTGGTCCAGGTTGTTTGCTGTGAAAATAGACCCAGGAGGGCCGTCTTCGCGACACCGGACCTTTTTGAACCGTACCGGGTTTCCCGGAGGTTCCGTCATCCCACCCAATCCGCCTACGGAACAGAGCGGTCGATTCTCGTGGGGATCCCACGGGAGAATTCAGGAAACAACACAGGCGCTCGAAGTCCTCGCCCACCGCCTCCTCGCCCACCGCCCGCGCCGCCCGGCCCAACACGTGCGAGGCCAGGTTGCGGCAGGTCACGTGAGGGCGAATCAGGAACCGACACAGCCCCACCACCCGGTGCAGGTGGGCGCATCGGCGCGTCTCGTCCCATCGCATCCACACGTCGCGGGCGCTGAGCCGCCACACCGAGGCCGCGAACCCCACCGCGCTCGGCCACCCGTGGGCAGAGCCGACCAGATAGCGCATCTGATGGTCGACAAACGGTCCCGCGCCGCGCGGGTGTTCATCGGCCATCAAGGTGTTCCGGACCAAGCGTTGCGCGTCGGTGCCGACCCGCACCAGCACCAGCTCGCGCACCTGCGAGACCTCCCCCGGCACCTCACAGGCTGGCGACATGGCGTGGGCGAGCACCCGTGGCCTGCGCCCCTCGGCGCGATGGCGTCGCGGCGGGGGCAGCGCAATATGGCCGGCGCGGTGCAGCACACCCAGCGCCTTGCAGCAGCTTGCGCGTTGCAACCGGCCGCGCCCGTCGCGCAGATGGAAGGCATCACAGACGCTATCGGCGAGTTGCCCCAGGCTCGTGACTCACCAGGACTGATCTGTTCTCGGATGTCCCTGATGGCCGCCGGACAGCGTACCTCCTTGATGCAGAATCTCTTTCTTCGGTTGACGACGATTTCGGGCGAAGAAATCTGCGATCGACATAACTCATTGAACTTATTGGACACGGTCGAGAAAATAAATCAGTCTTGCGTGACCCCCCTGCGATGCCGCACTGTTCAGCACATCGTGAAGTCGAGCGAGATTGCCCCGCAGGCAGGGCCCGACTTGATTCCGAACCTCCATGGCGCGAACCGTAGCGCAGTGGCGCGGTGAAGTTCCGCGAGCAGATGTGGGGCACGGGCAGGGCTGGGGCAATGACTTGGCATATGTCGATGGTGCGTGCCCTGCTGCAACGCGCGTCGATTGAAGGTGGCAAGGGTCAGCTTGGCCGGCGGCCACACGACCAGATGAGACTTGATCTGGCTCAGATGCGCACAAAAATCGTTCAAAAGGGCTTGATGTCAGAATTTCCCGACCATATGATTGCTCCCGATGACAACCGCCCACCATGACGGAACTGGATGCCGCGACGAGACGAAACCTGGCTCGACTGGCCAGCAGCCGTCACACCCGCACATCGGCGTTCAGTTCTGCCCGTCCGACGGATTGGCGCCCAACACAGGTCCGCAACCCCAGTGGGCTACTCGATGACTACTTCACGGACTCCACAGCTTGGGAGCTCATCGCATCCGCGCTCGCGGATGACCACCCGGTCGATATCCTGGAGCTCCGGAAGCCACCAGGGGCTCGGGGGTACGTGATGCTCATCGACATTGAGCCTGGTCAGCCGCGGCTCTACGTCAAGCTCGAGCTAGGATCCGGGAAGGTTCTCGGACGCAGCTTTCACTACTCCGAACGAAAAGATTGAAGGAGGCTGGAGATGGACCCGAAACACTCGGGGGCTCAGCCGCAGGAGATGGCGGCGGATGTGTCCTGCCCGTTGTGCGGTACGGACGAAGTCACGACGTCGTGGAAGCCCCACGTGTTCGACTATGGATCCGGGGGATCCGTGGCGGAGCTCTCGGTGAATGTCCCCGTGCGTAGCTGCGCTTACTGCGAGCTCGAGTTCCTTGATGAACCCGCCGAACGGCTCAAGCACGAAGCGGTCTGCGGGCATCTTGGCGTCCTGACCCCCGCGGAGATCCGGCGGATCAGAGAGAGCCATGGAATGTCGCGGGCAAGCTTTGCCCAAGTGACAGGACTCGGCGAGGCGTCGCTGAACCGGTGGGAGAACGGACTCAACATTCAGACTCACGCGAACGATCGGTATCTTCGTCTCTTGAAACATCCCGGCATCATGCGGCAGCTCCAGGCACTGACAGAGCCGCAAGCCCCCTCGCGTTTTGCCGTCGTCATGGTTGGGGAACGATTTCGCGCCTTGCAGGTAAACAGCGCCGTGCTGAAGGAGCAGGAGAGCTTCCGGCTGCGCATCGCTGCCTGAAACGATGTACGTCACAACCTTCTATTCGTTCAAGGGCGGCGTTGGTCGCACGATGGCGCTCGTGAACGCCGCCGTCACGCTCGCCCTGCGGGGTCGACGGGTGCTTGTTGTCGACTTCGATGTCGAGGCACCGGGACTCGACACCTTCGATGTGCTCCGGACGCGCGAGGAAGTTCCTGGTGTGATCGACTTCGTTACCCGCTACTTGGACTCGGGACAGGCTCCGGATGCCGCCGACTACATCGGTGAGTGTCCCGACATTGGAGAGGAGGGGGGGCAGCTTTGGATCATGCCGTCGGGCAGGAGCGACTCCTACGCAGCCAATTTCAATCAGGTCGACTGGGCAGATCTCTATGACAAACGAGATGGCTATCTGCTGTTCGAAGATCTGAAAGAGCAATGGAAACAGGTCCTGCGACCTGACTATGTGCTGATCGACTCTCGCACCGGACACACGGATACATGCGGGATCTGCACCCGCCAGCTACCTGATTCCGTCGTTGTGTTCTTCTTCCCGAACGAACAGAACCTCCGGGGCTTGAATGAGGTGGTCGGTGACATTCGCTCCGAGGCCGACGAACCTCGCAACAAGACCATAGCGCTTCACTTCGTGATGTCCAATGTGCCGGATCTGGATGACGAATACCGAATCCTCGAGAGAAAGATCGATGCGTTTCAGCGCCAGCTCGGCTTCCGGCGGGAACCGATGGTTGTCCACCGGTACGACAGTCTCTCCCTGTTGAACCAAGAGGTCTTTGCAAAGGACCGACCGAGAAGTCGTCTTGCGAAGCAATACGGAGAGATCGTTCGGGAGATTTCCTCGCGCAACTGGCAGGATCGGGATGGAGCTCTCGAGTACATCCGGCGAGCGGGCCGGCGGTGGCGGCGAACCGGGGATGATTCCGCCACTGCAAGAGAAGACATGCTCAAGGAAATTGAGAAGGCGCATGCCGAAGACGGAGAAGTCCTGTTTCGCCTGGCCGAGCTCAGAGAAGACGACCGTCAGCCTGAATCCGTGGCATCGCTGGTCCAACAGGCAATCGACGCCGGATACGACCGACCGGAGGCCTATCTCAAGCGTGCTCGGATTCGGGCGGACAATGACGACATCTCGGCCGCGACCGAGGATGCGCGGCGGGTTCTGGAGTCCAATCAGGTCGCTCCTCCTATGGTACGCGAGGCGCTTGGGCGGCTGGTTCGAACGCAACCGTCCACTGTGAATGAACTCGCCGAATCGACCGCCGTCAGGTCGTTGGAAGTCGACGACCAGTTCTGGCTTGCACATTCGTTCAATCGTACGCAGGAACACCTGCAGCTCGCGGTTTCCTTGTGGGAACGGCTTCTTGCTGTACCCGATTTCCCCGAGGAACGGATTGCTACCGCGCAACATTTTCTCGGGATGTCGTATATGGGGTTGGGAAGATGTTCTGCTGCGGCAGGGATGTTTCGTAAAGAAGAACAAAGTCTCGTGGATCTCGCCATTGCCGATGTATTCAACTATGCAATGGCCCTCTGGGGCATGACGCAAACGGTTGAGAAGGAGGCGTTTCAACGCGTTGTTGCTCTCGATCGGTCAGATGTCCAGGTGGACAAGACCACAAACTATCTCCAGTGCATGGCGGTGGCCTACTGGGCTACGGGGGAAAACGTCGCGGCCCTTGACTATGCGGATCGGGCGCAGGCAACCTTGAGTGCCCTCCGCGGACGAACCGAGTTCAGTTGCTGGCGCTACCTCCAGGTGGGCGCACGAAACTTTGGAGCAGACCTCGACGATATCCGTGCTCTCATCGAGGATGGCAGTTCACCGCTTCCTCGTTTCATGTCTCCCACGGATGCCGAGTCAAGTCAATCCTCACAAGGCGTTCGGCAACCGTGACCAGGTTTCGAAAATGACGAAGAAGACCACGGATAACCAGATACTCGGTGAACCCGGTGAACCCGCTGTCAAGAAGCTCGTGCTTGAGATGGGCATGATCTACGAGGACCGCGGGCGACTCGAGGCGGGCATCGACGGCCTTATCGAGCTTCGGGATCCCTCCGCCCACGCTCCACTCGGCAAGCTGTTCGGAGTCCAGGTCGGATCGACCGCCGCCGGGCAGTATCTTCGAGAAATTGCCGATCAGTCCGACTACCTGCTGAAACCTGAAGACCTCTCCTGAAGACATTGCCAAGCCACAACTTGCTGGTCCCTCTTGCGGCGGTTCGAAGCCTGAAATCGCGTGAGAAGGATTCATCTCTGCTGGAGAAGCACGATTTCATTCGTCGCTGGTATTTCAGTAAAGTCATGCAGGCCGGCGCCTCTCGGGCGTCAAATTATCGGATCGGTCAGGACTTTCAGCAATTGCTACAGTATGCAGCGAAAAGTGCGTCACTTGTCCCGAAGGAGGTAATTCTGAACGAGAACGTTGTCCTCGGACTCAAGCCGTCGGACGTAAGATACAAGTCGTTGCAGAACGTGTTCGCCACGACAATGCGCCATGACCTCGTGTCCGGCGACATCATCGATTCCGAATCCGTGCTCCACGACCACCACATATTCCCGAGGAATGCAGGCAAGCGACACGGACTGCCCCGAGGCACGCTGGACGGCATCTGCAACCGCGTTCCAGTGCTCGGCGACACGAATCAGTCCCTTGGCGAGGCATATCCGCAGGAGTATTTCCGGGAAATGGCGGATTGTGCCCGGACCGAGGGCACGTTGGACGTTCTGAGCAGGCGAGTGCGTGACTGCCTCATCCCCGGCGATCCTCACGATCCGTCATGGGCGGACAACTTCTCCACCGACCGGTTCCGGGACTTTTGTCGGCAGCGAGCCCGCCTCATAGTTGCGAGAGTGGGAGAGATCATCGGGGATTCGCTACGCACCGACTCCTCGACTGATGGCGAGTTGGTGGAGGACAGTGACGTCTGACAGTCACCCAATGCCCCATTGCGGAGGGCATGCCCACGGCCAGGATGGACGAGTTGGTGCCGCCAGCACGCCGCGGACTGAAAGCCGCCCGGTGCTGCACATGGTGGTGGACGAGCCGCGCCTTGCGGTGAGGGGCCGGGCAACGGCGTCCTGCAGATGGAGGGCGACGAACCCGGCCCGGCGGCGGCCCGGCTGTGGCTCGCCTCGATCCCGCCCTGTGCGCGGGCACGGCGATTCTGGCGCCCACGCACGAGTTGCGGGCCGAGATCGACGCCGCCGCCCTCCGTGCTCTATCCCGGACTTCCGGCCGGATAGCCGCGGAAGGCTTCGTCGACCGGCACCCGGAAGCCGTTCGCGAGGCGGTTGGTCTCGTTCGCGAGGGCCGCGACGGCCATCAGTTCGGCGAACATCTCGTCCGTCATCCCTTTCGCTCGCGCGCTCGCGGTATGGCTGTGGATGCAGTACTCGCAGTTGTTGGTGGCGCTCACCGCCACGTAGATCATCTCCTTCACCAGGGGGTCGAGCGCGCCCGGCTTCATCACCGTCCTCACGTCCTCCCAGACCCGCGCGAGGGTCTCCGGGTGGTTGGCCAGCACCTTCCAGAAGTTGTTGATCCAGGTCGTTCCCCGGGTCTGCATGATGTCGTCGTAGACCGCGCGGACCTCCGGAGCGGCGTCCTCGTAGTCGATGAGGGGCAAGAGCGGCATGTTCGGTTTCCTCGGGTCGATGGGGCGAGCGGAGCCGAGCCGGGCGGGAGCGGGTGGAGGGGCGATCCGGCCGGCCTGGCTCGCGGGAGGACTCGCGGCGGGGCGGACGGGGCTCAGACGGACCCGCCGCGGGCCGCGAACGCATCGGCGACGATGCAGAGGATCTCGTACATCATGGTGGCCCCGACGAGGGCGGTGTTGCCGCTCGGATCGAAGGGCGGGGCGACCTCCACCACGTCGCCCCCCACCAGGTCGAGCCCGCGCAGCCCCCGCAGCATGAGCTGGGCCTCGAGCGTGGTGTAGCCGCCCACCTCGGGGGTTCCGGTCCCCGGCGCGAACACCGGATCGAGCCCGTCCACGTCGAAGGAGACGTAGGTCGGCCCGTCCCCCGCCACCCGCCTCGCTTCCGCGATCACCGCCTCGACGCCCAGCCGGTGGAACTCGTCCATCGTGATGACCCGCATCCCCGACTCGTAGCTGAACCGCCACGCGTCGGGTTCGGCGGTCGCGCCGCGGATCCCGATCTGCACCGTGCGCTCAGGGTCGAGGAGCCCTTCCTCCACCGCCACCTTGAACGGCGCCCCGTGGTGGACGGCGGTTCCCCAACGCGGGCCGCCGGTGTCGCAGTGGGCGTCGAAGTGCACCATCCCGACCGGCCGGTCCGCCGCGATGGCCCGGAAGACAGGGAGGGTCAACGAGTGGTCGCCGCCGGCCGAGATCGGGATGGCCCCCGCCGCGTGCACTTCCCCGAAGAACGCCTCGATGTCGTCCAGGCTGTCCTCAAGGCGGAAGGGGCGGCGGATGAGGGCGTCCCCGACGTCGCGCACCCGGGCGAGCTCGTAGGGGTTGATGCGGTTCGCGGGGTTGAACGCGCGCATGAACCCGGACTGGTTCCGGATCTCGCGCGGGCCGTGACGGGCGCCCGGACGGTTGGTCACCCCCCCGTCGAGCGGCACCCCGACGAGCGCGATGTCGGCCTCGCCGGGATCCTCGGTGTGGGGCGCCCGCATGAGGGTGGGGATGCCGGTGTAGCGGGGCCGCTGCAACGGATCGGCGAAGGGATCGTCGGTCATCGCGGAGGTCTCCGGAGGTCTTCGGGGCGGGACGATTATGCGCGCGGCGACCCGGTATCGCGAGGGGGTCGGGAGCGGCCGCCAGGGTGATTTCATGCCGCGGCCCCGGTCCCGGGCAGGTGGACCGGGGCCGCTCGGGTCAGCGCATCGTAATCCGGGATGGGCGGAGGCCGGGAGGCGGGCAGGTCGGACGACGCGGCGCGAATCCAGCCTGCATCCCGAGTCCGCCCGCGGTCGGGTCGGGGTGAAGCGCAGGGTTCGTTCTTGCTGTGAAAATGAACCCAGGACGGCCGTCTTCGCGACGCCGGACCCTTTCATGCGACGGGGTGGCCAGCCCCGTCCATGCGCGTTTTGCCTGGCGACGGGTGAACCGGGCAGGTTCAGCAGACCGTTTTGGAGCGCATTTCGTCGTCCCGCGGGTCGGCTCGGGCCTCATGAAGCTGCCCTCGACCGCACGGCAGGCCGATCCGCACCCGCGGCCACGCGGCCGGCACTCGACCACGACAAAAAAACGGTTCTGGCACGAAACGGCCCTGAGCGGCCCGGACGGCCGCTACCTGCTACGATTCGGTCCCACGGCCAGACGACTTGTCGCGGCCCGATCCCGACCACGAGGGTCTTCGCCGATGGAATCGCGGGACTTCCGGTTCTCCAACCGCCACCACGACCTCATGGCCCGCGACGAGGAGTACATCCTCGGGTGGCGCTACGAGCCCCGGATCATGTTCGAAAGCGGCCGCGGCATCGTGCTCACCGACGTGGACGGCAACGAGTACTTCGACATGACGGCCGGCATGATGTGCATGGTGCTCGGCCACTCGCATCCGGAGCTCACCGAGACGATCCGCGAGCAGGCGGGCAAGCTCGTGCATGAGTCGTCCTGGTACTCCAATCCGTGGCTCGTCGATTTCGCCGAGCTCATCGCGGACACCATGCCGGGCGATCTCGAGGTCGTGAACTTCGCGGTCACCGGCTCCGAGGCAAACGAGATCGCGATGCGCCTCGCCCTCGGGGTGACCGGGAAGTACGACATCGTCTCGCTCATCCGGGGGCTCCACGGGGGCAGCCTCGCCGCGGAGGCGGTGACCAGCGTTGGCGGGGGCCGCAAGGCGCACCTCGGCCCCCTCATGATGCCGGCTCACCGCAACGCCATCTACGCCCCGTTCTGCTACCGCTGCCCGATCAACCTGGAGTACCCGGCGTGCGACGTCGCGTGCCTCGACCGCAGTGAGGAGCTGATGGAGCACGTCACGAGCCGGAACGTCGCCGCCATCCTCGCGGAGACCGTTCCGGTCGCGGGGGGGATGGTCGTCCCGCCCCCCGAATGGCTGCCCCGGCTCCGTGAGCTTGCCGATCGCTGGGGCGCGTTGCTCGTGCTCGACGAGGCGCAACTCGCCCCGGCCCGGACCGGGCGCATGTGGGGGTTCGAGCACTTCGGGGTCACCCCTGACGTCGTCTCCTTCGGCAAGGGCATGACCGCGGGATTCGGTATCGGCGGCACCGTCACCACCCGGGCGCTCGCGGAGGAGGCTCGGCACAAGGCGGGCCTCCCCTGGGCGGGCACCTACTCGGGCGACCCGCTTCCCGCCGCGGCCGCCCTCCAGCAGCTCCGGATCGTGCTCCGCGACGATCTCATGGAGCGGGCCGGTCGGCTCGGCGCCTATCTCGGGAAGCGCCTCGAGGCCCTCGCCGGCCGCCACGAGTCGATCGGGGCGGTGCGCGGGATCGGCCTCTACTGGCTGCTCGACATCGTCTCGGACCGCCGGACCCGGGAGCCGGACCCGGCGATGGCGGAGCGGATCCGGTACAACGCGGCCCTGGAGGGGGTGATCCACATCGCGGTCAAGAACTTCATCCGGCTCTGCCCCGCGCTCATCATCACCGAGGCGGAGATCGACGAGGCCGTCGATCGGC
The DNA here is from genome assembly GCA_965214795.1 of Gammaproteobacteria bacterium. GTDB lineage: Bacteria > Pseudomonadota > Gammaproteobacteria > HK1 > HK1 > JAJDXW01. The sequence goes on along the minus strand of OZ243976.1, from coordinate 3,575,941 downwards.
TCGAACGGGCGATTCGACGGGCGGAAGCGGGCTTCCCGCGCGACTTCGACTACTCGTCGTCCAGCTCGCTGGCCGCCCGGGCGCGGGCCTGATCGGGGGCGTGGACGCTCCTCCGTGCCCTCGGGTGTCCCGCGGGCCCTGTGATGCAGCCGAGCGGCCCGGTCGCGCGCGGCGAGCGCCACCGCGGCCCCTCGTTTCCATCCGGAACCGTAGCGCGGGATAACCCTGACGCGCCCCCCGGCGGCGCTTGACCCGCCGGCGCGCCTTGCGAAGTGAGCCGGCGAACGAGTTATTCGCCGGCACCACTTCCCGAGCCGTCGGGCAGAGTGTGCCACCGGTCATACTGTCCCGCGGTGGCGCCGCCGACGATGCCTTCTGCCTCGGAATCTTCGATGGGACGGCTCTTCTTGACCTCACCCTCGGCAGCCGGCGTCTCGGTCGTCCGTTCGCTCTTCTGTTCGCTCATCGTCGTCTCCTTTCCGTTTCCCGTTCATGTCATGGTATCCATATGGCTCATGGTATCCATATGGCGACCCTGTTGCAACGTTACCCACTCCGGACCAGCAGTTCTCATTTTGCTCGTCGGGTCCCGCGGCAGAACCGGCACGACCGTCGATCGGCCCCCCGATCGGCCCCGGATCGGGTCGCAAGGAGAAGACGGCTTGCAGTTCAGGGTGAAGTCAGGCGCCAAAATGAGAACTGCTGACTCCGGACCACCTGGAATCTGCCTGGAATCCGCGCTCGACGGCGTTGGTCCCGACCTGCCTTCGCTCATCGAAGGTCTTGCAGCGGAAGCGGGTGAGGTGAGCGGCTCGTCGACGTCGTTGCTCACGAGTCCGACCCGCCCTGCGGTTCGGTCTCCAGGGTAGTATGGTTACTGAATGACCGATTCGGTTCGGAGCGAAGAGCCGCAACGCCTCGGGACTCCCGAGCAGCTTGACCGCGCCCTCCAGGTGACCACGCCCAAGGCGTGGCTGGCATTGTGCGCCCTCATCGTGATGCTGACCGCGGTCGTCGCCTGGGCGATCCTGGGCGAGGTTTCCACCTATGTGCGCGCCGAGGGAATCATCCTGAGCCGCGGCGGCATGGTCGTCGGCGCGGTGTCATCCGCCGCCGGAAGGCTGGCACGCATCGTGCCCGGCGAAGGCGACCTGGTATTGAAAGGCGATCTCGTGGCCGAAATCTTCGACGCGGAGACGATGGAACGCTATCTCAGCGCCGTCGCGTTGGCGGACGAGCATGCGCGGGCACTGCGCGACCGCGAAGCCGAGGCGACCGAGGAAAATGCGTTTGCCGAGCGCCATCTGCTTCGCCGCCGGGCGCGCCTGGACGAGCTCGAGCGCACCCTCCGTCAGCGGGTCGAGATACTCGGCGAGCGCTTGCGCGACAATCGGGAGCTGCTGGCGCAGGGCCTGATCACCCGGCCGGTCGTCGAGCGCGACGAGGAGGACCTGGATCTTGCCCGGCGCAATCTGTTCGACGTGCTGCTCCGCCGGGACGGCCTCGAGGCGGGCGAGATGCGCCGCTCGAACGATCTCAAGGCCCGTGTCGCCGAAGCGAAGACACAACGCCTGGCGGCGGACCATCGCGTCACCGAACTCGCGGCGCTCATCGAGACTTGGCGTATCCTGGCGCCGGTCACGGGACGCGTGACCGAAATCCGGGCGCAGGCCGGCGCCACGCTCGAACCGGGTCAGCCCGTGCTCGGCATCGAGACCGGCGAGGAGCGGGAGGGGCTCGATGTGCTGTTCTACGTCCCTCCGGTGGAAGGCAAACGGGTTGAAGCCGGCATGCCGGCCCTGGTATCCCCCGCCACGGTGCGGCGCGAAGAGTTCGGCTCCATGACCGGTACGGTGGAAAACATCTCCGAATTCCCCGCGAGCCTGGAGGGCATGGTCGCCGTACTCCAGAGCCAGGACCTGGCTCGGACCTTTTCGGATACCGGGCCACCCTATGCCGGCCGCATCGCTCTCACGCGCGATGCATCGACCGCGAGCGGTTTTGCCTGGACCTCGCCCCAGGCGGCGGTCGTGAACGTCAGGCCCGGCACGCTGGCCATGGTCGAGGTCGAGGTTGCCAGCGAACCACCCATCGCGCTGGTCGTGCCTTGGGCCAGGGAAGCTTTCGGCCTTTGAGCTCGGATTCACGGCTTCGACCCAATCTGAGGCCCGGCCGCGGTGGACGGCGGGCGCCACCGACCATCCTGCAGATGGAGGCGACGGAGTGCGCCGCGGCGTGCCTCGGCATGATCCTCGCCTATCATGGCAGGTGGGTTCCGCTCGAAACCTTGCGGGTGCGTTGCGGCGTCTCGCGCGACGGCGCCAGCGCGGCCAACATGCTGCGCGCGGCGCGGGAGTACGGCCTCGTCGCGAGGGGTTTCCGAAGCGAGCGGGCGCATCTGTTCGACATTCCCTTTCCGATGATCGTCTTCTGGGAGTTCAACCATTTCGTGGTGCTCGAGGGGATCAGGGGCGACCGCGTCTACATCAACGACCCCGGCGAAGGGCCGCGCCGGATCTCCCTGCGGGAGTTCGACGAAGGCTTCGCGGGTTACGCCTTCGGGTTCGAGACGGGTGCCGGGTTTCGCCCGGGCGGCGTGCGCCCGAGCGTCGTGCGCGGCCTCGGCGCACGTTTCGGCCAGGCGTGGAATCCGCTCGCATTCGCCGCTCTCGCGACCTTGGCGTTGGTCGTTCCGGGCGTGGCCGTGCCGACCATGCTCAAGGTATTCATCGACGACGTGCTGATCCGTCAGAACGACTCCTGGATGACGCCATTGCTGATCGGCCTGGCGCTGGCCGCCGCCGCTCAGGGTGCGTTGATCTGGTTGCAACGGACGCTTCTCGCCCGCATGGAGACCAAGCTCGCCATCGTCTCGACCGCCCGCTTCTTCTGGCACGTGGCGACCCTGCCGATGCTGTTCTTCAGCCAGCGCTACGCCGGCGATATCGCCAGCCGGGTGATGTCGAACGACACGGTCGCACGCCTGATCTCCGGCGAATTGGCCGTCAACACCGTCAACCTGCTGTCGATGGTCATCTACGGCGCGGTGATGCTGTCCTACGACGCGCCGCTGACGCTGCTCGCCCTGGTCGTCGTCGCCGTGAATCTCGTGACGTTGCGGCTCGCCTCGCGCGCCCGAGAGGGCGCCAGCCGCCGCCTGCTCAAGGAGCATGGCCGGCTCGCCGGCGCGTCGATCAACGGCATCCGGATCATCGAGACGCTGAAGGCCAACGGAGCCGAGGGCGATTTCTTCGCACGCTGGTCCGGCATGCACGCCAATGCTCTGGGCGCCCAACAACGGCTCGGCCTCGTCACCACGGTCACGGGCGTCGTTCCGCCGTTGCTGACGCTGCTCGCCTTCGTCGCCATTCTCGGCTTCGGCGGCCTGCGCATTCTCGACGGAGCGCTGACGATCGGCGGTTTGATCGCTTTTCAAAGTCTGATGGTGAGCTTTTCCCGGCCGGTAGAGGGTCTGGTTCGATTCGGCGCCAACCTTCAAACCGTCAAGGGCGATATTGCCCGCCTCGACGACGTGCTGAACTACGCGCCGGACGAACGTACGCGGCAAGGCGTCGAAGAGCGCGAGCCGGACAGGTCGGCGGCCCCGCCACGCGGCTTCATCGACCTCGAGGCGGTCACGTTCGGCTACAACACCACGGCGCCGCCACTTGTCGAGGATTTCACGCTTTCCATCCGGCCGGGCCAGCGCGTGGCGCTCGTGGGGGGCTCCGGCAGCGGCAAGTCCACCATCGCCAAACTGGTCTGCGGCCTGCTGACGCCGTGGAGCGGAGACGTGCGCATCGACGGACGGAAACTGGCCGACATCCCACCCTCGCGGTTTGCCGAGATCGTGGCTCACGTCGACCAGGAGATCGTGCTGTTCGAGGCGAGCGTTCGCGAGAACGTGGCACTGTTGGATCCGACCGTGGAGGAGCGGGATATCATCCAGGCGCTCCGCGACGCGGCGGTGCACGACGTGGTCGCCTCGCGGCCCCGGAAGTACGACTGCCCCGTCGACGAAGGCGGGAGCAATTTCAGCGGCGGGCAACGCCAGCGCCTGGAACTGGCGCGTGCGCTCGCGCGCAATCCCGCCGTCCTGGTGCTCGACGAGGCGACGGCGGCACTCGATCCGGTCACCGAGCTCAGGATCGATGACGCGCTCCGGCGGCGCGGCTGTACCTGCATCATCGTTGCCCACCGGCTCAGCACCGTCAGGGACGCGGACGAGATCGTCGTCCTCGAACGCGGACGCATCGTTCAACGCGGCACGCATGACCGCCTGATCGGGGAAGACGGGCTCTATCGCACGCTGGTCATGTCGGATTGATGCGATGACCGATACCGCCATCGTCGAGCGGATCCGCGGCGTCCGGATCGAGACCGGGGCGCATCGGCCGTTCCTGATGGACGATGCCGCGCGGGTCCATTTCGTGGAGCGGGGACATCTGGACGTCTTCGCGGTCGAGCTGAGCGCGGGCGAGGTGGCCGGCCGCCGACGTTTCGTCGCCCGCATGGTTGCTGGAGAGATGGCCTTCGGCGCCAGCCGGGTCGAGCTTGCGGAGCGCGCCTTCAGCCTTCTCGCCGTGCCTTCCCAGGACGCGGCCATCGTCAAGGGCGCGCGCGACGGCGTTACCTCGGAGGGCTTCGATCTCGCCGCCACCAACTGGGTCGACGAGTGGATAGCCCGCCTTTCGGAGTCCCTGGTCCGCGACCGGCCACCACACCGGGACGCCCTGCTGCTCGAAGCGGACCCGGACGTTCCCTATTCCTCGGGTTCCGTCGTCAGCGCGCAGCACCGGGACGTCATCTGGGTCTCCGCGACGACGGCGATGCGGTTCATGGGACGCCGAGACGTGATCGTCGCGGAGGAGGAGCCGCTCCTGCCGATCACCGAGCGGACCTGGTTCACGCTCGACGCCGACGCCCGGGTATCGGCGAGCTATACGCCGACGGCCCTTCTGACCTCACGACTCTGGCCGGGATTCGACCGCTTCTCCACCCGGGTGCTCGAGTTTGCCGTTCTCGCCGAGGCCGAGACCGCCGAGGCTTCGCGGACGCGAAGCCGCGACGCCCACCGGGCCCGGCGCGCGGCCGTGGCCGGGGCGCTTCGCGACTTCGGCGGCATTCTGGGTGCGACGGGCGACGATGGCCCCGCTGGTGCGACGAGCCAACGGCCGCTGCACGTGGCGGCGGGCCTGGTCGCCGCGTCCTGCGGGGTGTCGCTGGAGATTCCGGCCCGCTCGAAGGACGTCCGCGGCCCGTTCGAGGCGATCGAGGCGCTTGCCCGCAGCGCCGGCACGAGAACGCGATGGATCACGCTCGCGCCCGGATGGTGGCGGCGGGACGGGCCTTCCGTCCTCGGTTTCACGAACGGGAAAGACGGGTCGCGGAGGCCGCTCGCGCTTCTTTCGGACGGACGCGGCCGCTATCGCGCGGTGGATCCGCTCAACGGCTCGGAGTTCGGCGTGAACGAGGGCACCGCCGGCGGGATCGCGGCCGGCGGCCTGGTGTTCTACGCGCCGCTCCCCGATCGCGTCGCAAGCGGCGGCGCGGCGCTGCGGTTCGCCATGCACCGGCGCTGGCGGGACCTCCGCACCCTGCTGGCCGTCGGTGTTCTCGGCGGGCTCGCCGCGTTGCTGGCCCCGATCCTCACCGGAGAGATCCTGGTCCGGATCATACCGCGTGCGGATATCCCGCTCTGGATCGCCGCGGTCGGCGCCCTGACCCTGGCCGCGTTCGGCAGCGCGGTCTTCGAGATCGTGCGAGGTTTGTCGCTGCTGCGAATCGAAGGCCGGGTCGACGAGCGCCTGCAGAGCGCCATCTGGAGCCGGTTGATTTCTCTGCCGGCGCCGTTTTTCCGCGACTTCACCGCCGGCGATCTTGCCGACCGTGCCAACGGCATCGGCGAGATCCGTAAAGTGTTGACCGGCGCCGCGGTTCAGGCCGCGATGGGCGGCATCTTCTCCGTCTTCAGCCTGGCGTTGCTCTTCTACTACAGTTGGGTGGTCGCATCATGGGTTTGCGTTCTGCTGCTGGTGCTCGTGAGCGCAATCCGGGTTTTCTCGCGGGGTCAACTGCGCCACTACCGCGAGGCGTTCCGCGTGCAGGGCGCCATCAACGGCTTCGTTTTTCAGATGATCAGCGGCCTCGCCAAGCTCCGGGTGGCTCACGCCGAAAGCCACATGCTCGCGCGCTGGGCGCAACGCTTCGCGGTGCAGAAACGCGAGAATCTCGCCGCCCTTCGCTGGGCGGCGGGCCAGCACGTCGTCGCAGGCATGTTTCAGCCCCTCTCCCTGATCGTCATCTTCGCTTCGGTGCATCAGGTGCTGATGCGAGGGGATGGGTCATTCAGCCTCGCGGCTTTTCTCTCCTTCAATGCGGCGTTGGGTCAGCTCACGGCCGCGGTGACCGCTCTGACCGTCGCCGTGACGACGGTGATGGGCGTCATCCCGCTTTTCGAGCGCGTCCGGCCGATTCTGGAAGCGAGGCCCGAGACCGCCGATGGCGGCATCGATCCGGGCCATCTCAAGGGCGATATCGAGTTTGCGAACGTCACCTTTCGCTATGCCGCGGAGGGCCCGAACACGATCGACGGCGTCAGCTTTCATATCAGGCAGGGTGACTATGTGGCCTTCGTAGGGCCCTCCGGGTGCGGCAAATCGACGATCTATCGCCTGTTGCTCGGGTTCGAGCGGCCGGGTTCGGGGACGGTGTTTCTCGATGAGCACGATCTCTCGAGTCTCGACCTGACCGAGGTCCGCAGACGCATGGGCGTGGTCCTGCAGAACGGCCAGATCGTCGCCGGCAGCATCTTCGAGAACATCGCGGGCATGTCCCCGCTGAATGCCGACGAGGCGTGGGCGGCCGCGCGCGCCGCCGCGATCGAGGACGACATCCGGGCGATGCCGATGGGCATGCGCACGGTGCTGCCGGAGGGCGGCGTCGGCCTCTCCATGGGGCAGAAGCAGCGGTTGCTGATCGCTCGCGCGCTCGCCCGCAAACCGCGCGTCATCCTGTTCGACGAGGCCACCAGCGCGCTCGACAACCGTGCCCAGGCCATGGTTCACGCATCGCTCAAGAGGCTTGGTGTGACCCGCGTGGTGATCGCCCACCGGCTCAGCTCCATCAGCGACGTGGATCGCATCTACGTGCTCGAAGCCGGGCGCATCGTCGAGAGCGGCCGCTACGATCAACTCATGAAACGCGACGGCGTCTTCGCCGCTCTCGCCCGTCGCCAGCTCGTCGAGGCGTAGATGACGTCGACACGCCAGGAGATACCCGGGGTAACGCAGGAATTTCGGCGGGGGACGGCTGCGGTCGCCTCCGCCATCGGGGGCGGCCACGGCGGAGACGGCCCGTCCGGTGTCCGTCCGCCCCTCCGTGATTTCGGGCGCCTTGCCGCCGCCAGGGGCAATTCGGCCCCGCCGGTCTCGCGCATCAGCGCTCCGAGGCGAGCTTGCCGATCCCCCAGTCCCGGAACTCGACCAGGTCGCCGAGCTCATCGTGGATCGCGGCGTATGCGATGCGATGGTCGATGTCGACGTACTCATGCACGAGCACGTTGCGAAACCCGGCCCAGCCTCGCAGCCGCTCCGCCAGCCCGGCTTCGATCTCGCCCGCTTCCTCCAGCACGGTAAAGGAATCGCGATTCGAGCCCGGGGTCCTGAGACCGCGCTCCGCTATCCAATGGTTGGCGAGGTCGATCGCCGCTTCGGCCGCGAGGTGAAGATAGCGTGCGGCGAGGTCGTGGACCCCCGGCTCCGCGAGATACTCGGACGGCGCCGACTCACCGAGGCGCCGCAGTCGATCCAAGTAGCCGTCCAGCGCGTCGAGCCGTCTCGAGAAGATCTCCGGGTCGACCATGTGCTCGCCCTTCCTTGAGCCGCTCCACCCGGCGGCGGGTATGTTCGCGAAGGCGCGGCTCGAGATCCTGATACTCCCGGATCGTGCGCAGCACGAAGTGTACGCGCTCCACCTCGGAGCGTGCGAGCAACAGGATGCCGTCCCGGATCACCCGGTGGCGCAGGAGGGCGGGGGCGTCGTTGAGGAAGACGAAGTCGAGCCGATCGCTCGGGACGTCGCGGCCAAGCGCGCCGGCCAGCCGCCAGATGGAGTCCTTGACCGCTTCGGGGCTCGCCGCGTGCTCGGCGGCGAGCAGCACCGCGATGTCGAGGTCGCTGTCGGCACGTGCGGCCCGTCGGGCCCGGCTTCCGTGCAGCCAGGCGAGGCGCACCGACGGGTCCGCTTCCAGGCGGCAAGCGAGGCGCCGGCGAAGGCCCCGGAGATCCGCATCCTCGACCGGTCCGACCATCACCTGCCCATTCGTGCGGAAGCTGTCGCTACCCGGTCCCTCCGGCCACCGAGCCGGCACCCCCACCTTACCACCCCGCGCCGTGGGGGCGGCTCCAACCCGAAACAATCACCGACTTCCCGCGGCGGCCGCCCATCCGCTCGCGGTCGCGGGACGCACTCCCGCAAGCCGCTTCGACCGCGCGCCCGCGCCAGTGTCGACATCCGAGCGCATCCAGGATTGCCTCAAAGGTGCACCCCGCTTCGACTGCGCGCCCGCGCCAGTGTCGACTACGCCTTCCGCCGCGCGCACGCGCTCTTTCGGTCCGGGTGGCCCGTTCCTCGCGGCCCGTTCCTCCATGAAATCGTGGGGCATCTTGGCCCTCCCGCGACGAAAGTCGGTGATTTTTTCGGGCCAAGCCCTGTGGCGGGCGGCAGCGGCTCGAGTCCTTCGCCGGTCGCCGCCCGGCCGCCGCCGGGTTCGCGGGAGTGGTCGTTCGGGGAGGAAGTCGTTACAGTCGGGGCTCCGACATCGGGGAGGGGAGTTCATGGCATACAAGGACATTCTCGTCGTCGCGGACGACACCCCGGAGTGCGCGGAACGGGTGAACATCGCGCTCGGCCTCGCCGCAAGGCACGAGGCCCACGCGATCGGGCTGATGGTCCAGGAGCAGTTCTACATCCCCCGCCATGCGGCCTCCAATCTCCCGTCATCGCTGCTCGAGGAGCAGCGCGAGGCGGAGGAGAAGGCCCGCGCGCGGGTCCGGGAGCGATTCGAGCGGCAGGCGGCGCAGGCGGGGGTCCCGCACGAGTGGTATACCGCGTCCGGCGATCCCGTGAGTGCGGTCGCCCTCTTCAGCCGGCACGCGGACCTCACCGTCATCGGCCAGGAGAACCCGGAAAGCGCCGGTTTCGGTACGAGCAAGGATCTCGCGGAGCACGTGGTCCTCGCGAGCGGCCGGCCGATCCTCGTCGTTCCCTACGTCGGCTCGTATCCGAGTGCCGGCGAGCGCGTGATGATCGCGTGGGACGCGAGCCGGGAAGCGGCCCGGGCGGTGGCCGATGCGCTGCCCCTCCTTCGGGCGGCACGGCAGGTCGTGACCCTCTCGGTCAACCCGGACTCAGGCGGTGGCCGCGCCCGGCACGGCGACCTTCCCGGGGCGGACATCGCCCGGCATCTCGCCCGGCACGGGGTGAGGGTGGAGGCCCAGCGTCTCAGTGCGAAGGAAGTCTCCATCGCCGACATGCTGCTCAACCGGATCGCGGACGAGGGCATCGACCTCCTCGTGATGGGCGCGTACGGACACACGCGGGTGCGGGAGCTCTGGCTGGGTGGGGTCACCCGCCGCCTGATGCGGAACATGACGGCCCCCGTCCTGATCTCGCACTGAGCCGCATTGTCGATCCCGACCCGCCGCACGGAGAGGATGCGCGCGGAGCGGCGAGGCGGGCGATCCGGATGCGCGGATGGCGCATAATCGCCGTTCCGGTGGCGCTCGGCCGGTCGCCCGCCGCCGGTGAACGATGACCTCGCCGAGGAGAAGGAGCACGAGATGGCGGTAACCACCCTGACGAAGCGCGAGCCCCGATACACCGAGACCGAGTGGCAGGCCCGCGTCGACCTTGCCGCGGCCCACCGGCTCTCCGTGATGCACGGCTTCGAGGAAGGGATATTCAACCACCTCACCCTCACCGTGCCGGGCAAGGGGGATCGCTACCTCCAGATCCCGTTCGGCCTGCACTGGTCCGAGGTCACCGCGTCCTCGTTCATGGAGATCGGGTTCGACGGCACCCGCCACGCGGGGGAAGGGGAGATGGAGCTCTCGTGCTACTGCATCCACGCTCCCATCCACCGGTCGATCCCCGACGCAGCCTGCGTGATGCACACCCACATGCCGTTCACGAGCGCCCTCGCCCGGCTCGAAGACCCCCGCATCCTCCCCATCGGCCAGACCGAGATCGGCATGATGATGCAGACCGCGTACGACATGGACTACACCGGGCCCGCCTTCGATCCGAAGGAGGGGGAGCGTCTCGCCGGGGTGCTCGGCGACAAGACCATCCTTATCATGGCCAACCACGGGGTGATGACGGTGGGGCGGACGGTGGCGGAGGCCTATGATCGCCTCTACTACATCGAGCGGGCGGCCCAGGTGCAGCTCTACGCGATGTGGACCGGCAAGCCCCTGCACCTCCTCTCCGACGAGGTCGTCGAGGAGACCATCGCGCAGTACAGAACGGGGCCGCGCTACGGCAACCGGCCGGCCTCCGAGCACCACTTCGACGCCCTCAAGCGCCAGCTCGAACGGCAGAGAGAAACCGACTACCGAGTCTGACGGCCCCCGGGCGGAGCGGCGCCGCCGGCGGGTCAGGGCCGGCGGTGCACGGCACCCGTCTCCAAACGGTCGCGCAGGCGGGCCCACGGCAACAGGACGGACGGCAGGTGCCGGGCGGCCAGGTGGCCGCGGATTGGCGCCGGGCGTGAAACCGGCACCGAGAGCGCGGTGGGATCGCCGCTCGCGACGAATGCGGCGAGCTCGCCGCCGAAGGCCGTCGACAACGCGAGGCCGCGCCCGTTGCAACCGACCGCCGCAAAGAGGCCGCGGTCGACCTCGAATACCCGCGGCAGGAGGTCCCGCGTCAGGCAGATCACGCCGCTCCAGGCGTACTCCGCCTCGACGGGGCCGATGAGCGGCAGCAGGCGCCTGAGGCGCGCGGCCAGAGAACGACGAAGGCGCCCGAGCGCCCCCGCCGCGAGCGCCGCCGCTCCCCCCGTGACGAGGCGTCCGTCGGGCGTCCAGCGCACGGCGAAGATATCCCGCCGCGTGTCGGAAAGGCTGTGGTTCGCGGGAAGGATCCGCTCTCGGTTCACCGGGTCGAGGGGTCGGGTCGCGATCTGGTGGACGACGAGAGGTGCGACGCTCCGCGCGACTTCCGGCACGAGCGGCCCGATCAACGCATTCGTGGCGAGCACCGCGTGTTCCGCGACGATTCGTCCGGACGGGGTCGCGAGCGCCCAACCCCGGCTCCCGCGGTGAATTTCCGTCACGGGCGCGCCGGCGCGCATCGTCACCCCGGCGTCGAGCGCCACCCGCGCGAGTCCGCGGGCGTAGCCGAGTGGATTCAGGTGGCCGCCGCTCGGGTCGAGCAGGGCTCCGGGGTACGAGGTGAGGCCCGTCAAACGAGCCGTCTCGTCCCGGTCAAGCAGTTTCAGGGTCTTGCCGTGGCGCGCCCAGTCGCCCTGCCGGCGTATCAGGAAGTCGAGACGCGCCCGGCTGTGGGCGGGTTGAAGCCAACCCGCTTGCGTGGCGTCGCACCGGATTCCGTGTCGCCGGACGAGGTCGAAGACACACTCGCCCGCCCCGCCGACGAGGCGGCTGAGGCGCGCGGCGCGCGGCGCGCCGAGGGCCGCTTCCGCCTCCCTTGGCCCGACCGGCGTGACGAAGCTCGGAACGACGAATCCGGTGTTGCGGCCCGAGGCACCGAACCCGGGCTCGTGCGCCTCGACCACGACCACGCGGGCCCCTCGCTCGGCCAGGTGCAGTGCGGTCGAGAGGCCGAGGTAGCCGGCGCCGACGACCGCGACGTCGGCCGTCTCGTCGCCCTCCCGGGGAGGAATGGGCGGAGCCGGCGCGGCCGTCGCGTGCCACAGGGAATCGTGAAAGGTGTCGGCCGCCACGTTATCCCGATGCCGGTGGAAGACGCCCGGGGGGAATGGCACCGGCGCCGGGAAGTCGGGACCGACCACAATCCCCCGAATCACCTTTACGGATCATGCGCGGCTCCAATCCGGGCCCGGACAGCGCTCTTGCAGTGCGGGCCAAGCGACGTAGCGGCACCGCAACGGCCAGAGGTTGTAAAGCAGGATGACCAGTCCCAGGAAGTCTATCAGCGGACAGGGTCCGGCATGGGATGAACGGCGCCGGGGAAGCCGTCGTTGTATTTGCACGGGGCGAGGCGTATGCTGCCGCGACGAGTCGACGGCGGGAGAAAGGCAAATGTCGTATCGCATGAAGGGGTTGCTGGTCGGCCTGATGACGGTGGGCGCCGTGCTCACGGGAGGCGCGGCCGTCGCGCAGTCGAAGCCGGATCTGCCGGCCGGCGCGTTGCTCGAGCCGGGGGTGCTGCACATGGGCGCCGACTTCGCCGCTGCGCCCAACCAGTTCATGGATGCCGGCGGAAACAAGGACGGGCTCAACGTCGACCTGTGCGGTGAGGTGGCCACCCGTCTCGGTCTGTCGCTCGAATGGACGAATCTCGCGTTCCCGGGTCTGGTGCCGGGGCTTCAGGCCAATCGCTTCGATGGATTGTGCACGGCGATCTTCATCAATCCCAAGCGCAAGGAGGTCATGCAGATGGTCGCCTACGTGCAGTGGGGCGAGGGCCTGATGGTACGCACCGACGACTCGCTGGTGGTCGAATGCGCGCCCACGATCGGCGACCAGGCGAGCTTCAACGACTGCTTCGACCAGCTTTCCGGCCGGACCATCGCGGTCGCTGCCGCGGGCACGACGAACCAGCATCTCATCGCCGAGAGCGAGCGCGTGCAGGCGGACGGCAAGAGCGGGATCGACATTCGTGCCTTCGATACCAACGCTGATGCGATCCAGGCGCTGGTGAGCGGGCAGGCCGACGGGGCGTATCTCAACGACCCGCAGGCCCACTTCTATCTGAGCCGCAATCCGGGCTATGTGATGCCTTTCGCGGCCGCCTACCCCAACACCCTCGCGCTCGCGACGCTCAAGGCGAACCGGGCGCTCGCGGAAGCGTTGCAGTGGGCCCTCGAGCAGATGAAAGCCGACGGTACGTATCAGGCCATCGTCGACAAATGGGGCGTCGCCGGCGTGCCGGAGTTCGCGATCAATCCGTAGCCGGCCCGAAAACTCCCCCCGACTTTCCGCTACGAGCGCCGATCCATCCGCGGTGACGGGCCGTACTTCGTCGGGCCGCCTCGGCAGCGCCCGTACACCAGCGCGCATTTTTCACCAACCTCCTGCTGCGGACGCCGATCCGCTCGCGGTGACGGGCCGTACTCCCGGAAGCCCCTTCGACAGCGCGAACGCGCCAGGGTCGGCTACGCCTTCAGCCGCGCGCATGCGCTCTTTCGTTCCGTGCGGCCCGCCGGCGGGCCGGGCGCACATTGACTTGAGGCGGCCGGCTCCGAGGTGGGCGGCGCCGCACGCCCACCGGCCGCCGGAAGGCCCGCGGCCGTCGCAGGCATGAGCTGGTCCTGGGAAACGTTCCTCGCCTACATCGCCGACCCGCTGTTCGTGCACGCGGCCGTGGTGACCATATGGGTCGCGGTGGTCAGCCAGGTCATCGGGGTCGTCGTCGGCCTCGGCGTCGCCCTGATGCAGCTCGCGCAGAACCCGGTGCTCCGGTTCCTCGCCAATGTCTACGTATGGTTCTGGCGCGGCTCCCCCCTGCTGGTCCAGCTCTTCCTGCTGTACTTCGGCCTGCCGCAGCTCGGCATCCGGCTCAACGTCATCGAGGCGGGGCTCATCGGCCTCGGCCTCAACGCCTCCGGATTCATGGCCGAGATCATCCGCGGCACCATCCTCGCGGTCGACCGCGGCGAAATCGAGGCCGCGCGTTCTCTCGGCATGAGCCGGGGCCAGACGATGCGGCGGGTGATTCTCCCGCAGGCGGCGCGGCTCATCGTGCCTCCGCTCGGCAACGAGTTCCTGTCCAACCTGCGGACGACCTCGCTCCTCTCCGTCATCTCGTTCGAGGAGCTCCTGCGGGTCACGACGCTCGCCATCAACGAGACCTTTCGGGCCACCGAGCTCTACTCCGTCGCGGCGCTCTACTACCTGGCGATGACGACCGTCTGGACGCTGATCCAGGCCGGGATCGAGCGCCGGCTGGGGGCTAGCGTCGGGCGCGACCCCACGCCGGGGCCGCGATTCCGGTTCGCCTTCAGGATCTAGCCCTGCCCGTGCCCCACCGGATGCGCCAGCCCACGACCATTTTGATGGCGGTGGCGCGCTCGAGCCGCTCGGCGCGGTGGTGCTGGAGTTCCTCGACCTTGCAGCCGGACTTGAGGATGCGGAAGTAGTTTTCGATGCGCCAGCGAAGCGCGTAGTATTCGAGCAAGCGCTTCGCATCCTCGGCGCTGGTCACCGGCACGGTGGTGAGGAGGAACCACTCCAGGGGCGCGTGGAGATCGACTCCAACGCGGTGGAGAACCTGATGCGGCCCGTCAAACTCGATAGCAAACTGAATTCCACGTGGGCCGTTCGTAGCGCTTACGATGCATCGCGGAGGTTTTGAGTGATGGAATGGGCCGACAACACTACCGAGGTTCTGTACTTCCTCGTGCCCGGGTTCATCGCGGCGGCGGTTTACTATGGGCTCACCTCCGCTGCGAAACCCAATACCTTCGAACGGCTCATCCAAGCACTCATCTTCACTATCATCGTTCAGGCTCTGAGCCAGCTCGTGAGCCTGACTGGCTGGTTGGAAGACGAAACGTGGCAGGCGGTGGCGCCCAGCGGAACAGTCGTGATCGCCGTAATCATAGGATTCCTTGCAGCGCTGTTGGCGAACAAGGATGTGCCCCACCGCTGGCTCCGCAAATGGCGCATCACGAAGGAGACAGCCTATCCGAACGACTGGTACGGCGTGTTTGCAAGCAACCCCGACTGCTTCGTGATCCTCCATCTTCGAGACAGACGGCGGCTCTACGGGTGGCCGAACCAGTGGCCAGGGCGCGAGCAGGAGCGGCTGTTCGTCATCGACGGACCACAGTGGCTCACGGACACCAAAGAAACGATTGACTCCGGAAAAGCTCTCGTCGTCCAAGCCGAGGATGTCGAGATGGTAGAATCTCTGGAGGTCCTCCAGGAACAGACGACAGAGGAGCAGGAAATGCGAACCCGGTCTAATCCTCGACCGCCTCGCCCGGCAGGTAGTGAGCAAGGCGACCGCAAACGATCGATGAACCCGCGTCCGATGCCAGCTCCGATCCGGAGGCCACCTCCGACACCGCCACCACCGCCGCCACCGAAGAGATGACGAGCGCCCAGGCCTGCCCGGTCCCCACAAGTGGGGCTGAATGACGCAAGCCCGGTCGTGTGTAATCTGCGTCTGGAGGATCTGGTTCCGGATCTGCATGTCGTGGATCGAACACCACGACGGTCTGTTTGCCCAGCCCCACTTGTGGGGACCGGGCAGCGCTAGCGCCCGCGAGGACCGGCGGTTTCAACTTCCACGAGGAGAATGGCATGGCCGATGCGAAAAGAGTACGAGTCATCCTGTGGGGTCTCGGCGCCCTCGGAAGCCGTGTCGTGCGGGCGTTCGGGGCCGGCGTGGAGGACCTCGAAATCGCCGGCGCCGTCGACCACGACCCGCGCCTCGTCGGCCGGTCCCTGGCCGCCGCCTTCCCCGACTCCGGCGCCCCCGCAGTGCCGATCCACGCGGACCTTCCGAGCTGTCTCGCCGCCCTCGAGGAGCCGGCGCAGGTGCTCTTCCACATGACGGAGTCCCATGTGCCGGCGATCCGGTCCCAGCTCGAGCAGGCGATGAAGGCGGGGCTCGACGTGATCTCCGCATCCGAGGGCATGTTCCATCCCGGACTGCGGTTTCCGGAGGAGGCGGCCGCCCTCCATGCCTGCGCGGTCACGAACGGCGTCTCCATCGTCGGATGCGGGATTAACCCCGGTTTCATCTTCGACGCCCTGGTGCTGGTCCTCGGCCGGGTCACGACGGCGGTGACCGGGGTCACCGCCTCGCGGGTCATCGACGTGACCGGCACGGGCCTGCACGATATCGACCATGTCGGCTTCGGACTGCCGGCGGACGAGTTCGAGGCAAAGCTCGCGACCGGCCGCATCGTCGGGCACATGTCGATGCCGGAATCCATCGCGGCCCTCGGCGAACGCTTCGGCCTCGGGATCGAACGCATCGAGGAGCGCTGGGAGGCGCATACGAGCGAGGAGCCGGTCGATTCCGGCTCCGACCTCGGGACGATCGCGCCGGGCCGCGTCGTCGGCATCAGCCAGCACGGGCGCGGATTCAGCGACGGCGAGCCGGTGGTCAGGATGGATCTCCTGATGTTCTACCGCCCCGAGCGATTCGGGCACGAGCAGACCGACGACATCGTCATCGAGGGGACGCACCGGGTCCACGCGACGCTCCGCCCCGCGGCGGTGTCGATCCAGGGAGCGGGCCTCATCATCATGAATGCGGTCCACGACGTCGTCGCGGCGTCGCCGGGGCTCTGCAATGCGCTCGACTTCTCGATGGGCGGCAGGCGGCGCGCCGGTTTCCGGCTGGTCCTCGATCCGGCGCGGCCGCCCGTGCCGGGCACCACGTGGCTCGTGCGCCAGCCCATGCCGTGAGGGGGGACGATGGGTTGGAGCTGGCCGGTCTTCCTCGACGTCCTGTCGTCGCCGCTCCTGCTGCGTGCGGCGTGGACGACCATCTGGGTTGCGGTCGTCGCCCAGGCGATCGGCACGACGATCGGGATCCTGGTCGCACCCGCGATGCTGTCCCGGTATCGGCTGGTGAGGGCGCCGGCGTGGGTCTACCGCTGGCTGTTCCAGGGCACGCCGCTCCTCGTCCAGATCCTCGCCTTCTTCGCCGTGTTGCCGCAGATCGGCCTGCCGCTCGGCATCGTCGCCTCCGGGTTGCTCGCGCTCGGTCTCAACGAGGGCGCGCGAATGGCCGAAATCGTGCGCGCGGGCCTCATGTCGGTCGACCACGGCCAGCGGGAGGCGGCTCGGTCGCTCGGCCTCAGGCGCCGGCAGATCTTCGCCTTCGTCGTGCTGCCGCAGGCGGTGAAGGTCATCATCCCCCCGCTCGGCAACAACTTCAATTACATGCTGAAGGCGACGTCGCTGCTGGCCGCCATCTCTTTCGTCGAGCTGCTGCGGACCTCGCAGCAGATGGCGCAGTTCACCACCCGGCCGCTGGAGATCTACAGCGCAGCGACCGTCTACTACCTCGCGATGACCAGCATCTGGGACGCCGTTCAACGCCGCCTCGAGGGATGGGCCGATCCGGTCAAGGCCGCGCGTGGCCAGGAGCTGTGGGAGCGCCGGCGACGCCAGCCCAAGCTCGATCCGGCCGTCGAGACGTTTCTCGCCCGCGCGGTGGGCGCGCGCGATCGCGGCCCGGCCGGCCCGCTCGTCGAGACCTGCGGGGTGCACAAGCGATTTGGTGCGCACCACGCCCTCGCCGGCGTGGATTTCGCGGTCGCTCCGGGCGAGGTCGTCGCCGTCATCGGACCGAGCGGCTGCGGCAAGACCACACTGCTCCGCTGCCTCAACGCCCTGGCGTCGCCGGATCGCGGGGTGGTCGTCATGCAGGGCGAACCGGTCGGCATGCGGTGGCGCCAGGGCGGCGGCCTTGAGCCGATCCCTACGCGGGCCATGAACCGGCAGCGCCGGAACATCGGATTCGTCTTCCAGCGCTTTCACCTCTTCCGGCACCTCACGGCGATCGACAACGTCGCGCTCGCTCCGCACCTCGTGTCGGGCCGAGCACGCTCGGAGGCGCGCGCGATCGCCCTTGATCTGCTCTCCCGGGTCGGCCTCGCGGACCGGGCCGACGCCTACCCGAACCGGCTGAGCGGCGGCCAGCAGCAGCGCGTCGCGATAGCGCGTGCGTTGGCGATGAAGCCGCGCCTGATGCTGCTCGACGAGCCGACCTCCGCGCTCGATCCGGAGACCGTGTACGAGGTGCTCGAGGTGATCCGGACGCTCGTTCGAGGCGGAATGACCATGGTCATGGTGACGCACGAGCTCGGCTTCGCCCGCGAGGTCGCGGACCGCATCGTCTTCATGAGCGACGGCGCCATCGTCGACCACGCACCGACGGGAGAGTTCTTCGAGGCGAGCCGCGACCCGCGGACCCGGGAGTTTCTGGCCAAGCTCGTGTAGCGCCGGGGGGGCCGGGGGGGCCGGAGCGGCTGCCCGACGGTTCAGGGCGGCGGCGGGCGGCGGCGGGCGGGGCGGTTCGGGTCGTCACCCCGCCGCCGGCGGGCCGCGCGGTTCGCGGCGGCGGCGGGCGGTGGCGGCAGGGCGACCGCCGCCCGCAGCTTCGCGTAGGGCGCGCTCCGGTGCGGGATCGCCATCGCCTCCACGAAGTGCTCCTGAAACCTCGGCTCCACCGCCGTCTCGACCTTCTCGATGCGGCGCACCTCGCGCTCGAGCTCCCGGCGAAGGCGTCGGTTGAGGAGGGCGATGCGGGCGCCCGTCCCGGCCGCGTTGCCGGCCGAGGTCACCCGCTCCGGCGCGCAGTCGGGAACCATCCCGAGGATGAGCGCGTACTTCGGGTCGATCCGGCTCCCGAACGCCCCGGCGAGGGTCACCCGATCCACGGAGTCGATCCCCATCCGGTCCATCAGCAGCCGGGCGCCCGCGTAGAGCGCCGCCTTGGCGAGCTGGATCTGGCGCACGTCGTTCTGGGTGATCGCGATCTCGGGCTCGCCGGCCCGGATCACGTAGGTGAACGTCCGCCTGGCGGCCACGATCCGGGGTGAGCGTTCGGCGAGCGACCCGTTGATGGTCCCGTCCGGGTGCACGATCCCGGCGAGGAAGAGCTCGGCGATCGCCTCGACGATCCCCGACCCGCAGATCCCGCTCGGGGCGAGGTCCGTGCCCGGCTCGTCGGACCAGCGCTCCTCCCCGATCACCCGGTAGCGGGGTTCCAGGGTGACCGGGTCGATGCGGACCCGTTCGATCACGCCGGGCGCCGCGCGCTGGCCGCAGCTCAACTGGGCGCCCTCGAAGGCCGGTCCGGTCGGCGACGAGGCGGCGAGGAGGCGCGCGGAGCTCCCGAGCACCAGCTCCGCATTCGTCCCCACGTCGACGACGAGGGTCACCTCCTTCTTCCGATAGGGCATCTCGCTCAGCACCACCCCCGCCGCGTCCGCCCCCACGTGGCCCGCGATGCACGGGAGCACGTAGGCCCGGCTGGCCGGCCCGAGCCGGAGACCGATGTCGGCGGCGGCGATCTCGGTGCCTTCGTCCGTCGCGAGCGCGAACGGCGCGAATCCGAGGGGGGCGGGATCGAGCCCGAGAAGCAGATGGTGCATCACCGGGTTCCCGGCGATGGTGACTTCGAGGACGTCGACCAGCTCGATTCCCGCCGTCGCCGCCGCCTCGGCGGCGAGTTCGTCGAGGGCCTCGCGTACCGCCCGGGTCATCTCCGCCGCGCCGTCCTCGTTCATCATCGCGAAGGACACGCGGCTCATGAGGTCTTCTCCGAACCGGATCTGGGGGTTCATCCGGCCGAGGGAGGCGAGCACCTCGCCCGAGAGGAGGTCGCAGAGGTGCACCGCGAGGGTCGTCGAGCCGACGTCCACCGCAAGGCCGTACGCCTTGTCGCGGAAGCCGGGCCGGAGGTCGACGAGCCGCCGGCGGTCGCGCACGAAGGCGGTCGCCCGGTAGCCGCCCGCCTCGAGGGTCGCGTGGAGCTTGCGCAGGGCATGCACGTCCGCTTCGGCGACGCGCACCCCGAAAGACGCTCGGAGGCTCTCCTTGAGGCGCCGCAGGTGGGCGGCCGGGTGGGCGAGATCGGGGGGCGGGACCTCGACGTACATCGGCCGCACGAGGGGGTCGACACGGATGTTCCGGGCCGCGGCCCGCTTGCGCACGATCTGCCGATGGACCTGGCTCGTCTCCGGCACGTCGGCCACCAGGTCGCCGGCGATGCGCGCCTGGCAGGAGAGGCGATGGCCGTCCCGGAGCCGCCCCGTCGCGAGCTGGCGCCGCTCCCGGTCGCTCGGCCCGGTGAGGTGGTCCCCGGCCGACACGATGCCGTGCTTGGCGAACTCCCCCTCGCTCACCCGCACCTGGCAGCGGGTGCAGATGCCGCGCCCCCCGCAGACCGAGTCGAGATCGACCCCGAGCCGCCGCGCCGCCGCGAGGAGCGGGGTCCCGGACGGAAAGCGGCCGCGTCGTCCGGATGGGGTGAAGACGACGAGCGGGTCGTCAGCCACCGCGCCGGCGACCCTGGCGGCGGCGGGCCCGCGCCTCGGCGACCGCATCTCCGACCGTGGCCGAGTGGCGGGAGATCCAGGTACGGCAGTTGCGATCATGGCCCATCATGACGTCCGCCGCCCCGAGGGCGGTCATGATCTCGGGCTCGAGCGGATTGGTGATGGCGGAGGTGAGGCCGCTCGCCATCGCCATCGAGAGGAACGCGGCGTTGAGGGCGGGACGGGCCGGGAGCCCGAAGGAGATGTTGGACGCCCCGCAGGTGGTATTGACCTCGAGCTCCTCGCGCAGCCGCCGGATGAGGCGGAAGCTCGTGCTTCCCGCCGCCCCGATCGCCCCGATCGGCATGACGAGCGGGTCCACCACCACGTCGCGGCGGGGGATCCCGTGGTCCGCGGCGCGTTCCACGATCTTGCGGGCGACCTCGAAACGCACGTCCGGGTCCTCCGAGATCCCGGTCTCGTCGTTGGAGATCGCGACCACCGCCGCCCCGTGCCGCGCGACGAGGGGCAGCACCGATTCCAGGCGCTCCTCCTCCCCGGTCACCGAATTGACGAGCGCCTTGCCGTCGCAGGCGGCGAGGCCCGCCTCGAGGGCGGCGACGATCGAGCTGTCGATGGACAGAGGGACGTCGGTGAGCGACTGGACGAGCGCGATGCACTCGCGAAGGATGCGCGGCTCGTCCGCGAGCGGAACCCCGGCGTTCACGTCGAGGAGATGGGCGCCGGCCCGTACCTGGGCGAGGGCGTCCGCCTCCACCCGGCGATAGTCCCCGGCCGCCATCTCCTCCGCGAGCCGTCGCCGGCCGGTGGGGTTGATGCGTTCCCCGATCACCACGAAGGGGCGGTCGAACCCGATGGTGACCTCCCTCGTGGCCGAGGAGATGATAGTGTCGGTCATCGGTGGGGCTTCCTCATGGAACCTGGATCCTCGAATGGAACCTGTATCCTCAACTTGACAGCCATCGCTTTTCGGCCCCCTGATGTCGGATTACGCTTCGCCAATCCGACCTACGAGGATCGGTAGCCCCCCTTGGCAGGTCGGGTTAGCCGAAGGCGTAACCCGACAACTTGACTACACCGCCGGCTCGCTCGCCAAGTGACGGATTCAAGTCCCCCGGCAGGTCGGATAGGCGAAGCGTAGTCCGATAACTCAGGGTCGGTGCGATGACTGTCAGGCGATGGTGACAAGTCCCTTCCTGTTCCGGTTCAGGGGTCTGCGCGGCCGCCTGACGCCACAAGGGTGGCGAGCACCTCGTCCGTGAACTCCGCTTCGAGCCGGCGTGCGAGCGCGTCCGCTTCCGCCTCGGGGTCACCGCCGCGCGCGACCGGCTCACCCCGCCGCCACTCCGCGAGGTAGTCATCGGAGCCGGAGAGCCCGGCCCGCATCGCGGCCCGGTCGATCGCCTCCTGAAAGCGGGCGGCGAGGGCCCGGCGCGCGGTCCGCCCCCGCCCGCCCGCGCGGGCCACGACCTGGGCTGGGATGTCCCGCCAGTAGACGACGGTGAGCGAGACGTTCAAGGGGCGGGCGGGCCCGCTTCGCCAATCGCGAGGAGACCGGCCCCGCTGCGACTCGAGGCTGCGACGGTGGTCCGCTCCTGGCCCCGGTTCCCGGGGGCCGTTCGTGCCGGCGGCCCGTCTCCGGTTCCGGCCCGCGCGAGAAAGGGGGCGAGATCTCCGTATCCGGTGAAGCGGTGCTCGAACTCGAGTCCCAGGCGCTTGGCCGCCGCCCGCGCCGCGCCGCGGAGCGCGCCGTCGCGGGTCTGGGCGATATGCACCAGCCGGCGGTAGTTCCCGAAGTAGATCGGCTCGAGCTCGGGGTGCCGATCGATGCCGAGCCCCTCGATGATCAGTCGCTCGAAGTTCCGGGCAAGGTAGTCCGTGAGGTAGAGGGTGCCGGGCTCGGCCTCGTGCAGCGCGGCGAATGTCCGCCCGCCCGTGAAGAACTCGTAGCAGTGTGCCCCCGGGATGCGCTCCGCGCCTTCCGCCTCGACCACCGTGTCGAGGGCGCCCCCCGTGCCGCAGTCGGCGTAGGCAACGAAGATCCGGCCGATGTCGCCGCGCGCCCGCGCCGCCCGGACCTTCTCGCGCACCCCGCCCGGGATGCGTTCCGGGTGGTTGTGCCAAGCGGCCGGGAGGCACTGCACCTCGACCGCGTTCCATCCATGGCGCCGGACGAGGGTCGTGATCTCGCGCGCGAGCGCCCCGCAGGCGATCACGAGGGTGCGGGGCGGCACGGGCGGCGGTCGGGGGTCGGGGGTCGGGGGTCGCGTCGGGGGCGGTCAGTCCGCCGCCATCATCGGCGGCGCGTGCTGCCGGCGGGCGGAGATCAGCTCCTTGGCCGTCTCGACCGCGACCGCCGCGTCGCGGCAGTACGCGTCCGCCCCCACGCTCTCGGCGAAGGCTTCGTTGAGGGGCGCGCCGCCCACGAGCACCATGTACTCGTCGCGCAATCCGCGCTCCTTCAAGGTGTCGATCACCACCTTCATGTACGGCATGGTCGTCGTCAGCAGGGCCGACATGCCCAGGAAGTCCGGGCGATGCTCGTCGAGGGCGGTGAGGAACGCCTCCACGTCGTTGTTGATGCCGATGTCGAATACGTCGAACCCGGCGCCCTCGAGCATCATGCCGACCAGGTTCTTCCCGATGTCGTGAATGTCGCCCTTGACGGTGCCGATCACGATCGAGCCGAGCTTCGGCGCGCCGGTCTTCGCGAGCAGCGGGCGCAGCACGGACATTCCCGCCTTCATCGAGTTGGCGGCGAGCAGCACCTCGGGCACGAACAGAATTCCGTCGCGGAAGTCGATGCCGACAATCCGCATCCCTTCGACCAGGGATCCGGTCAGGACCCTGTAGGGCGCCCAGCCCCGCTCGAGCAGGATGTTGACGCCCTCCACCACCTCGTCGGCCAGACCGTCGTAGAGGTCCTCGTGCATCTGGGTGACGAGCTCTTCGTCGTTCAGGGTGGAAAGATCGAGATCCTCTACCTCGCCTTGCACTTCATCCGGCATGTCCGAACCGTCCCCCGGCTGCCCCGAACCGCAAGCATGGTGGGGCGGCTCACCTCGCCCGGCTGAAACGTTCGCGACACGTTTTGTTCCGATTTCGACATGTACGGGCCCGATCCAGGGGCCGGATCGCAGCGCGCCGAAATTCCGCCCCGGATCTCGAAACCCCCGGAGCCGGCAGCGATTTTCCGGATGATGGGGAAAGTTCTTGCGCACGCCGGCAAACGGTGCCGTAATGACGCCCGACCGGCTGTCCGGACCCCGGGAGGAACGGGCGGCGGACGAAGGCGCGCGGCGGCCGGAAGGAGGGTCGGCGGTGTCTCGGCCGGAACCCCGCGGCCGGTCGGGGAGGGGAGTCCCCGCGGGCGGGTTGTCCGTTGTCCACTGGTGGCGGGTGGTCCGCGGGCAGGTCGCAGGCGCAGCGTAATCCGACCCGGGGCCGGGGACCCGGCCGGAGGGCGGGCCCGGCCGGCGGGGGCCGACGGGCTCCGGGTCCATCGCGGCGCGAGACGGCTTCGGGACGAGAGGGAAGGACCTTGGCTGAGCTACCGGGCACCGCGCGGACGGTCATCATCGGAGGCGGGGCGGTCGGCGCCTCGTGCCTCTTTCATCTCGCGAGAAAGGGGTGGACGGACACCCTCCTCCTCGAGAAGAGCGAGCTGACCTCGGGTTCGACCTGGCATGCGGCGGGCAACGTGCCGACCTTCTCGGCGAGCTGGTCGGTCATGAACATGCAGCGCTACTCGGCGGAGCTCTACCGGGGGCTCGCCGGCGAAGTCGACTACCCGATGAACTACCACGTCACCGGGTCGATCCGCCTCGCCCACTGCGACGATCGCATGAAGGAGTTCGAGCGGGTGGTGGGGATGGGCCGCTACCAGGGCATGGACGTGCGGATCTGTCCCGTCGAGGAGCTGCGCGAACACTACCCCTTCCTCAAGACCCACGATCTCGCCGGCGCGCTCTACGACCCCTGCGACGGCGACATCGATCCGGCCCAGCTCACCCAGGCGCTCGCAAAGGGGGCGCGCGATCTCGGCGCCCGGATCATTCGATTCCGTCCCGTGACGAGCGTTCGCCGGCAGGATGGCGAGTGGGTGGTCGCCACTGCGCAGGGGGAGGTGCGGTGCCAGTACGTCGTGAACGCCGCCGGCTATCGGGCCCGCGAGGTCGGTGCGATGTTCGGCCGTTCCGTGCCGATGGTGGTCCTGTCGCACCAGTACCTCCTCACCGAGCCGATCCCCGAGCTCGAGGCGTGGAGCCGGGAGTCGGGCCGGAAGCTCCCCCTGCTCCGGGACGTGGACACCTCCTGGTACCTCCGCCAGGAGAAGTTCGGGCTCAATCTCGGCCCGTACGAGCGCGACTGTCGCGCCCATTGGGTGACCGCGAACGATCCGATGCCGGAGGACTTCTCCTTCCAGCTCTTCCCCGACGACCTCGAACGGCTCGAGTGGTACGTGGAGGACGCGATGGCACGGGTGCCCGTGCTCGGCGAGGCCGGGGTGAGCCGCGTCATCAACGGCCCGATCCCGTACACCCCGGACGGCAACCCGCTCATCGGGCCGATGCCCGGGGTCCCGGATGCGTTCGAGGCGTGTGTCTTCACCTTCGGGATCGCGCAGGCGGGGGGCGCCGGAAAGGTGCTGGCGGAGTGGGTGGCCGAGGGCGGTACCGAATGGGACATGTGGAGCTGCGACCCGCGCCGGTTCACGGGCTACGCCGATCAGGACCACACCCTCGCGAAGGCGCTGGAGGTCTACGGCCACGAGTACGCGATGCACTTCCCGCATCACGCGTGGCCGGCCGGGCGCGGCAAGCGGCTCTCGCCCGTGCATGGCCGCATCCGGGAGCTGGGGGGGCAGTTCGGCGCCTACGGCGGCTGGGAGCGCGCCAACTGGTTCGCGGCTCCCGGCGACGACACGTCGGAGTCCGGTGCGCGGACCTGGGCGCGCGAGGGTCCCTGGTTCCCCCGGGTCCGCGAGGAGTGCCTCGCAGTGCGGGACGCGGCGGGCATCCTCGACCTCCCGGGGTTCAGCCGGTTCCACGTCCGGGGGTCGGGCGCGGCGGACTGGCTCCGGACCCTCGTCACCGGCTCGCTCCCGCGGGTCGGGCGCGTCGGTCTCGCCTGCTTCTGCGACGATCGCGGCCGCCTCGTCACCGAAATGTCGGTGACGAGGCTCGGCGACGACGAGATACTGCTCATCACCGCGGCGGCCGCGGAGTGGCATGACCGGGACTGGCTCCTTCGTCACCGGCCGTCCGGCTCGCCCATCTCGATCGAGAACCGGACCGAGGCCGACGCCTGCCAGATACTCTCCGGCCCGCGCTCGCGCGACATCCTGCGGGCGGTGAGCGACGCGGACCTCGCCCGTCCCTGGCTCGACTGGCAGCGGACCCGGATCGCGGGCCGCGAGGTGCTGCTGCTGCGGGTGTCCTACGTCGGGGAGCTCGGCTGGGAGCTCCACAGCGAGGCGGCGGACACCCCGGCGGTCTTCGAGGCGGTGTGGAGTGCGGGCGCCGCGCACGGCCTTCGTCCGTTCGGCATGTTCGCGATGGACAGCCTTCGCCTCGAGAAGGGTTATCGGGCGTGGAAGGGCGATCTGTCGACCGACTACACGGTCCTCGAGGGCGGCCTCGAGCGTTTCGTTCGCTGGGAGAAGCCGGCCTTCAAGGGGCGGGGCGCCCTCGAGCGCGAGCGCCAGCGGGGGCCGACCCGGCGATTCGCCACCCTGGTCGTGGATGCGGGAGCGTGCGACGCGCCCTACATGTCCACGGTCCGGCGCGACGGCGAGGTCGTGGGCGAGACGACCTCGGGCGGCTGGGGCCACCGGGTCGGGGCGTCGATCGCCCTCGCCGTGGTGCGCTCGGACCTCGCCGCGCCCGGCACCGGACTCGAGGTCGAGATCTACGGAGAACGCCGTCCGGCCGTGGTGCAGCCCGACCGCCCGCTCTACGACCCCGACAACGAGAAGCTCCGGAGTTGACCCGATGACCGATGCACAGGCACCCCCCCTCACCCGGATCGGGAGCCGGCGGGGGGGAGGTCGCGCGGCCCGCCACGCGGCCCGTTCCGCTCCGCTTCCGGAGGGTCTGCGTCCGGTGCGCGCGGGACTGGAAGGGGGCGCGTACGCGCCCCTCGGTGAAGCGGACGTCGCGCGCATCCACGAGACCGCGCTCCGGGCCCTGGAGGAGATCGGGCTCGCCGAGGCCCCGCCGAGCGGAGTCGAAGCGCTGACCTCGGTGGGCGCGAAACTCGGCGACGACGGCCGGGTGAGGATCCCGCGCGGGGTCGTGGAGGACATCCTCGCCGTGGCCGCGCGGGACGTCACGCTGCACGGGCAGGATCCCCGGAACGACCTCCGCCCGGGCGGCACCCGCGTCCATTACGGAACCGCCGGGGCGGCGGTCCACATCTACGACCCGGCCCTCGGCGACCACCGCGATCCGACGATGCGGGACCTCTACGACTCCGCCCGGCTCGTGGACGCGCTGGACAACATCCACTTCTTCCAGCGGACCCTCACCTGCCGCGACACCGAGGACCCCACGGAGCTCGATCTCAACACCCTCTACGTCTGTCTCCGCGGAACCGCGAAGCACGTCGGGACCTCGTTTACCTCGGTCGGGCGGGCGCGGCGAGGGCTCGACATGCTGCACCGGGTGGCGGGGTCGGAGGCGGCGTGGCGGGCGCGCCCCTTCGTCTCGAACTCGAACTGCTTCGTGGTGCCGCCCCTGCGGTTCGCGACCGAGTCGTGCGAGGTGATGGAGGCGCTCATCCGGGGCGGGATGCCGATCCTGCTGCTCTCGGCCGGGCAGGCGGGGGCCACCGCCCCCGCTTCGCTCGCGGGGGCGGTCGCGCAGGCGGTCGCGGAGTGCCTGGCCGGGGTCGTCTACGTGAACGCGGTCGAGCCCGGCCATCCCGCCATCTTCGGCACCTGGCCATTCGTCTCCGACCTTCGCACGGGCGCCATGTCCGGGGGCTCGGGGGAGCAGGCCCTCCTCACCGCGGCCTGCGGGCAGATGGCCCGTTACTACGACCTGCCGGGGGGCTCGGCGTGTGCGATGTCCGACTCCAAGGCGCCGGACATGCAGGCGGGGTACGAGCGCGGGCTCGCCAACGTCATGGCCGGGCTCTCCGGGCTGAACCTCGTGTACGAGAGCGTCGGCATGCACGCCTCGCTCCTCTCCCACTGCCTGGAGAGCCTCGTCATCGACAACGACGTCATCGGGGCTTGTTTGCGTTGCGTACGGGGGATCGAGGTCAACGACGACACCCTTGCCCTCGAGACGATGCGCGAGGTCTGCCTTTCGGGCCCCGGCCACTACCTCGGCCACGAGCAGACCCTGCGCCTGATGCAGTCCGAGTACGTGTACCCTGGCGTCGGCGACCGCACGAGCCCGAAGGAGTGGCTGGAGGCGGGGAAGCCGGAGCTCGTCGCGCGCGCCCGCGAGGCCACCGTTCGCCTTCTGTCGGAGCATTTCCCGCGCCACGTTCCGGACGAGGTGGACGAGCGGCTCCGTGCGGAGTTCCCCATCTCCATTCCCCGCGAGGCCATGCGCCGGCCGAGACAGGGCTGATCTGTTCTCGGATGTCCCTGATGGCCGCCGGACAGCGTAGCTCCTTGATGCAGAGTCTCTTTCTTCGGTTGACGACGATTTCGGGGGAAGAGATCCGCGATCGATATAGCTCATTGAATTTATTGGAAACGGTCGAGAAAATAAATCAACCTTGCCGGCCGAGGTGACCGGGCAGGGTGATTTCACCCTGCGGCACCGGATGGCCGTCGAAGCTGCGCGGAGCGGTTGGCGACCCGGACAGGAATATCGACCCGGATCGACGGATTGAAATATCGGAATTCCTGGACGTATCGAATCGAATTATTCATTTGACATGAATTGTCGGAGGGTAAAGATTCCGGGGACGAAGCCCTGACCGGGGGAGGCTCGCAGCGTGTCCGCGAAGACCTACACCTTCTTCCTCGCCCCCGGGTTCTCGATGCTGGCGTTCACGTCGGCCGTCGACCCCCTCTACAGCGCCAACCGCCTGAGCGGCGGGCATCTCTATCACTGGCGGACAGTCTCCCGGGACGGCGGGCCGGTCACCGCGAGCAACGGTCTTCAGGTGGCGGCCGACGCGGCGATGGCGGACGTCGACGGGTGCGAGGCGCTCTTCGTCTGCGCGGCCCTCGATGCCCACCAGCGGTGCGACCGGCACGTGACGGCGTGGCTTCGCCGGATTGCACGCCGGGGCGGGGTGGTGGGCGGTCTTTGCTCCGGCACCCGGCTCCTCGCCCAGGCCGGCCTGCTCGACGGCCACCGGTGCACCATTCACTGGGAGGATATCCAATCTCTCTCCGAGGACTTCCCGCGGCTCGAGGTGACCGCCAACCTGTTCGAGAGCGACCGCAAGCGGATTACCTGCGCGGGAGGCACCGCCGCTCTCGATCTCATGCTGCACCTCGTCGGGCTCGCGCACGGGGCCGAGCTCGCGGGCCGGGTCTCCGAGCAGTTCATGCACCAGCGGATCCGGGCCGCCCACGACCACCAGCGGATGGCCCCCCACGAGCGCCTCGGGGTGCGGGAACCGAAGCTTCTCGCCGCCATCGGGGCGATGGAGAGCAACCTCGACGATCCGCTCTCCCTGGGCGAGATCGCCCGCACCGCGAACCTCTCCGTGCGCCAGCTCGAACGTCTGTTCAGGCAGCGGCTGGGGTGCACCCCTTCGCGCTACTACCTGGAGCTGCGGCTGCATCACGCGCGGCTGCTGCTGATGCGCGGAGCGTCGTCGATCCTCGTGATCGCGCTCGCGGCCGGATTCGCGTCCGCGTCGCACTTCAGCCGCCGCTACCGGGAGCACTTCGGGCACAGCCCGCGCGAAGAGCGGGGCTTCGCCTCCTCCTTCCACTCCTTCGAGCCCTGAAGAGCCTCCACCGATGCGCGGTCGGAGCTTCCCTCGCAAATGAGCATGAAACGAAACAATCGATCGTTCACGGCGCCTACGTCGACTCGAACGGCAAACGAAGCTGTACGCCTTCCGGGGGTTGCAGGTAGTCCTGCATCGCCGTCAGACCGAGGGAGGCGCTGCCGCCACCGGCGGCGGCGCGCCAACTGCCCTCCAACGGAACGCAGCGAAGGCCGCGTACGCACGAATCCCCGTGCCGCATGGCTGCCTCCACCGCAAGCAGAACGTCATCCGGGTTCTGAAGCTGAAGAAAATAGGGAGAATGCGTCGCAAGGATAATCTGACGCATCGTATTTTCCGAATCAAGCGGATTCTCGACATCCACGGCCAGATCCCGAGTCAGCGTTGCCATCGCAGGCAATCTTTCGGGGTGAATACCGTTCTCCGGCTCCTCCATGCATATCAGACCGTTGATTTCCGGATCCTCGGCCAGCACCGACAGTGCGAGAAACCGCAGGGTGCCATCGGATATCGCATTCGCCGCAAATTCCCGGCCTCCGGTCTCGACGACCGAGAGCATGAGCAGCTCGCGCGTGTTGTCGAGAACTGCATCGACGCTCACCACGGGCACCAACTCCGCCAATCGCGACGATATTCTCGCCGTGACGTCGCCATCGGAACCCTCCCGCTCCTTCAGCCGGTTGAGGGCCGCGGCGAGGTGGGCGCCGTTGTCCGAAACGACGGCCGGGTCTCTGGCAATGCGATCGGGGCGGCGCATGGCGTCGGGTTCCAGCGAAAGCAGCCGCCATTTCTGCATCTCCCTGCGTGCCGCAAGGATC
Organism: Gammaproteobacteria bacterium; assembly: GCA_965214795.1. Lineage (GTDB taxonomy): Bacteria > Pseudomonadota > Gammaproteobacteria > HK1 > HK1 > JAJDXW01. Next base: position 3,545,959 of record OZ243976.1, on the reverse strand, counting down.
GTCGGGGTGGCGATCGTACTCGTTGTCCCAACAATTGTCCTGGGCGCCGTTCGAGCCGGTGCTCTCTGCCCCGGGCCTCTCGAACCGCCATCCTGGTGGACGATGATCTCGGTCACTCCATCTTTGCCGAATTCTGTCGAAATGTATCCGGTCCTGGCGAATCTCCGATTTTTGACCGCCTTGTCTCTGAACTCCGATTTCGAATGCGGGAATCGCAGCCTCTTGTTTGCATCGCCCTGGCGGATATGGTGCAATGACTCGGAGCGAAGCTCCAGATCGAATATCGACGGGTGGGCCGCGTTCGACATCTGTTGTTTCTTCCCGATCTCGACTTCATATCGCAGGAAAGTCGAACCGGCTCGGCCGGGACGTCCGAAGTCGTCCGTTATGTCCTGCTCCACCAGCATTTCGGCGCCAAACCGGAAGGAATCCTTGCGCAACGAGTCGCCTCGAAAAAACAGATCGTTCAGCCGCGCAGTATCTCCTGTTCGCGCCCGCACGCGCACCGCGGCTTCCAGGATCGAATGATCGGCCAGCAGGGACAGGAAATGGATCGCATCAAAAACATTCGATTTCCCGGCTCCGTTCGGTCCTGCGATGCAGGTGTACGGGCCGAAATCGACCGAGAAATCGACGAGGTTCTTGAATCCGTCGACTTCCAGGCGAGTCAACATTTCGCGTCGTCCGCCTTCGCTGCCGCGTGGCCCTGGCCACATCTCCGAACGTGCCTCATCGTCCGAATTATACCCCTGCGTCATCGGGTGACGGAGCGACCCCCGCCAGCCCCGCAGGGCAAATTCGTTCTCGGCCTTCGATGATCACCGGTGAGCCTATCGTCTTGATTCGACGCCTTGTCCTCCGGTCGCCGCCGACTTCGGCTCGTCAGGTTGTCAATGGACACAACCTTTTGAATTCGTTGACTGCCTTTGAATGCACGAATCAGCCCCGGTCAACCCCGCACCTCGTTCTCTCCAGCTCGCCGGAGCGCGCCCGGGTGATGGCCTTCGACGGTCTTCAATGACCGGGGGAGCGGTGACGACGGGACCGGGGGAGCGCGGGCGGATACCATTGGCGGCGGTCGGGACGGAGGAGAGGGTCGGAGGTGTCCGGATACGTACTTGCCATCGATCAGGGGACGACGTCGACCCGGGCGCTCCTCTTCGACGAGGCGGCGCGGGTCGCCGCGGTGGCGCAGGAGCCGTTCGAGCAGCACTTCCCGCGGCCCGGCGAGGTGGAGCACGAGCCCGAGGACCTCTGGGCCACGGCGGTGTCCACCGTCCGGGCGGTTCTCGCGAAGGCGGGCTGCGGCCCCGAAGCGGTCGCCGCCATCGGGATCGCGAACCAGCGCGAGACGGCGATCGTCTGGGAGCGCTCGACGGGCCGCCCGATCCACCGCGCCATCGTGTGGCAGGACCGCCGCACCACGGGCGAGTGCGCGGCCCTTCGGGACGCGGGGCACGAGACCCTCGTCGCGGAGCGGACCGGGCTCGTCCTCGACCCCTACTTCTCCGCGACGAAGATCGCCTGGATCCTGGACCACGTGGAGGGGGCACGGGCGCGGGCGGAGGCGGGAGAGCTCGCGTTCGGCACGGTGGACACCTTCCTCCTCTGGCGGCTGACCGGGGGCCGGGAGCACGCCACCGACGCGACCAACGCCTCGCGGACCTCGCTCTACGACCTTCGCACCGGGGACTGGGACCCGGAGCTTCTCGAGCTTTTCCGGGTCCCCCGGCCGGTGCTGCCGGTAGTTCGCGATTCGGCGGCGGACCTCGGCACGAGCCGGCCGGAGCTCTTCGGCGGGGGCATCGCGATCGCGGGTGCGGCGGGGGACCAGCAGGCCGCGACCCTCGGGCAGGGCTGCTTCGAGCCCGGCATGATGAAGGCCACCTACGGGACGGGTTGTTTCCTCGTCGCGAACGTCGGCGCGGCCCCCGTCGCCTCCCGAAATCGGCTCCTCGCCACCGTGGTGTGGCAGCACGCGGGGGAGCGGGTCTACGGGCTCGAAGGCTCCATCTTCATCGCGGGAGCAGGCGTCCAATGGCTCCGCGACGAGCTCGGGATCGTCGCATCCGCGGAGGAGAGCGGGCGTCTCGCCGCCGCGGCCGATCCCGATCAGCCCGTCTACCTCGTGCCCGCGTTCACCGGGCTTGGCGCACCGTGGTGGGACGCCGCGGCCCGGGGGGCGATCTTCGGCCTCACCCGCGGGAGCGGCCGGGCGGAGCTCGCCCGCGCTACCCTCGAATCGGTGGGCTACCAGACCCGGGACCTCCTCGAAGCGGTGCGGGGCGACGGTGTCGAGGCCACCGTCCTGCGGGTAGACGGCGGGATGGCCGCGTCGGACTGGACCATGCAGTTCCTATCCGACGTGCTCGACCTTCCGGTGGACCGGCCAGCGGACCTCGAGACCACCGCGCGCGGCGCGGCCTGGCTCGCGGGCTATCACGCCGGGTTCTACCCGGGACCTGCGGAATGGGCCGCGGGCCGGGAGCGCGATCGGCGCTTCGTTCCGGGGATGGACGCGGAGCGGCGGGAGCGCAAGCTCCGCGGCTGGCGCGATGCGTTGCGCCGCACCCTGAGCGCTCCGCCGCGCTCCGCCCCGGCGACGGGTGGCGACGGAGCCTGAGATGACGGCCGGACGGGTATCCGAGATCTCCCTCTACCCGCTCAAGTCCGCCGCCGGTCTGCGCCTCGCCGCGTGCCGGATCGAGGCGCGCGGGCTCGCGGGAGACCGACGGTGGATGGTCGTCGGAGCCGAGGGGAGGGCCCTCACCGGGCGCGAGCACCCGCGCCTCGTCCTGGTCCGCGCCCGGATCGGGGACGAGTGCCTCCTCCTCGAGGCGCCCGGGCGCGCCTCCCTCGTCGTCCCCCGGTCGGGCCCGGTCGGGCCGCGTGCCGCCGCCGGTCGGACCCGGCCGGTCACCATTTGGGGCGAGGACTGCCGTGCGGTCGATGCCGGCGACGAAGCGGCCCGCTGGTTCAGCGACCTGCTGGCGACCCCGGCCCGCCTCGTGGAGATGACCGACGAATGCCTTCGCCCCGCCGACCCGGAAGTCGCGCGGCCAGGCGATCTCGTGAGCTTCGCGGACTGCTACCCGGTGCTCGTCATCGGGCGTGCGTCCCTCGAAGAGCTGAACGCGCGTCTCGGCCGGCCGGCCTCCATGCGCCGCTTCCGGCCCAACCTCGTGGTCGAAGGTGCGCGGCCGTTTGCGGAGGACCACTGGTGGCGCCTGCGGATCGGCGAGGTGGAGTTCGAGGGGGCGGAGAACTGCGAGCGGTGCGCGTTTCCGACCATCGATCCGGACACTGCGGCGAAGGACCCCCGGCGCGAGCCGATGCGCACGCTCGCGACCTTCCGCCGGCGCCCCGAGGGCGGCGTGTTCCTCGGGCAGAACCTCATCCCGCGGACCCTCGGCACGGTCCGGGTCGGCGACGAGGTCGAGGTTTCGACATAGCCGCCGCCGGAGGGGCGCCGCCAAGGGGAGGATCTCCGCCCCGCTCTCCCGGAGGACGGCCGCCACGTCCACCGGCTCCTCGTCCGCGATCCGGAACGCCGCCTCGTCGTCGTAGCCCGCCATGTGGTCCGCGACCCCGTCGAGCACCGGGCCCATGCGAACCCGGACGCCGCTCGCGGGAAGCGAGGGCTGGAAGCGCCGGGTGCAGTTCGGAGCCGCGAACACCGCTTCCTCAAGGGTCTGCCCGACCTTGCGGCGATCGACGTCGAACGCGGCCACCACCTCGACGTCGGACGGCTTCCGGCCCCCGATCTCCTCGTGCATGAGCCCCGCCTCGGCGGCGGCGTTCCGCGCCCGGTAGTACTCGACTCCCTGCACGAGGGCGCTGGCGCAATTGCCGACCCCGGCGATCGCGACCCTGATTCTCCCCACGTCTCTTCCGCTCCCGCGCAGCTTCCGTCCCTCTGACCCGCCGCCAAGGCTCCCGTGGAGCCGGGCGCGGCCGGGACGAGCCGTTGTCGTATCGAAAAACCGCCCTTTATACGGTCGGTTGTCGGCAATCCTACCCGCCCGAGGGCGGGTTGGCGGTGTCCATTGCATCCAACCATGACGGAAGGTCGCGATCAATCCGCGGTTCGATGCCCGGTCGTTCCGGACCGAGAGGGTCGGTCGAGGAGGACGGCGTGTCGGGCGAGGCGCTGGGCGGAGGGGTCCCGCTCCCGGCCTGGATTGCACCGGGTGGAGCGCACACCATCGGTCCGAATCGGTCCGACGCCATGGCGCGACCGGTACGTCCCCGATGCGGGCGCCTGGACGGACCGGGACCGGGTGCATCCACGCGGTTCCGGCGCCGTGTCGCATCGGAGGGCTCGCGCTACACTGCCTCCCGCGCGGCGCGCTCCCGGACGAGCGCAGTGGGAAGCGTGAGAGGACGAGAAACATGACGCAGACGGCCGAGCCTGCGGCGACCGAGGTGACATCGGCCGCGACGAGTGCGGCAGCGGCCACCTCGCAGGCCGCGCTCGACGCCCTCCTGCGCGACATCCTGCCGCGCCAGGGATGCTGGAGCGACGAGGCGTACCTGTGGCTCACGGACCACAGCCGCCGCCTGATCGAGCTCACCGACGGCCTCATCGAGGAACTGCCTTTGCCCACGTTCACGCACCAGGCCGTCCTCGCGCTCCTCTATCGTCTGTTCCACGACTACCTCAAGCCGCGCGGCGGCGTGGTGATGTTCTCGGGACTGAGGATGCGGGTCCGCGAGGGCAAGTTCCGCGAACCCGACTTGCTGATGCTGCGCGACCGCTCGGATCCCCGCTGCCAGGACCGCTACTGGCTGGGCGCGGACCTGGTGGCCGAGATGGTCAGTCCGGACGACCCGGACCGGGACCTGGTGGAGAAGCGCGCCGACTACGCGGAGGCGGGCATTCCGGAGTACTGGATCGTCGACCCTCGCGACGAGACGATCACCGTGCTTGCATTGCAGGGGGAGGCATACGTCGAGCATGGCACTTGCACCCGCGACGGCACGGCCGGGTCGGTGCTGCTCGATGGATTCACCGCCGATGTGTCCGCCGTATTCGACGCCCCGAAGACGGGCGCATGAACACTCTCCCGCTCGACACCCGATGCCTTTTCTCGATGTGATTCTCCATCTCTCCGCGCGCGCAGCAGCCCTGCTCCGCCCGCCCTGCCACCTCCTTCATCCGGGGGGTGTAAGATGGCCGGAGCGGTGCCGGAACGGTCGGGACCGAACGATGCCAGCCCGGGTCGCCGTTTCGGCTCCACCGTCCTCTTCGCCCTCTCGGGCGCCGGCACCGCAGTTCGAGACCCGGATCCGAATCTCAGGAGGTTGGAGCATGAACATTCTCCGCAAGTCCACGATCGCGGCCGTAGCGACCGGGATCCTCGCCGCGGGCGCAAGTATTGATCCCCCGGTACGAAACGCATCGGCCGAAGAAATCACCGTCAAGCTCTGGAGCCGCGCGGATCGCTCGGGGCCGCTTCGCGGCGGCAACATCGTCCGGGCCGGCGACACCCTGAACAAGATGCTCGCCGCGGCGGGGGTCGACACCCGCGTCAAGGTCGAGGTCCATGAGAACAACGCCAAGGGGTTCGACGCCGATGCACTCGATCTGCTGAAGGCGTTCGCCGCCGACAAGGGGCCGGACGTGTACGTCGCGGCCCACGAATGGATCGGGGCCCTCACCGAGGCCGGCTACGCGATGAACCTCGAGGAGCACATCGCGGCCAACCCCGAGCTCTACGGCGACATCATCGACGTGCTGTGGGATTCGGTGCGCTACAAGGGTGCCCGCCACGGCGTCCCGCAGGACTCCGAGGTTCGCATGTTCTTCTACAACAAGGACATGCTGCGGCAGGCGGGCAAGTCCGAGGAGTTCATCGAAGGGCTCCCGGCCGCTGTCGAGTCCGGCGAATTCACGATCTACGACCTCGTCGACCTCGCCAAGGAGGTGATGGCGAGCGGCGCCGCGAAGTACGGCATGGTGCACCGGCCGAACGTCGGGCCGGACTTCCAGATGCTGATGGAGAGCTTCGGCATCGATCCCTACGACGACGAGCAGGCGAAGCTCCAGATCAGCCGCTCGGGGCTCGCCAACTTCTACGAGTGGCTCCGGTACGCGGTCGATCAGGGAGTGCTGCCGGAGAACATGACCGCCTGGGTCTGGGACTCCGTGCACGCGGCGTTCCGGGGCGGGGAGAGCTTCCTCAAGTTCCACGGGATCTGGAACGTCGGTCATCAGATGAGGGCGTTCGGGCTCACGAACGAACAGGAGTACTTCCACAAGATCGGCTGGATCCATTCGCCGGCCGAGAGCAAGGGAGGCCGCCCGGCGAACCTCTCCCACCCGATCATCTACGTCGTGAACCCGGGCTCGCCGCGAGCGGAGCTGGCCGCGTACCTGGTGGCGCTCGCGAGCCAGCCGATCCCGAACACGGATCATGCCCTCGGGACGTTCCACACCCCGATCAACCACGGCCAGACCGCGATGCCGGAGTTCGTGGCCAAGGGCTGGGCGCTCCGGGCCGGAACCCCGATGCTCGCGTACTCGGGCTTCATGCCGAACCACGCCGACATCGGCCGGTACAACGCGATCGTCTACAAGGGGATCCAGGGGGTCGAGACCGGTCGCCTGAGCCCCGAGGAGGCGGCGGAGTTCGTGGTCGAGGAGCTCGAAGCAGAGCTCGACGACCAGGTGGTCATCCTCGACTGAAGGCGGAAGGGAGACCGCGGCCGCGGTCTCCCTTCTCCGCCGTCACCGGTCCCGGCCTTCGGCGCCTCGCCGCCTCGCGGCGATCATCGGCCGACGCGGACGCTCGGGAGAACGCTGCCCCGTGGCGAGTCCACCCCCCCGATTGACGGCCGCGCCGGCCGGCTCCCCCTCCGGCCCGTTCGCCGCGAGGCCGGTCGCGCCCGCGCCCGCCCGGATGCGGGGCCGACAGGCGGCCAACCTCTGCCTCTTCCTCGGGCCGGCGATGGTCCTGCTGCTTCTCTTCTTCATCGCCCCGGTCATCGTCGATCTCATCATCTCGTTCACGGACCTCGGCCGGACCCTCAAGATCACCGAGTTCACGACGGCGCAGTTCGAGCGCATGTTCACGCGCGATTCGCGCCTCACCAAGTCGCTCGCCATCACCCTCGTTTACGTCTTCTTCACTCTCGCCATCTTCAACGTGACCTTCGGTCTCGTGCTGGCCCTCACGACGACCGCGGTGTCCGAGCGGCTCGGAGCGTTCTTCCGCTCGGTCTGGCTGCTCCCGCGGATGAGCCCCTCCGTGGTCTACGCGCTGATGTGGCTCTGGGTCGTGGACCCCGCCGAGCGCGGCCTCATGAACCAGATCCTGCTCGCGGTCGGGCTCGACCTCGTCGACATGCGAAGCAACGCGCCGGTCCTGCTCATCGTCATCGCCAACGGCTTCATCGGCGCCTCCATGGGGATGATCATCTTCACCTCCGCGATCCGCTCGATCCCCGAGCACCTGTTCCACGCGGCGCGGGCCGACGGGGCGGGGGCGCTCGCGACCGTGTGGCACGTCACCCTGCCCGCGATCCGGTGGCCGCTCAGCTTCATCACCGTCTACCAGACTCTGTCGCTGCTGGTGAGCTTCGAGTACATCTGGCTCATCACCGACGGCGGACCGTTCTACGACACCACCGTCTACGCCCTCTACGTCTACAAGCGGGCGTTCGAGAACGGGCAGTACGGCTACGGCGCGGCGCTCGCCCTCGTCCTCGTCCTCATCGGGATCGCCGCCTCGCTCCTCATGTGGCGGTTCTTCGACATGAAGCGGCTGCTCCAGCAGCCCCGCATCGAGGTGCATTGACCTGGCCGCGCCCCGATCGGCGATACCCGGACCGGCGCCGCCCGGCCCCGCGAGTCCGGCCCCCGCTTCCGGCCAGTACGACTGGGACCGGCTCGCCGCCCGCGCCCGCCGCCGGCGCGGGCTGAGCCAAGCCGCCCTCGTCGGCTTCCTCGTCCTCGCCTCGGTGCCGATCCTCCTGCCCTATTTCTGGGTGCTGACGATTTCGTTCTCGGCCAGGACGGGCGGGGTGGAGTCGGTCGTCCTGTGGCGCGCGTGCGGGGTGCTCCTGCCCGCCGTCATCGCGTTCGCCCTCGGCCGGATACTGCTTCCCCGCCCGCGCCAGCAGTGGATCCTCGCCGGGTTCGTCACGGTCGTCGCGTTCATCGCCCTCGCGGTCGCGATCGGTCCCTACCTTCACTTCGAGAACTACCGGTTCTTCTGGGTCGCCGACATCGTGCGGGACCTGCCGGGGCGCGGACAGGCGACCCACTACGCGCAGTTCCCCTCGGTCTGGACCGCGTTTCGGAACAGCCTGCTGCTCGCAGTCACGCAGACCGCGCTCGTCGTCGTGGTCGCGACCCTCGCCGGCTACTACATCTCGCGTTTCGCGTTCTCCGGCCGCGCGAGTTTCCTGCAGGCGCTGCTCGTCCTCCACGCGTTTCCCGCGATGACCCTCATCATCCCGATCTTCCTTCTCATGTACTGGATCGGGATGCTCGACACCATCACCGGCGTCATCCTCGTCATCTGCACCCTGGAGCTGCCTTTCGCGATCTTCATCATGAAGGGATTCTTCGACGCCGTGCCGTGGGACATCGAGATGTCCGCGATGACGGACGGCGCCTCGCGCCGCCAGGCGTTCCTCAAGGTGGTGCTCCCGCAGGTGAAGGTCGGCATGCTCGCGATCGGCGTCTTCGCCTTCATCCGGGGCTGGGAGGAGTACGTCTTCGTTCGCACCCTCCTGTTCGAGAAGTCGAACTGGATGATGAGCCTCTACCTGTGGTGGGTCGCCGACGACATCATGGGGGTCGACTACGGGATCGTCGCCGCGGTGGCCGTGTTCTACATCCTGCCGAGCCTCCTGCTGTACCTCTTCTGCCAGCGGTTCCTCGTGCAGATGAGCCTCGGCGGGATCAAGGGATAAGGGGAGGGGAGGCCGGTCATGGCGAGGATCGAGCTCGCGGGCATCCGCAAGGAGTGGGGCGAGGTCGTGGCGGTCGAGGACATGGACCTCGTGATCGAGGACGGCGAGTTCGTCGCCGTGCTCGGCCCGTCCGGCTGCGGCAAGTCGACGACCCTGTTCATGCTGGCCGGGATCTACGCGCCGTCGGCCGGGCACATGCGCTTCGACGGCGCCCTCGTCAACGAGGTCGAGTCCAGGGACCGCAACGTCGGCATCGTGTTCCAGTCCTACGCGCTGTACCCCCACATGAACGTGCGCCAGAACATCGCGTTCCCGCTCCGGTTCAAGAAGGTCTCCGATGCGCAGGCGCGGCGCCGGGTCGAGGCCATCGCGGACCTCGTCCAGGTGCGGGACCTTCTGGACCGGCGGCCCGCGGAGATGTCGGGAGGGCAGCAGCAGCGGGTGGCGCTCGCCCGGGCGCTCGTCAAGGAACCTCAGCTCCTGTTGCTCGACGAGCCGCTGTCCAACCTCGACGCGACCCTGCGCCTGACCATGCGAACGGAGATCAAGCGCCTGCAGCGCCGGCTCGGGGTGACCACGATCCTGGTGACCCACGACCAGGTCGAAGCGACGACGATGGCCGACCGTATCGTGTGCATGTCCAAGGGCCGCATCGAGCAGGTGGCCACCCCGGCGGAGCTCTATGCGCGCCCGGCGAGCCTCTTCGTGGCGAGCTTCGTCGGAGCCCCGCCGATCAACCTGCTGCCCGGGAGCGCGGCAGGGAGCCCCGGGGATCACGTCGTCGTCAACGAGCTCCGGCTGCGCCGGGTGGGTGAGCCGGTGACGGGCGACGTGATTCTCGGGGTCCGCCCGGAGCACGTCCGGCTCGACGGGCAGGGGCTCGCCGGGCGCATCGAAGAGGTCGAGCCGATGGGGCGCGAGGCCCTCTATCTCGTAGAGACCCCCATGGGCGGGGTGCGGGCGCTGGAGGGCGGCGCCGGTGTGCGCTTCGCGGTCGGCGACTCGGTCCGGATCGCTTTCCGGCCGGAGGATTCCCTGCTGTTCGACCGGGAGAGCGGGGCGCTCGTTCCGGGCGCCCGGGTCGCGCCGCCGGACGGCTGATCCCCTGACCAATCGACCACCGCGGTTCCGGCCGGCGCCAGGACCGTTTCACGCTACGGTGCCGGAGCGGACAGCAACGCTCCGATCGCCCGCATGTTGCAGACCGTGGGTCGGATCCGCTCGTCGGCCGGTGTGAAAGGGTCCCGCGTCGCGGACCGGGACAGGATTGCCGCCGTATATCCGGCCTGTTGGTGAGGGGCGCGTGCATCGTCCTTGTCGACCGGTCGGCGTCCGGGGCGCCGTGGGATCAGCCGGGTTTTCGATATGCCGGCCCGACCTGTGGCGTCATCGTTCGTCGCAACGCCTTCGCAATTCCTCGACCCGCAGCATGAAATGGTCCCGCGGGCCGGCGCGGTCAGCCCTTGACCGCCCCCAGGGTGAGGCCCCGCACGATGTAGCGCTGGGCAAGGAGGGCGATCAGCACCGGCGGGACCATCGCGATGAGGGCCCGCACGGCCATGAACCAGAACTGGACCCCGCGCGTGTCGACCGATCCCGCGATGTGGACGGGGATGGTGAGGCTGTCGCGGCTCGAGAGGGTGATCGCGAACAGGAACTCGTTCCACGAGAAGGCGAATGAGATGAGCGCGGTCGCCGCGATGCTGGGGGCGGCGAGGGGGAGGGCGACCCGCGCGAAGGCGGTGCGATAGGTGCCGCCATCGACGAGGACCGCTTCCTCGAGCTCCAGGGGAAGGTCGAGGAAGGTCTGGCGCAGGATCACCACCGCGAAGGGCAGGACGAAAGTCGCGTTGACGAGGATGAGGGCGAGCTGGGTATCGAGGAGCCCGAGGGCGCGCATGACGAGGTAGAAGGGGATGACGGTCGCGACCGGAGGAAGGATGCGTTGCGAGAGGAACCAGATCGTGATGTCGACGTTCGGGACCCGGCGGAAGCGGAAGCGGGCGAGGGCGTACGCGGCAGGGGTCCCGAGGACGAGGGCGAGAATGGAGGCGGAGACGGAGACGACGGTGCTGTTCGCGAGTGCCCGCCGCGACTCGGGGGACGAGAGCTGGGTCACCCAGTTGTCGATGGTGGGCTCGAAGCTGAGCCACGGGACCCCGAGCCCCGAAACCGTGAACGTGTCGATCGGGTTGCGGAGCCCTTGGGAGCCGGCCCAGTAGAACGGGAAGAAGAAGGCGAGGGTCACGCAGACCGCGACGAGCCACAGGAGCGTCTCGCCGAGGCCCCGGCTTCCGGGGGGTCGGGCGGCCACCTCAGCCATAGCTCTCTCGGAGGCGCCGGAAAGTCAGCATGATGATGATCATGACGGTGATGAGGAGGCCGTAGCAGAGCGCGCTCGCGTACCCGAGGTCGAAGAAGCGGATCCCGGTCCGGAAGGCGAGGAACGAGTACGACTGGGTCGCGATCCCGGGCCCCCCGCCGGTGAGCGCGAAGGGGATGTCGAAGAGCTTGAGCGCCTCCGCGAGCCGGAGCAACAGCACGATGACGATCGTGTTCTGAAGGATCGGCAGCAGCACCATCCGGAGCATCTGCCACCCGTTCGCTCCGTCCACCACCGCCGCCTCGTACAGCTCGTCCGGCACCGACTGGAGGGCGGCGAGGAAGACGAGGAAGCAGAACGGGGTCCATTGCCAGACGTCGACGAAGATGACGCTGGCGAGGGCCCAGTCCGGGTCGGACAGGAACGGGAACCCGAGGAAGCCGAGCGGCCCCCCCTCCTCGTACAGGATGGTAAAGAAGAGGTACCCGGCCGCAAGGGGGGTCGCGAAGATCGGCAGGATCATGATCGCCCTCATGGCGGCGCGCCCCGCGAGATGCCGGTTGAACAGGACGGCGAGCAGGAATCCGAGCACGAGCTCGATGCTCACCGACGACAGGATGAACGTCAGGGTGATCCGGACGGAAGTCGCGACCTGGTTGTCCTTGAAGATGCGCCGGAAGTTCTTGAGCCCCTCGAACGTGGTGGTGGAGATCTTCTCCTTGTGGATGATGGTGCGCATCCGCTGCTTGCCGTTGGCGAGCATGACGGGGTTGCCCTCCTTGTCGAACATCGGCACCCGTTCCCGGGTGATCTCGATCTTGCTCTCGATCTTGAGGAAGGCGATGTAGAGGGAGTAGCCGAGCGGAAAGACGGTGAACGCGAGCACCCAGACCACCGCCGGGGCGAGGAAGAGGAACCGCGCCTTGCTCGTCCAGCGCATCGCTCAGTCTCGGGTGCGGCGTGCGACCCCCGGGTCGCGCGCGGAATGTGCGGGGCCGCACGGGCCGCGGCCGGGGCGGCGCGGTCGGAAGCAGGGTGACTTCACGGAACGGCTCCAATACCGGGCAGATTCCTGCGGATCCGATCCCGGGCAGGTCGGACTAGCGCAGCGCAATCCGACATCTCCATTGCCTTCCCACGTGTCGGACCCTGCTGCGCTGACTCGACCTGCGTCCCAAGTCCGACGCCGGTCAGGACAAGCCGTGGAGCCCCGGGGGCGGGCGCCCGCCCCCGGACCGATCCGCGGACTCGGATCAGCCTCCGTAGCCGATGGCGTCCTGGTAGTACTTGAGCTGCGAGTCGCGGCCGAGCCGCTCGGTGATGCCTTCCCAGGTTTCCGCCGTCCGGTCGAGGGCCTCCTGCGGGGTGAGCGAGCCGCTCATCGTCGCGGAGAGGTTCTTGTCGAGGATGTCCCAGTACTCGAAGGTGCCGGGGATCCGGAGGTAGGTGAGGATCGTGTCGGCGTAGAAGTTGTCGTAGTAGGCCTGGGTGTAGGTCTCCACGTCCTCGGCATTCCAGCCGGCCGCCACGTACTCGTCCACCGTCGCCTCGCCGAGGGGCTTCAGGAACTGGTAGCTGTAGCCCGGGTCCACGCCGGTCCAGCCGAACTGCGAGTTCCAGAGCGACACCTCCTTCATCGCCATGAGGGACCAGAACGAGAAGGTCGCCTCCGGGTTCGCCGAGAAGGCCGAGACCACCCCGTGCCACGAGCCGCCCGTGGTGTTGCCGACCGGGGCCGGGTTCTCCGCCTTGACGAACTCACCCGTCGCGTGGTCGTAGTACTCCTCGGAGGCGGGCAGGATTGCGGAGGCGCAGTCGCCCTGGATCTTCGAGCGGGCGGTGTCCTGGCAGAGCGAGCCGACGTCGCCCCAACTGAAGACGAACACCGCCTTGCCGCGCAGGAAATAGTCCCACGCCTCGCCGAGGGCCCAGCCGACCTGGGCCGACGGCCCGGTCTTGTGGAGGTCCAACAGGAACTCGAGCGCGCGCACGTGCCCCGGGCTGTTGATCATCGGCTTCATGTTCGTCGGGTCGAACCAGTACACGTTGTGGTGCTGACTGACCTCCGGTCCCGGGGTCACCGCGAAGGAGGCGGAGAGCGACTGGAAGTGGTAGTGGCCCTGCTCGCCGACTTTGAGGTGAAGCACCATGCCGCTGTCCGGCTCGTCGTCGTTCGCGTCCCAGTTCTTGCCGTTGAAGTAGTTCGCGACGTCGAGGAGCTGCTGCCAGGTCCGCGGCGGCACCGGCAGGTCGTAGCCGTGCTCCGCCTTGAAGGCGGCGGCGTGCGCGGGATCGGTGAGGGCGCTCTTGCGGTAGTAGAGGACCTGCCCGTCCGCGTCGTTGAGGATGCCGAAGCCCTCGCCCTCCCAGGTGTGCAGGGCGCGGAGCGAATCCGGCATGACGTCGTAGGACCATTTCGGATGGTCGCCGGAGGCGATGAGGTCGTCGATCGGATAGGCATAGCCCTGCGGGGCGATGTCGCCGTACCAGAAGGCGCCGACGATGAACCCGTCGTACTCGCCGGTGCCGTTGCGCACGTCGAGCAGCATCTTCGAGTATGCCTCGGCGTAGGGCAGCTCGACGATGGTGACCTTCCCGCCGGTCAGCTCCTCCCAGACCGGGCGGAAGGCGTGGAGCGGGCCGGAGATGCCGCCCTTGGGGCCGCTCGCGAGGGTCGATACGGTGATTTCGGTGCCGGCGAAGGACTGCTCCCCCTCCTGGATGAGAGCGCCGAGATCGGCCGCCGGGACCGTGATCACGGTGTTGTCGTAGGTCTCGCCGAGCTTGAAGGAGACCGTGCCGTCGGCGTTCCAGTCGACCGCCTCGCCGGCGTATGCCGCCGACGCGAGGCCGAGCGCGACGGCCGCCGCGAGTCCTGTCGAAAGATGGCTCGTTTTCATGGGCGTGTTCCTCGTGCTGTAATTCCTTCGAATGACGAAAGGCCGCGGAGATTCGGCCGGATCCACCAGGTGCGGGGGAGCCCCGGGCGGCATCGAAGCTACCCAAGCACATGGCGGATTGCAACCGGCGACCGATCGCCGGCCAAGGTGGCCTCACGCTGCGGCTCCGGTCCCGGCGGGCCGGGCTGCGCCGACGCTCGGGGAACATCCCGGCGCTGGCCGTACAAGGTCGGGGTGCGACCCGCTCGCCCCTTGCCCCCACTCTTCCTCCGCGGCCGATACCACCCGCTGCGGAAGGGGCCTGCCCCCGGACCGGCTGACCACCACCGCGAATCAATGAGCCGTCGGATGTTCCATGTAGGTGCCTCGCGGCGTACCCCCATCGTTCACCCCCGGTTCAGGGCGGCCAGTCGCGGTAGCCGTACGGCGCGGTCTTCGCCTCGCACGCCTGCCACGTGCCGATCTTGCCGTTGGTGTCGAGGCTCTCCAGGCACACCGCCGCGACGGAGACCGCCAGCTCGAGGCCGCGCGCCACCGGCCAGCCCTCGTGCAGGCCGTAGACGAGGCCGGCCGCGAACGCGTCACCCGCCCCGACCGCGCTCACGATGCGCGAGCTCGGCCATCGCACGGAGGGCTGCGCATGCACGGCGCCGTCCGCGTCGACCGCGACCGCGCCCTCGGGGAAGTGGATGGCCGCCACCTCCCGGACGCCCATGTCCCGCAGCCGCCGGCACGCCCGGCCGGCCGCCGCCCAGTCGAGCACCCCGCCGGGGCGGATCTCGACCTCCGACACCGCCTCGCCCTCGAGATCGTTGATGATCATGCTGTCGAGGAGCGGCAGGCACGGGCGCACGACAGGGCGCAGGACCTCGCCCTCCAGGCTCGCCATCTCCATGTTGGTGCGGAAGCCGAGCTCGCGGGCGCGCGCGAGCACCCGCGTCCAGCCGTTTCCCCCGTCCGGATCGGGCCGGTCGAGGCGAGGGTGGAGCCCGGGTGCGCCCACGTGGAAGATCCGGCACCGCGACGCGCCAGGGTCCACGTGCCGTTCGTCCAGCAGATCGGCCACGCCCCGGAAGCAGAAGAAGGTGCGGCGCCCGGTCTCCTTCGAGGTCATGACCTGCACGTAGATCTGCGGCGCCTCCCGGGTGAGGGTCATTCCCTCCGGCGAGATCCCGTGCCGCTCGAGCGCGTCCAGGACCACCTTCCCGTTCTCGTCGTCGCCGAGGAGGCCGTGGCACTCGACTCGCATGGAAGGGTCGAGGCGGCGCAGGTTGGCCGCGATGTTGTAGCCGGGCCCCCCGGCCGCGAGCTGGCGCGAGGTGATGAACGTCGCCATGTCCTCGGGGGGATAGGACTCGATCGCCAGATTGTGATCGGTGATGAACGACCCGAAGGTCAGGATCCCGCTTCGCTCGGCCATCCGCCCGCCGTCCCTCGTTCCGGCGCCTTTGTTCAGGCCCCCGCGAGGAGGGCCGGCTCGGTGATCCGGAGGTCCTCTTCGAGGGGGCGGAGCGGTTCGAGGCCGCCCCCCCGGATCGCGCCGTGGTACGCCCGGACCGCCTCCTCCGGGGAGAGCTCCCCGTCGACCACCCGGCGCATGTGGCGCACCATCTCGAGGGGCGATTCCGCGAGCTTGATCTTGCGGCCGAAGAGGGCCACCCGGGCACCGTCGCGCTGCGCGTCGGCGAGGAGTTGGAAGGTGTCGCGGTTGGTGCCGGCTGCCCCGCCCAGGATCCCGACGACGAGCTCGGGGTCGTACGAGCAGAGCTCGGTCATGGCGTGCGAGCCGTTGTACGCGATCTTGAGGAAGCGGGGGCGTTCGGCGCGGGTCAGCCCCGCGAGGGCGCGCAGGATGCAGTCCCCCACGTAGGCGCCGGTCTCCTCGAGCGAGGCGAACCCCGCCTCCACGTTGGGATTGAACACCTCGAGGAAGTAGCGCATGCCGGACCGCTGCGCATCCTCGCGGAAGTCGCAGAACGCCTCCAGGCTCCGGACGTCGTCCTCGACGCGGTTGTTGAACGTGATCGAGTACAGGCAGAGGTCGCACCCGAGGTCGCGCGCCCGGGCGAGGGAGGCGGTCCGGAACGGCCGTGAGGGCGCGGACGGGTAGGCTCCGCCCCGCAGCCCCCAGATGTCCGTCGTGTCGTTGGCCCGGATCGCGGGGGTGACCGGGGAGGCCGTGAAGAGGTCGGCCCCGAGCCGCTCCAGGGTCGAGCTCGAGACCAGCATCACGTCCACGATGCCCTGCCGGACGATGGCGCGGATCTCGCCGAGGTAGCCGGCGAGCGGCCGGTCCGCGTCGAGGGGCCGGCCGTCGGCGCCGCGTTCCGGCCCGGGCGCGGGACGCCCGCCGCCCATGTCGGCGTCCTTCGCATCCGCGATGATGAAGTCCGTCCTCGCGCCTCTGCCGCCGAGGATGGCTTCGAGCTTCCGGTCGAGCGTCTTCATGTCGGCTCACATCCTCCCATCAAGCGCCGGGCCGGGTCCGAGCGGCCATCCCGTGCAATGCATCGGGGCAGGGGCCCGCTCCCGGACAGGGCCTCCGATCCATCCTACCCTACGACATCCATACGATGACGGTGCGCTTCCGCGCGGGGGCATCGAGGAGATGTGCTGGCACTTGGGTCACGTGGGGCGAGAGCGTCACGGTCGAGAGGCCGTTGCGCCTTCGTCGGCGCCTTGCTGCGATGTGCGGTTCACTCGCCTCCCACCACGGGCCCCACGGGTGACACGGAAGCCCGGATTCTCGAGGAGACACCCACGATGATCGAGGACCGGTTCCGGGGCTGTCCGCTGGGACTCGTGGAATCTTGACCAGCCCCGATTCGATGGCGTCGATGAGTCCGAAATCGCTCACGACCCATGGGAACGGCCGGTTGGCGTTCTGACCCACCCGGCCCAGATAACAGGGAGTCGCGGACAGGTCGATGCACTGGTTGATGCCCCGGTGCTTGTGGATGCGGTCGAGGCCATCGACCCGCACCGCCGCCTCCCGGTAGAACTCCTCGCCGCCGTCCTCTTCGCCGAACAGGTCTTCCTCGTCCTTGTCCGGCCCCTTTTGAAACGGGCACGGCAGCACCGAAAAAAAGGCGTCCACTCGCCCGCTTCCGCCTCCGATCGTCCACTACCGAGAACGGCCAGACAAGTGCCGGGGGCGTGGCGCAACGCCACCGGCGCGCTACCCGTTACATGCCCCGGCGGGGTGTGCGGGTCGCCCCGATCCTGGGCGTTTTGCCGGATGCGATAGGCGTGACGCGCCTCGTCGTTCATGACGAGGAGGTTTCCCTTGCCGCCGATCTCGCGTCCGACGGCGCCCCCACTTTTCGGCGCACCAGGCGGTCGTCCCCGAGCCGCAGGTCGGGTCGAGAACCAGATCGCCCGGGTCGGAGGTCATCAGGAGGCAGCGCTCGACGACCTCGGGGTTCGTCTGGACGACGTACATCTTCTCGCCGGTGAAGCTGCCGGTCAGGGTGTCGGTCCAGAGATTGCCCCGCTCCTTGCAGGGGAAATCCGAGGCGAAGCGGCGATACCGAATGCTGTTGGCCGCGACGTGGACCCGGCCGGCGGCGGCGAGACGCTCGAGCCCCTCCGGATAGCCGGGCTTCCAGAGCGAATTGGCGCCCGGCCGGCCGATCCAGTTCGGCGCCGACGCGGCCAAGGAGCTTCTCGGGGATCTTTCCTTCGGCCAGCGCGCCGACCTGTCGGCGGATCTCACGGCAATTACGAAGTGCTGCCGATTGGAAACCCGATCCACATCGCCGGCAAGTGGATTCTCTGCGGCGGACCTGGGCGGATGATCGCGGCGGGGCGTCGCCGGATTACGCTCGATCCCGAGCAGTGAGTGGTTCGAGCCGGTGCTGCGTCGCACGTATCTCCTCACCGTTACCGGCGAGACCTTCAGGCTCCGGGCAATCGCCCGGGCGCTCAAACCCGCGACATGATGCAGCCGCAGGACCTCTCGTACTTTACGCATGGACAACCCCTTGTTCGCCACCGCAATGCCCTCCCGGAAATCCCGGAGGGTCCCACGGTGAGCAGTTGTCCCGCGTCGCTCAGCTCCACAGCTCGGACCTCACGCACCGGTACGGTGCGCACCGACAAGTGTGCAGCTTCCCGCTGGAAGCGCCGAGCTCTTTGCGCCGGAATGGGTGATCACTTTGGACCGGAATACGCACCACGGCACGGGCGGGGTTGAGGGAGTCGGGTTCGGGCACGCCACCACAGGGTCTCGCAGGGGGCGGGCGTTTGCGTAGCCCGGGTGGCGGGCGCAAGGCGCTGACCGCTCGCGCCCCGAGTCCGGTGGCGGCGTGGTCCGCAGTCCCCGAAAAGAGCGCTCCGCCCGCGCGCTCTGCGCGGACGCATGCCGCCGGGTGCGGGGGAAGGGCTACTTGATGCGGGGTGCTCGGGCGGGCTGCTGCTTCAGCGCGTCTCGGGGCGCTCGACAATGGCGGCAAGGCGAGCCTGCCCGCCGGTGAGACGCAGGATCTCGCGCTGGAAGTGCTCGCGGTCGGCGGCGTTCTGCGCACGGTCAGCGGCAGCCTCATCGCGAAGCTGCCGGCTCTCGGCCTGCCAAGCTTCGTGGTCGGCGGCGACCTCATCGCGAAGCTGCCGGCTCTCGGCCTGCCAGGCGTCACGGTCGGCCTGCGCCTGAGCGCGCATGGCGGCGACTTCGTCGCGCAGCTCGCTGTTGGTTACGAGGATGAGTCCGGCCAGCGTCACGCCGACGGCGACGATCGTGATCGTCTCCTGACTGAACCGCGAACGGCGGGTCGGCGGTGGGCTCTCCGGAGTGTGCTCGTTCACGGTGTCGGCTTCCTTGTCCTTGGGTCAGTCGCGGCCGAATCCGGGAGGAAGCTCGATGGCGGCGAGCTCGCCGAGGTCGAGCGCTGCCACTTGTTCGAGCAACTTCGCGGTCGGCGAGTCCGCAAGCGTCTCGGGTAGACCGTCGAGCCAGTCCTGGCACTCCGCCTGGAGTGTCCGAAGCTCCTCGACCGCGCTCTGCCAGCGTTCGGGTCGCGATCGTCGTCGCGGTTGCGGTGCTCGGGGCGGCTCTTCGCCTGCGCGGGGCGAAGCCTTGGCGGCTCGGGCTTTCAGTCGAGCGATGAACCGGCGTTGCCTCTCGGCGTTGGATAGCGCCACCGCGGCTCCAGTGGGTGGGTTCAGGCTGTGATGGTACGGCCGTTAGTAACGACGGTCAATAGTGCGTTCACGGTCACCCGGGATCATCTTGTTTTCTGTCATAGCCGATTGATTCCAAATACAAAACGAGCTTATTCAGACTGCCGCTGGAGGCACCGACCAGAATCCCCCGAATCATCTTGACCGATCATCCGCGGCTCCCATCCGGGCACGGACCGCGCTCTTGCAGGGCGAGCCAAGCGACGCAGCGGCACCGCAGCGGCCAGAAAGTGTAAAGCAGGATGACCAGTCCCCCGCTGGAAAACAAGGCGGATCAGTGGGATGTCTCCGACTTCGGGGTGGCCCTGTCACGGCGGTCACTCGTTGCAAGCCGCACAGGAGGGAAATCCGGGCGGCGGTGAAATCAGTCTCGCTGATTCGCTTACCGGCGGGGTATGGAACCAGGACTGAACCGAAACGCTGTAACAGCCAGGCCGCTCCGGAAGGTGCTGCGCAGCCATGTCGTTGCATTCCGGGCCAAGTGCGCGGATGAGCGCCCATTCTGCCGACCGTTCGGTGGATTTCCCGCATCGGGAGGCTACCCAGCCGAGGTAGAGCTCGGACGGACGACCTCCGTCACTCCGAGCGCACTCAGCGGGTAGCCGCGCCTGTCGTGCTCATCGATGAAGTGAAGAACCCATCCGATGAGGTGCCGGCATCTCCTCCCGCCTCCGGGGTCCTCCTCCCGGAGCGCCATGCACAGCAGCCATCGCCCATCCGCGAACATCCGGACGATCTCATCCCGCACAGCGTCGAGGATGTCGCAGGGACCCCGCCATCCCACGATCACTGCATGCTGCGGCACTGCGCGCTGCGCCATTGCCTGACCCTCCTTCAGTGAATTGCATGACACAATGCCGCATGCAGGCGCGTCCGGATGCCATGGCAATCGGCAATCGAGGTCCATGAAGCCGACGCGTTCCGCGTACCCGGGACGGTACCGCACAGGATCGGGCGCAAGTGAGAAGATGAACGATTCGTCCAGGAATCTCGTATCGTTCGCCGACCGGCCGCGAGGCCGTCGCGTCGCGCCCGCCGGAGGACGAGACCCTGATCACCGTGCCTGACCCCGACGGCCGGCGGCTCGCCCGATCCGCCGCATGAAACGCATTCAGCGCCGTGCGGCGCCGGAGCCCGGTCCGGGGTTCCTTCCCGGCCGCCACCCCGTCCTGCGCCGTGTGCTGGCGGCGCGTTCGGTCGGCTCCGAGCGCGATCTCGATCACTCGCTCGCGCGCCTGCTCCCGCCGCACGGGCTCCTCGACCTCGACCGCGCGGTGGCGTTGCTCGACGACGCGATCGAGTCGGCGGGGCGCATCGTGGTGGTCGGGGACTACGACGCCGACGGCGCGACCGGGTGCGCGCTCGCGGTCCGGGGCCTGCGCCTGCTCGGGGCCGCCGAGGTGACGTTCGAGGTGCCCAACCGCCAGCGCCACGGCTACGGGCTCTCGCCGGAGATCGTCGAGAGGGTGCACGCGCGCCACGCTCCGCGCCTCATCGTCACCGTGGACAACGGCATCTCCAGCGTCGAGGGCGTCGCCCGCGCGAAGCGGCTCGGCATCGAGGTCCTGATCACCGACCACCACCTCCCCGGCGCGAGCCTGCCCGCGGCCGACGCCATCGTGAACCCGAACCGCCCGGGCGACGGCTTCCCGAGCAAGTGCCTGGCCGGGGTCGGGGTGATGTTCTACGTGCTCGGCGCGCTGCGCGCCCGCCGGCGGGAGCGGGCGGGCGACGGCGCGGGGCCGAACCTCGCGGCGCTCCTCGATCTGGTCGCGCTCGGCACGGTGGCCGACGTCGTCCCCCTCGACCACAACAACCGCGTCCTGGTCGAGCAGGGTCTGCGGCGGGTCCGGGCCGGGCGCGCGTCTCCCGGGGTCGCGGCGCTGCTGCGGGTGGCGGGGCGCGACCCGGCGCGCGCGGTGGCGTCGGACTTCGGCTACGCGGTCGGCCCCAGGCTCAACGCGGCGGGTCGGCTCACCGACATGCGCCGCGGGATCGAGTGCCTGCTGAGCGAGCGCGAGGACGAGGCGGAGCGTATCGCCGGCGAGCTCGATGCCCTCAACGTGGAGCGGCGCGCGATCGAGGCCGGGATGCAGGCTCAGGCCACGGCGCTGCTCGACGGCCTCGACGCTCCCTTGCCCGATGCCGCGGTCTCGCTGTATCGCGAGGACTGGCATCACGGGGTGGTCGGCATCCTCGCGGCGCGCGTGAAGGACCGCCTCCACCGCCCGGTCGCGGCGTTCGCGCCGGACGCGGACGGGGAGCACTTCAGGGGCTCGGTGCGTTCGATCCCCGGGGTGCACGTGCGCGACCTGCTCGATACCGTCGCGGCGCGCAACCCCGGGCTCATCGAGCGTTTCGGCGGCCATGCGATGGCCGCGGGGCTCACCATCCGGCGCGCGATGTTCGAGCGGTTCCGCGCCGCGTTCGCGGCCGAGGCGGACCGGACGATGCCGGCGGAGGCGCGCGAGGCGGTGGTGCTGAGCGACGGCGAGATCCCCGGGCTCGAGTTCCATCTCGGCCTCGCCCGCGCGCTCCGCGACGCCGCCCCCTGGGGGCAGGGGTTCCCCGAGCCGGTCTTCGACGGCATCTTCGGCGTGGCCGGGGAGCGGTCCGTGGGAGACGGGCGCCACGCGAAGCTCAAGCTCCTCCCGCGCGGTACCGAGCGCCCGGTCGACGCGATCGCGTTCGACCGCGAGACGCCGGTCGCCGCGAACGCGCGGGGCGAGGTGCGGGCGGCATACCGTCTCGTGGTCAACGCGTTCCGGGGCGGAGAGCGGCCCGAGCTCGTCGTCGAGGAGCTCGGCGCCGCGCCGTGAACGACGCCACCTCCGGTCGCGCCGCGGACCGCGGTCCGTCGTCCCGGGTGCCGATCGCCGGCTGCGGCGATGTCGGGGCCGCACTCGGTTCGCAGTCGCGTGCCGGCGGTTCTCTCCCGAAAAAATCGCCGACCTTCGTCGCGAGGGGGCCAAGATGCCCCACGATCTCCCAACGATCTCATGGAGGAACGGGCCGCCCGGACCGAAAGAGCGCGTGCGCGCTGCCGAGGCGTAGTCGATACTAGTTCGACACTGGCGCGTGCGCGCGGTCGAAGCGGCTTGCGGGGGTACGCCCCGCTGCCGCGAGCGGATGGGCGACCGCGGCGGGAGGCCGGTGACTTTTCCGGATCAGGCACGGGGTGCGTCCGATGGCGAAGTACGCAGCGGATCGCGAGGCGCTCGCCGCCCTCGTCGGGGCGGCCGAGGTCCATCGCGACGTCTATGTCGACGACGAGGTGTTCGCACTCGAGATGCGGCATCTCTTCGCCAATACCTGGGTCTACATCGGGCACGAGAGCGAGGCGGCGGCTCCCGGCGACTTCGTCACCACGGAGATCGGGACCCGCCCCGTCGTCATGGTGCGCGGCGAGGACGGGGCGATCCACGTCCTCCACAACCGCTGCCCCCACAAGGGCACCCGCCTCGTGACGGAGCGGGCCGGCAACACCGGGCGGCACTTCCGCTGCCCGTACCACGCGTGGACGTTCCGGACCGACGGGGGTGTGTACGCGATCCCGCTTCGGCGCGGCTACGACGGCACCGGCCTCGAGGGCCGCGCCGCCGCGAAGGGGATGGCCCGGATCGGGGCGGTGCGCAACTACCGCGGTTTCGTCTTCGCGCGCATGAGCGAGACGGGCATCGGCTTCGACGAGTACTTCGGGGAGTCGCTGTCCAGCCTCGACAACATGGTGAACCGCTCGCCGGCCGGCCGGCTCGAGGTGGCGGGTCCGCCGCTTCGCTACCTGCACCGGTGCAACTGGAAGATGCTGGTCGAGAATCAGACCGATGCCTGCCACCCGATGGTCGCCCACGAGTCCTCGGCGGGGACCGCGGTCCGGCTCTGGGAGGAGATGCAGAAGCCCGGGGGAACGAAGAAGCCGATGGCGATGGAGGTCATCGCCCCCTTCGTCTCGCGCTACGAGTTCTTCGAGGAGATGGGGATCCGGGTGTGGCCGAACGGCCACGGCCACACCGGGGTGCACCACTCCATCCACTCCGACTACTCCGCGATCCCCGGCTACTTCGAGCGCATGGCGGAGGCCTGGGGAGAGGGGAGGGCGCGGGAGATCCTCGGCGAAAACCGCCATAACACCATCTACTTCCCGAACACGATGGTGAAGGGGCCGATCCAGCTCCTTCGTCGCTTTCAGCCGATCGCGGCCGACCGCACCCTCGTCGAGAGCTTCGTGTTCCGGCTCGTGGACGCCCCGGACCTGCTGCTCGAGCGGACCGTCATGTACAACCGCCTCATCAACGCTCCGACGTCCATCGTCGGGCACGACGACCTCGAGATCTACGAGCGCATGCAGGCGGGCCTCGTCTCGGACGGGATCGAGTGGGTGAACCTCGAGCGGCTCCGGGACGGCGACGAGGACCACGGCGAGACCGCGATCGTGAACGGGACGAGCGAACGCCAGATGCGGAACCAGTTCGCGGCCTGGAAGCGGTTCATCACCATGTCGATGCCGGTGCACGCCGAATGACCGCTCCCACCCGCGACGATCTCGTGGACTTCGTCTACCACGAGGCGTTCCTCCTCGACGAGAGACGGTTCGACGATTGGCTGGCCCTGTTCGCTCCGCACGGTCGCTACTGGATGCCGCTCGAGCCCGGTCAGACGGACCCGCTCCTCGTGACCTCCCTGCTCTACGAGGACCTCTTCATGCTCCGGCTCCGGGTGGAGCGGCTGAAGGGCGCGCGCACCTTCTCGCAGAAACCCCCGAGCCGCGGCCATCACCTGCTGCAGCGGCCGCGGGTCGAAGAGTTCGATGCGAAGGAGGGGCGGTTCGCGACCGCCACCGCCTTCCACTACGTCGAGACCCGCCTCGACGAGCAGGAGCTCCATGCCGGCTGGGCGCGCCACGAGCTCGAAACGGTGGACGGGGCGCTCCGGATCGCCCTCAAGCGGGTCGATCTCGTCAACTGCGACGCCGCGTTCGGCAACATCCAGCTCTTCCCCTGAGGGCAGCGGTGCGGTGCGGCATCTGCGAGGATTGTCGGCCGCACCACGGAGAAGACTGAAACGGTTGGCGGAAGCGCGATCATGACCGATACCGGCAACTCCGGAACCGAGGGCCGCGCGTGGTACGGCGATCTCTCGTTCCGGACAAGGGCGAAGGCGGGGAGAAGCGGATCGTGAGCGCGGAGAAGGGACGGAGCGCCGGCCTCGTCAAGGTCCGGATCTGGGATCGTCCGACCCGGATCTTCCACTGGGTCCTCGTCGTGCTGGTGGTCGTCTGCTACCTGAGCGGGGACAACGGCCGCTTCGACATCCACCTCGTCGCCGGGCAGGCCCTGCTCGTCCTCGTCCTCGCGCGGGTGCTCTGGGGCTTCGTGGGGAGCGAGCCGTCGCGCTTCCGGGCGTTCGTTCGCCCGGTGCGCGAGATTGCGGCGTACGTCCGGACCCTCGGGAAGCGCGCCCCCGGACACCACCCGGGCCACAATCCCCTCGGGGGGCTCTCCGTCGTCGCGATGCTCCTCGTCCTCCTCCTTCAGGCAGGTCTCGGCGTCTTCGCGGTGGATGTCGACGGGCTCTACGAAGGGCCGCTCAGCTTCCTCGTCAGCTACGACGCGGCCCGCGAGGCGGCCGAGCTGCACGAGGACGTGGTGGACGTGCTCCTCATCCTCGTCGGCCTGCACCTCGCCGCCATCCTCTTCCACCGGCTATACAAGCGCGAGAAGCTCGTGAAGCCCATGGTGACGGGCCGGGCATCGCTCCCCCCCGGCGACCGGCCCGCCCCTCGCATCGTCTCCGACTGGCGGGCACTCCTCGTCCTCGCCATCGCCGCCGCCGTCGTCCTCGGCGGCTTCGAGCTCGCCTGGCGCTTCCTCTGAGCGGCCGCCCGCGGCCGGGTCCCCGGGTCCCCGGGTCCCCGGGTCCCCCGGGTCCAAGGGTGTCGCCCGGGGCTCTCTGCCGGTGCGCCCGCGCCCTGCGAAGCATGCCGCTACCGTCCGCGGGAGTTTCGGGTCGGGGGGCGGGGGTGGGGTAGGATCGGCACCGGTTCGAGCGAACTTCCGGCCCGAGCCGCCCGGCCACCGAGCGGGTCGCCTGGACCGGGCCGGTTCCAGGGGCGCCTGAGAGCAGGGTATTGGCCATCGTCGTCGAAGTCGAAAGCGAGGTGCTCGAGACGGACCCGGAGGGCTACCTCGTCCACCTCGAGGACTGGTCCCCGGAGGTCGCGGAGGCGATGGCCGCCGCGGACGGTTGCGAGCTGACCGGGGCCCACTGGCAGGTCATCGACTTCCTCCGCGGGTACCATGCGGAGTACGGGTTCGCGCCCGCGGTCCGGATCCTCACCCGCGCGATCGCCCGCCGGCTCGGGCCGGACAAGGGCAACAGCCGCTACCTCTACCGGCTCTTTCCGGACGGTCCCGCCCGCCAGGCCTGCCGATATGCGGGGCTGCCGAAACCGACCGGCTGCATCTGACCCGCTCCCGGGAAGGGGCGGGCGCCCCGCGCCGGGGGTGGCGTCGGCCCGGGTCGCGCCCGCGCCCGGGATCGAAGCGCGATGGACTTCGCGGGCCCACTGATGGCGGGGTGGCTCTGGATCGCCGCCATCGTCGCGGTGGCGGGCCTTGCGTGGCGGAAGCTCGCGTGGCTCCGGGCGCCTGTCCCCCTCCCGATGCCGCTCCCCCCCGCACCCGCGACCTGGGGCGGGGTAGTGCTCCGGATGCTCCGGGAGGGGCTCCTCTTCGAGACCCTGTTCCGGGCGAACCGATGGACCTGGCTCTTCGGCTGGCTCTTCCACGCGGCCCTGCTGCTCGTTCTCCTGCGTCATGCCTGGCTCTTCGTCGATCCGGTGCCGGCGTGGGCCGGGCCGCTCCTCGGAGCCGGGAAGTGGCTGAGCGCGGCCCTCCTTGCGTCCCTCGCGGGGCTCCTCGCACGGCGCCTCGCCGTCGCCCGGGTGCGCTACGTCTCCGTCCCCTCCGACTACCTGATGCTCCTCCTCATCCTCGCCGTCGCGGGCAGCGGCGCCTGGCTCGGCCACGTCGACCCGGCCTCCCTCGGCCTCGCCCGCGAGTTCGCCCTCGGCCTCGTGCGTCTCGAAGCCCGCCCCCTCCCGCTCGATCTCCCGCTTCTCCTGCACCTCGGGGGGGCCGGGCTCCTCGTCGCGCTCCTCCCGTTCAGCAAGCTCCTGCACGCGCCCGGGGTCTTCCTGACCCCGACCCGCCGCCGGCCGCATCCGGTGGTCACCCGCGCCCCTTCTCCTCCCGGAGAGCGCAACGTGCGGCCGCTCCGATGAGCACCCTGCACACCGTCAACCGTTCCCCCTGGGAGCACGGCGCGCTCGAGGCCTGCCTCGCGCGCTTGCGGCCGGGAAGCGCGGTTCTCCTCATCGAGGACGGGGTGCTCGGCGCGCTGGCCGGCACCCGGTTCGAAGCGCGCCTTGCGGCGCACGCCGCGGGCGAGGTCGAGTTCTTCGCCCTCGGCCCGGACCTCGACGCCCGAGGCATCGAGCCGGAACGTCTCGCCCCCTTCGTCGAGGTGGTCGACTACGCGGGGTTCGTCGACCTCGCCGGCCGCTTCGGGAAGACGGTCACGTGGACGTAGCGGAAGGGAGGCGGGCTCGGGCGCGGTGTCGGCCGGCGTGACGCGCTCGCACCAGCCGCTCCGCCCCGGCTCCCGGCCGTCGCGGCCGATGCGCGGCCCCTGAGCCGGTGGCCGGGCGGAAGCGGGTCCCGATCCCGAAGCTCGCACCGGGCGCGGGCGCGAGCTTCGTCTCCCGCCGGGCCGGGCCGGAGACCCAGCGCGCCCTCGGGTTCCCCGGCACGCTCGTGGACGACTGGGAGGCCGCCGCGGTCTCCGCGATGCGCGAGGTCGTCGCCGAGCGCGGGGCGCTCCGGCTCTTCCTCGACTCGTGCATGAAGTGCGGCGCCTGCACCGACAAGTGCCACTACTTCCTGGGGACCGGCGACCCGAAGAACATGCCGGTCGCCCGCCAGGATCTCTTCCGGGACGTATACCGGCGCTATCACACCCCCTCCGGCCGCCTCCTCCCCTGGCTGGTCGGGGCGAAGAAGCTCACCCCGGAGATGCTCGAAGACTGGTACACCTACTACCACCAGTGCTCGCAGTGCCGGCGCTGCGCGGTCTATTGCCCGGTCGGAATCGACACCGCGGAGTTCGCGATGGCCGCACGCGAGGTGATGGACCGGATCGGCATCGGCCAGCACTACACCAACGAGGTGGTGGAGAAGGCGGGCCGGCTCGGCAACAACCTCGGCCTGCCGGGGCCGGCCCTCGCCGACACCCTCGCCGGGCTCGAGGAGGATCTCCTGGAGGATACCGGGGTGCCGGTGCGGCTCCCCCTCGACGAGCCGGGCGCCGACCTCCTGCTCGTCACCCCGTCCGCCGACTTCTTCGCCGAGCCGCACGTGGACGGCCTCGTCGGCTACGCCAAGGTCTTTCACCAGGCGGGGCTGCGCTGGACGCTGAGCACCCACGCGTCGGAGGCGGCCAACTTCGCCCTCTTCATGGGGAACCGCGACCACATGGCGTCCCTCGCCCGGCGCATCGTCGAGGCGGCGCGCGCGCTCGGGGCGAGCCGGATCGTCTTCGGAGAGTGCGGGCACGCCTGGCGCGTCGGGCACAACCACCTCGAGACGCTGGCCGGCCCCCTCGACTTCCTCGCCCGGGGCCGGGTCGAGCACGTGGTCGAGGTCACCGACGAGCTCATCCGGCGGGGCGCCCTCGCCCTCGACCCCGCGGCCAACGACCACCGCCGGGTGACGTACCACGACTCGTGCAACATCGCGCGCGCCTCGCGGCTCGGCGACCTCCCCGGGGGCCAGTTCACCGTCCCGCGCCGGGTGCTCCGCGCGGTCTGCAACCACTACGTGGAGATGGCGCGCGGCACCACCCGCGAGGCGACGTTCTGCTGCGGGGCGGGGGGCGGCCTCCTCGCGGACGACCTCCTGGAGCTCCGGGTCCGGGGGGCGGCGCCCCGGGTGGAAGCGTTCCGCGCGGCCGAGGTCACCCATCTCGCCGCGATGTGCGCGATCTGCAAGAGCCAGCTCGCGCGGGTGTTCCCCGAGTACGGCTTCGAACGCGAGCAGGTGATCAGCGTGCACCACCTGGTCGGCGATGCGATACGGCTCGGCGCCGGCGCTTGACCGCGGGCGGGGCGGGTCAGGCCTCGATCGGGTCCGGGTCCACGAAGCGCTCGAGGACGTTGCGGGTGATGCGCGAGATGTTGTTGTCGTAGCCGTGTTGGGAGAGGCTCCCGCAGTAGGTGATGGAGCCCACCGAGAAGACGGCGCCCCCCCGCCCGGTCTCGAAGTACGCCATGTCCGAGCGGATGAGGGCCTCCGGCGGCTCCCCGGGCCAGGTGGCGAGGTGGGTCAGCAGCTCCTCGGGGACGACCACGAAAGTGTCCCCGTGCTGCTCGGAGGTCGCGAGGATGAGGGTGTTGGGCGGCGAACCGAGGCGGTGGTCCACCCGGTCCAGCTCGAAGCCCGCCGCCCCGCCTCCGCTCAGCCCGAAGTCGCCGAGGATCCGGTCCGGCACCCCCTCGAAGATCCACGCCGCGCGCGGGTCGTCGGCTCCCGGCGCACGCACGTAGTACGAGCCGACGAACTGCCCCTGCCCCGAGAACCCCACCCCGGCGAGCCGCTGCGGCGGACGGTCGTTGCGCCGCCACAGCCCCCCGTACTGCCCGTCGAACGCGTTGTAGTACTCCCCGGGCTCCGCCGCCCAGGCGCGGATCCCGCCCTCCGCGCGCCGGATCTCGACCGCTCCGGGGACGTCGTCGTGCAGCGCCACCCGCCAGTAGAAGCCGTTTCCGCCGAGGTACATGAGGCGCCCGCCTCCGTCGAGGAAGCGCTCCAGGGCATCGAGGGTGCGGGCGGTGTGGTACTCGGGGTGGGAGGTGGTCAATACCACCCGGTAGGGGGCGATGAGGTCGTATCCCTCGCGGTGCAGGTCCTCGTCGGTCACCACGTCGAAGCGGTAGCCGCTCTCCTCCAGCCAGTCGAAGAGGTGGGTGTCGGCCGGATAGTGGCGGAGGCCCGATCCGTGTCGGTCCACGTAGCTCAGGAACCCCGACCGCAGGTTGAGGACCGGCCGCAGCCGCGACGCGTAGCAGATCCCGCTGCCGTCGCGGTGGAAGTTGTAGGTCGAGAGCCCGTACTCGCGGTGGTCGTCGGCGGTCCGCTCGCACGCGCCCCACGCCCGGGCGCGCGCGCGGTACTCGTCGTTGGTGAGCCCCCGCGAGTAGTTCCCGTACACGGTGTAGGTGAAGGTCGGCACGAGTACGCAGATCGCCGCCCCCGGCGAGCCGGTGCGCGGGTGCACGAAGAAGGGGATCATGTCCTCGTGCTCGCCGCACGAGAGCCGGGCCGCGTATGCCCCGCTCGGGAGATCCTCCGGCACCTGGTACGAGAAGTCGGTCTCCCAGCCGCAGTCGTGGAGGTCGTCGTCGTGGAAGTGGATGGCCCCGTAGTGCGCGGGGGCGTGGCGCCAGCAGTGCTCCTCGCCGGTCCAGGCAGAGCCCTTCATCGCGCGGGCGGGAAGGTTGACCAGCTCGCCGTGCCACCCGTTCGGCCCCGCGTCTACCACCCGCTGGCTCGGGATCTCGCGGGAGAAGTCCCAGTCGGCGATGACCGGGAAGGCGGGGTCCGGCTCGCCCGGGGGCGGTGAGCCGGCCGCTCCCGGACCGGCGCCGACGAGGTAGGGCCGCTCGATCTTGCCGTTGAAGTGACCCCGGACGGGGTCGCCGCCGCACGCCGCGATGTGGAGGCTTCCCGCGCCGGCGGGGGAGAGCGCCCCGGCCCGCCGCCGTGCGGTGCCCGCGTCGTCCGCGACCGGGCTGGCATCGAGCGGCGCCTGCCCCACCGTCATCGCTCCCGAGTCCGGGTCGACGCTCCCCCACACCCGGTACCAGGTGCGGGGCCGGAGCGCCTTCCCGACCGCGACCTCCTCGGTGGCGCCGCCCGGTCCGGCGGCCTTGAGGACCGCGCCGCGCGCGCCGTCAAGGATCAGGGCGAGACCGCCGCCCTCCGTGAGCCACGAGACGACTCCCTGCCCCCCGCGTTCGGGTCGGGTCGGCCAGACGGTCGCGACGACGGTCATCGCGCCGTCCTCGATCTTCGTTCCGCGGACCCGGACGAAGGAGCCGAGGTGCGCGTCCTTCGCGCGCGACGGCCAGCTTCCCTCGAAGCTCGAGGGGACCGGGACCTCCTTGATCCCGGGCCCCGCCGGGTTCGGATCGGCGCAGACCACCCGCACCAGACGGGCCTCGAAAGGCTCGCCGGAGCGGCTGCTCACCTTGAACTCGATGGTCTCGCCGGGGCCGGCGGAAAGCCGGTCGGCGTAGCCGATGAGGGGGATGGAGTCGGAGGTCATCGCGGGGGTACTCGGCCTGGCGCTTCCGGAGGGCTCCCGATACTACCAGCCGGCGCACCGTTGCGACGGCTCCCTCCGATCCCGCGCCTCACCCCGGGCTCTTCACCCCGGGCTCTTCACCCTGCGGGTCGGGTTCGGCGCGGGCGAGATCCGGGATGCCGCGGAGGCGCTCCTCTCGGAATACGCCACGCCGATCCGAGCCGCTTCGATCCGTCCGGCCTTGAACCGCAGCTCCCCGGCTCCCGCACGGGGTCCCGGCCGGCAGTCTGTCCGCCCCCTTCGGGAGCGCCGCCGTCAGGCCGAGCCCGCGGGTGGATCGGCTGCACCGGATGCGCCCGGCGTGGCGCGAAGCTCGGGCAGGACGTAGCCTTCCGCCGCGAGCCCGGCCCGGACCGCCTTCTTGTCGATCTTGCCGGTGGCGGTGAGCGGAAGGGCGTCACGGAAGAGGACGTCGTCGGGAAGCTGCCACTTCGCGAACCGCGCCGCGCAGTGACGCTCCACCTCTTCCGCGCTCACCTGCGCCTCGGGCGCGCGGACCACGAGCGCGACCGGGCGTTCGTCCCACTTGGGATGCGGCTGCGCCACCACCGCGGCGAGCGCGACCCCGTCGAGGGCGACGATGTGGTTCTCGAGGTCGACGGACGAGATCCACTCGCCCCCCGACTTCACGAGGTCCTTCGACCGATCCGCGATGATGAGGTACTGCTCCTCGTCGATGGCCGCGATGTCGCCGGTGACGAGCCAGCCGTCGTGGAACTTTTCCGGCTGCGGGTCCCGGTAGTACTCCGCACAGACCCACGGCCCCCGGACCAGCAGCTCGCCGATCGACGTTCCGTCGTGCGGCAGCGGGCGGAAGTCCTCGTCCACGATCTCCATCTCGAGGCCGGGGCTCAGGAGCCCCGCCTTGCCGAGGTTGGCGAACTGCTCGTCTTCGCCGAGCGCGCGGTGCGAGCGCTTCGCGACGCGGCGCGAGACGGTCCCGAGGGGATTCGTCTCGGTCATGCCCCAGCCCTGGATCATCTCGATGCGGTAGCGGTCCCAGTACCAGCGGATCATGGACAGGGGCGGGGCGGAACCACCGCAGCACAGGCGGGTGAGGCTGGAGAGGTCGTATCGGTCCGGATCGGCCTCGAGCCGGGCGCGCACCCCCTGCCAGACCGTGGGCACCCCGGCCGAGATGGTGACCGCCTCCGACACGATGAGCGCGAGGAGCTGGTTCGGGGTCATGAAGCGGTGCGGCATGACCTGCTTCGCACCGAGCATCGTCGCCGTATAAGGGATGCCCCAGCCCATCGCGTGGAACATCGGCACGATCCCGCAGGTGCAGTCGGCGCCGGAGAGGTTCATGACGTCGGTCATGGCCTCGCACAGGGTATGCACGTAGGTCGAGCGATGGGTATACATCACCCCCTTGGGGTTGCCGGTGGTGCCGCTCGTGTAGCAAAGCCCGAGGGGCGCGTTCTCGTCGAACTCGGGCCATGCGATGTTCTTGCCGAACCCGTCCAGGAACGTTTCGTAGTCGACCGCGTTCGGGAGCGAGGACTCCCACGGCCCGGCGCCGGGCTCGCCGCAGACGACGTAGCGTTCGACCGAGGGGAGCTCGCCGGCGATCCCCTCGAGGAGCGGCGCGAGGTCCGCGTCCACGAATATGATCCGGTCCGCGGCGTGGTTCACGATGTACCGGAGGTCGTCGGGCCCCAGGCGGATGTTCAGGGTGTGCAGCACCGCTCCCATCGAAGGAACCGCCTGATAGAGCTCGAGGTGTCGCCACCCGTTCCACATGAAGGTCGCGACCCGGTCGCCCATCTCGATGCCGAAGTCCTTGAGGCCGTTCGCGAGCGCCGCCGCGCGCGCCGCCGTATCGGCGTAGGTCTGGCGGTGGGTTCCGCTCGAGGTCAGGGTGACGATCTCGGTATCGGGCGCGATCCGGGCCCCGCGGTCGAGCAACCGCGAGATGAGGAGCGGGGTCTTCTGCATCGTGAGGTTCGGTTTCGAGCTGCCCGGCGCCACCGTCGCCGTGCGCGCCGCCTCAGTCTCCCTTGAACCGGGGCTTTCGCTTGTTCACGAAAGAATCGACGGCGTTGCGGTGATCGTCGGACGCGAAAGTCAGCATCTCGTAGCCGAGGCAGGTGTCCATGATGCTGTGCGCGTACCGTTTGAGGCCGATGTTGATCGACGTCTTGGTCCAGCGGATCGCCTTGGTGGCACCGTCGGCAAGCCGCCCCGCCATGGCGTAGACCCGAGTGTCCAACTCGTCCTCGGGCACGACGTGGTTGATGAGACCGATCCGTTCCGCCTCCGCCGCCGTCAGCAGGTCACCGGTCATCAGGTATTCCTTGGCCCGCGCGTGGCCGACCAGGTGAGGCCAGGCCACGACCCCGCCGTCGCCCGCGACCAACCCGACCTTGACGTGCGGATCGCCGATCCTGGCGTTCTCGCTGGCGTAGGAGATATCGCAAAGCAGCGCCAATGAGGCGCCGAGCCCGATGCACGGCCCCGGAATGCGGGCGATGATCGGTTTTTCGAGATCGAGGAGGGAAAATATCATGCGTTTGGTCTTGACCACGCTTGACTCGACCGTTCCGTTCCTCGTCATTTCGCGAAGCCAAGCCATGTCGCCGCCGGCACTGAATGCCCGGCCGGCCCCGGTCAGCACGATGACGTGGGATTCGTCGTCAACCTGAACGTCGTGGAAAATTCGCGCCAACTCCTCGTGCATCGGTTCGTCGACGGCGTTCAGGTCGTCGGGCCGGTCGAGCGCGAGGGTCAGGATGCGGCCCTTGCGGCTCACCCTGATCCGTTCGTAGCCATCGTAGTCCATGACTGCTCCCCCATTGCCGAGCGGCCGGAAGGTGCGCGCCGCCGATTCGCCGTGTCCGGGCCGGTGCGTCGAGGGCGCATCCCCGGCGCGAAGCCGATTGTTCCGAACCCCCGGATGGCGGCCGACGCGCGAGCCCGGATCCCGGTTCCCGGATCCCGGCGAACCGTCGTATTGCGCTACAGGCCGGGTGGCCGCACCCGGACGCCGGCCAGCTCCTCGAAATGCTCCATCAGCGCCCAGTACTCCCTTTCGCTCATTCCGCGCGCCTCGCCCGCAAGCCAGGCCTGCGTGGTCGCGGACCCGTGGAACAGGGGCACGGACAACTCCTTGGCAAGGTCGGAAGCGAGCTTCACATCCTTGATGACGGTCCTCATCGACCGCGACGCGCGGGATCCGGCCGGTGGTTCGGCGTTCCGGGTCAGGACCAGTTCGGACAGAACGTCAAAAGCCTGACTGCCCCCGCTGCTCGCACTGATCACGTCACGGAGCTTCCCGAGGTCAAGGCCCGCCTTGACGCCAAGTACCAGCGCCTCCATCGCGGCAACCGAATTGGACGCCATGGTCAAGTTGTTGATCAGCTTCGCGGCGGCGCCCGAGCCGACGCCGCCGACGTGAACGATGCGGCCACCGAACGCCTCGAGAACGGGCATCGCTCTGGCCACGATGGAAGCCTCGCCACCCACCATGACGGCCAGGGTTCCTTCTTTCCTCCGGACCATGCCCCCGCTCACGGGTGCATCCATGGTTCCGATGCCTTTCCGCGAAAACTCGTGAGCGATCGAGGTAATGACCGCGGGGCTTATGGTGCTCGTGTCGATATAGATGTCGCCGGATTTCGCCCCGGCCACCACCCCGTCCGCGCCCAGGACGACCTGTTCACTCGCCTCGTTGGAAGGGAGCGATGCAACCACGATGTCCGCCGCGGCCGCCGCCTCGCGCGGAGTGTCCGCCGCCCGGGCACCGAGGTTCACGAGGTCCCTTACGGGCTCTTCGCGGAGATCGGCGACCGTAAGCGGGAACCCGGCGGTCAGTATGCATTCGGCAAGCGGTCTCCCCATCCCTCCGAGACCGATCATCCCTATATTCATCGCTTACCCCCTTCTCGATGTGAAGCGACGGATCCTGGCCCGACTACCCTGTCTTCATCCGGATCGGGAACACGGATTGCTCGCCGATCCCCCTTCTCGACCGCGGCTCCTTCCATCGCGAGCGCGCGGCCCTCACGACTCGAACCTGATTCGCACCTCGCCCACCTCGCCGTACCGGATCACGGTCTCGGCCCCGGGCACGGCGGCCACCGGCTCGTGCGGACTGCCGGTGGAGACGACCTGGCCGGCCCGAAAGCCCAGGCCGCGCCGCGACAGCTCGTTCGCCGCCCAATGAAGCGCCGCGTAGAGCTCGCGCAAGCTGCACCGCTTCGCCCCTTCCCAGGGCGGGCCGCCGGCGGGCTCGCCGTCCACGTACAAACTGACCGGCAAGGTGGCCGGATCGAGGGTCTGCCACCCCTCGAGCACCTCCCCGATGACGAAGGCGCCCGCACAGGCGTTGTCGGCGTTTCCGAGGAGCATGGGCAGATCGAAGGGATGCACGCCCCAGCGGGTATCCACCGCGTCGATGGCCATGATGACCGCACTGACCGCTTCGCGCACCTCCCTCTCGCCGTAGGGCGCGTCGCGGGGCGGCAGGCCCCGGCCGAGGCGAAACGCGAACTCTCCCTCGATCATCGGGGCATTCCGGAAGTCGGCCAGGCGAAAGCGGGCCGGACTGTCCTTCGTGAACTCGCGGTACAGCCGCCCGAGGAAAGGGGGGTGAGTCACGCCGAGCGCCCGCATGCCGGCCCGGCTGGTGCCGCCAATCTTCCACCCCACGAGCTCGTAGTCCAGCCGTTCATCCAGCGCGTCCTGGACCCGCCAGGCCTCCCGCAGATCCGCCGGCATCAGCTCCTCGGACACCAGCGGCACGCTTCCTCCCTCTCTCCACGCCACGGCCAATGCGTCCGCGACCGCCTCGATTCCGCTCTGATTCATGGCTTGGCTCTCCCCGTGGCCGATGGGCTTTGCGCGGCTTGCCGCGGGCCCCGGACCGCGCCCCGCGGTCTTCCCGTTCCTCCGGAGCGCCGCGTCAATCCATCGTGGAGGGCAGCCACAGGGCGATCTCGGGATAGGCGACCAGCAGGGCTATCGTCAGAACGTCCAGCAGCACGAACATCGAGCAACCCTTGAAGATCGACTCGATCCGCACCCCAGGCGGCGCGATCCCCTTGATCACGAACGCGTGCAGCCCGATCGGAGGGGTGATGTTGGCGAGTTCGCACATCTTGATGAGGATGATTCCGAACCAGATCGGGTCGTGTCCGAGCGCCACGACGGCCGGCAGCACCACCGGCATCGTGAGCAGCATCATGGACAGCGGGTCCATGATCATGCCCAGGGGGATGAAGATCAGGAGAATGACGATGAGGGTGCCGGTGGGGCCGAGCGGCCAGGCCAGGATGGCCTCCGAGATATCGACCGCAACGCCACTCATGCGGATGAAGTTGCTGAAGACGATCGCCCCGAGCAGCAGGAAGAAGAGCGACGCGGTGGTTCTCGCGCCCTCGTAGAAGGTCGCTCGGGTATTGGTCCACCGGTCGGGCCGGGTCATCAGCATCAGGAACGCGACGACGGCCCCGGCTCCGGCCGCCTCGGTCACGGTGAAGATGCCCGTGTAGATCCCGCCCACGATGGTGATGAACAGCGCGAATATGCCCCAGGTCCGGTGGGCGGACCTGAGTCTCTCCGTCCAACCGAACCGGCGCACCGTCTCCCCGGTCGATGCGGGATTGATGCGCGCCTGGACGTGGATGCCGGCCATGTAGATGGCGGCGGAGACGACACCGGGGATGAGGCCCGCGATGAACAGCTTGATGATCGAAAGCTCGGTCAGCAGGCCGTAGAGGACCAACATCCCGCTCGGCGGGATCAGCATGCCCAGCGTGCCCGCGGCCGCAATGGTTCCGGTGGCGAGCGCATCGGAGACGCCGTAGCGCTTCATCTCGGGAATGCTGATGCGTCCCACGGTGAGCGAGGTGACGATGCTCGAGCCGGTGCACGCTCCGAACATGGCGCAGGCGCCCACGGTCGCGAGAGCCATGCCGCCGCGCAGATGGCCGAAGCACCGCTGGGCGAACTCGAAAGCGCTTCGGGCCAGGCCGGCTCGCAGGACGCAGGCGCCGGAGATGATGAACAGCGGCAGGATGATGAACCCGTACTTGGCCGACTGGTCGAAGAGCATCCTCGGCATGATCCTCAGCGCGACGTCCCACCCCAGCATCAGGATGTAGCCGACGAAGCCGATGAACATCATGGCGAAGCCGATGGGCATTCTCGCCACCAGCAGGACCAGCAGGGCGAGAAAGAGGCTGACGACCAGCGTGGTTTCCAATGCCTGTCACCCGATCATCGAATGCAGGCTCCCGCGGGTCGGGACCGGCCGCTCGCCGAGGCAGGGCGCCTTGCGAAACCGCGCGTCCGGTTCCAGGGCCCATTCCCGCGCTTGCCGCCGGAACCTCCGGGGCCCGTCCTGCGAGCCGGGGCGCCTCCGGCGCTAAACGAGCGTCCCTTCTTCATCCGGTTCCGACTCGATGGGCGCGGCGCCGAGAAGCTCCAGGATTCTTCCCGCGAGCTGCAGCAGGAGGATGAATGCGAGATAGGTGCAGCCGATCGCGACGATCGTCTTCGACGGATACAGGGGAAACTGCGCGTAGCCCGCCTCGTACTCGAGGATCGACCACGATTTCCCGGCCTGCACGATCGTGCCGTGGCTCGCAACCGCGAACAGGAAGAAGGCGAACGCCAGGGTCACGATGTCGAGGATCCGCCGGGCTCTCCTGGAGAGGTGGCGCACCGCGATGTCGACCGAGATATTGCCCCTCGTCCACTGCACGGCTCCGAATCCGAGGAAAGTCAACCCGACGAACAGCAGGACGCTCAGCTCGTAGAGCCCCACGATCGGCCGGCTGAGGTAGCGGCCGCCGGCGTCGAGAAGGGTGCCCACGGCAACGACCCCGATGAGGCCCGAAGCCACGATCATCAACACGAGATTCGCGCGCTCCACCCCCGCGGCAAGCGCGGCGAGGAAACGGCCCGCCCGCGAGACCGAGGACGCTCTCAAGCTTCCTCCCGGCCCGGCGGACCCGATGCGACCGGGATCGTCGGCCCGGGCAACCCCCCGGGCAACCCGGGCAACCCGGGCAACCCGCCCTCGCCGGTGGCGTGGAAGGTTGCCCGGGCCGCAATGCGCTTCAGCAGCAATGCCGCTCCCGGACGCTGCACGGCACGGCCTCGGCGGTTCCTGCCGGACGGCCGGAATGCCCTATCCGGTGTAGGTCGGGACGACCGGCACCGCGTCGACGCTGGGATAGACCGACGTCTTGTCCAGGATCGCGGAGATCGCCTTGAAGCGGCTCACCGCTTCCTTTGCCGGCACTCCCCGCTCCTCGTACTCTTCGACCTGCGCCGCGATCGCTTCGTCGATCTTCATCGTCTCCCGCCATGCGGCGAACTGCTCGTCGGTGAAGCGCACGAGGGGGTAGTCCTCCTCCTCGATCAGCTTCATCGTTCGGGCCGCATCCATCGCGACCCATCGGGTGGCCAGGATCGTCCACTCGTATCGCATGTCGGCGAGCATCTTCTTCAGATCCGCGGGCAGGCCTTCGAACTTCTCCTTGTTCATGATCATGTGACCCGCGCCATAGGGTCCGATCCGCGGATCGATCAGCGTCACGCCGGGAATGTTCTTTGCGTAGAGCGCCCAGCCCATGCCCCCGGTCTCGGAAGCTCCATCGAGGTTGCCGGCCCTCATCTGCTGCTCGATGTCGAACGCTTCGACCAGCACCGGGACCGCACCCATGTTCTTGAGGCCCTTGCTGAAGACCGCGCCGTGAGCTCTGATTTTCTTCCCGACCAGCTCATCGGGCGAGCTGATCTCCCCGTTGAGCGCCATCCCCATCGACGGACCCGGCCGGATGTACAGGGGCACGACGTTGTGCTTGTGGAAGTCCTCCCGGGCGGGCTCCCAGGTGTCGTAGAGATGGGTAAACGCCAGGGCCGGCACGTCGACGTACTTGCCGAGGAACGGGCCTCCGATGAGGAGCGTCCGGAGCGGGTTGTCCGCCGGGGTATAGAGCGGCGAACTCCAGGCCATGTCGACGGCGCCATCTCCGACCGCGCCCTGCAGCTCCTTGGCGCCGAAGAGGCCCTTCCAGTGCTTCCTGGTTACCTTGAGGCGACCGTTGCTTCTCTTCTCGATTTCGTCGAAGTAGGCGAGCTCGACATCCGCCCAGGAGACGGTCCCGGGATAGTAGGTGGCAAAGCTGAGCTCGATGACCTCATCCGCCTGCGCCGTCTGTCCGGCGGCGAGGGCGGCTATCGCCGGCAGCGCCAGCAGGCATTTACGCCATGATCTCGGGGGGGGGGCTGGTTCGCTGGTTCATGGTCTTCCTCCAATCGGGCTGGGTATGGTGGGCGTCGCTTCGACTCCTCCGCAATGTGCAAGCCTGTCGGCGTGGGCTCCGCCACGGCTCGCGATGGTAGCCCGCGG
Organism: Gammaproteobacteria bacterium; assembly: GCA_965214795.1. Lineage (GTDB taxonomy): Bacteria > Pseudomonadota > Gammaproteobacteria > HK1 > HK1 > JAJDXW01. The sequence goes on along the minus strand of OZ243976.1, from coordinate 3,506,853 downwards.
CCATGGTATTGTCGACAATACGATTCGTGGCCCGGCAATTCTCATTTTGGCGCCTGACTTCACCCTGATCCGCAAGCCGTCTTCTCCTGGCGACTCGATCCGGGGTGGATCGGGGGGCGGATCGACGGTCGTGCCGGCCCTGCGGCGGGACCCGATGAGTAAAATGAGAATTGCTGCTCGCGGCCGGGACGCAGGGGCGCCAGGGCGGCCGTCGAGCGGTGCGGCAGCACCGCCGGATGCTCGGCGGAGCGCGGTTCCGCGACCCGCGTTTCAGCGGCGAAACCCCTCCGGAGGCATGCACTTGAGCGATCCCCCGGTTTCCGGACACGGACGGATGCCCTCTCGCCCGAGTGCATCGTCGAAGCATGCACCGGCGCCGTGTTTCGCGCCCCGCGCGGCGACCGAGGCCCCCACCGGGAGAACCCCATGCCGTACCCGCTGAAGCCAGGGACGATGTACATGATGCCGACCCATTTCGGGCCGATGACGGGGCCGCGGCAGGGTCCGGGCGGAAAGCAGGGCGTCTTCGCCCCGGACCGGCGCCGAACCATGACCGTATCGGTCCGCTTCCTGACCGAAGCCGGACAGCTCGAACCCTTTCTTCCCCCGGGGTTCGCGCTCGACGGCGAGCCGGTGGTGGAGGTGTCCGCCACCTACATGACCCGGATCGACTGGCTGGCCGGGCGCGGGTACAACGTGCTCGGGGTGAAGGTACCGGTCGTCTTCGAGGGCCGGAAGGACCGCGCCGCCGGTCCCTTCCTCATGGTGCTCTGGGAGAACCTCACCGACCCGATCCTGACCGGCCGCGAGCAGCTCGGCATCGCCAAGGTCTACTGCGAGCTTCCCGAGCCGGCCGAGTTCGGCGGCGAGACCCATTGCACCGCGAGCTGGCTGGGTTTCCGCTTCCTCGACATGAAGGTCCGCAGCATGGAGGAGGCCGACCCGCGGACCGCCGTGCCGGCCCCCGTGCCGCGCGGTGACGGCACCCTGAGCGGCATGCTGCATTACAAGTACGTGCCGAGGACCGGCGCATGGGGCGAGGCGGACGCCGTCCATGCGGTGTTGAGCCCCGACGACGGACCGGGAGCGCCGCCGCAGGCGTTCTACCGGGGCGAGGGCGAAGTCGCCTTCCACAAGGCCCGCTGGGAAGACCTGCCGACGCAGTACATGATCGTCAACGCGTTGCACGAGCTGGAGATCAAGGCGTATCGGGGGGCGACGATCCAGCGCCGGGTGGGCGGCGGCGACCTCATCGACCAGCGCATCGTCGCGTAGCCGGGCGGTCCGGTGCCGCTCGTGTCCCGGGGCCGAATCCGTTCCCGGATGTCCCTGCTGGCCGCCGGACAGCGTAGCTCCTTGATGCAAAATCTCTTTCTTCGATTGACGACAACTTCAGGCGAAGATCTCCGCGCTCAATATAAATTATTGAATTTATTGGATACAGTCGAGAGAATAAATCAGTCTTGGCTCGTGTCCGGGCGGCGGCCGGCGCGGACGTCGGAACGCTTGGCCGCGCCGCTCGGGGCTCCATGGCGGGGGGGCACTCCCGGCGCCGCCAGGGTCGTCCCACGCCACGGTTCCGGGTGGGGTTCCGGATGGAAACGAGGGGCCGGGATGGCGCTCGCCGCGCGCGGTCGGGCCGATCGGCTGCCTCCACGCGGCCCGCGGGACCCCCCGAGGGCACGAACGAGGGCGCTCCCGCCGACCCGGCGCGGATGAGCGGCCGGCGTGGGCCAGCGTGGGCCAGTCCCGCAGCGCCGCCCCCGAGCGTTGTATGCCGGTTCGCCATTGGATAGTCTTCCCTCGATACACAGGAGATCGTGATGCCCGGAAAATTGGCAGGCAAAGTCGCCATCGTGACCGGCGGCAACGACGGCATCGGTGAAGCGACGGCGCGTCGCTTTGCCCGCGAGGGCGCCAAGGTCGCGATCATGGCGCGAAGAGAGCCCGAGGGCGTGAAGGTTCAGGAGGACATCCGCCGGGACGGTGGCGACGCGACCTTCATCCGTTGCGACGTTACGGACAGCGAGGCGGTCAACGCGGCGGTCGCCGAAACGGTCTCCACCTACCGGGCCGTCAACGTCCTCGTCAACAACGCCGGCGGCGGGATCGGAGGACTGTTCCCGGACGAGGCCGACGACACCTTCGATGCGACGGTTCGCCTCAACCTGTACGGGACGTTCTACATGTCCAAGGCGGTGTGGCCCCACCTGGCGGAAGCGGGCGGTGGCTCCATCGTCAACGTATCCTCGGTGGCCGCGGTGATCGCGCACAACAAGCGATCGTTCGACGCCGGAGGGGCAATCGGACCCCCTTCGGCCTATGCGGCCGCCAAGGGCGGAATCGAGGCCTTTACCCGATACATCGCGGCCAAGGGTGGACATCTGAACATCCGGATCAATTGCATACGCCCCGGGCAGATTCTGGTCCCGAGGATGGGAGACACCCATCCCATCAGCCCCTATTTCAAGATGCGCCAGCTTTTGAACGGCCCGGGCCATCCCGAAGACGCGGCGAACCTGGCGCTCTTCCTCGTATCGGATGACGGAAGGTTCATCACCGCGGAGACCATCGACCTCGACGGAGGCTACGGGGCCAAGGTGTGACGCCGCCCTTCGCGGTCGTCGCCGAAGCGCAGGCGTCCGGCGACCGCGCCCTTGCAGGGTCGGGCTGCTCGACGCCGAACGGCGCCTCCGGCGCGTGCGTGGCTCCCCGACCTGCCCCGGCCGATGTCCGCCCTGGACGATCCGCCCGGCCATTTCGAGCAAAAAGGTGACCGGCCTCGCGCGGGCCGGCCCGGGATGTGGCCCGGGAGGTGGCCCGGGGTGCGGAGCAGGAGGGCGGTGGACGGCGAACCCGCCCACTATCGGATTGTGGCGGTATTGGCGCTCCCTAGGGGACTCGAACCCCTGTCTACGCCGTGAGAGGGCGGTATCCTGGGCCACTAGACGAAGGGAGCGGTATGACGGCGGTCCGGACCCACGCGGCTCCGCCGTGCGGATGATATTATCGCGCTTCGAGATGGTGCTCAACCGGCAAGATACCGCCCTCGATCCGGCGTCAGGTGCCCGGCTCCCCGTTCGGGACACCGGCGCCCCCGCCCGCGGTTCGAGTTCGATGCGTCGCATCCGCTTTCACCGGGTGTCCATTGCAGTCCGTATCCTCTGACGGCCCCGTCCCCGACGTGGTGCGCGCATCCGAGCACGGCATCTCCCGCGGCCGGATCGACGCGAACGTCCGGCAGATTCTCGAGCGGCTGGTCGAGGCCGGCTTCGAGGCGTACCTGGTCGGCGGCGGCGTGCGCGATCTCCTTCTCGAACGCGCGCCGAAGGACTTCGACGTCGCCACCTCCGCCCGCCCGGAAGAGGTGAGGTCCCTCTTTTCCCGCTCTCGGCTCATCGGCCGCCGTTTTCGCCTCGCCCACGTTCGCTCCGGGCGCCACGTGTACGAGGTGGCGACGTTTCGCGCGAACCACGAAACCGCCGCCGCCGGCCCCGGGGGGATGCTCCTCCACGACAACGTCTACGGCACCCGGGAGGAGGACGCCCGGCGCCGGGATTTCACCGTCAACGCCCTTTACTACGAAGACCGCGACGGTTCGGTGCTCGACTTCACGGGCGGGCTGGACGACCTCGGCGCCGGGCTCATCCGCGCGATCGGCGATCCGGCCGTCCGCTACCGCGAGGATCCGGTACGCATGCTTCGCGCCGTGCGCTTCGCGGCGAAGCTCGGGTTCCGGATCGAGGACCGGACGGAGGCACCGATCTTCGAGCTTGCATCGCTCCTCGAGGGGGTTCCCGCCGCGCGCCTGTTCGAGGAGGTCCTGAAGCTGTTCCAGGGCGGGCATGCGCTCGCATCCCTGCGCGGGCTCGACCGTTTCGATCTGCTTCCGCGTCTCCTTCCGGAGACCGCGGCGTCACTGGGGCGGGCCCCCCGGGGCCGGGCCCTCCTCGAGCGCGCGTTCGTCAATACCGACCGCCGCATCGCCGAGGACCTCCCCGTCAGCCCCGGCTTTCTGGTCGCCGCCCTGCTGTGGGCGCCGGTTCGCGAAAGGGCGGAGGCGCTCCGGGAGAAGGGCGGGGCGCGAAGCCGGGGCGAGGCGCTCGCGGCGGCGGCCGACGCGGCGCTCCCGCTCCAGACGAAGCGGACCAGCATGCCGCGCCGGTGGAGCGCCATGGCGCGCGACATCTGGACGATGCAGCCGCGTCTCGAGAACCGCCGCCCGCGGCGGGTGGAGGCGACCATCGCCCATCCCCGCTTCCGGGCCGCGTACGACTTCCTGTGCCTGCGCGCGGAGGCGGGAGAGCCCGTCGCGGATCGGGCGGCCTGGTGGACCGAGGCGCAGGGGGATGGGGAGGTGCCGTCCGGGGAGGACCCCGGGGGGGATCCCGGGGGACTCGGGCGCCGGCGCCGGCGGCGCGGGGCCCGGCGCCGGAGCCGGGCGGCATGAAGGGGAGCCTCCCGCGAGCGGCGATCTCCGTCCTGGCCGGGGTCCTTGCCGGGGCGGCGCCCGTTTCGGCGGACTACGAGGCGGCCCGCCGGGCGTTCGAACGGCAGGACTTCCGGGCCGGGATCGCCGCGCTTCGGGCCGCGGCCCACGACGGCGACGCGCGGGCCCAGAATCAGCTTGGAACCCTGTTCGAAGATGGCCTCGTCGTCGCGCGGGACTTCGGCCGCGCGCTGTTCTGGTACCGGAAGTCGGCGGAGGGGGGCAACCCCGAGGGTCAGCTCAACCTCGGCCGGATGTACCGGGGAGGGCTGGGAATCGAGCGCGACGAAAGCCGGGCCGCACACTGGTACCGGGCCGCGGCCGGCCAGGGGGTGGCGGCCGCGCAGTTCTTTCTCGGCCTGATGTACGAGGCCGGCCGGGGCGTCGAGCGCGACCCGGAGAAGGCGTGGATGTGGTTCAGCCTTGCCGCGGAGCAGGGGGACGAGGACGCCCGCTATCGCCGCGATCGGCTCGCCGCGAGCTTCGACGCGGAGAAGCTGGCGAAGGCGGAGGGCGCGCTGCGCGGCTATCGGGAGGCGATGGTCGCCCGCGGGCCGGAGCCGTCCTCGTCGCAGGGCGAAGCCGGGTCCTCCGCTGGAGCCGGAGCGGGGACGGGAGCGGCTGGCGGCGGCGCGTCGGATGAGGCCGCGAGTCCTGTGGAGGTGCGAGGCAATCCGCGGATATTCCGCATTCAGGGAGTGCTCGTCGAGCTCGGCTACGATCCGGGAGAGCAGGACGGAGAGCCCGGGTCTCGAACCCGCGACGCGGTGCGGCAGTTCGAGGCCGAACGCGGCTACTCGCGGAGCGGCCGTCTGGACGAGCGCACGCTCCGCCGGCTCCGGGAAGCGCTCGAGTCAGGGAAGCCGGCCGCCGCGGTGGTTCGAGAGATCCAGAACCACCTTCACCGGCTGGGCCATCCGCCCGGCGTGATCGACGGCCGACCCGGCCCCCGCACGGCCGCCGCCGTGGAGGCGTTCCAGCGCGCGAGCGGGTTGCCGGTGGACGGCCGGTTGAGCCTCGACCTGCTCGAGCTGCTTCGCGTTCAGGTGCGCTGATTCGGAAACGCTCGGCCGATCCGGGGTTCGGATCAGGGTTCGGATCAGGAATTCTCACGAACCCGGTCGAGAATGTCGCTTGCCGTCCGAGCGTCTCGCCCTGACATTTCGGGCGATGGATACATGGCCGGCTCACCCGGGCCGGGAGAGGAGCTGAATTCATGGCGGCACAACCGGAAGCCATTCATCGGGCCGGCTCGGTGCGGGCGGAGCTTCGCTACATCGTCGATACCGGCGAACGGCCGCGGACCTACATCGCTCCCCAGCGCTCCGGGAAACCTTCCCGGCGCGTGGACACGGTGGACATCCGCGAGATGCGGATCCGCGACGCTTGGCCGATCGTCGGCGAGGCGAGCCTCGACCGCGAGGGGTTCGAGTTGCACCGCCGGCCTTCGGCGGTCTCCGACTTCCATGACGACGACGAGGTCGTGCGTGTCCACTACCCGGAGATCGAGCGGCTGATCCGGCGTGCGACGGGCGCCTTCCGGGTCTCGATCTTCGACCACACGAGGCGTTCGGCCGGCGACAAGCGTGCGGGGGTCCGGGACCCGGTACGCGCCGTCCACAACGACTACACGCCCAGGTCCGGCCCGCAGCGGGTCCGCGACCTGTTCCCGGACGAGGCCGAGGACCTGCTGAAGCGGCGTTTCGCGATCATCAACGCGTGGCACTCCATCGGAGGCCGGGTGGAGTCCCATCCGCTCGCCGTGTGCGATGCCCGGAGCATCGAGCCGAAGGACCTCATCGCCACCGATCTCGTGTACGAGGACCGGGTCGGCGAGATCTTCAACCTTGCCCACAACCCCGATCATCGGTGGTCCTACTTCCCGAGGCTGGAGCGGGACCAGACCATTCTGCTCAAATGCTTCGACTCCGCCGAGGACGGCCGCGCGCGCTTCACCGCGCACACCGCGTTCGAGGATCCGCAGAGCGCCGAAGGCGCTCCACCGCGCGAGAGCATCGAACTCCGGGCGCTGGTCTTCTTCAACGACTGAACCCGGTCGCGGCGACGACGGGCCCCTCGGTTCGCTCGTCGGAAATACACGAGAGGCCCGATCGAATCACCAATGCGTCACCATCATTCGTCGGGTGGTGCCCCATTGGTGACCCGGAAGCGGATCGTGAGAGCCCGAAGGATTCGGGATATCGTGCAACTTTCCGTTTTCATTGGTGCCGGAGGCGAGAATCGAACTCGCACGCCCTTGCGGGCAACAGATTTTGAGTCTGTCGTGTCTACCGCTTCCACCACTCCGGCCCGGCCGGGATTCTAGCCTGAAAGAATCACCGACTTTCGTCGCGAGGGGGCCAGGATGCCCCACGCTCTCCCCGCGATCTCCCCACGATCTCATGGAGGAACGGGCCGCCCGGACCGAAAGAGCGCGTGCGCACTTGCCGAGGCGTAGTCGACCCTGGCGCGTGCGCGCGGCCGAAGCGACTTGGGCGGCTTGCGGGAGTACGGCCCGCGACCGCGAGCGGATGGGCGGCCGCAGCGGGAAGGCGGTGATTTTTTCGGGCGGGCGCGGGCGGGCGAGCCGATGAGGGTCTCGGACTTCGACTACCGGCTGCCGGACGCCCTCATCGCGCGCTATCCGGCCGATCCTCGCACCTCGAGCCGGTTGCTCGTGGTGGCCGGCGAGGGGTTGCGGGACGCCCGTTTCTCCGACCTTCCGGCCTTCCTCCGCCCCGGCGATCTGCTGGTGCTCAACGACACCCGGGTCATTCGGGCACGGCTCTTCGCACGGAAGCCGACCGGGGGTCGGGTCGAGGTGTTCGTGGAACGCATCGAAGGCCGCAACCGGCTGCTCGCGAGGGTCCGCGCGAGCAAGGGGCTTCGGGCGGGAGGAGAGGTGGAGTTCGGTCCCGGCGTGCGCGGGGTGTGCGCGGGACGCGAGGGAGAGTTCCACCGCCTGGAGCTCGACCGTCCGGCCGTCGAGGTGCTGGAACGTCACGGCAAGGTGCCGTTGCCCCCCTACCTCGGACGCCCCGCCGAGCCCTCCGACGCGGAACGCTATCAGACGGTGTACGCGAGGCGGGCGGGGGCGGTGGCCGCGCCCACCGCCGGCCTTCACTTCGATGCCACGATGCTCGACCGCCTCTCCGCCGCGGGGGTGGCGAACGCGACCCTCACCCTGCACGTCGGCTCCGGCACCTACCAGCCGATCCGGGCCGACGATCCGGCCGGTCACCGGATGCACGGTGAGGCGGTGGAGGTGTCGGAGCGGCTCTGCGAACGGGTCGAGGCGGCGAAGGCTCGCGGCGGGCGCGTGGTGGCGGTGGGAACCACGTGCGTGCGAGCGCTCGAAACGGCTTCCCGATCCGGGCGGCTGGAGCCCTGGTCGGGAACCACCCGGCTCTTCATCCGTCCCGGCTTCGGGTTCCACTGCGTCGATGCGCTGCTGACCAACTTCCATCAGCCGCGTTCCACCCTGCTGCTCCTCGTCGCGGCCTTCGCGGGCCGCGATCGGGTGCTTGGCGCGTACCGTCATGCCGTGGCTGCGGGATATCGTTTCCTCAGCTTCGGCGATGCAATGTTCCTGCCCGAGCGCGCGACCTGAACGCTTCCCCCGCAGGTCTCACCCGATCTCGCCGAGCCGACCCGAAAAAATCACCGACTTCCCGCTGCGGCCGCCCATCCGCTCGCGGTCGCGGGCCGTACTCCCGCAAGCCGCTTCGACCGCGCGCACGCGCCAGCGTCGACTACGCCTCGGCAGCGCGCACGCGCTCTTTCGGCCCGTGCGGCCCGCTCCTCCATGAGATCGTGGGGTATCTTGGCGCCCTCGCGACGAAAGTCGGTGACTTTTTCGGGCTCGGACGTTGCCCGAGGCTGGGGAGTCTTCAATGAACGCAACCGGGGAGAGCCGGGTGACCCGCGACGCTTCGCCGGCGGTTTCGCCGCGAGGCCCGGCGAGGCGTGCGGGCTGACCGGTTCCAGGTCGTGGCCCGGGACGGAGGCGCCCGCTGCGGCGAACTCCGCTTGGGCGGGCGGCGGGTGGACACGCCGGCGTTCATGCCGGTCGGGACCCGCGCCACCGTGAAGGCGGTGGACCCCGGCGAGCTTCGGGCGAACGGGACGCAGATGATCGTCGCCAACACCTTCCACCTGATGTTGCGTCCCGGCGGCGAGGTGGTGCGCGAGCACGGGGGGCTGCACCGGATGATGGCCTGGGACGGCGCGATCCTCACCGATTCGGGCGGTTTCCAGGTATTCAGCCTGGGAGGACGGGTGCGCGAGGAAGGGGTGGATCTTCGCTCGCCCTACGACGGCTCCCCGGTTCGGCTCGACCCCGAACGCTCCATGCAGGTGCAGCGCGAACTCGGCTCCGACGTGGTGATGGTGTTCGACGAATGCACCGGGTGGCCGGCCGATCGCACGATGGCGGCGGAATCCATGCGCCGCTCCCTGCGGTGGGCGAGTCGATCGCGCGCCGCCCACGCGGACAACCCGGCCGCCCTGTTCGGCATCGCGCAGGGAGGGGTCTGGGCGGACCTTCGCACCGAGTCGATCGAGAGCCTGCGCTCGATCGGGTTCGACGGCTACGCGATCGGCGGGCTTGCCGTGGGCGAGACCCTGGAGCAGCGGCTCGAGGTGCTCGACGGCCTTCTTCCCCGCATGCCGGCCGACGCGCCCCGGTACCTCATGGGGGTGGGCACTCCGGAGGACATCGTGGAGGCGGTGTGGCGGGGCGTGGACCTCTTCGACTGCGTGCTCCCGACCCGGAACGCCCGCAACGCCCACCTGTTCGTCCGGGACGGGGTCCTTCGCATCCGCAACCGGCGCTACCGCGGGGACGTCCGGCCGATCGAACCGGGTTGCGAATGCCCCGCCTGCACGCGCTTCTCCCGGGCGTACCTGCACCATCTCGACCGGTCGGGGGAGATCCTGGGCGCGCGTCTTGCGACCCTGCACAACCTCCACCACTACCAGAAACTGATGGCGGACCTGCGTGTGGCGGTCCGGGCCGGGGAGCTGGCCCGGTTCCGGCGCGAGTTCAGGGCCGTGCGGGGCCTCCCTGTGGCATAATTTCCGCTCTCTCCCCGAATCCACCCAGAAGGGGCCGTTTCCTTACATGAACTTCTTCGTACAAAACGCCCATGCGCAAGCCGGCACGGAGGGCGGCACGGCCAGCATGCTCACGACCTTCGTGCCGCTCATTCTCATCTTCGTGGTGTTCTGGTTCCTGCTGATCCGGCCCCAGCAGAAGAAGGCGAAGGAGCACCGGGCGATGGTGGGCGCCCTCAGCAAGGGCGACGAAGTGGTGACCAACGGGGGCCTGCTCGGCCGGATCACCGCGGTGGGCGAGACCTTCATCACCGTGGAGGTCGGCGACGGGATGGAAGTGCGCGTGCAGCGTTCGGCGGTGGCGAACCTCATGCCGAAGGGAACCATCAAGTCGGCCTGATCCCTCGCCGATCCCTCGTCGATCCTCGGTTCATGCCCAACCGCTACCCGCTCTGGAAGCACCTTCTCATCGCGGCCGTGCTGGTCGTGGGGGTCGTCTTCGCGTTGCCCAACGTGTTCGGCGAGGATCCGGCGGTGCAGATCTCCGGCGAGCGCGGGGTGTCCGTAGACGCTCCTCTCGCCGCCCGGGTGGCCGGCCTCCTCGAGACCGCGGGAGTTCCCGCCCGCACGGTGGGTCTGGAGGAGGGCCGCCTGCTCGCCCGCTTCGGCGACACCGGGAGCCAGCTCCGGGCCCAGGACCTCCTGCGGGCCGACCTCGGTCCCGGCTACGTCGTCGCCCTGAACCTCGCCCCGGCCATGCCGCGGTGGCTGGCCGCGACGGGCCTCCTTCCCATGTACCTCGGCCTCGATCTCCGGGGCGGGGTGCACTTCCTCATGGAAGTCGACATGCCGGCCGCGGTCGCCCAGGCCGAGGAGCGGTACACCGGCGACGTGCGCACCCTCCTGCGCGAGGCGCGCGTGCGCTACCGCTCCGTGGCCCGGGACCGCCAAGGCGGGGTCCTGGTGCGCCTTCGCACCGTCGAGGCGCGGGACGAGGCGGCGCGGCGGATCGGACGCGAGTTCCCGGATCTCTCGGTGACCGAGGAGGACCTCGGGGGGGACTTCCGGCTGCGCCTCGTCCTCCGCGAGGAGGCGGCCCGGGCGACCCGCGAGTTCGCGCTCCAGCAGAACGTCACGACCCTCCGCAACCGGGTCAACGAGCTCGGGGTGGCCGAACCGGTGATCCAGCGTCAGGGGGAAGACCGCATCGTCGTACAGCTCCCGGGGGTTCAGGACACCGCCCGCGCCAAGGATATCCTCGGGGCCACCGCCACCCTCGAGTTCCGGATGGTGGATGAAGAGCATTCGGTGTCGGATGCGCTCGACGGGCGGGCCCCCGCCGGGTCGCGCCTCTACCACGAGCGAAGCGGCCGCCCGGTGCTCCTCCACCGGCAGCTCATGCTCACCGGCGATTCGATCATCGACGCCGCGTCCGGGATCGACCAGCAGACCGGTTCGCCCGCGGTCTTCATCACCCTCGACGGGAAGGGGGCGCGGATCTTCTCCGAGCGAACGAAGGACAAGATCGGCCGCAGCATGGCCGTGGTGTTCATCGAGAACAAGACCGACGTCCGGCGGGTGGACGGCCGCGAAGTGCGCAGCCGGCGCACCATCGAGGAGGTCATCAACATCGCGGTCATCCGCGACCGGCTCGGCAAGCGTTTCCAGATCACCGGCCTCGACACCACGTCCGAAGCGCGCGACCTCGCCCTGCTGCTGCGCGCCGGCGCCCTCGCCGCGCCCATCGAGATCATCGAGGAGCGCACGGTGGGGCCGAGCCTCGGCCAGGACAACATCGACCAGGGGTTGCGCTCGGTGATCATCGGCTTCTGCCTGGTGCTCGCGTTCATGGCGTTCTGGTACCGCGGGTTCGGCTTCGTGGCGAACCTCGCGCTCGCGGCCAACCTGGTGCTCATCGTCTCCGTCCTGTCCATGCTCCAGGCCACCCTGACCCTGCCCGGCATCGCCGGCATCGTGCTCACCGTGGGCATGGCGGTGGATGCGAACGTCCTCATCTTCGAGCGGATCCGCGAGGAGCTCCGCAACCGGAACACCCCCCAGGCGAGCATTCAGGCCGGCTACCAGAAGGCGTTCTCGACCATCCTCGACGCGAACGTCACGACCCTCATCGCGGCGGTGGTGCTGTTCGGCTTCGGCACCGGGCCCATCAAGGGGTTCGCGATCACGCTGTCCATCGGGATCGTCACCTCCATGTTCACCGCCATCATGGGCACCCGGGCGGTGGTCGGCCTCGCCTACGGCGGTCGCCGGGTCACCGCGCTGTCCATCTGAGCCGGGCCCGTGCGCGATCTCTTCAGCCGGATTCCCCACCTCGACCTGCTCGGGCGCCGCCGCGCCGCGCTCTACCTTTCGTGCGGGCTCCTCGCGGTGTCGATCCTCTCGCTTGCGGTGCGCGGTCTCGAGTTCGGGATCGACTTCACGGGCGGCACCCTGATCGAGGTCGGCTACTCCGAGCCCGCCGCGCTCGACCCGATCCGCGACGCGCTGGACGGCGCGGGCTTCGGGGAAGCGGCGGTGCAGCACTTCGGCACCGCGCGCGACGTCCTCGTGCGGATCGCCCCGCGCGAGGGGCTGAGCCGGGCCGAGCTCAGCTCCCAGGTGCTCCGCGTTCTCCAGGGGGAAGAGGGTGGCGTCGATCTTCGCCGGGTGGAATTCGTCGGACCCCAGGTGGGGAAGGAGCTGACCGAGGACGGCGGCCTCGCCATGCTCATCGCGCTGTTCGGCATCCTCGTCTATGTCTGGCTGCGCTTCGAGTACCGGTTCGCGCTCGGCGCGATCGCCGCGCTCGTGCACGACGTGATCATCACCCTCGGCTTCTTTTCCGTGCTGGGCCTCGAGTTCGACCTCACGGTGCTCGCGGCGGTGCTCGCGGTCATCGGCTATTCGCTCAACGACACCATCGTAGTGTTCGACCGGGTGCGGGAGAACTTCCGGCGGGTGCGCCGAGGGAGCACCGAGGAGGTCATGAACCGGTCGCTCAACCAGACCCTCTCCCGGACCCTGATGACCTCGCTCACGACCCTTCTCGTGCTGTTCGCGCTGTTCGCGCTCGGGGGGGAGCTCATCCGCGGTTTCGCGACCGCCCTCATCGTGGGAGTGGTCATCGGGACCTATTCCTCCATCTACGTGGCGAGCGTCGCCGCCCTCGTCCTCGGGGTGAGCCGCACCGATCTTCTCCCCGTCAAGAAGGAGGGGGCGGACGATCCCGCGGGTCCCTGAGAATGCCGTGAACCCTCCCGCCCCCGCCGCGGGGGGAGCGAGCGGCCCGGGCCAGGCTTGATTCATGGCCGCCGAACCCACTCCCGCCGCGGCACGGGGCGCCGCCGAGCCGCTGGTCGTCGTCGAAAGGCTCTCTTTCCACCGGGGGTCGCGGGCCGTCTTCGACTCCCTCGACATGACCATGGCGCGAGGGGAGATCACGGCGGTGCTCGGCCCGAGCGGCGTGGGCAAGACGACCCTTCTCAAGCTCATCGGCGGCGCGCTCCGGCCGGCCGGCGGGCGGGTGCTGGTGGGCGGGGAGGAGGTGCACCGCCTCTCCCGGTCGGGGCTCTACGCGCTGCGCAAGCGGATGGGAGTGCTCTTCCAGGCCGGGGCGCTGTTCACCGACCTCGACGTCTACGACAACGTGGCGTTCCCCCTCCGCGAGCACACCGGGCTTTCCGAGGAGACGATCCGCGACGTGGTTCTGCTCAAGCTCGAGGCGGTGGGGCTGCGCACCGCCCGCGGACTCCGGCCGCGGGAGCTGTCGGGGGGAATGGCGAAACGGGTCGCGCTCGCCCGTGCGATCGCGCTCGATCCGGAGATCATCCTCTACGACGAGCCCCTGGCCGGTCAGGATCCGATCTCCGCCGGGGTGCTCGTGGCGCTCATCCGGCAGCTCAACGACGCACTCGGACTCACCAGCGTCGTGGTGACCCATGACGTCGAGGAGGTCTCCGCGATCGCGGACCGGATGCACGTCCTGTCCGCGGGCCGGTGCATCGCGACGGGCACCCCGGCGGAGCTCCGAGCTTCCGGCGAGCCCTCCGTCCGACAGTTCATGCGGGGCCTCCCGGACGGCCCGGTGCCGTTCCACTTCCCGGGCGCGCCGATCACGGAGGATCTGCTGGAAGAGCGAGACCCAGGTGACCACCGGCCCGGACACCACGCTCTTCACGATCCCGTTCACGATGGGGCCGCAGGGAACGGCGCCGCCTCGGCCGGGCGCTGATTCGCGCCGTTCGAGGGGTTGGGGGGCTTTCCCGATGGAGGTCTTCGCGTGGCTCGGCCGGCACGTGCTCCGCTGGCTCGAAGTGCTCGGGCGGGGGACCGTCTTCCTCGTGCGGGTGCTCGTCGGCCTGCCCGGAGCGGCGCTCCGGGGGCGGGAGCTCGTCCGCCAGCTCGGGCGGGTCGGCGCGCAGAGCATGGTGCTCATCCTGGTGTCCGGCGCGTTCGTCGGCATGGTCCTCGGCCTTCAGGGCTACAACATGCTGGTGCGCTTCGGCGCGGAGGAGTCTCTCGGGCTCGCGGTGGCCCTCGCCCTCGTGCGCGAGCTCGGGCCGGTGGTGTCGGCGCTTCTCTACGCGGGTCGGGCGGGCTCCGCCCTCGCGGCCGAGATCGGCCTCATGAAGACCACCGAGCAGCTCGCGGCAATGGGCATGATGGCGGTGGACCCCCTCCACCGTCTCGTCGCCCCGCGCTTCCTCGCCGGGATCCTCTCCGTGCCGCTCCTCGCCGCGATGTTCAGCGCGGTCGGCGTGCTCGGAGGCCAGTTCGTCGGGGTCGGGCTTCTCGGCGTGGACGACGGGGCGTTCTGGTCGCAGATGCAGGCCGGGGTCGACTTCCACGACGACGTCGTGAACGGGATCGTGAAGAGCGCGGTGTTCGGGCTGGTGGTCACCTGGATCTCGCTCTTCCAGGGCTACGATGCGGTGCCGACCTCGGAGGGGGTGTCGCGGGCGACCACCCGCTCCGTGGTGTGGTCGTCGCTCGCGGTGTTCGGCCTCGACTTCATCCTCACCTCCCTCATGTTCAACGACTAGCCAAAAAAATCAAAGACTTTCGTCGCGAGGTCGCCAAGATGCCCCACGATCTCATGGAGGAACGGGCCGCACGGACCGAGAGCGCGCGTGCGCGCGGCTGAAGGCGCAGTCGACACGAGTTCGACACTCGCGCGTGCGCGCGGTCGAAGCGGCTTGCGGGAGTACGTCCCGCGACCGCGAGCGGATGGGCGGCCGCAGCAGGAAGTCGGTGATTCTTCGCCGTGAAAATGGACCCAGGAGGGCCGTCTTCGCGACGCCGGACCCTTTCATGCGCGGGGTGGCCGGCCCGTCCATGCGTGTTTTGGGGCTAGGATCCCCCGGATCGGGGAGGCGGGAGTCAAGCGGAGACCCAGTGATGACGCGTGATCGAAAAGTCGAGGCAGTCGTCGGGCTGTTCGTGGCGGCGGGGCTCGCCGCCCTCCTCATGCTCGCGGTGAGGGTCGGCAACCTGACCTTGCAGAGCGACTCCGGCTCGTACCGGGTGACGGCGCGCTTCGAGGACATCGGGGGCCTCAAGGTGCGCGCCCCGGTGTCGATGTCCGGGATCCGGATCGGACAGGTCGTCGCGCTCGGCTTCGATCCCGAATCGTACGAGGCCGTCGCCACCTTCGAGATCGAGGGCCGCTTCGACCGGGTGCCGGCCGATTCCTCCGCGAGCATCTACACGGCCGGGCTCCTCGGCGAGCAGTACATCGCGATCAGCCCGGGGGTGGACGAAGAGTTCCTCGTGTCGGGGGACGAGATCGGGCTCACCCAGTCCGCGATGATCCTGGAACGGCTGATCGGTCAGTTCCTGTTCGACAGGGCGTCCGCCGGCGATGGCGAGTGAAGTGTTCGACATCGCCGGGGACGGCGCGGTGCGGGTCTCGGGTCCGCTCACCTTCGAGACCGTCGAGGAGGTGCGCAAGGCCGCCCGCGCAGCGATGGGACGGGACGGGTGGCGGGGGGAAGCGATCACGTTCGACCTCGGCGCGGTCGGCCCGGTCGACAGCGCCGGGCTGGCCCTGCTCGTCGAATGGCGGCGTACCGCCCACCGGAGGGGCGGGCGGATACACTTCCGGGGGACACCCCCCGCCCTGCGGGCGATCGCGGGTCTGTGCGGGGTCGAGCGACACCTGTTCGAGTAGGGGAACATGGACGAAACCGACATCAAGCGACTCATCGAGGCCGGCGTTCCCGGAGCGACCGCCCACGTGGAAGGCGACGGCCGTCACTTTCGGGCCATCGTGGTGGCCGCGGCGTTCACGGGGCTTTCGCGGATCCGCCAGCATCGCCTGGTGTACGACACGCTCCGGGAAGGCTTCGACAGCGAAGCCCTCCACGCCCTCGCCATCGAGACCTGGACTCCCGAACGGTGGTCGCAGAGCAACCGCTGAACGGAAGCCGGCGGCCGCCGGTGGACAAGCTGATCATCTCGGGCGGGGTTCCGCTCGAGGGCGAGGTCCGGACCTCCGGGGCGAAGAACGCCGCGCTCCCGATCCTCGCCGCGACCCTGCTCGCCGACGGGCCCATGACGGTGGGCAACCTGCCCCACCTGCACGACATCACCACCACCATGGAGCTGCTCGGCCGCATGGGCGCGGACCTCCTCCTCGACGAGAAAATGGAGATCCACGCGAACTGCTCGAACGTCCACGAGTTCTCCGCTCCTCACGAGTTGGTCCGGACGATGCGTGCGTCGATCCTGGTGCTCGGACCGCTGCTTACCCGGTACGGCCGGGCCACGGTGTCGTTGCCGGGGGGCTGCGCGATCGGGTCGCGGCCGGTGAACCTGCACCTCGAGGGTCTCGTGCGGATGGGGGCGGAGGTTCGCGTCGAGAACGGCTTCATCCACGCCACTGCCCGCCGGCTGGTGGGGACCCACCTGGTCATGCAGCAGGTGACGGTGACCGGAACCGAGAACCTCATGATGGCCGCGGCCCTTGCCCGGGGCACGACGGTCATCGAGAACGCGGCCCGCGAGCCGGAGATCGTGGACCTCGCCAATTGCCTGAACTCCATGGGGGCCCGCATCGACGGGCACGGTGGCGATCGGATCGTGATCGAAGGGGTGGAGACCCTCACCGGAGCGCGTTACGCGGTGCAGCCGGACCGCATCGAGACCGGGACCTACCTCGTGGCGGCGGCGATGACCGGAGGCCGGGTAGTGGTCAAGGATGCGCGTCCGGACCAGCTCCGGGCAGTGCTGAACAAGCTCGTGGAGGCGGGCACGGAGGTAACCACCGGCTCGGACTGGATCGGAGTGGACGCCGGGAACGGGCCGCTCGCCGCGGTGGACGTGACCACCGCCCCGTTCCCCGGGTTCCCCACCGACATGCAGGCGCAGTTCACGGCGCTCAACTCGGTCGCGAGCGGTACCGGCACCATTCGCGAGACGGTCTTCGAGAACCGTTTCATGCACGCCTACGAGCTCCAGCGCATGGGCGCGGACATCGAGGTCCACGGCAACTTCGCGGTGACCCGCGGCGTCGACCGGCTGACCGGCGCTCCGGTCGCCGCGACGGATCTGCGGGCCTCCGCCAGCCTGGTTCTCGCGGGCCTGGTGGCCGAAGGCGAGACGGTGGTCGACGAGATCCACCACATCGACCGCGGCTACGAGTGCATCGAGGAGAAGCTCGCTCAGCTCGGGGCGCGCATTCGCAGGGTTCCGATGTGACCGCGTCGGCGCAAGAGGGGCTGACCATCGCGGTCGCGAAGGGACGCATCCTCCGGGAGGCGGTTCCGCTGCTTGCCGAGGTCGGGATCGTCGCGCGGGAGGACCCGCTTTCCACCCGAAAGCTGATTCTCGAAGCGGATGTCGCGCCGGGCCGCCCGGCGGTGCGTCTCGTCGTCCTCCGGGCGCAGGACGTCCCGACCTACCTCGAGTACGGCGCGGTGGACGCCGGCATCGCGGGGCGGGACGCGCTCCTCGAGTATCCCGGCGAGGAGTGGTACGAGCCTCTCGATCTCGGAATCGCCCGGTGCCGCCTGGTGGTCGCCGTCCGCGTGGACGACCCGGGCGTTTCCGCGCCGCCGTCGGGCACCGTCCGCGTCGCGACCAAGTTCGAGCGCATCGCCCGGCGCCATTTCGCGGGGTCCGGGGTCCGGGCGGAGATCGTCAAGCTCTACGGGTCGATGGAGCTTGCCCCCCACGTCGGGCTCGCCGATCGCATCGTCGATCTCGTCGCCACCGGAGACACCCTGCGGGCCAATGGCCTTCGCCCCGTCGAGCACATCGCGGACGTGAGCGCGCGCCTCATCGTGAACAAGGCGTCGATGAAGGTGAAGGCGGCGGTCGTCAAGGACCTCATCGCGGCGCTCCGCGAGCGGGTCGAGTCCGGCCGGTGAACGTGCGCCGCCTCGACAGCCGGGACGCCGGCTTCCGCGCGCGTCTCGCGGCCCTCGCGGAGTTCGAGGCGCCGGACGTCGAGGCCGCGGTGCGGGCCATCATGGAGGAGGTGAGGGCGCGCGGCGACGAGGCGGTGGTGGAGTTGACGAACCGTTTCGACGAGCGCAGCGTCGCCGACTGCGCCGAGCTCGAGGTGCCGGCGCCCCGCGCCGCGGACGCCCTCGATTCGATCGACCGCGGGGTGCGCGAGGCCCTCGAGGCGGCGGCGGCGCGCATTCGCGCCTTTCACGAACGACAGGTGAGCGAGTCGTGGTCCCTCGCGGAGGACGACGGGGCGGTGCTCGGACAGCGCGTCGTGCCCCTCGACCGCGCCGGCCTCTACGTACCGGGCGGTCGCGCCGCCTATCCTTCGTCGGTGTTGATGAACGCGATACCGGCCCGGGTCGCGGGGGTGGGGGAGGTGGTGATGGTCGTCCCCGCCCCCCGCGGCGAGCTCGATCCGGCGGTGCTCGCCGCGGCCCGTCTCGCCGGGGTGGATCGGATCTGGACCATCGGCGGCGCCCAGGCGGTCGCCGCGCTCGCGTGGGGAACCGAGAGCATTCCGGCCGTCGACAAGATCGTCGGTCCCGGCAACGCCTGGGTGTCCACGGCCAAGCGGCTCGTGTTCGGCCGGGTCGGGATCGACGCGATAGCCGGGCCGTCGGAGATCCTGGTCATTGCCGATGGGACCACCCCGCCCGATTGGGTGGCGGCGGACCTCTGCGCGCAGGCGGAGCACGACGAGGACGCGCGGGCGACCCTGGTCTGCCCGGTGGCGGCCTATCTCGACGCGGTCGAGTCGGCGCTCGCGGCGATGGTTCCCCGCTTCGAGCGCTCCGCGACCATCCGGGCGTCGCTCGAGCGCACCGGCGCGCTCGTGCGGGTGCGCGATCTCGACGAGGCGGTCGACGTCGCGAACTTCATGGCCCCGGAACACCTGGAGCTGTCCGTGGCCGATCCCGCGGCGCTCGCCGAGCGGGTCCGGCACGCGGGGGCGGTGTTTCTCGGGCGCCACTCCTCCGAGGTGCTCGGCGACTACTGCGCGGGGCCGAACCACGTGCTTCCGACCGGCCGGTCGGCGCGGTTCTCGTCGCCGCTCGGGGTGTACGACTTCCAGAAACGCATGAACGTGATCCAGTGTTCCGAGGCCGCCGCCCGACGGCTCGGCCCGACCGCGGTGGTGCTCGCGGAGGCGGAAGGACTGACCGCCCACGCGCGGTCGGCGGCGATTCGCATGCCCGATCCCGGTCCCGATCCGAGGGCGGTCGCCGGGCGCCGATGATAAGATTGCGCCTCGAGGACGGCGGAGTCTTCCGGCGTCGAACCCCGGTTGCGGCAAGGAGAAGGTCCGGACCATGAGCATGGGTGGTGTCAGCGGCGGAAGACGCCGTTTCCTCACGGCCACCGCGAGCGTAGTGGGCGGTGTGGGGCTCGGATTCACCGCGGTTCCGTTCATCAGCTCGTGGCAGCCGAGCGAGCGCGCAAAGGCAATCGGAGCTCCGGTCGAGATCAACGTTTCCAAGCTGGAGCCCGGACAGCTCATCGCCGTCCTGTGGCGCGGCAAGCCGGTGTGGGTGGTGCGCCGCACCCCCGAAGCGCTGGACGGGCTGACGGAGCTCGATCCGATCCTGCGCGACCCGGATTCGGAGGTGGTGGAGCAGCAACCGGACTACGCGCGCAACCCGCACCGCTCCCTCAAGCCCGAATACCTCGTCCTGGTCGGGCTCTGCACCCACCTCGGCTGTTCGCCGCAGTACGTGGCGGCGGCCGGGGCGGGCCGCTACGACCTCGGCGACGACTGGCCGGGCGGCTTCTTCTGCCCCTGTCACGGGTCCCGGTTCGACCTCGCCGGCCGGGTGTACCCCGGAGTCCCCGCCCCCACCAACCTCGAGGTGCCGCCGCACCGCTACCTCGACGGCGATCGGATCGAGATCGGGGTCGACCACGGCGCGGAGGAATCGCTCTCATGAGCCGTCTCATCGGATGGATCGACGCGCGGTTCCCGCTCCTCAGCCTCTGGGAGGAGCACCTCTCGCGTTACTACGCGCCGAAGAACTTCAACTTCTGGTACTACTTCGGCTCGATCGCGCTCGTGATTCTCGTCATCCAGATCGTGAGCGGGATCTGGCTCACGATGTACTACAAGCCGTCCGCGACCGAGGCGTTCGCCTCCGTCGAGTCGATCATGCGCGACGTGGAGTGGGGCTGGCTCATCCGCTACCTGCATTCGACGGGGGCCTCGTTCTTCTTCATCGCCGTTTACCTGCACATGTTCCGGGCGCTCATCTACGGCTCCTACAAGGGCAACCGCGAGCTCATCTGGCTGCTCGGCATGCTCATCTACGTCATCCTGATGGCGGAGGCGTTCATGGGATACCTGCTGCCGTGGGGGCAGATGTCCTATTGGGGCGCCCAGGTGATCATCTCGCTGTTCGGGGCCATTCCGTTCGGGATCGGCGAGGCGCTGGCGCTCTGGATCCGCGGCGACTACGTGGTCTCCGACGCGACGCTGAACCGGTTCTTCGCCCTGCACGTGGTGGCGCTTCCCCTCGCCCTGCTCGCGGTCGTCGTCCTGCACATCCTCGCCCTGCACGAGGTCGGCTCGAACAACCCGGACGGGGTGGAGATCAAGCGCAACAAGGGTCCGGACGGAAACCCGCGGGACGGCATTCCGTTTCATCCCTACTACACCGTGAAGGACCTGATGGGGGTCACCGTCTTCCTCTTCCTGTTCGCGATCGTGGTGTTCTTCATTCCGGAGTTCGGCGGGTGGTTCCTCGAGAAGGACAATTTCCTGCCCGCCGACCCGCTCCGCACCCCCGAGCACATCGTTCCGCTGTGGTACTTCACGCCCTTCTACGCAATCCTGCGGGCGATTCCGGACAAGCTGACCGGGGTCCTCGCGATGGGCGCCTCGATCCTGGTGCTGTTCTTCCTGCCGTGGATCGACCGTCACCCGGTGAAGTCGGTCCGATACCGCGGGCCCCTGTTCGCGGCCCTCATCGCCGTGTTCGTGGTGACCTTCGTGTTTCTCGGATATCTCGGCACCCAGCCGCCCACCCGGGTTCTCGGCGAGCTCGGCCTCCGGTTCGGCGAGCTCTACTTCTCGTTCTTCATCGTCCTCTGGCTCTACAGCCGGGAACGCCGGGCGGCCGTGCACGTGAACACGCTGATCGTGATGGCAGTCCTCGTCGGGGCCGCGGACCTGATTCGCTTCGACCCGGGCAAGGCGGGGCTCATGCTCTGGAGCGCACTGATTCCGATCGCGTACTACGCGGTGTTCGTGCTCGGCCCGATCGTGACCAGTCTGAACGAACCGCGGCCGGTGCCGGAGAGGGTGGTGTACCGATGAGCTGGATGAAACGGGCCGCGTGCGTTGCCGGGCTTGCCGGGTTGATCCTGGCCGGTGGAGCCCGGGCCGCCGGTGGAGCGATCCCTCTGCTGGAGGCCAAGGTGGATCTCGGCGACCGCGCTTCCCTGCAGCGCGGCGCAAAGCTGTTCGTCAACTATTGCGCAGGCTGCCACTCCGCCCGTTTCCTGCGTTACAGCCGGATGGGCGAGGATCTGGGGCTGACCGAGCAGCAGGTGCGGGCCAACCTGATGTTCGCGTCGGACAGGCCGGGAGATCCGATCCTCGCCACCCTCGGCGAGGCCGATGCGAGCGCGTGGTTCGGGGTCACCCCCCCCGATCTCTCCCTGAGCGCCCGCGCGCACGGCGAAGACTGGCTGTACACGTACCTGATGACCTTCTATCGGGACGACAGCCGTCCGTTCGGCGCCAACAACCTCGTGTTCCCGGACGTCGCGATGCCGCACGCGCTCGTCGAGCTGCAGGGGGTGCAGGTCCGAACGGATGCAGGCGGCGAGGGCGGGCACGCCGGGGAAGGCTCCGGCGATCTCCTGGAGCTCGTGGAGCCGGGCAGCATGAGCGTCGCCGAGTATCGGCAGGCGGTTCGCGACCTTGTCAACTTCCTGGTCTACGTCGGGGAGCCGGCCAAGCTCGACCGGTACGTCCTCGGGGGGTGGGTCCTGCTGTTTCTGCTCGTGTTCTTCGTGATCTCGCGTCTCCTCTACAAGGAGTACTGGAAGGATGTCCACTGATCGGAAGGTGGGGGGCACCGGGGTTCGCGAGGAGTCTACGGCCGTGGCCGGCGGGTGATCGGAGTGTCCGACCGGCGACGCTCGAGTTCCGTAGAACCGGATGACTTCGGTCCCCGGCTCGGACGGGGAGCCGTGATGTCGCTCTACTCCGCCGCGGCGGAGCCCACCAGCCACGCGGTGCGCGTCGTCCTGGCCGAGAAGGCGGTCAACGTCGAGATCCATTTCGCTTCCGACCACGACCGTCCCGAGGATCTGCTCGCGCTCAACCCCTACGATTCGATCCTCACCCTGGTGGACCGTGACCTCGTCCTGTACGAGCCTCAGATCATCATGGAGTACCTTGACGAGCGCTTCCCTCATCCGCCCCTGATGCCGGTGGACCCGGTGACCCGCGCCACCAGCCGGCTGTACCGCTATCGAATTCAGCGGGACATCTACGGGCTTGCCGACTCGATCGAGGGGGACGCGCCGGGTGACGCGGACCACGCCCGGAGGCAGCTCCGCGACCACCTCACCACGCTTGCCCCGGTCTTCGAGCGCAGCCGGTTCTTCATGGCCGACGAGTACTCCCTCGTGGACTGCTACCTGGCACCGATTCTCTGGCGCCTCCCGCGGTACGGGATCAGGCTTCCTCCCCGGAGCCGGGGCCTCAGCGCCTACGCCGATCGGGTCTTCGAGCGCGAAGCGTTCGAGCGGAGCCTGACCGAGCTCGAAGAGGAAATGCGCTGACCTCCAACCGTCCCTACCTCATCCGGGCGATCTACGAATGGATCGTCGACAACGGGCTCACCCCGCATCTGCTGGTGAACGTGGCGGGGGACGGGGTCTCGGTTCCCGCCGAGTACGTCAAGGACGGCCGGATCGTGCTCAGCATCGCGCCCCGCTCGGTGCGCTCGCTCGACCTCGGGAACGAGACCATCGCCTTCGGTGCCCGGTTCTCCGGCCGTCACTTCAAGGTGAACGTCCCCGTCCGATGCGTGCTTGCGGTCTACGCCCGGGAGAACGGCAAGGGGATCGCGCTGGGGGAGGGGGAAGAGGAGGATCCGCCCCCGGATACATCGCCGAAGAGGGGGCCTCCCAGGTTGCGGGTGGTCAGCTAACCCGAAAAATCATCGACTTCCTGCTGCGGCCGCCAGTCCGCTCGCGGTAGCGGGCCGTACTCCCGCAAGCCGCTTCGACCGCGCGCCCGCGCTTTTTCGGTCCGTGCGGCCCGTTCCTCCATGAGATCGTGGGGCATCCTGGCCCCCTCGCGACGAAAGTCGGTGATTTCTTCGGGCTACTCGTCCGGATGTTCGAAGAGGCGGACGATCTGACGGATTCCCGGGACCGTCCCGGTGATGGCGGTGATCTTCTCGCTCTCCTCGCGGGTCACCAGCCCCATCAGAAAGACGACCCCGTCCTCGGTGACGACCTTGACGTTCAGGTTCAAGGGAGGAGGGAGGTCTTCGCCGGCCGCCAGCAGGACGACCTTTACCCGGCCGGTGATCACGGTGTCCGCGGACCGCGTGCCGAACGTGGTCGGCTTCCCGATGACCAGTTCGTTGTGGACACCGCGGACCTGATCCACCGCGCCAGCCTCGGCCCCCGCCCGCTGCTTCGACGCTTCGTCGGGCACCTGGCCGGTCAGGAGGACGATGCGGTTGAAGCTCGTGACCTTGATGTGGTGGCGCTCGTCTTCCGAGAGGTCGGCCTCGCCGATCGCGGTGCGGACTTTCCACTCGATGCCTTCGTCTTCGACCATCGTCCCGAGGGTTCGCTGATCCACGGCTACCGTGCCCGCCCCGGCGACCCCTGCGGTGCCCACGACCACCGGTGCCGCGCATCCTCCAAGAAGCGAGCCGAGCACGAGAAGGAGTGAAAGCTTCAACATGAGACCGGACACGTCCGGAAGAGAGGCGGCGTCGGGAAACGTCATGTTCGCACGAATCACGTGTCGAAGGCATCCCGCACCCAGCGAACACCCGGGGTGGCCGGATCGCCGGTGACCGCCACCACGTCGAACCGGCAGGCGGGGAGACGGGCGGCGTTCCGGGTGCGGAGCCAGGTGTCCGCGGTGCGCACGAGCCGGGTGCGCTTGGTACGGTCCACGCTCTCGGCCGGATCCATGAAGCCGGCCAGGCCGCGGGATCGGACCTCGACGAAGACCAGCACCTCGCCGTCCTCCATGATAAGGTCGATCTCTCCGTAGCGAGAGCGGAAGTTCCGGTCCCGGCACACGAGTCCCCGCTCGAGGAGGTAGCGGGCCGCGACCTCCTCGGCCCACCGTCCGCGGGAACGCCGGTCCGCATGGGGATTCATGGCGAGAGCGGTTCGGGGATCCCGTTGCGGAACCGGGCCCACGCCATCTCGATGCGAACCCGCGCATCCGGCCCGACCGTCAACCGACCGGTGTGGCCGAGCAGTGCCGCCTCTCCGGGACGGTCGGCCAACCGGTAGATCCGTCGTTGCAGCCGATAGGCGTCGGCCCCGAATGCGTAGTACCGGATGAACCCTTCGCTCGCGGCTGGCCAGAGGGCGAGGATCCGCTCGCGCAAGGTATCTTCGCTCGCGGGGGCATCGAGCACCCACGGCATGTCGTTGAAGACGATGCCGTCCAGATCCTGGTCGCGCTGTGGTTCGGCGACTCCCGCGAAGACGTGCGATGTCGCGTAGATCGGGAGGTCGGGGGCGCGCAGGAAGATGATCTGGGGACGAAGCAGGCGCGCCTCGCGGGGGAATCCGACGAGGAACACGAAGTCCAGGTCGCTGCGCGGAAAGGGCTCGTGGGCAATGGAGCGCCGAAGGACGCGGCGAAGCCGCCCGGCGCGGCGCTCGCTCGAGTCGATTCCGAGAAGCTCCCGGACCGGCTGAGCCAGGTCCTCCGCGGCCCCCCGGTACGCCGCGCGGGCGACGACGACCGCGCCGGACGCCTCCCACTGATCGGTGAAGGCGTCGGCAACCCGCCCCCCCCATTCCGTCTCCGGAACGAGCAACCCGGCCCGGGTGTAGCCGCCCCTGCGCGCGAACGAGGCCACCGCGCGGGCTTCGTCTTCGGGGGAAAGGGCGAACTGATAGACCGGCGGCCCGTCGCCCGGCCGGGACGCGTCGCCGTCGAGGGCATTGAGCAGGAGAACGGGCGCGCCACGCTCGGCGAGAGGCGCGACCTGGGAGATGGCCCGCTTGCTGAGCGGTCCTACCACGAAATCGGCGCCTTCCGCGATGGCGGCCCGGAACAGCTCCGCCGGGTCTCCCGCCCCGGTGTCGTACACCGAGACGATGGGACGGTCCGTGTCCTCGGCGGCGTACCAGGCGCCCAGAAATCCGTCGCGTACCGCGGCCGCCGCGGATGCGAAGGTCCCGGAAAGCGGGAGCAGGAGCGCGACGTGATCCGGGGGCGAACCGCCGCGCCGGATCTCGGCAAGCAGGTCGGGGAGCACGGACGGTTCGGCCGGGTGCCCCGGGAATCTCTTGCGCCAGAGGTCGACCGCGGTCGAGAAGGCAGGGAAGTCGACCCGGTGTGCGTGCGCGAGCCACCCCAACTCGATCCACCCGGCGCTCCGATCCCCCGGCCCGACGGCGGGCGCCGCGCGCAGGCTGCGCAGCGACTCCTCCGGGAGGGAGCGGATCAGGCTCCACAGCGCCCCGCGATTCGCTTGCGGGTCGGCGAGGCGGGGATCGAGCGCGATACGGAACCGGAGTTCGTCGACGGGCCGGCCGGCCTGACGGGCCGCGCGGGCCGCGAGCTTCAGGGCGGCGGCGGGTTCGGGCAACGCGAGCAGGTCCTCGAGGGAGGGCAGGGTGTCCGCCGCATCTTCCGCCGCGCCGCCCGCGAGCGCCGCCCGGACGAGGAGGAGGGCCCGCCGGGAACGATCGCCGGGCTCCAGATCGGCGGGATCGATCGCGCGGGCGGCATCGGCGGCGCGGGTGGGGCGACCGGCCTTCCACCAAGCCTCGGCGGCACGAAGCCGGAGCGCGGGCGCGCCCGCCGGCGCCGCTTCCGCTTCGGCGAGCCAGGCGGCGGCCGCTTCTTCGTGAAGTCCTTGCCCCTCGAGGGCGGCGGCATCCGCGGGAGAAGTCGAAGCGCTCCGGGGTACACCCCCGCAACCGGCGAGGAGAACGGCCGCGGCGAGCCCGGCAACGAGAAGAGCGGCGATTCGCGGTGCGCTTATCATGGAGTCCCTCGGGCGCAGGAAGTATTCGCCGAGAGGTGGGACATGTCAATGCGAGCCCTTCCCTCGGGAGACGGACACGGCTCAGGGAGCGGAGAGGCGGGGGCGGGCGCCGGTGTCCTTCATGTCGTCGCCACTCCGATCGGGAACCTCGCCGACCTGGGCGACCGGGCGAGGAGGGTCCTCGGCGAGGTCGATGTCGTAGTCGCCGAGGATACCCGGCATACCGCCTGGCTCCTCGGTCACCATGGCATTTCGGCCCGCCTCGAATCCCTTCACGAGCACAACGAACGCCGCCGCGCGCCGGCGATCCTGGCTCGGCTCCTCGCGGGGACGTCGTTCGCCCTGGTGAGCGACGCGGGTACGCCGCTCGTGAGCGACCCGGGGCACGTGCTGGTGCGGGACGCCGCGGAGGCCGGCGTGAAGGTGGTGCCGATACCCGGGCCGAGTGCCTTTCTGTGTGCGCTGTCGGTCGCCGGGTTGCCGGTGGAGCGGTTCGCGTTCGAAGGCTTTCTTCCCGCGGCCCGGGGTGCGCGGGCCGCGCGGCTCGAGGCGCTCGCGGACGACCCGCGCACGCTCGTGTTCCATGAGGCGCCGCACCGGGTAGCCGCTTCCCTCGAGGCGATGTGCGCCGCCTTCGGCGGCGGCCGGCCGGTCGTCATCGCGCGCGAGCTCACGAAGCGGCACGAGTCGATCCTGCGCACCACGCTCGCGAGGGCGGCGTCCCGGATCGGCCGCCCCCGGGGAGAGTACGTGCTCGTGGTGGGGGGGCGGGTGCGGACGCGCGAAGTACCCGCCGCGGCCGAGCGGACCCTCGAGGTTCTGCTCGACGACCTCCCCCTGCGTCACGCGGTGGACCTCGCCGCCCGGGCGACCGGCGTGCCGCGCAAGCGTCTGTACCGGCTCGCTCTCCAGCGGCGGTCCGAGAGAGGGCTGGGGGGAGGGCTGGCGCCGGGCGAACTACCCGGTTGCGAAGAGCGCCCGCGAGGCGGAAACTGGACGAGCGGGAGTCGGCCGGGCAGCCGCTGCGCCGCGTCCCGCGGCGGGGAGGAAAGTCCGGGCTCCGCAGGGCAGGGTGCCAGGTAACGCCTGGGGGGCGCGAGCCCACGGAAAGTGCCACAGAAAACAGACCGCCCGCCATGCGCGGGCAAGGGTGAAAAGGTGCGGTAAGAGCGCACCGCGCCGGTGGCAACACCGGTGGCAGGGTAAACCCCACCCGGAGCAAGACCAAATAGGGGAGCGTCAGGCGTGGCCCGCGCCGCTCCCGGGTAGGTCGCACGAGGCGCGTGGCGACGCGCGTCCCAGATGAATGGCTGCCCTCGACAGAACCCGGCTTACAGGCCGGCTCCCGCTCTCCCGAGTCCGCCGCCGCCCCGTCCGGGAATCCGGGAGTTCTCACCTCGGGCGGCGCTGCGCCGGCGCTCAGGGAACATCTTCACGCTGGCCGTACAAGGTCGGGGGGTGGCACGTTCGCCGGTGCCGGTACCCCGCCCTTCCTCCGCGGCTCGATCCGACCCGCCCCGGAAGGGGACTGCCCCCGGGCCGGCGGAACATGACCGCGAATCAATCAGCTATCGGATTTTCCATGCAAGTCCGCGTTCCACGTCCCTTGCATGGCTCGGGCTGCCCGTGCCTCACCTCCGCTCGCTCGGCTTCATACCCGGCGTACATGGAAGTCATTGTTTTCCGGCCCTTTGCTCTTTCCGTGAACGGCGCATCGAACGACAGATCAGTCCCTGGCCGATCCCGATGCGGCCGAGGCCTGACGAGTCCGGCTTGGACAGTCATCGGCAATAGATTATAACCAATTGAATTGCATGAATTATTCATATTCGAGGTTCAGCGAGGAGATGTGGGGCGCGGGCAATGCCTGGGAGAACCCGTCGGGTTTTGTTTTCTTCAGGTTCTGAATTTTTCAGATATATGCTCAGTTCCGAATTATAACCGCATATTCCGAATAGCGATATTCCGATCGATCCATTGCGTCGGCATGGCCGAGCGACGGACGGAGGGTTGACAGCCCCCAGGGATCGGTGGTCAAGTTGGGTGGAGAAAAGTGGGTTTTGCTGGAAGGACCGGCAAGAAGTGTGGGGAAGGGTGCATATCCATCCCCTGAACCGAGACCGCGCAAGCAATGGTTCAAGACGAGTCCCCTCAAGACGGGTCGTTCGAAGGCGAGTCCAACGTCGCTATCGACAGCAAGGGCCGGTTCGGGGTGCCGGGCCGCTACCGGACGCAACTTGCCGATCAGTGCCAGGGGCAGGTGGTCATCACCCTCGCGTTCACTCCCATCACCGCGCTGAATCCACGGACCGAGCCGTTCAAGAAGTACCGGGGGCTCTCGATTCACCCTCTCCCGGTGTGGAAGCGGTTCAAGTCGAACCTGGAGCGACGGGAACGCTTCGATCCGGTTCGGGCGGCCTTCTCGGTGTTCGTGGCCTCCGCCATCGCCTGCAAGATTGACGGCCAAGGCAGGGTTCTGGTGCCGCCGGCGTTGCGAGACTTCCTCAACCGAAAGGAGCCGGGCCAGGATGGGGATGCGGACCATGCGGCGAACGCGGAGAAGGACCTCGGCCGCCTGACCCTCGTCGGCTTGTCGGACCGGTTCGAGCTGTGGCGCGAAGAGGTCTGGGAGTCGGTCCGGATGGAGATGCTCGCCGCCGCCGCCGAGCGGCTCCAGGCCGATCAGGAGGCGAAACGGGCTGATCCGTCCTCCAGGCACCAAGACCTTCCGCTCTGAGCGATGAGCCATGTACCGGTCCTGGTGGAAGCAGTGCTCGAAGGATTGGCCCTCGCTCCGGAGTCGGTGGTCGTCGACTGCACGTTCGGTCGGGGCGGGCATGCCCGGGCGATTCTCTCCCGGCTGGGTCCGGCCGGTCGAGTGGTGGCCATCGATCGGGACCCCGATGCGATTCGGGCCGGGCTTCGCCTCGGCGACCCGCGCCTCGAAGCCGTCCACGCGCGCTTCGATGCCTTGCAGGGCATCTGCGGGGATCGGGACCTTGCCGGCCGCGTCGACGGCGTGCTCTTCGATCTCGGGGTCTCCTCCCCGCAGGTCGACGACCCCTCACGAGGGTTCTCGATCCGCCGCGAGGGGCCTCTCGACATGCGGATGGATCCCGGGGATGGCGAGCCGCTCGGCGCGTGGCTGGCCCGGGTCTCGGAACGGGAGCTGGCCGGGGTGATTGCGCGGTTCGGAGAGGAGCGACGTGCGCGCCGGATCGCCGGGGCCATCGTTCGCGCGCGCCCGCTCGCGACGACCACGGAACTCGCGGCCGTCGTCGAACGGGCCGCGCGCTCGCGCGAATCATCCATCCACCCGGCGACGCGAACGTTCCAGGCGCTTCGCATTCACGTCAACCGGGAGATCGAATGCCTCGAGGCGGCGCTGCCCGCCGCCGTGGACGTGCTGCGGCCGGGCGGTCGTCTCGCGGTCATCAGCTTCCATTCGCTCGAGGATCGGGCGGCCAAGCGCTTCCTGCGATCGGAGTCGCGGGAGGCGCCGGGTCCCCGCGGCCTTCCGTCCCCGCGCCGCCCCCGCCTGCGGATCGTGGCCGGTCGGGTGCGGCCGTCGCCGGACGAGGTCGCCGCCAATCCGCGCTCGCGCAGCGCCGTGCTGCGCATCGCCGAGAGGTTGTCGGCGTGATCGGCGCATCGCGTCGTGTGCTCTGGCCGGCGTCGGCCGCGCTGCTGCTGCTGAGCGCGCTCCTGGTCGTGATGGCCAAGCACGAGAGCCGAAAGCTGTTCGTGGAGCTGCAGGCTCTCGAGCGTGCACGCGACGAGCTGAACGTCAACTGGGGCCAGCTCAAGATCGAGAGCGGCTATCTCGCCTCCCATGACCGGGTCCGGCGCGTGGCGGAGACGCGGCTCGGAATGGACCGGCCCGATCCGGGACGCACGGCCGTCGTCAACCTGGAGTACTGACCGGCGTGCGCATCCCTCAGTACAAGCGGCCCGGGATCGGAGTCGAGGGTCTCGGCCGGCCAACGGGCCTCCTTCCGCTCCGGTGGCGGGTCCGGCTGGTGGCCGCCGTGCTCGCCCTGGGCGCGGCGGGACTGCTTGGAAAGGCGCTCTACCTGCAGGCGAACCAGGGGGACTTCCTGCGCGACGAAGGCGCGGCGCGGCACGTACGTACGGTGAAATCGCACGCGCCGCGCGGGGTCATCCGCGATCGCCACGGGACGGCGCTCGCCATGAGCACCGCCATCGAATCCATCTGGGTGGACCCTCGCGAGGCGATCCGCGCCCGGAACCGCTGGCCGGAGGCGGCTGCGGCGCTCGGTCTCGACCCCTCCCGGCTCGACCGCAAGCTCGTGGAACGGGCCGAGCGCTCCTTCGTCTACCTGCGCCGCCAGGTCGATCCGGAAACGGCGGCCGGGGTTCGGGCCCTCGCTCTTCCGGGCGTGTACTTCGAGCGCGAGTTCCGGCGCTACTACCCGGAGGGAGAGGTCGCGGCCCACGTCGTCGGGTTCGCCGACATCGACGGGAAAGGGCAGGAAGGAGTGGAGCTGGCCTACGACTCGGTGCTTCGCGGGGTCTCGGGCGCCAAGCAGGTCATCCGGGACCGTCTCGGCCGCAGCGTCGAGGACGTCCAGAACGTGCGGTCCCCCCGGCCCGGGCGGGACATCTACCTGACCATCGACCTTCGGCTCCAGTCGCTCGCCTACCGCGCGCTCAAGGCGGCTGTCGTGCACCACCGGGCGACCGCCGGTTCGCTGGTGGTGGTCGACGCCCGAACGGGCGAAATCCACGCCATGGTCAACCAGCCTTCGTACAACCCGAACGACCCCGCGAAGCGGGTCGGTCCGGCGACCCGCAACCGGGCCGTCACCGACGTGTTCGAGCCCGGCTCGACGGTCAAGCCTTTCGCGGTCATGGCGGCGATCGAGTCCGGCGCGGTCGTGCCGCAAACCGTCGTGGAAACGTCGCCCGGCTACCTGCGGGTGGGGCGGAACGTGGTGCGCGACCGGCGCGACCTCGGGCCGCTCGACGTCGCGGGGGTGATCAGGCTTTCGAGCAACGTCGGGGTGAGTCGAATCGCCCTCGCGACGCCGCCGGAGCGGCTCTGGGGTGTCTACAAGGGAGCCGGCTTCGGCAGCGCCTCGGGGAGCGAGGCGGTAGGGGAGTCGCCCGGCATCCTCAGGCGTTCGCGCCGGTTCGGAGACTTCGAGCGCGCGACCCTCTCCTACGGGTACGGGCTCGCGGTGACCGCTCTGCAGCTCGCCCGCGCGTACACCATCATCGCCCGCGAGGGGGAACGGCCGGACCTTCGACTGGTGCGGGGACAGTCCCGCACCGAATTGCCTCCGACCGTCGCCAGGCGCGTCATGTCGGAGGCGACCGCCCGCGAGGTGCTCGCGATGCTGGAGGCGGTGGTCGAGGCGGAGGACGGTACCGGGCGCCGCGCCCGCGTCCGCGGATACCGCGTGGCGGGCAAGACGGGCACCTCTCGAAAGGCAATCGCGGGCGGGTACGCGAAGCGTCGCTACCTGTCTCTGTTCGCCGGCCTGGCGCCGGTGAGCGACCCGAGGTTCGTCGTGGCGGTGGTGATCGACGACCCGCGGGGGAAGGTCTACTACGGAGGAGAAGTCGCCGCCCCGGTGTTCCGGACCGTGATGTCCGACGCCCTGCGTCTCAATGCGGTGCCTCCCGATTCTTCCACCACTGCGCCCCGCGACGCGGCGACGGAGAACTATGCGCTGCTCCGGGACTCGCGCGGATAGGCCGGGGTGACGTGAACGTCCGCGCCCTGCTCGCCGATTCGCTGCGGCTCGCCCCGGGACTGCCCGGCGATGTGCCGGTACGCGGCCTCGCGGTGGACAGCCGCCTCGTCGAGCCGGGGTTCGTGTTCTTCGCCCGCCCCGGCCTTCGTACGCACGGCGCGAGATACGTCGACGCGGCGCTCGAGGCCGGCGCGGCGGCGGCGGTCGTGCCGGCCGGCGCGGCGCCGGCCGCCCGCCCGGAGCTCGTCGAGATCGACGGCGACCTCGCAGGCGTCATCGGACGGGCCGCCGATCGCTTCCACGGCGCACCCTCCGCGGAAATGGACGTCGTCGGCGTCACCGGGACCAACGGGAAGACCACGGTCGCCCACTGCCTTGCCCGGGCGTTCCAGGCCATCGAGCCGCGGGCGCCCTGCGCGGTCATCGGAACGCTCGGTCACGGGCTCCCCGGCTCCCTCGAGATTGCCTCGCTCACCACGCCCGATGTCCTCGACGTGCACCGGACGCTGCTCGAGATGCAGCGTGCGGGGGTCCGTCGGGTGGCGATGGAGGTGTCGTCGCATGCGATCGAGCAGGGGCGGGTGGCCGGGGTCCGGTTCCGGGTCGCGTGCCTCACCAACGTCGGACGCGACCACCTCGACTACCACGCGAGCGCCGCGGCGTATGCGGCGGCGAAGCGGCGGCTGCTCACGTGGCCGGACCTGGAGGCGGCGGTCATCAACACCGACGACCCGCTGGGCCGGGACATTCTCGAGTCGGGAGACGGCCCTTCCCTTCGGCTGAGCTACGCCCTGGAAGATCCCGCCGCCGCGGTGCGGGGGCGTCTCGACCCCGGCCGTCCGGATCGGACGAGACTCGAAGTTCGGCACGGGCGCCGCCGGGCGGTCGTCGACAGCCCCCTCGTCGGCCGGTTCAACGCCTACAACCTGCTCGCCGGCGTCGCGGTCCTGCTCGCGCTGGACGTCCCCCTGGAGCGGGCCGCGGCAGGGGTCGCGACCGCCGACCCTCCGCGGGGAAGGTTGCAACCGATACGCCTCGACGAGCCGGATGCGGAGAACCGTGCGCTCCCCGCCGCCTACGTCGACTATGCCCACACGCCCGACGCGCTGGACGCGGTGCTGTCGGCGCTCCGGGCGCTCGCGAGAGGAGAGATCCGGATCGTGTTCGGATGCGGAGGCGAACGCGATGCGGGCAAGCGCCGCCTGATGGGTGCGGCAGCCGCGCGGGGCGCGGAGCGGTTGTTCGTGACCAGCGACAACCCCCGCGGCGAGGACCCCCTCGCGATCATCGACGACATCCTCGCGGGCGCCCGGGGGGCCCGGGGGGCCCGGGTGGTCGTCGAGCCCGATCGGCGCCGCGCGATTCATGACGCGGTCTTCGACGCAGGTCCGGACGACCTCGTGCTCGTGGCCGGGAAGGGACACGAGACCTGGCAGGAGATCGGAGGAGAGCGGCGTCCCTTCGACGATGCCGCGGTGGCGCACGAGGCGCTCTCCCGCCGGGCGGGGAGGGATGGCGGGTGATCGAGATGGGGCTCGGCGAAGCCCGTGCGGTGCTCGGCGCGGCGCCCGGAAGCGGCCGGGAAGACGAGGAAGTCCGGTTTCGCGGCGTGTCCACCGATTCCCGGCGCGACTGCGCGGGGACCCTCTTCTTCGCCCTTCGCGGGCCCAACTTCGATGGGCACGACCATGTCGAAGCCGCGGCGCGTGCCGGTGCGGTCGCGGCCGTTGCGGAGCGGTCCGGGGATGGGGGGCTCCCGCGGCTGGTCGTCCGCGACGCACGCGCCGCGCTGGGGCGGCTCGCCGTCGAGTGGCGCCGCCGCTTCGAGGTTCCTTTCGTGGCGGTCACCGGGAGCAACGGCAAGACCACCGCGAAGGAGATGGTCGCGTCGATCCTTCGCCGGCGCCATCGCACGCTCGCCACCGCCGGCAACCTGAACACCGACATCGGTGTCGCCGGCACCCTGTTCGAACTCGACTCGGAGCACCGGCGGGGAGTGGTCGAGATGGGCGCCAACCACCCGGGCGAGATCGCGGGGCTGGCCCGGCTGTGCACGCCGCGCGTCGGGGTCGTGACCCAGTGCGCGCCGGCCCACCTCGAGGGATTCGGGGACGTTGAGGGGGTGGCCCGGGCCAAGGGCGAGCTGTTCGAGTCCCTGCCGCGGGACGGATGCGGGGTCGTCAACGCCGACGACCGGTTCGCGGACTTCTGGACGCGCCAGCTCGGAACCCGGCGAATCGTCCGGTTCGGCCTTCGGGAGCCGGCCGACGTCAGCGCGGAGTTCGCTCCCGGGGAGCACGGCTCACGGCTCACCCTCGCGACCCCCGAGGGCGGGGCGATGGTCGATCTCGCGCTCCTCGGCCGGCACAACGTCATGAACGCGCTCGCCGCGACCGCCGCGTGCCTCGCGATCGGCGAGCCCCTCGCCGCGATCCGCGAGGGGCTCGAGGCGATGCGCCCGGTTCCCGGGCGGCTCTGCGCACGCCCGCTCGCCGGCGGCTCGGTCCTCCTCGACGATACCTACAACGCCAACCCGGGCTCGCTGCGGGCCGCCCTGGACGTGCTCGCCGACCGCGACGGGGAGTGCTGGCTCGCCCTCGGAGACATGGCCGAGCTTGGCGACGACGAGCGCAGTCTGCACCGCGAAGCGGGGCGGTTCGCCCGCGAGCGGGGCGTCGCCCGGCTGTACGGCATCGGCCCGCTCGCCGCGGAGGCGGTGCACGCGTTCGGGCCGGGCGGCCGGCATCATCCTTCGCACGACGCCCTGGTGGCCGAGCTCCGGGCGGACCTCGGGGAGAGGTCCCCGATCACGGTGCTGGTCAAGGGTTCGCGTTCGATCGGAATGGAGCGCGTCGTGCAGGCGCTGGGCGGGCGATGCTGATCGAGCTCTTCGACCTGCTGACCGGGCTGCACGGCGGCTTCGGCGTCTTTCGGTACATCACGCTGCGCGCGGTCTGCGGAGTGCTGACGGCGCTCCTCATCGCGCTCGCCGTCGGGCCGGAGGCGATCCGCCGCCTGCGCAGGTTCGGCGAGGTCGTCCGCGAGGACGGCCCGCGGTCGCACCACGCCAAGGCGGGCACCCCCACCATGGGCGGCGCGCTCATCCTGGTCGCGATCTTCGTCTCCACTCTCCTCTGGGCCGACCTCTCCAACCGCTTCGTGTGGGTGGTGCTGGCCATGACCCTCGCGTTCGGCGTGATCGGGTGGCTCGACGACTACCGCAAGCTCACCCGCGGCCGGGGCATGGCGGCCCGGTATAAGTACCTGCTGCAGTCCCTCGTCGGGCTCTCCGGGGCCATCTTCCTCTATGTCTCGGCGGAGGTCGCGGCCGAGCTGCAGCTCATCGTTCCCGTCATCAAGGACGTGGCGCTCGATCTCGGCTGGCTCTACATCCCGCTGGCCTATTTCGTGATCGTCGGCACGAGCAACGCGGTCAACCTGACGGACGGTCTCGACGGCCTCGCGATCGGGCACACCGTTCTCATCGCGAGCGCGCTCGCGGTGTTCGTCTACGTGGCCGGGCACAGCGAGTTCGCCTCCTATCTCGCGTTTCCCTCCATCGCCGGGGTCGGCGAGGTGACCGTCGTCTGCGCCTCGATCGTCGGGGCGGGTCTGGGGTTCCTGTGGTTCAACACCTATCCCGCCCAGGTCTTCATGGGCGATATCGGCGCCCTCGCGCTCGGAGCGGCGCTCGGCACCATCGCGGTGGTGTGCCGTCAGGAGATCGTGCTGTTCGTGATGGGGGGGGTGTTCGTCATGGAGACGGCCTCGGTCATCCTGCAGGTCCTGTCCTTCCGTCTCACCGGCCGGCGGATCTTCCGCATGGCGCCTCTCCATCACCACTTCGAGCTCAAGGGGTGGCCGGAGCCGCGGGTCATCGTGCGCCTCTGGATCGTCACCCTGGTGCTCATCCTCGTCGGGCTCGCGACCCTCAAGGTGCGGTAGGTGGCCCGAATGCAGCATGGGCGCACGGTGGTGGTCGGACTCGGCGACACGGGTCTCGCGTGCGCTCGCCACCTGTACGCGCACGGGGTCGACGTCGCGCTGGCGGACAGCCGGCCGTCCCCGCCGCGCGCGGAGGAGCTCCGCCGGCTGCTCCCCGCGGCGGAGATGCGTCTCGGCGGATTCGACGGAGAGTGGTTCGGGGAGGCCGTCGAGCTGGTGCTGAGCCCCGGGGTATCGCCGAGCGACCCCGCGGTGTCGGCCGCCGTCGGCCGCGGCGTTCCGGTTCTCGGCGAGGTGGAGCTGTTCGCCCGGGCGGCCCGCGCCCCGATCGTCGCCGTGACGGGGACGAACGGCAAGAGCACGGTCTGCGCCTTGGTCCACGCCATGGCGGAGGGGGACGGCCGCGACGCGGCCATCGGCGGAAACTTCGGCCCGCCGGCCCTCACCCTTCTCGCCCGCGAGCCGGAGCTCTACGTCGTGGAGATCTCGAGTTTCCAGCTCGAGACGACCCGCTCCCTTCGCCCGCGCGTCGCGGCCCTCCTCAACGTGAGTCCCGATCATCTCGACCGCCACCGGGGGTTCGGGGCGTATCGCGCGGCCAAGGCCCGCGTCTTCCGGGGCGCCGGGACGGCGGTGGTCTGCCGTGACGACGCGTGGCTCGCGGCGCTCGGCACCCGCCTGGCCTGGGAGGGGACGCGGGTCGTCACGTTCACCGCCGAACGACCCCGGGAGGGCGAGTACGGCCTGGTCGAGCACGGCGCCCGGACTTGGCTCGCCCGCGGGGCCGAGCTGCGGCTGGAGGTCGGCGCGCTGGCGCTTCCCGGCCGCCACAACGCCCTCAACGCCCTCGCCGCGATGGCGATCGCGGACGACCTCGGAATCGACGGGGACGTGATCGCCCGCACGCTTCGGACGTTCACCGGGCTCGCGCACCGCTGCGAGCCGATCGGCCGCGCCGGCGGCGCGCGCTGGTACGACGACTCCAAGGGCACCAACGTCGGCGCGACCGTCGCGGCGGTGAACGGCTTCGACGTCCCGCTGGTCCTGATCGCGGGGGGTGACGGCAAGGGCGCCGACTTTCGGCCGCTCGGCCGGGCCCTGCGCGAGTCCGGCGGACGGATCCGCAAGGTCGTGCTGCTCGGCCGGGATGCACCGGCGATCCGAAGCCTCATCGAGGGCCACGTCCCGGTCGCGAGCGTCGGCTCGATGGCCGAAGCGGTGGCCCGCGCGCGCGCGGCCGCCCGGCCGGGCGACGCGGTGCTGCTGTCCCCGGCGTGCGCGGCCTGGGACATGTACCGCGACTACCGGGAACGGGGACGGGACTTCCGGGCCGAGTTCCTGGCCGGCGCACGGGGGCGGACGGCGTGAACCGGGCCCTTCACCACCCCGATCAGGCCGGCCCCGGCGCGTGGCGGGTCGACGCCGGCCTCGCGATCTCCGCCTGTGCGCTGATCCTGGTCGGCCTCGTGATGGTCGCGTCCGCCTCCGTGTCCATCGCCGACGGAAAGTTCGGGGTGCCGCTGCACTTCTTCTGGCGTCAATCGGCGGCGCTCGTGGCCGGAATCGCGTTCGGCACGGCGGTGGCGCTGGTCGATCCCCGCTACTGGGAACGGTTCGCCAACCTGGTCCTCCTGGGCGGCATCGCCGCCTTGAGCGCGGTGCTGATCCCGGGCCTCGGGCTCAAGGCGGGCGGGGCGATCCGCTGGCTCGACCTCGGCATCGTCACGTTTCATCCCGGGGAGGCGATGAAGATCGTGTTCGTCGTCTACCTGGCGGCCTACCTCTCGCGGCAGGGAGACGACGTCCGGCTCTACGGACGCCATGCGCTCGTCCCGATCGCGGTATTCGGCCTCGTCGCCGTGCTGCTCCTCGCTGAACCGGACTTCGGGACCGTCGTCGTGCTCGGGTTCACCCTGCTCGGGATGCTCTTCATCGCGGGCGTGCCCTTGCGCACCTTCGCGGCCTGGAGCGGCGCCATCGCGATCGCGATGGCGGTGCTCGCGATCGCCGAACCCTACCGCATGCGGCGGCTGCTGAGCTTTCTCGCTCCGTTCGACACCCCCTACGGCGACGGGTTCCAGCTCGTCCAGGCGCTCATCGCGATCGGCCGCGGCGAATGGCTCGGGGCCGGGCTCGGCGGGAGCGTGCAGAAGCTCTTCTACCTGCCGGCCGCGCACACCGACTTCCTGTTCGCGGTGGTCGGAGAGGAGCTGGGCTTCGTCGGGATGGCGGCGGTGATCGCGCTCTTCGCAGTGCTCATCTACCGGGCCTTCGTCATCGCCGGCCGGGCCATCGACCGCGGGCAGCCGTTCAATGCCCATCTGGCGTACGGGCTCGGGCTGTCGCTCGGAATCCAGGCCTGGATCAACATCGGGGTGAACATCGGCGCCCTGCCGACCAAGGGGCTCGCCCTGCCGTTCATGAGCTACGGCGGGAACAATCTCGTGGCGAGCTGCCTGGCTCTCGGGCTCCTCGTGCGCATCGATCGCGATGCGCGGGGAGGGGAGTCCCGATGACCGGTACAAGGGTGTGCATCTTTGCCGGGGGGACGGGAGGCCACGTGTTCCCCGCTCTCGCGGTGGCCGATCGCCTGCGCGAAGAGGGCTGGTCGGTGAGCTGGGTCGGCACCCGGCAGGGGATCGAGGCCCGGGTGGTGCCGGGCGCCCGCCTGCCCCTGCACTTCATCTCCTCCCGGCGGTTCCGCGGCGCGCGGCGGGCGGGGACGTTCGCCGCGAACGCCGTGGCCCTGGTCCAGGCGGCCGCGATCCTGCTTCGCATCCGGCCCGCGCTGGTCCTCGGCATGGGCGGTTTCGTGTCCGCGCCGGGCGGGGTTGCAGCCTGGCTGCTCCGCCGTCCCCTGCTCATCCATGAGCAGAACGCGATTCCGGGCCTCGCGAACCGCGTGCTCGCCCGGCTCGCGACGGGGATCATGGAGAGCTTCTCGAACACCTTCTCCCGCCGCGGAAAAGGATGGCTGCGGACCACCGGGAATCCGGTGCGGCCCGCCTTCTCCGCCCTCCCTCCCCCTGGCGAGCGGTTTGCCGATCGAGGGCCGGGCCTGCGAGTGCTCGTGCTCGGGGGAAGCCAGGGGGCGGAGGCTCTCAACCGGTCCGTGCCGCCGGCCACGGCGCGTGTCGCCCGGCCGCTGGAGATCCGCCACCAGGCCGGAGAGGGCCACGCCGACGCGACGCGGGAACGCTATCGCGAGGCGGGGATCGACGCGGCGGTGACCGCTTTCGTGGAGGACGTGGCCGAAGCCTACGGGTGGGCGGACGTGGCGGTGTGCCGGGCCGGGGCGAGCACCGTCGCGGAACTTTCGGCGACCGGGGTGGGGTCCATACTGGTTCCCTATCCGTGGGCGGCGGACGACCACCAGACCGCCAACGCGCGCTTCCTCGA
Source organism: Gammaproteobacteria bacterium (assembly GCA_965214795.1). GTDB lineage: Bacteria > Pseudomonadota > Gammaproteobacteria > HK1 > HK1 > JAJDXW01. The sequence continues at coordinate 3,467,584 of OZ243976.1, read as the reverse complement.
GCGGTGCGGGGCGGCATACGTGGTTCCGGAAGGCGGAGACATCGCTCCCCGGCTCGCCTCCCTCCTCGGCGAACTCGCCTCCGATCGGTCCCGCCGTCTCGCGATGGCCGAGGCGGCCTGGCGGGGTGGGCAGCGGGACGCCGCCGAACGGGTGGCCGCGTGCTGCCGCCACTTCGAGCGTCCCCCGGTGTTCCCGGGTCCCGCGGGAGAGGAAGCATGACCACGGTCCGGCACGGCCTCGATCGCATTCGCCGCATCCACCTCATCGGGATCGGCGGCGCGGGGATGGGCGGGATCGCGGAGGTCCTCCACACCCTCGGCTTCGAGGTCAGCGGTTCGGACCTCCACGAGAACGAGATGACGGGGCGGTTGTCCCGCCTCGGCGTCCGGGTCCACCTCGGCCACCACCCCGACCATGTCCGGGACCGCGACGTGGTGGTCGTCTCCACCGCCATTCCGCCCGGAAACGCCGAGCTCGAGGCGGCCCGGGAGCGCCAGGTTCCCGTCGTTCCGCGGGCGGAGATGCTGGGCGAGATCATGCGGTTTCGCCACGGCATCGCCGTCGCCGGAACCCATGGAAAGACGACTACGACGAGTCTCGTGACCAGCGTGCTCAGCGCCGGAGGGCTCGACCCGACGTTCGTCATCGGCGGGCGCCTGCTCGCGTCGGATGCGAACGGACGGCTCGGCGACGGACTCTACCTCGTGGCCGAGGCGGACGAGAGCGACGGGTCGTTCCTGCTTCTCAGGCCGGAGATGGCGGTGGTGACCAACATCGACCACGACCACATGGCGACCTGGGATCAGGACGAATCCCGCCTGCACGCCGCCTTCGTCGAGTTTCTTCGCCACCTGCCGTTCTACGGACTCGCGGTGCTGTGCGCCGACGATCCGGGCGTCCGCGCCGTCCTGCCGCAGGTGTCGAGGCCGGTCGTGACCTACGGCTTTCGGGAGGAGGCGGACCTGCGGGCGGTGGACGTGACGCCGATCGAGACCCGGACCCGCTTCCGGATCCCGTCCGGCGACCTCGGACCGGAGGTCACCGTGACCCTGAACCTTCCGGGTCGCCACAACGTGCTCAACGCCCTGGCCGCGGTTGCGGTCGCGAGGTCCCTCGGGGTGGACGACGAGGTCGTCGGCCGCGCGCTGGCCACGTTCCAGGGGATCGGCCGACGCTTCGAGGTGTGGGATCAGGTCCGGATCGGGGAGCACGAGGTCCGGCTCGTGGACGACTACGGCCACCATCCCCGCGAGATCGAGGCGACCCTCGGGGCGGCGCGGGAAGCCTGGCCGGGCCGGCGGCTGGTGGTTGCCTTCCAGCCTCATCGATACACCCGGACCCGCGATCTGCTGGACGACTTCGCCCGGGTCCTGGGCCTCGCGGACGCGCTTCTCGTCACCGCCGTCTACCCCGCCGGCGAAGATCCCATCTCCGGCGCGGACGCGCAGAGCCTGTGCCAGGCGGTTCGCGCCCGCGGCCTGGTGGAGCCGGTCTACGTGCCGAGGCTCGGCGAGTTGCGGGCCACTCTCCGCGGGGTGGTCCGCACCGACGACGTGCTGGTACTGCTCGGCGCCGGCGATATCGGAGCGGCGGCCGCGAGCCTCGCGGAGGCGGACGAGCCGTGCGGGGCCGGCTGATGCGCAACGTCCCGATGGCCCGCTTGACCGCCTGGGGGACCGGGGGGCCGGCCGATCGCGTCTACGCGCCCACGGACGTCGAGGACCTCACCGTCTTCCTGTCCGGACTCGGTCCCCGCGACGAGGTCCTCTGGGTCGGGCTCGGAAGCAACCTGCTGGTGCGCGACGGCGGGATCGGAGGGGTGGTGATCCTGACCGGCCGCGGCCTCGGCCGCATCGAGGAGTCCGGCGAGCACCAGGTCCGGGCCGGGGCGGGCGTCCCCTGCGCCAAGCTCGCCCGCTACTTCGGACGGAAGGGATACGCCGGCGGCGAGTTCCTCGCCGGGATCCCGGGAACGATCGGCGGGGCGCTTGCGATGAACGCCGGTGCGCACGGCGCGGAGACGTGGGATCTCGTGCATCGGGTCGAGACGATCGACCGGAGCGGGCGCCGTCGCTGGCGCGCCGGACCCGAGTTCGAGGTCGGATACCGGACCGTCGGAGGCCGGGCCGGGGAGTGGTTCACCTGTGCCGAGCTGCGGGCCGTCCCCGCGGATCCGGCGGCCGTGCGGGCTCGCACCCGGGAGCTGATCCGGGCGCGGGCCGCCTCGCAGCCGGTCGGGCAGCGGAGCTGCGGATCGGTATTCCGCAACCCGCCCGGCGACCATGCGGGCCGGCTCGTCGAGGCATGCGGTCTCAAGGGCACCCGGATCGGGGGCGCGGTGGTCTCGGAGAAGCACGGGAACTTCATCGTCAACGAAGGTGCCGCCTCGTCGTCGGATATCGAGGCGCTGATCGGAGAGGTGCAAGCCCGGGTATTCGACGAGACCGGGGTGAACCTCGAGCCGGAGGTGAGGGTGGTGGGCCGGCGCCCGCCGCCGCGGGCGGCGGGCCCGAGTCCGAGGGCGCGGCCGTGACCGGGTCGGGACCCCGCCGGCTCGTCGTCTCGTCGTGCGCCCTCGGCGCGCTGCTCGCCTCCTTTCCGATCGGGCGACTGCCCCAGGACCTCCCGATGCTGGAGCGGCTGCGCTCCGTCCTTCCTTCCGCCGCCATCTCCGACGTCCGCATCGTGGGCAGTCTGCGCTGGGTGGCGCCCGAGGAGCTCGAGCGGGCCATCGCCGGCCGGCTCGAGGGCGGCTTCTTCCGGGTCGACATCGCCGCCGTGCGCGAGTCGGCTCTTGCGGTGCCAGGGGTACGCGACGTCTCGGTGCGGCGGGTCTGGCCCGGGGAGTTGCACTTGACGGTGGCGGAGGACCGCCCGGTCGCGCGCTGGGCGGGGGGGGGGCTGGTGACGGAGCGGGGCGCCCTGCTTCCCCGGCGGCACGCGCCGGCGGCGATCGGGCTGCCCGTATTCGACGGACCGCGCGAGGCGATACCGAAGCTGCGGGACGGGCTTCGGGAGCTCGGCTCGATCTTCGACGGCATCGGCGGCGGCATCGCGCGGCTGGAGCGGTCGGCGGCCGGACACTGGAGCCTGCAGTTCGCCGACGGCGTGCTTCTCGTGTTTCGCGACGAGCAGGGGCCGCACGTGCGCCGTTTCGCAGCCGTCTACCTGTCGGCGCTGATTGGCCGAAGAGAGTTCATCGAGCGTATCGATCTCCGCTATCCGAACGGCTTTGCGGTCCGGTGGCGCAACGGGGAAGACGCACATGCAAGGGCGCAGGGATGAGAGCGGGAACGAAGAAGAGTCTCATCGCGGGGCTCGACATCGGCACCTCCAAGGTCGTGGCCCTGGTCGGGGAGACTTCGGAATCGGGCGAGGTCCAGCTCCTGGGGATCGGTTCCGACTTCTCGCGCGGGATCAAACGGGGCGTGGTGGTCGACATCGAGAACACCGTGAAGTCGATCCGGCACGCGGTAGAGGAGGCCGAGGTCATGGCCGGACAGCCGATCCGGTCGGTCTACGTCGGGGTGGCGGGCGGCCACATCCGCAGCCTCAACTCGCAGGGCATCGTGGCGATTCGCGACGGCGAGGTGAGCACCGGCGACATCGATCGGGTGATCGACGCCGCACAGGCGGTTCCGATCCCGGCCGACCAGAAGGTCCTGCACATCCTCCCGCAGGAGTTCATCGTCGATGACCAGGACGGGATCCGGGAGCCGATCGGCATGTCGGGCGTGCGGCTGGAGTCCCAGGTGCACATCGTCACCGGGGCGGCGAGCGCCTCGCAGAACATCGTCAAGTGCGTCCATCGGTGCGGCCTGGACGTGGAGGACATCGTGCTGGAGCAGCTCGCCTCGAGCCAGGCGGTGTTGATGGAGGACGAGAAGGATCTCGGGGTCTGCCTCGTCGACATCGGCGGAGGCACGACCGACATCGCTCTGTTCGGCAACGGCGCGATCCGGCACACGGCGGTCATCCCGATCGCCGGCGCGCAGGTCACGAACGACATCGCCCTCGTCCTTCGCACCCCGATCCCGCACGCCGAGCAGATCAAGATCCAGTACGGCTGCGCGCGAGCCGACCGTACCTCCGAAGACGAGACCATTCAGGTGCCCGCGCTCGGAGCTCGTCCCTCCCGGCGTCTGCCGCGGAGGACCCTCGCGGAGGTCGTGGAACCCCGCTGCGAGGAGCTCCTCGGCCTCGTGCGGGACCACATCCGTCGCACGGGCCTGGAAGGAGTCGCCGGCGGGGTCGTCCTCACCGGCGGCAGCGCACGCATGGAAGGGCTGGTCGAGATGGCGGAGGAAGTATTCGAGATGCCGGTTCGCCTCGGTCATCCCAATTCGGTGACCGGGCTCGGGGACGTGATCCGCAACCCGGTCTATGCCACCGCGGTCGGGTTGCTGACCCTGGACCACGAGGCGCACAACCGCCGTGCCAACCTGGAAGCAAACGGGCTGCGGGGCGTCTTCGGGCGCATGCGCGGCTGGATACAGGGCGTTCACTAGCTAGGGAGCCAATAACCATGTTTGAAATCGTCGAAACCCACAGTGCCCACAAGAAGGCCAACATCAAGGTCATCGGGGTCGGCGGCGGCGGCGGCAACGCGGTCGAGCACATGATCGAGAACACCATCGAAGGGGTCGATTTCGTCTGCGCGAATACCGACGCCCAGGCGCTTGCGAAATCGTCCGCCCCGGTCCACGTGCAGCTCGGGGCCAACCTCACCAAGGGGCTCGGCGCGGGAGCGGACCCGGAGCTCGGACGCGACGCGGCGATCGAGGATCGCGATCGCATCGCCGAGCTCCTCGAGGGCACCGACATGCTCTTCATCACCGCCGGAATGGGCGGGGGGACCGGTACGGGGGCGTCGCCGGTCATTGCCGAGCTCGCGCGCGAGCTGAACGTGCTCACGGTGGCCGTGGTCACCCGCCCCTTCTCGTTCGAGCTCGGCCGGCGCATGGCCGTCGCCGCGGCCGGGATCGACGAGCTGTCGAAGCAGGTGGACTCGCTCATCGTCGTCCCCAACGAACGGCTGATCAACGTGCTCGGACGAGGCGTGACCCTGAAGGCCGCCTTTGCCGCGGCGAACGACGTGCTCCTCGGGGCCGTTCAGGGGATCTCGGAGCTCATCGTCCGACCCGGCCTGGTGAACGTCGATTTCGCGGACGTGCGTTCGGTCATGAAGGAGAAGGGCCGAGCCATGATGGGGGCGGGCCGCTCGACCGGCCAGGATCGGGCTTTCGAGGCGGCCAAGAAGGCGACCACCTGCCCGCTGCTCGAGAATGTCGACCTCAAAGGCGCGCGTGGCATCCTGGTCAACATCACCGCGGACGTGAACCTCGGCATGGACGAGGTTGCGGCGGTCGGGGAGGTCATCGAGAGCTTCGCCGCCCCCGGGGCCAACGTCATCACCGGGACCACCGTCGACGAGAACTCGGGCGAGGAGCTCAGGATCATCGTGGTTGCGACCGGGCTCGGCCTCAGCGGAGCGGCCCCGGTCGACAACGCGTCCAACGTGGCGGTGCTGCCCGTTTCCGGTGCCGGCGCGGAGCCCGAGCCGATGGAGAGCCCGTCCCCTCGCGGGCCCGAGATCGGGGTGGCCGAGAAGGCCGGACGGCAGGCCTACTTCGACGTACCGTCGTACTTTCGCCGCAAGGACCACATGTGACCCGAGGGTATAATCCAGCGTGGACAGTGTGTTAGTCTCCACTCCGGCTATCCGTCGCGGGTGATGGCGGTGGGGTTTGCGGCGGGAGCCGTGAGGGAATGTCTGCCTGTGCGGGCGAGGCGAGGGAACACCTGACGAGGGCGTATTTCGTGATTCGACAACGTACACTCAGCAACGTCATTCGCGCCACCGGAGTCGGGCTGCATTCGGGCGAGAAGGTCTACCTCACCCTGAGGCCCGCGGCACCGAATTCCGGGATCGTGTTTCGCCGGATCGACCTGCCGGAGCCGGTGGAGATTCCCGCTCGCGTCGAGAGCGTGGGAGAGACCCACCTCTGCACCACCCTTGTCTCCAAGGGGGGGGTTCGCGTCTCGACCGTCGAACACCTGCTCTCGGCCATGGCCGGCCTCGGGATCGACAATGCCTACGTGGACCTCAGCGCCGCTGAGGTCCCTATCATGGACGGCAGCGCCGGTCCCCTCGTGTTCCTGCTTCAATCCGCCGGCATCGAGGAGCAGCCCGCGCCCAAGCGGTTTCTCCGAATCAGGCGGAAGGTGCGGGTGGAGGACGGGGACAAGTGGGCGCAGCTCGAGCCGTTCGACGGACTCAAGGTCAAGTTCACGATCCGCTTCGACATGCCCGTATTCGAGGACTATCCGGATACCGCGAACATCGACTTCTCCACCACCTCCTTCGTGAAGGAAGTAAGCCGCGCGAGGACCTTCGGCCACGTAGGCGACCTGGAGTGGTTGCGCGATAACAATCTTGCCCGCGGCGGAAACTCCGACAACGCGATCATCTACGACGACTACCGGGTTCTCAACCACTACGGATTGCGATACGCCGACGAGCTGGTCAAGCACAAGGTGCTCGACGCCATCGGAGACCTCTATCTCCTCGGCTACAGCCTCATCGGGTCCTTCACGGGCTTCAAGTCCGGCCATTCCCTCAACAACCGGTTGCTGCGCGCCCTGATGGCGGATCGGAAGGCGTATTCGATAGTGACCTACGACGACCCGGCGGAGCTTCCCATCATCTACGGCCGCCCCGTCACGGCCGACTGATTCCGGATGGAGAGGTGTCGCCCGCGGCTCCGGCGCCGGCGAGCGAGCGTTCTCTTGCGGCGAGCCGGATGAGAATCCGCGCGAGCTGCGGGTTGTCGAGGGAGCGAGCGACGGACCGGAGCACCCGGGCCGCGAACGGAGAAAGCGTGCGGTGCTCCTCGGCCGGGCCGGGTTCGGGCGGCGGCTCCGTCTCCCGGATGACGACCCGGACTCGTCGCAGTCGCGGCAGCTCGGGACGGATTGCGTCACGGATCTCGGGCACCCGAAAACGGGCGATCGAGGCCCAGGCGGGCGAATCGGCGGTCAGCGTGAGGGAACTTCCCGACAGCCGGCCGGCCCGTACGTGGAGAACGGAATTCTCGCCGAGAATGCGATGAACTCTCCGTTCCACCCGCATCAGGATGCGAGCCTGCGCAGCGAGCGCGCCGGCCGGCCCCGCTCCCCGGAGAATCGAACCGATCCGCCGAGGCTTGAGGGGTTGATCCGGCGCAGACTGTTTCCACATGGAGAAAAGGTGGCCCCGCAGGCCGCCGGCGGGGTCGGCGGCGGCTGAAGCCCCTCCCGCCCTCGGCCTCTCAGGAGCTCGATAGTACATGGTTGCGAACATCCTGCGCCGGGTGATCGGGTCGCGCAACGAGCGCCTGCTGCGCCGCTATCGCCGCACCGTGGCCGCCGTCAACGAGCTCGAGTCCGGGCTGCGGGATCGGGAAGATGCGGAGCTCGCGGGCATCACCGCGGCCCTGCGCGGCCGGCGGGCGGCCGGAGAGTCGTTCGATTCCCTGATTCCCGAAGCGTTCGCGGTCGTGCGCGAGGCGGGGCGGCGTGCGCTCGAGATGCGCCACTTCGACGTGCAGCTCATCGGCGGGGTGGTCCTCCACGAAGGCCGCATCGCGGAGATGCGCACCGGCGAGGGCAAGACGCTCGTCGCGACCCTCGCGGCCTGTCTCAACGCCCTCGGCGACGACAGTGTGCACATCGTCACCGTCAACGACTACCTCGCCCGCCGGGATGCCGACTGGATGGGCCGGATCTACCGGCTTCTCGGCCTGACGGTGGGAGTGGTGGTGCCGGGACAGACCCCGGGCGAGAAGCGCGAGGCGTACCGGGCCGACATCGTGTACGGAACCAACAACGAGTTCGGCTTCGACTACCTGCGCGACAACATGGCGTTCTCCCTCTCGGAAAAGGCGCAGCCGCGTCTTTCCTACGCCATCGTCGACGAGGTCGATTCGATCCTCATCGACGAGGCCCGCACGCCGCTCATCATCTCGGGTCCGTCGGAGGAGAGCTCGGAGCTTTACTTGCGCATCAACCGCCTGATCCCGAAGCTCGAGCGCCAGGAGCGTGAGCCGGCGGACGAAGAGGATCACGTCCCCGGCGACTACTCCGTGGACGAGAAGACGCGCCAGGCGCACCTTACCGAGACCGGCTACCGCCGGGTGGAGGAGTTGCTCGGCGAGGAAGGTCTGCTCGGCCGCGACGAATCGCTCTACGACACCGGCAACGTGATGCTGCTCCACCACTTCGACGCGGCCCTCCGTGCCCACGCTCTCTATCATCGCGACGTGCACTACCTGGTGCGCAGCGGCGAGGTGGTCATCGTCGACGAGTTCACCGGGCGGACCATGGCCGGACGCCGCTGGTCCGACGGCCTGCACCAGGCGGTGGAGGCGAAGGAGGGCGTCGAGATCCGCCAGGAGAACCAGACCCTTGCCTCGATCACCTTCCAGAACTACTTCCGGCTTTACGACAAGCTGGCGGGGATGACCGGCACCGCCGATACCGAGGCGGCCGAGTTCCAGCAGATCTACGGGCTGGAGGTGGCCGTGATTCCCACCCACCTGCCCATGGTCCGGGACGATCGGGCCGACCTCGTCTACCTCAAGCGGGAAGAGAAGTTCCGGGCCATCATCGACGAGATCGGAGAGTGTCGAGCGAAGGGCCAGCCGGTCCTCGTCGGCACCGCATCCATCGAGACCTCGGAGTACCTCTCCTCGCGGCTGGGCCAGGAGCACATCCCCCACCAGGTGCTCAACGCGAAGCATCACGAGCGCGAGGCGCAAATCATCACCCAGGCCGGAAAGCCCGGCACGGTGACGATCGCGACCAACATGGCCGGCCGCGGCACCGACATCGTGCTCGGCGGCAACTGGCGGGTGGAGTTCGGCGAGGACGCGGGGGAGGAGATCCGGTCCGAATGGCAGGAGCGCCATGACGCGGTGGTCGGGGCGGGCGGGCTGCATATCGTCGGCACCGAGCGGCACGAGTCACGGCGGATCGACAACCAGCTCCGGGGCCGCTCGGGGCGCCAGGGGGACCCGGGATCGAGCCGCTTCTTCCTGTCGCTCGAGGACGATCTCATGCGGATCTTCGCCGCCGAGCGGGTGTCCGGACTCATGCAGAAGCTCGGCGTGGAGGAAGGAGAGGCCATCGAGCACCGCTGGGTGACGAAGGCGATCGAGAACGCGCAGCGCAAGGTGGAGGGGCGCAACTTCGACATCCGCAAGCAGCTTCTCGAGTACGACGACGTGGCGAACGACCAGCGGCGCGAGATTTACGCGCTGCGCGACGAGCTCATGTCGACCGACGACGTGTCCGAGATGTACCAGGCGGTCCGGGCAGACGTGGTGAACGGCACGATCGACACCTTTATTCCGCCCGAGAGCCTGGACGAGCTCTGGGACGTTCCGGGCCTCGCCCGGGAGCTTGCCGCGGAGTTCGGGCTTTCCCTGGATATCCAGGGCTGGCTCGACGCCGAGGACGAGCTGCACGAGGAGCCCCTGCGCGAGCGCATCCTCGACGCGTTCGCGGCCGCCCACCTCGACAAGGAGAAGGTGGTCGGGTCCGAGACCATGCGGGCCATCGAGAAGGCGGTGATGCTGCAGGTTCTGGACGTGATCTGGAAGGAGCACCTCGCTGCGATGGACTACCTTCGTCAGGGCATCCACCTTCGCGGGTACGCCCAGAAGAATCCCAAGCAGGAGTACAAGCGCGAGTCCTTCGAGATGTTCCGCGCCCTTCTGGAGCGGTTCAAGACCGAGGTGACGAGGCTCCTGTCGCGGGGCGAGATCCGTCCGGGAGACGAGGAGGCGGCCCGCCCCCCGCCTCCGCCGCCGCCTCCGCCGCCCGTGCAGGTCGAGTACTCGCACGCCGAGGTGAGCGCGCTCGCCCTCGAGGCGGAGATGGCCGCCGCGATCGCCGGGGAGCCGCTCCCGGAACCGGCGGAGGCTCCGGCCCAGCCGTTCGTGCGCTCGGGACGAAAGGTCGGACGCAACGAGCCGTGCCCCTGCGGCTCGGGAAAGAAGTACAAGCACTGCCACGGGCGGCTGCACTAGCCCGGAAAGTCACCGACTTTCGTCGCGAGGGGGCCAGGATGCCCCACGGTCTCATGGAGGAACGGGCCGCGCGGACCGAAAGAGCGCGTGCGCGCTGTCGAGGCGTGGTCGACACTCGCGCGTGCGCGCGGCCGAAGCGACTTGGGCGGCTTGCGGGAGTACGGCCCGCGACCGCGAGCGGATGGGCGGCCGCAGCGGGAAGTCGGTGATTTTTCCGAGATCCGGCCCGGCGGACCGGACCGCCGCCGGAAGCGAAGCCGATCGGGATGATAAACGGAGATGACGGCCTGAATGGGTGATCGTGTGTCCCCGGGCCGGGGGCCCGGGCCGGTCCACGTCGCGGTGGGCGTTCTTCGCCAATCCGACGGGAGGGTCTTCGCGGCCGAGCGTCTGCCCGGCCGCCATCTCGCGGGGCAGTGGGAGTTTCCCGGCGGAAAGCTCGAGCCGGGCGAGACCGCCCGCGCCGCGCTCGAGCGCGAGCTCCGGGAGGAGGTCGGGGTGGAGGTCCTCCACGCCCGGCCGCTCATCCGGTTCCCGTGCCGCTATCCGGATCGCCGGGTGCTGCTCGAGGTCTTCGAGGTCTCCGCGTGGCGGGGGCGGCCGTACGGCCGTGAGGGGCAGGCCATCGACTGGGTGGCGCCGGGGGACCTGCGGCGGCGAGACCTCGTTGCCGGAGCCGTTCCCATCGTGGCCGCCATCGAGCTTCCGTCGCTCTACCTCATCACCCCCGAGCCGGAGGCCGACTTCGAAGCGAGGCTTCGCGCCCGGCTCGAATCGGGGTTCCGGCTCGTGCAGCTCCGCGCGAAGTCGATGCCGCCGGCCGCGCTTCACCGGCTCGCGAGCCGCGCCGCGGAGCTCGCCGAGGGGCACGGAGCGCGCCTGTTCCTCAACGCCGACCCGGCCGCCGCCCGCGCCGCCGGTGCCCACGGCGCGCACCTTTCGAGCCGGGCCCTCGCCCGCCTCGCCGAACGCCCCGCGTGGCACGGCTTCGGGCTTGCCGCCTCGTGCCACGATGCCCGTGAGCTCGCGCGCGCCCGTTCGCTCGGGGTGGACTTCGCGGTCCTGTCGCCGGTCCGGGCGACCCCGGGGCATCCGGACGCGCGGCCGATCGGCTGGGAGGGCTTCGCGGCGCTCGTGGAATCGGCGGACTTCCCGGTCTTCGCGCTCGGCGGGCTCGGCGCGGGGGATCGGGAGGCGGCGTGGGCCGCAGGGGCGCAGGGAATCGCGGCCATCCGGGGGCTGTGGAACCACCCGGGACCATTTCACGCCACGGTTCCGGTCCCGGACAGGTCGGATTCGCTCGGCGCAGTGCGACGGAACGCCTCCGCTCGATGTCGGCCGGCACCTTCGGCTCGCCCGATCGGCGGCGTGAAGCGCGCTTGCCGGAACCGGGAATGAGAGTCCATCCCGGCTATAATCGCGCCCCGTTTCCCCCACTTCTCCCGGAGCGTCGCCCGGCATGACCTTTGTCGTCACCGAACAGTGCATCAAGTGCAAGTACACGGACTGCGTGGAGGTCTGTCCGGTGGATTGCTTCCACGAAGGGCCCAACATGCTGGTGATCGATCCCGACGAGTGCATCGACTGCACCCTGTGCGAGCCGGAATGTCCGGTAGAGGCGATCCTGTCCGAAGATGATCTCACCGAGGACCAACACCGCTTCCTCGAGTTGAACGAGGAGCTCTCCCGCATCTGGCCGGTGCTCACCGAGAAGAAGGATGGTCCGGAGGACGCCGCGGACTGGGAGTGGGTCGAGGGCAAGTTCCAGTACCTCGAGCGCTGACCGCGGGCGCCGCCTCCGCTCGTTTCCCGCCCTCGTCCCCGACCGGAGGCCCCGCCGGCGGAACGCGCCGCTCGGGTCGGACAAGGGCCGCCCGGCGGCCCCCGCCCAACCCGAAAAAATCACCGACTTCCCGCTGTGGCCGCCCATCCGCTCGCGGTCGCGGGCCGTACTCCCGGCAGCCGCTTCGACCGCGCGCGCGCCCGTGTCGACCACGCCTCGGCAGCGCGCACGCGCGCGCTCGGTCCGTGCGGCCCGTTCCTCTGTGAGATCGTGGGGAGATCGTGGGGCATCCTGGCCCCCTCGCGACGAAAGTCGGTGATTTTTTCGGGTTAGACTCGCTCCATGTCACCCCCCGCGGGCGAGATCGGGCGGTATACCCCGGTCATGCAGCAGTACCTCCGCATCAAGGCGGAGTTCCCGGACAAGCTGCTCTTTTACCAGATGGGGGACTTCTACGAGTTGTTCTTCGACGACGCGCGCCGCGCGAACGAGCTGCTCGATCTCTCGCTCACCTCCCGCGGGCAGGCGAACGGGCAGCCGATCCCGATGGCGGGCGTGCCCGCTCACTCCGCGGAGGGCTACCTCGCGCGGCTCCTGCGCAAGGGCGTCTCGGTCGCGATCTGCGATCAGGTCGGCGACCCGGCGGCGAGCCGGGGCCCGGTCGAACGCCGGGTCACCCGGGTCCTGACCCCGGGCACGGTCACCGACGACTCGCTGCTCGAGGAGCGCCGCGACCGCCTGCTCGCGGCGGTCAATCCCGGTCGGGGGGAGGAGCGCGGCCTCGCCGTGCTCGACATGTCGAGCGGGGACTTCTTCGTCACCGAATGCGACGGAGACGACGCCCTCGCCACCGAGCTCGCGCGGCTCGCGCCGGCCGAGATCCTGGTCGCGGACGATCACCTTCGGCCCGGGGGATGGGCGATCGGCGGGGTGCTCGCCGGCCAGGCCGGCCTCACCGCCCGCCCGCCGTGGTTGTTCGAGCCGGTCAGCGCCCGCCGACTCCTGATCGATCAATTCGGGACCCGGGACCTCCGGGGGTTCGGTTGCGATTCGCTGGAGCTCGGCATCGGCGCGGCCGGCTGCGCCCTCGAGTACGCCCGCACCACGAACCGCGGCCCTCTGCCGCACGTCAAGGGGATCCGCACCGAGCGGCGTGAGGACAGCGTCGTGCTCGACCCGGTGTCCCGGCGCAATCTCGAGATCGTGGAAAGCGTTTCAGGCGAGGCGGATCGGTCGCTCGCCGGGGTCCTCGACCGCACCGCGACCGCGATGGGCAGCCGGCTCCTCCGGCGCTGGCTCGGTCGGCCGCTCCGGGACCGGGACACGGTGCGGCGGCGCCAGCAGTTCATCGGCGCCCGCATCGAGGCCGGGGCGCAGCCGGGGGCCGAGGACGCGCTCCGCACCGTCGGCGACCTCGAGCGCGTGCTCGCCCGGGTCGCGCTCCGGACCGCACGCCCCCGCGACCTCGCCCAGCTTCGCACCGCTCTCGGCGCCTTTCCCGCCCTGCGCGAGCAGGTCGAACGAATCGACGGGCCGCTCGCATCCGAGCTCGCCGCGCGGGTCCACGACTTCCGTGGGCTCCGGGAGCACCTCGAGGCCGCGATCGTCGAGGTCCCTCCGATAACCGTCCGCGACGGTGGGGTCATCGCGCCCGGGTTCGACGCCGAGCTCGACCGCCTGCGCGGGATCCGCGACGACGCAACGGGATACATCACCGAGCTCGAGACGCGCGAGCGGGCCCGCACCGGGCTTCCGGGGCTCAAGGTGGGCTACAACCGGGTCCACGGCTATTACATCGAGGTCTCGCGCGCGAACACCGACCGCGTCCCCGTCGAGTACGTCCGGCGGCAGACCCTCAAGTCCGTGGAGCGCTATCTCTCTCCGGAGCTCAAGCAGTTCGAGAACCAGGTGCTCGGTGCCCGCGAGCGGTCGCTCGCTCTCGAACGCAAGCTCTACGAGGCGGTGGTCGAGTCGGCGGGCGCGGAGCTCGAACGGCTCCAGGCGAGCGCCCGGGCCATCGCCGAGTTCGATGTCCTGTCGCACCTCGCGGATCGCGCGGTCGAGCTCGATCTCTGCCGCCCGGAGGTGAGCGAGGAGCCCGGCATCCGGATCCGGAGCGGGAGGCACCTCGTGGTCGAGGTGCTGGGAGACACCGCCTTCGTGCCGAACGACCTCGACCTCGGACCGGACCGGAGGATGCTCGTGGTCACCGGCCCCAACATGGGCGGGAAGTCGACCTACATGCGCCAGGCCGCCCACATCGTGCTGCTCGCCTGGGCCGGCAGCTACGTCCCCGCCGAATCGGCGGTCATCGGCCCGGTGGACCGGATATTCACCCGCATCGGCGCCGCGGACGACCTGTCGGGAGGGCGCTCGACGTTCATGGTCGAGATGACCGAGACGGCGAACATCCTCCACAACGCGACGGCGCAGAGCCTGGTCCTCCTCGACGAGATCGGCCGCGGGACCAGCACCTGGGACGGCCTCGCCCTCGCCTGGGCGACCGGATCGCGCCTCGCCCGGCGGCTACGGTCGTTCACCCTCTTCGCCACCCACTACTTCGAGCTGACCGCCCTCGCGGCCGAGCACGACACGGTGGCGAACGTGCACCTCGAGGCAGTGGAGCACGACCGCGGGATCGTGTTCCTGCACGAGGTGTCCCCGGGGCCCGCGAGCCGCAGCTACGGGATCCAGGTCGCGGAGCTCGCGGGGGTGCCGCCGGAGGTGGTCCGGCAGGCGCGAAGGAAGCTCGAGCGGTTGGAGGAGGAGGGGGCGGATGGCCCGCACCGCGCCCAGCTCAGCCTCTTCTCTCCCGAGGGATGCGCAGCGCCGGAGGCGCCCGGACGAGTGGAGCCGGACCCCCGGCAGCGCGAACGGCGCGAACGGGCGGAAGCGCTCTTCGACGCCTTCGAAGCCGTCGACCCGAACGGACTCAGCCCGCGCGAGGCTCTCGATGTCCTGTTCCGATTCAAGGAGATGACCGGATCCGGGCATTGAATGAACGGGATTGCGCCCCAACATCGGGCCAAGCCCCCGGGCGGAAGACACGAGCCGGAAGACACGAGCGAGACCGAGAAATGAGCGGTGAATCCCGACGCGAGACCCGACGGTACGAGGCCGAGGTCGGCCAGATCCTCGACCTCATGGTCCGTTCCCTCTACAGCAACAAGGAGATCTTTCTCCGCGAGCTCATCTCCAACGCTTCGGACGCGGCCGACCGGCTGCGCTTCGCCGCCCTCGCGGACGACTCCCTCTACGAGGGAGACGGAGAGCTCCGGATCTCCATCCGCTTCGACCGCGAGGAACGCACCCTGACCGTCGCCGACAACGGCATCGGCATGTCGCGGGACGAGGTGGTCGAGAACATCGGGACCATCGCGCGTTCCGGGACCCGGCGCTTCATGGAGTCCCTCACCGGGGACGAGGCCCGCGACGCGCAACTCATCGGGCAGTTCGGGGTCGGCTTCTACTCCATCTTCATCGTGGCCGATCGGGTGGTGCTCACCTCCCGCCTGGCCGGCGCGCCGGCGGGCGAAGGAGTTCGATGGGAGTCGGATGGGCGAGGCGAGTTCACCGTCGAGACGGTGGAGGCGCCGGCGCGCGGCACGGCGGTGACCCTGCACCTGCGCGAAGGGGAGGAGGACCTTCTCGACGGCTACCGCCTGCGCGGGATCGTGCGCAAGTACTCCGACCACATCTCCTTCCCGATCCGGATGGCGAAGGAGGAGGCCGCCGGCTCCGGTGACGACGATGGCGGCGGCGGTGACGGCGAGGCGGCCGCCGAGGCTCCGGGCGCGTCCGAAGAGGAGACGGTGAACCGGGCCACCGCGCTCTGGGGCCGACCCCGGCAGGAGATATCGGAGGAAGAGTACGAGGAGTTCTACAAGCACGTCGCGCACGACTTCGAGGCCCCCCTCGACACCATTCACGCCCGGATCGAGGGCAACGTCGAGTACACCGTGCTTCTCTTCGTTCCCGGGCGGGCTCCCTTCGATCTCTGGGACCGGAACGTGCGCCGGGGGCTCCGGCTCTACGTGCGGCGGGTGTTCATCCTGGAGGATGCGGGGGACCTGCTGCCGGCCTACCTCCGCTTCGTGCGCGGGGTCATCGATTCGAGCGACCTGCCCCTCAACGTCTCGCGGGAGATCCTCCAGTCGAACCGGCAGGTGGAGGCGATCCGGTCCGGGACCGTCAAGCGGATCCTCGGGGCGCTCGACAGGCTCGCGGGCGGCGACGCGGAGAAGTACGCGAAGTTCTGGGGCGAGTTCGGCAAGGTGCTCAAGGAAGGGGTGATCGAAGACGCGGCCAACCGGGAGGCGATCGCGGCCCTCCTCAGGTTCCACTCCACCGCGGCCGAGGAGGGCGAGCCGACGGCTTCGCTCGCGGCCTACGTCGAACGGATGAAGAAGGGCCAGGAGGCAATCCACTACCTCACCGCGGACAGCCTCACCACCGCCCGCTCGAGTCCGCACCTCGAGGTGTTCCGCAAGCGGGGCGTGGAGGTCCTCCTGATGACGGACCCCGTCGACGAATGGCTGATCGGCCATCTCGCGCAGTTCGACGGCAAGCCGCTGCGCTCGGTCAGCCGCGGCGACCTCGACCTTGCCTCGCTCGGCGAGGAGGAGGCCGAGGAGGGCGGAGAGGGCGGAGAGGGCGGAGAGAGCGTGGGGGACGGGAAGGACGCCGGGAAGGAAGGCCGCGATCAGGCGGGTGAGGAGGCCGCCTCGAGGGGCCGCGAAGCGCTCGTCAAGCGGATCGGAGAGGCGCTCGGGGACCGCATCCGGTCCGCGCGGGTGAGCCGGCGCCTGACGACCTCGCCCGCCTGCCTCGTCGCCGACGAGCACGCGCTCGGCACCCACTTCGAGAACGTCCTGCGGGCGGCCGGACACGACGTCGAGCGCTCGAAGCCTGTCCTGGAGGTCAACCCGGATCACCCGATCGTGGGACGGATGAGCGAGCAGAAAGGCGAACGCTTCGCCGACTGGGCGCAGATCCTGCACGATCAGGCCCTGCTGAGCGAGGGCGGACAGCTCGAGGACCCGGCCGGGTTCGTGCGCCGGCTGAACGACATGTTCCAGATCCTCGCCGGCGAATCGGAGAGCAAGGGCGATGCGCCGGCCGCCGCCGGGGAGTGATCCCTCCGGGACCCGGCAGACGAAGTACGTTCCGCCCATGCCGTGGGGGCGTCGGATACCGCCGCGGTCGTGCTGATGCCGCCCACTCCGGATATCGGTCCCGTCCCGTCGCGCCGCACCGGGAAGCTCCGGCCGGACCGCCCCGTCGCGGCCCGGGGAGCGGGCTGAACGGTGGCGGGTCGGCCGTTCGACGGGAAGGGCTTGCGGACGGTCGCGGACTTCGTGCGCTTCGGGGCGAGCCGGTTCAACGAGGCCGGACTCTGCTTCGCGCACGGGGCGGACAACGCCATCGACGAGGCGCTCGCCCTCGTGCTCCACGCCCTGCATCTGTCGGCTCGCCCGCCGCTGCCGGCCGAGCTCTTTCATGCCCGTCTGGCTCCCTGCGAACGCCGGGAGGTCAGCGCGCTTCTGCGGCGGCGGGTCGAGGAGCGGATCCCCGCCGCCTATCTCATCGGCGAGGCGTGGTTCGCCGGTCTCCGGTTCGTGATCGATCGGCGCGTGCTGGTGCCGCGGTCCCCGCTCGCGGAATTCGTCGAGGGAGGTTTCCACCCCTGGATCGACGCGGGGAGGGTGCGGCGCGTTCTCGACCTCGGCACCGGCAGCGGATGCATCGCGGTGGCGTGTGCCCATGCCTTCCCCGAGGCGGAGGTGGACGCGGTCGACGCATCGCCGGGCGCGCTCGAGGTGGCCCGGCGCAACGTGGCCCTGCACGGCCTCGAGGAACGGGTACGGGTCCGCGCATCCGATCTCTTCGACGGCCTCGGGCGCCAGCCGGCGCGCGAGTCGGACAGCCGGCCCGGCGCGCGGTACGATCTCATCGTGAGCAATCCGCCCTATGTCCCGGACGAGGAGATGGCCGGGCTTCCTCCCGAGTTCCGGGCCGAGCCCGCTCTCGCCCTCGCCGGTGGGCCGGACGGGCTCGACGTGGTGGGCCGGATCGTCGGGGAGGCGTCCCGGTGGCTCGTCCCGGAGGGCGCCCTGGTGGTCGAGGTCGGCGCCTCGCGGGCGGTGCGCGCCACGCTCGAGGCGCGCTTCGATCTGCCCTTCCTGTGGCTCGATGCGGCAAGGGGGGGCGAGGGCGTCTTCCTGCTGCACGAGCATGACTTCCGACCGGGATCGGGAGGCCGCCCACCGCCCCGGGGAGCCGGCGAGGTCCGCGGTCCCGAGGAACGGAACGTCGCGCACCGGGAGACCGCAGCTCGGGCGCCCGGTGTCGGTTCGATGCGTTCCATGCCGTGGGAGTGATATCCATCACTTGACGAATCAGCAGAGCGCGTGGAGTCTGCGGCCCTCCGGTGCGCGGTCGGGTCGTGCCTTCGGCCGACCCGTTCCGGCCGGCCAAGGCGCTGCCGGTCCCGGGCAGAGCGAACCGTCCCGGGCAGATCGGGGGCAGATCGGGGGCAGATCGGGGGCAGATCGGGGGCAGATCGGGGGCAGATCGGGGGCAGATCGGGGGCAGATCGGGGGCAGATCGGATTGGCGGAGCGTAGTCCGACACCTCCGATTCGGCACGCCGGCGGGCTGTCAAGGGATGGAGGCAACCCCTCGTACAATCGTCCTCCGGGACGTTTTCAGGACGAGCGGAACGGAACTCGCGTGGCCGGCAACACCTTCGGAACCCACTTCACGGTGACCTCGTTCGGGGAGAGCCACGGCCCGGCCATCGGGTGCGTGGTGGATGGATGTCCACCCGGCCTCGCCCTCGCCGAGTCCGACATTCAGCCCGCTCTCGACCGGCGGCGCCCCGGCCGGAGCCGTCATACCACGCAGCGGCGCGAGTCGGACGAGGTCCGGATCCTCTCCGGCGTGTTCGAAGGCGTGACCACCGGCACCCCGATCGCGCTTCTCATCGAGAACGTCGACGCGAGGAGCCGCGACTACTCGAAGATCCGTGACGTGTTCCGGCCCGCCCACGCCGACTACACCTACCTCGCCAAGTACGGCGTCCGCGACTACCGGGGCGGCGGGCGGGCCTCGGCCCGCGAGACCGCGGTCCGGGTGGCGGCGGGCGCGATCGCGAAGAAGTACCTGCGAGAACGCTTCGGGTGCACCGTCCGGGGGTGGCTCGCGCAGCTCGGGCCGCTTCGCCCCGCCCGCATCGACCTCGACGAAGTGGACCGGAACCCCTTCTTCTCTCCCGACCCTGACCTCGTGCCGGAGCTCGAGCGCTTCATGGACGCGCTCCGCAAGGAGGGAGACTCCATCGGGGCGCGGGTCACGGTGCGCGCGGCTCGTGTTCCGCGCGGGCTCGGGGAGCCGGTCTACGCCAAGCTGGACGCCGACCTCGCCTCGGCGCTCATGGGGATCAACGCGGTCAAGGGGGTCGAGATCGGGGCCGGGTTCGCGTCGGTCGAGCAGAAGGGGACCGAACACCGGGACGAGATCACTCCAGAGGGCTTCCTCGGCAACAACGCGGGCGGGATCCTCGGCGGCATCTCGACCGGGCAGGACATCGTCGCGAGCATCGCTCTGAAGCCGACCTCGAGCCTTCGCCTGCCGGGCCGGAGCATCGACCGGTCGGGCGAGCCGGTCGAGGTGGTGACGACCGGGCGGCATGACCCCTGCGTCGGGCTCCGGGCCACCCCCATCGCGGAGGCGATGACCGCCCTCGTGCTCATGGACCACTGGCTCCGCCACCGCGGCCAGAACGCGGACACTCCCGCTGCCGCCCCTGCGATCCCCGCCTCCGCCCCGAAACCCTGACCTCGCCCCGGAGCCCTGTCGTACCAGTCGGTTCGAACGCGAGAGCACCCGCTGTCGCGAAGTGGACATCGGTTGCCGGCGGGGCAGGGGACGGGGTGCGGAGGAAGCCTGCAATCGAAAATAACGAATTTCGAGGTTATGAGAAGGGCGGACGTGACTGCAACAGCTGATGGTCGAAAATCAGACCGATCTCCTGTAATCCGCTCCACGACCCAATAGGTGGTCGGTGATCACTCCAAGGTCTCCCCCTCGATTTTCTCTTCTTCTGTCGAGTGAATATAACTCGTCAAGTTCGCATCGAGCGAGCACCCTGACGACCATGGGAAAGGCGTCCGCTCGGGAGCGGAGTCTGGCTGCTGGTAAGGTGGACCGGGATTCCAGGAAACGCTTGACGTCTCGAAGTTCTGGCAAGAACTCCCTGCTCTGGTACGCCCGGGCGAGTTTCTTGATGACCCCCTCGGCCTCGGGGCTAGCCGGCCCGGCGTCCCGGATTGTCTCCTCGATGCTCTTTCCGGGACGGCGTTGGGCTTTAGTGCGGGTGGCCTTGTTTCCGCAACTCTCAATTTCGCCGTGAATCCCGGAAAGATCGGCGTCTTCGATAGCCGAAAGCGCCTCACTCACCCGCGCCTTGCCGTGCTGTACAATGAGCAGGCGCAGACTGAGATCAAGAAGGGTCTTGTCCAGGTTCATGTGACTATCCTCCGATGCCGAGTCGCGCAAAAATTTCTTTCTTGAGGCTTTCGAATCCCGTGATCACCTGCCACTGAACATTACTTGTCTGCGATACAGGCGCTCTTTCCCTTGCTGCTTTTGGGTAGGATCTTGAGTGTGGCAGCTCGTTCTCAAATATGTGCCAACCGTACCTGTCTGCCTGTTCCCGGACTTCCTTGATCGACTGTTGTGTCTCTTGTCCAGAAGAGTAGTCGCTATGATTGAAAACGAGACCAGCGATTTCTATTTCATGATCGTCGTTCTCCATTCGGAACTCCTGCATGGAGCGCGCAAGCAAGGGCAGACCGATCGTAGCCATGAATTCCGGCTTCACCGGGACGATGACATATCGGCTTGCGAAGTAGGCGGCATCCGTAAGGATCGACTCCGTCGGCGCACAGTCGATAAGGACAAGATCGTACCGGTTGCTGATCCGCGCCAAGGCTTTGGCGAGGCGCCGTTCCTTTCCCGTTGGATTCTTGAGCGTCCTGCTCAGTTCCACACGAGAAGGGATTAGATCGAGAGTACTGGCCGACCGCCAATAACCTGCGTTCTTGACGATGACTTCGTCCAGATCAATCGGGCGGGTAGAGCCATGTATTCCACCGGCTGGGATATAGTCTTCGAAAATCTGCGCTATCGTTGGGCGATTGTGACTCAAATGATCTATGTATCTCCTGACCCCCATTATGGATTGGCTCAGGTTGGACTGTGGATCCAGGTCTACTCCCAAGACCTTGAAATCCGCTTGATCAGCGGCGTGAGCCAGTTGTGATGCAATCGTGGTTTTGCCAACTCCACCCTTCATATTGATGAGACTGACCGTAATCGCCATGATGGTCATGCTCCATTACGTTCCATCGACATGGAGAACCCTCCAAGTCTGCGGCCTCCCCGCAACGGACCAGCCTTCCTGACGAATTGCTGTTCCACTGCCCCTTCAAGAGCGGACGATAACATACATTTCTTCCGACAACGTGTTGGAAGACCTCCATCGAGGGCCGTGTAGCGGGACGCTGGTCCGCCGTCCGGGTTGCCGCGCGAGGCGTCGAAGGACACAGACAGGGGCGGATACACCGAATGGTGGGGCAGGTAACCGACGCCGGGGCGCCCGGACCGACCACACTCACCTCGCCAAGTACGGCATCCGTGACTACCGAGGCGGCGGTCGGGCCTCGGCCCGAGAGACCGCGGTCCGGGTCGTGGCGGGGGCGATCGCAAGGAAGTACGTCAAGGAGAGGGGCCTCCGTCGGAGCGCGGGTCACGGTGCGTGCGGCCGGCGTCCCGCGCGGGCTCGGGGAGCCGGTCTACGCCAAGCTGGACGCCGACCTCGCCTCGGCGCTCATGGGGATCAACGCGGTCAAGGGGGTCGAGATCGGGGCCGGGTTCGCGTCGGTCGAGCAGAAGGGGACCGAACACCGGGACGAGATCACTCCAGAGGGCTTCCTCGGCAACAACGCGGGCGGGATCCTCGGCGGCATCTCGACCGGGCAGGACATCGTCGCGAGCATCGCTCTGAAGCCGACCTCGAGCCTTCGCCTGCCGGGCCGGAGCATCGACCGGTCGGGCGAGCCGGTCGAGGTGGTGACGACCGGGCGGCACGACCCCTGCGTCGGGCTCCGGGCCACCCCCATCGCGGAGGCGATGACCGCCCTCGTGCTCATGGACCACTGGCTCCGCCACCGCGGCCAGAACGCGGACGCGCCATCCGCCGCCCCCGAGGTCCCCGCCTCCGTCCCGGACGGGTAGATCCAGGTCCCGCCGCCCAACGCCCGGGTCCACTTCGTTCGCGGCGCGGCCGAATGCACGTTCCGCCCGGTGGCAGGCCGGTCAACGCTGCCCGCTCTCTCATTTCTCACGCGTGCGAGCGTCGACGCAATCCACGCCTCTCCTCGGACGTCTACCGCGCGCGGAATTCGACGAGGCGGGTGTGCTCCACGAGCTGGTGCATGTTTCGGTTGGCGGCGTTTGCCGTGCCAGCTCGTCAGGGTCTCCGTAACCGGTCATCCGGTCGCGGACAGCCGCAATTTTCTCCGCTGTCGGGCGAAGGTATTCCCAGGCATCCCGGAGCGCCCAGACCGCCATTCGGGTCAGGTGACCGAAGACGATGCATCGCGTATCACCGTAGGTGGGAGCTCGACCGGTGCTCGCTAGGTGAGCCAAGTCCGCGCCCACGATCCGGAGGAGTCCCTCGGGTGAATCGAATAGCCAGCCCTCGGGCGTGGCGCCGGAGCTGCGGCAAACGAAGACGGTGTCGATGATCGACGACGTGGTGCCGTGAATGTGGATCGACCCGCCCATCTCGGCCGGGCAGGGCAGTGACGCCGAGCACACGAGTCCCGCGTCCAGAAGCGCGACTCCGACCGCGCAATAGGCGTCGAGCTTGTTGTGATGGAAAGTGAATGCAAGCGGTGCGCCCGGCTTCAGGGCGCGCGCCATGCGCGAATAGGCGATGGACAGCCCCTCGGTGAAATACGCGAGATCTCGATCCTGGCTGACGTTGCCCGTCAACTCCTGCGGTGAGCGGGTGGACGAGCGGTCGAACCCTTCGGCTTCGTTGCCGACGAGGCGCCGCAGCCAGACATAGCAGAAGTCCATCAGCTCGCCGTACTGCACGTTGCCGAAGTAGGGCGGATCCGTGAATACGGCGTCAAGGCTCTGCGGCGCAACCTCGCTCTCGGTTGCACTCGTGCAACGGATGGCGACGCGTGGCTGCCCACCTTCCCGTCTCTCGCCGATTCGCTCACCCCTGATCGGAACCCGCACGTTGCGCGAGCCGATGCGCCGGACCTCGTAGGGCGCCTCGCAGTAGCGCTTCGCCTTGACGTACTTGTCCACGATGTTCGACCAGCCTCCCGATCCGACGTTCGTTCCGGTGCCGTTGACGATGCCGGTGAAGTTGGACTCGCACTGCACCAGCCCGACCGGGAAGCCGTGTACCGAAAAGATGTCCAGCGCCTTGAGAGCCATCGTGTCGTAGCGGCACAACATGTTTTGGTAGCGCAGCAAGTCGGAGAGATTGGTCGCGAGCGCACGGCGGATGCGCGGGTCTTCGGTCTCCGCGATCCGCCGGCAGCTCAGCTCCAGCCCGAGGAGTTGGCGCGGATTGAACAGCTCGCGGTATCGGGTATAGCCCCACCGGTGCAGCCGATCCGTCTCATCCCCCGGGAGGATGAGCTGGTCGGGCACGAAGCGAGGTGAGATATCCGCCCACCGCACGGCCGCTTCGGTCATGCAGGCAAGGTCCTCCGCGTCCGGCTTCTTGAAGAAACGGCCCTTGTGCTCCGACTTCCGTTGCGGATTGTGGTATTCGATGGCGAACAGGCGGTGCTCGAGAGGCCCCGGTGTACGTCGGGGATAGGCGTTGGAATGCCCGCAGCGGGGGCACTCGCAACGCCCCCGGCGTGCAGGACCGACCCGATGGAGGGTGCTGCCACACGACCCGCAGCTCCCCGGATCCCTTCGATCCTCGATTTCGTTGAGGTCGCCGCAGTCCGGGCACGCCAGGACGCTCTTCGGGTGGCGACGGTTTTCCGCGAGCAGGTAGCCCGGAAAGAGGTCGAAGGTCTCTCCACAGGCTTCGCAGTCGAGCACCTTGACCCACAGGAAGGACTTCACCGGGACGTTCGACTCGCCGTAGCGCGGGCAGGAGGTGCGGTAGTATCGGTCAATCTCGGCGCGAAGCCCGTCGATGAGCGTACGGGCAACTCGCTCGTAGGCCGGGACGTCGAGAGGCTCGATCTCCTCGCGGACGATCCAGGCGGACATCGGATTGATGTCGAAGCCCTCCACGTCGCAGCCGACGCGGTTCGCTTCGATGAGCGGCGTTCCGCCTCCCATGAACGGGTCGGCGATCCGCAGTCCCGAGAAGTCGTTCGATTGAAAGAACAGGTCCTCGAGCCGGCCGTCTCCGAACTCTGCGAGCAGGAGGCCGCGGAACAAGGTGCCGGGGCGGCGGGCGAACCACTTGTGGACGCCGATGATCGGGCGGTAGCTCTGCTGGATCTGCTTTTCCCGGAGCGCCATCTCGGCGATCAGGGGCACATCGAAAGACCACTCTATGCTCACGTCCGCTTCCCTTCGTCCGGGTGGGCCCGGTGTCCACCCGGTGTCCACAGTGTACAGCCGGGGCATGCGCAGGCGTCCGGCCGAGCTCGAATCCCGGTCAAAGCCAGCCGCGCTCCCGGAGGCGGGGTGCGAAGGAGCGGCTGACGGGAACCCGGGTTCCGTTCACGAGGCGGAGCACGATTCTTCCGTTCCGCCCCCCAACCCCGACGAGGGCCGCCGTGACCGTGACCTGCCAGCCGGGCTCGTGGAGGGGCGGGAACGGTGGGTCGGCGTGGAGTTGCCGGCGGTTGCGCGGGTCGTGAACGGTCTCACGGCGCGCCGAAACGATACAATCGAGGGGCGGAACGCGTATCTGGCAGGCGTCTCAGGTGTGAAGAAGCGCAGTGGCGAGGGGGCGAAGGGCACCGGACGACAAGTCAGGCCCCATACGCACACCGGCAGGGACCGGGTGAACAACCTGCCCGCCGGCTTCTTGACTCCCGGCACGGACCCGAACGCAGGCACCGGACCCTGCGCTGACGATCCGCACATCGCTCCGCGCGTTGTCGTCCTGATTCCCGGTTGAGAGCCGCTGGCCACGATGCCGATGCCAGCCGGACGTTTCAGGCATGAACCCGCAACTCTCGATCCCCAAAACCGAACTGGCCGCGTTCTGCCGGACACACGGCATCCGTCGGCTCGCTATCTTCGGCTCGGCGTTGCGAGCCGATTTCGGAGCGGAGAGCGACATCGACGTGCTGGTCGAGTTTGCACCGGATCGCACGCCCGGCCTGCTGGGCATCGCCGGCATGGAGATCGATCTGTCGGCCCTCTTCGGCGGCCGCAAGGTGGACTTGCGGACACCGGGGGACTTGAGCCGCTATTTTCGCCAGGAAGTCCTCGATACGGCGGAAGTCCAGTATGCGCAAGGATGACGAAATCCGGCTGCGGCACATGTTGGATGCGGCCCGCGAAGCGTTGTCCTTCACGCAGGGGCGGACACGCAGCGATCTGGACCGCGACCGCCAGTTGGTCCTTGCCTTGGTCAAGGATATCGAGATCGTCGGCGAAGCGGCGGCCCGGATCACCGAGCCCGGGCGACGGGACGCGCCGGAGATACCGTGGCAGCGGATCGTCGGGATGCGCAATCGATTGGTGCATGCGTACTTCGACATTGACCTCGAAGTCGTCTGGAAGACGGTACAGGAGGATCTGCCGCAACTGATCGCTCTGCTTGAAGAGGCCATCCCATCCGGACCGGGATGGCCCCCGAAGGCGCAGCCGTGACCCATGCTCACCAACCGGGGATCCGGTGCCCTTCGCCATGACCGGGAGCTCGAGACACCCGAACGCGGCATCGACGCAGGCGTCGAGACGGATCGGCCCTCGTCGAAACTGACCGCAAGGGATAGCGGCATCGGGCACCCCGTCTTCGGTCCCGGCCGTTCGGCGCGAGGATGACGGCGACCTCGACGGCGATGCGGAGGCCGGGGTCCGGCCGAGCTCGAGTCCCGGTCAGAGCCAGCCGCGCTCCCGGAGGCGGGGTGCGAAGGAGCGGCTGACGGGAACCCGGGTTCCGTTCACGAGGCGGAGCACGATTCTTCCGTTCCGGCGCTCGACCCGGTCGAGGGCCGCGCGCGCCACCCAGTGCGAGCGGTGCACCTGCGACCCGTCGATTCCCTCGACCTCGCGCAGGGCATCCCGGAAGCGGAGGAGGAGCAGGTCGCTCCCCTCATCGGTGTGGACCTCGACGTAGTGGTCCTGCACGTGCAGGTGCAGGAGGTTCCGCCCGAGGCGCTCGGGAATGCGTTCCAGGAAAGGCGCGTCCCGGGACTCCGCGGAAGGGCGGGGCGAGATCGGCTCGCCCTCCGGGTCCGCGCGCCGCGACCTCCCCCGCGACCTCCCGTAGACGAGCCAGGTGACGAGCGCGTTCAGCACGAGGTGGATCGCGATGACCTCGGAGTAGAGCGTGGCGATCTCCGCGAAGCCGGTCATGCGGTGGTTCATACAGGCGGCGACCAGCAGCCACACCACCGCGGTCCCCGGCACCGCCGCCGCCGCGCTCCCCGCGACCACGGCCGCGGCCCAGGCGAGCCGGCCCCGCCGCTCCAGCACGCGCCCGACGGTGAACCCGAGAGCCAAGCCGAAGATCCAGTTGGCGGAGGTGGCCAGGGCCCAGAACGCCACCCGGTCGGGCAGGGAGAGACGACCCCAGGTATCGAACGGCCCGAGCCAGGCCAGCACCGCGATCGTGGCCACGAGGCCGAGGGCCTGGTATCGGGGACGAACCCGCGCCAGCGTTTCGCGAATCGCGAGCTGCAACCTGGTCTTCACTCGCGAAAGAGAGTGTCGGTTCACGAATTTCCGCTTGCCGGCACCGGTGGCCTCCCGGGAGCATTCCCCTGCGGCAGGGCCGTGAACGACCCGCCGCCACGTCGATCATCGCCCTTATGAGGAGGACAAGCCATGACCCGTTCGCTTCTCGCCGCTGCCGCGTCCGCCGGCCTCATGGGTCTCGCGGGCGCCGGCGCGTCACCCGCCGCCGCGGCCGATCTCGTCATCGAGGTTCGCGGGGTCCGTTCCGATTCGGGCCGCATCTACGTCGCCGTCCACACTCCGCGCGAAGGAGAGAAGTTCCCCTATGCGGACGGAATGTTCGCGGGGGTCCAGCAGCAAGCGCATGCGGGCGCGATGCGCTTCGTGCTCCGGGACCTGCCGGCGGGGCGCTATGCGGTGAACGCCTTCCACGACGAGAACGGCAACGGGGACCTCGACGCCAACTTTCTCGGGATCCCGAAGGAAGGATACGGGTTCGCGAACGACCCGCCCACCCACTTCGGTCCGCCCGACTTCGAAGCGTCGGCGGTGACGGTCGGCGACACGCCCGCGACGGCCGCGATGACCATGACCTACTGACCGGATCACGGAGAGACACGAACGATGAACATGATCGATACGCAGCGCTGCCCCGATACGTGGAGCCGCCGGCGGTTGCTCGGGGCGAGCCTGCTCGCGGGAGCCGCCGGCCTCGTGCACCTGTCCCTGCCGCTCACCCGGACCCTGGCCGCCGATGCGGCGGCCGGCGACGAGTGGTCCGCCGATTTCGCCGCGCGGCTCGCTTCGAACCCGATGCTGCTCGGCTGGAAGGGCGTTGCCGTGGACGAGCTTGCCGGCCCGGCCCGAATCGAAGGGCGGCTTCCCCTGGATCTCCGGGGGACGTTCTACCGCAACGGGCCGGCCGTTCACGAGCGGTTCGGCCTCCGCTACCGCCACTGGTTCGACGGCGACGGCATGGTGCAGGCGTTCCGCTTCGACGGCGCCGGCGTGAGGCACCGGGGGCGGGTGCTCGATACCCCCAAGCTCGCCCGCGAGCGCGCGGCCGGACGCCGGGTCCGTCCCGGGTTCGGGACCGTCGTCGCCCACCCCTCGCGGGTGCGGGGACCGGACGATCTCAACCCCGCGAACACCTCCATCCTGGACCACCACGGCGAGTTGCTGGCCCTCTGGGAAGGCGGCTCGGCGAGCGTGCTCGACCGTGAGACGCTTGCCTGGCAGGGGTTCAAGACCTGGGCCGACGGGTTCGAGGGCGTCCCGTTCACCGCCCACCCCAAGGTCGAGCCCGACGGTACCCTGTGGGCGTTCGGGTTGAGCTACTTCCCCGCCCCGCGACTGGTGCTGTACCACGCCGCGCCGGACGGAGCGCTGGTCAAGGCGGCCGTGATCGATGCGGGTGCCCTCGGTATGGCGCACGACTTCGTGGTGACCGGAAGGCACCTCGTCATCGTCGTCCCGCCCCTCGTCTTCGAGGCGGAGTCGGCGGGGGAAGGCTCGTTTCTGGACGCCTTCGAGTGGCGCCCGGCGCTCGGCTCCCGGGCGCTCGTCATCGCCAAGCACGACTTCGAGGAGCGGCGCTGGCATCAGCTTCCCGCGGGCTTCGGCTTCCACCACGGGAACGGCTGGGAGGAAGCGGGCGGCGCGATCCGGTTCGACCAGTGCGTCGCGCCCGACCCTTCCCTGATGACCGAGCGGCTTCGCTACATCATGCGCGGGGAGGTGCGTCCCGCCGCGCCGGAGCGCTACTCCCGCTTCACCCTGTACCCGGACGGGCGTTCCGACGTCGAGACGTCGGCGGGCTGGGCGGAGTTTCCCCGCGTCGCGCCGGCGGTGGTGGGCCGGCGCAACCGCTACGTGTACACGCTTGGCGCGGACGACGACGCGGACGGCACGGTGCTCCACCGTCTGGAGAAGCGCGACCTCGAGCGCGGGACGCTGGACACGTTCGATTTCGGTCCCGGCGTCATCCCCGAGGAGCAGGTCTTCGTGCCGAGAAGCGGCGGGCGGTCGGAGGACGACGGGTGGCTGGTCGGCACGGTCCTCGACTACGAACGGGAGGCAAGTGCGGTCGCGGTCTTCGACGCTCGGCGGGTGGGGGACGGGCCGGTCGCGCGCGCGTGGCTCGACTATCCGTTACCGCTCGGTTTTCACGGAAACTTCAGCCCGGCCATCTGAGCCCCCGGGGGTCGGCCCCGGTTCGAGCCTCCGGCGGTCCTGCCGCGAAGCACGACGCCGATCTCGGGAACCATCCCCGGATCGCGGTGGTGGCCCGGCGCCCGTATCGGAACGATAATTCGCGCGCCGCTCGCTTGCGACAGGAAGGAAGGCCATTGGAACCGATACGCATCGGGGTGCTCGGGCTCGGCACGGTCGGGCAGGGCACCGTCAACGTGCTGCGGCGCAACGCGGGCGAGATCGCGCGCCGGGCGGGGCGGGGCATCGAGGTGACCCGGGCCGCGGTACGCGATCCGACCCGCGCGCGGAGCTGCGACCTCACCGGGGTCGCTCTCACCGGCGACGCCCGTGCGGTGGTGGACGATCCCGACCTCGACGTGGTCGTCGAGCTCATCGGGGGCACCGATGCCGCGCGGGACCTCGTGCTGCGGGCCATCCGGCAGGGCAAGCACGTGGTTACCGCGAACAAGGCCCTCATCGCCTTGCACGGGAACGAGGTCTTCACCGCGGCGCGCGCGGCGGGCGCGATCATCGCCTTCGAGGCGTCCGTGGCCGGGGCGATTCCGGTTATCAAGAGCCTCCGCGAGGGACTCGCCGGCAATCGGATCCGTTCCCTCGCGGGCATCATCAACGGCACCGGCAACTTCATCCTCACCGCGATGCAGTCCGGCGGCCGGGCCTTCGAGGAAGTGCTCGCGGAGGCGCAGGCTCTCGGCTACGCGGAGGCCGATCCGACCCTCGACGTCGAGGGCATCGACGCCGCGCACAAGCTCACCATCCTCGCGTCCATCGCGTTCGGGCACCCGCTCCAGTTCGAGCGGGTGTACGTCGAGGGCCTCGGTGCCGTCGAGCCGGTCGACATCTCCTACGCCGACCAGCTCGGCTACCGGATCAAGCACCTCGGCCTCGCCCGCCACACCGGCCGGGGCATCGAGATGCGGGTGCACCCGACCATGGTGCCGAAGCAGCGTCTCCTCGCGTCCGTGGACGGGGTCATGAACGCGGTCCTCATCGAGGGTGACGCGGCGGGGCCGATCGTGTGCCACGGCGCCGGGGCCGGCGCGGAGCCGACCGCGTCGTCGGTGGTCGCCGACCTGGTGGACGTGGTGCGGACCCTCACCACCGATCCGGACCAGCGGGTTCCGCACCTCGCGTTCCAACCCGATCGCATCGCGGACCTTCCGGTGCTGGCGATGGAGGAGGTCGAGTCGGCGTACTACCTGCGGATGCTCGCCGAGGACCGCCCCGGGGTGCTCGCCGAGCTCGCCAGCATCTTCGGCGCGCTCGACATCAGCATCGAGGCGGTGGTCCAGCGCGAGCCGCGGCGCGGGGTGAGCCAGGTGCACCTCATCATGCTCACCCACCGCGTGCGCGAGTCGCGCATGAACACCGCGGTGGCGGGAATCGAGGCGTCGTCGTGCGTCGAGGGTCCGGTCACCCGGATCCGGGTCGAACACTTCGACCTCGACTGAGCACTTCGCCCGGGGACCGCGGGTTCCGGCCGCGTCGTCCATCGCATTCCGGTGGCGTTCTTCCGGGCTCGGATGCCGACTGCGGATCAAGGCGATGAGGACGCGGGCCGCGAAGCGCGAAGTGACGGTGCACGTCCCCGGCCTCCTCGGCCCGTGGCCCCGGGCCCTCGCGGAAGACGTCGTCCGGGGGCTCGATCTGCCGGGCCTGCTCGGGATCCTCGCCCGCGCCCGGCCGGCCCGGCGGGGGCGGCGCGCGGGCGGCGAGGAGTCCGAGTCGTTCGAGCGTCTCGTGTTCGGGGTGTTCGGCTATCGGGCGGGAGGGGACGACGTACCCGCCGCCGCGCTCCTCCGGGATCGCGATGCCGGGAGCGCCGCTTCCGGAGACGCGGCCGGCCCGGACGGGCCCGCCTTCGTTCCCCTTTGCGCCGATCCGGTGCACCTGCGTCCCGATCTCGACACCGCGCGTTTGTACGACGCGTCCCACTTCACCCTTTCCCCGGAGGAGGCACGGGGGCTCGCCGGGGCCCTTGACCAGCATTTCGCGCCGGAGGGGATCCGGTTCGAGGCTCCCCATCCGACCCGCTGGTACGCGCGGCTCGCGAAGCGGCCGGAGGCGGTGTTCCGGCCCCCCGGCGTGGTCGCGCTCCGCGGGGCCGGCGGTTCGCTTCCGGCGGGCAACGAGGGGTCGGTCTGGCGGCGGCGCATGAACGAAGCCCAGATGGTGCTCCACACCCACCCCGGGAACCGGGCCCGCGAGGCACGGGGAGAACTGCCGGTCAACAGCGTCTGGTTCTGGGGGGCGGGCGAGCCGGGACCCGTCCCGCGCCGCCGGT
The DNA here is from genome assembly GCA_965214795.1 of Gammaproteobacteria bacterium. Lineage (GTDB taxonomy): Bacteria > Pseudomonadota > Gammaproteobacteria > HK1 > HK1 > JAJDXW01. The sequence goes on along the minus strand of OZ243976.1, from coordinate 3,436,320 downwards.
ATCATGAAGTCGTGGCCGATGACCTGCTGGTCCGGGCCCTCGCGGAGCGAGGCGGCGCCCGGGTGCGCGGGCTCGACGGAGAGTCCGGTCGCCCGGGCGAGTTGTCCGGCCACCGACTCGTCGCCCCCGGCCCCGGGTGCTGGCGCGCGGTCGTCGGCCGTGACGTCGAGTCCTGGCGTCGCGAACTCCTCGGCCTGGAGGAGCGCTGGTTCCGTGCCTTGCTCGACGAGGTCACGGCGGAGCGGGTGCGGCGGGTAACCGTCGATGCCGGGCTTCAGACCGGCGGGGCGGTGTTCGAGGCGGCCGGCCGGCGGATGCGTCGCGCGGAGGTTCCCGTCCCCCCGGGCGGTCTCGCCGCGTTCCTCCTCGCGGGGGAGGCCGGGAGGTCCTGAGACCCCGCGGTGCGGTCGCTGGGCGGGTGCGGTCACTCGGCGGGTGCGGTCACTCGACGGGCGGGGCGGTGCTTCCGGATTCCCGCGCGACGGGGTCCGGCCACGTCGTGGCGGTTGCCCCGAAGGTGGCCGTGCTACCATCCGCACCCGGCGGAGGTGAGTGATTCATGCTCGAATTCAATCTGTTGGCGACGCGGATACACGGCCTGCAAGAGCGCATGATCGCTCTCAGGGGGTATCTTTGACGTCGCCGTGAAACGCGAACGGCTCACCGAGATCCGGCGCGAACTGGAGGACCCCGCGGTCTGGAGAGACGCGGAGCGGGCGCAGCGCCTCGGGCGCGAGCGGGCCGGTCTCGAGCGGGTCGTCGATACCTTCGACCGGACCGACGGGGCGCTCGCGGATGCGGCCGAGCTGCTCGATCTCGCGGCCGCGGACGGCGACGAGGACACCGCCGGGGCGGTCGCGGAGGACGTGGAGCGCCTCGATTCCGAGGTCGGCCGCATCGAGTTCCAGCGGATGTTCTCCGGCGCCATGGACGGCCGCAACGCCTTCCTCGAGGTGACCGCCGGCTCGGGAGGGACGGAGGCGCAGGACTGGGCGGCCATGCTGCTCCGGATGTACCTTCGCTGGGCCGAGCACCGGGGTTTCGGCACGGAGCTGCTCGAGGAGTCGCCCGGCGAAGTGGCGGGGCTGAAGAGCGTGGCCGTCCGCGTCTCCGGCGACCACGCCTACGGTTGGCTCCGTACCGAGACCGGGGTCCACCGGCTCGTTCGCAAGTCGCCGTTCGATTCGAGCAACCGGCGCCACACCTCGTTCGCGGCGGTGTTCGTGTCCCCCGAGGTGGACGACGACATCGACGTCGACATCAATCCGGCCGACCTTCGCATCGACGTCTACCGGGCGAGCGGCGCGGGCGGCCAACACGTCAACCGCACCGAGTCCGCGGTCCGCATCACGCATCTGCCGACCGGCATCGTGGTCCAGTGCCAGAACGATCGCTCCCAGCACAAGAACCGCGCGACTGCGACGAGGCAGCTCCGGGCGAAGCTCTACGAGCTGGAGGTGCGGCGCCGGAACGCGGAGCGCCAGGTGGTCGAGAACGCGAAGGCGGACATCGGATGGGGAAGCCAGATCCGCTCCTACGTGCTCGACCAGTCGCGGATCAAGGACCTTCGCACCGGTGTCGAAACCGGCAACCCCCAGGGCATGCTGGACGGCAACCTCGACCCCTTCATCGAAGCGAGCCTCAAGGCGGGGGTCGGGGCATGAGGAGCGGCGCGGGGACGGGAGGCGACGGCGGGTCCGGGAACCGCGGGGCGGGCGGAGGGCCGTCGGGTGGGCGGGGCGCGGGCGGGGCCCCGGTTCCGGAGAACGAGCAGGTCGCACGGCGGCGCGAGAAGCTCGCCGCCCTTCGCGAAGCGGGGAACCCCTACCCGAACGACTTCCGCCCGACCGCGGCCGCGGCCGAGGTTCGCGGCGAGTGCGCGGGCCTCGACGACGACACGCTCGCCTCCCGCCGCTACCGCATCGCGGGCCGGATGATGACCCGGCGGGTGATGGGGAAGGCGAGCTTCGCCCACCTTCAGGACGGCTCCGGGCGCCTCCAGCTCTACCTGCGGCGGGAGGACCTCCCGGACGGCGCCTACCGGGAATTCCGCCGCTGGGACCTCGGGGATCTCGTCGGGGCGGAAGGCGTCGCGTTCCGGACCCGGACCGGAGAGCTGTCGCTGCGCGTGGACGGGCTCCGGCTGCTCGCGAAGGCGCTTCGCCCCCTGCCCGAGAAGTTCCACGGGCTCGCCGACCGGGAGACGCGGTACCGCCGGCGCTACCTCGACCTCATCATGAACGAGGAGGCTCGCGAGACGTTCCGCACCCGCACCCGGGTGGTGGAGTTCGTGCGCCGTTTCTTCGCCGAGCGGGGGTTTCTGGAGGTCGAGACACCGATGATGCAGCCCCTCGCGGGGGGGGCGGTGGCGCGCCCCTTCGAGACCTGGCACCACGCTCTCGACATCCCCCTCTTCCTCCGGATCGCCCCCGAGCTGTACCTGAAGCGTCTCGTCGTGGGCGGGTTCGAACGGGTGTTCGAGATCAACCGCAACTTCCGCAACGAAGGGATCTCCACCCGGCACAACCCCGAGTTCACGATGCTCGAGTTCTACCAGGCGTATGCCGACTACCGGGAGCTCATGGACCTCACCGAAGGGCTGCTCCGCTCGCTCGCGGGGGAGGAGGCGCGGCGGCGCGGGGCGGGGCAGGACGGCGTGGAGGAGCCTGTCGTCGAGTGGCAGGGCAACCGGATCGACTTCGCCCCCCCCTTCGAGCGCATGAGTGTGCGGGACGCGGTGCTTCGCCATGCGGCGGGGATCGCGGCGGAGGACCTCGGCGACCCGGACCGGCTTCGGGCGGCGGCCCGCGCGCGCGGCATCGCGCTCGCGGCGGACGCGGGCCCCGGGAAGGCGCTCGTCGAGATCTTCGAGCGCGAGGTCGAGCCGCGCCTCATCGCGCCCACCTTCATCACCCACTACCCGGTCGAGGTCTCGCCGCTCTCGCGGCGGAGCGACGACGACCCCTCGGTGGCCGACCGGTTCGAGCTGTTCATCGGCGGGAGGGAGATCGCGAACGGTTTCTCCGAGCTCAACGATCCGGACGACCAGGCCGCACGGTTCCGCGAGCAGGTGCGGCAGCGGTCCGGGGGGGACGAGGAGGCGATGGTCTACGACGAGGACTACGTGACCGCTCTCGAGTACGGCATGCCGCCCACCGCGGGCGAGGGAATCGGGATCGACCGCCTGGTCATGCTGTTCACCGGCGCCGCCTCGATCCGCGACGTGATCCTGTTCCCCCATCTCCGCCCGTCCGGAGCGGCGGGGTCGGGCCCGGGGTCGGGCCCGGGGTCGGGCCCAGGATCGAGCCCGGGGTCGGAGCGGGCGGGCCCCACGAGGAACGGAGGCTGACCGGCTTTCCCGGCTCGCCGGTGGCGGATTCGCGATTCGCGGGCGAGACGGGAAGACGGGCGCCGGGGGAGAGAACGAAGTGAAGCGGGTGTTCACTTCCCACGACCCCATGGTCGCCGGCTACCTCCGGGCGGTCCTCGAGGAGCACGGGATCGGGTGCATCGTCAAGAACGAGTACCTTCTCGGCGGCGCGGGGGAACTCCCGCCGACCGAGTGCTGGCCGGAGCTCTGGGTAACGGAGGACGGAGACGAGGCCCGCGCCCGCGCGATCCTCGAGGAGGCCCGGCCGGGCGAGGCGGCGGGCGAGGCATGGTGTTGCCCCGTGTGCGGCGAGTGGATCGAGCCCGAGTTCGGGGCCTGCTGGCGCTGCGCGGGCGGCCCCATCGTAACATCCTGAAACTCGACGCCAGGAGGGCGACCTTCCCAGGACGGGACTCGTTTTTGTCCGGCGACGGGTGAACAGGGCCTGTTCGGCAGGTCATTCGGGAGCGCAGTTCGTCTTGTGCGGGTCGGTTCGGGCCTCATGGAGCCGTCCTCGACCGCACGGCAGGGGGATCCTCACCCACTGCCAGCACTCGGCCACAACAAAAGACGGTCCTGATCCGACCTGCCCGGGGCTCGAATCTTGATGTGAAACGGCTCTGAGGATCCCCTCCGGGACAAATTCGTTCTCGGCCTTCCTTGATGACCACCGGTGAGCGTATCGTCTTGATTCGACGCCTGATTCTTCGGTTGCCGCCGACTTCGGATCATCGGTTCGAAAGAGGATCGGGAACCCCCGTTCCGACCCCGATTTCGCCGTGACGGGATGGGAAAACATGGGGTTCGCACGCACCCGGGTCGTGGATTGACGGGTCCTCCTCGATGTGGCTCCGTGGTTCAAGGTTCCGACCCCGAAACGGGGTCCATCCGTCCCGAGGCCCGGGCAGGCCGGTCCATGACGTCCGGGAGCAGGGAGCCGCGCGTCCCCGCCGGAGCGCGCGTGCTCTCCCGGGGCGTGTTCTTCGCGGCGCGGGCGGCGGCCCACCCCCCGAGTCGTCCGGCGGAAATCAGAGGAACAGCGTCAGCACGCCGGTATAGGCGTAGATGCGGTCCCGATTGAGCTCGCCGTTGGCGAAGAACCCCACCATCGGGAACGCGCCGAGGGTGTCCCGGATGATCTCCGTCTCGCTCTCCGGGGGTTCGAACTGGTTCGGCCCCCGCGCGGCGCAGGAGACGTAGACCCCGCCCCGAATGACCCGGTCGCCGACGCGGCGCTTGAGGTCTTCCGTCATCCTTCGCATGTCCCCCACCGCGGTCTCCCGGTCGCGCCGGCAGAACAGCACCTTGCCGCCCTCGGGGACCACTTCGCCGATCGCGATCACCCCGCTTTCCGGATCGATTCCCACCAGGTTTCGCACCGTGTAGTCCGCGGTGTCCGAGCCCGCCACCGGAAGGGCGGCGAAGATGAGCCCGCCGACCCGCCGAAGGTCCGATGCGAGCTCTTCGCCGATGTCCTCCCTGAAGACGTCGAGCGCACGGCGCCCGTCCAGCTCGAACAGGAGGTTGTCCTTCCCCCGGGTGACGACGTGGTTCCTGCCGAGCGGGGTGCAGCCCTGGCTCAGGGCGGTCGCGATCTCGATCGCCGCGGGCGAGAGCGCGACCCCGCTCAAGACCCCCGTGGCGCCGCCCGCCTGGTGCGGCGCGCGGGTGGCGGCGGCCGTGAGGCCGCCGACCAGGAAGCTTCCGGTGCCGGCCGCGAGGCCCTCCACCGCTCCGGCGGCACCCGGGTCGCGCGGGTCGACGTGGGTGAGGGCGAGCGGCATCGCCGCCGCCGCGAGCCACTCCGGATCCCTCGACGCGAGGTCGGCGCCGGCGTCCCGCCCTCCCGCGAAGAGACGGTAGCTGTTCGGGGGAAGGTCGAGGAGAAGGGCGGACGCGCCGGATTCGCCGTAGTGCTCTTCGCCGGCCGCGATCACCCCGTACCCTGCCGCGGATACCCAGTCCGGTGCGCCGGTGCGCTGCCGCAGGATGCCGAGCATCTCCCCTTGGTGGGGCGCGAAGGGCTCGGCGGTGTAGAGGAGGCCGAGCTGTCCCGCGGCGCCGGCGAGCCGGCTTCCGAGCGCCTCGGCCACCTCGCGCCAGTCGTCGCCGAGGGAGAGGGCGGCCGCAAACGGCTCAGGCATGGTCCGGCCTCCGATCGGGCAGGAGGAGACGGACCCCGCCCCTTCGGTCGGGTTCCGGCCGGCGGCCGATGCGTGCGGGAAAGATGATCAGGGCTCCCGCGCCGCCGCCGCATCGGCCGCGGCCGCGGCCGATGCGGCGGCGACCCGCATGCGAAGCGCGTTCAGCCGGATGAAGCCCTCGGCGTCGCGCTGATCGTACGCGCCGCGGTCGTCCTCGAACGTCGCGATGTCGGGGCGGTACAGGGTGTCGGTCTCCGACCGGCGCCCGGTGACGAGCACGTTGCCCTTGTAGAGCTCGAGCCGCACCTCCCCGTTCACGGTGCGCTGGGTCTCGTCGATGAAGGTCTGGAGGGCAACCCGTTCCGGGCTCCACCAGTAGCCGTTGTAGACGAGGCTCGCGTATCGCGGCATCAGCTCGTCCTTGAGGTGGGCCACCTCACGGTCGAGGGTAATGGATTCGATCGCACGGTGCGCGCGGAGGAGGATGGTGCCCCCCGGCGTCTCGTAGCAGCCCCGCACCTTCATGCCGACGTAGCGGTTCTCGACGATGTCGATGCGCCCGACGCCGTGCTCGCCGCCGAGCCGGTTCAGGGTCGCCATCACCTCGCCGGGAGTCATCGCCTCCCCGTCCACCGCGAGGACGTCACCCCGCTCGAAGGCGAGGGTGACGGAGACCGGCCGGTCGGGGGCGTCCTCGGGCGAGCGGGTCATCCGCCACATCGAGTCGGCCGGCTCCGTCCAGGGGTCCTCCAGCTCGTTCCCCTCGAACGAGACGTGCATCAGGTTCGCGTCCATCGAGTAGGGCGACTGGTTGCCCGCCTGCCGCTCGATGGGTATGCCGTGCGCCTGCGCATACGCCAGCAGGCTCTCGCGCGATCCGAGGTCCCATTCCCGCCAGGGCGCGACGATCCGGATGCCGGGGCGAAGGGCGTAGGCCCCGAGCTCGAACCGGACCTGGTCGTTCCCCTTGCCGGTCGCCCCGTGCGCGATGGCGTCCGCGCCTTCGGTGTCCGCGATCTCCACCAGGCGTTTGGCGATGAGGGGTCGTGCGATGGACGTGCCGAGCAGATACTCGCCCTCGTACACCGCGTTCGCCCGGAACATCGGAAAGATGAAGTCGCGGGCGAACTCCTCGCGCAGGTCCTCGACGTGGATGGACGCCGCGCCGAGGAGCTCGGCCTTGCGGCGCGCCGCTTCGAGTTCCTCGCCCTGGCCGAGATCGGCGGTGAAGGTCGCCACCCGGCACCCGTAGCGCTCCTGCAGCCACTTGAGGATGATGGAGGTGTCGAGCCCGCCCGAATAGGCGAGCACGATCTTGCCGATGCCGTCAGCCATGCCGAATCCCGTGTCTCGCCTCCCGCTTCCGTCGGAGCTCCGTTCCGTGCCTGCCGCAGCCGCGCAGCACCCGACCCACCCGCTCCGGAACCACGCTCGCGGCCGCCGTCAGGCGCGTCTCGTTCTTCGCCGCGTTGATCTCCTCCACCCTCCATCCCGGAAAGGCCCGGCTCTCGTTCGCCGTGCGGTGTTGCCCGCCTTCCCGCACGTGGATCGTGAGACCCGGGCGCCGCCTGGCGGAGCGGATCCGCGTGTCGCGCTCGGGCACCAGCACCCACACTTCCGGCCCCCCCTCCTGGTACCCCCCGAGCCTCCCCCGGCGAACGTCCATGGTGTGATCCACTTCCACCACCATGTCCGGGAAGTCCCGCTCCCCCCGATGTCCGCCCCTCACCTGTCCGCGGCAGCCGGGTGCGGGCGGGGTGCGGGCATGCCGCGTGGTCCACCTGCGGCAGGCGCCGCCACCTCGGTTGCGGGAGGCGTGGGAGTCGTGGAACCGATGTTGGTGTCGAGGGGCACGTCCGGCCTCCTTTCCGGAGCGCCCATCGTGGGGCCGCCGCAATGCAGTGTCAACGTCTGTTTGACGCCAGGTCGGTCCGGTCCGGCCGGCGCGCCGCGCTCGCCCCCGGCCGGTTGCGCCGGACGATACCCCCGAGACCATACCCGGCACAGAACCGCGACCTACGGCTTGCGGGAAATCCTCCCGCATTCTTCGGCCGGAATCCCTCCCGAAGACGGCGCGATTCCTTGCGCGGCGGAGACGGTCGCGGGCGCACAATGGCTGCATGTCCTCCCGCCGCCGAACCACGTTCCGAATCCGGTCTCTTCTCCGGCCCGGCCCCCGGCCGCTCGTTCGGTCCGGTGCACGGCTTCCCGTCCGTCCGCCCCCTGCCTGGTCGGCGACGGGGGGAGCGGTGGTACTCTTGCCCCGCGCGCCGCGGGATCACGGCGCACCGAGCCCGCAGGGAAACGGAGGGCACCCCCATGGTGCAGGCCGTCTTCGATGCTCCCCCCGAGGTCGTCTACCCCGAATCCGACGGCCGGCCGGTGGGTGAGACCGACGCCCACATCGACCTCCTGCTCGAAACCCGGTACATGCTTCGCGAGCACTTCCGGGAGCACCAGGACGTGTACGTGGCCGGCAACCTGTTCCTGTACTACGAGCGGGGCAACCCGCGGGCGGTGGTAGCGCCGGACATCTTCGTGGTGCTCGGTGCGCCCCGGGGGAACCGGCGCACCTACCGCCTGTGGGAGGAGCCCAAGGGGCCGGACTTCGTGTTGGAGTTCACGTCTCGAAGCACGCGGCGCGAAGACCACGGGCCGAAGCGCGAAGTATACCGTTCGCTGGGGGTGGGGGAGTACTTCCAGTTCGACCCGCTGGAGGAGTACCTGAGGCCGGCGTTGCTGGGGCTGCGCCTGGTGGATGGAGACTACGAGCCGATGTCGGCATGGGAGTTGCCGGGTGGCGGGCTCGCTCATCGCAGCGAGGCGCTCGGGCTCGACCTTCGCCTGGAGGACGGGACGCTGCGGTTCCGAGACCCGGCGACCGGGCGCTATCTCCTCAACCCCATGGAGGAGGCAGCCGCCCGTCGGGAATCGGATGCGCGTCTGAAGCGGTTGGAGGTCGTCCGGCAGGAGTTGGAGGTGCGCGTCGAGGAACTGGAAGCCCGTTTTCACTCCTCGCAGGGGTCCGAGCCGGACGCAGGCTCCTGACACCAGCCCGAGAAAATCACCGACTTCCTGCCGCGGCCACCAATCCGCTCGCGGTAGCGGGCCGTACTCCTTCAAGCCGCTTCGACCGCGCGCACGCGCCAGTGTCGACTACGCCTTCAGCAGCGCGCACGCGCTCTTTCGGTCCGTGCGGCCCGTTCTTCTCATGAGATCGTGGGGCATCTTGGCCCCCTCGCGACGAAAGTCGGTGATTTTTTCGGGGTAGGGCTTCACGGCCGGATGCCCGGGGGAGAAGGCCGAGCTTCGAGTTCCAGTCCGTTGCCCACGACTTCGGAACGGTCCTGCCTCGTGTCCGAGGTCGGGCAGCGAGGAAGCGGTTGAGCAGGCCGGCGACTTCGGTGGGGTGATCGGCGTGAAGGAGCCAATGGCCGGCGCCGCGCACGCCGACGTTGGCGGCGCGGGGGAAGAGGACGCGGACCACGGGGCGGTGTCCGGCCCGCACGTAGTCCGAGCGCTCTCCGCGCAGGGACGGCACGGGGCCGTCGAAGCGGGCGCCGGTGTCGGGAAAGTCCCCGAGGGCGGGAAGGGCGGCAACGGCGGACGCGGGTTCGCCCCCGCCGTCATCGCCCACGGTCCGGCGGTGCGGCGATACCGGCCCGCCGCGGTGCGCCGCGACCCGCGTCACCTGCGGCGCGGGACGTAGAGGTCGGTGATGGTGCCGGCGACCATCTCCGCCGCGAAGTTGACGGTCTCGGAGAGGGTGGGGTGGGGGTGGATGCTGAGGGCGATGTCTTCCGGGTCCGCCCCCATCTCGATCGCGAGCACCGCCTCGGAGATGAGCTCGCCCGCGTGCGGGCCGACGATCCCGGCTCCGACGAGGCGTCGGGTCTCGCCGTCGAAGATGAGCTTCGTGAGACCCTCGCCGCGCCCCGTGCCGAGCGCCCGGCCGCTCGCGGCCCACGGAAAGGCGGCCTTCTCGATCGCCCGACCCTCGGCCTTCGCTTCCGCCTCCGTCACCCCCACCCACGCGATCTCCGGATCGGTGTATGCGACGGAGGGGATCACGGACGCATCGAACGCCGTCTTGCGGCCCGCCGCGGCCTCCGCCGCGACCTTGCCCTGGTGGGTTGCCCGGTGGGCGAGGAGCGGGGGGCCGGTGATGTCCCCGACGGCGAAGATGTGCGGCACGTTCGTGCGCATGGTTTCGTCGACGGGGATGAACCCCCGCTCGCCGACCGCGACCCCGGCCGCCCCCGCATCGACCTCGCAGGGCCGCCGGCCCACCGCGACCAGCACCCGGTCGTAGATCCGCGATTCGTCGCCGTACCACACCTTGATCCCGCGCCGCTGCGGCTCGACGGAGGTGATCCGGGTGCCGAGGCGGATCGCGTGGTAGCGCGACGAGATCCGCTTCTCCAGGGGGCGAACGAGGTCACGGTCGCAGCCGGCGAGGAGCTCGTCGAGAAGCTCCACCACCGTGACCTGGGAGCCGAGGGCGTGGTAGACGGAAGCCATCTCGAGACCGATGATGCCGCCCCCCACCACGAGGAGGCGCCGGGGCACCTCGGTGATATCGAGGGCGCCCGTCGAATCGACGATCCGGGGATCCCCCCAGGGAAAGCCCGGCAGCCGCACCGGCGCCGATCCGGCCGCGATGATCGCGTGCTCGAATCCGATCCGGCGAGTGCTGCCCTCGGGCGTCTCCACCGCGAGGACGCGCGGTCCCGCGAACCGGCCGGCTCCCTGCACCACCTCCACCCGGCGGCGCTTCGCGAGTCCCGCGAGTCCATCGGTGAGGCGCCTGACCACCGCGTTCTTCCACTCGTCGAGCTTCGCCGTGTCGATGTCGGGCGCCCCGAAATCGACCCCGCGCGCTCCGAGCTCGGCTGCCGCGGCGATCGTCTCCGCGGTGCCGAGCAACGCCTTGGAGGGAATGCAGCCGACGTTGAGGCAGACCCCGCCCAAAGTCGGGTAACGCTCGACGAGCACCGTGCGCCGGCCGAGGTCGGCGGCCCGGAAGGCGGCGGTGTAGCCGCCCGGCCCCGCCCCGAGGACCACCACCTCCGCACGGAGGTCGACGTCGTCCGGGACGGCGTCGCCGTCGTCGCCAGCCTCGATTCGAGGATCGGGGGCGGGCCCCGGCTCCGCAGCGAACGGCAGTGGGGTCGCGGCGGGAGGCGGGGCGGGCGGACCCGGTTCTTCCCGCCGGACGCCGGCGAGCGCCGTGGGGGCATCGCCGGCCGGCCCACCCGGCGGCGCCTCCGGATCGCCGGCGGCCGGAGCGTCTCCCGCACCACCGGAGACCTCGCCCCCGACCCCGGCCCCCGTATCGATCCCCACGAGTACGGTCCCCGCTGCGACCCGGTCCCCTGTCGAGACCTCGACGGAGGTGACCACGCCTTCCGCCGGGGACGGAAGGTCCATGCTGGCCTTGTCGCTCTCCAGGACGATCACGGGATCGTCGAGCCCGACCCGGTCTCCCGGAGAGACGAGGATCTCCACGACTTCCACTTCGGATGTCTCGCCGAGGTCCGGGACGACGACCCTGGTGGGCTCCACAGCGCTATCCTCTCTTCGTCGCCACCGCCACCGCCGGCGTCGCGCGGCGGCGACCGGCGGACCTCCCCCGAGCAGCGGTCTTTCTCATAGCAGCAGGCGCCTCACGTCGGCGAGCAGCAGGCACAGGTGGCGGCAGAACCGGGCCGCTTCCGCCCCGTCGACGACCCGATGGTCGTAGGAGAGCGAGAGCGGGAGGATGGTCCGGGGCGCGAACTCCCGCCCGTTCCATATCGGCGCCACCCGGGTCCGGGCAAGGCCGAGGATGGCCACCTCCGGCGGGTTGACGATGGGGGTGAATCCGGTCCCTCCGATCCCGCCGAGGCTCGATATGGTCATGCACGAGCCCCGCACGTCGTCCGGCCGAAGCTTGCGCTCCCGCGCCCGCTCGCTCATCTCGGCGAGCTCGAAGGAGAGCTCCGTCACCCGCTTGCGGTCCACGTCCCGCACCACCGGGACCACGAGCCCCTCGGGAGTATCGACCGCGATTCCGAGGTGGTAGTAGCGCTTGAGCACGAGGCTCTCTCCGCCCGGGGCGAGGGAGGCGTTGAACGTCGGAAACTCCTTCAGGGTGGCGACGAGCGCCTTCATCGCGAAGGCGAGCAGGGTGATGCGGGCCCCGCGCGCTTCCGGGGCTTCACGGAGCGAGCGCCGGAACGCCTCGAGGTCGGTCACGTCCGTCTCGTCGAAATGGGTCACGAGCGGTACCGTGAGCCACGCCCGGCCGAGGTTCGCGGCGGTGCGGCGCTTGATCCGCGAGAGCGGCAACTCCTCGGTCTCGCCGAACCGCGAGAAGTCGATGGCCGGGAGGGGCGGCAGCCCCGCCGCGGCCGGAGCGCCGCCTGCCGGTGCGCCGCCTGCCGGTGCGGCCGCGGCGGCGGGGGCCGGCCCGGCCAGGCGCTCCTTGACGTGGCGCCGCACGTCCTGCGCAAGGATCCGGCCCTTGCGCCCGGTGCCGGTGACCTCCGAGAGGTCCGCCCCGAGCTCCCGCGCGAAACGGCGCACCGACGGGGTAGCGTGGTACGCTGCGGTGCGCCGGCCGGGGAAGCTCGGAAGCTTCGCGGTCGGCGGCGGGCGCTGAAGGTTCCCGGGCGCCCGCGGGTCGCCGGCTTCCCACCCCGCCCCCCCGGAAGCGCCGGACTCGGTCGGGAGCGGGGAGAGGGCGGCCGCGGGTGCACCGGCCGCCGCATCCGGGCCCGCGGTCGCCTCCGCCGGGGAGGGGGCGCCGGCCCTGGAGGCGGAAGCCCCATCCGACGGCGCGTCCTCGGCCCCGGCGGCCGGCGCGGCCGGCGAGACCCCGGAAGCCGGCGCGTCAAAGGACGTGTCCTCCGGCTTCTCTCCGCCCGCATCCGCCGACTCGAGCACAAGCAGGACGTCTCCCTCGGAGACCTCGTCCCCCAGCCCGACCCGGAACTCCACGACCACCCCCGCGGCCGGCGCGGGGATGTCCATCGTCGCCTTGTCGCTCTCCAGGGTGAGGAGGGAATCGTCGAACTCCACGCGATCGCCGGGGGCGACCAGAAGCTCGATCACCGGGACTCCGGAGAACTCCCCGATGTCCGGCACCTCGACGTCGATCCGTCTCGCCATGTTCCTCCCGGTTCCTCGGGAACGACCTTGGCTACCCTGGGGTTGCCGGGGGCTACCGGGCCGCCGGGGGCGGCCGATCGGGATCGACGCCGTAGCGCCGGATGGCGTCGAGGACCATCTCGGTGGAGAGTCGCCCCTCGTCGGCCAGGGCCTTGAGGGCGGCGACCGCGATGAAGTGACGGTCCACCTCGAAGTAGCGCCGCAGCGCCGCCCGAACGTCGCTCCGCCCGAACCCGTCCGTCCCGAGCGTCACGTAGCGGGCGGGAACGAACTCCCGGATCTGGTCCGCGTTGAGCTTGACGTAGTCCGTCGCGGCCACCACCGGGGAATCGTCGCCGCCGAGACACCGCTCGACGTGATTCGTTCGGGGAGGCTGGTCCGGATGCAGCAGGTTCCAGCGCGCCGCGTCAAGGCCGTCGCGGCGAAGCTCCGTGAAGCTCGTCGCGCCGAATACCTCGCTCTCGACCCCGTAGTCCTCGTCCAGCAGGTCGGCGGCCGCGATCGCCTCGCGCAGGATCGCCCCCGAGCCGAGAAGGCGTACCCGACCGGCGCGTTCGCGGCGTCCGCCCGGAGAGGCGGACGGAAGGCGGTAGAGACCCTTGAGGATCCCTTCCTCGCTCCCCTCCGGCAGGGCGGGGTGGGCGTAGTTCTCGTTCATGACCGTGATGTAGTAGAAGACGTTTTCCTTCCCCTCCATCATGCGCTTCAGGCCCGCGTGCAGGATCACCGCGAGCTCGTAGGCGAAGGTCGGATCGTAGGCCACGCAGTTCGGGATGTTCGCGGCGAGGAGGTGGCTGTGCCCGTCGCAGTGCTGCAGGCCCTCGCCCCCGAGCGTCGTCCGGCCCGCCGTCGCGCCGAGGAGGAATCCCCGCGCCTGCAGGTCGCCCGCCGCCCACGCGAGGTCGCCGACCCGCTGGAACCCGAACATCGAGTAGAAGATGTAGAACGGGACCATGGTCAGGCCGTGGTTGGCATAGGAGGTGGCGGCCGCGATCCACGAGGAGAACGCGCCGGCCTCGCTGATCCCTTCCTCCAGGATCTGCCCCCTGACGTCTTCCCGGTAGTACATGAGCTGATCGGCGTCCTGGGGCTCGTAGAGCTGCCCCTTGGACGAGTAGATGCCGAGCTGCCGGAACAGCCCCTCCATTCCGAACGTGCGCGCCTCGTCGGGAACGATGGGTACGACGCGGGGCCCCACCGTCTTGTCGCGGAGGAGGGCGGTCAGCAACCGCACGAAGGCCATCGTGGTCGAGATCTCCCGGCCTCGGCTCCCCTCGATCTGGCTCGCGAAAAGGTCGATGCCGGGCGCCTCGAGCGGCGCGGCGCGGTCCGCCCGCGCGGGGAGAAAGCCCCCGAGGGCCCGGCGCCGCTCCTTCAGGTACCGGATCTCCGGGCTGTCGGGCGGGGGGCGGTAGAACGGGGCGTCGGCAATCTGATCGTCGGTGAGGGGGATCCGGAACCGGTCCCGGAACGCCCGGAGCGCGTCCTCCCCCATCTTCTTCTGCTGATGGGTGACGTTCTGCCCTTCGCCGGCGTGGCCCATTCCGTAGCCCTTCACCGTCTTCGCGAGGATGACGGTGGGCTGGCCGCGATGGGCGACCGCCTGGGCGTAGGCGGCGTAGACCTTGTGGGGGTCGTGGCCGCCCCGGTTGAGGCGCCAGATGTCGTCGTCGCTCATGTTGGCGACCATCCGCTTGAGTTCGGGATACTTTCCGAAGAAGTGCTCGCGGGTATAGCCGCCGCCCTTGGCCTTGAAGTTCTGGTACTCCCCGTCGACCGCCTCCTCCATGCGCCGGCGGAGCAGGCCCTTGGTGTCGCGCATGAGGAGGGCGTCCCAGTACGAGCCCCAGATCACCTTGATGACGTTCCAGCCCGCCCCCCGGAACGCCGCCTCGAGCTCCTGGATGATCTTGCCGTTGCCGCGCACCGGGCCGTCCAGGCGCTGCAGGTTGCAGTTGACGACGAACACGAGGTTGTCGAGCTGCTCGCGGGCGGCGAGGGTGATCGCGCCGAGCGACTCGGGCTCGTCCATCTCCCCGTCGCCGACGAAGCACCACACCTTCCGCCCCTCCGTGCCGAGCAACCCGCGGTTGTCGAGATAGCGCATGAAGCGGGCGTGGTAGATGGCCTGGATGGGACCGAGGCCCATCGACACGGTGGGGAACTGCCAGAACCAGGGCATGAGCCACGGGTGGGGATAGGAGGAGAGTCCCTTGCCGTCCGCCTCCTGGCGGAAGCGGTGGAGGTCTTCTTCCTGGAGCCTTCCTTCCAGGAACGCGCGCGCGTAGATCCCGGGCGCCGAGTGGCCCTGGACGTAGACGAGGTCGCCGCCGTGCTCGGCGGTCGGCGCATGCCAGAAGTGGTTGAACCCGACCTCGTAGAGGGTGGCGGCGGAGGCGAAGCTCGCGATGTGGCCGCCGAGTTCGGGGCTCTCCCGGTTCGCCTGGACCACCATCGCCATCGCGTTCCACCGCACGAGCGATCGGATCCGCCACTCGATCGAGGGTTCCCCCGGGGTGTGGCGCTCGCTCGCCTCCGGAATGGTGTTGAGATAAGCGGTGTTGGCCGAGTAGGGGAGGTTGGCCCCGGCGCGGCGCGCCTCCGCGATGAGGTTCTCGAGGAGGAAGTGGGCGCGCGGGATCCCGTCGCGTTCCAGCACCGCTTCGAGCGACTCCAGCCACTCCTCGGTCTCCGCCGGATCGACGTCGTGACCGGTCTGGGGCTGAATCCGTGCGACCATGCGCGCTCCCGTTTCCCGCCGGCGGATGGCCGGCCCAGGGTCCCCGGCGGACTCTATCAACATCGAGGGGGTATGGTAAGCGCCGCCCGGCCCGAAGCCGGGGCGCGGCCGCACCCCGGCCGCACCCCGGCCGCACCCCGGACAGGGCCATTTTTTGTCGTGACCGGGTGCCGGGGGCGGGGGCGGATCGGCCGGTCGCGCGATCGAGGGCCGCTTCATGACGCCCGAACCGACACGCGGACGACGAAATGCGCGTCCGAACGGCCTGCCGAACAGGCCCGGTTCACCCGTCGCCGGACAAGAAACGAACCCTGGCGCCCCGGAGGGAGAAATGCCGCAACGAGCCCACCCGATCTCCCGCCGGTTCCGGGGTTTCCTCCCGGTGGTGGTGGATGTCGAGACCGGCGGTTTCAACCCGGAGACCGATGCCTTGCTGGAGATCGCGGCGGTGCTCCTCGACCGGGACGAGGCGGGGAGATGGCGCCGGCGTGAGACCCGCTCCTGCCACGTCGAGCCGTTCACGGGGGCCAACCTCGACCCCAAGGCGCTGGAGTTCAACCGCATCATCCCGGATCACCCCTTGCGTGCGGCGAAGCCGGAGCGCGAGGCGCTGACGCACGTCTGCGATCCGATCCGGGACCAGCTCCGGGAGACCGGATGCACCCGTGCGGTGCTGGTCGGCCACAACCCGGCCTTCGACCTCTCCTTCGTGCACGCGGCGGCGCGGCGCGCCAACTACCGGCGCAATCCCTTCCACGCGTTCACGGTATTCGACACCGCGACTCTCGGGGGCCTCGCCTACGGCCAGACCGTGCTCGCGAAGATGGCGGAGGCGGCGGGGCTCGGGTGGGATGCGGTCGAGGCGCACTCGGCCATCTACGACGCGGAGATGACGGCGGAGATCTTCTGTCGCATCGTCAACCGCTGGGACGACCTCGCCGGCCCGCGGCCCGCCCCGCCGTCCGGTTGACCGGGGCGCGTCTTCCGGGAGCGGGGAGCGCCTCCCGGGCGCGCGGGAACGGCCCATGGGCCAGCGCCGCAGTGTCGGCGGTCAGTGCAGGGCGGGGCGTTTGAGGCGCTGGTCCCGGTTCACCGACGCGACCACGATCTCCCGCGTCGAATCGCTGCGGTAGATGGTGAGCGGCACCGACACCCCGGCGTCCCCGAGACGCCAGACGCGGCGGAACATCGTCGCGAGCCCGGACACGCTCTCGCCGTTCACTTCGACGACGACGTCGCCCGCCTCGACCCCCGCCTTCTCGGCCGGTCCGTCCTTCGTCACCCCGGCTACCACGAGGTGCCCCTCGTACTCCGTCGTCATCATGCCGAGCCACGGGCGGCCCGGCTTGTTCTGGCGCCCGTAGACGAGAAGCTCGGGCAGGATCGGCTTCAGCAGGTCCACCGGCACGACCATGTTCGCGTTGAACGCTTCCTCGTCGCCCCGGACGTGCTGGACGAGGAGGGAACCGATGCCCCGCAGCGTCCCGTCCCGTCCGATGACCGCCGCCCCGCCCCAGTTGGGATGGGCCGGCGCGGTGAAGATCGCCTCTTCGAGGAGATACTCCCAGTAGCCCGCGAACTCGCGCTTGAGGATGACCTCCGCGGCCACCGCCTGCGAAGCGCCCCCCTGCCCGGCGAACACCACGTAGTCCCCCTGGGCCAGCGTTTCGGAAGACCCGAGGGGGAGGCCCGGCACCGGAAGGCGCTGGAGGGCCTGCACCAGCCCGAACCCCGTCTCCTGGTCGTAGGCGACCACGTAGGCCGGCACGGTGGTGTTGGTGTTGTCGACGAGCCACACCGACTCGGCCTCGGTGACGAGATACCCGATGGTGAGAACGAGCCCGGAGTCGTTGATCGCGACCCCGTGCCCCGCCCGCTCCGTCCCGAGAATGGAGGCGGTCATCGCGTCCTCCGGGATGTGCGCCCGGAGGGCCACTACCGAGCCCAGCACCTCTTCGAGGTCGAACGACACTTCGTCCGAGGTCGGAGGCCGGGGACGATCGGGTTTCAACTGCATCGGGCCATCCTGTGCCGGGCGGGCGGGCCGTAGGCGGGCGATTATAGCGCCGAGCCTCGTTCCCGCCGGACCGCTTCGCGCGGGGTGTCAGGGCCGTTTCTCGTCGTGACCGGGTGCCGGGGGCGGGTGCGGATCGGCCGGCCGTGCGGGCTGTGCGATCGGAGGCAGCTCCATGCCCCCCGGACCGACCCGCAGACGATGAAACGCGATCTCCAATGGCCCGCCGAACCGGCCCGGTTCACCCGTCGCCGAACAAAGAACGAGCCCTGCGCGGGGTGTTCCTACTCGCCTCCGCTCTCCCGTACGAAGGGATAGACGCGGGTGAAATCCTCGTCTCCGTGGTCCGCGGCGTACTCGTCCCAGAGGGCGAACACCGCCTTCGCGACCCCCCTTCGCACCCCCGCGCCGTCCGCCGCCTCGACGTAGAGGGAGACGTCCTTGCGCAGGAGGCGGGCCGCGAAGCCCGCGTCGTACGTCTCCGTCAGCACCCGGTTCGGGAACTTGTCGGCGGTAGCGGTGTTCATGCCGGAGGAGGCGTTCAGGACGTCCAGCATGGTGCTCATGTCGAGGCCTTGCCGGACCCCGAACGCGACCGCCTCGCTCGTCGCGGCCATCGCGGTGGCCGACAGGTAGTTGTTGAGGACCTTCATGGCCTGCCCCTGTCCCGGCCGCCGGCCGACGTATACGAGGTGACGGCACAGGGGCTCCAGAAGGGGGGCGAGGCGGTTGTAGGCCGCGGAGGAGCCCGCGAACATGATCGCGAGGGTGGCGGCGCGGGCGCCGGCCACGCCCCCCGAGACCGGTGCGTCGACGTACTCGAATCCGTCGTCGACGAGGGCGCGGCCGATGCTCCTCGCAGCCGCGATGCCGATGGTGGAGGTGTCGACGATGGTGTGGGCGACCGCGTTCGGGCTCTCCCGAATCTCGTCGACGACACTGCGCACCGCCGCCCCGTCGGGAAGGCTGAGGAGGATCGGATCGGCAACCGCGGCGACGTGCGCCACGGAGTTCACCGGGGTGGCCCCGGCGGGGGCGCGCTCCGCGGAGCCGGCCGCGTCGTGGACGCAGAGCCGATGCCCGGCCGCGGCGAGGTTCTCCGCCATGGGCCGACCCATGTTCCCGAGGCCGATGAATCCTGCGGTGGTCATGACGGTGCAAGACTCTCCGATGTCGCGAGGCTTGTCCAGACCCCCGGGAGGATCGGGCGGGGCCGTTTCACGCTGGCCGACCCACGGTCTGCGACGTGCGGGCGACCGGGGCGTTGCCATCCGTCCCGACACCGTAGCGTGAAATGGTCCGGGAGGATCGGGCCTCTGCCCGGTTCAGAAGAGCTGGGAGGTAGTCAGGGTCTCGAAGCTGGTGCCGAGGAAGTGGAGGATGCCGTCCGCGGCGGGGGCGAGCTGCCGGTCCCGGTAGTGCTCGTAGTCCGGCCTCGCGTCGAGCGCCTCGACGGGGAGGGGGCCGTTCGCGGTCACCACGTAGCTCACCCAGGAGCTGGGGTTCGATTGCCGGCGGGCCGCCTGGACGTGGGGCGGTACGTTGCGGGTGTAGGCGTCAATGGGCCGGCGGAGCCGCTTCCGGTAGACGAGCTCGTCGTCCAGCTCTCCGGCGAGGAGCGCATCGCAGGTGGCGCGCACGTAGTCCTCGTAGGGCTCGTCGAGGAACACCTTCCGATAGAGCTCGCGCTGGAACCGTCGGGCGAGCGGCGTCCAGTCCGTGCGCACCGTCTCGAGCCCCTTGAAGACGAGCCGGCGCGTTCCCCCGCCCCCCCCGGCCCCGTTGTCCACGAGCCCGGCATAGCGCTTCTTGGTTCCCTTGGCCGCCCCGCGCACCGTCGGCATGAGGAAGCGCTCGAACAGGGTCTCGAACTCGACCTCGAGACAGGAATCGAGGCGATGCTCCCCGGCGAGGGTCTCCCCCCACCAGCCGTTCAGCCGTTCCGCGAGCCCGGTCGCGGCCTCGCGCGCGCCGCCGCAGTCTCCCAGCAGGACGAAGAGCGAGTCCGTGTCCCCGTAGATTACCTCGAATCCCTCGTCCTCGATGAACGCCTTGCTGCGCCGGATGATCTCGTGCCCGCGCAGGGTGATGCTGCTCGCGAGCCGCGGGTCGAAGAAGCGGCATCCGCGGGCGCCGAGCACACCGTAGAACGAGTTCATGAGGATCTTGACCGCGTGCTGGAAAGGCTGATCGCCGGTCCGCTTCGCCTCGTCCCGGCGCGCCCAGAGGCCGGCGATGAGGTCGGGAAGGATCCCCCGCTCGCGTGCGAAGGCCGCTCCCGCGAACCCCGGCACCGGGTCGGGGCCCGGCTCGGCGAGGCCGAGGGGGTCGATGCGGAAGGTGCGGATGATGCTCGGGTACAGGCTCTTGAAGTCGAGCAGGGCGACGTTCCGGTAGAGTCCCGGGCGCGACTCGAGGACGTGGCCGCCGGGGCTCTCCCCGGTCCCCGCCCCACCCGCGCCGACGTCCGGGGCGACCCTCCCGCGGCGGTGCAGGCGCGGGAGGTAGAGGTGGTCGAAGGCGGCGACCGAGCCGCCGGTCCGGCCGAGGGCGAGGCCGGTGATCCGGCTCCGCTCCACCATGAAGTCGACGAGCCTCGTCCGGTCGAAGATGTCGCGTACGAGGCGGCAGTCCTCGAGGTTGTAGGCGGCGAGGGCCAGCCGGTCGGTCGCGTGGAGCTCGCGTATCGCGTCGACGCGGTTGCGATCGGGTGCGATGAGCTTGTCGCGCCCGAGCAGCTCGCGCGCCACCGCCCCGAGGCTCTCGTCCTCGAATCCCCAGAAGGCGGTGCGATGGCCCTCGATACCGTCGAGCACCACCCGTCCCGGGACCCTCGCCGTCGCCACCGCACCGTCGAGGATGCGCGCCGGACCCCCGTCCCGCCCGAGAGTGAAGCCGACGCGGTGGAGGCGGCAGCGCGCTTCCAGGAAACGAAGGTCGAAGCCGGCGACGTTCCAGCCGATGATGAGGTCCGGGTCGTAGTCCGCGATCCAGGCGAGGAAGGCGCGAAGGACCGTGGCCTCGTCCGGAAGACGGTGAACGGGGACCGCGCCCTCCGCGGCCCGGAGAGGGTGCGGAGACGATTCGTCCCGCCCGGCCTCCGGGTCGACGAGGAACACGGCCTCCGTCGACCTCCCCGGCCCTCCCGGCGGCGCCGGCGGCGGCGGCGCTTCGCGGCCGGCCGCGCCCGCCGTCCCCGCTTCCGCCCCGGAGCCTCCGCCATCGCGCGGGTCGGGCTTCCTCCGCGTCCGGTCCGGCCCTCGCGCCTGCGGCCCGGCCCGCGGGTCGCCCCCGCTCACCGCGACCGACCAGAGCTGCTGTTCCGGGTCCGATCCGTCGAGTCCCGACGTCTCGATGTCGAGGGAGACGAAGCGAAGGGCCGGCCGGCAGTCGCCGGCCCGCACGCGGGGGTCGAGGTACTCGACGAACCGCTCGCGGCGCTCCGCGCGCCCGTGGAGGACCATGGGGCCGGTGACGAACCGTTCCATCAGGAAGCGATCGGCGGGCCGCACGTCGGTCTCGTGAAGCTCGGCTTCTCCCCGCTCGCGGAACGCCTCCAGCTCGCGCCGGGTGTGGAAGTAAAGGGCGTCGACCGGGGTCCCGTCCAGGGTCGCGAGCGCGACCTTGCGCCGCCGGACCGCGGGCGGGGAAGCCTGCCCGCGCGGGATGAAGCAGACTGCTTTCTGGCCGCGGAGCACCGCCCGCACCGGACCCGCCTCCCCGGTCGCCCACAGCACGAGCTCGAGCCCACGCGACGTATCGCGCCATTCGCGGGTGAGGAGAAAGACTGCCGCCGTCGAATCCATGGACCTCCCGGCGCCGCGGCCGCACGCCGACCCGCCTCGACCTCGCCGCCCCGCTCCCGCCCCGGACGCCCCTCGCCCGCGAACGCCCTTGTCGGTTACCGGCCGCCGTCCCCGTCCCGGCAACCCTCCAGGCACCGGTATCCATCGCTTGACGGACGAGCGCGCGGTGTGAAGCCCGCGGCCCCTGCGCGCGACGTCGGGCCGCGCCCCCGGCCAATCCGATCTGCCAAGGGGCCATCGCTTCCGGGAGGGCCGGTTTGGCGAAGCGTAATCCGGCAACCAGGGGCTCGGCGGGGCAAGTTCGTCCCGGTCTTCCCCGGATGACCACAGGTGAGCGTACCGCCTTGATTCGATGCCTTGTTCTCCGGTCGCCGCCGACTTCGGGTCACCCGCTCGTCTGTGGACACGACTCTTTGAATTCGTTGATTGATTTTGAATGAGCGAAGCAGTCCCGGGGGCTCGGTGCGGTGGCCGTCAAGCTGCGGATATCGGTCCCGAACTATAATCCGGGAGCCGGCGGTCGATAGGCGCGGGGGAGGCGCGGGCGATGTCGTCACGGACCTGGACGGGGCGCGAGATCGTGATGGAGACCCTGGTTGCCGAAGGGGTCGAGTACCTCTTCGGCAACCCGGGGACGACCGAGCTGCCGCTCATGGACGCCCTCGAGGACTATCCCTCGATCCGGTACATCCTGGCCCTTCAGGAGGCGATCGCGGTGTCCATGGCGGACGCCTGGGCGCAGGCGGCCGGCCGGGTGGGGGTAGCGAACCTCCACGTCGGACCCGGGCTCGGCAACGGCATGGGCTCGCTCTACAACGCCTGGGAGGGGCGGACCCCGCTCGTGGTCACCGCCGGCCAGCAGGACACCCGTTTCCGACTCCGTGAGCCCGTGCTGTGGCACGACCTCGTCGCGATGGCCGCCCCGGTCACCAAATGGAGCGTGCAGGCGGAGTCGGCCGGCGAGCTGCCCGAACTCCTGCACCGGGCGTTCAAGGTCGCGCAGGATCCTCCGACCGGCCCGGTGTTCGTGGCGCTCCCGTTCAACGTGATGAACGAGCGGACCGCGCGGGAGCCGATCCCGCCGTCGCGGATCTGGCGCCGCGCCGCGCCGGATCCGGACGGAGTCGCGGAGGCCGCGCGTCTCGTCCTTGGCGCCGAACGCCCCGTCCTCTTCGCCGGGGACCGGGTGGCGCAGAGCGGGGCAACGGAGGAGCTGATCGGGCTCGCGGAGCGGATCGGGGCCGACGTGTACGGAGATGTCTTGCCGGCGCAGGTGAACGTACCCTCCGGCCACCCGTGCGTGCGCGCCCGCGGTTTCGGAGACCACGCCCAGGTGCGGGCCGTGATCGGTGACGCGGACCTCGTCCTTCTCGTCGGCGGCGAGTTCTTCGAGGAGGTATGGTACGTCGAAGATGCGCCCTTCCCGGACGGCGCCCCGGTCATCCAGATCGATCCGTCCGCGCGCAACCTCGGGCGAAACCACCGGCTCGACTGCGGCCTCTTCGCCGATCCGAAGCTCGCCCTCGCGGCCCTGGCCGCCGCTCTCGAGGACGGGGCGGACGATGCGTATCGGGCCGGGGCGGCCGCGCGCATGGAGCGGATCCGCGCCCGCAAGGGGGAAGAGTCCGCGGCGCAACGCGCCCGCGTGGAGCGAGCCCCGCCCGGCAACCGTCCCATGTCGGCCGCGCGGGCGATGCAGGAGCTCGCACGGGCCGCACCCGAGGGAACCGCCGTGGCGCGCGAGGCGATCACCGCGGACCGCGACCTCGGCCGCAGCTTCGACTTCCGCGCCCCGGGCGACGCGCTCGGCTCACGCGGCGGCGGCATCGGGCAGGGGCTCCCGACCGGGATCGGCCTCAAGCTCGCCCGGCCCGAGCGTCCGGTGCTCTGCGTCTCGGGCGACGGGTCGGCCCTCTACACCATCCAGGCCCTGTGGACCGCGGCCCACCATCGCGTCCCGGCGGTGTTCGTCATCCTGAACAACCGGGTATACCGCATTCTCAAGTACAACATGAACCGCTTCCGCGCGGTGGCCGGCGTCGAGGGCCGCGCCGGTTCCTGCCGTCACCTCGACCTCACCGACCCGGACATCGACTACGTGTCGGTGGCCCGGGGGTTCGGGGTCGAGGGGCGCCGCGTCGCCGCGCCCGAAGAGGTGGGCGCGGCCGTCGAAGAGGCGTTCGCGAGCGGTGCGCCCCGCCTCATCGAGCTCGTGGTGGACGGGGCGGTCTAGAGAAGGAGCAATGCGGCGGCTGATACGGCCACGACGGCCAGAAAATGACGAAGAGCGCACAGGAACAGGTGGGTGACCATCCACGCGCCGCACCGGTGCAGGCGCGGCCGCGGACGCTCGATCCAGGCGCGGAAGGTGCCCGGTGCCGGTTGCCGGTACCACGGCAGCGGCTCCCACGTGGCGCCTGCGTTCCAACGCAGCACTTTCGGGTAGAGCGGGCGGGTCAATGCAAAGATGACGGGATAAACCAATACCAGGATGAGGATTATCCGTGGGTCCAACGTGCTCTCCGAAGGGCTGCGCTGGTCGCAGCTTACATGGTTTGGGCGGGTGGGGCGGTGGCGGAGGGACTGCCCGCGCCGGTGGATGAGGCCCTGCAACGACATCACCTGCCCACGGGGTCGATCAGCGTCTTCGTGCAGGACGTGGCGGCGCCGGAGCCGCCCCTCGTCAGCCACCGGCCGGACGTCGCCCGCCACCCCGCGTCCACGATCAAGCTCCTCACCACCCTCGCGGCCCTCGAGGAGCTCGGGCCGACCTACGAGTGGGAGACCCGCGTGCAGGTGACCGGCCCGGTCCGGGACGGGCGTCTCGACGGCGATCTCGTGCTGGCCGGGAGCGGGGATCCGTATCTGGTGGTGGAGCAGCTCTGGCGGCTCCTCGCGGCAGTGCGGGCGCGCGGCCTCCGGGAGGTCGCGGGGCGGCTCGTCATCGACAATACCCGGTTCGCGGTCGCCGGGGAGCCGCCCCCCGGGGACTTCGACGGCAAGCCGTACCGGGCGTACAACGCGCCGCCCGATGCGCTCCTCGTCAACTTCAACGCACTCGACGTGGTCGTCGAGTCCCGGGGGGACGAAGCACGGGTCCGGACCGAGCCGCCGGTGACGGGCCTGCGGCTGCGGAACCGGGTCGCGCTCGGGGCGGGCGGTTGCGCGGGCCGCGACCTCCGCCTCCAGGTCTCCGGCCCCCTCGCAACCCGATCCCCGCTCGACGCCCCCCTGCCGGTGCTCACCGTCGCGGGGCGCATCCTGCGTGGCTGTCCGCGCGCGGCGTTTCCGCGCTCCGTGCTCCCTCCGGCCCGATTCGCGGACGGGGTGGTGCGGGCGCTCTGGGGGCAGATGGGGGGTCGAATCGAGAACGGGCTCGTGGTTGCCCCCGTTCCCGAAGGCGCGAGCCTCTGGCACCGGCATCGATCGCCTCCGCTCGCGGTCGTCATCCGCGGGATCAACAAGTTCAGCAACAACGTGATGTCTCGCAACCTGCTGCTCACCTTGGGAGCGGAGCGATTCGGCCCCCCCGGAACCACCGACAAGGGGCGGCTGGCGGTCGCCGAGTGGCTCGAGCGGAAAGGGATCGAGGATCCGCACCTCGCGCTCGTGAACGGAGCGGGGCTCGCCCGCGAGACCCGGGCCTCCGCCCGCGGGCTCGGGAAGATCCTGCTCGCGGGGGAGCGGAGCCGCTTCCGCCCGGAGTTCGCGGCGTCTCTCCCGATCGCCTCGCTCGACGGGACCCTGCGCAGGCGTCTCGAAGGCCGCCCGGATGCGCCCCGCGCCCGGTTGAAGACCGGTCTCCTCGACGGGGTGCGGGCGATGGCGGGCTACGTCCGGACGCGGCGCGGGCGCACCCTCGCGGTGGTGGCGCTCCAGGAGCACCCCCGGATCGACCGCACGGAGGGAGGAACGGCGGTCCAGGATGCGATTCTCGCCTGGCTCCTCGATCGGGACTGACCGACGGAGGGAGAGCCGGCCGCGGCGGTGCGCGCGCCCGACCGTCAGAGCGAGAGGAGGGTCACGAAGAAGGGAGCCCAGGCGGCGACCAGGAGCCCGAAGGCAAGAGCCTCGGCCGCGAGGATGCGGCGATAGCGCGCGCGTTCCGCAGCCGGCTTGTCGGTCATGTAGACCCGGCTCATCAGCATGTCGAGGGGCACTACGAAGGCCATCATCACCGCGAGCGGGGGGGCGATGAGGGTCGTCCAGAGGAGGCCCGGCGACAGGTCGAGCCAGTACGATCCGAGGGCGACGCCCTCGACCCCGAGCGGCCGCGAGGCATCGACCACCCCGGAGCCGTTCGGTCCGAACGACGAGAAGGGGGCGCTTGCCACGAGGACCGCTACCGCCGCGAGGAGGGCGACGCGCAGCACGCCGAGTTCGACGACGCGTTCGCGAAGGTTCGGCGCGCGGCGGGGAGCGGGTCCGGGCATCGGGGGGTGCTCTTGCGGGTTGCGCGTTCGTCTCGTGCCGTCCGCGCATTGCCGCACCGCGGGGAAGGGGAGCGCGTCCGATCCGGAGTGTCCCGTCCCGCGGCGCCTGCTCCACCCGCACCCCGCGGCCGCGCACCGGGGGCACGATCGGACCGGTGCAGGGCAGGCGCCGCGGGGACAGGCGGAATGATATCCTCCTTCGCCCATGGAGCTCATCGACGTCGGCGCGAACCTCTGCCACGAGTCATTCGCACCCGATCTCGACGAAGTCCTCGACCGGGCGGCCCGTTCGGGTGTCGGTCGCATCATCGTGACCGGCACAAGCCGGCCGGACAGCGAGGCGGCCGCGGCGCTCGCCCGCCGCCATCCCGGTCGGCTGATGGCCACGGCGGGTATCCACCCCCACGAGGCCGCAACCTTCGACGGCGAAGCGGCGTCGGCCATCGAAGCGCTCGCGGGGCGCGAGGAGGTGGCCGCGGTCGGCGAGACCGGCCTCGACTTCTACCGGGACTTCTCGCCTCGCTCCGACCAGGAGCGGGCCTTCGAGGAGCAGCTCGGGATCGCGGCCCGGCTCGGGCTTCCCGTCTTCCTGCACGAGCGCAACGCCCACCGCCGCTTCGTCGAGATCCTGAAGCCGGCCCGCGGTCGGCTGGGGCCGGCGGTCATCCACTGCTTCACCGGCGACCGCGAAATGCTCCACGCCTATCTCGATCTCGACCTGCACGTCGGCATCACGGGCTGGATCTGCGACGAGCGGCGCGGCCTGCATCTGCGCGAGCTCGCCGGCCGGATCCCGACCGACCGCCTGATGCTCGAGACCGACTCTCCCTACCTCCTGCCCCGCGACCTCCGCCCCCGGCCCCGGAGCCGTCGGAACGAACCCGCGCGGCTCGCTCACATCGCCCGCGCGGTGGCGAGCGCGACCGGTGAGACGGTCGAAGCGCTCGCGGCTCGGACCACCGCCACCGCGTGCGCCTTCTTCGGCCTGCCGCACCGCGCCGCCGCTGCGGCCCCGGCCACCGGCACGTGAGCGGCGGGGCCTCGCACGGATGACGCTCGAGCCCCCCTTCCCCCCCCCAATGGCATCCACTTAAGGCGGATCGGCGAGCAAAAGCCCGTTTCTCCCAGATCCTCTCGAATACCACTCCCTTCAAAATCAACATGTTGCGAGAACCGTTTCGTACCGCCATGGCAAAACTAAACGGGAATATCCCCTTAAGTGAATGCCATTGCCCTCCCGGTCTCGACGCGACCGCCGGCCACGCCTCCGTTTCGAGGCTGACGGGATCCGCCGCACGCGGCGCCGACCCCGCCGGGCCGCTTCCGCCCGCACCGCGCTGAACGAGGCTCGCGTGGAGACTTCCCGAACCGTTCTCACCCTGCTCGGGCCGAATCTCGACGGCCGCCACACCGATCGCGCCCACGAGGTCCTCTCCGGCTTCGGGCTCCGCGCCGCGCGGATTGCGCCGCTGTCCGGCCCTCTCCCCGGCGGCGCACCGGGGCCGTCGTTCCCCGGAGACGGTGCCCGGTGCCGGGCCCTCGATCTCGTCGCGGCCGGTCCGCGACCGGACCTCGGCGCGCTTCGAGGGGCGGTCCGGTCGGCCTTCGAGGGGATGGGTGTCGACGCCGCGGTGCAGCGCGACGACCGCTGGCGCCGCCGGCGACGGCTCGTCTGCCTCGACATGGATTCGACCCTGGTCGACGCCGAGGTCGTCGACGAGCTGGCCCTGGCGATGGGGGCTGAACGGGAGGTGGCCGCGATCACCGACGCCGCGATGCGAGGGGAGATCGAGTTCCGCGGCGCGTTCCTCGCCCGCCTCGAACGGATTGCCGGGCTTCCCCTGGAGGCGCTCGAACCGATTGCCCGCCGCCTCCCCCTCGCCCCCGGGGCGAAACGGCTGCTTGCCGCGCTCGCCCGGCACGGCTACCGCGTCGCCGTCGTCTCGGGCGGGTTCGCGTGGTTCGCCCGGCGGGTCGCCGAGCGCTTCGGCTTTCGCTTCGACCACGTCCATGCCCACGAGCTCGTGGTCCGGAACGGGCGGCTGACCGGAGAGATCGAAGGCGAAGTCATCGACGGGGCGGCCAAGGCGGCGTTCGTCCGTGCGACGGCGGCGCGCGAAGGACTCGACGCCGAGGAGGTGGTGGCGGCCGGCGACGGGGCGAACGACCTCGAGATGCTGCGCGCGGCCGGTCTCGGGGTCGCCTTCCGCCCCCGTCCGGCCCTGCGGGCGGGGGCGGACCACGTCATCGAGAACTTCGGGCTTGACGGTATCCTGTACCTTCTTGGCATGGACGACCGGGACATCAACGGGACATGACGGCGCTCTATCGGGAGGCGCTCGCGCGCTTCGAGGCGGTGTTCGCCCGTGCGGGGGAGACGGGGCTTCGTGAGCCGGCCGCGGTGATTCTCGCTACCGCGGACGCGCACGCCCGGCCTTCCGCCCGTACCGTGCTCCTCAAGGGGGTGGACGAGCGCGGTTTCGTGTTCTATACCAACTCCCGCAGCCGCAAGGGACGGGAGCTCCGCGAGAACCCGCGGGCCGCGCTCGTCTTCTTCTGGCAGACGGTGTTCGAGCAGGTGCAGGTCGAAGGCTCCGTCGAGCCGGTATCGGACGAGGAGTCGGATGCGTACTGGGCGACCCGGAGGCGTGAGAGCTGCCTCGGGGCGTGGGCTTCCGAGCAGTCCGCGCGGCTCGCCTCGCGCGACGAACTGAACGCGCGCTACGAGGCGCACGAGCACCGCTTCACCGGCGCGGAAGTGCCCCGCCCCCCTCACTGGCGGGGCTACCGGGTCGTGCCGGAACGCATCGAGTTCTGGCGGCCCGGCGACCACCGTCTGAACGAGCGGGAGTGCTACGAGCGGGCCGACGGGGGCTGGCGGAAGCTCCTGCTGAACCCCTAGACCGAAAAAATCACCGACTTTCGTCTCGAGGGGGCCAAGATGCCCCACGATCTCCCCACGATCCAATAGAGGAACGGGCCGCACGGACCAAAAGAGCGCGTGCGCGCGGCTGAAGGTGTAGTCGACACTCATAGGCTGGTTCTTAAAGGATGAGCGGGGGGAAACGAAGGGATCGGGCAGCCCAGGTGTCGGGATCAAGCGTCCGGGGAGGCTTCACGCGCACTCGGAAAAGCCCCGAAACCGTCGGCCCCGACTCGCGTCGCCCCCCTTTGGCTCCACCTGATTCAATGCCTTCCCTTGAGAACTAGCCTATGTGTCGACACTGGCGCGTGCGCGCGGTCGAAGCGGCTCGAGGGAGTACGGCCCGCGACCGCGAGCAGATGGGCGGCCGCGGCAGGAAGTCGGTGATTTTTTCGGGCTGGACCGCCGAACCGCATGCCCGCGGGCCTCACTCGGCTTCGCCGCCTCGGGCCGCTTCGGCCATGAGGGCGACCACCCGGTCGATCTGGCGAAGCCGCGCGACGGGGTCGTCCAGCTCGAGGAGGTGCTGGCGGTGCGGCATGGGCATCGGCAGGAGCCCCGCGAGCCGGTATCCGGTCCACGGCGCGCTCTCCGGGGCGTCGCCGTCCGGTGGCGGGGGGGCGTGCCGGTACCTTGGCGCGAAGCGCTCCGTCAAGGTCCGGGCGAGGCGCGCGAGCGGCTCGTACTCGGGGGGCACCCGGCCGAGCATTTCCGGGATCGGCTCGCACCGCCCGAGCAGCAGCCGGTCCGGCGCGACCCGCGTCTCGATGATCCGGAACCTCGTCTCGCCCACCGCTTCGACGGTGAGGATGCCGCGATCGTCACGGCCCCAGTCGACGATGCGCGCCAAGGTGCCGATCCGGTGCGGCTCCGCCGGCTCGCCGACCTCCGAACCCGAACGGATGAGGCAGGCCCCGAACGGGCGCTCGCGGCGCAGGCAGTCGCTCACCATGTCGAGGTAGCGCGGCTCGAATATGCGCAGGGGAAGCGGCCCGCCGGGAAGGAGGACCGTGCCGAGCGGAAAGATGGGGGTTTCGGTGGTCTCGTTCACGCTCGCCGGTGCCGCTCGCGGACTTCCAATCATCAGGGGCGTGCGGCAAGTCTACTCCCGCACCTGTCGCCCGGCGCGGGGCGAGGCGGTTCTCCACGCCGCGCGCCATCGGCTGGTCACACGTTCGAGAGCCGGGCGCAACGCAGGGCGGACGCCGCGACCGGCCGGCCCCGCTCCGGCGCGGAAGGCGACCGGATCGAGGCAGGCCCCTGGGGGGCACCCGCGCACCCGCTCCCATGCGTTCTTCGGCACCGCGTGCAGTCCGGGGCCAGATCAGGACTGATCGATTCTCTCTACCGTGTCCAATGAATTCAAATAATTATATCGATCACGGAGCTCTTCGCCCGAAGTCGTCGTCAACCGAAGAAAGAGATTCCGCATCCAGGAGCTACGCTGTCCGATGGCCATCAAGGACATCCGGGAACCGATCGGCCCTGGGGTCCGGAGGCGTCGGGCGTCTTCAGTTCAGCTTCTCCAGCAAGGCGTGGGGAGATGACGCGGATACCGGCGCATTGCGATAGTCACGCAGATTCCTTGTCGCGATGACGTCGGCGCGGCAGGCAATGGCGGCCGCGACTTGAAGCGCATCCTCGAAGTCCTGCATGTTCAGCTTGAATGCAAGCTCGAGGCTCGTGGTGGTGGTCGGCGATATGCCGACGAACGCCGCCAGGTCCGCGAGGAAACTTCGCGCACCGTCCGCCCCCCGGCTTGGCGACACGAGGTAGTAGAAGTTCGATACGGTATGCCAAGCGACGAAACCCGTGGCGGAACGGGCCTGGATCGCGTCGACGAGCCCGCCCGCCGCCTCTGCATGCGGCTCCCGGTCAAGCGCAATGTCGATCAGAACGTCCGTGTCGATCAGGACGATCACGGATACTTCCGAACCAGGTGCCGGTAGCGTTCATCGTCGGGGCGGTCTGCCGGCCGGAGCTTGCCGCGCCACCGGGCAGAGAACGATTCCGTATCGCTCGCACCCTTCTCACGCAAGGCGCTTTCGATGAGGTGCGAGAGGGACACTCCCTGCCGCGCCGCGTACCGCTTCGCCTTGGGGACGATGTCCGCATCGATCGTGATCGTCAGCTTGGTCTTCATCGAGATGCCGTATACGTAGGAACAGAAGGAGTATACGTAATCTTCATCCCGATCGGAACCGTCGTTGCAGCGGCGACGCGATTTTCGTCCTCGGCCGGCGGACTCCGGGAAAGCTGCCGGCGCGGTCCTCGACCGCCCGTTCCCGGCCTCCCGCGCCTCCCGGCCCGATGCAGCGCGCGCTCCTCGGCGCCCTGATCAGGGAGGCTCTTTCAGGTGGGCTCTTGAAGAAAGCGCCTCGGCACCGGGCATGGGGCGATATCCACGTCATACCCCGCGCCCCCCTTCAGCGCAGAGCCCCGGCTCCGCGGGGGCCCTCCGGCGAGGGATCCGATATCGGAACGGCGGATGCTGCCGAGGCGGTGTCATCTCGTTGTTCTCCAGCTCGCCGACGCCGTCGGGGCAAATTCATTCCCGGCCTTTCCCGATAATCGCAGGTGAGCGCATCGTCTTGATTCGACACTTGGTCCTTCGGTCGCCGCCGACTTCGGGTCACCCGCTCGTCAGTGTACATAATTATTTGAATTTATTTACTATTTTCTGCATGAGTAAATCAACTTGCCAGCGCCGAGCCCGGCCTTGACAGGAACGGACTCTTCGTCTTCCATGACGGTCGGCTCCTCCGATACGGTGGAGGGTTCGTGATTGCAGGATTCCGGGCGATGGGAACGATCCGGAGCGGACGGATGATCTTTCAATCGAGCATTTCGACGGCCTTTGTCGCAAGCGAGCCGATCCCGTCATTTCTCTCGTTCGAGAAGTTGCGGGACATCCCCTCGAAGTCAGCCCCTTTCGGAAGACGAAATGGCCGAGGAGGATGAAGACCGATCGCTCCCCGAAGGCGAGCTTGCAGATGATCGCGACGCCGGTTCACGACCTGGCCGCGCTCGAGCGGGCCGGATGGACGAACGTCGAGGTCATCTGGGAGCAGATCCAGGAGGCGGCCGCGGAATGCGAGCGGGCGGGTGAGCCGGCGGAGGCCGCGGAGCTGTGGCGGGGGGCCTGCGACCTCGCTCGCGAGCACCTGCCGCCGGGCGACCTGCGGATCGCGACGAGCGTGGCGAACCTCGGGGTCGCCGAGCGCCGGGAGGGAGATGACGCGGCCGCGGAGCGGCGGCTCGACGAGGCGCTCTCGCTCTGGGATGCGGGAGAGGAATGGGTCGAGTCCCTCGAGCCCGTCGCCCGTGCCCGCAGCTCTACGTTCCACCTGCGCTTGCAGGCCAAGCATCCAGGCGCCTACGACCGTTTCCCGCGGGAACGCTACCG
Organism: Gammaproteobacteria bacterium; assembly: GCA_965214795.1. GTDB lineage: Bacteria > Pseudomonadota > Gammaproteobacteria > HK1 > HK1 > JAJDXW01. The sequence continues at coordinate 3,404,332 of OZ243976.1, read as the reverse complement.
GGCCCTCGCGCGCGAGGGAAGGGCGGTTCTGGAGGCGCGGTGCGAGAGCCGGCCGGAGGGAGCGGACCGGCTCGAACGATGGCGGCGGGAACGCCCGCTCGCCTTCGACGACTGGCGCCGGCTGCTCGGGGCGGTGCTTCTGATCGCTTCGGACCGGAAACCGGCAGAGCCCGCGGGCATCGCGTAGCGCGCAGCGCACGGTGCCGCGCTCGCCCGATCGCGATCCGGGGCCTATCCCGTATTCATGAACGTCTCCATCGAGTCGTCCAGGGCATCCCACCACGCGGTGTGGTGAATCGGCGCCTGGGTGCCGGTGACCGGCGAACGGTGCGCATGGTCCCGGTAGGTCGCGATGTCCTCCTCCTTGTGGTGCTCCCAGTGCTTGAAGTTGTCCGACTGCACGTCCCAGTCGATCTCGTAGTCGGTCGCGGCGGAAAGGTCCTTGCAGTAGTCGGTCTGGAAGTCGATGTCCTCGATCGGGTTCCGAAGGGCTTCCTCGCGCGCGCGCCACCTGGCGGCGTCCGCTTCCATGTCGTCGCGCGACGGCAGCCCGATCCGGCCCAGGATCACGTCCCGAACGTACCACGCTTGGGCGTCGAACATGCTGAAGGTGTAGTACTGATCCTGCATGCCGAGGTAGGAGAGCTTCGGGTTGTCCATCCAGATGACCCCCTTGTAGAGGCCGTCCGGCCACAGCCGGTTTCCGGTCCGCAGGCGAAGCCCGTCCTCGAGGAACGGAAAGTGGTGCCGGTACCCGGTACAGAGGATGACCGCGTCGAACTCGCGGGTGCTGCCATCCCTGAAGTGGGCGGTGGCCCCTTCGAACTTCGTCACCAGAGGAAGCTCCTCGATCCCGTCCGGCCACTTGAAGCCCATCGCGCCGGTCCGGTACGAGCACGTGACCGATGCGGCGCCGTACTTGAGGTTCTGAAGGGCGATGTCCTCCGCGGAGTAGCTGCTGCCGACGACGAGCAGCCGCTTGCCCTTGAACTCGAGCGCATCCCGGAAGTCATGGGCGTGCAGCACCCGCCCGGGAAAGCGATCGATCCCCTCGAAGCTCGGCACGTTGGGCACCGAGAAGTGGCCGGTCGCGACGATGACGTGGTCGAACTCCTCCTCGTGGTCGGTCTGCTCGGAGAGGTCCGTCGAGCGCACCGTGAACCGCCCGTTCTCCTCCGACCAGGCGACGTGGCGCACCGCCGTGCCGAACCGTACGTACTTGCGCACGTCCGATTTCTCGGCCCGGCCGAGGATGTAGTGGTTGAGGACCGCGTAGGGCGGGAAGGAGGGAATGGGCTTGCCGAAGTGCCGCTCGAACGAGTAGTCGCCGAACTCGAGGCACTCCTTCGGCCCGTTCGTCCACAGGTACCGGTACATGCTGCAGTGCACGGGCTCCCCGTACTCGTCGAGGCCCGTCCGCCAAGTGTAGTGCCAGAGCCCCCCCCAGTCGGACTGCCTCTCGAAGCACACCAGCTCCGGGATGTCCGCGCCCTTGGCTTGCGCCTGCTCGAAGGCACGAAGCTGGGAAAGACCGCAGGGACCCGCCCCGATGATGGCAACGCGTTTCTTCATGGTGTGGTTCCTCGCATCCAGAACTCTTCGTCACGGCCCGCCCGGGACGGGCTCCCGGCATCCGCGGAAGGGCGTTCCTCCCGCCGGAGACGCCCCTGCCGGAGGTGGTCCGAACGCCGTCGGCGGCTCTCGGACCGCATGGCGCCGAGCCTCGCGATTATAGTCGCGAGGCCGGGATTGGTCACGGGTGGTGGAGAAATGGTACATGATTGGTCCACCCGTTCTTGCCGAAAGATACAGAAGTGGTATGTTAGCCGGAGGGATTCCCGGAATCCCGAACCGCGATCCGAAGGGATGCGTTCCCGAACCGCGTTCGGGACGCCGGCAACCAAGGGGAGAATGCAATGTCAAGGCAACCGCTCCAGAAGAAGATCGGCAGAAGGACCTTCCTCGGCGCCACCGTGGCGGGCGCCGCCATGGCGGGCGGCCTCGCCCCCGGGCGCGCCTCCGCCGCGAGCAGGACGGTGAAGATCGGGTTCCTCGCGCCGCTCACCGGCCCGGTCGCGGCGTGGGGGCTTCCCGGCCTCTACGGGTGTCGGATCTGGGCCGAGAAGATCAACGCGGCGGGGGGGGTCCGGATCGGAGACGACACCTGCACCTTCGAGTTCGTCTCCTACGACAACGAGTACGCTACGGAGAAGGCGCGGACCGGCGCGACGAAGCTCATCTTCGAAGAAGACGTCAAGTTCATCATGATGCTGGGGGGCGACACCTGGCCGGCGGTGCAACCCGTCGCCAACAAGTCGGGGATGCTGGTCTCCACCCTGCTCCCGAGCGACCTGTCCCCGGACTCGCCGACCCTCATCGCGCCCTGCGAGGTGCATCCCATCTACAACGTGACGGGCGTCTGGTGGCTCGCCGACAACATGCCGGATCTGAAGTCCGCGGTGATCTGCGCCCAGGACGACGCCCTCGGGCGTCCTTCCGTGGCCACCTATCTCGCGGCCTTCGAGGCGCACGGAATCGAGGTCAAGGACACCGTGTTCTTCGATCTCGAGACCACCGACTTCGCGCCGGTGATGACGAACCTGCTGTCGTCCGACCCGGACATCCTCTGCCTGGACACCGCCTACGCGGATTTCGTGCACCCGCTGTGCGAACAGGCGCACCAGCAGGGCTTCAAGGGGAAGATCATCTCCTGCACCGCGGACTTCTACGAGAAGATCATCGAGAAGACCTCGAAGGAGTTCATGGAAGGGTTCATCTTCCAGTTTCCCGACTTCGACGATCCGGCCCTCAACGAGCCGCAGATCAACTTCGCGGCGCCCAACGACTTCTACACCGAGTACAGCCAGCGCTGGCCGGGCGAGTGGAGCGCGGTGTCCTGGGAGTATGCGTCCATCATGGACCTCTGGGTGCAGGGCGCGCAGCGGGTCGGCAGCGTCGAGCCCCGGGACGTGCTGGGGGGCATGAAGCAGGGGGGCACCGGCAAGCACGCCTTCGGCGAAGCGAACTGGTGGGGAAAGGAGCTGTTCGGAATCGACAACGCGCTCGTCGGCAACTGGCCGGTGGTGGTGATCGAGAACGGCAAGGCGGTCATCAAGGAGTACCGCAACATCCCCGAGTGGTGGTCCGCGCACGGCGACCTGCTGGTCAAGCACTTCACCGAGATGGGCGAGATGTACCATCAGCGCGGCTGATTCCGATCCGCCGGCCGGGCACTCGCATCGCCTTCGAGAACCGGCGGCCGGGGAGGTGGGCGGCGCTTGCCGCCTCTCCGGCCGTCCGGTGGCGGGCCACGGGTCCGAGCGCCCGACCCTGTCCGCGGCCAAGGTCGTTTCACGCCGGCCTGACCGAAGGTCGGACGCAGCCGCCAATGTCGAATTGCGCTGCGCCAGCCCGACCTGCCCGGGTCGGGAGCCACCGCGTGAGATCGCCCCGCGTCCACGCCTCCGCGCGCTCGATTGCGGAGGGGGCGAACGGCAGCCTTCGCACGGGCGAGCGGAACCGCCCCTGAGTCCATGACCGAGCTGCTGCTGCAAACCTGTGTCAACGCCGTCTACGCGGCGAGCTTCATGGCGCTCATCGCGGTCGGCCTCATGCTCATCTTCGGCGTGATGGGGGTGGTCAACTTCGCCCACGGGGAGCTGTTCATGCTCGGCGCCTACTGCGTCGTGTTCGTGTATGCGGACCGGGAGTTCCCCTTCTTTTTCGCCGTCATGATCGGGCTCGTCTTCGTGGGGGGGCTCGGAATCGTGATGGAGCGGGCCCTGTTCCGGCCGGTGCGCGACAGTCCGCTCGCGGGACTCATCGCTTCCATCGGCCTGCTGCTCATTCTGCAGGCGGCCATCGCCATGGGATTCGGGGTGCGGATGGAGCACATCGCCCCGGCGAGCCAGGCGACGTTCCACCTCTTCGGGCTGGAAGGCGTGGTCGTCGCCGTCCAGCGCCTCAACGTCATCATCGGGGCGGGGATCGTGCTCGGATCGCTCTGGGTGTTCCTTCGCCGGACGCGCTTCGGCTGGGCGCTTCGGGCCTGCGCGCAGGATCCGGAGGCGGCGGCCCTGCAGGGGATCTCGATCAATCGGACGGCCCGCCTCGCGATGTTCATCGCGGCCGCGATGGCCGGGGTGGCGGGGGCGCTCGCGGCGCCCCTCGTTCGCACCTATCCGTACATGGGGCACTCGGTGATCGTCACCGCCTTCATCGTCACCATCGTCGGCGGGCTCGGCAGCCTCGGGGGCGCGGTCGTGGCGGCGATTCTCTACGGGTTCGTTCACACCTTCGTGACGACGTTCTCCGACGGGGTGATCGCCGACATCGTCGGCCTGTTGCTCATGCTGCTCGTGCTCGTCGTGCGGCCGACCGGCCTGCTCGGGGTCCGGGAACGGGATTGAGGCCGGGGACGGGCGGGGTGGGCGAGACCGGCAGCGGGAGCCGGAGCGAGGCGGGACGTCGATGAGGAACGCTGGTCACGGCTGGGGATACCGGGCGGCCCTCGCGGCGATCTTCGCGGGGCTCATCGTCCTGCCCCACGCGCTCAGCTTCTCGCAGAAGGAGGTGGCGGTCTTCCTCGTCATCAACGTCCTGGTGGTGGTGAGCTACCGGCTCCTCACCCTCACCGGGGAATGGTCTCTCGCGCACATGGTGATCGTGGGGGTCGGCGCCTACGCCAGCTCTCTCATCGCCAAGCGGCTCGGAGTGCCGGTACCGCTCGCGATGCCGCTCGGCGCTGCCGCCGCCGCCCTCACCGCCTACGTGCTGAGCTTCCCGCTGTTCCGCATGAAAGCTTTCTACTTCCTCATCGGCTCCTTCGCGGCGGGGGAGGTGATCCGGCTCTGCTGGAAACGATTCCGCGAGCCGTTCGGCGGTCCGAAGGGCCTGAAGCTCATCCCCTCCTTCCCGGACATCGACCTCGGGGTCGTCGACGTCGCGTTCTTCGACCCGGTCGGCTACTACTACCTGTGTCTTGTGGTGGTCACTGCCTCCCTCCTGATCCTGCGCCGCTTCGAGCGCTCGCGCATCGGGCTCACCTTTCACGCGATCCACTGGCAGGACAAGCTCGCCGAAGCGGTCGGGATCGATACCCGCCGCTACCGGACCCTCGCCTTCGTCATCGCCTCGTTCTTCGCGGGTCTCGCGGGCGCCCTCCTCGCACACTATCTCGGGACGGTGAATCCGAACCAGTTCGACGTGGAGGCGATGGTCTACGTGCTGGTGTGGGTCATCGTCGGAGGGACGGCCACCATTTACGGCCCCATCTTCGGCGTCGTGGCGCTGACGGTGGTGAACGAGATCGTGCTCCGCGAGCTGGGGGTGGACCAGGCTCGCCCACTCATCTACGGCGCGATCCTCATCGCGTCCATCCTGTTCCTTCCGGACGGGCTCGAGAGCCTCGGGCCGAAGTTCAGGCGGGCCTTCGCCCGCGCTCGGGGGAGCGCCCTGGAGTAGTGTCCGTCACTGGCGCCCCGGGTATCGGGTCGTTCACACAAGACCCCCGGCAAACCTCGGTGCCCGGCCCCGGACCTGATTCGAGGCCGGACCGGCCCTCGCCGCATCGCGGGGGGTGGGGCGGTCGCCCATATGGCGTGCGGGTCCGATTGATTGATTGGAATCGAAGTCGACCCCGTCTCCACGTCCCGCGTCCGGGGCCCGGGCCTCGAGCCTGCGAATGTGCACGGGACCTCCGTCTACGACGCGATGTACCTGGAGCGTGCGGTCGGGCTGCGGCTCCCTCTCAGCCCGAAAAAATCACCGACTTTCGTCGCGAGGGCGCCAAGGATGCCCCAAATCTCATGGGGGAATGGGCCACCCGGACCGAAAGAGCGCGTGCGCGCTGCCGAGGCGTAGTCGACACTGGCGCGTGCGCGCTGTCGAAGCGGATCGAGGGAGTACGTCCCGCTACCGCGAGCGGATGGGCGGCCGCAGCGGGAAGTCGGTGATTTTTTCGGGTCAGCTGCCCTGGACCGGGCGCTCGGTGCGGCGGGCCGGGCGTCGGGGCTCGACGTGCCCGCGCTCGCGAGCGCTCCGCTGGCCGGCGGGCGGGCTCAGGCGCCGAGGTACGCGCGGCGCACGTGCACGTTCGCGTGCAGGTCGGCCGCCGGGCCGTGCAGGGCCACCGAGCCGATCTCCAGCACGTAAGCATAATCGGCGAGCTGCAGCGCGAGCTCCGCGTTCTGCTCCACGAGGACCACCGGCACCCCCCGTTCGTGGATCTCCCGGATGATCCGCGCCATCTCCGCCACGAGCACCGGCGAGAGGCCCACCGTCGGCTCGTCGAGAAGCAGGAGCCTCGGGTTCGACATGAGGGCCCGTCCGATGGCGAGCATCTGCTGCTCGCCGCCCGAGAGGGTCCTGGCCCATTGCCGCCGCCGTTCCTTGAGCCTCGGAAAATGGTCGAAGACGCCGTCGAGGTCCCTTCCCACCGCCTCGTGGTCGCGGCGGAGATAGGCCCCGGTGTTGAGGTTCTCCTGAACGGTGAGGCCGGGGAAGATGCGCCGCCCCTCGGGCACCTGGGCGACCCCGAGGGCTACCAACTTCTCGGGCGGGGTCCCGTCGATGCGCCGCCCGTCGAACCGGATCTCGCCCTCCGAAAGCGTCTCGAGGCCCGAGATCGCACGCAGCAGCGTGCTCTTCCCCGCCCCGTTGGCGCCGATGATGGTGACCACGGAGCGGTCCGGCACATCCATGCTGACCCCGCGGAGGGCGACCACCTTGTGATAGTGGACGGTGGCGTCGCGGACTTCAAGCAGCATTCGCTGCCGCTCCGAGATACGCCTCGATCACCTCCGGGTGGCGACGCACCTCCTCGGGGGTCCCCTCGGTGAGCAGCCGGCCGAAGTTGAGCACCGTGATCCGGTCGCAGAGCCCCATCACCGCCCGCATGTCGTGCTCCACGAGCAGGATCGTGATGCCCCGGTCCCGCACCTTGCGCACGATGTCCATCATCCGGCGGGTCTCTTCGGGGTTCATGCCGGTGAACGGCTCGTCCAGCAGCAGGAGCTTCGGATCGGCGGCGAACGCCACCGCCATCCCGAGCGCCCGCTGAAGACCGTGGGGGAGGCTCATGCCGGGGTCGTTGCGGCGTTTCTCGAGCCCGAAGAACTCCAGGATCCCGACCGCCTTGGTGCGGGCCGCGTCCTCGCGCGCCCGGTCCGTTCCGAGCAGCGCCCGGAAGGGATCGGTGCGAGCCTGAAGATGGCAGCCCACCAGCACGTTTTCGAGCACGGTGAACTCCCGGAAGAGGGTCGTCGCCTGAAACGTCCGCACGAGCCCACGGGCCGCGATGGCATTCGTGGGCATCCCGGAGATGTCGTCCCCGAGGAACAGCACCCGCCCCTCGCTCGGCGGATAGAAGCCGCTGATCACGTTGAAGGTGGTGGTCTTCCCCGCCCCGTTGGGCCCGATGAGCCCCCGGATCTCGCCCGCCTCGACGGAGAAGGAGAGATCGGAGACCGCGAACAGGCCGCCGAATCGGCGGGTGAGGTTCCGAACTTCGAGTGTCGTCGCGGAAGCAGCCAACTGCGAAGAACCCCTTGCCATCGGTCCGGAACCATTTGACCAGACCAGGGCCGGAAAGCAACCGGCGGCGGCGGCCCGGCGGGTGAGGTGGTCCGGGTTGTTCGGACAGTCCGAGGGCCGGAACAAGGTGTACCGGGAGATGCCCCCACCGGGAAGCGTGATGCCTCGTGCTTGCTCGGGGGTTCGCCTCAGCCGCCGTAGTCGCCGCGAACCCGCCGCTTTCCGGGGTCGAAGTGCGGGAAGGGGACGACGCGGGCCGGAATGCGCTTCTGGTGGCCGTCGAGCTGGCCGACCTCCACCTCCGTCCCGAGCGCCGCGTGGGTCACGTCCATGCGGCACAGCGCGATGACCCTTCCCAGGATGGGCGAGCGTACTGCCGATGTGATCTCCCCGACCTGCGCCCGCCCGACCCGCACGCAGTCGCCGGTGGAGGGTACCAGCCCGCCCTCGAGGTCCAGCCCGACGAGCCGGCGGATGGGGTGCGCCTTGCGCCGTTCAAGGGCTTCGCGGCCGATGAAGTCGTCGGTCTTCGACTTGAGGGGCACGGTGAACCCGATACCCGCCTCGAACGGGTCGGTCCGATCGCAGAACTCGCAGCCCGCGAAGACGAGCCCCGCCTCGATGCGGACCATGTCGAGCGCGGCGAGCCCGAACGGCGTGATCCCGAACGGCTCGCCCGCTTCCATGACCGCGTCGAAGAGGGTCCGGGCATCCTTCGGATGGCAGAAAAGCTCGTACCCGAGCTCTCCGGTGTAGCCCGTCCGCGACACGACCAGGGCCATGCCGTGGAAATCGCGGAGACGCGCGACCGAGAACCGGAACCAGGCGAGTTCGCCGACGGTCTGCCAGGCAGGGGCCGTCCAGAGGATGCGCTCGAGGACCTCCCGGCTCTTCGGTCCCTGCACCGCGATGTTGGCGAGTTCGTCCGTCGAGGTCTTCACCCACGCATCGAGCCCGCAACGCTCGGCCTGCTCGCGGAGCCGGAGACCCGAAAGGTCATTGCCGCCGATCCACCGGAAGTTGTTGTCCCCGAGCCGGAAGACGGTGCCGTCGTCGATCATGCCGCCGTGCTCGTAGCACATCGCGGTGTACACGACCTGCCCGGTGGCGAGCCGCCGTACGTTGCGGGTCACGCAGAGCTGAAGCAGCGCCTCGGCATCCGGCCCGAGCACTTCGTACTTGCGAAGCGGCGAGAGATCCATCACCGCGGCTCGTTCCCGGCACGCCCAGTACTCGTCGATCGCCCCGTGGCCGGGGAAGTCCCGGGGGAGCCAGTAGCCGTTGTACTCGACGAAGTTCCGCGTGCGGGCGGCGAAACAGTCATGGAATCCGGTTTGCTTCGTCAACCGTACGTCGGCGTCGGCGGTCATACGGAACCCCGCGGCTGGCTTGAAGTCCTCGTTGCGGTCATACACCCGCACCTGGATGTCGGTCGGGTTCCACCCGTTCGCGGGATCGATGTCGCAGGGACAGGCGGTGGAGAAGCAGACGAGATCGGTGAGCGCGCGCATGAGCACGAAGTCGCCCGGGCGCGACCAGGGGTCGTCCATCCCGATGGCGTTCGTGTCGTCGAGCATGGTGTTGTAGAAGAAGTTGATGGCCGGCCATCCGGCGCGCGGCCGGATGTCGAACCGCGCACCCTCGGCGTTGATGTTGTCCGAGCAGTTCGCATGGCCGGGGTATCCCAGGTCCTCGTAGTAGCGCGCGGTGCAGGCGAGGCCGAAGGAATCGTGCCGCCCGCAGGTATCCTGCACGAGCTCGAGCAGGGGCTCGTGATCGACGGTGTAGTACTTCGAGTAGAGCCCCGGAACGGGATAGAGCGAACCCATCAGGGTGCGGGTGGAGGTGGGATCGATCTCGCGCTCGAGGCCCCGGTCGAGGGCGCGCAGGCTGAAGGCCTGGAAGTCGGTGCACTCGCGCCCCTTCACGTCGACGATCTGGATGAGCTGGCCTGCCCGGACCTCGTAGCCCCTCGCCGAGCCCGGCGCGATGTTGAAGTCGAGAAGCGCCTCCGCGAGCGGGGGAGGCGGGCCGTCCGCCGGTTTCGCATTGGTCCGGCCGTCGCGCCGGACGTAGAGCACGATCTCGGTCGGGGGGCACTGCTCGTGCGCCGGCATCGGGCCGCCCGGGGCGCCGGCCACCAGGGTGGCGGGAGCGGTCGCGACGAACGAGGCCGCTTCGCCCGGGCGCGACTCGCCGCCGAAGAGCCGGACCGCGGTCGCCCGGCCGAAGTCGAGGCCGCGGGATGCAAGGGCTTCGCGGACGCGCTGCGCCGACGGGACGCCGCGCTCGAGAGCCGCCTGGATCCCGGCCGGAGATCCGGACCCGGATGCGCCGATGAGGGCGGGGTCGGAACGTCCCTCGCGATCGAAGACGACCAGCTCGCACGGTTGCCGCCCCTCGCGGTCGATCACGGTGAGTTCGTCGCCGGGGTCGAGGGTCAGGGTGCGGGTGCCGCCGCCGGGGACCGGGTGGCGTTCCAGGCCGGGGGGGAGCACGGGGAGGCCCGGAACCAGAACCGGGCCGCGACGCGAGGGCGTGCCCGCGAGGGCCGGGGGTGGCGCTGGAATCACGTGCCGTGCCTCTCCCGCTGGCCTGCGTCGGCGGCGAATCGGGCGTGTCGGCCGCGACTCGCGAAGCCGACGGGAATTTCATCAGATCGCAGGCCGACGATCAAACGAACGGACCGACCGGACAGGGCTCGTTTTTTGTCCGGCGACGGGTGAACCGGGCCGATTCGGCGGGCAATCGGGGAGCGCATTTCGTCGGCCGCGGGTCGGTTCGGGCCCCGTGAAGTTGCCCTCGACCGCACGGCAGGCCGATCCGCACCCGCCGCCCGCCCTCGGTCACGACAAGAAATGGTCCTGACCGACCGGATCCGGACCGACTCGGGAAGGGTGACGTACACGCGCATTCCGGCACCGGCCGCCCTCACGACGATGCGGCGTCAATCAGGGATTGCCGGGCGAAGTCCAGATGCTGCCGCATCGCCCGGTATGCCCGCTCCGCATCGCGCCGCCGCACGGCTTCGAAGACCTCCCGGTGCTGCGCGTTGTAGCGCCGGATCGTCGTCCTGGACAAGGTGAGCTGGCGCATTCTCGCCCACTCCGCATTGTTGCGAACCTCGCTCACCCGTTCCGTGATCCAGACCAGCATCGCGTTCCTCGTGCATTCCGCGAGGGCGAGGTGGAACGCCTCGTCGCCCACCGCGAACCCGTCCGCGTCGTGTTCGCTCCGTTCCATCACTTCGAGCGCCCGCTCCGCCTTGGCAAGCGCCCGCTCGGTGGCGTTGAGCACCGCGAGACGCACGATCTGCGGCTCCAGCGCGTAGCGGGTGTCGATGAGCTCGAGGGGGCTCGTCGAGCGGGCGACCGACGCCGTCTCGACCTCGCAGTAGGCCACGTAGGTGCCGCTTCCCGGGCGCTTCTCGACGAAACCCGCTTCCTCCAGCCGCCGCAACGCGTCGCGGACGGTGCCGCGCGACACGCCGAACTGTTCGGCGAACGCCCGCTCGGGCGGGAGCCTCTCGCCGTTGAGCAGCTCTCCGCCGGCGATCCGGCGCCGGACGTAAACCGCGATGTCTCCTGCCCCGACCTTGCAGGAACCGCCGCTCAGCCGGGGAGGGGAGTCAATGGCCATCGTGTCTCCTGAAGCACGCTGCGATGCCGGTCGGCCGGTCCTTCGCCGGCGCCGCCCCGGAGCTGTCCCGGGACCGCCTCGGGACCGCGTGGCGGCAACCGGTCCGGCCCTGGTTCCGCAGCCTCCGGCGAGGGTCGTCGCCGGGTCCGCCCCAGGCCGCGCCGCGGGGAGGTGGAGCGGCCGGCGCGTCTCGCGCGCGCCGTGTCCGACACCGTGGCCAACCCGAAAAATCACCGCCTTCCCGCTGCGACCGCCCATCCGCTCGCGGCCGCGGGACGTACCCCCGCAAGCCGCTTCGACCGCGCGCACGCGCCAAGGTCGAGCGTAGTGTCGACTACGCCCTCGGCCGCGCGCACGCGCTCTTTCGGTCCGGGCGGCCCACCCCTCCATGAGATCGTGGGGCATCTTGGCCCCCTCGCGACGAAAGTCGGTGATTTTTCAGAATAGCGTACCAGTCAAACCGCGTTTCTGATACCAATAACGAGATTTTGGTTGAGTTTTGGTTTTGATTTGGTCATGATCGGGGTCGGAGGCCGGTCCGTGACCCGGGTGGCGCGAGGAGGTTCGTCAACCCGCGAGCGGCCGGCCGAACGAACCGGACGGCCCGTCGAGCGTCCGGTCGGTCCGTCCGCGAACCGGGGGCGACGGCCGCCGGCGGGAACGACGGCGTCCCTGAAGAGAACGAGGAGACCGAGAGAATGGCGATGGACATCGAAGGGTTCGTGGAGGCGCCCGGACGGGCGGAGCAGGTCCGGCAGGTCCGCAAGATGATCGACCGGCTCGGCATCGACTACCTGTATCTGCAGTTCGTGTCGATCACTGGACGCATCTGCGGCAAGGGCATCCCCGCCGATCACTGGGAGAGCATCGCGGAGCGCGGGTTCCAGCTCGTGTACGGTGCGACGGTGAATCTTTTCCTCAACCGGCACGGCGAATACCTTGGCTATGGGCCGCACGACAAGGAGCTGGTCGGGATCCCCGAGCCGGAAACCTTCTGCCAGCTCCCTTGGGACAGTCGGGTAGCGCGCCTGTGGTGCACCCTGTTCCGCAACCGCGAGGAACGCCAGGATCCGGGCGCGTTCCTGACCTCGGACTGCCGCGGCAACCTGCGCCGGATCCACGAGCGGTTCAAGGAGGAGCACGACGGCCTGCATCTGCGCCACGGCACCGAGCCGGAGATGATGTGGCTCAAGCGAGGCCCCGACGGCAAACCGGACGGGGGCTTCTCGAACCCGTACTGCTACCACATCGACCAGTTCGAGAGCCTGCGGCCGGTGTACCTGCGGGTCATCGAGTACTCGCGGGCGATGGGCCTCGACATGATCCAGGGCGATCACGAGGACGCGCCCGGCCAGCTCGAGCTCAACTTCATGTTCGACGATCCGCTGCGGACCGCCGACCGCCTCACCACCTACCGCCAGATCTGCGCCCAGGTCGCCCGCGAGAACAATCTCATCGCGTGCTTCATGTCGAAGCCGTTCATGGGGGTGTCCGCCTCCGGGTGCCACCACAACATCAGCTTCTGGAGAGGCGGCGGGGAGTCGGTCAAGTCCCTCGGCAACGACCCCGATGCGCTCCCCGGCATGGCGGAGAACTTCACCTACCTCTCCGGCGGCGAGAACACGTTCATGCCGGACACCGACGATCCGCAGCTTCCCGGCAAGGTCGGGCTGCAGGTCGTGGGCGGCATCGTGACCCATCTCGCGGCCCTCACCGCCATCGGATGCTCCACCGTCAACTCGTACCGGCGGCTCTGGGACACCGGGTTCTGGGCGCCGATCTTCGCGGACTACGGGTACCAGAACCGCACCACCGGTCTCCGCATCTCCGCGCCGGGGCGTTTCGAGTACCGGGCGGTCGACTCGATGGTCAATCCGCATCTCATGGCGGGGGCCATCATCAAGGCGGCGGACGACGGCATCCGGAGGGACATCGACCCCGGCCCGCCCGAGGACCGCAACATCTACCAGGCGATGGAAGAGGGCAAGCAGGTCAAGCGCCTGCCGATGACCCTCGGGGACGCGCTCGCGGCCCTCGAGAAGGACGACGTCATCCGTTCCGCGCTCCCCGGGGAGATGTACCGGCTCTACGATGAGTACAAGCGCGACGAATGGGAGCGCTTCCTCCATACCAGCACCGAGTGGGACATGAACACCTACCTCGATTGCCTGCCCTGACGGGCGGAACCGCCCGTCCGGTCCGCGGCGGGCGCGGCGGGCGGGGCGGCTCCGGTGGCTGCGGCGGCGGGCCGGATCGCCCGGGGAGGCCCGGCCTTCCGCGGCCTCCCGGCGAACGCCGGCGCGCTCGAACCTCTTCACAGGAAGGGAGTACGGAACATGTGCGGAATCGCAGGAATCATTCACCGCGGAGGCGTGAGCGGCGTCGGCGCCGAGATGACGTCGATGCTGAGGGCGCTGAAGCATCGCGGACCCGATTCTACCGGCTTTGCGCTCTACGGCACTCCGGTCGCCGGCGACTACGTCGTGCGCTTCAAGGTCGCCGAGCAGGAGGACATGGGTTCCGGATTCGACATCCACACGAAGGTCCGGGACCGGGTCGCGGAGGTCGACCGCCGGCTCGCCGAGCTCGGGGTCGCGGTCAAGGACCGCGGCGCATCCACCGAGTACGCCATGCGCTACGTCATCTCGTACGAGGGCGACCTCGAACACCTCGCGCGCTACGTCGAGGACGTGGAAGGCACCGAGATCCTCTCCCTCGGGAGCGCGCTCGAGCTGATCAAGGACCTCGGCGACGCAACCGTGGTCTCCGATCAGTACGAGCTTGACGGCGTACGGGGAACCCACGCCATCGGGCACACGCGCATGGCGACCGAGTCCGACGTCGACATCCGCTCCGCGCATCCGTACTGGGCGTTCCCCTACAACGACATCGCGGTGGTGCACAACGGGCAGATCACGAACTACTGGCTCAAGCGCCGCGAGATGGAGCGCATGGGCCATCGCTTCATGTCCGACTGCGACTCGGAGCTGCTCGCGGTCTACACCGCGCACCACCTCGCGAGCGGAGTCACCCTCGAGGAGTCGCTGGAGCGCTCGATCCGGGAGGTCGACGGCGTCTTTACCTACCTCGTCGCGACCCGCGACCAGCTCGGCATGGCGAAGGATACGATGGCCGCGAAGCCCCTCGTGCTCTACGAGAGCGACGACCTCATCGCCCTCGCCTCCGAGGAGGTCGCGATCCGCGCCATCCTTCCCGACGAGATCGACACCAGCGATCCCTACGACGAGGAGACCCGGGTATGGCAGGCATGAAGTCCGACTCCCCGGACGATCGCTCCTATGAAATGGGGCTGCACACCGAACAGCTCGCGGGCCGCACGCAGCAGGTCTTCTTCCGCCCCGAGGAGGAAGAGCGGTTCCTCTATCCCTGGGCGCCGGAGGTCGACTACAACCGGCGCACCGGGATCGACGCCGATTCGCTCACTTCGACCGAAGTCAACGCGAAGTTGCGCGCCCTCATGAACGAGGGTTACGGCTCCATCGTGATCCGGAACCCGCGCGGCAAGCACTCGCTCGGGGTCGGGATCCTGAGCCGGCTCAATCTCATCTTCGAAGGCTCCCTCGGCTACTTCGCGGTCGGGCTCATCGACGGCCCGAACGTGCGGATCAACGGCCGGGTGGGCTGGTCGTGCGGCGAGAACATGATGGCGGGCACCGTGACCATCGAGAAGAACGCCGGGTCGACGTTCGGCGCCGCGATGCGGGGCGGCGATCTGGTATGCCGGGGATCGGTCGGATCACGGACCGGCATCGACATGAAGGGCGGCACGATCATCGTCGGCGGGGACACCGGCGCGTTCTCCGGCTTCATGATGCAGCGCGGCCGCATGGTGGTGTGCGGCAACGCGGGGAAGAACCTCGGCGACTCGATGTACGACGGAACAATCTACATCGGCGGGACGATCCGCGACCTCGGCGTGGACGCGGTGCCGGCCGAGCTGACCGACCTCGACAGGGCGTGGCTCACGCGCAAGCTGCGGCAGTACGAGCTGCTCCCGGAGCAGGGGGTGGGTCACTTCACGAAGATCGTCGCCGGCAAGCAGCTCTGGAACTACGACAACCTGGAGCCGACGGAAAAGAAGCTGATCCTGTGAGGACGACACGATGACGGACATCGACCGCGTGTCGCAGTCGATCGGGAAGAGGTATTTCGGGAATTGCCATGAAACCGCAACCAGGCCGGGAGACCCCGCCGTCGATGACTTGCTCGCGTGCGACCCCGAACCGGAAGGAACGTCGCCGAAAGCGCGAAGGACCCGGACAAGCAACATCGAACGTCCGAGCAGGAAAGGACCGGGGGAAACCGGCCCCGGGACGATGTCGGTAAATCGGCCGGTACCAAGAGCGTAAGGGAGACAACGAGATGGCCAACGAGATGGCTGGGAGCGAGACCGCGGCGAGGCTCGACCCGGCCGCGAAGCCCAAGCGCAACACGAGCATCCTCGGGCGAAGCCGGATCTTCACCCGCGAGGTGATCGACGACATCCACATCAAGTCCGAGCTCGGCCGCTACCGGATGCGCGGCTTCTCGATGTTCAAGCCGATCCCGCACTGGGACGACCTCACCTTCCTTCCGGGGACGTTGACCCGGTTCGTGATCGAGGGCTACCGGGAGAAGTGCGACACGAAGACCGTCATCGGCCCTCGCGCGAAGGTTCCTCTCGAGCTCGACATCCCGGTCTATGTCACCGGCATGAGCTTCGGCGCGCTGTCCTACGAGGCGAAGACCGCGCTCGCCCGCGGTGCGACGATGGCGGGGTCCGCAACGTGCTCCGGCGAGGGAGGCATGATCCCGGACGAGCGGCGCTACTCGACGAAGTGGTTCTACCAGTGCATCCAGTCGCGCTACGGGTTCAATCCCCACCACCTCGTGCTCGCGGACGCGTGCGAGTTCTTCATCGGGCAGGGCTGCAAGGTGGGGCTCGGCGGGCATCTCATGGGGCAGAAGGTCACCGATCAGGTCGCGGAGATGCGGAGCCTCCCCGCCGGCATCGACCAGCGCTCTCCGGCGCGCCACCCCGACTGGCTCGGCCCCGACGACCTTGCGCTCAAGATCATCGAGATCCGGGAAGCGACCGACTGGCAGATCCCGATCCAGCTCAAGCTCGGCGCCGCGCGGGTATATGACGACGTGCGGATGGCGGTGAAGTGCGACCCCGACTCCATCTACATCGACGGGATGGAGGGGGGCACCGGAGCGGGCCCCCACCTCGCGACCGAGGAGACCGGGGTTCCCGGGATGGCGGCCATCCGCCAGGCCCGCCGGGCCATCGACGACCTCGGCAAGCGGGGCGAGATCTCCCTCATCTACGCGGGCGGGATCCGCAACGGCGGGGACGTCGCCAAGGCCCTCGCCCTCGGCGCGGACGCGATCGCCATCGGGCATTCGGTGCTGATGGCCCTCAACTGCAACAAGGACATTCCCGAGTCCGACTACGAGACGGAGATCGGGGTCGAGGCCGGACATTGCTACCACTGCCACACCGGACGATGCCCGGTCGGGGTGGCGACCCAGGATCCGGCTCTGCGTGCGCGCCTCGATCCGGACGAGGCGGCCGAACGGGTCTACAACTTCCTGCATACCCTGACCATCGAAGCGCAGATGATGGCCCGGGCCTGTGGAAAGACCGACGTCCACAGCCTCGAGCCCGAGGACCTCGCGGCGCTCACGATGGAGGCGTCGGCGATGGCCGGCGTGCCGCTCGCGGGCACGAGCTACACAGTGGGCATCGAGGACTATCATCACCTGTAGAGCGGAGCGCGCCGGGGACCGGAACCGGGTCCATCATCCACCGGCGCGACGGAGGAAACGAATGGCAGGCAGCAGCTACAAGGGTTCCGAGGTCAGGAGCGTCGATCAGTTCATCTCGGGCGACGGGCTCGACTCCGAGCGCGAGAAGGAGATCGGCCAGCACATCGGCTATCGCTACGACGTCAACCTGGTTCCCGACTACGATCGTCTGACCCCCTTCCTCGAGCGCTACGTCGAGCTCATGGGCTGGGAAGACCTCAACTGGCTCGAAGACGTGCACATGGGCTACGAGGAGGGGTACGCTGCGGTATTCGACCGAAACATCAACGGCTGGGTGCGGGTGCCGGACGACATCGAGCTGCCCGACAACCAGCAGGATCGGGACATGATCGCCCGGGAGCTGCTCATCAAGTTCCAGATGTCCGAGCGCCACCCGCTGGTGCAGCTCCGTCAGGCGTACAAGAAGTTCTGAGCCGATACACTGGCGCACGAGGCGGAGCGGGCGGGTCGAAGAAGCCCGGGGGCAAAGTACACGACGGGGAAGCAGGACGATGACACGTGAAGTGCGGATCGGCTGCGTGCAGACGCGGCCCCTCGCCACCTTCGACGAGGCTATCGAAGAAGCCCGGCGCCTCGCCGGCGACGCGGTGGCGGCGGGAGCGGAGTTCGTCTGCCTTCCCGAGTACTGCGGCGGGCTGAAGAGCGAAGGGGGGCTGTTCGCACCCCCGACCGCCCCGGAGGAGCGCCACCCGGTGCTCGCCGCCCTCCGCGATTTCGCGAACGACGCGGAAGTCTGGATGCTGATCGGCTCCATCGCGGTGGACGGCCCCGGAGACCGGCTCATCAACCGCGGCTACGTGCTCGACGATCGGGGAGACATCCGCGCCCGCTACGACAAGATCTTCCTGTTCGACGTGGACCTGTCGCCGACGCAGCGCTACCGCGAGTCCGCCGTGGTCGCCCCCGGCGGGGACGCGGTCGTGGTGGATACCCCGTGGGCACGGATCGGCATGACCATCTGCTACGACCTTCGCTTCCCCCAGCTCCATCGCGCTCTCGCCCAGGCCGGGGCGGAGATTCTGGCCGTGCCGGCCGCCTTCACCCAGGTCACCGGCGAGGCGCACTGGCACGTGCTGAACCGCGCCCGGGCGATCGAGAACGGAGCGGTGGTGGTCGCTCCCTGCGCGATTGGGGAGGTACCGGGCGGGGGGGCTGCCTACGGCCACTCTCTCGTCGTCTCGCCTTGGGGAGAGGTGCTCGCGGACGGAGGGGAAGAAGCTGGGCACATCGTCGCCACGGTCGACATCGAGAGCGTGGCAAGTGCCCGCGGACGGATCCCCAGCCTTCGGCACGACCGGCCGTTCAGTCATCCGGAACCGCTCGCGCGGAGGCCCCGCGCCGCCGCCTGACCGCCGCATCCGGTGCGCGGAGACCCGGTGCTCCCCCGGCCGGTTCCCGACACGGGCTGACGGCCCGTGCGGGTCGGCACCAACGTGGTGCGCCTCGACAGCGCCAACGAGGAGCTTCGCGATCGGTTCCTGCGCTGGCAGTGCCGCATCCGCCAGATCGCAATGCGGCGCCACGACGGCCGCCCGACCAGCGGGATGACGCCGCTCGTTTCCGGGCCCGCGGGACCCGTCGCCCGGGTGGTGACCTTGCTCTCGAAGCGGCCCGAGCACTCGGTGACGATGGAGCTTCGTCACCTCGCCCGGCGTACCCACGATCCGGCCGAGCGGCGCGACAACGCGCGCAAGTTTCTCGGCGAGCGCCATTATCAGGCGGCGAACGAGTTCTCCGACACGCTCACCGCCAGCTTTCCACCCGATTCCCGAACCGCCGCGCGGCTGCTGGAGGGCCGGGAATGCCGGCTCGACTTCGAGCAGTACAGCCAGCGGTACCGCCTGCACTGCGCGCCCCGGCGCCTGTCGACGCACAACCCGCTTCGCGAGGCGACGTTCTGGCACAACCTGCTCTTCAACCCGCGGCTGCCGGCGGACTGCATCATTCTCGGCTTCGAACCCGACTGGGGGCGGAGCGAGGCCGATCCGGTTCGACCCTGATCCGGTCTCCTCTCCGCTCCGTGAAGGAGGAGCGCTCACGATGTACGCCTCCATGGCCCTGCTGCTCGGCGTCACGGTCCTCTACGCGGGGTACAACCTGCTCGTCAAGGTGTCGAGCAGCCACGTGCCCGACGTCGCCACCACGCCGATCCTCGCCACCATCGCTCTCCAGGCCGCCGCGCTCGCGGCGTCGGCCGTGTTCGCGGCCGGACTGGTGCTCCGGGGTGGGCAGGCCCTCGCCGTTTCCGTGCCCGCCGTCTCCTGGGCGGTGGCGGCGGGGCTTTGCATCGGCGCGGCGGAGATCGGCTACTTCTACCTTTTCCGAGGCGCCGGGGGCGCCGAGCCGATGGCGGCGAACGTCGCGATCCCGATCGTCGTGAGCGGCGCCATCGTCCTCACCCTTCTCGTGTCCTGGCTCGTGTTCCGCGAACCCTTCACGTGGGTCCGCCTCCTCGGCGCGGTGTTGGTGGTGGCCGGAGTCGCGACCCTGTTCGCCGATTCCGCGAGGGCGGCACCACCGGCGCCATAGCCGGGAAGTGCGGCGAACGTTCCGTAGCTGCCTGCGCCGGACCGTTGAGGTGGTCCGGGTTGTCCGGACAGTCCGAGGGCCGGAACAAGGTGTACCGGGACTGTGATGTGATGCCCTCGGGACGATCGTACCCTGAGGTGGTCCGGATTCCGGACCTTCAACCTTCCCGAGGCGTGAGTCGGGATATCCGCGCAGATCGATCAATCCCGCTCTTGGCGATCTACGGCGTGGATGGGGCACGAGAAGGGCTGCGGGGACGCGACCACGATGCGTGAGCGTCGACCGGCCGACCCGCCGGGGGGAGGGTGCAGACGCGCTCGTAGGGGTGGCGCTTGGTGACGAGCCCGTTGTAGGCGAAGATGTCGAGGGTCGCCTCGTAGGCATCGCGGGTGATCTCGATGTGCGGGGTCCAGCAACCGAGCCCTTGGTAGGCTCGGATGCAGCGCGCCAGCACCTCTTCTTCGATCTCCGGGAAGTATGGCTTCTCGGCGGCCGCGATCTCCTCCGCGGGAG
The DNA here is from genome assembly GCA_965214795.1 of Gammaproteobacteria bacterium. GTDB lineage: Bacteria > Pseudomonadota > Gammaproteobacteria > HK1 > HK1 > JAJDXW01. Next base: position 3,384,286 of record OZ243976.1, on the reverse strand, counting down.
CGGAGTGGATGTAGTGTCTTGCCTTGCGGTAGGCGCGGACGAACGCGGCGGCCAGGTCCGTCTCCAGCCACGCGGGCGTCGCGGCGAGGCTCGAGAATCCGCACGGCCCGATGACCGGTCCGACCTCGGTTATCACATGCCCGATGCGGTCCGCTTCGAGTTGCTGCGGAAAGGGACCCTGCTGCTGCGCGTACGCCCCCTGACCTTCCCGGAATGCGGCGTCGATGGCAGCGGCGCCTCCCGGGTGGATCGCGTTGATGCGCGAGTAGTCGATGCCCGCGCGGTGGCAGGCGTACTTGAACATCGCGAGCGGCTGGCCGCCGCCGAAGAGGACCACGTCCGCGCCCTCGAGACGACTCCACGAAAACTCCGGGTCGGGCTCGCGCGCGGTGAGGAAGAACCCGTCCATCTCGTTCACCTGCGCGAAGTGGGTGGTGGCCGGGGTCTCGCCGCGCTCCAGCGGACCGAATCCCTGGCTGAGCGCGGACTGAACGACGTGGGCGGAGCCGTCCTCGAGCGCGGCGAGGGCGCTTGCGCCCGGGGGCGAGACCGACCACTCGGGCTCGAGGCCCTCCTCGCGAAGGAATCCGCCGGCCATCGTCGCGATGAGCGGCGAGTAGAACGCCGAAAAGAGGGTGAACTGGATGTTGATGCGAGCCATTCCGGTCCCTCCGCAGATTGCCCCGGCCCTCGGGGGGTGGTGGGCGAGCGCGACGGCCGATCGCCGCGGGGCGAGGTCGCTGCACATCATACCGCCCACCCCGCAATCGCAAGCAACGGTGGAAGGAGGGAGGGGACCTGACCCGAAAAAATCACCGACTTCCCGCTGCGGCCGCCCATCCGCTCGCGGTCGCGGGCCGTACTCCCGCAAGCCGCTTCGACCGCGCGCACGCGCCAGTGTCGGCTACGCTTTCAGCCGCGCGCACGGGCTCTTTGCTGTGAAAATAGACTCAGGAGGGCCGTCTTCGCGACGCCGGACCTTTTCATGCGACGGGGTGGCCGGCCCGTTCATGCGTGTTTCGGTCCATGCGGCCCGTTCCTCCATGAGATCGTGGGGCAGCTTGGCGCCCTCGCGACGAAAGTCGGTGATTTTTTCGGGCCAAGGGCTGTTTCACCCGGCAGGTCGGGCCCACCGCCCGCGCCGCCCGGCCCGACACGTGCGAGGGCAGGTTTCGGCAGGTCACGTGAGGGCGAATCAGGAACCGACACGGCCCCCCACCGGATGCGGTTCACGTATGGGTTCCGGCCGGGGCGTGGTGCTCATCAGGCGCTGGAGGCGCTGTGGCGAGGGCTGACGGACCTCGGTGGTGGATGGGTCATCGACCTGGACATCGAGGACTTTTTTTGGCAGCGTGGATCAGGGACATCCTTCCGTGCCGCACCGGGGCCGGGCCGTACGTGCGCCCCCCGATCAGCGACCGGACGTTCGCCCCCGCCGCGTACCCGGGTGGTGGGAAGGGTTCCGGCCCCTGCCCCTGAATCCGGCCTGCGCCGTCCGTCCGCTCGTTCGGATGTCGCCGATGCCCGCGTCCGAGCCGACGCGGGGCGCGGTCCGACACCGGACGTGTCCAAGGGCCCTCGGCACCCGGAAATCCGGGCCATTCCACGCCGGCCGGAAAGCAGGTCGGACCAAGCCCCGTCCCATGCGCTCGACCCTTCCCATTCCACGTCCCAGGCCGAGACGGCAAAATGACCCTGCCCGCGTCGCTCCCGCGATAGTCCTTGCCCACCTCATGAGTCGGGCTTGGGGGGAGGGCGGTCTCCGGGGGACATGTCTCTGCGCATCGCCCCCGGCTTGCACCGCCCTTGCCGTTGCGCCCGCTTACTTGCGCCCGTGAGTCATGGCCCGCGACCTGTCCCAACCGCACGACAAGCTGTTTCGCGCCGTGTTCTCCGACCCTGCGGAGGCGGCCGGCTTCCTGCGCGCGTACCTGCCGGAGTCGCTCGGGCGGGGGCTCGATTGGTCCACCCTGCACTTGCAGGAAGGCAGCTTCGTGGACGAGGCGCTGCGCGGCTCCGAGTCGGATCTGCTCTACTCGGTCGAGCGGCGCGCGTCGGGCGGGCCGGTGTCGCTGTATGTGCTGTTCGAGCATCAGTCGTCGCCCGACCGCTGGATGCGGTTTCGGCTGCTGAAGTACTGCTGCCGGATCTGGGAGCGTGACCGGCGCGCGCACCCGGAGTTGCGGGAGTTGCGGGCAATCGTTCCGGTGGTGTTCTATCAGGGAGTGCGGCGGTGGGGTCATGCGGTGGAGTTCTCGGAGCTGTTCGGCGCGGGGACGCGGGAGTGGCGTTGGGTGCCGCGGTTCGAACACGTGTTGGTGGACCAGTCGGATCTGATGCCGGAGGGGGTGCGGGGAGAGTTGCAGGGGCAGGTGGCGCAGTTGATGATGATGGCGGCGTCGCGGCATCACGTGCGCGAGGCGGTGGCGAGTGCATTGCGGCTGTTGAGGAAGCTGCCGCAGAGGGAGGGCGTGGATGTCGTGGAGGTCCTGCTCCGGTTCGTGAGGTACGTGACGGAGACGCAGGACCGGGAGGTAGCACGTTGGTTCGGGGAGGAGTTGCGGCGTCAGGTGCCGGGGCCGGGAGGTGACGTGATGAGGACATACGCGGAAGAGTTGCTTCGGGAAGGCCGGCAAGAAGGCCGGGAGGAGGGTCGGCAGGAAGGTCGGCAGGAGGGTCGGCAGGAGGGTCGGCAGGAGGGTCGGCAGGAGGGTCGGATAGGAACGATCGAGAGTCTGCTGCGGGTGGGGGTCGAGTGGTCGACCATCGAGGCGGCGACGGGGATCGGGCCGGAGGCGTTCCGGGCGCTGAAACGCCGGCTCGAAGAAGCGGAGTCCGGCACCGCCGCAGGATAGGACGGCAGGTCGGATGAGCGCGAACAACGACACAGGGCGCTGGAGCGCGAGAACCAGGTGGCGCAGTTGATGATGATGGCGGCGTCGCGGCATCACGTGCGCGAGGCGGTGGCGAGTGCATTGCGGCTGTTGGGGAAGCTGCCGCAGAGGGAGGGCGTGGATGTCGTGGAGGTCCTGTTCCGGTTCGTGAGGTACGTGACGGAGACGCAGGACCGGGAGGTAGCACGTTGGTTCGGGGAGGAGTTGCGGCGTCAGGTGCCGGGGCCGGGAGGTGACGTGATGAGGACATACGCGGAAGAGTTGCTTCGGGAGGGCCGGCAGGAAGGCCGGGAGGAGGGTCGGCAGGAGGGTCGGCAGGAGGGTCGGATAGGAACGATCGAGAGTCTGCTGCGGGTGGGGGTCGAGTGGTCGACCATCGAGGCGGCGACGGGGATCGGGCCGGAGGCGTTCCGGGCGCTGAAACGCCGGCTCGAAGAAGCGGAGTCCGGCACCGCCGCAGGATAGGACGGCAGGTCGAATGAGCGCGAACAACGACACAAGGCGCTGGAGCGCGAGAACCGTGAGCTCGGGCGAGCGAACGAGCTCCTGCGAAAGGGGTCGGCGTATTTCAGCCACCCGGAGTCCGACCGCCGAGCCGGGATCCGGGGTCGTCCCTCGACGCCGGTCGTGAAGAATACGCGGTCGCGTCGATCGACAAGGAGTTGCCGATCGCCCGTCAACGTACCGCGCAGGGACCGGGAGGCGGACCGCAGTCGATTGCCGGCCTGGCATTGCCGGTGCGCCGCGGAGTTTCCGAATCCGGAGTACTCAGCTCGTGGATCGAACGCTGGCGGGGGAGGAAAGGAGGTCGGCGAGGGTGGCGAGCAGTCGGTCGTTCTCCTCCGCGGTTCCGACGCTGATGCGAAGCCGATCGGCGAGGCGTGGCTCGGCGAACCAGCGGACGTGGACGTCGCGGGCCCGCAGGGCGCGGTACAGCCTCTCCGCACCGCCCGATCCGCAGGTATCCGCGCGCCCGTCGCCGCTTGCGTTCGCATTCCGCCCGCCGCCAGCGGGCACGCTTCCGCGGCTGTACGAGCTTCCGCTCGGTCTCCCGGCGAGGGCGTCCGGCGGCACGGAGGCGAGCACGAAGTTGGTCTCGCTCGGGAACGAAGGGAGCCCGATCCGTTCGAGCCCCGTGCGCAACCGCTCGCGCTCGGCCCGCACCCTGGCCCAGTTGTCCGCCGCCCACTCGCGACTCTCGAGCGCGGCGCGGGCGACCTCCACCGCGAGCGCGTCGACGTTGTAGCTGTCCTTGGTCTTGGTGAGCATCGGAGCGAGGAGCGGCGCGGGACCCAGCCCATACCCGAAGCGAAGCCCCGCGAGCGAGTAGCCCTTGCTCAGGGTGCGGAGGATGAGCAGGTTCGGACGGTCGCGGATCGCGGGCACGAGGTCGTATCCGTGCGCCGGGTCGACGAAGTCGACGTACGCTTCGTCCACGAGCAGCACGCCCTCGAAGCCGTCCGCGACGGCGGTGATCTCCTCCCGGTCGTACAGCCGCCCGGAGGGAGCGTGGGGGTTCACCAGGAAGGCGAGGCGGGCGCCGCTGCGGTTGAGCGACTCCGCGAGGCGGTCGGGAAGCCGCCACTCTCCGGTGAGGGGGACCTCGACCGGTTGCGCGCCGTGGAGTCGGATGAGGACCTTGTAGAGGCTGTAGGTGGGCGGCGTGATCGCGACCGGCTCCCCGGGATCCGCGTAGGTCGCGACGGCGAGCCGGAGCAGCTCGTCTCCGCCGTTGGTGGCGATGACTTCGGCGGGGTCGACGCCGTGCACGCGGGCCGCCGCCGCGCGAAAGGGGGCCGCGTCCCCTGGCGGATAGCGACGCAGGCGCTCGATCGGAAACCGGGCGAGGGCCTCCGCGACGGCGGGGGGAGGAGGGTAGGGGTTCTCGTTGGTGTTGAGCTTGACGCCGCCCGCGGGTTGCTCGCCCGGTACGTACCCCGGGGTGTCCCGCAGCCCGGGGCGCTCGTGGGAGACTGGGGCCATGGTGTCCTCGAACGGAGTGGGAAACTGGCGTATCGACCGGCGTTCAGCGAAGCCGGACACCGCGCCGCGGGGAGGGAACCGGCCGCGCGGCGGCAGGATGGTGCGGTTCTTTCCGGAGTGCCGTCCGGCGGGCCGCATCAGCCGACGAATTCGGCGAGGGCATCGAGCACCTGGTTCGGCCGCTCGGACATGAGCTGATGGCCCCCGTGCCGGACGACGAGCCGCCGCGAGACGGGGAGGGCGGCCTCGAGCCGGCGGGCCGCCCGCGCGGGGGTCATCGAGTCGCGCTCGCCGAGTACCAGCAGCACCGGGCAGCGCACCGACCGCGCCCGCTCGATCCCGTCCGTGTAGCGGTTGCAGGCGTCGAGGTCCGCGAACAGCACTCCGGGCGCGGCCCGCTCGACGAGGCGGAGCCCGCCGCCGGTCATCCAGATCCCGGGGACGCTGAAGCCGCCGACGTGGGCGCGGGGGCTGTGGCCCCAGAGGGTCACGAGGTCGAGGGCGAGGTGCTCGTTGGCCCGCGCCGGATCGAGGAGGGCGTCCGTCACCGGCATCGGGGCGGACGTGCCGACGAGGACGATTCCGCGCGCGCGTGCGGGATGCCGGGCGGCCGCGTCGAGGACTGTAAGGGAACCCATGCTGTGACCGACGAGGAAGGCGGAACCGACGCCGGCCCCGCGGAGCAGGGCCGCGACCCAGTCGGCCATCGCGGGAATGGACTCGAGGGGCGGCCCCTCCGACCGCCCGTGCCCCGGCAGGTCCACCGCGATCGCGTTGTGCTCGTGGCGGACGAAGTAACGCCCGAAGAAGGTCCAGACGGTGCGGTCCATGGCCGCCCCGTGCACGAAGAGGACGGTGGGGCGATCCGGATCGGGTTCCCGCCCGTAGGTGGCGGCGAACGCCCGTCGTCCGTCGATGCGCAGCTCCATCGCGAACCGCCGCTCGGTTCCGTGCGCTCCGACCGGTCCGTCAGCGCTGCGAAGCGCGGAGCGCGCGCCCGAGGTCGGCGGTGAGGTCGGCGGGGTCCTCGATCCCCACCGAGAGCCGGATGAGCCCCTCGGAGATGCCGGCCGCTGCGAGCGCCTTCGCATCCATGCGGTGGTGGGTGGTGCTCGCGGGGTGGATGACGAGGGACTTCGCGTCGCCGACGTTGGCGAGGTGGGAGAAGACCTCGAGCCGTTCGATGAAGCGCTGGCCGGCCGCTCGCCCGCCCCGGATCCCGAAGCTGAAGACCGCCCCCGCTCCCTTCGGGAGCAGCCGGGCCGCAAGCTCGCGGTCGGGATGCCCCTCGGCCTCGGGATGGCTCACCCACTCGACCGCCTCGTGCCCCTCGAGGAACCCGACCACCTCGCGGGTGTTGGCGACGTGGCGGTCCATCCGGATGGAGAGGGTCTCGAGCCCCTGCAGCACGTAGAAGGCGGTGGTCGGCGCCATGCACGCCCCGAAGTCCCGCAGGCCCTCGCGCCGCGCCCGGGTAATGAGCGCGGCGGGGCCGAACTCCTCGGTGTAGGTGAGACCATGGAAGCCGTCGTGCGGCTCGGACAGGGTCGGGAACCGCCCCGAGGCATCCCAGTCGAACCGGCCGCCGTCCACGAGCACCCCGCCGATGACCACCCCGTGGCCGCTCAGGAACTTGGTTGCGCTGTGGTAGACGAGGTCCGCGCCGAGCTCGATGGGCCGGCAGAGCCAGGGGGTGGCGAAGGTGTTGTCGACGAGAAGGGGCAGCCCCGCCTCGTGGGCCACCTCGGCGACGGCGGGAATGTCCAGCACCTCGCAGCCCGGGTTGCCGACCGTCTCGCCGAACAGGAGCCGGGTGGTCGGGCGGATGGCGGCCCGGAACGCGCCGGTGTCGCGCGGGTCCACGAACGTGGTCTCGATCCCGAAGCGGGGCAGGGTGTACTCGAGGAGGTTGTGGCTCCCGCCATAGAGGGAGCGCGAGGCGACGAGGTGGTCGCCGGCGCCCGCGATGGTCGCGACCGCGAGGTGGAGGGCGGCCTGACCGCTCGCGACGGCGAGTGCGCCGAGCCCGCCTTCGAGCGCCGCGACCCGTTCTTCGAGCATCGCGTTGGTCGGGTTGGAGAGCCGGGAGTAGACGTGGCCGGAGCGCTCGAGGTTGAAGAGCCCGGCCGCGTGGTCGGCGTCGGGGAAGACGAACGAGGCGCTCTGGTAGATGGGCGCCGCCCGCGCCCCGGTGGCGGGGTCCGGCGGCTGGCCGGCGTGCAGGCTCAGGGTGTCGAATCCGAGGTAGCGGGGGGCGGGCATGGGAGGAGCGGATGACGCCGGGACGGGGCAGGGGCGGCAAGGGTATCCTCCCCGCCCCGCGTCCCGCAACGCACGCGTTCGTTCCCGTTCCGTTCCCGCCTTTTCAACAGGATCGTTTTTTGCCGCGGCCGGGTGCCGGCGGCGGGTGCGGCTCTGCCGGCCGTGCGATCGAGGGCAGCTGCATCAGGCCCGAACCGACACGCGGACGACCGAACAGGCAGGGTCATCCCACGCTACGGTTCCGGATGGGGTTCCGGATGGAAACGAGGGGCCGGGATGGCGCTCGCCGCGCGCGATCGGACCGGCCGGCTGCATCCACGCGGCCCGCGGGACACCCGAGGGCACGAATGAGGGGGCTCCGGCCAACCCGGGGCGGATGATCGGCCAGCGTGGGATCATCCTGCCAAACAGGAGGAGGTTGCGATACGGATGGTTCTCGCACAAAATCTGCGCTCCGTCCGGCGCGGGTTCGAGAAGAATCCTGAGAATTCTGGAGAAGCTCCATGACATTCGGAGTTCTTGCCGGCGCCGCGGAGGCGGCTCGGGGTCGGACCGATCCCGGGGGAGTTCGATGGCCGGCACAGCGGGCGGAGGCGGGTGCCCCGCCTTCGCAGCGGCAGGAGAACGAACGATCGACAACCATCAGGACAGGAGTGAAAATGGTATGAAGACAACCATCGGCAATGCGCTGGCCCTCACGCTGATGCTGGCCCTCGCCGGCGTGGCGCGAGCCGGCACCCTCGAAGACGTACAGAAGCGCGGCGTGCTCAACTGCGTCGTCAGCACCGGCGTGGCCGGCTTCGCCTACACGGACGATGCAGGAGAGTGGCAGGGCTTCGACATCGACTTCTGCCGGGCGACGGCAGCCGCGGTCCTCGGCGATCCGAAGGCCGTCAAGGCGGTGACGTCGACCGGCAAGACCCGCTTCACCAAGCTGAACGCCGGTGAAGGCGACGTTCTCTGGCGCAACACCACCATTACCTTCTCGCGCGACGTGGGCGTGAAGCTCCGTTTCCACGGGGTGAACTACTACGACGGACAGGGGTTCATGGTGCGCAAGGATCTCGGCGTGACCAGCGCGGCGGAGCTCGACGGCGCCTCGGTGTGCATCCAGACCGGCACCACCACCGAGCTCAACCTCGCCGACTACTTCCACACCAACGGCATGAAGTACGAAGCGGTGACCATCGAGACCAACGAGGAGGCGCGCCAGAACTACTCCGAAGGGCGCTGCGACGTGTACACCACGGACGCCTCCGGCCTCGCCGCGACCCGCTCCACCTTCAACGACCCGGACGACCACGTGATCCTGCCCGAGATCATCTCCAAGGAGCCGCTCGGCCCGGCCACCCGCCACGGCGACGATCAGTGGTCGGACATCGTGACCTGGGTGCTGAACGCCACCATCACGGCCGAGGAGAAGGGCGTCACGTCCGCGAACGTCGACGAGATGAAGTCCTCCAGGGATCCCGAGATTCTGCGTCTGCTCGGTGTCGAGGGGAACCAGGGTGCGGAGCTCGGCCTCAGCGCCGACTGGGCGTACAACATCATCAAGTCGGTCGGTAACTACGGCGAGATCTTCGAGCGCAATATCGGCGTCAACACGCCAATCGGGCTCGAGCGGGGTCTCAACGCCCTCTGGACCGACGGAGGTCTCCAGTACTCCCCGCCGTTCCGTTGATCGCGGGGTCGGCTCGAGTCCTTCGGGGCTGAGGCAGGCGCCGGCGCACGCCGCGTGCGTCGGTGCCCCTCGCCGAGCGGAGGAGGCCGATGGCGGCGACATCCATCGAGGACCGCAGCCTCATCGCGCGCCTCTGGGGCAATCAGGAGACGCGCTCGGTCATCGTGCAGATCGTCACCATGGCGATCGTCTTCGCCCTCGTCGCGTTCGTGCTGCGCAACGTGGCGATCAACCTCGAGGCGATCGGCAAGGAGTTCAGCTTCGATTTCCTGACCGCCCCTGCCGCCTACGACATCACTTTCTCTCCCTTCATCGACTACACCTCCCGCGACACGCACCTCCTCGCCGCGGCGGTCGGCATCCTCAACACCCTGCTCGTTGCGGTGTGCGGAATCGCCGCCGCCACCGTACTCGGGGTGACGATGGGGATCCTCCGGCTCTCCCGGAACTGGCTCGTCAACCGCATCGTCTACGTCTTCCTCGAGTTCACCCGGAACGTGCCGGTGCTGCTGCACATCCTCCTCGTCCACGGAATCGTGGTGAGCAACCTGCCCGCACCGCGCAGGGCGATCGCAATCGAAGAGGCGGTGTTCATCACCAACCGCGGGTTCTACGTTCCCTCGCCGGTGCTCGAACCGGGGATCGGCATCGTCGGCGCGGTGCTCGTCCTCTCGATCGGCGCGGCCGTCCTGTTCCGCCGCTGGGCGAAGCGGGTGCAGGTGGAGACGGGGCGGATCCATCCCGTCTTCCGGATCTGCGCGGGGATCGTCGTCGGAGCGACCGCGGTCGCGTTCCTCGCCATGGGAGGCCCCCTGTCGTGGGACGTTCCGGCTCTCAAGGGCTTCAACTTCCAGGGGGGGATGGCTCTCAAGCCCGAGTTCTTCGCCCTCTGGCTCGCGCTCTCGTACTACACCGCGTGCTTCATCGCCGAGATCGTGCGGGCCGGCATCCTCGCCGTGAGCCACGGCCAGACGGAGGCCGCCTACGCCCTCGGCTTCCGGCCGAACCGCAACCTGCAGCTCGTCGTCCTGCCCCAGGCCCTGCGGATCATCGTTCCCCCTCTGGTGAGCCAGTACCTCAATCTCACCAAGAACTCCTCGCTCGCCATCGCGATCGGCTACATGGACATCGTCGCCACCATCGGGGGGATCTCCCTGATGCAGACGGGCAAGGAGATGGAGACGATGATCATCGTGCTCGGACTTTATCTCGTCTTCTCGCTGGTCATCTCGGCGCACATGAACTGGTTCAACCGCAGCATCCGGTACAAGGAGCGCTAGCGTGCCGCCGCGAAGAACGCTTCACCCGATCCCGGCCCCGCGTCTCCCCGCACCATGACGGACCTTGGCGTACCCTCCCGCTTCGCTCCCGGGACCCATCCGGACCTCCCGCCCCCGGTTCGCACCACCGGCATCGTCGGCTGGGTGCGGCAGAACCTCTTCTCCTCTCCGTTCAACATCGCTCTTACCCTGGTCGGCGCGTGGTTCCTGTACGTCGTCGTTCCCCCGGTGGTGGAGTGGGCGTTCCTGAAGTCGATCTGGGTCGCCGATTCCCGGGCCGAATGTTGGGGCAGGATGGAGGTCCCGGAGGAGGCGGCGTGCTGGGCCTTCATCAAGAGAAGGCTGAGTTCCTTCATCTACGGGTTCTATCCCGCGGCAGAGCGCTGGCGGGTCAATCTGTCGTTCGTGCTGCTGGTCTTCGCCATACTGCCCGTCCTCTACGACAAGCTGCCGGGGCGCAGGCACTGGATGTGGTACGTGGCCGCGTTCCCGTTCCTGACCGGATGGCTGCTGGTCGGCGGCGGGTTCGGGCTCACCCCGGTGGCGACCGACCAGTTCGGCGGCTTCATGCTGACCCTCGTCATCGGCGTCACCGGCATCTCGTTCTCGCTTCCCATCGGCATCGCCCTCGCGCTCGGACGCACGTCCAGCCTGCCGGCGCTGCGTATCCTGTGCGTGCTCTTCATCGAGTTCATCCGGGGGGTGCCCCTCATCGCGCTCCTCTTCGTCGCCTCGACCATGCTCAACTACTTCCTGCCCCCCGGCACGTCCTTCGACCTGCTGATGCGGGTACTCATCATGGTCACCCTCTTCTCCTCCGCCTACATCGCGGAAGTCGTGCGAGGTGGCCTTCAGGGGATCCCGAAAGGGCAGGTGGAGGCGGCGGACTCGCTCGGTCTCTCCTACTGGAAGGCGCAGCGGCTGATCGTCCTTCCCCAGGCGCTCAAGATCTCGATCCCCGGAATCGTCAACACGTTCATCGGACTCTACAAGGACACCACCCTCGTCATCATCATCGGCATGCTGGACCCTCTCGGTATCGGTCGATCGGCGCTCGCGGACGCGGATTGGGCGGGGCTCGCGCGGGAGGTATACCTCTTCATCGCGGTATTCTTCTTCCTGTGCTGCTTCGGAATGTCGCGCTACTCGCTCTATCTCGAACGCAAGCTCGACACCGGCCACGAGAAGGCATGATCCCGGCTTCGCCCGAAGGAGGGCCCCGTTCATGGCAACCGCAAGCGATACCGCAGACATGGCCCGAGGAGTTCCCGGCGTGGACGGGTCGGAGGCGATCATTTCCATCCGGGGCATGCACAAGTGGTTCGGCCAGTTCCACGTGCTCAAGGACATCGACCTCGACGTCCGGCGAGGCGAGCGCATCGTGATCTGCGGGCCGTCGGGCTCGGGAAAGTCGACCCTCATCCGCTGCATCAACCGGCTCGAGGAGCACCAGAAAGGGGCGATCGTGGTCGACGGCACGGAGCTCACCGGCAACCTCAAGAACATCGAGATCATCCGCTCCGAAGTCGGCATGGTGTTCCAGAGCTTCAATCTCTTCCCCCACCTCACCGTCCTCGATAACTGCACCCTCGCGCCGATCTGGGTCCGCAAGATGCCGAAGGCGGAGGCGCAGGAGGTCGCGATGGGTTATCTCGAGCGGGTGCGGATCCCCGAACAGGCCGGGAAGTACCCGGGCCAGCTCTCCGGCGGCCAGCAGCAGCGCGTGGCGATCGCGCGATCGCTTTGCATGAGCCCGCGCATCATGCTCTTCGACGAGCCCACGTCAGCCCTCGATCCCGAGATGATCAAGGAGGTGCTCGACGTCATGGTGGAGCTCGCGGAGAGCGGGATGACCATGCTCGTCGTGACCCACGAGATGGGGTTCGCGACGGCCGTCGCGCACCGCGTCATCTTCATGGACGCGGGCGAGATCATCGAGCAGAACGAGCCCGCGGAGTTCTTCAACCACCCGCGACACGAGCGGACGAAGCTCTTCCTGAGCCAGATCCTGAGCCACTGACGGCTGTCCGCCGCCTCCCTCGCCGCCGCCAAGGCTGTTCCACGCCGACCGAACAGCAAGGTCGGACCGCGCCGCAGCTCGGATTGCGCTGAGCAAATCCGGACTACGGTCTGCGGCGTGCGGGCGACCGGAGCATCGCTGTCCGTCCCGACCCCGTAGCCTGAAAGAGCCCTGTCGGTGCCGCCAGGGCAAATTCGTTCCCGGCTTTCCTTGATGATCACAGGTGGGCGTATCATCTTGATTCTAAGTCTGATTCTTCGATCGTCGCCGATTTCGGATCACCCGCTCGTCAATGCACGCAACTCTTTGGCCCGAAAAATCACCGACTTTCGTCGCGAGGGGGCCACGATCTCCCCACGATCTCCCCACGATCTCCCCACGATCTCATGGAGGAACGGGCCGCACGGACCGAAAGAGCGCGTGCGCGCGGCTGAAGGCGTAGTCGACACCAGCTTGACACTGGCGCGTGCGCGCTGTCGATGAGGCTTGCGGGAGTACGGCCCGCGACCGCGAGCGGATTGGCGGCCGCAGCGGGAAGCCGGTGACTTTTTCGGGTCGGCATTCGCCGGCCGCCTTTCAATGAACGAACCAGCCTTGGGCGCCGCGTCCGGAGATTGTCCGGACGGACCATCCGGCGTATCCTTTCCCTCCCGTCCGGAGAGGTACCGAAGCGGTCACAACGGCACCGACTCGAAATCGGTTGGGGTCATCACGATCCACGTGGGTTCGAATCCCACCCTCTCCGCCAGACGACCCCCGGGATCCCGCGCACGAAATCGCCCTTCCGACCTTCCCGGGAGCCCATCGCGGCGAGGAACGGCCGGAGGGCGTCCGTGAGCGCCGGGATGGTTTCGCCGCGAGGAGGGAGGCATGCCCGAATTCGGCGATGATCGTCCGAACCGCCGCGCGGCGGGGCCGGTGGAGCGAAGATGGGCGGCCGTGGTCCGGTGAGAGTTCTCGCGGCGGGGAGAAGGCGAGGTGCCGAAGAACGGCACTGACCACCGGCTGAGCCTCCGCGACGGGCGGGAGGTCTTCCTGGACGGCGCCAGCGTCGGCGACGTCACCGTCCACCCCGCCTATCGCAACGCGGTGGCGACCGCCTGCGCGCTCTACGACTTCCAGGCCGCGCCGGAGAACCTCGGTTGGATGACCTTCGAGTCGCCGACGAGCGGCGCTCGCGTCAATCGATGCTGGCAGCTCCCGGCCACCTATCGGGACCTCGTCGAACGCCGGAAGGCGATCGCGGCGTGGGCGGCCCTCTCCGGGGGCTGGCTCGGGCGCTCGCCCGACCATGTCGCGTCGTGCATGGCCGGACAGGTGATGGGCGTGCACCTCTTCCGCGCCCACGGCGAGGCGCGCGCGAAGGCCCTCCTCGACTACTTCGCCTGGGCGCGCGACAACGACGTCTACATGACCTACGTCATCATCAACCCGCAGGCCGACCGCTCCCGGGACACCGGCGACCAGGGCGAGGAGTACCTCGCCTGCGGGGTGGTGGACGAGGATCCGACCGGGATCACGGTGCGCGGGGCGAAGATGCTCGGCACCGGGTCGATCATGGCCAACGAGGTGCTCGTCGCCAACATCCAGCCGCTGAAGCCCGGCGAGGAGAAGTACGCGATCTCGTTCGCGGTCCCCATGGGTCAGCGGGGCGTCAAGGTGATGTCGCGCCGGTCCTACGAGGGGTCCGTCACGACGGAGTACGACTACCCGCTATCGGCCCACTTCGACGAGAACGACGCCCTCGTCTACTTCGACGACGTGCACGTTCCCTGGGAGCGGGTCTTCATCTACCGCGACACCGACCTCTGCCGGGCCCAGTTCTCCGATACTTACGCCCACTACCTCCAGAACTACCAGGCACAGGTCCGGCTGATGGTCAAGATGCAGTTCCTGGTGGGGGTGGCCCACAAGACGGCGGAGACCATCGGCACCGTGAACATCCCGCACGTGCGCGAGCAGCTCGGCAACCTCGCGGCCCAGGCAGCGATGGTGAAGGGGCTCGTGTACGGGATGGAGGCGGGCGGGGGCGAGTACCACGGCTACTTCGTCCCCGACCGGCACCTGATGTACACCGCCCAGGTGCTGACCCAGGACCTCTATCCGCGATTCATCACCTCGATCCGCGAGCTTGCCGGGGGGAGCCTCATCATGCTGCCGTCCTCGGCCCGGGACTTCTCGAACCCTGTCCTCGCCGACTATATCGGACGCACCCAGAAGTCGCCCGCGAGCGGCTCCGAGGAGCGCGTCAAGTTCCTGCGCCTCGCCTGGGACGCGGTCGGCTCGGAGTTTGCCGGCCGCCACACCCAGTACGAGATGTTCTACGCCGAGGCCCGGTTCGTGACCCGCGGCCATTCGTACCGGACCTACGACTGGCGCGCCGCGACCGGGCTCGTCGACGAGATTCTCGCCCGCTATGACCTCGCCGCCTCGATGGGCGGGCAGGCGCGGCCGCCTCCCGCGGTCGATTCGGTCGATCCGGCCGATGAAGCCTGAATCCCTGCCGAGTGTCGTCCTCGTCCAGATGGAGGTCGTGCCCGGGCGGCCGGACCGGAACGTGGCCCGCATGATCGAGCGCATCGAGCACTGCCGAGACGCCGAGGTGGTGGTGTTCTCGGAGATGTGCGTTCCGGGCTATCTCATTGGCGATGCATGGGAGATCGACGCCCTCGCAACCGATTTCGCGAGCTGGAGCGACGCGGTGCGCGAGGCGAGCGGGGGCCTCACGGTGCTGTTCGGAAACGTCGCGGTGGATCGCGGGCGCCGGGGCGAGGACGGGAGGCTTCGCAAGTACAACGCGGTCTACGTCTGCCACGACGGCGACTACGTGCGGCGCTCCGGGTTGCCCGCGGCGCTTCCGGCCGGCGTCCACCCGAAGACGCTGCATCCGAACTACCGGTTCTTCGACGACGACCGGCACTTCCACTCGGTGCGAAAGCTCGCGATCGAGCATGGCCGCCCCATCGCGGACTGGATGGCGCCCTACGAGGTGCCCCGCCGGGCGGGCGGCACCTTCCGCTTCGGGGTGCAGGTCTGCGAGGACGTCTGGTGCCAGGACTATGCCGCCGCCGACGGCGTGCTCGATACGGTGGCGATGTGGCGGCGAAACGGGGCGGAGGCGGTGTTCAACCTCTCCGCGTCGCCGTGGACCTGGGAGAAGAACGAGAAGCGCCACCGCACGGTCCGCGAGGTCCTCGCCCGCTCGCCGCTTCCGTTCTTCTACGTGAACCAGGTGGGCGCCCAGAACAACGGCAAGAACGTGCTCGTCTTCGACGGCGACACGACCGCCTATGCGCCCGACGGACGAGTGGTGGGCAGTCTCCCCGCGTGGAAGGAAGGAGAGCTTCGGGTGGGGAGCACGCCGATGCCGGTGTCGGGGCCGGTCGTGCCGTCGAGGCACGGGGACGAAGCGGCGGGGCCCGGTGCCGCGTCCGGGTCGCGGCGAGGGGGCTCGCGGGCCCGCGAGCTCGACGCCATCCTGAACGCGCTCGCGGTGGGGCTGCGTCACCTCGACGGCCTGCGAGGCGGCGACACCCGGTTCCTGGTGGGGGTGAGCGGGGGGGTCGACTCGAGCCTCGTGACCGCCCTCGTCGCGCACGCCCTCGGCCCGGAGCGGGTGCTCGCGGTGAACATGCCGACCCGCTTCAACTCCGAGGTCACCCGCAACAACGCGCGCGACCTCTGCGCGCGTCTCGGGGTGGACTACCTCGTGTGTCCGATCGAAGACCTCTACGAACAGGTGGCGAGGACCGTCCGCGGCGTCCGCTTTGCGGCCGGTGAGGGGAGCTACACGACCCTCGTGGACGAGAACGTGCAGGCGCGCATCCGCGGCGCGGACGTCCTCGCCGGGCTCGCGGCCAAATTCGGGGCGGTGTTCACCAACAACGGCAACAAGACGGAGACCGCGCTCGGCTACGCCACCCTGTACGGCGATGTGAACGGTGCGATCGCACCCATCGCGGACCTCTACAAGACGGACGTGTTCGCCCTCGCCCGCCACCTCAACGAGACCGTGTTCGAGCGGGAGGTCATTCCCGCCAACCTCTACGACGGCACGACCGTCCCGAGCGCGGAGCTTTCGGGCGCGCAGGACGTGACGAAGGGGATGGGCGACCCGATTCGCTACGGCTACCACGATGCGATACTGCGGCAGATGATCGAATATCGTCAGCATCTCGTTGATTTTTTCGAGTGGATGCTGGAAGGGACCTTCTTCGAACGGATCGGCTGGAACGGGTCGAACCGGTCTCTCGACGACTTGGCGGGGGCGGAGGAATGGGTCGAGGACCTCGAATGGATCGACCGCCAGCTCCGGGTGAACTACTTCAAGCGCATCCAGGCCCCTCCGATCATCGTGGTGAGCAAGCGTGCGTTCGGCTTCGATCTGCGCGAGTCGCAGGGGTCGGAGTACCGGCCGCGCCGGTACGGGGACCTGCGGACCGAAGTGGTCCGGATCGACTTCAGGGCCGCGCTCCGGCGCGCCGCCGCCTGAGGGTGCGCGCCGGCGCCCGGGTCTCCGTTCTCGCTGGCCCCGGAGCCGCACCGCTTCGGGATCGGGCAGCGCGAGCTTCCCCTCTCCGTCTACGCGGGCACGGGGTCCGCCGGGGGGCGCCGGGCGGCGAGCTGACGAAGGTCCATGCCTCGCCGGCAATCGCACCGACACCCAAGGGGGCCAGAGGGGCTTGTCGGATCATCCCTTCGGCCGATCCGGCCTGCCGAGGATTGCCGGCTCCGGGCAGGTCGACGAGCGAAGCGGAATCCGGCGCCCGGACATCGGCATGTCGGACTGCGGACCGAGGAGCGGGTCGGATTGACCGAAGGGGCAGTCCGAGACCTCCGGACCGGCGCGCGGGCGGTCCGGTGATGGGTGCAAACCCCGATTGATGGGCCGGTTGATAGACTGGATTGATAGAGTGGCGCTCCCTCGCGCCTCGCGTGGAAAGACACGGTATGGCACTCCCGGACCGCACCCGCCCGGCCGCCGCCGGCGGCCGCAACGTACCCCGCATCGACGCGGACGAGATCCTGGAGGCGATCCTGGAGTGGGTCCGGATCGAGTCGCCTTCGCACGATGCGGAAGCGGTCAACCGGATGGTGGACCACGTCGAGTCCGCCATGCGGCCTCTCACCTCCCGCCTCGAGCGCACCCCCGGCCGGGACGGCTACGGCGACCTCCTTGCCGCCCGCAGCGAATGGGGCGGCGACGGGCCCGGCATCCTCGTGCTGAGCCATCTCGATACCGTCCACCCGATCGGCACCATCGACGAGATTCTGGACGTGCGCCGGGAGGGCGATCGAGTCTACGGCCCCGGCATCTACGACATGAAGGGCGGAGCCTGCCTCGCCTGGTACGTCTTCCGTCACCTCATGCGGAGCGGACGCGAGACCCCGCTCCCCGTTACCTTCCTGTTCGTGCCGGAGGAGGAGGTGGGGAGCCCGACGTCGCGCGCGGTCATCGAGGCGACCGCGCGGGCCAACCGCTACGTGCTCGTCACCGAGCCGGCCCGCGACGGCGGGCGCATCGTCACCGCCCGCAAGGGGGTGGCGATCTTCGAGATGACGGCGAAGGGACGCCCCGCCCACGCCGGGGTGCGGCACGAGGACGGCCGGAGCGCGATCCGCGAGATGGCCCGCCAGATACTGCGCCTCGAGGACATGACCGACTACGAGCGTGGGGTGACCCTCAACGTGGGGATCGTCGCCGGCGGCACGGGGTCGAACGTCGTGCCGGCGCAGTGCCGGGCGGAGATCGACATGCGGGTTCCGAATGCGGAGGTGGGCGAGGAGATGTGCGCCCGGGTCCTCGGCCTCGATGCGTTCGATCCGGATGTCGAGATCGAGGTCACGGGCGGGATGAACCGGCCGCCCTACGAGAAGGGACCCGGTATCGAGGCCCTCTTCGAGCACGCGAAGGGTCTCGCGGCGGAGATCGGCTTCGAGCTCGGGGACGTCAAGACCGGCGGGGGAAGCGACGGCAACTTCACCGCCGCCCTCGGCGTGCCGACCCTCGACGGGCTCGGAGTGGACGGCCACGGAGCCCACAGCCACGAGGAGCACCTGTACTTCTCGTCGCTCGAGCCCCGGGCGAGGCTCATGCTGCGGCTGCTCGAAACCCTCGAATGATGCCGGCCGAGGCGCGCTACGCGCTGCGCACCGTGAACGACATCGCGGAGGTCCCGGCCGCGGACTGGGACGCGTGCGCGCAACCGCCCGGCATTCCCGTCAACCCCTTCGTCGGCCACGCCTTCCTGCATGCGCTGGAGGCGAGCGGAGCGGTCCACCCGAGGACCGGATGGCTCCCCTGTCACGCGGTCCTCGAGGATCCGGCGGGCCGGGTCATCGGAGTGGCCCCCCTCTACGTCAAGGGGCATTCGCAGGGCGAGTACGTCTTCGACCACGGGTGGGCGGAGGCCTTCGAACGGGCGGGCGGGCAGTACTACCCGAAACTCCTCGGGGCGGTGCCGTTCACCCCGGCCGCCGGCCGGCGGATGCTCGTCCGGGCGGAGGTCGAGCGGGGCGAGCACGAGGTCGAGAGCCATCTGGTCGCGGGATGCGTGGAGATCGCCCGCCGGCTCGAGGTCTCCTCCCTGCACTTCAACTTCCTCGAGACGGAGCAGTGGGAACGGCTCGCCGGGATCGGATTCCTGCGGCGCACCGACCAGCAGTTCCACTGGCGAAACGACGGCTACGCGAGCTTCGACGAGTTCCTCGCCCGGCTCAGCTCCCGGAAGCGCAAGAACCTGAGGCGCGAGCGCCGCATCGCGATCGAGAACGGGATCGAAGTGGAGTGGGTGACCGGCTCCGATCTGCGCGAGCACCACTGGGACGCCTTCCACGAGTTCTACATGGACACCGGCAGCCGGAAGTGGGGCCGGCCCTACCTCAACCGTCGCTTCTTCGGGCTGATCGGGGAGACCCTAGCGGACCGGATCCTGCTCGTGATGTGCCGGCGGGCCGGCCGCTACGTCGCTGGCGCCCTCAACTTCATCGGCGGCGACACCTTGTACGGGCGCAACTGGGGCTGCATCGAGGACCACCCCATGCTGCACTTCGAGGCGTGTTACTACCAGGCCATCGAGTTCGCGATCGCGCACGGCCTTCGCTACGTCGAGGCGGGCGCCCAAGGTCCGCACAAGATCGCCCGGGGCTACCTGCCGAGGCGTACCCACAGCGCGCACTGGATCGCCCACGAGGGCCTTCGGGACGCGGTCGCGCGCTACCTCGTCCGGGAGCGCCACTTCGTCGCCCAGTCGATGGAGGCGGTGGCCTCCCACTCTCCCTTCCGGCGGGAGGATTCCGCCGGCTGACCGCCGCCGGCGCCCGGGGGGTTGCCGGAGACCGGCGTTCGGCATCGTCCGGAGCGGGGCGGGGCGGCGGCCTCCGTCGCGTATTCGCCGGCGCGCGGGCTTTGAAGACGCTACGGGTGGTTGCACCGGTCCGGGGACGCGGCGCGGCGCAGGGCGGGTCCCGCTCGGGGCTCGCACCGTTTGCTCACGACCGGGTTTCCAGGGCGAAGTAGACGGCGAGGGCGGGAGGCATCTTCTCCGTATCGATCTGGAAGAGCTCGAGCAGCACGCCGTCCGGAGCTGCACACATGATGTAGCGCCACGCACCGAACTCACGCACCCCCGAACGGAACGACACGCCCTGTGCTGCGAGACGCCGGTGCAGGGCGGGGAGGTCGTCGGTCTGGATCCCGACGTGGTGCCAGGCGCCGCCGGGTGCCCCGCGCGGCGGCTGATCGTAGATGTTGAGCCGCCCGGCGCCGACCTGCATGAACACGTTGCGGGCGCCGCCGAACTCCCCGTCGTAGATCACCTCGCCGCCGAGCTTGTCGCGCCACCACGCGACGCTGGCCTCGAGGTCACTCGCGAAGACGTGGATGTGGTGCAGGTGGGCGGCCGGGGGCCGCGCCTCGCCGGGCGGTGGATTGGGTGGCATGGCTCGACCTCCGGTCGCCGGGGACGGGTGGCGTGGTAGCGTATCGGTTGGAAGGCTGGCCGTCTCGCGCGAACCCTGCCCGGAATCCGCGCCCCCGTCTCAGACCTCATCCGGACGTCGCAGGAGAAACGTTCATGTCCGTCCCCGCTTCCTGGCCGAACGGAGACGTCCGGCTCGCCCTCTCGATCGTGGTCAACGTCGAGGAGGGATCCGAGATGAGCATCGCCCGCGGCGACCGGTTTCCGGAGCCGGTGGACGAGCTCGGCGTCTCGCTCCGCCGCCCCGTCCGCAACCACGGCAACGAGAGCAACTATCTCTACGGGCTCAAGGCGGGCGCGCCGCGGGTGATGGCTCTCCTCGAGTCCCGCGGCGTGCCGGCGACGTTCACCGCGGCGGCCATGAGCCTCGAGGAGGCGCCGGAACTCGCCCGGCGGATCGCGTCCGGGCCGCACGAGGTGTGCAGCCACGGTTGGCGCTGGGTGCACCAGGACCGATTCGACGAGGCCGAGGAGCGGGGCTTCATTCGGCGGGCGGCCGATTCGATCGAGCGCACCACCGGGACCCGCCCCCGTGGTTGGCTCTCGCGCTACCTGTTGACCGACAACACCCGGCGCCTGCTCGCGGAGGAGGGCTTCGCCTATCACATGGACGACTACTCGGACGACGTCCCGTTCTGGGACGAGCACCATCCGATCCTCGTCGTTCCGTATGCCCTCGACTCCAACGACATGAAGATGTGGACCGAGCCCGCCTTCACCCCGCGCGACTGGCTGGAGTACGCGATCGACACCTTCGAGTGGCTGTGGCGCGAGGGGCGCGCCGCGCCGCGGATGATGTCGCTTGGCCTCCACCTCCGGATCATCGGGCGGCCGGGGCGCATCGGGTACCTCGAACGGTTCATCGAGCATGCGAGGTGCCGCGCGGGGGTATGGTTCGCGACCCGGGCGGCGATCGCGGACGCCTGGGCGAGGGCGCATCCGCGCCCGGCGGACGGTTCGCCCCCTGCGCCGTAGGCGTTCGCCTCGTTCGTCATGGGGGGGTCGGAACTCCGGTCGTCGGGATCGGGATCGGCGGGCGTGGGGACCCGGCGCGAGATGCGGAAGCGGACGGAATTCGCGCCTTGCGTGCGGTATGATGTGGACGCCTCCGGCAGCTCGGCGGTTCGGACTGCGGCAACCGGAACCCTGGAGCACGGAATCGGACAGGATGCAGGAGAGCAGGGATGGCAGCTCGTTCCGAAGATGCAGCCGCAAACGGCCGGACGGTCTTCGCCCGGTTTCCCTTCCGCGAAGTCGCGACCATCGTCGGGGTGGTGTTCACCGCCACCAGCGCACTGATTGTCGGTATGCAGTGGGCCGTCTCGAACAACACGGGGCCGTTGTTCCTGTTGATGCAGGACGTGCGCTCTCAGGTCGTGAACATTCGCGATGACGTCGACGTTCTTCGTTCGGATGTCGACGTTCTTCGTTCGGAAGTCGGGGTTCTTCGTACCGAGGTCGAGGGTCTTCGTACCGAGGTCGGGGACCTGCGCGCCGAGGTTGCGGAGAATCGTGGCCAGATTGCGGATCTTCGCGAGCGCGTAGCGAAGGTCGAGGTCGGTCTGGGGCAGGTGCAGGCCAACCAGGTTCGCATTCTCGACATCCTGGAGCATGAACCGCATCGGCGCGAATGAGGGCCGCGGCGGTGCGGTTCTCCCTGGCATGAGCGGGCGGGACGCCATCTGGCGGTTCGCCGAGCACGTCGCGGCGACGGACTACGACGACCTTCCGGAGTCCGCCGCCGCCGCCACACGGACCTTCCTGCTCGACACCCTCGGGGTCGGGGCGGCGGGGAGCGCCGGCCCCTGGACGAGGCGGCTCATCGAGGCCCAGCGCCTCTCCTGCCCCGGCGGCCAGGCCCGGGTCTGGTCCCACGGTGCCCCGCTCTCCGCGGCCGGGGCCGCGGTATGCAATGCGTACCAGATCCACAACGGCGAGTTCGACTGCGTGCACGAGGGCGCCGTCGTCCACACGTTCACCGTTCCCGTCGCCGCGGCCCTCGCATGGGCCGAGCGCGAAGGCGGCGTCGGGGGCCGCGACTTCCTCACCGCCCTCGTCCTCGGGGTCGACGTCGCCTGCCATCTCGGGGTGGCGTCGAAGAGTCCGCTCAAGTTCTTCCGCCCCGCCACCGCGGGGGCGTTCGGCGCGGTCGCGGCTATCGGCCGTCTCGCCGGGTTCGATGCCGCCACCCTCGTGAACGCCTTCGGAGCGGTTCTCGGCCAGCTCTCCGGGACGATGCAGGCGCATACCGAGGGTTCGCCCCTGCTCGGGATGCAGGTCGGGTTCAGCGCCCGCAACGCGATCGTCGCCTGCGACTTGGCGGCGGGCGGACTCGCCGCACCGCAGGGAGTGCTCGAAGGCCCCTTCGGGTTCTTTCCCCTCTTCGAGGGAGCGTACGCGCTCAAGGCGGTGCTCGATCAGCTCGGGGCGACCTGGCGGGTGACCGAGGTCTCCCACAAGCCTTTCCCCTCCGGCCGCGCGACCCATGCGGTGGTGGACGCCTGCCTGGGGTTCCGCTCACGTCTCGGCATGGACGGGTCCGGCGGCGCGAGTGCGGTCGCGCAGGTCACCGCGCGGGTGCCGCCGCTCGTGCACCACCTCGTCGGGCGGCCGGTGGCGGCCGGCATGGACGTCAACTATGCGCGCCTTTGCTGCCGCTACGTCGCGGCCCGCGCGCTCCTTCGCGGCCGGGTGGGGCCGGAGGACTTCCTCCCGGACGCGATCCGGGACCCCGAATCCCTCGATCTTGCGCGCCGGGTGGATGTCGTGGTGGACGGCAATCCGGATCCGAACGCCCTCGTTCCGGTCACGGTGGAGATCGAGCTCTCCGACGGGCGTAGCGAGACCGAACGCGTCGAGGTGATGTACGGACACCCCGCGCGTCCGATGACGCGGGCCGCCCAGCTCGACAAGTTCCGGCGCAACTGCGAGGCCGCCGCTCGGCCGATCCCCTCCGAAGCGGCGGAGCGGATCATCGCGGCCGTGGCCCGGCTCGAGTCGCTGCCGGATGTGGCCACCCTCGTCGACGACCTCGTTCCCGAAGCCAATCCCGAGCCCGACCCGCCCGCCGGCTGATCGGGCCGCGCGCATCGTGGGGAGCTATTTCGAGGAGGCGCGGCTCGACCGGCTTCTCGATGAGTATCCGGCCGGGGAGGCGTTCCTTGCCGGCCCTGCCCGCCTGAGCCGCGACGAGCTTCGCACTCTCCAGGACCGGCGATTCCGCCGGGTGATTGCGCGGGGCTGGGAGGTGCCCTTCTACGCGCGGCGCTGGCGCGCGGCGGGTCTCGAGCCGCAGGATATCCGCGGTCTCGACGACATCGCGAAGATCCCTCCCTTCTCCAAGCAGGACCTCATGGAAAGCGTGCGCGATCATCCCCCCTTCGGCGACTTCCATGGGACGGACCGCGGCCCGGGCGGACCCGGGGCCGGAGCGGGCGGGCGCCACCCGGCGGTGTTCCATACGACGAGCGGCACGACGGGCGATCCTCAGCCGATCTTCTACGGGGCATGGGACCGGGAGGTCCAGAACGCCCTTCTCGCGCGCACCTACCGCCTGCACGGGCTTCGCGACGACGACATCGTGCACTCGGTGTACGGGTTCGGCATGGTGAACGGCGGGCACTACATCCGCGAGGCGCTTCTGCACTTCACCGGGGTGCGCCTGCTCACTCCCGGCACCGGCCGCGACACCCCCTCGGTCGAGCAGGTCGCCCTGATCCGCCGCTTCCGGGTCACCGTCCTGGTCGGGTTCGCGGACTACGTCCTGCGCCTCGCGGAGGTGTCGCGCGACGAGGGCATCGAGCCCTGCGTGCGCCTCGTCTCCGGCCACCTCGGGGCGGAGAGCCGCGCGTCGCTTTCGGAGGCCTGGGGCGGGGCGGCGGTGTTCGACTGGTACGGGGTCGCGGACACTGGCTGTATCGCAGCGGAGGGTCCGTCCCGGGCCGGTCTCCACGTCTTCGAGGACGCGCACTTCGTCGAGCTGCTCGCCCCCGAGTCGGATTCGGGGCGGCCCGCGCCCGCCGGAGAGCCGGGCGTGCTCTGCGCCACCGTCCTGTTCAAGGACACCGTCTACCCGGTCATCCGCTTCGATACCCGGGACATGACCCGGATGCTGCCGCCCGACCCGGGGTCGGGGATCAACTTCCGGCGCATCACCGGGTTCGAGGGGCGGGCGGACGCGATGGTCAAGCTGCGCGGGATCAACGTGTATCCCCATGCGATCGGGGCCCATCTTGCGGACCGGCCGGCCCTCACCGGGGAGTTCGTCTGCCGGCTCTCCCGGCGCGAGGGGCGGGCCGAGCTCACCGTGGTGGCGGAGGTGCGGCCCGACATCGAGCCGGCCCCCGCCCTCGTTCGGGAGGTGGCCGGGCATCTTCGTGCCCGCCTCGGCGTCTCGGTCGAGGTCGAACTGGTCGGAGCGGGGGAGACCGCGCCGCTCACCGGCATCGAGAGCCGGCAGAAGCCGGTGCGGCTCATCGACGAGACGGCCTCCTGACGCTTCGTCCGCCGTTCGGCAGGGCCTTCGACCCTCCGCCACCGCGACCCGGGTCGGGGGGGAGGGGGGGCAATGGCATTCACTTAAGGCGGATCGGCGAGCAAAAGCCCGTTTCTCCCAGATCCTCTCGAATGCCACTCCCTTCAAAATCAACATGTTGCGAGAACCGTTTCGTACCGCCATGGCAAAACTAAACGGGAATATCCACTTAAGTGAATGCCATTGGGAGGGGGGGTGCGGGGTCGGGGCGCCCGCCGTCCCGCGCCGGTCAGTCGAGGCCGCTGTCCCGCAGGATCTGCATGACTTCGGTGCGCGCCCCGCCCGGGCCGACGAAGAAGCAGATTCGACGAAGGCCGAAGTCGCTCTCGATCTCCGTCGGTTCCATGAGGATCCGGCAGCCCGAGGCGCGCAGGCGTTCCACCTGTTCGTCGAGGTCGTCCACCTCGTAGACCGTGTGCAGCAGCCCGCACGGGACCGGCTCCGCGAGGAGATGTTCGTACGGCGCCCGCTCGAACAGGATGATGCGCGCGTCCCCGAGCCGGAGGAGCCGGTAGTCGCACCCGAGGACGGTGCTCCGGTAGCGCAGCTCCGCTCCCAGGGTCTCGACGTAGAACCGGGCGGCGGCGTCGAGGTCCTCGACCTTGACGGCATGGTTCCAGAGACCCTTGATCATCGTCGCCTCCTGACGTTCGGCGGAAGGAATCGACGTCACCACTAACACTTTCGGGCCGGGAAGGCGAGGGCGGCCCAGGTTCGGCCCAGGTTCGACCCAGGTTCGACCCGGGTTCGACCAGGGTTCGACCCGGGTTCGGCCCGCCGCTCCGCATCCGGTACGATCCGGGTTCGGGTCGATCCCGTGGAGTTCGTTCATGGCCGCGAACGCGGTACACCATCCCGTCGCCGCCATCGGCAATGCGGGCGAGGTATTCGAGATCGCGGACGGTATCCGTTGGGTGCGGATGCCGCTCCCCTTCGCCCTCAACCACATCAACCTGTGGCTGCTTCGCGACGGCGGGGGATGGACCGTGGTCGATACCGGGATCGCCCGCCCCGAGGTGCAGGCTCACTGGCGCCGGGTCCTCGACGAGGCCGGCGGGGGGAAGCCGGTTCGCCGCACCATCGTGACCCACTTCCATCCCGATCATCTCGGCAACGCCGGGTGGTTCGCGGAAACGTACGGGACCGAGCTCTGGATCACCCACGAGGAGTGGCTGATGGGCCGGTTGCTCGCCATTGACGCGACCGAGGCCACCGAGGAGGCGACGGTCGACTTCTACCGGCGGTGCGACGTCGAGCCCGAGAACATCTTCGAGCTCAAGAACCGCGGCGCCGAGTACAACAAGATGGTGACTTCCATCCCGCGCCGCTTCCGGCGGATGTACGATGGCGACCGGATCGAGATCGACGGATTCGAATGGGAGGTCATCACGGGGTTCGGGCATGCTCCGGAGCATGCGTGCCTCTACTGCGAGGATCGCCGCCTCCTCCTCTCGGGCGACCAGATCCTGCCCCGGATCACCCCCTTCGTCGGCGTGCACCCGATGGAGCCGGAGGCGAATCCCCTCGCCCGGTTCCTCGACTCGCTCACCAAGTTCCGGCGCCTGCATCCCGAGACGCTGGTGCTGCCCGCCCACGAGCTGCCCTTCACCGGGGTGCTCCACCGGATCGAAGCCATGCGCGAGCACCACGAGGAACGGCTCGAGGTCCTGCACCGCGCGTGCGAGCAGCCGATGACCGCGCGCGCCGGGGTCGACGTGCTGTTCCGGCGCGAGCTCGACGCCCAGAACCTGCGCCTCGCGACCAACGAGACCCTGTCGCACCTCAACATGCTGATCGCGCGCGGCGAGATGGAGCGCACGGTGCGCGGCGACGGGGTGTGGGAGTTCGGGAGCCGCCAGCCCGCCGGCGGGGACGGCATGGGCGGCATGGGCGGCCGGCGAGGAGGTCGAGCGATACGGCGATGATTCCCCTGGCGGACGACTACGCGACGGTTTACCGCAAGTTCCGATGGAACGTTCCGGAACGCTACAACATGGCGCACGACGCCTGCGACCGCCATGCCGTCGACCCCGGGCGGGTGGCCCTCGTCGTCGAGGGCGAGGCGGGCGGGACGCGGGAGTGGACCTTCCACCGGATCCGGCAGCTTGCCAACCGGTGCGCGAACCTCTTCGAGTCCTGCGGCGTCCGGCCCGGAGACCGGGTGTCGATCCTCCTCGGCCAGGCGGTGGAGACCGCGGTCGCGAACCTCGCCTGCTTCAAGTGCGGCGCGGTGTCGATGCCTCTCTTCACGAAGTTCGGGCTCGAGGACCTCGAGTTCCGGCTCGCCGACGGCGCGGCGCGTCTGCTCGTCACCGACTCGGAGAGCTTCTCGCGCCTCGCCCCCGCCCTCGATCGCCTCCCCGGCCTCGATACGGTGTTCACGGTGGACGGCGAGACGGACGGCACGCGCGACTTCTGGAAGGAACTCGAGCGCGCGTCGGGACGCTACGAGACCCGCCCCACTCGTGCCGACGACCCTGCGGTGCTCCTCTATACCTCCGGCACCACCGGCTCGCCGAAGGGGGTGCTGCACGCGCAGCGCATCCTCCTCGGACACATCCCGGGCATGGACTTCGCGAACAACTACCTCGGACGGCCGGGCGATCGCCTGTGGTCGCCGGCGGACTGGGCCTGGATCGGGGGGCTCTTCGACATCCTCATGCCGGCCTGGTACTACGGCCTTCCGGTGATCGCGGCCCCGCGGCCGGACTTCGACCCGGAGGCCGCCCTGGACCTCCTCGCCCGGCACCGGGTGCGCAACACCCTTCTGCTTCCCACCATGCTCAAGCTCATGGCCCAGATACCGGGAGGGCGGCATGACGTCGCCCTTCGCTCCGTGTTCACCGGGGGCGAGCCCGTCGGCGCCGACGTCATGGCCTGGGCCGAAGATACGCTCGGGGCGACGGTCAACGAGATCTACGGCCAGACCGAGTGCAACCTCGTGGCGGGGGGGTGCTCGATGCTCCTCGAGCGACGGCCGGGGGCGATCGGGGTACCGATCCCGGGGCACGTGGTCGACGTGGTGGACGACGACGGGGAGCTCGCCGAGCCCGGGGGGACCGGACACATCGCCGTCCGGCAGCCCGACCCGGTGGCGATGCTCTCGTACTGGCAGCGGCCTGCGGCGGATGCGGAGAAGATCGTGAACGGCTGGCTCCTCACCGGCGACGTCGGACACAAGGACGAGGATGGCTACCTCTGGTTTACCGGGCGCGCGGACGACGTCATCACTTGCGATGGAGAGCAGTTCGGACCCGGATCGATCGAGGAGTGCCTGAGCGCGCATCCGGACGTGGCGCTCGCGGCGGCGATCGGGGTTCCGGACCCCGCCCGGGGAGAGGTGGTGAAGGCGTTCGTGGTGGTGCGCGAGGGAGCGTCGTCCGGGAGCGGGCTCGGGGGGGTGCTGCTCGCGCTCGGACGCCGGGAGCTTCCCGTCCATTCGGCCCCGCAGGCGGTCGAGTTCGTGACGGACCTCCCCCGCACGACGACCGGAAAGATCATGCGGCGGGAGCTGCGGCGCCAGGAGGTGGACCGGCAACGCGGGCGGACCCGCGAGCCCCGCGCCCCGCCTCCGGAGGCGGAACCGAGGGGGGCGGGCGGATGACCGCCGGCCGTGGCGGGACGGTGCCCCGGGGAGGGGCTCGCGTCCGTTGTTCGACGGAGAGAGGGAACTGAATGAAACCGGTCTGGCAGATGAGCGCCGTCGAGACGGCGGAGGCGACTCGCTCGGGGCGGCTTTCCTCGGCGGAGGTGGCGGAGGCGCACTGCGAGCGGCTCGTGGCCGTCAACCCGGCTCTCAACGCGGTCACCGTAGACCTGTGCGAGCGCGCGATCGAGACCGCGCGGATGCGGGACGAGGCGCGCCGCGCCGGCGCGCCGTCCGGTCCTCTCCACGGGGTCCCGGTCACCATCAAGGAGAACGTCGACCAGGCGGGGGAGGCGAGCCCGAACGGGGTCGCCGGCCTCGCCGGGGTCGTCGCGACCGATGACTCCCCGGTGGTGCGCAACCTCGAGCGCGCCGGCGCCGTCGTCATCGGCCGGACCAATACCCCCGAGTACTCGTTCCGCGCGTTCACCGACAACCCGCTCCGGGGGCTCACCCGCAATCCGTGGGACCCCGAAGGGGTGACCTGCGGCGGGTCGTCGGGCGGGGCGGCGGCCAGCGTGGCGGCGGGGGTGGGGGCGATCGCGCACGGCAACGACATCGGTGGCTCGCTCCGGATCCCCGCATATTGCTGCGGCTGCGCCACCGTCCGACCGACCCTCGGCCGGGTGCCCGCCTACAACCCCTCCCAGGCGGAGGAGCGGGCCCTGCTCATGCAGATGATGTCGGTGCAGGGGCCGGTCGCCCGCGAGGTGCGCGACGTGCGCCTCGCGCTCGCGGCGATGGCCGGGGCCGATCCCCGCGATCCCCTCTGGGTGCCCGCCCCCCTGGAAGGCCCCCCGCTCGCGCATCCGATCCGGGTCGCGGTCGCCGGGTGCGAGACCCACCCCGCGGTGCGGGCCGCGCTCGACCAGGCCGCGGACGTGCTCGAGGGCGCCGGCTACGCGGTGGAGACGGCCGATCCGCCCGAGGTCGAATGGACGAAGGAGGTGTGGTTCCGCATCATCTTCGCGGACTTCCGGGTGACGATGGAGGAATCGGTGCGGCGCCTCGGGAGCCCGGAGATCAACCGCATCGTGGACACCTACTTCGAGATGGCCGGCGACGCGCCCACGATCGACGGCTACGTCCGCGACCTCGCGGAGCGCAACCGCCTCCTTCGGACCTGGAGCCTGTTCCTGGAGGAGTACCCGCTGGTGCTCGCCCCGGTCTCGACCGAGCCGCCGTTCCCGGTCAACGACGACCTCCGGGGGCCGGCGCGCGTGCGCGAGATATTCGACTCCCTCCGGTACACCTCGGCGGTGAACCTCCTCGGGCTGCCGAGCGTCGGGGTTCCGACCGGGCTGTACCAGGGCACGCCGGTCGGAGTGCAGATCGTGGGCCGCCGCTACCGGGAGGACACCTGCCTCGACGCGGCGGAGGCGATCGAGCGGTCGGTCGGAGTGCTCTCGGAGCGCCTCTGGGCGCGAGACGAGGGCCCGGCCGCTTGAACGCCGCCCCGGTCCGCCTCGCCGCGCGCTCGCGCTCCGGGGCCGGGCATGCCCCGGCCGCGCCGTCTTGCGGGCGGGGCTGATGGCCCATCGGCTCGGCATCACGATGGGAGACCCGAGCGGCATCGGTCCGGAGGTGACAGCGAGGGCGCTCGCCGCGCTTCCCGCCGACGAACGTTCCCGGATCGTGGTGATCGGAAAGGGCGCGACCTTGGAACGGGCGGCCCGCGTCGCCGGCGTCGCACCCCCCGCGGTCGCGGTGTTCGAGGTCGAGACCCCCTGCGCGGGCACGATTCGCGACGGGACGGAGAGCGCGGGCGGCGGGCACGCCGCCTACGGATACGTGCGGCGCGCGGTGGAGCTCGCGCTTGGGGGCGAGATCGAGATCATCGTGACCGCTCCTCTCAACAAGGCGGCCCTGCACCTCGCCGGCTACCGGTTCGACGGGCACACGGAGCTGCTCCAGCACCTGACGGACGCGCCGTCGTCCATCATGCTGCTTGCATCCGAGCGCCTCTCCACCATCCACGTATCCACCCACGTCTCGCTCGCGAGCGCGGTCGCTCGGTGTCGGCGCGCGCGGGTGCTCGAGACGATCGAGGCGGCCGACCGCCACTTCCGGCGGCTCGGAACCGAGCACCCGCGGGTGGCGGTGGCCGGCCTCAACCCGCACAGCGGCGAGGGAGGGCTCTTCGGGCGGGAGGACGAGGAAGAGATCCGGCCCGCGATCGAGGAGGCGCGGGCGCGGGGCATCGACGCGAGCGGCCCCTGGCCCGGCGACTCCGTGTTCCTGCGCGCGACCCGCGGCGAGTTCGACGTGGTGGTGGCCCAGTACCACGATCAGGGCCACATCCCGACCAAGCTCGTCGCGTTCGAGTCGGCGGTGAACGTGACTCTCGGTCTTCCGATCCGGCGTACCTCGGTGGACCACGGGACCGCGTTCGACATCGCGTGGCGGGGCTGCGCCGACCACCGCAACATGCTGGCCGCGATCGCCTACGCGAACCGGCTCGCGGACGCCGGCTGAGGCCGCTCCGTCCGAGTCCGACATGGGGGTTGACGTCGCCCTCGTTGCCGACGACCTCACCGGCGCCCTCGACGCCGCCGCCCCGTTCGCGACGCACGGGTTCGAAGTGCGGGTCTATCGGACCATGGATGCACTTGCCCCCGCGCCGGCGGCCGGCTCGACTTCCCGACCGGTGACTGCGGCTCGCCAGGAGGACGACCGGGTTCCTCCGACGCCGGACGCGGCTACGGCTCTCTCGGGGCCGGAAACGGCTTCCGCGGTGGCGGCCGACGCGCCGCCGAGGCGGGGCGCGTTCGACCCGTCCGGCCCCTCCGGGCCTCTCGGCATGGTGCTGGCCGTCAATACCTCGACCCGCCATCTGGCGCCGGCCGCCGCCCGCGTCAGGGTCGAGGCGGCGGGACGGCACTTGCGCGAATGGTCGCCCCGCATCACGTTCAAGAAGATCGATTCAACGTTGCGCGGGCCGGTTCCCGACGAAGTCGCCGCCGCGATGGGCGCGTTCGGGCGCCGGACGGCCCTCGTATGCCCGGCGTTTCCGGCGGCCGGCCGGATCGTTCGGGAGGGCGGCGTCCTGGTCTACGGAACGCCGCTCCGCGAGACCGAGTATGTTCTTGATTTACGTACTCCCGCTCCGTCCGAGCCCCTCGAAGCGTTCATCGGCCGGGCCGGCCCGGTGAGCTTCCTGGGCGCGGACCGAGCTTCCTCCGATCGGCCGCTCGCGCCCGGAATCGTGTTGGCCGACGCCGAGACGGACGCCGACCTCGCGGAGCTCGCGCAGCTTGTGGCGCGTCGCCCGGGCGAGGTTCTCGGCGTGGGGTCGGACGGTCTCGCCCAGGGACTTGCACGGTGGCTGGGTGGAGAGGAACGCGAGACGGCGATTGCCGGCGGTCCCGGGCGCATCGTGCTGTTCACGATCGGTTCGCGTGCCTCGACCTCGGAGCGGCAGGTGGAACGGTTGCTCGAAGCCGTCCCGGGAACGCCCGTGGTCGCCGCGCCGTGCGGGAGCCTCGAGGTGGAAGCAGCGGTCCGGGCGGCCCGGTCGGCTCGATGTGCGGTCCTGCGGGTGCCGCCCGCCCCCCGGGGCGACCCCGGCGCCATCGCCCGCTCGTTCGCAGCCGGGGTGCGGGCCGCGGTAGAGGAGATCGGCGCCGGGAAGCTCGCCGCCCTCGTTGCGACCGGGGGCGACACGGTGGAAGCGATCCTCGAAGCGTTCGACATCGGTGCGCTCGACGTTCTCGGGGAATTCCGACCCGGCATCCCGGTCAGCCGCGACCGTGCGCAGCGATGGGAGTTTGCGCTCGTCAGCAAGGCCGGCGGGTTCGGCGAACCCGATCTCTTCGCAAGGATCGGTTGCGAGGTCCTGGGTGAATGAAGCAGGGCCATGACGGGAGGAAAGACCGGAGGATTCGCGCGCACCGTGCACCGCCCGCGACGCTTGCGAACAGGGCCGTTTCACGCCGGCCGAGCAAGAGAGGTCGGACCGGACCTGCGCCTTCGATGTGCGGGCGACCGGATTGTCGCGGTCCGTCCCGACACCGTGGCGCAGCATGCCCCTTCGCTTGCGGACGCAGGGCAAATTCGTGCCCGGCTTTCCTTGATGACCACAGGTGAGCGTATCGTCTTGATTCGACGCTTGGTTATCCGGTCGCCGCCGACTTCGGGTCACCAGTTCGTCAGTGGATGCAACGCTTTGAATTCGTTTGTTTCCCTTTGCGACTCGATCCGGGGCGGATCGACGGTCGTGCCGATCCTGCCGCGGAACCCGACGAGCAAAACGGGAATTGCCGCTTGCGGAAGCAAGTGCTTTGTCTGTGGAAGGCAAGTGTGCGAGACTCGCGACATGGAAGCGTCGCGGGACATCATGGGCCGGGCCGGCATCACCGGCAGGGTGCAGGCTGGCCTGTTCGCCCGGATCAAGGCCGGTATCGCCGAGCTTGCCGAACGGGTGGATCGAGTCGGGCACGAGGTGGCGTTCCTCCACGGACGGTTATCCCTCGCGCTGCCGGCACCGGCGGGTCGCTCCGGCTCGGGCCCCGACCCGTGAGCCGGGGTCCCGGACGAGGAGCACGATCAGGTCGGTGACATGCGCAACGCCATTCGGGAAGTCCTGAGAAGTTCGTGGAACCGGGTAGGAATCGTATCCGTTGCGGCGCTCCTCGTTCTGCTGCTCGTGATCATCGTGCTGGAGTACCTGGCTTGAAGCAGATAGCGGTTCGCATCCCGGAAGGCATGTCCACCTCCTCCGGGCGGTTGACGACATGAGCGCGGCCGCGACCAGGGAAGCCTTCGTCCGGTTCGCGGACGTCCAGAAGAGCTACGACGGCGAGACCCTCGTCGTCAAGAGCCTCGACCTCGACATCGAGCGGGGCGAGTTCCTCACCATGCTGGGTCCCTCCGGCTCGGGGAAGACTACCTGCCTCATGATGCTCGCGGGGTTCGAGACCGCGACCCACGGCGAGATCTTCCTCGACGGGCATCCGATCAACAACGTCGCGCCCCACCGGCGGGACATCGGGATGGTATTCCAGAACTACGCCCTCTTTCCCCACATGACCGTGCACGAGAATCTCGCCTTCCCGCTCGAAGTCCGCAAACTGGGAAAGACCGAGGTCGAGGAGCGCGTCGCCCGCGCGCTCGACATGGTGGAGCTCGCGGGTTTCGGAGGCCGGCGTCCCGCCCAGCTCTCCGGCGGCCAGCAGCAGCGGGTGGCCGTCGCCCGCGCGCTCGTCTTCGAGCCCAAGCTCGTCCTCATGGACGAGCCCCTCGGCGCCCTCGACAAGCAGCTCCGCGAGCAGATGCAGTTCGAGATCCGGCACATCCACGAGCGCCTGGGGGTGACGGTGGTCTACGTCACCCACGACCAGAGCGAGGCGCTCACCATGTCGAACCGGATCGCGGTCTTCAACGACGGGGTTATCCAACAGCTCTCGACTCCGGAAGGGCTCTACGAATGTCCGGAGAACGCTTTCGTCGCCCAGTTCATCGGCGAGAACAACCGGTTGCTCGGCAAGGTGACCGAGCGCAACGGGGACCGGTGCTCGGTGGCCGTCGAGGGCGGCCTCGTGCGGGCCCTTGCGGTGAGCTGCGGGGGGCAGGGAGAGGCGACCACCCTCTCCCTGCGCCCGGAGCGGGTGACCGTGGCTCCCGAGGCGGGGTCCTGCCCCAACGTCTTCGACGCGGTGGTGGAGGAGCTCATCTATCTCGGCGACCACGTGCGCTCGCGACTTCGCCTCCTCGGCAACGAGGAGTTCATCGTCAAGGTGCCGAACTCCGGGATGCACCGGCCGATGCACGTCGGAGAGACGGTCCAGGTGGGCTGGAGCGCGCAGGACTGTCGGGCCCTGGATCCACTGCCGCCTTCTCCGGCCACCAACTGATCCCGTCCACTCCAACCTGAGGAGATTCCCATGCAACGCAAGACGATGGCCATCGGGCTCGCCGCGGCGTTGGCCGCCGGGGTTGCCCACGCCCAGACGGATCTGGTCGTGGTGTCCTGGGGCGGCGCCTATTCCGCGAGTCAGCAGAATGCCTACCACGAGCCCTACATGGCGATGAACCCCGACATCCGGATCCTGAACGACGACTCCTCCTCCGAGGGGCTCTCGAAGCTTCGCGCCATGGCCGAGGCGGACAACGTCACCTGGGACCTCGTCGACATGATCGCGTCCGATGCGATCACCGCCTGCGACGAAGGTCTCGTCCTCGAGATCGACTTCGACAACGCGCTCGCCCCGGCGCCGGACGGGACCCCGGCCTCCGAGGACTTCGGCGACACGCTCGTGAGCGAGTGCTTCATTCCCCAGATCGTGTACTCGACGACGTTCGGCTACCGGACGGACCTGGTGAAGACCCCGCCGACCACGATCGCCGACGTGTTCGACCTCGACAAGATCCCCGGCAAGCGCGCGCTCGAGAAGAAGCCTCTCGCCAACATCGAATGGGCGCTTCTCGCGGAGGGGGTCGCGCTCGAGGAGGTCTACGACCTGCTCTCCACGCCGGAGGGCCTCGACCGGGCGTTCGCCAAGCTCGACACCATCAAGAGCCAGGTCGTCTGGTGGACGAAGGGGGCGGTGCCGGTCCAGTTGCTGGCCGACGGCGAGGTGGTGATGGCATCGGCCTACAACGGGCGCCTGTTCTCCGGCATCGAGGAGGAGAAGCAGCCCATCGCCATGATGTGGGACTGGCAATGGTTCGATCTCGACGGCTGGACGGTGCCGAAGGGGGGGAAGAACATCGATCTGGTGATGGAGTTCCTCCGTTTCGCGACGGACACCCAACGGCTTGCGGACCAGGCGAAGTTCATCTCCTACGGACCGGCACGGATGTCCTCCGCTCCGCTCGTCGGGAAGCATGCGGCGCTCGGCATCGAGATGGCGCCGCACATGCCGACCGCGCCTGCGAACTCGAAGCGGATGCTTCCGAACAACATCGAGTGGTGGGCGGATTACGGTGACGAGATGAACGAACGGTTCAACGCCTGGCTCGCCAGGAGCTGACGGGTCCGGCGGCGCGGTAGCGCCGACACACCGCGCCCCCTTGACCCACGGCGGCGGGCCGCCCGCTTCGGTCCCCGGCCCGTCGCCGTTTCACCCTCACCCTGGAAGCACCGTGGCCGCCATCGCTCCGGACCCTCCCGCGACGCTCACCACCGCCGACGGGATTCCGCTCAAGGTGAGCTTCGCTCGCGCCTTGCGGCGGAGT
This sequence comes from Gammaproteobacteria bacterium, assembly GCA_965214795.1. GTDB lineage: Bacteria > Pseudomonadota > Gammaproteobacteria > HK1 > HK1 > JAJDXW01. Next base: position 3,348,831 of record OZ243976.1, on the reverse strand, counting down.
CGTCTCAAGGCGCTGGGGCTCGTCCTGCCCCTGTTCGCATTCCTGCTCATCACCTTTCTCGTCCCCATCGGGGACATGCTCTTTCGAAGCGTCGAGAACCAGCTCGTCGGCCAGGTGCTCCACCGCACGGTGGCGGCGCTCGCGCACTGGGATCCGACCTCGGGAGAACTGCCGGAAGAGCCGGTGTTCCAGGCCCTCGTCGCCGATTTCGTCGAGGGCCGGGAGAACCGCACCATCGGCCGGGTCGGGGTGCGGCTCAACTACGAGCTGGGCGGCATGTCGAGCCTGTTCCGCAAGACCGGGCGGCGCGCGAAGCGCATCCGGGAGGCCCCCTACCGGCAGGCGATGATCCGGATCGACAAGCGCTGGGGGGACCTCGACGTCTGGCGGCTCATCCGGCGCGAGAGCGACGCTTACACCGCCTCGTACTATCTCGCCGCCGTCGACCTTCGGTTCACCGCGGACGGCTCCGTCGTTCCGCGGGAAGAGGAGCGGCAGATCTATCTCCGGCTGTTCGGGCGGACCCTGCTGCTGAGCCTCGTCATCACCGTGCTCTGCCTCCTGCTCGGCTACCCGATCTCGTACCTGATGGCAACCCTGCCCGTTCGCACCAGCAACCTGCTGATGATCATGGTGCTGCTGCCGTTCTGGACTTCGCTCCTGGTGCGCACCACGTGCTGGATCGCGCTTCTCCAGCAGCAGGGGGCCATCAACGACCTGCTCGTGTGGGTGGGGATCATCGACGACGACAACCGCCTCGCGATGATCCACAACCGCACCGGGACGATCATCGCCATGACCCACATCCTGCTGCCGTTCATGGTGCTGCCGCTCTATAGCGTGATGAAGACCATCCCGCCGAGCTACATGCGGGCGGCACGGTCGCTCGGGGCGGATCCGTTCACCGCCTTCGTGCGCGTCTACATGCCGAACACGGTGGCCGGCGTGGGTGCGGGCAGCATCCTCGTCTTCATCATCGCCATCGGGTACTACATCACCCCGGCCCTCGTCGGGGGGACCTCGGGGACCCTCATCAGCAACTTCATCGCCCACCACATGCAGGTGTCGCTCAACTGGGGGCTCGCCGCGGCCCTTGGCGCCCTGCTGCTCGCGGTCGTGCTCGCGCTCTACGTGCTCTACGACAAGCTCGTCGGCATCGACAACATGAAGCTCGGATGAGATAGCGACCAGGCATGGCCCTTCCCCCCTACACGTCCACGCCCGAGCGCGTCTGGTTCTACACGTTCCGGATCATCTGCGGCCTCATCTTCTTCTTCCTCATCGCGCCCCTCGTGGTCATCGTGCCGCTCTCTTTCAACTCGGTCCCGTACTTCACCTTCACGCCCGAGATGCTGGCCCTCGATCCGGCCGGGTACTCGCTTCGCTGGTATCAGGACTTCTTCACCAACCTCAACTGGCAGGGGGCGGTCAAGAACAGCGTCATCATCGCGTTCTTCGCGACGATCCTCGCTACCGTCCTCGGGACCCTCGCCGCCCTCGGGCTCAGCCGGGCGCACATGCCGTTCAGGACCGCGATCATGGGGCTTCTCATTTCGCCGATGATCGTGCCCCTCATCATCTCCGCGGCCGGGATGTATTTCTTCTACTCCAAGGTGGGGCTCCAAGGGAGCTACCTCGGGGTGATCCTCGCCCACACCGCGCTCGGCACCCCGTTCGTGGTGATTACGGTGACCGCGACCCTGGTGGGCTTCGACCACAGTCTGACTCGCGCCTCGGCGAGCCTCGGCGCCTCGCCCGCGCGCACCTTCTTCAAGGTGATCGTGCCGATCATCCTCCCCGGGGTGATCTCCGGGGCGCTCTTCGCGTTCGTGACCTCGTTCGACGAGGTGGTGGTGATCCTGTTCGTCGCAAGCTACGAGCAGCGAACCATTCCCTGGCAGATGTTCTCCGGGATCCGCGAGCAGATCAGCCCCACCATCCTCGCCGTTGCGACCATTCTCATCTGCGTGTCCATCCTGCTGCTGGTCGCGACCGAGCTGCTCCGTCGGCGCGGGGAGCGCCTGCGAGGCGTCACTCCCGCTTGAAGCGGGACTCGTTCGCCATCATCTCCTGAATCGGGTCCGCCCGGGGTGGGTGTCCGGAGTGGGTGTCCGGAGTGGGTGTCCGTCCCGCGGCCCGACCCGAGGCGGCCCGAGACGGATGAAGACCGTCCGCCGCCTGCCCGACTCGTCACCCGGAGACAGATGGACATGAACGCACAGCCCGGCGTACTGCCCACGGTGCCTTCCCACGCCCGCTTCCTCACCTTCCGCCGCCGGCTGGCGGCCGCGGACCCGCGCCCCGACCTCGAACGGCTCGCCGCGCTCGCGGTCGACGAAACCCGGGTGGTGGGGATCGGCGCGTCGCTCGTCGGCGAGCTCGGAGCGGACATCAAGGGGCTGCGGACCTTCCCCGCCATGGAGGGAGAGGGGCTCTCCGTCCCTTCCACCCCTTCCGCTCTGTGGTGCTGGCTTCGAGGCGAGGAGCGGGGGGAGCTCGTTCACGCGAGCCGCCGGTTACGGCGGACGCTCGCCGACGCCTTCGAGATCGACACGGTCATCGACGCGTTCCGGTACCTCGATGGCCACGACCTCACCGGCTACGAGGATGGGACCGAGAACCCGACCGGCGAGGACGCGGTGGCCGCGGCGGTGGTCTCGGGAGGCGGAGAGGGACCCGACGGCTCGTCTTTCGCCGCCGTCCAGCAGTGGGTGCACGACCTCGACCGCTTCGAGTCGTTCGGTCCGGTCGAGCAGGACGAGGTCATCGGCCGGCGCCGGAGCGACAACGAGGAGCTCGAGGACGCGCCGGAAGCCGCTCACGTCAAGCGGACCGAACAGGAAGCCTTCGACCCGCCCGCCTATCTTCTCCGCCGGTCCATGGCCTGGGCGGATGCGGCCGGCGAGGGGTTGGTGTTCGTCTCGTTCGGGAGCAGCCTCGAGCCCTTCGAGACCCTGATGCGCCGGATGACGGGCGCGGACGACGGCATCGCCGACCACCTCTTCCGGTTCACCCGTCCGGTGACCGGGAGTTATTTCTGGTGTCCGCCGGTGCGCGGAGGGCGGCTCGATCTCGGAGCCCTCCTCTGACCGCAGGACCGCGCCGGCCCGGCTTCGGCGGCCCGGGCGGAGACGTCCTCGACAGGACCGACCGGGCGCAAGCGGGCGGGCGGGCGGGGGTGACGCCGGACGCGCAAACGGCACAAAATGACGGCCGCGAGACACGGACCCGACGGGGCGGCTGCCGGCGGTGCCGTCACCATGAACCAGGAGGCATGCATGGACATCGCGGATCAGGTGGTCATCGTCACCGGGGCGAGCACCGGGGTGGGCGCAGCCGCGGCGAAACGGCTCGCGGACGGCGGCGCGAGGGTGATCGTCAACTACTCCCGCAGTCGCGACGATGCGGAGGCGACGGCGTCCGCCTGCCGGGAGGCCGGCGGCGATGCGGTCGCGGTACAGGGCGACGTCGCGAGCGAGGCCGACTGCCGGCGGATGGCGAACGAGACGGTCTCCCGATGGGGGCGCATCGACGGTCTCGTCAACAATGCGGGCACCACCGTGTTTCGTCGTGGCGGCGGCGATTTCGAGGCGCTCACCGCCGAGGACTTCCAGCGCATCTACGCGGTCAACGTCATCGGCGCGTTCCAGATGGCGCGGGCGGTCGCGCCGCAGATGAAGGAGCAGGGCCGCGGCAGCATCGTCAATACCTCCTCGGTGGCCGGGGTGATGGGGATCGGGAGCTCGATCGCCTACGCCGCCTCCAAGGGGGCCCTCAATACCCTGACCCTGTCGCTGGCCCGGGCCCTCGCGCCGGAGATCCGCGTCAACACGGTGGCCCCCGGCTTCATCACCGGGCGCTGGTGGCGCGAGAAGATGGGTGACGGATACGACAGGATGGTCGCCGATGCGGCCGCGGCGGCCCCCCTCAAGCGGGCCGGTACTCCCGAGGACATGGCCGCGGCGGCAGTGTGGCTGCTCACCGGCGACGTCAACATCACCGGCGAAATCCTGATCTCCGACGGGGGCTTCCATCTTGGGGGGGCACCCCTCGTCGCGCGCTGAGCCCGGACGGGCTTCCGCACCCCGACATGGCCTTCGCCGGGGTCCGCGCACGTTCCCCCGACCTTCGACCCGGATTCGACCCGGACTTGACCCGGATTCGACCCGGATTCGACCCGGGGCCGGCGGACGATTCCCGGAGGCCGGCCCGCCGCCGTCGCCCGGATTTCTCCGGGGTCGCCCCGGCGGATGACCGCTTCGGCGTCCGGAACCGCCGGCACCGGCTCCGCGGAGCAAACGGGGCGGAATCGCCAGCCCGAAAAATCACCGACTTCCCGCTGCGGCCGCCCATCCGCTCCCGGTGGCGGGACGTACTCCCGCAAGCCGCTTCGACCGCGCGCACGCGCGCTCTCGGTCCGGGCGGCCCGTTCCTCCATGAGATCGTGGAGCATCTTGGCGCTCTCGCGACGAAAGTCGGTGATTTTTTCGGGTCAGCGTCTCGCCTCCCGGCGGAGATGGTCGACGAGGCCGGCGGTCGATGAGTCGGTCCCGGTCGGCAGCGCGCCGCCGTCAAGCGCGGGATGCAGCCGGTCCGCGAGGGTCTTGCCGAGTTCGACCCCCCACTGGTCGAAGGAGTTGACACTCCAGAGGACCCCCTCGACGAAGACCCGGTGCTCGTAGAGGGCGATCAGCCGACCGAGGGTGCGGGCGTCGAGGCGGCGGTGCACGATGGTGGTCGAGGGCCGGTCGCCCGGGAAGCTCCGGTGGGAGGCGAGGCGTTCGGCGGCGGCTGCGGAGAGCCCGGCCGCGGCCATCTCGCGCCGCGCTTCCTCCGGAGTCCGGCCGAACGCAAGGGCTTGCCCCTGCGCGAGGCAACTCGCGACGAGAAGGCGGTGATGACCGGTGCCGGTTCCGTCCCTCGTTTCCGCCGCGACGATGAACTCCACCGGCACCACGTCGGTGCCTTGGTGGAGGAGCTGGAAGAAGGAGTGCTGAGCGTTGGTGCCGGGCTCCCCCCATACGATGGGCGCGGTCGGCCGGGCCGCCGGCGCCCCGTCCCCCGCGACCCGCTTTCCGTTCGACTCCATCGCGAGCTGCTGGACATGGGCCGGAAAGCGTTCGAGCCGCTGGTCGTAGGGGATGAGGGCGACGCTCGGACAATCCATGACGTTGCGGCGCCAGACGGAGACGAGGCCCATCAGGACCGGCAGGTTCCGTGCGAGCGGCGCGGTCCGGAAATGGCGGTCCATGGCTGCCGCACCGGCCAGGAGCTCCCGGAACCGCTCCGCCCCGGCCGCAATCGCAAGGGGCAGGCCGATGGCCGACCATAGCGAGTAGCGGCCCCCGACCCAGTCCCGGAAACCGAATACCCGGCTCTCGTCGATGCCGAAGGCGGCGGCCGCCCGGACGTCGGAAGAGATTGCGGCCATCTGCGACCCGGCATGACCGGGAGCCACCCCTTCGAGCCACCGGCGGGCGGACCGGGCGTTCGTCATGGTCTCCAGGGTGGTGAAGGTCTTGGAGGCGACGAGGACGAGGGTGCGCGCCGGATCGAGGCGGGCGGTGGCATCCGCGAGGTCCGCCCCGTCCACGTTCGACACGAAGTGAACGCGCGGACCGTCGTGGTCGGGCCGCAGGGCGCGGACCGCCATCGCGGGGCCGAGATGGGAGCCGCCGATCCCGATGTGGACGACGTCGGTGAACGGTGCGCCGTCCCTCGCGCCGTACCGGCCGGAGCGGACGTCCTCGGCGAAGGCGAGGAACCGCTCCCGGACGCCGGCCACGTCGCGGGCGACGTCGATGCCCTCGACCACGAGGCCCTCGCCCGCCGCGTCCCGAAGGGCCACGTGCAGCGCTGCGCGATTTTCGGTGGCATTCACGCGCTCGCCGGAAAACAGCGCGGCGCGCCGGGCCGGCAGCCCCACCGCCTCGGCGAGGGAGACGAGAGCGTCGAGGGCCGGCCGGTCGATCTTCTCCTTGGAGAGGTCGACGAGAAGGTCTTCGTGGCGGAACGAGAAGGCCCCGAACCGATCCGGGTCCCGCTCGAAGAGGGTGCGGAGCGAGCGCTCGCGGAGCCGTTCTCCTTCGCGCTCGACCGCGCGCCACGCATCGGGGACCGAAGCGGGCACCCGTCGTCGTCTCCTGCCTCCGAGCGGCCGGCGCGGCGGCTACCCGCCCGGAAGCTCCGCGCGGCGCGGGAAGTCGGCGCCCCGCCGCGAGCAGCTCCGGGCCGCCGCGGCGCAGGCGAGCTCGAGGAGGCGGCGGGCCTCCGACTCCGTCACGCGGTCCCCGTCCCGCCCGGCCGTCAGCCGGCCCGCCTCGTCCAGCCCGGTGAGAAGCGCCGCCTGGAACGCATCTCCCGCCCCCACCGAGTCCACCACGTCCACCGCGAAACCGGGATGATCGACCCGGTCGGTCCGGGTCCAGAGGACCGCGCCTCGCGCTCCCCTCGTCAGGACGACCAGCCGCGCTCCCTGGTCGAGCCAGGTCGTCGCCAGGCGGTCGGGACTGGCGGTCGGGTCGAGATGGGCGAGGTCCTCTTCGCTCAGCTTCACGAGGTCGGCGGCGCGGGCAAAGCGCTCGATCTCGCGCCGCCACCGCTCGAGGTCCGGCTCCACGTTGGCCCGCACGTTGGGGTCCAGCGAAATGAACCGTCTTCCTCGCTCACGCTCCGCAAGGTCGAGCAGGGTGCCCGCGGTCGGGTTGACGACGAGGGAGAACGAGCCGAAATGGAGGCAGGAGAGGGAGCCGGGGAGATCCGGGAGGTCTTCGCGGGTGAGCGAGCGGTCGGCGGCCCCCTCCCCGTAGAAGGTATAGCGAGGCTCCCCCTCCGGGCCGAGGGCGACCACCGCGAGGGTGGTCGGGTTCGTCATGCGGGCGAGAAAGCGGGTCTCGACCCCCTCGGCCGCGAGCGCGGCCGCGAGGCGGTCGCCGAGGGCGTCGGTGGAGACCCCGGTGAGGAGCGCGGCCGTCCGTCCGAGCCGAGCGAGCCCGACCGCTACGTTGAACGGCGACCCCCCGATGCGGGCGTCGATCCGGAGACCGGCCGGGGTTGTCTCTTCCACGAAGAGGTCGTACAGCGCCTCGCCGCAGACCAGGAACATGGGACCCTCCGGTTCGCGGACCGTACGCGGGCGCGGGAGCGCCGCCGGCTTCCGTCCCCGCTCAGGCACGGTTTCGGCGCATCGCGGCGAAGGGCAGGTCCTTGTCCACCCGCGGCTCGGCCGGGAGCCCGAGCACCCGCTCCGCGATGATGTTGCGCATGATCTCGTCGGTGCCTCCCGCGAGCCGCATCCCGGGCGCGGCAAGCCAGGCCGCCTGCGCGCCGTAGTCGGCGTCCATGACCATGCCGGCCTGGCCCTGGAGCTCGACCCCGAGGGCCGCCATCTGCTGGCGGAGGGGGCTGCCGACGAGCTTGTGGATGGAGTTCTCCGGCCCCGGGGTCTCGCCGCGCGAGAGGGCGGTAAGGGTGCGGCAGGTGGTGTAGCGAAGCCCCGCCGAGCGGACGTGGAAGTCGGCGATCCGCGCGCGCACCGCGGAGTCCTCGATCGCCTTGCCGCGGGGGCCGTCCGCCTCCCGGGCGAGACGCACGAGGTCCGATGGGCCGAATCCGGCCATGCCGCGCGCCCCGATGGCGGCCCGTTCGTTCATGAGGATCGTGATCGCGACCCGCCAACCGTCGTCGACCGCGCCCAACCGGTTCTCGTCCGGTACCCGGACCCCGGAGAAGAACACGTCGTTGAACCCGGAGCCACCGTTCATCTGGCGGATGGGGCGGATCTCGATCCCCGGGGACTGCATGTCGACGATGAAGCAGGTGAGGCCCTTGTGCTTCGGAACCGCGGGGTCGGTCCGGGCGATGATGACCCCCCACTTGCAGAAGTGGGCGCCGGTGTTCCAGGTCTTCTGCCCTTCGAGGACCCAGTCCGCGCCGTCGAGCGTCGCCCGGGTCAGCAGTCCGGCCACGTCGGAGCCGGCCCCGGGCTCGCTGAAGAGCTGGCACCAGACTTCGTCGCCGCGCGCCATCTTCGGCAGGTGCCGCTCCTTCTGTTCGTCCGTCCCGTGCTTCATCAGGGTCGGGCCGAGCATCCCGATCCCGATGGAGAAGATGTTGACCGGGGTGCGGTAGCGAAGCTCTTCCTCGGTCCAGATGACCTGCTCCATGGGCCCGAGTCCGCGCCCGCCATACTCGGTGGGCCAGGTGAGACAGGCCCAACCGTGGTCGAACTTGCGCGCCTGCCAGGCCTGGGAGCGGCGCACCGCGTCCGGATCGTCGCCGATGAACGGCCCGGACGGTGCCTCGCCGGGTTCGAGGGGTTCGGTGTGGCGCTCGAGGAAGGCCCGCGCTTCGGCGCGGAACTTCGCTTCGGCCGGCGTGTCGTTGAAGTCCATGTTCGGGTCTTCCGCGGATGGGGCTCGCGCCGGGAAGCTAGCCGACGGGGGAGGGGGCCGGCGTCGGCCGCGGGCTCGGGTCGAGCCCGGGATCGGCGGCCAGGCAGTCGACGAGCCGGTCGCGCCACTCCCCGATCGGGCCGAGGGCGAGGGCGAGGTTCCGTGCGCGGCGGTAGAAGAGGTGGCAGTCGAGCTCCCAGGTGAAGCCCGCTCCGCCGAAGAGCTGCACCATCTCGACGCTCGCCTCGTTGCACGCCTCGGTGGCCGCGACCCGGGCGGTGCACGCGGCCAGCGGGAGCCCGGGGTCGTCGTTCGCGAGCGTCCACGCCGCGAACCAGCAGTTCGATCGGGCGAGCTCGAGCGCCGCATAGAGGTCCGCCATGCGGTGCTTGATGGCCTGGAACGAGCCGATGGGGCGGCCGAAGGCGTGCCGGTCGAGGATCTGTTCGCGGGTGAGGTCGAACGCGCGCTGGGCAGTGCCGATCTGCTCGAATGCCTGCAGGACCGCGACCCGGTCGAGGATCCGGCGGAGCAGCCTCCAGCCGTCCTCGTCTCCGCCGCCGAGGGGCTCGGCCGGGGTTCCCTCGAACGTGAAGCCGGCCGACGGGCGCGAGGGATCGATCGATTCGTCCGCCGTGCGCGCCGCCGCCCCCCCGAGCTCCGCGAGCACGAGGACGGGACGGCCCGCATCGCCGCGCGCGAGGACGAGGGCGAGGTTCGCGGCGGCTCCGTCGGGAGCGCCGATCTTGGCGCCGGCGAGCGTCCCGTCGCCGCGATAGCGGGTCCGCACGCGCTCCGGCCGGACCACTCCGCGCACCTCGGCGAGGGCGAGCGTCCCGATCCGCTCGCCGCTCGCGAAGCCCGGGAGGTAGCGGCTCCGTTGCTCCTCGCTCCCCGCGACGAGGATCGCCTCGGCCACCGCGGCGGAGGTGACGAAGGGGATCGGGGCGAGCGCCCGGCCGAGCTCCTCCGCGATGAGGACGAGCTCCGCGTGGCCGAAGCCGGCGCCGCCCCACGTTTCCGGGATGATCGCGCCGAGCCAGCCCATCTCCGCCGCCCCTGCCCAGAGCTCCCCGCTCATCGGTGCCTCCGATTCGAGGATCGAACGCGCGAGCTCGAGGGGAGCGCGGGCTTCGAGGTAGTCGCGGGCGGTGGCCCGGAGGAGCTTCTGCTCCTCGGAGAAGTCGAAGTTCACCGGGGTCGGCCGGGGCGGGGGCGGGTCGATCCGGCCGCTCAGGCGGCGGGGCGCGTCGCCTGCATCGAGGGCCGCGCCGCGAACCCCTCGAGCCAGGCGGCGAGGCGGGGCCGGTGCTCGCGCCATCCGTCGTCGAGCGACCGGAAGTCGAGATAGTCGGCGGCGCAGGCGGCCGCGATGGTGCCGATGTCCACCGTATCGCCGAAGCTGTCCGCCTCGCCTTCGAGCGCGTCGAGGGTCCGGCGGAACTTTGCCCGCTGGCCGTCGACCCAGTCTTCCCACCGGCGCTCCTCGGGGCGGAGGAAGGTCTCGTAGCGGCAGAGGATCGCCGCGTCGAGGAGCCCGTCCGCGAGCGCCTGGCGGCGGAGTGCGGTCCAGCGCGTCGGCCCGCTCGCGGGAAAGAGGCGGGGGCCGCCGTGCCGGGTGTCGAGGTACTCGCAGATGACGCGGGAGTCGAAGAGGGTGGTCCCGTCCGCGAGGACGAGGGCCGGGATCTTGCCGATGGGGTTCTCCCGGTCGAGCTCCGGATTGCTCGCGGTCGGGGTGAGGGCGATGGTGGCAATCTCGATCCGTTCGGCGAGACCGGTCTCGTGGGCGGCCACGAGGGCCTTGCGAACGAACGGGGAGGCGGCGCTGTGGTAGAGCTTCATCGAGGGTCCTTGGCTGGTCAGCCGAGCCAGGGAAAGCGTTCGCGGCTCCGGGCCTCGAACGCGGCGATTGCATCTGCATGTTGCAGGGTGATCTCGAGGTCGTCCAGTCCTTGGGCGAGGGCGTGGCGGGTGTGGTCGGGGATCGCGAACTCGAAGCGCGAGCCGGCCGAGGTGGCGAGGGAGCGGGTGGAAAGGTCGGCGGTGACGGCGAGCCCGGGCGCCGCTTCGATCTCCTCCAGGAGCCGCTCGAGGTCGCCGGGTGCCACGACCGCCGGCAGCAGGCCGTTCTTGATCGAGTTGTTGTAGAAGATGTCCGCGAAGCTCGTCGAGACCACGCAGCGGAAGCCCCACGCCAACAGCGCCCACGGAGCGTGCTCGCGGCTCGATCCGCAGCCGAAGTTGTCCCCGGCGACGAGGACGCTCGCGCCGCGATAACGGGGCCGGTTGAGCACGAAGGCGGGATCGGGGCGGGACGGGTCGCCGCCGAGATAGCGCCAGTCGTGGAAGAGCCCCGTGTCGAGGCCGTCCCTTCCCGTGCTCGTCAGGTATTGCTTCGGGATGATCTGGTCGGTGTCGACGTTGACGCGGGCGAGGGGCGCCGCGACCCCGGTATGCACGTCGAACGGTTCCATGGTCCGCTCCGCTCTCTCAACCGCCCGCGAGGTGCCGTCGCAGCACCTCTATTTCATGCCGATGTATCGGACCGGAACCAGGCGGTGCCCGATCATGTCCACGGCCGCCTGTGCCTGCTCCAGAATGACGTAGCCCAGAAGAGGTTCGTATTCGTCATCATCTCCCGAATCCATGTCCACGAAGATCACCTCGTTCGATATCGGGCGGAAGCCCTCGATTCCGACTTCGACGGGCCAGCAGGCTTCTCCCCGCAACACCTGCTGGTTGACCAGTTGCAGCTCGACGGTCTCGGATCGCTTGAACTTTCCGAGCCGTTCCTTCCATGCCGAGGGAAGGATCAAGGCCCCCGCTCCCGTGTCCACGAGCATCCCGCACCATATGGATTTGTCCTCGTCGAGCAGATTGGTGATCTTCGTCCGGACAACGATTCGCCCCATCGGTCTCTCCTTCTCAGGCCGGGAGGGCGACCGGCTCGACCCCGCGGACGTCGATGAAGCGCCCCGAGACCGCGGCGCACGCCGCCGTCGCGGGGCTCACGAGGTGGGTTCGCCCGCCCCGCCCCTGGCGCCCCTCGAAGTTCCGGTTGCTGGTCGAGGCGCACCGCTCCCCCGGCGCAAGGAGGTCGCCGTTCATGCCGACGCACATCGAGCATCCGGGCTCGCGCCACTCGAACCCGGCCTCGCGAAAGACCCGGTCGAGTCCTTCCGTTTCCGCGGCCCGCTTCACGAGCCCACTCCCCGGAACCACCATGGCGTGCACCGCGCCGGACACCCGGCGCCCCTTGACGTAGCCCGCGGCGATGCGAAGGTCGGAGAGCCGGCTGTTGGTGCACGAGCCGATGAACACCCGGTCGAGGCGGACGTCTTCCAGGCGGGTGCCGGGTTCGAGGTCCATGTACTCGAGGGCGCGTACCCAAGCCGCCGCCTCGTTCGCGTCGGCCGCGTCCGCCGCCTTCGGCACCGCCCCGTCGACGCCGGCGACCATGGACGGGTTCGTGCCCCAGGTGACCTGGGGAGCAAGGCGGTCCACCCGCATCGAGACCCGCCGGTCGAACGAGGCGTCCGGGTCCGAGGAGAGGGTGCGCCAGAAGGCGAGGGCCGCCTTCCGGTGGACGCCGGACGGCGCGAGCGGCTTTCCGGAGAGGTACTCGAACGTCGTGTCGTCGGGCGCCACCATCCCCGCCCGCGCGCCCGCTTCGATGGTCATGTTGCACACCGTCATCCGCTCTTCCATGCTCATCGCACGGATCGCCCCGCCCGCGTACTCGATGACGCGGCCGGTCCCGCCGCCGATCCCGATCCGCCCGATGAGGGCGAGGATCACGTCCTTCGCGTGAACCCCTTCGGGCCGCCGCCCGTCCAGCTCGACGAGCATGGTCCCCGGCCGTCGCTGGAGGAGAGCTTGGGTGGCGAAGACGTGTTCGACCTCCGAGGCGCCGATCCCGAACGCGAGGGCCCCGAACGCCCCGTGCGTCGAGGTGTGGGAGTCGCCGCACACGAGGGTGGTGCCGGGGAGGGCGAACCCCTGCTCCGGTCCCGTGATGTGCGAGATGCCGTTGCGGGGATCGGTGAGGTCGAAGAAGTTCTCGATACGAAAGCGGGCCGCTTCCGCCCGCACCGTGTCCAGCATCTCGCGCATGCGGGGCTCGAGGACGGGCGCGGCCTGATTGACGGTGGGGACCACGTGATCGAGCACGATGAGGGTCTTGTCGGGACGGCGGATGGGAAGCCCGCGTTCCGCGAGCATGCGTAGCGCCCGCGACGATCCATCGTGGCCGAGATGGCGGTCGATGTAGAGGAGGGTCCCCCCCGGCGTCTCCGCGACGACGTGGGCGTCCCAGATCCGGTCGAAGAGGGTCTTCGCCACGTGCTTCGGGCCGAGTCCGGCGGCAGCCTTCCGCCCCGGTACGGATCAGGCCGCGGCGGTGACCATGATCTCGACGTTGAAGTGAGTCGCCGCGAGGCGGGCTTCGACGCAGGCGCGGCAGGGCGGGTTCGCGGGGTCGATCCAGGCGTCCCATACCCCGTTCATCTCCGCGAAGTAGCGCATGTCGGTGATCCAGATGGTGGCCGACAGCAGCTTCGACTTGTCGCTTCCGGCCTGGGCGAGGAGGTCGTCGATCCGGGCGAGGATGGAGCGGGTCTGGTCCGCGATGGAGGCGCCCGGCGCGTCCTGGGCGACCACGCCGGCGAGGTACACGGTGTCGCCGTGCACGACGGCCTGGCTCATGCGGGGGCCGACGTCGATGCGGGAGATGGTCATGGCGGTGCTCGGTTGAGGTCTGCCGCCATTCTAGCCCGGAAATCTCACCCGCTTTCTGCTGCGGACACCGATCCCTGCGCGGCGGCGGGCCGCACTCCCTCGAGCCGCTTCGACCGCGCGCACGCGCCAGGGTCGGCAACCCCCTGATCATAGACATGTACTCGTTCGGAGCGCTTCGACCGCGCGCGCCAGGGTGGGCTACGCCTTCAGCAGCGCGCAGGCGCTCCTTTCGGTCCGTGCGATCCGCCACCCGAACCGTTTCGGCGCCCGCGCGACGAAAGGGGGTGAGATTTCCCGGCCAGTGTCTCCGCACCGGGATGCGGAGATGTCGATCGGGCGGGCTCAGTCCCCGGCCGCGAACGGCATGGCGACCGGAGGCCCCGGCGCCTGTTCGACGGGAAGGCTCTCGGTGTGCCGGACGGCGACCACCTCGACCACCCGCGCGAACTGGTGCCGGAGCCGCTCGGCCGCCGCGTCGTCCGTCCGCACCCGGATCTCGATGTCGTCGAACCCCGGATCGCCGGCCACCGCGACATGGATCTCCTCCGCGCGCAGGCGCCGCCGCGACAGCACGAGGAGGATGCGGGCGATCGCGGGGGGCGAGTGCCAGGCCCGGATCTGAAAGCTGTGAAGGAGTTCCATGAGCGGGTTCCAATTCGTTGCGACGGGAAGAAGGTCCACGCCTTCGGCGACGAGGGATTCCACCAGCAGCCCGGCTCCATTCGCCGGGCGGGGTGGGGTTCGAGCCGCAGCGGAGGGGGCGCGGCCGGGGGCCTGACGGCCGGGACGGGGGGCAGAATCTCTTTCTTCGGTTGATGACGACTTCGGGCGAAGAGATCCGAAATCGATATAAATAATTGAATTTATTGGATACGATCGAGAAAATTAATCAACCTGGGCCGGACCCCCGGGATCATCGGATGGGTCGTTGGTTCGCTCCACACCACCTTGCACCCGTCTGATTTACTATGCTTCAATCTGCCTCACTCATGCGAACGAGCGCCTCATGGCAGCCAAGACCCGATTCTCAGTCGCTCTCGACGACCGGGAGTACGCCACTCTCGCGGCGATGGCCGAGGAGCACCGCATTTCCATGGCTTGGCTCGTCCGTCAGGCCGTGGCGGATTTCCTCGAACGTCATCGCAACGAGGATACCCGGCTTCCGCTGCGCTTGACCGCCAGGCACGTCGAACCCGGCGGCGCGTAAACCCGGAGGTGGTCGATGCCGCGCAGCGACCTTCCGTTCGGGAGCGAGTTTTCGCCCGCGCAGGTGGATCTTCCGTTCCTGCTGGAGCTGGCCCACCGGCACGGACCCGACTGGAAAGCCTTCGAGGATGCGGTCTGTGCCCGGTACTTCGCCGGGCGGGAGACCTCCGGCTACAACAAGAACAAGCTCGCCAACAATACGAAGCTTTCGCTTCGCGCCTATGGTCTCATCGGAGAGAAGGACGCCACGCTCAGCGAGGCCGGTGAAGCACTCCACGGTCTTCGCGGAGACGAGCGAACCCTGCACGAAGCCTTGGCCCGGCACATCCTCAGGAACTGCCACGGCATGAATTTCATCCAGTGCATCCTCGACATGCACGCGGCTGGTGAAGAGATCGATCTCAACAAGCTGCGCCGCTGGCTCCTCGAACGCGGCATCACCGTCCCGCGCGGTGGAAAGCACATGAGCACCTTGCGTCTCTGGCTTGAACGGGCTGGCGTCTTTGTCGCGGGCTATCGGGTGGATCAGGCGCGTGTGGAGGAGATCCTCGGTCTCACCATGGAGGAATTCGAGGCGCTCGCCGCCTTCACGCCGGAACAGCGCGCCTACCTGAAGACACTCGCCAATCTGGACGGTGGCGGTCCGCACGCCTCCAACGATATCGAGAAGCTGGCCGCCGCTACCTATGGCGCCTCCTTCAATGAGAAAAACCTGCCCAAGCAGATTCTGTACCCGCTCCGGGATGCCGGCTACATTACCCTGGAGCGCGGCACCAGGGAGGCCGGTCGCGGGGCGAAACCGTTCCTGGTAACCGCGACCGGCCAGCTGGTGAGCGAGATCGTTGCACCGCTCGTCGAGCAGCTGGAGCGGCAGACCCGGTCAGACCTGCGGCCCTTGCTGCGCAGGCCCCTCCGAGAGGTCCGCAAGGAGCTGGAATCAAGGGACCCCCATGTTCGGGGGCTTGCGCTCGAAGCCTTGGCCTTCAAGCTCATGCGCCTCATTGACCTCACCTACGTGGCCACGCGGCTACGCGGCAGTGCGACCGGCGGCGCCGAGGTCGATCTGATCTTCGAGAGCGTACGGCTCGTGTTCTCCCGCTGGCAGGTTCAGTGCAAGAACACGGCCCGGGTGTCGCTCGACGACGTGGCGAAGGAAGTCGGACTCACCCATTTCCTGAAGAGCAACGCCATCGTCATGGTCTCGACCGGCGAGATCGGCGGCGAAGCCCGACGCTACGCCAATCGGATCATGGCCGACTCCAATCTGTGTATCGTCATGATGGATGGCCGCGACCTCGCCCTTGTCGAAGCCCGCCCGGCGGCGATTGTCGATGTGCTCGTTCGAGAGGCCCGCCACGCCATGGACCTCAAGAAGCTCGAACTGCAGGGGACATCGTGATGCCTGAAACGCGACCGGGGGCAGAGTCCTTCCACGAGACGCCTCTCGGACGGATCGTCCACGGCGACAGCATCCATGTGCTTGCGGCCTGCCCGGACGATTCGGTCGACCTGATCATGACCAGCCCGCCCTTCGGGTTGGTCCGCAAGAAGGACTACGGCAACGTAGAAGCGGACGAGTACGTCGACTGGTTCAAGCCGTTCGCCAGCGTATTCCACCGCATCCTCAAAAATAGCGGCAGCTTGGTCATCGACATCGGCGGTGCATGGAACAAGGGTTATCCCACCCGCAATCTCTACCACTTCAAGCTGTTGATCATGCTCTGCGAGGAGATCGGGTTTCACTTGGCGCAGGATTTCTACTGGTGGAATCCCTCCAAGCTCCCGACGCCTGCCGAATGGGTCACGGTACGCCGGGTCCGGGTCAAGGACGCCGTCAACACCGTGTGGTGGCTGTCCAAGACGCCGTGGCCGAAGGCGAGCAACCGGCGAGTCCTCCAGCCCTACAGCGCGAGCATGCGCGAGCTGCTGACCAAGGGGTACCAAGCCAGGAAGCGCCCCTCCGGACACGACATCAGCGAGAAGTTCAGCGTCAACAACGGCGCTGCGATCCCCCCCAACCTGATCGCGATTCCCAACACCGAAAGCAACAGCTTCTATCTGCGCTACTGTGAGGAAAAGGGCCTCAAGCCCCATCCCGCCCGCTATCCGGCCGATTTGCCTGAGTATTTCATCCGCATGTTGACCGATCCCGGTGATCTCGTGGTCGACCCCTTCGCCGGGAGCTGCGTGACCGGCGAGGTTTGTGAGCGCATCGGGCGTCGCTGGACCTGTATCGAGACCCTGCGCGACTACTGCGAGGCAGCTCTTGGCCGCTTCGTACGCGACCCTCGGGAGACGGCCAAACCTGCTCTCGGCCCTGAGAGCCCCTCCAATTACTATCGGCTTCCCCGCCCCGGCATCCTGTGGGACGGGAACCGGGACGAGCCTCTGTCGGACGACGGTGGCCAGTCACGCCTGGTCGGAAAAGGCAAGGCGGCTGCCCCGACAACGCGCAAGGGACCTGCCGATCTGTTCGACCCGGACCGAACCGCCGCGATGCTCGACGCCGCGCCGGTCGAGGAGTAGCGGCATTCCCGGGAGGGACGCGCTCGCATGGATGTGGACCGGGAGGCCATGTGGGCGGGTGATGGGAATGAAGGGACTTATGACCATCACTCGACAGTCTTCGCCACCGACCCTGAGTTGTCGGGTCAGCCCGAAGGCGTAACCCGGACATCGCACCGAGTGGCCGCCGATTTCATACCGTGTATTTGTTCGTCAAGTGATGGTTACAAGCCTCGACCGGAAGCCGGTTCCTTCCCGGGCGCTCCGGGGGAGCGATCGGGCTTCGTGCTTCGCGTCGGCGCTGGCGGGAGGCGTTCCGCCGCCGCAAAGGTGCTCGCGAAGGCGAGGGGGGGGAGCTCGTCCCGCCCGAAGAACGCCGCCGCGTCCGCGTCGTCGCCCGCGAACGGCTCCCCGCTCACGCGCTCGGCGCGATACAGCAGAAAGACCGAGGCTCCCGCTCCGGGCGGGTTATGAAACGCGTCGACGAGGCCTGTCACCCGCACCACGAGCCCGGTCTCCTCGCGCGCCTCGCGGGCCGCGGTCTCGACCGGGGACTCTCCGTACTCGAGGTAGCCGGCGGGAAGGCTCCACCGGCCCTTCTCGGGCTCCATCGCGCGCCGCACGAGGAGGAGTCGGTCGTCCTCGACGACCATGACCCCCACCCCCACCTTCGGCTCGACGAAATACACCCAGTCGCACGCCAGGCATGCTCGCCGGGGCTTTCCCGCGACGTTCCGGGTGGTGAGACCGCTCCCGCACCGGATGCAGAAGCGAACGTCCTCGGGCGCGGAATGCGCCTCGTCGTGAAGATCGATGAGCGAACTCCCGCGGTGGAGAAATCACTGTCCGGCCGGCAAGGGAGGATAGCCCGCCCGGTTCGGGAGGGACAGGCTACGAGGGTGCCGGGGCAGGACCATTCCGTTGTTCCGTCCCGAACGGGATGAGGACGAACGCATACGCCACAGAGGTTGCGTCGCGCATTTCGGCCCCGCCTGCGACGATGCGATGAGGTGGAGCGGCGGCGCCGGAGGGGTTTGGAGCACCTGGCGCTTGCCTCGACAGCGTCATGGATGCCCCGGAGCTTGGCGAACGGCGTTGTCATACCGGGCGGGCACGGGGGTCGAGCGGCCCGCCGCGGGCGCGCCCGGTACGGCTTCGAGGCCCGCAGGGTCACGTGCCGGGCGGGTTTACCATGGTGTCGAGGGCATCCTGGGCGCGGGCGCGATGGTGGCGGTTGGCCTCGGCAGGGAGCGCAAGCGCCCCTTGCGGCGCACGACGGCGATGGCCGCGTCGGTCAGGCAGGATCGCGCGGCAGGTGGCGCACGTACGCAAGAGCGACACGCCGGAAGACCGCCCTGGATGACAGGGAGGCTCGGCCCGCCCGCTCCGGAAACCTGACGGCCGAGGGCGGCGGGCGAGGGCGAGTCAGGGCAAGGGTCCGAGTATCCGGGCAAGCACTTCGTTCGTGTTCCTCGATACCCCGGGCATCGCGAGCACCGACTCCATGGCCGCCCCCATCCGGTCGCGTCGCCCGTCGTCGTAACGGCGCCAGTGGGCCATGACCCCCGCGAGATGGGCCGCCACCTCGGGGTTACGGGGGTCGATCTCGCGCATCCGCTCTTCCCAGAACCGGTAGCCGGAGCCGTCGGCGGCATGGAAGCGCACCGGGTTGCCGTCGCAGAAGGAGTGTACGAGTGCCCGCAGCCGGTTCGGGTTGGCGCCGTCGAAGGCGGGGTGCGCCAGGAGCTCGACCACCCGGTCCAGGGTGCCGGGGAGCGGGGAGGTCGCCTGGAGCGCGAGCCACTTGTCCATGACGAGGGGGTTGCCGAGCCAGCGCGCCTCGAACTTTGCGAGCGCTTCCTCGCGCTCCCCGCAATCGATGTGTGAGAGACAGCCGAGGGCCGCGATCGTATCGGTCATGTTGTCGGCGGCCTCGAACTGGGCGAGGCATTCGCGCCGGGCGGACGGGGTCCCGGTGGCCGCAAGGTAGCCGAGGCAGGCGTTCGCGAGGGCGCGGCGGGCCGCAGCCTCGGCGTCGAACCGCCAGGGCTCGCGGGTGTGCAGCCGCCGCCGGACCGCTGCCAGGTCCGGTTCGAGGGCCTCGCCGAGCGCCCGTCGCAACGCCCGGCGCGCGCCATGGATCGCATCGACGTCGATCCGCTCCATCCGGCCGGCGAGATAGCTCTCCGACGGCAGGGCCAGGATCTCGGCCGCGAACGCGCCGTCGATGGAACGGTCGCGGAGCACCGCCCGCATGGCCTCGGCGAAGGCGGGATCGGCCGCCTCGACGCCGGGGTGGGGAACGCCGCCGGCCGTGATGAGGCGGTCGAGGCGGGAGAGGGCGAGGGTCTGTCCCGCATCCCACCGCGCGAAGGGATCGGGATCGTGGGCGAGGAGGGTGATGAGGTCCTCGTCCGGGCGCTCCATTTCGATCCTGACCGGGGCGGAGAACCCCCGCAGCACCGACGCGACCGGGGGAGCGTCGATGCCCTCGAGAACGAAGAACTCGTCCGGTGCGCGAACGTCGAGCACCACCGTGCCGTCCTCCGGGTCGAGCGCCCCCCGCTCGGGTGACGGCTCTCGCCGGAGGACCCGTCCGTCCCGGCCGACGAGGCCCACCGCGAGCGGCAGGTGCACGGGCTCCTTCGGCGACCCGTCCGGGGTATCCGGAAGCTCCTGACGCACCCGCAGGCTCCACTTGCGCGACTCCGGGTCGTACCCGTCTTCGAGATGCAGAATCGGCGTCCCGGCCTGGGCGTACCAGCGCCGGAACTGCCGGAGATTGACACCCGCCCCCTCCTGCATCGCCGACACGAAGTCGTCGGTGGTGGCGGCCGAGCCGTCGTGGCGCTCGAGGTAGAGGTCCATGCCGCGCCGGAATCCGTCCGGCCCGAGCAGGGTGTGCATCATGCGGATGACCTCGGCTCCCTTGTAGTAAACCGTCACGGTATAGAAATTATTGATTTCTTTATATGAATTGGGACGAACGGGGTGGGCGTCGGGGCCGGCGTCCTCCTTGAACTGGCGGTCGCGGATGAGGCGCGCGTCGCGGATGCGCTTGACCGCCCCCGAGCCCGTGTCGGCCGAGAACTGCTGCTCGCGGAACACCGTGAGCCCTTCCTTGAGACTGAGTTGGAACCAGTCCCGGCAGGTGACGCGGTTGCCGGTCCAGTTGTGGAAGTACTCGTGCCCGATGACCGCCTCGACGTTGGCGTAATCGGTATCCGTCGCGGTTTCCGGATCGGCGAGGACGTACCGGGTGTTGAAGACGTTGAGACCCTTGTTCTCCATCGCCCCCATGTTGAAGTGGTCCACAGCCACGATCATGTAGAGGTCGAGGTCGTACTCGAGGCCGTACGCCTCCTCGTCCCAGCGCATCGCCTTTCCGAGCGCCGCCATCGCGTGCCGGCAGCGGCCGATGTTGTGCGGCTCGGAGTAGATGCGGAGGGCGACTTCGCGTCCGGACGCGGTGGTGTATCGGTCCTCGAGGCAGGCGAGGTCTCCGGCGACGAGGGCGAAGAGATAGGAGGGCTTGGGAAACGGGTCCTCCCACCGCGCGAAGTGACGGCCGCCGTCGAGCTCGCCGCTCGCGACGAGGTTTCCGTTGGAGAGGAGGATGGGGTAGTCGGCCCGTGCCGCGCGGATCGTGGTCGTGTACCGCGCCAGCACGTCCGGGCGGTCCGGGAAGAAGGTGATGCGCCGGAAGTCCTCCGCCTCGCACTGGGTGCAGAGGATCCCGTTCGACTCGTACAGGCCCTTGAGCGTGGTGTTGCGGACGGGGAAGATGCGGGTGCGGACGGTCAGGCGGAAGGGGGCCGGGGGGCCGGCGGCCGCGGCGGCCCCGGCGGCACCTGGGGCCGCTCCTTCCTCCGGCTCGACGAGGGAGGCGGGGAGGACGAGACGCCCATCCTCGAGCGCGTATTCGTTCGGCGAGAGCGCCCGGCCGTCGAGGGCCACGCTCACGAGCTCGAGCGCGGTGCCGTCGAGGACGAGGGGGGTGCCCGCCGGGGTCTCGGGAGCGCGCCGTACCGAGACGGTGGAGGTGACGAGGCATTCCTCGCCCGCGAGGTCGAAGTCGAGGTCGATCGAATCGACGAGGAAAGGTGGCGGGGCGTAGCCTTCGAGCCGTACCTCACGTTCGTTGCCGGTCCGGGCCATCTCGTCGTTCATGTTCCGCTCCCCGTTCGCCGGACGGAAATACTATCGAACACGGGCGGAAGCCTCGTCCGGGTGTCACCCGGGTGGCCCAAGGCTGATTGATTTTCTAGATTTTATCAAATAAATTCAACCGATTATTTCGATTTCGGAGATCTTCGCCCGAAGTCGTCGTCAACCGCAGAAAGAGATTCTGCATCAAGCGGCCATCAGGGACATCCGGGAACGGCTCAGCCCTGCCCGGGTGGCCGTACGACGTAAGGCACTTCCACGAAGTCGTGCCGCCCGGGCGGAAAGTCCTTCGTATCCCGGGTGACGAGGCGCACTTCGTTCCGCAGGGCGACGGCTGCCTGCAGCGCATCGGGGAGCCGCCATCCTTCCGAGCGACGGAGAGCAGCCGCGAGGTCCGCCTCGGCGGCGGTTACCGGCAAGGTCGGAAAATGGTTCAGCAGCTCGAAAGCGAGAGAGCGCCCGTCGTCGTCGAATCCGGTGAGCACCTCCGCCCGGGTGATCGGCGACAGGACGATGTCGCCACGCTCGCGGACGATGAACCGGGTGGCGGGGTCGATGCCGTTGAAGTGATCGATGAGGATGACGGAATCGAGCAGCCACCTCACCCTTGTGGCTCCCACTCATCCCGGGCGGTGTTCTGGTACCGAAGCCCGTCGCCGTGCTTCCAGCCACCACGGGTGCGTTCGAGCAGCTCCTCGAGCGGACGCGGAGCGCCGTCGCCGAATCGTTGCCGATATTCACGCACGGCCCGTCGCACGAGTTCGGTCATGGGTACCCGCTCTTCCTTCGCCCGAAGATCGAGCCAAGCCTTGTCCTCGGCGGACAGACTGATGATGGTCCGGGGCACGGGTCATTCTCCAGTATGATATCGCAAGGCCTGAAAATGATATCACCTCCGGAACCCCATGAAGCCGGACAGATCACGTGCTACCAAACCGGACAGACGATTTCCTCCTGGCAGGGTCGGCAGGGCAGGGTCGGCAGGGCAAATTCGTTCCCGGCCTTCCTCAGATGGTCACAGGTGAGCGTATCGCCTTGATTCAACGGCTTGTTCCTTGGTCGCCGCCGACTTCGGATCACCGGGTCGTCAGTGAATCCAGGTCTTTGAATTCGTTGGGTGCCGCTGGCTGAACGAATCAGCCCTGACAGAGTCGGGAAGTGTCGTTGAGCGGGCGCGGCCGGTCTGCTAGGCTGAAGTCCCATCCGGGGGGATGGGGTCGACATGACGCGATATGTCTTCATCACGGGTGGCGTCGTTTCGTCGCTCGGCAAGGGTATCGCTTCTTCCTCTCTCGGCGCGATCCTCGAGGCGCACGGCCTTCGCGTCACCCTCGTCAAGCTCGACCCCTACATCAACGTCGATCCGGGCACCATGAACCCGTTCGAGCATGGGGAGGTGTACGTGACCCGCGACGGGGCCGAGACCGACCTCGATCTCGGGCACTACGAGCGCTTCGTGCGCACGCCGATGGGCCGGAACAACAACTTCACGACCGGCCAGATCTACGAGAACGTGATCCGGCGCGAGCGCCGCGGGGGCTATCTCGGCAGCACCGTGCAGGTGATCCCCCACATCACGGACGAGATCAAGTCCTGCATCGCGTCGAGCGCGGAGGGGTCGGAGGTCGCCATGGTGGAGATCGGCGGCACGGTGGGCGACATCGAGTCGTTGCCGTTCCTCGAGGCGATCCGCCAGATGGCCCTGGACCTCGGGCGCACCCGAACCCTCTTCATCCACCTCACCCTGGTGCCCTACATCGCCTCCTCCGGCGAGATCAAGACCAAGCCCACCCAGCATTCGGTGAAGGAGCTCCGGTCGATCGGGATCCAACCGGATCTGCTGCTCTGCCGGACCGACCGCCCGCTGCCCGACAAGGAGCGGCGCAAGATCGCCCTCTTCACCAACGTGGAGCCGCGCGCGGTGGTCTCCGCCCCCGACGTGGACACCATCTATCGCCTTCCCCGGCTCTTCCACGAGCAGGGCGTTGATGCGGTGGTCATGGAGCGGCTGGGACTCGAGGCGGACCGGCATGCCATCGACCTCTCGGAATGGGACGAGGTGGTGGCTCGGCTCGACAACCCGGACGGGGAGGTGGTCGTGGGCATGGTGGGCAAGTACGTCCATCTCGCGGACTCCTACAAGTCGCTCAACGAGGCGCTCGTCCACGCCGGGGTCGCGGCCCGCACCGGCGTTCGGGTGGAGTTCATCGACGCGGAGGAGATCGAGGGCCACGGGTGCGCGGCGCTCGAACGGGTCGACTGCGTGCTGGCGCCGGGCGGCTTCGGGGCGCGGGGCGTCGAGGGCAAGATCCGGGCCGCACGCTTCGCCCGCGAGCGCAAGGTTCCGTTTCTCGGGATCTGCCTCGGCATGCAGGTCGCGGTCATCGAATACGCCCGCAACGCCGCCGCGCTCGCCGGCGCCAACAGCACGGAGTTCGAGCCGGGCTCGCCGCATCCCGTGATCGCCCTTCTCACGGAGTGGATCGAGGGGGACGGCGAGGTTCAGCAGCGCGAGGAGGGCGGGGACCTCGGCGGCACCATGCGGCTCGGTGGTCAGGAGGTGCGGCTCGCCCCGGGCACCCGGGCGCGGGAGGCCTACGGCGAACCGGTCATCGAGGAACGGCATCGCCACCGGTACGAGTTCAACAACCGCTATCTCGAGAGGCTCCGGGAGGCGGGGCTCGTCATTTCGGCGACCACCGCCGACGGCGGGCTCGTCGAGATGGTGGAGCTCTCCGACCATCCCTGGTACGTGGGCTGCCAGTTCCATCCCGAGTTCACGTCGAACGCCCGCGACGGGCACCGCCTGTTCGAGGCGTTCGTGCGGGCCGCCATCCGGTACCGCGACCAGCGCTCCGGCGCCCCCGCCGGCGCAACCCCCGAGCCCGGCCATGCCTCCGGCCCCGCCCCCGCCGGCGGCAACGGCTCGCGCTCCGCTCCGGCGGCCGGAGAGGCGGCGGAGGCCGCCGCCCGCCGCGCGGACTTCCGCCAGCCCGTCCACTGACCATGACCGCCCGCGGGCTCGCCGCCGCCGGGGCCGTCCTCCCGGGACGCCGCCGCTGATGGACCTTTGCGGCTTCGAGGTGGGTCCGGACCGGCCCCTGTTCCTGATCGCGGGCCCCTGCGTCATCGAATCGGAGCGGCTGGCCCTCGAGACGGCGGAGACGTTGCGTGGGATCGCGTCCCGGCTCGGCATCGCATTCGTCTACAAGTCCTCCTTCGACAAGGCGAACCGAACCTCGGTGGCGAGCTTCCGCGGCCCCGGTCTCGCCGAAGGGCTCCGGATCCTGGAGCGGGTTCGCGAGGAGGTCGGGGTGCCGGTCCTGACCGACGTGCACGAGGACACCCCGATCGACGAGGTGGCGTCCGTGGTGGACGTGCTCCAGACCCCGGCCTTCCTCTGCCGGCAGACCGACTTCATCCGGCGGGTGGCCGCGGCCGGACGGCCGATCAACATCAAGAAGGGACAGTTCCTCGCTCCCTGGGACATGGCCCACGTGGTCGAGAAGGCCCGTTCGGC
This sequence comes from Gammaproteobacteria bacterium, assembly GCA_965214795.1. GTDB lineage: Bacteria > Pseudomonadota > Gammaproteobacteria > HK1 > HK1 > JAJDXW01. The sequence goes on along the minus strand of OZ243976.1, from coordinate 3,324,300 downwards.
GGGCAACGAGCGGATCCTGGTGTGCGAGCGGGGCGTGTCGTTCGGCTACAACTACCTCGTCTCCGACATGCGATCGCTCGCCGTGCTGCGCGAGACGGGTTGCCCGGTGGTGTTCGACGCCACCCACTCGGTGCAGACCCCGGGCGCGATGGGGGCGGCGTCCGGCGGACAGCGCGAATTCGTCCCGGTGCTCGCACGCGCCGCGGTGGCCGTGGGGGTCTCGGGCCTCTTCATGGAGACCCACCCGGACCCCGCCGAAGCGTTGAGCGACGGCCCGAACGCGGTGCCGCTCGGCGAGATCGAGCCCCTGCTCCACACCCTGGTCGCGATCGATCGGGTGGTCAAGCCGGCCCGGGCGGACGCGGCGGTCGAGGCCGCGGCGCGATGACGGCCCGGCCCGCTTCCGCCCGCGGCGGTGAACGAATCGAGGCGGTGCGGGCGCGCGAGATCATCGACTCGCGCGGGAATCCCACCGTCGAGGCGGACGTCCGGCTCGCGGGTGGGGCCATCGGCTCGGCCGCGGTGCCGTCCGGGGCGTCGACGGGCACGCGCGAGGCGGTCGAGCTTCGCGACGCGGATCCGGGGCGCTTCGGCGGCCGGGGGGTCGAACGGGCGGTCGCCAACGTCGAACGCGAGATCGGCCCTGCCCTCGAAGGCGAGGAAGCGGGCGAGCAGACGCGCATCGATACCCTTCTCCGCGAGCTCGACGGCACCGCGAACAAGGCCCGGCTCGGTGCCAACGCGATCCTCGCCGTCTCGCTTGCGACGGCGCGGGCGGTCGCCGCGGCCCGGGGGCAGTGGCTCTACGAGCACCTCGCGGCGCTTGCCGGCCATCCGCCGCCGACGATGCCCGTCCCGATGATGAACGTGGTCAACGGCGGCGCGCACGCGGACAACAACGTCGACGTGCAGGAGTTCATGGTGGTCCCGTGCGGCGCCCGGTCCTTCCGCGAGGCGGTGCGGTGCGGCGCGGAGGTGTTCCACGCGCTGAAAGGGCGGCTGCGGGCGCGGGGGCTCGCGACGGCGGTCGGCGACGAGGGCGGGGTCGCGCCCGACCTCGAGTCGAACCGGGAGGCCATCGAACTCATCCTCGAAGCGGTCGACCGGGCCGGCTACCGGGTGGGCCGCGACGTCTTCATCGCCATCGACGCGGCGAGCACGGAGTTCCACCGGGACGGCCGCTACCGTTTCGAGGGCGAGTCCCTCGACGCCCCCGGCTTCGCCTCCGTTCTCGCCGCGTGGGTGGACGACTTCCCGGTCGTCTCCATCGAGGATGGCATGGCGGAGGACGACTGGGAGGGCTGGGCGCACCTCGGCGCCCGCGTCGGGGAACGGGTGCAGCTCGTCGGCGACGACCTCTTCGTCACCAATCCGGCGATCCTCCGTCGCGGCGTGCGGGAGGGGGTGGCGAACGCGGTGCTCGTCAAGGTCAACCAGATCGGCACCCTTTCGGAGACCTTCGACACCCTCGCGGTCGCGCGCGGAGCGGGTTACGCGACGATCATCTCCCACCGCTCCGGCGAAACCGAGGACACGTTCATCGCGGATCTCGCGGTGGCGACCGGCGCCGGGCAGATCAAGACAGGCTCGATGTGCCGCTCGGACCGGGTGGCGAAGTACAATCGGCTTCTCAGGATCGAGGAGCGGCTGGAGGAGGCCGTATGGCCCGGACCGGAAGCCTTCGCGGGGCGGGCGGCTACGCTGCCGTAAAGCGGATGCGGCGGCGGGCGCGGCTCCGGGTTCTCGCGGGGCTGCTCCTCGCCGCCGCGATCGCCGGCCTCCAGTACCGCTTGTGGTTCGGAGACGGGAGCGTTTCGGAGATCCTGAGCCTCCGCAACGCGATCGAGGCCCAGATCGGGGAGAACGAGCGCCTGTACGCCCGCAACCGCGAACTCGAAGCCGAGGTGATCGATCTCAAGACCGGTCTCGAGTCCATCGAATACCGGGCGCGGCGCGACCTCGGCATGACCCGCAAGGACGAGACCTTCTACCAGATTGTCGAGCGGCGATGACGCGGGAGGCGGCCCGGACCGGGCTGCTTCGTTCATTCAAAGTCGGCCAACGAATTCAAAGAGTCGCACCCACTGACGCGCTGGTGACCCGAAGTCGATGGCGACCGGGGAACAAGGCGTCGAATCAAGACGATACGCTCACCTGTGGTCATCGAGGAAGGCCGGGAACGACTTTGCCCTGCGGGCCCGATCTGGGGGCTCGTCGCGGCCGCCGGGGCGGGGCTGCGTTTCGGAGCGAAGACGCCGAAGCAGTTCGCTCCGCTCGCCGGCCGGCCGATGCTCGCGCACTCCATCGAGGGGCTCGCGGCCGATGACCGCGTGCGGTCGGTGATGGTGGTCCTGCCGCCCGGAGATCCGACCTACCGCCGCCTCGCTCTCCGGTTCGGGTTCGACGTCCGGATCGCCGAGGGCGGCGAGGACCGGAGCCGGTCGGTGGCGAACGGGCTGGACCGCCTCGCCACGGCGGCCGGAGCGAAGCCCGGGGACTGGGTGCTGGTGCACGACGCGGCGCGCCCTTGCCTCCACTCGGAGGATCTCGGCGCGCTCATCGACGCCGGCCTCCGGCATCCGACCGGAGCGCTCCTCGCGGCCCCGGTGCGAGACACCCTCAAGCGCGCTCGGGCGGACACCGGGGACGGGGACGCGGTGGTCGATGCGACCGTCTCCCGCGATCGGATGTGGCGAGCCCTCACCCCGCAGATGTTCCGGCTCGCCGACCTCTCCGCGGCCCTCGCCGAGGCCTCGGGACGCGGGGTGGCGGTCACCGACGAGGCGGAGGCGATGGAGGGCTGGGCCGCCCGCCGCGGACGCCCGCCGCCGCGGCTGGTCGAGGCCCGCCACGAGAACCCCAAGGTCACCGCTCCGGGCGACCTCGACGCGGCGGGCCGATGGCTCGCCGCCCGGGCCGAAGGGCAGGGATGAGCTACCGGATCGGCCAGGGCTGCGACGCGCACCGCTTCGGCCCCGGCGACGGCATCGTGGTGGGCGGAGAGCGGATCCCCTTCGACCGGGGGGTCGTGGCCCATTCCGACGGCGACGTGCTCCTGCACGCGGTGTGCGATGCCCTCCTCGGGGCGGCGGGGCTCGGAGACCTCGGCGCCTGGTTTCCGGACACCGATCCGCGCTACGCCGGCGCGTCGAGCCGCGCCCTTCTCCGCGAGGTCCGCGCCCGGATCGCGGAGGCGGGGTGGCGGGCGGTCAACGTGGACGCGACGGTGGTCGCGGAGGCGCCGCGCCTCGCGGGGCGCCGCGAGGCGATGCGCGCGAATCTCGCGGCCGATCTCGGCCTCCCGGTGGAGGCGGCGAGCGTCAAGGCGACCACCACCGAGGGGATGGGCTTCACCGGCCGGGGCGAAGGGATCGCCTGCCACGCGGTGGTGCTGATCGAAGCGATCCCCGGGGCCTGATCCGTGTTTCGGGTGGGGCCGCGCCACCGTGAAGGCAGCTCCGGAGCGGCGCTCGGGAGGGCCGGGCATCGGTCTTCGGGGGCGGGCCGGCGCCGGGCCCGGCAACGCAAGCCGCGACCGCAGCCGGGCGCCGGGCGCTTGCGGGCGGCATCGCGGGGAATCGAGATCCGGGGAGACCCGTGAATGCAGCGGTATCGCGTCCCGGCGACCCGGCGTGGAGTCCCCGACGGTGAATGGTGAACGAGGCTTCGGCGGTTACATCCCGTTCTCCGGGCTCGCGCATGCCTTCGGGGCGCCGCCTCTGTCCGGAAGGACGAGGCGCGAGCCGGGCGACTTCCGGGTCGACGAGGAGCTTGGATTCGAGCCCGAGGGGTCCGGTCCGCACCACTGGCTGCTGGTTCGCAAGACGGGCTGTACGACCCCGTTCGCGGCCCGCACCCTCGCCGACCGGTACGCGCTCCCGGTGCGGGAGATCGGTTTTTCGGGGCTCAAGGACCGGCATGCCGAGACCACGCAGTGGTTCACCTTGCCCGCCCGCGGCCACGCAAACGATCCGCACCCCGGCGAGGTCGCCGGCGGGGTCCGGATCGAACGGGCCGTGCGGGGGCGGAGGAAGCTCCGGCGAGGGGTGCATGCGGGCAATCGATTCGCGATCGCGGTTCGCGACGCGGAGGGTGACCGGAAGGCGTTCGCAGGCCGGGTGTGCCGGATCGCGCGGGCCGGGGTCCCGAGCTACTTCGGCGCCCAGCGATTCGGAAGGGGCGGAGGGAACGTCGCCGCGGCCGCCGGAATGCTGCGCGGCGATGCGAACCCTCCCGATCGCCTCGTCCGCGGGTTGTATCTCTCCGCGGCCCGTTCTCTCCTCTTCAACCGGATCCTGCACCAGCGCGTGGAGGGGGGGATCTGGAACACGTGCGTGCCGGGAGACGCGGTCGTGATTGCCGGACGGCGCCGGTCGCTCGCTCCGGGGGCCTCGCCCCGCGAGGGCGGCTCGGCGGCGGAGTGGGTGGCCGCGCTTCGCGCGCATCCCACGGGGCCGCTCTGGGGGCGCGGTTCGCGGAGCGGGGTTGCCGCGCAAGCGCTCGCCGTCGAGACGGCCGCACTCGCCGGCTGTGAAGGCTGGCAGGCGGGGCTCGAAGCGGCCGATCTTGCGGCGGATCGACGCGCGTTTCGAGTGGTGCCCTCCCACCTCGAGTGGGAGGAGTCGGCGGACGGCGGCGTGGTGGTGCGCTTCGCGCTTCCGCGCGGCGCCTACGCGACGGCGGTGATGCGAGAGCTGGTCGAGGACCGGCCCAGCGGCTGAATCTCCCGGTGCCCGCCGGGCCCCGATCCCTTCGTCTCCACCCGCTCATCCCCTCGAGAACCAGCCTGTGAGTCGACACCAGCGCGTGCGCGCGGTCGAAGCGGCTTGCGGGAGTACGGTCCGGGGCCGCGAGCGGATGGGTGGCCGCAGCAGGAAGCCGGTGATTTTTTCGGGCTATGTCCGGAGCAGTACGTGGACCGCCCCGGTTCCCCCGGCGTTGTCCGGGGCGGGGCAGAATGCGAGAACGTCTTCGCAACGGCGAAGCCACCGGTTCACCACCGCCTTCAGCACCGGTCGTCCCTTCGCGGAGCTTCGTCCCTTTCCGTGGATGATGCACACGCAGCGAAAACCGCGCTCCCGCGAGCGGTCGATGAACTCCAGCACCGCGCGCTCGGCTTCGGATGCGAACAACCCGTGCAGATCGAGCCGATCCTGAACCGGGTGGTAGCCGCGCCGGAGCCGGCGGATCTCCCGGCGCTGAAGGCCGGGGCGGGCGAACTCGATGCGGCTTCCGCGCTCGATGCTCCCGTTCGAATCGGGCTCGGATCGGCCCCCCGCCGCCGCGTCCTCTTCCGGGGCCGGGACCGGGGTGGGACGGCGGGGCCCCGGGTGTGTCCCCGGGCGTGGTCCCGGGCGTGCGGGAGCGACTCGTTCCCCCGCGCGCCGGAGCGGGTGGGTCTCGCCCACGTGCCGGCGGAAGAGCGCGGCGTCATCGTCGTCCGGGGGGCGGTCCATATCGGGTGTCCACGCTCCCTGGGAGGTCCGCTCGGGAGGTCGAAGCCTGTTCTCGATCCGCTGAACGGTCGTTGCCAACGCTCGCACTGCGGATGCCGGAGATCGGTTCGGTGGAAGGGATAGCCGTCCGGCTCGAAATGTCCAGCTCGTCATGCCTGCATGCCTCCATCGGTTTCCCGTTTCCCGAAGCCGTGCACAGCTTGTGCCGGCCCTCGTTGTCTGGTTGTACGAAGGAGGCCCACTCTGTACCGGAACGGTCGCTCCGGCTACCGTCCGCCGTTCGAAGATACCTTTCCTTAAGGCAGCAATTTATTGTAATAGGAGTCAAAATAAAGATGCTCGGAGAATTTGCGTTGGGCCCTTGCAACCAACCCCCTCTGCTCATACCCCCCAGGGCGGCCGCCCTCGTTCGGGCCGATTGCCATCCGGGCGGTTGCCGGGTTCAATAGCGTTGATGAAGAAGGTGCTGCTCCCGCTCTGGTTGCTGGCGGCGGTTCTTTCGATCGCGGCCGCACCTTCCGATGACGCTCTCGAGCGCGCGCTCGCACTCGCTGCCGAAAGGCGCTACGCGGAGGCGCGCGCGGTGCTCGACCCGCTGCTCGGGCCCCGTGCCGACCATCCTCGGGCTCGACTGCTGGACGGGATCCTGCACGCGCGCGAGGGGCGGGTGAGCCAGGCCATCGAAGTGCTCGACCGTCTCCGGCGCGACCATCCCGAACGGTCGGAACCGTGGGACAACCTCGCCATCCTGCATGCCGCCGAGGGACGCTTCGACGAGGCCCGAGAGATGCTGCTCGCCGCCCTCGAGCGTCGCCCCGCCGCCGCCGGCCACGCAAACCTCGGCGACCTGTACGGCGAGCTTGCGCGTCGCGCCGGCCGGCGCGACGCGCAAGGGAGCGGCCGCTCCCCGTCGGACGGGGGGGACGGCGCGGCTCTTTCGCTCCCGCCCGAGGCATCGATCCGTTCCGCGTCCGGGAGCGCCGCGCGGGGTGCGGCTCCGGACGTTGGTCCGCGACTGCCCGGGCGCGAGGATTCGCCCGCGGCGCGCACCACATGCCTTCGCGCCGGCGGGTTCGAGGACCGCAGGGTCCTCGCCGGCGTGGAGGAGTGGATGGAGTCGCGCGGGGTGGAAGTACTCGATCTGCACCGCGTTCGGGGCAGGGGGATCGGCACCCACCAAGTTTACCTGCCGCCCTTCGAGAGTCGCGGAGAGGCGGTCGCGAAAGCGGGCGAGATCCGCGCCCGCGGCGTGCAGGATGTCTCGGTCATCGAGAGTGGCCCCCTGAAGAACGGCCTTTCGTTGGGAGTATTCAGCGTCACCGACAACCTGCGCCGCCGGGTCGCGGCGCTCGAGCGGCTCGGATATCGGGTCCGGCACCGGGAGAACCGGGAGGCGATTCGCCGATACTACTACGAAGCGCGCACGGAAGCGGACCCGGAGCGCCTTCGCGCGGAGTGGACGGAGCGTTTCCCCGTCCGGTCGTTCAAGCTGATCGACTGCCGCTGACGGTACCGCCCGAGGCGGTCTGTCGGGCGCGAGCGAACCGTGCCGCGGTCCCGACGGCGCCGCGCCCACCGGGGTGCCGGGGTGCCGGGGTGCCCGCAAGTCTTGACCGGAGGGCGGTGCATACGGACGATGAGAGCCTGGTCCGCATCCCTGCCAGGAGCCACCCGATGAGCGATCCGCTCGATTCCTTCACCGATCTGCTCGATCGGTTCACCGTCGCCGTGGAATCCGGCGACGCTGCCGCCTTCGCGGCGCTGTTCTGCGAAGACGGTGTCTACGACGACGTCTTCTACGGCGAATTCCGGGGTCACGAGCGTCTCGCGGAGATGCTGCGCGAGCATTTCCACGGTCACGCCCGCGATTTCCGCTGGGAGATGCACGATCCGGTGTGCGACGGTCGTGTGGGGTATGCGAGCTACACTTTCAGCTACACCTCGACGATGAAGCGCAGCGAGGGCCGGCGCGTGGTGTTCACGGGATGTTCGCAGTTCCTGCTCCGGGGCGGGCTCATCGAATCCTACCGGGAATGGGCGTTCGGCACGGCCGGGCTCGCGCAGCTCGGGGCGCCGCCTCGTGTGCTCGCCCGGCAGTCGGAGCGCGAGGCCGCCCGGATCCGCGCCCGGATCCGCACCCGGGCCGACCGGAGCCGGCACCGCCTGGACGAATCGGCATGAGTCGCGCCGGACCGTCCGACGTCGAGGAGTCTCGTCCGGAACGGAGGTTTCCGGGCCGGCTCGGGCCCCTCGAGCCCCGGGACCTCGACGCGGAGCAGGCGCGGGTGCTCGAAGCCATGCTCGCGGGACCACGGGGAAAGTCCGGATTCCTGTCCCCGGAACGGCCGGTCGGAGGCCCGTTCGCACCATGGCTGCGCAGCCCCGGCTTCGCCCACCGAGCGCAGGAGCTCGGCGCATTCGTGCGCTACCGGACGTCCCTGGACCCGCGTCTTTCGGAGCTCGCGATCATCGTGGTCGGGGCGGCGTGGAGGGCCGGGTACGAGTTCGCGGCGCACGCCCCCATGGCCATCCGGGCCGGGGTCTCCCGCGAGGTGGTGGATGCGCTCGCGTGCGGCGAGACCCCGTCGCTCGAACGCGAAGACGAGCGCATCGTCCATGCGTTCGCGCGGGAGCTGGTCGAGAACCGCCGCGTTTCGGAAGAACGCTATGCGGCCGCCGTCGAGCTGCTGGGCGAGCCCGGGACCGTCGAGCTGGTGGGGATCCTCGGCTACTACACGCTCGTGTGCATGACCCTGAACGCGTTCGAGGTGCCGCTCGGCGAAGGTATGGAGCCGCCCTTTGCCGCCTCGTAGCGGTTCGGCCCCGGACCGGGTGCGGGCGGCCGGCGTCCCGGCATGAGCCGCCGGGTCGAGCGCGTCACTGTCGCGCGGGTCGCCGAGCTCCTCCGGGCCGGCGATCCGGGTCGCGCCGAACGGGTGGGGCGAGCGGTGCTGAAGCGCGAGCCGCGCAACGCCGACGCGTGGCACCTCCACGCGATGGCGGCCCTCGAAACGGGCAGCCTCGCCAAGGCCCGCGCGCGCCTCGAGCGGGCGATCGCCATCCGGCCCGACCACTCGGTGTTCCATTCGAACCTCGGGGCGGTGCTCGAGCGGCTGGGCGACCTCGAGAGCTCGTATCGCGCGCACGACCGGGCCCTCGCCCTCGACCGCGAACCGGCGGACAACTGGTTCAACCACGGTCTCGTCCTGCTTCGCCTCGGACGGCCGGCGGAAGCGGCCGCGAGCCTTCAGGCGGCTCGGGACCGGGGCCCGGGCGACCCGGAGGTCCGCCTGAACCTCGGGCGGGCCCTGGAACGGTCGGGGGACGGAGAGGGCGCCCTGCGGGAGCTCCGGAGCGCCCTCGCCCACGCGACCGGCCCCGGCGAACGCTGGGGCGGCGAGATTCGCGAAGCGCTGCGGCGCGTGCTGACCCGGGTGTTCCCCGTCGAAGCGGCTCCGGACGTGCGCCGGCTCCTCGTCGAGACCGGAGTGGGGCCGGAGCTTGCCGCCGCCGCCGCGGCTCAGCTCCGCATCGGGGCTCCGCCTCCGGGCGACGGGGCGGCGGCGGCGCGGTTCCTTGCCTCGAGCGGTCGGCTGCTCCTCGACTATCTTCGGGGGGTCGTCAACCTCGATCCCGCGCTCGAGCGCGTGCTGGCCGCGGCAAGGGCCGATCGCCTGCGGGCGTGGTCCGCGGCGGGTGCGGCCGAGGCCGCCGCCCGGGCCGCCGGACCCGAAGGCCGGCTCGTCGCCGCCCTTGCCGTGCAGTGCTTCCACAACGAGTACGCGTGGTACGCGAGCCCGGAGGAGGAGTCGCTTCTCGCCGCGCCCGCCGCACGGCTCGACCGAACCCTCGCGGCAGACGATCCGATCGACCCGATCGACCCGATCGACCCGGGGGCGATCGCCGCCGACCTGCTGCTCGTGTCCCTCTATCGTCCCGCGAGCGCCCTTTCCGGCGCGGATCGGCTGGCCGCCGTCCCGCCGGGGAGGTGGGATCCGCCGGTGGCGGACCTCCTCGGCCATTCCCTGCACGGCCCGCGCGAGGAGTTCCGGATCGCGCAGGACCTCCCGACGCTCGCCGCCATCCGGGAACCCACATCGCGGGTGGTGCGGGCCCAGTACGAGGAAAACCCGTATCCGCGCTGGATCTCGCTCCCGCCCGGCCCCGACCTCGACCTCGCCCAGGCCCTCGCTCGGATCTATCCGGACCGGCCGGCCCGAGGGCCGATCGAGTCCGTGCTGGTCGCAGGTGGAGGAACCGGCTACGAACCGCTCCTGATGGCCCGCCGGAATCCCGCCGCCAAGGTGCTGTCGCTGGACCTCAGCCGTACGAGCCTCGCATACGGCGCCCGCATGGCCCGCCGGCTCGGGCTCGCGAACGTGCGTTTCCTGCAGGGCGACCTGCTCGATGTCGACCGGATCGACGAGCGCTTCGACGCCATCCTCGCAAGCGGGGTGCTGCACCACATGGCGGACCCGGAGGCGGGGCTGCGGGCGCTCGTCGGGGTGCTCCGCCCGGGTGGAGTCATCCGGATCGGCCTCTACAGCGAACGCGCACGGGAGGTTGTCGCAAAGGCGCGCGCCGCGGCGGAAGCGGCCGGGCAGGACGGCTCCCCGGACGGAGTCCGCGCGTTTCGCCGGGCGATCGTCGAAGGCGGCGAGGGTGGGCTCGAAGGCCTTCTCCGGAGCCCGGACTTCTATACTGTGAGCAGTTGTCGGGACCTCGTATTCCACGTCCACGAGCGTCGGTTCACGATCCCGAAGCTCGCGGGAGCGCTCGCCGCCGCGGGCCTTCGACCCCTTGGTTTCGAGGTGGGTCGTGAGACGAGGTCCCGCTACCGCCGGGCGTTTCCCGGCGACCCGTACCTGCGTTCCCTCGCGAACCTCGCGGAGTTCGAAACGGTTCACCCCGAGGCGTTCGCCGGGATGTATCTTCTGTGGGCGGAACCGGAGGGCACCGACGCATCATCGGGGAGGCGGGCGGCGGAGCGTGGCGCGGCGGCCGGACCCGGTCCGGGAACGAGGTGACTCGCAGCAATCGACGAAGGAGACGACAGTCGTGGACTACCGGTACGTACACTTCGAAATCGACGGCGGCATCGCCCGCATGACCCTGAACCGCCCTGACGCGGGGAACGCGCTCCACATCGACATGTGCAAGGAGCTGATGGACGTATCCATCCGCTGCGACGAGGATCCCGCGGTCCGGGCACTGGTCGTGGACGCCGCCGGACGGATGTTCTGCGCGGGCGGCGACCTCAAGTCGTTCGCGGATCGGGCCGACGAGCTCGGCCCGGTCCTCAAGGAGATGACCATCTGGCTGCACGGCGCGTTCTCGCGGTTCGCCCGGATGCGCGCCCCCGTCGTCACCGCCGTGAACGGCATCGCCGCGGGCGGCGGGTTCGGGCTTGCCACGTGCTCGGACTTCGTGATCGCGGGCGAGTCGGCGGCGTTCACGATGGCGTTCACCGCCGCCGGTCTCTCACCGGACAGCAGCTCGACCTGGTTCCTGCCCCGCATCATCGGGCTGCGCCGGGCCCAGGAGCTCATGCTGACGAACCGGCGGCTCGGCGCCCGCGAGGCCCTCGAGTGGGGCCTCGTGACCCGGGTGGTCGCCGACGACACCCTCGCCGACGAGGCGGCGAAGGTGGCCCGCACCCTCGCGAACGGTCCGACCGATGCGTACGGATCGGTCAAGCGCCTGCTCGCCGCAACCTTCGACAACGGGCTCGAGACCCAGATGGAGCTGGAGGCGAGGGAGGTGACCGACAACGCTCGCGGGGCGGACGGCCGCGAGGGGGTGGCCGCCTTTCTCGAGAAGCGCAAGCCCGTCTTCCGGGGCCGGCGTTGAACCGCTCCGCGCTCCGGCGTCGAGACCCGATTCAGACCCGATCCATCGCTCCGAGGAGGAACCCGTGAGTTCCGTGCGCGAACACCCGAAGAATACCGTCGAGGTCCTGGGAAAACGGATGGCCTTCGTCGAGATGGGGGAGGGCGATCCGATCGTCTATCTCCACGGCAACCCGACCTCGTCCTATCTCTGGCGCAACGTCATGCCCCATACCGAGTCGCTCGGCCGGTCGCTCGCGATCGACCTCATCGGCATGGGGGATTCCGAGCCCCTCGACGATCCGGGTCCGGGGCGGTACCGCTTCGTCGAGCACCGCGAGTATCTCGACGCCGCTCTCGATGCGCTCGGGGTCACCGCGTCCGGGAACGCGGTCTTCGTGGTCCACGACTGGGGGTCGGCGCTCGGCTTCGACTGGGCGAACCGCCATCGCGATGCGGTGCAAGGCCTCGTCTACATGGAAGCCCTGGTGCGGCCGGTGACCTGGGAGGAGTGGCCGGAGGCGCCGCGGCGGGTGTTCCAGGGCTTCCGCTCCGAGGCGGGCGAGGACATGATCCTCGCCAGGAACCTCTTCGTCGAACGGGTGCTTCCGGGGTCCGTTCTCCGCGACCTCGCTCCCGAGGAGATGGAGGTGTACCGGCGTCCGTTCCGGGAGCCGGGTGAGTCGCGGCGTCCGACGCTCACCTGGCCGCGCGAGATCCCCATCGAGGGAGAGCCGGCCGATGTGACCGCGATCGTCGCGGACTACGCGGCCTGGCTCGCGGGGTCCGAGGTGCCGAAGCTCTTCGTCAACGCCGAGCCGGGGGCGATCCTCACCGGGCCGCAACGCGAGTTCTGCCGCGGGTGGAACCACCAGACCGAGGTGACCGTCCGGGGCAGCCACTTCATCCAGGAGGACTCGCCGGACGAGATCGGCCGGGCCATCGCCGGGTTCGTGCGGGGGCTCAGGGCGTGACGGGGGCGCGGCCGCGTCCCCTCGACGGGGTGCGGGTTCTCGATTTCGGGCGCTTCATCGCGGCGCCCTACTGCGGGATGATGCTCGCCGACATGGGGGCGGAGGTTCTGCGGGTGGATCGTCCCGGCGGCGAGGAGGATCGGAGCTACGGCCGCACGGGACCGAGCGGCTCCAACTTCGTCTTCCCCAACTTCGGCCGCAACAAGAAGGGAATCACCCTCGACGTGCTGCGCCGCGACGCCCCGCGCGAGGTGCTCTCCGATCTCGTCGCCCGGTGCGACGTGTTCCTGCACAACTTCAGCCCGAGCGCGGTCAATGCGTTCGGGCTCGGCTACGAGGACGTCCGCGCCATGCGCGAGGACGTCATCTACGCGGGGATCTCGTGCTACGGGTCGACGGGCCCGTACGCGATGCGCAGCGGCTTCGACCAGATCGCCCAGGTCATGTCCGGGGCGTGCGCGCTCACCGGCTACGAGCACGAGCCGCCCATGCGATCCGCGGTGCCGTGGGTCGACTACGGCACCGGGCTGCTCGCCGCGCTCGGCACGGTGCTCGCGCTCCGCCACCGCGATGCCACCGGGGAGGGGCAGGAGGTGGACTGCGCCCTGCTCCGGACCGCAGTGAGCTACACCTCGCCGATGATCGCGGAGGCGCTCGTCACCGGGCGCGAGCGCCCGCGCATCGGGAATCGCATGCCCTATGTCGGGCCGACCGACCTCTACCGCTGCCGGGACGGCTGGGTGTACATCGCCACCGTGACCGACGGCATGTGGAAGAGCCTCATGGACCTTATCGACCGCCCGGAGCTGGCCGCGACTCCCGCCCACGCGACGGATGAAGGCCGGTTCGAGGCCCGGGCGGAGATCGATCCCCACGTCGAGGAGTGGATGGCCGGGCGGAAGGTCGCGGAGGTGGTCGCGGCGATGGACGCGGCGCGGATCCCGTGCGGCGTCTACCGGACCACCGCCGAGGTGCACGCCGACCCCCACGTCCAGGCGTGCGCGATGCTGGAGTGGGTGGACATGGAAGAGCCGGGGATGGAACGGGTACCGGTGAGCGGGGTGCCGGTGAAGCTGTCGGCGAGCCCCGGGGAGGTGCGCCGACGCGCTCCGCGTCCCGGGGAGCACAACGAAGAATGCTATCGTGGTCTCCTCGGCTATCCCCCGGAGCGGATCGACGCGCTCCGGGCCGCGGGGTTCATCTGAGGCGGGGCGGCGGGAGCCGGCGCCCGCCGCGGCCGGTTCCGGCGAGCCCTTGGCCGCAATGTTTCACCGATGTTCCGTCACGGACGCCAGCCCAGCGAGCCATGCTCCTTCCCGCCGCTTCGACCGCGGGCCCGCGCCGGGGTCGGTCACCTGCCGCGTTCCGCAGTCCCGGCTTCGCCTGCGGGTCCGGCAACCCTTCCCCGGGTCGCCCGCTCGCCGGCACGAAGCACCGCCGAGGTTTCGTTCCGGCTCCGAGTCGCCTTTCGGCCGCGCGCACGCGCGCTTGTGGCCCATCGCCCTGGAATCCGGGGGCATCCTCGCACCCTCGCGACCCGCGTCGGTGAGACGTTGCGGCTGAAGTCGGCTCCGGTGACCCGGGCTCCGAGTCCGAATGGTGGAGCGAGCGGGACCATTCGGACCCGGCCCGGGCGGTGGGACCGGCGGTGACGGAGGCCGTCTCCCTTCCGGTCTGGGTGGCGGTCGTCGCCGGGGCTCTGGCGGTGTGGGCGGTGCTCGACCGCCTCCTCATCCCGAGCGTGCGCTGGTTCTTCCGGCAGCGGGTCGATCGCGCGATCGAGGAGTTGCACACACGGCTCGAACTGCAGATCCCCGCCTTCCACCGGACCCGCCGCCGGGTCTTCATCGAGCTGCTGACCTGCGACCCCAAGGTGATGGAGTCGATCGAGCGCCGGGCCGAGGAGTCCCGCGTGCCGCGCGAGACCCTGGTCCGCGAGGTCGAGCGCTACACGCGCGAGATCGTGCCCTCGTTCAATCCGTACCTCTATTTCCGGGTCGGCTACTACCTGGCGCGGCGCATCAGCCAGTTTCTCTACCGGGTTCGCATGGGGTACTCCGACGACCGGGCCCTGTCGAAGGTCGAGCCGAACGCAAGCGTCGTCTTCGTGATGAACCACCGCAGCAACATGGACTACGTGATCGTGGCCTACTTCGCCGCGCACCGTTCCGCGCTCAGCTTTGCGGTCGGGGAATGGGCCCGGGTCTGGCCGCTGCAAGCGCTGATCCGGTCGCTCGGCGCGTACTTCGTGCGCCGCGGCTCGCGCAATCCGCTCTACCGCCTGGTGCTGGCCCGCTACGTCCAGGCGGCGACCGCCGCCGGGGTCGTGCAGGCGATCTACCCGGAGGGCGGACTCAGCCGCGACGGGCGCCTGCGCCGTCCCAAGCTCGGTCTCATCAACTACATGGTCTCGGAGTTCGACCCCGGGGGTGAGCGTGACCTCGTGTTCGTGCCGGTCGGCATCAACTACGACCGGGTACTCGAGGATCGGACCCTCGTTCGCGAGCACGATCCGAAGACCGCGGTCCCCCGGAGCCGGGCGCGCATCATCCTGACCCTGCTTCGATTCGTCTGCCACCAGGCGGCCCTCCGATTGAGGGGGCGCTGGCACCGCTTCGGCTATGCTTGCGTGAATTTCGGGATGCCGATCTCGATGCGGGCGTACGCTGGCCGCCGCGGGCTCGATTTCCGCGCGCTGGACCCGGCGGCCCGTTTCGAGGCGGTGGAGCGGCTGGGCGACGAGTTGCTCGGCGCGGTCGCCGCCGTGGTACCGGTCCTGCCGGTCTCCCTCGTGGCGACGGTGTTCGTACGCCACCCGCTCCGGTCCATGAGCGAGCTCGAGGTCAAGGCGAAGGCCCAGTCGCTCATCGACGACCTGGAGGCGAGAGGCGCGTATGTCCACATCGCCCACGCGGACCGGGACTACGCGGTGACGATGGGCCTTCGGATGCTGGTTCGCCGGCACTTCGTCCGGGAGTCGGACGGGCTCTTCCGGGCGGGCAAGGACGAACACGGGATGCTGCGCTACTACGCCAACTCGATCGAGCACTTCCTTCCGGACGCGGGGCCGCCCGGGAGCTGATCCCGGGAGCTGATGCCGAACGCGGATCGCGACTCGTTCGCCGGTGCCTCACCCTTGGTACGACACCCGCCGCCTGCACTTCGGTGCAGCGTCGTACGCGTGCCCGCGCGGTCAACCGGTCGGTTCGCCGCTGCCGCTCCGGTCTCGCTGGCGCGAGGTGACCGCCCCGCGCGCGCGTGCCGCTCGTTCAGGCACCGACGCACGCTTCGTTGCAACCCTGAACGGGGAGCGCAGGAACGCGATGACCGACGGGAGGCGGAGGACGAGCAGGAGGGCGAGTACCGCCGCGTAGACGAGGGGCTCGCGCACGTCGGCCTTCACCAGCCACCAGAAGTGGATTACCCCACACGCGGCGGCGACGTAGACGAGCCGGTGAAGACGCCGCCAGCGCCGGCCCCCGAGCCGGCGCACCATGGCGTTGGTCGAGGTGGCCGCGAGCGGCACGAGCAGCACGAACGCGACGAAGCCCACCATGATGTAGGGCCGGTCGGTCAGGTCCTCGAGGACCTCCTCGAGGAGGAGGGAGCGATCGAGGAGGACGTAGGTCGCGAAGTGGAGCACCGCGTAGAAGAAGGCGAAGAGGCCCAGCATCCGCCGCAGGCGGACCGTCTGGTTCCAGCCGGTCAGCCGCCGCAACGGCGTCACCGCGAGGGTCGCCAGCATCAGCCGCAACGCCCACTCTCCGAAGTGATGGAGGACGGCCTCGACGGGGTTTGCCCCGAGGCCGCCGGAGGAGGCGGCCGCCGCGATCACCCCGAGGGGGATGAGGGCGGCGAGAAACACCGCCGCCTTCAGCCACGCGAAGCCCGGGCGGAGGAGCCGGGTCACGCTACGGCCCCGGTTCCCGGCAAGCCGGATCGGCGCCGCGCAGTCCGACTTGAAGCCATCCGTACGATGCCGGGTCGCGTCTCCGGCCAACCCCGCCGGCAGCGTGAAACGGCCCCGAACGGAGGAGGTCGGCGGCTCGCGCCACGGCTCGGCCCTCAGTGGAACCGGATGAGGTCCATTCCGGCGTAGAGCGAGCCGACCTCGTCCTCGTAGCCGTTGAACTTCAGGGTCGGGATCTTGCCCGCGAACAGCGACCCTCCGAGCCGGCGCTCCCGCTTCTGGCTCCAGCGAGGGTGGGACCGCTCCGGATTGACGTTCGAATAGAACCCGTACTCGTGGGGCGCCTGCCGGTTCCAGGTGGTCGGCGGCTCGTGCTCGGTGAAGGTGATCGAGACGATGGACTTGATGCTCTTGTACCCGTACTTCCAGGGCACGACGAGACGGACCGGAGCACCGTTCTGGTTGGGAAGCGCCTCGCCGTAGAGGCCGACCGCGAGCAGGGTGAGGGGGTGCATCGCCTCGTCGATGCGGAGCCCCTCGACGTAGGGCCAGTCGAGGAAACCGCGCCGTTGCCCCGGCATCTCCTCGGGCCGGAACACGGTCTCGAACGCCACGTACTTCGCCCTGGAGGTCGGCTGGAAACGCTTGAGCACCGCGTCGAGCGGGACCCCTGCCCAGGGCACGACCATCGACCACGCCTCCACGCAGCGGAAACGGTAGGTGCGTTCCTCGATCGGGTAGGAATCGACCAGGTCCTCGTAATCGATCACGCCCGGCTTCTCGCACTCCCCTCCGACGCGAATCGACCACGGAAGAGGCTTGAAGCCCCCGGAGTAGCGGGCCGGATCGCCCTTTCCGGTACCGAACTCGTAGAAGTTGTTGTAGGAGGTGATGTCGTCCAGGGAGGTCAGGTCCTCGTCGACCATCCACTTCGACTCGACGAGGTCGTCGAACTTGCGCCGGGCGTGGGCGAGCCCGGGCCACAGGGCGGCCGGGGCGGCCAGCGCGGCCAGTCCGAACCCCGCGTTCCGGAGGAGTTCGCGGCGATTGAGCCAGACGTCCCTGGGGGTGATCTCCGACGGGCGGACGCGGCCCGGCCCGTAACGCGACTTCTTGATCAGCATGGTCGTGATCCCCCTGCGGTGAATGAGCCGGACGGCGCCGGCGCCCGCGGCCGTGCCCTCCGGCGGATGCGAATCGTCCGGCCCCGGATCATAGGCCGCCGCCCGTCCGCACGCACCACCTGCGGGCATTACGGAACATTTCCATCCACGGGCTCTCCTCTCCCCAATCGGGCGGATGCCAGGAGAGCTGCACGGAGCGGAACGCGCGTTCCGGATGGGGCATCAGGATCGTCGCGCGGCCGTCCCGGGTGGTGAATCCGGTGAGTCCGCCGGGCGAACCGTTCGGGTTGGCCGGGTAGCGTTCGGCCGGACGGTGACGGTTGTCGACGAAGCGCAGGCACGGCACCGGGTCTCCGCGACGCGGCGCGGCGCGGCCCTCTCCGTGCGCCACCACCACCGGCAGCCGGGAGCCGGACATTCCGCGGAAGAAGATCGAAGGTGAATCGAGGATCTCGCACATCACCAGACGGGATTCGAACTGACCGGAGCGGTTGAGAAGGAAACGCGGCCAGGCATCCGCACCCGGGACGAGGGAGCCGAGCCGGGCCAGCATCTGGCAGCCGTTGCAGATGCCGAGGGCGAACGTGTCGGGGCGGGCGAAGAACGCCCGGAACGCTTCGCGCAGCCCCTCGCGGTGCAGTACCGCGGCCGCCCAGCCGCCGCCGGCCCCGAGCACGTCGCCGTAGGAGAAGCCTCCGCCCGCCGCGAGCCCGGTGAACCGCTCGAGCGACTGCCGGCCCGCCACGAGGTCGGTCATGTGGACGTCGACCGCATCGAATCCTGCCCGAACGAAGGCGGCGGCGAGCTCCCGGTGTCCGTTGACCCCCTGCTCGCGGAGGATCGCGACGCGAGGGCACCGGGCGGAACGGGGGGACGGGTGGGCGGCCAGCGCCCCGGAGGACGCGCTTGCTGCCGTGTCGGATGCTGCCGTTCCGGAAGGCGCCGAGCGTCCGAAGGGAAACGTGAGGCGGGCGCCCAGCCCCGGGTCGGCATCGTCGAGGAGGGCTTCGAAGGCCTCGCGCGCGCACTGCGGATCGTCGCGAAGCGTCTGCATCCGGTGGCTCGTCTCCGACCAGGTCCGGTGGAGGTCGACGCGGGCGGCGTCGACGACGATGGTTCCCCGGTGCCCGAAGCGGATCCGGGTGCCCGCGTCCGCCTCCCCGATCGAGTGGACGTGCCGCACGAGCCCGGACACCGCGCGCAGCCGCTCGAGAACCGAGGGAGCGTCTCGGGAGCGGACCTGCAAGACCGCGCCGAGTTCCTCGGAGAAGAGCACGGGCACCGGCTCCGGGCCGAGGGAGGTGAGATCGATCCGCAGCCCGGCCCTTCCCGCGAACGCCATCTCGCACAGGGTCGCGGCGAGGCCGCCGTCGGAACGGTCGTGGTAGGCGAGCACGACCCCTTCGGCGAGGAGGGACTGGACCACCGCGAAGAATCCGCGCAGCACCTCCGTTTCCACGTCCGGCGGGTCCCCTCCCCGGGCGGCGGCGACCTGGGCCAGAGCCGAGCCTCCGAGCCGGTTTCGGCCGAGCCCGAGATCGGCGAAGAGGAGTCGATTGCCGTCCTCCTTCGCGAGGGCCGGAACGGCGGCGCGACGAACGTCGGGGACCGGCGCGAACGCCGACGCCACGAGGGAGAGGGGGGCGCTCACCTCGCGTTCGCGACCCCCGTCGCGCCATGCGGTCCGCATGGACAGGCTGTCCTTTCCGACCGGTATCGGGATCCCGAGCCGCGGACAGAGATCGAGGGCGGCAGCCCGGACGGCGTCGTGCAGGGCGGTATCGTCCCGGCCCGCGTCCGCCATCCAGTTCGCGGAGAGCACCGCCGCTTCCAGGGTCCCGATCCCCGCGGCAGCGAGGTTGGTGAGGGCCTCGCCGATCGCCATGCGGGCCGAGGCGGGGGGGTCCGGAACCGCGAGAGGGGCGCGCTCGCCCATCGCCATCGCCTCTCCCGCGAAGCCGAGATGGTCGGCCAGGGTGACCGCGCAGTCGGCGACCGGCACCTGCCAGGGGCCGACCATCTGGTCCCGGGCCACGAGACCCGAGACGCTGCGGTCCGCGATGGTGACGAGGAACGTCTTGTCGGCAACGCACGGCAGCCGCAGCACGCGCTCGAGAAGCGTCATGGGGTCCGCCCCGGCCGGCAGCCCGAGGGTCTCCCGGGCGGCAGCGGACACGTGCCGGGACTCGCGGGCGAGGCGGGGCGCATCTCCGAGAACGAGGTCGAGGGGAACGTCGACGGCCCGCTCCCCGCGCCGTTCGTCGCGAAGCTCGATGCGGGGCGCCTCCGTCACCATGCCGATGACGGAGAACGGGCACCGCTCTCGCCGGCAGATCGATTCGATCCGGGCTCGCTCGCCCGGATCGAGAGCCACGACATACCGTTCCTGGGCCTCGTTGCACCAGAGCTCCATGGGGCTCATGCCCGGGTCCGCGGTCGGGATCGCGCCGAGCTCGAGCCGGGCCCCGAACCCGGCCGCGTGCACCAGCTCGGGGACCGCGTTGGCGAGCCCGCCCGCGCCCACGTCGTGGATGGAGAGGATCGGGTTGCGTTCTCCGAGCCGGGTGCACGTGTCGATGACTTCCTGGGCGCGGCGCTGCATCTCCGCGTTGTCGCGCTGGACGGACGCGAAATCGAGCTCCTGTCGATGGCGGTCTTCCTCGCGCCCCGAGGCGCCGGCACCGGCGGGGTCGCGTCCGCCCGACTTGCGGGAGCCGTTCGCGTCGCCGCCCGGCGCGGGGGCGGACGACGAGGCGGCGCCTCCGCCGAGCCCGATCAGCATGGCCGGCCCGCCCAGCACCGCGATCAGGGCCCCGGGGGCCAAGGCCGCCTTCGCGACGTGCCGGAGGCGGATCCGGCCCATTCCTCCCGCGATCATGATCGGCTTGTGGTAGCCGTGCCACGTATTCCCGTCGCCTTCCCTTGCCTGCTCGAAGGTACGGAAGTATCCGCAGAGTGCGGGCCGCCCGAACTCGTTGTTGAATCGAGCCGCCCCGATCGGCGCCTCGAGCATGATGTCGAGGGCGGTCGCAATGTACGCAGGGGTGCCGGGACCGTCCGCTTCCCACGGCTGCTCGAAGCCGGGGATGCGCAGGGAGGAGACGCTGAACCCGACGAGTCCGGCGCGGCTCTCGGCGCCGCGCCCGGTTGCCGCTTCGTCCCGGATCTCGCCTCCCGAGCCGGTCGCGGCGCCCGCGAACGGGGAGACCGCGGTGGGATGGTTGTGGGTTTCGACCTTCATGAGGAGACCCGAGGGTTCCGGAACGTGGCGATAGACCCCGGTCGCGGGGTCCGGGCCGAACCAGGCCACGGACCCGCCCTCGACGACGGCGGCATTGTCGTGATAGGCGGAGAGCACCCGGCCCGGGTTCGCCGCATGGGTGCGCCGGATCATGTCGAAGAGAGAATGCCCGGCCGGATGGCCGTCCACCGTCCAGGACGCGTTGAAGATCTTGTGCCGGCAGTGCTCGGAGTTCGCCTGGGCGAACATCATGAGCTCCGCGTCGGTCGGGTCCCGGCCAAGCGTCCCGAACCGTTCGCAGAGCCAGCGGATCTCCTCCTCGTTGAGCGCGAGTCCGAGCCGCCGGTCCGCGTCGCGGAGGGCGCGTTCCGGCTCGTGCCGCAGGGAGATCCGGTTCAGTGGTCCGGCTACCGCAACGCGGAAGAGGTCCGCGGGGACCGCGAGGTCCCGGGGCGCGGCGGCGGGCCGCGAGCCGGGCGTCTCCCTTGGTCCGGGAAGCAGGGAGAGGCGTTCGGTCATGCGATCGTACAACGCCCCGAGCGCCGGTTCGGCGACGTCGCCCGCCCCGCAGACGATCCAGACGGTGCCGCGTTCCACGCGCCGCACCCGATCGAGGCCGCAATTGCGGACGATGTCGGTCGCCTTGCTCGACCACGGCGAGATCGTCCCCGCGCGGGGGATGACCAGCGCCCGGACGGTGCCGGGTCGGTCCGCGGGGGGGGCTCGCCCGGCCCGCGATACCCCGGAGCCGGACGGCTCGCCGGTCTTCGGCGCGCGCGGGTCCGCACCCGCGCCGAAAGCGCGATCGGGTGCCTCGGCCTCGACCGAGGCACCGAGGAGGCGGGAGAGAACGGCGAGCTCCTCCTCGCGGAGCGGGGCGGACGCCTCCACGAAGTACGCCACCCACGCGGCAACGCCGGTGACCGTGGGCAGGCTGCGGCGCAGCCGCGCGAGGGTCTTCCCCAAGCGGAAGCCCGGGAGCGCGCTGGAGCCCGGCAGGTAGTGTCCCGTCATCGGCGGGAGACACCATCGCCGGCAGGTGGCCGGGCATCCGCCGGGGGAGCGGCCACGCGGCGGCCGAGCCCCGTCACGGTCGGTTCAAACGAGCGGCCCGGCCCTGCCGGCCGACCCCGGGGTCGATCCCGGGAGATCAGAAACGATATTCGAGCCCGAGCGAGACAACCGGGTACCACTCGAAGCTGCGGAAGGAGCTGGACAGCTTGCCTCGACCGTTTCCGAAGGAAGCGGCGCCACACCCCGCGAGGGGCGGGCCGGAGCCCGGGCAGGAGTCCGCGCGAAGAGAATCCTCACCGGAGAGAAAGGCCCCGATGTCGAGGTTCACGTCCAGCCCTCCGCCGTTCGTCCGCCAGCCCAGACCCACGTAGGGAATGGCTTCGAAGCTGCTGAGCGAGCCGAGGTCGTCGGATGCGGAGCCGGTCTTCGCCAGCTTCCGGGCCCGGAAGAGGCCGGCGTCATCCGACTCGACCGGATCGAGGTACATGGCGAAATTGAGGCGGAAGCCGTTCCGGAACGGCCGCCATTCACCCTGGAGGCTGAATCCTTGCAGGCCGGCCGTACTGGCCTGGTCCGACAGTCCGTTCGCGGCGGCACGTCCATCGGGAAAGGGGCGGGCGGGAGCGGGCTCCTCGAACAGGCTTTCGGAGTGGAATCGAACGCCGAGAGTGCCGATCCAGGGCCGGAACGTGACTTCACCCCACCCCCTGTCCGGATCGTTTTCCGCATGGGCCGCGCCGCACGAGATCGCGGCGACGGCCAGGAGAACGGAAATGATGCCGCTGTGGCGCCTCATGTCTCTTCCGTACATCCCTGGACACCCCTGGTCGATCCCGCGGGAAAAGCCTCATCCGGATCGGGTATCGGATCATAGACGGGAACCCGCTTGGAGGTCTACCCCCGCCCCGGCCGGACCTTCCCCGGGCGACAGCCTACAGGATCGGTTCGAAAACCAGGGGTTTCTCGTTCGATGAACATTATCATTAACTACATATAATTTATTGAAATACAAAATTATAATTGATCAGGATCGGACCTGGCTCCGGGCGAAGATCGGGTTGCGTTTCCCGGACTGCGCAATCCCGGGGTCCGGCCCCCCACGACGACCTTTCCGGCTGGCGTGGCCACCGTTTCGGGTGCGCCGCCGTGCTTGCGAAGCGAACCCCCATCGTGCCCGGGTCCGAGCTGAAAATCGTGCGCAACCAGGAGATGGAAGGATCGATCACCGAATTTCGTTCTCCCCGGCGGCGGCCGGGGCCGAGCTGTTCCCGGACGTCCCCGATGGCCACCGGACAGCGTAGCTCATTGGGGCGGAATCTCTTTCCTCGGTTGACGACGACTTCGCGCGAAGAGCTCCGCGATCGACATAGTTCTTTGAATTGATTGAATACGATCGAGAGAATGGATTCAGTCCCGGGCGGCGGGCCGGCTTGCCGGAAGGCGAGGGAGGGGAAGGGAACGGTCGATTGACATTCGAACCCGAGAAGCGTCATAAAGAGAACCTGAAAAGAACCGAGGGGCGCAGGACCCGGTCACGATTTCGGCATGAAGGACGCACGGGGAAGGCTGCGAGCCCGGATCGGAGCCCTCGAAGGGAGGTGGGGGCTGCCTCGGGCGAGCGTGGACGGAGGAGAGATCGACCGCCGGCTCGGCGGCGGACTGGCTCGAGGACGGGTGCATGCGGTGGCCGGCCCCGGGGCCACCGCGTTCGTGGCGGTGCTGTGCGCCCGCCTGCGCGGGCCGATCCTGTGGTGCGTGGTCGAAGGCGGCCCCTTTCCTTCCCTTCATCCTCCGGGATTCGCTGCTCTCGGCCTGGACCCGCACCGCCTGGTGATGGCCCGGGCGAGGAACGAGACGGCGGCGCTCGGAGCGGCGGAGACCGGGCTTCGTGAGCCGGGGCTCGCGGCGGTGGTGGTCGAGGTGGCCGGGGAGTTGCGCTCCGTGCACGGCCGCCGGCTCCAGCTCGCGGCGGAGGCCGGTGAGGGACTCGGCTTCGTGTTCCTGGCCCGGGCGCGCGACGTGAGCTGGGCGGAAAGCGGCTGGGAGGCGGCTCCCGTGCCGGGAGGGGGCAGAGGGCCCCGGTGGCGGTGGACGCTCCGGCGGGTGCGCCGAGCAAGGCCGTGCGAGTGGCTGGTGGAGAGGAGCGATGCGACGGGTGCTTTGCGTGTGGTTTCCCCGGTTGGCGACGGAGTGCCTGAGCCGGGTGGAGGGGGCCGGAGGCCGACCGATGGTGACGGTCGCGCAGGGTGGCACGAAGGTGGCGGCCGTGTCGGAAGCGGCCGAAGCTGCGGGGGTGAGACCCGGAATGGGGTGGGGCGACGCCCGCGCGCGGTGTCCGTCCCTGCTGGCAAGCCCTCCGGACCGCGAACGTGAGACCCGGGCCATGCGGGTCGCGGGGCGGACCGCGGAGCGGTACGGGCCTTGGGTCGTGCCGGGGGCCGACGACCTTCTCGTCGACGTGGCGGGAACCGCCCATCTCTTCGGCGGCGAGCGGGCCATGCTCGAAGACTGCCGCCGTGTTTTCGCGGAGCGCGGGTGGTCGGTGCGGGCCGCGGTGGCGGGAGGCGTCGAGGCCGCCTGGGGGCTCGCCCGTTTTGCGGAATCGAACCTCACCATCGGTTCTCCGGCCGAGGTTCGCAAGCTGCCGGTGGAGGCACTTCGTCTCGACGCCGAGAGCGTGACGCGGCTGCGCCGGGTCGGGCTGCGGCGCATCGGCGATCTCGCGAGCCGTTCCCGAACCGCTCTCGCCGAACGGTTCGGCGAGTGGTTGCCTCGCTGTCTCGATCGAATGCTCGAGGCGCATGGAAGCGGGTCCGAACCGCTCGGGGTGCGCCCGCCCCGCCCCCCGCTTCGGGTCGGCTGGGAGGGGATGGAGTCCCTGCGGGACCCCGCATCGGTCGAAGCGGTCCTGGCCGCCTTGCTGGAGAAGCTGTGCACCCGGCTCCGCGGGGGAGACCTCGGGGCGCGGAAGATGATCCTGGACCTCGGCTTCGAGGCCCGGGAGGCCGGACCCCGGCGGATCGAAGTCCGTGCGGGGCGGGGACTCCGTGACCCCCGTCGGTGGCTCGATCTCTTTCGGGAACGCCCCGAGGCATTCGACCCGGCCGGCGGAGCGGCCCGCCTCGATCTCGCCGCCGCCGCGGTGGAGCGGTTCGACCCCGCGGCCGGGTCCGACCGGGAAGGCTTGTGGGAGCGTCTCTCGGCCCGCCTCGGGTCCCGCAACCTGGTCCGGTTCCGGCCGGCGGCCCGCCATCGTCCGGAGGCGACGTTCGAGGTCGAGCCGATGCTGGCCCCCGGGTCCCGCCGAAGCCCCGCCGCGGCCGCCGCCGTCCCGCGGCCGCGTGCCGCCTCGTTCACCCCGGTGCCGGACCCCGGCCGCCTCGACGAAGTACCGGCGGCGCGCTCGACCTTTTCCTCCGGCTCGCGGAGCCGCCCCGGACGATACGGCCCGCCGCGACGGGCTCTCGACACGCTCGCGGCGGAGGAGGGGGGGAGGTTCGGATGGGAGGGGTCGAGGCCGGACGGGGCGCCGCCGGATGGGACGGGATGGAGCACGGCCGGCGGAGGGAATCCGCGGCCATTGCGGCTGCTCGTCGCCCCGGAGCCGGTCGCGGTGGAGAGTGCGTCGGACGACCCGCTCGATCCTCCCGCCGCGCTCCTCCGCAGGGGCGGCCGCAGGGTACGCCTGCGAAGAGCCCGGGGGCCCGAGCGGATCGCCTCCGAATGGTGGGGCGAAGGAGCCGGCGAAAGCCGGGACGAAGGGCCGCCCGCGGGGCGCGACTACTGGCAGGTCGAGACCGAGGAGGGCGTTCGGCTGTGGATTTACCGGGACCTGCATCCCGGACCCGCACGCTGGTTTCTGCACGGGCTCTTCCCTTGATCCGGGCTCCTTTCCATCTCCTGCCGCGGAGGCGGAGCCCGTGCCTCGCCCCCGCTTCGTTCTCCGCCCGGGTGCGATCACGGGTGCGATCACGGGCGCGATGCGCTCCCTCGGGCCGGTCCGGCGCCGCACCGGTCGCGGCTTCCGGGTCTCTCCGTGCGGGCGCTCCGGGTCCGCGGTGGCCTCGCACCCTCGCGGCGACACTCGGCGAAGGGTCCGGATCGCGAGGAAGGAAATGAGCCGAGCGGCGGACGACGGGCGTCCCACCCGCTGCCCGCGCGCCGTTTCCCGCGCGGCCCCCGGGGGGAACGCCGCTCGTTACGCGGAACTCGAGGCGATCTCGAGCTACTCCTTCCTGCGGGGCGCCTCCCACCCCGAGGAGCTGGTCCGGGAGGCGGCCGCGCTCGGTCTGGAGGCCCTCGGGGTCGCGGACCACGACTCGCTCGCCGGGGCGGTGCGGGTCCACGTGGCGGCGCGGGCGGCGGGTCTGCGGTCGATCGTCGGGGCCCGGCTCGACCTCGGGGACGCTCCGTCCGTGCTCGTCTATCCGTGCGACCGGGTCGCCTACGGACGGCTGTCCCGGCTGTTGACGGAGGGCAAGGCCCGAGCCGGGAAAGAGGGCCGGGGACGGGGTGGGAGCCGGGACCGGGGGGCCGGGCGGGTTCGAGATCGGGAAGACGGGCGGAGCCGGGGTGAACGCAAGGCGGGGCGGGGAGACGGAGACGAAGGCGGAGCCGGGGGCGGAAGGCTCCGCGCCGGCGACCTCCTCACCGCGGCGCAGGGGATGGCTCTGATCGTGCTGCCGCCGGACGGTCCGGCCCCCGATTCAGCCCCCGACCCGGCTTCGGACCCGGTCCCGGACCTGGCTTCGATCCTCGCCGCGTGGCGCGCGGCCTTTCCCGGGCAGGTGTGGCTCGCGCTTCGCCGGTGGTTGACCACGCCTCCGAACGACGGGTGGGAAGAGAAGGTGGCGCGCGCCGCCCGGGCCGCCGGGGTGCCCCTCGTGGCGACCAACGCGGTCCTCATGCATCACCCGGGCCGGCGCCCCGTGGCCGACGTGCTCGCCTGCCTGCGCACCGGGCGGTGCATCGACGAGATGGGGGTCGCGGTCCTCAAGAATGCCGAGCGCCGGCTCAAGTCTCCGGCCGAGATGGCGCGGCTGTTCCGGGACCGCCCCGAGGCGGTCGAGGCGACCCTGGACATCGCCGGGCGGGTCGGCTTCTCCCTCGATCAGCTCCGTCTCGACTATCCGGACGAGGCCGGTCCCGACGGACGTCCCGCGATGGCCCGGCTGGAACAGGCGGTGCGCGAGGGGGCGGCCGAACGATACGGCTCCCGGGTCCCCGCTCCCGTGCAGGCTCAGTTGGAGCGCGAGCTCGAGATCATCGCCCGGCTCGGCTACGCGCCCTATTTCCTCACCGTGTACGACCTCGTCCGCTATGCGAAGTCGCGCGGGATTCTCGCCCAGGGGCGGGGGTCGGCCGCCAACTCCGCGGTGTGTTACGTGCTCGGGATCACCGCCGTCGATCCGGCCCAGGGCGACCTCCTGTTCGAGCGCTTCGTGTCCGAAGAACGCGGGGAGCCGCCGGACATCGACGTCGATTTCGAGCACGAGCGCCGGGAAGAGGTGATCCAGCACGTGTACGAACGGTGGGGCCGGCACCGCGCCGCGCTCACCGCGACGGTGATCCACTTCCGGGCCCGGCTCGCGCTCCGCGAGGCGGGCAAGGCACTCGGGCTCTCCGAGGAGGTGACCTCCGACCTCGCCGCCCATGCCCGCAGCGAGGTACCGGACGATGAGACGGTGCATGCCCTCGGGCTCGACCCGCGGGCGCCCCGGCTACGGCACACCCTGGCCGCGGCCCGCACCCTCATCGGGTTCCCGCGCCACCTCTCCCAGCACCCCGGTGGGTTCGTCATCGGGCAGGGACGGCTCGACGAAGTAGTCCCGATCGGGCCGGCCGCCATGCCCGACCGCACCGTGATCGAGTGGGACAAGGACGACCTCGAAGCGCTCGGGATCCTCAAGGTGGACGTGCTCGGGCTCGGGATGCTGAGCTGCCTTCGCCGGGGCTTCGAGCTGCTGGCCGCCCACTACGGCCGCCGTCTCGAGCTCGCTGGCGTACCCCCGGAAGACGAGGCCGTCTACGAGATGCTGGGCCGGGGCGATTCGCTGGGGGTGTTCCAGGTGGAAAGCCGCGCCCAGATGAGCTTCCTCCCCCGCATGAAGCCCGCTTCCTTCTACGATCTGGTGATCGAGGTGGCGATCGTGCGCCCCGGTCCCATCCAGGGCGGCATGGTCCATCCCTACCTTCGTCGCCGCAACGGCCGGGAGGAGGTCCGCTATCCGCTGCCGGATCTCGAGCCCGTCCTGCGCAAGACCCTGGGAATACCCATCTTCCAGGAGCAGGCGATGCGGATCGCGATCATCGGGGCGGGGTTCACCCCAGAGGAAGCGGACGGGCTGCGCCGGGCGATGGCGACCTTCCGGCGGGTCGGCACCTTGCCGCAGTTTCGCCGCCGCTTCCTCGAACGGCTGGTGGCGCGGGGCTGCACCCCGGAGTTCGCCGAGCAGTGCTGGCGCCAGATCGAGGGGTTCGGGGAGTACGGCTTCCCCGAGAGCCATGCGGCGAGTTTCGCGATCCTGGTGTACGCCTCGGCCTGGCTCAAGTGCCGCTATCCGGCGGTATTCGCCTGCGCGCTGCTCAACAGCCAGCCGATGGGCTTCTACGCCCCGGCCCAGATCGTGCGCGATGCTCGCGATCACAAGGTGGAGGTGCGTCCGGTCGACGTCAACGCGAGCGAGTGGGACTGCACTCTGGAGCCGGCGGCCGGAGGAGGCGGGTTCGCGCTTCGCCTCGGTTTTCGCTTGGTGAAAGGGCTCGGGGAAGAGGCCGTCCGGGAGCTGGTGGCGGTGCGCGGCAACGGATACCGCGAGCCCGCCGACATTCCCCGCCGGGCGAGGCTCGGGGAGCGGGCGATGGCCGCCCTTGCCGCCGCGGATGCCTTCGGCTCGCTCGACCTCGGGCGGCGCGAGGGATGGTGGGCGGTCGAGCGGATCAAGGGGTTGCCGCTCCCTCTGTTCGCCGCCGCGGGCGAGCCGGACCGGGGGCCGGAGCCAGCGGCGGCGCTCCCGCCCGCGGCGCCGGGCGAGGAGGTCGCGGCCGACTATGGATCGGTGGGGCTCAGCCTCCGCGACCACCCGGTGGCCCTGCTGCGCGAGGCGGTGGGAGAGGGGGTCACCTGGAGCGGAGAGCTCGGCCAAGTGCCTTCCGGCGGCCGGGTCGCGGTGACCGGAGTGGTGCTGGTGCGGCAACGGCCGAGGACCGCAAAGGGGGTGATCTTCCTCACTATCGAGGACATGGAAGGGGTGGTGAACGTCGTGGTCTGGGAGCGGGTCTTCCAGCGCTTCCGGTTCGAGGTGCAGGACGCTCGCCTGATGCGGGTCGAGGGGCGGGTGGAGTCCTCGGAGTCGGTGGTCAACGTGATCGCGGAGCGAGTCGTCGATCTGTCGGAATGGCTCGAGCGCCTCGCGGACGGCACGGTGGGCGAGAGGGATGTGGCGGCTTTCGCCGGATTCGGCGAGCGCGACGGGGCCGGGCCGGGCCGACGGCCGGCGGGGAGCCGGCGCCATCCCCGCAACGAGTCCCGCCGCCTCTTCCCCTCGCGCGACTTCCATTGAACGGCGCCGCAACCACGCACGCGCCCCGAGCCGCCGCCGCATTGCGGCGGCACATGAGGTCGGCGACGCGGGGTACGTCGAGCGATTCCGTCCCGGCGAACGGTCCGAACCCGTTCGTTTCGCATACGCGCCACGCGGCGGTCGGATGCCCGGGGTCCGCGGGCAGGAACACGAGCCGGTGAGCGATGAGGTACAATTCGTTCACAGTCCCAGGATGCGAGAAACAGAACGAATGGCTGTGCAGGCATGTCCCGTGATCGAGGGGTGCCCATTCGAACTGGTTCTCCCAATGCGCCGGGAAGAGGGTCGCGGCTGATGCACCCGAGCCCATGGGCGCGCGCCCGAGCGGTGGCCGTCAACCTCTCCCTGGTGCTGGCGTCGCCCCTGGTGTGCCTCGCCGCTGGCGAAGGATACCTGCGCCTTTTTCACCCGGTTTACGAGTACGCCGCCGAATCCCGATACGACCTCGACCACCGGCGCATCTATGCGCGGCGGGCGCATTCGATATCGACCAGGCCGCATCCCGACACCGGCGTGCGTCACACCGTCATCCACAACAACCTGGCTCTGAGGCAGCATCGGGATTTCAGCGAGGACGACCTCACCGCCGCGGTCAGTATAGGCGTTTTCGGCGACTCCTATACCGAAAACCTGCGTCTGCCCGGCCCGTATTCGTTCACCGAAGTGCTGGACTATCTGTTGCTCCCCGAGAAAGACAGGGATAGATTCAACGTCCTGAATTTTGGCGTGAGCGGTTATGGCACCGACCAGTCATTTCTCCATTACGAAGACTTCCGTCACTCGTCCGAACTGGACGTGGTGTTCTATCTATTTTGCCGTAACGATTTGCGAAACATCTACGAGAACGGGCTTTTTCATCCGGACGAAACCGGCAAGTTGACGCGAAACCCGGCCATTGAACGAGCGCCGTGGGTCTCGCTGTTGTCCGGGTTCCACATGACTTACCTCGTCATCGACGGAGCGAGACGGCTCGCGAGTCTGGCCGGGAAGGGGAAGGAAGTTGAGGACGTAGTCGGCGGATTCCTCAAAGCGGGTGAGGACATCAAGGCCGAACTTGCGGAAGAACAGGATGCAAGGAGACATACCGACGAGGCCCATGCCGTCCAGGTCGATGCTGTCGACGGGAGGGCGGACAGTGAGCGCACCAAGGAGATGGTCGTCGTTTTTCAATCCCTGCTTCGCGCCTGGCAACAGGTGGCGCAAGAGCGGGGTGGGCGATTTGTCGTCGTCGTCCTGCCGCGGCCGCAGGAGGACCGGATGGCCGCGCTGATTCCTTCGGAAATTGAAACTGTGAACCTGTTCGAGTGCTTCAACGAATACGATTATCGCAAAGATTCGCGGTTCGCGAACGACGGCCACTGGAACGAACAGGGGAACATGCTCGCCGCCGTATGCCTGTACCGGTTCCTCGAACGGGAATTGAACCTGTCCGTGCGCTCCACCGACGGACTTCGTGAGCAACTCCACAGGTACTACGCAGCCTTTCAGGACGGGGGTCGCCCCGACAATCGGACCAGCCCGGCGTCGATGCGTCCGCGGGACCCGGCCGATATCGACGGACTTCCCGAGCAACTTCCCCCGACCTTCCAGACGTGGATGCCTCCCGAAGAGTGGATCAGGCCCACGTCGGTTCAACCGTGGGAGCTGGCCGCGATTCGAAGCAAGTACCGGGCGGTGGAGATGTCACTGATGCGGTCACTTGACGTCGCCCGCCTGGTTGCTCGTTCCACCTTCGCTCTGTACCTCGGCGAAGACCGGCTCACCTATGCCAGGGCGTCCTGCACCCCGACGGACACCGAGGCAATGTTCTTTCTGCATATCTATCCAACCGACGTGAGCAATCTGCCCGATACCCGCCGACGGTACGGTTTCGACAACCTGGACTTTCGCTTCGGTCACCAGAGCATGACGCTCGGGGAAATATGCGTCACGAGCGTCCGGCTTCCTCGCTACGACATCGCACGCATCCGCACGGGCCAGTTCATTGCCGGCGAGGGAGAAATCTGGCACGAAGAGTTTGCGATTGGCGCTGGCCGGGCGCCGAACGCGGAGCGGGCTGTGCCCACTACCGGCTCCCCGGGTCAGGCCTCGTAGCAGGGCTGATCTGTTCTCGGATGTCCTTGATGGCCGCCGGACGGCGTAGCTCCATGATGCAGAATCTCTTTCTTCGGTTGACGACGGCTTCGCGCGAAGAAGTCGGTGATTTATATAACCCGTTGAATTTATCGGATACAGTCGAAAAAAATAAGTCGGCCCTGGGCCTCGTAGCCATGTCTCCCAAGAGTGCCGTACCTTGAGCTCCAACCGCACTTTCGGCTTCGTCTTCACCATCGTGTTCGGCGCGATTGCCTTGTTTCCGCTGGCCGGCGGCGGGCCGCCGCGCCTGTGGGCGCTCGCCGCGATGGGGCTCGTGCTGGCCGTGGCACTCATCAGGCCGGATTGGCTGACGCCGTTCAACAGGGCCTGGTTCCACGTCGGCCGGCTCCTGCACCGCGTCACCAGCCCGGTAGTCATGGCGGCGATCTACTTCGCCGTGATAACGCCGACCGGCTGGTTCATGCGCACATCGGGAAAGGACCCGTTGCGTCTGCGCCGTGATCCGCACGCCTCCAGCTACTGGATTCGCCGGGAACCCTCCGGTCCCGATCCCGAAACGATGACGAACCAATTCTGAGGTCTTGCCGGTGTCCTTTCTTCGTGAATTCGCGGTTTTCATGCACGTGCGCAAGAAATACTGGCTGCTCCCGGCGGTGGTGGCGATGCTGGTGCTTGGGGGGTTGATCGTCCTGAGCAAGAGCAGCGCCGTTGCGCCGTTCATCTACACCATCTTCTAGCGTCGTGCGCATCCTGGGAATTTCCGCCTTCTACCACGACGCGGCAGCGGCGCTGGTCACAGGCGGCGAGATCGTTGCCGCAGCCCAAGAGGAACGCTTCACCCGCCGCAAGCACGACGCGGGCTATCCGGCCAACGCGATCCGCTACTGTCTGGACGAAGCCGGGCTGCAACCGGCCGATGTGGACCGGGTGGCATTCTACGACAAGCCGTTCCTCAAATTCGAGCGGCTGCTCGAAACCTATGTCGCGTTTGCGCCGCGCGGTTTCCGCTCCTTCCGCCAGGCGGCCCCGGTCTGGATCAAGGAGAAATTGTTTCAGAAAGACCTGCTGCGCCGCGAGTTGAAGAAGCTCGACCCGGAGATGGATTGGGCGTCCAGACTGCTGTTCGCCGAGCACCACCAGTCGCACGCGGCGAGCGCATTCTATCCCTCGCCTTTCCGCGAGGCGGTGGTGCTGACGATGGACGGCGTGGGGGAGTGGGCCACCACGTCGGCGGCCATCGGCCGCGGCAATGAACTCGGGATCGTCAAGGAACTGCACTTCCCCCATTCCCTCGGCCTGCTCTACTCGGCGTTCACCGGTTACGCGGGCTTCAAGGTGAACTCCGGTGAGTAC
This sequence comes from Gammaproteobacteria bacterium, assembly GCA_965214795.1. Lineage (GTDB taxonomy): Bacteria > Pseudomonadota > Gammaproteobacteria > HK1 > HK1 > JAJDXW01. The sequence continues at coordinate 3,291,720 of OZ243976.1, read as the reverse complement.
AAGCTGATGGGGCTCGCGCCCTACGGCGAGCCGAAGTACGCGCAAAGGATCCTCGACCACCTGATCGATCTCAAGGCTGACGGCACGTTCCGCCTCGCCCTCGAGTACTTCGACTACTGCACCGGCCTGGCGATGACCAACGGGCGTTTTGACGCGCTGTTCGGCGGGGCACCGCGCAAGCCGGAGGAAGCGTTGACGCAGCGGCACATGGACTTGGCCGCCTCGGCGCAGGCCGTGATAGAGGAGGCCGTGTTGCGGCTGACCCGGTCGCTTCGGCGTGAGACCGGCATGCGCCATCTGTGTCTGGCGGGCGGTGTCGCGCTCAATTGCGTGGCCAACGGCAAAGTGCAGCGTGACGGCCGGTTCGACGAAATCTGGATCCAGCCGGCGGCCGGCGATGCCGGTGGAGCGCTCGGCGCCGCGCTGACGGCGAGCCACGGCCTGTTCGGCGAGCCGCGCCGCGCGTGCGGTTCGGGGGCGGTCCAAGCCGGGGGAGAGGGCGACGCCATGCGCGGCGCCCTGCTCGGCCCGGCATTCGGTCCGGGCGAGACCCGCCGCGCCCTGGATGCGTCGGGTGCCCGCTACGAGACGCTCGAGGACGACGAACTGCTCGACACCACCGCCACGGCGCTCGCCGAGGGCAAGGCCGTGGGCTGGTTCCAGGGCCGCATGGAGTTCGGCCCGCGCGCACTCGGCAACCGCTCGATCCTCGCGGACGCCCGTTCCCGCACCATGCAGAGCACCTTGAACCTCAAGGTCAAGTTCCGCGAGTCCTTCCGCCCGTTCGCGCCGAGCGTGTTGCGCGAGGAGGTCGCCGACTGGTTCGACCTCGACGGCGACAGCCCCTATATGCTGCTCGTCGCCAACGTGGCCGGGGCGCGGCGCAAGCGACCGGCCGAGACGAATCCCGGTCTCTCCGGCCTCGACCGGCTGCGCGAAGTGCGCTCCGAGATTCCCGCCGTCACGCACGTCGACGATTCCGCCCGCGTACAGACCGTGCACCGCGAAACGAACCCTCGCTACCATGGGTTGCTCACCGCCTTCAAGGCGAAGACCGGCTGTCCGGTAATCGTGAACACGAGCTTCAATGTGCGCGGCGAACCCATCGTTCGTACGCCCACGGAAGCCTTCCGCTGCTTCATGGGCACGGACATCGACTGTCTCGCCATCGGCAACTGCTTCCTGCGCAAGGAGGAGCAGGATCCCGCACTGCGACGCGACTACAAGGATTCGTTCGAATCGGATTGAACGGCGCCCGCCTCACCGGCGGCCGCCGGCCGGGCGGCTCGACGGGGGCGCGCCGTGGTTGTAGCTGTGCGGGCCATCGCGCGACGGGAAGGGCCGACAAGACACCTGATTACGTACCAAGCTCATCTTGATTGGAATAGTTCTCAGCCGGTTCGAGCACACGGCAGGGCATCAACGCAGTGCGCGGTGCGACGCACGCGAGGCGGGAGAACATCACCGCCTCAGCCGAGGCGGCGGCGGTAGAGGGCGATGAGGCGTTCCCAGTGCCGCTCCGCGGCCGGCTTGTCGTAGCACCAGCGCTCCGGGAAGGCGAAGCCGTGGTGCGCGCCGGGGTGGATCTCGATCTCGCCCTCCGCCCCCGACGCCTCGAAGTGGCCGCGGAGCTCCTCGACCATGTCGAGGGGGGCGACCTCGTCGTGTTCGGCGCACGAGATGTAGAGCTCTCCTCGGGTCTTCGCGAACGTGAGGTGAGGGCTTTCCTCCGCGTCGCTCACGAGCCAGGTGCCGTGGAAGGAGGCGGCGGCCGCGATCCGATCCGGGTAGCGGGCGGCGGCGGCGAGGGCGTAGGGACCACTCATGCAGTAGCCGTGCGTCCCGGCCGGACCGTCCGCCGCCTCCTCGTGGCGGGCCGCATGGTCGAGAAGAACCCCGACGTCTTCCATGACCGGCGGGATGGTCATCTTCGTCCGCACCGCCCGCATCCGCTCGTGGTCGGGGCTCTTCGGATCGAGCACGTCCGGGCCGTACTTCGTTTCGCGACCGGCCCGGTAATAGAGGTTCGGAAGCATCACGAAGTAGCCGACCGTCGCGAGTCGCCGGGCCATGTCGTGGAGCTCCTCCCGGATCCCCGGCGCGTCCATCAGGAAGAAGACGGGCGGGTGGGGACCGCCTCGCTCGGGCCGGCAGACGAAGGTTTCCATCGCGCCGTCCGCGGTGGCGATGTCGACGATTTCCTCTCTCATCGCGCGTCCTCCCGCATCGGTGGGCCCGCTCCGGTCCGCAGTGGAACGCCCCGGGCGGTACGCAATGATAGAGCTTCGGCCCGGTTCGCGTCCCGGTGCGGCTCCCGCAGGACGGTCAGGAGGAGGGGACGGATGCAGGGGGTCGGCCGGCTCGATCCGATGCGAGCATCCCTGGTCGCGGTCGTCAACGAGATGCGCGCGAACGTCATCCGTTCCTCGTATTCGTCGATCCCCTGCGGGGGGAACGACTTCTCGTGCGCGCTCGGCGCCGCCGACGGGCGGCTCGTCGCGCGGGGCGTGGTTCGGGGAGTGGTGCGAGACCCCGGTCCCCGGTCGCGAACGGTTCTCGGTGGGGAGCCGGATCGAAGGGCCGGCGATCATCGAAGAGACAGGGGGGACGACGGTCGCGCCGGCCGCCCGGCTGGACGGTCGAAGTCGATCCGAGCGGCGCCCCCCGGTGCGAGGAAACCGTTCGCTGGCAGGTGGAAAGGAGGGTTCGGTCCGACTCGCCGTTCGGCCAGCGCGAAATGGCCTCCGTCGCCGGAGATCGGGTCTCGAACGGCGGCGCCCGAGGGTGTATGGTCCCCTGGGGATCGGACCAGTACGGGAATGCCGGCCCAGTGAGCGGGTTTGCGAGAATCCTGGTGGCGAATCGCGGCGAGATCGCGATCCGCGTCCTGCGCGCGGCCAACGAGATGGGGAAGGCCACGGTCGCGGTATTCGCCGACGAGGATCGGCTCTCCCTCCATCGCTCCAAGGCCGACGAGTCCTACCGCATCGGCGAGGGCCTGGGCCCGGTCACCGCCTATCTCGCGGTGGACGACATCATCCGGGTGGCGGTCGAGACGGGGAGCGACGCCATCCACCCCGGCTACGGGTTCCTGTCCGAATCGCCGGAGTTCGCGGAAGCCTGCGCCGCGGCGGGAATCGCGTTCATCGGGCCGCGTCCCGAGACCCTGCGCCGGCTCGGCGACAAGGTCTCCGCGCGGGCCATCGCGGCCGCGGCCGGAGTGCCCACGGTTCCCGCGACCGACCCCTTGCCCGCAGACCCCGCGGCCGCGCTCGACGCTGCCCGCGAGGTCGGCTTTCCCGGAATGCTCAAGGCGAGCTGGGGCGGAGGCGGGCGCGGCATGCGGGTCGTCGAGCGTCCGGAGGGGCTCGAAGCGGCCCTGCTCGCGGCCCGCCGCGAGGCCGCCGCCGCCTTCGGCAAGGACGACGTCTACTTCGAACGGCTCATCGGCCGGGCCCGCCACCTCGAGGTCCAGGTGCTCGCGGACATTCACGGCCGGATCGTCCACCTCTTCGAGCGCGACTGCTCCGTGCAGCGGCGCAACCAGAAGATCGTGGAGTGCGCCCCGGCCCCCGGGCTCGATCCGGCGGAGCGCGAGGAGCTCACCGGTTACGCCCTCGCCATCGCGCGCGAGGCGGACTACCGCAACGCGGGCACCGTGGAGTTCCTGCACGACCTCGACACCGGACGCTTCCGCTTCATCGAGGTGAACCCCCGCATCCAGGTCGAGCACACCGTCACCGAGCAGGTGACCGGGGTCGACCTGATACGCGCCCAGATCCGCGTTGCGGAGGGGGCGGTCATCGGGGAGGAGCCGGACGACGCCTGCCCGCCGCAGGAGGCGCTCTCCCTCCGGGGGCACGCGGTGCAGTGCCGGATCACGACCGAGGACCCCCTCGACCGTTTCATCCCCGACTACGGGCGGATCACCGCCTACCGGGCGGCGACCGGCTTCGGGGTCCGCCTCGACGGCGGCACCGCCTACGCGGGCGCGGTCATCACCCGCCACTACGACTCGTTGCTCGAGAAGGTCACGGTGTGGGCGCCGTCCCGGGGAGGCGCGATCGACCGCATGCGGCGCGCGCTCCGGGAGTTCCGGATCCGGGGCGTGGCGACCAACATCGCCTTCCTCGAACGCCTCGTCGGCGACGAGGCGTTCCGTAACGGCCGGGTGACGACCCGCTTCATCGACGACAACCCGGCGCTTCTCTCCTTCCTGCGCCCGCGCGACCGGGCGAGCCGGTTGCTCCGCTACATCGCCGAGACCACCGTCAACGGCCACCCCGAGGTGGCGGGACGGCCCACCCCGCCGGCCCATGCCCGGACCCCGCGCCCGCCGCGGCGGCCCTCCGGGCACGTGCGCAACGGCGGTGCCAAGGCCCGGCTGGACGCCGACGGTCCGGAGGCGGTCGCGGAATGGATGCGGGGCGAGAGGCGGGTCCTCGTGACCGACACGACGATGCGCGACGCCCACCAGTCGCTCCTCGCGACCCGGATGCGGACCTGCGACATCCGCCGGATCGCGGAAGCGTACGCCCACCACCTGCCGGACCTCTTCTCGCTCGAGTGCTGGGGCGGGGCGACCTTCGACGTGGCGATGCGCTTCCTCGGCGAGTCGCCCTGGGAGCGGCTCCACGAGCTTCGCACCCGCATTCCGAACATCCTGCTCCAGATGCTGGTGCGCGCATCGAACGCGGTGGGGTACACCAACTATCCGGACAACGTCGTGCGCGGCTTCATCGCCCGAGCCGCCGAGTCCGGCATCGACGTCTTCCGCATCTTCGATCCCCTCAACTGGGTCGAGAACATGCGGGTCTCCATCGACGCGGTGCGCGAGAGCGGCCGGATCTGCGAGGCGGCCATCTGCTACACGGCGGACCTTCACGACCCCGAACGCGCCCGCTACGACCTCGACTACTACGTGGCGATGGGGTGCGAGTTGCGCGACGCGGGCACCCACGTCCTCGGGATCAAGGACATGGCGGGCCTCTTGAAGCCCGCGGCGGCGCGCGAGCTGGTCGCGGCACTCCGGGAGGAGACGGGGTTGCCGGTCCACTTCCATACCCACGACACCTCGGGGGTCGCGGCCGCGAGCGTGCTCGCCGCGGTGGAGGCGGGGGTCGATGCGATCGACCTCGCGATGGACAGCCTCTCGGGATTCACTTCCCAGCCCTGTCTCGGCTCGGTCGTCGAGGCGCTGCGGCGCGAGCCGCGGGACACCGGGCTCGATCCGGCCCGCATCCGGGAGTTCTCGGACTACTGGGAGGCGGTCCGCGCGCAGTACGCCGCGTTCGAGACCGACATGCGCGCCCCGGCCTCGGAGGTCTACCTGCACGAGATGCCGGGGGGGCAGTTCACGAACCTTCGCGAGCAGGCGCGGGCGCTCGGCCTCGCCGATCGCTGGCACGAGGTGGCGAGCGCCTACGCCGAGGTGAACCGGATGTTCGGCGACATCATCAAGGTCACCCCCACCTCCAAGGTCGTCGGCGATCTCGCCCTGGTGATGGTCTCCGGGGGGCTCACCCGCGCGGACGTGGAGGACGCCGACCGCGAGATCGCGTTTCCGGAGTCGGTGATCGGCCTCTTCCGGGGAGAGCTCGGACGGATGCCGGGAGGCTTCCCGGAGGCGCTGTCGCGAAAGATCCTGAAGGGCGAGAAGTCGATCGACGGGCGCCCGGGGGCCGCGCTCCCCCCCGCGGACCTCCGCGCGGCCCGGGCGAAGGCCGAGGCGGCGACCGGCTGGACGCTCTCGGACGAGGAGCTCCACTCGTATCTCCTGTACCCGAAGGTCTTCGTCGACTACGCGGAGCACCGCACCCGGTACGGCCCGGTGTCGGTCCTGCCGACCGAGGTCTATTTCTACGGACTGCCCCCGGGACGGGAGATCTCGATCGAGCTCGAGCGCGGCCTCACCCTGGTCATCCGCTGCCTCGCCGTCGGAGAGACGGATGCGGAGGGGAACGTGCGGGTGTTCTTCGAGCTGAACGGGCAGCCGCGGAGCGTCAAGATCGAGAACCGTGCGGCGGCGGCCACCGTGGTGCGGCGCCCCAAGGCGGACCCGGCCGATGCCTGCCACGTCTCCGCGCCGATGCCCGGGGTGGTGGCCTCGGTGGCGGTGTCGGCGGGGCGACCGGTGGTGGCCGGCGACCTCCTCATGACCATCGAGGCGATGAAGATGGAGACCGCGCTGCACGCCGAGCGCGACGGGACGGTCGCGGCCCTGCACGTCGCGGCCGGACAGGCGGTGGAGGCCAAGGACCTCCTCCTCGAGTACGCGGCCGTCTGATACCCCGAGCGGCCCCGGCCGGGAAGGAGGAAAGCCCGATGTTCGACCTGCTGCTGACCCATGCCAACGTGGCGACGATGGACGGTGACGACCCGTTCGGGCTCGTCGCGGACGGAGCCATCGGGATCACGGACGGGAAGATCGCCTGGCTCGGAACGACCGGTACGGTGCGCGAAGAGGGGGCGGCGACGGTGCGCGACCTCGGCGGCCAGGTCGTCACCCCGGGGCTCGTGGATCCGCATACCCACATCGTCTACGGAGAGGAAGGTCTTCACGATTTCGAGGTGCTGTCCCAGGGCGGCGGGCGGTGGGATCTCGAGCCCGCGGGGGCCGGGATCCGGGAGATGGCGAGACGCACCCGCGCGCTCTCCGAGGAGGCGCTCTACGCGGCGAGCCGGCGCCGCACGAGCCGGCTGGTCGCGAACGGGGTGACCACCGTGGAGAGCAAGTCGGGGGCCGGTCTCGACCGCGAGACCGAGCTTCGCCAGATGCGCGTTTCGCGCGCTCTCGGCGACGATCTGCCGGTCACCGTGGTTTCCACCTACCTCGGGGCGCACGGGCTTCCCCCCGAGTTCGCCGGGCGGCGCGACGACTACGTCACGTTCATGTGCGAGGAGGTGCTGCCCGAGGCGGTGCGGCACGGGCTCGTCGATCAGGTCGACGGCTTCTGCGACCGGAACGGATACACCCACGCGCAGATGGGGCGCCTTTTCGACCGCGCGCAATCCTTCGGCCTGCCGGTCAAGCTGCACGCCGACCAGTACACGGACTTCGGCGCCGGCGCGGTGGTCGCGCGCTACCGGGGGCTCTCCGCCGATCACCTCGAGTATGCCTCGCGCGCGACGGTGGAGGCGATGGCGGAGGCGGGCACCGTCGCAACCCTCCTGCCCGGCGCGCACCTGACCTTTCACGAGACCCGAAAGCCGCCCGTCGCCCTCTTGCGCGAGCTCGAGGTGCCGATGGCCCTCGCGACGAACTCGAACCCGGTCAGCTCCCCCACCGTCTCGCCCGCCGCGCAGATGCACCTCGCCTGCTATCTCTTCCGGCTGACCCCCGAGGAAGCCCTCCGCGGGTTCACGGTGAACGGCGCTCGCGCCCTCGGGCTCTCGGAGCGGGCGGGCCGGATCGCGGTGGGCCGCGCCGCCGACCTCGCGGCCTGGGAGACGGAAGACCCCCGCGGGATCGCCTACTCGATCGGCGGCTGCGCCTGCACGCTCGTCATCAAGGACGGCGTCGTCGTCCACGAGGCTCCGCCGCTCGGAACCGGAGCGTGACGACGCCTCGGGATCGGCTGCTCGGCTGGGTCGACGGGGAGCGCGAGCGCCAGGTCGCCCTGCTCCGAGCGCTCACGAGAATCGACACGTCCAATCCGCCCGGCGACACCACCGCCGCGGCCGACCTCGTATCCCGATTCCTCGCCGATGAGGGCATCGCGAGCCGCACCGAGGCGCCGCGCCGCCACATGCCGAATCTCGTCAGCTCCTTCGTGGGCAACGGGAGCGGTCGGCATCTCGTGCTGAACGGGCACCTCGACGTGTTCCCGGTCGGCGACCGTTCGGCATGGACGCGCGAGCCGTTCTCGGGGGACCTCGCGAACGGCCGGGTTCACGGCCGGGGGACCGTCGACATGAACTGCGGAACGACCGCGCTCCTCTTCGCGCACGCCTACCTGCACCGGCTGCGGAGCGAGATTGCCGGCCGGGTCACCCTGACCGTGGTCTCGGACGAGGAGACCGGCGGACGGTGGGGGTCCGGGTGGTTGACCGAACATTGTGGCGACGAGGTCCTCGGAGACTGCGTGCTCAACGCCGAGCCGAGCGGCCTCGGGACGGTCCGCTTCGGCGAGAAGTCGATGTTGTGGCTCAGGTTCACCATCCGTACCGCGGGCGGCCACAGCGCCTATCCGCACACCGGCGCCAGCGCGAACCGGCTGGCCGCCCGCCTCGTTCGGGACCTCGACGCGATCGAAACGAAAGTGCCGACCGAGCCCGAGATGGTCGCGAGAACCCTCGATCGCCCGGGGGTGCGAACCGCCATCGAGGCGTCTCTCGGGGCCGGCGCGGCGGAGGTCATGCGCCGCGTGTCGGTAAACGCAGGGACCATGCGCGGGGGTGCCGTGATCAACATGCTCCCGGCCAAGTGCACTCTCGACGTCGATTTCCGCCTTCCGGTGGGGATCTCCCGGGCGGAAGTGAAGGAGGAGGTCGCATCGATCGTGGACCGTTTCCCCGGGGTCCGACCCGGGATCCGATTCGAAGAGCTCGACACAGGCGCCATCGAGGCGAACTGGTCGGACCCGGAGCATGAGATGGTCGGCCATCTCGCGCGGAACGCCCGCTCCGGAGGGGGCGGCGTCGCCCCGCAGCCCGTCATCGGCCTCGGCGGGACGGATACCCGGTTCTGGCGGGCCCGGGGGGTTCCCGCCTTCGTCCATGGCTGCTCGCCGGCGGGCATGGGCGCCGCCGACGAGAGCGTCGGCATCGCGGAGTTTCACCACGTGCTGCGGACCCACGCGCTCGCCGCGTTCGACTACCTCCGGGGATAGCGTTTCGTTGCCCGTGAGCGGGGACTGCAGCTTTGGACGTCCTTTCATTCTGCCCATGTCGGGCAGCGTATGACCCGAGTTTGACAGCCGCTCATACATTTCGGGGTCTGGAGGGAAGCATGATGTCGATAAATCAAGGTGTTACGAAGCTCGACACGAGATCCGCGCTCGATTTACATAGATACATGCATGGATGGTTGGCGTATGGTGGCCAATCGCACCTGCGCGCCGTCGTCGAAACTGTATTGCCACGAGCAATGGCTGGCCGAGGACGTGCGCATCGAACGATGCGAGTCGCTGGAGCTGCATCATCTTTACCGGGCGATGGACTTTCTCGAGGCGCACAAGGAAGAGCTGGAGCGGGGGTTGTACTTCCGCATCGCGGACTTGCTCAACCTCGATGTGGAGTTGATGTTCTACGACACCACGTCATTGCATTTCGAGATCGACGAGGAGGATCGGGGGTTCGGGGCAGGGGAACGGGTGAAGGGTTCGCTGGCGGCCGGTGGGAAGACGTACCGTGCCTTGCGCAAGCGGGGCAAGTCGCTCATGTCGTCCTTCCGGTGGTTGTGGGGTTCGATGGTTCGCCCTTCAATTTCCTCGGTGGCCGAGCCCATTCGTGGAGGGCGTTGACCACCAGTCCGCGTCGGCATTCGGCCTCGCGTGCGGTCTGGGCCATCCGCGCGGCGCTGATCCCCTCGTCCGTCATCACGTCGCGGAGCTCGTTCGCGCCGAGGCCCCGGTCTCCGACCTCGCGCAGGAACGCTTGCACCCATCGACGGGCGTCCGGATCGGTGCGCTCCCCGCGCAGCGCAGCCGCGAGATCCTTCGCCTCGTCCGGGCCTGGGTAACCGGCCCACTGGCGCGCGAGGAATCTGCGGAGCGTTTCGTGGCCCGGGACTCCCCTTCCGGTGGCTTGGGCTGCCGGGTTTTCGAACCATTCCGGCCCCAGCAGCTCCTGATCGAGCGTGTTCGCCGGATCCTCGTAGAGGAAGTAGAGCGGCGTGCCCCTGGGACCGACCGCGTCCGGCTCGCGGGTTCTGAAGTATTCCGCTCGCCGTTCGTCTCGCGTCTTGGGTCTGTTCGTTATCTTTCCCATCCTTGATCCCGCTTGTTTCGCGCCTCGTGGCTCCTTCGGTCCTCTTCGTCCTGGAGCATCGTTTCCAGGACCCACGGGCTCCCTTTGGCCAGGGCCGGGTAGCTCGGGTCGATGATGTCTCGTTCTTGCCACCGCCCTTGCTGCGTTTTTACAGCTTCCTCCTTGAGTCGTATCAGCTGGGGTCTCGGGATCGCGGCGATTGCCTGTCTCCATGCGGCCGGCTGCGCCTGTCCCGCGACAGCGTAGTCATATACGTCCCGCGGCAGCATTGCGCTGCCCCGGCCCAGGAGTTTGCGGATCAGGATCTCGGCGCTTCCCCAAGCGAGGCTTCGCGAGCCTTGTACCGGTTCCACGGGCTCGGGCTCCAGGACCCCTCTCTCGGGCCACAGCGATATGCTTCCCACCAGCTTGTTCGTGTGGCTTTCGCGTACTTTCTCGATCAGGATCCCTTCTTGCTGCAGGCCCTGTCCCACCGTGATTGCTTCGATCGTGAGCCCTCGCAGCGCAGTTTCGATGCGTTGTTCCAGGCCCTGCTTGCCGTACCGGCGGCTGCTTTCGGCCCAAGCCGCCGCAGTACATCCAGTGTCCAGGTCGGTGCTGAAACGGTGGTTCCATCTTGCAGCGAGTACACTGCCTCCTCCTACTGTCCATTGCCCGTCGAACAGCGCTCCCCAGAGTTCCTCGATCCGTTCCTGCAGGCGCTTGGCATGTTCTGGCAGCACGATCACTTTCCGGGTCTCCGGGGACTTGGCCGGCGGCTCATGATCTTTGACGAAGCTCGAGCGAACTGACTCCAGCGCGGTTTCATCTCCGCTGATGATGTCCAATTTGATGCGGCAGGTCAATTGGTTGCGTCCTGGTCTCCCCGGGAGGTTGCTTCCGCTCCGCCCGAACGCCGATGATCGGAGGTTGGGATCGGCCGCCGCATCAGGACAGGACATGGGACTCAGGCGCGTCCTCATCGCCAACCGGGGCGAGATCGCGATCCGGATCGCGCGGAGCGCGGCGGAGCTCGGCCTTGCGGCGGTCGCGGTGTGCTCCGAAGACGATGCGGGGTCCCTGCATGCGGCGCGGGCGGAGGAGGTGGAGACCCTTCCAGGGCGGGGCGCCGCCGCCTACCTCGATCAGGAGGCCATCCTCGGGGCGGCGGAGCGCTCGGGGTGCGACGCCATCCATCCGGGGTACGGCTTCCTGAGCGAGAACGCGGAGTTTGCCCGGCGCTGCGCGGAACGCGGCATCACTTTCGTCGGACCGGCCCCGGAGACCCTCGACCTCTTCGGGGACAAGGCCCGGGCGCGGGCGTTCGCGGAGCACTGCGGGGTGCCGGTGCTGCCGGGGACGGCGGTGGAGGGCGGGCTGGATGCGGCCCGGGGCTTCCTGGTCTCCCTCGGAGGCGATGCGGGCGGGGTGATGATCAAGGCGGCCGGGGGCGGCGGTGGCCGCGGCATGTCCACCGTGCGGAGCGCCGCGGAGCTCGAGAGCGAGTGGCCGCGCTGCCGCGAAGAAGCCCGGCGGGCCTTCGGCCGGGCCGAGCTCTACGCCGAGCGTTTCGTGCCTCGATCCCGGCATATCGAGGTCCAGGTGGCCGGGGACGGGGATGGGGGCGCCGTCGACTTCGGCGAGCGCGAGTGCAGCCTTCAGCGGCGCCGCCAGAAGATCGTCGAGATCGCGCCCGCTCCGAACCTCGAGCCCGATCTTCGCGATCGCATCGTCGCGGCCGCGCTCTCCCTCGCCCGGGAGGCGCGGTTTGCCAATCTCGGGACACTCGAGTTCCTCGTGGACGAATCCGGCGCTGCATACTTCATCGAGGCCAACCCGAGGATCCAGGTCGAGCACACGGTGACCGAGGAGCTCGCGGGGGTCGATCTCGTCCGGCTCCAGCTCGAGCTCGCGGGGGGCGGGCCGCTGCCCGGGCTCCGGAACGGCCTCCCGCGCCGCGGCTATGCGGTGCAGGCGCGGGTGAACCTCGAAGCGATGCACCCGGATGGGAGCGTACGCCCGGCCGGCGGCGCCATTGAGGCATTCGAGCCGCCGAGCGGTCCCGGGGTGCGGGTCGATACCAGCGGATATTCGGGGTACGCCCCGCATCCGGGTTTCGATCCGCTGATCGCCAAGGTCGTGGTGCGGACCGACGGGGAAGCGGGTCCGGATGCCTTTGCGGCGGCTGCGGCCAAACTGCGGCGCGCGCTCGGGGAGTTCCGGCTGGCGGGGGTCGCGACCAACATCGAGTTCCTCCGGAACCTCCTTGCGCATCCGGAGGTCGTCGCCGGGCGGCTCCACACGGAGTTCGTGGAGGCGCACCTCGCGGACCTGCTGGACGGGATCGGATCGGACCCCGGGCCCCGCTCCGGCGTTTCGCGGTCGCCGCTCGACGACGCTTCGGCGGCGGCCGCGGTTCTCGCCGGGACCCGGGTCGACGCCGCGGACCCGCTGGCGGTTCTCGCGCACGGAAAGGAGGGCGAACCGGCTCGCCCGGCATCGACCGCGGGTCCGGCACCTGCGGCCGCGCCGGGGGGCGTTCGGGAGCCGGGGGCGATCCTCGCACCCATGCAGGGCACGGTGATCGAGATGTCGATCGGCGAGGGTGATCCGATACACGTCGGCCGCGAGCTGCTCGTCATGGAAGCGATGAAGATGCAGCACGTGATCGCGGCCGACCGGAGCGGGCGGGTCCGGCGCCTCGCGGTCCGCGAAGGCGACACGGTCGCGCAGGGGAGCCCCCTCCTCGTGCTCGACGAGGCCGAGGTGGCGCCTCCCGCTGCGGGCGCCGGCGAGGCGCTCGACCTCGACGCGATCCGCGCGGACCTCGCGGAAGTGCTGGAACGCCAGGCGCTGACCCGCGACGACCGGCGTGCGGACGCGGTCGAGCGCCGCCGGCGCACCGGGCAGCGAACCGCCCGCGAGAACGTGGACGACCTCGTGGACGAGGGTTCCTTCATCGAGTACGGCGCCCTCGTGGTCGCGGCCCGGCGCCAACGGCATTCGATGGCCGAGCTGGTGCGGCGCACCCCGGCGGACGGACTCGTCGCCGGGATCGGCCGGATCAACGGACACCTCTTCGAGGACGAGCGGGCGCGCTGTCTCGTGATGGCCTACGACTACACCGTGCTCGCCGGTACGCAGGGGAAGTTCAATCATCAGAAGAAGGATCGGATGTTCGCCCTCGCCGAGAAATGGCGGCTGCCGATGGTGTTCTTCGCCGAGGGCGGGGGAGGGCGGCCCGGCGACACCGACATCGTCTTCGCGGCCGACCTGCACATCCCCGCATTCCACCTGCTCGGCCGGCTGAGCGGCCTCGTGCCCCTCGTCGGCATCGCGTCGGGGCGGTGCTTCGCCGGCAACGCGGTGGTGCTCGGCTGCTGCGACGTGGTGATCGCGACCCGGAACGCCAACATCGGAATGGGTGGACCGGCGATGATCGAGGGCGGGGGACTCGGGGTCTTCCGGCCCGAGGAAGTGGGGCCGATGGACGTTCAGGTCCCGAACGGGGTCGTGGACCTCCCGGTCGAGGACGAGGCCGAGGCGGTGGCCGCCGCGAAACGGTATCTCTCGTACTTCCAGGGCCGGGTGGAGGACTGGACGTGCGCCGACCAGCGGCGCCTCCGCCACGTCGTTCCCGAGGATCGGCTCCGCATCTACGACGTGCGGAGGGTCATCGAGGTGCTCGCGGACGAGGGCTCCATCCTCGAGCTCAGGCGGGAGTTCGGCCCGGGCATGGTGACCGCGTTCATCCGTATCGAGGGACGGCCGATCGGCCTCGTGGCCAACAATCCGGTCCATCTTGCGGGCGCGGTCGACAGCGACGGCGCCGACAAGGCGGCGCGCTTCATGCAGATCTGCGATGCCTTCGACCTCCCCATCCTCTGTCTCTGCGACACCCCCGGCAACATGGTGGGTCCGGAGGCGGAGAGAACCGCACTCGTCCGCCACTGCTGCCGGCTGTACGTGACCGGCGCGAGCGTCACCGTGCCGATGTTCACCGTCGTGCTCCGGAAGTCCTACGGGCTCGGCGCGCAGGCGATGGCCGCGGGGAGCTTCCATGCCCCGTTCCTCGCCGTGTCCTGGCCGACGGGCGAGTTCGGCGGGATGGGGCTCGAGGGGGCGGTCAAGCTCGGTTACCGGAAGGAGCTCGCCGCGATCGCGGACCCCGCGGAGCGGATGGCCCGCTACGAGGAGCTGGTGGCCGCCATGTACGAGCAGGGGAAGGCACTCAACACGGCCACCGTGTTCGAGATCGACGACGTCATCGACCCCGCGGACACGCGCCGCCGGATCGTGGAAGGGCTCCGGGCCTGCCCGCCGCCCGAGCCCCGCACCGGCAAGAAACGCCCGTGCATCGACACCTGGTAGAAGGCGAAGCCCGGTGAGCTTTCACCCGGACCGCGGGGTCGCTCCGCCGGTCGCCCCGCCCGGGGAGCCGGTGCACTGGCTGGTGCGCCCGGGCACCGTCCGGGGGCTTTGGCTCGGGTTCGGGGCGGTGCTCGCGGTCCTCGTCCTCGGCGATCTCCTCATCCATCCCCACGCCGGGTTCGGGATCGACGGGACCTTCGGGTTCCATGCGTGGTACGGGCTCGGGACCTGCGTGGCGATGGTGCTCTTCGCCAAGGGGCTCGGCGTCGCCCTCAAGCGGCCGGATACCTGGTACGACGAAAGGAGCCGGGCCGCCGACGAGAGGAACGAGGCCGCTCCGGAGGTCGATCGGGAGGGCCCGCGGACCGCGGCCCCGCAACGGGAGGGGGAGGGGGCGGCTGCCGCTGCGACGACGGTGCCGGCGGCGGACGAGGCGCGGGAAGGGGGCCGGCCCGATGACTGATTTCCCGCCGGCCCTCGTCCTCGTCGCGGGCGGGTTCGTGCTTCCCTTCGCACCGCCGCGGCTCCGCGCCGCGTTCCTCCTCGTGCTCCCCGCCGCGGCCCTCGCCCTCGTGTGGAGCCTCCCCGACGGCGCGGCCGCAGTGTGGGAGGTGCACGGCTATTCGCTCGCGCCGGTCCGGGTGGATGCGCTCGCGCGGCTCTTTGCCACCATCTTCGCGATCATGGCCTTCGCGGGCGGGCTCTTCGCCCTCAACCAGACGCGCACGGTCGAGCTCGCGTGCGCCTTCATCTACGCGGGGAGCGCGATCGGGGTCGCGTTCGCCGGCGATCTCCTCACCCTGTTCGTGTTCTGGGAGCTGATGGCCCTCGCATCGACCGGGGTGCTCCTCGCGGCGGGCGGGGACGGGGCGCTCCGGGCGGCCGGCCGCTACTTCGTCGTGCACATGCTCGGCGGGGCGTTCCTGATGTCCGGGGTGCTGCTCCACGTCTCCGAGACCGGCTCGCTCGCGTTCGGCGCGATGGAAGCCGACTCCTGGGGAGCCTGGCTCATCCTCGCCGGGGTGCTGGTCAACGCCGCCGCCCCGCCGCTCTCCGCCTGGCTCGCGGATGCCTACCCCGAGTCGTCGTGGAGCGGCATGGTGTTCCTCTCCGCGTTCACCACGAAGGCGGCGGTGTGCGTGCTCATCCGGGGGTTCCCCGGAACGGAGGCGCTGGTCTGGATCGGGCTCTTCATGATCTTCTACGGGATCATCTATGCCCTCCTCGAGAACGACATGCGCCGGATCCTCGCCTACAGCATCGTGAACCAGGTGGGGTTCATGGTCGCCGGGGTCGGGATCGGCACCGAGATGGCCCTGAACGGGGCGGCGGCCCACGCCTTTACCCATATCGTCTACAAGGCGTTGCTCCTCATGTCGGCGGGATCGGTGCTGTACATGACCGGCCGGCGAAAGTGCACCGATCTCGGGGGCCTCTTCCGCACCATGCCCCTCACCACCCTCTGCGGAACGGTGGGCGCGCTCTCCATCTCCTCTTTTCCCCTTACTTCCGGTTTCGTCAGCAAATCCATGATCACGCAGGCGGCAACCGACGAAACGTTGGCGGTCACGTGGTTTCTCCTCATGGCCGCCTCGGCCGGGGTGTTCCTGCACGCGGGGATCAAGTTCCCGTGGTTCGTCTTCTTCCAGAAGGATTCGGGGCTCCGGCCTCCCGATCCGCCGTGGAACATGCGGGCGGCCATGGTGCTCTTCGCCGCCCTCTGCTTGGGGATCGGGATCTGGCCCGAGCCCCTCTACCGCCTGCTGCCGTTCCCGGTCGCCTACGCCCCGTACACCGCTCCCCACGTCGTGAACGCCCTCCAGCTTCTGCTCTTCTCCGGGCTCGCGTTTTTCCTGCTGCTGCCCTGGATGCAGCGGACCCTCACCATCACCCTGGACGTCGATCGGCTCTGGCGCCCGGGAGGCGGGGGTCGGTCGGCGGCAGGGCTCGCGGGTCGCCTGCTGGCCCCGACCCTCGCCGGACGTTCGGGGCTTCGGGACCGGGCCGCACGGGCCGCGGACGCGGTGCTCCACCCGTTCCGTCCGGAGGGGATCCTCGCCGCCGCGCCCCCCATCGGCACGATGGTGCGCAACGTCCTCCTCGCGCTCCTCCTCGCCCTCGTGCTCGGATATCTCGCGCTCCGGGATGCCGCGGGCGCCGGCCTCGAACCCACGTTCACCCCCGCCACCACCGAGAGCGGGAACACCGCACGCGGCAGATCGGGTCGGCCGAAGGCGTGACCCGACATCGTACCGGCGCGCCCGGCCGGATTGCGCCTCGTCCATCCGACCTGCCCGGGGCTTCAGCCGCCGCGTGAAACGGTCCCGCCACCGAGAGAGGTACCCATGAAGATCGGAATCAACGTGATGGGCTATCCGGGCGACCGGAACCCCATCGACAACGCGGCGCAGGCCGAAGCGGAAGGATTCGAGAGCATCTGGATGACCGACGGCAACGGGCGGATGGACGCCCTCACCGCGGCGGCCGCGATCGGAGCGCGCACTACCCGCGTGCGGATCGGCCTCGGCATCGTTCCGGTCTTCAACCGCCCCCCCGCGGTGCTCGCCGCGTCGGCGGTCGCCCTGTCGCAGATCGCGCCGGACCGGGTGGTCCTCGGGGTCGGCTCCTCCAGCCGGACCATGATCGAGCGGTGGTACGGGATGGAGTTCACCAGGCCCCTGACCCGGGTGCGCGAGACGGTGGACCTCATGCGCCGAATCCTGACCGGCGAGCGCACCGCGTACGAGGGGGAGACGGTCCGCTCCCACGGATTCCGGCTCACCTCACCCCTCAAGGGTCGGCTCCCGATCCATATCGCGGCCCTTCGCCCCGGCATGCTCGAGCTCGCGGGCGAGATCGGGGACGGGGTGGTTCTCAACCTCACCCCCGCGGAGCTCCTGCCGCGGGTCCTCGAGCACGTCGACACGGGGGCGAAGCGCTCGGGGCGGCGGGTCGAGGACCTCGAGGTCGTGTCCCTCCTCAACACGTTCGTGACCGACGACATCGCCGCCGGGACGCGGGCGATGCGTCGCGTCGCCCTCGGCTACTACTCGACCGGGGTCTATGCGAGCTTTCTCGCGTGGCTCGGGCACCCGCGCGAGGCGGAGCGGATCCAGGCGGGGTTCGCCGAGCGGGATCGGGAGAAGACGAACGCCGCGCTCTCCGACGAGCTCGTGCGGCGGCTCGGGCTGATCGGTTCCGCGGCCGACGTTCGCTCCCGGCTCGACGAGTACGCGAAGGCCGGGCTGGACACCGCGGTCATCTGGGCCGCTTCGCAGGACGAGGCGGAGTACGAGGCGACCCGGGCGGCGGTCCTCGCCGCGGCCTGAACCCTTCCGGCCGGCGGTTCGGGCGGTCGTTCGGCTGGCGGCTCGGGCGGCGGTACGGTGCGCGGCGGGCCGGGGGCGCCCGATCGTCCGCCGCGCCTTCAGCCGCTCTTCCAGTCGCCCCGGGTCGGGAAGGGGAGCCCGAGGTTCTCGCGAAGGGTGGAGCCCGCGTAGTCGTGGTGGAAGATGCCGCGGCGCTGGAGCTCGGGCACCACGAGCCGCACGAAGTCCTCGTACGCCCCCGGAACGTGGGTCGCCGCGACGACGAATCCGTCGCACGCCTCCTCGAACCATTCCTGGAGCCCGTCCGCCACCTCTCCCGGGGTGCCGACGAAAAGCGGCATCTCGCGGATCGTCCCACGGCGGCTCACGTTCACGAAGTCGCGCGGCGTCGGGTGCTCCCCCGCCTGCCCGACGACCCGATCGCGAATGGCCTGGAGCCCCGTCATCGACTCGAGATGGGCGGCCGTCAGGGGCTCGTCCAGGGAATGCGCGGCGAAATCGAAGTTGAGGACCTCGGCCAGGAGCACCAAGGTGTCGAGTTCGGTGGCAAGCCCCTCGATGCAGGCCGCCTTGTCCTCGGCGACGGTGCGCGTCTCGCCGGTAATGCAGTAGACGGCGGGGCAGATCGTGACGAGATCGGGGTCCCGCCCCGCCGCTGCGATCGCCTCCTTCATGCCGCGATAGACGGGCCGGCCGAACGCGAGGTCGGGGTAGATGACGAAGAGGATCTCGCCCCAGCGCGCCGCGAACTCGCGCCCGCGTCCGCTCTGGCCGGCCTGGATCACCACCGGCCGGCCCTGCGGAGTGCGGGGGACGGTGAACGTGCCTCGCGTGCGGAACCACTCCCCCTCGTATTCGAGGCGGTGCACCCGGTCGGGATCGGCGAAGGCGAGGCGCTCCCGGTCGTAGAGCACGGCGCCGTCCTCCCAGGCGTCCCAGTTGCCGAGCACGATTTCCATGAACTCGTCGGCCCGGTCATAGCGGCGGTCGTGGGGAGGGTGTTCGCGGCGGCCGAAGTTCGCGGCCTCGGAGTCGTTCAGCGAGGTGACCACGTTCCAGGCCGCCCGCCCTCCGATCATGTGGTCGAGGGTGGCGAACACCCGAGCGACGTGAAAGGGCTCGAAGTAGGTCGTCGAGTAGGTGCCGCCGAGGCCGATCCGGCTCGTCGCGAGCCCCATCGCGGTCATCAGGGGGATGAGGTCGAACTTGACCACCCGGATCCCCTGACGGAGCGCCTCCGCCATGTCGTCGCCGTAGCGGTCCGGCATCGCGAGGCGGTCGTCAAAGAAGGCGAGGTGGAACTTGCCGGCCTCCAGGGTGCGGGCGATGCGCCGGAAGTACTCGGGGGTGAGGAAGTCGCGCGCGGTGTGCGGATGGCGCCACGAAGCGGGGTAGTTCGAGCAGTTCGACGCCTGGAGAAAGGCGACCAGCTTCATCTGGCGCGGCGCGGCACGGTCCGTCGCGGTCATGGAGGATCTCCCTTCGTACGAAAGTCGGGTGGTTCCGGTGGTCCTCGCTGCCGCCGCGGCGGGCGATGGCGGGCCCCTTCAGACGGTGGCCATCGCCTCCCGCACGCACTCTCCGAGGCGGGCGACACCGGCTTCGATCGTCTCCGCATCCGGGAAGCCGAACGCGAGGCGGATGAACGGGACCTCGTTTCCCGCGACGTGGTACTCCGAACCCGGCTTGTACGCGACCCCCCGGGCGGCGGCCGCGGCCGCGAGGGCCCCGGTGTCGATCTCGTCCGGGAGCCGCACCCAGATGAAGAGACCGCCCACCGGGCGCGACCAGGAGCACCAGTTGCCGAGATGGGTTTCGAGAGCCGCGAGCATCGTGTCGCGCTTCGCCCGGAGCGCGGCGTTGGCGCGCTCGACGTGCCCCCACAGGTCCGGCCCGAGGTACTCGGTGGTGATCGCGGCCGAGAGGGTGTTCGGCCCGGCGTCGTGGCGGCGGGCGAGGATCCGGTCGAGGAGCGGGGGGCGGGCCACGACGTAGCCGAGGCGCACGCCGGGGGCGAATATCTTGGACAGCGAGCCGATGTGGATCTGGTCCGGCCCGCCGTCCATGTCGTCCATCGCGTAGAGGGCGGGGGGCTTGTCGCCGTCGTAGTGGACGTCCCCGTAGCAGTTGTCCTCGACCACCAGGCACCTGTGGCGCTTCGCGGCGGCGAGAAGCTCGGCGCGCCGCGCGGGAGGCATCATCGCGCCCGTGGGGTTCTGGTAGGTCGCGAGGGTATAGATGAAACGCGGCGGCCGGCCCTCGCGCGCCATCTCGTCGAGGATCCCGGCGAGGCGGTCGGTGCGCATTCCGTTGCCGTCCACGGGAACGCCCACCATCTCGACGCCGAGCGCCCGGTATGCCTCGATGGTGCCGGAGTAGGTGAACTCTTCGAGCACCACCCGATCCCCGCTTCCCTCGCAGAACGTTTCGGCGACGAGGGTGACCCCCTGCATCGACCCGTTGGTGAGGACGATGTGGTCGGGATCGACCTCGACCCCCTCGCGCGCCGCCTCACGGGCGGCGAGAAGGCGCCGGAGCCCTTCGTGCCCGAGCTTGCCGGGGTAGGTGTTGAGGGCGGTAGCGAGCCGGGGAATGACGCGGGCCGCGGCGGCCGCAAGCGCTTCGCCGGGATAGGTCTCCGGGTTGGTGTTGCCGGAGCTGAAGTCGTACGGCAGCGTTTCGTTCATCCTCGTCTGGTCTCCGCACGGCGCGTCGGGCGCCATTGTAGTGCGCCCCGGGCGCCTCCCGACTTCACGCGCGGCGACTCCGGAACACCCGCGAGGCGCCCCTGGCCCTGAGCGGGACCCCGCACGGGCTCCGGCTCGCTGGCCCCGAAACTCGAGTTACGAAGAATGGTCGGCCGCCGTCCAGTCCTCGATCGAGAGTCCGGGCACGCGCATGAACTCGTCGGTGTTTGCCGTCACGACAATCAGGCCTCGGGAGCGCGCATGCCCCGCGATCATCTGGTCATACGGACCAATCGGCGTGCCCGCTCGGGCCAGCTCGGCCCGTATGCGGCCGGTGTGCATGGCCGCTTCGCGATCGTAGGGAAGTACTGTCAGCCGAGAGGCGAACCCTTCGATGTCCTGGAGGTTGCGTCCCGGTTGGGCGGACTTCTCCGCGCCGTAGATCAGCTCCATCAAGGTGACGGTCGAGATGCACATACGTCCCTGCTGGGCGACGAACTTCCTGCGCACCTCGCGTGGTCGATTTCGGATCGTGTAGATCGCGATGTTGGTATCGAGCATGTACCACATGGCCGGCTACAGTGGCGACCGTTCCTGATCGTCCGGCTGTTCGCGCTCCACCATGAAGTCCTCCGAAACGCCGGGGCTGTCGAACCAGGTAGTCCAGGCTTCGCCGGCCGGCGACAGCAGGCGGGCGTTCCCGAGAACGATGACATCGACCTTCCTCACGTTGTCAGGGAAGGCGACGCTCTTCGGCAGGCGCACTGCCTGACTCCGGTTGGACTTGAACACGCTACCCTGATCCATTCGGACCTCTCCGCATCGGAAAGGCGACCTACGATAGCCGAACAAGGGGATATGTCAAGGGGATATACTGGTTGCCCGCGATCGCGGCTTGTTCGGTGGGTCGGGGGACGGCCATTCGCCGTCGCCGAGGCGCGTTCGGGGCTCTGCACAGGGTGTATCGACGGCGAGCCAAGCGCGAAAGCGCGGCTCCGGCAAGCGAGGCGCGAGGGTCTCCTGGCCCGAGCGAGTGGGCAGGGTCAGGTGGCGTGGTGTCGGGGGGGGTTCGAGCCCGCCCGGGCTCGGCGGCGGTGCGCGGCCCGAGGCCCGCGGCGGGCTTTGTCGGTACGGTCGACCGGATGGTGCGCTCGGTTTCCCCGCCGTTGCAGCGCGACGCGGGCGTAGACCCCTTCGATGTCGAGCTCGCGCCAATCGGCATAGGAACCCCAGTCCCTGTACTCGTCGAGGGTGATCGACGCCTTCATCTGCTCCAGGCTCTGCCCCGCGCGCGCGGCGGCGACCACCGCGTTGTACGGATCCTCGTGGTACGGCGATGATCGGCGACGTCCTGCCTGGTGCCCATGGCCCCATGACCAGGCGCCAGGATGTCGAAGTCCAGCCGCTCGACGCGCCGCAACGAGTCGATCCAGTCGGGGTAGTAACTCAAGTTTCGGGGTTCAAAATGCCTGGAATCGGGCGATGAATTCCGAAGCTTGAGTATATAAGCCCCGCAAAATTCGCTTCTTGTGAACAGGTTATGGGTGGAACTGGGCAGTGGCGGGAAAGGTGGTTGGTGCCCCGACCAGGATTCGAACCTGGGACCTGACGCTTAGGAGGCGTCCGCTCTATCCATCTGAGCTACCGGGGCTCCGGTTCCGCAACGCGGGCGCCAAGCATGGCGTGCATGGCGCGCGGGTTCAAGGGGGATCGGCGACCGGGGACGGCGGCCGGGCGTGCGCGGCGGCGTCCGGGAGGGCCCCCGCATCGCGCAGCCGTTCGATGTCTTCCGTCGAGAATCCGCGCTCGTACAAGACTTCGACCGAGTGCTCGCCGATTCCGGGGGCCCGCACGGGATTCGCCCGCGGGGCGCCGTCGATCCAGAGAGGGCTCGACACCACGAACTTCGCTCCCGCCTCCGGATCGTCGAGCGGAGCGAGGGCGCCGCTCTCCACCATCTGGCGATCCTCGGGGATGTCGCGCAAGGTCGAGATCACCCCGTAGGCGACCCCGTGCTCGTCGAGGCGCTGGCGCCACTCGGCGAGATCGGCCGTCGCGAACGCGGCGTCGAGTTCGGCGATGAGGGTGCGGTGGTTCGCGTGCCGGTCCTCGCACGCGGCGAAGCGCGGATCCTCGATTAGGTCCGGTCGCCCGACGGCCCGGGCAAGGCGCGGCCAGCGCTTGTCCTCGGGGATGACGACGAGCTGGAGCCAGCGCTCGTCGGCGGTGCGGTAGAAGTTGTGCAGCGCGCTCGGCGCGTCTTCGCGCCCCGGGCGCCGCGGGAACTCCGCTCCGCACAGCATCGCCTGTGCGTGCAGGGCGTTCCACCACAGTCCGTTCGCCATGAGGTTGGTGGCGACGTAGCCGCCCCGGCCGGTGCGCTCGCGCCGGAAGAGGGCGGTGGCGATGGCCGCGTACAGGGTGATGGCGGTCGGGTGGTCGCCCATGCCGGGAAGCGACTTCGCGGGCGGCGAGTCCGGCGCGGGCCGGACCATGTCCATCAGCCCGCTCCGCGCCCACAGCGCGGTGCTGTCGAACCCGGTGTTGAGCCGTTCCGGACCGCGCTCGCCGTACGCGGTGAGGGAGGCGTAGATCAGCCGTTCGTTGCGTGGTGCGAGGTCCTCGTAGCCGATCCCGAGCCGTTCCCGGGCCGCGAGGGGGAGGTTGGTGACGAAGACGTCCGTATCCCGGATGAGCCGGTAGAGGGCGCCCCGCCCGGCCTCGGTCTTGAGATCGAGGACGAGGCCGCGCTTGTTCCGGTTGTCCGCGAGCCACCCGTAGTCCACCTCGCAGGGAGGATTGCCGGGGGCATTACGCAGGTGCCGGAACGGGTCCCCGGCCGGCGGCTCGAGCTTGATGACGTCGGCCCCGAGATCCGCCATCACGGTAGCCGCCGCCGGTGCGGCGATGAAGCTGCCCGCGTCGATGACCTTCAACCCGGCGAGTAGTGGAGCCTCGTGCATGTCTCGGAGTTGAAAGGGCGACGCGGGCGAGGAATCGAATCTGGTGGAGCCGGGGAGGATCGAACTCCCGACCTTCGCATTGCGAACGCGACGCTCTCCCGTCTGAGCTACGGCCCCGTGCGGACGGGATTCTACCGTGAAGCGCTACGGTACGGCTATACTGACCCCCGGATCGGCGGCACCCGCCCGGCGCGTGCAGGCCCCCGGCGCCCTTCCGAGCATCCAGGACACCTCTCGATGCACGCGACCCTGCCGTTGCTCGAATCCACGGACTTTCCGGCGCTTCGCCGGGCCCCGGTCGATACCCTCCAGGTCAACGTAGGCTACCGCTGCAACCAGTCGTGCGTGCATTGCCACGTCAACGCGGGCCCGCGCCGGCGCGAGGAGATGAGCCGGGAGACGGCCGATCTCGTGGTCGAGTTCCTGCGCACCTCCGGCGCCTCTACCCTGGACCTCACCGGGGGCGCCCCGGAGCTTCACGCCCCCTTCCGGTACCTCGTCGACGCCGCCCGCGGGCTCGGGGTCCACGTGACGGACCGCTGCAACCTCACGGTCCTCGAGGAGCCGGACCAGGTCGAAGCCGGGCTCGCCGAGTTCCTCGCTGCCCGGCAGGTCGAGGTGGTGGCCTCCCTCCCGTGCTACGAGGAAGACAACGTCGACCGACAGCGCGGCACGGGAGTGTTCGACCGAAGCATCGACGGGCTGCGTCGCCTCAACCGGCTCGGGTACGGCGATCCGGGCTCCGGCCTCGAGCTTCATCTCGTGTTCAACCCGCAGGGTCCGGTGCTTCCGCCGCCCCAGCGCGATCTGGAAGACGAGTACCGCACGAAGCTCGAGGCGCGGCACGGGGTGCGCTTCAACCGGCTCTTCGTGCTCGCCAACATGCCGATCGGGCGATTCGGGAGCCTGCTCGTCTCCCGCCGCGAGTTCGACCCCTACATGGCGACCCTGCGGGCCGCCCACCGGAAAGCCAATCTCGCAACCGTGATGTGCCGCGGACTCGTCAGCGTCGACTGGCGGGGATACGTATACGACTGCGATTTCAACCAGATGCTGGGGCTCGGGCTCCGCCACCCCGCGGTCTCCGGCCGCGTGCACCTATCGAACCTCATCGGCCGGGACCTCGCCGGCAATCCGATCGCGGTCCGCGACCATTGCTACGGCTGCACGGCGGGGCAGGGGAGCAGTTGCGGAGGCGCGCTGAACTGAGCCCGCGCCGGCTCTCCATCGTGATGCCTTCGCTCAACGAGGCCGACGGCATCGCGGCCGCGCTCGAGGCGCTTCGCCCGCTGCGCGAACGGGGGCACGAGGTCATCGTGTCGGACGGCGGCAGCACCGACGCAACCCCCGGGCTTGCGGCCCGCGGTGCGGATCGGGTGCTCGCCGCGCCGCGCGGCCGCGCTCGGCAGATGAATGCGGGCGCCGGGGTCGCGACCGGACACGTGTTTGTCTTCCTGCACGCCGACACGACCCTGCCTCCGCAGGCGGACCGGGCGGTGTTCGCGGCGCTCGGCGACCGCCCGGGCTGGGGCAGCTTCGGGGTCCGGCTCTCCGGCCCGCACCCCGCTTTCCGGATCATCGAACGCATGATCTCCCTTCGCTCCCGGCTGAGCGGCATCGCGACCGGAGACCAGGCGATCTTCGTCACCCGCGACCTCTTTCTCGCCGCCGGGGGATTCGCGGACCTCCCCCTGCTCGAGGACGTGGAGCTGTGTCGCCGGCTCCGGCGGATCGCTCGTCCGGTGCGCCTGCGGGCGCCGGTGGTCACCTCGAGCCGCCGCTGGGAAGAGGGCGGGATCGCGCGAACGACCGCGCTGATGTGGTGGATCCGCGCCGCCTACGCGCTCGGCGTCGACCCCGGCCGGCTGGCCCGCTTCTACCGGTTCGGAGGCGGCTCGGGGTGGGAAGACCGGTGACGGCCGAGATCGCGATCTTCGCCCGCGCCCCGGTGCCGGGCCGGGCCAAGCGGCGGCTCGTTCCCGCCTTGGGCGAGGAGGGGGCGGCGGACCTGCAGCGCCGAATGACCGACCGGGCGGTGGCCGCGGCCGTCGAGGCCGGCGCCGGTCGGGTCTCGCTCTGGTGCACCCCCGATTGTGCCCATCCTTCCTTCCGCGACCTTGGCCTGCGCTACCCCATCCGGCTTCGGGTGCAGGAAGGCCGCGACCTCGGGGAGCGCATGGGTGCGGCGATGCGGCACATGCTGGCCCGGGGTTCGTGCGCGCTCCTCGCCGGAAGCGATTGCCCGGCCCTCGGCGCAGACGACTTTCGCCGCGCCTCGGAGTGGCTCGCGGGGGGAACGAATGCGGTGCTCGCCCCGGCCCTCGACGGCGGCTACGTGCTCATCGGACTTCGCCGGTTCGAGGCATCCCTCTTCGCCGGCATGGACTGGGGGACGGAGCGCGTGCTGGTCGAGACCCGCCGGCGCTTGGGCGCCTTGGGGTGGGAATGGTGCGAGACCGAGCCTCTGCCCGACATCGACCATCCCGCCGATCTCGTGCATCTGAAGCACCGATCGGACTTTTTTTCGTAATCGGCTGCATCAACGCGGCCCGCAGGACCCCCCGAAGGCACCAATGAGGGCGCTCCCGCCAACCCGGTGCGGATGACCGGCCAGCGTGGGAAAGTCCTGCTCGGAACCGGTAATCACCTTGGCAGGCCGGGTTGGCCGCCGTGTCATTCGACGGCACGCCGGGTGGCCGCAGATTTCTCGCGGTGTGCTTGTTCGTCAAGTCAAGGATATAAGTCCCAACAAAATCATCTAGTTCATGGAGTAACCGCCGGAAGGAGACGAAGCAGGGGGTCACGCCCGCGGCGATCATGCCGAAGGGTTCGGCGAGAATGCCGGATGATGGCAAGATCCGGCAAGCGTTCGGGCGGCTCCGGACAGGGTGGCCGGGCTCCGGGACCGAAGCCGGCGAAGCGCGGATCGGCCGGCACGAAGACATCGGCCGCGAAGCCCGGGCGGCGTCCCGGGGGCCGTGTCCGGGGGTTCTTCCGGTCGTTCGCGTGGCGAGCCGCGATCCTCGTCCTCGTCTTCGCCGCCGGCTATGCGGTCTGGCTCGACATCCGCGTTCGCGCCCAATTCGAAGGCAAGCGTTGGGCCTTGCCCGCCCGCGTATACGCGCGGCCCGTCGAACTGTGGCCGGGGGCCCGACTGGACCCCGACTCGCTCGAGGACGAGCTCCGGCGCGCGGGGTATCACCGGGAGGATCGCCCGCGCCGGCCGGGAAGCTATGGCCGCGCCGGCAACCGGTTCGTCATCGAGACCCGCGAGTTCCGCTTCTGGGACGCGGTGGAGCCGGCGCGCCGGATCGAGGTCCGGTTCGACGCCGGCGTCGTACGCACGATCGACGCGAGCGGGGGTCCGGTCCCGATCGTGCGGCTGGATCCCCCCCTCGTCGGCCGTATTTATCCCCGCCACCACGAGGATCGGGTGATGGTCCGGCTGGGCGAGGCGCCGCCGGTCCTCGTCGCGGGGCTCGTGGCGGTCGAGGACCATCGGTTCTTCGACCACCACGGGGTGTCCCTGCTCGCCATCGCGCGCGCCGCGTGGGCCAATGCGCGCGCGGGGGCTGTCGTGCAGGGGGGCAGCACGCTGACCCAACAGCTCGCGAAGAACCTCTTTCTCTCGTCCGAGCGATCGCTGCTGCGCAAGATCAACGAGGCGGCCATGGCGCTGGTCCTCGACGCGCGCTACACCAAGGAGGAGCTGCTCGAGGTGTACCTGAACGAGGTCTATCTCGGTCAGGAAGGGCGGCGTGCCATCCACGGCTTCGGCCTCGCTTCGTGGTTCTACTTCGGGCGGCGGATCGATGAGCTCGATCTCTCAGAGGGGGCGCTGCTCGTCGCGCTTGCCCGTGGCGCTTCCGCCTACAACCCCTGGCGGCAGCCCGAACGCGCGCGCCGGCGCCGCGACCTCGTTCTCGAGGTGATGGCGACCCGCGGGGTCGTCGACCGCGCCGCCGCCGCCGCCGCCCAGGCGCGCCCCCTCGGCATACGGTCCGAGGTTCCCCGCGGCGCGACTCTCCACCCGGCGTTCATCGATCTGGTGCGCCGCCAGCTCTCTCGCGACTACCGGGACGGCGACCTTCGCACCGAAGGGCTCCGTATCTTCACCGCCCTGGATCCCGAGGTGCAGTCGACCGCCGAACGCATGCTGACCCGGGAGCTGGCCGCCGCCGAGCGCCGCCGAGGCTTGGCCGATGGCGTTCTCCAGGGGGCGGTGCTCGTCGCCCGGGCCGACAACGGCGACGTGCTCGCGGTGGTCGGCGACCGGCGAGCACGGACCCACGGCTTCAACCGCGCGCTCGACGCGAAGCGCCCCATCGGTTCGCTGGTCAAGCCCGCCGTCTATCTCGCGGCCCTCGAACGGGGCTACACGATCGCGAGCCCCGTCGAGGACGAGCCGGTCGACCTGCGTCTTTCCGACGGACGCCGGTGGGCGCCGCGCAACCACGACGGCGAGCACCTGGGGGCGATGCCCCTGTACCGTGCCCTCGCGCTGTCCCGCAACGCGGCGGCCGCACGGCTCGGACTGTCGCTCGGCGTGTCGGAGGTGGCTGCGGTCCTCGAACGGCTCGGGGTGGCCGGACCGATTCCGTCCTCGCCTTCGCTCCTGCTGGGGTCGTTCGAGCTCAGCCCGTTCGAGGTCGCCCAGGTCTATCAGGCGCTCGCCAACGAAGGATTCCGGTCGCCGCTGCGAGCGATCCACGAAGTGACCGGCGCCGAGGGACGGCCGCTCGCGCGCTACGGTCTCTCGGTCGAGCAGGTGGCCGATCCGGACGCGGTCTACGTACTCCGGGCGGCGCTCGAAGCGGTGC
Organism: Gammaproteobacteria bacterium; assembly: GCA_965214795.1. Lineage (GTDB taxonomy): Bacteria > Pseudomonadota > Gammaproteobacteria > HK1 > HK1 > JAJDXW01. Next base: position 3,263,641 of record OZ243976.1, on the reverse strand, counting down.
TGCGAGAGGGGACCGGGCGGAGTGTGCGTGCGAGCCTCCCGGCCGCCCTGTACGCGGCGGGCAAGACGGGGACCACGAACGGCGGGCGCGATAGCTGGTTCGCGGGCTTCGCCGGGGGCTACGTAGCGGTCGTGTGGGTCGGGTTCGACGACAACCGCGCGGCGGGGCTGAGCGGGTCCGGCCAGGCTTTGAGGGTCTGGGCCGGGATCGTCTCCCGCCTGCCCGCGACGGATGCCGTTCCCACCCTCCCGAGCGGAGTCGAGTGGCACTGGACCGCGTTCGACGGCGAGCCGTACCGCACCGATCCGGGTTGTCCCGGGGCGGTCCGGCTGCCGTACCGGAGCGCCGCCACCGTTCGGTACCGCCCATGCTGATGCGCGCGCTCGCCGCCGGGGGATGCGCCGCGTTTCTCGCGAGCTGCGCGACCGCGCCTTCATCGGTGCTGCCTCCCGTTCGTGACGGCGCCCTGTATCGATCGGCGGAAGCCCGGCCCGCGCCGGACCCGGGCCGAAGCGACGGTCGCGTATCCGGGCGGCCCGAACGAGTGTCGGCCCGGTCCTCTGTTTCCGGTCCGCGGACGCCGGCGCCCGGGCGGCCGGAACCTCCGCCCGCTCGTCTCGAAGAGGGAGGTGCCGCGGCGGCGACCCCCCTCCTCCCATACGAGCCGGCGCCGCGGGAAGGGACGCCGCGGGGAGCGAATTCCGCCGTCGTCGCTCTCGTCGGGAGCGCCCGCGAGGCGGAGAAGGCCGGGCAGTACGGCCGGGCGGCGGCGGCGCTCGAGCGCGCCCTCAAGGTCGACCCGCGCGACCCCCGGCTCTGGCACCGGCTCGCCGCGGTGCGGTATCGGCAGGGCCGCCACGCGGAAGCCGAGGCGCTTGCCCTTCGTTCGCTGAACCTCCGGCCGGCGGACCGGGGTCTCGACACCTGGAACTGGCGGGTCATCGCCGCGGCCCGCCACGCGCGAGGCGACGAGGCGGGGGCTCGGGAGGCCGGGCGGCGGGCGAACTTTCCCTGAGCGCCGTGGCCCGGAGCCGGGGGACGGGCCGTCCGGTCGGCGACTTCCGACCGGGAACCGATCCTTCGGCTCTCAGGGCCGCACCGGGGCCGCGGCGGAGCTCGGGCCCGCTCTTGCGGGCGACCCGGGGCGCCGAGCCCTCCGCGCGCGCCGGGCCGGCCGGAGTGTCAGGCTTCGCGCGGGCGAAGGTGCGCGTGCCAGCGCCTCTCCCAGAGCCGGAACCCCCGGGTGATGGCGTACACGAGGAGCATGTAGAGCGCCGCCGCGGCCAGGAACCCTTCGTAGGCGAGGTAGTATTTGGAGTTGAGGATCCGACCCGCCCCGAGGATGTCGACGATGGTCACCGTGCTCGCGACCACGCTCCCGTGCAGCATGAAGATGACCTCGTTGGAGTAGGCCGGCAACGCCCGCCGCAGGGCGTTCGGCAGCACGATCCGGGTCGTGCGGCGCCGCGCCGACATGCCGTATGCCTTGGCCGCCTCGACCTCGCCGAAGGGCACCGCCTCGATGGCCCCGCGGAAGATCTCGGTCGTGTACGCAGCGGTGTTCAGCACGAAGGCGATGAGCGTGCACCACAGGGGCTCGCGCAGCACCGGCCACAGGAAGCTCTCGCGCACGAGCTCGAACTGGCCGGCCCCGTAGTAGATGATGTAGAGCTGCACGAGCAGGGGGGTGCCGCGGAAGAGGTAGACGTAGGCCCAGATGATCTGGTTCACCACCGGGGTGCGGTAGGCCCTCGCGACCGCGAGAGGCAGCGAGAGCGCGCCCCCGATGACGAGCGAGACGGCGACCAGCACCAGGGTGTAGCCGATTCCGGCGAGGAACATCTCCCAGTGCTCGGCGATGAGCACGAAGTCGAGGGGCGAGACGTTCTCGCTGAAGTCGCGGATCGCGTCGAGGAGGCTCGGGCCCCGCGGGTCGTCCATCCCTCAGGCTCTCAGGCCCTTCTCACACCGGCGCTGTACCGGCGGTCCAGCCACCGGAGGCCGAGGTCCGAGACGGCGGTCAGGACGAGGTAGATGACGAGGGTCACGAAGAAGAAGGTGAAGAGCTGGCGGGTCGAGCGCCCTGCCGTGAAGGACTCCCACACCAGCTCGTGGAGACCGAGGACCGACACCAAGGCCGTCGTCTTGAGGAGCACGAGCCAGTTGTTGCCGAACCCCGGCAGGGCGTAGCGCACGAGCTGCGGCCACACGATGCGCCGAAACACGAGGCCGCCGCTCATGCCGCAAGCGATGCCGGCCTCGACCTCGCCGCGGGGGATCGAGAGGTACGCGCCGCGGAAGGTCTCGGTCATGTAGGCGCCGTAGATGAACCCGATGGTGAACACCCCGGCCGTGAAGTGGTTGATCTCGATGTATCCCCACCACTCGGTGGCCGCGCCGAGGTCGTTGAGAAGCTGCTGCCCCCCATAGAACAGGAGCAGCATCAGCACGAGATCGGGAACCCCGCGGACGAGGGTGGTGTAGGCGCCGGTGACCGCGTTGGCGGCGTGGGACCTCGCGAGCTTTCCCCAGGCGCCGAGGAGCCCCAGGAGCACGGCCAGCACCACGGAGCACAGGGCGACCGCGATGGTGATCAGGGTGCCCCGGAGGATGGCGGGCAGATAGGCGACTACCGCGTCCATTCGCCTGCGCTCGATGTGGAATCGGATCGGCCGGCCGCGCGCGGAACGGGGGCCCGGGCCGGCGAGGCCGCCGACCCTCCTCCGGATCGGACCCGGCCCCGGCGGGGAGCGCGATCCATCGCCCGGGGATCAGCGGCCCGATTCGGTCCCCCCCATTCAGTCCCCATACACGTCGAAGTCGAAGTACCTGTCGTTGATCGATTTGTACGTGCCGTCCTCGCGGATCGCCGCGATGGCCGCGTTGAGCGTCGCGAGGAGCTCTCCCTCGCCCTTGCGCACCGCGATGCCGGCGCCCTCGCCGTGGCACTCGAGGTCGTACTGGGGGCCGCCGGCGAACGCGAACCCCTTGCCCGCGTCGGTCTTGAGAAAGCCTCCGTCGGCCTGCAGCGAATCGGAGAACTGGGCATCGAGCCGCCCCGCCGCGAGATCGAGGAACACCTCCTCCTGGGTCGCGTAGAGCCGCAGTTCCGCATCGGGATAGAGCTTCTCCATGAAGCACTGGTGGGTCGTGCCGCGCTGCACCCCCACCGCCTTGCCGGCGAGGCCGGCCGGCGAGATGTCGAGCCCGGCGCCCTCGGCGGCCACGAACATGGCCGGCGTGTTGTAGTACTTGGCGGTGAAGTCGACGCGCTTCCTGCGCTCCTCGGTGATCGACATCGACGCGACGATGGCGTCGTACTTCCTCGCGAGGAGGGCCGGGATCATGCCGTCCCAGTCCTGCTCGACGAGGGTGCACTCGCGCTCCATCCGCGCGCAGAGGGCGAAGGCGATGTCGATGTCGAATCCCTTGAGGGAGCCGTCCGCCTCCTTCCACGAGAACGGCGGATAGGCGCCTTCCACTCCGATCCGGAGTTCGTCCCCCGCGGCCGCCGGCCCGATGCCGGCCGAGACGGCGAGCGCCGCCGCCGCCAGTTGCGTCACGAAACGTCTCATGTCGGTCTCTCCTTTCCTTTCGACAAGTTGCGGCGGCGGCGGCCGGGGGCGTTCGCCCCTTCCGGCCGCCGCCGCCCGTCAGCGCAACGTTCCGGCGAGAAACTGCCGGAATCGTTCCGATTTCGGGCTCTCGAACACTTCGTCCGGTGTCCCGTTCTCCTCCACCTTGCCTTCGTGAAGGAACATGACCCGATCGGATACCTCCCGGGCGAAACCCATCTCGTGGGTGACCACCAGCATGGTGCGGCCTTCCTCGGCGAGGCCGCGCATCACGCGCAGCACCTCGCCGACGAGCTCCGGGTCGAGAGCCGAGGTCGGCTCGTCGAACAGCATCACCTCGGGATCCATGGCGAGGGCGCGCGCGATCGCGGCCCGCTGCTGCTGCCCACCCGAGAGGTGGGCCGGATAGTAGTCGCGGCGGTCGTGCATCCCGACGCGGCGCAGCTCCGCTTCGCCCCGCTCGACGGCCTCCGCGCGGGGGGTCCCGAGCACGTGCACGGGGGCCTCGATCACGTTCTCGAGGACCGTCATGTGCGACCAGAGGTTGAACTGCTGGAAGACCATGGCGAGCCTTGCGCGGATCCGCTCCACCTGTCTCGAATCCTCGGGAACGAGGCCGCCACGGCCGCTCTCGCGCATGCGGATGAGCTCGCCCTTGACGGACACGCGGCCCGCATCGGGGGTCTCGAGGAGGTTGATGCAGCGAAGCAGGGTGCTCTTGCCGGAGCCGCTCGATCCGAGGATCGAGACCACGTCGTGATCGTCGGCGACGAGCGAGATGCCCCTCAGCACCTCGACGGGGCCGAAGCGCTTGTGGATGTCTTCCACGACCAGAGCCGCGTCGCTCCGGCCGGGTGCAGGTGCCGCCAGTGCCATCGATCCCGTCCCGGTGGCCTGAATGCGGGAGGCCGGTTGCGATCCGGCCCCCCCGGGGGCGATCCGCCGCCGGTTCCGCACACCGGAATCCTATCACCCTCTATCCGGACAAAACCTTCGCAATTCCTCGGTCGGTCACCTCCTGAACCCGGTCGTCGGGGGTTGGGGGCGACCTGCACGCCTCCCGGCCGCCGCCAATGCCGGACTGCACCGAACGAATCCGATCCACCGCCCCGCCGGCCTGCCGTCCGGCCCGCGTGAAACGACCTCGGCCGACCCGGTCCGACCCGGTCCGACCGGGGCCGTCCGCGGTCGCTGTCACGGATCGGAGGCTCTCGACTCGCCATTGTCGCGCCGCGCCGCCGGTTGCGTACGGGGGCGTCAGTCGGGGGCGCGCGAGTAGCGCCAGACCGTGGCGGGCGGGAGATTGGCCACGGCGAATGCGACCCGCCGCCCCGTGAGCCCCAGCGAATCGCAGGGCAGGGGAGACGGCACGCCGTACGAGTACTGCACGAGAGAACCCTCGTCGGAAAGCACGTGGAACGCGGCCCGCACGATCTCGTCGCGCTCGTTCCGCGGCAGGCTGTTGAGGGGCAGCGAGGAGACCACCGTCGAAATGAAGCCTGCCTGCCCGTCGGGGAGGATCGCGTGCAACTCGCGGGCATCGGAGAGGAGCACGTTCGCCCCCGGAAACTGCCCTTCGAGCCATGCGTGCAGGTGGGGGTCCCGCTCCACGAGAACGAGACGCTCCTCGGGGATGCCGGTCGCGAGCAGGGCTCGGGTGACCGCCCCCGTCCCCGGCCCGAGCTCGACCACCAGGTTTCCGTCCGTGAGGCCCGTCTGCGCGACGCGGGCCATGGCCCGGGCGAGCGCGGGCCCGCTTGGCGCGATCGCTCCGACACGAAGCGGGTGCGCGAGCCAACGGCGGAGGAACAGGGCGAGCTCGGTGCCCCGGCGGCGTGACCCGGGGGATCCGGCTCCGGCCGCCCGAGACGGTGTTTCCAGAGGGGACTCTCCTCTTCTCATCGGGGCTGGATGGACGGGGTGGTTCGAGCTTCCGGCGACTTCTCCGCCACGGGGCGACGGACACGTCGAAGGATACTAGAATCCTCTGCGGGACACCTGCCACGATAAGGACTGAAAATGGAAATGGCCCGGAAGCTCGGTGCGGGCGACTGGTTTCCCGGCATGACGCTGACGCTCACGGGCGGCGGCGCGGTCCATCTGCCGGACGATCTCGACTCCGACTACAACGTCATCCTGTTCTATCGAGGACATTGGTGACCCTATTGCCGCCGTCAGTTGGACGGCTTCTCCAGGAACCGAAGGGCGTTGGCCGAAGTCGGGGTGGGCTCCATTCTCGCCGCCAGCGTGGATACCGGCGAGAAAGCCCGGGAGGTGGCGGACGGGCTTGACTTCCCGGTCGCCGAGGGCGTGACGCGCGACCAGGCGCGGGCCCTCGATGCGTGGTGGGAAGATCGCCGGAGCATCATCCAGCCCTCCGAGTTCGTGCTGGACCGGGCAGGACGGGTCGTGACGTCGACCTACAGCTCCGGCCCGATCGGGCGCATGGACCCGGAAGACGTGGCGAAGCACGTCGCCTTCCACGAACGGCGGAGGCGCGAGGCGGCGAACTCCTGAGTCCGCGGACGAGGACGCGCCGGTCGCGGCGGCGGTTCGCCCCGGCCGGCCCGACCGTCGCGCGGCGCGTGAACCGGATACAGGTGATCCTACCCGCACTTCACGACGCTCACGCGCCCGTCGGCTCCCACGACGATGTTCATCCGTTCCGGCCAATAGTCCATCGTGATCGGGCTGCCGGCGGTATAGACCCGCAACGGCATCGGCAGGCTGGCGGTGTCGATCTCTTCGATCGGCCGCCCCGCAATCGACCCATGTCGCGCAGCGGCGCAGGCGTGTTCCCTTGCCGTCCCGGCCCCCGCGCCGCCGGTCCCGCCCGCGTTCTCGGCATCCGGCTGGTAGGAACCGGCCATCGATCCGGGGTTCCGTTCGGGAACGCCCGCCGGGGCGCAGCTCCAGAGCACGGGCACCGCTACCGCGGTCAGCACGGCGTATCGCAGCATGGCTTGCTTCTCCCGGCGGTGCATCGAACGGACTCTCTCCATTGCCGCCGGCCAGGCAAGACGGGCCAGGATCGCTTCACGCTCGCCGTTCCCGCCCCGGGTAGCCGGCGGGTAGCCGCTTTCAGGTCGGATTCGCGCATCGTAATCCGGCCGGAGCGCCCCCGTGCGATGTCGGGCTGCGCTTTCGGCCAATCCGAATCCACAGCGTGAACCGGCCGGCAGGGCGGGCGGCGCGGCCCGCCATGCCCCCCCCTTGATCGAACCGGGATCGAACCGGGTTCAGAACGCGGCCCGCCAGCCCGCCAACAGGCCGAATGCGGGCTTGGCGTCCATATGCCCCGGATGGTGCGAAACGTACGCCTCCGTCCGGAACTCTCCCCCGAATACGCCCGCCCGGCGCCAGCGGGCCGCCAGATCGATCTGTCTTCCCGACGGGGCCAGGTCGGCCGAGATCGACTCATGCAGGACCGCGCCGTCCTTGGTGCGGCCGACCGGCAGGGTGAGGCTTGCCCGCCCGCGCTCCACCCGCGGCGGTTGGGACATCGAGATCGTGATCTCGTCATCGACGGTCAGGCGCCGGTCGACGCGGAGCGAGAGCGCGCTCGTGGTCAGGCCCGGCAGGTCGGCGATCATCCCCCCGCTCGCGCCCGGCGCGACGAGACCGATCTCGGCGCCGACGGCGAGGTGCCACCCCGCGAATTCGGTGCCGGCCTCGAACCCGGCGACGAAGCTGTCGGCCGAGAGCCGGCCGAACGCGCCGTCCGCCGTCGATCCGAGCAGGGCCTCCGGTTCCCCGAGCCAGCCGAGGTGCATGCCGATCGGCCTGTCGGACGGCCGCCAAGCCAGCACGGCCCCCGTTGCCGGTGTCGCCTGTCGGGGCAGGCCCGCGGTAGTGAACGCGGTCGCCTCGAGGCCGTGCCGCGCCCTGAACGTCAAGGTCGCGGCGTTCCCGGCAAGGTTGAGCAAGCTGCTCTCGGCACTTGCCGGCGATTCGTCCGGACCGAAGCGCCACCAGCTCGGTTCGATGGAACCGCCGCGCCGGCCGAGCGTCCACCATGGGCCGCCCGCCGTGGCATCGACGTCCCGATCCGGAGCCATGAGGTTGCGCAGCCGCGACGCCACCGAAGAACGGCTCGTGGGCCCTGGCGAGATCGGGGAGACCATGCCCGGAAGGTCGTACCAGAACGGCGCCCCCAGCGTATCGAACGCCACAATCTCGCGCCCGGCGAGGGAGCGCGAAAGCCCGTCGCCGAGCGCGCCGCCCAGCCGGAGATGCGTGGTCCGCAGACCATGACCGGCATCGCCGACGCGAGCCCCGGTCGTAAACGTCGCGGCGCCCACCGGCGTTACCGCGGCGCCGAGGTCCATCAGACCCTGGCCGTAGATGGCCGTGTCCGCATAGATGCCGGACTTGTCGGCGGTCGCGTACAGACGCGTGACCAGGTCCGTGTTCGGCAACTGGTCGCGGAACATCTGCTTCATCAGCGCGAGCCCGCCCGTGACCATCGGCGCTGCAAACGACGTTCCGGACGAGAGCCTATATTCCCGAACGATTTCGCCCCCGGACGGCCCGAAGTAGGCGACCCCGATCGCCACGCCGGGAGCGGCGATACACCAATCCGCCGCAATGCCGCAACGGTTGGAGAAGCCGGCGATCCCGCCGTCCTCCCCGATTGCCACCACGACGATGGAATGGCCCTGGAGCTCCTCGATGCGCGCCGCCAAGCCGGCGTACAGATTGGGCGAGCTTGCGGTGAGACGGCCGGCGGGGCGGCCCAGGTAGTCCACGTCCTCGTTGCCGACGCAGTTGCTGGTGCCCGGACGGCAGAGGTCTCCATGGGAGTTTCCGGCGGACCACACGAGGATCGTCTTGTCCGCCCGGTCGGCCTGGGCCGCGGCTTCGATGGTCTCACCCAGGGCAGCGCGCAGGCCCGCTTCCTCGTAGTTCTCGATCAGCCCTTGGACCGTGAAGCTCTGGTTCACCGCGTCCAGGTCCTGGGAGAGCACGTCTTCATACAAACCCACCAGGAACGACTCGTCATAGTTGGCGAGATCGGCCGGTGAGAACGGCACGCCCGGAACCGCGGAGCCGAGGCGAATCGCGGTCATTTCGAGCGTGGCCCCGGGAGCGATGCCGGTGTGATGGCGGCCGGCTTCCCGAATCGGTCTGCCCACGACTACGCTGGCGACGGCGGTGCCATGCGAAAAGCCCGCGCCGGTCTCGTCCGGGGTGCCGGTGGTGAGGGTCTCGCTGACCGCTCCGCCCTGGAATGCGGGGTGAAGGAGATCGATGCCGGTATCGATCACCCCCACGGTGGCTCCCGTACCCGGCCTCGCGTCGGAGCCGTAGAGAACGGACAGGGCTGCATGGGCCTCATGTGCGTCGATCGTTCTCAGGCCCCATTGCCCCTCCGACTGGAACTCGGGGGCCGCAAGGAGATCGAGGGCGGTCCGGCGCCGGATGCTCTCGAACTCGTCGGGCGAGAGGCAGCCGTGGCCGGGCGTCGCGATGCAGCTCGATCCTCCGCCTCCTCCACCGCCTGGGTCTACACCTCGTCCACCGCCCATGTCTACGCCTGTTTCCCCGCCTGCGTCTACGCCCCCGCCGCCGCCACTTCCGCCACAGGCCGACAACGCAGCCGCCAGCGACAGCGCTACGGTGCAGGAGACGAGCTTGCCCTGTCGAAGGATCCGAGCCTTCCCCACTCTGATTGGAGAGGCTTTTTGAAGAAGCACGGCGAGAGGTTTACGCAACCCTCCCGCACGGACGAAGAAACGTCTCCTTCGCCACGGTGACGCGAAGACGACCTTGGTGGGGCGAGATGAGCGCGGTGCAGTTCCACCGCCGCGGCGCGACCCCGGGATGGGTGGCCTGTGCCGGCTGGAGGAACGAGATCGACCTGCCATCGCTCGGAACGCCGATCTCGATGGTAACGTGAGAGAGTGGTAGCGGGGGGAGGATTTGAACCTCCGACCTTCGGGTTATGAGCCCGACGAGCTGCCAGCCTGCTCCACCCCGCACCAGTCAGCGAAGGATGGCACACCTCCGCCGCCGATGCAAGCGGCAGCCTTGTCCAATGTTAGCGTCCCGAGCACAACATCCGTCCGGCGGTCGTGGAATCCCGCCGGCATGGGGAAGATCAGCGCCCCGTCCTCCGGGTCCAGCCCCAATCGCTCCCCCCGGCAATCGGCGGCTCGGGCGGACATGCAGGCCGGAGCAGACTCGACGGGGTCGCTCCCCGGTCGCCGCCCGACGCGGAAACCGGGCTCGGACGGAGTCGGGGGGCGTATAGAATTTGCCTCCTCACGGGGAGCGGATGACGTACGGATGGGGGATGATTCCGGCCGGCTGGCGTGGCTCTGGGGCCCGCTTGTCCTCGTGGGGATGCTCGTCGCGGTGTTTCAGCTTGCGGGGACCACTGGGGACGCTCCTCGGGCGGGTCCGGGCGCGGAGACCGCGCACGCGGACGCGCCTTCTTCCCGCCTCGCCCCGGATTCCCGCGTCGCCCCGGACGGGGCGGCCGCGAGCCGGGGTCCGGACGGCGGGCCCGGATCGTCGGCCCCCGGCTTCCACCCCGGCCCCGGATACCCACCGGCTCTCGGCGCGGCGGGCCCCACTCCCTGCTGGGCGCCGTCCTCGTGTCCGCCGGGGGCGGGGTTCTGGTGGCCGCAGCCCTTTCCGCGGCCCGGAGATCATTCGGGCCGCTACTGGGGGATGGGAGCCGCGGAGTGGGGCCCGCCGATCGGCGAGTACGGCCCGGATGTTCAAGTGGACCCCTACTGGTGGGTACCGCCCCTGAAGGCCGAGCGCTAGGGGCGGCGGCAGATGCCCCGTTGCCGGCTGGTGCCGGGGCAGGCCGTCCGGCTTTCCCCTCGCTACGGGCCGAACGACAACCTGGCGTTCAGGAACAGCGTCCTCCCCGTAGCGGAATCGAACCTCGACAGTGGAGCGCTCGGACTGGCCGGATCGGATGAGGCGCAGCGATCAGACCTCCCGGGCGAGACGGGCCGCGAGCCCGGTGTAGTCCGCCGGGCGGAGGGAGGCGAGCCGGGCCTTCTCGTCCGCCGGCAGATCGAGCCCCAGGATGAAGTCCCGGAGGTCGCCGGCGGCGACCGTCCGCCCCCGGGTGAAGGCCATCAGGTCCTCGTAGGCGCCGGCCGCCCCGTGTCGGCGCATGACGGTCTGGATCGCTTCGGCCAGCACTTCCGGATGCCGCTCGAGATCGGCGTCGAGCACGGCCCGGTCCAGCGCGAGGCGCCCGAGTCCGCGCTCGATCGACTTCCACCCCACCAGGCTGTAGCCGAGCGCCACCCCGAGATTGCGCAGCACCGTGGAGTCGCTGAGGTCGCGCTGCCACCGCGAGATCGGGAGCTTGCGGGCGAGATGATCGAGAAGCGCGTTCGCGAGCCCGAGGTTGCCTTCCGCGTTCTCGAAGTCGATGGGATTGACCTTGTGGGGCATGGTGGATGAGCCGATCTCGCCCGCCGCCGCCCGGCTCCGGAAGTAGCCGAGGGAGACGTAGCCCCACACGTCGCGGGCGAAGTCGACGAGCACCGTGTTCAGCCTCGCGACCGCGCCGAACAGTTCCGCCAGCCAGTCGTGCGGCTCGATCTGGGTGGTGTACGGATTGAATTGGAGTCCCAGCTCCTCCTCGACGAAGCGCCTCGCGAGGTTCGGCCAGTCCACGTCCGGGTACGCCGCGAGGTGAGCGTTGTAGTTTCCCGTCGCGCCGTTCATCTTGCCGAGGACGGGTTGGCCCGCGATCTGCCCGCGCTGTCGCTCGAGGCGCGCGACCACGTTCGCGATCTCCTTCCCCATGGTGGTGGGGGACGCGGCCTGGCCGTGGGTGCGGGCGAGCATCGGGGTGTCCGCGTAACGGTGGGCGAGGGTCCGGAGCGACGCGGCGAGCGAGTCGATGGCGGGGAGGAGCACCTCGCTCCGCGCGCCGTGGAGGAGGGTGGCCCACGCGAGGTTGTTGATGTCCTCGGAGGTGCAGGCGAAGTGGGTGAACCCGGCGAGGCGCGGCCAGCGCGCGAGCCGTTCCCGCAGGAAGTACTCGACCGCCTTCACGTCGTGGTTCGTGGTGCGCTCGATCGCCTTCACCGCGAGGGCGTCCGCTTCGGAAAACACCTTCGCCGCCGTCGCCAGGCACTCGAGCGCGTCCCCTTCCGGCTCCGGCTCGAGGCCGGGTTCCGCCGCCAGCCGAGCGAGCCACGCCGCCTCGATCCGGACGCGGGCCCGGATGAGAGCGAATTCGCTGAACCAGTCCCGAAGCGGCGCCGCCGGCCCGGCATAGCGCCCGTCGAGCGGAGAGAGGGCGGTGAGCGGAGAGAGCTCCATCAGGTGCTCACCGCCCCCGGGATGCCGGGGCCTGCGTGTTTCCGATTCCGCGCACCGATACCCCGCTCAGGCGATCGGGCGGCTGCTCGGTGGTTCGATCACGCCGGTGGTTCGATCACGCCGCGAGCTGCCGGATGACGTACTGGAGGATGCCGCCGTGTCCGAAGTAGTCCCACTCCTTCGGCGTATCGATCCGCACCCTTGCGGTGAAGCGTTTCGGCTCGCCGCCGCCGGTCGGTGCGGCGACGACGGTCACCGCCCGCGCGCCGGGCTCCAACCCCTCGGTGGAATAGATCTCGCTGCCGTCGAGGCCGAGGGACTCGGCGTTCTCCCCGTCGCGGAACTGGAGCGGCAGCACCCCCATGCCGATGAGGTTCGACCGGTGGATGCGCTCGATGCTCTCCACCAGCACCGCGCGCACGCCGAGGAGAGCCGGCCCCTTGGCCGCCCAGTCCCGGGACGAGCCGGTCCCGTATTCCCGGCCCGCAAGCACGATGAGCGGGGTCTCTTCCTCCCGGTAGCGCTTCGCCGCGTCGTAGATCGACATCCCCTCGCCGGACGGGAGGTGGGTGGTCCAGCTTCCCTCGGTGCCGGGGGCGAGCCGGTTGCGGAGCCGGATGTTCGCGAACGTCCCCCGCATCATCACCTCGTGGTTGCCGCGGCGCGCGCCGTAGGAGTTGAACTCGACCGGAGACACCCCGAGCCCGACCAGGTAGCGTCCGGCCGGGCTGTCCGCCTGGATCGAACCGGCCGGCGAGATGTGGTCCGTGGTGACGCTGTCGCCGAGCATGACGAGCACCCGCGCGCCCTCGATCTCGCCGAACCCGGGCGGCTCGGTCGCCATCCCCGCGAAGTACGGGGGGTTGCGGACGTAGGTGGAGTCGTCGTTCCACTCGTAGCCCTCGGAGGCGGATACCTCCATGCCCCGCCAGCGTTCGTCGCCGCGATAGACGTCGCCGTACCGGTCGCGGAACAAGTCCGAACCGATCGAACCGGCGATCGCCTCCTGGATGTCCTTCTGGCTCGGCCAGATGTCGCGGAGGAAGACGGGCCGTCCGTCCTCTCCGGCGCCGAGGGGGTCCGCCGCAAAATCGACGAGGGTGGTTCCGGCGATCGCGTAGGCGACCACCAGGGGCGGGGAGGCGAGGAAGTTCATGCGCACCTCGGGGTGCACCCGGCCCTCGAAGTTGCGATTGCCGGACAGGACCGAGCACGCGATCACGTCGCCGGCCGCGATGCCCTCGCTCACCGCGGGCGGGAGCGGCCCGGAGTTGCCGATGCAGGTGGTGCAGCCGTAGCCCACCACGTGAAACCCGAGCGACTCGAGGCTCTCGAGGACTCCCGCCTTCTCCAGATAGCTCTTCACCACCAGCGATCCCGGGGCGAGGCTGGTCTTGACCCATGGCTTGACCGAGAGGCCACGGGCGCGGGCGCGCTCGGCGAGGAGGCCGGCGCCCAGCATGACGGCGGGATTGGAGGTGTTGGTGCACGAGGTGATGGCGGCGATGGCGACCGCTCCGTCCACGAGCTCGCAGGGGCCGGAGTCGAGCTCGATCTCGGCCCGGCCCCCGTCGGGTTCGCCGCGGGCTTCCGCGATCGCGTCGCGGACGGTGGACTTCGCCTCGTCGAGGGGGATCCGGTCCTGGGGCCGCCTCGGGCCGGCGATGCACGGGCGCACGGTGCTCATGTCGAGTTCGAGGACCTCGCTGTAGCGGGCGGATGAGGCGGCGCCCGCCTCGCGGAACATCCCCTGGGCCCGCGCGTAGGCTTCGACGAGCGCGATCCGGTCGGAGTCCCGGCCGCTCAGCTCGAGATAGCGGAGCGTCTCGCCGTCGATGGGGAAGAGCCCGCAGGTCGCCCCGTACTCCGGGGCCATGTTGGCGATGGTGGCGCGGTCCGCCACCGGCAACTCGTCGAGGCCGGTGCCGTGGAACTCGACGAACTTCCCCACCACGCCATGCGCCCGCAGCATCTCGACTACGGTCAGGACGAGGTCGGTCGCCGTCGCGCCCTCCGGGAGCCGGCCCTCGAGCCGGAAGCCGACCACCCGCGGGATGAGGAGGGGGATGGGCTGGCCGAGCATCGCCGCCTCCGCCTCGATGCCCCCGACCCCCCAGCCGAGCACCCCGAGCCCGTTGATCATGGTGGTGTGCGAGTCGGCTCCGACCACCGTGTCGGGAAAGGCGCAGGCGGTCCCGTCCGGTGCCCGGTCGAAGACCACCCGGGCCAGGTACTCGAGGTTGATCTGGTGCACGATACCGGTATCGGGGGGGACGACCTGAAAGTTGGAGAAGGCGTTCTGGCCCCAACGCAGGAACTGGTAGCGCTCCCGGTTTCGCTCGAACTCGATCCGGGCGTTGAGATCGGAGGCGTCGGGCCGGGCGTGGCGGTCGACCTGCAGGCTGTGGTCGATCACGAGCTCGGCGGGGGCGAGGGGGTTGACCCGGCTCGGCTCTCCCCCGAGGGCGCGCACCGCGTCCCGCATCGCGGCGAGGTCGACGACCGCCGGCACGCCCGTGAAGTCCTGCAGGAGCACCCGCGCCGGGGTGAACACGATCTCGGCCGACGGCTCGGCGGCCGGGTCCCAGCTTGCGAGCGCCTCGATGTCGGCCCGGGTGACGTTCACGCCATCCTCGTGCCGGCAGAGGTTCTCGAGCAGGATCTTGAGCGAGTACGGAAGGCTCGCGAAGTCGCCTCCGGCCGCGTCGAGGCGGAAGATCTCGAACTCCCGACCTTCGACGGTGAGGGTCGAGGGTGGGCCAGGGGTAGGATTCATCCTGTTGGTCCTTCTATTGCGTGTGAGGGTCTTCGACTCCGGTCAGCTGCGGTTTCGTCCGGCGCAGGATGCATTGGCAAACATCTTGCCGAATGTGCGATTCGCGCGATACCGCCCGGAGATACGCAGGACCTCGAACCAACCGAATGCACGACCCGACCCAAGGGTCAAAGCAACCGGCCGGCGAGCCATAGCACGGCTGCGAAGGTGGCGAGGGTGATCGCACCTTGAATGCCGACCATCCACTTGACGACGGCAAGATCGGCCTTGGTGGCGAGGTCGCCTTGTCCGTCCCGGATCGCGGAGGCGATGGCTTCAGCCTGGCTGCGGTCGATGCCGGCGGCTTCGAGCTCGCGGGCGGCGGCGAGGGTGTCGAAGCCGGATGCGGTCATATCGTTCTCCGATGGCCGGATCAGCGATAACGGAGATTATCGGATGAAACGCGAGGGGCGGCTACCGGGGCGCTATCGGGATCACAGGTGGATGGCCCGCTCGTCCACCGCGAGGGCGGCCTCGTGGAGGCCCTCGGCGAGGGTCGGATGGGCATGCACGGTGCGGGCGAGGTCTTCGGCGCTCGCCTGGAACTCCATGGCCGTCACCGCCTCGGCAATGAGCTCCGAAGCCTGCGCGCCCAGCACGTGGACCCCGAGGATCTCGTCGGTCGCCTCGTCGGAGACGACCTTGACGAACCCTTTGGTCTCGCCCGCCGCGAGCGCGCGCCCGGAAGCGGCGAACGGAAACGTCCCCGCACGCCACTCGATGCCCGCCTCGTCGAGCTCGGCCTCGGTCCGGCCCACCCACGCGATCTCCGGATGGGTGTAGATCACCCACGGCACGGTGCGATGGTCGATCCGGCTCTTCCCGCCCGCGATGCGCTCCGCGACCGCGACGCCGTCTTCCGAAGCCCGGTGGGCGAGCATGGGCCCGGGCGCGCAGTCCCCGACCGCCCAGACGTTCTCGCGGCTCGTGCGGCCGTACCCGTCCACCCGGAGGAACCCGCGCTCGTCCCGTTCGATGCCCGCCTCCTCGAGACCGAGCCCGTCCGTGGCCGGCCGGCGGCCGACCGCGACCACGAGCCGGTCCACCTCGATCCGGTGCGCTCCGCGCGCATCCTCGAAATCGACGGCCACCGCGTCACCGCCCGGCTCGCAGCCGGTGACCCGCTGGCCGAGGCGGATGTCGAGGCCCTGCCGGCGGAAGAGCCGGAGCGATTGCTTCGCGACCTCCCGGTCCGCGGCGGGGAGGAAGTCGCCGAGGGCCTCCAGCAGCACGACCTCCGAGCCGAGCCGGTTCCAGACGCTCCCGAGCTCGAGCCCGATGACCCCGGCCCCGATGACCGCGAGCCGCCCGGGCGTCTCGTCGAAGGCAAGGGCGCCCGCGGAGTCCACGATGCGCTCTCCGTCCGTCCGCGCCGCCTCGATGGTGGCGGGGACCGAGCCGATCGCGAGGATCACGTGCCGGGGTCGGAGCGATCGCGGCGGGGAGCCTGCGACCTCCACCGCGCCGTCCTCGGTCAGGCGGGCCGCGCCGGTGACGAGCTCGACGCCGTTCTTGCGCAGCAGCCCGGCGACCCCGCGGCCGAGCGAGGACACCACCCGGTCCTTGCGAGCCTGCATCGCGGCGACGTCGATCCGCGCGCCCTCCACCAAGATGCCGTGTCCGGGCAGGAGGTGGTGCAGATTGTGGAAGTGGTGCGAAGAGTCGAGCAACGCTTTCGACGGGATGCACCCGACGTTGAGGCAGGTCCCCCCGAGTGCAGGACGGCCGCGCGCGTCGGTCCACTTGTCGATGCACGCGGTCTTGAGGCCGAGTTGGGCGCAGCGGATCGCGGCGACGTAGCCGCCGGGCCCGGCGCCGACCACCGCCACGTCGAACGCGGTCGCGTCGTCCCGAGAGTCCTTGCGGGAGGGCATGCGGGGGTCAGACCTCGAGGAGCAGGCGGGCCGGATCTTCCACCGCTTCCTTGATCGTCACCAGGAACTGCACCGCCTCGCGCCCGTCGATGATGCGGTGGTCGTAGGAGAGGGCGAGGTACATCATCGGCCGCACCACGACCTCGCCGTCCGCGCCCGCGACCGGACGGGGTTGGGTCTTGTGCATGCCGAGGATCGCGCTCTGCGGGGGGTTCAGGATCGGGGTCGAGAGGAGGGAGCCGAACACGCCGCCGTTGGAGATGGTGAAGGTGCCGCCGACGAGGTCCTCGAGGGCGAGCGAGCCGTCCCGCGCCTGCTCCCCGAACCGGGCGATGGCCCGTTCGATCCCGGCGAAGGAAAGGTCCTCGGCATTGCGGAGCACCGGGACCACGAGGCCCCGGGGCGAGCCGACCGCGACCCCGATGTCGCAGAAGTCGTGGTAGACGAGGTCGTCCCCCTCGATGAAGGCGTTCACCGGGGGAAAGCGCTCCAGGGCCTGCACGGCCGCCTTCACGAAGAACGACATGAAGCCGAGGCGCACCCCGTGGCGGCGCTCGAAGTCCTCGCGGTAGCGGCGGCGCAGATCCATGACCGGCTGCATGTCCACCTCGTTGAAGGTGGTGAGGATCGCGGCGTTTCGCTGCGCCTCGAGGAGCCGTTCCGCGATGCGGCTGCGCAGGCGCGACATCGGCTCGCGCCGCTCCCCGCGCGTGCCCGCTCGCGCTTCGGGGCGGGGTTCGGTACGGGGTTCCGGGCGGGCGGGCGATTCGCTCGGAGACGGGGCGGGGGCCTCCGCCTCCGGCTCCGGCCCCGCGCCGGGCTCCGGTCCGGATTCGGGCGCCGGCTTCGCACCGGCCGCCGGGGCCGCTTCGAGGTGGCGGAGCGCGTCCGCCTTCGTGATCCGGCCGTCCTGGCCCGACCCCGCGATGGCGGCGGGGTCGAGCCCGTGCTCGGCGACGATGCGCCGGGCGGCCGGCCCCATCGCCGGCACGGAAGATGCGGCGCCGCGGCCGTCCGGGCGGTCCGCGCCGCCGCCACTCTCCGATACGGCGCCGCGAGCGTCCTCGCGCGCGGCCCCGCCGCCTTCGGTGGTGTCGATGCGGGCGATGACCTGCTCGCTCTCTCCCGTCTCCCCCTCCGCGAGAACGATCTCGGCGAGCGTGCCGCTCTGCGGGGCGGGCACCTCGAGCACCACCTTGTCGGTCTCGAGCTCGATCAACACGTCTCCTCGCTCGACCCGATCGCCGGCCCCGAAGTTCCAGGCGAGGAGCTTCGCGTCGGGGACCGATTCGGCGAGGGTAGGGATCCGTACGTCTAGGAGCATGTGAACGCCGGTATGAACGTCTGACGAATCAAACGATTGCCGGGTATCCGGAGGCGGCTGACCACCTGCCCCGAGCATTCCTTGCAGGTGCCTGGTGAGGCTCCTCCCCGGACCGGAGAGCCGGCAACCCCCGCACACTCGTCGGCCGGCACGTCACCGAGCCTTCGTCGCCACGGCGTCAAGTCGGTGCGGGGCAGGCATCCCATCATTCGCAGGATTATATGGGACAACGGGCGACTCCCCAATTGCCGACCCGCACCTCGCCCGCTCGCACGGGGGGACCACCTCCATCGTTACGATCGAGTCGAGTTCTGCGCGAAGCGCTCCCGGGAACACGGGTGTCCACGCCGTATGGACATCGATTACGGGTTCGGAGTCCGGGGTCTGCGGTGGGCGAGGGTGGGCGAGGGTGGGCGAAGCGTGCGTGTTGTCAGCGGACGCGGCCCGCGATCCCTTTCTTGCTCTCGTGCCTCGTCGGTCCGAGGCGCAGCCTCGTCAGGCGGTGCGCTGCTTGCGCGCGGCCAGCTCGTCGAGCCCGAGCGCCGACTCCACGAGAGCGCGCTGCTGCTCGAGGTGGACGCTGAGGTAGCCGGCGGCGGGTGACGCGGAGTACTCGCGCCCGGCGTAGCCGAGACGGCGGTTCGACCGGATCATGCCGGCGAGGTGGCGGCGCGACAGCATGAAGAACCAAGTGCCCTGGTTGCGCGGCTCCTCCTGGGCCCAGATGACGTCCCGCGCCTTCGGATATCGGTCGAGGATCGCCTGGACCTCCTCGCGCGGGTAGGGGTAGAGCTGCTCGATCCGGACCAGGGCGACATGGTCCAGACCGTGCTCGCGGCGCTTGTCCGCGAGGTCGTACCAGACCTTGCCGGCGCACAGCACCAAGCGGGTGACCCGCCCCGGGTCCGGCACGTCGGGGTCGTCGATCACGACCTCGAACCCCCTCCCGGGGGCGAGGTCCTCGCGCTCGCACACGGCCAACCGGTGCCGGAGGAGGCTCTTCGGGCTCATGACGACGAGGGGCTTGCGGTACGGGCGGATCATCTGCCGCCGCAGGAGGTGGAAGATCTGGGCCGGGGTGGTGGGGACGCAGACCTGGAGGTTGTCCTCCGCGCAAAGCTGAAGGAACCGCTCCAGCCGCGCCGAGGAATGCTCCGGCCCGGCCCCCTCGTAGCCGTGCGGGAGGAGCATCACGATCCCCGAGTACCGTCCCCACTTGGCCTCGGAAGAGCTCAGGAACTGGTCGATCACCACCTGAGCGCCGTTCACGAAGTCCCCGAACTGGGCCTCCCACACGACGAGACCTTCGGGCTCGGAGGAGCTGTAGCCGTACTCGAACCCGAGGACCGCCTCCTCCGACAGGAGGGAATTGATGATCTCGACCGGCGGCTGGTCGTCGAAGAGGTGGGCGAGGGACTGCCAGGTGCCGCGGGCCTCCTGGTTGTGGACGGTGGCGTGGCGGTGGGCGAAGGTGCCTCGTTCGCAGTCCTGCCCGGACATCCGCACCGAGTAGCCGTCCCGGAGCAGGGTGCCGTAGGCCAGCATCTCGGCGAAGCCCCAGTCGAGGGGGCGCTCGCCGCGCGCCATCTCGCGGCGGGCGGTCATGATCCGCTCCACCACCCGGTGCAGGCGGAAGTGTTCGGGCTGCTCGCAGAGCCTGAGCCCGATCGCCTCGAGCGACTCGACCGGGACGCCGGTCACGGCCTCCGCGCGCCAGTCCGGGCCGAGGTAGGGATCCCAGTCCGCGAGATGGTCGATGTCGAGCCCGTGCCGCAGCGGCCGCGATACCGGCCGGCCCGCCTCGAGCCGTTCGAGGCAGGCGTCGTACATGCGCTTCGCTTCGCCTTCGCCGATGACCCCCTCGCCCTCGAGTTGCTCGGCGTAAAGGCGGTGGACCCCGGGCTGCTTGCGGATCTTTCCGTACATCAGCGGCTGGGTGACCATGGGCTCGTCGGCCTCGTTGTGGCCGTGGCGCCGGTAGCACACGAGGTCGATCACCACGTCGTGGCCGAATTCCATCCGGTAGTCGAGGGCCAGGCCGGCGACGAACGCGGCCGCCTCCGGGTCGTTCCCGTTCACGTGGAAGATCGGCGCCTGCACGAGCTTCGCGACATCGGTGCAGAAGCTGCTCGAGCGCGAGTCGAGGGGGTCGCTGTTGGTGAAACCGATGAGGTTGTTGACGATGATGTGGACCGTCCCGCCGGTCGAGTAGCCTTGGGTCTCCGACAGGTTGAGGGTCTCGGTCACCACCCCCTGGCCCGCGAACGCGGCGTCGCCGTGGATGAGGACCGGCAGGACCTGGTTGCGCGAGCGGTCCCGGCGCCGCATCTGCCGCGCCCGCACCGAACCCTCCACTACCGGATTGATGATCTCCAGATGCGACGGGTTGAACGCGAGCACGATATGGGTCGGCCCTCCCTCGGTCTCGATGTCCGAGGAGAAGCCCAGGTGATACTTGACGTCGCCCGATCCCGCGCCGGCCTCGACCTTCCCCTCGAACTCCTCGAAGAGGACCGCGGGCAGCTTTCCGAGCACGTTGACGAGCACGTTGAGGCGGCCCCGGTGCGCCATCCCGATGACGATCTCGCGGGTCGTCCCCGCCCCCGCGCGCTGGATGACCTCGTCGAGGAGCGGGATGAGGCACTCGCCCCCTTCGAGCGAGAAACGCTTCTGCCCCGGGTAGCGGGTGTGGAGGAATTCCTCGAGGCCGCGCGCCGCGATGACCCACCCGAGGATCTCGCGCTTCTTCTCGGCGGTGAACGCGGGCCGCCCGCGGGCCCGCTCCAGGCGCTCCTGCACCCACCGCTTCCGCCGGGGGTCGGCAAGGTGGGTCAGCTCGGTGCCGATGTGGGTGCAGTAGGTGGAGTGCAGGATGTCCACGAGCTCGCGCAGGGTGAGCTCCGGCGGGCCGAACAGCGAGTCGGTGGCGAACGTGCGATCGAGGTCCTCTTCCGAGAACCCGTGCACCTTCGGGTGCACGTCCGGGGCGCCGGGGCGGCCGTAGATCTCGTGCATGTCGAGCGGGTCGACGTCCGCGATGCAGAAGCCGCGGTAACGGTACGCGCTGATGAGGCGATGGATGGCGCCCCGGCAGTCGTCCGGGGGCGATGCGGGACGGTGGTCCGCGCGCGGGGGTCCGGCGCCTCCCGGCTCGGCCCGATCGCTCTCCAGCCGGGTGAAGAACGAACGCCACCCGGAACCGCAGCCGTCGGGGTCCGACCGGTAGCGGCGATACGCATCTTCGAGAAACGGGGCGCTGGCGGCGAAGAGCGGCGTTTCGCTCATGTCGGACCGTCCGCGGTGGGGGATCGGAGCGGGCGGCAGTCTACCGGATGGGATTCCGGGATGGCTACCCAAGGGCGAACGCCCTGTGCGAATATGAATGCGCTTCCGCGGGCTCTCCGGGCTCCCCGTGGGGGGATGCCGGGCCGCGGGAGGGCAGGCGTGCCGGCCGGCGCCGGCGGCGATGCGGATCGATGCCCGCGACAGGGAACCGGAACATGTCGAAGACCCTGACCCTCACCGACCACGAAGCCGGGCGCAAGGCCGAGCTGCCCGTACTGGAGCCGACCTACGGCACCCCGGTGCTCGACATCACCGGGGTGCCGCGCGACCTCGGGTTCTTCACCCACGATCCCGGGTTCATGTCCACCTCCGCATGCCGCAGCCGGATCACCTACATCGACGGCGACGACGGCGTCCTGCTGTATCGGGGCTATCCGATCGAGCAGCTCGCCGAGAAGAGCAGCTTCCTGGAGGTCTGCTACCTGCTCATCCACGGCGAGCTGCCGGGCGAGGCGGAGTGGGAGGCGTTCCGGGGCGACATCCGGTCGCACACGATGGTCCACGAGGGGCTGCGCACGATCATCACCGGGTATCGGCGCGGCTCCCACCCCATGGCGATGATGGTGGGGCTGGTCGGGGCCCTGTCGGGGTTCTACCACGACGCCCTCGACGTGAACGACCCCGTTCACCGTCTGAAGTGCATCCGCCAGCTCGTCGCCAAGATGCCGACGATCGCGGCGGACACCCACAAGTGGGGCGCCGGGCAGCCGTTCTTGCACCCGGACAACTCCTACGGCTTCGTCGAGAATTTCATGCGCATGATGTTCGGGGTGCCCGCCGAGCCTTACGAAACGGACCCGGTGGCGGCCCGCGCGCTCGAGCTCATGATGATCCTGCATGCGGACCACGAGCAGAACGCGAGCACGTCGACGGTGCGCCTGTGCGGGAGCTCCGGGACCAACCCGTTCGCGGCGGTGGCGGCGGGCATCGCGACCCTGTGGGGGCCGGCGCACGGCGGTGCGAACGAGGCGGTGGTCCGGATGCTCTCGGAGATCGGCAACCGCGGCGACATCCCGAAGTTCATCGACCGGGTGAAGGACCGGGAGAGCGGCGTGCGCCTGATGGGCTTCGGCCACCGGGTGTACAAGAGCTACGATCCCCGCGCATCCATCATCCGCGACGCCTGCCACGACCTGCTGAGCAAGCTCGAGGGAACCGAGCGCGAGCAGCCGATGTTCGAGTCCGCGCTCGAGCTCGAACGGATCGCTCGCAGCGACGACTACTTCATCGAGCGCAACCTCTATCCGAACGTGGACTTCTACTCCGGGATCATCCTGAGCGCCCTCGGCTTCCCCCTCAACATGTTCACCGTGATATTCGCGGTCGCCCGGACCGTAGGGTGGATCACCCAGTGGAACGAGATGATGGGCGACGCCGAGGACTTCCGCATCGGCCGGCCGCGCCAGCTCTATCTCGGGCACGCGCGTCGCGACTACGTTCCGGCGGAGGAACGGTCGTGAAGGCGCCGGTGCGGGTCGCGGTGACCGGCGCGGCCGGTCAGATCGCCTATTCGCTCCTCTTCCGGATCGCGTCGGGGGAGATGCTGGGGCCGGACCAGCCGGTCATCCTGCAGCTCCTCGAAATCCCACCCGCCCTGCCTGCCCTGCGGGGGGTCGTGATGGAGATCGACGACTGCGCGTATCCGCTCGTGCACGGCTTCGTGGTCACCGACGACCCGAACGAGGCGTTCCGCGACGCGAGCTTCGCCCTGCTCGTCGGGGCGCGGCCGCGGAGCAAGGGGATGGAGCGGGGCGATCTGCTCGCGGAGAACGGCCGGATCTTCGGCCCGCAGGGGCGCGCCCTCAACGAGCACGCGGCGCGCGACGTGAAGGTGCTGGTGGTCGGCAATCCGGCCAACACCAACGCGCTCATCGCGATGAAGAACGCTCCCGGACTCGATCCCTCGCAGTTCACCGCGATGACCCGGCTGGATCACAACCGTGCGGTGGCGCGGCTCGCGGCCCGGGTGGGAGCCGCGGTGGGGGACGTCTCCCGGATGACGATCTGGGGCAACCACTCGGCGACCCAGTTCCCCGACCTCCGGCACGCCATCGTCGGGGGGCGGCCCGCGCCCGGGCTGGTGGACGAGACGTGGGTCCGCGAGGAATTCATCCCCGGGGTCCAGCAACGGGGGGCGGAGGTCATCGCGGCGCGGGGGCTGTCGAGCGCGGCTTCGGCCGGCTACGCGGCGCTCTCGCACATCCGGGACTGGGTGCGGGGCTCCCCGGAGGGGGACTGGATCAGCATGGCCGTGCCGAGCGACGGGCGCTACGGGATCGCCGAGGGCCTCATCTATTCCTGTCCGGTAACCGTGCGCGACGGCCGCTACGCCGTCGTGCCGGACCTCGAGATCGACGACTTCGCGCGCGCGAAGATGGATGCGACGCGGGCCGAGCTCGAGGAGGAGCGGGACGCGGTGCGCTCCATGTTGCAGGCGCGTTGAATCCGGAACGTCCCGCCCGGGCGCACCGCGCGCGGCGGGCCACGCACCGGGGGCGACGGGTTCACTGGCGCGAAGCACGTAGAAACAAGTAGAAGCACGTGGATGCCGTCGGTCCGCGCCTCGACTCGAGACCGATACCGCTGAAATGACCCGCGAGAAGATCACCCTCTCCCAGCTCGAATCCTTCCTCTTCAAGGCCGCGGACATCCTGCGGGGCAACTGGAGAGGGTCTTTAACCGGCAACGTTCGACACTCCGGATGCGCGCACCGTGCGGCCGCACGACCCCAAAGGATCATTTTATCCCGCGTGGATACTGCCAACGCCAATTTTCCCTTCCAGAAGACTCTCAGAGCGGCGGCCATGTCCACGACCCACGTAGTGCGAGCGAGTCGGCCATCGTGGCTTGTGTGCCTTCGTGTGGATAAACCAGCCCTTCTTTGTTGTCCTTACCGAGCACGCGTCGGCCGGATTGTCCTCGCCGCGGGCTCCCCTGAACGCATCGCTCGCGACCAGGTCGTTCGCGAGCTCTACCGCACGCGGGTCTCTGCCTTCCACCCGCCAGGCGGCGCCGTTCCTCGCGGTCTCCGCCCGCATCCACTGCTGGAAGGCGTCGTTCGCACCCTTGGCGATCCGCTTGGTCCAATCTTCGCGCTCGGCTTCCTGCTCGCCCGTGAGCTTCGCGCCCCATCTCTCGCGCGCCAGGAACCGGCTCCGTCCCTTCCCGTACTCCCAGGATCGCTTCCGGTATCGCTCGATGGCCTCGCGCCAAGCGCGTGCGGGCAGGATCATTTCTCCGCCCCGGACCTCCATCGCTCCGCAGAAGTACCTCCGCACGGAGTGACGCATCATGAGGTTTGCGTCGATCGCTATTCGCCGGATGCCGGCCAGCATCGTTCAAGCTCCCGTGTGTCCGCTTCTCTGCGTGCGACTAGTCTCCGGGCTGTGCGTTCTCCCGCTGCGCCTTCTTCCCCGAGCTCCCTGATCCGCCGCCAGAAGCCCGCCCGCTCACACTCCCCGATCGGCTCGATCTCCTCGAGCTTCTCGATCCAGCACCGGTACTCTTCTCCCGCCGCCGCGATCCACTCCTCCAGCCCCTCACGCGTCCTCTCGGCGAATCTCGCCTCGCTCGCGCGCGTGCGCTGCGGTTTCTTGCGTCTGGGGTTCATCGGGGGATTTTAGCAGCATACCAAAGCGTACCGGGTGGCGGCGGAAGTTCGGCGACCAGGAATGGGTCCCTTTCGTCCCGAAGGACCGCCCATCAGTGAAGGAATCCACCGCGGATACGCCCGACTTCTTCCTGCTTACGCCGGCCCTGCGCATCGTCGCGCGTTTCGGAGGTGTGGCCACGGTCGGGGCCCGCGAGGCAAGCGCGGACGCGCCGGTAGTCTGCCTGCTCGGTCCGTGGCAAGAGTGGGAGCTCGCTTGGGTGCGGACGCGAGCGCTTGGTTCGCCTGCAACGTCGGGCGAATGTCCTACGAGAGATCGGGACTATTGCCCTATCGCAAATGCTTCGCGGTGCCTAAGGTGGGCGCGCTTCCCGCCCTCTGCGCTCCCTTTGAAGACTGATGACCGCAAGACACCGCCCCAACGCCGTGAACCCCACGCCCACCTCTTGGCCTGCCGTTCCGCGTGGAGCGGCGCGACCCCGTCCGTGGGGCGGGGCGCCGGGCGGTTGTGGTACCGTGGCCTCGAGCGTCGCGCCCGCATGGCCGCACCGCCAAGGAGCACCGGAGGACGCCCATGGCCGAACACTTCCATTCCCCGCCAACCCCGTGCGGCGATGGCATGCGGCCTCCCGCCGTCGAGGTGCCGGTGTCGTCGCCCTCGCTCGCCGGACTACACGCCCTTCTTGTCCAGGACCTGCCCAAGCTGCCCTCGCTCGCCGCGCTGCACGCCCTCACTGACCGCGACCTGCCCAGCTCCGACGGCCTGCCAATGGCTGAGAGCGAGGAACAGTACGACGCCATGACCTACACGGTCGGCGCTTTCAGGCGATATTTCAGGGACCGTTCCGGTGTCTGCGTAGTCGGCGATCTGCTGGTTTACGGCGCCAGGGGCCCGGATGCGGACGGCCGGGTGTTGCCGGTCTCGGTCGCGCCGGACGTCATGGTCGCCTTCGGGGTGGAGGACCGCAAGCGGAAGTCCTATGTGATCTGGCAGGAGGGCAAGCCCCCGGACTTCGTGATGGAGATCGCGTCGGTCTCGACCTGGAAGCGGGACCGGGACGAGAAGCCGGCGGTCTATGCGTCGTGGGGGGGGGCCGAGTACTTCCTGTTCGACCCGGTAGGAGGCTTTCTGGAGCCGCGCCTGCAGGGCCACGTGTTGCGTGGCGGGGCCTATCGGCCGTTGCCGTCGGAGTCGCTGCCGAATGGCGAGCGGGGCTTGCACAGCGAGGTCCTGGGTCTGTGGGCCTACCTGAAGGGATCGGAGGGGGAGTTGCGCTGGTACGACCCGGTGGCCGGAAAGGATCTCGAGTATCTCGACGAACTCCACGAAGCCAGAGACGCTGCCGAGACCCGCGCCAAGGCTGCAGAGGCCCGGGCCAGGGCGGCCGAAGATGAAATAGCCGAGCTACGGGCGCAAATCCGGCAGTTGCAGCGCGGCGGCTCGCCGGCTGCATAGCCAAGGATCAAAGGAGGACGCCCATGGCCGAACCCGTCCGCTCTCCGCCAACCCGCCGCGCCCGCGACCTGGGGCCCCTCGCAGTCGAGGCACCGGCGACGCCCACCCCTGCGGGGCTGAACGCCCTCTTCGTCCAGGACCTGCCCAAGCTGCCCTCGCTGGCCGCGCTGCTCGTCCTCACCGACCGCGACCTGCCTTCCACGGATGGCCTGCCGATGCCTGAGAGCATGTTCCAGCACCCACCCCTGCACTACACGGTCAACGCTTGCCGGCGGGTGCTCAGGCGTCGCCGCCCGGATGTCTGCGTAGCCGGTGACCTGCTGGTCTACGACGCCGGGCGCCCGGACGCGGACGGCCGGGTGTCGCCGACTTGGATCGCGCCGGACGTCCTGGTCGCGTTCGGGGTGGAGGATCGCATGCGGGAGTCGTATGTGATCTGGCAGGAGGGCAAACCCCCGGACTTCGTGATGGAGATTGCCTCGTTCTCGACCTGGAAGCGGGATCGGGACGAGAAGCCGGCGATCTACGCGTCGCTGGGTGTGGCCGAGTACTTCCTGTACGACCCGGTGGGAGGCTTTCTGGAGCCGCGCCTGCAGGGGCACGTGTTGCGTGGCGGGGCCTATCGGCGTTTGCCGTCGGAGTTGCTGCCGAACGGAGAGCGGACCGTGTGCAGCAAGGTCCTTGGCCTCTGCGCGTACCTCAAGGGGCCGGACGGGGAGTTGCGCTGGTACGACCCCGCGACCGGGAAGGATCTGGAGGACTACGGCGAAGTCCACGACCGCGCCAACAATGCCGAGGCCCGCGCCGACAATGCCGAGGCCCGCGCCGCCCAGGAGGCCGCGGCCCGCAAGGCGGCCGAAGAGGAAGTCGCCGAGCTGCGGGCGCAAATTCGGCGGTTGCGGCGCGGGCCGGGAACATAACGCCGGCGGCCGTTTCGTGAGTGGGGGCGCTGCGAGAACGGCAGGCATGAAGGCGCCCCCGCTTCGCATCGACGAGCGCAACCACGTCGAGAAGCCGTTGCTGGATCAGCTCGCCGAGCTCGGCTGGGAAATCCTCGACCTCGATAACAAGCAACGCCCGGCGGACAGCTTCCGCGAGAGCTTTGCCGAGGTGGTGATGCTGCCCGTCCTGCGCGGACGGCTCAAGGTCATCAATCCGTGGCTGGAGGAGGACCAGATCGAAGAAGCCGTCAAGTTGCTCACCGACGGTTTCCCGGGCACGGGGCTGATCGAGAACAACCGTCGCGTCCTCGATCTGCTGCTGGAGAACACCAGCGTCGGCGAGAACCGCCGGACCGGGGAGCGGAGTCCCACCGTCCGGTTCGTGGACTTCGAACAGCGGGAGAACAATCGCTTCATCGCCGTCTGCCAGTTCAAGGTGCGCATTCCCGGAACCGAGCACCACGTCATTCCGGACATCGTGCTGTTTCTGAACGGTCTCCCCGTGGTGGTGGTCGAGTGCAAGTCACCCAAGGTGAAGGATGCGATCCCGGAGGCCATCGATCAGCTTCTTCGCTACGGCGATCAGCGTGGCGCCAGGGGCGAAGGGAGCGCGCACCTCTTCCACTACAACCAGTTCTTGGTGGCGACCTGTCGGCAGGAGGCCAAGTTCGGCACGATCACCACCCGCGGCGAGAAGGACTTCTATCGCTGGGCGGACCCCTACCCGCGCACGGTGGATGACCTGGAGCACGGCGCTGGCGGCCCGAACGATCAGCAGCGGCTCGTCGCCGGGATGCTCGATGACAGGTACACCATGCGCCAGTCGATCGAGGACGGCGTTACGCTCCGGATCGTCTACGAGGGGCGCACCCACAAGGCCGAAGTCCCCGACCGGGCGGCGATGGACACGGCGTTCGAGGACGTGTTCAGCGACTACGACCTGCAAGAACGCCTGCAGATCCTCGGCTACGGCTCGCGCGACGCCTACCTGGAAGCGGAATCGACCATCGAGGCGAAGGCGCGGGACATGGTCGAGCACTACCTGACCCACGTGTATCCGAACGGGTACAAGGCGCAGGTGGTCGCCACGTCGCGCGAGACGGCCGTCCGTTACAAGACGCATATCGACGCGGCGCTCAGGATCGTCGTCGCGAAGCTGGAGCAGGCCAACCCCGGAAGGCTGGATCCGGAACGACTCAAGGCGATGCGGACGGAGGTCGTCATCTCGGGAAGCCACAACGATCCGCCGCACCTCAAGGCCCATTCGGACCCGTCGAGGCACGAGACGAGCATCAAGAGCTTCAAGCTGCCCTTCGGGGGCGAGGACGCAGGCGTGAGCGGCGACACAGGGGTTCTCATCGTCAACGATATGCTGCTCACGGGCTTCGATGCACCGGTCGAGCAGGTGATGTATCTCGACAAGGTGGTCCGCGCCCACAACCTGCTGCAGGCCATCGCGCGGGTCAACCGCGTCGCCGGGGAGTCCAAGGACCGGGGCTTCGTGATCGACTACGTCGGTATCGGCCACCACCTCAAGCAGGCGATCGATGCCTACGACGAGCGGGAGCAGAAGGAAGTCATCGACACGCTCAGCTTCCCCGAAGACGAGCTGCGCGAGCTCGAATCCGGCTTTGGCGCGATCATGGATCTCCTGCGGAGAAACGGCCTCGACGATCCGAGCGACCACGATGCGTTCTTCGACGCCTTCTACGACGAAGATCTACGCTTCGAGTTCCTATTGGCGTTCAAGAAGCTGACCCGCAGTCTGAACCTGGTGTTTCCGGCAAGGCAGGCGCTCGACTACTTGCAGGACTTCCATGCCCCGGCGGAGGTCAATGTGCTGGCCGGGAAGCACTTTCGCGACGAGCGGCTCAGCATGAAGGGCGTTCCGCCTCCTGGTAGGTACACACCATACCTCCGGGTGAGAGCCGGGCGGTATGGACGACCTGGGGCTTGCCGAGCTTGCCGCCGCGGTTGTATTCAAAGCGCATCAACGCGGAGTCCTTGCCGGTGGAGGCGGAGGCCGTGCAGTCCGAATGGCGCGAATCACGAATCACGATGCAGTAACATCAGGGCGGCGCGGACCAGCCGCACCCCGGCACCCGCACCGGCCGCTGCCGCTGCTCCCTTCCGGGCCTGACGGGGTTCACGGCGTAGCGATGCGAGGGGGCCGGTCCGGCCGCCGGCCGCAAGTCTATCCGGTTCGGGTGACCGGGGGGGGCGGTCGCGGAGATTTCCAGAGATCGGGGGGGCTGGATGGTCCGAGAGGAGAGTGCGGGCTCGCCGCAATCCTCATGGGCGGGCTTCGGGCTGGGACTGGTGGGCGCTCCGAACCGCGGGGGCAGGCCGGGGGCCGGAGACCTGGGCGCCGACCGCCGTCGGCGTGGCGTGATGCGGCCCCTCGGCTCGAACACCGGGGCAGGCAAGGATCGGGGAGGAACGGGGACGATGTCGGACGGTGAATTTCTGAGCGCGAACGCCGCTGCGGATGCACTGGCCGCGGGCGATCTCACATCGGAGGAGCTCGTCGACGCGCTGCTCGCCCGGATCGAACGGCTGGAGCCTCGGCTCGGCGCTTTCGTTGCCCTCTACGCCGACGAGGCCCGTGCGGCGGCCCGGGCGGCCGATCTCGCCCGACGCGCGGGCCAGGCGCTCGGGCGGTTCCACGGGGTGCCCATCGCCCTCAAGGACATCATCGATCTCGAAGGCCGGATCACCACCGGCGGCTCGAAGGTCTGGGAGGAACGCGTGTCCGGGACGACCGCGACCCTCGCGCGGCGCCTCGTCGCGGCCGGGGTGATCGTGCTCGGCAAGACCCGGACCGTCGAGTTCGCGATGGGTGCCTGGGGAACCAACCGGCACATGGGGACCCCGTGGAATCCCTGGGACTTCGGGACGCACCGGGCGCCGGGCGGAAGCAGCTCCGGCTCCGGGGTCGCGGTGGCCGCGCGCCTCGCACCGTGGGCCATCGGGTCGGACACCGGGGGATCGGTGCGGATCCCGTCGGCCTGGAACGGGCTGACCGGCCTCAAGGTCACGTTCGGGCGGGTGAGCTGCCACGGGGTCCTGCCCCTCGCACACACCCTCGACACGCCGGGGCCGATGTGCCGCACGGTCGAGGACGCGGCCGATCTCTACCGGCTCGTTCGAGGCCCCGACCCGCTCGACCCCGCCACCCTGAACGTCCCCGACGGGGAGCCCGGGACCGGGATCGACCGTGGGATCGACCGCGGGATCGCCGGGATGCGCCTCGCCCGGATGCCGGCGCACGAGCGCGACGGGGTGGACGCGGACGTGCTCGCGGCCTACGACGAGTCGCTCACCGTCCTGTCCGAGCTCGGGGCGAACGTGGTGGACGTGGAACTTCCGCGGCGGTTCGTTCCGATGGGCGATCTCGTCGGGAGGATCATCGCGGCCGAAGGCTACTCGTGGGTCGGCGAGTACATCGACGACGACACCCTTCCGGTGGACGATGACGTGCGCCCCCGGATCCGTCCCGGAGGAAGCATGTCCGCGGGCGAATACATCCGGGTGCAGCGCGAACGGGCTGTCGCCAAGCGTGAGTTCGACGAGGCCCTCGCAGGGGTCGACGCCCTGCTCACGCCCGCGGTCCGCACCGCGGCGCCGGCGGTCGCGGACATCGACCAGTCCACCACCGCGGCGATCTTCACCCGCCCCTTCAACCTCATCGACTACTGCGCGCTCGTGGTGCCGAACGGCCTGACCGAGGGCGGGTTGCCGCTCTCGCTGCAGATCGCGTGCCGCGGGTTCGAGGAAGGGACCGCGCTTCGCATCGGGCTCGCCTGCCAGCGGGCGACCGACTGGCACACTCGCGTCCCGCCCGGCCTCGACGACCGAGCCTCCGGGCGAACCGTCGGCCGGCCGCCGGCGCCGGCGCCGGCGAAGCCGCGGAACCCGGTTCGGAGCGGCCGGCCCTCATGATGAGAATTTCTCGCCGATCGCTTTCCAAAACATCAGGTAACCAGGGTTCCTCGCAGCCCCTGGACGGCGAGAGACGGCGGTACAATGCGCGCCCCACGGACCGGCCTCGGCCGGTTCGATCCATCAACCGGAAGGAATGCGGCATGGCAATTCGCATCGGCGACGAAGCCCCCAACTTCACCGCCCGCACCACGCACGGCGAGATCGATTTTCACGACTGGATTGGCGACGGCTGGGCGATCCTGTTCTCTCATCCCAAGGACTTCACCCCGGTCTGCACGACCGAGCTCGGGTACATGGCCGGGCTCGAGGCCGAGTTCGAGAAGCGCAACTGCAAGGTCATCGGCCTCAGCGTCGACTCGGTGGACGACCACGATCGCTGGCTCGGGGACATCGAGGAGACCCAGGGCCACAAGGTCGACTATCCTCTCATCGGCGACGATGACCTCGCGGTCGCGAAGCTCTACGACATGATCCACCCGAACGCGAGCGGCGGCGCCAAGGGCCGTACCGCAGTGGACAACGCGACGGTCCGCTCGGTCTTCGTGATCGGCCCGGACAGGAAAGTGAAGTTGAGCCTCACCTATCCGATGAGCACCGGCCGCAACTTCGACGAGGTGCTGCGGGTCCTCGACTCGATGCAGCTCACCGCGAAGCATCAGGTCGCGACGCCGGTCAACTGGAAGCAGGGCGAGGACGTCATCATCGTGCCCGCGGTCTCGGACGAGGCGGCGAAGGAGAAGTTCCCGGACGGCTGGAAGGCCCCCCGGCCCTACCTTCGCATCGTGCCCCAGCCCGAGTAGACGACGCCTCTTGCGGCTTCACCTTGCGCGCGCCGGCCCGCCTGGGCCGGAACGCACCTCCCGCCTCCCGGAGGGTTGGGGGTCCTTCCCGATCTCCGGCCACCACCCTCGGCGTTGACCCGAGCGAGGTTGGCGCCCGGCGCATGGCCGTATCGTCCGGTCCGAATCGTGGAAGGCGCATCCGGTTTCGACCGATCGCGCTCGCGGCGGTGTCCGCTCCGCTCTCGGCCGAGGGCGGCACCGGCGCGTGCGAACGGGGTGCCACGCCGGTATCCAGGGCGGCGGATTACCCTCCCGATATCCGACGGACATTCGAGCGTCGCTCCGAGCGGGAGTTCGTTTTCCTCCTGTCGGTAAAGCCCCGAGTTCCTGCCGAATACGTTGCGGCACGAGGTCGGCCGCCGGCCGTCGCCGCAGGGCCGGCGGACCGACCGTGGCCCGATTGACCGTGGTGAGAGAGGCATCCGCGATAAAGCGAACCGGGAAAGCGCCGGGGGCGCTCAAGGAACGAATCCGGGGACACCGTCATGGTGGGATCATCAGGTTCGGCCCAGCGCATCGCCCAACCTGCCGCCCTCCTCAACCACCCCTCTCCGAAATCACTTGGCATGGATGCCCAGCAGTTCTCATTTTGGCTCTTTTCGCTGATTGTTGGGTTCGATGGTTTGGCGGTTCGGGTTGAGTGGGAGTGTAGAAGGGGTGCCGGGATCAGGGCGGCTGGGCCGCCGTGCCGCCGGTGGCGAGCAGGGTCATCAGCGCATTCCACGAGGGGAACACCCGGGCTGGGGACGGCGGTGGTCGGGCAGTCGGAGTTTCCCGACGGTTCCCGCGTATCGATCGTGCGGGCGTGGGCGCTGCATCGGGCGTTGCGCACGCCCTGGGAGGCCGCCGACTTCGGCGATGTGGTGGCGATCCCGCCCCGGAAGCTGAGGGCGGTGCCTATGCCAACCGGTCCGACGGTCCGGGCGTTGCGCTCGTCCTGGGACCTGTTCCGGGCCGAGTTGCGTCGGGTCGACGGTCCTGATGCGGCGTGGCGGTTCGTCCGGTGGTTCGCAGGTGCGGTTCTGCGGCGGGTGTGCCGGCGCTTTCGCATCGCCACGACGCTGCATCGTCGCCGTGCTGGCCGGCTGTTGTCGATTCTCCTCCGTGAAGAGCCGCCGGGCGGCGGCAACGCGGAAGATTTCGGAGCCTTTGCTGTCGAGGTCCACAGCAGGCTCAGGCTTCGGACCGGCGGCAACGGCGGCGGGAGCGTCGACGTTCTGCACGACTTGGCGGAGAAGCTGGTCGGTCTCGCTCCGACGCATCTGCATCGCGCTGTCGCCCGAGACTTGCTGGACGCGTTGTCGGACGGCGAGTTCGAGCAGGCGCTCAGCATTGCCACGACGGCGAAACGGACGCCCGATCTCGGTGCCGAGAAGATCGTCTCCCGCAAGTACGGGTACGTGTGGCTCTGCATTCCGAAGGTCGCGTCGCGGAGCATCAGGACACTGCTTTGCGAGATCGATCCCGACGCCGAGGTGATACGCCAAAAGAGCATCTTCGACGTCTATGCGATGCATCCGGAAGCGCGGGGCTACTACAGCTTCGCGTTCGTCCGGAATCCGTACCGCCGGGCGTTCTCGTTCTATGCGGACAAGTACCTGCAGCCGAGGGACGACAAACGCCAGCATTTCATCGACCCGTATCATGGAGCCTCGCCGACGTTCAGCTTCGACGACCTGTGCCGGTGGCTGACCACTCCGTACGGCTCGGATGCGTTCGCCGACCGGCACTGGCTCTGCCAGTCCAGACAGGTGGTGCTCGACGATGGGCGGCTACCCGATTTCGTCGGGCGCTACGAAAATCTCGACGCGGATTTCAGGACGGTCTGCAATCGTCTGGGCATGCCGGCGCGCGAGCTGCCCAGACTGAACACGATGGCCGGATGGCAGCCGACGGGGGAAGAGCTGCAGAGCGTCGCACGGCTGCCTGACGAGAGCCTGAACGAGCGGAACAAGGCGTTGTTGAGAGAGCGGTATGCAGAGGACTTTGCGCTCATGAACCGGCTGCGGGAGGGATGCGGCTGATGGCCGAGCGCGCTGCCACGGCGGCGCCCGCCGCGTCAGGGGGCCGGGGCCTCGTGGAGCCCCTCCGGTACAACGACTGGCGGCAGGTGGCGGTGGCGGCGCCCGAGGCGTTCGTGCCGGAGCTGCCGGTGAGCGTGGTCGTGCCGTACTACGCGCAGTCGGAGGAGCTGGCGCGGACGCTGGCGGCGCTGGAGGGCCAGACGTATCCGCGAGAGCTCTTCGAGGTGGTGGTGGTCGACGACGGCTCGCCGGAGCCGCTGGCGCGGCCGCGGGAGACGCCGCTGGACGTGAAGGTGGTGCGTCAGAAGGACCTCGGCTTCGGGCTGGCGCGGGCGCGCAACACGGGGGTGCGCGCGGCGGCGCACGACGTGCTGTTGTTTCTCGATGGCGACCTGCTGCCGGAGGCGGAGTGGCTGGCGGCCCATGCGCGCTGGCATCACGCGGTGCCGGACGCGGTGACGCTGGGCTTGTGGGCCCATGTTCCGGTGGACGGGGTGGACGCCGAGATGATCCGGAGCCGGCCGGGGACGCTGAAGGAGCTGTTCGCCGGGCGGAAGGTAAGCTTGGCCGACTTCAGGTGGGTCGAACCCCACCTGCGCAGAACCGACGATCTGACGTCGAAGGCGGACGATCTGTGGGTAGTAGTGGGCAGCAATTCGGGGCTTCGCCGCGAGTTCTACGAGCTGGTGGGGGGGTTCGACGAGTCGTTCACGCAGTGGGGCGGGGAGGACACGGAGTTCGGCTACCGGGCCTGTACGCGGGGCGGGCTACTGGTGCCGGTGCGGGAGGCGTTCGCCTGGCACCAGGGTGCTTGGGAGGAGGGACGAGCGGAGAAGGAACGGAGCCGGGAGTTGCAGTTGGCGAAGCTGGCGCACCTGATTGCCCACCCCCGATACCGCACAAGTACGGCGGGACGGATCTTCACGGTGCCGCAGTACGTGGTGACGTTGCGGGGGGACGGGCTGTCTGCGGACCATCTGCTGGAGGCGGTCGAGCATATGCTGTCCGGTCCGATGCACGACCTGGTGGTGCGGTTGGAGCTGCCCGAGGGCCACGTGGGCCGGGAGTGGCTGGAGCGCCACCTGGGTCCGGACCCGCGGGTGCGGGTGGCGCCGTCGCGCTCGGCGCTGGAGGAGTTTCCCGCGTCCCCGTTCCATGTGACGCTGCCGGCCGGAAAGCGGCTGCACACGGACGTGGTGCGCCGGCTGCGTGCCGGGCTGGGGACGGCGGTGGTCGGGCAGTCGGAGTTTCCCGACGGTTCCCGCGTATCGATCGTGCGGGCGTGGGCGCTGCACCGGGCGCTGCGCACGCCGTGGGAGGCCGCCGACTTCGGCGATGTGGTGACGATCCCGCCCCGGCAGCTGAGGGCGATGCCTATGCCAACCGGTCCGACGGTCCGGGCGTTGCGCTCGTCCTGGGAACTGTCATGGGCCGAGTTACGTCGGGTCGACGGTCCTGGCGCGGCGTGGCGGTTCGTCCGGTGGTTCGGGGGCGCGGTTCTGCGGCGGGCGCTCCGGTGCATGCGCGTCGTCCGTGCCAACCGGTTCGACGGGTCCGGGAAGTCGTGATCAGCGGCAAGCTCCACAGCGCGGCGGCGGCGTCGGACATGACCGTTCGGATGTACCGGGGGCGCTCCGAGAAGTACGGCGTGATGGGCACCAGCGGCGCCATGTTGGTGTCACGGGAGGTTCTCGATGTGGATTCGCGTCTGTTCGAGAAAATCCGAAGGCACGGCAGTCGGGTCTATCGAATGCACGGCGCCGGGTACGTGCGGGTTCGGCACGGCGAGAACCAGACCTGGGATGCGGTGGGAGACGAGTGGTTCCTCGACATGGCCGATAGTGCCTGGCTCGGTTGGGACCCGGACCGGGGCTGTATCGCGGACATGGACACCTCGCACATGTTTGGGCCATTCGCCCGACAGCTCCGATGATGGCCGGAGTGCGGCACGACACGCCTCCACCGCAACTCGTCCGGGACAACGACTGGCGGCAGGTGGCGGTGCCGGCGCCCGGGGCGTTCGTGCCGGAGCTGCCGGTGAGCGTGATCGTGCCGTACTACGCGCGGCCGGATGAGATCGGGCGGACGCTGGCGGCGCTGGAGGGCCAGACGTATCCGCGGGAGCTCTTCGAGGTGGTGGTGGTGGACGACGGCTCGCCGGAGGCGTTGGAGCGGCCGGGGTCGACGCCGCTGGACGTGAAGGTGGTGCGTCAGGAGGACCTCGGCTTCGGAGCGGCGCGGGCGCGCAACACGGGGGTGCGCGCGGCGGCGCACGATGTGCTGTTGTTTCTCGATGGCGACCTGCTGCCGGAGGCGGAGTGGCTGGCGGCCCATGCGCGCTGGCATCACGCGGTGCCGGACGCGGTGACGCTGGGCTTGTGGGCCCATGTTCCGGTGGACGGGGTGGACGCCGAGATGATCCGGAGCCGGCCGGGGACGCTGAAGGAGCTGTTCGCCGGGCGGAAGGTGGACACTGTCGAGTACCAGTGGATCGAATCCCACATGATCCGCACGAACAATCTGTGTTCGAAGGTGGACGATCTGTTCCGGGTAGCGGCGAGCGGCAATTTGGGGTTTCGCCGCGAGTTCTACGAGCTGGTGGGAGGATTCGACGAATCGTTCAAACAGTGGGGGTGCGAGGATACGGAGTTCGGCTACCGGGCCTGTACGCGGGGCGGGTTGCTGGTGCCGGTGCGGGAGGCGTTCGCCTGGCACCAGGGTCCCTGGGAGGAGGGCCGGGCGGAGAAGGAGCGGAGTCTGAAGTTGCAGCGGGCGAAGCTGGCCCACCTGATTGCCCACCCCGGGTTCCGCAGCGGTGTGTCGGGCCGGACCTTCACGGTGCCGCAGTACGTGGTGACGGTGTGGGGGGACGGGCTGTCTGCGGAACGTCTGCTGGAGGCGGTCGAGCGTGTGCTGTCCGGTCCGATGCACGATCTGGTGGTGCGGTTGGAGTTGCCCGAGGGCCACGCGGACCGGGTGTGGCTGGAGCGCCACCTGGGTCCGGACCCGCGGGTGCGGGTGGCGCCGTCGCGCTCGGCGCTGGAGGAGTTTCCCGCATCCCCGTTCCACGTGACGCTGCCGGCCGGGAAGCGGCTGCACGCGGACGTGGTGCGCCGGCTGCGCGCCGGGCTGGGGACGGGGGTGGTCGGGCAGTCGGAGTTTCCCGACGGTTCCCGCGCATCGATCGAGCGGGCGTGGGCGCTGCACCGGGCGTTGCGCACGCCTTGGGAGGCATCCGACTTCGGCGATGTGGTGACGATCCCGCCCCGGAAGCTGAGGGCGGCGCCCGTGCCGGCCGGTTCGACGGTCCGGGCGTTGCGCTCGTCCTGGGGACAGTTGCGGACCGAGTTACGTCGGGTTGACGGTCCTGGCGCGGCGTGGCGGTTCGTCCGGTGGTTCGGGGGCGCGGTTCTGCGACGGGCGCTCCGACGCTTGCACGCCGCCCCGCTGCGGAAGACGCCCACGATGCCGGCCGAGGCGCCGGCTTCCGCGCCTCGGGCCGAGTATCCCCTGGGAGTGGAGATAGTCGCGCTGGGCGCCCGGTCGCGGGCCGTGTTCGAGGCGTCGGGGCGGGTGGCGCGGACGACGGCCGGCCAGCACGTCGATGTGGTGGTGGCCGACACGGCGGCCGAAGCGGCCAGTGTGGCGGCCCCGGTGGTCGTCCTCGCCGAGGCGCCGGCGCTGCTGTCGGTTCCCGCCTTCGACCCGTTGCGGCACAACCCGATCGGCTGGCGACGCTACGTCAATGCGACGGTGGGGGCGCTGGGTCCGCTCGACCGGCTGCCGGCCCGCGTCCGGGCCGACCGCGTCGTCCACCCCGCCGACGAGAACCGCATCCGCTCTCTGCATCACCTGGAGGACGTCCAGGCTTTCCATCCCGACGCGACGGCGCGCGCGGCCACCCTGGTCCGCCTGGCCGCGCTGGGGGCGGTCGTGCATCTTGCAGATGAAGCGCCGCACATGGAGGCGTTGCTGGGCACCGAGCTGTACGGGCTGATGGGCGGTGCGGCGCCGGACCCCGACCTGGCGGCGCGCGAGACGCTCAGCATCCGGACCCGGAGGGCCGCGCTGCGGGAGCATTCGTTGGGCAGCCGGGCCCGCCAGCTCTGCGCGCATGCGGGGGTCGAGCCCCCGTTGCTGCCCCTGGTGTCGGTACTGCTGGTGACCAGGCGTCCGGCGCTGCTGCCGCACGCGCTGGCGGGACTGGCGCGGCAGAGCTATCCCCGGGTGGAATTGGTGCTGGGTCTGCACGGTGACGGCTTCACCGGCGTCGACCGGTGCCTTGCCGACCTGTCGATGCCCGCAACCGTGGTGCGCGTCGATTCCGCACAGCCGCTCGGCGCGGCGCTCAACAGCGCGGTGGCGGCGTCGGGCGGGACGCTCCTGACGAAGATGGACGACGACGACGTGTACGGCTGCGAGCATCTGTGGGACCTGGTGCTGGCGCATGAATACTCGCAGGCGCACCTGGTGGGGAAGACGCAGGAGTTCACCTATCTGGCGGCGTCGGACATGACCGTTCGGATGCACCGGGGGTGCTCCGAGCAGTACGGCGTGATGGGCGCCGGCGGCACCCTGCTGGTGTCACGGGAGGTTCTCGATGGGGTGGGCGGGTTTCCGTGCGTCCCTCACTCGGTGGATTCGCGTCTGTTCGAGAAAGTCCGAGGGCGCGGCAGCCGGGTCTATCGAACGCACGGCGCCGGGTTCGTGCTGGTCCGGCATGGCAGGGATCACACTTGGGATGTGGTGGGGGACGAGTGGTTTCTCGACCGGGCCGATAGTGTCTGGCCCGGTTGGCACCCGGACCGGGCCTGTATCGCGGACATGGACGCCTCGTACATGTCCGGGCCATGGAGTTGACCCGCTTTGCCCCTCCGGGGCTCGCCTGGGCGCTCCTGAGGGGAACGCCTTGCCCGCGAAATTGCCGGCAACTCCCCATCGGGTTATCAATATCCTGCCTATGATGCCGTCTCTCCATATTTCCGCACTACCTCGTGGATCGCCCCGTCGGCCCTGACCTTCCCCGTGCCGAGGAGAATCCCCTTGGTGCACACACGCTTGAGCAGAGCGGTATTTTGGGAGGCGAGCACCAGAATTCCGGAGCGGTCCACGAATTCTTCGAGCCGGCGCTCGGCCTTCTCGAAGAAAAACCGGTCACCGATGCTGACCCACTCGTCCATCAGCAGGATATCGGGATCGAAGCAGGTGCATACCGCGAAGGCGAGTCGACTTCTCATGCCCGCCGAGTAAGTGTGCACCGGCATCGTCAAGTAGTCGCCGAGCTCCGTGAATTCCGCGATCTCGTCCATGCGCTCGCGAATCTGTTCGGGCATGAGTCCCAGGAACAGTGCTCGCGTCATGATGTTCTCGTAGCCCGTCGCTTCGGGATCGATCCCGAGCGATACGTTCAACAGCGATGCAGCCCGACCGCGCCGCCACACGTGGCCCCGCGCCGGCTCGTATATACCCGCGAGCACCCGGAGCAGCGTCGTTTTGCCCGCGCCATTGTGCCCGATGAGCCCGATCCGATCACCATGCTCGAACGCGAGGCTCACGTCCTCGAGCGCGCGAACGTACAGATGGTTGCCGGCATCACGCGCAATGCGTCCGCCCGTGCCGTGATGCAACAATCTGTTCTTCAGCGAGCGCGTACTGGTGTTGTAGATGGGGAAGTCGACCGTGACCGACTCGAGCCGGATGCTGACCATGGCACTCATACCCAGTATGCGATGCGCCGACGGTAACGGCGGAACAATTCGAACGTCACGAGCCCACCGCCGAGCGTGATGCCCGACACCGTGAGCCAGGAGACGAGCCTTGGCGCCTGTCCCAGTAACGGTGCCCGTACCAGCTCCAGTACGTGGAAGAACGGATTGAAGTCCAGCAGTACGGCGCGCTCGGGCAACAGGCTGGGCATCCAGATGATCGGAGTAACGAAAAACGTAATCCGCATGATGCTTTCCACGATTGGCGGCAAGTCCCGGAAGCGGGCCGACACGATGCCCAGCAGCAACCCTGTCCACACGCCGTTCAGGCACAGAAACACGAGCCCCGGAAGGGCGAGAAGCCCGGCCCACCCCGGCCGGATCGAGAACAGGGTGGCCACGACGACGAAAATCACGATGTTATGAAAAAAGATGATGAGGTTGCGCCATACCACGCGGTACACGTAAAGCGACAGAGGCAATCTCGCCTCCTTGATGATGTTCGCGGCGCCGGTGAACACGGCGCAGCCTTCGGTGATCAAACCGGAGATCAGACCCCAAACGATGAAGCCAAGCGCGAGAAATGGCACGTAGTCCGCGATCTCGACCTCGAACAGGGCGCCATACAGCGTGCTCATCGCCGTCACCAGTACCCCCATGCTGACGGTGATCCAGAACGGCCCGAGCTTGGAGCGGCGATAGCGTTTGCGAATGTCCTGCCAGCCAAGCCTGCCCCACAGACGGAAGGCGTACGCGCCCCGGACGATATCATGAAGAGCAATCGTGCTCTGCGAAGGGTGTGGTGCGAATGTGAGCGCGGCGGCTTCCGGAGGGTCCTCGAAGGCTTCTGCCGCCTCGTCCTCTTCGGCAACGGCCGGACGAGTATCCGTAGCGGCATCCAATGTCTTCATATGGCGTCTCCTTCACTATTCCGCGGAAACGTCACCGGGCCGCCGGGATGCGCGGCGTATCCGGTTGACCGAGGATGTCGAGAACAGGGACTCCTTCCCCGCCTTGCGGGCGTAGTGTACGAAACTCCGGGACCGGTTCGTTACCTGTCGTGAGGCAATCGACGCGTACGCAGGCGTCGGGACACACCGTTCCGGCCTGCCGTGCCGGGGCCGTCCGGATCGGCCATTCCACGCTCGTCCCGGCGGCACCCGGTCACACTCGTGCGGCGGTGCGTCCATCGATCCACCGCAATGGACCCCGGCGGTTCCGGAGGCGGTTCGCGCCGGTCCCGTTCGAGCTCCGGATTGTGGGACCAGGATTGAAGGACTGGTCGTCCATTCGCATTATGTCTAATTGAATCAATGAGTTGTTGATATAGTATCTGGCGGAGAGGGAGGGATTCGAACCCTCGGTACGCTATTCACGCACACACACTTTCCAGGCGTGCTCCTTCGACCGCTCGGACACCTCTCCCAAGCTCCGGTATGATGCCACACTTCGTTCTTCGCGCGGGCCGGCCACACCTCATGATGTTCGAACTCGATCGCGGACGGCTGGACCTCCAGGCGCGGGCGCGGGCCTTCGCCGACGAAATCGCCGCCCCCCGCGCAGCGGAGACGGACCGGAGCGAAGCGTACCCGTGGGACACGGTGACCGCCCTCCGCGACGCGGGGTTCATGGGCATGACCATCCCCGCCGCGTACGGCGGCCGGGGGCGCGACTATCTCGACGCGGTGCTCGTCATCGAGCAGATGGCGCGCGCCTGCGGCGTCACCGGGCGCATCGTGGTGGAGGCGAACATGGGCGCCATCGGGGCGGTCATGCGCTACGGGACGGAGGCGCAGAAGCACCTCGCGGCGGGCCTCGTCCTCGGCGGCGACAAGCCCGCCATCTGCATCACCGAGCCCGAAGCGGGGAGCGCGGCGACCGAGATGGCCACCCGGGCCGACCGCCGGGGGGATGCCTACATCCTCAACGGCCGCAAGCACTGGATCACGGGGGGCGGGGTCTCGAAGCTGCACCTCATCTTCGCCCGGGTGTACGAGAACGGCGAGGCGCGCGGCATCGGCGGCTTCCTTGCCGTCCGGGGCGAGTCGCCGGGGCTGGTCATCGGCACCCGCGAGCCCGCGATGGGCCTTCGCGGGATCCCGGAGACCGAGATCCGGTTCGAAGACCTGGAGGTGCCGGGGTCCATGGCGCTCATCCCCCCCGAGGGTCTCGCCCGGGGGTTCGCGGGGCTCATGAACGCCTACAACGGCCAGCGGGTCGGGGCCGGCGCGGTGGCCCTCGGGCTCGCCCGGGGGGCGTACGAGCACGCCCTCGACCATGCGCGTGAGCGCGAGCAGTTCGGGCGGCCGATCTGCGAGTTCCAGGGCATCCAGTGGATGCTGGTGGACATGAACACCCGCATCGAGGCGGCCCGCCTCCTCCTCCACCGGGCCGCCGCGAGCGCCCGCCGCGGGAGCGGCTTCCCGGACCCGACCGAGGCCGCGCGGGCCAAGATATTCGCGTCCGAGATGGCTATCGAGGTGACCAACGACGCGCTCCAGATATTCGGGGCGGCGGGGTACTCCCGGAACCGACCCCTCGAGCGCATGGTGCGGGACGCGCGCATGTTCACCATCGGGGGCGGGACGGCCCAGATCCTGCGAACCGTGGTCGCTTCGCGTATTCTGGACCGGAAGCTCCCCCAGACCCGCGACGGATACGCGCGCATGAATCGCTGACCCCCGGGATGGTGCCGGGATGATGCCGGGATGATGCCGGGATGATGGAAGATCGGCAGGGTGCCGGCCGGCGCCGGGGGGTTCGAAGGCGCAGGTGCTTGCCCGGTCCATGAAGCGCTACTCGATTTTCACCCTCGCGCGGGAAGCGCTGCGCCGCCATCGCGGCTGGACGGGCGCGTGGCGATTCCCGGAGCTCAAGCCCCGCTACCGCGTGGCCATCGTCGGGGGCGGCGGCCACGGGCTCGCGACCGCCTACTATCTTGCGAAGCTCCACGGGATCCGCGACGTGGTGGTGATCGAGAAGGGCTGGCTCGGGGGCGGCAACACCGGGCGGAACACCACCATCGTCCGCTCGAACTACCTCCTCGACGACAACGCGCGCTTCTACGAACACTCCCTTCGCCTCTGGGAAGGCCTGAGCCGCGACCTCAACTACAACGTGATGTTTTCGCGGCGGGGGGTGCTCAACCTCGCCCACAGCGACTCGCAGATGGACGCCTTCGCCCGCCGCGGCAACCGGATGCGCCTGAACGGGGTCGACGCGGAGCTCCTCGACCGGCGCGCGGTCACGCGGTACGTGCCGCTCCTCGACACCTCCGACAACGCCCGTTTCCCGGTCCTCGGCGGTCTGCTCCAGGGGCGGGGGGGGGTCGCGCGCCACGATGCGGTGGCGTGGGGCTTCGCCCGGGCGGCCGACGCCCTCGGGGTCGACATCGTGCAGGGCTGCGAGGTGGTCGGCTTCCGGATCGACGGGGGCTGCGTCACCGGGATCGAGACCACCCGGGGCATGATCGAGGTCGAGCGGGTGGGGCTCGCCGTCGCCGGCAACACGGGCCGGGTCGCGGGGTTCGCCGGCCTCACCCTGCCCATCGAATCGCACGTGCTGCAGGCGTTCGTGACCGAGCCGGTGAAGCCGCTCCTCGATCACGTCGTGACGAGCGGGGCCATCCACTGCTACGTCAGCCAGACCGACAAGGGCGAGGTGCTGCTTGGCGGAGACCTCGACGGCTACAACTCGTACGCCCAACGCGGGAACCTTCCGGTCATCGAGCACGTGGCGCAGGCCGCCGTCGCGATGTATCCCGCGCTCAGCCGCCTGCGGGTGATGCGCACCTGGGGCGGGGTGATGGACATGACCATGGACGGGAGCCCGATCATCGGGAAGACCCCGGTCGAGAACCTCTTCATCGACGGCGGCTGGTGCTACGGAGGGTTCAAGGCGACCCCGGGCTCGGGGTGGGTCTTCGCCCACACCATCGCTCATGGCGAGCCGCATGAACTGAATGCGGGGTTCGGCCTGGATCGCTTCGCGACCGGCCGGACCCTGGACGAGAACGGGGCCGGGCCGACCCCGAATGCGCACTAGCCCTGCCCGTGCCCCACCTCCGCTCGCCGGACTTCGATACGCGGCGTATCATGGAACTCATTGTTTTCCGGCCCTTTGCTTTTTCCGTGAACGGCGCATCGAACGACAAACCAGTCCCTGGCCGGTCCCGATGCCGCCGAGGCCCGACGAGTCCGGCTTGGGCAGTCATCGGCAGATAGATTGCAACCAATTGAATTGATATGAATTATTCATATTCGAAGTCCAGCGAAGAGAGGTGGA
This sequence comes from Gammaproteobacteria bacterium, assembly GCA_965214795.1. GTDB lineage: Bacteria > Pseudomonadota > Gammaproteobacteria > HK1 > HK1 > JAJDXW01. The sequence continues at coordinate 3,219,600 of OZ243976.1, read as the reverse complement.
ACACGGGCAACGCCAGCCCGAGGCGGCGGAGGCGGTGATCCCGGTGACGATCCCGGCGACCCCCGAACCGGTCCCCGGCCCGCGCGGTGCACCCCCGCCGGCCCCGTTCGGGAGGAGTTCCGGGGCGCGTGCGGAGAAAGCCCGATGCTGCTGATCCCCTGCCCGCACTGCGGAGAACGGGCCCAGGTCGAGTTCGCCTACGGGGGCGACGCGGCGAGGCAGCGCCCGCCGGACGGGGCGCCTGACGAAGCGTGGTACGAGTACGTGTACCTGCGCGGCAACCCCCGCGGACCGCACCGGGAGTGGTGGCTGCACCACGGCGGATGCGGGCAATGGATCCGGGTGCTCCGGGACACCGGGACCCACGCGGTGCTCGGGGCGGAGCCGGCCGCCGCCGCGCCGGGCGACAGCGTCGATTCCGAAGCCGGTCCGGCCGGCGCGGAGACGGAGGGCGGCGGCGCCGGTCCGGCGGACCTTGGCGCGGCCGGGGCCGGGAGGGGCGGGGCGTGAAGCTGCAACGCTTCCGCAACCTCGCGGGCGGGCTCATCGATCGCAACGAGCTCATCGAGTTCACCTTCGACGGGCGCCCCTGCTTCGGCTACCGCGGGGACACCCTCGCCTCCGCCCTGCTCGCGCACGGGGTACGCCTCGTCGGGCGCAGCTTCAAGTACCACCGTCCGCGCGGGGTGATGGCGGCGGGGGCGGACGAGCCGAACGCCCTCGTCACCGTCGGGGAGGGCGCGCGCACGGAGCCCAACCTGCGCGCGACCGAGGTGGAGGTCGAGGCGAGCCTGGCGGTCCGGAGCCAGAACCGATGGCCCTCGCTCGCATTCGACCTCGGGGCGGCGGCGGGTCTCGCCTCGGCCTTCTTTCCGGCCGGCTTCTACTACAAGACGTTCATGTGGCCGTCGGCCCCGGGGGGATGGCTCTTCTACGAACGCTTCATCCGGCGGGCGGCGGGCCTCGGCCCGCCTCCGGTGGTCCCGGACCCGGACCGCTACGACCGCGCGCACGACTTCTGCGACGTGCTCGTCGTCGGAGGCGGTCCGGCCGGGCTCGCGGCCGCCCTCGCCGCCTCGCGGGCCGGCGCGCGCACCATCCTCGTCGAGGCCGGGCCGCGGCTCGGCGGTACCCTGCTCGGGGAACGAACCTTCGCGGCCGGACGGCCGCTCGTCGAGTGGATCGGCGAGCTGGAGGCTCGGCTCCGGGAGGACTCCCGGGCGACGGTCCTCACCCGAGCGACCGCGTTCGGCTACTACGACCAGAACCTCGTCGCGGTGGCCGAACGCCTCGCGGGCGGTTCCGGCCAGCGCCTGCGGCTGGTGCGGGCCCGCGAGGTGGTGCTCGCGACCGGCGCCCACGAGCGCCCGATCGTCTTTCCCGACAACGACCGACCGGGCGTCATGCTCGCCTCGGCCGCACGGGCCTACGCCAACCGGTATGCGGTACGGGTGGCGACCCGCGCGGTGGTGTTCACCAACAACGACTCCGCGTACGCCGCAGCGGCGGACGTCGCGCGGGCCGGGGTGGAGGTGGCCGCGGTGCTCGACGCGCGCCCCGGCCGCCCCGATCCGGCGGCGCGCGCGGCGGTCGAGACGCTCGGCATCGAGTGCGTGACGGGTGCGGTCGTCGCCGGCGTCCGGGGTTCGGGCCGCATCCGGGCGGCCGTCGTCCGGAACCGGGACGGCGAGCGCCTCTTCGGCGGGCCGCGCCACATCGCCTGCGACGCGGTGCTCGTGTCGGGCGGCTGGACCCCGGCCGTGCACCTCGTCGCCCAGTCTCAGGGCCGGCTCGCCTGGCGCGGCGATCTCGGAGCCTTCGTCCCGGGGACGCCGGGCCAGCCCCAGCGGTGGGCGGGCGCCGTCACCGGCGAGGCGTCGCTCGCCGCGGCCTGGGAGGCGGGAGCCCGGGAGGGGAGGGCGGCGGCGGTCGGCCTCGGCTTCCGGCGGCGGCGCGGGCCGCGGGTCGACCTGCCACCCCTCGATCCGGACCACGATTCCGGCCCGGCGGACGAGTCCGAGGGCGCGCGCTCCGCCTCCTGGGAGCCCCTCTGGGCCGTTCCGGGGTCGGAGAAGGGCAAGGCGTTCGTCGACCTCCAGAACGACGTGACCGCGGCCGATGTCGCGCTCGCGGTCCGCGAGAGCTATGCGTCGGTCGAGCACCTCAAGCGCTACACCACCCTCGGGATGGGCACCGACCAGGGACGGACGAGCAACGTCAACGGTCTCGCCCTCCTCGCGCGCGCGCGCGGCGCACCCATCCCGGAGGTCGGGCACACCACCTACCGCCCCCCCTACACCCCGGTCACCCTCGGGCTCATCGCGGGGGAGGAGACCGGGCCGCACCTCTCCCCGGTCCGCGAGACCCCGATGCACGATTGGCACGTCGCGGCGCTTCGCGGGGTCGATCGCGGCATGCGTCCGGTCGGGCCCTGGCTGCGGCCCCACTCCTACCCCGGCGACGGGGAGACCCCGCTCGAGGCATCGCGGCGCGAAGCCCGCCACGTCCGCGAGGCGGTCGGGCTCGTGGACGTCTCCACTCTGGGCAAGATCGAGCTCGAGGGAGCCGATGTCGCGGAGTTCCTGGAGCGCATGTACGTCAATCGGTGGCGCACGCTCCGGGTGGGCCGGAGCCGCTACGGCCTCATGCTGCGCGAGGACGGGCACGTGCTCGACGACGGAACGACGACCCGGTGGGAGGAACGCCGCTACTACATGACCACCACCACCGGGGAGCACCACCACGTTCTCCGGCATATGGAGTTCCACATCCAGACGGTGTGGCCCGGTCTCGACGTGAGCATCGTCGACGTGACGGACCACTGGGCGGCGATGGCCCTCGCGGGGCCGCGGAGCCGCGAGGTGCTGGTTGCCGCGGTGGACGGTGAGCACCGGGAAGCGGCCGGGGAGCTGCCGTTCATGGGCGCCCTCGAAGCGACCCTTGCCGGCGTTCCGGCCCGGGTCTTCCGGATCACGTTCTCAGGCGAGCTCGGTTACGAAATCCACGTCCCCGCCGACTGGGGAACTCCGGTCTGGGAGCATCTTCTGGAGCGGGGCGCGCCGCACCGCATCGCCCCCTACGGGACCGAGGCAATGGGGATCCTCCGGATCGAGAAGGGGCACGTGGCGGGGCCGGAGATCGATGGGCGGACGACGCCCCTCGATCTCGGCTTCGAGCGCATGCTGCGCCCGGACGGCCGCTACATCGGGCACTGGGGGCTCTCCCGGCCGGTGTTCCGAGCGCCGGGACGCAAGCAGTTCGTCGGCCTCCGGGGCGAGGCGTCGATTCCTCCGGGGGCGCAGATCCTGGACGAGGAGCGGGCCGCGAGGCTCGGCCGCCAGACCACCGCGCTCACCTCGCTCGGGCACGTGACGTCCGCCGTGCACAGCCCGAACCTCGGGGCCGAGATCGCCCTCGCACTCCTCCGGGACGGCCGCTCGCGTACCGGCGAGAAGCTGATCGCGGCCTCCCCGGTAACGCGGGAGAACGTCCGCGTCGAGGTGTGCGACCCGGTCTTCTTCGACCCGGAGAACGCCCGGGCCCGAGCCTGAGACGGAGGCGGCGGCCGGCGTTCGTCTCTCCGCAAGAGAGAGAGTCGCCGGCGTCAGCCGCGCCCGATCGGGATCCTTCGGTTCTCGGGCGTCCGCCAGGCAAGCTTCGGGACGGTGACCGTCAGGACCCCGTCCTTGCAGGATGCCGACACCTTGCAGTTGTCGCGCGATCACCACGACGGAGCCCACCATGACCACCCTCGAAATCATCGCCGCCTCCCACGTCATCGCCACCATCGCCATCGGCCTCGGGCAGATCGGCATCGTGTGGGTCGGCATCCGCGCCATGAACCGCGCGAGTGCCGAACGCGCCCGCGACCGGACCCAAGCGGCGCGGGTCGCGGACCAGCGCCATGCCGAAACCCTGCAAACGGCCGACCAGCGCCATGCCGAAACCCTGCAAACGGCGGACCAGCGCCATGCCGAAGCGATGACCGCGTTGCGTGCGCTCATCGCCCGCACCGCCCCGGCCGCCGAGTAGCCGCTCGCCCTTCGGCCCGCGCCCCACCACCACGGACTTGCGCTACGATCTCCGCGCGTACCCGCGTCCCGCGACCCCCCGGACTACGACATCGCCGAGATTGCCCGCACCATGCAGATCCTCAGGAAGGAAGAAGCGGCGGCCCGCCTCGAGAGCGAGCGGGGCGAAGGGTCGCGGCGGGCGGAGCTTCGCGCCGCCCCCACCGGGATGTTCCATTGCGGTGAGTGGTCCGACGGCCATGCGCCGGGCGAGCCCCCGGGGCTGACCCCAGGTCAGACCCCAGGTCAGACCCCGGGAGAGGCGGCGGACCGATGACGGACTCGACCCCCCCGCCGCGTCGTTCGCCCTTCGGCGCGAGTCCGCCGGACGACGCGCGGGCCCCGGAAGCAATCGTCCGGGTCGAGGGGATCGACGGACCGGAGGCGGAGGCCGTCGGGCGCGACGGGTCGATCGAGCTCCTCGCGACCGGGCCCCGGATCTGGCTGGCGGTGAGCGACCGAGGCGCGGACGAGGTGCGCGAAGCGGTGGTGGCGGCCTCCGCGGGGGGCAACGTCGCCTGCACCGATCTCACCCACGCGCGGGTGGTCCTGCGGGTGGCGGGGGCGGAGGCTCGCGCCCGGCTCTCCCGCGGCTGTCCGATGGACCTCGACACCGTCGAGCCGGGTGCGGCCGTCGCTACCATGCTCGGTCATTTCGAGGTCGTGATCCGGCGGGATCGCGAGCCCGGCGCCTACGATGTGTTCGTCTCCCGGAGCGTGGCCCGATCCGCTCGGGAGTGGCTCTACCGAACCGACCCTTCCGCGGAAGCACCGTCATGAGCTATCAGGCGCTCGCCCGGAAGTGGCGCCCCCGGAACTTCGACGCCATCGTGGGGCAGGAGCACGTGGTGCGGGCCCTTGTCAACGCCTTCGAGCGCGACCGGCTGCACCATGCCTATCTCTTCTCCGGAACGCGCGGGGTGGGCAAGACCACCATCGCCCGGGTGTTCGCGAAGGGCCTCAACTGCGAGCAGGGGCCGGCGGCGCGCCCCTGCGGCGAGTGCGGAGCGTGCCGCGAGATCGACGAGGGCCGCCACGTCGATCTCATCGAGGTGGACGCGGCCTCGCGGGCCCGGGTCGAGGAGACCCGCGACCTCCTCGACAACGTCCAGTACGCGCCGGTTCGGGCCCGCTGCAAGGTGTACCTCATCGACGAGGTGCACATGTTCTCCCGCCACAGCTTCAACGCGTTGCTCAAGACCCTCGAGGAGCCGCCGGCGCACGTGAAGTTCCTGCTGGCTACCACCGATCCGCAGCGCCTCCCGGTCACCGTCCTGTCGCGCTGCCTCCAGTTCGGACTGCGGCGCCTCGGCGTCGAGGAGATCGCGGGCGAGCTGTCCCGGATTGCGCGGGAAGAGGAGATCGAAGCCGACCCGGCGGCGCTGCGTGTGCTCGGCCGCGCCGCCGACGGGAGCATGCGTGACGCCCTCAGCCTGCTCGATCAGGCGGCCGCCTACGGGGCCGGCCGGATCGTCGCCTCCGACGTGCGCGCCCTCGTCGGCACGGTGGAACGCGACCGGCTGCTCACGCTCCTCGAGGCGCTGGCTTCCTCCGACGCCGCGGCCATGATCGAGGTGCTGGACCGGCTGGCCGGGGAAGCGGCGGATTTCGAGATGCTGCTCGGCGAAGTCGTCGAGGCCCTCGGGCGGATGGCCGCTCTTCAGGTCGTCCCCGCCGGCCGTGGGGACGACGAGGAGGTCGATGCCTTGCGGGCGCTCGCGGCCCGGATCACCCCCCGGACCCTTCAGCTCCACTACCAGATCGGACTCATGGGTCGGCGTGATCTCCCCTACGCGCCGCACCCGCGGGCCGGGTTCGAGATGACGATGCTCCGGATGGCCGCGTTCGCGCCGGCTTCCGGGGTCGCCGCGGTTCGGGAGCCGGGAGCGCTCGCAGCTTCGGCGCGGCCTCCCGAGGCGGAGGAAGTGCTTCGTCCCCCCGCGGCCGCCGACCCGCCGGCCACGCACCCCGAAGCTGCTCCCGCGGATCCGACCCCCGAGCCGAAGACCCCCGCGCCGGAGGGGGCGGGGGAGGTCCTGTCGCCCGCCCGCTGGGACGAGCTCTGCGCGCGCCTCGCCCTCAACGGCGCGACCGGACAGCTCGCCGCGAACTGCGCCGTCCGGGGATACACCGAGACGACGGTCGACCTCCGTCTCAACCCCGAGCACGCGCAGTTGCTGACGAAGAGCACGCGGGACAAGCTCGAGTCCGCGCTTGGCGACTACCTCGGGCGGTCGGTCCGGCTGCGGGTCGACATCGCCCCCCGCGAGCAGGAGTCACCGGCCGAACGAGACCGGCGCGAGGAACACGAGCGGATCGAACGCGCGTCCCGGGAGCTTCGCGAGGTCCCGGACTATCAGGACCTCCTCACGCGATTCGAGGGCAAGGCCCGATCCATACATCCACCGGACCGACGGGAGACGCAATGAAGGGTGGACTCGGACAGATGCTCAAGCAGGCGCAGCAGATGCAGGAGGACCTGCAGCGGGCGCAGGAGGAGCTTGCGTCCCTGGAGGTGACCGGGAGCGCCGGCGGCGGGGTGGTCACCGTTACCCTGAACGGCCGCTACCAGGCGCGCGGCGTGAGCATCGACGACAGCTTCGTCGGCGGCGATCGCGAGATGCTCGAAGACCTCGTGGCCGCCGCCGTCAACGATGCGGTGCGCAAGGTCGAGGAGCTGAGCCGCGAGAGAATGGCCGGCCTCACCGCGGGCCTCAGCCTTCCTCCCGGCCTGAAGCTCCCGTTCTGATGGCGGGCGGAGACCTGATCCACGGCCTGGTCGACGCCCTGCGCTGCCTGCCCGGGGTCGGGCCGCGGACCGCCCAGCGGATGACCTGGCACCTGCTGGAGCGCAATCGCGATGCGGGGCGCCGGCTGGCCGCGGCCTTGGTGGAGGCCATGGACCGCGTGGGACATTGCCGGGATTGCCGGACGCTCACCGAACACGAGCGGTGCCCGATCTGCGCGAGTCCCCGCCGCGACCGGTCCCGGATCTGCGTGGTCGAGAACCCCGCCGACCTGGTCCGCATCGAGGCGGGTACCGGCTATCGGGGGGTGTACTTCGTGCTGATGGGGAACCTGTCGCCGCTCGATGGGATCGGCCCCGGGGACCTCGGCCTCGATCGCCTCTCTCACCGTCTCGCGGGAGAGGGGGTATCCGAGCTCATCCTCGCGACCGGCGCGACCGCCGAGGGAGAGGCGACGGCTCACTACCTGGCCGAGATGGCGCGCGAGCATTCGGTGACCGCCACCCGGATCGCCCAGGGCGTGCCGCTCGGCGGGGACCTCGAGTTCGTCGATGCCGGCACCCTCGCGCACGCGTTCACCGGCCGCCGCGAGGTCGTGGTCTGAAGAGCGGGACGGGAGAGCGGGGCGGGCGGGCGCCGCGCCGGTCCTCGACGGCCGTTCGACCCGAGGTCGCTTTCACGCTGCGTTTCAAGCGCCCGGCAGGTCGGACGAGCGAAGTGCAATCCGGCAGGAGCGCCGCCGGGCGATGTCGGGTCGTGCCTTCGGCCAACCCGACCGGCAGCGTGATGGGCGCCGGTTTCAAGCCTGGAGGTCCTCCACCATCCTCCGGTAGCTGGCGAGGCGTTCGGGATCGATCTCCGGCGCGGCGGCGACCGCGCAATCGGGCTCGCGAAGGTGGAGGCAGTTGCGGAAGCGGCATCTGCCGGAGTAGCTCCGGATCTCGGGGAACCCGTCGGCTACGCGCTCCGCGGGAAGAGTCCATTCGCCGAAGTCCGCCATCCCCGGCGAGTCGATGACGAACCCTCCCCCCGGGAGCGGGTGCAGGGTCGATACGGTAGTGGTGTGCCGCCCCTGCCCGCCCCGGCGAGAGAGGGCCCCGACCGCGAGGTCCGCGCCGGGCACGAGCCTCCGGACGAGAGACGACTTGCCGGTGCCGGACGGTCCGACCAGGGCGGACACCTGCCCGCGCAAGGCCGCGGCGAGCACCTCGAGTCCCGTGCCCGAGAGGGCGCTCGTCTCGAACACACGGTAGCCGAGGCGGCGATAGGGGCCGAGGTCCGGACCGCCCGGGCCCTCGCCGTGCAAGTCGACCTTGTTCATCACAAGGGCCGCGGAGAGGTCGAGATGCTCGCTTCCCGCGAGGTGGCGATCGACGATCCGGCGCGGCGTCGCCGGCCGCAACGCGGTCACCACGAGGATGAGGTCCACGTTGGCCGCGATCAGCCGGCGCCGGCCGGCGGGCCCCGGCCGGGCGAGCACGGACCCGCGTTCGTCCACCGCTTCGATAATGCCTTCGCCGGTACCGAGCGGCCGCACGGCCACCCGGTCGCCCACCACGATCGGACCGAGGCGGCGCCGGGGCTGACAGAGACGGAGCGGCCCCGCGTCGTCGCGAACTTCGAACCGGCGCCCCCGGCGGGAGGACACGAGGCCGTTCGAGATCATCCGCCGGGAACCGGCCCGACAGGCAAGCTAGAATGCGCCGCTGCTGAGGCCGGCAACTCCATGATGGCGCAGGATCCGAGCAATCTGATATGGATTGACCTCGAGATGACGGGGCTTCGACCGGAACGCCATCATATCATCGAGGTGGCCACGGTGGTGACCGACTCCGCGCTGGAGATCCTCGCGCATGGGCCCGCTCTCGTCATCGGCCAGCCCGAGGACGTGCTGGCCGACATGGATCGATGGAACACCGAACACCATGCCGGGTCCGGGCTCCTCGGCGAGGTGCGGGCAAGCCGCTGCACGGTCGCGGAGGCCGAGAGCAGGACCATCGAGTTCGTGGAGCGGTGGGTTCCGTCCGGCTCCTCTCCCATCTGCGGCAACTCCATCTGCCAGGATCGACGCTTTCTCTACCGGTACATGCCGCGCCTCGAGCGATGGTTCCACTACCGCAACCTCGACGTCAGCACGGTCAAGGTCCTTGCCCAGCGGTGGGCGCCGAACGTGGCCGCGGCATTCGAGAAGGCGAGCGCACACCGGGCGGCCGATGACATCCTCGAATCGATCCGGGAGCTACGTCATTACCGCGAACACCTCTTCGCCTGAGCCCGCGGGTGGGACCGCGGCGTCCGTCCGTCCCGGTGGGGGCCTGCGCTGCACGGCGGAGGTCCGCGAGATCGAACGGCTGGCCGTCGAGGAAGCCGGTCTCCCCGGGGCGGAGCTCATGGATCGGGCGGGGACGGCAGCGTACCGGGCCCTCGTCCGGCGCTGGCCGGAGGTCCGCCGGGTCACGGTCGTGTGCGGCGCCGGCAACAACGGCGGCGACGGGTTCGTGGTCGCACGCCGCGCCCGGGAGGCGGGTTGCGCGGTGCGGGTCCTCCTCGTCGGGGCTCCGGGCCGCCTCGGTCGCGACGCCTCCGCCATGCTGGACGCCATGCGCGGAACGGGCCTCGAGTGCGAGCCGTTCTCCGCCCCCGTCCTCGCGGGGGTGGTGGTGGACGCGCTGTTCGGCATCGGGCTCTCGCGCCCGGTGGGGGGGGCCGCGGCCGCCGCCATCGACGCCATGAATGCGGCGGGGGCGCCGATACTCGCGGTGGACGTGCCCTCCGGGATCGATGCCGATACCGGGAGCGCGCGCGGCGCCGCGGTGCGCGCTTCGCTCACCGTGACCTTCCTTGCGCCGAAGCGGGGGCTCCTCACCGGCGCCGGTCCGGACCACTGCGGGTGCGTGGAGTGCGACACGCTCGGCGTTCCGCCTTCGCTCCTGGATCGTGTTCCGGGCGGTGCGGAACGGCTCGACTACGACACGCTGCCGGCGCACCCGTGCCTTGGGCCGCGTCCGCGGGCCGCCCACAAGGGACATCACGGTCATGTGCTCGTGGTCGGGGGAGAACGGGGCTTCGTGGGGGCCGTGCGGCTCTCCGCGGAGGCCGCCGCGCGGGTCGGCGCGGGCCTCGTGAGCGTTGCGACCCGCGAGGCGCACGCGACCGCGGTCAGCGCGATGCGTCCGGAGATCATGAGCCACGGCGTCGAGAACGAGGCCGCGTTCGCGGTGCTGGCCGATCGGGCCACGGTGATCGCGGTCGGCCCGGGCCTGGGACGGGGGAGCTGGGGCGAACGGATGTTTGCGAGCGTGCTCGAGTATGCGCGCGGGCTTCTCGTCGTCGATGCGGACGGGCTCAACCATCTCGCGGCGGCGGGGAGGGCCGCGCCCCGGCGCGAAAATTGGGTGCTCACCCCGCACCCCGGCGAGGCGGCCCGGCTGCTCGGAACGACCTCGGCCGACGTCGAGGCCGATCGGTTCGCGGCCATCGCCGCAATCCGTGCCCGTTACGGCGGGGTGTGCGTGCTCAAGGGCGCGGGAACGCTTGTCGAGGCGGGAGACCGCCCGGTGGGAGTGTGCGTGAACGGGAACCCGGGCATGGGAACAGGGGGGACGGGTGACGTCCTGACCGGGGTGATCGCGGGCCTTGCCGCGCAGGGCGCCGCCCCGGCGGATGCCGCCGCGTTCGGCGTCTGCATTCACGGGAAGGCGGGAGACCTGGCGGCGCGGAACGGGGAACGGGGCCTGCTGGCCGGAGACCTCGTCGCCGAGCTGCGCGGGCTCGTCAACCGCGGCTGAGGGGTGGACGCGGGACCGTTTCGCGCGGCCGGCGGGGTTGGCGGCCGAAGGGGGAGCCCTGCCCGTGCCCCACATCTCCCAGCTGGACTTCGAACATGAATAATTCATGTCAGTTCAATTTTTTACAATCTATCTGCCGATGACTGCCAAGGCCGGACTCGTCGGGCCTCGGCGGCATCGGGACCGGCCAGGGACTGATTTGTCATTCGATGCGCCGTTCACGGAAAGAAGCAAAGGGCCGGAAAACAATGACTTCCATGATATGCCGGGTATGAAGCCCAGCGAGCGGAGGTGGGGCACGGGCAGGGGCGGCCCGACGTCGCCCGGGGGGATTCCCGCCGGACGACGCTTCGCCGTTCCGAACTCCCGTCCTGCCGTCCGGCGAGTATGACCTTGGCGGTGGACGCTCCTCTCGTCTCACCGGCACCCGCGAACTGGGGGGGCACGCTCGCCGGGGAAGCCGGGACGATAGCCCTGGGAGCCGCCCTGGCGCGCGCGGGCCTTCGCCGGGGGACGGTGTACCTCGCCGGCGAGCTCGGGGCCGGCAAGACCACGCTCGTTCGCGGCTTCCTCCGCGCCGCGGGCGTGACCGGAACCGTGCGCAGCCCGACCTTCACCTTGGTCGAGGAGTACCGGATCGGAGCGATGAACGTGAGTCACTACGACCTCTACCGCCTGTCCGACCCCGAGGAGCTCGAGCTCCTGGGGCTTCGCGATCACCTGGCGGGGGATTCGCTCTGTTTTTTCGAGTGGCCGGAACGAGGCGCCGGCGTGCTCCCCGACCCGTGGCTCGAACTTCGTCTCGAGCACGCCGCGGGAGGGGAGGCGGCGGGCGCTCGGCGGGTCAGCTGCACCGGGTCGGAACCCGGCGCCCTTGACCTTCTGGGGCGGGCGAGACGGATCTTCTTCAGGTAATATCTCGCTTTCGATCGATATGTTGTTTTTTACCGGATAGTTTTAAGCACAGTTTTCATGCACCCTGACACGTCCCTGACGTGTCGGGCTCGGTGATAGCTTGATGAGCGGGTGGAAGACGTGACGGCTTCCACGGGTTCTTTCCGAAGAAGGGAACGCCGGAACACCGGAACATCGGAGCGACCGACCCACCGTCACTGCCCCGCGCCGTCCCCGTCCGGACCGCGCCAAGCGGCGGCCGTCGCGGTACCGAGAGGGTGCATTCCTTCGCCCGGAGCTCGGTTTACATCATGACGACGACCGATTCTTCACCGACCCCCTTCCGCCGCTCGCGGTCTCGTTCCCGGGCCGCGCGGAGCGCCGAGCGGCCGCGGAGCGCCGGTGGGCGGTGCTCTCTGCGACCGTTCGCTCTCGCTCTTCTCGTCGCCGGCCAGGTCTGGGCCGGCTCGGCCGCCGGCGCTCCATCGGTTCTCGGGATGCGGATGTTCGACGCGCCGACCCACACCCGGGTCGTCTTCGACCTCTCGGCACCGGTGGACTACAACCTGTTCTCGCTCCGCGAACCCGACCGGGTCGTGCTGGACTTCAAGGGCGTGACCTTCAAGTCGGAACTGAAGAACGGATTTCGTCCCAATCGCCGCATCGCCAAGCTCCGCCAAGCGAAACGGAGCAATGATCGCTACCGGGTCGTCTTCGACATGGTCCGGCCGGCGCGGGCGAGGAGCTTTCTCCTCGCGCCCCACGGCCGGCGTGGCCATCGGCTGGTCGTGGATTTCGGACGCGCGCAGCAGGTCGGGGGGAAGGCCGGCCGCACTTCGCCGGTGCCCGGAGCGTCGAAGCCGGAGCCCACCGGACGCCTGCGCGACGTGGTGGTGGCGATCGATGCCGGCCACGGCGGCAAAGACCCGGGCGCCGTCGGCCGACGGCGCGGAACGCGGGAGAAGGACGTCACCCTGGCCATCGCGCGGGGGCTGGCCGCGGAGCTGCGCCGGCGGCCGGGGATCCGGCCCGTGCTGGTCCGTGACGGAGACTACCTCATCCCCTTGCGCCGGCGAACCGCGATCGCCCGCAAGGCGGGGGCGGATCTTTTCGTCTCCATCCATGCGGACGCCTTCCGGAACCCGAAGGTGCGCGGCGCATCCGCCTACGTACTCTCCTGGCGGGGCGCCAGCAGCGAGGCGGCGAGGTGGCTCGCGGAGCGAGAGAACGCGGCGGATCGAGCGGGAGGGCTCAGTCTCGAGAGACACGAACCGATGGTTCGTTCGGCGATGGTGGACATGTCCCGGAAGGCTACGGGCCGGCTGAGCGACATCGTCGCGAACCGCGTGCTGCGTGCGCTGAAGGGCGCGGTCAAGGTGCACGGGGAACACGTCCATCGGGCAGGATTCGCGGTCCTCAAGACCCGGAATATCCCCGCGGTGCTGATCGAGACCGCCTTCCTCTCGAATCCGACCGACGAGAAGCTGCTGCGCAGCGACCGCTACCGGCGCCGAATCGCCCGTGCACTCGCGGACGGGATCGAAGCCTTCTTCCGGCACCAGGCGCCGGTGGGGACCCGGCTCGCGGCCCGCAACCGCGCGAAACAGGCTTCGAGCTGAGCGGTCACCCCGATTCGGTCTGTTCGATGATCGCCCCTCCAAGGCACTCCGCGCCGTCGTAGAGAGCCACGGACTGCCCGGGGGCCGCCCCCCACTGCGGAGGATCGAGCTCGACCACGAGACGGCGCTTCCCGAGCGGAGCGACCCGGCTCGCCGACCGGGGGCCTCGATAGCGGGTGACCGCCTGGCAGACGAGCGGGAACCGGGGCGGATCGCCCGCCGTCCAGCTCGCGTCTCCGGCGGTCAGGGCCCGTGTCGCAAGCCTCGGGTGGCCGGCGCCCTGGGCCACCACGAGGACGTTGCGCTCGAGGTCCTTGCCGGCGACGTACCAGGGCTCGCCGCTTCCACCGCGCCGCCCCCCGATTCCGAGACCGCGGCGCTGTCCGACGGTGTGGAAGGCGAGGCCGTCATGCGTTCCGACCCGCTCTCCTTCCACCGTCTCGATCGGCCCCGGGGCGGGGGGGATCCACCGGGCGAGAAATTCGCGAAACGGCCGCTCTCCGATGAAGCAGATCCCGGTGCTGTCCGGCCGGGTATGGTTCGGGAGCCCTGCCGCTTCGGCTATCGTCCGCACCTCGGACTTGGTCCGATCGCCGACGGGAAAGAGGGTGCGGGCAAGCGCATCCTGACCGACCCGGTACAGGAAGTAGGACTGGTCCTTCTCCGGATCGCGTCCCCTGAGCAGGCGGAAACGGCCTCCCCGCCGCGCGACCCGTGCGTAGTGGCCGGTGGCGATCCGGGACACCCCGAGGTCGTCCGCGTATCGGAACAGCTCGCCGAACTTGATCTCCTGGTTGCACCACACGTCGGGATTGGGAGTCCGCCCGGCGGCGCTGGCGGCGAGAAACGGCTCGAACACCCGATCCCAGTACTCGGTCGAGAAATTGACGGTTCGGAGCCGGAGTCCGAGATGGGAGCACACCGTCTCGGCTTCCGCGAGGTCCTCGGCCGCGGAACACTCGCCCTCGCGGTCGTCCTCCTCCCAGTTCTTCATGAACACGGGCTCGACCGCCGCCCCGGCATCGCGAAGCATCGCGGCGGCCACCGCCGAATCGACGCCGCCGGAGAGGCCTACCACGATGCGCTCTCCCGCTTTGACGGACAGCGGGAGGGGGGTCATTTCGGCGTGGAGGAATTGCGGAACTTGATGCGTTCGATCTCCGGGTTGTCCAACGGACCGCGCACCCGGTACCGCAGACGGAACAGGCGATCGAGGATGACCTCCTCGCCCGATACCTTCTCGAGCAGGAAGTTCGCGACCAGGACCGGCCAGGCGGCCGTCCAGACCGGAAGCAGCGCTCCGCTTCGGGTCAGCCGCGGAATGACCTCCACCTTCTGGTCGTACCGACGGGAGACGAGATCGAGGCGGCCGCTCACCTCGATCCGCGCGCTCGGTCCGGTGATGTCGAGCTCGCGGATCTTCGCCGACCCGTCCCCGATCTCCATCCGGGCCGTGATCCGATCGTATGCGAAGCCCCTGCCGGCCACGTGAGACAGATCGAGGGCGAGCACCCGAGGCAACGCATCCAGGCTCAGGAGGGCGAACAGCCGGCTGATCGGCCCCACGCGCACGCGCGGGAGGTTTCCGTTCTCGGCGTCCATCCCGACCGTGCCCGTGGCTCGCACCAGCGACGGATCGAACGGTGAGCCGGGCCATGCGAGATCGAAGCGGATCTCGGCTGCTTCTCCCGCCGCCATCTCGTCGCCGAGTCCGGCCGCGGAAAGGAGCCGGGCGAGGCTCGGGGTCTTCATCCGGACCCTGAATCGGCTGGTGGAGGTGCGGTCTCCGCCGGCGGACCAGCTCCCTTGGCCGCGCATCCGGAGGTGGGACGAATCGATCGTCAGCTCCTTGATGTCGAGCCCGCTTTCGGTCCGGTTTCCAATCGCCCGGGCCGTGCCGAGGTCGAGCTTCGCGAAGCGCAGCGATCCGATGCGCGCGTCGAACGAAGGCCATCGGTCCGGACGGACCTCCCGGCCCGCGTCGCCGTCCGGCGGCTTGCCGTCACCGTCCTCTTCCGGCCCGAGCGGCTCATCGAAGTGCATCCGTGCGAGGCGCACGCGGGCCTGTCCCGAGGTGGGGTCGGCGGGAAACGCGATCTCCCCCTCGATTCCCTCGCCGGCCAGCCGAACGTGAAGCTCGGACCCGTCCGCGCTCGGGGTGAGCTCGAAGCGTGCGAGGGCGATGCGACGGTCCAGCAGGCGCGCGCTCGTGGTATCGAGCGAGATCCGGCCGATCCGCGACAACCACCCCGTCGACTCCGGAGCGCTCCCCGCCCCGAAGGCGAGCCATGGATCGAGATCGAGATCGGCCAGCGCGCCCGAGACTTCGACGTGGCCTTCCGCGGGCAGCACGGGCCGCACGTCGCCCAGGGTCACCGCGCCCCTCGCGAGCGCCCACTCGCCGCTCGTCTCCGCGACCTCGAACACCCCCCGCGTGTCCGGGCCGTAGGCCGCGTCGATCAGCCATTCGGTCTCGCCGGGAGTGAGCAATACCTCGAGCCGGCGCGGCGTACCGGGCGGCTTCGCGAAAGGGGCGGGGAGATCGACGGAGGCGGTGCGAAGGTCGGAACGAAACGCGATCCCGGCCCGGCTGCGGTACTCCGCGTCCCAGGAGGCCCGGCCGCCGATGTGCCTGAGCCAGGGCTCCGTCTCCTCGCTGCCGAGGTTCAGGAGATCCTCGAGTGCCACTTCGAACCACTCGCCGTCTCCTTCCCCCGAGAAGCGGAGCCGCAAGCCCTCGTCGCGATCGAAGTCCACCCGGGATTCGATCGCGACACCGCGAAAGCGCCCGTGCAGGGGGCCTCCGGAAAGGCTCTCGGCGTCGAATGCAAGGTCGCCCCGGACCTCGGCGAGGACCGCTCCACGCCCGGCCAGACCGACCGCGACCCCATCGAGCGAGATCCTTCCCGCCACGTCGGTCCGCCGGGTGGCCGCACCGCGGCCGTACGGAAGGTCGAGCTCGGCGGTGGTCGCGGCGGGGCCGTCCGCCCGGAGGTCCGGGGCGACACCATCGGCATCTGCGGAGAGAGGACTGGTGCGGGCGAACTCCAGGAGATCCCGCGCCGGTCCGGCCCCGGTGAGCGAGATCCGGACTCGCCCCGTCCGTCGGGTGGTGTCGGGGACCCGTGCGGAACCGTCCTCGATCACGGTATCGAATATCGACCCCCGTATTCCGGAGAACTCGAGGGCCGCACCGTGCGCACGCACCTTGGCCTCCTCGATCCGGACCGCCGGCCACCCTTCGGCGTAGGAGAAGTCGACTCCCCGGACCGTGCCCTGCGCCTCGAATTCGCCGTCTCCCTCCGGGAAGGGAATGTCCCGTGGGTCGCCGCGGATTCTGACCGTCGATTCGGCGATCCGGCCGGACCGCACCGCGCGGCGGTACCAGCGGGTGAACGCGACCGCGCGGCGGTCGGGGAGGAGGGTTCCGATGTCGGCGAGGGTCGCGCCGTCCAGCCGGAGCTCGGCGTCGAGCGAGGGCGGTGCTTCGTCGTCCGCGCGGGGGACCCCGAGACTGCCCTCGATGCGCCCCGCGAGGCCCGCCAAGGCGAAGTCGAGGCCGCCGGTGTGCGCCGTCCAACCCGTGCCGGTGTCCGTGACCCGGACCTCGCCCTCGAGGGTGAGCACGTATGGTGCACTTCGGAACGAAGGGATTCGAGCGTGCAGGGGGTCGTCCCTGAAGCGTACCTGCCAGCCGCCTTCGACGAGCTCGATTCGGGCCCCGGCATCGGATATCCGCCACTGCCCGGCCGTGACTCCGAATTCCGACACCAATGCGCTCAGCCAGAACGACGGCTCGCCGCTATCGGCGCCCGGGGCACCCGGGGCACCCGGGTCCCCGAAAGCGGCCAGCTCGTCGATCATTCCCGCCGGTTCGATGCGTTCCAGCACGGGACGGAGCGCGTGTCCGGGCGGCAACGCGCTGCGGGCCACCCCGGCCAGGAGCGGGACCGTGATCCGGCGCGCGGACCATCGCAACGATCCGGGTACCCCGGTCGCCCAGCGGACCGCGAACGGGCTCGGCTCCGCCGCCTCCCCCCCGGGCCGCCGAGACCAGTCCACCTCCCCGGTGACGGTCCAGCCGCCCGGATCGGGAACCGCGGTCGCAAGGAAGCGCACCCCTTCGAGGCTGATCCCCTCCGCATCGCCTCCCTCCGGTGCTTCGAAGGTGAAATCCAGCGTGGACTCCTCGATCCGCTCGCGCGCGATCCGCGCCGAAAGAAGGAAGCGTGTCTCGCTCGAGATGCCGCGAAGGGCGGCTCTCACGGTCGGACCGGGCTCCAGCACCCCGGCCAGGAGTCGCACTCCTTCCATGGGGACGTGGTTGCCGGCGAGCCGGGCATCGATCCGCCAGTCGTCCGCCATCGGGTCCCGCACCTTGCCCTCGAAGGGAAGGGGCGGCGCCCCGGGACCGACCAGAAGCTCTCCGTGGAACTCCAGACCCTCGTCCGTGGTGTCGAGCACCGCCGTCATTCCTGCGGATCGGGTCAGGGTACGGCCGCGATATTCGAGCTCGCCGGAGTGCAGCACGAGCCGTTCGAGCCCGAGGCGGAGGAGGATCCTGGGTACCGCGAGCAGGCGGGCGAGCGGAGGCGGTCCGGCGGAATCGGCACGGGCTCTCCTTGCGGCCACAAGCACCGCACCGGTCGCGTCTACCGTCGAGAGCCTCGGACGACCGGTCGGAGACAGATCGATCGACGCAAGAAAGCGGTCCACGGAACTGCCGTTCGGAAACCGGACTCCGCTTCCGGTCACGTGCGACCGCATGCCGATGAGCGAGATGCTCACCCGTTCCGTAGTCGTCTGTCCGACCCGCACCTTCCGGGCCTCGACGACCGTCCGGCCCTCCTCCATCCGGAGCTCGAGCTCCCCGATGACCACCGGACGCCCGGCGGCGGCGGTTGCAACGTATTCCACCACGGGGCGCAGGAGTCCCGGATCGAGGACCAGCCAGACGGCCGCGGCCGCGGCGACGACGACGGCGACTGCGACGATGCCCCCGCCGACCGCCAGAACCCTTCGCAGCCAAGTGCGGCGCCGGGGGGAGGGGGGAGGGGTCTCGGGGAGCCCCATTTCGGGCCCGGCGGGGCTCGCCGCGTCGGCGTCGGCGCACCCTTCGCCGTTCACCTCGGGCGAACCGCGGGGTCGTTGGCGCAGGGACGGCGGCGGGACATGACGACCTTCTCGGACGGGCTCCGGTTGCCGAACCGGCCGGCCGGCTTCCCGGGCTTTCCCGGGACTTCCCGGGGGTGTCGTGCGGGATGCTGGCCGGTGTTCGTCTGGATCGGCCGATCATACCGTGTGTACGATTCGATCCTCCCGTCGATCCTCCCGGCGCGAGGTCCGATCGCGGCTCAAATCGCCCGCGCGACGACGCGGCGGAAGCGGAGCGCGAGCAGGGCGACGGCAAAGATGCACCCGATCCCGACGGAGGCGACGAGACCGGGCGCGCCAAGCTCCAGATGCACTCCGAGCCACCAGGCGGACGGCACCATCGTTCCCCAGAACGCGGCCATGAAGAGACCGGTGGCCGGCCAGACGTCGGAGAGCCCGCGCAGGCACCCGACGAGGACCACCTGGAGCGCATCCGGGAGCAGCATGAGCCCCGCCACGCGGACGGCCGGGACCGCGACCGCGAGCACCGCCGGCTCGCCGGTATAAAGCCCCGCGAGGAGTCCGGCGAAGAGGACGTAGCCGAGGCCGATACCCGACTGCAGGACCAGGATGATGCGCAGCGCGGCCCACGCCGCCCCCCGCGCTCCCTCCCGGTCCCGTCGCCCGAATGCCTGGCCCACCCGGATGTTGGCGGCGGTGGAGAGCCCGAGCGCCGGCATGAAGGGCAGGGCGAAGAGATTGAGCACGATGCCGAAGGCGGCTACCTCGGTCCCCCCGAGCCAACCGGCGAAGACCGTCAGGGACGCGAACGCGCCCGCCTCGAACCCGTGGGCCACGCCGATCGGAATGCCGACCGAGAGGAGGCGCCGGCCGGCCCGGCGGGCGCGACGGCGCTGGTTCGCTCCGAGCCGCAGGCGCCCGGGCCGGACTCCGAGCCGGGAGGAGCCGAGGGTTGCATACACCCAGGCCACGAGGCCCACGGCGCCGATCCAGCGGGCGATGCTGGTCGCGAAGGCGGCGCCCGCCGCCCCCATCTCGGGCGCGCCCAGGTGACCATGAATGAAGATCCAGTTGAAGCCCGCGTTCAGAACGTTCGCGACCAGCATGAAGACCATGCCGGGAAACGGACGGCCGATCGCCTCCAGGAACATCGTGGTCGCCGCGAACACCAGGACCGCCGGCATGCCCCACCCGAACATGGCGAGCACTTCCGCCCCCTGGAGGGCGAGGGCGGGGCTCTGACCGAGAGCGAGAAGCGACCATTCCCCGGTATGGAACAGGCCGAGCAGGACGATCCCGGCGATCCACGCCTGCCGCCACGCGGCCCGGAGGATGAACCCCGACTCGCGGAGCCTTCCCGCTCCTTCCGCTTGGGAAGCCAGCACGATGGTACCGGTGCACAGCCCGACTCCGATGAGGAGCAGGGGGGTGTGCGGGGCGGCGGAGATGGCGAGGGCGGCGAGCTCGCGCGTTCCCGCCCAGCCCGTCATCGCCGTATCCACCGCAACGATGGTGAGGATCCCGAGCCGGCTGACCATCACCGGGGTGGCCAGTCGGATCGTGGCTCGCAGGTGGGAGTGGAGGTTCAAACCGCAACTCTATGGCAGGGAACGAATATGCGAAGGCGCCGGCATGAGCGGCGGATCGGGGCGCGGGCGGCCCGGTGCGGCGGCAAGGCGGGTAGGATCGGTCCCCTGGAGTCTTGGGCACATGGCACGAAGGAGCGCGTGGTGCGGGGAATGACGGCGTTGACGGATGTCATCGGGATGCCGGGTGCGGCGGTCGTCGCGGTGCTCGTGGCGGTCACCGGAACGGCCCCGGCCGAAGCGGCGGAACGGCCGGGGCTCGAGGAGTCGCGGGCATTCGTCGAGAAGCTCGCGGACGACGCGGTCCACACCTGGACAACGCACGATTCCGACGATGCGGCACGGTTGAAGGCGATGAAAGCCCTCATTCATTCGGCCTTCGATGTCGATTTCATCTCCCGGGCCGTGCTGGGACGGTACTGGCGGAACCTGGACCCCGGCGACCGGCGCCGGTTTCGCGACGTGTTCCTCGAGTTCGTGGTCCAGGTCTACCTGCCCCACCTCGCGAAGTACAGCCGCGATCACATGCGCGTGCTCGGGGCCCGCCCGCGCGGAAAGCGCGATGTCCTCGTCAAGTCCGAACTCCTGGCCGACCAGGGGGGCGGCTGGATCGATGCCGACTGGCGGCTCCGATCGCGCGAGGACGGCATCCGGATCATCGATCTCACGGTGGCGGGAGTCAGCCTGCTCCTTGTCCAGCGGCAGGAGTTCGAAGCGGTGATCCGCCGGGATGGCTTTGCCCGCCTGATCGAACAACTGCTTGAACGCACGAGCAAATCGGAGAACGTTCGAGGCTGAACCGGCGTGCGGGTCCCATGCGCTCGCCCCGGTGATGTGATCGAGGTCGTCGCCCCCGCCTCCGCATGCAGCCCGGAGGCGCTGTCGGGGGGTATCGCGGTCCTGGAAGGCTGGGGGTTCCGCCCCCGGGTGCCCCCTGACCTCTTCGAGGGCTCCGGAATCGTCGCCGCCCCGGACGCGTCGCGATTCCGAACGCTCGAGCGCGCCTTGCGCCGTTCCGATTCCCCGGTGGTGTGGTGCGTCCGCGGCGGGTACGGGTGCCAGCGGCTCCTTCCGAGACTCGCGCGCAGGGCGGTGCCCGAGCGGCGGAAGCTGCTGGTCGGGTTCAGCGACGTCACCGCACTGCACGTGTTCATCAATCAGCGCTGGGGCTGGCCCACCCTGCATGCGGCGACCCTTGCCGACCTCGGGAGCGGAAGATTGTCGCAGAGTTCCCTCGACGAACTGCGCAGGGTGGTCGCGGCCGGAACCTCCCGCCTGTCGTGTCCGCTCCGGCCCCTCAACCGGGCGGCCCGGCGCCGGCGGTCGGTCGGTGGGCCGCTCGCCGGCGGCAACCTCAAGACGATCCAGTCCCTCGTCGGAACGCCCTGGAGCCTTCGCCCCGCGGGATGCATCCTCATGGTGGAGGATGTCGGCGAGCGAGGCTACGCCATCGATCGCATGCTGGTTCAGTTGTCCCAGGCCGGTCTCCTGCGCGGCGTCCGTGCGCTGGTGTTCGGGCAGTTCACCGGGGGGCGCGAGCCGGACGGGCGGTTTGCCGGAACGGACGTCATCGCCCGCTTTTCGGAGCGGATGCGGTTTCCGGTGCTCGGGGGAGCGCCTTTCGGACACGGCGAGTCCGCCCGGGCCGCCCTCCTCGGGGCGCCGGCGAAGATCGAGCTCGGCCCGGACGCCGGCCGCCTGACCATCGCCTGGGCTCCCGCTCCCGGTTGAACGGCGTTCCTCGCCGTCTGCGACGCTGCGCAACACCCCCGCCGACGGACAGGTGGAGGATGAGATCGAACCTGAAGTTGTAGTGCTCCGGGGTCTCGAACCGCACTTGCCGGCAGGTCTCCTCGTAGCTCGTCATGTCCGGCAGGTGCACGGTTTCGCTCCGGTTCGGCTCGGGATGCGCGGCCCATGGTTGGACCGCACCCAGGCAGCATATAGCATTCGCTCCGGGCACGAGGAGATCGGGAGCGCCATGCTGCTGACCGTGGAGCAGCGCGCCATACGGGATACCGCACGGGCGTTCGCAGCGTCCGAGATCGCGCCGCACGCCGCCGCTTGGGAACGCGACGGGGGCGCGCCGCGCGATCTCTACCGGCGCATGGGCGATGTCGGCCTGATGGGGGTCTGCGTCCCGCCCGAGCACGGCGGCGCCGGCGCCGACTTCGTCTCGTACGTGCTCGCGATGGAAGAGGTCGCGGCCGCCGACTGCGGGGTCGCGAACGTGATGGCGGCCAGCAACTCTCCGGTCGCGGCTGCGATCGAGGAGCACGGGACGCCGATCCAGAAGGCGGCTTGGCTCTCGAAGCTCGCGCGGGGAGAGTCCATCGGGGCCATCCTGCTGACCGAGCCCCACGCCGGCTCGGACGCGGCCGCGATCCGGACCCGCGCGCGGCGGCGGGCGGGCGGCTGGGCCATCGACGGCAGCAAGTCGTTCATCACCGCCGGCTCGACGGCGGATCTCGCGATGATCGTGGCGGTGACCGATCCGGCGGCAGGGAAGCGGGGAATCACCTGCTTCCTGTGCCCGACCGACCGGCCCGGCTACCGGGTGGTGCGCGAGGAGTCCAAGCTTGGCCACCGCACCAACGACACATGCCAGATCGCCCTCGACGGACTGGTGGCGACGCACGGGGACGTGCTCGGGGAGCCCGGAGCGGGGCTCGGCATCGCCCTCGGCCACCTCTCGGCGGGGCGCATCGGGGTGGCGGCCCAGGCGGTGGGCACCGCGCGGGCCGCGCTCGAGGCAGCACGCGACTACGCGCGCGAGCGCGAGGCGTTCGGGAAGCCGATCATCGAGCACCAGGCGGTCGCGTTCCGGCTGGCCGAGATGGCGACCGAAGTCGAGGTGGCGCGTCAGATGTACCTCCACGCGGCGGCCCTCGAAGCGGCGGGGGAGAACTCGATCCGCGAGGCGTCGATGGCGAAGCTCTTCGCGTCGGAGATGGCGGAACGGGTATGCTCGGGCGCGATCCAGATCCACGGCGGGTACGGCTATCTCAGCGACTTCCCGGTCGAGAAGTTCTACCGCGACGCCCGGGTTCTCCAGATCTACGAGGGTACGAGCGAAGTCCAGAAGATCGTGATCGGGCGAATGCTGTAGGGCCAGGGCCGGGACGGATCGGGGCGGGCCGGGACGGGCGAGCCGATCCGTTCCGTTCCGGGTCCGAAGAGGGCGCCGGGGGTGGAAGGCTTCGTCCGAAGAGGAGGGGGCGCGCCGGCCGGTTGCCCGCCCGGGAACGGATCAAGGGGTGGCGGAGCCTCCGGCATCCCTCGTCCGGAAGGGGGGCAATCGGGTTGCCGGCCGGATGGCCGCGGCGGGCAATCGGGAGCGAGAATGTCCGGGGCGGCGGACCGGAGGAGAAGACGATGACCTACGACATGGTGATCCGGGGCGGGACGGTGGTGACGGCGGCGGACGTGTCGCGCTGCGACGTGGGGATCCGCGGCGGCCGGATCGCCGCCCTCGGCGAGAATCTCGCCGGAGCGGTCGGCGACGGCGGGCGGATCGTCGACGCGGCCGGCAAGCTCGTGCTGCCGGGCGGAATCGACAGCCACTGCCACATCGAGCAGCTCTCCGCCTCCGGGTTCATGACCGCGGACGACTTCTGGAGCGCCACCGTCTCCGCCGCGTTCGGGGGGACCACGACGGTCATCCCGTTTGCGGCCCAGCACCGGGGGCAGTCGATCCGCGAGGTCGTGGAGGATTACCACGCCCGCGCCGGACCCAAGGCGGTCATCGACTACGCCTTCCATCTCATCATCTCCGAGGCCAGCCCCCAGGTGCTCGGGCAGGAGCTGCCCGGCCTCATCCGGGACGGATACACCTCCTTCAAGGTCTACATGACCTACGAGCTCCTTCGCCTCGACGACTACTCGCTTCTCAACGTGCTCTCGGTCGCCCGCCGGGAGGGCGCGATGGTGATGGTGCACGCGGAGAACTACGAGATGATCCGGTGGCTCACCGACCGGCTGCTCGAGGGGGGCAATTACCAGGCGAAGTTCCACGCGATCTCGCATGCCGCACTCGCCGAGGGCGAGGCGACGGGGCGGGTCATCGCCCTCTCGGAGCTGATGGACGTCCCCATCCTGGTAGTGCACGTATCGACCGAGCAGGCTGCGGCGGCGATCCGCGACGCACGCGACCGGGGGCTGCGGGTATACGGGGAGACCTGTCCGCAGTACTTCTTCCTCACCGCCGACGACCTCGACCTCCCGGGGGCGGAGGGGACCAAGTTCTGCTGCAGCCCGCCGCCCCGGGACGAGGCGGACCACGAGGCAATGTGGCGCGGGGTCGTGAACGACACGTTCCAGGTCGTCTCCTCGGACCACGCCCCCTACCGCTTCGACTCGTCGGGCAAGCTCGCGGCCGGCAACGACCCGGACTTCAAGCACGTCGCGAACGGGATCCCGGGCATCGAGGTCCGCCTGCCGCTCCTCTTCAGCGAGGGGGTGGGGACGGGGCGGATCGACCTCCAGCGCTTCGTCGAGCTTTCGTCGACGAATGCGGCGCGCCTCTACGGCCTCGAGGACCGCAAGGGGAGCATCAAGGTCGGGGCGGACGCGGACCTCGCGCTCTGGGATCCGGATCTCGAGGTCACCATCTCGATCGACATGCTCCACGACAACATGGACTACACGCCCTACGAAGGCCGGACGGTGAAAGGATGGCCTGTCTTCGTCACGAGCCGCGGGCGGGTCGTGGTGGAAGACGGAGAGCTCAAGGTCGAACGCGGAAGCGGGGAGTTCCTGCCCTGCGCGCTTCCGCGCCTCGCCGAGCCCCTCGGCCGGACGGTGCGCGAGATGGACCCGGGGCGGAACTTCGGCGCCCGCTTGCGGCCCGATCGCGAGTCGCCCTGAACCGGCGGCGAAAGGAAGGGGGGGACGGAGGTGGAGACAATGGCGCGAAAGCTCAAGGTGGCGGCGGCCCAGCTCGGGCCGATTCACCTCGCGGACACCCGCGAGCAGGTGGTGGCGCGGCTCGTCGAACTCATGCGCGAAGCAGCGGCCGGCGGGTGCCGGCTGGTCGTGTACCCGGAGCTTGCCCTCACCACCTTCTTTCCCCGTTACTGGTACGACGACCTCGCCGAAGCGGATCGGTTCTTCGAGCGCGAGATGCCGGGCGAGGCGACCCGACCGCTCTTCGAGGAGGCGAAGCGTCTCGGGATCGGGTTCCACCTCGGCTACGCCGAGCTCGTGGAGGAGGGGGGGAGAACGCGCCGCTTCAACACCGCCGTCCTCGTCGGGCCGGACGGCGCGATCGTCGGGAAATACCGGAAGATCCACCTGCCGGGGCACGCCGATCACCGGCCGAACATCCCCTTCCAGCACCTCGAGAAGCGCTACTTCGAGGTCGGGAACCTCGGGTTTCCGGTGTGGCGGGCGTTCGACGGGATCGTGGGGATGGCGATCTGCAACGATCGCCGCTGGCCGGAGACGTTCCGGGTGCTGGGGCTGCAGGGGGTCGAGCTGGTGCTCATCGGCTACAACACCCCGACCTTCAACATCTACCACCCGGAGGCGCCGCACCTCCGCACCCTGCACAACGATCTCTCGCTCCAGGCGGGGGCCTACCAGAACGGAACGTGGGTCGTGGGGGTCGCGAAGGGCGGAGCCGAGGACGGGCACGAGCTCATCGCCGGCTCGTCCATCGTGGCCCCCACCGGGGAGATCGTCGCCCGCGCCCTCACCCTGGACGACGAGGTCGTCGCTTTCGACTGCGACCTTGCCCTCGGGGACTACGTCAAGAACACGGTGTTCAACTTCGACCGGCACCGCCGTCCCGAGCACTACGGCCGCATCGTCGAGCAGACCGGGGTTCGGATCGAGGTCTAGCCCTGCCCGTGCCTCACATATCTTCGCTGGACTTTGAACATGAACGGCGGCCACCCCAGCCGGAAAGTCGTCGCGGGCGACCGGACCCCGGATTGCCCGGTGTCTGCCCGGTCTGCCCGGTCCGGGAGACGCAACCCGAGCTTCGTACGTAATCAGGTCCGATCTTCTCCTGCGGGGGTCGCGCGGAGCTCCGGGAACCCGGCCTCGGATCAGCCGGTCACCACCCCGAGCGCGAGGGCGACGGCGGCGCGGGTCGGTTCGATGACCGGAAGCGCCAGCGAGGACTCGAGGGGCCGCCGGAACCGCGCCATGCCGGTGCAGCCGAGGATCACCACGTCCGCCCCGCACTCGTCCCGGAGGCGGCGCCCGGTTTCCTCCATGCGCTCGTAGACCTCGTCTTCGCCGCCGAGCTCGGTCACCCCGAGCCCGACCGGCAGATCGCCGGCGAAACGCCTCTCGAGGCCCATCGCCCGCACTTGGCGGAGGTGCCGCGGGACCGAGCCGGCGAGGATGGAGATCACCCCGAAGCGGTCACCCCGGGTGATGGCGGTCGCCATCGCGCTCTCCGCGATCCCGAACACCGGCGCGCGCGCGACCTCGCGGGCGGCATGGAGGCCGGGGTCGCTGTAGCAGCCGATGACGAACGCGCTCGCATCGTCGTTGCGGCCGCGCACATAGTCGCAAATTGGCAGAACCACGCTTTCCGCGTCCATCTGGGTCTCCACCCCCGGCGGCCCGCCCTCCATGGTCACGCATTCGATGGCCGGGCCGCCCGGCCGGCGCAGCGACTCCACCGCCTCGCTCATTCCGTCGGTGACGACCTGCGTCGAGTTGGGATTGATGACGACGATCGGAGTTTGCATCGTTCCTGGCCTCCAGGGGCGGTGCGAGAATTCAACCGGCGGGGGAGGTCCCCATGAAACGGCGCCAGCTCTCGAGGTCCGGGACCCGCAGGTAGAAGTTTCCCTTCTTCGTCTCGCCCATGGTGGCGCGCGGCACCTCGGAGTAGTTGTGCCCGGGGAGCAGGACGGTCTCGTCCGGCAGGGACGCCAGGCGCTTGAGGCTGTCGTACATGCGGTCGGGGTCGGAGCCGGGAAGGTCCACCCGGCCGCAGCCCTGGATGAACAGGGTGTCGCCGGAGACGAGGGTGTTGCGGATCCGGAAGCACTGCGAACCCGGGGTATGCCCCGGCGTGTGCAGGAACTCGATGTCGATCTCCCCCACCGCCATCCGGTCTCCGGAGCCCACCCGGACGAGGTCGCTTTCCTCGAGGCCGGTCACCTTGCGAAGCCCGTCCGCCTCCTCCCGGTGCACGTAGACCTTGAGTCCGTGCTTCGCGAGGAGTTCTGCCACCCCCTCGATGTGGTGGCCTCGCATTCCGCCCCCGCAGTGGTCCGGGTGGTAGTGGGTGACGAGCGCGGCGACCGGCCGGAGGTCCTGGGCCTCCACGTGCCGGAGCAACCCGTCGATGTCCCAGGCGGGGTCGACGAGCGCCACCTCGCGGGTGGTCCGCGACCCGACGAGATAGGCAAAGTTCTTCATCGGGCCGATCTCGATCTGCTCGATGAAGAGCGGCGAGCCGTCGCCGCTCACCGTCCCGGCTCC
The DNA here is from genome assembly GCA_965214795.1 of Gammaproteobacteria bacterium. Lineage (GTDB taxonomy): Bacteria > Pseudomonadota > Gammaproteobacteria > HK1 > HK1 > JAJDXW01. The sequence continues at coordinate 3,192,335 of OZ243976.1, read as the reverse complement.
CCGGTCGCGCACACGAGCTCCGCGGCGCGCGCCCGCATCTCGTCCGGAAGCCGGGAGGGACGCCTCGCGTCGAGATCGAGGTGCACCCCGTACTGGCTGAACTCCGCGGTGAGACCGCGCGTTCGCGCGTTGTACATCCGGTGGAGGATCCGCATCGACGAGCCCCCGACGTGCATGAGGCCGGAACGGATCAGGATCCGGTCTCCGACCCGGACCTCGCCCGGGAAACGGCCCTGGAACTCGAACGTCGAGAAACCGATTCGATTCTCGCGGAGGTAGGCGGGGGTCATCCCGAACCGGGCGACCACGTGCATGTTGGCATCCGAGAAGCGGTGCAGGTAGAAGGGCAGGCTCAAGTGTCCGAGCAGGTCGACTTCCCACGGTTTGACGGTGTCGCGGCCGGAATCGAGGAAGGACGACTCGTCCCGTGGCTCGGAGCGCGGTTCGTCGGGCGGCCGATTCCATTCGACGAGCCGCGACTCGACGGCATGGCGAAGGGAATCGGGCAGCGGGGCCGGGTCGCGCGAGTCCAGGTCCAGATAGCGGTGCGCGAGGGTGAAGGCGGCCGCCAGGCGGCCGTCGGCCGAGTTGAAGAGCTTGTGGCCGGTGCGCACGACCTCGCCCTCGCATCCGACGAACCCGCTCGCGACGTGGTGGAGGTCGCCTTCGAGAAGCTCCGCCTCGAAGCGGGCGACCGTCGCCGCCGGGGCGAGCCCGCGCCGGCTCTCGAGGACGTGGCCGGGCCCCGCTTCGACTTCGTCGAGCAAGTTGAGCACGGCGTCGACGATGCGCTCGTAGTAAAAGGCGACGGTGAAGTGCTCGAAAGCATCGCACTCCCATGCCTTTACCATTCCACGATAGGTCTCGGTCCAGTCGGTCTTGCTCATCCTTACGAAACCTCTCCGGGTTGTCGCGGCAGGCCGCGCGACCGGAGGAACCACTCCGGCCGCGGCGTCGCTTCGCTCCCCGGGCCGGCGTTCTTCGGCCGCCGCCATGTCGTGACCCCTCCCGCGGTTCGTGCCGGGCTTCCGTCCGCCCTCAGGCCGCGAACGCGTCCCGGAGGGCGCGGGCGGCCCTCGTATGGGCCTCCCCGGCCGCCCCGGCGACCCCGAGGAGGCCGAAGAACCCGTGGATCATGCCCGCGAACGGAGCGTGCTCGCACGGCGTGCCGGATTCGGCAAGACGTTCCGCGTAGGCGACGCCCTCGTCGCGGAGCACGTCGCATCCAGCGGTGATGACGAGGGCGGGGGGGAGGCCGGAGTGGTCGGCCGCGAGGAGCGGGGACGCCCGCCAGTCGCCCGCACGATCCGGCCCTCCCAGGTAGTGGCGCCGGAACCAGAGCATCGATTCCGCCTCCAGCGTCCCGTAGCCACGGGCGTACCGCTCGTACGACACCCCGCGGCAGCGGTAGTCGGTCACCGGGTAGACGAGGAGCTGGTGGCGAAGCGCGGGGCCTCCCTCATCACGGGCGAGGAGGGCCGCCACCGCGGCAAGGTTCCCGCCCGCGGAATCGCCGCCGATCGCGATGCGCTCGCGGTCCGCCCCGATCTCGCCGCCATGCTCCGCGAGCCACCGTACGGCCGCGACGCAGTCCTCGACGGCGGCCGGGAAGGGGTGCTCGGGCCCCATGCGATAGTCGACCGAGACCACCAGGCATCCGGCTTCCCGGCAGAGGTTGCGCGCGATCGCGTCATGGGTATCGAGACTGCCGATCACGTGGCCGCCGCCGTGAAACCAGGCGAGCACGGGCCGAGCCCCGCCCACCGCGTCCGAGTCGTGGTAGACACGAATCGGTATCGGACCGGCCGGGCCGGGGATCTTCCGATCGTCGACCGCGGCGACGGGCGGCGCCGGGAATACCTTGAGGCGCGCTCGCATCCCCTCCTCGAACTGCTCGCGCGCCGCCTCGGGCGAGAGCTCCTGGATGGACGGCAGTCCGGCCTCCGCCACCTGCTGGAGGAAGGCCTGGATCTCGGGGTGCACGTCGGTCGGGATCATCCATCGGCTCCGGATGCGGATCGGAATGGCAGCCGCCCTGCGAGGGCTCATGGTACGAAAACGCGGCTCTCCTTGCAGGCGGCACCGGAGCGGGCCGGGACCATTTTTTGCCGTGACCGAGTGTCGGAGGCGGGTACGGAGCTGCCGGCCGCGCGATCGAGGGCCGCTTCATGAGGCCCGAACCGGCACGCGGACGACGAATTGCGCTCCCCGATGGCCTGCCGAACAGGTCCGGTTCACCCGTTGCCGGACAAAAAACGCATGGACGGGCCGGCCACCCCGTCGCATGAAAGGGTCCGGCGTCGCGAAGACGTCCCTCCTGGGTCTGTTTTCACGGCAAAACGATCCTCGGGGAGCGGGCCGGGCGCGGACCCGCGCAGCGCCGGATACGTTCCGGACGGTACACTGCCCACCTCGACCAACCCTCTCGGTCCGGAATGGCCCGGCATCCAGGGCAAATTCGCTCTCGGCCTTTCCCGATGGCTGTCTTGATGACCACCGATGAGTGCATCGTCTTGATTCGATGCCTGATTCTTCAGTTGTCGCCGGCTTCGGGCCACCCGCTCGTCGGTGGACGCAACTCTTCGAATTCGTTGGCCACCTTGAATGAACGAATCAGCCCTGGCCCGGCATCGAACAGACCTTGCAATGCGGGCGGGAGGGGCGCAGCATGTCGGTCCGTTCCGACCGGAGGGGAGACGCCGTGCAGGGGCAGGGAGCAGGAGGGGCCGCGGGACCCGGCGCCGCGTCCCGGCCGGCCGTCAAGGGGCTGCATCACGCGGCCTTCCGGTGCCGCGATTCCGAAGAGACCCGCCGGTTCTACGAGGATTTCCTGGGGCTCCCGCTCGTGGAGGCGTTCGAGATCCGGCAGACCAGGACGGGCCGATCGACCAGCGTCCTCCATACCTTCTTCGAGATGGGCGACGGGTCGTGCATGGCGTTCTTCGAGGCGCCCGGACGTCCGTTCGAGTTCAAGGCCCAGCACGACTTCGACCTTCACATCGCGCTCGAGGTGGAGCCGGCCGAGCTCGAGGCCCGGTTCGAGCAGGGAAAGGCACTCGGAATCGAGACCCGCGGCATCGCGGACCACGGCTTCATCCGGTCCATCTACTTCCGCGACCCGAACGGCTACGTCGTGGAGCTCTCCGCCCGGCAGGCGGACGCGGCGTCCGCCGAGGCGGGGAACCGAACCCGCATCGCGCGCGATGCACTCGACGAGTGGCAACGATCCAAGCCGGGCGCCGCGGGCCCGGACGAATGAACCGAAGCGACCCCCGGGAGAAGCAGCCATGAGCACCATCGCCCGCCCGGTGCCGTCCGCCCTCGACTCCGCCTACACGCAACGCGCGCTCTACTGGTCCGCGGCCAACAACTTCCGGAAGGGTCAGCCGGACGTCCCGAGCCACGTCTTCGTCGCCGAGCGCGACCGGGCGTTCGACGCGGAAACGGGGACCGCCCTCATTCCCCTCGACCTCTCCGATCGGCTGGGGCTCGACTATCCGGCGACCGTCCCGAACCTCCTCGCCCGCTACGTGCGGGTCGACGGGGGGGACGAGATCGCCTGCGATCTCGCCTCGTCGGGCGAGGCGTACTACGTGATGGACGGGGACGGCGAGGTCGAGAAAGGTGACGAGTGCGTCGCGTGGGCGATGGGGGACGTGTTCGTGCTCCCGGGCGCCGGGGGCCCTACCCGGGTTCGGGCGGGGAGCGGTGGCGCCCTTCTCTGGATGGTGACCGACGAGCCGGTGCTCTCCTACTTCGGGGTGGAAGAGGCCCCGCTCCGCGGCAAGCCCGGGGCGGTCCACTACCCGGCCGAGGCCATCGAGGCCGAGATGGAGCTCATCCACCGGCGGGTGGACGACGGCACGCAGTCCGGGAAGGCGGTCCTGTTCAGCCGTGCCGACCTCGAGGCGAACCACCTCGCGACTCCCACCGTCGCGTTCGCCTACAACTCCCTCCCGCCCGGGGACGACCAGCCCCCGCACCGTCACAACGCGGCGGCGCTCACCCTGTGCGTGCAGGGCGAGGGCGTCTACTCGATGGTGGACGGGCGGAAAGTGGACTGGATGGACCGCGCGGTGATGGTGACCCCACCGTCGGCCCTTCATTCCCACCACAACCGGGGGCCGAGCATGATGTACAGCGTGGTCGCCCAGGACGGCGGGGTGTTCTACAACGCCCGGACGCTCGGCTACGCCCCGGACTGACCGCGGGATGCGGGCCGGCGCCGGACCCGGAGGGGGCCCGGAGCGCTCCGCGAGAACCGCAGCTCCCGCGGTCCTGCTCGCGGGCGGTGCACCGTCGCCGGTCGCCCGCAGCTACGGCGTCACGACGTGCGTTTCCACGGGGGACCGCGCCGGCTTCGAGCACCCCGACCGCCAGCACCGTGCGCCGGGTCGGGCGGGCCCGAACGCTGAAGGATGAGCTCGCCTTCATGTTCACCCTCACCGGCACGCTCACGCTCGACTTCCCTCCGCGCCACCGGAGGTTCGCGATGGGGGCACGCTGGATCGCGGTTTTCGCCGTGCTCGCGGCGATCGGCACGGCCGGGGCGGAAGAATCCGGCAGGACGATCCGGGAAAGGCTGGCCGAGCAACTCGATCTCTTCAGCCTGTGCTCTCGCGAAGGCCGGATGGACCTGGTGATCGACGATCTGCCCGAGCACGCGGCGCGTGCGGGACTGACGAGGGACGGGATCCGCGACGTGATCGAGGGTCGGCTTCGCCGCGTGCGGCTCCACGATCCGAGCGCGGAGCCGCTCCTCCACGCCGTCATCATCCTGGGTGAACCCGAAGAAGGTCATATCCCGTTCTACTCGATAGAGCTCCGCTACCTCCGCGACCTGCTCGCGGAACACCTCGGGCTCGCGGCCCTCGCCGAAACGTGGTCCACGGGCGGAGCTGGGCAGGGCGATGCCGATTCCTTCCTGACCCACCTTCGCGGGCTCGTCGACGAGTTCATCGCCGAATATCTGCGGGTGCGCGACAGCGAGGCGTGCCGGGAGCCGCGGAAGCCCCGCCCCGGCGCATCGGGATGAAGGTCGTCGTCACCGGAACCGTGCCATTCCGGGGTGGAGTTGTGAGGTGGTCCCGGATTTTTGGACAGGTCGCCAAGGTGTACCGAGAGCCTGCCGGAGGGCAAGGGTATGGCGACCAGACGGCGGCGATTTACCGCGGCGTTGGATAACACCGAAGATTTCACGGTACGCGTGTCGCTTCATCTCGGGCATCGGACTTTTCCGCTCGATCACGGAGTGAACCTCGGGAAGTTCTGATCAGCCGTGCACACCCGTTGACGTTTGTTGGTCTGCTTCACAGCAGGGCCTTCCGACTCAACGCGAATTTTTCCGGCCTCCCGGATACTCGCCGGATTTTTTCCTCCTGCTCGGCTCGTTCCAGCCATTCGCGGACCTGGCTGGGAACAAGACCTAGAGCTTTCTCAATTTCTGTTCGCTTCATCGCACCGGATTCGAGAATGTTCCGAGCTTGTCGCCAGAACTCGATGTAGAGTGCATCCTTCGGATTCAGACCGGGATCGGCCATCTTGTCGTCGTCCGCCGCTCCGGAAGATGCAGGCCGGGTCGGCTCCGGCTTGCTGTTCGCCCGGCTGGCAGCCCTTGTTCCGGTCAGGCGGTCGACGATGGTGGCGTACATGGTCTGACCGTCGGATGTCCTCAGTCGCCATCCGCGGACCGAGATCGACTTCGCGATCGGTTTCAGCCCCGTCGATGCCGTGGCCTGGACTCGTCCCAAACCCCCAAGAGCCACTTCGCAATCCCCGTTTCGGGCAAGATTGGAAATAAGCGACTTCGGGTCACGAACCTGCTCCACGGCATGCTGGTCCGCCCCCTCCGGTCCCATGGCGATTCGGCGGGCCATGCTCCGGAGGTACTCTGCGTCCTGGACTTGGAGCCAAGGACCCGGAAGCCATTCGATACCGGCAAGGCATCCCATGAGTCCTCCCGTCATGGCCGCAATCGTGTCGGTGTCCGCGCCCGACTCGAAGGCTGCCCTGAGTACTCCCTGCGGTGGATCCGCAGCGTGTCTCGCCGTGAGATACGCGGCGGCGGCAGCGCTGACAGTTCCCGCGCCCTTGGAGCGGCCAAAACATCCCAGATCATTCAGAACCGCTCGTTCGTCCACGAGTGCTCCCGCCCGAATCCCGCGTTGCGCCGTCTCAAGCAGTTGTCGCATCTCGCCGACCGTTCGCTCCCAGATTTGCATGTAATCGCCAACGGCGCGGTTGGCGGCGGCAAGCCATGTCCCGCCTCCACGGCCGGTCTTGGGAAATGCCCCCCAACCGGAAGACTCATCGAGCAACAGCTCCAGCAATTGCCCGAACCCGAGGGTGCTATTCCTGCGCGCCAGCGACCATGCAGCGTAGGCATACGCGGTCGCCCCGACGAGTGCGCGCGGATGGCCATGCGTCGCCGAGCCGTCGAGGACGACGTCATGCACTAGAGTAACAGGGTCCTCCTGATCGGAGAGGAAGATTGCATGAGGCAAGACCCGCATGGCGACCCCATTACCGCCGGCTTGGAAGTACTGGTCGATGGCGTCATTCCGACGCGACTTCCACGGTGGACAGCCACCAACCCACGCCCGAGCGGCTCGCTTCGTCGCGCCGCCGCCGCCACGCTCGTATACCGTCCAGAGTGGAAGCTCCACCGTCGTGAACGCCTTCCACCAGTCGCTGCCGTAGTCCGTTCTGCTCCTTGCGACCGCGAGCGTGAGCTGAGTATCGTCGCTGTACTCTCCGGGGCGGATGACCTCCTCGTAAGGCTGGAACCGCCCACCGCTCCGTCGCGTCCACGTTCTGAACTCGACATGAGGAGTAGTCTCGTCGGCGCTACCCCGGATCTTGCGAATCATTTCTTGAGGCCAGCCTAGCGCGTCTCCCGCCGCAAGGGCCAAAAAGGCTCCTTCAGCCTTGGCCGGCGGCAAGACCGGGTCGATCGCGTGACCCACACTGCTCTCAGTCACGTGTATCACCTCGGTGGTACTCTTGCTCTTGCGGCACTCTCCCGGCGCGCAGCAGTCCACTGAGCGAGCGCGGATCGAAGAATTCCGAAACAATTACGAGCCGGGGAACGTTCAGGCCCTGAAGCTCCAGTCTTGACGCTTCTCGTGCCGCCTGCTTATTGTCATGCACGGCAACGCCCTGTACGTCACTGCGGCGGATTCGATCCGGAACTAACACCTCCGCCTGCTCGTCGGTCGGCAGACAGCCGGGATGATTCGGCCCGCGGCGGTACCTACGAGCTCGAGCTCCTTCGACGACATCGGCAAACAACGCATCGAATGCCTCAACGTCTTCACTGATTAGTCGGCCGTGATCGGCCGCGGCATTTCGGGGACAGAATTTCGTGCCGGCTCGCCACAGATAGCGCGGGCCGATCAGCAACACTACCCAGTCTCGAAACAGTATCTCGTTATCTCGTGCCCGCTTGAAATACCAAGCATTGGGGTACTGTATAGAGCAGCATACGTGGTCCGGGTAGCCGTCCAAGCGCTTTATGTCTGTCGGGTTGAAGAGTGTTTGTTCGTCGGCTTTGAGGTAAGGTTCGGCCGAACCTCGGCTTCCTGTTCCCGCGTTCGGAACAGAATCGCGACCGTTCCGGTCCTTGCCAATCCGATCGCTCGGGAAACAACAGACTGGCGTTCTTCCAATTCGCTCGGAAGTCGCGCAAGCACCGGGCGCGGCCCGTCAGCGACGGGCGCCGTCGGTTCCACCAGATCGGGGTCGTCCGGAAAGCTCGGCATCGCCGCGAGGGCAAGGGCGAGTTGGGATATCTGTTTCGTGTTTCGATAATTCTCATTGAATTGCCAGATACGCCGTGGAGTCAGCCCGGCGTTGCACCAAGATATCCGGTGACCGTATATCTGCTGGACGACGTCTCCAAAGAAGGTAAGGCTTCCGTCTTTCGGGACGGCGGCGGCGAGCGAACGCAACATCTCGGGGGAGAAGTCCTGCCCTTCGTCGATGACTACGTGGCGGTAGAAACGGTCTTTTCCGTCGGCCTCAAGCTCTTTGAGCACAGCACTGGCCGGAATAAGGTGTGCCGGGACTGTGATCTGATCCCTCGGGACGATCGTACCCGTTGCCGGTGACCGGCGTCGAAGTACGCTGAAACTCCGGTTTCTCTTCTCCGAACCGCTGGTGGTTGGTCCTGTGGAGCTGGTGGGCGAGAGGCGCGAGAGTGTGGGTGAGGCGGTGGGCAACGCCGATGCGTTGTCCACGGTCTCGTCCACACGGCCCACAGGGCTCGCGCCGGTCCGAAGGACTCGTCCAACAATCCGCAGGACTCCCCCCTCGCCCATCACCGGGGTCTGAACCGTACCGGGATTCCCGGAGGCTCCCAACCTTGAGAGACTGGGCACATCAACCATTCAAAACAGATGCTCCCCGGAGTTGCGGGAACGAGCAGTGCGGTTGGTGCCGGACCGCCCGGGCGGACACGGATCGCAAGGGGCAACCATCGTTTCGGTGTCGTCCGCAGAGCCGCTGCATGACCAACCCTCCGTGCACCGGATTTGACACCGTACGTCTGGCTCCCCGGGAGGGACTCGAACCCCCGACCTAGTGGTTAACAGCCACCCGCTCTACCGGCTGAGCTACCGAGGAACACAAGGGATCGTAAGGGCGGCGGGGGGCGGGGTCAATGCCCGACGCGGGGCCCCTGTTTCGTGCCCATCGCTTCGGCGAGCCGGTCGAGGGCGGCCTCGAGGTTCTCCATGCCGGTCGCGAACGACAGGCGCATGAAGCCGGGGGCGCCGAAGGCGGAGCCGGGCACCACCGCGACCCGAGCCACCTCCAGGAGCCATTCCGCATAGGCGATGTCGTCGTTGGCGTTGCGATGCGCGCCGATGGCCTCTCCGAAGTCGGGGAAGGCGTAGAACGCTCCCCGGCCCGGCACGCAGCTCACCCCCTGGAGCTCGTTCAGCCGCCGGTTCACGTAGTCGTGGCGCTCGTGGAAGATGCGGTTTCGCTCCTCGACGTAGGCGTGGTCGCCGGCGATCGCCGCCGCGGCCGCGGCCTGGGAGACGGAGCAGGGGCTCGAGGTGCACTGGGACTGGATCTTGCGCATCGCGGCGCTGATCGCGTCGGGGGCCGCCGCGTAGCCGATGCGCCAGCCCGTCATCGCGTAGGCCTTGGACACCCCGTTCAGCACCACCGTACGGTCCATGAGGTCCGGGGCGGCGGCGAGGATGTTCGAGAACGGCTCGTCGTCCCACATGATCTTCTCGTACATGTCGTCGGTGGCGATGACGACGCCGGGGTGGCGGCGGAGCACCTCCGCGAGCACCGCGAGCTCGCTCCGGCGATAGCACGCCCCGGTCGGATTGGAGGGGCTGTTGAGGATGAGCAGGCGGGTTCGGGGGGTGATGGCCGCCTCGAGCTGTTCGGGGCTCAGCTTGAACCCCGAGGACGCGGCCGTCTCCACCACCACCGGCGCGCCTCCCGCGAGGAGCACGATATCGGTGTAGGAAACCCAATAGGGGGCCGGAACGATCGCCTCGTCGCCGGCGTCGACGACGCTCTGCACGAGGTTGTAGAGCGAGTTCTTGCCGCCGCTCGACACCACCACCTGGGACGGGCGGTACTCGAGGTCGTGGTCCCGCTTCATCTTGGCTATGATCGCTTCCTTGATCTCCGGGGTGCCGTCCACCGCGGTGTACCTCGTCCGGCCCGCCTCCATCGCGTCCTTCGCGGCCTGGAGAACGAAGTCGGCCGTATCGAAGTCCGGTTCGCCGGCGCCGAGGCCGATGACGTTGTGCCCTGCCTCCCGGAGCCGGCGGGCCTTGTCGGTGACCGCGATGGTGGGAGATTCCTTGATGGCGTGGACTCGATTCGAGAGATTCACGAAACGCGCGCTCCTCGTTCGATGGCCGCCCGGCGGCCCGGATGGGGTTGAAACGGCGTCATTGTAGGCGAGTCCGGACCGCTCGATGGACCATCGCGAGGGAAACGGCAAGGCGCACCGCGACCGCGGCGACCCGTTCGTGCTGGAAGCGGGCTTCCGCCCGTCCGGAGACCAGGGGTCGGCGGTCGCCGCCCTCGTGGACGGACTTGGAAACGGCCTCGCCCACCAGACCCTGCTCGGGGTGACCGGGTCCGGAAAGACGTTCACCGTCGCGAACGTCGTTCTCGCCATCCAGCGTCCGACCCTGGTCCTCGCTCCCAACAAGACCCTGGCCGCCCAGCTCTACGGCGAGATGCGCGAGTTCTTCCCCCGCAACGCGGTGGAGTACTTCGTCTCCTACTACGACTACTACCAGCCCGAGGCGTACATTCCGTCGACCGACACCTACATCGAGAAGGACGCCTCGATCAACGAGCACGTCGAACAGATGCGCCTTTCGGCCACGAAGGCGTTGCTCGAGCGGCCGGACACGATCATCGTCGCCACCGTGTCGGCCATCTACGGCCTCGGCGACCCCGAGCGTTTCCATGCCATGGTCCTGCACCTCGTGCGGGGCGGACGGATCGACCAGCGCGAGCTGCTGCGCCGTCTCGCGGAGCTCCAGTACACCCGCACCTCGATCGAGCTTCGCCGCGGCACCTACCGGGTGCGCGGCGACGTCATCGACGTCTACCCCGCCGAATCGGAACGCGAGGCGGTGCGGATCGAGCTCTTCGACGACGAGATCGAGGGGCTCTCGCGCTTCGATCCCTTGACCGGAGAGGTGTCGGGGACCCTCCCGCGATACACCATCTACCCGAAGAACCACTACGTCACGCCGCGCGACACGGTGGTGGACGCGCTCGATGCGATCCGCGAGGAGCTGGCCGAACGGCTGCACGCGCTGCGCGCGGAACACAAGCTCCTGGAGGCCCAACGCTTGGAGCAGCGCACGCGCTTCGATCTCGAGATGCTTCAGGAGATCGGCCACTGCAAAGGGATCGAGAACTACTCGCGCTACCTGTCCGGGAGAGCGCCGGGCGAGCCGCCGCCTACCCTGTTCGACTATCTGCCGGGGCGGTCGCTGCTCGTCATCGACGAGAGCCACGTCACCGTGCCCCAGCTCGGCGCGATGTACCGCGGGGATCGATCGCGGAAGGAGACCCTGGTGCGGTACGGGTTCCGCCTGCCGTCGGCCCTTGACAACCGGCCGCTCCGGTTCGACGAGTTCGAGCTCATCTCCCCCCAGACGGTGTTCGTGTCCGCCACTCCCGGCCCCTACGAACGGGAACGCTCCGGCGACGTGGTGGAACAGCTCGTGCGCCCGACCGGCCTCGTGGACCCGGAGGTGGAGGTGCGTCCCGCCCTCACCCAGGTCGACGACGTGCTGGGGGAGATCAACCGCCGCGCCGCGGCGGGAGAGCGGGTGCTGGTGACCGTGCTCACCAAGCGGATGGCCGAGGACCTGACCGAGTATCTCGCGGAGCACGGGGTGCGGGTACGCTACCTCCACTCGGACATCGATACCGTCGAGCGGGTCGAGATCATCCGGGACCTTCGCCTTGGCGAGTTCGACGTCCTCGTCGGCATCAACCTGCTTCGCGAAGGGCTCGACATGCCGGAGGTCTCTCTCGTCGCAATCCTCGATGCCGACAAGGAAGGCTTTCTCCGCTCGGAGCGTTCGCTCATCCAGACCATCGGACGGGCGGCGCGCAACATCAACGGCAGGGCGATCCTGTACGCCGATACGCCGACCGACTCGATGCGTCGCGCGATCCAGGAGGCCGATCGGCGCCGCGCGCGCCAGGTCGACTACAACCGGGAGCACGGCGTGACCCCGCGCGGCATCCACAAGGCAGTGATGGACATCATGGAGGGAGCGCGCCCGGGGGCGGCCGCGAGTCCCCGGAAGTTCGTCGAGGCGACGAACGCCCTGATTCGTGACGCCGCCCTCGGGCGCGAAAATCTCGACGCGCAGATCGCCGATCTCGAGCGCCGGATGTTCAAGCACGCCGACGATCTCGAGTTCGAGGAAGCGGCCCGGATTCGGGACCGCATCCAGCGGCTTCAGGCGGCCGGCCTCGGGCTCGCGGGCTGAGCGAGGCCGCCCTCCGGGCGGGCCACCGCCCGCGTGGTCCCGCCGGGACGCGAACCGGGCGCTCCGCCGCCGATACCGTCGTGGCGAACCGTTCGGCATCGGGGGGAGAGCCCGGCCGCGTGCACGGGGCGACAAACCGGCCGTCCCGTTCGCCGAGGGGGTCGGGAACGGGACGGCGGCACCGGGGTTCTCACCCGATTCCCGGGTATCCCTCGCGCTCGCGCCGGCTACGCCGCAGCGAGGACCGGGGGTCTCGATCCGCTACTGGTAGGAGCCCTTGAGCGATTGGGCGTCGCCCCAGATGCGATAGAGCTTGCGCCAGGCCAGGTAGCTGTCCGAGATCTTCTTCCAGGTCGGATCCTTGGCCGCTTCCTCCTCCAGGACGGCGAGCCAATGCCGTGTCCGGATGGCGCCCATGAACCGCGGCCGCCCGAATCGTCTCGCCCCGGCCGAGAGTCGATGTCGTTCGTCGGCCTCCCGAACGGTGCTGCAATCGGCGCCACCCGCCTGTCACGGGCGGCCAACCGACAGTCGACGCACCGAGCTGCAAGGCCGGTCCGCGGGGCGCTTGACCGCACGACGTCTCGAGGGCAGGGTAGCCGGATGAAGAACGCCACGGAAACGCGCATCCGAATCTCGCAGGAGATGATCGCGATCGTCACCGTCGGCCTTGCCCTCGCCGCCCTCGTGGTGACTTCCACGGGGCGGGTGTCCGATCGGCTCGACCGCAACGTGGCCGAGCTTCGAGCCGAGGCACGGGCCGAGCGCGCCGCAATCCGCGACGAGGGCGAGGCGATGCGCGACGAAGCAAGAGCCGATCGCGAAGCGTTCGCCCGCCAGATCCTGAATCTCACCGCCGGCCATGCCCATCTCGTGGGTCTGGTCGATAGCCTGCACGACGAACGGGCTTCCGTGGACGCCGGCAGCGAGTGATGCGAGTCGTGGAAAGTGGAACGCGCGCCGCCGGTGTCTTCCCGGACATGGTCGATGCACATGCAGAGGGGCTTATATACCCGAGCCGACAGACGAACAGGCGGCGTGGAGCCTGCGGCCCTCTTCAGGCTCATGTGTCATTGGACAAGGCCGGGGATTGCCCGCGCGCATGCATGTCCGGTATCTTTCGCGGCGGCCAGGCGCGTAGCTCAGCGGGAGAGCACTACCTTGACATGGTAGGGGTCGCTGGTTCGATCCCAGCCGCGCCTACCACTTCTCCTTGCGTCTTCGCCCTCCGCTTCGGCCTCGAACCAGCGCGTGCGAGGATCGCCCGGCCGAGCGATCGCCCCGGGCGCGAGGTTGTCCCTCGAACCGGCGTGCGCCGACCGTCCCCCTTCCCCCGGGCGGCACCGATGTCCGGCGACGCCCGTGCCAAGGCCTTGTCCCGGGGAGGAGGGAAGGGGAGCCGGGCCGGTCGGAGCCGGCGGCGCACGGCGGGAGTGCCGGGCGCTGACCCGAAAAAATCACCGACTTCCTGCGGCGGCCGCCAATCCGCTCACGGTAGCGGGACGTACTCCCGCAAGCCGCTTCGACCGCGCGCACGCGCGCTCTCGGTCCGTGCGGCCCGTTCCTCCATGAGATCGTGGGGCATCTTGGCGCCCTCGCGACGAAAGTCGGCGACTTTTCGGGCTAGTCGGCCGCTTCGTCCAGGCGGATTCCGGGCGGAGGCGACTTCGCCTCCGCTTCGGCCAGGAGCGCGGCAACCGCCGTCGCGACCGGCAGGGTTTCCTGACGCCTGATGCCGAGCCGGCGCACGGTCACCGTGCCGTCATCGGCCTCCTTGCGGCCGGCAACGAGGATCGCCGGCACCTTCGCAAGGCTGTGCTGGCGCACCTTGTAGGAGATCGTCTCGTTGCGGAGATCGGTCCGCGCCCGCAAGCCTGCCTCGTCCAGCCGGCGGGCGCATTCGCGGGCGTGAACGTCGGCGTCGGATACCACCGTGGCCACGACCGCCTGGACCGGCGCGAGCCACAGGGGAAGGTTCCCCGCGTAGTGCTCGATGAGGATCCCGGCGAACCGTTCGAGCGAGCCGAACAGAGCCCGGTGAAGCATCACCGGGACGTGCTTGCGTCCGTCCTCTCCGACATAGGCCGCCCCCAGCCTCTCGGGCAGGTTGAGGTCCACCTGGAGCGTGCCGCACTGCCAGTCACGTCCGATCGCGTCGCGCAGCACGAACTCCAGCTTCGGGCCGTAGAACGCTCCCTCGCCGGGGTTGACGTCGTAGTCGAGTCCGGTGGATTCGACCGCCGCCCGAAGCGCCGCCTCGGACCGGTCCCAGATCTCGTCCGAACCGACCCGCTTCTCCGGCCGGTCCGCGAACTTGATGTGCACGTCCTCGAAGCCGAAGTCTCGGTAGATGCTCAGGATGAGCTCGCAGACCCCCCGGCACTCGTCGGTAATCTGCTCCGGGGTGCAGAAGATGTGGGCATCGTCCTGGGTGAACGCGCGCACCCGCAGGAGCCCGTGCAGGGCGCCGGACGGCTCGAACCGATGTACCTTTCCGAACTCGCTCATGCGAAGCGGAAGGTCCTTGTAGCTCGTGATCCCGTGGTTGAAGACCTGGAGGCTCCCGGGGCAGTTCATCGGCTTGAGCGCGAATACCCGCTCATCCCGGGTCTCGGTGGTGTACATGTGCTCGGCGAACGTCGCCCAGTGGCCCGACGCCTCCCAGAGCGAACGGTCCATGATGTCCGGGGTGTTGACCTCCCGGTAGCCGGCCGCGTCCTGCCGGGAACGCATGTAGTCGATGAGGCCCTGAAACAGGGTCCAGCCGTCCGGATGCCAGAATACCGCCCCCGGCGCCTCTTCCTGGAAATGGAAGAGGTTCATCTGGCGTCCGAGGCGGCGGTGGTCCCGCCGCTCCGCCTCCGCGACCCGCAACAGGTGGGCGCGCAATGCCTTCCGGTCCGCCCAGGCGGTGCCGTAGATCCGTTGCAGCATCGGGTTGCGCGGGTCCCCGCGCCAGTACGCTCCGGCCACCGAGGTGAGCTTGAAGGCAGTGCCGAGCCGGCCGGTAGAGGGGAGGTGCGGCCCGCGGCAGAGATCGGAGAACCCTCCCTGGCGATAGACCGTGACGGTTTCGCCCTCGGGGATGCTCTCGACGATCTCCGCCTTGTACTCTTCGCCGATGCCGCGGAAGAACTCCACCGCCTCGGCGCGCTCCCGGACCTCGCGCCGGACGGGCTCGTCACGGGCCACGATCTCGCGCATTCGCTCCTCGATGCGCTCGAGATCGTCGGGGGTGAACGGAGCGTCGCGGGCGAAGTCGTAGTAGAAGCCGTCCTTGATGGTGGGTCCGATCGTGACCTGGGTCTCGGGGTACAGTTCCTTGACCGCCTCGGCGAGCACGTGCGCGGCGTCGTGACGCAGGAGGTCGAGCCCCTCCGGCTCGGACCGGGTGACGATGGCCGCGCCGGCGTTCGTGTTGATGACGGTCGAAAGATCGCGAAGCTCGCCGTCGAGCCGTATCGCGACCGCGTCGCGGGCGAGTCCCTTGCCGATGGACTCGGCGAGCTCGATCCCGCTCACCGGCCGGTCGAACCGGCGCACGGACCCGTCGGGGAGAGTGATGTCCGGCATGGTGAGGTCCTCGTTACCCGGAGGCGCACGTTCTGAACGACGGCGGCGGCACCCCGCCGCCGGGCGGCGCGCACCCTACCGAAACGCGGGCGCGATGGCAATGGAGACTTGGAGCGCTCCCGGCTCTGATTCGTTCATTCAAAGGCGAGCAATGAATTCCAAAGAGTTGCGTCCATTGACGAGGTGGTGATCCGAAATCGGCGGCGACCGCGGAATCAGGCTTCGAATCAAGACGATACGCTCATTTGCGGATCAGGAAAGGCCGGCAGCGAATCTGCCCTGGGAACGCGGTGCCGGCCCGTGGAGCGCTTCGCACGAACCCCGGCCATGGGCCGTCGATCTCGCCCCGCGCACCGGCGCCGGATGCCGGGTCGCCGGGTGTCGGGTCAGGGTTGAGTATCCCCGACCGCGTCAGTATGATTCGCCGCCAAGCGGCGCGGCGCACCGTGCAGGGCACGGAAGACACGAATCGCGACAGTGGAGGAGCGGGCATCGCAACGGAAAAGCGCAATCGCGTAAACGGCGAGATCCGGGCCGAAAGGCTTCGGTTGATCGGGGAGGATGGGACCCAGCTCGGGATCCTCTCCGTGGACGAAGCGCTGGCGGAGGCGGAGCAGCGGGGTTTTGACGTGGTCGAAATGTCCCCGAACGCCGACCCGCCCGTCTGCCGGTTGATGGATTACGGAAAGTTCCAGTTCCAGCAGAGCAAGAAGAGACAGGCGGCGCGGCGCAGACAGCAGCAGACCCAGATCAAGGAGGTCAAGTTCCGGCCGGGGACCGATGACGGGGACTATCAGGTCAAGCTGCGGAATCTGAGGCGTTTTCTCGACCACGGACACAAGATCAAGGTCACGCTGTGGTTCCGGGGCCGGGAGATGGCCCATCAGGAGCTGGGCCTGAAGCTTCTCCAGCGCATCGAGGGCGATCTGGAGGAGGAGGCCAAGGTCGAGCAGTTTCCGAAGCTGGAGGGCCGTCGGCTCGCCATGGTGATGACCCCGCGAAAGCCCGTATCCACCACCCGGCAGGGCCGCCGACAGGCCGCGGCGACGGACAAGGGAGCTTCCGTGGGCCCGTCCGTCCCGGCCCCGGCCCCGGCCCCGGACAACGCGGTTCGTGACGAGGCGGCGGCCGCCGGCTGACGCTTCCTGGCGAAACGACGGGATCACAACCACATGCCCAAGATGAAGACCAACCGTGGGGCGGCCAAGCGCTTCAAGCGCGGCGCCAACGGCAGCTTCCGGTGCCGGCAGTCGTATCGGAACCACATCCTGACCAAGAAAGCCCCGAAGCGGAAGCGCCAGCTTCGCTCGCCGGCTGTCGTCGATCCGGCCGACGCCCCCGGTGTCAGCCGTCTTCTGCCCTACGCCTGACCGGAGACCCGGCGATGCCCCGAGCAAGAAACCCCGTGCAGTCGCGCGCCCGCCGCAAGAAAATCCTCAAGCAGGCGAAGGGCTACTACGGCGCGCGAAGCCGCAGCTTTCGCGTTGCCAAGCAGGCCGTCATCAAGGCGGGCCAGTATGCCTACCGGGATCGGCGGCAGCGCAAGCGCCAGTTCCGGGCGCTCTGGATCGCGCGCATCAATGCCGCGGCCCGAGCGCACGGGCTGTCGTACAGCCGTTTCATGAACGGGCTCGACAAGGCGGGAATCGCCCTTGACCGCAAGGTCCTCGCGGAGCTCGCGGTCGAGGACAAGGCGGCGTTCGGGGTGATCGCCCGGCAGGCCGCGGCGGCCCTCTAGCCCGGAAAAATCACCGACTTTCGTCGCGAGGGCGCCAAGATGCCCCACGATCTCATGGAGGAACGGGCCGCACGGACCGAGAGAGCGCGTGCGCGCGGCTGAAGGCGTAGTCGACACTAGCTTGACACTGGCGCACGCGCGCTGTCGAAGCGGCTTGAGGGAGTACGTCCCGCTACCGCGAGCGGATTGGCGGCCGCAGCGGGAAGTCGGTGATTTTTTCGGGCCAGCCCGGAACTCTCGGCGCCGGGGTTGCCCGGCGGGCGGCCTCCCGCCCAGGTGTTTCCCCTGGCTTCGCCGCCACCCCGCCGTGAGCGGACGGCCCGGCTCGGAACGAACATGTTGACCGATATCGAAGACCTCAAGGCGCAGGCTCTTGCTGCGCTGGCCGCGGCCGGGACCCGCGATGAAGTGGAAAGCGTGCGGGCCCGTTTCATCGGTCGCCAAGGGGCCGTCACCGAGCAGCTCCGGGGCCTCGGCTCGCTTCCTCTCGAACAGCGGCCGGCGGCGGGACAGGCGCTCAACCAGGTCAAGAACGCTCTCCAGGAGGCAGCGCGCGCGCGCCGGGAGGCGCTGTCCCGGGCCGCGATGGACGCCGAGCTCGGCAGCGAACGGATCGACGTCACCCTCCCCGGGCGCGGGCAGCGGGCCGGCGGCCTCCACCCGGTCACCCGGACGCTGGAACGGATCGAGACGTTCTTTCGCCACCTCGGCTTCGATATCGTCGAGGGGCCCGAGATAGAAGACGACTTCCACAACTTCGAAGCGCTCAACATTCCCGCGCACCACCCGGCCCGGGCCATGCACGACACCTTCTACTTCGACGACGGGCTCCTGCTCCGGACCCACACGTCGAACATGCAGATCCGCGTCATGGCGGTGCAGCCACCCCCGTTGCGGGTAATCGCGATCGGCCGCGTTTATCGGTGCGACTCCGATCTGACCCATACCCCGATGTTCCAGCAGATCGAGGGGCTCGTGGTCGACGAGCACGCGAGCTTCGCGAGCTTGAAGGGAACCCTGGCCGCGTTCTGCCGCTACTTCTTCGAGTCGGATCTGGAGATCCGCTTCCGGCCTTCCTACTTCCCCTTCACCGAACCCTCCGCCGAAGTGGACATCCAGTGCGTCATCTGCGGGGGGTCGGGGTGCCGGGTCTGCGGCCAGAGCGGTTGGCTCGAGATCCTGGGAAGCGGGATGGTGCACCCGAACGTTCTCGCGAACGTCGGCATCGACAGCGAACGCTACACCGGCTTCGCCTTCGGGATGGGTGCGGAGCGCATCACCATGCTCCGCTACGGAGTCGACGACCTTCGTGTATTCATGGACAACGATCTCGCGTTCCTGCGCCAGTTCGCGGGCGGCCGATAGGCTGACGGAAGCATGAAGTTCAATGAGCGCTGGCTCCGAGAGTGGGTCGACCCGGAGATGGGCACCGAGGTGCTGGCCGAGCAGCTCACCCGGGCCGGCCTGGAGGTGGATTCCGTGGAGCCGGCCGCCCCGCCGGACGGGTTCTCGGGAGTGGTGGTCGGCGAAGTGCTGGAGAGCCGACCCCATCCGAATGCGGACCGCTTGAAGCTCTGCGTCGTCGACCCCGGTGGGGGGGAGCGCGTCGAGGTGGTGTGCGGCGCTCCGAACGCGCGGGCCGGAATGCGGGCCGCGTTGGCCCGGCCGGGCAGCCGGATCGCGGGCGGGGTCAAGGTCCGGCGCGCGAAGATCCGGGGGACCGCGTCGGAGGGAATGCTGCTCTCCGGAGCCGAGCTCGGTATCGGCGACGAGCACGACGGGATCATCGAGCTCGATCCGGATGCGACCCCGGGGGCGGACGTCTTCGGGGCGCTGGGACTCGACGACTCCGTATTCGAGCTGAGCTTGACCCCGGACCGCGGAGACTGTCTCAGCGTCGCCGGAATCGCGCGCGAGGTCGGTGCGATCAATCGGCTCCCCGTCCGCGCTCCCGCGCCGGAGCCGGTGACCCCCATGATCGAGGATCGTCTTTCCATCGCGCTCGAAGCCCCCGAGGGTTGCGCCCGCTATGCCGGGCGGGTGGTCCGGGGAATCGATCCCGCCGCGAAGACTCCCCTCTGGATGACCGAGCGCTTGCGAAGATGCGGGGTCCGCACCGTCTCCCCGATCGTCGACGTGACGAACTACGTCATGCTCGAGCTCGGACAGCCCCTGCACGCCTTCGACCTCCAGCGCCTGGAGGGAGGGATCCGGGTCCGCCGCGCCCGCGGCGGCGAGCGTCTGACCTTGCTCGACGAACGGGAGGTCGAGCTTCGCCCGTCCACCCTGGTCATCGCCGATCACCAGCGCCCGGTCGCGCTGGCCGGGATCATGGGGGGGTTCGGTACCGCGGTGTCGGGCGCGACCTGCGACGTGTTCCTCGAGAGCGCGTGGTTCGCCCCCTCCGATCTCATGGGAGAACCGCGGTTCTACCGGCTCAATACCGATGCCTCCCACCGGTTCGAGCGCGGCGTCGACCCCGAACTCCAGCCGGCCGCGATCGAGCGGGCGACCCGGCTCCTGCTGGACATCGCCGGCGGCCGGCCCGGCCCGATCGTGGACGAAAGGGTTCCCTTCCATCTGCCCAATCGGGCGGTCATCGGGCTCAGGGCGAAGCGGATCGAGCGTCTCCTCGGCATGGAGGTGCCGGCCGACGAAGTGGCGGGAGGCCTCGAGCGGCTCGGGATGGAGGTCGCGGAGACCGAAGGCGGCTGGTCGGTCACCCCGCCGACCCGTCGCTTCGATATCGCGATCGAGGAGGACCTGGTCGAGGAGGTAGTCCGCCTCGTCGGCTACCATCGAGTGCCGCCGGTGGAGATCGGGGGAACCCTTCGTCCCGGGGGGGATTCCGAAACGGGGGTTCCGGTTTCCCGGGTCCGCCGAGTGCTCGTCGACCGCGGATACCAGGAAGCGATCACCTACAGCTTCGTGGGCCCGACGCTGCAATCGCTCCTTGACCCGGGGGTATCCCCGCTCCGGCTCGCGAACCCCATTTCCTCGGAGCTTTCCGTCATGCGCTCCCACTTGTGGATGGGGCTGTGCGGAGCGCTCGTGCGCAACGTCAACCGGCAGGAGCGCCGTGTACGGCTGTTCGAGACCGGGCTTCGCTTCCGGCGGGACCCCGCGCTCCGGGCCCGCATCGGGGATGTGGAAGGATGGGGCGACCATGGCCGGGACCAGGTCGCGGATGTCGATCAGGAGCGTTGCATCGCGGGCGTCGCGACCGGGACGGCCCATCCCGAGCAATGGGGAAGCACGGCTCGGGGGGTCGATTTCTTCGATCTGAAGTCCGACGTCGAGGCCCTCCTGGGTCTCACCGGGCAGATCAAGCGGTTCACGTTCGCGCCGTTCGTCCATCCCGCCCTCCACCCGTCGCAGACCGCGGCGATCCGCGACGGCGACGAACCGGTGGGTCTGCTCGGTGCGCTGCATCCGAACGTGCGCCGCGAACTCGGATTGTCGGCCCCGATCTTCGTGTTCGAGATCGCGCTCGACGTTCTCACGTCCGCCCGGATCCCCGGGTACGTGCCCGTTTCGCGCTATCCGTCGGTACGGCGGGACATCGCGGTCGTCGTGGACGACGATCTCGCGGTCGCCCGGCTCCTGGACGGGATCGGCCGGCATTCTCCCGCAACGCTGCACGACGCGGCGGTCTTCGACCTGTACCGGGGCGAAGGCATCGGGGCGGGGCGCAAGAGTGTCGCGATCGGCTTGACCTTCCGATCCGATTCGCGCACGCTAGACGATACGGAGGTCGATGGACTCGTCGAGGGCATCGTTGCCGGGTTGGAAGCCGAATGCGGAGCCGAGTTGCGGAGGTAGGATGGCGGCCCTGACGAAGGTCGATATGGCCGAGTGTCTTTTCCACGAGCTCGGGCTCAACAAGCGCGAAGCCCGGGAGTTCGTGGACCAACTGTTCGAAGCGTTGCGCCTGTCTCTGGAGTCCGGCGAACCGGTGAAGCTCTCCGGGTTCGGCAACTTCGACCTTCGCGACAAGGCGGAACGCCCCGGGCGCAACCCGAAAACGGGCGCGGCGGCGACCATTTCCGCCCGGCGGGTAGTGACCTTTCGGCCGGGGATCAAGCTGAAGACCCGTGTAGAGGCAGGTGCTCGATCCCTCGGCAAATAGCGAGCTTCCGCCGATCCCGGCGAAACGCTACTTCACGATCGGTGAGGTAAGCGATCTCTGCGCGGTCAAGCAGCACGTGCTGCGGTACTGGGAGCAGGAGTTTCCGACCCTGAAGCCGCTCAAGCGCAGGGGAAACCGACGCTACTACCAGCGGCAGGACGTGATCCTGATTCGGCAGATCCGCAGCTTGCTGTGGGAGCACGAATACACGATTGCCGGCGCGCGGCAGAAGCTCGCGAGCGGTGAATCGAGGCGCGACAGCGAGCAGAGCCGGCAGATCGTTCGTCAGGTACGGATAGAGCTGGAGGAGATTCTCGCGATTCTGCGGCACTAACCCGAAAAAATCACCGACTTCCCACTGCGGCCGCCAATCCGCTCGCGGTAGCGGGACGTACTCCCTCAAGCCGCTTCGACGTAGTGTAGACTACGCCTTCAGCGTCTTTCGGTCCGTGCGGCGCGTTCCTCCATGAGATCGTGGGGCATCTTGCACCCTCGCGACGAAAGTCAGTGGTTTTTCCGGGCCAGCCCGCAGCCGGCGGTCGTTTCGCCGGTGGAGCCGACCCGGCCCCCGGGCCGAGTGGGAGCCGAACAAGGGCCCGCCGAGCCGAACGAACCAGTTGGGAGCATCGGATGGCCCGGACCGGCACCACGATTCACGGGGCGTAGCGCAGCCTGGTAGCGCACCGCAATGGGGTTGCGGTGGTCGGAGGTTCGAATCCTCTCGCCCCGACCATTCATCCGTCCCTCGATGGTTCCCGGCGACGCCGGGAGCCCTGCCGAGGGACGGGTCCGACGGCCCGAGCGGGGTTCTCCCGCATGCCGGGGGCAGCGCGAGCGGCGCCGACCGCGGGCGACCTCCTACGATGCCTCGGGCGAGGAGTGGTTCGCGTCGATCGTCTCGAGCAGGCGGGGAGGCGACATCGGCAGACTCGTCATCCGCACCCCGACCGCATCCTCGATCGCGTTCGCGACCGCGGCCATCGGGGGACAGATGTTGACCTCTCCGACCCCCTTCACCCCGTAGGGGTGACCGGGGTTCGGCACTTCCACCAGCACCGCCTCGATCATCGGCAGGTCCGAGGCGACCGGCATCCGGTAGTCCAGGAAGCCCGGGTTCTCGAGTCGGCCCTCGTCGTCGTAGATGTACTCCTCGTTCAGCGCCCATCCGATCCCTTGCGCCGCGCCGCCCTGAATCTGCCCCTCGACGTAGCTCGGGTGAATCGCGCGCCCGACGTCCTGCGCGGCGGTCCATCTGAGGATGGTCACCTTGCCGGTCTCCGGGTCCACCTCGACGTCGCAGACCTGGGTCGAGAAGCCCGGACCGACGCCGGCCGCGTTCACCGACGCGCTGGCGCCGATGGGGCCCCCGGTCTGGGTCTTCTTCGCCGCGATCTCCCGCAGGGAGAGCGGCTCGAAGTCGCCCACGTTGCTGCTCGCGGGCTTCGCGTGTCCGTCCTCCCAGATGACCCCGTCGACGTCGACGTCCCAGATGAGGGCGGCGCGACGGCGCAGGTCCTCGATGAGCTTTCGCGCCGCGGTGATCACCGCGAGGCCGGTGGCCAGGGTGACTCGACTGCCGCCGGTCACCCCGGTGAAGCCGATGGAGGCGGTGTCGGCAACGATGGGCCGAACCCGGTCGTAGTCGATGCCGAGGGTCTCCGCGGCCATGATCGCCATCGAAGCCCGCGAACCTCCGATATCCGGGCTCCCGGTCGCGACCACCGCCGTGCCGTCCTCTCCGAGGTGGATCGTCGCGCTCGACTCGCCGCCGTTGTTGAACCAGTAGCCGGAGGCGACCCCCCGCCCCTGGTTCGGTCCGAGGGGGGTGCGGTAGTGAGGATGATTCTGCAGGGTCTCGATCGTCTCCACGTAGCCGATGGACCCGAACTTCGGCCCGTACGCGGCCTGCGTACCCTCACGGGCCGCGTTGCGTTGCCGGAACTCGAGCGGGTCGATGCCGAGCTTGCGGGCGAGCACGTCCATGGCGCTCTCGACGGCGAAGGCGGAGATCGGCGATCCGGGGGCACGGTAGGCGGCGGACTTCGGCCGGTTGCACACCACGTCGTAGCCCACCGTGTGCACGTTCTCGATGGCGTAGGGAGCGAACGCGCACATGCAGGCGTTCAGCACCGGCGACCCCGGAAACGCCCCCGCCTGGAACCGGAAGACGCCCTCGGCGGCGGTGATCCGCCCATCCCGGGTCGCCCCGAGCTTCACCGTCATCTCCGCCCCGGAAGTCGGTCCGGTGGCCTTGAAGACCTCTTCCCGGCTCATCGTGAGCTTCACCGGCCGCCCGCTCTTGCGGGCGAGGGCGAGGGCGAGCGGCTCGAGGTACACCACCGTCTTGCCCCCGAATCCGCCTCCGATCTCGGCCGGGGTCACCCGCAGATCCGAGAGGGCCAGGCCGAGAAGCCTGGCGGTGAAGGCCCGGATCTGGAAATGGCCCTGGCTCGAACCCCAGATCTCGGCCTGCCCGTCCTCGTTGAAGCGGGCGACGCAGGCATGGGGCTCGATGTAACCCTGATGGACCGGACGGGTCGCGAACTCCATCCCGACCGTTTCTTCCGCCGCGCGGAAGCCCGCCTCGACATCGCCGATCCCGAACTCGGCGCGCTTGGTGATGTTGGACGGGCGGTCCGGAGCGGGGTCGACCCCGCGCGTGTACATGTCCGGATGCAGGAGCGGAGCGTCGGGGCGAATCGCCTCCTTCACGTCGATTACGTGCGGGAGGACCTCGTAGTCGACGTCGATGAGGGAGAGAGCCTCCTCGGCGATCGTCTTTGTCGTCGCCGCTACCGCCGCCACCGAATGCCCTTCGTACAGCGCCTTCTCGCGCGCCATGACGTTTCGGGTCATGTGTGCGAAGTTGATCTGGACCCGCTCGGGGCCGACGTACACGGACGGGTGATCGGGGAGATCCGCCGACGTGATGACCGCCTTCACCCCGGGCAGGGACTCGGCTCGGGAGGTGTCGATGGACCGGATGCGCGCATGGGCATGAGGGCTGCGGAGGATCCCCCCCACGAGCATGTCCGGCAACGAATGGTCGGCCGCGAACCGGGCTCGCCCGGTCACCTTGTCCACCCCGTCGGGCCGAACCGGTCGCGATCCGACCCATTTGAAACCGTTCCCCGAGTCCTGATTCACGCTCGCTCCCTTTGATGATCTTCCGCCCGGACCGCGGTCAGTGCCGTTTGCCGGCGAGACTCACGCACACGAGCACGGCCGCGACGAGGACGGCGGCAACGATAACGACGAGACCGAGTTGGTCCATGATTGTCTCCGGCAGGTTTCAGCTCCGATCGTCCGCGCGGCCCCGGCTCCGAACCGGGAACCGGTCCCGCAGCGCGAAATAGACCGGCACGTAGATCGCCAGCGCCGCCAGCGACCACACCGCATGCCCGGCGAGCTTGTAGACGGCGTAGGCGATGAGGGCGCCGATCACGCCGTGGGCGATGTCGCGCATGCCGGTATTCTGCCCGATTGGAGCGGCCGGCGTCACGGGTCTGTACCGCGCGGCCGGGACCATCCCGAAGTCGGCGATATCCTGCTGATTCGCCTTGTTTTCCAGGGCAGTCCGACTAGATCCGTTTTGTATTTGAAATCAATTGGTTATGACAGAAAACAAGATGGTTCCGACCGGACCGGCGCACCGGGTAGGATGGAGTTGCCCCGACTCGCCCGGTTCCGTGGATGGGTCGGGCGTCGGCGGGCGGAGCGATTCCGAGGCCGAGGGAAGGAAGACGCATGGCACGGGGACGACGGGGAAAGCCGAAGTCCGGCGGCGGCGGCGGGATCGTCGCCGGCAAGCAGGGCGCCACGACCGGGTACGAGGCCGAGCCGTGGCGCATGGCCGACGCCCTGCGCGGATCGATGGACGCGGCCGGGTACAAACACGTCGTCCCCGGCCTCGTCTTCCTGAAAATACATCTCCGACGCCTTCGAGGAGACGCACGCCCGCCTCGAAGCGGAGCGGGCCGACGGTGCCGACCCGGAGGATCCGGACCGCCGCACGAGTGCGACCGCGTGCTGCCGAGATGAGCGTGGGATGGCCGATCCGGACGGCCCCGGCACGGCAGGCCGAGGCGGCAGGTCCCGATGTCGCGGTCACCGGGGCCGAGAGGTCGGACGGCCGCGGAGACCGCTGGACGATGGCTGACCGGCCGCCTCCCGGTGGCGTACACCGCGAGGCTCCTCCGGAGGTGCCGGAATTCGGGGCCAGCTCATGAGTTTCAGTGCCGAAGAAGTCGGGCTCCGGCTGCGGTTGGGCGAAGACAGCCACTGGGAATTCAAGCAGTTCGACTTCCGTGGGGATCGTCCGATCGGTCCCGATCGCGACAGTCTCGCGGACGAGCTGGCAGCTTTCGCCAACGGGAACGGCGGCGTGATGCTGTGCGGCGTTGCCGATGACGGCCGTATTCAGGGGATGACCCGCGGCCAACTGGACGAGACGGAGCGGACCGTGGTCGAAATATGTTCGGACTCGATCAAGCCCGCCATCGACATCGATACCTCGCGTTTCGAGCTTGACGGCAAGGCGTTTCTGGCCGTGGAAGTGGCCGCGGGATATGCCCTTCACGACAGCCCCGGAGGCAGCTACCGCCGCCGAGGCAGCTCCAAGCGAAAAATGACCAGCGACGAACGGTTGCGGCTCGCGCAACGGCGCGCCCAGGCGCGCTTTCGGTCGTTCGACGAACGGCCGGTTCGGGAAACCGGGTTCGGTTCCCTGGAAGAATCGCTGTGGAAACCCCTGCTGAGCGTTCAGGGCGCGGCCGACCCCGAGGTCGCGTTGACCAAGCTGGGATTGTTGACCGACACGGAGGATGGCCCGCGGCGGGCGACCGTGGCCGGCGTGTTGCTGTGCTGCCGCAATCCGGAAACATGGCTGCCGAGCGCCTGCATCACCGCAACCCGCTACCGCGGAGCGGATCGCGCTTCCGAACAGGTCGACACTCAGACGATCCGCGGCCCGCTGAACCGCCAGATCGCCGAGGCCGTCGCCTTCGCCGTGCGCAACATGCAGGTAGCGGCCTACAAGGATCCGGCTCGAACCGACCTGCCCCAATACAGCGAGCGGGCCATCTTCGAGGCGGTGGTCAACGCCGTGGCGCACCGCGATTATTCCATCCGCGGCAGCCGCATCCGCCTGTCCCTGTTCTCGGATCGCATGGAAATCCAGTCGCCGGGCACACTGCCCAACAGCCTGACGATAGAAAACATCGCCGACCGCCAGGCTACGCGCAACGAGGTGCTGGTCTCCATGCTGGGCAGGGTTCCGACCGGCGAAACCCCGGGGCGCGGAGACCGCCGCCACTTCATGGAGCGCCGCGGCGACGGCGTTCCGATCATTCGGAGCGAGACCCTGGGCGCGAGTGGAAGAGACGCGGAATTTCGCATCGTCGGGGACGAGGACGTCCTGGTCGTCCTCCCCTCCGCGCCCGTGGAGCCGAGCCCGGCGCAGGTACGGATCACGGTGCGCGCCTCCGGGCGGCCCCTGCCCGGCGCCGAAGTCCTGGTCCTGTTCCCCAACCACACCTGGAAAGGCGCAACGAGCGACGAGGAGGGCATCGCGGCGGTGTCGTTGCACACCACCGAGCTTCCCATGACGGTGTTCGCGGCCGCCCGCGGATACGCCGCCCACGTGGAGCGGGAGTGGGTGCCCGGCCGGGGGGCGCTCGCGATGGAGCTCGAAGCCCGGCCGGAAGGCGGCGCGGTCATCTTCCGGGAGGCCATCGGCTCCGTGCCCGGCTTGACCGGGACCCTGAACCCCGTCCGCGACACCCACGACCGGACCTGGCTGTACGCCTCCAACATCGCGATCGACGAGGGCAAGCCCCAGCCGGTTCACTTCGTTCCCGGCGAAGACCTGCGCCTCACCGACTCCAACGGGCGAGAGCGCCTGGTGCGCATCGTCGAAATATCGGGGCGGGCGGCGCTGGTGGAGTACCGGCCCTTGGCCAAGGACAACCCTGCATGAACATTGACGACAGTGAGGGACGGTCGGGTTGGTCCGGAGGAAGCCGCCTCGCCGGATCCGCCGCGCTCGATCAGCGTCACCGCGAAGCCTTCGTTCTTGCAGGTAAAGGGCGCAGCAGATCCCGACCCTGCCGGCGCCGATGACCGCGATGGAGGGTCGGTCGGCCACGAGCGGACCGGGGAGGGGCTCAGACCCCGAGATAGTACTGCTTGACCATCTCGTTCTCGGCAAGCTCCGCGGCGGAGGAGGCCGCGAACGCGATGTCGCCGTGCACGATGATGTAGCCCCGGTCGGCGATCTTGATCGCCTGGTTGAAGTTCTGCTCCGCCATCAGCACCGTGAGGCTTCGCTCGGTCTTGAGCTCCCGGATCCTCGCGATCACCCGGCTCACCAGGATGGGGGCGAGCCCCACGGAAGGCTCGTCGACGAGCAGGACGCGGGGCTCCGACATCAGGGCCCGCGCGATCGCCAGCATCTGCTGCTCGCCTCCGGACATGGAGCCGGCGAGCTGGCGGCGCCTCTGGCCAAGCACCGGGAACGCCTCGAACGAGAACTCGAGGTTCGCGGCGATCCGTCGGCGTGCGGAGCTCCGGAAGGCACCGAGCATCAGGTTCTCCTCCACGGTGAGGAGCGGAAACAGGCGCCGCCCTTCCGGTACGAGGGCGACCCCGAGCTCGACGACTTCCTGGGGGCTGCGGCCGACGAGATCGATCCGCTCGCCGGCGTCGGTCTCGAGGGTGATCGAGCCGGCCGTCGGCTCGACGATGCCCATGATGCAGTTGATGAGCGTCGACTTGCCGTTGCCGTTCGTTCCGAGGAGGGCGACCGTCTCGCCGGAATCGACGTGCACCGAGACCCCGTGCAGGACCCGCACCGCGCCGTAGCCCGCCTCGACGTTCTCGACGACGATCCTACTCACCGAGATAGGCCCGTTCGACCTCGGGGTCGTTGACGATCTCGGCGGGCTTGCCTTCCGCGATCCGGCGGCCCGCGTCGAGCACGACGATTCGCTCCGAGAAGCGCATCACCGCCCGCATGATGTGCTCTATCATGATGATGGTGATGCCGCGCTCGTTCATGCGGAACAGGATTTCGAGGATGTCGTCCACCTCCGTGGAGGACAGCCCCGCCATCGCTTCGTCCGAGATGAGGAGCTCGGGCTCGGTCGCCATCGCCCGCGCCAGCTCGAGCTTTCGCATGTCGATCTGGGTGAGCTTCCCGGAGTTCTCTCCGGCCCGATCCGCGAGACCGATCGTCTCGAGGATCGTCATGCCCCGGTCCGCGATCTCCCGCGGTGCGGCGCCGCTCGCGTACTCGAGCGCGATCGCGAGGTTCTCGAGCACCGTCATCGACCGGAAGGGTTTCGGGATCTGGAACGAGCGCGCGATGCCGAGCCGGGTCCGCTCATGCGGCTTCTTGCCGTCGAGCACGATCTCGTTGAAGACGATCTCGCCGCCGTCGTTCGCGAGGGTGCCGGAGATGCAGTTGATCATGGTCGTCTTGCCGGAGCCGTTCGGACCGATCAACCCGAAGCGTTCGCCCCTGCCGACCTCGAGGCTCACCTCGTCGAGCGCGACGAACCCCCCGAAGCGCTTGGTGACGGAGCGCACCTCGAGCAGCCGTTCGCCGGTCACCGGCCGCCCCCCCGCCACCTGCGGACCAGGCCGACGATGCCCTCGGGGGCCGCGATCACGAAGAACACGAGCAGCACCCCGACGATCAGCAGGTTGAGCTCCGAGGAGATGGTGACGGTGGCGACCTGCTGGACGGTACCCAGCAGCAGGGCACCGATGAGAGGTCCCATCCAGGTGGTCGCGCCGCCGACCATCGGCATCGCGATGGAGTTCACCGCGTAGACGAGGTTGAACGCGGACGACGGCTCGACGAAACCCACGTAGAGTACGAACGGGGCGCCGGCCACTCCCATGAGGAACCCCGAGACGGTGGTCGCGATGAGCTTGAGGCGAAGGGTCGGTACCCCCGCGCACTCGGCGGCCACCTCGTCGTCGCGGATCGCCGCGAAGCCGCGGCCGGTCTTCGAGCGCTCGATCCAGCGCGCGACCGAGACCGCGAAGACCGCAAGCAGCAGCATCACGAAGAAGAGGAACTCGACGTAGTCCCCGAAGGGGGCTATCTCCCGCGAACGCAGGATGTAGGCTCCGGTCGCTCCGCCGACGTAGTCCCAGTTGACGATCAGGGTTTCGAGGACGATGGCGAGGGCGAGGGTCGCGATCGCGAAGAAGACGCCGCGGAGTCTGAGGGTGAGGTATCCCATGCCGAGCCCGAGGAGGGCGCACACCGCGCCGGCGATCGGGATCATCAGGATGAGGGGCGCCTGCATGAGGTTGTAGAGCACGACGGAGGTATACGCCCCGACCGCGAAGAACCCCGCAGTGCCGAAGTTCACGTAGCCCATGTACCCGCCCATGATGTTCCAGGCGGTGGCGAGCACCACGTACTGGAGCACCACGTAGGCCGCGAAGTAGACGAACTTGTTGACCGGGAGCAGGTCGAAGATGGTGATCGCGGCACCGAGCAGGGCGATGGCCAGGGCCGCGGCGTGGAACGCGTCGAGCCTCACCGGCGGCGGGCCTTCATCGGCCGAAGAGCCCTTGGGGGCGGAAGGCGAGCGCGAGGAGGAGGATGCCGAATGCGACGGCCGGCGCCCAGGATGGCCCGTAGAAGGTCGAGACGAGGCTCTCGGCGATGCCGAGGACGAGGGCCGCGACCAGCGTGCCCGGGATCGAGCCGAGCCCCGCGAGGACCGCGATCGCGAAGACCTGGCCGATGTAGAGCCGGCCGATCGAGGGCTCGATGGGGATGATGATGATGAGGAGCGCCCCCGCGAGGGCGGTGGTGCCGATGCCGATCCCGAAGCCGAGCTGCTTGATCCGGACCGGATCGGCGGCCATGAGCTGGAGCGCGAGCCGGTCCTGGGCGACGGCCATGATGGCCCGCCCGTTGAAGGTGCGCGACAGATAGAGATAGACGGCGGCGAACATGACGAGGGAGACGCAGAAGGGAACGAACATGCGCGTCGGCACCCCGACCCCGCCGATCTTCCAGTTCTGCCCGATGTAGGGGGCCTGGACGGAGCGGAAGTCCACCCCGTAGGCCATGATGAGTCCCACCTCGATGATGAACATCACCCCGAAGAAGAAGGCGAGACCGCGCAGCGCCTCGTCGTCCTTGCGCTCGAAGCTCTCGTAGTAGACCCGATATGCCCCGACCCCGATGAGGAAGAACACCGGGGTGAACGCGAGACCCACGAGGATCGGGTCGAGCCCCCACCGGCTGTTGCACATGTAGGCGATGTAGGAGCCGAGGATCACGAATGCCGGGTGGGCGATGTTCACGATGTTGAGCTGGCCGAACGCGACGGAGAGGCCGAGGCTCACGGCCGCGTAGAAGCCGCCGAGCAGGATGCCGGCGACGAGCGCGTTCAGGAGAAGGTCGACGGAGAACACGTGCGGTTCACGCCCGGAGACGTCGCCCCGTCAGGTGCGGGACGACATCTCCCGGTTCGCCTTCTTTCGAGATGGCCGTCGGGGCTCGGGAACTACTCGGCGAAGGGGTAGTCGAGGGTCCCCGACACCCACTCCGCCGGGTACAGAACCACCCGGGTCCCCTGTCTGGTGAAGGTCTCGAGCTCGTTGTCCTCGATCCCCTGGTACTGGACCATCAGCACCCGGGTCTTCGCCCATTCGCCGTTCGGGGCGAACCTGACCTTGCCGACGACGGTGTCGAACTCGGCGTTGCGCATGTGCTCGCCGATCGCGGCGTGGTCCATGCCGCCGGTGGCGGTGATCGCCTGATCGAGCACCTGCAGGTAGGCGTAGGCGTAGGGCTGCAGGTAATAGCCGATGGGATCGACCCCCTTGCCCACGGCCGCCTTCTGGTACTTCGCGAGGAACTCCTCCACGCCTTCGAATTTGAGCGTCGGCTCCGGAACCCAGAAGTCGTAGTTCACGATGCCGTTCAGCTTCGGCCCGAGCGCGGTCATGATCGAGGCGTACTGGAGCCCCACCATGCCGCCCCCGAAGAGCTTCGCCTTGAGCCCGACCTCGGTCGCCGCCTTCACCATCCCGACCGAATCGGGCGGATAGGAGCCGACGAAGACGATGTCCGGGTTGCGAGCCTGGATCGCGTTGACGATCGGGGAGAAGTCCGCGGTCCTCGGGTGATAGGACTCGTCATAGACGATCTCGAGGCCGAGCCTGTTCGCGGTCTCCCGCGCCCCCTTGACCGCGTTGCGCGCGAACTCCGCGTCCGCTCCGACGAGAGCAATGGTCTTGGGGGGCGGGTCCTGGGCCATGGCGATCTCGAAGAACCCCCGCGACCAGTCCGTCATCGGTTCGGGACCGGCCGGCATGATCTGGAAGTAGTTTTCGTAGTTGAACTTCTCGTTGACGGCAAGGCCGAACAGGGAGGGGAAGACGAGCCCGCGCTGCATCACGATCGGCATCGCCGGCGCGATGAGGTTCGTTCCGTAGCCGGATACCACGAAGTCGACCTCGTCGATGTCGAGGAGCTTCGTGTAGATGCCCGGTACGGTTGCCGGATTGGTCTGGTCGTCGTAGTAGACGAGCTCGACCGGCTTGCCGAGGATCCCGCCTCTCGCGTTCACGTCCTCGGCCCACACCTGCATCGCGATGAGGGCGCCCTTGCCGGCGCCGGCAAGTCCGCCGGTGAGCGCCATGCCGAAGCCGATCCGGATGGTGTCGCCGGCTTGCGCCGGTGCAGCGAGCGCGGCGCCGGCGATCGCGACGAGGGCCGCAAGCGACCTTTTGAGCGAGCCTGCGGGCTTTTTCCTTCCGAGTGATTTCATGTAGATATCCTCCACATTCCGCTACTTGAGACTGCGGGGTCCGAGGAAGTGTACCACCGCGGTCCGGCCGGGGGCGGGATACCCGCGGGAGCGTGAAGGCCGGTCGGCCAGCCGGTGCTCACGGGGAGCTTGCGAGGGGACTCGTACCCATGACCCGGCGGCCATCGTGCCGGCCCTTCGTTATCGGACTGCGCTTTGCTCATCGACCTGCCCTGGCGACCTGTCCCGGCGACCTGCCCAGGCGACCTGTCCGGGCGCGGTTCCAACCCGCGCGGGACCGGCGGCCCGGCGGCAGGCCGAATATGCGGCAGCAATCCTGTCCCCGTCATCGACGACGGCAGCTCTCGTTTTGGCGCCTGACTTCACCCTGAGCCGCAAGCCGTCTTCTCCTTGCGACTCGATCGGGGGCAGATCGACGGTCGTGTCGGTCCCGCAGCGGGACCCGACGAGCAAGATGAGAATTGCTGCATCGACGAGCAACACCTCGCAACACGGGAGGAGGCCATGTACGGGTCGGCCGAAGGCGTAATCCGACATCCTGCCGAGTGGCCGCGGGCTTGTCACCGTCTGCCTGTTCGTCCGGTCATGGATGGAAGCGCCCTTGCGCGGGCGCGGCGGGCGGACGCGGCGGGGGGCGCGCCTTGCGACGGCCCCCCGCTGATATGATCGGGACGCGCAGCGCGACCGGCGGGCGGGGAGGGCGCATGAAGCTCGGGTTCTTCACCATGCCGGTGCACCGGCTCGACCGCGACTACACGGAGGTTCTCAAGGAAGACCGGGAGGCGATCATCCTCGCCGACCGGCTGGGCTACTCGGAGGCATACGTCGGCGAGCACGTGACCGACGCAGCCGAGAACATCACCAACTCGATGCTCTTTCAGGCGAGCCTCATCTCCGAGACCAGGCAGATCAGGCTCGGAACCGGAACGGCCAACCTGTCGCACACCCATCCGGTTCTCATTGCCGCGCAGGCCGCGATGCTCGACCACCTCCTCGAGGGGCGGTTCCTCTTCGGCATCAGCCCCGGCGCCCTCGAGTCGGACGCCGAGGCGCTCGGCATCCGGGGTCTCGATCGACGGGAGATGTTCGCCGAGTCCATCGGCCACATCCTCGCCATCTGGCAGGGGGAGCCGCCCTACGACCTCGAAGGCAGGCACTGGAAGATCACGACGCGGGAGACGCTCTTTCCGGAGGTCGGGCTCGGCCCGATCGTGAAGCCCTACCAGAAGCCCCACCCGCCCGTCCTCGGCACGGTGGTCGCCCCGCACTCGTCGACCGCGACCGAGATGGGACGGAGGGGTTTCTTCCCCATTTCCGCGAACTTCCTGATGGAGAGGTGGGTCCCGACGCACTGGGCCAACTACGCGCGGGGCTGCGAGGAAGCGGGGCGGACACCGGACCGCGGCGACTGGCGGGTGGCCCGATCGGTCTTCGTGCATGACGACCACCGAACCGCCCTCGACTACGGAAGGACCCACGAGCGGAGCCCGTACCGCTTCTACTACCGGCAGCTCTTCACCAAGCTGAAGAAGCTCGGGCGGCACGCCGCCTTCAAGCCCACCGCCGACTTTCCGGACGAAGAGCTGACCCTCGACTTCATCGTGGACCGCCTCGTCATCGCGGGCGACCCGGGCAGCGTGACGGAGCAGCTTCTCGCGTTCCGCGAGGTGACCGGCGACTTCGGAACCCTCCTCTACGCCGGCAAGGACTGGGAGGACAAGGCCCTCGGTCGGCGCTCGATGGAGCTGATGGCGGAGAAGGTGATGCCTGCGGTCAACGCCGCCATCGGCGGCCCGTAGTCCGAACCCCTATGCGCACCCGGTGGCGAGGGCGAGTGCGCGGCAGACCTCGCGCATCTTCGCCTCGCTCACTGACCCGAAAAAATCACCGACTTTCGTCGCGAGGGCGCCAAGATGCCCCACGATCTCGGAGGAACGGGCCGCACGGACCGAGAGCGCGCGTGCGCGCTGCCGAGGCGTAGTCGACACTGGCGCGTGCGTGCGGTCGAAGCGGCTTGCGGGAGTACGGCCCGCGACCGCGAGCGGATGGGCGGCCGCAGCAGGAAGTCGGTGATTTTTCGGGCTGACCCCACGTAGTGATGCAGCCGCCGCTGTTCGACGGTCTGCACGTGGTCGAGGTTGATTGCCGAGGGGTGTTTCAGGCCTTCGGCGACACCCACCGATACCTCGCTCGGCAGACCCCGAATCGTTGAAGTGATTGGCGCCACCATGGCGGTCCCGAGCAAGGGCAGCACCTCCTGGCGGGTCGGAATCAGGACGGGACGGCGCTTGTCGGGCGCCTTGAACCGATACTGCCGAATCTCCCCGCGACGAAGGGCCGGCGTCAGCTCTCCGGCCATGCCGCCTCGTCGGACCAATCCCCGAGTTCGTCGTCGCGAGTGGGCGGGTCCCGATATCCTGCTCGATAGCGGCGTGCGATCTCCTCCGCTTCCCGGCGCTCGAGATACTCGACGGCGGCCTCTCTCAACACTGCCGAACGGCCACGTCGACGGACCGCAGGTTCCCGATCGAACCTCTCGAGCAAGGCTTCGTCGAAGGTGACCTGGACAGCTTTTATAATGGGAGAATACCATACCGGTTCCAGCATCTTTGTGTACAAGATCATCCACCAACCATACGGACAACCCTTGTGCTACAAAACACGCATGGACGGGCCGGCTACCCCGTCGCATGAAAAGGTCCGGCGTCGCGAAGACAGCCCTCCTGGGTCTATTTTCACAGCAAACCGGACAGTTCTATTTTTTGCCAACACGCCGGAGAGCCGGCAATTCTCATTTTGCTCGTCGGGTCCCGCCGCAGGGCCGGCACGACCGTCGATCGGCCCCGGATCGGGTCGCCAGGAGAAGACGGCTTGCGGATCAGGGTGAAGTCAGGCGCCAAAACGAGAACTGCTGCCGGAGAGCCTCGTGCGTTGACATGCTTGGCGGCTCCGCCTATGTTCGGGAGCGGTGCCGCTCGTCCGGCCGTCCCGGTACCGGCGCGGGGCACCGGCCGTCAGGGAGACGTACCGCCATGGCGATGAAGCCGCGCGACCGTATCGAATACTCGGCGATGGCCGACCGTCCGCCTCTCGCGCTCCCCGACGGCAAGCGGGTGGCGGTCTGGGTGATCGTCAACATCGAGAACTGGGACGTCGAGAAGCCCATGCCGCGCACGGTGCTTCCACCTCCCGGCAACCGGGTCCACATCCCCGACATCCCGAACTGGTCCTGGCAGGAGTACGGGATGCGCGTGGGGTTCTGGCGCTTCCACGAGGCGCTCCTCTCGCGCGGGGTTCCGGTGACGATGTCGGTCAATGGCTCGGTCTGCGTCCGGTACCCGCGCATCGCGAGGGCGGCGCGGGACGCGGGCTGGGAGTTCCTCGGTCACGCCTACCACCAGCGCCCCACCCACCTCATCGAGGACCAGCGCGAGGACATCCGCCGGACCATCGACACGATCCGCGACTTCACCGGTCGCGCCCCGCGCGGCTGGATGGGGCCGGGCCTGACGGAGACCTTCGAGACGCCCGACTTCCTCGCGGAGGCGGGCATCGAGTACGTCGCGGACTTTCCCATGGACGACCAACCCTTCGACATCCGCACCGAACACGGCCCGCTCACCTCCATTCCGTACACCGTGGAGCTCAACGACATCCCGATGATGCTCATCCAGCACCACAAGGCGGCGGAGTTCTACGACCGGTGCATGGACAGCCTCGAGCGCCTCGATCGGGAGGGGGAGCGCAACGCCCGGGTGATGGCGATCGCGGTGCATCCCTACATCTCGGGGACTCCCTTCCGCATCAAGTATCTCGAGAAGGTGCTGGATGCCGTCTCGAGCGCGGAGGGGGTCGTCCGGTGGACCGGGAGCCAGATCGTCGACTGGTACCGAAACGCCGCCGGGAAGGCGGCCGCGGCCCGGGAATGAGCCGCCCGCCCGGGCCGCTCCGGCGACGGCGACGCGCCCCGTTTCCCGGGTGTCTTCGTCGATGCGGGACGAGTCCGTCATGTCCATGAATCGATCCGGGCGGCGCCGCGAGCCGGCGTTTGTCGACGACCGGACGGCGGCGTCGATCGCCGTGCCCGCCAGCAACGGGAAGAACCGATGAAGCCTGCCCCCTTTGCCTACGTCCGGGCCGAGACCCTCGAGGACGTCTTCCGGGTGCTCGGCGAGCACGGCGACGGCGCTCGCATCCTCGCCGGCGGCCAGAGCCTCATGGCGACTCTCAACATGCGCCTCTCCGCTCCCGAGGTGCTGGTCGACATCGGAGGCATCGCCGGCCTCGCCGGCATCGAGGACGCCGGCGACTCCATCCGCATCGGGGCCATGACCCGTCACGCGGATGTCGAGACTTCGGCGCTGGTGGCGGCCCATGCCCCCCTCATCGCGTGCGCCATGCCCCACGTCGCCCACCCCGCGATCCGGAATCGGGGCACGTTCGGGGGATCGATCGCCCTTGCCGACCCGGCCGCCGAGCTGCCCGCCTGCGCCCTCGCCCTCGACGCGCGGATGGTCATCGTGGGCAAGGGCGGCCGCCGTGCGGTGGACGCGGCGTCGTTCTTCCGGGGCCTCTACGAGACGGCGGTGGGTCCCGGCGAGGTGCTCACCGCGGTCGAGGTGCCCAAGATCGGGGCCGGGTGGGAGTCCGGGTTTCTGGAACTTGCGCGCCGCCACGGCGACTACGCGATCATCGGCCTCGCGGCCCACGTCCCGGTGGAGGGGGGCCGCTTCGGCTCCGGGCGCCTCGTCTTCTTCGGCGCCGGCGACCGCCCGATCCCGGCCGTCCGGACCGCGGCCCTGCTTGAAGGAGAGGCGTGGTCCGACACACTCGCGGACCGGCTCGCCACCTCGCTCAAGGAGGAGCTCGATCCCTTCGAGGATCTCAACGCGGACGCCGCGATGCGAAAGCATCTCGCCGGGGTGCTCGCCAAGCGGACGCTCGCCCCGCTCCTCGCCACCTGAGGGAAGGACCGATGGAAAGCCAGCTCGATGTCGGCATGCGGGTCAACGGCGAGGCGGTCACCCGCCGGATCGAGGCGCGCATGAATCTCGTGGACTTCTTGCGCGAGGAGCTCGGCCTGACCGGCAGCCACGTCGGCTGCGAACACGGGGTGTGCGGTGCGTGTACGGTGCGGGTGGACGGGCGCATCGTGCGGGGCTGCCTGATGGTGGCCGCCCAGGCGGAGGGCGCGGACGTCCGGACGATCGAAGGGTTGAGCGACGCGGGCGAGATCCGCGCGCTCCAGAACGCCTTCATCGAGCGCAACGCCCTCCAGTGCGGCTACTGCACGCCCGGCATGCTGCTGACCGCGGCGGAGCTCCTCGAGCGCCGGCCGGACGCGGACCGCGCCGAGATACGCCGGTTCCTCTCCGGCAACTACTGCCGATGCACCGGCTACGAGGCCATCGTGGACGCCATCGAGATGGCCCGCGGGGAGATGGCCCGCGGGCGATAGAGGGACACCTGCCATGACCGAACTCGTTGCGGATCGCTGGATCCTGGATCGCCCGAACTCCTACATCGGCCGCTCCGTCCCGCGGCCCAATGCGCCGCGCCTCACGGAAGGGCGCGGCACCTTCGTGGACGACATCGAGCCAGGCGCGCGGGCCGGGCATACGGCGTTCGTCCGCTCTCCGCATGCCCACGCCCGGATGCGTTCGATCGACACCGAAGCGGCGAAGGCCGCACCGGGAGTCATCGCGGTGGTGGACGGGCGCGAACTCGCCCGCATCCACGACCCCTGGATCGGGGTGCTCACCCACCTCGAGGGCCTGAAGTCGGCGCCGCAGTACGCGCTTCCCCTGGAGACGGCGACCTGGCAGGGCGAGGCGGTGGTGGCGGTCGTCGCCGAGAGCCGCGCGAAGGCGGAGGACGCGGCCGAGCTCGTCGCGATCGACTGGGAGGTGCTGCCGGCGGTCACCGATGCGGCGACCGCCCTCGAGCCCGACACCCCGGTCATCCACGAAAGTCTCGGAGACAACCTCGCCTGGCGCCGCAACGCGAGCTTCGGCGATGTCGATGGGGCCTGTGCCGAGGCCGACCACGTCATCGAGGAGACCTACGTCTTCGGCCGGCATACCGGGGTGTGCGTCGAGCCGCGCGCCATCCTCGCGGACTGGAATCCGGCCGAGGAGCAGCTCACCGTGTGGCACAACACCCAGTGTCCCCACATGATCCAGAACATCCTGGCCACCCGCTATCGTCTGGACGAGCACCGGGTGCGCGTAATCACGCGCGACGTGGGCGGGTCGTTCGGGATCAAGGTGCATACCTACGCGGACGAGATCGCGACCGCCGGGCTCGCCATCCTGCTGAAGCGCCCGGTCAAGTTCGTCGCGGACCGCATGGAGAGCTTCGTCTCCGACATCCATGCGCGCGACCATGCCGTGAAAGGCAGGATCGCGGTCCGGAACGACGGCTCCATCCTCGCCTTCGAGATCGACGCCCTGACCGGCATCGGCCCCTACTCGATGTATCCGCGGACGAGCGGCATCGAGGCGAATCAGATCGTCAACCTGATGGGCGGCCCCTACGAGTTCGACCACTACCGGGCGCGGGCGACCGTCGTCTTCCAGAACAAGAACATGATGTGCCAGTACCGGGCCGTCGGGCATCCCATCAAGTGCGCGGTGACCGAGGGGCTGGTCGATGCGGCGGCGCGGGCGACCGGCCTCGACCCCGCCGAGTTCCGCCGGCGGAACCTGCGGGCGGACGACTCGTACCCGTGCCGGTCCGCGCAGGGGCTTCCCTTTGAAAACCTCTCCCACCAGAAGAGCCTCGCGAAGCTCCTCGAGGCGATGGACTACGCGACGCTCAAGGCGGAACGCGACACTCTCCGGAAACGGGGCGTCCACCGCGGCATCGGGCTCGCGAGCTTCATCGAAGTGACCAATCCGTCCGCGATGTTCTACGGGGTGGGGGGCGCCCGGATCTCGGCCCAGGACGGGGCCACCATGCGGCTCGACGCGCGGGGGAACGTGTTCGTCGCGACGGGGGCAACCGAGCAGGGGCAGGGGATGGAGGCGGTCATCTCGCAGGTGGCGGCGACCGCCGTCGGGGTTCCCCCCGAACGCCTCAGGATCATCACCGGCGATACCGACCATACGCCCTACGGGGGCGGAACGTGGGCGTCGCGGGCGGCCGGCATCGGGGGGGAGGCGGTGGCCCAGGCGGGCCGGGCGTTGCGGGAGCAGATCCTCCGGGTGGCGGCGGCCATGCTGCAGGAAGACCCCGCGAACCTCGACATCCGCAACGCGGTGGTGGTGGATTCGGCGACGAGCGCGGAGCGCATCGGGCTCGACGAGATCGGGCGCATCTGCTACTACCGCCCCGATACCCTGCCGGACGGCTTCCAGTCCGAACTGGTGGCGACCCGGCACTACGTCCCGCGCAAGTACCCCTTCGCCTTCACCAACGGGGCGCAGGCCTCGTATCTGGAGGTCGACGTCGAGACCGGCTTCATCACCCTGCTCGACCACTGGTGCGTCGAGGATTGCGGGACGGTGATCAATCCGCTCCTGGTGGACGAGCAGATCCGGGGCGGCATCGTGCAGGGGCTGGGCGGCGCGCTCTGGGAGCAGTGCGTCTACGACCGCGACGGCCAGATGCTGAACGCCAACATGGCCGACTACCTCGTACCGATGGCCGCGGAGCTCCCCGACATGCAATGCAGCCACGTGGAGTCGCCGACCGCCGAGTCCGACCTCGGGGCCAAGGGTGCGGGCGAGGCGGGCACCTGCGGTGCGCCGGCCGCAGTCATGAACGCGCTCAACGATGCGCTGGCCCCGCTCGACGCGCGGCCGCTCACCGACATGCCGTTCACGCCCCAGAAGGTGCTGCGCGCCCTCGGCCGGATCTGACCCGAAAAAATCACCGACTTCCCGCTGCGGCCGCCCATCCGCTCGCGGTCGCGGGCCGTACTCCCGCAAGCCGCTTCGACCGCGCGCACGCGCGAGTGTCAAGCTGGTGTCGACTACGCCTTCAGCCGCGCGCACGCGCTCTTTCGGTCCGTGCGGCCCGTTCCTCTATTGGATCGTGGGGAGATCGTGGGGCATCTTGGCGCCCTCGCGACGAAAGGACGAAAGTCGGTGATTTTTTCGGGCTGACCCCGCAACCGGCGGTCGTCGTCGCGACGGCGGCGGTCCGGCAGGTGGGGGCGGCGAGGGCGAGGCGGGGCTTCCCGCGCGGGGCTCGACGGGGCTTCGGCCATCGGATTCGAGGGCGGCGGGGCGCCCGGATCGAACGAATCGGACGCCCCGGAATCGAAATTGCTCCGCGCGGCGCCGGAGTCATCCGGCGCGCCGGACCGCTCCCGAGCGGATCAGTCCGCCGCTTCGACGACGTTGCCCCTGGAGTCCAGGGTAAGCCCGGTCTCCGCGGCCCGCTCCAGCACGGACTTCGCCCAGCCGACCCGGCCCGCGTCGGTGCCGCCGAGGATCGCCATCAGATAGGCGTGCCCTTCCCCGACGTTGCGGAAGCCGCGCATCACCCCCACCGGCACCGAGACGCAGTCGAAGGTGTCGAGGATGACCTCGTTCTCCCCCTCGTCGCCCCAGAAGACCGACCACTGGCCGCTCAGCGGGATGAATACCTCGACGGTGGTGTGCGAGTGGAGCGCCGCCCCCTTGCCGGACTCGGCGCCGACATAGGTGACGTTGAACCCCTCCACCGCGGTGATGGCGGGCTTCAAATCCGCGTCCTCGGTCACCCCCTGTCCGATGACGTTGTAGATCTCGCGGATGTGCTCGGGGATGCGCGTGTCGACGAAAGCCTGCCGGGATGGCCGAAGCTCCTTGAACCGTGCGACCCGCGCCAGCATCTCGTCCATGCCGACCTGTACGTCCGCCATGGTCTGTCCTCCGTTTGCCGGGAAACCTGCCGGCCTCCGGGCGTCCGGTGGCGGGCTCGCCTTCGCAGTGCGCGGGGCGTTCCCCGGCCAAGCGCGGCCCTCGAGCTCGCCGGCAGGGCGATTCCCCGAGTCTACCCCGGATCGCCCCGGGATCTCGGGGCTCGCCAAGGGTTCAGGGAGGGTTCGGCGAGGGTTGAAGGCGGAACCCCTCCGGCCACCTGGGGTCGAACACCGAAGGCGAAGCGCCGGCACTGACCCGGCCTCGCACCGGCCTTGCCGCCCCTGCGGCCTCGAGCGAAGCATTCCGGTCTCCGGCAGGAGTCTGCGCCGTAGAAAACTTTTCCGAAGAGACCCCCACACCATAGGAAGAACAGGGCAAGAAGGGACCAAAGCAGGGACTATTAAAACAAATCAACCGATATATTCATCACTTTTCGATATTTTTTGGGATAAATTTCCACCAAAATCTTTCGGAAGCGTTCTACGGCGCAGACTCCCAGGCCGGATCAGCGTAGCGTCATCCGACAACCAGGGGTCGGTGCGCAAGCGAAGGACATGAAGCCCGCCTCATTCGGGTGGCCGGCCCCCCGGCCAGACCGGGTTCC
The DNA here is from genome assembly GCA_965214795.1 of Gammaproteobacteria bacterium. GTDB lineage: Bacteria > Pseudomonadota > Gammaproteobacteria > HK1 > HK1 > JAJDXW01. The sequence goes on along the minus strand of OZ243976.1, from coordinate 3,150,635 downwards.
GGGCGAGGTCCGGCCATCCGATCGGAGCGCGGCAACCCTCCGCCGCGGCCGCGGGATCGAGCGAAGCGTCCCAGCTCCCGGCGATGTAGCGATGCCCGGTCCAGGCTCCGCCCGCCTCGGAGCACAGCCAAAGGACGGGCGGCACCATCGCCGATGGCGGGACCATCGCGGCGCGGTCGATGCCCGACTCCGCGGGCACCATCGGGGTGTCGGCGGGGCCGCCCGGTACCACCACGTTCACGGTGACCCCCCGGCCCTCGAACTCCTTCGCATGGCCGGCGGACATGGCCTCGAGGCCGGCCTTGGGAGGACTGTAGGGATGGAACCTTCCGCGGAGCATGGTGAAGAAGCTCGTCGTGACGTTGACGATGCGCCCCCAGCCCTGCCCGAGCAACCCCTCGATCGCGGTGCGGGTCAGGTACCACGCCCCGGAGAGGTTCACTGCGACGAACCGGTCCCAGATCTCCGGTTCGATCTCGTGGATCTCGACCAAGCGGGTCATGTGGTCCATGCGGATGACCCCCATGCCCACCGCGCCGTTGTTGACGAGGATGTGCAGCCCTCCCAGCCGGTCGCGGGTCTCCTCCACCGCGGCTGTGCACTCCTCGTAGCGCGCGATGTCCGTACGGATCGTGACGAGGCGTCCCGCGGCGCGTTCCGCCCCGTGCCCTGCCGCGAGCGCGGCGAGCCCGTTCTCATCGACATCGAGCGCGGCCACCTTCGCACCCGCCCCGAGCAGTCCCCGCACCAGCTCGCGTCCGAATCCGCCCGCCGCCCCGGTCACGATGGCGACCCGCCCTTCAAGCTCCGTGCTCATCCGCTATCCTCCGTTCCGCAATGCGGCCCCCGCCAGCCGCTCCTTCCTGATTGTAGAGCTGTTTGTATTCATGGCCTGACGAACGAGCGGACATCTGCATCAGGGCTCGATTGATTCGGACCGATCGCCGGACCTGTGTCCATGGCACGCCAACGGTTGCCGGCAGAGCGAAATCAGAGCCGGCCGTCTCGAGAGCCACGCGATGGCGGGCGGCGCAGGCGGCGACAACGACGTCGGTTGCCGGAACGGTGACGCCTCCGGCTCGTGCCTGTCGCGCGAGATCGCAGGCCGCCGACCGGACCTCGTCGTCGATGGGGAGCTCCGGGAGCGCACGGGCGGAATCTCGGAGAACCTTGCGTTCATGAGATCGTGGGACATCTTGGCCCCCTCGCGACGAAAGTCGGTGATTTTTTCGGGATAGGAGCCTGCGCCGCAGAACGCTCCCGAAGGATTATGGTGGAGATTCTTATCAAAAAATAACGAAAAGTGACGAATAGATCGGTTAATTTGTTTCAATCATCCCTAATCTGGCCCTGTATTTGGGAATTATGTAGGAAAGTGCCGAAATCGCTTGACAGTCTTCGGCACTCTGTGGATGCGAGCTTCGAGGAGGCAGTGTCGGCGCTCGCCCAGCTAGTGGAAATCAACTACGTGCCGCGCCCGAGGGACCGACGTTGACCGGGGCGCTTCGGCACTTTCCTACATAATCCCCCTGTATTTCCCTGTTCTTCCTATGGTGTGGGGAGATCTTCGGAAAAATTTTCTACGGCACAGACTCATAGGTCCCATTCGAAGCGCGGTCGACCGGCTGAGCGAAAACGCCGCGCAAGCCACCGACCCGGCAGAGGTGATCGCGGGAGGTGCGCTCGGCGCCCGCTCAGGGGCGGATGACGACCTTCCCGAACACCTCGCGCTCCTCGATGCGCCGGAATCCCTCTCCCGCTTCCTCGAGCGGGAGGACGCAGTCGATCACCGGCTCGAGGCGCCCCTCGCGAATCATGTCGAGCAGTGTCTCGAGGTCGGCCACGGTCCAGGAGTTCGACCCCCGGATCTGAAGCTCGAAGGTCCAGATGTAGCGAAGGTCGGTCTTCGGGTCGAAACCCGCGGTCGCCCCGCAGGTCAGCATCCGGCCGCCCCGCTTGAGGGTCTTCATGCACGGCACCCAGGTCTCGCCGCCCGTGAAGTTGATGACCACGTCGACCCCGCCCTCGTAGGAGCGCCGGTACGGCTTGCCGTAGCGCTCGTGGATCCACTTGACGTAGTCCGTGGTCACGTAGTTCACCCCGTGGTCCGCGCCGAGCGCCGCGAGCCGGTCGAGCTTCTCCGCCGAGCTCGCGCACACGATGACCTCCGCGCCGGCCATCTTGGCGAGCAGCAGGCAGGCGGTGCCCACCCCGCCGCTCGCGCCGAGCACCAGCACCCGCTCGCCGGCACGGATCGAACCGTTCTCGAACATCATGCGGTGGGCGGTTCCGTAAGCGACGGGGAGGGAGGCGGCCTGCTCGAAGCTCACCTCGTCCGGCATGCGGACGAGCTGGCGGGCGGCCACGAGGCAGTGCTCGGCAAGCCCGCCGTGCATCGTCTCGCCCATGAGCCCGCCCTTGACCCGGTTCACCGGGTCCACCAACACCCGGTCGCCGCGCTCCCAGCCTTCGACCCCGGGGCCGATCTCGGCGATCTCGCCCGCGATGTCGAGGCCGGGGACCACGGGGAAGGTGAGGCGGATGCCGGGCATGCCCCGGCGCGTAAAGAGGTCATGGTAGTTGAGGGAAGCGGCGCCGACCCGGAGGACGACCTCGCCCTCGCCGGGGTGGGGGTCCGGGAAGTCCGGGCGAAGCCCGAGCACCTCCGGGCCGCCGTGCCGTTCGATGACGAATGCCTTCATCGCGTTGCCCCCTCTTTCAGTCGGTCCGAGTTCCTCAGCCGGTCCGAGTTCCGTAGCTGCCGCGCCCGACCGCGACCAGCCGCCCTTCGTCGTCCGTCACGTCGATGTCGACCACGCCCACCGTCCGCCCCGCCCGCCGGACCCGCGCGGTGGCGGTGAGCGAGGTTTCGACGGCCGGGCGGAGGTAGTCGGTCCGGAAGTTGATCGTCGGCACCGGCCCGCCCGCGTGGAGGGCGAGGGCGTAGTCTCCGGCGGTGTCGACGAGGGCCGCGATCGGCCCCCCGTGCCATTGCCCGGTTCCGGCGCGGCGCTCGAAATCGGGCCGCATCGGAAGCTCGACCACGATTTCGAGCGCTTCGGGGTCGAGGCGGACGACCTTCATGCCGCAGCCGCGGATGTAGGGAGAGGCGTCGAGCATCGCCTGCAAGTCGGCGACCGTGGGGGAGTCCGTCATTCCGGCTTCTCGTCAAGGGTGGGGGAGGCGGAGGAGGAGGGCGGCGGCGCCGGATGCGGAGACCGGGGCCGCCCGCCGGAGAGGGGGGAAGCGCCGCTGACCACGAGGTGGGTGGCGCGCGCGGCGAGGGATCGTCGATCGATCTTGTTCGTGCCCCCGAGCGGCAGCTCGGGGAGGAAGAACACCCGCCGCGGGTGCTCGACGGCCGGCCCGTTCGCGAGCGCGAACCGCTTCACCTCGTCCTCGACCGGCGACGCACCGCGCGCCGGCACCACCCAGGCGACCGGCATCTGCCCGCGGACCTCGTCCGCGACCGGGACCACACACGCCTGGGCCACCTCCGGCATCGATTCGATGCGGCGCTCGATCGCTTCCGCGCACACGTTCTCCCCGTTGCACACGAACCTGTCGTCCTCGCGCCCGAGGAAGTAGAAGAAGCCTTCCGCGTCGCGCCGCATGCGGTCGCCGGTTCGATAGTAGCCGTCGGCCGTCATCACTTCCGCGGTCCGGTCCGGGAGCCCATGGTAGCTTGGCATGACCGCGGGGCACCTCATTTCGAGCACCCCCTCGTCGGCCTCGACGCCGTCCGGGCCCACCAGCCGGAGGTCCACGTCCGGGTGGCGGCAACCGAGCGAGAGGTCGGGGGTCGGCCGCCCGCTCGGATGGGTGCCGAAGACCACCGGACCCGCTTCCGTCGTGCCGTATCCGATCCGGATCCGGGCGTCGGGAAACGTCTCCCGAAGCCGACCGAGCAGCTCCGGGGTGACCGGGGCGGAGCCCATGCGGATGCCCTTCACCGACGACAGATCGGTAACCGCGAGGCGTTCGGACTCCCGGCAGACGAGGGCGAGCATGGTGGGAATCGACGTGATGAGGGTGCATCGGTACCGCTCGATGGCGTCGATGTAGCCCACGGCCTCGAAGCGCGGCATCAGAACGATGTTCGAGCCCACCGCGAGCGAGAGCTGGGCGAGGGCGAGGGCGTTCATGTGGTAGAGGGGGGCCGCGACGAGGATCCGCTCCGCCCGATGGTCGACCCCCGGCTGCCGGCGTTTCTCGATCACCCAACGATGCCCGTGGTGGGTGAGCGGCACCCCCTTGGGCGGGCCGCTCGAGCCCGAGGTGTAGAGGATGATCGCCACCTCGCCGGGCTCGGGCCGGGTGGCGGGAAGCTCGCCCGCGGGCGGCAACCGGGCGACCGCATCGAGGGCGAGACGATCGATTCGCGAAGGGCGGACGTCCTGGTCCGCGTCGCAGAACGCGAGCCGGGCGCCCGAGTCCCGCAGCACGTGCGTGACGGTCGCGCGGGGGAGGCGGATGTTGACCGGCACCGCGACGAGCCCGGCCCACAGGATGCCGAGGATCGCCACGAGATACTCCGCCCGGTTGGCGGCGAGGACGGCCACCCGGTCGCCGCGCCGGAGGCCCCGGGCGAGGAGGGCGCCCGCCACCGCGGCCGCCCGCTCGTGAATGCGGCCCCCGGTCCACGAGGAGCCGCCCGGCCGGGTGTCGGTCACGAGAACCCGACCCCGGTCGAGCGCGAGATCGACGAGCTCTCCCAGGTTGCGGCTATCCATGGATGACGGTGGCCAAGGGGTCGAAGGCGGAGGGGTTCGTTTTCCCCGCCATGGCCGCACGGCCGCCCGCTCGTAGAGCCGGGCGCGCCAAGGCGTGTCGGTTCGGTCGGGGGGGATGGAGGGGGGTGGAGAGGGGTGTGATGGTGTCAGAACAGGAAGACCGGTGGCCTGTGTGAGGCACGGATGGGAACCCGGGGTCCTCGCTGCCGGTAGCGGACCATGTCGACGATGAGATACACGACGATGAGACACCCGGCAAGTACGCACAGGATCATTGGCTTGTCTCCTCGAACTTGAATGTATCGTGGCTGCCGTGCAACCGGAACCTTGACATGCTCCGTCACGACCCGCAACCGCGCTCCCACCGCGGCGCAGGGTCATCCCGCGCTACCGTTCCGGATGGGGTTCCGGATGGAAACGAGGGGTCGGGATGGCGCTCGCCGCGCGCGACCGGGCCGATCGGCTGCATCCACGCGGCCCGCGGCCCCCCCGCCTGAGGGCACGAACGAGGGCGCTCCGGCCAACCCGGTGCGGATGAGCGGCCCGCGTGGGAAAGTCCTGCGCCGCTGCGTCGCCGGCCGTTCGAAGACCGCGAGTGCGGGGTGGGAAGCCGGCGAGACGGTGCACCTCCCGGCCGGGCGGGACGTGCGCCGCCAGCAGTTCTCACTTTGCTCGTCGGGTCCCGCGGCCGGACCGGCACGACCGTCGATCCGCCCCGGATCGAGTCGCAGGGAGAAGACGGCTTGCGGCTCGGGGTGAAGTCGGGCGCCAAAATGAGAACTGCTGGTGCGCCGCGTGTCGGGTCGGCATCCGGCCCGCCAAGACGGTACGATAGGAAGGTCGGGTTCCCGACCCGGCGCAACAGGAGAGGGCGATGGACCGGCGGCGATTTCTCGGGGCGGGGGCCGGGCTCACCGCCGGGCTCGCGGGGTTCGGCCCTCGCGCCGGCCGCGCCGCGCCGCCGCCCCGCATTCAGCGCTACGTGAAGCTCGGGCGGACCGGCCTCGAGGTCTCCGACATCTCTTTCGGCTCGAGCCGCTCCTCCGACCCCCGGCTCGTCCGCCACGCGGTGGAGCGGGGGGTGACCTACTTCGACACCGCCGAGAGCTATCGCGGAGGGCGCGCGGAGGAGGCGATCGGCGAGGCCCTCGAGGGCAAGCGCGAGCGCTTCGTCATCGCGTCGAAGCACAAGGCGTGGAGCGGCGAGACCCGCCGGTCGATGGCGGAGGCCCTCGAAGGGTCGCTGCGGCGGCTTCGCACCGACTACGTCGACATCTACTTCAACCACGCGGTGAACGACGTGCGGCGCCTTCAGAACCCCGAGTGGCGGGAGTTCGCCGACCGGGCGATCCGGGACGGCAAGATCCGTTTCCGCGGCGTTTCCGGCCACGGCAGCGCCCTCGTCGAATGCCTGGACTACGCGCTCGACCACGACCTCGCCGACGTCATCCTCGCCGCCTACAACTTCGCCGAGGACGCGAGCTTCTTCGAGAAGATGCGCGCGCGCTTCCACTTCGTGGCGCCGCAGACCGGCCTCGGACGGGTGCTCGGGCGGGCGCGTGCGAAGGGGGTCGGGGTCGTTGCGATGAAGACGCTGATGGGGGCGCGGCTCAACGACATGCGGCCGTACGAGACGGGCGGGGCCACCTTCGCGCAGACCGCGTTCCGGTGGGTCCTCGCGAGCCCCCACGTCGACGGCCTGGTCGTCTCGATGACGGACGCCGCCGCCATCGACGAGTACGTCGCGGCGTCGGGGGCCGGTCCGCTCGCCGCGGGCGACCTCGACCTCCTCGGGCGCTACGCCGAGCTGCAGGGGCGCCGGTACTGCCGTCCAGGTTGCAACGCCTGCGCGGAGAGCTGTCCGGCGGGCGTCCCGATCTCCGAGGTGCTGAGGACGCGCATGTACGAAGTGGACTACCGCGACCCGGCGCTCGCGCGCGCGGACTACGCGGGGCTCCGCGCCGGAGCGGGCGCCTGCCTCTCCTGCGACGGGGCGCCGTGCGTCGGCGCATGCCCGGTCGGCATTCCGGTCGCCGCGCTCACCCGGGATGCCGCGCTCCGGCTCGGCCGGGGCGTGTCCTCCGTTTTCGCGGGGGCAGGCTCGTCGCTCGCGTGACCGTCTTCCTCGCCCACTTCCTCTTCGTGCTCGCCGCGTGGACGGTGGTCATCAAGTACCTCTTCCCCGTCGCGTATGCCGTCGCGCACGGCCTTTCCCCCGGCACCCACGTGTACCTCGACTTCTGGCCCGCGGTCCACGTCTGGCTCGGCTGGGCGCTGCTCGCCCGGCCGCGGTACACCTTCGTCCTCGCGCTCGTCGTCGCGCTCCTCGAGACCGGCATCGTGGCCACGAAATTCGTCCTCTTCCTCGACGAGCCGCGGTGGACGATCTGGACCACGAACTGGTTCGTCAACAAGCTGTTCGTGCTCGGCTGCTTCGTGCTGATGCTGGGACACCTGCTTGCGCGCCGGAGCGACTACGCCCCGCGCCTCGCGCCGCTTCGCCGGGAGGGCGGCGCCGCGTCATGAGATTCGCAAGCACGTTCTGGAAGGAGGTGATGGCGAGCCTCGCGCGGGCGCGCGGGGGGTTCCGGGGCCGACGCTCCGGCTCGGCCGCGCCGGGAGAGGCCGACGACATCACGGAGAACTGCCGGGCCCTGCTGCGCACCCGCGGCGAGGCGTCCGTGGTGACCCTCGCCCGCGGTGCCCTCGACGCGTTCGCCCGCCTGGACGATAGCGGCCGGCGCGAGTTCTTCCGATTCCTCACCCACGAGCTCGGTCCGGAGCCCGCCGTCCTCGACCGGGCCGTCGAAGCGTACCGGGAAGGGCCCGGCCCGGAGGCCGCGGCCGCGCTCGCGCGGGCGGCCGAACCGCCGCGCCGCGACCTGCTCGGCCTCCTCAATACGTCGCCGAACGGGATGTCCGACCTCCTCGCGATGCGCGAAGCATTGCTCGACGCGCTCCCCGGGCTTCCCGAGCTCCGTCCCCTCGATGAGGACTTCCTCTATCTCCTGCACGCCTGGTTCAACCGCGGATTCCTCGAGCTGCGCCGCATCGACTGGCGCACACCGGCCTTCGTGCTCGAGAAGATCATCGAGTACGAGGCGGTGCACCAGATTCTCGACTGGGAGGACCTTCAGCGCCGTCTCGAGGCGGACCGGCGCTGCTTCGGGTTCTTCCATCCCTCCCTTCCCGACGAGCCCCTCATCTTCGTGGAAGTCGCGCTGTGCAAGGGGCTCGCGAGCTCCGTGCAGGAGTTGATTTTCGGAGACGTGGAGCCGGAGGTCGAGGCGGATACCGCCGTCTTCTATTCCATCAGCAATTGCCAGCGCGGCCTCGTCGGGATCTCGTTCGGCAACTTCCTCATCAAACAGGTGGTGCACGAGCTGGCGGTGGAGATGCCGGAAATTCGCACCTTCGCCACCCTGTCGCCCATTCCGGGGTTCCGGAAATGGTTGACCCGCGCCGCCGGGGAGAATCGGCTGGACGGCGAAGGGGATCTCGGCGACGTCGAGAGCTCCGGCTGGCCTCCGGGGGACCTCGAGCCGCGGCTCCTCCGGCTCTGCGCGCGCTACCTGCTCCACGAAAAGCGGGGCCGCCTGCCCCTCGATCCGGTCGCCCGATTTCATCTGCGCAACGGCGCCCGGCTCGAGAGGCTCAACTGGATGGCCGATCCTTCGCCGTCCGGCCTCGCCCAATCGGGCGGAATGATGGTGAACTACGTCTACGACGACGCGGAGGTGGTGTCCAACCACGAGGCGTTCGTCAACAAGGGCCGCATCGCGCATGCCGACGCGGTTGCGGCGCTCGCCGACGGACCACCGGCCATCGAGCCTCCAAGGGGCCGCCGGGCGCGGAAAGTCTCCGCGGCCTGAGCGGCGCGCCCTCCCGATTCCGCTTGCGATGCCGGCGAACCGCCCGGAGGTGGATTGCCTCGGCCCGCCCGTCGGGAGAGACCGCCGAATCCCGGCTGCGTGAGCACTATCGTCTTCGCCCCTGCGCGGCTCTCCCTCATCTTCTTCGCGGCGCCGGCCACGACAAGGCCGCTACGAAGCAGGCAGCCGGGACAAACACGAGCCGAGAGGTCAACCCGCTCGCCGCCGCGATATTCTCGAGGGGTACCGGAGCCGGATGAGCAAGCGCAATCATGCCTGTGGCGGGTGGCGCCAACCATGGCAAGGCGAACAGTCCCGATCCGGCAATTCTTATTTTGGCGCCTGACTTCACCCTGAGCCGCAAGCCGTCTTCTCCTTGCGACTCGATCCGGGGCAGATCGACGGTCGTGCCGGTCTTGCAGCGGGACCCGACGAGCAAAATGAGAATTGCTGGTCCCGATCCCCGGCTCCGCCTCCGGCCTGATCGGGTCGGGTCGGGTCGGGTCGGATGGCGGCATGCCCCGCAAGCCGCCATCTCGGCACCCGCCGCCGGCGGTACCGGGGCGATTCTCGTCGTCGACGAGCCGGAATCGTCGGCCGGCCGGAAGCATGTCATTCACCCGGCACCGGTTGCGGCGGCCGCGTCCCACGCGAGCCGTCCGGCGACGTAGGTGGCCCGCACCGCCCGGTCGTCCCCGAGGATCGCGAGGGCGAACAGCGTGTCCTCGATTCCCTTCGACAGCGCGTTCCGATCCTCGAGGACCGGGGTGGCGGTCGGATCGAGCACCGTGAGATCCGCCCACCGGCCGGCCTCGATGACCCCGATCTCGTCGTCGAGGCCGAGGTGCATCGCGTTCCCGCGCGTCGCGAGGTGGAAGAGGTCGTGCGCATTCGGCCGGCGCCCGGTGAGCATCGCCACCTTGTACGCCTCGCCGAGGGTCGCGAGCATCGAGTAGCTCGTGCCGCCCCCCACGTCGGTGGCGATCCCGACGCGCACGGGTCGTTCGGCGCGGCCCAGGTGTCCGCCGTCGAAGAGTCCCGAGCCGAGAAACGTGTTCGCGGTGGGGCAGTGCACGATCAGGGCCCCGGTCTCGTGGAGCCGCGCGCACTCGCGCTCCGAGAGGTGGATTCCGTGCGCGAACACGCTGCGGGGCCCGAGGAGACCGAAGCGATCGTAGACGTCGGTGTAATCCTTCGCCCAGGGAAAGAGCCGGCGCACGAGCTCGACCTCGCCGGCGCTCTCGGCGAGGTGACTGTGCACGTGGCAGTGGGGGTGGGCGGCGGCGAGCTCCCCGGCCGCGCGGAGCTGCGCCTCGGTGGAGGTGACCGCGAAGCGCACCGTGATCGCGTAGCGCAGCCGTCCGCGCCCGTGCCACCGCCCGAGGAGCGTCTCGCTGTCGCGCGCCCCCGAGACCGGGTCGTCGCGCAAGGTCTCGGGAGCATTGCGGTCCATCATCGTCTTCCCGCTGACGATGGCGTGGCCCCGCCGCTCGGCGGCGGCAAAGAGCGCTTCAGCCGCGGTGCGGTGCACGGTCGAGAAGACCACCGCCGCGGTCGTCCCGTGCCGCACGAGCCGGTCGAGGAACCCCTCGGCGGCGGCGCGCGCATGCGCGGCCGAGGCGTAGCGGCGTTCTTCCCGGTACGTGAAGCGGTTCAGCCAGTCGAGGAGATCCTCGCCGGGGGCCGCGAGCATCCGGTATTGCGGGAAGTGGAGGTGGGCGTCGATGAAGCCCGGGAGCACGAGCGCGCCCCCGTAATCGTCCACCGGCAACGCGCGAAAGCGCTCCGGGAGGCGTGCGGCGGGGCCGCGCCAGGCGATGCGCCCGTCCGCACCGACCGCGACCGCGCCCCGCCGGTCGAACCGCACCGCCCTCCGCGGACCGGCGACCGCCGGATCGTCGCGATACGTCAATACCGCGCCGCGAACGACGCGGCCGTTCCGGGAAGCGTTCATCGTGGCTGGGCGGCGAGCCAGGCCCCGAGGCGGAAGCGCTCCTCGTCGGTCATCCCGGTCGTGTTGCCGAGGGGCATCACCCGGTTCTTCACCGTCTGGAGGTCGATGAGGCTCGCGTAGCGGCGAAGGTCGTCGGTAGTGGCGAGCACCATGTTCCTGGGCGCGACCGGGAAGGCGGGATTGGTGGGCCGCTCCGAGTGACACGAGGCGCAGTGGGTTCTGGTGATGTGCAGCACTTCGGCATCGCCGACCCCTTCGGCCCGCGGGTCGCCCGGCACCGACGCGGCCGGGAGGGTCAGCCAGACGGCCACCGCGAGGGCCGCCGCCATGACCGGGACGGTCCACGCAATCGACCGGAACGCGGCCCCCACCTCGTGATGGACGAGGAAGTGGCGCGCACAGCCTCCGCCCGCAATGATGAGGGCTACCAGCAGCCAGGCGTGCGGATGCCCGGTGAGCATCGGGTAATGGCCGCTCACCATCAGCACCAGCACCGGCAGCGTGAGGTAGGTGTTGTGCACCGAGCGCTGCTTGCCGATCGCACCGAAGCGCGGGTCCGGCGACTCGCCCGCGAGCAGGGCGGCGGTGACCTTCTTCTGGTTCGGGATGATCACCGCGAACACGTTGAACGCCATCAGGGTGCCGATGAACGCGCCGGCGTGGACGAGGGCGCTCCTTCCCGAGAAGACCTCGGTGTAGCCCCACGCGGCTGCGACGACGAGGACGTAGACCACCGCCGCCAGCGCCGGGGGGTGGCGGCCGAGCGGCGACCGGCAGAGCCCGTCGTACGCGAACCAGCCGGCGGCGAGGCTCGCCACCGAGATGGCGATCGCCTGCCAGGGGGCCAGCGGCATCACGCCGGGATCGATGAGCCACGCGCCGGCGTCGAAGTAGAACTGCACCACGAGCAGGGCGAAACCGGTGACCCAGGTGAGATACGCCTCCCACTTGAACCAGGTGAGATGCTCGGGCAGGGAGGGAGGCGCGACCGCGTATTTCTCCACGTGGTAGAAGCCGCCGCCGTGCACCTCCCAGGCCTCGCCGGTGACGCCCGCCGGCGCGCCGGCGCGCCGGCGCAGCGAGAGGTCGAGGGCGATGAAGTAGAACGAGGTTCCGATCCAGGCGATCCCGGCAATGAGGTGCGCCCAGCGAACGAGCAGGTTGAGCCAGTCGAAGGCGAATGCGGTCATCGGGGGCCCGGAGGCGGGCGTGACGGAGGGGCCGGGCGGCCCCGCCCCTCCGGGCAGACCCGCCCGCGCGCTCCCCCGCGGGTCACGGGGAAGAGCGCACGGAGGGAGCCCCGGGCCACGTCACGCTGCCCGCCGGATCGACCGAGGGCGCGAGCCGGCATCGTATCGGCCGGTCGGGTCGGCCGAAGGCGCGACCCGAGGCCGAACCGAGGCGCTCGACCCGGACCGCACTGCGCCAATCCGACCGGGCACGACCGGGCAGGGGCCGGAGCCGTGGCGTGAAACGACCCTGATCGGGAGCCGGGGCGCCTACCGCGGCAGCTCGTCGTCGATGCCCTTCACGTACCAGTTCATGCCGAGCAGGGTGCCGTCGTCGAGCACTTCGCCCTCGCCGATCGCCATGGAGCCGTCCTGCTTGTGGATCGGGCCGGTGAAGGGATGGAACTCGCCGGAGGTGATCCTCGCCTGCGTCTCCTTCGCCATCGCCGCCACGTCGTCCGGCAGGTTGGTGTAGGGGGCCATCTCGACCATGCCGGGCCCCATGCCGTCCCAGGTGTCCACCGATTCCCAGGTGCCGTCGAGCGCCGCCTCGGCCCGTGCGACGTAGTAGGGCGCCCAGTTGTCGATGATCGCGGTGAGCTGGTGGTTCGGCGCGAACGCGATCATGTCCGACGCCTGGCCGAACCCGACCACCCCCTGCTCGGCCGCGATCTGAAGCGGGGCGGTGGAGTCGGTGTGCTGGGTGATGATGTCGGCGCCTTGGCCAATCAGCACCTTGGCCGCGTCCGCCTCCTTGCCGGGGTCGAACCAGGTGCTCACCCACACGACCTTCAGCTTGAAGTCGGGGTTGATGGACTGCGCACCCAGCATGAACGCGTTGATGCCGCGGACCACCTCGGGGATCGGGAACGAGGCGATGTAGCCGGCGACGCCGCTCTTCGATACCCGGGCCGCGATCTGGCCGATCACGTACCGCCCCTCGTAGAAGCGGGCGGAATACGTCGAGACGTTCTCGGCCCGCTTGTACCCGGTGGCGTGCTCGAACTTCACGTCCGGAAAGCGCTTGGCTACCTTGATGGTCGGGTCCATGAACCCGAACGAGGTGGTGAAGACGAGGCTGGCGCCCTGCCGGGCGAGACGGGTGATGGCCCGCTCCGCGTCCGGGCCCTCCGCGATGTTCTCGACGTACACCGTCTCGACCCGATCCCCGAGCGCCTCCTCGATGGCCCGGCGGCCGACGTCGTGCTGGTAGGTCCAGCCATGGTCGCCGATCGGCCCGACATAGATGAAGCCGACCTTGAGCTTGTCCGCGCCGGATGCGGCGGCGCCGGCGAGGGCGAGCGCGAGGGCGAGACCGGAAGCGAATGCGAATCGCTTTCTCATTGCGTTCCTCCTGTCATGTCCAGGATGCGAGGTTTACAGGGCGGCCGGTATGCCGGCCAACCGCATGCGACCGGCCGCCGGCGGGGGCTTCCGGCCGCTGCCGCCGGCTTCCCGCGCCGGCCGGCGCGGAGCCGCGGGCGGACCGGAGCGAAGTATGCCCGATTCCCCCCCTCGCGGGCGGGGGGCGGGGTCCACGCCCAGCAGTTCTCATTTTGCGCCTGACTTCACCCCGAGCCGCAAGCCGTCTGCTCCTGGCGACTCGATCGGGGGCCGATCGGGGGGCCGATCGACGGTCATGCCGGTCCGGCAGCGGGACCCGACGAGCAAAATGAGAACTGCTGGTCCACACCAGGACCACTTTTTGTCGAGGAAGGCCGAGAACGAACTTGCCCCGGCCGGACGTGGCCGGAGAGCGTCGGGCCGGCGCCCGGGGGCGGCGGATCCGGGCGGATGGAGGGTGTCGGCCTACCGGTCGGGAACAAACGGTCGGCCGAGGCAGGCCGGCGTGTTCACCCTCGTGAGGAGCCGGTTCCCCGAGATCGCCACCAGGGCGGCGATGGTGATGAGGTAGGGCAACGCGGCGAGGAGCTGGGGGGCGATGTCGATGCCGATGCCCTGCACGTAGAGGCCCATGATCCACACCGTTCCGAAGAGGTAGGCGCCGACCGCGACCCGGCGCGGGGCCCAGGTCGAGAACACCACCAGGGCGAGCGCGATCCAGCCCCGGCCCGCGGTCATGTTCTCGATCCACTGCGGGGTGTAGACGAGGGAGAGATATCCGCCGGCGAGGCCGGCGGTGGCTCCGCCGAAGGCGATGCAGCCGTAGCGCACCGCGAGGACGTTGTAGCCGAGGGCGTGGGCGGAGTGGTGGTTGCCGCCGGTCGCCCGGATCACGAGCCCGAGCCGGGTGTGGGCGAGCACCCACGCGACGACGACCGTGAGCGCGACCGAGGCGTACACGATCGCGTCCTGACCGAAGATCACCGCTCCGACGAGGGGGAGGTCGCTGAGGCCGGGGACGTGCAACGGCGGGAGTTTCACCCCCGGGAGCCCGGTGAACGCCTCGCCGATGAGTCCCGAGAGCCCGAGCCCGAACAGGGTAAGGGCGAGCCCGGTCGCCACCTGGTTGGATACGAGGGTCTGGGTCAGGAAGGCGAAGAGCAGGGACATGCCGACCCCCGCCACGACCGCGGCAGCGACGCCGAGCATCGCCGATCCGGACACGTAAGCGGCCGCAAAGCCCCCGATGGCCCCCATGATCATCATCCCCTCGACACCGAGGTTGAGCACCCCGGAGCGCTCCGCGACCAGCTCGCCGATCGCGGCCAGGAGCAGCGGCGTGGACGCGGCGACGATCGTCATGAGAACCGCTTCGAGCCCGGTCATTGCCCGCTCCCGGGAATCGGGGTCGGCGTGACGTTTCCCGACGCGAACCGAGCCGATCCGAAGCTCGTCCGGGACAGAGATGTCACGCCGACCCCGATTCTCCCACTCCCGCTCCCGCCGCCGCGTCGTCGCGCCTTCCCACCCGGATCCGGTACCGGATCAGCGTATCGCACGCGAGGATCAGAAAGAGGAGGGTGCCTTGGAACACCTGCGCCGTCTTGTCGGAAATCCCGAGCTCGACCTGCGCCGCCTCACCCCCGAGGTAGCTGATCCCGAGGACGATGCCGGCGAGCAGCACCACGACCGGGTTCAGTCGCCCGAGGAACGCGACGATGATCGCGGTGAAGCCGTAGCCGGGCGAGATGACGGGCTGTAGCTGTCCGACCGGGCCCGCCACCTCGCAGATCCCCGCGAGCCCCGCGAGCCCCCCCGAGAGGGCGAAGCAGAACCACACCGTGCGGGGGCGCAGGAACCCGCCGAACCCCCCGGCGCGGGGGGCTTCGCCGCTCACCCGGATCTCGAAGCCCTTGAGGGTGTGGGACAGGAAGACGAACAACACCGCCACCGCGATGACCGCGAAGGCGGCGCCGAGGTGCACCCGCCCGTCTCCGAGGGTCGGAAGCACGTGCCACCCCTCGAAGCTCGCGGACTCGGGGAAGTTGTAGCCGTGGGGGTCCCGCCACGGACCGCGCACCAGCCAGTCGAGGAGGTACTGCGCGACGTAGACCAGCATCAGGCTGGTCAGGATCTCGTTCACGCCGAAGCGGTTGCGGAGAAACGCGGGGACCGAGGCCCACGCGGCCCCGCCCGCGACGCCGGCGAGGAGCATGAGCGGGAGCGCGAAGGGGGACTGCCAATCCGGGGCGAGGATCGGGATGGCCGCCCCCGCGAGCGCCCCCGCGGTGAACTGGCCCTCCGCGCCGATATTCCACAGATTCGCCCGAAAGCACACCGCGAGACCGACCCCGATCAGCACGAGCGGGGCGGTCTTGACGACCAGCTCCTCGAGGGACCACACGCTCATGACGGGATCGACGAAGTACACGTAGAGGGCATGGAAGGGGTCGAGCCCGCGCGCCTGGAAGACGATCCCGCCGGCGAGGACGGTGAGGGCGATGGCGATGAGCGGCGAGACGACGGTCATCGTCCGGCTCTGCTCCGGCCGCCTCTCGAGGCTCGGCCTCATGCGGACAGCTCCCGCCACCGCGCTTCGCTTCCCGTCTCGTGGGCCCCGGCCATGAGCAGGCCGATCCGCTCGCGGTCGATGAGCCGCGCGGGAAACGCTTCGGACAGCTCACCGCGCGAGAGGACCGCGATGCGGTCCGCGGTCTCGAAGATCTCGTCCAGGTCCTGGCTGATCACGAGCACCGCGGCCCCCGCCCGCGCCATGTCGACGAGGGCTTGGCGGATGAGGGCGGCCGCCCCCGCGTCCACCCCCCAGGTGGGCTGGTTGATGACGACCACCCGCGGGTCGCGGTCGAGCTCCCGCCCGACGACGAACTTCTGAAGGTTGCCTCCGGAGAGCGCGCTCGCCTCCGGGTTCTCGCGGCTCGTCCGCACGTCGAAGCGTTCGCTCACTCGCTCCGTCACCATCCGGGTCTCGGGCCGGTCGACGAACCCCCGGGTGACCATCGCCCGGTCGCTCGTGTGCCGGGTGAGAAGCACGTTCTCGGAGAGCACGAAGCTCGGCACCGCGCTGTGTCCGAGCCGCTCCTCCGGAACGAAGGCCGCGCCGAGCCGCCGGCGGGCAGTGACCCCGTCCTGTCCGCACGCTACGCCGGCGATGGCGACGGCGGCGGGCGTCGGTGCGAGACGCTCCCCGGAAAGGGCTTCGAAGAGCTCCGATTGCCCATTTCCGGCCACGCCCGCGATCGCGACGATCTCGCCCGCCCGCACGTCGAGCGACACGGATCGGAGGGCCACCCCGAACGGCCCGCCGGCGGGGAGGTCGAGCCCGGAGACGGCGAGCATCACCGGCCCGTCGCTCGCGTGCGCCTCGGTATTCACCGCGTGCACGTCCGCCCCGACCATCAGTCGGGCGAGCGAGGCCGCCGTCTCGGCCTCGGGGTCGACGTCGGCGACGACCTTGCCATGACGCAGGATCGTCGCGTTGTGACAGAGCTGCTTCACTTCCTCGAGCCGGTGCGAGATGTAGAGCACCGCGCAGCCGTCGCGCGCGAGCCGGCGCAGGGTGACGAAGAGCCGGTCCGCTTCCTGCGGGGTGAGGACCGCGGTCGGCTCGTCCATGATGAGCAGCCGGGGCTCCTGGAGGAGGCAGCGCACGATCTCGATGCGCTGGCGTTCCCCGACCGAGAGGTCCGCGACGAGGGCGGTCGGCTCGAGGGGCAGACCGTACTCCGCCGACACCCCGGCGACCCGTTCGCCGAGCGCGGCGAGGTCGAACGCCCCGGGCATGGCGAGGGCGATGTTCTCCACCACCGAAAGGGCTTCGAACAACGAGAAGTGCTGGAACACCATGCCGATCCCGAGCCGCCGGGCGGCCGCGGGATTGGCGACCGTCACCGGTTCGCCGCGCCAGCGGAGCTGTCCCGCGGTCGGCTGGAGCGCGCCGTAGATGATCTTGACCAGGGTCGACTTGCCGGCGCCGTTCTCGCCGAGGAGGGCGTGGACCCGCCCCGGCCGGAGCCGGAGGGTCACCCGGTCGTTCGCGGTGAAGTCGCCGAAGCGCTTCACGATGTCGAGCGCTTCGAGAAGGTATTCGCCGTTTCCGGATGGGGGCGCGCTCATTGCGCGGTCGCCGCCGCCGCGCCGCGTCCCGGCATCGGCGCCGGACGCGGTCCGGAGGGGCCGCGCGCACGCCGTCGACGAACCGGGGAGCCGGGGATCGTCGGCTTCTCTTCGAACCACCCCGCTATCCGGAACGTATCCGGCGGTACGGACCGGAACAGCCAGACGGTCGCCTGACGACGCGGGCACCGGGGACTCGCCCCGCAACCGGAACGGGGGATCGGGGACGCGGCCAGGGCCGCGCTTCGGGGAGCGAGGGCGGTCACGGGCCGACGCGCTCCAGGAGCTGGGCGGCGATGCCGGCCGCGATGGCCGCCGGATGCTTCGAGCGGATCGCGGGCATTCCGATGGGACACACGAGCTCCGCGATACGGGCTTGCGTTATGCCCGCCGCGCGGAGTCTGCGCGTGAACCGGGCGCGCTTGCTGGCCGATCCGATGAGACCCACGTAGTCGAATCGTTCGGCCGCGAGCGCGGCATGCACGATGGCCAGATCGAGGGGATGGTCGTGGGTCATCACCACGATGGCGGCGCCGGAAGGCGCGCGGGCGATCTCGGCCGCCGCATCGGCGCTTTGCAGCGGCCGCACGTTGGCGGGAACCACGGCCGGGAAGACCCGGTCGCGCTCGTCGATCCAGGTGAGGTCGAAGGGAAGGGGAGCGAGGGCGAGCATGAGCGCTCGGCCGACGTGTCCGGCACCGAACAGCCAGACCGGATGCCGCGGCTCGCGGAACCGCTCGACGATGACGCCATCGCCCTCGAGCTCGACCGGGAGACCCTCCCGGGCGGCCCCGTTGCCGGCCGTGCGCCGGGCCGCGACGAGGCGGCCGGCCTCCGCCTGGCCCGATCCCGCTCGCACAGCGACGCCATCGACGGCGCGCTCGACGGCGCGCGGGCCGATTCGTCCGCGGGTCGCGAACGGTCCGGCGGCCTCGTGCGCGGCGAGCGCCCGGACTTCACCCAACCGATCGCGAACCAGCACCTCGGTCAGCAGCCGCACGCTGCCGCCGCAGCACTGGCCGAGATCGGGGCCGAGCGCAAAGCGGCTGAGCGTCGCGGTCGGGGCATCCCGGGCCAGCGCATCACGGGCGGCGGCGATCGCGCGCCACTCGAGCTCGCCCCCGCCAATCGTTCCCCGGAACCCGCCGTCCGGTCCCACCACCATGCGAGCGCCCGCTTCGCGGGGTGCGGAGCCGCGAACGGCCGCGACGGTGACGAGTGCGCACCTGCCGTGGGCGGCGATCATCTCCGCGACCGTCGACCACACCCCCATCGGTTCAAGCCTCCGCCCGCCCCCGCACCGGGGTCGCTCCGGACGGCCGCCGACCGGATCCCGGGTCCGGGTCGGGACCCGGGTCGGGACCCGGGCCGGAACCCGGGCCGGGCGGGGCGCCCCCCGCCCGCATCGCGTCCGCGGCGCGCAGGATCGCCTCCGGCGTCGCCGGAGCGTCGAGGGGCGGCACCCGCCCCGGGGCGAGGCTCGCGAGCGCGTGGGTGATGGCGGAGAACACCGAGAGCGCGAGCATCAGCGGCGGCTCCCCGACCGCCTTCGAGCGGTGGATGGTGGGCTCGCGGTTGCGCCCCGGTTCGAACAGCGCCACGCGAAAGTCGGCCGGCACGTCCGAGCAGGTGGGGATCTTGTAGGTCGAGGGCGCATGAGTGAGCAGGCGTCCGTCCTCGTCGAAGACCAGCTCCTCGGTGGTCAGCCACCCCATGCCCTGCACGAACCCGCCCTCGATCTGCCCCATGTCGATGGCCGGGTTGAGGGAACGTCCCGCGTCGTGGAGGATGTCCACCCGCTCGACCCGCATCTCGCCGGTCCCGGTATCCACGGTCACCTCCGAGCACGCGGCGCCGCCCGCGAAGTAGAGGAAGGGGCGGCCGCTCGAGGTGTCGCGGTCCCACGTGATCTTCGGGGTCGCATAGTAGCCGGTGGAAGAGAGCGAAACGCGCTCGGTGAACGCGAGCCGCGCAAGCTCTCCGAAGGAGATCGTCTCCGCACCGATCCGCACCCGGCCGCTCTCGAAGGCGAGGTCGGCCTCGCCGACCTGGAAGAGCCGCGCGCCCAGGGCGGTGAGGCGCCGGCGGATGGTGCGCGCGGCCTGCCGCGCCGCCATGCCGTTCAGGTCCGATCCGGACGAGGCGGCGGTCGGCGGGGCGTTCGGCACCTTGTCGGTGCGCGTGGCGGTGATTCGCACCTGGTCGACGCCGATCCCGAACTCCTCGGCCACCACCTGCGCGACTTTGACGTGGAGGCCCTGGCCCATCTCCGTGCCGCCGTGGTTCACCTGCACCGAGCCGTCCGTGAAGACGTGCACGAGGGCGCCGGCCTGGTTGAGCTGCCGGAGGGTGAAGGCGATCCCGAACTTGACCGGGGTGAGGGCGATCCCCTTGCGGAGCGCCCCCGCGCGGGCGTTGAACCGCGCGATCGCCCGCCGCCGCGCCGCGTAGCCGCTGGTGCGCTCGAGCGCGCGGACGAGGCGCGGGACCACGTGCTCCTCGACGCGCATTCCATACGGGGTAACGTCGCGGCCCGGACCGTAGAAGTTGCGCTCTCGCACGAGCAACGGGTCGAGTCCGAGGGTGATCGCGGCCGCGTCCATCATCCGTTCGGCGACGAGCATCCCCTGGGGGCCCCCGAACCCCCGGAACGCGGTGTTGGATACGGTGTCGGTGCGCACGCGCCGGGAGCGGATCCGCGCCGCCGGGTAGCAGTAGGCGTTGTCCGCATGGAACATGGCCCGGTCGTTCACCCCGAGGGAGAGATCGGCGGAACATCCGCAGCGGGCGTCGAGATCGATGTCGACCCCGGCGAACCGGCCGTCGCGGTCGAAGCCGCAGCGCCAGTCCGCGCGGAAGTCGTGGCGCTTGCCGGTCATCGTCATGTCGTCGTCGCGGTCGAGCCGGACCTTCGCGGGGCGGCCGGTGAGGCGTGCGGCGAGCGCGGCGAGGCAGGCCCACTGCGCCGCCTGGGACTCCTTGCCGCCGAACGCCCCGCCCATCCGCCGGCACTCGCACACCACCGCGGCATCGGGTGCGCCGAGCATGCGGGCGACGAGGTGCTGCACCTCGGCGGGGTGTTGGGTCGAGGACCAGACGCGCATCTCGTCGTCCTCGCCGGGCACCGCGAGGGCGGCCTGCCCCTCGAGATAGAAATGCTCCTGGCCGCCGATGCGCACCCGTCCCCCGAGCCGGTGGGGGGCGGCGGCGATCACCGCCCCCGGTTCTCCGCGCCGAAGCTCGTAGGGGGGCAGCACCTCGGCATCGTCGGCGAGGCCGTCGTCCACGGTGACCCGCGGCGCACGTGCGTCGACCTCCACGCGGGCGCGGCGCGCGGCCCGGCGGGCCGCGTCCCGGGTGGTCGCGACGACCGCGAAGACCACCTGCCCGTGGAAGAGGAGCTCGCCCGAGGCGAGGATCGGGTCGTCGCCGAAGACGGGGCTGCAGTCGTTCTCGCCCGGGACGTCCGCCGCCGTCAGGACCGCCACCACCCCCGGGGAGGCCCGCACCGCGTCGAGGTCGAGCGAACGGAGCGCGCCGCGCGCCGCGCCGTCGGCGGACCCGGGGGCGAGGTGCAGCGTGCCCGCCGGCTCCGGGAGGTCGTCAATGTAGGCGGCCGACCCCCGCACGTGGCGGACGGCGCTGTCGTGGGGAAGAGCGAGGCCGACGCTCGCTCCGGGGCCGAGTCCCGGCCGGTCCGCGATCGTGGAGTTGGTGATCGGGGGGCCCGGCTTCATCGGCAGAATGCTAACCCGAAAAAATCGCCGACTTTCGTCGCGAGGGCGCCAAGATGCCCCACGATCCAATAGAGGAACGGGCCGCTAGAGGAACGGGCCGCACGGACCGAAAGAGCGCGGGCGCGCGGCGGAAGGCGTAGCCGACCTGGCGCGTGCGCGCGGTCGAAGCGGCTTGCGGGAGTACGGCCCGCGACCGCGAGCGGATGGGCGGCCGCGGCAGGAGGCCGGTGATTTTTTCGGGCTGACCCTGATTCTTCGCGTCCGCTTGCGCCGCTCCGCGAACGGGCGGGGGTGTGGACGCCCCGGCGCCCGTGCGCCCGGACGGCGGCTGGCCCGCCGCCAGCGGCATGGCCGGCGCACACCGAAGGCGGGGGTGCCCGAAGGCGCAACCCGGCATCCCACGGAGGCCCTCCGGTCGGACCATGCTTCGCTCATCCGGCTTCGTTCATCCGGCTTCGCTCATCCGGCTTCGCTCATCCGACCGACCCGGCGGTCGAACCGCGGGGTGACGTGGCCCCGCGGCGGCGGGGTTGGAGGTAGCCCTCCACCCGCAGCCACGCGATGATCCCGTCGGAGAGCTCGTCCACCGAGCGTTCCGCCGCCTTCAGCACGATCTCCGGGTCCTCGGGCGGCTCGTAGACGGAGTCGACCCCGGTGAAGTTCCGGAGCTCGCCGGCCCGGGCCTTCCGGTAGAGTCCCTTGGGGTCGCGCCGTTCGCATTCCGCAAGCGGGGTGTCGACGAAGATCTCCACGAACTCGCCTTCCTCGACCAGCTCGCGGGCCATCCGGCGCTCATCGCGAAAGGGCGAGATGACCGAGACCAGGACGATGAGGCCCGCGTCCACGAACAGCTTCGCGACCTCGGCGACCCGGCGGATGTTCTCCACCCGATCGGCGTCGGTGAAGCCGAGGTCGCGGTTGAGCCCGAGGCGCACGTTGTCCCCGTCGAGCAGGTAGCTGTGCCGGCCGAGCGCGGCAAGCTTCTTCTCGACCCGGTTCGCGGTTGTCGACTTGCCGGAGGCCGGGAGTCCGGTGAACCACAGGATGCACGGACGCTGGTCCTTGTGGCGCGCGCGCTGCCCCTTGCCGACCTCGAGGTCCTGCCGGGAAAGGTTGTCGGCGCGGCGCAGACCGAAGTCCACCATGCCCGCCCCGAGGGTGGCGTTCGTGAACCGGTCGATCAGGATGAACCCGCCGGTCTCGCGAACCTCGCGATAGGGGTCGAAGGCGACCGGCTCGCCGAGCGCGAAGTTGCAGTAGCCGACCTCGTTCAGGCCGAGGGTCCTCGCCGCGACGCGATCGAGGGTGGTGACGTCGACCCGGTGCCGCAGGGCCGTCACCCGGGCCGTCGTGAGCCGGGTTCCGATCTTCAGCAGGTACTCGCGCTCCGGGAGCAGCGGGTCCTCGTGCATCCAGAGGAGATGGGCCGAGAACTGGTCGGTGCCGGCCGGTGCGTTCCGCGCCGCGGCCAGCAGGTCGCCGCGGCCCACGTCGATTTCGTCCGCGAGCACGAGGGTCACCGACTGGCCGGCGACCGCCGCGTCGAGGTCCCCGTCATGGGTGACGATCCGCTCGACCGCGGACTCCCGCTCCGAGGGGCAGACCCGGATCCGGTCACCCGGTCGAACCGTGCCCGACGCGATGGTGCCCGCGAAGCCGCGGAAGTCCGGGTCGGGGCGGTTCACCCACTGGACCGGCATGCGGAAGGCCCGCGCGGCGGGGTCGGACGAGACCTCGATCGTCTCCAGAAGCTCGAGCAGGGCGGGGCCCCGATACCAGGGCGATTCGCCGCCCGGCGCGAGGACGTTGGCGCCGGTCAGGGCCGAGATCGGGATCCCGTGCACCTCGTCGAGCGCCAGCCCCCGGACGAATTCGCGGTAGCCCTCCGCGATCGCCTCGAAGCGCCTCTCGTCCCAGCCCACCAGGTCCATCTTGTTGACGGCGAGGATCACTTGACGGATGCCGAGCAGGGAGGCGATGAAGGTGTGGCGGCGCGTCTGGACCGCGACGCCCCGGCGGGCATCGACGAGGACGACGGCGACCTCGGAGGTCGAGGCGCCGGTCGCCATGTTCCGGGTGTACTGCTCGTGCCCCGGCGCGTCGGCGACAATGAATCGCCGCCGCGCGGTCGCGAAGGAGCGGTAGGCGACGTCGATGGTGATGCGTTGCTCGCGCTCGGCCTGCAGGCCGTCCAGCAGGAGGGCGAGATCGAGCTCGCCGCCCCGGGTGCCGAACTTCCGGCTGTCGGCGGCGGCGGCGGCGAGCCGATCGTTCGGGACGAGGCCCGCGTCGTGGAGCAGTCGGCCGATGAGGGTCGACTTGCCGTCGTCCACGCCGCCGCAGGCGACGAAGCGAAGCAGGTCCTTCCCTTCCTCGGCCTCACGAAGGGGGGGAGCGAGGTCCCCGGCGCCCGGGTCCGCCTGGCGCCCCGGCATCAGGCGCCCCCTCCCGGCGGGCGCCCCCCCATCAGAAGTAGCCCTCCCGCTTCTTCCTCTCCATGGAGCCGACCCGATCATGGTCGATCACCCGGCCCTGCCGTTCCGAGGTCCGAGCGAGCCGCACCTCCTCGATGACGGCGGGGAGGTCCGTCGCCTCCGATTCCACCGCCCCGGTGAGCGGATAGCAGCCGAGGGTGCGGAACCGCACGGTCCGCGTCTCGATCGACTCGCCCTCGGCGAGGGTCATGCGGTCGTCGACCTTCATGACGAGCGTGCCGTCGCGTTCGACCACCGGGCGCGGGGCCGCGAAGTACAGCGGTACGACCGGGAGCCCTTCCAGGTGGATGTAGTGCCAGACGTCGAGCTCGGTCCAGTCCGACAGGGGAAAGACGCGGATCGACTCCCCCCGGTTCACCCGCGGGTTGTAGAGCCGCCACAGCTCGGGGCGCTGGCGCCGCGGGTCCCAGCGGTGGGCGGCGGTGCGGAACGAGAAGACCCGTTCCTTGGCCCGCGACGGCTCCTCGTCGCGGCGAGCGCCGCCGAACGCGGCGTCGAAGCCGAACTTCTCGAGCGCTTGGCGGAGGGCCTGGGTCTTCATGACGTCGGTGTGGATCGCCGAACCGTGGCTGAACGGCCCGATGCCCCTTTCCATCCCGTCCGGATTGATGTGGACCAGCAATTCCATGCCGTGCTCCGCGGCCATGCGGTCCCGGAAGGCGTACATCTCCGGAAACTTCCAGGTCGTGTCGATGTGCAGCAGCGGAAAGGGCGGCAGCGACGGATGGAACGCCTTGCGCGCGAGGTGCAGCATCACCGACGAGTCCTTGCCGATCGAGTAGAGCATCACCGGGCGGCGAAGCTCGGACACGACCTCGCGCATGATGTGGATCGACTTCGCCTCGAGCCGGCGAAGGTGGGGCAGGGGGAGGAGGGGGGGCGGCGAGGTCAACGGGGAAGCTCCTCCGGCGGGCTTCCGTCGCCCGGGGCCGCTATCGGCGCCCACGGGCTCCGCCCCCGGTGCGGGATCCGGTGCGGGACCGGCCTTCCGTTCCCGCCCCGCCACCGGGCGCCGGACGGGGGGGCGTACCGGAAGGGAGAGCGGAGGAGACGGGATGCACTTCCCACCGCGTCCCGGGCGCCGCGCGCGATCAGGCCGCCGCCCGGTCGCGAACTCCCGCCACCCGGGTCTCCGCGGAAGAGCGTCCTGCAATCTCGGTGAGGGCCTTCGAAAGGAGCGATCGGGCGACGCGCATGCGGTAGGCGGCGCTCGCCCGGTGGTCGTCGATCGGGGAGAAGTCCTCGGCGAGGGCATCGTTGGCGGCGGCCCAGGTCGCCGGCTCGTCGAGGAGCAGCCCGGCCGCGGCGTGCTCGGTGGCCCCGGCGCGCTTCGGCGTCGCGGCCATGCCGCCGTAGGCGATGCGCGCCTCGACAACGCGCCGCCCTTCGAGGCGCAGGTGGAACGCGCCGAGGAGGGCGGAGATGTCCTGATCGTAGCGCTTCGATATCTTGTAGCAGCGGAAGTGCTCCGCCGGCCCCGGCCGCGGGACGACGATGCGGGTCACGATCTCGCCCGGCGCGCGGTCCTGGCGGCCGTAGTCGAGGAAGAAGTCCTCGAGCGGGAGGGTCCGTCTCGTATCGCGGTGGCGGAGCTCGATGGTGGCGCCGAGGGCGATGAGCGCCGGCGGCGTGTCGCCGATCGGGGAGCCGTTGGCGACGTTGCCGCCGACGGTGCCGACCGCGCGTACCTGCTTCGACCCGAGACGGCGCAGCATCTCGCCGACGTCGGGGTCGAGGGCGCGAAGCGCCGGCTCCGTCTCCGTGTAGGTCGCGGCGGCGCCGATCTCCACCCGGTCGTCGTGCTCCCGGACCTCGTGCAGGGACGCGACCCGGCCGGTGTGCAGGATGCGGGGCAACTCGCGAAGCTGCTTGGTGATCCGGAGGCCCACATCGGTCGCCCCCGCGACGATGGCGGCGTCGGGATGCCGGGCGGCGAGCGCCGCGAGCCCGTCCTCGGTGGCGGGGGCGGCGAAGAACGTGTCCTCGCTTCCGGCAAGGAGGTCTTCGCCGTCCGCGAGAGCGGCGAGCCGGCGGGCGGTCTCCGGAGCGCGCTTGGCGTACCCGTCGTGCGCTTCGCCCGAGCAGCAGGCGAGGGCCGCGTCCACGATCGGACGATAGCCGGTGCAGCGGCAGAGATTGCCGGCGAGCCATTCGTTCACGGTGCCCCGATCCGGCCGTTTCCCCGCGTGATGGAGGGTGAACAGGCTCATCACGAACCCCGGGGTGCAGAACCCGCACTGCGAGGCGTGGGCGTCCACGAGCGCCCGCTGCACGGGATGCAGCCGTCCGTCCCCCTCCGCCAGGTCTTCCACGGTCACGACCTCGGTTCCGTCCACCGTCCCGAGGAGCCGGATGCAGGCATTCACCGGCTCGTAGACGAGGCGGCCGGACCGCAGGCGTCCGAGGGCGACGGTGCACGCCCCGCAGTCGCCCTCCGCGCAGCCCTCCTTGGTGCCGAAGGCGCGCTCGCGCAGGCGCAGGTGGTCGAGCAGGGTCTCCGCCGGGGGGAAGTCGCGCCGCTCGACGAGCCGGCCGCGGCGCAGGAAACGGACGACGTCGCGCGGCACGATTCAGCTCCCCCGGTAGGTCGTGTACCCGTGCGCCGAGAGCAGCAGGGGAACGTGGTAGTGCCGCGTGGGATCGGCGATACCGAAGCGCACCGGAACCTCGTCCAGGAAGAGGGGGTCCGCCTCGACGCGGTGGCGCGCCCGCAGGTACTCGCCAGCGTGGAAACGAAGCTCGTAGCGTCCGGCGGCGAAGGCGCCGCCTTCAAGGAGGGGTTCGTCGGTGCGCCCGTCGGAGTTGGTGACCACCGCCGCGAGCCGCCGCGCGTCCCCGCCCGGCCCCGGGATCGCCCAGAGCTCGATGGCGAGGCCGGCCGCCGGCGCGCCCGCCATCGTGTCCAGCACATGGGTGGTCAGCCGGCCCATTGCCGCCGTCTCCCCTCTCTTCGCGGTGACCGGCCGCCGCGCCGATCCCTCGGGCAATTATCCCAGCCGCGGGCGGACGGCACAAAGAAGGGGCGGGCTCCGGGGTTCCGCTCCGGGGCGGATTCGTTCCCGGCCTTCCCCGATGCCCACGGATGAGCGTATCGTCTTGATCCGACGCCTGATTCTTCGGGTCGCCGCCGACTTCGGGTCACCAACTCGCTATTGTACGCAATTATTTGAATTATTTCGATATATTGGATGAGAGAATCCGCCCTGGGTCCCGCTCCAGGGTCATCCCGCGCGGGCCGATCATCCGCCCCGGGTGGGCGGGAGCGCCCTCGTTCGTGCCCTCGGCGGGGGAGGGAGGATCCTGCGGGCCGCGTGGATGGAGCCGATCGGCCCGACCGCGCGCGGCGAGCGCCATCCCGGCCCCTCGTCTCCATCCGGAACCGCAGCGTGGGATACCCCTGGGTCCCGCTCCCAGGACCATTTCTTTGTCGTGACCGAATGCCGGCCGCGGATGCGGATCGGCCGGCCGTGCGCTCGAGGGCCGCTTCCCGAGGCCCGAACCGACCCGCGGACGACGAAATGCGCTCCCCGACGGCCCGCCGAACCGGCCCGGTTCACCTGTCGCCGAACAAAAAACGGGTCCTGGTCCCGCTCCGAAGTCACTGGTCATTCTCCCCGCCTGCCGGTACGATCCGTTCTCGGGGCCGTCCATCCCCGGAACGGCCTGCGGACCAGGCAGCAGGAGAGAGCCCATGAAGAACCCGTTGGACAGCATCTGGGGGACCATCATCTCGGGCGTCGTGCTCACGCTCATCCTCGTCGCCATCGTCTAGGGCAGAACCGGGAATCGGCGGACGCGGTTTCGAAATCCGAGCTCAATGTACGGACTTTCCAAAGGGAGGCAGGCAAAGTGGATATCGTGCTTCTTTCCATCGAGCGGTGGATACATTTCCTCGCGGGAGTGACCTGGATCGGCCTGCTCTACTATTTCAACTTCGTCCAGGTTCCGGCCATCGCCGAGGCCAACGCGGACAAGGGCGGCCCCGGGCCGGCCGCCATCAACAAATACGTCGCCCCCCGGGCCCTGCTCTGGTTCCGGTGGGCCGCGGTCGTCACCTGGATATCGGGCGCGCTGTACCTGATGAGCTCGTGGGGTTTCGTCGACGCGTTCACGCTCGGCGCGCTCATGGACGAGCCGTCGAAGCCGGTCCAGATCATCGGGGTCGGGGCGTGGCTCGGCACCATCATGCTCTTCAACGTATGGGTGCTCATCTGGCCCAACCAGAAGAAGGTCCTCGGCATCGTCGCGGCCTCGGACGACGAGAAGAACCGGGCGCGCCGAACCGCGTTGCTCGCATCGCGCACGAACACGATGCTCTCGATCCCCATGCTGCTCTTCATGGGCGGTGCATCGCACGGGTTGCCGTTCTGATCCGAGCCTTTGCGGCGGGGGCGGGCCGGTCCGTCCCTCGCCGCCCTTCCGGGTGACCGCGCCGCCGCGGCTTCGGCGCGGCGGGCCGCGCCCGCGCAACACGTCGGCCGATGCGCATCCTCCTCAGCAATGACGACGGCTACCGCGCGCCGGGGCTCCTTTGCCTGTGGCGCACCCTTTCGAAGCGCTGGGAGGTGACGGTAGCCGCCCCCGACCGGGACCGGAGCGGCGCGAGCAACTCCCTCACGCTCCGCAATCCGCTCCGGGCCGAGCGGCGCGAGAACGGCTTCATCGTCATCGAGGGAACCCCGACCGACTGCGTCCATCTCGCACTCACCGGGTTGCTCGATCAAGACCCGGACCTCGTCGTGTCCGGGATCAACGCGGGCGGGAATCTCGGGGACGACGTGCTGTACTCGGGTACCGTGGCGGCGGCGCTGGAGGGTCGGCATCTCGGCCTGCCGGCGATCGCGGTCTCCCTGGTGGGACGGGACCCGAGCCGCTACGAGACCGCGGCCGCAGTGGTGGAGCGCCTCCTCGGGGCGCTCGCGCACGGCTCCATCCCGCCGGGGACGGTGCTCAACGTGAACGTGCCGGACCTGCCCCTGGAGCGTATCGAGGGCGTGCGGGTGACGAGGCTCGGCCACCGTCACCGCTCCCGTCCGGCCGTCCCCGGCCGGGATGCGACCGGCGAACGCATCTACTGGTTCGGAGAGGCGGGTTCGGCCCGCGACAACGCGCCGGACACGGACTTTCACGCGGTGGACGAGGGTTTCGTATCCGTCACTCCGATTCATGCCGACCTCACCCGGCACCGCGCGCTGGATACGATCTCGTCATGGATAGGCGAACTGGGCTTCGACGCCGATATCTGACGCGTCTGCTCGCGTTCGCTCTCGTGGTGCTGGTTGCCGGCGGCTGTGCGTTCCGGCCCTGGGGCGGCCGTCCGTCCGCGCCCGACGTGCGGGGGCCGGAGTCGGCGGAGCGCACGAGCAGCAAGCGGCCCGCGGTGCACGTGGTGCGCCCACGCGAAACGCTGTCCGGGATCGCCTGGCGATACGGTCTCGACTACCGCACCATCGCTCGCTGGAACCGGATCCCGCCTCCCTACGTCATCCATCCGGGCCAGCGTCTCTCGCTCCGCGGCGCCGCGACGGGTGCCGCCCGAACGGCAAGCGCGGCGGCGGGATCGAATCGGACGAGCTCCCCTGCTCCGGTCCCGGCCCGGGGATGGACCTGGCCGGCCACGGGGCGGCTGCTTCGGGGTTTCGGCAAGGGCGAGCGCGGAGGGATCGATATCGCGGGACGGCGCGGGCAGCCGGTGGTTGCCGCGCGGGACGGGCGAGTCGTCTATACCGGCAGCGGACTGGTCGGCTACGGCCGCCTCGTCATCATCAAGCACGGCGAACGCTTCCTGACCGCCTACGCCCACAATGATCGCGTGCTCGTGGAGGAAGGTCAGACGGTTCGGGCGGGCCAGAAGATCGCCGAGATGGGGAGCACCGGCGCCGAACGGGTCAAGCTCCACTTCGAAGTCCGGCGGGACGGAAAGCCGTTGAACCCGCTGAGGTACCTCCCGCGGCGGAGTTGACTTCCGCATCTCCGGGAGGGTCCGGGCCGCTCCCCGCCCTCCGCCGCGCCGGGCCGGACTGCACACGGGTGCGGACCGGGGCCGGGCTCGGGTCAGCCGATGGGAAGCAGGCCCGCCACCACCTCGCGGCTCTCGGCCGCGAGCACGTTGAACGTCCGGCACGCCGCGGCCGTATCCATTACCTCGACGCCGAGACCGTTCTCGGCGAAGGGGCGAAGCAGCTCCGGAGGCGGGAACGCCTGGCGGGGGCCCGTTCCGAGGAGAACCACTTCGGGCTCGTGAGCAATGATCTGCCGGAGGTGCTCCTCGTCGAGGTCGGCGGGGGTGACCGGGGGCCAATGCGCGACGGTCCCGCCGGCGCTGATGATGACGCCGTGGTGCACGACCCGCTCCCCGATCGCAAAGTACCCGGGTCCATAGGAGGTGATTCGGGTCGCCCCTCCGTCCGCATGCAGCTTCATGGTCCTTCTCCGGGGGCGGCCGATCGGCCCGTATAATCCGCCGCTGGTCCTTCAGGGCAAGCTCTCACGCATGCGCATCATCCTACTCGGCGGTCCGGGTTCGGGCAAAGGGACCCAGGCCGCCTTCCTCACCCGCCGGTTCGGGATCCCCCAGATCTCGAGCGGCGACATGCTGAGGGCCGCGGTGCGCGAGGGCACCGCGCTCGGGCGGAAGGCCAAGGGCATCATGGATTCGGGGGCGCTCGTGCCGGATGACCTCATCGTCGCCATGGTCGGAGAACGCCTCGCCCGCCCCGACTGCTCGGCCGGGTTCGTGCTCGATGGATTCCCGCGCACGATCCCCCAGGCGGAAGCGCTGCGCGACGCCGGCGTCGTCATCGACACGGTGATCGAGATGGCCGTGGACGACGAGGAAATCGTGCTGCGGATGAGCGGGCGGCGGGTTCATCCCGCATCGGGCCGCGTCTACCACGTCGTCCACAATCCCTCGCGGGTGGAAGGACGCGACGACGAGACCGGCGAAGAACTCATCCAGCGGGACGACGACCGCGAAGAGACCGTGCGCACCCGCCTCACGGTCTACCGCGAGCAGACCCGGCCGCTCGTCGAGTACTACCGGGCCCTCGCCGAGGCGGGGGAGCTTCGCTATGCGCGCATTGACGGCATGGGCGAGGTCGAGCAGATCCGGTCGCGGACCATCGAGGCGGTGCTCGCGGCCTGAGCTCCCGGCACCCCGCCGGCCGGCGGGGGATGAGCCGGTGAGTCCAGGACCATTTTTGTCGTGACCGAGGGCTGGGGGCGGGTGCGGATCTGCCGGTCGTGCGGTCGAGGGCCGCTTCATGAGGTCCGAACCGACCCGCGGACGACGAATTGCGCTCCCCGATGGCCGGCTGAACAGGCCCGGTTCACCCGTCGCCGGACAAAAGACGAGCCCTGCGGCGCAGTCGGGACTCTCCCACGCTGGCCGGTCATCCGCACCGGGTTGGCCGGAGCGCCCTCATGCGTGCCCTCGCGCGGGGAGGGGGGTCCCGCGGGCCGCGTGGATGCAGCCGACCGGCCCGACCGCGCGCGGCGAGCGCCATCCCGGCCCCTCGTTTCCATCCGGAACCGTGGCGCGGGATGGCCCTGCGGCGCAGTCGAAGCCGATTGCGGCCGCCATCCGGGCGTGAAACAATGGGCCGCCACACGAGAGACGATTTCCTTGATCGATCCAGACGGTTACCGGCCGGGCGTCGGCATGGTCGTGTCCAACCGGGGGCGGCAGGTGGTATGGGCGCGGCGGATCGGGCGGCGGGATGCCTGGCAGTTTCCCCAAGGCGGGATCCACCACGGCGAGGCCCCCGAGGAGGCGGTCTTTCGCGAGCTCCACGAGGAGCTCGGGCTGCGTCCCGAGGCCGTCGAGGTGCTCGGCGCAACGACCGGGTGGCTCCGCTACGACATTCCGCGACAGTTCCTGCGCCGCGATCGGCACCCCGTGTGCATCGGGCAGAAGCAGCGCTGGTTCCTCCTCCGGCTGCTGTCGGACGACAGCGCGATCCGCATCGATGCTCACTCGAAACCCGAATTCGATCGCTGGCGATGGGTCGATTACTGGTCGCCGGCCCGGGAGGTGGTGTTCTTCAAACGCTTCGTCTACCGGCGCGCCCTCGCCGAGCTCGCCCCCATCCTCGGGGTGGAGGAACGGCCGGCGAACGGGAGCCCGCCCTCCCGGCGGCGCACGGGGTCGCGCTGGCCGCGCATGTCTCGTTCAAGCTGACTCGCATCGGGTGCGGTCATGAAACACGAAGCCGAAGACTCGTCCTTCGAACCGGACTGGGACCTCCCCCTCACCGTCACGGTCACCGCGGCCTCGGTCATCGATACCGTCTTCGCCACCGCGTTCTCCGTCCACACCGCGACGGAGTCTTGCGTCAACGACGAGCTGGCGGTCGTGGACATCGTTGCCCCGGACGACAGCGGCGGGAACTTCAGCCGCTACGTCGAGCAGGAGTACGCGGAGGATTCCGACCCCGAGGCGATGTGGCACGACTGGACGGTGGAGCTGAAGATCGACGCGACCTTCGTCGTCGGGCACTGGTGGACTCGCGCCTCCGGGAGTCCCGCCGACTGGGAATGGTGCGCGAAGGAAGCCGAGCAGGCGTTTCGTCAGGCGGCGCTGTTCGTGGGCAAGCGGGTGCGCAAGGGGCTCGTGGTCGAGCATACCTCCTGGTCGTCGGAGCGCGGCCCGCGGGTCCATCACTGAGCCTCCCGGGGGACCCGTCCCCGGTCCCCGGGTCGGTTCGTCCGGAGGCGAACGACGGGTCCCGGCGCGGCCGGTCGGCCGCGTAGCCGCCTCGCCGCAAAGAGCTGCTTCCACTGACGAAGTGGTGGCCCGAAGCCGGCGGCGACCGAAAAATCAGGCGTTGAATCAAGACGATACGTTCACCTGTGGTCATCAGGGAAGGCCAGGAACGAATTCGCCCTGCGCCAGGGGCCGGCCGGGGTTGCGAGCGCGGCCGGAAGACATCGAGAATCTTCGGGGAGAGGGACTCGCCGGCATGACCGACTCGGAAACGAAAACGACCCAGGGCGGTGTTCGCACCGGCACCTTTCGATACCTGCGGCCTTCGGTGGAATCGTCGCTCCACCGCAACGGCAAGGTGCTGACCCGGCGCGACCGCGACGGCAGCGACAGCGGCCGGGTCGGCGTCGATCTGGAAGACCGCGAGATGGCGATCATCGATGCTCGCAAGCTCGCGCCGTCCGAGCAGCCGACGCTCGCCGCCAACGGATTCGAGCTGCTCGAGTGGCCGACGGCCAACCCCGACCTCGACTTTCTCGATCATGGCGCGGTCGTGCGAGCCTACTATCCCGAATGTGTCGAGATCGTGCGTGGGGCGACCGGCGCCGGCGCCGTCGCGGCCTTCGATCACAATGTCCGCTCCGCCACCGGCAAGTCCGGCAAGCTGCGCATCGCCGGAGGGCAGCAGGTGCAGGGGCCGGCTCATCTGGTGCATGGCGATTACACCCTCACCAGCGCCCCCCGGCGGCTGCGCGATCTGGCGCGCTCGCCGGCCCTGAACGACACCTATCGCACGGTGCTGGCCGAGGGCGAGACGCTTCTGGACCCCGAGGCAGTGGAGCGGGCGATCGGGGGCGGGCGTTTCGCAATCGTCAACGTCTGGCGCAACATCACCCGCGAACCGGTGGCGACCCGTCCGCTCGCCCTGTGCGACGCGGCAAGCGTGCACCCGGAGGAGCTCGTCGTCTTCGAGATCCACTATCCGGATCGGGTCGGCGAGAACTATTTCGCAAAGCACGATCCGCGCCACCGCTGGGTCTACTGGTCCGCCATGACCCGCGATGAGGCACTGCTCATCAAGCAGTGGGATTCGGCGGGCGAAATGGCCCGCTCGGGGGGCGCCCGAGCGGATTCCGACGGCGAAGGGCGGCCGTGCACCTTCAGCTTCCACAGCGCCTTCGAGGATTCGGCTACGCCGCCCGACGCGCCGGACCGCTGGAGCATCGAAGTGCGGTGCGCCGCGTTGTTCGGCTGACGCGGTCGACCGAAGGGTCGGACGCGGCAACCGAACGGACGGCTGACGCGCCGGTTGCGGACCGGCGCCGTCCCCCTCCGGTTGTTCGATCCGTAGCGCTTGTCCCGTGGGCCTTCCCTTCTTCGTTCCCGCCGGAGCGTCCGCTCGACCTGGAGAACGTGACACTCCATCCCGGCCGCCTGGTCGATGTGATCGCGGGCGTTGCCGGATCCATCCTGCCTCACGCAATCGCCGCAGCGAAGATCGGCGGGAGTCGCTGATGGCGTCCGATCCGGGCCGCCTCATTGCCGTCCTCGCGCGTGACCGGATCAATCTGGATCTCAAAACGCTCGACCTGTGTTTTCTTGCCGGCCTGTACCTGCGGGCCGATCGGGCGTCGCTTGCGTCTTTCGAAGAGGACGCGCTCATCGACCTGTTCGAGCAGATATGCGATGTGGTCGATCCGGGCGCGGATCGACCGCGCACGCGGGCGACGCACGCCATCCAGCGGCTCCGCGACCAGCGCATGTTGGCCCGGGTGGACGGGGCGGGCATCGTTCGGTCCGGCGAGTACACGCTGACGCGACTGGCCGCCTCGGTCGTCGAGTACTTTATCGAGGACGAAGCGCTCACCCGGGAGAGCCTGACCCTGCTGACCGGCACGCTGCGGGCTCAACTCGCCGAGATCCTTGCGGCCGCCAGGCGTGCCGATACGGAGGGTGTCTGGCGGAAGCGCGTGGTGGCTCCGTTGCGGGTAACCGTCGGCGATCTCGTTGGCGGCATCGAGCGCCGGCAGCGCGGGCTCGATGCTCAACAGGAAGAGGTGCAGGCGGAGATCTCCGGACTCTTGCAGGCGGACTGGTTCGGCGCGGTCGAGCGATGCCAGTCGCTGCTCGACACGACCACCGACACGCTGAGAGAACTCAACGAGGTCCTCCTTCGCGATACGCCTCACTTCGTCGCGCTGCTGCAAGAGATTCAGACCCTGGCGTCCGAAGCGAAGCAGGCAGAGCCCGAGGAGGCCGTACAGCGCGTCATCGAGCATGTCGATCGCATTGCCGCCTGGGGCGGCGCAAGGCAGCGCGCGTGGTCCGATTACTATCAATACGTCCATCGTTATCTTCGCGATGTCGTGCGCCTCGACCCGGATCGAGCCTTGAGCCAGCGGCTGCGCGACCAGGTCGCGAGCTGGCCTTCGACGCCCTTCCACTTGCGCGTGGCGGCCGCGCCATCGATCCGATTGCTCCGTCCCCTCGAGTCGCGGGTGGAGCGGCCGGCTGTCACGAGGCCACGGACGGATCGGGAGGCCTCGCCCGAGCTGGTCGACCCTGAAGATGCGGGCCTGGACATCGAGACCCTGGTGGAAGGGGCCCTGGCCGCGGGCGCTCGATCCCTGGCCGAGGTTACAGAGCGAGTATTGCCCGAATTCCCCGCTCATCTGCGCTACGCCATCACGGGCCGCGTGGCCGAAGGGCTCGCTCGCATTCCCCGGACGCGCAGCGCCCACGAGCGCCCGTGGCGGACCGTCGCGCCGGACCTGGAGCTGGAGGATTGGGACCTGCCGAGAGAGGGGGAACGACGATGACCTCCTCCGGCTTCCAGTCCCTCGAAGAGGCCATTGCCGACGAGCACTTCCCGGAGGCGGACCTCGCCCTGCGCCGCGGGCGGCACGTCGGACGCGACGACGGCACTGTTCATGACTACCTCGTCGATGCCCTCGATCATCTCGAGCCCTTCTATCGTCGGTTCGGCTGCGAGCTGGTGCAGCGGGCGGACGGGTACTTCTATCTCCTGCCCTCGGGGGATCGATTCGGCCGGCGCCTGCTGTCCGCCGGCGAGATGCTCGTCGGCCAGGCGCTCGCGCTGATGTACCTGGATCCCGCCACCCTGCAGCACGGTGGCATGGTCCGGCGCGAGACGCTTCTGCAGAGGCTCTCGGGGCTGTTGGGGAACGAGACGCTGGTCCGCACCCTCAACCCGCGGCGCAGGAAGTTCGACGAACGGATCGCCGCCGAGACCGTCCGCACCAAGGTCGCCGAGGCCCTTCGGCGACTCACGGACCTCGGGCTCATCGATTCGGTGGACGACGTGATGCTCCGCCTGCGTCCGGCGTTGATGCGATTCGCGGAGCCGGTCCGTGACCTGAGCGACCGGAAAGCCGCGTTGGAGCGGCTGGTCAAGAGCGGTGAGATAGTCCTTGGCGACGCTGACGAAGGGGACGGAGACGACGGCAATGGCAACGAGGACGAAGACGAGGAGGGGGCGGGCGGATGAGCCGTGCGCGTGCCGAGGCCCTCGTGCTCGTCAACTGGAAGGGCGTCTTCTACGAGCGCTATCTCATCGACCGGCACGTGACCGCCCTCGAAGGGGCCAATGGCGCCGGCAAGACAACGGTGATGATCGCGGCCTACGTCGCGCTCCTGCCGGACATGTCCCGGTTGCGTTTCACGAATCTCGGAGAAACCGGCGCGACCGGCGGGGACAAGGGCATCTGGGGGCGCCTGGGCGAACCTGGCCGGCCTGCCTATTCGGCCATCGACTTCGCCCCCGCACCCGATCATCGGCTCGTTGCGGGCGTGCACCTGGAGAGGAAGGGCGAGCCATCGGTCGAGCCCACGCCCTTCGTCATCTCCGGTCTCGATACGGACGTTCGCCTGCAAGACGTGCTCTTGCTGTCTCAAGGGGACCACGAAGTCGTTCCCGAGCTGAGCGAGCTGCGCGAGAACGCCGCTCGCCTCGGTGGGCGCATACAGGTCTTCGGCACCGCGCGGGATTACTTCGCCGCTCTTTTCGATCACGGGGTCACGCCGCTGCGCCTCGGGACGGACGAAGAGCGCAACAAGCTCAACGAGATGCTTCGTACCAGCATGACGGGAGGCATCTCGCGCGCGCTGACCTCGGAACTGCGGTCCTTCCTCTTGAAGGAAGAGAGCGGGCTGGCGGACACCTTGCGGCGCATGAAGACCAACCTCGATGCGTGCAGGCGTACGCGCACCGAGGTCCGGGAGTCGCAGCGGCTCGAGCGGGAGATCGGTGGCGTATTCGAGGCCGGGCAGACCCTGTTTGCCGCGGCCTTCCTGGCGACCCGCGAGCGCGCCGACGAGCTGCGACGCCGGCTGGCCGACGCGGAGGAAGCCCGACGAAAAGCGCGGCAGCGGCTTGCCGAGGCCGAGGCTCGGCTCGCCCGCGTCTGTGACGAGCTCGGAAACAGGGGCGCTCGCCAGGAGGCTCTGGCCAACGAGGTCGGCGCCGCGGAAGACTGGCTCCGGCGCCTTCGGCAGGCTCTGGAGGCGGCCAGGGAGGTCGCGTGCCGCCGCGACGAGCTGTCCTCGGCCGAAGCCGATACGCGGATTGCCGCGGATGAACGCACGGCGCGAGAGGAGGTTCGAACCCGGTGCCGAGCGACGCGGCACCGCTGCCGGGACGACCACCGGCGCGCCGGCGCGGGCCTCGCGGACCTTCAGCGCGGACTCGACGAACTCCATCGCCGTGCCGGCGCATACCGGCAGGTGCTCCGTCGCAAGGGCGAGGCGGAGCGGCTACTCGAAGCGGACGAGCTTGCCACCGGAGCCATCGCCGGCCGGATGGCGGAGAGCAAGGCTCGGCTCGAGCAGGTGGACCGCTCCCGGCGCGATGCGAAGCGGCGGCTCGCCGACGCCGACGAGCACCGGCGAGAGCATGCGGCAGCACTTGCGGCGCTCGAATTCATGGCGGATGCGGCCATCGAACCGGATGCCGCCCACGGGACCGCCCGCCACCGGCTTCGCCGGTTTCGGGACCTGAAGGCGCTGGCCGGGCGCCTGAGCACCATTGCCGCCGAACTCGCCGAGGCCCGCAAGCTCGCCAGCCGCCAAGCCGAGGCCCGGGAGCAGGCTGACAAGCTGGGGCTTCCCCTCTCGGAGCAGCGGTCTGCTCGCGTCGAGATCACGGAGCGTCTCGAGCGGATGGAGCGGGAGCGCGAACGGCTCCTGGAGCAGGCCCGCGCGGCTCGGACGGGGGTGGTTGACTGTCGGCGGACGCTGGACACTGCGCGCGTGCGGCAAGAGGAACTCGGCGAGCGCGAACCGATCTGGCGCGACCTCGCGGCTCGCGCCGGGCGTCTGGCGGACGAACTCGACCAGTCCCTGGCTTCGCTGCCCGAGCTGCAAGCCGCGCGCGGGCTCGTGGCGCGGCACCTTGTCCGGACAAGGGCGAGAGAATCCGAGCTCGTCGAGACGCGGGAGAGGTTGCAACAGGAGGCGCGGGAACTCCTGGCCGCCGGCGGACCATTCGACCCCGAGTTGTTGCGACTCAAGGACACCCTGGATGCGGAGCTCCTGGCCGGAGCATACGAAGACGCTTCTCTCGAAGATGCCGCCGTGCTGGAGGCGAGGTTGGGGCCACTGGTCCAGGCACTTGCCGTGGATGACCCCGCAACCGCCGCCAATCAGGTCCACGGTCGCTCGGAGTCGCTTTCCGATGTATGGCTCGTAGGCCGGGACGAGGACGCCGCACAGCTCGCCATGGACGCGGCCCCCCAAGGTTCGGAGGCGACGGATGTCGTCGTTTCGGAGCAGCGGGCCATCCGCGTCACGCGGATCCCGACTCGTCCCCGGCTCGGGCGCAAGGCGCGCGAGACGCGCGCAGCGGAGCTCCGTGCGGAGGCCGACGCGCTGGACGCTCGGATCGAGGCCGCACGGGCGGAGCGCCGCCGGATCGAGCGCTTGGCGGAAGACGGCGAGGCACTGCTCGCGGGCCAGGCCGTGTGGTCGGGAGGCGACCCGGCACCGGAACTCGCAGCGCTCCGTCGTCGGCTCGTGGAAGTCGAGGAGCAACGGGCGCTCCACCGTGCCGCGGTAACCCGGCATCAGGAAGCTGCACGCCGGCTTGCACCACACCTCGAGGCACTGCGTGGTCTGCTCGGTGCAGCCATGCTGCTCGAGCCGCCCGATCATGCCCACCGGCGAGACGCGCTCGAGCGGGACCATGATGCGGCCCGAGCGGCGCAGGCCGAGATAGAGCGGTGCCGTGAAGCCGCCCGGGTGGTCGAGGACCGGCTGGACGTGCTGCGGCGAGCGCCGCTTCCGGAGGCGGAAGTCGCGAGCCTCGAGACCGGGCTTGGCCGGCTCTCGGACGAGCGCGACCGCCTGGATGCCGCGATCGAGGCCATGGAATTCGTTGCCGCCCACGTCGAGGCGCTGAGCTGGGACGACGCGCCGGCGCAGCTCGAGGCGGATCGGTTGCTGGTTCCCGCCCTCGAGGAGCAGATGCGCCGGGCGGAGAAAGCACTCGCCGAGGCCGAAGCAGCGGTCGAGACCGCCGAGGAGGCGTTCGAGCGCGCCACGACCAGGTGGCAGGAAGCCGATGGTCGCCGCCGGGCGGCCGTCGAACAGCTCCGGGCTGCGGAACGGCGCTTCACCGAGCTGGAGATCCCGGATCCCGCCGAGGCAGCCGTCGAAACCGCGCGTGAGGAGCTGCGTCGACTGAAGGAGGAAGCGAAGACGGTTGCCGCGGAACTCGATGTCCTGAAGACCGACAAGGGACGTCGCGATGCGGAGCGGGCGCAAGCCGCACGGGAGTGCGGCGAGGAAGAGGAGAAGGTCGCCATCGCACGCCGCGAGGCTGCGCCAGCCCTCGAACGATGGGAACGCCTGAGCGCGGCCGTGGCGGAACACAATCTGCTCACCGGCGTGCTTTCGCCCGGAAACGGCGACGTCAGCGGGATCCGCGGGCACGTCAATCTCGTGCAGGAGGCACACAAGCAAAGGGCGGTACTCGTGGAGCGGTTGCGTGTCGCCCACGGGGCGCAGGATCTGCTCGCCAGGGTCGACAAGGGCGCCGCGGGGGGCGCCGAGGCCGAGGTCGGGTTTGCCGACGCCTGCCTCGATATCTGGCTGGCCGTGTGCGACTGGCTGCGCCGCCGTCTGCCGGCGCAGGTAGCGGAAGTGGATGACCCCCGAGAAGCGCTGCTGCGATTGCGCGACCAACTGACCGGACTCGAAGAGCGTCTTGGACGACAGGAGGACGATCTCCGTGGCGCCAGCGAGGACGTTGCCCGCGGGATCGACGTTCAAATCCGCAAGGCACGAGGCCAGGTCGGCCGCCTCAACCGGAACCTCGGGGGGGTCAGCTTCGGCAGCATCGAAGGGATCCGGGTGAAGGTCCAGGCGGTGGAGCGGATGGAGCAGGTGCTTCGGGCGCTGCGCGAAGGCGCTGTCCAGGGATTGCTGTTTCAGGAAGATCTGCCCGTCGAGGAAGCCCTGGACGAGATCTTTCGGCGCTACGGCGGTGGGCGCACGGGTGGTCGGCGATTGCTGGATTATCGTGAATACGTCCACCTGCAGGTGGAGGTCCGTCGTACCGCCGGTGCCGACTGGGAGATTGCGAATCCCACCCGTCTGTCCACCGGGGAGGCGATCGGCGTCGGTGCCGCCCTGATGATGGTGGTGCTCACCGAGTGGGAGCGGGACGCGAACCTGCTGCGCGGGAAGCGGGCGCACGGGTCGCTGCGTTTCCTGTTCCTCGACGAGGCCAACCGCCTCTCCCACGATAACCTCGGGGTCCTCTTCGACCTGTGCCGGACGCTCGACTTGCAGCTACTCATCGCCGCGCCGGAAGTTGCCAGAGCGGACGGCAACACGACCTATCGTCTGGTACGCCGCGTCGACGCAGGCGGGCGCGAAGAGGTGCTCGTCAGCGGGCGGAGAACGAGGGCCGAAGCGTGATCTGGGAGAGCGACGACGCGCGCTTGGCGTTATTGGAACTGCTCGCGCGTGGCACGCTCAAGCGCCGGCGCGCTCAATCGGAGGCTTACGACGCTCTCGCCGAGCTTCCCTGGACACGGGCCACGGGTCGCCGCGACGAGATCGGGGTGGTCGAGGAGCGCAGGGCGGAACTTGCGGGCTTGATCGACCGGGTCTGGCCGACGTGGCGCGACGTGCTCTCGGACCTGGTGGCGGCGGGGCAACCGCCGACACCCGAGGGTTACGACCGGCTCATCGACAGCGAACGCGCCGCCGCCATCCCCGAGCTGCCGGGACGCATCAACCGACGCACCGCCGCCGCCCTTACCGCCACGAACTCGAAGGCATCGCTCACGGAAACCCGAAGGGGCGCACTGGGCGAGACCGACCCCGTGCATGACGGCTCGATCCGACTGCGTCCGCCGGATGGGCTGTCGGCACGAACGCCGACGGGGGCCGTCGACCTCGGCGCGATAGCCTCGGTGCTTGGCGAGGTGTCAATCCCGGAGCGCGCCTTGCTCGACGGTCTGGCTTTCGAGGGGAGCATTCGCGCCATGCTCCTCGTCGAGAACCTGGGGGCGTGGCGCGACCTGTCCCCACCGTTGGGCTGGCTGCTCGCCCACGTGCCAGGTTGGGACACCGCCACCGTCGGTCATTTGCTCGACCGCCTCCGCGGCATCCCCGTCGTGCACTTTGGCGACGTAGACCCGAACGGAGTCCGGATCATGCTGCATTTGCGCGGGCGGGCACCGAATCTGAAGTGGTTTCTTCCCGAGTTCTGGTTCGAGCTTGCGGACGTGTCGGGGCTCCGAGCCACGTGGCCCCAGGACCTCGACCTCGAGTTCGCCCCGGCCCAGGTTCGTGAGCTCGCGGCGCGTGGCCTCCGGCTCGAGCAGGAGCGCATCGTCCTCGACCCGCGCCTGGCCGATGCTCTTGAAGCGGCTTTGGCTGTCGAGCCATTCGGCGAGCCCTCGCAATGACCGCGACCGGAACCCGGTCGGCTGCCTCCACGGGGCCCGCAGGACCCCCCGAGGGCACGAGCGAGGGCGCCCCTGCCAACCCGGTGCGGATGATCGGCCCGATCGGCCAGTGTGGATAAGATCCTGGACGAGTTCTCGAGGGACTTGAAAACCCGATGATGGTGGAGGCGGCGGGAATCGAACCCGCGTCCGCTGGCGCTCCGCCTTCGGCTCTACATGCTTAGCCTCGTCCATTGTTTTAACCGTCCGCCCCCCGACGGGCAGGGTGACGGCCGGCGAGCCCGCATCAGGTCTGGCGGCTCCGGGCGCGGGCGGCCCGAGGTCGCGAGCTTGTGTTTGTCGACTCCTCTACCCGGACGCACAAGCACGTGCCGGAGAGGAGCTGGGGCTAGGCCGCCAGAGCGTAGTTGTCGTCGTTGGCAACTATTGAGGTTTGCAACTGGATTTACGAGGTATGTTGCTCCTCGGCATGCACCTTGTGCTTCACCACCCGCGTCGAAGCCTGGTCGCCCCCACGGGAGCGGGCATTGTACACGACCCGTGCGACGTGCGCGCATCCCTCCGGCCGTTCTCCAGGGCTGATTTGTTCTCTCGGCCGTGTCCAATGAATTCAAGGAGCTATGTCGATCGCGGAGCTCTTCGCCCGAAGTCGTCGTCAACCGAAAAAAGAGCCCCTGCATCAAGGAGCTGCGCCGTCCGGCGGCCATCAAGGACGTCCGGGAACGAATTTGCCCTCGCCGTTCCCGATCCGGCCAGAAAATTCAAATAGTTGTACTCGCCGGCGAACCGGTGACCCGAAGTCGGTGACGACCGAAGGACAAGGCGTCGAATCCAGGCGATGCGCTCACCGGTGGTCATCGAGGAAGGCCGAGAACGAATTCGCCCTGCCGCCCCCGGCACCCGCCGGCCGCGCCCCGGGTTGCGCCCCGGGTTGCGCCCCGGGCTGGTCCCCGGGCCGGGCCGCCCTCAGCGGGACTTCATCAGCCGTTCGCGCTCGCGCCGCCAGTCACGCTCGCGGTCGGAGGCTCGCTTGTCGGTGCGGCGCTTTCCTTTCGCGGTCGCGATGGCGAGCTTGGCCCGCCCGCGGCTCCAGTGCAGGTCGAGCGGCACCACCGTATAGCCCTCGCGCTGGACCGCCCCCGCGAGGCGGTCGATCTCCCGGCGATGGAGCAGCAGCCGGCGGGGGCGCACGGGATCGGTTTCCACGTGGGTCGATGCCGACGGGAGCGGGGAAATGTGGGCTCCGTGCAGGAAGGCTTCTCCCTCCCGGAAGGCGACGTAGCCCTCGCTGATCTGGGCGCGCCCGCTTCGCAGGCTCTTGACCTCCCATCCCTGGAGCGCGAGCCCCGCCTCGAGCCGGTCCTCCAGCCGATAGTCGAAGCGGGCGCGGCGGTTGGACGCGATCACGTTCGTCCCCTGGGTCTTCTTCCGGTTTTTGCGGGCCATGCGAAGGCCGCCTATCGCCGAGCCCCGGCGTCTCGCGGGGCTCGCCTCGGTATACTGACGCCGATGGAGAGGATCGAACGTTCCGCGGTCGTGTCGGCGAGCCGGGAGACGGCGTTCGCCCTCGTCGCGGATGTTGCCTCGTATCCCGAG
The DNA here is from genome assembly GCA_965214795.1 of Gammaproteobacteria bacterium. Taxonomy (GTDB): domain Bacteria; phylum Pseudomonadota; class Gammaproteobacteria; order HK1; family HK1; genus JAJDXW01. The sequence goes on along the minus strand of OZ243976.1, from coordinate 3,107,901 downwards.
TTCGTTCCCCTTTGCCGCGCCGCCGAGGTACGGCGCATCGGGGAAGGGCTGGTCGAGGCGAGTCTTCGCATGGTCCGGGGGCCGATTCGTTTCTGGCTGACGACGCGCAACCGCGAGGTGGCTCCGAGCCGTATCGAGATGCGCCTGGTCAAGGGTCCCTTCGGCCGGCTGAACGGCCGCTGGTCGTTCGAGGACGCGGCAGGGGGCGGTACGCGGATGTCGCTCGACATCGAGTTCGAAGGGGCGAGCCGCCTCCTCGGCCGGCTCGCGGCGCCGTTCCTGGACGAGCTCGCCGATTCCATGGTCATGGCGTTCACTCGAAGGGCCGAGCGTCAGCACCGTCCACCGCAAGCCGGGTAGTCCGGCTCCCGTACCAGCGGCGATCGCCGCCGGCCGCCGCTCCCGGTCCCGTTACCCGTTGCCCCTCACCTTCCGGAGCGCCCGCCGAAAGAGCCCCGTCTCGGGAGGCCGCGGCGGCACCCGGACCACCTTCGCGGCCTCCGGTTCCTGCGTGGCGGCGGTCGCCGGCGGCAGGTCGCCCTCGATCCGGACGAGCCGGTCTTCCTCGAAGTGGAGCGTGATGCGCCGCCACTCCGATTCCTCGCCGCCGGGCGCGAACGAGTACAGGTATTCCCACCGGTCCGGATGAAAGACGTCGTCGACGGCCGGGGTGCCGAGAAGATGAAGCACCCTGCTCCTCGGCATGTCGACCTCCAGCCGGGCGAGCGCCGCATCATCAAGGGCGTTGCCTTGTCGGACGTCGAGCCGGTACAAGCCGGGCACCGGTATTTCGGGGAGCCTCGAACAGCCCGCCGCAAGCAGGGCGGCCCCGAGCAGGGCGGCCCCGAGCCGCCCCGTGGTGCCTTTCCCGGCCCCGGCGCTCACCTGCACGCTCCCGCCCGTGGTGCCGCCTCGATCATCTCGCGGGCGTGGGCGCGCGAGCGTTCGGTGACGTTCGTGCCCGCGAGCATTCGTGCGATCTCCTCGGTTCGCTCATCGCCCGTCACGGTCCTCACTTGCACGCTCGTCATCGCTCCGTTCGCTCCCTTCAGGACGGTGAGGTGGCCGTGGGCCTGCGAGGCGACCTGCGGGAGATGGGTAACGCACAGCACCTGGCGGCTCGCGGCCAAGCGGCGAAGGTGGCGGCCGACCAGCTCCGCAACCCGGCCGCCGACCCCGCTGTCGATCTCGTCGAACACCATCACCGGCAACCCTCCACGGGCGGCGACTAGAATACCAAGGCTTACCCGCGACTGCTCTCCTCCGGACGCGGTCCGGGCCAGCGGGGTCGGCGGGTGGCCCGGATTGACCCGGATCCGGAACACGACCTCGTCGATTCCGGTGGCGTGCTCCCCGCGGGCCCGATCGATCGCCACCGAGAACTGTCCGCCGTCGAAGCCGAGTTCGCGCATGCGAAGCGTCACCTCCGCGTCCAGGCGCCGGGCGGCCGCGGCGCGGCTCTCGCTGAGGCGCTCCGCCGCGTTCCGGTACGCCGTGCGGGCCGCGGCCCGGGCTTCCTCGAGCGCCCGGATCCGCATTTCGCCGGACTCGAGGGCGTCCTGCTCGGCGCGCAGCTCGGCAAGACGGCCGGGAAGCTCGTCCGGCGATACCCGGTGTTTGCGCCCGGCGTCGTGCAGGGCGGCGAGCCGGTCCTCGATGGAGGCGAGCCTTGCCGGATCGGTGTCGATGTCCCGGGCGAGGGCACGAACCATCGCACTCGCTTCGGTCACGTGAACGAGCGCCGTCTCGAGGAGCTCGCGGGCATCGTCCGTCGAGCCCGGCACCCGCCGCTCGAGGTCGGCGAGGCGGGCGAGGGCGCGGTGCACGGAGGAACCGGCGGCGTGTTCGCCGCTGGCGAGCGCGTCGTCGATCTCGTCGGCCCCGCTCCGGATCTCGACGGCGTGCGAGAGGCGCCGCAGCTCCCCGGCGAGATCGGTCGCCTCGCCGGGTTTCGCGTCGAGCGCGTCCAGCTCGGTGCACTGAAAGGCGAGGTAGTCGATTCGCCGTTCCCGCTCCGTACCGTCGACGGTCCGGGCGGCGTCGAGCTCGGCCTCGATCGAGCCCAGACGGCGGTGGAGGTCCCCGGTCCGGGCGACCAGCTCCTCGTGTCCGGCGGCCGCGTCGAGGACCCGGAGCTGCTCCGTCGGCCGGAGCAGGGCGTGGTGGGAGTGCTGGCCCTGGAGGTCCACGAGGCGCGAGCCGAGCGTTCGCAGGGTCCGCACGGAGACCGGCAGGTCGTTGACCCAGCAGCGCGAGGGCCCCTCCGCGGAGACCCGGCGCCGCAGAATCGTCTCGTCCCCGTCCTCGATTCCGAGCTCCCCGCGAAGCCCCGCGAGCTCCGTGAGCCGACCCGTATCGAACGTGGCCGTGACCTCGGCCCGGCCCGCGCCCGGGCGCACCAAGTCGGCACTCCCGCGCCCCCCGAGCACGAATCCGAGCGCATCGACGAGGATCGACTTCCCGGCTCCGGTCTCTCCGGTGAGCGCGGTCAGCCCGGCCCCGAACTCCACGTCGAGCCGATCGATAATCGTGAAGTCGCGGACGGCGAGGTGGATCAGCACGGGGCCGAACAGCGGAGAGAGGGCGGGCGAGGCTAGCACGAGCCCGCACCCTCGCCAACTTGCCGGCCTCGCCCGGGACCGGGAAAAATTCGTTCTCGGCCTTCCTCGGATGACCACCGGTGAGCGTATCGCCTTGATTCGACTCCTTATCTTTCAGGTCGTCGGCGACTTCGGGTCATCAGCTCGTAAGGGGATTTAATTATTTGAATTAATTTATAAATTTTGAATGGATCCGGCTCGCCCGGATCGGGCCGTTTCGCGCTCCAGGCCGGCCGAGGGCGCAACCCGACATCGCACAGGCGCGTTCCTGTCGGATTACGCTGCGCTCATCGACCTGCTCCGGGGCGAAGCCGTGGCGTGAAATGGTCCGGGTCGCCCGGAACCGAGCCGGCCTCTCCACCCCCGAGTCGAGCTTCCGATGCTCTCGCAGAGCGGCGGTTGCGCCCGTGCGCTCCGGTCTCGGTCGTGAAGCCGTGCGGTGGAACACCCCGGCGGCCCGAAAGGTCCGGAGGCCGGGGCCGCACGGGCGCGGCGGGACGGGCGCAACCGCCGCGGAGACCCCGGACACCGCCTTGGCGACCGGCGGTCCGGGAGGCGGCAGGGGTCGGGGCGAGGAGTTTGGCAGCACGGTTGACGGGTGCTAAATTCGTTGGACCGTACCCGGTTCGGAGCGCGAATGGCTCGAAAGAAACGGGCGGGCGGGCTCGGTGAACGCGCCCAGAAGCTGTTGAAGCTTCTGGTGGAGCAGTACATCCGGGACGGTCAGCCGGTCGGGTCGCGCACCCTGTCGCGCGGCTCGAACCTCGATCTGAGCCCCGCCACCATCCGCAACGTCATGTCCGACCTCGAGGAGATGGGGCTCATCCGCTCTCCCCACACCTCGGCCGGCCGGGTTCCCACCGTGCAGGGGTACCGCGTCTTCGTCGACGACCTGCTGGCCGTCCGACCGCTCGGCTCCCGCGAGGTGCGGCGCCTCGCCGGCGACCTGGAGGTGGAGGTCCGGTCCGCACCTGGTCCGCAGGAGGTCGTCGAGGCGGCCTCGCGCATGCTCAGCGAATTCACCCGCTTCGTCGGGGTGGTCACCGTTCCCCGCAAGAGCCGCGAGTACCTGCGGCACGTCGAGTTCCTTCCCCTGTCGGGGAGCCGCGTGCTCGTCGTGCTCGTGCTCAATCAACAGGAGGTCCAGAACCGCATCATCGCGACCGACCGCACGTACTCCGCGAGCGAGCTCGTGCAGGCCGCGAACTACCTCAACATGCACTACGCCGGTCGCGAGCTCGACGAGGTGCGGTGCGAGATCCTGCAGGACCTGCGCCACACCCGCGACCGGTTGAGCGAGATGACGGCGAGCGTCGTCGAGATGGCCGAGAAGGGGCTTCGTCCCGAGAGCTCCGGGGGCGACTACGTGGTCCGCGGCCATACCAACCTGATGGACCAGGGCGAGCCGGAGGACATCGAACGGCTGCGGCAACTCTTCGACGCGTTTGCCGAGAAGCGGATGCTCCTCCACCTTCTGGACCGCTCCCAGAGCGCGGAAGGGGTCCAGCTCTTCATCGGCGAGGAGTCGGGCTACGACGTGCTCGACCGGTACAGCGTGGTTACCTCGCGCTACGAGGTCGGCAGCGAGGTGGTGGGAGTCCTCGGGGTCATCGGGCCGACCCGGATGGCCTACGAGCGGGTGATCCCGGTCGTCGACATCACCGCCCGTCTTCTCGGGACAGCCTTGAACCAGCGCTAATCGCGCCCATTTGCCGATTCGAGGCCGGAGCCGCCCGCCCGAGGTCTCGCCCGAGCACATCCTGGAGGAGCCATTCGTGAACCAAGACCGCCGGCCGGCGAACGGTGAACCTGTCGCCGATACCTCCCTCCCGGTCGACGAGGCGCCCGGAGGTGAGCCGGCGCCCGCCGCCGGCGGCACTCGGGAAGAGGGTGCACCGGGCGGCCCGGCATCCTCCGCCGCCGGAACCGGGGCGGGCCCCGAATCCGGCGGCGAGCCCGCTCCGGAGTACGGGGGCGAGCCGCCCGGGGAAGCGCGCGCGGCCGCCGAGACCCTCCGCGCCCGACTCGACGAGGCCCTCGGCGAGCTCGAGCGCGAGCGTGACGCGTCGCTCCGCGCCCGCGCGGAGGCGGAGAACGCCCGGCGGCGGGCGGAGCGCGACGTGGAGCAGGCGCACCGCTTCGGGATCGAGGGGTTGGTGAAGGAGCTTCTCCCGGTGCGCGACGGCCTCGAGCTCGGCATCCGGGCGGCCGGGGAGGAGGGGAGCACCGTCGAAGCGCTTGCGGAGGGCACGGAGATGACCCTGCGCATGCTGAACGCCGCCCTCGAGAAGTTCGGGGCGGTCGAAGTCGACCCCGACGGCGAGGACTTCGACCCCCGGTTCCATGAAGCCATGACGATGCGGGAGGCCGAGGGTGTCGATCCCGGAAAGGTGCTCCAGGTCTTCCAGAAGGGCTGCCTGCTGCACGGGCGCGTCGTGCGTCCGGCAAAGGTGATCGTTTCGCGCTGACCCCGCCCCCCCGCCCGCCTGACGGGGCGCAACTCCCGGCGCACGAACCTCGCGGCTCCTCCGGTTGAATTCGGGGTCCCGCGCCGCATATTCACGCTCAGGACCATTCCTCACACCCGCGGAGCATCCGGAAATGGCCAAGACCATCGGCATCGACCTCGGCACTACGAACTCGTGCGTCGCGGTCATGGAGGGGAGCAGCCCTCGCGTCATCGAGAACAGCGAGGGTGACCGCACCACGCCTTCCATCGTCGCATTCGGGTCCGAGTCCGACGTTCTGGTCGGTCAGTCGGCGAAGCGCCAGGCGGTGACCAATCCGAACAACACCCTGTTCGCGGTGAAGCGGCTCATCGGCCGCCGGATCACCGACGACGTGGTGCAGCGGGACATCGAGATGGTCCCCTACCGGATCGTCAAGGCCGACAGCAACGACGATGCCTGGGTGGAGGCCGACGGACGCAAGATGTCCCCGCCGGAGATCTCCGCCCGCGTGCTCATGAAGATGAAGAAGACGGCGGAGGACTACCTCGGGGAGGAGGTCGGCGAAGCGGTCATCACCGTGCCGGCGTACTTCAACGATTCGCAGCGCCAGGCGACGAAGGATGCCGGCCGCATCGCGGGGCTCGAGGTCCGGCGCATCATCAACGAGCCGACCGCCGCCGCCCTCGCCTACGGCATGGACAAGAAGCGGGGGGACGCCCGCATCGCGGTCTACGACCTCGGCGGCGGCACGTTCGACATTTCGATCATCGAGATCGCGGAGGTGGAGGGCGAGCACCAGTTCGAGGTGCTCTCCACGAACGGCGACACCTTCCTCGGGGGGGAGGACTTCGACCTGCGCATCATGGACTACCTCGCGGACGAGTTCCGCAAGTCTGCCGGCATCGATCTTCACAGCGACCCGCTTGCCCTCCAGCGCCTGAAGGAGGCGGCGGAGAAGACCAAGATCGAGCTCTCCTCGAGCCAGCAGACCGAGGTCAACCTGCCGTACATCACGGCCGACGCGAGCGGTCCGAAGCACCTCAACATCCGCCTCACCCGGGCCAAGCTAGAGGCCCTCGTCGAAGAGCTCGTTGCGCGCACGATCAAGCCGTGCAAGACCGCGCTCAAGGACGCGAAGCTCAACGCGGCGGATGTCTCCGACGTCATCCTGGTCGGTGGCCAGACCCGGATGCCCAAGGTGCAGGAGGTAGTCCAGGGCATATTCGGGCGCGAGCCGCGCCGGGACGTGAATCCGGACGAGGCGGTCGCAATGGGGGCCGCGATCCAGGCCGGGGTGCTCGCGGGGGACGTGAAAGACGTCCTGCTCCTCGACGTGACGCCCCTTTCGCTCGGCATCGAGACCCTCGGCGCGGTGATGACGAAGCTCATCGAGAAGAACACCACCATCCCGACCAAGGCCCAGCAGGTGTTCTCGACCGCCGACAACAACCAGACCGCGGTCACCGTGAACGTGCTGCAGGGCGAGCGCGAGCGCGCCCAGGACAACAAGCTGCTCGGGCGCTTCGACCTCGCCGACATCCCCCCCGCGCCGCGCGGGGTCCCGCAGATCGAGGTGACCTTCGACATCGACGCGAACGGCATCCTCAACGTCTCCGCGAAGGACAAGGCGACCCGGCGCGAGCAGTCGATCGTCATCCGTGCCTCGAGCGGGCTCTCCGATGACGAGATCGAGCGGATGGTCAAGGACGCGGAGGCCCATGCCGAGGAAGACCGGAAGTTCCGCGAGCTGGTCGATGCCCGCAACCAGGCCGACGCGCTCATCCACGCCGCCGAGAAGTCGCTCGCGGACCTCGGCGACGAGGTCGAGGAAGGGGAGCGAAAGTCCGTCGAGGAGGCGATCGAGTCGCTGAAGCAGGCCGTGCAGGGCGACGACAAGGACGCGATCGACGCCGGCATGGCGACCCTCACCGAGCGCTCCGGCAAGCTTGCGGAGCGGGCTTATCGGAAGGCGCAGGCGGACGAGGGGCAGGCCGCGTCTGCCGGCGGGGGGGGAGGAGGCGGCTCCGCCGCGGACGACGTGGTCGACGCGGAGTTCGAGGAAGTCGGCGACGACAAGAAGTAACCCTTTGTTTTTGCGAACGGAATTGGCCCTGTGGTCCGCGGCCGACCGGCCCCTCGGGGGCCGGTCCGGTCGTCTCGGCGGCGCGGCGCGTGCCGGCGCCGAGACGAACCGGCGCTGAAGCGGGGGCGGGCGCGACCGATGGCCAAGCGTGATTACTACGAGGTGCTCGGGGTCGAGCGGGACGCCGGCGAGGACGCGCTCAAGAAGTCCTACCGCCGTCTCGCGATGAAGTACCACCCCGACCGCAATCCCGACGACGTGCGGGCGGAGGAGCGCTTCAAGGAGGCCAAGGAGGCGTACGAGGTCCTGTCCGATTCCCGGAAGCGGGCCGCCTACGACCAGTTCGGCCACGACGGACTGAACGCCGACGCCTTCGGAGGGGGCGGGTTCGCCGACGGCTTTCGCGACATCTTCGACGATGTCTTCGGGGACGTCTTCGGGGCGCGCGGCGGGGGGTCGCGCGCGTACCGGGGGTCGGATCTGCGCTATCCCCTCGAGCTCGATCTCGAACGGGCGGTGTCCGGCGACACGGTCACGATTCGGGTGCCGACCGTCGTCGACTGCGATGCGTGCGCGGGGAGCGGGGCGCGTCCGGGAACGCACCCGGTGCCCTGCGAGACCTGCGGCGGAAACGGGCAGGTGCGCATGCAGCAGGGCTTTTTCTCCTTGCAGCAGACGTGCCCTCGCTGCAAGGGGGCGGGGACCGTCATCACCGATCCCTGCGCCACCTGCCGCGGGGCCGGAAAGGTCCGCGATCGGAAGACCCTCTCGGTCAAGATCCCTCCCGGAGTGGACAGCGGCGATCGGATCCGGCTCGGCGGAGAAGGGGAGAGCGGCTCCCGCCCGGGTGCGAACGGAGACCTCTACGTCGAGATCTCGGTGCGCGACCACCCCATATTCGACCGGCAGGGGCGCGACCTCGCCTGCGAAGTGCCGATCAGCTTCGCCACCGCCACCCTCGGCGGCGAGATCCAGGTCCCGACCCTGGACGGAGCGGTCAAGCTCAAGGTTCCCGAAGGAACGCAGACGGGCGGGCATTTCCGCCTGCGCGGCAAGGGGGTGAAGCCGGTGCGCGGCGGCGCGGTCGGGGATCTGCTGTGCCGGGTGGTGGTGGAGACCCCGGTCAACCTCACCTCCTGGCAGAAGGAGCTCCTCGGCGAGTTCGACGAAGCCCTGAAGGGCGGAAACGAATCCGCCCACGCACCGCGGGCCACTTCGTGGTTCAATGGCGTCAAGCGGTTCTTCGAGGACATGCGATCATGACCGGCGAAGTGATGCGAGTCGCGATCTCCGGCGCTGCGGGGCGGATGGGGCGCACCTTGGTCGCGGCCTGCGCCGAGCACCCGGACTTCGAGTGCGCGGGAGCGCTCGAGCAGCCCGGCCACGAGGCGATCGGCGCCGACGCGGGGATCCTCGCCGGAGCCGGGGCCAACGGGGTCGAGGTGGCGGACGACCCGGCGCGGTTCCTGGGCTCGGTGGACGGCGTCATCGACTTCAGCCTCCCCTCCGGGGCGGCGGACCTCGCCGAACGCTGCCGCGCGGCCGGCCGGCAGATCGTCATCGGCACCACCGGGTTCTCGGCCGCGGAGCGGGCGCGCGTCGAGGCGTGCGCCGGGGACATCCCGGTGCTGGTCGCCCCGAACATGAGCGTCGGGGTCAACGCCTGCTTCCATCTCATCGAGGTCGCGAGCCGACTCCTCGGCGGGGAGACCGACATCGAGATCATCGAGATGCACCATCGCAACAAGGTCGATGCGCCGTCGGGGACCGCGGTTCGCATGGGGGAGATCGTCGCGAACGCCCTCGGGCGCGACCTCGCCGAATGCGCGGTCTACGGCCGCGAGGGCCACACGGGGGCGCGCGCGCGCGAAACCATCGGCTTCGAGACCATCCGCGGCGGCGATGCGGTCGGCGAGCACACCGTGATGTTCGCCGGGACGGGGGAGCGGGTGGAGATCACCCACCGGGCCGGGAGCCGACTCAATTTCGCGCACGGGGCGCTGCGGGCCTCGCGCTGGTTGCGGAAGTGCGGATCCGGTCTCTACGATATGCAGGATGTCCTCGGGCTTCGCTGAGGCGTCCCGGGCCGGTTCGACCACCGGCTTCGCAGTCCTCCCGTAAGGAAACCGGCGCCGAGACCTTTCGATGAACGATCGCCCGCCCATGACCACGGCGGGGGCGGAGAGGCTGCGCAGCGAGCTCGACCGCCTGCGCAACGTCCGGCGCCCGCGCGTCATCCGCGCGCTCAGCGAGGCGCGCGAGCACGGCGACCTTCGCGAGAACGCGGAGTATCACGCCGCGCGCGAGGAGCAGAGCTTCCTCGAGGGGCGCATCGCGGAGATCGAGAGCCAGCTCGCGCGCGCGCGGATCGTCGATCCCGCCGGCCTCGCGGCGGGAGGTCGGATCGTGTTCGGCGCAACCGTCCGGCTCATCAATGTCGAGACCGGCGAAGAGCACGACTACCAGATCGTCGGAGACCTCGAGGCGGAGGTCGCCGAGGGGCGCCTGTCCGTCTCGTCGCCCTTCGCACGCGCCCTCATCGGGCGTCACGAGGGCGATACGGTCACCGTCCGGGCCCCCGGTGGGGAGCGCGAGTACGAGATCGTGGGCGTGGAGTACCGTTGACCGACCCCGCCCCGGAATCCGGCCCCCGTTTCCTCCTCCGGCCCGCGCCCCGGACGCTGTCTCCGCCCCGGTCCCGGCCAGTGTCGGCACCCCCCCGTTCCGCGCCGGCGCCGCTTCCCGCCACCACCGGTCATCGTCATGGCACGCCGCTGGGTCGAGTCCTGGAATAAAGACGAGTACGTCCGGCGCGCCCGGTCCGGGGGCTACCGGGCGCGGTCCGCCTACAAGCTCGCCGAGCTGGACGAGCGCCACCGGCTCGTGCGCCCGGGGTGCACCGCGGTGGACCTCGGGGCCGCGCCGGGCGCTTGGTCCCAGTACCTCCGGCGCCACGGGGCGTCGCGGGTGGTGGCGATCGACCGCCTCCCCATGGAGCCGATCCCGGGCGTGGACTTCATCCGGGCCGACTTCCGGGAGGAAGCCGCGCTCGCGGCCCTGCTCGGGAGTGTCGGATCGGCCGGTGCGGACCTTGTGCTCTCCGATCTCGCACCCGATATGGGAGGCATGAAGGCCGTCGATCAGCCCCGTGCGATGCACCTGGCGGAGCTCGCGTTCGACCTCGCCGGCCGGGTTCTGGTTCCCGCCGGAGCTTTCGTCGTCAAGGTCTTTCACGGGGAAGGGTTCGACCCGTTCGTGCGCGAATTGCGGGCCCGCTTCGACACCGCCCGCGTTCGCAAGCCACGGGCCTCGCGGCCCCGCTCGCCCGAGGTCTACGTGGTCGCGTGCGGGCATCGGGTATAATTCACTCGATCCGGGGAGGATCGGCGAAATGAACGGAATGGCCAAGAATCTCATCCTGTGGGTGATCATCGCCCTGGTGCTGATGTCGGTCTTCAACAGCTTCGGCCCGCGCCGGTCCGCCGCGCAGAAGATGGACTACTCCGAGTTCATCACCGAGGTTCGCAAGGGCCTCGTTCAGAAGGTGACCATCGAGGGGCGGGAGATCGAGGGCCGCACCCACGTTGGCGAGTCGTTCTCCACCTACTCCCCCGAGACCGACAACCGCGCGCTCATCGGCGAGCTTCTGGAGGCGGGCGTGGTGATCGAGGGCCGCCCGCCGGAGCAGCAGGGGCTGCTCATGCAGATCTTCATCTCCTGGTTCCCCATGCTGCTCCTCGTCGGGGTGTGGATCTTCTTCATGCGCCAGATGCAGGGCGGCGGGGGCGGCCGGGGGGCGCTCTCGTTCGGCAAGAGCCGCGCGCGCCTCATCGGCGAGGATCAGGTCAAGGTCACGTTTTCCGACGTGGCCGGCGTGGAGGAAGCCAAGGAAGAGGTCCGCGAACTGGTCGACTTCCTCCGCGATCCGGCGAAGTTCCAGAAGCTCGGCGGCAAGATCCCGCGCGGCGTGCTGATGGTGGGCTCTCCCGGCACCGGCAAGACGCTGCTCGCCAAAGCCATCGCCGGCGAGGCCAAGGTCCCGTTCTTCACGATCTCCGGCTCCGACTTCGTCGAGATGTTCGTCGGGGTCGGCGCCTCGCGCGTCCGCGACATGTTCGACCAGGCCAAGAAGCACGCACCGTGCATCATCTTCATCGACGAGATCGACGCGGTCGGCCGCCACCGGGGAGCGGGCCTCGGCGGCGGGCACGACGAGCGCGAGCAGACCCTCAACCAGCTGCTGGTCGAGATGGACGGGTTCGACGGCAACGAGGGGGTCATCGTCATCGCCGCGACCAACCGTCCGGACGTGCTGGACCCGGCGCTGCTCCGGCCGGGGCGGTTCGACCGCCAGGTGGTCGTGCCGCTTCCCGACATCCGGGGGCGCGAGCAGATCCTGCGCGTGCACATGCGCAAGATCCCGCTCGACGCCAACGTGAAGGCCAGCATCATCGCGCGAGGGACCCCGGGGTTCTCGGGGGCGGATCTCGCGAACCTGGTGAACGAGGCGGCGTTGTTCGCCGCCCGCGAGAACCGCCGCACCGTCGACATGGACCACTTCGAACGCGCCAAGGACAAGATCATGATGGGCGCGGAACGCAAGTCCATGGTCATGAGCGAGCGGGACAAGAAGCTCACCGCCTACCACGAGGCGGGCCACGCGGTCGTCGGCCTGCTCGTGCCCTCGCACGACCCGGTCTACAAAGTGACGATCATCCCCCGCGGACGAGCGCTCGGGGTGACCATGTTCCTTCCCGAGGAGGACCGCTACAGCTACACCAAGGAGCAGCTCGACAGCCAGATCTCGAGCCTGTTCGGCGGACGGCTCGCCGAGGAGATCATCTTCGGCTCCGACTTCGTGACCACCGGTGCGAGCAACGACATCCAGCGCGCGACCGAGATCGCGCGCAACATGGTCACCCGCTGGGGGCTGTCCGACCGCCTCGGCCCGCTCAAGTACAGCGAGGACGAGGGCGAGGTGTTCCTCGGCCATACCGTCACCCAGCACAAGCAGATGTCCGACGAGACCGCCCACGTCATCGACGAAGAGGTGCGGCACATCATCGACCGCAACTACGAACGCGCGAAGTCGATCCTCGAGGGCAACCTGGAGCGCCTCCACGCCATGGCGGATGCACTCATCCAGTACGAGACGATCGACACCGAGCAGATCAAGGACATCATGGCTGGTCGAGTTCCGCGGCCGCCCGAGGGCTGGGACGACGACATCTCCCCGGGGGGAAGCGATCACCCGGCCGATTCGGGCGAAGACCGGATGCGTACGCCGCGCGAGGGGCCCATCGGCGGTCCGGCGAGCGAACACTGACCGCCCGCGCCGCGCGCATGAAGCCACGGCTCTTCGGCACCGACGGGATCCGGGGCAGGGTCGGGCGCCATCCCATCACTCCGGACTTCATGCTCCGCCTCGGCTGGGCGGCGGGACGGGTGTTTGCGAACGACGGCGACGGCCTGGTCCTCATCGGCAAGGACACCCGCATCTCCGGCTACATGTTCGAGTCGGCCCTCGAGGCCGGGCTCTCCGCGGCCGGAGCCGACGCGCGGCTGCTGGGCCCGACTCCGACCCCCGCGGTCGCCTATCTCACGCAGACCCACCGCGCCAACGCCGGCATCGTGATCAGCGCGTCGCACAATCCGTTCTACGACAACGGCGTCAAGTTCTTCACGCGGGATGGCGGCAAGCTCTCGGACGAGGCGGAGGTCGCGATCGAGCGGGCCCTCGAGCGGCCGCTCCAGGCCGTCGCATCCGATCGCATCGGCAAGGTGCAGCGGATGGACGATGCGGCCGGGCGGTACATCGAGTTCTGCAAGAGCACCCTGCCCCGTCGCACCCTGCTGGAGGGGCTCCGGCTCGTGGTGGACTGCGCGCACGGCGCCGCCTATCAGATCGCCCCGAGCGTATTCGAGGAGCTCGGCGCCCAGGTCGTGCCCATCGGGGTGAACCCGAACGGGCTCAACATCAACGAGGGCTGCGGGGCCGTCAGTCCCGGCCTGATGCGCCAGGCGGTGCTGGACCACCGGGCGGACGCCGGCATCGCGCTCGACGGCGACGGCGACCGCCTTATCATGGCCGATGCGCAGGGCGACCTCCTCGACGGCGACGACCTCCTGTTCGTGATCGCCGGGGACCGGAAGCGGCGCGGGGTTCTCAGCGGGGGAGTGGTCGGGACCGTGATGACGAACCTCGGGCTCGAGGAATCGCTGGGAGAGCGGGGGATCGCGTTCGACCGGGCGAACGTGGGAGACCGCAAGGTCCTTGAGCGTCTGCTGGGGAGAGGGTGGCTCCTCGGAGGCGAGTCCTCCGGGCACATCGTGTGCCTGGACCAGAACACGACGGGCGACGGCATCATCGCCGCGCTCCAGGTGCTGTTCGCCATGGTGGACCGGGGGATGGCCCTGGCCGACCTTCGCCGCGGGTTCCGGAAATACCCGCAATGCATTGAGAACGTGCGGATTCGATCGCAATCCGATGACGTCTTCGAATCGCCCGCGATCCAGCGCGCGGTTCGGGATGCCGAAGCCGACCTCGGCTCCGGAGGCCGGGTTCTGCTCCGTCTCTCCGGCACCGAGGCGATGGCCCGGGTGATGGTGGAAGGGACCGCCGAGGACCAGGTGAACGATCTCGCGGGCCGCATCGCCCACGCCGTGGAGCAGGTGGTCGGCGCGGCCGGCGCGGGGGCCGCCCGGCCGGTCCCGGCCGAACGCCATGGCGCGTAGGCCGCTCGTCGTCGGGAACTGGAAGATGAACGGTACTTCGGGGGAGGCCGCGCACCTCGCTCGAGCCTTGGTGGACGGCGGTCCGAACAGAGGCGCCGAAGTGGCGATCTGTCCGCCATACCCGTACCTCGCCGCCGTCGCCGGGATCGTCGCCGGCACCCCGGTCGCGCTCGGTGCCCAGGACGTCTCCCGGCATGCTCCCGGGGCCCATACCGGCGAAGTCTCGGCGGGCATGCTCCGCGACGTGGGATGCCGCTGGGTGATCGTCGGCCATTCGGAGCGCCGCACCCGGCACGGCGAGACCGACGAGACGGTGCGTGCCAAGTTCGAACGGGCGCGCGAATGCGGGCTCTCTCCCATCGCCTGCGTGGGCGAGACACTGGAGGAGCGCGAGGCGGGAGAGGCCGAGCGGGTGGTCGCCCGGCAGGTCGACGCGCTCCTCGGGGACGGAGGGGCGGAAGCGGTGGGAGAGAGCGTGATCGCCTACGAGCCGGTCTGGGCGATCGGCACGGGCCGCAACGCTGCGCCCGAAGACGCCCAGGCCATGCACCGGGCGGTTCGCGGCCGGGTGGCGCGCCGCAGCGCCGCCGCCGCCGAATCGGTCCGGATCCTGTACGGCGGAAGCGTCAACGAGAACAACGCGGCCGACCTCTTCTCCATGCCCGACATCGACGGTGGGCTGGTCGGGGGGGCGTCCCTCGATCCCGAACGGTTCATCGCGATTTGCCGGGCGGCGGGAGGATGACGGGCCGTGCACGCCGCCCGGCCGGGAGCCGGCGGCACCCCGAAGTCGCTCGGAGACCGAGATGCTGACCATCCTCACGACGTTTCACATCCTGGCCGCGGTGGCCATCATCGCCCTCGTCCTCCTGCAGCAGGGCAAGGGCGCGGATGCCGGGGCGGCCTTCGGCGCGGGCGGCTCGGGGACCGTGTTCGGCGCCCGCGGCGCCGCCTCCTTCCTGACCCGTACCACCGCGGTGCTCGCCCTCGTCTTCTTCATCACCAGCCTCGGACTCGCATGGTTCGCGAGCCAGCAGGTGGAGCGTCGGAGCGTCGTCGAGCGCACAGAGGTCCCGAACGAGTCCGAACGAGTGTCGACCTCGCCCGCCGACGTGCCGAACGCGGCCTCGGACGTGCCGGCCTCGGACGTGCCGCAAGGAACCGGATCCGGCAACTGAACCCGGTTCCGCAGCCCCCGGCGGAACCAGCGGCGCGGTGCCGGACCTCGGGGCCGGCGGCGCCGACAGCGCGGAGAATCGCCATGCAGCTTTCCGATCCCGGCCTGATGAAGGACCGGTGCTACCTCGGCGGCGAGTGGGTCGCGGCCGACTCCGGAGAGACGATTCCGGTCACCAACCCCGCGACCGGGGAAGTCCTCGCCGATGTGCCTCGGATGGGCGCATCCGAGACCGCCCGGGCCATCGAAGCGGCCCGCGCCGCCTGGCCCGGGTGGCGGGCTCGCGCCGCCAAGGACCGCGGGGCCGTTCTCAAGCGCTGGAGCGATCTCCTGCTCGCGAACCGGGACGACCTCGGGGCGCTGATGACCCTCGAACAGGGCAAGCCTCTCGCGGAAGCGAAGGGGGAGGTGGCCTACGCCGCCTCGTTCATCGAGTGGTTCGCGGAAGAGGCGCGGCGCGTCTACGGCGACACCATCCCCGCCCCCGACCCCGACTGGCGGATCGTGGTCACCCGCGAGCCGGTGGGGGTGACCGCGGCGGTGACGCCATGGAACTTCCCCGCCGCCATGATCGCCCGCAAGGCGGGGCCGGCCCTTGCCGCCGGATGCCCGATGGTGGTCAAGCCCGCGACCGCAACGCCGCTCTCGGCCCTTGCCCTCGCCGAACTCGCGGAGCGGGCCGGGGTACCGGCAGGCGCGTTCAGCGTCATCACCGGCAAGTCGGCCGAGATCGGGCGCGAGATGACCACGAACCCCGTCGTTCGCAAGTTCAGCTTCACCGGGTCCACCGAGATCGGCAAGCGGCTCATGGAGCAGTGCGCGGGGACGGTCAAGAAGGTGAGCCTCGAGCTCGGCGGGAACGCCCCTTTCATCGTCTTCGACGACGCTGACCTCGGGGCGGCGGTCGAAGGCGCGATCGCGTCGAAGTACCGCAACATGGGGCAGACCTGCGTCTGCGCGAACCGGGTACTGGTCCAGGACGGCGTCTACGACGAGTTCATCGCGCGGCTCGGCCAGGCGGCGAGCGCGATGAAGGTGGGGAACGGCCTCGAGTCGGGAGTCGTGCAGGGGCCGCTCATCGACATGGCGGCGGTCGAGAAGGTGGAGGAGCACATCGCGGATGCGCTCGACAAGGGGGCCCGGGTGGTGGTCGGCGGGGGCCGGCACTCCCTCGGCGGAACCTGGTTCGAGCCGACGGTGCTCGCCGACGTCACCCCCGACATGAAGGTGGCGCGCGAGGAGACGTTCGGGCCGGTGGCCCCCGTTTTCCGTTTCGATGCCGAGGGCGAGGCGGTGGCGATGGCGAACGATACCGAGTTCGGGCTCGCGAGCTATTTCTACAGCCGCGACATCGGCCGGATCTGGCGGGTCTCGGAAGGGCTCGAGTACGGCATGGTCGGGGTGAATTCCGGTTTGCTGTCGGCGGCGGAGGCCCCGTTCGGGGGGGTGAAGGAGTCCGGGATCGGCCGCGAAGGGTCCTACCAGGGCCTCGAAGAGTTCCTCGAGGTCAAGTACCTCTGCATGGGCGGCGTCTCCGCCTGACGGAGCGCGCCCTCAGTCGGGCCCGGGTCCGATCGAGGGTTCGACCGAGGGTTCGACCAAGGGTTCGACCGAGGTCTCGGCCGAGGTGACGGTCGCGCCCAGCCGGCCATGGGCGAGCCGGGCGGTGACCGCGTCGCCCGGGGCGACCTCGCGGGCGTCGCGCACGATGGCTCCGTCCCGATAGACGATCGCGTAGCCCCGTTCGAGGGTTCGACCGGGGCTGACCGCGTGCAGGGCGCGCGCGACCTCGCGGACCCGCGCCGCCGCGCGGGCCTGCCGCTCCGACATCGCCGAACGGCCCCGCCGCTCCAGGTTCACGACCGCCGATCGGAGCGCGCCCGGATCGGGGCGGGTTCGTTCGAGCCGGTGAAAGAGGAGGGCCGTCCGCTGCCGTGCCTCCTCCCGCCGCCGGTCGAAGGCGACCGCGCCGCGCCGCCCGAGCTCGTCGGCGCGCTGGACCAGGTTCTCGATCCGGAGCAGGGGGTGGCGCAGCCGCCGCCGCTGGAGCTCGAGGGCGGCCCGCCGCCTCTCCGCACCCGCCGTCCTCGCGCGCCGGGCGCGCCCGGCGACGGCCGTGAGCCGCTCGAAGACCTCCACCCGGTTCGGCGAGGCCCGCTCGGCCGCGGCCGACGGGGTGGGCGCCCGCTCGTCCGCCGCGAAATCCGCGATCGTCACGTCGGACTCGTGCCCGATCCCGGTGACGACCGGGATCGGGCAGGCGTGGATGGCCCGGGCCACCGCCTCCTCGTTGAACGACCAGAGGTCCTCGAGGGAGCCGCCGCCCCGCACGACGAGCAACACCTCGCACTCCGCCCGCCGCACTGCGGCCCCGATGGCGGCCGTGATCTCCTCTCCCGCGCCCTCTCCCTGCACCCGGGTCGGATAGATGACCACCGGAAGCGCGGGGAACCGGCGCCCCAGCACCTTGAGCACATCCTGCACCGCCGCGCCGGTGGGGGAGGTGATCACCCCGAGCTGGCCCGGAAAGTCCGGAAGGGGGCGCTTGTGGCGGGGGTCGAAGAGCCCTTCCTGCTGGAGGCGAAGGCGGAGGCGGTCGTAGGCGAGTCGGAGCGCCCCCTCGCCCGCCGGCTCGAGCTCCTGCACGACGAGCTGGAAGTCCCCACGGGCCCCGTACAGTCCGACGCGCGCGCGTGCGAGCACCTGCATGCCGTCGCGCGGCTCGAATCCGAGCCGCATGCGGTTCGAGCGGAAGAGGGCGCAGCGGACCTGGGCGCGCGAGTCCTTCAGGGTGAAGTACATGTGCCCCGAGCGGGGAAGCGCGAGGTTGGTGAGCTCGCCCTCCACCCAGACGAGCGGAAAGGAATCCTCGAGCAGACGGGCCACTTCATCGTTGAGGCGGCCGACGGTGTAGATCTCGCGGTTCGGCCCGGTGCCGGCAGCGCCGCCGGTGCGGGTCCGGATGCCGGGTTCGGGCCCGGCGCCCGGCGCCGATCCGGAGCCGGGCAGCTCGAAGTCGCTGTCGAAGGGGGCGTGCATGAGCCGGCGTTCGAACGGATGGGCGCGCCGTCCGGCCGGCCAGCCGGATCCGAGCCTCCGTGGAATCGACCACGAAATCGGCCGTCCAGGCGGGCAGGGGCGGCGGGGTCAGGATAAACTATCCGCCGTCCTCCGGCCGGGACTTCCTTCAGGGCACCATGACGATGCGGCACATCGAAGAAGCGCTCACCTTCGACGATGTGATGCTTGCGCCCGGATACTCCGAAGTCCTCCCCCGCGACGCCGATCTCTCCACCATCTTCGCCCCCGGGATCCCGCTCGGCATTCCCATCGTATCCGCCGCGATGGACATGGTGACCGAGGCCCGGCTCGCCATCGCCCTCGCCGAGGAAGGCGGCATCGGCATCGTCCACCGGAACCTGCCGCCGGCCGTTCAGGCCGACAAGGTGCGGCGGGTGAAGAAGTTCGAGAGCGGCGTGGTGCGCGACCCGATCACGGTCGGCCCCGACACGACGATCGGGCAGGTCGTGGAGCTCACCCGCCGGCGCCGGATCTCCGGGGTGCCGGTGGTGGAGGACGAGCGGCTGGTCGGCATCGTGACCGCCCGCGATCTGCGCTTCGAGACCCGGTGGGATCAGCCTGTCCGCCTCGCCATGACCCCGAAAGAGAAGCTCGTCACCGTCCGCGAGGACGCGGGCCGCGCCGAGATCATCTCGCTCCTACACGAACACCGCATCGAGAAACTGCTCGTGGTCAACGGCGACCGCGAGCTCCGAGGCCTCATCACGGTGAAGGACATCCAGCGCGCCGAGGACTATCCGAACGCTTGCAAGGACGACCTGGGCCGGCTGCGGGTGGGCGCGGCGGTGGGGACCGGTCCGGATACCGACGAGCGGGTCGATGCGCTGGTGGAGGCGGGGGTGGACGTCCTCGTGGTCGATACCGCCCACGGGCATTCGCAGGGCGTCCTCTCGCGGGTGCGCCGCCTTCGTTCCGCCTACCCGGGGCTCCCGCTCGTTGCCGGCAACATCGCGACCCGCGAGGCCGCCTCGGACCTCGTCGAAGCTGGCGCGAGCGCGGTCAAGGTCGGCATCGGTCCGGGCTCCATCTGCACGACGCGCGTGGTGGCGGGGGTCGGGGTGCCCCAGATGACCGCGATCGCCCAGGTGGCGGAGGGGCTCGAGGGCACCGGCGTTCCCCTCATCGCGGACGGCGGGGTGCGCTACTCGGGGGACATCGCGAAGGCGATCGCGGCCGGCGCCCACTCGGTGATGATCGGCAGCCTTTTCGCGGGGACCGAGGAGTCGCCGGGAGAGGTGGAGCTCTACCAGGGGCGGACCT
Source organism: Gammaproteobacteria bacterium (assembly GCA_965214795.1). GTDB lineage: Bacteria > Pseudomonadota > Gammaproteobacteria > HK1 > HK1 > JAJDXW01. Next base: position 3,088,515 of record OZ243976.1, on the reverse strand, counting down.
ACAAGTCCTACCGGGGCATGGGCTCGCTCGGGGCGATGTCGCAGGGGTCGCGCGACCGCTATTTCCAGGACGAGGCGGCCGAGATCGAGAAGCTCGTGCCGGAAGGGATCGAAGGGCGGGTCCCCTACAAGGGGAGCCTCTCCAGGGTGGTCGCACAGCTCGTCGGCGGGCTTCGGGCGAGCCTCGGGTATACCGGCTGCGCCGGTCTCGAGGAGCTGCGGCGGAGCGCGGTGCTCCATCGCATCTCGTGGGCGGGGCTCCGGGAGGGACACGCGCACGACGTGAGCATCACCCGCGAAGCCCCGAACTACCCCACCGGTTGAATCCTGGCCACGGTAGGGCCGGGCTGCACAGGGTCGCTTCATGCCGGCCGAGCGGCGGGTCGGACCGGCGGCGGGTCGGCCGGGCGGCGGGTCGGACCGGCGGCGGGTCGGCCGGGCGGCGGGTCGGACCGCGAAGCGTCAGGGCTGAATCTGTTCTTTCGATAGAATCAAATTAATTCAAATAGCTATGCCGATCCCGGATCTCTTCGCGCGAAGTCGTCGTCAACCGGCCATGACCGCTCCCGAACCCCGCACCGACTCCCGGGCGCCGCGGTGGTCGGATTGCGCTTCGCTCATCCGACCCGCGGGCCTGCGTGCACGACGGCGCTTCGCGTCTTCGAGGAGGCGGGCGGGGAGGCGGGCTGCGCAACGCCGTCTTCGCCGCCCCGGCTCACCAGCGGCTCGCCGGGCCCCGTGACGGTCTCCGCCGCCCTCTCCGCCGACCCCCGCGGGGAGCTCTCCGCCGATATTCCCGGCGACCCCCACGACGGGCGCATCCTCGTCCTCGACTTCGGATCCCAGTACACCCGGCTCATCGCCCGTCGGGTTCGCGAGGCCGGCGTCTACAGCGAGATCCGTTCGTTCGACATCGGCGAAGAAGCCCTCACCACCTTCGGACCGCGAGGCATCGTGCTGTCGGGCGGGCCCGATTCGGTGGCGGACCGCGACGGCCGGCCGATTCCCGAGGCGGTGTTCCGGGCCGGCGTCCCGGTGCTCGGGATCTGCTACGGCATGCAGGCGATGGCGGCCCGGTTCGGCGGCGCGGTCGAGTCGGCCGACGCCCGCGAGTTCGGGATGGCGGAGGTCCGCGCCCGCGGCCATTCGGACCTCCTGCGCGGGATCGAGGACCGCTCCGGTCCGGCCGGAGAGGGGTTGCTCGATGTCTGGATGAGCCACGGCGATCGGGTCACCACCCTTCCGGACGGGTTCCGCACCATCGCCTCAAGCTCCAACGCACCCATCGCCGGGATCGCGCACCCCGCGCGCCGGCTCTACGGCCTCCAGTTCCACCCCGAGGTCGCCCATACCCGCCAGGGCACCGCCATCCTCGAGCGTTTCGTGAACGGGATCTGCGGCTGCCCCCCGGTCCGCACCCCGGCCAACATCATCGAGGAGAGCGTGGCCGCCATCCGCGAACGGGTGGGCGAAGAAGGCAGGGTGCTGCTCGCCCTGTCGGGCGGCGTCGACTCCTCGGTGGCGGCGGCCCTGCTCCATCGGGCCATCGGGAACCGGGTCACCGGGATCTTCGTCGACAACGGCCTCCTCCGCCGGGGCGAGGGGGAACAGGTAATGGAGGCCCTCGCGCGCGGGCAGGGCGTGCGGGTCCGGCGGGTCGAGGCGGGGCCTCGCTTCCTCGCCGCGCTCCGCGGGGTCGAGGATCCGGAGCGCAAGCGCAACATCATCGGGAACCTCTTCATCGAGATCTTCGAGGAGGAGGCGGAGCGCGCCGGTGGAGCGTCTTTCCTCGCCCAGGGCACGATCTACCCCGACGTCATCGAGTCCGCCCGCGCCGACACCGGCAACGCGGCCGTCATCAAGTCGCATCACAACGTGGGCGGGCTGCCGGAGCGGATGCGCCTTGCCCTCCTCGAGCCCCTGCGCGAGCTGTTCAAGGACGAGGTGAGGGCGGTCGGGCTCGAGCTCGGACTCCCTCGCGACCTCGTGTTCCGGCATCCGTTTCCCGGTCCGGGGCTCGCTGTGCGGGTGCTCGGAGAGGTGCGCGAGGACCGCCTGGAGCGGCTGCGGGCGGCGGACGCGATCTTCCTCGAGGAGCTCCGCCGCGCCGGCTGGTACGACCCGGTGGCCCAGGCGTTCGCGGTGTTCCTGCCGGTGCGTTCCGTCGGGGTGATGGGCGACCAGCGCCGCCACGAGCCCGTCGTCGTCCTGCGCGCGGTGGAGACCGGCGACTTCATGACCGCCCGCGCCGCGCGCCTTCCCTGGGACCTTCTCGAGACCGTGTCCACCCGCATCGTCAACGAGGTGCCGGGCATCTCGCGGGTCGGCGTCGACGTGACGAGCAAGCCTCCGGCCACCATCGAATGGGAATGAGCGACCACGACTGGATGGGTCGGGCCCTCGACCTCGCCGAGCGGGCCGCGAGCGCCGGAGAGGTCCCGGTCGGAGCGGTGGTGGTGCGCGACGGACTCGAGCTCGGCACCGGCTGGAACCGGTCCGTCGGCGCGTGCGACCCCTCCGCCCACGCGGAGATCGAGGCGTTGCGAGCGGCGGCTCGCGCGGCCGGCAACTACCGCCTTCCCCGGTGCGAGCTCTTCGTGACCCTGGAGCCCTGCGCCATGTGCGCGGGGGCCATCGTGCAGGCCCGGGTCGCGCGCGTGGTCTTCGCCGCCGCCGATCCCCGGGCCGGCGCCTTCGGAAGCGCACTCGACCTTCGCACCGTTCCCGGCCTCAACCATCGGCCGGCGTGCACCGGCGGGGTCCGCGCCGACGAGGCGGCGGAGCGCCTGCTCGCGTTCTTCCGCGAGCGCCGCCTCCTCGATCCGGGGCGATGTCACGCTGCGGCTCCGGCCCTGGGCAGGTCGGATTAGCGAAGGGACGATCCGGCACTGAGGTCTGTGGGATAATTGCCGGTTCGCGGCGCACCCACCCCGTCGCCCGGAAGAAGGAAGGAAGCGCGATGGCAACCCGAGCCGAGAAAGGAACCAAAGACGCCGGCCGGCGCGCCGCCCTCGACGCCGCCCTCGGTCAGCTCGACCGGCAGTTCGGCCGGGGCACGATCATGCGTCTCGGGGACTCGACGGTACCCCGCGACATCGAGGCGATCCCCACCGGCTCGCTCGGCCTCGACGTCGCCCTTGGCATCGGGGGGCTTCCGCGCGGCCGCGTGGTCGAGATCTACGGCCCGGAATCGTCCGGCAAGACCACCCTGTCGCTCGAGGTGATCGCGCAGGCACAGCGCAGGGGCGGCACCGCCGCGTTCGTCGACGCCGAGCACGCTCTCGATCCCGGCTACGCGGAGAAGATCGGCCTCGACATCGACGACCTCCTCGTCTCCCAGCCGGACACCGGCGAGCAGGCCCTCGAGATCACCGACACCCTCGTGCGCTCGGGTGCGGTCGACGTGGTGGTCATCGACTCGGTGGCCGCCCTTACCCCGAAGGCGGAGATCGAGGGCGAGATGGGCGACTCGCACGTCGGGCTCCAGGCGAGGCTCATGTCCCAGGCGCTTCGCAAGCTCACCGCCAACATCAAGCGGTCCAACACCCTGGTCATCTTCATCAACCAGATCCGGATGAAGATCGGGGTCATGTTCGGCAGCCCGGAGACCACCACGGGCGGCAACGCACTCAAGTTCTATGCGTCGGTACGCCTTGATATCCGGCGAATCGGCGCCATCAAGAAGGGCGACGAGGTCATCGGCAACGAGACGCGGGTCAAGATCGTCAAGAACAAGATCGCCCCTCCGTTCAAGAACGTGCAGTTCGACATCCTGTACGGGGAGGGCGTGTCGCGTCACGGCGAGCTGTTGGACTACGGCGTCGCCCACGGGCTCGTGGAGAAATCGGGGGCTTGGTACGGCTACGGGAGCAACCGCATCGGGCAGGGGCGCGACAACGCGCGCAACTTTCTGAAGCAGCATCCGGAGACGGCGGACGAGATCGAATCGGCGCTGCGCGAGCGGATGGTTCCCGTGCGCGCCGCGGCCGCCGCCCGCGAGTCCGGAGCGGCGCAAGGGGTCGGCGCCTGAGAGGCCGCGGCTCCGCCAGGCCCACCGAGCGCCCCCCGCGAACGTCATCGCCCGCATCCTCCCTCATCCCGGGGGTTGCCGGCGTCGGGCCGGGGATCCCCGCACCCGCGAGCGACGCGAACCCCCGATCCTTCCTTGCCGAACCCGGTAGATGACCTCGCCGCCGCCTCGCGATGGGGCCGCGCCGGTCCAGGCGCTCCGGCGGGCGCTCGCCCTGCTCGGGCGGCGGGAGCACTCGCGGGCGGAGCTGCTCGGGAAGCTGGTGCGGTCCGGGCACGCGCGCGCCGAGACGGAGCGGGTCGTGGAGGATCTCGCGGAGCAGGGTCTCGTGAACGACGCGCGCTTCGCCGAGGCATTCGTCCGCTCGCGCGTCGAGCGGGGGAGCGGGCCGCTTCGGATCCGGCGGGACCTCGAGGCGCGCGGGGTCGAGGCTTCGATGGTCGACCGGCTCGTCGAGCCCGACGACGAGGCGTGGGAAGCGCGGGCCCGCCGGGTTCGCGAAAAGCGATTCGGGGCGGCGCTCCCCGGGGAGCGGAACGAGGCCGCGCGGCAGGCCCGTTTCCTGCTGGGACGGGGGTTCACGCGCCGGCAGGCTCACCGGGCGATTGAGGAGAACGGGCGGGAATGAAGACGAGCAACGAGCTTCGAAGGGCCTTTCTCGACTACTTCCGGGACCGCGGGCACGAAGTGGTGGCCAGCAGCTCCCTCGTGCCGGAGAACGACCCCACGCTGCTTTTCACCAACTCGGGCATGGTCCAGTTCAAGGACGTGTTCCTCGGGGCGGACCAGCGTTCGTACACCCGCGCGGTCACCTCCCAGCGCTGCGTCCGGGCCGGAGGCAAGCACAACGATCTCGAGAACGTCGGCTACACCGCGCGCCACCACACGTTCTTCGAGATGCTGGGAAACTTCAGCTTCGGCGACTACTTCAAGCGCGAGGCGATCGCCTTCGCCTGGGAGTTCCTCACCCGCGAGATGGGGCTTGCCGGGGAGCGGATGTGGATCACCGTCTTCGAGGACGACGACGAGGCGGCGGACATCTGGCGCCGCGACATCGGCGTCGAGTCCTCGCGCATCGTGCGATGCGGGGAGAAGGACAACTTCTGGTCGATGGGGGACATCGGCCCGTGCGGGCCTTGCTCCGAGGTGTTCTACGACCACGGGCCGGAGGTCGCGGGCGGCCCGCCCGGATCGCCCGACGAGAACGGGGACCGTTTCATCGAGATCTGGAATCTCGTCTTCATGCAGTTCAACCGCGATGCCGACGGGAACATGAGCCGGCTGCCGAAGCCCTCGGTCGATACCGGGATGGGCCTCGAACGCGCCGCCGCGGTGCTGCAGGGGGTGCACAGCAACTACGAGATCGATCTCTTCAAGAACCTCATCCGGCGTGCCGCCAAGCTGACCGGAACCAAGGACCTCGCCGACCAGTCCCTGCGGGTCATCGCCGACCACATCCGTTCGTGCGCCTTTCTCATCGTCGACGGCGTGCTCCCCTCGAACGAAGGCCACGGGTACGTGCTTCGCCGCATCATCCGGCGCGCCATCCGCCACGGCCACCGGCTCGGGATGCGCGAGCCCTTCTTCCATCGCCTCGCTGCGGACCTCGAGGCGGAGATGGGGGAGGCGTACCCGGAGCTCGCCCTGCGGCGGGAGGTCGTCGAGCGGACTCTCCGCCAGGAGGAGGACCGGTTCGCGGCCACCCTCGACCAGGGCATGCGGATGTTCGAGGAGGAGCTGGCCGTCCTCCGGGGGAGCGTGGTGCCGGGCGAGGTCGTGTTTCGTCTCTACGACACGTTCGGGTTCCCCGAGGACCTCGTAGCCGACGTCGCCCGCGAGCGCAGGCTCACCGTGGACTACGAGGGATTCGAGCGCGAGATGGGCGCCCAGCGTGAGCGGGCGCGCGCCGGCAGCCGCTTCGCGACGGCGCGCGGCCGCGAGCGCCCGGTCGAGGGTGTGAGCGAGTTCACCGGATACGACCGGCTCCGAGACCGGGCGCGGGTCATCGGCCTGTACGCGGACGACCAGCCGGCCGACGCCCTCGCGACGGAGGACATCGGCGCGGTGGTCCTCGAGCGGACTCCCTTCTATCCCGAAGGCGGGGGCCAGATCGGAGACCGAGGGGTCCTCCAGGGGCCCGGGTGGTGCTTCGAGGTGTCCGACACGCGCTCGAGCGCGAACGCGATCGCCCACTACGGGGTCGCGACGGAGGGTCGGATCCGGCTCGGCGACGAGACCGACGCTTCCGTCGACGAAGCGGCCCGCCGCAACACGGCACGGAACCACTCGGCGACCCATCTCCTGCACGCGGCCTTGCGCGAGGTGCTCGGCAGCCACGTCCGGCAGCGGGGGTCGCTGGTGGCGCCGGACCGGCTGCGTTTCGACTTCTCGCACTTCGAGCCCGTCGGGCCGGCCGCGCGGATCGAGATCGAGCACCTCGTCAATGCCTGGATCCTCGACAACGTCGAGGTCCGCACCGAGACCATGCCCCTCGACGAAGCGTTGGAGCGCGGCGCCATCGCGTTCTTCGACGAAAAGTATGATGCGGACGTGCGGGTGCTCGCCATCGGGGACGTGTCGCTCGAGCTCTGCGGCGGGACCCACGTCGTCCGGTCCGGCGACATCGGTGTGTTCAAGATCGTGTCGGAGTCGGGCATCGCAGCCGGGGTGCGGCGCATCGAGGCGGTGACCGGCGCCGGTGTCCTCGCTTGGGTGGGCGCTCTCGAGGAGCGGGAGGCGCGGGTGACGTCCCTCATGAAGTCCGGCCCCGAGCACCTGGTGGAGCGGGTGGGGCAGGTGGTGGCGCGGGCCCGCGAGCTCGAGCGCGAGGTCGAGAAGCTGCGCGGGCGCCTCGCGGTGAACGAAGGCGAGGCCCTGCTCGGCCGGGCGGTGGAGATCGAAGGCCTCCAGGTGCTTGCAGCCCGGTGCGAAGCGGCGGCAGGCCCCAAGGCGCTTCGCGAGATGCTGGACCGGATCCGGTCCCGCATCGACCACGGGCTCGTGGTGCTCGGATCGGTGGACGGCGAGAAGGTGAGCCTGGTCGCCGGGGTCTCCAAGGACCTCACCGATCGGATCCAGGCCGGCCCCCTCGTCAATTTCGTGGCCGGGCAGGTGGACGGCAAGGGTGGCGGCCGGCCGGACATGGCGCAGGCCGGCGGCAACGATCCGTCGAACCTCGACCCGGCCCTCGCCTCCGTCGCAGGCTGGGTCCGCGAACGGCTCGGCACCTCCGGCTGACCGGGCCGGCGGGGCCGATCGCGACCGATCCGGCGAGCCGGGGCAGCCGGGCGGCGGCGGGCGGACACCGGGCGGACACCGGGCGGACACCGGGCGGACACTGGGCGGACACCGGGCGGACACTGGGCGGACACTGGGCGGACACTGGGCGGACACTGGGCGGGATTCAGCGTTCCATGGCCTTGCTGGTACAGAAGTACGGCGGGACCTCGGTCGCTTCGGTCGAACGGATCGGAGCGGTCGCGGACCGCATCGCGCGGTCGCGGGCGGCCGGGCACCGGGTCGCGGTGGTGGTCTCCGCCATGGCCGGGGAGACCGATCGGCTGCTCGGTCTCGCGGCCGCCCTCCGCCAACCGCCCCGCGGCCGGGAGCTCGATGCCCTCCTTGCGAGCGGCGAGCAGGCGTCCATCGGGCTCGTCGCCATGGCCCTCGAGGCGCGCGGGTGTCCGGCCTGCTCGTATACCGGCGCCCAGGTCCCCATCCGTACCGATTCGTCCTTCAACCGGGCCCGGATCCTGGAGATCGAGAGCGCCCGGATCCGCGCGGACCTTGACGGGGGGCGGGTGGTGGTGGTGGCCGGATTCCAGGGGGTGGACGAGGCCGGCAGCATCACCACCCTCGGACGGGGCGGATCGGATACGACGGGGGTCGCGTTGGCCGTCGCCCTCGGCGCGGACGAGTGCCAGATCTACACCGACGTCGACGGCGTGTATACGGCCGACCCCCGGATCGAGCCCGATGCGCGGCGGCTGGACCGCCTGACGTTCGAGGAGATGCTCGAACTCGCGAGCCTCGGCGCGAAGGTGCTCCAGATCCGGGCGATGGAGTTCGCGAGCAAGTACCGGGTGCCGCTCCGGGTGCTGTCCTCGTTCGAGGACGGCCCGGGGACGATGATCGTGCCGGAGGAGGAGGGACGTATGGAGCAGCCGCTCATCTCGGGGATCGCGTTCAACCGCGACGAGGCGAAGATCACCGTGCACCGCGTTCCCGACCGCCCCGGGGTCGCCTTCCGTCTGCTGGAGGACATCGCGGCCGCCAACATCGAGGTGGACATGATCGTCCAGAACGCGGCGCCCGAGCACGACGAGACCGACTTCACGTTCACCGTGAACCGCAGCGACTACGAACGGGCCCGCGAGCTGGTCGACCCGGTCGCGGCGGAGCTGGGGGCGGAGCGGGTCACCGGGGATCCGCGCATCGTCAAGCTGTCCCTGGTGGGGGTGGGGATGCGCTCGCATGCCGGCATCGCGAGCCGGATGTTCGACGCCCTGGCGCGCGAGAGCGTCAACATCCAGATGATCTCGACATCGGAGATCAAGATCTCGGTGGTGGTCGACGAACGCTACCTCGAGCTCGGGGTGCGGGCCCTGCACGAGGCGTTCGAGCTGCACCGGGGCTGACCCCTGATTGATGGTCCTGCACGTGGCGGGCAAGCCGTTCTCGTTTTGGCGCCTGACTTCACCCTGAGCCGCAAGCGGTCTTCTCATTGCGATTCGATCCGGGGCGGATCGACGGTCGTGCCGGTCCGGCAGCGGGACCCGACGAGCAAAATGAGAATTGCCGCAAGGCGGGAGGAGGCGATGACGCACTACCCGCCGGATGTTAGGATGCCCGCACCGGGAGAGATGGCCGAGCGGCTGAAGGCGCTCCCCTGCTAAGGGAGTATGGGCTTATCCCCCATCGAGGGTTCGAATCCCTCTCTCTCCGCCATCCGCCCATTCTTCACCGGAAGTCCCGCTCAAGCCGCTCGCGATGGGCGAGCCCGCGAGACGGAACCGGGAACGGGGAGGGTAGCCGGTCGGGCTGGCGCGGCTTCCGGATACGGGCGCATCGCTCGGAGGGTGTGCCCGACCCATTGACCATCCAGCCGATGATCGGGTGAGCGGACTACCGTGGCCGGGGCCACGCCTCGGATCGCCGGGAGCTTCGGTGGCTGACCGGAGGTGTGCCGCGGTTCAGCGAGAAGTGGGTGTGGGTGCCGAGCCACGGCGAGGCGACGGCCACCCGGCGCAGGGTCACCGTGCAGCGTCCCGGTCGCTCGAAGGGCGTGCCGTCCTCGTGTGCGCCGGTCGAGGTCCATCCGGCGGCGAGGTGCCCGAGCCGGCGGTCCGGGGATACCTCCGTCCAGAGCCCGACCGGTTCGAAGCGGAAGTCCGCGACGGCGGGCCAGACCGCGCGCCACTGCCGAGCCTCGAGGTCGTCGATTCCGACGAGGAGGTCGGAGTACGTGCCGAAGCCCACGACCTCGGAAACGAAGAGCGTCCTTGCCCGCGCGAAGTCGAGGCTCGCGATGCACTCGCCCCACTCGGCGAGCCAGCCGGCGAGGGAGGCGTGGTCGTCGGTTGCGGTCATCGCCATCCCCTCCGGAGGGCTCGAATAATGGTGATACGGGACCCGGGCCCATCGGGGGCTGGGGGGCTGGCTCCGGGAGCCCCCGGAGCCGCGCCGACAGGTGACCGAACCGCCCGCCGTGCCCGCGGGTGCCACGGTATCGAACCCCGTTCGCGGCGACAATGCCCGCGTCCCCGGTCGAACCGGTCCCGCCAGGTCCGCTCCCGAGCGCCGCGGCCAATCCCGAGCGCCGCAACTGGCCGGTTGCGCTTCGCCGGTGCGACCCGCAGCTCCACGGCCCGCCGATCCGCATCCCCGCGGTGCGGCCAGCGTGGAATCATCCCGAGACCGGCGCCGGGCAAATTCGTTCCCGGCCTTCCTCGATGACCACAGATGAACGTATCGTCTCGATTCGACGCCTGATTCCTCGGTCGTCACCGACTTCGGGCCACCCGCTCGTCAGTGGACGCAATTCTTTGAATTGGTTGACTACCTTTGAATGAACGAATCAGCCCTCCGGGGGATCGGCGGCAGCAATTCTCATTTTGCTCGTCGGATCCTGCTGCCGGACCGGCACGACCGTCGATCTGCCCCCGATCGGCCCCGGATCGAGTCGCAAGGAGAAGACGGCTTGCGGCTCAGGGTAAAGTCAGGCGCCAAAATGAAAACTGCTGGATCGGCGGGCGACGAATTGAATCGTTCTCCCGGCCTGCGCTACGATCACCGTTCTGGACTCCTTGCCTCCACGGACGAGCGTGGCGGCCTGTCCGGGCCTCGCCGGTGAGGCCCGCAATCCGGAAGGAGGTGCCATGCGGCATTACGAGATCGTGTTTCTGGTCCACCCGGACCAGAGCGAGCAAGTTCGCGCGATGGTGGATCGCTACCGGTCGATCATCGAGTCGGACGGAGGCCATATCCATCGGCTCGAGGACTGGGGTCGCCGCCAGCTCGCCTATCCCATCGAGAAGGTGCACAAGGCGCACTACGTGTTGATGAACATCGAGTGCAGCAGGTCGGTGCTCGACGAGCTGGAATCGAGTTTTCGCTTCAATGACGCGGTCCTTCGCAATCTCGTGATGGCTCGCCATGAAGCCGTCACGGATGAATCTCCGATGGCGAAGGCGAAGGAGGACAAGGGGCCGCGGGATCGCTCCCGCCGTCGCGGCGACGGGGACCGGCGAGGAGACCGCCGTTCGGATGCCCCGAGGGCCGGCGGCGCCGGCACCGATGCCGGCGGCCGCGACCGCCGGGAACCGCCCGGATCCCCCGGCTCCGATGGCCGCGGGGCCTCCCGCAAGCCGCCCGAGGCCGAGGCGGCGTCGAGCGAAGCACCGCAAGCCGGGAGGTCATGAGCATGTCCCGTTACAGTCGCCGTCGGCGCTATTGCCGGTTCACGGCCGATGGAGTGAAGGAGATCGACTACAAGGATCTGAACACCCTCCGGCAGTACGTCACCGAGACCGGGAAGATCGTCCCGAGCCGCATCACCGGAACCCGGGCGCGCTATCAGCGCCAGCTTGCGCGGGCCATCAAGCGGGCCCGCTTTCTCGCGCTTCTCCCCTACAGCGACGCACACCGTACCTGAGGCGCCCGGAAGCCGAGCCGCCGTGAACGAGCCGCGCACCCGCCGGCCGCGAGCCCTGTTGCCCGTCTCCCTCCGGGTCGGGAAGACGCTCGAGGCTTGGCGACGGGCTTCGTCCGGGCGCCCGGGGCTCCGGGGGCTCCCGGGGCCGAGCGGACCCGCGCCCGAGCCGGAGCCGGAGGCGGCTCTTCCGCCGCGGGGTGCGCCCGGCTCCCGGCTCCTGAATCCCGCCTGAGAACGCGGTGCGTTCCCTCCTGGCCTTCGTGATGCGGGGGCGGGTGCACGCCATCACCGCGTGCGCCGTCTGCTCCGTGTTCTCCCTGCTCATCTTCCCGTTCAACTATATAAGCGGCGCGCTGATCGGCCTCGCGACCCTGCGCAACGGCGCCGTCGAAGGAGCGCTCGTCCTCCTCGGCTCGACGGTGCTCGGGGGGGCGTTCATGTATGCCGCGATCGAGAACTTCCGGCCGGCCCTGTACCTCGCCTTGCTGAGCTGGGCCCCCCTGTGGGTGCTCGCGATCGTGCTGGGGCGGACCCGCTCCCAAGGCGTTGCCCTCGCCGCGGGTGGCCTCATCCTGGCCGTCGCGATCATCGTCGTGCGCATCGTCCTCGGCGACCCGGCCGCGTGGTGGACGAGGGCCCTCGAGGAGTTCTTCTCCTGGCTCTCGTTCTCCAGCGACTGGGGGCCTTTCATCGACCGCATCGCCCCTCTCATGACGGGGGTGGTCGCGGCGGGCGCGCTGCTCGGCCTCGCGGTGACCCTGATGCTCGCGCGCTGGTGGCACGCGGTGCTCGATCAGCCGGGCGGTTTCGGCGCGGAATTCCGCGCCCTCCGGATGCCGAGGTACTCGGGGTACGCGGCCCTGATCCTCTGCGCCGCCGCGTGGTTCGGCAGCGGATGGGTCTCCGATCTCGCCCGCGAGTGGCTGATGCTCCTGATCGTCCTCTTCGGCCTCCAGGGCGTCGCCCTGGTCCACTACGTGGTCAAGCGGCGAAACGCCTCGGTCGCGTGGCTCGCCGGGCTGTACGTGGCGCTCGCGATCATGCCCCAGCCGGCATCGGAGGTCGCTCTCGGCCTCGCGCTCGCCGGGCTCTCCGATACGTGGATCGACTACCGGAGGCGGTTCGGCATGGGCGGCAACCTGCCGGCCGGGCAGTAGACGGGCAGGCGGCGGGAGGTTCGGCGATCGCGGGACGAGGCGGAGCGAGAGTCGGAGCCGGGCGGGGCCGTTTCGTGCCGCGGGTCGGGTCGGCCGAAGGCGCGATCCGACACCACACGGGGCGCTCCCGTCGAATTGCGCTCCGCCGATCCGACCGGCCAGGGGCCGGAGCCGCCGGGTGACCCCGCCGGACCCGGCCGCGTCCGGTTGTCGTTTTCCGTTCTTCGTGAAATGGACGGTGCCGCGAGACGGCCGGCCGTGGATGAATCGGCAGTCCGGGATCGAGACCCGGCGAGGGAGAGGTGAATGGAGGTAATTCTGCTGGAGCGGATCGCGGGCCTTGGAGGGCTCGGCGATCGCGTGGACGTGAAGCCCGGTCATGCCCGGAACTATCTGGTTCCCCAAGGCAAGGCATTGCCGGCCACCGAGCGCAACATCGCGCGCTTCGAGGAGCGCCGGGCGGAGTTCGAACGCCAGGCGGCGGACGAGGTCGTCCGCGCCCGGCGGCGAAGCGCGGACCTCGCGGCCCTCGACCTGGTCATCACCCGCCGCGCGGGCGGCGAAGGCCGGCTCTTCGGCTCGGTGGGGATCATCGACGTCGCGGAGGCGGCGACGGAGGCGGGGGTCGAAGTGCTGCGCAACGAGGTGCGCATGCCGGAGGGGCCGATCCGCCAGACGGGCCGGTACGAGGTACCGATTCGGGTTCACCCCGACGTCGAGGCGGCGGTGCGGGTCGCGGTCGTGCCCATGGGCGGTTCGATCGAGGAGCTGGATCGCCTGGACGACGAAACCGACGAACCCGCCGCCGCCGAGGAGTCTGCCGAGGCCGTCGAGCCGGCGGATGCGGGTTCCGAGGACGCCACCTCCGGTCCACCCGACGACGTGGCCGGTTGGGGGATGGCCGGATAGGATCCCGGCATGACGCTCGAGGAGGGGGGGCTTTCGACGGCGCGGCACCGGATTGCTTCGCCCCGGCGGCCTGAAGCGGTCCGACGCACCCGGCCGCGGGACTAGGCGTGGCCGCGCCGGCAACCTTCCGAGGCGATTCCGAGGCGGCCCGCCTGCGGGTGCCGCCGAACTCGATCGAGGCGGAGCGTGCGGTGCTCGGGGGGCTGTTGCTCGACGCCTCGGGCTGGGACCGGGTGGTGGACCGGATCCGGGAAGAGGACTTCTACCGGCGCGATCACCAGTTCGTCTTCCGCGCCATCGCCTCCCTCATCGACGCCAACCATCCCTGCGACGTGGTGACCGTGTCCGAGTGGCTCGATGCGCACGGCGACGCGAAGGTGGAAGGCGGTCTCGCCTTCGTCGGCGAGCTCGCGGAGAGCACCCCCAGCGCGGCCAACGTCGCCGCCTACGCCGAGATCGTGCGCGAGCGCGCGGTGCTGCGCGAGATGATCACGGCCGGCTCCGCGATCGCCGACCGGGCCTGCCGGAGAGAAGGCCGGCCGGTCACCGAGCTCGTCGAGGAAGCGGAGCAACTCGTCTACGCCATCGGCGATCGCCGCCGGAGCGCGAGCGGGCCGGAGCCGATTCGCGACGTCCTGGTGGGAGTATTCGAACGGATCGACGAGCTGCACCAGTTCGAGGGCGACATCACCGGCGTCCCGACCGGGTTCATCGACCTCGACCGGCGCACCGCCGGGCTCCAGCGGGGTGATCTCATCGTCGTCGCGGGGCGTCCCTCGATGGGAAAGACCGCGCTCGCGCTGAACATCGTGGAGAGCGCGGCCATCCGGACGAAGCTCGCCGCCGTCGTGTTCAGCATGGAGATGTCGTCCGAGCAGCTCACCATGCGCTTCCTGTCCGCCCTGGGGGGGATCGACGCGCATCGGGTCCGGACCGGGAAGCTCGAGGACGTGGACTGGCCGCGTCTCACCTCGGCCATGACAATGCTCAACGAGTCCCGGATCTTTCTCGACGACAGCGGCGATCTGACCCCGACCGAGCTCCGCGCGCGGTGCCGTCGCCTCAAGCGCGAGCACGACATCGGGCTCGTCGTCGTCGACTACCTGCAGCTCATGCACGTGCCCGGAACGTCGGAGAACCGGGCCACCGAGATCTCCGAGATCTCCCGCTCGCTCAAGGCGCTCGCCCGGGAGCTCGAGGTGCCGGTGGTCGCCCTGTCGCAGCTCAACCGCGGCCTGGAGGCGCGGTCGGAAAAGCGGCCGATGCTTTCCGATCTCCGCGAGTCGGGCGCCATCGAGCAGGATGCGGACGTCATCCTGTTCATCTACCGCGACGAGGTCTACAACGAGGAAAGCGCCGACAAGGGCAAGGCCGAGATTATCATCGGCAAGCAGCGAAACGGTCCTACCGGCACCGTCACGCTGACCTTCCTTGGCCGCATCGCCAAATTCGGGAACCACGATCCGGGCCGTTGAGCCACCGATGGACATCGCCTCCGAACGGCCGGCCCCCGGGCGATGGGCCGGACCGACCGCCCATATCGACCGCACCGCCCTCGCCCGCAACCTCGCGGCGGTTCGCGCCCGGGCGCGCGGGAGCCGGGTGCTCGCCGTGGTCAAGGCCGACGCCTACGGTCACGGGGCGATGCGGGCCGCGCACGCGCTCTCGGAGGCGGACGGGCTCGCGGTGGCCCGGGTGGAGGAGGCGCTCGCCCTGCGACGGGCGGGGTTCGAGGGAACCCTCCTCGTTCTCGGAGGGTTCCGGGATCCCGAGTCGCTCGACCGGCTCGCGCGGGAGCGGGTCGACGCGGTGGTGCACGCCTCCGAGCAGGTCGAGATGGTCCGCTCCCGGCCCGACGGCCCGCCGCTCCGGCTCTGGGTCAAGGTCGATACCGGGATGCATCGGCTCGGCTTCTCTCCGCCGGACTTCCCGGAGGTGTGGCGCACCCTCGCGGCCCTTCCCGGGGTGGCGAAGCCGCTCCACGCCATGAGCCACTTCGCGAGCGCGGACGAGCCCGGCGCCGCGGCGACCCCGCGGCAGATCGCGTGTTTCGACGATGCCCTGGCCGCCATCGGCGGGGAGCCGCCGCCCTCGAGTCTCGCCAACTCCGCCGCGGTGCTCGCCGCGCCGGACGCCCACCGCGACTGGGTCCGCCCCGGCCTCATGCTGTACGGCGTGTCGCCGATGGCGGGCGGGCGGGCCCGCGACCACGGGCTTCGCCCCGCCATGACCCTCACCGCCCCCCTCGTCGCGGTGAAGACGATCGAGCGCGGCGCGCCGGTCGGCTACGGGGGAACCTGGGCCGCGCCCGAGACGATGCCCCTCGGGATCGCGGCGATCGGATACGCCGACGGCTATCCGCGCCATGTGCCGTCCGGAACCGCGATGCTCGTCAACGGCCACCGGGCCGCCCTCGTCGGCCGGGTGGCGATGGATCTTGTCGCGATCGACCTTCGCGGGTGTCCGGACGCGCGCACCGGCGACCGGGTGACCCTGTGGGGAGAGGGCCTCCCGGTGGAGGAGATCGCGGAGGCCGCGGGCACCATCCCCTACGAGCTGCTCTCCCGGCTCGGTCCGCGGGTCGAGAGGGCCGCCGGGTGATCCCGATACCGTTCGGAACCGCGCGTCGGGCGGGGGTCCTCGTCGGGAGCGTCCTCGCCGCGTTCGCCTCGCTCCTCGCCCTCGGCGCGCGGGCGGAGCCGGTCTGTGTCGACCTCGCGGGCGGCGCGGTGCACCGCTACGAAGTGGAGGTCGCGGCGACGCCCGGCGCACGGGCCGAAGGGCTCATGTTCCGGCGCGAACTCGCTCCGCGGGCCGGGATGCTGTTCGACTTCGGGAGGGACGAGGTCGCCCGGATGTGGATGAAGAACACGTTCATCCCGCTCGACATGGTGTTCGCGGATCGGAACGGCGCGGTGCGGGGCATCGTCCGCAACGCGCGGCCCCGATCCCTCGACACGATCTCCTCCCGCGTCCCGGTGCGCGCGGTGCTCGAGGTGAACGGCGGCGAGGCGGAGCGGATCGGCCTCGCGCCCGGCGACCGGCTCCGCCACCCGGTGTTCGGGACCCGGTGCGATAATTGAACCCTTCCCGACCTCCCGGACCGTCCCCATGAATCTCGACCACCTTCCCTATCCCTCCCGCCGCGAGCCGGTCTTCGCTGCCAACGGTGCGGTCGCGACGAGCCAGCCCCTCGCCGCCCAGGCGGGGCTCGACGTGCTCCGCGCGGGAGGCAATGCGGTGGACGCGGCGCTTGCAACGGCCATCGCCCTCACCGTCGTGGAGCCGACCTCGAACGGCATCGGCGGCGACCTCTTCGCCCTCGTGTGGGACGGGTCGAAGCTGCATGGGCTCAACAGCTCGGGAAGGGCGCCGCGGGCGCTCGACGCGGGCCGCATCCGCGGGCTCGGCCACGCCGGGATGCCGGAGCTCGGCTGGGTCCCGGTCACCGTCCCCGGGATCCCGGCCGGGTGGCAGGCCCTGCACGATCGGTTCGGGCGGGCGGACGCCGAGCGGGTCTATCGCGCCGCCATCGGGTACGCACGAGACGGCTTCGCGGTCTCGCCGGTCGTCGCGAACTCGTGGGCGCGGTTCCTGGAGAAGATCGACGGCCCCTCCCGGACGAGCGATCTCGGCCCGCCACTCGCGGGCTGGAAGGCCGCGTTCGCCGCCGGCGACCGTACGCCGGCGACCGGCGAGCGCTGGCGCCTCCCCGACCACGCCCGCACCCTCGAGACCCTCGCCCGCGAGGGCGCCGCCGCCCTGTACCGGGGGTCGCTCGCCGGCGCGGTGGTCGACTTCGCGGGCCGCACCGGCGGCTACCTCACCGCCGACGACCTCGCCGCGCACCGGGCCGACTGGGTGGACCCGATCGGGGTGCGGTACCGGGACTGCGAGGTCTGGGAGATCCCGCCGAACGGGCAGGGCATCGCCGCCCTCATGGGGCTCTCGATCCTGGAAGGGCTCGACCTCGGCCGCCATCCCCACGTGAGCGCGGAGAACTGGCACCTCGAGATGGAGGCGATGAAGCTCGCCTTCGCGGACGCGCACCGCTACGTGGGCGACCCGGACTTCGCGGACGTGCCGGTCGCGGAGATGCTGAGCCCGGAGTACGCAGCCGCCCGGCGGGCCCTCATCGGCGACCGGGCGCTCGCCCGCGAGCCGGGCGAGCTCGCGGCGGGCGGCACGGTGTACCTCTGCACCGCGGATCGGGACGGGACGATGGTGAGCCTCATCCAGTCCAACTACCACGGTTTCGGGAGCGGCATCGTGGTCCCCGGGACGGGCATCGCCCTGCACAACCGCGGGCTCGGCTTCAACCTGGAGGAAGGCCATCCGAACGAGTACGCCCCCGGCAAACGGCCATTCCACACCATCATCCCCGCCTTCCTGACCCGGGGCGGGCGCCCGGTCGGGCCGTTCGGGGTGATGGGAGCGCCGATGCAGCCCCAGGGCCACCTCCAGGTCGTGGTGGGGACGCTCGATCACGGGCTCAATCCCCAGGCGGTGCTCGACGCCCCCCGCTGGAGGGTCCTCGACGGCCTCGACGCGGTCCTCGAGCCCGGGGCGGGGGTGGAGGTCCACCGCGCGCTCGCTGCCCGCGGCCACCGCCTCACGTCGCCCGACCCGGGCGAGACCTACCAGTTCGGCCGGGGCCAGATCATCTGGGCCCTCGAGGACGGGGTGTACGCGGCGGGGAGCGACCCCCGGGCGGACGGCCTCGTCGCCGGCTGGTAGCCGGCGGGGGGGGGGTGGTGGGGGTGGAGGTCCGGCAAGCCGCGCGCACGCGCTCTTTCGGTCCGGGCGGCCCGTTCCTCCATGAGCTCGTGGGGTATCCTGGCCCCCTCGCGACGAAAGTCGATAATTTTTCGGCCAAGGAAGAATGACTGGATGAAAATCAAAGAGGTGCGAGTCTCTCTGCTCAGGGTGCCCTACGCCGAGAAGCCGGAATTCTTTGCTCGCTACGAACGCGACCGCGAGATCCTCGTGGTCGAGGTGGAGACGCGGTCGGGCCTCGTCGGGCTCGGCTACCAGCTCCATATCCGCGAGGGGTTCCGCACCACCGCCGCCTGCATCGAGGAGATGATGGCACCGCGCGTCCTCGGACGGGACGCGTCGGAGATCGAGGCGATCTGGCGCGACCTCTGGTCGGCCACCGTGGCGGACGGCCGGGGCGGGGCGCCGGTGCTCGCCCTCTCCGCCATTGACGTGGCCCTGTGGGACATCGTCGGGCAGCGGGCCGGATTGCCGCTGCACCGCCTCTGGGGCCACTACCGCAGCGAGGTCCCCGCCTACGGGTCGGGCTGCTGGCGCGGGCTCGGCGGCGAAGGGATGGCGGAGAAGGCGCGGCGCTTCGTCGACGCCGGCTACCGGGCGGTCAAGATGCAGGTCGGGCACCTGTGGTCCGAGGCCGAGGACGTGGCGAACGTCCGCCGGGTGCGCGAGGCGGTCGGGCCGGACATCGACGTGATGGTCGACGTCAACATGGCGTGGACCGCGGATCAGGCGATCCACATGGGGCGAAAATTCGAGCCTTATGATATCTACTGGCTTGAAGAGCCGGTTTCGCCGGAAGATTTTCGTGGTTACTTCCGGATCGCGGAAGCCCTCCACACCCGGGTGGTGGGGGGCGAGAGCCACTTCACCCGCTATGACCTCCGCCCCTTCTTCGAGCATCCGGGGGTCCCCATCCTCCAGCCGGACGTCGTCCGTGGCGGGCTGACGGAGCTGCGCAAGATCGCGGCCCTCGCCGACACCTGGGGGATGACGATCGCGCCCCACCTCTACCCGGAGCTGATGATCCACCTCCTCGCGTCGATCCCGAACGGGCTCATCCTCGAGGACATGGGGCTCCTCGACGACCTCTGGGTGGAGTGGCCGAAGCCGGTTCGGGGCATCGTGACCGCGCCCGAGGCGCCCGGGCACGGTCTGCGGATCCGGCCCGAGATCCTGCGCGACTGCCGCGTCGCCTGATCCCGCCCCGAATCCGGGACGGAGCCCCTCCCAACCCGAAAAAATCACCGACTTTCGTCGCGAGGGGGCCAAGATGCCCCACGATCTCCCCCCGATCTCATGGAGGAACGGGCCGCACGGACCGAAAGAGCGCGGGCGCGCTGCCGAGGCGTAGCCGACACTCGCGCGGGCGCGCGGTCGATGCGGCTCGAGGGAGTACGGCCCGCGACCGCGAGCGGATGGGCGACCGCAGCAGGAAGTCGATGAGTTTTTCGGGCCCCAGGGCTCGGACCGGGCTCGGACCAGGCTCGAACCGCGGGCGGGAGGGGGCTCAGGGGCCGGCGGCGAGGTGGTCCGCGGTGCGAAGGGCGAGGGCCTGCGCGGTCGCGGTCGGGTTGAGGGCGCTCGCGGTGACGAAGGTGCTCGCGTCGGCGATGAAGAGGTTCGGCACCTGGTGGCACCGGCCGAAGCGGTCAACGACCGAGGTCTCCGGGTCGTTGCCCATGCGGGCGGTGCCCATCAGATGGAAGCCCGCTTCCGTCTTGAGGCGCGTCGGTTCGATCGCGACCGCGCCGGCCATCCGCAGGACCTCCGACGCTCTCTCGATGCCGAAGTCGAGGATCGCCCGGGAGTTGGCGGAGACACGGTAGACCATGCGGGGGAGGGGGACCCCGTCCCCGTCGACGCGGTTCGATGAGAGGGTCACCCGGTTCTCGGGGTTCGGCAGGTCCTCGGCGGATACGCTGAGGCCCGCCAGGTGGGCTCGGGGGTCGGCGCCCCCCCTTCGGCCGCGCTCGAAGCGGGTCCCGGGCGCCGGCGCGCCGACCGAGAGCTGGAGCTTCGATCCGCGCACGAAGCCGCGTTCGGCTCTCGTCGCTCCGAACTCGAGCGAGACAAGCCCCGCGGTCCGGCCGGGCGGCATCCGGAAAGGCTCCGGAAACCAGCCGTCGGCCCATGCGTACGGGTGCAGCATGAGGCGCCGGCCGACGAGTCCGCTCCCGTTCGCGAGACCGTGGGGAAAGGCCCCGGATACGGAGGCGAGCAGGAGACGCGGGGTGCCGATGCCGTTGGCGGCGAGAACGAATCGTTCGGCGATCACCCGGAAGCGCCCGCTCCGCCCGGCGCACACGGCCGCCGTCACCCGGGCGCGCGCATCGTGCTCGAGGGCGAGGACCCGCGTGTGGGTCAACAGCCTCGCGCCGGCCGCCACCGCGCCGCGCACGTAGGCGTGGTCGGCTCCGGCCCGGACTCGCGCCGGGCAGCCGACGTGGCACGGCCCGCGATGCGCGCACTTCGCGGCGCCGGCGTCGGCTGCGTCGCGCCCCACCACCAGGTCGACCGGCCAGCAATGCCAGCCGAGCTCGGCGAATGCGCGGGCGATACGCGCGCCGGCCGGGCCGATGGGCGGCAGGGGCAGGGGCGCCCCTTCGCGGGCGGGACCGAGGGGATCTCCGGTGCGCCACGCGAGGCCGATCCGGCGCTCGTTGCGCTCGTACCAGGGCGCCAGCTCGTCAACGGTGAGCGGCCAGTCGTCGGCCACCCGGTCCTCCGTGAACACCCGGAAGTCCCCCGGCCGAAAACGGGGGGCATGGGCGGCCCAGTAGATCGAGCCGCCGCCCACCCCGTTTCCGATGAGCGGCTTGATCGGCGAATCGGCGTCCTCGATGGGGTAGTCGGCGTCTCCGCGCCGGACGTTCGGATTGGGGTTGAGCGGCCCCTCGGCGAGGCGCGCGCGTTCGGCCTCGTCGGCCGGGACGCGGTCGTAGTCGAACCACCCGCCGCGCTCGATGCAGGCGACGCGGAGGCCGGATGTCGCCAGGCGCCAAGCGGCCGCCGCGCCGGTCGGGCCGGCGCCGATGACCGCGACGTCGGCCTTGACGTCGGTGCTCACGCGGCTCGGACCTCCGCTCCCTCGTCTGTATACTTGCATGACAGACCCGATTCACATTCCGGCGGCGTTGACCAGGTTGACCGGCAACTTGCAAGCGTGCGCGAGGGCCCCCTGTCGCGGCCGGTCGATGTTCGATTCCAGGCAGAGCCATCCCGAAGTCGGCGATATCCCACCAGGACTATCCCACGCTGGCCGATCATCCGCACCGGGTTGGCAGGAACGCCCTCGTTCGTGCCCTCGGGGGGTCCCGCGGGCCGCGTGGATGCAGCCGGTCGGCCCCATCGCGCGCGGCGAGCGCCATCCCGGCCCCTCGTTTCCATCAGGAACCGCAGCGTGGGACGACCCGGGACATACCACTGATTCGCCTTGTTTCCCAAGTGCGGTCCAGATCAGTTCCTGTATTTGGAATCAACTGATTATGACGAAAACAGGATGGTTCTGTTGATGTCGGGTCATTCCGGACCGCGCGGATTGATCGAGGTGGGCGGCGGGTGCGGCGCGCCCGACAGGGTGGCCGCGGCCACCGGACGGTCGGTGCCCATGGGTTCCGCGGCGCGCCTCGAAGCGTTGCCGCGGCCCGCCGCGGCCGGTCGGACCGGCGCGGCGGGGGCGGGAGGCGAGCGGTGATCCGGTACGGGCGCGGGCTGCGCCCTCTCTGGGCGCTCGAAGAGGGCATGGTGTTCCTCAACCACGGCGCCTACGGCGCGACGCCGCGAGAGCTCTTCGAGCGCCAGAACGAATGGCGGCTCCGCATGGAGGCCCAGCCCCCGCGGTTCTTCATGAACGAGCTGCCCGATCGCATCCGGGTGGCCGCCGCCCGCCTCGCCGACTTCGTGGGAGCCGCCCCGGAGCGGACCGTCCTCATCGAGAACGCGACGAGCGGCATCAACGCGGTGCTTCGCTCGCTCCACTTCGCGCCCGGGGACCGGATCGTCACGACCGATCACGTGTACGGCGCGGTCCGCAACACACTTCGCTTCGTCTGCGAGGGAACCGGCGCGGACTTCGTCGAGGCGCGGGTGCCGATGCCGGTCCGCGAGGCGGCGAGCGTCGCTCGCGCCCTCGAGCGCGTCCTCGACGAGCGCACCCGTCTCGTCGTCGTCGACCACATCGCCTCCCCCTCGGCGCTCGTGTTTCCGGTGGCGGAGATCGTGCGCCTGTGCCGGGAGCGCGGCCTTCCGGTGCTTGTCGACGGCGCCCACGCCCCCGGTCACATCGACCTCGACGTCAAAGCCATCGGCGCCCACTGGTACATCGGCAACGTCCACAAGTGGCTGTGCGCGCCGAAGGGGGCGGCGTTCCTTTGCGTCGCCCCGGGTGCGGCCGAGGTCCGCCCGACGACCATCTCGCACGCCTACGGCCAGGGCCTCGCCGCCGAATTCGGCAAGATCGGGACCCGGGACCCCAGTGCCTGGCTCTGCATCCCGGACGCGCTCGAGTTCCACCGTCGCCTCGGCGGCCGGGCGATGCGGGAGCGCAACGCGGCCCTCGCCGGCGCCGCCGGCGCCGCCCTCGCCGCCGCCCTCGAGACCGAGCTTGGCGGCCCCTCCGAGGACTTCGGGGCCATGGTCACGGTGCGTCTGCCGTACGAACGGGATGCGACGTGGGAGAACGCCGGCCGAATCCGCGAGCGGCTGTGGCAGGACCATCGGGTCGAGGCCCTGGTCGCCCCCGCCGGCGGGCGCCTCTGGCTCCGCCTGTCGGTCCATGCCTACACCGACGAGGCGGATTTCGACGGGCTTGCGCAGGCGGTGCGGGCCACTCTCGCCGCCGAGGGCGCGGGCCCCACGGCCTCGGCCCCGGACGCGGCGGGGGCCACGGCCGGCCGGGTTGGCGGAAGGCGCGACCCGACCTCGCAGGGGGGCGATGCGGTCGGACCACGCGGCGCCGCTCCGACCTCGCAGGAGCGGCCCGCGGCCGGAACGGTGAACGAGGAATGACCCGGAGCGGGGCGGTCCCGGCGGCGGCCGGCCCGCGGGCGGGACCGAGGGCGGGACCGGGGGCGGGGTGATGGTGAGCTTCCTCGTCCGCCGGCTCGGCCAGGCCGTCATCGTGATGCTCGTCGTCACCGCGGTGGCCTTCTTCATGTTCCGTTTCCTCGGCGATCCGTTGCTCGCGGTTCTCGGGATCGACTCGACGCAGGCGCAGCGCGCGGCGGTCCGCGCGGAGCTCGGGCTCGATCGCCCGGTCGCGCTCCAGTTCCTCGCCTATCTCGGGAGCGTCTTCCAGGGCGACTTCGGCATCAGCTATCGGCTCGGCCGCGCCGTCGAGGCGGTCCTCGTCGAGCGGCTTCCGGCGACCATCGAGCTCGCGGTGACCGGAATGCTCATTGCGGTCGTCGTCGGAATTCCGGCCGGGGTGTACGCGGCCCTCAACCGGGGCCGTCTCGCGAGTCGGCTCCTGCTCTCCGCCTCCCTGTTCGGCATCTCGATGCCGTCCTTCTTCATGGGGCTCATCCTCATCTGGCTCTTTTCCGTCAAGCTCGGCATGCTGCCTTCCTTCGGCCGCGGCGAAGTCGTCGATCTCGGATGGTGGACGACGGGCTTTCTCTCCGCCAGCGGGCTCAAGGCGCTCGTCATGCCGGCGCTCACCCTCGCCGCGTTCCAGATAGCGATGATCATGCGCCTCGTGCGGGCCGAGATGCTGGAGGTGATCCGCACCGACTACATCCGTTTCGCCCGCGCCCGCGGGCTCTCGCACCGGGCGGTCCACTATCGCCACGCGCTCCGCAACACCCTGATCCCGGTCGTTACCATCGTCGGGCTGCAGCTCGGATCGATCATCGCGTTCGCGGTGATCACCGAAGCGGTCTTCCAGTGGCCGGGTCTCGGGCTCCTGTTCCTGCAGTCCGTTGCGGCCGCCGACGTCTCCATGATGTCCGCCTACCTCATCCTGATCGCGGCGCTGTTCGTCGCCATCAACCTGTTCGTCGACCTCCTCTACCTCGTCATCGATCCGCGGCTCCGCCACCGCACCGAGCCGGGGCGGGCCTGATGGCGGCCGGGGACCTGCCGGTGAGCACGCGGGCGGCGCGGCGTCCCGGGTGGCGGGATCGCCTGCGTCGGAGCGACCTCCTGCACGACTTCGTGCGCGATCCGGCCGCGCTCACGGCCGCCGTGGTCCTTCTCCTGTTCACGATCGCGGGCCTCGCCCCGCAAATCGTCGCCCCCTACCATGCCTTCGATCCGAACCAGTTCCGGCTTCAGGACGCGTTTCTCGCTCCGGTGTGGCTCGACGGCGGCGACCCGCGTTTCCTGCTCGGGACCGACGACCAGGGCCGCGACATGATCTCGGCGATCGTCTTCGGCGCCCGCGTCTCGCTCTTCGTCGGCCTCGCCGGCGTGCTGCTCGCAGTGTCGATCGGGGTCACCGCCGGCCTCGTCGCCGGCTTCGTCGGGGGCTGGGTGGATGCGGTCACCATGCGCGTCGCCGACATCCAGCTCACGTTTCCGGCCATCCTGATCGCGGTGATGGCGGACGGGGTCTCCCGCGCCGCGTTCGGGCAGGCCGACCGCGACCGCGTCGCCGTCTTCGTGCTGATCCTCGCGATCGGGCTCTCGGGTTGGGTGCAGTACGCGCGCCCGGTGCGGGGCGCGACCCTCGTCGAGCGAAACCGGGACTACGTGGCCGCGGCCACCATGATGGGCATCTCGGCGTGGAGCATCATGATCAAGCACATCCTGCCGAACGTGCTCACCTCGGTGCTCGTGATCGGCACGATCCACCTTGCCGTCGCGGTCATCCTGGAGGCTACCCTGTCCTTCGTCGGCCTGGGGGTGCCGCCCACCGAGCCTTCGCTCGGGACCCTCATCCGCATCGGCAACGGGTACCTCTTCTCCGGTGAATGGTGGATCGCCATCGTGCCGGGCTGTGCGCTGGTGATCCTGGTGCTCAGCATCAATCTGCTCGGGGACTTCCTCCGGGACGCCCTGAATCCGAGGCTGAAATGACGGGCCACCACCGTCGTCTTCATGCGCCGCGCCCGAGCGGTAGCTGAATGGGGGCGCCGCGAGTCGGCGCGTCCCGGTCAACCTGAGAACCAAGGAGAGCAATCCATGTCCAGACAGCAGACCAGGCGTCATCCGTTTGCCGCGCTTGCCGTGGCCGCCGCCGTCGGCGCCTTCGCCGCGTCCGGTCCGGCCGCCGCGAAGACGCTTCGCATCGGCGCCCAGGCCGACGCGGGCACGATGGACCCGCACGCCCAGAACATCCAGACCACGATCTCGGTCCTGTCCATGATGTACGAGGCCCTCGTCACCCGCGACAAGGCGCTCGCCAAGGCGCCGCAGCTCGCGACGGGGTGGGAGATCCTCGGGCCGAACGAGTGGCGCTTCAGCCTCCGGCCGGATGTCGAGTTCCACGACGGGGCGGCCTTCGGCGCGGACGACGTCGCGATGTCGATCGCGCGCGCGCAGGCCGAGACCTCCCAGTTCAAGGGCTTCGTCGCGAACATCGCGGAGACCCGGATCGTCGACGATCTCACCATCGACCTCGTGACCCGGGAGCCGGATCCGGTCCTCCTCGACAAGCTCGGGTATATCTTCATCATGGACAAGGACTGGGTGGAGGCCAACAACGTCCCGCGCCCGCAGGACCTCAAGGAGAAGGAGGAGCTGTACTCCGTCCTCAACGCGAACGGCACGGGACCCTACGCGCTCAAGACCCGCGAGCCGGACGCACGCACCGTCCTCACCCGCAATCCCGATTACTGGGGAACCATGGACGGCGACATCGACGAGATCGTGTTCCAGCCGATCTCGAGCGACCCGACCCGGATAGCCGCCCTCGTTTCCGGTCAGCTCGACCTCGTGACCGCCATCCCGAGCCAGAACGTCGCCCAGCTCGCGGCGAACCCGGATATCAAGCTCGAGGTCACCGACGAGTTCCGGACTCTCTTCTTCGCCTTCGACGTGGGCAGCGAGTCGCTCCAGCACGGCGACGCGGGGGGCAAGAACCCGTTCAAGGACCGGCGCGTCCGCGAGGCCGTCAATCTTGCCCTCGACTCCGAGGCGATCGTGCGCACCGTCATGCGGGGCTACGCCACCCCGACCGGCCAGATCCTCGCCCCGGGCAACGTCGGCTACGACCGCGAGCTGGACGTTCTCAGCGGCCATGACCCGGACGCGGCGAAGGCGCTCCTCGCGGAGGCGGGCTATCCGGACGGCTTCTCGTTCACCCTGGACTGCCCGAACAACCGCTACATCAACGACGAGCAGATCTGCCGCGCGGCGGCCACCATGCTCGCTCAAACGGGGCTCGACGTGTCGCTCAACCTGATGCCCCGGGCGGTGTACTTCGGGGAGAGGCTCTGGAAGCGCGACTCGACGATGTTCCTGATGGGCTTCAACTCGCCCTTCTTCGACGGGACGTACATGGCCCAGACGATGGTGATGACCACCGAGGAAGATTCGGGCGAAGGGATCTACAACTACTCGATGAACTCGGACCCGGAGCTCGACGCGGCGATCCGCGACGCGCGGGCGACCCTCGACGTTGACGGACGCCACCGGAAGCTGCAGGCGGTCTACCGGTCGATCAAGGAGGACGTGCTCTATGCGCCGCTGCACCACCAGGTCCTGGTGTACGCGATGCGGCCGAACGTGAGCGTCCGGATCCGGCCCGACAACTGGCTGGAGGTCCGGTGGGTGACCATGGACTGAATCCGATCCCGGAGGGTCCGGTGGCCGCGGCGCCGGCCGCGGCCACCCCCTTTTGACAACGGGAAGCCACGCTCACCATTGAAAGATCGGCCACGGTGTCGCCGCCGCCGCTCTCACTGGAGCGCGGCCGCAGTGCCGCGTGGAACCCCTCCGTTCAGCCCCACCCCGACTTTCATGCGGCGGGGCGGCTGCGAACGAGCGGACCATGACCGTTTTTGCGAGGATCGCCGGCGATGGCGCGCTATCGGATCGGCATAGACGTGGGCGGGACGTTCACCGACTTCGTGCTGGTGGACATGGCCGAGACACGGCTTCGGTTCCACAAGGAGCCGAGCGTTCCGGAGGACCCCGCGGCGGCCGTGGAGGGCGGGATGCGCGCCCTCGTCGAAGCCTTCGGCGTGGACCTCGGCGACGTCGAGCTGATCGTGCACGGCACCACCATCGGCCTCAACGCGATCATCCAGCGGCGGGGAGCGCGCGTGGCTCTCGTCGTCTCGAAGGGCAACCGGGACGTCCTCGAGATCGCGCGGCTCCGCCTCCCGAGCTCGTACGACTTCACCGCGCCGCGCGAGACGCCCCTGGTGCCGCGCGACCGGGTCTTCGAGGTCGGCGCCCGCATGCGGTCGGACGGCAGTGTCGACGAAACGCCGGGCGCCGCCGAGATCGAGGCCCTCGCGGCCCGGCTCCGCGACGCCGGGGTCGACGCGGTCGCGGTGATGCTGCTCAACGCCTACCGGGACGGCTCGCTCGAGCGGACGGTGTCGGAGGCGCTGCGCGCGGCGCTCCCGGACGTCCGGATCTCGGAGTCGAGCGCGGTCTGGCCCGAGGTGCGCGAGTACGAACGCTGTCTCGTCGCCGCCCTGAACGCGTATATCCAGCCCCTCATGAGCGGCTACCTCGAACGCCTGGAGACGCGCGTCGCGGCACAGGGGGTGGCGGCCCCGATCTACATCACCGCCAACAACGGGGGGACCCTGAGCATCGGGACGGCTCGCGAGCGTCCCATCGAGACCGTGCTTTCGGGTCCGGCATCGGGGGTGGTGGCATCGACCCGGGTCGGCTCGGACGCCGGCCGGGCGCAGCTCCTCACCTTCGACATGGGCGGCACGAGCACGGACATCTCGCTCTGTCAGGCCGGGGTGCCGGAGTTCACCGCGAGCACCGAGGTGGGCGACTTCCCCCTGATGATGCCGGTCGTCAACGTATCGGCGATCGGCGCCGGGGGCGGCTCCGTTCTCCGGGTCGATGCGCAGGGGCTTCTCAAGGTCGGCCCGGTCTCCGTCGGAGCCGACCCGGGGCCGGTCTGTTACGGCCGTGGCGGGACCGTGCCGGCGGTGACCGACTGCTATCTCGCCCTCGGGATCATCGACCCGGCCCGCTTCCTCGACGGCCGCATGGCCCTCGACATCGACGCCGCGGTGGCCGCCCTCGACGCCATCGCGGACCAGCTCGGCTTCTCCGGTCCGGACCGGGCGAGGGAGGCGGCCTCCGCCGCGCTCCGCGTCGCGAGCGCCAAGATGGCGGCGGAGATCACGAAGCTCCTCGCCCAGGCCGGGGTCGACCCGCGCCGGTATGCGCTGCTTGCCTACGGGGGGGCGGGCCCGACCCACGCCAACCTGCTGGTCCGCGAGGCGGGGATCCGGTCGGTGCTCATTCCGGCCGCGCCGGGGACCTTCTGCGCCCTCGGCGCGGTCCTCGCCGACGTGCGCCGCGACTACGTGCGAACGGGGCAGCATCTCATCGGCTCCCCCGAGGTCGTGGACCCGGCGTCGGATGGCTGGCCCGTCATCGCGGCTATTCTGGAGGAACTCGGGGGGGAAGCCGCCGCGTGGGTCTCGCGCGAGGGATCGCTCGTCGGGGCGCACGATTTCGTCATTTCGTTCAACCTGCGATATCCCTCGCAATCCTATGAATTGAATGTAATCATCCCCTCCGATCGGAGAGAGGGTCTGAACGGCGAGACGGTAGCGCGACTCTTCCACGAGGAGCACCACCGGCGCTATGGCTTCAGCAATCCGGACACCCCGGTCCAGACGACCACGATCCGGCTCGCGGTGATCGGGCGCGTCGCACCCGTGGACCTGCCGTCCGCCGCGCCCGGGGAGACTGGGCAGGCTGGGCAGACCGGGCAGGCCCGTCCGACCGGCCAGCGCAGCGTCTGGCACGAGGGGCGGAGCATCACCGTCGATGTCTACGCGCGGGCCGGGGTCGGGTCCGGGGCCGTCCTGCGCGGTCCCGCCATCATCGAGCAGGCGGACACGACGACGTTCCTGCTCCCCGGCTGGCAGGCGCGGACCGACCGGCTCGGCACCCTCCTTCTCACCGAGTCCGACGCGGCATGAAGCTCGATCCCGTCCTGGTGGAGATCTTCTTCCACAAGTTCACCGCCATCACCGAGGAGATGGCGATCACCCTGCAACGGACCGCCCGCACGACCTACGTCAAGGAAGCGGGCGACTTCGGAACGTCCGTCGCGACCCCGGAGGGACGGCTCTTCGCCTATCCCACCGACCTCGGTGTCTCCGGATTCCTCGACAGCGACCTGGGCCCCGCCCTCGCGCGGATCGACGACCTCGAGCCGGGCGACGTGGTGATCACGAACCACCCCTACGACAGCGAGGGGTTGTCCACCCACATGCCGGATCTCCACCTCATCAAGCCGGTCTTCGAGGACGGGCGCGTCGTCGCCCACTGCTGGGACTTCATCCACTCCTCCGACATCGGCGGGGCGGTGCCGTCCAGCATCTCGCCGCGGTTCGCCGAGCTCTTCGAGGAGGGGTTCCAGATCCCGCCTCTCAAGCTCGTCAAGGCGGGGGAAATGAACCGGGACTTCCTGACCCTGTACCGCGCGAACTGTCGGATGCCGGAGGAGAACCTCGGCGACATCGAAGCCATGCTCGCCGCGCTGCGGGTGGGCGAGCGCCGGATCCGCGAGCTCGTGGCGCTGCACGGGGTCGACACGTTCCTGCAAGCGCAGAGCGACCTCGCGGAGTACGCGGCCAGCAAGGCGCTTGCGGTCCAGAAGAAGATCCCCGACGGCACCTACGAGTTCTGGGACTTCCTGGACGACGACTTCAACTCCGACGTGCCGGTGCGCGTTCGCTGCCGGATGACCGCGCGCGCCGGCGAGGTGCATCTCGACTTCACCGGCTCCGACCCCCAGGTGGACGCGGCCTACAACGTTCCGACCGGGGGCAAGCGCCACCCCTGGCTCACCCTGAAGCTCATGCACTACGTCTTCAGCCACGACAAGACCATCCCCCTCAACCACGGCATGTTCGACCACGTCACCGTGGAGGCGCCGCGGGGAACCGTCGTCAATCCGGAGCCTCCGGCCGCCGTCGGGGTCCGGAGCGCGACCGCGATCCGTCTCAACGAAGCCATCGTGGGGGCGATGACCCGGGCCGAGCCGGAGCTCATGCCGGCCCCGAGCGGGGGCATCATGATCCCCTCGGTGCTCGTCGAGCAGGACCGGGGCGGGGCGCGCAAGGTGATGGTGCTCCAGTCGCTGGTGGGCGGAACCGGGGCCCGCTTCGGCGCGGACGGGGTGGACGGACGCGACTCGAGCCTCGCCAACCAGCGCAACACGCCCATCGAGAAGACCGAGGAAGAGGCGGAGGCGATGATCACCGACTACGCGCTCCGGACGGACTCCGGCGGGGCGGGGCGCTGGCGGGGCGGCACCGGGGTCGTCTTCAGCGTCCGGGTCGCCCAGCCCGGGAGCGCGGTCCTCGGCCGCGGGATGGAGCGGTTCGTCTTCCGCCCCTGGGGCGCCGCGGGCGGGAGGCCGGGCGCCAAGGCGCGGGTCGTCGTCAACCCGAACACGAACCACGAGGTCGAGCTCGGCAAGCTCGACATCTTCTACCCCGAGCCGGGGGACATCGTCGCGATTCTGACGCCGGGAGGCGGGGGG
The DNA here is from genome assembly GCA_965214795.1 of Gammaproteobacteria bacterium. GTDB lineage: Bacteria > Pseudomonadota > Gammaproteobacteria > HK1 > HK1 > JAJDXW01. The sequence continues at coordinate 3,057,851 of OZ243976.1, read as the reverse complement.
TACGGCGATCCTCTCGACCGCTCGCCGGAGCGGGTCGGCGAAGACGTGCGCTTCGGCTACGTGAGCGAGGAAGCGGCGCGGCGCGAGTACGGCGTCGTGATCGCCGGCGGCGCGGTGGACGCGGCCGGGACGGAGGCGCTCCGTGCCCGCATGCGCGAAGAGCGCGGGCCGTTCAAGGACTTCGATTTCGGCCCCGAGCGGGAGGCGTGGGAGGCGGTCTTCGACGACGCGACCATGTCGGAGCTGAATGCGCTCCTCATGCAGCTCGGGACGAACGTCCGGGCGCGCCGGCGCCGCGAGCTCTTCAACCGGGCCATCCCGCGGCTCTCCGAGGGGGCGGTCGTGCCGCTCCACGAGCGGGTCGGGGACCCGGGCCCCGCCCGCCGGCGGGTCGAGGCGGAGCTGGCCCGCCTGCGGGAGGAACTCGCACCCGGTCCGCCCGGAGACTGAGGAGAACCGCTCCATGGCGGAACGCCGCCACGAGCGCTATCTGCTGACCCCGGGGCCGCTCACCGTCGCGCCCGAGGTCAAGGCGGAGATGCTGAGCGATCGGAGCCCCAACGCGAGCCTGCACCGCGAGCTCACCGAGGGGGTCCGGCGCTATCTGCTCGACATCTGCAACGGGACGGACACCCACGAGTGCGTGCCGATCCAGGGCAGCGCCACCTACGCCATCGAGGCGGGGCTTCAGACCCTGATGCCGCGCGACGGAAGGCTGCTCGTCGTCCAGAACGGCTTCTACGGGCTTCGCCTTCGGGAGCTGGCCGAGGGCCTGGGCCTCGCCGTGACGGCCCTCGAGCTCCCGATGCTGCCCCTTCCGACCCGCGCCGACATCGAGGGGGCGCTCGCCCGCGACCCGACAATCACCCACCTCCTCCTCTGCCATGCGGAGACCGGGACCGGGGTCCTCAACCCGCTCGAGGAGGTCGCGGCGGTCGCGCGCGAACGGGGCCGCAAGCTGCTCGTCGACGCGGTCGCATCCTTCGGCGCGTTTCCGGTCGACGTCCGCGCCCTCGACGCGGAGGCCGTCTTCGTCTCGCCCAACAAGTGCCTCGAGAGCGTCCCCGGCATCGCGATGGTCATCGCCAGGCGGGCGGCTCTGGAGGCCGCCGCCGGCCGGAGCGCTTCGGTGGTCCTCGACCTGCACGCCCAGTGGCGGTTCTTCGAGGAGACGGGCTGGTGGCGGTGGACGCCGCCCACCCACGTGGTCGCCGCGCTCGCCAAGGCCTGCGAGCGGCACCGGCGCGAGGGCGGCGCCGCGAATCGGCTGGCGCGCTATCGCCGAAACTGGCGTCGGCTCGTCGACGGGCTCCGGGGACGCGGCTTCCGGACCCTGCTCCCCGACGAGGCGGCCGCTCCGATCATCGCGACCTTCCACGATCCGGACGATCCGAACTACACCTTCCAGGCGCTCTACGACGCTCTCGAGCGGCGCGGCATCGTGATCTTCCCCGGGCGCCTCACCGCCGCCGGCACGTTCCGCATCGGGGTCATGGGCGATCTCGTCGAGAGCGACGTGGACGTCGTCCTCGCCGCGATGGACGAGGCATTGGCCGAGATCGGTGTCGACCCGGCGCGCCCGGAGGCAGGGCAGGGCGCCGCGTCGTGATCCGCATCCTCATCATCGATCCGCAGTTCGAGGACGACCCCGACATCGAGCGGGAGGCGGCCGGCGAGGGCGTCACGTTCGACATCGTGCGTCCCGGCACCGGCGAGGTGCCGGCCGGCCCCCTCCGCGCGGCCGACGCGGTCATCAACTGCCGAAGCCGGCACCGGCTCCCCGCCCACCTCGTCGCCGAGATGAGGCGGGCGAAGGTGGTCGTCCAGGCGGGGGTCGGCTTCAACCACATCGACATCGAGGCGTGCGCGCGGCGCGGGATCCCGGTCTGCAACACGCCCGACTACGGCACCCTCGAGGTCGCCGACCACACCCTCGGGCTGCTTCTCGCGCTCACCCGGGGCACCACCGCCTACCACAACCGGCTGCTTCGCCGCGACGACGCGTGGAGCACGAAGGAACTCCCGATGCCGCCCGTTCGGCGGATGCGCGGACGGGTGTTCGGCATCGTGGGGCTCGGCCGCATCGGTCTTGCGGTCGCGGCCCGCGCGCAGGCGTTCCGGATGGCGGTCGCATTCCATGATCCCTACCTCCCGGCCGGGATCGAGCACTCGCTCGGGTTCCGGCGCACCGGGACGCTCGGCGATCTGCTCTCCGGGTCCGACATCGTGAGCCTCCACTGCCCGCTGACCCCGGAGACGACTCGTCTCGTCGACGACCGGGCCATCGCGGGGATGAAGCCGGAGGCGATCCTCATCAACACCTCGCGCGGCGCAACGGTGGACATCGACGCCGTCGAGCGGGGGCTTCGCTCCGGGAAGCTGCTCGCCGCGGCCCTGGACGTGCTGCCGGTCGAGCCCCTCGACCGCTCCCACTCCCTCTTTGCGGCCTGGAGCCGGGAGGAGCCGTGGCTCGAAGGCCGCCTGATCCTGACCCCGCATGCGGCCTTCTATACGCCCGAGAGCCTCGCCGACATGCGGCGCCTCTCCGTGCTGGCCGTGGTCCGGTTCGTCCGGGAGGGCCGCCTTCGAAGCTGCGTCAACCTCGATGCGCTGCGCGCCCACGGTCACGAACCCGAAGCCGCCCGCGGCGCGGTGCGGCAAGCGCTCCGTCGGAGCGCCGGGTGATCGGACCGTGATCGGACCCGGGGGGGGGGCAATGGCATTCATTTTGACAGAGCCGTCTTCAGGTTTGGGTTTCATTTCCACAACCCATTGATTCAAGATGGATAACAGCCTCCTTCTCCGGCCCTTCCCAAGGGCCTTGACACACGCCCCCCTCGGTGACACCATCAGCGGGTGGAGCTGTCTTTGGGAGGAACCGATGGACGAGGCCATCCGAAAGCTCAAGTCGACCACCTTCTTCGGCCGGCGCCTGACCCGGCGTCAGATCGCCGACCTCCAGCGCACCGTGCGCGAGTGTGCGGGGCTGAGCCGGCACGAGCTCGGGCTCACGATCTGCGAGCACCTGAACTGGCACACCCCTGGCGGGGCGCCGCGCGCGCGCTTGGCGCGGCGTGTGCTCGAACATCTGGAGGGGCTCGGGCTGTTCACCCTGCCGGCGAAGGACGAATCGAAGCAGCGAGGGGGGCAGAAGGCGCTGGCGTGGACCGCGCGCTCGGCGCCGCGCGCCGAGGTCCGCGCCGCGCTGAACGACCTTGAGCCGGTGCAGTTGCGCCCGGTGACGGACCCCGGCGAGGTCGCGCAGTGGAACGAGTTGCTCGACCGGCACCATTACCTGGGCTACCGCCGCCCGCTCGGTCCGCACTTGCGCTACGCCCTCATCGACCGTCACGGGCGGTGGTTGGGCGGTTTGCTGTTCTCGTATGCGGCCCGCTCGGTGGCGTGCCGCGAGCGGTTCATCGGCTGGGACGAGGCGGCCCGGCGCAAGCGCCTGGACCGGGTCATCGCCAACCCCCGGTTCCTGATTTTCCCTTGGGTGCGGGTCCGGCACCTCGCGTCGAAGGCGCTGTCGCTGGCGGTGCGCCGGCTCGCCGACGACTGGCAGGTGCATCACGGCTACCGTCCGGTGCTGGTGGAGACCTTCGTGGACTTGAGCCGGTTCACCGGCGCGAGCTACCGGGCGGCGAACTGGCAGTGGGTGGGCCAGACCAAGGGCAAGGGTTCGGTGCGCCCGCCCAAGGGGGTGTTCGTCTACCCGCTGGACGAGGAGTTCCGGGCGATACTGAGGACCGGGCGCCGGCCCGCGCGACGGCGCCGGGCACCGAAGGGCTTGGCCCCCTCGCTCGTCGAGCCGTGGCGGGCGCTGGTCGATGCGGTGGTGGCCGTGGCCCACGACTTCGACCGGCACTGGCAACAACGCCAGCGCTCGCTCAACACGCTGCTCGTGGTGCTGTTCATCTTCCGCCTGGTGCTGTCGAAGGGCCGCCAGGGCTACGCGGCGACCCTGGTCGAGCTGTGGGAGCAGTGCCGCCGGCTCGGGGTCGCGCTGCCGCAGCCGGCCCCGGTCTCGCCCTCGGCGATGTGCAAGGCCCGCGCCAAGGTGCACGAGAACCTGCTGCGCACCGTGCACGGCGAAGTGCTGCGCCGCGCCGGCGCGCGCGCCCTGGAGCCCCGGTGGAAGAGGCACCGGCTGTTCGCGGTGGACGGCTCGAAGCTGAACCTGCCCCGGCCCCTGGTGAAGGCCGGCTACCGGCGGCCCGCGGACAACGCCCACTACCCCCAGGGCCTGCTCAGTTGCCTGTATGCGTTGCGGGCCAAGGTCCCGGTCGACTTCGACCTGCTGCGCCATGACAACGAGAGACAGGCCGCGCGTGCCCATCTGAAGGCGTTGTCGCCCAACGACGTGGTGGTCTACGACCGCGGCTATTTCTCCCAGGCGCTGCTGGGCGAACACCTCGCGCGGGGCATGCATGCGGTGTTCCGGCTCCAGGCCAATGCCAACGCCGCAGTGTGCGCGTTCGTGCGCAGCACCGACACCGACCGGGTGGTCGACATCGCCCCCGGGCAAGCCCCCCCGGGGGGCCGCGTAGCGCTGCGATGGCGCTTGGTAAAGTACGAGGTCGCCGGCTCGCCCTACGTGTTGGGCACCACCCTGCTCGACCGCGAGCGCTACCCCATTGCCGAGCTCTCGGACCTGTACCACGAGCGCTGGGGCATTGAGGAACTGTACAAGGTGTCGAAGCACACCCTTGGCATCGAGGACTTCCACGGCCAAAGCGAGCGCGGGGTGAAGCAGGAGCTGTTCGCGCACTTCGTCCTCATCACCCTCACGCGGCTGCTCTCCAATCACGGCGAAGACCGGCTCGGGGCCGACCGCGCCGCACGCGACAAAACCCAAGTCCGGGTGAACTTCAAAAACTCCCTGCTCACCGTCGCGCGCCACCTCGAGGGGCTGTTCCTCCAGCACGCGGCGGGGCTCGGCAAAACCCTCTCGCTCATCATGGACGCGATGGTGGCGTGCCGCCACAAGCTGCGCCCCAACCGCTCCTACCCGCGACGCTCGCGAAAGCCGATCGGCAAATGGAAGCCGGCGAAGGCGGCGAAAGCCGTCGCCGCGCGGTGAGGAGACAAGCCATGCCAGCCGCAGGACAACCGATGAGGCCCGCAACCGCATCCTTAAGTGAATGGCGTTCTCTCTTAAGTGAATGCCATTGGGGGGGGGGCGCGGCGTCCGAATGTCCGACGAGGCCCGCCGGCCGGCCCGCATCACCGCCCTCCGGCGCGGCAGGGCCGATCGGCGGGTTCCCGCGGCCGAAGCCGGCGGACTGCGTCCGTTCGCAGGTCGAGGGCCGGAAGGAAGGCGGGGCGGCGGTCGAGGAGATCCGCTCCGCCCTGGAGCGGCACTTCCGGTCGCGGCGGACGCGGGGCTTCAGCGCCCGGAATCGGCGCGCCAGGCGCGAAACGCGGCGAGGGTGTCGTCGTCCGGCGGATAGGTGCCCTCGAGCGGCGCACCGGCGCGGACCCGTTCGACCACGAACTCTTCCAGGAGCTCGCGCTCGGCGCAGGTCTCCGCGATCTCGGACGCGACGTGGCCGGGAATCGCCACCACCCCGTTGGCGTCGCCCATGACGAGGTCGCCGGGCAGCACCGGCACCCCGGCGCAATCGATCGGGCCGTCCAGCTCGACGACGAGGCGGTGGGAGGTGAGGGGGGTGGCCGCGTTTCCGATGCAGAAGACCGGGAACGGGATTCCGGAGATTGCCGCCGCATCCGACACCGCGCCGTCCAGCACCGCGCCCGCGGCCCCCTTGGCGAGAAGGTGGGTCGTCATGATGTCGCCCATGAACGCGGTCCGGGTCTCGCCCCCCATACCGACGACGAGCACGTCGCCGGTGCCCACCCGCGCGACCGCCTCCGCCTGAAGGTTCGGCCGCTCGCCGCGCGCTTGCGCCTCGAGCAGGTCCTCGCGCACCGCGATGGTACGGACCGTCACCGCGCGGCCGACGAACCGCACCGCGTCCGGGTTGAGCGGGCGAGGCCTGGCGAGGAAGGTGTTCCTGAACCCTCTCCGCCACAGGGTCGAGACCACGGTCGGCACCGAGACCTGCTTCAGGGCCTCCATCGGGGACATGTGCGTCCTCCTTGGGATCCTTTTGGGATCCTTGGGGGGGGCGGCGGCTCAGCCGGCGAGCCAGCCGCCGTCCACCAGCAGGCACGACCCGGTGGTGAACGAGGACTCGTCGCTCGCGAGGAAGAGCGCGGCCTGCGCCACCTCCCCGGCTTCGCCGAGGCGCCCGAGCGGGTGGCGCGAGACGGACCAGGCCCGCGCGGCCGCGGGGTCCTCCGCTCGGGCAAAGCCCGACTCGAGGAGCGGGGTGCGAATGGCGCCCGGGACGATCGTGTTGACGCGGATCGCCTCCGGCGCGTGATCCACCGCCATCGAGCGGGCGAGGGAGGCCACCGCGCCTTTGGAAGCGAGGTAGGCCGCGTTGCGGCGGCCGCCCGCGAAGGCAAGCTGGGAGGCGATGAGGATGATGGAGCCGCCACCCCGCCCCCGCATCGAGCGGATGGCCGCGCGGGACCAGAGAAAGCTGCCCGTGAGGTTGGTGTTGAGCACCCCCTCCCACTCGGAGAGGGTCGTATCCGGCACGCCCTTGCGGCTCGACCAGCCGGCGCACGCGAGGAGGATGTCGAACCCGCCGAATCGTTCGGCGACCGCGCCGGCGTGCCGTTCCACCACCGCCTCGTCGCCGACGTCACCCTCGAGCAGGAGATGCGCCCGGCCGGCCCGATCGCGGTCCGCATCCGGGAGCTTGGCGAGGTCGCGGTCCACGATCGCGAGGTCGGCACCCTCGCGGGCGAAGAGCCGCGCGCTGGCGAGGCCGATCCCCGACGCTCCGCCGGTGATCACCGCGACTTTTCCGGCCAGTCGTCCGGGCACCGCTCGATCCTTCTCCCCCGCGATTCGTCAGGGGCTTGCATACCCGACTTGCCGAACAGGCACCCGGTGCGCAGCCTGGGCCGCATCGGCCGGTTGCCGGGTTGCGCCTTCGGCCAACCCGACCTGCCAGGGGGCTGCCGGCCACCCGCGGGTCGGATCAGCGCGGCGTAGTCCGACAACGGGGGGTCGGCGGGGGGTCGGCGCGTGGGCTGTCAAGTCAGGTATACAAGTATACAAGCCCCATCTGTCAGCCCGGAAAAATCACCGACTTTCGTCGCGAGGGCGCCAAGATACCCCACGCTCTCATGGAGGAGTGGGCCGCACGGACCGAAAGAGCGCGTGCGCGCTGTCGAAGCGGCTTGAGGGAGTACGGCCCGCTACCGTGAGCGGATTGGTGGCCGCAGCAGGAAGTCGGTGAGTTTTTCGGGTTAGATTGTAAACCATGACCCTTCAGGTGCCGGGCGGCTCCGGCCGCGTCTCGAGCCCGCCCCGAGCGCGCATCGGCCCGGCGCGGACCCGGGTGGGGGAGAGCGGCGGGTGATGCCCGAACCCGCCTCTCTTCCCCGCGCCGAGGCGCCCGTCCTCTCGATTCGCGACCTTCGTGTGGAGTTCGCCCTGCGGCGCGGCGCGCTCACCGCGGTCGACGGGGTGTCGTTCGACATCGGGCGGGGCGAGGTCCTCGGCGTGGTCGGAGAATCGGGGGCCGGGAAGTCGGTCACCGGGGCCGCGATCATCGGCCTCGTCGACTCGCCCGGGCGCATCGCGGGCGGCGAGATCCGGCTTGGCGGCGAACGCATCGACGGGCTGTCCGAGGAGGAGCTGCGCCGGGTCCGGGGACGCCGGATCGGGATGATCTTCCAGGACCCCCTGACCAGCCTCGACCCGCTCTTCAGTGTCGGCGACCAGCTCGTCGAGACCATGCGGTCCCATCTCGATCTCACGGCCGCCGAGGCGCGGGGGAGGGCGCTCGAGCTGCTCGTGGAAGTGGGCATTCCGGCCGCGGAAGAGCGGTTCGGAGCCTACCCGCACGAGTTCTCGGGTGGCATGCGCCAGCGGGTGGTCATCGCGCTCGCCCTCTGCGCGGAGCCGGAGGTGGTGATCGCCGACGAACCGACGACGGCTCTCGACGTCTCCGTGCAGGCCCAGATCCTCGCTCTCATCAAGCGCCTGTGCCGTGATCGGGGCACCGCGGTCATGCTCGTGACCCACGACATGGGGGTGGTCGCGAACACCGCGGACCGGGTCGCGGTGATGTACGCGGGGTGCCTCGCGGAGGTCGGGCCGGTGTCGGATCTCGTCGACCGTCCGCTCCATCCCTACGCGGTGGGCCTGATGGGGGCCATCCCGTCCCTCGATCAGGACGCGCACCGGCTCGTCCGGATCCCGGGTGCGATGCCAAGGCTGTCCGCAATTCCCGACGGGTGCGCTTTCCACCCGCGTTGTCGGCATGCGTTCGAGCCGTGCGCGGCGCGGCGGCCGTCCCTCGTTGCGCAGGACGGCCGGCAGGTCGCCTGCCATCTGTACCGCGGCGCCGGCGGAGCCGGGCCGTGAACGGCGTGCCGGCCGTCGAGGTGAGCGGCGTCAGTCGCGACTTCGACGTCTCGCGACCATGGCTCGCCCGCGTCCTGGCCGGTGAGCCGCGGCGCCGCCTCCAGGCGGCCCGGGACGTGACGTTCGCAATCGGGCGTGCGCAGACCTTCGGGCTCGTCGGCGAGTCGGGGTCCGGCAAGACCACCGTCGCGCGCATGGCGGTCGGCCTGCTCCGGCCGACGGCGGGGAGCGTCCGGATCGATGGGGTCTCTCTCACCGATCCCGACCGCGTGGCCGAACGGCAGCGCCTGCGACGGCGTATCCACATGATCTTCCAGGACCCTTACGCAAGCCTCAACCCGCGCTGGCGGATCGAGCGCATCATCGCCGAGCCGATTCGTGCCTTCGGTCTCGTCCGCTCGAACGAGGCGGTCGCCGACCGGGTGGACGAGCTGCTCGCCCTGGTCGGGCTTCATCCCGGTGACCGGTTCCGATTCCCTCACGAGTTCTCGGGCGGTCAGCGCCAGCGGGTAGCGATCGCCCGCGCCCTCGCCTCCAGCGCGGAGTTCATCGTCTGCGACGAGCCGACCTCGGCCCTCGACGTCTCCGTGCAGGCGCAGATCCTCAACCTGATGCGCGACCTCCAGGAGCGCTTCGAGCTCACTTACCTTCTCATCAGTCACGACCTCGCGGTCGTCCGGCACATGGCCGACCGCATCGCGGTCATGTACCTCGGGAGGGTCGTCGAGATCGGCGACGGACGCGAGCTCTTTCGCGCACCGCGTCACCCCTATACCCGGATGCTGCTCGAAGCGGTTCCGGACGTTTCGACCCGGGGCCGTCCGGATGCGGAGGTCGCGGGCGAGATCCCGAGCCCGATCGATCCGCCGTCCGGCTGCGCCTTCCATCCGCGCTGCCCGCTTGCCTTCGATCGGTGCCGCCGCGAGGTCCCGCCGCTCGCCGGCGGGGTCGCGTGTCACGCCGTGCAGGAGGGAAAGGTTGCCGGGTAGGCCGGTGGTGCCGGCTGCACCGTCCGGTGGACCCGCCTCGCCCGCCCGGCGAGCGCCCGCCCGAGCGGGCCGTCGCGGCGAAGCGGGAGGACTCATGCCGATTCCCTTCTACGATCACACCGTCGTCTACCGGGAGCTGAAGCCGGCCCTGGATGCGGCGCTCGCGGGGGTGCTCGAGAGCGGCCGGCTGGACTGGGGGCCGGAGGTGCCGGCCTTCGAGGCCGAATTCGCCCGCTGGTCGGGGGCCGCGCACGCCGTCGGCACGAACTCCGGAACGGCCGCGCTCAAGGTGGCCCTGCTCGCCCTCGGCGTCGGGCGCGGCGACGAGGTCATCACCGTCCCGAACAGCGACATCGGATCGACGGCCGCGATCCACCACGCCGGCGCCACCGCGGTCTGGGTCGACGTCGAGCCCGACACCGGCAACATCGACCCGGTCGAGGTCGACGCCGCCGTCACCTCGCGCACGGCCGCGATCCTCGCCGTGGACCTCTATGGGCATCCGGCGGACCTGCCGGCCCTCCGCGCGCTGGCGGGCCGGCACGGTCTCGCCATCGTCGAGGACGCCTGCCTCGCTCTCGGGGCATCCGTCGACGGCCGGCCGGTCGGCCGGTGGGCCGACGTCACCTGCTTCAGCTTTGCTCCGAGCAAGCACCTCGGCGCCTGCGGGAGCGGCGGGGCGGCCGTCACGAACGATGCGGCGGTCGCACGGCGCATGGAGCGTCTCGCCGGCTACGGGCAGGAGCGCGAGCGGCACTACCGGGAGGGGCCGGCGCCGCCGCCGCTCGAGCACCTGGACGAGGGCTGCAACGAGCGGCTGGACGAGCTGCAGGCCGCCATGCTGCGGGTGAAGCTCCGGCACGTGCAGGAATTGATCCACGGCCACGTCCGACGCGCATCCCTCTACACCGGCGCGCTCGCCGATACCCCGATTCGGACTCCGACCGTTCGCCCCGGCCATGTCCACACCTTCCGCAACTACGTGGTCCACCTCGAGGAGCGGGACCGGGTGCGCCGCCGGCTCGCGGAAGGCGGAATCGCGACCGGGCTCCACTATGCGCCGCCGCTCCACCGCCAGCCCGTCTACCGGGAGACGCCGGCCGCGAGGCGGCCGTTTCCGGTCGCCGACCGCCTCGGCGCCACCCTGCTCTCGCTGCCCATCGGCCCGCATCTCGACGGCGCGGATTGCCGGCGCATCGCCGATTCCCTCGCCGCCAACTCACGCGGCAGGTCGGGCAAGCCGAAGGCGTAACCCGACCTCGCACGCGGGGGCTTCGGTCGGATTGCGCTTCGCACATCCGACCATGCCGATTCTCTCTCCGCTTCCCGGCAGTCCGGTCTCCACCGACCATGACCGGCAGCGCACCAGCGGGACCCACCGCAGGACGAGGAGCCGATTTACGGGCGAGCCGCAACTGCTCCCGCACTCGCGCGCGGCGGCCAAGTGCCCGAACGTCCCCGGCGGCGGCCGGCGTAGTCAAGGTCGGCCGGCCCGGCGTCGCTTGGCAGGCTTCCGCATCATCACGGACCGATGCGGAGTTGAAGCAGGCGGCGGAGAAGATGGTGCGCCCGCTGAGGGAGGTGATGGCGAGCGCACGACCGACATATGGGAGGCAGCCTGCGGGAGCGCAGCTTGGTGGTCGATTCTTTACCAATTGATTGTGAGTAAAGAAACAAATACCATTCGCCCGAAACGACCATGTCGGGGAGGACGGATTCATGCCGCGATTGAGTGCCAAGCGCCAGATTACCCTCCCCATCGATCAATGCAGAAAAGTCGGAATCGGGCCAGGGGACGAGTACCGCAACTTCGTTGCCGATGGTCGTATCACCATCGTGCGAAAAGTTGCCGGCGCGGCCAAGGGGATGCTGCGCCACGTGGCCGGCGACCCCGTCGTCAGTGACGAGGAGTCCCTGCAAGACGCGCTGAACGAGTCGACGCCTTGATCGCGGTCGACACCAACGTCTTGCTCCGGTATCTGCTGCATGACGACGAGGCCCAGGCAGCGCGTGCGGACGCCGTTTTCGATGCCGCCGAGACCGTCCTGATTACGGATGTCGTGCTGGTGGAAACCGTGTGGACGCTCGTCGGACGCAAGTATCGTCTGGCCAAGGTCGAGCTGGTAGTCGTTCTCGAACGGCTGTTCAGCGAGCCGAATATCCGTTTCGAATACCAGCACCTTCAGTCCTCTTCCATCGCCCGGTAGAGCGCTTCGCGGTTGGTGAGGTCGACCAGCTCCTTGCCCCGTTCCAGGAAGGCAGCGGCGGCAGAACCGATCCCTCGCCGGACGGCCCTGGCTCGGCGAGCACCCGCCCGAGTCCTGCCTCCACCAAGGCGGACATCGTGGTTCCACGACGCGCCGCTGCCTCCCGCAACCGCTGCATCACCGTATCGTTGATGTTGAGGGTGGTTTTCACATGGAGAAACATACTGGCGATATGGTGATCCGTCAATCCGTATTCGGCACCGATCTCTCGAATCCCTTTCAGTTCGGCCGCGGCGGTCGTGGGGGATCATCGACGGGCCGGAGCTGCATCTCGGCAAGGAGATCCTGATGCCGGATCTGGCGGGCTGGCGCCGGGAGCGGATGCCGGAATACCCCGACACGGCGTACGTCACCCTGGCGCCGGACTGGGTGTGCGAGGTGCTCTCGGCCTCGCCCGCGAGCTCGACCTGCACGGCAAGCGCTCGGTCCATGCGCGCGAGGGGGTGGGGTCCCTGTGGTTCATGGACCCGACGGACCGCACGCTGGAGGCGTTCGAGCTGCACGAAGGACGGTGGGTACTCATTGCGAGTGCGAAGGACGACGATCCGGCCGGCATCCGTCCCTCGATGCGGTCGCCTTCAGCCTCGGCGACCTCTGGCCCTGAGAAGTCTCCCCGGTCCGTATCGGGGCAGGATACGGCCGCCTGCGGTCATGACTGACAGCGTACCGTTGCGGGCACGTGCTCGACGGCCTTGAAACTGCGGTGCGATTCGATGCGCATGGACTCGATGTTCATGGTTCGGGTCTCCTCGGCAGGTCGGTCCTCACCGGAGGCTGCCCGAACCGGCGCCGGGACAGCGTTTGCCGATCCCGGTGTCTCTCGAATCGTCATCGCCGATTCCGTTCCCGTTACGCCCCCATCCGTTCCGCGTCGTCGGCTATGCGCGCCCGGCGGGCGAGCCGTTCGCCGCCAGCTCCTCGACGCGGCGGATCACCTCCTCACCCGTCTCGCAGTCGACCAGCCAGTCGCCCACCCGGGCGAGCCCGTCCACGGGCACCCGGCGCAACAACGGGCGGAGCCGCTCGGCGTCGTCGTCCCCGAAACGCCGCGCCGCCACCCGGCACAGTGCTCGCTGCTCACCGTCGGCCAAGCCCTGCTCGATGCCCTGAGCGAGCAAGCCGGCCTTGTACCGGTCCACTTTCGCTTCCCATATCGTTGCCATGCGCCTCCCTCCTCCTGCCCTCTCCATCTCCTCGAACGGCGGGAACCTCTGCGGTCCCTGCGGCCTCTTGTCCATCAGCCGGCCCCACCACTCGCCCGCCCATGCGTGCAGCGCCCGGCGCACCGGCTCTTCGCCCGCCCCCGGGCGCCGGGCCATCTCCTCGGACAGCCACTCCAGCAACTCCTCGGGCGTGTCCGCGTGCTGCAGCCGCGCCCAAGCGCTGACCCGGTTCGCCTCCGGCCAGCCCCCGCCGCGCCACTCGGCCATGTCCACCAGATGGTACGCCTGCGACCGGAAGCGCGCCAACGCACGGCGCTCCCTGTCGGGTAGCGCTTCGGCATGGCCGGGCGTCGCCCACCCGGGCGGCGCCGAGCCTTGCGCGGTCCACGACTCGTTGCCGTTGTAGAGCACCACCGGCAGCACCGGGGGCAGCTCACCCTCGCGAGCCTCTACGCCGTTGTGCATCAGGCGTTCGAGCAGGGCGTCGGTGTAGCGGCGCATCCGCCCCTGCATGTGCGCGTCCACCGAGGACTGGAACTCCAGCAGCACGAACAGGTAACGCCGGGCGCCGTCGGCGAGCGTGCCATCGCGGAAGCACACCCGCCACACCATGTCGCCGCAGCGTGCGTGGAGGGTCTCGTCGACGAACTCCGGGGAGGCGTCGGACAGGGTGGAGAAGTCCAGGCTCTGGGCCCAGTCCGGGGCGGCGAAAGCGCGCAGCAGGTCCTCGACCACCGTCGCGAGGGAGAAGTAGCGTTTGAAGGCGGGGTCGTGGCGCACGAGCCGGCGCCCGTTCGTTCCGGAGGGTCGTTCGTGTGTCATGGGGCCATGGTCGGCCCGCGCGGTCGGTGTGTCTGTAGGCCGGGGGCGCGTCGTTCGTCGGAGAGGTGCTCGATTTCGCCGGAAGGGGGCCATTCCGTGGAGGGAGGCCACCCCGTGAGTGTCTCGCAGTGGATACCGACGCAAAGGGCCGTGACCGGCGTGACCGGCGTGACCGCGACGCCCTCGGCATGGTTCGGGCCGCCGAAGGGTCTGGTGAGGGTGCGCTTCAGCCGCCGGCCGGCTGTGGCCGACGAGTTGACGCTGCGGGCGGGCGCCTTGTCGCTGCCGCTGGCGGAGGGCGGCTCGGGGCGGGTTTTCCGCTGGCCGGTCGAGGGCGCTCCATGGCCGGTGGGCGCGGAAGTGGAGCTTCGTCTGACGCGGGCGGCGGGGCCATGACGGGGCCGCGGGTGCGGGCGTATCGGTGGCGGACGCGCGGGTGAACGAGTCGGCGGGGGCGCCGCTCGCCTTCCGGGTGACCCTGGACGAGGCGCGGACCTCGGCGGTGTCGGTGCGCTACGCGACCTCGGACGGCAGTGCGGCGGCGGGCGCCGACTACGTGACCGTGTCGGGCGTGGTGCGCTTCGAGGCGGGCGAGACGGAGAAGACGGTGCACGTCGCGGTGTTGGAAGACGCGCATGACGAGCGCGAGGGGGACGGTGACGCCCTCGTTCGGGCTCGGGGTGCGCCATGACGGAGGCGACGCGGAGACCGGGTTCGGTGTGGACTTGGGTGTCGGTCTTGCCTATGCCGATCCGTCCTCGGGGGTGACGGCGGACCTGCATGGTCGCGGGCTTCTCGGCCATGAGGCGTCGGGCTTCCGTGAGGTCGGCCTCTCGGGCTCGCTCGCCTTCGACCCGTCCCCGTCCTCGGATCGGGGCCTGAGTCTGACCCTCGGTCAGGCCCTGGGTGCGTCGGCGACCGGCGGTGTGGACGCGCTCTACGGGCGCGACACCATGGCGGGGCTCGGTGGGGCCGACGACGACGCGGGGCCGGCGGATCTGCTTGGGCGTCGTCGCCTGGAGGCTCGGGTCGGGTACGGGCTTTCCGCCTTCGGGGGGCGTTTCACGGGGACGCCGGAGCTTGGCTTCGGGGTGTCGGAGAGTGGCCGCGACTACCGCCTCGGGTGGCGTCTGACGCTCGCGGGCGGGAACACTGCGGGCGGCAACGCCGGCTCGTTCGGGCTCCACCTGGAGGCGACGCGGCGCGAGGCGGCGACCGACGATGGGCGGCCCGAGCACGGGGTGAGCCTGCGGGTGACGGTGCGCTGGTAGGGAGCTCGACCGGGACGTCTGCCATCTGCGGGACCCGCGGGAGCCCGCTGCCATGCGGGTGGAGTCTGACCGCTGTCCGGACGCCGAGACCGAGCGGCTTCGCACCGTTCTCCGGCCTGGAGCCAGGGGCACGACGGCTTCCCGGCGGGCAACGGGGGCAAGGGGTGGATGCCGCCGTGGCCGCCCGTTGCGGACGGAGGGGGGATCGGCTCAGAGGATGTCGTCGCGGATGCAGGCCGTGGCGTGGTCGGGGCCGACGGCCCGGAGCTCCGGGACGACGCCGGCGCAGTCCGCGGTCGCGTAGGGGCAGCGGGTGCGGAACACGCACCCCGACGGCGGGTTGATGGGGCTCGGGATGTCCCCCTCGAGGATGATCCGGTCGCGCCGGACGGTCGGATCGGGCACCGGCGCGGCCGACAGGAGTGCCTCGGTGTAGGGGTGTCGGGGGTTGCGGTAGAGCTCGGCCGCGGGCGCGGTCTCCATGATGCGGCCAAGGTACATGACGATGACCCGGTTCGAGACGTACTCGACCACGCTGAGATCGTGGGCGATGAAGAGCATCGTGAGGTCCAGATCGTCCTGGAGGTCGCGGAGCAGGTTCATGACCTGGGCCTGGATCGAAACGTCGAGGGCCGAGACCGGTTCGTCCGCGACGACGAACTCCGGATCGACCGCGAGCGCCCGGGCGATGCCGATCCGCTGGCGCTGGCCGCCCGAGAACTCGTGCGGGTAGCGGCGCATGTGCTCGGGCTCGAGTCCGACCCGCCGCAGCAGCTCGGCGATGCGGTCGAGCTTGGCGCCGCCCTCGGCGAGACCGTGGATCTCGAGTGCTTCGCCGATCGTGTCCTGGACCCGCATGCGGGGGTCGAGGCTGGCGTACGGGTCCTGGAAGATGATCTGCATGCGCCGCCGATAGTCGCGGAGCTCCGGTCCCCCGAGGCCGGTGATGTCGGTCCCGCCGAAACGCACTTCGCCGCGGGTCGGCTCGGTGAGGCGGAGCATGGTCCGCCCGACCGTGGTCTTGCCCGAGCCGGACTCGCCGACGAGGCCCACGACTTCGCCCGGGACGAGGGAGAACGAGATGTCGTCCACCGCCTTGACGTGGCCCACCGTGCGCCGGAGCAGCCCCCCTCGTACCGGGAAGTACTTGGCGAGCCGCCGCACTTCGACGAGCGGGGCGGCGGTGGCGGCGTTCACAGTTCCGCCCACCGGAGGCAGCGCGTATGGTGTCCGGCCGCGATCTCGGCGAGCGCCGGGAGCGCCTTCCCGCAGTCCGCGACCGCGTGCCCGCAGCGGGGCTCGAAGGCGCAGCCGGGCGGGAGGCTCATCGGGTTGGGCACGTTTCCGGGGATCGCCTCGAGGCGATAATCCCCGAGCGCCTCCTCACCCTGCCGGACGCTTCGCGGAATGCTGTTGAGGAGCCCGACCGTGTAGGGATGGCTCGGCGACCGGAAGATGTCGACGACCGTCCCTTCCTCGACGATGCGCCCGCCGTACATGACCACCACCCGGTCCGCCATTTCGGCGACCACGCCGAGGTCGTGGGTGATGAAGACGATGCTCATCCGCTCCTCGGACTCGCGCTGGAGGGTGCGCATCAGATCGAGGATCTGGGCCTGGATCGTGACGTCGAGCGCGGTCGTCGGCTCGTCGGCGATGAGCACCGTCGGGTTGCACGAGAGGGCCATCGCGATCATGGCCCGCTGGCGCATTCCGCCCGACATCTGGTGCGGATAGTCCGCCACCCGCCGGCCGGGGTCCGCGATCCCCACCCGGTCGAGCATGTCGGCGGCGAGCGCCTTCGCCTCGGCGCGGGTCTTTCCCCGGTGCAGCCGGATCGCCTCCGCGATCTGATCGCCGACGGTGAACACCGGGTTGAGGCTCGTCATCGGCTCCTGGAAGATCATCGAGATGTCGTTGCCCCGGATGTTCCGCAAGCCGCGCTCGTCCAGAGCGGTGAGCTCGACGACCTCGCCGCGCTTTCCCCGAAACAGGACCCGGCCGCCGACGATCCGGCCCGGCGGGGACGGAATGAGACCCATGATGGAGAGGCTGGTGACCGACTTGCCGGAGCCGGACTCGCCGACCACCGCGAGGGTCTCGCCCCTTCGCACGGCGAACGAGACCCCGTCCACCGAACGCACGATCCCGGCCTCGGTCGCGAAGTGGGTACGCAGGTCCTCGACCGCGAGGACGAGGTCCGGGGCCGAGAGGTCCGGGGCCGGATCGTTCATGCGGGCCTTTCCGCGGCGCGTGACGTCGAGAGCAATGCGGCGACCTCCGGGCGGTGCCCCCCCTGCGAAGGGCCAGTGCACGCCTGAGGCCGGTCGGCCGAAAACGCAACCCGACATCGCGGAGAGGCCCCCCCTGCCGGATTGCGCCACCCCGGTCCGACCTGCCGGGGGCCGGAGCCGCAGCGTGAAACGTCCCTGGCGCCGCATGTCACCACATTGGCGATCCGGATGGCAAACCCGTAGGATTTCCCGCGACTCGGGCGGACCTGGGAGGAGGGCTCGATGGATGCCCTGAAGGGCAAGGTCGCGGTGGTGACCGGCGCCGCGTCCGGAATGGGCCGCGCAACGGCCGTCTGCTTCGCCCGAGAGGGGGCCCGCGTCGTCCTCGGCGACGTCGACGCGAGGGCCGGAGCGCACGCCTGCGAGGAGATCCGCGGGGCGGGCGGGGAGGCCACCTTCGCTCGGACCGACGTCGCGGTCGAGTCGCAGGTCGCGGCCCTCGTCGCGACCGCCGAGCGCGTCTACGGCGGGCTTCACACGATCTTCAACAACGCCGGCATAGAGCAACCGGTCACCCCGTCCACGGAGGTGACCGAGGCCCTCTTCGACCGCGTCATCGGCGTCAACCTCAAGGGCACGTTCTTCGGCTGCAAGCACGCGATCCCGGCGCTCCTCCGGGCGGGCGGCGGCACCATCGTCAACAACAGCTCGGTGAGCGCCTTCGCCAACGTGGGCGGCAACCTCTCCTACGCCTCCTCCAAGGGCGCGGTCATGTCCCTCACCCGGGTGCTCGCCCTCGAGTACGCCGACCGGAACATCCGCGTCAACGCGATCTGCCCCGGGGTCATCGACACCGGCATGAACCGGCGCAACCTCGAGCTCGCCGACGATCCGGACGCGGTGCGGGCGCGCTGGATGAGCGTCACGCCGCTCGGGCGCATGGGCACCGCGGAGGAGATCGCGGGGACGGTGCTCTATCTCGCGTCCGACCAGTCGTCGTTCACGACCGGGATCGGCCTCCTCATCGACGGCGGGCGCGTAGCCGCGTGACGGGACGCCTCGTCGGCCGGGTCACCCTCGTCACCGGCGCCGCCCGCGGGATCGGGCGCGCCGTCGCCCGGGCATTCGCGGCCGAAGGGGCGGCGGTCCACGCGGTCGATGTCGCCACCGACGAACTCGCCGCGGTCGTCGGCGGGCTCCGTGCCGACGGACTCGCGGCTTCGCCGTCGGTCGCGGACATCTCGGACCCCGGGGACGTGGAGCGCGCCGTCGCGCACGTCCTCGACGCGAGTGGCCGCGTCGACTGCCTCGCCAACATCGCGGGGGTCATCTCCAGCGAACCCGTCGAAGAGGTGAGCCTCATCGAGTGGGACCGCATCCTCGGCATCAACCTCCGGGGGACCTTCCTCTGCACCCGCGCGGTGGTGCCGGCCATGAAGCGCCAGGGGTCCGGGTCCATCATCAACGTCTCGAGCCGGGCCGGCGCGATGGGGTTCGCGGGGATGACCGCGTACTGCGCCTCGAAGTTCGGTGTCGAAGGGCTGAGCCGCGCGCTCGCCCAGGAGCTCGGCCCCCACGGCATCGCGGTCAACACCATCACCCCGGGGACGCCGGTCCACACCGCGATGAGCGAGACCACATACCCCGCCGAGCAGCGAAAGGTGTGGCGGGACCCGGCGGTCATCGCCCCCGCTTTCGTCCATCTCGCCCGGCAGGGGCCGGACGGACTCCACGACCGGTACGTGAACGCCTGGGAGCTGACGCGGGAGCTCGAGGCGCAGGACGGGTGGTGAGAGCGGTCCTCCTCGATCCCACCGGAGCCGACGATCTCGAGTTCATCCGGGGGGTCGCCCCCGGCATCGACCTCGCCGCGCCGGGGGATCCGGTTCGCGGGGAGCCCTCGCCGAACGCGCTCCTTCCCGGCGCCGCGGCCATCGTGAGCCGGCGGATCCCGGTGACGGGCGAGCTCATGGACGCCGCCGGCCCCTCGCTCCGTCTGGTCCAGCTCTGGTCCGGCCGCCGTGACCGCGTCGATCTTCCCGCGGCGCACGCCCGTCGCCTTGCGGTCGCCCTCATGCCCCAGCGGGGCTGCATCGCGGTCGCGGAGCAGACCCTGATGCTGATGCTGGGGCTCTCGAAGAAGGTGGTGCGGGCCCACGCGGCGACCGTCGGCGGGGAGTATCGCGCGCTCGGCCTCGCGCCGATTCGAACCGAGGAGCGGCGCCACCGCTTCCAGTGGATGGGGCTCCCCGGGATCTTCGAGCTGTACGGGCGGACCCTCGGCCTCGTCGGCTTCGGCGAGATCGCGACCGAGGTAGCCCGCCGGGCCCGCGCGTTCGGGATGGAGGTCGTCTACTGGAGCCGCCGGCGGCTGCCGGCGGAGATCGAGGACGACGAAGGTGTTCGCCATCGGGGCCTGCCCGAGCTGCTTGCGGAGAGCGACTTCGTGAGCCTCCACGTTCCGCTCACGGAGGGGACGGAGCGGCTGATCGACGGCGAAGCGCTCGCCCGCATGAAGCCCGAGGCGTTCCTCGTCAACACCTGCCGGGGCGGGGTGGTGGACGAAGGCGCCCTCGTGGATGCGCTCGCGACCGGCCGGATCGCGGGAGCGGGGCTCGATGTGTTCCGGTACGAGCCGGTCCCCCACGATCACCCGCTGCTCGCGCTCGACAACGTCCTGCTCGCGCCGCACCTCGGAGGCGGCTCGGGCGGGGCCCGCGCGAAGCACGCGCGCGACGTGATGGCGAACCTGATAGCCTTGCGCGAAGGGCGGCCCCTTCGACACCTCGTCCAGCCCGAAAAAATCACCGACTTTCGTCGCGAGGGGACCAGGATGCCCCACGATCGCATGGAGGAACGGGGCACACGGACCGAATGAGCGCGGGCGCGCGGCGGAAGGCGTAGGCGACACCAGATCGACACTGGCGCGGGCGCGCGGTCGAAGCGACTTGCGGGAGTACGGCCCGCTGCCGCGAGCGGACCAGCGGCCTCGCGACGAGAGTCGGCGATTTTTTCGGGCCAGCGCGCAGTGGGGAGGGCGATGGCAACAGCGTTCCTCGTCGGCACGGTCATCGACGGCACCGGCGCGCCGGCGCGCGAGCGACGCACCGTGCTCGTCGAAGGGGGTCGGATCGCCGCCTGCGGCGCGCGGGAGGAGGTGGAGGTCCCGGCCGGCGCGGAGGTCGTCGAGGCCCCGCACGCCACCCTCATCCCCGGACTCATCGACCTCCACGTGCACCTCGCCTTCAGCGGGGCCAAGGAGCGCGGCACGTTCCGCACCGAGGTCGCCGGCCTCAGCTACGCGCAGATGGCGCTCCGCGCGGCGAGCCACGCCCTCGCGACCCTGCGGGCCGGCTTCACGACCCTTCGCGACGTGCACGCGCCGGGCGGGGTCGTCATCGATCTCGCCCGCGCGATCCGGATGCGCCACGTGCCGGGGCCGACCATCCATGCGTGCGGCACCGGGCTCTCGGTCACCGGCGGCCACATGGATCAGCCGGGGTGGGGCGACCACGTCCGGCTCGAGGGGGCGACCTGCCCCTGCGACGGGCCGCTCGCATTCCGGCGCGGCGTGCGCCGGCAGGTCAAGCGCGGCGCCGACCTCATCAAGATCAACGCCTGCGTGAGCTCGCTGCTCCACCCCGACCACCCGTGGCGCCAGGAGATGACGGACGAGGAGCTCGAGGCCGCCTGCGACGAGGCCCACCGGCTCGAACGCCACGTCGCGGCCCATACCTCTGGCGGCCCCGGCCTCACCGCCGCCGTGCGCGCCGGGGTGGACACCGTCGAGCACGGCCACTGGATCGACCGCGAGACCGCGGACCTCATGGCCGAGTCCGGGACGATCCTGGTGCCGACCCTCCTCGTCAACGAGCGCAACTTCGACTTCCCTCGCGCGGAGCTCGGCGGCTCGGACGCGCAGTGGCGCTGGCTCGAGCAGTCGCGCGACGCCAAGTGGGAGAGCCTGGAGACCGCCCGCCGGGCGGGGGTCCGGATCGGGTGCGGGACCGACGCCGGCTACATGATCCCGCACGGGGAGATGAACGCCCGGGAGCTCGAGCTGCTGGTCCAGGGGGGGCTCAGCCCGGTCGAGGCGATCCGCTCGGCGACGAGCATCGGGGCCGAACGGCTCGGGATCGAGGCGGGCGTCATCGCCCCCGGACGGCTCGCCGATCTCGTGCTCGTGGCCGGCGACCCGGTCGCCGACATCCGCGTATTGCAGGACTCGCGCCTCCTCCGGGTCTTCAAGGAAGGGACCGAGGTGGAGCCGAGAGGCGGTGCGCCGGGGTGAGTGCGCCTTCCGGATCCCCGATGTCCGGGGCCGCGGGCGCCCGCCATGCGCCGGCCGGGTCCCGGCTTGAAACCCGGCCCGAAGCCCGGCTTGAAACCCGATTTGAAACCCGATTTGAAACCCGGGGCCGGTCGGGGAAGAGGAGTCTCCGCGGGCAGCGGCAGACAGGTCGCACGAGCGAAGCGCAATCCGGCCGGGGCCGCCGAGACACCACCGAAGCGCCATCACAATCGACTGTCAGGACCATCCGGAGAAGGAGAAAACGATGAAAAAGCTACTGTCGGCCGCCGCCGCGGCGAGTCTTCTGGCGGCCGGGGCGCCCGCCCAGGGCAGCGATATCGAGATCGTGTTCGCCGAGGATCGGGTCGACCACCGGACCTACGATCCGCGGGTCACCCAGTCACGCCACGAGGAGCAGGTGATCGTCCAGGTCTTCGACCAGCTCCTCTCCGCGGACGAGAACGGCAACCGCCATCCCGGGCTCGCCAGGTCGTGGCAGGTCTCGGACGACAACCTCTCCTACACCTTCCAGCTCCGCGACGACGTGACCTTCCACGACGGCACCCCGTTCAACGCGGCGGCGGTCAAGTTCACGTTCGACACGATCGTCGATCCGGAGCTCGGCTCCCAGGGCGCGGTGGACATCATCGGCCCCTACGCCTCCACCGAGGTGCTCGGCGAGCACGAGGTGCGCGTCAACTTCAGCCGCCCCTACGGGGCCGCACTCGGGGCGTTCGCCGAGACCGAGCTCTCCATCGTGAGCCCGACGGCGGTCGAGGAGAAGGGAAACGACGGCTTCGCGCAGAGCCCGGTCGGGACCGGCCCCTTCAAGTTCGTCTCGTGGGAGAAGGGCAAGCAAATCGTGCTCGAGCGCAACGACGACTACCACTGGGCACCGGCCTACATGAGCCACCAGGGCCCGAGCCGGGTGAGCCGCGTCGTCGTTCGCTTCATCCCGGACGCGAGCACCCGGGTCGCCGCGCTCGAGGCGGGAGAGGTGCAGGTCTCGGAGCTCGTCCCCGCCCTCGACATGCGCCGGTTCGCCGCCACCGGCGAGTTCGGCACGATGGTCGGCAACGCGGCGGGGCTTCCCTTCGGGGCCCTCTTCAACACGAGCAAGGGCCCGTTCGCCGACAAGGCGGTACGTCAGGCGTTCATGCAGGCCGTCGACCGGCCGACCCTCGCCGCGAACCTCTTCTTCGGCTTCGCGGACCCCGCGTACGGCCCCATCAGTTCGTCGACGCCGAGCTACTGGTCCGGCAACGACGCCTACTACCCCTTCGACCTCGACCGGGCCAACGCGCTCCTCGACGGGGCGGGGTGGGCGCTCGGGGACGACGGCATTCGCCGGAAGGACGGCCAGCCCCTCTCGGTCTACTTCCCGGCCCTGCTCGAGCCCGACACGGCGGTGGCCGTTCAGGCCGACGTCCGGCGGGTCGGCTTCGACGTGCGGGTCGAGAACGTCATGAAGGCCCGCCAGGACGAGCTCATCTTCGCCAACGACTACGACATGCTGGTGATCCGGTGGGTCTCGAACGACCCCGGGGTGCTCTCGATCCCGTTCCACAGCCGGAACATCGTCGAGCCGGGGAAGTTCAAGTTCAACTGGGCGCGCTACGCCGACGCGGGGATGGACAGGATGCTCGAGGACGCGGAGAGCGCGGCGACGGCCGAGGAGCGTGACGAGCTCTACGCCGGGATCCAGAAGCAGATCATGGACGAGGCGATCTTCCTCCCGATCCACAATCAGGTGCAGACGATCGCGCATACCCCGGCGCTCACCGGCTTCCGGCTCGCCGCCGGCCAGTGGCAACTGCGCCTCTACGAGGTGAAGAAGGCCGGGTAGACCGCCCCCCACCCGGGAGGGGAACCGGGCCGGTGCTCCGGGCGCCGGGGCATCGGCCGTTCCGCCTCCGGGCCGGAGACCGCATCCGTCGCCGCCGCACGGGCGCCGCGGCGCCTCGGGTCGCGCCCGGCGGCCGGCAAGCGAAGCGGGACCGCGGAGCGCCGCCGGCAGCCGGCACCGGCGCATGCGCGCGGTCGAAGCGGCTTGCGGGAGCACGGCCCGATACCGCGGGCGGATCGGCGTCCGCGGCAGGAAACCGGCGCGAAATCGCGGCCAACGCGGGGTAGCGCCGCCGGCGCCCCGCATCTCTTCGCTGGACTTTGAACATGGAACAGTTCATATCAATTCAATTGCCTGCAATCCATCCGCCCCATCCGCCGACGACCGCCCGAGCCGGACTCGTCGGGCCTCGGCCGCATCGGGACCGACCAAGGGCCGGTTTGCCATTCGATGCGCCGTTCACGGAAAAGGCAAAGGGCCGGAAAACAATGACTTCCATGATGCGCCGCGCATGAAGCGCAGCGAGCGGATGCGGGGCACGGGCAGGGGTTGCGCGTGACCTACTTCCTCCGCCGCATCCTCGGGATGATCCCGGTCCTCTTCGTGACCTGGACCGTCGTCTTCGTGGTGCTCGAGATCATTCCGGGGGACCCGGTCAACCTGATGCTCGCCGGGCGGCCCGCCTCGGAGGAGGTCCGCCAGCGCGAACGCGAGCGCCTCGGCCTCGACAAGCCGGTTCTGGTCCGCTACGCGAGCTTCCTCGGGCGCGCCCTCCGGGGCGACCTCGGAGAGTCCTTCCAGACCCGGGAGCCGGTCACCAGGATGATCCTCGACCAGCTCCGCCCGACCCTGGAGCTTTCCCTCGGCGGATTCATCGTCGGGGTGACCCTCGGGGTCATCCTCGGGGTCATCGCCGGCATTCGTCCGAATTCCTGGCTCGATACGTCGTCGATGTTCGTCGCGTTGCTCGGGGTCTCCCTTCCCAGCTTCTGGACCGGCATGATCCTCATCTTCGTCTTCGGATCGACGCTCCGGTGGGTGCCGATCGTCGGCGAGGGCATCCCGGCCCTCATCCTTCCGTCGATCACGGTCGGTCTGTTCCTTTCCGGCGGACTCGCGCGACTCATTCGCTCGAGCATCCTCGAGGTGATGGGCCAGGACTACATCCGCACCGCCCGGGCCAAGGGCCTCTCCCACTGGGTGGTGGTGATGAAGCACGCGATGCGAAACGCGCTCATCCCGCCGGTGACCCTCCTCGGGGTGCAGTTCGGGCTCCTCATCACCGGCGCGGTGATCACCGAGACGGTGTTCGCGCGGCCGGGGCTCGGCCAGCTCCTCCTTCAGTCCGTGCTCAACAAGGACATTCCGCTCGTGCAGGCGCTCGTCGTCTACGCCACCGGCGCCTACATCATTCTCAATCTGATCGTGGACCTCCTCTACGGCATCATCGACCCGCGCATCAAGCTGGAGCAGGCGTCGTGACCGCCACGACGATGGCTCATCGCGGTCGCGGACGGCTCGCTCCGGGCCGGGTGGTGCGCTCGCTCGTCGTCAATCCAGGTGCACTCATCGGCGCGATCATCCTCACCGCCCTCGTCGCGGGCGCCCTCTTCGCGCCGGTGCTGGCCCCGTTCGACTACTACGCGACGGACACCGGACCGCGCCTCAGCCCCCCGACCACCGCGAACCTGCTCGGGACGGACCTGCACGGCCGCGATCTTTTCTCCCGGGTTCTCTACGGCGGCCGCTTCTCGCTTTCCGTCGGCATGGCCACCGTGCTCTTCGCCGCGGTCCTCGGCAGCCTCTTCGGTGTCTTCATCGGTTTCACCGGGGGGCGGGTGGACGCCCTCGGCTCGCGTATCATCGACGTGATGTTCGGCTTCCCGTCCATCGTGCTGTCGATCCTCATCGTCGCGGTGCTCGGCGTCGGTCTCGTCAACGTCGTCATCGCGGTCGGCATTGCCGAGATCCCGTACTTCGCCCGCGTCGTGCGGGGCGCGGTGCTGAGCGCCAAGGAGCAGCTCTTCGTCGAGGCGTCGCGGGCGCTCGGGGCAGGCGATCTCCGCATCATGCTCCGCCATATCCTGCCCAACATCTTTCCGACGATGGTCGTGCTCGCGACCCTCAACCTCGGCAACGCCATCCTGTCCACGGCGTCGCTCAGCTTCCTCGGGCTCGGCGCCCAGCCGCCGACCCCGGAATGGGGCACGATGCTGAGTTCGGGCCGCGAGTTCATGCGTTACAACCCCTCGGTCATGATCTTCCCGGGGCTCGCGCTGTTCCTCGCCGTCATGTCGGTCAACCTGCTCGGCGACCGGCTGCGCCAGATCCTGGACCCCCGCGCGGCCGAATGAAGGAGAAGAACCGGATGCAAGACAGGCTCGCCGACCGGATCGGGCAGCGCTCGGAGTCCGTCCGCACCCGCATGCTCGACATCGCGGCGGGTCTCGAAGACGTCATCGCCCTCGGGCGGGGAGACCCCGATCTGGCGACCCCCGCCCACATCGTCGAGGCAGGTCGGCGGGCGCTCGCCGGCGGTGCGACGCACTACACCCACCCCATGGGCCTGCCGGCCCTTCGCGAGGCGATCGGGCAGCACCTCGCGGAGGTGGACGGGCTCCACTATTCGGTGGACGAGATCGTCGTCACCACCGGAGCCCAGGAGGCGGTGTTCGCGGCCATGCTCGCGTGCGTCAACCCCGGCGACGAGGTGATCGTGCCGGCGCCGGGCTACACCTCCTACGACCAGGCCATCGCGCTCGCGGGGGGCGTGCCGGTAGCCGTGCCGACTTTCCAGCGGGACGACTTCGCCCTCACCGCCGCCGCCGTCGCGGCCCGGCTGACCCCCCGCACCCGGATGCTGTGCCTCCTCAACCCCTCGAACCCGACCGGGGCGGTGACGCCCCCCGGCGAGGTCGAGGCGCTCGCGGCGCTCGCCGCGAAGCACGATCTCGTGGTCGTCTCCGACGAGATCTATGCCCGCCTCGTGTACGACGGTGCCGAGGTACGGCCGGTCGCGCAGCTCCCCGGCATGAAGGAACGGACGATCACGATCAACGGCTTCTCCAAGGCCTACGCCATGACCGGCTGGCGGGTCGGGTACTTCGCGGCGCCGCCGGACCTCGCGAGGGCCCTGACCGAGGTGCACCACGGTCTCACGATCTGCGCCCCGGCGGTCAGCCAGCACGCCGCGCTCGCCGCCCTGGAGGGTCCGCAGGACTGCGTGGAGGAGATGCGCCGCGTCTACGACGAGCGCCGCCGGATCATGTGCCGGGCGCTCGACCGGATGGGGCTCGGTTACGGTCGGCCCCAGGGTGCGTTCTACGTCTACGCCAACGTCTCGAGCACCGGCCTCGCCGCCTCGGAGTTCTGTGTCCGGCTCCTCGAGGAGGCGCAGGTCATGGTCTTTCCGGGGTTGCTCTTCGGCGACCACAACGACGATTTCATCCGCATTTCGCTCCTCCAGCCGGCGGCGCGAATCGAGGAAGCCGTGGAACGGATGGCCGGAACGGTGGCGACCCTTGCCGGCGGCTGAACGAGGAGGAATCATGCTTTCCGAAAACGTCAATTCCATCAAACATATGGCCTTCGCGGTGCGTGATGCGAAGGCGGCCCTCGCAACCTACGCCCGGTTCCTCGGCGTTGCGCCGGATACGACGCTCCGCGAGTATCCGAAGTCGCGTACCCGGGTCGCCCTGTTCGAGCTCGGGGGGATCGAGTACCAGCTCTGCGAGTCGATGGACCCGGATGGCCGGTTCTCGGAGTGGATCCGCGAACGCGGACACGAGGGCTTGCACCACATCTGCTACGCGGTGGAGGACATCGACGCCGCCCTCGAGCACGCCCGCGCGAACGGGGCGAGTCTTCGCATCTGCAAGGCCTGCCAGGTGGCCGGCAGCCACCCGCATCCGGAGGGCTTCGTCGCATTCCTCGACAACGATGCCGGAGGGATCGAGATCGAGCTGATGCAGGTCTACACGCCCGAGGAGCTGAAGGAATACCAGGAAGTGCAGGGGATCTGACATGAGTGCGATTTCAGTGGGAACGGCCACCGCGGCGCCCGGCGAGGGCGCGACCGGCCGCATCGAGGTCACGACCATGGCGGGCGGAGCGGCGCTCGACATCCCGGTCATCGTCATCAACGGCGCCGGGAACGGGCCGTGCCTGTGGGTCGACGGGGCGATCCACGGCGACGAGCCGGAAGGCACCCTGATGTGCCACCTCCTTCGCCGGGAGGTCGATCCGAGCACTCTCGCCGGCTCGCTGGTGCTGGTGCCGGTGATGAACACGGCCGCCTTCGAGGCCTCCCGGCGCGGCAACCCGCTCGACACCTTCAGTTACGACATGAACCGGATCTACCCGGGCCGTCCGAACGGCTACCTGACCGAACGGGTCGCCCACGCCCACAAGGAGTGGCTGGTCGAGGTCGCGGACATGAACATCGCAGTCCACTCCGGGGGAGAACATTCCTACCTCTCGGAGATGATCTTCGTGACCGACCACCCGGGTTCGCAGGAGCTCGCCCGGGCCATGGGCGAGGCGTTCTCGCTGGTTCTCAAGACCCCGCGGCCGAGCGGCAACCCCATGGGGGTCATGCTCGCGGCCGGCAAGTCCGGCATCACCGTCGAGCTCGGCGGCCGCTCCGCGACCTCGCCCGAGGGATTCCGGAAGATCGGCCGGGGGCTCGCGGACGCGGCCCTCAACGTGATGCGCCACTACCGCATGATCCCGGGCGAGGCGCGCTATGCCGCGATCCGCCACAAGGGGGTGCAAGAGGCGTTGCTCGCCCCGGCGAGCGGCCTCTTCCTCCCCGAGCCCGGCATCGGCTTCCGGGAACCGATGTCCGAGGGCGACACCATCGCACGCATCTTCGACGTCTTCGGCGACGAAGCGGGGTCGATCACCGCCCCCGCGGACGGCATGATCTTCGGCCTTCGCTGCCTGCCGAGCGTCATGACCGGCGACTGGTGCTGCTTCTACGCGAAGCTCGACGGGACCTGGGATGACCAAGCTCCCGATCGCCCCCCGAGCGCTTCATAAGCCGCCGTGTCCGGTCCGGAGCGCGACTTTGTCGGCTACGGCGGCCGGCCCCCCGACCCGGGCTGGCCGGGCGGGGCCCGCCTCGCTCTCAACTTCGTCATCAACTACGAGGAAGGATCGGAGCCCTCGATCGGGGACGGCGACGGTGCGAGCGAGGCGCGCCTCACCGAGGTCGCGCAGTCGCCGGTGCCGCGGGGCGGGCGCGACCTCGCCGCCGAGTCGATGTTCGAGTACGGCGCGAGGGTCGGTTTCTGGCGCCTCAAGCGCCTGTTCGACGAGCGCGAGCTGCCGTTCACCCTGTTCGCCTGTGCGCTCGCCCTCGAGCGCAACCCGGTCGTCGCCACCGCCGTGCGGGGCGACGAGATCGACGTCTGCTGCCACGGATGGCGCTGGATCGAGGCGTTCCGGCTGACCGAGGACGAGGAACGGGCGCACGTCCGGCGCGCCGTCGAGTCGCTCGCGCGGACCACCGGACGCCGGCCGGAGGGCTGGTATTGCCGTTACGGCCCGAGCGTCCACACGCGCCGCCTGCTGGTGGAGGAGGGGGGCTTCCTCTACGACTCGGACGCCTACAACGACGAGCTCCCCTACTGGGTCGAGGTCGGGGGCCGGCCGCACCTCGTGGTGCCGTACTCCCTCGTCCACAACGACGCCAGGTTCGCCGGCACGGTGGTCACCGGCGGGCAGTTCTGCGAGTTCCTCCGCGACGCCGTCGACTTTCTCCGGGACGAGGGCAAGGCCGCGCCGCGGATGATGTCCGTCGGCCTCCATCTGCGTCTCGCCGGCCATCCGGCGCGGGCCGCCGGCCTCGCCCGCCTGCTCGACCACGTGCGCGGGTGCGGCGACGTCTGGGTCACGACCCGCGCCGCGATCGCGCACCACTGGGCCCGCCGCCACCCGCCGGCGCGATGCTGACCCTCACCCTCACGCCGCTGACCGCCGCGTCGTTTGCGCCCTACGGTGACGTGGTATGCGCCTCGCCGGTTCCGGGGGAGCGGGCCCTCTACACCGACCGACTGACCCCGGACGGGGAAGGCACCCGGGTGAGCCTTCACGTCAACCACGTCCTCCCCTCGGAGCTTCCCTTCCTCGCGACCCGCCTGGAGCGCCATCCCGCTACGTCACAGACCTTCCTGCCCCTCGACGCTTCCCGCTATCTCGTGGTGGTCGCCGACCGGGCCCCTGACGGCAGCCCCGATCCCGCGAGTCTGAAAGGGTTCTGGTCGTCCGGCGGCCAAGGGGTGATCTACCGGCGAGACACCTGGCACCACGGCATGGTCGCGCTCGACCGGCCGGCTCGTTTCGCGGTGCTCATGTGGCGCCACGGCGAGGGGAACGACGACGTATTCGCGGATCTCTCCTGCCCGGTCGAGATCCGGATCTGACCCGCCAAGTGCCCCGGGGCCGGCCGGGAGCGCGCCGGCGGGGGCTACGGGAGGGAGCGCGGCGGGGCGGGGTCGAGCAGCTCGATCCAGTGGACCACGGGACGGCTCGCCCGCCGGCGAAGGTGCAGCAGGCAGCCGATGTTGGCGGTCGCGATGATGTCCGGTTGCCCGCGCTCCAGGGCCTCCGCCTTGCGCTCGAGGAGACGCTTCGAGAGCGCGGGCTCCAGCATCGAGTAGGTTCCGGCCGACCCGCAGCAAAGGTGCGCGTCCGCGACCGGAACCCGCTCGAACCCGCACCGGTCGAGAACCCCCTCGACCGCGCCCGCGGCCCGGAGCCCGTGGCTGAGGGTGCAGGGGGCGTGAAACGCGACCCGGAGCCGGCGGCCGTCGAGCCCCAGCCGATCGAGGGCCATCTCGTCGGCCGCCAGCGCCTCCGCGACCGCTTCCCCCGGGTCGCGGGCGAGCGACGAGACGCGCGCCGCCTTCTCCGCGTAGGCGGGGTCGTCCCGGAGGAAGTGCCCGTATTCCCGGATCACCGCGCCGCAGCCGCTCGCGGTGACGACGAGCCCCTCCGCGCCGCTCTCGATGGACGGCCACCACGCGTCGATGTTGCGGCGCATGCGGGCGAGGGCCCGCCGGGGAGCGGTGAGGTGGTGGTCGATCGCCCCGCAGCAGGCCTCCCCGCGGACCCGGACGAGGCTGATGCCGAGGCGGTCGAAGACCCGCGCCGCGGCCGCGTTGATGCGGGGCTCGGCGGCCCGCTGGACGCAGCCCGAGAGCACCAGCATGCGCCGGCGATGGCGGCCGGCCGGGCGCCGTCCGGGCCGCCGGACGGGTGGGACCATGCGCCGGAGGCCGGGCGGGAGGAGGGGACGGAGCAGCCGGCCGGCGAGGAGGGCGAGGCGCACGAGGAGCGGGCGGGCGAACACCGTGCGGATCCCGAAGCGCGCGAGGCGCTCGATCCACGACCGGCGTACCTGCTTCTCCGCGAGTTCGCGCCCGATGTCGGCCAGCCGGCCGTACTCCACGCCCGACGGACAGGTCGTCTCGCAGGCCCGGCAGGTGAGGCAGCGGTCGAGGTGGGTGAGGGTCCGATGAGTCGGCCGATGGCCTTCCAGAACCTGCTTCATGAGGTAGATGCGCCCCCGCGGGCCGTCCAGCTCGTTGCCGAGGAGCTGATAGGTGGGGCAGGTCGCGTTGCAGAACCCGCAGTGCACGCACTTGCGCAGGATCCCTTCGGCCTCCTGTCCCTTCGGGGTCTCGAGGATGCTGGCGGGTATCGATGTCTGCATGGCGGTGGCGCGATTGGCGAAGGCGGCGGCTCGGGCGGCGGGGGTCAGCGCTCGGGGTACAGGCGGCCCGGGTTGAGGATGCCACGGGGGTCGAACGCGCTCTTGAGCCGGGCATGGAGGAGATCGACCCCCTCGGCGAGCGGATGGAACGGCCGCTCGCGATCGCCTCCTCGGAAACAGGTCGCATGACCGCCCGCCGCCTCCGCGACGGCCCGCAGCGCCGGCGCCGGCGCGTCGCTTCGCACCCAGCGCTGGGCGCCTCCCCAGTCGATGAGGGCGGACGCGGAGCCGGGCAGGTCGAGGGGAGGCACGTGGGCGGGAACGGAGAACCGCCAGAGCGGCGGCTCCCGCGCGGCAAAGAACGGGTGGCGCTGATCGCGGAGCGCCTCCCAGATGGACCCGTCCCCGGGCTCGCCCCCGGTCCGTTCGGCCGCCTCATCGACCGCGGGCTCCGACCCGGCCAGTCGCAGGTGGAGGCGTTCCCCGTCGTGGCACGCCCCCAGGATCGGGAGGGGCGATCGCGCCCACCGCGTCAGGCGACGGACCGCCTCCCCCGCCGGCAGCTCGAACACCCTCGTCCGTTCGCGAGACGGGCGCGGGAGCAGCTTGAAGGAGACTTCGAGCAGCACCCCCAGGGTGCCGAGGGCCCCCGCCATGAGGCGCGAGACGTCGTAGCCGGCGACGTTCTTCATCACCTCGCCGCCGAACGAGAGCACGTCGCCGCGCCCGTTGACGATCCGCGTACCGAGCACGAAGTCGCGCACCGCGCCGGTCCACGGCCGGGCGGGGCCGCTCAGGGCGCAGGCGACCACCCCGCCGATCGTCGAGGCTTCGCCGTGGCGGGGCGGGTCGAACGGCAGCCACTGGCCGTGCCCGGCGAGCGCCGCCTGGGTCTCGGCCACCGGCGTCCCGGCCCGCACCGTGAGCACGAGCTCGCTCGGTTCATGCCGGACGACCCCGCGGTGGCCGGCCACGGGGAGGGGCTCGCCGTCCGGGGCCCGGCCGAGGAAGCGCTTGGTGCCGCCGCCCTCGATGCAGAGCGGCGTACCGGACTCGAACGCGGCGCGCACCCGGTCCTGGATGGGCTCGGCCTGGTCGGCCACTCGTCCGGTGCCTCGGTGCGGCGATCCCGGCCCGCTACGCGGCGGCGGCCGGAGCGGTCCCGGCGCGTTCCGGCATCAGAACCGCTCGAGCCCGGGAAACGGCAGGTTGCCGTGGTGCACGTGCATTGCCCCGAACTCCGCGCAGCGCTGCAGGGTCGGCACCGCCTTGCCGGGATTGAGGAGCCCCCGCGGGTCCCACGCCCGCTTGACCGCGTGGAACTGCTCGAGCTCGTGGGCCGGGAACTGGACGCACATCTGATTCAGCTTCTCCACCCCGACCCCGTGTTCCCCGGTCACCGTGCCGCCGACCTCGATGCAGATCTCGAGGATCCGCCCCCCGAACTCCTCGGTGCGTTCGATCTCGCCCGGCCGGTTCGCGTCGAAGAGGATGAGGGGATGCAGGTTGCCGTCGCCGGCGTGGAACACGTTGGCGACGTCGAGCCCGTACTCCCCCGAGAGCTGGCGCATCCGCTGGAGGACCTCGGCGAGGCGCTTGCGGGGGATGGTCCCGTCGATGCAGTAGTAGTCCGGTGAAATGCGCCCGACGGCGGGGAACGCGGACTTGCGGCCGAGCCAGAAGCGGGCCCGCTCGGCCTCGTCGCGCGCGACCCGGAGTTCGCTCGCCCCCGAGCGTTCGAGGACGGCCCGGATCTCGTCCGTCTGGGCGGCGGTCTCCGCCTCCGTCCCGTCCACCTCGCAGAGCAGGATGGCCGCCGCATCGGTGGGATAGCCGCAGTGGGCGAAGTCTTCCGCGGCGCGGATGGCCGGACTGTCCATCATCTCCAGACCGGCCGGGATGACCCCGCTCGCCATGACGTTCGCCACCGCGTCCCCGGCGCTTCCGAGGTCGTCGAAGGCGGCGAGCAGGACCCGGGCGGTCTCGGGCTTGGGCAGGAGCCGCACGGTCACCTCGACGATGATCCCGAGCATCCCCTCCGAGCCGGTGATGAGGGCGAGGAGGTCGTAGCCGGGGGTGTCGAGGGCTTCGCCGCCGAGGGTGAGGAGGCGCCCCTCGATGTCGACCACCTTGACCTCGAGGACGTTGTGGACGGTGAGTCCGTACTTGAGGCAGTGCAGCCCGCCCGAATTCTCGGCCACGTTGCCGCCGATGGAGCACGCGATCTGCGAGGACGGATCCGGCGCGTAGTAGAGTCCGTACGGGTCCGCCGCTTCGGAGATGGCGAGGTTGCGCACCCCCGGCTCCACCCGGGCGAGACGTCGGTCCGGATCGAGCTCCAGGATGCGGTTGAACTTCGCGAGGCTGAGGAGCAGGCCGTCCTCGAGGGGGAGGGCGCCGCCGGAGAGGCCGGTGCCGGCGCCGCGGGCGACCACCGGCACGCCCTGCGCCGCCGCCGCCCGGACGATGCGCCGCACGTCCTCCACCCGGTCCGGCAGCACCGCGAGCATCGGCAGGCGGCGGTAGACGGAGAGCCCGTCGCACTCGAAGGGCCGGAGCTCCTCCGGCTCGGTGAGCACCGATTCACGAGGCAGGAAGGTCAGCAACTCGGCGGCGAGCTCGGCGCGTCGGGCCGAACGGGGCCGCTCGTCGAGGGCAGGGGCGGCAACACTGGCCATCGGACCTTTCCCACGGCCCCGCGCCGGCCTGTCGTCGGACAGGGCGGGGCACCTTCGTGCCTGATCCCGTAAAAGCCTAACACGCGGGCGCGCCCGGGTTCCGTAAGGGGCTCCGAAGGGGCTCCGAAGGGGCTCCGAGAGACCGATGGCCCCGACCCCCGCGACGGCGACCCGTACCGACCGTACCGACCGAGCGCCCCGAGCGGCCGGATGGAACGGAAAGGACATGTTGATTCCCGGACGATTCACCGCCGACAATTCGGCCTCGGATCATAGCCTCCGAGGACAGTGAAGGGATGGCGCTGCTCGAGATCCGCGATCTGGTAACGCAGTTCAAAACCGCCGCCGGCACCGTGCAGGCGGTGGACGGCATCTCGTACACCGTCGAGGAGGGGGAGACGGTGGCGGTGGTGGGGGAGTCCGGATGCGGCAAGTCGGTGAGCGCCCTCTCCGTGCTGCGGCTCATCCCGAACCCGCCCGGGCGCATCGCGGGCGGCTCCATCCGCTTCATGGGCCGCAACCTCCTCTCCCTCGGCGAGGAAGAGATCCGCGAGATCCGCGGGCGCGACATCGGCATGGTATTCCAGGAGCCGATGACCTCCCTCAACCCGGTGCTGTCGGTGGGGATGCAGCTCACCGAGACCATCCTCCGCCACCGGAAGGCGACCCCGGCGGTGGCGCGGGAGCGGGCTCTCGAGCTGCTCCGGATGGTGGGGATCCCGGAGCCCGAGCGCCGGCTTCGCCAGTATCCGCACCACCTGAGCGGGGGGATGCGCCAGCGGGTGATGATCGCGCTCGCACTCTCGTGCGAGCCGAAACTCATCATCGCCGACGAGCCCACCACCGCTCTCGACGTCACCATACAGGCCCAGATACTCGAGCTGATGAAGGACCTCACCAAGCGCCTCGGGGTCGCGCTCATCGTGATCACCCACAACCTCGGGGTGGTCGCCCGCTACGCGGACCGGGTCAACGTGATGTACGCGGGGCGGATCATCGAATCGGGGAGCGCCCGCCAGATCTACCACCACCCCCGGCACCCCTACACCCTCGGGCTGCTCGCGTCGGTGCCGCGCCTCGACCAGCCGCGCGGGACGCGGCTCGTACCCATCGAGGGGCAGCCGCCGGACCTCACGCGGCTCGACGGCGGATGCTCGTTCCGGCCGCGCTGCCGCTTCGTCGAGCCGGCCTGCGGCGAGGCCCGGCCGCCGCTCGTCGGCGTCGAATCGGTCGGGTCCGGCCACGACGCGGCCTGCTTCCGGAGCGCCGACCTGGCGCGGGCTCCCGCATGAACGCCGCGGCCGGCGCCCGCGAGGGTGCGGGCAACGGGGCCGCCGGGGCCCCGTCGGAGACGCTCATCTCCGTCCGCGGGCTCCGCAAGTACTTCCCGATCCTCGAGGGCCTCCTCGTCAAGCGGGTGGTGGCGGAGGTCAAGGCGGTCGACGACGTGAGCTTCGATATCCGCCGGGGCGAGACCCTGGGGCTCGTCGGGGAGTCCGGCTGCGGCAAGACCACCATCGGCCGCTGCCTCCTGCGGCTCGAGAAGCCGACCGCGGGCAGCATCCTCTATCAGGGAGACGACCTCGCCACGATCTCCGACGAGAAGCTCAAGTCCCTTCGCCGGAAGATTCAGGTCATCTTCCAGGACCCGTTCAGCTCCCTCAACCCCCGGATGAAGATCGGGCAGATCCTGGCCGAGCCGATGCGGGTTCACGGCCTCCACGGGAGTGCGGCGGAGCGGCGCGAACGGGTGGACGAGCTGCTCCGGGTGTGCGGCCTCAACCCGAAGTTCATCGACCGCTATCCACACGAGATGAGCGGCGGCCAGCGCCAGCGGGTCGGCATCGCGCGGGCGCTTGCCCTGAACCCGGAGTTCATCGTCTGCGACGAGGCGGTGTCCGCTCTCGACGTGTCCATCCAGGCCCAGATCATCAATCTTCTGGAAGAGTTGCGCGAGGAGTTCGGCCTCACCTACCTCTTCATCGCGCACGACCTGAGTGTGGTGCGCCACCTCTGCCACCGGGTGGCGGTGATGTACCTCGGCAAGCTCGCGGAGGTCGCGGACTGCGACGAGCTGTACGACAACCCCATGCATCCCTACACCCGGGCGCTCCTCTCCGCGGTTCCGGTCCCGGACCCGGTAGTGGAGGCGGAGCGCCGGCACCGGGTCATCCAGGGCGAGGTGCCGAGCCCCATCAACCCGCCGAGCGGATGCGTGTTCCATCCCCGCTGCGAATACGCGGTCCCGAGATGCCGCGCCGATATCCCGTCGCGCCGCGAGCTCCGGCCCGCGCACTGGGTAGCGTGCACGGAGGTCGGATAGAATCGCCCCGGTTCGTTTCGGAACCGGCTTCTGAACAAACGGGAGCAGTCAGCCACACGTTCAACCCTCGAGGAGCCACATCATGAGAAAGCGATACGCGTTCGCCCTGGGCGCGGGAGCCTTGGCCCTGGCCGCATCCGGCGGATCGGCGCTGGCCGACACCCCCAAGCGCGGCGGCGTGCTCGACTTCGTCGTCGGGAGCAAGATCCCGACCTACGACGGGCACCGTGAATCCACCTTCGGGATGATCCACCCGATCCGGCCGTTCTACAGCCTGCTCATCCGGGTGAATCCCGAGAACCCGCAGTCCACGACGGACTACCAGTGCGACCTCTGCGAGGGCGCCCTCCCATCGCCGACCAACGACGGCAAGACCTACACGTTCGCCATCCGCGCGGACGTCAACTTCCACGACGGGACGCCCCTCACCGCCCACGACGTCAAGGCCACGTTCGACAAGATCATCTTCCCGCCGGAAGGGATCATCAGTTCGCGCCGGCCCCAGTACAGCATGGTGGAGAGCATCGAGGTGCCGGACGACCACACCGTCGTCTTCAACCTCGAGTATCCCTCCGGGGCGTTCATCCCGGCCCTCGCCGCGCCGTTCAACTTCGTCTTCGCGAAGAAGGACCTCGAGCGCGAGGATCCGGAAGGGAAGGACCCGCTCTACGGCATGAAGTGGCACCAGACCAACATCAACGGGACGGGCGCGTTCAAGTTCGTGCAGCATCAGCCGGGGGCGTTCGTCGAGGGAGCCCGCTACGACGGTTACCACCACGAGGGCAAGCCGTACCTCGACGGCTACAAGGCGATCTCCGCGCCCAAGACGGCGGTACGGATCAACGCCATCCGCGGTGACCGGGCGGCCATCGAGTTCCGCGGCTTCGCCCCGAAGCAGCGTGACGACCTGGTGGCGGCGCTCGGGGATCGGATCACGGTTCAGGAAAGCGACTGGAACTGCCAGCTCCTCATCTCCATCAACCACAAGAAGGCTCCCTTCGACGACGTGCGGGTCCGCCAGGCGCTCATGCACGCGGTCGACCGCTGGTCGGCGTCGGAGTCGCTTTCGAAGATCGCGATCGTCAAGACGGTGGCCGGGATCGTGTTCCCGAGCCACGGGCTCGCGATCGACAACGACACCCTGAAGACCTACGTCGGCTACTGGCCGGACATCGACCAGGCGCGGGCGGAGGCGAAGCGGCTTCTCAAGGAAGCGGGAGCCGAGAACCTGACCTTCGATCTCCACAACCGCACGGTCGACATGCCGTATCGGATCCTCGGCACCTGGCTCATCGGAGAGTGGAAGAAGATCGGGGTGAACGTCACCCAGGCGGGGGTCGCGACCAGCGAGTGGTACGCGAAGCACCGCGCCGGCACCCACGACCTCGGCATCGACGCGAACTGCCAGTCGGTCATCAACCCGGTGGCGGACGTGGGCAAGTACACGAGCCGCTCGGGGAACCCGGCCAACTACAGCCACTACGAGGACTCCGTGCTGGACGAGATGCACGACCAGCTCCTGCGGAGCGGCGATCCGGCGGAGCAGGAGAGGATCATGCGTGCGTTCGAGAAGCGCGTCCTCAATGACGAGGCGCGCTACGGCATGACCCTGTGGTGGAACAAGATCAACCCGCACCGTTCGTACGTGAAGGGGTGGAAGATCGCGCCCAGCCACTACCTCAACCAGCACCTGGATCAGGTCTGGATCGACAAGGGCTGACGGACCGGTGCTTCCATCGGTCGCCCGGGCGGGATGGACGAAGCCCGCCCGGGCGATCGAGGGGCGGTCGAGGGGGCGCCGCATCGGGCACCGCCGCCGTTTCCTCGATGCGGAGCGCTCCCCCCCGGGAGCCAGGAGCCAGAAGCCGGGAGCCGGAAGCCGGGGATGACACTCGGCGGGACCGACCGAAGCGTCGAACCGGGTGCCGCGGTCGTCGAGGCGCGATAGCGAGATAGCATGTCCAAGTACGTCGTCAAGCGCGTGCTGCTGATGATCCCCACCATCATCGGGGCGGGGATCCTCGTGTTCCTCATGATGCGTCTCCTCCCGGGCGACATCTGCCTTATCCGCATCGCGGGCGACGGCATGGGGGTGAGCGAGGAGGCCCTCTCGCGGTGCCGTGCCGAATTCGGGCTTGACAAGCCGCTCTGGGCGCAGTTCATCGACTTCGCGGTGGGCTACGCAACCTTCGACTTCGGCAAGTCGATGTGGACCTCCAACCCGATCACCCACGAGATCGGCCTTCGCTTCCAGCTCTCCCTCCAGATCGCGATCATGGGGACAATCACCGCGGTCCTCATCGCGCTTCCCCTCGGGGTCATCTCCGCCATCCGCCAGAACACCTGGATCGACTACGTGGTGCGGACGTTCGCGATCGCGGGCATCGCCATTCCGTCCTTCTGGCTCGGGATCATGATCATCCTCGGCATGCTGATCCTGACCCAGATGTGGTTCGGGAACCCGTGGATGCTTCCGGTGGAGTACCGGCCGATCTGGGAGGATCCGATCCACAATATCTCCCAGACCATCTGGCCGGCCCTTGCGACCGGATATCGCTACTCGGCGGTCATTACCCGCATGACGCGCTCCGCGATGCTCGAAGTGTTGCGCGAGGACTACATTCGCACCGCGCGGGCGAAGGGGTTGCTGGAGAAGGTCATCCGCACGCGGCATGCGCTCAAGAACGCCATGCTGCCGGTAGTGACCCTCATCGGCATCGAATTCGCGTTTCTTATCGGCGGGCTGGTGGTCACCGAGCAGGTATTCAACCTGAACGGCCTCGGTCAGCTCTTCGTTGACGCGGTGAACGCGCACGACTACACCCTGGTGCAGGCTCTGGTCATGCTGGTGGTGGGGGTTTTCGTGGTGACGAACCTCGTCGTCGACCTCGTGTACGCGTGGTTCGATCCGCGGATCCACTACAGTTAGCGGACGCAGGGAAAACGGGTCGGAGGTGCGGTGATGGCGATAGCGACAGGCGCTTTCGTAACCGAAGAGGTCTTCGAGCGGCCGCCGCTCCGGTCGCGGATCCGGGACGTCGTGCGGGCGCAGCCCCTCGGGATCGCGGGCGCGTTCATCGTGCTCGTCATGGTCGTCGCGGCGCTCTTCGCGCCGTACATCGCGCTCTACGACCCCGAGCTCAACGACTTCGGGGCGATGCTGGTGCCGCCGGACGGAAGCCATTGGCTCGGCACCGACGAGTTCGGCCGCGACATCTTCTCGCGCCTCGTGTGGGGGGCGCGGACCGCGATGCTGGTCGGCTTCTCCTGCGCGTTGCTGGGGTCCACCATCGGGCTCCTCATCGGGGTCGCGAGCGCTTACTTCGGGGGCAAGTTCGACATCCTGCTCCAGCGCGTCATCGACATCTTCATCGCCTTCCCGTCGATCATCCTCGCCCTCGCCATCGTGACCGTCCTCGGCACCGGGACCCAGAACGTCATCATCGCGATCACCATCCCCCTCATCCCGAACTGCGCGCGGGTGGTGCGCTCGAGCGCGCTCGCCATCCGGGAGATACCGTATGTCGATGCGGCCCGCGCCCTCGGCTTCGGCCACACCCGGATCGTGCTCCGCCACATGGCGCCGAACGTGATGGCGCCCTATCTCATCATGATGACGACGTTCCTCGGGCAGGCGATCCTCGCCGAGGCGTCGCTCTCCTTCCTCGGGCTCGGGGTGCAGGAGCCGATCCCGGCGTGGGGCCTCATGCTCCAGGGCGGCGCCCAGGAGTATGCGGAGAGCGCGCCGTGGGTGCCCATCTTCCCCGGCGTCGCGATCAGCCTCGCCGTCTTCGGCTTCAACCTCTTCGGCGACGCCCTCCGCGACCTCCTCGACCCGAAACTCCGCCAGCAGTGACCGCCGCCATGGACGCCAATCCACTCTCCGCAGCCTTCACGACTCTATGGCGTGCGTCGGAACGCCTCGGGATAGAGGAAAAGATCAAGACGACCGACACCTACCTCGCAAGTAAGAAGACGACGATCGTACCGTCGATTCGCGCTCTTCGGCGCCCCGTTCAAGCCGAGGAGTCGGGCGTAGGCCGGAGCGGCCGCCCGTCCCGATACGTGCTGGAAGCGCTCGGTTTTGCAGTCGAGCACGGAGATCAGCAGGCGAAGCAGGTGGCTGAAGCGCTGGCTTACGGTCTGATTGCCAGGGCGATGGCGGCCCGCCTGCTCGATCCACGGCGCGGGTCGGTCCCCAGATTCGTCAACCGGCTTCAGAAATCGGTTGAGTCATTCGAGGAGAAGCTCCATTGAGCGAGGGCGGCAATGAGGACCGATCCGGTGCCGGACACGACGTGGCCGAAAAAGAGGATCAAGCACCAACCACCCCGGATCTCTCTACCACGTTTATCTCGTCAGCATTGGAGGCGAGCTTTGCCCGATCCGGCCCCGCGCACCACCCGATCTTCGACAAGTTCGAGCCCGAGCACGTCACCCGGTTCCTCACGCAAGCCCACGAGCAAGACATCGGCGAGTTGCAGCTTCGAAGAAGCAATCGCTGGTTCCGCCTCGGGTACGTCCTGATTGGCGTAGCTGTCTTCATCTTCCTCACGTTTCTGCTTTTGCCCGGTCGAGCCGACTTGTACTTTGAGATTCTGAAGGGTCTTGGGATATTCGCCGCTGGCGGCGCCGGTGGTTACGGTCTGAAGGCGTACCAGGATCGGAGTCGGGATTAGCGGCAGTTCGCTATAGTCCTCTTGCCCGGAACGGCGCGGTCTCCAACGTGAAAACGCCCCCGATTCCACGAGTCCTGGTTGAGGACGGCGCGTTCAACCGCGAGCTTCGAGTTCCGTATTCTCTCCGGATTCAGGACTTCCATATGGCCATGCAGGATGTGTACGACTTCCTGCACGACGTAGACAACCATCTTGTCGCCAAGAGTCTGCGGCGTCTCGATGACATGCTGCGGCCCGCCATTCTGTCCGGAATACTGTCGGACATGTTGACCGGGAGCCTCGCCAACCACTCTCGTTCTCTCACCGAAAACCAGCACTTCAACGGCCATCCGGATCTCGTGGTGAACGGCATGTACCCCGGTGATGCGGTGGGTGCAGGGGAAGAAGGAGTCGAGGTCAAGTGCACCCGGAAGCGGGGAGGTGCCGTCGATACTCACGGTGCCCGCTCGCAGTGGATGTGCGTATTCGTCTATCGCGTCGACAACGAAACCGAGCCCGCTGTCGCCCGCCGGCCCCTCGAATTCACCGAGGTCTACTTGGCACGCGTAGAAGTCGATGACTTCCGCCGCAACCCTCGAGGAGAACTTGGCACTCGGACCGCTACCTTGCACAGGGAAGGGGTGAGGAAGCTACGGGAAGGATGGCTCTACCGGAAGTAGAATTTCCCAGCGACGCGGTTTGTCGACACCTCCCGACCAACTTCACGGGGTGGGTCGGCTTGTATTTCAGTATCGATCGCGGGTCTTGCTTCCAAAGATCACGACTCGGCACCTACATCTGTTTTTCCTTATCCTCGGCCGCATTGGGTCACGTTTCAGCGGGGAGAACGGGAGTTTGCAGCCGGCGTGTAGTGCGTGAGCTTCGGGATGGCGTCGCATGCGAGTTCGAAGTACTCGGTGTCGTGTTCCAAGCCGATGCTCTCGTAGCCTACGGATTCCGCGGCGGCGAGCGTCGAGCCGGAGCCTGCGAAGGGATCGAGCACGATTCCTTCTCCGAGTGGCAGGGCGGCGCGCACGATCCGGCGCAGAAACGCCTGGGGCTTCAAGCTCGGATGCGGTGCGAGCGTCCGTTCCGCCCGCCGGGTGGGAGATGACGGGATCACGTCGCCGAAGGGCTCGTCCCTGCTCGGCCGCCGGAGTCCACCGGTCTTCCACTTCCGGAGATTGTCCTGGACGCGCCCTTCGATCGGCTCGCGAAAGAGAAGCCAAGGCTCCCAGTTCGACCGCGGCATCACGCTGACCTCGGGGAACTCACCATGGGCGGCCTTCGGGCGGTCGCCACCTCGCATGGTGGTCGTCAGACGGATGATCTCCCCGCGCCGTTCGAGTCCCGCTCGCGCGAGGGCTCCCGCCACGATATAGGACAGCAGAGGCGACGAGGCGACGAAGACGTGCGCACCAGGCACGAGCCGCGGGCGCAGCTTCCGGCCCCATTCGTGAAAGAACCTATCGAGCTGCGCAAGCTGTTCCGGTGTCAGGGTGGTGAACCGAGGGAGAGGGGAGCGGCGGTGTCCGTCGAACGACGGAGGCAACCGCCATACCCCCCCGCGTCGCTCGCGAAGCTTGCGCTGCTGTGCAGGGCTGTATTCGTGCAGGCCATAGGGAGGATCCGTGACCACTGCGTGCACGGAGCGCGCTGGTTGTTCGTCGAGCCAGTGAAGCGCTTCGGTGTGAAAGAGAGACGCGCGACCGAAATGGAAGGGCGGGCGCAGGGGTTCTTCGAGTGTCGACGGCAGCGCAAGGGACAGGTTCGTCGGGCCGGAGGGTCGATAAAGCCCGCGAGCTTCCCTCACGAACAGGCGGGGAGTGTTGAGGGAAAGATAGGACTGAATCGAGGAACGCGGAACGGGGCCGGCGGCCGCGCTCACCCGGTCGCAGATTTCCACCACACTGAGCGGTGCGGGCGCTTCGTCCAACACCTTGAGTATGGCATCGCGTACCTGCCCCGGTGGCCGTCTTGTTCCGATCTTCTCCATGGGAGCGGAGTATAGACGTCGGGACGTCTTTCATCCAGTTGAAAACGGTGGAGGGGCATGCGCGCCGCAGGGTATCTTGCTCGGAAACATATCGCGAGATATGGGATCCGCGGGCCGGAGGGATGCGAATGGGAGTACGGTGGCGAACGGGAGGGATGAAGGCCCGTCGGGACGCGCCAGCCCGGCCGTCAGGTGGGTGCGAGCGGCACGGGTTCCAGGGCCGGGGCGCTCTTCACCGCCCACGGGTCTTTACTCTCTCGCCCTGGCAAGCGGCGGCGGGATGATAGCGAGCACGCCGCGGCGGCGCTCGCCGGCGCGCCCCTGCTCCGGGGCGCGACCCCCGGCGCATGTGCGCTCGGGGTACGCCTCGAACACCGGGACGGGGCGGCGGCCACCCGCAGACGGCTGTTCGCCCGGAGCGCGGTACGTTACGTCGAGACCGGGGTGTGGGCCACCGTGGTGGGAACGCTCGCGCCGCGGGCGCCATGGGCAATCGTCGCGGCAGCCGTGCTCGGCCCTTGGATAGTGGCGGCGGCGATGCGCGGGCGGGGGCTCGCCGACCGAGCGACGAGCACGGTGACGGACGAGCACGGTGACGGTTCGGATCGAGCCGGCCCGGGAGACGAACGAAGGGAGGGAACCGGACCATGAACCCGAACTTCCGGAACAGACGTTGACGTAAGTCGTTGGTTCATATGGACCATCGTCGGTTTTCGAAGATTCGGTACTGGGTACGCTACGGGCGCACGCCGAGCAGGTCGAGGGCTTATTGCTGAAGTGGCGTGGGGCGGGTGAGCATTGAGGAGAGGATGGCAGGTCGGGAGTTGCGGTTGGGCACGATCTCGAAATACATGGGAACTATTATGGATACGGAGCCGCATATGGTCGACCTGACACCTGATCATCCGTATTACATGGGAACAAATAGATGACCGTATATTGCCATTAATTGATTGAGAAACAATGTGTTACGAGAAAAATTACCCGCAAATCAATCGGAAGTTCGAATGAACGCTCCATGTGGTGGCCCCCTCGCACGTCTCGCGGCTGGTCCAAGTGAATCGGGCGC
The DNA here is from genome assembly GCA_965214795.1 of Gammaproteobacteria bacterium. GTDB lineage: Bacteria > Pseudomonadota > Gammaproteobacteria > HK1 > HK1 > JAJDXW01. The sequence goes on along the minus strand of OZ243976.1, from coordinate 3,014,075 downwards.
CGGCGCGCGAAGAGGACGAAGGGAGATCCCTCCATCAGTTGACAGCCATCGCACCGATCCCTTGTTGTCGGATTATTGCGCCAGGCAAAGCTTGGTGGAGGAGGAAGGACATGTAAAGGGACAGGCATGCTGGAAACCTTCTATGCGACCCAGCAGGTAGAAGTCCTGCCCGGTCACACATTGACCGTTGCGGGCTGGCGACCGACGACTTCGAGGAAGCACGGGTCTCGTCCTTCCTGGACGCACCATAGGTTTGTCCTGAATCGCGTACAAACGGCGCGCAATCGGAAGGAGACGCTACCGCCATCGGGCTCGAAATCACGAAGCCACACAAGTGATTGTTTCGTCGAGACTAGACGACAGCAACCCGCCCGGGTGACAAAAAAGGACAGGAATACTGATCAAAGTGACCAAATTTCGAACCTTTTCACAACCGACAGTTGACCGCGTAATCAAGTCATCCCAACAAGTCGCGAATCTTTCTCTTCAGTTGATCTCTCCTCGCCTCGAAAAAAGTATCGAATTGGACAATTGAATCAGGTACCTCTCCCAAGAGGTGGTTGCGCCGGTATTCTCGTCTGTCGTCCTCGTCCGAATACTGCTCCAACAACCACTTTGACGGCATCTTGGAGCGTTTTTCGACGTTCTCTGCGCCGGACAACAATTGCAGGTTGGCAAGCCTATCTTTACGCTCGATGAAGTAGTCCACCTTCCCGTCCGGGACTCCGGCACGTCGCAATCTCGTTCGCGTGAACCGTGCCTTCGGAAAGATATGGTCCACATGAAACTGGTGGCGTAGATCGATGAATGGAAACAACAAGGAGAGCAGGGCAAACGTGAGCCGATCTTGGTAACGCATGTCCACGAGTTCGTCAAGTTCTTCATCTTCAAACGCGAGCGACTTGCCTGCTCCTCGCATCGTTTTGTAGAGCTCGGAAGGATAACCGTCGTCGCCACGTCTGCGGATCGTCTTTCTCAGCTCGGTGAGCAATGTATCCAGCCCACTTCCCCAAACCCCTCGTTTTAGTAGGCTGCGGATCAGCCATTTGCGAATGAGGTTACGATCATTCTTGAATTTGCTTCTTGTCCGGTAGTCTGGTCTGCGTCTGGTCCTGTAGATGTAATAGGCAATCGGCAAGATGGCGTTATTTGCCGTCAGCGTTCGTGCGTCAAATCCGAAATCAGCAACAAGCTCAACAGTCAGCGTCAGAGCACGCTTCATGTTGCGCCAATTCTTCTCGAAGGTATCCATGTTGGAACGATTGAAATTGTCCACCTTGAAACCGACGCTGCCAGTGTCACTCAGCATAAGTCCGGCCTTGAGCACAAGGTCTTTCGAGAACGAGAAACCATTCCCGACACGGTTAAGTTGGTCTACCAAATTATGGATCTCTTCTCGGGCATCGTGTTCCTTCCACTGCGCGACGGCGATCGAGAGAAGGAGGTCGGAATACGATAGCACCGTGCCACCGCTGTTCATGCGAATAAATATCTGTAGAACAGTATGCAGATCCTGGTCGCTTACCTCATAGTAGGCGACAAGGCGGTCGGTACGAATGACATTGTAAAGTTGATACAGTCGTTTATGCGCTTGTTCTACTTTCTCCTGCGATAATCTCTCGTTCAACCACCTAGTCATGGCCGGTCCAGCATCTGGGATTGTTAATATATCCTGGACCGGAAACCAACAAGTCGTCTCGTCAGCATCGGTGAACTGTTCTTGCGTGAGAAAATCGAAACGATTCATTGAGGTATCGTCATTGTCGTCGTCTGGTTGCCAGAGTAAATCCAGGTGGAGTCGGCGCTTTGGAAACGCATCCGGGTTGTCCCGCCATTTTCGTGGAAGTTTCCACGCCATGCTTCCGCGCAGCCCGATGTTTAATGCCGTCAGACGCTGTTGCCCGTCGAGTACCGCCGTCAGCCGCTGGTCCTGCAGCCTACCAAGCCGCGCGCAATGAGGATTGTCCCGCTCGTGGTAGTCCAATACGAAGTCATAGAATTCAAAATTTCCGCTATTTTGTGCATCAACCCGCCAATAAAGGAACGTGCCGAATGGGTACCCTTGCATGAGACTATCGAACAGGCGGGCGATCTGCTCTGGGCGCCACACGAATTCACGCTGGATGGCAGGTAGCACTAGATCATGGCGATGGATCTCTTCAAGCGTCTCTTTGATCGTGTGGCCGGTCTGGTACACAAGCTAACCTTCTTTGAGGTGGTCCGGGTTGTTTGGACAGCCCGAGGGCCGGAATAAGGTGTACCGGGACGATCGTACCCGTTGCCGGTGACCGGCGTCAAGGTACGTTTGTCAGGAGCAAGTACGTTGAAACTCTGCAGCAGTTCTCATTTTGGCGCCTGACTTCACCCTGAGTCGCAAGCCGTCTTCTCCTTGCGACTCGATCCGGGGCCGATCGACGGTCGTGCCGGCCCTGCGGCGGGACCCGACGAGCAAAATGAGAATTGCTGGCATCGGACCGACGCGATCGCTCGCAATATCGTTCATGGTCAGTGGCTCCCCCTCCGTCAGTGATAGTCGATCAGGTCCACGTCCACAGTCTCGCCGTCCTCGAAGCGGAACACCACGCGCCAGTTGCCGGAGACGCGCACGCTCCACCGGCCCGCGCGGTCGCCCTTGAGGGGATGCAGCCGGAAGCCCGGCGCGTCGGCGTTGCCCGGATGCGCTGCCTCTTGCAGTCGGAACAGGATACGCCGGAGCCGTGGCACGAGACCGGCAGGCAGCTGCGCCGCGTCGTCGCGCTCGTGCGGCGCTCGCAGTCCCTTGTGCCTGATCCTCACGATGCACTGTGGCGCGCCACGTTACACGCCGCAATCGCCCACCGTGGTGTTACGCAGTCCTTTCCAATCCGGAGATGAGCCCGAAGGGGGCACGGGGGGAGGTTCGGGACCCCCAGGTGGAGCCGTCAGGCGGCGGTTGCATGGGCGTTGTGGATGGACTCGAAGAGTCGTTCTCGGGCCTCGTCGAGTTGGCGTGCGGCCTCATGATCGCTCAGGGCGTGGGCGAGTTCGTCGAGGTGCTCGAAGGAGCGGCCCGGGGCGAGGTAGCGCCCTCGCGAGAGCCGAGCCGGCGGAAGGACACCCCGGGGCGGGTACTCCGCGGGCTGACGCATGACTCCTGAAGAGGGAACCAAGCACCCTGCGACAGGATGCTTCCCACCGCGAGGGGCGAGGGGCTTCAGCCCCCGGCGGCGGCTTCGCGGAGGTTCTCCGGGGTGAGGGGGAGGCGGCGGGCGCGCACGCCGGTCGCGTCGAAGACGGCGTTCGCGATCGCTGCCCCCGCGGGGCCGCAGGACGCCTCGCCGGCTCCGAGGAAGGGCTCCCCGGGCCGGTCCACGAGCACCGTCTCGATTTCCGGGACGTCGCTGAAGCGAAGGATCGGGTAGCTCTCCCAGTCCCGGCTGGCGATGCCGTCCCGGTCCCAGGCGACCGCTTCGAGAAGGGTCCAGCTCGCCGCCTGCACGAAGCCGCCCTCGAGCTGGGCGGCGAGGCCGTCGGGGTCGACGACCTCCCCCGCGTCGGCGGCGATCGCCGCCCGTTCGAGAACGACCTTCGCGTCCTCCCCGACCCGCGCCTCGACCGCGACCGCGCAGTAGCCCTTCGCGTTCTTGTAGCGCGCGACCGCGATCCCCCGCCCGGTGCCGGATGCCTCGCCCGCCGCCCGCGCCGTCCAGTCGAAACGCTCGGCCGCCGCATCGAGCACCGCGCGGGTGCGCGCGTCCTCGAGATGGCGGCGGCGGTAGTCGAGCGGATCCGCCCCCGCCGTGTGGGCGAGCTCGTCCACGAAAGACTCCGCGGCGAACACGTTGGCGTACGCGCCGAGGGTGCGGAGGGCGGACACCCGGAGCGGAAGGTCGTGCACGAGGTGCTTGACGATGCGGGTCTCGGGGAAGGCATAGGGTGGGGTGGCGTTCCGGTGGATGCCGCCGTTCGCGGTGAGGTTCGGTGCCGACGCCGGCGTCGGCACCGGGTCCGCGAGGTAGCGCGGGGCGAGAAAGCGCCCGGCCTGCCGGCCCGCGGCGCCCGGACGCGCGCGCACGACGTGGGTGTCGCTGTACGTCTCGTGCGACCAGAAGCGCACGTCCCCGCCGTCGTCGAGATGGGCCGCGAGCTCCATCCGCATCGCGGAGCCGTAGGGCTCCCAGGCGTGCTCGTCCTGGCGCGACCACTTGAGCAGCACCGCGCGCTCCGGGATCGCCCGGGCGACGAGGGCCGCCTCGAGCGCGGCGTCGTCGGAGCCGTTGTGCCCGTAGCAGCCGGCGCCGGGTGCGTGCGCTACCTCTACCGATCCGGGCTCGAGGCCGAGGGTCTCCGCCAGCGCGAACCGGAGCGGGTAGATCCCCTGCGAATGGGTCCACACCGCGAGGCGCCCCCCGGCGAAGCGGGCGAGGGCGGCCGAGGGGGCGAGGGAGCCGTGCATCTGGTAGGGGCGTTCATAGACCGCGCGTATCGTGCGCGGCGCATCCGGCGGCGGCGCGGGGATCGGCTCCTCGCGCGGACGGCACTCGCGAACCGGGAAGCTCTCGCGCCGGTTGCCGGGGAGTTGCTCGCCGAGCGGCCGGTCGTCGAGCCCCCCGTCCGAGCGCCACTTCGCCGCGGCGGCGACCCGGGCCGCGGCTTGCAGCGCCCGGTGCTCGTCCTCGGCCGCCACCGCGAGGAAGCTTCCGTCGCGAACGAGCCGTGCGCCCCCGAGCCCGGCCCGGAGGCCGTCCGGAAGCGATGCGAGCGCCGCGCGGTAGTGCGGCGGACGGACCACTCGGGCGTGGAACACCCCTTCGTGCGAGAGGTCGTGAACGAAGCGAAGGGTCCCGGTCACGAGCCCGCGGAGGTGGAGAGGCTCGACGCACGGCGGTCGCGGCCCTTCCGGAGCGCCCGCGAGCGGCGCCGCCTCGGGGTCGACGGGAAGCGCGAGGGGAGTGTCCGCGACCAGCTCGCCGTAGCGAAGGGTCCGGTTCGTCTCGCGCGAGCGGACCAGGCCGTCCCCCGTCTCCAGGGTGGCCGGGTCGACGCCGAGGCGTCTCGCGGCGCGCGCGACGAGTTCGCGGCGGGCGGTCGCCGCGGCGAGCCGGACGGCGTGGCCGGACTGCTCCATCGAGTTGCTGCCCGAGGTATGGCCTTCGTCGGGGGAAAGGCCGGTCCGCGCGGGCACCATCACGATCCGGTCGAAGGGCACACCCAGCTCGCGGGCCGCGAGGAGCGCGACCGCGGTGGTGATGCGCTGCCCGATCTCCACCTTGCCGGTGCGTACCTCGACGCGGCCGTCGGGCCGAACGGTGATCCAGTCCTCGACGCGAGGGTGCCGGGCGAGGCTCGGGTTGGCGGTCATCGGGGGGCCGCTCCGGCGAGCGCCCGCACCGCCCGCAGCACCCTTGGATGGGCGCCGCACCGGCAAAGATGCGGATCGAGCGCGGCGCGGATGGCGCTCTCGCCGGGATGCGGGTCTTTCCGCAGCAGCCCGGTGACGGCGATCACGATCCCGGGGATGCAGTAGCCGCACTGCGCGGCGCGGGCTTCGATGAGGGCCTGCTGAACCGGGCTCGGCTCCTCCGGGGTTCCGAGCCCTTCGACGGTCTCGATGCGCCGGCCCGCGAAGTCGGCGGCCGGGCGCACGCAGGTAAGGGTCGGCTCACCATCCACGAGCACCGCGCACGCGCCGCACTGCTCGAGGCCGCAGCCGACCTTGATCCCGGTGAGCCCGAGCCGGTTTCGAAGCACCAGTGCGAGCGGAAGGTCCGCTTCGACGCGGAAGGCGTGCGAGGCTCCGTTGACGACGAGGGTGAGGGGCTTCGTCATGGTCATGCGTTTCCATCTCCTTCCCCCGAGGCGTCTGCGCTCGCCCGCGCGTCTCCGCCACCGGAACGACGCGCCGCGTTCCGGAACGATCCGGACCGGGGAGGCGATGCGTTCGGGCCCCCTGGCCGGTCACCCGCCCGCGCCCCGTGCGTTCCCCGCCACCGGCCGAGGGGCGCGGCCGGCCCGGTCGGGCCGCTTCGCCGGGCGTCCGGCGCCACCGGGCCCGGCCGCGCTCCGTCAACCCTTGCGGTCGAGGAACGCCCGCATGCGCTCGCGCGGCTCGCCGCTCGCGAACCCCTTCGGCAGGCAGTCGATGCCGCGCTGCACCGCGTCCCGGAGGGACAGCTCCTCCCAGTCGCGGAGCAGCTCCTTCTGGAGGCGGATGGCGGCCGGACCCGCGGCGCAGATCATGTCCACCGTCCGCCCGATCGCGTCGTCGATCTCCCCCGCGGGGGCCAGGGACTCGACGAGCCCCCAACTGCAGGCCCGCTCGGCGTTGATGATCTCCCCGGTGTAGACGAGCCGGGCCGCCCGCCCCCAACCGACCAGCCGCGGGAGCAGGGCGGCCTCGATGACGGAGGGAAGTCCCACCTGGACCTCGGGCATGCCGAGCCTGGCGGTCGCGTCGGCGACCCGGAGATCGCACGAGGCGGCGATCTCGAGGCCCGCTCCGAGGCAGTACCCCGACATCCGCGCCACCACCGGGACGGGCGTGCGGCGGATCGCGTCGCAAACGTCGTGGATCGAGGTGATGAACGGGCGGGCCGCCTCCGGCGTCACGTCCACCATATAGCCGATGTCCGCCCCGCCGATGAGGGCGCGCTCGCCCTTGCCGCGCAGTACCACGGCCCGGAGGTCGGGGCTTGCGCCGACGCGTTCGATGGCGGCCGCGAGGGCGTCGGCGTCGTCCTTCGCCACCACGTTGAGCTTCGCTTCGTTGTCGTAGCAGACCGTCGCGACCCGACCGCCGTTGGGGTTGTCGTTCAGATCGATGTGGATGTCGCCCACGTCCCGTCTCCCTGATGTCGTGAAATCGAGCACCACGGGGTCCCGCCCCGCCGCGATCCGGAACCGGGGATGCTAACCCGAAAAAATCACCGACTTCCCGCGGCGGCCGCCAATCCGCTCGCGGTCGCGGGACGTACTCCCGCAAGCCGCGTCGACTGCGGTTGTACCTGTCCTCATTCGCCTACGTGCTGATGCACGCGCGCGCTTCGACACCTCGGGACCCAGGGCACCGAGTGGGCGCGCGCTCAAGCCTCGACCCTTCGCGTGAAGCGGTTGAAGGTCGGGACACGGACCCGCATCACCGCCCGTCGAGTGTGGTTGTCGTTCTCCCAGGCCTATCCCCATGCCGCGGTCTTCGCCACGGTGCTGGCCAACCTGTACGAAAAACCGTTATGGAATCCCTCTGGATAGACTGACCGTCTGCCCGGCGTTCCAAAACCGGCGCAAGGCCGAGGTCGCGGCGTGCGTGCCGTTCGTAATCTCCACCAAATTGAATCGCTGATCGCGAAAAAACCGTTCATCGAACCATCCCAACGCGCCATCTACCGCCGCAAGGCGTACCAGTTCCCCGATGCATCGACGACATCGCGGCGATTCTCTGCCAATCGGTCTCAATCTGCCGGAGAGGGCGTCGCCGGGCGCCGAGTGGCGGCGCACCCCTTGCCGGGGCGCGTCTTTCAGGGGGTGCCGGCCGGCGATGAGACGGGATCGAAGCCCTGTCCGCAGAGGACGGCAGGGCCCGTGTTCCCGCTTGCCGGGGCCGGTGCGGCTATCTCAGAACAGGAAGTCGCCGGCGTCGAGGTCGGCGAGGTCGAAGTCCTCGAGCACGATCGTCCCCCCGCCATGCTCCGTCAGGTCGATGCGGACGTGGTTTCCGTCCTGGGTTGCGCTCACATCGTCGAAGCTGCGCAGGCCGTGGGCTTGGAGGTCGATCAGGTCTTCGCCGTCGGTAAAGTCGTCGATCGTGTCGTCTCCATTCATCGAGGAGAACACGAATACGTCCGCATCGTGATTGCCGCGCAGCCAGTCGTCGCCCTCGCCGCCGTGAAGCGTGTCCCTGCCGGCGCCGCCCCACAGCGAATCGTCTCCGGCGCCGCCCCACAGCGTATCGTCGCCGGCATAGCCCCAGAGCCGATCCTGTCCCCCGTATCCCACGAGGACATCGTTGCCTCTGAGGCCGAACAACTGATCGTTGCCGCTGTCGCCGAAGAGGTAATCATGGCCCCAGGTGCCCCGCAACACATCGTCGCCGACAGTGCCGCTGATCGCAGAACTGGCGGCGAACACGAATTCCGCGGCGTCGAGGGACCCGCCGAAGTCCTTGAGCACGATGTGTCCGCTACCATAATGGCCCTGAATAACAGTGCCGCCAGCGCTCACGGACAGATCGTCAAGGCTGGCAACCCCGAGGGCCGAGACGTCGATCCTGTCCCCGCTCCTGAAGTCCTCGATGACGTCCTGGCCGCTTTGAACGTCGAAGACGAAGGTGTCCCATCCGGAGCTCCCGTAGAGGGTATCGTTACCGGGGCCCCCGTAGAGGGTATCGCTACCGGCGCCCCCGTCGAGGCTATCGTTACCGGCGCCCCCGTCGAGGATATTGTCACCGGAGCCCCCGTAGAGGGTATCGTTACCGGAGCCCCCGTAGAGGGTACCGTGACCGGCGCCCCCGTAGAGGGTATCGTTACCGGCGCCTCCGTAGAGATCATCGCCCGGGCCGCCCACCAGGGTAACCCCCGGTTCGACGGATGTTTCCGGCGGTCCGGCGAACACGAAATCCGCGGCGTCGAAGGTCCCGCTGAACCCCTTGCGGAGGATGGTCCCGCCGCCATGCGCCGTCAGGTCGAGCTGGACGACGCCGGAGAGATGATGACCGATCTGCGTGACGGTCATCTCGTCGAAGCCGGTAATGCCGAGCGCCGAGACGTCGATTTTGTCCTCCCCGGACCTGAAGAGGATGATTTCATCGTCGCCGTGCCCAAGGCCGAAGACGAAAGTGTCGCGGCCCGTGGAGCCGGAGAGATGGTCGTCACCGGCGCCCCCGTAGAGGGTATCGTCACCGGCGCTCCCTGCAAGGGTATCGTCACCGGCGCCCCCGTAGAGGATATCGTTACCGCCGCCCCCGCCGAGGTTATCGTCACCGGCGCCCCCGTAGAGGGTATCGTGACTGTAGCCCGCTCGGAGCCAATCGTTACCGGCGCCCCCGTCGAGCCAGCCTCCGTCGAACCAGCCTTCTGCGTAGAGCCTATCGTCACCGGCGCCCCCGTAGAGGGTAGCGCCCCCGTCAAGGGTATCGTTACCGGCGCCTCCGTAGAGGAGGTCACCGGATCTCGCTTCGAGGCTATCGTCACCGGCGCCCCCGTAGAGGATTTGGTCACCGGGGCCCGCTTCGAGGGTATCGTTACCGGCGCCCCCGTAGAGGGTTTGGTCACCGACGCCCCCGTCGAGGCTATCGTTACCGGCGCCTCCGTGGAGGAATTGGTGACCGACGCCCCCGTCGAGGGTATCGTTACCGGCGCCTCCGTAGAGGAATGGGCGACCGGCGCCCCCTTCGAGGCTATCGTTACCGGAGCCTCCGTAGAGATCGCCCCAGCCGCCCTCCAGGGTAACCCCCGGTTCGGTGGTCGCTTCCGGCGGATCGGCAAACTCGAAATCCGAAGCGAAGGGCCGCCAGCTCCCCTTGAAGAGGATGGTCCCGCCGCCATGCGCCGTCAGGTCGAGCTGGACGCCATTGTCGACCCGCGTGACGGTCATCTCGTCGAGGCTGGTAATGCCGAGCGCCGAGACGTCGATCCTGTCCTGCCCGATCTGGAAGTCCTCGATGACGTCCTGGCCGTTTTGAACGTCGAAGACGAAGGTGTCGCGGCCCGTGCCGCCGTGAAGCGTGTCCTCTCCGGCGCCCCCGTAGAGCCAGTCTGTTCCGGAGCCCCCTTCGAGGCTATCGTTCCCGGCGCCCCCGTAGAGCCAGTTTGCTCTGGAGGAGCCCGCTTCGAGGCTGTCGTTACCGGTGCCCCCGTGGAGTACATGATCGCTATCGGAGCCCACCAGGGTAACCCCCGGTTCGATGGGCGCCTCCGGCGGTTCGATGGGCGCCTCCGGCGGTTCGATGGGCGCCTCCGGCGGTTCGATGGGCGCCTCCGGCGGTTCGACGGGGGTCTCCGGCGGTTCGACGGGGGTCTCCGGCGGTTCGATGGGCGCCTCCGGCGGTTCGGCAAACTCGAAATCCGCGGCGTCGAGCCTCCCGCTGAACCCCTTGAGGAGGATGGTCCCGCCGCCATGCGCCGTCAGGTCGAGCTGAACGCCATTGTCGACCTGCGTGACGGTCACCTCGTCGAGCCCGGTAATGCCGAGCGCCGAGACGTCGATTGCGTCCTCCCCGGCCCTGAAGCGGGTGATGACATCGTTGCCGTGCCCAAGGCCGAAGACGAAAGTGTCGTCGCCGTTGCCGCCGACGAGATCGTCGTCTCCGGCGCCGCCGTCGATGGTGTCGTCGCCCTTGCCGCCGAGGATGCGGTCGTTGCCGCCATGGCCGAACAGCTCGTCATCGCCGTCCATGCCCCGGATACGGTCCTTGCCCGCGCCGCCTTCGAGCCGGTTGTCGGTTCCATTGCCCCGGAGATCGGCCATGACGCACTCCCTTGGATTAAGTCCGAAAGGGCGCCCGGCCGGGATGTTCCGGCCTGGACGAACCCTTCACGGTTTGCCTGACTTGGCATTGCACACTACCCCCCCCCCCCCAATGGCATTCATTTTGACAGAGCCGTCTTCAGGTTTGGGTTTCATTTCCACAACCCATTGATTCAAGATGGATAACAGCCTCCTTCTCCGGCCCTTCCCAAGGGCCTTGACACACGCCCCCCTCGGTGACACCATCAGCGGGTGGAGCTGTCTTTGGGAGGAACCGATGGACGAGGCCATCCGAAAGCTCAAGTCGACCACCTTCTTCGGCCGGCGCCTGACCCGGCGTCAGATCGCCGACCTCCAGCGCACCGTGCGCGAGTGTGCGGGGCTGAGCCGGCACGAGCTCGGGCTCACGATCTGCGAGCACCTGAACTGGCACACCCCTGGCGGGGCGCCGCGCGCGCGCTTGGCGCGGCGTGTGCTCGAACATCTGGAGGGGCTCGGGCTGTTCACCCTGCCGGCGAAGGACGAATCGAAGCAGCGAGGGGGGCAGAAGGCGCTGGCGTGGACCGCGCGCTCGGCGCCGCGCGCCGAGGTCCGCGCCGCGCTGAACGACCTTGAGCCGGTGCAGTTGCGCCCGGTGACGGACCCCGGCGAGGTCGCGCAGTGGAACGAGTTGCTCGACCGGCACCATTACCTGGGCTACCGCCGCCCGCTCGGTCCGCACTTGCGCTACGCCCTCATCGACCGTCACGGGCGGTGGTTGGGCGGTTTGCTGTTCTCGTATGCGGCCCGCTCGGTGGCGTGCCGCGAGCGGTTCATCGGCTGGGACGAGGCGGCCCGGCGCAAGCGCCTGGACCGGGTCATCGCCAACCCCCGGTTCCTGATTTTCCCTTGGGTGCGGGTCCGGCACCTCGCGTCGAAGGCGCTGTCGCTGGCGGTGCGCCGGCTCGCCGACGACTGGCAGGTGCATCACGGCTACCGTCCGGTGCTGGTGGAGACCTTCGTGGACTTGAGCCGGTTCACCGGCGCGAGCTACCGGGCGGCGAACTGGCAGTGGGTGGGCCAGACCAAGGGCAAGGGTTCGGTGCGCCCGCCCAAGGGGGTGTTCGTCTACCCGCTGGACGAGGAGTTCCGGGCGATACTGAGGACCGGGCGCCGGCCCGCGCGACGGCGCCGGGCACCGAAGGGCTTGGCCCCCTCGCTCGTCGAGCCGTGGCGGGCGCTGGTCGATGCGGTGGTGGCCGTGGCCCACGACTTCGACCGGCACTGGCAACAACGCCAGCGCTCGCTCAACACGCTGCTCGTGGTGCTGTTCATCTTCCGCCTGGTGCTGTCGAAGGGCCGCCAGGGCTACGCGGCGACCCTGGTCGAGCTGTGGGAGCAGTGCCGCCGGCTCGGGGTCGCGCTGCCGCAGCCGGCCCCGGTCTCGCCCTCGGCGATGTGCAAGGCCCGCGCCAAGGTGCACGAGAACCTGCTGCGCACCGTGCACGGCGAAGTGCTGCGCCGCGCCGGCGCGCGCGCCCTGGAGCCCCGGTGGAAGAGGCACCGGCTGTTCGCGGTGGACGGCTCGAAGCTGAACCTGCCCCGGCCCCTGGTGAAGGCCGGCTACCGGCGGCCCGCGGACAACGCCCACTACCCCCAGGGCCTGCTCAGTTGCCTGTATGCGTTGCGGGCCAAGGTCCCGGTCGACTTCGACCTGCTGCGCCATGACAACGAGAGACAGGCCGCGCGTGCCCATCTGAAGGCGTTGTCGCCCAACGACGTGGTGGTCTACGACCGCGGCTATTTCTCCCAGGCGCTGCTGGGCGAACACCTCGCGCGGGGCATGCATGCGGTGTTCCGGCTCCAGGCCAATGCCAACGCCGCAGTGTGCGCGTTCGTGCGCAGCACCGACACCGACCGGGTGGTCGACATCGCCCCCGGGCAAGCCCCCCCGGGGGGCCGCGTAGCGCTGCGATGGCGCCTGGTGAAGTACGAGGTCGCCGGCTCGCCCTACGTGTTGGGCACCACCCTGCTCGACCGCGAGCGCTACCCCATTGCCGAGCTCTCGGACCTGTACCACGAGCGCTGGGGCATTGAGGAACTGTACAAGGTGTCGAAGCACACCCTTGGCATCGAGGACTTCCACGGCCAAAGCGAGCGCGGGGTGAAGCAGGAGCTGTTCGCGCACTTCGTCCTCATCACCCTCACGCGGCTGCTCTCCAATCACGGCGAAGACCGGCTCGGGGCCGACCGCGCCGCACGCGACAAAACCCAAGTCCGGGTGAACTTCAAAAACTCCCTGCTCACCGTCGCGCGCCACCTCGAGGGGCTGTTCCTCCAGCACGCGGCGGGGCTCGGCAAAACCCTCTCGCTCATCATGGACGCGATGGTGGCGTGCCGCCACAAGCTGCGCCCCAACCGCTCCTACCCGCGACGCTCGCGAAAGCCGATCGGCAAATGGAAGCCGGCGAAGGCGGCGAAAGCCGTCGCCGCGCGGTGAGGAGACAAGCCATGCCAGCCGCAGGACAACCGATGAGGCCCGCAACCGCATCCTTAAGTGAATGGCGTTCTCTCTTAAGTGAATGCCATTGCCCCCCCCCCCGCTGTCAATCCTCCTGTCGGGAGCAAATCAGGGCCGTCCGGTAGTGGCATCGGTGACCGGGGCTGGCCGAGCGCGAGTGGATGGGCTTGGCAGGCCGGTGTTTCGAGACGGGCGTCAATGGCCCTGCGCAGCCGCCCCGAGGCGCCGGGGCGGAGGTCGTCGGGGCCGACTGGGCGGTGCATTCGCCCGCGGGCGGCTCGTCCGGGCGCTCGGGCGCGCCGTTGAGGGGCGGGTGTATCAGGTGGCGCGGATGATCTCGTGCAGGGCCTCGCCCTGTCGGGCGGCGTAGTGTCGTTGGGCCTGGGGCAGGGATTGGAACCGCCCGCGCAGGCGCACGATGGACAGCGCGGCGTTGGCGAGGCAGGCGAGGTTTCGGGGAAGCGCGCCGGTGCGTTTCCGGGACCGGTCCTCGTCGCAGGAGAAGTCGCGAACGTGGTGGAGGCGGTTCTCGATCTCCCGGTGGCCCCGGTTCAGGGCGAGGACCTCGGCCGGGCCGGCGCGGTCGGGGCTGAAGCGTTCTCCGTCCGCGAGCGAAGGGAGCCTTGTCCAATGACACATGAGCCTGAAGGGGGGCACGTGATTCCAACGTGAGGCGAGCCTGACGGGGTGTGAAGCGGGGCACCATCACCGGGCGCATCGACGGCCGTCGCGGTCCGCCACGGCGGCCCTTCCCCCGGCGCTACACGGCTCAGGACATCCGCCTGCTCGCCCAGGTCGAGCCCACCCGGCCCACCAAAGTCTCGATCGGTGAACGGCGCCGGCCCCATCCTGAAGGCCGTCCCGGGTTCGTGCGCGTCGATACGGTCCACCAAGGCGACTTCGACGGCGCCAAGGGTCTGTTCCACATCAACTTGGTCGACGAGGTCACGCAGTTTCAGTTCATCGGCTCATGCGAGCACATCAGCGAGCGCTTCCTGGTGCCGGTGCTCGTTCTCGTTCACCATCGAGGTGTTCCATTTGCTGGCCGAATGGGACGGCCGGAGCCGGATCGATTTCCTGCTCGCGCGGATGTTCGGGGCGCCGAACGATGCGTCGAGCCGGTGGGCGAGCCGACACGTCGGCGTGGGCGCGATACAGTGTGCCTACGACATTCGTCCGGGCGTGGATCCCGCCCGATGCGGAGCACGACTGCCGTCGCGTGCTGGCGGTCCTGTGCGCCGTGACGGAAACCGGATGAGTCAGTCGGCGGCGGAGCCTCGTTCGTCAAGGCGCCCTTCGACCCGCGACTGGCGTTCGGCGAGCCGCTGCATTTCCGTGCGGAAGGTTCCCATCGCGGACCGAAACTCGCGCATTTCCGCCCGGTTCTCGCGGATGTCCGCGTCGACCCGCGCCGTGGCGCGCATGATGAGCCCGGCGAGGGCGAGTCCGACCGCGACCACGGTGCCGATGACGGTGATGATGTCGCCATCCATTCCGTGTCACCCCCTGCCGAAGCCGCCAGCCGATACGCGAGTGTCGTACGACTGGTAGGGTACCCTACCAATCGTAAGATATCCATATTGTAGGGTAGCCTACCAATCGCACGACATCCATGACGAGGCGAGGCGACGCGAGGACTTCATGGTTGCGCTGACACGCGCCGGATTCGCCCTCAGGCAACGCGCGCTTCGCGTCAAGGCCCTCCTTCTTACTACCCGCCACGCGAACGCCCGCCCTGGGTGACTGGACGCGGCGCCGGCTCGGTTCGCCAAGTACGTCCGCCCAGGATGGAAGTTCCGTGGTTGGCAGGGTACGCTCGCGCAAGGTCGGCTGGCGGCTTCGGCAGGTGGCACTGAATGAGCGTCGACACGCTCACCATCATCGGCACCATCGTCGGCACCGTGGTCGTGGTCGGCATCGCCCTCGCCGGCCTCATCATGCGCGCGATGTCGGATATCCGTGCGGACATGCGCGAGTTCCGGTCCGGCATGGCGGACTTCCGCACGGAGATGCAGCGCCTCGCCGAACGGCAGTCGCACCTTGAAGGGCGCATCGTCGAACGAGGGTCCGCCGCCGACTGACTCGCGAATGGCACCGCCGACCCTCGCGAGCCGGAGGGGAACGGGTACCTCCTCTCGAAGAGCATCAAATCGACCGGGCCCGAACCCATGGAGCGATGTCGAACAATTCAAATACGCGGCCCAGAGACGGTTGACCCGCCACCAGCTCGTGACGCCGCTGTTCAAGGCCGACGACGAGGATGAAGAGCCTCGTTTCTTCTCGCGCGGTGGCGATCTCGTCCACGGTGCTTTTCAACCAGTTGGCGAAATCGCTGGAACTCGCCAGCCCGTTGATGTCGTCAAGGATCAGGAAGAACGATTTCCTGTGCTCCCTGATCTCGTCCAGCAGCCGCCGGATCGAGGGGACGAAGTGATGCTCCATGGCCGAGAGATCGCGGTCGGCGAGGTTCAGCTCGAGCGAGATGCCGAAGAGGCCGACCTGGCGGACGTAGTTACCGAAGAAATCTCTGACCTGCTTGTGCCAAGGCTTGTCGATGCTCTCCTTCAGCAAGCGATCGAAGGTGCGCCGCAGCATCTCCCCGAGATCCTGAACGCCCCCCAGGAAGACGTGGCATCCCATCGCGTTGTACTCGCGCTCGACGAGGCGAAGCGCGAAGGCGGCGAGAGAGCTCTTGCCGATGCCGCGTTCACCGCTGACGAAGCCGATCCCGAATCGACCCCGGGTGCTGCCGGCGACCATTCCGATCAAGCGTTCGACTTCGGCACTGCGTCCGACGAAGAATTCGAACGGCACGGGCTGCCCCGGCCTGAAGGGGCTCGATTCAGGGATCATTTCACTGCACCGTGCTCGAACAGGAAGAAGGCCGCGTGGGTCCGCACCTTGCCATCGGCTGGTTCCGCCGAAGCGGCGTCCGAACGGCGATGGGCTCCTCCGTACGGGGAGCGATGGGTATGACGGTGTGTTCCGGGCGGGTGTCCGTCGGGTCGAGCCCACCGGTTCGATGGCATTGGCGCGGACCGCCGCGGCCGTTCAGGCGCCGGGGCCGGCGACCGCGTCGTAGCGTTCGCCGGCGAGGGCGACGCAGAGCTCGACGTCGCCGGCGAGCAGGTATCGGCGTTCGACGAGGCGTTCGGCCGCCGCCCGCACCTCCGCGAGGTACGCGTCCCGGCTCGGGTAGCGCTCCGCGAGGGACGGCCGCGGGTCGGAGGCGGCCGTGCGCTCCGCCGCGGTGCGGGCGAGCGGAACCGTCGAGCCGAGGTACTCGAGGACCTGGCCGTCGCCGCCGCTCTCGGCGTGCCGCGGGTTGAATCCGGCGTGGGTCGCGACCGGGACGCTCACGTCCGGCATCCGGACCCCGCCCGTCTCGTTGCCGTCCGCGTCGACGGCGGACACCGGTGACGGGTACGGCT
This sequence comes from Gammaproteobacteria bacterium, assembly GCA_965214795.1. GTDB lineage: Bacteria > Pseudomonadota > Gammaproteobacteria > HK1 > HK1 > JAJDXW01. Next base: position 2,997,704 of record OZ243976.1, on the reverse strand, counting down.
CGCCGACGAAACGGGCGGGGAGGGCGGGAACGCCCTCGTCGGCGTGCGCCCCGAGGTCCATGGGCGCGAGCGACGGGAGCCGGTCCGGGCGCGGCAGCGCGAACCCGGGAATCGCCGCGAGCGCGCCCAGCACCTCTTCACGCGAGGCGGCGGTCCCGTTCGCGGCGCGCGGGAACACGCTCGCCGGCGGCTCGACACCCTCCGCGATCCAGACCCGCAGGTTCTCGAGGGCGGCGCGAAGGAGCGGCCGGTAGTCGACGGCGTTGAACCGGTTCGCCCCGCGGCTCCCGAACAGGCTCCGGTCCGTGAACGGCAGGACCCCGGGGGCGTGCTGGGTGCCCGCGAAGAGATAGCGCCGGACCTCCGCGGGCGGCTCGACGTCCGCCCCCGCCCCCGCCCCCGCCTCCGCCTCCGCCCGGGGCTCGAGGTTGCGGTGGGTGAGCCCGGCGTCGCCGCGCCAGTACTCCGACGACGTGTCGGTATAGACGATCTTCGGTACGCAGCCCGCCGCCCGCAGCCGGTCGAGCAACCCCTCGCGCCGCCCCGAGCCGGGGTCGGCCTGGGGTTCGTCGGCGAACGGGAAGCGGTGTCCGAGGCTCGGGGTCGGCTGCACCGAGGGCTGTCCGTAGCGGTGGTTGAACTCCCCGCGCCGCCCGCCCGCGACGTGGACGTGCACCCCGTCGAACACCCGCTCGCCCGTCTCGTCCCGGTTGAGCCCGGCGTGGAGGAAGGTCCGCAGGAACCGGCCGCACTGCGAGACGCCTTTCGCGACAACGTGGTCGACGCGGCCGGCAGTGGGTGAGTCGGGGCTCCTCCGCGTCCACGCCGCGAGGTCGCGCACTGCGAGGAGCCCCGCCCCGACCACCGGGCACTCGCCCGGCGTGTAGACGAGGTCGTAGATCCGCCCCGCCGCGAATCCGCCGGCGAGGGAGACGCTCCCCGGGTCGGCGGACGCCGGGTCCCCGTCCCCCCGGGTGAACGCCCACCGCTCACGCGGCACGCGCACCGGCGTGTCGAACAGGTGCTCGCGCACGAAGAGGGCGGCCTCCGGTTCCTCGGGGTCGAGGGGCGGGATCGGTGCGTGGTTGCCGACCGAGCCGACGTGGTGGTCGGTCAGGGCGAAGGTGTCGGCGGCCCGGTCGGGCTGGATGCGAAGCTGCATCCGCCCCGCCGGGGTCCGGTTCGCGGGCGGCACGGCGGGGGCGCGAAGCCCGAGGCGCACCGAGGGGTGCGGGACGTCCCATTGCCACCCGCACCAGGCGACGCACCACCCCCGTTCGAGCAGGAAGCCGTCCCCCGCGGGGATTTCGTCGGTCGGCATGAGGTCGAATGGCGCCATGTCGAACGAGCGCATCGCGAGCCGGTTGCCCCGGTTCGGCGCCTCGAAGAGGAGGGCGCGGTTGGCCCGGCCGGGGTCCACCGGAACGAGGAAGGTCGCGTCGCCGCCAAAGCGCACGCGCCCGTCCTCGTCCCGCTCGGCCCGACCGAGGTCGACGATGGCCGCGTTGGCGGGATGGGCGGGGTCCACCGCGTAGTGCGCGACGGCCTCGATCCGCTCGTAGCCGCCCCCGTCCCCGAACGCCCGGCCGCCGGCGAACGGCTCGCGCCGCGTGATCTCGAGTCGGGTCACCGCCATCTCCATCCTCCCTCGTTTGTCGCCTCCGGAGTGTTCGGACCCGGCCGGCCCGAGCCCGGCTCTATGGTAGGCTCGAACGAGGACCGATGGTGGAGGGTGAAGCCATGGCGGTGAGCACGGCAGCCCGGGGGGCGGCACTCGACCCGATGGTCGGCCGCGCGAAGGTCCGCGACGACGACCGGCTCCGCGCCTTCTACCGGGAGCTCGAAGGGCACGAGGCGGGGGCGCTCTGGACCGTGCTCAACGCGCTCGAGCCCGACCATCCCACCTCGACCTCGCGGCCCATGAAGTGGGCCTACGACGACCTCCGCCCCAAGGTCATGGAGGCGACGGAGCTCGTGACCGCGGAGGACGCGGCGCGGCGCGTCATCATGCTGGTGAACCCGGCCCGGAAGCGGGAGCGGGCGACCTGCGGGTGGCTCTTCTCGGGCCTTCAGGTGATGCTGCCCGGCGAGGCGCTCTCCGCCCATGAGCACACCTTCTCCGCGCTTCGCTTCGTGCTCGAAGGGCAGGGCGGGTACACGGTCGTGGACGGCGAGATCCTCCACGTCCGCCCGAAAGACTTCCTCCTGACCCCGTCCGGCTCGTGGCACGACCACGGCGTGCGTCCCGACTCCGACACCCCGGTCGTGTGGCAGGACGGGCTCGACATCCCGCTCATCCACGCCCTCGAGTGCCCGTTCTACCGCGTTCATCCGGAGCTCCGGCAGACGCCGACGACACCGGTCAACGCCTCGCACGCGATGTACGGGGTGGGCGGCATGATCCCGGCCGACACCCGCTGGGACCGCCCCTACTCGCCGCTCAGCTACTATCCGTGGACGCGGTCGGAAGAGGCCCTGCGCAACCTCGCGGGGGTTTCCGACGGGTCCCCGTACGACGGCGTGGTCATGGACTTCGTCAACCCCGCGACGGGCGGCCCGGTGATGCCGACCATCGGGGTACGGATCCAGATGCTGCGCCCCGGCGAGCATACCCGGGCGCACCGGCACACCGGAACGGTGATCTACACCGCCGCGCAGGGCCGCGGGTACTCGGTCATCGACGGCAAGCGCTTCGACTGGAAGGAGAACGACATCTTCTGCGTGCCGTCGTGGTCCCTTCACGAGCATGCGAACGCATCGCGGACGGACGAGGCGTTCCTCTTCTCGTTCAACGACTCGCCGATGATGAAGAGCCTCGCGCTGTGGCGCGAGGAGGTGCTCGAGGGGAACGGCGGCCGCCAGGAGGTCGTCGCGTAGAAGCCGCGCTTCGAGGGTCCGGGTCCGCGCCTCGGGTAGACTGTGCGCCGTGCATTCGGCCGCCGGCGGGAGAGGCCGGCCGCGGTCTCGGAGAACGTCAGGAAACCTGGATGGAAGACGGAACGAGCCTCGTCACGGAGACGTGCGAGCGGGTGTTCCGCGATTGCGCGGAGCCGCAGGCCATCGCCCTCGACCCGGAGAACGGGGAGTGGCGGGGGGCGCTCTGGAGCGCGCTCGAGGAGATCGGGCTCGCGGCCGCGTGGGTGCCGGAGGAGGCGGGCGGAGCGGGGGCCTCGGTGCGCGAGGGTTTCGAGGTCCTCCACGCGGCCGGCCGGTACGCAGCCGCCGCACCGCTCGCCGATACCCTCGTCGCGGGCATCGTGCTTGCCCGGGCCGGGCTCGAGGTCCCGGCCGGCAAGCTCGCGGCCGCCCCCGTGCGCGCCGGCGACCGGGTCGCGCTCAAGGCGGACGGAACCCTCTCGGGCGGGGCCGGCGGGGTGCCGTTCGGGCGCGAGGCGAAGCACGTCGCGGTGATCGCGCGGTCGAGTGGTGAAGACGGCGGCGAGGGCGGCAGCTACCGGGTCGCGCTCGTCGAACGCGCCCGGTGCGGCCTCGTCGAGGGGGCGTCGGTCGCCGGGGACCCCCTCGATCGCCTCGAATTCGACGGGGTGGCCCCGCTCGCGGTCGGCGGTCGACCGATCGCCCGCGACGAGGCGCGGCTCTTCGGGGCCGTTTCGCGCGCGTCGCTCATCGCGGGGGCCCTCCAGGCGATCCTCGACCTTTCGGTCGAGTACGCGCGCGAGCGGGTCGCGTTCGAGCGGCCGATCGCGAGGTTCCAGGCCGTCCAGCAGGAGCTCGCCCGCCTCGCCGGTGAGGTGGCGGCGGCCAACGCGGCAGCGAACTCGGCCGCATGGGCGCTCGAGCACCGGGGCCCGGAGAGCGACGAGGTGCTCGTCGAGGTCGCCTCGGCCAAGGTGCGGGCGGGGGAGGCGGCGCACGCCGGCGCGCTCATCGCGCATCAGGTCCACGGGGCCATCGGCTACTCGCGCGAGCACGTGCTCCATCGCTTCACCCATCGGCTCTGGGCGTGGCGCGACGAGTACGGGGACGAGAGCGAGTGGTCGCTCCGCCTCGGCCGGCATTTCGCCCGCCTCGGGGCGGACGGCACGTGGCCTGCCCTGACCGCGATCTGACTTCGAGCGCAGGCGGGGCACCGGCCCGCCCGGCGGGTGAGGATTATCCGGGAGGACCGCAATGGCCCAGGCGATCCAGTTCGACCCCATCCGTCTTCCGCCCGCCGCGGACCGTCTGCGCGAAGAGGTGCGGGAGTTCCTCCGCGGCGAGATCGCGGCCGGCACCTTCGACCCCCACGACCCCGCCGGCGACACCTTCGACCGCGCGTTCAGCCGCCGGGTCGGCGAGCGGGGCTGGATCGGGATGACCTGGCCGACGCGCTACGGCGGGCAGGAGCGGAGCTACCTCGAACGCTACGTGGTCAACGAGGAATTCCTCCTCGCGCGGGCGCCGACGCGGGCCCACTTCACGGCCGACCGCCAGAGCGGGCCGGTGCTCCTGCGGTACGCGCCCGAGCACCTCCGGCTCGACGTGCTGCCGCGGATCTGCCGCGGCGAGCTGACCTTCTGCATCGGCATGAGCGAGCCCGACTCGGGCTCCGACCTCTTCGCCGCAAAGACCCGGGCGGAGCGCGACGGCGACGGGTGGGTGGTGAACGGGCGCAAGCTCTGGACGAGCGGCGCGCACCACGCCGACTACATGATCGGGCTGTTCCGCACCTCCCCGCCCACCAACGCCAACCGGCGCCACGGGCTGACGCAGTTTCTGGTCCCGCTCAAGACGACCTCCGGCATCGGCTTTCGTCCGGTGGTCAACGCGGCGGGCGGACACGACTTCAACGAGGTGCTGTTCGAGGACGCCCGCATTCCCGGCGACCACGTGCTGGGCGAGGTGGACGGGGCGTGGAAGCAGGCGACGAGCGAGCTCGCCTACGAGCGGAGCGGGTCCGAGCGGTTCCTGGAGACGATCCACGTACTCATCGAACTCCTTCGCGATCTCGGCCCCGACCCGGACGCGCGCGAGGCGGAAGGGGTCGGGCGCCTCATCGCCCAGCTTCACACCCTGCGGCGGATGTCGATCTCGGTGGCGGGGATGCTCGCGGAGGGAAAGGAGCCGGTGGTCGAGTCCTCCATCGTCAAGGATCTCGGGACGAACTGGGAACAAGCGCTTCCCGACCGGGTGCGGCGCCTCGGCGCGTTCGTCGAACGGAGCGAACGCCTCGAAGCGGTGCTCGCCCACGCCACGGTCATCGCCCCGAAGCTCACCATCCAGGGCGGGACGCGGGAGATCCTTCGCGGCATTATCGCGCGCGGCCTCGGCCTGCGCTAACCCTGCCCTGTACCCGCAAGCGGGACTGAACAAACAACGCGCATATGCGGCATTTCACGGCCGGCGACGATATGGCGGTGGATGACCGAAGTGGCCCCGGATTTCCGGACAGGTCGCCAAGGTGTACTCGGATGCCCATCCGCTAGGCGATGTCGCGATTCTCCAAGCCCTCGGCAGCTAGCAGAACGATGCGTGCCCGAACGCCTCGAACGAACCGTACCTTGCAAGGCAGTGAGTTCCTCGGCACCGAGTCCGTATGGGCGCGGTGCATGCGACTCCTCTCCCGGGTCGCGGTGGCAGAGAGAGTGACATGATCAATCGCGATGTCGTGACACCGCACTAGAAGAAGACGAAGGAGCGGACCACGACGTTCTTGCGGCAGGGGGCGTCGGCGGGCGCGGTCGGGTCGATGCAGGCGGTGTGGAAGGACCAGCGCGAGACCGAGCCGTCGGTGATCGAGTCGTAGCACTTGAGCATCGAGACCTCGGTCGGCTTCTGCCGGGGAAACCAGTACCACTCGTGGTCGGGGCGGTAGGTGAATCGGGTGGTCTCGCCGACGCGGTCGTCGTAGACGCGGTAGTTGTTGATATAGGGCTGGTCGGCGAAGGAGGGCCAGGCGCAGAGCACGAAGGGGAATTGGCCCACGGTCTCCATCGGCTTGGCGAGGTTGATCGACATGAACCTCCGCGACATCTTCGCGTCGGCCTCCGCCTCCGTGTAGTGCTGCTCGCGGCCGAAGTTGCGCAGGTTCTTCGTGAGCAGCTCGCGGCAGCGCACGCGGCCGCTGTTGTCGTTGAGATCGTTGTGCACGAGGTGGGCGTATCGGGCGTTCACGCCCGGGTTCCTGGCGTCCTGGTCTTCGGTGCGGTCGCCCTGGTAATCCTTGTCGAAGACATCGTGGTTGTAGACGAGCGCGTCGGTGGCCTCCGGGAAGAACTCGAGGATGAGCTTCTCGATCTCCGGGTAGAACACCCGTTCCACCTCCGCCGAGTCGTAGAAGTTCGTGCACCGGGACTCGAGGCGGGCCAGCGAGACGCCGAGCCGGTCCATGCATTCGGGGCTGGTGACCGAGAGGCCGGGGTAGTACTCCCCGATGCGTCGCGCGTCGCGCATCACCTGCGGGAAGTAGAGGTAGCGCCGTCCGTTGTCCTCTTCGGCCTTGCGCAACAGCTCCGCCTCGGTCGCGCGCGCCGGGTCCCGCCAAAGCGAGTTGGACGACACGATGGAGTAGGAGGGCTGCTCGTAGACGGTGTAGCGCAACGGAAGCGCCAAGCCGCCTTCAGGGGCTTCGATGCCGGTTGCCCGGATATGGTCCAGGCACTCCTCGTACTCGCGGAACCCGGGGCCCCACTTGGTCTCGATGGGGCCGGAGGGCGCATTCTCGAGCTGATCGATGAACGCCTGACCGTGCCCCTCGGCAATCTGGGCGAGCGCCGCCTCGATCGCCGCGGCGGTTCCCGCATCCCCGTCCCGATCGAACGACAGGTAGGACAGGCCGCCATTCGCGGCGATGGGCGGCGGCTGCCCTTGCGTGCGCTGGAGGCTCGGCACGTAGACCGGCGGACGCGCCTCCGCCGCAACGGGGTTCTCGATGGCTTCGCGCTGGTCCAAGACGTGCCCTCCGATCATGAAGCCGGCTATCGTCGCACACGGGGTGTTCATTTTCCAGGACCGGACGCGGGCCCTCCAAGGTCGATTCGTTCACCTGAATATAGATAGTGGATTCAAATAATTGCGTCCATTTACGATCGGGTGGCCCGAAGCCGGCGGCGACCGAAGAATCAAGTGTCGAATCGAGACGATACGCTCACCCGCGGCCATCAAGGAAGGCCGGGAACCAGCAGTTCTCATTTTTGACGCCTGACTTCACCCTGAGCCGCAAGCCGTCTTCTCCCTGCGACTCGATCCGGGGCAGATCGACGGTCGTGCCGATCCTGCCGCGGGACCCGACGAGCAAAATGAGAATCGCTGGCCGGGAACGAATCCGCTCCGGCCGCCCCGGAACGGGAAATTGAGCCCGCGGGCGAAGCGTTGCTACGATCCCGCGCCGACCCTTATCTTCCGACGAGGAGCCTTGGTGAACGGCAGGACGCTCGAACAGATTGACAAGATCGTGCCCGTCGCGCGTCGCCTCGAGGGCGATACCGTGGTCGTGACCGGGGCCGGCAACGGGATCGGCCGCGCCGCGGTCGAGCGGTTCGCGGCCGAAGGCGCCAACGTGATCGTCAACGACATCGACCCGGAGGTGGCCGGCGCGGTCTCCGAAGAGCTCCGCTCGCGCTACGGCGCGGGCTGCGCGACCGGCTGTGGCGGCGACGTCACCGCCGAGGGCTTCAACCGCGAGCTGGTGGACCGCGCGGTGGAGACCTACGGCGAGCTTGACGCCTTCGTCGCCAACGCGGGGGTGACCCGCGACGCCGCTCTCTCACGCGTCGAGCGCGAGGACTGGAACCGCACCATCGCCCTCCACCTGACCGCGCCGATGGAGCTCGCGCAGGCCGCGCTTCACGCCTGGCGCACCGCGAAGGACCCGTACCGCCGCCGCCGCGCGGTGTTCACCGCGAGCGTGTCCGCGCTCGGCAACGACGGGCAGTCCTCGTACTCGACGGCCAAGGCCGGCATCCTCGGATTCATGAGCACCTTCGCCATCGAGTGCCGCCAGCGCTACCGCCTCCCCCACGTCAACGTGAACGCCATCGGCTACGGACCCATCGTCACCCGCATGACGCAAGAGGGCAAAGAGGACATCCGGGTGGGCGACGAGACGATCACCATGGGGCTGCCGGAGGGCTCGCACGAGCGCATCGAGGAGAGAACCCTCCTCCAGCGCATGGCACCGCCCCGCGAGGCGGCGAACGGGCTCTACTTCCTCATCGGCCCCGACTCGGCCTTCTTCACCGGGAAGGTCCTCTGGATGGACGGGGGCACGTTCAAGCTGCTTCGCTCGTGACGCCGCGCCGGACGCACACGAGCGGACGCGCCCCCGCGGGCCGCGAATCGACACGGAGAAACGCATGACCGAATACCAGTACTGCAAGGCGGAGCGGGACGGCCGCCTGCTCGTGGTCACCATCAACCGCCCCGAGGTGCTGAACGCCGTCCACCCGCCCGCGAGCTTCGAGCTCGAGCGGGTGTTCGACGACTTCGCGGCGGACCCGGAGCTGTGGGTGGCCATCGTCACCGGCGCCGGCGACCGGGCGTTCAGCGCCGGCAACGACCTCAAGTACCAAGCGGCCGGCAATGACATGACCCGCCCGCGGACCTTCTTCGGCGGTCTCACCGCGCGCTTCGACCTCACGAAACCGATCATCGCGGCCGTCAACGGGGTGGCGATGGGCGGCGGTTTCGAACTCGCCCTCGCGTGTGACATCATCGTGGCCTCCGAGCGTGCGATCTTCGCGCTGCCCGAGCCGCGCGTCGGGCTCGCCGCGCTCGCCGGCGGGCTTGTCCGGTTGCCCCGGATCATCGGCCAAAAGCGGGCGATGGGCATGATCCTCACCGCGCGCCGGGTCGGGGCCGAGGAAGGCCACGCGCTCGGGTTCGTCAACGAGGTGGTTCCGCACGAGGAGCTCATGGACGCGGCTCGCCGGTGGGCGGGCCGGATCCTCGAGTGCTCGCCGATGTCGATCCGCGCCTCCAAGGAGGTGTTCTACGCGGCGGCGGACGCGCCGGACCTCGAGACCGCCATCGCCGGCGACTATCCGGCGGTGCACGCGATGCGGGCGAGCGAGGACTTCGTCGAAGGCCCCCTCGCATTCGCGGAGAAACGTTCGCCCGAGTGGAGGGGGCGCTGACATGAACACGGCAGATCCGGATTCGGTGCGCGGTCGGACCGCGCTCATCGTCGGGACCGGGCCGGGCCTCAGCGCCTCGCTCGCGCGTCGCTGCGCGGCCGAGGGGATGCGGGTCGCGGTCGCGGCCCGCGACCCGGACAAGCTCGCGGACCTCTGCGCCGATTCGGGCGCGCGTGCCTACCGCTGCGATGCAACCCGGCGCGAGGACGTGGAGGCGCTCTTCGCCGCCGTCGAGGGGGACCTCGGCAACCCCCACTTCGCGGTCTACAACCCGAGCGCGCGCGCCCACGGGCCGATCACCGAGATCGATCCCGGGGATGTCGAGCGTGCCCTCGCGATCAGCCTCTACGGCGGGTTCCTGGTCGGGCAGGCGGCCGCGAGGCGGTTGCTCCCGTCGCGCGACGGGGCCATCTTCTTCACCGGCGCCACCGCGAGCGTCAAGGGCTATCCGCACTCGGCCGCGTTCGCGATGGGCAAGTTCGGGCTGCGCGGCCTTGCCCAGAGCATGGCCCGGGAGCTCGCCCCGCAGGGGATCCACGTCGCCCACTTCGTCATCGACGGCGGGATCCGGAGCGAGGCGCGTGGACGCATCGACCCCGGGGACGACCACTTCCTCGACCCGGACGCGATCGCCGACACCTATTGGCACGTATACCGCCAGCACCGCAGCGCCTGGGCCTGGGAGGTGGAGGTCCGGCCCTGGGTCGAGAGCTTCTGATCCCGATGAGCCAGGCGTTCGAAGGGGTCCGGGTCGTCGACTTCACCCAGGTCGTGGCCGGACCGGTCGCGACCTACCAGCTCGGGTTGCTGGGGGCGGAGGTCGTCAAGATCGAGTCGGCCGCGGGCGGCGACATCGCCCGCGGAATGCTGGACCTCACCGGCTTCGGGCGGGGAGAGATGGCCCCCGCGTTCATCGGGGTCAACCACAACAAGCGCTCCCTCGCCGTCGACCTCAAGCGACCCGAGGGGCGCGCGGCCGTCCGGCGCATCGTGCGTCGCGCCGACGTGCTGGTCGAGAACTTCAAGCCGGGGGTGATCGGCCGGCTCGGGTTCGACTACGAGACCGTGCGCGAGCTCAGGCCCTCGATCGTCTACTGCTCGATCTCGGGCTACGGCCAGGAAGGGCCGCGCCGGTCCATGGCCGCGTTCGACGGCGCCATCCAGGCTGCCTCGGGGATGATGATGGCGAACGGCCACGCGGAGACCGGCCCCACCCGGACCGTCTCCCCGATCATCGACGTCACCACCGGGATGATGGCCGCGTTCGCCATCGCGGCCGCCCTTCGCCGCCGCGAGGAGACGGGCTCCGGCCAGTTCCTCGACGTGGCGATGCTCGATTCGGCCGTGTCCCTTCTCAATCCCCTGTACAACAACCACCTCGCGACCGGCGAGGAGCCGGAGCTCCTCGGCAACCAGTCCCTGACCCGGTACCCGACCGCGAACGTGTTTCCGACCGGGGACGGCTACGTGCAGATCACCGCCCTCACCGGCGCGCAGGTGGATCGCCTGCTCGAGGTCCTCGGCTGCCCGGAACTCCGGGACGACCCCCGGTTCGCGACCGACGCGGACCTCGTTGCGAACGGGGAGGAGATGCGCCCCGAGCTGTGCAAGCGGCTGCGGCGCGAGCCCACCCGGGTCTGGCTCGAGCGCCTGGAAGCGGCCGGGGTGCCGGCCGCCCCCCTCTCGAGCTTCCGCGAGGTGATGGCCCACCCGCAGCTCGAGACGCGCCGTCTGACCGCCACCCTGCCGGCTCCGGGGATGCTCGGGCGGGCGGAGGTGACCTCCGTCACCACCGGCTACGTGGCGGATGCCGGCGGGCCGGCGGTGCGGACCTTCGCGCCGCGGCTCGGGGAGCACAGCCGCGAGATCCTCGCCGAGCACGGCTGCTCGGAGGCGGAGATCGAGGCGCTGCACGCGGCCGGGGTCGTGCGCGGCCCCGACCCCGCGGATTCGCCTCCGGTCCCCGCCGGCTCGAGGCCGTCTTCGCGGGCCGGAGCCGGCGGAGCCGCCGGGTCCGCCCCCCGGCCTCCGGCGGCCGCCGCGGCGGAGCGGGCACCAGGGGCACCAGGGAGGCGTTCGCGGATGCCCGCTATTCTCATCACCGGAACCAGCACCGGGATCGGTCTTGCGACCGCGCTCCGGTTTGCCCGCGCCGGGTATCGAACCTGGGCCACGATGCGCGATCTCGCCAAGGCGGGGCCGCTCCGGGAAGCGAGGGAGTCGGAGGGGCTCGACCTCGAGCTGCTCCGCCTCGACGTGACCGACCCCGCCTCGATCAGGGACGCGGTGGCCGAGGCGTTGCCCGGGGGGCTCGACGTGCTCGTGAACAACGCGGGCTGGGCGGGCGGTGCGCCCCTCGAGGTCGTGCCCGAGGAGCAGCACCGGGCCATGTTCGAGGCCAACTACTTCGGCGCCGTGCGCATGATCCGGGCGGTGTTGCCCCACATGCGCGAGCGCCGGTCCGGCACCATCGTCAACCTCACCTCCATCGCCGGGCGCATCGCGATGCCGAACCAGGTGCCCTACACCGCGTCGAAGTGGGCGCTCGAAGGGGCGAGCGAGGCGCTCGCTCACGAAGTGCGGCGGTTCGGGGTCCGGGTGAAGATCATCGAGCCCGGCGTCATCCTGACCAACATCTTCGAGAACGCGAAGCCGCAGACCGTGTTCGACCGCTCCTCGCCCTACGTCGACCTCATGCGCCGCAACGGGAAGTTCTACTCCGCCGGCCAGCGGGCGAACCAGCCGCCGGAGATCGTCGCCGATGCGATCCTCGATGCGGTGGAGTCCGACTCGGACCGCCTCCGCTACGTGGTCGGAGCGGACGCGGAAAGCATCCTTCGCGGCCGCACCGCGATGCGCGACGAGGAGTGGGTGGCGATGGGCGCCGATCTGAGCGACGACGACTACAACGCCGAGTTCCGGGCCCGGTTCGGCATCGAGCTTCGCTAGCCGGATCCGCCGGCATCTTCGCTATACTCGCCCCCCGTTCGGTCCGAAGCGTCGCGAAAGTGGCGGAATCGGTAGACGCGCTGGCTTTAGGTGCCAGTGGGGCAACCCGTGAGAGTTCGAGTCTCTCCTTTCGCACCAGTTTCTTCCGGGGCGTGCGGGCGAGGGCCCAAGGCGCCGTCCCCGCGGGCGCCCCTCTTCCGCTACGAAGAACCGAGGTGAACAGGTGAGTACATGCAGGTCTCGGTAGAGTCCACGGCCGGTCTCGAGCGCCGCCTGACGGTCGAGCTTCCCGAGGAAGGCGTCGAGCGGGAGGTGGGGACGAGGCTCGACAACCTGATGCGGACCGCCCGGATCCCCGGGTTTCGGCCCGGCAAGGCGCCGATGAGGGTCGTGGCCCGGCGGTTCGGCGCGGCGGTGCGCGACGAGGTGGTGGGCGATCTGGTGCGCACCAGCTTTGCCGACGCGCTGGCGAGCGAGGAGCTTCGTCCCGCCGGCGAGTTGCGGATCGATTCGGTGGAGAGCGAACCGGGGACCGGCCTCCGGTACACCGCCGTCTTCGAGGTGTTTCCGGAGATCCGGCTCACCGACCTCGAGTCCGTCGTGGTTCGCCGGCCGACCGCCGAGGTCGAGGAGTCCGACGTCGACGACATGATCGAGACCCTCCGCAAGCGCCGGCGGGAATGGCGGGAAGTGGCGCGCGGGGCGCGGCCGGGGGACCGCATCACCTTCGACGTCGAGGGGGAGATGGACGGCCGGCCTCTCGAAGGGAGCGTGGGCGAGAATCGGGTCGTCGAGGTCGGTGCGGGGCAGGCGGTGCCCGATCTCGACCGCGGGCTCGTCGGCATGGAGCCCCGCTCCACGCGCGACATCGAGGTCGCCTATCCGGAGGACCACCCCTCGCCGCGCCTCGCCGGCCGGTCGACGGTGATGCACGTCGAGGCCCGCAAGGTGGAGGAGGGCGTGCTGCCGGAGGTCGACGCCGACTTCATCCGGGGTCTCGGGGTGGAGAGCGGAGACCTGTACGAGTTCCGGCGCGAAGTGCGGTCGAACCTGGAGCGGGAGATCGAGGCGGCCGTCGCGGCGGAAACCCGGGATCGGCTGCTGGAGGCCCTGCTCGAGAGGCACCCGATCGAGGTCCCGGAGAGCCTCGTCGCGGAGGAACTCGAACGCGCGGGGTTGGGAAGCCCGGGAGATCCGGGAGATCCGGGAGATCCGGCGTCGGCGCCAACGCCCGGCGACGCGGCGCACGAGGCCGCCGAGGCGAAGGTCCGGCACCGGTTGCAGCAGGGGCTGGTGCTCGCCCAGATCGTTTCGGACCATGACCTCATCCCCGATCCGGGCGCGGTGCGGGCGGAGATCGAGCGCATGGCCGCGACCTACGAGGACCCTGCCCGGGTGATGAGCTGGTTCTACTCCGATCGGAGCCGTCTTCGCCCGGTGGAATCCCGGCTGTTGGAGCGGCAGGCGATCGAAGCGATGCTTGGCCGGGTCAAGGTCGTGGACGAGCCGTCGGGGTTTGACGAGTTGATGAAACCGGGTCAGACTAGCGGCGCGTCTTCTTGAGCAGGATCCGCGGCATTCCTTCCCGAGAGACACCCCATCCCATGCGGGCCCGCCCTTGCCGCGCACCCGTCAACGGCCCCGTCCATTCCCGTGCCGCATTCCATCGTGGGCGTTGAACCCGCCCCCGGCGCGGCGAAGCACCGGCAACCGGAAGAATGAACCACATGATCGAGCGACTTGCACCGCGCGCGTCCGGTGCCCGGGGGCTCAACCTCATCCCCATGGTGGTGGAGCAGTCCTCGCGCGGCGAACGGGCCTACGACATCTACTCCCGCCTGCTCAAGGAACGGGTCGTCTTTCTCGTTGGTCCGGTCGACGATCCCGTCGCGAACGTGGTCGTGGCTCAGCTCCTGTTCCTCGAATCGGAGAACCCCGACAAGGACATCAACCTCTATATCAACTCGCCGGGAGGGAACGTGTCGTCGGGTCTCGCCATCTACGATACGGTGCAGTTCATCAAGCCCGACGTGAGCACGATCTGCGTCGGCCTGGCCGCCAGCATGGGCGCCCTGCTCCTCGCCGGAGGAGCGAAAGACAAGCGCTATTGCCTCCCTCACTCGCGGCTGATGATCCACCAGCCGAGCGGAGGAGCGTACGGCCAAGCCACCGACATCGACATCCACGCGCGCGAGATTCTCCGGCTCCGCGAGCGGCTGAACGAGGTTCTCGCCGCGCACACCGGGCAGCCGCTCGAGAAGATCGCAATCGACACCGAGCGCGACAACTTCATGGCGGCCGAGGAAGCGGTCGAGTATGGACTGGTGGACCGGGTGCTGTCTCGCCGTGCGGATGCCGGCGCGGCAGGCCGGAGTTGATCGGGGATTGCGTCGGGGAGCGGGAATGAGCAAAGACAGGCAAGGCAAGGACGGCAGGAGCGGCAACGGAGATCGGCTGCTCTACTGTTCGTTCTGCGGCAAGAGCCAGCACGAGGTGCGCAAGCTCATCGCCGGGCCTTCGGTATTCATTTGCGACGAATGCGTCGATCTCTGCAACGACATCATCCGCGAAGAGGTGCAGGAGACCTCGGCGGGAGGAAAGGGCAGCAAGCTGCCCACGCCGCGCGAGATCAACCGGATACTCGACGACTACGTGGTCGGGCAGGACCATGCCAAGAAGGTCCTTTCGGTGGCGGTCTACAACCACTACAAGCGGATGGAGAACCCCCAGGGAGTGGACGAGGTCGAGCTCGCGAAGAGCAACGTGCTGCTCATCGGGCCCACCGGCTGCGGCAAGACGCTGCTTGCGGAGACCCTCGCGAGGCTCCTCAACGTTCCGTTCACGATCGCCGACGCGACCACCCTCACCGAGGCGGGCTACGTCGGCGAGGACGTCGAGAACATCATCCAGAAGCTGCTCCAGAAGTGCGATTACGACATCGAGAAGGCGCAGACCGGGATCGTGTATATTGACGAGATCGACAAGATCTCGCGCAAGTCCGACAACCCCTCCATCACCCGCGACGTCTCGGGCGAAGGCGTGCAGCAGGCGCTCCTGAAGCTCATCGAGGGGACCATCGCCTCGGTTCCGCCCCAGGGCGGCCGCAAGCACCCGCAGCAGGAGTTCCTCCAGGTCAACACCGCCAACATCCTCTTCGTCTGCGGGGGCGCCTTCGACGGGCTCGACAGGATTATCGAGCGGCGTTCCTCCTCCCGGAGCGGAATCGGGTTTCGAGCGGAAGTCCGGGGCGAGCACGAGAAGAAGCAGATCGGAGAAGTCCTGCTGGACGTGGAGCCGGAGGACCTCGTCGGCTACGGGCTCATCCCGGAGTTCGTCGGCCGGATGCCGATCGTGGCGACCCTCCAGGAGCTCGACGAGAAGCAACTCATCCGGATCCTCACCGAGCCCAAGAACGCGCTGACCAGGCAGTACGAGCGCATGTTCGAGATGGAGAGGACGGCCATCGAGTTTCGGGACGAGGCGTTGCGGGCGGTGGCGCGGAGGGCCATGGAGCGCAAGACGGGCGCGCGCGGGCTCAGGTCGATACTTGAAGGCTGTCTCCTCGACACCATGTATGAACTGCCTTCGATGGAGCATGTCGCCAAGGTCGTGGTCGATGAGGGGGTCGTGTCGGGCGACACGACGCCGCTCATGATCTACGAGGGGGATGTGAAGCAGGTCGCGTCGGAGTAGACGCCGGGCGGATACCCGGCGCGTGGCGCCCAGGCAGGTAACGAAAGTGGCTGACGACGGTTCCTTCCCTGAGGAGCGGCTGGTTCTGCCGGTTCTCCCGTTGCGCGACGTGGTGGTCTTCCCTCACGTCGTCATCCCCCTCTTCGTGGGCCGCGAGAAGTCGATTCGGGCCCTCGATCTGGCGATGAAGACCGACAAGCGGATCATGCTCATCGCCCAGAAGGACGAGGCCGAGGAGGACCCCTCCATCGACAGCCTCTACGAGGTCGGGGGGGTCGCGAACATCCTGCAACTTCTGAGGCTGCCCGACAACACGGTCAAGGTGTTGGTCGAAGGCGCCGAACGCGCGCGGGTGGGGCGATACCTGGAGACCGAGACCCATTTCGAGGCGGAAGTGGATCTGCTGCGGCCGCAGACGTCGGCCGGAGGCGAGATCGAAGCGCTCACCCGCTCGCTGCTGTCGCAGTTCGAGCAGTACGTGAAGGTCAATCGCAAGGTCCCGGCCGAGATCCTCACCTCGCTTTCCGGGCTCGACGATGCGGCTCGACTCGCCGACACCATCGTCGCTCACCTGGGGCTGAAGACCGCGCAGAAGCAGGCCATTCTCGAGGTGGTGGAGACCGACGAGCGCATGGAGCGCCTCATTGCGGCGATGCAGGAGGAAATGGAGCTCCTGCAGGTCGAGAAGCGCATCCGTGGGCGGGTCAAGCGCCAGATGGAGAAGAGCCAGCGCGAGTACTACCTGAATGAGCAGATGAAGGCCATTCAGAAGGAGCTGGGCGACATGGAGGAGGCGCCCAGCGAGCTCGACGAGCTGGCGAACAAGATTGAACGGGTCGGGATGTCGGAGGAGGCCAGGCGCAAGGCCACCGGGGAGCTGACGAAGCTCAAGATGATGTCGCCGATGTCGGCCGAGGCGACGGTGGTGCGCAACTACGTCGATTGGCTCGTCAACGTTCCCTGGAAGAAGCGCACCCGGGTGCGCCACGACATCGCGAAGGCGGAGGGGGTTCTCGAGGCCGACCACTACGGGCTCGAGAAGGTGAAGGAGCGCATCCTCGAGTACCTGGCCGTGCAGCAGCGGGTGCGCAAGCTCAAAGGGCCGATTCTCTGCCTCGTGGGTCCGCCCGGGGTGGGCAAGACCTCGCTCGGGCAGTCCATCGCGCGCGCGACAGGCCGCAAGTTTGCGCGCATGTCGCTCGGCGGGGTCCGCGACGAAGCCGAGATCCGCGGCCATCGCCGCACGTACATCGGGGCGCTGCCGGGCAAGATCGTGCAGAACCTGGCCAAGGTGGGGGTCCGCAATCCGCTCTTCCTGCTCGACGAGGTCGACAAGATGTCGATGGACTTCCGGGGCGACCCGTCGTCGGCCCTCCTCGAGGTCCTCGACCCGGAGCAGAACCACACCTTCAACGACCACTATCTGGAGGTCGACTACGACCTGTCCGAGGTCCTGTTCGTGGCCACCGCGAACACCATGAACATCCCCGATCCGCTCCTCGATCGGATGGAGGTGATCCGGCTCGCCGGGTACACCGAGCCGGAGAAGGTCAACATCGCGAAGCGCTACCTCATCCCCAAGCAGATGAAGAACAACGGGGTGAAGGGGGGGGAGCTGAACATCGGAATGGGCGCGGTGCAGGACATCATCCGGTACTACACGCGCGAAGCGGGGGTGCGCAACATGGAGCGGGAGATCGCGAAGATCTGCCGCAAGGTGGTCAAGGAACAGGCCCTCAAGCCCCGGGCGAACCGCATCTCGGTGAACCACCGCAACGTCGAGCGGTTCCTGGGGGTCAAGCGGTACCGCTACGGGCGGGCCGAGGAAGAGAACCGGATCGGCCAGGTAACGGGGCTCGCGTGGACCGAGGTGGGAGGCGACCTTCTCACCATCGAGGCCGCGGTGACCCCCGGCACCGGCAAGCCGTCCTTCACCGGAAGGCTGGGGGACGTGATGCAGGAGTCCATCAAGGCCGCGATGACGGTCGTGCGCAGCCGCGCTTCCAACCTGGGGGTGGACGACGATTTCTACCAGAAGCACGACGTGCATCTGCACGTGCCGGAGGGCGCGACCCCGAAGGACGGCCCGAGCGCCGGGGTCGGGATGCTGACGTCCATCGTGTCCGCGCTGACGCGGACCCCGGTGCGGTCGGACGTCGCGATGACCGGGGAGATCACCCTTCGCGGCGAGGTGCTGCCCGTCGGAGGGCTCAAGGAGAAGCTGCTCGCGGCGCTTCGGGGTGGAATCCGGACCGTGCTCATCCCCGACGAGAACAAGCGCGAGCTGGCCGAGATACCGAAAGACATCAAGCAGGAGCTCGACATCCGCCCGGTCAAATGGGTAGACGAGGTCCTGACCATCGCCCTCGAGAAGCCGCCCGGCGCACACGACGAGACAGCTCCGGCCGCGGAGCTCATCCCCGCGGCTCCGGAAGATCGGGAAGCGGTCACCACGCACTGAGGCGCCCCCTCCCGGCGCACCCGCGGGCGTGGGCGGGGCGAGAATTGCTGCGAGGCGGCGAAAGGGATGGAAACCCGGGGCCGGATGCCGTATCCTGCGCCCCGCCCGCGGGTGCTTAGCTCAGCCGGAAGAGCGTCGCCCTTACAAGGCGAAGGTCGGGGGTTCGACTCCCTCAGCACCCATGATCCGGCTGTCCGCAGGGCTTCCCGCGAGCGATTTGGAGTGGTAGTTCAGTTGGTTAGAATACCGGCCTGTCACGCCGGGGGTCGCGGGTTCGAGTCCCGTCCACTCCGCCAGCCCCCGAATCGCCGCGCTTCGTTTCCTCGTTGACTTGACACCCTCCCATGCTCCAGGGAATCCGTGATCGCGCGCATGGCTTCATCGCGTGGATCATCGTCATCCTCATCTGCATTCCCTTCGCCCTGTGGGGGGTGCAGGAGTATCTGGGGCCCGACCCGAACGTGGCGGTGGCGGAGGTCGACGGGGAGGAGATCTCCCTCATCGACTACCAGACGGCCCTGCAGGCGGTTCGCGCGTCGCTCAATCGCCAGTTTCCGGGGCAGGACGTATCCCGGATCTTCAATGAAGCGTCCGTTCGCGAGCGCGCAAGGGAGGGCCTGATTCGGGAGCGGCTGATCGCACGGGCGTCGTCCGAAGCGGGGTTCGTGGTGTCGGACGAGCAGCTCGCCGGCGCGATCCGCTCCGCCCCCGCCTTCCAGCGCGATGGAGCGTTCTCCACCGAGGAGTACGAGTACGCCCTCAGGCGCAGCGGCAGCAGTCCTGGCCGGTTCGAGGCGAATACCCGCCGGCGCCTGCTGGAGGCCCAGTGGCGTGATGCCCTCGTCCTGTCCGCGGCGGCGGCGCAGAGCCGCGCACGCCGCCTCGCGGCGCTCGAATCGCAAACGCGGGCCTTCGCCCGGCTGGTGGTGCCGGCCGATCGGTTCGCAGAGTCGGAGATCGGCGAGGAGGCGATCACGAAGCGCTACGAGGAGAACGAGGCCGCGTTCCTGACCCCGGAAGAGGTCCGGCTGCGCTACGTCGTGCTGGCCCGGGACGATCTCGCGGCCGAGATCGAGATCCCGGCCGGAACCATCGAGGGATACTACGAGTCGCGCAAGGCCGGCCTGACCACGCCGGAGCAGCGCCGCGTGCGTCACATCCTGATCGCGGACGAAGCGGGCGGAGAGGAAGCCCTGGCCCGGGCGGAAGCGTTGCGCGCCCGCATCCTGAGCGGGGAGCCGTTCGAAGACGTCGCGCGGGAGTCCTCCGACGACCCGGGCTCCAAGGGGTCGGGGGGAGATCTCGGCTACGGCGCGCGGGGGATCTGGGTTCCCCCATTCGAGGAGGCGGCGTTCTCTCTTGCCGTCGGAGACCTGAGCGAGCCGATACGGTCCGAGTTCGGGTTCCACCTCATCCGGGTGGAGGACATCCGCGAGAGCCGTACCCGTTCCTTCGACGAGGCGAAGGAAGAGCTTGAGCGGGAGTATCGCAACGAGCAGGCCGAACAGCTCTACTTCGAGCTGGTGGAGCGTCTTTCGAACCTCGCTTTCGAGCAGCCGGACAACCTCGAGGACGCGGCGGGAGTACTCGGGCTCGCCGTCGAGGAGAGCGGCTACCTCTCCCGCCGCGGGGAACCGGGCCACGAGGTGCTCGGCGACCGAGCGGTGATCGCGGCCGCTTTCGGCGATGACGTGCTCGCCGGGAACAACAGCGAGCCGGTGGAGATCGAGGGCTATCGCACCGTCGTCGTTCGGGTGGAGGAGCGGCGCGAGCCCCGCCAGCGCACCCTCGACGAGGTGCGGCCGGAGATCGTCGCGGCGCTTCGGGCGGAGCGAGCGACGGACGAGGCCCGCGCGCTCGGAGTGGGTCTCCTCGAGCGGTTGCGGGCCGGCGAAGGGCGTGAGGCGGTGGCCGGAGACCTCGCATGGAGCGAGGAGCGCACCGTCGGCCGCAATGAACCGGGCCTGGGACGCACGGTTGGCGAGGTGCTGTTCAGCATGCCGCGGCCGGGCGCGGGGGCGACGACGTTCGACGGCGTCGCCCTCCCGAACGGGGACTTCGTGATCCTCGCCCTCGAGGAGGTCATCGAGAACGAGGTCGAAGCCGAGACCCTCGACGAGTCGCGGACCCGGCTCTCGCGACAGCTCGGCCTCGACACCCACCAGTCATTCGTCGCCGCGCTGCGCGAGCGGGCCGAGGTCCGGTTCTTCGAGGATCGCACCGGGGCGGAAGACGACCCGTATACCCGCTGAGCCGCCGCCGAAACCGGAACCCGGGCCCCCTCTCCGCCGGGTGGCCGCGCCGGAAGAGGACGGAACCGCGCACGGCCGTTCAGCAGATGGCGTGCATCCGGCTTCCGGAGCGGAAGCGTCGGCGGAGGAATTTCATCTGGTCGGCGAGGATGCGCCGGTTCGACAGCACCAGGTATTCGGCGCGGTTGGGCTCGAAGGGCACCGCGAGGATCGGCATGTCCGCCTCGTCCGGGGTGCGCGCTCCCTTCGCGTGGTTGCAGGTGCGGCAGGCGGTGACCACGTTCGTCCAGCGGTCCCTTCCGCCCCGCGAGAGCGGCAGGAGGTGGTCGCGCGTCAGCAGGTGGGCGGGGTACTCCCCGCCGCAATACATGCAGGTGAACGCGTCCCGCAGGAAGAGCTCCCGGTTCGAAAGGGGAGGGGTGCCGGAACGATGGGCTCCGCGGTGGCCCCGAACGGCCACGATCGAACTTACCGTGATGCTCGACCGCTGCCCGGTGACCCGGTCGTGCCCCCCCCGGAAGGAGAACTCCGTCTCCCCGATGGACCAGGCGATGCGGCCCCGCGCCCCGAGGCACACCGCCTCCTGCCAACCGATCCATCGCATGGGCTGACCGGTCACTTCCAGACGAAGAATCGGCGGTATGCCACTCACGGGTCCTGTCCGGCGATGGGGCGACGCCTATTTTCCCCGATCCGGGTCGCGGTGGGAACCGCCAGCCCTGTCCCCAGCCTTGTCCAATGACACATGAGCCCGACGGGGGGGCGCGTGATTCCGACGTGAGGTGAGTCTGAAGGGGTCGGAAACGGGGCATCATCGGGAGATGATCGTGATGCTTCCGCTCCATCCCCAGCGCCCTGCCAACCGCCGCCTGAAGACTCCACCGGGGGGCCCCGGACTTGGCCCCGTGCCCCCCTTCAGGGTCATCTCCGGATTGGAAAGGACTTCCGCCCGGCGATCGCGAACATGGAACCGCGACGGCGGGGCGGGGGGCGTGGGCCGCCGGCCGGCGCGCGCAGGAGAGGAAGCGGAGCGTGGTCCTCCGACCGCGGGCCGGAGCCTCGATGCGCGGCGGCCCCGAAGTGCCCGGGGAAGGGTCGGAGGGGGTCAGAGAGGGGGGGTGCCGATGACGTGATAGCCCGCGTCCACGCAGGTAATCTCGCCGGTGATCCCCGCGGCGAGATCGGAGCACAGGAACGCGGCCACGTTGCCCACGTCGTCGATGGTCACGTTCCGCCGCAGCGGTGCGACCCGCTGTGCATGGTCGAGCAGCTTGCGGAATCCGGAGATGCCGGAGGCGGCGAGGGTTCGAATGGGCCCCGCGGAGATCGCGTTGACCCGGATTCCCTCCGGCCCGAGATCCTCCGCGAGGTAGCGTACGGTCGCTTCGAGGCTCGCCTTCGCCGGCCCCATCACGTTGTAGCTCGGAAACACCCGCCGGGAGCCGAGATAGGTCAACGTCAGCATCGCGCCGCCGTTCCGGCGCATCAGCTCCCGCCCCCCGCCGGCCAGCGCCGCGAAGCTGTATGCGCTCACGTCGTGCGCGACCCGGAATGCCTCCCGGTCCAGACCCGCGAGGAAGCTCCCGTCGAGCGCCTCGCGGGGCGCGAATGCGATCGCATGGACCAGCCCGTCGATATCCGGCCAAGCCTCCCCCAGGCGGTGGAAGAGGCGGTCGATCTCTCCGTCGGCGCTCACGTCGCAGCCGATGGTGAGGGTGGACCCCAGCTCGGCGGCGAGCTTCTTCACCCGCTCCCCGAGCCGTTCGTTCTGGTAGGTGAATGCGAGTTCGGCGCCCTCACGGTGCATGGCCGCGGCCACCCCCCAGGCGATCGAGCGATTGCTCGCCACCCCGGTGACGAGGACCCGTTTGCCGGAGAGCAGTCCCACGGTGCTTTCGGCCTAACCTTCGCCCCGAATCCGAAGCTGCTGACCCGGACGAAGCAGGTTCGAGCCGGGAGCGAGCCGATTCCAGCCGCGAAGCGAGCTGATCGTGGTCTGGTACTGGCGGGCGATGATCCAGAGCGATTCCCCGGGACTCACGATGTGGACTTCGGGCGTCGCGGAGGGAGCCCCGTGAGACGCGGGGATCATCAACTCCCGGCCCGCTCGGATGAGATGCGAATCCAGATGATTGGCCGCCATCAGGGCCGTGACCGTGGTGCCGTGCGCGCGGGCGATCGAGCCGAGGGTATCCCCTTGACGAATACGATGCCTACGATGCCGTTGCCGCTCCGCGAGCTGCGCCGGGGGCAGCCGGGAAAGCTCCCGGCCAACGCGTTGGGCGTGCCCCGCGGGGAGCAGCAACCGGTGGGGTCCGTTCGGTGCCGTCATGCCGCGCCGAATGCCGAAGTTGAGAACCGATATCTCCGCCAACGACACCCCGGCGAGCCGCGCCGCAGCCGCGAGATCGGTCTGCGATCTCACCGATATCTCGGTGAAGTACGGGCGCCAGGGAATCGTCTTCAACCGCACGTTGTGCAGCCGCGGCGTCGCGACGATCTCCGAGAAGACCAGCCACCGCGCCATGTGGTTGCGCGTCTCGTTCGGAAGATAGCGTTCGATCGGGGCATAGTCCGCAGTCTCGATCTCCAGCCCGGCCCGCCGGATGGCCCGCCGAACGTTGCCCGGGCCGCAGTTGTAGGCGGCGACGGCCAGCATCCAATCGTCGTTGAAGTCCTCTCGAAGGGAGGTCAGGTAGTCGAGGGCCGCCACGGTCGCCACCGGCGTATCGTGTCTCGCGTCGTACCACCAGGAGCGAGCCAGGTCGAGCTCGCGCGCGGTGCCCGGAAGGATCTGCCATAGACCCGCCGCTTCCCGAGCCGATACGGCTCGGGCGTCGTATCCGCTCTCCACCGCCGGCAGCAGGGCGATCTCGCCTGGCATCCCTCGCCTGGCCACCTCCCGCGCCACGTGATAGAGCCAAGGCCGCGCGCGATCCCCGAGGGAGTCGAAGAAGTGCTGATTGCCGTGATACCTGCGGATCTTTCTTCGGAACTCGCGCAGCGAACTCACGTCGGGCCGCACCGGCACCATCGTCATCAGGTGACGCATCCGCTCCCAGGTGTCGCGCCCTGCGACCGGGACATCCGCCGCCCTGATCCACTGCTCCCGGGGCATCTCCCGGGGCATCACGACCGGCCGAGCGGTCTTCTTCCGTTCGCCTGGAACGGGCCCGGCGACCGCGCCTTCGGCGGCCGGGCGCTCGGGAACGGTCCCCGAGTGGGGCCGTCGGTCCGCCGACTGTTGCTCCATGCACGCCGCCGCCGACAGCAGGATTGCGACGGCGGCGCACGCGATGCCAAGTGGGCCCATGGAGACGTCTGCGTTTCACACGGATTGCCCATCGTAGAAGTGTTGACAGATCAAGTCAAACTACGGGTACGCTGATATGCGGAGAAAGGTTGCTCCGGGCCCGCGGCCCGATGGCCCGGCACCCCTTCTTCGTCGTCCCCGGGGTCTTCGATACGATAGACTTCCGGCCGTGATTCGGCTCGGGGCGTTGCGTGCGGCATCTTCCGGAAAGCGGCGGACATCTTGCCGACTGGCATCGGCGCATGCCGGGGCGTCTCGTCCTCGATATGGAGAAACGCTGCCTCATCCCATTGATTTCCAACTTGTTCGGGTATCACCTGCTGATTGTCGGCTCGTGCGACTACCTGCCCGCTCTCGGTGCCGCACGGGTCCAGCATTGCACGTGGTTGAGAGCGCCGGCCGCATCCGAACCGGAACCGGAGTCGGGTGTCGTCCTGCCTGCGACCCGCTGTTCCCGCGTCCTGGGTCGCGCCGGCGCGATGCCCGTCGGATCGGACAGCATCGACATTGTCATTCTTCCACATGTAATTGAATTTGAAGAAGATCCTTACGCGATACTACGAGAATCCGAACGGGTTCTGGTACCCGAAGGTCATGTGATCGTGGCCGGATATAACGCACTCGGTCTGATGGGTGTCTGGAACCTCCTCCGTCATCGCGGCGCCCCCTGGAACGGGCGCTTCTACACCGCCTCGCGGGTGCGGGACTGGCTCTCGGTCCTCGGCTTCGACACCGTCGCGAACGAAGGCTGCTTCTTCCGCCCCCCGTGGCCGAATGCCCGGATCCTTCGCCACCTTCAGGTATTCGAAAGGGTCGGGCCAAGGCTCTGGCCCCGTCTGTGCGGGACCTGGATCCTGGTCGCGCGGAAACGGACCGCGACCGTGACGCCGGTGCGGCCGGCGTGGCGGAGGAGGCGAAAGCCGATCCGGGAAGCGGGACTGGCCGGATCGGCCATGCGGGGGCTTGGCGGGTTCCCGGCCGACGATGCGGCTTGACCAACCCTCGATGCGGGAGCCGGTCGAGATATTCACCGACGGGGCGAGCCGCGGAAATCCCGGTCCCGGGGGCTGGGCGGCTCTGTTGCGGTTCCGGGGGCGCGAGCACGAAATCGGAGGCCGGGAGGTGTACACCACCAACAACCGGATGGAGTTGCTCGCGGCCATCCACGGGCTCGAGGTCTTGCGCCGTCCGTGCCGGGTTCGGCTCGTGACCGATTCGACCTACGTGCGCGATGGCATCACTCGCTGGCTTGCCGGCTGGAAGCGGCGGGGATGGCGGACGGCGGGCGGACGGCCGGTCAAGAACGTCGATCTGTGGCAACGGCTGGAGGCGGCGGCGGCCGGGCATGCGGTCGACTGGGTGTGGACCCGGGGCCACAGCGGGCACCCGGAAAACGAACGGGTCGACCGGCGCGCGCGCGCCGAGGCGGCGGCGGTCGGTACCGGGGAATCGCCCGGCAGCCCTGATGCCGGCCCGCCCGACTGAACGAGGGGGACGGGACCGGGATGCGTCGGATCGTTCTCGATACCGAGACGACGGGGCTCGAGCCCGAGGCGGGGCATCGGGTCATCGAGGCCGCGGCGCTCGAGCTCGTGGATCGTCGTCTCACCGGCGCGGCTTTCCATCGCTACTTCGACCCCGAGCGGGAGATCGAAGCGGGGGCGGAGCGCGTGCACGGCATGTCGTACGCGGAGCTCGCGAACCGGCCGAAGTTCGCGGACCATGCGGACGAGTTCCTCGCATTCCTCGACGGGGCCGAGCTCATCATCCACAACGCTCCGTTCGATCTCGCATTTCTCGACGCGGAGCTGGATCGATGCTCGCGTCCCCGGCTGAGTGGGCGCCACCCGATCCTGGATACCCTCGAGCTTGCCCGGCAGCGGCATCCCGGGCAGCGCAACAGTCTCGACGCGCTCTGCGTTCGCTACAGGGTGGACGGCTCGCGGCGCACCGTTCACGGCGCCCGCCTCGACGCGGAGCTCCTCGCCGAGGTCTACCTCGTGATGACCGGTGGCCAGACCCGGATGGATCTGGCCCCCGCCACGGCGCGCGGCAGCCGGGTCCGGTCGAAGGCGCGTCCCGCGCTGCGGGTGGTGCGTGCGACTCCCGAGGAGCTTGCCCGGCACGAGGCTCGGCTGGATCAGATCGATCGGGCAGTGGGCGGCGCCTGCGCCTGGCGCCATGAAGAACCGGGCGGCACTGACGAGTAGCGCCGCTGCCCCCAGGTCGCCCCCAGGTCGCCGCCCCTCGATTCGCATATGCTTCCCGTCCGCCCCGCGCCCGCCGGTGCAAAGTCCTTTCCAATACGGTCCTTTCCAACCCGGAGATGAACCGGAGGAGCGGGCAGGGGGACAGGTCCGGGACCTTGAGAACCGCGAGAACCGCCTGCCCGGACCCGTTGGCGGCCCCCGCGCGCGGACTCGCCACCTTGTCCGGAAGAGCGGGCCCGATCCCCGAATCACATGGAGTTCGGCAGGGCCAGGGCCAGCCACGGCAGCATGACGAGCAGGGCGAGCCGGAAGAGGTCGGCGATCCAGAACGGGGTGACGCCGCGAAAGACGGTGCCCGTCGAGACGTCGGGGACGACGCCCCTCAGCACGAACACGTTGAGCCCGACCGGCGGGGTGATCAGGCTGATCTCCGTCACCACCACGACGATGATGCCGAACCACACGGGGTCGTAGCCGAGACCGATGACGAGCGGGAAGAAGATCGGCACGGTCAGCAGCAGCATCGACAGCGACTCGAACACGCAGCCGAGCGCGAGATAGACGAGGAGGATAAGCAGCATCACTGTCTCGGGCGAGACCGCGTGGTCCGTGACGAGCGCCCGCAGTCCTTCCGGCAGCCCGGCCAGGTTCACGAAGTTCGAGAACACCCAGGCGCCGATGAGCACGGTGAACAGCGAGGCAGTGGTGAAGGCCGTCTCGCGAAGCACCTCGAACGTGTCCCGGACGGTCAGGGTGCCGCGCGCGAGCGCGATGATGAACGCGCCCATTGCGCCCATGCCGGCCGCCTCGGTGGGAGAGAACGTGAGATTGAGCGGCCACACGTCGAACGTGCCATAGAGCCCGCCGATGACGAGGAAGAACAGCAGCAGCACGGCCCAGACGCTGCGCAGCGCCCGCCCCCGGCCCGCCCAGGTCGTCCGCTCCCCGGCCGGGCCGGCCTCCGGGCGACGGGCGACCGTGAAGCGCACCGCCGCGAGGTAGCACAGCACGCCGAGCAAGCCGGGAACGATGCCGGCGATGAAGAGCTTGCCGATCGAGGTCTCGGTCAGCAGTCCGTAGATGACGAGGATGACCGACGGCGGGATCAGGATGCCGAGGGTGCCGCCGGCCGCGACCGACGCGGTGGACAGGCTGTCGTCGTAGCCGAACCGGCGCATCTGCGGCATCGCCACCTTCGACATGGTCGCGGCGGTGGCGAGCGACGATCCGCAGATGGCCGAGAACCCGGCGCACGCGCAGATCGTCGCCATCGCGAGGCCGCCCCGGAAATGGCCGAGGAACGCGTGGGAGGCTCGGTAAAGCTCGCGCGAGAGCCCCCCCTTGTTGACGAAGAGCCCCATCAGGATGAACAGCGGGACGACGGACAACCCGTAGTTCTGGGTGGTGTCGATGATCAGCCGCCCGACCATCGAGATGGCCCCGCGATAGGAGTTGAGGTGCATGTAGCCGAGCATGCCGACGAGACCCATCGCGAACGCGATCGGCATGCGGAGCAGGACGAGGGCCAGCACCGCGGCGAAGCCGACCAGCGCTTCAATCATCGGCCGGTCGGACGAGGTCGGGCGCGAACACGAGCAGCAACCCGCGCAGGCTGAGGACGAGGGCGGTGGCGAAGGTGAACACGGCAATGAACCAGCCGATGTAGAACTGGGGGATCCCCAGGTACTCGGTGACGTCGCCGTAGCTCCGCGCCCGCTCGGCCAGCACCGTGACCCGTTCGGCCGGCCACCACAGCATCGACCCGGAGACCAGATTGACGACGGCGTCGCGCCAGCGGGCGGCGGTGCGGGGGAAGACCCGGTCGAGCACGTCCACCGAGATGTGCCCGGCCCGCCCGGAGACGACCGGAAGGGCGGAGAACACCACGACCGCCATGAGGATCCGGGTGAGCTCGGTGGCCGCTTCGATGGGGGTGTTGACGGTCGAGCGCAGCACTACGTCGAAGAACGTCATGACCATCATGACGAACAGCGCCGCGACCGCGAGCAGCACGGGGGCGCGGCCCGCCCCGCGCGCGAATCGGATGAGGACGGTCACGGGACGGCGGCCCCGCAGCCGGCGCCGGCTGCGGGGGGCCCGGTCAGCGAAGCCTCACGGAGGCCGGACTAGTTCTTCGCCATCTCGGCCTCGACCATGGCGTGCGCCGCCGTGGCGTCGATGCCCTTGGCCTCGATCTCGGCGAGGACGCTTGCGCGGATGTTCTCGGCGATGGCCTCCCAGGCCTCGATGTCGGCCGCGGAGGCGGGATTGATCGAATTGTCCGCGGCGGCGAGCGTGACCTCCCGGCCGGCGACGTCGATCTCGTCCCACACCGTCCCCGCCATCCGTGATGCCGGCTCGCCAAAGACCTTCTCATCGAGCGCCGTGCGCAGCTCCTCCGGCAGGCCGTCGAACGCCTCCTGGTTCATGATGAGCGCGAACGAGCCCCGGTACAGCCCGCCCGGCATCTCGTAGACGTGCTGGGCCACCTCGGTCAGCTTGAACCCCTTGCGCGCCTCGAACGGCATGACCACCCCGTCCGCAGCGTTCGACGCGAGGGTCTCGTAGACCTTCGGGGCCGGAACCTGGATCCCGGTGGCGCCGAGCGCCGCGCCCGCATCGCCGCCGACCCCGCCGGGCACGCGCAGCTTCATCCCCGGCACCTGGTCGAGCGAGGTGACCTTGCGCGCGGAGTGCAGATGCGCCGGGCCGTGGGTCATCAGGCCGATGAGCTTGACCCCCTTGTGCTCGTCGGCGCCGGCGAGGTGCGCCTCGTGCACGCGCCAGTACGCGACCGACGCGGCCTCGGCGTTGCCCGCGTAGCCCGGGAGCTCGATGAGTTTCGTCGCCGTGAACCGGCCGGCCTGATAGCCGTGAAAGATCCACGAGAGATCGGCCGCGCCGTCCTGAACGAGATCCATCTGCGCCGGGGGCGGGCCCAAGCGGTACTTGATCTGCGCGGTGACCTTGCCGCCGGTCGCGTCCTCGATCATCCCGATGAGGGTCGGCCACAGCTTGGCGTTGATGCCGTGGGTCGGCGGCGCCCAGCTCGAGACGGTCAGCGTGTAGTCGGCGGCCGTCGCCACCGTGCCCATGGCGGTCGCAACGCAGAATGCGAGCAGCTTTGACGTGCGCATCGAATTCTCCCCCCGATGTTGGCCTGATCGAGCGCTGCGGGCGAGTGTATTCGAGACCCTTCGACGATGCACGTCGGCTTCTCCTTGCACAGCAGTTCTCATTTTGGCGCCTGACTTTACCCTGAGCCGCAAGCCGTCCCCTCCTTGCGACTCGATCCGGGGCGGATCGACGGTCGTGCCGGTTCTGCAGCGGGACCCGACGAGCAAAATGAGAACTGCTTCTCCTTGCATTGAATCCCCCTGTCCCCCCGCTGTCCGGAATGCATCCGGCGCTACGGCGGGCCGGGCGCCGTGAAGGTGCCGCCGTGAAGGTGTCGCTATGATGTTGCGCCGGGTCGTGACGACCACCGTCCGGTCGGAGACCGGCCCGCAACGAGGGGAGACGGCCATGAACACCGAAACGCGGGTACCGGAGGTGACGTTCAGCCACGTCGGCCTCTTCGTGCACGACCTCACCCGGATGGAGGACTTCTACCGTCGGGTGCTCGGCTTCACCGTTACCGACCGGGGCGAGCTGCCGGGGCCGTCGGGACGCGTGGGCCTCGTGTTCCTGAGCCGCGACCCGCGCGAGCACCATCAGCTCGTCCTCGCGACCGGCCGGCCGCCGGCGCTCGAGTTCAACGTCGTCAACCAGATCTCCTTTCGCGTTCCCGATCTCGCGGCCCTGCGGTACTTCCGCTCCGTGCTGGAGGGCGAGCGCGTGCGCGCCATGGCGCCAGTGACCCACGGCAACGCCATATCGCTCTACTTTCAGGACCCGGAAGGTACCCGGCTCGAGCTCTTCTTCGACACGCCGTGGCATTGCGAGCAACCGGTCCGCGAACCCGTCGATCTCACCCGGTCCGACGAGGACCTCCTGGCCGAGACCGAGCGCCTCGCGCGTTCGCGGCCGGGCTTCAGGACGCGCGAAGCCTGGGTGGCGGATCTGACCCGACGGATGGACGCGCCGCCGGGTGGTTGAGCCGGAGTTCGACGTCGTCGTAGCCGGCTTCGGCCCGGTCGGCGCACTGCTCGCCAACCTCCTCGGCCGGTGCGGGCTTCGCGTGCTCGTGCTGGAACGCGACGCCGACCTCCATCCCCTGCCGCGGGCCGTGCACTTCGACGGCGAGGTCATGCGCGTCTTCCAGGCCGCGGGGCTCGCCGAGGCGGTCGCAGGCGTCGCGCGCCCGACGTCGAAGGGAATGCACTTCGTCAACGCGGCGGGCGAGACCCTCATGGTTCGCCGCGGCACGGACGGCCCCGGGCCGCACGACTGGGCGAGCAACTGGTATTTCCACCAGCCGGAACTCGACGCGGTGCTCCGAGCGGGAGTCGCGCGCTTCGCGAGCGTCGAGGTCCGCCTCGGGCACGAGGTGCGGGCCGTTCGTGACGTGGGCGGTCACGCTTCGGTCACCGTCCGGGAGGTGAAGACCGGGGCATCGAGCGATCCGACCGCGCGCTACGTCGTCGGCTGCGACGGTGCGCGGTCGCTGGTCCGCGAAGCCATCGGCGCCTCGATGCGGGACCTCGGCCTGCATCAACCCTGGCTCGTCGTCGACGTGGTCGCTCGCGCCGGGTCGGAACGCGCGAGCCGGCTTCCCGACTTTACGGTCCAGCACTGCGATCCGCGCCGGCCGATGACCCGCGTGCACGTGAAGGGGCTCCGGCATCGCTGGGAGATCATGCTCATGCCGGGCGACGACGAGGCCGAGATCGTGCGGCCCGCGCGGGTCTGGCCGTTGCTGGCTCACGCCATCGGTCCGGACGACGCCCACCTCGAGCGCGCCGCGGTCTATACCTTCCACGCGCTGGTCGCCGCCCCGTGGCGCCGCGGCCGGCTGATGCTGGCCGGGGACAGCGCGCACCAGACCCCGCCCTTTCTCGGGCAGGGCATGTGCGCCGGCATCCGGGACGCCTCCAACCTCGCCTGGAAGCTCGCGATGGTGGTGGCCGGCAAGGCCGGCGAGTCGCTGCTCGACACCTACGAGAGCGAACGAAGCCCCCACGTGCGCGAGTTCATCGAGCTGGCGGTGCGCCTCGGCGCCGTCATCCAGGCGACGGACCCGGCCGTGGCCGAGGCTCGCGACGCCGAGTTCCGCGCGAGCGGCCCGCGGATGTTCGACTTTCCGCAGCCGCGGCTCGGTCCGGGGGTGTGGACGGGAGGGTCACCGGCGAGCGGGGCCGTGTTCGCGCAGCCGCGGCTTGCCGACGGGCGCCGTCTCGACGAGGCGGTGGGCGGTCGGTTCGCGGTGCTCTCGGTACTCCCCCTCGACGCGCTCGATGCGCGGGCCCGCAGCCCGGGCGACGAGCCCCGGGACGGCCTCGACCTCGCCTTCGTCGATGCGCCGGGGCCGGAGGTCGAAGCGTGGCTGGCCGGGCGGGGCGCGGCGGCGGTCGTCGTCCGCCCCGACCGCTACGTTTTCGCTACCGCGCACGACGAGGCGGCGCTCCGGCGCGTCCTCGACGAGCTCGCCTCCCGCCTGCACCGAGGCGCGTTCACCCTCGCCCCGCGCATCACGGGACGGAGCGATGCGAGCGCCCCGAGCATCGGTGATTCCCATCCGCCGACGGCAACCCCATCGCATCCACCATCGTATCCATCGGTGTGAACACGTCGTGGCGGCCGGGCGGCCGGGCGGCCGGGCTCGGTTCGGGCGCTTCGCCCGAGAGGCGGACGCGGATCAGGCATCTTCACGTCGCTCGCGAAACTGGATGCTGATCCGCGGTTCGGCCGACTTCACCTTCGGTATGCCGTGGCGCCACCTGCGCTGGCACGCGCCGCCCATGACCAGCAGGTCGCCGCCCCCGAGGTCGAAACGCAGGGAACGCCCGCCCGCGGCCGGCTTCAGCAGAAATCGCCGCGCCGCACCGAGGGAGAGGATCGCCACCACCGTGTCCGCGATGCGCCGCCCGATCCGATCGCCGTGCATCGCGACGCTGTCCCGGCCATCCCGGTACAGGGCCAGTCGAACGCTCTCGAACCGCCGCCGGTAGCGCCGTTCCAGCGCATCGCAGGCACGAGCGAGCGCCGGTGGGCAGGGCCCGTCATCGGGGATCGTCGCGGTGAGCCGGGGGACCTCGATGAGGGAGTCGTACATCGCGCGCCGCTCGACGTGCCATTCGAGTCCCGTGCGCAATGCTTCGAAGAGCTCTCCGTGTCCCGTGAGCCACCCGGCATGATGTTCCACCCACGAACTCGCATCGAGCTGCAACCGCCGGGGCGCGGCGGGCGTCCGGCCGGATTGCGGCGGGGTTCGACGTTGAAAGAGATCGAGCTGCGACATGGCTCAGCGGGCCGGGGGACGGTGCCGCGCCGATGGTCCCACGATCGGGTTCACCCCGCCGCAACGACGGAACCGGGATGCCGGTTGCTTCCGACCGCTTCCCGGTTCCGATCCACCCGGTGGTCCGGAAACGGGAACCCCGGAACGCGAAGATCGTCGATATCTTCCGCCGACGGTGATGGTGGGCCGTCAGGGATTCGAACCCCGGACCCGCTGATTAAGAGTCAGCTGCTCTGCCAACTGAGCTAACGGCCCCCGGCCGCATAGTGAATCACCGACGGGGGGCGGCCGCAAGTGCCGGAGCGGCCCGGGACGGCGGTGCGATACCCGCGGGGGTCGGGAGCTGAGCGTGTCGGATCGCACCGAGCGAATTCGGTCCGCAGCGGGAAGCGACCCGGACGGTTCGGCAGGCACCGAAGCGCCCCGGCGAGGTCCGTCAGCGGGCCTCGCCGAGGGGGCGGTCGATCGCCCAGAGATAGCCGTCCGGGTCGAGGATGAAGACCTCACGCACGCCGTGCGGCTTGTCCATGGCCCCGGCGACGATCGGGTCCCCGCGTTCGTGGGCCGCCGCTTCCGCGGCATCGGGGTCCGTGTCGTGCAACCGGATCTCCGCCCCGATCCCCCGCGCATCGTCGCCCGCGAGGCTGCCGTGGAGCGGATGGTCGCGGTAGGTGTGGTCGGCGTGGAGCATCCACTCCGACGGGCCGTGGCGGAGCATCGCGAAGTCGGGGTCGCAGTACACCGGCTCGACACCGAGCACGTCGCGGGCGAAGGCGAGCGCGCGCGCCACGTCGCGCACGAGGAGGTTGACCGTGAGCCCGCGAAGCGAGCGCCCGTACTCGTCGGCGGGCTTCCACGGGTCGCCTTCGCGCAGCTTCATCCCCGGCGGCCCCGGGCGGCCGGCGGCGCGGCTCGTCGTCCCCGGCCGGTGCCCTCCCGGCGTGGTGCCGGTCGACCGGAGACCGAATGCCGGCCTTCCGAACCGGACCCGACCGCGCCTTCCCGACCGTTCATGATCCCCGTGCCGCGGCGCTAGACGACCGACCGCACGCGTTCCGCACCGCGAAAGAGGATGTCGCGGAGCGCTCCGCTCGCTCGCTCGTGGAAGGCGAGCGCGTCGGGGTCGAAATCGCGCTCCGGAACCGGTGCGAGGTGGAAGTGACCGTACCGGTCCTCGCCGCGCACGAGCGCCGCGCTGTCCCACCCGCCCGCGGTCTGCCGGGTGCGGGTCGAGATGTAGTGCATCGAGATCCCGATCCGCCGGTCGCCGGTCCGGTTGGGGCCGGAGGCATGGGCGAGCCCGACGTTATGCAGCGACGCCTGCCCCGGTGCGAGGGCCATCGACACCGTCTTCGTCTCGTCGACCTCGACCGCGATCTCCTGCCCCCGGGTGAGCAGGTTGTCGTCGTGGTACTCGTCGCGGTGCGGCAGCACCGGCTCGACGTGGCTCCCGGGCAGCACCCGCATGCAGCCGCTCCCCTCGGTGGCCGGGGAGAGCGCCACCCACGTGGTGACCAGCTCGGAGGTGTCCAGCCCCCAGTAGCGTACGTCCTGGTGCCACGAGACGAAGCTGGGGCTGTCCGCCTCCTTGATCCAGAAGATCGTGTTCCAACAGAGGAGGTCGGGGCCGATGAGGTCCTCGATCGGGTCGAGGATCCGGGGATGGCGCATGAGGTCGTCCACCCACTTGAAGAGAAGATGCGACTTGCTGCGCTGCGGCCCGTGGACGGGCCGACCCTGCGCCGCCTCGAACGCTTCGAGCCGCGCGCGATTGGCCGCCACCTCGTCCGCGTCGAGCACGTCAATGGGAAAGTAGTAGCCATCCGCGCGGTATTGGTCGACGGCCGCCCGAGCCAGCCGCTTCGCCATGGGAGGTCCCCTCGTTTCGGCGCTCGAGCGGAGCCTACCATACCCTCCGCTACCCTCCGCGCCCCGCGCAGCCTTGTCCGAATGACCGGCAATTCTCGTTTGCCGTGAAAATAGACTCGGGAGGGCCGTCTTCGCGACGCCGGACCTTTTCATGCGACGGGGTGGCCGGCCCGTCCATGCGTGTTTTGCTCGTCGGGTCCCGCGGCAGGACCGGCGCGACCGTCGATCCGCCCCCTGATCTGCCCCGGATCGAGTCGCAAGGAGAAGACGGCTTGCGGCTCAGGATGAAGTCAGGCGCCAAGATGAGAACTGCCGCCGAATGACACATGAGCCTGAAAGGGTCGGGAGCGGGGCGTCATCAGGAGACGATCGTAATGCTTCCGTGATGCTTCGGACCCCCCGGATACGGACTCCCTGATCATGACGCAGGCCCCTTTCCCCCGGCGGAGTGGCTCGCCGCGGGGCGCGGCGTCCGAAAGCGGGCTCGCGGTTGCCGGTGGCGGCCGGCAACGCGCGTTAGACTTGAACCCGGACAGGAAGACGGCAGTCGGGCTCGGCCGGTGCCGGCCGGCCCCGGGGCCGGCGGCCCCCGAGTGCCGCCCGCGCCTGTCCGCCCACCGTAGCCGGAGAGTGGCCATGCAGCTTGCCGCGGTTTCCCTGGACGACAAGTACGAGCGCCGGGAAGGGCGGGTGCACATCACCGGGAGCCAGGCGATCGTGCGCCTCGCGATGATGCAGTTCATCCGCGACCGGGCGGCCCGCCTCGACACCGCCTGCTACGTCACCGGCTACCGCGGCTCCCCGATGCACAACATCGACAAGGAGCTGTGGTCCGCCCAGCGCTTTCTCGCGGGCGCCCGCATCCACTTCCAGCCGGCCGTCAACGAGGACCTCGCGGCCACTGCGATCTGGGGCAGCCAGCAGGCGTCCGGGTTCGGCGACTGCCGGCACGACGGGGTCTTCTCCCTGTGGTACGGCAAGGGGCCGGGGCTCGACCGGAGCATGGACGCGATCCGCCACGGCCACATGGCGGGCAGCTCCCGCCACGGAGGGGTGCTCGTCATGGTCGGCGACGACCACGCCCTCACGTCCACCGACGCGCCCGCCGCCCACGAGTTCGCCTTCGTCGAGTTGATGATGCCCTTTCTCTATCCCGCCACCGTGCACGAGGTGCTGAGCTACGGCCTGCACGGCATCGCGCTCTCGCGCTTCTCGGGGGCATGGGTGGGCTACAAGGTGGTGCCGGACACGGTGGACGCGAGCGCGCCGCTCTCCGCCGACCCCTTCGACCCCGAGATCGTGCTCCCCGCCGACTTCGAGCTGCCCCCGGACGGGCTCAACCTCCGCATCCCGGACTTCTGGTACCAGATGGAGCCCCGCCACCGGGAGTACAAGCTCGACGCCGCGGTGGCCTACGCCCGGGCGAACCGGCTCAACCGGATAACCCTCGCGAGCCGCCGGCCCCGCTACGGGATCGTCGCCACCGGCAAGGCGTGGAACGACGTCCGCCAAGCGCTCTTCGATCTCGGAATCGACGACCGCACCGCGGACGAGCTCGGGATCACGGTGCTCAAGATCGCGATGCCGTATCCGTTCGACGCAGAAACGGTGCGAGAATTCGCGGACGGTCTCGAAGAGCTCTTCGTCGTCGAGGAGAAGGTGACCCTCTCCGAGCTCCAGGTCCGCAACGCCCTCTATCCACTCCCCGACGGGCGCCGCCCGCGGGTCGTCGGCCAGCGGGACGAGGCGGACCGGGCGCTGCTCCCCGGCTTTCCGGAGGTCTCGCCCGACGACGTGGCGCGCGCCCTCGCGGCCCGTATCGCCCATTTCCACGCCTCGCCCGCCATCGACGACCGCATCGCGTTCCTCGATGCGAAGTCGCGCCAGGCGCGCGCCCGCGAGGCCCTCTCGGTGGCGCGCACCCCGTACTTCTGCTCGGGCTGCCCCCACAACACATCGACCCGGGTGCCGGAGGGAAGCCGCGCCCAGGGTGGGGTAGGGTGCCACTTCATGGCCACCTACATGGACCGCGACAACGTCACCCACACCCACATGGGCGGCGAGGGCGCGAACTGGCTGGGCCAGGCGCCGTTCGTCGAAACCGGGCACGTCTTCCAGAACCTCGGCGACGGCACCTACTACCACTCCGGGCTCCTCGCGATCCGGGCGTGCGTCGCGGCCGGGATCAACATCACCTACAAGATTCTCTTCAACGACGCGGTGGCGATGACCGGCGGACAACCCCACGACGGGCCCCTCGACCCGCCCGCGATCAGCCACCAGGTGCGGGGCGAGGGGGTCGAGACCATCCGGCTCGTGTCGGACGAGCCGGAGAAGTACGGCTCGGCGGCGAGGTTCGCACCGGGGACGCGGCTCGCCCACCGGCGGGACCTCGACCGGGTGCAGCGCGAGTTGCGCGAGGTGCCGGGGGTGAGCGTCCTCATCTACGACCAGACCTGCGCGGCCGAGAAGCGCCGGCGGCGCAAGCGCGGCGCAATGGCGGACCCGGACCGACGGGCGTTCATCAACCACCGGGTCTGCGAGGGCTGCGGGGACTGCAACGCGAAGTCGAACTGCCTTTCGGTGCTGCCCCTCGATACCGAGTACGGGCGCAAGCGCCAGATCGACCAGTCCGCCTGCAACAAGGATTTTTCCTGCGTGGAGGGCTTCTGCCCGAGCTTCGTCACCGTCCGGGGGGCGACCCCGCGGCGGGATGGGGCGCGGGTCGAGGTCCCGGCCGGGCTCGCCGCCCTGCCCGAGCCGGACCGCCCGCCCCTCGAGGCCGGCGGCCGCCCGTTCAGCATCCTCGTCGCCGGGGTGGGGGGCACCGGGGTGGTGACCATCGGCGCCCTCGTCACCATGGCCGCCCATCTCGAGGGCATCGCCTTCTCGACCGTCGACCAGTTCGGGATGGCCCAGAAGGGCGGGGCGGTGACGAGCCACGTGCGGATCGCGGCCCGGCCCGAGGACATGCGCGCCATCCGGCTGAACGCCGGGGCGGCGGACCTCGTGCTCGGCTGCGACAGCCTCGTCGCCTCCGGCGACCTCGCTCTCGACGTGATGCACCCGGAGCGGACCCGGGTCATCGTCAACACCCACGAGCAGATCACCGGGCAGTTCGCCCGCAACCCGGACCTCCGGTTCCCGGCCGAATCCATCGTCGGGCGCATCCGGGCCGCGGCGGGCGCCGGCCGCGTCCAGCTCCTCGACGCCACCCGCATCGCGACCCGGCTCCTCGGGGACGCCATCGCGAGCAACCTCTTCCTCCTCGGGTACGCCTACCAACAGGGCCTCGTCCCGGTGTCGGGGGTTGCCATCGAGCGGGCCATCGAGCTGAACGGGGTGGCGGTCGAGATGAACCGCGAGGCGTTCCGGTGGGGGCGGCGGGCGGGCCGCGACCTCGCGGCGGTGGAGGGCCTGGCCCTGGAGGGCGGCGAGGGCCTGGAGCCGGCGGCGCCGAAGACCCTCGACGAGTGGGTCGAGCGGCGGGCGGCGGACCTCACGGAATGGCAGAACGCGGCCTGGGCGGCGCGCTACCGGGGCCTCGTCGGGCGGGTACGGGAGGCGGAGCGGGCGCTCGGGAGGGGTGAGGAGCTCGCCGGGGCGGTCGCCCGCTTCGCCTACAAGCTGATGGCCTACAAGGACGAGTACGAGGTGGCGCGGCTGTATACGGACGGGGCGTTCAGGGAACGGCTCGCGGCGCGCTTCGAGGGGGACCTGCGCGTCTCCTTCCACCTCGCCCCGCCGCTCCTTGCGCGGCGCGATCCGGTGACCGGAGAACCCCGCAAGCGAACCTGCGGCCCCTGGATGTGGAGGATGCTCGGCCTCGTCGCGAAGATGCGGGGCCTTCGCGGGACCCCGTTCGACCCCTTCGGCCGCACCGCGGAGCGGCGCATGGAGCGCCGGCTCATCCAGGAGTACTTCGAGACCATGGACGAGCTTCTCGCCGGGCTCGCGCCCGAGAACCTCGCCCTCGCGGTCGAGATCGCGTCCGTGCCCGACCGGATCCGCGGCTACGGCCACGTCAAGGAACGCAACGTCGCGGAAGCCGGGGCGGAGCGGGCGGCGCTCCTCGAGCGCTGGCGGGCGGTCGGCGCCGAGGCGGCGACCCGCGCCGCCTGACCGGGGACGCGGGTTTTCTTCGGTCTCCAAAAGCGCCAGACTAGCCCGGAAATCTCACCGACTTCCGTCGCGAGGGGGCCAGGATGCCCCACGATCTCCCCACGATCTCATGGAGGAACGGGCCGCACGGACCGAGAGCGCGCGGGCGCGCTGCCGAGGCGTAGTCGACAGCGTAGTCGACACTGGCGCGGGCGCGCGGTCGAAGCGGCTTGCGGGAGTACGGCCCGCGACCGCAAGCGGATGGGCGGCCGCGGCGGGAAGTCGGTGATTTTTTCGGGCTGGACAGGCACAGGACCCTTCGGAAGGACGCATGGCGGCTCGGACCGATCCGGCGACGGAGAGTCCGTGGCCCGCGCGGCGGGCGGGCGGGCGGGCGCCCGACCGCTTCGCGATCCTGCGCGAGCTCGAGCGCAAGGTGCTGTGGCTCGCGAGCTGGACGATCCACCACGCGAACCACATCCGGCCCAACCACGACGGACTCAAGGTCGGCGGCCACCAGGCATCGAGCGCGTCGGTGGTCGCCTTGATGACCGCGCTCTACTTCGCGGTCCTGCGGCCCGGGGATCGGGTTGCGGTCAAGCCGCATGCGAGCCCCGCGTTCCACGCCATCCAGTACCTCTTCGGGCGCCAGAGCCGGGAGAACCTCGAGCGGTTCCGCGCCTTCGGCGGCGCCCAGGCGTATCCCTCGCGCACCAAGGACGAGGACGACGTCGACTTTTCCACTGGATCCGTGGGGCTCGGGGTGGCCGCGACCCTGTTTGCCAGCATCGCCATGGACTACCTCCGGTCCCATGACTGGGAGCCGCGGGGAGGCCGGGACGGGCGCATGATCGCCCTCGCCGGCGACGCGGAGCTCGACGAGGGGAACATCTTCGAAGCGTTGCTCGAGGGGTGGAAGCACGAGGTCCGGAACCTCTGGTGGATCGTGGACTACAACCGGCAGAGCCTCGATTCGGTGATCACGGACCGGTTGTTCGGCCGGATCGACGACCTGTTCCGGAACATGGGCTGGCGGGTGGAGACCCTCAAGTACGGCAAGGAGCTGCAGGGGGTGTTCCGCCGCCGCGGGGGCGAGGCGCTCCGGAAGTGGATCGACGAGTGCCCGAACTCCCTGTACTCGGCGATGGTGTTCAAGGGCGGGGCGGCGTGGCGCGAACGCCTTTCGCAGGACCTCGGAAGGGTGGCCGGGATGCGCGCGCTCCTCGACGAGTTCGACGACGCGCGGCTCGCGCGGTTGATGACGAACCTTGCCGGACACGACATCGAGACGGTGGTGGAGGCGTTCGAGGCGGCTGCGGACAGCGACGAGCCCACCTGCTTCATCGCCTACACGATCAAGGGCTACGGGCTGCCGTTCGCCGGCCACAAGGACAACCACGCCGGTCTGATGAGCGTGGAGCAGATGGATGAGCTGCGGCGTCGGCACCGGATCGAACGCGGGGCGGAGTGGGAGCGCTTCGCCGGTCTCGACCTCCCGCCCGATTGCCTCGAGGAGTACATCGCCGGCGTACCCTTCGCCGGGACCGGGAATCGCCGCTACGAGGTGCCGGTCATCGCCGTGCCCGAGGCGCTTCCGGTTCCCAAGGGGGATCGGCTCTCCACCCAGGAGTGCTTCGGGCGGATCCTCGCGTCGATCGGGCGGGAGCGGAGCGAGTTCGCCGATCGGATCGTGACCACGTCGCCGGACGTGACCGTCTCCACGAACCTCGGCGGCTGGGTCAACCGCCGGGGGGTGTTCTCCGCCCGAGAGCGGGCCGATACCTTCCGGGAAGAGGCGGTCGCCTCGTTCCAGGCCTGGGCCGCTTCTCCGCGGGGGCAGCACATCGAGCTCGGCATCGCGGAGAACAACCTGTTCATCCTGCTCGGGATGCTCGGTCTCTCGGACTCCCTGTTCGGGCAGCGGCTGCTGCCCGTCGGCACCCTCTACGACCCCTTCATTCAGCGCGGCCTCGATGCGCTCAGCTACGCCTGCTACCAGGACGGACGGTTCCTGCTCGTGGCCACCCCGTCGGGGATCAGCCTGGCTCCGGAGGGCGGAGCCCATCAGTCCATTTCCACCCCGCTCATCGGCATGGGGCAGGATCGGCTGGCCGCGTTCGAGCCCGCGTTCGCCGACGAGCTGGCCGTCATCATGCGTTGGAGCTTCGACTACATGCAGCGGGGGAGAACGGGGCGGGAGGCCGCGCCGGTCTCGGGGCTTCCCGGAGACGAAGCGGGCGGCTCGGTCTATCTTCGCCTCAGCACCCGGCCCGTCGAGCAGCCCGGGCGGGAGCTGACGGGTGCCGGTGCGGCCGAGATCCTGCTCGGCGGATACTGGCTGATCCCTCCGGCGCCGGGGTCGGACCTCGCCATCGTCTACGCGGGAGCCGTCGCGGACGAGGCCCGCGCCGCCTACGAGGCGGTGCGCGCGGAGCTGCCCGGCACCGGGGTGCTCGCGGTGACTTCTCCCGACCGCCTCGCCGCCGGATGGCGGGCGGCGGCCCGCGCCCGCCGTGAAGGGGAGCGCGACACTCGCTCCCATCTCGAGCGGCTGCTCGACCCGCTCCTTCCGGGTGCCCGCCTCGTCACCGTGGCCGACGCCCATCCGGGCTCTCTCGACTGGATCGGCTCGGCCGCCGGCCACCGCTGCTATCCGCTCGGCGTGGATCACTTCGGACAGTCGGGCAGCGTTCCCGAGCTGTATGCCTGCCATCGCATCGACGTCGACGCGATCCTCGACACGATCGCGGCCGCGGTGGCGTCGGAGTAGCCGGTTGTCCGCTCCCGTCGCCGGTTCGCTTGCCGATCGGGTGGCGAGGCAGCTCGGAATGGATGCCGCCGGCGTCGCCGGGACCGGTCCGGAAGGGTCCGCGACCCTGGCCGATGTGCTCCGGCAGGCGGGGCGGACCCCGCCCGCGGCGGCCCGCCCGCCACCTCCTCGGACCGTGTTCCGGGCGGACGAGGGGTCGGAGCGGGGTTCGCACCGGCGGCGGGAGGTGGTGTGCGATGCCGAGCCGGTCCGGGGCGTGTGCCGGGCGCTCGCCGCCCTTGCGGTGGAGCCGCCCGAGGTGTTCGACATCGTGGTCCGGCTCTGCGGCACGGCGCTGCGGGACCATCCCGCGCTGGCCGGAGCGGCGGCAGGCAGGGAAGAGGGGACGCGGCCCGGCTCGATCGACGTTCTGGTCGCGGGCTCCGCCGGGGACGTGCCGATACGCGGCGTGGACGCCGCGGGGGTGAGGTCCATCCGGGAGTCGATGCGCGCCGGCCGGCCGGAGTCGGAAGCTCCGCCGAAGGCCCCGTCCGAGGGCGGCCGGGCCGGGTCCGAGGAGGGGTTCGTCATCCGCGCGCCGGAGACCCCGGACAGCCGCGGCGGGACCCCGGCGGGTGAAGAGGCCCGCCGCCACGGCAGGGCGGTGCTGTTCTTCTCCGAGCAATCGGATTCCATCGTCCTCGGGCTCGAGCTCGCGGCCGGTCCGGACAGGGAGGCCGAGACATTTCTGGAGCGGCTTCGATCGCTTTGCCTCGATCCCCGGCGCGCGCTTCTTTGAAAGCCGGCGGTCAAGCCGACACGACCGGGAGTCAATCCTGATGAACGCGGACCGGCGGTTCTGGAACGAAGAGATGGAGACCATGCCGGCGGACCGGATGCGTTCGCTCCAGGAGGCCCGGCTCCTCGCCCGCCTGCCGCTTGCGTGGACCGGCTCGAGCCTCCTCCGGCGCGAATGGAAGGCGGCCGGGGCGCATCCGGGCGACATCCGGTCCCTGGAGGACTTCCGTCGCGCCGTCCCCACCATACACAAGGAGATGGTCCGGCAGGTCCGGGACGACACCGGCGATCCCTATGGAGGCATGAGCCTCCTCCCCGCGGACGTGCCCTGCGACGTCCACACGAGTTCCGGAACCACCGGCGCGCCCACCTTCCTTCCCATTACGGAACGCGACCGGTCGATCTTCGCCGAATCCCTCGCCCGCCACCTGTGGGCGGCCGGGCTGCGGCCGGGGGGCGTGGCGAGCCTGTCGCTCGCCCTGTACCTGCGTCCGATGTCGGCGATGGCCGACGCGGCTCGCCGGATCGGCGCTCGGGTGACGTTCACCGACTGGCCGGACCTCCCGCGGGTGGTGCAGACCTTCCGCTATCTCAAGCCGGACGTGCACGCATTCCTCTCCCCGCCCCAGGCGATCGGGCTCCGCGACGAGCTGGCGCGTCTCGGACTCGACCCGAAGGAGATCCTGGGCGGCACCAGGGGGTTCATCTGGGCGGGGGACGCGCTCACGCCGAAATCGCGCCGCCTCGTCGACGAGGAGTGGGGCAGCGAAGCGTTCGAGCTCTCCGGAACCGGGGACCTCTGCTTCATGATGCAGGAGTGCGGCCAGCACGACGGCCTGCACATGCACGACGACCTGTGGTTCGTGGAAGTGGTGGAGCCCGGCACGACCATTCCGGTGGAGGCGGGCGAACGCGGCGAGTTCCTGTTCACCTCCCTTATGGACGAATCGCTCGCCTTCATTCGCTGGCGGAGCGAAGACATCGGCACGGCCGCGGCCGGCCGGTGCGCGTGCGGACGCACCAGCACCCGGCTCCATTTCCTGGGGCGGGTGGGATACCGGGTCCGGGTGAAGGGCGCGACGGTGTTCCCGGTCGAGGTCCAGCGGGTGCTCGAGCGGTGGCCCGAGGTGGACCACGGCCTCTTCCAGATCGTCCGGACCGGCCCCGACATGGACACGCTCCGCCTGCGGGTGGGAACCCGCGAAGGCGAGATATCGGACCCCCAGGGTCTCCGGCTCCGGATCGAGTCGAGCCTGGAGGAGGCCCTGGAGCTTCCGGCCGGGATCGAGTACGTGGACGCGGACACGCTCCTTGCCCTTGGGCCGCCTCACAAGATCCCCCGCATCCACGAAGCGGATTGAGGCGCGCACGCGCCGGCGGCCGGCGCAGCCGAAGGCTCGGTCGGGGAGCGGCCGCCTTCCCTATAATGGCGGGCACTCCGGCACCGCGCGGCGCCGTCCCCCCACAGGGCTCGTTTTTGCTGTGAAAACAGACCCAGGAGGGCCGTCTTCGCGGCGCCGGAACTCTTCATGCGACGGGGCGGCCGGCCCGTCCATGCGCGTCTTGTCCGGCGACGGGTGAACCGGGCCGGTTCGGCGGGCAATCGGGGAGCGCATTTCGTCGTCCGCGGGTCGGTCCGGGCCTCATGAAGCGGTCCTTGACCGCACGACAGGCCGATCCGCACCCGCTACCGGCACTCGGTCACGACAAAGAACGGTCCTGCGTCCCGCCATGCTCCAGCCTCTTGTCAGAACCCTGCGGGACAGCATCCGGGACCTTGCCCCGATCATCCTCGTCATCGCCGCGTTCCAGCTCCTGGTGTTGCGCCAGCCGATCCCGGACTTCTTCGACCTGGCGGTGGGCTGCGTGTGCGTGGTGGTCGGCCTCGCCCTCTTCGTGCAGGGTCTCGAGACGGGCCTCTTTCCCATCGGTGCCATGCTCGCCGACGGGCTCGCCCGCAAGGCGAGCCTTCCCTGGCTTCTCGTGTTCGCGTTCGGCCTCGGGTTCGGCACGGCGATCGCCGAGCCCGCCCTCATCGCGGTCACCCAGGAAGCGGCCCGGGTCGCGGCCGAGGAAGGCCTCATCGGCCGCGGGCCGTCCGAACGGGACGCCTACGCGCGGGGGCTGCGCTTCTCGGTCGCGCTCGCGGCCGGGTTCGCGGGACTCATCGGCGTGTATCGGATCCTCCGCGGCTGGCCCATCCACTACTTCATCATCGGGGGGTACTCCGCGATCGTCGTGCTCACCTGGTTCGCCCCGCCGGCAATCATCGGCATCGCCTACGACTCGGGGGGAGTGACCACGTCCACGGTCACCGTACCCCTGGTGACCGCGCTCGGAATCGGGCTCGCGTCGAGCATTCGCGGCCGCAATCCGCTCACCGACGGCTTCGGACTCATCGCCTTCGCGGCCCTCACCCCGATGGCCGCGGTCATGCTCTACGGGATCCTGCGGGGCGCGGCCGAGAGGGGCCTCGGATGACGGGGTTCCTCATGGATTCCGCAATGCTCCTGTTGGAGGTGACGAAGGACATCGCCCCCATCGTCATCGTGCTGTTCGCGTTCCAGCGGTTCGTGGTGGGTCGGCCCATACCGAACCCCCGGGCCGTCGCGGTCGGCCTCCTGTACGTGACGGTCGGCCTCGGACTGTTCCTCATCGGGCTCGAGAAGGCGCTCTTTCCGCTCGGCCGGAGCATGGCCCGGCAGCTTGCGGATCCCGCGTTCCTGGGTGCCGAGGGCGGGGGCGCCCTCGGGTGGGAGCGATATGCATGGGTGTATCTCTTTGCCGCCGCGGTCGGATTCTCGACCACGATCGCCGAACCCTCGCTGCTTGCGGTGTCGATCAAGGCCAACGAAGTATCCGGGGGAGCCATCGGGGTGACCGGACTGCGGGTGGCGGTCGCGATCGGGGTCGCGGTCGGAGTCGCGATCGGCGTGCTGCGCATCGTGACCGGGACCCCGCTCCACTACTACATCATCGCGGGCTACGCCCTGGTCCTGCTCCAGACCGCGATGGCCCCGCGCAGCATTGTCGCGCTCGCGTACGACTCC
Source organism: Gammaproteobacteria bacterium (assembly GCA_965214795.1). Lineage (GTDB taxonomy): Bacteria > Pseudomonadota > Gammaproteobacteria > HK1 > HK1 > JAJDXW01. The sequence continues at coordinate 2,952,785 of OZ243976.1, read as the reverse complement.
GGCGGGGTCACCACCTCGACGGTGACCGTGCCCATCGTCACCGCCCTCGGGCTCGGACTCGCGTCGTCGGTCCCGGGGCGGAGCCCCGCCCTGGACGGCTTCGGACTCATCGCCTTCGCGAGCCTGTTTCCCATCATGGCCGTGCTCGCCTACGCGCAAGCGTCGCGCTGGCGGGCGTCGCGTCGCGGCTGAAGACATCCGGAGCCGGAGCGTACCGACCGGAAACCTCGGAGGATTCGACCGTCATGCATTTCAAGCTGATCGTGGCGCTCGTGGACGACGTCCACACCGAGTCCATCCTGCGCGCCACCCGCGAGAAGGGCGCGTTGGGTTCGACCGTCGTCAGCCGGGTGCGCGGAGAAGGGGTCGACGCGAAGAAGACCTTTCTCGGGCTCTCGCTCGAGACTTCCCGCGACATGCTGCTGTTCCTGGTCGAGGAACACCTCAGCCGGGAGATCCTGGAGACCATCGAGCGGGCGGGAGACTTCTCCCGGAGCGGTGCCGGCATCGCATTTCAGATCGACGTCGAGGATGCGGTGGGCGTGTCTCACCAGATGGAGCTGCTGCAAGCGGTCGTCGAGGAGAAAATTTGAACGGGCCCGCGATCCGTCCCGACGGCTGGCTCGTCGGGGCCTGCCCGTGTCCTTCACCCAACTTCGATCCGCGGCCGGCCGAGGCGGAGATCGATCTCGTCATCGTGCACGGGATCAGCCTTCCTCCGGGGGAGTTCGGCGGAGGCGCGGTGACCCGCCTCTTCCGCAACGAGCTGGATGCCTTCGAGCATCCCTCCTTCGAGGAGCTGGAGGGGCTCCGGGTCTCCGCGCATGCCCTCGTCGATCGGACCGGCGGCATCATCCAGTACGTATCGTTTCTCGATCGCGCCTGGCACGCGGGGGAGTCTCACTACCGCGGCCGGTCCGCGTGCAACGACTTCTCGATCGGCATCGAGCTGGAGGGGGCCGACACGGTACCCTACGAGCGGAGCCAGTACGAAGCGCTGGCGGGACTGGCCCGGGCCGTGATGGACCGGTGGCCGGCGGTGCGGCCCGAGCGGATCGTCGGGCACTCGGACGTGGCGCCGGGACGCAAGACCGATCCGGGGCCCGCGTTCGACTGGGGGACGTTCCGGCGCATCCTCGCCCGCTCCTGATCGGACCCGCGGGTCGCAAGGAGAAGACGGCTTGCGGATCGGGGTGAAGTCAGGTGCCAGGGTGAAGTCAGGCGCCGAAATGAGAACTGCCGGCCCGGATCGGATGGGATTTCCTCCGGCGCGATCCGGCTGCTACCATCGGGTGACCATGTCGGTGGAACGCAGCATCGCCACCCTGCCGCCGCGACATCAGTCGCTGGCCTCGCTGATCGATCTCTACGAGAGCAACTACCGTCGTCTGCTTCGACTCGTCCCGGAGCTCCGGCGTATCGAGGGTACGGTGGTGTCACGGGTCGCGGGGGCGCTCGATCTCTACCTCACCGTGCACGAGCAGCAGCGTTACACCACTACCCTCTCCCTGACGTACTGGTTCGGGGACGAGCTTCAGCCGAACGCGGGAATCGTCGTGTACCACGACGTCCACGCCGCGGAGCTCGTCAGCTTCAGCCGACGCCGGCGCCGGCGGAACCCGGGCGGAGGCTGGCGCCGGAGGCCGATGCCCGATCTCGAAAGGAAGTGGCAAACCAACCGCTTCTTGCAGAAATGGCTTGGTTTCTGCCATCGGCAGGGACACCTGTTTCTGTTGGTGACCTGCTCTCGCGTCCCCCAATCGCTTCCCTTGGAACCGATCCGCTCCCACGGCTGACCCGCGTTCCTGGATGCTTCCGCGCGGAGCGGCGGCCCGGCCGGAACCGGGGCGCCGGATCGCCAGCCCGAAAAAATCACCGACTTTCGCCGCGAGGGGGCCAAGATGCCCCACGATCTCCCCACGATCTCCCGACGATCTCATGGAGGAACGGGCCGCACGGACCGAAAGAGCGCGTGCGCGCGGTCGAGGCGTAGTCGACACTGGCGCGTGCGCGCGGTCGAAGCGGCTTGCGGGAGTACGGCCCGCGACCGCGAGCGGATGGGCGGTCGCAGCGGGAAGTCGGTGAGTTTTTCGGGTCAGCCCGGACCGCCGGGCGTCCGGGGCAGGGGACGGAGGAGGTCGCTCAGCCGATCCGGGCGGGCTCCCAACCGATGCTGGTAGACGATGCGGTACTCGAGGACCCGCTTCACGTACTGGCGCGTCTCGGTATAGGGCACGAACTCCACCCACAGCTCGGGCTCCATTCCTTCCCCCGCGGCAAGCCATCGTTCGGCGTTGCGAGGTCCCGCGTTGTATCCGGCGCTCATGAGGGCGGGGTGGCCGTGCAGCCGCTCCGACAGGTGGCGCAGGTAGGCGGCTCCGAAGCGGATGTTCTTCGCCGGATCGAGCAGGGTCCGGGAGCCGGTGTACCGAACCCCGGCCGCCCTCGCGGTCCGACGGCCGGTCGCGGGCATGACCTGCATGAGCCCGAGGGCCCCGGCCGACGAGCGGGCCCGTGGCCGGAATGCGCTCTCCATCCGGATGATGGCCAGGATCCAGGCCGGATCGACGCCGTGTGCACGGGCCGCGGCGATGGCCTCGTTCCTCCACGCGAGGGGGAAGCGAAGGTCGAGGCGGTCGAGGGCCCCGGCCCGCGCGGCCGCCAGAATCGCCTCGAAGTACCAACGGTTGCGGAGGGCGAGCTCGGCCGCGACGACCAGGTCATCGCCCTCGAGGGGCCGCACGAGATGGCGCCATTCACGGTTGAACCCGTTCCGGTACCCGAGCGCGTGGAACTCGTGCGCGCGGCGGAACCCGCTCGTGCTCTCGAGCCGCCGGACGGGCTCCGGGCCCGCGCCGGCCGGGTGCTGAACGATGCGGTAGGGTGCGCCGATCCGGTCGGCGGCGAGAAAGCCGTAGTAGTCGCGCTCGGCGGCGAGCTCGGCCCATCGCGCTTCCTCGACCCGGCCCAGGGCGGTGAGCGTTCGGGCCCGCCAGTACCGCCAACGAAGCTCGCGGCGCGCTTCGGGCGGCAGGGCATCCAGGGCGGCGAGCGCGTCCGTCCACCGGCCCTCGGCGAACGAGAGAAGGGCGAGGACACCGAGGAGGCGCTCACCGCGGTCTTCGTCCGGGACGCGTTCGATCCACTCCGTTGCTTCGCGGACCCGATGTTCCTGCGCGTATCCGAGACCGATGCGCCACGACGCGAACGCGTCCAGCCGAGCCGGAACGGAAGCCTGTTCCCCCGAGACGGCCAGCCAGGCGCGGGCGGCCGCATCCGGGGTGCGCCGGGCGATCGAAGCGATGGCGGCGGCGACCGGCCGCTCCCATCGCGGCTCGCGCCGGACCTGTCCCGCCCGGGCCACGACGCGGCCCGGGCGACGATGGTTGCGAACCCAGTGTTCGGCGATCGCCCGGTCCGGCGGTTCGAGCATCCGGGCCACGTAGCCGGCGAGGCGCCGGTTGCCGCGCTCGAGGGAGACCTCGATCCGATGCCAGAGGTGCTCGGAGGTTCGTCCTCCCTTCCTTGCCCAGAGCGCGAACGCGCGGTCGCAGGCCTTGACCTGTGACCGCGGAACGCGCCAGAGCCGGGCCGCGAGCTCGAACCCGGCGGCGTCGTTGTCCGTCTCGAGAAGCGCGCGCGCCCGGAGGCACTCGCGCCGGGCCTCGAACCGGACGGACGAGAGCGACGAGTACACCTCGAGGAAACGCTTCCAGCGATGCTGGCGGGCAAGGCGGTCGAGCCAGAGTCCCCTCACGAGGTCGGCCATCGGAGTATCGGGAACGGTGTCGAGGAACGCACTGATGGCCGAATCGGGGTGCCGACCGAACCGGCGCCGGAACTCCAGGTACCTGAGCCACGGGTGGAGGGGATGGCGCCGGAGCGCATCGGCGAGGCGGCCGAATCGCCGCCGCTCCCCGCGCCGAAGGGCGGTGCGGGCTTCGATGACCATGATGCGTTCGACGATCGCCCGGGAGACCGGCGGTTGCGCCGCGGCGTCCCGCGCTCCGGCGGTCTGCACGCCTGGCGGGATCGTGCTCAGGAGGAGGAAGATCGCGAGCTGCCAGCCCCGGGTGGGCGCGAAGGAGGGCGTGCGGGCTGGCGGTCCCGCGGATCGATCGGCCTCCCTCCGTCCGGCCTTCGCCGGAGGAGGCGCGCCGGTCCGGCCGCCGATGAACGACCTGCGACGACGGAGGAAGAAATGGAACGCTTGTTCGGGTTGATGGCGAGGCTCCGGCAGGACTGTCCCTGGGATCGGGTCCAGACGTTCGAGACCATCGCCCCCTTCACGATCGAAGAGGCGTACGAAGTGGCCGACGCGATCGCGCGCGAAGACTTCGACGCCCTTCGCGACGAGCTGGGCGACCTCCTGTATCAGGTGGCGTTTCACGCCCATCTGGCGGATGAAAAGGGGTATTTCGGCATCGAGGACGTCGTCGAATCAATCGTGGAGAAGATGATCCGCCGTCATCCGCATGTGTTCGAGCCCGCGGCGGGCGAGGAGCGTCCGGACTGGGAACGGGTCAAGGCCGAGGAACGTCCGCCGGGGGAGGGAGTGCTCGATGGGTTGCCCGCCGCGCTCCCGCCCCTCGCGCGGGCCGCGAAGCTGCAGCGCCGGGCCGCCGCGGTCGGATTCGACTGGCCCGACGTGGAGGGCGTGTTCGACAAGCTCGACGAAGAGGTCGCCGAGCTTCGAGGAGCCCTCGACGCCGGGGAAGGGGCGGAGCGGGTGGAGTCCGAGCTCGGCGACCTCCTCTTCACGTGCGTCAATCTGGCCCGCCGCCTCGATCTCGACTGCGATCGCGCGCTTGCCGGCGCCAATCGCCGGTTCGAGCGGCGCTTCCGGAGAATGGAGCGCTTCACCGAGGGCGGACGGCGGCTGGAGGAGCGGACACCGGCGGAGCTCGACGCCCTGTGGGAGCGATCGAAGGGGTGAGCCGGAGCGCTCAGACCGGACGGTCGATGCGCGCGTATGCCGAGTGATTGTGGATTGACTCGAAGTTCTCCGCTTCGATGGCATAGCCCTCGATGCGGGGGTCCGCGTTCAGACGCCGGGCGACGTCGCGAACCAGGTCCTCGACGAACTTGGGGTTGTCGTAAGCGTACTCGGTGACGAACTTTTCATCGGGGCGCTTGAGGAGGCCGAAGAGCTGGCACGAGGCTTCGTGCTCCACGATGTCGATGAGCTCCTCGATCCAGACCAGGGCCCGCGTGTGGGCGTGGACGGTCACGTGCGAGCGTTGGTTGTGCGCACCGTACGCCGAGATGGCTTTCGAGCACGGGCAAAGGCTCGTCACCGGCACGACGACGCGGGTGCTGATCCGGACGTCGCCGCGCCGGATCGCCCCGATCAGGGTGACGTCGTAGTCCATCAGGCTGCTCACGCGGCTCACCGGCGCCGCCTTGCGCACGAAGTAGGGGAACGTCATCTCGATGTGGCCGGAGCGCGCTTCGAGCAGGTCCACCATCTCGCGCAGCATGCGCTGGAACGTGGCGACGGTGATGTCGTACTCGTGGTTCTCGAGGACCTGCACGAAGCGGGACATGTGGGTCCCCTTGAAGTCCTGGGGCAGGTCCACGTACATGTTGAAGGTCGCAATCGTCTCCTGCCGCCCGGTGGAGCGGTCCAGTACCCGCACGGGATGGCGGAGACCCTTGATCCCGACCTTGTCGATGGGGATTCGGCGGATGTCGGGGCTGCCCTGCACGTCGGCGATCGAGACGACTCCCGAGCCGTGGTCCGGGCTGGCGGTTTCGGTCCGTTCCGGCGTGTTCAAGTTGTCCGTACCTCGACTTCGCGGGGACGCGCGCGAACGCGAATGATACCCGGTCCGGCCGGACAGCATGCGCCCGGCCCGGAGCGGCGCAGGACCATTCTTTTGTCGTGACCGAGTGCTGGCCGTGGGTGCGGATCCGCCCGCCGTGCGGTCGAGGACCGCTTCACGAGGCCCGAACCGACCCGCACCCGACGAAATGCGCTCCCGAATGACCCGCTGAACAGGCCCGCTTCAACCGTCGCCGAACAAAAACACGCATGGACGGGCCGGCCACCCCGTCGCATGAAAAGGTCCGGCGTCGCGAAGACGGCCTTCCTGGGTCTGTTTTCACGGCAAAAACGAGCCCTGCGGAGCGGCGACGACGGTGCCGGGGATCGCCGCCGCCCGTTCCCCGCTCGCCGAGCGGGAGGGATGCCGGCTCCGGTGCGGGCTCGGCCTGCGGACCCGGGTGCGGGGCACCCGCGCCGGGAAGTCCGGGAGGGGGCGGAACGCGGACGCCGTCCTTCGCCGCGATCAGGGAAGGAATCCGTCCCCTTCCGGCACCGCGCCGCCGGCGGGGGGGCGGCGGCGCTCCGGTGCGCGGGCGCGCGCCGCGGGGTCTCCCCGATGCGAGGGGCGGGAGTCCTCCGTCTCCGTTCCGAACGGTTGCAGCCGTTCGCCCGCCCCCCCTTCGCCGGGTCCCTCGGTGAGAATCCGGATCTTGCGCTCCGCCACGGACAGCGCCTCCTCGCAGTAACGATGCAGGACGACCCCGCGCTCGTATGCGGCCACGGACTCCTCGAGGCTGAGATCACCCCGTTCCATCTTCTCTACCAGGGCCTCGAATTCGGCGAGCGCCAATTCGAAGCTCCGCGGGGTCGTCTGACGATCGGGCATGGCGGTCCGGCCGAAAGTGGATGAGGCGAGGTTAGACCACGCCCCGGCCGCGATCAACGAGCCGCCTCGTCCCATGCAAAGCCCTCTTGAAGTCGTTCGCAGCCCATTGAGCCGTCGGGTGATTCCGCGAGACGGACAGCCGGGCTCGAAGGGGTCGGGGTGCGTGTCCATGGCGAGGCGCGGACAGGGAACGCCGCAAGGCGCGGCGAGGGGCCGGGGCTTTGCGTTGTCGCAGGTTGTGGTGTGCCGGCATCCCGGAGACGCTCCGCAGGGACATCGACACCCGTTTCGGATCTCCGCCTTGCCAGGCGCATCCGCTCGCGCGCGGCCAACCCCTGCACCTGCGCGACCATGGGATAGTCCTGGTGGGGGATGGTCCTGGTGCGGGATGGTCCTGGTACCCGGCGGACAGGAAATTGGTCCTGGAATCACTCCACGCTACCATGTCCGTCGGTTTCGTTCCGTACGTAACCGGATGACCGGTCGAGCCGGCGACTCGCGCGACCTGCCTCCCGCGAACCGGGGAGCGAACGACCGCAACCCCCGGGATGCGATCCGGGGTGCGGTCCGGAGCGCGGGCCGGGAAGCCACGGCCGGACACCGCTCCACCGTGCCGCCTCTGACGGTAAGGGGTGCGAACGTGATGCCGTGGTCGTTGCGCGTTACGGGTGCGGGCACATTCGTGCACGGTTACAAGGTCGGAACCGACTCGGCCCGGGTCGGAGCGTGCATCCGGAGGCCGGACACGGTGCTCGAGCGTCCGCTTCGTGTCGAGGGCGGAGACCGTCGGCGTCCCCGGTGACGTCCACCACGCGCGACGACACCGTCGGCACCGGGCAAGGGACCAGGACAGGAGCAGTCCGATGAAGGACAGGGGAAGGGACCTCGAACAAACTTGTGACCGTCCATCGGGCCATTCGGCACTTTTGATCGTCACTTGACACCGCCCTGCTCGGCTTCGCCATGAGCGCAACTTACGACGCCACGGCGATCGAGGTGCTGGTCGGCCTCGAGCCGGTCCGCAAGCGGCCGGGGATGTACACCGACACGACGTCCCCCGACCACCTCGCGCGCGAAGTGGTGGACAACAGCGTGGACGAGGCGCTCGCCGGGTTCGCGCGGCGCATCGACGTCACCCTGCACCGCGACGGGTCGCTTTGCGTGGCCGACGACGGGCGCGGGATGCCTGTCGACGTCCACCCGGAAGAAGGCCTCCCGGGGGTGGAGGTCATCCTGACCCGGCTGCACGCGGGCGGGAAGTTCTCGGTCGGCAACTACCGTTTCTCCGGTGGGCTGCACGGGGTCGGGGTCTCCGTGGTCAACGCGCTCTCGCGTCATCTCGAGGTATGGATCCGACGCGACGGACGCGAGTACAAGATGGCCTTTCGCGATGGGGACAAGGTCTCCGACCTGGAACCCGTAGGCGACGTCGGTCGCCGCAACACCGGGACCGTGCTTCGCTTCTGGCCGGATCCGGCGTATTTCGACAGTCCTTCGTTCTCCGTGCCCCGCCTGCGCTACCTGCTGCGGGCGAAGGCGGTGCTCTGCCCCGGGCTGCGCGTCGCCTTCCTCCGGGAGGAGACCGGCGAGCGCGAGGAGTGGTGCTTCGAGGACGGCTTGAGCGAATACCTCCTGGCCGCGCTCGACGGGGCGGAGCTCTTGCCCGCGAAGCCGTTCGCCGGCAGCCTCGAAGGCAACACGGAGGCCGCGGACTGGGCGGTCGCGTGGCTTCTTCCGGACGCCGACGAGCCGCGACCCGTCGCGGAGAGCTACGTCAACCTGATCCCGACGCCCCAGGGCGGCACCCACGTGAACGGACTCCGGTCCGGGCTCACCGAGGCCCTGCGCGAGTACTGCGAGTTCAGGAGCCTCACTCCGCGCGGGGTGAAGCTCTCCCCCGAAGACGTCTGGGAGAGCTGCCGGTACGTGCTGTCGGTCAAGATGACGACCCCGCAGTTCACCGGCCAGACCAAGGACCGGCTTTCCTCGCGCGAGTGCGCCTCGTTCGTCTCCGGGGTGGTGAAGGACGAGCTGAGCCTCTGGCTGAGTCAGCACACCGACACCGGGGATCGGCTCGCCGAGCACGTGATCGCGCGGGCGAAGGCGCGCGTGCGCGCCGCGAAGCTCGTGGTCCGCAAGAAGGCGACCAGCGGCCCGACCCTGCCCGGAAAGCTCGCCGACTGCGTTGCGGAGGATCCGGCGCGGACGGAGCTGTTTCTCGTGGAGGGCGATTCCGCGGGCGGCTCGGCCAAGCAGGCGCGCGACCGGGAGTTCCAGGCGGTGATGCCGCTTCGCGGCAAGATCCTTAACACCTGGGAGCTCGCTCCCGGCCGGATCCTCTCCTCGCAGGAGGTGCACGACATCTCGGTCGCCATCGGGGTCGAGCCGGGGCGCGGAGACCTTGGCGGCCTTCGCTACGGCAAGGTGTGCATCCTCGCCGACGCGGACTCCGACGGCGCCCATATCGCGACGCTCCTCTGCGCCCTGTTCGTCCGGCACTTCCGGGCCCTCGTGGAGGCGGGGCACCTGTACGTCGCGATGCCGCCGCTCTATCGGGTGGACGCGGGGAGCGAGGTCTTCTACGCACTCGACGAGTCGGACAAGCAGGGCCTGATGGACCGCCTGGCCGCGGAACGGCGGTCGGGCCGGATCCAGGTGCAGCGCTTCAAGGGGCTCGGCGAGATGAATCCCCCCCAGCTCCGCGAGACCACCATGTCGCCGGAGACGCGCCGCCTCGTGCGGCTGACCGCCGCGCCCGACGACGACACCGGCGCGGCTCTCGACCTGCTGCTCGCGAAGAAGCGCGCGGGGGACCGCCGCGCCTGGCTCGAATCGGAGGGTGACGCGGCGGATGTCTGAGCGCCGGCCCGGCGCGCCGGCCCGCGGAGAGCGATCTCGAATGGCCACCGACCTCTTCGAACGCCCGGAACCGAAGGCCGACGAGCGGCCGATGCGCGAGTTCGCCCGCAAGGCGTATCTCGACTACTCCATGTACGTCATCCTCGATCGGGCGCTGCCCCACCTCGCCGACGGGTTGAAGCCGGTGCAGCGGCGCATCGTGTACGCCATGTCGGAGCTCGGCCTGCGGGCCGCGATGAGGCGCGAGGCCGAGACCTCCGCGCTCCGGGGAGGGGACCATGCGGCCAATCGGACCCGCTTCAAGAAGTCGGCGCGCACGGTGGGCGACGTCCTCGGGAAGTTCCATCCGCACGGGGACACCGCCTGCTACGAAGCGATGGTCCTGATGGCGCAGCCGTTCTCCATCCGCCACCCCCTGATCGACGGGCAGGGCAACTGGGGGTCGACGGACGACCCCCGCTCCTTCGCGGCCATGCGCTACACCGAGGCGCGGCTGACCCCGTTCGCGGGGGTGTTCCTGGACGAGCTGGGGCAGGGAACGGTCGGGTTCCGGCCCAATTTCGACGGCACCCTGGAGGAGCCGGAACTGCTCCCCGCGCGCCTCCCCGCGGTGCTCCTGAACGGCACCTCGGGTATCGCGGTCGGCATGGCCACCGACATTCCGCCCCACCACGTCGGCGAGGTGACCGCGGCGTGCGTGCGGCTCCTCGATGAGCCGGACGCGACGGTCGAAGCGCTGTGCGAGCACGTACGCGGCCCCGACTTCCCGACCGGGGCGGAGATCGTCACCTCCGCGGAAGACCTGCGGGCGATCTACCGCAGCGGGTCCGGCACGGTCCGGGTCCGCGCGACCTGGGAGCACGAACGGGGCTCCGCGCCGGCGGTCGTCGTGACCGCTCTGCCGTACCAGGTGTCGGGCGCGCGCATCATGGAGCAGGTCGCCTCCCAGATGGCGGAGCGGAAGCTTCCCATGGTCGAGGATCTCCGCGACGAGTCGGACGAAGCCAATCCGGTGCGGCTGGTGCTGAACCTCCGATCGAGCCGGGTCGACGCGAAGCGGCTGATGTCCCATCTCTTCGCGACCACGGACCTCGAGCGCACGTGCCGCGTCAACCTCAACGTCATCGGGCTCGACGGCCGTCCCGGCGTCCGCGACCTGCGCTCTCTCCTCGTCGAATGGATCGAGTTCCGCCGTCGGACCGTGCGGCGGCGGCTCGAGTTCCGGCTGAACCGGATCGAGGTTCGCCTTCACCGGCTGGAGGGCATTCTCGCCGCCTACCTCAACCTGGACGAAGTGATCGCCATCATTCGGGAGGAGGATCGTCCCAAGCCCGTGCTCATGGAGCGCTTCGGGCTCACCGAGACCCAGGCGGAAGCGATCCTGGAGATCAAGCTCCGTCACCTGGCGCGGCTCGAGGAGGTGAGGATCCGCGCCGAGCAGAAGGAGCTGGGCGAGGAACGCGAAGCGCTCTCGGAACGCCTCCGCTCCGCGGCCCGACTCGATGCCCTCGTGCGGGACGAGATCCTCGCCGATGCGAAGGCGCACGGCGACGAGCGCCGAACCCGCCTCGTGGAGGCGGAGCCGGCCCGGGCCCTCGGGCGCGACGAGCTCGTGTCCGCGGAGCCGGTCACCGTGGTGCTCTCGCGGCGCGGCTGGGTCCGGGCGGCCAAGGGCCACCAGATCGAGCCGCAGACGCTGAGCTACCGGGCGGGAGACGAGTTTCTCTCCGCCGCGCCGGGCCGCAGCAACGACACGGCCGTGTTCCTCGACGGCACGGGACGCGCGTACTCCCTTCCCGCCCACGTCCTGCCGTCCGCCCGCGGCCAGGGAGAGCCCCTCGCAGGGCGGCTGGACGCGCCGGACGGATCCGAGTGGCGGTCGGTGCTGATCGGGAGACCGGATGACCGGGTCGTCCTTGCCTCGGACGGCGGGTACGGATTCGTGGTCCGGGTCGCGAACCTGTGGTCCAGGAACCGCACCGGAAAGGTCGTCGTTCAGACGGGGGGCGAGGACCGGTTGCTGGTCCCGGTCCCCGTATCGGACCCCGAGAGCGATCGGCTGGCGGTCGTCTCGACCGCGGGCTACCTGCTCGTATATCCCCTCCGCGAGCTCCCGGAGCTCGGGCGAGGCAAGGGGGTCAAGCTGATGAGCATTCCCTCGGCGAAGCTTCGCACCCGAGCCGAGACGCTCCGGGCCATCGCGGCGGTACCGGCCGGCGAGCCGCTGACGGTGAGGGCCGGGCGCCGGCATCTCACGCTGCGCGCGCGCGATCTGGAAGCCTACTCCGGCGCCCGCACCAACCGCGGGCGGCTCCTGCCGCGCGGCCTGCGGAGAGTCGATTCGATGGCGGCCGGCCGGCCCCGGGCACCCGGCATTGCGGAGCAGCGGGGAAGATAGACGGGGAAGATAGACTACGGGGGAGCGCGGCAACCCGGGAAGGCAGATTCCGCAATGGCGACCTACAGCACCAACGAGTTCCGTTCCGGGCTGCGGCTCATGGTAGACGGCGCGCCCTGCGCGATCCTCGAGAACGAGTTCGTCAAACCGGGCAAGGGCCAGGCGTTCAACCGGGTGAAGTTCCGCAACCTGCTCACCGGACGGGTCATCGACAAGACCTGCAAGTCGGGGGAGACGCTGCCCGGTGCGGACGTTGTCGAGACCGAGCTGCAGTACCTGTATCGCGACGATGAACACTGGCACTTCATGCACCCGGAGACCTACGAGCAACTCCCGGTGGCGGAGGGGGTGCTGGGCGACACCGCGAAGTGGCTCACGGAGCAGGACGTGTGCAAGGTACTGCTCTGGAACGGCGAAGCGATCGGGGTCACCCCGCCCAACTTCGTCGTGCTCCGGGTGACCGACACCGAGCCCGGGGTGCGGGGAGACACCGCGAGCGGCGCGAACAAGCCCGCGGTGGTCGAGACCGGGGCGGTCGTCCGGGTGCCCCTGTTCGTCGACAACGAGGAGCTGCTTCGCATCGACACCCGGACCGGCGAGTACGTCTCCCGCGTCAAGGAGTAGCCGCCATATTTCACCGATGTTCGTCGCGAGGGCGCCGAGCGATCCCAGGATGCGACCGTGGCGGGCCGCACGGACCGAAAGGGCGCATGCGTGCCGCCGGAGGCGTGGTCGACCGGGCGCGGGTGCGCTGTCGAAGCGTCGAGGGAGTACGGGCCCGCTGCCGCGAGCGGATTGGCGTCCGCGGCGGGACATCGGTGAAACGTGGCGGGTAGGGCCGGTGCCGAGCGGGCCGGGGTCGGACGGGTCCGCCTCCACTTGGCGCCCCCGGGGCGATCGCGTTCGATGGGAACGGCGCGCCCGGATGATCGCGGGGGTGCGGGAATTCTTCGCGGCACGCGGGGTGCTCGAGGTCGAGACCCCGATTCTGTGCGCCCGGGGGGCCATGGACCCGGCCTTGGCGAGCTTTTCCACGGTCGGGCCCGACGGGCGGACCCGTTGGCTCCAGACCTCCCCCGAGTACGCGATGAAGCGGCTGCTGGCGGCCGGAAGCGGAGCGATCTTCCAGATCACCCGCGCGTTTCGAGCCGGTGAGGCAGGACCACGCCACAACCCCGAGTTCACGCTCCTCGAGTGGTATCGGCCGCACTACGACCACCAGCAGCTCATGGAGGAGGTCGGCGAGCTCGTCGTGTCCACGCTCGCGTGCCCCGCGCCCCGGCCGATCGCATATGCACGGGCGTTCCGGGAGCTGGCCGGACTGGACATCGACCGCGTGTCTACCGACACCCTGCGGGAGCGGTCGCAGGCGGCCGGGGCGAGCGCACGCACGGCCGCGGAGCTCGATCGCGACGGCTGTCTGGACCTGTTGCTCAGCCACGTCGTTCAGCCGGGGCTGTCGCGGCTCGCCGGATCCCGCGCCGTTTTCCTCCACGGCTATCCGGCGAGCCAGGCCGCGTTGGCCCGGGTGGCGAGAACGCCGGACGGCAAACGCGCGGAGCGGTTCGAGCTCTTCGTGGACGGGCTGGAGCTTGCGAACGGCTACCACGAGCTGACCGATCCGGTGGAGCAGCAAAGGCGCTTCGAGGCGGAGTCGGTCCGGCGGCGCATCGCCGGGCTCCCGCCGATGGAGGTCGACGAGCGGCTCACGGCCGCCCTCGCGCACGGTCTGCCGCCGTGCGCGGGCGTCGCCCTCGGGCTCGATCGGCTCGTCATGCTCGCCCTCCGCGCACCGTGCGTGGAGGACGTGATCGCTTTTCCCGACGCGATCGCCTGAACGGCCGCATTCCCCGATCCTGATACACTTGCGGCCCCCGACGGGAAGGATTCAACCATGAAGCGGAGTTCCGGCTTCCGCGTTCCGGATCCGGCGGCCGCGGAGCGCAGCCCCGGCCGGCCGTCGGAAGCGGTGGCGCCGCCGAGCGGTTCACGGGCCGCCGGCCCGAGGCTCGGCGACGAGTCGGATCGAATCTCGCCGGAGAACCCGGACCGGTGACCTGGTGGTGGGACTTCTCGACCTTCATGGCGCTTATCGTCCTGGTGACCGGAGCCATCTGGGCGGTCGACGCGTGGGTGCTCGGACCGCGCCGGCGGCTCGCGGGAGCCGCCGGCGCGGCAGCCGGGGAGGATGGCGCCCGGCTCGCGGCAAAGCCGGCCGTCGTCGAGTACGCCCGCGCGTTCTTTCCCATCTTTCTGGTTGTCTTTCTCATCCGTTCGTTCGTGATCGAACCGTTCCGCATCCCTTCGGGATCGATGATGCCCACCCTCCTCATCGGGGACTTCATCGCGGTCAACAAGTTCTCCTACGGCATCCGGCTTCCCGTCACGAACCGGAAGGTACTCGAAGTCGGGCAGCCGGAACGCGGCGACGTGGTGGTGTTCCGCTATCCGGACGATGGAGAGACGATCTTCATCAAGCGTATCGTGGGGTTGCCGGGCGACCGGATCCGCTACGACCGGGACAGGACGCTGCACGTCAACGGTGTCGAGATCGAACGAAGCGTTCCCGAGGTGTACGAGGGCTCCGGGTCGGGGAGCCACATGACCGGTGCGAGGCGCCGGCTTGAAGCGTTGGGCGAGCGGGCGCACGCAATCCTGTACCGCCCCGGCCTTCCGGCCGTGGCAGGCGAGTGGCTCGTGCCCGAGGGCCGGTACTTCGTCCTCGGAGACAATCGGGACAGGAGCCACGACAGCCGTTTCTGGGGCTTCGTGCCGGAGGAGAATCTCATTGGCCCCGCCTCGATCGTGTGGATGAACTGGGATTGGGGCCATGGCGCCGACTTCAGCCGGATCGGGACCACCATCGACTGAAGGCGTGAACGACCCCTTTCGGGAGGCGGCGGCGAGTCTGGGGTCCGCCCTCGGGTACGAGTTCTCCGATCCCGAAGCGTTGCGGCGGGCGCTCACCCACCGCAGCGCGTCGGGCGGCGACAACAACGAACGGCTCGAGTTCCTCGGGGACTCGGTGCTGGGGCTCGCGGTTGCCGATCTGTTGTTCGCCCGCTACCCGTCCGCTACCGTGGGAGACCTGACGCGTTCGCGCTCCTCGCTGGTGCGCAGGGAGGCACTCGCGGCGGCGGCCCGCGAAGCTCGTGTCGGCGAGCATCTGGTGCTCGGCGCCGGGGCGCAACGCAGCGGCGGCCGGGACCGCGACTCGATCCTGGCCGACGCGTTCGAGGCCCTTCTCGGGACCATGTACCTGGAGGGAGGCTATGCGGCCGTGCGGGGCGCGGTCGAGCGGATCTTCGCCGGGCGCCTCGAGCCGGCGACGCCGGCCGGCACGGCGAAGGATCCCAAGACCCGGCTTCAGGAGCTGCTTCAGACCCGAGGTTTCGCACTGCCCCGCTACCGGGTCGTGGCGTCGGAGGGCTCGGCGCACCGGCCGACGTTCCTCGTCGAGTGCGACGCCGGGGTCACCGGCCCCACGCGAGGGGAGGGCTCTTCGCGCCGCCAAGCCGAACAGAGGGCCGCCGAACGGGCGCTCGCGGAGATCGGCGATGATTAGCCCTGCCCGTGCCCCACATCTCCTAGCTGAACTTTGAATACGAATAATTCATTTCAGTTCAATTGCTTACAATCTATCTTCCGATGATCGCCCAAGCCAGACCCGTCGGGCCTCGGCCGCATCGGGACCGGCCAGGGACTGATTTGTCATTCGATGCGCCGTTCACGGAAAAAGCAAAGGGCCGGAAAACAATGACTTCCATGATACGCCGCGTATGAAGCCCAGCGAGCGGACGTGGGGCACGGGCAGGATTAGCCCCCATCTCCCATCAATCTTCCATCGCGGACGCGGATTCGCCCGCGGCGTCGGGACGCGCCCCCGCACGCCGCTTCGACCGCGCGCGAGCCCTGGTGCCGGTGACCGGCCGCGCTCCGCGGCCCCCGCCTCGCTTGCCGGCCGGTCGCTCCGTTCCGGGAGCCCCCGGGCGCCGGGACGAAGCGCCGCCGGTGCTTCGTCCCGGCGATGGGTCGCCCTTGCGCCGCGCGCACGCGCTCTGTCGGTCCGTGCCCCCGCCGCCACGGCGTCTCCACGCCCTTGCGACGAGGATCGGTGAGAAATGGGGGACGACGATTTCCGATGCGGCGCGGCCACCATCGTGGGACGCCCGAACGTGGGGAAGTCCACGCTGCTCAACCGGCTGGTAGGGCAGAAGGTGAGCATCACCGCGTCCAAGCCGCAGACGACCCGGCACCGGATCGGTGGCGTCCTGAACCGCCGGGACGCGCAGATCGTCTTCGTGGACACGCCGGGCATCCACCGCGGTCGACGCTCCGCGATGAGCCGATACCTCAATCGCACCGCGCGCGGCGCTCTCGACGGCGTGGACGTGGTGATCTTCATGGTGGAAGCGCTCCGCTGGACAGACGAGGACGACGACGTCCGCCGCGAGCTCCGCGGGAGCCGCAAATCCGTGCTTCTGGTCCCGAACAAGATCGATCGATTGTCCGACAAGGCGGCGCTGCTTCCATTTCTCGAGCGGTTCCGGGGCGAGGACGGGTTCGACGAGGTCGTCCCGATCTCGGCCCGCCGGACGGAGAACCTGAAGGTCCTCGTGGACCAGGTGCGCGCCCGTCTCCCGGCTGCCCCGGCCCGGTTCCCGCCGGACGCGCTCACGGATCGGAGCGAGCGCTTTCTCGCCGGCGAGCTCGTTCGCGAGAAGCTGACCCGCAAGCTGGATCAGGAGCTGCCGTACCGGCTCGCGGTGGAGGTCGAACGTTTCCGGCGCGAGAAACGGGTGCTGCACATCGGCGCGGTCGTCTGGGTCGAGCGGCCGAGTCAGAAGGGCATCGTGATCGGAAAGGGCGGCCGGGTGCTGAAGGCGGCCGGCACGGAAGCCCGCGCCAACATGGAAGCGCTGTTCGGAGCACGGGTTCACCTCGAAATCCGGGTCAAGGCGCGGGCGGGGTGGGCCAACGACGAGAGGGTCCTCCGGAGCCTCGGCCATGACGGTTGAACGGCGTTGACCCGGCGGGTGGAGAATGCGCCGGGCCATGTGCTGCACTCGCGCCCGTGGCGGGAGACGAGCCTCGTCGTGGAGGCGTTCACGCGCGAACATGGTCGGGTGGGTCTGCTGGCGCGCGGCGCACGGCGCGCCCGCTCCCGGTTTCGCGGGGTGATCCTGCCGTTCCATCCGCTGCTGCTCTCGTGGAGCGGGCGGGGAGAGCTTCCCACTCTCACCGGTGCGGACCCCGAGGGCCCGGCCCGGATGCTCCGCGGGAGAGCCCTGTTCAGCGGCTTCTACCTGAACGAGCTCCTGATGAAGCTGCTGCCTCGCAACGACGCCCATGCCGAGCTCTTCAACGTCTATCGGCGCACCCTCGTCGACCTCGGCGGGAGCGGCGACCTCG
The DNA here is from genome assembly GCA_965214795.1 of Gammaproteobacteria bacterium. Lineage (GTDB taxonomy): Bacteria > Pseudomonadota > Gammaproteobacteria > HK1 > HK1 > JAJDXW01. Next base: position 2,935,463 of record OZ243976.1, on the reverse strand, counting down.
ATGGCACCTTGCGCATGTTCGAGAAGCGTCTCCTGGACGCCCTGGGATACGGACCCGCCCTCGAGCGGGTGGCGGATACCGGGACTCCGGTGGCCCCCGAGAGGCGCTACCGTTACGTCCCGGAGCGAGGGCCCGTAGAGGACGCATGCGCCGGGTCCGGCCCCGTGGTATCGGGACGGACCCTGCTCGCCCTGGCCGAGGGTCGGCTCGACGGTGAAGACGGCCGCGAGCGGGCGGAAGCCAAGCGCCTCATGCGCGCCATCCTCGCGCCCCACCTCGGCCCGCGGCCGCTCGGAAGCCGGGAGCTCTTCAGGCAGTCTCCGCCGCCGGGTGCGGGAACCACGGAGGAATCGGATTGAACAGTGAAACATCGGCCGTTCGGCCCATTCTCCTCGGGGTGAACGTGGACCACGTCGCAACCCTGCGACAGGCCCGCGGGACGCGCTATCCCGATCCGGTGGAGGCCGCATTCACGGCGGAAGCGGCCGGTGCGGACCTCATCACCATCCACCTTCGCGAGGACCGTCGCCACGTTCAGGAACGCGACGTCGAGCTGCTCCGGTCGACCCTCGCCACCCGGATGAACCTCGAGATGGCGGTGACGGAGGAAATGCTCGCGTTCGCCGAACGGATGCTTCCCGAGGACTGCTGCCTGGTGCCGGAGCGGCGCGAGGAGCTCACCACCGAAGGAGGCCTCGACGTCGCCGGACAGCCCGGCCGGGTCCGCGAGGCCTGCGCGCGTCTGGCCGGAGCGGGGGTCCGCGTCTCGCTCTTCATCGACCCCGACCCGAGGCAGATCGATGCGGCCGCCGCGGCGGGCGCGCCGGTCATCGAGATCCATACCGGCCGGTTCGCGGAGGAGCGCGGAAAGGAGCGCGACCGTGAGCTGGCGCGCATCCGGACGGCCGCGGACCGGGGTGAGCGATGCGGGCTGGTCGTCAACGCCGGGCACGGGCTCGGCTACCACAACGTCTCCGAAGTCGCCCGGATCGAACCGATCCGGGAGCTCAACATCGGACACGCGATCATCGCGCGGGCCGTGTTCTCCGGCCTCGACCGGGCGGTGCGCGACATGAGGGGCCTGATGGACGCGGCCCGCGCATCGCTCCGCTGACAGGCCGCCGCCCATCGCCCATGTCCGGCCCGACCGTGGTTCGGACGCAAGAGGGAGGCCGGATGCGGGTCGGATCGGCGCGGCGTAGTGCGACCCGCCCGCCACCCGGCCGCCGCGGGTTACCCGGGTTACCCGGGAGCCGTCTCGACCTTCGTGCCGGTCGAGTCGGGCTTGGCGGTGCCCGGAGGGGAGGCGGCCGCTCCGGACCGGTCCGGGCCGGCCACCGCGCCGCCGGACGGCGCCTCGGAGGCGGGACGACGATATCGACGCCCCCCCCGGCGTCCCCGGCGGGTCCGCGAGCGCCGCCCCGTGCCGCTCTCATCCGGTAGCGCCGGCGACCCCGAGACCGGCGGCTCCCCTCCCGCGGCCGGAGACGAGGCGGCGGGAGGATCGTTCTCCCGGGCCGCCGTGGCCGTGGTCTCCGCCGGGCGCGCGCCGCTCGACGGCGGACGGCGCCCGTTGCCGCTTCCGGACCCGGAACCCGATCCATTCGCGGACTTCAACTGCCGGCCGGCGGGCGGACGCGACGGCCGCTCGGAACCGGCCGCCCGTCTGGACTCTCCCGATTCCCCCCGCCGGCTCGTGCGTGCGCGCTGCCGCGGCTCCTCCGAGCGCCGGTTGCCGTCGCCGCGGGAACCGGGCCCCCGTCTTCCCCCCCCCCCGGCTCTCCGGCGCCCGCGGCGAGCGGGTTCGGTAGAGGCTTCCTTGCCCTCCGGAGGTGCTTCGGGCGCGGCCTCTCCGGTCTCCTGCGACTCTCCGCGAACCGCCGCGAGCGGGCGGGCCAACAGACGGCGGAGCAGCCCCGGTTTTTCCTCGGCGGGCGCCTCCGGCGCAGAGGCGGGAGGAGGCAGGTGCCGCACCGCGGGCTCGGCGACCGGAGGCGGTCGCCCGCCTGACGTGTCGGGAACGGTGGGCGACGGCGGGTTGGCGAGATCGTAGCTCGTTCGATGGTGCGACGCGTGTCCCCGATCGTCGCTCCGTACCCGTTCGATCGTGTAGTCGGGAGATTCCTTGCCCGGATCGGGAACGACCAGCAGCTCCACCCCGCTCCTTTGCTCGATCTCCCGCAGGGCGGCGCGTTTCTCGTTGAGGAGGTAGGTCGCCACCTCCACCGGAAGCGCGGTGACGACCCGGCCGGTGTGCTCCTTCATCGCCTCTCCGGCAAGCAGCCGGAGGACGGAGACGGCGAGCGACTCGGTATTCCGGATGTTTCCCCGTCCATTGCAGCGCGGGCACATCTGATAGCTGGATTCTCCCAGGGAGGGACGCAGCCGCTGCCGCGACATCTCGAGCAGGCCGAAGCGCGAGATCTTGCCGGTCTGAATCCGCGCCCGGTCCATCTGCAGGGCGTCGCGCAGGCGTTGTTCCACCTCGCGCTGGTTGCGAACCGGGGTCATGTCGATGAAGTCGATCACGATGAGCCCGCCGATGTCGCGGAGCCGCAACTGGCGGGCAATTTCGTCGGCTGCCTCGAGGTTGGTCTGGAGCGCGGTCTGCTCGATGTCCGAACCGCGGGTGGCCCGCGCGGAGTTGATGTCGACGGACACCAATGCCTCGGTATGGTCGATGACGAGCGAGCCGCCGGAGGGAAGCCGAACGCGGTGGTCGAAGGCCCCTTCGATCCGGCTCTCGATCTGGTATCGGCTGAACAGCGGCACCCGGTCCTGGTAGAGCTTCAGCCGATCCACGCTGTTCGGCATCACCAGGCTCATGAACTCCCGCGCCTGCTCGTGCACCTCGGGCGTATCGACCAGGATCTCCTGAATGTCCTTGCGAAAATTGTCCCTGAGGGCGCGGATGACGATGTTGCTCTCCTGATAGATGAGGAAGGGCGCCGGGCGCTCCGCGGCCGCGCGCCGGATCGCCTCCCACACCTGGAGCAGGTAGTTGACGTCCGTCTGGAGCTCCTCGGTGGTGCGGCCGACCCCGGCGGTGCGCACGATGAGGCCGATCCCCTCCGGGATGTCGAGACCGGCCAGCGCCTCTCGAAGCTCGGCTCGCTCATCTCCTTCGACGCGGCGAGAGATCCCGCCTGCGCCCGGGTTGTTCGCCATCAGGACCAGATAGCGCCCCGCGAGGCTGATGAACGTGGTGAGCGCGGCTCCCTTGTTCCCGCGCTCTTCCTTCTCGATCTGGACCACGACTTCCCGTCCCGAGGAGACCGCGTCCTGGACCGCGAGGCGGCGGTCCTCCTCGTCCCCCCGCTCCCGAAGGTACTCCCGGGCAATCTCCTTGAACGGAAGGAACCCGTGGCGGTTCGCCCCGTAGTCGACGAAGGCGGCGTCGAGGCTGGGTTCGACCCGGACGATTCGACCCTTGTAGATGTTCGATTTCTTCTGGACCCGAGACGGGGTTTCGATATCCACGTCGAGGAGGTTCTGTCCATCGACGAGCGCAACGCGCAGCTCTTCCGACTGCTTCGCGTTGATCAGCATTCGTTTCATGGGAAGGCCTTCCTTCAATGCCGTAGGTCGTCGGAGCATTGAACGGGAGGCATGCGTGGCGTGGACGCGAGAACGCGCCTGCGCCCTTGCCGTCAGGCGCATCGCACTTCTCCACCACCCCGCAGGCCGGGGGGTGGGATTGCGATCGATCCTCGCCGGTCTCGTGACGGCGGCGCGCCTCACCCGAAGCGGGTCAATCGGCGCGGCCCGGCCGTCGCGAGCCGGTTCGCCGGGTTCGGAGTCGCCCCGAAACCTGCCTTCTCCGGGGAAGTGCTTTCCCCCGATGGAGCGGTGGGAGCCTCGAGCTCTGCCTCGCTCGGCCGGTGCATGGCCCGTCCGGCGAGTGGGTCGAACTCCGATCCCGACAGTAACTTCACTTGGCGCCGACTGGTTGCGGCAGCCTCTCCTTCCTCATCGCCGGCTGCTCCGACCCGGGCCGGCGATATGAGATAGTGGCGCGGTAACCCCGCTGCACGGGGGCGATGCGCCCCTGTGGTGCCCGGACTATAGCAGCCTTGAATCGATCTCGCAATTCCAATCAGTTACCACATCCGCTCCTCGCCTCGAGTTCGGGACGGGTGCGGTCTCCCGCGCGGTACGTGACGGTCGACGACGAGAACGACGGCCGCCGGATCGACAACTTCCTCCATTCCGAGTTGCCCGAGGTTCCCCGCGACCGGCTTCATCGGCTGCTGCGGCGGGGCGAAGTCCGGGTGGACGGCTCGCGAACGCGAGCGAGCCGGCGCCTGCGGGCGGGGGAAGCGGTCAGGATTCCACCGGTCGTGCGGTCTTCCGCGCCGAAGCCGGAGGGGCGTCCGCCGCCTGCCGCGATTCGATGGATCGACGGCACGATTCTCTACGAGGACGATCGGCTGCTGGTGCTGAACAAACCGGCCGGCCTCGCCGTTCACGGGGGGAGCGGCGTCTCGTACGGGGTGATCGAATCGTTGCGGACCGCCCGTCCGGATTCCCGGTATCTCGAACTCGTGCACCGGCTCGACCGGGACACCTCCGGATGCCTCGTCGTCGCCAAACGCCGCAGTGCGCTCCGGGCCCTGCACGAAGCGCTGCGCCGGCGAACCCTCGACAAGCGCTACGTGGCGCTGCTCGGAGGCTTCTGGAGAGGAGGCGTTCGCCGGAGGGTGAACCTGCCCCTCGAGCGCGGCCGTCTGTCCGGCGGCGAACGGATGGTGCGGGTCTCCGATGCGGGCCGCGAATCGGTGACCGATCTCGCGGCGGTCGCGACGGGTCGCGGCGTGACGCTCGCGGAGGTCTTTCCGTATACCGGCCGCACCCATCAGATCCGCGTGCACTGCGCGGCCCTCGGCCATCCGGTCGCAGGCGACCGGAAGTACGGCGATCGGGGTCTCAACCTCCAACTGCGGTCATCGGGCCTCAAGAGGCTGTTCCTGCACGCGGCCAGCATCCGGATCGCGGGACCGGGACTGCCCGACGTGATCGCGCGGGCGGGGCTCGACCCGGAGCTCGCCGCGCTTGCCGTCCGGGTGGGCATTCCCGGGGACGCCCTGGCCCGATTCCGCCGCTCGTCCGAGGGAAGGTGACGGCCGTCGCCCTCGAAGGCATCGTGGCGGCGGCCAGGGACTCGCCGGCTCGCGGCCGCTCCACGGCGCCGGACGCGATTGCCTCGAATGGAAGTCCGAGCCGGTGGAGGAGGGCACGACGGAAGGGCGGGCCCGATCCCGGCCGGAGGGTCCGTCCCGGCATGACGATCTTCGCCCCCCGGGCGGGGCGACGGATGGGGCGTGAATGCGGCGCGAGCGCGGTCAGCGGATGTCGTGTTCGACCATCCAGTGGTGCACCTCCTGCGCGGTCCGGATGTATTCCCGCGAGGGTTGCTTGTCGATCTCCTGTCCCGGCCGATAGGCGCGCGCGACCCGATCGCGAAGCCGCTTCGGCAGCACGGCCCAGTGTTCCGCGCAAGCCCAGGAGTGCGGCGGGACCTGGCGTTCGCAACCGGGCCAGTGACACGTGCAGGCTTCGGGATGGTCGTCCGCCCCGCTCGACCTCGGGCCCTTCCTTCGTCTCGCCATCGCGTCCGCGCGCTCCTCGACGTTCTCCGCCGAACCGGTGTCCGTATTCCGCCGGCGCGATCTTCCGCTCGACCGGGGTCCCGCCGCAAGGTGGTGGCGGAGCGCCCGGCACCGGTGCGCAGGACCTCGCCCGACACGCCGCCCACCTCGACCAACCCTCCCGGTCCCGGATGGCCCGGCATTAACCGGCATTGACCGGGCTGATTCATTCGTTCCAATATGGCCAACGAATTCAAAAATTTGCGTCCACTGACGAGCTGGAGACCCGAAGTCGGCGGCGACCGGAGAACAATGTGTCCAATCAAGACGATACGCACCCGTGGTCATCCCCGCGGTCATCCCTGTGGTCATCAAGGAAGGCCGAGAACGAATCAGCCCTGTCCGACATTGACGGAACCATCCTGTTTTATTTCATATCTAGTTGATTTCAAATACAAAAAAATTTATCGGACGGCGCTCGAAAACAAGACGAATCAGTGGGATGTCGCCGACTTCGGGATGGTCCCGCCGGCCTCGAACAACTCTTTGACATGGTCCGGGGGCCAAAATAGAATCCGCGCGCCATGCTTGGCCCGTTGCCCGAGTTCGTGGACCCGCTCCGGCTCGCTCGCCAGCAGACCCGCATCAACGGCGCTGTTCCCGTGGCCGGGTTGTCGAGAGTCGGCAGCCTCGTGCGAGACGATTCCGGCTTGGTGGAGGTCGTGCTGCGTTTCCGGATGTCGGCCTCCGGAGTGCCGAGGGCGGAGGGATACGTCCGCCTGACGGCGCGCCTGACCTGCCAGCGCTGCCTCGGTCCGTTCGACCTGGAGCTGGCCCCCGAGCTGAAGGTCGCGTTCACGGACGGTGACGAAGTGGTGGGCCGGGCGGAGCTCGCAGCCGGCTACGAGCCGCTCGAATGCGGCGAACGGATCGGATTGACGACGATGATCGAGGACGAAATACTGCTCGCTCTGCCGGACTTCCCGATGCACCCGCCCGAGGTGTGCTTCCCCGTGGGGGAGATCGGCGCTCCGGCCCCGGAAGACTCGCCGTTTTCCGGCCTCCGCACCCGGCTTCGACAGTCTCGTACCTGAGGACACCGATTCATGGCGGTTCAGCAAAATCGCAAGACGCGCGCAAAGCGCGGGATGCGGCGCGCCCACGATGCACTGCGTTCTCCGAGCCTCTCGATTGAACCGGAGACCGGAGAAGTGCATCGGCGCCACCACATCAGCCCCGACGGCTATTACCGAGGCCGAAAGGTGATTGCCGGCAAGGACGGATAGGTCGGGCCCGAAGCGTCCCGAATGCAGCCGATCACCATCGCGCTCGACGCGATGGGCGGTGACCACGGCCCGTCCGTCGTCGTACCGGCCGCCCTCGCCGCCATCGAGCGGATCGAGCACCTCAAGGCCGTTCTCGTCGGAGATTCCGAGCGCATCGAGGCCGAACTCTCCGGCCGAGGTCGCTCGCCGCGGGTACGCGTCCACCACGCCGGCGAGCAGGTCGGGATGGACGAGCCTCCGGCCCAGGCGCTGCGCACGAAACGGGACTCTTCCATGCGCGTCGCCCTGGACCTCGTGGCGTGCAGCGAAGCCGACGCATGCGTGAGCGCGGGAAACACGGGGGCCCTGCTCGCCATCGCGCGCTTCGTCCTGAAGACGCTGCCCGGCATCGGCCGGCCGGCGATCATCTCCGCCCTGCCGTCGAGGCGCGGGCACACCCACGTGCTCGATCTCGGCGCGAACGTCGATCCGACCCCGGAACACCTTTTCCAGTTCGCGGTCATGGGGTCGGCGCTGGTGAGCGCCGTCCACCACCTCCCCGCGCCGCGCATCGGTCTTCTCAACGTCGGAGAAGAGGAGATCAAGGGGCATGAACGGGTGCGCGAGGCGGCCCGGCTCATTGCCCGGAGCGATCTCCACTACGTCGGATTCGTGGAAGGGGACGGGATCTTCAGCGGTGAGGCGGACGTCGTGGTCTGCGACGGTTTCGCGGGCAACATCGCCCTCAAGTCCAGCGAAGGGGCGGCCCGGATGATCGGCGCCATGATCAACGGCGAGTTCCGGCGCACGGGCTTCAATCGGTTCGCGGGCCTGCTTGCGCGGCCGGTCCTTCGGTCGGTGGCCCGCCGCATCGATCCTCGTACCTACAACGGAGCGATATTCGTGGGACTGCGCGGCACCGTGGTCAAGAGCCACGGACGAGCCGACACTTACTCGTTCGCGAACGCGATCCGGGAAGCGGTCGCGGAGGTGGAGAACAACGTACCCGCACACATCGGCGAGCACCTCGACGGCCTTCTCTCGCTGAGGCGGAGCGCATGACCTTCGCCCGCATCGCCGGCACCGGTGGCTATCTCCCGGAGCGGGTGCTGACCAACGAGGAGCTCTCGAGGACCGTCGATACCACGGACGAGTGGATCCGGGAACGCACGGGCATCCGCGAGCGGCGCATTGCCGCCCCCGGGGAGACGACCTGCGACCTCGCGGAGCGGGCTTCGCGTCGAGCCCTCGAGGCGGCCGGCGTCGAGGCGGCCGACCTCGACCTCATCGTGCTGGGCACCACTACGCCGGACCGGGTCTATCCGTCCACCGCATGCCGGCTGCAGGCTCGCCTCGGAGCCGAGGGAGGCGCCGCGTTCGACGTGCAGGCGGTGTGCACCGGCTTCGTCTACGCGCTCGGCGTCGCCGAGAAGTTCGTTCGCACCGGAAGCGCGGAGCGCGCGCTCGTCGTCGGCGCGGACGTGCATTCGCGCCTGCTCGACTGGAGCGACCGCGGCACCTGCATTCTGTTCGGCGACGGTGCCGGGGCGATCGTGCTCGAGGCCGCGTCGGAACCGGGCGTGATGACGACCCATCTTCACGCCGACGGGAAGGGGGAGCGCCTCCTTTACGTGGAAGGCAGCGTGGAGGACGGCTACGACCACCCGTCCCAGAGCGCGGCGCGAACCCGGATGCAGGGCAGCGAGGTATTCAAGCGGGCGGTGAGAGTGTTGGGCTCCATCGTCGACCGGACGCTCGAGGCGAACCGGCTCGAACGCGGCGACGTCGACTGGCTGGTTCCCCATCAGGCCAACTATCGCATCATCGAGGCCACCGCCCGCCGGTTGCGCATGCCGATGGAGCGGGTCGTGGTCACCGTGGACCGCCACGGAAACACGTCGGCCGGATCGGTCCCTCTCGCACTCGACGAGGCCATCCGGGACGGGCGGATCAGCCGGGGCGACCTGCTCCTCCTCGAGGCCTTCGGCGGGGGCTTCACGTGGGGATCGGCCCTGGTCCGGTACTGATGGGCTTCGCGGCGGTCTTTCCCGGCCAGGGGTCCCAGTCGGTGGGAATGCTCGCCGGCCTCGCCGATGCCTTCCCCGCAGTGGAGGCGACGTTCGCCGAGGCGTCGGAGGTTCTCGGCTACGACCTGTGGGAAGTCTGCCGGGAGGGCCCCGAGGAGAAGCTGAACGCTACCGAGTGCACGCAGCCCGCGATGCTGGCCGCCGGCGTCGCGGTCTTCCGGATCTGGGTGGAGCAGGGCGGAGGCGCCCCGGACATCATGGCCGGACACAGCCTCGGGGAATACTCGGCCCTGGTGTGCGCGAACGCCGTCGGCTTCCCCGACGCGGCCGCGCTTGTCGCGGCTCGCGGGCGGTTCATGCAGGAGGCGGTGCCGGCCGGAGAGGGAGCGGTGGCGGCGGTGATCGGGCTCGACGACGATGAGATCGCAGCGGCTTGCCGGGCCGCGGAGCAGGGGGAAGTGGTACGCCCCGTGAACTTCAACGCGCCGGGGCAGGTGGTGCTCGCCGGTCATGCGGGAGCGGTGGAGCGGGCGCTCGAGCTCGCCCGCAAGGCGGGCGCCCGTCGTGCGATCCTCCTGCCCCTCAGCGTTCCGGTCCATTCTCCGCTCATGGCGCCCGCGGCCGAACGGTTCCGCTCGCGTCTCGAAGAGGTGGAGTTCTCGACTCCGGCCGTTCCCGTGGTGGCGAACATCGGCGTGGAGCCGCACGGCGATCCGGCCTCGATACGCGACCGCCTCGTCCACCAGATCTTCTCTCCGGTGCCGTGGACGGCGACCGTCCGGCGGCTCGTCGAGTCGGGCATCGACGCGGTTCTGGAGCCGGGTCCCGGCCGGGTCCTGGCCGGGTTGAGCCGGCGCATCGACCGGAGCCTGCAAGCGTACCCGGTCTTCGATCCCGCGTCGCTGGCCACGGCCGTCGAGGCGCTCGGCGATGGCTGACCCGGTCGTTCTGGTCACCGGGGCAAGCCGCGGGATCGGCCGCGCGGTCGCGCTCTCGTTCGCCGCCATGGGACGCTTGGTGGTGGGGACCGCGACGACGGCGGCCGGAGCCGAGTCGATCCGCGAGACGCTTTCCGACGCCTCGATTCCCGGGCGCGGCGCCGTGCTCGACGTGAGAGACCAGGGCTCGGTCGACGCCCTCTTCGCGGCTCTCGCGTCGGACGGCGGCGTTCCGGAGGTTCTGGTCAACAATGCGGGCCTGACTCGGGACAGTCTGCTGGCGCGAATGAAACCGGATGCGTGGGATGAAGTGGTCTCCGTCAATCTCGGTGGAATCTATCGCATGTGCCGGGGTGCGTTGCGCCCGATGATGCGTGCCCGCACGGGTACCATCATCAACGTCACTTCGGTGATCGGCATGATCGGCAATCCGGGGCAGACGAACTACGCGGCCGCGAAGGCGGGGATCGTGGGGTTCTCCAAGTCGCTCGCCCGCGAGGTGGCCTCCCGCGGAATCACCGTCAACACCGTCGCTCCCGGATTCATCGAGACCGACATGACCCACGGGTTGCCGGAGGAACAGCGGGTGCGCCTCGAGTCGGAGATCCCGCTCGGCCGGCTCGGCGGACCGAAGGACGTGGCCTCGGTGGTTGCGTTCCTCGCCTCACCGGGTGCGCGATACGTCACCGGAGAGACGATCCACGTCAACGGCGGGATGTACATGCCGTAGGCGCTCCCCCCGAACGGTGCGCTCCGGTGGCGGAATCAACGCCTCCCCGGGAACCCGGATCGAGGCCCGCGAGGGGCCGCGCCCGGTCTCTACATCCCACCGAGGATTCACTAAACTAGGCGCCGGTTCACGGCCGCGCCGCGCGTCAATTCAGGAGGTTCGGGCAGAATGAGCAACGTCGAGGAACGGGTCAGGCACATCATCGTGGAGCAGCTCGGGGTCAAGGAAGACGAGATCAGCATCGACACGTCGTTTGTCGACGACCTCGGGGCCGATTCGCTCGATACGGTGGAGCTCGTGATGGCTCTGGAAGAGGAGTTCGGTTGCGAGATCCCGGATGAGGACGCCGAGAAGATCACGACCGTCAAGGAGGCGGTCGAGTACCTGAACGCCCACGCCGCCGAGTAGCCCGCCGAGGCGCGCCTGCCTCCATGACACGAAGACGGGTGGTCGTGACCGGACTCGGCGCGGTTACGCCGGCCGGCAACGACGTCGCGGAAGCCTGGTCGAACGTCGTCGCCGGGCGGAGCGGGATCCGGAGGATCGATGCGTTCGACGTCTCCGGGTATGCAAGCCGGATCGGTGGAGCGGTCCGCGGCCTCGATCTCTCTCCCTACCTCATTCCGCGGGACGCCCGGAGAATGGATCCCTTCATTCACTACGGGCTGGTGGCGGGCATCCAGGCCATGGAGGACGCGGGCCTCAAGGTGACCGAGGCGAACGCGGAGCGGATCGGAGCCTGCATCGGCTCCGGGATCGGCGGGCTTCCGGGCATCGAGAAGGGGTTCGAGGCGCTGTTGAACGGGGGGCCGCGCAAGGTGTCTCCCTTCTTCGTCCCCTCCAACATCATCAACATGGTGGCCGGCAACCTGTCGATCCGATACGGCATCAAGGGGCCCACCTACAGCATCGTCACCGCCTGCTCGACCGGTGCGCACTGCATCGGCCATGCGGCTCGGATGATCGAACGTGGAGATGCCGACTGCATGCTGGCCGGCGGAACCGAGATGGCCACGTCGCCGACCGGGTTGGCCGGCTTCGCGTCCGCCCGCGCGCTGTCGACGCGCAACGACGATCCGGAAGGTGCGAGCCGGCCGTGGGACGAAGGCCGCGACGGATTCGTGCTGGCCGACGGAGCCGGCGTCCTGATGCTGGAGAGCCTCGAACACGCGAGCGCCCGCGGCGCCCGCATCTACGCGGAGATGGCGGGGTTCGGCATGAGCAGCGATGCCTTCCACATCACCCTTCCCCCCGACGACGGGGATGGCGCCCGGCGATGCATGCAGCTCGCGCTCGACGATGCCGGGGTATCTCCCGAGGACATCGACTACATCAACGCCCACGGCACCTCGACACCGGCCGGCGACGTGATCGAGACGCGCGCGGTCAAGGAGGTGTTCGCGGAGCATGCGAAGCGGCTCGCCATCAGCTCCACCAAGTCCATGATCGGGCACACGCTGGGCGCGGCCGGGGGTATCGAGGCGATATTCTGCGTGCTCGCGATTCGTGACGGCGTTGCGCCGCCGACCATCAACCTGAAGGATCCGAGCCCGGACTGCGATCTCGACTACGTACCCGACATCGCCCGGGAGATGAAGATCGACGTCGCGTTATCCAATTCGTTCGGATTCGGCGGAACGAACGGCAGCCTGGTCTTCAGGTCCCTTTCCTGACGCACATGCGAGCCGTCGGCCTCCCGGTGCTCGGGGCGGCTCTCGCGGCGGTCGCCCTGGGTGCGGTGTGGCTGGTGCACGACGTCGAGCGGTTCATGGAGACCCCGATGAACGTTCCGAGCGAAGGGTACGTGCTGATCGTGGAGCGGGGACAGACGCTGAGGGGGGTTGCGGATCGGCTCGCCGGCGACTCGATCCTGGCCCGCCCGCGGTATCTCGCGGGGTATGCCCGGTGGCACGATCGGGATCGCCGCATCCAGGCCGGCGAGTATCGCGTTCCGCCGCTCGCGACCCCGGCGCGCCTGCTGGACATGATGGAGCGCGGGGAAGTCGTTCGACATCGGATCCGCCTCATCGAAGGGTGGGGCTGGCGCCGAGCCCTCGTCGAGATCCAGTCCCATCCCCTCGTCCGGGCCACCATCGACAGCCCCGCGGACGTCGCGCGGGTCCTCGACCTTCCGACCCCGAGCCCGGAAGGGTGGTTCCTGCCGGCCACCTACGATTTCCCGCGCGGCGCGACCGACGTGGCTGTCCTTGCAATGGCCCACCGGGCGATGGTCGAGCATCTCGAGGCGGCGTGGGGGAAGCGAAGCGGGGGCCTTCCCTACGGAAGTCCCTACGAGGCCCTCATCCTGGCCTCGATCGTCGAAAAAGAGACCGCCGTTCCGGAGGAACGCCCGCGCATTGCCGGGGTGTTCGTTCGGCGGCTTCGGAAGGGGATGCGGCTTCAAGCGGATCCGACCGTGATATACGGGCTCGGCGAGGGCTTCGACGGAAACCTTACCCGACGGGACCTGAGGCGGGACTCCCCCTACAACACCTACCGTCGTTCCGGCCTGCCGCCGACGCCCATCGGCCTCCCGGGGGCCGCGTCGCTCCACGCCGCGCTCCACCCCGCGAGCGGCGGCGAGCTGTTCTTCGTGGCCACCGGGCAGGGGGGGCACGTGTTCTCGGACACTTTCGCCGAGCACCGGCGGGCGGTGGATGAATGGCAGCGCCGCCGCGCCGCGAACCGGAACCGATGACCGGCCGCTTCATCACCTTCGAAGGGCTGGACGGAGCGGGAAAGACGACCCAGGTCCGGGCGGTGGCCGAGGCGCTCGGGGGGCGAGGCATCGAGGTCGCGATGACCCGCGAGCCGGGAGGTACCCGGCTCGGGGAGCGGCTTCGCGAGATTCTTCTCGGCGGCGAGCCGATCATCCCGGATGCGGAGCTCCTCCTGCTCTTCGCCGCGCGGGCCGACCATATCGCGACCCGGATCGGGCCCGCGCTCGGCCGGGGGGCGTGGGTGCTGTGCGACCGGTTCACCGATGCGAGCTACGCCTACCAGGGGGGTGGGCGAGGCATTCCCGCGGAAAGGATCTCCGTGCTGGAGTCGTGGGTGCAAAGTGGTTTAAGACCTGATCTCACTATATTCCTGGATCTGCCTGTAGAAATGAGCCTTTCACGCATCTCGGGGGAGCTCTTTCGGGAGACGAGAGACCGGTTCGAACGCGAGCACCTCGAGTTCTTCGAACGCGTTCGCGGAGCCTATCTCGAACGGTGCCGGCGGCATCCCGATCGTTATCGGCTCATCGACGCCCGGCTCGACGTTCCGGACGTCACCTGCGCGATCCTGGACGCACTCCGGACGGAGCGTGGGCGGGAGCCGCACGCCGTCCAATCGCCGCCCGGCCCCGCATGAACCCGAGCGTCTCCGGCTCCGAGCTGCTTCCCTGGCAGGAGGGTGCGTGGTCGAGGATCGTCGCCGTGCTCGACGCGGGACGGGCCCCTCACGCCCTGCTGCTGCACGGGCCGGGGGGAATCGGCAAACGGCGGATCGCGGTGCGCCTTGCCGGCGCGCTTCTCTGCGCGGGCGCGGCCCCCCGGCCGTGCGGAGGGTGCCGATCCTGTCATCTCCTGAACGCCGGGAGCCACCCGGACTTCCGTCCGCTCACCCCGGCGGAAGGGGAAGCCACCATACCGATCGCGGCCGTGCGCGACCTCATCGACCGGTCCACCCTGGCCGCCGAACGAGCCCGGGTCGCGATCATCGCGCCCGCGGAGGCGATGAACCAGGCGGCCGCCAACGCGTTCCTCAAGACTCTCGAAGAGCCGGCCGGAAGCGCGGCATTCATTCTCGTGAGCGATGCGCCGGGCAGGTTGCCGGCAACGATCCGGAGCCGTTGCCGCAAGATGGCGTTCTCTCCGCCGTCGCGTTCCGATGCCCTTGCCTGGCTCGAGACGAAAACCGGCCCGGCTCTCGCGGAGCGGGTACTCGATCTCGCCGGCGGAGCGCCGCTCGCCGCCCTGGCCCTCGAGCGAAGCCGCGACGAGGAGTCGCTCACCGTGCTCTGGTCGGAGACGGCGGCCCTGCTCGCCGGCGCGGCCGACCCGCTCGACGTTGCCGGCCGCTGGCGGAAGCTCGGAGACGGGGAGCTCGTGCTGTCGGCGCTGTTCGCGGTGCTGGGAGACCTCGCGCGCCGCGGCACGGCCGATCCCGATCGGTTGTACGGGGCTGTGGACGACGTTGTGGAGACGCGCCGGCAGTGGCTCGAGGTGCCCGGCCTCAACGAGCAGCTCCTCTATGAAGGGCTTGCCCTGCGCTGCGCGGGAGCGGGGGGCTGATCGCCTCGGAACCCGATGGCACACCGGAACCGAATCGAGATTCGAGCCAACTGGGGAGACTGCGACGCGGCCGGGATCATCTTCTATCCCAACTACTTCCGATGGTTCGACGAGTGCACCCAAGCACTGTTGCGGAGTGTCGGGATCGGTCAGCGGTCGCTCCGCGACGAGTTCGGGATCGTCGGCACCGCGGCGGTGGACGCGAGCGCCCGCTTTACCGCTCCGGTCAGCTACGGCGACGTCCTGCGGGCGACCAGCTTCGTCGAACGATGGGGCACCAGCAGCTTCACCGTGTACCATCGCTTCGATCGGGGGGAGGCCGAAGTCATGGCCGTGGAAGGGCGCGAGGTCCGGATCTGGGCGAGACGCGGGGTGGACGGCCGGCTTCGGACCGATCCGATCCCCGAGGCGTTCCGCAGCCTTCTCGGCTGACGAGACCTCGAACGGAGACCGGCCGATGAACGGTGCAACGGCGGCGCGGCGCAACGACTACTATCGGCGGCTCGACCCGCTCTCGATGGCCCCCCTCTGGGAGGTCCTGGGCGCTCTGGTCACCCCCGCCCCGGCGAGCCGCTGCCGACCCGCCTCCTGGCGCTACGCGGAGATCCGTTCCCTTCTTCTCGAGTCGGGCGAACTCATCTCCGCCCGGGAGGCCGAGCGGCGCGTGCTGGTCCTGGAGAACCCGGGCCTCCGCGGGGAGTCCAGGGTGACGACCTCGCTGTACGCGGGATTGCAGCTCATTCTGCCGGGAGAGGTGGCGCCGGCCCACCGTCACACCCAGACCGCGTTGCGCTTCGTAGTCGAAGGGGAGGGGGCTTACACCGCGGTGGACGGCGAGAAGGCCGTCATGCACGAGGGAGACTTCATCATCACCCCCTCGGGTACCTGGCACGACCACGGAAACGAGTCGGATCGTCCCGTCGTCTGGCTCGACGGGCTGGACATCCCCCTCGTGACCCTGCTGGATGCGTCGTTCGCGGAACGCCATCCGGAGGAGGCCCAGGCCGCAACCCGGCCGGTTGGCGCCGCCGCCGCTCGCTTCGGCAGCGGGTTGCTGCCGGTCGAGTCTCCCGGCGGCCCGGCCTCGCCGGTGTTCAGCTTCCCGTATGCCCGGACCCGCGAAGCCCTCGACCGCCTGCGCGCAAGCGCTCCGGTCGATGCCTGCCACGGCATCCGGATGAAATACGCGAACCCCCTCGACGGCGGGTACGCGCTCCCCACGATCGCGGCGTTCATCCAGCTTCTTCCCCGGAGTTTCCGGGGCGCCGCCCATCGCTCGACCGATGCCACCGTTTTCTGCGTGGTGGAAGGCGAGGGGCGGACCGAAGCCGGCGAGAAGACGTTCACGTGGGGGCCGCGGGACACCTTCGTCGTCCCGAGCTGGTGCCCGCGGCGGCACGAGGTCGAGGAAGAGGCGGTCCTGTTCAGCTTCTCCGACCGCGCCGTACAGGAGCCGCTCGGGCTGTGGCGCGAGGAGCGGGAGCCGCCCCTCGGAGGCGTCCGGACATGAACGAACGGACCCCGGCCGGCCGGCCGGCCGTTGCGGGGCCGGCGAGAAAGTGGCCGGCGAGCTTCAACGAGGCCCCCAAGTGGGCGGTGGAGGACGCCTCCGTCTTCGAGCGCGAGATCGAACGCGTATTCGAAGGCCCGCTCTGGCACGTCGTCGGTCACGTGGCGGAACTCGATTCCCCCGGCCGGTTCAAGACCGTCACCCTGGGTCGCACCCCGCTCATTCTCGTACACGGCGCGGACGGCGAGGTTCGGGCCTTCCACAACTCGTGCGCCCATCGCGGGACCATGGTCGAGACCCGATTTCGGGGATGCGCCGACAGCTTCGAGTGCCCCTATCACCGCTGGCTCTACGGCCTCGATGGACGGCTCGAGAGAAGCCCCGGCGAGAAGGACTTTCCCGTCTCCTTCGACCGGTCCCGCCACGGTCTCGCCGAGGTGCGGGTCGCCTGCTTCGCGGGGCTCATCTTCGCGAGCCTGCACGAACGGCCGCCGGACCTCGAGGAGTGGCTCGGCACCATACGGGACGCCCTGCGGGCGGCTCTGGGAGGGGACGGACGCCTCCGGCTCCTCGGTTACCAGAAAACGGAGTTCTCGGCCAACTGGAAGGTCTGCATCGACGACGAGGGTTATCACGCGCCGCTGCTGCACCGAGCCTTCCGGATCATGCAGTGGCGGGGAGGGGAGGGAAGCCAGCGGCGCGATCCGAAGGGCCACCGCATCACCCGGACCCGTTCCGGCGCGCGCCCCGACACACTCCTTCTCCGCGACCCGGAGCTCATCGCGTACCGCGGCGGGAACGATCCCCGCAACAAGTTCCCGGATCAGGCGGCGGGCTCGCTGCTGGTCACCCCCTGGCCGCTGGGGGCGATCATGAATCACCTTGACGTCATCAACATCCGGCTCGCCAACCCGGTCGATCACGTCCGGACGGAAGTCCACTACGCCTACTTCGCTCACGCGGACGACAATCCCGACATGGCGCGCCACCGCCTTCGGCAGTCCTCGAATCTCATCGGGCCGAGCGGGTTCATCAGTCTCGAGGATGGTGCGGTGTTCGCCCGCATCCAGCGGGGGCTTCACTCGCGGCCCGACACCACCCGCTACGTGCGCGGATGGAGCGACGACGCGGACTACGATCCGTACGCGGTCTCGCAGAACGACGAGACCACCAACACGGTGTGGTGGGAGGTCTACCGGCGGACGATGGGATTCGAGCGTTGAGCCGGCGGGGTCGATGCTCCACCAGCCCGGAAAAATCACCCCCTTTCGTCACGCGGTCTCGCAGAACGACGAGCCCCCCCTTTCGTCGCGCGGGCGCCGAGACGGTTCGGTGGCGGGCCGCACGGACGGAAAAGAGTGCCTGCGCGCTGCTGAAGGCGTAGCCGACACCGGCGCGTGCGCGCGGTCGAAGCGGCTTGAGCGGGTACGGCCCGCTACCGGGCAGGGATCGGTGTCCGCAGCGGAAAGGGGGTGATATTTTCGGGCTATCTACATGAAATTCTGATTGTAACCATTTGTTTCTTATTTATGTTCAGAGTGGATACACGATGACCCCCGGGGTCGTGAAGGTGTCCATCACCACGCGTCGTTCGACGTAGCGACAGTCCTCGCCGTCGACCCGGATGCGGTCACGGTATTGCCCCGCGATGAAGAGGCTGGTGCGGCCCCGCGCATCGGTGGCGAACACGGTGAAGTTCGCGAGCGCACGGTACATCCCCGGGGCGTCCTCGTCCGGCTCCAGCCGGAGCGGCTGGATGAAGTGCCGCGTCTGGTAGTCCTCGAACGAGCCGGGCCAGACCTTGTCAACGAAGGTCGCCCGATCTTCGAGGCGCTCGCGGCAGTCATCCATCATCAGGCAGAGCGGTAGTCCATCGGCCTCGTTGTCGGCGCCGATGACGTAGTACGAACCGTCTTCGGCGAAGCAGTCGAGCCACGCGCTCATGCGGCGCGCATCGACGGCATCGACGTAGCGCTGCTCGAGCCCGCGGACCAGCGTGTTCACGCACGGATCGGTGATCCCGGTCATGGATGCGGTCGCGGCGCGCGCGGTTCCTTTCTCGAACGGATCCGAAGGGAGAGTGTACCCGGCGGCGGTGCCGGGAGGCGTCTCCGCCGGACCGATCTAAAACTTCGCATAATACATATTATGTAAAATACACGTAAAATTACGGGTTACGAGTACTGAAGATGAGTTGAAGATGGTTCGTTCCCCCACAGGATGCTCGCCAAGGCGACTCGAAGACACCGACTGCCTCCGCCGGGAAGGACGATTCGCAACGGGCGGCGGACGGGTGGCGGACGGGTGGCGGACGGTCGGATGTTCCCCCGTTCCCCGAAGTGAATCGGAGGCGCCGGCTACGGGGTGCGGCCCGGGATCGAAGTGTTCCTGAACTCGCCTCCCGGCACCGTCAGCCACCCCACCCCGAGCACGATGAGGAATCCGGCAAGCCAGAACGCACTTCGATAACCATCCGGGTGATAGCCGCCCCCCGGACCCGGTGGCCAGAGATCGATGACCGCACCGACCAGGTACTGGATCAGAAACGCACCCAGGAAGAGGAGAAGATTGAGCCCGGTCATCGCCCGCCCCGCGTAGCGGACCGTGAAGTGAGCGGAGATCGCCGGATAGACCACGATGGCGAGGTTGCTGAGAAAGCCGAACAGCGCCCAGACCCAGTAGCCGCGTGGATGCACTTCCAGAATCAACAGAACGAGCGGGACGATCAGAATGGAGGCGGCGAAGCCCACCACCCCGAGCGGTCCGACCCCGATTCGGGCGAATCCGTCGGCCACGATGCCGGTCGCGAGCATCCCGAGGGTGAGAGCCACGTTCAACACCAGGAGGTGCCGGGCGACCTCGTTCGAAGAGAGTCCGGCCACGTCCTGCAACCAGGGCCCGGCCCACAGCCCCTGCAGGGCCAGCCCGGCGCCCATGGCCGCGATGGAGACCGGGGCGACCCGCCAGAAGAGTCGGTCGCGGAAGATGAGCCCGAGGCCGGTCAGGGTTTCCCGCATCGAATCCGCGCCCCCTTCCCGTTCCGAACGGTGCGCCGGCACCGCGAGGAGGATGAGGATCGAGACGGCTGCGGTCACCGCAGCCAGAAAATGGAACACGGTGCGCCAACTCACCCATTCGAGGGCCATCTCGACGGGGGTCGTGGCGGCCATCGTGCCGAGGCCGCCGAACCCCATGATGAGGCCGTTCACGAGCGGCCACCGGTCGCGCGGGAACCAGACCGTGATGGCCTTGAACGAGGCCATGAGCCCCCCCGCGAACCCGATGCCGATGAGGGCCCGCCCGAGGGTCAGCAGCGCGAACGACTGCACGGTGGAGAAGATGATCGCCCCCCCGGTGGCGACGAGCAGGAGCGCGCACTGCACCCGGCGGGGTCCGTAGCGGTCGAGGAGGATGCCGAGCGGGAGCTGGAAGAGGCCGAATCCGAGGAAGTAGACGGAGGTCAGCAGCCCCAGATCGGCCGCTCCGAGTCCGAATTCCGCCGCGATCGGCGGGCCGATCACCGCGTTGATGGAGCGGTAGAGGTAGGAGAGGAAGTAACCGGCCCCGAACGGAAAGCACACCACCGCGAAGAGCGCGGACATGCTTCGGTGACGGGCGGGTGCGGCGTTGTCCATCCCGTGCAGTCTATGCGGTGACCGGCGGGGAGGGAACGACGGCCCGGATCGATCCCGGTATCGATCCGGGGGCAAATTCGTTCCCGGTGCCCTCTTCCCCCTCCCCTCTCCGGCCCGCTCCCCTGCATCATCCCGCGCTCGGGAGCCCCGCTCCCGGCCGGCTCGCGGACTTTCTCGTCGCCGCGCTCCGGATGCGATGTGAACGGACCGCCGAAGGCGGCGCCGTTCTCGTCGGGCCCGGCCGTCTCATCGTCGTCGAGCCGGGTCCCGGGGCTGGCGCCCGTCACGTCGCGTACGGCATCGACGACCCCGCGCGGGTCGCGGGGTTGCGCGCGCGGTTCACGAGCCGCGGGGAGGCCATTTCGCCGCACTCCGCGTCCCGATGCGGAGATCGAGCACCTGGACCAGGATGCTCCCCATCGGCTGAACCGGCGACGCCCGGGGGCCGTGCTCCGGGGTTCGGATTGGCCCTCCAGCGCCTTCGGATCATGGCGCCACAAGCTCGAAGGGCCGTGCTCCGACGTTCGGACGGTCGCGTTCGGACGGTCGCTCGGAACCGCTGACGGCGTGGGCTGGTGCCCGGAGCCGGGTTCGAACCGGCACGGCCGAAGCCGGCGGATTTTAAGTCCGCTGCGTCTACCTGATTCCGCCATCCGGGCGGGATACCAGAGCCGTTTTCCTGTCGTGACCGAGTGCTGGCCGCGGGTGCGGATCGGCCGCCCGCGCGATCGAGGGCCGCTTCATGAGGCTCGAACCGACACGCGGACGACCCGATGCGCTCCCCGATGGCCTGCTGAACAGGCCCGGTTCACCCGTCGCCGGACAAGAAACAAGCCCTGGGCGGGATACCCGGGGCGGGGTCGCCCCGGCGCGTATGGAGGCTGAGGTCGGAATCGAACCGGCGTTCACGGCTTTGCAGGCCGCTGCATGACCACTCTGCCACTCAGCCCGCGGAGCGCGCCTCCCGGCCGGGAGGAGCAGGCCGGAGAGACGGATTGGAGCGGGAAACGAGACTCGAACTCGCGACCCCAACCTTGGCAAGGTTGTGCTCTACCAACTGAGCTATTCCCGCGCCAGTCGGGGATTCTAGGCTCGTGCGGCGCAACGTTCAACCGGGTGCGGTCAGGGTTCGTTTTCCTCCGTGCGGCCCAGTCGATCTTCCCCGGCTTCCGCCCGCAGCAGGCTCCGCGCCGCGGCGAGGTATTGCACCATCGACCACAACGTGAGCGCGGTAGCCACGTACAGGAGCCCCAGACCGCCCTGCCAGTACTCTTCCGGAGCGTCCGCCGACCCGTACAGCATGAGGGTGATGGCCGCGAGCTGGCAGAAGGTCTTGAACTTGCCGAGCACGACGACCGCGACTCGCCGATGTTCGCCGATGCGCGCCATCCACTCCCGGAGCGCCGAGATCGCGATCTCCCGCCCGATGATGATCGCGGCAGGAAGCGCGACCCAGATCTCGGGGTTGGCCTGGACCAGCAGCACGAGGGCCACGGCGACCATCAGCTTGTCGGCGACCGGATCCAGAAAGGCCCCGAAGATGGTGGTCTGCTTCAACCGGCGCGCGAGGAAGCCGTCTATCCAGTCGGTGACGGCGGCGAGCGCGAACGCGATGGCGCAGACCTCGTTCGCCCAGGGCACGGGCAGGTAGAACACCACCACGAAGACCGGGATCAGCGCGATACGGAACAGGGTGAGCCCGATGGGGACGTTCATTCCTCGTCCCGCAGGCGGTCGTAGACGTTCCGGGCGATTCGGGGGCTGACGCCGCGGACCCGGGCGAGATCTTCGACCCCCGCCCGCCTCACTCCGGACAGGCCACCGAACTCGGACAGCAGCCGCTGGCGGAGCACCGGGCCGATCCCGGGAAGGGTCTCGAGGGTTGACGTCCGCCGGCGCTTGCCACGCTGCGACCGGTGGCCGGTGATTGCAAACCGGTGCGCTTCGTCCCGGATCCGCTGAATGAGGTGCAAGGCCGGGGAGTCCTCGCGGAGGCTGAGGGCGGAAGCGCGCCCCGGCCGGAGCACGGAATCGAACCCCGGCTTGCGGCCCGGCCCCTTGGCGACGGCAGCCGTCTCGATCCCGGTAAGGGCCAGCTCTTCCAGCACGCCGACGGCACGGTCGAGCTGGCCGCGGCCGCCGTCGATCAACACGAGATCGGGGAGGCGCGCGGCGCCGTCTTCCTCCTCACCCCGGGGGGCCGAGGCGAACCGGCGGGCGAGCACCTGGTGCATGGCGGCGTAGTCGTCTCCCGGGGTCACGCCGCGGATGTTGTAGCGCCGGTAGTCGGACTTCACCGGTCCCTCCGGGCCGAACACCACGCAGGAGGCGACGGTCGCCTCCCCGTCCGTGTGGCTTACGTCGTAGCACTCGATGCGGGCGGGCGGCTCGGGCAGCTCGAGCGCTTCGGCGAGGGCCGCAAGGCGGTCGTTCAGCGTCGACCGGTCGGCGAGACGCAGGCGAAGGGCGACCTCGGCGTTCTCCCGCGCCATCCGCACCCACCGCGCCCGGTGGCCGCGCTTCCCCATGCCGATCGAGACCTTGCGCCGCGACCGGCGGGAAACCGCCTCCACGAGCGGATCGAGCCCTTCGAGGGGCCGGTCGAGGACGATGCGACGAGGGATGAAGCGATCGTCGGACAGGTAGTACTGCCCCAGGAAGGCTTCGAGGATGTCCTCCTCGGACGCTCCCTGAAGATTGCGCGGCACGCGGGTGTGGCTGCCGAGATTGTGGCCGTTCCGGATCTCCATCACCTGGACGACCCCGATCCCCTCTCCACCGGATACCGCCACCACGTCGATGTCACCCTTCGCACCATCGACGTACTGGCGTTCCTGCACCCTGCGCAGCCCCGAGATCTGGTCCCGGTACCGGGCCGCGAGCTCGAAGTCGAGGCGCCGCGATGCGGCCTCCATCCGCTCCACCAGCTCCTCGATCATCGCCTCGCTCCTCCCCTCGAGGAACATGGTCGCATGGCGGACGTCCTCGGCGTAGTCGGACCGACCGATGAGTCCCACGCACGGCGCGCTGCACCGGTCGATCTGGTGCTGGAGGCAGGGGCGAGAGCGATTGCGGAAGAAGGCATCCGTGCACTGCCGGACGCGGAACAGCTTATGGATGAGGGCGATCGCCTGGCGTACCGCCCCGGCGTTCGAGTAGGGTCCGAAGTACCGCCCCGGCGCACGCCGCGACCCCCGGTAGAAGACGAAACGCGGAAAGGAGGTGTGCTCCGCGAGCTGGATCCACGGGTAGCTCTTGTCGTCCCGCAGGATGATGTTGTATCGCGGGCGGTGCTCCTTGATGAGGTTGTTCTCGAGCAGCAACGCCTCGGTCTCGGTGTGGGTGACGGTCACCTCCACCGCCGTGGTATGGGAGAGGAGCGCCCGGCCCTTCTCGTCCCGCGAGCCGCCCCGCAGCCAGGAGGCGAGGCGCCGCCGGAGGTTGCGCGCCTTCCCGACATAGAGAACCCGCTGGTGGCGGTCGACCATGCGGTAGACACCAGCGCGGCTCGGCACCGTCTTGAGAAAGGCGCCGGCATCGAAGCGAGCCGCCGCGTCGTCGAGCATGACGGAAGGATACTCGCAACGGCGCAGCTTCAGGTAGTGGCACGCGCCCGGGCGCGTGCCGTTCCGCCGTCCTTCCGGGAGGCGCCCTCCCGGCCTCGAGCGTGCGTCCGGACCGGGCCGCTCGCACCCCCGGACCACGGGGAGGGGGTCCGGGGAGCGGGCCTCCCTGCCCGCCCCCGGGGTTCTTGCTTCGATCAGGCTCCGATCAGCAGAGAAAGTCCAGCTTCACCAGTCGATGCCGGATCGCGAGCAACGCGACCTCCACGTCCGAGTGGACGTCGAGCTTGCGGAACACCCGACTTCGCAGCGTACTGATCGTCTTCGGGCTTCGCGCCAGAGCGGTGGCGATCTCCGCCACCCGCCGCCCCTTGGCAATCCAGGTCATGACCTCGATTTCACGCGGAGTGAGGGAGTCGAGCGGCGACAGGCGCCCGCTGACCGAATCGAGCACGATGTTTCGGGCCACCCGGGCGTCGAGGTACCGGCGGCCACGGTGGACGTCCTGAACGGCCTCCACGAGCTCCGTCGGGGTGCTCGACTTCGTGATCACGCCGTCGACGCCCATCTCGAGAAGTCGCAAGGGGACGCTCGGGTCCACGTTCGGGCTGAGGGCGAGAAGCCGGATCGACTCGTCCACCCGCCGCAGCAGGCGGGTTGCTTCGATCGCTCCGATGCCGGTGAGGTTGATGTCGAGGACAACCACCTCCGGGCACCGTTTCTTCACGAGACGAACCGCTTCCTCTCCACTGATCGCTTCACCGATGATGTCAATGTTTCCAGTTGCTTCCAGCAGCTCCTTGATCAAGGACCGAACCAGAACCTCGTCTTCGACGAGTACCACCTTGATCGAGCCGATCCGGCTTTTCCGTTGCATTGTGTGTCCTCAAATCGAATGATGCGGTGGGGGACGGCTCCACCAGGCAGCTCCATCCGTCCAGCCCTCCCAGGGACCTTACTCCGGGGGCTGGTGCGATGTGGACAGGAAGATCGCGCAACGGACATAGGAATTCGGCTCGCGGGTCGCGGCGATTTATCCTACAGCCTCCCGGGGATCGTCAACTCGCTTCGGGCGCCGGCGACAACCGCGCCGCCATCGCGGGAGCCGGCGCAGCCGCCCGCCGCGCAGGCGGGCGTCGGATGCGCGGCCGGGCTCGCCGGGGCCGGGATCGAGGCGGGCCGCCGCTACGCGGCCTTGCGAGCGTCATTCACGGGGTCACCGGCCAGCGCGGCGCCCAGCGAGGCGGCCGCCTCGGCCACCCCGCTCCTGCCGTGAGGAATGCCGAGAGCGGCGAGCGCCGTCTCGAACACACCGAGAACCCCGAACATCATCGGTGCGTTGACGTGCCCCATATGGGCGATCCGGATGGCCCGCCCGGACAGCTCCGGCCCGATCCCGATCCCGAGGACCACTCCGCAACTCTCGCGGCAGAAGTCGAGCACGCGCTGCGGCTCGTATTCGTCGAACCGGAGGGTCGTGACCGAATCGGAACGTTCGGACGATTCGAGCACGTTGAACCCGAAGGCCCCGCCCTCGGCCCAGCGTTCGACCGCGGTCCGGGTCGCCTCGGCGAGCAGCGCGTGCCGGCGGAGCACGTGCTCCAGCCCTTCCTCGAGCAGCATGTCGAGCGCACGGCGAAGCCCGAACATCAGGTGCTCGGGGGCGGTGCCGCAGTACTTCCGATAGTGCTCGTCCCCTTCCCGGAAGGACCAGTCCCAGTAGCGGGTCACGAGGTCGGCGCGGCGGTGAGCGGCGCGGGCCCGTTCCCCGGCCGCGACGAATGCGAGACCGGGCGGCGTCATCAGCCCCTTCTGCGATCCGGCGACCGTCACGTCGATGTCCCAGGTATCCATTTCGTAGGGCATGCAGGCGAGCGACGCGATCGTGTCGACCATGAAGAGCGCCGGGTGCCCTGCGTCCGCGACGGCTTCCCGGATGGCCGGGATGTCGTTGACGAGCCCGGCCGCGGTATCGATCTGGACCGCGAGGACCGCCTTGATCCTGCCTTCGCGGTCGGCGCGAAGGCGATCCCGCACCGCTTCCGGCTCGACGGCGCGGCGCGGTCGCGCGGCGAGCAGCTCGACTTCGAGGCCGAGGACCTCGGCCATCTCGGCCCAGGCTCCTCCGAACATCCCGCTTTGCAGCGCGAGCACCCGATCGCCGCGGCTCAGGCAGTTCACGAGTGCCGCCTCCCAGGCGCCGTGTCCGTTCGCGGCATACACAAAGGGCTCGTGCTTTGTCCGCATGACCTGCTTCAGATCGGATATGCAGCTCATGGTTACCTGGACCAGCTCACCCGAATAGAGATCGACGGCGGGGCGATGCATCGCGGACAGCACCTCGTCGGGAACGGTGGTCGGCCCCGGAATGGCAAGAAACTCACGGCCGTTGCGGACAGTCATGGGATGCGGTTTCCTGGATGTCGTGATGATGGAACGTCTCGCCCGCGGCGCCGGCCGGCGCGACGCGGGGAAGAGGAGCGTCCTGGCGGAGAGGGAGGGATTCGAACCCCCGGACCGTCGCCGGTCAACGGTTTTCAAGACCGCCGCTTTCAGCCGCTCAGCCACCTCTCCCCGGCCGCGGAGCATAGTCGAACCGCCCGGAGAATCGAAAGGGGCCGCGATTGAAAAGACGGCGCGCCGACGCCATGTCACCAAGTGTCGCCGTTGACTATAATGCCGCGACAGGCCCCCTCTCCCGTCTCATGAGGTGAATCATGGCAACCTTCCAACCGAGTCTCGCCCGGTCCGCCCCCTCGGTGGTGGCCACGAATCGACTCATCCGCAACACGTACTCCCTGCTGGCCCTGACCCTCCTCTTCAGCGGCCTCACCGCGGGGTTGTCGCTGCTCCTCGCGGTTCCGCCCATGGCCCACCTGCTGTGCCTCGGCGGCGCCCTGGCCCTCATCTGGTTCGCCCTGCCGAAGGCGGCGCGCTCGGGGCACGGGCTCTGGGTCGTGTTCGCGATCACCGGCCTGCTCGGCTTCGGCCTCGGGCCGATCCTCTCCGTGTATCTCGCGCTGCCGAACGGGTCGAGCATCGTCATGACCGCCCTCGGGGGAACGGGGGTCATCTTCCTCGCCCTGTCCGGGTACGCACTCACCAGCCGGCGGAACTTCAGCTTCCTCGGCGGGTTCCTGTTCACCGGACTCGTGGTGGCGCTGGTCGCAATCCTGGCCAATATCTTCCTGCAGCTGCCGGTCCTCTCGCTCGTCATCTCGGCCGTCGTGATCCTCATCATGAGCGGTTTCATCCTGTTCGACACGAGCCGGATGATCAACGGCGGCGAGACCAACTACATCCTCGCCACCGTCTCCCTCTACCTCAGCATCTTCAATATCTTCATCCACCTGCTGCACCTGCTCGGCTTCGCGCGCGGCGACGACTGATCCAGGCCGCGCGGCGCCCCCCGCCCGGCCGCCGCCGGGCCGGGGTCGAGCAAAGGGGCAACGGCCATGGACTGGATGCAGATCGGCGCTGCCCTGCTGGTCGGCGCCGTGCTGGTCTTCGTGGTCCCGCGCCTGCCGAGGATCCTGCGGGCGACGCCGAAGGCTTCCGGAAGGCAGTGGCTGACCGCGATCATCCCGCTCGCGCTGGTCGCGGCCTTCGTCCTTCTGCTGATGAAGTTGGTGTAGCCGCCGGGTTCGGGTTCCCTCTCGGGAGTTCTCACCGCGAGCGGCGCGGCGCTGACTCTCAGGGAACGTCCTGGCGCGGGCCGTATCAGGTCAGGGTGCGACCCGTTCGCCGGTGCCTTGCCCCCACCCTTCCTGCGCGGCCGATACCATCCGCTCCGGAAGGGTTGGGTGCGGGCACCGGCTGGGCCGCAACCAGCGACCCCCCGGCCCGAGGAACTCTGCGGGGCAGCCTGCCCCCGGGTCGGCCGACCACAACCGCGAATCAATGAGCTATCGGATGTTCCATGCAGGTCCTGCGGGGGTTCGGAGCGATTCCGCGCCGTCCATGAACGGGCGAAGTGCGTCGGGGATCCGGACCCGGCCCGAGGCCTCCTGGAAGTTCTCGAGAACGGCGATGAGGGTGCGCCCGACCGCGAGCCCCGAGCCGTTGAGGGTGTGAACCGGCTCGGTCCCCTTCCCTCCCGGCGCCCGCCACCGCGCCCTCATCCGCCGGGCCTGGAAGTCTTCGCAGTTGCTGCACGAGGAGATCTCCCGGTAGCGCTGCTGGCCCGGAAGCCAGACCTCCAGATCGTAGGTCTTCGCGGCGGCGAACCCCATGTCGCCGGTGCTGAGGACCACCACGCGGTAGGGAAGTTCCAGGCGCTGCAGAACCCTCTCCGCGTGCGCGGTCAGCTCCTCCAGCGCGTCGTAGGAATCGTCCGGGCGCACCACGTGCACCAGCTCCACCTTGTCGAACTGGTGCTGGCGGAGCATGCCCCGGGTGTCGCGTCCATGGGAGCCGGCCTCGCTCCGGAAGCAGGGAGTGTGCGCCACGAACTTCATGGGCAGTTCGTCCGCCTCGAGGATGCGCTCCCGGACGAGGTTGGTGAGCGGCACCTCGGCGGTGGGAATGAGACGAAGATCGTACCCCTCCACGGCGAAGAGATCCTGCTCGAACTTCGGGAGCTGGCCGGTTCCCTGCAGGGTCCGGGGATGCACGAGATACGGGGTGTGGACCTCGGTGTAGCCATGCTCCCGAACGTGAAGATCGAGCATGAACTGCGCGAGCGCCCGGTGAAGCCTGGCGACCGGGCCGAACAGCGTCACGAATCGGCTGCCCGAGAGTCTCGCGGCGGTCTCGAAGTCCATCCCCTCGACCCCGAGCGCCACGTGATCTCGCGGCTCGAAGGCGAAGTCCGGGGGAACGCCCCACCGCCGTACCTCGAGATTCTCCGCTTCGGTCCGCCCCACCGGAACCGATGGATGGGGCAGGTTCGGCACCTCGAGCAGCATCGCATCCAGGCGGCCCCGAACCTCGCCAAGCCCCCGCTCCGCCGCCTCGAGCTCGTCGCCGAGGCGCGAGACGTCCGCCAGCAGCGGCTGCACGTCTTCCCCGGCTGCCTTCGCCCTTCCTATCGCCCGCGAGCGCACGTTGCGCTGGTTGCGAAGCGCCTCCACCCGGGTCTGGAGCTCCCGGCGGTCCGCCTCGAGGCGTCGGAGCGCGTCCACGTCGAGGTCGAAGAAGCGACGGGCCAGGGCGGTCGCGGTCTCGTCGAGCCCGCGCCGGAATCGATCCGGATCAAGCATCCCGGTCTCCCTTTCGAGACGTCTCCGCCGCCGCCCGGTCGAGCTCCCGCAGCCGGGCCAGCTTCTCGGCAATGCGGATCTCGAGACCCCGCGCGACCGGCGTGTAGTAGCGGCGTCCCGCGAGGCGCTCGGGCAGGTAGGTCTCCCCGGCCGCATAGCCCTCGGGTTCGTCGTGCGCGTGACGATAGCTCCGGCCGTGGCCGAGCTCGCGCATGAGCGAGGTCGGCGCGTTGCGCAGGTGCAGGGGCACGGGGAGAGAGCCGTGGCGGCGGACGTCCGCCGCCGCTTCCCCGAACCCCCGGTACACCGCGTCGCTCTTCGCGGCACAGGCAAGATAGACCGCGGCTTGCGCGATCGCGAGCTCCCCTTCCGGACTTCCCAGGCGTTCGTATGCCTGCCACGCATCGAGGGCGATCGCGAGCGCCCGCGGATCGGCATTTCCGACGTCCTCCGACGCCACCCGGACGAGACGCCGAGCGACGTACAGCGGATCGCACCCCCCATCGAAGATGCGGCCGATCCAGTAGAGCGCCGCATCCGGGCTCGAGCCGCGTATCGACTTGTGGACGGCGGAGATGAGGTCGTAGAAGGCATCGCCGCCCTTGTCGAAACGGCGAAGGGAATCCCCGGCGAGCGCTTCGGAGAGGAGCTTGCCCCCGAGGCGGCGCTCTCCGGCCTCGAGCGCGAGATCGGCCGTCAGCTCCAGGGCGTTGAGCGCCCGGCGCACGTCGCCGTCCGCCGCTTCGACGATCCGGTTCCGGTCCGCCGGGTCCATCACGAATCCATGCCCCCCGAGTCCGCGCTCGCCGTCCTCGAGCCCCCGTTCGACCACCCGCGCGACGGCTTCATCCTCGACCGGCTTCAGCACGTAGACGCGCGTGCGGGAGATGAGGGCGGAGTTCACCTCGAAGGAGGGGTTCTCCGTGGTCGCGCCGATGAAGACGATCGTGCCGTCCTCGACGTGGGGGAGGAAAGCGTCCTGCTGGGCCTTGTTGAACCGGTGCACCTCGTCGACGAAGAGCACGGTTCCTCGTCCGGCGACGCGGTTCGTCCGCGCGGCGTCCACCGACTCCCGAATGTTCCGGACACCCGCGAGGACCGCGGAGAGTCCGATGAAATCGGCTTCGGTCACCCTCGCGGCAAGCCGCGCGAGGGTGGTCTTGCCCGAGCCCGGTGGTCCCCACAGTATCATCGAGTGGATGCGGCCGCCGTCGAGGGCCCGGCGAAGGGGCTTCCCCTCCCCCAACAGGTGCTCCTGACCGACGAACTCCGCCAGCGAACGCGGACGGAGCCGGTCCGCCAGCGGCGCATGTGCCGCGTTCAAGTCATCGGCCCCGAACGACGTCGGCTTCCGGCGGGGGCACGAACCGAAACAGCTCGTCGCGGAGGGGCGGATCGTGTTCGACGTCGAAGAACTCGATCCGGGTGGTCTGGCCGAATCCGTCTTCCATCTCGATCGCACGGAGCTCCTCGCCCCGCAGACCGACCCGGAGCACGCGGAAGGGGGCGTCGGTGCCGCGCGGAACGAGCCGGATCCAGTCGATGCCGCGGTCGGATTCAAGGGTGGCGACGTGGAAATGCTCGCCGGCGCTGGCGCCGGGCCCGGCGAGGAGCGCGGCGGGAGTGCCCTCGAGAGCGGCTTCGACCGGCCGCACCGTCACCTGATCGAGCTCGATGTCGTACCACCAGAGCTCCCTTCCGTCCGCGACGATGATCTGCGGTTCCGGGGCCTCGTAGTCCCACCGGAAGCGGTAGGGCCGGAGGAAGGCCACCGTCCCCCGCGACGCGCCGATCCGAAGGCCGTCCTCGTCGAAGACCGATTGGGTGAATCGCGCTCGGAAGGAGTCGTTGAGAGCGAGCCACGCGTCGATCCGCTCCGTCGCGCCGCCGCCGGGACCCGCGGCCGCCTGCGGCACCGCCAGCGCCGCCAGCACCGCCGCGAACGCCGCCAAGCCGGCGATCAGGGCCCGAACGCCCGTTCCGGGAAAGGAGAGCATCACTCCGGTGGAGGCGGGGCCAGAACCTCTCGCGAACCGTTCGACTGCACCGGCCCGACCACTCCGGCCGCTTCCATCTGCTCGACCATCCGCGCGGCCCGGTTGTAGCCGATCTTCAGCCGCCGCTGCACGCCGGAGATCGATGCCCGCCTCGATTCGGTGACCATGCGGACCGCCTCGTCGTACAGCGGGTCGGACTCCTCGTCGCCGGCCGGGGTTTCGCCGGCGCCAAGGCCGGCCGACCACTCTCCGCCTTCGAGTACGCCGTCGACGTATTCCGGCTCTCCTGCCGACTTGAGGTCGTCCACCACCCGATGCACTTCCTGATCGCTGACGAATGCCCCGTGAACCCGGTTGGGGGCCTGCATTCCCGGCGCGACGTGAAGCATGTCGCCATGGCCGAGAAGCTGCTCCGCCCCACCCTGATCGAGAATGGTCCTCGAATCGACCCGCGAGGAGACCTGGAACGCGATCCGGCTGGGAATGTTCGCCTTGATGAGCCCGGTGATGACGTCGACCGACGGCCGCTGGGTCGCGAGGAGGAGATGGATGCCCGACGCCCGGGCCTTCTGGGCGAGCCGGGCGATGAGCTGCTCGAGCTTCTTGCCGCTCACCATCATCAGGTCGGCGAGCTCGTCCACCACCACCACGATCAGCGGCAGCGTCTCGGTGAGCCGCGCATCCCCGCCGTCCTCACCTTCCCCCGGGCGGGCCATGGGATCGTGCAGGGGTTCGCCAGCCTTCACCGCATCCGTGACCTTGCGGTTGAAACCGGCGACGTTCCGGACTCCGAGCTCGGACATCAACCGGTAGCGGCGCTCCATTTCGCCGATGCACCAGCGAAAGGCATTGCCGGCGTCCTTCATGTCCGTCACCACCGGGGCAAGCAGGTGCGGGATCCCCTCGTAGACGGAGAGCTCGAGCATTTTCGGATCGACCATGATGAGACGCACCTGGTCGGGGGACGCCTTGTAGAGGATGCTCAGGATCATCGCGTTCAGGGCGACGGACTTCCCGGAGCCGGTGGTGCCCGCAACGAGGAGATGGGGCATCCGGGCCAGATCCACGACCACCGGCTGGCCGGCGATGTCCTTGCCGAGGCCGAGGGTGACCGGAGACGAGCTCCTGTCATAGCCGGCGGAGCCGAGGATCTCGCTCAGGTAGACCAGCTCGACCTCCTCGTTCGGGACCTCGAGGCCGATGACGGACTTTCCGGGAATGATCTCGACGATCCGCACGCTCACGGTCGACAGGGATCGGGCAAGGTCCTTGGCGAGTGCGGTGACCCGGCTCACCTTGAGACCCGGCGAGGGCTGCAGCTCGAAGCGGGTGATGACCGGTCCGGGATGAACGGCCACCACCTCCACGTCGATTCCGAAGTCGCGCAGCTTGACTTCCACCTGGCGGGACATCGTCTCGAGGGCCGCGTCCGACATCGCGGACGGCCGGGCGGAGGGTTTGTCGAGCTGGGCGAGCTCCGGCAGCCGGGGGCCCGTCGGTTCGAAGAGCACGGCTTGCCGTTCCCGGGTGGCGCGAGGGCTCGGTTCGATCTCGGTCAGCACCGGTTCGATGCGCCGCGGCCGGTTCCGTCCCGGATTCCGCCGGCTCTTCGCCGCCACCGTCCGCACCCGCTCCCGGCGCACGTGGGAGACCTCACGGCGTTCGCGCCGGCGCTGCCAACGGTCGGCCGCTGCGGCGACTGCGGCGAACAGGGACAGGGTGAGGCGTCCCGTCGTCTCCATGACGGTCAGCCAGGAGACCCTCGTGAACAGCGACCAGCCGGCGAGCAACAGGCCCAGCATGACCACCGTCGCGCCCAGGAAGTTGAAGGCGACGAGGAACGTACGGCCGACGACGGCACCGACGATCCCTCCCGCCCCGACCCCTTCCGGCAGCGTGCCCGCGTCACCGTAGTGCAGGGTGGCCACCCCGCACGAGGCCATGAGCGCCATCGCGAATCCGACGCCGCGAGTCACCCGGACGAGGCGGTTCGACGCACGTTCACGGTCGAGAAAGAGGACGACCCCGACTGCCACGAGCAGGATCGGAAGGAACCATGCGACGTGGCCGAACAACTGGAGCAGGAGATCCGAGAGCCACGCGCCGACCACCCCCCCCCGATTGACGACGTGCTCCGACCCGTTGCGGACCGACCAGCTCGGATCGCCACGGTGGTAGCTGGAAATCGCGAGCGCGAGGAAGACCGCGGCCGCCGCGAGCCCGACGAGGGTCGCATCTCGCCCTACCCGGCCGAACGCCTTGGCGAGCAACCGCAGTGCCATCGGTGGATTGATCTGCGCCAACCGGTGATTGCCGAGCCTGGAACGTCCCGAAATTATCCCTTGAATCGACACCCGTCTCAATCAAACGGTGATACTCGGTCTTCGGTTCCGCATCCATTCCATTCCGGCCGCGGGAGATCGGGGCGCCTCGGCGATCCGATGCGAGCCATACCGGCGAACGGCGGTCGCCCCTGTCGAGCCAGGCGAGCCAGGCGAGCCCGTGCGGCGGCGCCGGACGCGGCTCGGTATAGAATGCCGTCCGCAGCCGGCCCCCGCGGTGCACCGCGGGGGCCGGCTCCCGGTCCCTTGAACCCCGCTGCAACCGAGCCTCCTTCAGCCGAGCCTTCGACATGCCTCATGACGCCCCCCGGCACTGCCGGCTCCTCATCCTCGGCTCGGGTCCGGCCGGGTGCACGGCGGCCCTGTACGCGGCGCGTGCGAATCTCCACCCGGTCATGATCACCGGCTTGGAGATGGGCGGGCAGATGACCACCACCACCGACGTCGACAACTGGCCGGGCGATACGGAGGGGTTGCAGGGGCCGGATCTCATGGCCCGCATGCACGCCCATACGCAGCGATTCGGCACCGAGTCGATATTCGATCACGTCCACACCGCGCACCTTCTCGAGCGTCCCTTTCGCCTGGTCGGCGACGAGAGCGTCTACACCTGCGATGCGCTCATCATCGCGACCGGCGCATCGGCGAAGTATCTCGGCCTTCCCTCGGAGGAGCGGTACCGGGGGGCCGGGGTGTCGGCCTGCGCGACCTGTGACGGCTTCTTCTTCAAGGACAGGCCGGTTGCGGTGGTCGGGGGAGGCAACACGGCGGTCGAGGAGGCGCTCTACCTCTCGAACATCGCCTCCACGGTGGACGTGGTCCACCGCCGGGACCGCTTTCGGGCGGAGAAGATCCTGGCCGAGCGGCTCGAGGCGAAGACCCGGGACGCGAATGTCGCAATCCGGTGGAACCACGTCGTGGACGAGGTGCTGGGAGACGGCTCCGGGGTGACCGGCCTTCGGATCCGGAGCACCGGGTCCGGTGCGTTCCGCGAGCTCGGGGTCGAGGGGGTGTTCATCGCGATCGGACACACCCCGAACACGGCCCTGTTCGACGGACAGCTCGACATGCAGGGCGGGTACATCCAGATCCGGAGCGGGCTTGCCGGCAATGCCACCGAGACCAGCATACCGGGCGTGTTCGCGGCCGGCGACGTGGCCGACCCGGTCTACCGCCAGGCCGTCACCTCGGCCGGGAGCGGGTGCATGGCCGCCCTCGACGCGGAGAAGTACCTCGAATCCCTCGCGTGACCCCGACCGTCCGGCCTCGGAAGACGGGGACGCGCGGAGGCCTCGCCCCGACCTCCCCGCCGGCGCGACGTGGTTCATCGATCCGGGCTCGCCGCCGGATACCTTTCCGGACCCCCGAAGCGCCCCCGGAGACCGCCCCCTCGCCGTCGGCGGCGATCTCGGGGTCGGCCGTCTGATTCGGGCCTACCGGCGCGGAATATTCCCCTGGTACTCGGGCGGCGGGCCGATCCTGTGGTGGTCACCGGACCCTCGCACCGTCATCGTGCCGGCCGAGCTCCGGGTCTCCCGGCGCCTGCGCCGCCGGCTGCGCCGGAACGAGTTCCGGATAACCGAGAACGCCGCGTTCGCCGAGGTCGTGAAGGGCTGTGCCGCTCCGAGGAGGGACGGCGGCCCCGGGACCTGGATCACCCCGGAGATGCGCGAAGCGTATTGCGCCCTCCACGCGGCGGGGCACGCCCGCTCGATCGAGTGCTGGCGCGAGGGGATGCTGGCGGGAGGGCTCTACGGCGTCGAAACGGGGTCGGTCTTCTGCGGCGAGTCCATGTTCTCGCGGGTTTCGGACGCTTCCAAGGCCGCCCTTGCCTTCCTGTGCGCGAAAGGATATGCCCTCATCGACTGCCAGGTCCCGAACGAGCACCTCTTGCGGATGGGAGCGCGCCTCGTTCCGCGCGAGGAGTTTCTCGCCATCCTCCACCATTGCATGGGTCCCGGTGCCCTCCCGCCCCGAAGGTAATGCGGGGATGATCCTTCATCGCCTCACCCCGCTCGCCGGGCGGACAAAAAACAAGCCCTGATGAACGGCCCGATTTCCTTGCCAACCGCGGCTCCAGCCCGGAGAATATCCCCCGGTCTCGAGGAACGGGGGTTGCGCTTGCCGAAAGAAGACCATATCGAAATGGAAGGCATCGTCGCCGAGACGTTGCCTAACACCATGTTTCGCGTCGAGCTCGAGAACGGACACACCGTCACCGCCCACATCTCGGGAAAGATGCGAAAGAACTACATCCGCATCCTGACCGGTGACAAGGTCACCGTTCAGTTGACGCCCTACGACCTGACGAAGGGAAGGATCGTCTACCGGGCGCGGTAGCGCGGGGTTCCTGCCGGCTTCTCCCGCGAGAACGCAGTGGAAGGCGGGCGGCGCGGCGGTGCGTGGGCCGGCAGTCCCACCCGGTTTCCGCTTCGCACACCGCTCCCTGAGCGGTGACCGGCCGGACCCGCGCTACGAGCCGGGCGGCGAGGAAGGGTGGGTCCGAATCGAACGAGCTCCCGGCCGGGTCCGGCCGGGCGAGCGGATCCGTGGGTTCCGGCAGGCGCCGCGCCGCGTCGAAGAGCGGATGCACCCGGTCATCGTCCTCCCGGTGAACGAGTGCGAAACGGCTGTCCGCTGGTCGGAACGGATACCGCCCGGCACCACCCCGGCTCGATCTCGACCATGGTCAGCCGGGCGCTCGCGAACTGCCCGTATACCGCCCCGGTGTCGATGAACCGGACGTTCTCCGCCTCGACGATCCGCGTCGTCGGCGTGTGACCGCAGAGGACGAGATCCACTCCCGACACGGGCCCGGAGAACCCCGCGGAGATCCGTTCGCGCGACCACAGCGCGTGCTCGACGACGCGTTCATCCCCCGACTCCAGGCGGGAGAGGAAGTCCGGCCACGAGTTCGAACGGGGCGCGTCCGCGTGGACCACCCCCACCCTCCCCTGCGACGCGTCGATCTCGATCGCGACGGGAAGGGCGGCGCATGCCTCGCGGAATGCTTCGCGCTCGCCGGGTCCACGGTCGAGCCACCAGCCCCCTCCGTTGTACCCGACCCACAGGTCCAGTATGGACGGATCGTCGGAGTCGAGAAGGAACTGCTCGTGGTTGCCGCGAACCGCGTGGAACCACGGCCGCGCGAGCCAGTCGATCGCTTCGTGCGAGCAAGGCCCGCGGTCGATCAGATCGCCCACCGAGAAGAGCCGATCGCGCTCCTCGTCGAACCGCACGAGCGCCAGCAGGTCGCGCATGGCCGGGAACATCCCGTGGATGTCCCCGACCACGAAGTCCCGGCCGGCCCGATTACGGGCAAAGCGCCGGTACGGCCGGTGCATCTTCAATCTCCGCCGGCGAGCACGCGGACCCTGGCGAGGTCGGCCTCGGTGTCGACGCCCGGCCCCGGCGCCGCCGCCGCCACGTCCACGTGGATCCTCCCGCCATGGGCCAGCACCCGGAGCTGCTCCAGCGATTCCGCGGCTTCGAGCAGGCCGGGCGGGAGCCCCACGTAGCTGCGCACGAAGCGGGCGCGGTACGCGTAGAGACCGAGGTGGCGGAAGTGCGCCCCGGTGCGCCAGCCTTCGCGGTGGGGAAATCCGGCCCGCTGCCACGGAATGGGGGCGCGGCTGAAGTACAGGGCGAACCCCGCATCGTCGCGGACGACCTTCACCACGTTCGGGTCGAATACCTCGTCCGCCGACACGATCGGCTCGCACAGCGTTGCCACGTCCGCGGCGCCCCGCGCGGCGAGGTTGGCGGCCGCCTGACGGATGAGCACGGGAGGGATCAGGGGCTCGTCGGCCTGCGCGTTGACGATGATCGTATCGGGAGGAATCGCCATCCGTTCGACGACTTCCGCGATCCGTTCGGTGCCGGAACGGTGGGCGACCGACGTGCGGCAGGTCTCCGCTCCGGCCAGCGCGTTGGTGACCCGTTCGTCGTCCACGGCCACGATCACGCGCGCGGCCCCACTCTCGCAGGCCCTTTCGTGGACGTGTCGGACCATCGGCTTGCCCGCGATGTCGAGCAGCACCTTCCCGGGCAGCCGCGTCGAAGCGAGCCGCGCGGGAATGACCACGATGAAGCGTTCGTCCGTCATGCGTTCCCGGAGAGCCGGGCGATCAGGTCCGACTCGAAGGCCGGGTCGACTTCGGCATCGACCGGCAGGTACCAATGCCGCTCCCTCGCGAACCCTCGACACTTGACCGCATCCTTCTCGGTCATGATGACCGGGCGATCGTCCGGGAACTCGATGTCTCCGGCCGAGAACGGGTGGTGATCGGGGAACTCGCGGGGAACGATCCGCAACCCGAGGCCCCGCAGGCATCCGAAGAACGACGCGGGGTTGCCGATTCCCGCCACTGCGTGTACGGGGGTCGCGGCGAGCGCCGCCGCATCGACCTCGATGGAGTCGTCCGCGGCCAGCCGGAGCGTCCTTCCGGCGAGATCCATTCGATACTCTCCTGCCCGGGCGGAACCCTTGGCGACCACGAAGTCGACCGACTCCAGACGCGAGACCGGCTCGCGCAGCGGGCCGGCGGGAAGGCACCAGCCCGTCCCGTGGCGGCGCAGGCCGTCCAGCACCGCGATCTCGAGGTCCCGGGCGAGGCGGTAATGCTGCAAGCCGTCGTCGGACACCACGATGTCGCAATCGGAGCGGTGGAGCAACGACCGGGCCGCCGCGACACGATCCCGACCCGCCACCACCGGACACCCGCCCCGCTTGGCGACCAGCACCGCCTCGTCTCCGACCTCGGCGGGGTCGGAGTCTTCCCGCACGTGTCGCGGCCAGTCGCCCCCCGTTCCTCCGTAGCCCGAACAGAGCACCCCGGGACGGTATCCGTGCTCGCGAAGGCATCGGACCAGCCAGACGACGAGGGGCGTCTTCCCGGTGCCGCCGACCGCGATGTTGCCGACGACCACCACGGGCACTCCGATCCGGTGAGACCTCCGCAGGCCGCACCGGAACAGGGCCCGGCGAACCCGCACGGCCGCCGCGTACGGAAGGGACAGAAGGGCCAGCCGCCGCCCCCAGGCCCGGCGCCCGTACCACATGTCATCCGGAATACGGAAAGCGATGCGTTCCACCTCGGAGCCATTTTTGCTGTGAAAACAGACCCAGGTGGGCCGTCTTCGCGACGCCGGACCTTTTCGTGCGACGGGGCGGGCGGCCCGTCCATGCGCGTTTTCTAGTGACCGAGCGCCGGCCGCGGGTGCGGCTCGGCCGGCCGCGCGGTCGAGGGCCGCTTCATGAGGCTCGAACCGACCCGCGGACGACCGGACGCGCTCCCCGATGGCCTGCCGAACAGGTCCGGTTCACCCGTCGCCGGACACCAAACGAGCCCTGCATCCCACAGATGGACCGGCTCGCCTCCCCGGATCACGGAAGAAGCCCGGTCGGGCGGCCGCGTCCTCCGTTCGGGTCTCGCGGCCCCTGGCGGGCCGGGATCCTCTCTTCTTCCCGCCGGGCGGCAAGTGTACCGGACACCAGGGACCGTCTCCGTCGCGGGCGGGCGGGCAGCCTTGCCGGGCCCGGGTTCGAGGCCCCGGCCCGGGACGGGATCACCGGGCATGCCAGAACCGCCCGGGCCGCCAGTGACGAAACTCGATGGCCCCCGAAGAGCGGATGAGCGCGATCACCGCCCCCTGCTCGTCCGTACGGTGGATGACGGCTCCGCGCGCCCGGTAGCGTTCGAGCACGGCCGGATCCGGCAGGTTCCACGCGTTGCCGTGCCGGACCGAGAAGACCGCGTGGTGGACCCCGGTCGCGTCGAGAAAGGCGGAGCCGGAGGAGGTGCGGCTGCCGTGGTGCGGAGCGGAGAGGAGATCCGCGCGGAGGTCGCGGGCGCTTCGCACCAGCAACCGCTCTGCCCGCGCCTCGATATCCCCGGTGAGCAGTATCGCCCGGCCGGCCGCGGCGATCCGGAGCACGCACGAACCGTCGTTCCCTCGCCAGGCGGACGACGGAGGGTGCAGGACCTTGAATCGGACCTCGTCCCATTCCCAGGAATGATCCGCGACGCACGGGTCCGCACCGGACACCCCCTCGTTCGCGAGCACCTGCCGCACCGGAAACCGTCGGACGAGCTCGGAATAGCCACCCCGGTGGTCCGAGTCCGCATGGCTGACCACGATCGTGTCGATGCTCCTTCTCCCCCGCCACGCGAGGTAGGACCCGACGATCCCGGCCGCGTAGCCGTCCCCCGTGTCGTAGACGAGCACCCGCTCCCGGGTCTCGACCACCACCGCGAGACCGTGCCCGACATCGAGGAATGCGGCCCGCACCTCCCCCGGGCCGGGAACGACCGGCGCCCACCACAGAAGAGGGGCGAGCCACAGCGCGCCGGTCCAGCGGCCGGGCAGGCCGGGAGGCGCGAGCAGTATCGCGGCCCCGACCATCGCGAGGGCGGTGGTCGCAAGCGAGGGCTCCGCCGAGAGCACATAACGCGGCCCCTGAGTCGCCAGGAGTTCGAGGAACGTCCATAGAAGGTCGAGCCCCTTCGTCCCCGCCGTGACCAGGGCCTCCCCCGCCAGGTCCGCCAATCGGCCCGGCAGCGACAGGCAGAGGCTTCCCGCGAGCAGAGCGGGCAGCACGATGACGCCCACGAACGGGATGGCGACCGCGTTCGCGAGAGGTCCCGCGGCCGGTTGCTCGGCGAACCAGTGGATGACGAGGGGAGCGAGACCGACCGTGACCACGAACTGGGGCAGGGCCCAGCGCCGCCAGCGCAGAACCGAGCCGCCGGGGTCCGGCCGTCCGCCCATTCCGTAGAGGAGCGCCGCGACCGCGCAGAACGACAGCCAGAAGCCCGGGGCGAGCACGGCCGAAGGCTCGAGGACCAGGACCCCCATCAGACCGAGGCAGAATACGGTGCTCCCGGTCAGTCGACGGCGCACGAGCAGGGCGCCGAGGACCACGGCGGCCATGACGAGCGCCCTCCGGGTCGGCAGCGAGAAGCCGGCCAGCGCCGCGTATCCTGCCGCGACCGCCATGCCCGCGAGCGCACCGATGCGTACCGGTGCCAGGACCGGGAGGACCCACGGCCCCGCGAGCCGTCCGGCCGCGAATCCGAGCCCGGCGGCGAGCCCGATGTGCAGACCGGAGATCGCGAGCAGATGGGCGGTGCCCGTCCGGCGCAGGATCTCCCGCTGGTGATCGGAGATCCGATCGCGAACCCCCACCACGAGCGCTTCGACCAGGGCTCCGGCCGGACCGAGCCCCGGGATCTCGCGCAAGCGCCGCGACAGTGAGAACCGGACCCGGTCCGGGTCCGCCCGGTTCGCGGCCGCGATCCTTCGGTTGCGGGGGTCGCGGGCGCGCACGTAACCCTGACCCGAGTAGCCGTTCTGAAACAGCCAGGTCTCATAGTCGAAACCGCCCGGGTTGCGAAGCCCGCGCGGCGAGCGCAGGCGGACCACGAGCCGCCAGGTCTCGCCGGTGGCGAGGTCCGGCGGGTCGCTCCGGGGGTGTCCGTACCACGAGAGGCGCAGTCGGCCCGCCCGCTGGGGGAGGCCGGAGTCCACCGTGAAGTCGAACCGGGTACGATGCGGCCAGACGGACGGAATCGAGGCAATCCGCCCCGTCACGACGAGGTCCTCCCCGTCCAGCGCGGAAGGGAGGCGGGCCGTGAGGGTCGCGTGGGCATGCAGCAGCGCCCAGAGGAATCCGACGGCACACCAGCCCGCGGCCGCGGGGCGGCTCGTGGCCGCGGCGTGGATTGCGGGCGGGAGCAGCGCGGCCGTCCAGAGCCCGGGCAGCGCCTCGAACCAGTAAAGTGCGCAGACCCCGAGCAGGAAGGCGATCGTCCCTGATCGCAACGTACGCTCCGTCCGCCGGTCGCGCGCTACGCCGCTTCGGCCGCGATCTCCGGCCCGCCGCGGTGGGCCGGGCCGGCAGGACCGGCAGGACCGGCAGGACCGGCAGGACTGGGGGCCGCCGTCCGGAGCATGGTGGGCGGAAGCCCGGTCCCATTCACCCGGACGGCCCGAATTGTCGGACGGGGGCTTCGCTCCGATAATCCACAGACCGACGAAGGGGTCGATCGGAAGGCCGAATGCCGCGGCGTTTCCTCAATCGCTGGCTCCCCGCACCGCGGAAGATCCGGTCGCAGGCCGGAATGGGCTTCTTCGGGCGTCTTCTCGACAAGCGCGATCTCTGGCGGCTCAACCGCCGATCGACGGCGCGCGCCGCGGCCATCGGCATCTTCTGTTCGATGATCCCGATGCCCTTTCAGATGGTGGTCGCCACCGCCGTCTCCATTTACGTCGGCTGCAACGTCCCCGTGGCCGCCGTCATGTGCTGGATCACCAATCCGCTCACCATGGGGCCCATCTTCTTCGGGGCCTACATGATCGGGGCGTGGGTCCTCGGCGCGTCGCCGGACGCCACCCGGTTCGACGAGTTCGAGATCTCGCTCGACTGGCTCCGCACCACGTTCGCCGACATCTGGCCGCCCCTGGTTCTCGGATGCGCCATCATGGGTGCGGTCGGCGCGATTCTCGGCTTCTACGGAACCCATCTCGCCTGGCGGGTGGCCGTCGTCCGCGAATGGCGAAGCCGTCGTCGGAACCCGCGAGGCTGAGGGGCTATCCGGCATCTTCAAGGCGTCCGCCGCCGAGCTTGAGGCGCCGGTGCGCCCGCTCCGCGAGCTCGAGATCGTGGGTCACCACCACGAGACCGGTCCCTTCCTCGCGATTGATGCCGAACATCAGATCGCACACCCGCCGCGCCGTGTCCCGATCGAGGTTCCCCGTCGGCTCGTCCGCGAGCACGCATGCGGGCCGGCACGCCAGCGCCCGCGCGATGGCGGTGCGCTGGCGCTCGCCTCCCGACAGCTCCGCCGGCCGATGGCTTCGCCGGTCCGACAGCCCGACCCGGTCGAGGATCTCCGCCGCGCGCCGGCGCGCGCGCGCGGCCGGCTCGC
Source organism: Gammaproteobacteria bacterium (assembly GCA_965214795.1). Lineage (GTDB taxonomy): Bacteria > Pseudomonadota > Gammaproteobacteria > HK1 > HK1 > JAJDXW01. The sequence continues at coordinate 2,893,457 of OZ243976.1, read as the reverse complement.
GCCGCACGAACAGGGGCATCGCCACGTTGTCGAGCGCGGTGAACTCCGGCAGGAGATGATGGAACTGGTATACGAATCCGAGGGCCCGGTTCCGGAGACGCCCCCGTTCCGCCTCCCCGAGATCGTTCATGGCCCTTCCCATGATCCGGACCGATCCCGACGTCGGCAGGTCGAGCCCTCCCAGAAGATGCAGGAGGGTACTCTTTCCCGAGCCCGAAGCGCCGAGGATCGCCACGCTCTCGCCCGGGGCGACCTCGAGATCCACTCCCCGCAGCACCTCGACGCGGAGCGGCCCCTCCTCGAAGGTGCGGCGCAGATCGCTCGCGCTGACGACGGCCGCGTCATTCATGCCGGAGCGCTTCCGCCGGCTGGGTGTTCGCTCCCCGCCAGGCGGGATACATCGTCGCAATCACGCTCATGACGAAGGCGACGACAACGATCGCGATGACGTCGGCCCCCCGGATGTCGGCGGGGACGTCGGCGAGATAGTAGATCTCGGGCGAAAGGAACTTCTGGCCGATCAACCGCTCGATGGCGGGGACGAGGACCTCGAGGTTGGCCGCGAGGGCTATTCCCGCCGCCGAACCGACCACGGTGCCGACGAGACCGATCAGCGTCCCCTGGATGAGAAAGATCGCGAGCACACTCCCCGGGGTGAGCCCGAGCGTGCGAAGGATCGCGATCTCCGGCTGCTTTTCGTTGACGACCATGACCAGGGTGGAGACGAGATTGAAGGCGGCGACGGCCACGATCAGGGTGAGGATGATGAACATCGCGGTCTTCTCGATGCGCAGCGCCCGAAAGAACTGCGCGTGATAGCGGGTCCAGTCCGTCACCCAGTAGCGCCCCCCCAGGTGGCTCGCGATCTCGCGTGCGAGAAGCGGAGCCGCGAACACGTCGTCGAGTCGCAGCCGCAGCCCGCTCACCCCGTCGCGTACCCGGAAAAGCCTTCCCGCGTCCTCGATGTGCATGAGGGCGAACGACGAGTCGTACTGTCCGTGTCCCGCTTCGAAGATCCCGGCTACCTCGAAGCGCCGGTGTCGCGGCACCACTCCGGCCGGACTCGTGGTCGGCTCCGGGGCGATGGCGGTGGCCCGGCTCCCGAGCTCGAGGCCGAGGCGGGTCGCGAGCGACGACCCGACGACGATGCGGAAGGCTCCCGCCCTGAGCTCGTCCAGCCCGCCCGCGACCATGTACTCCGGGATGTCCGAGACGAGGCGTTCCGCGTCGGGGTCGATGCCTCGGACGAGGACCCCCCGCACCGCACCGCCCGCGGCGAGCATCGCCTGTCCTTCCACGTAGGGCGCCGCGCCGAGCACCGAGGGATGGTCGAGCGCGGTGTCCGCCGCTTCGTGCCAGTCCCGCAGGGGACCGCGAAAGCCGGCGATAGTGGCATGGGAAGCCATCCCGAGAATCCGGCTTCGGAGCTCGCGTTCGAATCCGTTCATGACGGACAGCACGGTGATGAGGGCCGCGACCCCGAGAGCGATGCCGAGAACCGAGATGAGGCTGATGAAGGAGATGAACCGGATGCGTTGCTTCGCCCGCAGGTGACCCAGCCCGATCGCGAGCTCCAGAGGCCGGATCATGGGCGGGCGGCCGCTCCCGCCCCCCGGACCACCTGGCGGCGGAGATAGACGGGGAACGCCTCTTCGGCGGCCACCCGAAGTCCTTCCGTCCACCCCGCGCGAACGAGGGTCGCGAGGTCGCGGGCGTGCGGGAGGCGATCGGGCTCGAGGCGCTCGAGCCGGGACCCGAGGCCGGCCCGGAGCGCGGCGGTGCAGACGTCCCAGCCCGGACCGCAGCCGGTCCAGCCGTCCTCCCCGCCAAGCTCTTCACCCAGATCCTCGGGAAGGCACAGCCGTTCGTGGCGAACCGCGCGCATGACCCCGGCCGCCGCGTCGGCTCTCATCGCGCCCGCGTAGACTTCCCCGAGGCGCGCGTCGAGGAGGACCATCACCCGTCGCGACCCGTTCTCGCGCAGGGAACCCTGGGCAATGACGGCGAGGGTGGAAACGGGAACCGCGGGGACGTCCAGGGCGAACGCGAGTCCCTGCGCGACTCCCGCCGCGACCCGAAGCCCGGTGAAGGAACCGGGCCCACGCCCGAACCCGATTGCATCGAGGTCGGAGCGGGCGACTCCGGCCTCGGCGAGGAGCCGGCCCACCACCGACAGGAGCCGGTCCGCATGCCGGCGCGGCGCCGTCTCGTGGTGCTCGAGGAGCGCTCCGTCGGCCCACAGCGCACACGTCAGCACTTCGGTTGCGGCATCGAAGCAGACGAACTTCACGCGCGGCTCCAGCGCCGGTGGCCGCGCGCCCGGAGCCGAGCCACGGAGCGGGTGGCCCGCGCGGCCTGGAAGGTCAATTCGTCGATGGCCAACGGCTCCAGCTCCGCCGACATGAATACGAGGAGGCCCCGATCCCAGCGGCCGGATCGAAACGCCCCCGCAGCAACCAGAAGGTCCGCGGAGGTGCACCCGGCGATCCGGTATCGGAATCCCGAACCGCGCGCATCATACCCGCTCTCGCGACGGGTCGCCGGCACCAGACCGAGCAGACGTACCGCATCGTGCACGGCGATGTCGCGGTGGACGGCGGCCTGCCGGCCGGTCTCCCCGAGCACCGCTCGGGCCCGGCGCTCTCCTTCGAGTCGGACGAGGCGCCGGAGGGCTTCCCGTGATCGGACGTTCATGGCGGCCCCCCGTGCCGCAGGCGGCTTCGGATCGCCTTGTGGTCCGCTTGCGAGGAGAGCGAATCCGGAGGCACGAGGACCACCGCGCGACCGGCCTCCGATGCAAGCCGCAACGTCACGAGCCAAGGGTGGAGAAGCGGCGGCGCCCGCAACCGCGCTCCGCAGCTCCGACCGTTCGAAAAGCCGATCCGCAGCTCGGGATTGAGCGCGATCCAGACGATGGCGTTCGTGGCGTTTCGCAGGGCATGGAGACGAAGGCCGCGCACGAAGCTCGCGGCGGCAAGGACGGTGAGCGTCGTCGCGGCGGCGGCCGGCAGCGCGCTCCACCACGCGGCGAGTGCTCCGCCCCCGTGGGCCGCCGCGAGCCACAGGACCAGGAGGCGGGACCGGCGAAGGTCGAACCGGGTCGGCGTCTCGGGCATGATCGTCTCCCAGCAGTTCTCATTTTGGCGCCCGACTTCACCCTGAGCCGCAAGCGGTCTTCTCCTGGCGACTCGATCCGGGGCGGATCGACGGTCGTGCCGGTCCGGCAGCCGGACCCGATGAGCAAAATGAGAAATGCTGATCGTCTCCGGAACGGCTAGGGGAACGCGCCGCGCCGCGATAGACTAGACAGCCGTCGGGGGCGCGGAGCGCGACGAGCCGATTGCGTACCCGAGACGATCCGAATTCCGACAGGGCGGCGGTGCGGTCTCCTACGTCCGGGCCGCCCGGGCCGCCCACGTTCGAGGGAGACGATGTCGACTACCGGCCGGCCGCTTTCACCTCATATCCAGATCTACCGGCCACAACTCACGTCGGTACTGTCCATCCTTCATCGGGCGACCGGGATCTTCCTGTGTCTCGGAGCGGTGGTGTTCGCTTGGTGGGCAACCGCGCTCGCACTCGGCCCGGAGCCGTACGCGACGGTGCGGAGCGCCCTCGGCTCCTGGTTCGGCCAGCTGCTTCTCTTCGCCTGGACGTTCTCGTTCTTCTTTCATCTTTGCAACGGGATCCGGCATCTGTTCTGGGACGCCGGGCTCGGCTTCGAGATCCGGACCGCGTATGCGAGCGGCAAGGCGGTGGTCGCGGCCTCGGTGGCCATGACGGTCCTCGCGTTCGGGCTCGCGTACGCGGTGTGACGCGCCGCACCTGCGGCCGGGGGGAGTGAATGAGGTATCGAACGGCGCTTTCGGTGGTACGCGGGGCGGGCGCCGCGAAGGAGGGCACCCGCCACTGGTGGGCGCAGCGGCTGACCGCCGTCGCACTCGTGCCCCTCGGGCTCGGGTTCGTGGTCATGATGATCGCGCTGCTCGGAACCGACTACGACGGCGCGCGCGCCGCCCTCGGCCACCCGGTGGCCGCGACGCTCTGGATCCTGTTCACGCTGGCGCTCTTCCATCACGCCCAGCTCGGCCTGCAGGTGGTCGTGGAGGACTACGTCCACTCGCCGGGGCTCAAGGTCGCCGCGATCATCGCGGTCAAGTTCGCCGCCCTGGCCTTCGGCGCGGCGTGCATCGTCTCCATCCTTCGCGTGTCCGCCGGGAGCTAGTCCGATGCCGGATGCCTATCCGATCACCGAACATACTTACGACGTGGTCGTCGTCGGGGCCGGCGGGGCGGGCCTGCGCGCGACCCTCGGGCTCGCCGCCCGGGGCCTCTCCACGGCGTGCGTCACGAAGGTGTTTCCGACCCGCAGCCACACCGTCGCGGCCCAGGGCGGCATGAGTGCCGCGCTCGGAAACATGGGCGAGGACGACTGGCGCTGGCACATGTACGACACCGTCAAGGGTTCCGACTGGCTCGGGGACCAGGACGCGATCGAATTCATGTGCCGCGAGGCGATGCCCGCCGTTCTCGAGCTCGAACGCTACGGGGTGCCGTTCTCCCGGACCGAGGACGGACGCATCTACCAGCGCCCGTTCGGCGGCATGACGACCCGGTACGGAGAGGGGATCGCGCAGCGCACCTGCGCCGCGGCGGACCGGACCGGTCACGCGATCCTGCACACTCTCTACCAGCAGTCCCTGAAGCACGAGGCGGAGTTCTTCATCGAGTACTTCGCCCTCGACCTGCTGACGGACGACGCGGGAGCGTGCCGGGGGGTCCTCGCCTGGGATCTCGACACCGGCACCCTGCACCGTTTCCGGGCGCACGCGACCGTGCTCGCCACCGGCGGCTACGGCCGGACCTACTTCTCGTGCACTTCCGCGCACACGTGCACCGGCGACGGCAACGCGATGGTGCTGCGTGCCGGGCTGCCGCTCCAGGACATGGAATTCGTTCAGTTTCACCCTACCGGGGTGTATGGCGCAGGGTGCCTCATCACCGAGGGAGTGCGGGGAGAGGGGGGGTTCATCACCAACTCCGAGGGCGAGCGATTCATGGAGCGCTACGCCCCGAACGCCAAGGACCTCGCATCGCGCGACGTGGTGAGCCGTTCGATGACCATCGAGATCCGGGAGGGCCGCGGGGTGGGCCCGCTCCAGGATCACCTGCACCTTCACCTCGAGCACCTCGAGAGCGGCGTCATCGAGAAGCGGCTGCCCGGGATCTCCGAGACCGCACAGATCTTCGCCGGCGTCGACGTGACCAAGGAGCCCATCCCGGTCCTTCCGACCGTGCACTACAACATGGGCGGCATTCCCACCAACGTGCACGGCGAGGTGGTGACCTCCGAAGCCGGCGACCCGGAGAAGGTGGTGCCGGGGCTGTTCGCGATCGGAGAATGCGCCTGCGTATCGGTCCACGGCGCGAACCGGCTCGGTTCGAACTCGCTGCTCGACATCGTCGTGTTCGGCCGGGCGGCCGCCGAGCGCTGCGCCGAGCTCGTCACCCCCGGCGAATCCCATCCGCCCCTCCCCGGTGATTCCGGCGCGCGCGCGCTCGAGAGCTTCGATCGGTTCCGCCATGCGCAGGGGTCGCGGCCGACGGCGTCCATCCGTCTCGACATGCAGCGAATCATGCAGAACAACGCGGCCGTGTTCCGTACCGGCGAAGTGCTGGAGGAAGGCTGTCGGCTCATCGACGAATGCCGGGCGACCATGGGGGACGTCAAGGTCTCCGACCGCTCGCTGGTGTGGAATTCGGACCTGGTGGAGACGCTCGAGCTCGACAACCTCATCCGGCAGGCGGTCGTGACCATGCACTCGGCCAGCCATCGCACGGAGAGCCGCGGCGCACATGCACGGGAAGACTTTCCGCAGCGAGACGATGCGAACTGGCTCAAGCACACCCTGTGCTGGCTGCGCAACGGCACGGCGCCGGAATTCGGCTATCGTCCCGTCCATCTCGAAGCGCTGACGAACGACGTACAGTCGTTCCCCCCGCAGCAGCGGACCTATTGAGGGAAGAGAATGGCCCGATTGAGCCTGCCGTCGAACTCGAGGGTGGGGTCCGGAAAGACTCACCCCGCCCCGCCCGGGGCAACGGACGTCCGGCGCTTCGTCGTCTACCGATGGGCTCCCGACGAGGGGAGCAACCCGCGCACCGATTCGTTCGAGGTGGACCTCGACAACTGCGGGCCGATGGTCCTCGACGCCCTCATCAAGATCAAGAACGAGGTGGACTCCACCCTCACCTTCCGTCGTTCCTGCCGGGAAGGGGTCTGCGGGTCCTGCTCGATGAACATCGACGGCGTCAACTCGCTGGCGTGCACCACCCCGATCCGGGACGTCAAGGGCGCGGTGAAGGTCTTTCCCCTCCCCCACCTTCCGGTGATCAAGGACCTCGTTCCCGACATGACGCAGTTCTACGCGCAGTATGCGTCGATCAAGCCGTGGATGCGCTCGGTGACGCTTCCTCCGCCCGATCGGGAACGGCTCCAGTCCCCCGAGGACCGCGACCGTCTGGACGGGCTCTACGAGTGCATCCTGTGCGCCTGCTGCTCCACGAGCTGCCCCAGCTACTGGTGGAACGGCGAACGCTATCTCGGGCCCGCCGCCCTGCTGCAGGCGTACCGATGGATCGCGGACAGCCGCGACGAATACTCCGGCGAGCGGCTGGACGAGCTCGAGGACCCCTTCCGCCTCTATCGCTGCCACACCATCATGAACTGCACGCGCGCCTGCCCCAAGGGGCTCAACCCGGCGAAGGCGATCGCCGAGATCAAGAAGAAGATGGTGGCCCGTCGGCTTTGACGGGAAACGCCATGGCGCTCGACAGGCGGCTTCGGTGGCGCTGCCGGCGGGGCACCCGCGAGATGGACCTGATCCTCGACCGGTTCCTCGCCGCTGCGGGCGACGAGCTGGACGAGGATACGCGGCGAGGTCTCGAGCGACTGCTCGACCGGTCGGACCAGGACATTCTCGACTGGATCGCCCGGCGGTCCGCTCCGCCGGACCCGGCGCTCTCCTCCCTGGTGGACCGGATCCGGTCCGCCTCGACCACTCCCGACCCGGAGCGATTGTCCCATGCTTCATGATCCCGGCATGGCGAGCGTGGCGGTCCGCGGCGCCGACGCGGCCGAATTCCTTCACGCCCAGTTGACGAGCGACGTCGCGACGCTCGCGCCGGGCCGCCTCGCCCTGAGTGCGTGGTGCACCCCCCGGGGGCAGGTCCGGAACCTGTTGTGGCTCGTTCGGCACGCCGGCGGCGCGAGGTTCTCCCTCGTTGCCCCGGCCGGTGAGGCCGACGGCCTCGCCCGGCGCCTGCGGGCGTTCGTGCTGAGAGCGAAAGTCGAAGTGGAACGGACCGGTGACCGGGTGCTGGGGGCGGCCGGGCCCGGATCCGAGGCGTTCGTGGCCGGCCGGGTCGGCCGGGTCCCCGTCCCGGGGTCCGCCGCGGAGTCCGGCGGCCGGGTGGCGATTCGTCCGCCCGGCGGACCGGATCGCTTCCTCGTCCTGGGGCCCGATCCGCTTCCGGCGGGGATCCCGGACGCCGACTGGCGGCGGCTGGAGATCGCGGCCGGCATCGCGTGGCTCACCGACGAGACGCGCGAATCGTTCCTTCCGCAGATGCTCAACCTCGACCTCCTCGGCGCCCTGAGCTTTGAAAAGGGCTGCTTCCCCGGGCAGGAGATCATTGCCCGGACCCGTTATCTCGGCCGCCTCAAGCGCCGGCTCTACCGGGGGCGGGTCGAGGCCGGGGAGTCGCCGATGGCCGGAGACCCGGTACGATCGGGCGACCGGAGCGCCGGCACGATCGTGGCTTCCGAGCGCGATGACACGGGCGCCGGCTACGAGCTGCTCGCGGTCGTCGCCATCGACCTCGCCGACGGCCGGCTCGAGTGCGGCGACGGACGCCGGCTCTCCCTGGCGGCCTGAGGGGGAAACGGATCCGTGCGCGGCGGCCGATACGGGTCGCGATGAGTCGCGACGGGCCGGCCGGAAACCCACCCGCCTCTCTTCCCCGCGGGGCGGACTTGCGGTTTCGGCCGGCCTGGTGGCTGCCCGGTCCCCACCTCCAGACCCTCTGGGCGGCCCTCTTTCGCCACCGCGGCAAGCCGGTGCTCAGGCGGGAACGCATCGAGCTCCCGGACGGCGACTTCCTCGACCTCGACTGGAACGGCGGCGATGCCGGGAACGCTCCGCTCGTGCTGCTCCTCCACGGCCTCGAAGGATCGAGCGAGTCGCCCTACGCCTGGGGGTTGCTCGCGGCCTTCCGGCGCCGCGGATGGCCCGCCGCGGTGATGCACTTCCGGGGTTGCGGCGGCGAGCCGAATCGGCTCGCACGGTGCTACCACTCGGGAGAAACCGGCGATCTCGCCTGGGTCGTCGGGGAGATCGGGAGACGCTTCCCGGACCGTCCCCTCTTCGCGGCCGGCGTCTCGCTCGGTGGAAACGTCTTGCTCAAGTGGCTCGGGGAGGCCGGCCTCGAGGCACCCCTCGCCGGGGCCGCCGCGGTATCCGTTCCCTTCGATCTCAGCCGGTGCGCCGATCGAATCGAACGCGGATTTTCAAAGGTCTACAGACGACATCTCGTCGGGGAGATGCACCGGAAGATCCGCGTGAAGTTCGGTGCGTGGGACGAGAGCCCGATCGATCTCTCGAAGCTCTCCGGGTGGCGGACGTTTCGGGAGTTCGACGAAAACGTGACCGCCCCCCTGCACGGCTTCGGCGGAGCGGAGGACTACTACCACAAGGCGAGCTGCGGCCCGTTCGTGGCCCGGATCCGGATCCCCACCCTCATCGTTCAGGCGCAAGACGATCCCTTCGTGCCCGGCGCGGTCCTTCCGGTGCCCTCCCCGTCGGTGCGCCTGGAGGCCTCTCCGCACGGCGGTCACGCGGGCTTCGTTGCCGGTTCCGTTCCGGGCCGGCCCCGGTACTGGCTGGAGGAGCGGATCCCCGCTTTCTTCGAGGAAGCGCGGCGGCTCAGGCGGCGCCGTCCACGGCCTTCATGCTGAGCCGCACGCGGCCCTGCTTGTCGACCTCGAGCACCTTGACCCGAACGGTCTGCCCCTCGCGGAGCTTGTCGTTGACGTTCTCGACCCGTTCGTTGGATATCTGGGAGATGTGCACGAGGCCGTCCTTGCCGGGAAGAATGTTCACGAACGCCCCGAAGTCCATGATCTTCTGCACCTTTCCCTCGTAGATGACCCCTACTTCCACATCCGCGGTAATCTGCTCGATACGACGGCGGGCCTCCTGTCCACCGAGCGCGTCGACCGACGCGATCTTGATGGTTCCGTCGTCGGAGACGTCGATCGCGGCCCCCGTTTCCTCGGTGATGCTCCGTATGGTCGCCCCGCCGCGGCCGATGACGTCCCGGATCTTCTCCGGATCGATCTTGATGGTGATGATGCGAGGCGCATACTCCGACATCTCCTGCCGCGGCTCGCGGATGGTCTCGGCCATTCGTTCGAGGATATGCAGGCGCCCCGCGCGGGCCTGGGTGAGCGCCTGGTGCATGATCTCGCGGGTAATGCCCTCGATCTTGATGTCCATCTGGAGGGCGTTCACCCCTCGCGCGGTTCCGGCGACCTTGAAGTCCATGTCCCCGAGATGGTCTTCGTCGCCCATGATGTCGGACAGCACCGCGAACCGATCGCCTTCCTTGACGAGCCCCATCGCGATTCCCGCGACCGGGGCGTGGATGGGCACGCCCGCGTCCATCAGTGCCATGCTCGAGCCGCATACCGAGGCCATCGAGCTCGAGCCGTTCGATTCGGTGATCTCCGATACCACCCGGATGACGTAGGGGAAGTCGTCCAGGCTCGGCATCACCGAGACGATCCCGCGTTTCGCCAGCCGCCCGTGGCCGATCTCGCGGCGCCTCGGCCCGATGTTCCGGCCGGTTTCGCCCACGCAGTAGGGTGGAAAGTTGTAGTGAAAGAGAAACGGGTCCCGCCGCTCGCCCTCCAGGGCATCGACGATCTGCGCGTCGCGGCTGTTGCCGAGGGTGATCGCGACCAGGGCCTGGGTTTCGCCTCGGGTGAACAGGGCCGATCCGTGGGTGCGAGGCAGCACGCCCACCCGGGTCGTGACGTCGCGCACCGCGTCGCGATCCCGGCCGTCAATGCGCGGCTGGCCGCTCAGGATCCGGCTCCTCACGACCTTCTTCTCGATCGCGGAGACCGCGTCCGCGACGTGCTGACTCGACCAGCGCGACTCTCCGCCCTCGCCCCCCGGGGAGCCGCCCAGCTGCATCTCGGCCCCTCTTCGAATCTCCGCCAGGGCTGCCTGCCGCCCGGCCTTGTCGACGATTCGGTAGGCCTCGGCGACCCGGGCCCCCGCCAGCGTCTCCACCCGCCCCACGAGGCTCGAATCCTCCGCCGGCGGCGCCCAGCTCCACGCCGGGCGCCCCGCTTCCGCGGCGAGCTCCCGGATGAGGCCGATCACGGGCTGCATCTGTTCGTGGCCGAACATTACGGCCCCGAGCATCACCTCCTCGGACAGCTCCTTCGCTTCCGATTCCACCATCAGGACGGCCCCGCTCGTCCCTGCCACGACCAGGTCGAGGTCCGAGTCGGTCACCGCCGCGAATCCGGGATTGAGCAGATATCGTCCGCCCGCGTATCCCACCCGAGCCGCGCCGATCGGTCCGTTGAACGGAATGCCGGAGCAGGCCACCGCGGCGGACGCGCCGACCATCGCCGGAATGTCCGGATCGATGTCCGGGTCCACCGAAACCACGGTCGCCATGATCTGGGTCTCGTTGCGGAACCCCTTGGGAAACAGGGGACGCATGGGCCGGTCGATCAGCCGGGAGGTCAGGATCTCCTTCTCGCTGGGGCGGCCTTCCCGGCGAAAGAAGCCGCCGGGAATGCGGCCGGCGGCATAAGTCTTTTCCTGATAGTCCACGGTGAGAGGAAAGAAGTCGCGGTCGGAGTGGCCGGACCTGTCCGCCACCACGGTGGCGAGCACCACCGTATCGCCAAGCGACGCCAGCACCGCTCCCGATGCCTGCCGGGCGATTTCGCCGGTCTCGAGGGTCAGGAGGTGTTCGCCGTACTGGATGCTCTTCTTGATGGGTGACGGGCGGGGCATTTAGGAGATTCCTGAAAGCAAGTGGGAAGATGACCCTCGGAAGCGAAACCGGGGGCCGAGGGAAGATCTACCGGCACAGGTATTCAGCGACGAAGGCCGAGGTCGCCAATCAGAGTACGGTACCTGCCGTGATCCGCCCGACGCAGGTAGTCGAGCAGCCGGCGGCGCTTGCTGACCAGCCGGAGGAGGCCCTGACGGGAATGACGGTCGTGGATGTGGGTCTTGAAGTGTTCGGTCAGATACCGGATACGGGCCGTCAGAATTGCGACCTGCACTTCGGGCGACCCGGTATCGTCCGGGCCGCGCCGGAACCTGGATACGATATCCGTTTTCTGCTGCGCGCTCAGCGTCATCGAGACAACCTGTCGGAATTCGAGCGTGGGTATTCTACCCGCGCGGCTCGCCCCGCAACAAGACTGAAGAAACGGGTCGCAGGGCTCGTTTTTTGTCCGGCTACGGGTGAACCGGGCCGGTTCGGCAGTTCATCGGGAGCGTATTTCGTCGTCTGCGGGTCGGTTCGGGCCTCATGAAGCGGCCCTCGACCGCACGGCCGGCAACCCCGCACCCGCTCCCGGCACCCGGTCACGGCAAAAAATGGCCCTGAAGGGGGTCGGCCGCCCTTTCCGAGGCCCGCATCCCGCAGGTCCGTCACCCGCCGATCAGCCGGCGGGGCGCGATGCGGCCATCGTCGAGCACCTCTCCGACGCCCATGAACCGCTCGTCCTCGGCCCGCAGCCGAACCCAGCCTTCCGTTGGCGCGCGCGGCACCCTCACGGGCTGCCCCCGGCGCAGATACCATGCGGTATCGCGGGAGAGCGAAACGGCCGGCCAGTCGGAGAGCACCGCTTCCATCGGGGTCAGGTACCGATCGATCGACCCGGACCGCTCGGCCGCCCGGAGAGCCTCCAGCGAGACCATTTCGTCCTCGCCGAACGGCCCGCTCCCTACCCGCCTGAGCTCGTCCACATGCGCGGTGGTTCCAAGAGCCTCACCGATGTCCTCGCTCAAGGTCCGGACGTAGGTTCCCTTGGAGCAGTCGATGTCGAGGCCGATCCGGTCCTGGTCCCAGTGGCGGCAAACGAGGCGGTGAATCACCACCTGGCGAGGCTCGCGTTCCACCGTGATTCCCTGGTGGGCCAGCTTGTAGAGCCGTTGTCCCTGATGCTTGAGAGCGGAGTGCATGGGCGGGATCTGCTCGATGAGCCCCCGAAAGCGCTCCAGCACCGTCTCGATCGCGGCGTCCGAGAGACGCGGAACCGGGCGCGTGTCCACCACCTCCCCCTCCGCGTCGCCGGTCGCGGTCCGCACCCCGAGCCGGATGCCGGCCCGGTAGCGCTTGTCGGCGTTCAGCAGAAACCCGGAGAGCTTGGTGGCCTCGCCGAAACAGATGGGAAGCAGGCCGGACGCCAGCCGATCCAGGCTTCCGGTGTGTCCGGCCTTGCGCGCTCCGAAGAGGCGCTTGACGATCTGCAGCACCTGGTTGGAACCGAGACCCCGGGGCTTGTCGAGCAGGACCACTCCATGCACATCACGCCCGCCGCGCCGGCTACGGCCCATCGGGGCCGTCCGGGCCGGAGAGCAGCCGCTCGATGCGCGAGCCGGTATCGGGCGAACGGTCGTGCTCGAAACGAAGCTCCGGCATGCTGCGGACGCGCAACCGGCCGGCCAGCCGCGTGCGCAGGTACCGGGCGGCGCGGCGCAGGGCGCGCAGCGTTTCTTCGTGGTCTTCTCCCGGGGACATCTGCACGTGGACTCGCGCGCAGGTGAGGTCCCGCGCCACTTCGACCTCCGAGACGGTGACCGAGGCGAAACGGGGATCGGCCGCCTCCCACTGCAACAGCCCGGCGAGGTCGCGGCGGATCTGGCGTCCGAGCCGGTCCCCTCGATCGAACTCGCGCGGCATCAGACCGAACGCTCCGTCTCGACCCGCCTGAACACCTCGATCTTGTCGCCGGCCTGCACGTCGTCGTAGCTTCGCACGCCGATACCGCACTCGGTGCCGGAGCCGACCTCCGCCACGTCCTCCTTGAAGCGGCGCAGCGATTCGAGCTCGCCTTCGAAGATGACGACCTCGTCGCGAAGCACGCGGATCGGAAGGCTCCGCCGCACCGTGCCCTCGAGGACGAGGCAGCCCGCGATGGCGCCGAAACGGCGGACCCGGAACACTTCCCGCACCTCCGCGAGACCCACGATCTCCTCCCGAACCTCGGGTGCGAGCATCCCGCTCAGCGCGCTCCGGACCATGTCGAGCACGTCGTAGATGACGCTGAAGTACCGTATTCCGACGCCCTCGCGCTCAATCAGGCGGCGCGCCGCCGCATCGGCCCGCGTGTTGAACCCGATGACGACCGCCCCGGATGCGATGGCAAGGTTGACGTCGGTCTCCCGGATCCCGCCGATCCCGCTCGACACCATGTTGACGCGCACCTCGTCCGTGGACAGCTTGAGCAACGCGTCGGAGAGAGCCTCCGCCGACCCCTGGACGTCGGCCTTGAGGACGACGTTGAGGGCTCGCGCTTCGTCCTTCCCCATCTGATTGAAAACGTTCTCGAGCTTCGCGGCCTGCTGCCGCGCGATGCGCTGATCGCGGGTGCGGGTGTGGCGCAGCGACGCGATCTCCCGAGCCTTGCGTTCGTTCGGGACCACCACCGCCTCGTCGCCCGCCTCCGGCGGTGCGGAGAGACCGAGAACCTCGACCGGCGCGGAGGGGCCGGCCCGAACGACCTCGCGGCCGCGTTCGTCGACGAGTCCTCGAACCCTTCCGAACTCGCTGCCGGCGAGCAGGATGTCGCCGCGCCGGAGAGTGCCCCCCTGGACGAGCACGGTCGCCACCGGCCCCCGCCCCCGATCGAGTCTCGACTCGATGACCGCTCCGTGGGCGGGGCCGTTCATCGGCGCCCGGAGCTCGAGCAACTCGGCCTGGAGGAGGACCGCATCGAGCAGATCGTCGACGTGTTCCCCGGTCAGGGCGGAGACGTTGACGAACATGGTGTCCCCGCCCCACACCTCGGGAACGAGGTCCTTTCCGGCGAGCTCCTGCATCACCCGTTGCGGTTGCGCGTCCTCGCGATCGATCTTGTTGACGGCCACGACGATCGGAACGCCCGCCGCCTTCGAGTGCTGGATCGCTTCGTCGGTTTGCGGCATCACCCCGTCGTCCGCCGCCACGACCAGGATCACGACGTCGGTCACCCGCGATCCGCGTGCCCGCATCGCGGTGAACGCGGCATGGCCGGGGGTGTCGAGAAAGGTGATCACCCCGCGATCGGTCTCGACGTGGTAGGCGCCGATGTGCTGGGTGATTCCTCCCGCCTCTCCGGCGGCCACGTCGGTGCTCCGGATCCGGTCGAGCAACGAGGTCTTGCCGTGATCGACGTGCCCCATGACGGTCACGACCGGGGCCCGCGGGACGAGTTCGCCGTCTTCGGTCTGGGCGGCGGCGATGACCTCCTCCTCCAGCGCGTTCTGGTTGATCGGCCGGGCGATATGGCCCATCTCCTCGACTACGAGGGTCGCGGTGTCCTGGTCGAGGGTCTGGTTGATGGTCATCATCGAACCCAGGTTCATCAGCGTCTTGAGGACCTCGGCAGCCTTGATCGACATCGCGTGCGCGAGATCGCCCACGGTGATGGTCTCGGGCACGCTGACCTCCCGCACGACCGGCCCGGTGGGACGCTCGAAGATGTGCTGGGTCTGGGTGGTGATGGCCCTGCGGAGCTGGCGGCGCGGGCGCGACCGGCGCCTCCCGCTCCGGTCGGAGCGCACGTGCAACTCCCCGCGGTCCCTGCGCCGGTCCCGTTCCTCGCGCGCCTTGCGGTCGCCCTTCCGATGCTCGCTCCGGCCCGGTTCGCGGACCGGGGGGCGGGCAGCGTCCTTGCGGGGCGACTTCGAGGCGGTCTCGGACGCGGGCGCGGCAGTCTCGGCGGGGGAAGCGTCGAGGGACGGCTCCGACTTGTCTGCGGCGGCCACGGCGGCCGGTTCGGCGATTTCGTCGGCGGCGGAGGTCCGGGCGGCCTGGACCGCTTCCGCCGTGGCGGTCGCTTCCGCCCGGGTCGCTTCCACCCGGGCCGCTTCCTCGCGGGCCCTCGTCTCGGCCAGCTCCCGTTCGAGGGCCTCATTCCGCTCCTGCTCCTGCCGCCGGCGCACCTCCTCCACGGCGCGGGCTTCGTTGTCCGCGCGCAGACGCTCGTCCAGCGTTCGCCGGTGGGCGCGCGCCTCCTCCACCAAGTGGCTCTTGGCCGCCTCCTGCTCGCGGAGCACCTCGACGGTGGGTCCGGCCGATTCGTCCGCCGGCCGGACATAGGTGCGCGACCGGAGCATGTCGACCTTGACCGTCCTCTTCCGGCCGGCCATCCGCCCGCCCGGTCCCCGCGTCTCGCGGGGCGAGGGAGCGATCGATATCTCGCTGACCTGGCGGCGCTTGAGCGTGATCTTCTTGCGAGGAGACCGCCCGCCGCCGTTGTCCTCCTTCTTGCCGTGGACACGGCGAAGGTAGGAGAGAAGCCTCTCCTTATCCTGGTCGCTCAGCAGATCGGCTTCCGCCGCATGGGGAAGCCCCGCCTCGTTGAGCTGCGTGAGCAGACGGTCGATGGGGGTGCCTACCGTCTCGGAAAACTCCTTGACGCTCACCTCGGCCATGCGGAATTCCCCCTACGCAACGTCGTCTTCGAACCAGGTCGCCCGGGCGGCCATGATGAGCCTGCCCGCACGTTCTTCGCTGATCCCGGCCATCTCCACCAGCTCGTCCGTGGCGAGGTCGGCGAGATCGTCCCGGGTCGCCACTCCCTGGGGGGCGAGGAGACGCGCAAGGTCGCCGTCCATGCCCTCCAGCTCGACGAGGTCTCCCAGCACCTCCTCGCGCGCGATCTCCTGCGTGATCAGGACATCGTGCGCGCGGGCGCGAAGGGCATCGACGAGCTCCTCGTCGAACTCCTCGATCTGCTGGAGCTCTTCGATCGGCACGTAGGCCACCTCCTCCACCCCGGTGAATCCCTCCTGGACGAGAATCGTGGCGATCTCCTCGTCGACCTCGAGCGAATCCATGAATACCCGGACCAGCTTCTCGGCGGCGGCCTCGTTCTTCTCCTCGGCCTCCACCTCGGTCATCACGTTGAGATTCCAGCCGGTGAGCTGCATGGCGAGGCGCACGTTCTGACCGCCGCGGCCGATGGCCTGGGCGAGCTGGGCCTCGTCGACCGCGATGTCCATCGAGCGGGCCTCTTCGTCCATCACGATGGACACCACGTCGGCCGGCGACATCGCGTTGATCACGTACTCGGCCGGATTCTCGTCCCAGGAGATGATGTCCACACGTTCACCGGCAAGCTCGTTGGACACCGCCTGAACGCGCGAGCCGCGCATGCCCACGCACGCTCCGACAGGGTCGATGCGAGGGTCGAGAGAACGAACGCCGATCTTGGCGCGAAGCCCCGGATCGCGAGCCGCCCCCTTGATCTCGATAAGCCCTTCGCCGATCTCCGGCACCTCGATGCGAAACAGCTCCTTGAGCAACTCCGGCGCGGTGCGGCTCACCTGAAGCTGAGGGCCGCGGGACTCGGGGGTCACGGCCCGGAGATAGCCCCGGACGCGGTCCCCGGGGCGAAGGGCCTCTTTTGGAATCAGCTCGTCGCGGGTGACGATCGCGTCGGCGTTCCCGCCGAGGTCGAGGATGACGTTCCCCCGGTCGAGGCGCTTCACGAACCCGGTCACGAGCTCGCCCACCCGGCCCTGGTACGCCTCGACGATCTGGGCCCGTTCCGCTTCGCGCACCTTCTGCACGATAACCTGCTTGGCGGTCTGGGCGGCGATGCGGCCGATGGACACCGCCATCGGCTCGCGGATGTAGTCGCCGAGGGAGATGCCGGGGTGATCGCGGGTTGCCTGGCTCAACCGTGCGTGGCGCTCGGAGTCGAACTCGAACGGTTCTTCGTCCTCCCCCACCGGCACATCGTCGTCGTCGTCCGGGACCACCTGCCAGCGCCGATGGGTGGAGTACTCCCCGGTCTGGCGGTCGATGGACACCTCCACGTCGATATCCGCCACGTGACGGCGTTTCGTCGCGCTCGCGAGGGCCGCTTCGATCGCCTCGATCACGATACCCGCATCGACTCCCTTCTCGTTCGACACCGATTCGACGACAGCCAGGATCTCCTTCGACATCCGCTCATACCTCCGGGACGAGATTGGCCTTTCCGACGAGACCGAGCGGAATGAGCCGTTCGTCGTCGCCCTCCCGGACCACGACGTTCCCCTCGCGGCATCCGACGAGTCGGCCCCGCCATCCCCGACGCCCGTCCACCGGTTCGGTCGTGCGCAGCCGAACCGGATGGCCGGCGAACCGCTCGAAGTGATCGGCGGTGAGCAGGGGGCGGTCGAGCCCCGGCGACGAGACCTCGAGAAAGTAGGACTCGGGAACCGGATCCTCCACGTCGAGGACCGCTCCAATCTGCCGGCTTGCCGCCTCGCAGTCACCGACCGTGATTCCGGCGTCCCGGTCGATGAACACCCGCAGGATCGAGCGTGCGCCGGAGCGGTCCAGCTCGACTCCCACCAGTTCGTAACCGAGCCCGCCGACCGAAGGCTGCAGGAGAGCGCAGACCTGCCGTTCCCGGGGAGACATCATGGTCGTCAGCCGTGTTCCTCCGCGCAGACCGTCCACAAACAAAAAGTGGGCGCATCGCCCACTCCTTCACGCGCCGCCGAACCGGCAGCGCCGCCAGTCGTTCACCACGAGGCGCCGCGTTGCCTCACCGGGCGCGCGGCACGCCGGACAGGGCACTTCCCGCCTGAGCGCGAAGTCTAGCCCCGGCAGGGGGTCGAAGCAACCGCTGCGCACCGCCACCGCGGGACCATTTCCTGTCGTGACCGAGTGCCGGGGGCGGGTGCGGATCGGCCGGCCGTGCGATCGAAGGCCGCTTCATGAGGCGCGGACCGACCCGCAGACGACCGGATGCGCTCCCCGACGGCCTGCCGAACCGGCCCGGTTCACCCGTCGCCGGACAAAAAACGCATGGACGGGCCGGCCACCCCGTCGCATGAAAAGGTCCGGTGTCGCGGAGACGGCCCTCCCGGGTCTGTTTTCACAGCAAAAACGAGCCCTGGCCGCCGCCGCTTGCATTCACGGCCCGGGCCCGTTTCACGGTCGCCGGGCCACGGACGGCAGGTCGGATGGGCGAAGCGTGCGCGTTCGGGAAACCGCTCACCGTGCATCTCGACTGTCGCGCACGGCGGACCGTCCTGCGATTCGGCCGAACACCGCGCCGGATACCAGGCCGGTCCCGCCCGGGTAGTTGAAGTGGAAGAGCCCACCGACCATTTCGCCGCAGGTGTAGAGCCCCGGCATCGGGCGCCAGTCCGTTCCGAGCACCCGGGCATGCTCGTCGATCGCAAGTCCTCCGAACGTGAAGGTGATTCCCCCGGTGGCCGAATAGGCGGAAAAGGGGGGATCGTCGAGCCGCAAAGCCCAGTTCGACTTCGGTGGATCGATTCCGGAGGTGCCGAGCCCGTCGAGGGATACCGGGTCGAAACCGGCAGGATCGCCCGCCGCCTCGTTGTAGGCCGCGAGGGTGCGGAGGGCCTGCCCGCGGTCGCCGATGTCGAGCTGCGCGACCAGTCCCTCGAGGGTGTCCGCGGTGATCGGGTCGCTCGTACGGTAGCGGGGCTCCAGCAGGTGGGTCGTCTTCCGGTCGAATATCTGCCAGGCGAGCGAGCCCGGCTGACGCAGGATCTCGCCGCCGTACTTCGCATACGTGTAGAGCCCGAGATCTTCTCCCTCGTCCACGAACCGGCGCCCCGCCCGATTCAGCATCACCCCGAACGGATAGGACAGACGGTTGCTCTTGTCGGTCCGCTTGCGGTCGGCAAAGTCCGGCCACTCGTTGCTGATCGGGGTGGAATGCCGTCCGCTCCACTGTCCGCGGGCAAGCGCTCCCGCCGCGAGCGCCATGCGAAGCCCGTCGCCCTGGTTGTGGGCCGTTCCCCGGACCTTGGCATGGTCCCAGGGTGCGCCGAGGTACCGGGCCCGCCACTCGGCATTCGCCTCGAATCCGCCGCAGGCGAGGATCACCGCCCCGGCGCTCATCTCCTCGGTCCCGGCCGGGGTCCGCGCCCGGACGCCGGCGATGCGGCCGCGGCGGTCCCGGACGAGGTCGAGCGCTCCGGTCTCGTAGCGGATCTCGATGCCGTTCGATTGCGTCCGCGCGAACCAGCTCCGGGAGAGCCCCACCCCCTCCTGACGGGCGCGGACAATGGCCCCCTTCTGGAACTTCACCCGGTTGCCCACCCGGATGCCGGCGAGGGTGACCGCCGCCTCCATCGGTATTCCGCCGGCATCGTGCATCCACCGGATGGTCTCGAAGGAGTTGCCGACGAGGATTCGCGCGAGCACCGGGTCCGTCCGATCGGCGGTCACCCTGCGCAGGTCCGACAGGAAGTCTTCTTCGGTGTAGGGCTCTACGTTGTCGAAGAAACCGGGGAGCCGGGTTTCGATGTCCGGCAGCAGGGGCTCGAGGGCGCGCGGCGACCCGAATGCGATTCGCAGCAGCCCGCCGCTGAACCAGGTGTTTCCGCCCCGCTCCGGCTCGGGCGCCTTCTCGAGCACGACGACCCGGTCCGCGCCTTCCTCGCGGGCGGAGTTGGCGGCGGCGAGCGCGGC
Organism: Gammaproteobacteria bacterium; assembly: GCA_965214795.1. Taxonomy (GTDB): domain Bacteria; phylum Pseudomonadota; class Gammaproteobacteria; order HK1; family HK1; genus JAJDXW01. The sequence continues at coordinate 2,873,705 of OZ243976.1, read as the reverse complement.
GTTCCCCGCCCCCACCACGATCACGTCGAAGTCAGCCATTGCGAATCGATTCCCGGCCTCGTTTCTTCACCGCACCTCGGAACCTGCGGAGACGGTAGTCATTCCGAAGAAATGGCCCTTTCTCATCAACGAGTTGTGGGTCTTCCGGGCCGGCGAACCGGGTTCGAACCACCGACCCGCCGGTGATGAATCATCCCGTTACGGGAATTCTTCTTCTGTGAATCAATGGGTTATAAACGCGAAGGCAGTCCCGCGGTACCGACCGACCCCGTAACTCATTGTTCTTATGGTGCCGGTGAGTGGATTCGAACCACCGACCTACTGATTACGAATCAGTTGCTCTGCCGACTGAGCTACACCGGCCTCCGGCCGCCATTATACGGAACGGATGCCGCCCCGACCCTGTGCCGGAAGCCGGTCGAAAACGCCGCCGTCGTTCCCGCCGGGCGGGCCCGGTGACGGGCCGGAGGCGCTCCCGGCCCGGGGATCCCTCCTATCGGGTATGGCGGGTATGGCGCTCGGTGCCGTTCTTCGCAACGCCGAAGAACGAGGCGAGGATCAGGATCGCGGCGCCCACCGAAATCGCCGCGTCGGCCAGGTTGAATGCCGGCCAGTGGAAGCGCCCGTAGTACACGTCGATGAAGTCCACCACCGCTCCCCGGGCGATCCGGTCCCAGAGGTTTCCGAGCGCGCCGCCGAGCACGAGGGCGAGTCCGGCCGAGAGCCACCGGCGCCCCGATCGTACAGCCCGCCACAGCCACCCGGTGACGAACCCCCCGATCGCGAACCCGGCGGCGATGAAGAACCATCGCTGCCAACCGCCCGCCTGGGAAAGGAACCCGAACGCCGCCCCGGGGTTGTGCACCAGGACGAAGTTCAGCGACGGCCCGATCGCGACCACCGTCTTCAGGGTCGCGAGCGCCCACGCCTTGGTAAGCTGATCGACCGCCGCCAGCCCCACGGCCCCGGCCAGCCAAGCCGCAAACGCGCGCCACCGCGTCCCGGCGGACAACTCGTCAACCCAGCATCTGGGCGGCGAAGAACTCGCGCGCGGACTGCACGTCGAGAGCGATCCGGTCACGGAGCGCACCGAGGGATTCGAAGCGCCGCTCCTCGCGCAGCCTCGAGAAGAACTCGACCTCCGCATAGCGGCCGTAGAGGTCCCCGGAGAAGCCGAGCACGTGCACTTCGAGCCGGCGTTCGGTCCCTCCCACCGTCGGCCGGATGCCGACGTTGGCGACGCCGGGAAGCGTGGTGTCCCCGCCCTCCAGCCGCACGCCGACAGTGAACACCCCGGAGATCGGACATACCGGCCGGCGAAGGGCGAAGTTGGCGGTGGGAAACCCGAGGCCGGCCCCGAGGTGACGCCCGTGACGGACCCGCCCGGAGACGCTGAAGCGCCGTCCGAGCAGCGGGACCACCGCATCGAGCCATCCGACCGCGAGCATGTTGCGGATCCGGGTGCTGCTGACCCGGTCGCCCTCGATCCGGTAGGTGTCGCGGCGATGGATTTTGAATCCGTGGGCCGGCGCGGCGGCGCGCAGCAGCTCGATGTCGCCCTCCGCCTGATGTCCGAAACGGAAATCGTCGCCGACGACGAGATGCCGAGCGCCGAGCTTGGCGGCCAGCAGGTCCTCGATGAACGCCCGGGCCGGGATCGCGGCGAACTGCTCGTCGAAGCGCACGCAGAGCACCCGATCGACCGGGGTCGACCGCAGGGCCAGCATCTTCTCCCGGAACCCGGTGATGCGGGCCGGGGTCACCAGGTAGTCGAGCACTTCCTGCGGATGCGGTTCGAAGACCATGAGCATCGAGGGAAGGTTGAAATCCTCTCCGAGCACCGCGAGGCGCTCGAGCAGCGCCCGGTGCCCGACGTGCACGCCATCGAATACGCCGATGGTGAGCACGCATCCGCGGTGACGGGGGCGAAGGTTGTGCAGGCCGCGGATGAGCTCCAAGACGCGTTCGCTCCGTTGCGGCCGACCGGGTACGGGACCCCCCGCGTTCGCGGGAGCCGTTCGTTCCCGTCCGGCGCGTCGGCCGGACCGGCCGGAGGCCCTGGGTTGCCCCGGGATTATACGGACGGCGGCACGTGTCCGGTCATCGGCCGCAGGATGTGACGGGGCCGCAGGCCACTCGCCGCGAGTGCTCCGAACCACGTGATCGCGCCGGCCGCCACGAGGCCGCCGAGCATCGCCGCGCGCCCGAGACCGCCGCGGTCCATCCAGTCTTCGGCCGATCCCTGGAGCCAGACGAGAACCAGGGTCAGGGCGGCCGCGGCGAAACCCGCCTGGGCGAGCAGCCTCGTCCACCCGGGCCGCGGCCGATAGACGCCGCGCCCGCGAAGGCTCCTCAGCAGCAGCGCGGCGTTCAGCCACGCCGCGAGGGAACTCGCGAGCGCGAGGCCCGCGTGGGCCAGGGGGCCGATGAGCAGCAGGTTGAACACCACGTTCGCGGCCATCGCGATCACCGCGATGCGGACCGGGGTGCGCATCTCCTGGCGGGAGTGGAATCCGGCCGCGAGCACCTTGACGGCCACGAACGCGATGAGCCCCGAAGCATAGGCGGAGAGGCTGAGAGCCGACATGCGGACCGCGTGCGCTCCGAATTCGCCGTACTGGAACACGGTGGCGATCATCGGTATCGCGAGGAGGGCGAGCCCCAGGGCGGCGGGAACCGCGATGACGAGAACGAGTCGCAGGGCCCAGTCGAGCGTCGCCTGGAATCCGTCCGTATCGTTCTCCGCATGGCGGGCCGCGAGGTTCGGGAGCGCGACGGTGGCGAGCGCGATCCCGAACACCCCGAGGGGGAACTCCATGAGCCGGTCGGAGTAGTAGAGCCACGAGATGCTGCCGGTGGCGAGATACGATGCGAACTGCGTGTCGACGAGGAGGTTCACCTGGGCGACGGAAACGCCCAGCACCGCGGGCACGATGAGTCGAACGATGCGGCGCACCCCTTCGTGGGCGAGCCGCAGCCGCGGCCGGACGAGCATCCCGATGCGCCACAGGAACGGAAGCTGGAACGCGAGCTGGGCCGCGCCGCCGGCGAGCACCCCCCACGCGAGGGCCGTGACGGGTTCGTCGAAGCGTGGGGCAAGCACGATCGCGGCCGCGATGAGCGCGATGTTGAGCAGGCTCGGCGTGATCGCGGGGATCCCGAAGCGGCCCCAGGTGTTGAGGATCCCGCCCGCGAACGCGGTCAGCGAGATGAAGAGGAGATAGGGAAAGGTCAGGCGAAGCAGCGAGCCCGCGAGGTCGGCCTGGCCCGGCTCCCCGGCGAAGCCGGAGGCGAAGAAATAGACCAGCCCGGGGGCAGCGAGCATACCCACCGCGGTGACCGCGAGCAGCACGGCGCCCAAGGCCCCGGCCACGTGGCCGACGAGGTCCCGAACCTCGTCCTCGCCGCGCGTTGCCCGGTATTCGCCGAGCACCGGGACGAACGCGTGCGAGAACGCCCCCTCCCCGAACAGGCGGCGAAAGAAGTTCGGGATGCGGAAGGCGACGAAGAACGTGTCCGCGCTCGCGCCGGCCCCGAACGCGGACGCGATGACGACGTCCCGCGCGAGGCCGAGCACCCGGGATACCAGGGTTCCCGCTCCGGTCGAGAAGACGGTCCGGAGCATCTTCGGAGCGGTCACAGTCCTTTCCAATCTGGAGATGAGCCTGAACGGTGGGCACGGGGGGAGGTTGATCGGAGCGGGCCCGGCGCGCGATAATCGCCGGCTGAACGCGGATCAGACGGGGCATTCCAACGCCGTGGCCAATTCAGCACAAGCGAGGAAGCGCGGGCGGCAGAACGAAGTGCGGCGGCGGCGCAACCAGTCCGCCCGATCGCGGTTCCGTACGGCCATCAAGAAAGTAGTGCGTGCGATTCGGGCCGGAGACCGGGACGCGGCCGCGGCGGCGTACCGGGACGCGGTCCCCGCCATTGACCGGGCGGCCGGACGGGGCCTCATTCACCGGAACAAGGCGGCCCGTCACAAGGGGCGGTTGAACGCCCGCATACGCGCCATCGCATGAGCGCGTTCACCCGACACCGACCAGCACCAGGTTGTCACGGTGGATGAGTTCCGGCTCGTGAGCATAGCCTAGCCGCTCGGCGATCGAGCCACTCGGGCGTCCCATGATGGAACGCGATTCGTCCGCTCCATAGTTGACCAGCCCGCGCGCGACCTCGCGCCCGTCGCGGTCCACGCAGGACACGATCTCCCCGCGCGCAAACCGCCCTTCGACCCCCGTTACCCCCACCGGAAGCAGGCTGCGGCCCGACTCGCGCAGCACGCGGACCGCTCCGTCGTCGATCACCAGGCAGCCGGAGACCTGGACCTGCCCCGCGAGCCAGCGTTTGCGAGCGGCGAGTGGCGCGGTGTCCGGAGCGAGCCGGGTTCCGAGCGCCTCCCCGGCGGCGAGGCGGGTGAGCACGCCGGGCTCATGACCGGAAACGATCAAGGTGGCCGTGCCGGAACGGGCGGCCAGCCGCGCGGCGGCCAGCTTGGTGATCATGCCTCCACGGCCCCAGGTGCCCCCCGGGCCCGCCATCCGATCGAGGGCCGGGTCGCTCGCATCGGCCCGGCGCACGGGCTTCGCCTCGGGGTCGACCGCGGGGTCCGCGGTATGAAGCCCGCTCCGGTCGGTCAGCAGGTGCAGCTCGTCGGCTTCCATCAGGTTCGCGACGAGTCCGGCGAGGGTGTCGTTGTCCCCGAGACGGATCTCGTCGGTGGCCACGCTGTCGTTTTCGTTCACGATGGGAACCACCCCGAGATCGAGGAGCGTGCGAAGGCTCGTCCGGGCGTTGAGGTAGCGGCCGCGGTGGGAGAAGTCATCGTGGGTGAAGAGCATCTGGGCGGCGTGGAGGTCATGGGGGCGAAAGCCGACCTCCCACGCCCGGGCGAGGCCCATCTGCCCCATCGCGGCGGCAGCCTGCAGCTCGTGGAGGGCGCTCGGGCGGCGGCGCCATCCGAGTCGCCGCATTCCTTCCGCGATGGCTCCGGAGGATACGAGGACGACCCGGTGTCCGCGCCCGACGTTCGCGGCGATCTGGGCCGCCCAGTCGCCGATCGCATCCGTGTCCAGCCCCCTGCCCTCGCTGGTGATGAGGGAGCTCCCGATCTTCACCACGATGCGGGTGGTCATGGGGTTCCTTGCCGGGTTCCTTGCTGCGGAACGTCTTCAAGCCAGGTCATGGCCTCCGCGCAGAGCTCGCGGCACCCTTCGCCCCGGAGCGCTTGCACCTGGTACACGGGCTCCCCGAACCCGGAGACGAACGATTCGCGGAGCGCCGCACGTTCGGACGGCGGTACGAGGTCCATCTTGTTGAGAACGACCCACCGTTCGCGGCTCGCGAGCGCGGGCCGGTAGCGGCGCAACTCGTCCACGACGGTACGGGCGTCGGCGAGGGACGCCTCCACGCCGCGGGCGGCGTCCACCACGTGGAGGAGCAGGCGGGTGCGCTCGAGGTGACGCAGGAACGCGAGCCCCAGCCCGGCTCCTTCCGCCGCGCCCTCGATGATCCCCGGAATGTCGGCGAGCACGAAGCTTCGCAGCGGGTCCACGGAGACCACGCCGAGCTGGGGATGCAGGGTGGTGAACGGATAGTCGGCGATCCGCGGGCGGGCCGCGGACACGGCGCGAAGAAAGGTGGACTTGCCCGCGTTCGGCTGACCGAGCAACCCCACGTGAGCCAGGAGTCCCAGCTCCAGCCGCAGCTCCCGGGACTCGCCGGGGGTGCCCGGGGTGGACCGGCGCGGGGCCCGGTTCGTGCTCGACCGGAAGCGGAAGTTGCCGGCTCCGTGGCGGCCGCCCCGGGCCACCTCGAGGCGTTCGCCCGCAACCATCAGCTCGCCGATCCGTTCGCCGGTCCCGGTTGCGAACACCGCGGTGCCGACCGGGACGCTGAGGACCAGATCCGCTCCGCCGGCCCCGCGGCAGTTGCGCCCGCGCCCGTTCTCCCCCCTCCCGGCCCGGAAACGCCGCCGGTGGCGGAAATCCACCAGCGTGTTGAGCCCGGAATCGGCCTCGAGCAGCACACTCCCGCCGTCGCCGCCGTCGCCACCGTCGGGACCGCCCCGCGGCTCGAACTTCTCGCGACGGAAGCTGGTGCAGCCGCTTCCGCCGTCACCGGCCTCGACGCGGATGATCGCCTCGTCGACGAACTTCATGGAGTCCGTTCGCGGAACCCGAAGAGGAATCCAAGGAGATTCCCTGGCGGCAAGCCGCGCCGCGGACGCCGCCGGGGGGAGCCGATCAGGCCGGGCGTATGCTCACGTACCGGCGGTTCCTCGGGCCGCCCGCGTGAAACACCACCTGCCCGTCGGCGGTGGCGAACAGGGTGTGGTCGCGTCCGCACCCCACGTTCTCGCCGGCATGGAAACGGGTGCCTCGCTGGCGCACGATGATGTTCCCCGCCCTCACCCGCTCGCCGCCGAAACGCTTGACGCCGAGCCGTTTGGAATGGGAGTCGCGGCCGTTCCGGCTGCTGCCGCCCGCTTTCTTGTGCGCCATCGGGAAAACCTCCTCGCTCGGGCGCTCAGCCCGCCACGACATCCGTGATCCGGATCTCGGTATAGGCTTGGCGATGGCCCTGCTTGCGCAGGTAGCCCTTGCGCCGCTTGAACTTGATCACGTTGATCTTCCGGGCCCGCCCGTGCCCGAGGACGGTGGCGGAGACCTTGCCGCCGGCTACGCACGGGGTGCCGGCGACCGCGTCGTCACCGTCTCCCACGAAGAGCACCCGATCGAACTCGACCTGCTCGCCCTCTTCCGCGACGAGCCGCTCCACGCGTATGCGGCTTCCCGGTTCCACGCGGTATTGCTTGCCGCCACACTCGATGACCGCGTGCATTCAGAAACCTCCCGCCCGCTCGTTTCCAGGGCCCGAACCGGAAAAACGAAGGCGGGACCTGACCCCGCCCGGAAACCGGATATTCTACGCGCGAACGAGAGGAGGCTCAACGTGACGACGAACCCCCTCCCCGGGTGGAACGAGAGGGAACCGGGCCGGGCACCGGCCGGAGCGGACCTGCGGACCGGATCGGACCGGCTCGCATCCATCCGGCGGCCCGTCGAGGCGGACCTCGCTGCCGTCGACGCGAGGATCATCGAGAACCTCGATTCCCAGGTGCCCCTCATCCAGGAGACCGGAGAGTACCTCATCTCCCAGGGGGGGAAACGTCTTCGTCCGCTTCTCGCCCTTCTCGCCGCCCGTGCATTCGGCTACGAAGGCCGGGCTCACATCGACGCCGCGGTCATCATCGAGTTCATTCACACCGCGACCCTGCTGCACGACGACGTCGTGGACCGGTCCGCGATACGCCGCGGAAACGAGACCGCGAACGCGATCTGGGGGGACAAGGTCAGCGTGCTGGTCGGCGACTTTCTCTTCTCGCGCGCCTTTCAGCTCATGGTCAAGGTGGGGAGCCTCCCGGTCATGCGGATCCTGGCCGACGCGACCAACCTCATCGCCGAAGGCGAAGTGCTCCAGCTCGCCAGCCGCCACGATCCCGACACCTCCGAGGAGCGCTATCTCGAAGTCGTCCGCTGCAAGACCGGCAAGCTGTTCGAGGCGGCGGCGAGGGTGGGAGCGGTGCTCGCGGGGCGGAGCGACGCGGACGAACGACGGATGGCGGAGCTCGGGGCCGGCCTCGGCACCGCCTATCAGCTCGTGGACGACGTTCTCGACTATCGGGGTACGGCCGCCATCATCGGGAAGAACCTCGGCGACGACCTCGCGGACGGACAGCCCACCCTCCCCCTCATCCATGCCATGCGCACCGGGACCGAGGAAGTGGCCCGAACGGTACGCGACGCGATCCGGACCGGAGACGTCGGCCGGCTCCCGGAGCTCATCGCGGCCGTTGAGTCGGCAGGAGGCATCGAATACACTCTCGCCTCCGCTCGCGGCTACGCGCAGCGCGCCGGCAAGTTCCTCCGGAACGTTCCCGACAGCCGGTTCCGGGGCGCCCTTGCCGAGTTCGCCGAGTTCGTCATCGAACGCACGTATTGAACCGCTCGGGGTGTAGCTCAGCCTGGTAGAGCACCACGTTCGGGACGTGGGGGTCGTAGGTTCGAATCCTGTCACCCCGACCAGCTCTCGGCCGCCCGGTCGGCAAGGGGTCGTGAAGGCTACCCGGCGGCCACCTCCATGGCGCCACCCGGGGCGCCGCCCGGCTCGAAGGTCAGCGAGTCGCCGTCCCGGTCGATCCGGATCGTCTCGCGGTCGCCGATCTCTCCGGCGAGGATCCGCCGCGCCAGCGGATTCTCCACCTCGACCCGGAACGCCCGCTTGAGGGGCCTCGCTCCATACGCGGGGTCGTATCCGGCGTCCGCGATCCGGTCGAGGGCCGCCGCGGTGACGGAGAGGCCGATGCCCCGCTCGGCGAGCCGGGCGCGCAGCCGGCCGACCTCGATCTCCACGATCGCCCGCACCTGCTCGCGCCCGAGCGCGCGAAACACCACCATCTCGTCGATGCGGTTGACGAACTCGGGGCGGAAGTACCCGCGCACCGCCTCGAGCACCCCGGCCCGCACGTCGCTCCCCCGGTCCCCCGCCCCCTGGATGATCTCGGTGCCGAGGTTGGAAGTCATCACCACCACCGTATTGCGGAAGTCCACCGTGCGCCCGTGGCCGTCGGTCAGCCGGCCGTCGTCGAGGACCTGCAGGAGCAGGTTGAACACGCTATGGTGCGCCTTCTCGATCTCGTCGAGGAGGATGACCGCGTACGGGCGCCGGCGCACCGTCTCCGTGAGGTGGCCTCCCTCCTCGTAGCCCACGTATCCCGGAGGGGCGCCAATGAGCCGTGCGACCGAGTGGCTCTCCATGAACTCCGACATGTCGATCCGTACCAGCGCTTCCTCGGTGTCGAACAGGAACTCCGCGAGCGCTTTGCAGAGCTCGGTCTTGCCGACCCCGGTGGGACCGAGAAAGAGGAACGAGCCGTTGGGGCGATCGACGTCCGAGAGCCCCGCGCGCGACCGGCGCACGGTGTCCGAAACCGCCCGGATCGCGTCGTCCTGGCCGACCACGCGGGCCGCGAGGGCGCGCTCCATGTGCAGCAGCCGCTCGCGCTCGCCCTCGACGAGGCGCGCGACCGGGATCCCGGTCCATTTCGAGACGACCTCGGCCACCTCGTCCTCGGTCACCGCGTTGCGCAGCAGCTTCGTGTCCACCGACGTCTCGCCGGCCGCGAGCCGCTTCTCGAGCTCCGGGATGCGCCCGTACTGGAGCTCCGCCATGCGGGCGAGGTCGCCGGCGCGACGGGCCGTCTCGAGCTCCAGCCGCGCCTGCTCCAGCGATTCCTTCGCGTTCTGCGATCCGTGCAGCAACGCCTTCTCCGCCCGCCAGACCTCCTCCAGATCGGCGTATTCGCGCTCGAGCTCCGCGATCGACTTCTCGATCCGCCCGAGACGTTCCCCCGAAGCCTGGTCGCTCTCCTTCGCGAGCGCCTCGCGCTCGATCTTGAGCTGGATGAGGCGCCGTCCCCGCCGGTCCATCTCCTCCGGCATCGAATCGATCTCCATCCGGATGCGGCTCGCCGCCTCGTCGACGAGGTCGATCGCCTTGTCGGGGAGTTGCCGGCCGGTGATGTAGCGATGCGAGAGCGTCGCGGCGGCGACGAGGGCCGGATCGGTGATGTCCACCCCGTGGTGGACCTCGTAGCGTTCCTTCAGGCCGCGCAGGATGGCGACCGTGTCCTCGACCCCCGGCTCGTCCACCAGCACGGTCTGGAAGCGGCGCTCGAGGGCTGCATCCTTCTCCACGTGCTCGCGGTACTCGTCCAGGGTGGTGGCCCCGATGCAGTGCAGCTCGCCGCGCGCGAGCGACGGCTTGAGCATGTTGCCGGCGTCCATGGAGCCCTCCGCGCGACCCGCTCCGACCATGGTGTGGAGCTCGTCGATGAACAGCACCACCTGGCCCTGCTGCTTCGCGAGATCGCTCAGCAACGCCTTCATGCGCTCCTCGAACTCGCCGCGGAACTTCGTGCCCGCGATCATCGATCCCAGGTCGAGCGAAAGGACCCGGCGACCCTTGAGCCCCTCGGGCACCTCGCCGTCCACGATGCGCTGGGCGAGCCCCTCGGCGATCGCGGTCTTGCCCACCCCGGGCTCGCCGATCAGCACGGGGTTGTTCTTGGTCCGGCGCTGGAGCACCTGGATGGTGCGCCGGATCTCGTCGTCCCTCCCGATGACGGGGTCGAGCTTGCCCTGCTCGGCGCGGGCGGTGAGATCGATGGTGAACTTGTCGAGGGCCTGGCGGTGCTCCTCGGCGTCGGGGTCCTCCACCGTCTGCCCGCCGCGGACCGCCTCGATCGCCTTCGCGACGGCGTCTTCACGCGCGCCGCATTCGGCGAGGAGCCGGCCGATCGGGCCGGGGTCGCGGACCGCGGCGAGCACCGCCAGGTCGCTCGAGACGTAGCGATCCGCGCGTTCCTGGGCGAGCTTGTCGGCAACGTTGAGGAGCCGCCCGAGGTCGCGGCCGACGTGAACGTCGCCGGCGGTCCCGGTGACCGGCGCGATGCGCTCGATGAAGGCCCCGAGCCGGGTCCGGAGTTGATCGACGTTCACCTCCGCCTGGGCAAGCAGCGGGCGCACCCCGCCGTCGCGCTGGTCGAGCAGCGCAACGAGCAGGTGGGCGGGCTCGATGAACTGGTGATCGCGCCCCACGGCCAGGCTCCGGGCATCGGAAAGGGCGAGCTGGAGCCGCGTCGTCAGCTTGTCCGGTGACATTGGAATCTCCGATCGGTTCCGTCGCACGAATGGGGTATGAACGCGAAATGCGGCCTTCGGAGCGCGCTTTCAACCATGGACCGCGTACTACAATCCGCGCTGGATCAAGCTCACCGGGAGCGAAATGACGGTTCTCGTCACCGGGGCCGCGGGATTCATCGGCGCGGAGGTTTGCCGCCGGCTCTCCGCCCGCGGTGATTCGGTAACGGGCATCGACAATCTCAGCCCCTACTACGACGTCGCGCTCAAGAAGGCCCGCCTCGCCCGGCTCGCCCCCCTTCCGCGCTTCGCCTTCGAGAAGCACGACATATCCGATCGGGACGCGATGCGTGCCTTCTTCGCGCAGGCGCGTCCGCGCCGGGTCATCCACCTCGCCGCCCAGGCGGGGGTGCGCCATTCGATCCGGGACCCTCATTCCTACGCGGACGCCAACCTGGTCGGATTCCTCAACGTCCTCGAAGGATGCCGGCACGGCGGCGTGGAGCACCTCGTGTTCGCCTCCACCAGCTCGGTGTACGGGGCGAACCGCAAGCTCCCGTTCTCCGTCCATGACGGCACCGACCATCCCCTCTCCCTGTACGCGGCGTCGAAGAAGGCGAACGAGCTGATGGCCCACTCCTACAGCCACCTGTACGCCCTTCCGATGACGGGGCTTCGCTTCTTCACCGTGTACGGCCCCTGGGGACGACCGGACATGGCGCTCTTCCGGTTCACCCGCAACATCCTCGCCGGGGAGCCGATCGACGTCTACAACCACGGCCGTCACCGGCGGGACTTCACCTACATCGTCGACATCGTCGAGGGCGTGATCCGGACCCTCGACCACCCGCCCTCCGCCGATCCGGCGTGGGATGCGGCGGCTCCCGACCCGGCGACGAGCCATGCCCCCTATCGCGTGCTCAACATCGGCAGCCACGCGCCCATCGAGCTCGAGCGCTACATCGAGACGATCGAGCAATGCCTCGGGCGGCGCGCGATCCGCAACCTCCTGCCCCTCCAGCCGGGGGACGTCCCGGATACCTGCGCCGACGTCGAAGGTCTCGCGGAGCTCACCGGCTACCGTCCGCGCACCTCCGTCGAGGAAGGCGTGCCTCGCTTCGTGAAGTGGTATCGCGAGTACTACGGCGTATGAGCGGCGGCGTATGAGCGGCGAGCCGCCGTCCGCGGAGGCTCCGAGCCACGGACGGCGGATTGCGGTCGTCGGTCTCGGATACGTCGGGCTTCCGGTCGCCGCCGCGTTCGCCGGGATCGCACCGGTGATCGCCTTCGACCGTGAGCGGGCCCGGGTCGAGGAACTGCGCCGCGGGATCGACCGGAACGGAACCGTCGAGCCGGCGCGCCTCGCCGGCGGGCGCCTGCAATTCACCGACGACGCGCGGCACCTCGAGGCGGCCGACTTTTTCGTCGTCGCCGTCCCTACCCCCGTGGACAACGCGAAACGCCCGGATCTGCGCGCGCTGAAGGAGGCATCCCGGACGGTCGGCGGCCGGATCCGGCCGGGGGCGATCGTGGTCTACGAGTCGACCGTCTACCCGGGCGCAACGGAGGGCGTCTGCATTCCGCTCCTCGAGGAGGCGTCCGGGCTGCGGGGAGGCATCGACTTCTTCGTCGGGTACTCACCGGAGCGCATCAACCCCGGAGACGAGGCGCACGGCTTCACCCGGGTGGTGAAAGTGGTGTCGGCCGGAGACCCCGACACCCTGGAGACGGTCGCCCGGGTCTATGAAGCGGTCGTGGAGGCCGGGGTCCACCGGGCGCCCTCGATCCGGGTCGCGGAAGCGGCCAAGGTGATCGAGAACACCCAGCGCGACGTCAACATCGCGCTCATGAACGAGATCGCGATGATCTTCGAACGCTTGGGGATCGATACCGGAGACGTGCTCGCGGCGGCCGGGACCAAGTGGAACTTCCTGCCGTTCCGGCCGGGGCTGGTGGGGGGGCATTGCATCGGCGTCGATCCCTACTACCTCACCCACGAGGCGGTGCGGGCCGGCCATCACCCCGAGGTGATCCTCTCCGGGCGCCGGATCAACGACGAGATCGGTGCGTTCGTCGCCTTGAGCGTCGTGCGGCTGCTCACCCAGGAGGGCACCGCCGTGAAGGGGGCGGTGGTGACGGTGCTCGGCGCCGCGTTCAAGGAGAACGTGCCCGACGTGCGCAATTCCGGGGTGGCGCGAATCGTCCGGGAACTCCGGCGCTTCGAGATGAAAGTGCAGGTCCATGATCCGATCGCGGATGCCGATTCCGCGCCCGCGGAGATCGGCATCGGGCTCACCCGCCGCGAAGATCTTCACCCCGCCCGCGCGGTCGTGCTGGCGGTGGCCCACGATCCGTGGCGGCGGGAGGAGGTCTGGACCCTGGTCGGCTCGCTCCTCGAGGGCGGGGTCGGGGTCGTCGCGGACCTGCCGCGCCTCCTCCCCCGCGACCGAGCGCCGCCCGGGGTCCGCCTCTGGCGTCTGTAATCCGACCGGCCGGCATCCGATCCGCGCCCATGCGACCGGCCGGGGCCCGGCCGGCCCCGCGCGTGCGTTCAGGGTGGGAGGAGTTGCTCCATCAATCGCCGCCACCGGTCCGCATACCAGAACAGCGCGAGGCAGCCCGCGGCGGTGACCGCGATCGCGACCACGCATGGCCGCGGGGCTTCCGCGACCCCGTTCCCGGCCCCGGGACCTCGTTTCGCAAAGGCCCGTACGGGGATCGGAAGGAGGTAGGCGACCGACAGAAGCGAGCTCAGCATGAGGACCGCGAGCAGGACGGGGCGGCCGGTTTCGATGGTGCCGAGGGCCAGATACCACTTGCTCCACATCCCTCCGAGCAGGGGCAACCCCACGATGCTCAGGCTCGCGATGAGAAAGGCCGTCATGGTGATCGGCATCGAACGGCCGATGCCGTCGAGCTCGCTCACCTCGGTGCGGTGATGGGCGACCAGTATCGCCCCGGCGCAGAAGAACAGGGTGATCTTGGCGAACGCGTGCATCACGATATGGAGACCCGCCCCCACGATCCCCCACGCGCTCGCCAGCAGCGCGCCCATCACGATGTAGGAGAGCTGGCTGACCGTCGAGTACGCGAGGCGGGCCTTGAGGTTGTCGCGCCGCATCGCGACGAGGGAACCGGCGAGCACGGTCAGCGCGGCGACCGCGAGCAGCCAGTCGGCACCTCCTCCCACCTCGGCCAGGTGGCCGGGACCGAACACGTAGACCACCACCTTGAGCACCGCGAACACCCCCGCCTTGACGACCGCGACGGCGTGCAGCAGGGCGCTCACCGGGGTCGGCGCGACCATCGCGGCGGGAAGCCAGCGGTGGAACGGCATGACCGCCGCCTTGCCGATGCCGAACACGAAGAGCGCGAGGAGCCCGGCGGTCGCGGCGGGGCCCGCGTGTCCGGCGAGGAGGCCGCCGACCCGGAAGCCGGCCTCCCCCGTCAGCACGTAGACCCAGAGGATGGCGAAGAGCTGGAACGCGATCGACGTGCCGAGCAGCAATCCGAGGTAGACGCGGCCCGCCCGCCTCGCCTCGTCGGTGCCCGAATGGGTGACGAGAGGATAGGTGGAGAGGGTCAACATCTCGTAGAACACGAACAGGGTAAGGAGGTTGGCCGCGAATGCGACCCCGATCGCGCTCGCGATGGCGATCGCGAAGCAGGCGTAGAAGCGGGTCTGGTTCGATTCGCCGTGCCCGCGCATGTATCCGATGGAGTAGATCGTGGTCACGATCCAGAGAAAGCTCGCGACGAGGGCGAACATCATCCCGAGCGGCTCCACCTCGAACGCGATCGGGATCTCGGGGATGACGGCGGTCAGCACGGCGGTCGGACGCCCGCCCGCCTCCACCGTGGGCAGCAGGCCGAGCACTTCGAGGAAGAGCCAACCGGCGGTGACGAGGCTCGCCGCCTCCCGGACATTGGGCCAGCGCCCGAGGGCGACGACGAGCGCCGCGCCGACAAGGGGCAACGCCACGCAGAAGATCACGTCCGAAGCTTCCACTCAGCCTCCGAGAAGCGCGGCCGCCGCCCGGTTGGCGACCTCGATCGGCAGGGAGGCGTCGATACCGAACCAGATGTTGGCCCCGGCGAGTCCCCAGGCCGCGGCGACCATCGAGAACGGCGCTTCCCGGACGCCGGATGCAGCGGCGGAAGGCGCCCGGAAGTAAGCCGATTCCACCATCTTCCACACGTAGGCGACGGCAACGAGGGATGCGAGCAGCATCGCCGCCGCCGCCGGCCACCACCCCGCTTCCAGGGCGGCCACCACCAGGTACCACTTGCCGACGAAGCCGGCGGTCAGCGGCACCCCGATGAGGCTCAGCCCTCCGACCACGAGGGCGGATGCGGTCCACGGCATGCGCCGTCCGATTCCGGCGAGGTCCGCGATCCGGACGGAGCCGACGCGATACGCCACGCATCCGAGGCAGACGAAGAGGGCGGTCTTCATGAGCGCATGGTTGAAGAGATGGATGAGCGCCGCGGCCACCCCCGCGGTCGACAGGAGACTCACCCCGAGCACGAGGTATCCGATCTGGGCGACGCTCGAGAAGCCGAGGAGGCGTTTCGCGTCTTCCTGCCGGACGGCGGCGACGGACGCGGCGACGAGCCCGGCGACGCCGGTGACGGCGAGCAGGAAGGGGACCGGGCCGCCGGCCACGAACCCGGGTCCGAACACCGTGAACAGAAACCTGAGCAGCAGGTACAGCGATACCTTGGTCGCGGTGCCGGCGAGAAACACGGAGACGGCCGACGGGGCGAACGCGTAGGCGTTGGGGAGCCAGGTATGGAGCGGAAAGACCGCGCTCTTGAGCGCGATGCCGACGGCGAGGAAGCCGAACGCGGCGGTGACCGTGCGGTGCGGACCGAGTGCGGAGAGCTTCCCGGAGAGGTCGGCCATGTTGAGGGTGCCGGTCACCTGGTAGAGGAGCCCCACCCCGATGAGGAAGAACGTCGCCCCCACGGTTCCGAGCACGAGGTAGCGAAACGCCGCGACGAGCGCCTGACGGCGCGTGCCGAGGCTGACCAGCACGTAGGACGAAAGCGAGGAGATCTCGAGGAACACGAAGACGTTGAAGGCATCGGCGGTGATCGCCATCCCGAGCAGGCCGGCGAAGCAGAGCAGCCATGCGGTGTAGAAGAGGTGGATGCGATCGGTCTCGACCTCCCGCTCCACGCTCCGGCGTGCGAAGAGGAGGCCCGCCGCGCTCACCACGCTCACCACGAGCATCACCCACGCGTTCGTCTCGTCCACCCGGTACTCGATCCCCCATGGCGCCGCCCACGAACCGAAGAGGTACGAGGTCGGCCCCCGGGACAGCACGCCCCCGAGCAGGATCCAGGACCCCGCGACGGCGAACAGGGTCGCCGCCATCGCCACCAGCCACGCCAGGCGGCTCCACCGCAGCAGCACGCACACGGGCGCCGCCATGAGCGGCACCACGACCTGGAGCGCGGGGAGATGGGCGGCGATCATGGAAGATCGCCGAGATCGGCGCGGCGGACCTCGTCGTCCTCGATGGTCTCGTAGGCCCGGTTGATGCGCACGATCAACGCGAGTCCGAGCGCGGTCGTCGCCACCCCGACCACGATGGCGGTCAGAATGAGCACGTGCGGCAGCGGGTTCGAGTACCGGGCCCAGCCCTCGGCGATGATCGGGGCGGTGCCCCCCGACACCTTGCCGAGGGATATGAAGAAGAGGAACACGGAGGTCTGAAAGATGTTGAGGCCGATGACTTTCTTGACGAAGTTCCCGCTCGCCGCGATCGTGTAGAGGCCGGCCATCATCAACGCGATGACGATCCAGTAGTTGTAGTGTCCGAGAAACGTGTCCACCGCTTCGTTCCCCGCCCCGTCATTCCGTGAAGCAGTAGAAGAGGCTCGTCATGACCGCGGCCACCGTCACCCCGACGCCGACCTCGATCAGCAGGATGCCGAGGTGCTGGCCGGCCATCGGGTCGGGCAGGAGCACGCCGTAATCGAGATAGGAACCGCCGAGCAGCATCCCCGCCACCCCGACCCCGGCGTAGAGCAGCACCCCGGCGGCCGCGAGCCCTCTCGCCAGCCCCGCCGGAACCGCGCGGCGCAGCCGGTCGGCGCCGAAGACGAGCCCGTAGAGGATGAGCCCCGCCGCGAAGATGACGCCAGCCTGAAACCCTCCCCCCGGCCCGTAGTCCCCGTGAAACTGCACGTACAGGGCGAAGACGAGGATGAGCGGGATCACCATCTTCGCGACGACGTGGAGGACGTGGTGGTGGCGCATGGCATTCAGCCCCCGCGGCGGTTCGCGAGGAGGACGAGCGCGCCGACCCCGGCGGTGAATATGACGAACACCTCCCCGAGGGTGTCGTAGCCCCGGTAGCTCGCCAGCACGGACGTGACCGCGTTGGGGACCCCGATCTCCGAGAGCGTTCCCTCGAGGTAGCGCGGAGCGACGTGGACGTGGACGGGTGCGAAGGGGTCGCCGAAATACGGCATGTCGAGCGTGCCCCACACGAGGGCGGCGCCGGTGGCGAGGACGATCGCGATGCCGAAACCGCTCGGGCGGGTGGGGGCCGTCTGCTCCCGCCCGGTGAGGGCGAGGGCCGCGAGCATCAGGATCGTCGAGATGCCGGCCCCGACCGCGGCTTCCGTGAACGCGACGTCGACCGCGTCGAGGATCACGAAGATCGAGGCCGTGAGCAGGCTGTAGATCCCGACCAGCATGACCGCCGCGAAGAGGTGGCGAAGGTACACGACGGCCCCCGCGGTCACCGCGAGAAGGGCGAGCAGGACGGTGTTGATCAGGTGTTCCACGGCGGATCCACCTCGCCCCGGGCCCCGGACGCCGGCGGCTCGGCCGCGAGGGGCCGGACCCCGCCGTGGAGGGCGGCCTTGGCGAGCGCATGGGTGGCGACCGGCCCGGTCAGGAGCACGAAGAGCAACACGAGCGCGAGCTTGACGGTCACGCTCCCGAGGTCCGTGAGGAACATGAAGCCGAGAACGAAGAGGCCCACCCCCAGGGTGTCGCCGACCCCCGCCGCATGGAGGCGGGTGAAGAGATCGGGCAGGCGCACGAGGCCGATCCCCCCGACGACGAGAAAGAACCCGCCGGCGAGCACGAAGAGGGCGCTCAGGAGGTCGGCCGCGGCCACCTGGTCTCGACTCCCGGCTCGACTCCCGGCTCGACTCCCGGGCCGGCGCTCCGGCGTCGCTCCGAGCCCGGCCCGGCCCCGCTCCGCGGTCGCCGCTCCCGCAGGCCCGCTCCTCCCGGCCCCTCCGGCGCGGCGCGCGAAGGACACGGCGCGGCGCCGTCCGGATACCGGAGCTCGCGGCGATTGCGCGACGGCGGCACGGCCCGAGGACGCACGGCTCTCAGCCCGGCGGCGGCCGGTCGCTCCGGCCCGTGTGCCCGAGATCTCCGTACTCGAAGAACTTGAGGACCGCCACGGTGCCGATGAAGCTGATGAGGCAGTAGACCAGGGCGATGTCGAGGAACTCGGGCCGGCCGGAAAGGAACCCCGCGGCCGCGATCAGGAGAACGGTGAGGGTCCCGAAGTGATTGACGGCGAGGATCCGGTCGTAGACGGTGGGACCGCGAAGGGCGCGGAACAGCGCGAGGCACATCGCCGCGAGCACGGCCAGGGCCCCCGCCCCCGCGACACCCATCCCGAACGCGGTCACCTGGAACGCTCCATTCCCGAGACGCGCCGATTCATCTCGCCAAGGGCCTCGAAGTCCGGATCGAGGAGCGAATGAACGTCGATGGCGTCGCCATGAAGATCGATCGAGACCGTGCCCGGAGTGAGGGTGATCGAGTTCGCGTAGACGACGTGCCCGAGGAGGGAGCGCTGGGTCGCCTCCACGCGGAAGACGGCCGGCCGGATCGGGAGCCGCGGGTCGACGAGGACCCGCGCCACCGCGAGGTTCGACTTCACGATCTCGACGCCGAGCCACAGGGTGTAACGGAGCCACCGCCCGGCTCGCAGGGCGAGCGGGATCGCTTCCCCGTCGATCCGATCCATGCGCAGGGCGAGGCAGAGGGCGAGCGCGCAGGAGGCCGCGCCGAGGGACAGCAGGAGCGCACCGTAGTGGCCCGAAAGGACCAGCCAGAGCGCGACGAGGAGCGCCCCCAGGCGGATGGCGTGCTGCGTCTCGTTCAACGGTCCTCTCGTCCTCGCGCGGGCCGACGCTATCTTATCCCGGAAATCTCACCCACTTTCTGCTGCGGACACCGATCCCTGCGCGGTAGCGGGCGGTACTCGCCCGGCCGCCGAGGCGGCTTGAGGGAGTACGTCCCGCTACCGCGAGCGGATAGGTGGCCGCAACGGGAAGGCGGTGATTTTTTCGGGCTCGGGCTCGACGGCCCCGACCCCGCCGTGCTCGGCGAACGGCGCCTCGCGGAGGACGGGTCCCGCTTCGGCGTGCGGTGGGAGCCTCCGGACCGGTCGCGCCGCGCCGGATGACGGATGACCAGGGCTGCCCGTGCCCCACATCTCTCCGCTGGACTTCATGCCCGGCGTATCATGGAAGTCATTGTTTTCCGGCCTTTTGTTTTTTCCATGAACGGCGCATCGAACGACAAGTCAGTCCCTGGCCGGTCCCGATGCGGCCGAGGCCCGACGAGTCTGGCTTGGGCAGTCATCGGCAGATAGATTGCAAGCAACTGAATTGATATGAGTTTTCATATTCAAGGTCCAGCGAAGAGATGTGGGGCACGGGCAGGACCAGGGTGCGGCGACCGGCCGGCCGGCGGACCGATCCGCACCGCGCTGCGCCAGCCACGCTCCGGTGCCTCGTGACGAGGCGCGGCGCGGCGGCGGAGCGCCGGCCGGCCTCTCCGAGCGTCCTCAGCCGATCCCCGGGGAGGTGCGCCGGGCCGCCCGGCTGAGGCGCTCGCAGCCGCCGGCGGTGACGGCCACGGTCTCCCCCAGGGTCATGGCGAGCCCCGCGTCGCTGTCGGCGACGATGACGTGCACGAAGAGCACCATTGCGGGCTCGATCGGGTGCGGGTTCCCGGCATGGAACATCGGCCCGTCCATCCAGGTGGGCGAAAACGTCGCGCCCAGGCTGTAGCCGCAGGCGTTCATCCGGTGGGCGCGGAGGCCCGCGGCGTCGAGCACCCTTGCGTGAGCGTCGAACACGTCGCCGAAGACCCGGCCCGGCCGGACCTCCTCGATGCAGGCCTCGAGCGCCTCGCGGCAGGCCCGGTACAGGGCGTGCTGCTCCGGCCCCACCGGCCCGATGACGAAGGTGCGCATGAGGGCGGCGTGGTAGTGACGCCAGGCGCCCGCGAACTCGAGGGTGAGCTGGTCGCGCGCCCCGAGCCGACGCCGACCCGAGAAGTAGCGGCAAAGGAGTGCATCGCGCCCCGAGCCGATGATGAACTCGTTGCCCGGATAGTCGCCGCCGCCCCGGAAGACGGCTCCTTGCATCGCAGCCAGGATGTCGCCCTCGAACGCGCCGGGAACCGCGAGGCGCTCGGCCTGCGCGAGCGCGTCGTCGGCGAGCTCCGCGGCCCGGCGGACGTGCTCGAGCTCGGCCGGGCTCTTGCGCAGGCGAAGCTCCGAGACGAGCCCCGAGGCGTCCTCGAGCCGGCAGAAGCCTTCGAACGCATCCTCGACCCGGCGCCAGTTCGCGGCGGTGAGGCCGTACGTGTCGAGCTCCACCCCGATCCGCTCTCCCGCCCCCGCGTGTGCGGCGGCTATCTGCCGCAGTTCGCGCGCCGGATCGCTCCCCGCTTCGTCGACCCATACGCGGACCTCCTCGATCACCGAGGTGTGGCGGGCCTGGCGCAGGTCCGGGGCACGGGTGAGCAGGGTCATGCTCCCGTCCCGCCCGAGCCACAGGCACTGGAAGAAGCAGAATCCGAAGGTGTCGTAGCCGGTGAGGTAGTACATGCTCTCGGGCTTGAACAGAAGGAGGCCGGCGAAGCCGCGCGCCTCCATCGCCCGCGCAGCCGCGTCGCGCCGGGCCGCGAGTTCCTCGCGCGAGAAGTGAATCGCCACGCCCGCCTCCTTCAGCCGCTCCGCAGCTCGCAGAGCAGACGGTACAGCCCCGTCTCCGCGCCCACCGTACCACCGCCCACGGTACCACCGCCCGCCGCGGCACCAACCGCCGAGCGGGCGTCGTCCTCGCGGGCGAAATGGGCGAGCACCGCCCCCTCGATGAACCGGTCCGGGGCCGCCCGCAGCTTCGTTTCCGCCGTCGGCCCCGGAGACGGGAGCGCCTCGCGCCGCCAGCGTTCCACCCGGAGGACCCGCCAGTCCCCGGCCCACGCACGGCCCCGTTCCTCGAGGGCGGCGACCCGTGCCGCGAGCCCCTCCTCCTCTTCCGGCGCGGCCCCCGCGCTCCGGTCGACGCGCAGGACCACCGCCCACGCCCCCCGGATCTCGCCCGCCGCCCAGGTCCGCCGGCAGACGGTCCGACTGGTGTCGCGGAAATGTCTCAACACCTCCGTGGTCCAGGGGGTCGGGGCGTTCAGCCGATCGATATACGGCTTTGAAACAAAGACCTCCGGGCTCTTTGCCTCGTAGAAGGTGAGGAAGCGGGGCGTTCCCGACACCGCCTCGTACCGGCGGCCCGCAGCGAAGCCCGGCACCCCGAGCCGCTCGGGCAGGTGTTCCCGGAAGTACCACCGTTCGTACTCGTCCCCGATCTCCGGCCCGACATCGTGCCAGATGGCCAGTATTCCGTCGTTCGTCATGTCCGTCCTTGCGTTTCGCCAGCAGTTCTCATTTTTCTCGTCGGGTCCCGCTGCGGGATCGGCACGACCGTCGATCCGCCCCGGATCGAGTCGCCAGGAGAAGACGGCTTGCGGCTCGGGGTGAAGTCAGGCGCCAAAATGGGAACTGTCGGCATTTCGCGGGCCCGCTCCGCCGCGCCGCTCGCCATCGTCTACGATAGCGCCCCGCGCCCGGCCGGTGCGAGAGGCGGCCGGCCACCCCCATCTTCGTGGAGAACACCAGATGCCCTCGGAGCAATTCGAACGCGGAGTCGAGATCCGCAAGGAAGTCCTCGGCGAAGAGTACGTGGACCGGGCCATGGCCAACGTGGACGACTTCAACCGGGACTTCCAGACCCTGCTCAACGAGTACTGCTGGGGCGGGGTGTGGGCCCGCGAAGGGTTGAGCCGGAAGCAGCGCAGCCTCAACAACCTGTGCATGCTCGCGGCCCTCGGGCGGAGCGAGGAGTTCGCCCTGCACTTCCGCGGCGCGCTGCGCAACGGGTGCACCCGCGAGGAGCTGCGCGAGACCCTGCTCCAGATCGCCGTCTACTGCGGCATGCCGGCCGCCGTCGAGTCGTTCCGCATCGCGCGCCGGGTCCTCGCCGAATCCACCGATCCGTAGGGGGCGATTCGTTGTACGGAGCGCTCCGCGGGCGCATCGAGCGCCTTTCCGGCGCGGGCGAGGTGCTCCGCGCCGGCCTCAAGGGCGTGGAGAAGGAGAGCCTGCGGGCGACCCCCGAGGGGGGCCTCGCGGCCACCCCGCATCCCTCCGCCCTCGGCTCGGCCCTTACCCATCCGTGGCTCACCACCGACTACTCGGAGGCGCTGCTCGAGTTCGTGACCCCGCCTTTCCGCCGTCGGGCCGACGTCGCGCGGCACCTGGACGACCTGCACCGATTCGTCGTTCGCAACATCGGGGACGAGCTGCTCTGGGCGGCGAGCATGCCCTGCGAGATCCCCGGCGACGAGGCGATCCCCATCGCCCGCTACGGCCGCTCCAACTCGGGGCGCCTCCGCCACCTGTACCGGGTGGGGCTCGCCCATCGTTACGGCCGGATGATGCAGGTGATCGCGGGCGTGCACTTCAACTACTCCCTCGCTCCGGGGTTCTGGCCGTTGCTGGCCGAGTCGGGGGCGGCCCACGGGGAGCACCGGAGCTGGCACGGAACGGGGCGGGCCCTCGCCGACTCGCACTACTTCGGCCTCATCCGGAACCTGTTCCGGCACGGATGGCTGCTGCTCTACCTCTTCGGCGCCTCCCCGGCCCTGTCGCGCTCGTTTCTGCCCGACGGAGCGCCCGGTCTCGAGCCGATGGGCGAGGACACCTGGCATGCGCCGTTCGGCACGTCGCTTCGCATGAGCGACATCGGGTACACGAACCGGATCCCGGGTGGAATCGGCATCCGCTACGACGACCTCTACAGCTACGCGGCGAGCCTGTACCGCGCGATCACGACCCCTCACCCGCCCTGGGAGGCGCTGGGTGTGCGGCGCGACGGCGAGTACCGCCAGCTCAACGCGAATCTCCTCCAGATGGAGAACGAGTACTACAGCTCGGTGCGTCCCAAGCAGCCGACCCGGCGCGGCGAACGACCGACCGAGGCGCTCCAGCGGCGGGGCGTGCGGTACGTCGAGCTGCGGTCCGTCGATCTGGACCCTTCCTCTCCCATCGGGCTCACCGAGGACCGGATGGCGTTTCTGGAGGTGTTCATGCTGTTCTGCCTGCTCTGCGACAGCCCGCCCCTCGGCATCAACGAGCGGCGGGCGATCGACGCGAACCAGAGCCGGGTTGCGGTCCGCGGGCGCGACCCGTCCGTCGCCCTCGTGCGGGACGGGGAGAACGTATCGCTGGGAAGCTGGGCGAACGAGCTCCTCGACGAGCTCACCGCCGTGGCGGAGCTGCTTCGGACCCCGGACGACGACCCGGCGGCGGCGGTCCGGGACGCGCGCGCGTCGGTCGAGAGCCCGGGGGCGACCCCTTCCGCCCGCGTCCTGATGGAGATGGAAGCCCACCGCGGATCCTACTTCGAGTACGTTCTGGAGGTGTCGCGCCGCCATGCGGAGGCTCTGCGGTGCGAGGCCCTGCCGGAGGCCGAGCGACTCCGGTTCGAGCAGGAGGCGGAGAGCTCGATCGCACGCCAGGCGGCCCTCGAAGCGGGCGACAAGGTGACCTTCGAGAAATACCTGGCCGGCTTCCTGTCCTGAGAACCCGGCCCGTGTCGGCAGTGCATCGTCCCCGCCCGGCATCGTCCCGCACGCCCGGCCCGGCATCGGCCCGGCATCGGCCCGGGCGTCGAAGGTCGCGCGGGACGACGGCCGGCTCGCAGGTCGCCCGCCCGCCGGGGCCGGGTCGGGCGGTGCCCCCATGTATGCTGATCCACGGGCCAGCGGAGGAACGGAATGCAACCCCGAATCGTCTACGTCAACTCACCCTTCGACAGCGGCAAGGATGTCGAGGAGCTGGCGCCGCCCGGCTTCGAGCTGGTGCGAGCCACCGCCGGGAGTCCCGCGTACCGGGACGCGCTGGGCGAGGCGAGCTACCTCGTCGGCTTCGTGGACGGGCTCGTCGAGGACGGGCTGTACCGCGCCGCCCCGAAGCTGAAGCTCATCCAGCTTCTGAGCGCCGGCTACGACCGTGCGGACATCGCGGCGGCCCGGCGCGCGGGCGTGCCGATCGCCAACAACGGTGGCGCCAACGCGGTCGCGGTGGCGGAGCACGCCCTGATGCTGATGCTCGCGGTCTGCCGGCGCCTGCCCCTTCAGCATGCGAACGTCGGCGGCGGACGCTGGCGCGGCAACGAGCCGCCCCGCGTGCACGAGCTTCGGGGACGCACCCTCGGCATCGTCGGGCTCGGCACCATCGGCAAGAAGACCGCGAGGCTCGCCCGCGCGTTCGGCATGACGGTGCAGTACTACGACGTCGCCCGGCTCACCGAGGACGCCGAGGACGCCATCGGGGTCCGGTTCCGGCTGCTCGGAGAGCTCCTTCGCAGCGCCGACATCGTGTCGCTGCACGTTCCCCTCAACCCGACGACCCGCCACCTCGTCGGCGCTCGCGAGATCGCCCTCCTCAAGCCGACGGCGGTGCTCGTCAACACGAGCCGCGGTCCGGTGGTGGACGAGGCCGCGCTCACGGAGGCGCTCCGCGAAGGCAGGATCGCGGGAGCCGGGCTCGACGTCTTCGACCGGGAGCCCCCGGATGCGGCCAACCCCTTGTTCTCTTTGGACAACGTGGTGTTGACGGCACACCTCGCGGGCCCCACCGTGGAGAGCGCCCCGGCGCGGCTTCGCAACGCCTTCGACAACGTCGAGCGCGTGGAGCGAGGGGAGCCGCCGCTGTGGACCATCCCGGAGATCGGGGAGGCACCGGCTGCGGACTCCACCTGATCGCCGCCCCCAGGGCTGATTCGTTCATTCCAAGGCAGTCGGCGAGTTCAAAGGGTTGCGTCCACTGGCGAGCGGATGGCCCGAAGTCGGCGGCGACCGAAGGATCAGCCCGAAAAAACCACCGAGAACGGATTGGCGGCCGCGGCAGGAAGTCGGTGACTTTTTCGGGCCGGACGTCGGATCGGGACGATACGCTCGCCGGTGGTCATCCAGGAAGGTCGAGAGCGAATTTGTCCTGCCGCCGCCACCAGGGCTCGTTCTTCGTTCGGCGACGGGTGAACCGGGCCGGTTCGGCAGACCATCGGGGAGCGCGCTTCGTCGTCCGCGTGTCGATTCGCGCCTCATGAAGCCGCCCTCGATCGCACGGCCGGCCGATCCGCACCCGCTCCCGCACCCGCACCCGGTCACGACAAAAAATCGTTCTGCCGCCGCCACCCGGATGTTTGTCATCCGACCCCCGGCAAAATACAATCCGCGGGTCTTCGCCGGGGGCCGCGCGCATCCTTGTGGGATCGCGCGTGTCCCGTACAGATCGAAGGGTGGTGGATCCATGCTGGACGCGACGTTGGACGCGATTCTCGGATTCGACGGAATCCTCGGCTTCGCTCTGTGGCAGAAGGCGGTCGCCGCCCTCGTCCTCACCCACCTCACCATCGTCTCGGTGACCGTGTACCTGCACCGGTACTCGGCGCATCGGGCCATCGACCTCCACCCCGCGCTCGCCCACGCGTTCCGCTTCTGGCTCTGGCTCACCACCGGGATGCACACCAAGGGGTGGACCGCGATCCACCGCAAGCACCACGCGAACACGGAGACCGCGGAGGATCCCCACAGCCCGGTGATTCTGGGGCTGCGCAAAGTCCTCTTCGAAGGGGTGGAGGTCTATCGGCTCTCCCACACCGACGAGGTCATGGAGCGGTACGGCCACGGCACCCCCGACGACTGGCTCGAGCGCCGCGTCTACTCCTCGCGCGGCAACTCCAGCGTCGCCATCATACTCGGCATCGACCTCCTCCTGTTCGGCCCGATCGGGCTGACCGTCTGGGCGGTACAGATGGTGTGGATCCCCTTCTTCGCGGCCGGGGTCGTCAACGGGGTGTGCCACCACACCGGCTACCGGAACTTCGAGACGCCGGACGCCTCCACCAACTTCGTGCCGTGGGGGATCCTCATCGGCGGCGAGGAGCTTCACAACAACCACCACACCTACCCGAGCTCGGCCAAGTTCTCCGTCAAGTGGTGGGAGATCGACGTGGGCTGGGCGTGGATCAAGCTGTTCTCGTGGCTCGGGCTCGCCCGCATCAAGCGCCTTCCGCCCGAGGTCCTCCGAATAGAAGGGAAGCACGAGATCGACCTCGACACCATCCGGGCCGTCATCAGCGACCGGTTCCGGGTCATGGCGCGGTATCGCCGCATGGTGGTGGAACCCATCGCGCGCATGGAGCGCGAGCGGGTGGAGCCCCGGGCGCGGGAGATCCTCGACCGGGCGAAGTCCCTGCTCTGGCGAACCGATGCCCTCGACAACGACGCCGAACGCGAGCTGCGCCGCCGGCTCCTGCATTGCAGCGACACGCTTCGAACCATCTACGAGAAGCGGATCGAGCTTCAGAAGCTGTGGGAGGTCCGCACCGCGAACGTCGAGGAGCTGGCGGGCGGTCTGCGCGACTGGTGCCGCAAGGCGGAGGAGAGCGGAATCCAGTCCCTGCGCGAGTTCTCCCAGTACCTGCGCACCTATGCGGGGGCCGATCGCCATCCCGAAGTGGCCGGTGTCTGACGGCCCGGGGGCCCCGGGGGCGCAGGCGGCGGCGCGCGGCTGACGGCCCGCTTCCGCTCCCGCGAGACGCGGGAACCTCGGAGGAAGTACTCATGCCGAATCCCGGAATCACCGCGTTCGGCGCCTACGTCCCCCGCCTCCGCCTCCGGCGTTCCGCCATCGTGCAGGCGAACGCATGGGCCAACGGCGCGCTTGCCGCCCACGGCCGGGGCGAGCGGTCGATGTGCAACTGGGACGAAGACGCCGTCACCATGGCCGTCGAGGCGGCCCGGGACGCGCTGTCGGGAGCCGACCGGAGCACGGTGAGCGCGGTGCACCTCGCGTCGACCACCCTGCCCTTCACCGATCGCCAGAATTCGGGGATCTGCGCCGAGGCGCTCAACCTCGGAACCGGGATCGGCACCCTGGACGTCACTTCCTCGCTCCGGGCGGGAACCACCGGGCTCGCGAACGCCCTCCGGGCGGTTCGGGCCGGAGTCCCGGGGCAGGTGCTCTTCATCGCGTCGGAACACCGCCGCAGCCGCACCGGCACCCCCCAGGAGTTGCTGTACGGCGACGGGGCGGCCGCCCTGTGTCTCGGACGCGAGGGCGTGGTCGCGCGGCTGTTGGCTCACCAGGCGACGTCGGTCGATTTCGTAGACCACTACCGCGGCCAGTTCAGCGAGTTCGACTACGACTGGGAAGAACGGTGGGTACGCGACGAGGGCTACCTCAAGATCGTCCCCCCGGTGGTGGCGGGCGCCCTTCGCGACTGCGGTCTCGAGCCGGGTGCGATCGACCGCTTCCTCCTCCCTTGCTCCCTCCGCCGGGTGCCCGGGATGGTCGCGCGGCGGGCGGGGATCCGCCCCGAGGCGGTCGCCGACGTCATGCAGCAAGTCTGCGGCGACACCGGAGCCGCGCACGGGGTGCTGATGCTGTGCCGGGCGCTCGAGGAAGCGCAGCCGGGCGAGCGGATCCTCGCCGCGGGGTTCGGCCAGGGCTGCGACGTGCTCGTGTTCGAGGTGACGGAGGCCATCCGCTCCCTCTCTCCCCGCCGCGGTGTCGCGGGTGCCCTCGCCCGGCGCACCCCCGAGGAGAACTACGACCGCTTCCTCACCTTCAACGGGCTCGTGGACAAGGACTTCGGCAAGCGGGCGGAGATCGATCGCCAGACCCCGCTCAGCACCCTGTACCGCAACCGCCGGATGCTGACCGGCTTCGTCGGCGGCCGGTGCGAGCGGTGCGGGACCGTGCAGTTCCCGAAGTCGCACTACTGCGTCAACCCCAACTGCGGCGCCCTCGACACCCAGGCGGACCACCCGATGGCCGACACCCCGGGCACCGTCAAGACCTGGACGGCCGACTCGCTCACGTTCTCCATCGACCCGCCGGCCTACTTCGGGATGGTGCAGTTCGAAGGCGGCGGGCGCCTGATGGTCGACTTCACCGATGTCGACCGGGAGACGTTCGACATCGGCGCCCGGGTGGGGATGCAGTTCCGGCTCCGCGAGACGGACCCCGAACGCGGGTTCAGGAAATACTTCTGGAAAGCGGTTCAATCTCACTGAATTCAGAAAAAGTACAACCATCGGAGAGACAGCCATGGCCACCGGAATCAAGGACAAGGTCGCGATCCTCGGGATGGGATGCTCGAAGTTCGGCGAGCGCTGGGACCTGGAGGCGCAGGACCTCATGGTCGAAGCGTTCACCGAGTGCATTGCCGATGCGGGCATCGACAAGGATCGGATCGAGGCGGCCTGGCTCTCCACCGCGATCGAGTCGGTCCACGTCGGGCCGAGCGGGCTGCCCCTTTCGGTCGCGTTGCGCCTTCCCTACATCCCGGTGACCCGGGTCGAGAACTTCTGCGCGAGCGGCACCGAGGCGTTCCGGGGAGCGGTGTACGCGGTGGCGTCCGGCGCCTGTGACGTCGCCCTCGCCCTCGGCTGCGAGAAGCTCAAGGACACCGGCTACGGCGGGTTGCCGCAGCGAACCCGCGGGGTCACGAACGACATGTTCTGGCCGAACCTCTCCGCGCCCGGGATGTTCGCCCAGCTCGCGGCCGGATACCGCGGTGCGCACGGGGTGGACAAGGACGACCTGAAGCGCGCGATGGCCCGGGTCTCGGTCAAGAGCCATGCGAACGGAGTCAAGAATCCGAAGGCGCACCTGCGGCGCGAGGTATCGGAGGAGCAGGTTCTGAACGCGCCCATGGTCGCCGAGCCGATCGGGCTCTACGACTGCTGCGGGGTGAGCGACGGCGCGGCATGCGCGATCGTGACCACCCCCGACATCGCCCGCGAGCTCGGCAAGACCGAGTTCGTGACGGTCAAGGCGATGCAGCTCTCCGTGTCGAACGGGGAGGAGGCGGGCCACTCGGGCTGGGACGGCTCCTACGTCAAGACCACCCGCATCGCCTCGAAGAAGGCTTACGAAGAGGCCGGGATCCGGAACCCCCGCGCCGAGCTCGACATGACGGAGGTGCACGACTGCTTCTCCATCACCGAGCTCGTGACCATGGAGGACCTCGGCCTTGCCGAGGAGGGTCGGGCCTGGCACGACGTGCTGGACGGAGTCTTCGATGCGGACGGCGAGGTGCCTTGCCAGATCGACGGCGGCCTCAAGTGCTTCGGCCATCCGATCGGAGCCTCGGGGCTGCGCATGCTCTACGAGATGTACCTGCAGCTCCTCGGGAGGGCCGGCGAGCGCCAGCTCGACGACCCGAAGCTCGGCCTGACCCACAACCTCGGTGGCTTCCCGCACATGAACGTGAGCAGCGTCTCCATCGTCGGCCGGTACGAGGGCTGAGGTCCGCACGGGGGAATTTCCCCGCCGGGGGGCGTCCGGATGTTTCGGGTTGCGCCTTCGGCGAACCCGGCCGGCCGGTCCCGGGCAGGTCGGATGAGCGAAGGGCAATCCGACCCGAGGGGTTCGGTACGATGGCCGCCAACCCGAAAAAATCACCGACTTTCGTCGCGGGGGCGCCAAGATGCCGCACGATCTCCCCACGATCTCCCAACGATCTCATGGAGGAACGGGCCGCCCGGACCGAAAGAGCGCGGGCGCGCTGCCCAAGGCGTAATCGACACTGGCGCGTGCGCGCGGTCGAAGCGGCTTGCGGGAGTACGGCCCGCGAGCGGACGGGCGGCCGCAGCGGGAAGGCGGTGATTTCTTCGGGCCAGGTGATGGGGATCAACCCCTTCGGAAGGGAGGGCGCATGAAGGGGCGCGCGGCGGTGGGCCGGGAGAAGCGGCGATGAGCGGGGTCCTGATGTACTCGAGCCGCTTCTGCCCCTACTGCCATGCCGCGAAGCGGTTGCTCGCGGCCCGGGGCGTCGCGTTCGAGGAGGTCGACGTGGATTTCCACCCCGAGCGCCGCGCGGAGATGATCGCGCGGGCGGGGGGGCGCCGCACGGTGCCGCAGATCTTCGTCGGCGAGCACCACGTCGGCGGATGCGACGAGCTGTACGCGCTCGAGCGGGATGGCGAGCTCGACGCACTGCTCGAGGGTGCCGCCCCGTGATCTCCGCCGCGGAGCCGTTTCGCGCCGCCTGCGTACAGCTCACCTCCGACCGCGATCCGGAGAAAACGTTTCCGGCTGCCGCCGCTCTCGCCCGGAAGGCGGCGGCGGCGGGTGCCTCGCTCGTCATGACCCCCGAGGTGACCCCCATGCTCGAGCCGCGGGGGCGCCGCGTGATCGAGAAAACCCGCCCGGAGGCGGCCGATGAATGGCTTCCCCGGTACCGCTCCCTCGCCCGCGAGACGGGGATCTGGCTGCTCCTCGGATCGATGGCCGTCCGGATCGACGAGGAACGCTGCGCGAACCGTTCCCTGCTCATCGGCCCGGACGGTGCCGTCGCCGCCCGCTACGACAAGATCCACATGTTCGACGTCGACCTCGAAGGCGGGGAGTCCTACCGGGAGTCGCGCCGCTATCGCCCCGGCGGCGAGGCGGTCGTCGCGGACACCCCGTGGGGACGGATCGGGATGACGGTCTGCTACGACATGCGCTTCCCGACCCTGTACCGGGACCTCGCCCAGGCGGGGGCCGACTATCTCACCGTCCCCTCCGCGTTCGCTCGCCCGACCGGCCGGGCGCACTGGCACGTGCTGCTCCGCGCGCGGGCCATCGAGACCGGCTGCTTCGTCTTCGCCCCGGCCCAGTGCGGCGAGCACGCGGAAGGCCGCAAGACCTACGGCCACTCCCTCATCGTCGACCCGTGGGGCGAGGTCCTCGCGGACGGCGGGGAGAAGCCCGGCGTCGTGACGGCGGAGATCGATCCCGCCCGGGTCGGCGAAGCCCGCCGGATGGTGCCCTCCTTGGGGCACGACCGTCCCTACACCCCGCCAGCCAAGCTCCGCGAATACGCCGCTGCCTGACGGCGGCCTTCGACCGGTCCGGAAACCGGAGCCCTCCGCAGATCTCCCCGACCGGCGAGAGGCCGGTAGTCCGCGGCAGGTCGGGTTGGCCGAAGGCGTAACCCGACATCCCACCCGAGAATCGGTCTCGGGTCGGTCCGGGAACCGGAGCGAACCGCATATCTCCCCGCGCGGCCCGCGGAAGATCGCGACTCAAACGTGGAGTTCGGGCGGGGCGACGTGGCGCCGAAAGCCTTCCCGCTCCGCGAGCCGCGCAAGCCACGCATCCACGTGGGGCATGCTCCGGCCCCATCGGCCGAAGACCCGCCACCGGTAGACCGCCGCTCCGGTCGGGATGTCGCCCATCGAGAAACGCTCGCCCGCCACGTAGTCGCTGCGCGCAAGCTGCGCTTCAAGGGCCTCGACCGAGCGCGCAATGTCCTCGCCCGCCGCGTCCGCGGCGCCGGGGGTACGCTGGTCCACAGGCAGGCGCTGGAGCTCCAGGATCTGGGTGTTGAGGGCCGGCTCGAGGTGTTCGTTCGTCCAGGACATCCACTGGAGGGCGCGGGCCAGGGTCTCGGGACGACCGTCGAGGAGGGTCCCCGCCCCGTAGCGGATCCCGAGATAGGTGACGATGGCGATCGACTCCCAGAGCACGAACCCGTCATCGTCGATCACGGGAATGGTGCCGTTGGGGTTCATCTCCCGGAACCAGGGCTCGTCGACGCTCCCGTAGGGCTCGGCACCGGTCGAAACGTGGCCCTTCGAACCCATCGTCCCGCTCGCGAGGGTCAGCTCGAACTCCGCCCCGACCTCGACGAAGGCCCAGAGCACCCGTTTCGTACAGATCGAGTTCGGCCGTCCCCAGATCCTGATCATGCTCCCGCCTGAAATGTCGTGCACCACTCCTGCAAGAATATGCCATGGAGTCAGGCCGGATCACCCTCGAACGGCGAATGAGTGGACCGGAATCCGATGGTTCCTCGAGAACGGACGTGCCGAGAGTGAAACTACCCCGCGTCCGGCGGTCCGCGGTCGGGCGCCAACGGGCCAAACCGCCCGACCGCTTCACGACGACCGGGAAGTCTTGCTGGCGACCGTGCCGAATCGGAGGATCCGGATAGAGTTGCAACGAACCAGGGACTCGCCGGAAACTGTGCGGCTTCCGCCCCTTCCACCCCTGCTCGGGAGCGCCCTTCGATGACCGGGACAACAAGACTCGAATCAGTCCGGATCCGTGGATTCCGGTCTCTGGCGGACGTCGAGCTTTCGAACCTGGGCGCAGCGAGTGTGTTGATCGGGCCCAACGGATCGGGGAAGTCCAATTTCATGCGTTTCTTCGAGATGCTGAGCTGGATGCTGCGGTCTCGCGCGCTCGGCGAGTTCGTGCAACGGCATGGAGGCGCCGACGATCAGTTGTTCGGTGGCAACGGCGTCACCTCACGGATGGAGGCCGAGGTGGCCCTCCGTACGGAGGCGGGCCGAAACGACTACCGATTCACCCTCACTCACGCCCATCCCGACCGGTTCATTTTCACCGAGGAGGCGTTCCGCTTCAGCCAGCAAAGCCGGGCGAGAGAAGCGAGCTGGCAACACCTTGGAAGCGGCCATCGAGAGGCAGGCATCGTGGACGCCGCTCATGCTTCATCTTCTCCGGATATCAACCCGACGACCGCAAGGGTAATCGTCCATGTTCTGCGAAACTGCGCGGTTTATCAGTTCCATGACACGTCCGACAAATCGAGCTTCAAGAAACGTTGGGAGGTCGAGGACAACGATCGCCTGCGCACCCACGGAGGGAATCTGGCGGCGGTCCTGCACCGGTTGGAGGAGGAGGATGTCCGGCGGTTCGAACTCGTCTGCCGGCACATCGCGCGGGTGCTGCCCGTGTTCGACCGATTCCAAATCGACGAAAGCTACGGCAGGGTCATGTTGCGATGGAAAGCCAAAGGAAGAGAGAAGACCTTCGGCGCCCATCTCACGTCCGATGGATCGCTTCGTTTCTTCGCGCTCGTCACCCTGCTCAACCTTCCGCGGGAGATGCTCCCGAACGTTCTCTTCCTCGATGAACCGGAACTCGGGTTGCATCCGGTGGCCATCGCCCTCATCGGCAACATGATCAAGGCGCTCGCCCGCGAAGTACAGATCATCGTGGCGACCCAGTCACCACTGCTCGTGGACGTATTCGATCTCGACGAGATCGTCGTGCTGGATCTTCAGGACGGGCGCACTACATTTCGCAGGCTGGATACCGGCGCGTATCGACATTGGCTCGACGAGAGCTTCACCCCTGGCGAGCTCTGGCAGAAGAATCTTCTCGGGGGACGCCCGTGATCCGCCTCGCCATATCGGTGGAGGGACCGTTCGAGGGTTTGTCGTTCTCGGATGTGGGCGCCTTCTCCGGGCTGATCGAAGCACCGGCCGGATCCGTTGAAGCGCTCCGGATCATCCGAGCGCAGTTTCCGACTCCTGAAGACATCAATGACAACCAGGACACCGCCCCGAGCCGGCGCATACAGGGCGTGATCCCGCACTACCGAAAGCGCCTGCACGGCCCCTTGGTCGCCATGGAAACGGGCCTGGAAACGATCCGAGCGGAGTGTCCTCGGTTCGATGCGTGGATGACGAACCTGGAATCTTTGTGAGGTCGAATCCGAGTCCGGATTCAATTCGGCCTCCGGTTTGTAACACCCAGGGGGCGGAACGCCCGCAGGGATCGGGATGGTGTTTCCCGAACAGCTCGGGATTCAGGTACGGCCGGAACCCTCCGGAAAAAGTGACCGCATGGTGTGGCGAGAAGATCAGAGGATCCGTCCGACTCGGACGGGCTCGCCGGGCCGAACCGATGCGAGCGCACGGACGTCGCCGAGCGCGTCCGCCCACACGTTGACCGGCGCGACGAGGCGGATCTCGTCGGAGCGCGATGCGGGGGTCGGACCGAATCCGATCGCGATGCTGGACCCCTCCACCCAGAAGGCGATCTCGCCGGGCTCCACCACGTCACGGGCTATCGGCTCGAGCGCCACGGCCACCGGAGCCCGGAAGTAGACTTCATCGCCCCAGGTCCGGGCCACCGCTTCGAACGGGAGGGCCGCGAGCACCGCCCCGGCCGTCGGGGTGTCCCGGCATTGCGCGTCGAGGCTCACGCCGCCGACAACGATGCGGATGCGCGCCGTCATCCTTCTCCCTCGCCACCGGGTGGCCCGGATCGGAGGAGCGATGCGCCGACCGGCGTGTCAGGCAACGAAGGCGGCCCCGGAACCGGTGGCGGCGGCCGCGGCGGATGGCGAGCGGCGGCGGATGCCCATGGCGCGCCCCGCCTCGGGGGGGCGCGGCAGGGCGGCGTGCGCGGCGTGGATTTCCGCCCACCGGGCGAGGATCTCCTCCGGGAACGGCGTCGAGCGGCGCTTTCCGGTGTCGATATGGAGGCTCAGGAGCTCGTTCGTCGCGGCCAGATAGCCTTCCTCCGCGTGGTACATGTGGTGGAAATAATGGGCGCGCTTGTGGTCGTAGTCGAGGAGCTGGGTGGTGATCCGGAGGGGGTCGCCTTCCAGCACCTCGCGCTGGTAGGTGACCTGCGCCTCCAGGGTGAACGTGGTGTATCCCCGCTCCTTCCGGTACGCCTCGTCGAGGCCGATCCAATCGAAGAGCGCGTCGGTCGCGTGGTCGAAGACGAGCACGTAGTACGCCACGTTCATGTGCCCGTTCCAGTCGATGTATTCGGGCCGCACGACCTCGCGATGCAGCTCCAGCGGAAGCTTCGTGTCCATGCCCGTATGGTATCAGGGTCGGCCCGCCGGCCCCCGCTCCCGGATCGAACCCCGCACGAACCACCCCGGCCCGTGGGGCGAGGTGGCCGCCGCGCGCCCCAAGCCGAGGCCATTTCACGCTTTCGTCGTCCGCGGGTCGGTTCGGGCCTCATGAAGCGGCCCTCGAGCGCGCGGGTGGCCGGCGGGCCGCATCCCGTCCGGTAACCGGGCCGCGAAGCGGCCCCCTCGATCGCGCGGGCGGCCGGTCCACACCCGCGGCCGGCACCCGGTCACGACAAAAATGGCCCTGTTCGCTCCACGACCCGCTGGGCGGACAGCGTGAAACGGCCCTCGCCGCAAGGCACGTTCGCACCGCCTGGGTGTTGTAGAATCGCGGATCATGCCGCGTCCTCCACCCGAAGCCCCGTTGCTCGGCATGGAAGATCTGGCCGGACGCCGCGGGGACCGGCTCCTGTTCTCCGGGCTCTCGGCCACCGTGCGGGCCGGCGAAGCGTTGCGCCTCCACGGCCCGAACGGCTGCGGCAAGACCACCGCCCTTCGCATCGTGTGCGGGTTGCTGCGCCCCGAGGCGGGCCGGGTTCGCTGGCGCGGACGCGTCGTCTCCGAGGCTCCCGGCGACCCCGGGTGGCGTCGCGAGCTTGCCTTCGTCGGACACCATGAAGCGCTCAAGGAGACCCTCACCCCGCTCGAGAACCTCGTGTTCGCCCGCGCGCTGCGGGGGGGACGGAGGCCGCGCCGTCCCGAGGAGGCGCTGGAACGGGTGGGGCTCGCCCGCGAACGTGACACCCTCACCCGCGACCTGTCGGCGGGCCAGCGCCGCCGCGCGGCGCTCGCGAGGCTCCTCCTCGACGATGCGATCCTGTGGGTGCTGGACGAGCCGGCCGCGGCGCTCGATCGAGCCGGCACCGCGCTCATGGAATCCCTGTGCTCGGAGCATGCGGCGGCGGGCGGCGCGCTCGTGTTCACGAGCCATCAGCCGCTGTGCCTCCGCTCGGGCGCGGTGCGAGCGCTCCGTCTTGGAGCACGCTGACTCCCCCGCCGGGGCGTTTGCGGCCGTCGTGCGCCGAGACGTCCGGGCCGCCTTCCGCCGACCCGCCGAGGCGGTCACCCCGGTGGTCTTCTTCGTCGTCGTGGCGGCCGTCTTTCCGTTCGGATCGGGAGCGGGTCCGGCCACCCTTGCCGCCATTGCCCCGGGGGCGCTCTGGACCGCGGCCCTGCTGGCCGCCCTGCTCTCCCTGGACCGGCTCTTCCGGGAGGATCGGGAGGACGGGTCTCTCGACCAGCTCCTCCTGAGCCCCCACCCCCCCGCCCTCCTCGCGACGGGGCGAATCGTCGCTCACTGGCTCCTGACCGGGCCGCCGCTGCTGGCCGCCTCCGTGCCTGTCGCGGTGCTCCTCGCCCTGCCTCCACGCTCCGTTCCGACCCTGCTCGGCGCCCTCGCCCTCGGCACGCCGACCCTGAGCCTGACCGGGGCGATCGGCGCCGCACTCACCACCGGGGTCCAGGGGCGGAGCCTCCTCCTGCCCCTCATCGCCCTCCCCCTGCTCGTCCCGGTGCTCATCTTCGGCACCCTTGCGGTTCGGGCGGCCGCGATCGGGGTCTCGGCGGCGGGGCCGCTCTACCTGCTCGCCGCCCTGCTCGTGCTCGCCCTCACCCTCGCGCCCTTCGCGACGGGGGCCGCGCTCAGCGTCGGCGCCGAGTAGCGGGAGCCGGCCATCCATGTTCCGGCGATATGCGTCTCCGCGCCACTTCCACGACCTCTCCGGGCGGCTCGTTCCCTGGCTCGGCTGGCCGTGCGCGGTGCTGATGGCGGCGGGGCTGTGGAGCGGCCTCGTGATCGCCCCCGCCGACTACCAGCAGGGAGAGGCGTACCGGATCATCTTCATCCACGTTCCGAGCGCCTGGCTGTCGCTTCTGGTGTACGCGGCGATGGCGGGCGCGGCGGCGGTCGGGCTCATCTGGCGCACCAAGGTCGCCGAGGCGGTGGCGATCGCCTGCGCGCCCATCGGCGCGTCGTTCACGTTCCTCGCCCTGCTGACCGGCTCGCTGTGGGGCAAGCCGATGTGGGGCACGTGGTGGGTCTGGGACGCGCGGCTCACCTCCGAGCTCGTGCTCCTCTTCCTGTACCTCGGGATCATCGCCCTCAACGGCGCGATCCCGGACCCCCGCAAGGCGGCGCGCGCGTGCGCGATCCTTGCCATCGTCGGGCTCGTCGACCTTCCGATCATCCATTTCTCGGTCGAATGGTGGAACACCCTCCACCAGGGGCCCACCGTGTTCCGGCTCGACGGGCCTTCCATCCACCCGGCGATGCTGATCCCCCTGCTGCTGATGGCCGCCGCCTTCACCCTGTTCTTCCTGACCGTGCTGCTCATGCGCGCGCGCTGCGAGGTGCTTCACCGGGAGCGGCACCGCCAGTGGGTCCGCGAGGTCCGGGGGTGAGCGAGTTCCTGCACATGGGGGGGTATGCGTTCTACGTGTGGACCGCGTACGGGGCGGCGTTCGTCGTGCTCGCGCTCAACCTCGCCGCCCCCATCGTGCGGCGCCGCCGGCTCGTCCGGGAACGAAGCGGCGCATCGCCCTCCGCTCCCCGTCCCGGCCCCTCCCGCACCCCGCCGCCGTGACTCCCCGGCAGCGAAGGACGGCCCTCGTGGGCGGAATGGTGGCCGGGCTCGCCGCGGCGGCGACCCTCGCCTTCCTCGCGATCGGCGAGAACATGCTGTGGTTCTTCACCCCGAGCCAGCTCGTCGCCGAGGGACCGTCGGCCGGGAACCGGATCCGGCTCGGCGGGCTCGTGGTCGAAGGCAGCGTGCGCCGCCGGCCGGGAGCGCTCGAGGTGCGTTTCGACCTCGCCGACCACGCGGCGGCGGTGACCGTCGCCTATCGCGGCCTCCTCCCCGACCTCTTCCGCGAAGGCCAGGGAATCGTGGCCCTCGG
The DNA here is from genome assembly GCA_965214795.1 of Gammaproteobacteria bacterium. Taxonomy (GTDB): domain Bacteria; phylum Pseudomonadota; class Gammaproteobacteria; order HK1; family HK1; genus JAJDXW01. The sequence continues at coordinate 2,836,089 of OZ243976.1, read as the reverse complement.
CCGCATCGACGCGGACGGGGTGCTGCAGGCCGAGGAGGTGCTCGCGAAGCACGACGAGACCTACATGCCCCCCGCGATCGCCGAAGCGATGCGTGAGGCGAACGCGGCGGGGCGGGAACGGCGGCCGGGCACCCGGCCATGATCCCCGAGCTCGGTCACTTCGCGCTCATCCTCGCGCTCCTCACCGCCCTCGTCCTCGCGGTGGCGCCGTTCGCGGGCGCGGTCCGGGGCAGCCCGCGCTGGATGGCGATGGCCCCGAGCGCCGCGGCCGGGCTGTTCGTGTTCCAGCTCCTCGCCTTCGGGTGCCTCGCGTGGGCGTTCGCGGTGAACGACTTCTCGGTCCGCTACGTCGCCGCGAACTCGAACGGGCTCCTTCCCCTGCACTACCGGATCGCCGCCGTGTGGGGAGGGCACGAAGGGTCGCTCCTCCTCTGGTCGTCGATTCTCGGCGGATGGACCCTCGCCGTCGCGGCGCGAAGCCGGAGCCTGCCACGCGAGGTCTCGGCCCGGGTGCTCGCGGTCCTCGGGTTCATCGCGGCGGGGTTTCTCTGCTTCATGCTGTTCACCTCGAACCCCTTCGCCCGCCTCCTCCCCGCCGCGATCGAGGGACGGGACCTCAACCCCTTGCTCCAGGACATCGGCCTCATCGTCCACCCCCCGATTCTCTACATGGGCTACGTGGGGCTCGCGGTGCCGTTCGCGTTCGCGGTCGCGGCGCTCGCGGAGGGGCGGGTCGACGCGGCCTGGACCCGCTGGACCCGCCCTTGGACCACCATCGCCTGGACCTTCCTCACCCTCGGCATCGCGGGAGGGAGCTGGTGGGCCTACTACGAGCTCGGGTGGGGCGGATGGTGGTTCTGGGACCCGGTGGAGAACGCCTCCTTCATCCCGTGGCTCGCCGTCACCGCCCTCATCCACTCGCTGGCGGTCGCGGAGAAGCGCGACACGTTCAAGGCGTGGACCGTGCTGCTCGCGATCTTCGGCTTCTCGCTCAGCCTCCTCGGCACGTTCATCGTGCGTTCCGGGGTGCTGGTCTCGGTGCACGCGTTCGCGAACGACCCGGCGCGGGGCGTCTTCATACTCGCCTTCCTGGGGCTCGTGGTGGGGGGCGCGCTCGCGCTCTACGCGTGGCGGGCCGGACGGATGGGGGGGGGTGGGCGCTTCACGCTCTGCTCGCGCGAGACGATGCTCCTCGCCAACAACGTCCTGCTCACCGCCGCCGCGGCCGCCGTCCTCCTCGGCACCGTCTATCCGCTGCTCATGGACAGCCTGGGTCTTGGGCAGATCTCGGTCGGCCGTCCGTACTTCGATCGCATCTTCGTGCCCCTCATGGTCCCCCTCGCCGCCCTCCTCGCGGTCGGAATGCTCGCGCGATGGAAGCGGGACCGGGCCACCCGGCTCGCCCGGCTCCTCGGCGTGGTGCTCGCGGCGGCGGTCGCGGGAGCGGTTGCCGCCGCCTTCCTCGCGCACTCGGCGGCGGCGGCTCTCGGGGCGGGGCTCGCGCTATGGATCGCCGGCTCGACCGTCCGGTCGGCGGCGGCGCGGGTGCGAAGACCGCGCGACCTCCTCCGCCTGCCGCGCGGCTTCATGGGGATGAGCCTCGCCCACCTCGGGTTCGCGGCCACTCTCGCGGGGGTCTGCTTCGTGAGCGTGCTCGAGGTGGAGGAGGTGGTGCGGCTCGCCCCCGGCGACTCCGTCGAGATCGCGGGGCACGACTTCCGTTTCGAGGGGGTGCGCGACGTGGCGGGCCCGAACTACCACGCCCGGCGGGCGGAGATCGACGTCACCCGGGGGGGACGTCCGGTCGCCCGCCTCGCCCCCGAGAAGCGGACCTACGCGAGCCAGGGGCAGCCGATGACCGAGGCCGGGATCGATCCCGGCTTCACCCGGGACCTCTACGCCGCCCTCGGGGAGCCGCTCGGCGGGGGGGCGTGGTCGGTGCGGCTGCACTACAAGCCGTTCGTGCGCTGGATCTGGCTCGGGGCGATCCTCATGGCGCTCGGCGGCATGCTCGCGGCCTCGGATCGCCGCTACCGGCGCCGGGCGGTGGCCGCCGGCGGGCCGGACCCGCTGCGGTTCCTCCTGGCCGAGAACCGCTCGGCACCCGCTCCCGAGCCTCGCTGACCGGGTACCTCGCGTCCGGCAACCTCCGCGAGCCGCATTACGAGGTGCCGGAGGGTGAAGTCGGGCGCCAAAACGAGAACCGCCGTCCGATGACAGCAGTTCTCATTTTGCTCGTCGGGTCCCGCTGCCGGACCGGCACGACCGTCGATCGGCCCCCCGATCGGCCCCGGATCGAGTCGGAAGGAGAAGACGGCTTGCGGCTCAGGGTGAAGTCAGGCGCCAAAATGAGAACTGCTGGTCCGATGAGGCTCCACCTTGACATTCGCCTCCGGCTCACGGATGGTGGCCGCAGGTGATCGGACCTGCCCATGAGCGGAGGCGGATCGAACGCTCGAAGTCCCCTGCCGCCGGCCCCCGGGGCGGCGGCAGGGCGAAGCCGATCTCCTCGGCCCACCCGATCCCGTCACCGCGCGCGTCGCTCCGTGGCGCTCCACCCGTTCGGCGGAACCCGGCTCCGAAAGGTCCCGGGGAAGCGCACGCCGTGCCGACGCACCTGCGGAAACCAAGAGGAGCCGTCGCCCTCGGCGCGGCGGACAAGGTCTACATCCTGCGCAACGGCCGGATCCGGTTCGAAGGGAAGCCGGACGACTTCTCCGAGGACGAGTTCGTGCAGAAGGTCTATCTCGCGGGCTGAATCGTGCGATCCGACCGGACGACGCCCCCTCGATGCCGGTGGTGATGATGGCCCACGCGATGGGCACGAGCCATCGGCTCCGGGATCGGCGGATTCCCGCTCTCGCGGACCGCTACCGGCTCCTTGCCCTGCCGCGCGCCGGCCTCGACGGGTTCGCGGGAGCGTGAACGGGGACGCCCGTGCCCACTGAGCGGATGTCGCGAAGCCGCTTGGCTCGGGTCGGCCGACCGACTGGGGCCGGGCCTCCCGAGTGCCGCTTCAGGTTGGCGGCGATCGCGGGAGACGGCGAGCCTTTTCCGGACTCGGGGGAGCCGGCGTGAAAGCCTCCTTCCTCGTACCTCTCGCGCTCTTCGCCGCGCTCGCGGGACTGCTCTACACCGGTCTTCAGCGCAATCCGGGCGTGGTCTCGTCCCCCCTGGTGGGCCGGCCTCTCCCCGCCTTCGCCCTGCCCGGCGTTCCCGGCGGCGCGCTCCGGTCGGACGATCTCGAACAAGAGCCGAGCCTGCTCAACGTGTGGGCGAGCTGGTGCGCGGCCTGCCGGGCCGAGCATCCGCTCCTGCTGAAGCTGGCCGCTTCCGGCGAAGTGCCGGTCTACGGCCTCAACTACAAGGACGAACACGGGGACGCGCTCCGGTGGCTCGAGACGTTCGGCGACCCCTACCGGCGCAGCGGCCACGATCGGGACGGGAAGGTCGGTCTCGACCTCGGGGTGTACGGGGTCCCCGAAACCTTCGTAATCGACCGCGGGGGGCGGATCGCCCACAAGCACGTCGGGCCCATCGCGGAGAAGGACTGGGAGGAGACGATCCGTCCCCTCCTCCGCCGTCTCCAGGCCGCGGCGGGCTGACCCGGCGGCACCGCTCGCCGCCGCCGCTCGCCGCGGACCTGGCAAGCGCCGGGGTCGAGCGCTCGTGCGCGGCCGGCCGGATGCGATGCTCAGCCCGGCGGCGGGCGCTCCAGCGCGATGCCTCGGAGCCGCAGGGCGTTCACGATGACGGATACCGACGAGAGACTCATCGCGAGGGCGGCGAGGACCGGGGTGAGGAGCACGCCGAACGTCGGGTAGAGCGCGCCGGCGGCCACCGCCACCCCCACCACGTTGTAGACGAAGGCGAAGAACAGGTTCTGCCGGACGTTGCGCAGCGTCTCGGCGGCGAGCCGACGGGCGCGGGCGATTCCCATGAGATCGCCTCCCATCAGGGTGACTCCGGCGCTTCGCACCGCCACGTCCGCACCGGCCCCCATCGCGACCCCGACGTCCGCCGCCGCAAGGGCCGGCGCGTCGTTGATGCCGTCGCCCGCCATCGCGACGCGATTGCCGCGGGCCCGCAGCGCGGCGACGAGCTCCCGCTTTTCCTCCGGGGCCGCTTCCGCCCGCCAGTCGTCGAGATCGAGCTCCCGAGCGACCGCCCGGGCCGTGCGTGCACCGTCGCCGGTCGCCATCACGATGTGAAGCCCCGCGCCGCGAAGCGTCCCGAGGGCGGCGCGGGTCGACGGCCGGATCGGATCCGCGACCGCCACGATACCCCGGAGTTCGCCGTCCACCGCGATGAACGTCACGGTCTTGCCCTCGCCCTGCAGCCGTTCGCTCGTGTCGTCGGACTCGCCGGGGTCGATGCCGAGCGCACGCATCAGGTCCGGATTGCCCAGCGCGACCTCGTGACCGGCGACCCGGCCCCGGACGCCCTTTCCCGGGATCGCCCGGAAGTCCGCCACCTCGTGGAGTCCGGCGCCGCGCTCCGCCGCGCCCCGGATGATTCCCGCCGCGAGCGGGTGCTCCGATGCGCGCTCGAGCGAAGCGGCGAGCGAGAGGAGGCGCACCTCGTCCCGGTCACCGCCCACCGCGACCACGTCGGTGAGCTCGGGGGTTCCCGCCGTCAGCGTGCCGGTCTTGTCGACGAGCAGCACGTCGGCCCTCGCAAGGCCTTCGAGCGCCCCGGCATCCCGAATGAGGACCCCCGCCCGGGCCCCCCGCCCCACCGCGACCATGATCGACATCGGGGTGGCGAGCCCGAGCGCGCACGGACAGGCGATGACGAGAACGCTGACCGCGGCCACCATCGCGTGGGAGAACGCCGGGGCGGGGCCGAAGAGCGCCCAGGCGGCGAACGCGATCGACGCGACCGCGATCACCGCGGGGACGAACCGGCGCGCGACGCGATCGGCCAGCGCCTGGACCGGCGCCCGGCTGCGCTGCGCTTCGACGACCATGCCGACGATCCGGGCGAGGACGGTGTCCGCGCCGACCCCCTCCGCGCGCATGGTGAACGCTCCCGACCGGTTGAGGGTTCCTCCCGTCACCACGCTCCCCGGCTCCTTCTCGACCGGGACCGGCTCCCCCGTCAACATGCTCTCGTCCACCGTGGACCGCCCGTCGAGAACCGTCCCGTCCACCGGAATGCTCTCTCCGGGCCGGACCAGCAGGCGGTCGCCGGCCCCGACCGCCTCGAGCGGCACGTCCTCAAAGGCCCTTTCCCGCACCCGTCGGGCGAACTTCGGCGCGAGGTCGAGAAGCGCCCGGATGGCGTCGCCGGTGCGTTCGCGGGCGGAGAGCTCGAGCACCTGTCCGGCGAGGACGAGAACGAGGATCACCGCGGCGGCCTCGAAATAGACCGGCGGCCGGCCGTGCAGCCCGCGCACGGACTCGGGAAAGAGCTCCGGAGCGAGAACGGCAGCCACGCTGAAGGCGTAGGAGGCACCCGCTCCAAGCGTGATCAGGGTCCACATGTTGAGGTTGCGGGTGACGATCGACGACCAGCCGCGCCGGAAGAACGGCGCCGCGATCCACACCACGACCGGGGTCGCGAGTACGAGCTGGAGCCATGCGAGGCTCCCCGGACCGAGCCATGCCGCGAAGGGGATCCCGAGGTGAGCGCCCATCTCGAGAACCAGGAGAGCGAGTCCGAGCGGCGCTCCGAACCGAAGGCGCCACCGGAGATCGATCAGCTCCGGATTGGGTCCGCCGCCCGGCGACGGCGCCACCGGCTCGAGCGCCATGCCGCAGATCGGGCAGTCTCCCGGCACATCGCGCACGATCTCCGGGTCCATCGGACAGGTGTAGCGGGCGCCCGAGGGCGCCGACTCGGGTTCGGCGCGGTGCCCGACGAAATTTTCGGGCGACGCCTCGAAGCGCGTCCGGCACCGCTCGGAGCAGAAGAAGTACGCCTTCCCCGCGTTCCTCGCGACCTCCGGGGCGGTGGCGCGGTGGACCCTCCGGCCGCAGACCGGATCGTTCGACTCGAGGTAGCCGGCGGGCGCGGCGGCGAACTTCCCGCGGCAGGGCGCGGCGCAGAAGTGATATCGGTGCCCTTGGTGGTCCAGCGAAAGCCCGCCAGGGGAGGGAGCGACCTCCATCCCGCACACGGGGTCCCGCGTGACCGGCTTCCCGGCGAGCCCGGACGGAGGCTTCATCCGGCAATCGAGCCGGGAATCGAATCCATCACCTGACCGCCATCGCGCCGCCCCCCTGGGGTCGGATTACGCCTTGCCCACCCGGCCGGCCCGGGATCGATTCCGAGCCCCCTGTCGGGTCGGGTCGGGTCGGCCGCGGGCGCAACCCGACCTTTCACCGAGTCGCCACGGGCTCCCCACGGCCCGCGCGGCACCCCGGACAGGTCGACCAAGTCGAGCAACGGCACGCGCTTCGCGGCCGGGACGGTCGGCCACAACGACAGGTCGCGTTGCGGGCCGCCGTCGTGCTCCTCGTTGCGCACGGGACCGCCGAACAGCATTCCCCGCCCCCGGTCCGGATGTTCGGCCCCGGCCACGATGCGCGGCAGGATACGAGTCGGCCGGCGGTCGGGCTCAACGATGGTGGGCCGGCGTTGCCATGCGTCGAACACGGGTGAGAGCGGATGCTTGACCGGACCGCCGCGATCGGCCCACAGCCCGAAAACGACTTCGGCAGGCCGAAGGGCCACCACGCGCAACAGGACCCCCGGAGTCAAAGACTCGTAAATGGAAATGCGGTGTCCCCGCTCCACGGAGCGGGTCTCATGAACCGGCTCCGCTTGCCCGGTCGGCGGGTCGTACAACGCGACGAACAGTTGCAAGGAACCTTCCCTTTCGATCACTTCCCATCGGGCCTCGACGCCATCCAGGGACAACAGGTTTGACAGCAGCTGGCCGGTCTCCGGCATACCGGCCGTCGGGTGCGCGGCCAGCCACGAAAGAAACTCACGCTCGCCGGGTGGTTCAATCTTCTTGATATCCGCCAACGGAACAAGGGTTTCACCCAGAGTACGAGCCAAGAGGATCGCGGGCCGGTCAGCGGACATATTGTGCACTCCCATCCGTGGCGGCCGTAGTCTTGGGCTTGAAATCGCTTTTCGGACCCGGCTTCGTGCGGTTGTAGTTCCGGGTTTGTTCCGGCGGTCGGTCCCATCCCGGCGCGGGATCGGAGTCTGCCTCGAATCCCTCGAACCGGCCGCAGGCACTAATCCGTGCCCGGATCGGGACCGACCATCCACTCGCGCCGTGGTTCGCCTTGAGGCAGTCGAGCCGGCGCCGACCGTCGGCGTCACGGGAAAGGTAGAGCACTCCGCGGGCCGCATCGAACCAGGTCGCGGAACCGGCCACAGCCCCGGCGCCGGGGTCCTCGCCGCCGCGGCCAAGCAAACCTTCGAGAGAGATAGGTCCGCCCGGGCGAACCGTCCGCAGGCGCTCCGGCGGTCCACAGTCGCCGCACAAGCTCCGCCCGCTCCCGCTCTCCGGCTCGATCCGCCGGGTCGGACGGTCGGACGGCGGATTCGGGCGCGGACCGGCGCACGGGGCGACTCTCGCGATCGGGCAGGTGGCGTCGTTCCCGAAGCCAGTCGCGAGCGGCACCGCGATCACACCGTTCGCGCACGACCAGGTCGAACGTGCCGCCGCCTTCCCCGGCCTCATGGTCGAACCGAGTGCCGTCGCGCAGGTTGATCGCCAGCGAGCCCTTGCGGCCGCATCGCCATTCGTGCGGGCCGGCCCGGTCCGGCTCCCCGAGCAGCGCGCGCAACCTCCGGCATCATGCGAACCTATTCGTCGCGATCGGTCATCGGACTCGTGCTACGGTTCCGGGCATGGACGTCGACACCCTCACCTTCTTCGCCACCATCGGCGGCGCCGTGGTCACCGTCATCGTCGCCGTGGTCGGGGTCGGCATCGCGCTCGCCCGGCTCATCAAGGGCGAGACCGCACGGATCGATGCGGATCGGCACGCGGCCGATGCTCGGCACGCCGCGGACTTGCGCGAGTTCCGGTCCGCGATGGATACGTTCCGCACCGAAATGCAGCGACTCGCCGAACGCCAGTCGCACGTCGAAGGGCGCCTCGACGAACGACGCTCCGCCGCTGACTGACACCTGGACGTCGACACCCTCACCTTCTTCGCCACCGTCGGCGGCGCCGTGATCACCATCCTCGGCGCCATGATCGGCATCGCCTTCGCTCTGGCCGGGCTCATTACGCGCACGATGGCGGAGATCCGTGCGGACGTGCGGGAGTTCCGGACCGGCATGGCGGACTTCCGCACCGAAATGCAACGACTCGCCGAACGCCAAGCGAACCTCGAAGGGCGCCTCGACGAACGACGCGCCGCCGCCGACTGATCACCCATAGGCCGCCACGACGGCGTATCACGCGCCAAACCCGGACCACCCTCCCCCGCTCGCGAACGCATCGGCCACGGACGCAGGATGTTCGTCCGCGTACCGACGGGCGAGCTCATTGCGGCTCATGGAGCTACCGTCACAGGCGGATACACTGCTACTGTTTTGCCCGCCACCGCATCCGCCGCGCGGTTCCCGGCCGACTTCACGCGCTTGCGCCCCCCGGCCGACTTCTCCGACGATTCATTCCATCCCGGCGGAGGGTCAGGATCTACCTCGAATCCCGCGAACCGCCCGCGGGCGCGGATCCGTTCCCGGATCGGGATCGACCAGCCGCTCGCGCCGTAGTTCGCTTTGAGGCAATCGATTCGGCGGCCGTACTCGGACCGGGTGAAGTACAACACGCCACAGGCCGCGTCGAACCACGTGGCAGAGCCCACAACGGCACCGGAACCGGGCTCCTTGCCCGCGGCGACCAGGTTGCGGGCCGTCTTCGTATCGTTCGTCACCAACAACACCCCGCACCCGATAGCGGTCGCTTCGCGCCGGAGCTCGCGCACGAAGGCGCGCACCGGCCCGCCCTCGGACAGCAAAGCGCCCGCCAGGGCCTCGCTCACCGGGTCGACTACCACCAGCGACGGCGCAATCCGCGCGACGGCATCCCACAGGGGCCGCCAAGCTGCGGTCGCCTCGCCTTGCGCCCCCGCGGTGCCGGCCACGAACAGCGGTCCGGGCTCCGGCCAGCAGTGCACGGCGTCCGGCACGTCGCCGCCCATCCGTTCGAGATCCTTCGCCAACCGTAGCGGCGTATCCTCATAGCTCACCAGCACCACCGGTCCGGGTCGCACCCGTAGCCCGCACGCCTCGCCGTAAACGCGCCGTTCGGCGTGGGCCACGACCGCCGCTCGCGCCAGGGCCAGCGCCACACCAGTTTTCTCCGAGCGACCCGGGGCGGAGACCAGGGCAATTCCGCCCGCCGACCTCCCACCGACAGCTTGGGGTCGGCGGGGTCGCCCTTCCCGCCTCAGGGATCATCGCGTCGTCTGACGATGTCAGTGATCGTCGAAATCAAACGGGTTTTCAGAAGCCCTCCGATCTCCATCCAGTCCATACCATGAGATTCGGTAATGGCGTGAAGCACCTCCACCACGCCACTCCTTCGTAACCGGGAGCGCTCGAGCATGAACATCGGAGACGCGGCGGAGCGGACCGGATTGCCGCCCAAGACGATCCGCTACTACGAAGACGTCGGCTTGGTCCGGCCCCATCCCGGTGTCTGCGGAAAGCGTTTCGGGCAGTCACGTTGTCACGGATCCCGGGCCGTTCGGTGCGACCCAGGTGCCGTCGAGACAGCGGACGCGGAAGCCGGCGCTGTCTTGGTCCGGTGGATTTCCTCGGCAGGTTTCCCGCCCGCTCGGACTTGGGCGAGGATGACGCGGGCACGGCGGCGGAGGGCGTCTCGGCCTGCCTGGTGCGCGATCCGTGAGGGGGCCGCCGGGTACACGAGCGTTCCTGCCCGTCACCGGACTTCAATCAGGAACTCCCCATTCATCAGAGCGTCTTCAATGGTTGGCAGATGCGGCCCCAACCTGGCTCGAAGCGAGGCATTGGTGGTGTTGCCGAACCGCAGCCAGACTACTTGCAGACCGGGAACCCCTCGCGCCCGATCGGCAAAGTCGGCATCCTTCGACCAGATGACCGCCCGCATCTCCCGTGCCTTGGCTTCAATTTCGTCGTCCGGAGCTGCGCCGAGACCGAGATCGTTGACATGGCGGGAGAGATAACCTTTCGCGGACAGCCATCGGGCCAACCCCGGCGGCAATTGTGCGTCGATCAGGAAACGCACGATCAGGCGGCAAGGATGACCCGGTGGGCGCTTGCCGCGGCACCAAAGGCCAGTGCCGCTTTCAGATCCGCTTCCTCGAGATAGGGATAGTCGGCAAGGACCTCCGACGGCGACACCCCATGGGCCAACAAGTCCAGAAGGTCGGACACCCGGACTCGAGTGCCCCGAATATGCGGACGTCCGCCGCAGATCGCGGGGTCGAGGTGGATGCGATCCCGAACATCCGGGTTGACGGCACCCGCGCCACCGGCCGGGATCTCCTTCAGAACGCAGATCCGTGCACCCTTGCGCGGGTCGGAATGCCCGTGGGTTTCGAGGAACCTCCGCAATGCGCCGCCGAGCTCGGCAGCCCGGCGCGTGGTAGGCGGCACAGCCTCGAACCATCTCCGGAGGACGGCCTCGGTCCGACTGCCGTTCCTGCTATCGGCTGCCGACAGGTAGGCCTTGGCGGTGTTCTCCGCGTACCCGGTGAATTTCGATGGCGCAAACAGCCACGTTCCGTCGTCCGATTTGACGGCATACCAGGCGTGCACCTGTTTCATCAAGCCGGCGAGTCGGGGTTCCTCCTGAACCTCGGTCTGGTAGCGTTTGATGTTCTCGATCGCATCGTCCGCGTCGCCGACCAGATCGTGGGCCATGTCGACCTCTTTCGTGAAGCGGATTCCGAAGAGAGGGCAGAATACTGGATTGGGTAGATCGAATCCAGTTTGTCGGAACCAGGTTCTCGGGGCTTGGGCGCAAGCGGTTCGGACAGGTTCCGCCGGGCGGACTTCGGGGCGAGGTCGAGAAGCGACCGGGTCATGAAGCGGCATGTGGGGAGCTTGACGATCCGGGCGCGGGAACCGGGTATGCTGGCGGCCGGTACCAGGGGTCCCCGAGCATGAACATCGGAGACGCGGCGGAGCGGACCGGGCTGCCGCCCAGGACGATCCGCTACTACGAAGACATCGGGCTGGTCCGGCCCCATTGGAGCGCGAACGGCTATCGTGACTTCGCGAACCCCGATCTCCACAAGCTGGCCTTCCTCGCCCGCGCCCGATCGCTCGGATTCACCATCGAGGACCGTCGCGCGCGGCTCGCGCTCTACGAGGACCGGCAACGCACGAGCGCCGACGTGAAGCGGGTCGCCGAGGAGCACCTCGCGCGGTTCGATCGCAAGCTCTCCGAGCTCGAGAGCGTGCGTCGGGTGCTCGGACAGCTCGTGGAGCGCTGCCACGGAGACGAGCACCCGGAATGTCCGATCATCGACGACCTCGCGGGCGGTTCGACAACCCCGAGGAAGCCAGGCCCCTGAAACGCGGCTCGCGGTTCCCCGTCTTCCGGATCGGAATGGACGGCCCGGTCCTCGCAAGGGAGACGATGCGCAGGTGGCGGCCCACGGGCCGGGCGCTCCTCGTCGCCGGTTGCCTGGCCGTCGCCTCCCTCTCCGCGTCCGCTCTCGAGCCGCGTTCGTTCCCCTCTCCCGATGTCGCGGACCGGTACCGGGGGCTCGTCGAGGAGATCCGCTGCCTCGTCTGCCAGAACCAGAGTATCGCGGACTCGAATGCGGACCTCGCCCGCGACCTGCGGAACAAGGTCGACGAGATGCTCCGGGAGGGACGCTCCGACGACGAGATCCTGGCGTTCATGGTGGCCCGCTACGGCAACTTCGTGCGCTACCGCCCGCCCTTCGACACGGCGACGCTCCTGCTGTGGTGCGGGCCGTTCGTGCTCGCGGGGGCGGCCCTCGCCTGGCTCCTCGTGCTGATCCGCAGGCGCGCGCCGGGCCGCGAACGCCTCACCGATGAGGAGCGGCATCGGCTCGCCGCGCTCGTGGACGCCGAGCGCGGGACGGGGCCGACGGATTGACCGCGTTGTTCTGGTTCCTCGCGGCCGGGCTCGCCGCCGCCGGCATCGGCTTTCTCGCTTGGCCTCTCCTGCGGGTCGCGCCCCCCGCGCGCCTCGACCGGCGCGCCGCAACCCTCGCCGCTCACCGCGCCCGCCTCGAGGAGATCGAAGCCGGCGAGGAGGCTCCCTCGCAGGACCCGGCCGCGAGCCGCGATGCGCGCGATGACGTCGCCCGTTCCCTGCTTCGAGACGTGGACGCGGAAGCCCCCGCCGCCGGCGCACCGGACACCCTGGGCTCACGACCCCGGCGAGGGGCCGCTGCGGTCCTCGGGGTCGCGTTCGCGCTGTTCGCGGCCGGGCTCTACGCCCTGCTCGGAGAGCCGCGTGGGCTTGCCCCGCCCGCCGTGCCGCCGGGGGAGGCGATCGACACGGCGGTCGGCCGGCTTCTCGCCGAAGCCGAGGCACTGGCCCGCGCGAACGGCAATCGGCTCGAAGGCGAGCCGGCACGCCTCGTCGAGCGGGCCCTCGCCCTCGCACCGGAACACCGCAAGGCGCTGTGGTTCGGGGCCATCGCAGCGTTGCAGGAGGATCGGGCCGAAGATGCTCGCGTTCGGCTGGAACGCATCCGGAGGCTCGGCCCCCTGGACGGGGCGGAGTCCCGGATGTTCGACCAGCTCATGAACGAGGTGGCGGCCCGCCGTTCCGACCCCTGAGCCGAACCGTCTCGAGCCTCCGGCGCTCCGTGAACGCCGGGTCGATCCGGTATCTCGCGAGTCTTCCGGGAGTCGATCCTCCGGTTCGGGGGGTTGTCGACCCTTGCGGGAGAGGATGGCCAGCCCGAAAAAATCACCGACTTTCGTCGCGAGGGGGCCAAGATGCCCCACGATCTCCCCACGATCTCCCCACGATCTCATGGAGGAACGGGCCGCACGGACCGAAAGAGCGCCTGCGCGCGGCTGAAGGCGTAGTCGACACTAGCTCGACACTGGCGCGTGCGCGCGGTCGAAGCGGCTTGCGGGAGTGCGGCCCGCGACCGCGAGCGGATGGGCGGCCGCAGCGGGAAGTCGGTGATTTTTCCGGGCCAGGGCGGCCTTCGGATCGGCTCCGCTACCGCGCTCGGCGAAGAATTCGGCGGTCTTCATCGCCGACCGCTTCTCGGCCACCGCCATCACCACGGACTGGTTGATGCTCGTGTCGTCTTCCCGACCGTATCCGACCACCGCAGTCTTCGGAGAGACGGGCCGCCCTCAGCGGAAAGGTGCTGGTTCTCCGTCTTATCGGGGACCTCTGCGATGCAGGCCCGGGTGTTGTATGGGTGTGTATGCCGCGGGGAGGTCAGGCGGCGGGAGTCGAGCCGCCGCGGGGCGTCGACCGGTGGGGGGCGGAACGGGATCGCACTACTTGATACCCCGGGCGCCAGAGATAGCGGATCGGCACGCTCAGCATGTGCACGAGGCGGGTGAACGGAAAGATGACGAAGATCGTGAGCCCCAGAAAGAGATGGAGCTTGAAGACGGGATGCGCGCCCGCGACGTAGCCGGCCGCCTCGGGATCGAACGTGAAGATGCCTTGCGCCCACGCCATCAGCTTCACCATCTCGGCTCCGTCGAGGTGGCCGAGCGAAACCGGGATGGTAAGGAGGCCGAGGGCGAGCTGGATCCAGAGGATCGCGATGACGAGGTTGTCGGAGAAGGAGGACCGGGCCCGCACCCGGGCATCGAAGAAACGCCGGTGGGCGAGCAGGCTCGCTCCGACGAGGGCCGCGACCCCCGCCACCCCGCCGACCACGATCGCCATGAGCTGCTTGAAGCCGTGACCGATGCCGAGCGCCTCGAAGACCTCGATCGGCGTGAGGAGGCCCACCAGATGGCCGAAGAACACCACGATCACCCCGATGTGAAACAGCACCGAGCCGGTGATGAGCTGGCGGCGGCGGAGGATCTGGCTGGACCCCGAGCGCCAGGTATAGGGCTCGCGGTCGTAGCGGACGATGGAGCCGACCACGAGCACGGCGAGCGCAACGTAGGGATAGATGCCGAACAGCAGGGTATCGAGATAGCCGGCCATGGACTCCTCTCCTCGTCTTACGTGCCGCGCACCGGCACGCCGCCCCGGCCACCGTCCGGGGCGGACGGTGGGGCGGGGGGCGGGCGCCGGCCGGCGCGGATCTGCGCAGCCACCCGGTCCGGCCCGCACGATGCCGATGCATCGGGCCCCGGCGTCCCCCCGAACGTCACCGGCTCCTCCTCCCACACCCGGTCGAGGGCCTGCGTGTCGTTCGGATCGTCGTCGGGGCGTCCGAGCAGCTCTTCCACGTCCTCCCGGTCCGGCTTGACCCCGGCGATGGCCGCGAGCGCCGCGAAGACCCCGGCGTAGACGCTCTTTCGTCTCCCCAGCCGCTCCTCGAGCACGGACACGATGTGCACGATGTCCGCGAGGTACTCCCGAGCCTCCCCGAGGGGTCGGGTGGACAGGAACTCGAGGAAGAGGGGCAGGTAGTCCGGGAGCTCGTTGGCGGGCATCTCGAGCCCGTTCGCCGCGTAAAGCTCCCTCAGCTCCACCATCGCCTGCCCCCGATCCCGGCTCTCTCCGTGCACGTGCTCGAAGAGGTGCAGCGAGAGCGACCGGGTTCGATCGAAGAGCAGGACGTAGCGCTCCTCGAGGTCGTACAGACCGCGCTCGGCAAGCTCGGCCGCGATGCGGCGAAGCGGTTCGCGCCGACCCTCCGGCAGCAGGCGCTCCTCGTCGAGAATCCCGGAGAAGGACGCCGCCGCCGCCCGGATCTCCTCGGTCGGGTAGGTGAGCAGGAGGGACAGCACCTTGAGGGTGCGGATCACCGGATGAACTCCGTCGGCGTCCGGACCGTGACCGACCGCCGGCGCGGGCTTCCGAACAGGTTCGGCCGGGAAGACCCACCGGAGCACTCGTTGCCGAAGCTGAAGCCGCACGAGCCCTGGAGATCGTAGGCGTCCTCGGCCGCCTCGCGATGGGTGGTGGGGATCACGAACCGGTCCTCGTACCGAGCGAGGGCCATGAGGCGGTACATGTCCTCGATCTGCGTCCCGGTGAGCCCGACCCGCGCCGCGATCGCCTCGTCCGCCGCCGCCTCCACCGTCTTCGAGCGCATGTACGCCCGCATCGCCAGCATGCGCTCGAGCGCCCGCACGATGGGCTCCTCCTCACCGGCCGTCAGGAGGTTCGCGAGATAGCGGACCGGGATCCGGAGGGAGCGGACGTCCGGAACGGCTCCGTCCATCTCGATCATCCCCGCCTCCGCGGCGGACTGAAGCGGAGAGAGCGGCGGCACGTACCACACCATGGGGAGGGTTCGGAACTCCGGGTGCAGCGGGAACGCCACCCGCCAGTCCATGGCGAGCCGGTGGACCGGCGAGCGCGCGGCCGCCTCCAGCCACGCCTCCGGGATGCCGTCGCGCCGCGCCTGCTCGAGCACGGCGGGATCGGCCGGGTCGAGGAACACGTCGAGCTGCTCGTGGTAGAGCCGGGTCTCGTCCCGGACGCTCGCCGCCGACTCGATGCGGTCGGCGTCGTAGAGGACCACGCCGAGGTAGCGGATGCGCCCGACGCAGGTCTCCGAGCACACCGTCGGCTGCCCGCTCTCGATCCGCGGATAGCAGAAGGTGCACTTCTCGGACTTCCCCGAGGACCAGTTGAAGTAGATCTTCTTGTACGGGCATCCCGAAACGCACATCCGCCAGCCCCGGCACTTCTCCTGGTCGATGAGCACGATCCCGTCTTCCTCGCGCTTGTAGATCGCTCCCGACGGACAGGCCGCCACACAGGAAGGGTTGAGGCAGTGCTCGCACAGGCGCGGCAGATACATCATGAACGTGTTCTTGAACTCCCCGTAGATCTCCCGCTGGAGCCCGTCGAAGTTGGTGTCCCGGGAGCGCTTCGAGAACTCTCCGCCGAGGATCTCCTCCCAGTTCGGGCCGCCCTCGATCTTCTCCATGCGCTCGCCGGTGAGGAGCGAGCGCGGCCGCGCGGTGGGGGAAGCGCCGCCCTCCGAAGCCCGCTGCAGGTGCTCGTAGTCGAAGGTGAAGGGCTCGTAGTAATCGTCGATCTGGGGAAGATCCGGGTTGCCGAAGAGCTTCGCGAGGATGGCGAGCTTTCCTCCCATCTTCGGCTTGATCTTCCCCGAACGGGTCCGCTTCCAGCCTCCGTTCCACCGTTCCTGGTCCTCCCAGTCGTCGGGATAACCGATTCCCGGCTTGGTCTCGACGTTGTTGAACCAGGCGTACTCCATTCCCTCCCGGTTGGTCCACACGTTCTTGCAGGTCACCGAGCAGGTATGACAGCCGATGCACTTGTCGAGGTTCAACACCTTGCCGATCTGGGCCCGGATCTTCATCGCGCCGCCTCCTCGTTCGCCGGCACCGCAGGCGGCGGATCGAGCCAGTCCACCCGGCCCATCTTCCGGACGATCACGAACTCGTCCCGGTTCGCCCCCACCGTGCCGTAGTAGTTGAATCCATAGGAGAGCTGGGCGTAGCCGCCGATCATGTGGGTCGGCTTCGTGATCGTCCGGGTCACCGAGTTGTGGATCCCGCCCCGCCGGCCGGTTATCTCCGAGCCCGGGGTGTTCACGATCTTCTCCTGCGCGTGGTACATGAAGACGGTCCCTTCCCGGATCCGCTGCGAGACGACCGCGCGGGCGGTGAGCGCCCCGTTCGCGTTGTACGCCTCCACCCAGTCGTTGTCCTCGATGCCGACCCGGCCCGCGTCCGCCTCCGAGAGCCAGACCACCGGCCCGCCTCGATTCAGCGTCAACATGAGGAGGTTGTCGGAATACGTCGAATGAATGCCCCATTTCTGGTGCGGGGTGATGAAGTTCAGCACCAGCCGGGACTGATCGCCGCCGCCGCCCCGCCCCTCGACCCCGGCGACCGGCTCGATGGTCTTGGTGTCGATGGGGGGGCGGTATACGGGGAGCGACTCCCCGAAGGCCCGCATCCAGAGGTGATCCTGGTAGAGCTGCTGGCGGCCCGTCAGGGTCCGCCACGGAATCAGCTCGTGCACGTTCGTATAGCCCGCGTTATAGCAGACGTGCTCGGACTCGATACCCGACCAGGTCGGGGAGGAGATGATCTTCCGCGGCTGCGCGACCACGTCCCGGAACCGGATCTTCTCGTCCTTCTTGGGCGCCGCGAGGTGGGTGTGCTCGAGGCCGGTGTTCGCCCCGAGCGCCTCCCACGCCTTGACCGCCACCTCCCCGTTGGTCTCCGGCGCGAGCATGAGGATGACCTCCGCCGCGTCGATGTCACTCTCGATGCGGGCGAGGCCCCGGGTCGGGCCGCCGCGAGCCACCTCGCCGTTCAGCCGGCGAAGCGCACGGACTTCGTCGCTCGTGTTCCAGGAGATCCCCTTGCCGCCGTTGCCGGCGCGGTCGAGGAGCGGGCCGAGAGCGGTGAACCGATCGTAGAGCCCCGGGTAGTCGCGCTCGACGGTCACGACCGACGGCATGGTCCGCCCCGGGACCGGATCGGTGTCGCCCGCCTTCCATTCCTCGACTCCGAACGGCTGGGCGAGCTCTCCCGGCGTGTCGTGGAGGATCGGGGCGAGCACCACGTCCTGCTCGACCCCGAGAACCTCCGGCGCGACCTCGGAGAACTTCCGCGCGATGGCCTTGTAGATCTCCCAGTCGCTCTTGCATTCCCACACCGGATCGACCGCCGCGGTGAGGGGGTGGATGAAGGGATGCATGTCCGTCGTGTTGAGATCGTTCTTCTCGTACCAGGTGGCGGTCGGCAGGACCACGTCCGAATAGAGGCAGGTGGTCGACATGCGGAAGTCGAGGGTGGTGAGCAGGTCGAGCTTGCCCTCCGGGGCCGGGTCGCGCCATACGACCTCGCGCGGCTTCTTCCCGCCCGTCTCCCCGAGATCCCGGCCCATGACCCCGTGCGCGGTGCCGAGCAGGTGCTTCAGAAAATACTCGTGGCCCTTCCCCGACGAGCCGAGGAGGTTCGAGCGCCACACGAAGAGGTTGCGCGGCCAGTTGGCCGGGGCGTCGGGGTCTTCGCAGGCCATGCGAAGCCCGCCGGAACGGAGCTGCTCCGCCACGTGCTCGCCCGCCTCGCGCCCCGCCTCCCCGGCTGCCCGGGCGACGGCGAGGGGATTCGTCCCGAGCTGAGGAGCCGACGGCAGCCAGCCCATCCGCTCCGCCCGCACGTTGTAGTCGATGAGCGCCCCGCCCCAGTCGCCCTCCGGGGCGGTCGGAGACAGGATCTCCTCCACGTCGAGGGCCTCGTAGCGCCACTGGTCGGTGTGCGCGTACCACATGGACGTGGAGTTCATCTGCCGCGGCGGCCGGCTCCAGTCGAGGGCGAACGCGAGCGGAAGCCAGCCGGTTTGGGGCCGGAGCTTCTCCTGGCCCACATAGTGCGACCAGCCTCCTCCCGACTGGCCGACGCAGCCGCACATCACCAGCAGGTTGATGACCCCCCGGTAGTTCATGTCCATGTGGTACCAGTGGTTCATCGCCGCTCCGATGATCACCATCGAGCGACCGCGCGTGCGCTCCGCGTTGCCGGCGAAGCCCCGGGCGACGGACGCGATGCGGTCCCGTGCGATGCCGGTGATGGCCTCCGCCCAGGCCGGGGTGCAGGGCTCCGGGTCGTCATAGGACGCGGCGGCGTGGGCGCCTCCAAGCCCTCGGTCCAGACCGTAGTTCGCGAGCAGGAGGTCGTATACGGTGGCGACGAGCGCATCGCCCGCGGCAAGCCGGAGGCGCTTCGCGGGAACGTTGCGCACGAGCACGCTCGGATGGTCGGTGCCCGCGAAGTGGGTGTGCTTCAGGTTGCCGAAGTAGGGAAAGCCGACCGCGGCGACCTCGTCGCGGTCGTCGATGAGGGACATGCGGAGCGTGACTTCCCGCCCCTCCCCGTCCCGGGGCTCGAGGTTCCACTTGCCGTGCTCGCCCCACCGGAACCCGATCGACCCCCGCGGCACGACCACCGAGCCGGTCTCTTCGTCGATGGCGAGGGGCTTCCATTCGGGGTTGTTGGACTCGCCGCCCGAGCCATCGAGGTCGGAGGCCCGCAGCAGGCGCTCCGGTACGTAGTGTCCGTCCCGCTCGGCGAGGCGCACCAGCATCGGCATGTCCGTGTACCGCCGACAGTAGTCGGTGAAGTACTCCACCTGCCGCTCGAGGTGGAACTCGCGCAGGATCACGTGTCCGAAGGCCATTGCGAGGGCCGCGTCGGTGCCCTGCTTCACGTCGAGCCATACGTCGGCGAACTTGCTCGCCTCGGAGTAGTCGGGACAGATCACCACCGACTTCGCCCCCTTGTAGCGCGCCTCGGTGAAGAAGTGGGCGTCCGGGGTGCGGGTCTGCGGCACGTTCGAGCCCCACAGGATGAGAAAGCTCGAGTTGTACCAGTCGGCGGATTCGGGGACGTCGGTCTGCTCGCCCCAGGTCTGGGGGCTCGAGGGCGGGAGATCGCAGTACCAGTCGTAGAACGACATGCACACCCCGCCGAGAAGGGACAGATAGCGCGAGCCCGCCGCGTAGGAGACCATGGACATCGCCGGTATCGGGGAGAAGCCGAAGATCCGGTCCGGCCCCCAGGTGCGGATGGTGTACGCATTGGCGGCCGCGACCAGCTCGGTCACCTCGTCCCAATGCGAGCGGACGAACCCCCCGAGCCCGCGCCGGGAGGTGTAGGAAGCGCGCTTCTCGGGGTCCTCCACGATCGAACGCCACGCCGCGACGGGAGTGAGGGTCGCGCGCGCTTCACGCCAGAGCTCGATCAGACGCGAGCGCACGAGCGGGTACTTGAGCCGGCCGCCCGAATAGAGGTACCAGCTATAGCTCGCCCCCCGCGAGCATCCCCGCGGCTCGTGATCGGGGAGATCGGGGCGGGTGCGCGGGTAGTCGGTCTGCTGGGTCTCCCAGGTGACGATCCCGCCCTTGACGTAGATCTTCCACGAGCACGAGCCGGTGCAGTTCACCCCGTGGGTCGAACGGACGATCTTGTCGTGCTGCCAGCGCTTGCGGTACGCGTCCTCCCAGTCACGGCTCTCCGCGGTCGTCACCCCGTGGCCGTCCGCGAACCTTCCGGCTTTCGTTGCGCGGAAGAAGTTCAATCGGTCGATCAAATGGCTCATGACTCCCTCCCCGGGGACGCGGGCGGCCCCTTCGCACCGGCGCCTCCGAGCGCTTCAAGGATTGCGGGCATAAGCACCGGCGCGCAGGTAGAACCACCAGTTGATGAGGATACACACCGCGTAGAACGCAGCGAAGCCGTAGAGCGCGTACTCCGGAGTGGTGGCCCGGATCTGCTCGCCGAACACCTTCGGGATGACGAACGCGCCATAGGCCGCCACCGCCGAGGTCCAGCCGAGCACCGGGCCCGCCTGCTCGCGGTCGAACACCACCGCAATGGTGCGGAAGGTCGAGCCGTTGCCGATTCCGGTGGCCGCGAACAGGATCAGGAACAGGATCAGGAAAGGGACGAAATACTGCTCGGGGGCCGCCGACGAGTAGGCCAGCTTGAGAACCCAGGCGACCCCGAGAGCGCTTGCGACCATGACGACGGAGATGATCTGGGTCACCTTCGCGCCGCCTATCCGATCCGAGATCGTCCCCCCGACCGGACGGATCAGCGCCCCGATGAAGGGACCCATCCAGGCGTAGGTCAGCGCGCTCGGTCCGTTCGGGTTGACCGTATCGTGGGTCATCACTCCATCGACCATCACGTGCGAGAACCCGAACACCACCTTGGTGGCGAGGGCGAAGGTCGCCGCGTAGCCGATGAAGGAGCCGAACGTCATCGTGTAGATGACGGTCATCGCCCAGGTGTGCTTGTTGTCGAAGATCCGGTACTGGTGATGGAGGTTGCGTCCGACCTCCCCCGGCAGCAGCCGGAGCAGCCCCACCGTGCCGGCGATCACCAGGGGCAGGACGAGCCACTTGCTGAGGTCGAACCCGGACCCGCCCACCTTCTGCGGCAGCATCAGCCACAGGCCGCACGCGGCGGTGAAGAGGCCGATGACCAGCATCACCAGGATGATCGCGAAGCCGCGGAACGGATTGCCGATGTTCGGCGACACGTGTTCGTCGCGGATGTTGTTCATCCCGAACCAGGTCGCGAAACCGAGGGGAACCAGGAACACGAGCCACACGAAGCCCGCGTTGTGGATCCAGGTCTCGCTGCCGGCCGGGATCTTCCCGATGAGGGTTCCGCTCGTGTTCCGGAGCACCAGCGCCTCGCCCCCGAACACGCTCATCGTCATCACCAGGGGCACCAGGATCTGCATGGTGGTGACGCCGAAGTTCCCGAGCCCCGCGTTCATCCCGAGCGCATATCCCTGCACCCGCTTGGGAAAGAAGAAGCTGATGTTCGACATCGAGGAGGCGAAGTTCCCTCCTCCGATGCCCGACAGGAAAGCGAGGATCTGGAACTGCCAGAGCGGCGTGGTCGGATCGCGCAGGGCAAGGCCGGTCCCCACGGCCGGGATCACCAGCAGCACGGTGGTGAGGAAGATCGTGTTGCGCCCTCCCGCGATGCGGATGAAGAAGGTACTCGGGATGCGCAGGGTCGCGCCGGTCAGACCGGCCACGGCCGAGAGGGTGAACAGCTCGGGCTTCTCGAAGGGAAACCCGAGGTTGAGCATCTGGACGGTGATGATCCCCCAGTAGAGCCACACCGCGAAACCGCACAGGAGGCTCGGGATCGAGATCCAGAGGTTCCGGTTGGCGACCGACCGCCCACCCCGTTCCCAGAAGCCTTCGTCCTCGGGGGCCCAGCCTCGGATGTCCTTGCCCATGAGCGTTCTCCTCGTGGTGCGGTCCGGGGTCTGCGCTCAGGTCGACCGGGTTCCAGGGCCCGCCCGGCCCCGGGGGCCGAGCGCCCCGCGGTGCTCGGGGGCGTGCACGGAGAATAGCTCGGGAAGCTCGGGAAGCTCGTCGAGGCGCTCGGCCGCCTCCCGGCGCTCCATCAGGCGGATGGCGAAGTGCATCCACACCAGGGCGATTCCGACCAGGGCGAAGAGCAGCATGAAGCAGCTCGTCCACACCCCGATGACGTCGTTCATCAGGCCGAAGCAGATCGGAAGGATGAATCCCCCGAGCCCGCCGATCATTCCGACGAGGCCGCCGACCGAGCCTACGTGCTCGGGGTAGTAGACGGGAATGTGCTTGTAGACCGCCGCCTTTCCGAGCGACATCACGAAGCCGAGCACGACCGTCAGCGCGACGAAGATCGGCAGCGAGATGGTGATGTTGAACGCGATCGGCCCTTCGACGCCCCGGATCACGTAGTCCGTCGACGGATAGCTCAGGAAGAAACAGACGAGGACGCTCACGATGAACGTCCAGTACATCACCGAGCGTGCGCCGAAGCGGTCGGAGAGATATCCGCCGAGGGCCCGGAAGATGCTGCCGGGGAGCGCGTAGGCCGCGGCCAGCATGCCCGCGGACTTGACGTCGAGGCCGTAGACGCCGACGTAGTACCGGGGGAGCCACAGGGCAAGCGCCACGAACGCCCCGAAGACGAAGAAGTAGTAGAGGGAGAACCTCCAGACCTGGAGGTGCCGCAGGGGCTCGAGCTGCAGGAACGCCGAGCGCGGCTTCTCCCCCATCGCCTTGCGCCGGGCGGTGACCGGATCCTCCCTCGTCGCGAGGAAGAACACCGCCGCGGTGGCGAGGAGCACCACGGCGTAGATCTGCGCCGCCCGTTCCCACCCGAACGCGAGGAGCAGGAACGGCGCTCCGAAGTTGGTGACGGCCGCGCCCACGTTGCCGATGCCGAACATCCCGAGCGCGGTTCCCTGGTGCTCGCGGTCGTACCAGCGCGAGACGAACGCGATGCCGACCGCGAACGAGCCGCCCGCGAGACCCACCCCGAGGGCGGCAAGGAGAAACATCGGATACGTGCTCACCGTGGAGAGCATCCAGGTGGCGACGGCGGTCACCACCATCAGCACCGTGTAGACGATGCGCCCGCCGTACTGGTCGGTCCAGATCCCGAGAAAGATGCGGCTGAGCGAGCCGGTCAGGATCGGCGTGGCGATCAGGATGCCGAACTCGGTATCGCTCAGCCCGAGATCCTCCTTGATGCGGATCCCGATGATGGAGAAGATGGTCCAGACCGCAAAGCAGACGGTGAACGCGAAGGTGCTGAAGCCGAGCGCCTGATGTCGGTGGCGGGGCGGAACGCCGTCGAGTGTCTGCATCGTCCGTGCCCTCGGCAACCGCGGCCCTGGCCGGCCGGCCTGATGGAGCCGCTTGCGCGAGACGGCGACACCTGCGCGAGACGGCTCCTTCCGCACGGGCCGACATGATGACGATGAAACCAGAGAATGCGGCAGGTTTCATTGATCTGAATCAAATTATCGAAATCAGGACATGCTCCGACCCGTCAATTCGGCGCGGCGATGGAGAGATTCCCGATCCCGACGTCCGCGCAGTCAGCCCTTTCAGGATGCACGGAATGTTACGATATCAACCAGTTCCTGAGCTTCGAGGAAGGGTCGATGGCAAGGGACCCGCCCGAACTTCCGAAATGCGCGGACTGTCCCGCGCGCGCCAGCGGCTTCTGCGGCCGCTTGCCGGACCCGCTCCGGAGCCGATTTCGCACGATCGGTCGTCCCGTTGCCCCCGAGCGGCTGGCGGAGGAGAGCGGCGGCGCAGTCGCCGGCTGGGATCTTGCCGTCGTCTCGCGCGGTATCGTTGCCATGCGCCGCGCTTTCGAGGACGGGCGGCGCGCGATCACCGACTTCATGGTCCCCGGCGAGGTGCTCCACGCGAGGGAGTTCGGGGGTGGGAACGGGCGGGAGGTCACCGCGTCGCCAGGTTCCGTCCTGTGCCTGTTTCCAAGCCTTGAAACGGAATTCGATCCGGCCGACTGCTATTGCCTCGAACGCTGCATCCGCGCCGACGCGGTCGGTCACGTCGAGGCGTTGCGCGACCGGATCGCGGCTCTCGCCCGGCTCGGTCCGAGGGAGCGGCTCGCGCACTTGCTGCTCGGTCTGTACGAGCGCCTGGACCCCGAGGGCCGAACCGTCATCATTCCGTTCTCCCGGGCCGACATCTCCGATCTGCTCGGGATGCGGATGGAAACGATCAGCCGCTCGCTGCACGCGCTTGAACGGGCCGGCCTCATTCGACGCAACGGGCCGAAGAAGATCGAGATACTGGACCCGGCCGGACTCGCGACCGTCGTAGCCGGCTGATCGCCCCTCGGCCAAGGGGCCGTTCGTCCACTTCCGGGCATCCCGGGGCGCGTGACCGCCGCAGGTCGGGTCAGCCGAAGGCGCGACCGGACGTCGCGCGAGGCGTTCCGGTCGGATCGCCCATCCCCGGCTCGCGGACGATCCGCCCGGCAAAGGCCATGGTCGGGCTCTTGCCCGAGCCGTGGGCGTGCCGGACGACGCCGATGCGCCGGTCGCCGGGGGCGCCGCCCGGCTTGCGGCCGGACTCGTAGCGGCCCCGCTCTCCCGCGGTCCGTTGCGGCTCGGCCGCGCGCAGGGTCTCGCCGACCGCCGTTTCGACCGCGTGGAGCCGGTGGTAGCCCGCCATCTTCCTGACCGGCGCGCCGCCGCCGTCCTCGAACACGATGAAGTCGCGGACCAGGGCCGGGAACCGGCGCCGCCCGCATACCCCTTCGAGCATGACCCGCAGTCGGGGCAGGTGCGCATCGGCCAGGGTCTCGCCCGAGATCGCGCGCCAGGGCTTGAACCACTCCCGGCCGGCGGTCGGAGTGCCGATGCGGGCCTCGGTGCCGTCCGACACGACGAGAGCCGCGTTGCGGGCGAAGGGAGTGCGCGCCGGAGCGGGAATTCCTGCATGACCGGTTATCATACCGATCCGTCGGGCAGCGTGGGCTACGCTGGAACGGCGGCATGGCGAACCGCGGGATATTTGCCCGTTCGGGCCGTGTCGGTCAGGCGCGACGTGGCGTTCATGGGGCCGACCGGGCGAACTGCGTCTCCATCCGAAAGTAACGGTCGAGGACCACATGGCAAAGCAAGCGAACGACAACGGCGCCAATCACGGAATCCGCTCGACCACGGCTTGCGAGATTTTCGAAACTACATCCACCCATACGAGCAGATGGTCTCGAGTTTCACACCGGATGAGCACACCGCCAAGGTGTGCTTCCAAGTCCTGAAGGTTGCTCTGGCGAGCTTGGCGGGGGAGCGTCCATGAATCGCGTCCCCGTCAATCCCGAGCTTCTGCGTTGGGCGCGCGAGCGCGCCGGGAATGCGCTGGAAGATTTGGCGGGGAAGTTCAGGAAATTGTCCGAATGGGAGAGCGGCGAGCTTCAGCCGACTCTGAAGCAACTGGAGGCGTTCGCCCGCGCCGTCCATGTACCTTTCGGCTACCTGTTTCTCCGCGAACCTCCCGACGAGAGCCTCCCGATTGCCGACTTCCGCACCGTTGCGGACACAGCAAGGGACAGAGCGAGCCCGGGTCTGATCGACACGCTCTACGCTATGCAGCGGCGGCAGGCGTGGCTGCGTGAGCACCTCGTCGAGAGCGAGGCGGAGCCATTGGCCTTCGCGGCAAGCGCCCGTCTTGCAGACGACCCCGGTGCGGTGGGTCGCGAGATGCGGTGTACCCTCGGCCTGGACGGGGGTTGGGCGGCGGGAGTGCGCAGTTGGCAGGATGCCGTGAACGAGTTGCGTCGCATGATCGAGAGGCTCGGCGTGATGGCTGTGATCAACGGCATCGTCGGCAACAATACACACCGTCGGCTGAGCGTGGCGGAGTTTCGCGGGTTCGCGCTCACGGATCATTACGCACCCTTGATTTTCGTGAACGGCGCGGATGCGAAATCCGCCCAGATGTTCACGCTGGCTCACGAACTGGCGCACATCTGGCTTGGCGAAGGAGGGCTTTCCGGTTTCGAGAATCTGCTTCCCGGCGGCACAGACGTGGAAGATTGGTGCAACCGGGCAGCGGCCGAATTCCTCGTGCCATCGCGCGAATTGCGGGAGCGCTGGATACAGGTCAGGCGGGAACAGCATCCCTTCGAGGCCCTTGGTCGGTCGTTCAAGGTGAGCCCGGTGGTCGCGGCCCGTCGAGCCATGGACCTCAAGCTCGTTGAGCGCCGCGCCTTCTTCGAATTCCATGAGCGCTACATCAACCGGGAACACCGGGGCGGCACGACACCGTCCGGAGGCGACTTCTACAACAACCAGAATGCGCGTGTCGGCAAACTTTTCGCGACCCACGTAATGGGAGCAGCGATGGAGGGCGAAATCGGTTTCAGGGAAGCCTATGAACTGACCGACCTCCGGGGCGGAACGTTCCAGGACTACGCCGGTAGACTGGGCATCCTGCTTCCCTGATGGCGGATCGGACGACATACCTTGTGGACTCCGACGTCCTCATCACCGCAAAGAATCTATATTACGCGTTCGATCTCTGCCCCGGATTCTGGAAAGCCTTGCTTCATTATCACGGAGAGGGCCGGGTTTTCAGTGTTGACAGAGTGCGAAACGAACTACTCGTCGGTCGCAGTGACGAGGATCTGTTTCAGTGGGTGAAGAATGATGTCCCGGAAGAATTCTTCCTGCCAGTGGACACCGGTGAGGTGGCGCGCGTCTATACGGAAATCATGATGTGGGTTCAACGCCACCCAAACTACTTCGACCATGCGAAGGCGAAATTCGCGACAGGTGCGGATGGCTGGCTCGTAGCCTGTGCGCAGGTGCGCGGTGCAACCGTTGTGACGAACGAGCAGCCTGCCCCGGCGTCCAGGAAAGACGTGAAGCTGCCGGATGTCTGCGACGAGTTCGAAGTCCCTCGGCAAAACACGTTCGTCATGCTTCGAGCATTGGGAGCGCAGTTCGATTGGACGGGAGGGGTTGAGTGATCCGCGTCAGCAGTCGGTCACTATCCATATCATGGTCCCTTGGAACGGGTACGGCGCAACATGTGCCTTGCCACTGGCTGGCGCGCGACGTCCCGGGCCCGGAATGCTCGTACCTTATCGCCTGCGTCCGAATCACGAATCTCTACGAGATGATCCGCCCCGAGCGTGCGAAATTCGTCCTCGGCACGAGCGGGGTTGCAATCTGATGGCCGGACTCGCCGAAAGCGAGGTGGAAGACGCGGCTCTCGAATGGCTTGCCGGGCCGGGCTATGCCGTGCTGCACGGACCGGATATCGGACCGGATATCGGACCGGAAGGTCCGGCGCCGGAGCGTGGCAGCTACGATGAGGTGCTGCTGACCGATCGACTCCGCGAGGCGCTCGCACGCCTCGACCCGAACCTGCCCGCCGAGACACTTGAGGGGGCCGAGGCCCGCGAGCTCGTCAGCCGCGTGTGGACGCAGGATCCGAACCGCGAAACAGGAAATTCGACATGGCTGCATCCAGGAGCGGCGCGCGCGCGCGAAGAAGGGCAACCTACCAGGACGTGCTCGACGCGCCCGCGCACCAAGTCGCCGAGATCATCGACGGAACGCTCCACACACATCCGTGTCCGGCCGTCCCCCACACACGCGCGAGTTCGGTACTCGGGCGCAAGATCGGAGCTCCCTACGATGACGACACCACCGGGCCTGACGGATGGTGGATACTCGACGAGCCGGAGCTCCACCTCGGCGACGACATCCTCGTCCCGGACCTTGCGGGCTGGCGCCGCGAGCGAATGCCCGAGCTGCCCGACGCCGCATACGTGACGGTCGCGCCGGACTGGATCTGCGAGGTGCTGTCGGGATCGACGCGCCGGGTCGACCTCCAGGAAAAGCGCCCGATCTACGCGCGCGACGGCGTCGCCCACCTCTGGCTCATCGACCCAATCGACCGGACGCTCGAGGCATTGGAACTCCACGACGGAGAGTGGGTGCTCATCGCGCGCGCGAAGGACGACGAACCGGTCAGCATCCGCCCCTTTGACGCGATCACGTTCAGCCTCGGCGACCTTTGGGCATGACCGCCGGGCGACTCGTCTCCGAAGCCGTCGGGGCCGCGGCCCCGGGCGCAACGACCGGGACCTTCCCGGTTCCTGTGGGAGACCATATTGCCGGCCCTCAAGAAGCTCAAGGGACAGCGCCAGTTGATCGTTGCGACCCACAACCCGAACATCGTCGTGAACGGCGATGCGGACATGGTCATTCTGTTGAAAGCTACCGCTCGGCACGGATGGCTGGACGAAACCGGCGCGATCGAGGAGTCCGCCGTCCGGGATGCCATCGTCAGGACCGTCGACGGCGGTGACGAGGCTTTCCGTCTGCGCCGCCGCAAGCACGGCTTCTGAGGTACGAGCGATGGAATGGCTGGACGTGCTGCGACGTATGGAACCTTGAGCCGTCCGCGACTCGCGTTATGGAGGGGGGACGATGAACAGCAGCCATCCGGCCGGCCGGCGCCGTTCTCGACCACCTGATCGACGAGGTGGTCCTCGGCCGAGCTCGCGGTCGACAAGCAGGCGGCGACACTGCTCATGCTCGCAGCCGCGCGCCGCGCGCTCGCCGAGCTGCCGGACAGGCCATGGACGAAGCTCGACATCGAGTTCCACGGCAGGCCGGCGGACGGGGCCTTCAAGGCTCTTCTCGATCGAGGGCCGCTCGCCGCGCCCTCGCCGCTTCCGCGAAGGGTGGATGAACCCCGAGGGGCCCGCAACCCGGGAACCCCGCGCCGAGCCGGGGAGATCGGACACCCGGGGCAACTCGGCTTGCGCCCTCGCCGGCGGCGGCGCCGGAGGTGGCCGATGACGATCCCCCGCTCGGCTTCCTCGCCCGCTCAGTTGCGCATGCGCTCCGCGTTGTGGTCGAAGAGCGCGGTGCGCTGCATCCGCGCTCCGAGCCGCTCGCCGAGCAGCTCGATCTCCCACCCATCGTCGACCCCCACCCGCTCCTTCGGCACGTAGGCGAGCGCGACCGATACGCCGGAGTGGTGCGCATACCCTCCCGACGTCACCCATCCGCACACCTCGCCGTCGTGCCGGACCGGTTCGTCGCCGATGACGTCCGCGGTGGTCGCATCGACCACGAACGCCTTGAGCCGCAGCGCGCCACCCTGCTCGCGCTCCTCGACCGCCGCGGCCTTGCCGATGAAGTCGGCCTCCTTGCGGTAGGCGACGAAGCGGTCGAGCCCCGCTTCGAGGGGCCCGTAGATCGGGCGGAAGTCCCGCATCCAGCTTCCGAATCCCTTCTCCAGCCGGAGCGCGTTCAACGCGCGCGAGCCGAAGAGACGGATCCCGTGCGGCTCGCCCGCCTCGATCAGCCGGTCGTAGAGGTAACGCTGACAGTCGGGCTCGCACCAGATCTCGTAGCCGAGGTCCCCGGTGAAGGTGATACGCCCGACCACTACCGGAGCCATCCCGAGGTCCATCTCCCGGATGTCCATGAACCGGAACGCCTCCGCCGACACGTCGGCGCGGGTCAACGACTGCAGCACCTCGCGCGAGGCCGGCCCCGCGATCGAAAGCCCGCACCAACCGGTCCCGAGGGCCCGGACGGTCACCGAGCCGTCCCCGGGCAGGTGCTGGTGGAACCAGCGCAGGTGATACTCCTCGGCGGGGCCCGAGCCCGCGATGAAGAAGCCGCGGCGCCCGAGGTTCGAGAGGGTGAAGTCCCCGATGATCTTGCCGTCCTCCTTGAGCATCGGGGCGAGCACGATCCGGCCCTCCCGCGGCACCCGGCAGGACAGCAGGCGGTCAAGCCACTCGTGCGCGCCGGGGCCGGTGACGAGGTACTTCGCGAACCCCGAGGTCTCGCTGAGGCCCACCCCTTCGCGTACCGCCCGGCACTCGGCGCCGACGTGCTCGAAGTCGACCGACCGGTGCCAGGAGAACACGTCCTCGAGACCCGGCGGAGCGAACCACAGCGGCACCTCGAGCCCCCACGCGGCGCCGAACTGCGCGCCCGCCTCGCGCAGCCGGTCGTAGATCGGCGTCGTCCGGAGCGGCCGGGCGGCGGGGAGCTCCTCGTTGGGGTAGCGGATGGAGAACCGGCGCGAGTAGTTCTCCTTCACCTTGTCGTGGGTGTACGCCATGGTCGCCCAGTCGCCGAAGCGAGCGACATCCATCGCGAACACGTCCGACCCCGGATCGCCGTCGATCATCCAGTTCGCAAGCGACAGACCCACCCCGCCCCCTTGCGAGAAGCCGGCCATCACCCCGCAGGCGACCCAGAAGCCGTCGAGCCCCCGGACCGGACCGATGAGCGGGTTCCCGTCCGGCGCAAAGGTGAACGGCCCGTTCACGATCTGCTTGATCCCCGCGTTCTGGAACGCCGGGAAATGCTCGAATCCGACCTCGAGGGACGGCGCGATCCGGTCGATGTCCTCGGGGAGGAGCTCGTGGCCGAAGTCCCACGGCGTCTCATGGACCGACCAGGGCACGCATGCCTGCTCGTACGTGCCCATGAGCATGCCGCCGCGCTCCTGCCGGAGATAGAGTTCGCCGTCGAAGTCGACGGCGTGGATCACCTCCTTTCCGGTGGACTCGTTGATCGCCGCAACCTCCGGCATGTCCTCGGTGATGAGGTACATGTGCTCCATCGCGAGCACCGGCAGCTCGAGCCCGACCATGCGTCCCACCTCCCGCGCCCAGAGGCCGGCGGCGTTCACCACGTGCTCGGCGTGGATGTCTCCCCGGTTGGTGACCACCCGCCACAGGCCCGCGCGGGTGCGGACGAGAGCCTCCACCTTCGTCTCGCGGTAGACCTCGGCACCGAGGGCCCGGGCGGATCTCGCGTACGCGTGGGTCACCCCCGAGGGGTCGATATGACCGTCCACGAAGGTCCGCATGCCGCCCACGAAGCACTTCGGGTCGAGGAGCGGCATCAGTTCGTGCGCCTCCCCGGGAGAGATGATCTCCGCCTCGATCCCGAGGTATCGCCCCTTCGCGGCGAGCCCCTTGATCCACTCGAAACGCTCCCTGGTCGCCGCGAGCATGACCCCGCCCGTCATGTGCAGGCCGGTGGCCTGTCCCGACAGCTCCTCGATCTCCCGGTAGATCTCGATCGTGTACTTCTGGAGCTTGGCGACGTTCGGGTCGCCGTTGATGGTGTGCATGCCTCCCGCCGCATGCCAGGTGGACCCGGAGGTGAGCTCGGTGCGCTCGACGAGCACCACGTCGGTCCAGCCGAGCTTGGCGAGATGGTAGAGGACCGCGCAGCCGACCACGCCGCCCCCGATCACGACCACGCGCGCGTGCGTCTTCATGTCAGTACCAATAGTGGTCCAATTGAAGCCAAAGAAGGACCGATTGTACCCCGAAGGAGCGCTCCTGAATGCGGATACGGGAGCGGATACCGGAGAGGTCGGGAAGGGTAATCCGGCTCGCGCGCTCGCGTTCGGATCGAATCGAAGGGAAGCCGAAGCGCCCGGCAGCGGCACCCCCGGCGACGGCCAGGGCGGCGGCGATTCAGGGCCATCCGGCGCGGCAGGTCGGGTTGCCGGAAGCGTTGCCCAACCTCGCACCAAGGCGCTTGGGTCGGACCGCGCTGCGCTGATCCGATCGGCCGGGAACCGGAGTCGCAGCGTGAAACGGTCTCCTGATTGCGCACAGTCCCCATCTGGTTCGCTCCCGGGTGAAATCGGGATTGGAGCGGGATTCTGCGGGTACCGGCGAGCAGGGATGCGGATGAGGATTGCGCCCCCTTCGACCCTGATTTCACCTGACGGGATGGGAACATGAGGTTCGTACGCAATCGGGAATGGAATGATCTTGGGCGGCGATCGGTCCCGCCTGCGTAGCGCGAGACACATCCGGGACAGATAGGGGCGGTTCAAAGAGAACTCGACGTGCCGAGACAGGACGTCGGCTTCGGCGTGTGCGGCCTGTACGCGATGGTCTCTTTCGGACTGACAGATGGCCTCTTTCGGACTAACAGAGAAGGCCATCCGCAGCGCCGGGGACGGCACAAGGGGACCAGCGCTCACCAGTGCCTGACCGGTCAGCGGGTCCATCACGCTGCTCGGGTACCCGCCCTCACCCGCGCTGACATAACCCACAGGCGCTACCGCGCCCTCACGTCGCAGGACACCCCGAACCCGAGCACTGCGTGCCTCGGGACGGGCCAGCTCGCATGTGTAAAGATAAATCATGGGACTTTGATCGGTGCCGGAAGGTCTGACACACATGCGCATAACCCGTATCGAGATCGAGAACTTCCGGTCAATTCGGCAGCTTGTCGTCGACCTCGGCGACACGACGGTGTTCATGGGCCCGAACAACGCGGGCAAGACCGCGATTCTCGACGCACTGCGGATCGCCTTGACGCGCCGCTGGGGTCAGCGCGGCACCGACTCCAGCGAGTACGACGTCCACCTTGCCGGCGACACGGCCGATCCGAAGACCTCGAGCGGCGTCTGCATCGAGCTCCGCTCGGCGCTGTCGAACCCACGCCGCCGGTGACCTGGAGGCGCAACTCGTTGCCGACGGGCTCGGGCCGGAATTGCGTGAAGTGCTGGCGGCGCTCGGCATGCAGGATGCGCACGAGCTGAACGACGAAAACCTCGTCCAGCGCTTGGGCGCCAAAAAGAACAAGGCCGCCTATGCGGCGGAGTTCGCGGCCCGTGTTCGTCAAGACGCGGACTTGGCGCAACGCACTCCAAAGGCGTTTCGCGCCGCCATCGAGCAACTGCGGGGTCTGACCTGATGGCTACCCAACTCGAAACCACGCTGCACGAACTCACGGACATCCAGCGCAAGGCGGTCGAGTGGGACGACGGCGCGTTGCTCGTACTGGCCGGTCCCGGTTCCGGCAAGACCCGCGTACTGACTTGCCGGGCCGCGTGCCTGCTCGATCGATCGCGGGACGAGCGCTTTCGCGTCCTCGCGCTGACGTTCACGAACAAGGCCGCCCACGAGATGTCGAGCCGGCTGACCACCCTTGCACCCGGGCTCGAGGAACGCGCAGACATCCACACCTTCCACGGTTTCTGCGCACAGGTCCTGCGACAGCATGGCGTCCATCTCGGCATCAAACCCGATTTCGCCATCTACTCCCGGACATCCGACCGAGAAGCCGTGCTGGAGGATGCCCTCGGGCGCGACTGCCACCATGTCGCTAGCGAGGACCGCCGACTCCTGCCCAGGATCGACGCCCTGAAGGCCCGACTGGTCCGGCCCGAACGGGCTGAAGAGTGGCTTGCCGGGGGGGACGGTGCACCGACCGATGGAGCCCGCCGCCTGGCCCGCGTCTATCGCCGCTACGAAGAGGAGCTGCGCCGCGCCAACGCACTGGACTTCAACTCGCTCATTTTCGAGGCGTACCGACTCTTCGACTATCCGGCGATGGCGCGACACTATCAGACCGTCTACCGCCACTGGCTCGTCGACGAGTTCCAGGACACCAACAGCGCCCAGTACGCGCTTCTTTGACGTATGGCGGGCGCGGACTTCCGCCGAATCTTCGCCGTGGCCGACGACGACCAGACGATCTACGAATGGAACGGCGCCAACGTCCGTCGGATCGGTACTCTGGTCAAGGACTTCGATTGCGAGGTGATGCAGCTTCCGACCAACTTCCGCTGCCCGCCGCGCATCGTCGAGGCCGCGAATCGTCTCGTCGTCTACAACGCCCGGCGCGCCGCCGGGAAACGCCCCGCCGAGCCGGCGGAGCACAGTCGTTCCCGCGACGACCAATCGATTCAACACCGCGTGTTCGAGACCGACCGGGACGAAGCGACCGGAATTGCGGCCGAGATCGCCGGTCCGGACATCGGCGAGCGCGGCCAGACGCTGGTACTGGCCAGAACCCGCGCGTTGCTGGAGTCCATGTACGAAGCCTTGCGGGCGGAGGGTGTGAAGGCGACGATTCTGAGTCGCCGCGACGACTTCGCATCGCCCGAGATGCGCTGGCTGGTCGCCTGCCTGAAGCAGATCAACCGGCCGCTCGACCGGCGCAACCTGGCAACACTGGTCGAGGCGTTCGGCAGCTTCGCGTCCGGCTGCGCCGCGTCTTCGGCCAGCGGGCCCGCGCCGCTGGACTTCGACGACCTGCTGTCCCGTTCGGCGACGGAGGGCGTCACGTACCTGTCGGTCTGGTCGCGTGCGGCACAAGCGGCCGGGCTATCGTCACCCGTCGCGGAGATCGTCGACCTGATCGCAGACCTCGCCGCCGGAAAGCTGAAGCTTGCCTCGGCAATCGGTCAGATCCTCGGTCACTTCGAGAGTGACAAGCCCAACGACGATCTCCGGGACGACCTGAGCGCCTGGCGGCGATTGTCGGGCGAGATCAGGGCGGCGGTCGGACGGACATCACTCGACCGATTCCTCCAGGAGCTGGAACTGCGCTCCAAGGAACCGGCGCCCGTACCGGGAGCGGTATCTCTGGCGACCATCCACGGCGCCAAGGGCCTGGAATTCGATACCGTTTACCTCATCGGCCTGGCGGAGGAGATCCTGCCCTCCTGGCACAGCGTCAGGCGAGAGAACGGCGGCTCGGCGCTGGAGGAGGAACGCCGCGGCTGCTTCGTCGCCATCACCCGAACGAAAAAGCGGCTGATCCTGTCGCGAGCGCAGCGGTACAGGAGATGGCCGAAGCACCCGTCCCGGTTCCTCGCGGAGATGGGCTTCGCCGATAACGATTCCGACCCCGCCTCGCGGTCGCCGATGCGCCCGGTGGAGCGGTGCTGAGCGATGAGACGGGTCGGTTGTGCTCAGGACGCCCCGCTCACCTTGCCTGGGAAGCGACGCACCACCCCCTTGCCGGCCTTGCTCGGTTGCGCGTACCGGAACCGACGAAGGGTCCGGGCGACGAACTCGGCGCGCGCGCCGCGCTCCCGACCCGAAAAAATCACCGACTTTTGTCGCGAGGGGGCCAAGATGCCCCACGATCTCATGGAGGAACGGGCCGCACGGACCGAGAGAGCGCGTGCGCGCTGTCGAGGCGGCTTGCGGGAGTACGTCCCGCTACCGCGAGCGGATTGGCGGCCGCAGCGGGAAGTCGGTGATTTTTCGGGCCAAGGGGTGGCCCCTCGACCGGCTCGGCGCCGTCGAGGAACGAGCGGGCCGGGTCGAGAGTCCGTATCCGGTGGGTCCGAGCATCCCGATCCTATCCTGATGATGCCCCGTTCCCGACCCCGTCAGGCTCACCTCACGTTGGATCAGGCGCCCCCCTTCAGGCTCATGTGTCATCGGACAAGGCTCCGCCTTGACACGCGGGCTCCGAAGCGAAGAACCTCGCGGGCGGAGCCCTTCATCGAAACCCGCGGAGGAACCGAAGAGCCATGACCCTGCGACGAGAGGAGCTCGATGGCGGTGTCGTCGTCCTCACCATCGACCGGCCGGAAGCACGAAACGCGCTCTCGCCGGAGATCCGGAGCCGGTTCGCCGAGCATTTCGAGACCATGGGAAAGGACGAGACGGTCCGGGCGGTGGTGATCACCGGCGCGGGCGGACACTTCTGCGCGGGCGGCGACGTCAAGACGATGGGGAGCCGCGAGCCGTCCGCGATGGAGGAGCGGGTCGCCGAGATGGCGCGGGTGGCCGAGATGGCCATCACGTTCCCGAAGCCGGTCGTCGCGGCGGTGCACGGCCATGCCGCGGGGGCGGGCGCGAGCATTGCCTGTCTCGCGGACGTCGTCGTCGCCGGGGACAGCGCGAAGTTCACGGTGTCGTTCCTCGACATCGGGCTCGTCCCGGACTGGGGGCTGACCTACACCCTCCCGAGGCGGGTCGGCCGGGCCGCGGCCCGCCGGCTCGCGCTCACCCGGGAGCGGGTGGATGCGGACGAGGCGCATCGCCTCGGGATCGCCGACACTCGGGCCCCGGACGGCGAGGTGATGGCCGTCGCGCTCGAACGGGCGCGTACCCTCGCGGCCTCGGCTCTGGGCGGCTACGCCACCCTCAAGGCGCTGATGGAGGACCGCGAGGCGCTCCGCGCCGCCCTCCGGGCAGAGGCCCGAACCCAGATCGAGCGCTTCCGGACCTGGGAGCACCGCGAGGGGGTTGCCGCCTTCCGGGAGAAGCGAATGCCCGACTACGTGCGGGCGACGGCGGCCTGAGCCCGGCGAACCTGCCGGCCGCGCGCGCGCCATCCACGAACGACCGGACGAGGAACCCCGGATGAACCCGAACCATACTCCCCCGAGCGCGGGCTGGCGCCCGCATCCCCGCTATCCCGACCCCGCGGTCGAGACGCTCGACCCACGCTTCGAACCGTATCGCATCTTCAGCGCGGCGGTGGAACGCCTCCATACCGGCTGCCGCTGGTCGGAGGGGCCGGTGTGGTTCGGCGACGGACGCTACCTCCTGTGGAGCGACATTCCGAACGACCGGATCCTCAGGTGGGAAGAGGAGACCGGTGCGGTCAGCGTGTACCGGCGCCCGTCGGACTTCGCCAACGGCAACACCCGGGACCGGCAGGGCCGGCTCGTGACCTGCGAGCACGGGGGGCGGCGGGTCACTCGGACGGAGTACGACGGCAGCCTCACCGTGCTCGCGGACGGGGTGGAGGGGCGGCGGCTCAACTCGCCGAACGACGTGGTCGTGAAGTCGGACGGCTCGATCTGGTTCACCGATCCCCCCTTCGGCATCCTCGGCAACTACGAGGGTCACCGCGCGGAACCCGAGTTGCCCGAGGCGGTCTACCGTATCGACGGCGAGAGCGGCGAGCTCACGTGCCTCGCGGACGACATCCGCGGCCCGAACGGGCTCTGCTTCTCGCCCGACGAGGGGCGGCTCTACGTGGTCGAGTCCCGCGGCGAACCGCACCGCAAGATACTCGCCTGGGACCTCACCCCGGACGGCCGGGCCATCGCCAACCGGGAAGTCCTGATCGACGCGGGACCGGACGGCACCCCGGACGGCATGCGCTGCGATGTCGACGGGAATCTCTGGTGCGGGTGGGGCATGGGCAGCGAGGCGCTCGACGGGGTGCTGGTGTTCGCGCCCGACGGCACCGCCATCGGCCGCATCGCCCTCCCCGAGCGCTGCGCCAACGTCTGTTTCGGGGGACGCAAGGGCAACCGCCTGTTCATGGCCGCGAGCCAGTCGCTCTACGCGCTCTACGTCAACACCCGGGGCGTCCCGGGCGGCTGAAGCGGTGGACCCGGCCGGCCGGGTCCGGGCCCGGTGGACACGGCGCGTCCCGAGCCCCTCGCCCGCGTTCCGGGCGCCGCTCGGCACGCGCTCGCGGCTCGCCCTGGCGCGGCGACCGCGGCGGGAGACACCGCCGCGCGCACGTGATGCCGCGACGCCGCCAGCCGGGTTGGGAGGGGGATGGCGACGCCCTCGGACACGACGGAGCCGGCGGTCATTCCCAAAGGTCTCCCAGGCTGAACGTGATCGCGTCGAAGGGACGGACGCTGACTGGTTCGTCGTCCTTCGCACACGCGATGAGCACCCACTCGCCGTCGCGAAGCTCGAACGCCTCGAGCGTCCGGTCGATCGGGTCGACGAACCAGAGGTGCGCGACGCCTTCGCGCGCGTAGATCGGCCGCTTGTTCAGGAGGTCGAGCCGGCGCGTCGAGGCCGACAGCATCTCGCACGCCCAGTCCGGTACGAGCGTGAAGTACGCTGTGTCGGGTCGCTCGGGCATCCGCTCCCGGCGCCAGCCCGCGAGGTCCGGCACGAGGATATTCTCACCGAGGTGCAGCTCGGGCTCGTCGAGGATCCACCATCCGCCCGGGCCGCCGCGGCCACGGTGGAACGGTGGGTTGAGTTCGCCTCCGAGAACCGAGGTCGCGATCGTGTGCGGCGCCGCCGGGCGCGGGTGCGTGTAGAGCGTTCCGTCCACGATCTCGGCGACCTGGTGCGCGGGCGCGTCGAGCACGTCCTGGTAGGTTGCGCGCCTTCGCGCGAGCGCTTCGCTCCTGGATGCGGCCACGTCGAGACTCCTGTTCCGGATCTCCGGGTCCGGATCCTACATCCACGCGCGGCTGACGAGTTCGCGGGCCTCGGCACCGATCGCGGTGGTGTGGATCGCGGCCGTCGTGGGCGACGCGTGTCCCGGGACGGCGGCGACCGTGGGGAGCGGGACGCCGGCGGTGACCGTGGCGACGCCGCGGCGGTGCCGGAGGTCCCGGGGCCCGCCGCCGGTCCGAAAAAATCACCGGCTTCCCGCTGCGACCGCTAATCCGCTCACGGTCGCGGGACGTACTCCCGCAAGCCGCTTCGACCGCGCGCACGCGCCAGTGTCAAGCTGGTATCGACTACGCCTTCAGCCGCGCGCACGCGCTCTTTCGGTCCGGGCGGCCCGTTCCTCCATGAGATCGTGGGGAGATCGTGGGGAGATCGTGGGGAGATCGTGGGGCATCTTGGCCCCCTCGCGACGAAAGTCGGGGATTTTTTCGGGCCGAGCCTTCGATGCCGGCGTTGCACATAATCGCCGCCACCTGGCGGTTCGGCGGGTCTCGGTCTCGGTCACATTGGCGGAGAGGGCGAGGGCTGCCTGTTTCCGGCCGGCGTGGAATGGCCCGGGTTCCGGGTGCCGAGGGCCCATGGACCCGTTCCGGTGTCGGGCTGCGCTCCGCGTCGGCTCGGACGCGGGCATCGGCAACATCCGAACGAGCGGACGGACGGCACGGGCCGGATTCAGGGGCCGCGGGCGGGGCCGGAACCTTTCCCACCACCCGGGTACGCGGCGGGGACGAACGTCTGGTCGCTGATCGGGGGGCGCACGTACGGCCCGGCGTCGGTGCGACGCGGAAGCTCGATCGGCTCCGGGGTCAGATCCTCATAGGGCACCAGGCTCAGCAGGTGGCGCATGCAATTCAGCCGCGCGTGCTTCTTCGCGTCCGCATCGACGACGTACCACGGCGCCTGCTTGATGTCGGTATGGGCGAACATCTCGTCCTTGGCCCTGGAGTAATCGACCCAGCGCCGCCGCGACTCCAGATCCATCGGGCTCAGCTTCCAGCGCTTGTGCGGCTGCTCCAGGCGGTTCTGGAACCGGCGCTCCTGCTCTTCATCGGAGACCGAGAACCAGTACTTGACGAGCTGGATGCCGGAGCGCACGAGCATGCGCTCGAATTCCGGGCACGAGCGCAGGAACTCGCGATGCTCCTCCTCGGTGCAATAGCCCATCACCCGCTCGACCCCGGCCCGGTTGTACCAACTCCGGTCGAACAGGACCATTTCGCCCGCCGCGGGCAGATGGGCCGCGTACCGCTGAAAGTACCACTGGGTCCGCTCGCGCTCGGTCGGTGCGGGCAACGCGGCGACCCGACAGATGCGCGGGCTCAGGTGCTGGGTGATACGCTTGATGACCCCGCCCTTCCCCGCCGCATCGCGGCCCTCGAAGAGGACCACGACCTTGAGCCCGGCGTGCTTGATCCATTCGACCATCGTCACCAGCTCGATCTGGAGCCTGAACAGCTCCTTCTGATACTCCGAATTGGAGATTTCCAACGGAGCGCCGGCCGTGTCGCGCCGGGCCCTCGCGGCGCCGCCCTTCGACCGATCCACCTTCCTGGGCTTGCCCACGGCTACCTCCTCGAACATGCGCGATCGGCGCGATCGTCCCGCGCCATGCCTCCCGGATGACGATCCGGGATCATGGGCCCGCTCGTTCCGGGCTTCAATCGGGCACCGAGGGTAGCAGCCTCCCGGCGCCCGGATCACGTTCCCGGAGACACCCCAGGGTCGTTTCACGCTACGGTGTCGGCGCTCACCGCATCGCTCCGGTATCCCCCAGGCCGCAGGTCGGACTACGCTGCGCCGATCCGTGTATGGTCTTCTCCCGTATCGCAAGGTGTCGCTCGGCGATGGCGGGAACAGGATTGCTGCCGTATATCCGGCCTGTTGGCGAGGGGCGCGAGCCCCTGTGGCCTCGATGAGCGGCGCACGTATCGTCCTTGTCGACCGGTCGGCGTCGGGGCGCCTTCGGATGAGCCGGGTTTTCGACCCGCGGCCTGCGGGAAGGCGGTCGGCCGGGCCTCCCGCGCGGCGGAAGCCGCCGGACGTGGATGCGGCCGGGAAGTGGCGCAAGGGGCACACGACCGGCATCATGCGCGGTGTATCGAACCGATGGGAGCCGTTCCGGAAATGATCGTCGCGCGCGACCACGTGGTCCGTCTTCACTACGACTTGACCGACCCCTCCGGCGCCCGGCTCGGCTCCACCCGCGACGGCGAGCCGCTCACCATCCTGTACGGCCACGGGGGCGTGCTGCCCGGGATCGACCGGGCGCTCGCCGGCCGTCCGGCCGGGGAGCGGTTCCGGCTCGTGCTCAAGCCCGAGGAGGCGTTCGGGCCGCGCCTCCCGGGATCGGCTCGGCGCGTGTCGAAGAAATACGTCATCGGCCCCAGGCGGCTTGCGCCCGGCATGGCGGTTTACGTCAGGACGCGCCAGGGCGGCCACGCGGCGACCGTCCTCAAGGTCGGGTCGAGCGTGGTCGACGTCGACACGAACCACCCGCTGGCCGGAATCACGGTCCATGCCGACGTGGAGATCGTCGATATTCGGGCGGCCGACCGAGAGGAGATCGCCCATGGCCACGTCCACGAGCGGGGTGGGCACCGGCACTGAGGCGGAAGCCCGGGTCCACCCTCGAACCTGAGCCCGGCAGGTGGGATCGTCCCTTCGCGTCGGACCACGGGGCTCTCCCCTTGCCATCCTCGTGGACGGCGAGCGCATCCCGTGCTTCGCCGGCGAGACGGTGGCCGTCGCGCTCCTCGCGCACGGCCGGCGGCAGCTCCGGAGAAGCCCCGGCACGGGCGGATCGCGCGGCGCGTTCTGCCTGATGGGCGCCTGCCAGGAGTGCACGATCCACATCGGCGGGCGCCCGGAACCGGCTTGCATGGTCGAGGTCCGCGAGGGCTTGGTGGTGGAGTGCCGGGGCGCCGCGGACCCTTCCCGATAGCGGTACCTGCCCGGTGACCGAGCCTGCCCGGGGAGCCGATCTCGCGGTGGTAGGAGCCGGGCCGGCCGGGGTCGAGGCGGCGGTCACCGCAGCGGGGCACGGCCTCGACGTGGTGTTGCTCGACGAGCTTCCCGCCGCCGGCGGGCAGGTCTGGCGGGCCGCTCCCGCCGCCTTTCCGGCAGGCGCCGGCGGAGCCGACACCGACGCCGGGGACGCCCTGCGGGGCCGGCTCGGCGCGAGCCCGGTCGAAGTACGGTCGAACGAGCGGGTCTGGTCGGTGCTCGCGCGGTCCGCGCTCACGGTACCCGGTTCCGCACTCCCGGACACCCCGTGCCCCTTGACCGACTCCATCCGGATGGAGGAAGAGGCCGGTTTCTCCGTGGAGAACACCGCCCGCTTCCGCCTCGACACGACCGGGCCGGAAGGTATCCGGCCGATCTTCGCGGACTCGCTCGTGCTCGCCCCCGGCGCCCTCGAGCGGGTGGTGCCGTTCCCCGGGTGGACGCTGCCCGGCGTCATCGGGCTCGGAGCGGCCACCGTCCTCATCAAGTCGCAACGCGTCCTCCCCGGGCGCCGGGTGGTGGTGGCGGGAGCCGGCCCCCTCGTTCCGGCCGTCGCGGCCGCGATCGGCAAGGCGGGGGGCACCGTCGTCGCCGCCGTCGATCTCGACGGCCCCGCCGAATGGCTCCGCGCCCTGCCCCGGCTGGGCACGATGCCGCATCTTCTCGCGCGCGGAGCCGGCTGGCTCGCACGGATCGCCGGCGCACGGATCCCCATCCTCTTTCGTCACTCGATTCGCGCCGCCACGGGCCGCCGGGAGCTCGAGTCGGTCACCGTCGCTCCGATCGGTCCGGGCGGGGGCTGGCGCGGCGGACCGGGCGGTGAGTCGGGTGGCGAGACGGGGCGGCGGATCGCGGCCGACGCACTCGCGGTCGGTCACGGACTCGCGCCGGCGACGGAGATCGGACGCCTGCTCCGCCTCCGGCACCGGTTCTCGCGGGCGGAGGGCGGTTGGCGGCCGGTGACGGACGAATGGGGGCGGACGAGCCTCGTCGGCTGCTACGTTGCGGGTGACGGCGCGGGGGTGTACGGGGCGGCGGCCGCGGTGGAATCGGGCCGGATCGCCGGAACCGCCGCCGCTCTCGACGCGGGGCGGCTCCCACCGGGGGCCGCCGTGGCACACGCGCGCCCCCTCCGCCGCGCCCATGCCCGGGCGGCCCGCTTCGGGGCGGCAATGAGCGGGCTCACCGCCCTTCGGCCGGCGATGGTGGACGCGATACCCGGCGACACCGTCGTCTGCCGTTGCGAGGACGTCACCCGGCGGGAAATCGAGGACGCGGTGACCCAGGGCGCGGCCGACATCAACCAGCTCAAGCATTTCACCCGCTGCGGGATGGGTCCTTGCCAGGGGCGGGTCTGTGAAGACGTGGTGGCGGAGATCCTCGCCGCCCGCATCGCGAGCGATCCCGACGAGGGGCGGCGGGCCGCCGGACAGTGGACCGGCCGGGCGCCCCTGCGTCCGGTGTCGATGGACGATCTCGCCGGCCGGTTCGAGTACGGCGACATCCCGATCCCGCCGCCGGCTCCCCTCTGAGCCGGACCGAGGGGTCTTCGCCGCGGAAAATTTTTCCGAAGAACTCCCCGCACCATGGGAAGAACGGGGGGAAGAACGGGGCAAGACGGGACCAAGGTCGGGATGATTGACGCACATGAACCGATTAATTCATTTTTTCGATATTCTTGGGAGAGATTCCACTGAAATTCCCTATCGGCCAGTCACCACCTACGGAGCCACCCATGACCGAGTACGAAATCGCCTCCCTCGCCATCAGCCTCGGAATCGGACTCGGGCAGATCGGAATCGTCTGGTACGGCATCCGCGCCATGAACCGCGCCAGCGCCGCCCGCGACCGTGCCATGCAGCAGCGCGATGCGCAGGCACAGCGCGATGCGCAGCAGCGCGATGCCGACTCCCGCCGGCGTCATGCCGAAACGCTGCACACGGCCGACCAGCGCCATACCGAAACCATGACCGCGTTGCAGGCACTCATCGCCCGCACCGCCCCGGCCGCCAGGTAGCCGCCCTCCCCTGCGCTCCGCGCCCCGTCGCGCCCGTGCACGGCCGAGCACCGGCTGCATTCGCGCCAAGGCTGATCTACTCTCTTATCTCTAATCTCTCGACCGTATCCAATGAATTCAATGGGTTTTGTCGATCACGGTTCTCTTCGCCCGCAATCGTCGTCAACCGAAGAAAGAGATTCCGCATCAACGAGCTACGCCGTCCGATGGCCATCAAGGAC
The DNA here is from genome assembly GCA_965214795.1 of Gammaproteobacteria bacterium. Taxonomy (GTDB): domain Bacteria; phylum Pseudomonadota; class Gammaproteobacteria; order HK1; family HK1; genus JAJDXW01. The sequence continues at coordinate 2,793,042 of OZ243976.1, read as the reverse complement.
ATCCGGGAACCGATCGGTCCCGACATTCGCGCAAACCCGGTCCGGTTCCACGCCTCCCCCTTCATGTCATTCCCTGCGCCCCCTCCCGATTCCGTGCCCTCGCCCGCTTCCCGGCCGCATCCCTCCTTCGATGCGTTGGTGGTGGGGGGCGGGCTTCACGGCTCGGCGGTAGCCCTCTTCCTCTCCCGGAGCGGCATGCGGGTGGCCCTCGTCGAGCGCGGCGGCCTCTGCCGGGAAGCCTCCGGCACCAATGCCGGCACCCTCACGATGCAGATGACGCGCGCCGCGCTCATCCCCTACGCGCTCGCGGCCCACCGGATGTGGGCGTCCGCCGGGGAGTGGCTCGGCCACGACGTGGGGGTGACGCTCTGCCCCGGGCTGTCGCTCGCGTTCACCGAGCGCGAGGCCGCCATGCTCGAGGAGCGGGCGGAGGCCCGGCGCCGGGCGGGAGCACCGATCCGGCTCCTCGGCCTCGACGCCGCCCGCCGGATCGAGCCCGGCCTCTCGCGATGGCCGATCCTCGCGAGCCACTGCCCCATCGACGGCTTCGCGAGCGCGTACCTCACCGGCGTCGCGTTTCGCCGCGCCCTCGGCGAGGCGGGGACCCGGCTCTTCGAGCACACCCTCGCCACCGGCGCCGAGCCGGCCGGCCGAGGGTACGTCCTCCACCTCGCGAACCGTCCGCCGCTCCGGGCGAGCCGTCTCGTGCTCGCGGGCGGCGCATGGCTCGGGGAGATGAGCGCCTGGCTCGGCATCCGCCTCCCCATCCGGGCGCTCGTCAACCAGCTCGCGGTGACCGAGCGCCTCGCGCCCGTGATGCGGACCGTCGTCGGCGTCGCGAGCGGGCTGCTCTCCCTCAAGCAGTTCGGGAACGGGACCGCGGTCGTCGGGGGCGGGTGGCAGGCGGCGGGAGATCTCGAACGAGGGGGCGCCGCCCTCCTCCCCGGGCGGCTCGCCGGCAACCTGCGCCTCGCCTGCCACGCGGTGCCGGCCTTGCGCGGAGCCCGCCTCGTCCGCGCCTGGGCGGGGCTCGAGGCGGAGACCGGGGACGCGCTCCCCGCCGTCGGCCCCCTCCCCGGCCACCCGGACGCCTTCGTGTGCGGGAGCGTCCATTCCGGCTTTACGAGCGGGCCCTGGATCGCGAAACTCCTCGCCGACCGCATCCTGGGACGAGAGCCGGCCATGCCGCTCTTTCCTCCCGATCGGCTCATCGAGCGACCGGACCGAGGCAGCAAGACGTGATCCCCGACGGCCCCGAACCGTTCCACGGCATCTACGCCGCCACTCCCTGCCCCCTTCGCGACGACCTCGCCCCCGACGAGCCGGTCCTCGCCACCCACCTCGAACGGCTCGCCGGGGTCGGGGGCCTCACCGGATTTCTGCTCAACGGCCATGCCGGGGAGAACGCGACCATGGCCCTTCCCGATCAGGAGCGGGTGGTGGCGACGGCCGCGGAGGCGGTCGGCGATCGCTCTCTCCTCGTCGCCGGGGTGAACTGCGAGAACAGCGTCGAGGCGGCCCGGCACGCCCGCGCCCTCGAGGCGGCCGGGGCCGACGCGATCATGGTGTTTCCGCCGAACGGATGGGCGCTCCACCAGGACGAGGAGGGGGTGGTCGAACACCACCGCCGGGTGCTCGACGCCACCCGCGCGCCCCTCATGCTCTTCCAGGCCGCGGTGGGCGCGGGCGGGCTCGCGTACCGTCGGTCCACGCTGGAGCGGCTCGTCCGGCTGCCCCGGGTGGTCGCCATCAAGGAGGGAAGCTGGGAGGTCGCGGCGTACGAGGAGAACCGGCGGCTCATCCGCGACGCCGCGCCCCGGGTGGCGGTCATGGGGTCGGGCGACGAGCACCTCTTCACGAGCTGGGTCGTCGGCAGCGAAGGGAGCCTGGTGAGCCTTGCGGCGGTGATCCCGGAGCCGATCGTCGCGCTCTTCGACGCGGTCCGGGGCGGCCGGCTGGGCGAGGCGCGCGCCTGCCACGAACGGATCTATCCCCTCGCCCGCGCCGTCTACCGGATCGCCCCCGGCGGCCGGGCGACCGCCCGGCTCAAGACCTGCCTCGCAATGCTCGGCCGCTTCCCGAGCGCTCGCATGCTCCCGCCCGCGGCGGCGACCCCGGCGGAGGAGCACGCACGCCTGCGGGGCGCGCTCGAGGCCGTCCGCGCCGGCCCGAGGGTCACCTGACCGAGGGTCACCTCCCCGGGAGTCACCTGACCGGGGATCACCTGACCGGGCACCGGCCGGCCACTCCGTTTCCCGGCCCTTCGCGCCCGCGCCCCGCCTCGCCCTCCCCCGGCCGCGAGGCCCGGCTCAGCCGCGGGCGCCCGCCCGCGCCGCGGTCAGCTGCTCGGTGGTGTCGACGAGTCGCTGCGCCAGCTCACGCATGATCTCGATGGCGAGGTCCGGAAACTCGGACGCCATCCCGAGAAACGTCTCCTTGGTCACCACCAGGGTCGAGAGCTCGGTCCGCGCCCGCACGGTCGCGGTGCGCGGGATGTCGATGAGGATCGCGATCTCGCCGACGAACTCGTGGCGGCGGGCTTCCGCGACGACGATCTCCCCCTCGGGCGTGTCCACCAGGATGTCCGCCTCCCCGTCGAGGAGGATGTAGGCCGCATCGCCCGCATCGCCCTGGTGGAAGAGCTCCGAGCCGGCCGGATAGACGAGCCGCTCGCTCGTGAACGCGAGCAGCTTGAGCTTCGCCGGATCGATCCGGGCGAAGAGCGGCACCCGCCGCAGGACTTCAACCTCTTCGTTCAGGCTCATGCCTTCTCCCCTCCGCGCACCCGTTGCCCGCCGCGGCTCAGGACCATTTCACGCTGCGGCGCCGGAACGCACGGCAATGCTCCGGCCGCCGGCACGTCGCGGACCGCCGGTCGGCCCCACCCGCCGTTCATCCCCGTTCGGGCCGCCACTTCGGCCGTCAGCCGGCCGCCAGCAGGTCGCGGAGCGCGCTCCCCTCCCGGTCGAGCTCCTCGAACGTGCCGGACTCCGCCACCCGGCCCGACTGCATGACCACCACCCGGTTGAATCCGCGGGCGAGCGCCGCCCGGTGGAGCGACCAGATGATCCCCCGTCCTTCGAACTCCCGGAACACACGCCCCGCGAGGCGCTCGTGGGTCCCCCCGTCGAGCCCCGCCGTGGCATCGGAGAGCACCAGCACGTCGGGACGCTTGAGAATCGCGCGCGCGAGCCCGACCTTCTGGCGCTGGACGGCACCGAGGCGCCCTCCACCGATCCCGACCGGGAAGTCCAGCCCCGCCTCGATCACCGAGGACCGGAGCCCGAGTTCGTCGATGACCTCGGTCACGAGGTGCTTGACGCGCTCCGCGGCCCGCGCCTGCCCGTAGGCCACCTTGCCGAAGAGGACGTTGTCCTGGATGGAGGCGGCCGCGTTGTACCGCTCCGCCTCGAAGAACTGGATCCGGCCCCGGAGCGATGCGGGCAGGCTCGCCGCAAAGCGGCGGCGCGCGGCGAGCAGCCGCGCCCGCAGGTCGTCGTCGACCACCCCGAGGCGATGCCGCGCCGGTTGCAGCAGGAACGGAAGCGACAGCAGCCGGCGGCGGTCCTCCTCTCCGAGCCCGTCGACACCGTCCTGGGCGGCTCGGTCGATTACCGCCTGGAGCTCCGGGAGGTCGTCCGCGTCGATGAAGCTGAACCGTTCGAACGCCGAGTGCCCGGGCGGCAGCCCGGAGAAGAGCTCGAGCATGATGGAGGCCACCGTGCGCCCCGCCTCGAGCAGGCGCGGAACGAGCCCCTCCGCTTCCAGCACCTCCATGACCCAGGCGTTCTCGGCCAGACGGTCCATGTCGAACCCGCCGCCGACCGGCGTCCCGAACAGGAGGTTCTCGCCGACGGTGGCGTTGTCGTTGTAGCGATCCGCGTCGAATCCCTCGACGAGAGCGGCGATGCCCGGATCCGCGAGACGCTCGCGGAACGCCCCCCGCGCCTGGAGCAGACGCGCTTGAAGGTCACCTTCGGCATCGACGGTGCCGCGCAGGCCGAGCTCGAAGACGTCTCCGTCGAGCTCGACCATCTCCAGCACTTCGAGCAGCCTGGGCAGCGAGTCGCCGCCGAGCGCCTCGCGGTCGATCCAGTCCCCGTTCACGTCATCGGTCGAATTCCCCGCCACCGCCGCTTCCGCCACCCAGCGAGGATCGGGGCGAGGATCAGGGCGAGGATCAGGGCGGGGATCGGGGCCGTCACCGGGGTTCGGCTCGTGCTTGAGCCCGTAGAGAAGGTTGTCACGAACCGTCGCGTTGAACAGAAACGCCTGCGGGCCGACGAAGGCGAGACGGCGGCCGGTCACCCCCTCGTGCAGCCGGTCCGACCGCTCCCCGCCGATGGTGAGGGCCCCCGAGGTGGGGTTCATCAGCCGGGCCAGCACCAGGGCGAGCTCTTCGCGCCCGCTGCCCGAAGCGCCGACCACCGCCACCCTCGTGTCGGCGGGGATGCTGAGCGACACCCCTTCGAGGAAGCTGGTTCCCGTATCGTCCCGAAGGGCGAGGCCGGAGGCCGCGAGCTCGCCCTCGATCCGCGCCCCCGCGGGCGGGGAGCCGTGCTGGAGGGACTCGTCGAGCATTCCGGGAGGGTTGAACTGGGCGATCACCTGCTCGTACTTGATGCGGGCGTCCTCGCGGCGCTGGTAGTAGTTGAGCAGCTCCTTCCAGGGGGCGGCGAGGTCCTTGTGGGCCGCGATCGCGGCCATCAGGGTCCCGATCTCGAGTCGCCCCTCGATCACGAAGTAGCCGCCGATCGAATAGAAGCAGAACGGACCGAGATGGTTGATCGAGTTGTTCAGGAACTTGATGACGAACTTCCATATGAACAGGCGCAGCCGCACCGTGTAGATCTCGCCGAGAGCGGCGGACATGGCGGCGCGCTCGTAGGCGGAGGTGTCGTTCCCGCGGATCTCCTGGACGCCGGACACCGTCTCCCCGATCCGGTCGGAGAGCCGGCGCACGAGCCGCACCCGCTCCTTGGCGAAGGCGTTCACGCGGCGCTGGAGCTTCGGAACGACGTAGAACTGGAGCGGGTAGAGGGCAACCGCGGCGGCGGCCATCACCCAGTTCTGCACCAGCAGGAAGGCGAGGATGACGAGGAGATACCCCCCCTGGAAGATCGGGAGCTTGAACGCGTCTCCGATGAATCCGCCGAGGGGCTCCACCTCGGCCGTGATCATGGTGATGATCTCGCCCGGGGAGAGCTTGCGGAAATGCGGCAGGGGGAAGCGCAGGACGCGGCTGTAGAGGTCGTACCGCAGGCGCCGGAGCATGCGCTCGCCGGTGCGCCCCGCGAGCACGTTGATCACGTACTTGAAGCCCTGGTTGACGATCACGAGGACGAGGAATCCGCCGCACAGGACGAACAGGTATTCGATCTGGGTGAAGGAGAATCCGAGCACGACGGCCGGGAAGCCGCCCGCGTCGCCCTGGATCACCCGGTTCACGATCTGCTTCGGGACCTCGTAGAACGCGTAGAGGAAGGGGAACGACGCGACCGCGAGCAGGGTCAGCACGACCTGCGCGCGGAGGGAGTGCCGGATGACGTAGCGGTAGATCGAGTGTTCCATCGAACCGCCCTCGACAGGCCGGAGCCGGATCGCCTCCCCCTGGTTCAGGGGGTGAGGACCATGCCTTCGCGGGCCACCACCGCCCCCGGGAACATCCGGCCGGCCGCCGCGCCGATCCGGTCGAGCGCCTCGTCGTCGCGCTCCGGGGCGTGGTGGAAGATCGCGTAAGTCCCGACCCCCGCCGCGCGACACAGCCGGGCGCCCTCCTCCCAGGTCGAATGGCCCCATCCCCGGTGGCGGGGGAGCTCCTCGTCGGTGAACATCGCATCGTAGATGAGGACGTCCGCACCGTCGGCGAGGGCGAGGATGTTCGCATCCGGCGTTTCCGGATCATGCTCGGTGTCGGTGACGTAACAGATGCTGCGCCCGCGGTAGTCGACCCGATAGCCCGTCGCTCCGCCCGGGTGGCGGAGGGGGGCGGTACGCAGCGAGATGCCGCCGCCCGGCGCGAGCTCGTCGCCGGGCGAGAAGTCGCGGAAGGAGACCTCGGCGGGAAAGATGCCGGGGGTGATGGGGAGGAGCGGTGCGCTCATGAGGCTGCGCACCGCGGACTCGGTCGTGCCGGCTTCCGGCGCCTGGAATCCGGACCACACCCGAAGGGCGTTCCCCGGCCGGTATGCGAAGGCGAAGAACGGAAGACCGAACACGTGATCGATGTGGCCGTGGGTGAGGAAGAGGTCCAGGTCTTCGCAACCCTCCCGGAGGAGAGCGGACCCGAGCGGACGAATGCCCGTCCCCGCGTCGAACACCAGAACCGCGCCCCCGCAACGCACCTCGACGCACGACGTATTTCCACCGTAGCGGGCGCAACGGGGGTCGGAGACCGGGATGCTTCCCCGCACCCCCCAGAATCGGGCATACATCTCGTCGCGGGCGGCGTTCACCGGCGAAGTATGCCGGAGCGTGCCCGGTTTCAGAAGCGCCGCGGCGGATCGGGACCGAAGCGGCCAACCGGCCAACCGGCCGGCGGCGGCCGCCCGGTAGGCGCGTTCGCACAGCTTGCGGGTGGCCGGTCCGGACACGGTCCCGTGCAGCGCATCGACCTGGGCGAGCAGGCGGATGTCCTGAGTCGTGTAGCGCCGGGGGAAGGGCCGTCGGGGCGGACCGCGACGGTCGTTGATGCGCCCGGTCGAGCGGTGCTGAGCGATGAGGCGGGTCAGTTGTGCTCGGGACAACCCGCTCACCTTGACCAGGAAGCGGCGCACCACCCCCTTGTCGGCCTTGCCCGGTTGCCCGTACCGGAACCGGCGAAGGGTCCGGGCGACGAACTCGTAGCGCGCCCCGCGGTCCAGGGGTTGGACCTCGACCGGCTCGGCGCCATCGAGGAACGAGCGGACCTGGTCGACAGTCCGCACTCGGTGGGTCTGAAGCATCACGATCATCTCCTGATGATGCCCCGCTTCGCACCCCGTCAGGCTCACCTCACGTTGGAATCACGCGCCCCCTTCAGGCTCATGTGTCATTGGACAAGGCTGGGAGTGCAAACCGGCCGCCCGATGCGGTAGCCTCGTGCGAAGGAGACCAGCCCGAAAAAATCACCGACTTTCGTCGCGAGGGCACCAGGATGCCCCACGATCTCCCCCCGATCTCCCCACGATCTCATGGAGGAACGGGCCGCACGGACCGAAAGAGCGCGGGCGCGCGGCTGAAGGCGGAGCCGACTTGGCTCGATACTGGCGCGTGCGCGCGGTCGAAGCGGCTTGCGGGAGTACGGCCCGCGACCGCGAGCGGATGGGCGGCCGCAGCGGGAAGTCGATGACTTTTTCGGGCCTGGCTCGGTCGGCGCACCGCCCGCCGCGCGTCCATCGCCCCTGGAGCACCGGAGTGACCACCAACCGTTCCTTCCCCGATCCGATTACCGTCTCCGTCGTCCGGCACCGGCTCGTCGGGATCGTGGACGAGATGGGAGAGGCGATGCTGCGTACGTCCTTCTCCCAGATCCTGAACTCGAGCCGCGACTTCTCGACCGCGATCATCGACGCGAAGGGCGAGCTCGTCGCGCAGGCCGAGTACATTCCGGTCCACGTCGGGGCGATGCCCTCTTCGGCGCTCGCGACCCTCGAGGCGTTCGGCGACGACATCCACCCGGGTGACGTATTCCTCCTGAACGATCCCTATCACGGGGGCAGCCACCTCCCGGACCTGACCGCATGCCTGCCGGTCTTCGCGGGCGAGCGGCTTCTCTTCTGGACCCTGAACCGCGCCCACCACTCCGACATCGGGGGGGCGGCCTACGGCGCCTACAACGCGTCCGCAACCGAGATCTGGCAGGAGGGCCTCCGGGTGCCGCCCCTCCGGCTCTACGACCGGGGCCAACTCCGCGAGGACGTCATGCGCATGTTGCGGGTGAACGTCCGGCACCCCCGCGACTTCACCGGGGACCTCTCGGCCCAGATCGGCTCGGTGCGACTCGGTGAGCGGCGCCTCCTCGAGTTCGTCGAGGAGATCGGGGCGGAGACCATCGCCGCCGCCGCGGATCGGATCCTCGATGCGGCCGAAGCGCAGACCCGGACCGTCATCGCCGGCTGGAAGGACGGCACCTACGCGGGCGAGGCCCTGCTCGACGACGACGGGCGCGGCCATCCGGACATCGCGATCCGCGCCGCGGTGACCGTGGCGGGAAGCGATCTGCGGGTGGATCTCCGCGAGTCCGACCCCCAGGTCCGGAGCTTTCTCAACTCGTCACGGGCCAACACCCGTTCGGCGGTGGCGATGGCCCTCACCTATCTTCTGGACCCTGAAATCGCAAAGAACGACGGGACGATGCGACCGGTGGAGATCGTCGCGAAGCGCGGCACGATCGTCTGGTCCGACGACTGGGCGCCCGTCACCATGTCGACCTCCCACTGCGGCCAGGAGATCATCGAGGCGGTGGTCACCGCCCTCGCCCCCGCGTGCCCGGAGCAGACCATGGCCGCTTGGGGGAAACGACTTCGCATTGCCCTCAAGGGGCGGGACCCGCGCTCCGGGCGCGACTTCATCTGGCACATGTTCCACGCCCGGCCGGGCGCCGGGGCATCCGCGGGCGGCGACGGGTGGCACAACTCCGGGGAATGGCACTCGGCGGGGGGACTCAAGTTCGGCTCCATCGAGGTCGCCGAGGCGCGCTTCCCGTTCTTCTTCCGGCGCCACGAATTCCGGCCGAATTCGGGCGGGGCGGGACGGTACGTCGGCGGCGCGGGCGGCGAGCTCGAACTCGTGGTGGAGACCGACGAGCCCTGCGTCGCCAACACCGCGGGCGACGGCGCGCGTCGCGGACCGATCGGAATGATGGGCGGCGAGTCGGGGCTCCCCCACCGCTACCGCATGCGGGCGCCCGGCCGGCGGCCGGCCGTCCTCGACTCCAAGCACGAGGGCATCCCCGTGCCGCCGGGGACGGTGTTCGAGATCCGTGCGGCGGGGGGCGGGGGTTGGGGCGACCGCGCCGACCGAACGGACGAAGACCGGCGGCGCGACCGCCGCGACGGCTTCGTCACCGCGCGCGGGCGGTAGCGCGCGTCGCGACCGGCGCCGTCCGTCGTCGCGCCGAAGCGTCCCGGCCGCCGGTGGGCCGGGGCTCCGGCCCCCGAACGGCGCGAGACGGCTCCACCGGTTCCTTTCGATTCACACCCGCAATCGCCTCTCCCGCTCAGAAACGGATGCTGCTTCTCAGCCAGATACTGTGCTCGGGGGCCGCGCCGGCGCTCTCGCGACGTTCGGCCTCGAGGCTCATCGACATGGTGTCGGTAAGCTCCAGTCGCCTGCCGATGCGGTACTGCCGGGCCGCGCCGCCGTCGGACGAGAACGCGCCGTAGGACGTGAGGGTGCCGCGACGGGTCGGCAGGGGCGTGGTATAGCCGAGTTCGGAATCCAGCCGCATCTCCGGGTCGAACAGGCGCCCGCCCGAGCCGTGGGGTCCGCCAGTGATCGCTTGCCGGTCCTCCCACATCGCCCGCGCACCGCTTGCCGCATTCCCCCAGGAAGGCGTCAGCGCAAAGTACAGGCCGCGACCGCGCTCGCCCGGGTCGGCCCCCAACGCCAGGCTCAACCCCGCATCCTCGAGTCCATCTTCATGGGACAGCAGAACGCGACCGCTGGCCCTGAAGTCGATACCCAGGCTCGGGTGTCCATACGCGACCCCGCCACCGAGCTCCATCCCCAGGCCGGTCTCCGCATCGCCCCCATCGACCCGCGCGGCCAGCACGCCGTTGCCGGTCAGCCCCGAACCTCCATCCAGCTCCTTCCTGGCGCGGCCTTCGAGCAGCAACCGCACCTGCCAGACCTCGGACCGCACTGCCGGCAGCAGCCCCCCGCGTTCATCCGCATCCAGCTGCACAAGGAAACCGTTCGTCCCCAGCGACCAGTCGATACCCCACCGCGACGCCACTTCGTTGCTCCCCCCCCCCGCCGCCATCATCATCTCGATGTCGGTCTCGATATCGGTTTCCGTCCGGGTGGAAAAACGGTCCGTCAAGGTCGCCTCGCCAAGACCATAGCCCAGCATCGCCCACGCGCTCAGGCCATGCCGCGGCGACCACCGCGCATAGGGATGCACACTGAATACCTCCGCCGTCACCTCCGTCTCGAGTTCCTCGTCGAAATCCAGCGTCCCGTCGCTGCCGTTCAGCATGACACCGACCAGCGTGTCTTCCCGAACACGAAGCTCCACACCCAGTTGACCGGAGAGCACTTCTCCCCTCGTCGCAACCGCCGGGTCCAGCCTGCCCTGGCTCCAGCTCTGGCTACCGCGACCCCACAGCGCCAGGGAGCCCGCTCCCGGACCGCCCGCCTCTCCTTCGTCTTCGTTGCCCGGTGAAAGCTGGAAGTGGCTCCGGGACAGCAGCTCCCCCAACGTAGCCGCACCCACCAGCTCACCGTCAGGGCCGACGTGACGTTGCAGCGCCTCGTATACGTCCTCTTCGGACCGGAGGGGCAACCGGGTCCCGGCAAGCGTCGCCGTTATCCCGGCCGTCGCCGACCACCTGTCCTCGAGGGCCGTGACCAGGTCCTGCACCACCGTGCGACCGAAAGACGCCAGCGCGTATTCGAGCCTGCGATGACGCCCGTCGACGAGCTCGTCGTCCTCGATCGTCAGCGTCACGGCCTGCGGGGCCACGATGCCCTGGGCGTTCGTCGCCGTGCCCGACACCGTCACCTCCTTGTCCGGCGCCTCCACCGCGTTGTCCACCGCGGTAATCGTCACCTCCCCCGTGCTCGTCGTCGCACCCGCCGCGACCGTCAGCACCCGGTTCGCGCTCAGCCGGTAGTCGCCCGCCACCGCCGGCGTCACCGGCGTCACCGACACCGTCACCGTCGTCGCCTCGCTCGACGGGTGGTTCAGGCGCGCCGTCACCGTACTCATCCCACCGGCCTCCGTGATGGAGTCCGGGTCCAGGACCAGCGTCACCGTCGGCGCGTCGTCGTCGTCCACGATCGTCCCCGTCCCTGCGGCATCCGCGAGCACTGCGCCCGCCGCGTTCGACAGCGTCACCGTGAAGGTCTCGTCCGGCTCGTCCACATCGTCGCCCGTCACCGACACCGAGACCGTCTTGCCGGTCTCCCCGGCGCGGAACGTCAGGCTTCCGTTCCCCGTCGTGTAGTCCGTCCCGGCGGTCGCCGTCCCGGCGGCGGTCGCCCAGTCCACCGTCACCTCGGCCGTCGTCGCCGGGGCCAGCGTCACCGTGAACCGCATCGTCGCGCGATCGCCCGAATCGTCCTCATCCTCGCTCGCGTCATCGATCGACAACTCCCGCCCCTCGTCGTCCGCGATCGTCAGCGTCACGGCCCGCGGGGCCACGATGCCCTGGGCGTTCGTCGCCGTGCCCGACACCGTCACCTCCTTGTCCGGCGCCTCCACCGCGTTGTCCACCGCGGTAATCGTCACCTCCTCCGTGCTCTCCGTCTCGCCCGCCGCGACCGTCAATTCCCGGTTCGCGCTCAGCGTATAGTCGCCCGCCACCGTCGGCGACTCCGGTGCCACCGACACCGTCACCGTCGTCGCCTCGCTCGACGGGTGGTTCAGGCGCGCCGTCACCGTGCTCTCCCCACCGGCCTCCGCGATCGAAGCCGGGGTCAGGACCAGCCTCACCGTCGGCGCGTCGTCGTCGTCCTCGATCGTCATCGTCACGGCCCGCGGGTCCGTGACCCCCTGGTCGTTCGTCGCCGTGCCCGACACCGTCACCTCCTTGTCCGGCGCGTCCACCGCGTTGTCCACCGCGGTGATCGTCACCGTGCCCGTGCTCTCCGTCTCGCCCGCCGCGACCCTCAACTCCCGGTTCGCGCTCAGCGTGTAGTCGCCCGCCACCGCCGGCGACTCCGGTGCCACCGACACCGTCACCGTCGTCTCCTCGCTCGACGGGTGGTCCAGGCGCGCCGTCACCGTGCTCTCCCCACCGGCCTCCGCGATCGAGTCCGGGGTCAGGACCAGCCTCACCGTCGGCTGGCCCTCGTCGTCCTCGATCGTCAGCGTCACGGCTCGCGGGGCCGTGACCCCCTGGTCGTTCGTCGCCGTGCCCGACACCGTCACCTCCTTGTCCGGCACGTCCACCGCGTTGTCCACGGCGGTGATCGTCACCGTGCCCGTGCTCTCCGTCTCGCCCGCCGCGACCGTCAACTCCCGGTTCGCGCTCAGCGTGTAGTCGCCCGCCACCGCCGGCGACTCCGGTGCCACCGACACCGTCACCGTCGTCTCCTCGCTCGATGGGTGGTCCAGGCGCGCCGTCACCGTGCTCTCCCCACCGGCCTCCGCGATCGAGTCCGGGGTCAGGACCAGCGTCACCGTCGGCTGGCCCTCGTCGTCCTCGATCGTCAGCGTCACGGCTCGCGGGGCCGTGACCCCCTGGTCGTTCGTCGCCGTGCCCGACACCGTCACCTCCTTGTCCGGCGCGTCCACCGCGTTGTCCACCGCGGTGATCGTCACCGTGCCCGTGCTCTCCGTCTCGCCCGCCGCGACCCTCAACTCCCGGTTCGCGCTCAGCGTGTAGTCGCCCGCCACCGCCGGCGACTCCGGCGATGCCGAGACCGTCACCGTCGTCGCCTCGCTCGACGGGTGGTCCAGGCGCGCCGTCACGGTGCTCGTCTCGCCGTTCTCCCCGATCGTGTCCGGCGCCAGGTGCAAGGTCACCGTCGGCTGGCCCTCGTCGTCCTCGATCGTCAGCGGCGCGCTGTCCAGCACCGAGCCCGAATGCGCGTTCGCCGTCGTGGCCCACACCGTCACCTCCTTGTCCGGCGCGTCCACGTCGTTGTCCACCGCGGTGACCGTCACCGTGCCCGTGCTGTCCATCTCACCTGCCGCGATCGTCAGCACCACATTCGAACTCAGCCGGTAGTCGCCCGCCACCGCCGGCGACACCGGCACCACCGTCACCGTCACCGTCGTATCCAGGCCCGACGGGTGGGACAGGGACGCCGTCGCCGAGCTCGTCCCGCCGGCCTCGCCGATCGTCTCCGGGCTCAGGTGCAGCGTCACCGTCGGCGGGTCGTCGTCGTCCTCGATCGTCAGGGTCACGTCATCCGGGGACGTGACACCCAGGCCGTTCGACGCCTCGGCCGACACCGTTATCCTCCTGTCGGGCGCGTCCACGTTGTTGTCCACGGCCGTGATCGTCACCGTGCCCGTGCTCGCCGTCTCGCCCGCCGGGATCGTCAACACCGGGTTCGGGCCCGGCCCCACCGTGTAGAAGGCTTCGAAATTGACGCCGCCGATGCCTTCCACCGTCGTGTCCTCGCTCGACGGGCGGTCCAGGCTCGCCGTCAACGTGCTCGTCCCGCCGTCCTCGTCGATCGTGGCCGGAGACAGCAGCAGCGTCACCGTCGGCGTCGCGTCGTCGTCCGTGATCGTCCCGACCCCCGTGCCATCCCCGATCGTCGCGCCGGACGACGCATTCGACAGCGTCACCGTGAAGGTCTCGTTCCGCTCGTCCACGTCGTCGCCGGCCACGGTCACGGACACCGTCTTTTCGGTCTCCCCGGAGTTGAACGTCAGGGTTCCGTTCCCTGCCGTGTAGTCCGTCCCGGCGGTCGCCGTCCCGTCGGAGGTTTCCCAGTCCACGGTCACGGTTTCCGTCGCTGTGCGGTCCAGCGTCACCGTGAAGTCCAGCGTCGTGCTGCCCGAATCGCCCTCGTCCACGCTCGCGTCACCGATCGACAGCGCCGGCGGCGGATTCTCGTCGTCCGTAATCGTCAGCGTCACGTCCTGCGGGTTGCCCAGGATCCCCAGCGCGTTCTCCGCCGTGCCCGACACCGTCACCTGCTTGTCCCCTTCGTACACGCTGTTGTTCACGGCCGTGAGCGTCACCGGGCCCGTGCTCTCCGTCTCGCCCGCCGCGACCGTCAACACCAAGTCCGCACTCAGCGTGTAGTCGCCCGCCACCGCCGGCGCCACCGGCGCCGCCGATACCGTTATCGTCGTATCCGCGCCCGACCGGCGGGACTGTCTCGCCGTCACCGTGCTCAGCCCACCGTTCTCCGTGATCGAGTCCGGGGTCAGGTGCAGCGTCACGCTCGGCGGACCGTCATCGTCGAAGAGCGCCAGCGTCACGGGGTCCGGGTCCGTCACTCCCTGGCTGTTCACCGCCGTACCCGACACCGATATCTCCTTGTTCGGCGAGTGCTCCCGGTTGTTCACACCGGTAATGGTCACCGTACCCGTGCTTGTGGTCGCTCCCGCCGCGATCCTCAGCTCCAGGTTGTCGCTCACCTCGTAGTTGTCCTCCACCGTCGGCGCCACCGGCTCCACCGATACCGTCACCGTCGTCGCCTCGCTCGACGCACGGTCCAGGCGCGCCGTCACCGTGCTCACCCCGCCATTCTCGTCGAGCGGGTTCGGGGTCACGATCAGCGTCACCTTCGGCTCGTCGTCGCCGTCCCGGATCGTCCCGGTCGCCGTGCCATCCTCGATCGTCGCCCCCGACGGGTTCGACAGCATCACCGTGAAGGTCTCGTCCGGCTCGTCCACGTCGTCACTCGCCACGGTCACGAACACCGTCCGGCTGGAGTCCCCGGTGTTGAACGTCAGGCGGCCGCTCCCCGCCGTGTAGTCCGTCCCGGCGGTCGCCGTCCCGTCCGCGGTCTCCCAGTCCACGGTCACGGTGTCCGTCGCCGCCTGACTCAGGGTCACCGTGAAATTCAGCGTCACGCTGCCCGAATCGCCCTCGTCCACGCTCGCGTCCCCGATCGACAGCATCGGCAACGCGACCGTCGCCGTCTCCGCGCTCTCGACCGTCTCCGCGGTGCCGCCGTCGTCGGTGAAGCTCGCCTCCACCTTCAGCTTCGCCCCCACGTCCCCGGCAGCCACCGTGTAGCTCGCGGTGGTCGCCCCGGCGATCGGCGTGTCCGTTCCGCCCGACACCCGGACCCACTGCCACGTGAAGGTCGCGCCCGTCAGCCCGTCCGCATCGGCGATGCCCGACGAGTCCGCCGTCAGCGTCTCACCGACCACCGGCGTGGTGTCGTCGATCGTCGGCGCGCCCGTCGGCGCCGCGTTGTCGTCGTCCTCGACCGTCACCTCCGCACTGGCGGTCCCCAGGTCGTAGGCCGCGTCCGGCGTCAGGGTCAGCGTCACCGTGCTGTCCGCCTCGTGGTCGGTGTCCTCCACCGTCGGCACCGTCACCGTCTGCTCGGTGTCGCCGTCAGCGAAAGCAACGGTCCTCGCGCCTTCCTCGCCCGACGCCACCATGGCGCCGGTCTCCGACACGCGGTAGCGGACCGTCAGCGCCCCCGTCGTCACCACCGTGCGCGTCACCGTGAACTGCGCACCCGCGCCTTCCTCCACCGTGCTCGCCACCCGCGCCACCGACACCGTCGGAAGCGTCGCCGCCTGGACCGCCGTCGTAACCACACTCTCGACCGTCTCTTTGGCGCCACCTTCGTCGGTGAACGTCACGCGAACCTTCAGTGTCGCCCCGACATCTGCGGCAGCCACCCTGTAGGTCGCCGCGGTCGCACCGGCGATCGGCGTCTCCACTCCGTCCGATGCCACCCGGAACCACTGGTAGGTGAAGGTCGGACTCGCCAGCCCGTCCGAATCGCCGATGCCCGATGTATCCGCCGTCAGCGTGTCGCCCACCATCGGCGTCGTGTCGTCGATGGTCGGCTTGCCCGTCGGCGCCACGTTCTCGTCGTCGATGATCGTCAGCGTCACGTCCTGCGGCTGCGTGATCCCCTGGGCGTTCGTCGCCGTGGCCGACACCGTCACCGTCTTGTGGGGCGCGTCCACGGCGTTGTCCACGGCGGTGATCGTCACCAGCCCGTCGCTGTCCGTCTCGCCCGCCGGAATCGTCAATTCCGATTTCCCGCTCAGCGTGTAGTCGCCTGGCACCGCCGGCGACACCGGCGTCACCGTCACCGTCACCGTCGTCTCCTGGCTCGACGGATGGTCCAGGCTTGCCGTCACCTCGCTGCCCTTGCCACCCTTCTCACTGATCGAGAGCGGGTCCAGGCTCAGCGTCACCGTCGGCGTATCGTCATCGTCCGTGATGGTCCCCGTCCCCGTATCGTCCCCGAGGGTCGCACCCGACGGATTCGTCAGCGTCACTTCGAACGTCTCGTTCGGCTCGTCGACGTTGTCGCCCGCCACGGTCACGGAGACCGTCCGGCTGGAATCCCCGGTGTTGAAGGTCAGGGTTCCATTCCCCGCCGTGTAGTCCGTTCCGGCGGTCGCGGTTCCGTCAGAGGTCGCCCAGTCCACCGTCACGGTGGCCGTCGCCGCGCGGTCCAGCGTCACCGTGAAGTCCAGCGTCGCGCTGCCCGAATCGCCCTCGTCCACGCTCGCGTTGCCGATCGACAGTGCCGGCAACGCCTCGACCGTCGCCGTCACCACGCTCTCGAGCGTCTCTGCGGTACCGTCTTCGTCGGTGAAGCTCACCTCCACCTTCAGCGTCGCGCCCACGTCGGCGGCGACCACCGTGTACGACTCCCCGGTACCGACTTCCGTCTCGGCACCGCCCGCCGCCACTCGGATCCACCGCCAAGCGTAGGTCACGCCCGTCAGCCCGTCCGGGTCGCCGATGCCCGACGGGTCCGCCGTCAGCGTCTCGCCGACCACGGGCGTCGTGTCGTCGATCGTCGGTGCGCCGGTCGGCGCCGCGTTGTCGTCGTCCTCGACCGTCACCTCCGCGCTGGCGGTTCCGAGGTCCCAGGCCGCATCCGCCGTCAGCGTCACCGTCACCGTGCTGTCCGCCTCGTGGACGGCATCCTCCGCCGTCGGCACGGTCACCGTCCGCTCGGTGTCGCCGTCCGCGAAAGCAACGGTCTTCGCGCCTTCCTCGCCCGACGCCACCATGTCGCCGGTCTCCGACACGCGGTAGGCGACCGTCAGCGCGCCCGCCGTGGTCACCGTGCGCGTCACCCTGAACTGCGCGTCCGCGCCTTCCTCCACCGGGCTCGCCAACCGCTCCACCGCCACCGTCGGCAGCGGCACCGCCTCGACCGCCGACGTTACCGCGCTCTCGACCGTCTCTTCGATCCCGTCGTCGTCGGTGAAGGTCGCCTCCACCTTCAGCGTCGCGCCCACGTCGGCGGCGACCACCACATACGTCGTCCCGGTCCCGACCACGGTTTCGGCGCCGCCCGCCGCCACCCGGATCCACCGCCAGGTGTAGGTCGGGCCCGCAAGACCGTCGGGGTCGTCGATGCCCGACGGATCCGCCGTCAGCGTCTCGCCGACCACGGGCGTCGTGTCGTCGATCGTCGGCGCGCCGGTCGGCGCCGCGTTGCCGTCGGGCCTGTCATCGTCCCGCACCTCGACACTGGCCATGGAGGGCGTGCCCGGCACGTAGTTGCTGCCTTCACGTTCACGGACCTCCGCGGTTACCGTGCTGTTCGGCTCGTCCGTGGCGTCATCTACCGTCGTGTAAGCCAGACTTACGGTTTTTGCGTTGGGGCCAAACGCTGTAACAATATTTCCCAAATTGTTCGACGTCATCATGTTGCCTGTTTCCGTTATTCTGAGATTGACAAGCAACAAAGCCGGGACTGTCTTCGATATGGTCAACGTGAAAGTCGCTCGTTCTCCCTCGGTGATGAGACTGCCGTCGTCCCCCGGCACAATGGATATTTCGGGCACCGTCGGTGCCGCCGCCTCGACCGCCGTCGTCTCCGCGCTCTCAAGGGTCTCTGCGGTACCGTCTTCGTCGGTGTAGCTCACCTCCACCTTCAGCGTCGCGCCCACGTCGGCGACGACCACCGTGTACGACTCCCCGGTCCCGACCTCCGTCTCGGTGCTGTCCGACGCCACCCGGAGCCACCGCCAAGCGTAGGTCACGCCCGCCAGCCCGTCCGCATCGACGATGCCCGACGCATCCGCCGTCAGCGTCTCGCCCACCACGGGCATCGTGTCGTCGATCGTCGGCGCGCCGGTCGGATCTGCGTTGTCGTCGTCCTCGACCGTCACCTCCGCGCTGGCGGCCCCCAGCTCATAGGCCGCATCCGCCGTCAGGGTCACCGTCACCGTGCTGTCCGCCTCGTGGTCGGTGTCCTCCACGGTCGGCACCGTCACCGTCTGCTCGGTGTCGCCGTCCGCGAAAGCAACGGTCTTCGCGCCTTCCTCGCCCGACGCCACCATGTCGCCGGTCTCCGACACGCGGTAGGCGACCGTCAGCGCGCCCGCCGTGGTCACCGTGCGCGTCACCTTGAACTGCGCATCCGCGCCTTCCTCCACCGGGCTCGCCAACCGCTCCACCGCCACCGTCGGCAGCGGCTCGGACGCGGTCTCCGTGCCCCTGACCGCCATCACGAAACTATGTAGTTGGGATGCCCAGGATGCGCCGCCAGTTTGACGGTAGCCTCGGGGAATCTCCCAACCCGCGGCAGATCCGGAATCCAGGCCGGGAAGCGCCCGCGACCAACGAGGGGTCCCGCTGTCCGACGAATACTCCAACACGACGTGGTACCGGGTGTCGGCGGCGAGGACGACGCCCGCCGGCGCCGTGAACTCGTTCACTCCGACCCTCATCACCGGGTCCGGATTGGTCAGCGTGTGCAGCACATTGCCGGGGGAGCCGCCCGCGGCGTTCTCTCTGAGCGTCACCGTGAGCCCGCTTCCGATCTCGGGAGTGCCATTGAAGCGCAGACCTATGCGGTGGAGCGTGTAGCCGCCCGTCACGCTCCCCGTCAGAAACGGCTGGGACCAACTTTGATCGCTGCTCACCGGATCGGAAAAGAACGAGCCAGCAGAGGTTTCCACGTTGCTGACAAGGATATTCCCCGTCGGCGTCGGCGTTTCGTCGTCGTCATCCCGAATCGTCGCCGTCTCTGCGCTCTCGACGGTCTCTTGGGTCCCGTCGTCGTCGGTGAAGGTCGCCGCCACCTTCAGCGTCGCGCCCACGTCCGCGGCGACCACCGTGTAGCTCGCCGTGGTCGCACCGCTGATCGGCGTCGCCGTCCCGCCCGATGTCCGGATCCACTGCCAAGTGAAACTCGGACTCGTCAGCCCGTCGGGGTCGTCGATGCCCGAGGCGTCCGCGGTCAGCGTCTCGCCGACCACGGGTGTGGTGTCGTCGATGGTCACCATGCCAGTCGGGTCCGCGTTGTCGTTGTCGCGGATCTTCAAAACCGCAAATTCAGGTTGTCCCTCATCAGGTTCTCCCAGGGAGTAGGAGCCGTCATCCGGCTCCATCACAAAGAGACTCACCGTGCCGTCCGCCTCGTGGGTGCTGTCATCCACCGTGGACAGGCTCACCTGCGTCGTGGAACTGCCCGCCGGGAAGGTCGTCTCGTCCTCGGTTGTCGTGTCTATCGGGAAGGTCGTCCCGCCCTCGGCGGCGAGGAAGTCCCCCCCGGAGGGGCGGATTCCGATTTTCACGCTCAGCATTCCCGTCGCGGAGCCCGTGCGCTCCAAAGTCCACACGGCAGGGTCGCCCTCCGTGACATCGCCCTCCGAAGTCACCCAGACTATGGAGGTCTTGACCGCCGACGTCGCCGCGCTCATCAGAGTCTCGGTGGTGTCGTCGTCGTCGGTGAAGGTCACCTCCACCTTCAGCGTCGCGTCCACATCAGCGGCAACCACCGCGTAGGTCGCCGCGGTCGCCCCGCTGATCCGCGTCACCGTACTGCCCGATGTCCGGATCCACTGCCAAGTGAACCTCGGGTTCGTCAGACCATCCGGATCGTCGATGCCCGAGGTATCCGCCGTCAGCACCTCGCCGACCAGGGGCGTCGTGTCGTCGATCGTCGGCGCGCCGGTCGGGGCCGCGTTGTCGTCGTCCTCGACCGCCACCTCCGCCGTGGCGTCGGACCCCAAGACGTAGGACGCATCCGCCGTCAGGGTCAGGGTCACCGTGCTGTCCGCCTCGTGGCCAGTGTCCTCCTCCGTCGGCACCGTCACCGTCTTCTCGCTCTCGCCGTCCGCGAAAGCGACGGTCTTCGCCCCCTCCTCGCCCGACGCCACCATGGCGCCGCTCTCCGACACGTCATAGTTCACCGTCAGCGCGCCCGCCGTGATCCCCGTGCGCGTCACCCTGAACTGCGCGTCCTCGCCTTCCTCCACCGAGCTCGCCACCGGCGCCACCGACACCGTCGGTAGCGTCGCCGCCTGGGCCGCCGCCGTCACCGCGCTCTCGATAGTCTCTTCGGCACCGCCTTCGTCGGTGAACGTCACGCGTACCTTCAGTGTCGCCCCGACATCTGCGGCGGCTACCGTGTAGGTCGCCCCGGTCGCACCGGCGATCGGCGTCTGCGTTCCGTCCGATGCCACCCGGATCCACTGATAGGCGTAGGTCGGACTCGTCAGCCCGTCCGAATCGCCGATGCCCGACGGGTCCGCCGTCAGCGTCGCGCCCACCACCGGCATCGTGTCGTCGATGGTCGGTGCACCCGTCGGCGCCACGTTCTCGTCGTCCCTGATCGTCAGCGTCACGTCCTGCGGCGCCGTGATCCCCAGGGCGTTCGTCGCCGTGGCCGACACCGTCACCCTCTTGTGGGGTTCGTCCACGCCGTTGTTCACGGGGGTGATCGTCACCCCCTCCCCGGTGCTCTCGGTCGCGCCCGCGGGGATCGTCAGCCTCAGGCCGGGGCTCGCGGAGTAGTCTCCCGCCGTCGCCGGCGGCACCGGCGTCAGCGTCAGCGTCACCGTCGTCTCCTCGCTCGACGGATGGTCCAGGGTCGCCGTCACCGTGCTCACGCCACCGTTCTCGCCAATCGAGGCCGGGTCCAGGCGCAGCGTCACCGCCGGCGTGTCGTCGTCGTCGCGGATGGTCAGCGTCACTGGGTCCGGGTCCGTGACCCCTTCGCTGTTGGCCGCCGTGCCCGAGAACGTCAGGGTTCTGTCCGGCTCGTCCACATCGTTGTTGTCGTGAGGGGAAAGCATCAGCCCGCCCCCTTGGCTCTTCGTCTGCCCCGCCCGGATCCTCAACAGCACGGGCAGGGGCGAGCCCGCCACCGACACCGTCACCAACGTGTCCGCGCTCGACGCGCGGTCCAGGGTCGCCGTCACCGTGCTCGTCCCGCCTTCCGTGATCGTGTCCGGGGTCAGGACCAGCGTGACCTTCGGCCGCGGCAGCGCCGCCACCGCCGCCGTCGGGGCGCTCGTGAAGGTCGCCTCGTGGCCCTCGTCGTCGGTGACCGTCACCCGCACCTTCAGCGTCGCCCCCGCGTCCGCGAACACCGGCACGTAGGTCTGCGAGGTCGCGCCGGAAATGTCCGCGTCGCTGCCGCCGGACGGTGTCCGCACCCACTGCCAGGCCCAGGCCGCGTTGTCCAGGCCGTCCGCGTCGGTGAGGCCCGACGTGTCCGCCGTCAGCGTCTCGCCCTCCGTCGGCGTGCCCGTGATCGTCACCGCCCCGGTCGCCGGGGAGTCGTCGTCGTCCCGAATCGTCGCCGTCGCCGCGGCATCGGCTCCCAGGTCGTAGGCCGCGTCCGCCTGCAAGGTCACCGTCACCGAGCCGTGCGCCTCGTGGGTGCTGTCGCCCGTCGTGGCCAGGCTCACCTGCACCGTGGCGTCCTTCGCCGGGAAGGTCGCCGTGCCCGCGCCGGTCGTGACGCCGAACCTCCCGGAGGCGGTGACCTCGTAGGCCACGTCCAGCGCTTGCGCCCTGTCGCCCGTGCGCGTCAGCGTGAACACCGCGGCGCTGCCCTCCGTCACGTCGCCGTCCGAGGCCACCGTGACTTCCGGAAACGCCGCCACCGCCGCCGTCGCTGCGCTCTCGACCGTCTCCGCGGTTCCGCCGTCGTCGGTGAAGCTCGCCTCCACCTTCAGCTTCGCGCCCACGTCCGCGGCGACCACCGTGTAGCTCGCCGTGGTCGCACCGGCGATCCGCGTCTCCGTCCCACCCGACACCCGGATCCACTGCCAGGTGAAGGTCGCGCCCGTCAGACCGTCCGCGTCGGCGATGCCCGACGGGTCCGCCGTCAGCGTCTCGCCCTCCACCGGCGTCGTGTCGTCGATCGTCGGCGCGCCCGTCGGCGCCGCGTTGACGCGGGTCCCTTTGACCTGGATTTGCAAGGAAGAAGGAAAAGACCTCCACGTTCCGCCGTCAAGGATCCAGAACGAAGCGCCGATTTCCCAGCCGGGCGCAGCTCCGGGGTCCTCCCGGCCGGAGTGCGTCAACTTCCATCGTCTGGCCGCCCCGCTGATGCGTTCCGCCACGACGTGGTAGACAGTGTCGGCCTCGAGCGTGGCGCCCGCCGGGGCCGAGTACTCATGCAGACCGCCGCCCGCATCGGATGGGGGGTTGGTGAGTGTGTGGACGATGCGGCCGGGACTTCCGTCCGCTTCGCTCTCCCGGATCGTCACCCTGACATCGGAGCCAGGGGAATCGATCGCAACGACCACGCTGGAGAGGTCGTAGCCCCCGGATACGTTCCCCGTGGTGAACGGTTGAGCCATCGCGGGCGTGACAGAGTCGGTGCCGCGAACATCTCCGGATGTATTGCCGACAAGAACACGGTCACCCGGCGGCGGCGGCGGCGGCGCCGCCGCCGCGACCGTCCCCGTCTCCGCGCTCTCGATCGTCTCTGTGGTTCCGCCGTCGTCGGTGAAGGTCGTCTCCACCTTCAGGGTCGCGCCCAGGTCCGCGGCGACCACCGTGTAGGTCGCCGTGGTCGCCCCGGTGATCGGCGTCTCCGTCCCGCCCGACACCCGGACCCACTGCCAGGTGAAGGTCGCGCCCGTCAGGCCGTCCGGGTCGGCGATGCCCGAGGCGTCCGCCGTCAGCGTCTCGCCGACCATGGGTGTGGTGTCGTCGATCGTCGGCGCGCCCGTCGGCGCCACGTTCTCGTCGTCCCTGATCGTCAGCGTCACGGGCTCCGGGGCGTTGGCATCGAGAATGTTGACTACCAGGTTCGACGACACGGTCACCGCCTTGTTGGGCGCGTCCACGGCGTTGTCCACGGCGGTAATCGTCACCAGACCCGTGCTCTCCGTTTCACTTGGCTGGATGATCAGAATCAGGTTCGTGCTCAGCGTGTAGTCGTTCGCCACCGCCGGCGCCACCGGCGTCACCGACAGCCACACCGTCGTCCCCAGACTCGACGGGTGGTCCAGGCTCGCCGTCACCGTGCTCACGCCGCCGTTCTCGCTGATCGAGGCCGGGGCCAGATGCAGCGTCACCGTCGGCGTGTCATCGTCGTCCCTGATCGTCCCCGTCGCCTCGGCGCCCTCGATCGTCGCGCCCGCAGCGTTCGACAGCCTCACCGTGAAGGTCTCGGCCGGCTCGTCCACGTTGTCGCCCGTCACCAGCACGGACACCTCCTTGCTGGCGTCCCCGTCGTCGAAGGTCAGGCTGCCGTTCCCCGCCGTGTAGTCCGTTCCGGCGGTCGCCGTCCCGTCGGCGGTCTCCCAGTCCACCGTCACCGTCCCCGTCGCGGCCGGACTCAGCGTCACCGTGAACGTCATCGTCGCGTCGCCCGAGTCGCCCTCGTCCACGCTCGCGTCCCGGATCGACAGACCCGTCGGCGGGTCGTCGTCATCCTCGATCGTCAGCGTCACGGGCTCCGGGTCGCTGACGTCACCGGATCCGGAGCCGGTCACCGCGACAACGGTCACCGTCTTGTCGGGCGCGTCCTCGGCGTCGTCCACGGCGGTGATCGTCACCCGACGCGTGCTCTCCGTCCGACCCGGCGGGAACCTCAGGGTGCGGTTCGAGCTCAGCGTGAAGTCGGATGCCGTCGCCGGCGACACCGCATTCGCCTCCACCCTCAGGACGATTTCCCGGCCCGCCCCGCGATCCAGGCTCGCCGTCACCGTGCTCGTCCCGCCGGCCTCCGTGATCGAGGCCGGGTCCAGGTGCAGCGTCAGCTTCGGCGGCACGGAGGGTTCGGTGACCGTTCCCGTCAGCGCGCTCTCGACCGTCTCCGTGGTCCCACCGTCGTCGTCGTACTTCACCACCACCTTCAAGCGTCGACCCACGTCCGCGTCGAGCACCGTGTACGACTCCCCGGTCCCGACCTGCGTCTCGCCGCCCCTCACCCGGAACCACAGGTAGCGGAAGGTCGCGCCCGTCAGCCCGTCCGAATCGACGATGCTCGACGGATCCGCCGTCAGCGTGTCGCCCGCCTCCGGCGTCGTGTCATTGATGATCGGCGCACCCGTCGGCGCCACGTTCTCGTCGTCCCTGATCGTCAGCGTCACGTCCTGCGGCGCCGTGATCCCCAGGGTGTTCGTCGCCGTGGCCGACACCGTCACCCTCTTGTTGGGTTCGTCCACCTGGTCGTTCACGGGGGTGACCGTCACGACGCCGGTGCTGCCCGTCTCACCCGCCGCAATGGTCAATTCCCGGTTGGTGCTCAGCGTGTAGTCGCCCGCCACCGCCGGCGACACCGGCGTCACCGTCACCGTCACCGTCGTCGCCCGGCTCGACGGATGGTCCAGGCCCGCCGTCACCGTGCTCACGCCGCCGTTCTCGCTGATCGAGGCCGGGTCCAGGCGCAGCGTCACCGTCGGCGTGGCGTCGTCGTCCGTGATCGTCCCGGTCGCCGTGCCATCCTCGATGGTCGCGCCCGAATGGACCGCCAACGTCACCGTGAAGGTCTCGTTCGGCTCGTCCACGTCGTCGTCCGTCACGGTCACGGAGACGGTCTTGCTGGAATCCCCGGCGTCGAAGGTCAGGCTGCCCGTTGCCGCCGTGTAGTCCGTCCCGGCGGTCGCGGTGCCGTCGGACGTCGCCCAGTTCACGGTCACGGTTGCCGTGGCCGCGCGGTCCAGCGTCACCGTGAAGTCCAGCGTCGTGCCGCCCGAATCGCCCTCGTCCACGCTCGCGTCGGCGATGGACAGCGCCGGCACCCCGTCGTCGTTCCTGATCCTCAGCGTCACGGCGTCCGGGTCCGTGATCCCGTGCGCGTTCGCCGCCGTGGCCGACACCGTCACCTCCTTGTCCGGGGCCGCCGCGCTGTTGTCCACGCCGGTGATCGTCACCACGCCCGCGCTGTCCGTCGCCCCCGCGGCGATCGTCAGCTCCACGTTCGAGCTCAGTTGGTAGTCGCCCGAGGTCGCCGGCGCCACCGCCGTCACCGACACCGTCACCGTCGTCGCCTCGCTCGACGGGTGGTCCAGGCTCGCCGTCACCGTGCTCACGTCGCCGTTCTCGCTGATCGAGGCCGGATCCAGGCGCAGCGTCACCGTCGGCGTGTCGTCGTTGTCGCGGACGGTCAGCGTCACGGGGTCCGGGTCCGTGACCCCTTCGCTGTTGGCCGCCGTGCCCGAGAACGTCAGGGTCCGGTCCGGCTCGTCCACGTCGTCGTCGTCAGGGGAAAGCACCAACCCGTCCCCCTGGTTCTCCGTCTGGCCCGCCCGGATCGTCAGCTCCAGGGGCACGGGCAGGGGCAGGGGCGCGCCCGCCGCCTGCAACGTCACCACCGTGTCCTCGCTCGACGCGCGGTCCAGGGTCGCCGTCAACGTGCTCGTCCCGCCTTCCGTGATCGTGTCCGGGGTCAGGACCAGCGTGACCTGCGGCGGCACATTCGCCACCGCCGTCACCACGCTCTCGAGCGTCTCTTCGGTGCCGTCTTCGTCGGTGTAGCGCACCTCCACCTTCAGCGTCGCGCCCACGTCGGCGGCGACCACCGTGTACGACTCCCCGGTCCCGACCTCCGTCTCGGTACTGTCCGACGCCACCCGGAGCCACCGGTAGGCGTAGGTCACGCCCGTCAGCCCGTCCGCATCGCCGATGCCCGACGTATCCGCCGTCAGCGTCTCACCGACGATGGGCGTCGTGTCGTCGATCGTCGGCGCGCCGGTCGGCGCCGCGTTGTCGTCGTCCTCGACCGTCACCTCCGCCGTGTCGTCGGTCCCCAGCTCGTAGGCCGCATCCGCCGTCAGGGTCAGGGTCACCGTGCTGTCCGCCTCGTGGTCGGTGTCATCCACCACCGTCACCGTCACCGTCACCTCGGTTTCGCCGTCCCCGAAGTCGACGCTCTGCGCGCCTTCCCCGTCCGACGCCACCACGTCGCCGGTCTCCGACACGTCGTAGTTGACCGTCAGCGCGCCCCTGGTGGTGACCGTGCGCGTCACCTTGAACTGCGCACCTTCGCCTTCCGCCACCGGGCTCGCCACCGGCTCCACCGCCACCCTCGGCAGCGGCACCTCGGTTCCCCTGACCGCAATGAGCAACCTGGAGGATCTGGCGCCCCCCCAGCTCTGGCCGCTATTGGAACTCTCGTGTCGGTTGCCGATCTCCCAACCTTCCGCGGACCCGGGATCCAGGCTGTCGTCCGCCGCCTTCAACCACTGAGGTCCGCCTACCAGGTTATTCCACGCCGCCACGACGTGGTACCGGGTGTCGGCGGCAAGGAAGACGCTCCTGCGCACCGTGAACTCGTTCACTCCGTCATAATCCAAGGAGGATGGATTGGTCAGCGTGTGCAGCACGTTGCCGGGCTTGTCGTTCGGGTCGTTCGCTCTGAGCGTCACCGTAAGCCTTCCGGGCTGGGGGAATGAAAGTCGACGGAAGCGCAGAGCCATGCCATCGAGCGTGTAGCCGCTCGCCGCGCTCCCCGTCCGAAACGACTGGGACAAGGTCTTGTTGCGGCTCAACAGGATGATGGCACCGTGACCGTGGAAGTTGCTGAGGGGGTTGTCGAGGTTGCTGACGAGGGTCGGCGGCTCGTCGTTGTCCCGCACGGTCACCGTCGCTGACCGTGTCCCCACGTCGTAAGCGTCGTCGTCGGTCAGCCTCAGGGTGACCGTGCTGTTCAGCTCGTCGTCGGAGTCGTCCACGGTCGGCACCGTCACCGTCACCTCGGTCACGCCGTCCGCGAAATCGACGGTCTTCGCGCCCTCGTCGGACGCCGCCACCATGTCGCGGCTCTCCGACACGCTGTAGGCGACCGTCAGCGCGCCCTTCGTGGTGACCGTGCGCGTCACCCTGAACTGCGCACCCTCGCCCTCCTCCACCGAGCCCGCCACCCGCTCCACGGACACGGTGGGAAGCGGCGCCTCGATTCCCCTGACCGCCATCGCCTGTGTACTGGATTGAAAGCTGAACCAGGAGCCGTTGCTTCTTTGTCGGTACCGGCGCGGGGGAATTGTCCAGCCGGCCGCAGCTCCGGCATCCTCGCCGGTTCTCGCCAACGACCACTCGATCTCACCCGATATCGACAGATAGACCAATTCCAACACGATGTGGTATCGGGTATCGCTTGCGAGGAAGGCGCCCGCCGGCGCCGTGAACTCGTTGACTCCGGCGTTCACGGAGGATGGATCGTTCAGCGTGTGCAGCAGGTTGCCGGGTCCCTCGTCCGCGGCGCTCTCCCTGATCGTCACCCTGAAGTCCCCGGGGTCGATGGTGGCGTCTACTTCTTTGTCGAGGCGCAGAGCTACGCCCTGGAGCGTGTAGCCGCGCGCCGCGGTTCCCGTCCGGAACGGCTGGGCCAACCTCCGGTTGTTCAACGGGATCCCGGCAAATCGACCCTCGAATCTTTCCAGGTTGCCGACGAGGGCCGACTGTCCCGTCGGCAACGGCACGTCGTCGTCGTCCTCCACGGTTACCACAGCCACTCGTGGGAATCCCAGGTTGTAGGCGGCATGGTCGGTCAGCACCAGCGTGACCTCGCCGTGCGCCTCGTCGTCGGAGTCCTGCACGGTCGGCACCGTCACCGTCACCTCGGTGTCGCCGTCGCCGAAGGCAACGGTCTTTGCGCCCTGCGCGCCCGACGCCACCACATCGCCGGTCACCGACACCCAGTAGAGGACCCTCAGCACGCCCGCGGTGACTTCCGTGCGCGTCACCGTGAACTGCGCGTCCTCGCCTTCGGTCACCGTGCTCGCCACCCGCGTCACCGACACCGTCGGCAGCGGCGCCTCGCTTCCCCTGACCGCCATCACGTGCGCACGGGAGTTGAATTCCCAGAGTCCGCCGTCATTTTGCTGGAAATGGCGTCCGGGAATTCTCCAGTCGGCTTCGGAGCCGGGGTCCACACCGAACAGCGCCCGCGACCACCGAAGGTTCCCTGACGAATTTTCCACCACGACGTGGTATTGGGTGTCGGCTGCGAGAACGACGCCCTCGGGCGCCGTGAACTCGTTCAATCCCGCCGGGTTCACGGTGGATGGATTGGTCAGCGTGTGCAGCAGTCGGCCGGGCCTGCTGGCCTCGCCTTCCGCTCTGAGGGTTACCGTAAGCGCCCCGCTGTCGATGACGCCGGAGCCATCGAAGTGCAGAGCTATGCCATCGAGCGTATAGCCGCCCGCCACGCTCCCCGTCCAGAACGGCTGGGACACGTTCCGGCGGCTGAACACAGTGGTAGTAGCTCCGGCATCCTCGCTTTCGAGGTTGCTGACGAGGGTCGGCGGCGGCGGCGGCAGCGCCTCGCCCCTGATCCGGGCCATGAACGCAGAATTGCGGTCCTCTTCCCACCACGTGCCGTTCAAACGTTCCGTCAGATAGGGAAAAGTGATATCCCAGCCGTCCGCGCCCCCGTCGTCCACGTCGTCGATGTTCCGAGTTCTGGACCAGGACGCTGCGTTGCCACGGCTTGATTGCGCCACGATGAAGTAAAAGGTGCGGGGTTGGAGAGTGGCGCCCGGCGGCGCCGTGAACGTGTTCAGGCCGGATACCAGGGAAGCCGGGTTGGTCAGCCTGTAGAGAACGTTGCTGGAGGGAAGGTTCTCGGTCGTGCTTTCCCTGATCGTCACCGTGAGCGTTCCGGTGCCGATGTTCCCCAAGCGCAGCACGACGTCCTGAAACGGGTAGCCGCCGCTCCGGCTTCCCGTGCCGAACATTTGCGCCCGTGCCAGAGGACTGGTGATGTACGCTGATGTAGAGGTGGCTCGCTGATCCACGTTGCCGACGTGGGCGACGGTCTGCGCCTGGGCCGCCGCGGGCCACAGGCCGGCGAGCGCCAGCAGGACGCAGGCCGCCGGCGCCAGGACGCAGGTCGCCAGGACGGCGCACAGAGTCTGTACAGCGCAGCGGTCGGGGTGATGGGCGTAGAAGGTCATGACAGGGATTGCCTCTCCCGCTCAGAAACGGATGCTGCCTTTCAGCCAGATACCGTGCTCGGGGGCCGCGCCGGCGCTCTCGCGACGTTCGGCCTCGAGGCTCATCGACAGGCCCTGGGTCAGCTCCAGCCGCCTGCCGAGGCGATAACGGATCGTGCTGCCGTCGGACGAGAACGTACCGTAGGACGTGAGAGCGCCGCGACGGGTCGGCAGGGGCGTGGTGTAGCCGAGCTCGGAGTTCAACCGCATCTTCGGGTCGAACAAGCCCTGTCCGTCCGGGCCATGGGGCCCGCCAGTGATCGCTTGCCGATCCTCCCACATCGCCCGCGCACCGCTTGTCGTGTTCCCCCAGGTAGGAGCAAGCGCAAAGTACAGGCCGTGACCGCGCTCGCCCGGGTCGGCCCCCAACGCCAGGCTCAACCCCGCATCCTCGAGTCCATCTTCATGGGACAGCAGAACGCGACCGCTTGTCTTGACCTCGATACCCAGGCTCGGGTGTCCATACGCAACACCGCCACCGAGCTCCATCCCCAGGCCGGTCTCCGCATCGCCCCCATCGACCCGCGCGGCCAGCTCGACGTTGCCGGTCAGCCCCGAACCTCCATCAAGCTCCTTCCTGGCCCTGCCTTCGAGCAGCAACCGCACCTGCCAAGCCTCGGACCGCACTGCCGGCAGCAACCCCTCGCGTTCATCCGCATCCAGCTGCACAAGGAAACCGTTCGTCCCCAGCGACCAGTCGAACCCCCACCGCGACGCCACTTCGTTGCTCCCCCCCGCCGCCGCCATCATCATCTCGATGTCGGTCTCGATATCGGTTTCCGTCCGGGTGGAAAAACGGTCCGTCAAGGTCGCCTCGCCAAGACCATAGCCCAGCATCGCCCACGCACTCAGGCCATGCCGCGGCGACCACCGCGCGTAGGGATGCACGCTGAATACCTCCGCCGTCACCTCCGTCTCGAGTTCCTCGTCGAAATCCAGCGTCCCGTCGCTGCCGTTCAGCATGACACCGACCAGCGTGTCTTCCCGAACACGAAGCTCCACACCCAGTTGACCGGAGAGCACCTCTCCTTCCGTCGCAACCACCGGGTCCAGCCTGCCCTCGCTCCAGCTCCGGCTGCCGCGACCCCACAGCGCCAGGGAGCCCGTTCCCGAGCCGCCCGCTTCTCCTTCGTCTTCGTTGCCCGGTGAAAGCTGGAAGTGGCTCCGGAACAACAGCTCCCGAAACGCAGCCGCACCCGCCACCGCACCGTCAGGGTCTGCATGACGCTGCAATGCCCGGTAGAGGGCCTCTTCGGACCGGAACGAGCCGGGGGTCAACGGGGTCCCGGCCAGCGTCGCCGTCGTCCCGGCCGTCGCCGACCACCTGTCCTCGAGGGCCGTGACCAGATCCTGCACCACCGTGCGACCGAAAGACGCCAGCGCGTATTCGAGCCTGCGATGACGCCCGTCGCCGAGATCGTCGTCCTCGATCGTCAGCGTCACGGCCTGCGGGGCCACGATGCCCTGGGCGTTCGTCGCCGTGCCCGACACCGTCACCTCCTTGTCCGGCGCCTCCACCGCGTTGTCCACCGCGGTAATCGTCACCTCCCCCGTGCTCGTCGTCGCACCCGCCGCGACCGTCAGCTCCCGGTTCGCGCTCAGCGTGTAGTCGCCCGCCACCGCCGGCGACACCGGCGTCACCGACACCGTCACCGTCGTCGCCTCGCTCGACGGGTGGTTCAGGCGCGCCGTCACCGTGCTCGCCCCACCGGCCTCCGTGATGGAGTCCGGGTCCAGGACCAGCGTCACCGTCGGCGCGTCGTCGTCGTCCTCGATCGTCCCCGTCCCCGCGGCATCCGCGAGCACTGCGCCCGCCGCGTTCGACAGCGTCACCGTGAAGGCCTCGTCCGGCTCGTCCACGTCGTCGCCCGTCACCGACACCGAGACCGTCTTGCCGGTCTCCCCGGCGCGGAACGTCAGGCTTCCGTTCCCCGTCGTGTAGTCCGTCCCGGCGGTCGCCGTCCCGGCGGCGGTCGCCCAGTCCACCGTCACCTCGGCCGTCGTCGCCGGGGCCAGCGTCACCGTGAACCGCATCGTCGCGCGGTCGCCCGAATCGCCTTCGGCCACGCTCGCGTCATCGATCGACAGCTCCCGCCCCTCGTCGTCCGCGATCGTCAGCGTCACGGCCTGCGGGGCCACGATGCCCTGAGTGTTCGTCGCCGTGCCCGACACCGTCACCTCCTTGTCCGGCGCCTCCACCGCGTTGTCCACCGCGGTAATCGTCACCTCCCCCGTGCTCTCCGTCTCGCCCGCCGCGACCGTCAGCTCCCGGTTCGTGCTCAGCCGGTAGTCGCCCGCCACCGCCGGCGACTCCGGCGCCACCGACACCGTCACCTTCGTCGCCTCGCTCGACGGGTGGTCCAGGCGCGCCGTCACCGTGCTCGCCCCGCCGGCCTCCGTGATCGAGTCCGGGGTCAGGACCAGCCTCACCGTCGGCTGGCCCTCGTCGTCCCTGATCGTCAGCGTCACGGGATCCGGGAACGTGACACCCAGACTGTTCGACGCCGTGGCCGACACCGTCACCTCCTTGTCCGGCGCGTCCACGTCGTTGTCCACGGCGGTGATCGTCACCGTGCCCGTGCTCTCCGTCTCGCCCGCCGCGACCCTCAACTCCCGGTTCGCGCTCAGCGTGTAGTCGCCCGCCACCGCCGGCGACTCCGGTGCCACCGACACCGTCACCGTCGTCGCCTCGCTCGACGGGCGATCCAGGCGCGCCGTCACCGTGCTCGTCCCGCCGTCCTCGTCGATCGTGTCCGGTGACAGCAGCAGCGTCACCCTCGGCATGGCATCGTCGTCCGTGATCGTTCCCGTCGCCGTGCCATCCCCGATCGTCGCGCCGGACGACGCATTCGACAGCGTCACCGTGAAGGTCTCGTTCCGCTCGTCCACGTCGTCCCCGGCCACGGTCACGGACACCGTCTTTTCGGTCTCCCCGGAGTTGAACGTCAGGGTTCCGTTCCCTGCCGTGTAGTCCGTCCCGGCGGTCGCCGTCCCGTCGGCGGTCGCCCAGTCCACGGTCACGGTTTCCGCCGCCGCCCGGTTCAGCGTCACCGTGAACGTCATCGTCGTGCTGCCCGTATCGCCCTCCGTCACGCTGGCGTCACCGATCGACAGTTCCGGCGGCGGATCCTCGTCGTCCGTGATCGTCAGCGTCACGTCCCGCGGGTTGCCCAGGATCCCCAGCGCGTTCTCCGCCGTGCCCGACACCGTCACCTGCTTGTCCCCTTCGTACACGCTGTTGTTCACGGCCGTGACCGTCACCGTGCCCGTGCTCTCCGTCTCGCCCGCCGCGACCGTCAACACCAAGTCCGCACTCAGCGTGTAGTCGCCCGCCACCGCCGGCGACACCGGCGCCGCCGATACCGTCACCGTCGTATCCGCGCCCGACCGGCGGGACTGTCTCGCCGTCACCGTGCTCAGCCCACCGTTCTCCGTGATCGAGTCCGAGGTCAGGTGCAGCGTCACGCTCGGCGGGTCGTCATCGTCGACGATCGGCAGCGTCACCGGGTCCGGGTCCGTGACTCCCTGGCTGTTCTCCGCCGTACCCGATACCGATATCCGCTTGTTCGGCGAGTGCTCCCTGTTGTTCACACCGGTAATGGTCACCGTACCCGTGCTTCCGGTCGCACCCGCCGCGATCGTCAGCTCCAGGTTGTCGCTCACCTCGTAGTTGTCCTCCACCGTCGGCGCCACCGGCGTCACCGATACCGTCACCGTCGTCGCCGCGCTCGACGCACGGTCCAGGCGCGCCGTCACCGTGCTCTCCCCGCCATTCTCGTCCAGCAGGCCCGGGGTCAGGATCAGCGTCACCTTCGGCTCGTCGTCGCCGTCCCGGATCGTCCCGGTCGCCGCGCCATCCTCGATCGTCGCGCCCGACGGGTTCGACAGCGTCACCGTGAAGGTCTCGTCCGGCTCGTCGACGTCGTCGCTCACCACGGTCACGAACACCATCCTGCTGGAGTCCCCGACGTCGAACCCCAGGCTGCCGCTCCCCGCCGTGTAGTCCGTCCCGGCGGTCGCCGTCCCGTCCGCGGTCGCCCAGCCCACGGTCACCGTGCCCGTCGCCGCATGACTCAGGGTCACCGTGAAGTTCAGCGTCACGCTGCCCGAATCGCCCTCGTCCACGCTCGCGTCCCCGATCGACAACATCGGCAACGCGACCGTCGCCGTCTCTGCGCTCTCGACCGTCTCCGCGGTGCCGCCGTCGTCGGTGAAGCTCGCCGCCACCTTCAGCGTCGACCCCACGTCCCCGGCGACCACCGTGTAGCTCGCGGTGGTCGCCCCGGCAATCGGCGTGTCCGTTCCGCCCGAGACCCGGACCCACTGCCAGGTGAAGGTCGCGCCCGTCAGCCCGTCCGCGTCGCCGATGCCCGACGGGTCCGCCGTCAGCGTCTCGCCCACCACCGGCGTCGTGTCGTCGATGGTCGGCGCGCCCGTCGGCGCCGCGTTGTCGTCGTCCTCCACCGTCACCTCCGCACTGGCGGTCCCCAGGTCGTAGGCCGCGTCCGGCGTCAGCGTCAGCGTCAGCGTGCTGTCCGTCTCGTGGACCGCGTCCTCCACCGTCGGCACCGTCACCGTCACGCTGGTCGCGTTGCCCGAGAAGTCGATGGTCTTCGACCCCTCGTCAGTTGCCGCCACCATGGCGCCGCTCTCCGACACGCGGTAGTTGACCGTCAGCGCGCCCGTAGTGACCACCGTTCGCGTCACCGTGAAGGTCGCTGCCGTCCCTTCCGTCACCGGGGTCGTCCCCGCCGCTGCTGTCAGCACCGGAAGCGGCGTCGCCCCGACGGTCGCCGTCTCTGCGCTCTCGAGCGTCTCCGCGGTGCCGTCGTCGTCGGTGAAGCTCGCCGCCACCTTCAGCGTCGCGCCCACGTCCCCGGCGGCCACCGTGTAGCTCGCCGTGGTCGCCCCGGCAATCGGCGTGTCCGTTCCGCCCGAGACCCGGACCCACTGCCAGGTGAAGGTCGCGCCCGTCAGCCCGTCCGCGTCGCCGATGCCCGACGGGTCCGCCGTCAGGGTCTCGCCGACCACCGGCGTCGTGTCGTCGATGGTCGGCGCACCCGTCGGCGCCGCGTTGTCGTCGTCTTCCACCGCCGCCGTCGCCGTGGCCGGATCGCCGAGCAGGTAGGCGGGATCGGCGCTCGTGTCCGCCGTCAGGGTCAGCGTCACCGAGCCGTGCGCCTCGTGGGTGCTGTCACCGGTCGTGGCCACGCTCACCGGCACCGTGGAGCCGTTCGCCGGGAAGGTCGCCGTGCCCGCGCCCGTCGTGACGCCGAAGTCCCCGGTGGCGGTCACCTCGTAGGCCACGTCCAGCGTCCCCGCCGTGTCGCCCGTCCGCGTCAGCGTGAACACCGCGGGGCTGCCCTCGGTCACGTCGCCGTCCGAGGCCACCGTGACCTCCGGCCGCGGCAGCGCCGCCACCGCCGCCGTCGGGGCGCTCGTGAAGGTCGCCTCGTGGCCCTCGTCGTCGGTGACCATCACCAGGACCTTGAGCGTCGCCCCCACGTCCGCGAACACCGGCACGTAGGTCTGCGAGGTCGCGCCGGAGATGTCCGCGTCGCTGCCGCCGGCCGGTGTCCGGACCCACTGGTAGACGTAGCCCGCGTTCTCCAGGCCGTCCGCGTCGGTGAGGCCCGAGGTGTCCGCCGTCAGCGTCTCGCCCTCCGTCGGCGTGCCCGTGATCGTCACCACCCCGGTGGTCGGGGAGTCGTCGTCGTCCCGAACCGCCGCCGTCGCCGTCGCCGGATCGCCGAGCAGGTAGGCGGGATCGGCGCTCGTGTCCGCCGTCAGTGTCAGCGTCACCGAGCCGTGCGCCTCGTGAGCGCCGTCACCCGTCGTGGGCACGCTCACCTGCACCGTGGCGTTGTTCGCCAGGAAGGTGAACGTGGCCACGAAGGGCGTGACGCCGAAGTCCCCGGAGGCGGTGACCTCGTAGTCCACGTCCAGCGTCTCCGCCGTGTCGCCCGTGCGCGTCAGCGTGAACACCGCGGGGCTGCCCTCCGTCACGTCGCCGTCCGAGGCCACCGTCACCGAGGGACGCGGCAGCGCCGCCACCGCCGCCGTCGGGGCGCTCGTGAAGGTCGCCTCGTGGCCCTCGTCGTCGGTGACCGTCACTTCGACCTTCAGCGTCGCGCCCACATCCGCGAAGACCGGCACATAGGTCTGCGAGGTCGCGCCGGAAATGTCCGCGTCACTGCCACCGGACGGCGTCCGCACCCACTGGTAGGCCCAGGTCGCGTTGGCCAAGCCGTCCGCGTCGGTGAGACCCGAGGTGTCCGCCGTCAGCGTCTCGCCTTCCGCCGGCGTGCCCGTGATCGTCACCACCCCGGTGGTCGGGGAGTCGTCGTCGTCCCGAACCGCCGCCGTCGCCGCGGCATCGGTTCCCAGCTCGTAGGCCGCGTCCGCCTGCAAGGTCACCGTCACCGAGCCGTGCGCCTCGTGGGCGCCGTCACCCGTCGTGGCCACGCTCACCTGCACCGTGGCGTCGTTCGCCAGGAAGGTCGCCGTGGCCGCGCCCGTCGTGACGCCGAAGTCCCCGGAGGCGGTCACCTCGTAGGCCACGTCCAGCGTCCCCGCCGTGGCGCCCGTCCGCGTCAGCGTGAACAGGGCAGGGCTGCCCTCCGTCACGTCGCCGTCCGAGGCCACCGTGACCTCCGGCAACGCCTCGACGGTCGCCGTCGCCGCGCTCTCGACCGTCTCCGCGGTGCCGCCGTCGTCGGTGAAGCTCGCCGCCACCTTCAGCGTCGCGCCCACGTCTCCGGCAACCACCGTGTAGCTCGCCGTGGTCGCCCCGGCAATCGGCGTGTCCGTTCCGCCCGAGACCCGGACCCACTGCCAGGTGAAGGTCGCGCCCGTCAGCCCGTCCGCGTCGGCAATGCCCGACGGGTCCGCCGTCAGCGTCTCGCCCACCACCGGCGTCGTGTCGTCGATGGTCGGCACGCCCGTCGGCGCCGCGTTGTCGTCGTCCCGAACCGCCGCCGTCGCCGTCGCCGGATCGCCGAGCAGGTAGGCGGGATCGGCGCCCGGGTCCGCGGTCAGCGTCACCGTCACCGAGCCGTGCGCCTCGTGGGTGGCGTCACCCGTCGTGGGCACGCTCACCTGCACCGTGGCGCCGTTCGCCGGGAAGCTCGCCGTGGCCGCGCCCGTCGTGACGCCGAAGTCCCCGGAGGCGGTGACCTCGTAGTCCACGTCCAGCGGCTGCGCCGGGTCGCCCGTGCGCGTCAGCGTGAACACCGCGGGGCTGCCCTCCGTCACGTCGCCGTCCGAGGCCACCGTGACCTCCGGCCGCGGCAGCGCCGCCACCGCCGCCGTCGGGGCGCTCGTCAAGGTCGCCTGGAAGTTCCGGTCGTCGGTGACCGTCACCCGTACCTCGAGCGTCGACCCCACGTCCGCGAAGACCGGCACATAAGTCTGCGAGGTCGCGCCGGAGATGTCATCGTCGCTGCCGCCGGGCGGCGTCCGCACCCACTGGTAGGCGTAGGCCGCGTTGTCCAGGCCGTCCGCGTCGGTGAGGCCCGACGTGTCCGCCGTCAGCGTCTCGCCTTCCGTCGGCGTGCCCGTGATCGTCACCGCCCCGGTCGTCGGGGAGTCGTCGTCGTCCAGGACCACCGCCGTCTCTGCGCTCTCGACCGTCTCCGCGGTGCCGCCGTCGTCGGTGAAGCTCGCCGCCACCTTCAGCGTCGCGCCCACGTCCGCGTCGACCACCGTGTAGCTCGCCGTGGTCGCCCCGGCGATCGGCGTGTCCGTTCCGCCCGACACCCGGACCCACTGCCAAGTGAAGGTCGCGCCGGTCAGACCGTCCGCGTCGGCGATGCCCGAGGGGTCCGCCGTCAGCGTCTCGCCCACCACCGGCGTCGTGTCGTCGATCGTCGGCGCCCCCGTCGGCGCCGCGTTGTCGTCGTCGGTGATCGTCAGCCTCACGTCCTGCGGGGCCGTGACCCCCTGCGCGTTCTCCGCCGTGGCCGACACCGTCACCGTCCTGTCGGATGCGTGCACGGCGTTGTCCACGGCGGTGACCGTCACCGTACCCGTGCTCGTCAGGGAGCTGGCCGCGATCGTCAACCGGCTCCCGCTCAGCGTGTAGTCGCCCGCCACCGCCGGCGATTCCGGCGTCGCCGTCACCGTCACCGTCGTCGCCTGCGGCGAGGGTTTGTCCAGGGTCGCCGTCACCGTGCTCACGCCTCCGTTCTCGCCAATCGAGGCCGGCGTCAGCACCAGCGTCACCGTCGGGTCGTCGTCGTCGGTGATCGTCCCGGTCGCGGTGTCGTCCCCGAGCGCCAGGCTCGACGGGTTCGTCAGCGTCACCGTGAAGGTCTCGTCCCGCTCGTCCACTTCGTCGCCCAGCACCGATACCGTCACCGTCTTGCTGGAGTCTCCGCCGGCGAACATCAGGGTGCCCGTTCCCGCCCGGTAGTCGGTCCCGGCGGTCGCGGTGCCGTCGGCGGTCGCCCAGTCCACCCGCGCCGGCTCCCTCGCCGGGCGGTCCAGCCGCACCATGAACTCCAGCGTCGTGCTGCCCGTATCGCCCTCGTCCACGCTCGCGTCGTCGATCGACACCACCGGCAACACCTCGTCTTCCTCGATCGTCAGCGCCACGTCCTGCGGGGCCGTGATCCCGTAGCTGTTCGTCGCGGTGGCCGACACCGTCACCGTCTTGTCCCCCTCGTGCACGGGGTTGTTCACGGCGGTGATCGTCACCGTACCGGTGCTCGTCGTCTCGCCCGCCGGGATCGTCAACCGGCTCCCGCTCAGCGTGAAGTCGCCCGCCACCGCCGGCGACTCCGGCGCCGCCGTCACCGTCACCGTCGTCGCTTGGCTCGACGGATGGTCCAGGGTCGCCGTCACCGTGCTCACGCCACCGTTCTCGCCAATCGAGGCCGGCGTCAGCACCAGCGTCACCGTGGGCGTCGCTTCGTCGTCCTCGATCGTCAGCGTCGTGTCGTCCGGCCCGCTGACGCCCTGGCTGTTCGTCAACGTGGCCGACACCGTCACCGTCTTGTCGGGCGCGTCCACGTCGTCGTCGTTCGCCGTGATCGTCACCGTACCCGTGCTCGTCAGGGAGTTGGCCGCGATCGTCAACCGGCTCCCGCTCAGCGTGTAGTCGGCCGCCACGGCCGGGGACACCGGCGTCGCCGCCAACGTCACCGTGGCCACCTGCGGCGAGGGCTTGTCCAGGGTGGCCGTCACCGTGCTCACGCCACCGTTCTCGCCAATCGTGCCCGGCGTCAGCACCAGTGTCGCCGTCGGCGTCTCGTTCGCCACCGGCTCGTCAGTGAACGCCGCCGCCGCGTTCCCGTCCACGTCCTGAAGCACCGGCCCGCTGCCCGGCACCGCGTAGCTCACCGTCACCGTCTCGTCCGCGCCCACGGCTGGCGTCACCGTCAACGTCACCTCCGACCCGCTCACCGCCACCCCGCTCAACCTGCGCCCTCTGACCCCGCCGACGTCGAACACCGTGAACGCCGACGCCGCCGGCACGCTCGCCTCGTCCAGCCCCTGGTTCATGGTCACCGTCAGCACGATGCCGTTCACCGACGCGCGCAGGAAGGCCGGCACGCTGTCCGTCGTCGTCCCTTCCGCACGCCCCCGCCGGCTCTGCCCGCCGCCCGGCATGTTCGCTATCCACTTCCCGTCCAGCCCCGACGCAAGCTCCGTCAGCACAAGCTCCGCTATCGCCCGGCCATTCGCGTAGTAGTCGAACGCCTCCCGGGTCAACACCACCGCCTGAACCGTGTACGAGGTGCCCGATTCCAACCCCGCTATCCGGATCACGGGGGGGCTCGCCGACCCGAGACTCGCCCCGGACAGGATCCGATCCTCCCACGCGCTCGTCCCCGTCTTCCGCCAGGCCAGCCGCAGCCACGACGAACCGAGACCCGACGGGTCCCGCACCCGTACCTCCAGCGCATCGTCGTACTGCCCCACCACGCTCACCTCGGGAGTCTGAACGGTAAGCAA
Source organism: Gammaproteobacteria bacterium (assembly GCA_965214795.1). Lineage (GTDB taxonomy): Bacteria > Pseudomonadota > Gammaproteobacteria > HK1 > HK1 > JAJDXW01. Next base: position 2,754,125 of record OZ243976.1, on the reverse strand, counting down.
CGCGCGCGGCGGGACGATCCGGAAGGAGAAGGTCCGCGTCTCGCTGTCCCCACCCATCGTCGCCGTCACCACGCACTCCGTCGCCGTCTCGGTCCGGTCTCCGTGCGTGTGCCCCAGCGCGTTCGACACGAGGCTCAGGGTGCCGCCCGACAGGGTCACCGAGCGGTAGAAGTCGCTCGACGTGGGGCCGCAGTCGTCCACCGCGAAGGTCACCGAGGACGACGCCACCCCGCTCGCCAGATACTCCGTCAGGTCCACCGTCGTCGTGCGCCGGTACTGTGTGATGACCCCGTAGCTCCGGCTCGCGTCGAAGATCGCCGGCGCCGGCGCCTCCGCCGCCGCGGTCACCGCGCTCGCGACCGTCTCCTCGGTCCCGCCGTCGTCGGTGTACGTCACCTCCACCTTCAGCGTCGCGCCCACGTCGGCGGCGACCACCGTGTACGATTGCCCGGTCCCGACCTCCGTCTCGACGCCGCCCGCCGCCACCCGGATCCACCGATAGGCATAGGTCGCTCCCGTCAGCCCGTCCGCATCGGCGATGCCCGACGGGTCCGCCGTCAGCGTCTCGCCCACCTCGGGCGTCGTGTCGTCGACCGTCAGCGTGCCCGCCGGCGCCACGTTGTCGGTGATCGTCAGCGTGACGTCCTGCGGGGCCGTGATCCCCTGGGTGTTGGTCGCCGTGGCCGACACCGTCACCGTCTTGTCGGGGGCCTCCACATCGTTGTCCACCGCGGTGATCGTCACCGCGCCGGTGCTCGTCGTCGCCCCCGCCGCGACCGTCAGCACCCGGTTCGTGCTCAGCGTGTAGTCGCCCGCCACCGCCGGGGTCACCGGCGTCACCGACACCGTCACCGTCGTCGCCTCGCTCGACGGGTGGTCCAGGCTCGCCGTCACCGTGCTCACCCCGCCGGCCTCCGTGATCGTGTCCGGGGTCAGGATCAGCGTCACCGCCGGCTCATCGTCGTCGTCGGTGATCGTCCCGGTCCCCGTGGCCTTCGCGATCATCGCGCCCACCGCGTTCGTCAGCGCCACCGTGAAGGTCTCGTTCGGCTCGTCCACGGTGTCGCCCGTCACCTGCACCGATACCGTCCGGCTGGTGTCCCCGGCGTCGAAGGTCAGGCTGCCGTTCCCCGCCGTGTAGTCCGTCCCGGCGGTCGCCGTCCCGTCGGCGGTCGCCCAGTCCACCGTCACCTCGTCCGTCACCGCCTGGTCCAGGGTCACCGTGAACTGCATCGCCGCGCTGCCCGAATCACCCTCGGCCAGGCTCACGTCGTCGATGGACAGGCCCGACCCGTCGTCGTCCATGATCGTCAGCAGGACGACTCGCGGGGCCATGATCCGGTGGCTGTTGGTCGCCGTGGCCGACACCGTCACCGTCTTGTCCGGTGCGTCCACGGCGTTGTCCACCGCGGTGATCGTCACCACCCCCGTGCTGTCCGTCGCACCCGCCGGGATCGTCAGCACCAGGTTCGCACTCAGCGTGTAGTCGGCCCTCACCGCCGGCGAGAAGGGCACCGCCGATACCGTCACCGTCGTCGCCGCGCTCGACGGGCGGTCCAGGCGCGCCGTCACCGCGCTCACCCCGCCGGCCTCCGTGATCGAGGTCGGGGTCAGGACCAGGGTCACCCTCGGGGTCGCGTCATTGTCCTGCACCGTGACCGTCGCTTCCGACGGCGTGCCCAGGTCATAGTCGTCGCCGTCCGCAAGGGTCAGCGTCAGCGTGGCGCCGGGTTCGTCCGTCTCGTCGTCGTCCGTGCCCAGGCGCAGGGTGGCGGTGGCGGCCCCGGCCCCGAAGGTCACGCTCGCCGGCGCCGCCGATGCCAGCACGCCATCCGCATCGGTCACCTGCACCGACACCACCAGCGCGCGCGACGCATCCCCCTGCGCCCGCGTCAGGGTGAACACCGCGTCCTCGCCTTCCGTGACCGCGTCCGCCTCCGCCGCCACCGTCACCACCGAAGGCCCGTCGTTGTCCTCGATCCGACCCGTCGCCCGGGACGGCGTGCCCAGCGTCGCCAGGGCCGGATCCGGCGCGACCAGCGCGACCTCGACCGTCTCCCCCAGCTCGTCGTCAGGGTCATCCACCGTCGCCAGGGAGATCGTCCGCTCCGTCTCCCCCGCCGGGAAGGTCACGGCGCCGGCGCCGCCGTCCGTGTAGTCGTCGTTCGCCGTCGCCTGTCCGGACAGGGTGTAGGCAACCGGGATCTGCGTTTCGCTCGGGTGGCTCAGGCGCACCGGAAACGCGAGCGTGCCGCCCTCCGTCACCGCATCCGCATCGGCAATCGTCACCGCGGGCGCCACCTCGTCGTCCTGCACCGTCATCGTGGCCCAGGACGGATCCCCCAGCCGGTCGCCGGCGCCCGACACCAGCCACAGCACGAAGGTGCGATCGGCGCCGTCGATGTCGTCGTCCGGCGTCGGCCTGCGCACCTGCACGGTCGATTGCCCGGCCTCGAACGTCACGGTAGCCGCGCTCTGTCCATCCGCCGCTCTCCCGACCGCGCCATCCCGCAAGCTCCTGAGCGCACCGTCCCGCGCTATCCTGAACGCATACGCGACTTCCAGCTCGTCCGACACGACCCCTTTCCGCGTCAGGGTGAACGCCGCGTCCTCGCCTTCCGTGACCGCGGTCTCATCCGCCACGACCGTCACCACCGGCAGGTCGCCGTCGATGATCGTGCCCTCGGCCGTCGACGGCGTGCCCAGCGTGGCCTGAGCCGGATCCGGCGGCGACAGCGTGACCGCGACCGTCTCGTCCGGCTCGTCCACCCTGTCGGCCAGCGTCTGCAGCGAGATCGTCTCCCGCGTCGTCTTCGCCGCGAAGGTCACGGTGCCGGCGGCGGGGCCTTCGTAGTCGGCCCCCGCCGTCGCCGCCCCGCCCAGGGTGTAGGCCACCGCGATCGGCGCGTTGAACGGCCTGTTCAGGGTCACCGGGAACGCGAGCGCGCCGCCTTCGGTCACCGACCCCGCGGCGGCGACCGACACCTCCGGCATCGCGTCGTCGTCCCGCACCGTCACCGTGACCTCGGACGGCTCTCCCGGCGCATAGGCGGCATCGTCGGCGGGCGGCTGCACCGTCAGCGTCAGCGCGGCGTCGCTTTCACCCGCATCGGTGTCGTCCTGCGTGCGAAGGCGCAGCGTGGCCGTGGCCTCCCCGGCCCCGAACGTCACGCGGTCCGGCGCCGCCGCCGCCAGCACCGCGCCGGCATCGGTCACCGCAACCGTGACCGTCAGCGTTGCCGACACGACCCCGGCCCGCGTCAGGGTGAACACCGCTTCCGCCCCTTCCGCCACCGCATCCGCGTCCGCCGCCACCGTCACCACCGGGGGATCGTCGTCGGTGATCGTGCCGGTGGCCTCCGGCGACGGGTCCAGCTCCCAGGACGCGCCGGCGCCCAGCGTGACCGCGACCGTCTCGTCCGGCTCGTCGGCGCCGTCGTCCGCGGTCGCGAGCGAGATCACCTTGCGGACCTCTCCCGGCGCGAAGGTCACGACGCCGGCGCCGCCGTCCGTGTAGTCGTCCCCCGCCGTCGCGGCGCCGCCCAGGGTGTAGGGCACCGCGATCCGCGCGTTGAACGGCCCGCTCAGCGTCACCGGGAAGGCGAGCGTGCCGCCCTCGGTCACCGCCCCCGCAGCGGCGATCGACACCGTGGGCGTCCCGTCGTCGTCCCGCACGGTCACCGTGGCGGCCGACGGCGTGCCCAGGCCGTAGGCATCGCCGGCGCTCAGGGTCAGGGTCAGCGTGGCGTCCGCCTCGACGACGGAGTCGTCGTCCGTGGCCAGGCGCAGCGTGGCCGTGGCCTCGTTGGCGTCGAAGGTCACGCCGGCCGGAGCCGCACCGGTAAGCACCGCGCCGGCATCGGTCACCGCGACCGACACCGTCAGCGCTTGTGACAGGTCCCCGTCGGCCCGCGTCAGGGTGAACACGGCCTCGGCCCCTTCCACCACCGTGTCCGCAAGCGCGGCGACCGTCACCGCCGAGATGCCGTCGCCGTCCAGGATCCGGCCGGTGGCCATCGCCCGCTTCAGCATCGCCGGATACGGCGGGTCCGGCAGCGACAGCGTGACCTCGACCCGCTCCTCCGGCTCGTCGGCGCTGTCGTCCGCGGTCGCGAGCGAGATCACCTTGCGCACCTCCCGCGGCGCGAAGGTCAAGGTGCCGGTGCCGCTGTCGGTGTAGTCGTCCCCCGCCGCGGCGGTGCCGCCGAGGGTGTAATCGACCATGATCTCCGCAAAGTACGGGCCGCTCAGGGTCACCGGGAACGCGAGCGTGCCGCCCTCCGTCACCGCCTCCGCATCGGCGATGGACAGCGTCGGCTCCGCGTCATCGTCCCGCACCGTCACCATGGCCTGTGACGGATCCCCCGGCCGATACCGGCCCGCACCCGGTTGCAGGGTCAGCGTGAGCGCGGCATCCGCCTCGTCGGTGCCGTCGTCGTCGGTGGCCAGGGTCACGCGCACCGCGGTCCGATTGGCCCCGAAGGTGGCTTCGGTCGGCGGCGCACCGGCCAGCACCGCGCCGCCGCCGGTCACCGCGAAGGTCACGGTCAGGCCTTCCGACGGAACCCCGGCCCGCGTCAGGATGAACACCGCAGCCGCGCCTTCCGTCACCGTGTCCGACTGCGCCCCGACCGTCACCACCGGCAGGTCGTCGTCCCGGATCCGGCCCGTGGCCGTCGCCGTGCCCAGCGTCGCCAGGGCCGGGTCCGGCGCCGTCAGCGTGACCTCGACCGTCTCCTCCGCCTCGTCGACGTCGTCGTCCACCGTCGCGAACGAGAGCACCGTGCGCACCTCTCCCGGCGCGAAGGTCACCGTGCCGGAGGCGGAGCCGTCGTGGTCGTCACCCGCCGTCGCCGTGCCGCCCAGGGTCCAGTCCACCGGGATCGGCGCGTTGAAGGGCCGGCTCAGGGTCACCGGGAACGCGAGCGTGCCGCCCTCCGTCACCGACCCCGCCGCGGCGACCGACACCTCCGGCATCGCGTCATCGTCCCGCACCGTCACCGTGACCCCGGGCAGCGGCCCCAGCCGATAGCCCGCGCCCGGTCGCAGGTTCAGAGCGACAATGGCATCATCCTCGCCGGCCATGTCGTCGTCGCGGGTCGGCACCTCCACCCGCACCGTCGCCTCGTCGGCCCCGAAGCTCACGCTCGACGGCGGCGGCGTCGATACCCGGACCTCGAGTTCGCGCACAATCGTGACGTTCACCGCGAGGGCGCCCGACAGGTCCCCCGTCCGCGTCAGGGTGAACGCCGCGTTCGCGCCCTCCGCAATCACCTTCCGCACCACCGCCACCGTCACGATCGGAACCGGGCTCACCGTCACCATGGCGGCCCCCGGCGGCGTCTCCAGCCGATAGCCCGCGCCCGACTGCAACGTCAGCGTCAGCGCGGCGTCGCTCCGGTCGAGGGCGTCCTCCTGCGTGGCCAGGCGCAGCACGGCCGTGCGCACGCCGTCCGCGAAGGTCACGCCGGACGGCGCCGGCGAGACCAGAACGCCGGCCGCATCCGCAACCGCGAACGACACCGCAAGCGCGCCCGACACATTCCCCGTCCGCGTCAGGGTGAACGCCGCGGCCTCGCCTTGCGCGATCACGTCCGCATCCGCCGCAACCGTCACGAGCGGGTCGCCGTCATTGTCCCGCACCGTGACCGTGCGCGATTGGGCGCCGGCCCACACGTATCCCTGCGTGATGAGGGGCAGCGACACGGTCACCCGCTTGTCGCCCGGGTCACTGTCCTCGTTCGTGGGCAGGCGCAGCGTGACCTCGGCCTCCCCGACCCCGAAGGTCACGCTCGACGGCTCACCGGGCGCCAGCGCATCGTCGCGGTCGCGGTAGCTCAGGCCGCCCACCCGCAGCTCTTGCGACAGATCCCCCTCCGTCCGCGTCAGGCGGAACAGCACGTCCTCCCCTTCCGTGAACAGGTCCGGATCGCCCACGTTCAGGAGCCTCACGATCGGAGGATCGTCGTCCTCGACCGCCACCGTGGCCGCGAACGGATCGCCCAGCTCGTAGACGGCCGCATCCGCCTGGAGGGTCAGCGTCACCGTGCTTTCGGGTCTGTCGACGGTGTCGCTGCGCGTAGGCAGACGCAGCGTGGCCGCGGCCTCCCCGGCCTCGAAACGCACGCCGGTCGGCGGCGCCGTCAACGCCAGAATCCCGATCTCACCCGCCCCGGCCTGCGTCACGGCAATCGACACCTCCAGCGCCGCCGACACGTCCCCGGTGCGCGTCAGGGTGAACACCGCATCCGCCCCTTCGGTGACCGCGTCCGCCTCCGCCGCCACCGTCACCACCGGGAGATCGTCGTCCCGCACCGTCACCGTGGCCTCCGACGACGCGCCCAGGTCCCAGGTCGCGCCGTCGGCGAGGGTCAGCGTCACCAAGTCGTCCGCCTCGCCGGCCACGTCGTCGGCGGCGGTCGCCAGGGTCACGCGCGCCGTGGCCACACCGGCCGCGAAGGTCACGCCGGACGGCGCATTCGACACCAGGATTCGATCCGTATCCGTGACCGTGAAGGTCACCGCCAGCGCCTCCGACACCACCCCCGCCCGGGTCAGGACGAACACCGCGTCCGCGCCTTCGTCGACCGTGTCCGGCGCCGCCGCCACCGTTACGACCGGCAGATCGTCGTCGGCGATCGCGCCCGAGGCGGTGGACGGCGCACCCAGCGTCGCCAGGGCCGGGTCCGGCGCCGTCAGCGTGACCTCGACCGTCTCCTCCGGCTCGTCGGCGTCGTCGTCCACCGTCGCCAGCGCGATCTCCGCCTCCGTGCTCTCCACCGTGAAGGTCACGCTGCCCGACCCCGCGTCCGTGTAGTCGTCGCCCGCCGTCGCCGTGCCGGTCAGGGTGTAGGCCACCGTGATCGCCGCGGCGCTCGGGTGGCTCAGGCGCACCGGGAACGCGAGCGTCCCGCCCTCCACCACCGTGGCCGCCGCATCGGCAGTCGCATCGGCGATGGACACCGCCGGCGGCGCGTCGTCGTCCTCGACCGTGACCGTGGCCTCGGACGACGCGCCCAGGTCCCAGGCGTCGCCGTCGCCCAGGGTCAGAGTCAGGGTCGTATCCGGCTCGTCGGTGGTGTCGTTCGTGGTCGCCAACGGCACGCGTACCGTGGTCGCATCGGCCTCGAAGGTGGCTTCGGTCGGCGGCGAAGCGGCCAGCACCGCGCCGCCGCCCGTCACCTCGACGGTCACCGCCAGCGCGCCCGTCACCACCGCCGCCCGCGTCAGGACGAACACCGCCTCCGCGCCTTCGGTGACCGTGCCCGCCTCCGCCGCCACCGTCACCACCGGACGCTCACCGTCCCGGATCGTGCCCGAGGCGGTGGACGGCGTGCCCAGCGTCGCCAGGGCCGGGTCCGGCGCCGTCAGCGTGACCGCGACCCTCTCCTCCGCCTCGTCGGCGCCGTCATCCACCGTCGCCAGCGAAACCACCCGGCGCACGTCTCCCGGCGCGAAGGTCACGGCGCCGGCGCCGCCGTCCGTGTAGTCGGTCCCCGCGGTCGCCGAGCCGGCCAGGGTGTAGGCCACCGTGATCGCCGCGGCGCTCGGGTGGCTCAGCGTCACCGGGAACTCGAGCGCGGCGCCCTCCGCCACCGGCTCCGGGTCGGCGATCGACACCTCCGGCAGCCCGTCGTCGTCCTGCACCGTGACCGCGGCCTGCGACGCCGTGCCCACGGTCCAGGCGTCGCCGGCGGCCAGGGTGAGCACCACGCGGGCATCCGGCTCGTCGGTGCGGTCGTCGTCGGTCGCCAGGGCCACGCGCGCCGTGGCCGCATCGGCCGCGAAGGTCACCTCGGTCGGCGGCGCGCCGTCCAGCACCGCGTCGCCGCCCGTCACCGCGACGGTCACCGCCAGCGCTGCCGACGCATCCCCCGCGCGCGTCAGGGTGAACGCCGCATCCGCGCCTTCGGTGACGGTGGCCGCGTCCGCCGCCACCGTCACCACCGGAAGGTCGTCGTCCCGGATCCGGGCGCTCGCCGTGCCGGGCTCTCCGGGGCGCCCCGGGGGAAAGACGAAGAGCTCGACCTCGACCGTCTCCTCCGCCTCGTCGACGCCGTCGTCGGTGGTCGCCAGCGCGATCACCTTCCGCACCTCTCCCGGCGCGAAGGTCACGGTGCCGGAGCCGCTGTCCGTATAGTCGTCCCCCGCCGTCGCGGTGCCGCCCAGACGGTAGGCCACCGAGATCGCCGCGGCGCTCGGGTGGCTCAGCGTCACCGGGAACTCCAGGGTGCCGCCCTCGGTCACCGCGGCCGCATCGGCGATGGACGCCGCAGGCGCCGCATCGTCGTCCTCGACCGTCACCGTGGCCGCCGACGGCGTGCCCAGCTCGTAGGCCGCGTTCGATTGCAGCGTCAGCGTGAGCGGAGCGTCCGCCTCGTCGACCGTGTCGTCGTCGGTGGCGAGGCGCAGCGTGGCCGTGGCCGCATCGGCCGCGAAGGTCACGCTGGTCGGTGCCGCACCGGTCAGCACCGCCCCGGCATCCGTCACCGCAACGAACACCTCCAGCGTGGCCGACACGTCCCCCCACCGCGTCAGGGTGAACGCCGCCGCCTCGCCTTCCACGGCCGCGTCCGCGTCCGCCGCCACCGTCACTTCCGGCAGACCGTCGTTGTCCAGGAGCCGGCCCTCGGCCTCCGACGGCTCGCCCAGGTTCCAGGTCGCGCCGTCGGCCAGGGTGACCCGGACCGTCTCCGCCGTCTCGTCGTCGGCGTCGTCCACCGTCGCCAGCGAGATCGTCCGCTCGGTGTCGCCCGCCGCGAAGGTCACGGTGCCGGCGCCACCGTCCGTATAGTCCGCCCCCGCCGTCGCGGTGCCGCCCAAGGTGTAGGCCACCGCGATCGGTGCGTTGAACGGCCCGCTCAGGCTCACCGGGAAGGCGAGCGTGCCGCCCTCCCGCACCGCATCCGCCGCGGCGATGGACACGTCCGGTATCGCATCGTCGTCCCGCACCGTCACCGTGGCCGCCGACGGCGCGCCCAGCCGGTAGCCCGCGCCGGCCTGCAGCGTCAGCGTATGGATGCGATCGGCAGCGACCTCCGGCGCCGACCCGCCGTCGATCCGCGCGGTCGCGTCGCCGACCGCGAAGGTTGCGTTCTCCGTCCGGTCCGCATCCCCCGGCGCCGTGACCACGGCGGTGACGGTCAGCGCTCCCGACCGATCCCCCGCCCGCGTCACGATGAACGCCAGAGCCTCCCCTTCGACGACCCGCTCCGACTCCGCCGCCACCGTCACCACCGGCAGATCGTCGTCCTCCACGGTGACCGTGGCGGTGGCCGGATCGCCGAGCGCCCAGGCGGGGTCCGGCCCACCGGGCATGAGCGTCAGCACGACGGCGGCAGCCGCCGCATCGGCATCGTCGTCCGTGGTCGCCAGCGTCACCTGCGCGGTGGCCGCATCGGCCGCGATGGTCACGCTCGCCGGCGCCGGCGATGCCAGGACGCCGCCCACATCGGTCACCTCGACCGGCACCACCAGCGCCTCCGACACGTCCCCCGCCCGGGTCAGGGTGAACGCCGCATCCGCGCCTTCGGTGACCGCGGCCGCATCCGCCGCCACCGTCACCACCGGACGCTCGTCGTCCAGGATCCGGCCCGTCGCGGCGGCGGGCAGCCCGACGACTGCCGGTCCGCTGACGGTCGTAATCTCGACCCTGACCGTCTCCTCCGGCTCGGCTTCGTCGTCGTCCAGCGTCACGATCCGGACCGTCCGCTCCGTCTCTCCCGGCGCGAAGGACTCGGTGGCGAAGGTGAACACACTTTCATGGTCGGTCCCCGGCCGCGCCGTGCCGGACACTCGGTAGGACACCCGGATCTCCTCGGCGCCCGCATTGCTCAGGCGCACCGCGAACTCGAGCGTCCCGCCCTCCACCACCGCGTCCGGATCCCCAACGACAACGGAAGCCCTGGAGGCCCCGCCATCGTCCTCCCGCACCGTGACCGACGCCCGGGACGGATCCCCCGGTTCGTATCCCGCGCCGGGCCCCAGCATCAGCGTCACCACGGCGTCGGGCTCGACGACCGTGTCCGGCTCCGTGCCCAGGCGCAGCGTGGCCGCGGCGTCCCCGGCGGCGAAGGTCACGCCGGTCGGCAGCGGCGTCGAGGTCACGACGCCATCCGCATCCTCGATCGTGAAGACCACGTCCAGCGCCTCCGACACGTCCCCCGTCCGCGCCAGGGTGAACGCCACATCCGCCCCTTCGGTGACCATGGCCGCATCCGCCGCCACCGTCACCACCGGACGCTCGTCGTCCTGCACCGTCACCGTGGCCGCGGACGGCGCCTCCAGGTCCCAGGCCGCACCGGCTTGCAGCGTCAGCGTCACCGTGGCGTCGGCGGGATCGTCGATGGCGTTGTCGCGCGTGCCGAGGCGCAGCGTGGCCGTCGCCTCCCCGGCCCCGAAGGTCACGCTCGCCGGCAGCGGGGTCGAGGTCAGAACGCCGTCCGCATCCGTCACCTCGACCGCCACCTCCAGCGCCTCCGACACCACCCCCGCCCGGGTCAGGACGAACACCGCATCCGCGCCTTCGGTGACCGCGGCCGCCTCCGCCGCCACCGTCACGTCCGGCAGGTCGTCGTCCAGGATCCGCCCGGTCGCTTCGGTGGATGCTCCCGCGCGCGCCGGATGGAAGACGAAGATCTCGACCTCGACCGTCTCGACCGGCTCGTCGGCGCTGTCGTCCACGGTCGCCAGCGAGACCGTCTTGCGCACCTCTCCCGGCGCGAAGGTCACGGCGCCGGCGGCGGCGCCGTCATGGTCCGCGCCCGCCGCCGCGGTGCCGCCCAGGGTGTAGCCGACCGTGATCGGCGCACCGAAGGCATCGCTCAGGCGCACCGGGAAGGCGAGCATGCCGCCCTCCGTCACCGACCCCGCATCGCCGATGGAGACTGCGCGCACCCCGTCATCGTCCGCGACCGTCACCGTCGCCTGCGCCGGCGCGCCGAGCGTATAGCCCGCGCCCGGTTGCAGGGTCAGCACCACGGCGGCGCCGGCTTCCGCGACCGCGTCGTCCTCCGTGCCCAGGCGCAGCGTGGCGGTGGCCGCATCGGCCGCGAAGGCCACGCTGGTCGGCAGCGGCATCGCCGTCAGGACGCCATCGGTATCCGTCACCGCAACCGCCACCTCCAGCGGGTCCGAGATGCCCACCGCCCGGGTCAGGGTGAACACCGCATCCTCGCCTTCCGCGACCGCGGCCGGCGCGGCCGCCACCGTCACCACCGACGGATCGTTGTCCTGGATGAAGGCCCTGCTCGTGGACGGAGTACCCAGCACCGCCAGGGCCGGATCCGGCGCCAGCAGCGTGAGCACCACCGTCTCCTGCGGCTCGTCGATGTCGTCATCCACCGTCCGGATCGACAACACCGTTTTCGTCCTTCCCGGCGCGATGGTCACGGCGCCGGAGGCGGCGCCGCGGTAATCCTCTCCCGGCACCGCGGTGCCGCCGAGGCGGTAGCTCACCGGGATCGCCCTGGCGGGGATCGCGAGGGCCAGTTCCACCTCGAACGTGAGCGTGCCGCCCTCCGTCACCCGGCTCGTCAGGCCGGTGGTGACCACGGGCTTCGGATCGTCGTCCTGCACCGTCTGCGTGGCCGTGTGCGGGTCCCCCAGCCGATAGCCCGCGCCGTCGGCCAGGGTCAGCGTCAGCGCGGCGTCCGCCCCATCGACCTCGGCGTCCATGGCCACCAATGCCGTCAAACTCCCGGCTTCGATGGTCGCGCCGGTCGGCGCCGCCGATGTCAGGACGCCATCCGGATCCTCGACCGTGAAGAACACCTCCAGCGCTTCCGACAGATCCTCGCTTGCCCGCGTCAGGTTGAACCCCGCACCGCCATCTTCCTCAACCGTGTCCCCGATCGGCGCGACCGTCACGACCGGCAAGACCGGCTCATCGTCGTCCAGGATCCGGCCCGTGGCCTCTATGGGCCCATGCGGATGCGACGCATCGAGCAGATTCTCCGTGTCCGTTGCGGGACCGCCGTCGCGAGGCAGCAACGCAATCTCGACGATCCGCGCCACGACCGTCTCCTCCGGCTCGTCGATGCGGTCATCGAGCGTCTCGATCCGGAACGTCCGCGCCGTCTCTTGCTCTCCCACCAGTCGATACGGGAAGATCACGGTCCTGACCTCGACCCCCCGATAGTCCTCATCCACCGTTGCCGTGCTGCTGCCGGCGACCGTGAAGCCGAGCCTGATCCCCCCGAGGTGCGGATGGCTCAGGCGGACCGGGAATTGGAGCGTGCCGCCCTCCGTCACCGGCGGCGCGTCGTGCATGAACACCGTGGGCCTGTTCCCGTCATCGTCCCACACCGTCACCGCGGCCTCGGACGACGCGCCCCGCCGATAGCCCGCGCCGTCGGCAAGGGTCAGCGTCACCGTGGCATCGTCCTCATCGACGTCGTCATCGTCGGTCGCAAGAAACACAAGCCGCTCGAAATCGTGTGCAGCGAACGTCTCGCCGGTCGGCAGCGGCGATGTCGCCAGGACGCCATCCTCGTCCCCGATCGTGAAGGTCACCGTCAGCGGTTTCGACACCTCGTCGCCCCGTGTCCGCGTCACGAGGAACATCCTTTTGTCCCTGACTTCGTGGTCCCCGAGATGATCCAGGACGTTCCACTCCCCGACCGCGTCCGACACCGCCTCGACCGTCACGGTCTGGAGATCGTTGTCCCGGATTTGGCCACTGGCAACGCGCAGGATCGGGTTCGACGAGAGCCGCGCCAAGCGCGAATCCGGGGGCAGCAGCGTGACGTGGAACCTTTCGGTCGGCTCGTCGACATCGTCGTCCACCGTCTCGATCGATATCAGCTTCCGTCTGTCGCCCGGGGCGAAGGTCAGGGTTCCGGAGGCGGGTCCCAGATAGTCGGCCCCCGCCGTCGCGTCAATGCTCGTGTTGCCGTCGGTCACGGTGTAGCCCACCGCGATCTCCGCGGCGCTCGCGCGGTTCAGACTCACCGTGAACCGGAGCGTGCCGCCCTCCGTCACATTCTCGTGGGAGATGGAAACCACGGGCCGCGCTTCCGTGTCCCGCACCGTCACCGTGGCCTCCGCCGGCGTGCCCAGGTCGTAAGTCCCACCGGCGACAAGGGTCACCGTCACCGTGACGGCATCGGGTTCGGCGATATCGTCGTCGTCCGTGCCCAGGCGCAGCGTGGCCGCGGCCTCCCCGGCCGCGAAGCTCACGCTGGTCGGCGCCGCATCGGTGAGCACCCCGCCGGTGTCCGTCACCGCGACGGCCACCTCCAGCGCCGCCGACAGGTCCGTGTTCGCCCGCGTCAGGGTGAACACCGCATCCCTGCCTTCCCTGACCGCGAACGCATCCGGCGCAATCGTCACCAACGGAAGATCGTCGTCCTCGATCCGGCCCGCGGCCGAGGACGGATCGCCGAGCGTCGCAAGCCCCGGGTCCGGCGCCGCCAGCGTGACCGTGACCGTCCGGTCCGCCCCGTCGAGGTCGTTGCCCACCGTCACCAGCCGGATCCTCTGCGCCGTGACCCCCGGCGTGAAGGTCACGGCGCCGGCGGCGTCGCCGCGATAGTCGCTCCCCGCCACCGCCGTGCCGCCGAGGCGGTAGTCCACCGCGACCGTCGTGGTGCTCGGATGGCTCAGGCTCACCACGAACTCCAGCGCACCGCCCTCCGGCACCGCGTCCGCATCGGCGATCGACACGGACGGCGGCGCGTCATCGTCCCGCACGGTCACCGTGGCCGCCGCCGGCGTGCCCAGGTCGTAGCCCGCGCCGGCGGCAAGGGTCAGCGTCACCGCGGCGTCGGGCTCATCGAGCGTGTCGTCGTCCGTGCCGAGGCGCAACGTGGCCGTGGCGTCCCCGGCTGCGAAGGTCACGCTCGACGGCGCCCCCGGCAGCAGGACGCCGGCCGCATCCTCGATCGCGACGGGCACCGCCAGCGCCTGCGACACATCCCCTTCCACCCGGGTCAGGGTGAACACCGCGGCCTCGCCCTCCGTGACCGCGTCCGCAGCCGCGACGACCGTCACCTCCGAGGTGCCTTCGTCGTCCAGGATCCGGCCCGTGGCCGCGAGCGGCGCACCCAGGGTGTAATCCGCGCCGGCGGCAAGGGTGACCTCGACCCGCTCCCCCGTCTCGTCGATGTCGTCATCCACCGTCGCCAGCCGGATCGTCTGCTCCGTCGTCCTCGGCGCGAAGGTCACGGTGCCGGCGCCGTCGTCCGTGTAGTCGGACCCCGCCGCCGCAGTGCCGGCCAGGGTGTAGCGCACCGTGATCGCGGAGTGGTAGGGACCGCTCAGCATCACCGGAAACGCGAGCGTGCCGCCCTCCACCACCGCCTCCGCAGCGGCGATCGACACGGACGGCGTCGCATCGTCGTCGCGCACCGTCACCGTGGCCGCCGACGGCGTGCCCAGCCGGTATCCTGCGCCGGGCTGCAGCGTCATCACGAACGTGTCGTCGGCCTCGACGTTCCCCGCCGGAAAGCCGCCCAGGCGAAGGGTGGCTTCGCCGGGCCCGAAGCGGTTGTCCCCCGGCGACGGTACCTGCCCCGGTCTCTTGAACAGGACTTCGACCGTCAACGTTGCCGACAGATCCCCCGCGGTCCGCGTCAGGAGGAACGCGACATCGCCCCCCTCCTCGACGACCTGCTCCGACTCCGCGGCCACCGTCACGACCGGAAGGTCGTCGTCCCGCACCGTGACCGCGGCCTGTGAGGGATCGCCGAGCTCGTAGTCGGCGCCGTCGGCCAGGGCCACCGTCACCGTGGTTTCGGGCTCGTCGGCATCGTCGTCGTCCGTGCCCAGGCGCAGCGTGGCGGTGGCGTCCCCGGCCCCGAAGCGCACGCTGACCGGCGCCGTACCGGTCAGCACCGCGCCGGTCTCCGTCACCGCGACCGACACCTCCAGCTCCGCCGCCGTGAACAGCGTCCGCGTCAGGGTGAACACCGCATCCCCGCCTTCGGTGATCGTGGCCGTATCCGCCGCCACCGTCACCGCCGGGTGCTCGTCGTCCCGCACCGTCACCGTGGCCGCCGACGGCGTGCCCAGGTCCCAGGCCGGATCGGACTGCACCGTCAGCGTCACCGCGGCATCCGCCTCGTCGGCGCCGTCGTCCTCGGTCGCCAGCGTGACGCGCGCGGTGTCCATGCCGGCCTGGAAGGTCACGTCGGTCGGCGCCGTCCCGGTCAGCACCGCGCCGGTCTCCGTCACCGCGACGGACACCGTCAGCGCTTCCGACGCATCGCCGGCGCGCGTCAGGGTGAACGCCGCATCCGCGCCTTCGGTGACCATGGCCGCATCCGCCGCCACCGTCACCACCGGCAGGTCGTCGTCCAGGATCCGGCCCGTGGCCTCGGACGGGCGGCCGAGCTGCGCCTGCGGGGACGGAACGCCGGACGGGTCGATCAGCTCGACCACCACCGTCTCCTCCGGCTCGTCGGTGTCGTCGTCCACCGTCACCAGCCGGAGCGTCTGCTCGATCACGCCCGGCGCGAAGGTCACGGCGCCGGTGGTGGAGCCGGCATGGTCGACCCCCGCCACCGCCGTGCCCGTGAGGTTGTAGGCCACCGAGAAGTGCGCGGCGGCCGGACTGCTCAGGCGCACCGCGAACGCGAGCGTGCCGCCCTCCGGCACCGCAGCCGCAGCGGCGATCGACACTTCCGGCAGGTCGTCGTCCCGCACCGTGACCACCGCTTCCGACGGCGTGCCCAGGTCATGGTCGGCGCCGTCGGCCAGGGTCAGCGTCACCGCGGTGTCGGGCTCGTCGGCTTCGTCGTCGTCCGTGCCCAGGCGCAGCGCGGCCGTGGCGTCCCCGGCCGAAAAGCTCACGCTCGCCGGCGGCGTCCCGGCAAGCACCGAACCGGCATCGGTCACCGTGACCGGCACCACCAGCGCGGCCGAGCGATCCCCCGCCCGCGCCAGGGTGAAGGCCGCGTCCGCGCCTTCCGTGACCGTGGCCGCATCCGCAGAAACCGTGACGACCGGAATGTCGTCGTCCAGGATCCGGCCCGCGGCCGTGGCCGTGCCCAGCGTCACCAGGGCCGGGGACGGCGCCGCCAGCGTGACCGTGACCGTCTCCTCCCCTTCGTAGGCGCCGTCGTCCACCGTCACGAGCGAGACCACCTTCCGCATCTCCCCCGGCGCGAAGGTCAGTTCCTTGACGGATGCGGCATCGTGGTAGTCGGCCCCCTCCGCCGCCGTGTCGGCGGCGCCGTCGTCGAAGCGGTAGGAAACCGCGACCGCCTCGCGGTACGGCCGGGTCAGCGTGACCGGGAACGCGAGCGTGCCGCCTTCCGGCGCCGGCTGCGCGGCGGCGATCGACACTTCCGGCGCCGCGTCGTCGTCCCGCACCGTCACCGTCGCCTCCCACGGCGTGCCCAGGTCGTACTCCGCGCCGTCGTCCAGCGCCAGGATCACCGCCGTATCGTCTTCGCCGCTGCCCGCGTCGTCCTGCGTGCCGAGGCGCAGCGTGGCCGTTGCGTCCCCGGCCCCGAAGCTGACGCTCGCCGGCGGCCTACCGATCAGCACCGAGCCGGCATCCGTCACCGTCACCGGCACCACCAACGCGGCCGACAGATCCCCTGCCCGCGCCACGGTGAACACCGCATCCGCCCCTTCCGCCACCGCGTCCGCTGCCGGCGCCACCGTCACGACCGGAAGCTCATCGTCCCGCACCGTCACCGTGGCCTCGGACGGCGTGCCCAGCTCCCAGTCCGCGCCGGCGGCAAGCGTCAGCGTCACCGTGGCGTCGGGCTCGTCGACGGCGTCATCCAGCGTGCGAAGGCGCAGCATGGCCGCGGCCTCCCCGGCCCCGAAGGTCACGCTGGCCGGCGGCGTATCGGTCAGCACCGCACCGGAATCCGTCACCGTCACCGTCACCACCAGCGCGGCCGACACGTCCCCGTTCGCCCGCGCCAGGGTGAAGGCCGCATCCGCTCCTTCCGTGACCGCATCCGCGACCGCCGCCACCGTCACCGCCGAAAGGCCGTCATCGTCCAGGATCCGGCCCGTCGCCCGGGACGCCGCGCCCAGCACCGCCAGGGCCGGGTCCGGCGCCGCCAGCGTGACCTCGACCGTCTCCTGCCCGTCGTCGGCGTCGTCATCCACCGTCGCCAGCGAGATCGTCTCCTCCGTGTCTCCCGGTGCGAAGGCCACCGTGAAGGTCACGGCCCCGCCCGCCGCCCCGGTGAAGCGATAGTCCGCCGCCACCACGATCCGCGTGCCGCTCCGATGGCTCAGGCGCACCGGGAACTCCAGCACGCCGCCCTCCGTCACCGTGGCCGCATCGGCGATCGACACCTCCGGTAGCCCGTCATCGTCCCGCACCGTCACCGCCGCCTGCGACGGCGTGCCCAGGTCGTAGGACGCGCCGTCGGTCAGCGTCAGCGTCACCACGGCATCGGGCTCGACGACGGCGTCGTCCTGCGTGTCCAGGCGCAGCGTGGCCGTGGCGTTCCTGGCCCCGAAGCGCACGCTCGCCGGCGGCGTACCGATCAGCACCGCGCCGGGATCCGTCACCACGACCGGCACCGCCAGGCTGCCGGAGAGATTCCCCGCCCGCGTCAGGGTGAACGCCGCCGCCTCGCCTTCGGTGACCGCGGCCGCATCCGCCGCGACCGTCACCGCGGGAAGGTCGTTGTCGAACACGATGACGATCGCCGTCGACGGATCGCCCACCTCATAGGCCGCGCCGGCGACAAGTTGCAGCGTCACCGTGTTGTCGCGCTCGTCGACGGCGTCGTCGTCCGTGCCCAGGCGCAGCGTGGCCGTGCTCTCCCCGGCCCCGAAGCGCACGCTCGTCGGCGCCTCCTCCGTCAGCACCGAGGTGGACTCCTGGAACGAAACCGAGACCTCCAGCGGCTCCTGCAGCTTCCGCTCCCGCGTCAGGGTGAACGCCACGTCCCGGCCTTCGTAGACGAAGGCCACACCCGTAACCGTCACCACCGGGAGAACGCTGTCCTGGATCCGGCCGGTCGCCCGGTCCCGCTGCACCGTGCCGATCGACGCTGCCGGGAGAATCACGACCTGGACCGTCTCCTCATCCTCGTCGGCGCCGTCCACCACCGTCGCGAACCGGATCGTCCGCGCCGTCGTCCCCGGCGCGAACACCACCTCGCTGCGATGGTCCGAGGCATTGGTATAGTCGCGCCCCTCCACCGCCGTGCCGCCTTCGCTGCGGTAGGAGTAGGGGATGCGGATCTCCGCGCCGAACGGCCTGGTCAGCGTCACCGGAAACACGAGCGTGCCGCCCTCCGTCACCGTGGCCGCATCGGCGATCGACACGTCCGGCGGCGTGTCATTGTCCCGCACCGTCACCGCGGCCGAGGACGGGTCCCCCAGGACGAGGCTCGCGCGTCGCCCCAATGTCAGCGTGAGCGTGGCGTCGGCTTCGACCGCGGTGTCATCCCGCGTGTCCAGGCGCAGCGTGTGCCTCGCCATACCGGGCTCGAAGCGCACGTTCATGAAGTCAGCCGGAAACACCAGCACCGACGAGCCGGTACTCGTCACCTGAATCGCCACCTCCAGCGGCACCGACGAATCGCCCGCCCGCGCCAGGGTGAAGGCCGCAGCCGCCCCTTCCGCCACCTCGTCCGCCACCGCCGCAATCGTCACCACCGGGAGGTCGTCGTCCCGCACCGTGACGGTGGCCTGATGCGGAACTCCCAGGTCGTAGCGCGCATCCGCCTGCAGCGTCAGCGTGAGCGCGGCATCCGCCTCGTCGGCCCCGTCGTCCACGGTCGCCAGGGTGACGAGCGCCGTCTCCGCACCGGGCCCGAAGACCGCCCCGGCCGGCGCCGCCGCGGCCAGGACGCCGGCCGCATCCGCGATGGTGAAGGACACCTCCAGCGCCGCGGACCGGTCCCCGGCCCGGGTCAGGACGAACACCGCATCCGCGCCTTCGGTGACCGCAGCCGCGGCCGGCGCAACCGCCACGCTCCTGGGATCGTCGTCCCGCACCGTCACCGTGGCCTGATGCGGATCGCCCCGGTCGTAGCCCGCGTCCGGTCGCAACGTCAGCGTGAGCGCGGCGTCCGCCTCATCGGCCTCGTCGTTCCCGGTCGTCAGGGTGACGCGCACCGTCTCCGCACCGGGCCCGAAGACCGTCCCGGCCGGCGCCGCCGAGGTGAGGACGCCGGCCGCATCCTTGAACGCGAACGACACCGCCAGCGCTGCCGACAGATCCCCCGCCCGCGTCAGGGTGAAGGCCGCATCCTCGCCCTCCACGACCGCGGCCGCGACCGGCGCGACCGTGACCGACGGCAGGTCGATGTCCAGGATCGTGCCCGCGGCGGTCTTGCTGCCCGGCCTCACGATCTCGACGGAACCAGCCATGGCCACCGTGACGATGCTCGCCTGCACGCGCTCCTGCGGCTCGTCGGCGCCGTCGGCCAGCGTCGCGAGCCGGATCGTCCGCTCCGTCGTCCCCGGCGCGAAGGTCACGCTGCCGGAGGCGCCGCCCGCATAGTCGGCCCCCGCCGATGCCGTGCCCGCCAGGGCGTAGCCCACCGTGATCGCCTCGCTGCCCGGGATGCTCAGACGCACCGGAAACGCGAGCGTGCCGCCCTCCGCCACCGGCGCCGCATCGGCGATGGAGACGTCCGGGCGCCGGTCGTCGTCCCGCACCGTCACCACCGCCCGGGACGGATCGCCCAGGTCGTACACCGCGCCGTCGGCCAGCACCAGCAACACCGCGGCGTCGGCTTCGGCGACCGCGTCGTCCCGGGTGGCCAGGCGCAGCGTGGCCGCGGCGTCCCCGGCCCCGAAGCTCGCGCTGACCGGCGCCGCGGCCGGCGACGGCAACGTGCCGTCGGTCAGCAGGGCCTCGACCGTGAGCGGTTGCGACCGGTCCCCCGCCCGCGTCAGGGTGAACGCCGCCTCGTCGCCTTCCGCGATCCGCTCCGACACCGCCGCAACCGTCACCACCGGAAGATCGTCGTCCCGGATCCGACCGGTCGCCCGGGTCGATGGGCCGTACGCCACCCCGGCATCTTGGCCAACGACAAGCTCGATCTCGACCGTCTCCTCCGGCTCGGCGGCGCTGTCGTCCTCCGTCTCCAGCACGATCTCCTCGAAGACATCGCCCGGCGCGAACGTCAGGGTGCCGCGGGGGACCGGCACCTCGGGAGTGGGAAGAATGATGGTGCTGTCGCCACTGTAGTCCTCTCCCGTCACCGCGCTGCCGCGCAACCGGTACGTGACCTCGACCTCCTGCTCGGACGGCCCGTCCAGGCTCACCGGGAAGCTGAGCGTGTCGCCCTCCGTCGCCGCCGGCGCATCGGCGATGGAGACC
Organism: Gammaproteobacteria bacterium; assembly: GCA_965214795.1. Classification (GTDB taxonomy): domain Bacteria; phylum Pseudomonadota; class Gammaproteobacteria; order HK1; family HK1; genus JAJDXW01. Next base: position 2,733,871 of record OZ243976.1, on the reverse strand, counting down.
CTCGGTATCCCGTCATCGACCCGCGCCGTGATCGTGATCCGGGACGGTGACCCCAGATCGTACTGTCGATCCCCGGAGCTGAAGGGCGAGCGGGGCAGCAACGCCACCGTGATCGTGTAATCCTGGGGGGCGCTCGTCGTGGACCCGTAGGGCAGGTCGATAGAGAACGTGTCGAACCAGGACCCAAAGAGTGCGTCGCGGCCGGCGTCCCCCGGCGGCCTTTCGAAGAACGAGCTGCCGCTCACCACCTCGAAGCCCACGGCCAGCTCTGCCGTCAGATCCCCGGCTCGCTCGATGGTGAGCGACACGGGCTGCCCTTGCACGATCGTGTCGCGCGCCGCGGCGAACGCCACCACCGGAAGGTCGTCGTCCCGGATCCGGCCGGTCGCTTCGGTGGCCGGCCCCGGGCGTCCCGGGGCGCCGACGACGATGGCGACCTCGACCGTCTCCTCCCGCTCGTCGGCATCGTCGTCCACCGTCGCCACCGAGATCACCTTGGCTGTCTCTCCCGGCGCAAACACCACGGTGCCGGAGGCGCTGCCCGTATAATCGTCCCCCGCCGCCGCCGTGCCGCCCAGACGCCAGGCGACCGGGACCGCCGCGCGGTTCGGGTGGGCCATGCTCACCACGAACTCGAGCGTGCCGCCCTCCTCCACCGGTGCCGCAGATGCGATCGACACGACCGGAAGATCGTCTTCCGCTACCGTCACCGTGGCCTGGATCGGGTCTTCCCGGTCGTAGCCCGCGCCGGCCTCCAGCGTCAGCGTCACCGTGGCGTCGACGTCACCGACGCCGTCGTCCTGCGTGCCCAGGGGCAGCGTGGCGGTGGCCGCATCGGCCTCGAAGGTCACGGTGGACGGCGGCGTCGAGGCCAGGACACCCTCCGCAGCCGTTACCGCAACCGTCACCGTCAGCGCCGCCGAAAGGTCCCCTTCGGTCCGCGTCAGGGTGAAGGCCGCGGCCTCCCCCTCCAGGACCGCGTCCGAGGTCGCCGCCACCGTCACCACCGGCGGGTCGTCGTCCCGCACCGTCACCGTGGCCTCGGACGGGTCCCCCGGCGTCCAGGCGGCGCCGTCCTCCAGGGTCAGCGTGACCGGGGCATCCGGCTTGTCGACCGCGTCGGCCCGCGTGCCCAGGCGCAGCATGGCCGTGGCCGCACCGGCCCCGAAGGTCAGGCGGGACGGCGGCACCGAGGCCAGGACGCCGTCCGCAGCCGTCACCGCAACCGACACGTCCAGGGCTGCCGACACGGCCCCCGTGCGCGTCAGGACGAACGTCAATGCCTCCCCTTCCGTGACCGCGCCGAAACCCGCCGCCACCGTCACCACCGGAAGATCGTCGTCGGTGATCCGGCCCGTGGCGGTCGCCCGGCCCAGCGCCAGGCGCGGACCCGGCGCCAGCGTGACCAGCACCTGCTCCTCCGGTTCGCCGGCGGCGTCATCCACGGTGACGAGCCGGATCGTCCGCTCCGTGGCCCCCGGCGCGAAGGTCACGCTGCCGACCGCGATGCCGGCGTAGTCCTCGCCCGGCGCCGCGCTGCCGCCGAGCCGGTAGCCGACCGTGACCGGCGCATCGAAGCGCGCGCTCAGGCGCACCGGAAACTCGAGCGTGCCGCCCTCCGTCACCGGCGCCGCATCGGCGACCGACACGTTCGGATGATCGTCGTCCCGCACCGTCACCGCGGCCCGGGACGGGTCTCCCCGGCCGTAGCCCGTGCCGTCGGCAAGGGTCAGGGTCAGCGTGGCATCCGCCTCGTCGTCGGCGTCGTCCCGCGTGCCCAGGCGCAGGGTGGCGGTGGCCGCGCCGGCCCCGAAGGTCACGCCGGTCGGCGCCGTCGAGGCCAGAACGCCGTCGGCATCCCCGATCGTGAACGAGACCGCGAGCGCTTCCGACACCAGCCCGGCCCGCGTCAGGGTGAACACCGCGGCCTCGCCTTCCGTGACCGAGGCCGGGGCCGCCGCGACCGTGACGACCGGCAGGTCACCGTCGGTGATCGTGCCCGAGGCCGTGGACGGTGCGCCCAGCGTCGCCACGCCGGGGTCCGGATCCGGCAGCGTCAGCGTGACCTCCACCGCCTCATCCGGCTCGTCGGCATCGTCATCCACCGTCACGAGCGCGATCACCTTCCGCATCTCTCCCGGCGCGAAGGTCACGCTGCCGGAGGCGGCGCCCGCATAGTCGGTCCCCGCCGATGCCGTGCCGCCCAGGGTGTAGTCCACCGTGATCGCCGCGGTGCCCGGGTTGCTCAGGCGCACCGCGAACGCGAGCGTGCCGCCCTCCGGCACCGCCTCCGCATCGGCGACCGACACCTCAGGCGTCGCGTCGTCGTCCAGGATCCGGCCCGTGGCCGTTGCCGTGCCCAGCGTCGCCACGCCGGGGTCCGGGTCCGGCAGCGTCAGCGTGACCTCGACCGTCTCCTCCGGCCCTTCGGCGGCGTCGTCCGTCGTCACGAGCCGGATCGCCTGCTCGATCGTGCCCGGCGCGAAGGTCACGGTGCCGGAGGCGGCGCCTTCGTAGTCGGTCCCCGCCACCGCCGTGCCGCCCAGGGTGTAGTCCACCGTGACCTCGGAGTGGTACGGACCGCTCAGCGTCACCGCGAACGCGAGCGTGCCGCCCTCCGCCACCGCCTCCGCATCGGCGACCGACACCGCCGGCGTCGCGTCATGGTCCAGCACCCTCACCATGGCCAGCGACGGCTCTCCGATTCGATACTCCGGGCTCGTCGCCAGCCCCAGCCAGAAGGTGGTGTCGGCATCGACTTCCGGCGCCGGCCCGCCGCCCGCCTGAAGCGTCGATACGCCGGACCCGATCGTTACCGTGGACGCGGGACCCAAGGCATCCGGCGACCTCCCGATCAGGATCTCGACCGTCAGCGCCGCCGACAGGTCCCCCGTCCGCGTCAGGGTGAAGCGCAGGGGCTCCCCTTCGACGATCCGCTCCGCCTCCGCCGCAATCGTCACCAGCGGGAGATCGGCGTCGGTGATCCGGCCCGTGGCCGCCGCCCGGTCCAGGGTCGCGAGGCGGGGGTCCGGCGCCGACAGCGTGATCCGCACCCCCTCCTCCGCCTCGATGTCGCCGTCGTCCAGGGTCGCCAGCGAAATCGTCTCCTCCCGGTCTCCCGGCGCGAAGGTCACGAAGCCGACCCGGACATCGGCATAGTCCGCTCCCGGCGCCGCCCCGTCGACGCCGGCGACGACGTAGGCGACCGTGATCGCGGTGGCGCTCGGGTTGCTCAGACGCACCGGAAATGCGAGCGTTTCGCCCTCCGTCACCGGCGGCGCATCGTCGACCGACACGGTCCTCCGCTCATCGTCCCGCACCGTCACCACCGCCTGCGACGGATCCCCCAGGGCATGCCCCGCGCCCGCCTGTAGCGCCAGGGTCACCGTGGCGTCGGGCTCGTCGGCGGTGTCGTCCCGCGTGCCCAGGCGCAGCGTGGCCGTGGCCGCGGCGGCTCCGAAGGTCACGCGGTCCGGCGCCGTCGCGGTCAGCACGCCATCCACATCGGTCACCGCGACCGCCACCTCCAGCGCCTCCGACAGCACCCCCGCCCGGGTCAGGGTGAACACCACGTCCGCACCTTCCGTGACGGTGGCCGCATCCGCCGCCACCGTCACCACCGGAAGATCGTCGTCCTCGACCGTGACCGTGGCCGCCGACGGCGTGCCCAGGTCATGGGCCGCGCCGGCGGCAAGCGTCAGCGTCACCATGGCGTCGGGCTCGTCGGCGCTGTCGCCCTGCGTGCCCAGACGAAGGGTGGTCGTGGCCGCGGTGGCTCCGAAGGTCACGCGGGGCGGCGCCATCGCGGTCAGAACGCCATCCGCATCCGCCACCGCGACCGGCACCTCCAGCGCCTCCGACAGCACCCCCGCCCGGGTCAGGGTGAACACCGCGTCCGCGCCTTCCGTGACCGTGGCCGCCTCCGCCGCTACCGTCACCACCGGAAGGTCGTCGTCCAGGATCCGGCCCGTGGCCGCGACCGGCGTGCCCAGATGGTAGGTGGCGCCGGCCGTCAGCGTGACCTCGACCGTCTCCTCCGGCTCGTCGGCGTCGTCATCCGTGGTCGCGAGCCGGATCGCCTGTTCCGTCGTCCCCGACGCGAAGGTCACGCTGCCACCCGCGGCATCGGTGTAGTCCCCCGCCCCCGCCGTGCCGCCCAATGTGTAGGCAACCGTGACCTCGGCGCTGTGCGGACGGCTCAGCGTCACCGGAAACGCGAGGGTGCCGCCCTCCGGCACCGCATCCGCAGCGGCGACCGACACCTCCGGTCTCGCTTCATCGTCCAGCGCCGTCACCATGGCCAGGGACGGCTCTCCGATGCGGTACGCCGCGCTCGTCTTCAGCCCCAGGTAGTAGGTGATGTCGGCATCGGCGTCCGGCGCCGTCTGGCCGCCGGCCGGCCCCGTGGATGCGCCGGGCGCGATCGTCACGTCGGCCTCGGTCCCCATCGCATCCGGGGGCAACCCGAACAGGGTCGTGACCGTCAGCGCCACCGACAGATCCCCCGTCCGCGTCACGGTGAACCGCAGAGGCTCCCCTTCGACGATCCGCTCCGCCACCGCCGCCACCGTCACCACCGGCAGGTCGTCGTCCTGCACCGTTACCGTGGCCGTGGTCGAATCACCCAGCGCATAGCCGGCGCCGGCCCGCAGGGTCAGGGTCACCGCGGCGTCCGCCTCGTCGGCGTCGTCGTCGTCCGTGCCCGGGCGAAGGGTGGCCGTGGCCGCATCGATCTCGAAAGTCACGCGGGTCGGCACCGCCGGTACCAGCACGGAATCGGCATCCCCGAACCGGACGGACACCGTCAGCGGTACGGACAGGTCCCCGGCCCGGGTCAGGGTGAACGCCGCCGCCGCCCCTTCCGTGACCGTGGCCGTATCCGCCGCCACCGTCACCACCGGAAGGTCGTCGTCCCGCACCGTCACCGTGGCCTGATGCGGATCGCCCAGGTCGTAGCCCGCGCCGGCCTCAAGGGTCAGGGTCACCGGGGTGTCGGGCTCATCGGCGGCGTCGTCCTGGGTGTCCAGGCGAAGGGTGGCGGTGGCCGCACCGACCCCGAAGATCACCCTGGCCGGCGCCGCCTCCGCCAGCACCGCGCCGGCCTGCGTCACCGCCACCGGCACCGCCAGCGGTACCGACACGTCCCCGGCCCGGGTCAGGGTGAACACCGCCTCCGCCCCTTCCGCGACCGTGGCCGAGGCCGCCGCGACCGTCACCGACGGCAGGTCGTCGTCCTGCACGGTGACGGTGGCCGTGGACGGAGCGCCCAGGTCGTAGCCCGCGCCGGCCTCAAGGGTCAGCGTCAACGCGGTGTCGGGTTCATCGACCGCGTCGTCGACGGTGCCGAGGCGCAGCGTGGCCGTGGTCGCATCGGCCTCGAAGGTCACGCTGGTCGGCGGCGCCGCACTCGCCAGCACCGCGCCGGCATCCGTGACCGCCACCGCCAGCGCCAGCGTGCCCGACGCATCCCCGTTCGCCCGGGTCAGGGTGAACACCGCGTCCCCCCCTTCCGCGACGGTGGCCGCGACCGCCGCAACCGTCACCTGCGAAGGACCGTCGTCGTCCAGGATCCGGCCCGTGGCCGCGGCCGTGCCCAGCGCCGCCCGGCCCGGGTCCGGGTCCGGGTCCGGGTCCGGGTCCGGCAGCGACAGCGTGACCTCGACCGTCTCCTCCGGCTCGTCGGCGCCGTCGTCGGTCGTCACGAGCCGGATCGTCCGCTCCGTCGTCCCCGGCGCGAAGGTCACGGTGCCGGAGGCGGCGCCCGTATAGTCCGCTCCCGCCGTCGCCGTGCCGGCGCCGAGGCGGTAGGCGACCGTGATCTCTGCATTGAACGGCCCGCTCAGCGTCACCGGAAACGCGAGCGTGCCGCCCTCCGTCACCGCGTCCGCATCGGCAATCGACACGCTCGGCGTCGCATCGTCGTCCCGCACCGTCACCGTCGCCCGGGACGGCTCTCCGAGCTCGTACCCCGCACCCCGGTTCAGCGCCAGCACGTACTCGGTGTCGGCGCCGACATTCAGCGCGGGTCGGCCACCCAACCGCACCGTCGAGTCGCCGGCCGCAAACGTTGCGGTCTTCGTTTCGACGAGCACGTTCGGCACGATCCCGAACACCCCCGTGACGGTCAGTTCTTCCGACAGATCCCCCACCCGCGTCACGATGAACTCCGCGGCCTCCCCTTCCACGATCCGGTCCGCAACCGCCGCAACCGTCACGAGCGGAAGATCGTCGTCCCGGATCCGGCCCGTGGCCCGGAACGCCGCACCCAGCGTCGCCAGGCCCGGATCCGGATCCGGCAGCGCCAGCGTGACCTCGACCGTCTCCTCCGGCTCGTCGGCACGGTCATCCACCGTCACCAGCGAGATCACCTTCTCCGTCTCTCCCGGCGCGAAGATCATGGCGCCGGAGGCGGGGCCGCCATGGTCTTCCCCCGCGACCGCCGTGCCCGCCAGCGTGTAGTCCACCTCGACCTGGGTATGGAACCGACCGCTCAGGCTGACCGGAAACTCGAGCGTCCCGCCCTCCGTCACCGAACCGGCATCGGCGATCGAGACTTCCGGCGTCCCGTCGTCGTCGCGCACCGCGACCACCGCTTCCGACGGCGTGCCCGGCCGATGGCCCCTGCCGCCCGGCAGCGCCAGCGTCACCGTGGCGTCGGATTCGTCGATATCGTCGTCCACCGTGCCCAGGCGCAGCGTGACCGTGGCGTCCCCGACCCCGAAGGTCACGTTCGACGGCGCCGCGGCGGCCAGCACCGTGCCGGGATCCGTCACCGTCACCGGCACCGCCAGCGGAATCGACCCATCTCCCGCCCGCGTCAGGGTGAACGCCGCATCCCCGCCTTCCGTGACCGCGGGCGCATCCGCCGCTACCGTCACCACCGGAAGATCGTTGTCCAGGATCCGGCCCGTGGCTTCGATGCTGCCCGGGCTGACCGCCTCGACGGAACCGGGCGTGGCGACGCTGACGATCCGCACCTGAACCGTCTCCTCCGGCTCGTCGCTGTCGTCATCGAGCGTCACGACCCGGATCCTCCCCTCGGTCACCCCCGGCGTAAAGGTCAGGGCGCCGGAGACGCTGCCCGCGTAGTCCGTTCCCGCCGCCGCCGTGCCCGCCAGGGTGTAGCTCACCGTGACCTGGGCAGTGAACGAACGGGTCAGCGTCACCGGAAACGCGAGCGTGCCGCCCTCCGGCACCGGCTTCGCGTCGGCGATCGTCACCGTCTGCCGGTCATCGTCCCGCACCGTCACCGTCGCCCGGGACGGGTCCCCCGGGTCGTAGGCCGCGCCGTCCTGCAGCACCAGCGTCACCGTGGCGTCGGCTTGCGCACCTTCTTCGTCCTGCGTGCCCAGACGCAGCGTGGCCGTGGCGCCCCCGGCCCCGAAGGTCACGCTGACCGGCGCCGCAACCGGCGACGGTCGGGTGCCGTCCGTCAGCGTGGCGGCGACGGTCAGCGGTGCCGACCGGTTCCCCACCCGGGTCAGGATGAACTCCGCATCCTCGCCGTAGGTGACGGTGGCCGACGCCGCCGCGACCGTCACCTCCGGGGGGTCGTCGTCCCGCACCGTCACCACCGCTTCCGACGGCGTGCCGAGCACCCAGGCGCTGCCCGATTGCAGGGTCAGCGCCACCGCGGCATCCGCTTGCGCACCTTCTTCGTCCTGCGTGGTGCCGAGACGCAGCGTGGCCGTGGCGTCCCCGGCCCTGAAGGTCACGCTCGACGGCGCCGGCGAGGCCAGGACACCATCCGCATCCGTCACCGCCACCGACACTTCCAGCGCTTCCACCGCGTCCCCTTCCCGCGTCAGGGTGAACGCCGCGTCCTCCCCTTCCGTGACGACCGGCCGCACCGCCGAAACGGAAATCCCGGGGGGTGGAAACGCCAGGGTCAGGGACAGGCTGTCCGAGGCTTGAAACAGGGTGTCGGACACCGGCCAGCGGAACGTGCTTGCGGTGGTCGGGGATTCGGGTGCGGACGCGCTCTCCCGATCCAGTACGAAGCTCCGGTCGCCGATGGTCAAGGTCAGCCGGTCGTCGAGCCGTATGTTCGCGGCGCCACCGGATGTCAGTTCAAAAGCGACCTCCAGGTCGCGGCGGGGCGCATGTTCGATGCGAGCGAACCGCATGACCTGTCCGCGATCACGGATTCTCTCGTCGCCCAGGATCCCGGCGTCGTCGCACGGCCCATGGGATCCGCTGCGACAACCGACGTGAAACGGGTCCAGGGCAGCAGGAACAAAGGTTGCGGACAGCAGCTCCCGGCCGCTCGGGGTCTGCGCATCCGCCGGTGGCACCGCGAAGAGGACCGCAAGCAGCATCAGCAGGAGGCCGCCGGCGAGCCGCCGACGCTTCCCGATCGACGCGGCGGTGCGCCACAGGAATCGCAACGGCGACCCGCGGGCACGCCGTGGCAGTGCGCCAAGTGGCAGTCCAAGGCGGACGAATCCGCCGGCCGCTACGCGGAAGGCCAGGGCCCGTTCGTGATCACCAGGCAGCCCCGGACCGGCCATCCGGCCACCTCCCCGCTGCTCGACGGCTTCCCGGTCGACGTTTGCGGCGGTGTTCGACGCCCCGACGCCGAGTTCGTATGAGCCCGAGCGTGTGTGTCCGTGACGACCAGCCTCGGGTACTCAGCGACTGGTCAACGCCTTCACGGCCCTGACCAGCGTCGTGATCACACCGTAGCCGGCGATTGCGATCAACGTCGGCGAGGAGTCTGCGCCGTAGAAAATTTTTCCGAAGATCTCCCCACACCATAGGAAGGACAGAGCAGGAAGGACAGGGCAAGATGGAGCCAAAGTAGGGATGATTGAAACACATGAACCGATCTATTCATCATTTTTCGATATTTCTTGGGAGGAATCTCCACCAGAACCCTTTGGAAGCGTTCTGCGGTGCAGGCTCCGAGAGAAGCGCCACGGCATCGGCGCGTTGCGTTTCGGTCCCGAAGAAGCCGAGCGACGAGAAGACCGTGACACTTGCCGACGCGAGCAGGGCCCAGACCATGTTGCGTACCAGTCTCAGCCTGTCTCGCTGCAACGCCATATCACCGTCGCGCGATGCCGTCGCAAACTGAAACCTGCGCTGGTCCTCTCTGTCGTCGAAGTCGCGATCCTTCTCCATCGCGGTAGCGCTGAACGCCTCTCGGCTCTACGGCGTTCGTCAGATCCGTCGTTCGACATCAGAGGTTCTGGTACTCCGGTGTTCCACGATCGACTGCCGCACGCAGATCCGGGTCCATCAGGAGTTCTTCGGGCCAGGATCGAATCCTGTATCCTCCGTAAGGAGACTTCACCACCTTGACGATGAAGCCTTTGGCTGCTTCCTGTGCTCGGCGACGCGTTGCCTCACGATGCGCCTCGAGGTACGTGGCGAAGACGAGCGGCTTCGGGTTCGTCGTGCCGCCATCCGGTTCCGTAGCCGTTCGTGTCATTCCTGCCCCCATGCAAGTGCCCCCCGCAAGGGCCAGTGTAACGTAGCACAAGCGCATCGGGGCAGTGGGATATCCGGTCACCAAGGCAACGAAGAATCAGGCGTCGAATCAAGACGATACGCTCGCCTGTGGTCATCAAGGAAGGCCGGGGACGAACGTGCTCGCGCCGTATGTGCCCGGGAGTCGGTCACCGGCGGTGCCTTCGAGTCGCGACCGGCGCTCTCCGAGGCGCTGCATCCGGTTTCGGAAGTCGTCCATGCCGGCTTGGAATGCGCGCCGATCCACGGCCGCTTCGGCCTGAAACGCACGTCGATCCGCGTCGATCCTCGAGGTCGAGCGCAGGATGAGGACGGCCAAAGCCAGTCCGACCGCGACGATCGATCCTATGATGGACCCGACGAAGGGGAGAAGGAGGTCGTGGAGTTGATCCGGCGTCATGAGCAGATCCTCTGCCGGCCGCGAGCGTAGCACGTTCACCGGCGGCGCCGGCGCAGTGGTGGACGGGGCGATGAGCCGCGCGCCGGCGGCAGGCGTTCGGACCGCGGTCCGCACGCATCAGGAGGTGCGTGATGTGGCCCTCGGGGCCGGTCGCGGTCGCGACGATGATCCTGGGGCGACTTCGGACGGGCTCGGGGGACGGGCTCGGGGGACGGGCTCGGGCGCGCGGTCCCCGGCGCACGAGCTTCCCGGCGCGTGTGGCACGGCGCGGGACACTTGGTACCGATGCGTTGCTCCCGCGGGGCGAGGATCCGAATCACGTATGATTCAGGCCCTGGAACCGCAGCATCCGCCTTGTAATCCGCCTCGTCCTTGTGGGCGGGCTCAGGGCCGGTCAGCGGAACGGGCAACTCCCTGATCGGGCGTTCTCGGCGCAGGCGAGAGCGGCTGACACCGGTGGCGAAACACGGTACGGGGCGGTCGCGTGAGAGATCGCTGCCCGACGTGGACCTTCGAAACCGGAAAACAGCTTGAAAACGGACAACCATGGGTGATTCGAGACCGACGTTCCGCGTTGCGGTGGACGTCGGCGGCACGTTCACCGACGTGATTGCGGTCGATGAAGCCGGTCGGGTCGCGTTCGCCAAGGCCGCGAGCACCCCGTCCGACCAGTCCGCCGGGGTGCTCACGGCCCTCTCCCGGCTCGCGGAAACCCTCGGGGCGGCGCTCCCGGACCTTCTCGGCCGGACCGAGTCGATCGTCCACGGCATGACCGTCGCGACCAACGCGCTCATCGAGCGCAAGGGCGCGACGGTCGGTCTCCTCACGACCGAGGGTCACCGCGACGTCCTGGAGATGCGCGAGGGACTCAAGCCCGAGCGCTACAACCTGCGTCTGCCCCGCGAGGCGCCCCTGGTGCCCCGGCACCTTCGCTTCGGAGTCCGTGAGCGGATCCGCCCCGACGGCCGCATCGAGACGCCCCTCGACCCCGCCTCTCTCGGGAAGGCGCTCCGCGGTCTTCGCCGGGCCCGCGTCGGCGCGGTGGCGGTCTGCTATCTCCATTCCTATCGGGACGACCGGCACGAACGAACGACCCGGGAGGCGATCGAGGACGAGCTGCCCGGCGTCTACATCAGCCTCTCCTCGGAGGTCCTGCCGAGGATCAAGGAGTACGAGCGCACCTCGACGACGGTGGTGAACGCCTACGTGGGTCCGCTCATCGCCCGCTACCTCGCCGGCCTCCGGGAACGTCTGGCTTGCGCCGGCTACGCGGGGCCGATTCTCGTCATGCAGTCCCACGGAGGGGTGGCGCCGGTCGAGGAGACGATCCGGGTCGCGGCGGGAACGGTGCTCTCGGGGCCCGCCGGGGGCCTTGCCGGGGCGCGGCGCGTGGCCGAGCTGGCCGGGGCGCCGAACCTGATCCCCTTCGACATGGGCGGAACCTCGAGTGACGTCTCCCTCGTCGTCGGTGGCGAGACGATGTTGGCCGTCGACAAGGCGATCGCGCGCGAGCGGATTGCCCTCCCGAGCCTCGACATCACCACCCTCGGGGCGGGGGGCGGGTCCATCGCCCGGGTCGATGGCGGCGGCCTCCTCAAGGTCGGACCCGAGAGCGCGGGCGCCGATCCCGGCCCCGCCTGCTACAGCCGAGGCGGGCGCGAGGCCACGGTGACCGACGCGAGCGTGGTGCTCGGCTTCCTCGACCCGGACAACTTCCTGGGAGGGGCGGCGAGGCTGGACCGCCAAGCGGCTCTGGACGCCCTCTCACGCCTCGGCGACGCCCTCGGCACCGATCCGGTGCGGGCGGCGGAGGGCGTACACCGGGTGATCAATACCCAGATGGCGGAGGGGATCCGGGTAGCGACGGTACGCCGCGGTGTCGACCCCCGCCGCTTCGCAATCCTCGGCTTCGGCGGGGCGGCGGGCCTGCAGGTGACCGGACTCGCCCGCATCGTCCACGTCGAGCGGGTGATCCTCCCGCGCGTCGCCTCCGTCCTCTCGGCCTGGGGCATGCTGGGCACGGAGCTTCGCCTGGAAGCGACACGCTCCCACGTGGGCGATACCGGCGACCTCGACCTCGCCACCCTCCGCGCCCTGTACGACGAGCTCGAGACGCAAGGCCGGACCCGCATGAGCGGTTGGACGGACGGCTCGGTACGATCCCGGCGCACGGCGGAGATGCGCTACGGCGAACAGGTCTACGAGATCGACGTGGCCCTCGACGGGGTGGACTTCGACTCACCCTCCCTCGCCGAGACCCTGAAGCGCGCCTTCGAGGCCCGGCACGAGGAGCTGTACACCTACTTCCTGCCGGACCAGGATCCGGTGCTGATCAATGCGCGGGTGACCACCTCCGGTGCCCTTCCCGCGCCGCCGATCGAGCCGGCGGCGCCGCCCGACCGGCCGCCCGCGCCGCCGCGCGGTGCGCGCAGCATCTTCCTCGGCGAGTGGCTGGAGGCGCCGGTCTACGACTTCGACACCCTCTCCGGCGGACAGGTCGTCGCGGGGCCCGCGATCGTCGAATCGAGCACGACGACGGTGCTCCTTCGGCCAGGGGACGAGGCGACCACCACCCCCGAACGCTGGCTCGACATCCGCCTCCCGGGCACCCGGGAGCCTGCTGCGAAGAACGGTGTCGGTGGCGTGAACGGTACGCGAAGCGGCTGAAGGATGCGTCGCGAATCGGTGGCCCTTGCCTGCAACGAGGAAGAGAGAACGGTATGACCGCCAGAGATATTGTCGGGTATGATTTGGTGGCATTCTTTCAGCGAAATTCTTCGATGATATCCGGGAGCATTTCAATTCCCTGGTGCCTATGTTGAACCGGGGCGCGGAACTACACTACATCGTTGGAAACTCGACGTTCTACGGCGTACTTTTGTCGGTGGAACGGCTTTACGCGGCAATGCTGGAGCGCTTGGGTTTTGAGAATATCAAATGCCGCGTGATCCGAAAACGAAATTCAAAAAAGGAGTTGTTCGAGTTCGACGTTTCGGCACGTTGGAACGGATGATGAGCACGAGCGCGCGTGCAAGAAGGAAATCACGCGCCGTCAACTTCTCGATCGCAGCGAGCGTCCGAGTCCGCAGTGGAGGACTCCCGGACATCCACGGAGAGGCAACCTTCAACGGCCTCGCAGAGGTTGCTCAGCAGTTCCTCGAACGACTCTCCCTGGGTCGCACATCCGGGGATGGCGGGCACCTCGGCCCAATGTCCCCCTTCTTCCGCCTCGTGAACGACCACCTTCGACTTCATGGCTGGCTCCTTGCGGGTTTCCACCTCGTCGACGCGCCCCGGACGAGACTGCGGGGTGCGACGCCCGCCGGCGTGCAGCCGGCCGGACGGCACCCTATCATGGCCGCCTCGAACCGGAGCGAGCCCACATGACCTTGAAGATTCGCAACTGGCGACGGGGCGGGGGGGCCACGATCGACTTCACCGAGCTCGGCCTCGGCACCGCGCCGCTCGGCAACCTCTACCGGGCGATCGACGACGACGAGGCCCGCGCCATCCTCGAGCGGGCCTGGGCGGGCGGGATCCGCTACTACGATACGGCTCCCCTCTACGGGCTCGGCCACTCCGAGCGCCGGCTCGGCGCCCTCCTCCGGGACAAGCCCCGGGACGAGTACGTCCTCTCCACCAAGGCGGGCCGTCTGCTCCAGGCCTGTGCACCGGCGGAGCGGACCGGCTTCGGAAAGTGGTTCGAGGTGCCGGCCCGCCGCGAGGTCTACGACTACAGCTACGACGGGATCATGCGGAGCTTCGAGTTCTCGCTGGAGCGGCTCGGGGCGGATCGGGTGGACGTCCTGCTCGTGCACGACATCGACGTCCGGAATCAGGGGTCGAAAGCCGCCTCGGATGCGCGGATCGACCAGTTCATGGCCTCCGGCTACCACGCCATGGTGTCGCTCCGCGACCAGGGGGTGGTGAGGGCCATCGGCGGCGGGGTGAACGAGTACGAGGTCTGCCGGGTTCTTGCGGAACGAGGCGACTTCGACCTGTTCCTCCTCGCCGGGCGCTATACTCTCCTCGAGCAGGAGGCCCTCGAGAGCTTCCTTCCGCTTTGCGAGTCGCGAGGGATCGGCGTCATCGTCGGCGGCCCCTACAACTCCGGGATCCTCGCGAGCGGGGCGACGCCCGGCGCGTTCTACGACTACGAACCCGCCCCCGAGTCGATCCTCGATCGGGCGAGGCGGCTCGACGCGGTCTGCGCTTCGCACGGGGTCTCGCTTGTCGCCGCCGCATTCCGGTTCCCGCTCCTGCACCCGTGCGTGGTGTCGGTGATTCCGGGGGGACAGCGGGTCGAGGAGGTCGAGAGCAACCTGAGGGCGGCCGAGGCGAAGATTCCGCCCGCCCTCTGGGGCGACCTCAAGGCCGAGGGACTGATGCGCCAGGATGCCCCGACCGGACCGGAGAAACCCCGACCGGCGACGGCCTCCCGGCCACCGGAGGTGAGGAGACCCCGACGATGAGGATCGACGCGCACCAGCACTACTGGGAGCCCCGCCGCGGAGATTACGGATGGATGGAGGCGGGCGACCCGGTCCTGGACCGCCGCTACGGCCCGGCGGACCTCGCCCCCTGCCTCGAGCGGAACGGGATCGAAGCGACCGTCGTGGTGCAGGCCGCCCCGAGCGTCGAAGAGACCGAGTACCTGCTCGGGATCGCGGACGCGACCGACTCCGCCGCCGCCGTGGTCGGATGGGTGGACTTCGAGAACCCCGGACATCGTCGGCACCTGGAGCGGCTCGCCCGCCACCCGAAGCTCGCCGGCGTGCGCCCGATGATCCAGGACCTCCCCGACGTGGACTGGATGCTGCGCGACGACGTGCAATGGGCCTACCGGGCCCTCGTCGACGTCGATCTCGCCTTCGACGCCCTCGGGTTCCCTCCCCATCTCGACAACTTCCTCACCATCTTCCGGCGCCATCCGGACCTCCGGGTCGTGATCGATCACTGCATGAAACCGCGGATCCGGGACCACCGCGCGGAGCCGGCCGCGTTCGACGAATGGGCGGAGAAGATGTCGCGGCTGGCCGAGGAGACCTCGGCCTGCTGCAAGCTCTCGGGGCTCGTCACGGAAGCGGGCGAGGACTGGTCGGTGGCGGACCTCCGCCCTTTCGCCGACCACGTGCTCTCCGCCTTCGGCCCCGAGCGGGTGATGTGGGGTTCGGACTGGCCGGTGTGCCGGCGCCGGGCGACCTACGATGCCTGGTGGGAGGCGGCGGATGCGCTCACCGACCACCTGGA
The DNA here is from genome assembly GCA_965214795.1 of Gammaproteobacteria bacterium. Taxonomy (GTDB): domain Bacteria; phylum Pseudomonadota; class Gammaproteobacteria; order HK1; family HK1; genus JAJDXW01. Next base: position 2,718,750 of record OZ243976.1, on the reverse strand, counting down.
CGAGGCGGCCCGCGCCGCGGTCTTCGGAGGCACCGCGGCCCGGTTTTACCGGATCGAAGCGGGAACCGCCGGGAAAACGTCCTGAGGGTCGAAGCCCGCATGCCCGCCTGTTCACCGCTCGGGACCACGGACAATCTCCTCGGACAACGTGGGGTGGGTGGCACCCCGGGGTGGTACCCCGGAGCCCCGCAGCCACCCTTGGCGACGGGGCGAGTGCCGAAGGGCGAACCGCCGGCCGCTCATCGGCGCTCGATCACCACCTCGGTCTCGAGCGCGGAGCGGGCGGAGCCCTGGAACACCCCTCGGGTCGGCGGCACGTCCGCGTAGTCCCGCCCGACCGCCACCCGGACGTGGCGTTCATCTCCCTCGGTATCGTTGGTCGGATCGAAACCCGTCCAGCCCGTCCCGGGGAACCAGCCCTCGACCCACGCGTGGCTCTCTCCCGTCGTCACGCGCTCCTCGCTCGGGGCGAGGTATCCCGAGACGTATCGGCAGGGGATCCCCCACCGGCGCAGGATCGAGGCCATCACGTGCGCGTAGTCCTGACACACCCCCTTCCCCGTCTCCAGAACGGCTTCGATCGGGGACTCCGCCGTGGTGCTGCCCGGGACGTACTCGAACACCCGGAAGAGCTTCGCCCGGAGCTCGCGCGCGCACGCCAGCGGGTCCTCGCCCGGCTCGAGGCGGTGGACGGCGAGGAACCGTTCGAGCGCCGGCGAGGAACGAACGAAAGCGCTCGGGTGCAGCATCGGCCACAGCTCGACCTCATCCCGAGCCGCGTGCAGCGCCTGCCATGCACCGGCCTCGAGCCGTTCCGGGGCGGGGGGAACCGGACCCACCTCCACCAGCGAACGGGCGACGATCTCGAGGCGCTCGTGGACGCGGGCGCGATCCAGGAAATGGGCCGAGTTGCCGAACGGGTCGGTAAACTCGAACAACGGGCCATCGGGCTCCGTATGGACCGAGAAGGCCCGAACCACCTGGGTTCGATCCCGGAGCGGGCAAAGATGCAGCGTCATGACCTCGGAGCGCACCGGCGCGTCGTACTCGAACCGGATCCGGTGCTCGATGGCGTAGCGCGCAATCACGTCTCGATCCGATCGACGCGGGTGTGGTCCAGGTAGCTCGCTACCGTGACGTCGTGCAGTCCGCGGCACTCGTTGCCGACCGTGTGGAAGAACCGGAGCGGATTCCCTCCCCGCGGGCCGTCGAGCGTCTCGACCTCGAGAGCGGAAGCGATGCGCAAAGCGGTGCGATGCGGGGGGGCCAGCGGATAGCGGGCGCCAGCCGGGTCGATCCCCGCAAGCATCTCCTCGATGTGATGCACCGCGAAGCGCAGGGACCGGGGAAGCTCCGGATCCTGGACGAGGAAGACGAGCACCTGCTCCCGACGGACCTCCATCGAGTAGCGGCGGCCGAACACCTCGTATGCTCCGCAGATGCGCAGGAGGTCCGCCCAAGGCAGCCCCGCCGAGCCGCGCGCCCGTTGACCCAACTCGACCCACGCCCCGAGGAACGCGGCCTGGTGTTGCACCCGCTCGACGAAACGGCCGAGCACCATGAAGCGCCAGCCGTCGTCCCGGTACATGAGCGCGTCCATCACCCCCGAGAGAAGTCTCAAGCGGTCGCTCGCCTCGCTGACGAGGGCGGAGGGGCCGTTCGCCCACGCGGCGGGCAGGTCGCTCTCCCGGATCCACAGGTAGCCCTGGTTGAGGCAGGTCCATACCGCCAGCGGCAGATGGGAGCGCACCTGCCGGGCGTTCTCGCGCGCCGAGCTCCAGCAGGAGAGGATCGAGTCCGGGTTCGAGGGTTCCTCGATGAGGCTGCCGGCGAGCGTGTAGGCATCCATCAGAAGGTACGCCTCGGCCTCGTTCCGGCTCTCCGGGGACCTCGGAAGCGCCTGGCCCAGCGTTCGGTGCACCACCTCCCAGGCGATCGCGATCTCGCCCGCGGTGCGATCGACGAGCCGTTCAAGCGGATACCGGACAAGCCGGATGGTGTGCCTGGTCCGCTCGAGATAGCGGCCCAGCCAGTAGAAGTTGGCGGCGACCCTTGCCAGCATGGCGGAACCCGGCTCCTTCCCTACCCGTCGACCACCCAGAGGTCCTTGCAGCCCCCGCCCTGGCTGGAATTGACGACCAGGCTGCCCCGCCGCAGGGCGACCCGACACAGCCCGCCGGGGACGACCTCCGGGCCGTCGCGCCCCTGCAGCACGAAGGGGCGGAGGTCCACGTGCCGGGGCTCGATGCGCCCGTCGACGTAGCACGGGGCCCGGGAGAGGTCGAGGGTGGGCTGGGAGATGAAGTTCGACGGATCGGCGCGGATCCGGCCCGCGTACTCCGCCCGCTCCGCCTCGGACGCATGCGGGCCGACCAGCATGCCGTAGCCCCCCGATCCGCCGACCTCCTTCACCACGAGCTCGTCGAGGTGGTCCAGGGTATGGGCAAGCCCCTCGGGCTCCCGGCAAAGGTGCGTCTCCACGTTGTCGAGGATGGGCTCCTCGCCGAGGAAGTAGCGGATGATGCGCGGGACGTAGGCGTACAGCGCCTTGTCGTCGGCGACGCCGGTGCCGGGGGCGTTGGCGAGCACGACGTTGCCGGCCCGGTAGGCGTGAAACAGGCCCGCCGCCCCGAGAAGCGAGTCGGAACGGAACGTCACCGGGTCGAGGAAGTCGTCGTCGAGCCGGCGGTACAGGACGTCGATCCGTTCGAGCCCCTTCGTGGTGCGCGCGGACAGAACCCCGTCATGGACCACGAGATCCTGTCCTTCGACAAGATCGACGCCCATCTCGCCGGCCAGCAGGGCATGCTCGTAGTACGCGGAGTTGTACAGCCCGGGAGTCAGGAGCGCGACCCGGGGGGTGCGCGTCGACGGCGCGAGGGAGGCGAGGGTCGCGTACAGCCGCTCGCTGTAGTCGGACACCTCCCTCACCCGGTGAGTGCGGTACAGGTCGGGGAACGCGCCCTTGACCGCGTCCCGGCAGCCGAGCATGTAGGAAACCCCCGACGGCACCTGGAGGTTGTCCTCGAGCACCGCAACCCCGTCATGGGTGCGGACGACGTCCATCCCGCCGACGGCGACGTAGACGTCGTGCGGCACGTCGATTCCCCGCATCTCGATGCGGTACTGCGGGGAGCCGAGGACGAGGTCGACCGGGACGACCCCGTCACGCAGGGAGCGGCCCTCGTGATAGACGTCCTTGAGGAACAGATTGATGGCGGCGAGCCGCTGCTTCAGGCCCCGCTCGATCCGGTCCCACTCCGTGCCCGCCATCAGGCGGGGGACGAAGTCGAGGGGGATGATGCGCTCCGTCACGTCCTCCCCGCCGAGCACCGTGAAGGTGATGCCCTCGTGCAGGAACCGGCGGTAGACGCTCTCCTGAAGCTTGACGAGATCCTCGCCGGTGAGCCCCGCGAGGGTTTCCCCGAGCTGCCGGCAAGCCGTGCGCGGGGTCCCGTCGACCTCGAACATCTCGTCGTGGAACCTCGGCTCCACATCGTATCCGGGGAACAGCGCGGGGGCCCGCCCCGGCTTCTCCCGCAACGATTCGGGTATGGTCATGTGCGGTCCAGGCCGGCTCGGGTACGCCCGGCTGCGCCCGGCACCCCCGACCGGTGCGGGCGTGCCATCCGGCCTCGAGGCCCCGACGGTCGCTCGAAGCGCTCCGAGCATCATAGCCGCGGGGCATGCGAGCCGACAACACCGCCCCCGCTCGGGCAGCAGTTCTCATTTTGGCGCCGGACTTCACCCTGAGCCGCAAGCCGTCTTCTCCTTGCGACTCGATCCGAGGCAGATCGGGGGGCAGATCGGGGGGCAGATCGGGGGGCAGATCGACGGTCGTGCCGGTCCGGCAGCGGGACCCGACGAGCAAAATGAGAATTGCTGCCGCTCGGGCAACTCTCCTCGGCGCCTTCGGGGAGCCGGCATCCCTTCGGGCCGAGCCCGAAAAAATCACCGGCTTCCCGCGGCGGCCGCCCATCCGCTCGCGGTCGCGGGACGTACTCCCGCAAGCCGCCTCGACCGCGCGCACGCGCTCTTTTCGGTCCGGGCGGCCCACCCCTCCATGAGATCACGGGGTCGCTCGCCGGCCGCCGTCGGCCGCCGATTCCCGTATCATCGCGCAACCCCCCGCACGAGAGGCCCGCACACGCATGAAGCTCGAGCTCGACACGGACCGGATGATCGCCGAAATCAGGGACGGCATCGGCTGGGTGATCTACAACAACCCGAAGCGCCTCAACGCCGTCTCGCTGGAGATGACCGAAGCGCTCCCGATCATCTTCGACACCTTCGAGCGACGGGACGAGGTGCGGGTGGTGGTGATTCGGGGAGCCGGCGAGCGGGCCTTCGTGTCGGGCGCCGACATCTCGGAGTTCGAAAAGAACCGTTCATCCGAGGAGAGCCGCCGGATATTCGACGAGAAGGGGAAGATCGCGGCGGCCCGGATCGAGGCGCTCACCAAGCCCGTCATCGCCATGATCCGGGGCTACTGCATCGGCGGCGGGCTGATGGCCGCTCTGCGGGCGGACATCCGCATCGCGTCCGAGGACACCCGGTTCGGGATCCCGGCGGCCCGGCTCGGCCTCGGCTACGGATATGCGGGGGTTGCTCCGCTCGTCGACCTGGTGGGCCCGGCCGCGGCGAACGAGATCCTGTTCTCCGCAAGGCGCTTCAGCGCGGACGAGGCCCTGCGGATGGGGCTCGTGAACCGGGTGGTCGCGGGCTCCGCCCTCGAGCCGGCGGTGGTGGACCTGGCCCGGCGCATCGCCGACAACGCACCGTTGACCGTGCGGGCCGCGAAGTTCGCGATCCGGCAGTGCGCCCGGGACCCGGACACTCGCGACCTCGACGAGGCCGCGCGGCTCGTGGAGGCCTGCTTCCGGAGCGAGGACTACATCGAGGGCCGAAGGGCCTTCATGGAGAAGCGCGAACCCCGCTTCCGGGGCCGCTGACCCCCGCCGACCCCCGCCGACCCCCGGGCGGACCCTCCCCGCTCCCTGCCGCCCGCGGCGTTCCCGGCCCGCGGGGGAGGCTCGGTGGGGACCTCCCGCGTGCTCCTGGCCACCCGGTCCGGCCCCGCGTCTCCGGAGGCCGGACCGGCTCCCCCTCGCCATCGCCGCCCTACCGCCGCATATCTTCAACGTCGTCCGGCTCGGGCATGACCACGAACTCGGGGTAGGACTCGATGCCGAGCTCCGCGGCGTCCTGCCCGAGCTGCTCCACGGCCGGCGAGACCCGCACCCCGACCGTCTTCTCGATGAGGGTCCAGAGGACCCACGAGACGACGAACACGAAGGCGCCGATCGAGAGGATCCCGACCATCTGGACGACGAGGTCCCCGCCGCCGGCGATGCAGACCGCGAGGGTTCCCCAGACCCCGGCGAACATGTGGGCGGGCACCGCGCCGACGACGTCGTCGATCCTGATCGCGTCCAGGAACCGGAGCCCGGCGGTACAGATGACCCCTCCGACGGCCCCGATGACCACCGCCCAGTAGTGGTCGACGATATCCGGACCCGCGGTGATCGCGACGAGCCCCGCGATGGCCCCGTTGAGGCCGGCGAGGAGGTCGACGCGCCCGAGGATGGGCCTCGACACGCTGATGGCGGCCATCACTCCCGCCGCCGCCGCGAGGTTGGTATTGACGAGCACGTTGCTCATGGCGACCGCGTCGACCGTTCCGGCCAGGGCGAGCTGCGAGCCTCCGTTGAAGCCGAACCAGCCGAGCCAGAGGATGAAGACCCCGAGGGTCACGGAAGGGATGTTCGAAGGAACCGTGGGCCGCACGCTTCCGTCGGCACGGAACTTCCCCCGCCGCGCCCCGACCACCATGGCTCCCGCGAGGGCGGCCCATCCACCCGTCGAATGCACGATGGTGGACCCCGCGAAGTCCTGGAAGCCGAGCCCGTCGAGCCAGCCGCCGCCCCACGTCCAGGCCCCGACGACGGGATAGACGATGGCGGTCAGGACGGTGATGAAGATGAAGAACGACCACAGCTTCACCCGCTCCGCCAGGGTTCCGGACACGATGGAGGCGGCGGTGGCCACGAACACCATCTGGAAGAACCAGTCGGACATCGTGGAGTAGCCGTTCTCGACGACGGCCGCCTTCGCCGTCTCGTCGCCGCCGAGCAGGGCGCGCTCGTGCGCCGACGGGCCGTAGAAGAGGTCGAACGAGCCGATCCAGCCGTTCTCGCCCACATCGACGTACATGAGGTTGTAGCCGATGAAGTAGTAGGCGAGGCCCGCGATCGAATAGAGGCCGATGTTCTTGAGGCAGATGACGGACGCGTTCTTGGTGCGGACCGACCCCGATTCGAGCATGGTGAAGCCGGCGCACATCCACATCACGAGCGCGCCCCAGATGAGGAACGAGAAGGTGTTGAGGACGAACTGGGTCTCGCCGGGCACGGACGCCCAGGCGCTCCCGGCCGCGAGCAGAACCGCGCCCCCCGCGAGCAAACCGGCCGTCGTTGCCGCTCCCGAGGCGCCCGGGCGCACGAGCCGACCGGCTGATTCTATTGCTGGGTTCATCGGGCAAGTACCTCCCTCGATGCTGTCCGGGGATCGTGCCCACCCGCCGCTTCTCCCTGGCGGCCCCCGGGTCGGTCCACGTCCCGGGCCCTGCGAAGGGGACGGATGCCCTTCGCGTGACCGCCCTCGCGCCGACTCCCCGGTGTCGGACCGCGCCGCGCCGACCCGGCGCCCAGGACGGGTAGATCCTCCTTCGTTTCCATATTATCGGATTACGCTTCGGCGGGTCCGCACCCGCCTCCGGCACGTGGCGGTCGGGTCACGGATATCGATCCCCTTCGAATTGCCGGGTGACCGGGGGCAGCGGGTACTTGAGACCGGTCGCGCAGTTGAACAGCACGACCCGCTCGTCAGGCGAGATCCGTCCGTCCGCGATCGCCTCGCGCCACGCGGCGTAGGTCGCCGCCCCTTCGGGACAGAGCAGCAGCCCGTCGCGCCGGGCCACTTCCGCGCGCGCCTCGAGTATCGCCTCGTCGCTCACGCTCACCGCGAACCCGCCGCTCTCCCGGACCGCGCGCAGGATGAGGAAATCCCCGATCGCAACCGGGACCCGGATGCCGGCCGCCACCGTATGCGCCCCCTCCCACCGGGGCGCGTGCTCCTCGCCTGCCGCGAACGCCCGCACGATCGGGGCGCAGCCCTCCGCCTGGACCGCGACCATGCGCGGCAGCGGTCCGTCGAGCCAGCCGACGTCCCGCAGCTCGGCGAACGCCTTCCACATCCCGATGAGCCCGGTCCCGCCCCCGGCAGGATAGACGATGACGTCGGGGAGGGCCCAGCCGAGCTGCTCGGCGAGCTCGAACCCCATCGTCTTCTTGCCCTCGATGCGGTACGGCTCCTTGAGCGTGGACACGTCGAACCAGCCTTCCTCGTCCGCCCGCTCGCGGACGATGCGCCCGCAGTCGTCGATGAGGCCGTCCACCCGCCAGGTGACCGCTCCTTGCAGCTCGATCTCGGAGAGATTCACCTCCGGGGTGTCGTCCGGGCAGTACACCACGGACTCGATCCCGGCCCGGGAGGCGTAGGCCGCGAGGGCCGCCCCCGCGTTTCCGTTGCTCGGCATCGCGAGCCGACCGAGGCCGAGCTCCTTCGCCATCGACACCGCGAGCGCGAGCCCCCTCGCCTTGAACGAACCGGTGGGGAGCCTCCCCTCGTCCTTGACCAGCAGATCGCCCTTCCCTCGTTCGGCCGGGGAGAGCGCGATGAGCGGTGTCGTCACCTCTCCGAGCGAGACCCGGTTCTCCGGTGTCCTCACCGGCAGGAACTCGCGGTAGCGCCAGAATCCGTCCGGGCGGGCGGCAAGGCATGCACGATCGACGCTTGCCGCGATCGCGTCCGGATCGTAGCGGACGAGAAGCGGCCGGCCCGCTTCGGAGAGCCCGTGCACCTCTCCCGCGGGATACGGCCGGCCGGTGAGAGAACATTCGAGGTGGGTGACGAAGCTGGTGCTCATCGTGTCTCCGGGTAGCTCGCGTTCGCCGGGCCGCCGCCCTGCGGCGGCCTCGCGCCCGCACATGCGGACGCTCGATTCAATATAGCGCACCACCTGGCGCGCGACGGGCAGCAGCCGACAGCGGCCAACAGTTCTCATTTGCTGTGAAAATAGACCCAGGAGGGCCGTCTTCGCGACGCCGGATCTTTCCATGCGACGGGGTGGCCGGCCCGTCCGTGCGTGTTTTTTGGTGCCTGACTTCACCCCGAGCCGCAAGCCGTCTTCTCCTTGCGACTCGATCCGGGACAGATCGGGGGGCGGATCGACGGTCGTGCCGATCCGGTAGCGGGACCCGGCGAGCAAAAGGAGAATTGCCGACGTGCGGACACTCGATGCAATATAGCGCACCACTTGGCGCACCACTTGGCGCACCACGGGCAGCAGCCGACAGCGGCGACCGGCGGACCGGCGGACCCGGCGGCGTTCCCCGGCCGGCGGCGGTAGCATCGGCGCATCGGCCCCCCGCCGGCCGGCCGACCGGAGCCGGAAGGACGACGCGGGGGCCGGCCGGAAGGTGACCATGGCCCCCATGCCCGACGACGACTCTCTCGCCGAACTCCTTGCATCCTGGCCGGTGGGAAGGCTTGCGATGGTCTCCGCGGACGGGGGCGGGCCGTGGGTCGCACCGGTGGTCTTCGCCCCGGCCCGGGAATCGGTGTGGACTCCGATCGACGGAAAGCGCAAGTCGGGCGGCCCGCTCGCACGGCTCGCCAATGCGGCCACGGACCCTCGCGCGGCGTTGCTGCTCGACGAATACTCGGAGGACTGGTCGCGGCTGTGGTGGGTGCGGATCGATGGCACGATCCGGGTCCACGGGATCGGTGCGGAGCCGAAGGGCCCCGCGGCGGAGGCCGTCGCGGCCCTTCGTGCGAAGTACCCCCAATACGGGAAGGTGCCACTCTTCTCCGGACGGCCCACCCTCCTCGAGCTCGCGATCACCCGTTGCCGCGGATGGCGGGCGGCCGGAGATGGCGCGCGCGCACCTTCTTCCGAACCGGCCTCAGCCGGCTCCGGGCATCACCGAGCGTAGCCGACGAGGGCGAGCGCGCTTCGAACGACCCCGGGAAGCGCGCGCTCGTAGCCGCTGTCGATCTCCACCCGGGCACTCATTCCCGCCCGCAGCGCCGGCGCGTCCCGCCGCGGGACGACCGCGATTCGCACCGGAACCCGCTGCACGACCTTCACCCAGTTGCCGGTGGCGTTCTGGGCCGGCAGGAGCGAGAACACCGCGCCGGTGCCCGCGCTCACCCCGGACACCGTACCCTGCCACTGCTCGTCGGGGTAGGCGTCGATGGTGATCCCCACGCTCTGGCCCTCGCGTATGTGGGTGAGCCGGGTCTCCTTGAGGTTGGCCTCGATCCAGGGCTCGACGTCGGCGATGAGACTGAAGACCGGTGCCCCCTCCCTGACGTACTCTCCGGGCTGCAGATCCAGGTTGGCGATGTGTCCCGACGCCGGAGCACGCACGGTGGCCCGTTCGAGAGCGAGGGCGGCCTTCGCACGTTCGGCGCGCACGAGCCGGTAACGGGGATGGTCCTCCGCGGCGAGGTCCCGGTCGCCGCCGAGGCTCGCGAGCATCAGCCGCACCTTCTCCTCGAGCTCCGGGATCCGCTGCCTGGCGAGCTGCCACTGGTGGCGAAACCGGTCGAGCTCGACCTTCGCGAGCGCCTTGCCGCCGCCGAGTCGCGCGCGCCGTTGATACTCATTCTCGAGGAACGCGGCTTCCTTTCGGGCACTCCCGAGCTCTGCCTCGGCCTGGCGGTGCGCGGCCCGGTACGAGCCGATCTCGTAACGAATGGCGTCGAGCTCGGCTCCGGCCTTCTCCCATTCCAGCCGCAACGGCATCTTGTCCACCTCGAAGAGGGGCTGGTTCCGCTCGACCGCCTGGTTGTCGCGGACGAACACCTTCGCCACCATTCCGTCCACCGCCGGGGTGACGAGGATGTGTTCGGCCTCGACGTAGGCGTTCTCGGTGGTGACGATGCGCCCGGAGGTCGCATACCAGAAGCCCCCCGCGGTCGCCACCACGAACGGCCCGAGGGCCAGGAAGAGAACCCGGCCGAGCCGGCGCAGCCGGTACCGGAGCCGGCTCATCCGGCGGCGCCGGAGCCGTCGCTCGCTCGCGGGACGGGGCGCGGGTTCCGGAGCGGCCATCAGTCCGCTCCCGCCGCCAGGCGCCGCGGCTCTCCGCCTTCCGCCACCGACTCCCTTGGTTCAGGGTCCGTCTCGGGTCGATCCGTCAGGTTCGCCCGGATGGTGAGGAGATGCGATTGCAGCCGCTCGCGCTCCTCGGCGCCGAGCCCCGCGAGCGCTTCCTGGGTGGTGATCTCGACGAGAGCGGCCATCCTGTCGAGCACCGGGGTGGCCTTGCCGGTCAGGTGCAGCCGCCACGTGCGGCGGTCGGCGGGGTCCGGACGACGCTCGATCCACCCCGTATCCTCGAGCCGGTCGAGATGCCGGCCGAGGGTTGCCGGCTCGAGCTCCAGAACCTCCGCGAGCCCCCCCTGGTGGATCCCTTCGTGCCGGGCGAGATGGGCGAGCACGATCCACTGCGACTTCGTGAGACCGATGTCCCGGGCGCGCCGATCGAACCGCTTGCGCAACATCCGCGAAATGTCGTGCACGAGGAATCCGAAGACGGGATCGGGCCGATTCCAGAGCATGCGGAGATTATGTTAGCTAGCTGACAATTTGTAAACCCATATTCGCCTCGGCGATAATCAGCATGGCCATCCATGCCGGACGAACCGGTGTCCGGAACGGGCCTCTCCGAACGTGGGGGCGCCGCACGGGCGCCGCCCCCGGCAGAACCAGGCGCAGGAGGTAGACCCATGACCGCTCCGGCGGCGCTTCGGTTGCGAGAAGCGCTCGGGAACTTCGTGACGGGCGTCACCGTCATCACCACCCGGAACGCGGGCGAGCTTCACGGACTTACCGCGAATTCGTTCTCGTCCGTGTCCCTGGAGCCCCCGCTGGTGCTCTTCAGCCTCTCCCGCACCGCCGAATGTTTCGCCGCGTTCGAGCGGGCGAAATCTTTTGCGGTCAATGTGCTGAGGTCGGATCAGGAAGCGCTTTCGAGCCGGTTCGCGACCAAGAACGTCGACAAGTGGACCGGGGTCGGGCGGCGGGCCGGACACGACGGCTGCCCCCTCCTCGACGACGCCATCGCGACCTTCGAATGCCGGACCACGGCCCGGCACGATGGCGGCGATCACGTCATCTACGTGGGTGAGGTCGTCGCTTTCGCCCACCGGCCGGAAGGCGAGCCCCTCGCCTTCTTCCGCGGCCGGTACACCGGGGTCGCGGGCTGACCCGAAAAAATCACCGCCTTCCCGCCGCGGCCGCCCATCCGCTCGCGGTCGCGGGCCGTACTCCCGCAAGCCGCCCAAGTCGCTTCGGCCGCGCGCACGCGCCAGTGTCGAGCTGGTGTCGACTGCGCCTTCAGCCGCGCGCACGCGCACTTTCGGTCCGGGCGGCCCGTTCCTCCATGAGATCGTGGGGAGATCGTGGGGAGATCGTGGGGCATCCTGGCCCCCTCGCGACGAAAGTCGGCGATTTTTTCGGGTTGACCCCGAACCGGACCGGTCCGGGACGCGATCCGCGAAACGGTGCGGTGGCGGACGGCCGGAAAAGGGGACGGACCGGGACCGCGCACCCGATCAGGCGAGAAATTCCTCCACGCTTCGGTGGCACTCGATCGCGTGTCCGCCGCCGAGGTCCCGGACGGGCGGATTCTCCCGGTCGCAGGTTCCTGCGATGGCTATCGGGCACCGTTCGAAGAAGGGACAGCCGACTTCGACCAGCTCGACCACCCGGTCGATGCCCGCCCTCGCCTCCTGGGTCGCCATGGTCTCTTCGAGCCACCCGATCCGCAGCTCCGGGACGGATGCGATCAGGAGCCGGGTATAGGGGTGGTACGGCGGCGAGAGCACCTGGTCGGTCCGGCCCTGCTCGACGACCCGTCCCGCGTAGAGCACGACGATCTCGTCCGCGAATGACGCGATGGTGGACAGATCGTGGCTGATGAAGACGAACGACACTCCCGTCTGCTGGCGCAGCCGCTTGAGGAGCTCGATCACGTTCGCCCCGACGATGGTGTCGAGGGCCGAGATCACCTCGTCGCAGAGCAGCACCTCGGGTGATGCCGCGAGGGCTCGGGCGAGGTTGACGCGCTGCTTCTGCCCCCCGGAGAGCTCCTCGGGGTAGCGCCCGGCGAACTCCGCCGGCAGCTCGACCATGTGGAGCAGCTCGCCGATGCGCCGGCGCTTCGCTTCACCCCTCAACCCCAGGTAGAACTCGAGCGGACGGCCGAGAATGCGGCCGATCCGCTGGCGCGGGTTGAGCGCGGTGTCCGCCATCTGGAAGACGAACTGGACCTTCCGAAGCTCGCTCCGATCGCGATCCCGGAGGCTCGGCTGGAGCCGTTCTCCGTCGAGGGACACCTCCCCTTCGCTCGCCGACAGCAGGCCGGACATGACCCGCGCGAGGGTGGACTTGCCGCAGCCGGACTCGCCGATCACCCCGACGGTGTGCCCCCGCTGGACGGAGACGTTCACGTCCCGGAGCACCGTCTCCGCCGGGCCGCCGCCCGGGCGCCTTCCGTAACCCGCGGTGACGTTCTTCACCTCCAGGGCCGGCACGTCGCGCTCGTGCTCCCCCGAGGTCTCGTCGCCCTGCCCGGCCGCCGGCGGGGGGCGGACCGCGGCCATCAGCCGCCGCGTGTAGTCGTGGGCCGGCTGGTTGATGATCTGGTCCGCGGTCCCCTGCTCCTGGATGTCGCCGGCATAGAGCACGACGATGTGGTCCGCGATCTGCGCGACCACGGAGAGGTCGTGGGTCACGTAGACCGCCGCCGCCCCCTCCTGCTGAATGACCGACTTGAATGCCTTCAGCACCTCGATCTGGGTGGTCACGTCGAGTGCGGTGGTCGGCTCGTCGAGGATCAGCAGGTCGGGATTCCCGCAGAGGGCCATCGCCGCCATCAGCCTCTGGAGCTGCCCGCCCGAGACCTGGTGCGGATAGCGCCGGCCGAGGCGCTCCGGCTCGGGAAGATCGAGAGCCCGGTAAAGCGATTCGGCCCGCCGGTCGGCCTCCTCCCGGGTGAGTTGCCCGTGGAGCACCGGCGACTCCGTCACCTGCTCCCCGATCGTCAACGCGGGGTTGAACGTCGCGGCGGCACTCTGGGCGAGGTACGCAACCCGCTGGCCGCGGAGCGCGCGCTGCTCCTCCGGCGGCATGGAGATGACGTCGCGGCCGTCGAGGCGCACCTCGCCGCCGGTGAACTCGAGGCCCGGCTTGGCATAGCCGAGGGCGGAGAGCGCGATGGTGGTCTTGCCCGAGCCCGACTCGCCGATGAGCGCCACCACCTCGCGGCGCTTCACGGCGAAGCTCACCCCCTTGACGATGGGTGCGACGGTGCCGTCGTCCTTGCGGGCGCCGATCCTCAGCCCGTCGACATCGAGGAGGACGGACATCAGACCATGCGCTTCGCGAGCCGGCCGCCCGCGTGCGCGGAGACGTCGTCGACGACGAGGTTGATGGCGATCGTCAGGGTGGCAATCGCGAGGGCGGGCACGAGCGGGGCGATGGAGCCGTAGGGGAGCCCGGCGAGACTCTCCCGCACCATGCTCCCCCAATCCGACTGCGGCGGCTGGACCCCGAGGCCGAGGAAGCTCAGGCTCGAGATGAAGAGGATGATGTAGACGAACCGGAGGCCGAAGTCGGTCGCCATCGGCATGGCCACGTTGGGCAGGATCTCGCGGGTGATGATCCACCACAGTCCCTCGCCGCGCACCTTGGCCGCCTCGACGAAATCGCTCACCATGACGTCGAGCCCGAGCGCCCGAGCGATCCGGAACACGCTGGTCGCGTAGATGAGACCGGTCAGCACGATGAGGATGGGGACCGTGCTCCCGATGGCGGCGATCATCACCAGGGCGAGCATGATGCTCGGGATCGACAGGAAGGCGTCGTTGACCCGGCTCAGCGCCGAGTCCAGCATGCCGCCCCCGACCGCGGCCGCGATACCCAGGGTCACCCCCACGAGATAGGCGAGGAGGGTCGATAGCAACGAGATGCCGATCGTGGTTCGAGCGCCGAACAGCGTCCGGGAGAGCGTGTCCCGGCCGAGGTAGTCGGTGCCGAGCCAGGCGACCCGGCTCGGAGGCTGGAAGTCGGTCGGCGGATAGGGGTCGTCACTCCCCGGCACGATGAAGAGCGACTCGTCGAGGATGTCCGCCTCGTGGTAGGGGGAGATATACGGGCCGATGACCACGATGACGGCCCAGAACGCCACCACGCAGATGCCGAGCTTCCCGCTCCACGTGAGCGCCAGCCGGCGGCGGGGCGGCGCGTCGGGAAGCTCCTCGAACCGGGTTGCGGCGGTGGCCTCGTCGTTCTCCTCCGGCATGCCGGCTCTCTCGCTACTTCGGGTGACGCAGCCGGGGGTTGGACAGGATGGAGGCCATGTCCGCGACGAAGATGAGAACGATGTACGTCGCACAGAAGATCATCGCGCAGGCTTGCACGAGGGGCAGATCCCGGGTCTGGACCGCTTCGATCATCAGCTTGGCGAGCCCCGGGTAGGCGAAGATGGTCTCCACGATGACCACCCCGCTCACCAGGTACGCGAGATTGAGGGCGATGACGTTGACGATCGGGCCGACCGCGTTGAGGAGCGCGTGGCGCAGGATGATCCTCGCGCGCGGGACGCCCTTGAGGATCGCCATCTCGATGTAGGGAGAGCTCATGACGTTGAGCACCGTGGCCCGGGTCATTCGCATGATCTGCGACGACGCCACGATGACGAGGGTCAGGGTCGGCATGGCGAGGGCCCGGACGAGTTTCCAGCCGGTCTCGTTCCCGCTCATGTAGGCGGTCGCGGGAAGCCATCCGAGCTGCACCGCCAGCACCAGCACCAGGAAGGTGGCGACGAGGAACTCCGGAACGGAGATGAGGCTCAGGGTGCCGAAGGTGACGATCCGGTCGAGCCGCGTGCCCGGATACATGGCCGCGAGCAGCCCGAGGGTCATCGAGACGGGAATGGCGATCACCGCCACGGTCCCGGCGAGGCGCAGGGTGTTGAGGAGGCGCGGGGCGAGCATGTCGGAGATGGGGGTGCCGACGGTCCCGATGCCGGAGCCGGCCTTCGAGAATCCGAGATCGCCGGTCAGGAAGTCCCCGAGCCACAGGAAGTAGCGCAAGTACGCGGGCTGGTCCATGCCCAGCTTGGCGCGCAGGGCGGCGAGGGACTCCGGGGTCGCCATCTGGCCCAGGATGATGCTGGCGACGTCACCGGGCAGCACGCTCGTGCCGACGAAGATGAGGACCGACACCACGAGCAGGGTAGCGAAACCCGTCGCGGTCCGGCGCAGCAAGCTCCTCAGCAGCATCGTCGGCCGCCGAACCGGAGGCGGTCGCAGGGGCGCGAGCCGGAGCGGCCGGGGCCCTGCGCCGGGCTACCGCCCCGACGCGGCACAGCCGACCCGATTCGGAAAGGCCCGCGCGGCGGGTGCCGCCGCGCGGGCCGAAGGGCCGATACTCAGGCCTCCATCCAGGCGAACTCGACCCATTCGTAGGCGCCCACCGATCCCAGGGGGACGTTGGGGATCCCGTGGATCTTGTCGCTCACCCCGTCGAGGATGTTGACGTGGTAGGGAATCACCATGCCCGCCTCGTTGTGCACCAAGCCCTGCATCTCGCAGAGCATCTCGTGGCGCTTCACGGGATCGGTCTCCGCGAGCTGCATCTTCAGCAGCTCTCCCATCCGGTCGTCGTTCCAGAAAGTGTCGTTCCAGGCGGCGCCCGGTGCGAACTGGATAGCCAGCATCGAGTTCGCGGTCGGGCGCATGTTCCACGACACGACGTTGAGGGGCTCCTTCATCCAGACCGCGCCCCAGTAGCCGTCCGTCGGCACCTTCCGGATGGTGAGATCGAAGCCGATCTTCTTCAGGTTCGCCTGCATGAGGAGACATGCCTCCTCGATGCCGACAGTCACCGGCGCGACGAAGAGCTCGGCCGAGGAGTAGCCGGACCTGTCGAGGTGGAACTTCGCCTTGTCCGGATCATACTCGCGCTGCGGCAGCTCGTGGCAGTGGTCCGCGCCGTAGGCGGGCGAGATCGGGTGGTCGTTGCCCACCGTGCCGTGCCCCTTGAGGATGGAGCGCACGATGCGCTCGCGATCCTGGATGTACCGCAGCCCCATGACGAAGTCGTCGTTGTCGCCCGGGGGGGTGTTCTTGAGGCAGCAGATCCCGCCGTAGAGACCGGACGGGGTCGAGTTGACGTGAACGCCGTCGGACTGCTCGATGAGTCGGATGCCCTTCGCGTCGACGTTGTTGATGAGATCCATGTCGCCGGCGATGAGCGCGTTCACGCGGGCAATCGGATCGGTGATCCCGGTCAGCTCCAGCGCGTCGAAGTTGGCGCCGTCCCGCCAGTAGTTGGGGTTGCGGACGTGGGTCGACCGGACGCCCGCCTCGAACGATTCGAGCAGGAAGGGGCCGGTGCCGTTGCCGGCCTTGAAGTCCACGGTGTCCTTCTTGACGATCTTGGCCTGCTTCTCGCCGAGCTTCGGCGGCAGGTCGGAATCCGGCGAGTTGAGGATCGCCTTCACGGTATGGCTGTCGACCTTCTTCCATTCGCTCACGGTGGAGAAGAAGGCCTTGATGACGGAGACGGAATCGTCGCCGAGATGGCGGTTCATGCTCCAGACCACGTCGTCCGCGGTGAGCGGCGACCCGTCGTGGAACTCGACTCCCTTGCGGATCTTGAAGGTGAACTCGGTGGCGTTGCTGTTGACCGACCACTCCTCGGCCAGCTCGGGGTGGAGCGACATGTTGTCCAGGATCTGGACCAGCCCGTTGTAGGTGGCCCGGCCGCGGGTATAGTCGATTCCCGAGGTGAAGACGATCGGGTCCATCTGGTCGTCCGGGCCGTGCAGGTTGTTCGCGTACCGTGCCGTGCCGCCCTTCCTCGGGGCGGCGGCGAGGGCGCTGGCGGACGTGAGGAAGCTGCCTGCACCAGCCGCAGACACGCCAAGCGCACTCATGGCCGCGAGAAAGTCTCGGCGGCTGAGCTGGCCGTCCCGGTGCATCTGCTGGAACTTCTTGATGTCTTTCATGCTTTCCTCCCGGAATTCTATTGATTGCCTTCGGACTTCGATTCCAAGTGTGGCCGGGCGGTCGGCGGGGTGTCAAGCCGGGCCCGCCACCCGGGCCCGCCACCCCCCCCCTGTCGTTTCCACTCCACTATTCAAAAAAACAAAGGATTTATCCGAATGCCCGCAATGCTCGGCCGTGCCGGGGTCACGATGAACCAGCGACCCCGGAAGCTCGCCGGAGACGGCAAGACGGCGCTCGGGCCGAGCGGAACAGCCGTGGCGCGGTCGCCGGAACCCGGGTTTCAGGGTCGACTCCCGCTGCGGCTCCGGTCCCGGCGAGGCCGGATGGCCGCAACGCGGTCCGACCCCGGACGGCCGGTGCGATGGCCGTCAAGCGATGGCCGCAGGCCAGGCTCTACGCCGGAGGCGCGAAGGACCGCGCCGGCGGGCGGCGCCCCGCTCACCCGAAAAAATCACCGACTTTCGTCGCGAGGCGAGGGAGCCGGGATGCCCCACGATCTCATGGAGGAGCGGGCCGCACGGACCGAGAGAGCGCGTGCGCGCGGCTGAAGACGTAGTCGACACTGGCGCTGCCCGTGCCCCACATCTCTTCGCTGGACTTTGAATATGAATAATTCATATCAATTCAAGTGCTTGCAATCTATCTGCCCTATCTGCCGATGACTGCCCAAGCCAGACTCGTCGGGCCTCGGCGGCATCGGGACCGGCCAGGGACTGATTTGTCATTCGATGCGCCGTTCACGGAAAAAGCAAAAGGCCGGAAAACAATGACTTCCATGATACGCCGCGCATGAAGCCCAGCGAGGAGACGTGGGGCATGGGCAGCACTGGCGCGCGCGGTCGAAGCGGCTTGCGGGAGTACGGCCCGCGACCGCGAGCGGATGGGCGGCCGCAGCGGGAAGTCGGTGATTTTTCGGGTCAAGAGTACCCGGGCGGAGGGCGGAACCCCCCGCTCGGTCCTCCGATCTGACGGGCGATCTCGATCGTCGCGTAGTCTCCTCCCTCCGGCCCCACGATCTGCACCCCGATGGGAAGTCCCTCGGAGGCGGCGGGCACGACCGTGGCGGGAAGGAACGCGACGCCCGTGAGTCCCGCCCAGAAGAGCTGATCCCAGTAGGCGCGGCTCTCTCCGTTGACGGTGATCCGGCGGGCGTCCATGTCGCGCTGCTGGTCGTGAGGGAAGGCCGGAATGCAGGCGATCGGGCACAGGAGCGCATCGAACCCGTCGAAGAACTCCCGCCACTCCCAGCGCAGCCGGGTGCGGCGCTCGTGGGTCAGGATCCAGTCGCGGTGGTGCATCGCCCCGGCCCGAAGACGCCGCGCCCGCGGGGAGTCGTCGTCCCCCAGCCGGGCGACCCGATCCAGCGTCTTCCGGAACTCCTCGTCGCCGTGCCGCGCCGAGAGTGCGCTCTGGAGGAGCCCCATGTAGACCTCCTCCGCCTCCGCCGGGTCGAACCCGGGGCGGGCTTCGTAGTCGACGCCGGCCCCCGCCGCGCGGAGGGCGTCGGCCGCCCGGAGGACCGCGTCGCGAACCGCATGGTCCACCGGACAGAATTCGTCGTCCGCCCACACCGCGATCCGCCAGTCGGCGGGGCGGCGGCCGTCCGGCCTCGGAAGATCGAGCTTCCAGCCGTTCGCCTCGATGCGGTCCGGGCCCGCCATCACGTCGAGGGCGAGGGCGAGGTCCCCCGCGTCGCGCGCGAGGGGCCCGATGACCGAGATGTCCGTCGGGGCGAGCCCCCCGGGCTTGGCGTGCCCCCGGAGCGGCAGGACTCCCCACGTCGGCTTGTGCCCGTATACGCCGCAATAGTGGGCGGGGTTGCGGATGGAGCCCCCGATGTCGCTCCCGGCCTCGAGTCCGGTGAGCCCGGCCGCGAGGGCCGCCGCCGCCCCGCCGGAAGACCCGCCGGGTACGAGGTCGAGGTCCCAAGGGTTGTTGGTGGTGCCGTAGATCTCGTTGTAGCTCTGAAAATCGGCGAGGTTGTAGGGCACGTTGGTCTTGCCGAAGATGACCGCCCCGGCCGCGAGCAACCGCTCCACGGCCACCGCGTTCGTCCGCGCGATGTTGTCGCGCAGCTCGGGCACCCCCCAGGTGGTGGGAAGACCAACGACGTCATAGGAGTCCTTGACGGTCATGGGCAGACCGTGAAGCGGCCCCCATGCCTCGCCTCGGGCGAGCGCCGCATCCGCCTCGCGAGCCCGCTCGCGGGCCCGCTCGAAGTCGAACACCACGATGGCGTTCAGAGCCGGGTTGAACCGTTCGACCCGGGCGATGAAGTATTCGAGCAGCTCGAGGCAGCCGATCCGCCGCTCCCGGAGCTCGGCGGCAAGCGCCGCCGCGCTTTGAAAGGCCGGTTCCATGGTTCGCGTTCTCCCTGGGCGGGTTCCGATCCGGCCACGCCGGGGGCCCGGCCGCACGCCGGGCTCAGCCTCGGTCCGAAGCGCAGGACGATCCGTACCGGACCGAACCCAGCCGGTTCCGATCTCCCGAAATGTAGCACCGTTGCCGGCGCCGCTCGGACGCGGAGCCGGGATGGACACACACACGTGCTGCCGCTTGCTGCCTGTCGTGCCTACGCGGAGCCCCCGGTAGGTCGGGCTCATACTAGGTACTTAAGCCGATTGGGCGAGGTTGAAGCGGCCATAACAGCCTGCGATCGGTCCTTTGGCGCGTCCCACGGTCCGGATTTCACGGCCTGAACGGCTTAAGAACCTACGTATGAGGTCGGACTAGCCGAAGGCGTAACCCGACAACCGGCCGGCGCTCGTGCCGACCCCTTGCTGTCGGATTACGTTGCGCTAATCCGACCTGCGGGGAACGGACGGAACGTCAGACGCGCTGGTTGCCGTAGTAGAGGGTCACCTTGTGCTCGGCCTCGGCGAAGAAGAGCCACCGTTCGAGCAGGGTCCCCGCGCTCGCGCTCACCGCGGCGATGCCGAGCGCGGCGCCGGCCGCCGCCCCGCCGAGCCCGCCCCCGGACCCGGACCCGAACCACGCCGCAAGGCACAGCACCCCCGGCAGGACGAAGGCGAGCCCCCAGGTCATCGCGCGCAACTTGCGGGCGTGGCGGCGCGCCACCCGATAGCCCATCTCCCGTTGCAGCCAGTTCGGCTCGGTGTGGGGTGGGTCGAGAACGTGGACCCGCGCCCCGCGACCGAGCCGGTCGAGCCCGGTCGCGCTCTCGATCGTGCTCTGCGCGGACAGGTGGTCGACCGCATTCCAGTATCCTCCCTTGGCCGCCGCCGCGACGGCGATCAGCACTGCCGCCGCACCCGCGGGCGCGGACGCCTCGAAGCCGGAGAGGGCCGCAACCAGGGCGAGCCATACGGCGCCGCTCGCTGCCGCCAAGGTGAGATAGTTGACCGGTACCCAGGCCGTCGACCAGCGCGGGACGGCCGCGAGGCTCCGGTAGATCATCGCGGTCGAGTACACCGTGGCGGCAGCCCCGACCGCGAGCGGAAGGCCGAGATACCGCCAGTTGCCGCCCGGATCCCCGAACCACCATCCGGCGCCGAGCAGCACCGCGGGCACGTAGGTGGCGGCGGCGAGGCACGCCTCGCGCGAGAGCCACGAGGTCCGCCACTGGGTGAACGCCCGGAGGGCGCGTTCCGGCCGTCCGAGGTGAAAGGCGGAGGAGACGAGGCCCGCGCTCACCAGAACGAGGGCGAGGGCGAGGGCGAGGGCAAAGCCGGCCCCCGCCGCGAACGCGCCGGCCGCGGGCGCGTTCAGCACCGCCGTGAACCCGAGCAGGAACAGGAGCCCGTAGCCGGCGCCCGACGCGGTGGTGAAGAAGACGATGGAGTAGGCGGGGTGCACGACACACGCTCAGCGCCGGACGCCGGCAATGCCCGCCCGCGGGGGGCACGCCCGCGGCGGCGGCGGCGATGCGAGGCCGCGGGTGGATACGGATACGTTGTTCCTCTTCCTGTTCATGGACCGCCAGGTTGCCAGGACGGGACGGGACATCCCGCTTTACGGCCTCTGGCCGTTGCGGTGCCGCTGCGTCGTTTGGCTCGCCCTGCGAGAGCGCTGTCCGCGCCCGGATTGGAGCCGCGGATAATCCGTAAAGATGATTCGGGGGATGCTGGTCGGTGCCCCCAAGACTGATTTATTTTCTCGATTATATCCAATAAAATCAAATAGCTATTTCGATCTCGGACCCCTTCGCCCGAAGTCATCGTCAACTGAAGGAAAAGATCCTGCATCAAGGATCCAAGCTGACCGGCGGCCATCAGGGACATCCGGGAACAGATCGGCCTTGGCCAGGCTGCAAGGCGGACGGTTGCCGGTGGTGTATTGGCAGCGAGCCATGGAGACTTCCGGAAGCAGCCTGCCGAAATTCCCCCGGTCGAGAACAGCAGTTCCCACTTTGGCGCCTGACTTCACCCTGAGCCGCAAGCCGTCTTCTCCTTGCGACTCGATTCGGGGCGGATCGACGGTCGTGCCGATCCTGCGGCGGGACCCGACGAGCAAAATGAGAATTGCCGGATCGAGAACGCGGCGCCTGCCATTTTCCCCGCGGTCTTTGACATGTTTCAGCGTTCCAGGCCGGGTGGTGAGCGTATATCAAGAGACTCTCCGCCGATCCGATGTGTTCTCCCCACGCATCGTTGTTCGGCTGACATTCACCGGCAAGGCGGCCGACCAGGACGGTGGCGGCTGAACCGGCCCAAGCATCAGGCCGAGATTCACGTTGACCGATCCGGGCACCGGGATGTTGTCCATCTGCCTTCCCGATATGGAGAAGCGTGTTTTCACCGTAAACCGGCTCGGAACCGTACGGTTGACGGACGCCGAAGTCCGTAGCGCGGTTCGGTTCAACCGCTTCTCCCGCGGCAAACGGTCCTTCCCGCTCGATGTTGACGATCACCGACCCTCTCCTTGCGTCGCGCTCACTCACAGGCCGGACGCGCCATTCTTCCCGAGGGTCCTCAGCCGTCCGAGAGGAGCCGGTCGATCCAGCCGAGGAAGCCGCCTTCGGCCGGCGCGTCCGGGAGCGGCGGGACGGGCGCCTCCCCTCCCTCTCCGCCGCCGGCGCCGGCGGGGCCCGCAAGCGCCCCCGGCGCGGACGCGCGCGGGGGAAGATAGCGGTTGGTGGGCCGGCATCCCGTCTCCGGCATCAGCTCGTATCCGCCCCGCTCGGCCACCAGCCGCGAGACCTCCGACCCGGGGTCGGCGAGATCCCCGAAGTGCCGGGCGCGGGCCGGACACGTCGATACGCACGCGGGCACCGGGTCCGCAAGGTGCTCGTTGTAGATGCGGTCGATGCACAGGGTGCACTTCTTCATCACCCCGGTCGGGGCGTCGAACTCGCGCGCCCCGTACGGACAGGCCCAGGCGCAGAGCTTGCAGCCGATGCACAGGTCCTCGTCCACGAGCACGATCCCGTCCTCCGCACGCTGGTAGGAGGCCCCCGTCGGACACACGGTCACGCAGGGCGCGTCCTCGCAGTGCAGGCACGACTTCGGGAAATGCACGACCCGCGGGGCCCGGCCGGGCGCCTCGACCTCGTAGGAGTGCACCCGGTTGAGCCAGGTTCCGCTCGGACCGGGGCCGTAGGGATCGTCATCGGAGAGCGGCGCCGGGTAGCCACCCGTGTTCCACTCCTTGCAGTGGACGACGCAGGCGTGGCAGCCGACGCAGGTGTCCAGATCGATGACGAGCCCGAGGCGCCGCGCGGTCGAATCGGGGAGCGCGGTCACGATCGCCCGCCTCTCACCCGGCCCGGTTCGCGGCCGTTCCGTCCCCGCCGGCGCCGGAACTGCTCGCCGAAGCGAAGCACGGCGGGCCGGGCGGGGGTCCCGGGGGGCGGAGCGAGCGCCGGCCCCCGCTCTCCCGGGCCGTCGGCCGGACGGAGCCGCACCCGAAGGTCGTACCAGGCCGCCTGCCCCGTGATGGGGTCCGCGTTCGCGTAGCGGTAGCCGCCGCGCTCCGGCAGCAACTCGGCGATGAGGTCGTTCAGCAGGAAACCCCGCGTGCCCTCCGGCCCGTCCGGGTCGAGGTTCCACGCCCCGCGCCGCTTGCCGATGGCGTTCCAGGTCCACACGGTGTGCTCGTTGACCGCGTGCATCCTGCGCACCTGCGCCCGCACTTCGCCGTTGCGGCTCTCCACCGCCACCCAGTCGTCGTCCGCGACCCCCAGTTCGTCCGCGACCCGGTGCGGGACGTAGAGCCGGTTGCTCGCGTGAAGCTGGCGGAGCCACGCGTTCTGCGAGCCCCACGAGTGGTACATCGCCATCGGACGCTGGGTCACCGCGTGGAGCGGCCACGCGCCGCCCTCCCCCGCCAGCCCCGCGCCGGCTTCCTCCCCGATCTCCGCCTCCGGGCCGTCCGCCGTCCCCGCCGGGACGCCGCGGTGCGCTCCACCCGCTCCCTCCCCTGCTTCCGTCCCTTGCGCCGCGGACTCGAAGGGCTCGTACCAGACGGGGAGCGGATCGAAGTAGCGCTCGACCCGCGCGCGGTGCTCGTCGGGCGGCTGCACCGCCCCGTGTCCGCGGGCGGCGAGCCGGAAGCGCTGGAGCGGCTCGCAGTAGAGCTGGAGCACCACCGGGCCGTCCGACCCGAGGAACCCCATGCGTTTCGCGTATTGCAGATAGTCGCGGTTGAAGTGCTTGAAATACCGCTGCGACGGCTCGAGCTCGGCCCGCCAGAAGCAGTCGTTCCCGACGTAGCGCGCGAGCTGGTCCGGGTTGGGCGCCCCGGTGCCGTTCGAGCCGCCGTCCGCGCCGCGCCACCCCGCGAGGGAGCCGACCCCGGGGCGGTACTCGTGGTTGACGAGGAAGTCGGGGTACCCGCCGGGATAGCGCGGGCTCCCGTCCTCGTTCACCAGGCCCGGCAGTCCGAGGCGCGCCCCGATCTCCAGCAGCACGTCCTGGAACGGACGCACGTCCCGGTCCGGGACCGTCACGGGCTGGCGGATGGCGTCGGCGGGGCCGTCCGCCGAGCCGATGGGCCGGTCCAGCAGAGAGATGCAGTCCCAGCGCTCGAGGTAGGTGGTGTCGGGGAGCACCAGGTCCGCGTAGGCCACCGTCTCCGAAGCGAAGGCGTCGCAGTAGACGAACCGGGGAATGCGGTACTCGCCGGTCGCGGGGTCGCGGTCGGTGAGCATGTCCGCCGTGCGGGCGGTGTTCATGGCCGAGTTCCACGCCATGTTGGCCATGTAGAGGAACAGGGTGTCGATCGGATAGGGGTCGGCGGCCCAGGCGTTGCGGATGACGGTGTGCAGCATCCCGTGCGCGGCGAGGGGAGCCTCCCAGGAGAACGCCTTGTCGATCCGGGCCGGGCGCCCCTCCCCGTCCACCAGCAGGTCCTCCGGCCCCCGCGGGAAGCCGAGGGGAGGGCCGGGCAGGGGTCGGCCCGGCTCCACCTGCTCCGGGCGCCCGGCGGGGAGCTGGGGCGGCGGGGCCGGCCGCGGGAACGGCGCCTTGTAGCGGAACCCGCCGGGCGCGTCCACCGTGCCGAGGAGCATCTGCAGCACGTGCAGGGCGCGGCAGGTCTGGAAGCCGTTGGAGTGGGCGGAGATGCCGCGCATCGCGTGGAAGGCGACGGGGCGGCCGGTCATCGTCTCGTGACGGCGCCCGTATACGTCCGTCCAGGGGATGTCGAGGGTGACCGCCCGCTCGAAGGCGGCGTGGGCCATCCCGGCCGCGAGCCGCCGGATGGTCGCGGCCGGCACCCCGGTGGTGGCGGCGACCGCGGCGGGCGCGTACCGCGGATCGAGAACGCGGCGGGCGAGGAGCTCGAAGGCAGGGCGTGCGGCCCGTCCGTCGGGCAGATCGAAGCGGCCCCGGAGCGCCGGCCGCGCCTCGGGGTCCGAGGCGGGGCGAGGGGCGGACCCGGCGCGATCCCAGACGAGCGGCCGGCCCTCGCCGTCGCGCGCGAAGAGCCCGTCCTCCGGGTCCTCCGGCCCCCCCGGGGCCTCCACCACGAGCCACGGCGCGTTCGTGTACGAGGCGAGGTACCGGGCGTCCACCCGGCCCGAACGCAGCAACTCGTGGGCGAGCGAGAGGACCAGCAGGCCGTCCGTCCCCGGGGTGATGCCGATCCACTCGTCCGCGATCGCGGAGTAGCCGGTGCGCACCGGGTTGACCGAGACCACCTTCGCACCGCGCTCCTTGAGCCTCGCGAGCCCGAGCTTGATGGGGTTGCTGTCGTGGTCCTCGGCGACGCCGAACAGCACGAACCACTGCGCGTGCTCCCAGTCCGGCTCGCCGAACTCCCAGAAGGAGGCGCCGATCGAATAGAGCCCGGCGGCGGCCATGTTGACCGAGCAGAACCCCCCGTGGGCAGCGTGGTTGGGGGTGCCGAAGCGGCTCGCCCACCAGCCGGTGAGGGCTTGACTCTGGTCGCGCCCGGTGAAGAACGCGAGCTTCCGGGGGTCCTTCTCGCGCAGCGGGCGGAGCCACTCGACCGCGGTCCGGATCGCCTCCTCCCACGAGATCTCCCGGAACTCCCCGCGCCCGCGCTCGCCGGTGCGAAGGAGCGGCCGGGTGAGCCGCGCCGGCGAGTAGTGCTGCATGATGCCGGCGGAGCCCTTCGCGCAGAGCACGCCGCGGTTCACGGGATGGTCCGGATTGCCTTCGATGTAGCGGACCGCGCCGTCCTTGAGGTGAACCCGGATCCCGCACCGGCACGCGCACATGTAGCAGGTGGTGGACCGGACCTCGTCGCCGATCGGGGCGGAGTACTCGATCCCGCGTTCCATCGCATCGAGTATATTCCAGTTGTCGGGGCCGAGCGCCGGGCCGGGAGCACCGCCGGCAATTCCCGTCTTGCTCGTCGGGTCCCGCTGCCGGGCCGGCACGATCGTCGATCGGCCCCGGATCGAGTCGCAAGGAGAAGGCCGCTTGCGGCTCGGGGTGAAGCCCGGCGCCGGAACGAGAACTGCCGGAGCACCGCCGCCGGCGTTCCGGCCGCCGCCCCAGTCACCGGGGAGGAGTCACCGGGGAGGAGCCGCGATGGCGAAAATTGCGAAAATCGAGGCGAGCGCCCACTCGTGCCCGTTCGAAGGGGACGTCGTGCGCAATGCCCTCGGGGCGAACGTCAAGCGCGACTTCGTGCTCGTCAAGGTGACGGCGGACGACGGGACGGTCGGCTACGGCGAGTCCCATCACGGGCAGAACCCGACCGCCATGGCCGAGATCGTCCAGCGCGGCATCGGGACCCTGCTCATCGGAGAGGACCCGTTCGACACCGAGGGCATCTGGGAGCGGGTACGCCATCAGCAGATCCAGACCCACGGCCTGGGGGCGGGAAGCGTCATCGCCCTGTCGGGCATCGACATCGCACTGTGGGACCTCAAGGGGAAGCTGCTCGGGCAGCCCGTGTACCGCCTGCTCGGGGGCGCCCGTCGGCGGATCCGCGCCTACGTGGGCGGCCTCACCCTGGGGTTCAAGCCGCCGGAGGAGCTGGCCGGGGAGGTCGCGAAGTTCGTCGAGGCGGGCTACACGGCGGTCAAGCTCCGGGTGGGGGACACCCCGCGGCGCGACGCCGAACGGGTGGCCCGGGTCCGGCGCGAATTCGGGGACGGTCTCGACATCGCGGTGGACGCGCAGACCCGCTACACCGCCGCCGACCTGGCGGAGGTCGTCGCGTACTGCGAGGACAACCGGGTGTACTGGCTCGAGGAGCCGTTTCCGCCGGACGCGGCCGGCGCGTACCGCGATCTGAGGCAACGCATCCGGGTGCCGGTGGCGGCCGGCGAGAACCACTACACCCGGCAGGAGTTCCGGGGGCTGTTCGAGGCGCGCGCGATCGACATCGTGCAGGCGGACTGCACCAAGGCGGGCGGCATCTCGGAAGTGAAGAAGATCGCGGACATGGCGGCGGCCTGGCACCTGAAGGCCGCGCCCCACACCAGCCACTCCATGCTGAGCGCGGCGGCCAACGTCCATCTGCTGTGCGCGCTCGGCAACGGCCTCATCTACGAGGCGGACGAAGCCCCGGTCAATCCTTTCCGCACCGATCTCGCGCGGAACCCCCTGAAGGTCCGGGACGGCCACGTCGAGCCGCACGAGGGGCCGGGGCTCGGGCTCGACATCGACGAGGCGATGCTCACCGACTACCCCGCCGTTCCCGGACCCTGCTACCTTCCGGGGCGGTGAGCGTCCGGAGGCGTCGCCGGCGCCGACGACCGGGGGTAGCCGGGCCGGGGCGAGCCGGCGCAAGCCCGGAAATCTCGCCGACTTTCGTCGCGAGGGCGCCGAGACGGTGCGGTGGCGGGCCGCACGGGCCGAAGGGAGCGGGTGCGCGCTGCCGGAGACGTGGCCGACACCGGCCCGTGCGCGCGGTCGAAGCGGCTTGAGCGAGTACGGCCCGTCACCGCGCGGGGGTCGGTGTCCGCGGCGGAAAGCGGGTGAAACTGCCGGGCTGGACACCGGCCAGGAGGAATCACATGAAGCTCGGCATGTTCATGCACCCCATCCACGACTACCGCCGTGGATACCACACCCTGCTCAACGAGGACCTGGACGTCATCCGGTGCGCCGACGCGGTGGGCTTCGACGAGGTATGGCTCGGCGAGCACTTCGCCCTTCCCTCCGAGCCCATCCAGTCCCCTCTCATGCTGATGGCCGCGCTCATTCCCGAGACGCAGCGGATCAAGCTCTGCACGGGGGTGATCTGCCTCCCGAACCAGCACCCCGCGATCGTCGCCGGACAGGTCGCGCAGTTCGACCACATGACGAAGGGGCGCTTCATGTTCGGGATCGGCCCCGGCGCCGCCCCGCCCGACTTCGAGATGTTCAAGGTGCTGGACCAGGACCGGATGGCGATGCTGGAGGAGTCGATCGACATGATCCTCGGCATCTGGTCGTCCGACCCGCCCTACGAGTTCCGGGGGAAGTACTGGGACTTCGAGATCAGGGAGCAGGTCATCCCCGAGATCGGGGTGGGCGGCATGGGCAAGCCCTACCAGCAGCCGCACCCGCCCATCATGCTCCCCGCGATGAGCCGCGGGTCGACCAGCATCCGCATGGCCGCGCGGCGCGACTGGCACTCGATCTCCGCGAACTTCGTGCCCCAACCGGTGCTGGTGGAGCACTGGAGCCACTGGTGCGACGAGAAGCGGGCGCGGGGGTTGCCGGTGGCGGCGGAGAAGTGGCGGGCCGGGCGCACCCTGTTCGTGGCCGAGACGGACGCGGAGGCACAGGCCTACCTGCGCAGCCCGGAGTGCGCGATACGATGGTACTTCCACTACATCATCGGGGTGACCACGGCGGGGGGCTTCGTGCACATGCTGAAGACCGACCCCGACATGCCGGACGACGAAGTGACCGTGGACTACTGCCTGGACACCATGGTGATCGCGGGCAGCCCGCAGACGGTGGCGGACCGGCTGGCCGAGTTCCGCGAAGCGACGGGGCCGTTCGAGACCCTCATCGCCTCGCACCACGACTGGACCCCGCGCGCTCCCTGGGTGCGCCACATGGAGTTGATGGCAAAGGAGGTCATGCCGCGCCTGCGGGCCAATGTCGGCTGGCGCGACGAGGCCGCCTGAGCGGGCACGCCATCGACAGGCCCCGGGCTCCACCCGGCTCCACCCGGCTCCACCCACTCGACCGACCCGCCGGGGGCACCCTCGACGTCGCTCTTCGGCGGGACTTTCCTTCCACCGGCTATCGACCACCCCCGGGCAGGGGACGAAAGCCCTGACCTGTCCATCGGATCGATCGGGGCCAGCAGTTCTCATTTTGGCGCCTGACGTCACCCCGAGCCGCAAGCCGTCTTCTCCTTGCGACTCGATCCGGGGCGGATCGGGGGGCCGATCGACGGTCGTGCCGGTTCGGCCGCGGGACCCGACGAGCAAAATGAGAATTGCTGGATCGGGGCAGCTCCCGTTGACACGGTACCGCGGGGATATCACGATGGTCGATGGGGAAAGCGCGGTTCGCCGCATGGAAAGGAGGCCGGACGTGCCGTTCGATACCGACACCGATTCCACGGCTCCCGCCGCCGCGGTGGCGGCACGGCGCAGACGCCGGCCGGCGCCGGAGTTCCCCGGCTGCGAGGCGGTGCCCCTCACGCGCGAGGACATCGAAGACTTCGAGGGCCGGTTCGAGTTCTGGGACGCCGACACCGAGACCGCCTGGATGGTGCGCGAGCCCACCAGCCCCTGGCACGAATTCCCTTCGCACCGCCTCGCGGCGCTCGGCGCGGTGATCGCCGCGGTGCGCGGTTCGCCCATCGCGTGCTTCGGCGCGACGGACCTCGAGTGGCAGGACGAGCGCGGCGAGCGCCGCCGCATCCTGCAGGCGGACCAGGCGACGTACCTGGACCCCCGCCGTTCGCGGATACCGAACGAGCGCGAGAGGAGCATCGTGGTCGGCCGCAACGACCTGCCGGACGTGGTGGTGGAGGTGGACCACACCACCGACGTGCGCCGGGGGAAGCTCTGGCTGTACGAGGAGTGGGGGTTTCCGGAGGTGTGGGTGGAGGTGCCCGAGCGCCGGGCGCCGAGCCGCCCCGCCGGACGGCGACCGGGCCTCGCGATCCACGTGCTGGAGGGCGGGGAATATCGCACGGCGGGCGAGAGCCGCGCCTTCCCGGAGTGGACGGCGGCGGAGATCCACGCCGCTTTCAACGAACTGGAGAGCTCGGCAGCCACGGAAGAAACGCTCGTGCGGGTAGGCCTCGCGCTGGGCGAACGTGAGGGCACCGGCCCCGAGGACTCGCCCTGGCTGCGGCGGCAGCGCCGGGAAAGCCGTGCCCGGGGCCGTATCGAGGGCCGTGCGGAAGGTCGTGCCGAGAGAGGCGCGGAGCTCCTGGCCAAGGTCCTGCCCGGGTTGCTGGCGTCGCGGGGGCTGTCCGACGCCGGGTTCGCACTGGAAGCTCGGGCGTGGACGGGGGTGAACGAGGAAGAGGTCATCGACGCCGTGCTGCGGTGCAAGGACGAAGGGGACCTCCGGGCCCGGCTGCAACGGTTGCGCCCCCGCTGATCGCCCCCGCCCGGGGGATGGCGCGTGCGAATGGGGCCGGCGAAACCGCGGGGCCGATCCGGAGCGTCGCGGGGCGTAACGGATTTCGCTCCGGGGCCGCGGGAGCCCTCCATCACCCGGCGCGGGGCGGGTCCAGGCCGGTAGACCCGAGCCGCGGTGTCGTGGAGCAGGGCGGCGCACCGCCCCCTTCACCGCCTTCCGGTCGGCCTTGCGCACCCGCCGGCCAGGACGTTGCGCATCTTCTGCGCCCGGCACCGTTGCGCCGGAACCCGGGGATGGACCAAGGGCAACTCGGCGAGCGGGCCGCGACCCTCCCGCCGTGCAACAACGTGCGCGGCGCCCACGCGGCAGTCCGCGCCCCACTCCACGCCCCACTCCACGCCTTGGCCCCAGAGCAAGTTCGTTCTCGGCCTTCCTTGATGGCCGAGAACGGATTTGCCCCGCGAATCGGGAGGCGTCAGCCGGCCCGGGAGCGCGGCGGCTCCAGGCCGAGGCGAGCATAGGCCTCCGGCGGAGCGTCGTTGGCTTCCATCAGCGACCGCATCCGGGCGATCAGGCGCGCTTCGACGGACGGATCGACGAGCGGACGCCGTTGCTCGGGGTCCGCCCTGGTGTCGAACAGCACCGTCTCGGTGTCCTGGAAGAAACCCATGCCCTGCCCGCGGTACATCGGCGATTTCGCGTGGCCGGATATCTTCAGGACCGGGGCACCCTTGGTGAAGCCGAAAGGAGGGGCGAGGGTCGCCGTCGCGAGCTCCTCCGGCGTGAAGAGCGATGAGATGTGGGTCGGCATCAGCGTGTACTGGAAGATCTCCTGGCTCTCCAGGTCGTCGGGGTAGCGGAAATAGGTGTAGCGTCCGTCGGTCACGTTCGTCGCGCTGCCCCAGACCCCGTAGAGCCCCGCCTCCCGGATCGGCGTATCGTTCTCGAGCACGGGCAACAGCGAGCGGCCCTCCACCTCGGCGGGGGGGCTCACCCCGAAGAGATCCAGAATGGTCGGCATGAGGTCGACGGTCTGAGTCAACGCTCTGCGCCGCGACCCGGCGTGGCTCGCATGGTCGGGGTGATGGAGAAACAACGGGATGTGCGCGACCTCGTCGTAGCACGGCATCCGGAGCTTGGCCCACCAGTCGTGCTCGCCGAGCAGGAAGCCGTGGTCCGTCGTCACCAGCAAAGCGGTGTCGCACCACAGGTCGTGAGCGTCGAAACGGTCGAGCAGGCGGCCCAGCTGGGCGTCGCAGAGGGCGACGATGGCGCAGTAGTTCGCGCGGAGCTCGGCGCATTCGTCCGGGGCCTCGGTGACCCGTGCGTAGGGCGGCCAGTCGAGGATGGGCCCGCCATAGTTCGTCGGATACTCGTCGCGAAAGCGAGCCGGTGCGAAGAACGGCTCGTGGGGATCGAACGTCTCGATCTGAAGCAGCCAGTCCTCCGCGCTCCGGTTCGCGTCGATGAACTCGAGGCCCGAGTCGAAGCATTGCACCGAGGGAAAGTCGCGCTCCTCGCGGATCGATTCGCGGTTGATGATGTGGTGGTAGTAGAGGCTGCGGCGACGATCGTCGAATTGGGTGGCGTGGTACTGCTCGCGCAGGCGCTCCCAGGGCGGCTGCACCATGGCCTTCCAGGGGTCACGCTCCTGGCCGCGGATGAACTCGTAGGTGTCATAGCGGTTGTGATAGGTGAAGCCCCCATCCTCCCAGTAGTGGTAGTGATCGGAAACGAGGTGGCTGTAGACGCCCTTTCCGTGCAGCAGCTCGGGGAAGGAGTTGTCGAAGGGCTCGAGCGGACCCCAGCCCCGGTGCAGGAAGTTGAGCCGACCGGTTTGCAGGTCGCGCCGCGCCGGCATGCACGGCAGGCTGCCGACGTAGTGCGAGTCGAAGGTCACGCACCGGTCGGCGAGACGGCGGAAGTGGGGCGTCTTGACGGTGCGAGCCCCGTACGGCTCCAGCGAGCGCCGATTGAGGGAATCGAACAGTGCGAAAACGAGCTTCATGAGATCTTCTCCCCCATTGCTTCGTCGAGGGTCGGCGCCCGCTCGGACGGACCGGCGGACCAGCCCATCGCGACGCCGGCCCGGTCGAAGAGATGGCATGCTTCCGGCATGACGTGGACCGGAACGCGCGCACGGTTGCGTACCGCCGCGTGGCCCGGAGCCTTGACGACCAGGGTGCGCGAGTCGTCGATGTGGCCGCCGATGTAGCCGTAGAGGATGGTCTCTCCGCCGAGCGGCTCGATCACGTAGATGTCGAGGTGCATCGTCGCTCCGTCGGAGGGGGCGCCGCCGAGGGCCAGGTCTTCGGGTCGCACGCCGAGGGTCACCGCATCCCCCACGGAGGCTTCCGCTCCGCCGGCGGGAACCGTGACCCGAGTACCACCCGACATCTCGACGGTCACCGTTCCGGCCTCGGCCGCGCACACCGTCGCCGGCAGCAGGTTCATGCGCGGAGAGCCGATGAAACCCGCAACGAAGACATTGGCCGGCCGGCGGTAGATCGCCATCGGCGATCCGATCTGCTCGATCCGCCCTTCGCGCAGCACGACGATCCTGTCGGCCATGGTCATGGCCTCGGTCTGATCGTGGGTGACGTACACCATCGTGGCGTCGATCGAACCGTGCAGCCGGGCGAGCTCGACCCGCATGTCGACCCGGAGCGCGGCGTCCAGGTTGCTCAGGGGTTCGTCGAAGAGGAATACCTTCGGCTCGCGAACGATTGCGCGACCGATCGCCACCCGCTGGCGCTGCCCCCCCGAGAGCTGGCGCGGCTTGCGGCCCAGCAGGTCCTCGATTCTCAGGATGCGGGCCGCTTCGTTCACCCGGCGTTCGATCTCGGGTTTCGGCACCTTGGCCATCTTGAGGGCGAACCCCATGTTGCCGGCCACCGTCTTGTGCGGGTAGAGCGCGTAGTTCTGAAACACCATGGCGATTCCGCGCTTCGCCGGGGGCGTTCGGTGCACGGCCTCTCCGCCGACCCGGATCTCGCCCGTGGTCAGCTCCTCGAGCCCGGCGATGACCCGGAGCAACGTCGACTTGCCGCAGCCGGACGGACCGACGACGACGACGAATTCCCGGTGGGCGATCTCCAGGTCGATGTCCGCCACGGCGGTGACCTCGCCGAAGCGCTTGCCGACCCCGCGCAAGCTCAGATCCGCCACCGCCTACCCCTTCACCGACCCGGCGACCAGACCGGCCGAGAGCTTCGTCTGAAGCGGCAGGAACAACACCAGCGCCGGCAGGGTCGTCACCGCGGAGGCGGCCATGATCGCGCCCCAGTCGACGCTCTGCTCGCCGAAGAACTGGGCCAGTCCCAACGGCATCGTCTTCAGCGACGTGCGGGTCAGGAAGGCCAGCGCGAACAGGAACTCCGTCCACATCAGCAGGAACGCGTAGGTGGCGGTGGCCACGATACCCGGCAGCATGACGGGAAAGATGATGGTCCACACGACCTGGAACCGGGAGCAGCCGTCCATCACCGCCGCTTCGTCGAGCTCGCGTGGCACCGATTCCAGGTAGCCCACCAGGAGATAGACCGAGAACGGAATCGAGATGGCGACGTAGGCGAAGATCATTCCGGCGTGGCTGTTCAGCAGTCCGATACGGGCGAACATGATGAAGAGCGGCGTCACCAGGATGATCCAGGGAAACAACTGGCCCAGGATCACGGCCCCGAAGACCACCCGCTTGCCGCGAAATCGCCGGCGCGAGAATACGTAGGAGGCGATGACGGAGACGAAGGTCGAGATCACGACCGCGGTGAGACAGATGAACAGGCTGTTGAAGATGAATCGGCCGAAGCCGACGCGGAAGATGGTCGTATAGTTCTCCAGAGTGAACGTGAACGAGGTGGCGGAGAACATCGTTTCGTTGGTCTTGAACGAGCCGACGAAGATCCACACGGCCGGAAGGACCAGGAACGTCCAGACGACGAACGTCGCGGCGAGGACGAGCGGAGCGACCAGCGGGTTGCGGCGAATGGAGACCGGTCCGGCGCCGGCCTCGCCGCCCGGCGTCTTCCCGTCCGGTTTCATCTTCGGGGATTCACAGGATTTCGCGAAACTCCCGGAGCGCGACGAAGCGAAAGTAGAAGAGGCCCAGCACGGCCATGAGCGCGGCCATGACCATGCCGACGGACGAGCTGAATCCGAGCTCGAAGTCGATGAAGCCCTTGATGTAGATCTCCGTCGCCAGGACGTTGGTGAAGAGGCCCGGACCGGCGCCGGTCGCCAGCCAGACATAGACGAAGTTGTTGAACGTCCAGAAGACGAGCAGCAGCGCCATGACCACGATGGTCGGCATCAGATGCGGCAGGGTCACATGGAAGAAGCGCTGCACCGCGCCCGCGCCGTCCATCTCGGCGGCTTCCTCGAGCTCCCGGGGAACCGACTGGAGTGCGGCGAGGAAGGTGAGCGTCACGAGTGGCAAGGTGTTCCAGACGATGATGGTGACGATCGCCGGCCAGACCGTGTCGACGTTCGCGAGGAACGCGACAGGCCGGTCGATCAGCCCGACTTCCTGCAGTACGCCGTTCACGAGCCCCTGGCGCCCGTCGAGCAGCCAGCGCCACACGACCACCGCGACGATCGGCGGCGTGGCCCAGGGTACGAGCAGGACCAGTCGCGAAGCCGTGGTCAGCCGGTAGCGGCGGAGGGTCGCCGAGTCGAGCAGCAGCGCGAGCAGCAGACCGAGCCCCAGCCGCAGGACGACCGACACCGCCGTCAGCCAGAACAGCGTGTTCCAGAAGACACGGTAGAAGTCCCGGCTCGACAGCAACTCCACGTAGTTCGCGAAGCCGATGAATTCTCCACCCTGCCGGAGACCGAGAAGGCTGAGATCGGTGAAGCTGCCGTACAGATTGGAGAGCGTCGGATATCCGTAGAAGAAGACGAGGAAGAAGAATATCGGCGCCAACATGAGCGCGATGAACGCTCGCTCTCCTCTCATGTCGCATGCGCCGCGGCGACGACGCCGACCGAGGGGGGTGCCGTCGCACCCCCTCGGGGGCTCCCCCGCCGCGCTTCCCTACTCGAGTTGCTCTTCGACCGACTCCAGCAGCTCCGCGGCGGCCTCCTCGTAGCTCCGTTCACCGATGAACGCGGAACCGAAGGCGCGGCCCGCGGCGTTCCACATCCTGCCGATCTGCGCCGGCCCGTCGGAATAGGCCCCCCAGCTACGGGCCAGCGTGAGCTGCTCGGCGAAGCCGCCCAGGGCCGGTCCGAACTCGATGCTCCTCAGAAGGGTCTTCTGAGCCGGGAACTGATTCTCGTAGTACTTCGTGAGAACGTCTCCCCGGGTCATGAACTCGACCAGCTTCCAGGCGGTCTCCGGGTGCTCCGTGTTGGCATTGATGCCCAGCATGCGTCCCCCGAGATGCGTTTTCGGCCCCTCCGGTCCGCCGGGGGTGGTCGCCGTCACGAAGGGCGGCTCCTCGCCCGGGTTGCGCTCCCGGTACGAAGCGAGGATCTGCTTGAATTGCTGTGGCGGCATGATTGCGATGCCCTGCTCGCCGTTCGTCATGCCCTCGAGGATGGCGGGATCGAACCAGGCGGTGACGCCGAGCATGGATTCCGGGTTGTGGCCTTCCTTGAAGAAGGAATCGTAGTACGCCATCGCCTCGGCGATCCGCTCGACGGTGATGCCCGTCCGGAAGCCGTCCCCGTCCCCGGTCACCAGCGCGCTCCCGTTCGACCACCAGTAGTAGTTGGCCAGGAACCAGATCGTATTGCTCGGACCGCTTCCGCCCGGGAAGCCGAATCCGACCTTGCCGGTCTTCTCGTGTATCGCCCGGCTGGCGTCGCGCAGCGCTTCCCAGGTACGCGGGATCTCGCCGATGCCGGCCGCCTCCAGCACATCGGTGCGATAGACCATCGCCCAGGTATCGGTCGTCCACGGCACACCGTAGATGTTTCCGTCCGGACCCATCGACAGCTCGGTCGCGATGAAATCGTCGAATCCGCCCTGGATCGGTTGCGAGTCGAGAAAGTCGTTGAGCGGCAGCAGGGCTCCCGCCGCACCCATGTCTCGCGGCCAGACGAACGCGATGTGGACCACGTCGGGGCCCTCTCCCACCGCCGCCTCGCGCAGGAACTGCTGCCGGGATTCGCCCCAGGCGATGGTCTGAAGCTCGACCCCGACCCCCGGGTTCTCCTGCTCGAACGCATCGAGGGCGGCGCGCATCTCTTCGGCCTCGGGATCGTTGAAGCGGAATGCCAGCTCGATGTCCGCGGCGAATGCCGGCCCCGCGGCGAACGCGGTCGCGAAGACGCCAAGTGCCGTTATCCAGGATCTCGGGCGCATTTCTTGCTCCTTGGGGTGACGTGGGAGTGACGTGCTTCGCGCCTGATGATACCGCGGGCCCGGACGACTCGCACGAGAACGCCGCAACCCCGCAGGACCGTTCTTGTCGCCGAGTGCCGGCCGCGGGCGCGGACCGGCCGCCCGTGCGCTCGAGGGCCGCTTCATGAGGCCCGAAACGATGCGCGATGCGCACCCGACGAAATGCGCTTCCGAACGGCCTGCCGAACAGGCCCGGTTCGCCTGTCGCCGGACAAGGGACCAGCCCTGCGCGACCGCGTTCGAGAGGGAGAGGCGACCGTGCACCGAACGGGAGCCGGGGCGGGCCGCACCCTATCCCGAGCCCCGGATCGCGTCCACCTCGATCTCGACCCTGGCTCCGGGCACCGCGAGCGGGGCGCAGACCGTCGTATTGGCGGGGCGCGCGGCCCCGCAGCGCGCCTTGAGCACCCCCGACACGGGGAGGACGTCGTCGGGATCCGGTACGTACACCCGCACCCTCACCACGTCACGCAGGCCGGACCCCGCCTCCGACAATGCCCGCTCGATGGTATCGAGGGCCCGGCCGGCCTGGGCCTCGGCGCTCTCGGGCATGGTGCCGGTCGCGAAGTCGACCCCGACCGTGCCGGAGACGAAGATGCGGTCGCCGACCACCACCGCCCGCGCGTAGCCGGCCAGCTCCTCGTACCGCGACCCGGAGAGGACGTGGGTGCGCCGGGCGGTCACGTCGATGCCGCCGGTTCGCCGCCGGCCATTCCCGTCTTGCTCGTCCGGTCCCGCTCGAGGAGCGGCACGACCGTCGATCCGCCCGAACCGCGCGCGGCGAGCGCCATCCCGACCCCTCGTTTCCATCCGGAACCGTAGCGTGGGATGACCCTGCCGGCGCGGAGGCGAGGGCGGACGGGGAAGCCCTCCGGCGCCCCTGTCCGCCCTCGCCGAGGCCGGCTCACCCGTTCAGTTGTCGAGCTTCATGATGAGGGCGGCGACGTCTTCGATCGAGTGGTAGTCCATCTCCACGTTCCGGTCGCCCTCGAACCGCCACGTCAGCTTCGGCGCCTGGACGTCCCCGTTCTCGTCGAACTGCAGCGGCCCGGTCGCCCCCACGTAGCGGATGGACCTGCCGGCCGCGAGAAGCTCCCTCGCCTTCCCGATACCCTCGGGCCCCGGGTGGACCGGCTCGCCGTCGGACGCGGTCACCTTGCGGATGTTGTCGCGGATCGAGGTGCCGTCGATCTCCTCCGCCGACTCCATGGCCAGCAGGACGACGGTCACCGCGTCGAACATGGAGTGCAGGCCGGGTCCGTCGGGGGGGCCGCCGAAGCGGGCCTCGAACATGGAGTTGAACGTCGCGACCGACTCGGTGCGGGGCTGGGCGCTGTCGTACCCCACCAGGTTGGTGAGGTGCCTGGATCCCACCGCCTCGAGGTAGTCCGCCGACCGGAGCGAGTTGTTCACCACGAGGTTGCCGGTGCCGCCGAGCGACAGCCACTCCCGGGTGATCGTCGCTCCGTCCACCGGGAAGGCGACCAGGAACAGCGAATCGGGATCGCCCTCGAGCGCCGCCGTCACCTCGGCGCGGTAGCTCTGCTGGCTCTCGTTGTAGGCGACCGCCTTGGTGATCGACCCGCCGAGCCTGGCGACGTCCTGCACGAAGCGCTCGGCGAGTCCGACCCCGAAGTCGGTGTTGACGTAGATGACCGCGGTCTTCCGGTACCCCTTGCTGGTGGTGAGGAGCGCCCCCATCGCGGCCTGGCTCCGGTTCGTGGCATAGGTGCGGAACCAGTACCCCTCGGTCCTGCCTTCCTCGGCGAGCTCGGTGAAGCTCGTCGACGACGAGCAGCACGAGATCTGGGTCACCTTCGAGGGAACCGCGACGGAGGTCAGGATCGGGAGGCTGACGCCGCTCGAGATCGCACCGACCAGCACCGGCACTCCCTCGATGTCCACCAGGCTCTTGGCCGCGTCGACCCCGACGGTCGGTTGGCCCTGGGTGTCGCGCAGCACGTACTCGACCTTGCAGCCCTTGACGCCGCCCGCCTCGTTGAAGACGTCCACCGCGAACTGGCCGGTCTCCGCGATGCGCTCGCCGACCAGACCCATGGGGCCGCTGACCGGCAGCACCACGCCGAGCTTGATCGTGCAGTCCTCGGCCGCGGCCCGCCCCACACCGGCGGCCGCGAACACGGCCGCGACGGCGGCAAGAATGAGACCGTTTCGTAAGGTGTTCATGCCCTTGCTCCTCGTTCGCATGTTGAGACCCTCGCCCATCGTATCGCGCCGCGGGCCAGGATAGAACTCCGCGCCCGCACCCGCGAGCCGGATCTCTCCCGTCTCGCGCCCCGGAGCCCGCGAGGCGGAATGCCGGCCGGGCCGGAAAAACGGGCCGGCCGGATGAGCACCGCGCTGCCCGACATCGGCGGCGGCCGGGAGGTGGGTAGCAGGTAGTGGGCAGTGGGCAACGGGCAGCGGGCAGGTCGGATTCGCTCGGCGCGGTCCGACCACAGGCCGCGGGTCGGACCATGGCCGCGGGTCCGACCCGCGGTTCGGACCGAGCGGCTTTCCGGCCGGACCGGAAGGGACGCTCAGGGACGGACGTGCCGCGAGACGTGCTCCTCCTCGCCGATGAGCCCTCGCGGCCGAAAGAGCAGCATCGCGACCAGCAGAAGCCCGATCAGCACCGCCTGGAGGGCGCCCGACTGCACCTGGAGGGCGGGCGGCACCAGCTTCGAGATGACGAAGCCGCTCGTGGTCCAGATCCCCCACACCAGCACCGCGCCGAGCAGCGCCCCCCGATTGTTGGCGCTGCCCCCTACGATCAGCATGGTCCAGATCTGGAAGGTGAGGATGGGCTGGAAGTCGAACGGACTGACGTATCCGATGAAGCCGACGTACAGGCCCCCCGCGAGCCCCATGATCATGCTGCCGAGCACGAAGGCTTCGAGCCGGATCCGGACCGGGTCCTTGCCGAGCGACGCGGCGGCCGTCTCGTCCTCGCGGATCGCCTTCAGGGTCCGCCCCCAGGGCGACTGCACGATCCGCCCGAGACCCGCGTAGGTGAGCCCGACCGCGGCCAGCACGATGCCGAGGTAGAGAACGTTCCGGGCGAGAGGGCTCCCGGCGAGATCCGCGGCCGGGTTGGGAATGCCGATGAGGCCGAGGGTGCCCCCGGTCAGATACTCCTGGTTGAGGGCGACGAGCTGGATGCAGACGGCGATCCCGAAGGTCGCGACCGCAAGGTACTCCTCGCGCAGCCGCAGCGTCGCGAACCCGACGAGGACCGCGGCGGCCCCCGCCGCCGCCATGCCGCCCGCGAGCCCGATCGGGAACGGGAGCTCGAACCCGCCCACGACCGCGTCGCGGGCCGGGCCGATCAGGATCGCGGTGGCATAGCCGCCGACGGCCATGAAGCCCGCGACCCCGGCGTTGAAGAGTCCCGTGAACCCCCACTGGAGGTTGAGGCCGAGGACCGCGACGCCGAGGATGAGGGCGATGACGAAAAAGAAGACCAGGTACGAGACGACTCCGATCATCGCGGCTCGCCGAAGATCCCCCGGGGCCGGAAGTAGAGGACGCCCAGGATGAGGAGGAAGGGCACCGCCGGCTTGTAGCTCGAAGGAATGACCATCACGGACAGGTTCTCGGAGAGCCCCACGACGAGCCCGCCCACCACCGCACCGTAGAGGCTGCCCGTCCCGCCCAGGATCGCCGCCGCGAACAGGGGCAGGATCAGGCTGAAGCCCAGCTCGGGACGAAGCTGCACGGTGAGCCCGTACAGCACGCCCGCCACCGCGGCGCCGGTCGCCCCGATGATCCAGGTCCAGCGGACGACGGCGTCCGCATCGACCCCGCTCGCCCGGGCGAGGGCCGCGTTCTCGGCCACCGCCCGCATGTAGACCCCGGCGCGGCTGCGGGTCATGAAGAGGTGCAGGACGACCACCAGCACCGCGGTGAGGCCGAGCACGAAGATCTGGTCCGGCATCACCCGGACCCCCGCGACGCGCACCGCGATCTGGAGCTCGTTCGAGTAGTAGTAGGGATCGGGGCCGAACCCCATGAGGATGACGTTGCGCACGAGGAGCGCCACCCCGAACGAGGCGAAGACGAGGGTCATGTGCCCGGCGTGACGGCGCAGCCGCGCGAACACCAGCCGGTCGAGGACGAGGGCGAGGGCGGCGGTCAGCCCCCCCGCGAACACCGCCGCGAGCACCAGGGTCCCGCCGAAGGAGAACGGGCCGATCGGTCCCCCGAGGGTGTCGTCCATCGCGGCGAAGAAGCCGGCGAAGACGAGCGCGGAATACGCTCCCCAGGTCAGAAGCTCGGAGTGGGAGAAGTTGGCGAAGCGCAGGATCCGCATCGTGAGCGAGAGCCCGATCGCGCCGAGGGAGATGATCGCGCCGCTCAGGATGCCGTCCGTGAAGTGCTGGAAGAACATCAGCCCGGGGCTCCCGGGGCTCCCGAGGTTCCCGGGGCTCCTGGGGCTCCCGGGGCGCCGCCCCGCCGTCGGCCGAGGAACAGGGCCGCGAGGTCCGCGTCCGCGGCAAGCTCGGCCCCCCGACCGTCGAGCCGGTTCCGGCCCTCGGTCAGCACGTAGCCCCGGTCCGAGACGGCAAGAGCGGCCCGCGCGTTCTGCTCGACCATGAGCACCGAGACGCCTCGCGCGGCGAGTCCCCGCACGAGGTCGAACACCTCGGCCACCACCTGGGGGGCGAGACCCGCGGTCGGCTCGTCGAGCAGGATCAGCTCCGGCTCGGGAACGAGCGCGCGCGCGATCGCGAGCATCTGGCGCTCCCCGCCGGACAGCACCCGCGCCTTGCGCTCGCGCCGCCCCGCGAGCGGCGGGAAGGCGGCGTAGGCGGCCTCGAAGCGCGCGGCGGCGGCCCGGGCCGACAGCGGGGCGGCCCCGACCCGAAGGTTCTCGTGCACCGTCAGGGTCCCGAACACGTTCCCGGTCTGGGGCACGTAGGCCACCCCCCGGGCCGGCCGCCGGTGCGCGGGGGTGTGGGTGATCTCCCGCCCGCCGAGCCGGACGCGGCCGGCCGAGACCGCCACGAGCCCCGCGACGGCCTTGACCAGGGTGGACTTCCCGGCCCCGTTGGGTCCGACGATCGTCACCACCTCGCCCCGGCGGACCTCGGCGGAGACCCCGTGCAGGATGGGCAGATCCGGGCGGTATCCGGCCACCACCCCGTCCGCCCGGAGCACCGCCTCGCCGGTCATGTCCGCCTCATTCCGGGAGGTCCCCGAGATACGCCTCGAGCACCGCGGGGTCGCGCCGCGCCCCGTCGGCCTCCCCCGAGTAGATGATCCGCCCTTGGGCCATCACCATGATGCGCCGACAGACGGACATCACGACGTCCATGTTGTGCTCGATGATGAGGAAGGCGTGCCCGCGCGCGTTGAGCTCGACGATCTTCTCCATCAGGGTCTCCATGAGCACCGGGTTGACCCCCGCGGCGGGCTCGTCGAGGAGGATGATCCGCGGCTCCGCAATCAGCGCCCGGGCGAGCTCCAGCAGCTTGAGCTGTCCGCCCGAGAGGGTGCGGGCGAGGTCGCTCGCCACCGGCTCGAGACCGCAGAAAGCGATGATCTCGCGCGCCCGCCCGCGGTTCCGGACTTCCTCCCGGCGCACCGTGGCGGGCGCGAGCCAGTTGCGCCAGAACCGCTCGCCGGCCTGGTTCCGGGGCACGAGCATGACGTTCTCGAGGACCGTCATCTCCGGGAACGGCCGCGGGATCTGGAAGGTACGGGCGAGACCGGCCGCGAACACCCGGTGAGGGGCGAGGCCGTCGATCCGCCGCCCGCCGAGCCGGACGCTCCCCTCGTCGGGCCGCTCGAGGCCCGCGACGGCGTTGAAGAGGGTGGTCTTGCCGGCGCCGTTCGGCCCGATGAGGCCGTCGATGGCGCCCGCTTCGACGGTGAACGCGGCCCCGTCCACGGCCCGGAGGCTGCCGAAGCGCTTGGTGAGCCCCTCCACCTCGAGAAGCGGCTCGCTCATCCGGACGGCGCTCCGGACGCTCCCGCCGGTGGCGCCGGCGCGGCACCGCCCGCCGCCCCCTGAAGACCGTATTTCATGATCCGGCCGTGGGGGCCGTGCCGGTCCCGCTCGAGGCCGTAGACCGGCCCGGACGGACCGGGGGAGCGGGCCTGCACCGCGCCGATGGCGCGGCGGTCCGCCTCGTCGAGGGCGATGGACAAGGCCCGCAGGGTCGGGCGCAGTCGCGCGGCGTAGCGGGCGCCGAGGATGACCGCGGCGACCCCCGGGGTGTCGAGCAGGAACCGGACCGCGACCGCGGCGACGTCGGCGCCGCGCCGATCGGCGATGCGGCGAAGGGTCCGCAGGAGCTCCTGGAAGAGGTCCCAACCCCCGAACTCCTCGATGATCAGCCGGTACTTCACCAGCGACCGGTTCGCGAACGCGAAGCCGGGGTCGGGTGCGCCGAGCCACCGGTCCGTGAGGAACCCGCCGGCGAGCACCCCGTAGGCGAGGACGGCCACCCGGTTCGCACGGGTCCACTCGATGAAGGCGCCCTCCGGCCGCCGGTCGATGAGCGAGTACTGCACCTGCGCGGAGACCACGTCGACGCCGGATGCGGTGAGCTCGGCGAGATGGCGGTGGTCGAAATTCGTGACCCCGATGCGCTCGATCTTTCCCGCCGCCTGGAGCGCGGCCAGGTGCCGCGCGCACGCCGCGGCGCCCGGGACGGCAAGGTCCCACCAGTGGAGCTGGACGAGATCGAGCCGCTCGCGGCCGAGGCGCGCGAGCGAACGGTCGATCACCCGCTCGACCGAGGCGCGATCGATCCGGGGCAGGTCCGCGAGGTCCGGTACGTACTTGGTATGGACCTTGAGCCTCGCGGCGCGAGCGGCGCCGCGCGCGGCCCGGTACCGGGCGAGAAACGCCCCGATCAGCTCCTCGACGCCGGTGTAGATGTCGGCGCAGTCGAAGGCGACGATCCCGGCGTCGGCGAAGGCGGCCATGTCGGCCACTGCCCGCTCGGGCTCCACCGAGCCGTGGTCGCCCGCGAGCTGCCAGCCGCCCTTGACGAGGCGCGAGATCCGATATCCCGGCCGGAGCGCCGCCATCTCCACCGGGCGTTCCCCGGACGGGCGGATCACCGTCTCCACCGCGCGTTCTTCGGCCGAGGGGATCACCGGATCCCGCCGTCTCCGGACGGCAGGGGAACGGCAGAGGTGTCGGCGTGGCGGAAGGAGCGCCGGCCGAGGCGGGTGATGCGGAACCTCGCCCCGCAGTGCGGGTCCGGGCAGGCGACCTCCGCGTCGGTGGTCATCCAGTCGCGGGCCGCGGTGTCGCGCTGCTTCGCGGGGAGCAACGGGAGCAGGGCCGCGAGCGGGTACAGGGGGAAGCTCCGCCGCCCCTCGACCGGGAACACGATCTTCTCCCCGATCACGAGGAAGTACTCGCCTTCCCGGTGGTCGCAGACCATCGGCCGGCCGGCCGCGACGACCTCGACCCGGAGATCGTACAGGGTGAACCGGTCGTCGATACCGTCCTCGATCCCGCTCATCTCCCCCGCCTCTCACGCCGCGACGGGCGGATGGATCGGCGTCCGCGGCAGAGGGCGGGTGAGGTATGCGGGCGAGGATCGGGCGCCTTCACACCGGGTTGCGGGCGATGAGCTGGCGGGCGATGAGGATGCGCTGAAGCTCGTTCGTACCCTCTCCGATGGCGAGGAGCGGCGCGTCCCGGTAGAAGCGCTCCACGTTGAACTCCCTGGAGTAGCCGTAGCCGCCGTGCACCCGCATCGACTCGAGGGAGCAGAAGAGCGCGGCCTCGCTCCCCGCGAGCTTCGCCATCCCCGCCTCCATGTCGCAGCGC
Source organism: Gammaproteobacteria bacterium (assembly GCA_965214795.1). Classification (GTDB taxonomy): domain Bacteria; phylum Pseudomonadota; class Gammaproteobacteria; order HK1; family HK1; genus JAJDXW01. The sequence goes on along the minus strand of OZ243976.1, from coordinate 2,674,544 downwards.
TCGCCCCGGTCGAACGCGGCGGCCGCCCGCTCGACGAGGAGGCGGGCGGACTCGACCTGGGTCGCCATGTCGGCAAGCTTGATCTGGATCGCCTGGTGCTCGCAGATGGGCTTGCCGAAGGACCTTCGGACCTGCGCGTAACGTACCGCCTCGTCGAGCGACGCCTGTGCCACCCCGACCCCGCGCGCGGCGACGTTGATCCGGCCGAGTTCGAGCCCCCCGAGGGCGTGCCGGAGTCCCCGCCCCTCCTCGCCGCCGACGAGCCGGTCCTCCGGGACGAAATAGTCCTCGAAGACGAGCTCCGCGCTGTCGATCCCCTTGTAGCCGAGCTTCTCGAGCTTGCGGCTCACCGTGAAGCCTTCCCCTTTCTCCGCGAGGAATAGGCTCATGCCGCGGTGGCGGGGCACCGCGTCGGGGTCGGTCTTCACCAGCAGGGCGAAGCACTGGCCGTGGATCCCGTTCGAGATCCAGGTCTTGGTCCCGTTGATGACGTAGCCCGGTCCGCTGCGGCGCGCGGTGGTCCGGACCGCGGACTGGAGGTCGGTGCCCCCGTCGGGCTCGGTCAGGGCGAGCCCGCCCCGGATCTCGCCGGTCGCGAACTTCGGCAGCCACTCGCGCCTCTGCGCCTCGGTGCCATGGCGCACGAGGGCGGAGGCCATGATGAGGTGGGAGTTGTAGATCCCGGTGATCGACATCCACACCCGGGCCATCCGCTCCACGATGCGCGCGTACGTGGTTGCCCCCAGCCCGAGGCCGCCGTACTCCTCGGGGATGATCGCGCCGAAGAGTCCGAGCTCCTTCATCCCCTCCACGATGTCCGCGGGATAGACGTCGTCCTTCTCGAGGTCGTGCGCGCAAGGGGCGACCTCCCTCTCCAGGAACTTCTCGATCGCGTCGAGGATGATGTTCTCTTCTTCGGCCCGCTCCGGGGTCGCCGCGCGGGAGATCTCCGCTGCCACCTTGCTGCCCTCGCTACCTGATCCGTTCGCTCGAAGCGCTCGCCACCGCCGGCGCCGCTGGTGCCGCCGTCGGCGGCGGCCGCGAGCCCGCCGGGACCATCGCGGCGGTCAGCCGGCGAGAACGTCCGCGAGCGCGCGGACGTCGTCGCACCGGTCGAGGTCCAGAACCGCGTTCCGGATCGCGGCCGCCCGCGCCCCGTCCACGGTGAGGCGGGCGTTCTCCATGTACTTCTCCGCGATCTCGCGGTTCGTGAGCGGGCGCTCGTCCGCCCCCCGGTTGATCTCCTCGCGGTGACGAAGCTCGCGCCCGTCCCGGGTACGGACCACCACCTCGCCGGAATAGGCCCGGGGAAAGGCGGAGGCCGGGTCCGGCCGGTACCGTACCCGCTTCGCGAGGTCGAGGATCGCGCGGTCCGCGCGGGACTCGTCGTCGAGCTCGGCGAGACCGAAGGCGCGGCGCGCGAGGCTCGCGGCCACCGCGTACTGCACGCTGAACTTCGCGTCGTAGTCGCTCGCGGGGCGCACCTTGTTCGCGGCCGGCTCGCAGATGGTCGCGATGGTCTCCTCCGGCACCAGGGCGGTCGCCTCCTCCACCTCGTCCGGGTGGAGGTCGTGGGCTTGCGCGAGCGCGATCGCCGCGTCCGCGCAGCCGTGGAGGAAATGGCAGGCGGGAAACGGCTTCACCGCGACCCGCCGGAGCTCCCACGTCTCGCCGAGACCACGGGTCGCGAGCGAGTAGTCGCAGTCGGCGTCCGCCCGCGCGCCGAGGTGGGTTCGGAAGAGTCCGAAACGCCCGTCGTAGGGGAGGCGCGGCGCAACGAAGCCCTCGCTCGCAAGGTAGGCGGAGGTGAGGCCCGCCACCGCCGCCCAGCCCGGGTGGAGGCGCTTGGTCCAGGCTCCGTCCTCCAGAAACTCCATGCTCCCCGACGCGGTGCTGAGCGCGATCCCCTGCGCCATGACGAGTTGCCCCGGATCGAGCCCGAGCAGGCGCCCCGCCCCGAGGGCGCACCCGAACGCGCCGACGAGGCCGGTCGGGTGGAAGCCCTGGCGGTGGAAGCCGCCCCGTGGCACCGATCCGATGCGGGCCGCCGTCTCCACCGCGACCACGTAGGCGGCGATCACCTCCTCGCCGGACGCCCCGAGCCGCTCACCGAGCGCGAACGTGCACGGGAAGGCGCTCGCGGTCGCGTGGATGATGCCCGGGACGTGGGTGTCGTCGTAGTCGAGGCCGTGGACGAGGAGCCCGTTCGCCATCGCCGCGTCGCGAAGGGGGAGCCGGCGCGGATGGCCGATGACCGTCGCTTCGCCCCCCGTCACGCCGCTCGCCTCGGCCCCCCTCACGGCCCCCGTCACGCCCCCCGTCACGCCCCCCGTCACGCCCCCCGTCACGCCTTGGACGCCGTTCCCGGCGAGGGCGTGGATGCCGGCGAGGGACGGCCGGGCGAAGTCGAAGCGATGCGACGCGAGCGCGATGCCGACCGCGTCGAGCATGAGGTGGCGGGCGCGGATCCGGACCTCGCCGGGGATGTCGTCGTAGCGAAGCCCGCCGGCAAATCCGGATAGCTCGGACGCAATGTTCTTCACCACCGGTCGAATTTCGGAAGCGGTTGCCGCCGCACTGCTCATTGCGCTCTCCTGTCCGGCCGCGCGAGACCCGAGGGGGCCGCCCGCCGGAGCGCGCGGGTCGCGGCCGGTCGTGTCGCCACGCCGGCATCCGGGGTTCGCGGGGGCTCCGGGGCTCCTACTCGATCATGCGCAGGTACTGCGCCTCGAAGTCAAACCCGCCCAGCACCTCCTTGTAGGCGTCCATCAGGCGCCGGGTGACCGGCCCCGGGATCGCCCCCTCGGCGAGCGGACGGTGGTCGATGCTCCGCACCGGGCAGAGGCAGAGGCTCGTCGAGGAGAGGAACGCCTCGTCCGAGGTGTAGGCGTCGTAGAGGTCGAGGTCCGCCTCGCGGGCGGGGATGCCGAGCCGTTCCGCGAGCTCCAGCACCACCCCGCGGCTCACCCCCTCCAGAACCATCGCGCCGCGCGGGGTCAGCAACTCGCCGTCGCGCACGAGAAACAGGTTCTGGCCGGTGCCCTCGTTCAGCCGTCCGTCGACGTCGAGCAACGCCGCCCAGGCCTTCGGGTTGCTCGCCTTCACCTCCATGTCGGCGAGGATGAGGTTGATGTAGCTGCTCATCTTCGCGCGCGGGCTCTGCGCGTCGGGAGCGATGCGGCGGAACGAGGACGTCATGAGCTCGATGCCGTCCCGGAAGAGGGTCGCCCGCTCCCGGAGCGGGAGCGGCATGACGTGCACCACCACCGTCGGCCCGCGGCGCAGGTTCGGCTCGTCGCCCACCCAGTCCGGACCGCGCGAGACGTTCTGGAACACCCAGTAGTCCTCGCCCTCGGGAAGCCGGGAGAGGTTCCGCCGGACGACCTCCTCCGTGACCTCCCGCATCTCGTCCGGGCTCTCCGGCGGCTCGATGCGAAGGTAGCGCAGAGACCGGTAGAGCCGCTCGATGTGCTCCTTCAGCCGGAAGATCTCCCCCGCTACGGTGCGGGCCGTATCGAAGACCCCGTCGCCGTGACGAAACCCGCGGTCGCGGAAGGGGATGAGGACGTGGCTCTCGGGAACGAAGTCCCCGTTGAAGTAGGCGATCCGTTCGTTGGGACGCTCCATCGACGACCTCCTGCGACTGGGCGACACGGCGAGCGCGATTCCGGGCGTCCGGCCGGCCGGGGGCGACCGACCGGGGCTCCGGAGACCCGATTCTGACCGATCGCGGCCCCGCGCGTCCGGCGCCGCGGCAACGGGAATGACGGTCGGGGAGCGGCGCAGGCCGAACCCGCGCCCGCCATCGGGTGACGAAGGCCCGGTTCCGCCGCGCGTCCGCTCCGGTGCCCCGAACTTCGACCCCGACTTCGACCTTGGGCGTCGGAGTCCGGGCGGGCGATGCGGCTATCCGCGATGCCTCGCCGATTTTCTGCTGCGGACGCCGGCCCTCGCGCTACCGCGGGCCGTACTCCCGCAAGCCGCTTCGACCGCCCGCACGCGCCAGTGTCGAGCCAGTGTCGACTACGCCTTCAGCAACGCGCACGCGCGCTTTCGGTCCGGGCGGCCCGTTCCTCCATGAGCTCGTGGGGCATCCTGGCTCCCTCGCGACGAAAGTCGTTGATTTTTCCGGGCTAACCGCCGGGATCGTCCGCGACCCCGCCCCCCCGCTTCGGGACCAGGACGGTGCGTTCGAACGCCAGGAACTCGGCTCCGTCGTCCTTGCGGCCGACGGTTCTCACCGTCACGATGCCCTGGCTCGGCCGCGACCTCGACTCCCGCTTGGCGAGCACCTCGGTCTCCGCGTAGACGGTATCTCCCACGAAGACCGGAGCGGTGAGCCGCACCCGGTCCCAGCCGAGGTTGCCGACCGCCCGCTGGCTCACGTCGCTCACGCTCATGCCGGTGACGATGGAGAGGGTGAGGCAGCTATTGACGACAGGCCGCCCGAACTCGCTCTTCGCCGCATAGGCGCGATCGAAGTGGAGCGGGTGCTGGTTCATCGTCAACAGCGTGAACCAGGTATTGTCCGATTCGGTGATCGTGCGCCCGGGCCGGTGCTCGTACACGTCTCCGACCGTGAAGTCCTCGTAGCTTCGGCCGTACGCTTCCCGGTACCGTCCGGGGGCGACCTCGACTCGCTCGACCGTCATTCCCGGTTCCTCTCGCATGGGGCGCGGCCGTCTCGCGTCCCGCTCCTCGAAGCCCGGCAGGTAGATTCAGTCCGCCGCCTGGGCCGCGAACTCGCCGGCGCCGGCGCTCTCCGGCGGATCGACGATGACGGTCTTGAAATCGGCGGGGGCCACGATCTCCAGCACCTCGTAGTCGTCGGAGTACGCGATCTCGCGGTGCCTGACCATGGGACGCTGGTTGATGCAGTCGCCCTTGCGAAGGGTCCTGACCCCTTCGCCCTCGTACTCGAACTTCGCCCACCCGTTCAGCACGTAGACCATCTGGAACGTACACTCGTGCAGGTGCCAGTGCTGCACCTCGTCCTCCTGCCGCTTGCCGTTCGCGCGGATGATCTGGGCGATGTAGTCGCCGTTCGTGGCCTCCTTGATGCCGAGATCCCGGTAGTCGAAGATGTTGCGAAGCCCCTCCGTCCAGATCGCATCGGCCTCGCCGTCAATGTTGAAGCGCCAGTCGGCCTTCGGTTCCATTCCAGTTCTCCCGATTCGTGGCGGAAGCCGTCGCGGCGGCCGGAGCGCCCGATGAGCCCTCGCCGCCGCGCCGGAACGGGACCCACTCTATCCCCGCGGGTCGCCGCCGTCAAAGCGCACACCGTTATCCCGGCAATTCCCGTTTTGCTCGTCGGGTCCCGCTGCCGGATCGGCACGACCGTCGATCCGCCCCCCGATCCGCCCCGGATCGAGTCGCAGGGAGAAGACCGCTTGCGGCTCGGGGTGAAGTCAGGCGCCAAAATGAGAACTGCTGCCGTTATCCTTCCGCCGCCGCGGCGCCCGCCCGCGTCCGCCCGCGAGAGCCCCTCGAGGCCCACGGTTCGACCGCCCCGATCCGTCGCCCGGGCCGCCCTGTGGATGATGGGAGCGGTGGCCTCCCTCGTCGGGACCGCGCTCGCGGGCCGCGCACCGACCCGGGAGAGGTCCGTTCATCGAACCGGATGCACCCCGCCTCTGCGGCCGAGGCCGTACCCCACCCGGAAGACGTCCGGGATGTTGACGCGGCCGTCGCGCATGCGGAGGAAGATGCACAACGATTCGAGATCCCGGCGAACGCCATTGGCACCCTGCTCGAGATGGAGAGGGGGCAACTTCACCTCATCCCCCTGGACCTGTTCGTTCAGGCGCTCGAGGACGCCAAGGCTGCGCCAACGCTTCTTGATGTCGCCGAACTCGCAGGGAACGACCATGCCGCGAAGAGGCTCCAGGACCTGGTACACCCACGGATAATCTTCCCGGAGCTCCCTGACTCGTATCCTGGAAGCCTCCTGCACGCCCCTCTTGATGCTTTCGTAATGAAGTGCGTAGCCGTGGTCCGGTCGTTGGTCCCTGGTATCCGTGGCGGCCCTGCGCAAAGCCTCGAGAAACGACCGGGGGCTCACCCGTACCTCGGTGTCTCCCAGGTGGTTCGGGATCCACGTATAAGGAAAGCCGCGTCTGCGGTCTTTCCCCATCCACGGGCCGGCAATCTCATGAAACTTCTTCCGCTGGATCTCCTCGTTCCGGATGAAAATCCGCGGGACCGAGAACAGGCTTTGATGACCGATTTGCACCGACGACCAATCACCAAGCTCGAGAAAATCGCGAAAGTCGGCCCCGTGTCGCCCGTTGCCGAGACAATGCCACAACAGGCCGTAGAGCTCGTGTCGAGGCCAGTTCAATTCGGCCGGTGAGGCAAGGACTTTCGACGCGTCCGGGAAATCGCCGATCTCGCTCTCGTCGATCTGATCGGACCGAAGAAACACTTTCGCCCGAAGACGCTTGTAAGAACGCATCTCGAGCGCGGTCTGCATCAATCCGCGAATGGCTCGATACATATCGTTCCAGCCGTCGGCGCAACGGTCCAGGGCATCGAAGAGGGTCAGGAAATAGACGCCGCGTCGATCGAATTCGGTATCGCGTTCCCAGAACAGAACGTCGATTGTTTCCGGGTTCCCTTCGACATATCTTGTGCGATCCAGCCACGGCTTCTCGTGTCGAAGGGGATGATCCTTCGGCGCGAGCTGCGAGGACAGGACCGCCCGCCAAACCATCCTGGGTTCGATCCCGGCGTTCATCAGTTGCCGGAGCGTATCCTTGCCGGGATATTGGTCCGGGGCCGGTGTGACGCCGAACCCGGTTCGCACCTCGGCGTCCTCGCTCGACCTGGAGGAGGTGGCGGCTCGATCGACGATCCGGCGCACGGCCGGGTTCTGGAGCGCGCTCCACCAGAAGGTCTTTCCGGCGCCGCGCATCCCGATAACGAGCGGGAGGTCCGGGTCCATCGCCTTGAGATGCGACCGCGGGAGGTACACATCTTTCGGCAGAGGACGTTCGCCGTGGCTGGTGCCTTCCGGCAGATTGGCCAGCGCGTCGCGCGCCGCTTCGACGTCAAGTCCGATCACGTCGGCCCTCCGCCGTCATCCGCGGCAACGAGCTGATCGAATCGGTTCAGGAACCCTGTGTAGGCCTCTTTCACGGTCGTCTCATCGAAGTCCGTGAGCGATGCACCTCCCGCGAGACCGCGCGTCCAGTGAATGACGAAGGGATAGTGGGGCGCATGTTCGTCGCTCAGAGCGAATGAGAATTCGTCGCCGGATTCGTCGCCTGGCGTCACGGAGTCATACAGATGTTCGTGGAACAGGCTCCATGCCCGTTCCCGGAACCGTTCCAGGTATCGTCGAGTACCGAGCTCGGGGGTCAGTGCCGATACGATCGACAGGCGCTCCCTGATCTTCTCGGCCAGGCCACGGTCCTGCCAATGACGGAAGAGGATGCCGTAGTCGGTCCAGTTGCTCTCCGAATCGGCGGCAAACAGCAGTATTTCGGCCTCGAGATCGGTGACGGTCGCCGCCGCGATGTCGTGCAAGCCGCTGCGGCTCTCCAGCAGGACGACCGTCGGATCGAAGCCTGCCTCCAGGCGGCACAAGAGCCGTTCCAACCGTGCCGTCCAGGGGTCGTCATGCCTGTCCATGTAGACGCGCCCCAGCTTGGCAAGATACTCACCGGGATTGCGCCCGTGCGCAGGCACGACGCGCACGCCTCCGTCGAAATCGTCCGCCCAGGCCGGCGCAGCGGTCATGCTTTCGATCACGCGGTCGCCCTGCTCGACGAGAGCTTCCACGAACCAGTCGGTGACGCCGAAGTCCGGCCGGCGTCCGGGCTCGAGCATCGCCGACGACAGCCCAGGCGACTCGAGATCGAGATCGATGACGAGGACCCGCTCGCCGTTGCGCGCCAGATGCCACGCGAGAATGGCGGCCGTGGTGCTGCGTCCGACGCCGCCCTTGGCCGAGAACAAGGTGAACCGTCTGGCCGCCCCGCCGCCCGCGGGCGGATCGCCAACCGTCCACCAGCCGCGGCCCGTCACCAGGCGATCGGCCAGATACACGCCCGCGCCGGGACGAACCGGCTGCGCCGTGTCCCTGAGCGTGTCCAGCAGGGCCTGACTCACGAACAGCACGCCGTCTTCTGGAGGGTAGCCGTGCGCCCCCAGCGCCGCGCTCAAGCCGTCGGCGAGACGTTGCAGCACCTCCCGGCGCGCATCGTCTTCTTCCTCGTCCTCCGACACCGATATGCGCAGCTTGCCGCGCAGGTCCCGCACCAGATAGGCAGGCGGGGCATCCTCCGGCATCGGCACGGCGTCGAGAACGCGTTCGATCCGCTGCCGCATGGCGTCGAAGGAGACGAATCCGTCGTTCACGGCGGACCACCCTGGATTGCGTCCCGAACCATCACCCGAACTTCCCGTGCCGCGTTACGGTGCGGGGCCACAACCACCTCGTCGAAATGGCGGCGATGAGCGTAGCGGTCGTGATGAGACCAGTCCTTGAACGGTTCACCGCCCGGAAGCCTGGACAAATGGTCCGCTCCCCGCCGACCGTTGGCGAAACTCACGAACTCCGGCCAGAGTTGCTGCACGTGCTGGCGGTATCTCCCCTGAATGGACACGTCCTCCATCGTCAACACCGCCTTCAGACCGCATTCGGCGCCAAGTCCGTACAATTGATCGGCGTTCGCCCAACGAGCGTGATCGAACAGCAGATCCGCATCTTCCAGGTGGCGCCGATGCGCATCGGCGAAATCGGCGGGGTATGTCATGAGCGGGCCGAACCGGTTGCCGAACACGGTGACGGCCCGTGCCTTGCGAGACCTGCCTTTTCACGGGGTGCGCTGCGACGACCGTCGTCCGGGTGCGGCGCGCGGGATGCGTTCGGATCCAGCGCGCCGACCCGGTCCAGCGCACCGACCCGGTCGCCGACGTGACAGGCCGGATGCCCCGGCGGGAGCCACGCGCGAATGTCGAGCGACAGCAGGAGCAACCGGCCCGGCTGACAGGGACGAAACGTGGTCGGCATCCAACCCCATCCTCGATCGGAGATGGCCTATGAGAACACACAATCCATCCGCCTGGAAGGAACCCCTGGCGACCCGGCAATTCTCATTTTGGCGCCTGACCTCACCCTGAGCCGCAAGCCGTCTTCTCCTTGCGACTCGCTCCGGGGGAGGTCGACGGTCGTGCCGGTCCCGCGGCGGGACCCGACGAGCAAAATGAAAATTGCGGTGGCGACCAGCCGTTCCCGCGGCGCAGGCTCCCGCCTGCCTGTCCCGCCAATCTCCCGCTGCGGCCCGTGCCGCGGCCGGCCATTCCTTCCGGGCGCAACGCCGCAGGACCATTTTTTGTCGTGACCGAGGGCCGGCGGCGGGTGCGGATCGGCCGCCCGCGCGATCGAGGGCGGCTTCATGAGGTCCGAACCGACACGCAGACGACGAATCGCGCTCCCCGATGGCCTGCCGGACAGCCCGGTTCACCCGTCGCCGAACAAAGAACGAGCCCTGCGCAACGCTGCGCAGCGGCGTCAGGCACGACGGGCGCCGGGTATTCTGTCAGTATCGCGGGCGGGCGGTGCGAGCGGGGCCGAGGGTCGCGCGACGCCCGCCGGACGACAGGCTCGTCGCACGCGCGCCGTGCGCCGATCCGGGAAGGCCGGGGCGGCCCGCGCGGAGACCGGGAACCGGAATGGAGGAGCGAATTCGATGTCCGGAGTGCTCGAGGGGATACGGGTTCTCGATTTCGGCCGCTATATCGCGGGGCCGTGGTGCGCCGCGTTGCTTGGCGATTTCGGGGCGGAGGTCATCCGGGTGGAGAAGATCGGCGGCGGCGAGGACCGGTTCATCAACCGGGTGAGCGAAGAGGACGCGAGCGGCGTCACCTACCTGCAGGTCAATCGCAACAAGAAGTGCCTGACCCTCGATCCGACCACGGAGGAAGGCCGGGAGGTCCAGCGACGGCTCGCGGCGACGGCCGACATCGTGGTCGCCAACATGCCGCAGCGCGCGCTCGAGCAGCTCGGGCTCGACCATGCGTCGCTCGCCGAGATCCGCCCGGACATCATCCTCGTCTCGAACACCTGCTTCGGAGCGGCCGGCCCCTACGGGCGCCGGCTCGGGTTCGACGGCCTCGCCCAGGCGATGTGCGGCAACATGCACCTCTCCGGCCATCCGGACGAGCCCATCCGTTCCTACGCCCCGTGGGTCGACTTCGGCACTGCCGCCCTGTGCGCCCTCGGGGCGGTCATCGCCCTCCTCGCCCGCCGGCAGACCGGCCGCGGCCAGGAGGTCCAGGGGGCCCTCCTCGGAACCGCCCTCACCGCCGCGAGCCCGTTCCTCATCGAGCAGGCGGTGCTCGCTCCGGACCGGGAGGCGACCGGAAACCGCGGCCAGCTCAACGCCCCTTCGGACGTGTTCGCCACCCGGGACGGCCACGTCATGATCCTCGTCATCGGCGATCCGATGTACCGCCGCTGGGTGAAGCTGGTCGGCGAGCCTCACTGGCTGGATGACGAGCGCTTCCGGACCGACGATTCGCGCGGCGAGCACGGCGAGCTGTTCAGCGCCCGGATGTCCGAGTGGTGCGCGGAGCGGACCACCGAGGAGGCGCTCGCCGAGCTCGCGGCGGCGCGGGTTCCCGCGGGTCCGGTCTACACCCCGCAGCAGACCCTGGACGACCCCCACGTCCGGGAGGCGGGGTTCACCCAGGAGACGGCGTATCCGGGCGCTCCCGGAGCGGTCCCCCTGGTGACCACCCCGGTCCGCCTGCTCGGCACCCCGGGGACGATTCGCTCGCGCGCGCCGCTTCTCGGCGAGCACACGGCCGAGATCCTGGCGGGCCTCGGCTACGCCCCCGAGGAGATCGCGCGCCTCGAGGCGGCCGGGGCGGTCTGAGGCGGGGCCGGCGCCGGTAGACGCCAAACGACGCCGGAAGACGGGCTGGCCGCCGCACGGCGGCCGCCGCTCCGTGCTCGGGGGGCGGCCCGCCCACCCCGCTGTCCGCCGCCGTCAGGGCCCGGTGCGGAGCGCCCGCTCCAGGAACTCGAGGCGGTCCTGGCCCCAGAACGGCTCCCCGTCGAGCCGATAGAAGGGCATCCCGAAGACGTCCCGCTCGATGGCCCGGCGCGTCGCCTCCCCGTAGGCCCGGGCGGTCTCCGGCCATTCCGTAGCCGCGAGGAGGGCCGGCCCGTCGAACCCCTCCGCCACGGCGATCGCCTCAAGCTCGTCGGGCCGGAACGGGAAGCGCTCCTCCGCCCACAGCGCGCGGGAGATCGCGTGGGCGAGCCGCAGCGAATCGAGCCCCGCCTCCTTCGCCGCCGTCACCATGAGCGCGGCCTGGCGTTCGTCGGGCTCCTCGGTCTCGCCGCGATAGAAGCGCGGCTCCGGGTTGAGGGGCACCCCGCGGAAGCGGCTCCACCTCGCGAGTTCCACGAGCCGGTAAGCCTTCCGTACCCGCGGTCGATTCGGGAGCGGGACGGTGCCGGTGGCGGCGAACACCGGGTCGTAGTCGATGAGGATGGGGTCCACCCGGGCGCCATGCTCGGCCGCGATCCGGAGCAGCCGTTCGTTGCCGAGGTATGACCAGGGCGAAGCGAGCGCGTAGTAGTACTCGATGGTGCGGGCCATGACGGTTCCGGTACGGGGCGAAGACGCGACGGATTGTAGCGGCGCCCCTCTTCCGCGCGGGGCTGATGCGTTCATTCGAGAATGCGACCCGACCCGAAAAAATCCCCGGCTTCCCGCGGCGGCCGTCCATCCGCTCGCGGTCGCGGGCCGTACTCCCCCAAGCCGCTTCGACCGCGCGCACGCGCCAGGGTCGAGCTAGTTGTCGACTACGCCTTCGGCAGCGCGCACGCGCTCTTTCGGTCCGGGCGGCCCGTTCCTCCATGAGATCGTGGGGCATCTTGGCGCCGTCGCGACGAAAGCCGGTGATTTTTTCGGGCCAAGGAATTCCAAAAGGTTGCATCCACTGGACGATCCGGTGGCCCGAAGCCGGCGGCGACCGGAGAACAAGGCGTCGAATCAGGACGATACGCTCACCGGTGGTCATCCCGGAAGGCCGGGAGCGGACTTGCCCCGCTCTTTCGCGAGCGGCACGGCCCGCGCTCGCGCGCCGGCTGGTACGATCCCCGCGGTCGATCCTGGCACGATGGAAGGGGGAGCCGGTGCGAAGCGATCTCCGGGAATGGCGGGAGCCCGCCGCGCTCATCGAGACCCACGCCCTCGAGGCCGCGCTCGCGGACCCGGGCCTCCGGGTCGTGGACTGCACCACGTGGCTCATGCCGGCGGGGCCGGAGGACGACGCGCCCTACCGGGTGGTGCCGGGGCGCGCCGAGTACGAGGCGGGGCACGTACCGGGGGCGGTGTTCCTCGACCTTCAGGGCGAGCTCTCCGACCCCGACACCCGCCTCCGGTTCATGGCCCCGTCCGCCGAGCGGTTCGCGGAGGCGATGGGGGGGCTCGGCATCGCGAACGACTCCCGGGTGGTGCTCTACTCGAACGGCAGCATCATGTGGGCGACCCGGGTGTGGTGGATGCTGCGGGGGTTCGGGTTCGACGGGGCCGCGGTGCTCGACGGCGGCTTCGCGAAGTGGCAGGCGGAGGGGCGCCCCGTCTCCACCGAGCCGGGCGGCCATCCTCCGGCCCGCTTCGAAGCCCGGCCGCGGCCGGGGTTCTTCGTGGACCGCGAGCACGTGCTCGCCCGGCTCGACGACCGCCGCTCGACGATGGTGAACGCGCTCGCGCCCGAGTTCTTTCTCGGGTCGGGGCCGAGCCGATACGGGCGTCCCGGCCGCATCCCGGGAAGCGTCAGCGTCCCCGCCGCGAGCCTGCTCGATCCGGCCGACGGGACCTTCGTCTCCCTGGACGAGGCGCGGCGCGCCCACGAAGCGGCCGGGGTGACCCCGGACCGGCACATCGTCGCCTACTGCGGGGGCGGGATCTCCGCAACGGTCGGCCTCTTCCTGCTGCACCAGCTCGGCTATTCCGACCTCACCCTGTACGATGCGTCCATGGGCGAATGGGCGCGCGACCCCGAGCTCCCCATCGAGACCGGGCCGCCGGCGCCACCGGGGGGCGGGCCGGAGTAACGTCGAAAGTCGTGTGTCGGAGGGAAGCGAGCGGCTCGGTGTCCGCGGCGGAAAACGGGTGAGATTTCCGGGTCGGACCCCGAGAGGCAGCGAAACCGGGATGCGAGGGGGGAGCGTCCGGGCAACCCGGAATCCCGCTGGAGTGGTGCTGCGAACGGGACTGGCCGCGCGGCACGGAGAGCGGTATCTTGTCCCGCGGGGCCTTCCGGGGCACGGGGGAACGGACATGGGCATCGAATCGCGCAGGCTTCATCCGAGTTTCGTGGCCGAAGCCCACCCCATCGACCTTCGCGAGGCGCGGGACGAGGCGGCCCTCGAGCCGATCCGCAAGGCGATGGACCGCCACGCGGTGCTCGTGTTCCGTGACCAGGCGCTGTCCAGCGAGGAGCAGCTCGCCTTCGCCACCCGGCTCGATGGAGCGCTTCACCGCAAGACCGGCATCAGCGTCCTCCAGAAGAGCCGGTTCGGAGACGAGGCCCTCACCGACGTCTCGAACGTCGGGCCGGAGGGGGAGCTCCTAGACTCCGACTCCCGGCGCCGGCTCTACGGCCTCGCCAACCGGCTCTGGCACACCGACGCCTCCTTTCAGGACCCGCGGGGCCGCTACTCCATGCTCGCCGCCCTGGTGGTCCCGCCGGTCGCGGCGGACACCGAGTTCGCGGACATGCGCACCGCCTACGACACCCTTCCGGACGCGACGAAGGCGAGCCTCGAGGGGCTCCGGGTCCATCACTCGATCGCGTACTCGCGCCAGACCCTCGGCTTCGAGTTCTCCGAGGCGGAGAGCGACCGCCTCAAGGGAGCCGTCCATCCCCTCGTGCTCGCGAACCCGCGAACGGGCCGCCGGTCGCTCTATCTCGCCTCCCACGCCGCGCGGATCGTCGGCCGGCCGATCCCGGACGGGCGGCTCCTCCTCCGCGACCTCATGGAGCACGCCACCCGGCCGGAGCTCGTGTACCGGCACTCGTGGCGGGTCGGCGACTTCGTGATCTGGGACAACCGCGCGACGATGCATCGCGCCTGTCCGTTCGAGGACACCGTCCATCGCCGGGAGATGCGCCGGGTCACGACCCTCGACACCGGCGACCCCGCGCGTATCGCGCAGCCCGCCTGACGAAATCCCGATGAGGAGACGCTGCGGTCGATCGGACGCGGCTCGCGGGCGGCATGTCGGGTTTCAGGGCCCTGCCGCATGAAGAGCAGCTCCGGCGGCTGCACGTCCTCGCGGCCGCGGCGCTCGAACGCTACGACCTGCCGGACGGCGCCCGGGCTCGCCTGATCAACGACTCCGAGAACGCGACTTACCGGGTCGACGCCCCGGACGACGGCGCGAGCTGGGCCCTTCGCGTGCATCGCGAGGGGTACCACGGCCGCAACGCCATCGCTTCGGAGCTGGCGTGGCTCACCGCGCTCCGCCGGGACGGCGCGGCCCTGACCCCCACCCCGATCGCCGGAGCGGACGGAGAGCTCGTCCAGGTCGTCGCCGGCGGCGCGCTCCCCCATCCGCGCCACGTCGTCCTCTTCGCCTGGGAGGACGGCGAAGAGCCCGACGAGGTGGCGCAGGACCTCCGCGGCCCGTTCGAGGTGCTGGGCGAGATCACCGCCCGCATGCACACCCACGTCCGAAGCTGGCGAAGGCCGGCCGCCTTCGAGCGCTTCACCTGGGACTTCGAGACCACGCTCGGGAGCCGGCCGCACTGGGGCGCTTGGCGGAGCGGCTTGGGGATGACCCCGGAGATCGAAGCCCTCTTCGCGCGCACCGTCGATCTCGTCTCCCGCCGCCTCGAGCGGTTCGGCACGGCGCCGGAGCGGTTCGACCTCATCCACGGCGACCTGCGGCTCGCCAACCTCCTCATCGACGGCGCGGCCACGAAGGTGATCGACTTCGACGACTGCGGCTTCGGCTGGCTGATGTACGACTGCGCGACCACCGTGTCGTTCTTCGAGCACCGGCCCGAGGTGCCGGAGCTCGTCGCGGCCTGGCTCCGGGGCTACCGCAAGGTCATCGATCTCCCCCGGGCCGACGAGGAGGAGATCCCGACGTTCGTGATGCTGCGGCGCCTGCTCCTCGTCGCCTGGATCGGATCCCGTTCGGAGACGCGGCTCGCCCGGTCGATGGGCGGCGGGTACACCAAGGGCACGGCTCCGCTCTGCGAGGAGTACCTCTCCCGCTTCGGGTAACGGCCTCCGTGGGCGAGGGCTCGACCGAGAGAGGCTCTCTCCGCGCTACCTCCGCATGCCCGCCGCGGCCTGCCCCGCGATGCTGCCGAGGAGGACGAGGCCCCCGACGAGGGTCGGAACGCTCGGGACCTCTCCGAACGCGAGCCGGACCCGGACCGGGGCGAGCACCACATCGGTGAACGACAGGAGCACCGGCTCGGCCGAGGGGACGTTCTTCGAGCCGAGGGTGAAGAGGAGCCGGCCCCGATGACGAGCCTGCCGCAGGCCGAAGCGAGGCCTACGTCCGGGGTCCGGGGCGGGGGCGATGAGGCCCGCGGCGCCCGCGAGCGCCATCGCGGCGTTCACCTCGGCGGTGTCGGATCGGGTGGCGGGGTCCGGCGTGGTCAGGGCAGGCCGAAGCGGGCCGGCGCGGCGCGCGAGCCGGAGCCGCGCTGGGGAAGGCGCGGCAAGGCGAACCCCTGCTGGTGGCAGGCCCGGGTGACGAGGGTGTGTTTCCAGAGCGCGCCGCCCGCGACGACACCGGCCGCGCCGGCCGCGCACGCGAGGAGGATGGCCGGGGTCGCAACCGCGGTGGCGGAAGCGAGAAGCGGCGCCGACGCGGCCGCGGCGAAGAGGGCGGCCGGAGCGAGGTGGCCCATCCACCGCATCCGGCCCGCGATCGCATCGAGATCGCGGCGCGAGAGCGGACCCACCCCGGCCTTCGCCGCCCCTGCGCGGTACGCACCGAAGATCGCGGCATTCAACCCCGCCAGCAGAACCGCGGCGCCGGCAAGGCCGGCGAGAGCGAAGACGGTTGGCGAGTCCGGCCCGCCCGGCCCGCCGGCGAGGGCGAGGGAGAGGGCGCCGAGCCCGAGCAGGGCGAGCGCTACCCCCTCGTAGAGGCCGGAGGCGACCAGCATCCACGGCACGAGCGGGTGGCGCCATGCGGGGATCCCCTTGCCGGCGTGGAGGATCCTCCCCTGGCAGACGAGGAACGCGGCGGCCGCGACCGCGACGACCGCGTGCAGGGCCGGGGACGGCCAGAAGAAGTCCGCGGCGACGGCGGGATAGAAGACCGCCACCGCGTAAGTCTCACGGGTCATCCAGGAGCTCTGCGGCCGGCGGAGCACGTAGAGAAAGCGTGCCCGGCGGCCGATCTCGGCGAAGACGAAGAGGAGACCGACGCCCATGCCGGCGGCCGCCGCGGCGAAGAACCAGGGAAGCGCCGCCCCCGGCATCCCTCCGAACGTCCAGACCAGATACGCGGCCACCGCGAGCCCGCTGCCCATGCCCCCGAGAATGAAGTTCATGGCCGCCCGAACGTCCCAGAAGGTCTGGCGGTCTCCGACCAGGGGGTCGTTCGGATCGCTCCCGCGTTCGTCGCTCGCCTCTTCCGGCTCCGCCTCGCGTCCCGGAGTGGTCGCGGGCACCTCGTAGAGGTAGCGGATCTGGGGGTCCGTCCCGAGCTCCGCGTGCATCTGGAAGTGGGCGTTCTCCGCCGCAAGCCGGGAGACGTTGCTCGCGGGGTCCGCGAAGTCCCCGAAATGCAGGGCCTGGGCGATGCACGACGCGGCGCAGGCCGGGGTGGCCTCGAGGTCGATCCCCGGCACGACCCCCGGGGACCCGGCCGCCTCGTCGATCTTGTCCACGCAGAACGTGCACTTGGAGGCCACCCCGACCCGTTCCTCGTGGAAGACCCGCTCCTCCTGGCGGCTCGGGGCGCCGAAGTACCACTCGCGCTCGTGGGCGATGGTCCGGGCCTGGTAGGGGCACGCCACCGCGCAGTAGCCGCAGCCGATGCACGTGTCGTAGTCCATGGTGACGAGCCCGTCGTCGCGCTGGCGCGTCGCCCCGGTCGGGCACACCGGCACGCAGGGCGGCTCGGCGCAGTGCTGGCAGCCGGTGACGAGGAAGAGGCGCTCGACGTCGGGGTACTCGCCCTGCTCGACGTCGAGGACCCGCCGCCACTGCACGCCGGGCGGCGTGTCGTTGTGGTGCTTGCAGGCGATGGTGCAGGTCTGGCAGCCGACGCAGCGGTTGAGGTCGACCACCATGCCGTAGCGGGGCGTTCCCTGCCCCGCGGACGCGCCGAGGGCGCTCACCGTGCTCCCGCGGCCCGCCGCACCCGCCGCGCCGGGCGGGCCGCGGACCCCGCCGCTTCGGTGCCGCCCCGCGCCGGAGCGTGAGCGGGGGGCGGTGCCGGCTCGGCGGCGTGCCGCTCGAGGTCCGCCGCGCCGGCGGGGCGCACCTGCACCCGGATGAGGTCGGCGACGCTCCCCGTCGAGTCGGTGAGAGAGAGCGCGAGCGGGGTCACCGAGTTGAGGCTCGCGAGCTCGAGGTCCTTCGCGTACGGGGTCACCCAATGGTCGAACTGTCCGATCATGACCACCGTGTCCGGCCGCACCCCCTCCCGGAGGGCCGCCCTCCCCCGTGTCTCGCCGACGACGGACTCGATGATCACCGGGTCCCCGTCCTCGATCCCGCGCGCGCGCGCGGCGCCGCGGTTCATGAGCACCCCGCGGTGACCGGCGACGTTTCCGGCGACCTCGTTGATGAGCGGGATGCCGACGTTCGCCCCCCACGAGTACTGCATGCTGCGGGCGGTAAGGGCCCAGAACGGGAATTCGTCCGGGTCGCGCCCCACCTCCCGCGCGTACTCGATCCAGATCTCCGGGAACGGCTCGTAGGTGGGCAACGGCTCGTACTCGAGGAGCTGGCGGTCCCACCACTCGATCCCCAGCTCATGCAGGCGATGGGCGAGCTCCGCGCCGTGGCGCTTGATCCGCTCCTGGTAGGGCAGCTCGAAGCGCAACCCCTGTTCCTTCACGGTGGGATAGAGGAACCACTCCATCTCCGAGTAGGGCCGGAGCAGAAAGCCGTTCTCCCGGAACCAGTCGATCCCGACCACCTCCTCCCCACCGGTGAGGTCGTGGCTCGCGGCCCGCGCGACCGCATCCCAGATCGTCTCGCTGGCGTGGGCCGTCGCATCGTCGAGCGAATAGTCGAACTCGTCCGTGGCGAGCCGCATCCCCGCCGCGCCCCGGTTGATCGCCCGGTTGTACGGCTCGAGCAGCCCGGTGCGGCGGGCGAGCTCGGTCGCGATGTCGCTCATGTCCCGGGCGTCCACCACCGGGTCGACCACCGGCTGGCGCACCGCCCACCCCTGCTGGTTCCAGAACTGCTCGATGAACTTGGTCGACCCGATGCGGATGAGCTGAAGGCTCTCGAGGTCCGTCGCCTCCGGCAGGAGGTAGTCGGCCATCCAGTTCGTCTCGTCGAGGGTGTAGGCGAACGAGACGATGAACGGGAACTCCGCGACCCGCTCGGCGACCTCCGGGGCGTTGAGCGAGGAGATGGAGGGGTTGGTCCGGTAGTTGATCCACATCTCCGGCCGGGTCGGGCGCGGCCACTTGTCCGGCGCCTTCTTCTGGAACAGCCACGGGAGGTGGGCGGGGCCCAAGGCCGGCGACCAGGGGGAGTTCGCGGCGAGGGGGACCATCATCCGGAACGCGTTGCGGATCCCCGGATGGCGGCTCCACTCCTGGCGGCTCGTCGGATTGAAGGGATACTCCATGAACCCGTCGCGCATCGGCCGCACGCTCTTGTGCCGGCTGTCGGCGGGGCGGTTGAGCTTGACCGCGGTGCCGAGCGTCCCGCCCGGCACCTCGAGCGCCCCGACGAGGACCGCGAGCATGGTCCGCGCCCAGCAGCACGGATACCCGCCCCAACCGTTGCTCACCCCCTTGCCGAGGAGCACCGCGACGGGGCGGTAGGGCAGCTCGCGCCCCTCGGTCTCGCCCTCGGTCTCGTCCTCGATCCGGATGGTCTCGCCGACGCAGGCGTGGGCGAGATACTCGTCCGCGATGCGGCGCGTCGTTGCGGCCGGCACATCGCTCTCGCCCTCCGCCCACTCCGGGGTGTACTCGCGCACGTGGTCGAGGAAGAGCTGGAAGGCGGGACGGGCCTGCGCCGCCTCGTGCCACCACTCCTCGCCGTCCGGCCCTTCCTCCACCCCGGCCGCGACCCGGACCCCGTCGAGCGCCGGACGCCCCCCGCCGATCGCGTCCAGGGGGACCGCCCGCTCCGCGCCGAGGTCCCACAGCAGCGGCGCGCGGCTCGCCGGGTCGCGCAGGTAGTAGCCGTTGGGGCCGACGAGATAGGGGGCGTTGGTGGATTCCTCCAGGAACCCGACGTCGCACACCTCGCGCCAGTCGCGCTCGTGCACGATCCGGTGGAGCAGCGCGTAGAGGAAGGCCGCGTCGGTCTTCGGACGGATGGGGACCCACTCCGCCGACACCGCCCCGGTGACGGACAGATGCGGCTCGACCTGCACCCGCTTCAGCCCCCGCGCCCGCGCGTCCGCCTGGCGCCACACCCCGGCGACCCCGGCCGAGGCCTCCGCGTTGTTGCCGCAACTGATGACGTAGCGGCAGCGCGGGGTGTCGGGGGCGACGATGAACGCGCGATGCCACAGCTCCCCGTAAAGGTGCTCGCTGTGATAGCACTTGACGCCCTGCCCCGCTCCGAAGCCCATGTCGATGGGGCCCCACGCGGAAAGGAAGGCGGGGAGCGTCCCCATGTACTGGGTCGGGGTCCCGCCGCCCCCGAAGCTCACCGCGAGCCGCGGAAACCCCGACTCGTCCACGAGCCCCCGGGAGCGGATCTCGAGCATGTGCGCCGCGATCGCGTCGAGCGCCTCGTCCCAGCTCACCGGCACGAACCCCGGGTCCTCGCCGCGGCCCTTGCGCGGGTTGGTGCGCTTCATGGGCTGGCGGATGCGGTGCGGGTTGTAGGTCTTCTGGATGAGGCCGTAGGCCTTGACGCAGACCCGCCCGCCGCCCGGGTGGCGATCGCTCGCGTCGAAGTTGGAGCGGATCCGCGTCGCGACCCCGTCCTCGACCTGGACCTTCATGAGGTCCGGGCCGGCGACGCACTGGTAGCAGTAGACCGGCTTCCAGGTCTCTGCCGCGCCCTTCGAAGCGCCGTTCCCGGCACCGTTTCCGCTCACGCATCTCTCCCTCTCGTCCGTTGCCGGCCCAGGGTTCGTCCGGACCGGCGAAGCCGCCGGACCCGCCGCCGGCGGCCCGGGTGGAATGCGGGCGGCCCTCTCATCAGCAGGGCCTCACCCGCTCCGAGCGCTCCGGAGCCGTTCGGCGAGACGTTCGAGGCGCCGGCGCTGGCGCTCGACCTCGACCACGAACCGCCCGTGCTTCGCCCGCCCCACCGTCTCGCCGAGCTCGTCCCGGACCTCGACCTCGAGCTCGACGCGGGGGCCCTCGACCCCGGTCACCCGCGCCGAGACATCCACCCACGAGTCGAGCAGGGTGGCGCCGAGATGGTCCAGCTCGACCCGGACCCCGACCGTATCCTCGCCCTCGTCCAGGTGCGGCAGGACGAGATCGCGGCAGGTGTGCTCGATGTCCCGGAGCATCGAGGGGGTGGAATAGACGCGAAGCGCCTCGCCCATGAAGTCGATGGTGCGTTCCCGGTCAATGGGATGGCGCTTCGTGCCGGCGAGCCCCGGTGCGAGCGTGTCCTTCATGTTCCTTACCTTGACGAGGTGTGCGATGCTCGGGTTCCGCGGCTCCGCGCCGGCCGGTCCGAAGGTCGGCGCGAACGGTATCACTACCGCGGCTGAAGCAACAGGCTGCGGAACGACGACTCCGGGACTGATTCGTTCATTCGAAATCAGCCCATGAATTCAAAAAAGTCGCGTCCACTGACGATCTGATGACCCGAAGCCGGCGCGACCGAAGGACAAAGCGCCGAATCAAGACGATGCGCTCCCCGGTGGTCATCCAGCAAGGCCGATGACGAATTTGCCTTGACGACGACTTCCGGCCCGAAAAAATCACCGACTTTCGTCGCGAGGGGGCCAGGATGCCCCACGATCTCCCCACGATCTCATGGAGGAACGGGCCGCCCGGACCGAAAGGGCGCGGGCGCGCTGCCGAAGGCGTAGCCGACACTGGCGCGTGCGCGCGGTCGAAGCGGCTTGCGGGAGTACGGCCCGCGACCGCGAGCGGATGGGCGGCCGCAGCGGGAGGTCGGTGATCTTTTCGGGCCGGGACCGTTTCACGCTGGCCGACGAGCGGCTCCGACCCACGCTCCGCAACGTGCGGGCGACCGGAGCGTTGCGGTCCGTCCCGACACCATAGCGTGAAAGGGTCCTGCGACGACTCCCGTGCACGGCGGCGCGTCATGCAGCCCCGGCCAGGCGGAGGCCTCTCATGGAGCTCGGGGGAGCCGACGGGTCGGAGACGGGACGGCCGGCCCGCTCACCCGCCCCGGTAGCGGCGGCGCAGCTCCCCCTTGAGCACCTTCCCCATCGCGCTCTTCGGCAGGGCGTCGACGAAGCGGTACCGGCGCGGCACCTTGTAGCCGCCGATGCGCGCCCGGCAGTGGGCGACGAGCGTCTCCTCGCCCTCGCCGGCGCCGTCGGCGACGCCGGAGGCGAGACGCGAGCCCGGCGCGGCCACGACGACGGCGAGGAGGGCCTCGCCCCAAGTCTCGTCCGGGACCCCGATGACCGCCGCTTCCACCACGTCCGGGTGCGCGTAGAGCACCGCCTCGACCTCGGTCGACCAGACGTTCTCGCCCCCGGTGATGACCACGTCCTTCTTGCGGTCGACGACGTAGAGGAAGCCGTCCTCGTCCCGCCGGCCGACGTCCCCGGTATGGAACCAGCCGTCGCGGAACGCGGCCGCGGTCTCCTCCGGCCGGTCCAGGTAGCCCGGCGACACGTTCGGGCCGCGCACCACGATCTCGCCCGCCTCGCCGGGCGCGGCGTCCGCTCCCGCACCGTCCACGATGCGAATCTCGACCCCGACGAGCGGGCGCCCGACCGAACGCAGGCGCTCTCCGCCCTCGAGCCCGACGAGGTGCTGCTCCCAGCCGAGGGTGGTGAGGATCGGGGCGGTCTCGGTGAGCCCGTAGCTGTGAACCAGCTCCACCCCGGGGAAGGCGTCGATCGTCCGGCGGATCCAGACCGCGTCCATCGGCGCGGCCCCGTAGGTCAGCCGACGGAAGGAGCTCGTGTCGTGGTCCGCGAAACTCGCCTCCCGGATGACCCGGACGATGGGGGTCGGGGAAAGCATGGAGAAGGTGGCGCGGCTCTCTTCCACCGCGGCGAGAAAGGCGTCCGGCGTGAAGTCGGGGAGGTAGGCGTGGGCCGCGCCGGTGTGGGAGAACGGGGTGCCGAGAAGGTCCGCGGAATGGAACATCGGCGCGACGTGCAGCATCACGTCGTCCTCGGCGACGCGGAAGGGCCCGACGAGCTGGAGCCCGTTCGCGGCGACGTTCCGGTGGGTGAGGCGCACGCCCTTCGCCCGCCCGGTGGTGCCGCCGGTGTGGAGGAGGAGCGCGTCGTCGTTCTCCACGCTGATCCGCCCCTCGTCCTCGGGCGATTCGTCCCGGAGGGCCTCGTAGTCGGCCTCTCCCTTCGGGACGCCCCCGGAGCGGCCGATCCGGAGGACTCGCTCCGGGCGGCCCGCGAGCGCGGGGTCGGCGAAGAGCCCCGCGAAACGGTCCTCCATTACCACCAGGCGGGGCGACACGCCATCGAGGATGGCGGCGATCTCCGCCGGGGCGAGGCGGTAATTGAGCGGGGTGGGGATCGCGCCCATCCAGTAACCGGCGTGGATGAGCTCCGCCTGGCGCGGGTCGTTGCGGCAGACGATCGCGAAGCGGTCTCCGGCTCCCACCCGGAGCGAACGGAGCGCCCCCGCCGCCCGGCGCACCCGAACCGCGAACTCGGACCAGGTGAGGGGGCCGCCCTGCCCGGCCGCGGCCGGCACGATGGCCGGGTTCGCGGGGAAGTGCCGCTCCGCCCGCTCGATGAGCGCCCGCATCGTGATCATGAGGTCAGCGCCCCCCACCGGGAATCGAAGGGACTCCGCTCCGCATTTCCCTATGTCTCAGCACCACGTAGTCCATGAAAGAAGGGACCCCCGCTTCCCGTCCCGGATCCTCGCCCGTTGCCAAATGTATCCGATCTGCACCAACCGCTGCGCGGTTTTCCGCGTCTTCGTGCTGGCCGCCATCTCGTTTATCGCACGCCCGATGATGGCCATCGTGGCGTCGTCCGTCCGTGCTGTCCTTCCCTGGAGCTCCTGTGCGACGATTCACACAACCTCCAACAACCTCGTCCTTCGCAACTCATTGTGCCGCCCCGTATAATACAGATTGCGCTCCTTCGTGAATTCGCCTTCGGCTGCTTCCGCCCATTCCGGCTTCCTTGTTCCTCCGTTTCCCAAGCCGCTCGGGCTTTGTCCTTCCTCCCGGACAGCTTTTCCTCATAGCTGTACGAAATACGGATATCCCTGGGTCCGGTCCGCTGTTCTTTGAAGCAGCGTCTGGTCAATCTCCATGTTCTCGCGTCGGAGCGGATTCCCGACGGCGGCTTTCGCCTCGCTCTCCAAGCTCGTCGACCACCCAGAGCACGCCGTGTACCCGCAATCCATTTTCCGTGGCAACCCTGCGCAGCAATGCGTCGCCCGTGAGCAGGATGCCAGGATAAACCCCTGCGGTGACCAGACAGAAGCAGTCGTTGGCAGAGAGTCCCGGATGAAGGCCCTTCACCGCGAGCACCTGACCGACCTCTTCCGGCGTCAGGTCGTGCGTGATCATGCCGGCCTCGTCGAGCGCCTGCCATTCGGCCGCCGAAAAGTCGAGCACTTCGGTGGCCCGCACGGGCAATGGGATCACGAATCGATAGGGCAAATCGCAAACGACGCCCAGCAGCCCCCCCTTGCGGAGGTCGATCAGGCACGAGGCGTCGTTGACGATGACGCAGGTCACCGGATGGCAGGGCCGCTGATCTGCCGCTCGACGGATTCGAGCGACTGGTTGAGAAGCACGGCCGCACGCACGGGCGAGATCAGCTCCTCGCCCACCGCACGCAAGACGAGCCGCTTGAAGCGACGAGGCTTCTCAAAGGCCGCGAACCCGTGGTCGGGACGAATCGGATCCGGCTCCGACCTGCGCCAGAACCGGGCGAAGGTCGCGAAGGCGTGCCGCACGGAGGCTTGAGGCAGTACGCCCACCTGCCCGAGACGCATCAGCAGGGCTGCGGCCGACACGCCGTACATATGTTTCAGGCGGACGATCTCGTAGTAGGTGATCCTGTGCCGATCGGCGCCGACTTCCTCCCGAAGCAACTGACCGGGAACCAGGAACGCGCCGGCGAAGCGGTTCATGGCCCCCTCGAGGTCGATCGCCGGGTTGCCGGTGGAGCGGATGATCCTGTGCGCGAGCTCGTGGGCCAGCGTGAAGCGCTTGCGCTCGACATTGATCCGGCTGGACACCACGACGGCCTCGGCGACGATCTCACCGCCGCGCAGAACGTGGCACGAGAGCCCGTTGGTGCTCTCCGGGAGATCGGCTTCCACCACCTTGATGCCCTTGTCTTCGAGCAGCTCGCACAGGCTGGGGATCGGGTCGCGGCCGAGATCCCAAACACCGCGGAGCTCATCGGCCCGCTCGTCGATCTGGGATTCGCTCGCGACGCTGTCGTAGCGCCGCCCCTCCACCCAGTCGACGCTGGTCTCGATGTCGAGGATGTGCTCGATCGCCAGATAGCGCTCCAGGCTGTCCATCACGACCGCTTCGGCCCTTGCGCGATCACGGGCCGAAGCGCCGGAATGCTTGCGGAACTCAACCGCGTCGAGCGCCTCGATCTGCGCGCTCATCAGGAAATCCAGCGAGATGTCAAGAGCCTTCCCGAGGCCGACCAGTACGGCCGAGGAGGGCAGCATCTTGCCCGCCTCGTACTTGCTGATCGCCTGAGCGGTCACCTTCGGGCTCATCGCGTCCGCGAGCGCCCGCATTGATAGACCTGCCCGCTTCCGGGCGAGCCGTAGTCGTTGTCCAAACATAGGCTCATCTTCTCTCGTTGACCGAAGGTTGAAAATATATACCTTATTCGTTGTATTGTAAACTCCAAGTTGACGCCTACTGCCGGACTCTATCGCCCTGAGCGTGGACCGCGCAATGGTGCCGCACAACGCACGGCTCAGAGGACACCGAGATGGAGCAGATCACCGTGATCGACCCCGACCTCGTCGAGGAGAGGAACCTGGATCGCCTGATCTACGCTGACCGGCACTGCCTCGGACTGCCCAAGGCGGACCTGGCGGCCGCTCACCTTCGCAGAATTGCCACCGCGCGCCGCCCGGTCGTTCGCCCGGTCCCCTTGTCGATCCGTACGGAGCACGCCTACCGGCTCGCAGCCGACGCGGACCTCATCGTGTGCTGCGTCGACAATGCCGAGACGTGCGAGGTTCTGAATCACCTCGCCTACGCAAACTGCCTTCCCTTGATCGACGGCGGGGTTCTCGTGGAATCGCGAAACCGTCTGCTCTCCGCGAAATGGCGCGCCCACCTGGTCGGCCCCGACATGCAATGCCTCCGTTGCCGCGGTCAGTACACCAGCGGTGATGCCCGAGACGAACGGATGGGGATCCGGCGTCGCGGGCGCTACATCAACGACGACGTCCCCAATGGCCCCGAACCGGGCCAGAACACGATCGTCTTCTGCAACCTCGTGGCGGCCGAGCAGATGCGCATGCTCGTGCGCTACGCGATCGGCGAGGACTGGTGGCACGACGGAAGCTCCACCGCCGGCCGGTGGTCGTTCGAACACCGCTTCGTCGAGGCCGAGACGGAGCCGTTCGAGCACCCGGGCCGCTGCGTGGCCAGCTGCGAGTTCTCGCACGTACGGCTCGGCCTCGGTGCCGCCGGCCGGCCGAAATACCCCTTCGCCGAACAGCCGCGAGACCGCTGGACTGCCCCCATGATGCGTCGCTACCGGCAGCTTCGGCTGAGGTTGGGCCGTGTCCTGTCCGCGCTATGCACCTGATCCATGGAGGTCCTGGCCGACGGTGCATCCAGCATGCGCGTCCTCCGTGTCGCGCCGCGAAGGGTCTATCCCCGCGCGGGCGGGGGAACCGTCGCGCGGGGAGCCGGCGGGGACCTTGAGGCGCGGTCTATCCCCGCGCGGGCGGGGGAACCGGCTCGCGCTTCATGCGCGTGTCCGAAGGTCGATCCGGCCGCGTTCTCGTTCCACGAGCTCATCACCCGGCGCAGACCGATCCACAGGTGTCCGCTCCGCCCGTTCGATGAGCGCCCGCATCGTGATCATCGCGGCGTACGCTCAGGCGGCGGCGCGGAACGAGTCGACGAAGCGCTTCCCGTCGGACTCCGGCGCGCCCTCCGGGAAGGGGAAGTAGAGCGACACCCGGTCGAGGAGCCCCTCGCAGCGCCGGCGAAGGGCGACCGGAACCTCGGCGGGCGGGGCGACGACCGCCACCTCCTCGACCAGGGAGTCGGGGACGAGGCGCGGCATCGCGTCGAACTCGCCGTGGCGCATGAGCGCGCTCAACTCCTTCCCGATGCCGCCGAGGTCGTGGTACTCGAGGAGCGCGCGGTAGTTCGGGGTCGAGGCGTAGAAGGCGATCTGCCGCCGGACCTCCCGCTCGGACGCGGAGCGCTCCGCCTCCGTCTCGCCGGTCACGGTGAAGACCGGGGCGTAGAGCTCGAGCTTCGCCCCGTCCCGGCCGCTCGCCCGCGCCCCCGCGTCGATCGCGGACCGCACCACGTCCCGGAGGTAGCCGACCGAGTGCATGGGATGCACGTGGAAACCGTCCGCGACCTCGCCGGCCGCCCGGCACATCCGCTCGTTCACCCCGGCGAGGTAGATGGGGATGTCCGGATCGTCGATGGGCCCCGGATCGAAGAAGGGGTTCATCAGCCGGAACCGGTAGAACTCCCCGTCGTAGGCGGGGCGGGTACCGTTCTGGAACGAGTCCCAGATGGCGCGCACGCACCGGATGTAGTCGGTCACCCGGGCGGCCGGCCGGTCGAAGGGCATCGAGAACCGGCGCTCGACGTGGGCCCGCACCTGGGTGCCGAGCCCGAGGTGGAAGCGGCCCCGGCTCCCGCGCTGGAGATCCCACGCCACCTGCGCCATCGAGAACGGGCTGCGTGCGAACGCGACCGCGATGTTGGTGCCGACGTGCAGCCGGCGGGTGGCGCTCGCCGCGAGGGCCAGGGGCAGGAAGGGGTTGTGGCTCGCCTCGAACGTCCATGCGCAGTCGAAGCCCATGCGCTCGAACCGCAGCCCCTCCTCCCCCATCCGCTCGAAGGGAACGTCCCGCATCTGGGTATCGATCTTCATTCCGCCTTCTCTCCCCCCTGGTCAAGGCTGATCCACTCTCTCGATCGTATCCAATGAATTCAAGGAATCATGTCGATCGCGAATCTCTTCGCCCGAAGGCGTCGTCAATCGTCAACCGAAGAAAGAGATTCTGCATCAAGGAGCTACCCTGTCCGGTGGCCATCCGGCCCGAAAAAGTCACCGGCTTTCGTCGCGAGGGGGCCAAGATGACCCACGATCTCATGGAGGAACGGGCCGCCCGGACCGAGAGCGCGCGGGCGCGCTGCCGAGACGTAGTCGCCACTGGCGCGTGCGCGCGGTCGAAGCGGCTGGAGGGAGTACGGCCCGCGACCGCGAGCGGATGGGCGCCCGCAGCGGGAAGTCGGTGATTTTTCGGGCTATACGTGCTCGATCACCTCGCGGGCAAACTGCTCGAGCCCCCGCCGCAGGCCGTCGACGTCCTGGGCCGGCGGGCTCACGACGAAGCGCGAGACGCCGAGGGCGGTGTAGGGCTCGAGGTCCTCCGGCGCCCGCACCCGGCCGCCGCAGATGAGCTCCACCTCCGCCGGGTCGCGCCCGATGCGTTCGCATTCCTCGCGGACGATGCCGAAGAGACGGGCGAGCTCGTCGGGCGTGCCGCGGGCGGGGAAGAAACCGTCCCCGAGCCGGGCCGCCCGTCGCGCCGCGGGCGCGCTGTGCCCGCCGACCACGATGGGTACTCCGCCGGGCTGGACGGGACGCGGATTCGACTCGACCGCTTCCCACCGGTAGAAGCGGCCCCGGAACGGCTCCGCCCGCGGCGACCACAGGCTGCGGAGAGCCTGGATGCTCTCGTCGGTCCGGGGGCCGCGTTCCTCGAACGGCACGCCGACGGAAGCGAACTCCTCGGCGAGCCAACCGACGCCGACCCCGGCGATCGCCCGGCCGCCCGAGAGCACGTCGAGGGTCGCAAACTGCTTCGCCACGTAGGCCGGCTGGCGCTGCGGCAGGATGAGGACCCCGGTGGCGAGCTTGAGGGTGGTGGTGACCGCGGCGGCGTAGCCGAGCCAGACGAGCGGATCGGGGATCGACATGTCCTCGCTCCCCGGCATCCGTCCCGTCTTCGAATAGGGGTAGCGCGAGCGGTAGCCGACCGGCACGACCACGTGCTCCAC
This sequence comes from Gammaproteobacteria bacterium, assembly GCA_965214795.1. GTDB lineage: Bacteria > Pseudomonadota > Gammaproteobacteria > HK1 > HK1 > JAJDXW01. Next base: position 2,645,998 of record OZ243976.1, on the reverse strand, counting down.
CGTCCACAGCGACTCGATCCCCGCCGCTTCCGCCGCGCTCGCGAGGCCGCGGATCCCCTCCGATTGCACGAACGCGCCGGTATTGACGAACAAGAGTCCAAACTTCACCGTCTATTTCCTTGATTGTGGAGAGATTCTGAAGAACGGAAGGAGATCCGGCGGGCCGGGCACGCGGCGCGGATCTGCGGGCCGGCGACCCGCCGGGTGCTCACGGGGAGGGTCGAAGGTCAGGGGGGCCGGAGGTGCGCGGCGCCAGCACCCGGCCTTCGCCGGTGCCGGCTGCCCGGGAGGGCGGCCGGCCCGAGCCGCGCTCAGGGCTTGCCGAAGGTCGCGATGCGATCGACCCGGCACTCGAACAGCACCCGCTTCTCCTCGATGGCCGGGTCCCGAAGCCCGTAGGGGGGTTCGGCGCCGGTGTACTTCGTCCAGATCCGGTCGAGCTGGGCGGTGACTCTCGCTCCGTCCGGTCCGTCCTCCGGCACCTCGTTGACCACCGTGCACTTGATGCTCACCCAGTGGTATGGGTTGTCGGGGTTGACGACGAGGATCGTGAGCTGCGGATTCTTCCGGATCCAGCCGCACTTCGGCCGATGAGCGGCGGTATTGACGAGGATCTTCTCCCCGTCGTGGTCGAACCACATCGGGGTGAGGCCGGGACGCCCGTCCGGACCGACGACCGCCAGGGTGACGGTGACGGGACGATCGAGCAGGTCCCGGTAGATCGGGTCCAGGTCGTCGAGGCTGGTGGCCCGACGCCGCTCGCCGACGGAGAACTGCCCCTCCTGGAGCCCGTCGGCCACGTGCTTGAAGGTCGCGATCGTGAATCCCTCGGCCATGCTGCTTGTCTCCTTAGTGGACGTAGTGAACCCCGCCTGCCCCGACCGCATGATAACGCCCCCCGCGCGCCCCGCGCCGGCCGCGCCCGGGCCCGGTGCGGCCGGACCATTTCCTGTCGTGACCGAGTGCCGGCCACGGGCGCGGATCGGCCTGCCGTGCGCTCGAGGGCCGCTTCATGAGGACCGGACCGACGCGCACACGACGAAATGCGCTCCCGCATGGCCTGCCGAACCGGCCCGGTTCACCCGTCGCCGGACAAGAAACGAGTCCTGCCCGGCGCGGCGGCAGTTCTCATTTTGGCGCCTGACTTCACCCTGAGCCGCAAGCCGTCTTATCCTTGCGACTCGATCCGGGGCGGATCGACGGTCGTGCCGGTCCTGCCGCGGGACCCGACGAGCAAAGCGAGAGTTGCCGACGGCGCGGGCGGATGCTTGCCGGAAGACGCGGCTTCGGCTAGCGTTGCGGGCGAACCCATGCGAGGCCGCCCGGAGAGGCGGCCCAGGCGGAGGACGCGACATGCCCATCAAGGTACTCGAGCTGCACCACCACGGGATCCGGATCGAGCCCTCCGACGACGCGCAGGAGAGCGCACGCGAGTTCTATTCCGGAGTGCTCGGACTCGAGGCGGACTCGGGACGCCCGAACATTCCCGGCGTTCCCGGCTTCTGGATGTACGTGGGCGACGGAGAACAGCAGCGCACCCAGATCCACCTCATGGGCGCGACCGGCGAGTCTCCGGTCGCGCGCAGCGCGGAGGAGGACCCCACCCGGCCCCACGTGGCGCTCGCGGTCGAGGACATCCAGGAGGCGCGGCGCGAACTGGAGTCTCGCGGGATCCGACACTGGACGATCAAGGGCCTCGTCGGCGAGGACTCGGACCAGGTCTTCGTCCCCGATCCGTTCAACAACATCATCGAGCTCCACCAGATCGGCACCTGCCGCTGCAATCGAGTCGCCCTCGAAGCGCGGGCGTAGGCGCGTTCGCACCCGTCCCCGGCATCCCGTCTCCGCCGCGAGGCGGGAGGCCCCGCACCTTCTCGCCGAAGCGAACCCGAGACCCCCGGACCGCCGCCAACGGCCTGCCGGCCTCGAGGAGGCCGCATGCAAGGCAGGTCCGATTCGCCCGGCGCAGCGCGACAACCGGGAGGTCGGGGCATTGCCGGGCTGCGCCTTCGGCCAACCCGACAATGCCGGGAACGTGCCGGACCCGGCAGGGCCATTTCTTGTCGTGACCGAGTGCCGGCCGCGGGTGCGGATCGGCCGACCGCGCGATCGAGGGCCGCTTCATGAGGCTCGAACCGACCCGCGGACGACCGAATGCGCTCCCCGATGGCCTGCCGAACAGGTCCGGTTCACCCGTCGCCGGACAAAGCACGCATGAACGGGCCGGCCACCCCGTCGCATGAAAAGGTCCGGCGTCGCGAAGACGGCCCTCCCGAGTCTGTTTTCACAGCAAAAACGAGCCCTGCCGGACCCGGGCAGGCCGGATTCACGGCAACCCCGTTTCACACGCATGACACATTCCGGACCTATCGTGACCGGCCGGATGCGGCCGCCGGCTCGCACCCCGATCCGGTCGCGGCGCTCGCACCGCGACCGGGACGGGGCCCGTTCCGGCGCGGGCTCGCAACACGGGGATCCGAAATGGCCGAGAGGCTTCTCGACGTGCTCTTCCTTTGCACCGGCAACTCGGCACGGAGCATCATGGCGGAAGCGATCCTCAACCGGGCCGGCATCGGCCGCTTTCGCGCCTGGAGCGCGGGGAGCCTTCCGGCCGGCGAGGTCGACCCGCGGACCGTCGAGCTTCTCGAGCGCCTCGACTACCCGGTGGCCGACGTGCGTTCCAAGAGCCGGGACGAGTTCGCGACCGCCGGGGCGCCGGACCTCGACTTCGTCTTCACCGTCTGCGACGACGCCGCGAACGAGGTATGCCCGGCCTGGCCGGGGCAGCCGATGACCGCACACTGGGGAGTACCCGATCCGACCGCCGCGACCGGCAGCGACGCCGAGGTCGCGGCCGCGTTCGCGGACGCGTACCGGATGCTGAACAACCACATCGGCATCTTCATCAACCTTCCGTTCGCCTCCCTCGACAAGCCGACCCTCCGGAAGCGGCTCGAAGAGATCGGGGAGCGCAAGCCGGACGAGCCGGCATGAACGGGCACGACCTCCCGCGCCGGCTCGCCGCCGAGGCGCTCGGCACCGCGTTTCTCCTCGCGGTGGTGGTCGGGAGCGGCATCATGGGAGAGCGCCTCGCGGGCGGAAACGAGGCCATCGCGCTCCTCGGCAACACCATCGCCACGGGAGCCGCCCTGGTGGTGCTCATCCTCGTCTTCGGAGCGGTCTCCGGCGCCCACTTCAACCCGGCGGTGACCCTCGCCTTCTCCGTCCGGCGGGCGATCGGCGCGCGGGACGCCGTGCTCTACGTGGTCGTGCAGATCGCGGGCGGGCTCGTGGGCGTCATGGCCGCGCATCTCATGTTCGGGGAGCCCCTTCTCGTAGAAGGGGTGAAGGCCCGCACCGGAAGCGGGCAGTGGCTCGGCGAGTTCGTGGCGACGTTCGGGCTGCTCGCGAGCATCCTCGGGTGTCTCCGGACCCGGCCGGAGGCGGTCCCCTATGCGGTGGGTCTCTTCATCACCGCCGGCTACTGGTTCACCTCGTCAACCTCGTTCGCGAACCCCGCGGTGACGATCGCCCGCTCGTTCACCGATACCTTCGCCGGCATCGCCCCCGGCGACGCCCCGGGGTTCATCGCGGCGCAGATCGTGGGAGCCCTCGCCGCGACGGCGGTATTCGGCTGGCTGTGGTCGGAGCGCCGGAGCGGCGCCGCCCCGTCGGCGGACGCGGCCCGCGACCTCGCCGACTGAGTACGCGCCCCGAACGCAGGACGAGGCCGGGATCACGGCAGGAAGACGATTTCGCAGTCGAAGCCGGCTTTGCGTCTCGGCCGCGGCAGGGGCGAATTTCAAGCGAAAGTCGCAGACGCGGATCAACTGCACTCCACACCATGCGGAATGAGCAACCTGGGAAGCGCATCATCAAGATTATCCAGATGAACGTCTTCCACGTTCACCAAGCGCAACCCATGCTTGTCATACAGAGCTTGCTTCGCGCGCTTGCGATCAAGGTACTCGGGATCATCCCGACCCCAGTACTCGATGTAGATCCGCTGCACCGGGAGGTAGAAATCACTGATCACCGTCTCGGCGATGGGAACACGCCGCTCATACGCATGCACGAGCCCCTGCATGTAAAGCCAGTTGTCGATCGCGAGCTCCGCCCGCGAACGCACGTAATGGCCGTCAGCAGCTCGGTACTGCGCCGGAAACGCCTGGCGCGGATCATCGGCGCGTACCGTCTCATCAGGAGCACGAGCGGGCTTTTCAGCGACCCCCGCAGTGCTGTCCCGAAGGGCATCTGCGAGGATTTCGCTATCACGGATGGCCACAGGCCACACGACGTAGGGAATGCCCTGGAAGTCGGCGCGATCGGCGCTTAGACCAAGACCCTGCGGAGTCGGAACGTATCCCTTGCCCAACCTCTCGATCCAGCCGAGCTCTACAAGCGTCAGGTTCATGCGCCGAGGCGAGAGGCCGAAGTGCTTCCCGAGCTCGGAAGCCGTGAGCCGTGAGGCCGAACCGGCCTGACCGCGCGGTGAAGACCCGGCACGCGATGCCGACCGGCCGTTCTTCCAGCACGAATAGCAGAGTCGATGCCCGGCACGCGAAACCGGATTGGTGCACCCAGGCGTCGTGCATTGCGCGCCCGGGCCCGAGGCGCTGCGCGCCGACGCGGGCACCGGATCAGGTGCCCGGTCGCGCCGGCCGAAGCCGAGAAGCCTCACGGGCGCGCCGCCCGCACGGCGATCGTCACCCACCGCGCGCAACGCGAACCCGCGTGTGGTACCGTGAGTGCACGCGCCACACGAACAACAAAGAAGCGATACCGGTCCGGCAACATTGCAACGCTCCCCTCGCAGCGAAGGATCTTCCCGCGACGATACCGGAAAGACGCCCCGGCACACAAGCGCACGAAGGGCCGACCAGCAATTCTCATTTTGCTCGTCGGGTCCCGCCGCAGGACCGGCACGGCCGTCGATCCGCCCCGGATCGAGTCGCAAGGAGAAGACGGCCTGCGGCTCAGGGTGAAGTCAGGCGCCAAAATGAGAATTGCTGAGGGCCGACGCACGGCCCGTTCCCGAAGCTCCGGGGAGTATCTGTTTGAATGTTTCATGGCTCCAGTCTCTCAAGGTTGGGAGCCTCCGGGAAACGCGGCAAGCTGCCCGCGCACGCGCGGGGAAGAAGGAGTGAGGTGGTCCGGCCTGGCTGGCGGCCCCGGGACCCCGGGAATCTGGCGGACCGCATCGAAATCGCTGGCGCGGACCCGCGCCAAGCCCGGCGGCGATGCTTGTTCGACGGACCGTCACCCGGACTTGTCATCGTCCGCGGGATCTACGCCCGCCAGCTCGAATCAGTCGTGCGCGGCGGAGCCTCGTTCGTCAAGGCGCCCTTCGACGTGCGACTGCCGCTCGGCGAGGCGCTGCATCTCGATCCGGAAGTCCGCCATCGCGCGCCGGCTCTCGCGCATGTCCGCGTCTACCCGCGCGGTCGAGCGCATGATGAGCCCGGCGAGCGTGAGGCCGACCGCGACCACGGTGCCGATGATGGTGAGGGTATCGCCATCCATGACGGTAACCGTAGCACGGTCGCGGCGAGCCCGGTGACCGATCTCCGGGCCGCCTCCATGCCCGAGGCGGCGCGCCAGCTACTGCCCGAACGATGGGTCCGGACCGCCGCGTTCGAAAGCTCTCGAGCCCCTTTTTCGGGAGGAACGCTTCAACCGGTGGTGCGTCGGCGAGCTTCACATCGTCGACGGCTCGCGCATGCGTACCCGGCGTGGCCCGGCCGGGACGAGCTCGAGACGAAGCTGGACCCCGACGTGCGAATGAACACCGATCGAAAACCACTCACCCCTCTCAAGTACCTGCAGATGAGTCGACACTAGCGCGTGCGCGCGGTCGAAGCGGCTTGCGGGAGTACGGCCCGCGGCCGCGAGCGGATGGGCGGCCGCAGCGGGAAGTCGGTGATTTTTTCGGGCTAACCGTTCCCATGCGCACCCGATCCGGCCAGCCCGACGTGCGCGGCGGGCTCGACCGGTTCGGCCGACTCGACCACGCCGCGTTCGTGCAGGTCCGCGATCTCGTTCGTCGTGAGCCCGAGAACCTCCCGCAGCACCTCGCCGGTATGCTCGCCGAGGCACGGGGCGCGGCGCCCCGTTCCGTTGGCCCGCCGGGACCATCGCCAAGGGACCCGAAAATGCGCCCTCCTCCCGACCTCCGGGTGGTCGAAGTCGTGGAACGCCTCCCGCGCCGCGAGGTGGGGGTCGGCTCTGAGGTCCGCGCTCGAAACGCTCGGAAACGCGGGTACCCCGGCCTCCTGCAACGCCTCCGCCACCGCCCATCGATCCCGGCTCCGGCACCAGTCGGCGATGATGCGGTCCAGCTCGTCCTCGTGCGCCTTGCGCACCGCCGCGCTCGCGAACCGGGGATCGGCTGCGAGGCCCGGGCGGCCGATCGCGCCGCAAAGGCTCTCCCACTCCTCCGCCGAGCCGGCCGAGACCGCGATCCATTCGTCCGCTCCGCGGCAGGGGTAGACGTTGCAAGGCGCCACCTCCGGATCGCGGTTCCCCATCGGAGGGTGCGGCTCGCCGCCGAGCGCGTGGTTCATCCACCCCTCGAAGGCGGTGCACATCATCGCTTCCCACATCGCGACGTCGATGACCTGCCCGGCTTCGCCATGAAGGTCGCGGGCGAGGAGCGACGCGGCGACCGCGATGGCGGCGTGGACCCCTCCGTTCGGATCCCCGTACGCCATGTTGACGTCGCGGGGGCGCCCGTCCTCGGCGTAGCCGGTCACCGCGGAGAGGCCCGCGAGGGGCGAGATGAGCGGACCGTAGCCGGTGTAGAGGCGCCAGGGGCCGTCCTGCCCGAAGGCGGAGACGAGGGCCACGGTGAGGTCGGGGTTGACGGCGAGCAGGTCACCGGGGCCGAGCCCCATGCGCTCGAGGACCCCGGTGCCGAAGTTGGCGACGAATACGTCGCACTCGCCCGCGAGGCGGCGGACGAGGCCGCGCCCCTCGGGCTTCGAGAGATCGATCCCGACGCTCTTCTTGTGCTGCCCGAGGTGGTTGAAGTAGCCGTTGCGGTTCGGTCCGGGAGGAAGCTCCCGCGCGTGAACCGACGCACGGCGGGTGAGGTCGAGCCGCCGGGACGACTCGACCTTGAGCACCTCCGCTCCGAGCGCGCCCAGGAGCAGGGTGCAGTGCGGCCCGGCCCAGACCCAGGAGAGGTCGAGCACCCGGACCCCGCGCAGGGGACCGCCGCCCGACGGGGACCTCCCCTCCCTGCCACCGGCAGCCGCGTCGAGCTCTTCGGCCGCCGCGGTTGTCCCATCGCCGGAACCGCGCACCGTACGATCCGGGACCCCCGGCGCCCTCGCCCTCGGCCTGCCGGGCAGGTCTTCGGCGGCGCCCGCTTCGCCGAGCGCGGGGGCGGGGTGGGCGAGCCGCCACCAGGGGAGCCGGAGGCGGTACGGAGGTCCGAGCAGCTCGATCCGCCCCGCCCCGGAATGGTCCACCGGCACGAAGAAGTCCCGCGCCCGGAGGTGTTCCTGATCCGGGAGACGCGCGTGATCGAACACCGGCGCCGCGCCGACCCGGACCCGCTGCAGCGCGTGGAACACCTCCTCCGCGCCGCGCCGGCGCGTCCACGCCGATACCCGTTGCCGGATCTCGGCCGAATGCTCTCCTCGCGCGTCGCGGGACCCGAACGACACGCCGGAACCCCACTCCGTCTCTCCCATCAGCGAGAGCATCCGCTCCCACTGCGGCTGCTCGGGGCAGATGATGAACACCTCGCCGTCGCGGCACGGGTAGAAGCCCATCGGCTCGTAGATGGAGCGATCGCTCCGGTGGTCGACCCGGCCCGCGTACTCGAAGGAGGTGAAGTGGCGGCCGAGGAGGAAGGCGACGGTCTCCTGCACGGATACGTCGAGGTGGTCGCCGAGCCCGGTCGCTCGGGCGGCCCGGCAGGCGGCGAGCGCCGCAACGGCCGCGTGGAGCCCGGCCTGGACGAGCGCGTGGTGCCCGAACGGGCGGATCGGCGGCCACTCTCGCGGTGCGCCGCGGCCGGGAACGATGTAGCCCCAGCCACCGGCGTGCACGAGGGTGAGCTCGTCCCCTCGCCAGCCCCGGCGCGGCCCGGTGAGGCCGAAGGGCGTGATGGAGACCACCACGAGCCGGGGGTGGCGTTCGCGCCAGGCGTCCGTGTCCTCGAGCTCCGGGGCGGGCCCCTCCCGGAGCGCGAGATCCGCCCGTGCGAGCAGCCGCTCGAACTTCGCCCGACCGGCACTCGACGTCCGGTCGAGCACCATGCTCCGCTTGTTGGCGTTGAGATGAAGAAACGGCCCCCCGGCCTCCGCTCCGCTGTCCGGCACGATCCCTCGCCGCCGGATCGGGTCTCCCTCCGGCGGCTCGACCTTGACCACGTCGGCACCGAGATCCGCGAGCGCCTTCCCGGTGCTCGAGGCCGCGAAGCCGCCCCCGATCTCGATGACGGCCAAGCCCTCGAGCCCTTTCTCCACCGGTCTTGTGCCCCGCGCGAATGCTCCACCCGCCGATCATAGCGATCCGGGACACGGATCGGCCCTGGGGGCAGCGGAGTGCGAGCACTTCGTCATCGCAGGGGGCGACGAAACGGAGACCCGAGCTTTCTTCCGCGTCGACCTTGGCATGCAATCGGCTCGCGGAGCGGGATGAATCCCGGGCGGAGCGGTTCCGGTTCCGTACCGGCGTGGCACACTGGGTTCCCGAGGTGACCGGGGAGGAGCTTCCGTGCGCCAGTCGAGAGTCCCCGCCGCGTTCATGCGCGGCGGGACGAGCAACGCGGTGGTGTTCGACCGCCGCCATCTGCCCGCCGACGAGGCAGCGTGGGAGAATCTCTTCATCGCCGCCCTGGGGAGCCCGGACCCCTACGGACGGCAGCTCGACGGCATGGGGGGCGGGATCTCGTCGCTCTCCAAGGTGTGCATCGTCGGCCCGCCGTCGCACCCCGACGCGGACGTGGACTACACGTTCGGCCAGGTCGCGGTGGACCGCCCTCAGGTCGACTGGAGCAGCAACTGCGGGAACATGTCGTCGGCCATCGGACCCTTCGCGGTGGATGAAGGGCTGGTCGAAGCGACCGGACCGGAAGGCGTCGTGCTCATCCACAACACCAACACCGGCAAGCTCGTCCGGGCCCGCTTCCCGGTGGAGGACGGCCGCGCGGCGGTCGAGGGGCACACCGCGATACCCGGCGTGTCGGGCACCGGCGCGCCGGTGGACCTCGAGTTCCTCGACCCGGGCGGCGCCGGCACGGGCGCGCTCCTTCCCACCGGCAACGTGCTCGACACCCTGGAGGTCGAAGGCACGGGCAGCGTTCCCGCCTCCCTGCTGGACGCGGGCAACGCGTTCGTGTTCGTGGCCGCGGAAGACGCGGGGATCACGGGAACGGAGATGCCGGCCGCGCTCGACGCCCGTTCCGACGCAATGGAGCGGCTCGAACGCATCCGCGCCGCGGCCGCCGTCGCGATGGGGATCGCCGCGAGCCCCGCCGAGGCGTCGTCCCGGTTCCCGAGCGCGCCCAAGATCGGCATCGCGGCCCCTCCTCGTCCGGCGGAGACACTGAGCGGGGAGCGGATCGACGCCGCCGAGGGCGACCTCACCGCGCGCATGGTCTCGATGGGCAACGTGCACCGCGCCCTTCCCCTCACCGGGGTGCTCGGCCTTGCGGTCGCCGCCGCGATCGAGGGCACGGTGGTGGCCCGGGTGGTGGCCCGGGCGGCGGCCGGAACCGCGACGGGGAGCACGGACCGCGGCGGGCGGGTGCGGCTCATCAGCCCTTCCGGGGTGATCCCGGCCGCCGCCGCCGTGCGGCGCACCGGACCCCGCGGCGACGGCTGGCATGCCGACCACGCCTCGGTACGCCGCACTCAACGCCGGCTGTTCGACGGGTTCGTCTACGTCCCGGCCGGCCGGGTGCCGGGACTCGCGGGGGCTCCCGTTCGGCCCGCCGCCTGAGCCGCGCGGCGGGGCGCGCGCCCTCGCGCCGGGGCGGGCGGGGCCGCCGGTCGAGGCCCCCGGCGCGGCTCGGACGGCGCAACCGCCACCGTCTCGCCCACGCATCGCCGGTCACCCGCGGAGCGAGGAGGAACCGCCCACCCGCCACGTCCCCCGAACACCCGGCCACACCCGACCGCACCACTTCACCGGACATCGGGAGAACGAGAATGAACCTCCGAAGCCAGACGCCCGAAGCCCCCGCCGAACGTCGGCAATACCGACGGCCGACCGCCCGTCCGTCCGGCCGGCCGGCCGCGATCGTCCTCGCCGCCGCCGTCCTGCTCGCCGCCCTCGCCACACCGGCTCGCGGCCAGCACCTGCCGACCGGGGAGTTCCCGAAGACCGATTTCGGGAAGCGGACCGTGGACCTCTCGGAGATCATGTCCGGCGGCCCCCCGCGGGACGGGATCCCGGCCGTCGACCACCCCCGCCACACCTCGACGGAGGAGGCCGGAGAGTGGCTCGATCCGGACGAGCCGGTCATCGCGGTCGAGCTGGGCGGCGAGGCCCGTGCGTACCCGCTGCAGGTCCTCATCTGGCACGAGATCGCGAACGACGAGCTGGGCGGCACCCCGATCGCGGTGACGTTCTGCCCCCTCTGCAACTCCGCGATCGTCTTCGACCGCCGCTTCGACGAGGCGGTGCTCGACTTCGGCACGACGGGACGGCTTCGTCTCAGCGATCTCGTCATGTACGACCGGCAGACCGAGACCTGGTGGCAGCAGCTCACCGGCGAGGGCATCATCGGGGAGCACGCGGGGCGGGAGCTCGTCCGCCTGCCCGCCGCCATCGTCGCGTGGGACGACTTCCGGACCGCCTTTCCGAGCGGGTCGGTGCTCTCGCGCGAGACCGGACACACCCGCCCCTACGGCTCGAATCCATACTCGGGCTACGACTCCGCCACCCGGCCGTTCCTGTTCCTCCGCACCCCCGACCCGCGCCTCCCCGCAATGGAGCGCGTCCTGCACGTGACCGCCGGGGGCGCGGAGCGGATCTATCCCTTCGGGGCGTTCACCGACGAACCGGTCATCAACGACGAGGTGGGGGGCGAGCCGGTGGTGGTCCTGAGCCGGCGCGGCACCCTCTCCGTGCTCGACAAGAGCCGGATCGCCGATTCGCGCCGGATCCCCTCCGCCGCCGCCTACTCGCGCCGGATCGACGGCCGGGTCCTCGAGTTCGAGGTCCGCGAGGAGCGCATCGCGGACTCCGCCACCGGCTCGATCTGGAACCTTTTCGGCGAGGCGGTGGAAGGCCCCCTGGCGGGCAGCCGCCTCGCGCCGCGCTCGCGCGGAGACCACTTCGCGTTCGCCTGGCTCGCATTCCACCCCGACGCGGACGTGTACGCCGGCTCGGGGCCGCGGCAGTAGACGGCCGAAAAGCGGCCCGGGAGTCAGCCCGGGAAGCAGCCCGAGAAGCGGCTCGGGAGGCAACCAGGAGCCGGCCGCCCCTCCGCCGGCCGAGCCGGCCGCCGGCGCCAAGCCGACATCCCGACGGGTGAGGCCGGCTCCGTGCGGTTCGCCCGTTCGTCACGCCACGGATGCGGGCTCCGCCGGAAACACGAAGGTGTGCTCGGGGCTCGGCCGGAGGGCGAGAAGGTCCCCGGGTGCGACCGGGACCGTGCCCGGCAGCCGGGCCTCGATGGACCCCGACCGGGTGACTTCCCCTGTCCCGCGCGCCTCCCGGCTCCGGCCACCGGGAGTCATGACCACCAGGGTCCACGCCCCGAGCCGCCGAACCGAACGCACCCGGACCCGGACCCCGCCTTGCCCGGCCCCTTGCCCAGCCCCTTCCTCGGCCCCTTCCTCGGCCAAGGACCCGTCCGCAAGCTCGATCCCGTCCGCCCGGATGGCGACATCCACCGGGCACGACTCCGCAAGGCCGGGAGCCGCGACCGTCCCGAGGGGGGTCGACACGCATCCCCCGCGGACCGTCCCCTCGTACCGGTTGACGGGGCCGAAGAGCCGCGCGGTGAAGAGGTCCGACGGGTGGGCGTAGACCTCGTCCGGCGATGCGTCCTGCACGATCCGGCCCTCTCGCATCACCACGATCCGGTCCGCGAGGAGCATCGCCTCCTCGGCGTCGTGGGTGACGAGAACGGTCGTCGCCTCGCTTCCGGCGAGAAGGCTCATGGTCTCCATCCGGACCTCGTGCCGCAGGTGTTCGTCGAGGGTCGAGAACGGCTCGTCGAGGAGCATCACGCGGGGGTTCGGCGCGAGCGCCCGCAGCAGCGCGACCCGCTGCTGCTGGCCGCCGGACAGGGCGTGCGGATAGCGGCCGGCGAGGTCCGACATGCCGAGGTCGGCAAGGATGCGCCGCGCCCGCGCCTCCCCTTTCGCCCGACCGCCGGAGAGACCGTAGCGAACGTTCTCCATCACCGTGAGATGGGGGAACAGGGCGTAGTCCTGAAACATGAGCCCGACGCCGCGCGCCTCGGGGGGGGCCTCGAGATTCGCCTCCGCCGCCGCGACGGTCCGCCCCCCGATCGCGATCCTTCCGGCCTGGAGCCCTTCGAGACCCGCGGCGAGCCGGAGCAGGGTGCTCTTGCCGCAGCCGGAGGGGCCGAGCAGGCAGATGGTCTCCGCGGGGCGGAGCTCGAGGTCCACCGAATCGACGGCGAGGACCGCGCCGTAGCGATGCGACACGCCCTCGAACGTCAGGCCCGGCATGGACCGATCCGCCGCCGGTCGGCCGGCCTCAGCCGCGCCGATGGCCGGGCCGGGCGCGGGTGACGGTGCGGCTGATGACCGCCACGGGAAGGATGCCCGCGGCCACGATGGTGAGCGCCCCGAGCGCGCACTCCTCGAGGAGCTCGTCGGAGGCGAGCTGGTACACGAAGGTCGCGAGGGTCTCGTAATCGAAGGGGCGCATGAGCAGGGTGAGCGGCAGCTCCTTCATGGTGTCGACGAAAACGAGCAGGGCCGCGACGAGGAGGCTCGGCCGCACGAGAGGGAAGTGCACGCGCCGCAGGGTGGCGCCGGGGCCGGAGCCGAGCGTGCGGGACGCCCCGTCCATGCTCGGGGTGACGCGCTCGAGGCCCGCGTCGAGGGTCCGGTAGGACAGCGACAGGAACCGGGCCGAGCAGCCGAGCACGAGGCCCGCGACGGTCCCGCTGAGGAGCAGGCCGGTGGAGAGCCCGAAGAGCTCCCGGCAGAGCGCGTCCACCGCGTTGTCGAACGCGCCGAGCGGATAGAGAAGGCCGACCGCAAGGACCGCTCCCGGCACCGCGTAGCCGACGGTCGCGGCCTCCGCCATCGCCCGCATGCCGGGCCGCCGCGAGAGCCGGACGCCGTAGGCGAGGACGAGGCCGAGGGCGGTCGTGACCGCCGCCGCGGCCACCGCGAGCCGGAGGCTGTTGCCGGCGAAGGCGAGGTACTCGCGGGCAAGCGCCGCCTCGTGGAACTCGATCGCGTAGCCGGCGAGCACGCCGGCCGGGAGGCCGAACCCGAGCAGGACCGGGAACGCGCACCACACCAGGGCGGCCGCACCCGCTCCGCGCGAGAGCGGATACTCCGGCAGCTTGCGGACCCGGGTGGTCGTGGCGTGGACGCGGCCCCGATGCCGGGCCCGGCGTTCGAGTGCGAGCAGGGCCAAGGTGAAGGCAACGAGCGCAAGGGCGAGCTGCGACGCACCGGCGGGGCTGTTCATGTTGAGCCACACGTCGAAAATCCCGGCGGTAAACGTCGGAACCGCAAAGAAATCGACGGTGCCGAACTCGTTGAGGGTCTCCATGAGCGCGAGCGCGACCCCGACCGCGATGCCCGGCCGGGCCAGGGGCAGGGCTACGCGCAAGAAGCTCCGACCCGGCCCGCGGCCGAGGGTGCGGCTCGCCTCGAACAGGCAGAAGCATTGCTCGGTGAACGCGGCCCGGGCGAGCAGGTAGACGTAGGGATAGAGCACGAACGACAGCACGATCGCCGCCCCGCCCAGGGAGCGGATCTCCGGGAACCAGTAGTCGCGGGCGGAGGTCCAGCCGAAGGCTTCGCGAAGGGCGGCCTGGACCGGACCCGCGTACTCGAGCTGGTCGGTGATGACGAAGGCGAGGACGTAGCTCGGCACCGCGAGCGGGAGGAGGAGCGCGAAGGACAGGACCCGGCGCCCCGGGAAGCGGTACATGGTGACGAGCCAGGCGGTGCTGGCCCCGATGACGATGGTGCCGACCCCCACCCCGAGCATGAGCCACAGGGTGTTCGAGACGTAGGTCGGAAGGACGGTCGCGGCCAGGTGGCGCCAGGTGTCGTCCGCCGGATCGAGCGCCCGGTAGGCGATGGCGGCGAGGGGTACCGCGACGAGCGCCGCGACGGCGATGGCGGCGACCGTCCATCCGTCGAGGGATGGCCGCGCGGCGCGGCGGATGGCGGCCGCGAGGGCGGTCACCTCAACCGCTGCCCGGGCCGGGAGAACGGGCGGGCACCGCATGGGAACGATTGTTTCCTGGACAATGGGAGGGGAGGATGGGGGACGGGAGGATGGCACGGGCGCCCGAGTGTAAACGAGAAGAATTCACATTCGCAACCTGATTACCGACTTGCGCTCTACCCGCACCGGTGTCACCCTGTTTTGTTGCGAACCGCGTCCCGTGGAGGGCGGCCGTGCAGACCGACCTCAAGCGCGCCGGGCTCAAGGCGACGCTGCCCCGCCTCCGGATCCTCGAGATTCTCGAAGCCGGCTCCGAACGCCACGTGAGCGCGGAGGACGTCTACCGCGCCCTCCTCGCCGCCGGAGAATCGGTCGGGCTCGCCACCGTGTACCGGGTGCTCACCCAGTTCGAGCAGGCCGGGCTCGTCATTCGACACAACTTCGACGCCGGGTCGGCCGTCTTCGAGCTCGCCGCAGGGGAGCACCACGACCACCTGGTCTGCGTCCGCTGCAACCGGGTGACCGAGTTCGTCGACGAGACCATCGAGCGCCGCCAGCGGAGGATCGCGGTCGAAAACGGCTTCACGATGACCGATCACAGCCTCATCATCTACGGGGTGTGCACCGACTGCCAGCGCGATTCGCACTGATCGTTCTCCACCCCGCCCCAGGGCCGTTGCACGCCAGGGTATCGGGACGGACAGAGCTCGTTTTTTGTCCGGCGACGGGTGAACCGGACCTGTTCAGCAGGTCATTCGGGAGCGCAGGTGGTCCGAACCGGCTCCGGAAGCCTGAGGTACCATCGCGGCTCCCCAGGATGCAGCAGGAGATCGCGAGGATGGGACCGCTCGCAGGCTTCCGGATCGTCGAGCTCGCGGGGATCGGCCCCGGACCGATGTGCGCGATGATGCTCTCGGACATGGGCGCGGACGTCATCCGGGTGGACCGGGTGGCGGACTCCGGCCTCGGGATGAAGCGCGACCCGCGCTACGACCTCCTCAACCGCGGGCGGCGCTCCGCCGCCATCGACATGAAGACCGGGGCCGGCCGCGAGGCGGTGCTTCGCCTCGTGGGCGAGGCGGACGGACTCATCGAAGGGTTCCGGCCGGGGGTGACCGAACGCCTCGGCATCGGCCCCGACGAATGCCTCGCCCGCAACCCCCGCCTCGTCTACGGCCGGATGACGGGCTGGGGCCAGGAAGGGCCCATCGCCCACGCAGCCGGACACGACATCAACTACATCGCCCTCACCGGCGCGCTGCACGCGGTCGGCGCGCGGGGCGGCCCGCCCGTCCCCGCCCTCAACCTCATCGGGGACTTCGGCGGCGGCGGGCTCTATCTCGCGTTCGGCATGGTGTGCGGCCTGCTCGAAGCCCGGCGCTCCGGGAAGGGCCAGGTGGTCGACGCGGCGATGACCGACGGCTCCGCCTCCCTCATGACCATGGTGTACGGCATGTTCGCGGCCGGCGCGTGGGAGGACGAGCGCGGTCGGAACGCGGTCGACGGCGGCAGCCACTTCTATACGGTATACGAGACCCGGGACGGCAAGTACGTGTCGGTCGGCTCCATCGAGGACAAGTTCTACGCCGAGCTCCTCGAACGCACCGGCGTGGACCCCGACTCCCTTCCCGCGCAGTTCGACCGCGGGGAGTGGGCGAGCGCGACCGAGCGGTTCGCGGCGATCTTCCGCACGAAGACCCGCGACGAATGGTGCGAGCTCATGGAGGGAAGCGACGTCTGCTTCGCGCCCGTGCTCTCGCTCGCGGAGGCCCCGGCCCACCCCCACAACCGCGCGCGGGAGACCTTCGTGGAGGTGGACGGCGTGGTCCAGCCCGCCCCCGCTCCCCGTTTCAGCCGCACCGTGCCAGGCATCCGGCGCCCCCCCGCCCGTCGCGGCGAGCACACCGACGAGGCCCTCGCCGACTGGGGGTTCGCCCCGGGCGAGATCGCCGCCCTCCGTGCCGAGGGGGCGATCGCGGGCGCGCAGCCGGCGGGAGCCGCCGCGGCGCAGGCGGCGGACTGAGCGCGAAGGCGCGCGGCCCCGGTGTCCGGACCGTTCCGCGCCCGCGCGCCGTCGGACCGTGCCTTCGACCAGTCCGCTCCGCAGGGAGCAGCCGGTATCGTGCGGAGAGCGGCCGGGCCGCGTCGGTCGAAACCGGTCCCGCGCCATTCCGGGCCGGCCGGCTCGGCCGACGGCGCAATCCGACCCCGAGGAGTCGATGCGACGGCGGCCAGGCCATGTCTGCAAGTCCGTGGCAGACCGGAGACAGGGCGGCAGACTGGAAACAGGACCGATTCGTTCATTCAAAGGCGGTCAACGGCGGACAACGAATCAAAAGAGTTGCGTTCACTGGCGAACTGGTGGCCCGAAGTCGGCGGCAACCGGAGAACCAATGCGAACCAATGCCTCGAATCAAGATGATACGCTCACCCGTGGTCATCCACCCATGATCATCAAGGAAGGCCGGGAACGAATTTGCCTCGAGACTGGAAAACCGTGCGCATGACCTCATCCACCCCCCTCCCCCGGGTCGCCGTCATCGGGACCGGCGGCACCATCGCGTCGGTCGGCCGGCACAGTCTGGAGCTCGTCGAGTACATCACCAACAAGACCATGTACGACGTGCACGAGTTGCTCGCGCGGGTCCCGGAGGCGGACCGGGTGGCGGACGTCGTCCCCGTTCCCTACGCGGCTCTCCCGAGCACCTCGATCGAGCCCGCCCACTGGCTCGAGCTCGACGAACGCATCCACTCGCTCGTCGAGGAGGACCCGGCCCTCGACGGCATCGTGCTCACCCACGGCACCGCGACCCTCGAGGAGACCGCGTACTTCCTCGCCCTCACCCTGAAGGTCGACCGCCCGGTGGTGGTGACCGGGGCGCAGCGGCCCGCGTCCGGTCTCGGCACGGACGCCTTTCTCAACATCGTCAACGCGCTCCGGGTGGCGGGAAGCGAGGCGGCGCGCGGCCTCGGGGTCCTCGTCATGCTGAACGACGAGATCCACGCCGCGCGCGAGGTCGCGAAGACCTCGACCCAGCGCCTCCAGACGTTCCGCACCCCCGACTTCGGGGCGCTCGGGCACGCCGACGCGGACCGGGTCGCGATCTATCGCCGGCCGGCCCGCCGCCACGCTCCCGACACCGAGTTCGACGTGCGGGGCGCGTCCGCCGGCGACCTGCCGAGGGTGGACGTGAGCCTCGCGTACGCGGGGGCGGACGGCGCGGACATCGCGGCCTTCGTCGCGGCGGGGGCGCGGGGCATCATCGTCGCGGGGTTCGCTCCCGGCCTCAACACGAAGGGTCAGGCGAGGGCCCTCGAGCGCGCCCACGAACGGGGGGTGGTGCTCGTCCAGTCGAGCCGGGTGGGGAGCGGGCGCGTGCCCCCGCTCGCCGGAGACCAGCAGCTCCCCGACCCCATCGTCGCGGACAACCTCACTCCCTGGAAGGCGCGCATCCTGCTCACCCTCGCCCTGCGCGAGACCGGAGACCGCGGCGAGATCCGCCGGATGTTCGAGACCTACTGAGCGGCGGATACTGGCGGATACTGGGGGGCGGAGAGGCGGTTGCGGCCGTCCGGCGGCGTTCGCACGGCTTCGGACGAAGCGCGCCGGAGGCCCGAGGCGCCGGCCCAAGGGCCGATCAAGGGCCGATCGAGCGCCCCGGCCGGTCTCCGGCGCAAGGCGAGCCGGGCCGAAAGAACCGCCTGAAGACGAACGGATCCATCGGATAGCGGAGAACATGAACGAATCGAAAGAACTGCACGACAACGCGATCGTCATCGACGGCCTCGTCATCAGCCGGTGGAGCCGCCCCGTTTTCGAAGCGATGCACCGGGGCGGCCTCACCGCCGCGAACTGCACCTGCTCGGTGTGGGAAGGCTTCCGGGGGACGATGGAGAACCTCGCCGAGTGGCGGGGGTGGTTCCGGGAGCACGGCGATCTCATCACCCAGGTGCACTCGGCGGACGACGTTGAACGCGCCAAGCGCGAAGGGCGGGTGGGGATCGTCCTCGGGTGGCAGAACACCTCCGCGCTCGAGGACCGGGTCGACTTCGTGGAGCTCTTCGCGGCTTTCGGCGTCCGGGTCATGCAACTCACCTACAACACCCAGAACCTCGTCGGGAGCGGTTGCTGGGAGTCGCGCGACGGCGGGCTGTCGGACTTCGGGCGCGACGTCGTCGACGAGATGAACCGGGTCGGGGTGCTGGTGGACCTCTCCCACGTCGGCGCGAAGACGACGGAAGACGCGATCCGCCACTCCGCGAAGCCGGTCGCCTTCACCCACTGCTGCCCGATCGCCTTCCTCGACCATCCCCGCAACAAGACCGACGCCGAGATGCGCCTCATCGCGGAGCGGGGCGGCTTCGTCGGGGTCGCCACCTACACCCCGTTCCTGCCGTGGCAGGACGACACCACCGTCGATCAGTGCGTCGAGGTGTTCGAGCACGTCATCGACGTGGCGGGCGAGGACCACGTCGGGCTCGGTACCGACTTCACCGAGGGCCAGGATGTCGCGTTCTTCGAGTGGCTGCGGCGGGACAAGGGCATCGGGCGAAACCTGATGGCGGGCGAAACACGGGTGCCGCCGGGGCCGAAGGGCCTCGAGACCCTCGCCGACTACCCCAACTTGACGGATGCGATGTTCCGCCGCGGCTGGAGTCCGCGGCGGGTCGAGAAGGTCATGGGCGAGAACTGGCTTCGCCTCTTCCGCGAGGTCTGGGCCGGCGCCTGAGCCGCCGGCCGCGTTCCGCTCCGCTCCGTTCGGCCGGCTCCGGCGCGAGGGCGCGATTGCCCTTGACGAGGTCGCTCGCCTTCTCGCCGATCATGATGGACGCCGCGTTGGTGTTGGAGCTGACGAGGCGGGGCATGACCGAGGAATCGGCGACCCGAAGACCCGCGAGACCGCGCACGCGAAGCGACGGGTCGACGACCGCCAGCTCGTCCACTCCCATCTTGCAGGTGCCGACGGGATGGTAGTCCGTCTTGCCGAAGCGGCGTGCGTGGGCCGCAATGTCGTCGCGGGTCTTCGCCTGCGGCCCGGGGAGGTGTTCGCGCCGCACGTACTGCCGAAACGCCGGCTGCGACATGATCTCGCGGGCGAGCTCGAAACCGCGCAGCGACATTTCGAAGTCGTAGGGCTCGGCCCAGAAGTTCGGGTCGATGTGGGGCGGCGTCGCCGGATCGGCGTCGCGCAGGGTGACGCTGCCCCGGCTGCGCGGGCGAAGGTGGCAGGAGTTCAGGGTGCACCCGTGGCCGGCGAGGGGCGGAACCCCCGGCTCGAGCCCCGCCCCCGGGAGGAAATGGAGCTGGATGTCGGGCGTCCCCTGCTCGTGGTCCACCCACCAGAACGCGCCGCCTTCGGCGAGGTTCGAAGTGGCGGGACCCGAACCGAAGAGCTTCCACTGCGCCCCCGCCCAGAGCTGCCGACCGAGACGCTTGTACTGGTCGTATCCGTAGCGGCCGGTGAGCTCGTTGATGGTGTAGACGTCGATGTGGTCCTGAAGGTTCCTTCCCACCCCGGGGAGATCGTGGACCACGTCGACCCCCGCCTCACGGAGCTCGTCCGCCGGCCCGATGCCTGACAGAAGCAGAAGCCGCGGGGAGCCGATCGCCCCGGCCGCGACGATGACCTCCTGCGCCGCGCGCGCCACCATCGGACCCTCTCCACTGCCCGGCTGGTACTCCACACCGACCGCGCGCCCGGCCTCGACGACGATGCGGGTCACCCGGCAGTCCGTCCGAAGGGTGAGGTTGGCGCGGGCGAGGGCCGGCCGGAGATAGCCGACCGCGGCGCTGCACCGCCGGGCCTCTCGCTGCGTCACCTGATAGAGGCCGCAGCCCTCCTGGCGGGCGCCGTTGAAGTCGGGGTTGTACGGGATCCCGGCCTCCTGGGCCGCGCGCACGAACGTCTTGGTCAGGTAGCTGGAACTGATCTGGTCCGACACCCCGAGCGGTCCGCCCGTGCCGTGATATTCGTTCGTGTAGCGCTCGTTGTCCTCCGCGCGGCGGAAGTAGGGCAGCACGCCGGCATGGGACCACCCCGCGCAGCCTTCTTCCCGCTCCCACGCGTCGTAGTCGGCGGCATTGCCGCGCGTATAGACCATCGCGTTGATGGAACTGCCGCCGCCGAGAACGCGGGCCTGCGGATAGACCATGCTCCGGCGATCGGCCTGGCGGAGCGGCGCGGTGTGATAGCCCCAGGTAAGCGGCCCCCCCACCACCTTGTAGAAGGCCGCGGGCAGGTGAATGTTGCGCGCGTGGTCGCGGGGGCCCGATTCGAGCAACAGCACCCGCGCGTCCTCGAGCTCGCTCAGCCGTGCCGCCAAGGTACAACCGGCGGACCCGCCGCCAACGATGACGAAGTCGTGCACTGCCCTGCTCCGCTCCCCGAGACCGCGAATGAAGGCCGCTTGATACCAGACATCCCGGCCGGACCGCAATCGGAAACGAATGACCGCAGGCCCATCTCTTTGTCGCGACCGAGTGCTGGCCGCGGGTGCGGGTCGGCCTGCCGTGCGGCCGAGGGCGACTTCACGAGCCCGAACCGACCCGCGGACGACGAGATGCCCTCCCCGATGGCCTGCCGAACCGGCCCGGTTCACCCGTCGCCGGGCAAAACACGCATGGACGGGCCGGCCACCCCGTCGCATGAAAAGGTCCGGCGTCGCGAAGACGGCCCTCCCGGCTCCATTTTCACAGCAAATGAGAATTGCCGGAGATTGACATAACTCCCTGAACGGATTGGACACCGGTCGAGAGAACAGATTCAGCCCCGCCTCGAGTCCGGTGCGCTCCCGGTCCCCGAGAACCCGCGGGGACGCCGACGCGGGCGGCTTCGGTGCAATCCCGACCGGACAGAGCCGGGCGCGCTCGGAGATCGGGACGGACGGTCATTCGGCCTGCACCGTTTCGGTGCGCACCCCGCCCGCCGACGCCTTGCCATGGTGCAAGGGAGACGGTCCCGGCCGCAGCCGGCCCTCCGCCCCCCGCGTCTCGTCCCCGAACAGAGCACTCGAATGAATTGGCACGCCGCTTGCTTCTGTCCGGAAGCGTCGCGAACTCGATGCCGTGCAACTGCTTCGGCGTCGGGGCGCACCTGGGCCGTGGCGAAACCGGCCCGTCGACTCAAGGCCAGGAGAACCCGAATGAAATTGAAATTCATCACCACAATCATCAAGCCGTTCAAGCTGGACGAGGTACGAGCCGCTCTCTCGGAGCTTGGCATCCAGGGCATGACCGTTTCCGAGGTCAAGGGGTTCGGCCGACAGAAGGGCCATACCGAGCTCTACCGGGGCGCCGAGTACGTCGTCGAGTTCATGCCCAAGATCAAGCTCGAGGTGGCGGTTGCGGCCGACCGTCTGGACGAGGTCGTCGAGTGCATTGTCGGTGCGGCGAAGACCGGAAAGATCGGGGACGGGAAGATCTTCGTCTTCGACCTCGAGCAGGTGGTGCGGATCCGCACCGGCGAGACCCAGGCAGCCGCGCTGTGACGTCGGGGCAGGCAAGGCGGACAACGTTCAAGATGGAAGGAGAAACACCGATGACCGGAAAAGCCGCAATGCGCAGCCGGGTGTCCATGCTCGCAGGACTCGCGGCCGGGCTCGCGGCCGGGCTCGCCCCGGCGGCGGCGATGGCCGACGATCTCAGCGCGGGCGATACCGCGTGGATGCTCACCGCGACCGCGCTCGTGCTCTTCATGACCATTCCCGGGCTGTCGCTCTTCTACGCCGGCATGGTGCGAAGCAAGAACGTGCTCTCGGTGCTGATGCAGTGCTTCGCGATCACCGGGCTCATGAGCATTCTCTGGGCCTTCTGGGGCTACAGCATCGCGTTCGACGACGGCAACGCCTTCATGGGCGGGTTCGGCAAGCTCTTCCTCGCCGGGGTGACGGTGGATGCGATGAGCGGCACCATTCCCGAGACGGTCTTCCTGACCTTCCAGATGACGTTCGCGGTGATTACCCCGGCCCTCATCGTCGGCGCGTTCGCGGAGCGCATGAAGTTCTCGGCCATGCTCTGGTTCATGGGGATCTGGGTCACGATCGTGTACGCCCCCGTTACCCACTGGGTATGGGGCGGCGGCTGGCTCGCGGACCACGGGATCCTCGACTTCGCGGGCGGTACCGTCGTGCACATCAACGCCGGCATCGCCGGCTTGGCCGCGTGCCTCGCGCTCGGGAAGCGCAAAGGATATCCGACCACCCCGATGCCGCCGAACAACGTCGGCTACACCATCGTCGGGGCGGCCATGCTGTGGGTGGGCTGGTTCGGATTCAACGCCGGCAGCCAACTCGCGGCCGACGGCGTGGCCGGGATGGCCATGACGGTGACCCAGCTCGCGACGGCCGCCGCCGCGCTCGCGTGGATGTTCAGCGAGTGGGTCTCGCACGGCAAGCCGAGCGTGCTCGGAATCGCGTCGGGCGCGATCGCCGGGCTCGTCGCGATCACCCCGGCGAGCGGCTCCGTCGGACCGATGGGCTCGATCGTCATCGGCATCGCGTCCGGGATCGTGTGCTTCATCGCCTCGACCCGGATCAAGCGGGCCCTCGGATACGACGATTCCCTCGACGTATTCGGCATCCACTGCATCGGCGGCATCGTCGGGGCCATTCTCACCGGGGTGTTCTGTGCCGAGGCGCTCGGCGGCGCGGGCTACGGGGACGGGAACGCCGGCATGGGAGACCAGCTCGCCGCCCAGTTCCTCGGCGTCGTCGCCACCTTGGTCTACACCTTCGTGGTGAGCTTCGTGCTGCTCAAGGTCCTGGACGCCGTAATGGGGCTCCGGGTGAACGAGGAGGACGAGGAGGAAGGGCTCGACCTCGCCCTCCACGACGAGCGGGGCTACATCCTCTGAGCCGTCGGGGGCGCCCCGGGCGGGGAGCGCGCCGGCTCCTCGCCCCGGGGCGCCGCCCGTTCGCGGCACGGCTGTCGATGAGGCCCGTGATGTCGATCGCTTGCCGGCCATCGGAACGACCCGAAGGGGTCGGATGGCGCTTCGCGAATCCGGGAATTCGTTGGCCACCTTCGAATGAATGAATCAGTCCCGGCGATCTGCCGGGAATCGGTAGCTTTCCTGGCGGGTCAGAGCTGAAAATCCGGGGTGGCGCACACTGCGGGTCCGCTCCCGTCGCGGACGCCGGCGGTACCGCACGAACGGCCCGAGGAGCATCCCCATGAACGCCGAGACCGAATTCAGGACCTTGCCCTTCCCACGCGAAGAGCTCGACCGGCGCGTCGCCGCGGCACGCCGGGCCCTCGCCGAGCGCGGCGTCGACGCCGCGCTCGTGTTCGCCCAGGAGACGGACTACTGGCTGACCGGCTACGACACCGGCGGCTTCGTCTTCTTTCAATGCCTGGTGCTGACCATGACGGGGCCCATCACCCTGCTTACCCGGCGGCCCGACCAGGTCCAGGCCCGGGACACCTCGATCATCGACGACATCCGGATCTGGTGGGACGCGGACGGCGCCAACCCGGCCCTCACCCTGCGGAGCATCCTCGCCGAGAAGGGACTCGGCGGCCGCGCGGTCGGCATCGAGCTCGGCACCCACGGGCTGACCGGGCTCAACCACCAGCGAGTGCGCGACGCGCTGGACGGCTTCTGCACCCTGGTCGACGTGTCGTGGACCCTGCGGCGCCTGCGTCTCTCCAAGTCGACGGAGGAGATGAACTACGTTCGCAAGGCGGCCGAACTCTGCCGCGCTTCGCTCGACGACGTGATCGCATCCGCCCGCCCCGGGGTCATGGATACGGTTCTGAAGTCCGCCTTCCTCGCGCGGACACTCGCCGGCGGGGCGGACATGCCACCCAATCCGCCCCTGTTCAACTCGGGCCGGCGGGCACTGTACGGCCGCGGAATTTCCGGGGGCCGGGTGCTGGAGGAGCGCGATCAGATCATCGTCGAGTATCCGGTCTCCTACCGGCGCTACAACGTGAAGACCGAGTGGACGATCATCCTCGGCCCCCTCGACCCGCGGCAGGCCCGGATGTACGAGGTCGCACGCCGGGCGCTGGCCGAGATGACCGCCGCGGCCAGGCCGGGCGGGAGGCTCGGTGACATCTTTGACGCGCACGCGCGGATCCTGGACGAGGGCGGATACGCCCGTCATCGCTTCGGGGCCTGCGGGTACTCGGTCGGGATCAGCTTTTCCCCGACCTCGATGGACGTCCCGCCCATGATCTACCCGGGCGCCGCGCTCCCTTGCGAACCCGGCATGATCCTCTTCTACCACGTGATGATCGCCGACGCCGACACGGGGCTCGCCATGGGTGTCGGCCACACCCTCCGGGTGACCGAAGGCGCGCCGGAGGTCCTGAATCCCCTGCCCGACGCGCTGACGGTGAAGAACTGATCCGCAGAGCGCGGGCGTACCGTCCCTCCGGCGCTCCGCCGCCACCGGGCGGCCGGAGGCGGGTGAGAGCCGGACGCCGGTCGAGGGAGCGGGCACCGGACGGCGGCGTGCCGCCTTCCGGCCGGCCCGTCGTGCGAGCGAGGGCCGCTTCATGAGGCGCGAATCGACCCGCGGACGACGAAAATGCGCTCCCCGACGGCCTGCCGAACCGGCCCGGTTCACCCGTCGCCGGACAAGCAACGAGCCCTGCCGTTGCGGGAGCTGCAAGGAACGAGCGGACCCGGTCGAGAGTCCGCCCTCGGTGGGTCCGAGCATCACGATCCTCTCCCGATGATGCCCCGCTTCACACCCCGTCTTCGCTCACCTCACGTCGGATCAGGCGCCCCCCTTCTTCGCTCATGGGTCATTGGACGAGGCTCGCACTTGTTCCTCCTTTCCGGGCCCGGCTAACATGCCGGCTCCGTGAGGCGACGATCGGGGCCGTCCCTTCATCCCGCCCGGAGGGGGTCCCTCGCCCCGCCACCACGCACCGGCGACGGTCCTCACCGGACGGGCCGGAATTGCAGAGGAGCTTCTCAAATGTCCGATAAAGGATTGAAAGACCGACTGACGCGCCGGGAGGTGCTCTACGGAGGCAGCGCCCTCATCGGCGCGGCCGCGACCGCACGGCTCTGGCGGCCGCGCCCGGCATTCGCCGCCATGCCGAGACCGGGCGGCGTTGCGCGCATCAGCGTTACCCAGCAGATGACGACCCTCGTCCCCTTCAAGCAGGGCAACAACCCGGAGTACATGACCGGCGAAATGATGTACTCCGGGCTGGTACGGGTCGGCCCGGACATGGTGCCCCGGCCGGACGTCGCGGAGAGCTGGTCGGCCAACGACGACGCGAGCGAGTTCGTGTTCAAGCTGCGCAAGGGCGTCCGGTACCACCACGGGCCCGAGGTCACGGCGAAGGACGCGGTCGCCTCCCTCAAGGCGGTGCTCGATCCGGAGACCGCGTCTCCCGGCCGCAAGAACGTCGGCCCCATCAAGGACGTGACCGCGGACGACGACTACACGGTCCGGATCATCCTCGACGGCTCGTTCGCGGACCTGCCCGTGACCATGGGCCATCCCAGCGCGAAGATCGTGCCCGCCGACGTCCTCGAAAGGGGCATCGACACGCTCGCCCAGGGCGACTACGGGTGCGGCCCGTTCAAGCTGATCGACTATGACCCGGCCCGCATCCTCAAGGTCGGCCGCTACGACGGCTACCACGTGGAAGGGCAGCCCTATCTGGACGGGGTCGAGCAGATCCTGTTCCCCGACCTCGCGGCCGAATCGGCGGCGCTCCTCAACCGGGAAACCGACGTGATGCTCGCCGTCAACAACGCCGACTTCGAGCGTCTCTCCAACACCGGTGGAGTGGTCGGGCGCCGCCAGCGCACGGGGCGGTTCCTCAACCTCGTGCTGCGGATGGACACCAAGCCCTTCGACGACGTCCGGGTGCGCCGGGCGATGGCGATGTGTCTCGACCGGCAGGCACTCGTGGACCTCGTGCTCGAGGGCTTCGGCCGCCCGGCCTACGACAATCCGATTTCACCCGAGTACCGCTACTACATCGACTACAACCGGCCGTCGTACGACGTGGCCGCGGCCCGGCGGCTCCTCGCCGAGGCCGGCTATCCCGACGGCGTGAAGGTGGAGCTCACTTGCTCCACCCGGCCGCCGTTACGGACCCAGCTCGGGGTGGCGCTCAAGGAGATGGCGCGCGCCGCCGGCTTCGACATCGACGTGAGGACGGTTCCCCACGACTACTACATCGCCAACGTCTGGAAGAAAGGCGGGTTCTACGTGGGGAGCTGGAACATGCGGCCCATGGAGGACCAGATGTTCACCCTGCTGCTGACCTCCGACGCCCCCTGGGCGGACACCGCGTGGAACAACGCGACCTTCGACGAGGTCGTGTATCGGGCGCGGCGCACCACCGACGATGACGAGCGCCGGGAGCTCTACGCCGAGGCGCAACGGATGTGCATCAACGAGAAGCCGTACATCGTTCCGTTCTATCAGGACGTGCTGACCGCCCACCGCGACTACGTGATGGACTACACGATGCACCCGTTGCAGGTGTCCTACTACATGGATCGGACGTGGCTCGCCGAGGGAGCGCCCCAGCGAGGGTGAACCACCGCTGACGCGTCGGCGGGCGGGATACGGCGATGCGGCTCGCCTACCTGCTGAAGCGGGTCGGCTTCATCGCCGTCATCCTGCTGGTCGTCTCCTTCGTCGTCTTCGCGGTCACCCAGATCCTGCCCGGCAACGCCGCGCAGATGATCCTGGGCGAGTTCGCCCTCCCGGAGCAGATCGAGGCCCTCGAGCGTCAGTTCGGTCTCGACGACCCGTGGTTCGTCCAGTACGGGCGGTGGCTCGCCGGTCTCCTGACCGGAGACTGGGGCACCTCCATGGTCATGCGCCAGCCGGTGCTGCCGCTCGTCTCCGATGCGCTCGGCCGCTCGCTGATCCTTGCCGGACTGTCGCTCCTCGCCGTCACCTTCATCGCCATCCCGATGGGGGTGCTCGCCGCCGCCCGGCGCGGCAAGGCGACGGATACCGGGATCAGCGTCGTCTCCTACGTCGGCGTATCGCTCCCGGAGTTCGTCACCGCCACCCTGTTGCTCGTGTTCCTCACCCGGCCCGAGCTGGGCCTGTTCCCCGCCGGCGGCTACACCCCCCCGGGGGAGGACTTCGGCCGGTTTCTCAGCCATCTCGTGCTGCCGGTGCTCACCCTCATCATCATCCTGATGGCCCACATCTCCCGGCAGACGCGCTCGGAGATGGTGGACGCGCTGCAGCACGACTACATCCGCACCGCCACCCTGAAGGGTCTGCCCCGGCGCACGGTGCTCGTCAAGCACGCGCTGCGCAACGCCCTGCTGCCCACCATCACCGTGATCGCCCTCGACGTGGGCTACCTCATCGGAGGCATCATCGTGGTGGAGGAGGTATTCGCCTACCCGGGGCTGGGGCGCCTGCTGGTCTTCGCCATGCAGAACCGGGACCTTCCCCTCATACAGGCCGGCGCCCTGGTGATGGCCGCGGTCTACGCCGCCGCCAACCTCGCCGCCGACCTACTCTACGCCGTGCTCGACCGGCGCATCCAGTACGACTGACCTCCAGGGTGGCCGATCTCCGGAATGACTGACAGGGTTGGGCGGTTACGGGAAAGCTGGCTCGGGCGGCTGCTCGCCAACCCGCTCGGGCTGGCCGGCACGGCGGTGCTGCTGGTAGCGGCGGTCCAGGTGGTACTGGGACCCGCGCTCGCACCTTACGACCCGCTGGAGTTCCATCCCCGCAACCGGCTCGAAGGGCCCGGCCTCACCTTCTGGCTCGGCACCGACCAGTTCGGCCGCGACATCCTGAGCCGGGTGATGGTGGGAGCCCGCTCCACCATTCTGTTCGGAGTCGTCGCGACCTTCCTCAGCACCGCGGCAGGCTCCCTCGTCGGCATCGTCTCCGGCTACGTGGGAGGCCGGCTCGACGACGCGATCATGCGGGTGATGGACTCCCTCATGGCGATCCCGAACCTGCTGCTCGCCATGCTGATCATCACCGTGCTCGGCCCGAGCACCACGAACGCCATTCTCGCGGTCGCGGTGTCGTTCACCCCGTCCATGGCCCGTATCGCGCGCAGCGTGACGCTTTCCGTACGCAGCCGGGATTTCGTCCACGCCGCGGTGGCCCGGGGCGAGGGCGCCGCCTACGTGGTGTTCCGCGAGATCCTCCCCAACGTCGTCGCCCCGGTGGTCATCGAGTCCTCCATCCGCATCGCCTTCGCGATCATGATCGGGGCCACCCTGAGCTTCCTCGGCCTCGGCGCACAGCCCCCCGCCTCGGACTGGGGGCTGATGGTGTCCGAGGCCCGCAGCTTCATGTTCCGCAATCCCTGGCTGGTGGTCTGGCCGAGCCTCGCCATCGGCACCGTCGCCATCGGGTTCAACCTGTTCGGGGACGGCCTGCGCGACGCCCTCAACCCCAAGGTGGGGCAGTGAACGGCGGCCCGCCCGGTCCGGTCCTCGCCGTCCGGGGACTCTCCGTCGGCTATCGCACCGCGCGCGGCCTGCTCCGCGTCCTCGACGGCGTGGACCTCACCATTCCCCCCGGCATGGCGGTCGGCCTCGTTGGCGAATCGGGGTCGGGCAAGAGCACCCTCGCCTATGCCATCGTCCGTTACCTGAGCCACAACGCCCGCATGCTCGGCGGCTCGGTGATCCTGGACGGTGAAGATCTTCTCGGGGCTACGGACCGGCGCCTTCGGGAGTTGCGCGGGTCGGCGCTCGGGATGGTCTATCAGGACCCCGCCGCCGCCCTCAACCCGACCCTGCGCCTCGGCGAACAGTTGACCGAAGGACTCCGCCGCCACGAGCGTCTCGACCGGAGGGAGGCCGCGGTCCGGGGGGCCCGGCTGCTCGACATGGTCCGCCTCCCCGATCCGGAGTTCATCATGCGGCGCTACCCGCATGAAGGCTCGGGAGGCGAGAAGCAGCGGGTACTCATCGCCATGGCCTTCGCGGGGCGCCCGAGGCTCCTCATCTTCGACGAACCGACGACGGCGCTCGACGCCACCACCGCGGCCGGCATCCTGGATCTCATCCGGGGCCTTCAGGAGGAGACCGGCGCCGCCGTCCTCTACATCACCCACGATCTCGGCAACGTGGCCCGCGTGGCCCAGCGGGTGAACGTCATCTACGCCGGCCGGGTGGTGGAGGAAGGCCGCGTCGGGGACGTTCTGCGCCGACCGCGCCATCCCTACACGCGCATCCTCATGGCGAGCGTCCCGAATCCCTATCGCAGGGCGGAACGGCGCCGGCTGCCGTCATTCGCGGGCCTGCCCCCGGACCTCCTGTCCCCGCCGGCGGGCTGCATCTTCCAGGATCGCTGTCCCTTCGTGGAAGACCGCTGCCGGACCGATCCGGTCCCCCTGCCCGCCGCCGGGGAACACCGGGCCGCGTGCGTCCGCGTCGAGGAGAGCGCCGGCAGGCCGCTCTCTCCGCAACGAAGCCGGGCCGTGGTCCGCGACGAGCGCACGGCCGGTGAGCCGCTCTTGCAAGCGCGCGGTCTGGGCGTCGAATACGGGAGGCGAAGCCTGCTCGAGCAGATCCTCCGGGTCCCCGCCGAGCGCGTCCATGCCTTGACGGACGTCGACCTCGCCGTCGGTCGCGGAGAGACCGTGGGTCTCGTCGGGGAGAGCGGCTGCGGCAAGTCCACCCTGGCCCGGGCCCTCGTCGGACTCGCGGCCTTCCGCGGAACGATCCGGATGGGGGGAACCGAAATCCGCACCCCCGCGGACATGCACGCCGCCTACCGGCGGGCGGTGCAGATCGTCTTCCAGCACCCGGACCTGTCGCTCAATCCGAGGATGACCGTGGGCCGGATCGTGGGCCGTCCCATGCAGCTCCACGAGAAGCTTTCCGGAAGGGAGCTGGACAATCGCGTAGGCGCCCTGCTCGAGGAGGTGCGGCTGCCGCCCCGCTACGCCCGCCGCCGACCCCACGAGCTGTCGGGGGGCGAGAAGCAGCGCGTGGCCATCGCCCGGGCTTTCGGCCCGAGGCCCGCGCTCGTGATCTGCGACGAGATCACCTCGGGGCTCGACGTTTCCGTCCAGGCATCCATCCTCAACCTGCTCGCCGACCTGCAGGACCGGCTCGGGACCGCCTATCTCTTCATCTCCCACGACCTGAACCTGGTCCAGCACCTCGCGGACCGCATCGTGGTCATGTACCTCGGCCGGGTGGTCGAGCTCCGGGCGACCGCCGGCGACCGCCTGGTCCCTCCGTTCCATCCCTATACGGAGGCGCTGCTGAGCGCGGTCCCGGTCCCGGAACCCGGTCTCGAAGCCCGCCGGGTGCGTCCGGAGGGCCCGCTGCCGAGCCCGAAGGACCCGCCGCCGGGATGCTGCTTCACCACGCGCTGCCCTCGCCGCCTTGGACCGGAGTGCGACCGGGAGCGCCCGTCCCTGGTCGAGATCGGAGCCGGCCACCGTCTCGCCTGCCACCTTCCGCTCTCGGAACTCGCGGCCGTCGAGCCCATCTGGCGCCGCGCGGCGTCGAGGCGCGACTCGAGCGACGACGAGATGCCGAGGGTTTCCGGTTAGCCGCTCGAAGCCGGGGTTCGTGACGGCGACGGTCTCCGAGACACCGAAACCGCCCACCGGCAGATGCGTGCGGAAGACCATGCCGGGCCGGAGGCGCAGGCACCACGCGCACCTTGGCCGCAGGCATTTCGCCGGTGTTCGGCTGCGGACGCCGATTCGCTCGCTATCGGGGACAGGGCTGATTCGTTCGTTCAAAGGCGACCAACGGATTCAAAGAGTCGCGTCCCGTGACGATCCGGTGACCCGAAATCGGCGGCGCCCGAAGAATCAGGCGTCGAATCAAGACGATACGATCACCTTTGGTCATCCCTGTGGTCATCGGAGAAGGCCGGGAACGAATTCGTCCTGGCTCCGGCTCGCCCTTCTGCAGCGCGCACGCGCTCTTTCCGCCCGTGCGGTCCACTTCGGTCGGCTCTCGGGGCATCCTGGCGCCCCCGCGACGAACATCGGTGAAGCACTGCGTGCCGGAGGAAGAGGATACGGCGCCCGTTCACGCCGGCTCGCAGACGTCGAGGATGGTCAGCAGATAGATCCGGATCATGTCGAGGTAGTCGGAAACGTCCACCCGCTCGTCCGGCATCGTGTTGTAGCGCCCCCCGGGGCCGCAGACGACGCCCTCCATGCCGGCCCGGTGGAGAAAGTGGGCCGCGTCGGTGCCGTAGAAGCATGCGGGCGGGAGAGGGCCGGTGGGCTGGGGCACGCCCCGCACGGCCTCATAGGATTGGTTGACGGCGGTGACGATACGTGAATCCCGCGCCACTTCAAAGGGGAGCATGGGCGACTTCGCGCGCTCGGCCTGCCTGACGACACGCGCCGCAAGGCCCGGAAACCGTTCCTCGAGATCGGCGAGCAGCGCCCGCAGATCGGCGAGGACCGACCCCTCCGACTGGCTCGGCGCATAGCGCGCGGAGCCGGCGAGGCGCACGAAGTCGGCCACCTGGGGAGGACGCCAGTCGTGGAACTCGGACGACAGCGCCCCCCGGACCACGCCGATGTTGGCCCGGTTGACGGATTCGTGCTCGGCATTCGCGGCCCCGCTGAACGTGATGGCGTTGATCCGCGGCACGAGGTCGCAGGCGGCGGCGATGGCGTCCACCGCCTCCTCCCGCTTCGAGAGGTGGCGCGTCGTGCCTACCAGCTCGATCTCGAACACGAACGCGCCGGCGTGCATGGTGAGCGCGGCCAGATCGGTCGGCTCCGAATTGATGAAGCAGTCCGCCCGGACGCCGGACTCGATGGCCTTGACCGAACCGACCCCTCCCTGAAGCTCCCCCACCACGTAGGTGAGGACGACGTCTCCCCTGAGCTTCACCCCGGCATCGACGAGGGTCTTGACGGCGCAATAGCCGGCCGCGTCGCCCGCCTTCATGTTGGAGACGCCGATGCCGTAGATGAAATCGTCGTCGACGACACCGCCCCAGGGGTCCACTGTCCAGCCTTCGGTCACCGGGTTGGTGTCGAGGTGCCCGTTGAAGAGCAGGCTCGCTCCCCCGCCCGTTCCTTTCAGGGTCCCGAGCGCCTGGTAGCGGCCCGGTTCCATCTCCTGCAGGGTGGTATCGAGACCCATCGCCTCCATGGACCGCGCCATGAACCGGGAGAGATCGGATTCGCCCGGCGTGTTGCTGTAGCTCCGGTGCCGGACCATGCCGGCAACGAAGTCCAGGCACTTCCGGCGATCGACAAGAGCGAGGAGGCGGTCGCGGTTCATGGCGCAATCCCGATGAGAAATCCGCTCCGGGCGGGATCGGGACCCTACGGCACTCACCCCGACCAGGCAATCCCCTGCCTGGCATCTCGGCAATTCTCATTTTGCCCGTCGGGTCCCGCAGCGGGACCGGCACGACCGTCGATCCGCCCCGGATCGAGTCGCAAGGAGAAGACAGCTTGCGGCTCAGGGTGAAGTCAGGTGCAAAAATGAGAACTGCTGCTGGCGCCTCGCTCAACCAGGCCGCCCTCCTCGACCGCCTCCCGCACCACGCCGAAGCCGTCACCCTCGAAGGGCGCAGCTTCCGGATGAAGGACGTCATTGATAAATAATCCGGCCCCGCCGACTTCCGACACCGGCACAACCTCCGACCTCGCACCGACATCTTCACTACGTTGAGAACAGATCGTGAAGCCGCTTGGCGGGTATCCTGCGGCGATCTTTGTGGTTGTAGAATCCCTCGATAACGAGACTCTGTGAATATCTGGTACCTTTAGTATTCCGAATATCGTTGTTCTTGTTATATCCCATTCCTATAAACATTGTTTCTACAAAGTCCATTTCTGCATGTCCGTTCACAGATGAAGAAGGTTTCGATATACTACGGCCCGTCTGAGTAAATCTGGCCACAAGGTACATCATTGGTGTTCCCTCACCCCTGCTTTTTTCCAGCGCTTCATGATAACGGAGAATTTTGTCTTTAGTAAAACACTCTTGAGAAAAGTCTTGCTTACTTGCCTTTCCAACATACCAAGGTTTTTCTCCGGCTTGTTTTGTCCTGATTGAAAAAATATAGATTCCACAAGCAGTTTTCAAATCTATCTCTTTCGAGACTACATACCGATCTTGAGCAACGCTTTTCCAAAATTCGGCAATGTCCTCTTTATCTATCCTTCTTTTGAATTCTCCCCCTGCCAGTGGAATTTCAAAGGGGCCGTATATTTGATAGTTCATGGACCTCTCCTTTCTTCAACGAGCCTCTTGCAAAATAGCTGAGGCGAACGGTTTTTCCGCCTGATTCGAGGCTGTTGCGGGAAGGGTCGGCATACCCTCGCCGCGACGGTCAAGCGCACGGGTATCAAGGCGAGCGATCCGGCGCACCGAGCCGCCGGCGACTGCCGCGCCTTGCTCGCGGTCATGCCGGCGATGGTGGGGTGAGGTTGTCGGTCGGCCGCGGAGGCACGCTCGTCGAGGCGGCCTTCGACTCGGGCTCGACTTTCCGCGAGCCGTTGCATTTCGGACCGGAAGGCATCCATCGCGGTATCGAACCGGAGCTTGTTTCGCCCGCCGATCCACATCCACGCGAGCCGTCGACCGCATGATGAACACGGCGGGTCCGAGGCCGACCGCAAGCCCGGTGCCAATCACCGAAATGCTGACGAGGCCGACGACGGATCGCGCCCATGCCGGCGAGCATAGCACAACCCGCAGCCTTGTCCACTGACGTTCAATGTCGGATTGCGCTTCGCCAATCCGTAAAAAATGGTCCCGGGTCAGGCCGCCCGCGCCCGAATGAAGTCGAGGGCGCGATCCAGGCGGGCGAGCGTCCGATCACGGCCGATCAGGGCAAGGGTCACGTCGAACGGGGGCGAAACGCCCCGTCCCGTCACGGCCACCCGCAAGGGCTGACCCAGCTTGCCGAGCCCGATTCCTTCTTCCGCCGCCGCCCGGGCCACCGCATCCGCAATCTCCGGGGCGTTCCAGGCCGGAAGATCCGCGAGGGTGGACCGAAGCCGCGCCAGCGGGGGGTGCGAGACGGGACGCAAGTGCTTGCGGGCGGCGCCGGCATCGTATTCGTCGAAGTCGCGATAGAAGTAGACGCTCGCCTCGGCCATCTCGCGCATCGTCGCGGCCCTCTCGCGAAGCGCGACCGCGACGGCGGCCGGGTCCGGGCCTCCGGCCGGGTCCAGCCGGAGCCCGGCGAGCTGCCGGCCGAGCTCGCGACCGAGTCGCTCCGCTTCGCTCGTCTTG
The DNA here is from genome assembly GCA_965214795.1 of Gammaproteobacteria bacterium. Taxonomy (GTDB): domain Bacteria; phylum Pseudomonadota; class Gammaproteobacteria; order HK1; family HK1; genus JAJDXW01. The sequence goes on along the minus strand of OZ243976.1, from coordinate 2,611,487 downwards.
ATGTAATGACGGTTGAGCCAGTCCAGCTTCTCGGTGTCGAACGAGGCAGCCGCGCGATTGACGTCGCGGATGTCGAAGAGCTCGACGAGCTCGTCCCGCGAGAAGATCTCCTGGTTCCCGTGGGACCACCCGAGCCGGGCGAGATGGTTGCGCATGGCCTCCGGCAGGTACCCGCGGTCGCGGTAGTTCGTCACCGACACGGCCCCGTGGCGCTTCGCCAGCCGCTGCCCGTCGCGGCCGAGGATCATGGGTACGTGGGCGTAGGCGGGAAGCTCCCCGCCGAGCGCCCGGAGGATGTGAATCTGCCGGGGGGTGTTGTTCACGTGGTCATCACCCCGGATGACGTGGGTCACGGCCATGTCGAGGTCATCGACCACCACCGAGAAGTTGTAGGTGGGCATGCCGTCCCGGCGCACGATGACGAGGTCGTCGAGCTCGTCGTTGCGAATCACGATGCGCCCCCGCACCAGATCGTCGAAGGCGGTCTCGCCGTCGCGGGGGGTCCGGAACCGGATGGCGGCGGGTTCCGCCCCGGAGCGGCTCCCCCGATCCCGGCAACGACCGTCGTAGCGGGGCTTCTCGCGCCGCGCGAGTTGCTCCGCGCGTACCCGGTCGAGCCGTTCCCGGGAGCAGTAGCAGCGATACGCCGAACCCGAATCGAGCAGGGATCCGACCGCCTCCCGGTATCGCTCCAGGCGTTCGCTCTGAAAGCAGGGGCCCTCGTCCCAATCGAGCCCGAGCCAGGTCAACCCGTCGAGAATGGCGTCGACCGCTTCCGTGGTGGAGCGCTCGAGGTCGGTATCCTCGATGCGGAGGATGAACGTGCCGGCGTGGCGGCGTGCATGGAGCCAGCAGAAGAGGGCGGTGCGCGCGCCGCCGACGTGGAGGTACCCGGTGGGGCTCGGTGCGAATCGGGTGCGGACGGTCATCGCGGTATTCTACCCGGAGCGGGCGGCAGGGATGCCGCGACGTCGCATCCCGACCCGGCAGTTCTCATTTTGCGCCTGACTTCACCCGGAGCCGCAAGCCGTCTTCTCCTTGCGACTCGATCCAGGGCCGATCGGGGGGCAGAGCGACGGTCGTGCCGGTCCGACAGCGGGACCCGACGCGCGAAATGAGAATCGCTGATCCCGACCAGGGCTCGTTTTTGCTGTGAAAACAGACCCGGGAGGGCCGTCTTCGCGGCGCCGGACCTTTTCGTGCGACGGGGTGGCCGGCCCGTCCATGCGCGTTTTGTCCGGCAACGGGTGAACCGGGCCTGTCCGGCAGGCCATCGGGGAGCCCGATTTGTCGTCTGCGGGCCGGTTCGGGGCTCATGAAGCGGCCCTCAGATCGCGCGGCCGGCGGATCCGCACCCGCCCCCGGCACTCGGCCACGACAAAAAACGAGCCCTGGTCTCCCGACAAGCCCCGCCCCGCCGCCGGCCACCGCTTCGGGGTACCGACCGGCCGCGGCCCCGCTCGGGTCCAGGTGAGCCCGAGAGGAGATAAATACATATTCATTTCAATTTCTTGCCTTACTACGCACAAAGCTCGGGCGGCGCGCCCCGGTTGGCGGGAACCCGGGTTCCGGCGGCCGCTTCATGACCGTTCCGGCCGGCCTGACCGCCGCCTTGCGATCCCCGGCGCGCGCCCGCGTCCCGTCGTCCACCGGGCCGGCGGAGACGAGAGCCGTGCGGAGTCGGGAAATTTCTTCCCTCAGCCCGATGGACAAGGGCCCGTTTATCGGGGAAACTCGGATTCGGGCATGCCCTTCACGTCAACGCAGGAGCAATCGAGATGCATCGTACGCGCTTCATGACGATCGTGGCCGCGGGTGCGGCGGCCCTGTTCGTCTCCTCCGCATCCGCACTGGACAGGCTCACGGTGGCCTACTTTCTCGAGTGGCCGACCGCGAATCAGGCCGCGCAACTCGACAAGACCTACGACGAGGCCTTGGGCATCGAGGTGGAATGGAGGGCCTTCGGCAACGGAAACGAGATGAGCCAGGCGATGGCGTCGGGCGACGTGCAGATCGCCTACTCGCAGGGCTTGGTGCCGTGGGTGGTCGCCGTATCGAGCGGGCTTCCGCTCAAGCTCGTCGGAGTGGCGGTGAGCTATGCCGAGGCGGACAACTGCGTCGTCCACGCCGACACCGGCATCACCCAGGCCAACGCAGCGGATCTCGAAGGCAGGAAGATCGCCACCCCGATCGGCAACGTGACCCACTACAAGCTGCTGCGCATGCTCGACCACCTCGGCGTCGACGCGTCGAAGGTCGACATGGTGCAGATGAACGGGGCCGATGCGGCGGTCGCCCTCGCGCGGGGAGACGTGGCCGCCGGTTGCGCCTTCGGTGGACCGCTCCAGCGGATGAAGGAGTTCGGCTCGGAGCTGATGACCGCGGCCGAGCAGGAGGCAATCGGCATCCGGGTCTTCGACGTGGTCTCGGTGACCGAGGGCTTCGCCAGGGACCACTCGGACCTGCTGATGAAGTTCCTGGCGGTCACGGACCAGGCGAATGCCGCCTACAACGAGAACCCGGGCCAGTACGAGGAAGCGATCTCCAAGGCCGCCGGCATGGACCTCGCCGACACGCGGGACATGCTCGGCATGTTTTCGTTCCCGTCGGCCGCGGACCAGAAGTCCGAGGCCTGGATGGGCGGGGTCGTGCAGGCGTTCGCCAAGGAGGTGGCGGACTTCTTCGTCCAGCAGGGCCAGCTCGACCGGGCGCTCGACAGCTACGACTTCGCGATCGACGCGAGCTTCCTGTAGGTTGAACGGCACTTGGCCAGCCGTGGCCGTGACCGGCCACGCGGCACCGAAGGCTCCCTGCTCTCCGCTCCCCGCGGGGAGTGGGGTTGCCCGTGTCCCACATCTCCCCGCTGGGTTTCGAATATGAATAATTCATATCAATTCAGTTTCTTGCAATCTATCTACCGACAATCTATCCGCCGATGACCGCCCAGGCCGGACTCGTCGGGCGCCTCGCCCGCATCGGGCCCGGCCAGGGGCTGATTTGTCGTTCGATGCGCCGTTCACGGAAAAAGCAAAGGGGTAGAAAACAATGACTCCCATGATACGCCGCGTATTGAAGCCCGGCTTGAAACCCGGCGAGCGGATGTGGGGCAGGGGCGAGGGAGCGGCCGGTCGGTACCCGGTATCGGGCCAGCCAGTGTCGGGCCGGCACGCATTCCGGGGGGCGGATTGGCACGGCCGCACGTCGGTGCCCGGCACTTCTCCACCTCGTCCCGGGGATGAGGAGGACTTGATGCACGGACTCGTCATCGACGACATTTCGATGACCTTCGCCTTGCCGAACGGCGGCGAGGTCCACGCCCTCGAAGACGTCTCCCTGCACCTCAAGCCGGGCGAACTGATGGCCGTTCTCGGCCCCTCCGGCTGCGGCAAGACCACCCTGCTCAACATCGTCGCGGGTTTCCTGGCTCCGACTTCCGGGGAGGCGCTCCTCAACGGCCGCCGGGTGACCGGACCCCACAAGGAACGCGGGATGGTGTTCCAGCAGGGGGCGCTCTTCGAGTGGATGACGGTAGCCGAGAACGTGAGCTTCGGCCCGCGCATGGGTGGCGCGCCCCGGGCCGAGATCGGGGAGAAGGTCGATCACCTTCTCGGCATCATGGCCCTCCGGGAGTTCGCCGACAAGCCGGTCTATCAGCTCTCCGGCGGCATGCAGCAGCGGGTAGCCCTGGCCCGCTGTCTCGCGAACGACCCCGACGTGATCCTGATGGATGAGCCTTTGGGGGCGCTCGACGCCCTGACCCGCGAGAAGATGCAGGGCCTCGTGCTCAAGATCTGGAGGGAAACCGGCCGAACCATCATCCTCATCACCCACTCCGTCGAGGAAGCGCTGTTTCTGGGTGAGCGGCTGGTGGTCATGGCCCCGCGCCCCGGGCGCATCCACAAGGAGTACACCCTCCCGTTCGCCGATCAGGGGGTCGAGGGGGATGCACGCGATATCAAGATCCAACCCGATTTCATCTCCACCCGCGAGGAGGTCCTCTCCATGATCTGGGAAATGGAGGAGGAAATCATGGGCGGCGCCGAAACAGGCTGAGGAGACGCACATGGCGAACCACAGGAATCAGCCGTCCGGACTGGCCGTCTGGCTCGGTATCGCGGACAACTCGTTCACCCGGCAGAAGACCATCAAGTTCGGCGACGCGCCGGCGGTGAACTCCGGCCGACTCTGGTCGATCGTGACCGTGGTGGTACTGGTCGCCGCATGGTGGATCACCACCGTCGGAGGCATTCTCGATCCCATCTACTGGCCGCCCCTCGACGGCAGCCTCTACCCGTGGGACAACCCCGACCGGGCCAGACCCGGGGTGGTCGACCGCTTCGTGAACCTGATGGTCGAAGGCTACCGCAACGTCCCGTTCTGGGAGCACATCTGGACCTCGGTCAAGCGGGTGCTGCTCGGGGTGTTCTTCGGCGCCCTGGTCGGGATCCCCCTTGGCTTCGCCATGGGCCTGAACTCGGTGGCCCGCGGCCTTCTCGATCCCGTCGTGGAGTTCATCCGCCCGATCCCGCCGCTCGCCCTGATCCCCCTCGTCATCCTGTGGCTCGGGATCGACGAGGTTGCGAAGACCTTCCTGCTGTTCCTCGCGGCGCTGTTCATCATGCTGATCGCCGCTCGCTCCGGGGTCAGCTCGGTCCGGATCTCGAAGGTCCACGCCGCCTACTCCCTGGGCGCCTCGCGGGGCCAGGTTCTTCGCCACGTGATCCTGCCGAACGCACTGCCGGAGATCTTCACCGGCCTTCGCACCTCCATGGGGGTGTGCTGGGGAACCCTGGTCGCGGCCGAGCTCGTGGCCGCGGACCAGGGCGTCGGCTCGATGATGATGATCGCGAAGAACTTCCTCCAGACCGACGTGGTGGTCATCGGGATCATCATCATCGGCGCGATCGGCTTTGCGATCGAGATGCTCATGCGCGCGCTCGAAACGTGGCTGATCCCCTGGAAGGGGAAAGGCTGACGGCCTAGAATCCGGGCGGACGGAGGGCGATTAGCTCAGAGGGAGAGCACTGTCTTCACACGGCAGGGGTCGCTGGTTCGAATCCAGCATCGCCCACCATCTCGAGGCGAGGCGTCGGCGTTCATCTTCGCTTCCTGAATCGCGCCGGGATCCGTGCGTGGTGTGGTTCCGGCCCCGAGCGGGGTTCCACCCTGGAATCCATCGCGTCGAAATCCGTCCGGGCGAGCCGGATGCGGGGAGCGGGAACGAGGTTCGGGCCGTCCGGTGCCCGGAACGCCCGGCGGAATCGGCCGCAGACCCGTTCGCAGGCCCGTTCGGAGAACTCGGGGCCGTGGACTTCAAGGACTACTACGAGACGATGGGTGTCGCACGCGACGCCGCGCCGGACGAGATCAAGCACTCGTACCGCCGCCTCGCGCGCAAGTTCCACCCGGACGTGAGCGAGGAACCGGACGCGGAAGAGCGCTTCAAGGAGGTGCAGGAAGCCTACGAGGTGCTGAAGGACCCGGAGAAGCGCGCCGCCTACGATCGGTTCGGCGACGACTGGAAGGCGGGGCGGGAGTTTCGCCCCCCGCCGGACCGGGAACCCGACCTCGGATTCCGGGGCGGCGGGTACACCGACACTGGCGAGTTCAGCGAGTTCTTCGAATCGTTGTTCGGCGACGCGGGACGCCGGCGCTCGGGCGCCGGCCATACCCACATCCGGATGAAGGGCGAGGACATCCACGCCCGCGTGGTGATCTCGCTGGAGGATGCCTACCACGGTGCGACGCGGAGCCTCTCGATCGATCTTCCGGAGCTTGACGGGCAGGGCCGCCTGGTCCCGCGCCCGCACAATCTGAACGTGAAGATCCCGAAGGGCGTCATGCAGGGACAACGGATACGTCTTGGCGGGCAAGGGGGGCCGGGACTCGGCGGGGCGACGGCCGGCGATCTGTATCTCGAGGTGGTCTTCGCCCCGCACCGGATCTTCCATGCGCAGGGACGAGACGTCCACCTCGACCTCCCGGTCGCACCGTGGGAGGCCGCGCTCGGCGAGACGGTGACCACCCCGACCCTCGGTGGCGACGTCGACCTCAGGATCCCGCCCGGTTCCGGGACCGGGGCGAAGCTCCGGCTCAAGGGGCGGGGACTTCCCGGCGCGCCCCCCGGGGACCAGTACGTCGTGCTCGAGATCCAGACCCCGAGGGCCGAGACGGACGGGGCTCGCGGGCTCTACGAACGGATGAAGCGCGAGATGGCGTTCGACCCGCGAGCCGACCTCGGGGGAGGCAGGTGATGCAGCGACGCGACGAGCGCGAGCTCGCGGGGACTCTCCTCGACGAGCGAGCCGTCTTCACCCTCTACGAGCTCTGCCGGGCCTGCGGAGTACATGCCGAGATCGTCATCGAAATGGTCGAGGAAGGGGTGCTGGAGCCCCGGGGTGCCGCTCCGGGGGAATGGAGCTTCCCGGGGAGCGCGGTCACGCGGGCGCAAAAGGCGCTCAAGCTCACCCGCGACCTGCGGGTGAACTGGCCGGGCGCGGCCCTTGCGCTCGATCTCCTCGAGGAGATCGAGCAGCTCCGCCTCGAACGGCGGCGGGTGCGGCGCCGCACCGAACGGGTGCGTGACGTCGCTCGGCAGGCTCGCTCCCGGTAGGATGCGGCCTTCGAAGCCGACCGGACCAGGCGTGAACGAAACGAAACGAATCGAGATCGCGGAGGGCGACATCACCCGGTTCGAGGTGGACGCGATCGTCAACGCCGCAAACGAGTCGCTGCTCGGCGGCGGCGGGGTGGACGGCGCCATTCACCGCGCGGCCGGCCCGGGTCTCCTCGATGAATGCCGTCGCCTCGGCGGGTGTCCGACCGGGGAGGCCCGCCTCACCGGCGGGCACGCCCTTCCCGCCCGCCACGTCATCCACACCGTCGGGCCGGTATGGCGGGGGGGCGCCCACCGGGAGGCCGCCCTGCTCGAAAGCTGCTACCGGGAGTCGCTCAGGCTGGCCTCCGAGCACGGCGTGCGGACCATTGCCTTCCCGGCCATCTCCACCGGAGTCTATGGTTTCCCGGTTCCTCGGGCCGCCCGCATCGCGATCCGGACGGTGACGGCCGGGCTCGCGGAGCACCCGTCCCTCACGCGCGTGGTGCTCTGCTGCTTCGGCGCGGAATCCCGGGAGGCCCACGAGCGCGCACTCGAAGACGCCCTGACCCCGCCCGCCTGAACCGCTCCCGCGCACTTCGGCATTCGAGTTCCGTTCCGGAAGCGAACCATCACAGGAGAAGTGCATGCGCGCGCCCAAGGCCCTCACGTTCGACGTCTTCGGAACCGTGGTCGACTGGCGCACCTCGATCGCCCGCGAGGGCCGCGCCTTCGGCGAGCGCCACGGCATCGAGGCGGACTGGCAGCGATTCGCGGACGACTGGCGCGGGCTCTACCAGCCTTCCCTCGCCCGGGTGCGTGACGGGGAACGCCCCTGGGCGCCGCTCGACGACCTCCACCGGGAAAGCCTGTGCAAGCTGCTCGGCGGGCTCGGGGTCTCCGTCGGAGACGGCGGGGTGAGCGCCGCCGCGGTCGACGAGTTCAACCGGGCGTGGCATCGCCTGGATCCCTGGCCCGACGCCGTCGAGGGGCTCGCCCGGCTCAAACGCCGGTACGTGCTCGCGACCCTCTCCAACGGGAACGTCGCCCTCCTCGTCAACATGGCGAAGCGGGCCGGGCTTCCCTGGGACGCGGTGCTCGGGGCGGAGGTGGCGCGCCGCTACAAGCCGCAACCCGAGGCCTATCTCACGACCGCCGCCCTGCTCGGGCTCGCCCCCGGCGAGTGCATGATGGTCGCCGCCCACGGCGACGACCTCCGGGCGGCGGGTTCCCTCGGCTTCCGCACCGCCTTCGTGCGCCGCCCGCACGAACACGGCCCGGGGCGCACCCGGGGTCTCGAGATCGAGGAAGGCTTCGACATCGTCGCGGACGACTTCATCGACCTCGCGGAAGCACTCGGCGCCTGACCGCCGCGGGAGGACCCGGGTCCTCGAGATCGACCGTCTCGAAGAGGACGGCCCGCTCGCGGGCGGGGACGTCCATGAACGCGCCCGCGCGAAGGCTCGAGGGGAGCCGGACCGGCCCGAAGCGGACCCGGATGAGCCGGCTGACCCGTACCCCCTGCGACTCCCACAGGCGATGGACCTCGCGGTTGCGGCCCTCCTCCAGCACCACCCGGTACCAGCGGTTGGCCCCCTCCCCGCCTTCCTCCGTGATGCGGAGAAAGCGGGCCGGGCCGTCGTCGAGGTCCACGCCCCGCTGCAGGCGCCGGAGCAGGCCGTCGTCCACCTCGCCAAGGATCCGCACCGCGTACTCGCGCTCCATCCGGTAGCGCGGGTGCATGAGCCGGTGGGCGAGCTCGCCGTGCGTCGCGAAGAGCATCAGGCCCGAGGTACCGATGTCGAGCCGACCGACCGCCACCCAGCGCTCGGAGCGAAGGCGGGGCAGACGGTCGAAGACCGTCCGCCGGCCCTCGGGGTCGCGCCGCGTGGTCACCTCGCCGGGCGGCTTGTGATAGAGGAGCAGGCGGCACGTCTCGGCGGCCGGCACGAAGACCCGGCGGCCGTCGATGCGGACCCGATCCCCGGCGCGGATCCGGGTGCCGGCTACGGCGACCCGTCCGTTGACCCGGACCCGGCCCTCCGCGACCCACTGATCCACGACTCGCCGGGAACCCACCCCGGCTGCGGCGAGGCGCTTCTGGACGCGCTCGGAGGCGAGGTCGTCCGTCGGATCCGCTCCGTCCGCGGGCGACCGCCCCTCCGGTTGGCGGGGCCGCGGTCCGGACCGGCCACCGTTGCCCTTCCCCACCCCGCCCGACCGCCGCCTCCCGTCAGCCTCCCCCGCCCGACGGCCTCCGGCATCCCGCGGCGAGGGTGACCGCCGATCATCCGGGCGCCGCCCACGCGGGCTCGATTCGCGCCCTTTCGAAGCTCTTCGACCTCCGCCCGGTCCGGGACGGGACGCAGCACCGCCTTCATCCGCCCGCGCATGCGCTCCTTGGCGTTGCCGGGAGCGCCGCGAATGCGGCGGCAACGGGTCCGGCGCCGCATCATCCCGCGAAGCCGTCTCCCGCCGCCCCGGTGCGCCCCGCCCCGATGCGCGCCGCCCCGGCCGACCGCGACCCGGCCCGGCCGTCTCCCTCTCCCCCTCCCCCTCCCGCATCTTCCGGCGCCGACCCGGCCGCTGCGCTCCGGGGCGCCCGGTCGAGCGCTCTCCGGACGACGGGAACGGCTCGTCGGATGCGGCCGACCGCCGGCGCGAACCCGCTTTCGGGGCCGCGGGACGGCGATTCTCCGCCCCCCGCGACGGGCGGCCGACCGGCCTCGATTTCGGGCCCGGCCCTCTGCCCCTCCGGGGACCGTCCTTCTTATCTTTCGTCGCCATCCGATCCGTCTTCCGGAACTTCATGAGCGGTCGAACCGGGAGTGGCCGCGCCGTCTCCCGGGCCGCCGCCTCCGGCGATCCCGAGCCCCCGCCCGCCCGGCTCGTTCCCCGCCCCCACGTCTCCGGCGGGAAAGAGATCCGCCGGCTCCACGTCCCGGATCCGGTCCAGGGGAGGAAGCTCTTCCACGCCCTTGAGCCCGAAGTCGTCCAGGAACTTTCGCGTGATGCCGTACAGCGCGGGCCGGCCCGGAACATCTCGATGGGAGAGGATCCGGATCCACTCCCGGTCGTGAAGGGTGCGCATGATCGAGGTGCCGACACTCACCCCGCGCACCTCCTCGATCTCTCCCCGAGTGATCGGCTGGCGGTACGCAACGAGCGCAAGGGTCTCGAGCAGCGCCCGCGAATACCGGGCCGGTCGTTCTCCGAGGAATCGGGCGACCCACCGTGCGTACTCCCCCCGCACCTGGTACCGAAACCCGGTCGCCACCTCCCGGAGCTCGAGTCCCCGGCCCCCGCACTCCGCGGCGAGCTCCCCGATCACGCGCCGTACCGCATCGCGCAGCTCCTGCATGCTCATCTCGCTCTCGGTCGCGGCGAGGGCCACGAGATCGTCGACCGCGACCGGCCCTTCGGCCGCGAGCAGCACGACCTCCGCGATGGGCCGGAACTCGTCTTCGAACCGCCCGTTCATGGCCGGCCACAGACGTGGATCGGAGCAAACGGCCCAACCTGCACGAGTTCGATCAGCCGTGCCCGCCAGAGCTCGAGGATGGCGAGCAGGGCCACCACCACCCCCGCACGCCCCTCCGCCGAGGTGAACAGCGAGGTGAACTCGACGTTTCCGGACCCGTCCGGACCGAGCCGAACCAGCACCGAGGCCATGCGCTCGCGAACCGAGAGCGACTCGCGCACGATGTGGTGGGTCGCGAACATCGCGGCGCGGGACGTCACGTCGGCGAGCGCCGCCGCCAGCTCCTCGAGCGAAACGACGGGCGGCGGCCGCCACGGATCGATCGCGCTCGCGTCCACGCCGACGACGAAGAAGTCGCGGCCCTCGCGAGGAAGCTCGTCGAGAGCTTCGGCGGCCCGCCGAAAACGCTCGTATTCCTGCAGCCGCCGCGCGAGGTCGGCGCGCGGGTCCGTCTCGTCATCCTCGTCCGACGCGGACGGGCGGGGCAACAGCAGCCGCGACTTGATCTCCGCGAGGGTCGCGGCCATCACCAGATACTCGCCCGCCAGCTCGAGACGCAGCTCGCGCATCAGCTCCACGTATTCGACGTACTGGCGGGTGATCTCCGCGATGGGGATGTCCAGGACGTCGAGGTTCCGGCGTCGGATGAGATAGAGGAGGAGATCGAGCGGCCCTTCGAACGCCTCGATGAAGACCTCCAGCGCGTCGGGGGGGATGTAGAGGTCGCGGGGAACCTCGGTAACCGCCGTCCCGTGCACGAACGCGAACGGCATCTCCTGCTGCGCGGGGATCGAACGGTTCATGGGATCCGGGACCGCCGGCGCGGCGCCGCTGCGCTCAACGATAGCCGAAGCCCATCGCCCGGCGCACTTCCTCCATGGTCTCGCCGGCGGTCTCCCGGGCTTCTTCGCAACCTTCCTTCAGGATCGACCGCACCACGTCCGGCTCCGAAGCGTACTCCAGCGCCCGCCGCCGTATGGGCTCGAGCTCCGCGAGCACCGCGTCGATCAAGGGCTGCTTGCAGTCGAGGCACCCGATCCCCGCGCTCCGACATCCCTCCTGCACCCACTCGCGGCGTCCCTCGTCGGAATAGATGAGGTGCAGCTTCCAGACCGGACACTTGTCGGGGTCGCCGGGGTCGGACCTTCGCACCCGCGCCGGATCGGTCGGCATCCGGCGCAGCTTCGAGGCGATCCGGTCGGGGTCCTCGCGCAGCTCGATGGTGTTGCCGTAGGACTTCGACATCTTCTGGCCATCGATTCCCGGCATGCGCGATGCGGGCGTGAGGAGGACCTGCGGCTCGGGCAGGATCGCCCGCCCGCCACCGTCCAGGTTCCCCATCAGCCGCTCCCGGTCGCCGATGGAGATGTTCTGCTGCGACTCGAGGAGGGCTCGCGCGGTCGCGAGCGCCTCTTCGTCGCCCCGCTCCTGGTACCGGCGGCGGAGGTCCCGGTACAGGCGCGCGTTTCGCTTGCCCATCTTGCGGATCGCTTCCTCCACCCGCTCCTCGAAGTCGGGCTCCCGGCCGAAGATGAAATTGAACCGCCGGGCGATCTCCCTCGTGACCTCGACGTGGGCAGCCTGGTCTTCGCCCACCGGAACGAGCCCCGCCCGGTAGATGAGGATGTCCGCGCTCTGGAGCACCGGATAGCCGAGAAAGCCGTACGTGTCGAGATCGCGCTCGGCCAGGCGTTCCTTCTGGTCCTTGTAGCTCGGGACCCGCTCGAGCCAGCCGAGCGGTGTGACCATGGAGAGCAGGAGATGCAGCTCGGCGTGCTCGGGAATGCGGGACTGGATGAACAACCGGGCGTCAGCCGGATCGATCCCGCAGGCGAGCCAGTCGATCACCATGTCGAGCACCGAGTCCGAGATGATCTCGCGGTCTTCGTAGTGGGTGGTGAGCGCGTGCCAGTCGGCCACGAAGAAATAGCATTCGTACTCGTGCTGGAGCTTGATCCAGTTCAGGAGCACGCCCCGATAGTGGCCGAGGTGGAGCCGTCCGGTGGGCCGCATGCCCGAGAGGACGCGCTGCTGGTGTCGGGGGACGGTAGCCAAGGTCGGAACGCCGGGAGGAGCCGCAAACGAGTGTAACGTATGATCCGCGACCATGAAGAAGCTGCTGTTCGATTTCTTCCCGGTCATCCTGTTCTTCATCGCCTTCAAGCTCGAAGACGATCCGAAGCGCGGGATCATGGTCGCGACGGCGGTGGTCATCGCCGCCACCCTGGTCCAGGTCGGGTACATGCGGCTGCGCCACGGCCGCATCGAGAGGCTGCACCTCGTGACCCTGGTGCTGGTGGTCGCGCTCGGGGGCCTCACCCTCGCCCTCGACGACGAGCGCTTCATCAAGTGGAAGCCCACGCTCGTCAACTGGGCGTTCGCCCTGGTGTTCCTCGGCAGCCAGTTCATCGGGTCCCGGCCGATCGTCCGGCGCCTGATGGAGTCGAGGGTGACCCTGCCCGCCGCCGCCTGGACCCGCCTCAACCTGGGATGGACCGGGTTCTTCGTTCTCCTCGGCGCGGCCAACCTGTATGTCGCGCACCGCTACAGCACCGACGTCTGGGTGGACTTCAAGCTCTTCGGGATCCTCGCCCTGACGGCTCTCTTCATTGTCGGACAGACCGTATGGCTGATGCGCCAGGTCCGCCACGGCCATGCCGATATCGACGCTTGAGCTCGCCCGCGAGCTGGTTCGCCGCCCTTCGATCACCCCCGAAGACGCGGGCTGTCAGGATCTGCTCGCCGGGCACCTGGGCGCGCTCGGGTTCCGGATCCGCTCGATGCCGTTCGGGGCGGTCAGCAACCTCTGGGCGCGGCGCGGGACCGAGCCGCCTCTCCTCGTGTTCCTGGGCCATACCGACGTGGTGCCGCCCGGCCCCGAGGACGCATGGATGACGCCTCCCTTCGACCCCGTCCTGCGGGACGGCTTCCTGCACGGGCGCGGCGCGGCGGACATGAAGGGCAGCCTCGCCGCGATGGTCACCGCCTGCGCCCGGTTCATCGCGCGCCATCCGGAGCCGCGGGGCTCGATCGCATTTCTGGTGACGAGCGACGAGGAGGGCCCGGCCGTGGACGGCACCCGCCGGGTGATCGAGGGGATCGCCGACCCCATCGACTGGTGTGTGGTCGGCGAGCCGTCCAGCGACGAGCGGGCCGGCGATACCATCAAGCACGGCCGGCGCGGTTCGCTCAACGCACGGCTCGCGGTGCACGGGGTGCAGGGGCACATCGCCTACCCGGAGCGGACGGTGAACCCCATCCACGGGGCCTGCGCCGCGCTCACGGAGCTCCTGGAGATCGACTGGGACGAGGGCAGCGCCGACTTTCCGGCGACCCGCCTCCAGGTATCCGACATCCGGGCCGGGACGGGCGCGGTCAACGTGACCCCCGCCTCGCTCGAAGCCCGTTTCAACCTGCGCTATTCACCGGCTCTGACCCATGCGGAGATCATGGCGCGGGTGGAGTCCGTGCTTGACCGGCACGCCATCCGGTGGGAGATCGAATGGCAGCACTCCGCGGCTCCCTTCCTCACCCGCGGGGGCCGGCTCGTGGAGGCCGCGCGATCGGCGATCCGGAAGGTGGCCGGGATCGATCCGGCCCTCTCGACGGCCGGGGGCACCTCGGACGGACGGTTCATCGCGCCCCGCGGGGCGGAAGTGATCGAGCTCGGGCCGGTCAATGCCACCATTCACCAGATCGACGAGCGCGTGGCCTGCGCGGACCTCGACCGGCTGAGCCGAATGTACGAAGGGATCCTGGAACGACTCCTCGGCCCGGAGGGAGAGGCGCCCTGAGCCCGCCATGGCCGCCGTCCGGCATCCGACGCGGACGGCCCTGAAGGCCGCGGCGGCGGGACCCGCCGTCAGCCCGCCGCGAACGCCCGGAACGCGCGCTCCATCCGCGAGGTCGCCTCGCCCACATCCTCGTCGCTGATGTTGAGCGGCGGGAGCAGGCGCAGCACGCTCGGGCCGGCCACGAGCACGATCACCCCTTCGTCCGCGCAGGCGTCCACCAGCCCCCCGGCCTTGCCTTCACAGGCTCCGGCCAGCTCCGCCCCGATGATGAGGCCCCTGCCGCGCACGTCCCGGAACAGTCCGAGCTCGGCGTTGATCCGGCTCAGAAAAAGGCGGAAGGCATCGCCCTGCCGGACGACGTTCGCGAGCAGGTCCGCGTTTCCTGCGAGGCGCACCGCGACCCGTGCGGCGGCCGCGGCCACCGGGTTCCCGCCGAAGGTCGAGCCGTGGGTGCCCACCGTGAGCGCTCCCGATGCACGCGCGCCGACCAGCACCGCCCCCATGGGGAGCCCCCCGGCGAGGGCTTTCGCCATGGTCACCACGTCCGGCTCGACCCCGGGCTCCCATTCATAGGCGAAGAACTTCCCCGTCCGGCCCATTCCGGACTGGATCTCGTCGAGCACGAGCAACGCCTCGTGCCGGCGGCAAAGGTCCTGGACGTGGCGGAGGAAACCTTGCCGCGCGGGGGTCACGCCCCCCTCGCCCTGCACCGGCTCGAGCATCACCGCGCAGGTGCGTTCGGAGACCGCGGCCTCGAGCGCCTCCGGATCGTTGAACGGGCAATAGGTAAACCCACCCGGCAACGGCTCGAAACCCTCGTGGTACTTCGGCTGCGCGGTCGCCGTCACGGTCGCCAGGGTGCGGCCGTGAAAGGAGCCCTCGAAGGTGACGATCTCGCGCTCCTCCGGCCCGCGGCCCGCTTCGCTCGCGTGCCGACGCACGATCTTGATCGCCGCCTCGTTGGCCTCCGCACCGGAATTGCAGAAGAACACCCGCTCCGCGAACGTGGCATCCACCAGCTCCTCGGCGAGCCGCACGGTGGACTCGACGTAGTAGAGGTTGCTCGCATGCAGCAACCGCCCGGCCTGGGACGTCACCGCCTCGACCAGCTCCGGGTGCCCGTGTCCGAACGAGTTCACGCTGATCCCGGTGCCGAGATCGACGTATTCGCGCCCGTCGATGTCCCACAATCGGGACCCTTCGCCATGGTCGAACACCACCGGCTTGGGAGCGTAGTTGGGCACGTAGGTCCGCACCCCGGCCGCGACCAGGGCGTCAGTGGAATTCTCGGCAGCCATGTCTGTCCTCTGTCGTTCCGGCGCGGGCCTCCGGGGCCCCGCCATCGGCGGCGGTCATTGCATCACAGTTGCCCTTCCGGACCAAGCGGATCGCCGCCGGCGTGTCAGGGCTCGTTTCCTGTCCCGCGACGGGTGAACCGGGCCGGTCCGGCAGGCCGTCGGGGAGCGCATTTCGTCGTCCGCGGGTCGATTCGGGCCTCAGGAAGCGGCCCCTCGATCGCACGGCCGGCCGATCCGCCCCCGCCCCCGGCACCCGGTCGCGGCAAGAAACGGTCCTGCCCCCGGTGCGGTCCAGGCCACCCTCCGGACCGCGGCCGGCCGCGGGACAATTCTCCCCGAGCCTCGCGAAAGCGCGGCGTTGCGCTAGAATCCGGCGTCATGGCGAACACACCGGACCCGATCGGCACCCCGGGCGGCACCCCGGGCGGGGTGCTGGAGATCGAAGAGTCGGAGCCCAAGGTCGAGGAGCCACCACGGTACAACGTGGTGCTGCTGAATGACGACTATACTCCGATGGAGTTCGTGGTCGGGGTGCTCGAGCAGTTCTTCGGCATGGAGCGGGAGCAGGCAATCAGGGTGATGCTGCACGTCCACACCCGGGGCAAGGGCGTTTGCGGGACCTATTCGCGCGAAATCGCGGAGACCAAGGTGAACAAGGTGAACCAGTTCGCCCGCGACCACCAGCACCCCCTGCTGTGCACCATGGAGCACGCGTGAGGGACGGTGCCTCCGTCGAGGCCCGAGGAGTCTTCAGGATGCTTGGCAAAGAGCTCGAAGCGACCCTGAACGAGGCGTTCCGCTCGGCTCGCGAGCAGCGCCACGAGTTCATGACGGTGGAGCACCTGCTGCTCGCGCTGCTCTCGAACCGCGACGCGCTCGAGGTGCTTCGGGCGTGCGGAGCGGACGTCAAGCAGCTCGAGCGCGACCTCCGCCAGCATCTGGCGGAGACGGTCCCGGCCCTCGCTCCCGGCGACGATCGGGAGACCCAGCCTACCCTCGGCTTTCAGCGCGTCCTCCAGCGATCGCTGTTCCACGTGCAGTCCTCGGGGAAGAAGCAGGTGACGGGCGCGAACGTTCTCGTCGCCCTGTTCGGGGAGCGCGAAGCCCACGCCGCGTACCTGCTCAACCGCCAGAGGGTCACCCGTCTGGACGTGGTGAACTACATCTCCCACGGGATCTCGAAGATCCCGGACGCCGGAGACGGCGGCCCCCGGCCAGCCGGGGGAGAAGACGAGAAGGCGGCCGAGCAGGGAGGCAAATCACCGCTCGAATCCTACGCCGTCAACCTCAACCGGCAGGCCGCGGAGGGGCGTACCGACCCCCTCATCGGCCGCCGCCTCGAGGTCGAACGCACGATCCAGATCCTCTGCCGCCGGCGCAAGAACAATCCGTTGTTCGTGGGCGATGCGGGAGTCGGCAAGACCGCGATCGCGGAGGGGCTTGCCAGGATGATCGTCGAGGAAGACGTCCCGGAGGTCATGGCGGATGCCACCATCTACACCCTCGACCTCGGCGCCCTCCTCGCCGGCACCAAGTACCGGGGAGATTTCGAGAAACGCCTGAAAGGGCTGCTGGCGCAGCTCAGCAGGAAGCCGAAGTCGATCCTGTTCATCGACGAGATCCACACCATCATCGGCGCCGGAGCCGCGTCGGGCGGGGTCATGGACGCCTCCAACCTCATCAAGCCGATGCTCGCCTCCGGGGAGTTGCGCTGCATCGGCTCGACCACCTACACCGAATACCGGGGGATCTTCGACAAGGACCGGGCGCTCTCCCGGCGGTTCCAGATGATCGAGGTCAACGAACCCTCCCTCGAAGAGACCGGACGCATTCTCAAGGGGTTGAAGTCGCGGTTCGAGGAGCACCACCAGGTGCGGTTCACCCGTCAGGCCCTCGAAGCGGCGGTGAGCCTCGCCGACCGCCACATCAACGACCGGCTGCTTCCCGACAAGGCCATCGACGTCATCGACGAGGCTGGTGCATCCCAGCGCCTCCTCCCCCCGTCGCGGCGGAAGAAGACGATCGGGGTGGCGGACGTCGAAGCGGTCGTGGCGAAGATCGCGCGGATCCCGCCCCGCTCGGTCTCGCGATCGGATCGGGAGGTCATGCGCCACCTCGACCGCGATCTGAAGCTGTTGGTGTTCGGCCAGGATCGGGCGATCGATACGCTCGTGTCGGCGGTCCGGACCGCCCGTTCCGGGCTGCGCGATCCGGACCGGCCGGTCGGCTGTTTCCTGCTCGCGGGACCGACCGGAGTCGGCAAGACGGAAGTCACGCGGCAGCTCGCGCTCCTGCTCGGCGTGGAGCTGGTCCGCTTCGACATGTCCGAGTACATGGAGCGGCACACGGTTTCCCGCCTCATCGGGGCACCGCCCGGGTACGTCGGCTTCGACCAGGGGGGGCTTCTCACCGAGGCGATCAACAAGCACCCCCACTCGGTGCTTCTTCTCGACGAGATCGAGAAGGCGCACCCGGACGTCTTCAACATCCTGCTCCAGGTCATGGACCACGGCACCCTCACCGACAACAACGGACGCAAGGCCGACTTCCGCAGCGTCGCGGTGGTGATGACCACCAACGCGGGGGCCGAGCAGCGCCACCGCCGTTCGATGGGCTTCACGACCCAGGACCACTCCCCGGACGCGATGGAAGCGATCGCGAAGACTTTCTCCCCCGAGTTCCGGAACCGGCTCGATGCAGTAGTCGAGTTCGACCAGCTCGACCGGAGCATCATCGGTCGGATCGTCGACAAGTTCATTTTCGAGCTCGAGAACCAGCTCGAGGAGAAGCGGGTTACGGTGGAGCTCGGCGCTCCCGCGCGCGAGTGGCTGGCCGAGCACGGGTTCGACCCCACGATGGGCGCCCGCCCGATGGCCCGCGTCATACAGGAACACATCAAGCGTCCGCTCGCCGACGAACTGCTGTTCGGCCGTCTGGCCGACGGCGGGCACGTGATCATCCAGGCCGGAGCGGACGGAATCACGCTTGACTGTCGGCCCGCCCCTTCCAGGAGACCTTCCGGTCGATCGAGGAACCAGGAAGAGCAGCCGGCGGACGTGACGAAGTAGCCCTCCGGTGCGGTTCGCGTCCGTTCTGTACTGCCTCGCGCTATCCCTCGGAACGACCGGGCTCGCAGCCGAGACCCGGGACCCGACGCGGGTGCATCCCGGCGGGATCGTCGCGCTCACGCGCCTCGGCGATCACCTCCCGCCCGCGGCGGCCGCCGATCGGCAGGCGGCCAGCGCCTTCCTGGACGAACGGATCGCTCCCCATTTCGACTTCGACGTGATGGCCCGCCGGGCCGCCGGGCCGTTCTACGAGCGGTTCAGCCGGAAGGAGCGCGAAGCGTTCACCACCCGGCTTCGCGCCCTGTTCATCGAGGCCCTGGCCGGAAACCTGACCTCCGGCACCCCGACCGTACCTCGCGTCGACATCTATCCGACCCGTTTCCTGCGATGGGGAGACGAGGCGTCCGTGCTCGCCCGGGTGACGAGCTCTCCATCGGCTCCGATATGGATGACCTATCGATTCCACCGGACCCCCGGCGGATGGAAGGCATTCGATGCGGCGGCCAACGGATTCAGTGCCGTATCCCACTACCGAGCCTACTTCGCCGCGCTCGCGCGCCGGTACGGGCCGGTGGTGCTCCACCGCTGGCCGGAGAACCACGGATCAACCCACGACAACAAAGAGGTAGACGAATGAAGAAATCCGATATTTCGTCCCATGTAGCCAGTCAGGCTTCCCTGTCCAAAGCCGCCGCGGACAGTGCGGTGACTGCCGTCTTCTCGGCCATCGGCGATGCACTCGCGCGGGAAGATACGGTCACCATCCCCGGGTTCGGCACCTTCTCGACCAAGAGGCGCCCGGCCCGTCAAGGACGCAACCCCCGTACTGGCGAGAGCATCACCATCGCGGCCTCGAAGGTTCCTGCCTTCAAGGCCAGCAAGACCCTCCGCGACGCGGTGAGCTAACCCGAAAAAATCACCGACTTCCTGCTGCGGCCGCCAATCCGCTCGCGGTAGCGGGACGTACTCCGTCAAGCCGCTTCGACGTAGTTCGACTACGCCTTCAGCGTCTTTCGGTCCGTGCGGCCCGTTCCTCCATGAGATCGCGGGGCATCTTGGCGCCCTCGCGACGAAAGTCGGTGAGATTTCCGGGCTGACCCTTGGCCGGAACCGCGGCGGGGGCGAATCCACCTCCATCGCGGCGCACGGCCTCCACCGCGTCGCTGAATCCCCCGGCGTCGTTCGGCGAGACTACCCGGAACCGCTCGCGAAGCTCCGGCGCGGCGTTGCCCACCACGAACGCGTTGCCGCTCCATCCGAGCAGTTCGCTGTCGTTGTAGTCGTTGCCGACGGCGGCGGTTCGCTCCGCATCGAGATGATGGCGTTGCGCGAGCCAGGCCACCGCCTCCGCCTTGCCCACGCCGCGCGGGCGTACCTCGGCCCAGATGGAACGCCCGTCCTGAGGCGACGTGCTCCGGATCACCGCGAACTCGGGCAACGCGGCGCGGAGGCGCTCGAAGAGCGCGGTCTCGCCGGGACGGAGGAAGGCGACGAACTGGCACGCCTCCCGCGGGCCGCCGAGTCCGTCCTCCGAATGATCCGTCGCGTCCCCGTCTTCCCCCCCGTCTTCCCAAGGGGTCGCGAACTCGCCGTACCGGCCGATGCTCCGTTCGAAGTCGGGATTCGCGGCACCCGCGCGCACGAAGCGGATCCGGTGGTCGTCCGGGACCGGGGCATGGGCCATGAAATCGACGCCGAAGCGAGCGAGGACCTCCGCCACCCGCCGCGCGCCGCGCGCCTCGAAGCGGTGGGCGTGAAGGATTCGTCCGGACCTCCAGTCGAGGACCCCGGCCCCGCTCGACACCGCCAGGTAGTCGATGGGGAACCTCCGGTCGAGCACCCGCTCGGCCGCGTGCAGGGAGCGCCCCGTCGCCACGACCCGAACGACCCCCGCCCGGCCCAGCGCGAGAAGCGCCGCCGCGTCGCGCGAACCGAGCGTATGGTCCGGGCCGAGCAGGGTCCCGTCGAGGTCGGTCGCAACGAGCCCGACCGGCGGCACCGGCGCCGTCACGTCCATGGGTCTTTCCGCGCCTGTGCGCTCGCCGGCGACGTGGCGAACGCGGGTATGTGCCGCCGAGCGTTCACGATGGCGTCTGTGTCCTGATGCTGTACCGGGAGTCGGTCTACCGGCCGGGGGATTTTTCGCCGACGACGGGGCTGCTCTTCTCGAAGCAGCGAAACGGTCCGACGGGGATGGTGCCGATCCGCTTCCGGGCGGACTTGGTGACGTTCTCCCCTGCTCCGGGGACCCGGGGACCCGGGGACCCGGGGACCCGGGGACCCGGGGACCCGGGGACGTAGTCCGACGTTAGCCCGACTTCGCCAACTCGGCGTGAATTCCGTCGATTTTCACCTTTTCCCGCGACCCAAGTGATTGAATTACTGAACCCCGGCCCGGGCCATTCACCCCGATATCGTCTGTAGTGCCGACCTACCCTATTGATTTGCCTTCCGTTTGGTCGAACGATGGGCGCATGTTCGTGCGCTGCAAGAAACGGTTCGAAGACGGCAAGGAGCACCGCTTGACGTTGCCGAAGCAACCCGCGCCGAGGCTGCTGTCCTGAAGCCCCGTCGGGGGCCTCCCGGTCGCACCGTGTAGTGCCGACCTTTGGGGATCCGATCACGGAAAATCAATACGTTATCATTCCCCAAGGTGCCGGGTTGGCGAAGTCGGGTTAGCGCCCCCGCTCGTCGTCCTCGCGTCCTCCCCGACCGCTCGTCCGCGTCTTCGCGGTCCGTCGCTCCTTTGGTGGTTCCGGTGCGAGGCGCGGTCTCTCGGCGTCGGCTCGGTGGTGGGTCCACGTCCCCGGGGCGTCTTGCGTCGACAGGTCGCCGTTCATGTGGTGGAAGCGTCCCCGGCCCTTGAGGGCGGTCTCGATCATGTCTTTGTTTCGTCTGAAGGACTGAATGGTACGAAACTCCAGGAACTCTGCGAACCATCGCAAGTCTCCGTTGTCCGCCACTTCGAGTGCTCTGATGTATTCCGGTTTTTCTGCGGCCGTGATGATCGGTGGCGGTTCGCGACGCTTGGCGTAGACGTACGCGACGAGGAGTCGTGCACTGCGTCCGTTTCCGTCCTCGAACGGATGGATCTGGACGAAACGGTGGTGGAGCCACGCGGCTTCGACCGGGGTCGGGAACGGGTCCTCGTGTTCGTGCGTATGATGCAGCGCGAGGAGGCGTTCCATCTCCGACGCGGTATGTTCGGGCGGGCAGTACTCGTGGACGACGCCGTCGGGGCGTCGGGGGTTGTTCGGCCGGCGCTTGTATGCGCCCTTGGTGAAGGGGATCCCGACTCGTCGCCCGTGGACGTCACGCCCGGGGGCGAGGGCCTGGTGACGGGTGAGGAGCGCGTGCCACTCCTTGATGACGCTCTCGGACAGTGGACGTTCGTCCTTGACGCTCTGGAACACCATCTCGAGCGCGTCGTGCTGGTCGGCGAGGAGGCCCCGGAGGGTCTCGTCGTCGAGTTCGTTCTCGACGGTGTGCGCCGCGCGAACGTTCTCCAGGCCCTCGGTGATGAGCTGCTCGGTGATCCCCTGGCGCAGGGTGTAGAGGTTCTCGATCTGCCCGGTCTCGATCGCGAAGAGCCGGTTTCGCTCGGTGAGCCAGAGATCGACCCCGGTCCGGTCGAAGGCGGGATCTTCGAGGGTCTCGAGGCTTTCGGTCCACCGTGCCAGCCCTTCGTGGTAGATACTCGTCGGCCAGTCGTGGGCGTTCGCCGCGAGATCGGTGATGGGGCTCCACTTCATCGGTCGGCCTGTGCTTCCTCGTGCTCCCATGCGAATCGACACGCGAGCCGTGCTTGCGGAGCGGCCGGGCGCTGCGGGTCAAGCGGACCGTGGACCTCCGAGGTGGTCCGGGTTGTCCGGACAGTCCGAGGGCCGGCCGGAGCACGCCGCAGAGCGAAGGCGCTCAGGATCCGATTGCGTGACCGGCGCGGGTTCCGGGTGGATCGGCCACTTCAACCGCCGCCCCTTCGCCAGCGATGATACCACTCGAGCCACCGCAGCACCCGTTCCGGAGCATGCTCGCGCCGCCAGTTCCCCGCCGCCATGCGGGCCCCCTCGGCCATCGTGGGATAGACGTGAATGGTGCCGAGCAGCTTCTTGAGGCCGAGCCCGTGGCGCATCGCGAGCACGAACTCCATGAGGAGATCCCCCGCGTGCTCGCCGGCGATGGCGGCGCCGAGGATCCGGTCCTTTCCCGGGGGCGTCAGCACCTTGATCATCCCGTGCGCCTCGGAATCGGCGATGGCTCGGTCGAGGTCGTCGAAACCGTAGCGCGTGACCTCGAACGGAACTCCCCGGGCCGAGGCCTCGGTCTCGTTGAGCCCCACCCTCGCGATCTCGGGATCGGTGAACGTCGCCCACGGCACCACGGAGTAATCGGCCCGAAATCGCCGGAACCCGCCGAACAGCGCGTTCACGGTTGCATACCAAGCCTGGTGCGAGGCGGTGTGGGTGAACTGGTAGGGGCCGGCCACATCACCGCACGCAAAGATGTTGGGATAGCGGGTGGCGAGAAACTCGTCGGTCTCGACCACCCCGCCGCGTCCCGTCTCGATGCCGAGCGCCTCCAGGCCGAACCCCTCGGTGCGCGGCGCCCGGCCCACCGCGAGCAACACGTCGTCGAACTCGATCTCGCGCCGCCCTCCGTCCGGGGTCTCGCACGCGATCGTCTTGCGGTCACCCTCGCGCCGGAACGCGACCGCCCGATGACCGGTGAGCACCTCGACGCCGTCGGCGCGAAGCCGTTCCGAGACCAGCCTGGAGAACTCGGGGTCCTCACGCGGCAGCAGGCGATCGTGAGTTTGCACCTGGAAGACCCGGGAGCCGAAGCGAGCGAAACACTGCGCAAGCTCGCATCCGATCGGCCCTCCGCCCACCACGACGAGGCGGGCGGGAAGGCGCTCGAGGCCCCACACGGTCTCCGAGGTCAGGGCGCCCGCCTCCTCGACACCGGGTATCGGCGGAACGAAGGGTGCCGCCCCGGTCGCGATGACGATGTTGCGGGTGGTGATGGTCCGGTCCCCCACGCGCACCGCGAAAGGCGATTCGATATACGCTTCGCCGCGCACGCATTCGACCCCCAACCCTTCGTAGCGCTCGACCGAATCGTGCGGTGCGATCCGTTCGATGTTCCGGCGTACCCGGGCCATGAGCTCCGCGAAGTCGAACTCGGCGTCCGCCTTCCGGACCCCGAACTCTCCCGCCCGGGCGACGTGCGAGAGGAACCTGGCCGAACGAATGAGACTCTTCGAGGGCACGCAGCCGGTGTTGAGGCAGTCCCCTCCCATCTCGCCGCGCTCGACCAGGGTGACGCGGGCCCGGACCGTGGTGCCGATGAGCGAGCTGACGAGGCCCGCGGAGCCTGCCCCGATCACCACGAGATCGCGCTCGAAGCGCCGCGGGCGGCGGTGGCCGCGGTAGACCCGCCGGGCCCGCAGCGCATCGACGATCTTCTTCGCCACCAGGGGAAAGACGCCGAGCAGGGCGAAGGAGAGCCACAACCCCGGGGAGAGGATCCCGGCGAGGCTCTCGACCTCCCCGAGCCGGGTGCCCGCGTTCACGTACACCAGGGTCCCGGGGAGCATCCCGGCCTGGCTGACGAATGCGAACAGGAGAACCCGCATGGACGTGAGGCCCATCGCGAGATTGATGATGAAGAACGGAAACACGGGCACCAGGCGAAGGGTGAAGAGGTAGAACGCCCCGTCCTTGCGGACCCCGCCGTCGATCCGTTCCAGCGCTCCCGCGAAGCGGCGGCGCACCGCATCGCGGGCAAGGTAGCGGGCGAGGAGGAAGGCGAGGGCGGCGCCGAGGGTGGACGCGAAGGAGACGATGACCGTCCCCCAGGCGAGCCCGAAGATCGCGCCCGCGACGAGGGTCAGAACCACCGCGCCGGGAAGGGACAGCCCGGTGACCGCGACGTAGACGGCAAAGAACGCGGCGCCCACCTCGAACGGACGCGCCGCGAAGAGATCCCGGAGCCGCCCACGCTGCGACCGGAGGAACTCGAGATCGAGATAGCGGCCGAGATCGAGCGCGAAGAAAAGGACCACGAGCGCCGCGATCACGGCGACGACGACGAGCTTGCGCCGGTCCACGGGTCAGGCGGCCCCCCGAACGGCCGCCGGCGCGAAAAGCGGCCCCTTCGCAGCCTTCTTCCCGGATGCCCCGCGATCCGTTCGTGCGGTGTGGAGCGAAGAAGCGGGTCGAGGCGCTCGGCCCGAGCCGGGGGGCCTCGCGACGGCGAGCCCGATCACGTGCGGGTCAGCAGCCGCATCAGCGACGACGTATCCCAGCGCCCTCCTCCCATCGCCTGCACTTCGGCGTAGAACTGATCGACGAGCGCGGTCAGCGGCAGCCGCGCGCCGATCCGATCCCCCTCGGCAAGGCACATCCCGAGGTCCTTGCGCATCCAGTCCACCGCGAAACCGAACTCGAACTCGTCCTTGACCATGGTCGGCAGGCGGTTCTGCATCTGCCACGAACCCGCCGCCCCCTGCGAGATCACGTCGAGCACCCGGCCGGGGTCGAGGCCGGCCCGAACCGCGAAGTTGGTCGCCTCGGAGAGGCCCTGCACGACCCCCGCGATGCAGATCTGGTTGACCATCTTGGTGAGCTGCCCGGCTCCGGAGGGACCGATGAGCGAACACACGCGTGCATAGCAGTCGATGACGGGGCGCACCCGCTCGAACGTGGGTTCGTCGCCACCCGCCATGACCGCAAGCACACCGTTCTCGGCTCCGGCCTGCCCGCCCGAGACCGGGGCATCCAGGAACCCGAAACCCTGTTCCCCGGCCACCGAGTGCAGCTCGCGCGCTACCCGGGCCGACGCGGTCGTGTGGTCCACGAAGACCGCATCCGGCGCCATCCCCGCGAACGCGCCGTCGGGGCCCAGCGCCACGGATCGCAGATCCTCGTCGTTGCCGACGCAGGCGAACACGATTTCGACGCCGCGGGCGGCGTCGGCCGGGGTGTCCGCGGCCCGGCCCGGATGCATCGCAAGCCACTCCTCGGCGCGCGCTCCGGTCCGGTTGTAGACGGTGACGTCGTGGCCGGCGGCGGCGAGATGCCCGGCCATGGGAAACCCCATGACCCCGAGCCCGATGAACGCTGCCTTCCGGGATTCACCACCCATTGCCTGCTCCGCGACCCACGACCGGGCGGCACGATACCACAGCATCGTTCCCACGGCGGCGGCGCGTGCCGGCCGGGCCCGACTGGACCCGACTGAGCCCGGCCGGGCCCGGCTGGTCCGGGAAGGCGGGGTCTATTCGGAGCGCGGAGGCGGCGCCGTGCCGCCGGCCGGAAGGTAGAGGGTGGTCCGCAGGCCCGGCCCGCGGCGTGAAGCCTCGTTCTCCGCGAGCTCCACGGTTCCGCCGTGCAGGGTCGCGACCGCCTCCACGAGGGCGAGGCCGAGACCGTTCCCGACCGTGTTCCGGCTCGCCTCGAGCCGCACGAAACGCCGGAACACCCGGTCGCGATCGGCTTGCGGAATGCCCGGGCCCTCGTCGCGCACCACGATCCGCCCGCGGTAGCCGCCGCCCGGCGCCGGCGCCGCGCCCGCCTCGACGACCACCCGGCCCTCGCCGTGCCGAAGGGCGTTGTCGACGAGGTTCGAAAGGGCCTGGAACAGGAGGTCACGGTCGCCGGTCGTGGTGAGCGCGGCCGCCTCGCCGAGGAACACGATCTCCCGGCCCTGCTCTTGCGCGTACGGCTCGTACAGCTCCACCGCATCTCGTGCGAGGGCTCCGAGGTCCACCGGCGCGAGGCTCTCCCCGGCCGCCCTGGACTCCACGCGCGCGATCCGGAGCAGGGCCGCGAAGGTGGCGAGGAGGCGATCGGACTCCGTGATCGCGGCCTCGATCGACCCGACCGACGCCTGGCCTCGACCGCCCCCTTCGCGCAGCTCCTCCAGCCGGGTACGAAGCCGGGTGAGGGGGGTCTTGAGATCGTGCGCGATGTCGTCGCTCACCCGGCGGATCCCGTCCATGAGCTCCTGAATGCGGTCGAGCATCGCGTTGAGCTGCTCGGCGAGCTGGTCGAAGTCGTCACGGGTGCCGCGGGTGGGAATGCGGCGCGCGAGGTCTCCGCGCATGATCTCCCGGCTCGCGCGGTTGATGGAATCGATTCTGCGCATCGTGCTCCGGCTCATGGCGAGCGCCCCCGCGACCCCGAGAACCAGCATGAGACCGACGCTCCAGGCGAGGGCGAGCCGGATGCGGCGGCACGCCCGGTCGATCTCGTGCATGTCGCGGCCGACGAGCAGCAGCAGCCCGCCGGGCAGGGACGATACCCGCGCCCGGGCGAGATGGGGCGTGTCGTCCGGCTCGCGCGCGGTCCGGAGCGGGAACTCGAGCCAGCCCTCGGAGTCGGGCGCGGTGCCGGGCCAGCCGCTCAGGTTGCCGGCGAGTGCGCGGCGGCCCGCGGTCGCGAAGAGATAGATGAAGGGCCCGCGGGGGCTGCGCGCGAGCCGGTCATCGAGCACCCGGCGGAACGAAACGAGCCCGCCTCCGCGGTACCGCTCCGCCAAGCTCCGGAGCTCCCGGTCGATCGCCGAGTCGGCTTCCACCTCCAGGTGCCTCGCGGTCGTCCAGTAGACGAATCCGAGCACCACGCAGACCGATCCCTCGAACAGCAGGAGGTACACCACGGCGAGGCGAAACGTGGAGCTGCGCAGGTACCGCGCGAGGGCCTTCAATCGCCGGGGTCCCGCAGCCGGTAGCCGACCCCGCGCACCGTCTCGATGAGCGGCTCGGAGAACGGGCGGTCCACCTTCGCCCGAAGCCGGGAGACGTGCACGTCCACCACGTTCGTCTGCGGGTCGAAGTGGTAGTCCCAGACGTTCTCGAGCAGCATGGTCCTCGTCACCACCTGCCCCCGGTGACGCATCAGGTACTCGAGGAGTGCGAACTCCCGCGGCAGCAGCCGCACCGGTTCGCCCGCCCGGGTCACCGTCCTGCGCCGCGGGTCCAGCTCGAGATCGCCCGCCCGGTACACCGTGTTCGCCGGCATTCCCGCGCGGGGCCGGCGCTGCAATGCTTCGAGGCGGGCGATCAGCTCGCTGAACGCGAACGGCTTGGTGAGATAGTCGTCGCCGCCGGCCCGGAGGCCCTCGACGCGGTTGTCGACCTCCGCAAGCGCGCTCAGGATCAGGATCGGCGTGGTGTTTCCGGCCGAGCGGATGGTCTTGAGCACGGAGAGACCGTCGAGGCCGGGCAGCATCCGGTCGACGACCATCACGTCGTAGGCCTGCTCCAGGGCCTGGAACAGGCCGTCGCGGCCGTCGCGGGCGACATCGACGAGGTAGCCGTGCTGCCGGAGGCCCTTGGCGACGAACCTCGCCACGACCTCGTCGTCCTCGATGATGAGCGCCCGCATCATGGCCGAACTCTCCGGTCTCCCGGAAGGCTATGCGATCTCGATGCGCACCGCCACGAAGCGCGGTTGCCCGCGCCGCTCGATGAGCAGCAGCGCATGCTCCCGGCCGTCTTCGGCCGCCTTGCGAAGCGCCCGCCTGACGTCGGCGGACTCCGCGACCGGCTCGTGGTCGACGCTGAGCAGCACGTCTCCCCGACGCAGCCTCGCCTCGGCGGCGGGGCTGTCGGGGCGGACCCCGGCGACCACGAGCTGCCCCTGGCGACGTTCGAGGTGCACCCCGAGCCGCGGCCCGGGCGCGGATCCGGCGGCCGGCGCTTCGCTCACCGCCTCCCGCTCGGCACCCGGCCAGCCGGCAAGCTCGACCTGGATCTCGCGCGGCTCGCCCTTGCGGATGACGGTGATCGTCACCCCGTCCCCGGGCTCCATCGCTCCGATCGCGCGCGCCAGCGCCTTGCCGTCCGCCATCGGCCGTCCGCCGACCGCGGTCACCACGTCGGCGCGAAGGATGCCGGCGCGGGCGGCGGGGCTGTCCGGCACGACATCGGCGACAAGCACACCCGTCGCCTTCTCCACCCCGAGACTCTCCGCGAGCTCGGGAGTCAGCGATTGCAGGGAGACCCCGAGCCAGCCGCGCGAGACCTTTCCTTCCTCGATGAGCTCCGCGACCACCGGAGCGGCGATCGAGGCGGGGACCGCGAAGCCGATTCCGACGTTGCCCCCGCCGGGAGCGTAGATCGCGGCGTTGACCCCGATGACGCGGCCACGGGTATCGAACAGCGGCCCGCCCGAGTTCCCGCGGTTGATGGGAGCGTCGACCTGCAGGAAGTCGCCGTATCCGCCGGAGCGGATGTCGCGCCCGCGGGCCGAAAGGATCCCGGCCGTGACCGTTCCCCCGAAACCGAACGGATTGCCGATCGCGACCACCCAGTCGCCGACGCGCGCCTCGCCGTCGTCACCGAAAGCGAGCCAGGGCGACGATCCGCCGCTCTCGATCTTGAGCACGGCGAGATCGGTCCGCGCATCGCGCCCGACCACGCGCGCCTCGTGCCGGGTGCCGTCGTGCAGGGTGACGGCGACCTCCGCCGCATCGGCGACGACGTGGTCGCTCGTCACGATGTGGCCCTCCCCGTCGACGAGGAAGCCCGAACCGACCTGCACCCGGGGATCCGGCATGGCCGGCATCCGCTCGAAGAACCGCTCGAACGGAGACATGTGGAACCACGGCGGGCGAGGCACCCGGGCCGCGGCGGCGGTCGGCTTCTCGACGGTGACGAACACCACCGCCGGCTGGACCCGCTCGGCGAGGTTCGCGAACCCGGTCGGTGACGGGGCGGCAAGCTCCCCGATGGGTCCCGAGGGCGGGGCGGACGGGTTCTTCCCGACCGCGCCGGACTCGGCGACGCCCAACACCACCGCGCCGGCGAGCGCGCCCGCGGCGGTGAGGGCGATCGCGCCCCGGTGTGGAATGCGTGTTGACGGTTTCATGGCGGCATGACCTCCAGCGGAATGATCCGGTTCGAACGCCCCCGCACTTGCGGGGAACGGACCGCACCCTACGCCGTCGAGCCTTGCCGCTCCGTTGCCCGATCGTTACGGTCCTGCAATGTTCTCGAGACCCGCGCGCCGGTCGGGCCGCACCGCTTCCCGGCTGGTGCGCAAGTGGCTGGCGCGCTTGCCCCATCCGTTCACCGCGGCGGACCGCGCCGCGGGCGTGCGCTGCGACCTGTCGGTGCTGCAAGCGGAGTTCGCCCTGACCCAGGTCTTCGACCGACCGGTCCACGGCCGGGTGTTCTTCGAGGAGGTGTTGCGCGAGAACCTCGACCTGGGCCGTCCCGACCACGTGCAGTTGATCTTCGACCGGCGTGTGAGCCGGCGTACCCCTTCGCGGTATCGTACCCGCGTCATTACCGACGGCGTGAACCCGTCGCTGCACGTGGACTACCAGCACTCGCGCATCAAGCAGTACTATCAGGAGGGTCGGGCGCTTCGCACCGAGACGGTCATCAACAACACTTACGATTTCGAGGTCGGCAGAAGGCTGCACAACCTTGAACAGCTCTGCGAGCGCGGCTTCGCCGCCAATCGACGCCTGCTGCGCGTCCAACGTGTCAGCCATGACGCGACCATCGGAGTGAAAGTGTTCGATGAGCTGAGCCGTCCTCGCGTGGCAGAGCGCCAGCGAGCATCGGCGCTGCGCTTCACCGACCCGCGCGTCCAGGCCCTGCTCGGCGCCATCGCGGCGTTCCGGCTGTTGCCCGGAGGGTTCGACAATCGCCAACTGCGCGAAACGCTGGCCCCCTTGGCTCGGCGTGTCGGTGGACCAATACAGCCAAGGGCGGATGACCTGCGACCTTCGCCGGCTGCGCCTGCACGGCCTCATCGAGCGCATCCCCCACACCCGCCGCTACGCGGTCACCGAGACCGGTGTGCGCGTGGCTCTTTGCCACCACCGCGTGTTCGTCCGGGTCCTGCGCCCCGCCCTGTCGCACGCCATGTCGGAGACGTCGGCGAAGGGTTCACACTCTGGCGCGAGTCCCCCGGCTGCCCGGTGACTCGGATGTGCGCTCGCGTAGAGCCCGCCGACCTCGACGACTGGAACGGCGCGAGATTCGTCCATCGGCCGGACCTCGCCGGGGAATGGGAGCTCCGGAATCCGCCTCCGCTCCGCCCGGGCGAGACCCCGCTGTTCCGGAGTCGTTGGCCGACATGTGCCGCGAGGCCGGGATTCGGTAGCCCGGTCCCCGAACGATTCACGCCCCGCCGCCAAGGAAGGCTGCGGGGTTTCGACGTGCCGGCACCCCGCGTTGGGCGGGGTCGCCAATACGGAGCCACCCATGACCGACTACGAAATCGCTACCCTCGCCAGCAGCGTCGCCATCGGACTGGGGCAGATCGGAATCGTCTGGTACGGCATCCGCGCCATGAACCGCGCCAGTGCCGCCCGCGACCGCGCCATGAACCAGGCACAGCACGATGCGCAGCAGCGCGATGCCCAGGCGAGGGCGGATGCGCAGCAGCGCGATGCCCAGGCGAGGGCGGATGCGCAGCAGCGCGATGCCCAGGCGAGGGCGGATGCGCAGCAGCGCGATGCCGACTCCCGCCGGCGCCATGCCGAAGCCATGACCGCGTTCGACTTGCAGCGCAAGGCGCTCGAAACCCTCATTGCCCGCACCGCCCCGGCCGCCGACTAGTGGGCCTCGCAGTGCGCGTGCGCGCGGTCGAAGCGGCTTGCGGGAGTACGGCCCGCGACCGTGAGCGGATGGGCGGCCGCCGCGGGAAGTCGGTGATTTTTTCGGGCGAGCCGTGCGGAAGGGTGGGGTCCGCCCCGCGGACGGTGCCCGTTCGTTCGAGCGAGGGCCGGACGATCACCCGCGGTCGGCGGAGGAGCCGGAGCCGCGGGCGAGCTTGCGGGTGAGCGTGTTGCGCCCCCAGCCGAGAAGCCGGGCCGCCTCGTGCCGCAGTCCGTTGCAGTGTCGGAGGGCGGCGTCGATGAGCACACGCTCGAAACGGGGCCCGGCTTCGTCCAGAAGCCTGGTGTCTCCCGCTCGAAGCCGTTCGGCCGCCCAGCGGGCAAGCGGACGTTCCCAGTCTCCGCCCGCCACAGGCGGCCCCTCTTCACCCTCTCCACCGGATCCGTCGGCCATGCTCTCCAGCGCCCGCAGGTCCGGGGGGAGATCGCCGACCCGGATCTCCCGCCCCGCCGCCATCACGGTCAGCCAGCGGCAGGTGTTCTCGATCTGGCGCACGTTCCCCGGCCAGGGCAGTCCGACGAGGTACTCCTGCGCCTCGGGCAGCAGCACCTTCCGCTCGACCCCGAGCTCGGCCGCCGCCTCGGCCAGGAAGTGCCGGGCCAGCATCGCGATGTCCTCGCGCCGCTCCCGCAGGGCCGGCACGCGCACCCCGATCACGTTGAGACGGTGGAAGAGATCCTCGCGAAACCGCCCGTCACGCACCCGCTGCCCGAGATCCTGGTGGGTGGCCGCGATGATGCGCACCTCGACCCGCACCGGGGTGTGCCCGCCGACCCGGTAGAACTCCTGATCGGCCAGCACCCGCAGCAGCCTCGTCTGGAGCTCCGCCGGCATGTCCCCGATCTCGTCGAGGAAGAGGGTTCCCCCGTGCGCCTGCTCGAACCGCCCGCGGTGCCGCGAATGGGCTCCGGTGAACGCGCCCCGCTCGTGGCCGAAGAGCTCCGACTCGAGCAGCTCGGGAGGAACCGCCGGGGTGTTGACCGCGATGAAGGGACCGTTCGCACACGGGCTGTGCTCGTGCAGGGCGCGGGCGACGAGCTCCTTTCCGGTCCCCGATTCGCCGGTGACGAGCACCGTCACGGTCGAGCGAGAGAGGCGGCCGATCGCCCGGAAGACCTCCCGCATGGCCGAGGCGGACCCGACGATCTTCGCTGCCGGGCCCTCGCTCTCCGGTGCCGCTGCGCCCGCGCCGGCGCCGGCGCTGCTCGCCACCGCCCGCTCGGCGACGGATACGACCTCGTCGATATCGAGCGGCTTGGCGAGAAACTCGAACGCTCCCCCCCGATACGCGGACACCGTGCTGTCGAGGTCGGAGTACGCGGTCATCATGACGACGGGCACTTCGGGGTGGTCCTCGGCGAGCTTCGCCAGGATGTCGAAGCCGCCGGTACCCGGCATCCGCACGTCGCAGAAGAGCGCGTCCGGCCGCCCGGAGCGAAGGGCGGCGAGGGCCGCGTCCCCGGACTCGAACGTCCGCACCGGGAGCCCTGCCCGAGCGAGCGCCCGCTCGAGCACGAACCGGATCGACCGATCGTCGTCGACCACCCAGACCTCGGCATCGGCGCGGGCCGTCATCCCGGCGCCCCCGCGATGGGCAGGAGGATGGAGAAGGTGGTCTCGCCCGCCGCGCGCTCGTACTCGATGATCCCGCCGTGGCGGCTCACGAGGGACTGGGCGATGGGCAGCCCCAGCCCCGAGCCATCGGCGTGTCCGCTCACCATGGGGTAGAAGACCGCCTCGGCGAGGTCCGGCCGGACGCCGGGTCCGTTGTCGATCACGTCGATGCGCCCCGCGAGGGGATGCTGGCGGCGACCGACGTGGGCCTGGTGGACCACCCGGGTCCGGATCCCGA
Source organism: Gammaproteobacteria bacterium (assembly GCA_965214795.1). GTDB lineage: Bacteria > Pseudomonadota > Gammaproteobacteria > HK1 > HK1 > JAJDXW01. The sequence goes on along the minus strand of OZ243976.1, from coordinate 2,578,759 downwards.
TGCGATCCCCCTTCGCCTCGACGGCGTTCCGCACCACGTTCAGCACCGCCTGCACGAGCTGATCGAAGCTCCCGAGGAGCGGCGGAATGCTCGGATCGTAGTCGCGGGCGATCGCGACCCGTGCCTCCGCCTCCACGAGGGCGCACACGTGCTCGGTGACGCGGTGCAGGTTGACGGGCTCGTGCTCCACCGGTGCGTCCGGCATCAGCAGCCGATCGACCAGCAGGCTCAGGCGGTCCGCCTCGGAGATGATGATCCCCGTGTATTCCGCGAGCTCGCCCGCATCCCGATCGGCGAGCTCGCGCTCGAGGAGCTGGGCGGCCCCGCGCAGCCCGCCCAGGGGGTTGCGGATCTCGTGGGCGAGGCCGCGCACCACCGCTTCCACCGACTCGTTCTGGGTCAACAGCCGGCCCTCGTGGCTCATGCGCCGATAGTGCTCGACGTTCGCCAGCTCGAGGAGCACCCCCCCGCCCTCGTCCTCCCCGAGCGGGGTCGCGGTGCAGTCCACCAGCCCCCGCCCGAGCCGCAGGTTGCGCTCGATGCACGCCCGCCGGCCACAGAGCGCCCGGCCGGCGAGGTCGGGGCACTCGTCGCCCCGCGCCACCCGGGCGAAGGGGAGCCCCACGGCCTGCCGCGTGCTCGTCTCGAGCAGCGTCTCCGCGGCCGGATTGAGGGCGGCCACCCGGAATCGGCCGTCGAGCACGACGGCCGCCGTGCTCATGTTCTCGACGATGCGCTGCCGAAAGTCCGCGTGCATGCAACTCGTTCGGAGCGGCCGGACCCGGCCCGCGGCGAGGCTTCGCCGGCCTCCGCCCCCGTTCGATCCGGGCCGCTCCCCTGTGCCCGGTCCGGTCAGAGGCTGTAGTACATGTCGAACTCGCAGGGGTGGGTGGCCATCAGCATCCGGTCCACCTCCTCCATCTTGAGATCGATGTACGCATCGATCATGTCGTCGGAGAACACCCCCGGGGCGGTGAGGAACGCCCGGTCCCCGCGAAGCTCGTCGAGCGCCTCGGCGAGCGTGGCGCAGATGCGAGGGATGCTCCTCTCCTCCTCGCGGCTCAGCTCGTAGAGGTCCCGCTCGATCGGATCCCCCGGCTCGATCCGGTTCCGGATCCCGTCGATCCCCGCCATCATCATCGCCGCGAAGGTGAAGTACGGATTGCCGTTGGAATCCGGGAACCGCACCTCGATCCGGGCCGAGCCGGGATCGTGCACGAAGGGAATGCGCACCGAGGCGGAGCGGTTCGTCGCGGAGTAGGCAAGCAGGGTCGGGGCCTCGAAGCCCGGCACGAGCCGCTTGTAGGAATTCGTCCCGGAGTTCGTGAAGGCGTTGAGGGCGCGGGCGTGCTTGAACACCCCGCCGATGTACCACAGCGCCTCCTGCGAGAGCCCGCCGTAGCGATCCCCGGGGAAGAGGTTCCGGCCGCCCTTGGAGAGCGACTGGTGCACGTGCATGCCGTTGCCGTTGTCCCCGACCATCGGCTTCGGCATGAAGGTGGCGGTCATGCCGAAGGAGTCGGCAACGTTGTGCACCACGTACTTGAGCATCTGGACCTGGTCGGCCTTCTCGACCAGGGTCGCGGCACCGGTCCCGATCTCCGCCTGGCCGCCGGTTCCCACCTCGTGGTGGTGCATCTCCACCTCGAGCCCGACCCGCTCCAGAGCAAGGCACATGGCCGACCGCACGTCGGACAGGGAGTCCACCGGCGGCACCGGGAAATAGCCCCCCTTCAGCCGGACCCGGTGGCCGCGGTTGCCTTCCCGTTCGGAGTCCCAGGCCCCTTCCGACGACCTGATCTCGTAGAAGCAGTGGTTGACCCCGTCGCCGAAGCGCACGTCGTCGAAGATGAAGAACTCGGGCTCCGGCCCGAAGAGCGCATGATCGGCGATTCCCGTCGACGCGAGGTATGCCTCCGCCCGCTTGGCGATGGTGCGCGGGTCGCGGTCGTAGCCTTCCATGGTGGCCGGCTCGAGCACGTCGCAGCGGAGGATCAAGGTCGACTCGTCGCGGAACGGGTCGAGGACGGCGCTTCCCGGCTCCGGCATCAGCACCATGTCCGACTTGTCGATGCTCCGCCAGCCCGCGATCGACGAGCCGTCGAACATCTTGCCGATCTCGCAGAATCGCTCGTTGACGACCTTCGCGGGCACGGTGGAGTGCTGCTCCTTGCCGCGGGTGTCCGTGAACCGAAGGTCCACGAACTTCACGTCCTCGTCCCGGATCATCTTCATGACGTCGGATGGGGTTGCCATGTCTTGCTCCTTCGCGGCCGCATCGGCCGGCCGTTTGCTGCGTGCGCGGGGTCCGCCCGACATGCAGCACGAACCGTGCCAGAACCCGGTCCGCTCCGTCCGGGAAGCCGCCGCCCCCGGGAACCGGTGCGGCCCGTCCGCACCGGACCGTTCAGCGTTCTCGGGAGCCGGCCCTCGAACCGGCACTACCGCACGAGTTCAGCCGGCAGCTTGCACCACTTGGGTGCATGAACACGGATCATGCCCCAAGATAGTGCGAACGAGATGACCCCTTCCGGGCAGCCTCTCGATCCGGAACCCGTATCCGATCAGGGAGGGGAGTCCGGCGCTCAGGCCGGATCGGCGAAGCGTGGCCACACCCCGGCCCGAAAGAATCACCGACTTTCGTCGCGAGGGCGCCAGGATGCCCCACGATCTCCCCACGATCTCATGTAGGAACGGGCCACCCGGACCGAGCGAGCGCGGGCGCGCGGCCGAGGCGCAGTCGACACTGGCTCGACACTGGCTTGACACTGGCGCGTGCGCGCGGTCGAAGCGGCTTGCGGGAGTACGGCCCGCGACCGCGAGCGGATGGGCGGCCGCCGCGGGAAGTCGGTGGTTTTTTCGGGCCAGGATCGCTCGGACACGGCTCGTTCCATACGAGCCCGGCATCGCGGGGCTCGAACCGGGGATCGGGCGGGGTGCGAGGGTTCAGGCGGGCGGTGAGGGATCGGTCACGCGGGCCGAGCGGCCTTCGGTTCGCCGGGATCCGCGGAGTATTGCGCCCGCTCCTCACGCACCCGTACGCTCGCGCGTTGCCGCCGGCGCACGATCCGGGCCACCGCCTCCGTCCGCTCCGCGAGGGTGAGACTGAACCGCACCTCCGCCACCGCCTCGCAGACATCGCCCGGGGTGAATCCGGCGAGCACCTCCGAGGCATCGAGCGTTCGCGGCGAGACCCCGGGGCTCAAAGCGAGAAACTCCGCCTGCAGCTCCCATGAATCCTTGCTGCCGTGCAGCCGCCACAGCTCCCGCACCCCGAGATCGGCGTAGCGTTCGATCCTGCCCGCGTCGGCGCCGGTGATCTCGACCTCGACCACCAGATCGGGAGCGGTTCGTTCGATGAACGCGACGGCCGCCGCCCTTCCTTCGACGAGCGCGGCCCGAAAATCCCGCGCCCGGTCGCCGACGTAGAACGCGCAGTCGGGCTCCATTCCCGTGCCGGGCGGCTCGCCCGGGCCGCGAAGACGGGTGTGGCGGAGCCCCTTGGCCGCGCCGGCGAGCACGCTCGCCGCGGCATCCACGAGGTGGTCGAGCATCCCCGTCAGCTCTTCGTGCGGGTGCGAGGGCGACATCAGGGTGATGACCCCCCGCACCGGGTCCAGGCAGACCCGGCGGAAGAAGCGGCTCCAGTCCACCGCAGCGAGGGCGGCGACGGTATCCGCGTCGGCGCGAAAGACGTGGATGGCGGAGCCGAGCGGCCCGGTGTGCATCGTGGCGGGTTCGTTCATGGGAGAACACCTCCGGTGTGAAGCCATCGGGACGTCCGCCGCCAACGCCCGCCCCGAAGTCTACCGCACCGAGTCGCTATCGGATCGTCCGGGTGCCGGGGGCAGGGCGGGCCGCACGGTCAATCACCGCCGACGACGATCGTGATCACGAGCTCGTAGTCGGCGCCGTCGATGGTGCCGGCGACCCGGTGCCCGTTCAGGCGGCACCAGGCCGGAATGTCGTGGAGGGCGCCCGGATCGGAGCAGGTCACCTCCAGGGTGTCGCCGGGTTCGAGCCCCTTGATCCGCTCCTGGGTACGAATGACCGGAAGGGGACAGAGCAGCCGGCGGGCGTCGAGGGTGGCCCGGGCCATGCGCGCCGCTCAGACGTACCAGTCGGACGCGATCGCGTTCGGGGCCATCGGGGCCACGGAGAGCCGCCGCGCCGGCCGGCCCCCGCCGCCGACCTCCACCTCCACCCGCGCCGCGTCGCGCCCCTGGCTGAACCGGGCGGTGAGCCGGGCGGCAAGATGGAGGTCTTCGTCGCTCGGCTCGCCGTCCATGTCCACGAGGGCCAGCGGGCCCGGGTGGCTCACCGTCCGCAGGTGGACGAACTGCCCGCGGTAGCCGTTCAGGAAACGATTCTCACCCTCCTCGCGCCCGACGATGAGCTTGAAGTGGGGGCGCGGGCGCAGGTGGCGCCCGACCTTGAGAAGCATGATGTCGTCAAGCTCGTAGTCGCGCCGGCCGCGGCTCGCCCAGAGATCGGCGAGCTTGGCGGAGTACTGGCGGTCGGTCAGGAAGCAGCAACCCCCGGCCGGCTGCGCGTAGTCCTCGATTCCGAAGTCGGCGGCGAGAGCGAACTGGGGCTTGCGCGACCGCCCGGTGAAGTCGTGCAGGCGCTCGCGGTCCACCCAGCCCTCCCGCTCCGGCAGGGTCGGGGGGAGCCGCTTCGCGCAGAGGGGGCGCAGGAGCCGGTCGTCCGCCCCGGACTCCCGCGCCACCACCGGCATGGTTTCGCGCCGCTGCGACTTCGGGCGCTGGCCGATGACCTCGCCGGTGACGATGAAGTCGAAGCCGTGCTCCTCCATCCACTCCCGCGCCCGGGCGACCATGAAGGTCTTGCAGTCCAGGCAGGGGTTGAGGTTCGCGCCATAGCCGTGCTTCGGGTTGAGGACGACCCGCTTGTACTCCTCGACTACCTCGATGAGATGCAGCCGGATGCCGAGCTGCTCCGCGACCCAGAGGGCGTTGTTTCGCGGGTTGCCGGCACCCCCGTTCGCGCGCCGGCGGATCGCGTGGGTATGCCCCTCGACGCAGAACCCGGTGAAGAAGTTGATCCCCTCGACGTGGACCCCCTGGTCGAGGATGGTCCTTGCCGCGAGCATCGAATCGAGCCCGCCGGAAACGAGGGCGACGGCCTTGCGGCCCGCCTCCGGCACGGATTGCACACTGCTCGCGTTCACAACGTCACCGTGGGGAATGAGGAAGCCGCGACTCGAGCGCGTACAGCTCGGCCGCCCGCTCGCGCCGCCGCACCAGGTGCGCCCGTTCCCCCTCGACCATGACCTCGGCCGCGCGGGGGCGCGAATTGTAATTCGAACTCATCACGAATCCATAGGCGCCGGCGGAACGGATCGCCACGAGATCGCCCTCTTCGACATCGAGCTCCCGATCCCGGCCGAGAAAGTCTCCGGACTCGCAGACCGGGCCGGCCACCGTGTAGACCGCACGGCCCTCCCCGCCGCGCCGCTCGCAGGGCACGATGCGCGACCACCCTCCGTAGAGGGCCGGCCGGATGAAATCGTTCATGGCCGCGTCCACGATGGCGAATCGCGCGCCGCCGTTGTCCTTGATGTACTCGACCCGGGCGAGCAGCACCCCCGCGTTTCCGCATACCGCTCGACCGGGCTCGAGGTAGACGGTGACCGGGCGGCTGCCGAGGGCCTGCCGCACCACCTCGGCGTACTCGGCCGGAGACGGCGGGGTCTCGTCGCGATACCGGATCCCGAGCCCCCCGCCGACGTCCACGTCGGTGATCCCGATCCCGTCTCCGGCGAGCTCGTCCACGAGCGCGGCCACCCGGCCGAGCGCATCCCGGAAGGGATCGAGGGAAGTGATCTGCGAACCGATATGGCAGCCGACGCCCGTCATCCGGAGAGACCGCATCCGCGCGCCCATCGCGTACGCCTCGCGCGCCCTGGCGATCGGGATGCCGAACTTGCTGCTTCGAAGGCCGGTCGCGATGTGCGGATGCGTTCCCGGATCGACGTCGGGGTTGACCCGCAGCGCGACCGGCGCCACTCGGCCGAGGCCGCTCGCCACTTCGGCCAGCCGCTCGAGCTCGGAGACCGACTCCACGTTGAACGAGCGGATCCCCGCCTCGAGGCCCGCCCGCATCTCCTCCCGTGACTTGCCGACACCCGAGAAGACGACGGCGGCCGGGTCGCCCCCCGCCGCGATCACCCGTTCGAGCTCGCCGCCCGAGACGATGTCGAACCCGGAGCCGAGGCGGGCCAGCGTATCGAGGACGGCGAGGTTCGAGTTCGCCTTCACCGCGAAGCACACCTGGTGCGGCATTCCGGAGAGGGCGTCGTCGAACGCACGCCACGCTCCCTCGAGCGCCGCGCGGGAGTAGACGTAGAGCGGGGTGCCGAACCGGCCGGCGAGTTCGGAGAGCCGTGTGCCTTCGGCGTGGAGCGAGGCCCCGCGATACGGGAACGGCTCGAACGCCGGCGGCTCGGAGGCGGCGGGCGCGATTACGGACATGGCGCCGACAAGGGGGCGCGAGCCGCGGCACCGACCTGCCGCGCCCGAACCGGGCTCCGTCTCCCGCCCGTGCGCGGAAGCCACTTCATCAGCGACTTCCCCCCCGTGCTGGTCGGCTCCGTCTCCCGCCCGCGCGCAGAAGCCACGGCGAGTCGCAGGCGAACCGCCGCTACCTCTACCCGTCTCCCGCCCGCGCGCGGAAGCCACGCGAAGATCATGGTGCGGGCATGTTCAGCCGTGCGCGAAACGGGCCGGGGCGGCCCGGATCGCCCCCGCCCGCCCGGCGACGGAGGGAAGTACGGACGCCGACGCCGGAGCCGGCGCCACCGCGAAGGGAGAAGACTTCTTCGGCAGATAGAGGGGGCCGGACTGCCCGCAGCCGCCGAGGGCGAGAATCATCGCCCCGCTCGCGACGGCGAGCGCCAGTGCCGCCCCGCTCGTCCGGCGGCCGGATCCTCGCTTGCACATGCTCGTCTCCCTGGTCCTCATCTCGATGCCCGAGGCCGTCGTCGCCCGGGGAGATCGGCGGGCCGGAACCCGCCCGCCGCGGGGCCGCCGGCCGCGCCCGTCCGGAGGCATCGACGATCGGCAGTTCTCGTTTTGGCGCCTGACTTCACCCCGAACCGCAAGCCGTCTTCTCCTTGCGACTCGATCCGGGGCAGATCGGGGGGCAGATCGGGGGGCAGATCGACGGTCGTGCCGATCCTGCACCGGGACCCGACGAGCAAAACGGGAATTGCCGATCGACGATGCGGAGCGTTGCACAGCACGGGCGATCGCTTCAACATGGAATACGTGCAGGAGCCTCCCCTCATCCACGCGCCGCGCAACCGACGACCCACCGCCGCCGTCATCTGGCTGCACGGGCTCGGAGCCGACGGGCACGACTTCGCGCCCATCGTCCCCGAACTCGGCGCGGTGCGGGAGTGGACCCGGTTCATCTTCCCCCACGCGCCGCCCCGGCCGGTCTCCATCAACTTCGGAATGACGATGCGCGCCTGGTACGACATTCGGGACGAGGGAGACGGCTTCGTTTCCGACGCCGACGACCTGCGAGAATCGCAGGCCGCCGTCGATGCGCTCATCGAAGCGGAGACCGACGCCGGGGTCCCCGCGGAGCGGATCGTGCTCGCCGGATTCTCACAGGGCGGAGCGGTCGCTCTCCGGACGGCGCTCCACCACCCCCGCCGCCTGGCGGGGTTGCTGGCGCTCTCCACCTACCTTCCCCTCGCCGACACGCTCGCGTCGGAACGTTCCGCCGCCAACGCGGACATTCCCGTGTTCATGGCCCACGGAGACGACGACCCTCTCATCGGGGTGGACCGGGCGCTCGCATCCCGGGACAGGCTCCTTGGCCTCGACTACGAGGTCGAGTGGCGCACCTATCCAATGCCCCACGCGGTGTGCCCCCCCGAGATCCGCGACATCGGAGCCTGGCTCGCCCGGGTCCTGCCCAAGGCCCTGCCCAGCGTCCTACCCGGCGTCCTGCCCGGCCCGCTTCCGCCCGGCGACGGAGCGGGCCGGGGCTGAGGATCAGGCGCCCGGGCGGGGCGCGACGCGCCCGCCCGTCGCTCTCCCTCGCCCCCGTCCGCCACGCGGCCGCTTCTCCCGGGGCCCGGCCCGCCGCCGGTTCTTCGGCAGCGGGGCGGACGGCCGCGGCTCGACCAGCATCGACTCGTCCACCCGCTCGGCGGGGATCCGCACCCCGAGAAGCTCCTCGATGTCCACCAGGGAATAGACGAAACGCTCGCACGCGAGGCTCACCGCTTCGCCCTTCGCCCCGACCCGGGCGGTCCGCCCGATCCGGTGAACGTAATCCTCCGGATCCTGCGGGAGGTCGAAGTTGAATACGTGGGTCACCCCGGGGATGTGGAGCCCGCGGGCCGCCACGTCCGTCGCGACCAGGATCGAGACGCCGCCGGCATGGAAGCGTTCCAGCAGGGCGAGCCGACGCGGTTGCGGGACGTCCCCCGAGAGCACCGCGGCCGCGAATCCGTTGCCTTCGAGCGCGCCGCCGAGTCGGTCCGCCATCTGGCGGGTATTGACGAACACGATGGCCCGCTCCATCGCGGGCTCCCGGAGCAGGCCGAGCAGGAGCGGGATCTTTTCGTCCTGCCCGACGTGGAAGAGGCGCTGCGTCACCTCGTCGACGAGCACCCGATCGGGGGGGCGGGTGTCGACCAGGGTCGCCTCGTTCATGTGCTCGTACGCGAGCTCGAGCACCCGCTGGGAGAGGGTCGCGGAGAACAGGAAGCTCAACCGCTTGGCAGGGGGGCGCAGGCGCCGCAAGAGGTAGCGAATGTCGCGAATGAACCCGAGGTCGAACATCCGGTCCGCCTCGTCGAGAACGAACACGTCCACCGAGCGAAGGTCGTAGAGACGCTGGCGGTGGTAGTCGATGAGGCGCCCCGGGGTGCCGACCAGGACATCGAGCCCCCCCTCGATCAGGCGCCGCTGGCGGTCGTAGCCGGTGCCGCCGTAGACCACCCCCATCGCAAGCCCGGTATGGCGGCCGATGGCTTCGGCGTCCTTGTGGATCTGGATGGCGAGCTCGCGGGTGGGTGCGACGACGAAGATGCGTGGGCGGCACGGGGGGCCGTGTCGGACCGCCCGGGGCGAGCGTTCCGCCGCGGCGCCTTCCGCAGCCGCCGGCTCGGCGCCGTTCGCCGCCCCCTCGGCCCCCCGAGGCCCCGCCGCGGCCGATTCGGCCCGGCCCGCCGGCTCGGCGGGAGAACCGCTGCGCAGGACCCGGTTCATGGCCGCGATCAGGAACGCCGCGGTCTTTCCGGTGCCGGTGCGGGCCTGCCCCGCCACGTCGCGGCCCGCGAGGGCGAGTGGCAGGGTCTGCGCCTGAATGGGAGTGCAACGTTCGAATCCGGCCTCTCTCACCCCCTTGAGAAGCGCCGGTTCGAGTCCCATTTCCTCGAACCGGGTGTCGGAAAAGATGCCGGCCGGGCCGGTCGAATCGGCCTCGCCGGGCCGCTTGCAATCACTGTTCAACTTGTTTCCAATGGGATGCACAATCCCTCCAAATGAACGGGAGAAGACCGGAATGAGCGACAAGATCGTCCACCTGTCGGATGCGGGCTTCGAGCGGGACGTGCTCGAGTCCGCGAAGCCGGTGCTGGTGGATTACTGGGCCGAATGGTGTGGACCCTGCAAGATGATCGCGCCGATCCTCGAAGATATCGCGGAAGAATACGACGGTCGGGTCACGATTGCAAAACTGAACATCGACGAGAATCGGTCCACCCCGCCAAAGTACGGCATCCGGGGGATCCCGACCCTCATGCTGTTCAAGAACGGGACCGTGGAAGCCACCAAGGTCGGCGCCCTCTCCAAGTCGCAGCTCACCGCCTTTCTCGACAGCAACATCTGAGCCCGGCTCCGGGCCCGCACGGCGGCCCGGAGCCGACCCGACAGCATCCTTTCTTCGCTCCGGCGCGCGTGCGCCGAGCGCCCCGCGCCCCTGCCCGGCCGACAGGCCCGCGAGCCCCGCCGCGCCCCGGCGGCGGGCAAGGTCTCAGTCCGCGAAATCCCGCAGCAGCCGGCCGGGGCGGGCGCCGTTCTGCATGACGCCGTCTTCGTTCACCACCCGGTGGCCGTTGATCCAGACGCCGTCCACCCCGATCGGCGGCGTGTCGACGCGGTCCGCGCCGGCGGGCAGGTCCCACTTCCGGACCCGTTCGCCGCGCCCCACCGTCTCGGGGTCGAAGAGCAGCAGGTCGGCGCACGCCCCCACCTCCAGCCGCCCCCGCTCCTTGATCCGGTACACGTCGGCCACCCGGCTCGTCACCGCGCGCACCGCGTGCTCGAGGGTCATGTCCCGGCGCTCCCGCACCCAGTGCCCGAACAGGTGCAGCCCGAACCCGGCGTCACAGAGAAACGAGAGATGGGCCCCGGCATCGGAGAGCCCGACCACCCCGTGCGGATGGTTGAGGAGGTCCCTCACCCGCTCCTCGTCGACGTTGAACATCTTGCAGTCCACGAGCGAGCTCATCTCGCCGTCGAGACAGTGGTCCAGGAACCAGTCGAACGGGTCCTTGCCCGCCTCGCGCGCGAGGTCGCCGATCACCCGGCCCGACAGGGCGCGGTTCTCGGGCTTCGCGGTATCCATGATGCGGGTGTGGTCCCATTGGTGGTAGGAGAAGCGGTTGGGGACCCCGGTCGTCTTCGCCTCCGCCTTGACCGCCTCCCGGAACGAGGCATCGGCCAGCACCCGCCGGAACGCCTCGGGACTCGACGCCTCGATGGCGGGACGCCACGCGAGGAACGCCTCGAGGGGATAGGGATGGTCGAGACAGAACTCCATCCCGAGGGGGAAGCAGCCGACCTGCCCCCAGAGCTCCCGGCCGCGGCCCTTCGCCGCCGCGATCTCGTCGAGCTCCCGGAACACACGTTCGGGGTCGTTGGGATCCACCAGCATCGCGGCGACCATCACCGGCCGGCCGTTGCGGGCGGCGATCTCCTCCAGCCAGGGGATGGTGCTCGTCATGCCCTTCGTCAGCATGAAGACCCCCTTGCCGACCTCGCCGAGGACCCCGGTAAGCTCGAACATCTCGTGCTCGTCGGCGAGGCGCGAGGGCATGGGGATCCCGTTCTCGCCGTTGTGCTGCTCGAGGGTGGTGGTGGAGAAGCCGATCGCCCCCGCGTCCATCGCGTCCTTGACGATCCGCTTCATCTCCGCGACTTCGCTCGCGCTCGCGGCCCTTGACGAGGCCTCGTCGCCGAGCACCCAGGTGCGCACCGACGAATGGCCGACGAAGCAGGCGACGTTCGGCACCATACCCTTGCGCTCGAGCATCGCGAGGTACTCGGGATAGGTCTCGAAGTCCCAGTCCACCCCCTCGCGCAGGGCATCGAGCGACATGCCCTCGACGTGGGTGAGGTTGCGGAGGGTCCGGTCGCGGTCCGACTCGCGGCACGGCGCGATGGTGAAGCCGCAGTTGCCGGCGACGACCGTCGTCACCCCGAGCCCGACGGACGGCGTCGCGTAGCCGTCCCAGGTGAGTTGCGCATCGAAATGGGTGTGCAGGTCGACGATGCCGGGGCAGAGCACCCGCCCCTCGGCGTCGATCTCCTCGGCGCCGCGACCCGCGTCCGGAGCGATGGCCGCGATCCGCCCCTCGTGCACCGCGAGCGACTCTCCCTCCCGGCGCGGAGCTCCGAGCCCGTCAATCACCGTCGCATTGCGTATTACCAGATCGTGCACAGCAGGTTCCTCCGGTCGTAGCGGCTTCGTGCTTCGTACTTCATTGCGCACGCCACGGGCGGCCGCTTCGGGCCCCGCCCGGGCCCGACCCCGATCGGCAATCCGTCCCGCGCGGTTGGTTCGGTCAGGCGGTTGGTTCGGTCAGGCGGTTGGTTCGGTTAGATTATGGCGCAAACGGAAACCTGGAGAAAGAAGGGTCCAATGGAACTCTACGACGTGATGCGAACCACCTTCGCGGCCCGCTCGTACACCGGAGAGCCGGTGCCGGACGAGGTCGTCTACCGGATCCTGGACCACGCCCGCTTTGCCCCGAGCGGCGGGAACCGCCAGGGCTGGCACGTGGTGGTGGTGAGAGACCCGGGCACCCGCGACACGCTGGCGGACCTCGCGGTTCCGGCCGCAAAGCGCTACACGGCCCAGATCGCGGCCGGGCAGAGCCCCTGGAACTCGGTGGAGCCGCTCGCCGTCGGGCCGGAGGAGATCGAGGGTACCGCGCCCCCGAGCCGCCTTACCGAGACGTTCCGGGAAGCGTCCGTGGTGCTCGTGGTCTGCGTCGACCTTCGCCTCGTCGCGTCCACCGACCAGTACCTCGAGCGGGTCGGGGTCATCAGTGGCGCCTCCATCTACCCCTTCGTCTGGAACCTCCTGATGGCCGCCCGGCACGAGGGATACGGCGGCACGATCACCACCCTCGCGATCGCGCAGGAGGGGAAGATCAAGGAGCTGCTCGGCGTGCCGGACAACGTCGCGATCTGTGCGGTGGTCCCTCTCGGCCGTCCCGCAAAGCAGTTGACGAAGCTCCGCCGGGGGCCGGTCGAGGGCTTCGCGGTGCACGAGCGCTGGAACGGCGACCCGCTCTCGCCGCCGGCGGCCGGAAGCTGAGCGCCCGCCCGACACGTCCGCCCGGCACGTCCGCCCAGGCTCCGCCGGCCCGAGAGCGGGTGACGGCCGGGCCAGCGGAAGCGACCGCGCCGCCGGGACCGGCGACCCCTCACCGCGGAGACCCAGGGAAATGACCCGAACCGTGCGCATCGACCGGGACGAGGACGGGGTCGCCGTCCTCACCCTCAACCGGCCGCAAGCCCTCAATGCGGTCAGCATCGAGCTCGCCGAGGCGCTCGCCGCCGCCCTCGACGAGTGCGGCGCCGACCCCGCGACGCGCGCCGTCGTCCTCACCGGAGCCGGTGATCGCGCGTTCTCGGCCGGGGTCGACCTCCGCGAGGCGAGCGCCATGGAAGTCTCCCGGATCGAGGGCTGGTTCGGGACCGTTTGCCGGGCCTATACGAACATCCTCGCCGTCGACAAGCCGGTCGTGGCCGCCCTGAACGGGCTCGCGGCGGGCGCGGGGTTCCAGCTCGCGCTCGTCTCGGACCTCCGGGTCGGACATCCCGGGATCCGCATGGGCCAGCCCGAGATCAACGCCGGCCTGCCGAGCGTCATGGGCTCGTACTGGATGACCCTGCACCTCGGCTGGGCGAAGAACCAAGAGCTCTCCTATACCGGGCGCTTCATGGACTGCGCGGAATGCGAGCGCCTGGGGCTGCTCGCCGCGGTGGTGGAGCCGGATCGGGTGCTGGAGAGGGCGAAGGAGCTCGCGCGCGAGCTCGCGGCCAAGGCGCCGGTCGCCTTCCGCCGCACGAAGGCGCGTTTCCGGGAGCTCGCCATGCGGGGGTTCGAGGAGGCGTTCCGGGCCGGGACCCTCGGGCAGCAGGCGGCCTACGCGGAGGGGGAGCCCCAAGCCATCATGGCGAGCTTCCTCCGTCGCCGGTCCTGAGAAACGAAGCCGGGCGAGCGGAAGCGCGGCGGCGGAGCCGGGCCGGGGCGCACGGGCGGGCCGACGGGCGGACGCGAGCCGCGCCGGATCGGGTCGGATCGAATCGAATCGGATCGAATCGGGTCGGGCCGGACCGGGCCGGACCGGACGAAGCCGAATCGACCCGGGACGCAGAAGATCGAGGAGTGCCTGAGCGATGGCCGAATCCACCCTTGCGGCCCCCGTCCGGCGATGGCGCGTACCGGTCACGGCGGTCGCCGTGTTCGGGCTCGGCGCCCTCGTCGCGCTCGCGGCCGGGTTGGTCCTCTGGCTCGGGCTCGGAAGCGCGGCGCAAAGCACCCGGGACCTCATCCAGGAACGCTCCGACGCGGTGCTCGACACCCTGGAACGGCGGCTCGAGACCCATCTCCTCCCGGTGGCGGAACAGGCGAACTGGATCACCTCGCTCGCCGCCGCCGGCGAGCTCGATCTCGAGGACGAAACCCGGCTCGATGCGTTCATGTTCGGGGCCCTCGCGGCCACCCCCCAGGTCGCGGGGATCGGGTTCTTCCGACCCGACGGTACCGGGCGGGTGTGGTACCGGGGAGCACGGGTCGCGGAAGACGAGGACCGGACGGCGGACGAGGGGCTCCGCGAGTGGTTGCGTACCGGCAAAGGGACCCGGACTTCCGCGTGGCAGGAGCCGATCTGGGTCGACACCCTGGACACCGCCGCGGTGTTCCACGATTCCCCCCTCCGGCGGGACGGCCGGTTCCTGGGCATGCTCGGCCAGGTCGTACCGGTCGCGGACCTCTCGGAGCATCTGGTGCGAGACGCCCCCTCGAGCGCGACCCCGTTCGTCCTGCACCGCGGGCGCCAGGTGCTCGCCCATCCCCGGCTCGTTCACTGGTCTCCGCCCGACATGGGCGCCTCGAAGCCCCTCGCGGCCGTGGAGGAAGTAGGCGATCCGGTGCTCGCGGCCCTCGGTACGGACGTAACGCGCGAGGGCCGGTGGCTGGTGCGCTCGGGACCGGGGATCGACGTGGCCTGGGTGGTATTGAACGACGTCTGGCACCTCGTGCTGCGGCGCGAGGTGTCCCGTTTCGGAGACTGGGCGGTCGGGGTCCACCTCGACACCGACGGGGCCGACGACGGCACGATAACCCGGATGCTGCGAGCGGCCACGGCCGGACTCGCCGTCCTCATCGTCGCGGTCGTGCTCGCGGGGGTCGTCGGGCGGCGGGTCAGCCGTCCGGTCCGGGCCATTGCGGCCGCCGCCCGGGTGGTGGAGGACAGTCGGCTCGACGAGGTACGCCCCCTTCGGCCGAGCCGGATCCGCGAGATGGACGACGCCAACCGCTCGTTCAACCGGATGGTCGAGGGCCTTCGGGAGCGGCAGATCATCCGCGCGACGCTGGGCCGCTACGTACCGGAGAAGGTCGCACACGAGCTGATGTCGGCCGGCGGGCGAATCGAGCCCACCGAGGTGCGGGCCTCGGTGCTGTTCTGCGATCTGGCGGGATTCACCTCCCTCACCGAGACGCTCGGCCCGACCGCGGTCGTGGAAGTCCTCAACGACTGGTTCTCGCGCATGACCGCAATCCTCGAGCGGCGAGGGGGCACCGTCATCCAGTTCCAGGGCGACGCGATCCTCGCGACGTTCAACGTCCCCGTCGCCGACCCCGAGCACGCCCGCCAGGCCGTCCGGGCCGCCCTGGAGATGCGGGTCGCCACCGGCCGGCTGACCGCAGGGGGACGCTCGCTCGCATGCCGCATCGGCATCGCCACCGGATCGGTGGTGGCCGGGGCAGTCGGCGCCTCCGGGCGCCTCAGCTACACCGTCTACGGCGACGCGGTCAACCTCGCGGCCCGGCTCGAGTCGCTGAACCGCGAACGCGGCACCGCGGTTCTTCTGAGCGGGGAGACCGCGCGCGACGCCGGAGACCTGCCCATCGGGCCGGCCGGGACGACTACGGTGCGCGGACAGTCGGTCCCTACCCGGCTGTTCACGGTGCGCGAGGAGGAGGAAGACGACCGGGACGACGAGGGAACGCCGCAGGCCGGGGGGCCGCCCCAGGGAGCGGACCTCGGCGGAGGACCGTCCGGGTGCCTGCGATCGTCGGGAGGCGGACGAGACGCCGCCGGAAGGAGAAAGAAACCGGAAGGAGAATGAAGTGAGTGGAATCGAGCGGATCATGGTACCGGGGCTGCTCGCTCCGGTGAGTCACTACGGTCACGTCGTGCGGGCGGGCGACCACGTCTGGATATCGGGCATGGTCGGCGCGCGCGGGGACCGGAGCGACATTCCCGATTCGGTCACCGAACAGTTCCGGATCGCGCTCGACGCGGTGGATGCCGCGCTCCGGGCGGCGGGCGGGACGGGACCGGAGAACATCGTCAAGGTGACCGTGTTCCTGACCGACGTGAACGACCGGCCGAAGATCAATCCGATCCGCGAGGCGTACTTCGGAGAGCATCGACCCGCCTCGACCCTGGTGGAGGTCTCCGCTCTGGTGTCGCCCGCCATGAAGGTCGAGATCGAGGCGGTGGCATACGTCGGCGAGTAACGTTTCTCCTGATTGCGCATGAAGTTCGGCTTCCGACGGCCGGGTCGTGCAAACCCGGGTCGGATCGGATCGGGCATCACGACCCCCCATCCGGCTGGTCGGTCGTTGCGCCCTCTCCCGCAGGCTTCCGAAGTCGGTCGCCTGTCGTGTCCGCGACCGGGCCGAGGATTGGGCGCGGTCGGGACGTTTCCTGCCGTCGCACAGCCGCCCCGGGGCCGCCGCGCGGCATCCCGGCTCCCGGATCCGGTGCCGGTGCCGGTGCCGGACATCGACGGTGCCCGGCGTGGAGCCATGCCCGCGGGGCCGTTTCACGCCGCAGGTCGGGTTGGTCGAGGGCCTGTCCCGACATCGCGCGGAGACGCCCGTCCGATTGCGCTTCGCCCGGTCCGACCGACCCGGGGTTCGAGCCGTAGCGTGAAAACCGTAGCGTGAAATGGTCCCGGCGATGCCCTGCGGCCGGTAGCCGGCGGACAGGCGGCGACAGGCTCGCCCCGAGCGGGGCGGCGCCCCCGAGCGGGGGTGGCCCCAGGGAGTGACGGGGGAATGCAGGAACGAACGTACGACTACGTGATCGTGGGGGCGGGCTCGGCCGGGTGCGTGCTCGCGAACCGGCTGTCCGCGGACCCGGAGGTCCGCGTCGCCCTCCTCGAGGCGGGCGGCAAGGACAGCTACTTCTGGATCCGCATTCCGATCGGCTACCTCTACACGATGAACAACCCGCGCACCGACTGGTGCCTCGAGACCGAGGCGGAGCCGGGGCTGAACGGACGCGCCCTTCCCTATCCCCGGGGCCTCGGGCTCGGCGGCTGCTCGTCCATCAACGGGATGATCTACATGCGCGGCCAGGCCCGCGACTACGACCAGTGGCGGCAGCTCGGGAACGCCGGCTGGGGATGGGACGACGTGCTCCCCTACTTCATCCGATCCGAGGACCACGTGGACGGCGGCGACGATCTTCACGGGGTGGGCGGTGAGTGGCGGGTCGAGCACCCCCGCATCTCCTGGGCTCTGCTCGACGCGTTCCGCGAGGCGGCGGCCGAGGTCGGGATCCCGAAGATCGACGACTTCAACCGCGGCGACAACGAAGGGTCGAGCTACTTCCAGGTGAACCAGCGAACCGGGGTCCGCTGGAACACCGCCCGCGCGTTCCTCCGTCCGGTGCGCGGGCGGCCGAACCTCGACGTCGTCACCCATGCTCGGGCAGGGCGGATCGTGGTCGCCACGAGGGACGGCAGCCGGCGGGCGACGGGCATCGAGGCCCGGATCAAGGGCGAGGACGTCTCGTTCCGGGCCCGGCGGGAGGTCGTGCTCGCGGCGGGGGCGATCGGATCCCCCCACCTCATGCAGGTGAGCGGCATCGGGCCCGGCGCGCGGCTGCAAGCGGCGGGGGTCCCCGTCGTCCATGACCTTCCCGCGGTCGGCGAGAACCTTCAGGACCACCTCCAGCTCCGCCTCATCTTCAAGGTGAGCGACGTCCGCACCCTCAACGAGTGGTCCGGCCGGCTCACCGCCCGCATCGGCATGGCCCTCGAGTACCTCCTCTTCCGGCGGGGCCCCCTCACCATGGCCCCGAGCCAGCTCGGCCTCTTCGCCAGGTCCGACCCGTCGCGCGAGACCGCCAACCTGCAATACCACGTGCAACCGCTCTCGCTCGACCGCTTCGGCGAGCCCCTGCACCCGTTCCCGGCTTTCACCGCCTCGGTCTGCAACGTCCGGCCGGAGAGCCGGGGAACGGTGCTCGCCGCGAGCCCCGATCCCTTCGCGAGCCCCGAGATCCGGCCGAACTACCTCGCGACGCCGGGAGACCGGCAGGTGGCAGTGGACGCGATCCGGCTCACCCGCCGGATCTGCGCCGCGCGCGCCCTCGCGCCCTACGCGCCGCGCGAGCACCTCCCGGGCGCGGAGCTGGAGTCGGACGAGGAGCTCGCGCGGGCGGCGGGCGACCTCGGGACGACCATCTTCCATCCGGTCGGAACCGCCCGGATGGGCCGCGACGGGGCGGTGGACGAACGCCTGCGGGTGCACGGCATCGAGGGGCTCCGGGTAGCGGACGCCTCGGTCATGCCCACCATCACCTCCGGCAACACCAACTCCCCGACCATCATGATCGCCGAGAAGGCGGCCGACTACCTCCGCGGCGCGGCCTGACCCTCCTCCGCGTCGCCCGAGGGTCCGATGTCGTTTCATGCCGGCCTGACCAAAGGTCGGAGGCAGGATGCAGGTCGATGAGATGGTCTCCTCCCCCTTCCTGGCTCGGCGTCGGGTGCGCCAGGATGGAAGTTCATCGAACCATCTGCGAGAGGAAGGAGGGGGAGGCCATCTCATCGACCTGCCCGGGGTTTGAACCCCGGGGTCCGAACCCCAAGGTCCGAACCCCGGGCGTTCGAACCGTGGTGTGAAACGGCGCCGCACGAGGATTTTGTGCATCTTGACGTCAATTCGGACATACATCAGGATGACTCTCATGCGTACCACCCTGACCATCGACCCGGATGTCGAGAAGCTCATCCAACGGGAGATGCGGCGCACGGACCGGAGCATGAAGGCCGTCGTGAACGATGCCCTTCGCCTTGGTCTCGGGGTGCGGAGCAAGCCGCCCCGACCACCCCGCTTCAAGGTGGAGCCTCACGCCTTCGGCTTCAAAGCAGGCATCGATACCGACCGGCTCAATCAGCTCGTTGACGAGCTGGAGGCCGAGGAGCGCACTCGTCAGCTCCACCGGTGATCGTCCC
The DNA here is from genome assembly GCA_965214795.1 of Gammaproteobacteria bacterium. Taxonomy (GTDB): domain Bacteria; phylum Pseudomonadota; class Gammaproteobacteria; order HK1; family HK1; genus JAJDXW01. The sequence goes on along the minus strand of OZ243976.1, from coordinate 2,560,001 downwards.
TGACGTCAACCTGCTGGTATACGCCCACGACTCGCAGTCCCGCCGGCACGCGGCGGCGCGAGCGTGGTGGGAAGCCCTGATGAACGCGAACGGCAGCATCGGCCTGCCGTGGGCGGCGATGCTCGGCTTCATCCGTATCGCCACGAATCCGAAGATACTCGACAGTCCCCTTGACGCAGGCGGCGCCTGCCGTCGCGTCCGTTCGTGGCTCGCCCAGCCGCAGACGGTGCTCATCCACCCTGGCGATCGTCATGCGGAGATCCTGTTCGAACTCATCGAGGCGGCAGGCGCGGCCGGCAACCTGACGACGGATGCGCACCTCGCCGCCCTGGCTATCGAGCATCAGGCCGAGCTTCACTCCACCGACGCCGACATGGGGCGATTTCCCGGCTTGCGGTGGGCAAATCCGCTTACGTGAAGGAGAGTTCGAACGTGAGCCTGTCGATCCTCTCGCTCATTTCCCTGCCGGAGACCGCCCAGGAGGAGATCCGCGGCGTCGCCCCCTCGGTGTCCCTCACCATGGCGCCGGGATGGTTCGACGGGGAGATCCGGGAGACGTGGCCGGCCTTCACGACGGAGCGCTACCTGCGTGCGGGTTCGATCGGCCGCGGAACGCGGGAGGAACGCGACGCGCTCCTTGCGGACGCGGAGATCGTCGTCATCGGCTTCCCCTTCCCGCTCGACATCCGGGCCCGGGCGCCGCGGCTCGCATGGGTGCACCAGCGGCCGGCCGGAGCCTCGAACCTGCGGCGGGGCGACCTCTGGGATGGCGGCGTGGTGGTCACCTCGTCGCGCGGCCACGCCCACAACCTCCCGATCGCGGAGTACGTGGTCGCCGGCATCCTGCACTTCGCCAAGAGCCTGCCGGTCGCGGAGACCGAACGTGTCGAGCGGCGATTCCGAGCCTCCGCCTACGCACCGCTGCAGGTGGCCGGCAAGACGGTCTGCGTGGTCGGAGCGGGCGGCATCGGGCGGGAGGTCGGCCGGCTCTGCGCCGCGCTCGGGATGCGGGTCGTCGGCACGAGGCGAAACCCCGCCTCGCCCGGTCACGGCTTCAGCGAGCTCCGGGGCGCGGATGGACTGCACGACCTGCTGGCGGAGAGCGACTTCGTGGTCGTCTGCTGCCAGTGGACTCCGGAGACCGAGAACCTGATCGGCCGCGATGCCTTCGCGGCGATGAAGGACGGGGCGGTGCTCGTCAACATCGCGCGCGGAGAGATCGTCGACGAGGAGGCGCTTGTCGCCGCCCTGGCGGCGGGGAAGCTCCGCGGAGCCGCGCTCGACGTCCACGTCGGCGAGTTCGACCGGGCTCCCGACCCCCGCCTCCGGAGCGACGATCGGGTCCTGCTCACCCCGCACATCTCGGCCGCCGCCGACGTCAGCAACCACCGGGGCGCCGACCTCTTCGTCGAGAACCTTCGCCGCTACGTCGCCGGCGAACCCCTCGAGAACGTCATCGACTGGGCACGCGGCTACTGACCCGCCGGATTGACGGGGAGCATCCGGACGTCCGCAACGAACGGCCGGAATCCTTCGTCCCGACCGGGACCGCTTCGCACCCGGTATCGCGAAGATATCAGCGCCGCTGTCGTCCGGATGGGAACGCGCTCGCAATGTGATTTCCCAAGCATCCGGGATCTCCGACGCCGGGCCGGACGGATTCCAGCACCCTCGGCGCCCGGCGGCGGCGGCGGGTACATCGCAGGCGGCATCGTACCGGCATGGGGCGAGCGCTTCGATGCCGCCCGCTTTCTCGGCCGGTTCCACGCGAAGGGCCGTTTCCGTGCATACCTGAGCGCGATTCCGGTATACGTAGTGACGCATCCGCGTCCGGGACTGGCCGGGGCCGACTCTCTGCCGACACTCCGCACGCGCCATCCGGCCTGAACCCGTTGTTCTCCTGTTCCGGGAGAAAGTGCCGGCACTCCCGTCACGCCCGGTTACAGAGCGACAGGTTACGCTGGCCTATTTCGAGCGCCCGGGACTGTATCTTTCCTCCCAGAGATGATGAAATTTGCCGTAAGCGTCCCTGGTGTATTGGCCGGTTCTGATTGTCTTGACCGGGTACTCCGGCAGTTCCACCGTTACGCTGCACGCCCCGTCTGCGAAGGTGTGCCTGCGGCTGGCGAAGCTGAAATCCAGGTTGTCGAAGCCATACCGCTTCCGTTCATCAGGAAGGTCGGATTCGTCCTCCGGCGCCAAGTGCAGAAAAAATTTCGGCGCCCTGTCTTCCTCGTTGCAAGGCGCCTTTACATAGACGAGCTTGCGCCCAAAGCGATACACGTCGAAATCGGCATCGATGATTCGCCTGTAGTCTCCGGACCTGTCTCCCAACGTCTTCGTCAGGATCCTCCCGCGATAGTCGATGAAATTCACGATGACGCGGGCTTCCGCCTCGGTAACCTCCACCCCGGACATCGACGTGCCCGGGGCGAACGCCTCCGGGTCCACGAGAAACCGCACCAGGCTGTTCCACGTCCAGACATGGTCCAGCGAGGCGAGCGCGTCCGAAAACTCGTAGCCTTCGAGGCGCCCGGCGCGCCGCCCGCCGACCGCACCGGAGAGGCGGGGGGCGTCGCCCTGCTTGCCGGGGTCCGCGCCGTGGCAGGAACTGCAATGCTGCGCGTAGAGCCGCTCGCCGGGGTCCGCCGCGACGGCAGACTCCGCGACATCGGATTCGCAATGCGCCGCATAGACATCGCGGCGCTTCCGGGATTGCGCGTCGCAATATCTTGGGGAGCGCCTCAGAAACGCCACCTTGTTCGAGCCATGCGAATACAGCAACGCCAGACGGCCGTCCGACATCCAGGCCATGTCCCGTATGTTGGAGCCTGTCTCGATTCGCTCGACATATTGCACTCGCTCGCCAAGACGGCGGATCCTGAATATCGACCGGGCCTTCAGCGACGCGACCAGCAGATCGTCCCTCCACAGAGGAAATGACCGCTCGTCGTTCACGACAATGGCGGAGGTGGCTATCGCCGGCACCCAGGCAAAGACAGGCGTCACGAAACCATCGTGCGCACCCACCTTTCCGTATTCGGTCGCGGAAGGAACCTTGCGGCCGTAATCGACCCCGTAAGTGACATGCGGCCAGCCGTAATTGCCGCCGGGTTCGAGAAGGTTGAGTTCGTCCCCGGCTTGCGGCCCGTGCTCGGTGGACCACAGATTGCCTGCCTTGTCCCGCGCCAACCCTTGCGGGTTGCGATGGCCGAGAGTCAGTATTTCGGCTTCGCCGGTCTCGATTGCGACACGGACGAGCTTGCCCATATGCGAACCGGGGTCGTCGGGCAGGGTCCGGGCTCTGGGATTCGGATACCGACGCCGACCGTCTCTTCCATGGTCCCCTATGATGAGCAGCAGGTGGTCGGGGCCGTCTGTCAACATCTTCCCGCCGGAGTTCTGGCCCTCAAGCACGGTCTTCAGACAAGGTTCCGCGTCGAATATCGTCCTCCACGACGGCGACACGGCGACCGTCTTCTCTCCGTCCGCAAAGGTGGCTTCCACAGTCGTCGACGACAGCCTGAACCGGACGCACTCCTCGGCAAAGTAGTGATGGCTGACAAAAAGCTCCGAGCGCCCCGGCGTCATTTCTTTCAAAAGAATGCCCGCGACCCGAAAATGCTGCTTTTTCTTGTTTTCCCCAAAGGACCCGGTCGATTCCCAGCCCGACACGTTCATCGGAACCCTGCCGCGGAGATATTTCACGTCTCCGCTCGCGTGAACCAATGCGATCCTTCCCTTCGCCGTTACGACCAGCAGGTCGTTGCCCAGGCTTGCGGCCGCGCCGCCGCTTCCATCGGGTCTGCCGAGGCGGACGACTTCCGCCTCCAATGCGTAAAGGTGCGTCCTGATCTCACCCCCCCCCCCCCCGATTCGAGCGCACGCACCGTCCCCCCCACCACCAACAGAGCAGCGAGAACGAGTAGCTGGGCAAGGTGGAAATACGGCTGTATCCTGATGGTCATTCCGGCCCTCGACCCATTGTCTGTCAATGACGAAATCATACCTTCCTTCCTTGAGTCAAGCCTCTTCCCGAGGCGGCCAGGTTCGGCCACGGGGCGCCCGGGGGTGAATCTATCCGGCCGCGTCCCGAACCCGCCTCCGGAAGTCGGCCTCGTCCCGGCACGCGACCGCCGCCGCCATCAGGGCGTCACTCGGAACACTGCCGAAGAGAGCCGAGTCCTCGGCCAGGCGCGGAGTCGCTTCAATGCCGCGGGCGCGGAGTACTGCGATCACGTTCGCCACCGTAGCCTCTCGGTGCGCCTGCCGAACGATTGAGCGGGTAATCGGGTCGTCCTCCGGCCGGGTGCCCTCGCGTGCACCCATCGCCCGCGCGACCCGCTCCAGGGCCGGCCTTGCCCGTGGCGACAGCGGTCCCTCGATCAGGGCAAGATAGATCTCCTCCGCTTGCCATCCCGGGAACGCGCTGCTTTCCGGCGCCTCCCGATACCGGTCGCCCCGAAGGAGGTGGATGTCAAGCCCGGGCGTGCGCAACCGGGACTCCGGCGGCACCAGCACCCACACCTCCGGAAAGCCCCACGCCTCGTAGAGCCCGAGCTTTCGCCTGCGCACGTCCGTGGTGTGGTCCACTTCCAGCACGACATCCGGCAGCGGGCCTTCGTCCGCATCGATCGCCGGCCCCGCTACCCGCGACCGACTCGGATGCAGATACAGCACCTCGTCGGCCTGGAGGAGCGAATCCTTGTTGCCGGCCGCGTCGAATCGAGCCAGATCCGCCGAGCCGAAGCTCTCGATCCGCGAACCGCGCAGCGACTCGATCCGCTCCGCCAGCCGGCTCAGCCGCCGGGACGGCCGCTCGTGGTAGATGGTGGTGGGTTCGCAGACCTTCCAGGCCGTCTCGGTGCGGGCCTCCCAGAACTCGAGGCGCCCTTCGTAGCGGTCGATCTCGCTCGCCGGGATGCGGAACGGCTCGCAGCCCGGAAAATCGTCCGGACCGTACGCCGCGGGCGAGGACTGCGGGTCGTCCGACGACCTGCCGGCCGGTGACGACGGGGAAGGCGGCGCGCCGGAACGGCGCCGCACGGGGGCGGCAAACGGGGTTGAACGCGACATGAGCGCCTCCTTGTGCCTCGCGCCGGCGCGCTGCCGCCCGAGACCGACGAGTGGCTTGATGGTCGGGCCGAGTCTCTCACCGGCTCGCGGGCCGAGCAACACCGGTCGCCATCGGCAACGACCCGCCGGCGCGACGATGCGCCCCGCCGCGCGGGACCCTGAGCCTCCCGCGGTTCGGGCGCCCGAGGGAATTCAGGGGTCGCGGGCGGCGGCGAGGAGGGCGGCCGCGATCGCCTCCCACTCGTCGGTGAGGGGGGCCTCCGAGGCCGGCAGGTCGGCCCGCCGGTACCAGTAGCCGGCGTTCGCGAGGTCGCCCTCCACCCGGTGCAGGTGGGCGTGCACCCAGCACCCGTCGCGGCTGCCGTCGCGCTGGGCGCATCCGTGGGCCGCATCCCATTCGTCCCGGGCGAGATGCCATAACGCCTGGAGCGCGGGGCCGAGGCTCTCCGGCGGCTTCGCGTCCGCTGCCGCTCCCGTCGCCGCAGCCTTGAATTCCTTCTCGTCCATCATGCTTTACCTCCTCCGGCGGCGCGGTCGATCGCGTCCGCGAGGTCGATCACCCGCCGCGCCTTCTCCACGATGGGATAGTCGATGAAGTAGCCATCCACCTGGATCGAGGCCGAGCCCCGTGCTTCCGCCTCCCGGAACGCCTCGAGGTAGCGGCGGGCCTGCGCGACCTCCTCGCCGGTCGGCGAGAACGCCTCGTTCACCGGCCCCGCCTGCTCGGGGTGGATGCACAGCTTGCCCTGGAATCCGAAGTCGCGGGCAAGCTCGGCGGACCGCCGGAGCGAATCGATCTTGCCGAGGTGGATGAAGACGGTGTCGATGGGCGGCTCGAGCCCCGCCGCCCGGCTTGCGAGCGCGATCGCGGAGCGCGCCTGGTCGAGCTCGCGTTCGCCGTCCGTCCAGCGCAGCCCCATGTCGAGCGTGTAGTCGCCCGCCCCGAACGAGACGCGCCGCACGCGCGTCCCCGCCTCGCAGATGGAAGCGATCGCCGCGACCCCCCGGCCGGTCTCGATGATGGGGAGCACATCGAAGCCGCCCGCCTCCATCCCGCGCTCGCGCTCGAGCTGCGAGACCACCCAGTCCACCGTGCGCAGGTCCGATGCCGATTCGAGCTTCGGAAGCACGATCCCGTCCACCCCCGGGCGCACCACGGCCTGGAGGTCTCCCCAACAGAAGGGGGTATCGAGCGCGTTTACCCGAACGTAGCCCCGCGCCCGGTGGGGCCGGTTCACGAGCGCATCGACGACCACCCGGCGGGTCGCCTCCTTCTCCGCGATCGCCACCGCGTCCTCGAGGTCCAGGATCGCCACGTCGGCGTCGAGGTCGAGGCATTTCTCCACCTTGCGGGGGTGGTTGCCGGGAGCGAAGAGCAGCGATCGAAAGAGGGGCATGGGCGAGGTCCTCGGGACTTCAGGGCGCAAACGGCGCGATACGACGCACCACGGTGACGATTCTAATGGGGCCTATATACCTGACTTGACGACCCTGCGAACCGTGTGCAGTCTGCGGCCACGCCGCAGGTTGTCGGGTTACGCCTTCGGCTGACCCGACCTGCCAGGGCAACCACAAGGGTTGCCCCTACGGTCCCTCACAGGTCGGCACCGGTCCCAGGCAGGTCGGATTCGCTCAGCGTAATCCGACAAAAGAGGCCCGATACGATGGCTGTCAACTCAGGCATATAAGCCCCATTCCAATCCGCTGGTACCATTGCGCGCGCTCCGGACCGGAACGCGCTCGACGAGGATCGACAAGGGGAGATTGACCGATGCTGATGTCGTCGTCGGACTACCGGGAGTCCCTGCGGGCGTACCGGCCCCGCGTCTTCGTGCAGGGGAGCCGCGTCGAGAGCGTGCCCGACGACCCGCGCCTCGCCCCCGGCGTCAACGCGGTGGGCGTCACCTACGATTTCGCGCGCTCGGAGAAGTACGCCCCGGTCGCGACGGCAACCCAGCACACGAGCGGCGCGACCGTCAACCGCTTCCTCCACATCAACCGGACGACCTCCGACCTCCTCGCGAAGCTCGAGTACACGCGCGCCGTCTGCCAGGAGACCGGGTGCGCGATGCGCTACCTCACCATGGACGGATTCAACGCCGTCTTTCAGATCACCCACCGGCTCGACGCGGAGAACGGCACCGACTACCACGCCCGCTTCATCGACTACCTGCACGAGGCCCAGGCGCAAGACCTCACCGTCGGCATCGCGATGACCGACGCCAAGGGGGACCGGAGCCTTCGCCCCCACGAGCAGCCGAACCCGGACGCCTACCTCCGGGTCGTCGAGCGCCGGCCCGGAGGCATCGTGGTCTCCGGGACCAAGGCGATCGTCACCTCCGCTCCCTACGTCCACCACCTGCTTGCCCTCCCGGGCCGCAACATGGTGGAGGCGGACGGGGACTTCGCCCTCGCCTGCGCGGTCCCGATCGACGCCGAGGGCCTCACCATCGTGAGCCGTCCGGCCGGGCGCCCCGGCGAGTCGGGGGCGATCTTCTCCGGCAGGTACGGGCAGACCACCGGGGTGTGTATCTTCGACCGGGTGTTCGTGCCGTGGGAGCGGGTGTTCCTGTGCGGGGAGTGGGCCTTCGCCGACCGGCTCACCAAGACCTACGCGGCTCATCACCGGCAGACCTGCATCGGCGCCCGCGCCGGCTTCGGCGACCTCCTCATCGGTGCCGGGGCGCTCATGATCGAAGCGAACGGGCTCTGCGCGGCGCGAAGCGCGCCCCTCCGCGACACGATGGTGGAGCTCATCAAGGTGGTGGAGAGCTTCTACGCCTGCGGGGTCGCCGCCTCGGTCTACGGCACCATCGACCCGTCCGGCGCCGCCGAGCCCGAGGCGGTCTACGCAAACGTCGGCAAGCTGCTCCTCTCGACCAGGATCTACGACATGCACCGCCTCGCCCACACCGTCTCGGGCGGGCTCATCGTCGCCCTCCCGACCCCCGAGGACGACCACAACCCGGAGACGGGGGCGGACCTCGCCGAGGTGCTGACCGGCCGCCCGGACGTGCCCTACGAGAAGCGGGCGGCCGTCGCCCGGTTCATCGAGGACGTCACCGCCTCCTACGCGGGTGGCTGGATGTCGGTCATCAGCTTGCACGGCGGCGGCTCGCCGGAGGCGATGAAGGGCGAGATCCACCGCCGCTATCCCATTGCGGATCGGAAGGCGCTCGTGGAGCGGCTCATCGACCGGGGGGTCGTCGCGGGAGGGGGCGGGGGCGAGGGCGACCCGGACGAAGCGGCCGGGCGCGCCCCGCAACCCGGGCAGTGCTGCGACACCGGGTGCGAGGCCCCCCCGGTGCCGGTCGCGCCGAAGCTCGCCGGAATCGCGGCCGGTGACTGAAGGGCGGCAGCTCGGGGAGCTCCATCCATCGCCTGGCCACCATCGCACCGCTCCCTTGGGGTCTTCACACCGACCCCCTCCGGTATCCCCCTGATATCGGACTGCCCTTCGCCAATCCCCTCCTTCCTCTCGCGTCGCGGATGGCTGAAACGAGCTTCCATTCCGGCGCGCCCGACGACCCTTCCGGCTCGGGGCGACTGCCCCCTCCGCACGTTCGGTCAGCCGGGAATGCGCCGCGGCCGGAGGCCCGAAAACCACCGCTCCGCCGCGCCCGGCAGCGCGCGGCCCCATCGACGATGGCGGGGCGCCGCGTTCCCGCCCGTCAGGCGGCAGGCGCTCTTCCTTCGGCTTCGCGCCGGCCCGCGGCCGAAGTCGCCTCCACGAAGTCGTCGAAAAGCCGTCGGGTCACCGGGCCGACGCGGCCGGTGCCGACCGGACGCCCGTCCACCCGCACGGTGGGCCGGACCTCGCTGGACGTGCCGGCGAAGAAGGCTTCCTCCGCCTCCTGGAGCTCCTCGACGGGAATCGCCCGCTCGTCCACCGGGATCCCGAGCGCGCCCGCCCGTTCGAGGACGAAGCCCCGCGTGATCCCGTGCAGGATGTAGTTCGAGGCCGGCGAGGTCGTGACCGCGCCATCGAACACCGCAAAGAAATTGCTGTGGGTACCCTCGAGCGCCATGCCATCGCGCACGAGGATCGCATCCTCCACCCCCGCGTCTACCGCGGCCTGCTGCGCGAGCACATTCGCGACCAGGGAAGTCACCTTGAGGTCCACCCGCCCCCACCGCCGATCGGGCACGGTGACCGCGGCATAGCCCTCCTCCCAGCGGCTCCGCGGCGGGCGGACGAGCGGGCCCGCGAATCCGTACACCGTCGGCGGGACCGGCTCGCGCGGGAACGCATGGCCACGCGGCGCGGCGCCCCGGGTCACCTGCACGTAGACAAGGGAGAAGGGTGCTTCGTCGAGGCCGTTCTCGGCGATGAGCCGGCGGTGGATCTCCGGCATCGCCGCCGCGTCGTAGTCGATGCGAAGGGCCGCGAGGCCGCGGGCGAGCCGGGCGAGGTGACGGTCGAGGAGAAAGGGCTCGCCGCCGTAGGCGGGGGTCACCTCGTACACCGCATCTCCGAAGAGGAACCCCCGATCCTCGACCGGGACCATAGCCTCGGACTTCGGCACGAACTCGCCGTTCAGGTAGACGATGCTCTCGTTCTTCACCCCGCACCTCCAGCGGCTTCCCGCCCGGCCCGCTCCGGCGCCCCCCGCGGCCCCGCCTCGCGCACGGACGGCCGCACGGCGCGGGCGAAGCGCTCCGGCTCCGGCCCGGAATCGTAGAAGCTGACCTGCCCGCCGTCCACCCTCGGGCGGCTCACCGGCGGAGGCAAATTCGTCTTCGGCCTTTCCTGATGACCGCCAATGAGCGTATCGTCTTGATTCGACGCCTGATTCTTCAGTCGCCGCCGACTTCTGGTCACCCGCTCGTCAGTGGATGCAGTCCTTTGAATTCATTGGTTACTTTGCTGTGAAAGCAGACTCGGGAGGGCCGTCTTCGCGACGCCGGACCTTTTCATGCGACGGGGTGGCCGGCCCGTCCATGCGTGTCTTGAATGAACGAATCAACCCTGGCTCGCCGGCGGAGGCCGGGTTGCCCCACCCGGAGCGTCGAAGGGGTATCTTGCACGGTGGACGCCCGAACCTGCATAGAGGCCGCCCATGCCGAACGGGACGAAGCAGCCGTCGTTCGACCTCGCCGCCCTCCTCGACGAGTCCTTCGGCCAATGGGGGGTCGAGGCGCGGGCGAAGGCGGTGTGCGGGGGCGCGGTGGTGCGGCGGGGAGCGGGCCGCCCCCTGCACATCGGGTGGGGAAGCGCACGGCGGGACCGGACCTCGCTCCGGACCCTTGACGGCGAGCCCCTCGCCTCGATCCTCGAAGTGCTCCGGGAGGTGCGGCACGTCCTCGACCCGAACTTCGTGCCCCTCCGGCTCCGGATCGGCGCCCCGCCTCCGGCCTACGGAACGGAAATCCGCGACTCCACGCCACGGCGCAAGACCGGCCCGGTGCGCGGACGGCTCCCCGTCTTCGTCCTGACCGGATTCCTCGGGAGCGGCAAGACGACGGTGCTGAACCACCTGCTTCGGGAAGAAAGGCTTCGCGACACCGCGGTCATCGTCAACGAGCTCGGCGCGATCGGCATCGACCATCTGCTGGTCGAGTCCAGCGAGGATGCGGTGGTCGAGCTGGCGGGAGGATGCCTTTGCTGCGCCGTCCGCGGGGACCTCGCCCTCACCCTGGGCGACCTCGTCGCCCGGCGCGAAGCGGGCGCCTGCCCACCTTTCTCCCGCATCCTCATCGAAACCAGCGGACTCGCGGACCCGACTCCCATCGAATCGCTCCTCCTCTCCGATCCCGCGCTCGTGGAGCGTCTGGAGCTGGCGGGCATCACCGCCTGCGTGGCCGCGACGACCGGCGACCGCGCGCTCGACCGGTACCCCGAAGCGGTGCGCCAGGTCGCCGCCGCCGACCTCCTCGTGACCACCAAGACGGACCTCGCGGCGGTGCCGGCCGCCCTGGACCGGCGGCTTCGGCGTCTCAATCCCGACGCCGGTCGGGTCGCTGCCGAATTCGGCCGGGTGCGAGCCGCCGACGGCCCCACCGGCGGCGGCGCGGAGGACCGCGCCCCCGCGGATGCCCTGCCCCTGCGCCGCCGAACCGGCGGGGAGCGCCCGCCGATGCCGCCGGAGCCCGTCCGGCACGCGGACGGGATCGGCACGTTCGCCCTGGTGCGGCGCGACCCGATCCCGGGCGCGGCGCTCACCCTCTTCCTGCGCGCCCTCGTCGAGCACGCGGGCGCCCGGCTGCTGCGGCTCAAGGGATTCGTGGAGATCGCCGAGGCGCCGGGCCGGCCGGTTACCGTGAACGGCGCGGGCCACGTCTTCGAGCCGGCGGAACCCCGCCCGGGCGGCTGGCCGGATGCGGACCGCCGGAGCCGCCTGGTCCTCATCGGGGAGGGCATCTCCTCCCCTTGGTGCGAGCGGCTGCTCGACACCCTCGCGCGGGAGGTCCGGGACGCGGGCAACCCCCCGCCCTGACCCGAAAAAATCACCGACTTCCCGCTGCGGCCGCCCATCCGCTCGCGGTCGCGGGACGTACTCCCTCGAGCCGCTTCGACCGCGCGCGCGCTGGTGTAGACTGCGCTTTCAGCCGCGCGCACGCGCTCTTTCGGCCCGTGCGGCCCGTTCCTCCAAGAGATCGTGGGGCATCTTGGCCCCCTCGCGGCGAAAGTCGGTGATTCTTTCGGGCTGAGCGTACTATCCCGTCCCCATGGAGTACACGAGCCAGGGACAACCATCGTGTCTGTCGGACCCAACGGGGAGAAGCGCCCCGCTGACATGCTCGCCAACGCGGTGCACTTGGCCCGCATCGCCACCCGGGAGACGGCGGAAACCTGCGTCAGCCTGGGCCGGGCACTCGCTGCGCCAAGCGGAACAAGTCGAACCGAGACACTACCCAGGAGAAGAGCCCCTCGCGAAGTCGTTGCCGGGCGCGCGCAGGGTGCGGAGATACCCGCGGGGGATGCGGCACGAGGTGGCGAGCGTCGCCATGATCGAGTCGAACGGCGACGTTCTCGGGGCCGCTCACGACCGGGACCTGGTGCTCCATCTCGTCGGCAGTCACCATGGTTGGGGGCGCCCGCTTCCACCGATCATCGAAGATCCGAACCCGCAGGTGCTCTCGTATGCGGTGGACGGCCATCTGCTGGAGACGACTTCCGATCTGGCCGGCAGCACACTTGCCCTCGATATGGCCGACCGTTTCTGGCAAGACGTGAAGCCCGGCCGCATCCGCTCACCGGCGAGAACCGGCCATCCAGGCAATACCCGGGGAGAGAGCCATGTACGACCTCATCATCCGCGGCGACCGGGTCGTCACCCCGCACGGCGTCACCGAGGCCGACCTCGGCATCCGGGGCGGTCGCATCGCGGCGGTGGCGGAGCTCGGAAGCCTCTCCGACGCGGGCCGGATCGTCGACGCGCGCGCGAAGATCGTGATGCCGGGCGGCATCGACCCGCACGTGCACTGCGCGTGGCACATCCCCGCCATCGAAGGGGGCGAGGCGCAGCTCACCGGGCCGCCCGCGACGGTGAGCCGGGCGGCCCTCTTCGGGGGCACCACCACCCTGATCGACTTCGCCGCGTGGGAGCCGGGCGAGACCATCGCCGAGACCGTTGCGAAGCGCGACCGCACGTGGGCCGGGCAGTGCTTCTGCGACTACGCCTACCACCTCATGCTACGCGACCGCGTGCCTCCCGAACGTCTCGAGGAGCTCGGCCGGTTCATCGACGCCGGCTATCCCACCGTCAAGATCTTCACCACCGACATCACCCCCAGCCGGCGCGGCCGGATGATCCGCTTCGGCGACATCTGGGAGATCTTCAAGGTGATCGCGGCGCACGGCGGCCTCGGGGTCATCCACGCCGAGGACGACGACATCGTCATGCACATGTACGACAAGCTCATCGCGGAGAACCGGGCCGAGTTCGAGAACATGGCGGAGGTCCACAACGCCCTCTCCGAGGAGCTTTCCTTCCGGCGCGTCATCCGCCTCGCCGAGAACGTGCCCGGGACCGCCCTCTACATGATGCACACGAGCGCGGCGAGCGGGGTGGAGGCGGTGGCCGATTCGCGGGCGCGGGGCTTCCCCGTCTACGGCGAGACCCTGCATCAGTACCTGATGTTCACCTCGGACGACTACCGCCGCCCGAACGGGCAGGTTTATCACACCTACCCGTCGCTCAAGTCGAAGGCGGACCAGCGGGCGCTCTGGGCGGGGCTCCGCGACGGGGTGCTCCACACCGTCGCGACGGACGAGATCTGCTGCACCCTCGCGGTCAAGGTGCAGGGCCGGCGCGTCGACGACACCACCGGGGGCAACGCCGGGGTGGAGCCGCGGCTCGCGGTCATGTACACCCAGATGGTGACCGAGCGCGGCTGGTCGCTCGAGACCTTCGTCGAGCTCACTTCCACCAACGCGGCGAAGCTGATGGGGCTCTATCCGCGCAAGGGAGCGCTCGCCGTCGGGGCGGACGCGGACGTGACGGTGCTCGACCCGGGCGCGGCCCGCACCGTGCGCAACGAAGACCTCCACGAGTCCGACTACACTCCTTGGGAGGGGCAGGAAGTCTCCGCCTGGCCGGTCGTCACCGTGCTTCGTGGCAAGGTCGTCGTCGAGGACGGCGAGTTCCGCGGTGACCTCGCCGACGGCCGGTACCTCTACCGCACTGTGCCGGAGTGGGTACGCGCCCGCCGTTCCGGCACCGGCTGAGGGCGGACCTGTCGCGGCGAGCGGATTGGCGGCCGCAGCAGGAAGTCGGTGATTTTTTTCGGGCCGGGATGAACACGTGTGCAGTCGTGCGCCGGCGCGGGCGGTGGAGTCCTCCCAGGGCTCGTTTTTTGTTCGGCGACAGGTGAGCCGGGCCGGTTCGGCAGGCCATCGGGGAGCGCATTTCGTCGTCCGCGGGTCGGTTCGGGCCTCGGGAAGCGGCCCTCGAGCGCACGGCCGGCCGATCCGCATCCGCGGCCGGCACCCGGTCACGACAAAGAAATGGTCCTGGGAGTCCTCCCGTGACCGATGCACGGAGCCTTCCCGGCACGGTAGGATACGGAACGTGAACGGCCTGCCGATCCGGATCGAACGCCTGGACGTTTCCTACGGCGACGTTCCGGTTCTCCACGGCATCGATCTGGCCGTGGCCCCGGGCGAGTTCATCGCCCTCCTCGGGGCCTCCGGCTGCGGCAAGACGACGCTCCTTCGCGCGCTCGCGGGCTTCATTCCCGTCGCCGCAGGCCGTATCGAGGTCGGCGGGGAGCCGGTCGGAGCGCTCCCGCCCGAGCGCCGGAACATGGCGATGATGTTCCAGTCCTACGCCCTCTGGCCGCACATGAACACGGCCCAGAACATCGGCTACGGGCTTCGCCTTCGCCGGTGGCCGAAGGCCCGCATCGCGGATCGCGTCCGGGAGCTGGTCGCCCTGGTCGGGCTCGGGGGCCTCGAACGGCGCAACGTGACCCGCCTCTCCGGCGGACAGCGCCAGCGGGTGGCCCTTGCCCGCGCCCTCGCCATCGATCCGCCCATCCTGCTCCTCGACGAGCCGCTCTCGAACCTCGACGCCCGGATCCGGCAGAACATGCGCCACGAGGTGCGAAGCCTCCAGCAGCGCCTCGGTCTGACCACCATCCTCGTGACCCACGACCGGGAGGAGGCGATGTCCATGGCCGACCGCATGGTGATCCTCGACGCCGGGCGGATCGCCCAGATCGGCACCCCGGAGGAGGTCTACCAGCGCCCGGCGTCGGCGTTCGTCGCCGCCTTCATGGGGGCGGAGAACGCGTACCCGGTGAACGTGCGGCGCGCGAACGGGGCGGTGCTCGTCTCCGGAGCGCAGGTCTCGGAGGAGGCCCACCTCCCCTTCGCCGCCTCCCTCGCAGAGAGCGGCGTCCACTGTCCGGCCGCGCAGGACGGCCCGATGGTGGCCCGCTTCCGGAGCGAGGCGGCGGCGCTCGTCGAGTCCGCCCGCCTCCCCGACGAGCATCTCGCCCTCTCCGGAAGGGTCACCCGGCAGAGCTACCTCGGGAACATCTACCGGCACTCGGTGCGCGTCGGCGAGCACGAGTTCCTGGTCGACCACCCGCGGCGCATCGCCGCCGATCGGGCGGTCGCCATCTGCATCCCGGCCGGTGCGCTCAACCTGTTCAAGCCCGAGCCCGGCTCGAACCCCGACCCCGACCGGCAAACGGAGCCCCACCCCGCCGCCGTCGCCGATGCGCCGGTGGGCGGTCCGGCTCCATCCACTCCAACCCTTGCAAGGGAGAACACGCAATGAACGCTTTCGAATCGTTCCGGCCCGGCCGCACGGCCGCCGCCGCGGCACTCGCCGCCGGTCTCGTCACCGGCGGCGCGAACGCCGAGTCCATCCTAAACGTCGCGAGCGGCGGCTCGCAGAACATGGTCGACTACGTGACCGACTACCTCGGCCCCCTCTTCGAGGAGCAGAACCCGGGGTGGAAGGTCCGCGTCGTCGGCACCGGCCCCGGAGACGCGGGCTCGCAGAAGATCAAGGAGAAGCTCGAAGCGCAGGTGGACAACGACACGTGGGACACCGACGTCATCGCCACCAACCAGAAGAAGACCGGCGAGATGGTGGAAGCGGGGCTCCTGTCCCAGTACCGTTCCGAGATCTCGACCGGAGCCCTCGTCACCCGCGACACGGCGGAGATGGCCCTCGGCACCGACGTGAGCGGGTACGTCATGCCGATGTTCCACAGCCAGACCGCCCTCGCCTACTTCCCGGAGCTCGTTTCGGACCCGCCCGGGAGCTACGACGAGCTTCGCGCCTGGGTCGAGGCGCATCCGAAGCAGTTCGGCTACAACGGCATCAAGAACGGGATGTCGGGTGTCGCGTTCGTGGTCGGCTGGATCTACACCTACGGGGGCAACACCGATCAGGTCATCAACGGCCCCTACGACCCCGCCCTCAAGGACACCTGGGACGGCGCCCTCGCCGACCTCAAGGCGTTCAACGAGCACATCACCTTCACCCCCGGCAACGCGGGCACCCTCGACATGCTGAACCGCGGCGAGATCGTCATGGGCCCGGTCTGGGTCGACATGTTCTACACGTGGCAGGCGGACGGCCGCGTGCCCCCGAACATGAAGCTCCTCGTGCTCGGTCCCGGCATGCCGGGGCAACCCTACTACTACGCGATCCCGGCCAAGGCCGCGAATCGCGATGCGGCGAAGAAGTTCATCGAGCTCGCGACGAGCCCCGCGGTCCAGGCCGAGGGCATCGTCAACCGCTTCAACTGGTACCCGGGGATCGACGCGGTGCACGTCCAGGATTCGCTCGATCCGGCGGTGTGGACGAAGATCTTCAGCGACGTAACCCCCGAGGACCTCGCCGAGAAGGGCCGTCCGTTCCCGCTCGGCCCATTCTTCGCGGACATCAAGGAAGCCTACGAGCAGAAGGTCACGAACTAGCCCGGAAAAATCACCGACCCTCGTCGCGAGGGGGCCAAGATGCCCCGCGATCTCACGGAGGAACGGGCCGCACGGACCGAAAGAGCGCGTGCGCGCTGCTGAAGGCGTAGCCGACACTGGCGCGTGCGCGCGGTCGAAGCGGCTTGCGGGAGTACGGCCCGCTACCGCGAGCGGATGGGCGGCCGCAGCAGGAAGTCGGTGATTTTCTCGGGCGAGCGCAGGAACCCACCGCCCGCCCCCCGCCGGGCAGGGCGGGGGGCGCCAGGGTAGTCGAACGCCGCAACGAGGACGGGTGTGCCGAAGGCGTCACCCGTCCTCGCACGGAGGCGTTCCCGTCGGACTACGCTACGCCGATCCGACCCCCGGCCTGCCGGGGGGGAGCGGCATGCGTGAAACCACCCGGCCGGGGCTCCGTCCGGAGCCTGTTGCCAACACGATCGGGATCGAATCGATCGGCTCCGAACCCTCCAACGAACGGGGCAGCGCCACGAGCACGGCTGCGGTCAGGCGCGCCCCACCTCGAACGCCGCCAGGTTGCGGGTCTCCCGGCTGAATTCCACCCCGATCAGGTGGATGGGCCGCCCCGGACGGCGGTACTTGTCCGCATAGCCCTTCTCCTTCAACTGCGCCATCGCTGCGCCTTCCGGGGCCCGCTCCACCACCTTGAACTCGAACAGGTAAACGCCTTCGTTGAATCGAAGGGCCATGTCGACGCGCCCCCGGCTGTCACTGTCCTCCACCGCCACGTCCAGCCCCAGCCCCGCGAACCAGGTGTAGAACACGCTCGCGTAATAGCCCTCGTACCGGGCGATGTCGTTGTTCGTGTACCACTCGTAGAGAATGCTGGCGAAGAACGCCCGGATCAGCTCCTCCATCCCGGCGAAGTCGTTCGCTCGCAGCAGCCGGCGCATCCGGCCGCCGTCCGCCAGCCGGCGCGAAGCGTCCGGCGCCATGGCGTTCAGCAGGCTTCGGTTCAGGCTCTGGCGCACCTCGCGGTTCGGATAGCCCAGCCGGTAGAGGAGATCGCCGTCGATATCTTCGGCGTCCAGAATCGTGAGATAACCGGTTTGGAACAACAGCGCTTCGGTGCCGATGTGGTCGACGTCGAAGGCTGAGAGCAGTTCGTCGCTGGCAAGCATGCCGTCCAGCTCCGGAGAGCCGACCCCGCGCGCCAGCAGCATGTCCACCAGAAATCCGGGGGTGCCGGTCTCGAACCACCAGGCACCGAACCGGCGGCGGTCGAAAAGAAGAAGAACATCGAAGGGGTTGTAGACTCTTTCCTCCCCCAGCCAGTTGTAGCCGTTGTACCAGTCGCGGATCCCGTCCCGGCCGAGGCCGGGCAGCTCGGGTGCGAACACCCCGTCAAGGTCCGTTTCGGTGTAGCCGCAGACGGCGGAGTAGCGCGGGTCCAGGGTGATGTCGATGAGGTTGTTGAGGCCTGAGAACAGGCTGACCTTCGAGAACTTGCTCACCCCGGTGAGGAAGGCGAACTTGACGTGTGAATCGGCGAACTTGACGGTCGAATACAGCCCGCGCAGGTAGTCGCGGTTGGCCCGAGCGACTTCCGGCGCGTCCAGCGCGTCCAGGATCGGCTTGTCGTACTCGTCCACCAGGACGGCGACGCGCTGCCCGGCCTGCCGATGCAGTGCTTCCAGCAGGTGAGCGAAGCGCCCTGGCGCGGTGGCGTACTCCGGCGCCACACCCGCCCGGCGTTCGATGGCGGCCAACTGCTCCATGACGTTCGCCTGCAGGTTGTCCGGCTTCGTGAAGTCGCCGTTGCTGAAGTCAAGGCGCAGCACGGGATGGCGAACGGACCAGTTCCAGTGGCCGTGCACATCCAGCCCCTCGAACAGCGCTTCGCTGCCCTCGAACAGCTCCTTCAGCGTATCCACGAGCAGGCTCTTGCCGAAGCGTCGCGGGCGCGACAGGAAATAGTGGGTCCCGCCCTCCACCAACCGCCGGACGAAGGCGGTCTTGTCCACGTAGTAGTAGTTCTCCTCCCGAATCGTGCGGAAGGTCTGGATACCAATGGGTAACCTGCGTTTGCCCGTCGGCCCTGCCTGATCGTTCGAGCCCTGCTCTATCTCCGTCATGGGCGCCGCTCTGGCTTCGCTCGCCGATTATGCACCCGTTCGGTCGAGGGCGCGCGGTATTTTCCGGCGATGGCGGTGTCACCATCGACTGTTGTTTCCTGAATTCTCCCATGGGACCCCCACGAGAATCGACCGCTCTGTTCCGTAGATGGATTGGGTGCGGAGCAATCCGGGATGCGGCGCGAGCCGGTGCCGTCGCCTTCTTGATGAATCGTAGTTGCAGAAGCGGTGAAGATGTGGGCGCGAGAGCGGCGAGTGTCGGCAAGCGGTGGGCAAGCGCCCGCTTCTCCAGGGCTTGTCCACTCGCTCCATAGGACGGCGCTCGGTCCGCAGGACGCGTCCACATCCTCACCGCTTGGCGTCGCGAGAGCCGCCGTCGTAGTCTCGACGCCCCGCGGAACGAGAGAGGAGTTGGCCCGCGCGGGTGGCACCCCGCCGGACAACGGCCGGTGCAGCTTCGCTACGAAACGGGGCTTACCGGCGAGCAATACGTTAGTGCCCGGACGTGGCGTGATGCAAGACTCGAGCGGTGTCCGAATCACCCCCACGGGGGATGTTTGAGGTGGTCCTGGATGGTGACGTCGAGGCCGCTCGTCGGCTCGTCCGCGAGCACGACGCTCGGCTCGCAGACGAGCGCCATTGCGACGACCACCCGCTGGACCATGCCCCCCCGAGAGCTCGTGCGGATAGGAGCGCATTCGCTCCCCGGGATCGGGAATCCCGACCGCTCTCAGCATCTCCGTCGCCCGCTCCCATGCTTCGTTGCGCGACGCCCGGTGGTGCGCGAGGTAGACGTTGGCGATCTGCCGGCCCACCGCCAGCACCGGATTGAGATGGATGCGGGCGTTCTGGACGATGACCCCTACCTGCCGGCCCCGGAGCGTGCGCAGCTCATCGCGATCAAGGTCGAGGACGCTCCGGCCCGCGAGCGAGATCGTGCCGCGGGCGATCCGCCCCGGATTCGGCACGGCGTTCACGAGGGCTCGCACGAGGAGCGATTTGCCGACCCCGCTCTTCCCGACCACCCCAAGGGTTTCCCCCCGGCCGATGTCGAGGGTGACGTCGTCGAGAGCGCGAACCGATCCCGCCCGTGACGAGAACTCGACGGTGAGGCCCCGCACCGTGACCTCGGGGTGCGATTCGCCGTTCATGCCCCGCGTTCCCGGCTGCCCAGCATCCGAGCCACTCCGTCGCCGAACAGGGCGAACCCGAAGACGGAGAGCGACAGCGCGATACCGGGAAAGACGGACGGCCGCCATTGCCCGGTAACGATGCTCGGGGCCCCTGTCGCGATCATCAGCCCCCATTCGGGTGTCGGCACGCGAACCCCGGCGCCGACGAAACTCAGCCCCGCAGTGAGCAGCATGGCGACGCCCATCGTAATGGAGGCCTGGTTGATAATGATTCCGAGCACGTTCGGGATGAGGTGCCGGCGAATGATCCGGAGCGGAGGCACGCCGAGGACGATGGCCGCCTCCACGCGCGCGTCAATGGACCGGAAGCCCTCGCCCTCGGTCTTGAGGTAGCGGCGGTTGCCGCGGTTGCCGATCAGCCCCTTGGCCCCCGATTTCAGCTTGCCCTCCAGGTCTGCGACCATCGCCGCCCGGCTTGCCGCGTCACGGCGCGCCGCGACATCGAATCAGCCCCCGAACTGTCGAAGATAAGGTAAGCTTCGCGGAAGTAATCCATCTTCGAGCGGAAGCAAACAGGCATCACGAAATGCAACACCATGGATGCGATCCTGGAGGCTTGGATCGCGACGTCCTGGTCGGTTCGGCGATGGAGGATACTCGATCAACGTGTTCTATCCGGACACTCGTTTCCATCTCCTGTCCACCAGCGATATCCGATGTCTGCTCGACGAGATGAAAATCGGTCAGACATGGTGGCTGACAACCCACATGCCCGGTTCGGCGGCCTGCTGTTGCTCGCGCCCGCCCTCGTCACCATCGGACTGCTGTTCCTCTATCCCCTCGGCTACTCACTCGTCTGGGCGTTCCGCGACGAGGCGAAGGGTGGATGGTCCCTCGCCAACTTCACCAAGGCGTTCGACTTCTACTCCCTCGACATCCTCTTCACGGTCGTCATCGTCACCCTCGCGACCCTGGTCATCGGGGTCCTCTCGATCGCGATCGGCGGCTATCTCACCCTCGGCGAGAACCGGGTGGCGGTGGCGGTGCTCCGCTGGCTCTACCGCTGGCCGCTCTTCATCCCCTTCGTGGTGGCCGGTCAACTCATGCGGACCTTTCTCGCCAAGAACGGGATGATGAACAACATGCTGGTCGGCACCGGGGTGCTCGATCCGCTGAGCACGACGAGCTTCCTCGACTGGCGGGGGATCGTCATCACCTTCGTGTGGAAGCAGACCCCGTTCGCCGCCCTCCTCGTGGCGGGGGCCATGGCCTCGCTCGACCGCTCGACCATGGAAGCGGCCCGCAACCTCGGAGCGGGACGGCTGCGGGTGCTGATCGAGATCGTCGTGCCGCAGGTCGCGACGACCCTGATGGTCGCCCTCATCCTCTCCTACGTGGTAATGATGTCGGTGCTCTCCGTGCCCCTCATGATCAACGCCCAGACCCCGACCATGCTCACCGTCGACATGGCTTGGCGCATCAACTCCTACGGCGACTATCCGGTGGCGAACGCCCTCGGCTTCATCTCCTACGCGATGACCGCGGTCATCGCCTGGGTCTATCTGCGGCAGGGCATTCGCGAGGGAGGGAAGCCGGCGTGACCGCCCGGGCTGCGCTCCTCACCGCTCCCCGCTCCGCTCTCTCGGCCGTGTTCCGGGCGGTGGTCCTCGGCCTCCTCGCGTTCGCCATCTTCGGACCGATCGCGAACATGCTCCTCTGGGCAGTGGCGGAAGCCTGGTACTTCCCCCACAAGCTCCCCGTCGAGTGGGGCTTCTCCTTCTGGGAGCGGGTCTTCCGCCCGCAGGGGAACGCGATGGAGTCGCTCGTGAACTCCGTCCTCATCGCCCTCGCCACGGTCGCCGCGAGCCTCGCCATCGCGATCCCGGCCGGCCTCGCCCTCGGACGGGGCCGCCTCCCGTGGCGGAGCTTTTTCCTGCTCCTCTTCCTGCTGCCGCAGGCGTTTCCGTCGGTCGCCGTCCACATGAACATCGCCCGCATCTTCTATGACTTCGGGCTGAACGGAACCCACGCGGGGGTCATGCTGGTCCACACCATCCAGGGGCTCGTGTTCGCGGTGTGGATCGCGACCGCCGCCTTCGCGGCGGTGGACCGGGAGCTCGAGGAAGCGGCCCGGAACCTCGGGGCGTCCGCCTTCGAGGCGTTCCGCACCGTGACCCTGCCCCTCGCCCTGCCCGGCATCCTCGCGAGCGCGATCTTCGTCTTCCTCATCTCCCTCGACGAGTTCACCGGGACTTTCTTCGTCGGGGTGCCCGACATCACCACCATGCCCCTCCTTCTCTTCACCGCGAGCATGGAGGGGAACTACCAGATCGCCTCGATCACCGCCCTCATCCTCCTCGTCCCCTCGGTCGCCTTCATGCTCGTCATCGAGAAGTTCCTGCGCGCGGACGTGCTCGCCAAGGTCGGCACCTGAACCCCGGCAGCGGGGGCTGATTGCCTCATCGAGGCACGGCCGCCGCCTCGAAACCGTACACCGCACGGGCCCGCTCCGGCGTCAAGTAGCCGTTCTTCACGTCGGAGAGGATCAGGGCCGGGTCGCGCCGGCGCGGATCGCCGAAGCCGGCTCCGTTGCCCGTCCTGATGCGAACGACGTCGTCCCTGTCGAGCATGACGTTGGTGGCGATCGCGTAGCGTTCGCGCTTTCCGGAAGCGCGGATCACCTCGATATAGTTGGGCGTGCCGTCGGCGCCTCCCATGAGACCCCACGGCGGGATCCGGGATCGCGTGTAGCCCACCGTCATGAACGTTCCGTCGCCCCGGATCCGGTAGTCGACGAGGATGCCCTTGCCGCCGCGCCATTGGCCCTCCCCGCCCTCCGCGGGATTGAGCCTCGCCTGGTCGACCCAGACGCCGTAGCGCGCTTCGGCGATCTCGGTCGCGCAGTTGAACGTCTCGCCGTGGAACCCGGAGAACATCGCCGTGTTCCCGTCCCGGTCGCGCACGCCGCCCCAACCGCCGAGCTGCGGTTCGACGACCGTGAAGTGCCGGCCGGTGTCGGGGTGGGGGCCGCCGATCACCGTTCCGCACACGGACCCGAAGGTGCCCGCCGGCAACCGGTCCGGCAGGTGCGGCGCAAGGCAGCGGAGCATGAGGTCGAAAGCCCGGATCTCGACCTCGAAGTAGAACCCGAGGGCGGCCGGCTCCCGGGCGTCGAAGATCGAGCCCGGACGGGACAGCACGCGGAGCGGCCGGAACGAGCCGCCGTTTGCGGGCGCGGCGCAGTCGGTGACGGCCTTGAACACCATCTGTGCACAGATGATCACGCCGTCGCGGCTGGCGTTGTGGGGGCCCGCGACCTGATCCGGGTTGTCGCGGAGATCCACCGTGAAGCTCTCGTCGGTGATCTCGATCGCGACCCGGTAGATCTGGCCGTCGTCCTGTTCCTCCTCCGCTTCGAACCGTCCCTTGGGCAGCCCGGCGAGCGCCCTTCGCGACACCTGCTCGCCATAGTCCAGGAAGTGGTCGAGTGCCGCCTTCAGGGTCGCCACGCCGTACTTCTCCGCAATGGCGGCGAGTCGGCGCTCGCCGATCCGGGCCGCGGCGATCGCCGCCCACATGTCGCCGCGCAGAAAGTCCGGCAGCCGGGAGTTGACGGCCATGATGTCCATCACCGCCTGGTTCGGCCGGCCCTCCTCGATGACCTTGATGGCCGGCAGGCGCAACCCCTCCTGAAAGATCTCCGTCGCTTCGGTCGACATCGAGCCCGGCACCATCCCGCCCACGTCGTTCCAGTGGGCGATGTTCGCGGTCCACGCGATGATCTCGCTCCCGGCGAACACCGGCATGGCGAAGACCACGTCGCTCAGATGGGTAACGCCGCCGTGGAACGGGTCGTTGGTCGCGAAGACGTCGCCGGGTCGAATGGCCGCGGGGTCGTCGAACTTCTCGAGGATCGCCATCACCGCCTTGTCGAGCACGCCGATGAAACCGGGGATCCCGGCCCCCGAGGAGGCGATCTCGCCCTTCGCGTTGGTGATGCCCGTTCCCATGTCGAGCACCTCGTAGATGATCGCGCTCATCGCCGTCTTGCGCATGGCCGCGAACATCTCGTCCGAGATGGCCTGCAACGAGTTCTCGATGATGTCGAGGGTGAACGGATCGTTCGTGCACCGGTTCGTCGAGACCGCTTGGGTCATGGACCTCCTCCTTCAGACACCGACCTCGATGCGGACGTTGCCGTAGTCGTCGACCGACACCGGATTCCCGGGATGGACGACGATCGTCATGCCGGGATCCTCGATGATCGCCGGACCCGTGAAACCCATTCCCGGCTCGAGCCGATCCGCGTCGTAGACGGCCGCGGCGTGAACGCCCTCCAGCGCATAGTCCACGTCGCGTTCGCCCTTCCGCGCCGTCGCGAGGCCCGCCCCCGTGGTCGGTTGCTTGCGCAGCTCCAGCTTGCCCACGTGCGCCGAGGCGACGAGGTGCAGGCCGATGATCTCGATCGCGGCATCGAGGCGGTAGGTGTACTCGCGTTCGTAGACGTGATGGAAACGCTCGAACATGGCGCCGACGGACGCCTCGGTGACGACCGGGTCGGGAAACGGCACTTCCACCGAATGCTCCTGGTTCCGATAGCGGCATTTCACGAAGGCGTCGAGCGTTACGCGGTCCGCTCCGATTCCCTCCGCGACGAACTGCTCGACCGCGCGGGCTCCGGTGTCCCGGACCAGCTCGTCCAGGGCGGCGAGGGTGCCGCTGCCCTGCTCGATGAGGCGGGTCACGACGTAGTCGCGCCTCAGATCGGACATCATCATGCCCCACGCGGAGAAGACGGAAGCCCCGCGCGGCACCACGATCCGGGCGATGCCGAGCTCCTGGGCGAGGGCGACCGCGTGCATGCCGCCCCCGCCGCCGTACGCGACGAGCGTGAAGTCCCGGGGGTCGAACCCGCGGTTGAGCGAAACGAGCTTCAGCGCGTTGGTCATGTTGTTGTTGGCGATGCGCACGATCCCGCGCGCGGCTTCGACCCGCGTCACGCCGAGCCGGGCGGCGACGCCGTCCATGGCGCGGTGCACCGCGTCCATGTCGGCGACGATGGAGCCGCCGCAGAAATAGTCCTTGTCGATGCGCCCGAGGACCAGATTGGCGTCGGTCGTCGTCGCTTCGGCGCCGCCGCGGCCGTAGCCCGCGGGGCCGGGCTGGGCGCCGGCCGACCGTGGGCCGACGTGCAGCTTTCCGAGGTCGTCGACCGAGGCGATCGATCCGCCGCCATTGCCGATCTCCACGAGGTCGACCACCGGGACCATGATCGGATACCCGGACGAGGTCCGGGAGCGCGCGATCCAGTAGTCGGTCATGACCTTGACGTGTCCGTTCTCGATGAGCGAGCACTTGGCCGTCGTGCCGCCGATGTCGAGCGCGAGCACGTTCGGCTCGCCGATGATGCGACCGAGCTCGGCCGCCCCCCACATCCCCGAAGCGGGCCCCGACTCCACCATCGCGATGGGGATCTCGCGCGTCGCGGAAAGGGAGTCGACCCCTCCGTTCGACTGCATGACGTAGAGCTGTCCCGCGAGGTTGCGCTCCTCGAGGCCCCGCTCCAGGCGCTGGAGATAGTATCCCGCGATCGGGGCCACATAGGCGCACAGAACCGTGGTCGAGGCGCGCTCGTATTCGCGCCATTCGCGCGTGAGGTGGTGGGATGCGACGACGAAAATCTCCGGCCGGAGGCGCCTGACCTCGGCGACCACCGCGCGCTCGTGGGCGGGGTTGGCATAGGCATGGAGCAGGCACACGGCGACCGCCTCGACGCCTTCGGCGCGGAAGTCGTCGAGGATCGCGGGCAGCCCCGCGAGATCCAGCGCCCGGCGCTCCTCGCCCCGGTAGGACATGCGGCCCGGCACCTCGCGGCGCAGATAGCGCGGCACGAAGGGAGCCGGTTTCTCGTACAGCATGTTGAAGAAGTCGGGCCGGTTGCCGCGCGCGATCTCCAGCGAGTCCCGGAACCCCTCGGTCGTGATGAGCCCGGTGGTGACCCCCCTGCGCTCCGTCAGCGCATTGATGACGAGGGTCGTACCGTGGGCGAAGAAGGCGATGTCGGCCGGGTTCATCCCGGCCTTGGCCAGCACGTCGAGGACCCCGCGCTCGAAATCCGGCGGGGTGGTGTCGACCTTGGCCGTGTGGATCGTCTGGCGGCCGGTCGCCTCGTCGGTCGCGAAGGTGACGAGGTCGGTGAAGGTCCCGCCGACGTCGGTGGCGACCCGGATCTTCGCGCGTCGGCTCATCGCTTCGGGATCAGGCGGCATTCGATGTTTCCGTTCCGGTGGTGGTCCTCGTCGGGCCCGGCGCCCACGAGCCGCCCCGGTGCTCTCGCTGGAAGCGGACGCAACGGGTGGATCGCCCGGGCCGAACCTCGACCAGGTCGGCCGCGACCTGCGAGCAGATCGGCAGCGCGTACGGACATCGACCGACCAGCCGGCAATGCCGCGGCGGGTCGATGGGCGATATCGGCTCCCCCGCGAGGGCGATCCGTTGCTTGTCCTGCCTCGGATGGTCTACCGGTGTCGCGGAGACGAGCGCGCGCGTGTAGGGATGAAAACCGTCGGCCAGGACCGCCGCCGTCGGCCCGATCTCCACGATCTGTCCCACATACATGACCGCGACGCGCGACGCCAGCAACGCAACGACGGCGAGATCGTGCGAGATGAGCAGGTAGGCGAGGCCGAGCTGCGCCTGCAGGTCCCGCAGCAGGTTGAGGATCTGAGCCTCGACCGACACGTCGAGCGCCGAGGTCGGCTCGTCGAGCACGACGAGGTCGGGACTGGTCGCGAGCGCTCGCGCGATACCCACGCGCTGCTGCTGCCCCCCGGAAAGCTCGTGGGCGTAGCGGTCGACGTGCTCCTCGCCGAGGCCGGCGAGGGAGAAGAGCTCGATCACCCTTGCCCGCGCCTCGGTCTTCGGAACGAGGCCGTGCAGCCACAGGGGCTCGGCGACCAGCGCCCCGACCCGGTGACGCGGATTGAGCGAATCGAGCGGCTCCTGGTAGACCATCTGCATGCGCGGCCGCAGCCGCTGGAGTTCCGAGACGCCAAGCCCGAGCGTCTCGCGTCCGTCGAGGAAGATGCGGCCGCTCGTCGGCTCCTCCAGGCGCAGCAGGCACCGGCCGACGGTCGACTTGCCGCTGCCGCTCTCGCCGACCAGCGCCAGGGTGTCGCCGGCATCGACGGTCAGCGACACCTCTTCCGCGGCCACGAGATCGCAACGGCCGAACACCCCCCGGCGGACCCGATAGCGCTTCGTGAGATCGCGGACCTCGAGGAGGTGGCCGCTCATGCGAGCTCCTTCCAGAGGTGGCACGCGACCCGGCGGCGCGCCCCCGCCTCCTCGAGCGGCGGGCGGACCTCGGCGCACACGTCCCGGGCATGCCTGCAGCGCGGATGGAACGGGCAGCCCGCGGGACGCCGCCCGAGATCGGGCACCTGTCCCGGAATGCTGACGAGGTCGTCTTCCCGGTCGGCGCGGGCGCGCGCGGCAAGCAGGCCGTGGGTGTAAGGATGGCATGGTTCGTCGAAGATCGCTTCGACCGGGGCCTCCTCGACGATCATCCCGGCATACATCACCGCGACCCGGTCGCAGAGCTCCGCGATGACCCCCAGGTTGTGGGTGATGATGACCTGCGCCAGGCGGCGCTCGGCGCGCAGCCGCGAAAGCAGGGTGATGATCTGGTGCTGTATCGTCACGTCGAGCGCGGTCGTCGGCTCGTCGGCAAGCAGCAGGTGCGGGGAGGAGGCGAGGGCCAGCGCGATCATCACCCGTTGCGCCATGCCGCCGGAGAGCTGGTGCGGGTAGCGGCGCAGGATCGACTCCGGATCGGGGATCCCGACATCGCCGAGCAGCCCCGTCGCCCGGGACGCGGCCTGCGAACCGCCGGCGCCGGAGTGGACCCGGAGGACCTCGCGCAGCACCTTGCCGACACTGAACACCGGGTTGAGCGAAGAGCGCGGGTTCTGGAAGATCATGGAGATCATGCCGCCCCGGACGGCGCGCATCGCACGCGCGTCGAGCGACAGGAGGTCCACGCCGCGAAACAGGGCGCGCCCGCCGACCACGCGGCCCGGCCGGCGCAGGAGCTGCAGGATGGAGAGCGCGGTCACCGTCTTGCCCGAGCCGCTCTCTCCGACGATGCCGAGAATCTCCCCGTCCGCCACCGTGAGGCCGACCCCGACCAGGACGTCGACCCGCCCCGCCGGCGCATCGAAGGCGACGCGGAGGTCCTCGACCCGAAGGAGCCCGGAATCGCCACCGTCGTCCCGCGCCGAGGCCGGGACGGGGCGGGCGGCGGCGGACCGGTTCCGCTCGGCGAACGGGGGTGCCTTGGCCGCCGCGGTCACTATCGCCGCCTCGGATCGAGGAGGTCCTGGAGGCCGTCGCCAATGAGGTTGAATCCCATCACCGTGATCGCGATCGCCAAGCCGGGAAAGAAGGAGATCCACCACTGGCCGGTCATGATGCGCGGCACCCCCAGGGCGACCATGACCCCCCATTCCGGCATCGGCAGACGCACCCCGAGCCCGATGAAGCTCAGCCCGGCCGCGTCCAGGATGGCCCAGCCGAATTGGAGGGTGGACTGGACGAAGATGGGCGCCAGGCTGTTGGGAAGCAGGTGCCACCACAGGATCCGCCAGTCCGAGGCGCCCACGCCCCGCGCGGCCGTCGCATAGAGCGCGTTGCGAATGACGAGGAAGCGGGCGCGCGCCAGGCGGGCGTAGACCGGGACGTTGACGAAGGCGATGGCGATGATGAGATTGGGAATGCTCGGTCCGAGCGCGCCGGCGATGGCCATGGCGAGAATGAACCCCGGGAAGGCGGCGACGATGTCCATCAGCCGCATGGCGGCCTCGTCGGTCTTGCCGCCGAAGTAGCCCGCGACCGCCCCGATCGAGGAGCCGGCGACCAGACCGATGGCGACCGCTCCGATTCCGATCCCGAAGTCGAGCCGGATCCCGTAGAGGACGCGCGAGAAGATATCCTCGCCGAAGAGCCCGGTCCCGAACGGATGCGCCAGGGACGGACCCTGCATCCGGTCGCGGGGATTGAGCGCATAGGGGTCGTAGGGGGCAATCGCCGGGGCCAGAAGACCCAGGATCGCGAGCCCCAGGATGATGCCGAATCCGAGGGCGGTGACCGGGTTGCGCCGGCACCAGTGCAGCAGGGCCGCGGGCCGCCCGGCCGGCCTGAGCACCCGCGGGCCCACGCTACACCCTGACCCTGGGATCGAGCGCCACGTACAGGACGTCCACGAGCAGGAACAGCAGGACGTAGACGGTGGTCGAGTACAGGATGAAACCCTGGATGGCCGGGAAGTCGCTCGAGGTGATGGCGTTGAAGACGTAGCGGCCGAGACCGGGCCAGGCGAAGACGTTCTCGACCAGGACGACGCCGCCCAGCAGGTAGCCGTAGACGATCACGATCATGGTGAGGAGCGGCAGGATCGCATTGCGCAGCGCGTGACGCAGGACGATCGACCACTCCGAGAAGCCGAGCGCCCGCGCCGCGCGCGTGTAGTCGGCCTCCAGCGCTTCGATCATGCCGGCGCGCGCCATCCGTGCCAGGGGCGCCATGGCGGCGAAGGCCAGCACCAGGGCCGGCGTGAGGATCGATACCACCGAGCTGCGCAGGGCCGTCCAGTCACCGGCCAGCAGCGAATCGACGGTGTAGAGGCCCGTAACCGTCGCCGGCGGTGCGATCACGACCCCGATCCGCCCCTGCGGCGCGGGAATCCAGCCCAGGAGGAAGAAGAAGACGTAGATCGCGATCAGGCCGACCCAGAACACGGGCATCGCGACCCCGAGGACGGCAATGAGCCGCGCGACGTGGTCCACCCAGGTCCCGTGCCACACCGCGGCGGCGATTCCCAGCGGCACGGCGAGCACGATGGCGAGCAGCATCGCGATCGCGGTGAGCTCGAAGGTCGGCATGAAGCGTGACACGAGGTCGGTCAACACGGGCTGGTTGGTGACGAACGAATCGCCGAGGTCGCCGCGAAACACGCCCGCGATGTAGCGCACGTACTGGGCCCGGAGGGGGTCGTTCAGTCCGGCGTTCTCGGCGATCCGCTCGCGCACTTCCGGGCTGGCGAGCGGGCTCACCATGAGGTCGATCGGGTTGCCGGGGATGATCCGCGTCAGCGTGAACGTGATGACCGTCACGCCAAGGAGAACCGGAACCAGGAGGAGAAGGCGGCGGGCGATGAAGACGAACACCGGCTACACCATCGCGGACGATCCCTGTCCGGTCCCGGCGGGCGGGACCCCGGCGGAAGGGCTCACGCGGCGGTGGAGGGCGCGCACCGTAGCGCTCCCCGGCGGGGAGCGCCGTCGGGTGCGCGCCCCGCCTCGGACCTACTCCTTGTGGAGGAGATGGTAGCGCGTGAAGCTGTCGGCCGAATAGAAAGCATACCCTTTGACGTTCGAGCGCATCGCCACGATGTGCTCCGGCTGGAACAGGAACACCCACGGCGCTTCCTCGACGATGATCTTCTGCGCTTCGATGGACGCCTTCGTGCGCGCTTCCTCGTCCGTGTTGATCGTGTAGGTGTCGATCAGTTCGTCCACGCGTGCATTCCGGTAGTCGGTGTAGTTGCAGCAGGCGGACTGGAACTTCCAGAACAGGTGGTAGAACGGATCGTTGTTGATCGAGATCCAGAAGTCCGCGAAGAAGAAGCCCAGCTCGTGCTTCTGCAAACGCTCGAAGAACGCGGCTCCCGGGAGCTCCTGGATCGTCACATCGACTCCGATCTGCCCCAGGGTCTGCTGGACGAAGACGGCCGTCTCCTTCGCGGCCTGGTTGCCGATCGGGATCTCGAGGGTCGTCTCGAAGCCGTCTTCGAAGCCTGCCTCGACGAGCAGCGCCCTGGCCTTCTCCGGATCGAGGGTGTAGTGGAACGCCTCGTCGGTATGGGTCGGCGTGCCCTTGGGGACCGGACTCGTCAACTGGATGGCGTAGCCGTTCATCACGTCGTCGATGATCGTCTCGTAGGGAATGGCGTAGGAGACGGCCTGGCGGACGAGCTGGTTGTCGAACGGCGGGACCCGGTTGTTCATCCCGAGCTTGCCGATGATGCGGCTGGTGTTGCGATGAACGGTGATGTCCGGATTGTCCTCGAGGGCCTTGATGTCGATCGTCGGGAGCTGCAGGGCCATGTCGACGGCGCCGCTCACGAGCTGCGCCATCCGGCTCGACGGGTCGGGAATGATCTTGAAGATGATGCGCTCGATCTTCGCCGGTTCGCCCCAGTAGTTCTCGTTCCGGACGAGCACGTACTGATTGCCGCGGTCCCAGCTCTCCATGCGGTACGGACCCTGCTCGGTTCCCGCCGTGTTGCTCTTCAGCCACTCGTGCGCGGCGGGATCGTCGTCGGTCATGTGCGGCCCGACGACCTTCGGGTTGAGGATCGAGTTGCCCGCCTGCGCCATGTTGCCGAACAGCAGCGTGTTGGCGGCGTCGAGGGTCACCTCGACGGCCAGCGGACCGACCACCTGAATATGGTGCTTGTCGGGCACCTGGGCCTGAGCCATGTTGCCCACGGTGACGCCTTTCTGGTCGAACAGGCGGTCGAAGGTGAATTTCACGGCCTCCGCGGTGAGGGGATCGCCGTTGGAGAACTTCAGCCCCTCCCGGAGCTTGAACGTCACCTTGGTGCCGTCCTCGTTCCACTCCCAGCTCTCCGCCAGCGCGCCGACGAAGCTGTTCGGGTCTCCGATCCGCCCGCCGTCGCCCGTATCCACGACCTCGTAGTCGATGAGCCAGTTGTAGACGTTGGTGAGCAGCTCCCAGGTGCTGAGATCGCCGCTGGTGAGGGTCGGGTCGATGTTCTGGATGTCCCTCGACACGGCGACGATCAGGGTATCCTTGCCCGACTGGGCGGAGCTGGCGCCAATGCCGCCCGCCAGGACGAACGACGCGGCAAGCAACGGAGCGAGAAACCGGCGGACGGCCGGACGGGAACGGGTCATGGCGATCTCCTCGCGTGGGGGCAGTGTTCGAATCCCTCGGAACGGCCGAGCGCCGGCTGGTGGACAGGATCCGGCTCGCGGCGCGGCCCTTCGCTCGGGCGCGTTCGGGGCAGGGTATACCCGGGGTCCACCCTTCGCAACGGTCACGCGGGGCGCGGTCGATGGCGGATGGTCGGCCGGGCTCCGGTAGCATGCGAGTCTTCCGGTTCGGGTTCTCCAGCAGAGCGCGGCCGAGCACGCGGAGGGACGACCGATGGCAATGACGGTGTTTCGCAATGTGCGGACGTGGGACGGGTCGCGGGATACGCCCGAGGACGGCGAGGTGCTGGTCGAGGACGACCGTATCGTCGAGGTCTCCGATCATCGCATCGAGGCGGCGGAGGCGAGCGAGATCGATGGCCGCGGCGGCGTCCTGATGCCGGGACTCATCGATTGCCACTGCCACGTGATGCTTTCCGAGCTCGACCCTCAGCGCCTCGACGAGGTCCCGCCTTCTCTGATGACGGCCATGGCCGCCGGGTCCATGAAGGACATGCTCATGCGCGGCTTCACGACCATCCGGGATTGCGGGGGGGCCGACTGGGGGATGGCCGCCGCGGTCGAGCGGGGCCTCTTCCCCGGACCGCGGCTCTTCGCCTCCGGCCGGGCGCTGAGCCAGACGGGGGGGCACGGCGATTTTCGGCGCCGGACCGCCTCGGGCATCGAGCCCTGCGGGTGCAGCAGCGCCGCGGGATTCGTCTCGCGGATCGCCGACGGGATCACCGGTGTGCGTCAGGCGGCGCGCGACGAGCTGCGCATGGGCGCGTCGCAGATCAAGGTCATGGTGTCGGGCGGCGTCGCGTCGCCCCATGACCCGATCGACAACAAACAGTACTCCACCGAGGAGCTGCGGGCGATCGTCGAGGAGGCGGCGGCCTGGAACACCTACGTCGCGGCCCACTCCTACACGTCCGCCTCCACCACCCACGCCGTCGAGTGCGGCGTGCGGACGATCGAGCACGGCAATCTCATCGACGAGACGACCGCGCGGCTGATGGCCGACCGTGACGTGTATCTGGTGCCGACGCTCGTCGCCTATGACGCCCTCGAACGCCACGGGCCCGAGCTCGGGTTGCCGCCCGCCAGCATCGCCAAGCTCCAGGAGGTGTGGGGCGCGGGGCTCGCCGCCGTCGAATTCTGCCGCGCGGCGGGGACGAAGATCGGATTCGGTTCGGACCTTCTGGGAGAGTTGCGCCACTTGCAGTCACGCAGCCTGCGGCTGCAGGCCGAAGTGCAGACCCCTCGCGAGGTGCTCGCGTCGGCGACCGCCGTCAACGCGGAGATCCTGAACCGGTCCGGCACGCTGGGCGTCATCGCCGAAGGCGCCAAGGCCGACCTCCTGGTCGTCGCCGGCGATCCCCTCGAGGATCTCGGTCTTCTCGAGGACCAGGGCCGGCATCTGTCCGTCATCATGCAGGACGGCCGCCTCGTCAAGAACGACCTTGCCTGACGCGACCCGGGCCCGCCGCGACGAGGGCGACCCCGACCGCCGTCAAGGCCATGCCGGTGACCGCGAGGGGCGCAAGGGTCTCCCCGAAGGCGGCCCAGGCCATGAGGGCGGTGACCGGCGGCACGAGGTAGAGAAGACTCGAGACCCGCGAGGCGTCGCCGCGGCGGAGCAGCCGGTAGAGGAGGAGGGTCGCCGCGATCGAGAGTACGAGCACCGACCAGCCGAGCACGGCGTAGATCCGCATCGTCCACTCGATCGGCCGGTCGTCGATCCACCAGGTGACCGCGAGGCAGGCCACGCCCGCGAACGCAAGCTGCACCGTGTTCGCGGTCACGAGATCGATGTGCGTGCAGCGCCGCTTCTGATAGAGCACGCCGAGGGTCATGGCGACGACCGCGATCACCACGGCGGCGAGGCCGGCCGGGTCGCCGATCCCCGCAAGCCTGTGGTGGATGATGAGGGTCACCCCGAGAAAGCCGAGCACGAGCCCGGCCGCCATCCGCCGGTCGATCCGCTCCCCGATGAAGCTCACCGCGAAGGCCGTGATGAGCAGGGGCTGGGTCCCCATCACGAGCGCGGCGACGCCCGCCTCGACGCCGAGGTCGAGGGCGACCCACACCCCGCCGAGCCCGATCCCGTGCACGAGCAGGCCGACGACCGCCATGTGCCCGTAGTCGATGGTCCGGGTCGCCCAGGGTGCGCGAACCACGACGGCCGCCGCCGCGAGCAGGATCGCGGCCGCGCCGAACCGCCAGGCGAGAAACCGGACCGGACCCGCGTCCGGCATCGTGAGCCGGACCACCACGTACCCGGTGGACCACAGGATCACGAACAGCCCGGGAACCAGGACCCGGTGGATCATCGCCGCCCTCGCCCCCGTGCGGGCCGCTGCTCGTGCGCGGCCACCCCAGGCAGGGGCGGGAACGGCCCGCGGCCCGCGCCCGCCGCACACCCCGCACCGGGAATCGGAGGATCCCCCGCCGGACGAGGGTCGGGATCCGGCTCACCTGCTCCGTCCGGCGGCCGGGGCCGGCGGCGGAGCGACCAATGGCGAATGCGGTCACCCACCTCCGCCCGGTCCGCCCCTCTCTCGGGACGAAAGTCTGCGCGCATGCGTACCTGCCTGTTCGTTGACCGGGCGGATGAGGGGACCGGCCGCGCATCCGCAGGGAAGTCGGCGGAGCGTAGCTCGCGCCGGCCGCTCGGCGCCGCATGGTAGAGTCGGCGGCCGCACGAACGGAAGCAGGTTCGCAGAAGATGAGCCGCATCTTCGGCCCGGTTCGCCAGAACGGCTACGTGGTCCGCGACATCGAGGCGGCGATGGCGCACTGGGGCGGGGTGGCCGGGGTCGGACCCTGGTTCTACGTGGAGCGCGCCCCGATCCACCACTTCGAGTACCGGGGGCGGCCGTACGAGATCCATCTCTCGATTGCCCTTGCCAACTCGGGGCCCCTCCAGCTCGAGCTCATCCAGCAACGCAACGACGCGCCGAGCCTCTACCGCGAGTTCCTCGACGCCGGGCACGAGGGGCTTCAGCACGTCGCGTACTGGACCGAGCACTTCGACGCCGCCCGAACCCGCGCCGTCGAGGCCGGATTCACGATCGGGCACGAGGGGCGAATCGGCGACTACGGACCGTTCGCCTACTTCGACTCCGCGGCCCATCCGGGATCGGTCATCGAGCTCTCCGACGTGGGCGGCCCGAAACGCCGGCTCTTCGAGCACATCCGCGCCGCGTCGGAGGCCTGGGACGGCCGGGACCCGGTACGCCCGTTCCCGGCCGACATCACCTGAGCCGTGCACCGCCTCCGCCCGGCCCGCGCGGGACGCCGATCGGGACCTGCACCATCACTTGACCGCCGTCGCACCGACTTCCGGTGTCGGACTGCGCCGAGCGAATCCGACCTCGCCAACCCCGACCGCCGCGGTCTGCGAAGTCGTCGGATGATGGATTGGACGCCCCTCCGATTCCGGTGCGGAGGCGGGGAGGCCCTCCGGAAGCCCTCATGACCGAAACCGATCCGTCGCTCGAGACCCTGCTCGCGCAGGGGGGGCACTTCATCGACCCGGAGACCGGCGCCATCGTGGCCCCGATCCACCCCGCGACCACGTACGCGCGGGGCCGCGGCTACGAGCTGACCGGGTTCGGCTACGCCCGCAGCGCCAACCCGACCGGCGCCCAGGTCGAAGAGGTCCTCGCGAGGCTCGAGGGAGCCGAGGAGGCCCTCGTATTCGGATCGGGAATGGCCGGCATCTCGACGTTCTTCGAGACCGTGCGCGCCGGAGAGCGCGTGGTCGCGCCCCGGGTGATGTACCACGGAGCCGCGGACTGGCTCCGCCGGCTCTCCGAACGCCGCGGGGTCGAGGTCGCGTTCTTCGACCCCACCAAGGACGGAGCCCTGGAGGCTGCGGTCGCGGGCGGGGATACGTCGGTGGTCTGGATCGAGCCTTCGGTGAACCCGACCTGGGACGTGATCGACGTGCGGGCGGCGTCGGAGACCGCCCGCGCGGCGGGGGCGATCCTCGGGGTCGACGCGACCGTGACCCCGCCCGTGACCCTGCGGGCGCTCGACCTGGGCGCCGACGTGGTCTTTCACTCGGGGACGAAGTACCTCGCCGGGCACAGCGACGTGATGGCCGGGGTGCTCGCGACGCGAACGGCGGACGCACGCTGGGAGGAGATCGGGCTGGCCCGCACCCTGACCGGCGGGGTGCTGGGGGCGTTCGAGTCCTGGCTGCTGCTGCGCGGCCTGCGCACCCTGCACGTTCGCTACGAGCGCCAGGCGGCGAACGCCCTCGCGATCGCGCGGCACTTCGAGCACCATCCCGCGGTCGAGGCGGTGCTCTACCCGGGGCTCGAGTCCCATCCCGGCCACGCCATTGCGAAGCGACAGATGACCGGGGGGTTCGGGGCGATGCTCTCGCTCCTCGTTCCGGGCGGCGCGGAGAACGCGAAGCGGGTGGCCACCCGCACCCGGCTCTTCGTGCCCGCGACCTCGCTCGGCGGGGTCGAGAGCCTCATCGAGCATCGTGCGTCCGTGGAGGGTCCGCGGAGCGCCGTGCCCGCGAACCTGCTCCGCGTGTCGGTCGGCATCGAGCGCGCGGACGAACTCATCGCGGACCTCGAGCACGCGCTCGGCTGAGGCCCATGCACCCGAACCGGGTCTACCGAGGAGCGTCTCCCGAACGGAACCTCGCATTCGCGAGGGAGCGGGGGTTCGGGGTGCTCGCCGTCGGCGGCGGGCACACGGAGCCCCCCCTCCTCGGCCACGTTCCCTTCGTCGTCGCGGACGACGGGGCCGCCGTCCACGCCCATCTCGCGCGCGCGAACCCCATCGCGCGGCTTCTGGACACGCGCGAACGGAAGGCGGTGCTCGCCGTGAGCGGCCCGGACGCCTATGTCTCGCCCGACTGGTACGGACCGGTGCCGGACCAAGTGCCGACCTGGAACTACGTGGTCGTCCACCTCCGGGGGACCCTCCGCCTCCGACCCGAGGAAACCCTTCTCCCCTTCCTCGACACGCTGTCGGCCCGCTTCGAGCGCGAGCTCCGGCCGAAGCCCCCGTGGCGGACGTCCAAGGTCTCCGAGGAGCGGCTCACCGCGATGATGCGGGTAATCGTTCCCATCGAGCTCGCCGTCGAATCGGTGGACGGAACCTGGAAGCTCAACCAGAACAAGGCGGACGAGGTCCGACTGAGGGCGGCGGAACACATGGAAACCGAAGGCTTCGGCCATGAGGTCGCCCTCCTCGCCGAGCGCATGCGGGACCCGCCGCCCCCGGGATAAACCAGGATAAACCAGGATGAACCGGAATGAGCCGGGCTCACCCTGCAACCGCAACGGGCAACGACCGGGACTCGCGGGTGGCGACTGGCACCGAAAGCGGTAGGAGGCGGGACCATTTTTGCCGTGATCGAGTGCTGGCCGCGGGTGCGGAGCGGCCTGCCGTGCGGTCGAGGGCGGCTTCATGAGGCCCGAACCGACACGCGGACGACGAAGTGCGCTCCCCGTTGGCCTGCCGAACCGGCCCGGTTCACCCGTCGCCGGACGAAAGACGAGCCCTGCGGAAGGAGGTGGTTCGGTTGACGGGCATTGAACGGCGCGCGGTATCGGCGCGGGAGGCCCTCGAGGGGATCTGGTCGCTCGCAGACGGTGACCCCGCAGCGCTCGGGCGGATCGAGCTCGTCGGCGACGAGCCGGCCCTTCCCTCGGTCTTCCCGATCGGAATCGCGGCGAGCGCCTCCATCGGGGCGGCGGGGCTCGCCGCGAGCGAGCTGTGGCGGCTGCGAACGAGCGAAGCGCAGCCGGTGCGGGTCGCGATGCGCGACGCCGCCGTCGCCTACCGGAGCGAGCACTACCTCCGGGTCGACGGGACGAAGGTAGCGGGACCCCACCGGACACGCTCGTACTTCCGTGACGAGTCGGGCCGGTGGATGCAGCTCCACATGGGGTACGCGCACCACCGGGACGGGATTCTCCGGGAGCTCGGCTGCCGGGACGACGAGTCGGAGATCGCACGGGCGCTCTCCCGGAGGGACGCTTTCGAGCTCGAGGACGCGCTGGCCGCACGCGGGCTACCGGGCTACGCGCTCCGCACCCGGGCCGAATGGGCCGGCCACCCGCAGTCCGCGGCCCTTGCCGCGGTCCCGGTCATCGAGATTGCGCGGCTCGGGGATGCGCCCCCGCGCCCGCTTCCCGCAGGCGATCGGCCCTTGGCCGGGGTGCGGGTGGCCGACCTCACCCGGGTCATCGCGGGACCGGTCTCGGGCCGCACCCTCGCCGCCCACGGCGCGGACGTGCTGCGCATCCACCCTCCGCAGCTCTCCGAGATCCCGGTGCTCGCGATCGACGGCGGCCGGGGCAAGCGCTGCGCCCACGTCGACCTTCGCAGCTCCGACGACCGTCGGGCGTTCGACGCCCTCATCGCGCGCGCCGACGTGTTCGTGCAGGGCTTTCGCCCGGGCGGGGTCTCCTCGCTCGGCTATTCGCCCGAGGCGGTGGCGGAGCGCCGGCCGGGGATCGTCTACGTGACGCTGAGCGCTTGGGGAGAGACCGGACCCTGGGCCGGGCGGCACGGCTTCGACAGCCTCGTGCAGACCGCGACCGGCATCGTCGCGGAGGGGAGCGCGGCGAAGGGAGTCGAGGAGCCGGCGCCCCTCCCCTGTCAGGCCCTCGATCACAGCACCGGCTACCTCGCCGCGTTCGGGGCGATGGCGGGACTCGCCCGCCGGGCGACCGAGGGCGGAAGCTGGCTTGTGCGGGTCTCGCTCGCCGCCACGGGCGGGTGGCTCGACGGACTCGGGCGCATCGACGGACTCGCCGCATCCGACCCGGACCTCGCCGCGGTCGCCGACCGCCTGGAACGGCGGCGGACCGCGTTCGGGGAGATGACCTCGGTCAAGTGCGCGGAAGTGCTGCCGGCGACCCCGCCGGGGTTCGATCTTCCACCCGCCCCGCTCGGGAGCCATCCCTGCGAGTGGGCCTGAAGCCCGGTTCTCACCGAATCGGCGCCGCCCGCCGAGCCGGCCGGGAATTGCGTCGGCCGGAGTGCCGCCGCGCTTCGCTCAGCTCGACGCCTGGCCGCTCCTCGCCTCGCGCAGGAGCCAGTCCCGAAAGGCGACCACGCGAGGCCGGTCGGCCGACGACTCGGGGCAGATGACGTGATACGCGAAGTTCACCGGGAAGCTCAGGTCGAATGGCTGCACGAGCCGTCCCGCGCTCAGATCGTCCGCCGCGAGAACGCTTCCGCATAGCGCGATCCCGAGCCCGTCGCGCGCCGCCTGGAGCGCCATGCTCGGCTGGGTGAAGCGCGGCCCCCGGCGCGCGTCCACCCCCGTCACTCCCGCGGTGATGAGCCACGTCTCCCAGTCCGGCCAAGCCTCGTCGAGTTGAGCGTTGTCGACGTGCAGGAGGGTGTGGTCGCGGAGCCTCTCCGGGGAATCGAGCGGACCCGCCTCCTCGACGAGCTGCGGGCTGCACATCGGGAAGATCTCCTCCGACATGAGCCGTTCGGCCCGGAGCCCCGGACGCCCTCCCGGCCCGTACCGGACCGCGAGGTCCACGTCGTCGTGCCGGAAGTCCACGAGCCGGGTGGAAGCGTCAATGCGGACGTCGAAGGTGGGGTGGAGGGCTCGGAACCGATCGAGGCGGGGCACCAGCCACTGCGCGCCGAACGAGGGCGTAACGCTGACCGTGAGCGGGCGCCGGGCGTCGAACACCCCGAGGTCCCGGATGGCCGCGGCGAGGAGGTCGAAGCCGCGGGTGAGGGCCGGCAGGCACGCCTGGCCGGCATCGGTCAGGAACAGAGCCTTGTTCGCGCGCCGGAACAGGGTGACCCCGAGGTAATCCTCCAGGAGCTTGACCTGGCGGCTCATCGCCGCCGGGGTGACGCTCAGCTCCTCGGCCGCCTTGGTCATGCTGAGGTGACGCGCGACCGCCTCGAACGCCCGCAGGGCGTTGAGCGAAGGGAGACGCCTCTTCATCCCCCGCTCACCCTCCGGCGATTCGTCCGGATCCGGGCGCGGCCGCGATATCGAACCGACGGCACGGGCGGGGCGCCCCTCCGGGCCGGCCCCGGCCTTCATCCCTCAGGTACGCTGGTATATCTCGCTGCCCGCGCGCCGGAACTCCTTCGCCTTCTCGACGAGCCCCGCCTGCACCGCATCCTGGACGCGGCCGATGCCCCGCGACTTCGCGTAGTCGCGCACGTCCTGGGTGATCTTCATCGAGCAGAACTTCGGCCCGCACATGGAGCAGAAGTGCGCGACCTTGGCCGACTCCTTGGGCAGGGTCTCGTCGTGGTACTCGCGGGCCCGCTCGGGGTCGAGCCCGAGGTTGAACTGATCCTCCCAGCGGAACTCGAAGCGGGCCTTGGAGAGCGCGTTGTCCCGGATCTGGGCCCCCGGATGCCCCTTGGCGAGGTCCGCCGCGTGGGCCGCGATCTTGTAGGTGATGATCCCTTCGCGCACGTCGTGCTTGTTCGGAAGGCCCAGGTGTTCCTTCGGGGTCACGTAGCACAGCATGGCGGTGCCGTACCAGCCGATCTGGGCCGCCCCGATGGCCGAGGTGATGTGGTCGTAGCCGGGGGCGATGTCGGTGGTGAGGGGCCCCAGGGTGTAGAACGGCGCTTCCGCACAGTCCTCGAGCTCGCGCTCCATGTTCTCCCGGATGAGCTGCATCGGGACGTGCCCCGGCCCCTCGATCATCACCTGCACGTCGTGCTCCCAGGCGATCCGGGTGAGCTCTCCGAGGGTCCGGAGCTCCGCGAACTGCGCCTCGTCGTTCGCGTCCGCCACCGAGCCCGGCCGCAACCCGTCGCCGAGGGAGAACGAAACGTCGTAGGACTGCATGATCTCGCAGATCTCGGGGAAGCGCGTGTAGAGGAAGCTCTCGGTGTGGTGCGCGAGGCACCACTTCGCCATGATGGAGCCGCCCCGGGACACGATGCCGGTCACCCGTTTCGCGGTGAGCGGCACGTGGGCGAGCCGCACCCCGGCGTGGATGGTGAAGTAGTCCACGCCCTGCTCGGCCTGCTCGACGAGGGTGTCGCGGAAGAGCTCCCAGGTGAGGTCCTCGGGCTTCCCGCCCACCTTCTCGAGCGCCTGATAGATCGGCACCGTTCCGATCGGCACCGGCGAATTCCGAATGATCCACTCACGGGTCTCGTGGATGTTCTTTCCCGTGGAGAGGTCCATCAGGGTGTCCCCGCCCCAGCGGGTGGACCACACCATCTTCTCCACCTCCTCCTCGATGGACGAGGTGACCGCCGAGTTGCCGATGTTGGTGTTGACCTTCACGAGGAAGTTGCGGCCGATCACCATCGGCTCGAGCTCGGGGTGGTTGATGTTGGCGGGGATGATGGCCCGGCCGCGCGCGACCTCGTCACGGACGAACTCGGGGGTCACCCGATCGGGGATGGCGGCCCCGAACGACTGTCCGGGATGCTGAGCGAGGAGGAGCTCGTCGCACACCTGTTCGCGGCGGAGGTTCTCGCGGATCGCGATGTACTCCATCTCCGGGGTAACGACGCCGCGCCGCGCGTAGTGCATCTGGGTGACGTTGGCCCCCGGACGGGCGCGGCGCGGGCGCTGGAGGTGCTCGAAGCGCAGGGAGGCGAGCTTCGGATCCGCGAGCCGCTGCCGCCCGTACTCGGAGCTCGGCCAGTCGAGGACGACGGTATCCCCCCGCTCCTCGATCCACGGCTCCCGGGTACGGGGGAGCCCCGCCAGGAGATCGATGTGCGCGTCAGGGTCCGTATAGGGACCGGAGGTGTCGTAGACCGTGAGGGGCGCGTTCTTGTCCGCGCCGAAGCTCGCGGGTGTGTCGCTCAGCGCCACCTCCCGCATCCCCACCCGGATACCGGGGCGGGAGCCCTGGACGTGGACCTTGCGCGAGCCCGGGAAGGGCCGGGTGACCTCGTCGGACAACCGGGAGGTCCGCTCGATGAACGACTTCGGGATTGCACTCATGACCGCATTCTCTCCATTCGCGCCCGGATTCGCGCCCGGGGCCGGCATTCGCCGCGCCCGGATTCGCGCCCGGAGCCCGCGCCGGCCTCGCGGACGGCGCACGAACCCGGACCGGAAGACGGGGAAAGGAGAAGCCGATGGGGGGGAAGCTTTCCTCCGCCGGCATCATCCGGTTCAGGTTCAAAGGGTGTCTTCTCAGTCGGGCGCATGCCCGACACCCCCAGCTTCGCAGGCAACCGTAGTCCAAACCGGAGGACGATGCAAGCCGGTGCGCACGGTGCCGGCGGTTCTCGTTTCGGCGCCTGACTTCACCCTGAGCCGCAAGCCGTCTTCTCCTTGCGACTCGGTCCGGGGCGGATCGGCAGGGGGCAGATCGGCAGATCGACGGTCGTGCCGGTCCCGCGGCGGGACCCGACGAGCAACATGAGAATTGCCGGCACGGTGCCGGCGATTCTTGCTTTGGCGCCTGACTTCACCCTGAGCCGCAAGCCGTCTTCTCCTTGCGACTCAAGCCAGAGCGGCTCGACGGGCGTGCCGGTCCCGCGGCGGGACCCGGCAAGCAAAACGAGAATTGCCGGCACGGTGCGCAGGGCTCGTTTCCTGTCCGGCGACGGGTGAACCGGGCCTGTTCGGCAGGTCATCCGGGAGCGCATTTCGTCGTCCGCGTGTCGGTTCGGACCTCACGAAGCGGCCCTCGATCGCACGGCCGGCCGATCCGCACCCGCCCCCCAGCCCTCGGTCACGACGAAAAGACGGCCCCGGCACGGTGCGGGAGGCCGGCCGCACGCCGGGGCCGCACACCGGCGCGGGAATACCGTCGGTCCGGAGGCGTCCCGCCGGAGCGGATCACCCGTCCGCCTGCGGGGCCCGGCCGCGAAAGCAGTCCCGGGTGTGATCGTCGACGATGCCGATCGCCTGCAGGAACGAATAGCAGATGACCGAGCCGACGAACTTGAAGCCGCGCTTCCGGAGCTCGCGGCTCAGCCGGTCGGAGAGGGGGGTCGACACCGGCATCTCGCCGACGCTCCGCCAGCGGTTGACGATCGGAGTCCCGTCGACGAATTGCCAGAAGAAGGGAGCGAGGCCCCCGTGCTCCTCGGCCACCGCGAGTGCCGCCTGCGCGTTGGTCCGGGCGGCCCGGATCTTGAGCCGGTTGCGGACGATCGCCGGGTCCCGCGCGAGGCGCTCGATCTTCGCTTCGTCCCATGCCGCGATCCGCACCGGGTCGAAGCCGTCGCAGGCCCGCCGGTATCCCTCGCGCTTGCCGAGGATGAGCCGCCAGTTGAGGCCGGCCTGCGCCCCCTCGAGGAGCAGCATCTCGAAGATGTAGCGGTCGTCGTGCGAAGGGACGCCCCACTCGTCGTCGTGGTAGGCGATGGACAGGGGGTCGTCGCCGACCCAAGCGCACCGCACCGGCTCGTCCATGGCCGCGAGTGTGCCGGATCGCGGGCCGTCGAGGAAGGAGGCCCGGCCAGGAGCAGCAATTCTCATTTTGCTCGTCGGGTCCCGCCGCAGGGCCGGCACGACCGTCGATCCGCCCCGGATCGAGTTGCAAGGAGAAGACGGCTTGCGGATCAGGGTGAAGTCAGGCGCCAAAATGAGAATTGCTGGGCCAGGAGCGCAGGGTCATCCCACGCCACGGTTCCGGATGGGGTTCCGGATGGAAACGAGGGGCCGGGATGGCGCTCGCCGCGCGCGACCGGGCCGATCGGCTGCCTCGACGCGGCCCGCGGGACCCCCCGAGGGCACCAATGAGGGCGCTCCGGCCAACCCGGTGCGGATGAGCGGCCCGCGTGGGATGGTCCTGGCCAGGAGCGCCCCGTCCCGGGCCGCCGTGACGAGCCGATGCGGCCGCGAACGGAAGGCGGGCGCGGAGATCGCCGGGCCAGCGAACCGG
This sequence comes from Gammaproteobacteria bacterium, assembly GCA_965214795.1. GTDB lineage: Bacteria > Pseudomonadota > Gammaproteobacteria > HK1 > HK1 > JAJDXW01. The sequence goes on along the minus strand of OZ243976.1, from coordinate 2,516,483 downwards.
CCGCTTCACGCCGACGCCCGCGAGCATCGGGTCGACGAGAGCCGACAGGCCGCACTGCCTCCGCGTCGGCCGGTCGCCGACACGGTTGCCAATCCCCTCCCCTACGGTCTATGTTGGCCGCCGACCGAGAGAGCCGGAACGAGGCGAGCGATGCCCGACGGCAACGACATCCCGACCCTGCGCCGGATCCTGCGCGAGGCGAAGACCATCGCCATGGTGGGCCTCTCCGCGAACTGGTACCGGCCGAGCTTCTTCGCAGCCAAGTACCTGATAGACCATGGCTATCGGGTCATCCCGGTGACTCCGGCCTACGCGGAGGTGCTGGGCGAGCCCTGCCTCCCGAGCGTGAGCGAGCTTCCCGAGCCGCCCGACGTGGTGGACTGCTTCCGGCGCGCGGAGGAGATCCCCGCCATCGCGGAGCAGGCGGTCGCGATCGGGGCGAAGGTGCTGTGGATGCAGCTTGGCATCGTGAACGAGGAAGCGGCCCGGATTGCCCGCGACGGGGGCCTCGAGGTGGTGATGGACCGCTGCATGAAGATCGAGTACGCGCGCCTGTTCGGCGGTCTCAATTTCGTCGGGGTGAACACGCGGGTGGTCTCCGCCAAGCGCCCGCTCCACGTCCCGTACTGAACGGCGCAGACGCCTCCGGCGGCCGGCGCGCCGGCCATACGCGGCGGGCGGCGGCCCCGCCCCGAACCCGAGGGAACCAGCCGATGGCCGATCGCGACTACGGCATCGAGACCCTCTGCCTGCACGCGGGGCAGCTTCCGGACCCTGCCACCGGCTCGCGGGCGGTGCCGATCTACCAGACCACCTCCTACGTGTTCGACGACGCGGACCATGCCGCGAGCCTGTTCAACCTCCAGACCTTCGGGAACATCTACACCCGGCTCATGAACCCCACCACCGCCGTCTTCGAGGAGCGGATGGCGGCGCTCGAGAACGGGCGCGCGGCGCTCGCCGCCGCGAGCGGGCAGGCGGCGGAGACCACCGCCCTCCTCACCCTCGTCGAAGCGGGCGATCGGATCGTGTCCGCGAGCACCCTCTACGGCGGAACGCGCTCGCTCTTCGACGTGACGTTCCGGCGGATGGGCATCGACACCGTCTTCGTGGACCCCGACGACCCCGAGAACTTCGCCCGCGCGTGCACGGATCGAACGAAGCTCCTTTACGGCGAGACCCTCGGCAACCCGTCCATCAACGTGCTCGACCTCGAGGCGGTCGGGGCGATCGCGGCGGACCGCGGGATCCCGCTCGTCATCGACAACACGTTCGCGACCCCCTATCTCTGCCGCCCGCTCGAGTGGGGGGCGGACATCGTCGTGCACTCCGCCACCAAGTACATCGGCGGCCACGGCACGAGCATGGGCGGGGTCATCGTCGAATCGGGCCGCTTCCCCTACGACAACGGCAACTTCCCGGGGATGATGGAGCCCTCCAGGGGCTACCACGGGGTCCGCTTCTACGAGACGTTCGGCGACTTCGGCTACACCATGAAGGCACGGTGCGAGACCCTTCGCACCATGGGAGCCGTATTGAGCCCCTTCAACTCGTTCCTCATGCTCCAGGGGCTCGAGACCCTGCCGGTGCGGATGGACCGGCACTGCGACAACGCCCTCGCGGTGGCGCGGCTCCTCGAGGACCACCCGCTCGTTTCCTGGGTGAACTACCCGAGCCTTCCGGGCAGCCCGTACTACGACCTCGCGCGGAAGTACGTGCCGCGGGGCGCGAGTGCCATCCTCACCTTCGGCATCGAAGGCGGGCACCCGGCAGGGATCAAGTTCATCGAAGCGGCGCAGTTCATGAGCCACCTCGCGAACGTGGGCGACGCCCGCACCCTCGTCATCCACCCCGCCTCCACCACCCACCGGCAGCTCTCGGAAGAGGAGCAGATCGCGGCCGGGGTCACCCCGGACATGATCCGGATCTCGGTCGGCCTCGAGTCCGTCGACGACATCCTCTGGGACATCGACCAAGCTCTGGAGAAGTCGCAGCGCGACGACTGAGCCGGCGTGCCGGGAGGCTCGCCCTCCGTCGCGCGGGCCGGGAGTCCTTGCCCGACCCGAGTCGACCCGTGGGTGGCCGCGGGTGGCCGCGAGGTCACCCTCCGCGGGCGGCCCGGTAGCGCACGATGGCTTCCTTCAGCTCTTCGTACTCGTCGCAGCCGAGACCGCAGATCGCGCCGAGCTTCGCAAGCTGGTCCTCCGCCTGCGCCAAGTCGTCGAGCGCGAGGTACAACTCTCCCAGGTACTCGATAGCCTCGGTATGCCGGGGATCGATCGCGAGCGCCTTCTCGTAGCCTTCCAGTGCCGGCCCGTACCGTTCGAGCTTGCGATGGCTGAACCCGACGAGGTTCCAGGCGTCGGCATTGCCTGCGTCCGCCGCGACCACCTCTTCGAGCTCCGCCAGCGCCTCCTCGTAGCGCTGCTCGGAAATCAACGTCCTCGCCTCGCGCAGAGCGTCGCCGCGGCCGAGGGACGAACCGCCGCCGGCGCCGGCCGCCAACGCTCCGGTTCCGCCCGCGAGCGAAGCCGCCAACGCGAGACCGAGAACCCAGGTCCACAGGACCGGCACGACCGTCTTCGTCGCCGCCATGACAGCACCTCCTTCGTTGGTGGGTAGCGCCGACAGCTTGCATGCGCCGGGCCGGGACTGGCAACCGCGGGCGGGCGCCCGCCGGGCCGGCGCTCAGGCGGCGTTCGCGGCATCGAGCTTCTCGCTCGCCGCCATCCACTGCTCCTCGAGACGCTCCATCCGCGCGCGGTAGCGCTTGTGGCGGGCGACGAGGTCCGCCACTTCCTCGCCGTTCAGCCGGCGGTACGCTTCGGTGTCGGCAAGCACCGCGGTGGTCGAATCGAGCTTCGACTGCGTTTCCGAGAGCCGCTCCTCGATTGCCCGAAGCTCGTCCCGGAGGGGCTTGAGCCGGGCTCGCGCCTTCGCCCCGGCGCGACGCCGCTCGGCCGCGGAATCCCGGGCCGCGGAATCCCGGGCGGCGCGCGTCTCGGCGGGCGCCGCGGAGCCGTCGCGACCGAGCAGCCAGTCGCGGTACTCGTCCAGGGTTCCGTCCCAGGGTGCCACCCGGCCGTCCGCGACGAGCAACAGCTCGTCCACGGTGTTCTCGAGGAGGTGGCGATCGTGGGACACCACGACGAGGGCGCCCGCATAGGACTGGAGGGCGACCGTGAGAGCATGGCGCATGTCGAGGTCGAGATGGTTCGTCGGCTCGTCGAGGAGCAGCAGGGCGGGCTTTCGCCACGCGACGAGGGCGAGGGCGAACCGCGCCTTCTCGCCCCCCGAGAGGAGCGCCGAGCGCGCGAACGCCGCGTCGCCGGAGAACCCCCAACCGCCGAGGTAGTCACGGACGGCCTGCTCGGTCGCGTTCGGGGCCGCCCCGGCGAGGTGCTCCACGGGGCTCTTCGAGGGCGCGAGGGTCTCCAGGGTGTGCTGCGCGAAGTATCCGACCGCAGCGTTCCGCCCACGTTCGATGCGGCCCGCGGTGGCGGGAAGCTCGCCGGCGATGCCGCGCATGAGGGTCGACTTCCCGGCGCCGTTGCGCCCGAGCAGGCCGATCCGCGCACCCGGCTGAAGGGTCAGGCCGACACCCGCGAGCACCGGCGCCCCGCCGTATCCGAAGCTCGCGTCCTCGATGAGGAGCAGGGGTCTCGACACCTTCTCCGGATTCGGAAAACGGAACCGGCAGGAGGGGTCCGCGTGGACCGGGGCGGCGAGGGCCAGACGCTCGAGCTCCTTCAACCGACTTCGCGCCTGCCGGGCCTTGGACGCCTTCGCCCCGAAGCGGGTGACGAACGCCTGGATCTCGCGCGCCCGGCGCTGCTGTTTCCGGTACGTGGCCCGCTCGTTCGCGAGGCGTTCGCTCCGCTGGCGCTCGAACGACGAGTACCCGCCGTGGTAGGCGCGGGCGCGGCCGTTCTCGAGGTGCGCGATGTCGGTCGCGGTCCGGTCGAGGAAGTCCCGGTCGTGGGAGATGAGCAGGGTCGTGCCGTCCCGGCGCACGAGCCACTGCTCGAGCCACATCACCGCGTCGAGATCGAGGTGGTTGGTCGGCTCGTCGAGGAGGAGCAGGTCCGACCGGCACATCAGGGTCCGGGCGAGGTTCAGCCGGATCCGCCAGCCGCCCGAGAAGTCCGCAACGGAGCGGGAGAAGTCCTCGGCCTCGAATCCGAGGCCGTGCAGGATCCGCCCCGCCCGCGCTTCCGCGGTGTACCCGTCGATGGCCTCGAGCTCTGCGTGGAGGGCAGCCAGACGGCGGTCATCCCCCTGCCTCTCGGCCGCCTCGATACGGCGCTGCACCGCACGGAGCGGCCGGTCGCCGTCCATCGTCCAGTCGAGAGCGCTCGCTGGGCTCGCCTCGGTCTCCTGAGCAAGGTGGGCGATGGTCCAGCTCCGCGGAACCCGGACCTCACCCTCCTCGGGAAGCAGGCGGCCGCGCAGGAGAAGAAAGAGGCTCGTCTTGCCGACCCCGTTCCGTCCGACGACGCCCGCCCGGTGGCCCGCGTGCACGGTGAGATCGAGCCCCGTGAACAGGGTCGTCGCGCCTCGCTTGAGGGTGACGTTCGTTAGCTGGATCATCGGCGGCCTCGCGGAAGGCGGCGCATTGTAGCTGCCGGCATGCAGCAATTCTCATTTTGCTCGTCGGGTCCCGCCGCAGGACCGGCACGGCCGTCGATCTACCTCGGATCGAGTCGCAAGGAGAAGACGGCTTGCGGCTCAGGGTGAAGTCAGGCGCCAAAATGAGAACTGCCGGCCGGCATGGTGGCCTGCGGACGGCGAGGCATCGAAGGCGTAACATGCGGCGAGGTGCAGAATGCGGAACCGCGTGTGAACGACGGCACGTCGAGCCGCAACGATGGGGACGGGTTCGAGAGCCGTGCCGCGCTCGCCGAACACCTCGGCGGACCACCCGAGATCGTCCGAACCCCGCAGACCAGGCACGGGAAGACAATGGTGAGAGGATGGAAGGAGACAGCGTGACCCTCGTCGAACTCCGCCTCCGTCCCGGAGATGACCGGGCGCGGAAGGCCGGCCGCCGTCGCAGGCGCGGCGCAGCTCCTCGACGATGGCCCCAAGGCCGTGGATGGTGGTCGGCAGCCTCCCGGCCATCGCTGATACACTATCCGCCCAATGGACATGGCGACCCGAAACGTCGCGCGGAAATTTCCCCGCACCGCAGGAGCGCGGAACGACCGACACCAGCGGCGTTCAAGCGATGGAATCAGCTTGGTCCCTTGGCTCCCGAATGCCCGGAGCACTCGAAACTCCCAGTCCGGCACGGGTACCAAGCATTGAACGAATCCGCCCGCAGTCGGAAGGATCGTGTCGAGGAGCCGCAATGAGCATCTCCGAGACTGGCGAAACCATGGAAACCTCGCCCACCCGGAATCCCGACATCCGGATCGGGGTCCGAGAGTTCGGTCCGGTGGCGGATGCCGAAATAGAGCTTCGGCCATTGACCATGTTCGTCGGACCGAGCAACACCGGCAAGACCTATCTCGCCATCCTGATATATGCGCTCCATCGCGTCTTCGGAGGTTTCCGACGACTTCCCTTGTTGCGCAGCTTTTCTTACGAGCCCTACAGGCTTGCGCTCGCTCTCCCGCCGGTTGAAGAAAATCCGGTATCGGAGGAAGATATCCGGCGGGTGCTCGACAAGCTGGGCACCAAAGACCGACCCTTCCGATTTTCAGACCTTCCGGACAGTCTGCGCGAGGCAGTAGAGTCGAACCTCAATGATCCGGATGCCTTCGGAGCCGAGCTGGAGGCTGAACTCCAACGCTGTTTCGATCTCGAATCCATGTCGGAGGTCATACGACAGCCATCACGACATGACGCAAGAATTTCGTTAACAGTCGGTAGCGAAGAAAAGAAACTGTGGAGATTCAATATGGACGTATCCAAGGATGGAACCAACGTAGGCGGCCAGATGAAAGACATGGTCCTGCTTTCCGGAGGGGAAGCAGCAAGAGGCTTCAAGAGAAATCGGCGATTCGGGAGACTTCGGAGCTTGGCCGATTCCGGGAGAAGACATCCGTATGTTCTCCATGAATTTCTGGACGAATTGCTGGAGATCGTCGCCGATCCGGGCGAAAGCCGAAATACGTGCTACCTTCCAGCTGTCCGCGGCGGCATCATGCAGAGCCACCGGATGATCGCGAGCGCACTGGTCAATCGCTCCACCCGCGCAGGATTCGAAAGTTTACCGCAGATTCCGACCTTCTCGGGAGGCGTGGCCGACTTCATGCAACGGCTTATCCTCTACAACGAAAGACGAGCAGGTACCGGGCGAATGGCCAGAATGGCCAGCGCGCTGGAACAAGAGACCCTCGCAGGTAGGATTCTGACGACCAGATCCGCGGCGGGGGGATATCCCGAATTCGTCTATCGTCCCCGGGAGACGAAACAGGACATTCGCCTCACGCGGGCGTCATCGATGGTCTCCGAGCTTGCGCCCATTGTGCTTTTTTTGCGGGGGCTCGTCCATCCCGGAGATACGTTCATCATCGAAGAGCCGGAAGCGCACCTGCATCCGGCAGCCCAGACCCGGATGGCCATGACTCTGGCTCGCCTGGTTCGTGCCGGTGTTCGGGTGGTAGTTACAACGCACAGCGACTGGCTCCTCCACGAGATCGCGAACCTCATGCGCGAAGGGGAGCTCGGCGGCTCGCTCGGAGAATCGTCCCTGCGAGATTCGCTCCCCGCGTGGTTGAGTCCGCAAGAGGTCGGAATCTGGCTGTTCAACCGAGAGGACGAAGTTGCCGGTTCGACGACAGAGGAAATCCCCTTCGATCGAATCGAAGGCGTAGAACCGAAGGACTACCAGGAGGTCGCGGAGGCACTCTACAACCGTTCGGCGGAGCTGCAGAACCGCCTCGAAGAGGTGGAGAAAAACGAGCGCAACGATCGTGAGTAGCGCTATCAAGAAAATTCGAGAGAAAACGGGCGAAGATTCTCTCAGTCGGTCTTGCAGCCGGGACGGGTGTCGGGTATTCTTGACCGATGTCCCATCCTCTCGTATGGTAGTGGATATCGAGGACGTCTTCAGAAAACAACGGCTCTCGGGGAAATGTTGTGACTTTATTCTTTTCTTCCAACCACCAGGAAAACAGACATCAACGAACCGACTCGTTATCTCTCCCATTGAACTCAAGAGCGGAAGAGCCGATATTTCCGATGTCGCCAACCAGCTTCAAGCCGGGGCGACGTATGCTGACTGTCTCGTAGCGCGTAGCTGTACTCTGGTCTTCCGGCCGATTCTGTTCCATGGTAAACGGCTGCATTCGAAAGAACGGCGTGATCTGAATCGAGCCAAGATTCGCTTCCGCGGTATTGAACTCAGCATAAAAACTGCTCGCTGCGGCCAGCCTCGCAACCTGGCGAAAGCACTCTCGCCACATATCGGCACTTGAAACGACTGCCGCCCAGGAGGCAGGTATCACCGATCAAGGATCGCAGACTGCAAGGCAATAGCGCAACGGAGGTCAGCCGCCGTCGCAGGCGCGGCGCACCTCCTCGGCGATGATCGCGAGGCCGCGCTCGACCCGACTCCACTCGTCCGCATAGGTGATCCGGATGCACTCGCGCTTGTGCGGCCAGTCGTCGTCCTCGAGCCCCGGGAAGAAATGGTGGCCGGAGACGACGGCGACTCCGCGCGCCTTCAGCCGTTCGTAGAGTGCCGCGTTCCCGATCGGGAGCCCCGGCATCCAGAGCCACAGGAAGAACGCGCCCTCGGGCCGGTGGATGCGGATGTCGCAGCCCTCGAGGCCCTCGCGCAGCAGGTCGAGAGCCCGCTCGGCGCGCTCCTCGTAGTGGGGTCGGATGACGTCCCGGGCGAGCGTGAGCACCTCGCCGCTCTCGACGAGGTCGGTGGCGAGGGCGGGGCCGAGGCTCCCCGGCGCGAGGCAGAAGATCGCGTTGACCGCCCCGAGGGCGGAGACGATCTCCTCGTTCGCAATCACGATCCCGGTGCGAACCCCCGGGAGCCCGAGCTTGGAGAGACTCATGCAGAGCACCGTGTTCTCGTCCCACGCGGGCGCCGCGTCGCCGTACACGATTCCGGGGAAGGGCAGCCCGTAGGCGTTGTCCACGATGAGGGGCACCCCGCGGGCGCGGGCGATCGCACCCAAGCGCGCCAGCTCGTCGTCGGTGACCACGTTGCCGGTCGGGTTGGTCGGGCGCGACACGCAGATCGCGGCGAGGTCCTCGACCGCTTCCACCCCCTCGAAATCCACCCCGTACTTGAAAAGCCGGTCTCCAAGCTCGGTGATGGTCGATCGGCACGACGCGAGCATGCTGGGGACCAGCCCGACCTCGGCGTACCCGATGTACTCGGGCGAGAGCGGCAGCAGAACCCGGCGCGCAGCGCGCGGGCCGTCGCCCTCACCCTCTCCGCCGCCGGCCACCGGCCCCGCGAGCAGGTTGAACAGGGCAAGGAACGCGGGCTGGCTGCCGTTGGTGATCGCGATGTTGCGTTCGGTGAGGTCCCACCCCTGTTCGCGGCGGAGCAGACCGGCGAGGGCGCGGGCGAGGCCCCGATCTCCCTCCGGTGCGTCATAGGTCCCGATCGCCCGCTCGAACGCGCCGTCGCGCTGCAGGAGAGCCTGCATCCGGACCCGGAAGACCATCTCCGCGGCCGGGATGAGGCTCGGATTCCCGCCGCCGAGATTCACGATCTCGCCGCCGGCGGCCGCGATCTCGCCGAGATCGTCCATGAGCGAGCGGGTACCGGATTCGCTCGTGAGCCGCCGGCCGAGCGCCGAAAGGTCCATGCCTTCTTCCTCTGCTGTCCCTGTGCTGTCCCTGGCCCGAAAGAATCACCGCCTTCCCGCCGCGGCCGCCCATCCGCTCGCGGTCGCGGGACGGACTCCCGCGAGCCGCTTCGACCGCGCGCACGCGCTGCCGAGGCGTAGCCGACAGGCCCGTCAGCGCTCGGACAGAATCGTCGGGTCGAGCACGTCGCGGAGCACGTCGCCCAGCATGTTGAGGCCGAGCACGGTGGCCGCAATGGCGATTCCGGGCACGAGCGCGGTCCACGCCGCGACGTCGAGATAGTCGCGCGACGCCTGGATCATAAGCCCCCAGGACGGGGTGGGGGGCTGCGTGCCGAGCCCGAGGAACGAGAGGGCCGCTTCGGCGAGGATTGCGAAGGCGACCGAGATGGTTGCCTGCACGATGACGGGCGCCAGGATGTTCGGCAGGATGTGCAGCCGGATGATCCGCCAGTTCGACGCGCCCTGCGAACGCGCCGCCTCGACGTAGGGAAGCGCCGCCACCCGCAGCGTTTCGCCGCGAACGATGCGCGACAGGTAGGGAGAGAAGGCGATGCCGATGGCGAGGATGGTGTTGGGGACGCTCGGCCCGAGCACGGCCGAGATCGTGAGCGCGAGCAGCAGCACGGGAAAGCTGAGGAGGGTGTCCACGAGCCGCATCAGGGAGTGGTCCGTCCAGCCGCCGAAGTAGCCGGAAATCACGCCGAGGGGCAGTCCGACGACGACGCTCAGGGCCACCGCGAGGACGGCGATGACGAGCGACGTGTGGGCGCCGAGCAATACCCTCCAGACGAGTTCCCGCCCGAGCTGATCCGTCCCGAACGGGTGCTCGAGCGACGGCGGCTTCAGCCGGGCCAGCACGTTGATTTTCGTCGTCAGTTCCTCGGGGACGAGGAAGGGCGCCCCGACCGCGGCCAGGGCGAAGATGGCCACCAGGGTGAGGCCGATGACGCCCTTGGGGGTGAGGATGGCCCGCACGCTCCCTATTCCAGCCGAACGCGCGGATCGATGAGGGTGTAGAGCACGTCGACGACGAGGTTCGCGAGCATCACGACGGCCGCGATCACGAAGACGCTCGCCTGGATGAGGGGCACGTCCCGGTTGAGCAGCGCCTGGTACGTGAGCCAGCCCATCCCCGTGTAGTTGAACAGGCTCTCGATCACGATGATCGATCCGAAGAGATAGCCGAGCTGAAGGCCGGCGACGGTCACCACCGGAGAGATGGCGTTGCGCAGCGCGTGGCGGAACACCACCGCCCCGTGCCCGAGGCCCTTGGCCCGGCACACCCGGATGAAGTCCTGGCCCAGCACCTCGAGCATGGCGGAGCGGGTCATGCGGGTGAGATGGGCCATGAGGCTCAGGCCGAGCGCCGTCGCGGGCAGCAGGGCGTGCCGGAACGCGAGCCAGAAGTCCTCGGTGGGCGATGCGTATCCCGACGACGGAAGCCAGCCGAGTCCGCGGGAGATCAGCAGGATGAGCACGATGCCCCAGAAGAAGTCGGGGAGGCTGATGCCGGCGAGAGCGAGACCGGAGCCGGCCGTATCCTGCCACCGATCGCGATACACGGCGCTCAGGACCCCGAGAGGGATCGCGGTCGCGAGCGCGATGAGAAGCGACAGGACCACGATCATCGCACTCGCCGTCACCTTCTGCGCGAGGAGCACCGCAATGGGCTCCTTGAAGCGAAGGCTTACCCCCCAGTCGCCGGTCAGCATGCCGCCGATCCAGCGCCCGTACTGGACGATGAGCGGGTCATCGAGCCCGAGCGAGTCGCGGAGCCCGGCGAGCGCGGTGGGGTTGCTCTGGGTGCCCATGATCATCATGGCCACGTCGCCCGGGAGAACGTGGGTGATCGCGAACGTCACGATAGAGATGAGGAGGAGGGTGAGGGCGAACAGGGCCGCCCGCCGGGCGAGATAGTTCATTTCCGGCTACCCGTGCACCGCGTCTTCGCGCGTTGCGGGTGGAGGCGAGGCGCGTGCACGGCGCACCGGGTCAGGCGGAAACGCGATCGAGGAGCCTTCCCGCCCGGGCCGCTCCAGGTGCTCGACCGCGCCCCGCCTCTCCCAGCGGCATCCGTCCCGCGCCCGCTCGGGCGGACCGCCATGCCGCAGGCACTTGCAAGATGTCGCCCCCGCGCGCCCGCGGCAGCCCGGACGAGCATCCGAAGCGCCCGCAACGGGGGCCACCGTCCGCCCCGCGCCCGGCCGCGTCTCGCCGGAAGCACTGCCCCCCGCGAGACGCGGCCGGGCGCCCGGAAGGAGCGCCACGGCCGTGGGCGGTGGGGGGCAGGAGCTCCTCGGCGGAGGCGGCGACTCAGGGCTTGAGCCAGACGTTCTTGAATTGGAGGTTGGAGCCGTTCGGGTGCACTATCCGGTCGAGCCCGCCCACGTTCCGCCGCGCCGCCACCGTCCCGTTCCGAAACCAGAGCACCACGTCGAGGGCCTCGTCCTGCACGCGCTTCTGGACCGCCTTGTAGAGCTCGGCGCGCTCGATCGGATCGACCACCCGCCGGGCCGCCTCCGTCAACTCGTCGATCCGCGCGTCCCGGATGTTGCGGTAGTTGAAGGCGCCGGTAGAGTGCCACAGGGAGTAGTAGAGGAAGTCCGGCTCCCACAGGGTGAAGAAGTTCATCATCGTGACCTGGTAGTCGCGATCGACCCAGCACTGGCTCAGCCAGTCCGACCAGGTGAGCTGCTGCACCGACGCCCTGACCCCGCCCTGGCGGAACCACTCCACGAGGATCTGGGTCGCCTCGACGTGCCACGGATAGTTGGTGGTGGTCTTGAAGACGAACTCGAGCTCGTTCGGGCCGAATCCCGCTTCCGCAAGCAAGGCCCGAGCCGCGTCGAAGTCCTGCGCACGCGCGGTCAGCGCGTCGTTGTAGGTCGGCGAGGTCGGGAAGCTCGGTGAAGCGGTGACCACCCCCTGACCCCAGAGGGCCCCTTGCACCAGGGTCTCCTTGTCGACCATGAGGTCGAGGGCTTTGCGGACCCGCGGGTCGTCGAAGGGCTTGACCGCGTGATTGAAATTGAGGAACGCCCAGGAGAGCGGGAACCACGTGAGCACCTGCAGATCGGGGTCCGACTTGAGCGCTTCGACCCGGTCGAGCGGTATGTCGTTGATGAGGTGCATCTCCCCGGTCCGAACGCCGGTCAGGCGTACCGTCGGCTCCGTCACCTCGCGGCTCAGTACGCCGTCGAGATGGGGAGCCCCGCCCCAGTAGTCGTCGAAGCGCACGAGCTCGACCTCGTTGCCGAATTCGCGGCGGACGAACTTGAACGGGCCGCATCCGATCGGAGTGGTGCCCTGGATATCGCCCGAGCCCTCGGGAATGATGACTCCCGCGCCGTTCTCGGCGAGCCGGCTCAGGAACGGAGCATTGACCTGGGTCATGCGAATGATCACGGTCAGGTCGTCCGGGGTCTCGATGGCCGCCACGTCGTTGAAGACCTCGAAGTTGACCGCGCCGGTATCCGGATTCTTCACCCGCTCGAAGGAGTACTTGACGTCCGCCGAGGTCATCGGGGAGCCGTCGTGGAACTCGACCCCGGGACGAAGGTGGAACGTGTAGGTGAGCCCGTCGGGAGACTGTTCGAACCGCTCCGCGAGGCTCGGGATCAGGGTGAAGTTCTCGTCGACGGTCACGATCGCGTCGTGCACGTTCTGGAGGAGACGCACCGTGGAGGCCGTTCCGGTCTGGTGGATGTCGAGATTCTGGGTGGTTTCCGAGTGCCCCCAGATGAGGGTTCCGCCCCGCACCGGCTCGTCGGCCGCGTGGGCGGCGATGGAATGAAGTCCGGGCCCGAGTACCGCGCCTCCCATCAGGGCACTCGAATGCCTGAGAAATTCTCTTCGTTTCATGGTTCCGGCCCTCGCCGCTTGAGATGGATCACACAATACCCGATATTAGCCGCCCTGCGTGGGGCCGGGGCAGCGCGGGGGGCTGGCGCCCGGGGCACCCGGGGCACCCGGGCCGCCCGGGCCACCCGGGCGCCAAGCATGCGGGCCGCGCGGAGGGCAGCCGTCACGTCGAACCGAGCGAGACCCTCGCCCGCACCACCACCCGAACCGGCGGCGGATGCCGCGATCGCTCGCGTCGAAGATCTCCGGGTGCGTTTCGACGTGCCGGACGGCGTGGTCCGGGCGGTCAACGGTGTCTCCTTCGACGTCCTCCGTGGCGAGACCCTGGCCGTCGTGGGCGAGTCGGGGAGCGGCAAGAGCGTCACCGCACTTTCGATTCTCGGTCTCCTGCCCATGCCTCCGGCGCGGGTCGAGATGGGCCGCGTATGGTTCGAAGAGCGCGACCTCCTCTCCCTGCCCGAGTCCGCGATGCGTGACGTTCGCGGAAACTCCATCTCCATGATCTTCCAGGAGCCGATGACGTCCCTCGATCCGCTGATGACGGTCGGGCGCCAGATCGCGGAGTCAATCGGGATCCACCAGGGCCTCCCGCGGTCGGAGGCGCTCGAGGCGGCGGTCGCGGCACTCGCGCTCGTGCGGGTGCCGGAACCCGCGCGGCGCGCGCGGCAATACCCGTTCCAGCTCTCCGGCGGGCTTCGCCAGCGGGTGATGATCGCGATGGCGATGGCCTGCCATCCCCGGCTTCTCATCGCGGACGAGCCGACCACCGCGCTCGACGTCACGGTTCAGGCGCAGATCCTCAACCTGATGGACGAGCTCAAGGAGCGCACCGGAGCCTCCATCATCCTCATCACCCACGACCTCGGGGTGGTGGCGGAAATGGCTCAGCGGGTCGTCGTCATGTACGCCGGCCGCATCGTGGAGAGGGGCGGGGTAAACGATCTCTTCGAGCGTCCCCTGCACCCGTACACGGTCGGGCTGCTCGGCTCCGTGCCGCGGCTCCATTCGTCCCTGGAGTCGGACGCGGACGATGACGGCGACGATCTCCGGGAAATTCCGGGCATCGTTCCGTCGATGCGCGAGGAGATCGTCGGGTGCGCCTTTGCGCCGCGTTGCCCCATCGCCAGGGACCGTTGCCGGCGCGAAGCGCCTCCGCTCGAGCGGAAGCGCCCGGGGCAGGCGGTGGCCTGCTGGGAGAGCGGTCGGGGGGAGTGGGAGCATGCCGCCTGAGACCGGCGGGGCCGGCCCCGCGCCGGTCCTGGAGGTTACGGACCTCGACAAGCGCTTTCCGCTTCGAGCGGGCCTCTTCGGGCGCGGCGCGGGCTGGATCACCGCGGTCAACGGGGTCAGCTTCGACATCCGGGCCGGGGAAACGATCGGGGTGGTGGGCGAGAGCGGCTGCGGCAAGACGACGCTCGGGAAGACGGTGATGCGCCTGCTCCGACCCGACGGCGGGCGGATCGTACTGCACGGGCGCGACATCACGACCGCGAGCGATGCGGAGCTTCGCGAAGGTCGGCGCGACATCCAGATGGTGTTCCAGGACCCGTTCTCATCCCTCAACCCGCGCATGACCTGCCGGCGGATCGTGGCCGAACCGCTCGAGATTCACGGCCTCGCCGCCGGAAGGGAGAAGGAGGAACGGGTCGCCGAGATGTTCGAACGCACCGGTCTTCGCCTCGAACAGCTCGATCGCTACCCCCACCAGCTTTCCGGCGGCCAGCGCCAGCGGCTCGGGATCGCGCGGGCGCTCGCCGTCGAGCCGTCGGTGATCGTCGCGGACGAGCCGGTCTCGGCCCTCGACGTCTCGGTGCAGGCCCAGGTGCTGAACCTGTTGCGCTCGCTCCAGCGGGGCTCTCGGCTTGCCTATCTCTTCATCTCGCACGACCTCGCGGTGGTCGAGCACATCGCGCACCGAATCGCGGTGATGTATCTCGGCAAGATCGTCGAACTCGCGGACAAGCGGGCGCTTTTCTCCGCTCCCCGGCATCCCTATACCGAGGCGCTGCTCGCTGCGGTGCCGATCCCGAGTCCCGGCCGGAAGCGCAAGCGCGTCATCCTGCACGGCGAGGTGCCGAGCCAGGTGAACCTCCCTCCCGGATGCGCCTTTCACACTCGCTGTCCCATCGCCGAGGACGTGTGCCGGCGGGAGACGCCGCGGCTGCGCACGGTGCGCTCCGGCCACCGGGTTGCGTGCCACCTTCGCGCCGGCGGCGAGGCGGCGTAGCCACCGTCACCGGGGTCCGCAGGACTTTCCCACGCGGGCCGATCATCCGCGCCGGATCGGCGGGAGCGCCCTCATTCGTGCCCTCGGGGGGGCCTGCGGGCCGCGTGGATGCAGCCGATCGGCCCGACCGCATGCGGCGAGCGCCATCCCGGCCCCTCGTTTCCATCCGGAACCCCATCGGGAACTCCATCCGGAACCCCATCCGGAACCGTAGAGTGGGATGACCCTGCCGGGGCCCGCGGGCGGCGGAGCCGGCGGGAAGGGTGTCTTCGGGGTCGGCGTCAGTCCGGCGGCGGGAGGACCGGCCGCCGCGCCGCGACCCCGAGCTCCGCCTCGAGCGCCATCCCGAGATTGAGAATCCGTCCCTCGTCGAACAGGGGCCCCCAGAGCGAGACCCCTTGCGGGACTTCGTGCGACTCCGCGTCTTCTCCCGCCGCCCCGATGTCGAGCTTGCCGCCCGCGAGGGAGGGGTCGCTTCGCGTCGGCGATTCGAGGAAGCCCGCCCGGAAGTGCAGGCAGGGATGGCCGGTGAAGTTGGAGGCGACCAGCATCGGTCCGGTCATGAACGGTCCGATCAGCGCGTCGACTTCCCGGAACGTCCCGTCGAGCGCCTCCATGACCCGATAGCGGAGGCGGTCGAGCTGCACGTGGTCAACCGCCGACAGGAATCTCGCCTTGCGGAACGCGTTCGGCCACGCGCCCTTGTCCTGCCAGACGAGCTCGTCGTCCCGGTTCGTCAGGGTGAGGTCCTCGAACGCCGCCGCCGCCTCGGCGAAGAGACTGCTGACGAGCGAGCCGTAGGGGAGGTCCGGCAGGGCGATCTCGACCACCTCGACCCCGAGTCTCCGCACCGCCTCGAGGGCGGCCCGATCGACCCCGGTCGCGCCTTCGTCCTCGAAGGCGGCCGGCAGGTATCCGACGCGAAGACCTTCCGGGCCACGAGTCGCGTCGAAGTTGAACGGTGCCCCGATCGAGCTCCGATCGGCCGGGTCCGGCCCGTTGATGGCGGCGAGGACGAGGGCGCAGTCTTCAACGGACCGGCAGATGGGGCCCACCTTGTCGAGCGACCAGCAAAGCGCCATGCCCCCGGCGCGCGAGACTCGCCCGAAGGTCGGGCGCAACCCGGTCGTCCCGCAGCGCTGCGACGGGGAGGTGATGGAGCCCAGCGTTTCGGTCCCGATGGAGAAGGCGCAGAGCCCCGCCGCGGTCGCCGATGCGGAACCGGCGCTCGATCCGCTCGCCCCTTCTTCGAGATTCCAGGGGTTCCGTGTCTTGCCTCCGAACCAGATGTCTCCGTAGGCGAGGGCGCCGAGGGTGGTCTTGCCGAGGAGGACCGCCCCCGCCGCGCGCAGCAGCTCCACTACCCGCGCGTCCCCGCCGGGCGTGCGATCCCGGTACGGGGCGGCGCCCCAGGTGGTCCGAATGTCCTTGGTGTCGAAGAGATCCTTGAGCCCGTAGGGAATCCCGTGGAGCGGGCCGAGGCGAGTGCCGGCCCGCAGGAGAGCGTCCGCGGCGTCCGCCTGGGCGCGGGCGAGGTCCGGGGCGACGGTGACGAAGCACTCCAGCATTTCGGCGCGGGACGCGATGCGGGCCAGGTAGATCTCGATCAACCGCCGGCTGCTGAGTTCGCCGCGTGCGATCCAGCACGAGAGCGAAGTCACGGGCGCGAAGGCGATGTCCTCGTCCGAGTCGGGCAGCGGCCCCGGGTCGATTGCCGACCGGCGAAGCGGCACCTGCGGAGGTGGAGGACGAAAGCCGGGCAGGCGCGGGTCGAACCGCAACGCCGTCGGGACCTGGTTTTCGAAGGTCAGGGCGCGCCGCGCCCGGGCCGCCTCGATCTGACCGTCGAGATTGTCGAGCATGAGCGCTCGTTCGTCCCGGGTGTACGCGACTCCGACGAGGCGTTCGGCCGCCTCGATCGTCTCGATGGTGATGCCGGGGTTCTCCATGCTGTTCCGCTCGCCGGGGGGGACGGGATCCGACCTTACGAAGATCGCTCGCCTCTCCACTATGAACGTCCGGTCTGCCCCCGTCCACCCGCCACGCGCACCACCGGCAATTCTCGTTTTGGCGCCTGACTTCACCCTGATCCGCAAGCCGTCTTCTCCTGGCGACTCGATCCGGGGCCGATCGACGGTCGTGCCGGCCCTGCGGCGGGACCCGACGAGCAAAATGAGAACTGCTGGCGCACCGCCGGACGTCGCTCGCGCGGACACCAGCCGGTCCGGGGACAGTCCTTTCCAATCCGGAGATGAGCCTGAACGGTGGGCACGGGGGGACGAGGGCATCGCGTGGTAGCATTCCTGTCCGAGTCCGCCCGCTTGCCTCGCCCGGTACTTGCGCACCCCGCGAACCGGCCGCCACGCCGCCGCACAAGTGAATGCCTGAGCGTCTGACGTGAGTACCGATGTGATCGCACCCCCGGCGCAAGCAAGCGCCAGAAGCGCCCCGGAACGGAATCGTCTCAGGCCCGAAGACCGCGCCGTTCACGACTGGTACCGCTTCGTCCTCTCGTTCCCGTCGCATTTGGTACGCGACTACCTCGACACGTTCGGGGTCGATCCGACGCAGAGGGTGCTGGATCCGTTCTGCGGGACCGGGACGACGCTGGTCGAGTGCAAGAAGCTCGGGATCCCGAGCGTCGGGATCGATCGCAACCCGATGGCCGGATTCGCGAGTCGCACCAAGCTGGACTGGAGTGTCGATCCCGACGCGCTTGTCGCCCACGCCGAGGAAATCGCCGGGCGGGCGCTGGACCTGCTCCAAGGTCAGGGAATCGACGACTTCGGGCCGGCACCCTTGTTTCAGGCGGATGCTCCGCCAATCGCCGACCTGCGGACATTGCCGCCCGAGCGCCTGAGCCTTCTGCTGAAGAACTCGATCAGCCCGCGGCCGCTTCACAAGACGCTCCTGCTGCTCGACGCCCTGGAGCGGCACCGCGATGAGGCGGTCCAAGCCCACGAGCGACTCGCGCTCGCGGCCGCACTGATCTCGGGAATCGGCAACCTGCACTTCGGCCCGGAGGTCGGTGTCGGGCGAATTCGGGAAGACGCGCCGGTCGTCGGTCCCTGGCTGGACCGCGTCGGAACGATGGGCAGCGACCTTGCGGCGCTGCGGAAACAAGCCGGGGCCGAAGCCACCGTCCACCTTGCGGATGCACGCAGGTTGGAGGAGTTCCTGGAGCCATCGTCCATCGATGCAGTCATCACCTCCCCGCCGTATCCCAACGAGAAGGACTATACGCGAACGACGCGGCTCGAAAGCGTTCTGCTCGGTTTCATCCGGGACAAGCAGGATCTGCGAAGTCTGAAACAGGGACTCGTCCGTTCCAATACGCGGAGCGTGTACAAGACGGACGCCGACGACGCCCTGGTCGCTGGACATGAGGGCATTCAGCACATCGCCCGGCTTATCGAAGAGCGTCGGATCGATCTGGGCAAGACATCGGGTTTCGAGCGCCAGTACGCGCGAGTCACGAAGCTGTACTTCGGCGGCATGGTGCGGCATCTGGCCAGCATCAGGAGCAGGCTGCGTCCCGGCGCGCGGCTTGCGTACGTAGTCGGTGACCAAGCATCGTACCTGCGGGTCATGATCCGGACCGGGAAGATCCTGGGCGAACTGGCCCAGTCCCTTGGCTACGAACTGACGGCCATCGACTTGTTCAGGACGCGGATCGCGACGGCCAGCCGACAACATCTGCGCGAAGAGGTCGTCCGGCTCCGTTGGGCAGGTTGATCCCGACACGACTGTTCCGCATGTCCAGGTCCAACGCGTACGCCGCGATCATCGAAGAGATCTTCGAATCGAAGTTCGAGAAAGGGATGACTCAAGTCGACTTCGAGAGATCCGATATCACGGCAGCCGCCAAGCGGCGAGGCGTTCGGCGTCCGAGCAACATCGGCGATGTCGTCTATAGTGCAGTGAAGGTCCTCATGGAACGCCACTACAAGTTGGTGGAACCCGGCGAACTCACGGCAGAAGACTTGGCCGCATATCGGAGGCGTACTTGAGTATGCATCTCACCTCGGGTCGTAGCGCGGGCGGAGCCGGGCGCGCATCGGACATCTGCGGTCGGAGCGCCGTCGAAGGCCGGACGGAATCGGCGCCACCTCACCCCCGAACCGGAGACCGCGGATGACCTTCTCGCTTGTAGGCACGTGCCGGCGGACCGGGATGTTCGGCGCCGCGGTCACCACGTCCAGCATCAACGTCGGCGCGCGTTGCCCCCACGCCAAGGCCGGCGTCGGGGCGGTTCTCACCCAGCACCGCACGGATGCGCGTCTCGGCCCCCGCGGCCTCGGTCTGCTCGAAGCGGGCGCGACGGCCGGCGATGTGATTGCATCCCTTGCTCGGGGCGATCCCACCATCGGGTGGCGCCAGCTTGCAGTCGTCGACCGCACGGGCGGAACGGCTTGGTACCACGGAGACCGCGTCGCCTCCATTCACGCGGCGGCCGAGGGCGACGGCTGCTGTGCGATCGGCAACATCATCCGCACCGAGGCGGTTCCCGCCGCGATGGTCGAGGCCTTCGAGGCCGCAGCCGGGGAGCATCTCGCCGAACGCCTGCTCATCGCCCTCGAGGCGGGCCTCGGAGCCGGAGGCGAGCCCAGGCAGGTCAAGTCCGCCGCGCTCCTGGTGGTGGACGACCAGCCGTTTCCCCTCGTCGATCTCAGGGTGGAGCTCGACCGCGCGCCGCTCGCCGAGCTTCGCTTTCTCTGGGAGGTCTATCGGCCCCGGATGGAAGTGTTCGTGACGCGCGCTGTCGACCCCGACCGCGTTCCGTTTCCGGATGACTGATGACATCGTCCTTTCGGTCCATTGCCGTCTTTCACCGCCGGTCGCGTCCGGCGACGGGCGCGGGGGTCGCGGGGCCGCCGGTCGAGGTGATCGTGCTCGGGCCGGTTCGGCCCGAGCCGGTCGTCAGACCACGGAGCGGCGCGAGGTGATCCCGCCGTCGAGGGTCACCACGCAGCCGGAGAGGTAGCCGGCGCGCGCCGAGGCACAGAACACGATGAGGTCCGCGACCTCGTCGGCGGTGGCGGCCCGTCCCCCGGGAAAGCGGGCGAGCAACTCCCCCCACCTTCCCTCGTCGCCGAGGACTGCCCCGGCCCGCTGGCGGAGCATCGTTTCCATCCGGCCGGTATCGACGGGACCCGGGTTCACCGCGACGACCCGCACCCCGTGGTCGAGGCTTCGTCCGCCGATCGCGCGGGTCAGGGTCATGAGGCTCGCGTTGCCGCACGACCCCGCGATGTAGTCGAAGTCCGGGTTCTCGCCCGAGTTCCCGACATCGTTCACGATGACCCCGTGGCCGCGTTCGCGCATGCGAGCGAAGAACGCCCGGCACATCGCGATGTAGCCGAAGACCTTGAGCTCCCAGCCGGCGCGCCATGCCGCGTCGTCGACCGCGTCCATCGAGCCGGAGGGGATCGCTCCCGCGTTGTTGACGAGGACGTCGACGTCGATCGTCTCCGCGATGAGCCCTTCGCGCGCCGCCCGGTCGGTGAGGTCGAGCGCGTAGGTGCGCACCCGGCAGCCGTGCGCCCTCTCGAGCGCACGCGCCGCCTCGTCGAGCAGGTCGCCGGAGCGGGAGGTCAGGTGGATCTCGCCCGCGCCCTCGCGGGCGAACGCCTCGGCCGCGGCCCGGCCGATCCCCTTCGAGCCGCCGGTGATCAGCACGCTCTTGCCGTCCAGTCCAAGTTCCATCGTCGGCTTCTCCGCGAGTTCACGTTACTCAAGTTTCGGGGTTCGAAATGCCTGTGGAATCAGGCGATGGATTCCCGCTTGCGCGGGAATCCACTTCTGTCAACGAATCCCGAAACTTGAGCACATAAGTGTGGGTTCAGGTGGGTGGGAGTTCAGGTGAGTATGTATCCGCCGTCCGCGATCAGGGTCTCGCCCACCACGTAGTCGGCAAGCCGTGAGGCGAGGAACAGGGCGAGGCGCGCCATCTCGTCGGCGTCGCCGAGCCTCCCCGCGGGTATGCGGGCGAGGCTCTCCGCGAGATGGTCGGGATCCGCGAGGGCGGCCACGGTGAGCGGGGTCGGGGTCCGCCCGGGGGCGAGCGCCGCCACCCGCACGCCGTGGGGTGCGAGCTCGGCCGCCGCGGCCCGGGTGAACTGGACGAGCCCCGCCTTCGCGGTGCCGTAGATGGCCCGCTCGGGTCCGCCGGTGAACGCGATCTGGGAGGCGACGTTGACGATCACCCCGGAACCGCGCTCGACCATCCCGTGCGCGACCGCCCGGGCGAGGAGGACCGGACCGGTGAGGTCGGTCGCGATCAGTCGTTCGATGGCTTCGGGGGGCATCTCGAGAAACGGGCCGACGTGGAGGATCCCGGCGTTGTTGAGGAGCACGTCCACCGGTTCGGCCGCCCGGGCGAGAGCCTCCACCGAAGCGGGGTCGGCCTGGTCGAAGGCGTGACGCTCCGCGCCGTCGAGCTCCGAAGCGAGCGGCGCGAGCCGCCCCCGGTCCCGGTCGGCGAGCACCACCGCCGCCCCGTGCGCGCGGAACGCCCGCGCCATGCGGCTCCCGAGCCCGCCCGCCGCACCGGTCACGAGGACCCGCCGCCCGGCGAAGTCGAGATGTTGCGCCTCGATCCCGGCCATTGCGATGCGCGGTCAACGCCCGAGGTAGGACGACAGCACTTCGGGGTTGTCGATGAGCCCCGGAGCATCGCCCCGGAAAGCGATCGCGCCGTCCTTGAGTACGAACGCGTCCTCCGCGACCGCGGCCGCGACCCCGACGTTCTGCTCGACGACGAGGATGGTGAGCCCGCGCGCGTGGAGCTCCCTCACCGTTTCGATGACCATGTCCACGATGATCGGGGAGAGCCCGACCGAGGGCTCGTCCATCAGCAGCAGCTTCGGGCGGGCCATGAGGGCGCGCCCGATCGCGACCTGCTGTTGCTCGCCGCCGCTCAAGCTTCCCGCCCGCTGGCCGCGCCGGCTCGCGATGTGCGGAAAGAGCTCGTACATCCGCGCGACGTCGGCGCGGATCCCGGCCCGGTCGCGCCGGGTCGCCGCGCCGAGCTCGAGGTTCTCGTGCACCGTCATGGACGCGAACACCTCGCGGCCCTGCGGCACCTGGACGATGCCGGCCTTGACCATGTGGTCCGAAGACCGCCCGGCCACGTCGGCGCCGTCGAACACGATATCCCCGGCCCGCGGCCGAAGGAGGCCGGAGAGGGTGTTGATGATCGTCGTCTTGCCCGATCCGTTGCCGCCGAGCAGAGCGACGATCCGGCCTTCCGGCACCTCGAACGAGACATCCCGGAGCACTTCGGTTACCCCGTACCAGACCTTGAGGTGACGGACTTCAAGCATCGGTTCGGCGGCTCTCAACCGTCGGCCTGGTGTCCCAGGTACGCCTCCGCGACGGCCGGATCGGCCCGCACCGCGTCCGGGAGCCCCTCGGCGATCTTGCGCCCCGAGTTGAGCACGACGACCCGGTCCGAGACTCCCATGACGAGCCGGATGACGTGCTCGATCATGACGAGGGTGACCCCGCGCTCGTCGCGGATGCGGCGGAGCAGGGCGTCGAGCTCCGCCACCCGATTGACCGACAGCCCGACCGCAGGTTCGTCGAGGAGCACGACCTTGGGCTCGTGGATGAGGGTGCGCGCAATCTCGATGATCCGTTGCTGACCGAACGAGAGCGCGTCTCCCGCGCGGTTCGCGAAGTGGCGGAACCCGACGAAGTCGAGGGCGGCGAGCGCGCGCTCGCGCATCTCCTCCTCCTCCGCTCGCATCCGCTTCGACCGCAACACCGCGCCGAAGAGCCCCGTCGTGCTCATGAGGTGGAGCCCGGCCATCATGTTCTCGAGCACCGTCATCCCGGCAAAGAGTTGGGAGGACTGGAAGGTACGGCGAAGCCCGAGGGCCGCGATCCGGTTCGGCTTGAGGCCGGTGATCGACCGATCCTCGAGGAAGACGTCCCCCGCGTCGGGGGGATTCATGCCGCAGATGACGTTGAGGAGCGTCGTCTTGCCGGCCCCGTTCGGCCCGATGATCCCGGTGATCTCGCCTTCCGGAAAGTCCACATCCACCGCGTCGAGGGCGCTCACCCCTCCGAACGCGATCATGACCCCCCGGACCTTGAGCACGGCCTGCGTCACGCCTGCGTCACCCCTCCGTCACCCCTCCGTCACCCCGGGCCGCCTCCCGGCGTTCTCGCGGCGGCGGCCTCCGCCGGTTCGTCGGATCCTTCGTCCGGTCCAAGGGGGCGGTCCGGATCCGGGTCCGGGTCCGGGCCGGCCGGCGCGGCCAGGTCCACCTCCGTCTCCTTGTCGAACGGCACGTAGTGAAGGCGCTCGGTCCAGCCGGGGAGCCATCTGCGAACGAACACGACGAGCCCGTGCGGCTGGAAGAGCACGAACACGATGAGCAGGCCGCCGAACGCGACCTCGATGGAGAACTTGAATTCCTTGGTCACCTCGACGAGCACGGTGAGGAGCGCGCCGCCGATCACCGAGCCCACGACCGAGCCCATGCCGCCGAGCACCACCGCCGCCTTGTGCAGCACCATCTGGAGGAGGTCGAAACTCTCCGGGCCGACGAAGCCGAGCATGCCGCTGTACAGCGCCCCGGCGACGCCCGCGTAGAACCCCGACATCGCGAATGCGAGCGCCTTGTACTTGAGGAGGTCGATGCCGAGGGCCTGGGCCGCGACCTCGCCGTCCCGGATCGCGACGAACGCACGCCCGACGGGCGACTCCATCGCATGCCGGGCGGCGACGTAGAGGAGGAGTGCGGCCGCCCAACTCAGATAGTAGATCCCGGTCTCCTGGGTGATCGGAAGCGGCGAGAAGTCGATGGGGGGCGGGATGAACCCCCCCGCCCCGAAGGTGACCGGGGTCCAGTGGGTCATCAGCCAGAAGGTGAACTGGGCGAACGCGAGGGTCGCGAGGGCGAGGTAGATCCCGGAGAGGCGAAGGGCGGGGAGGGCGAGGAGGGTCCCCGAGATGACCGCGATGGCCACGCCCCCCGGGGCGGAGATCCAGTACGGCAGGCCGAAGTGCTTCATGAGGAGCCCGGTCCCGTACGCGCCGATGCCGTACATCGCGGCGTTCGCGAGGGCGAGCTGGCCCGCGAACCCGATGAGGAGGTTCAACCCGAGCGAGAGGATGACGTAGAGCAGGACGAGGTTCGCGACGAAGGTGTGGTACTCGTTCGCGACCTGGGGAATCACGAGGAGCAGGGCGAAGAGGGCGAAGAGGAACGCCCGCTTCCCGACGAGCGCGCGCATCGCCGCGGCGGCTCCGGTCCGGGGCCGCTTCACGCCGGCTTGACCGAAGGTCGGACGCCGGAGGCAGGTCGGATGAGTGCAGCGTAGCTCGACATTGGAGGCGGTCGGGAGGCGGGCAGGTCGGACTGCGCTACGCTAGCCCGAGCTGCCCCGACCGGAGCCGTAGCGTGAAATCACCCTCGGCTCCGGTCCGTCAGACCTTGCGGACCCGGCCGAGTCCGAAGAGGCCGGTCGGGATGAAGATCATCACGATCATGATGACGATGAACGCCGCCACTTCCTGCATCGCGGTATGGAGGTAGCCGGCTGCGAGCTGCTCGATGATGCCGATGAGGAACCCCCCGACCACCGCCCCCGGAATGCTCGTGAGCCCCCCGAGGACCGCGGCCGCGAACGCCTTGATGAAGAGCATGAACCCGATGTCCGGATAGAGCAGGGTGAGCGGGGCCATGAGCACCGCGGCGGCGGCCGCCACCGCCGAGCCGACCCCGAACGTGTACATGTACACCCGGTCGGTGCGGAGCCCGACGAGCTTCGCGGCCTTGGGATTGTCCGCCGTCGCCTGCATGAAGCGCCCCGCCCGGGTGAGCTTGAAGAACAGTGCGAAGACGATCATCACCGCGCACGCCGCGCCGAGCACGACGAGCTGCTGGGACATGACCATGATCCCGGCGAAGCTGAGCGGCTCCGGCGAGATGAGGGGCGGGAACGTGAGGTAGTCGCCCTTCCCGCCCCAGAGCCAGCGTGCGACCCCCTTGAGGACGAAGGAGAGCCCGATCATCACGAGGAGGACGCTGACGAGGGTCTGACGCTGCATGAGAGGCCGGAACGCGATCCGATCGACCGCGATCCCGACCGCGAAAGCGAGCACGACGGCGAGGGCGAAGGAGGGAAGGTAGGGCCAACCGAGCATCACGTGGAACGTGAACGCGAAGAACCCACCCAGCATGAACATCTCGCCGTGGGCGAAGTTCACGACCTGCGTCGCCTTGTAGATGACGACGATGCCGAGGGCGACGAGGGCGTAGAGCGCCCCCGTCGAGATCCCCGTCGCCACAAGATAGCTCAGATACTCCACCCGGCCGTCTCTCGTCCCGGTTCGCCCAGGGTCATTTCACGCTTGCCGTTCCCGCCCCGGTGGCCCCGGACCGGTCGAACGAGCGCGGCGTAGCCCGACGGGAACGCCTCCGTGCGAGGTCGGGCGACGCCTTCGGCCAAGCCGACCCGCGGCGCGAAAGGGTCCTGATGTCCGCCGCACCGGGGGCTTGCGCTACTGCAGCCGGACGACCTTGCCGTCCTTGAGCGCGAGCCAGCCCGGGTGCTGGTTGCACTGGTGGCTCTCTCCGGCCGAGCACTTGATGGGCCCCGCGTAGACGTCCACCTCCAGGTCCATGTCTCCCATCGCGGCGAGGAACCCGTCGCGGGTCGGGTTCGGGCCCGCCTTCCGGAGCGCCTCGACCAGCACCTGCGCGCTCCCGATGCCGTTCATGTTGAAGACGGAGAGCTCGTCGTTCGGGAACAGCTTCTTGACCCGGTCGGTCCAGTCCTTCACCTCCGGATCGCCCGGCTGATGGGCGGTGGCGGTGATGGTGACGAAGTTCGTGAGCGCGTCCGGCACCCCCACCTGCTTCTCGAAGGCGACGAAGTCGTTGATCGCGGTCTGTCCGACCCAGAGCGGGTTGTTGCCGATCTTGAGCGAGTCGCGGATGAGGACCGCCCCCGGCTTCGGATAGAGGATCATGATGACCGCGTCGACCCCCGCGCCCTTGAGCTTGAGCGCCTGGGGCGTGGCGTCGTTCGCGTCCACCCCGAGCTCCAGGTTCTCGACGAACTCGATGCCCTTCTCCTGCGCGTACGCGGCGAGCGGGTTGTAGCGGGCCATCGCCCACGCATCGGTCATCCGCACGACCGCGAGCGTCCTGGCCCCCTGGGCCAGGGCGAAGTCGATCTGGGCGCGGCTCTCCACCCCGGAGGTGAGCTGGGCGGTGTAGATGTTCTTCTTCGGCGGGTCGGTGATGCCGTCGGCGACGGCCGAGTTGACCACCATGGGGATGCCGGACTTCTCGAGCTCCGGTACCGAGGCGAGGGTGGCGTTCGAGCAGGCGCCGCCGATGATCGCGAACACTTTCCGGTCGTAGGCGAGCTTCTTGACCGCCGCGATGGCCCCCTCGGGCTTGCAGTTGTCGTCCTCGCGCACGAGCACGACGTTGCGCCCGTGGACCCCGCCCTCGGAGTTGACCTTGTCGAAGACCGCCTCGACCCCGTTCATCACGAGCTTGCCGTAGAGATAGACGGGGCCGCCGAAGGGGCCGAATGCTCCGATCCGGATCTCGCTGTCGGTTACGCCCTGGGTCTGCACGTCGGCCGACGCGGGCCCGGCCGCGAGGCCGACACCAAAGGCAAGGGCCGCGGCGCTCGCGGCGACTGGATGGGACCTTCTCATGCTCATGTTCGATACCTCTTTCCGGGTTGCGCCCGGGTTGCGCTATGGTGACGACCCCTGCGGAAGCCCCGGCACCCGCCGGTTGGCGGGCGCCTCGGCGGCAACCGGAACGGGACCTGTTTCCGGGTCCGATGGTAGTCGCGGCCCGGGCGCACGGCAAACCGGGCCGCGGATGGCCGCGGCCGGGTCGAGGGTTCCGCGTCGAGCGTTCCGCCGCGCGATGGGGCGGGCCGTCTTCCGGTGGCCGGGGCCCGGACCCACCCGAACGGCAGATTCGGCAGCAATTCCCGTTTTGCTCGTCGGGTCCCGTTGCAGGGCCGGCACGACCGTCGATCCGCCCCCCGATCTGCCCCGGATCGAGCCGCAAGGAGAAGACGGCTTGCGGCTCGGGGTGAAGTCGGGCGCCGGAAACGAGGACTGCGGCAAATTCGTTCCCGGCCTTCCTCGATGACCGTCGGTGAGCGCATCGTCCTGATTCGATGCCTCATCCTCCGGTCGTCGCCGACTTCGGCCCATCCGTTCGTCAATGGACGCAACTCTTTGAATTGTTAGGCCGCCTTTGAATGAACGAATCGGCCTTGCGGATCCGTCCGGCCCGCATCCCGCGATTCGCGACGACGGGAGTATGATCGCGGCTCTTCGGCGGCGGATTCCCGCCCCGCCCCCGCGAACCCCCCGTGAACCTCCCGCGAACCAAGGAGAGCACCCATGCGCGCCGCCCTCGTCCAGATGAGCGCCGCGGACGACGTTGCCGAGAACCTGGACCGAACGGAGTCCGGCCTCGAGGCGGCGAAGCGGGAGCGTGCCGACGTGGTCTGCCTTCAGGAGTGCTTCAACACCTGGTTCTTCGCGCAGCGGATCGACCCGCGGGCACAGGCGCTCGCGGAGCCGATCGACGGCCCTTCGGTGAGCCGCATGCGCGCCGCCGCGAAGCGTCTCGGGCTCTTCCTGATCGTGCCGTTCTACGAGCGCGCGATGGCCGGCGAGCTCTACAACACCGCCCTCCTCGTCGACGACCGCGGCGAGGTCCGGGGCTCCTACCGCAAGCACCACCTCCCGATGAGCTCGCACTTCAACGAAAAGTTCTACTTCCGTCCCGGCAACACGGGCTTTCCGGTCTTCGACACCCCCCACGGGCGGATCGGAATCATGATCTGCTACGACCGCCATTTTCCGGAGTCCGCGCGGGCGCTCGGCCTTGGCGGCGCGCAGTACGTGTTCGTGCCGACCGCGACGACCATCCGCGGGTACTCGCGGAGCGTGTGGGAGACCGAGCTCCGCGCCCACGCGATCGCGAACGGGTTCTACGTCGCGGGGGTGAACCGCACCGGGGTCGAGATCGAGAGCACCTATTACGGGGCGAGCGTGTTCATCGACCCCATCGGCGAGATCGTCGCCCAGGCGGGAAGCGGGGAAGAGGTGCTCGTCGCCGATCTCCCGCCGGCACGGCTCGAGGAGGTCCGTTCGGTGTGGCCTTTCTACCGGGACCGGCGCCCCGACGCCTACGCTGCGCTCGTGCGGCCGTGAAGACGGAGCGAACGCGATGAAGGTCGGGCTCTACCTCGCGACCCAGTTCACCCCGGATACGCCGCTCGGGCCCCAGCCCGCGAACCTTGTGGAGCAGGTTCGGGCGGCGCGCGCCAACGGCTTCTCGTCGCTCTGGGCGGCCCAGCATTTCCTGACCGCGCCGGTGCGGATGCTCCAGACGATGCCCCTCCTCGCGCGGCTCGTCCCGGAGGCGGAGGGCATGCAGGTCGGGCCGAACATCCTCGTCTTCCCGGCCCTCAATCCGGTGCTCGTGGCCGAGGAAGCAGCGACGATGGACTGGCTCACGGACGGGCGCTTCGTGCTCGGCCTCGGGCTCGGCTATCGCGAGGAGGAATACACCGCGTTCGGGGTGTCGCTCCGGCACCGGGGGGAGCGGCTCGAGGAAGGGGTGTCGCTCGTGCGCCGACTGTGGGCCGAGGACCGGGTGAGCCACCGCGGGAAGCACTTCACCGTGGAGGACGCGGGGCTCGCCCTCAAGCCGAAGCAGCGCCCCGGGCCGCCGGTCTGGATCGCGGCGGTGGTGGAGAAGGCGATCGAGCGGGCCGCGACCCTTGGCGACGAATGGCTCATCACCTTCTACCCCACCGTGCGGACCCTCGAGAAGCAGCTTGCCCGGTACCGCGAGGTGCGGGCCACGGCCGGCCTGCCGCCCGCGGTCGACTACCCCCTGTGCCGCGAGTGTCACGTGGGCGCGACCATGGCGAGCGCCCTGGACGCCGCACACGGGCCGCTCGGGTACAAGTACGCGGCCTACGCCTCGTGGGGACAGGACGACATCCTCGACACCGCCGATCGCTTCGATCAGCCCTTCGACGAGTTCCATCCCGACCGCTTCCTCATCGGCGACGAGGCGTGGGTGAAGGACGAGCTCGAGCGCTACCGCGACGCCCTCGGGGTCCGGCACTTCATCATGCGGATGCAGTGGCCGGGGCTCGGGCAGAAGACCGTGCTCGAGAGCATCGAGCGCCTCGGCCGGATCGTGGCCTCGATACGCTGAGGGCGCACGGGGAGGCGCGGATGGACGCGCCACCCCCCCGGGACCCGCCGGGACCCGGGCCGCGACGCGCGCTGCCGCCCGCTCCGGACGCGGGGTCCGTCTCGCCGCCGGCGCCGGAGCCCCCTCCAACCCGAAAAAATCACCGACTTTCGTCGCGAGGGGGCCAAGATGCCCCACGATCTCATGGAGGAGCGGGCCGCACGGACCGAAAGAGCGCGTGCGCGTTGCTGAAGCGGCTTGCGGGAGTACGTCCCGCTACCGCGAGCGGATGGGCGGCCGCAGCGGGAAGCCGGTGGTTTTTTCGGGCTAAGGCGCAGCAGCCGTCCCGGACCCGTCCCCTGGCGGCTGGAGCAAGTGCTCCAGTGGTTCGTGCACCACCTCGCGGTCATATACCGCGAGGCCCGCGCGCTGGTAGACGCCGAGGGCCCGCGGATGATCGAGCGAGCAGGTATGCAGCCAGACCCGGCGCGGGCGATAGCTCCACGCCCGCCCGAGCCCCCAGTCGAGCAGAAACGCGCCGAACCCCCTCCCCAGGTACTCGGGGAGGAGACCGAAGTAGGCGATCTCGACCTCGCCCTCGACCCGCCGGTCGAGCTCCACGTAGCCGGCGGGAACCCCGCGCACGTAGAGCACGAACACCTCCACCCGGTCGTCGTGGATGATGGCCGCGAGCTCGTCGTCGGAGAGACGCCGTCGCATGAACCAGTTCCAGTCGGCGCCGACGGTATGGTAGAGATAGCGGTAGAACGAGATGGTGGGCCGCTCCGCACGGAGGACCGCGGTCGGCTCCAACACCCCGGGCGCGGGCGAGCGTTGCTCCGGCGACGTCATCTCGAGGTAGGTGACGGTGACCGGGACCGTCCCGCCGAGCGCCGCTTCCGGCGCCCGAAGGCCATCCGGGGCGACGGCGGCGGCACCCTCCCCGCGGTCCGCTCCGCGGCTTCCGACGGCTCCCGACCCCGGTTCCCGCTTCTTGCCCATCAACCCGCTCCCGCCGCCGGGGTTCCCGCCACCCACCGGCTCATGATTGTCCGTTTCTCGACGCCGTATCCGAGACTCTCGTAGAACCGGCGCACCCCTTCGTTCTCCTCGCGGATCATGAGCACCGCCTTGGGGGCGCCGATCCGCTCGAGCCGGGCCTCGGCGTGCCGCATCAGCCGCCCGCCAAGGCCTCGCGACCGGAGCCGGGGCGCAACCGCGAGGTAGTAGACCCACCCCCGATGTCCGTCGAATCCGACCATTACGCTGCCCGCAACGGGCTCGTCGCCTTCTCCCGGGACCGCCACGAAGAGCTCGCACGATCCGGCGGCTCGAGCCCGTTCGATGTCGCGACCCGGATCGTTCCAGGGGCGAACCAGGTCGCAGGCCCGCCAGAGGGCGACCACGTCGTCCTCGTCCCCGTCCCGGAACGGGCGGATCCGGAACCCGGCCGCCCTCCCTCCCGTTTCCCGGCTCGCGCCCCCCGACCCCGACCCTGCGGGCTCGACGCGACCGCCGGAATCGGACCGTTCCACGCTCGCCTCCATCGTTCCCGGCCGACGGCCCGGATCAGACCGACAGCTCGGGGCGGGCCGCGAAGAGCTCGAGGGCCTCGGGGTTGGCGAGCGCTTCACGGTTGCGGATCGGCCGCCCGTGGACGACGTCGCGGACCGCAAGCTCCACGATCTTGCCGTTCCGGGTGCGGGGGATGTCCGCGACCTCGAGGACCCGGGCGGGCACGTGGCGCGGGGTCGCGCCGCTCCGGATCCGGCCGCGGATCCGCTCCGCGAGGGCGTTGTCGAGACGCAGCCCCGCGCGAAGGCGCACGAAGAGGACCACCCGCACGTCGCCCTCCCAGTCCTGGGCGATGACGATGCTCTCCTCCACCTCGTCGAGCTGCTCGACCTGGCGGTAGATCTCGGCGGTGCCGATTCGCACCCCGCCCGGGTTGAGGACCGCGTCCGAACGGCCGTGGACGACGAGACCGCCGTGCTCGGTGTGCTCCACCCAGTCCCCGTGCTGCCACACCCCGGGGAAGCGCTCGAAATAGGCGCCCCGGTACTTCGCCCCGTCCGGATCGTTCCAAAATCCGACCGGCATCGAGGGAAAGGGGGCGGTGCAGACGAGCTCTCCCGGCTCGCCGGCCGGGAGCGCCCGGCCTTCGTCGTCGAACACCTCGACCTGCATGCCGAGGGCGAGGCACTGGATCTCGCCCCGCCGGACCGGGGCCGCCGGGTTCCCCTGCCCGAAGCAGCCGATGAGGTCGGTGCCGCCCGTGATCGAGGAGAGCCGGACATCCGGCTTCACCGCTTCGTACACGAAGTCGAACGTCTCGGGCACGAGCGGGGAGCCGGTGGAGAGGATCGCGCGAACGCTCGAGAGGTCGTGGGTATCGCGCGGGCGAAGCCCCGACTTCTTCACCGCGTCGAGGTACTTGGCGGAGGTCCCGAAGACGTCGATGCGGGCCGCGTCCGCGAAGTCGAAGAGCGCGCCCAGGTCCGGCCAGCCGGGAGAACCCTCGTAGAGCGCGAGACAGGCTCCGCTCGCGAGCCCCGAGACGAACCAGTTCCACATCATCCACCCGCAGGTGGTGAAGTAGAACAGGGTGTCGCCGGGACGCACGTCCGCGTGGAGACGGTGCTCCTTGAGGTGCTGGAGCAGGGTCCCTCCCGCACCGTGGACGATGCACTTCGGGGTGCCGGTGGTCCCCGACGAGTACAGGATGCAGAGCGGGTGGTCGAAGGCGACCGGCTCGAACTCGATCTCGCGGGCGGGGTGGGCCAGGGTCAGCTCGTCCCAGGAGATCGCGCCCGGCACGGGCCGCAGATCCGGCGCCCGGCGGAGGTAAGGCACGATGACCGTCCGCTCCACGCTCGGGACGCCGGCGAGAACCTCGCGGATGCGCCCGAGCGAGTCGACCGCGGTGCCGTTGTAGCGATAGCCGTCCGCCCCTACGAGGACCCGGGGCTCGATCTGCCCGAAACGGTCGAGTACCCCCTGGACCCCGAAGTCCGGCGAGCAGGAGGACCACACCGCCCCCAGGCTGGTCGCGGCGAGCATCGAGATGACCGTCTCCGGGAGGTTCGGGAGGTAGCCCGCCACCCGGTCGCCGGGGCCGACACCGGCCGCGCGGAGCCCTTGCGCGGCGCGCGAGACGTGGTCGTGGAGCTGCCGCCAGGAGATGCGCCGGTCCGCGATGCGGACGGCGGCGGCGGAAGGCGCTTCGCCCCGAAAGACGATGGCCGGCCCTTCATCGCGGCGGCGAAGGAGGTTCTCGGCGAAATTGAGGCGCGCCTCCGGAAACCAGCGGGCGCCCGGCATCCGATCCCCGTCCTCCAGGACGACGCCTCCCTTCCGCGCCGCGACCACCTCGCAGAAGTCCCAGACGCTGTCCCAGAAGGCGGCGGGCTCCGCCACCGACCAGCCGTGGAGGGCCGCGTAGTCCGGTGCCTCCACCCCGTGCCGCTCGCGCACGAAGGCCGCGAAGCGGGTGAGCCCCGCCCGCTCGACCTCCTCGGCGCCCGGCGTCCAGAGCGGCTCGCTCATTCTCCCCGACTTCCGAAACCCGCCACCACGCCTTCACCGGAACGGGCCGCGACCGGCCCGCGAGCCCGACCGCGGCGCGGGAACCGGCGCGAGTCGGGGTCGGAGCCGTACTCTACCGCACCACGGCCCCGCGTCGAGGCAACGCCCCGCGGCGGTTATCATGGGACGGCAGGGCCTCTTCCCCCGGCCGAAGGCGGTCCGGGGCCGTTGCCGACCCGGACGCCGGCCGCGCCGGATGCGGAGGCGGGAGGAGCTACCCGACCGCGGAGACCGAATCGATGCGCGCGAACCCCTACGAAGTCGACCTCGACCCCAACCCCGCGAACTACGCTCACCTCACTCCCATCGACTTCCTCGAACGAAGCGCCGCCGTCTATCCCGACCGCACGTCGCTCGTGTACGGAAACCGGCGTCATACCTGGGCCGAGACCTGCGCCCGCTGCCGGCGGCTCGCCGCGAGCCTCGCCGCGCAGGGCATCGGCCGGGGCGATACCGTCTCCGTCATGGCCCCCAACGTCCCCGCCGCCTACGAGGCGACCCTTGCCGTTCCCATGCTCGGCGCGGTGGTCAACACCATCAACACCCGGCTCGACCCGGACATGGTGGGCTTCATCCTGGATCACGGCGACGCGAAGGCGATCATCACCGATCGCGAGCTCTCGCCGACGGTGGGCCCGGCCCTCGAGAAGGTCGAGCGCCGGCCCTTCGTCATCGACGTCGACGACCCCGACGCGGCGGGCGGGGAGCGGCTCGGGGACGTCGAGTACGAGACGTTCCTCGCCGCCGGCGATCCGCGGTTCGTGTGGCGCGCACCGGACGACGAATGGGACGCGATCGCGCTCAACTACACGTCCGGGACCACCGGCAACCCCAAGGGCGTGGTCTACACGCACCGGGGCGCCTGGCTCAACGCGATGACGAACGCGGTGGCCTGGAACATGGCCCACCACCCGGTGTACCTGTGGACGCTGCCGATGTTCCACTGCAACGGATGGTGCTTCCCGTGGACCCTCGCGGCGGTCGCGGGGACCGGGGTGTGCCTTCGCCGGGTGGATGCGAAGTCGATCTACGACGCGATCGCCGACGAAGGGGTGACGCACTTCTGCGGGGCGCCGATCGTCCTCAACTTCATCCTGAACGCCCCGGAGGCGGACAAGCGGGCGTTCGACCGCACGGTGGAGGTGATGACCGCGGGCGCGGCGCCACCCGCGGCGGTGATCGAGGGGATGGAGGGGAGCGGATTCCGGATCACCCACGTCTACGGTCTCACCGAGACCTACGGCCCCTCCGTGATCTGCGCCTGGAAGCCCGAATGGGACGAGCGGCCAGCCGGCGAACGAGCGGCCATCAAGTCACGCCAGGGGGTGCGGTACCACGCCCTCGACGGCCTCGAGGTGATGGATCCCGACACCATGACCCCGGTCCCCCCGGACGGCGAGACGATGGGCGAGGTGATGATGCGCGGCAACATCGTCATGAAGGGCTACCTCAAGAACCCCGATGCGACGCGCGAGGTTTTCGAGGGCGGGTGGTTCCATACCGGGGACCTCGGGGTGGCCCATCCGGACGGCTACATCCAGCTCAGGGACCGTTCCAAGGACATCATCATCTCCGGGGGCGAGAACATCTCGTCGATCGAGGTCGAGGACTGCCTGTACCGCCACCCGGCGGTGCTGGAGGCGGCGGTGGTGGCGAAGCCCGACGATCACTGGGGCGAGACCCCCTGCGCGTTCGTCGCCCTGCGGCCGGGGGCGGCCGCGACGGAGCAGGAGATCATCGACTGGTGCCGGGCCAACCTCGCCCGTTTCAAGTGCCCGAAGACGGTGATCTTCCGGGAGCTGCCGAAGACCTCGACGGGCAAGATCCAGAAGTTCAAGCTCCGCGCGGAGGCGCTCGGCGGTTAGCCCGAAAAAATCACCGACTTTCGTCGCGAGGGCGCCAGGATGCCCCACGATCTCATGGAGGAACGGGCCGCCCGGACCGAGCGCGCGCGCGTGCGCGGCCGAGGCGTGGTCGACACTGGCGCGTGCGCGCGGCCGAAGCGACTTGGGCGGCTTGCGGGAGTACGTCCCGCGACCGCGAGCGGATGGGCGGCCGCAGCGGGAAGTCGGTGATTTTTTCGGGCTGGCTGCGGACCGCGGGGCAAGGCACCGGGCAACGGTTGCGGGCGCCCGGTCGCGGAGGTTCGGCCGCAGGCGTCCGCTCGCGCGCCGCCCGCACCGCCTCGGAGTTGAAATTCCCTTCTCGCTATAACAACATGCGCCCTCCCGCGATTCGACATCGCACCGTCACGGCCGACTCGAGGCCGATGCGAATCGCATCCGTTCACTCGGCAGCCGCCGCCCCATCGCCGGGCCGCGGCCGGATGGCATGAGAGGTACCGAGCGATGGCGACACTTGCCGATGTACAGGCAATTATCAGCGACAACGACATACGGCGGGTGGACCTGCTCGTCACCGACCTCATCGGTCGCTGGCAGCATTTCTCGATCCCCGCTTCGAGGTTGGACGAGGGTATCGTCGAACGCGGTCTCGGCTTCGACGGATCCAGTCTGCGGGGCTTCCAGTCAATCGACGAATCGGACATGCTTCTGCGCCCGGACCTCGACTCGGCCCGGATCGACCCGACAGAGTCGGAGCCGACCCTCAAGCTGATCTGCGACGTCCACGACCCGATCACCGGCGAACACTACACGCGCGACCCGCGCTACGTCGCCACCAAGGCCGAGAACCACCTCGGGGCCTCCGGCATCGCCGACAAGGCGTTCTTCGGCCCCGAGATCGAGTTCTTCCTGTTCGAGCACGTGCAGTTCGGCCTCAAGATCAACTCGTCGTTCCACCTCGTCGAATCCGACGAGGCGGACTGGAACTCCGCCCGCGACGAAGACGGCAACAACACCGGCTACAAGATCCCGCCGAAGCAGGGCTACACCCCGGTGCCGCCCTTCGACAAGCTCTCCGACCTGCGCTGGGAGATGGCGGAGAAGATGGAGCGGATCGGCATACCGTTCGAGGTGCATCACCACGAGGTGGCGACCGGCGGACAGGGCGAGATCGCGACCCGCTTCAACACGTTGCGCGACAAGGCGGACGAGACCCAGTGGTACAAGCACATCATCCGCAACGTGGCCCGGGCCCACGGCAAGTCCGCGACCTTCATGCCGAAGCCCCTGTTCGGCGACAACGGCACCGGGATGCACGTGCACCAGTCTCTCTGGCTCGGCGACACGCCGCTCTTCTACGACGCGGACGGCTACGCCCAGCTCTCGGAGCTCGCGCGCCACTACATCGGCGGCCTCCTCCGGCACGGCCCGTCTCTGCTCGCCTTCTGCGCGCCGACGACCAACTCCTACAAACGCCTGGTCCCCGGCTTCGAGGCGCCGACCTACCTCGCCTACTCCCAGCGCAACCGCTCGGCGGCGGTGCGGATCCCCACCTACGAGACGACGGCGTCCAGCAAGCGCGTCGAGTTTCGTCCGCCGGACCCTTCCGCGAACACCTACCTCGCGTTCGCGGCGATGATGATGGCGGGCCTCGACGGCATCCGGAACCGGATCGATCCCGGCGATCCCACGGACACGGACATCTACGAGCTCTCGCCCGAGGAGGCGGGGAACATCCCCCAGGTCCCGTCGTCGATGGAGGAGGCAGTGGCCGCGCTCGGCGAGGACCACGGCTACCTGCTCGAGGGCGGCGTCTTCACGCAGGACGTGATCGACCACTACATCGCGTTCAAGGAGCAGGAGTCGCGCGACGTGTTTCTGCACCCGGTCCCGGCGGAGTTCTTCCACTACTACCACATCTAACCCGAAAAAAATCACCGGCTTCCGTCGCGAGGCAGGGCTCGTTTTTTGTTCGGCGACAGGTGAGCCGGGCCGGTTCGGCAGGCCGTCGGGGAGCGCATTTCGTCGTCCGCGGGTCGGTTCGGGCCTCGGGAAGCGGCCCTCGAGCGCACGGCCGGCCGATCCGCATCCGCGGCCGGCACCCGGTCACGACAAAGAAATGGTCCTGCGTCGCGAGGGGCCAGGATGCCCCACGGTCTCATGGAGGAACGGGCCGCACGGACCGAAAGAGCGCGTGCGCGCTGCCGAGGCGTAGCCGACACCAGCTCGACACTGGCGCGTGCGCGCGGTCGAAGCGGCTTGCGGGAGTACGGCCCGCGACCGCGAGCGGATGGGCGGCCGCAGCGGGAGGTCGGTGATTTTTCGGGCCAAGGTGCTGTCCCGGGAATGCGCATGGTTTCATCAGCGCGACGTTTCCGGTGTGGTTACAGGAAGATTCACATGGGCCGGGGTCCGGAGGCCGGAGCAATTCCCACGACGTTCGTCCGTGGGGGCGGCCCCCGGGAGACAGGGGAATTTCACGCTTCGGGTGGGGTTGTCCCGAGGCGCGGTCCGGCCTCGTGCCGAAGCGCTCGCGTCGGAATTGCGCTACGGTCGTCCGACCCGCCCGGGACCGGAGCCGCGGCGTGAAACGACCCTGGCATC
Source organism: Gammaproteobacteria bacterium (assembly GCA_965214795.1). Taxonomy (GTDB): domain Bacteria; phylum Pseudomonadota; class Gammaproteobacteria; order HK1; family HK1; genus JAJDXW01. The sequence continues at coordinate 2,479,363 of OZ243976.1, read as the reverse complement.
CGGAGCGGACCGGGAGACCGGGCCGAACCCGGGCCGGGTGGGCGGGTCGAACCCGGCGCGGGTGGGCGGGTCGAACCCGGCGCGGGTGGGCGGGTCGAACCCGGCGCGGGTGGGCGGGTCGAACCCGGCGCGGGTGGGCGGGTCGAACCCGGCGCGGGTGGGCGACGCCCGCCCGCGCCACCGGCCTCTCAAGGCCCGGAGACGGCGACACGCCCGACGAGGGGGGCCGCCGGTCCGACCCCGCCCCGAGAGCACGGGCGGGCGGCGGCGGCCGGGTCGCCTTCGATCGACCCGGCCGGCCTTCCTTGATCTCGACTGCGGGCCAAGGCTGCCCGTGCCCCACCTCTCCTCGCTGGGCTTCATGCGCGGCGTATCATGGAAGTCATTGTTTTCAGGCCCTTTGCTTTTTCCGTGAACGGCGCATCGAGTGACAAACCAGTCCCTGGACGGTCCCGATACGGCCGAGGCCCGACGAGTCTGGCTTGGGCAGTCATCGGCAGATAGGGCAGATAGGGCAGATAGGGCAGATAGATTGCAAGCAATTGAATTGATATGAATTATTCATATCCAAAGTCCAGCGAAGAGATGTGGGGCACGGGCAGGGCCAAGGTGGTGTTCGGCCCCCTGGTTCGGGCGGCGGTGGTGGTGCTGCTGCTCGCGGGCGCCGCCGCCGCGCCGGCGACCGCGCACGGTGACGGGATCGAACGCAGCCCCGCCGACACGCGGGACTACCGCGCGGTCACGCTCGCGAACGGACTCGTGGCGACCCTCGTCTCCGACCGGAACGCCGACAAGGCGGCCGCCGCGCTCGACGTGAACGTCGGGAGCGCGAACGATCCGGAGGATCGCCCCGGAATGGCGCACTTCCTCGAGCACCTGCTGCTGCTCGGGACCGAGAAGTACCCGGAACCGGGCGAGTACGACCGGTTCATCACCGAACACGGGGGGATCAGCAACGCGATCACCTCGTTCGCGCACACCACGTACTTCTTCGAGGTGGACGCCGCGCACCTGAAAGGCGCGCTCGACCGGTTCGCCGCGTTCTTCATCAGCCCTCGATTCGACCGCGAGCACCTCACGGGAGAGCGCCGGATCGTGCACTCCGAGTACATGGCGCGAAGCCGCAGCGACCGGTTGCGAAGCCTCTCGGCGTGGAAGCGGACCGTCGACCCGCGGCATCCCCTCGCGCGGTTCCACGCCGGGACCGAGAAGACGCTCGCCGAACGCCCCGGCATCGACCCCCGGGCCGAGCTGATCGAGTTCTACGAGAGCACCTATTCCTCGCATCTGATGAAGCTGGCGGTCGTCGGCCGCGAGCCGCTCGACGACCTCGAACGCCTCGTCCGCACCCGTTTCGAGGCCGTGAAGCGGCGCCCGGTGGAGCGTCTTCGCATCGACGCCCCGCTCTTTCGGGACGGCCTCCTTCCGGCGCGCCTCGACATCGAGCCGATCCGCGAGGCGCGCACCCTCTCGCTCTCGTTCGAGATCCCGCCCCTGCGACCGCACTACCGGGCGAAGCCGATCGCCCTCATCTCGCATCTCGTCGGGCATGAAGGCCGGGGCAGCCTGCTCTCGGCGCTCAAGGAACGGGGCTGGGCGGAGGGCCTGAGCGCGGGGCCCGGCGTCTCGCACGCGGACTTCGCGACGTTCGGCATCACCGTCCGGGCCACCGCGGCGGGGATCGCGAACGCGGACGAGGTCGTTGCACTCGTGTTCGCCTACCTCGACCTCATCCGTGCCGAGGGGCCGAACCCGCGCGCCCGCGACGAACTCGCGCGCATGGCGAAGCTCGATTTCCGCTTCGATGAGAAGGCGCCCGCCCTCGACCATGCGATCGCGATCGCGGGCGCCCTGCACCGCTATCCGGTCGGCGAGGTTCTGGCCGCGCCCTACCGGTACGACGACCCCGACCCTGCCCTCGAGGAGCGGTTTCTCGCCGCCTTCACCCCCGACCGGGTGCTCGTGACGGTGATGGCGAAGGGCGTGGAGACCGACTCCGTATCGCCGTTCTTCGAGGCGCCCTACCGGCTGAGAGCGATACCGCCGAGGACGCTGGCGCGCTGGCGGAATCCGACGCCGACCGGCGCCGGCCGCCTCGCGCTCCCCGAGCCGAACCCGTTCGTGCCGGGGGAGCTCGGGTTGATTGAAACCGGCTCCGATGCCGGACCCGCCCCGCCCCACCATCCGGTTCGCATCGTCCTGCGCCCGGGGTTCGAGCTGTGGCACCGCCCCGACGTCGAGTTCGGCCAGCCCCGCGCGAACTTCCGTTTCACGGTGCGCTCGCCGATCGCCAACGACTCCCCGCGCCACGCGGTACTGAGCTCGCTGTATACCCGCCTCGTCGAGGACGCGCTCACCGAGTACGCGTACCCTGCGGCGATCGCCGGGCATACCTATCTCCTGTACCGGCACCACCGCGGGATTTCCGTCGGGCTCTCGGGCTGGAGCGACAAGCAACGCGAGGTGCTCGAGCGGATCGTGTCCACCCTGCGCGCCCCTCCGGTCTCCCGGCCGCGGTTCGAGGCGGAGCGGGAGGAGTATGCCCGGCAGCTCCGAAACCTCGACGAGCGCCCTCCGTACCGGCGGGCGATGAGCGACGTGGGCGAGCTGCTGCTCGCGCCGGAATGGCCCACCGAGGCGCTGCTCGCGGTGCTCGAAGAGGTGGGGCCGGAGGACCTCCGCGACCACGTCGCGCGCTTCCTTGCCCGAGCCGGCATCGTCGCCCTCGCCCACGGGAACCTGACCGCCCGGTCGGCGCGAGCGCTCGGCGAGGTGCTGGAGAGCAAGCTGCTCGCGTCCATGCAGGCGGTTCCGGTGGCGCGGGGCCGCGTCGCGCGGCTCGAGCCGGGTGCGCGCTTCGCACGGTGGATCGAGAGCCGACACGAGGACCACGCGGTCGTTCTCTATCGTCAGGGGCACGGACGGAAGGTGCACGAACGCGCGAAGCTCGCGCTCATTGCGCAGATCGTCGGCCGCCGGTTCTTCCACGAGCTTCGGACCGAGCGAAAGCTCGGCTACGTTGTCTTCGCCACCCCGCTCACCCTGCGCCGCGCACCGGGGCTCGCGCTGGTCGTCCAGTCCGACACGACCCCACCCGCGTCGCTCGTGAAGGAGATGGAAGCCTTTCTCGACCGGTTCGATCCCGTGCTCCAGGGCATGTCGGGCGCGGAGTTCGAGCGTCATCGCCGGGCGGTGGAGAGCAAGCTGCTCAAGGCGGACACGCATCTCGACGAACGCACCGCCCGGTACTGGGCGGAGATCGGCCGGGAACGGCACGGGTTCGACTCGCGCGAGCGGTTCCTCGCGGCGTTGCGCGCAATCACCCGGGAGGACCTGGTGGCGGCGTGGCGCGCGGTGGTCACCGGCCCGGAGTCGGCCCGGGGAGTGGTGGCGGCCGTCTCGGCCGGGAAGCCCCCCGATACCGGCCCGCGGCTCCTTGGCGCGCAGCGGATCGCGGACGTCGCCGCATTCAAGCGCAGGCTGCGGTACTTCGACGAGAGCGGGCGGTAGCCGGCCCCACCGCTTCGCCCGAGGGAGCCGGCGCCGGACCCGTGTTCCGGGAACGCGCTGGTGGTTCTCGTTCGGGCCGCCCCATGGGCCGTTGGTCACGCTGATCGGGTACCCGCCCGCCCTCACCCGGCGCCGACGTGACCCACGGGCGCTACCGCGCCCTCACGTCGGTGGACGGGGTGGATGGGCGCGACCCGGTCGGCCAGACGTCCATCGCGATCTCCAACGAACGCACGCGGGCCTCGTGATCGAAGATCTGGGCCGCGACCATCAGCTCGTCCACCCCCGTTCGCTCGACGAACCCCTCCATCTCGCGGAGCACGGTGGCCGGAGAGCCGACCGCCGAGCAGGCGCCCTGCTCGTCCAGCATCCTCCGTTCGAGCGAGGACAGCCCCTCCTCGAATTCGTCGTCCGGCGGCGGAAGGGGGCGCGGCCGGCCTTGGCGGAGCCACAGCGTCCCCTTCCTCGCCGAGGTCCGGAGCCGGCGGGCTTCCTCGTCGGTATCGGCCGCGAACACGTTGAAACCGGCCATGGCATAAGGCGCCGAGAGTTGCTCGGACGGCCGGAACGAGCGGCGGTAGACGTCGAGCGCGGGCAGCAGGGCGCCCGGCGCGAAATGGGATGCGAAAGCGTAGGGCAGTCCCAGCATCGCCGCGAGCCGCGCCCCGTAGAGGCTCGACCCCAGGATCCAGATGGGAACGTCCTGGCCGCGGCCCGGAATGGCCTGGATCGGTATCGGTTCATCGGACCGCGGCTCGCGGAAATAGCCCTGGAGCTCCACGACGTCGCGCGGGAAGTGGTCGGGGTCGCCGTGCAGGTTCCGGCGAAGGGCGTATGCGGTGCGCTGGTCGGTGCCGGGTGCGCGCCCGAGACCGAGGTCTATCCGACCCGGGTAGAGCGCGTCGAGGGTGCCGAACTGCTCCGCGATGACGAGGGGGGCGTGGTTCGGCAGCATGATCCCGCCCGCCCCCACCCGAATGGCGGACGTCCCGCCCGCGATGTGGCCGATGACGACGGCGGTCGCCGCACTCGCGATGCCGGGGATATTGTGATGCTCGGCGACCCAGTAGCGGCGGTACCCGAGCGCCTCGGCGCAGCGGGCGAGAGCGAGGGAGTTGCGCAGGGACTGCGCAGGGCTGCCACCCTCGGTGATGGGCGAGAGGTCGAGGACGGAGAGAGCGGTCACGGGGTGCGCGAAGCGGCGGGGGCCGCCGGCCGATCGCGATCGTCCCCTCGGCGGGGGGTTGCCCTGCCCCTCTTCGGCCTCGGGCGAGAGGTCACGGGGGGAAGCCCGCGCCCCGCACGGATACGGACGCGCGGCTCGCGGGGGGCCGGCCCCCGGACCCCGGCTCCGCGTCGCCGGCCGCCGCCGACCCGGTGGACCCCGTGGCCGGGCCCGGCCGCAGAAACGCCCTCATCTCGCCGCGAGCCAACGCATGAGCGCTTTCCCCGGATCGTTCAGCTCGTCCAGGCGGGTGTAGTAGTGGTTGCGCCATCCGTCCTCCGGGAGCCCGGCGAACAGCATGAGGTTGAGGGGATAGTCTCCGGAATCGGTGCAGCGGCGGAAGTCGTCCCGGAAGAGGAAGATCCCCTTTCCGAGGGCGGTCGCGATGCCGAGCTCGACCATGACCCCCTCGTCCGGCGGGGTTCCGTTGACGACCGCGAATATCCCGTCCGCCTCGCGCACGTCGCGCGCGTCCGCCTGGGCCACCCGCCACGCCCAGCCCGGCTCCCCCATGTCGATCTGGTTGTTCCGCGCGAAGGGCTCCCAGACCTCCGCCCCGAGGGCCTCGAGGCGCTCCACCAGCTCCGGCAGCAGGCGCTCGCGCTGCTGGGCCGAGAACCCGTAGGGATTGGCGAGGTAGAGGGTCTTGCGGGGCATGTCGAGTCACCGATGACCGGGCGGGCGGCGAGGAAGCGCGACAAACGCGGGCGCGGGTGAGCCACCGGGGCCGCGCGCCCCGCCCGGGGGCATCCTTGGGGGCATCCTTGGGGGCATCCCTCAGCGCGACCCCTCCCGGCCCCGCGCCTTCTCGGCTTCGAAGGTGTCGCGCCGCGCGGCGCGCGCGCCGGGCGGGATGCGGCTCAAGTCGCAGAAGTCGGCCTTCCACCCCGGATCCTCGCTCCACGCGAGCGGCGACTGGACGGTGGTGCGCGGCGCGCGCGCCGATTCGAGGAGGTCGAGGGCGAGGCCGAGGGTGGTGCGCTGCGAGTCCTCGTCGAAGGGGTGGCCGGCCGCGTTGCCGAGCGGGAAGTCGCTGAACACGAAGCGCGGCACCCCGCAATGCTCGACGATGTCCCGCGCGCACCCCATCACCACCGTGGCGATGCCGTGCTCTTCGAGGTGCCGGGCGGCCAGGCTCACGGACTGGTGGCACACCGGTCAGTTGGCGACCAGGATGGCCGCGTCCGCCTCGTCCTCGTGCACGCGCCTGAGCAGCGCCGGGCAGTCCTGGGCGAGGGTGGTGCGCTGGCTCCGGTTGGTCGGGAGGCCATGGACGCGGGATGCGACCCGGCCTGGCCGGCCGGCCGCCGCCGCTTCGTGCAGGCCGGCGAGCGGAAGCCAGGTCCGCGGGTCCTCGGCCGAGGTATGGGTGCGGTCGTAGCTGACGTGGGAGATCCGCAGGTCCGGCGCCTCTCGCGGGCCGGCGGGAGCGGAATAGACCTCGAAGAACTTCGCCGCCCCGTTGTAGGGCGCGCCCGGACCCTGGTCGCCGAGCTCCGGCCGGTACGGCGCGGCGGTGGTGACGAGGGCGACCGTCGATTCCGCGAGCGGCTTCCGGAGCGGGGCGAACGGCACGTCCCGGTAGTGCGCCCAGCGGTAGGGGTTGTCATATCCGAGCGCGAGGTAGTACGCGCGGGTGCGCTGCATGTAGGGAACGGGGGGGCCCATCCCCTCCGCGAGCTCGGCGGACCCGGTGGGCCCGGCGGCCCGCTCCGGCCGTCCGGCGCCCGCGGCCGGCCTCGGGGCCGGAGGCGATGCGCCTCCGGTCGGTGTCGCTGGGCCCGGCTGTTCCATGCGGGAAACCCTGGGTGGGCGGCGGCGGGATCGGAGCGTCCATGCTACCAGACGGACACCACCGGGCTCCCTTTCGCCGAGCCGGGACCAGGACCATTTTTCTGTCGTGGCCGGGGGCGGGCCGCGGGTGCGGATCGGCCTATGGTGCGGTCAAGGACCGCTTCATGAGGCCCGAACCGACCCGCGGAAGACGAAACGCGCTCCCCGATGGCCTGCCGAACCGGCCCGGTTCACCCGTCGCCGGACAAAACACGCATGGACGGGCCGGCCACCCCGTCGCATGAAAAGGTTCGGCGTCGCGAATACGGCTCTCCTGGGCCTGTTTTCACGGCAAAACGAGCCCTGGAGCCGAGACTCCGGTGCAAGCCTCCGCACCGCGCCGCCACCGCCCCCCACGCGCCAGCCGCCGGCCGCCGGCCGCCGCCCGGCTCGGTGCGCCCGGACGCCGGGGAAGCGTGGGTTACCCTGTCGAACCGGGTTTCCGGGCGGATGAGGAGGAGCAGGAACCGATGGACCTATTCGATCTTTCCGGGCGGGTCGCGATCGTGACCGGCGGCAACGGTGGCATCGGGCTTGGCATGGCGCGCGGACTCTCTCGGGCGGGAGCCGCCGTCGCGGTGGTCGGACGAAACCGTGAGAAGTCGCGCGAGGCGGCCTCGAGCCTCGGCGAACGCGCGTTCGCGGTGGACGCGGACGTGACCCGGTCCGCCGACGTGCGCGCGATGGTCGCCGAGGTAGTGGACCGGGCGGGCCGGATCGACATCCTCGTCAACAACGCGGGAACCAACGTGCGCAAGCGCCCCGAAGAGCTGGACGAGTCCGAGTGGCGCACGGTGCTCGACACCAACCTGACGAGCGCGTTCCTCTGCAGCCAGGCCTGCCACCCCCACATGCAGGCGGCGGGGGGCGGCAAGATCCTCAACAACGGCTCGATGATGTCGCTGTTCGCGACCCCCTGGTCGCCCGCCTACGCCTCGAGCAAGGGCGGCATGGTCCAGCTCACGAAGTCGCTCGCCACCGCGTGGGCGGTGGACGGCATCCAGGTCAACTGCTTCCTTCCGGGCTGGGTCGACACCGACCTCACCCGGCGCGCGCGCGAGCAGGTGCCGGAGCTCCACGAACGTGTCCTCGCCCGCACCCCGGCCGGCCGCTGGGGCGACATCGACGAGTTCCAGGGCATCGCGGTGTTTCTCGCGAGCCGCGCGTCGGACTTCGTGAGCGGGGCGGTCATCACGGTCGACGGCGGCTTCTCGGTGTCCGGCTGATGCCGCGCGAGTTCTCGTTCTGCCCGAAGTGCGGAGCGGGGCTCGACCGGCGCGCCGTCCACGGTGCCGACCGGCTCGTGTGTCCGGGCTGCACATTCGTCTTCTGGCAGAACCCCGCGGTCGGGGTCGCGGTGATCCTGCTCGACGACGAGGGGCGCGTGCTTCTCGGGCGGCGCTCGCGAGGGGCGTACCGCGGAGCGTGGTGCATCCCCTGCGGCTACGTCGAGTACGACGAGGACGTGCGCGACGCGGCGCGGCGCGAGTTCCGGGAGGAGACGGGCCTCGAGGTCGAGGTCGGGGAGGTCTTCGCCGTGCACTCGAACTTCCACAACCCGGCGATGCACACGGTCGGAGTCTGGTTCCGGGGCGAGGCGGCACGAGGAGAGCCGCGGGCCGCCGACGATCTCGACCGGGTGGCGTTCTTCGCGCTCGACGCGCTGCCCGCGGCCCTCGCCTTCCCCACCGACCGCATCGTGCTCGCCGACCTCCGGCGGGCATCTCGAACCGCTCACGTCCGACCGGCCTCCCTCGATTCGAGTTTCGTCCGTCTCCCCCGTGCCGACTCATCGGGCCCGACCCGATGACCTGGACACGAAGGTGAAGTATCTTTCTTCGACAAGGCGGAGGCCCGAACATGTCGAACAGAATCCGGTTTGAACTGGCGGTCCCGGCCGAGGTGCGGGAGGATGGGGACCACTTCGTGTCTTTCTGTCCCCCGCTCGACGTGTACAGCCAGGGCCCCAGCGAGGAAGCCGCTCTCGACAACCTGGTGGAGGCATTGCAGTTGTTCGTCGAGTCCTGTTTCGCACGCGGCACCCTGGATCGAGTGCTCAAGGACTGCGGATTCGAGCCGGACACGGATCCCCGTTCCATCGAGGACCAGCGCCTGATTCACGTTCCGTTCCCACTCGTGGCGCGTGAGCAGGCTCGCGCCGGCTGACTGGCGGACGCTCGTCCGGATCTTCGAGACGGACGGCTTCACGCAGGAGCGCACCACCGGCTCGCACGTCGTCCTGACCAAACCGGGCATCACCCGACCGGTCATCATCCCGAAGTATGCCGAAGTCGACCTCGACATCGTCAGGAGCAACCTGCGCACGGCCGGAACGTCACGGGAACGGTATTTCAGGTTGCTCAGGAGAAGCTGAACCCCGCCGCTTTCCGCGTCACCGGAAGAGGGCGGCGGAGATGGCAGGGTGTCCAAGGGGAGCCCGTTGACCCTTCTCTACGCGGTACTCGCGGCATTCGCCGCGCTCTGCACGGTGCTCTTCGTGTTCCAGGAAAGCCTCATCTTCCTTCGCCAACCACTTTCCGAAGGCGCACGGAATGCCCTCCGGGAGCATCCCGGGGTCACCGAGATCGAGGAGCGGGCGGCGGACGGGACCCGCCTCCACGGCTGGCTCCGGCACGGGCACGGGGTCGAAGCGGTGTCCCCGGGGGCCGGGGTGGAGGCCCCGCCGGGTCTCGTCATCTACTTCGGCGGGAACGCGGAGGAGGTCTCCGGCCAAGTGCTCGACGCGGGCGCGTTCGCCCCGTGGTCGCTGGCCGCCTTCAACTACCGCGGCTATGGACTGAGCGAGGGGCGGCCAGGCGAGGCCGCGCTCACCGCGGACGCGCTGGTGGTCCACGACCGACTGGCCGCGCGAGAGGACGTCGAACCGGAGCGCATCGTCGTCTTCGGGCGGAGCCTCGGGAGCGGGGTCGCGGTGCGGCTTGCCGCGGCCGGCCGATCCGGGGCGTCGTGCTCGTCTCCCCCTTCGACAGCCTGCGAAGCATCGCGAGGAAGCACTACCCGTTCCTGCCGACCTCGCTGCTCCTGAGGCACCCTTTCGACTCGCTGGCACGCGCCCCGTCCATCGACACGCCCCTCCTGGTGCTCGCAGGGGAACGCGACCGGATCGTTCCCCCCGCCCACTCGCGGCGCCTGCTCGACGCGTGGCACGGCCCGAAGCGCTGGGTCCTGCTGCCGGGGGCGGACCACAACGGCATCCATCTGCACCCCGGCTATTGGCCCGCGATCCGCGAGTTTCTCGGGTCTCTCGGCCACGCGGGCTGAGGCCGGTGCGCGCCGGCCTTCCGGCTTTCCCTCCCGCCACCGCCGTCGCGGCGGAAATCAGACAAAGCGGTACGATCGGAAAGACCCGCCGGGCGATGACCCCCCGCGAGTCGGAGAGATCCAGGCCATGAGCGATCCTGCGTTCCCCGCGACGGACGAATTCCTGCAAGACCTTGCACCCGCGAACGCGCCGGTCGGCGCGCCGGTCGACGCATCGGCCGGCCGGCGGCTCGAGTACGACGGCGCGCGCGGCCCTGTCGCGAAGATCGCGGTCTCGAACGCCCTGCTGACCCTCGCGACGCTGGGGGTCTACCGCTTCTGGGGCAAGACCCGGATGCGGCGCTACCTGTGGAGCCGGGTCTCCTTCCTGGGAGACCGGGCGGAGTACACCGGCACCGGACGGGAGCTCCTTCTCGGCTTCGTCGCGGCGATTGTCGTGCTCGCCCTCCTCGGCGGCTCGCTCTTCGGATTCGAGATGGTGGGCGGCATCGACCACCCGTTCTACTGGCCCGCGCAAGGCATCCATTCCCTGGTGATCCTGCTCCTCGTCTTCGTGGCCGAGTACCGCGCGAGGCGCTACCGGCTGAGCCGCACCGAATGGCGCGGCATCCGCTTCGGGCAGGACGGATCAAGCGTGCGCTACGCACTGCTCGCGCTGGGATGGATCGCCGTGACTCTGCTCAGCCTGGGAGCCACCTATGCGGTCTATCGCACGCGGCTCCAGCGTTACCGGACGACCCACACCAGCTTCGGGGATCGCCGCTTCGAGTTCGAGGGGCGGGCGGCAGCGCTGCTGAAGACCTGGCTGCTCGCCTGGCTCTTCCTGCTGCCCTCCCTCGGCCTCACCTACGTCTGGTACCGCGTGCGGGAGCTTCGCTACTTCACCGGGAAAGCCCGTTGCGGCGCCCTCTCGTTCGCCTCCGACCTCGGGGCCGGCTCGGTAGTCCGGATTGCCGTCGTCTACGGCCTGTCGACCCTGCTGGCCATCGCCGTGCTGTTCGCGGCGATCGTAGCGCTCATGGTGACCGCGCTCGTGTGGAATCCGGAGTTGATGGGGTCGATGGAGTCGATGCAACGGACCGAAAGTGCACTCTCGTTCGACCTCGGCAGCACCGATCTGGTGGGCTACGTGGTCGCCATCGCCATCTTCTTCCCCATCCTCTCGGTGCTGCGGATGCTGTTCCTGATTCATCCGCTCTTTCGCGAAATACTCCCCTCCGTCAGCGTGATCGGGGAAGAAGACTACCGAGCGATTGCCCAGAGCGCGCAGTCGATGCCGCGCCAGGGGGAGGGGCTCGCCGACGCGCTCGACGTCGGCGCCGTATAGGGCCGGACCGGTCTTCCCCAACATGGTGCGGGGCACGGGCAGCTACTTCGACGGCGAAAGCGCCGCGCGCGGCGAGGTCGAAGTCGAGCTTGCGCCCGATGGCGTGCGGATCCTCGAGGCGGGCTCCGGCGGCCGTGAGCTCGCGTTCTGGAGATACCGTGAGCTTCGTCCCGTCGACGAACCGACCGGCGACGGCCCGCGACGCATCCGGGCGGGAAACGGTCATGCCCGGCTCGTCGTGGAGGACCCGTCCCTCGTCGCCGCCCTCTCCGCGCGCGCGCCCCGGATCTCCGCTCGGGAGCCGGGCTGGGCCCGGCTCGGGCTTCGCTGGGCCGGCCTCCTCGCGTTCTCGATTGCCGTCCTCCTCGCCACCCTGTGGTTCGGCCTGCCCCGCTTCGCCGACGAGGTGGCGCGGCTCGTGCCCCACCAGCGGGAGGCGGAGTTCGGGGAGCGTCTGGTCGAGCCGGTGCTGCGGGCGCTCGCCCGGTTCGACGACACCGGCGAGGTCGCATTCTGCACCGCTCCCCGGGGAGTCGACTCGCTCGCGGAGCTGACCCACCGGCTGGTGCCCCCCGCCTCCCCCTACCGCTTCGTGGTCCGGGTCGCCAACCTGGAGATGGTCAACGCCTTCGCCCTTCCGGGAGGACAGATCGTGATCGCCCGAGGGCTCCTCCGCTTCGCCGAGTCTCCGGACGAGGTCGCGGGGGTCCTCGCCCACGAGATGGGACACGTGCTGCACCGGCATTCGACCGCCGCCATGGTCGAGGCGCTCGGCCTCGCCTTCCTGTTCGGCGCCCTGCTCGGCGACCTCGGCACCGGCCTCGTCGGAGGAGCGAGCGAGACCCTGGTCGGCCTCAGCTTCCGGCGGGAGGCGGAGGCGGAGGCCGATGAACGGGCGCTCACGCTCCTCGAGCGAGCCGGGCTGAGCAGCCGGGGGCTGGCCGCCTTCTTCGAGCGCATGCAGCGCAAGGCGGGTGCCGAGCCCGCGGTCCTCCGCCTCCTCTCCACCCACCCGCCGAACGAGAGCCGGCGGCGCAACTTCGAACGCGGCGCAACCGCCCGCCCGCCCGCCCTCGACGAAGCCGCGTGGCGACACCTCCAGGAAATCTGCCGCCAGCGCGACCCCCTCGACCCGTAATGAATCCGGCTCTGCCCCCCGATCCCGGCCATGTCCGAATGGACCGCCCGCGAACGAGCCCACCCGGCCGGACCACGAAACGAACCGACAGAAAACGGCAAGCGGACCCCCAGCGCGGCCAAACCGCCCGACTTCGTCAATTCAAACGTTCGTAATCATTTGTAATTTATGAATTTTACACGGAACTCAGCGACAAGATAAGTTGACTTTCTCAAGCTCGTCTTCATAAGCAGAGGAGGCGAGAGAGGTCATGGACGAGACGAACGGATTGAGCCGATATCGGCTCGGCACGGCCCGCGAATGTAGGGCCGTTCGCCCGGTCCGAACATCGTAACTCTATGATTCTGAATATGAAGGCTGAAGGGTAGGGTAAAGATGGAGTAAAGATAATGCGGAGTTGACGTCCCGAATACTACCCGACCGTACCAGGAAACACACAGGTCGGAAATGATCAGTCGGTGCGGTAGGGGTCGGCGGCGTCGCGCAGGCCGTCGCCGAAGAAGTTGAAGGCGAGGACGACGACGATGACCGGCACCACCGGGAACATGAGCCACGGGTAGAGGGCCACCGCGTTGATGTCCTGCGCCTCGTTCAGCAGCACCCCCCAGCTCGTGATGGGCGGGCGGAGGCCCAGTCCGAGGAACGAGAGCGCGGTCTCCCCGAGGATCATCGAAGGGATCGACAGGGTCGCGGACGCGATGAGGTGGCTCATGAAGTTCGGCAGCAGGTGCCGGGCGATGACCCGCCGCGGGCGGGCGCCGAGGAGCACCGCCGCGGTGCAGAAATCTTCCTCGCGCAGGGCGAGCAGCTTCGAGCGCACCGCCCGCGCGAGCCCGGTCCAGTCGAGGAAGCCGAGGATGACGGTGATCCCGAGGAAGACCCCGATCGGGCTCCAGGTCACCGGCAGGGCCGCGGACAGCGCCATCCACAGCGGCAGCTCCGGGAACGAGCGGATGATCTCGATGAGCCGTTGCACGAGGCCGTCGATCCAGCCGCCGTAGTAGCCGGCGAGCCCGCCCAGGGTGAGCCCGATGACGAAGCTGATCGCGATTCCGATGAGGCCGATGGTGAGGGAGATGCGCGCGCCGTGGATGGCCCGCGAGAGCACGTCGCGCCCGAGCCGATCGGTTCCGAGAAGGAACAGGACCCCGCCTTCGGCCGGGCACACGAGGTGGAAACGCGCGGGGACGACGCCCCAGAACCGATAGGGCTCGCCCCGGCAGAAGAAGCCCATCGGAAGGGGCCGCGCCTCGTTCTCGGTGTACACCCGGGCGAGGTTCTCGAGGTCCAGCTTCACGTCGTAGTCGTAGACGAAGGGGCCGACGAACTCGCCATCCCGGAACCAATGCACCGTTTGCGGCGGAGCATAGACGTACTCGACGTTGCGCGAGTGCACCCCGTAGGGGGCGATCACCTCCGCGAACACCACCACGAGGTACAGCAGGACGAGGATCGCGCCCGAGACCACCGCGAGCCGGTGGCGCTTCAGGCGCCACCACATCATCCGCCACTGCGACGCGAGGAAGTAGCGCTCCTGCTCGTCGGTCAGGGTCTCGATGGCATGGGGGTCGAACGGCTCGGTCGAGACGTAGTGCACCGCCGCTCCGGGCCGGCCGGCGGTGCCGGGCGGCGGCGCGGCGCTCATCGTCCCCGGCTCCGCGAACCCGGACCCGAGGACCCGGCAACCCGAACCCGGCCCGCCGCGCGCGGCGGAAGCGGCCGCGTCGTTCCGGCCGCGCTCATCGCCGCCCCCCTTCGAAGCGGATGCGGGGGTCGAGGGCGGCGAGGGCCACGTCGGAGAGGAACATGCCGGCGACGGTGAGGGTCGCGAGGAACATGAGGAACGACCCCGCGAGGTACATGTCCTGGCTCCGGAGCGCGTCGATCAGCATCGGCCCGGTGGTCGGGAGCGACAGCACCACCGACACCACCGCCGCCCCGGACACCACCTGCGGCAGGAGGTTGCCGATGTCCGCGACGAACGGGTTGAGGGCCATCCGCAGGGGGTACTTGAGGAGCAGCCGCACCCGGGGCATGCCTTTCGCGCGGGCCGTCACCACGTACTGCTTGCGAAGCTCGTCGAGGAGGTTCGCCCGCAGCCGTCGGATCATCCCCGCGGTCCCCGACGTGCCGATCACGACCACCGGGATCCACAGGTGCTCGAGTACCGATACGAACTTGCCCCAGCTCATGGGCTGGCCGAGGTACTCGGGGTCCATCAGCCCCCCGATCGACGTCCCGAAATGCACGTTCGCAAGGTACAGGAGCACGAGGGCAAGGAGGAAGTTCGGGGTCGCAAGCCCGATGAAGCCGAGGAAGGTCAGGGCGTGATCCCCGGCGCTGTACTGATGGGTGGCGGAGTAGACCCCGATCGGGAACGACACCAGCCAGGTGAAGACGATCGTCGCGAACGACACCACGAAGGTGAGGAACAGCCGGTCTCCCACCACCTCGTTGACCGGCAGGCGGTGCTCGAACGAGTAGCCGAAGTCGCCCTGGAGCATTCCCGCTACCCACCGCACGTACTGCTCCACCGGCGGGCGGTCGAGCCCGTACTCGATCCGGAGAAACTCGATCTTCTGCCGGCTGACCGTCTCGCCCTGCGCCTCGAGCTCCGCGATCTGGCTGGTGAGGAAGTCCCCCTCGGGGAGCTGGATGATCACGAACACGAGGGCGCTGATCACCACCAGGGTGGGGATCATCACCAGGAGGCGGTGGGCGAGGTAACGGATCACGGGGGGAGGATTACGGTTCGCGGAGCATGGCGCCCGGAGCATGGCGCCCGGAGCATGGTTCGTGGTTCGCCGTCTGCGGACGATTGCCGGTGAATCATTCGCTTGCGGCCCCCGCGGCGGGCTTCGGGGCCGGCCCCTCGGGGGCGAACCAGAACGTGTCCATGCGGTGGATCCCGAGGTGAGCGCCCGGCTCCCAGTTATAGACCCCGCGCTCGGGCACGTTGCGAAGCCGCGCGTTCACCACCACCGGCTGCGGGATCGCGGCCGCGATGCCGATCGTGTAGACCTGATCGGCGTGAATATCGAGCATGCGGCGCCAGATCGCGGCCCTGCGCCCGGGCGCCTCGATCCAGCCCCCATACAGACTCAGCAGCTCGGCCGCGATCGGTTCGTCGCACGGCTCGCCGGTGCGGCCCCGGTTCTGGTAGTACTGCCCCCACTTCGGCCACTGGAGCTGCTGCTGGGAGGTCGGGGCGAGCTCGGCCGGACTCGTGTTCGGCCCCGGAGTCCCGTTCTCGAGTCCCCCCCAGACCGACATCAGGGTCTCGCCGGCAAAGATCCGGTTGCGGAAGGTCTCGCGCTGGAGCGGCTTGGTGTAGAGCTTGATCCCCGCCTTGAGCCACGAGTCGTGCACGAGTTCCAGGATGTCGGCCTGCTCGGAGGTCTCGCCCGCCGTCTCCACCACGATGACGAGGGGCCGGCCGTCCGGGAGCCGCCGGAGCCCGGTCTCCGGATCGCGCCCCGCGAGACCCGCCTCGTCCAGAAGAGTGTTGGCGCGCGCGAGATCGAACCCCGCCCATCTCTCCCGCAGCTCGGGCCGGAAGAGCGGCGAGCTCTCGTCGACCGTGTTGTTCCCCTGGACGGCGAAGCCCCGGTAGAGGATGAGGTTGATCTCGCGCCGGTCGATGGCGAGCGACAGCGCGCGCCGGAACCGCGCGTCGCGGAGCACCGCACGCCAGCCGGGGTCCTTCGCGTTCAGATTCGGATACAGGGCCACGTGCGCCCCCTTGGCCGTCTTCCACAGCCGCACCCGCCGCCCGATGCGCTGCTCGCTGCGCTTGAGGAAGGTGAAGTCGTCGAAACCGAGGCCGCGCACCTGGAGATCCGACTCGCCGGCCCCCGTTTTCGCGGGAATGAGCTTCGTGTCGGTCACCGTCATCACCACTTCGTCGATGTAGGGGAGCTGGCGGCCGGAGCCGTCGACGCGGTGGAAGAAGGGGTTGCGGCGGAACACGTAGCGCTGGGCGGGGCTCGAGGTGACGTTGCGCCACGGCTGGAGGGTCGGCGCCTCGGGGTCGAGGTTCCGGTACGGCGAGTCCTTGCGGTTGTGGATCGAGGCCCAGCTCCGGCGGCCGCGCTCCCGCGCCTTTCGGTCGAGGTCCGCCCGGTCGGAGTAACGGGCGTGGAACCGGCGGAGCCAGTGCGACGGGGCGTAGATGTAGGTGGGGCGCGCCCCGGCGAGCGCGGGCAGGAAGAACGGGTTCGGCGAATCCCACGAGTAGCGTACGGTCGTCTCGTCCAGCACCTCGAACCGGGGCAGGCGTTCCCCCGCGAGCAGCTCGCGCGGCGGGCCGGAGGGGGAGAGCTCCTCGTGATTGGCGATGTCCTCCCAGTAATACCGGAAGTCCTCGGCGGTGAAGGGGTGGCCGTCCGACCAGCGATGGCCCGGCCGGAGGTGAAGGGTGAACGTCCGCTCGTCCTCGACCTCCACCCGCTCGAGGAGATCCGGCACGAGATCGAGATCCTCGTCGTAGGCGACGAGCCGGGCGTAGCCGTACACCACCATCAGGCGCACGTCCTTGGCCCGGCTCACGAGCATCCGGAGGCGCCCTCCGTAGCGGCCCGGCTCGCGCCCCATCGACTCGAGACGGGTGACGAGCGGGCGGCGCGGAAGCCGTTCCGCGACCGGGGGAAGCTCCCCGGACTCGACGCGCGGCAGGAACACCGGCGGCTCGACGGGGGCGGTGACCGCGGGGCCGCCCGGCGAACCGGTGGCCGCGGATGCTCTCCCCCCGAAGGGAGCCGCCTCGACGGGCGACGACGCCAGGGTGAAGAGGAACACCGCCGCCGCAACCGTTCCGGCGACCGCCCGGAGCCGTGCCCGAGCCGGCACCGGACCCACGGCTTCGAGCCCGAAAAAATCACCGACTTTCGTCGCGAGGGCGCCAAGGTGCCCCACGATCTCATGGAGGAACGGGCCGCACGGACCGAAAGAGCGCGGGCGCGCGGCTGAAGGCGGAGCCGGCACTCGCGCGGGCGCGCGGTCGAAGCGGCTTGCGGGAGTACGGCCCGCTACCGCGAGCGCATGGGCGGACGCAGCAGGAAGTCGGTGATTTTTTCGGGCCGGCCCGAAAAAGTCATCGACTTTCGTCGCGAGGGCGCCAAGGTGCCGTGGTAGTGGGCCGCACGGACCGAAAGACGCTGAAGGCGTAGTTGACACTACGTCGAAGCGGCTTGAGGGAGTACGGCCCGCTACCGAGAGCGCATTGGCGACCGCAGCAGGAAGTCGATGACTTTTTCGGGCCAGCGTCATGCGAGCCCTTCCAGGGCCGGGCCGGGCCACGCCCGGACCTGATGCCCGGCCCCCACTTCCACCAGGTCGGGCGGGTCCGTCGCCCCGTCCGCGAACGGAGCGGGCCAGCGGGCGGGATCGGACGCCTCCCCGCTCATCAGGGCGTCGAGGTCGAGCCGGTGCTCGATCTCGGCCCGCGGCACGGCGGCCAGCAACGCGCGCGTATACGGGTGGACCGGGTGTTCGAACAGGACCTCGCGGGGGGCGACCTCCACCAGCCGTCCCGAGCACATGACCGCGATGCGGTCCGCCATGTAGTCCACCACCGCGAGGTTGTGCGAGATGAAGAGGTAGGTGAGCCCCAGCTCGCGCTGGAGGTCCTTCAGCAGGTTCAGGACCTGGGCCTGCACCGAGACGTCGAGCGCCGACACCGGCTCGTCGCAGATGAGCAGCTCGGGCTCGAGGGCGAGCGCACGCGCGATGCCGATGCGCTGGCGCTGCCCGCCGGAGAAGCTGTGCGGATAGCGGCCGAGCCAGCGGGGATCGAGCCCGGTCAGGGACATGAGCCCCTTCACCTTCGCGACCCGCGCCGCGTAGTCGCCGATCCCGTGGATGACGAGCGGCTCGCTCACGATGTCGAACACCGTCATGCGCGGGTCGAGGGAGCTGAACGGATCCTGGAAGACGAGCTGGATGCGCGGCCGGAACCGGATGAGCTCCCGGTCGCGGAGTCGATCGAGACGCACCGGGGCGCCGTGGTCGTCGAATACGATCGCGCCGTCGTCGGGGTCCACCGCGCGCATGATCATCTTGCTTACCGTGGTCTTGCCGCACCCGCTCTCGCCGACGAGGCCAAGGCACTCCCCGCGGGCGATGCTGAAGCTCACCCGGTCCACCGCGCGCCGCCGCTCGCCCGGCGTCGCGGGCCGGGTGCCGCCGGCGGGTACGGCGTTCCCCGCCCCTCCCTCCGGCTCCGGCGAACCCGTTCCGGCGGCCGCCTTCGCGGTGCGCTCGACGGCCGGCCCGCCGGCCCCCCGAGTCGAACCCCGGATCGAACCCCGGATCGAACCCCGGACCAGGCGCGCGAGGTGGCGAGGGAGCCGGAACCGGCCGCGGGGCGTGTACTGCTTGCTGACGTGCTCGAGCTGGAGGAGCGGGAGGCGGCCGGCGTCGCCGGCGGACGGCCGGGTTCCCGGGCCCTCGCGGCGATTCGCGAGCGGGCTCCCCTCTCCGCGGACGTCGATGTTCCGCACCGGGGTCAGCCGCTCGCTCCGGTCCATCCCCATGCGCGGCACGGCCCGCATGAGCGCCTTGAGATAGGGGTGGCGCGGATCGCGGAACAGCTCCTCGAGCGCCCCGCGCTCCATCAGCCGCCCGTGATAGACCACCGCCACCTCGTCCGCGAGGCTCGCGACCACCCCGAGGTCGTGGGTGATGAGGAGAAGCGCCATGTGAAGCTCCGACTGGAGGTCGCGCATGAGCTTCAGGGTCCGCGCCTGCACGATGACGTCGAGCGCGGTGGTCGGTTCGTCCGCGACGAGCAGGGCGGGCCGGCACACGAGCGCCATCGCAATCATCGCCCGCTGGCGAAGCCCCCCGGAGAGCTGGAACGGATAAGTGTCGAGGGCCGCCGCCGGATCGGGGAAACGGACGAGGGCCAGCATCTCGCGCACCATCTCGCGCGCCTCGGCCCGGGGGCAGTCGCGGCGGTGCAGGCGGAGCGCCTCCACGATCTGGTCGCCCACCGTGTGCAGCGGCGAGAGCGAGGTCATCGGCTCCTGGAAGATGATCGATATCCTCCCGCCCCGGAGCGCGCGGTACGCGGCCGAATCCGGGTTCACGCGCGCGAGGTCCAGGGGCGGCTCGCCGGGCGGACGCACCGGATCGGCGAACAGGATCCGTCCGCTGGTGATGCAGGCGCTTCCCGGCAGGATCCCGAGCACCGCCTGGGCGATGACCGACTTCCCGGACCCCGACTCGCCGACGAGGGCCACCGTCCCGCCGGGCGGCACGTCGAACGACACCCCCTTGACCGCCTGCACGGTCCCTTGCTCGCGGAGCCGGAACTCCACGTGGAGATCACGGATGGAGAGGAGCGAGGGCGATTCGGGGGTTCCGGACCCGGATGTCGCGGGCCCGGTCGTTGCGGGATCAGACATCGCGGTCTTGGCCGTTCCGGACGCCGGGGCCCGGGAGCTCCTCGGCCGGATTCCCGGCGACGAGCACCCCCGCCGCGTCGAAGTTCGCCCGGGTGACCGGGTCGAGGTGCAGGCCCGCCGCAACCGACGCCGAGGCGGCCCGGCGCAGGACGTCGTCGAAACCGTCCAGGCGTGAATCGATCCGCATCACCCGATCGTCCCCTTTCAGCACAAGCTGCATCCATCCCCGCCGCCCGCCCGCACCCCGCGTTCGCTCCCGCTCGCGGCGAACCGCGAAGTAGCGGAGCTTCACGGTCCGAAGACCGCTCCAGCGGACCCGGCACCGGCGGCCGGGACTCGTCTCGATGCCATCGTCGTCCACCCGCACCTCGGTGCGCGCCCGAAGCGCGGTCAACACGCCGAAGACCCCGAACAGCACCGCCCCGGCCGCAAGCACCATACCAAACCAGGACGCGACGGGGAGCGTCGCGAGCGGAACGCCGGTGAAGGCGAGGCCCGCGAGCGCACGGAGCCCGTCCGGCACGAGGCTCGCCACCGGATAGCGGTACGTCGACCGCGTGGCGTTCACGAGCTGAAGTGGCGTACGGACGGGCCGAGTCGTGCGGCATGTCCTTGTTGAAATCGAGGCTGAAATCGAGCTGCGAACGTCCCGGTTTCGGCAAGAGGAGCACACCGCACATGAGCAACGATACGGTAGTTTCGCTGGCCGCGCCAGCGCAGGTTTCGGACCTCGGACCGCGGAACACGGACGCTCTGACGAATGCTCCAGGGGGCAGCGTCGGCGGGAGCCACTCGAGGGTATGTCGAGCTTCGCCAGCCGCCGTCGAGCGTCCGAGCCCGGATCCGGTCGCGGCAGCCCGCGCGCCACCGCATCGAGTCGGACGAGAACGACGCTCGCTCGCGGCCGACAGGGACACCGTCCTCGGCGAGCTCGGCGTGACTGCCCCGCGCCCCAAAGGCACCACGGCGGCGCTGATGAAGGTTGCCGATGCACGCCTTCAGCCCGAAAAAATCATCGACTTTCGTCGCGAGGGGGCCAAGATGCCGTGTTAGTGGGCCGCACGGACCGAGAGACGCTGAAGGCGTAGTCGACACTACGTCGAAGCGGCTTGCGGGAGTACGCCCCGCTACCGCGAGCGGATTGGCAGTCGCAGCAGGAAGTCGGTGATTGTTCGGGGCAGGACATCGTCGCATTGCCGGCGCCGCGACGGCTCGGGGTCTCGCCACCCCGCCACCCCCCGCCGCCCGTAAAACCCGCTCGGGGAGACGCCGGGCACGCGGGTCATCGCGGCGATAGCGAGCCGGTCTCCCGCTGCGAACCAGGACGCGGCCCGTGTTATGATGCGCACCGTCCCGGAAACCGCATGGAGAGCCTGCCCGCAGGCAGGCATGCATATCCCGCCTTCAGTCCCGCCGGATAGCCCCGGCAAAGCCGTCCACCGGAATTAAAGGCATTGGACGCCAGGGCAATTGCCGGAGCCGATGGCATATGGGGATGCGGGCCCGTGGACCTTCACCTGAATCGAGGTGCCAGAGATGCCGCGTTTCCTCACATTCACACTTTTCCTGCTCGCGGTTTTTCTGCAAGCCGGCGCCTACGGGCTGACGTTCATGCTGCCGCGTCTGTTCGAGGCATTCGGGGCCAACGAGAAGGCGGTCGGTGCGATGCTCATGATTGCCGCACTGTCGACGCTGATTGCGGTCTACTACGCCGGGCATCTCTCGGACTGGTTCGGCCGGGTGAAGACGCTCGGCCTGGCCTGCCTCGCGATCGCGGGAGCTCTTGCTCTCTACGGCATGGCCGAGTCCGCAGGCGCGATCCCCGTGTTCGCGAGTCTCCTCCTGGGGGCAGGCTGGGGGCTGACTTACGCCCTGGCGCCGGTAGTCCTGACCCGACTGGTCACGGCCGAGGAGAGGGTTCGCTACTTTGCCTTGAATTCGGTCGTGCTGATGGCGGGCTTCGGTCTTTCGCCGGTCATGGCCTCCGAGATCGAGAAGGCGGGCGGCACGGTTGCGGATGCCTTTCTGATCACCACAGGGCTCTGCGCGCTGAGCGCGCTTGTGTTCTTCGTTCTCATCGGCCCGGTGCGCGCGCACGCAATCAACCCGGGACCCGAAGCGAGTTCCCGCCTCGATCCGGCCGGTGTTCGTGCGGTACTGCGCACCCGTGCCCTCGTCCCGGTGATCATGGTCTGCATCGGTGCGAGCGTCTTTGCCGGAATGAACAACTTCCAGACCGTGTTTGCCGACGCGCGAGATCTGGACTACGCGAACTTCTTCCTGGCCTACACGGTCACGGTGGTCGTCTGCCGGGTCGCACTCGCCAAGTTCAAAGGCGGTCGCCGGCCCTATCTGACGATATCGGCACTGCTGTACGTCATGGCCGGAAGCGTACTTCTGTTCATGTTCACAGCGGGCAACGTGCCGGCCTATATCACGGTCGCCGTCCTGTTCGGCATCGGCTATGGCGCCTCCTATCCGATCCTTGCCGCAATGGCCGCACACGACGCCGACGACCATCTCGTGCCACAAACGCTGCAGCTCTTCGCGCTCACCTATTTCATAGGCATCTTCGGGTTCCCTCTGATCGCCGGCTGGATGATCGTGGAAGTCGGGATTCCGTCGCTTCTGTTCCTGTTGTTCGTCCTGGCCGCGGTCGAGGCGGCCATGGCCACCTGGCGTGTTCATCGGGACCGGGTTGCCGGCACGGCGCGGACTTGAAGGGAGAGCCGGTATGCTTGCGCAAGAGATGCAGGCTCCGTCCGGAACTTTTCCGAAGGCGAGCTCACGCCCCCGGCCGCATGACTCACACTGAACAGTCTCCGGAAAACCCGGTGTGACTCAATTCCGGCCGGGGGCCGGTCCTGGCCGGGCAGGACGCTCACCTGCCGGGTCGCACCGAAGGTTTCCGTCGTGTCCGTCCCCTTGCATCTCCTTCCCTCTTCTCCAGGCTTTGCCTGGCGCAATAATCCGACACCCGCGGATCGGCGCGATGGCGGCCGGAGGACGGATATCGGTCCCATTGCACCGGGCGGGGCCCGGATCGGGAGGACCGGCTCGCGGGCGCCTGTCAGGATGCCGGATCGGGCAGCGCATCGCGGGGGCGGACCCACCGCATTCCCGGCGCCTCCTCGACCCATGCGAGAAGGTCTTCGAGAAATCGCCACGCCGAGGCATCGTGCACGAGGTGATGGGAAAGCACCCCGGTCGGCGCCCCCGGGTCGCCAGGATCGCCGGGACCGCCAGGGTCGCCGGCGCGGCGGCGCGCGGCCAGAGCCTCGACGAGTGCGCCGAGCACGCCTTCGACACCCGCGAACCGTCGCCCGCCCCGCCAGTCGATGAGATCGACGTGGGTGTCGAGGCGCGGAAGCGGGCCCTCCGGCCGCCCCCGGTACCCCGACAGCGCCTCGTAGCCGGCGGCGGGCAAGGTGCCGGCGGCATCCGCATCCATCCGGTTCCAGGGCGGCACGAAAACCGGGAGCGCGCGATAGCCGAAGAGGGCTTCGAGCCGTTCGCGCCCTTCCCGCAGCTCGTCCCGCGCGACCCGTCCGGCCGGATACTCCGACTTCCGCGCACCGCGGCCCGCGTGGTTCGCGTGGGCGAATCCGTGCACGAGCACGTCCGCCGCTCCGGTCACCTCGGCCGCGAGAGATGCGTCGACCGCGGCCGGGATGACCGCGAGGCCGAGCGGGCAGCCCGGCCGGAGGGAGAGGAGGCGCGAGAGCGGAGGCGACGGCACGGCCGCATCGTCGTCCCGCCACCAGAGGGTGACCTCCCGTCCGGCTCGCCGCCACCGCTCGACCTCCTGTTCGAGCGCCTCCCATGCGTTCCTCACGCCGGCGGGGTCGGCCGGCAGGATCGGACGTCCGGGAGCCGATCGACGGCCCCGTCGGGCGAACGGAAGGCGGCGCCGTCGGCCTTCACGTGCGTTCCACCCGCCACGTTCCGCCCGGCCGTCGGGCACGAGCACCGCGCGGCCGGGTAGCGATCGATTCATCCAGCCGGGGCACGGATCGCCTCCGGACGCGATGGCGCGGGTGGGCCGAAGAAAGGGCACCGACCAGAACCCCCCGGATCATCTTTACAGACGATCCGCGGCCCGAATCCGGGCACGGACAGCGCTCTTGCAGGGCGAGCCAGGCGACGCCGCAACGGCCAGAGGTTGCAAAGCAGGATGACCAGTCCCGAAGAAAGAAGGGGCGGCGACGGCATCACCGGGGCGGGGCGCAACGGGCATGACGCGGGGCCAGCTCGAGGTTCGGCTCGACGAGACGCGGCTCCCCGAACCGGGAGACCTCGAAACGGTGGGCGTGCTCCCACCGGAGCCGAACCGGCGCCTTCGCCCTCATGTCCCAGCCGATGGCGAGCGCGAGCAGGGCCCGCCCGACCCCCTTGTGGGACACCGCCGCCACCGGACGACCGGCGGCGGCCATCTCGCCGAGCCACGGCCGGAGGCGCTCCTGCACCCGCCGCGGGCTATCCCCGGCCGGGGTCTCGAAGTCGAGTCCGCGCGCCTCGTTCTCCCGCATCGCCTCTCCCAGCTCCTCCCGGAGCGCCGGCAGGCTCCGTCCTTCCCACTCTCCCCAGTCCATCTCGACGAGACGCGGCTCGATCCCGAGATCGGCCGCCCCGAGGGCGAGGGCGGTCTGCCGGGCGCGCAGAAGCGGGCTCGATACCCAGCGGCAGCGCTTGCCGAACCCGCCCGGAAGCCGCTGCCGTGAGAGGGATTCCCGCGCCCCGGAAGCGAGGGGAACGTCTCGCCGCCCCTGGATGCGCCCGGCCTGGTTCCACTCGGTGCGGCCATGCCGGAGGAACAGGAGCTCGATCACCCTCCCTCGGCCCGCGCCGGGGACGCCGCCCGCGCCGGAACCGCCTCTCGTGCCGCCACTTCCGCCAAGGCCGAATCCGGCGCCTGCTCCGACCGGAAGTCCGACCCGGGCTCCGACTCCGAATCCGGTGCCGGTGCCGGTGGAGGGTCGGGAGCCGCTCCGGCCACCGCCGGGCGCCGGCGGACGAGCGTCTCGACGAGTGCTCCGATCCGCTCCGACGCCGCTTCGAAGCGGTGTTCGCGGGCGACCCGGGCGCGCGCGGCAAGGCCCATCCGCCGCCGCCGCTCGGGCGCCCGGAGCAGGCTCTCCACGGCCTCCGCGAACGCGGCGGCGTCGCCCTCGGGGACCAGCCGCCCGGTCTCTCCATCGCGCACGAGGTCCGGCACCCCGCGAGTGCGGGCGGAGACCACCGGCAGCCCGTGCCCCTGGGCTTCGAGCATCGCCATGCCCAACGGCTCTCCCACCGCCGGCCAGACGAAGAGGTCCGAACTCGCGCAGAGGGCAGCGAGCGCGCCGCCCTCGACCCGGCCGGTGAAGGTGACCCGCCCGGGCGGCAACCGACGGCCGAGGGCCGTTTCCACCTCGCGCCGCGCCGGGCCGTCCCCCGCCACCAGAAGATGCCAGCGCGCCGCAGCCGGACCGGGGCGGGCGAGCGCCTCCGCGAGCACCTCGAAAGAGGCGAGCTTGCGCCCGCCCCGCATCATCGCGACGCAGAGCAGCCACGGATCGTCGAGGGGAACCCCGAAGCGGCGGGCAACCTCCGCGCGCGCGCCGGAGCGATCCGGAACCGCATGCGCCCCTTCGCACCCGGGCGTGGCGGCCAGCGGGAGCGAGTCCGGGGCTTGTCCGCGGCCCACCGACTCCCGGCCGATCGGACCTCCGTCCGGGGCTGCGCCACGGGGACCGAGAAAGGGCGGAAGCACGGTGATCCGGGCCGGATCGGCCGCGGCCTGCCGCACCCCGGCCACGTCGCCGCGATTGAGCGCGAGTATCGCGTCCGCGCGCCGGATGGCCTTCGCCGCCGCTTCGTGCCCGATGCTCCAGAGACCCTCGCGCTGCTTCGCCGCATGGGACGCCTCCGCCACCACGTACGGGATGCCGAGGCGCGCGCTGATCTCCGGCCCGAGCCAGTCCGGGGCCTTGTGATAGAGGTGATAGGTAAACCAGAGACCGGGCCGCCGGTCGGGGAGACCTTCCCGGTAGCGGCGGACCAGCCGGCGCGCGATCCGGGCGCCGGTATCGCGGAGCCGCGCCTGCCGCGCGGCGTCGCCCGCTCCGTCGAAGCTCCGGAAGCGGGACGCGACGTCGACCTCCCATCCCCTCGCCGCACCGGCCCGCTCGAGCGCGGCAAGGAGGAGCCGCGCGAGGGTGCGGTCGCCCGACGGCACCGGATGATCGGGAGCCTTGAGCGGGGCGTAGAACGCGATCCTCACGCCGCCCGGTCCGCTGCGACCGAACTCGCGTCCGTCGCCTGATCGGCCGACCCGCCGGCGGCGCCCGACCCGTGCAAAGCGATGCCTGCGCCGGACGCCCCCCCGTCGAGCAGCCCGCGGAACTTCGCGGCCAGTCGATCGGCGCCGGCGACGGAGGAGAACCCGGTCCGCACGCGGCGCTCCCCGGCCGCTCCGAGCCGCCGACGCAGGCCCGGGTCCCGGAGAAGCCGCCCGAGGGCGTCCGCGAGGGCGTCCGGGTCCCCCGGCGGAGCGAGGATGCCCGTCACCCCGTCCTCGATGAGCTCGGGGATCGCGGAGACCCGGGTCGCGACGCAGGGCAGCCCCTGACTCTGGGCTTCGAGGAGGACGTTGGGGAGCCCGTCCCGGTCGCCGTCCCGCGCGACGCGGCTCGCGAGCACGAAGACGTCCGCGGCGCGAAGCCGGGAAAGCAGATCGGGCCGGGCGAGCGCCCCCACCCACTCCGTGCGGTCCGCGATGCCGGCCTCCTCGGCGCACTTGCGCAGGGCGTCGATGAGGGGCCCGCCGCCGACGTGGACGAAGCGCCACGCGGGCTCCGCCGGCAGCCGGGCGAGGGCGGCGAGGAGGTCCGGGTATCCCTTCTTCTCCACCGCCCGGCCGACGGAGAGCACGGTCCGCACCGGCGCCTCGCCATCCACGCGGGGAGGCGGGGGCGGGAACTCCGCAAGGTCGAGCCCGTGGCGCACCAGCTCGACCCGGCCGGGTGCGAGCGCGGCGAGCTCCTCGCGGTTGACGGCGGTGCAGGTCACCGCCCATTCCGCATCCTGGAGCTTCTCGCGCTTCTCCCAACGCGGCGTCGTCCAGATGTCCTTGGCGTGGGCCGACCCGGTCCACTTCCGCCCCGTGAGGTGCGCGGCATAGCGCGCGACAGAGGCCGGCGTATGGAGGAAATGGGCATGGACGTGGGCAACCTCGCGGGGCAGCTCACGAGCCATCACCACCGCCTGGCCGAAGCGCCGCACCCGGTTGCGCGTCGGGTCGCGCGCGAGGTCGCGGAGCCAGAGACGGAACGCGCGGGGGTACGTGGGCCACCGGCGCACCCGCCACCAGGCCCGGAAGACCCGGAGGGGCTCGTGGTGCAGGTATTCGGGAAGGTAGGTCACCGGGGCCCGGACCCGAGAGTGGATCGGATGCACGCTCGCCTCGGTCGGATGGCGGAGAGAAAAGAGGTGCAGTCGAAGTCCCCGTTCTTCGAGAGCGAGGATCTCCTGGGTGATGAACGTCTCCGAGAGGCGCGGATAGCCCTTGAGGACGAACGCGATCGGCGGCGGCGGTGCGGGCACGGTGCGCTGGACCGATGAGGCGTTGCCCGGTCAGGACGGGGCGCGAAGCGGTTCGGGGGCTGGGAACGGGGGTTGCCCCGGCGCGCAGCTCCAGGGTAGGTGCACGCTGCGCTCGGCCATGTGGCCAGGTTCGGGCAATATCAATCCGGGCAACATCAACATGTCCGGGGGCCGCTAAGACTCCGTGCCAGGGCGTGGGGACCAGGGCCGCAGGACCGGGATAGATCGGGATAGATCCGGAGATCCCGTTCGCGGCCCAAGTGAATTCGCACTCATCACCGCATCCGGGCCTCCGGCGCCGCACGACGACCGAGTGAGCATGCCAAGGCCTGGGCTGCGCAAGGATGCTATACGGCCCGGACCGCGCGGACGCTCCGCTTCCGCAGCGGGCCGTGCGCCAAGCCTTCCGCGACAAGCGCGTCGATGTTATCGAGGCCGTCGAGGAGGCCCGGCATGTACGCTTCGGACGGCCGCGACTGGACGGGAAGGGCGCGCAGCGCCGCCGCCATCCGTCGCGCCGGATCGGGGATCCCGGGATTGAACATCCGCACGAGGCCGAGCTCCTGAGCACGCGAGGCGCGGATGAACTGCTCCATGCGGGGCTCGAGGCGCGGCACCAGGATGGCCGGCTTGTCGAAGGACAGGATCTCGCAGAACGTGTTGTAGCCCCCCATCGCGACGATCCCGGCCGCCCCTTCCATCAGGGCCTCGACCCGCGGGTCGAAGGTCAGCACTCCACTCACCCGGTCGATGGCGGCCGCCCGGGTGCGAAGCACGTCCCGGACCGCCGCGGGCATGAACGGGCCGAGGAGGAGCACGGCGGAGAGCGGGAGCTCGGGATCGTGCTCGTACGCCGCGAGCACGTGATCGAAGAGCGCCTCGCCGTCTCCACCTCCGCCGCTCGTCACCAGCACGTAGGGCTCACGCGACAGGGCCGCGGCGTCCGCGGCGGTCTCCGGGAAACCGTCCGCCGGAGCCTCGCGCCGCAGATAGCCGGTGTAGACCATTTTCTCCGCCACTCCGGGCGGAAGCGAAATGCCGGCGAGGGGATTGCAGATCGCGCCGAGGCCGTACACCCAGACCCGGTCGTAGCAGTCGCGGAGCGCCGGAACCGCGTTCTTGCGCGCCCACTCGTCCGCGAGGCGGGCCGGCTCGTCCAGCACGTCGCGGAGCCCGAGGACCAGGTAGGTGCCGAGGCTGCCGAGGAGGTCGAGGGTCGCGCTCATCTCCCCGCGAAGCCCGAGCGGCTCCTTGTCGACGATGAGCATGTCGGGGCGAAAGGCTTCCGCGGTATGCCGGATGATGGACTCGCGCAGGGCGAGCACCTCGTCGAAGGCGAGGTGGAGGGTGAGCGACGAGTATTCGCCGTTCGAGAGCTTGGTGACCCCGGGGACCCGCACGAAGTCGACCCGCGCCGGAAACTCGAAGCTGCCGATGAGCGGCGACCCCGAGACGATGAGCACCGAGAGATCCTTCCGCGCCCGGACGAGCGAGCTTGCGATCGCCCGGCACCGTCGAAGGTGCCCCAGTCCGAACGAATCGTGGCTGTAAATGAGAATCCGGGTCGAGCCGCCAGCCATGTCGTCGACTCCCGATGGAGCGTCGCTTCGCGCGCGCCGACCCGGATCAATCCCCTGGATCAATCCCGGGGATGGGCCAAGCCGCCCCCAGTCCGGATCGGTCCGGACCGGAGCGCGCGATTGTACCCGCCGACGTCCCGTTCGCGAACGCGGCGCCGGGCGGCACCTTGCGATACGAGAGGAGACCGTATACGGATCGACGGAGCGCAGTCCGACCCCGGCGGTCGTCCGGCGGTGGGCGGCGGGGGGCTTGCCGACCTTCGGCGGGTCGGACTGCGCTCCGCCAATCCGACCTGCCGGCTTCAGTGATCCGACCTGCGAGGGACCGGAGCCGCGGGGTGAAACGACCCCGAGCGTTCGATGGTCCCGACGCCATTCGGTCGGAGGCGCGGCCAGCCTGCAAAAATCACCGACTTTCGTCGCGAGGGGGCCAAGATGCCCCACGATCTCATCGAGGAGTGGGCCGCACGGACCGGGAGAGCGCGTGCGCGCTGCCAAGGCGTAGTCGACACTGGCGCGTGCGCGCGGTCGAAGCGGCTTGCGGGAGTACGGCCCGCTACCGCGAGCAGATTGGCGACCGCAGCAGGAAGTCGGTGATTTTTTCGGGCTAGACTGGCGGCGCGTAATTCAGGGGGGTCCGGTCCATGCGTCTTTCCGCCGCAACCGCGCGCCACGCGGCCGTCCTCGCCACGATCCTCGCGCTCGGCGCGGGGCTTGTGTCCGCGCCTCCCGTCGATGCGCGCGATCCGCGCGAACTCGTCATCGGCATCACCCAGTTCCCCTCCACCCTGCACCCCAACATCGACTCGATGCTGGCCAAGAGCTACTCCCTCGGCCTCGCGCGCCGCCCGACGATGGTCCACGACCACGACTGGAAGCACGCCTGCATGCTGTGCACCGAAGTGCCGTCGATCGAGGCGGGAACGGCCGCCATCGTGCCCCTTCCGGGCGGGAGCGAGGGCATGACGGTGACGTACACCCTCGACCCACGCGCCACGTGGGGCGACGGCACTCCCATCACCACCCGCGACGTCGTATTCACCTGGGAGGTCGGGCGCCATCCGCTCTCCGGAGTGGCGGCGCATTCCAACTATCTCCGGGTCCTCTCCATCGACGTCCACGACGAGCGCCGGTACACGGTCCACTACGACCGGCTGGACTACGATTACCCGACTGTCGGGGCGTTCAATCTCCTGCCCGAGCACCTCGAGCGGCACATCTTCGAGGAAGACCCCGCGTCCTACCGCCATCGAACCCGTTACGAGACCGAGCCCGACCACCCCGGCCTCTATCACGGGCCGTACCGGATTACGGAAGTCTCACGCGGGTCCCACATCCGCTACGAGCGGAACCCGCACTGGTGGGGCCGCGAGCCATACTTCGAGCGCATCGTCGTCCGGACTATCGAGAACACCGTGGCCCTGGAGGCGAATCTGCTCTCCGAGACCGTCGACTACATCGCCGGCGAGCTCGGGCTGCCGATCGACCAGGCCATCGCGTTCGAGGCGCGCCACGGCAGCCGCTTCGTGGTCGAGTACCAGCCGGGGCTCGTCTACGAGCACCTGACCCCGAACTTCGAGAACCCGATCCTCCGGGACCCGCGGGTGCGGCGCGCGCTCCTGCTCGGCCTCCATCGTGAAGCCATCAGCGAGCGCCTGTTCGGGGGACGGCAACCGGTGGCCGACACGAACGTGAATCCCCTCGACTGGATCCACTACGAGGAGACCCCGAAGCATCCCTACGACCCCGCCGCGGCCGGGGCACTGCTCGACGCCGCGGGATGGACCCCGGGCGACGACGGTATCCGCCGGAACGCGAGCGGCGAGCCGCTTCGCGTGGAACTCATGACCACCGCCGGCGACCGCACGCGCGAGCTGGTGGAGCAGGTGGTCCAGAGCCAGTGGCGGGAGCTCGGGGTCGACGTCCGGATCCGAAACGAGCCTCCGCGCGTCTTCTTCGGCGACACCGTGGCCCGGCGCAAGTTCACCGGATTCGCAATGTTCGCGTGGGTGTCATCGCCCGAATCGTCCCCCCGTGGCGTCCTGCATTCCGAAGAGATCCCGCGCCCCGGGAACGGCTGGAGCGGGAACAACGTTGCGGGGTACGAGAACCCGGAGGCGGACCGGCTGACCGACGCCATCGAGGTCGAGCTGGACCGCGAGCGCCGCCGGGCGCTCTGGGCGGAGCTCCAGACCCTCTACGCGGAGGACCTGCCTGCCCTCCCTCTCTATTTTCGCGCCAACGCTCACATTCGGCCCCGGTGGCTCGCCGGCGTTCGCCCCACCGGCCACCAGTTCTCGAGCACCCTGTGGGTGGAGGAGTGGCGCCGCGAGCCCTCGGAAGAATGATCCGGGACAGGGCGCACAGGCCAGTCAGTCCAACAACGCCTTGAGCAACGCGTCCGGTGTATCGGAGTAGAACTGGACGTTGATCCGTGTCGCCATGTCGTCGGAGAGGTCGAACAGCTGCTTTCGCGCAGACACCGGCATCAGCACGCCGGAAGCCCCTTTTTCCACTGCGGCTTCGACCACGCCGACCGCGTTCGCCAGCGGCTCTACCGAACCTCCGAGGTTCAACGCTCCCACCACGACCAACCCGCCCTTGACGCTCTTCTCCAGCAGTCCGCCACACAGCGCCAGCAACGACGGCAATCCGAGAGCGCCCCCGGTCCGGTCGTTGTCCATGGCGCGGAGCTGCACGGAGAACTCGTGGGCACGAGGGTCCCGGTCTCCAACCAGCTCCTTGGCCCTCGCGTACAGGTTCTGTTCCGCGTACCGGACGCTCTCTCGGAACGCGGGTGGAACCGGGGCGTTCAGGATCCTGACGCCGTTCCCTTTGCCGGCCGTGACCTCGATCCGGTAGAGGCTGGGCCCGACCTCCGGGCCGCCTGGTCCGATCCCCCACACCTGACCCGGAGGCAGCGGGTCCGGATCGATCGCCTCGTCGCTCCGCAATTCCGGCGTAGAGACGAACTTCTCGATTCCGTCCTCGCCCATGGCATAGCTGAAGTGCGTATTCCGGAACTCGCTCTTGAACACCCGCTTCTGCTGCTCCTTGACCCGGCGGCGCGATTCGAGCGCGAGGCGCACCAACGCTTCCAGCTCGTCATCCGGTATCTCCATCCCGGGGTCCGGATACAACAGCTTGAGAAGTGCGCTCACGGTCTTGTTGACCGCCGTGATGTCTCGCCCGCTGAGCGCACCGCCGTAGTTCACCCGCCCCTGGAGCACCGAGACCCGAGTGCCGGTGCGCAGGCGGCTCCAGCACTCCGACAGGAAGTCGCTGACGAGCCCGAAGTGATCGGTGAAGTGCTCATTCGGGCTCAGTTTCGGGAAGTCCCAGCCGGGGACGTAGGCGTGGATGCGATCCATGAACGCCGTATCGTCGCGCATGTCCGCAGACAGGGGGCTCATCAGATGACCGACCCGCTGCTGATGCTCTACCTCGACGTCGAGGTTGCCGACCATCACAACGCCGCCCTCGGCCCGAATGCTCTCCTTGCCCCGGGAGAACTCGCCGGATTCCATGTAGCCCTTGAGGATGTTCACCCCGTCCTTCTGGTCGAAGGAGACACCCGAGATCTCGTCAAAGCACACCACGTCGTACTGGCAGACAAGCCCTCGCTGCCCCGAGGCGTTGTTGACGAACATCTTCGCCACCGTTGCCTTGCCGCCGGAGATGAGATGAGCGTAGGGAGATATCTGTTGGTAGAGGTGGCTTTTTCCGGTCCCCCGGGGGCCAAGCTCGACCAGGTTGAAATTCCGCTCGACGAACGGCGCCATGCGGACGAGCGCCACGAGCTGCGCCCGCTCCGAGAGGGCACCCGGTTCCAGTCCGACGCTTCGCAGCAGGAGCTGTCGCCACTCTTCGCTCGTGAGCGATCGCCGCCCCCGGTAGAGGGCATCCAGCAAATCCGCGCGGGAAAGCTGAATGGCCCGCAGCCCGTCGATCGCGAACGGCCGCCCGTTCTTCTCCAGCGCAATGGACGCGTCGTAACTCAACGTCACCTCGGCGTAGAAGCCGTCGGTCAGCATGCGCTCGTGCCGCCTGACGAGATCGTCGTCGACGCGAACGTCCTTGATCGCGAGGCTGGGAAGCTCCGCGATCAGCGAGTCCGTTCTCGCATCCAGCCTCGCCCGGACAATATCGATGAGCTTGATGGATCCCCGATCCCGGGCCCTCGCCTTGAACAGCTCCTCTTCGCCGGTTCGTACCGTCCGGTCGGCAAGCTGCCGCTCGACGATTGCGAGCCCTTCCTCGATCTCCCGCTCGTCGGTCGTAGCGCAGTAGCGCCCGAGAAGAAACTCGACCACGTAGGTCGGCACCGGGTACTGGCGGGCGTACTTCCGGACCAGATCCTTCCGGACCAGATAGCCGTCAAAGGCATCTGCCGCACGTCGATCGAGCTGGTCGAGCTCGAACATCAACCTTCACCTCCAATCATCGTCGCCTGCTTGGCGATGACTTGACCGCCCGAATCCAGGACGACCACGCCCGCCGGCGTACCTTCGAAGTCGTCGTCGGCCACCAGGAGGCTCACCGCGCCGCCGGCATCGACCGGCCGCACCCCGGAAACGCTTGAATTCGGCTCGTTGATCCGCGTTCTGAGATCGACCGACAGCCCTGGCGAGAGGGCCTCGATCCGTACCCGGCACCGCATTCCAACCCATGACACGGCGGCGATGCGCACGCGCGCGGTCGCGAAATCGGGGCCCGCGGCGGAGGTGACGTGCAGGACGGGAATCAGGCATTCCTGGAGGCTGAGGCCGCCGTGGGCGTACTCGCTGCCGGCCGCGAAGCAGGCGATCCCGGGGCCGATGGCGACCCGTTCACCGGGGTTCCAGTGCCATGGCACGGTCGGCACGTTGACCGTCGAACCGCCCTGGATGGCCGCACAGCGCGCCCAGCGGCTCCGGGTCAGGTACTTCGGGAGATCGACCTTCGGCAGTCCGCCGGGAAGCCAGAGCCATCCGTGGTCGGTGACGACGCGAACCTCGCGCCACCCGGCGTCGAGAAGCGCTTCGATCCTCTCGAGAAGCAGGTCAATCTGCTCGTCGATCCGGGCGGCGAGCTTTCCCTGCAACGAGTGGCCGAGCTTGTCGAGCTCCCCGTCCTCCGTCCAGGCCCGGCCGGCAGGGTCACCCGTCTCCTCCGCTGCGAGGTATTGAAAGCCGGCGGCGGCGAGGAGCTTGCGGAACCGGTCCGTGGTCAACGGGCGGTCGTCATCCGGCGCCATGGGGAGAAAGTTCTCGCCCAAGGCGTTTCCCCTGACGCGCTCGGCAATCGGAGACGCCGCCGGCTTCGCGGTCGCCGTCACCGTCGGAAGAGCCGCCCAGCGGCTGGACACGCCCACCGACCGGCCACCTTTCGTTCGCAGATGTTCCGCTAACCGTTGCGCCACGTCGAACCGGAGGCCATCCGCAAACAGGATCACCATCTCGGATCCGACGTGCGCAGCATCCGACTCCAGTCCTCGGTGGTCGGGGAGAGGCTCCCTTTCCACAAGCTCCTGAAGATGCCGGGCCGCGGATTCGAGCCAGGGCCGGTAGATCACGCCCAATGCACCAGTCACCGCCCGCACATCCGCAGACGACCTCACCGCGGCCATGCTGGACAATGCGGCAGCATCGACCTCCCAGACGCCGTCTGCATACAGGTTGGCCATTTCCGCCGGAGATGCCCCACCGAGCTCGCTCGCCGTGCGCTCCGCGAGCACCGCCAAATGCGCGAGGGAATTGGCCAACGGCGCCTCACCGAGCCTTGCCCAGACCCACTCGCGCCGTTCACCATGCGCCTGCTCCAGCTCGATGACCCGCTCCCGCGCCCTAAGCGGAGTCTCGCCTTCCAACGCATGGAGGGCACGCCGCAGCTCGCCTTCTCGTCTCTCGTTGGTCGCGGGCCAGGAAGGCAGCGACCCGAGGAACAGGTCGTCCGGCGTCGCCATTCGCAGCAGATCCGGAACGCCCCGGAACAGAGCCGGCGCCTCGGCGAATCGCCTCCATACCGACTCCCAAGGCCCTTCCCGCCGGCCGAGCCGTTCCGCCGCCACCAGCTCGCCGTCCTTCTCGGGATCGAATCCGAAGTCCGCCTTGCAGCGTGACCCGAAGGCACCCCAGCGTGCGGCATCCCAACCCGGCGGCACGGCCCCGCCATTTCCGAGCCAAGTCAACACGTCCCTGACCGGATCGTCGGAAAAGAACCGGTCGAAGTCCTCCGCTTCGAGGCGCCGGCCTTCCAATCCCTGGACCGAGGCAGTGGCAAGCTCCGCGAGGGCGCGCAGCATGGACTGCCGGGTAGCGGCATCGCTGGCGACGTCGAGACCAAGCCCGCCGTTCCGGGAGACCAGAAACGTCCCCACCGTCCAGTCCCTGCCGTTGCGTTGCGTCCAGCAGGTTCCGCGGTACTGGAGCTCGACCAGCGGCTTGAGGTGGTCGGGACAGGTTTGCGCGGCGCCAAGCTCCTGACGGCCCACGCCGGGAAGGTAGATGACCGGAATCGTCTCCTCCGGCATCTCAGGAGACTCCAGCGCCCCCTCGACCACACACCGGAGCCAGATCGACGGCCCGGTGCGATTCCCGGGCGCGTACTCGCCGAGCGCGAGAAGCTGCGGCATCAACCCGCGGAGCCGCGGAAGGATCGGCAGCCACTGCGAATCGCGATCGGTCCAAAGGATTGCCGACGGCCTCTCCGCGTCGCTCGGGTTGTGCGCGGACGCGGCTTCGAGCGACGCCTTCAAGCGTTCGACGACGGTTCCGCCGGAATCCATTTCGACCTCCGAACGACCCCGTCAACTGCCGGCCGCATGAATCGTCAGCAACAGCTCCGCGTCGCCGATCAAACGATACTCGGGCTCGCGTCCGGAGAGCCGCCTGCTGTTGTCCAGAATGAGAGGCACACCCTCTCCACGTTTGTCCATCATGGTGCGGCGGTCGGTTGCCAGACTCGGGACATCACCGGGTACGGGACACTTGGCGAGCAGGCTGGTGATGATTTCGTTGCGAGCGGATTGCAGATGGGGAAGCATCTCGACGCCGATCGAGTTCGGAATGCCGCCCGGGGAGTAGAGCTCCAGACGATTCTCGAACAATCGCAATCTGATTTTCGATCCGTAGATGGAGTAGTCCCTGTGCCCGACCGCGTTCACGACAGCTTCGAAGACCGCCGTCACGTCGTACTGAGGCCGGTCCACGCGCCCCTGATCCTTGAACGCCACGGTCCTCATATTCCTGGCCACGAATCGGCAGGTCTCCGCGATCTGGACGTCCAGCGGACCCGCGATATCGGCCGCGTCCAACTGGTAAGGATCGTTCGCGTCACCGATTCTGATCGCGGTTCCCCGATAGGCCACCGCCTGCACGTAGGCGTTCGGAATCCATCGTCGCGGATCGGCAGATGCCATCAACACCCCCGCGACCGTCGGCCGGAGCATACCATCCTCGTCGGCACGGGCCATCCGGAGCTTGGACAGCATGGCTTCACGATCGTCTCCGGTACGCTCCGTTCGAAAACGTTGCCAGAGACCGAGCGACAGGTCGTCCAATACCGCCCCCGCAACGGTCTGCTCGTCAAACCGGATGAGGCGCGTCTGACTCCGTTGCTGGAGCATCCGAGCCAGGTACTCCGTGGACATCGAACGCTTGGCGTCCCCGACGCGGTGCAGGAAGCCACTGGGGCTGCGATGGACAAAGAGGCTCCGGGGAACTTCGATCTTGATCACCGCCACTTCCTCCCCCGTACTGGCAGGTAGCAACAGACGGTCCAGCACCACCTCTTCGACAGGTGGATCGATCGAAGCCGCACACACTTCCCGGACGAAGTCGGCAACCACGTCAAGACGCTCTACGGGAATGCCGATGACCTCGTGCGTCTTGTTCTCGACTCCAAGCACGAACACTCCACCGCGACTGTTGGCGAAGGCGGCGAGACCGTCGGCGAGCGCATCACGGCCAGGTCCCCTGACCCTGCCCCCCGCGAAGCGCACCTCTTTGAACTCGAGAAAGGAGCTTTCGCCCAATCTAATCCCTTCAAGCAACTCTGCCGGGCTACCGAACACGAATCAGCCCCTCCCCAAGCGCGCCCAGCGACGTGCGAATGCCTCGCGCCCGCCCTCCATCACCCGGCACACCTCCTCGCGTACCTCTGATTCCTGAAGAGCCCCGCGCGTCACAACGCGACATTGGCCACTCCGGAAATCGAGTGCGTGAACCATCTCTGCATCCCCGTTGACCACCACGTTAGGGTTGTGCGTCACGATGATGAGCTGCCGGCGCAGTTTGTTCTCCCGAATCTGCCGCACGATCAAGTCGTAGATCAGGTGGTTGTCCAAGTCGTCCTCGGGCTGATCGAGCACCAGTGGCTCGTCGCCGAAAGCAAGCAGAAATGCCAGCAATGCCGCCGAGCGTTGACCCTGTGAGCCTTCCGTGATCCGCGCCCAATTGTTGCCGCCGCGGTTGTACTCGATGCGCAGATCGTCTTCCGGGAACCAGCAACGAACGTGGTCGGCGAACTCGGGTTTTTCCATTTCACGACGCAAGTAGTTCCGAAAATGTCCTCCAAACGAAACGTCAATGCCCATAATCCGCTGCTTCAATTCAGACAGCGCCCTTTCGCGGTCATCCGCCCGTGCCAAGTCAAGGGCTAGTCCTGATACCGGCTCGCCGTCCTCCAGACGAAGAATGTCGCTCTCGAAACGCTCGTCCGACACATTCAATAGATGACGAAGACTGTGCTCGATGACTCGAGAATCGAAACCAAAACGAACAACCTCCATTCTTACGAACGCATTGGCTTGCAACGTATTCTTCACAAATTCTGCCCGTGCGTGGGTGATGGCCTCGCGCGCAACGGAGACCCGCTGCCATTGAGAGTCACAATCGGCCTCCAGTTGCTTCAGCTCCTGCTGAACTTGACCAAGCTCCTTGACTTGTGCTTCAAGCTGCTGGCGCTCCTGCACCAGCCGTCCAAATGCCTGCGGGTCGGCAACGCCTTGGACCTCGAGAGCCTCCTGAAGCCTCACATATTCGGCTTGTGCCTGGTCTGCACGTTGACGCCATTGGCCAAGCCGGCTGTCCGACGCAAGCGTTCGTATGCCGGCAACAAGTGTCTCGGCGGCTTGCGCCAACGATTGCCGAAATTCCGCCAGCGCCCGATCAGCCTCCGACCGCCACTCGATGGCATCGGCATCCCGGGCGATATCGAAGGTGCCGTCTGGCCAGTCGTCGATCAAGAGTTCCCGGGCCAACGATTGAACGCGTTCGGGCATTTCCCGCAACTGTGCCAAGGTTCCTTCGATTTCGCGGCGTTGGCGCGCCGCACGTTGGTGGGACCTGAGCACGTCGGCATGATGCGATTTAGTGAATGCATCCAGCTTGCGGATCACATCATCGAGCTTGCGTTGCAGCTCCGGTCGCCCCTCCAACCGTCCTCCCAGTTCCCGAAGTCTTGCCCGTCGAGAGAAATAGGTACGCTCGGCTTCCTCGAAGGTGCGATGCAGTTCAACTACATTGGCCGCCTCGTCAATGATGTCGAGCAGTGCCTGTCGATTTTCACCGGCCATGGCCGCAATCTGGCCCTGTGACAGCAAGCGAATCGGAAAGCGTTCAGCCGTGATCATGCTACTCGCCGAAGCCTGCCATTGGCCATCTGTGCCATGTTCTTCGACTACCTCCCCTTGGCCATCCTGCCGCCAGCGTAATCGATGCGCCAAGCCATCGCGTGTCAACTTGACCCTAATCTCCGTGCCCTCACGCAAGGCACCATTCCCGCTTCGACCCTTGACCACCTTCGTGAAACGTTCGAATTGACGGCGGAGTTCCGTATCATCACGCAACCGTTTGAGATCGTCGTCGCGTCGATAGGCCAACCGCAAAGCCTGGACGACGGTCGATTTGCCTGTCCCCCTCCCCCCAATCAAGGCGTTATAGAAAGGCGTCAATTCAAGCTTCTCCGCTGAACCGTTGCCCATGAAGCGCGCGGTTTCGACTTCGATGCAAGTGATGAATTGCGCTGGTGTCCTGAACGGTTCGAACTCGCCTTCATCGCTGCGTCGAACTGAAACGCCGTTGCCATCCAGCAACGCCAATCGCAGCCCTTCGAGTGACGGTTTCGCCATCTTGACCCACGTGTAGTGAGAGCCGGGAAAACGATCACCAGCCTCCCCGGCAGGATGATGAGAATCCGATCCGAGAACCTCGGCCCAAGCAAGCCGGCGTTGGCGATAGAGGTCAGGCGGACCGGAATCAGCATCAACGACCTCCATGGCAAACAAGCCGTCACTGTCGAGCAGTGGTCCCAATGTATTGCCGGGTAGCCGCCATGCCCCGGCCGGTCCGTCAACGTGGGCGAGAATGGGGATACCGCCAGCCTTGCAGACGGCTTTCACGACACCGATAGGCGCTTCCTCGGCCGCGAGATCGCTCGCACCAGGGTTACCTCGATACCCGGCATCTCCAAGCAGCTTGTCGATTTCTGAGGAACTCTTGTCGGTATCGAGTATGGCGAGGATGTGAATACTGCCGCTGGCCGTAATTTCCACTCCCGGGAACAGATGAAGAGGCCGGAACTCACTGTGTTGTTCGCATTCCAACTTCGTGAGTGCTTCTTTCAGTCCGTCAATCCATTCGCCGGAGTTGTGGTCGGTCACCGCCACGCAGTCCACATCGGCCCGCATGAAACCAAGCAACCAGTCCTTCGGTGTGATCTCGCGCAGAAGAGCTTGGCGTTCTCCCTTCCCATAGTCCGCGGACGCCGGGGTATGGGTGTGGAAATCGAATTTCCACCAGCGCGACCCCGGATACGGCCACTGCCGTCCTGAACTCTTGGTCATGGCTGCCTGCCCTCCGCCCGGTCTCGGGCGGACTTCTCCGCGAGGCCGGGCCGTACGTCGTTCACGTGCTCACCCGTGAACTCGCCGTCGCACCGGAACCACGGATGGTCCCGTTGCCAGCGAAGCTCCCGATCCTCGTGGGGGCCCCATGCCTCATCACGGACCCGTGGAGGCTTCGAGCACCGGCCGCGGAACAGCGGTTCCCGGCTGTGTTCCTTCCACCATTGGACGTTGGGCCTGGTGCGGAGGACGCTGGCGCCGCTCGTGCCGCCCGGGAAGTCGAAGGGCTGCCCGCGCCTTCGAAGGGCCGCTACGGCCCGCGTCCTGTCGAACCTACACGACATCTGCCGCAAGCTGTCGAGTCTGCTCATCCAGAACCCGGATTGCCCCCTGGATGGAGTCAACCTCTCGCTCCTCGAAGTATGGTTCACCGCACTGGCCACAGATCCAGGCCGGGACGGCATCGAGTGCCAGGTGGTAGCCGTCCCGATCGATATGAAAGGGCGCCGTGGAGCGCCTCATTACCCCTTTGCAGTGAATGCAGTTCATGGTCTTTTCCTCGTGCGCAAGTCGCTCTCCCATTCATCCTCCGAAGGAAGATACGCTGTGATGACGGCAAGATAGTCTTCCTTGGGCGAACAGACCACGTGGATACCTCGTTGACCGTTTCCCAGCCCTGGAACAGGCAACTGTGACCGCGCGCATCTTCCGGGTAATCCTCGACGAGATCACCATGCTCGATGACCGCTCGGATCTCGCTTGGCGTGATCATTCTCTCGGGCCGCGCCATTTGCCGAACTGCGTGCGGCAGAAAGAGCAGACGTTGCACAGCAGCGCGTCTGACCCGCGTGACGGTCTCTTGCGAAGTCACCGGTCTGCTCCTCCTCCGGCCCGTCGCTTGTCCATCGCGGCCAAGTGAACGTCGTTCACGCGGTCCCCGGTGAACTCGCCGCCGCGCCAGAACCACGGGTAGTCCTGTTGCGGGCGAAGCTCGCGATCGTCGTCGGGGTCCCATGCCTCGTCCTGGAGCCATGGTGGCTTCGAGCGCTTCCCGCGAGTCAGGGGCTCCTTGCCGCGATCCTTCCGCCAGTGAACATTGGGCTTGGCGCGGAGGATGCCGGCGCCCTTCCTGCCTCCACGGATGTCGTCGGCCATGAACGGCCGGATGTTGAGGCGCACCCCGTCGTTGATGTCCGGCTCCCAGCCGATGGGCTGTTCGTGGAGAGGTTTCCAGCGAACGAAGATGTCGTAGGGCGGCTCGCCCTCGATGATGGCGGCGAGACGCTTCTCCAGCTCCTTTGCAGCGGCGAGACGGTCATCCGCACCGGCTTCGTCGCGTTGCACCCCGTCCTGCTGGCGGCTGATCCAGTCGCCGAGATAGCTGTAGGTGAGGGATTCCAGAAGCCGACGGCCCCTGCCGGCTCCTTCCGCCAGCTTGTGGTAGCTGACAAGCGCATGGAAGCCGTCGCGGCGGCGCCCGTCCCAGAAGACCGGATGATCGGGCCGGAACACTTGGGGCAGCATCCGGTGGGCGAAGCGCGCAGCCACTGTCCATTTGTCGTCACCCGCTTCCTCCCCCAGCTTTTCGCAGTCCTCCAGCGTCACCGCGATGCCCAATTCAGGCTCGATCAGCAGGTTGTTCTCGGCAAGAAACCGGGCGAACAGCATTCCGTGCCAGTGCTCGTACGCGTATTCGTGCACCAAGCGGTCGATGGCCTGATTTCCGGAGTGCGGATCACGTCGATCGCCAAGCTGACGGCCGTGGGCACGCAGCCGGCAACGAACCGTCCGTCCCTCGGCCCCCATGTGTTCCCAAGGCTCGTGGTGGTGCACGGCAAGTGCCTGCACCGCCCCACGCGCACCGGTCTCCGCGACCTCCCGAGCGTCCCCGACCGTCCGCTCAAGCTGCCGCCGGAGACTTGGCGAGAGCACCTTCATCCCTTCAACCTGACCGGACACACGCCGACCGCGGCAATCCTGACTGCCGTCAATTGCCCGGTCATCCTGCCCTCCCGCTATTGATGGCTTCCACCATGCGAGATACGTTCGAACTTGCCGACAAGGCGTCGGGCCTGTATCACGACGCCTTCTCCCGCAGGGCGTCGACCAGCCGCCTGGCATGCGGAGACGCGGCCAATACCTTGGCGGGATCGACTTGGGAGAGGAGATCGAAGGAACTGAATCCCTTGCGACACCTCGCACGCAACTCCCGCCCATTGCCGCCCCCCTCGACATAGACCTTGACGTTCACCAGCGATTTCCCCCCAACTCTCCGGAAGTCCAGAGATCGCCGAGTCGGTATCTCTCGAGCCAGTGGGAAAGCTCTTCCTTGTCCAGCCGCCTCATCCTCGTTTGGCCCTTCTCCTTCTCGCAAACCACCACGCTCTCCGGCGCGTCCGTCAATGCGTCGACGAGGATGTCCGAATGCGTCGTGACGATGAGCTGTCCACGTTCGGAGGCTTCTCGCAGGAGGTCGGCGAGGCCCGGAAGGATGTCGGGGTGCAGGCCCAGCTCCGGTTCCTCCAGGCAGACAAGAGGTGGCGGTGTTGGATGGCACAGAATCGCGAGCAGGCAAAGATAGCGGAGTGTGCCGTCAGACAGCCGTATCGCGGGCACGATGTTGTTGCCTTCCTGCAGAATCACCTGCACGGTGCCACCCTCGATGATGACATCGAAATCGACTATGCCTTCGTAAAGCTGCCGAACGCTGTTCAGGAACTGATTCCTGGCCGTTGGCTCTCGCTTCAGGCGGTTCAGCATCAAGCCAAGGTTTTGGCCGCCCTCAATCAGAAAATCGTTGGGGAGGGCGGCGTCCTGGGGGAGTCGCGGGGGCGTGTTCCGGCCGAAGGACCATTCACGATACAGCCGTATGCGAGGGTACACGTCGCCAAGCCAAGTCAGCTCCGGGTAGCGACCAGGATCCCGAAGCTGGGCAAGGATGGATTTCTGATTATCGAAAAAGAACGACGTCGGTCGGCTCTTGTTTTCACGGTTCGGACTCGGCCGGCCACCGCGCCACTCGAAGTAGACATTGGATTCTTCGTCGTCGGGATTCGGTTTTTCGTCTTCTATCCGTTCATCAGTCAGCTCGAAGCGTTGTCCCTTCTCCGTGAAGGCCAAGCTGTGGCGGAGCGCCTGCTTGCCGTTCGGGTAATGCAGAGCTGCTTCTACCCCAGCCGAGGATGTCTCGAGGGCGGGTGATGCCTTGGGTTCGCCTTTCCATATCCGGTTGCTTACACCGCCGCCGGAAATGACCGGTGCGGTCAAGTCTCTCGGGG
Organism: Gammaproteobacteria bacterium; assembly: GCA_965214795.1. Lineage (GTDB taxonomy): Bacteria > Pseudomonadota > Gammaproteobacteria > HK1 > HK1 > JAJDXW01. Next base: position 2,436,375 of record OZ243976.1, on the reverse strand, counting down.
CTTCGCGCAGCAACCCGATCACCTCGATGAGGTTCGATTTGCCGGAACCGTTGGGGCCGATCAGCACATTGAGGGGCTTGAGCTCCGGATCCTGCTCGTCCGGGCCGAACGAGAGGATGTTCTTGAGCTTGATGCGCTGCATGAACATCGCGCGCGCCTCCTCAGCCAATGATGATCGGGCCGTGTCGGACCTGCTCCAGCAGTTCCCGCTCGGTCGTCTCGACCCATGCTTTGATGTCGGCCGGAGTGCGGAGGGTAGCGCTTCCGAGCTTCACGTGACGGATCTTCGGCTCGACGAGTCGATCCGCTTCCGCCCGGGCGTCGGTAAACATCTGGGGGAGGGCCGCGATGCGCGTCCGCCAGCCGCCGAGGGAGATGCGGTCGAGGGACTCCAGAACCTCCTGCTCGGTGCCCGTCGCACCCTTGGACACTTTCTCCAAGTGGAAGCAGGCCAGAATTCCGTCCCGATCCTCCGCGGCCACGCGCCGCCAGCTCTCGGCGTCCTCCAGGCTCCGCTGCTCCCTTTCGTAGACCTCGTCGTAGCGCTCCTGCGCTTGCGCTAGCGCACTGCGCAGCGCATCCGTCAGCTTCGAGGCGAGCCCGGGCACCGGGTCCGATGGGTCGAGGAGACGGCGAGCCGCGACGATCGCCTCGACCTGCGGCTCCACTTCGCCCGCAATCTCCAGGCCTTGCGCGTGCCGGGCGAGGAGCTGCAGGCGCTCGAACGCGGGAATGCGCTCGCCGGCGAGCTTGGCCGCTCCGGTCCACTCGTCGAAGTTGGCCGCAAGCTCGTCGTGCCGGCCGAGAACGGACAGGAGCTGCTCGTTGCCGGCCACCGTTCCGAGCTCCGACAGGTGGCGGGTATCGGGGGGTTCAGGGAGCGGCGGTTCTCCGCCGGCGCTTTGCGCCAAATCGCGAAGGCGGCTCAGCAGCCGGCCCACAGCCGCCGACTCTTCGTTCGGCTTGCAGTCGACGCTCGCGCTCTGGAAGAGCTTTCGCAGCTTCAGGCGCTGTCGGGTGTCGATGGTCGCGCTCTCGGTCCGGAAATCGACGCTCGGCACCTTCGCCTGATCGAGCCGACGCGGTTGCAACGCCGCGCCGTTCAAGGCAGCCCGCAGGTGCCCGGTGCCGAAGAGGCTGATGAGGGCGGCATCGATGGCATCCCTCGGCCACCCGTACGGCGGGCCGGAGAAGTGATTGCGCACTTCCCTGCCCCGCTTTCCCGCACCGATGAAAGACAACACGGCGAAGCACACTCGGTGCTCCTCGGTCTTGCCGTCGTAGTTCAGCGCCTCCAAGGGGTGTTCGGCGCCCGCTCGGGAGCGTTCGATCACCTTGGGCCAGCGGGCGTCGTCGGCCTCGCCGAACCGATGGAAGAGTCGACCCAGGGAGGCATCGGCGGCCTCCCGGACCTTGTCGGGCAGGGTCGATTCGAGCCGCTCGTTGCCGCCGCACTGAAACACCTTTGCTCCGTTGACGATGTCGGCCACCAGTGTTCGCAGGTGGTTGTCCGCCTCGGCCCGGCGAGTCTCCATGCCTTGGCGGGCCTCGATGCCTTCGGGGGAAGAAGGCACGCCCTTGTACTCCAGCGTATCGGTCGCCGCGCTCCGCACGGCAATGAGGCGTGCGAGACCATCGGCACGGGACTTCGGCACGAATACGTGCAGGACGGGGCTGTCCGGCCCGGCGGCGCGGGCATCGGCGAGCACGCTGCGCTCACCGGCTCCCCAACCGTCGCGGATCCATACGGGAATGTCGTTGCCGCCGTCCGGCGGCGGATCGGGGCATAGGTGCAGGGCGAGCTTCCGCGGCTCCTTGCACGTTCCCTGGAGCAACCTGACGGACCCTATCGCATCCTGCACCGCGGCACCGAGGAGCGAAGCGCGCTTGGCGGCCATGCTCGTCACGTCGTCGGCTATCCGGCTCCTCCGGTTGCGGAACTCGGCCTCCCAATCGCTCCCCTCCCGGGTTTGCAGACTGTACTCGTCCTCGAGCTTCATCAGCGTGCCGGCTTCGACGAGCTCGTCGAGCAGCGCCGGCAACCGCCCCCGGAGCGCCGCCCCATCCCTTGCCAGGTCCTTCACCAGAAGGTCCGCCAACGTCTCCGCAGTTGCACGAACTCCGATGTCCGCGCCGGCTTCGCGGGGAAGCTTCCGAATGAGGAACACCAGCGAGCAGATCCGGGACTTGAGCTCGCCCTCCCCGGTGCCGTCGGCTCCCAACTTGACGATCGCTTCGTGGATCTCGCGGAGCAGCACGCCGGACCGCAGCAGGTCAGCCGACAACGCCTCGAAGAGGAAGTCGGCCGGCACCACCGTACCCACCGACTCGTCGGCGGTGCGGCGGATGGCGTCGTAGACGATGCGAAGCTGCGTGCGGAGCAGGCCGGCCGTCCCCGCGCGATCGACCGCTCGAAGCGCGTGTTCCCAGAAGCGCCTTCGAACCGGCAGCAACGGGTAGTCGTCGACCAGAACCGAATTGTCCTCACCGCGGCGGCCGATCCGCGTGCTCCGCAGGTGGCGGTCGATCTCCCCCGCGCTCGCCTCCAGCGCCGATTGAACGTCGTTCATCCGGTCCGGACGCTTGGCCAGAACGACTCGCCGGATCACCGTCTCGACGTCGTGATCCGAGAGCTCGACGTTGACGGTGAACCGGCCCTGAAGACGTTGCAGCGCCGGGGTGCCGGAAAGCGCCGTCTGTCCGGTGCCCACGAAGAGGAGACGATCGCCGAACCGCTTGCTGCACGTTTCGACGATCTCCTGGACGACGTAGGAGCGGCCGGTGTCGTCGCCGATGTACTGCTGCACCTCGTCGAGGATGATGACGGTGCCCGGCATCCCGCCACCGGAGACGAGCGCATCCTGCAACGCGTCGACGAACTCGTCCGTCGTGATGTCGCTCGGCTTCGGGAACTGGGCACGGAGAGCCGCCCTCGCGTCCAGCTCGCTGGCCGCGAAACCCGGGTCCGCGACGAGCAATGCCCTCGCGATGAGGGGGCTCACGTAGAGGGCGCCCAGCTCGCTCCGAAAGTCCCGCTCTTTCGCCTCGACCTCGGCTCGAACCTGTTCGTAGATCCCGTTCTTCTCGAGCCAGAGACAGAAGCGCGCCAGTGGCAAGCTCTCCGGAAGCCGGACGGACTTGAACACGATGCCGAGCAAGGCGAGGCGGACGCTGCCTCCCGCCCCCGCGCCGAGCGTTCCCGCGGCCGCGTGCAGCCCATGGCCTCGCCGGCCGAGGGTCGAGATCTCCCGCAAGAGCTCCACTACGTCGTTCGGGAGATGCGCGAGGCCGCGGGCGCTGGCCCCGTCTTCAGGAAACGTGTAGTCCGTCCAAAGAAAGCGCAGCATCTTCGCCAGGTGCGACTTGCCGCTGCCGAAGAAGCCGCTGATCCAGGCGGCCGGCTGCTCGGGCTGGCCCTGGCGGCCGAGGTAGGATTCGAGGATCCGGACCAGCCCGCTCCGATACTGGCCTTCGCAGACGAAATGCTCGAGCTCGAAGCGCAGGGTGCGACGTTCGTCCGCGGTCGCCACGTCGCTCATGGCCGCGACGCCGTTATTGAGCAGCGTGATGTGGTCGGGATCCTTCCGGAATATGTCCCGGTTCTTCATACCCCGTACACCCCCCGATCTTCGCGCGCGGTGATTGGGACCGCGAGGTAGTTCCAGCCGTCCCGCGCGTCCAGCAGGCGATAGTTGCCGTCTTCGTACTCACCGGGGAAGAACACTGCGATGCGGCCCCTTACGTCCCGCTCGATGGCCTTCATCAGTTCCGAGACGCGGGCGAATCCGAAAAGGGAAGCAATGCCGAAGAGAGCGACCACCGAGCCATCACCCGCTTCCGGCGCCGTCAGCGCCTTCCGTACCTGGCGGGCGACGTGCTCCGGAAAATCACCCTCGAGCTGGAGCTCCAGGTCTTGGGGAGACTCGAAGTAGCTCTCGCGATACTCGGTGCTCGCCATCCACTCCGCAAACGCCCGGGTCACATCGCACTCGACCCAAGTGTGGCCGGCCTCGTTGGTCGCGAGCTCGAAGAGGACCTTGCGCGCCCGTATCCGCCGCTCATCCGCCTTGTCGTAGACGATGAAGATCGCGCGCTGCGCCGCAGCCAGATCCCTTTGCCACGGAAGCGAAATGTACCGCTGGTAGCGCTCAACCAGCATGTCGATGCGCCCCACTGACGAGCTCCCACTCCTTACCGGACAGATGCCATCGGGAACGACACGTCGATCATCTGCCCCGAATGCTTGAGGTTTACCAACCCGAGCCGACTGGCATCGACGGCGGCGTCGATGAGCGCACCGGGACATGAATCGAGGACCGCAACCCACGGCGTCTCGAACAACAGGCGGCCACGGCGTCCGGTCGCAAACCCGAGCAACAACGCGTATGCGGTCACTCCAGGCGACGTCTCGACACGCCGTCGCGTCTTTCGACCCCGGCCCTTGAGGTGGCCCGACTGGGTCCAGGACGACGAGGCGTTCCGCACCACCTTGTCGAGCGTCGCTTCGCTGAACCGATCCCCGACGGATTCCGACAGGTCGTCCTTCATGGCCTGCCGGCCGAACTCGTGGCCGAAGGGGGTTGCGATCACCGCCCGCGCGGTCGCCCTGAGCAGAGGGTCTCGGGCAAGGGCGAGAAGAAGAGCGAGCAACGGGCGGCTCGCCTCGAACCGTCCCCAGAGTTTCCTGAGCGCGCGGAAGAGAAGAAGCCGGCCGTCCAAGCCGTAGAGCTCGGTCAGACGCTGAAGCGAGATCCGACGGTTCGCCCCGGTCCGCTTCCCGAGGCAGTTGTCGCGCGTAACGGCGTCCACGTACTCCTGGCGGCCAGCTTTTTCCGGGACCAGGCCCAAGAGCCGGCTCAGCTCGTCAAGCATGATGGTTCGGCTGGTGTGGGTCCCCCGATCGCCCGAGCGAAAGCCCCATAGCGATGCCTGGTTCGGGGAGAGACTGGCGATCCCGGAATCGAAGCTCAGACTGGAATTCGCGCCCATGACCGGGGGACCATAACGGATGACGAGAACCGGGTCAAATTCAACGCATGTTTCGCCGGCTGGTTTGCCGGCGAATTTTCATCAATCCTCGCGAGTGTCGATCGAGCCGCGCAGCTTCTTGATCTCGCCGCGGTGCTTCTTGTCCTCCCGCCGTCTCGCCCGGGCGCGGGCGGAGGGCCGGGTGGGGATCCGCGGCCGGGGCTCGGGGCGCGCCTGCGCGAGGAGCTTCCCGAGCCGCGCGAGCGCCGCGTCGCGGTTTCGGGACTGGGTGCGGTGCGTGTCGGCGAACACGATGATCTCGCCCCCCGCCGTCAGCCGGCCTCCGGCGAGCCGCTCGAGACGCTCGCGCACGGGACCCGGAATGCCGGCCGCATCGAGGTCGAGGCGGCACTCCACCGCGGTCGAGACCTTGTTGACGTTCTGCCCGCCCGGCCCCGAGGACCGCACGAACTTCCAGGTGAGCGCACCCTCCGGGACGACGATGCCGCCGAGGTCGATGGTTGCCATGAGTCCTCCGCCCGACCTGCGGCCCATGCCGGATCGCAGGGGCCGCAATCGGCCCGGCCGACCGCACTGTCCACCCGTCCCGCGCGACCCCCCCACGCCCCCCCGGACACCCCCCGCGAGAGTGCCGCGTCAAGAATGAAAATGAAATGATCAGCCCTGAAATCAGAGCACGTCGCTCGCCGCACGCACAGGAAAACGGCCCTGCGTCGGTGGCCGGGAACGGTAGAACGCGCCCACGGCCTTGATCCGTTCCCGGCCGAGCAGGCGGGCGAAGTGCGCGGACGCGGTGACCCTGCGGCAGCCTGCGAGGCGGCACTCGGGCACCTCGCCCGAGCAATCGAACAGGCTGCGCGCCCAGGCGCGGCCAGCGTATCATGGGCGTCCGCCCGTCCCGCCCTCGCGCCCGAGAAGGACCGGGGCGCGGGTCGGCGCCTCAAGGGAGGAAAGTCGGGCAGAGGGTGCCCTCGTGATGGATGCGCACCCTGCCGCGCCCGCTCCGGAGCATGGCGCGTCCATCGCCACGTCCGATCGCGACTTCCTGCGAATCCGGACGTCCGGATTGTAGATCCGGGCCCGCCGGCCCCTTGCGTTCACGCTCGGAAGGAGCACGGCCGGCGGCGAACGGGGCGCCGTCGTCCCGGGTCTCCTCGACCTTGGCCGAGCGGGACCGGGGGGAGCGGATCGAACCGGTCCCGGATCGTTCCCGACCGGAAAGGTCGGAACCTCCCGCGCCGTGACCGCTCTCGTCCTTGGCCGGCTGTGGCAGGCGGTGGTCGTCCTCGGGGCGATGTCCGTCGTCGTGTACGCCCTCATCGGGCTCATGCCGGGCGACCCCATCGACCTCATGCTGTCCGCGGACCCGGACCTCACTTCCGAGGACGCGGCCCGCCTCAAGGCGCTCCATGGCCTGGACCGCCCCGTCCTCGAGCGGTGGTGGGCGTGGGTCCGGCATGCCGCGACCGGCGACCTCGGCTATTCCCGGCTCTACGCGGCCCCGGTCCTCGACGTGCTCGGCCCCGCCCTCGCCAACACCCTCGTCCTCCTCGGCACGAGCTTCCTCCTCGCCCTCTCCATCGCGCTGCCGGCCGGCACCCTCGCCGCCATGAAGCCGTTCTCCTGGTACGACCGCGTCATCAACTTCGCCGCTCTCGCCGGGGTGTCGGTGCCGGTGTTCTGGTTCGGCCTCGTCCTCATCGTCGTCTTCGCGGTAGGCCTCGGGGTGCTGCCGGCCGGAGGGACGGGTGACGTCGGGGCGAGGCGCGGCGGGTTCGACCGGCTCGATTTCCTCGTGCTCCCGGTCGCGACTCTCGTCTTCGCATCCGTCGGCGGACACCTTCGCTTCATGCGCGCGGCGGTCATCGAGGCCCTCGGCCAGCATCACATCCGCACCGCGTACGCCAAGGGGGCGGGAACCGGTCGGGTGGTGGTCGGACATGCGCTTCGCAACGCGATGATCCCCGTCACCACCGTGATCGCCCTCGACATGGGGACCCTGGTCTCGGGAGCCCTCGTGGTCGAGACCGTCTTCGCCTGGCCGGGCACGGGCAAGCTCATCTACGACGCCATCATGGGCAACGACTTCAACCTCGCGCTCGCCGCCCTGCTGATGGCGACGGGGGTGACCCTGCTCGCGAGCCTCCTCGCGGACCTCGCGTACGCGTGGCTCGATCCGCGCATCACCTACCGATGACGAGGAGCGGCCCGCGTTCGCCTCCGCCGGGCCGCGACCGGCGCGACCGGCGCGGCGTCGCGGCGGGGGCGGTCCTCGCCGGCCTCGCGGTCCTCTGCCTCGCCGCCCCGCTCTTCGAAGCGGCGAGCGGCCTCGACCCCGACCGGGTGGACCTCTTCGCCCGCTTCGAGGGCCCCTCCTCCGCTCACTGGCTCGGCACCGACGAGCTCGGCCGCGACACCGGCCTTCGCCTTCTCCACGGGGGGCGGGTGTCGCTCGCGGTCGGGATTGCGGGCGCGCTCGCCGCGGCCGTCCTCGGAACCCTCGTCGGGCTCGTCTCGGGCTACTTCGGAGGCTGGATCGACACCACCCTCATGCGGTTCACGGACGGGGTGGCCGCCGCTCCACTCCTGCCCCTCCTCATCGTGTTCGCGGCGGTGGACCTCACGAAGACGGGACTCCCGCCGGAGTGGGCGGCGTCCGAAGCGGCCGGCATCGCGCGCATCGTGGTGATCGTGGCTCTGTTCGGCTGGCCGGGGATCGCGCGGCTCATCCGCGGCGCGACCCTGAGCGTGCGCGAGCGCGACTACGTCCGGGCCGGGGTGGCGGTGGGGGCGGGGCCGCTCCGGATCATGGTGCGACACGTGCTCCCGAACGTCGCGTCTCCGCTGCTCGTCGCCGCCACCCTCGCGGTCGGCCACGTCATCCTGCTCGAATCGGTGCTGAGCTTCCTCGGGCTCGGTATCCAGCCCCCCCTGCCGAGCTGGGGGAACATGCTGAGCAACGCCCAGGAGCTCATGGGAAGCGCCCCGATGGCGGCGATCCTCCCGGGGGCGCTCATCTTCGTCACCGTGCTCGCGATCAACCGCCTGGGCGACGCCCTCCAGGACAGCCTGGACCCGCTCTCGCGACCCCGCTGACCGCCCGGCGCGGTTCGGCCCGAGGGCGACCGGGGGCGGCCCTGCCCAGCCCTGCCCGAGAGCAGCGGCCACGCTCTTGCGGCATCGCGCGGTTTGCAGCGGGTGTTTGCTATGCTCGTCCGATGAGCGAGCGCCGAGTCCCCAATCCGTTCGTTCCGGGACGCGGGCGTATTCCGCCGTATCTGGCCGGCCGGGATGAGGAGCAACGCAAGTTGCTGGACCTGCTGGCCTACCTGCACGCCGGTCAGGGCGCGCCACGAGACGCGATTCTCTCCGGCCCCCGCGGCAACGGCAAGACTGCGCTCCTTCGTTGGCTTCACCGCGAGATCGAGGCCGGCGACGCCGACTTCGACGTGGTATGGCTGACTCCCGACGAAATACCGGATCTGGACCGGCTGGCCACTACTCTGGTGCCTCCTTCCCGGTTTAGCTCGCTACGACCGGACACACTGTCGGTCTCGATGGGCATCGGACGACTCGGCTGGGAACTCGGCGGCCAGGGCCGGTCATTGACTTTGTTGTTGACGGCGCGCTGCGCGCGGCGGCCGCTGGTATTGCTTCTCGACGAAGCCCATACGTTAGAACGGGAAGTGGGCAAAGCGTTGCTGAACGCCAGCCAGACGGCTTCCGCCGAGGCGCCGTTCCTGCTGGTGATGGCGGGCACTCCCGGCCTGCAACCTCACCTCAACACGATGTCGGCCACCTTCTGGAGCCGGGCGGAAAAGCTGGGCATCGGCCGACTGGACGAAACCGCGGCCGCCTTGGCGCTGTTGCGTCCCCTGGCCGAGCAAACGCCGGCGATTGCCTTCGACGAGACCGCGCTGGCGCGGGTGGTCGAGGAAAGTCAGGGCTACCCCTATTTCCTCCAGCTATGGGGAGCCGCGCTGTGGACGGCGGTGCGATCGAGAGGCGCGACCCGAATAGACGAGCCTCTGGTAACGGTGGCCGCACCGGAGTTTGGCCGGCAAAGGTCCGCGTATTACGAAGATCGGCGCGAGGAGTTGGAACGACACGAGCTCCTGGCCGTGGCCGCAGGCATGGCCGCGGCGTTCGGCGAACGCGCGGCCTTGCGCAGCCGCGAGCTGAATGCGGCCATTGCCGAGGTCTTGGCAACGGATGGGTCGACCGCCCGAGTGTTGCAATGCCGGGACCGCTTGGCTACGGTCGGCTACATCTGGAAACCACCGGATGCGGAAGACCTCTGGCAGCCGGGCATTCCGAGTCTCATGGACTACGTCGCCGTCCACGGGCCCTAGCGTCTCGGCGCTCTCGCGACGAAAGTTGGATAGCTCTCCGGCCCAAGGCTTGCCACTCATCCCGCTCTGCCCGATGTCTCGCCCAAAATCAACTCAATCTGTTCACGTAGCACAGGAATTTTGTTGATCGCCACGTCCCGGACTATCTCGCAGGGCTGACTTCTGTTCGCGTTGAACCTCGACTGCTTTCACGGGCAATTCTTTGATTTCTCGATGATTTCAGAATTTGAGCGTCCGATCCGCGCTTGTCCTGCAGATCACGGTAAGATGTTGAATTTATTGAGGGTGTTCTGAACGAAAATCAGTCTTGAGCGGGAGGGCGGATCGGCGACGCTCAGGATAGAATGCGTCTCCCTGCCACCCGTGGACGGCGATCGCATGCGCAACGCCGGGCCTTGTCTCATCCTCGCCACCTGCCTCGCGGCGCCCGCCGCACCGCCGGCCGGAGCCCAGAGCGGGCGGCCCCCCGCCCTCGTCGAGGTGGATCCGGTTCGGCGGGAGCACGTCGCGCAGACCGTCCCGGTGGTCGGCCGGGTGGTCCCGCGCGAGCAGGGGACGGTGGCCGCGACCATCGGCGGACCGGTCGCGGAGGTCGCGGTCCGGGTCGGCGACCGGGTGGAGGCGGGGGACGTCCTCATCGTCCTCGCCCGCGACCTGCCGGAAGCGCGCCTGCACCAGAAGCGGGCGGACGAGGCACTCGAAGCCGCCCGAGTGCGGACGGCGGAGGCGGACGTGGGCCTCGTGCGCCAGGAGCTCGAGCGCCTCGACAAGCTCAAGGGCTCCTCCGCGTTTCCCAAGGCCGCCTACGAGGACAAACGCCAGGAGCTGGTGCGCCGGCGGAGCCGCGTACGCGAGGCCGCCGCCGCGCTCGCCCGCGCCCGCGTCCAGCGCGAGATGGCGGAGATCGAGCTCGCCCGCACCACCGTGCGCGCCCCCTATGCCGGGGTGGTGACGGCGCGCCACGCCGCGCCGGGGGGCTACGTCAAGCCCGGGGACCCGGTCGCCACCCTGGTGGACGACCAGCGGCTGGAGGTCGAGGCGGACGTGCCGGCGGACCGGCTCGGGGGGCTCGTCCCCGGCCGCGAGGTGACCCTCGAGCTCGACGACGGGACCCTGCACCCGGCGACCGTGCGAGCGATCGTGCCGGACGAAAACCCCCTCACCCGCACACGGCCCGTGCGCTTCCTGCCGCGCTTCAGCCCCGTGAGCGGATCCGGTCGGCCGGCCGCCAATCAGTCCGTCGTGGTGCGGGTCCCCATCGCGGGCCCCGGCATCGCGACTTCGGTGCACAAGGATGCGGTGGTGAGCCGCGGCGGGCAGTCGCTGGTCTATGTCGCGGACGGCACGCCGCAGTCGGCCCGCGCCGAGGTCCGGCCGATCCGGATCGGAGAGTCGGTGGGGAGCCGGTTCGTCGTGCTCGAGGGGCTGCGCACCGGGGACCTCGTGGTCGTCCGCGGCAACGAACGGATCACGCCCGGACAGGCGCTCCGGTTCAAGCCCGTGGCGGAAACCGGAGCCGGTGCCCGGTCCGAGTCCGGTCCGGTCGCTCGCTCCGAGGCCGGAACCCGAATCCGGCCCGGAGCCGGCGCCCCTCCGGGGCCCGGGTCCGGTTCCGGCTCATGAGGGGACGGCCGTGAACCTCATCGGTTATTCGATCGCTCGCCCCCGGGCGGTCATCGCCGCCGTCCTCATGATCGTGATGTTCGGGGCGCTCGCGCTTCGCACCATCCCCATCCAGCTCGCCCCGGACGTGGCCCGGCCGGTCATCACCGTGACGACCAACTGGAAGGGCGGCTCACCGGCCGAGATCGAACGCGAGGTCGTGAATCGCCAGGAAGAGGCGTTCAAGGGTCTCGAGGGCCTCGCCTCCATGGACAGCGCGTCGGAGGACGGGCGGGCTCGGATCACCCTCGAGTTCAACGTCGCCATGGACATGGACAAGGCGCTGCTGCTCGTCGCGAACCGCCTCGACCGGGTGTCGGGATACCCCGCGGAGGCGGGCGAACCGGAGCTTCGGACCTCGGGCAGCGAGGACAACTCTATTGCCTGGATGGTCGTCCGGCCGAAGCCGGGCCACGAGCGGCCGATCCACACCTTCGGCGAGTTCGTGGAGGACGTGGTGCGCGAGCGGCTGGAGCGCGTGCCGGGAGTGGGCCGGGTCGACGTCTACGGCACCAGCCGCCGCGAGCTGCGGGCCGAGATCGATCCCTTCCGGCTCGCCCGCTTCCGCCTCACGGTGAGCGAAGTCCTGGCCCGGCTCCGGGCGGCGGACGCGTCGATCAGCGCGGGCGAGGTCGAGGAGGGGAAGCGGCGGTACGTGGTCCGCACCGAGGGAGCGGTCGAGTCGGTCGACGACGTCCGCAAGGTGCTGCTCCGTACTGTGCGGGACCCCGCGACCGGCCGGGTCTCGCGACTCACCGTGGGGGACGTGGCCGACGTTCGCTTCGCGTACCAGGAGCCGCGCGCCCGCATCCGGCACCTCGGCACCCCGTCGATCGCGGTGAGCGTCAAGCGCGAGATCGGCGCGAACGTCATCGAGACGATGGCGGGGCTCCGGGCAGCCGCCGCGGAGCTCCAGGAGGGCCCCGTCGAGCAGGCCGGGCTCACCCTGCGCCAAGTCTACGACGAGACGGTGTACATCGACTCCGCCCTCGATCTCGTCCAGCAGAACGTCTACGTCGGCGGGGTGCTCGCGGCCATCGTGCTCCTCGCCTTCCTGCGCTCGTGGCGGGCGACCACCACCGTGGTGCTCGCGATCCCGGTCTCCATCGTGGGCTCCTTCGTCGCGATGGCCGCCCTCGGGCGCTCCATCAACGTCATCTCCCTCGCGGGGCTCGCCTTCGCGGTCGGCATGGTGGTCGACGCCGCGATCATCGTTCTCGAGAACATCTATCGGCTCCGGGAGGAAGGCGTACCGGCGCGGGAGGCGGCCCGGCGGGGCGCGTCGGAAGTGTGGGGCGCGGTGCTCGTCTCCGCGCTCACCACCGTGATGGTGTTCATCCCCGTCCTGGTGCTGAAGCTCGAGGTCGCGCAGCTCTTCCGGGACATTGCGGTCGCGATCTCGGTGGCGGTCCTGCTGTCGCTGCTCGTGGCGGTCACCGTGATCCCGGCTCTCGGGAGCCGGCTCCTCGCGGCGCCGGGCGCGGGGCGGCAGGGTCTCCGCCTCCCCGGGATCGACGCCGCGGCGCGGGGGCTCGCCCGGGCCTTCGTGGGCTATGCCGGCCTCGTGGCCCGTTCGCGCACCGCCGCCCTCATCATCGTCGTCATCGTCTGCGGCGCGGCGAGTCTCGCGACCTGGCGCTTTCTCCCCAAGCTCGAGTACCTCCCGGAGGGGAACCGCAACCTCGTCTTCGGCATCATCCTCCCCCCACCCGGCTACAACCTGGAGACCACCACCGAGATCGCGCGAGACGTGGAGGGTGCGGTCCGGCCGCACTGGTCCACGAACCATGCGCGGAGGGCGGGGGCGGGAGACCCGGCCGGAGCCGGTGCCCGTGCCGAAGGCGGCGGACTCGCCCTCTCCACGGGCGCGGGTCGTCCCGCAAACGAGGCGGGGCGCCCGGTCCCGGCCGGCGAACGCGATGCACGGCCGCCGCCATCCGCCGGCGGACCGCAACGCCCGCTTCCCGGGGCCGGGGCGGACGCGGGGCGTCGCCCGCCGCCCGGGATCGAGAACTTCTTCTTCGTCGCGACCCCGTCGCGAACCTTCGTCGGTGCGACCAGCACGGAGCCGGAACGGGCGGGGGAACTCGTACCGGTGCTTTCCGGGCCGGTGTTCCGGGAGCCCGGCACCTACGGATTCGTGACCCAGCCGTCCCTCTTCGGGCGCACCGTCGGCGGCGGCAAGCGAGTCGATCTCGACATCAAGGGCCCCGACCTCGAGCCGGTGCTGGAGGTCGCCCGGCGGGCGATGGGGCAGGTCATGCAGGTCCTGCCCCGCTCCGAGGGGACCCAGGTGCGGCCGCGGCCGGGACTGGAGCTCGGCGCCCCCGAGGTGCGGATCGCCCCCGACCGGGCCCGTCTCGCGGACGGCGGGGTGAGCGTCCGCGAGCTCGGCGAGACGGTCGACGTGTTCAACGACGGTCTGCGGGTGGCGGAGGTCACCGTCGGTGGAAAGCGTCTCGACTTCGTGCTCGCCGGGCCTCCGAACGACCGGACCCAGCAGATCGAGAACCTCCCCGTGGTGGCCTCCTCGGGGGCGATCCTCCCGGTGCGCTCGCTTGCGGAGGTGCGCGTGACGTCCGGTCCGACGGAGATCCTGCACCGCGAGCGGGTACGGACGGTGACCCTCGAGATCCGGCCGCCGCCTTCGATGACCCTCGAGGAGGCAATGGACACCGTGCGCACCGGGATCATCGCTCCCCTCGTCCGGGCAGGGTTGCCGGACGGGGTGCGCATGGGGCTCTCCGGCACCGCCGACAAGCTGACCGCGACCCGCGCCGCGATGAAGTGGCAGCTCGTCATGGCGCTCGTCATCGTCTACCTGGTGATGGCGATCCTCTTCGAGAGCTTCGTCTATCCCGCCCTCATCGTGCTCTCCGTCCCCCTCGCGACGGCCGGCGCGGTGGGCGGCCTCGCGACGCTCAACCTCTACCAACATCAGGGCCTGGACATGCTCACCATGCTCGGGTTCGTCATCCTCATCGGGATCGTGGTCAACAACGCGATCCTCCTCGTGCACCAGGCCCTGCACCACCTGCGCGGCGACGGCATGGAACCGTCCGCCGCGATCGTCGCCGCGACCCGCAACCGCATACGGCCCATCTTCATGTCGACCCTCACCTCGGTATTCGGGATGCTTCCGCTCGTGCTCTTTCCCGGAGCGGGCTCGGAGCTCTACCGGGGGCTCGGCTCGGTGGTCGTCGGAGGGCTCGCGCTTTCCGCCGTACTCACCCTCGCAATCATTCCTCCCCTGCTCTCCATCGCGTTCTCGATGCTGGAGCGCAAGCGCGAACCGATCCCGGCGGGGACCGCGGCCGCGCCAGGGGCGGACTGATTCGAGGCCGCGAATCATTTCGGGGTCCCTCGCATTCCGGGGACGTTCCGGGGAAGTTCCGGGGACGTTCCGGGTCGGCGGGCATTCCAGCGAAAGGGAGAAGCCGCGTCATGCCGCGAATCACCGATCTCGTCCGGTCGGGGCGCTTCGTCGTCACGAGCGAGCTCACCCCTCCGAAGGGCCTCGATCTCGCGCCGATGCTCGAAGCCGCGCGTGCTCTCGGCGGCTTTGTGGACGCGTTCAATCTGACCGACTCCCACAACGCCCGCATGCGCATGGCGCCCATCGGGGCGGCCCGGCGCCTGCTGGACGAAGGAATCGAGCCCATCCTCCAGATGACCGCCCGCGACCGCAACCGGATCGCCATCCAGTCGGACCTGCTGGCCGCGGCCGCGCTCGGCGTCTCGAACGTGGTCCTCATGACCGGAGACGCCCCGGCGCACGGCGATCACCCCGACGCCAAGGCGGTGTTCGATCTGGGCTCGGTCGCGATTATCGAGACGGTGCGAGGGCTCAACGAAGGCCGCGACCTCATGGGCAATGCCCTGCGCGGCGCGCCGGACCTCTGCATCGGGGCGGTGGTCAACCCCGGAAATCCGGATCTCGACGACGAGATGGCCCGGATGGCAGCCAAGGTGGAAGCCGGGGCCCGCTTCTTCCAGACCCAGGCGGTATACGACCTTGCGGCGTTCGAGGGCTTTGCGCGGCGGCTCGAGCGTTTCGAAGGGGTCGGGGTGGCGATCATCGCGGGGATCATTCCCATCAAGTCGGTGCGGATGGCCCGCTACCTGAACGAGAACGTCCCCGGGATCGAGGTGCCGGACGCCCTTGTCCAGGAGATCGCGGGGTCGAGGGACGTAGATGCGGCGAGCACCGCCATCGCGGCCCGGACCATCGCGGGGCTCGAATCGATGTGCCAGGGCGCGCACCTGATGACCCTCGGCCGCGAGGCGCTCATCCCCGCCATCGTCGCCCAGGCCGGGATCTCCGCCCGGCCACCGAAGCTTCCCGGCGCTGCGGCGGGGGCGACGGCTCGAGCGGGAGGGGCTCCGGCGAGCCGCCGTCTCCCGAATCCGCAAAGCTCCCGCTGCCTTCCGTGAGCCACGTACGGGGCTCGCACCGCCGGTCGCCCTCGCTCGCGTACCGACCAGCGCAAGATACGGGCGACCAGCGCAAGATACGGGCTAGAATAACGCCCCAATCCGGCTTCCCATCGAGACAAGAGCATGACTGCGAACGGCGCTTCCGCCTCCGGAGCAGCCCTGGATGGCGGAGTGCCCGACATCCGGATATCGGCGCGGCAAACCTTCGGGATCGACACCGATCTCGAGATCCCCGCGTTCAGCGCACCGGGCGAACACGTCCCCCCGGTGGATGAAAGCTATCGCTTCGACCCGACGACTACTCTCGCCATACTCGTCGGGTTTGCCCATAACCGCCGGGTACTCATCCAGGGCTATCACGGAACCGGCAAGTCCACCCATATCGAGCAGGTTGCCGCGCGCCTCAACTGGCCGTGCGTGCGCGTCAATCTGGACAGCCACATTTCTCGAATCGACCTCGTCGGCAAGGACGCGATCGTCATCCGCGACGGAATGCAGGTCACCGAATTCCGCGAAGGCATGCTGCCCTGGGCGTTTCAGAGCCCCACCGCGATCGTGTTCGACGAATACGATGCGGGACGCCCGGACGTGATGTTCGTCATTCAGCGCGTGCTGGAGGCGGAAGGCCGGATGACCCTGCTGGACCAGTCCCGGGTCCTGCATCCCCATCCGTCGTTCCGGCTCTTCGCGACGGCCAACACCATCGGGCTCGGCGACACGACCGGCCTCTACCACGGGACCCAGCCGATCAACCAGGGGCAGATGGATCGCTGGAACATCGTGACGACGCTGAACTACCTCGCGCACGACGCGGAAGTGGGCATCGTGCTCGCCAAGGTCCCCGACTACGACTCCGAGGAAAAGCGCGCCACGATTCACTCCATGGTCAAGCTCGCCGCCCTGACCCGCTCGGGCTTCATGAGCGGAGACATCTCCACGGTCATGAGTCCGCGCACCGTCATCACCTGGGCCGAGAACGCGGCGATATTCGGGGACGATCTCGGCCTTTCATTTCGCCTGAGCTTCCTCAACAAGTGCGACGAAGTCGAGCGGCCGGTGGTGGCGGAGTACTACCAGCGGTGTTTCGGCACCGAGTTGCCGGAGGGAGCCGTCGCCCTTCAACCGGGCTGACGGCTACCGCCACCGGACGGCGCAGCCCGGGCATCCCGTGCGACGACCCGAGTCCCCCGTCGAGCACTTCCGTTTCGTCACCGCGGCGACCACGCGCTCGCTCGCGAACGACGGGGAGATCGACGTCCAGTTCGGACCTTCACAGGCCTCGCTGACCGGCAACACCCTTACCCTCCCCTCCCCCGGGAGTCGGGTCGACGGCGAAGAAGCGGCCCGGATCCGTGGCGAGGCCGACGCGGTCGCGCTCCGGCGGCGCCACCATGACCCTCGGGTGCACCGCGCCCGCGCGCCGGTGGACGAGGACGCCCGCGCGGTCTTCGACGCCTTCGAGCAGGTCCGCTGCGAAACCCTCGGCTCGCAGTTCATGGCCGGAGTGCGCCGGAACCTCGGCGCCGCCCTCGAGAACCACTGCCAGTCTCGCGGCTATGCGGAGATCGTCCAGGGCGAGCACGCGCCGCTTCCGGAGGTCCTTCGCCTGCTCGCCCGCGAGGCATTGACCGGAGAAAAGCCGCCTCCGTCCGCCCGGCGCATGGTGGAGCTGTGGCGTCCGATCCTCGAACCGAAGATCGGGTCGAACCTGGAGGACCTCTCTCAAGCGGTCGGTGACCAGCGCGAGTTCGCGAGCCGCTCACGTGAGCTTCTTCGAGTGCTCGGCTTGGCGGAGGACGACGACCGGCCCGAAGAGGGCAACGACAGCGGCGATCAGGACGAGAACGAAGGCGAGGATCAGGAGTCCGGAGAAGTCGATGCCGAGGCCCTCTCCGCCGATCCGGATGGAAGCGAGGAGTCCGAGGGCCAGGAGACGACCGGCGAGTCCAGCGAAGAGATGGCCGACGTCGACGAGGCGGATCAGGACACGTCCGCGCTCGGGGACGACGATGCGGATGCGGACCGCCAACCCCCTTCCCCGTTCACCGGCCGCAACGAGCCGAGCGAACGGGAGTACCGGGCCTTCACGACCGAGTTCGACCAGGTTGCGGACGCAAGCGAGCTCTGCGACGCGGATGAGCTCGGACGCCTCCGGAACCAGCTCGACCAGCATGTCGCGAACCTGCACAAGGTGATCGCACGGCTTGCGAACCGGCTTCAGCGCCGCCTCCTGGCCAAGCAGTCACGTGCCTGGCAGTTCGATCTCGACGAAGGTCTGCTTGATGCGGCCCGGCTCGCGCGGGTGGTGGCGAACCCGATGCAGCCGCTCAGTTACAAGCAGGAGAAGGACACCGAGTTCCGCGACACGGTGGTCACCCTGCTCATCGACAACTCGGGCTCGATGCGCGGGCGTCCCATCACGCTGGCCGCGATCAGCGCCGACATTCTGGCCCGGACCCTGGAAAGATGCGGGGTCAAGGTGGAGATCCTGGGCTTCACCACCCGCGCGTGGAAGGGAGGGCAGTCTCGCGAACGATGGCTCGCGGCCGGGAAGCCGGCGCATGCGGGAAGGCTCAACGACCTCCGGCACATCGTCTACAAGACGGCCGACGCACCCTGGAGGAGGGCCCGCAAGAACCTGGGCCTGATGCTCCGGGAGGGGATCCTCAAGGAGAACATCGACGGCGAGGCCCTGCTCTGGGCCTACCAGCGGCTGCTCGCCCGCCACGAACAGCGGCGGATCCTGATGGTGATCAGCGACGGAGCGCCGGTCGACGATTCGACCCTCTCGGTCAATCCGGGCAGCTATCTCGAACGGCACCTGCGCGAGGCCATCGCTCATATCGAGAGTGGCGGAGCGGTGGAGCTCATCGCGATCGGGATCGGTCACGACGTCACCCGCTACTACCGGCGTGCGGTCACCCTGGTGGACGCCGAGCAACTCGGTGGGGCGATGATGGAAGAGCTGAGCGCTCTCTTCGAGTCCGACGACGGCGCGGCCGGGCACCTCCACCGCGGCCGCCCGGGAGGCCGGTCGCTCCCGGGGCTCTCTCGCCAAAGTCCCCACATTCGCCACCCCCCCAAGAGGGGGTCGGGCTGAATGAACTTCAGCAGAACGGTTTCGTGGGGACTCGCGGTCGTATTGCTCCTCTTCGCGGCCCAATTCGTCTGGTACGAGACGACCCGCGATCCAACCGGGGAGGACTTCGTTCCGGAACCACCGGATACATCCGAGGAAGCCTCGGGCACTCCTCCCGCCGGGGAGACGCCGGCCGCCGCCGACCTGGAACCCACCGCCCCCGACGAGACCCCGACCGTCGCCGACACGGAACCCACCGACGACGCCGACGAAACACCGGCCATCACCGACACGGAACCCACTGACGCCGCCGAGACACCGGCCGATGCCGACGCCGACGGGACACTGACCGCCGTCGAGGTGGAACCCACCGCCCCCGACGAGACCCCGGCCATCATCGATTTGGAACCTGTCGCCCCCACCGAGACACCGACCATCACCGACACGGAACCCACCGACGCCGCCGAAACTCCGGCCGTCGCCGACGAGACACCGATCATCACCGACGTGGAACCCACCACACCCGACGAAACACCGGCCATCACCGACTTGGAACCCATCGCCCCCACCGAGACACCGGCCATCACCGACTTGGAACCCACCGCACCGATCGAGACACCGACCGCCGTCGAGGTGGAACCCGCCGCCCCCACCGAAACACCGACCGTCGCCGACGAGACACCGACCGCCCCCGACACGGAACCCACCGACACCGCCGACACACCGACTGTCGCCGATCTGGAACCCGCCGCCCCCGACGAGACACCGACCGCCGTCGAGGTGGAACCCGACGCCCCCGACGAGACACCGGCCATCACTGACGTGGAACCCACCACACCCGACAAGACACCGACCGTCGCCGACAAGACCCCGATCATCACCGACATGGAATCCACTGCCCCGGTCGAGACCCCGACCGGCACCGACACGGAACCCACCACCCTCGACGAGACACCGACCGCCCCCGACACGGAACCCACCGACACCGCCGAGACACCGACTGTCGCCGATCTGGAACCCACCGCCCCGGTCGAGACACCGACCGCCGTCGAGGTGGGACCCACCGACGTCCCCGACGAGACTCCGGCCATCACTGACGTGGAACCCACTGCCCCCACCGTGACACCGACCGTCGCCGACGTGGGACCCATCGCCCCCGCCGAAACCCCGACCGGCGCCGACGCCGACTCCGACGAGGCACCGGCCATCACCGACATGGAATCCACTGCCCCGGTCGGGACCCCGACCATCACCGACGTGGAACCCACTGCCCCCACCGTGACACCGACCATCGCCGACGTGGGACCCACCGACACCGCCGAGACACCGGCCACCGCCGAGGTGGAACCCGCCGCCCCCACCGAAACACCGGCCGTCACCGACGAGACTCCGGCCGTCGCCGACACGGAACCCACCACTCTCTACGAGACACCGACCGTCCCCGACACGGAACCCACCGACACCGCCGAGACACCGACTGTCGCCGATCTGGAACCCACCGCACCGGTCGAGACACCGACCGCCGTCGAGGTGGAACCCACCGACGCCCCCGACGAGACCCCGACCATCACCGACGTGGAACCCACTGCCCCCACCGTGACACCGACCGTCGCCGATGTGGAACCCACCGACACCGCCGAGACACCGACCGTCGCCGACGAGGCACCAGCCATCACCGACGTGGAATCCACTGCCCCGGTCGAGACCCCGACCGTCGCCGACACGGAACCCACCGACGCCCCCGACGAGACACCAGCCATCACTGACGTGGAACCCACTGCCCCCACCGTGACACCGACCAGCACCGACACGGAACCCACCGACCCCACCGAGACTCCGGCCATCACCGACGTGGGACCCATCGCCCCCGCCGAAACACCAACCGTCGCCGATGCCGACTCCGACGAGGCACCGGCCATCACCGACATGGAATCCACTGCCCCCGCCGAAACACCGACCATCACCGATCTGGAACCCACCGCCCCCACCGTGACACAGGCCGTCGCCGACGTGGAACCCATCGCCCCCGCCGTGACACCGACCGTCGCCGATACGGAATCCACCGACGACGCCGAGACGCCCCCCGCCTCCCGAGAAACATCCACGGCGACGACACAGCCCGAAGCGCAACCTGCTGCTTCCACCCTCGACGAGGAGGCCGCCGAGTACGTCGCGAATCTTGCGAAGCCCGATCCCGAACCGATCCAGGGCGAAAGCGCAGATCACTTCATCGGCGCGGACCAGGAGATCCGGTTCGGACCGGCGCCGGAGGACCCTCTGCCTGGATCGACGGGAGAAATCGCGGTCGCCGTGACCCCCGATGACCCGCTAAGGGTCGGGCTCGCGGAGGTGGATAACCCGACCCGTGGGACGGGCACCCCGAAAACCGCAAGGGAGAACGGGGCTGCCGTGGCGGTGACCGAGCCCGTCGAGGGTCTCGCCCAGAGTACCTCCGAGCCCACCGCCGGCGCCGAAACCGAAACCGCGACCGCGAAGCAGGACGAGGCGGCCACAGCGGCGACCGAGCCGACTCGGAACCCCGATGAGGACGCCGCAAGAACCGCTCCCATCCCCGATGCGACGACCGCCGCCGCAGAGCCCGTCAGGAACCCCGACGTAGACACCACCAGGACCGCTCCCGTCCCCGATGCGGCGACCGCCGCGGAAGACGAAGCGGCGGCAGTCTCCGCGGAGCTGCTGAAGAAGCCCGACGACGACATCAGCGACCTCGTCTCGAACACCAGGCCGGCGAACAAGCCCGCAGAGGATGCCGCCGGATCCATCCCGTCCGCGGAAGCGGCGCCCTTCGGAGAGGACGAGGCGATTCGCGCCCGAGCCCGGGCATTCCGCGGCACGGGGGAGACCCCGACTCCGCAGGGAACCATCACCATCCGCGAGCTGCTCGAAGGGACCGTCGAAGTCGGCGAACACGACGTCTTCTACGTCCACGCCGTCACGCCGGACGACTATCAGGGACTCTGGGGGATCATCCAGCGGGGGGTGACCGAGAACTTCGCGCGCGGGGTGCGAATCACCCACGGCGTGCGGACGGACACCTACCGGATCGCGGTTCCGCGCGACGCGGACGAGTTGCTCGAGGACCGATCGAGCTCCCCGCTCGGGCTCATGATCTACCGCAAGTCAGGGGAGACGATCATCTACAACCGCGAGATCGGCCGGTTGACGCAGGATCCCGACGTGACGCTCTACCCCGGGAACGAGATCATCATCGTGGGGTTCAAGCCTGAAGAGCTCATCAGCCTCTACAAGCACTTCGCCGGCACCGATGGCGGTTGAGCGCATTGCGTTCCTGGCCGCGGAACACGCCGCGGACACCGCCCGCGCTCTCGCCCGGCGCTACGGGCAGCATCCCGTCGAAGGAGCGGACGTCATCGTTGCGCTCGGCGGCGACGGGTTCATGCTGGATACCCTCCACCGGTACATGCCGCTCGGGGTCCCCTTCTTCGGCATGAATCGGGGAACGGTCGGCTTCCTCATGAATGCCTTTGGGGAAGACCGGCTCACCGAACGCCTCCGCCGAGCCACCCCGACCACCCTGAGCCCGCTCCGCATGAAGGCGACGCGTCTCGGCGGAACGGAAGTCGAGCTGCTCGCCATCAACGAGGTGTCCCTTCACCGTCAGACCGGGCAGGCTTCGAAGATCCGGGTCTCGATAGACGACCGGGTCCGGATGGAAGAGATCATCTGCGACGGCATCCTCATCGCCACCCCGGCCGGCAGCTCCGCGTACAACCACTCCGCCCACGGCCCGATCCTTCCCCTGAGCGCCGGGGTGCTCGCCCTCACCGCGATCAGTCCGTTTCGGCCCCGGCGCTGGCGGGGGGCGCTGCTTCCGCGCGAAGCGCGGGTGCGCTTCGATGTGCTCGATCCGGTGAAGCGCCCGGTCAGCGCGAGCCCCGATGCGCGGGAGACCCGAGACGTGGTGACCGTCGAGGTCCGGGAAGATCGGGACATCGAAATGCGGCTGCTGTTCGACCCCGAGCGCAACCTCGAAGAACGCATCCTGAACGAGCAGTTCCGGCCCTGACGGGCGCGCTCGGAAGGCCCGCGCCAGCTCTTCCCGGACGCGAGCCTCTTCCCATGCGGCAGGCAAGCGGCCGCTCTTCGCGGGCGGTGCGAGCGAGCCGGCGCGCGCCGCCCCTGCGGGACGGTGGAAACACGCGGGCATCGCCCCCATAATGAGTACCGAGAGGAAGTCGAGCATGGGTATCGAGCGCCACGCGAGGTTTCGGATCGGTGACATCGTCCGTCACCGCATCTATCCGTTTCGGGGCGTCATCTACGACGTGGACCCGGAGTTCGCCAACTCCGAGGAATGGTGGAACTCCATTCCCGCCGCCGTCCGCCCCTCGAAGGATCAGCCCTTCTACCACCTCTTCGCGGAGAACGCCCAAGGCCACTACAACGCATACGTGTCGGAGCAGAACCTGCTCCGCGAGGACGACCCCCGGCCGGTGGACCACCCCCAGGTCCTGGAGACGTTCAGAGCGCTGGAGAACGGTACGTACATCCTCCCGCCGCGCGCTCGACACTGATCTCCGGCCACCGCCCGGGAGCTCTCGCCTTCCGCCCACGGCGGCATCCGGTCGCCCGTCCGCGAACGGCCGACCACCCTCCCCTCGAACCGCGTGTCGCCCACCCCCTCGCTCGCGGCGGGGACGCATCCACCAGGGCCGCCCGACCTTCGGCCGCCGCCGGCATCCGATTCCGGCCGCGTCCGGGCTCGCCGCGCCCCGGACGGTGGTACGCTTTCCCCCGCTCCCTTCGAATCGCAGCGACGCATCCATGCACTCTCAGTCCTTTACCGTCTACGACCTCCTCGCCCGCAACGCGGGCTGTTTCGCGGGCCGGCGTGCGCTCGTGACCGAGAACGAAGACCCCCTCACGTTCGCCGCCCTCAAGGATCGGGTGGACGCCCTCGCGACGGGGCTCGCGGGAGCGGGGCTCGCCAAGGGGGACCGGGTGCTCGTCATCGCCCAGAACTCCGCAGCCTATTTCGAGCTCTACTTCGCGTGCGCCCGCCAGGGGATCGTCCCTTATCCGCTCAACTGGAGGCTGTCGGCGGGGGAAGTCACCCGCTCGTGCAAGCGCGCCCAGCCTCGCGCCCTCGTCATCAACGAGGCGTACCACGAGGTGCTGCCGGGGGACGGGGCGGGGCTCGAGGAGGTGATCCTCAGGGCCCAGATCGACGGCGAGCCGCGGGACGGCTGGACCGGGTTCGACCGGCTTCGCGCTTCCGGCGCCACTACGGACCGGCCCGAGGTCGCGGCCGACGACCCCTTCGCGATCATTCCCACCGCCGCGGTCGACGTGATCCCGCGGGGAGCGGTGCTCACCCATGCCAATGTCGTCACCTCCAACCTCCAGACCGCCGCTGCAATGGACCTCGGCCCCGCCGACGGCAACCTGCTGGCCCTCCCCCTCTTCCACATCGCGGCCCTCGGGAGCGGGCTCGCGGTGATGCACGCGGGCGGACAGAACGTGGTGATGCCGCGCTTCGATCCGGCCAGGGCGGTACGGCTCATCGACCGCCACGGGCTCAGCTTCATCAGCGACTTCCCCCCCGTGCTGGTCGGCATTCTCGACCAGGCGCGAGAGCAGGGCAGCACCCTTGAAACGCTTCGCATCGTGAACGGGCTCGATGCCCCGGACACGATCGAGCGCCTGCACGCCGAGACCGGCGCCGAGTTCTGGAGCGGTTTCGGGCAGACCGAGACCACCGGATGGGTGACGTTGCAGCGTTTCCGCGATCGCCCCGGAGCGGCCGGGATCCCCGGCCCGGCGTGCCGGGTGCGGTTGGTGGACGACTACGACCGCGACGTTCCGACCGGAACTCCCGGCGAGATCCTCGCCCGCGGGCCCACCGTGTTCCAGGGCTACTTCGACCAGCCCGAGGTCAACGAGCACACCTTCCGGGGGGGATGGCACCATACCGGGGACGTCGGTCGCTTCGACGAGGAGGGGTACCTCCACTACGTGAAGCGCAAGCCCGAGAAGGAGCTCATCAAGCCCGGCGGGGAGAACGTGTACCCCGCGGAGGTCGAGACCACCATCATGGAGCTGCCGGAGGCGAGTGCGGTCTGCGTGTTCGGGGTGCCGGACAGGAAGTGGGGCGAGGGGATCATGGCGGTGGTGGAGACCGCGGGCGGACTCACCGCGGAGCGGGTCATCGACCACGTCGGCTCGCGCATCGCCCGCTTCAAGCGCCCGCAGCACGTCGCGTTCACCGACTCGCTGCCCCGCAACGACAGCGGGGGAATCGATCGCGACGCGGTCAAGTCGAAGTGGGCGGAAACCGTCTCCGGGTAGACCGAACGAAATCCGCAACGAAATCCGCGTGGACCCGCCGTGGGCGCCGGCGGGCCGCAGGGCCGAGCGGCCGGTCCGGGTCGCACGGAACGAAATGGAACGGGTCGCGTATCCGCAAGGTGCCCGCCGTCGATACGGCCGAGAACTTCGCGCAACCGAACTGGAAGGCCGTCCGGCTCGAACGGCGGTGCGACCGGGAAGCCGTGACGCGCGAATGGTTGAGGCGCGTCCTTCAGTGAGCGACCTTCAGGCCATTGCGGCCGTGTACGAGCAGATCGATCTCCATCTCCAAGGCTTGCGCGACAGGGAGGAAACAGCCGGCGAGGAGGGGTGTTGTTTCTCACATTCCGTCGTGGGAACCCCACGGGAATGGGTCGGACTATTCCGTAAAGGCTGCTCCCTCCTCGTGTGGCATAAGCGACTAATCGCACATTCGTCATGCCATGAGGGGCAGTCTCTTTCTACCCCTTCGACGAGATTTCCGGGTCAGCGCTCCGGGCCGGTGTTCCGGCGTTTTGCGGAGGGCGGTGGGGACCCGGCCCGGTCTTCGGCCTGTGCCAGGCGGGTTGCGTCGCTCGGCGTTGAGAGCTTTCCGATGGCGCTGGTGTGTGTCGGGTGGTTCCACAGGCTCACCTTGTGGATTCTTTCGAGGATTTCTCCGGTATCGACGGGGCCGGGGTCGATCCGTTCGTCGCGACACTCCTCAATGGCCCTGAGCACACGCTGCGAGACGTCAAAGGCGCGCTCGGCGGGTGCCTCCACCCCGAGCTTGCTGCCCATGTGTTCCACAGCGTTCCGTGTGACCGTGCTCAGGGTTCTCGCGTTCCCGATGCTTGTTCCCATGGTCTGGCTGAGGTGCTTGTACGCTGCGGTGGACACGATGTCGTAGGCCGGAGAGAGCCTTGCCCTTCGGGTCCCGGGCTCGAGGATCGAGTAGTTCTTGGCGTGCGCGTCGCAGTTTCCGAGCAGCCAGTTGACGATGATCCGCTCGAACAGGGTTTCGGGGTCCACGCCGGGCACGTTGGCGAGGTCATAGGTATTCGGGAATCCCTCGTCCTGGTACTTGGTGCGGCTGCCGAGGGCCTGGGCGAGATCCTCCTGGTGGATGCGTTCGAGGGTCCCGTCGTCTCGCAGACTGCGGTCGTAGCGTTCGATGACGAGTACGCCGGCGTTTCCGATGCGCTCGACGGTGGTGGTTGCGGTCTCGATTCCGGCGCGTCTTGCGACTTCCATGCACCAGTGTTCGTTCCGGACGAGCTGGGGGAAGTCAGGGTGTGCGGGCTTCAGGACGTGGCTGCCGGGATGGCCGTCGACGGGGAGCTGCCAGGGTCCGGAGCCCGTGCGGAAGAGCACGACCTTGTCCTGTGCGCCGGCCAGTGACAGGCGCGCGGCGCGCTCATCTTCGGCAATGGGTGCGGTAGCTGGTTCGAGCAGGTGTTCGAGTGTGTCCTCGTCGAGGTTGAACAGCCGTGGGGCGCTCTCGTAGCCCGGGGGGACGATCTGGACTGCCCCGGCGCACTCGCTGCCGGCGATTTCCAGCAGCGACCAGGTGTCGACGTGGACGATGCGAAGGAGCCGCGCAAGGTGGTACCGGCGTGCGCCTTCCGGGAGCAGGCCATCGAACCAGCGCCGGGTGAGTGTCGGAGTCCAGGGCTTGTTGTCGAGTGGTGACCGGGTGCTTAGCGGGAGTGCGTGGGGTGACTGGATGTAGCTGTCGTCGTACTGGAAGACGAGCCCGTTTCCGGGGGCGCCTCGCAAGGTGCCGACCTTCACGCCGTACAGCCGGACATCAAGTTGTCGGTCTTCGGCAAGTTCAGCAGGCGGTGGTTCGTTCACGGCGGTTTTCCTCTGAATCGCACCGGGTTTTCCGGAGACTGTTCAGTGTGAGTCATGCGGCCAGCGCCGTGTGCTCGCTTTGGCGTGAGTCACGCCGCTTGCGAACCCGGCCGGAGGGCGGTTCCTGATCGGCTCGAGGATCCGTCGGTGGTCGAACCAGTGGATCCCTTGGAGGGTTGCGAACTCCACCGCTTCCAAACATTGTGTCGTCATCGGCGTCGTCCGCGTTCTCGGGACCCCGATGCGTTCGATGCGGAATCGGCTCTCTTTCGCGACCGACGCAGGTTCCTCGTATAGTCGCAGTCCGGCCAGTTCGAGCAGCCGAGGAAGCGACCGTATCTCCCCATTCTGGAGATCAACCATCCGTCGCAGACCGGGCAGGCCTCGATGGTCCCGCCACAGTCCGGGCAGCGGTAAGCCTCGCCGGATCTGACGGGAAGACCGTTTCCGCACCGAGGGCAGGAGCGCACCGTGTGCTCGCAGAGCGGAAAGTTCGAGCATCCGTAAAAGACGCTTCCGTCGCGGACATTATTGCGGCGCTTCAGCAGTCCGCCGACGCATCGCGGACAGGGTACATCCCCTTCCGATGGACGGCCGAACGAGCAGACATCGTATCCATCTTCGATCAACTCCGTAATGAATTCCGATGGCGGGCCGCCGTCGGCAAGCAGGAAAACCTGCCGCTTTGCCCGGGTGATCGCAACGTAGAGCAGGCGTCGCTCTTCGGCATTCGGATGGGCTTCGGGCGCTGCCAGCACCAAGTCGAGCAGCGGATCGTCGGCTATCTCGACGGGAAACCCGTATTTTCCCGAACACAGACCGAGGACCACCGCATAGTCGGCCTCGAGACCCTTGGAGCGATGCACGGTCATCCAGGTGAAGCGAAGGCCCGGATACTGTTTCGGCAGCGCGTCCAGATTGCGGGGCCGCAGATGCCGGTATCGGCTCAGCAGCAGCACCTCGGACATTCCGTCGTGTCGGCGGGCATCGTCCGCGATCCGATCGAGCGCTTCCTTCAGAAGCGAGAGTTCCTGTTCACCCGGAAGTCCGACATATACCGCGGGACCGTCCGCCTTGCGCGTTGCACGGACCGTCTTGCGAATTTGCGCCGTGTTGCGGAGCACGAAATCGGTAGCGACGGCGGCGATGCGGTCGGCGCAGCGGAACGTGGTCGCAAGATCGATGCGCTCGAACGCGCCGAAGTGATCTCCGAACTCCCGCATGACCGCGATGTCCGAGCCGCCGAACCGGTAGATCGCCTGCCAGTCATCGCCGACTGCGAACAGTTGGGACCCCGGCGAGCTGTCGAGCAGCGCCTTCAACAGCCGCGCGCGGGACGGAGAGATGTCCTGGAATTCGTCGACCAGAATGTATCCGAACGGGCTGCGGTAACGTCCGGCCTCCACGAGATCGGTCGCCCGGTTGATCATGTCGTGGAAGTCGATCTCCCCTGAGCGGGCAAGCGCTTCCTGGTAGCGTTCGAGAATCGGTCGGAACACCGCGATGAACGCCTGTGCCCGCGTGCTCTCCCGGTGAGCGCGGGCGCGTTCGGCGATGTCGGCAAAGGACAGCCGGCTACCCTTGAAATGCTGCAGGAATGTTGCCACCAACCGCGTGAACCGATCGATCCGGCCCTGTCGTTCGAGAGCGGCGAATACGGCCTCGCGCGGGATCGGCGAAAGAGTCACACCGCGGGCCGCAAGCTTGTCCGTCAGGTTCCGGAGCAGCCTGCCGCCGGCCTGTTCGTGACTGAAGGTTTCGATCAGCACGGTGCCGTGCTCGGCGTGGACGCCGCGCTTCCAGTCCATGTCCCGCCGATACTGCTCCCGATCGACGAATGCCGCCGTGTTCCCTGCGGAGTCGACTCCGAAGTGCTCGATATAGATGCCGTGTTCGGGAAGATGGAAGTCGGGCTTGTACTGGCGCTTCTCCGAGGTCGCCAGGTCGCGCTCATAGGGGGCTTCGTACTCGTAGGCGATGCCGTTGAGATAGAGGAAATTCGCGATCTCGCATTCCTCGAAGCTGCGGACGGTTTCGCCCTTGAGCGAGCGGATCTCGAACTTGCGGATATAGTCGTAGTACTCGCCCCAATTCCTGAAATCGTGCTCGCTCCTGTATGGCGCGAAACCCTCCTGGAACCATTTACGCAGCGTGACCAGGATTTTCCAGTCGGCGAGAAGATCGGTCACGATTCCCTTGAGCAGATCGAACAGCGTCCGGTCGTTCTCCGCCGTTGCGGCGAGCGCCGGGCGCCTCCCTTCGGCCTTGCCGATGATCGCCATGCCGAGGCCGTGGAAGGTGCGCACCGTCACGTCGCGCGCAGTCGAAGCGCCGAGACGCTCGTCCATCCGCTCTTCCATCTCCCTGCGCGCATCGCGCGCGAACGCGAGCAGCAGCAGTTCGGACGGCTTGCGATACCCTTCTCGGACGAGCCAGCCCGTCTTGGCTACGATGACCGACGTCTTGCCACTACCGGCCGCGGCCACCACGAGGTTCCGGCGCTCGTCGATGACGACTGCTCTTCGCTGTTCTTCCGTGAGAGGGCGGGCCTCGATCCGGTCGAAGAACTCGCGCGAGCGGGCCAGCTCGTTCACGATGAACGCCCTGTTGGCCTTCGCTCGGGCATCGTCAGGCGCTTCCAGGAACTCGAGGAGATCCCGCAGCATCCGGATTTCCGGGACCTCCGACAGCGCTTCCGGCCACCGCGCCACGAACCGGCCGGCAACCGAGTGCACCTCGGCCACAAGATCACCAAGAGCGTCTACGGTGAGGTATCTCGGCGGATCGGCCAATGCCCCCAACCGCTCGTACACGGAGCGGAGTGCTTCGAGCTTCGGCGCTAGGGTCCGGCGCCACCACTCGTTTCTCGCCGTTTTCAGCGCATCGGCCAGAGCGCATGCGGCCATTCGGGACAGGCCCGAAATATGCGAGTTGCCCGCGGTATGACCGATCCGAACGCTGGAGTAGAAACGACCGCCCGCCACCTGGACTGTTTCCACGTCGGCCAGGAGTATGTCGGTGGAACGCGAACCGAAGAGCAGCCGGACCGCTTGGGGGTTCACCGATGCCGCCCTGGCGTGGCTCGGATACCGGATCGCGAACACGATCCTGGCCAGTCCGGTTCGTCTGGCCTCGAACAGGAGGCCCGCCGCCAAATCGGATCGATGCCGAGGTCGCCCGGCGCGCGGCGAACTGTCCGGGGGCTCTCTCAACTTTCTTCCTGATTACGTACGAGGCTCAGCTTTCGACCGGCGGGCCGCGCATTCCCGGGTTCAGCCGGGGCACCGCGACCCTTCCGGTTGGCTGGACGGTCGTTTCGTGCTCGCTGGCGGGCTGAGGATTGTGCGTAATGGGGATCAGGCTGCGGTAATGTTTGACCGTCGAGAGACGATCGGGATCGCCTTCCGGCGGGCCGGCAATGCTCCGGAATACAGGTCCCTTCCCTGACTACCGCCGGTGCCGGACCCGTCGCGCCCGCCGTTCCCCCCGTTGTTCACAGGCCGTCTTACAGGATCTCTTCCGCGAGGAGGCGCACCGCCTCGACCGTCGTGTGACGGGCGAGGAACGATCCGACTTGGCGCCGGGTACCGGCTTCCTTCCAGCGTTGAAGCCGGTCCCGGATCCGATCCGCCGGGCCGACAAGGGCCACGTCGTCGATGAGGTGGTCGGGCACCGCGGCGGCCGCTTCCGGCCGGCGTCCGGCGAGGAAGTGGTCCTGGATCTCGACCGCCGCCGCCTCGTACCCGAGCCGCTTGGCGTAGTCGTTGTAGAAATTCCTGGTCCGCGCCCCCATGCCGCCGATGTAGAGGGCGAGGTGCTCGCGGACCACCCGGCGCGCACGCTCGAGGTCGTCATCCACCACCACCTCGACGAAGGGAGCGATTTCGAACGTCTCGAGGCTCTTGCCGCCCCCGGCCCGCTCGAAGCCTTCATCAAGCGCGCCCTCGAAGAGGTCGAAGCGCTCCGGGTTCATCCACACCGGGAACACCCCGTCCGCCACCTCCGCACTGGTGCGAAGGCCATTCTCGGTGAACGCCCCGGTGAAGATGCGAAGCTCGGGGTTGCCGTGAAGGATGCTTCGGAGGGGCTTGCCGAGCCCGGACGCGCCCTCCCCCCGGTAGGGGATCTGGTAGTGCTCGCCCTCGTGGGTGAGCGGCTCGGTGCGGGCGAGGATCTTGCGGATGATCGAGATGTACTCGCGGGTCCGGGTGAGGGGGCGGCCGTAGGGGACGCCGTACCAGCCCTCGATGACCTGCGGGCCGCTCGGACCGATCCCGAGGATGAATCGCCCGCCCGACATCGCGTCCAGGGTCATCGCGGTCATCGCGGCGCAGGCGGGAGCTCGGGCACCCATCTGGATGATGGCCGTGCCGACGTTGATGCGCGAGGTCCGGGCGAGGATCCAGGCGGCCGGGGAGACCGCATCCGAGCCCCACGCCTCCGACGTCCACACCGAATCGAAGCCGAGACGCTCCGCTTCCAGGATGACGTCCATCGGCACCGACATTTCCGCGGGCGAGTAGCCCGCCACCAGACCCAGTTTCACCGTATGCGCTCCTTGTCGAGATCGAGAAGTTCCGAGCACAGGGTAACCCGCCCGCTTCCCGCCCAGAAGGGGGCAGCCACAGGACCATTTTTTGTCGTGACCGAGTGCTGGGAACGGGTGCGGATCCGCCGGCCGCGTGCGTCGACGAGGGTGAAATTCGCGCTGCCCGCTGCGGAGTGCATCATGGTCGGTTCCGGACTCGTTCCTCGTCAATGGCGGCCGCGAGTGCCGAACTGAATCCGCCGTCTCCGCGCGCGTCGCTGTGCCCACCGTGGCGTGGCAATCCCGCAATTTCGATGTCGTGCTCGATGAGGTATCGGGCGAGCGCGCGTTCGGCGCCGCACGGGAAGGACTTGACGCGCCGGTAGGTTTCGTCGTGTTGGAGTTCTGTGACGACGGTGCGCTCGCGTTCAACCCGGACCTGCCAGCGCTGGTGGGTTCGGGTTCGTTCGAGGCCCGGTGCCGGGGCGCTCCAGTCGCGGTCGCGGTTGGCCGGATTGGCCGGGTGTCGGCGGTCCGCTTGGCGGGTTTTGTGGGGAAGGGTGGTTCGCATCCGTTCGACCCATCCCGGCCAGTTGTTCGTGCGGTGCAGTTCCCGTTCGGCGGCGGCGGCGATCTGGACGAGGTTCGCGTCGCCGAGGACGGGGAGGAGTTCCTGAACCCTTGCTTCGACCTCGTATGCGCTCGCGTTGTCTCGCTCCGGCCAGAACGCCGTCGCGACCGTTTCGCAGGCCCAGCCGGGGTGGTCGGCGGCCCATTGCCGCAGCGAGTCGTCCGCCGGCAGGATGATTTCGCGCTGGTCGATGAGGCCCGATTCCTGAAGTTCCCGGGTCCACTGCCCGATGCCGACGGCTTGCCGCAGCATGTTCTCGGTCACGACGTAGCGTCTTCGCAGGGCCGCGGTTTCGCAGATGATGACGGCGTCGGGGTGTTGGTCGATCGTTTCGGGCGTGAGCCCGGGGAACACGTCGCTGTGGCAAAGGTTCCACAGCAGTTCGTTGGCGCGTGCACGTTCGTCGTCCGACAGAATGCGCACGTTGTACGGGCTGTCGGGGCGTAGCCATTCCTCGGCCCACCAGATATTCGTCCGGAGGTATCCCCGAGGGTTTCGCACTCCGGCTCGCGCGAGGTCTTCGGCGACGGTGTCCGGTGATCGATGTGCGTCGTACGCCCGCTCCAGGGCATCCTCGAGGCGATGCGGTGTCATGAACGGGGCGAGTTCACGGGCGGCTCGTTCGGTGACGGTGGTCGAGGCGCCGGCTCGTTCCTGCGCGCTCGCGTGGAATTGTCGCTGTGCGCCTTTGCGTAACCGGTTCGTGTCCCAGACCAGCCGTTCCCATGGCACGGTCTCGAGTGGCGTCACGTATTCCTCCAGCGGGCGATTTCCGGGTCCTCCGGTCGGCCTTCCTTCCAGTCGAGGTAGCGTTGGCGGTCGCGCAGGTGAAAGCGCTGGCGCCGGGCCTTTCGCGAGCGCTCGAGGGCTTCGCCTTCGAGCGGTCCGCAGGTACACACCAATTCCGCTTCGTCAATGACGACGATGTCCGTGGCTTTGGTCATGGTTGTGCCCTCCCGGAGTCGTTCGAACCGCAGCATACACCCGAACTCCGCGAGGCCGACCCCGGACCACCTCACCGGGGCAACCCGCCATCCGGCAACCACCTGCCGGCCGTGCGGTAAGATGGCGCCGGAGGGGCTGTCGATACCCACATCGGAGAGCGTCCGCATGTTGCACACCTCGAGGGCAATCGATGAGCCTCGGGGATTCCATCATTGCGGGAACGGCGATCATCCACGAGCGCATCCTGGCGACTCGAACATCGACGACTTTCCCCGGATGGAAGCAGTCGAGCTTCTCGACCCGCTCGCCTTCCCCGGCAAGTCCTGACAGCTACGGTGGAGGGGAGGAACGCGCTTGACCAAGGAGACGATCGCCGTCATCGGCGGCACCGGCAACATCGGCTACGGGCTCGCGCTCCGCTGGGCGGAGAAGGGACACCGGGTGCTCATCGGTTCGCGCGTGAGCGAGCGGGCGGAGGGAGCGGCGAACGACATCAGGGCCAAGCTCGCGGAAGGCGGGGGGGCCGGCGAGATCGCGGGACTCGTCAACCCGGAGGCGGCGGCCGAGGCGGACGTCGTGGCCGTGACGGTGCCGTTCGCCGCCCAGCGGCCGACCCTCGAGAGCATCCGCGAGGGCTCCCAAGGCAAGATCGTCATCGACGTGACGGTGCCGCTCGTCCCGCCGCGGGTGAGCCGGGTGCAGCTTCCGCCCGAGGACTCCGCCGCCCTCGTGACCCAGGAGCTGCTCGGGAAGGGGGTGCGCGTGGTGTCCGCGTTCCAGAACGTGAGCGCGGTCCACCTCGCCGAACCCGGCCACCCGGTGGATTGCGACGTGCTCATCTGCGGGGACGATCCGGAGGCCCGCGAGGTCGTCGTCCGGCTCGCCGCGGAAGCCGGCCTCCGGGGGATCCCGGCCGGCCGCCTCGCCAACTCGGTCGCGGCCGAAGCGCTCACGTCGGTGCTCATCTGGCTCAACCAGCGCCACAAGGTGGCCGGCACCGGGATCCGAATCACCGGCCTCGATGATCATTGACGGTCGAGGTTCGTGGGGAGCGCCGGAACCGGATCACGGGATTCGTCGCCGGGCCGCGGAGCGAAGCGCTGGGGGAGAGCGGAAACGCATTCCCCGCCGGGCGTGCCGCACCGTCCTCCTTGATGAGGGATGGAAGGCGGCCCCCCACGATTCCGGGCAGGCCGTTGCGGGCCTCCCGAACCGGTTGAACCGGATGTCGCCACACCTGGGGGAGACCGGAGGGTCGGATTCAGCGGCCGGTCACGGTCGAACCGTCGGGCCCGTCCGCCGACCCGACCGCGCCGCATGACCCCCGGGGAGCTGCGGATCCGGGCGCTTTCCGGGTTCCCCGGGGTCCGGCCGGGGGACGACCTGAGCGGGCTTCTCGCGGACGCGCTCGCGCGATCCGGAGAGTCGCTCCGGGACGACGACGTGGTGGTGGTCGCGCAGAAGATCGTATCCAAGGCGGAGGCGCGGATCGTGCGGCTGGCCGACGTGGTCCCGTCGCCGCGGGCGGCCGAGCTCGCCGCCCGCACGGACAAGGACCCGCGGGCGGTCGAGGTCATCCTCGGGGAGGCGGTCGAGGTGCTGCGGGCGGTCCCGGGGGTCCTCATCGTCGAGACCCGCCACGGAATCATCCTTGCGAACGCAGGCGCCGACATGTCGAACATCGAGCACGACGAGGAGGACGACCACCTCCTGCTGCTTCCCGAGGACCCCGACGCCTCGGCCGATCGCCTCCGCGCCGCGCTTGAATCCCGCATGGAAACAGCGGCGGCGCCCTCCCTTCCGGACCCCGCCGCCCCGGCGATCGAAGGTTCCGATGCCGATGGGCGCGCGTGGGCGGGCACCGGATCCGGCGACAGTGCCGGCGCCGGCACCGGCGCGCCGCCGCGCACGAACGAGACGCGCGAAGCCCCCGGCGGAGACGCCGGTGGAGACCATCCGAGGCCCCGAACCGATTCCGGTGGCGGCGGGAAACGGAGCGGCGGGAAACGGATCGGAGTCATCGTGGCCGACAGCGTCGGCCGGGCATGGCGGGAAGGCACGGTCGGCCTCGCGATCGGGGTAAGCGGCCTCCCCGCCCGCCTCGACCGGCGCGGCGAGCCGGACCTCTTCGGCCGCGCCCTCCACGTCACCGAGGTCGGGATCGCCGACTCGATCGCCTCCGCGGCCTCCCTCGTCATGGGCGAGGGGGCGGAGGGACGGCCGGCCGCCCTCGTCCGCGGGCTCTCCTTCGAGGACCGGAGCGAGGCGGAGCGCGCCGGCCGGGCCCGTGACCTCGTGCGCCCGCGCGAACGGGACCTCTTCCGGTGATCCTCGCGCTCGCGGGCGGGGTCGGCGGGGCGAAACTCGCGGCCGGGCTCCAGGCCGCCCTGGATACGCCGAGCGACCTCCTCACCGTCGTCAACACGGGGGACGACTTCGAGCACCTCGGGCTGTGCATCTGCCCCGACCTCGACACCGTGACGTACACCCTCTCGGGCCGCGCGAACCCGGAGACGGGATGGGGCCTCGCGGGGGAGACCTGGCACTTCCTGAAGGCGCTCGGGGCTCTCGGCGGCGAGGACTGGTTCCGGCTCGGCGACCGCGATCTCGCCACCCACGTCGAGCGCACGCGGCGCCTTCGCTCCGGAGAGACGCTGAGCCGGGTGACCGCCGATCTCGCCGCCCGCCTCGGGGTGCCCTCCCGGATCGCGCCCATGTCCGACGATCCGGTCCGCACCGTCGTCGAGACCGCGGAGGGCGACCTCCCGTTCCAGGAGTACTTCGTGCGCCGGGCCTGCGCGCCCGCGGTGCGCGGGCTCCGCTTCGAGGGTGCCCCGGCGGCCCGGTGGTCGACCGCGTTCGAGTCCGCCCTCGCCGACCCGGCCCTCGACGCGGTGGTGGTGTGCCCGTCGAATCCCTACCTCAGCGTGGACCCGATCCTCGCCATCCCCGCCGTGCGCTCGGGCCTCGCCCGGTGCGCGGCCCCGGTGGTCGCGGTATCGCCCATCGTCGGGGGCCGTGCGATCAAGGGGCCGGCGGCCAAGATCATGGGAGAGCTCGGCGTCGAGGTCTCCGCCGCGGCCGTCGCCACCCGCTACCGCGACCTCCTGGACGGCTTCGTCCTCGACGAAACGGACCGCGCGCTCGCCGCGGCGATCGAATCGACGACCGGGTCGGGGGAAGCCGGAGTCCGGGTACGGGTCGAGCAGACCGTCATGCGCTCCGACGAAGACCGGACCCGGCTCGCCGGGCGGGTCCTCGCGTTCGCGCAGCGCCTTCGCGACGGATAGGATCGCGGCCCCGATTCGGCCCGCCGCCCGCTCCCGAGCCAACCCCGACCCGACCGTCCCTCGAACGAAGAACCACACCTCCTCGCCGCGTCGTGGAAAGCCCGACCTGGATCGTCATCCCCGTGCGTTCGCTCACCGACGGGAAACGCCGCCTCGCCCCCGTCCTCGAGCCGCCCGAGCGCGCCGCCCTCGTGCGCCGGCTGTTCCGGCGAACCCTGGGCGCGGCGGCGCAGGCCCGCCTCCCCGTCCTCGTGGTGAGCCCCGATCCCGCCGCTCTCGCCCTCGCCCGCGACTACGGCGCGACCGGACTCGAGGAGCCCCGGCCGGTCGAGCTCAACCATGCGCTCGAGCTGGCCGCCCGCGAGGCGGCGAGCCGGGGGGCCGGCGCGATCCTCGTCGTCTCCGCCGACCTCCCGGACCTCGAAGCGGCGGACCTGCGTGCTATGCTGCCGGCGCCGGCATCGGACCGGGTGCCGGCGGTAGCGGCTTCGTCCCCGAACCCGCCCCCGAACCCGCCGGCCGGCCGCGAGACCACCGGGCGGAGCGAGCCCGGCGCGAACGCGAACGCGGGAGCCGCGCTGGTGCGGATCGCCCCGGACGAGGCCGGGATCGGGACGAACGCCCTCTACGTCCGGCCCCCGGATCTGCTCGCGTTCGAGTACGGGGGAACGAGTTGCCCGCGGCATCTCGAGCAGGCGCAGGCCCGGGGGGCGCGGGTCGACCGGATCGACCGGCCGGGGCTCGGGTTCGACCTCGATACGCCGGACGACCTCGAACGCTACGAGCGACAAAGACACCTCGGGAGACCCGATGGGGAACGCGAAGACCGCTAGCCGGAATCCGCACCGGACGACGACGGCGATGACGGTCGAGAGAACCGCTTCGGCCGGAGCCCCCGATGCCGGGCGGGCGGACTCCGGCTCCGGAGGAGCGGCGGCCGGCGAAGGAGCGATGGCGGGCGTCCCCGCGTGGGCCGGAGCCCGGATTCCGAGCCCGGACGAAGCCTTCGAGCTCCTCGACCCCGATGCGGCCGACCTCGACGCACTGCTCGCAGCGGCGTCGCGAGTTCGCGACGCCGGCCACCCCGACGTCGTCACCTGGTCGCCCAAGGTGTTCATCCCCCTCACCGAGCTTTGCCGCGACGTCTGCCACTACTGCACGTTCGCGAAGGCCCCGCGCCGGCTCCGGAGCGCGTATCTCTCTCCCGACGAGGTGCTCGCGATCGCGCAGGCCGGCGAACGAGCCGGCTGCCGGGAGGCCCTCTTCACCCTTGGCGACAAGCCGGAGCTGCGCTACCGGGCGGCGCGCGACGAGCTCGCCCGTCTCGGCTGCGAGACCACCATCGACTACCTCGTCGCGATGTGCCGGCTCGTCCTCGAGAAGACCCGCCTCCTCCCCCACGTGAATCCGGGGGTGCTGCGCGCGGACGACCTCCGGCGGCTCCGCGCGGTCTCGGTCTCGGCCGGCCTCATGCTCGAAAGCGCCTCGCCCCGGCTCTGCGAGCGGGGTGGCGTCCACTACGGCTCGCCCGACAAGCGGCCCGAGGTGCGCCTCGCGACCCTGCGCCGGGGGGGCGAGGAGCGGGTGCCGTTCACCACCGGGATCCTCATCGGCATCGGGGAGACGCGGCGCGAGCGAATCGAGTCGCTCCTCGCGATCCGCGAGAGCCACGAGCGCTACGGCCACATCCAGGAGATCATCGTCCAGAACTTCCGGGCGAAGCCGGGCACGAAGATGGCCGGCGCATCGGAGCCGAGCCTCGAGGACCTGCTCTGGACGGTCGCCGCCGCCCGCCTCGTCTTCGGACCGGAGATGAGCGTGCAGGCGCCCCCCAACCTCTCTCCCGGCGCCGAATCGCTTCGGCGGCTCGTGGACGCAGGGGTCGACGATTGGGGCGGGGTCTCGCCGGTCACCATCGATCACGTGAACCCGGAGTCCCCCTGGCCGGAGGTTGCCGCGCTCCGGGCCGCGAGCGCGGCGGCCGGCAAGCGCCTCGTCCCCCGGCTCCCCGTGTACCCGCGCTACCTGCTCGATCCAGAGACCTGGATCGACCCCGGGCTCCGGGCGCGCTGCGCCCGGGCCATCGACACCGAGGGCCACGCCCGCGAGGACCGCTGGGTGGCCGGCGCCTCGCCCTTCGCCCCGCCGGCCGGCCGGCGCGTCCCCGGTGCGGAGCGGGACCTCGCGCGGCGCGGCGTGGTGGACCTCGTGGCGCGCGCCGCGGCGGGCGAGCGCCTCGGCGAGGACGAGATCGTGCGCCTCTTCCAGGCGCGGGGCGGCGACTTCGACGAGGTGTGCGACGCGGCGGACCGGCTGCGCCGCGAGGTGTCCGGCGACACCGTGAGCTACGTCGTCACCCGCAACATCAACTACACGAACGTCTGCTATTTCCGCTGCCAGTTCTGCGCGTTCTCCAAGGGGAAGGCGAGCGAGAACCTGCGGGGCAGGCCCTACGACCTCGACCTCGACGAGATCACCCGGCGGGTGCGCGAGGCCTGGGAGCGCGGGGCGACCGAGGTCTGCATGCAGGGCGGCATCCACCCCGACTATACCGGCCACACCTATCTCCACCTCTGCCGGGCCGTGAAGGAGGCGGTGCCCGGCATCCACGTCCACGCCTTCTCTCCACTCGAGATCAGCCAGGGCGCGGCAACGGCGGGGCTCGCGGTGCGCGACTTCCTCGCCGCGCTCCGCGACGCGGGGCTCGGGACCCTGCCGGGGACGGCGGCGGAGATCCTCGACGACGAGGTGCGCGAGGTGCTCTGCCCGGACAAGATCCGCACCCGCGAATGGCTCGACGTGGTCGGCACGGCGCACGGGATCGGGCTTCGCTCCACCGCCACCGTCATGTTCGGGCACGTCGACCACTACCGGTCTTGGGCACGGCACCTTCTCGCCATCCGGGACCTCCAGGCACGCACCGGCGGGCTCACCGAAATGGTCCCCCTCCCCTTCGTCCACATGGAGGCGCCCATTTTCCGCAAGGGGTTCGCCCGCGAGGGCCCGACCTTCCGCGAGGCGGTGCTCATGCACGCGGTGTGCCGCCTCGTGCTGCACCCCCACGTCCCCAACATCCAGGTGTCGTGGACGAAGATGGGGATGGAGGGGGCGAAGCGGTGCCTCGAGGCGGGGGCCAACGACCTCGGCGGGACCCTCATGAACGAGAGCATCTCGCGGGCGGCGGGCGCCGCGCACGGGCAGGAGATGCCCCCCGCTTCGATGGAGGACGCGATCCGTTCCCTCGGCCGCACCCCGCGCCAGCGGACCACCTTGTACGAGGACGCCCCGGACGAACGCCGGCTCGCCTCGCTCGAGCCGGCGCCCCTCGCGGAGGTGGTGCTGACCCCCGCCACCAAGTACGCCCGCGTGAACTGAGCGCGCCCCTGCCGCCACGGCCGCTGGCAACCGCGAAGCGCTCAGCGAACAACCGCGAAATGGCCTCCTCGACCGGCGCGCCGACCCGGTCCTGCCGAGGCCCCGTTCACGGCGGCAGGCTCAGCGTCGAGGCTTGATCGATGAGTATGGGTTGTCGTGACTGACACGTCAGGGATGATTTTTGTTCGGTGCGAGGAAGGAGGAATTGTTCCGGGGAGTTCGTTGTCGACTGCGAGTAACGAGTTCATCATAGCGGCTGGAGATCTCCCGGCAGGGCGATGGGGTCCGGGAGCGGCTTGGTCGGCTCGAAATGGGGCCGCAGGGCATGACGAGCGAACCGGTCCCTGGGCGCGGTCGTGCGGGACGCGCCGTGAGGCGGTGGGCAGGGGGGTCTTGGCGTTTGGGCGGTTCGAGGAGGTGTCGCACGGCGTCGTGGGGTCGTCGCGCATAGTGGCGATGGGCTTGGGGGGAGAACACTTGCCATGTCGGTATCGATCAAGGAGCTCGTAGCCAATTCCAATATCGTCGCTTTGACGTTTAGACAGATCTTGGAGTCGATCGACGGCCCCGACGTCCCTGTATTCCCTCCGACCTATCCTGCACCAGAAGGAAAACCACACCGTTTCGACACCCCCTATACGATCAACGAGACAAAGGGCGGCATCCGGATCTGCGATCTCGACTCTGTCCAATCGCAGGCAAACCGGATGGAAGCAGCGTTCACGGGCGATCTCGTCGATGTCGTCCCTCAGCATGTCGGACAGGCGGGCAATCACCGGGTTGCACTCACCGAACTTCCGCACCGCATCGCCGACGCATCTCATGGCGTGAAGCACGTGGGCCGATTGCCGAGCGGGGATCTTCCGGGCGCGCCCGACGCATCGGAAGTATCCTCGGCAGCACGGGTGTCTTCTCAGGGCCGGAGATCGCCGAGGCTGAAGGTGATTGCATCGAAGGGGCGGATGCTGACCGGATCGTCGTCCTTCGCGCTCGCGATCAGCGCCCACTGCCCTTCACGCAGCTCGAACGCCTCCAGGGTGCGGTCCACCGGTTCCACGAGCCACAGATGCCCGACCCCTTCGCGGGCATACACCGGGCGCTTGCCATGCAGGTCGAGCCTGCGCGTTGGGGGCGAGAGCACCTCGCACACCCAGTCCGGGGCCAGGGTGAAGTACGCCGTATCGGGATAGTCCGGCATCCGCTCCCGGCGCCATCCCGCGAGATCCGGCACTAAAACGTCCTCGCCGAGATGCAGCTCCGGCTCGTCGATGATCCACCACCCGCCGGGGCCGCCGGCATCGTAATCGAAGGGACCGCCGATCTTCACACCGAGTGACGAGCTCGCCCGCGCATGCGGCGCGGCCGGGCGCGGGTGGGTGTACAGGGCCCCGTCGACGATCTCGGCCACTTGGTGCGCGGGGGCGTCGAGCACATCCTGGTAGGTGGCCCGGGGGCCGGCCTCGGACCGGCCGCGCCGGGCCACGGCGCCGGCCGCGCTCATCGTCCTCCCCTCCGCGCGAGCCGGAGATGAGCCGCACTGCGCAGGTTCACCGCAACGACGGGTTCCCGCCTGGGCGGGGACTTCGTTTCGTTCAAGGGGATGGTCCTACCTCTCAGGTTTCGGGATTCAACTCGGTAGGGCACTCTAACGGGCGATGGATGCAGGCACCACCCGGGCGCAAACCCGGGCGCAAAGCCGACTCGTGTCCGCCTCCGGTCGGTTACGCTTCGCCTTTCGTTCGGAGGTTCGTACGATGAAGGAGGAATCCGCTGCGCCCGCGGGCAACTGGAGCTTTCCGACCTCGGTGCGCTTCGGGGCGAGCCGCATCCGCGAGCTGCCGGACGCGTGCCGCGAGCTCCGGATCGGGCGCCCCCTGCTCGTCACGGACCCGGGGCTCGCCGCCCTGCCCATGATGGCGGGCGCCGTGCACGCCTGCGAGGAGGCGGGGCTCGCCTGCGCGGTGTTCTCGAACGTTCGCGGCAACCCGGTCGAGGCGAACGTCCAGGGCGGGGTGGCCGCGCTTCGCGCCGGCGACCACGACGGGGTCGTCGCCTTCGGAGGCGGAAGCGCCCTCGACGCGGGCAAGGCCATCGCCCTCATGGCCGGCCAGACCCGCCCCATCTGGGACTTCGAAGATCGCGAGGACTGGTGGACCCGGGTCGATGTGGCCGGCATGGTGCCGGTGGTCGCCGTCCCCACCACCTCCGGCACGGGTTCGGAGGCCGGGCGCGCCTCCGTCATCACCGACACCCGCACCGAGCACACCAAGCGGATCATCTTCCACCCCGCGATGATGCCGGGCCGAGTGATCCTCGATCCCGAGCTCACCGTCGGCCTGCCCGCCCACCTGACCGCGGCGGTCGGCATGGATGCCCTCTCCCACAACCTCGAAGCCTTCTCGAGCCCCATCTTCCATCCCCTCGCGCAAGGGATCGCGCTCGAAGGCATGCGTCTCGTCCGCGAGGCGCTTCCCGCGGCCGTCGAGGACGGCACCGACCTCGGCGCCCGCGCCCGCATGCAGGTCGCGGCCACCATGGGCTCGACCGCCTTCCAGAAGGGGCTCGGGGCGATGCACTCGCTCAGCCACCCCTGCGGCGCGGTGCTCGACACTCACCACGGCCTCACCAACGCGGTCGTGATGCCCTACGTGCTCGATTTCAACCGTCCGGCCATCGCGGAGAAGATGACCGCGCTCGCCCGCTACCTCGACTTGCCGAACCCGTCCTTCGCCGGCGTGCTCGACTGGGTCCTCGATCTGCGCGAGCGGATCGGCATTCCACACACCCTGAAGGACATCGGGGTCGACGAGGCGCACGCACACCGCCTCGCCCCGATGGCGGCGGCGGACCCGTCGTCGCCGACCAACCCGGTCCCCCTCGATACGGCGAACCTCGAGGCCCTCTACCTTCGCGCCATCAACGGGGTGCTGTAAGCTTTCCGCTCAACCGCCGCTGCGAGCGTCCGCCCGACAGGGAAGGCGCGCCGGTCACCAGGACGATGCCGAACGCCCTCAGGTCCTACGTACGCTGGGTGGACGCGGTCAACCGCCGGGTTGGCCACGCCGCGATGTACCTCATCTTCGCGATGGTCGCGATCCTCTTCTGGTCGTCCCTCTCGAAGACGTTCTTCGTGCCGTCTCTCTGGACCCTCGAGCTGGCGCAGTTCGCGATGGTCGCCTACTACCTCCTCGGCGGCCCATACTCCCTGCAGCTCGACCAGCATGTCCGAATGGACCTCGTCTACGGCACCTGGACGCCGCGCACGAAGGCGTGGGTGAACTCGTTCACCGTCGTGTTCCTCCTCGTCTACCTGGTGCTGCTGCTCTACGGCGGCCTCTCGAGCACCCAGTACGCACTCGAGTACGGGGAGCGAAGCTACTCCTCGTGGCGCCCCTACATGGCGCCAATCAAGATCATCGCGTGCATCGGGATCACCCTGATGCTGCTCCAGGCGGTCGCAGTGCTGCTCAAGGACGTCGCAACCCTCCGTGGCGAGGATCTTTCGAGGCGGGACCCCGCCGAGGAGAACCCGTCATGAGCTACGAGCTGATCGCGATCCTGATGTTCGCGTCGATGATGCTGATGCTCATCACCGGACAACGCGTCTTCGCGGCCATCGGTGCGGTCGCGGTCATCGCGGCGCTGCTGCTCTGGGGCGAGGGCGGGAGCGAGATGGGCTTCTCGGCCGCGATGAAGCTCATGAAGTGGTATCCCCTGCTCACCCTCCCGATGTTCATCTACATGGGCTTCATGCTCTCGGAGTCCGGCATCGCGGACGATCTCTACCGGATGTTCCACGTGTGGTTCGGGCCGGTGCGGGGTGGGCTCGCCATCGGGACGATCGGCGTGATGGTGGTGGTCTCGGCGATGAACGGCCTCAGCGTCGCCGGAATGGCCATCGGGGCGACCATCGCGCTGCCGGAGCTGCTGCGCCGCAGCTACGACAAGATCATGGTGACGGGGGTCATCCAGGCCGGCAGCTCGCTCGGGATCCTGGTGCCGCCGAGCGTGGTGCTGGTGCTCTACGGCATGATCGCCCGGCAGCCGGTCGGCAAGCTCTGGCTCGCCGGGGCCATCCCCGGCCTCATGATGGCGGGCCTGTTCGTCATCTACATCGCGGGCCGCTGCTGGATCCAGCCGCACCTCGGTCCGGTGCTCCCGAAGGAGGAGCGGACGGCCTCCCTCGGCGAGAAGTTCAAGCTCCTCCGGGCGGGGATCCTCCCCTTCCTCATCTTCTTCTCCATGACCGGGCTCTTCTTCATGGGCTACACGAGCCTCGTCGAGAGCTCGGCGGTGGGAGCGGTGGGGGCGACCCTCGCGGCCCTCTTACGGCGCCGGCTCACCTTCAAGGTCCTGGAGACGACGGTGCGCAAGACCCTCGGGGTGAGCTGCATGTTCATGTGGATCATCCTCGCCGCGCTCTGCTTCGGCGCGGTCTTCGACGGGCTTGGCGCGGTGCGCGCGATCGAGGGCTTCTTCCTCGAGCGGCTCGGCCTCGGACCCTGGGAGGTGCTCATCCTGATGCAGCTCTCGTTCCTGCTGATGGGCACCTTTCTCGACGACACGGCGATGCTGGTGATCGTCGCGCCCCTCTACGTGCCGCTCGTCAAGGTGCTCGGGTTCGACCTCATCTGGTACGGCGTGCTCTACACCATCACCTGCCAGATCGCCTACATGACGCCGCCCTTCGGCTACAACCTGTTCCTGATGCGGGCGATGGCGCCGCCCGAGATCGCCCTCATGGACATCTACCGCTCCATCATCCCTTTCGTCCTCGTCATGGCGATCGCCCTCGCCCTCGTGATGGCCTTCCCGCAGCTCGCGCTGTGGCTGCCGGAGCAGCACTACGGACGTTGACCCCGGAGGACGGACGGGAACGGCCCCGCATCCGGCGAGCGCCAGTCGCGGCGGAGATGCGGATACGCGGCAGCCGCGGGAAGGTCCCGGGCCACGTCAACCGAGAAGGAGACCCCAACCATGACGAGCAGACGAAGCTTTCTCAAGAAGGCGGGCGCGGCAGGTGCCGCAGGTGCCGCCGCAATTTCCGCTCCGGCGGTGCACGCGCAGTCGAAGACCAGGATCAAGTGGCGGCTCCAGACCTACGCGGGGCCGGCGCTCGCGGAGCACGTAATCAAGCCCTCCATCGACTCGTTCAACAAGGTCGCGAACGGCGAGATGGAGATCGAGCTCTACTTCTCGGACCAGCTCGTGCCGACCGGCGAGCTCTTCCGCGCCATGCAGCGCGGGACCATTGACGCGGTGCAGTCGGACGACGACTCGATCGCGGCGCCGGTGGACATCTCCGTCTTCGGCGGCTACTTCCCCTTCGCCACCCGCTACAGCCTCGACGTGCCGGCCCTCTTCCATCAGTGGGGGTTGAACGAGATCTGGGCCGAAGCCTACGGCGAGGTCGAGGGCGTGACCTGGCTCAGCGC
The DNA here is from genome assembly GCA_965214795.1 of Gammaproteobacteria bacterium. Lineage (GTDB taxonomy): Bacteria > Pseudomonadota > Gammaproteobacteria > HK1 > HK1 > JAJDXW01. The sequence goes on along the minus strand of OZ243976.1, from coordinate 2,391,486 downwards.
CGGCGCCTGGGACCCGTGCCACTTCAACACCGTCAACCCGATCCGCAGCCTCGAGGACCTCAAGGGCATTCGGGTGTTCACCTTCCCGACGGCCGGCCGCTTCCTGTCGCGCTTCGGGGTGGTCCCGGTGACCCTGCCATGGGAGGACATCGAGGTCGCGGTGCAGACCGGGGAGCTCGACGGCGTCGCCTGGTCCGGGATCACCGAGGACTACACGGTGGGCTGGGCCGACGTCACCAACTACTTCCTCACCAACAACATCTCGGGCGCGTGGTGCGGCTCGTACTTCGCCAACACCGAGAAGTGGGAGGCCCTTCCCGCCCATCTCCAGGAGCTGTTCCGGATCTGCATGGACAGCTCGCACTACTACCGGCAGTACTGGTACTGGGGCGGCGAGGCCAAGCTCCGGGTCGAAGGCACGAAGCTGGAGCTCACCTCCATTCCGGACGAGGAGTGGGCGCAGGTGGAGGCCGAAGCGGTCAAGTTCTGGGACGAGATCGCGGCCGAGACCCCGCGCACCGCCAAGGTGGTGAGCATCCTGCGGGCCTACAACGAGGCGATGGGCAAAGCCGGCCGGCCATACCGGTACACCTGATTCGTCTGAGCGCCCTGCGCACGGGCCGGAGATTCACCCCCACGTCGACGCCTCACGCCCACGGCCCGGACACCCGCTCCGGGCCGTGGGCGGCCAACGGACGCAGGGCCGTTTCACGCTGCAGGTCGGGGCTGCGGTACGGGTCGGCCGGAGGCGTAACCCGACATTCGAGAGTGCAGCCTGCCCGGGGGCTGGAACGGAAGCGCGAAACGGGCCTGCCAACGGAGGGCAGCAGTTCTCATTTTGGCGCCTGACTTCACCCTGAGCCGCAAGCCGTCTTCTCCTGGCGACTCGATCCGGGGTAGATCGACGGTCGTGCCGGTCCTGCGGCGGGACCCGCCGAGCAAAATGAGAATTGCTGAACGGAGGGTGCCTCGATTGCCGGGCGACGGCCGCCTTGCTAGCATCCGCCCCCCTCACCGGCCGGCGACCCGCTGTGGACCGGCCCCGGCGCATGCCTCCGTCCTCACCGTCACATCAGGAGACCTCTCGATGAAGAAGCCAATCTTGAGCGCCCTCACGGCCGCCGCGGCCGCCGCGAGCCTCGGCGCGGGCCCGGCCGCGTTCGCCGAGTGCGAAACCGCGATAGGCGGGCTCGCACCCCTCTCCGCGCCGGGGACGGTCGTCGGCGGGGAAGCGATGCGGGACGCGATGCTGATCGCCGAAGAGGACCTCAACGCCGCCGGCGGCGTTCTCGGCTGCAAGGTCAAGGTCGTCATCGCCGATACGGAAGGTCTGCCCGAGAAGGCGACCGCGGTCATGGAGAAGCTCATCACCCAGGACGGCGTCGTCGCGGTCGGCGGCGGATACCACAGCTCGGTCGGCGTCGCCTCGAAGGACATCGCGAACGCGCGCGGCATTCCGGTCGTCTTCGCCGAGACCTGGAACGACACGATCACCGGCGACAAGCAAAAGTACATCTTCCGGATCGCTCCGCTCAGCTCCTGGGCGTCGTCCACGATCTGGAAGCACTCGCTTCTCGTCCCGGGGATCAAGAAGGCCGCGATCCTCACCGAGAACACCGACTACGGGATCCCGGCCGCGGAGGAGACCAGGAACGGGCTGGCGACCGGCGGCGTCGAGACGGTGATTTTCAGCGTCGACATCGGCACCCAGGACTATGCCGGCATCGTCGAACGCATCAAGGCCGAGGATCCGGACATGATCATCACCCTCGCCACCGGCGAGGCCGGCTACAACTTCGCCCAGCAGGCCGCGGACGCCGGAATCGGCCCGCAGGACATTCCGTTCCATGCGGGGCAGGTCTCCCTCGAGAGCAAGTCCTACTGGGAGAACGTGCCGGACGGCAACTACGCGTTCGTGCAGCGCATCGGCGTCCCCGAGAACCTGTTCAACGAGAAGGCCAGGCAGTTCGCCGCGGTCTACAAGGAGAGGACGGGCAAGGCGGCCGTCGAGAGCTACGCGATGGAGGCATACGACTCGATCGCGATCATCGTCCAGGCGATCAACGAGGCGGGCTCGACCGACGGCGACGCCATCGTGGCCGCCCTCGAGAACATCAGCCACGACGGCACCCTCGGCCGCATCTACTTCCCCTACGGCACGAAGCGCGATCCGGGCGCGGACGGCAAGGGGGACGAATGGTGGCACCAGTGGCCCGATCCGGCCCTGACCGTCATCCAGTACCAGGAAGAAGGGCAGAACTCGGTCGACTCTCCGATCGTCTGGCCGGACGCCTACAAGACCGGCGACGCGATCTACGTCGGCCGATAGGCGCCTCGAACCGGTCGCGGCGGGCATCCCGCGATGTTCGTTTCCCCGGGGGTGGGACGCCGCCCCCGGGGAGAGCGAAGGATGCCGCCGGTGCCCACCGGAGCCGGCACGCCCCGGTGTCTCCCGCCCGCTCCGTCCGCTCCGCCTGTTCCGCCTGTTCCGCCCGAACCGGCCGCTCCCGGTCGCCGGCCTTCCCTCCTCGATAGCGGCCGACGCTCGACCGTCCGGATCCTCCGCATCCGATAGCGCGATCGACCCGGCGAAAGGCGCATGGACCATCCGGCCATCTTCTGGAGCGTCATCGCCTGGATGATCGTCTGGGGTGTGATCGGCAGCATCGCGATCCGCCACCGCTACCTCCAGCACGATCTCGACACCTCCAACACGACCTTCGTCGGGGCCATGCTCGGAGCGGCGACCGGGCCGCTCGGGCTGGTTCCGCTCTGGCGCAAGACCCCGGAGCTGACCAACCGCCTCATCGTGCTGCCGGCGGTCGCGGCGGTGGTGCTCATCGCGGCCGCCTTCGCCTTCGCGGACCCGGACAGCAACTGCGTCTCCAACGGCTCGTTCGTCGCCTCGCAGATCACCAACGGGATCATCATCGGCATCATCTACGGCTTCATGGCCCTCGGCCTCACCCTGATCTTCTCGATCCTCGGCGTCGTCAGCTTCAGCCACGGCGAGTTCTACATGGTGGGCGGCATGCTCGCCTACTACGTCACCGTCGTCTGGCTGCCGGGGGTCAACCCCCTGCTCGGCATCCTGTGCGCCTGCGCCGTCGTTTTCGTGCTCGGCGCGGTCTTCGAGCGGATGTTCCTCACCCCGATGTACCGGGGGCAGATCGACCGGCCGGTGGAGTACGGCATCCTCATCACCTTCGGCCTCGCCTTCACCCTCCAGTACTTCGTGCAGGCCATCGTCGGCTCGAACCCCGTGAAGGCACGGCGGTACTTCGACTTTCCCCGCATCCGGCTGCCCTCGCCGGAGGAGCCGTGGCTCGTCAAGACCAGCCGCGGCAACCTGCAACTCTTCGACACCATCTCGATCTCCAATCCGCGGCTCACCGCCGCGGTGGCCTGCATCGCGGTGCTCGGCGCCCTGCTCTACTTCCTGCACCGGACCTGGACCGGCAAGGCGCTCCGCGCGGTCAGCCAGGACCGCGAGGCGGCGGCCATCGCCGGGATCGATCCGAACCGGATGAACATGCTCGCCTTCGCCCTCGGGGCCATGATTGCGGCCCTCGCCGGGGCGCTCCTCGTGCAGGCGTTCTCGTGGCTGCCGCAGGTAGGCAACATCCCCGCGATGCGCTCGTTCGTGATCGTGGTGCTCGGCGGGCTCGGCTCGCTCCCGGGAGCGTTCGTCGGCGGCATCCTGGTCGGGCTCGTCGAGGCGGCGGGGACGGGGTGCGTCCCCGATCCGCAGAAGGCGGCGTCCTACATCCCCGCCTATGGCATGCTGGTTCTGACCCTCACCTTGCTGCTGCGGCCGACCGGCCTCTTCGGGCGGCGCTTCGCGAGCGGCGCGCACGGCAAATTCTGATGCGCCGCAAGGTCCCCCATCTCCTCGGCCTCGGACTGCTCGCGTTCTTCCTCGTATTCCCGTTCGTCTACTCGGCGAACGACTACGCCTACATCATGCACATCATGATCACGGCCTTCTTCTACGCGATCCTCGCGTCGAGCTGGTCGATGCTCGCCGGATACGCGGGGCAGTTCTCGTTCGGCCATATCGGCTTCATGGGGGTCGGCGCCTACACCGCGGCGCTCTTCAGCCATTACTTCTGGCTTTCGCCCGCACCGACGGAGATCTGCACCGAGTACCCGCTCGGCGACACGTGGCTCATCGTGGTCAATCCGATCGGGGTGACCTCGACGACCCTGAATCAGGACTGCCTGCGCCAGGCAATGGAGCTCTGGGGGGACACGGTGCAGCCGACCCGGATGCCGGTCTGGCTCGGGATCCTCCTCGGCACCCTCATGGGCGGGGTCTTCGGCTTCTTCATCGGGGTGCTGGTCCTTCGCTTGCGCGCGGCGTACCTCGCGCTCTTCACGCTCGGGTTCGCGGAGATCCTCAAGGCGACCATCAGCGCCGAGATCGAGATCACGCGTGGCCAGGCGGGAATGGAGCTGCCGGCCCTCTTCGAGAACGGCGTCACCCTGTTCGGCCACGTCTTCGCCAAGACGGACAAGCTCCCGCCCTATTTCGTGATGTTCGGGCTGCTGCTCATCTGCCTCGCGATCCTTGCGTGGCTCGCCGGGTCGAAGTTCGGCCTCTTCGTGCGCGCGCTCCGCGAGGATCAGGACGCGGCGGCGGCGCTCGGGGTCAACACGACCCGCTACAAGGTGCTGGTCTTCGTGGTGACCACGATGATGGCGGCGGCGGCCGGCGCGACGCAGGCCCACTACGTCGGTATCGTCACCCCGAACAACCTGTTCCTGCTCCAGATGAGCCTGGTCGTCGCGATGGCGGTGATCGGAGGGGTCGAGAGCTTCATCGCCGCCGCCATCGGCGCGATCCTCATCGAGATCGTGCTCGAGATGCTGCGCAACAGCTTCGTCATCGGCGGGGTCGAGATCGACATGACCATCTGGCGCCTGGTGTTCTTCGGCATCGTCCTCATGCTGACCCTGCGCTTCGCCCGCAACGGACTCATCGCGCCCGTCATCGGGTACTTCATGCGCGGCCACGTCGCCCGGGAGACGGTCGAACAGCGCTTGCGTCCTCGCCCGAAGGAGGCGGCGAGGAAGTGATCCACCTCGCGGTCAACAACGTGCACAAGCGCTTCGGAGGGCTGCACGTCCTCAAAGGGGTCACGTTCGAGATCAACGGGCCGGAACTCATCGGACTCATCGGCCCCAACGGGGCGGGCAAGACGACCCTCACCAACGTTCTCGACGGGGCAATCAAGCCGAACGCGGGCACCGTGTATCTGAACGGCGAGCGCATCGACCAGCTTCAACCCTACGAGGTGGCGATCGCGGGCCTCGGACGGACCTTCCAGGTGACGCGATCGTTCCGCCGCATGAGCGTCCTCGAGAACCTCTACGTTCCGGCGCTCGCCACGCAGCGGGCCGCCGACCGGAAGGCCGTCCACGAGAAGGCCATGGAGGTGCTGGAGTTCCTGACCATGGAGCACCTCCGGAACGAGTACGCCCAGGCCCTCTCCGGAGGGCAGCAGAAGCTTCTGGAGCTCGGGCGGCTCCTGATGCTCGACCCCGAGATCGTGGTCCTCGACGAGCCTTTCGCCGGCGTACACCCGCGGCTCATGGAGATCATCTACGCCTACATCCGGCGGGTGAACGAGGAAGGCAAGGCGATCATCCTCATCTCGCACCAGATGGATTCCATCTTCAGCTTGAGCCAGCGGCTGCTGGTGCTGAACTTCGGGGACCTCATCGCGGACGGGCCGCCGGCCGAGGTCAAGCGGGACCCGGCCGTGATCGAGGCCTATCTCGGCACGGAGGACCCCGAGGAGGAGGCCGGCCCCCGGGATGGCGGACCCCGGGATGGCGGCCCCCGCGAGGGTGGAGCCGCCCCCCCCGGCGGCGCCACCGGTGGACCGAGGGAGCAGTGAGAGATGGAAGCGAAGCCCATACCGGCCGATGATGCGGTCCTCGAGATGAAGGACCTCTACGTCGGCTACTACCGCGACCTCAACATTCTCCAGGGCCTCGACGTCATCGCGCGGCGCAACCGGATCACGGCCGTCCTCGGCGCCAACGGGGTCGGCAAGTCGACGGCGCTCAAAGCGGCTTCCGGATTCCTCAAGCCCAACGCAGGCGACATCCGGCTCGAGAACGAGAGCATCCTCGACGTGCCCGCCCACCTCCGGATCCTCAAGGGGCTCGCCTACATCCCGCAGCAGCCGGGGATATTCAAAGACATGTCGGTCGAGGAGAACCTGGAGCTCGGCGGCTGGACGTTCCGGCGCGACCGCCGGCAGGTGCGCGGGAAGATCGAAGCGAACTACGAGCGTTTCCCCGTCCTCCGAGACAAGCGCAAGCAGGCGGCGGGGGAGCTCTCCGGCGGCCAGCAGCGGATGGTGGAGATCGGCCGCACCCTGATGACGGAGCCGAAGATGCTGCTCGTGGACGAGCCGACGGCGGGGCTCTCCCGGATGCTGTCCGAGGAGGTCTACGAGATGCTCTCGCATCTCACCTCGCGCGAGGGTCTCACCATCCTGCTCGTCGACCAGGAGATCCGCCACGCCCTGAAGATCGCGGACTACGTCTACGTGCTCGAGCTCGGGCGCAACAAGTACGAGGGTCCGGTCTCGGAGTTCCAGGACCTCGAGAAGGCGTTCTGGGTGGCCTGAGCCGGAGGGCGGCCACGCGCGGTCCGAACCGCCGGGCGCCGGAGCGGGCTCGGGGGTGGCGCGGAGGCCCTTTCAGCCGGTTCCGGGCGAGACTTCGGGAGTGCCGCCCTCGAGCGCGGCTATCGCGGCGTCGAGCCTCCTCCCGTCCGGATCGGCGAGCGCAGCCTCCCTGAGCGCCCGGAGGCTCGCCGCCGGATCGGGAGTTGCCGTACAGGCGGCGAGACAGGCCATCGTCCGCTCGAAGTTCCGGATCCCCCGCTCGTGGGTATCGCCGTAGCCCTTGACGAGGTTCGCGCACTTCGCCGCTTCGAGGGCGAGGGCGGGACTCGCGGCGTGCGCCTCGCCGACCTGTCGGAGCCACCCCTCGATCCGCGCCTGCTCCTCCCGGAAGCGGTGCATGCCGCGGCGCAGCCGCTTGAGGCGCGCAAGGGTCCAGAGCAGCAGGAAGCCGCTCACGGAGCTCGTGCGGACGTGGAGGCCGACGTTCAGCCGGCGACGCCAGCCGCCCCGGTCGGCGGCCCGGAGGATCGGCCGCGCGAGCCAGCCGGGGAGAACCGAACACCACTCGTCCACCCCCGGCTTCAGGAACTCCGTGATGGCTACCGGCTGGCCCGGCTTCGCCCGCACCTCGGCCCGCACCCGCTCGATGCGCGAGCGCCGGGTCTTGAGGTCGGCGACCCGGATGAGGTCCTCGAAGCACATCCAGAGCGCGAGCTGCCGGGCCGCCTCTCGAACGGCGGCGTGTGCGTCTTCGGCCGCCGCGGTGGGAGAGGCGGGTGCAGGCGACATCCGGACGAGCAGACCCTCGACGCGGTCGAGGTAGAGGGCGCCGTAGTGCGCGTCCTGGTAGTCGACGGCGCGGGCCACGCCCATGCGGGCGAACTCGCGGACCGGCTCGGGCAACGCCTTCAGGCGCGCCGCGAACGGGGAAGCCGCACGCTCCGCGGACACGGGCTCGGGCGCCGGCGGGGTCGCAGTGCGGCCTTCGGCGAGGTCCGCAGGCGAACCCGGGTTCCCGCCCGCCCCGGGGCCGAATCCGGGATCGAAGCCGGGTTCGAACCCGGAGTCGAACCCGGGGTCGAAGAGCCGGGAACCGGCGTCAAAGCCGCGCTGGTTCGCCTCGACGGCAATCCCGGCCCGTTCGATGGCGCCGCGCAGCCGTTCGCGCGAGAGGGGAAGCGCCCCGCTCCCCGCAATCGCTCCGAGCAGCACCGAGCTCAGCACCGTTCCGGCCCGCTCGGCGACCTTGCCGAGATCGGTGAGCACGTGCCGGCGCGAGAGCTCGCGAACGGCGCGGCGCACGCGCTCATCGTTGAAGCGGCCGTCGCCCATCGCGCTCTTCTCCGCGATGGCGAACATCCGGTGGGTGGAAGCGATGACGGTGGTCCTGTCCGGCGTGATCATTCCGTTCTGGGCGGCGCGCCCGGCTTCGAGGAGCTCGGACGCCACCAGAAGATCCACGTTGCCGGGGGTGGGAAGGAGGGCCATGACCCGCCCCCCCGAGCCGTTGGGGGCCCCGTGCGCGCCCATCTCGCCGGAGAGAGCGATGTGGGGGATGGGGGAACCGTCCGGCGCCGCCCCGCCCTGCGCCTGCGCGCGCCGCGGGCCGATCTCCAGGTAGTAGGTGGTGGCGCCGGTCCGCTGCGCGACCCCGGGCACCGAGGTCGCCTGCACGATCCGGCCATCTGCCGAGGCGGCGTCCACGAGCCAGTTCGAGAGCACGCCGCCCCCCTCGCCACCGAGGGCCGCGATGAGGACCGTCCAGGTGCGTTCGGGCGTCGCTTCCGCCTCGCGGTCCCGAGAGCCGGTGGGGCGGGAGGCCGTGGAACCGGGGACGCCCGCCGCGCTTCCGGCGGCGTCGCGAGACCCGGGATCCGTCCCGGCGGCCGGGTCGGAAGCGGGGCCGGGGGCAGGGTTTGGATTCGGATTCGCGCCGGCGGCCATGGCGGCTCCGGATTCAGGCGCGGGCAAGGGCGCCGATTACCCGGCTTCGCACACCGTAGAGGAGCCGGTCCCAGGCGGACGGGTTGTTCACGACCTCGGCCCGGAAGAACGACGGACAGAGCACCGCCGCGTGCGCGACCTCGCCGCAGAGACCGCACCCCACGCAGTCGTTGTTGACGTGGGCGACGGGGTCGGTGCGAAGCGGGTCCGCGCTCTCCTTCACGGTCAGGCTCGGACAGCCGGAGAGGCGGATGCAGGAATGATCCCCGGTGCACACGTCCTCGTCCACCCCGAAACGAGTACGCACCGCCCGCCGGCCCGCCTTGAGGCGCCGGGCGAACCACGGCCGGTAGCGGCGCTGGCGCATGAGCTGGCACTCGCCGTCCGCGACGATCACCTTGAGCCCCTTGACGTCTCCGGTCAGGGCGGCGCGCAGGGTCTTCACCATCTTCTCGACGGAGTAGGTCCGGACCCGCCGGACCCACTTCACCCCGACGCCGCGAAGCGCCCGCTCGATGCTCTCGCTCGCGCCCGGACCGGACTCCTCGAAGCGGGCGTTGGCGCCCCCCGCGGTGGCGCCCGCGCTCCCGTTCGCGCCCCCGTTCGCGCCCGGGCCGATGCGGGTAGACGGGATCGCCTGGCCGCCGGTCGCTGACGTGTAGCCGTTGTTCATGACGACGAGGACGTCGTCCGACCGGTTGAACACCGCGCTTGCGACCCCGGTGGTGAGGCCGTTGTGCCAGAACCCTCCGTCGCCCATGATGCTCACCGTGCGCTTGCCCATGTGGGGGGTGATGGCCGCGGAGCTCGCGAGCCCGAGGCCGTAGCCGAGCACGGTGTTTCCGACGTGAAAGGGCGGCAGGGTGGCGAAGGTGTGGCAGCCGATGTCGGCGCTCACGTGCATCTCGCCCACTTCGCGCTGCACGATCTTGAGCGCGCTGAACACCGGGCGTTCGGGGCAGCCGGTGCAGAACCCGGGGGGGCGGCCGGGCACCGGAGCGGCGAGGATCTCCGCCGCACGGCGCTTGGCGTCGTCCACCGCCCCGACCACCCCGGGATCGGGCGCCTCGTTGTGGCCGAGGGAGTCGCGGAGGAAGGCGTCGACACCGCGGAGCACGACCTCGCCGGTGTATTCGCCAGCCATCGGAAACGGCCCCTTGCCGATGAGCTTCGTGTTCACGTCGGCTCGGCGAAGGAGGCTCCCGATCGCCTCCTCGAGGTAGTCGGGCTGCCCCTCCTCCACCACCAGGACGGCCCGCTTGCCGGCACAGAACCCCGAGACCTCCTCCGGCACGAGCGGATAGGTGGCGTTGAGGACGAAGATCGGCACGCGCGAGCGGCCCGCCGCGTCCGCGAACCCGAGGAGAGCGAGGGCGCGGAGCACCGCGTTGTACATCCCGCCCTGGGTGATGATCCCTGCGTCGTCGATGGCGTCGGGCCCGGAGGCGGGGAAGTGCTCGTTGAGGCCGTTCTCCCGAATGAACGCGATGGCCGCCGGCCACCGTTCCTTCACCTTCTTCTGCTCCTGCACATAGGTGGCGGGCGGGAGGCAGATGCGCTCGTAGTCGAAGCGGGGGCCTTCGAGGAACCGCCGGCTCGAGTAGGTGGGCGCGCGGTTCGACCTGGTGGCGAAGCTCCCGTGGACGTGGCAGGCCCGGATGCGAAGCTCGAGCATCACCGGGGTGTTGCTCGCCTCGGAGAGCTCGAAGCCCTTCTCGACGGCCCGCACCATCGAAGGCAGGCTGGGGCGGGGGTCGAGGAGCCAGACCTGCGACTTCATGGCGAAGGCATGGCTGCGCTCCTGGATGATGCTCGCGCCGTCTCCGTAGTCCTCGCCGACCACGATGAGGGCACCGCCGGTCACCCCGGCGGACGCGAGGTTCGAGAGCGCGTCCGACGCGACGTTGGTGCCCACGGTGGATTTCCAGACCGCGCAGCCCCGCACCGGGTAGTTGATCGAGGCGGAGAGCATGGCGCAGGCCGCCGCCTCGTTCGCACACGTCTCGACGTGCACCCCGAGCGAGCGGAGGATCTCACGGGCGTCGTTGAAGACGTCCATCATGTGGGAGACCGGCGCCCCCTGGTAGCCGCCGACGTAGGACACCCCGGACTGGAGGAGGGCCTTCGCGACCGCGAGGATGCCCTCGCCGTGGAAGACGTCGCCGTCGCCGAGCCCGAGGGTCCGGACCTCCTTCGCAAAACTTCGTTCCGCCATCTGGTGCCGCCTCGCGACGCACGCTCGCCCGGAGCGCCTTCCCGCATTATAGGTACATGCGGATTTCGGAGGCACGTGCAGCGGCCCGGACTCCGGGTTTCTTTCCGATCGAACGTCTTCCGGTGGAGTTGAAGCGCCCAGGCCCGGCGGCCAGCCAATCCGAGGCTCAGCCCGACGCCTGGTCCGGCAGCGGGCTCTCGATGCGCCGGCGCGGGTCGATGCGCGCGGTCTTCACCGCGTGCTCCGTGGTCTGCATGATCTCGATCGGGTAGCCGGAGATGAGGACGCTCGTGCCGGGGTCGGGGATCGACTCCAGGTGTTCGAGGATCAGGCCGTTCAGGGTCCTCGGCGCGAGCGGACCATCGCCCGAGAGCGAGGAGCCGAGGGCCCGGTCGAGGTCGCGGATGCTGGTCCCCCCGTCCACGAGGAAGGTGCCGTCCGTCTGGGGGTGCACGTCGGCAGTCATCGCGGCCACCCCGGTCGTGAACTCGCCCACCACCTCTTCCAGTATGTCCCCCGGGGTGACCAGCCCCTGGACGTCGCCGTACTCGTCCACCACCAGAGCCATCCGTTCCTGCCGGGACTGAAAGGCGCGGAGCTGCACGTCGAGCGGTGTCCCGAGGGGTGTGAAGTAGGGCTCCCGGGCGGCCGCGACCAGGACTTCGAGGTTGAACTCGCCCCGCGCGATGGGGCCGGTCATCCAGCGCAGGTGAACCACCCCTTCGACCGCGTTCACGTCGCCCCGATAGATCGGCAACTGGGTGTGGGGGCTGGTGAGGATGGTCTCCCGAAGCGGCCGTTCGCCGTCATCGAGGTCAAGACCCGCGATCTCGTTCCGCGGCACCATGACGTGGTCCACCGTGACCGTCCGGAGGTCCAGCAGACCCATCAGCATGGAACGGTAGCGGTCCGACATCCGAAGGCCCGCCTCGCTCACCACGGTGCGCAGCTCCTCCGCGCTCAGCCGCTCCTCGCCGCCCTCGGTGATGCGCACGCGCAGGATCCGCAGCAGCCCGTTGGACAGCCAGTTCACGGTCCGCACCACGGGGTAGGCGAACCAGAGCAGGGGCGTCAGCACCCTCGCCGCCGGGAACGCGAACCGTTCCGGGTGGATGGCCGCCGCGGTCTTGGGCGCGACCTCGGCGAAGATGACGATCATGACGGTGAGGGCGACCGTCGCGAGGGCGATCCCGGCCTCCCCGAACAGCTCGAGAGCGGCCCAGGTCGCGAGCGCGGACGCGAGGATGTTGACGAAGTTGTTGCCGAGGACGATGAGCCCGATGATCCGGTCCGGGTGCTCGAGCAGCCGGCGCGCGCGCTTCGCCCCCGGATGGACGCGGGCGAGGTGGCGCAGCCGGTAGCGGTTGAGGGCCATGAGCCCGGTTTCGGAGCCTGAAAAGAAGGCCGACACCACGATCAGGATCAGCAGGGCCCCGATGAGCACACCGAGGGAGAAGTCGGTCATCATTCGCGGACGGGGACGCGGCGGGGGACGCGAGCGGGGGGTTGGCAGGTTAGGATCATCGCATGTTCGAAGCTATCAGTGAGCGGCTCTCGCGCTCTCTCGGGAAGCTGCGCCGCGGCGCCCGCCTGACCGAGGAGAACATCGGCGACGCGCTGCGCGAGGTCCGGCGCGCCCTTCTCGAGGCGGACGTCGCGTTGCCCGTCACCCGCGAGTTCCTCGGCCGGGTCCGCGAGCGCGCGGTGGGGCAGGAGGTGCTGAAGAGCCTGACGCCGGGCCAGGCCCTGGTCGGCGTCGTGCACGAGGAGCTCGTGCGGCTGATGGCGGCTGAGCATGGCGGCCTCGCCCTGAACGTTCCGCCCCCCGCCCCGCTCCTGGTCGCGGGGCTCCAGGGCTCGGGCAAGACTACCACCTGCGCGAAGCTCGCCCGATGGCTCGGCGAACGGCACGGGCGCAAGGCCCTGCTCGCGAGCTGCGACGTCTATCGCCCCGCCGCCATCGAGCAGCTCCGGGTGCTCGCGGCCGAGGTCGACGCTCCGTTCTTCGAGACCGGGGAGCGCGATCCGGTGAAGATCGCCCGCACCGCGGTCGCCGAGGCTCGCCGCCGCTTCGTCGACTTCGTGATCCTGGACACCGCCGGGCGGCTGCACGTCGACGACGAGATGATGCGCGAGGCGAGCGCGATCCACGCCGCCGTGTCCCCCGTCGAGACCCTGTTCGTGGCCGACGCCATGACCGGACAGGACGCGGTGAACGTGGCGCGCGCCTTCGATGGGGCGCTCCCCCTCACCGGCGTGGTGCTCACCAAGGCGGACGGCGACGCCCGGGGCGGGGCCGCGCTCTCGGTGCGCTGGGTGACCGGGAAGCCCGTGAAGTTCCTGGGCACCGGCGAGAAGCTGGACGGGCTCGAGGCGTTCCATCCCGATCGGATCGCCTCGCGCATCCTCGGCATGGGCGACGTGCTGACCCTCATCGAGGAGGCGGAGCGCAAGGTCGACCGGGACAAGGCGGAGAAGCTCGCCCGCAAGATGGGGGCGGGCAAGCGCTTCGATCTGGAGGACCTCCGCGATCAGGTGCGGCAGATGCGCGAGATGGGCGGGATGCGCAGCGTCATGGAGCGGCTGCCCGGGATGACGCAGCTTCCGGCCGGGGCGATGGATCGGATCGACGAGCGCGAGTTCGTTCGCACCGAGGCGGTGATCAACTCCATGACGCCGCACGAGCGCCGCCAGCCGCAGGTGATCCGCGGCTCGCGCAAGCGGCGGATCGCGGCCGGCTCCGGCACCACCATCCAGGACGTCAACCGCGTGCTCAAGCAGGCCGCGCAGATGCAGAAGATGATGCGGCGGATGCGCCGCAGGGGCGGGCTCTCGCGGATGATGGGCGGGGGGCTCGACCCGGACGGGTTGCCGGACCTGCTCTCCGGGGGGGCGCCTCCGGGCTCCGGGCCGGGGCGGGCCGTGCACCGGGGGGGCAAGCGCCGCCGTTTCTCCTGAGCCTCCGGCCCGCCGCCTCCGGCCCACCACGCCCGCGGCGTCGGCACACCGGCGACACCGCCCAGGGCCGGCGACGGGTGCCAGCTCCCCTCGCGCCCGCGGCGTCGGCACCCGGAGGCAGGGTCACGCGTGCATTCGCGCGCGGTGCCGTGGGCAGGCGCCGGTACTCCGGGGGTAGGGGGCAGGAGGCAGGGGAATGAGTGTTCCACATGCACACCCCTCCTGCGCACAGTGCCGGAACGTCCACGAAAGTGGATCGACTCCAGTGCGATACAGCCAGCAGTTCTCGTTTTGGCGCCTGACTTCACCCTGAGCCGCAAGCCGTCTTCTCCTTGCGACTCGATCCGGGGCCAATCGACGGTCGTGCCGGTCCTCGAGCGGGACCCGACGAGCAAAACACGCATGGACGGGCTGGCCACCCCGTCGCATGAAAAGGTCCGGCGTCGCGAAGACGGCCCTCCTGGGTCTATTTTCACAGCAATGAGAATTGCCGAGTGCGATGGTGATTGAGCTGCGGATACAAGTCCCTGCAGGTGGATGAAACGCATGCAGGCGCCCGGACACGGCCGGGAGGGGAGCCCGGGTCTGCCCGGAACTTCCGATCGAGGGCCACAATGCGAGGGGCCACAATGAAGCCTGTCGCCGCTTGGCCACGCGTGCCGCGACCGAATGGACCGGAAGGGCCGGCGGAGGCAGGGTGGCCGGCCGGAGTCAGGCCCGCTCGAGTCCGGCCCGCTCAAGCCCGACCCGCCCGCAATCGGTTGATGCATGAATCCCGCGACATGACATGAGCCCACCCTCTCAGATTTCCCTGCCGCTTCTGGCGCCGACTCGGGTCGAGGAAGAAGCGCTCGTTCCCGCGCGCATGGTGAACGAGTGGGTCTACTGCCCGAGGCTCGCCTATCTGGAGTGGGTGGAAGGGGAATGGGCGGACACCGGCGACACCGCCCAGGGCCGGCGGGTGCATCGCCGGGTCGATACGGAACGGGGTCGCCTGCCCGCCCCGGAGGAGATCGACGAGGAGTTCGCCCGGGCGAACTCGGTCACCCTTTCGTCCGAGACCCTCGGCATCATCGCGAAGATGGACGTAGTGGAGACACAGGGCGACCGCGTCGTTCCCGTCGACTTCAAGAAGGGCAAACGGCCGCATGTGGCGGCGGGTGCCTACGAGCCGGAGCGGGTCCAGATTTGCGCTCAGGGCCTGATCCTGGAGGATAACGGATACACCGTGAACGAGGGTGTTCTCTGGTTCGCGGGGTCGCGGGAGCGGGTCTACGTCCGGTTCGACGAGGAGTTGCGGGAGCGGACGCAGGCGGCGATCTCGGAGCTTCGGCTCGCGGCCGCATCCGGCCGCCGACCGCCACCCCTCGAGGACAGCCCCAAGTGCACACGGTGTTCTCTCGCCGGGATCTGCCTTCCTGACGAGACCAACTTCTTCGACAAGGGGCGGCCGCCCCGGCCCCTCAACCCCGCCGACGACCCTGCGCTCCCGCTCTATGTCCAGACCCCGGGCGCAAGGGTACGCAAGCAGGGAGAGCGGCTGGTGGTAGAGACCAACGAACAGAAGGTCGAAGTACCGCTCATCGACGTGTCGCAAGTCGCCCTGCTCGGACCGATCGGGGTGACCACCCCCACCCTGCATGCCCTGATGCGCGCCGAGGTGCCGGTGAGCTGGATGTCGTCAGGCGGGTGGCTCCTGGGGCATACCGTCGGCACCGGCGGCCGGAACGTCGCGGTGCGCGAGGCGCAGTTCCGGATTGCCGGCGACGAGCGCCGCCGGATGTCCTTCTCGCGGGAGCTGGTGGCGGCCAAGATCAGGAACGCGAGGACGATGCTCCGCCGGAACTGGCGGCCGGATCGCCCGGCGGACGAACGGGACCGGGTTCTCGCAAGTCTGCGGCGGATCGCGGACCACGCGCGGGCCGCCTCGGACGAACCGCGCCTTCTGGGATACGAGGGCGAGGCGGCGGCGCTCTACTTTGGCCACTTCGAAGCGATGCTCGCGCCGGCCGGGACCCGCGACCTGCCGGCGTTCGAGTTCGCACGGAGGACACGGCGCCCGCCGACAGATCCGGTGAACGCCCTGCTCTCGTTCGGCTACTCCTTGCTGACGCGGACCCTGCTCACCGCATTGGCGACTGTGGGGCTGGACCCGTACATGGGCCTCTACCATCGTCCGCGGCATGGGCGGCCCGCTCTTGCCCTCGACCTGATGGAGCCGTTCCGGCCGATCATCGCCGACTCCTGCGCGCTTCAGGTGGTCAACAACGGCGAGGTCCGAATCAACGACTTCACCACCAACGGACCCGCCTGGGCGCTCAACCCGGCCGGACGAAAGGCCCTGATCGCGGCATACGAACGGCGGCTCGACCAGGAGACCACCCATCCGGTCTTCGGCTATCGGATCTCCATGCGGCGTTTGCTCGATGTGCAGGCGCGGCTGCTCGCCCGCTACCTTCAGGGCGAGATTCGGACCTATCCCCATTACCTGCCGAGGTAAGGCATGGCCAGCGAAAGACTCTACGTGGTCGCCTACGACATCGCCGACCGCAAGCGGTGGCAGAAGGTATTCAAGACGATGAAGGGTTACGGTCACTGGCTCCAGCTCTCCGTATTCCAGTGCCGATTGACCGCGCGCCGGAGGTTCGAGATGACCGAGCGCCTGGAGGAGGCCATCAAGCCTTCGGAAGACCACGTTGTCATCCTGGACCTCGGACCGGCGGAGAAGATCGAGCCGCGGGTCGAGAGCCTCGGCAAGAGCTATGAAGCGCCGACACGGCGGGCTATCATCGTCTAGTATCCGGGTGCCGTCACGTTCATTCCCGGTGGTGCCTGCGCCTGAGTACACGGCCGCCGCCTGTTCTCTGGACTGATCCAGAATTGTCGCGTTCATTCCCGGTGGTGCCTGCGCCTGAATGCGGTACCAGCGGGGTCGACCCTCGCGACGCCGGGGTCCGGCCCGCTGACTGCGGGTCGCAACATCTTTCGATCCGACACACCCGATCCGCTACACCGAGCGTCCGACCCAGGCCGGCATCGAGCAATCGGTCGGAAGGTCCGGAGACTCATGCAAGCGAAACACGCGCAACCCCTGCTTGCAGGAGAGACTCGGCGGCACTCGACTCCTCCTCCGCAAACGAAAGTTCCTCGTCGGGAGCCGCCCGAGCCGGCGGCGGAACCGGCCACGGAGCCTCGACTCCTCCTCCGCAAACGAAAGTTCCTCGTCGGAGCTTTCCTGGGCGGCCTTCCCCGGTCGCAGCCGGATCCCCTGCATGCTCGATGTCGAGGACCAGAGGCCCGTCCTGGATGCTTCAGCGCGCGGAGGCCTCCCTGTCGAACCGGTCGGAGAGAGCGGCGGTCCACGTTCGAGCCCAATATCCGCAGCGAGATCGATGATGTCGCACCGTGTCTCCGAGTCCGCCTCGTACAGCACCACCGCGGTACCCCCGTCGGATTCCTCATGAGCGGTCGGGCGCGCATGCGAGCCGAACAGCCGGAAATCGATCACCAAGCCTCCGAACGGTTCCCGTACGACACCGGCAAAATGCACAATGACACCCGCAACACCTTGTTTCGTTGTAGTATTCTCTTGATTCAGGCAGGAACCGCAGCACCCCGAGGGGGCCGCCGCCCGAACCGGCTGCGCGGGGTCCTCGGACGATCCGCCCCCTTGTGGAATATGAACCCGTGGTACATGAAGTGGAGCCAATCGGGTTCGAACCGCTGACTCTCCTGCCCCGCCTTGGACGAGTCGCGCCTCCCGGGATACGTGGGCGAGGCTGCGGCGTTCTGCTCCCCGCCCGGGCCCGCGTCGGCGAGGACCTCGTGCATCACCAGGGATACGAGGGCGAAGCTGCGGCGTTCTGCTCCGGCCACTTCGAGCCGACGCTCGTACCGGCCGGGACCCGCGCCTGCCGGCGTTCGGAATGACCGAGCGCCTGGAGGAGGTAGCCAAGCCTTCGAAGGACCACGTTGCGTCCCTGGCCCTCGGTCGACGAAGCAGGTCGCAACGCAGATTGAGAGCCTCGGTGAGACCAGCGCTATGACGCGCCGGAGCGGCGGGCTATTATCGTCCACGGAGCGGCTTCGCGCCTGCCCACCGCCGCGCGAGCGCTGCGGCGCTCGCGGATGGCCAGGCAGCGCTCGAAACGCGCCAACACATTGAAATACCTGCTGCTCTTTAACAAGCCAAGAGACCGAACCGGGCGCCAGCAGTCTGGTGGACCACGCCCTCCGGCCGCAGCGCTCGCAAACTTCCGCGTCTCATGCCAGAATTCAGCCGCTTGGGACGATGGGCATTCCCCGGCAAATTTGCCGGGGCCTCATTGAAGCAGTAATAGCATTATACTCTACTATAACACTTTTGGCGGCATTCCCCGGCAAATTTGCCGGGGCCTCATTGAAGCCGGCGGCCCGCAAGACATCGTTCGAGGCGCTTGCGCTCATTCCCCGGCAAATTTGCCGGGGCCTCATTGAAGCGACTTCATTCTCGGCACGTTCCCCGGGGCTCTGCAGAACATTCCCCGGCAAATTTGCCGGGGCCTCATTGAAGCGACCGGGCGATCAGGGACGCCACCATGACCACCCCCACATTCCCCGGCAAATTTGCCGGGGCCTCATTGAAGCGAATTCGGCGATTACGAAATACGGCTAGAACGAGTCGGCACATTCCCCGGCAAATTTGCCGGGGCCTCATTGAAGCCGCCCCCTGCGGGTCCTCGCTCATCATCGCCCGGTCCCACATTCCCCGGCAAATTTGCCGGGGCCTCATTGAAGCACGATTCCGCGTCCACTACTCTCGGCGCTATCAGTTCATTCCCCGGCAAATTTGCCGGGGCCTCATTGAAGCCCTCGAACGCACACAGAACGTCCGAGTCGGCGGGCGACCATTCCCCGGCAAATTTGCCGGGGCCTCATTGAAGCCTCCTCGCCGTACCATGATCTCTCGTCGCGCCAGTGCGCGCATTCCCCGGCAAATTTGCCGGGGCCTCATTGAAGCGAGGAAAACATCGAACGCACACAGAACGTCCGAGTCCATTCCCCGGCAAATTTGCCGGGGCCTCATTGAAGCGCCGTTCGCGGCGAAGTGGAGTCCGACGACATGGACCATTCCCCGGCAAATTTGCCGGGGCCTCATTGAAGCGACGCGCCGATCTGACGCATGTCCGTATCCGACAGGCCGCATTCCCCGGCAAATTTGCCGGGGCCTCATTGAAGCGTACTCCCCGCCGTCCGACTCGACGACGGTGACGGCCATTCCCCGGCAAATTTGCCGGGGCCTCATTGAAGCCACGTGGAACGCGCCCCCCCTCGCGGCCAAGGCTACGCTATTCCCCGGCAAATTTGCCGGGGCCTCATTGAAGCCGTTGAACGCGGCGGATTCGACTGCGCCGGGCAATGCGCATTCCCCGGCAAATTTGCCGGGGCCTCATTGAAGCGACATCCAGGTCGCACTCAAGCCACTCACCCCCAAACCATTCCCCGGCAAATTTGCCGGGGCCTCATTGAAGCCTTGACTGATAGGGAGGGGGTCGAGTCGTCATGGGCGCATTCCCCGGCAAATTTGCCGGGGCCTCATTGAAGCGTGCTCGGACGCCGCCGCGGCCCGCCCCAGACGATCGCATTCCCCGGCAAATTTGCCGGGGCCTCATTGAAGCTTCGCAAACCAAAAATCGCTTGTCGGATAAACGTGCCCATTCCCCGGCAAATTTGCCGGGGCCTCATTGAAGCCGCGGCCGTCCACGTCGGCGTGGCGGAGTACCACCATCATTCCCCGGCAAATTTGCCGGGGCCTCATTGAAGCATGGGGTCAAACACGATTCGTATTCGTATTTGGCGCATTCCCCGGCAAATTTGCCGGGGCCTCATTGAAGCGAAAGTTACGCAAGGAAAATGGAATATATTTCCGCTTCATTCCCCGGCAAATTTGCCGGGGCCTCATTGAAGCATGGGATTGCAATAACACAGCAATTTTCTCAATTTGGGCATTCCCCGGCAAATTTGCCGGGGCCTCATTGAAGCAGCAGCGTTTAGAAAATTCTCGATATATTCGAGCGGCATTCCCCGGCAAATTTGCCGGGGCCTCATTGAAGCTCTGTACGTATGCAGCTCCTTTATCTAAACGTACAACATTCCCCGGCAAATTTGCCGGGGCCTCATTGAAGCTTCATTTGGTGGGCAGTGCACACTTACCATTCCCGCCATTCCCCGGCAAATTTGCCGGGGCCTCATTGAAGCCGAAGAATCGATCCTGGACCCTTCCCCTGTCCCACTGCATTCCCCGGCAAATTTGCCGGGGCCTCATTGAAGCCTCGCGGACGTGGCGGGCGCGATCCGCGAGGCGGGGGGCATTCCCCGGCAAATTTGCCGGGGCCTCATTGAAGCGGAGGTAGAGCCGACGGGAGGGAACGGGATCGAGTTCATTCCCCGGCAAATTTGCCGGGGCCTCATTGAAGCCAGTGGTGATGCACGATACGATCGACTCATCACTGCTGCATTCCCCGGCAAATTTGCCGGGGCCTCATTGAAGCACGATCGCGGAAATCCCTCGTATCTGCCAGTCCGGTCCATTCCCCGGCAAATTTGCCGGGGCCTCATTGAAGCTTGACGCTCCCCTGGTACTGCGGGAGATGCTTGGGGTCATTCCCCGGCAAATTTGCCGGGGCCTCATTGAAGCACAGCCTGCCTATCCGCCTCATAGAGGTCTATCCAGTCCATTCCCCGGCAAATTTGCCGGGGCCTCATTGAAGCACGAACTCATCGCGTGCAGGCTTGGCGTTCTGGAACCATTCCCCGGCAAATTTGCCGGGGCCTCATTGAAGCGGCACCCGGACCTCGCCGGACTCACCAGCCTCGCGATCATTCCCCGGCAAATTTGCCGGGGCCTCATTGAAGCAAGGAAGTCAAGCGGGACCAGATCCTCCTGCAGGGCGCATTCCCCGGCAAATTTGCCGGGGCCTCATTGAAGCCCGCAGCGTCGCCCCCGTCGCGCCTGGTGGCGGGGGGCATTCCCCGGCAAATTTGCCGGGGCCTCATTGAAGCGAGGTCGGCCGGGTGGAGCATGTCTGGTACTGGTGGCATTCCCCGGCAAATTTGCCGGGGCCTCATTGAAGCCAACATGGGTAAGTCTCCTAACGCCCGCAGGTGGGGCCATTCCCCGGCAAATTTGCCGGGGCCTCATTGAAGCAGGAAATCGTTGCGATTTCGATAGCCGGCCCACTGGTCATTCCCCGGCAAATTTGCCGGGGCCTCATTGAAGCGGGTGGATCCCCTGCAGCTCCGCCACCGTCTTCAGGTCATTCCCCGGCAAATTTGCCGGGGCCTCATTGAAGCGCGGAAGCGCGTGAGGCTGCGAGGGAGGGCGACGAAACATTCCCCGGCAAATTTGCCGGGGCCTCATTGAAGCCGTTCATCGCGCTCTCTCCACTTGACAAGAGCGCCCACATTCCCCGGCAAATTTGCCGGGGCCTCATTGAAGCGCGATTTCGACGTACCTCGGGTCCAGGTCGTACCCCCATTCCCCGGCAAATTTGCCGGGGCCTCATTGAAGCAACGAGCGGTTGACGCGTCAGGTATCGGGTGGTGTGCATTCCCCGGCAAATTTGCCGGGGCCTCATTGAAGCTTTCGTGGCGCGGGTTGGTGACCAGCCGGGCTCGCTACATTCCCCGGCAAATTTGCCGGGGCCTCATTGAAGCTCGGAAAGGGGCGATGGCCATCCCATTTTCCGTCCTGCATTCCCCGGCAAATTTGCCGGGGCCTCATTGAAGCCCTCCCGCCTCGCGTCGCTGGTGGACGACCCGGTCCCATTCCCCGGCAAATTTGCCGGGGCCTCATTGAAGCCGCGAAGGCCGCGAGGACCTCCTCGACCGTGCGCGTCATTCCCCGGCAAATTTGCCGGGGCCTCATTGAAGCATGGTCGATCTCCTTTATTGACCGGTCACTCCTAACGCCATTCCCCGGCAAATTTGCCGGGGCCTCATTGAAGCGCCCGGGCCACCGGGATGGCCTTGGCGAGGATGGCCGCATTCCCCGGCAAATTTGCCGGGGCCTCATTGAAGCTACCGGGCGACGGGAGCGGACCCTATTCGCGCGGCCCCATTCCCCGGCAAATTTGCCGGGGCCTCATTGAAGCGCCCGGAGGCTCGCTACCTCCCGCAAGTAGGTCACCTTCATTCCCCGGCAAATTTGCCGGGGCCTCATTGAAGCGAGCCCAACCCGAACAACTCCGCCAATGCGGCGAGGGAGCATTCCCCGGCAAATTTGCCGGGGCCTCATTGAAGCAGCACGGACGCTCGCGGGGCTTCGGGTCTCCCGACATGATTCCCCGGCAAATTTGCCGGGGCCTCATTGAAGCGTGCCGGCGACGGTACGGTGGGACGTCGTCTCGCTCCCATTCCCCGGCAAATTTGCCGGGGCCTCATTGAAGCGGCGGGGCGCGCCGCCGGCCGTATCGACGATTGAGATCATTCCCCGGCAAATTTGCCGGGGCCTCATTGAAGCAAGGTCGGGCGGCGCGTGGGCACCAAAAAGGGCTGGCGGCATTCCCCGGCAAATTTGCCGGGGCCTCATTGAAGCATCCGAGGCTGGGACGCGGCCTCTTTGAAGCGCAGGCATTCCCCGGCAAATTTGCCGGGGCCTCATTGAAGCCAGCAACGGGCGGACCGTCGGCGTGGTCCGTGACGCATTCCCCGGCAAATTTGCCGGGGCCTCATTGAAGCAGCGGCTGGCATGTCACGGCTCCGTCATGGTGGGAGCATTCCCCGGCAAATTTGCCGGGGCCTCATTGAAGCCCCTCGTCGAAGGCTCGCTCGGGCGCGATCCGAACCGCATTCCCCGGCAAATTTGCCGGGGCCTCATTGAAGCCCAACCAACCCGCCGCCGACGAGGACCCCGGCGGCGAGCATTCCCCGGCAAATTTGCCGGGGCCTCATTGAAGCAGCGACGAGACGCTCTGGCTCATCCTCCACTACGACCATTCCCCGGCAAATTTGCCGGGGCCTCATTGAAGCCTCCACCACAGCCGGTCCCTGGTCTGGCCTGAGCGCTTCATTCCCCGGCAAATTTGCCGGGGCCTCATTGAAGCGTATTCTTGGCGGTAACGATACCCTTGAAGATTCGCTCATTCCCCGGCAAATTTGCCGGGGCCTCATTGAAGCTGGCCCCGATAGCCGTGCCGCTCGCTCACATCCACCCATTCCCCGGCAAATTTGCCGGGGCCTCATTGAAGCCTCGTGATCTTCCGCCGGGGTGCCCCGTGACGGTCCGGCATTCCCCGGCAAATTTGCCGGGGCCTCATTGAAGCACGCCGTAGAGGCGCAGCAGCTGGTCGTAGGGCGACAGCATTCCCCGGCAAATTTGCCGGGGCCTCATTGAAGCGGCAAGGTCCTGCGTGGCATGGACCTGCTGAGCGAAGCATTCCCCGGCAAATTTGCCGGGGCCTCATTGAAGCACCCTCGGCTCCGGATTCGCGATCCAGGCATTGACTGCATTCCCCGGCAAATTTGCCGGGGCCTCATTGAAGCGGAGGAGACCGGGACGCGGTCGGAGTGCGCGCTGGCTCATTCCCCGGCAAATTTGCCGGGGCCTCATTGAAGCCCGTACTCCTGCGCCAGCGATTTGACGTATGGAAACGCATTCCCCGGCAAATTTGCCGGGGCCTCATTGAAGCGCTGCCGCGCCTCGGATTGCTCGCGGAGCTTGGCCTTCATTCCCCGGCAAATTTGCCGGGGCCTCATTGAAGCGGCAAGCTCTAAAATTATTACCCGTCTGAATGATCGCATTCCCCGGCAAATTTGCCGGGGCCTCATTGAAGCGGCGTAGGCCGCTTGATCTTGCCCAAGTCTCAGCTCTCCATTCCCCGGCAAATTTGCCGGGGCCTCATTGAAGCGGTGGCGTCAGCCGGTCCACGTGCACGCGCCGGAGCTGCATTCCCCGGCAAATTTGCCGGGGCCTCATTGAAGCGAATGGAGCCTCCGCGTCGTCGGCACGGCCGCCGAGCACATTCCCCGGCAAATTTGCCGGGGCCTCATTGAAGCCGACTGAGGTACAGGACTCCGCGCGCCGCGTCCCACCACCATTCCCCGGCAAATTTGCCGGGGCCTCATTGAAGCTACATCCCCAATGGCGCGCTGCTCTCGTTCACGACGGCATTCCCCGGCAAATTTGCCGGGGCCTCATTGAAGCATGCCTCGTTCACGATTTCGATGGTCTCGTCCTTCGCCATTCCCCGGCAAATTTGCCGGGGCCTCATTGAAGCCTCGCCGACTGCCGCGACCAAGATCTCGCGATCGGACATTCCCCGGCAAATTTGCCGGGGCCTCATTGAAGCGAGATCGGCCTCGTCCTGCTGTGCCTTCTTCTCCTCCATTCCCCGGCAAATTTGCCGGGGCCTCATTGAAGCGGGCGGGCCCGGACAGACCCGCCCGGCGCTCGTCACGGCATTCCCCGGCAAATTTGCCGGGGCCTCATTGAAGCGCGGATCAGCCGCTCGACGCCCTCGCGGCCCTTGGCGGCATTCCCCGGCAAATTTGCCGGGGCCTCATTGAAGCTGTGACTTCCCTGTCGAGGATTCTATCATACGTCCGAACATTCCCCGGCAAATTTGCCGGGGCCTCATTGAAGCCCTTCCAGAAATTGACCTCAGTCTCGGTGACGGTGACATTCCCCGGCAAATTTGCCGGGGCCTCATTGAAGCCGCCCCCGGATGCGGTGCTGGTGCGGCGTGTAGGCCCATTCCCCGGCAAATTTGCCGGGGCCTCATTGAAGCGAGGCAAATGAGGTAGTGAAATGAAGTATATCGACCACATTCCCCGGCAAATTTGCCGGGGCCTCATTGAAGCGCGGCGCCGTCGAAGTTGCCGGTGGCGGGGGCCGCGCATTCCCCGGCAAATTTGCCGGGGCCTCATTGAAGCCGCAGACTGGTCTCTTCCCAGCCATGGATTCGGAGTCCCATTCCCCGGCAAATTTGCCGGGGCCTCATTGAAGCGGGCGAGCCCGCCGTGCCAGAGATACACGGCCTGCCTCCATTCCCCGGCAAATTTGCCGGGGCCTCATTGAAGCCTGTGCGCGCTTTTGTTGGCGCCGGATCACGATCGACATTCCCCGGCAAATTTGCCGGGGCCTCATTGAAGCCCGTGCGCGGCGTCCGCGTAGAGGGTCATCGCCGCGCGCGCATTCCCCGGCAAATTTGCCGGGGCCTCATTGAAGCCATTTGAGTGGGTGGGTGATAATACACGAGTTGAATCCATTCCCCGGCAAATTTGCCGGGGCCTCATTGAAGCGCGGACTATGGGGTCAACCTCGGACCTGAAGCTGCGGACATTCCCCGGCAAATTTGCCGGGGCCTCATTGAAGCTCATGCCGCAAGCCGGCACGCATGGGTGGGGCCACGCATTCCCCGGCAAATTTGCCGGGGCCTCATTGAAGCTTCCAGAATGAACCATGTTTGACTTTGTACCGGAGACATTCCCCGGCAAATTTGCCGGGGCCTCATTGAAGCAGCGCCTCCTCGCCCGACGAAAGCCACGTACTCGGCACCATTCCCCGGCAAATTTGCCGGGGCCTCATTGAAGCGGTTGACGACTCTCATTGGGCGATATGACGTGTGGTTCATTCCCCGGCAAATTTGCCGGGGCCTCATTGAAGCTCTCCCGCCTGGCCGACGATGGACCCTCCCACTCGGCATTCCCCGGCAAATTTGCCGGGGCCTCATTGAAGCGAGCAGCCGGCGGGCGCCGACGAGGATCAGTCTGGCCCATTCCCCGGCAAATTTGCCGGGGCCTCATTGAAGCCTGATTGGCAAGATAGCTCAATTACCAGTAACCGCCATTCCCCGGCAAATTTGCCGGGGCCTCATTGAAGTTTCTTGTAATGACCGCCCCATAACTTCTGCTGCAGATCATTCCCCGGCAAATTTGCCGGGGCCTCATTGAAGCTCCAACGGCCGCACCGTCGGCGTCGTGCGCGACGCGCATTCCCCGGCAAATTTGCCGGGGCCTCATTGAAGCCGCGGAAGTGCCGGGTCCGGGGGTGGCACTTGACGTGCATTCCCCGGCAAATTTGCCGGGGCCTCATTGAAGCCATGAGCACCAGAGGCAGACGGTGGTCGGCGCGTGGACCATTCCCCGGCAAATTTGCCGGGGCCTCATTGAAGCCGCGGTCGGCGCCGCGTGGCGCCCGTAGACGGCGGACCATTCCCCGGCAAATTTGCCGGGGCCTCATTGAAGCGCCGCCTACTCCGGCGACCCGCTCGGCGCGTTGAAGCGCATTCCCCGGCAAATTTGCCGGGGCCTCATTGAAGCACGCTTCTCCAGCGGGTCGCACTGGCGCAGTACACGCCATTCCCCGGCAAATTTGCCGGGGCCTCATTGAAGCCGGCACGTCCGGGCTGGCTACCCGGTCGCCCGCGAAGCCCATTCCCCGGCAAATTTGCCGGGGCCTCATTGAAGCGGTGTTTCGATTGCCGTCCCAATCTTGTAGTCCATGCTGCATTCCCCGGCAAATTTGCCGGGGCCTCATTGAAGCCGCGCCCACCTGCGATCCAGAGCTTGTCCGCATCCGGCATTCCCCGGCAAATTTGCCGGGGCCTCATTGAAGCCCTGGCCGTCGGGCGGGGGGTTCGTTGCGACGATGCCATTCCCCGGCAAATTTGCCGGGGCCTCATTGAAGCACGCCACGATCCCGAAGATGATCCGCTTCGCCTCGTCCATTCCCCGGCAAATTTGCCGGGGCCTCATTGAAGCGGTGAGGCCGCCGACGCGGGTCGCACCGGGGCGGAGCCACCATTCCCCGGCAAATTTGCCGGGGCCTCATTGAAGCCGAGTGCTGCGGCAACTCCGAAACGGCGGAGTGCCTCCATTCCCCGGCAAATTTGCCGGGGCCTCATTGAAGCGCCCAACGTTCCGTGTCGGGCTCGCAGCACCGCTCGTCCATTCCCCGGCAAATTTGCCGGGGCCTCATTGAAGCGCGACGCCCGGCCCGACTGGTTGATCTGGGGCGGCGAGCATTCCCCGGCAAATTTGCCGGGGCCTCATTGAAGCTCTTAAGATATTCGGGTCAGTTGAATCCGATGCGTCCATTCCCCGGCGAATTTGCCGGGGCCTCATTGAAGCGAGACGCCGTCGCTGCTCACTGCGTTGAACCTGAGACGCATTCCCCGGCAAATTTGCCGGGGCCTCATTGAAGCGAGCGTGGCATTCGCCTTCAGCTGGGCGATCTCCCGCCATTCCCCGGCAAATTTGCCGGGGCCTCATTGAAGCCGTGGAGACGCTGTTCCGTCCGGACCCGCGCGACCCGACATTCCCCGGCAAATTTGCCGGGGCCTCATTGAAGCGTCCGTCGGGCGGGCGCTTGCCGCCGCGCTCGTCGCACCATTCCCCGGCAAATTTGCCGGGGCCTCATTGAAGCGGGGGGTCAGAGGAGGTACCCCCCCTGACACGCCTCCCATTCCCCGGCAAATTTGCCGGGGCCTCATTGAAGCAAGAGCGCACGGTCAGGGATCGACCTGGCCCTCGACGCCATTCCCCGGCAAATTTGCCGGGGCCTCATTGAAGCCCCTCGATGGAGTGCTCGGCGGCCTTCACCTTGCCCTCATTCCCCGGCAAATTTGCCGGGGCCTCATTGAAGCGTCGGTGGGGTCAAGCTCGGGCTCGTACCAGAGCTCCTCATTCCCCGGCAAATTTGCCGGGGCCTCATTGAAGCGATACGTTCCGGTGCACGCGGAAGACGAGAATCGCGCGCATTCCCCGGCAAATTTGCCGGGGCCTCATTGAAGCTGAGCGTATTCAATATATACCTGTGCGTATTGATGCGGACATTCCCCGGCAAATTTGCCGGGGCCTCATTGAAGCTCAGCGCCTGGGCAGCGTAGGCGTGGTGGGTGGATCCATTCCCCGGCAAATTTGCCGGGGCCTCATTGAAGCTCTTTCGCCATCTCGCCCCAATGCTCTACGCACGCCGCCATTCCCCGGCAAATTTGCCGGGGCCTCATTGAAGCTGTCACAACGCCGGCTACCACTACCCAAACCTTCCAATCATTCCCCGGCAAATTTGCCGGGGCCTCATTGAAGCGCCCCGCCATCGGCATGAGCCGTGACGCCCGAGCACCTGCATTCCCCGGCAAATTTGCCGGGGCCTCATTGAAGCTTGAGCCCCGGTGTGACAGACGGCATCGGCACAGTGGCCCATTCCCCGGCAAATTTGCCGGGGCCTCATTGAAGCTCCCTGAGCCTCTAGGGAGGATAGGGACTGAGGAGAAGCATTCCCCGGCAAATTTGCCGGGGCCTCATTGAAGCACACTCATGCACAGTTCAGTCCATCCGGAGCACATCCATTCCCCGGCAAATTTGCCGGGGCCTCATTGAAGCGGTGGGGTCCACCCCCCGGAGCGAATTTTCTGAAATACATTCCCCGGCAAATTTGCCGGGGCCTCATTGAAGCACTGTTAGTCTCCCCATTCGTCCGTATGGCCATTCGGCATTCCCCGGCAATTTCGCCGGAGCCTCATTGTCCATACGGCATCGACTTGCTTTTCGGATTTCGCCGATCTCGAATCTCTTCCCTCAACGTTTGACCGTCAACATCTCTCAGCTACGGACAAAAAGCCCAAGGCCGAAGTGACTTCCGTATCCGAGAGCAAGGGGGCCATCCACGGGCTCCGGAAATACAACGTCCAGGAAGATACCAGCCGTGTCATGCTGCGCTTCGCGACCACGGGAGCGGAAACGGTGAAAATGAAGTACACGACGCGTCGAGCCTCCCGACGAAACTTCCTGGCGTTCATGGATTTTGATTTCCGCGGCATCAAATCCAAAACGCCTTTCCATACCGACCCTCTTGACCAGCCGCCGAAATTCGGCCGGATACCCGCCGGCCTTCAGACGGCCCGCCGCCAAGAACGGCGTGGTGCTCCGCCATCGCATCGAACGTCCGAAGATGCGAGCGCTGCCGGCAAAGTCATCCGGTTTGCCGAAACCTTCAAGGGCCAGTCGCCACTCCTTTGCATTTGCGACATCGACTTCCCCACCTTCCGCCCGGTGTTTCGACTCCAGCCACAAGCGCGTGATACGGTCCAGCTTGGCGTGAATATCCTGATTGATGCCACCCGCGATAAACACCGAAACATGGTCGATCAGCCCGTCCGAATCCGCATCTTCCGGAAGCCAGAAAGCGTGACTGTGCGCCGGGTCTCGAAGCGGCTTGCCGTCCGCCGCGCGGCCTGAAATCTGCCAAGGCGCCCTGGGCAGTCGCCGGCCCGATGCATCGTCGTGTCGCCAGCCGAACTTCGAGAGCGCGGCAAGCCGCATGAGTTCGCCGATCCTCACGGCGTCTTCAACACGCGGCAGGGGGCGACCGGCGAGGAGGAATCGCGCGACTGTAGGCAAGTTCGGCTTGGTGGCCGAGCGCCGCCGGCGAACCCTCGCGCTGGACATCACCCCGCCTGCGGCCTCCTCATCACGGGCGTAGACGGCTTCGCGGGCTGCGGGTGGGCGCTTCCAGCCTCGATCCTGAAAATCCGTAGTATCGAGATTGAGCGCATCGACGAGGCGCTCCGGTAAGGTGTCCTTCCCGCTGCTCCTACTCCGAAACGATTTATTTATCTCGTCTTCCAACCGCTGGCGGGAGGGTCGATTCCTGGCCGCCGCGCGAATGCGTTCCGCCTCGTCAGCGAGCAACCGGCCACGCTCTGCGGCGTACATGACCGGCGAGAGGGGTGCGAGGAGGCGCACCGGGTCATTGGACCGCTCGATATCCGTGGGTCGGCAATTCACCTCGCCAGCCCACGCGGCCAGAGCTTCGCATTCCACCCAGCTCTCGGCACGTCCAAGATAACCGATTGCAGAAGCGAGATCGGCAGCCAGAGCGAACGACTCCGAGTCGAGCGTGATCTCGGGCCATGCCGCGGTGATCGTCTCATTCTCCGGCAGCCGGAGAAAGGCGTCGAAAATCAGAGTCGTCTTTTCGCCACCCTTGGCGATTGTCCCGACCGGCATGTAGTGGCGAGTATGTGCGTGGATCGCACCTTCCGGCAAACGGTACAAGGGAAGCGTGCCGGCAAGTGCATCGACCAGGTGAGCGAGAGACTCTTTGGACCAACGCTCTCGATCACCTTTACGCCAGTAGGCCGCGATGAGGGCCCGAAGAAGCCGCCAAGGCTCCGGGGGCCAGGCAACATCGGCCTCGTTGACGTTCCGCCCCCAAGGCGTCGCGTGGTAGCGTCCGGTAGGGAAACGGAAGGAGAGCGCGAACACCCGCTTACTTCCGATAGGCAACGGTGATCACGCGGTCCGCTCCGAACAGGCCGCTTGAACCCACTGCTTCGATCAGTCCTGGAAGCTCCCCTTCAAGGTCATCCAGTTGCGGCAACCTGAAACCGTCGGGGCGGGTCACCGTAACGCCACCCACGTCAAGATCACAGGCGGTACGCAGCCGCAGGCCCTGCACGAGGAATTTACGGATCTTGAACAGAGCCAGTGCAATCAGAAGCCGCTCCACATCGTCTCCGAGGCCGAAGGCCCGAATTTGACGGAGATCGAGGTTGAAATAAGCTTTGATCTCCTTCGCGGTCCATTCGTCACGTGAGAAAGGAACATTTCCGAAACCGCGATTCGTATCGCCCCGGGGATTGACGCTGTCGTTCTTGACCCCGCCGCTGGTCGCGACCTCGGCACCTGCGGCCTCGACAAAGGCAGATAGCGCCCGCGGCATTCGCAGCCGCCCTCCTGCGAGCTCCTTCTTGGCAAGAAAGACGCCGTGCAGAAGTGCGTTCGTGTCGAACTCGAGAAGGACTTTTGCAAGCTCGCGCAAGTCGACGCGCCCTTCCTCCATCGTCGCGAGACGGCCCTTCAGGACGTCGAGGACCCTCTTGTCCTTGCCTTCGAGTATGTAAGGCGAGTTGAGCCGGTGTGCCTCCAGGAGCGAATTCGTCAACGGAGCACCTTGGGCATCGACTACCTTTACGACCGGCAGCCCCCGAAGCGAAGGCGTCCAGTCGTCGGCTACCTCATCCCAACAAACCGCTTCGAGACGGTTCGCCATCGACTGCGCACTCTCGACGAGAACGATCCGACCCTGTCCGTCCGGCGACTCGTAGACCGCATGGCCCAGATTGGGGAAACCCGTCGGCTGGAACCGGCTACCCTGCGCGGGTTTGAGCAGAGCCTCGATGAGAAGACGGGGCTCGGTTTGGAGAGGGGAGAGATCAAGCGGCATTCTTCGTGTCCTCGGCTGTGGGGTCGCTTCCTTCGGAAAGAGCATCGGGATAGGCGCGTCGTACCAGAGTCTTCAACGTCTCGTCGTGAACGGGGACGAGAAGCGACGCGGCAAGGCGGTCGGCTCGCAGACCTGCACCGATGCGGCCCCGTTGCGCTCCGGTGTGCCGGCCTCCCACACGAGCGGGGTCGAAGGGCGAGAAAAGACCCGATGCACGGGCGCGGGCGAGAGCGGAACGCACTGCCTCGTCCGCGACGCGTCCATCGTAACTGTCTCCTCCGGCACGCAACCGCGCAACCAGTCCGGGCGGGATCGGTAAACCGAACGGATCGGCAAGAGCACCAATGCGGTGAAGCGTCCGATCCGGGACAAATAGCGGTTTGAGCACCGCATAGGCGAAGGGTAGAGAGCTGAGCGGTCCTCCGGCATCGTCGGACCTCCTTGCGGACAACGAGGACGGACGAGCCCAGATCAGACCGGATAGCAACGCAGCGCAGCGTGCGTCGTCAAATTCGGCAGAAAGAAATGCCGCAACGTCGTCGAGACGGGCGGCCGCCGCGCCCGCCAGCGGCTTGTCTCCAAGCCCGCGAACTGCCGCCTCGGCCAGCCGCCGTTCCAGCACGGCGGTCATATTGGTGACGAGATTGCCGGCACCCCAAACGACGGTTGGCGGCGCCTCGTCAGCGGACCAGGCTCGGCGCGGACGGAGGCGCCGGCCGTCGAAAAAGCGCTCTTCGTCGATCGGGGCGATGTGGGCCGCCATCGGCGGCGCCTTCTGCCGTGGCACCCGACCAGCTTCTCCCGTCCCGGCTCCCTCGTCCGCCGCGTCCTTGTTCCCGGCTGTTGCCTCGGTTCCGGTGTCGCCTTCGCGCCCCACCGGCGACAGCCCGAGCCCCGCAAGCGCCGCGGCAACCCGAAACTCCGCGGAGCCGTCGTCCGCCCGCTGAATCCAGCACCGCGACAATACCGGCGGCGGGTGGCCGACCGCTTCCCGTCCCCGGGGACTGACCGCAAGCCATTTGCTGACATCTCCAAGCGCAACGAGCGCCTGCTCGACCCGACCCCAAGGCGCGCCTGGCTCGACAAGTGCGAACAATGCGTCCTCCAATCGCTTGATCGCATTCCGGGCCGTCGCCGGCTCTCCACCACCGCGGCCGACTCGCCGCACCCGGTCGAGCCAGCCGCTTACGTCGAGATCGGAGACGAGTCGTGCCACAGGCGACGGAGAGGTGGAACGACGGCCCACCGGCGCTGCAAGATACGCCTTGCCCGCGCGCATCAGAAAACCGTAACGCTCGAACTCGGAGAAGCCGCGACTGACGCCGAGGCTCGTGACCGCCCGCGCGAAGTCAAGGCCGTCACGTGCCGGCCGACCGGCCAGGACCGCACGTCCCTCGGCGAGCAAAGCGTCGATCTCGCGAAAGCGCACCGGCCGCCGCCACAGCGGCGCCCAGAACTCGGCCCGTGCATCATTCTCGTCGACGGCTTCGATGCCGCCCCAACCTGCGCCGACCGCGCGGACCGTGAAGGGGAAGCTGGCCCCCGGTTCGACCCTGCCTTGATGACGGCGGGTCGCCGCGCCGGCGAAGGCGACCGCCCCCTCCAGCATCAAGACGAAGTCCCAAGGATTGACATTCCCGTCCCCCTTGTAACCAACGGTCGCGTTCGGCCCGCCAGCCGCGCCGGGAGCGAACTGACCGATCGCTGACGAATCAAGCCCCTTCGACGGGGCGTCGAAGAGCGCACCCAGGAGAAGCGATCGTGCCCTGTCCGACGGCCGGCCGGACGCCGCGTCGAGGATTCCCACCGGCCGATTCTTCGAGACGAGCCGACGCAAGAAGTTGTTCGTGAAGTCGAGCCGCCCGTCGTTCCCGCCGGAGCCCAGAAGCGGCGGATAGCTCAGGCTTTCTCCGGACAGGGCGAGCGCCGCGTCGATCCAGCGCACGGCGGGGTCCGGCAACTCGGCCCGGAGCGCAGCCACGAGCTCGATCTTCTCACCCTTCCCGGGTTGCCTGGTCAATCCTCGTTGCGAGATGGCACACGACGCGATTCGGATTGCCTCCGCGATTGGAAGAAAGCGCTCTGCGACTGCACCCGCGGTCAGCGGCCTGAATCCATCTTGGTTGTCTTTCGGATAGAAACCGCTCCCGCCGTTCCAAGGAGCGATGATCGGGCTTGGTGCGTAGTCATCGAGAAAGAAATCGATCAGCCCGTCGCGGCCGAGCGTCGTCCTTACGTGGAAATACTCGTTCTCCCACCAGCCGCGCGCCCTCGGGTCGGCGGCGAACCCTTGGGCATGGTTGGCACGAGAGGAGATCAGGCGGAGGACGCCAAGAGCTTTCAGGTAGGAGGCAAGTGGAGTCGGCGTGCATCCGCCGAGCATCAATGACTCAGCCGCCGCCATAGCCACCGTCCCGTTCCTTGGCGGAGGCCCGCCAGTCGGCGAGGCGCAACAGGGTTTCCATCCACGCGAGACGGAACGGGCCGAATCGGTCAAGCAGATCGCGCGTGCGCTCGGTCCAGCTCTCCCGGGTGAGCTCATCGAAACCGAGCTCCATGATCGAAAGGGTAAGGCACCCGCCCTCCCACCGTTCGCCATCTCCCAAATCGAGGGGGCTCAGCTCGTCGCCCTCCCATATTCCGCGAGCGAAGCGCGCACCGGGGCGCGCTTCATCCGACGGCGCTCGTTCGCGCGGCAGCGCGCGCAGATTCATCCGCACCTTCCCGTGATGGGCCACGACGAGATACGCGACGAGATCGGCCTCTCGTGACCATTCTTCCTGGGCGAGGAAAGCAAGCGCGGATGCGAGTTCATGCCGGAAGTAGGCCCGTTCACAACGCTGATTCGCGTTCTTCGTCTTGGCGAGAAGAACGCTGCTCGGAACCTCTTCCCGATCGAGGCCCCGGCGCATGGTTTGCTGAAACACTTCATGCGCCTTGCCGAGATCATGCCAGCGTGCGGCCCGCACGACGGCAGCCCGAGTTCCGGAATCCGTTCCCAGTGCGTCACACAGCGCCTGCGCCTCCAAGGCTACGTGCTCGAGATGGGCGGGAAGCGAAATTGGAACCCCGATTCCGCTCCTCGGGTCTTCCTGATGCCCTTCGGCCTCGCCCTCCTCGTGTACGGTCGAGAGTGGCGGCAGCTTCGGCACGTCGTCCGGATTTCCGGTAAAGCCGGACATCTCGTCATAGCCACCGGCCGCGACATCGACGAGGAGCGTAAGCCCTGGCCAAGGGTTGCCCCGTAGCGGCATCCATCCGGCTGGCGAGGAGCTGCTTCCTTCCTCGTTCCGACGCCATTGCGGGTCCCGGACAAATACGAAAGGGGCGTTCGACTTGTTCCGGTTCCACTTCTTGCGCACCGCGAAGAGCCATTTCCTTGCCGCGCCGAGCTGGACCGCACATAGCTCGCCCGCGCTCGGAAGCGGCGGATCGTTGCCCACGTCGGAAAGGTCGCGCCAGAAGACCCGAATATCGGTATCCCCGGCATCGCGGATGTAGGGGGAGACGTCGAGGTCGAAGCCGGTCAGGTCAGGGTCGGTATCAAAGAGATCGTCGAGGTCCCTTCTGCGGATGACCCGGCGCGGCGGAACGGTGGCGTCCGTTTCGGGAAGGCATACGGAAGCAACATCGGCCAACGACAGCAGCCGTTCTCGGGCAACCACCAAGTCCGCGACAGCGTAGGGAAGCGCCAGCTCGGCGGTATCCCGGTCATGCTCCGTGCGCCCGTTGAGGAGGTCGATCCAGCGAACGTCGGCCCCGTTGTCCAGGTTCGCGTATCGGTTTGCGCGACCGAAGCGCTGCACCATGGAAGGCCAAGGGGCGAGCTCCGTGAACAGCACCGTCGCGGAGATGTCCACCCCGGCCTCGACCGCCTGGGTGGCGACGACGATCAGGTTTCCCGATCCGCCGTCGTCTCCCGCTTCGAGAAGCCTCTCCATTTCTCGTTGACGATCGCAGGGGCGAAAACGAGCGTGAACAAGGGCGAGCTCCGCCGCCCTCTCCCCGTCCCCGTCGATCTTCTTTCGGAGCACGGCGTGGAGCGCCTGCGCCCGCGTCACCCGGTTGAGGACCACCAATGTCATGTGGCCCGGGCGATGCGTTTCGAGCACCGCGTCGGCGAGCTCGCTGATGTAGGCGTCGAGGTCGTCGGATTTCGCGGATGCCGGCGCCGCGCCCGCCCGGTTCAAGGTCTTCTTTGCAGAGGAGAGCCGCCGAAGCCGATCATCGGCCTCGATCCGTGGATCGACTCGTCTGACCATCTCGTTGACCGGCGCGGGAAAGTCCACGGTCCTCAGCCATCCCGGATCCAGCGTCGCGGATATCCAGACGCTACGCGCGGGACGTCCCCCCGGGATACCTTCATTCTCGGCGCGGGCAGCCTCGCTTTGGCGAAAGGCTTCCAGTTGAGCCGAAGTCGCTCGACCCGCTTCCATGAGCTGCACCTCGTCGAACACCCACTGCGTGTCCTCGTGGAGAAGCGCGAACTCCATCGGCCAGACAGCGCGTGAGGAGGCATAGCCGCGCATGAGCGCCCGACTTAGAAGCATGTCCTGGGTTCCAACGATAACGGCCGGCCTCTCGGGATGATCGAGCCAGCGCGACGCCTCGACGCCGCCCATGAGCACGTGGACATCTTCGGATGGAGGAAGCGCGCCATTCTCGTCCAGTCGCTCCGCCGCGAGCCTGTCGAACCAGCCCTTGATCGCCTGTGCGGTCTGATCGACAAGCGCGCGCATCGGCAGGCACCACACCAGCCGCCGGGGCGTGCTCTCGGGTGAACGCATCCGGAGCGCCGCCCAGCCGAGAGTAATGGCGGCCGTCTTCCCTGAGCCGGTCGGCGCGACCAGAACCTGCGGCCACTCGCGCTCTGCGAACACACGCTGCCAGTGGTCGGGCGAGGTCTCCGCCCCGAGGGCGGTCCGGTATATGCGTCCAACGTCCACGCGCTACCTCCGGTCAGCCCGAGCTCCGCGGTTCCGCGGGTCGTCAGGCGCCAACATCTCGAGGCGTGGTCGCCGTCGGCCAGAGTCTCCTTCTCACGTCAAATCCTTCGGTAGCGGCAGGGAGATGCGGTACGTAGTTCTCATCGTTTCATCCTCGTCAAAGCCAGGATGTATGGTATCCTGTGGCCCTGACCATCCAGGGGGCAGTGCCTTGCGATGCCTGCCAACTATGAGATATCGTGGCAGGGTAGTCAACCCCGCCAGGGAAGGAGGCCGCGACGTCTCGGAGCCTCATTGAAGAGCAGGGATCGCCAGGTTCTTGACACAACGTGCCCACATCTCTCCGAGCTCGGAAGCCCGGCCTCATTTCCCGAACCCGACAGCTCCATGTGCGGCCTCACCAGGGTCGCGCTTCTTCCAACACCCGGCGGCGTATCGCGGGATGGAGACCGGGCTCGGTCAACCCTTCGACCCTGCGGTCACGGTCGCCGACAGCAGGGTCCGCACCTCCTCCGCCCATCGTCCGCCCCCGACAACCGCCGCGAGATCGCGGAGCGGATGAACCGCGACCCCACCGTGCCCGGCCATTCCAATGGACCCGTATCCATCACTTGAAGGTCATCGCGCCCTCCCCCTGGCCCCTGGCATCGGACTGCGCTTCGTTCATCGACTTGCCCAGGACTCGACGGTCATCGCGCCCTTCCCCTTGAGTGTCGGGTTGCGCTTCGCTCATCGGACCTGCCCGGGATTGGCCGAAGCGGCCTCGAGATCCTCCGGCCCGCGGCGCCGCGCCGCTCGCGGGGCCCCGGGAGGGGCAGACAGGGCGGGCACCGCGGGAGGCGGCGAGCCAGGACCATTTTTCTGTCGTGACCGAGTGCCGGGGGCGGGGGCGGATCGGCCGGCCGTGCGATCGAGGGCCGCTTCATGAGGCCCGAACCGACCCGCGGACGAGGAAATACGCTCCCGGATGACCTGCCGAACAGGCCCGGTTCACCCATCGCCGAATAAGGACGAGCCCTGGGCGGCCGGCCAGCCATTCTCATTTTGCTCGTCGGGTCCTGCTGCCGGACCGGCACGACCGCTGATCTGCCTCGGATCGAGTCGCAAGGAGAATACGGCTTGCGGCTCAGGGTGAAGTCAGACGCCAAAATGAGAACTGCTGGCGGCCGGCCAGCCATTCTCATTTTGCTCGTCGGATCCCGCCGCAGGACCGGCACGACCATCGATCCGCCCCCCGATCTGCCCCGGATCGAGTCGCAAGGAGAAGAGGGCTTGCGGCTCAGGGTGAAGCCAAGTGCCAAAATGAGAATTGCTGGCGGCCGGCAGAAGCGCTTGCGGAAGCTCGGGACGAAGGGATAGCCTTCGCCGGCACGCTGCCCGGCTCCGAGGCCCGGACACGTACACCTCATTCAGCACCCAGGAGCTGTCCGATGAAGAGCGCATTCCGATTGCTGGCCGCCGCGGCCATCGTGCTCGCCGCGGCCGTCGCCCACGCCGCGGGCTTCAAGCCCGCCGTGGTCTACGACATGGGCGGCAAGTTCGACAAGTCCTTCAACGAAGGCGTCTACAACGGAGTCAAGCGGTTCACCGAGGAAACCGGCATCGAGGTAGTCGAGTTCGAGGTGACCAACGAGGCGCAGCGCCAGCGTGCGATGGAACGCCTGATCCAGCGAGGCGCGACGGTCCTCCTGGGGGTCGGATTCGGCCAGGCGGACGCGATCAGCGCGGTCGCGGAGGCCAACCCCGACGTCCAGTTCGGGATCATCGACGTGTTCTGGCTCGATCAGCCGAACCTGCGCCAGTACTCGTTCAAGGAACACGAGGGGAGCTACCTGGTCGGGGTGGCGGCGGCCATGAAGTCGGAGAGCGGCACGGTGGGCTTCGTCGGCGGGATGGACGTCCCGCTCATCCGCAAGTTCGCCTGCGGCTACGTCCAGGGGGCGAAGTCGGTCGGTTCGGACGTGCAGGTGCTGCAGAACATGACCGGCACCACGCCCTCCGCATGGAACGACCCGGTGAAGGGCGGCGAGCTCGCCCAGAGCCAGATCGACCGGGGAGCGGACGTGGTCTACCACGCGGCCGGGGGCACCGGCATCGGGGTCATCCAGACCACCGCAGACGCGGGCAGGCTCGCCATCGGGGTGGACGCGAACCAGAACTATCTCGCCCCGGGGAAGGTGCTGACCTCCATGGTGAAACGGGTCGACGTCGCCGCCTACCAGCACTTCATGGATGCCCACAAGGGCGCGTTTTCGCCCGGAGTGGTCCAGCTCGGACTCGCCGAAGGTGGAGTGGACTGGGCGGTGGACGAGCACAACCGGGACCTCGTGGCGGGCGAGATCGAGGCGGCGGTGGCCGCGGCGAAGGAGGCCATCATCTCGGGGGCAATCTCCGTCCACAACTACGAGGACGATCAGAGCTGTCCGTTCTGACGATCCGATCCGGGGCGCCGGGTCCGAGCCCCTCCGCTCCGGGGGGCGTGGTCCGCGGCCTTGGCGGAACGAACGGACAGGATCGAGGCGGCCGGGCCCGCCGGCGGGGAGGGTTCTCCGCCGGCGGTCGAGCTTCGCCGGATCAACAAACGGTTCGGCGCGGTTCGGGCCAATCGCGATATCGACCTCGCGGTCGAGCGCGGCTCCATTACCGGGATCATCGGCGAGAACGGCGCCGGGAAGTCGACCCTCGTCTCCATTCTCTACGGCTTCTACAGCGCTGACAGCGGGGAGATCCGGATCGACGGAGAGCCGGCTCGGCTCGCCGGTTCGTCAGACGCCATCGAGCGCGGCATCGGCATGGTGCACCAGCATTTCATGCTGGTTCCCACCATGACCGTGCTCGAGAACGTGATGCTCGGGCGCGAGGGAGGCACCCTCCTGGCCGCGGGGGAACAGGCGACCCGCACCCGGATGGCGGACCTCAGCGCCGCCTACGAGCTCGAGATCGACCCGGACTCGGTGGTCGGCGAGTTGCCGGTGGGCCTGCAGCAACGGGTCGAGATCCTGAAGACCCTGCTGCAGGGCGCGCGCATCCTGATCCTGGACGAGCCGACCGGAGTGCTGACCCCGCAGGAGGCCGATCGGCTCTTCGCGATCCTCGAGATCCTGAAGCGCGACGGCGTCACCATTCTTCTCATCACCCACAAGCTGCGCGAGATCATGACCGCGACGGACGCCGTGTACGTGATGCGGCGGGGGGAGATGGTGGCCCACCGCCGCACCGGCGAGACGAGCCAGGAAGAGCTCGCCCGGCTGATGGTCGGCCGCGACGTGCTCTTCGCGGTCGGCGGGAAGCCGGGGAAGCCGGGGGAGCCGATCCTCGCCGTCGAGTCGCTCAGCCACACCGACGAGCGGGGGGCGCCGTGCCTCACCGACATCCGGTTCGAGCTTCGAGCGGGTGAGATCCTCGGGGTGGCGGGGGTCGCCGGCAACGGGCAGTCGGAGCTGTTGGACGTGCTCTCCGGGATCGTGCCGCCCCAATCGGGACGGATCGTCTTCGCAGGCCGCGCGTTCACCGCCGCGGAGCCCGCCAACCCGTCGCTCCTGCGCGACATGGGGCTCGCCCATATCCCGGAGGACCGGCAGCGGCGCGGACTCGTGCTCCCGTTCACTGCTTCCGAGTCTTCCATCCTCGGATACCAGGGCGGAAAGGAGGCCGGCAACGGCATCTTCCTTGCTCTCGCCGCCATCCGCGAGCGCTGCACCGCCCTGATGGAGCGCTACGACGTGCGCCCGCCGGATGCGGGCCTTCGCTGCGGTGGCTTCTCCGGCGGAAACCAACAGAAGATGGTGGTGGCGCGCGAGCTCTCCGCCGCCCCGAAGTCCCTGCTCGTCGGCCAGCCGACGCGCGGGGTGGACATCGGCGCGATCGAGTTCATCCACGCCCAGCTCATCGCGATTCGGGATGCCGGCTGCGCCATTCTCCTCGTCTCGGTGGAGCTCGACGAGATCATGTCCCTCTCCGATCGCATCCTGGTGATGAACGCGGGCCGAATCGTGGGCGAGGTCTCCCGCGGCGAAGCGGACGCCGATCGCATCGGCCTGATGATGGCCGGCGTCGGCCGGCCGGCGGCCGTCGCGTGAGCAGCGCCCCGCCGCTGCCGCGCTGGGCGGATGTCGGCTTGCTGCCGATCGTCAACCTCGCCATCGCCCTGGCGGTCTCCGGCCTCGTGGTCCTCGCGATCGGGGAGGACCCGTTGCTCGCCATCGACGTCATGATCCAGGGTGCCTTCTTCTATGAAGGGAGCCTCGGCTACACCCTGTACTACACCACCAACTTCATCTTCACCGGCCTCGCCGTGTCGGTCGCGTTCCACGCCCTGCTGTTCAATATCGGAGGGGAGGGCCAAGCCTACATCGGCGGGCTCGGGGCCGGGCTCGTCTGCCTCGCCCTGGACGCGGTGCTCCCGGGCCTCGTCCTCGTTCCGCTCGCAATCCTCGCCGCCGCGGCCTTCGGCGCGGGATGGGCGTTCGTGCCGGCCTGGCTCCAGGCCTACCGGGGAAGTCATGTCGTCATCACCACGATCATGTTCAACTTCATCGCGGCCGGAGTGATGGTTTCGCTGCTGGCGGGGCCGCTCATCAAGCGCGGACAGAGCTCGCCCACGTCCCGCGGCTTCGCGGAGAACGCGGCGATCCCGGACATGCAGGAAGTGCTCGGGGCGCTCGGGATCGAGGCCGCACGCTCGCCGCTCAATCTCTCCTTCGTGCTCGCGATCGCGGCCTGCGTCTTCGTCTGGCTCCTTATCTGGCATACCCGGTTCGGCTACGCAGTCCGTACCCTCGGCCACAGCCCCCAGGCCGCCGCCTATGCCGGCATCCGCATCCCCCGCACCATCATCGTCGCGATGGCCATCTCGGGCGCGCTCGCCGGTCTCATGGCGGTAAACGAGGTGCTCGGCGTGCAGCACCGCCTGCTGCTCAACTTCACGGCGGGATACGGATTCACGGGGATCGCGGTCTCCCTCATGGGGCGCAATCATCCGGTCGGGATCGTGCTCGCGAGCCTCCTCTTCGGCGCCCTCTACCAAGGGGGGAGCGAACTCGACCTCGAGTTCCAGACCATCACCCGCGACATGCTGCTGGTCATCCAGGGCCTCATCATCCTCTTCTCGGGCGCGCTCGCCTACATGCTGAACCCGCCGCTCGCGCGTCTCATCGCGTCAATGGCGCACCGCCCCCGCGAGGTCCCGGCATGAGCGAGCTCGCGTTCCAGATCCTGCTCACGTTCGACGCCACCCTGCGGCTCGCGACCCCGCTCATCTTCTGCGCCCTGGCCGGGCTCTTCTCGGAGCGCTCCGGCATCATCGACATCTCCCTCGAGGGCAAGCTTCTCGGCAGCGCGTTCGCGGCGGGCGCGGTGGCGGCCGTGACCGGCTCGGTGTACCTCGGGTTGCTCGCGGCAATGGGGGTGTCGATCTGCATGGGTCTCGTGCACGGGTTCGCCTGCATCACCCATCGGGGAAACCAGATCATCAGCGGGCTCGCGGTGAACATCCTCGCGTCGGGGCTGACGGTCACCCTCGGCATCGCGCTCTTCCAGCGCGGCGGTCAGACCCCGACCCTCGGCCCCGACCAGCGCTTCCAGCCAATCGAGCTCCCCCTCGCGGAGGCGCTCGAGCACGTGCCGATCGTCGGCGTGATCTACGACGAGCTCGTGAGCGGGCACAAGCTGCTCGTCTATCTCGCGTTGGTCGCGGTGCCGCTCGCCGCCCTCCTCCTCACGAAGACCCGCTTCGGGCTGCGGGTGCGGGCGGTCGGGGAATCGCCGGAGGCCGTCGACAGCGCGGGGGTTTCGGTGCCCTGGCTTCGCTACCGCGCCGTCATCGTGGCCGGGATCCTGTGCGGGATCGCGGGGGCCTACCTCTCGACCGCGCACGGGGCCGGGTTCATCCGGGAAATGAGCGCCGGCAAGGGCTATATCGCCCTCGCGGCGATGATCTTCGGCAAGTGGCGGCCCTGGCCCGCCCTCTTCGCCTGCCTGCTGTTCGGATTCCTCGAGGCCGCTTCGTCGCGCCTGCTGGGGGTCGAGTTTCCGATCATCGGCGAGGCGCCCACCGATCTCATGCTGATCCTCCCGTACATCATGACGGTGGTGCTGCTCGCCGGCTTCTTCGGCCGGGCGGAGGCGCCGAGCGCACTCGGGACGCCCTACGTGAAGGAGCACTGACGCGGCGCGCTTCCGCTCGTGAGCGGCGGGGAATCACCCGGAATCACCCCGCTCGCTCCGCTTTCGCGGAGCCGCTACACGGCGGTGTAGCCTCCGTCCACGAGGAAGTTCGCCCCGGTCACGAACGACGCCTCGTCGGAGGCGAGGAAGAGGACCACGTTCGCGATCTCCTCGGGCTCGGCAATCCGGCCGAGCGGGTGGAGGTCGAGCAGCTTCGAGTACGTCTCGTTGTTCGAGGTGAGCCTCTCCGTGAGCGGGGTCCGGACGAAGCCGGGGCACACCGCGTTCACCCGGATCCCCTCCCGGCCGAGCGCCGATCCGAGGTCGCGGGTCAATTGAACGACCCCGCCCTTGGACTGTGCGTAGGGGCTGAAGCCGTCCGACAGGCCGACCGCCGGCGGGTAGCCGACGTGGCCCATGATCGACGCGAGGTTGACGATGGAACCGCTCCGCGTCGCCCGCATCACCTCGACCGCGGCCATGCACATGAGCATCGTGCCCTTGAGGTTGACGTCGATGACGCGCCGCCAGCGCTCCTCGACGTCCGGCTCGGCGGCGACGGTGCGCGCGGAGATGCCGGCGGAGTTGACGAGTGCGTCGATCCCGCCGAACGAGGCGCGCGCCGCTTCCGCGACCGCCTCGGTATCCGCGCGCGACGTCACGTCGCCGGCCGCGACGACGAACGTCGCCCCGGCGTCGCGGAGGCCCTTCGCGATACCGGCGCAGGCGTCCTCGTTCAGGTCGCTCACGACGAGGCTCGCACCTTCGGCCGCGAAGCGGCGGGCGCAGGCGGCGCCGATCCCGGATGCGGCTCCGGTGATGACGGCTACCTTGTCTTGCAGTCGATTGGACATGGCAGTGCTGTCTCCTCGCCGTTCCGCGCCGGGCGGGACCGCGGCCGTCCGCCGGTTCCACCGGCCACGGCGGGCCGGCCCCGCGTCGTTCCCGTTCCCCGGCTCGCATCCCCGGCCGGCGGGGCCGCGATCAGGCGCTGCCGCCGCCGTCGCGGGTGGTGACCTCGATCTCGATCTTCATCCGGGGGTCGACGAGCTGCGCGACGATGAAGGTGTTGGCGGGGCGCGCGTCGCGACAGTACTCGCCGATGAGGTCGACGGTCTGCTCGTAATAGGCGCGGTCGGCGATGTAGATCACGACCCGCACCACGTCCCGGAAGGAGGCGTTCAGCTCTTCGAGCGCCCGGTGGATGTTGCGGAACGCCTGATGGGTCTGCTCGACGATGTCGTCGGAGATGGTGTGGTTCACGTAGTCGAAGCCGACGCAGCCGGAGAGGAACACCATGTCGCCGTCCCGCACGCCCCGCGCATAGCCGCCCCGCTCCTCGAAACGCGAGCCGGTGAAGAATCGTTCCCGGGCCATCGGCGGCGCCTCCCCGATCAGTACGGGGTGCCGTCCCGATGGACGAACCGTCCGCCCCGGATCAGCATGTCGATGTCGGGATAGTCGACGTCGTCGACCGGCGGGCGGTCGCCGACTTCGAGGTAGACGACGTCCGCACCCGAGCGGTTGACGAGGTGGTGGCCGTCCGGCTTTCCGGCCGGGAAGCCTGCGACCATGCCGGGGCCGAGGGTCTGCTCGCCGGCGTCGGTGATGAGGGTCGCCTCGCCCTCGACCACATAGACGAACTCGTCCTGGTGGGAATGCCAGTGCCGTTGCGATGAGGCGGCGCCGGGCGGGAGGGTCACCAGATTGACCCCGAAGTTCCGGAGGCCGAGCGCGTTGCCGAGTCGCCGCTTCGCCCGCGACGTGCAGGTCGCGGCGAACTCCGGGGGATAGCCGCTGCCCCGCGTGACCGCGACCGTCGCCGGGTCCAGCGCGGGCGGTTCGGGATGTTTCGCCATCGCATCTCTCCTCCTTGCACCGAGCCCCGGTCAGGCGCCGGTCAGGGGCTCGAAGCCCCAACTGAAAAGGGGGCGGCCGCCGTCCGCGCCCACCACCACGACCTCCTCGAGCCACGCGCGCTCGCGCTCCCCGCCCGGGTAGAAGAGGTGGATGGGAAGGACCATGTTCTCCTCCAGCACCCAGTCGCGGTAGGGCTGGCCGTCCGGGAGCTGCATCTCGAAGTCCATGTGGGAGAGGCCGAGCCCGTGGAAGAAGATGAAGGCGCCGTCCGCGTCGGCCATGCCCGCCTTGCGGTACACCTCGCGGCCCTTCGCGTGCAGCTCGCTCACCCGGACGCCGGGGCGCATCGCCTCGACGAGCGCCTCTCCGACCTTCCCGGTGGCGGCGAGACGCTTCGCCCCCTCGGGCGTCGCCTCGCCCCCGACGATCCACGACTTGCCGCCGTCCCAGCAGTAGAGGTCGAGGGTCCCGTGGCAGTCGAACATGACATGGGTGCCGGGGGCGATCTCCTCGTCCTCGAGCCCGCTTTGCACCGTCAAGGTGGGGTCGTCCC
The DNA here is from genome assembly GCA_965214795.1 of Gammaproteobacteria bacterium. GTDB lineage: Bacteria > Pseudomonadota > Gammaproteobacteria > HK1 > HK1 > JAJDXW01. The sequence goes on along the minus strand of OZ243976.1, from coordinate 2,346,992 downwards.
CGATCGCGTGACTCACCACGAGCCCGCCCGGGTCGCGCACGAACCCGCCGAGCTCGACTGCCGATACCGCGTAGGTGTGGTTGAGGTCCTGACGGGTCCAGCCCTTCTCCCAGCGCGACACGGTGCGCCGGATGGCTTTCTCGTTGAGGCGGGTCGCGCGGGCGAGCAATTCAAGCTCCACCGGGGTCTTGACCGCCCGGGCGTGCATCAGGGGGTCGTAACCGTTCGCGACCTCGACGTGCGGCAGACCCAGCCGCCGCCCGAAACCCTCGTCGTCGAAGCCGACCCGCCCGCGGTCGATACCGAGGTCCCGCATCGCGGCGCGCACCTGCTCGCCGCTGTTGAAGCGGTAGGCGGCGCGCGCCTGCTCCACCCAGTCGATCCCGGCCGCCGAGCGCGGGATGTGAGCGTCGATGTCCTCCCGCCGGGGCGGCAGATCCAGCGGCGACATCACCGACCGGCAGGGGCGGATGTCCTTCACCCAGGTCGGCTGGTAAAGGGGCGTGGTCAGGTAGTAGTCGGCCAGCACCAGGATGGGGTGCTCGGGCTCGCGCCGGGCGAGGATCGCAGTGTAGGGCCGCGGCTCGTCGGCCTTGTGGGCGACGCCGTTGAAGCTCGTGAGCCAGAACACATTGAGCGGGGTGGTGACGACGATGCCGTCGAGGTCGCGCGCCTCCAGGTCGGCGAGGAGCCGGTCCAGATTGCAGAAACGCTCCGGCAGGCGCTGCCGCCCGAACGCGGGGCCGTTCCTGGCCCGTGCCGTCGTCGTCATCGTCTCCTCCTTCGGTCGTCCGGACCCGCGCGGGGCGGTTGATCGGGGTGGTCGTCCCGCGCTCCGCCGCCGGCGGCGGCCCCGCCCGGCCCCGCCCCCGCCCCGTCCCGCCCGCTACGCCGCGGAGCGCTGCGCGGACGCCTCGCACCCCTCCCGGAACGCGGGCATCACCTCCGCCGCGAAGCGCTCGAGCTGCTCGACCATCACCGCTTCCGGGGTGCCCATGCTCGACTGCACGTTCACCACCTCGAGCCCCGGGAACCGCTCCTCGAGCTCCCGGAGATAGGCGATCATCTCGTCCCCCGTCCCGCAGAACCACGAGCGCGACTTCATCTGCCGGTCGATATCCGGGAAGCCGACCGCGTCCCAGCCACCCCGTCCGGCGACCGCCGCCTGCTGCTCGTCGCTGAGCCCGCGGAAGAAGCCGAGGGGGGCGAACATCTTCGCGTGCTCCTCGTAGAAGGGCGTCGCCTCGCGCACCGCCTGCTTGCGGCTGTCCGCGAGATGGAAGTTGACGCCGACGCAGATCCCTTCCCCGAGCTCCGCCTCGACGCCGGCCCGGGCGAGCGCGTCACGGTAGCCGACCACCGGCCCTTCGCCGAGGAGGGCGGAGCCGCCGCCGACGATTCCCCTGATGCCGTGCCTCGCCATGAAGTCGAGCCCGCGGGGGTTCGCGCTCACGATGGGCTGCCAGCACTCGACGGGAAGACGTGCGGGGCGCGGCACGAGGGTAAGGTCCTCGAGCTCGTAGCCCCGGTAGGGGAGCTTCGGCGGCAGGGTGTAGTGCTTGCCGTGGTGCGAGAAGCGCTCGTTGTTGAACGCCTTGAAGATGATCTCGACCTGCTCCTCGAAGAGCTCCCGGTTCTCGTCCTGGTCCATCATGATCCCGCCCAGGGTCTCGACTTCCCGGGTGTGGTAGCCGCGCCCCACCCCGAAGATGACGCGGCCGCCGGTCAGGATGTCCGCGGTCGCGTAGTCCTCGGCGAGCCGGAGCGGGTGCCACATCGGGCAGATGTTGAACCCGCAGCCGATCCGAAGGCGCTCGGTCACGTGCGCGAGGTGGACGCCGACCATCAGGATGTTCGGGAGGCACTCGTAGCCTTCGTGCTGGAAATGGTGCTCGGCGAGCCAGAGGGCGTCGTAGCCGAGGCGATCCATGGTCCGGGCGAGCGCCTCGGTCTTCGAGAAGACGGTCGACAAGTGCTCGTTCGGATAGCGCCGCTCGTTCGCGGGGGTCGCGTCCTGGCCCATGTCGCCGAGATCGACATGGCCCGCGTAGAGTGACGAGAACCTCGTAATCATCGCAACTTCCCTCGAGTCCCCTGCAAGTCGGCAGCCCCCGGTCGGGCCGCGCTCCCGGTTCCGAAACCTACCACGCGTGCCCCGAGGCTGCGAACCTTGCGCCGAAGAACCGGATCCGGGTCCCGGCGGTTCGGGCAAGGCTCGGCCAACCCCGCGTTCCGCTGCCAGGACCTCGTCGGGCCACGCATCGCGGTCGCGGTGGACGTGCCGACCCCCTGGATGACGCTCTTCGACGACCTCGACCGCGCCGGAATCGATCCCGCCTCTCTCAACCGGTCGCCCGATGCTTCGATGACCGACAACGCCGCCGCGTTCGAGCGGGGCGAGATCGACGTCGTCCAGGTGTTCGAGCCCTACGCCGACCGGCTCGTCTCGACCGGGTCCGGGCACGTCTGGCACTGGTTCTCCGAACGTGGCGACGTCGCCTTTTCGAGCTTCTACACCACCCGCCGCCATGCCACCGAAAGGCGCGGGACGTGCCGGGCCCTCGTGCGGGCGATCACGCACGCCCTCGCCCGGCTCCACGAGACGCCCCCCGAGGCGGTTGCCGCCCGAATCGGCCCGACGTTCTTTCCCGACCTCCCGGCCAGCGCGCTTACGCGAATCATCGCCGCTTACCGGACCTCGCGGCTCTGGCCGCGCTCCCCGGAATTGCCGCCCGCCGCCTTCGTGCGGCTCAAGGCGGCGCTCCTCGCGGGCGGCCTTCTCTCGCATGACGTTCCCTATGCGCTCGCCGTCAACGCCGAACTGTCGGGCGCGCGCGCGACCCACGGAGCCTGACGGTGGTCCAGGTCCCGACGATCGACATCGCTCCGTTCCTCGACGGGAGCGGCAAGGAAGGGGTTGCAGGACGCATCGCCCGGGCCTGCGAGGAGATCGGGTTCCTCGCCGTGACCGGGCACGGCATCGCGCCGCATGTCATCGACCGGGCCTTCGAGCGCTCGCGCGCTTTCTTCGACCTTCCCCGGGAACGCAAGGATCGATGGCATCCGACCGGCCCCTCCCGCCAGCGGGGCTATCACGGTTTCGCCACCCGCGGCCTCGCCTACACCCTGGGGGAGAAGGCGCCGCCCGATCTGCGCGAGACGTATTTCCTCGGACCGATCGACGATCATCGAGCGCATTTCCGGTCGCAGCCCGATGCGGCCGACGCCTATGCGCCCAACCTCTACCCGGACGAGCCGGCGGGCACGGCGGAAGCGCTGATCGCGCTCTATCGAGCCTGCGAAGGGCTTGCCGCCGACCTCCTTCGCATCCTCGCGGTGGCCCTCGGCCAGCCCGAAGAGTTCTTCGCCGGCGCCATCCAGCGTCATTTCAGCATCCTCTCGAGCCACCACTACCCCCCGCTCGACACGCCGCCCTCCCCCGGACAGCTCCGTACCGGGACGCACACCGACTACGGCACCCTCACGATCCTCGCGATGACCGAGGCCGACGGCGGGCTCGAGGTCCGGATGCCCGACGGACGCTGGCGGCCCGTGCACCCGCCGCCCGGCGCCCTCGTCGTGAATCTCGGGGACATGATGGCCCGCTGGACGAACGACCGGTGGGCGTCGACCCTGCATCGCGTCGCCAATCCGCGCGAGCTCGGGAGTGCCCGATCGCGCCGCCGGACGATCGGCTACTTCATGCACCCCGACTTCGACGCGACCATCGAGGCGATCCCTTCCTGCGTGCCGCCGCACGAGGCGCCGAAGTACCCCCCGATCGCCGCCGGCGCACACATCGCGATGAAGATCGCCGCGAGCCACGAGGGCGGAGATGAACACCCCCCTCTTCAAGGGCCGGCGGTTCGGGCGGGGCGCGGCGACACGAGTCCCTGACGCCCATCGGCTGCGGCATCTCCAACCGCGCCCGTCCGGTGCTGTCGGTGATGATGACCGCTGCCGAGCTTTGGGACCTGCGGCCCCAGGGGTCCAATCCCTGCCGCAACATGCGCCGCTACAGGATGAAACCGCGCGAGCGGTTCCTGTCGCCGGACGAGTTGAAGCGCCTCGGCTTCGTGCTTGACCACGCCGAGGACAGGCAGGCCGCCGCCGAGAAGACGGCGGGAAGAATCGCGAAGGCGATGGGGTTCAAGGACGAAACATCGCCGGAGGAATCCGACAACGCGCGGATGCGGCCCAATCCGCCCGACTTGTTTTGAATACCCCGTTGGGGTATACATCGCCGGATGCAAACGGTCGCCGGGACTCCCACCTTCGCCCGCCAGGCCGACAAGCTGTTCACCGAGGAGGAACGGCACGCCTTCGATTATCTGGCCGAGAATCCTCTGGCGGGCGACGAGATTCCGGGAACCGGCGGCGTCCGGAAGCTGCGGTTCGCGGCCTTGGGCCGTGGCAAGCGAGGCGGCGCAAGGGTGATCTACTTCTATGGCGGCGAGTCGATGCCGATCTATGCGCTGCTTGCCTATGCAAAACCCGCCAGAACCGACCTGAACCCAGCGGAGCGGCGCACGGTGGCCGCCATTGTCGCGGCGATCAAGAATGCCGGGAAGGAGAGACCATGAGCACGTTCGGAGAAGACCTGATTCAGTCCCTCAACGAGGCGCTGGCCCATGCGAAGGGCGAAGGCCCTGCCGTCGTTCATGCGCCCGTGACCCCGCGCGAGGTCCGCCAGAAGGCGAAGCTCACCCAAGCCCAGATGGCGCCCCTGATGGGCATGAGCCTGTCCGGCTACCGCAAGTGGGAACAAGGAGTCCGGCGGGTCAGCGGCCCGGCTGCGACACTGTTGCGGGTGATCCAGAAGGAACCGGAAGCCGTCAGGCGCGCGTTGCAGTCCCCGTGAGCCATGGTTGCCGACCATTGGAAGCCCTCCCTCCTGATGTACAACCCTACCGGAGAACCCCGGAGTTCACCGAGGAGACGGTGCCATCCGGGCTTATGACATCGCATCGCACAAAAGTTGACACGTGGGCGATCGGTGGGTGGGCGGACGACGATCCGCGCTTGCGTGCCGTGGATGCGCCGCGGTCGTCGGGGATCCGAGTCGGTCGCGTCGGCACTCCGCGGCCGGCGCGCTCGAACGGGATCGAGCGTTGAGAATCGCGTCCGCGTTTGGAGGGGTGATCCTGACAAGCGAAGCCCTTCCGTCGTGCGTTCCCCGCCCATGCGAGGCTGCAAAGCAGGCTGCCGCCTACCGCCGCCAGCAAACACGGCGCCGCGGTGCGGATCTCGGCCGGTAGGAAGTGAGTGAGGTTGTCGATTGTGAGTGATTCCGGCCGCTACAGGGGCAAGCGTCGCGACGGTGAGCCGCATGGCTACGGGGTTTTCACATGGGACGATGGTGGCCGTTATCGGGGTGGGTTTCGCGCCGGCAAGCAAAATGGGTATGGTGTGCAGACATCAAGTGACGGTTCCCGGTTCGAGGGTGGGTTCCGCGATGACGAGTGGCATGGGTACGGTGTGGTGACATTGAGCGACGGTGCCTCGTTCGAGAGTGGGTTCCGCGACGGCAAGCCGCATGGGTACGGCGTGCTGATATCGAGCGATGGCGAGCGGTTGGAGGTCGAGTATCGCGACGGCAAGCAGCATGGCCACGGAGTGATGATATGGCCCAGCGGCTCTCGCTACAAGGGAGAGTTTCGCGACGGGGAGCCGCACGGCCAAGGGGTTCTCACCTGGCCCGACGGCACTCGCTACAAGGGGGCGTGGCGCGACGGCAAGTAGCACGTCCACGGGGTTCTTACCTGAGCCGACGGAGATATCCGCCCCGCATGCGGCGCGTGGCGCTCGGCTATCATCCGACTCGCGAAGAGCGTTCCCCGCCCGCGCGGGGATGGACCGGTGATCGATTGGAGTCGGCTTTCACGTTCCCCGCCCGCGCGGGGCTGCAAAGCTCGAACTCGGAACCCGGGGCGGTCGCCCGATCCGGCACTCGCGCCGGAGCGAGGTGCCGCATGGAGGTCCTGCTGTTGCATCGCACGTAATTTCGTAAGGGATTTGTCGGTTTATATCTGATCGACCGCGTGCTGATTTCTCACATTGCCCCCCCGTCGTCGGAGAGCGGTGCCAGTGCAAGCCGAGCGCCCGCGTTCACCCGTCGGTCGCGGTGATCACGGTGCTCGAGGTGACGGTGAGTTCACCAGCGCGCCGGTGTTCGTTGCACGGGCGCGCTTGTGGGTGCGGGGTGGGTGATGGCGCACGTCACGTTGGCGGCGTCGAACCGGTCGAGCGGTCGGTCCTGGCACGAGCGTTCGCTGTCGCGGCGTTCGTGGCAGGAGCGGCGGGTCTGAGCGAAGTACGGTCAGTCGAAGGCGAAGGGAAGGTCGTTGAGGAGTTCACGGAGAGGAGCGGGGGCTTGGTCGTTGATGTCGTGGTGCACGACGAGGCAAGACCGGTTCACAACCGCAACTCCGCGACGGCGTGCTCGAGGTGCACGGCGGTAACGATGCGGTCGCCTTTCGCGGCGGCGGCGGTCAGGGCGTAGTGGGCGATTCGATTGATGAGCCGGGGCAATCCGCGTGCGCTCTGCGCCAGAGCCTCGACGGCGGGGGGTTCGAACAGGGGGAGTTCGCAGCCGGCGAGACGCAGGCGGTGGGTGAGGTAGGCGTGGAGTTCCTCGCGGTCGATGCCGGCGAGGTGGTGGCGTACGACGAGGCGCTGGGAGAGCGATTCGTGCACGGCCATGGCGAGACGGCGGCGTAGCTCGGTGAGTCCGACGAGCAGCAGGCACAGGCGGTTCTCGCTGTCCATGGAGAAGTTGGTCAGCAAGCGAAGATCTTCGAGCACGTCGTTGCGCAGGTGCTGCGCTTCGTCGATGATGAGCACGGGCAGTTGCTTGGCCTCGCACACCAGTCGGGTGATCTCGGCGCGGATGGCGCGGTAGGCGGTGGCGCGCGAGCGCTCGGTGGGAAGCCCCAGTTCCCAGGCGATGGATTTGTACATGTCGAGGACGTTTCCGGTAGTCAGGCAGACGTAGCCCACCCGATACAGGCCCGGATGCAGTGCGGCGGCGACGTGGCGGCATACGGTGGTTTTGCCCGAGCCGACCTCGCCGGTCATCAGGCCGATGCCCTTGAGTTCGATGAGGTGATGGAGCCGGGCCTTGGCCTCGCGGCGCGAGTTCGACTCGAACAGTTCGTCGGTGTGGGCCGGGGTTTCGAAGGGGAGCCGGGTCAGCGCGAAGTGACGCAGGTACATCAGTTCTTCTCCTTGAGGTTTCGCATCGTCAGTGGCGAGGGGGAGGGTTCGTCCGGCGCGGTAGCGCACTGGAGTTGCCAGGAGGGTCGGTGGCGCTTGACGGCGGTGTTGGCGTAGGCGTCGAGGCGGGTGGCGGTGCCTGCGGGCTTGGCATCGTGGACGACCTCGATGGGGCGCGAAGGCGGCGCCTCGGGGTCGTAGCGCAAGGTGACGGATTGGCCGACGAGCACGGCGTCGGCCTCGTAGAGCCGACCGTGCAGGCTCACGGTGCGGTCTTTCATGACGCGGCGTTTGGCCTCGAACAGGAAGAGGTCGTCGAGGTCGAGGTGGGGGTCGGGGTAGCGCACGTTGTGCCCGGCGAGCGCCCACTGGTCGAGGGGGGTCCGCCGGTCGAGGCCGCGATGGGGCGAGCGGTGGTACTCGCCCTCGACCCAGGCCCACACGGTGCGGTTCAGTGTGTCGAGGCTGGCGGTGCCCTCGGCGGTGCACTCTCTGCCAACATCGTTGAGACACCGGGTACCCTTGGAATGAGTGAGGGCGGCGGAGGTGAACAACGATGAGAGCAGACAGAGAGCCCATGACGTGGATGGACGCTGACGCGCCGGCCCTGGGGGGCGAGGAGCGTAGCGACGAGGCCCCCAGGGCCGAGACCGCACAAGCGAGCCGGGCACCGGACCCGGAGGTCGTGGCCAAGCCCACCCGGCGCCGGTTCACCGCCGAGTACCGGCTGCGGATCGTCGAGGAGGCCGAGCGCTGCACTCGACCCGGCGAGGTCGGACGGCTGCTTCGCCGCGAGGGTCTGTACACCTCGCATTTGTCGGCGTGGCGCAAGGCGCGACGCAATGGCTCGCTGCGGGGCCTGACGCCGAACCAGCGCGGCGCCAAACCAGCCGAGTCCAACCCCCTCAGCGCCAAGGTCCGCCAGCTCGAGGCGAAGGTGGTGCGCCTGGAGAAGGAACTCGCCACCGCACACACGATTCTCGAAGTCCAGGGAAAAGTTGCCGGGCTGCCGGGATTCAGCCTCGACGCCGGGAAGGACTGCTGATGGCATCCGCCTCGCTCGCACAGCACGTCGGCGTCGAGCCGGCGTGCCGAGCGCTGGGGGTGTCCAGAGCAACGTTCTACCGTCGTCACAGGCCCTCTCCCGGGCACCGGCAGCCCCGAAAGACGCCCGCCCGGGCGCTCAATGAGCACGAACGCGAGCGTGTCATCGACGTGCTCGTTTCCCCTCGCTTCGTCGACCGCTCGCCCGCCGAGGTCGCCGCGACTCTGCTCGATGAAGGGCAGTACCTGTGCTCGGAACGCACCATGTACCGCATCCTCGCCGCCGAGCAACCGGTGCGCGAGCGGCGCAATCAGCTCACCCATCCGCCCTGCACCAAGCCCGAACTCGTCGCCACCGCCCCGAACCAGACCTGGTCGTGGGACATCACCCGCCTGCTCGGGCCGAAGCGCTGGACGTACTTCTACCTCTACGTCCTGCTCGACATCTTCAGCCGATACGTCGTGGGGTGGAGGGTCGCCGAACGCGAAAGCGCCGCTTTGGCCGGCCGGCTCATCGAGCAATCGTGCTTTCCAAGCAGGGGATCGAGCCCCAGGTGCTCACCCTGCATTCGGACCGCGGCGCACCCATGACCAGCCAGTGCACCGCGCAACTGCTCGCCGACCTCGGCGCCACCCGCTCGCTGAGCCGCCCCCGGGTCAGCGACGACAACCCCTTCTCCGAAGCGCAGTTCAAGACCCTGAAGTACCATCCCGGCTTTCCTGGACGCTTCGCAGACATCGCCGCCGCGACCGCCTTCTGCCGGTCCTTCTTCCCTTGGTACAACACCGAGCACCGCCATGGCGGAATCGCGATGCTCACCCCCGATGACGTCCATCACGGGCGTGCTCGGCGCATTGTTGAGAAACGCGAACGCACCCTGCGTCGCGCCTGGACCCGGTACCCGGAACGATTCGTTCATGGACGCCCGAAACCCCAGCCTCCTCCCACAGAGGTCTGGATCAACCCACCGGACGCGGCGACGCCGCCGCAGATTGCTCAGTAAATGCTGACCGCTACTGTCTCAATGTCGTTGACAGGTTCCGGAAGGCCACGAACTCCTCGGGGTCGATGCCGCCGCGCTGGGCGAGCGCCAGCGCCTCCTGGTAGGGAAAGAGGAAGCATCCGCGAAGCCCGGTCGGATCGAATGGCCCACGTTGCGCTCCCAGAGCACGCAGCGGAGCGGCGGATTCTTGACCTTGGAGGAGTACTCGGTAGCCTCGCCCAAGGAAAGCACGCGGCCCACGCCGACGATCACGCGCCGGGACTGCTCCGAGAGCGGGGTGCGCTTCGCGTAGAAGAAACAGAGCGACTCCTCCGGCCGGAGCGCGCCGAAGAAAGTGTCCAGCAGCGCGAGCTGGTTCTCGCGCTGCTGGACGAAGGCCGTCTCGACCTGCTTGCCTTGGTGATTGTGGATGTCGGGCTCCCGATCCGGCACCCAGCCGATCCTCAGACGCTCGGCGATCCCGATCTCGCCGTCTTTCGCGTTCCCCTCGACCTTCTCGCGCAGCATCCAGCGGAACGGAACGCAGGTAGCGGAGTACGGCGGCTGCACGAAGCGGGTGGTCGCGAAATGGCCGTGGGTCTCGGGGTAGAACTCCCTGTACGGGTGCGTCATCGTCCGCGTGAGCGGGAAGGGCGCCATGAACGAGACGCGCTCACCTATACAGGGCGGGAGATCGGCACTCTTGAGCTTGTCGAGCCGCTGGCCGGCGCAACGCATTTCTACTTCGTCGCGCCGACCCTCGCCGATGCGAGGCAGGATGAGGCAGCTCGTGTTGTCGAGCGGGCGGGCGCATACGCTACCCGTCCAGCCTCCGTCGTGCCAGGGGACTCGGACAGTGACGTGGTGGGGCGGCAGGCGACGGGCGTTGGCGGCAAGGCTTTTCACGACGAACCCCCCGTCGATTTCATGTTCAGACCCGCGGGGGGATGCTTCCAGTCGCCGGCGTTGGCTCCCGACACGTCATGGCGCTCCAGGAGCCCGCCAATGTCGTCGACTTCGAGGAAGGCGATCGAAGCTTGCGGCTGCCCGTGGGTGTGGAAGACCTGCCTGATGTGAGCATTGCTCCGGGGCCAGTAGGCGTTGCTCCCGCCATACTGCCCGCTGTTGGCGACGATCACGAGCTGGAACATGTGGTAGTGCAGCGCCAGGGCCATCTGGTCGAACGTCTTGACGTCTTTGTTTAGCGCCGGGATCGCCAGGACATCCGACTCATCCCGGAGATCCGCAACAAGGCCGAGGTCCGTCGCATCGTAGCAGACAGCCGCCGTCAGCCAAGCAGGTAGGCTACCGTCCGCGCCAGACCACGGATAGCAGATTAACCACTGACAGGGACGAAACCCCTGCAGAAGGCCCGCACCACCTCTATTGAATGTCCGCTCATCTGGAGAGAGGTGCTCCTTCCCTTGGCGGCGAGTCCTGATCTGCAGCCCGTAGGCGTCCGACCACTCCGGGATGACCCACAAGGCTGAGTTGACGAGCGGCTTTCCTCCAAAGAGTTCCTGATAGGTCAGGCCGGCCAGGATCATTGCTCTATGGGCCCGCGCAAACGGGACCAGATGAGTACGAACGTCACTTGGATGGACGGCAAGTTCGGGCAGAATGAGCCAGTCGAGCCGCCCTCCGCGCCCCTTGTGCGTCTCCCGTAGCGTCAACATGCGTTCCACGGCCGCGAGCGCTGCCGACAGGTGATTGCGGTGTCTTCGCCGAATTGCGGAGTCGTTGAGCGCCAAGTCGGTGTGCCGGAAGTCGTCGGTTCTCGGGACCGCCGTCTGGACCACGCAGGCACGTAACGGTCTCTTCACATTCGTCGCCGTCGGTTGCTTGGTCCGCAACGGCAGGATCAGTGCGCGGGTAGCACTACCGCGACGCTGCTTGAGATCTGCGATCCTCTGGCCAATCCGTGTCCTCGCCTCTTCGATGCCCTGCTCGACCCAAATGAACCCGTCTGGAGCACGGCACCCTGGCCAGCGTAGGAGCGCCAGCAGGAATCCTTCCACCCAGTCCGTGATCGGAAGCCAGTCGTCTCCGAAGGCCGGCTGCCCACTGTAGAGGCCGTACAGGCGCTGGTACCAGTGACTCCCGGCTGGGCGATAGGCCGACTCGGCCTCTATCCAACTCGCTCCGCGTACGGGACGCGTGAAGTCCGGCTGCCCCGACAAGATGAACCGCAACAGGAAACCGAGCTGGAAGCGCCACCGCTCGCGGACTTTACACCACGCGGGCACCTCATACAGGGAGCCCGATGCGTCGGCCCGACTCCCCAGGATCCGTAGGTCCTTTACGTCAGCGACCGCGTGGTCCTCGCCGAGGTTCAGCGTGACCTGCCCTGGCGTGATCACCTCGAGCGGAAACTCCTGCTGCTCCCACTGTTCAAGGAAAGCCACTGCGAAGCGCAGAAGGGAGAGCTCGTTGCGAAGAGCACCGCTCGGGTGGGTGCACAGGATCGCCCTGGCCAGCGTCTTGTGGTCGCCGTCAGAACTCTCCGAAGCCCGGCAGAGGTCCTCGCGAATGCGCGCCGGAAGGTCGTCGAAGAGGAGAGCATCCGTCTCGGTGTCAATGAACTCGAGAAGAAACGACGGGTCCCTCTGAGCGAGCTGCCGCTTCCGCGACGGGTTGAGACCGGGCCGCGTCAGCTCAACGGCACGCGCTCGATCCACGAACGCTCGTCTGGCGAGAACCGCGAGCGTCGCGAAATCCGAACTCCGGAGGCGGTCTCCTTCACCGCGTAGAAATAGGATCAGCTCCCGATAGTGCCGGATCTCCTGCCCCGTTCCTGCGCGCGCGACGGGTGCCCCGACGGGGTCGCAGGCGGCGAGGAACAACAGCGCCTGCTGTCGAAGGTACCAGGGAATTGTCGGCTCGGGCAAGGCCACCAAGCGAACGGCCTCCTTGCGAAGCTCCTTCCGGTAGGATTCAAGGCCGATCCTCGATGGGAGTGATTCGGCGTCCGCCACGAGACCCGTCTCCGTGGCTCCCGCGCGCAAGACTTCAGCGAGGCAGTACCAAGCGACTCGCCTCGGCGCCTTTCGACGGCCTTCCTTTTCCGTGAACGGGCGGAGCAGTGAGAGGACTTCCCGCAACAGCTCCTCATTCGGCCAGAGATCGAGACCGATTCGGAGCAGGCGGACGTTCGATGGGTCGTCGATCCACCGTCGAATCAGACCCAGTGCAAACGCCCTCGCATCCTCGTCCAGCTCGCCTCGCGTACGCGCCACGCGCGGTCGCCCACCGGGCGGGGCATCGCCTTTTCCAACCTCGGACTCGTCCGTCGTGTCGTCGTCTTGGAGCAGCGGCCTGATGGAACGGAACGTGGTTCGATATCGCGCAGCGCCGAATCTGGCGACCGTCTCATCGCGTACATCCGGGACCGGGGAAAGCCGCCAGCCGCTGTCATCGCCGACGCTGAGTGCCTCCTGCGCGCGCATCAGTCCCTGGATGGCATCGAGGATCTCCTCGCCCCCGAGTGCGTCGAACCCCCCCGACACGGCCGACTGGATGCGGTTCATCTTCGCGGTCTGCCGCACCAGCGGTCGTTCGTCGCCTCCGAGCGCTGTCACGTGGGTCTTCTCGGGGGACAGCGAGAGGCCGGTCGCATTCTCTTCCAGTACCCGGCTCAGCCATCCGGAGACGGGCTTCTCAAGGTCGTTCGACGAGCCATCCAAGCGGGGGTCAACCGCAACCAGGATACGCAAGTCATCGACGTACCGGCAAAAATCCGCCAGCAGGATCCCGGGAGCGATCTCGGTGTTGATCGCCGCGCGCAACGCCTCGTCGAACGAAAGGAGCACGGTGTTCGCGAAGAAGCCCGAGGCAACGAGTCCCTGTGGCAGTGCCACCCGCGTGAAGTCCTCCAGCTCTGCCTGCTCTGCGTAGATCCGGACGTCTCTTTCGTCACGCGGATGCCAGCCCCAATTGAGCACCGACGCCACCAGAGAGAAGAACCCCGGATCATCGTCGTCGCGGCGGACACGGTCGATGGCTGCGGAAAGCAGATCCGGGCGCACGCGGTCGTAGAACTGCCTGAGATCTGCGTGGACGACGTAGATACACTCTCCCGCTGCCTCCGAAATCGACTCGGCCGCGACTTCCGGACGGGACAGAAACGTCCGGTAGTCCTGATAGTACGCACGGTAGAGCTTGGCGGATCCCCACCGATGGCGCAGTCCCCCACCCATCGCGTCGCAGAACAGCCGGTTGCCGTAGGAAACCACCTGCCTTCGCGACTCCCAATCATGTACCTGCCGCCGCGGATCACCCTGCAGCGTCTCGACCCGGTCGGCGAGACAGAGCATGAGCGCCGTCGCCACCACTTGGTCGGCCAGGCTGACGTGGGCGAGCGGTCGAAGTCGTGCCGAGATCGCCCCCTTCTCGATAGGCTCCCACACGCCTTCCCGCACTCTCCAACGCTGGCTCTTGGGCGCCGGAACGATGCGCAGGGCGTCGTTCTGCCAGCTCTCCGAAGATTGCAGACGTTCGCGGAGTTCGCCGATAAACGCCGGCAGGTTCACGGCCGTGCGGTCGAGGGCAAGCGTGTCCGAGAACCAGTTGTGGTAGCGGATGTAGGCCGCGGTCTTCTTCCAGGCCTGAACGAGGACGTACTCCTCGCGGAGCAGCATCAGGCGCGGTTCGAGCTGCTCCGGAGCCATGCCTCAGCCCCCCGGCACCTCGACCAACTCCGATCCTCGCCGTGCGGGTCCCGGACTCATCCCGCCCGGTAGAGCGTCTCGTGTCGCACCACCGCCCACCCGATGCGCGCCAACTTGTTCGCCAGCGCCACCGTCGCCTTGTTCGTTTGCTTGGTCACACGCAGGTGGTGAACCTCAATCGAACAGAGGCGGCTCGCGCATCGGCTCGCGCGGCGGCAACTTCAACTCGACACCGCCGAAGGGCTTGAACAGTTCGTGGATCGCCGTGCCCAGGCCCTTCGCGGGCACGGCCTCCCGCCCGACGGCCTCGCGAAGGATCAGCCGCGCTTCCTCTTCCATGGAACGGCCGTTGCCCGCCGCCCGCATACGAAGCCGGGTCTTCACGCCGTCATCGAGATTGCGGATCGTGATGCTCGCCATGGCCGTGCCCTCCGACAGTATCGAATTCAACCCTACGCGATGCTTGCGATGCAATCAAGATGCGGCCTGTGCCGCACGTGCCGGCGCTTCTGCCCCAGATAGTGCGGTCACGAATGCGGATGCCCCGGTTCAATTGCGTGGCGTAGCCTCCGACGGGTCGCATCGCGTAACTGTCGCCGCGACCGCTCCATCGTCGCGCGCACCGGCTCTGCGGACCGACCACATGATCGTACTCCTTCGGCAAGGACGCCTTCCATCTGCGGATCTCTTCTCCGTCGCCCGGTTCGACCGACGTGCTGTATATCCACCCGTTCCTCCCGTAGGTCAGAGTACGTGTACTCTTGTTCGTTGTACTGATGCTCTTCGTCGTTGTCTTGACCCGCCTGCCGATGGCCGCACCGCACCGTTCCAGCTCGTCATTGAACCGCCGGGCATCCGCCAGATCGTCGGGTGCGTCGATCCGCTCCGACGTTACAACGTTTCGGGAAACGAGTGTTTCAGCCGGGTCCATGATCAGTCCTTCGCCGGAACTCCTGAAACAGACCGGTTTCGAAATCCGGATCGTACCCGGTTCGGCAATCGCGTGTTCTTTGTGGCCCGCCTTGACAAGGGTCGCGACCGGCGTCCGGTTGCGCGGGCACCGCGTGTCCACATGCCAGACCACAACAAGGACACCGGAATCGTCCAGGACCGTGGCCTCGGTCAACAATGGCAGTGACATGGACGCCTACGCACCACTCCAAACAAACTCTTCACACCGCGCACATCATACGTCCAGCAGTGTCCGGTGCCTCTCTCCAAGGTCCGACACTTCCGGCCTCGGCGAGCAGCGCGGGACTCAAGGTTCCGCCGGGCGAGCCCTACACCGCAGAGTAGCCCCCGTCGACGAGCCAGTTCGCTCCGGTGATGAACGATGCCTCGTCGGAGGCGAGGAAGAGAACGACGTTGGCGATCTCGTCGGGACGGGCAATGCGGCCCAGGGGGTGGGCGTCCACCAGCTTCGAATACATCTCGTTGTTCGACCGGATGCTCTCCGTCAGCGGGGTCTCGACGAACCCGGGGCACACCGCGTTGACCCGGATCCCCTCTCGGCCGAGGGCCGCTCCGAGGTCGCGGGTCAACTGGACGACCCCACCCTTCGATTGGGTGTACGGGCTGAAGCCGTCCGAGAGGCCGAGTCCCGACGGATAGCCGAGGTGGCCCATGATCGATGCGAGGTTGACGATCGAGCCACCCGACGCCGCCCGCATCACCTCGACCGCCGCGCGGCACCTGAGCATCGTACCCTTGAGATTGGCGTCCATGACGGGACGCCAGCGCTCCTCGAAATCCGCTTCGGCCGCGACCGAGCGGGCGGTGATACCGGCGGAGTTGACGAGCACGTCGATCCGGCCGAACCATGCGCGCGCTGCCTCCACGATTGCCTCCGTATCCACGCCCGAGGTCACGTCGCCGGCCGCGACCACGAACGTCGCGCCCGCGTTCGAGAGCTCGTCCGCGACACCCGCGCACGCATCCTCGTTGACGTCGCTCACCACCAGCCTCGCGCCCTCGGCCGCGAACCGGCGGGCGCACGCAGCACCGATTCCGGACGCGGCCCCGGTGATGACGGCTACCTTGTCTTGCAATCGATTCGACATGGAAATGCAGTCTCCTCGCCGTTCAATGCCGGTCGGCCTTGGCTGCCCATCAGGTCATGCCATGCCATGCCGTTCGCGCGGACGGCGCTGCACCCTTGGCCGGCCGGTCCGAAATCAGGCGCCGCCGCCGTCGCGGGTGGTGACCTCGATCTCGATCTTCATCCGGGGGTCGATGAGCTGGGCGACGATGAAGGTATTGGCGGGGCGTGCGCCGCGGCAGTATTCCCCGATGATGTCGACGGTCTGCTCGTAGTAGGCGCGGTCGGCGATGTAGATCACGACCCGCACCACGTCCCGGAAGGAGGCGTTCAGCTCCTCGAGCGCCCAGTGGATGTTGCGGAAAGCTTGGTGGGTCTGCTCGACCACGTCGTCCGAGATGGTGTGGTTGACGTAGTCGAAGCCGACGCAACCGGACAGGAACACCATGTCTCCGTCGCGCACGCCCCGCGCATAGCCGCCCCGCTCCTCGAAGCGCGAACCGGTGAAGAACCGTTCTCTGGCCATGGGCGCCGCCTTCTCAGTACGGGGTGCCGTCCCGGCGGACGAGTCGGCCGCCGCGCACGAGCATGTCTATGTCGGGGTAGTCGACGTCGTCGACCGGCGGGCGGTCGCCGACCTCGAGATAGATGACGTCCGCATCCGAACGGTTGACGAGGTGATGGCCGTCCGCCCGGCCGGCCGGGAAGCCCGCGACCGTGCCGGGACCGAGAACCTGCTCCCCGCATCGGTGATCAGGGTGACCTCGCCCTCGATGACATGGATGAACTCGTCCTGGTGCGAGTGCCAGTGCCGTTGGGACGAGACGACCCACGGGGGCAGCGTCACCAGGTTGACCTCGAAGTTCCGGAGACCGAGCGCATTTCCGATGCGCCGCTTCGCCCGCGCTGCGCAGGGCGCATCGAACTCCGGTGGATAGCTCGCGCCCAGCGTGACCTCGACCGTCATCGGGTCCATCGCGGGCAATTTGGGCTGATCTGCCATCACTTCACCTCCTCGGACCATCCTCGGCCGATCAGAACTCGATCTCCCGGCCCGATCGTCCGTTTGACCTTTCCATTCGCCTTGAACTTTCTATCTGTCCCGCTCTTTCCATCTGCCAGACTTGGGCTATCTGGTGATTCACGACCTGGTGCTCGATCACGCGCGAGGAAACACCGAAGTCCACCGCCAGCTCGTCGATGGTGTCTCCATCCACCACGGAGCGAGAGATTCTGTTCTTCAAACCGGATGAAGGCGCCAGGAACTCGGCTGCGAAGGCGCGATTGCGTTGTTGCCGCTCGCTGTATGCTCTCGTGATCAGGGTATCCGTGCCCGGAGACACCAACACTTCTGCGAGGGCGCGGCAGAAGTGGAACCGTCTGCCGTGTTCGCCGAGCCGGCGAAATGCAAAGACGGGGCTTTGGTCGTCGTTCCTGGTGACCACGCCATCGATCAGCGGAGCCCCGGCGAAGAAGGCCACCGACAGCGTCACCTTCTCGAGCAACTTGGGATCTTCGCCGAGCGCCTCGGCCATTCGCGTCATGGTGGGCAGCGGCTCGCCATCCAGGTCCAGGCTCTCCCTCAGCCGCCGCGCCAGATCGTAGCCGACATCCCAAGGATTGAGCCCCGCCCTCGCCTGCCGGCCGGCTTCGGCGCAAAGGGGTCCGAGACGTTGCAAAGGAAGGCCGTCGAGCTTGGCCTTTCCGACGGCGGACACGATCGCGGACCATCCTGCACTCAGATCCTCCGTGTCCAGGGCCGGTACCGCTTCGTCGAGCAATTCACCCAGCTTCTCGGCGAGCCGAAAGACGCCATTTCGCTTCTCATCATCCAGAGCATACGGATCCCAACCCAGTCCGGCCGCAGTTCCACAGAATTTGGACTCCTCTTGGTCCGCGGTCTGAATCGCGTTCCATTCTTCTTGCAGAAACGTCTCATCAACGCCGAGAGATGCGAGCCGTCGAATCACTTGATCGACGAAATCGGCACAGGTTTCGCGGAACCCGCCGCTGTCCACCCAGATTTCCCCTCGATCCAGGAATTGGACCCTGGTCCATGGTGAAGGAGCACTCTCCCAGGCAAGGCGTGTCCGAGTGCCGGAAGGTACTACCTCCAAATTGGGAAAGGCATAGCCCTCCCGGCTGGCCCCCAGTGTATGTCGGCGATGGAAATCGGGATCGCTCTCCTTGGCCGGATTCTTGAATTCGTGCGTCAGGAACCACCAGTTCGCGGCCAACCACTCCGCAAGGGGATAGAGTGGCACGTGCACGAAGTCGCGAACCGTCTTCGCCCGCTCGTCCAAAACCCGGGTCATGATCGAGTCGCCGGCCCGGATTCGCAGAGACGCCCAGGTCGCGGACAGTTCCGGACCACTGATCCTTTCCGCATCCACCCAGTCGATCTCGAAGCTAAACTTCGGCATACATTTCTCCGATGCCGTTCGGCCACTCGTTCTCGCCGAGCAGATATCCCTTGCAGGAGCCGGCTTCGCGGTTCACGAGTCGGCCCTCGAAGACGGTATCGCCTTCCTTGTACCACACATAACGCGGAAATTCTCCTTCCCAAGGGGCGCCCGTCGCGCCGCGACGAATTGCGGAACGCAGCCACCCGTTGACCAGCTCCAGGTCCGCGATCTCCCGAGGGCAGCACGAAGCATCGGCTCGCAGGCGAGGCTGGCCCGCGAAACCGGGAACGTCCTTGTGTTCCGGGCTGCCCACGTAGGTGGCCCGGTCGGCCAGGCGGTCAAGGTCGGTGTCGGGCGGAACGTAGATCGCACGTCTTTGCGGGCGCCTGCGTTGGGCGGCGCGCATCTTCTTTCATCCTTCGCCGAAGGGAGCCGAGTCTACAGGACGGCCGGAAGCCCGCACCAAGCGGATCAGTGCCCCATCAACGGTTCGAAGCCCCAACTGAACAGGGGACGGCCGCCGTCGGCCCCCACCACGACGACCTCCTCCAACCACGCCCGGTCGCGTTCGCCCCCCGGATAGAAGAGGTGTATCGGAAGGACCATGTTCTCTTCCAGCACCCAGTCGCGATAGGGCTCGCCGCCCGGAAGGTGCATCTCGAAGTCCATGTGGGAGAGGCCGAGCCCGTGGAAGAAGATGAAGGCGCCATCCGCATCGGCCATGCCGGCCTTGCGGTAGACCTCCCGGCCCAGCGCGTGCAGCTCGCTCACCCGACGGCCGGGGCGCATCGCCTCGACAAGCGCCTCCCCCACCCTGGCCGTTGCGGCGAGACGCTTCGCGCCCTCCGGCGTCGCCTCGCCCCCGACGACCCACGACTTGCCGCCATCCCAGCAGTAGAGATCGAGGGTCCCGTGGCAATCGAACATGACATGGGCGCCGGGCGCGATCTCCTCGTCCTCGAGCCCGCTCTGCACCGTCAGGGTGGGATCGTCGCCGAGGGCGTGGCTCACCACGAGCCCGCCCGGGTCGCGCACGAACCCGCCAAGCTCGACCGCCGACACCGTGTACGTGTGGTTGAGATCCTGACGGGTCCACCCCTTCTCCCATCGCGACACGGTGCGGCGGATGGCCTCCTCGTTGAGGCTGGTCGCGCGCGCCGGCAGCTCGAGCTCCGCCAGGGTCTTGACCGCCCGGGCGTGCATCAGCGGGTCGTAACCGTTGGCGACCTCGACGTCCGGGAGGCCGAGCCGTCTCCCATACCCCTCGTCGTCGAAGCCGACGCGCCCGCGGTCGAGCCCCAAGTCCTGCATCGCGGCGCGCACCTGCTCGGCACTGTCGAACCGGTAGGCGGCTCGCGCCCGCTCCACCCAGTCGATCCCGGCCGCCGAGCGTGGGATGTGGGCGTTGATGTCCTCCGGCCGGGGAGGAAGGTCCATCGGCGACATCACGGACCGGCAGGGCCGGATGTCCTTCACCCACGTCGGCTGGTGGAGAGGCGTGGTCAGGTAGTAGTCGGCCAGCACCAGGATGGGGTGCTCGGGTTCGCGCCGGGCCAGAATCAGCGTGTAGGGCCGCGGCTCGTCGGCCTTGTGGGCGACGCCGTTGAAGCTCGTGAGATGGAACACGTTCAGGGGCGTGGTGACGACAAGGCCGTCGAGCCCGCGCGCCTCCATGTCGGCAAGGAGCCGGTCCAGGTTGCAGAATCGCTCCGGCAGGCGCCGCCGCCCGAACGCGGGGCCGTTCCTGGCCCGTGCCGTCGTCGTCATCGTCTCCTCCCGGTTCTCCGGGCCCGCGCGGGGCGGTCGCCCCGCGATCCGCCGGCGGCGGCCCGGCCCCGCTACGCCGCGGAGCGCTGCGCGGGCGCCTCGCGACCCTCCCGGAACGCGGGCATCACCTCGGCCGCGAAGCGCTCGAGCTGCTCGACCATGACCGCTTCCGGGGTGCCCATGCTCGACTGCACGTTGACCACCTCGAGCCCCGGGAACCGCTCCTCGAGCTCCCGGAGATAGGCGATCATCTCGTCCCCCGTCCCGCAGAACCACGAGCGCGACCTCATCTGCCGATCGATGTTCGGGAAGCCGATCGCCTCCCAGCCGCCACGACCGGCGACCGCCGCCTGCTGCTCGTCGGTGAGCCCGCAGAAGAACCCGAGCGGCGCGAACATCTTCGCGTGCTCTTCGTAGAAGGGCGTCGCCTCGCGCACCGCTTGCTCGCGGCTGTCGGCGAGATGGAAGTTGACGCCCACGCAGATCCCCTCGCCGAGCTCTGCCTCGATGCCGGCCCGGGCAAGCGCGTCGCGGTAGCCGACCACCGGCCCCTCGCCGAGGAGGGCGGAGCCGCCGCCGACGATGCCCCGGATGCCGTGCCGGACCATGAAGTCGAGACCACGGGGCTCGCGCTGACGATGGGCTGCCAGCACTCGACGGGGAGGCACGCGGGGCGCGGCACGAGGGTGAGGTCCTCGAGCTCGTAGCCCCGGTAGGGCAGCTTCGGGGGCAGGTCGTAGTGCTTGCCGTGGTGCGAGAAACGCTCGTTGTCGAACGCTTTGAAGATGATCTCGACCTGCTCTTCGAACAGCTCCCGGTTCTCGTCCTGGTCCATCATGATCCCGCCGAGGGTCTCCACCTCCCGGGTGTGATAGCCGCGCCCCACCCCGAAGATGGTCCGCCCGCCGGTGAGGAGGTCGGCGGTCGCGTAGTCCTCCGCGAGCCGGAGCGGATGCCACATCGGGCAGATGTTGAACCCGCATCCGATCCGCAGGCGCTCCGTCAGGTGCGCGAGATGGACCGCCACCATCAGGATGTTGGGCAGGCACTCGTAGCCTTCGTGCTGGAAGTGACGCTCGGCAAGCCAGAGGGCGTCGTAGCCGAGCCGGTCCATGGTCCGCGCGAGGGCCTCGGTCTTGGAGAAGACGGTTATGAGGTGCTCGTTCGAATAGCGCCGTTCGCGGGGGTCGCATCCTGACCCATATCGCCGAGATCGACATGGCCCGCGTAGAGTGACGAGAACCTCGTGATCATCGCAATTTTCCTCGAGTCCCTTGCAAGTCGGCGGCCCCCGGCGGGGCCGCGCTCCCGGTTCCGAAACCTACCATGCGCGCCCCGAGGCTGCGAACCTTGCGCCGAAGAACCGGATCCGGGTCCCGGCGGTTCGGGTAAGGCTCGGCTCCGCCGATCGATGAAGATACGTCCCGTGTCGCAATCCGGTCACCGTCCGGCTCCCCATCGAGCCTCCGGGCTCGCGGGCGCCGGAAGCCGACCGGCCGGATCTCGCCTCCCGCGCGTCTTCTCTTTCAAGGCGGCGGTGGGCCATCCTCTCCGGCACAAGCCAGGTGAGCGAAAGGCACGCGGCGATTCGGAGCGCAGGTATGGCGAGAGAGAAGGTCGTCCTCTACGAGAACCTGCGGGCGTGCAGCTACACCCCGTTCTACCTCGCCTACGTCGAAGGGCTGTTCGAGGGCGAGGGACTCGAGGTCGAGCTTCGTCTCGCGCCCGCGCCGGCCGAGACCGCTCAGGGCCTCATCGAGGGGCGCGCCGACGTTGCCTTCGGAGGACCGACGCGGGTGATGATGCACCACGACGCGGCGTATCGGTCCGGCGAGACCTGCCCGCTCGTGTGTTTCGCCCAGGTCGTCGCCCGCGATCCCTTCATTCTGGTGGGGCGCACCCCCAACCCCGCGTTCCGCTGCCAGGACCTCGTCGGGCCACGCATCGCGGTCGCGGTGGACGTGCCGACCCCCTGGATGACGCTCTTCGACGACCTCGACCGCGCCGGAATCGATCCCGCCTCTCTCAACCGGTCGCCCGATGCTTCGATGACCGACAACGCCGCCGCGTTCGAGCGGGGCGAGATCGACGTCGTCCAGGTGTTCGAGCCCTACGCCGACCGGCTCGTCTCGACCGGGTCCGGGCACGTCTGGCACCGGTTCTCCGAACGTGGCGACGTCGCCTTTTCGAGCTTCTACACCACCCGCCGCCATGCCACCGAAAGGCGCGGGACGTGCCGGGCCCTCGTGCGGGCGATCACGTACGCCCTCGCCCGGCTCCACGAGACGCCCAGCGTCATTTCAGCATCCTCTCGAGCCACCACTACCCCACCGGGGTTGCGGCAAATCGGGTTGCGGAAGTGCCAACCCTGTTCGACCGCCCGCAGGGCGGGAGCTATGGACACACCCGCCGCAACGTGTTCGGAGCGCTCAAGGAAGAAGCCGCCTATGACGGCGGCGACGTGGAAGATTCGCACGCTCCCGCGCTCGATGCCCGCTCGCCGGCCCCGATGCCCTGGAGCCAGGCACAACTTGTGGACTACCTGTTCGACGGCTGGGAAGAAGAACACGGGATTGCGGCCGGCCCGATGGCACCGGTCGTCAATCACCTGTATGACCAGCCCGAAGACGACATCTTCGCCATCGCGGCCTATATCGAGTCCCGGCAACGCCCGCAGCTTTCCGATGCGGAAAGGGAATCGGTGGTTGCCGGCGCGTGATCGCCGTTGCTCATGAGGCGGACGCCCTTCGGCGTTTGGTTCTCACACCCCGACCACGTGGACGATTTCGTCGAGACCGATGAAGTCCCCGGGGTTTCTGGTGTAGAGCGGCAGGCCGTGGGCCGCCGCAGTCGCGGCGATGAGCAGATCAGCCAGGCGCGTTCGGCTGGTTCTCCCCGCCGCCCTCGTGGCCGCGAACACGCGACCGTATGCACGCGCCGCATCGGCGTCGAGCGGCAGAGGCTCCCACATGGCCGCCGCCCACTGGAGACGGTCCTGACGCCGTGCCCTTTCCCCGTCGTCGCCGGTAGCGTGAGGGCCGGCAGCGAGCTCGGCAAGCGTCACCGCGGCAATGGCGGATTCATCCGGGAGCGACGCCGGATCGACGATGTCGTGGTCGATTACCACCGAGGTATCCAGCAGCCCTCTGGTCGGCTCAGCCATCGACGGACTGATCCACGACCGCATCCAGATCGGCGCGCAGACCGTCGGCATCGACGCGCGGGGCGCGTCGCGCCGCCCCGACAATTGCGGCTCGATGCACGAACCGCCGCTGTGGAACCGCGCGGAGCTCGGCCACCGGCACCCCATTTCGGGTGACGACGATCGCTTGACCGGCCTGCACCTCGCGGAGTATCGCGCCGGAGTCGTTGCGGAGCTCGCGCTGGGTAATGGTCCTGCTCACGGGGAGCGAGAATAGCATCGGTAGCATGTCGTAGCAATAATGCTACGACATGCTACCGTCCGCGCGGACGCTGGACGCCAAACTTGGTGCGAGCTCGACGGCGGCTATCGCAAGGCGCTCTGCCACACGAGGCTCTATTGCCTCCCGGCCGTGCTCGCGGAGGGCGAAGCGGCGGGGAGCTCCCTCGAAGCGATGCTCCGCGCCCTCCTCGTCGGCTACGAGACGGTCACGCGGATGGCGAGCACCTTCGAACGCACCGACCCCGCGCTCCGTCCGCACGGCTCGCTTGCAGCCGTCGCGGCGGCGGCGGGGTCGGGCACGTGTGGCACCGGTTCTCCCGGCGCGGCGACGTCGCCTTCAATTGCACCCGGAGCCAGTCGGTACAATCCGCCAACAACTGACAATAACGATCACCTGCATGGGCGGCCACTCCGGTGTGAACCGCCCGGGTTTACCGGAGAGAGTTTTGTGTGAGTCATGCGGCCAGCACCGTAGACTCTCTTTGCCGATAGTACGCCGCTTCGGCCTCTACCGGTGGGCGGTTCCCGATCGGTTCCAGGATCCGTTGGTGATTGAACCAGGCAACCCATTCGAGGGTTGCGAACTCCACCGGCTCCAGGGCTCGCCACGGACCGCGGGGTCGAATCACCTCGGTCAACGCGTACGCAGTTGGGGTCGCGGATGTCATGGGAGTGGTCCTTGAGAGCTCGCGGCCGTGGCGAAGGCGGGTTGCAGCGTCTCCGCCCAGACGCAGTGGCCCGCGTTGTGGGCACCGAGGATGGTGAGGAGGATGGCTTCCGTCTCCGACACGTTGCGGAATCCGCGGAGGACTCCGTCCGGTACGACCATGCCGTCGAAGGGCGCGAGGACCACCGATTCCTCGCCGTCGTCGCCCCAGTAGATCTCCCACCGGCCGGTGAGAGCGATGAAGGTCTCCTCCGAGCCGTGGCTGTGCAGGGCCGCGCCGTTCCCGGGCGGAGCTTTCACGAAGTCGATGTGGTAGTTCTCCGCCTGCTCGACGGCGGTACCCTCGAGCTGCTCATCGTCCGCCCCGCCGCCGAGGGCGCTGTAGAGGGTGCGGACGTGCCCGGGGAGGGTGCAGTCGAGGAAGGCGCGGGGCGACGGAACCAGCTCGCCGAAGCGCCAGACGCGGCCTTCCATCTCCGCACGCGCGATCGGCTTCGACTTCCCGAACCACGCACCGGACGCCGTATCAAACCGCACGTCGCGCTCGTTCCTCATCTTCCTGCTCCCCGTTGCACACGATTCCGGACGCACCGAGGGCCGCCCTCCGCAGGTCGCGTCCGCACGTCGCGCTCGTTTCTCATGATCGTGCTCCTCGACGACCGGGCTTCCGGAAGCGTGAAGCGCCCGCGGGCGGGTCCGTACCCCGGCGGTATGGCAGCGGTGCGGCAACGGATCACCCCTTCACCGCTCCCGCCGTCATGCCGGCGATGATCTGCCGCGCGGCGAAAAAGGTGAAGACGAGCGGCGGGATCACGATGAGGGTCCCCATAGCCATGATGCGGCCCCATTCGACCCCGGTATCGGTGATGAAGCCGGCCGCCCCCACCGGCAAGGTGCGGGTGTTTCGCCCGGTGAGCAGCAGGGCCAGGATGAACTCGTTCCAGGCGATGCGGAAGGCGAAGATCCCGGCCACCGCGTAGCCCGACTTCATGAGGGGAAGCAGCACCCGGTAAAACACCTGCCAGGCGGTGGCGCCGTCGACGATCGCCGCTTCCTCGATCTCCATGGGGATCTGCTTGTAGAAGCCGAAGAGCAACCAGATCGCGAAGGGCAGGTTGAGGGCGGTATAGAAGAAAGTCAGTACGGCCAGATCGTTCTTGAGGCTGAACGTGACCACCATGGCGAACGCGGGCACGGCGAGCACGGCCGGGGGCACCATGCGCACGAGCAGGGTGGCGTTGGCGACGAAGCGCCGGCCCCGGAACTCCGAGCGGGCGAGGGCGTAGGCGCACAAGCCCCCGAAGAAGAGGGTGAAGAAGGTGGACGCGGTGCCGACGATGATCGAGTTCACGAGATAGCGGTCGAACTTGCCCCGGGTCAGGATGTACTCGTAGTTGTCCAGGGTCGGGAAGAAGAAGAACCACACCGGGCGCCCGTCGAAGATGAGGACCTCGTCCTTGAGCGAGGTGCCGACCATGACCCAAATCGGAACGAGGCAGAGCACGGCGAGCACGACCAGGGCGCCGTAGCGTCCCCAGACCTCGGCGGGACTTACGAGGCGCCGCTCAAACATCGGACTTCTCGTTCATCGGGTTGCCGTGGGCGAGGATCGCGGCGCTGAGCGCGAAGACGATCACGATGAGCAGGACCGCGATGGCCGAGGCGTACCCAAGGAGCTGGGCATTGAACGCCCGGTTGTAGATATGAAGCGACAGCAGCTCGGTGGCCCGCCCGGGGCCGCCGCCGGTCATGATGTACATGACCTCGAGGGCGCGGAAGACGTCGATGAGGCGCATCAGGAGGGCGATGACGAGGATGGACCGAATCATCGGCAGCTTGACGAGGAACGTCTGCTGCCACCAGTTGGCGCCGTCGATGCGCGACGCCTCCAGCACCTCGGACGGGAGGGCCTGGAGGCCCGCGATGACGATGATGAAGATGAAGGGCGTCCACTGCCAGATGTCGGTGAGGACGATCGCGAAGAACGCGAGGTTCGGCACCCCGAGCCAGACCTGCGGCTCGAGCCCGAACCAGAGCCCGAGGTAGTAGTTGATCCAGCCGACCCGGGCGTCGAAGAGATACCGCCAGATGAGGCCGACCACCACCGGAGAGACCATGAGCGGCAGGATGAAGATGGTGCGAAAGACGCTCGCTCCCCGGATCGGCTTCTCGAGCATGAGGGCGAGGGCGACCCCGAGCACCATCTCGATGGTGATCGTCCAGAACCCGAAGCGGATCGTCACCCACAGCGACTCGCGGACGTCCGGGTCCGCGAGCATGCGGACGTAGTTCGCGAGCCCGACGTTCTCCGCCTTCGAGAACGGGGTCGCGATCTTCCAGTCGAAGAACGAGAGGTAGAGGGCGTCGAGGACCGGGTAGACGAGCCCCGCGGCCATCACGAGGACGGCCGGGAGAATGAACCAGTAGGGCGTCAGCGCCCGGGAATCAAGGCGCGGGCGCCGGCGTCCGGGAAGTCGACCGGTAGCGGTTGCGGCCATGGGTCCCGCGGGACGGAGCCGCGAACGGGAAAGGAGGCGGAGGCCCCCTCTCCCGCCGCGCCGGGCGCCCGCCCGCTACTGGCGATACCGCGCCCAGGCGTAGTAGCCCTCGCGCTCCATGATCGCCCGCGCCTTCTCGGCCGCCGCGTCCATGATGGGCTGGATCGGGTCGTCGGTCGTGATGACCTCGGTGAGCGCCTGCCCGAGGACGTCGATGTTGAGCTCGTTCCACTCCGGAATGAGCGGGCGCCAGTCCGGGTCGGCGCAAGGGAGCTGCTCCAGCACCACCGGGTATTCCGCGAACTGATCGGCGAAGTGGGCGATGGTCGACATCCGCACCGGGTCGCCGCCGAGCTCCACCATCCGCCGGTCGCCCGCCTTGGAGGTGATGTACTGGATGAACAGGAACGCCGCCTCCTTGTTCTGGCTGTTGGCGGGGATCCCCACCGCGAAGCCGCCGGTCTCGGAGCCGCAGCGCGACCCCACCGGGTGCAGGGCGAACCCGACCTTGCCGTCCACTTTCGAGAGCTTCGGGTCGCGCGACATCGCCGCGATCTTGAGGGTGTCGATGTACATCGCGGCGTCGCCCTGGAGGAAGGCGGCGGACGCCTCCGAGAAGCCGTAGGAGGGGATTCCGGTCGGACCGGTCCGGGTGATCTCGCGCATGATCTGCGCCGCCTCGACCCCGGCCGCGTTGTTGAACACGGGGTTCCACGCATCGTCGAAGATCTTGCCGCCCAAGGGGGCGAGGTGGAGCAGCCAGCCCGCCGTCACCTGGTGGCCGGTCTTGCCGCGCGAGGTGAGGGCGCCGACGCCGGTCTTCTCCTTGATGACGGGAAGGGCGGCGCGGAGCTCGTCGTAGGTCGTCGGCGGGGCGACGCCGGCCTGCTCGAGGAGGTCCTTCCGGTAGGCGAGGATCGAGGTCTCGGCCCCGAAGGGGACCCCGTAGAGGCCACCGGACTTGCCGGGCATGTAGCCCTTCTTGCCGCCCACGACGCCCCCGTTCTGGAGGTAGGCGTCCGCGATGTCGTCGATGTCGTACTCGGGATCGACGAGGGCGCCGTTGGTGAACATCTGGCTCAGGGGGGTCAGCAGCCCTTTCGCGACGTACTCGCCCTTCCACATGACGACCCAGGAGACCACGTCGTACTCGCCCTCCTCCTTGGACATCTCCAGGAGCTGGCGGTCACGAAGCTTCAAGTACTGGAGAGCGTCGATCTCGACCTCGATGCCGGTCTCGTCGGTGAACTCCTGGACCAGGGTCTCCGCCTTTCGGAAGTGACTGAGCGCGGGCCAGCTCACCACGATGGTCGAGCCCGCGTATTTCTCGTAGGGGTTGGCCGCCGCGTTGCCGGCGACGAGCAAGGTGCCGAGCGCGGCAAGGACCATCGAGCCCGCCGCTACCGTCCATTTGTTCATTTCGTTCACTCCGGATGGATGATGTGAAGGGAGGAAAGGGACCAACGGCATGTTAGTCCCCGGCGGCCGGGCGCGCCAGCCGCATCCGGGCGCCCCTTCCTCCCGACCCTCCCGCAAACGGCGCCGCGCGGACGAGGCCGCATCCGCCATCGTCGGTCCCGGCGGCTTCCCGGGTGGCCGCCGAAGCGGACTCGCATCGTGTGCGGTCGCGTCCGACCGGCGGCCCTCTCCCCGGTGAATCGCCGGCCGGTCACGCCGTCTCCGAAGGGGCGTTGCGCGGGGCCGCCGGCTGTGCTTGAATCGAGCCGAGGCTGCTTCGACCAAATGATCCGACCCGAAGAATTAGCCTTCAGGATCAATCTTTTGCACTCGGTCTTGCCGGTACCGGTGGTGTGGCCGAGATGGGGAGGACCACTCCATGCGCATCGCCATCGGTCAGATCAGCCACGAGACGAACACGATGTTCGGTCCGCCGACGCCGGTCGAGGAGTTTCAGCGGCAGGACTGGCGGCACGGGCAGGAGATCATCGACAGCAGTCGGGGAGTGAGGGACTACCTCGGAGGCATGGTCGACGCCGGCGAGCGGCTCGGGGTCGAGGTGGTTCCGACCTTCGCGGCCACCGCCCACCCTTCCGGCACGATTGAGCGTACCGCGTTCGACCGGATGCGGGGCGAGCTCCTGTCGGGGATCCGAGGGGCCGGAGAGATCGACGCGGTCTGCCTCTCCCTCCACGGCGCCGGCTCCGCGGAGGGAGTCGACGACATCGAGGGGGCCATCCTCGAAGCGGTGCGCAATGAGGTCGGAGCGCGGACGCCGGTCATCGCCACGCTCGATCTCCACTGCCACATGACCGGCCGCATGGTCGAGCATGCGACGGCGCTGCTGGACGTTCACGAATACCCCCACGTGGACTGCTACGAACGCGGGTACGAGTCGATCGAGCTCGCGGTCCGGACTGTCCGCGGCGAGCTGTCCCCGGTCATGCACCTCACCACCCTGCCGATGTTCATCCCGCCGACCACCTCGTTCCACGGTCCCGCCCACGAGGTCAACCAGCGTTGCCACCACTGGGAGGGCCGTGGGTTGGTCGATGTCACCTTCGGTCACGGATACCCGCACACCGATGTCCCGATCATCGCGTCGAGCGTGCTCGCCGTCGCCGACGGCGACCCGGCGCTGGCGAAAGAGGCGGCGGAGGACGTCGCCCGACTCGTCTGGGAGACCCGCGAGGCGTTTCGCGTGCGGCTCCCCGCGCCGGCGGACGCCATTCGAACGGCGCTCGAGGCCGAGGTCCGGCCGGTCGTCATCGCCGAGATCTCCGACAACCCCGGAGGGGGATCGCCGGGCGACGGCACCCACCTGTTGCGGGCGCTGCTCGCTGCGGATCAGCCCGCAACGACGTTCGGCTTCATCGTCGATCCGGTGACCGCCGCCGAGGCGCACGCAGCCGGGCCCGGCGCCACGATCCCGGTGCGGATCGGCGGGCGCTGCGATCCGGACCGGCTCGGCCGGCCGGTGGAAGCGACTGCCTACGTCAAGTGCGTCACCGACGGGCGGTTCAACGTCCAATCCGCAATGGGCGGCGGCGCCCTCCGGGACCTCGGCAAGATGGCCCGGCTCGCCGTCGGCAACGTGGACGTGCTCGTCGGCTCGGAGCGCCACCAGACGATCGATACCGAGCTGTTCCTCCTGCACGGCATCGACGTCGCCCGCTATCGGGTCGTCGCCCTCAAGTCCCAGAACCACTTCCTCTCCGGGTTCGAACCCATCGCGGGGGAGATCATCCGCACGGACCCGCCGGGATGGACCCCGGGGAACGTGGCCACCCTCGACTATCGACGCATCCGGCGTCCGATCTGGCCGCTGGACGAGGGAGTTGCCTGGGACGGGTGACCGTGGCGACGCTGCTCCGCATCGAGAATCTGGAGGTCGAGTTCGCGACCGACCGAGGGGTGGTGAAGGCGGTCGACGGGGTCGATCTGCAGGTCGACCGGGGCGAGACGGTGGGCCTGGTCGGCGAGAGCGGGGCCGGGAAGAGCGTGCTCGGGCGGAGCATCATGCAGCTCGTCTCCCACCCGGGGCGGATCCGCGGCGGCCGCATCCTCTGGCGGGGTGAAGACCTCCTCCGGCGGTCCGATTCCGAGATGCGCGAGCTCCGCAGCGCCTCCATCGCGATGGTGTTCCAGGATCCGATGACCGCGCTGAATCCCCTCAAGAAGATCAGGGATCAGCTTCTGGAGGCGGTGTTGCTTCACCAGGACGTGAGCGCGCCCGAGGGGCGGGAGATCGTCCTCAAGCGCCTGCGGGACGTGGAGCTGCCGCAGCCCGAAGTCACGATGGAGAACTATCCGCATCAGCTGAGCGGCGGCATGCGCCAGCGGGCGGTGATCGCGCTCGCGCTCGTCAATGATCCGCAGCTCGTGATCGCCGATGAACCGACGACGTCGCTCGACGTCACCATCCAGGCGCAGATTCTCCAGCTCCTGAAGAACCTGCAGCGCGAGAACGACCTCTCCATCATCATGATCACCCACAACATGGCGGTGGTCGCCGAGACCTGCTCGCGGGTCAACGTGATGTACGCGGGCCGTATCGTCGAGAGCAGCGAGACGGCCGCCCTGTTCGAGCGGCCCGCTCATCCGTATACCCGGGCGCTGCTGCGCTCCGTCATCCGCCTCGACGACGAGGTTCGGCGTCTCCGGACCATTCCGGGCCTCATGCCCGACCTCATCGACGTCCCGGCCGGGTGCGCCTTTCATCCGCGCTGCCCGGAGGCGTTTTCACCGTGCGACCGGGTGCAGCCGCGGCTGCTCGAGATAGCCGAATCGCGCCGCGCGGCCTGTCATCTGGTGGAGGCTCGTGGCGGCGCTGATTGAAGTCGCGGCCTTGCGCAAGCACTTCGTCGAGCGCCAGACGATGCTCGACCGCCTGCTCGGCGAGCGCGGCCCCCCGGTGCGGGCGGTGGACGGGGTGGACTTCGAGATCCGGGCCGGCGAGTGCTTCGGTCTCGTCGGGGAGAGCGGTTGCGGCAAGACGACGGTGGCCCGCCTGATCCTGCGCATCTACCGGCCCACGGCCGGAGCGATCCGCTTCGGGGGAACGGATGTCGGCTCGCTGTCGCAACGCGAGCTCCGGCCCCACTACCGCCGGATGCAGGTGATCTTCCAGGACCCGAGCGCCTCCCTCGACCCGCGCATGAAGGTGGAAGAGGTCGTCCGGGAGCCGCTCGACATCTTCCGCATCGGCAGCCCCCGGGAGCGCCGGGAGCGGGTGCGCGAGCTGCTGCGGCTCACCGGGCTCAGCGAGAGCCATGCGGATCGCTACCCGCACGAGTTCAGCGG
Organism: Gammaproteobacteria bacterium; assembly: GCA_965214795.1. Classification (GTDB taxonomy): domain Bacteria; phylum Pseudomonadota; class Gammaproteobacteria; order HK1; family HK1; genus JAJDXW01. The sequence continues at coordinate 2,315,523 of OZ243976.1, read as the reverse complement.
CGGCCAGCAGCAACGCATCGCGATCGCCCGCGCGCTCGCCATCGGGCCGCGCTTCATCGTCTGCGACGAGCCGGTTTCCGCCCTCGACGTCTCCGTCCAGGGGCAGATCCTCAACCTGCTGATGGACCTTCAGGAAGAGTTCAGCCTGTCGTACCTCTTCATCACCCACGATCTCGCGGTGGCGCGGCACATCTGCGATCGGCTGACGGTGATGTATCTCGGCAAGATCATGGAGCTCGGGGAGACCGAGCAGATCTTCCGCCGCCCACGGCATCCCTATACCCGGGCGCTCCTTTCGGCCATCCCCCATCCGGAGCCGAACCGCACCGTCGAACGCACCATCCTGGCCGGGGGCCTGCCCGATCCGCGCAACCCGCCCTCGGGTTGTCGATTCCATACGCGCTGCCCGGTCGCGGAGGCGCGGTGCGAGACGGAGGAGCCGCCGCTCAAGACTTGCGGGGACGGGCACCGAGTCGCCTGTCATCTGGCATGAAGCAGGAGACTGCAAGGCTTCCGGAGGCGTGTGGCACGGCCGTTGTTTCAAGCGGCGGGCCGGGTGGGCCGGCGGCGTAACCCGGCCTCCCGCGGAGACCCTCCCGTCCTGTCGGGTTACGCTACGCCAATCCGACTCACGGAGTCACGGAGGACTTGAACCGTAGCGTGAAATCACCCCGAGGGGTGCGAACACGCCCGAACGCCAGAGGAGAGAGAAAATGAGTGACGAACACCGGCGCATCGCAAGCGCCATCAATCGCCGCGATTTCATGCGGTACACGGGGCTCGCGGGACTCGGCGCGGCGAGCGCCACCCTGCTGGCCGGGAATCGCGCCGCTTGGGCGCAGGACGGTGTCTTCGAGGAGTTCGGGGTGGCCCAGAACGAGACCATCGTGACCCTGGACCCCCATACCACCACCGCCCTCGGCAATGCGCTGCTGAACCCCTTCATGTACGACCTGCTGCTCTTTCGGGACCAGGACACCAATGAGCTGATTCCGTGGGTCGCCACCGGATTCGAGCTCGCCGACGAACGGACCTGGCGCTTCTTCATCCGGCAGGGCATCAAGTTCTGGAACGGCAACGATCTGACCGCCGAATCGGTGGCGTTCACCATCAATCGCATCATCGACCCCGACTTCGTGTCGCCGCAGCGAAACTCGATGGCCGCGATCGACAAGGCGGTGGCGGTCGACGACTACACGGTGGACTTCGTCTGCAAGCGGCCGTTCCCGGCCTTCGCAGGGCAGGCGGCGAATCTCCCGATTCTCGACGAGAAGCACTACACCGACCATCCCAACGACTATCTCACCGCGAATCCCATGGGCTCCGGGCCGTTCATCTTCCGCAAGTGGAACAAGGGCATCGGCGTCGAGATGGAACGCAATCCCGACTGGTGGGGGCCCACGCCGCCGGTCAAGCGGCTCACCTACTACGGCATCAAGGAGTCCGAGACCCGCACCGCCTCGCTCATCGCCGGGCAGACCAAGATCATCTACCAGGTGCCACTGGACCACTTCGACCGGATCAAGAACGCGGGTCTGCGCGCCGAAGGCATACCCGGAACGCGCATGGTCTTCGTCGGATTCAACCAGGAGATCGAACCGTTCGGAGACAAACGCATCCGCCAGGCCTGCAACTGGGCGGTCGACAACCAGAAGATCAACGAGATCTTCATGCTGGGGCTCGGGCAGACGATGAACCAGCCGCTCGTTTCGTCGCTCGTCGGCCACAATCCTGATCTGCCGCCTTACGACCGGAACCTGGAAAAGGCTCGCCAGCTCATGAGCGAGGCCGGCTACGCCAACGGAATCCCAGGCCGGATCGAGTGCGAGTTCGTGCCGAGCTACGCCCTCAATCTGCTGGAGATCGTGGAGGCGGTGGGCTTCGATCTGAAGGAGATCGGCATCGACCTCAAGGTGCAGATCCGCGAGAACGCGGAGTTCCGCGCCCGCCGCACCCAGAGCACCGGGGTTCCGGATTTCGGCCCGCTGTTCGCCGGGTCGTGGGGGGCCGGGGGGTTCGATCCCCAGGATGTCCTGCCTTACCTGTTCGATCGCAAGGGTTCCTACGGCCGCAACGCGGACCCCAAGGCGGAGGAGTGGGTCGTGAAGTGCATGAGCATCATGGACCTCGAAGAGCGCAAGAAGGAGATCAACGCGCTGGAGGCCTACTTCCACGACGAGTGCCCGCTCATCTACCTGCACGTGCAGCCCAATACCTACGCGATGAGCAACGACCACGACTTCAAGGCGCGGACCGACGAGCGCATGCCGGTTCACTACATCAAGAAGCTCGCCTGAGCCGAAGGGGCCGGTGAGGAAGACGTGGTCATTTCACGCGGCGGGCCGGGTGGGCCGGAGGTGCAACCCGGCATCGGAATGAGGCGCTCAGGTCGGATTGCGCTCCGCTGATCCGACCTGCCGGAGGCCGGAGCCGTAGCGTGAAATGAGCGTGAAATGAGCGTGAAATGACCGTGAAATGGCCCGGGGGGGTGAAGACGGGGCGCGGCCGCGCCCCGAAGGACGGGCGGAGCCGATGAAGCTCTATCTCGCCAGAAGAGTGCTGAGCGGCATCGTCGTTCTGTGGCTGGTGACCACCCTCGTCTTCATCATCCTCCATGCCATCCCCGGCGATCCGGCGCAGGTCATCGCCGGGGAGCTGGCCGACGAGAAGACGGTCAGGCAGGTACGGGCGTCGCTCGGCCTGGACCGTCCGCTCCACGTCCAGTACCTGGATCTGCTCTGGGGGGTGGTGCGAGGCGACATGGACAACTCCTTCGCCTACAAGTACGACGCCCTCCAGGTGGTCCTCGAACGGCTGCCGTCCACCGTCGAGCTGACCCTCGTGGCCGCGGTGCTGGCGATTCCCATCTCCATCTTTCTCGGCGTCGTCAGCGCCGTGCGACGGAACTCCTGGTACGACTACGTCGCGAAGGCGCTGACCCTGTTCGGTATTTCCACGCCGAGCTTCTGGTTCGGGATCATGATGATCATGCTCTTCTCCGTGCAGTGGGGATTGCTGCCGGCGATGGGCCAGGCTCCCGAGCACCTACCGCAGGCGCTCCTGTCGTTGGTGACGGGAGATACGGAACCGATTGCCAAGTGGTTCCGGCACATCATCATGCCGGTGCTGACCCTCGGGATATTCTTCACCGCGCTCATCGCCCGGATGACCCGCACCGAGACGCTCGAGAATCTCGGGCGAGGGTACGTGCTGACCGCCAAGTCCAAAGGGCAGAGCAACACGGGCGTCATGGTGCGCCACGTGCTGCCGAACAGCATGATCCCCATCATCACCATCGCGGGGGTCCAGGTCGGGGGACTGCTGGGCGGAGCCATCCTCACCGAAGCAGTGTTCGTGTGGCCGGGGATGGGACAGCTTCTGATCGACTCGGTGTTCTCTCGAGACTTCCCCGTGATCCAGGCCAGCATCCTCGTCTATGCGGCCATCTGGGTGGCCATCAATTTTCTCGTCGACCTGCTCTATCTGTTGATCGATCCCCGGATCACGCTGGCCTGAGGTCGAACGCGGGTATGGCGTCGAAGAACCGGGGGCCGATGTGGTGGAGGGAGCTCCGCAAGAACGCCATGGCGCAGGTCTCCCTGGTGTTCGTCGTCGTGATCATCGCGGCCGCGCTCTTCGTCCCGCTCTTCGAACTGCTCGACCCCGAGTCCCCGAACTACCGGGTTCGCAATCAGCCGCCCGTGCTCGTCGAGGGAGGGAGCTGGGCGTATCCGCTCGGCACCGACTACCACGGCCGCAACATCCTCGCCCGCATCGTCTACGGCGCACGCATCTCGCTCTTCATCGCCCTCGTCGCGGTCGGCCTGTCGACCCTGATCGGGGTCCTGGTCGGGTTGATTGCCGGATACTACGGAGGACGCCTGGATGACGTGATCATGCGGGGCGTCGACGCCCTCATCTCCATTCCGTCCATCCTGCTGACCATCGCGATGATGACGCTCCTCCAGCCGGGGGTGCTGAACCTCGCCATCATCATCGGCCTGACCAACTGGGTCTGGCAGGCCCGGACGGCCAGGAGCAAGATCCTCGCGTTGCGCGAAGAGCCATACATCCTCGCGGCGAAGATTTCCGGAGCGAACGACGGGTGGATCATCCGGAAGCACATCCTTCCGAACATCCGGGCGACCATCACCGTCATCGCGACCACCCAGATCGGCTGGATGATCGTCATCGAGAGCTCGCTCAGCTTCTTCGGAATGTCCGGTTCCACCCTGTCCTGGGGCTGGGACATCGCCTCGGGCCGAAACTATCTCTCCACGGGCTGGTGGATCAGCTCCATGCCGGGTTTCGCGATTCTGATCACGGTCATGTCGTTCAACATCCTCGGCGACTGGATGCGCGATTTCATGGATCCGTTCCTGAGAACGTAGGCGCCGAAGCGCGCGGGGGCGGTGCTCGACCGACGGGCGTGGCCGGTCTCCATTGCGAGCGCGCGCCGGGTTGGATACCGTGGCGCCAGGCAGTGAAGCCTGCCGCCGCCGGGCATCCGGTGCGAAGGGACGCGGCCGCAGGCATTCGGGCGGACGGCGGCGGCCGGAATGACAGCGAGGAGGCAAGGCGATGCGCGGAGTGGTGTTCTTGGGGGAGCGCAGGCTCGAGATCCGGGAGTTTCCGGATCCGACCCCCGGGCCGGGCGAGGTGGTCATCGAGGTCAAGGCGTCGGGGATGTGCGGCAGCGACCTCAAGTTCTACCGTCCCTCCCGCGCGGAGGCGACGCGAGCCCTCGGGCTCGGAGGGAACGGTGAACCCAACATCGCGGGGCACGAGCCGTGCGGGGTCGTCGTCGCGCGCGGCGAGGGGGTGACGCGGGAGCAGGCGCCGGACGGGGCGCGAGTGATGGTGCACCACTACAAGGGCTGCGGCGCCTGCGAGCACTGCCGGGTCGGGTGGCAGCAGCTCTGCCCGGAGGGGTCCATCGTCTACGGCGCGACCGGGGACGGGGCGCACGCGGACTACATGAAGGTCCCCGCCTCGACCCTGGTTCCGCTGCCGCCCGAGCTCTCGTTCGAGACGGGCGCCGCGGTCGCCTGCGGGACGGGGACCGCCTACGGCGCCCTCAAGCGCGTGAACCTTACCGGCTCGGATACCATCGCGATCTTCGGCCAGGGTCCGGTGGGCTTGAGCGCCACCCAGTTCGGGCACGCGATGGGCGCGCGGGTCATCGCCCTCGACACGGTCGCGGAGCGCCTCGAGCTTGCAAGGGGGCTCGGCGCGGACGAGATCGTCGACCCCGGAAGCAACGATCCGGTGGCGGCCATCAAGGAGCTGACCGGCGGGCGCGGCGTGGACATCGCGATCGACTGCTCGGGCAGCGAGGCGGGCCGGCTCGGCGCGATCCGCTCGACGCGGACCTGGGGCACGGTCGGCCTCGTGGGCGAAGGCGGCACGATGACCGTCAACGTCTCCCAGGAGCTCATCCGCAAGCAGCTCACCATCGTCGCGTCGTGGACGTTCAGCGCCTTCGGGCAGGCCGACTGCGCGCGCTTCGTCGCCGAGCGCGGCATCGACGTCGACCACCTCTTCACCCAGCGTCATACGAGTCTCGACGAGGCGGAAGGAGCGTACCGGCTCTTCGACACCCAGACCACCGGGAAGGGCGTCTTCCTCCTGTAGCGCGGCACAGGGGAGCGGCAGACCGAACGGGAGGGGTTCGCAACATGACGGTCCGGAACATCGCGATCCAGAGCCCGGGCGACATGGGCTCCGGGGTGGGGCGCGAGCTGATCGCGCGCGGCTTCCGGGTGGCGACCTGCCTCGCGGGACGCAGCGAGCGGTCCCGGAAGCTCGCCGAGGGGGCCGGGTTCGGGCTCGCCGAGTCGCTCGACGCCCTCGTGGAGGCGGCCGACATCGTCCTCTCGATCCTCCCGCCGGCCTCGGCCGAGGGCTTCGCGGGCGAGGCGGCGGCCGCCCTCCGGCGGACCGGCGCCCGCCCCGCCTTCGCCGACTGCAACGCGATCGCGCCCGCGACGGCACGCCGCGTAGCCGGCCACTTCTCCGGCACCGGGGCCACCTTCATCGACGCCGGGATCATCGGCACGGCGCCCGGCAGGTCGACCCTCCCCACCCGCTTCTATTGCAGCGGCCCGGACACCTCCGCCCTCGAAGCCCTCGACGGCCCGAACTTGAGCGTGCGCCGGCTCGGCGACGACATCGGCCGGGCGTCGGCCATGAAGATGGTCTACGCGGCAACCACCAAGGGCACCTTCACCCTGCACGCCGCCGCCCTCATCGCGGCCCGAACCTACGGGCTCTCCAACCCGTTTCACGCCGAGCTCGAGGAGAGCCGGCCCGCCGAGTTCGCGGCGATGAACCGGATCGTGCCCCGCCTGCCGCTGGACGCGGCGCGCTGGGTCGGGGAGATGCACGAGATCAGCGAGACGTTTGCGGCGGCCGGGCTTCCCGCCGACTTCCACCAGGGAGCAGCCGAGGTCTTCGAGCTCCTCGCCCGCACCCCGATTGCCGCGGAGACCCGGGAGACCGCCGATCCCTCGCGCACCCTCGCCGACGCCCTCGAGACGTTCGTCGCCACTCTCCATTCGTTGCGGGACGAGGGCGGCCGCGGCAGTGAGTGAACGCACCCCTCGGACGCCGGGCGCCGGTCGGACCGGGATCTCTCCCCGGAGACTTCGAGAGATTGATCGCTCCGGCGTGCAGGCGCCGCTTCGTTCTCGTCCGCACCGCCGCACCCGGCCGGGACATCCGTGCAAAACACGCATGGACGGGCCGGCCACCCCGTCGCATGAAAAGGTCCGGCGTCGCGAAGACGGCCCTCCTGGGTCTGTTTTCACCGCAAAGCCGGAGACGGTCCGCCATGCCCACCTCCCGAACCGCCGCCAACGTCGGATTACGCCTTCGGCCAATCCGACCTGCCTGGCGATAATCCGGTCCGCGACGGGCGCAGCAACCGGGAGCCCCACATGAAGATCCTCGCGGTCAACCCGAATACGTCCGACATCGTGCTGGACGTCATCGTCCGCTCCGCCCGGCGGGCCGCGGGGCCCGGCACCGGGATCGTCGGCCTCCGGTCGCCGGGCGGCACCCGGAACATCGACTGCGCCTATGGCGACTACATGAGCGCGCCGCACGTCATCGAGGCGGTGCGCCGGCGGGTGGCGGAGGACCGCCCGGACGCGGTGGTGCTCTGCGGCTTCGGCAACGTCGGCATCTTCGCGCTCAAGGAGATCCTCGACGTCCCGGTGTGTTCCATCTCGGAGTCGAGCATGGCGATGGCCTGCCTGCTCGGGCACCGGTTCTCCACCCTCACGATGCTCGATCAGTTCATTCCGTACCAGCAGGACCTGGTGAGGCTCTACGGATTCGAGGCGAAGTGCGCCTCGGTGCGGGCGATCGACGTCAACGTCGAGCGGGCGGTGATCGAGCGCGAGGAGACGTTGCGGCAGCTCACCGCACAGGTGAACCGGGTCGTCGCGGAAGACGGCGCCGAGGTGGTGATCCTCGCCTGCGCCGGGCTGTGCGACTACGACCGGCCGCTCTCCGAAGCGTCCGGCGTCCCGGTCATCGATCCGGTCGTCGCAGGGGTCAAGATGGCGGAAGCGTTCGTGGCCATGGGACTCTCGCACTCGAAGGTGCGCAAGTTCCATGCCCCGCCCCAGCCGCTCGCGGACTACCGCGGCGACGCGCTCGCCAATGCCTGGTGAGCGGCCCGCGCCGGGCGCCGGAGCACGCTCGGGAGGCCCCCGCCCGCCACCGGCACCGGGAGCCCGCGGGGCGGGACGATCGCCGAACAGGGTCATCCCACGCTACGGCTCCAGATGGAAACGAGGGGCCGGGATGGCGCTCACCGCGCGCGATGGGGCCGATCGGCTGTATCAACGCGGCCCGCGCCCCCAAGGGCACGAATGTGGGCGCTCCTGCCAACCCGGTGCGAATGATCGGCCAGCGTGGGAAAGTCCTGATCGCCGACTCCCCGCCGTACCGCGGGCCTGTTCGTCAAGTCCCTGTTCATCAATTCATGGTCATGGATCCCGAACGAGCCTCGTTTCTCCCTCGATAGGAGTTGAACGCAATGACCGCAATGACCGGTGACCCTTCCCCGGCACCGAGCGCCCGCGCGCTCGGGCTCGTGGACCCCGATCGGGTGCTCGATCTCGAGCGCGCCCTCATCCGCATCCCGAGCTCGTCCTTCGAGGAGCATGCGATCGCGGACTACCTCGCCGGGTACATGGCCGACATCGGGCTCGAGGTCGAGATGATGGACGTCACGAGCCCCCGCGATCCCGCGGTCACCAGCCGGCAGCCCATCGGCCGGCTCGCCGGCACCGGCGGCGGCCCGACGCTCATGCTGAACGGCCACATGGACCCCGGGGTCGAGATGAGCGGCTGGAGTGTCGACCCCTACGGCGCGAAGTTCGAGGACGGCTGGATCTGGGGCATGGGGGCGCACGACGACAAGGGCGGAATCGCGGCGATGGTGAGCGCGGTCGACGCGGTCGTTCGCTCCGGCGCGCGGCTCGCCGGCGACGTGCTCGTCTGCCCGGTCGTCGCCCACAAGTACGGGGGCGCGGGAACGAGGGCGCTGCTTGCGCACGGCGTCACCGCCGATCTCTGCATCAACCTCGAGCACTCCGCCAACACCATCGCCAACGTCTGCGTCGGCATCGTCATGGCCCGCATCCGCACCACCTCGCCCGACCTCTTCTTCCGCTTCAGCCCCGAAGCCCGGGCCGCCTTCTGGAACCCGGTCGAGCAGCAGGCCGAGATCCTCCGCCGCATCGGCCCGAGCCTCACCCCGGCCGGCGAGGACTCGTGGATGACCTTCACCCCCCATGCGGACCTCCCCGGGTTCCCGATGCACAACGTCGACGTCATCCACAAGGAGCACTACTACCAGCCGAACCACACCGGCCTCTCCACCCGGGACTGCGAACTCGTGTTCCAGGTCCGGACGGTGCCGGGACAGACGGTGCGGAGCGTGCGCGCCGACGTCGAGCGGCTGCTCGAGGGCATCGCCCGCGACCACGCCGCTTTCCGGTACGAGCTCGAGCTGCCCGCCCCCGGAACCGGGACGAGCTGGTGTCAGGACCCGATGGAGATGGCGAAGGACCATCCCCTCGTGGTCCATCTCGCCCAAGGGCACGAGCGCGCTTCCGGCGAAGCCCCGCACATCGGGGGCTACGGCCGGCTCGGCAACGTGGGCGACGGGAACATCCTCGCCGCGGCCGGGATCCCGAGCCTCCAATACGGGCCGGGGGACATCCGCATCTACCGCGAGTGGCCAACCCCCGACGAGCGGGTCCGGCTCGACGACCTCGTGGTCGCCGCGCGCGCGATCGCCTGGGCGATTCCCGGGGTGTGCGGCTGATCGGACCGGCGCCGGTCAGCGCATCAGGGCCTCGGGGACGAAGAGAGCGATCCGCGGGAACGCGATGAGGAGCACGATCATCACCAGCAGCGCGATGACGAAGGGAGCCGCCCCGATCATCACGTCGTGGAGCTGGCCGCGGCCCCGCACCCCGTGCACCACATACAGGTTGACGCCGACCGGCGGGGTGATGAGGGCGGTCTCGATGAGGAGCATCACGAGGACCCCGAACCACACCGGGTCGAACCCGAGACCGATGATGACCGGGGTGATGAGGGGCACCGTCGCGATCATCATGGAGAGCGTCTCCATGAACATCCCGAGCACGAGATAGAACAGCACCACCACGAGCAGGGTGCCCATCGGGGTGAGCCCCACGTCCAGGACGAACTCGTTCACCCGCCCCGCGAGCCCGATCGAGCTCAGCACGAAGTTGAGGAAATAGGCGCCGACCAGGATCGCCATGATCATGGCGGTGCTGCGCATGGTGCCCTCGGCGACCGCCCGCAGCATCGGCCATGAGAGCCGGCGAACGGTGAGCAGCATCGCGATGATTACCCCGAGCGCGGCCGACTCGGTGGGGGTCGCGATCCCGCCGTAGATCGAGCCGATGACCACCACGAAGATGACGAGGGGCGGGATGAGGTCGGGCAGGCTCCGCCAGCGCTTCGACCAATCCGTCTCCGGCCGGCGCCCGCCCCATTCCGGCCGCGCCACGCAGCCGATGATGACCGTGATCGCAAACAGCGAGGCGAGCACGAGGCCCGGAATCATGCCGGCGAGGTAGAGCTGCGGGATCGAGGTCTCGGTGAGGACCCCGTAGACGATCATGTTGATGGAGGGCGGGATCAGGATGCCCAGGGTGCCCCCCGCGGCCACCGTGCCGAGGAAGAAGCGTTCGTTGTAGCCGTAGCGCCGGATCTCCCCGACCGCGATCGTGCCGATGGTCGCGGCGGTCGCGACCGAGGACCCGGACACCGCCGAGAACATCGTGCACGTCCCGATGTTCGAGTGCATGAGCCCGCCCGGAAGCCACGAGAGCCAGTGGGTCATGGCCCCGTACATCCGTTGCGCGATCCCGGAACGCAGCAGGAACTCGCCGAGCAGGATGTACAGCGGCACCGCGACCAGGATGACGTCGGTAGAGACCGCCCACGACAGCTCGCCGAGCGCGAGCCGCAGGGGGAGGAACGAGAAGAGGTGGTCGAGGGAGAGCCCGACGACGCCGAGCACCGACGCCACCGGCACGCTGAGGGCGAGCAACCCGAGGAGGATGACGATGGTCGTGCCGATCATCCGCCGCGCTCCGGATCGCGGCGCTCGCCGAGATGCTGCGTCTCCTGCTCGATCTCCTCGGTCACGGAGCGTGATCCGGCGAGACGGTGCACGGTGACCGCGTCGCCGGTGACGAAAGCGACGAGGACCCGCGCGAGAAGCAGGCACCCGATCAGGACGAAGACGATGAGCCCCGCCACCCAGAGCGCTTGCGGATAGACGAGGGGGGTCGCGATGGGCGACATCGAGTGCGCGTCGAGCTTGACCGACTCGCTGAACACGCCGAACCCGCGCCAGGCGACAAGGGCCATGAAGGCCACGAACAGGGCCAGCCCGAATACATCGAGGACCGTCCGCACCCGACGCGGCATGGCCACGTAGAGCGAGTCGATGCGCACGTGGGCGCGCTCTAGGAGCGCGTAGGCGAAGGCCCACGCGCTGCCGATGGCGAGCGCATACCCGGAGAGCTCGTCCGCCCCCCCGATGGAGAGGCTGAAGAGCTTGCGGATGACGACGTCGACCCCGATGAGGATCGAAGCGACGATGAGGAGGCCGCAGCCGAACCAGGTGCCGGCCCGGGCGACGCGGTGCGAGAAGGCGAGGAGGCGGTCCATTTCAGCCCGTTGACTTCGAGGGGGCACCGGTCGGACCGTGGACGGCCCGGCCGATGCCCCGCTCGGCATCGGCTAGAGCTTATCGAGGGGAATCCGGAGACCGACGACCTCGCCGATCGTGTCGTTCCACTCCGCCGCGCACTCGCGCCCGCAGCGCTTGCCCCACTCCACGAGCACGACGTTCTCCATCAGCCCTTTGTGCACCTCGCGGTCGGCATCGCTCACCTCGACGATCGTCATGTTCGCCTTCCTGCCCATGGTGCAGGGATCGCGGCCGGTATTGCAGTTGTCCGCCTCCTCGGTGGACTGGCCGGCGGTCGCCCACATGTTGTCCTCGAGCACCGCGAACGCCTCCAGGAAGAACGCCTGCGTTTCCGGCGTGAACGAGTTCCATCGCTCGAGGTTGACGGCCTGGAAGTTGATGCTCCAGCCGAGATACATCGGGTAGATGTGGGTGGTGACCTCCGGCCAGCCGGCGGAGTTGCCGCTCGTGGTGCCGGTCACCGCGCAGTCCACCACACCGCGCTGCAACGCCGGCACGACCTCGCCGAAAGCCATGCTGATGGTGGTGCCCCCGATGGCCTGGATGAAGTCCGCCATCGTCTTGTTGAACACCCGGATCTTCCGGCCCTTGAGGTCGTCGATCCCGGCCACGTCGTCCCGGCACCAGAACACCTGGGGCGGATTGGTCCCGAGGGCGAGCAGCTTGGCGTTGAACTTCTCCTCCATCACCCGGTTCATCGCGGGCTTCCAGGCATTGCAGACCTTGCGGGCCATGCCGATGTCGAGGGCGAGGCCGGCAAGGTCGCAGCCCTCGAAGGTGGGGTCGTCGCCGGCCATCTTGCTGATGTCGCTGACCCCGAAGTCCGTGACCCCCAGCTTGGTGAGCCGGAGGACCTGGAAATCCTTGATCCCCATGACGTCCTGATGGTTGTAGTTGGCCGAGACCTTGTTGTCGGACATCGCCGGCACGATCTCGTTCCAGAATTCCTGCTCGACCTTCGCCACATGCTGGACCGTGCTGTAGTTGCCGATCACCTTCACATGAAGATCCGGCAGGTCGGCCGCTACCGCGGGGGCAACGACCAGAGCGGCGGAGACCAGGGTCGCAAGCGCTGAATTTGCCAGTCGTCTCATGAGGACGGCTCCTTTGATGGTGGGCCAGATCCGCGCCCGCCTCGGCGGCAGCGCCACGGAGGCGAACGCTTCGTTCGAGTATAGAGGCAATCGCGGAGAGCGTCGCCTGCCCGCCGTGCGGGGAGGGGCAATCCTCGCCATGGCCGTCGACTTCCTCACCCGAGGGGCGGGCGAGGCGCAGCGAACCGCCGACGCGGTGCAGGTCTTCGGCGGATCGGGCTACATTCGGGGCTTCGAGGCGGAGCGGCTCTGCCGCGACGCCAGGATCTGCCGGATCTACCCGGATCTGCGAGGGCGCCAACCGGATCCAGCGCATGATCATCGCCCGCGAACTGCTGTCGAAGGGAGCCGCGCCGTGAGCCGGGGCGTGGCGCCGGTCACCGGTTCCGGCCGCGGCATCGGCCTGGCCGCCGCCGTGGCGCCGGCCCACGAGGGATGCGCGGTCGCCGTCGACGGCGCCTCCCGCAGCGAAGCACCGGAGGGGGAACTACCGTGAAGATTGCCCTGCCCGACGCCACCGGATCCCGGTCCGACTACACCCTGGTCGGCGCGCCCCTGCCCGTGGCGAGCCTGCCGAGGGACTCCGCGCGCACGGTGTACGCCGCGGCGCACGTCGTGGCGAGTCCGTTCGGCGACCACGATCCCTCCGGCCCGGCGGCGCCGGACTGGGAGGCGACCCTGGCCTTCCGCCGCCATCTGGCCGGTCTCGGCGTCGGCATCGCCGAGGCCATGGACACCGCCCAGCGGGGCATGGGCCTCGACTGGCCGGGCGCGCTCGAGCTCATCCGCCGCACCCGCGAGGACCTGCCCGACGCCCTGGTCGCCAACGGCTGCGGAACCGACCATCTGGCTCCCGCCGACACCCGCTCCCCCGACGACGTCCGACGCGCCTACCTGGAACAGCTCGAGGCGATCCAGCGCCTGGACGCCCGCGTGATCCTCATGGCCAGCCGCGCCCTCGCCCGCGTTGCGAAATCCGCCGACGACTACCGCCGCGTCTACGGCGACGTACTGGCCGAATGCGAGCATCCGGTAATCCTGCACTGGCTGGGCGCGATGTTCGACCCGCAACTGGCCGGCTACTGGGGCAGCGACCGCTTCGAGGAGGCAATGGAGACCGTCCTGTCGATCATCGGGGACAACGCAGCGAAGATCGACGGCATCAAGATCTCCCTTCTCGACCGCGGCAGGGAGATCGTCCTTCGCCGCCGCCTGCCGGACGCCGTGAAGATGTACACCGGCGACGACTTCAACTACCCCGAGTTGATCGAGGGCGACGAACAGGGGTACTCCCACGCGCTGCTGGGTATCTTCGACCCGCTCGCCGCGGCCGCGGCGCACGCGGTCGACCTTCTGGGAAAGGGCGACGTCCGGGGATTCAGGAACACCCTCGATCCGACGGTGCCGCTGGCCCGGCTGATTTTCAGCCCGCCCACCCTCCACTACAAGACCGGCGTGGTGTTTCTGGCCTGGCTGAACGGCTTCCAGGACCACTTCGTGATGCTCGGCGGCGCGCAGGCGATGCGTCCCCTGCCCTACTTCACCGGAATCTTCCGCCTCGCCGACGGCTGCGGCCTGCTGCGGGATCCGGAGCTGGCGGTCACCCGCATGAGGCGGCTGCTGGCGCTGTACGGCGTCGACTGATGCGTGACTTCTCCGCCGACCACTCGGCCCTGGCGCTCAACACCGCAACCCTCGGCCACAATCTCGACGGGCACGGCGCGGGCTGGTCGCCGGAACGGGTGATCGACTCCTGCGCCGAGCTGGGCTACGGCGGCATCGTTTTCTGGTCCCGCGAGATCGGCGGACGGGCGGTCGAGATCGGCGAGCGCGTGCGGGCGGCGGGCATGGAGGTCACGGGCCTGTGCCGCACCCCCTACCTGACCGGTTCCGAGGCGGGGTCGGACGACGCGGTACGGGCCAGCATCGACATGGCGGCGGCGCTGGACACCCGCGTGCTGACCATCGTCACCGGAGGAACCGAGCCGGGCACGAAAGGGCTGGCGGAAAGCCGGAAGCGCCTCGCGGAGCGCGTTGCCCACCACGCGCCTTACGCGGCGGAGCGGGACGTGCGCCTCGCGCTCGAACCGCTCAATCCGATGTTCGGCGGCAACCGCACCTGCATCATGACCGTGCGCGACGCCCTGACCGTCTGCGCCATGGTGGACGCGGACAATGTCGGCGTTGCCGTGGATGTCTACCACGTGTGGTGGGATACCGCGCTGGCCGCGAGCCTGCGGTCCGCTTCGGGCCGGATCTACGGCTACCACCTCTGCGACTGGCTCGAACACACCCGCCACATGCTGCTCGACCGCGGCATGATGGGCGACGGCGTCGCCGATCTGAAGGGAATACGGGCGCTGGTCGAGGACGCCGGCTATGCGGGCCTGTGCGAGGTCGAGGTGTTTTCCGCGGAGCACTGGTGGAAGCGGGATCCCGCGGAGGTGCTGGACGTGGTGGTCGACCGCTTCCGCCGATACTGCTGATGGGATGCGGCTGATTCGGAAGCACCATGGCCGACCGGCGGTGCCCGTTCCTCATCGAGATTCGGCCCCACCGAATCGGGAAGCGATGAAATCGCGCCATGCGGGCGGGCCGGGCGATGGAAAGGACGCGCTGCGCATGAATTTGCGGTGGAATATCGCCGACTTCGGTATGACCCCGGATGAGCCGGTACAGGCCCTATTCGATGGAATTCCCATCCGTTACACTCGCCGGGCAGGGTGACGGCGGGCAGGATCCATGGGCACGATCCGCGAGATGTTTCGTGATCGGCGCGTCTTTTCATGGGCGCTCTACGACTGGGCGAACTCGGTGTTCGCCACCACCGTCATCGCCGGGTTCTTCCCGGTCTTCTTCAAGCAATACTGGAGCTCGGGGACGGACGCGGTCACGAGCACCGCCCAGCTCGGGTTCGCGAACTCGATCGCGAGCGTCTGCATCCTGATCGCGGCCCCGATCCTCGGGTCCATCGCGGATGCCGGCGGGGCGCGCAAGAAGTACCTCGGCGCCTTCACCGCCCTCGGCATCGTGATGTCGGCGGGACTGTGGTTCGTCGCGCAGGGTGACTGGGCGATGGCCGCCCTCGTCTACGTCCTCGCGGTCGTCGGATTCTCCGGCGGGATCGTCTTCTACGACGCCCTCATCGTGTCGGTGAGCGCCTCGGACCGCTACGACGAGGTCTCCTCCTTCGGCTTCGCCCTCGGCTACATCGGCGGGGGGATCCTGTTCGCGGCCAACGTGGCGATGACCCTCTCGCCCTCGACGTTCGGTCTGGCCGGCGCGGCCGAGGCGGTGCGCCTCTCCTTCCTCACCGTCGCGGTGTGGTGGCTCGTCTTCTCCATCCCCCTCTTCCGGCACGTGCCGGAGCCCCCCCGGACCGGGGACGCCGCCTCGGCGATCGCAGCCGGGCTCCGCTCGCTCGCGAAGACCCTCCGCGAGCACCGCGCCCATCGGATGGCGGGGCTCTTCCTCATCGCCTACTTCTTCTACATCGACGGGGTCCACACCATCATCCGGATGGCCGTCGACTACGGACTCTCTCTCGGCTTTCCGGCCGAGAGCCTCATCGTCGCCCTCCTCATCGTGCAGTTCGTCGGCTTTCCGGCCGCCCTCGTGTACGGGCTCGCCGCGCAACGGATCGGCCCGAAGCCCACCCTGTACTTCGGGGTGGCGGTGTACATCGCGGTCACCGTCTACGCGTACTTCATGACCTCGGTCATCGAGTTCTACGTCCTCGCGGTGGTCATCGGCCTCGTCCAGGGCGGGGTACAGGCGATCTCGCGCTCGCTCTACGCGCGCTTCGTGCCCGCCGCCCAGAGCGGCGAGTTCTTCGGGTTCTTCAACATGATGGGCCGGTTCGCGGCGATCGTGGGGCCGTCCCTCGTGGCGATCACCGGCCTCCTCACCGGCAGTTCCCGGCTGGGGATCCTCTCCGTCATCGTGGTGCTCGTCATCGGGGCGGTGCTCCTCGCCTTCGTCCGGGAGCGGGAGGCCGCGCCCGCCGCCCCGGCCTGATCATCGTCCCGGCCGGGCCGGGCCGGGCCGCAGCCGCTTGCGCTCCGGACCCGCACGGGAAATGATCGCGGATCGGAGCCGGCAGGAAGCAGGGAACGCCCGTGCGCATACCCGACAGCAGTCCACCCGAGGCCACGCCCGGCGACGGTTCGCTCGAGGAGTCGAACCCGGCCGGGAAGGGCGGCCGGACCCACCTCCGGTTCGAGCCGCTGCGCGACGAGCACATGCCCGGAGACTTCCGGATATCGCTCGAAGCGTATCGCCGGGGGGGAACCGACGGGTTCCTGGACCACGCCCCGAAGCACGTGGCGACACAGCCGATGCGCGGGTTCGAACCCCGCTACCGGAACATCGTCGACTACATCGTCCGCATTACCCACCGGATCTGGGAAGAGAAGGACATCGGCTACATCTACGACACCTACAGCCACGACTGCCGGGTCTGGGACGACGTGGGCCTGCAGTACGGCCGCGACAAGATCGTGGCCGACACGGTGCATACCAACAACGCGATGCCCGACATCCGGCTGGTTGCCGACGAGGTGATCTGGGCGGGCGACGAGGACGTGAGCTTTCATACTTCGCACCGCACCATGATCCTCGGCACCAACACCGGCTACAGCCGTTTCGGGCCGCCGACCGGCCGGCCGGTTCGCCTGCTCTGCGTCGCCAACTGCGTATCGCGCGACAACGAGATCTACGACGAACACGTCGCCTACGACCTGGCCGGCCTGCTGGTGCAGATCGGCCTGGACGTTCCGGAGACGGCGCGGCGCATCGCGACCGAGCGCGAGACCGGCCCCTTCGCGCCGAACTTCGAGGCGGCGGAGCCGCGGCGCACGCCGGGCCAGAGAAAGCCGGCCCGCCATCCCGTTCCGGATCGCGCCGACGACATCCGGGAGTTCGTGCACGCTGCCTTCGACTCGGTCTGGAATCGGCGCGACTTCAGCGCCATGGATCGCTTGTACGACCCTTCGGTCGTATTCGAGGGCTCGACAGGGCGCGTGTATCGCGGCGTAGGCCAGCTTCGTTCACACGTCCTGTCGATGGTCGCGATGTTCCCCAACATCGCGGTCGGCATCGAAGACCTCTACTGGATGGGCAATGCCCAGGACGGCTACCTGGTGTCCATCCGCTGGGGAGGGGTCGGCGCGCATCGCGGCCACGGGCCCTACGGCGACCCGACCGGCCGCGAATGCCACCTGTGGGGCATTACCCAGTGGCTCATCGAGAACGACCGGGTCCGGAAGGAATGGACCGTGTTCAACGAGTTCGGGATCCTGATGCAGCTTCTCGGCTAGTGCGGCGCCTCCCTGCCGCGCCGGGGTTCCTCCTTCGATACGGATAAGCGCATGTCGGATTTCCAGGCCTCGAAAGCCCTCGTCCTCGATCTCCATCGTGCGCTCGACCCTGCACCGCCCGACGCGACGGCGCAGGTGCTTGCGCGGTACACGACCGAGGACTGGCTCTGGCGGGGAATGCATCCGTTCAACGAACAGACCGGCCCCGAGGCGGTCGCACGGGCCTTCTGGGAGCCCTGCAAACGCGCGTTCATGCCGCTCCAGCGGCGCCAGAACATCTTCTTCGCCGGGCGCAACTTCATGGACGGCTACCGGACGGAGTGGGTGTGCAGCATGGGGCACCTCCTCGGCCTGTTCGATTCGCCGTGGCTCGGCATCCGGCCGACCCGCAAGATGAATTTCCTGCGCTATGCCGAGTTCCACCGGATCGAGGGGGGACGGATCGCGGAGACGGCCCTGTTCGTCGATGTCATGAGCGTCATGCACCAGGCCGGGCTCCGGGTGTATCCCGAGAGCACCGGCGCCACCGTCGTGACGCCGGGGCCTCGGACGCAGGACGGACTGCTCTTCGAAGCCCGTCCCGAAGAGGAAGGGCGCACCACGATGGCCCTCATCCGGCGAATGATCGACCGCCTGCTCGCGACCGGGGTGCGGACCTTGCAGGAGGATCTCGAGCTCGACTGGCACGACGACATGTTGTGGTGGGGCCCGGCCGGGATCGGCGCCGCGTACACCCACGGCCGCTATATCGAGCAGCATTGCCGCCCGTTCGAAGACGGTCTGGAGTTCCTGACCCACCACGGTCACGTACTCGAGTTCGCCGAAGGCAACTACGGCGGCTTCTTCGGCTATCCCACCATGCGAATGAAGTCGAAGGGCGGGTACATGGGCCTCACCTCGGCAGGCGAGCGCGAGGCCGAGATGCGGATCGTCGATCTCTACCGCCGCGAGGGCGACAAGCTGGCCGAGAACTGGGTCTTCATCGACAACCTGCACTTCCTGCTGCAACTCGGCATCGACCTCCTCGACCGGCAGGAGCGGCTGAGCGGTACGTCCTCGGTCGCGTGATCCGGGGAGGCGGTCGGCCGCCGCCTCTCCGCCCTTCGCCCCGGAAGCGGGGAGCCCGACGACGCGCCCGCGGGTCGCCACCGCCGGGCGGCGGTTCGGGGTTCGCCCCGGTTTCGCATCGCGGCCCGATCAACTCCGCGGAATCCGGGCCATGAGGTCGAGCCCGAGCTGGCGGAACACGTCGATGTGGTCGACCATGACCCAATTCTCGGCGAGCTTTCCGTCCCTCACGAGCCAGAAGTCCGAGAAGCGCATTCGCATCCTTCTTCCCGTCGCCGGGTAGCCGAGGTACGGACCCCGGTGGGTCCCGGTCAGATAGCCGGTGGCAGCGACCCAGGTGTCGTCCGCGCACTCGATGTCGTTCTTCGCGAAGTAGTCCGGAAACGCCGTGTAGAATGGCACCATGACCTCCCGCTTGAACGCGGCGAGGCCATGCACGTCGCCGAAGCCGGGCGGCCCGTGCCAGATCATGTCCTCGTGCCAGTAGGCGTCATGCGCGTCGAGATCCTGCGCGTTCAGCGCGGCATACATGTCCCGGACGAGCTTCAGGTTGTCGCTCGCGCTCATTTTCACCTCTCCCCGCGCGGATCCCGCGCCACCCCTGGGTACACGGCCGGTTCGCGGCCGCGGGTCATCCCTTGACGGCGCCGGCCGTCAACCCCGAGACGATGTGCCGCTGGAACGCGTACACCAGGACGATGATCGGAATGGTGACCGATACCGCTCCCGCGATGCCGTGCATCAGCCGCGTGACGCTCTGCTTCTGACCCATGTAGTTCCCGAGCGCCGCCGTCATGGTGGCCATGTCCCCGTTCATCAACTGGCTCGAAATGATGAAGTCGTTGTAGGCAAGGAGAAACGAGAAGAGTCCCGCGGTCACGATCCCGGGCCACATGACGGGGATGACGACCCGGCGGAACGCACCCCAGCGCGAGCACCCGTCGACCATCGCGGCCTCGTCCATGTCCCGCGGGATGCTCATGAAGAACGCGCGCAGCATCCAGATCGTGAAGGGCTGGTTGATCGCCACCAGAACGATGATGAGGGTCTCGTAGCGGCTCCAGATCCCGAGACCGAAGAAGGCCGGGCGGTATGCCGTCAGCAGGACGACGTGCGGCATTGCGCGAAAGACGAGGGCGGCGATGAGAAGCCAGAACCCGAGCGACCCCTCGTAACGCGCGAGGGCGTAGCCCGCGAGGCAGCCGATGGCAAGCGAGACGGCCATCGTGGCCCCGGTGACGATCGTCGTGTTGATCGCGAAGTGCCAGAACGCATCCTCCACCCAGACGTGATGGAAGTTCGCGAACGTGAAAGGGGCGAACAGCTTGGGCGGGGTGGCGAAGGCGTCCACCGGCTTGCGGAAGGAGATGAGGAACATCCACAGGAACGGAAACGTCGCGACCGCGAACCAGACGGCCATCCCCACCGCCGAGGTGGCCCGAGCGAAAGGCGGGAGTCGCGATCTCATCGGCCTAGCGCCTCCCGCGCTGATCGCGGTACGTGTGAACCAGCACCGGGATCAGCAGGAGGACGACCCCGACCACGGTCAGGATCGCGTAGGCCGCCGCCTTGTTGGCGTTGTCCTCGTAGGAAAGCGTGTAGTAGGTCAGGTACTGCACCGAGTTGGCGAACACGCTCGCGCCGAATACGAGGATCGGTTCGAAGACCCGGTAGGCGTCCATCACGTGGATCACCGTGATGACGGCGAGCAAGGGCACGAGATGGGGAATGATGACGTAGCGCAACCGCTGCCACGCGCTCGCGCCGTCGATCATCGCGGCTTCCAGCGGGTCCCGCGGCACTGTCTGCAGGCCCGCGTAGAGGATGATGAAGGCGAACGGCGCGGCCCACCAGATGCCGTAGGCGATGATTACGGTGCGGATGGTGAACTGGTCGGCGAGGAAGTAGAACCGCCCGAAGCCGAGGGCTTCGATGAGCGAGGCGATCACCGCACCGTCCAGGAACAGCCAGTAGATGGCGAGGGACGAGACCACCGGCGTCACGATCATCGGCAGGATGGAGACGAAGACCATCGTCCCGCGGAAACGCTCGGACGCCCGATTGACGCCAAGGGCGAGGGCAAGGCCGATGAGCAGCACGAAGGGGGTGGTGCCGAAGGTGTAGAGCAGGGTGAACTCGAGGGCCGACCAGAAATCGACGTTGGTGATTTCGCGGTGGAGCTCCGCGATGAAGCCCCGGAGTGACGCGACCTCCCGCGCGCCGGACAGGATATCGCCGAGCCCCTCGATCTCCGCTGCCTGGACGAGGTTGTCGCTGCCGACGAACTTCCACACCTTGACCGCCCGTCCGTTCTCGTCGAGAACCGGCTGCGGCACCACCCGGGTGACCTGGCGCTTGAGCCCGCCGAACAACGGGACCTCGGTGGTGAGCTCGACGAGCTCCGTCTTCACGTACGACTGGTGCAGGGCGAGATACACGACACCCGCGAGGGGCATCGCGATGAGGAGCAGCATCGAGACCACGGACGGGGCGACGAAGAGCAGGAAGGACTTTCGCTTCACGTCGATGCCCCGGAAGGACGGCGGCGGAGCGGGCCCGCCCCCGGCGCGCCGGCGCACCGGGGGCGGGGGCGGGGGCTCAGTTCTCGATGAGGCCCTGTTGCCTCGCCGCGGCACGGTACGCCTTGGCCGCGTCGGCGAGGGACTGCGCGGCCGACTCCTTGCCGGTGATGAAGTCCGAGATGTTCTCCCCGAGCGAGCTGTGCGCGAGGGAGGACTGCGGGTTCATCGGATACGGAGGCGCGCCGGCGAGCACGGTCTCGGTGATCGCGGCGGTGTACTTCGTCGGCTGGTAGTTCGAGCGGATCCAGAGCGTGGTGTCGTTGTTCTTCTCCACGGTCTCGGCCCGGAGCGCATGCATGACGACCTGGAAGGTCACGTCCGGATCGCCGTCCAGATTCTTCGGAATCACGTAGCCGTCCCACCAGAAGGTGGCGGCGGGGGGCCCGCCCTCCCGGGTGGCCGGCGCGGGGGCGTAGCCGATCTTGCCGATCACGGTGCTCTCGTCGGCGTTGTCCATCGTCGGCGCCTGATCGCCCCATTGGATCGCCATGGCCACGTCGCCCTGCTGAAGCTGGCGTTTCACCCCGCCGAAGTCCATCGACATCGCGTTGGGCGACATGTACTTGAACAGCTCGCCCATGAGCTCGAGCGCCTCGACCGCCTCCGGCGACTCGAATGCGGGCTCCGAGGTCGCGGGATCGAAGAGCCGCCCCCCGTTGGCGAGCAGGAGGTTCACGTACTCGTTCGCGAGCTCCCAGCTATTGCCGAAGGCGGCCCCGTAGGGATGCTCGATCCCGGCCTCCTTGAGCGCCCTGGCCGCCGCGAGGAGCTCGGCGTAGGTCTTCGGAACCGCGATCCCGTGCTGCTCGAAGAGGTCCCTGCGGTAGTAGAAATGCTGCGCGTTCACCATGAACGCGATGGCCATGACGTCGCCGCCGAAACGGATCAGCATCTGGTCCTCGATGTCGTAGGTGTCGCGGTACTTGTCGACGAGGTCGTTCAGCGGGCGGAGCTGGCCCCGCGCCTGCAGGAGGGTGATCGAGCTGTTGGCGACCGCCGCGGTGTCGTAGGGGGAGGTCGCCGCCGCGAACGCCTGCTCGGTCTCCGATCGGTGCTCGGTGGTCAGTTTGGCGTCGACGACGAGGCCGTCGCGTTCGCATTCCTTCATGGTGTCGGCGAGCAGCTCGAGCGTTTCGAAGAAGTTCGAGAGCACGTTGACTTCGCCGGAGCCATCCACCTTGCACTCCGCCCACGCCGACGACGGCAGGGTGGCGAGCGCCGCGGCGGCCACAATGTATTTGAATTTCATGATGTTTTATCCTCGTTGGGGGGACTGTTTCAAGCTGCCGCATCGGAACGGACCGCAATCCTCCGGTCGCCTGCGCGTCGAAGGCGGCAGGTTGGAGTCGGAGGAGGCCCTGTACGGGGTCGAGCGCACCTTCCGCACCATCAAAACCTTCGACCCCAAGGTCCGCCCTGTCTACCACTACCGCTCCGAGCGCGTGCGCGCCCACGTCTTGCTGTGCATCCTCGCCTGCTTGGCGTAGCGTAATCCGACAGGACCCTCGACACGCACTCTTCCGGGCCGGAATTGCCGGATTGCGCTCCGCCGATCCGACCCGCCGCCTGGTCCGACCTGCGGTTCGGCCAGCGTGAAACGGCGCTGTCCTCGTCGGGTTCGTTTCTCGGTTGGTGTCTCGATGCGTGATGTGAAGACCCCGCGGGTTCAACCCGACCGGCCGCCCGACCGGTCACCCGCGAGCCGGTAGAGCGACCCCGCCGCCGGCTCGCCGTCGGTGACCACCTGCCCGCTCTCCACGAGACGGAGCATGGCCGCAAACACCGAACGGCCCGCGGCGGGAACGAGGCCGGGGGCGAGCCCGACGTACATGCCGGGCACCATGTCCGGAATTCGCCCCACCCCGTCTCGGAGGCAGGCGAGGATCTGCTCCTCGCGCTCGCGGCGATGGGCGATGAACGCGCGTACGTAGGGCTTCGGATCGTCGATGCACGGCCCGTGCGTCGGCCAGTAGCGGACGTCGTCGCGATCGAGGAGGCGGGAGAGACTCCGCAGGTAGTCGCCCATGTCGCCGTCCGGCGGGGAGATGACGCTGGTCGACCACCCCATCACGTGGTCGCCGGAGAAGAGCACGCGGTCCTCGCGGAGCGCGAAGCAGACGTGGTTCGAGGTGTGCCCAGGGGTGTGCACGCACTCGAACGACCACCCATCCCCCTCGATGCGATCGCCGTCCCGCACCTCGACCTCGGGGGCGAACTCGAGGTCACCCCCCTCCTCCACCTGCCCCCCGCCCCGTCCCGAGCCGTGCGGGCCGTAGCCATGGACCGCACCCGCCCCGACCTTTGCCTTGAACGGCCGGGTGGCGGGCGAGTGGTCGTTGTGGGTGTGGGTGACGAGGATGTGGCTCACCTCCTCGCCGGCGACCGCGGCGGCAAGAGCCTCGACGTGCTCGGGCAGCGCCGGCCCCGGGTCGATGACCGCGACCCGGCCCCGGCCGACGATGTAGGTGCCGGTGCCGTACAGGGTGAAGGCGCTCGGGTTGCGGGCGACCACCCGCCGCACGGGGACCGCTCCCGGCGGGGAAACGAGGTCGACCCGGCCGTACTCGAACTCGAGCTCTCGCCGGAAGGGGATCTCCACGGTCAATTTCCCGTCCTCCTGTCGGTGATGGCCCTGAGCCCTTCGACGAGCCGCCTCGCGCCCACCGCCATCGTGTCGCGGTCCACCGCCGCATAGGAGAGCCGCAGGCTGCACCCCTCCTCGACCCCGAACGCAGACCCCGGGACCACCGCGACCCCGTGCTCCACGATGAGCTCGCGCACGATCGCCATGTCGTCGAGGGCCCGCCCCCCGCCTACCCGGATGAACACGTAGAACGCGCCGTTCGCAGGGGGTGCCTCCACCCGGCCGCCGAGACCGGCGAGGGCGTCGAGCAGCAACTCCCGGTTCGGGGCGAACCCCTCGATGAGCGGGCGACAGTACCCGCGGCCGGCGTCGAGGCAGGCGAGGGCCGCGTGCTGGGAGATGGCGGGGGCGCAGATGACGTTCGTGTCCTGGACCTTGAGCAAGGTCTCCATGAGGCCGGCGGGGAACGCCATGTAGCCGACGCGCCAGCTCGCGAATCCGTAGGCCTTGCTGAGCGACCAGAACTCGATGGTGTGCGGCGCGCTCCCCGGGATCGCGCCTGGCGAGCAGTGCCTCGCCCCGTCGTGCACGAAGTACTCGTACGCCTCGTCGTGCAGGTGGTAGAGACCGCGCTCCGCGCAGAGGGCGTTCACCGCCCGCAGGTCCTCCTCTCCGTAGGTCGCGCCGCTCGGGTTGTTGGGCGAGGTGGTGGCGATCGCACGGGTGCGGGGGCCGACCGCCGCCGCGATCACCCCGACGTCGAGCTGATGGTCCGGGCGGCAGGACACGATCCGGGGCACCGCCCCGGCCATCCGGATCGCCATCTCGTGATTGAAGAAGTAGGGCCGCGGGAGGACCACCTCGTCGCCCGGATCGGTAATCGCGATGAGGGCGTTCAGAAAGCCCATGTTCGCACCCGCGGTGACCATGATCTCTCGCCCGCTCGGATCGATCCCGTTCTCCCGGGCGAGCTTCCGCCCGATGGCGGCCCGGAGCTCGGGGATCCCCTCGTCCGGCTGGTAGAGATGGTTGGCGGGGGTCTCGCAGAACCGGGCGACCCGGTCCGCGACTCCGGGTGGCGGGCCGTATCCCACTACCCCCTGCCCGAGGGAGATGGTGCCGGGGTGGCGCCGGTAGAGGTCCATCACGATCGGGATGATCGGGGATTGAACGGCCGCGAGCCGGGCGGAGACGGGAGCGGCGAGACCCCGCCGGGCGGCCCCCATGCGGGCTCCCGCGAGACCGGCCTCCGCAGCCTCCGCGGGAGGAGGCGCGGGCGGCCGGGCGCCCCGGCCCGCTTCTCGCGTGCGAACCATCACCTGCCCGCGTTCCCGGCCGCGGCCCGGAGCGGCGCGTTCCATCCCGACCGGTCCCGCGCCGGCCGCCCGCCGCTATTCTTCATGAGACTCATGAGACCTCATGAGACCTCGAGGGGTGCGCACGCCCCCTCCAGCCACCCCCGATCATCCCGATCCAGGTCGGGGCCGAGGGTCTCCAGAACCCGCCCGTGATACGCATCGAGCCACCCGCGCTCGCCGGCGGTCAGCAGCCCGGGATCGACGAGACGCTTCTCGATCGGACACAAGGTCAGGGTGGCGAAGCACAGGAAGTCGCGGGGCGCGGTGGTCTCGTCCTTGACGACCTCCACCAGGTTCTCGATGCGGATGCCGAACTCCCCCGGCTCGTAGTAGCCGGGCTCGTTCGACTGGATATTGCCGGGCTCGAGCGCGGCTTCGGTCGAGCGATGGCTGATGGATTGCGGCCCCTCGTGCACGTTGAGAAAGGCCCCCACCCCATGCCCGGTCCCGTGCGCGTAGTCCCGCCCCGATTGCCAGAGCGCGGCGCGAGCGAGGGTATCGAGCCTCGCTCCGGTCGTCCCGGCCGGAAAGCGCGCGGTAGCAATCGCGATGTGCCCCTTGAGCACCCGGGTGTACGCGTCGCGCTGCGCATCGGTGGGGCGTCCGCCGAGGAGCACGGTGCGGGTGACGTCGGTCGTGCCGTCGAGGTAGTGGGCCCCCGAATCGACGAGGAAGAGGCCCTCCGGTCGGAGGGGGACGTCGCTCGCCTCATCCACCGAGTAATGGATGATGGCTCCGTGCTCGGCGTACCCTGCGATCGTCGGAAAGCTGAGCCCCCGGAATCGGTCGCCCTCGGACCGGAGGCCGTCGAGCTTGGCGGCGGCGCCCATCTCGGTGATCCCGCCCGCCGGCACGGACCGCTCCAGCCAGTGCAGGAAGCGCACCATGGCCGTCCCGTCGCGCCGGTGGGCGGCGCGGATCCCGGCCAGCTCCACCTCGTTCTTGCGCGCCTTCATGCGGGGGATGGGCGACGGCGCGAGGATCGGCTTTGCCCCGTCGAGGAGGCGGGCGCACAGGAGGCTCGTCGTCTCCGGGTCGATCCACACCGCGGCCTTGCGGCGCCCGAGGGCGCGCAGCGTCCGGCGGATGCCGGCATAGGGCTCTACCCGGGCGGTACGGCGAAGGTGTGCCTCCGCCGCCGCGTCGAGCTTGCCCCGATCGACGTGCAGGATCGCTTCGTCCGGGGTCACCACCGCGTACGCGATGACCACCGGATTGTAGGCGACGTCGGAGCCGCGCACGTTGAAGAGCCACGCGATCGCGTCGAGGGTGGTGACGACGAGGGCATCGGCCTCGCGCGCGCGCATGGCGCGGCGCACCCGCCGCAGCTTGGACGCGCTGGTCTCGCCCGCGAAACGGGCGGGAAGGGGCAAGACCGGCGCGCGCGCGCGCCGCCCCGGCGCGGGGCCTCGGACCATATCCACGAGATTCTCGTCGATCGGCTTCAAGGTCACCCCGGCGGGGGCGAACGCCTTCGCGATCTTGCGGGTCCGCTTCAGGCTGATGACCGCCGGGTCGACCCCGACCACGGCCTCCCTGGGAAGGGTCTTCGCGAGGTGCGCCTCGAGGGTGGGCACGTCCTTCTCGCCGACCGGAAACAGCCGGATCCCGGACCCCCGCAACTCCTGCCGGGCCTGAAGGTGGTAGCGCCCGTCGGTCCACAGCCCGCCGCCCTTCAGATCAACCACGAGCTCCCCGGCCGAGCCGGTGAACCCGCTCACCCACTGGCGCCGCGCCCAGTGCTCCGGGACGTACTCGCTCTGGTGCGGGTCGCTCGACGGTACGAGGTAGGCGGCGATCTCATGCTGCCGCATCGCGTCGCGCAGGCGAGCGAGCCGGGCGCGGGTGCCTCCCGTCCTCATGGCTTGTCCGTCTGCGGCTTGGGTGGTGGGCATGTGCGCACTGCCAGGGAACGGCCTCCGTTGGAGGGCTCGCGGGACGGCTGCGTGCCAAGGCTCGTTGCTTGTCCGGCGACGGGTGAACCGGGCCGGTTCGGCAGGCCATCGGGGAGCGCATTTCGTCGTCCGCGTGTCGGTTCGCGCCTCATGAAGCTGCCCTCGATCGCACGGCCGGCCGATCCGCACCCGCCCCCGGCACTCGGCCACGACAAAAAACGGTCCTGGGTTGCGTGCGGCCCGGCCGAATGACCCGGCGCGCAACCGCCTATACTAGCCGAATGTCACACAGGATCCGGGTAGGCCTCGTCTTCGGAGGCCGCTCCTGCGAGCATGAGGTCTCCCTCTCCTCGGCCCGCTCGGTGTTCGAGGCGATCGACCGCACCCGGTACGACCTCACCCTCATCCACATCGCGAAAGACGGCGAATGGCGTCTTCCCGCGAGCGGGACTGCCACCCCCCGCCTCGCCGGAACCGGCGAAGGAAGGCCGACCGGCGGAGAAAGCGGGGAGCCTCCCCCGATCCTGACCGGCCGCGGTGCGGACGATGCCCTCCCCATCCTCGTGGGATACCCCGACGGCGGCCGTCTCCTCGCCCGCGGTGCGGACGCGGCGGAGCCGCTCGCATCCGGCGCGGGCGGCGCATTCAGTGCCGCCAGCCGCTCCGGCGCCGGGGAGGACGAGGACGTTCCCGCCCTCGCCGCCACAAGCCTCGACGTGGTCTTCCCCCTGCTGCACGGCCCCTTCGGCGAGGACGGCACCGTGCAGGGGCTCCTGGAGCTGGCGGGGCTGCCGTACGTCGGGTCGGGGGTCGTCGGCTCCGCCGCGGCCATGGACAAGGCGATGATGAAGCGCGCGTTCCGGGCGGAGGGGCTCCCGGTGATGGACTGCCTCGTGGTCCGGCGCTCGGACTGGCGGCGCGACCCGGACCGCATCCGGGCCGAGGCGGAAGCACGGCTCGGCTATCCGATGTTCGTCAAGCCCGCGAACCTCGGATCGAGCGTCGGCGTCCACCGCATCGACGATTCCGGCGCGTTCCGCGGTCTCGTGGAGGACGCCGCCGCCTACGACACCAAGGTGCTCGTCGAGACGGGCGCGGTGGACTGCCACGAGGTCGAGTGCGCGGTTCTCGGCAACGACGAGCCGCGGGCGTCGGTCGTGGGCGAGATCGTGCCGAGCCGCGAGTTCTACGACTACGACGCGAAGTACGTGGACGACGCATCCGAGCTCATCATCCCCGCTCCCCTCCCCCCGGAGACGACCGAGCGGGTCCGCTCCCTCTCCATCGCGGCGTTCCGGGCGGTGGAGGCGCGCGGCCTCGCCCGCGTGGACTTCTTCGTCGAGCGGAGCGGCGAGCGGCGGGTCTACGTGAACGAAGTGAACACCATGCCGGGGTTCACCCCGATCAGCATGTACCCGAAGCTGTGGGAGGCGAGCGGGATCCCCTATGCCGAGCTCATCGACCGATTGATCCGGCTCGCCCTGGAGGAGCACCGGGACCGGCGTGACGTGCGCGCCGTTCTGTAGGGCCGCCGAATCGGAGCGGCGGGGTGCTCATGCCGGCAGAAGCGGTACGGGAAGCGGCTTGCGTGCGGCCCCGCCTATCCGACGAAGCGCCCGAGGCGGACCGCGGTGGTGCCGCGGCTCGCCCGGTGCGAGGGCATGATGAGCACGCAGTCGTCGTAGGGAGTGGCAACCGCGGCGGCGCCGTCGTACCCGATGACCGTCCCCGCCTTCTCGATGACCTCCATGCCCCGGTACGGCAGCGTGAAGCGGAACCGGTGGCTCCGCACCGTGACCGGCTGGGTGACCTCGATGAGCTTTGCCGCCGCCCCGTCCGGCGGCGGGGGCGGCGCCGGCAGCCGGACCCCGAAGTGATCGAGGAACCGGAACGCGACCCTTCGCGCCGTCTCCACCGTCTCCCGCTTCCAGTGCTGACCGCACTCGACGAGCAACGCGGCGCGCGGACTCTCGCCGTCCGCGAATGCGGCGTAGTCCCGCATCCGCGACCCCGCCGCGTGGCCCGCGTCGCGCACGATGTGGGCCGAAAGCCCGAGCGCGCGGGCGAAGTCCCTCCCCTTGCGGGTGGTGCCGCAGAGCGCGAGCGGCGCCGCCGAGTACTGCATGGAATGAAGGTCGAGCAGGTACTCGACATCGTCGAGGATCGGCCTCAGCGCCCGAGCGCGCCGAAGCTCCGCGCTGTCGCGCCGGCCCGCCAGCACCTCGCTTGACCAAAGGCGGTTGAAGTCCTCGTCCACGTAGCGGCTGAGGACGGGGTGCTCGGGATCGAAGCGCTCGTAGGCCTCGACGTTCATGAACGCGAGGGTGAGCCGGCCGTGCGCGGGGCGGACCTCCGCCCGCAGCAGCTCGTCGAGCACGATCGCGCCGCAGAGCTCGTTGCCGTGCACGACGGCGCTCACCATGACGTGGGGGCCCGGCCGGCCGCTCTCGAGGGTGCGGACGTAGTCGACACCGGCGCTTCCCTCCCGCCACGGCGCGAGATCGGGAGCCTCGATTTCGACCGCCTCGGCCGGCATCTCGAACTCCTCCGACGCGAGGGGGGCGGCCTCCCGGCCGCCGATGGTCGCTCGGGCGTGCATCGCGCGGATTCTACCCCACCCGCCGCCCCGGCCCGCCCACCTCGATCGTCTACACTGTCGCCCGCCGGCCCACCCACCCACGGAGAAAACCGCCCGATGCCGCGGGGAAGATTCGAAGGTACCGACACCTACGTCGCCACCGAGGACCTGATGCTCGCGGTGAACGCCGCCATCACCCTCGAACGGCCGTTGCTCATCAAGGGAGAGCCCGGCACGGGCAAGACCATGCTCGCCGAGGAAGTGGCGCGCGCGATCGGCGCCCCCCTCATCCAGTGGCACATCAAGTCGATCACCAAGGCGAGCCAGGGGCTCTACGAGTACGATGCGGTGGCGCGCCTGCGCGACTCGCAGCTCGGCGACGACCGGGTTCACGACATCCACAACTACATCGTGCAGGGAAAGCTCTGGGAGGCATTCGCCTCCGAGCGGCGCCCGGTCCTTCTCATCGACGAGATCGACAAGGCGGACATCGAGTTTCCGAACGATCTCCTCCAGGAGCTCGACCGCATGGAGTTCTACGTCTACGAGACGAAGGAGACGATCAACGCGCTCCACCGGCCCATCATCATCATCACCAGCAACAACGAGAAGGAGTTGCCGGACGCGTTCCTGCGCCGCTGCTTCTTCCACTACATCCGGTTCCCGGACAAGGAGACGATGACCCGCATCGTCGGGGTCCACTTCCCGGATCTGAAGCAGGACCTCCTGCGGGAATCGCTCGAGACCTTCTTCGAGATGCGCGAGGTACCGGGGCTCAAGAAGAAGCCCTCCACCTCGGAGCTGCTGGACTGGATCAAGCTGCTCGTCGCGGAGGACATCCCGCCCGAGACGCTGCGCAGCCAGGACGTCCGCGAAGCCATCCCACCCCTCTACGGGGCGCTTCTCAAGAACGAGCAGGACGTGCACCTCTTCGAGCGGCTCGCCTTTCTCCACCGCCGCAATGCCGGCTGATTGCGGCTTCTGAAGCCTTCCGATGCTCGTCGACTTCTTCTTCGGCCTTCGCCGGTACCACGTACCGGTCGCGATCACCGAGTACCTGACCCTGCTCGAAGCCCTCGAACGCCGGGTCGCCATGTTGAGCGTGGACGACTTCTACTACCTCTCGCGGGCGGCGCTCGTGAAGGACGAACGGCACTTCGACCGCTTCGACCAGTGCTTCGGGACGTACTTCAAGGGAATGGAAGAGCTCTTCGACGCGCTGCACGGCGAGATCCCGGAAGAGTGGCTCCGTCGGCAGGCAGAGCTCCGGCTCAGCGAGGAAGAGAAGGCGCTCATCGAGGCGATGGGCGGCTTCGAGAAGTTGATGGAGGAGCTCCGGAAGCGCCTCCAGGAACAGAAGGGGCGCCACCAGGGCGGCAACAAGTGGATCGGGACGGCCGGGAAATCACCGTTCGGGGCCTATGGCTACAACCCCGAGGGGGTGCGCATCGGGCAGCACGAGTCGCGCCACCGGCGCGCCGTCAAGGTCTGGGACCGGCGGGAGTTCAGGAACTTCGACGACACCGTGGAGCTCGGCACCCGGAACATGAAGGTCGCCCTCCGGAAGCTCCGGCGCTTCGCGCGCGAGGGAGCGGCGGAGGAGCTCGACCTCGACGACACCGTCCGTTCGACGGCCCGCAACGGCGGGCTCCTCGACATCCGCATGGTTCCGGAGCGGCACAACGCGGTGAAGGTGCTGCTGTTCCTCGACGTCGGCGGCTCCATGGACGACCACGTCAAGGTGTGCGAGGAGCTCTTCTCCGCCGCGCGCGGGGAGTTCAAGCACCTCGAGTACTTCTACTTCCACAACTTCGTCTACGAGACGGTGTGGAAGGACAACCGGCGCCGCCACTCGGTGCGCATCCCGACGATGGACGTCCTCCACAAGTACGACGCGGAGCACAAGGTGATCTTCGTCGGCGACGCGAGCATGAGTCCCTACGAGATCGCCTATCCGGGGGGGAGCGTCGAGCACTGGAACGAGGAGGCGGGGGCGGTGTGGATGGGCCGCGTGCTCGACGCCTGGCCCTATGCGATCTGGCTCAACCCGAAGCCGGAGAACATCTGGGGCTACACCCGGTCGATCGAGATGACCCGCGAGATCATGGGGAGCCGCATGTACCCGCTCACCGTGGAGGGGCTCGAGAAGGGGATGCGGGAGCTCCGCCACCGCCGCCCGGACTGATCCCCGCCCCGCTCCGTGGCCGACTCGCCCGCGCCGCCGCCCACTGCCGCGTCCGGGAGTGGAACCCAGGAGTGGAGCTCGCGAGTGGAGCGAGCTCCGGCGAGACAGGTCGTCGCGCCGTCCCTTCAGGTGACGAAAGGACGTCCCGCATCGCCTGCATCGGGACGCGCCAAGCCAGAGGAGCCAACGCATGAACCTCATCGACGACATCGTCGCCCACCACGACGAGCTGACCGGGATCCGCCGCGACCTCCACCGCCACCCCGAGCTTGCCTACGAGGAGCACCGAACCGCGAACGCGGTCGCGGAGCTTCTCGCCGCCTGGGGCATCCCGATCCGGCGCGGCCTCGGGGAAACGGGGGTGGTCGGGACCCTGAGGTGCGGGCAGGGCAACCGGGCGATCGGGCTTCGTGCGGACATGGACGCCCTTGCGATGGACGAGCTCAACACCTTCGAGCACGCCTCGCGGCATCCCGGCCGGATGCACGGCTGCGGGCACGACGGGCACACGACGATGCTCCTCGGCGCGGCGCGCCACCTCGCCGAGCACCAGGGCTTCGACGGCACCATCCACTTCATCTTCCAGCCTGCGGAAGAAGGCGCGGGCGGGGCCGACGCGATGATCCGGGACGGCCTGTTCGACGAGTTCCCGGTGGATTCGGTCTGGGGGATGCACAACTTCCCCACCGTGCCGGTCGGGAAGTTCATCACCCGCCCGGGGCCGTTCCTCGCGAGCTC
The DNA here is from genome assembly GCA_965214795.1 of Gammaproteobacteria bacterium. Taxonomy (GTDB): domain Bacteria; phylum Pseudomonadota; class Gammaproteobacteria; order HK1; family HK1; genus JAJDXW01. Next base: position 2,282,848 of record OZ243976.1, on the reverse strand, counting down.
CGACACGGTGCGGGTCACCGTGAACGGGGTGGGCGGCCACGGCGCGATGCCCCACCTTGCGCGAAGCCCGGTCAACGCCGCGTGCGCGATCATCGAGGCCCTCAACGACTTCGTCGCCCAGGAGATCAACGCCCAGAACGCGGCCACGTTCACGGTCGGGCGCATCCGGGGCGGCGACGCGATCAACGTCATTCCGGACTCGGTCGAGTTCGCGGGCACGGTGCGTTCGTTCGCCCAATCGGTGCGCGACCAGTTCGCGGCCGGTCTCGACCGGATCGTCAGCGGGATCTGCGCCGCGCGCGGCATTTCCGCCGAGGCGGTCTACGAGAAGAACTACCCTCCGCTCGTCAACAGCGAAGAGGAGACCGGGATCGCGGCCCGGGCGGCGGCCAAGGTGGTGGGAGCGGAGAACGTCAACGCGGAGGCGGGCCGCATCATGGGCTCGGAGGACTTCGCCTTCATGCTGCTGAAGCGCCCCGGCAACTACGTCATGATCGGAAACGGCGCGGGCGAGCACGGGGGCTGCATGGTCCACAACCCCCATTACGACTTCAACGACGAGATCCTCCCGATCGGCGCCACCTATTGGGTGGAGCTCGCCCGCGAGCTCCTGCCGCCGCACTGACCGGCCGCGGCCCTCGCGGTGGCAGGGCCATTTCACGCCACGGTGTCGGGAAGGACCGCAATGCTCCGGTCGCCCGCACGTTGCGGAGCGTGGGTCGGATCCGCTCGGCGGGATCCGACACCCCCCACCCCCCGCACGCACGCTTCCGGGCCGGAAGGCTCGGATTGCGCCGAGCGGCTCCGATCCGCGATTCGGTCCGCGGTCCGCTGGGCGGGCAACGTGAAACGGCCTTGGCCGCGGTGGCAGGGTCATCCCACGCTACGGTTCCGGATGGAAACGAGGGCCGGGATGGGGCTCGGCGCGCGCGACCGGGCCGATCGGCTGCCTCCACGCGGCCCGCAGGACCCCCCGAGGGCACGAATGAGGGCGGGCGATCCTGCCGGCCCGGTGCGGATGACCGGCCCGCGTGGGATAGTCCTGGCTGCGGTGGAGGTGATGGTTGACGCGGCGGGGCGGCGGGCCTAGCATGCGCGCCATGGATGCACTGCTCGCGCTCCTCGCTCTTACCGGAACCTGGAGGGGGTCGGCCGGAACGTAGTGCTGCGCTGAGCGAACCGTGACGAAGCCCGCCCCCGGAAACGAGGGCGGGCTTTTTCTTTTCCGGAGGAACGAGACCATGAGCGAATCGACACCGGCCCCGGCCCGCGAGACTTCCGGTCCGGCCGCCTGGCCGGCCCCGCAGAATCACGGCCGGATGCCCATCGAAAAGTACCGAACCTTCGCGCCCATCGATCTGCCGGACCGCAAGTGGCCGGGGCGGATCATCACCCACGCACCGATCTGGTGCAGCGTCGATCTTCGCGACGGCAACCAGGCCCTCATCAACCCGATGGACCACGAGCGCAAGAAGCGCATGTTCGAGACCCTCGTGAAGATGGGCTTCAAGGAGATCGAGGTCGGCTTCCCCTCCGCCTCCGAGACCGATTTCGACTTCTGCCGCTACCTCATCGAGAACGATGCGATCCCGGAAGACGTGACCGTCCAGGCCCTCACCCAGTCCCGCCCCGAGCTCATCACCCGCACCTTCGAGAGCCTCGCCGGGGCCAAGCGGGCCATCGTCCACCTCTACAACTCGACCTCGACCCTGCAACGGCGGGTGGTCTTCGGGCTCGACCGGGCGGGGATCACCGAGATCGCGGTGAACGGCGCGAAGCTCGTCCGGGAGCTGGCCGAGGCCCGCCCGGAGACGGACTGGATCTACCAGTACTCCCCCGAGAGCTTCACCGGCACGGAGCTCGACTACGCGGTCGAGATCTGCGAGGCGGTGATGGACGTCTACGCGCCGACCCCGGCGAAGAGGATGATCATCAACCTTCCGGCCACCGTGGAGATGGCGACCCCCAACATCTACGCCGATCAGATCGAGTGGTTCGGCCGCAACATCCGCAACCGGGACAGCATCATCCTGAGCCTTCATCCGCACAATGACCGGGGCACCGGGGTCGCGGCCGCTGAGCTCGCGTTCATGGCGGGGGCGGAGCGGATCGAAGGGACCCTGTTCGGAAACGGCGAGCGCACCGGCAACGTGGACGTCGTGACCCTCGCGCTCAACATGTTCACCCAGGGGGTGGACCCGGAGCTCGACCTCTCCGACATCGACCATCTGCGGGGAGTGGCGGAGCACTGCAACCAGCTCCCCATCCACCCCCGTCACCCCTACGCGGGCGAGCTCGTCCATACCGCGTTCTCCGGCTCGCACCAGGACGCGATCAAGAAGGGCATGTCCGCCAACAGCGTCTCCAACTCGCCGGTCTGGGAGGTGCCCTACCTTCCCATCGACCCGAGCGACATCGGGCGCACGTACGAGGCGGTCATCCGCATCAACAGCCAGTCGGGCAAAGGCGGGGTCGCCTACATCATGCAGGAGGAGTTCCATCTCGACCTGCCGCGCCCTCTCCAGATCGAGTTCAGCCGGATCGTGCAGTCGATCACGGACGAGAGCGGGCTCGAGATCTCCTCGCGGGAGATCTGGGACCTCTTCGAGCAGGAGTACCTCGGCTGCAACGGGCGTTTCGATCTCGTGGAGCACCGCATGGCACCCGACACCCACGCCTCGGACCGGGTGGTGGTGACCGGGACGCTTCTCGTGGACGGCGAGACCCGCATCGTGACCGGCCACGGCAACGGCCCCATTGACGCCTACACGAGCGCGCTCGCCCGGGATCTCGGGGTGGAGGTGAACGTGCTCGACTACAAGGAGCACGCGACCGGACACGGCGCGAACGCGACCGCCGTCGCGTACCTCGAGGTCGCGAGGCCGGACGGCGGCTGCCTGTACGGGGTGGGGATGGACCCCAACATCGTCATGGCTTCGCTCAAGGCGGTGACGAGCGCCGCGAACCGCCTGCAGCGCGTCGCGGGGTAGCGCGGGGTCGCCCGGGGCCACCCGGACGGTTCCCGTTTCCCGGCTCGGATCGGATCGGCTTCGCCTGTCCGGCGGGCCGGCGGGCCAGCGGGCCGGCAGAGCCTTGCCGGCAGCGGGTGCCGGCGGTCCGCAAGCACACGGTCCAGCCCGAGCGCGGTACCCGTGCGCGGACGGCTCGCCGGAGGTCGGATCTCGCGAAGGGTCAGGCGAAGCGATCGGGGCGGAAGGGGGCCAGATCCACGCTCGGGGGCCCGGTGCCGTCCACCAGCTCGGCGATGAGCTTGCCGGTGATACCACCCAAGGTCATCCCGAGATGCTGGTGCCCGAACGCGCACAGGATGCGGGGGTCGGACGGGAGCGGGCCGATGGCGGGCAGGGAATCCGGCAGGGTCGGCCGGAAGCCGAGCCAGCTCTCGGCCGGCTCGCCGAGATCGGGGAGGAGGCGCCGGGCGGCGGCGGCGAGGGCTTCGATCCGGGCCGGGCGGGGCGGAGTGTCGAGCCCCGCGAACTCCACCGTGCCGGCCGCGCGCAGCCCCTCTTCCATCGGGGTCATGAAAAACCCGCCATCGACGGGGGCCACCGGCCGGCTCAGCAGGGACGCCGCCTCCGGAAACATGACGTGGTATCCCCGCTCGGTATCAAGGGGGATATGCTCCGCGAGCCGCCCGAGAAGACGCTTCGACCACGAGCCGGCCGCGATCACCACCCGGTCCGCAGCGATGCGTTCGCCCGCGCTCACCACTTCGAGCAGCCCGGGCAAACCGCTTCCGATCGACCTCACCTCGGCGTGATGCAGGCGCCCGCCCCACTGCACGAACGCTCGGGCGAGCCGGTCCACGACCATATGGGGATTGCGGAGATGGAAGACGTCCTCCAGGTGGACGCCGCGATGCACGACATGGGCGAGGGCGGGCTCCAGCTCGCGGACCTCGCTCGCATCGAGCTCTCGAAAGTCCACCCCGTGGGCCCGCCTCAGCTCGCGGTTGCGGCGGTCGCGCCGCCAGCTCTCCTCCGATTCGTAGACGTAGAGCGCGCCGGCGGGGCCGAGCAGCGACTCGATGCCGGCGCGGCGCGCGAGCGGACGAAAGCCCTCCTCCGCCCGCGCGAGGATCTCGGCGAGCGCCCGCACCGTCGCGCGGACCCGGCCCGGCCGGCAGGCGGAAAGGAATCGAAGCGCCCAGGGGAGGAACCGGGGAAGGTAGGACCACTGGATCGAGAGGGGGCTTCGGGGGTCGAAGAGCATGGAGGGGGCGTCGACGACCCGCCGGGGCGCGTTGATCGGAATGCATCCGTAGGTCGCGAAGATGCCCGCGTTGCCGTACGAAGCGCCGCGACCGGGCGCGCCGCGGTCGATCAGGGTGACCTCGTGCCCGGATTCCTGCAGCCAGAGAGCGGTCGAGACGCCGACCATTCCCGCCCCGACCACCACCACCCGCCGGGGCTTCGAGCCTGCGCCCATCAATCTGCCTCCTCTCGGCTGCGGGACTCCTCGTATACTTGCACGCGAGCCGATGCGGCGCACGCCGGAGTGGAACGTTCACCCGGCGCCGCACGCGGCGCAACGGCAACCGGCACCGGCACGGGGGACGGAGACGCCAGATGATCGACTTTCGAAGCGACACGGTGACCATGCCGACCCCGGCGATGCGCGCGGCGATGGCGGCGGCGGAGGTGGGCGACGACGTCTACGGAGAGGATCCCACCGTCAATGCCCTCGAACGGCGGGCGGCCGAGATGGCGGGCATGGAGGCGTCGCTCTTCGTGTCGAGCGGGACCCAAGGCAACCTGCTCGCCCTGCTCACCCACTGCGGGCGCGGCGACGAGTTCATCGCCGGACAGCGGGCACACTGCTACCGGTCCGAGGCAGGCGGGGCGGCCGCCCTGGGAGGGATCCAGCCGCAACCCCTCGACTTCGCACCGGACGGGACTCTGCCCCTCGACGCGGTGCGGGCGGCCGTCAAGCCGGGAGACGACTTCCACTACGCCCGCAGCCGGCTCCTCTGCCTCGAGAACACCCAGAGCGGAAAGGTGCTGCCGCTCGAGTACCTTGCGGAGGCGGAGGCACTCGCGGACGAGTTCGGCCTTGCCAAGCATCTCGACGGCGCCCGCCTGTTCAACGCCGCGGTGGACCTCGGGGTCGCCGCGAGCGACATTACCCATCACTTCGACACCGTATCGATCTGCCTCTCCAAGGGGCTCGGCGCCCCGGCGGGGACGATGCTGTGCGGCCCGCAGGACTTCATCGACGACGCCAGGCGCATCCGGAAAATGCTGGGCGGCGCCATGCGCCAAGTCGGGATCCTCGCCGCCGCCGGCCTTCATGTCCTGGAACACCACGTGGACCGGCTCGCCGGCGATCACGCGAACGCAAGTCGTCTCGGGGAAGGATTCGAGGACATCGAGGAGCTCGGGTTCGACGGGAGCGAGGTGCATACGAACATGGTGTTCGTGGACATGGACCCGAGCTGGCGTGACGACCTCCGCGAGCACTTCCGGCGGAACGGGATCCTCATCTCCTCGCGCAACCCGGTCCGCTTCGTGACCCACCTCGACATCGACGAGGCCGACATCGACGAAACGGTCGCCCGCTGCAAGGCGTTCTTCGCCCGCAACCGATAAGTCGACAGCACCACTCGGGAGGCCCCGTCCAGACCGGACTTGCTACCCGGCCCCCAACGCGAAACGGGAGGGGATCCTGCCGTTCGCCGGGCCGTTACCCACCAAAGATTAGAAAATATTTGACGAAAATACGACAGAAATACTAATTTCATCGAAAGATTTGATAATCTTTCTCGCCATGGCCTCCGTATCTCGGCTCGGCGATATCCCCCGGAAGCTCGCGGCCGGCGAGTTCCGGAGCCTGTTCGGGCGCCTTGAGCACGAGCAACTCGACTTCAAACGGGGTGTTCCGACGGATGTCCGCGACACCATCGCGGCAATGGCCATGACGCACGGAGGATTGATCGTCCACGGAGTTGACGACCGGCGGAACGTCGTCGGCTGCCCACTCTCCCGGAACACCCAGGATCGAATCACGCGCATCGCATCCGAGTGCGGTGTTGACATCCAGGTCCGTGAAATCACGGTCGGTGGGGTGAGGTTGACGATCTGCGCCGTGCCCGAAGTACGCGGGCGGATCGTCACCACTCCCGATGGCCGCTTGCTGCGGCGCGTGGGCGGCGACTCGCAACCCATTCGCGGCGACGCGATGGCCCGGTTCGTTCGAGAGCGGGAACATCGCGCTGGCGAAGACGAGCCGCTTGCCGCGGTTCGGACCTCCGAGTTCGACCTCGGCTCGGTGAACCAGGTTCTCGCCGCGGACGGGCGTCCGGCCGTGAAGCCGGCTCAACTGGATCGAGCTCTCGCCGATCTGGGGGTGGCCGTCCCAGCGCCGCCTCCCTTGGAGCCGAGTGTGCTGCGCGCCGCGGCGATCCTGTTCGCGACCGAACCACGGGATTTCATCCGTGGCGCCGCTGTGCAGCTCGTGCGGCGTGAAGGTACCGGCCCCGGCCCCGGACCGACCGCCGCGCGTGAGGAATGTTCCGGCCCGCTGGTGGCCACCGTCGACTGTTGCCTCCACTTCATCGACAGCCACACCCGACGATTCGAGGCGATCACCGGATCGCGGCGCGAAGCGCTGCCCGAGTACCCGACGGTGGTCCTGCGCGAAGCCATCGTGAATGCGCTGGCGCATCGCGACTACGGTCTGACGGGCGCCACGGTGGATGTGACCGTCCGGGACGACCGCATCGAGGTGCGCAGCCCCGGCCCGCTTCCCGGCCACATCACCATCCACAACATGCGCGAGGAGCACTACAGCCGCAATCCGCGCATCATGCGGGTGCTGAAGACGATGGGGCTGGTCGAAGAATACGGCGAGGGAATCGATCGCATGTACCGTGAGATGGAATCTCGCTTGATGGAGCCGCCGGTCTTCGAGGCGACCGCAAGCTCCGTGACGGTCACGTTGCGTAACCGCTTCCTCGTCGAGATCGAAGATCAGTTGTGGTTGATGCAGCTCGGGCAGGAAGAGTTGACAGCGGATGAACGCCGCGCATTGGTTGCCGCACGACGCAACGGCGCCGTGACGCCGCGCGAGCTCCGCGGGATCGTGCCGGATGCCGATATCCGCGCGGCGCTAGCGGGCGCCGTGGCAAAAGGTCTGCTGACCCGCACCGGCCAGCGCGGCGGCTCCCGCTACGTTCTCTCCGCCGAAGCTACGCTCCGCGCCGGGGACGCCGAAATGGCGGCGCAGAACCGCCGGCGCCAGACGTTGCTTGATGAAATCCGCCGCCGCGGGAGCATTTCCACGACCGAGGCCGCCACCCTGGTCAACGCGACGCCCGCGGTGGCCCGCACGTTGCTGGACGAAATCGCAAAGGCCGGCTTGGCGCAACCCCGGGGAAGAACCCGTGCGCGGCGCTACTACCTGCGATGATGAGATTTGCGCCGCTGCATTCGCCGGCATGCTCGGCAGAACATCCTCCGGGCACCGCCATGCAGCGAGCGCACCAGCCCACGTTCTACTCCCGACAAGTCGATTCGCCGCACCGCTCGAGGGCCGGTTCTGTTCCTGGCGAGACTCCGCCTCAGACCGACGAGGCATGTGGTGCTCCTCCGGACGAGCCGCGGAAAAACTTGACTCAACTGTAAAGATGACGGCGCCTCAAGGAGTCCAGACCACGAATGAAGTGCGCGAGCACCGGCCGGGACACCCTCGACATCGACGAGACTCCCCGCCGGTGTGTCAGGGTTTGGCGGGCTACTGACCGCCCGGTCAGTCCGCCGCTTCGTCGAGGTACGCCTCCATCGGCGGGCAGGTGCACACGAGGTTCCGGTCCCCATAGACGTTGTCCACCCTCCCGACGGGGGGCCAGTACTTGTCGTCGCGGCACCACGCGGCGGGGTAAAACGCTTCGGCGCGGGAGTAGGGGTGGGGCCACTCGTCCTCTCCGGCGAGGCGCATCGCGTGCGGGGCATTGCGGAGCACGTTGTCCTCGGGGTCCGCCCTCCCCGTCTCGACCGCCCGGATCTCCTCCCGGATCGCGATCATCGCGTCGCAGAAACGGTCCATCTCGCGCTTCGACTCGCTCTCGGTCGGCTCGATCATGAGGGTGTCGGCGACCGGGAACGACATCGTCGGAGCGTGGTAGCCGTAGTCGACGAGCCGCTTCGCCACGTCGTCCACCGTGACCCCGCAGGTCTTCTTGATTGCGCGGAGGTCGATGATGCACTCGTGGGCCACCAGGCCGCCCGGCCCGCGATACAGCACCGGGTAGTGCGGCGCGAGGCGGGCCGCGATGTAGTTCGCGTTGAGGATCGCGACCCGCGTCGCCCGCAGCAACCCCTCGTGGCCCATCAGCTTCATGTACGCCCAGGAGATGGGGAGGATCCCGGCCGAGCCCCAGGGGGCGGCGGAAACCGCGCCGATCGACGTGCCGCCGCGGTCGTAGGGGTTGGCCTCCTCGACGACCTCGTGGCCGGGGAGGAAGGGCGTCAGGTGGGCGCGCACCCCGATGGGCCCCATCCCCGGCCCGCCTCCCCCGTGCGGGATGCAGAACGTCTTGTGCAGGTTGATGTGCGAGACGTCCGCCCCGAGGTCGGCCGGCCACACGAGTCCGAGCAACGCGTTCAGGTTCGCCCCGTCCATGTACACCTGTCCGCCTTGCTCGTGAACGATGTCGCAGACCTCCCGGATGGACGCCTCGAAGACGCCGTGCGTGGAGGGGTAGGTCACCATGAGGGCGGCGAGCCGGGCCCCGGCCGCCTCCGCCTTGGCCCGCAGGTCCTCGACGTCCACGTTGCCGTCGGCGTCGCACCCCACCACCACCACCTCGAGCCCCGCCATGTGCGCGCTCGCGGGATTCGTGCCGTGGGCGGAGGCGGGGATGAGGCAGACGTTCCGGGAGCCTTCCCCGCGGCTCTCGTGGTACCGCCGGATGACGAGGAGCCCCGCGTACTCCCCCTGCGAACCCGCGTTGGGCTGGAACGACACCCCCGCGAACGCGGTGCACTCGCAGAGCATGAGCTCGAGGTCCCGGACGAGTTGCCGGTACCCCTCGAGCTGGTCCGGCGGTACGAAGGGATGAATGTCCGCGAAGCCCTCGAACGTCACCGGGAGCATCTCGGTCGTCGCGTTCAGCTTCATGGTGCACGAGCCAAGCGGGATCATGGACCGGTCGAGCGCGATGTCGCGGGTCGCGAGCCGGCGGAGGTACCGCAACATCTCGGTCTCGCTGCGGTACCGGTGAAACACCGGGTGGTCGAGGATGGAGTCCGCGCGGAGCATCGCGGCGGACAGACAGGGGCGGGCCGCCGTGTCGAGCGATTCGATGGACGGTACGTCCGCGCCGGGCGCGAACCCGGCCAGCACCTCGGCGATCGTGCGACAGGTGGTGGTCTCATCGACGGAGAGACCGACCCGCCGGTCGTCGACCTCGCGCAGGTTGATCCCCCGCGCCCGCATCCGTTCGTGGACCGCGGCCGCGCCGCCCGGCCCGGGCGCCGTCTCTCCCCCCGCCGGAACCTTCACCGTCAACGTATCGAAGAAGGTCTCGTTCTCGGTCTCGAACCCGAGCCGGGCGAGACCCTCGCGGAGCAGGAGGGCCATGCGGTGCACTCGGCGCGCGATGCGGGACAGGCCCTCCGGCCCGTGGTAGACCGCGTAGAAGCCCGCGATCACGGCCAGCAGGACCTGCGCGGTGCAGATGTTGCTCGTGGCCTTCTCCCGCCGGATGTGCTGCTCCCGAGTCTGGAGCGCCATGCGGAAGGCGGGCTGTCCGTGCCGGTCCACGGACACCCCGATGATGCGCCCGGGAGTGGATCGGCGGTACGCGTTGCGGGTGGCGAAGAACGCGGCATGAGGCCCGCCGCAGCCCATCGGAACCCCGAACCGCTGGCTGCTGCCCACCACGATGTCCGCCCCGAGCTCCCCCGGGGAACGCAGCATCACGAGCGCGAGCGGGTCCGCCGCCACCGCGACCAGCGCCCGATGCGCGCGGGCGCGCGCCACGATCCCCGCGAGGTCCGGGACCCCGCCCCCCGACCCCGGATACTGCACCAGCATGCCGTAGCACGGCCCGGCGAGGTCGGCGGCCGATCGAACCTCCACCTCGAGGTCGAGCGGGGCCGCCCGCGTGCGGACCACGTCGATGGTCTGCGGGTGGCAGTCGGCATCGACCAGGAACCGGTTCGACTCGCTCTTTCCGACCCGGCGCGCCATCGCCATCGCCTCCGCCGCCGCCGTCGCCTCGTCGAGCAGCGACGCATTGGCGAGCTCCATGCCGGTGAGGTCGATGATCATCTGCTGGTAGTTGAGCAACGCCTCCATCCGGCCCTGACTCACCTCCGACTGGTACGGGGTATAGGCGGTATACCAGGCGGGGTTCTCGAGCACGTTGCGTCGGATCACCGGCGGCGTGTGGGTCCCGTAGTACCCCATGCCGATGAGCGAGGTCGTCACCCGGTTGCGGCCGGCGAGGTCGACGAGACGCGCATGCGCCTCGGGCTCGTCGAGAGGAGGTTCCAGATCGAAGTCGCGAGGATGGCGAATGACCGCCGGGGCGGCCGCGTCGATCAGCTCCTCGACCCTCGAGAAGCCGAGCGCGTCCACCATCGCCGCCGTGTCGGACTCGTCCGGCCCGATATGGCGCCGAACGAAAGGGGCGGACTCGGATACGTCGCCGAGCCGGTCGTCTCCTGTCGAGCCCATCAACCGAGGCCCTCCACGTAGCGCAGATACTCGTCCTCGGTCATGAGCTCCTCCAGTGATTCCCCGGATCCCTCGCCGCCCATCTCGATCCGCAGGAACCATCCTTCTCCGGTGGGATCCTCGTTGACGAGGGCCGGCTCGTCGTTCAGAGCCTCGTTGACCTTCGCGACCGTCCCCCCCACCGGTGCGAACAGCTCGCTCGCGGCCTTGACCGATTCGATGACGGCTGCTTCCGTTCCCCGCTCGACCTCGTCGCCGACCTCGGGGAGCTCGACGAAAACGATCTCGCCAAGCTGCTCCTGAGCGTAGTCCGTGATCCCGACCACGGCGATGCCGTCATCATCGATCCGGACCCATTCATGGTCCTCGGTATATCGGAGCTCGCTCACCCTCTTCCCCCTGACATCGGGGCGGCCGGCAGGACACGTACGGACGGCGCCGGTTTCACCCCGTCGTTACGGCTGCCTCATACTACACGCAACCGGAACCCGACGACTGTTGCGTGACCAGCACCCGCTCCGAGAAAAGAACCCCGCCGCGCCGATCTTCCCGCCGTGACGCACTCGGCGTGGGCGGGGCCATCTGGGCCGTCACCGGGGTCGCCGGGGTGCTCGGGTGGGCGATCGTCCGCCTCTCGGACATCGCCCTGCGCGCACTGGAAGAACCGCTCGTCTGGTACCACTGGGTCGCGATCGGGGCGTTCGTTCCGTTCATGGCCTGGTCGGAAGGGCTCCGTGGCTTCCAGCGCCGATTCTCCCCGCGTGTCGCGGAGCGGGCGATGCTGATCCGTGCGGCCCCGACGGCGGCCCGAGTGATCTTCGCACCGCTGTTCGCGGCGGGATTCTTCGGCGGCTCGCGGCGCGAGCAGATGGGGGCCTGCCTCGGGACCGCCGCCATCATCGCCCTCGTTGTCCTCGTGCATCGGCTGGATCAGCCGTGGCGCGGGATCCTCGACGCGGGCGTGGTCACCGGGCTTACCTGGGGGGTGATAGCGACCCTCACGCTCAGCGCCCGGGCGTGGCGAACCGCCGAATGAGGCCTGGCCGCAATATCCCGCCGACCGTCTGCTGCGGACGCCGATTCTCTCGCTATCACGGGCCGGACCCGGGGTGCCCATCCGGTCAACGGGGATGCGGTCCGGAAGCGCCTTCGCACGAGGGCAGGGCTTGGGGACGAAGGACGGGCTTGGGGAGGTACGCATCCACGACCTTACGTAATATCCGGGCGAGCCGGGCGATGGCGCTCGGCGAGAGCCTGAACAGGGTCGGCAAGCCGACGGGTCACGGGCAGGTCGCGACCACCGCGCGCTACACCCACCTGGCGCGGGACTCCATGCACGAAACCGCCGCGCGTGCCGCCGACGACATCGCGGCCGATATCCCGTTGGAGCGGTCGTGTGCTGATGCGTTTCGTTGCACGTTGCTCATCCGTCATCGTCTTCGATTACGGTGACGTCGCGCGGATTCATCAAGCGCCAGCGTTGCCCCTCGCGCCGGAGGTCCCCTTCAAGTGATACGCTCTCACGTCTCGCGTGCGCTTCGGTGATTGTGCTGTATTCGCACTGGCTGAAGTCCGCCTTGACCGAGACCAGCGCTCCATCGATCACCGCCTTGATCGTCGCGCGGCCCTCGGGGTCGGAGTGTTCACGGGCCAAGGCCGAGATGTAGCCCTCGACTCGTTCGTCGATCCGTTCTTGTCGATCACTGAGGATCCGCGCTGCCTCTGTGAGAACAGGGGCGTCCGTGGGCGTGAATCCCACTGCGGTCCGTCTCCGTCCGGCTGCCGCGTGAGCGCCCAGCTCGACGCCCTGTCGCTGTCCGCCACGGCCCGAACCGCCTTGCCTGACTCAATGCAGCTACTGCGGTCGAGCGCCGCGAGCTGCCGGTCGTCCGGACGGAACAACGCTCCCCACAGAAGATCGCGCGGGTCCCCGATGCGAAACGCATCGCACTTGCCGAACCCGTCGCTTCCGCGCTTGTGAAACCGCAGGGCGCAGCCGGCAAGGGATGCGGCCCCGAGCCGGTTGCAGGGACCGAGCCGCCGCTCGATGCGGGCGGCGAGCAGGTTGGAGCCGTAGCCGAGGCAGAGCATGCAGGACCGGGCTGTCGGGAGGGATCCGCGGGTGTCCGCGCGGGCTGCGATTCGGTATTGTCGCGTTCCGTTTGCGCCGAATCGAGGTCCAGCCCGCATGACGCTCCCCCAGAAGATGACGGCCGTCGAGATCGCGGCTCCGGGCGGCCCCGAAGCGCTCGTTCCGGTCGAGCGCCCCGTGCCGCGGCCGGGCCCGGGAGAGGTGCTGGTGCGGGTCGCGGCGGCCGGGGTGAACCGCCCCGACATCATGCAGCGGGAGGGGAATTACCCGCCGCCGCCCGGCGCACCGGATATCCCGGGGCTCGAGATCGCCGGAGAGGTCGTGGAAGCGGGGCCGGGCGCGGCCGGGGTGCCCGACCGGATCTGCGCGCTCGTCCAGGGCGGCGGGTACGCGGAATACTGCCTCGCCGCCGCACCGCTCTGCCTTCCGGTGCCGGCGGGGCTGAGCGACGCGCAGGCTGCGGCGCTCCCGGAGACGTACTGCACGGTGTGGACGAACGTCTTCGAGCGCGGGCGGCTCACGGCCGGAGAGAGCATCCTCGTGCAGGGGGGAAGCAGCGGCATCGGCACCACCGCCATCCAGCTTGCCCGGGCGTTCGGGGCCACGGTATACGCCACCGCCGGCTCGCCGGAGAAGTGCCGGGCGTGTGAAAGTCTCGGCGCGGCGGAGTGTATCGACTACCGGCAGGACGACTTCGTCGCGCGCATCGCGACCGCGACCGAGGGGCGCGGGGTCGACGTGGTGCTCGACATGGTGGGCGGCGATTATTTCCCGCGCTGCCTCAAGTGCCTCGCGACCGAAGGCCGGCTCGTCCAGATCGCCACCCGGCGCGGGATCCGGAGCGAAATCAACCTGCTCGCGGTGATGGCGAAGCGGCTCACGGTCACCGGCTCGACCCTGCGCCCGCGGAGCGTCGCGGAGAAGACCCCCATCGCGAACGCCCTCCGGGAACGGGTCTGGCCCCTGCTCGAGGCCGGCCGGGCGCGGCCGGTCATCCACGCCACCTTTCCCCTGCACGAAGCGGCGGCGGCCCACGCCCTCATGGATTCGAGCGCCCACATCGGCAAGATCGTCCTCACCACCCTCACCGGCTGGGAGCTGGAGCGGCCTGCGGCACCGGGGGAGTATCGAGATACTTGATATCGTCGGCTCCGACCGTGCCGCCCACGCTTGCCTCAGTTGCTGATGATGAACTGGTCGGCATGGATGGTCAGATGGAAACCTTCCAGTAAATCCATGCCAAGCAACACATCGAAGTTCTCCGGCTGAAAGTTCAACAACGTGACTTCCATCGGATTTCGGCCCCGTGAGAATGTATGGTCCAACTCGCCATCGGGACTGGAGATCCGCTCAGTAATGGGTACTTCAAGACTGACGGCGTAGGTGGGCGTATCGACGGTTCCGTGCACTCCGGTGACGGGCTGCCAACTGTGGTGAGCCAGTCGGAGCGCATTGACGACTTTCCGTGATACCGAAGTGATGGTCGCGCCGGTATCCAGCAATGCTCGGAATGACGCGGATTCAATCTCCTGCTCCCGCTCGGACCTCAACGAAGGCTTGGATACATGGACCGCTACGAGGAGTTGACGACCGACCACCTGTCCGCGAAAAGTGGGCACTGGAGACTATTCGATCGGAACAGGCTCGGTGTACAGGGTGGCCGCGCCGAGCGAGGCTGGTGGAGCGCCGATCGCCTTGGTGGAGAAACAGCCTTCACCGAAACGCTCGTGCCCGATGACGTAGGCATCCCACCAGTCGTTGTATATGGAGACGAGTTCCCCATCGTGCAGCAAGGCAATCCGCCCGTAGTGCTCGCGCTCCAGCTCCGCCCGCATCGCATTGTACGTCTTGCGATTCTTCACGAGCTCGCGCATCGCGGCGTCTTCTGTCATGGCGGTCACCCCTAGTCGCCGGTAAACCGGACCGTGGATATCCGAATCTTAGCGGTAGACCAGGGTCGGGAGCCAGAGGGCGAGCTGGGGATAGGCGAGGAGCAGCCCGACCATCACCAGCATCGACACCACGAACGGCAGCGCGCCGTAGGCAACGTCGTTGAACTTGCCGCCCCGCATCCGGATCCCCTGCACGACATAGAGGTTGACCCCGATCGGGGGGGTGATGAGGGCCGCCTCCATCAGCACCGTGATCATGATCCCGAACCACACCGGGTCGTAGCCAAGCTGGATCACGACGGGGAAGACCACCGGGACGGTGGTCAGCATCATCGACAGGGTCTCCATGAACATGCCGAGGATGAGATAGAACACGACGAGGAGCAGCATCGTCTGGACCGGGGTCAGCCCGAGTTCGCTCACGAAACGGATGAGGGCCTGGGTCACCCCCAGGAAGCCGAGCACGAAGTTGAGGAAGATCGCCGCGAGCACGATGAGCATGATCATCGCGGTCGTTCGCATGGTGCCCTCGAACGCCGCCTTGAGCATCGTCCAATTGAGGGTGCGGGTCCAGACGGAGAGCACAAGCGCAAAGCACACCCCGACCGAGGCGGCCTCGGTCGGGGTCGCGACGCCCGCGTAGATCGACCCGACCACCACCGCAAAGAGCATGATGGGGGGCAACAGGTCGGGAAGCGTCCGGATGCGGGCCCCCCAAGTGGTCTCCACCGGCGCGCCTCCCCACCCTCGGCGCAACATGCACCCGGTGATGATCGCGGCCATGAAGAGCGAAGAAAGGATGACGCCGGGGATGATGCCGGCGAGGTAGAGCTCGGGCACCGAGCTGTTGGTGATGAGGCCGTAGAGGATCAGGTTGATGGACGGCGGGATCAGGATCCCGAGCGTCCCGCCGGCCGCAAGCGATCCGAGGAACAGCCGCTCGTTGTACCCGCGCCGCTCGATCTCGGGATACGCCACCGTCCCCACGGTGGCCGCGGTGGCGACCGAGGAGCCCGATGACGCGGCGAAGATGGCGCAGGACCCGATGTTGGCGTGCATGAGTCCACCCGGGAGCCACGACAGCCACTGCACCACCGCGTTGTACATGCGCCGCGCGATGCCCGCCCGCAGCATGATCTCGCCGAGCAGGATGAACATCGGCACCGCGACGAGGATGAACTCCTTGCTCTTGTCCCAGGTGAACTCCCCGATGGCGGAGGTGAGCCGGCCGCGGAAGAAGAGCTCGTCGAGGACGAAGCTGAGGACTCCGAGCACCGCCGCGACCGGAACCGCGGCGAGGACGAGCACGAGCAGGACGATGAGGGTGAGCAGGGCCACGACTCAGGCTCCATCCATCACGCCGCGGGTCTCCTCCTCCACCTCCTCGGCCACCGTGGGAACCCCCACGATGCGGTTCACGGTCGCGTCGTCGCGCTGGAAGTAGCGAACCACCGCGTACAGGGCTACGAAGACGAGCACCAGCTCGAAGATGATGAGACCGGTGACCCAGAACATCTGAGGGATCCAGAGCGGTGTGGCGAGGGTCGTGATCGAGACCGAATCGCGCTCGTACGAAGTCGCGAAGACATTCCACGCGTGCCGGGCAAGCACCGCGTTGAAGATGAGCAGCAGCAGCACTCCGAGGATGTCGAGGGCCCCGCAAAGGCGCCTCGGCAGGAGATTGTAGACCGCATCGATGCGGATGTTGGCACGATGGAGCAGGCAGTACGAATAGGCCCAAGTGGTGCCCGCCGCGAATACGTAGCCGGAGATCTCGTCCGAGCCGCTCATCGTGATCGAGAAGAGCTTGCGCAGGAATACGTCGACCGTGACCATGACCGCGGAGGCGAGCAACGCCGCCCCGCCCGCCCAGACCGCGAACTGGGCGAGGCGTTCGAGACGCGCGTGAATCCGCTCGAACATGAATGACAGCTTCCCTTGATGCAAGGAAAGGCCGCGCCCCCGGGGCGCGGCCTTTCCGCTTTCCGCTTCCGGTGCCTTCCGTGACCTGGATGGAGAACGATCTCCTCGGGAGAAGCTCAAAGCGAGAGCTCGACCCCCAGCACCTGGCCGATCGTGCCGTTCCAGTCGTCCACGCACTGCCGGGTGCCGCAACGCTTCGCCCAGCGGGCCGCGACCACCTCCTCGAGGATGCGCTTGACTTCGGCCTTGTCATCGTCACCCGGAGCGACGATCACCATCTCGCCCGGGTCGCCGCGCTCACACGGCCCCGTGGTGTTGCAGCGAAGGGCGACATCTTCCATGTTGGCCGTGGCCGTCCAGAACTCCTCCTCGAGCCGCGCCGACTCCTCGAGCAGGAGCGCCTGGGCGTCGGGAGTCAACTCGTTCCACGTATCGTTGTTGATCGCCATGAACGAGGCGGCGTAGCCGAGCTTGACCTGGATGTTGTGGGTCACCACCTGCCACCACTTCGCATCGTAGGCAGGCAGGGTTCCGGTGATGCCGCAATCCGCGACCCCCTTCTGAAGGGCCGGCACGACTTCGGCGAAGGCGATGGTCACCGCACTTCCGCCGATCCCCTCGATGAAGTCCCCGAGCGGGGTCGAATAGGTGCGGATCTTCTTGCCGGCGAGGTCGGCGAGGCGCACGTCCGTGATGCTCTTGTCGCCGAGGTTGCACCACATCTCCTGGCTCGGCCACGAGTAGATCACCAGCAACTTGCCGTTGTACTTGTCGTTGATCTCGCGCTCGATGATCGGGCGGTAGGCATCGACGACCTTGCGATAGGTGGCGAGATCGGAAACGAGGCCGGGCAGGTCCGCCCCCTCCAGGGCGGGGCTGTCCTGCGAGACGTAGGTCGAGACCACGAACACCACGTCGGCGGTGCCCAGCTTGAGCATCCGCATCCCCTCGAAGCCCGACAGGCCCAGCTCGGTGTACGACTTCGCGTTGGCGGTGAGGGCGCCGCCGGACACCTCCGGGATGCGCTCCATCCAGAACGGGCCTTCCCGCTGCTGCCAGTGGTCCATGTTGCCCCAGGAGCCGATGACCACGAATTCCCTCTCGCCGTAGTCGGCGGCCATGGACGTCCCGGCGGCCATTGCAAGGGCGGAGGCTACCGCCCCGACGAGGATTGCCTTCAGTTTCATGCTGTTCATTCCTCCGAATGCTGGGTTGCTTCTCGGAACAGGGTCCGGATGTCGCTCACCATCTTTACCACGCACCTCGCCCCTGCACAAGGAAACGCCGGACGCCTCGAGGACAAATTCGTCCTCCGCGGTCCACGATGTCTGCCGACCATCGCAACCCTTTGATTCGGAATCTTTTCCCCGGGATGGCGCCCGAATCCGATCCGGGTGCTCTCGGCGCACCCGGATCCCTGATATGGATTCGATATCGTCAGGAGAACAAATCAGCCCCGGGGCGCCTCGTGCGGATCGACCGGCTCCGGCACCCCGGTACAATGCCGGTGGACGGACGAACGGCCAGCGGCCGGGCGGATGAACGAGGAGCGTGCCCCGAACCGGGCGGATCCCGCGAAACCCGAACGAATGTCCCGAACCGGTAGACCAGCGGCCATGACCCCATCCGACCTCTCCCGGCCGGCAACCCTGCGCGAATGGATGGCGGGCATCCCGCATCAGGCGGCGATCGGGTTCGAGCTCGTCGAGACGGGGGCGGACTTCGCGGTGGGACGGATCCCCTACCGCGGTTCCCTCGTCGGCAACCCTGCGAGCGGAGTCGTGCACGGGGGGATCGTCACCACCCTTCTCGATACCGTCGGCGGGATGGCGGCCCTCGCCCGCCAGGGCGACTTCATCATGATGGCGACCCTCGACCTCCGGATCGACTACCTCCGCCCGTCCACGCCGGGCGAAGACCTCGCCGCGCGGGTGGAATGCTACAAGCTGACCCGCAACGTCGCGTTCACGCGCGGGTTCGCGTTCAACGAGGACCCGGGCGACCCCCTCGCCTCGATGAGCGCCACCTACATGCTCAACACGCCGGCGGCGCGGGCCGCCTCCCCGCCGCGATGAATCCCGGACCGATGCCCGGCACCGAGGAGGCGCCGGGGTGACGGAGAGGTTCGCGGCGCCCGGACCGGGGCTCGGACCGGGGCTCGAGGCGATCGTCCTCGAGGCGCGGCGGGCGCGCGACTTCTCGCGGATCACCGAAGCGATCCCCTACGCGCGGTTCCTCGGGATCGACGTCGACGTCAAGGGCGACGAGATCACGACCTGCATGCGCTACCGCGACGACCTCATCGGCAACCCCGCCCTGCCCGCCCTGCACGGCGGAACCCTCGGGGCTCTGCTCGAGCACGCCGCCATCTTCGAGCTGCTCTGGATGGAGGAGGTGAAGCCGCTTCCGAAGACGATCAACATCACCGTCGAGTACCTTCGCTCCGCACGGCCCCGCGACACCTTCGCGCGGGCCGAGATCACCAAGCGCGGACGCCGGGTCGCGAACGTCTACGCGACCGCCTGGCAGGACCGCCGGGACCGCCCCATGGCCCAGGCGCACGCGCACTTCCTGCTCCGATGACCCTGCCGGGCGGAATCCGAATGAGGAAACCGGCGCCGACCGACCGACCGATCCACCCCCTCCTCGCGGAACGCTGGAGTCCCTACGCCTTCACCGCGAAGGACGTGGACGAGACGGACCTCCAGGCCCTCTTCGAGGCGGCGCGGTGGGCGGCCTCCTCGTACAACGCGCAGCCCTGGCGATTCATCGTGGCCCGCCGCCGCGAGCCGGGCGCCTTCGAGAAGGTGCTCTCGTGCCTCGTCCCGTTCAACCGGAGATGGGCGCAACACGCGCCGGTCCTCGGCCTCGGGCTCGTGCAGGCCGGGAGCGCCGCCGGCGGCACCCCGGATCCGGTCGCCGCCCACGACCTCGGGCTCGCCGCCGCGAACCTGACCGCCGAAGCGACGCACCGGGGGCTCGCGGTTCACCAGATGAGCGGCATCGTCGCGGACCGGATCCACGACGCATACCTCCTTCCCGAAGAAATTTTCCCCGTAACGGCCTTCGCCATTGGGCACGCCGCACCGATCGAGGCCACCTCGGAGGAGTGGCGCGACCGCCAGGCGCGGCCACGGGAGCGGCGGCGGCTGTCGGACCTGGTGTTCGGGGAGCGCTGGGGAGACCCGGCCGCCTTCCTCGACCCCGACCCGGGGGGCTAACCCGAAAAAATCACCGACTTCCTGATGCGGCCGCCCATCCGCTCGCGGTCGCGGGCCGTACTCCCGCAAGCCGCTTCGACCGCGCGCGCGCCAGGGTCAAGCTAGTGTCGACCACGCCTTCAGCCGCGCGCACGCGCGCTCTCGGTCCGTGCGTCCCACTCCTCCGTGAGATCGTGGGGCATCTTGGCGCCCTCGCGACGAAAGTCGGTGATTTTTTCGGGCTGAAGGCCGCTGGCCCGGTTCATGGTGCGGGCCGGGTCGGCTGGAGGCACAACCCGGAATCGTACCGCGGCAGTCATGTCGGACTGCGCTGCGCCGATCCGGCCTGCCGGCAGAACTGAATCCATTCTCTCGATCGTGTCCGATCAGTCGAATGAATCATGTCGATCACGACTCTCTTCGCCCGAAGTCGTCGTCAACCGAAGAAAGAGATTCTGCATCAAGGAGCTACGCTGTCCGGTGGCTATCCAAGGACATTCCGGGAACAGAACAGCCCCGGACCTGCCAGGGACCGGAGCCGCAGCGAGAAAGGACGCTGCGAGACCCGGGCGGAAGGCGGGCAGGGAACCGAGGGAATCCGGGGAACCCGGAGAGCCCGGGAATCCAATACCATTCCCGGGCCCCTGAACCACAGCCCGGCCCGGGCTCGGCCCGGGATCGGCTTGGGCTCGGCTCGGGCCGGGCGCCCCGCGAGTTCGCGGGACGCTCCGTAACCGGGTACCGAATCGAGGACCTGACCATGTTCGCAAACCTTCTCCGTAGCCGACGCGCCCCCTCCTTCCCCACCGGCAATTCTCGTTTTGCTCGTCGGGTCCCGCTCGAGGACCGGCACGACCGGCGATCCGCCCCCCGATCTGCCCCGGATCGAGTCGCAAGGAGAAGACGGCTTGCGGCTCAGGGTGAAGTCAGGCGCCAAAACGAGCCCTGCTCCTTCCCCACCGCGCTCCTTGCCGCCGCCGCTCTCGCGCTCCTCTGGGGCAGCCCGGCGCGGGCCGGGGGGCCCACCGTCGTCGAGCTCTTCACCTCCCAGAGCTGCTACTCCTGCCCGCCGGCCGAAGCGCTTCTCGGCGAGCTCGCCCCGCGCGAGAACCTCATCGCCCTCGAGTTCCACGTCGACTATTGGGACGACCTGGTCTACGGCTCCGCCGGGCGCTGGAAGGATCTCTTCTCCGACCCCGCCTTCACCGCGCGGCAGCGGCGATACGCGGCCCGGATCCGGAACGGCGGCGTCTACACGCCGCAGGCCGTGATCGACGGCGTGGTCCACACCGTGGGGTCGAGGCGCGGACGGGTGCTTCGCCTGATCGAACGCTCCGCCCGCACCGTGAAGCCGGTCCGGGTGTCGGTGGAGCCCGCGCCCGGGGGCGGATTCACGGTCACGCTGGAATCGAGGGCGGGCCGGCCCTCGGCGGCGGTGCTGCTCGCCCGCTACGATCTGCGGCACGTCACCCCGGTCGAAGCCGGCGAGAACAAGGGCAAGACCCTCACGAACCACCACGTGGTGCGCGAGCTGCGGGAGGTGGGCCAGGTGGGCCGCTGGACCGGCAAGCCCGCCGAGATCCCCCTCGCGGACCTCCGTCTCGGCCCCAACCAGGGCTGCGCGGTCATCGTGCAGGCGCACGAGCAGGGCGCCATCCTCGGCGCCGCCGCCTGCCCTTCGTAGCCCCCGCACCACCGCGCCTCCCGGCCCGGCTCTCGCCGGGGACGCCGCCGCGGGAGGCGCAGGCAGCCAGCGGGAACCGGGGCGGACCCGCGCCCGGTCAGCGGCGCTCGTACTGGGTGGCGCCGAAGAGCATCTCCTTCGTCTTCTCGTCCATGGGGCCGGCCCGGCGGCGATCCGCGAGCACCTGGACGCCTCGCTCGACGGCGGGCCGGGCCGCAATCGTATCCATCCAGCGCTTGACGTTCGGGAAGTCGTCGATGTCGATCCCCTGGTTCTCGTGGATGCGGATCCACGGGAAGGTCGCCATGTCCGCGATGGTGTACTCGGCGCCGCCCAGCCACCCGGCCTCTCCGAGGCGACGGTCGAGGACCCTGTAGAGCCGCTTCCCCTCGTTCACGTAGCGGTCGATCGCGTAGGGGATCTTCTCCGGCGCGTAGTTGCGGAAGTGGTGGACCTGGCCGAGCATCGGCCCGACGTGCCCCATCTGGGTCATGAGCCACTGGTTGACGATGTGGCGCGCGCGGGCCCCGGAGGGATAGAACCGCCCGGTCTTCTCCCCGAGGTAGATGAGCATCGCGCCCGACTCGGCGAGGGTGATGGGCTCGCCGTCCGGCCCGTCGTGGTCCACCATCGCGGGCATCTTGTTGTTCGGGCTGATCCGCAGGAACTCGGGAGTGAACTGGTCGCCCTCCCCGATATTGATCGGGATCACGTTGTACGCGAGCCCGGTCTCCTCGAGCATGATGTGGATCTTGTGGCCGTTCGGAGTCGGCCACGTATAGAGGTCGATCATCGTCTTTTCCCCTGGGTGAAGTCCTGATGGGTGAAGCCCCGGATGTTCGCGGGGGCGGCGCGATGCCGTCCCCGACGGCGTCGTTCGGTCGCTCGCGGACATCGAGCGCGTCGTCCGTCATGCTCCGGCCTCGCCGCGCGCGGCCCGTTCTTCCCGGTGGCGGTCGATCTCGCGCTGCACCGCCGTTCGCGCCTCGCCGGCGAGACGCTCGTTGTTCGCGGCGGAGACGGCATAGCTGTCCCGCCGGGCGGCGAGCCGCGACTGGAAGTGCGGCATCACGTAGCGGGCGATGAGCTCGTAGCTGCGTTTCGTCTGCGCCCAATCGGCCCAGTTGTGGGCGAAGAGCATGTAGCACCCGAACCCGCCCCGCGAGCCCTCCCAGAGCCGCTCGATGGCGTCGATGGCGTCGTCCGGGGTGCCGATGGCGGCGATCCCGTTCTCGCGCAGGTAGCCGAGCTGGTCATCCACCCCGTCCGGCACGATCGGAAAGGTCGTGATCTCCCGGAAGTACTTGAGCCAGCGCTGGAGACCGAACTCGACGTCGCGCTCGGCCCGCTCCCGGGTCTCGGCGACGTGCATCATGGACACCACCCGCCAGCGGGAGCGGTCCGCGCAGTGGCCGTTCTCGGCCGAGATAACCTCGCAGGTCTCCCAATTCGACGCGTGCGCGGCGAGCCCGGAATCGGTCGTGCTGCCGATGGAGAGCATGCCGAGGCCATACTTGCCGGCGGTCCGGGCTCCGACCGGCGAACGCGCCGACGCGACCGCCATCTCGACCATCGGCTTGGTGTAACCCTCCATCTGGAGGCGCGCGTCGCGAAGCTCGAACCAGTCCGTCTTGCGGTTCACGGTCTCGCCGCGAAGGAGCGGAACGAGGACCGAGACCGCCTCGTCCATCCGGCGGCGCTGCTCCGCGACCGGGATGCCCATCTTGTCGGCATCCGCGGTGAGAGCTCCCGGCCCCACCCCGAACATCGCACGCCCCCGGGTCATGTAGTCGAGCTGCAGGATCCGGTCCGCGATCATGAACGGGTGGTGGTACGGCAGCGAGACCACCCCGGTCCCGAGCCGGATGCGCCGCGTCCGCTCCGCCGCCGCCGCGATGAACATCTCCGGGCAGGCGATGATCTCGAAGCCCCCCGAGTGATGCTCCCCGATCCACGCCTCGTCGTAGTCGAGCCGGTCGAGCCACTCGACGAGCTCGAAGTCGCGCTCGAGCGCGAGCACCGGGTTCTCGTCGAGCGCGTGAAACGGCGCAAGGAAGATGCCGAACCGGACGTGACGGCTCATGAAGACCCCCGGGGGACACGAAAGCGCGAAGCCTAACCGAACGGGAACCGATCCAGAAGCGACTGCGACTGCGACAGTCCATGCTGGTGGTGGCCAATGGCGAGTTCGGCGGGCTCGAAACGAACTACGGATCGCACCCCACACCATCAAGGCGCACATCCTGTTCCGTTTCCGACACCGCCAGATGCAACAGGGCCGCCGGTGCGGCACCCCGACCCCATTGCGCCCATTGCCCTGCCATGACGCCCGAGGGTCCCGGCCGGAAAGCGATCGCCGGGCGATTCTGCCCCTGCTTCACCCCGTCGTGACGGTCAAGGGGAAGCCTGCCGGTCGAGCTCGGCGAACAACTCCTTCAAGGGGAGCGAGAATCCGGGCAGCACGGCGCCTCCGGACAGCACGTCTCCGTCGCGCAGAACGGTGGAATTCCGGAAATCGGTGTATACCGAGACGGTGCGGGTTTCAGGATCGACCAGCCAGACCAGCCGGACGCCGGCCCCGAAGTACTCCCGGCGCTTGCGGGTCATCTCCGGAACCGTATTGCCGGCACCGATCACCTCCACAGCCAGATCCGGGGCCAGGTCGGGAATCGGTGTGGCCGGTACTCGCTGCTCGGGGAGACGAGTCCACGAGACGAACGCCACGTCGGGAACGCGCACCAGTCCGGCGGCCAAGCGCATCATGCCGTCAGGCGCCGTCACCAGGCCCGGATTGCGTCGCCTGACAAAGCCGCGCAGCGCCTCGATCAACGCACCCGCCAGCAGCGACTCACGAAACCCCGCGGCTTTCTCCACCAGCACGCCATCCACCAGCTCGCACAAGCGACCCCCATGATCGTGCGCGTGGAGGAGATCATTCTCCGTCGCGGCGCCCGGCGCCGGGCATGACCACACCCGCTCGGCCGCAATACCTCCCAGCCGATCCAGCCAATGAGCCAGAGTACTCGGAGCGCCCGACACACTCGGAACCGATGTCACGCCAAGCTCCTTTGCATAGTCCGCCCGGTTCGCGCTCCTTCCCGCCCGAGCACGCCCCGATTGTAGACTGCCAGCCGGCGAGGCGGGGATGGTATGTGGGATGTATGCCGTGGGAATTTTCATCCCCGCTTGACAAGGTCACGACGAGTCTGCCGGACGATGAAAACCGTTGGCACCCGCGCGATGACCGGTGCGCAGAGGATCCGAAGGGGTCCGATGGAGAGCTTCGACCTGGTGAGCAACGAACCGGCATGGCCTCGTTTCTGAAGTGGGCGCTCCGGGGGTCGCTCGCCCTCCTCGTGCTGGCCGCGGCGGCGGCGGCTGGCGGCTACCTGTGGCTGCGCGGATCGCTTCCGGAGATCGACGGCGAGCGCGCCGCCGCCGGACTCGCCGCGCCGGTGGACGTGGTGCGCGACCGGCACGGCGTGCCGCACGTCCTCGCCCGAAGCGAGGAGGACGCTCTCTTCGCCCTCGGCTACGTCCACGCCCAGGACCGGCTGTGGCAGATGGAGATGAACCGCCGGATCGGGGCCGGGCGCCTCGCCGAGGTGCTGGGCGCGCCCGCCCTCGGGACCGATCGCCTGCTCCGGGTCCTCGGTCTCTATCGCCGGGCCAAGGCCACGCTGGCCAACCTCGAGTCGGGGGCAAGGCACCGCATTGCCGCCTACGTCAACGGGGTCAATTCGTGGATCGAGACCCGGGACGGCCCGTTGCCGCCGGAATTCCTCATCCTCGGGTTCGAGCCTGAGCCCTGGACGGCGGCCGATACCGTGGTGTGGGCCAAGGTGATGGCCCTCGACCTCGGGCGCGAATGGAGACGCGATCTCATGCGGCTTCGGATGTCGGACTTCCTCGCGCCGGATCGGATCCTCGATTTCTACACGCCGTATCGGGCGGACCGGCCACGGGGCGTCCTGCTTCCCGAAGCGTCCGCCTCCCCTCCGGCCAATGGCCGGCCGCCCGACGATGCGGTCTCCGATGCAAGCCCGGAACGCCTTCCCCCGCTCCCGGTGAGCGCTCCGCGCACCATCGGCGAAGCGCCGCCCGCCGGGCGCCCGAGGGCCGGCGGCGATCACGGCACCCCGAGTGAAGGAGTGGCCCACCCCCCGGGGTCCGACTGGGGGTCCGACTGGGGGTCCGACTGGGGGTCCGACTGGGGGTCCGACTGGGGGTCCGACCGGGGCCGGGGTCCGACCCACCGGCACGCCCGGCCGTCCTCCGCCAACCCGGCCCCTCCCCTTCCCGCTCGTGCCGATCCGGCGGCCCGGGCGGCGGCCCGGGCGGCGGCCGCGGTGGCACTGCCGGGGGAGTCCGCCCGGGCGGGAGGGTTCACCTTCCGGCCCCGCAGCGGCCATCCCGGCTCCAATAGCTGGATCGTGGGCGGCGCGAGAAGCGAGACCGGAAAGCCTCTCCTCGCCAACGACCCCCACCTCGGCCTCACCGTGCCGTCCGTCTGGTACTTCGCCCACCTCTCCTGGCCGGGGCGCGACCTGGTCGGGGCGACCTTTCCCGGAATGCCGGTCGTGGTGCTCGGGCACAACGGGCGCGTCGCCTGGGGCTTCACCAACACGGGAGCGGACACCCAGGATCTCTTCATCGAGAAGCTGGACCCGGATGACCCGTCCCGCTATCTGACCCCGGACGGCTACCGGCGGTTCGAGGTGCACCGCGAGGTGATCCGAGTGAAGGACGGCGACGACGTGGTCGTGCACGTCCGGGAGAGCCGGCATGGCCCGATCCTCGACGACGCCTCGGCGGCGGCCGCCGCCGCCTCTCCCTCGGGTCATGTGCTCGCACTCCAGTGGACCGCGCTCCGCGACGACGACCGCACCCTGGAAGCCGGCCTCGGCTTGCCGGAAGCGCGGGACTGGGAGCGCTTCGTCGAGAACATGCGCAGCTTCCATTCCCCGCCGCAGAACGTCTCCTACGCGGACGTGGACGGCAACATCGGGTTCCTCGTCCCCGGCCGGATCCCGATGCGACCCGGTCCGGGAGCGGGCGGGGCACGGCCGGGGACGGTTCCCCGCCCCGGCTGGGACGGCGGCCACGACTGGCGCGGCTTCATGCCCTTCGACACTCTGCCGCGGGAATACAACCCGCCCGGCGGGGCCATCGTGACCGCCAATCACGCGGTGACCGACTCGGACCGGCCCCACCCCCTCACGTTCGAGTGGGCGGCGGGATTCCGGGCGGAGCGGATCATGGAGCGCCTCGCGGCCCGGACCCGGCACGATACCGACAGCTTCCGCTCGCTCCAGCAGGACCGCGTCTCGCTTTTCGCCCGCTCGCTCCTGCCGCGCCTTCGCCGTGTCCCGCTCGGAGCCGATGCGGGGCCGCTCGCGCGGCGCGCCAGCGGCCTGCTCGACGCCTGGGACGGCGGCATGGACCCCGACCGTCCCGAGCCGCTCGTCTTCCAGGCCTGGATCTGGGAATTCGCCCGCCTCGTGACCGCCGACGAGCTGGGCACCGTCCAGCGGGCGGCGTGGGGTCGGAAGGGGGCGTTCATCCAGCGAATCCTCGAAACCCGCGAGATCTGGTGCGACGACCTTGCCACCGCGCGGGTCGAGACCTGCGACGAGATGCTCGGGCGGGCCCTGGTCCGGGCGGCGGCCCGGATCGCCGAGCGCCAGGGCGACGATCCGGCCGCTTGGCGCTGGGGCGCGGAACACCCGACGCTGGCCGCCCACCGCCCCCTCGGAAGCTCGCCCCTCGCCCCCCTGTTCAACCTCCGCGGCCCCGCCCCGGGCGGGATCTACACCGTCAACTCGTTCGAGTTCAGCCCCCTGCACGACGACGCGCCGTTCACCTCCACGCACGGACCGAGCCTGCGGGCCATCTACGATCTGGCCGATCTCGACCGCTCGCTCTTCATCCACTCGACCGGCCAGTCCGGGAACGTGCTGTCGCGTCTCTACGACAGCTTCGAGGAACGCTGGCGGAACGGAGACTACGTCACCATCCCGACGCGACGCGGAGCGTTCGAGGACGGCGCCCTCGGCCGCCTCCGCCTCGTCCCGCGTTGAGTGTGGCTCCCGCGTCTTCGGCCGTTGCAAGGTGCCGCACGCAGTCGCCGAAGGGGTGCGTTCGGCGAATCCGCACTCTCCGCCAAGCCGCGCACGTCCGGTGCGCCTGCCGCGCGGCCGGCAGACCGAAGGTCCGAATCGAGTCGGCGGAAAGCGCGGGGCGCCTGCTCCCGAGCCTCGCCGCCCCGGTGTGGAGCCGCAGGGAGCGCCTCGATTCTCCGGTGCTGGTGTGCAGTGCAATACCAGACCGCATGTTCAAGGTCGGTTTCGGCCGGATATCCGGGGCGGACTTGGAGGCGCAACCGAACCGGACGTTGACCGGTCACCCGCCTTGCCGCTCAACTCCCGATTCTTTTCGCGCCGGGTCCAGATGAACAGACCCGACAAGCCGGTGACGGCTGCAATTGTCAACGCGGCTCCCCATATGGATTCGCCCGACGCCATGATCCAGGTGCCCCCGATCAAGGCTGCCATCGCTATCAAGAATCCAAGAACCTGACCACGTGCCTCCATCTTTACATTGGATTCGACAACCAATGACTCAAGGCGGCGGCGATGTTCCGCCTCGTCCTCGGCCATCCGAATAATCCGGTCGGCCGCCCCGGACTGCGTCTTCTCGTATTCCGCGAAGTGATCCGGGTGGGGCAACGGTCCCGTAAAAAGCTCTGCTCTGGCTACCAGCAGCTCCTCCTGTACAAGGCTCCTCACCACACCTTGACTGAGCTGCAACTTTTCCTCCGCACCCGCGGAGCCGCTCGGGACTTTCCCGTGAGCGGAACCCCGCGAATCCTTGGACGTCCGGTTTTGTCGAGATCTACGACTCATGAAGCCGTTTCCGGAAATGAGATTCCATCGCGACTTCAAGATCGTTCCCTACCGCAGCCCAATCCCCATGAATAGCCAACGCATCGTGGCGACGGTCTCGCCACCCGGGCTGATATTCGTCGAGTGTACCCATGAAATCGAACGTCCGCGCCATCCCTGAAAGGAACGATGGGATCGGGAAGAGACGAGATGCGCGCGGATAGCGAGATGCCACGTTTGGAACTATGCTGTTGACTTCCATATCGGGATAATGCTGATAAATCGAGGCCAACAACCGGCCGAACGTGAGGGAGCGCACCCAGCGGGCCGCTTCTCTCATGTAGCGAGCAACCGGTTCCGGAAGTTCGCCCAGCACTGCGGTACCCCGCTCGAATCCGGACTCTGTCAGCGTGTACGTGCGGTACCGATTCGTGCGATCGATACTCACTTGATCCTCCCTGGCCAACGAGTCGAGTACTTCGTACACCGCCTTGTCGAACGGACCATAGTCATAAGGTTCGAAGTTGAAATGAGGACCAGCGACCCGATCCGGTATCTCCCTGTCGATCAAGAAGAGGTTCTTTTGCACTTGCACCGGATTGAACCTCGCCCCCGGCCCACCAGCCGCCATGGCTGCCAACACGACTTGGTAACGTTCCATGACCGCGTTCCCTCCTTCCGCCTGACGCTCTGCCTCGCAGCGTCCGAACAGATGCCCGGAATGATAGCGCCAATCAGGACGGTCAACCATGAACCCGACGACCGGGGATGGCGCCGCCCGCCCATGGTGCCCCCCGGAGCGTATCGGCGACCGGGGATCCCCGTTCGCCTGTTCGCCGGGACACTCGCTGGCTTGGGCCTGAGTGCAAACCGCCGGCCGTCATCCCTCCCGACTTCCGACATTTGATCTCCCGTCGCGGAACGGTTCCAATCCGCAGGTCCCGATCCGGAGCCTCCCATGAGCGCGAGCCCTGCCTCCATTGCCCCGGCCGCCCGTCCCGGCGAGCGGGTGGCCGAATTCGTCATTTCCGCCCCGCCGGCTCCGTCTCTCCCGGTGGCCGGCACCGCCCGGCGCTTCCCGGTCCGCCGGGTGTACTGCGTCGGCCGCAACTACGCAGCCCACGCCATCGAGATGGGGCACGACCCCGACCGCGAGGACCCTTTCTTCTTCCAGAAGAACCCCGACGGGCTGGTCCCGGGCGGAGGAGCCTTCCCCTACCCCGCGGCGACGAGCGACGTCCACCACGAGATCGAGCTGGTCGTGGCGCTTGCGAGCGGCGGCACCGACATCCCGGTCGAGGAGGCTCTCTCGCACGTCTACGGCTACGCGGTCGGGGTCGACATGACCCGCCGCGACCTCCAGGCCGTAGCCAAGAAGGCGGGCCGGCCCTGGGAGGTCGCGAAGGCGTTCGAGCACGCGGCGCCCTGCTCGGCCGTCACCCCCGCCGCCGGGATCGGCCATCCGGACCGGGGGGCCGTCACCCTCGACGTGAACGGGGAAGAACGCCAGCGGGGGGACCTTGCCCAGCTCATCTGGAAGGTGCCGGAGATCATCTCGTACCTGTCCGGGCTCTTCACCCTCGCGCCCGGCGACATCGTCTTCACCGGAACCCCGTCGGGAGTCGGCCCGGTGGTTCGCGGCGACCGGCTGCACGGGCGGGTCGAGGGCGTCGGCGAGCTCGAGGTGGAGGTGGTCTGATGCGCTCGTCGCGACAGAACCCGGGGCGGGTGTCGAAATGAGCGTGCCCATGACCGAAATGGCCCCTATCCGCTTCGGCGATCTCGAGGTCGCGCGGGTGGAGGAGATGATCTGGACGGTGAGCCCGCGCTACCTCTACGCGGGAGTCCCGAACGAGCGCTTCGAGCCGTACCGGGACTGGCTCCTGCCGCATTTCTCGACCGAGGACTTCAAGTGGCGGCTCAGCATCCACACCTTCGTGGTGCGGACCCTCCATCACACCATCGTGGTCGACACCTGCGTCGGCAACGACCGCAACCGGAGCCTCCCCGCCTGGAACCGGATGCGCACCGACTTCCCGGAGCGGCTCGCCGCGGCGGGGGTGGTGCCGGAGGAAGTCGACTTCGTCTTCTGCACCCACATGCACGTGGACCACGTCGGCTGGAACACCCGGCTCGAGAACGGGCGCTTCGTCCCGACCTTCCCGAACGCGAAGTACCTCTTCCACCGCACCGAGTGGGAGCACTGGAAGGAGACCGAGGAGGAGATGCAGGCCGAGGTCGTCAAGGACAGCCTGCTCCCCGTCGTGGACGCAGGGCTCGCGGAGATGGTCGAGAACGACCACGTGATCGAGGACGGGGTGCGCCTCCTCCCCACCCCCGGCCATACCCCCGGGCACTGCAGTCTCGTGCTCGGCGAGCAGGAGGACGGGGATGCGGTCATCACCGGCGACCTCATCCACCACCCGTTCCTGGTGGCGGAGCCGGACTGGCCCTCCCGGGTGTGCTGGGACCCGGCGATGGCGGTCCGCACGCGGCGCGAGTTCGTCGAGCGCTACGCCGACACCGCGACCCGGGTGCTCGGGACGCACTTCGCGCCGCCGACCGCGGTGCGGATCGAGAGCGGCGCGGCGGGCTGCCGCGTCACCTTCTGATGCCGCCGCGCCCGGCCATGCGGCCGAGACCCCGAAGAGTGGTGAACCTGCTGAACCTTTTCCGCCCCGTCCCAGTCATCCATTCGAAGGGCCGGTCTGGTGCGCGCGTTCCGGGCGGCGCGTCAAGGCGCGTGCTCCCTCTTCACCCGCAACCAATCTGCCGGCAACGGTGCAGCACTGCCCAGTGAGGTTACTCGCGCCAGACAACCTGGTCCCGATTGCCGGCAGGGGACGAGAATGTCCCAGGGCGCTCTCTGCCCTACGCCCCTTTCTCGTTGCTGAGGAGGTCCGCCGACAAGCCGGTCTGCGTTGGTTGCGGAGGCGGTAATTGCTCGAACAGCTTCCGTGACCACGCCTGTCCCGGATCATTCACGTATTCCCAAAGATTTCCCGGCAGCCATCCGTCCACGACTCGAGGGTTCATTTCCGTCACTATGAACCACGCATCTGACAGACGTCTGTGAAGGACGGCGCCGAGATCTTGAGCATTGAGTTCGGAGACAAGGATGGCGGCGTACGGAAACGGCGCAACCCAGGTCTTGATCGCGTCGGTACTGTTGAGAATGGCATGCACCCTTGCTTGTGTCCACCCCTGGCTGTACGCAAAGAGATATGCCTTCACGGTTTCTTCTCCTGCTCCTTGTCGGCCGAGGCGTTCACGTCATTGCCTTCGTCCGAAACATCGTCTCCGGTCAAATTTCGCGTTGGCTCTTCCAGGGGGAGGACGTCTTCGGGCAGCGGCCGCGGTAGCGATTTGGCGGCAAGCATCTGCACCCGAGTCATCCCATATCGGTATTCCTCCGATTGCAGCCTGTCAGGATCGTTCTTCGCAAATGATCCATAGTGGCGGTGGTAGTCGTACAGAATCCAAAGGCTTGCGACTACCAACACCACGGAAATGACCGGGATTCCCATCAGGACAGCCACTTCCAGGAACAACCAGGCAAACAGGAGCAAAATGGGACCGCCATGAGCGATGGCACCAACGGCCCCATTGCTGTGCCTCGTCTGACGAGTGCACTGCCGATATCGTGCAGACTGCCTGCCATTTTTTGAAATGTTCGCATTTTGCCGGAGTCCGCATCGCCCGATGGTCATATCCGAATCGAGCGACCGCGCTCCGGTGGGCAGGCAGGGCCTTGCGTCAGCTCGTGACGAGGCCTCCGTCCACGTTGTAGCACTGCCCGGTGATGTTGCGGGCGCCGGGCGAGGCGAGGAAGACCGCCATCGCCGCGATGTCCGCCGGATCGTTGGCCCGCCGGAGGGGGATCGGCTTCACCGCCGCGGCCCTCGCCTCTTCGACGGAGATGCCCTCCTTCTCCGCCCGCTGGGTGACGAGGCGGGTCACCATCTCGGTCATGGTGACCCCGGGGCAGATCGCGTTGACGTTGAGGTTGTGGCGGGCGAGCTGCTGGGCGGCGGTCTTCGTGAGGCTGATGACCGCGCCCTTGCTCGCGGCGTAGGCGGCATTGGAGGTGCCGGAGAAGCCGCGCCCCGCGATGGAGGCGATGTTGATGATCCGGCCCTCGCGGCGGGGGATCATCTCGCGGGCGGCGCGCTGGAGGCAGAAGAAGACCCCCTTCGCGTTGATCCGGTGCATCCGGTCCCAGTCCTCCTCGGTGAGGTCCATGATGTAGGCGCCCCGGGTCACTCCCGCGTTGTTGACGATCACGTCGAGGTGGCCGAAGCCGGCGACGACCGTGCTTACCATGCGGTCAATGTCCGCGACGTCGCCCACATCGGCCTGGACCGCGATCGCCCCGCCGCCCGCCGCCTCGGTCGTCGCCGCCGCCGCGCGCTCGTCGAGGTCCGACACGGCGACCTGGGCTCCCGCCTCCGCGAATGCGAGAGCGATGGCTCGCCCTATCCCGGTTCCGGCCCCGGTTACGAGTACGGTCCGTCTCTCGTTCCCTGCCATGTCGTTCGTTCCTCGCTGTCACGTCCGGATCGGAAGGCGGATCCGGCACCGCCCCGGCGGCGGTGGTCGAGGCCGGGCTCGCATCCCGCGCGTAGAGCGAGCATCGCACCGTCCGCAACCGAATGTAACGCACCTCTCGGACCCGAGCGAGAAACGGCTCCGGGTGGTGGGGTGAGACTGCTTGTCGACGAACCGGGAGATGGCTTTACGGTGGCCAATCGGCGCTTCACGACCACGGCGTCAGTTCCGGGGCAGTCAGTCCCGGGGCTTGAGCCACGACTCCGACCACGCGAGGACCGCGCTCGACGACTGATGTTCGCCGCGCTTCTCCCGCCACAGCGAGCCGGTGGCCACCCGCTCGTTGAGGGCGAGCTGGGCGGAGCCCGCCGGGATGAAGGTGGAGAGGACCCCGAGCGGGCGCCCCGCGGTACCCGGCGGCGCGTTCAGGATGAACGGCTCGATGCAGTCGTACCACGTCATCCGGACAATGTCCTCGTCCGACTCGATGGTCTCGACGGTGGTGGAGCGCGGGTCGCCTTCGCGGGAGAACGCCGCCGGTCGCACCGCGACCCCCTCGTCGGCGAACGGCGGGTGCAGCAGCGCCTCGATCGTGCGCTGCAGCCAGCGGGCCACCGAGATGTCGTCGCTGTAGATGTGCACTTCCCCGTCCGTCAGCTCGCCCTGCATGAAGAGGGCGTGCCCGGCGCCGGCCGGGCACCACAGCACCCGCCAGTGGCTGGTGCGGTCGGACATCGTCTTCCCACCATCGTGGCTCAAGCGGATGAAGGAGTTCTCGCCGGTCATGAGGACTTGGTGAGTGTCGATGGGGGTGGTCATGGGATGGATCCTCCAGGGGAAGGGCGGCCAAGTGTCGTGGCGAAGGATAGCGCCTTGCGGACCCGGGCGCGGAAGGGCGCGAGCGCGGGCGGGTGGGAAGGAGGAGCGGGCGGCAGACTCAGAACGGCACGGAGCCTCCCGCGGTCACCCGGTGCATGAGGCGGCGCTGCGGCCACTCGTAGTCGCGAAGGGCGACGTGCTGCACCACGCAGTTGTCCCAGATGACGAGGTCGCCGACCCGCCAGCAGTGCCGGTACTGGAACTCCGGCCGGATGATGTGGTCGGAGAGCCGCTTGACGAGACCCACGGCCTCCGCGTCGGGCATGCCCTCGATCCCGATGCACTCCCCTTCGCGCACGTAGAGGGCCCTGGCTCCGCTCACGGGGTGGGTGCGCGCGACGGGATGGACCACGTCCGGATACCGGGCGATCTGCTCGGGGGTCAGCTTGACCGGCCGTCTGACCCCCCGCTCCTTCGCGCTGAAGCGATGCACGGCGCGAAGCCCGTCAATGCGCCCGCGCTCCGCCTCGTCCAGCGCCTCCCAGGCGGCGCGGGCGTTCGCGAACAGGGTGTCCCCGAGGTTGCGCCCGCCGGTGCTCGTCGGGACCTCGATCGCGTGCAGGGCGGTGCAGCGGGGCGGGGTCGCGGTGTAGGACATGTCCGTGTGCCAATGGCTGCCCGCGTCCGCGTACCCGATGGGGCGCCCGTCCCTGACGACGTTCGAGACCACCAGCACCCCGGGATGGCCGGGGAGCGCGTATCGATCGAATGCGTTGACCTCGACCGGGCCGAACCGTTCGCAGAAGGCGAGGTGGCGCTCGGGGGGGAGGCGCTGCTCTCGGAAGACGAGCACCCCATGGTCCGCAAGCGCGCGGTCAATCCGGGCGAACACGTCATCGGGCAGGTGCACGGCAAGATCGACGCCGATCACTTCCGCGCCCGCCCCCTCGCCGCTCGGCCGGAGGTCGAAGCCGCCTCCGTTCCGGCCGCCCTTGCCCGATAGCCCGTCTCGCATGCCGACTCCCCTCCCCTATCGCCCCGCCGCGGCGGACGCAACGTCTTCGACCCGCCGCGAAATCACGTCCAGGAGCTTCCGCACCGGGGCGGTCGCGCTCGGCCCCGCGTGCTCGCCGGACAGGATGCGAATCGCATCGATCGGCAAGCCATCGGCGCCGGCGCCGGATTCGTGTTGAAGCAGCAGGGTCGCGGCCGCCTCGGCGTCCTCCGGTTCCGGCTCTCCCACCGCGGCGGCCAGGCATCCGGCGGTGAGCCGGGCCGCCTCCACGGCAGGCGCGCATGCTTCCTCCGCGAATCCGCCGCCCTCGAGCAGCGCGGCCGCCTTGAGCTTGTGCTCCGCGCGTTCGGCGAGCGCCTTCGCGCGGAGGACCCGACCGGCGGACTCGGCGTCTTCGGCATCGAGGGCGGGGTACACCTCGTCGAAATCCCCCGCCGGCATCGAGATCAACCCGGCCTCCGCGAGGCGCTGCATCGACTCGTAGGCGGCCGGATCGATCATCTTGACGCCGAGACCCGACGCTTCGGCGAGGCGGCGTTCCTCTTCCGCGATGCGCTCCGGTGAGAGGGAGATCACGATCAGCGCCGCCTCGTCGGCTTCGCGGACGAGGATCCTCCGCAGCGCCGCGCCGTGCTCGACGACCAGGGCGTCACGGATCCGGTCGAGCGCCGAGGGTGCGGGCGGCTCGCCGGGGTCCTCCCGTTCGCCGTCGAGCACCGCTTGCAGCCGCTCCATGAACGCCGCCCGGCTCGTGGGCATGCGGATCTCCGACAGGTCGCCGCGCCGGTCCAGCACGCCTTCGGCGAGGGCCCGCTTTGCGTCCAGCAGCCCGAGCATGCGGTGCTCGATGGTTCGCTCGCTCACCAGGTTGATGACGTTGACCGGACGGGCCTGGTGCTTGCGCCAGGCGCGGGCGATTCGCTGCTCCAGGCGGGCGGGGTTCCAGGGCTGGTCCATGTTGATGACCGTATCTGCCGCCTGGAGGTTGAGTCCCACCCCCCCGGACTCGGAGGAAAGGAACAGCCGGCACTCCGGGTCCTCGCGGAATCGCTCGATTTCGGCGCGCCGCCGGTGCTGCGGGACGGAACCCGTGTGCCAGGCGAATTCGATGCCGGCGTCCACTGCGTGGGCGCGGACCAGCTCCAGCATCCGCACCCATTCGGAGAAGACGATGATCTTGCGCCCGGGATCGTTCAGAAGGTCGGGCAGCAACCGCTCGATCTCCTCCATCTTGGGACACTCGTGCGGTTTGCCGTCCAGGATGTAGGGCGTATCGCAGACCATGCGCATGCAGGCGAGATGCCCCTGGAGCATCTTGAACTCCTCCGGGGTCAGCGGCCGCCGCGCGGCGAGCGCCGCGAGGCGCCTCGCGCGGTATTCGTAATCGTCGTAGGTATCGAGCTGCGTCTCGGTCATGGGGACGAAGAAGGTCTTCACCGTCCGTCCGGGGAGCTCGCTCTCGACGTCTTCCTTGCGCCGTCGGAGCATCACCGAGGACACCCGATCCGCGAGCGCTTCCAGGTTCCGATAGCCTGTGGCGCGGCCCTTGTCGTCAAGCTCGTAGAACTCCCGGTTGAACCGGAACAGCGGACCGAGCAGTTCGGGATTCAGGAACTGGACGATCGAGTAGATCTCGTCGATCCGGTTCTCGAGCGGCGTCCCGGTAAGGACGAAAGCGTACCGGCTGTCGAGCTTCTTCACCGCGTTCGCGGTCTTGGTTTGCCAGTTCTTGATGCGCTGGGCTTCGTCGAGGACCACGACGTCGGGCCGAAGCATGTCGAGGAGGTCCTCCCGGTCCGTCACGATCTGCTCGTAGTTGCAGAGCGTGAAGAAGGTGCGGCGCCGGTAGGCGGCGCGGCGCGCCACCGGAGAGCCGAACACGACGGTGGCGGGGAAGTCGGAGAAGACCGTGATCTGCTCCTCCCACTCGGCCTTGAGGGATGCGGGGGACACCACCAGGACGCGCTCGATCCCGCGGAGCTCGCGCAGCAGTGCGCACGCGGCGATGGCCTGAACGGTCTTCCCGAGGCCCATGTCGTCCGCGAGCAGGGCACGCTCCCCGAACGCGAGGTGGAGAACGCCCTCGACCTGGTACGGAAGGAGCGGGCGTTTGAGAAAGTCGAGCGATCGGCGTCCCGCCTCGAGGTCCGCCACGAAGCGCGCGCGTTCGCGGCGCCTTCGATTCGACGCCTTCCGGGCATCGACCCAGCTCTCCAGCCGGCGCGAGATCCGGAGGACATCGGGCTGTTCGAGCGCCATCTCGCGAAGCGCGCCGAGCGCCCTTGCGGAACCTCGGCGCAGGCCGCGGAAGCTGCGTTCAGCCTGCTGCACGAGTTCGGGGTGGCCGCGCGCAACCTCCTCCGGGACCACCATCCGCACCTCCCGCCCGTTGCGTTCATCGAGGAATATCTCGAGGCGTCCGCTCGATTCCCGACCAACCGGGCGAGCCGCACGAACGCCGCGCGGGTGGCGCAGCACGCCCTCGACGTGCTTGCAGGTTCCCAGGCGATTGGTGCGGTAGTCGTGGCACTCGCAGGAATTGATCCGCTCCCGGAGCGATCGGATCTCGACGGTATAGCGGCTGCCGCTCGACGAGCCCACCCGGTAGTCGCCGAACGGGCCGTGGCCGTGGTCGAGAGGGCACACTTCGTCGATCTCGGTCCGGCCGCGCCATTCCCGCCGTCTGATCTCGTCTTCGTCGGTCGAGATCCAGCCCCGGAACGTCGGTGGGGCGTCCCTGGCTCCGTGCCCCCGCCCCCGCCCGCTTCCGGTTTTCCGTCGCGGTTGGTTCATGTCGCGACCGCCCCGCTATTCACCTTGCATAAGCTTACGGGAAGCCTGCTTCAGGGTGCAGGCGCGCGGGCGCAGGACCATTTCTTGTCGTGTGGCGGCCGCAACCCGCTCAGGGCCGCCGCCGCGCCTTCCCCGTCGTCAGCACCGTGAAGACGGTGGCGAGGCTCACCAGCGCCACCGTCCAGAACACGCTCCCGGGTTCGCTCCGATCGAGGAGGATGCCGAACACGACCGGCGCGACGATCCCGCCGAGGTTGAATCCGGTCGAGACGAAACCGAAGACCTTGGCGATCTCTCCCGGCGGCGACATCGAACGGATGAGCATGTCGCGCGACGGCGCCACCATCCCGGAGAAGAACCCCGCGGCGACGAAGATCGCGGCGACGAGCTCGAGCGGCGGCCGGAGGGCGGCCACCGCCCCGATGCACACCGCGACCATCACGATGCAGAGCGCCGCGAACGCGTCGTGGCGGCGCCGGATCCGGTCCGCGACCCAGCCCCCGGTGAGGACGCCGGCCGGCAATGCGAAGAGGTAGGCGCTGACCACCCACGTCGCCTTGGAGGACGCGATGTCGTGGAGAGCATGGAGGGCCGAAATGCCGAACGACTGGATGCCGTAGCCGGAAAGCGACATCCCGAAGAAGAAGAGGGTCCCGAGGAGGATCGGAGCGGTGAGGAGAAGCCTGATGCCGGTGGCGCCGGACGCGGCGGCGCCCGCGCCGCCCGCGAGTGCCCCGTCCTCCCGGCCCGCCGGGGCTACCCGGTCCTTCAGCACCCGATCGTTGAAGAGCACCAGCAACCCCACCGCGAAGCCGAGGGTGCCGCAGAGGGCAAGCCCTGCCCGCCAGTCCAGGAACGTCATCAGGAACACCATGGTCACCGGGGCCACCGCGTTGCCGAGCATCCCGGCCGAGGTATGGAACGAGAACGCGCGCCCCATGCGGCGCGGGTTCACCGAGGCGTTGAGGAGCGAGTAATCGGCCGGGTGGTACACCGCGTTGGCGAGCCCCGCCACCCCCATCAGGGCCACCAGGGCTCCATAGAAGGGCGCAAGCCCGATGAGCACGAAGGCGGCGCCCTGGAGGAGCAGGCCGGCGGCGAGGAGCCGGCGCGCCCCGAAGCGGTCCACCGCGAAGCCGACCGGCACCTGGGTGCAGGCGGTGACGATGCTGAAGACGCTGAACGCGAAGCCGAGCTCGGTGTACCCGACGCCGTACACCTCGCGCAGGAGCGGAAAGAGCGGTGGCAGGAGCAGCAGGTAGAAGTGGCTCGTGAAGTGGGCGGTGCTGACGACCGCGACGGCCCGTGCGGACCCGCTCCGGTCCGCCGCTCCGGCGGTGCCTCCCGCTTCTGCCGTGACCGCCATGGCGACGCGATCCCATGCCCTCCGTCCCGACCGTATAGTGTACCGGCGGCACGAGGCGCCCCCGACCGGGCCGCAGTCCGGGCAGGGCTCGTTTTCCGTCCGGCGACGGTGCGGGTGGGCTCGTGTCGGATTGCGCTTCGCCTGCGCGGTCCGCGGGCTGCGGTATGCTGTGGCCTCGACGGCCCGAAGCGGCCGGGCGATTCCATCCGGGAGGACAGAACGTGATCTACGAGCTTCGCACCTACACCCTGCGGGCCGGCGCCGGCCCGACCGTGGCGAAGAACGCGGGCGAGGTCGGCCGCGCGATCCGCGGCGACGATTACGGGAAGCTGGAGGGCTACTGGCTGACCGAGATCGGCCCGCTCAACCAGGTGATGCACCTCTGGAGCTACGCCGATCGCAACGAGCGCCACCGCCTCCGGGGCGAGCTTGCGAAGAACGAGCGGTGGGCCAGGGAGTACATCCCCCTCATCCGCGAGCACCTTGTCCGCCAGGACATCCGGCTCCTCGACCCCATCCTCCCGCTCAAGGCGCCGGGATCCGCGGGCAACATCTACGAGTACCGCAACTACCGGACCGCACCGGGGCGCGTGCGCGAATGGGCGAAGCACTTCCAGGACATCATGCCGGTCCGCGAGGAGTACTCGAAGAACGTCGGCGCCTGGATCACCGAGGCGGGGCAGCCGAACGAGGTCTCCCACCTGTGGGCCTATCCGTCCGTGGACGCGCGCACCGAGCGCCGGGCGGCGGTCGCCGCCGACCCGCGCTGGAAGGAGTTCCTGGGCCGGGCGGGGCCGCTCCTCGAGGAGATGCACTCGACGATCCTGGTTCCGGCCGCCCACTCGCCCCTCCGGTAGGGTCCAGGGGCTTCGAGGCCGACGGCGTTCCGGCGGAGACGGGCTCGTGCACATGACCGCCCGCGAGTTCGTGGACTGGCCGCACAAGGCGGTGACCCTGCTCGGGATGTCCGGGGTGGGGAAGACCACACTCGCCAACCGACTCCCGAAGAGCAACTGGTTCCACTACTCGGGGGACTACCGGATCGGCACCCGCTACCTCGACGAGCCGATCCTGGACAACATCAAGCGCCAGGCGATGCAGGTCGACTTTCTCCGCGACCTTCTCCGCACCGACTCGATCTACATCAGGAGCAACATCACCGTGGACAACCTGCAACCGGTGTCCACCTTCCTCGGCAAGGTCGGCGACCCGACGCACGGCGGCTTCACCGTCGGCGAGTTCCGACGCCGCCAGCGCCTGCATCACGACGCCGAGGTGGGCGCGATGAAGGACGTCCCGGGGTTCATCGAGCGCAGCCGCGCCATCTACGGCTACGATCACTTCGTGAACGACGCGGGGGGAAGCGTGTGCGAGATCGAAGATCGGTCCGTGATCCCGATCCTTGCCGAACACACCCTCATCCTGTACCTGCGGGCCGATGCCGAAATGGAGGTCGAGCTGGTGGACCGCCAGCGTGCCGATCCGAAGCCGCTCTATTACCCGGAGGCATTCTTCGACGCGCAACTCGCGGCCTACCTCGCGGAACGGGGCCTCGGATCGCCGATAGAGGTCGAGCCGGACGACTTCGTGCAGTGGGTGTTCCCGTCGCTGGTCGCGCACCGGCGGCCGCTCTACGAGGCGATCTCGCGCCGCCACGGCTACACCGTGGAGGCACGCACGACGGAGGGAGTGCGCGACGAGGCGGACTTCCTCGACCTCGTGGCGAACCTCCTGGATGCGGCCGAGGCGCCCGCCCGCGCGGGGAGCGTCTGACGGCGGCCCGCATGCACGAGCGTTCGGCCCCGGTGCCGCGACCGCCCTCCGCCGGCTCCGCCCGCGCAGACCACCGCATCCCCGAACCGAGGCCCCGCGTTCCTCCCGTCGCAGTTCCCCCCCGTACCTGATCGATTGACCGATGCCGCTCGTCGCCCACTCCGCCCTTCCGACGTTCGACCGGCTCCGGAAGGAGGGTCACGAGATCCTCGACCCCGAGCGCGCGCGGCGCCAGGACATCCGCGAGCTTCACATCGGCTTCCTCAACCTGATGCCGGACGCGGCCCTCGCGGCGACGGAACGGCAGTTCCTGCGGCTCGTCGGAGCCTCGAACCGGATCGCCCAGCTCTTCGTCCATCCGTTCACGATGGCCGGCGTGGACCGCGCGGGCGCCGCGCGCGAGCGGGTCGACCGGTATTACGAGCCGTTCGAGCGCCTGCGGCGCGAGGGGCTCGATGCTCTCATCGTAACCGGCGCGAACGTGACGGAAGCCGACATCACCCGGGAGGCGTTCTGGGAGCCCCTCATCGAGGTCATGGCCTGGGGGCGGGAGAACGTGGCGTCGATGCTGTGCTCATGCCTCGCGAGCCACGCCGCCTTCGAGTGGCTCCATGGGGTGCAGCGAACGCACCTGCCGGCGAAGCGTTGGGGGGTCTACTCGCACCGGGTGCGCGACGGAGTCCACCCGCTCGTGGCCGGGATCAACACCCGCTTCGAGACCCCTCACTCCCGGTTCAACGACGTCGCCCGCGACCGGATGGAGGAAGCCGGCCTCCGGGTGCTCGTCGAGAGCGACGAAGGCGGCGTCCTGATCGCGACGAGCCCGGACGGCTTGCGCTTCGTCTACTTCCAGGGCCACCCGGAGTACGACCGGGAGAGCCTCCTCAAGGAGTACAAGCGCGAGGTAGGGCGGTATCTGCGGGGGGAACGGGACGACTATCCGCCATCCCCCGAGCACTACTTCCCGCCCGGTGTCGAGCGGCGCTTCGCGGCCTACCGCGAAGAGGTGGAACGGGCCCGCGGATCGGGCGCCTCCCCGCCCGACTTCCCGGAGGGAGAGGTACTCCCCGAGCTGGACAACACCTGGACCGACACCGGCAAGGCCCTCGTCAACAACTGGCTCGGGCTCGTCTACCAGCTCACCGACTACGACCGGCGGCGCCCCTTCGCTCCCGGCGTGGACCCGGACGACCCTCTCGGCCTCCGCGGCTGATCCCGCCCCGCCCTGCCCCGCGGTCTTCCGGGGTGGAGAAGCCCGGGCGATACCCGGGCGATACCTGGGTGATACCTGGGTGATACCTGGGCGATGCTCAGCCGGGCAGGCCCGGAATGAGCCCCGTGCATCCGGCGAGGTGCATCGCCAGTACCGAGAGGGC
Organism: Gammaproteobacteria bacterium; assembly: GCA_965214795.1. Lineage (GTDB taxonomy): Bacteria > Pseudomonadota > Gammaproteobacteria > HK1 > HK1 > JAJDXW01. Next base: position 2,240,782 of record OZ243976.1, on the reverse strand, counting down.
CAAGCCCCCTCCGATGCGCGTGCCGGTTCGGAACGCTCGGCGCAAGGAAGGGAGCATCGGTTCGAAGGGGGACCTGGGTGGCTGCTTCATTCCGCTCCTCGCTCAAACCGCCGCGTCCTCTCCGGTCCGGGCGGCGAAGATGGATGTGTATCCGCCGGACCAGTCGGGCGGGACGAGGCATGGGCGCGGGTCATGATGTGCCCATCGCGCCGGGCGCCCGCGCACGATCCTGCCCGAGTGGCACGACGGATCGGGATGCGGCGTGTACGGAAAGGCATCGGCGGATGCGTAGGCGTTGAGGAGGAGTGGGCGCCCGTCGTCCCGCCGACTTGCCGGCGAGCCGTGCACGGTGCGGCAGTTGTGCACGGTGATCGAGCCGGCCGGCGCTTCGACGTAGACCGCGGCGGACTCGGGGAGGGTCGAGGCGTCGGCCGGCGCGAGGCAACCCGCCCACCGGCCCCTTTCGTCGTACTGATCGAAGAGCGGGCCCCGGTGACTGCCGGGAATGAAGCCGAGCGCGCCGTCGTCGTAGTCGGTATCCCGCAGATAGACCCCGATCGTGAGCGGGCTGTAGTTGGTGTGGGGGTAGAACTGGATGTCCTGGTGCCAGTCCACCTGGTCCGCGCCGTCGTTCCACTTGTAGTTGAGCTTCGAGTGATGGAACACCACGGCCGGACCGACGAGATCGGCGGCGGCGTCGGCAATGGCCCCGGTCGCGAACGCCCAGAAGGTCTCGTGCTGCTCGTCGGGGCGCTTGAGCCGGCGGAGGCGCGGCGCGTCGGCGCGGTGGCCGGGGGCCAGGTCGAGGACGTTGCCGGAACGGGTCTCCGCGCGGCTCCGTTCGACGAACTCGACGGCGACCCGGCGGAGCCGCTCCAGCCATTCGCCGTCGACGAAGCGCTCGACGGAAAGGTAGCCATTCTCGAAATAGGACTCGCGCTGCGCCTGCGAGAACACCCGCGGCGGGTGGGAGAGCACTTCTTCCGGCGTCATCGTCTTCTCCTGCTCCTGCTCTCGCTCTTGCTCCCGCTCTTGCCGTTGCCTCTTCCGCACCGGGGCGGACCGCCGCCCCACCGACGGGCTCTCAGTCCGTCTGCCGGAGGATCTCGCGCTGGGTACGGCCCCGATACTCCGTGCGGTAGCGGCCGCGCCGCTGAAGCTCCGGAACCACGAGATCGACGAACTCCTCGATGGCGCCCGGGGAATGGATGGCGGAGAGCATGAAGCCGTCGCCGCCGACCTCCGCCATGAACGCCTCCATCTGGTCCGCGATGCCGGCCGGCGTGCCCACGAACTGCGGGAGGCTCACGCTCTGTCCGTGCCGGGCGGCCACCTCGGCCACCGTCATGGGCGTCCCGTCCGGTTTGTGGAAGCGGGTGCGCATGCGGTGGAGCTGGGGCTCGGTCCGCTCCGCCATGATCGCGTCGAGCGGCATGCCGGAAAGGTCGAGGTCGAGGTGCGCGGAGAGGATCGCCATGCCCCCCTCGACGGGAACGAGTTCGTTGTGCTCCTCCTGCCGCTCGCGCGCCTCCGCCTCCGTCGCCCCGACGATCGGCTGCATCCCGTAGAGGATCCGGCACTCGTCGGGGTCCCGGCCAAGGTCCGACATCCGGCCCTTGATCGAGGCGAAGTAGGCCGCCGCATCCACCGCCCGCGGCTGGATCGCGAAGATCGCGTCCGCGTACTTCGCGGCGAAGTCCTGGCCCTTGGGCGAGGTCCCGGCCTGGAAGATCGCAGGGCCGTTCTGGGGAGAGCGGGCCACGTTGAGCGGGCCACGCGACTTGAAGAACCGGCCCTCGTACTCGATGCGGCGCACCTTGGCGGGGTCGGCGAAGACGGCCGCCTCGCGGTCCATCACCACCGCGTCCTCGTCCCAGGACTCCCAGAGCTGCCGGCAGACCTCCATGAACTCGTGCGCCCGGTCGTAGCGGGCGTCGGTCGGCTGGCGCTCTTCCCCATAGTTCGCGGCCTGGTTGCTGTTGATCGAGGTGACCACGTTCCAGCCGGCCCGGCCGCGGGTGAGGTGGTCGAGGGTCGCCCAGAGACGGGCGGCGTAGAAGGGATGGCTGTGGCTCACCGAGAACGTGGACGCGACCCCGATCCGCTCCGTGACCGCGGCCATGAAGGACAGGAGGGGGATGGGATCGTGCTCCGGAGCCTGGGTCGCGTTGCGGAGCGCCGGCCCCAGACTCCCCGCGTAGGTGTCGGCGATGTAGTTGAGGTCCGCGAAGAACACGGTGTCGAAGAGCCCCCGCTCGCAGACCCGGGCGATGTGCTGATAGAGCTCGGGGCGAGCCCAGGAGAACCCGCGTTCGGCGCTCGCGGCGGCGGTCTTCGGATGCCGCCACATCGCGAGGCTGTGGTAGGTCGGCCCGTGCACCAGGAACTGGGCGAGGTGCATCTTCGGCCGGTTCGCGCCGGCGCCCGCCACGTTCAAGCCGCTCCCGACGTCCGCTTGCCCGGCCGTCCCGAGTCGATCGGGCCCCGGAATGACGGAGAGGCCGCCGTCAACCGCGTTTCCCGCGGTCGCGCGCGAGCTGGCGGAAGAGCTCCGCCTCGCGCTCGGCGAGGAGCGCGGCCCCGTCGCGCCGCCCGATCGGCACCACCTCGCGCCCCGCGGCCGCGAAGATCCTGGCCATGCCGTGACCGACGAACCCGTTTCCGACTACGGCTGCCGTGTCGAGCATTGCCGGGACCACCATCGAGGTCTCCTCCGCCCGCGAAGGGCGGGCTGCGCCGCGCGAGCGGCGTCGCCCCGAAGTTTGCGGCCCCCAATCCCGCGCGGCAACCCCACGTCCACCAACCCCGGGGTCATCCCGCGCCACGGTGTCGGGACGGGCCGCAATGCTCCGGTCGCGCGCACGTTGCAGAGCGTGGGTCGGGTCCGCGACCCGCTGGGCGGTCAGCGTGAAATGGCCCTGACCAACTGAGGTGGTCCCGGATTTTGCTGTGAAAATAGACTCAGGAGGGCCGTGTTTGCGACGCCGGACCTTTTCATGCGACGGGGTGACCGGCCCGTCCATGCGTGTTTTGGACAGGCCGCCAAGGTGTACCGAGAGCCTGCTGGAAGGCAAGGGTATGGCGACCGGACGGCGGCGATTCACCGCGGCGTTCAAGAAGCGAGTGGCGCGAGACCGCGCTACGAGGGGAGCAGCCGGTTCAGGCGATCGCGGCGAAGCGCCAAGTTCATCCGAACCAGGTCAGCGCCTGGAAGCGCCTTCATCCGATCACACGGCGCGTGTGCGGCGCGCTCGACGTTCGTCCCGAGCGCAAAGCGAAGCGCCGGGCGAGATGTGCCGCAGGCGATCCGCGCCCGGGGCTCACTCTCGCAAAGAGGTTGCCGTCTCGACCGATTACGCAGGTCCGATCCGCCATGCAGTGCGTGTGGGGTTCGCTGGTCCGGGGCGAGCGCGCGGTACTCCCACCAACCGGGTCGTTATCTCCTTCGCGCAAGCCTCGTTCCGGTGAACAGCCGTGTCAGGCGCCGGTACGCGACGCTGTACCCGTTCGATCCGGAAGATGCCGAATTATGCGACAAAGAATCCTTGATCTAATCGACGGTGCTTGGGGCTGCTGTGCCGACAGCCCCAAGCAGGGAAGCGTCGCCTAGCCCGAAAAAATCACCGACTTCCCGCTGCGGCCGCCAATTCGCTCGCGGTAGCGGGACGTACTCCCGCAAGCCGCTTCGACAGCGCGCACGCGCTCTTTCGGTCCGTGCGGCCCGTTCCTCCATGAGATCGTGGGGAGATCGTGGGGCATCTTGGCCCCCTGGCGACGGAAGTCGTTGATTTTTTTGGGCTAGGCGGGCATTGCCACCGAAGTGGTGCGATAAAGCGCCCGTTTTCCGCCTTTTTCATTCTTGTTCTCGTGCTTCTCCATCAGGCTGTCCGGATCCTGTGTTGTCGGGCGCAGGAGCTGTCTCTCGCGCTGCTCCGTCAGGATCCGGTCCATTTCCAGCCTGACCATTTCCGGGCTCGGCTTCTCGTAGGACATCTGCTTTCTCCTCGCTTGCTTCCGAAAGGCATCCAAACGTCGGGGTGTCGCCGATGGCTCCGGCTTCGACCCTTGCCAAGATGGTCCACCAATTCAGCTTCCGCGTCGTTTACCGGCCGTACGTTCACGAATAACCGTTCGGCTTCCGCCATGTCGATCACGAATGAATGTGAGGGGTAGGTTCGCGTCAACGTGTCCAGGGCTTTATCCCGAAGATTGCCTGTCCGGGCAGCGAGACGCCTTCCATAATCAGTCGCGATCCTCATGGACCGTACCTTGTTCCCGACGTCGTACGGATCGATCTGTGCGAAGATTGGGACGAACAATCTATGCACCAAGTCGGTAGCCGCAGCTGATGCCGTCTGGAAGGAAACGACAGCACCAGTTCCGCGAATAATTGCGGAAAAGGTCTCACCGTGTTTGCGAACGGCGGAATTCGTCAAGTTATCCAGGGCCTCGGTGATCGTCAAACCGGACTGGCGCTCGGCCAGATTGTCGACAATATACGTCTGGGCATCGATTGGCCCGAGTTCGCCGTAGGGCGAGAACGCGATTTCATGGGCGCCGACCGCGATGAGCGTACCCGCGCTCTTGCACTTGCCGGACACCACGACGGTGAACTTCTCGTAACGCTCTTGAATGTATCGCGCCAACTTGTACGCCGCGTCGGGGTCTCCGCCTTCGGTCACGAGGAACAGGACTGCCGAGTCGTGCCGCTGGTTGTCGTCGATGCACCGAATGAACCCAAGGAACCCAAGGTCATGGGTGCGCGAGATCTCGCCGTTGTACAAGAACACGTCAGCGCCGTGTTCCACCGCTAGCCGCAGTGCGGACTCTCGTGCTTCTCCGATGAGCATTCTTGGGGCTCCGTTCCGGCACGGCGTCGCCGGTCCTCGCGACCCCCGGCCGGTTCCAGCGCGGGGCAGCGCTAGCTCGCTCTCCCGGTCGGGCGACAGGTCGAGGAGCCGGGGCGCCACGTGATGCGAACCTGCGGGGTCGCTCGGGGTGCTTCCCTTGCGCTTCGGCTCTGCGGGGAAACTGACAAGTATCCAGCCTCTCCGGTCCACTACGGATGCTGTGCCGGCAGAGTCTAGGGCATGGGGTCGGGTGAGACAAATCCGAACTGGCGATCAGCTCGTCCGTTGAGAACGATTTGTACAGACAAACGATTGACACCAAAGGAAAAATTCGGTTCTTTTCGTGGGCGCGCTCAGCCCGCTCCCTGAGGTGGTCCGGGTTTCCCGGAGGCACCCGGCCTTGAGAGACCGGGGCCATGAAACATTCAGACGGATACTCCCCGGAGCTTCGGGAGACTGCGGAAGCGGCGGGCGGAGGTCAGGCGCGGGCGAGGGCCTGGTCGAGGTCGGCGATGAGGTCGGCGGGGGTCTCGAGGCCGACGGAGAGGCGGATGAGGCCGTCGGTGATGCCGAGCCGGGCGCGCTCCTCGGGCGCAAGGTTGGCGTGGGTCATGGTCACCGGGTGGGTGACGAGCGATTCCACGGTGCCGAGGTTCTCCGCGAGGCTCCAGAGCCGGACCGCGTCCATCACCCGCTTGCCGGCCTCCACCCCGCCCCGTACCTCGCAGCACACCATGGCGCCGTAGCCCGACGCTTGGCGGCTCGCGAGGGCGTGCTGGGGGAACGAGGCAAGCCCGGGGTAGATCACCCGCTCGACCCGAGGGTGGCTTTCGAGGTAAGCCGCGACCCCGACGGCAGCCACGGACTGCGCCTCCATGCGGACCGACAGGGTCTTGCACCCTTGCAGGGTGAGCCAGGCCACGAAGGGGGACATGATGCTCCCGGTCGCGTTCCGCACGAAGCGCACCGCCTCCGCCTGCTCGTCGGTCGCGCAGATCACCGCGCCCCCCACCGTCGCGTTGTGGCCGTCCAGGTACTTGGTGGTGGAATGCACCACGAGGTCCGCGCCGAGCGCGAAGGGACGCTGATACCAGGGCGTGAGCAGGGTGTTGTCGACCGCGTGCGGGATGCCACGGGCGCGGGCGATCGCGGAGACGGCGGCAATGTCGGTGAGCTTGAGGGTAGGGTTGGCCGGGGTCTCGGTGAGGATGAGCCGGGTCTCGCCCCGCACGCTCGCCTCCACCGCGGCCGGGTCCGAGGTGTCGGCAAACGTGAATTCCACCCCGAAGCGGGCGAGGACCTGCCGGCAGAGCCGGAGGGTGCCGCCGAATATCACGTCCGAGACGATCGCGTGGTCGCCCGCGCCGAGGAACGCGAGCAGGACAGCATGAACCGCGGCCATGCCGGTGCCGAAGGCGCAACCGTCCACGCCCCCTTCGAGCGCGGCGAGCTTCGTCTCGAGCGCCCGCACGGTGGGGTTGTGGGACCGGGAGTAGGAGTAGCCCTTCTCCCGGTACCGGTCGACGGAGGGCTGCACGTAGGTCGTCGTCTGGTGGATGGGGGTCAGGATCGCCCCCGTCACGAAGTCGGCTTCGACCCCCGCGTGCACCTGCCGGGTCGCGAAGCCGTCGTTCGGCCGGCCGCCCCGGCTCACGTCGGCCGCCTCCGGGCGGGCGGGTGGATCCCGAAGGGGCGCGCCCAACCGAAACCGGCCTCGGTCCCGGCCGCCGGCCGGTACTCGCAGCCGATCCACCCCTCGTATCCCAGCTCGTCGATGAGGGGGAGCAGCCACGCGTAGTTGAGCTCCCCGGCGTCGGGCTCCAACCGGTCCGGAGGGCCGGCGATCTGGATGTGACCGACGTTGTTCGCGCCGCCGCCGAGATAGGCCCTCAGCTTCTCCGCCACGCCGCCCTCCACGATCTGGCAGTGGTAGAGGTCGAACTGCACCTTGACGTTCGGGGCGCCCACCTCGGCCGTGAGGGCATGCGCATCCGCCTGGCGGTTGAGGGGATAGCCGGGGTTGTCGCGGGGGTTGAGCGGCTCCACGAGCAGGGTCACGCCGGCCTCGGCCGCCCGCGGGGCCGCTTCTCGGAGGTTGGAGACGAAGGTGGCGCGGCTCTCCTCCCGGCTCGTCTCCGCGCCCGGCACCCCCCACATCGCGTGCAGCCGGGGACAGCCGGTCGCTCGGCAGTAGCGGAGCGCGAGGTCCACCCCTTCCCGGAACTCCGCCTCGCGCCCCGGCAGCCCGCCGAGCCCACGCTCCCCTTCCTCCCCGGGCGGAAGGTTGAAGAGGACGGCCGCGAGGTCGTGGTCCCGGAGCCGTTCGCGAATGGCCGACTCGGGCGCCTCCGAGTAGGGGAGCTGGTGCTCCACGGCCCGGAAGCCGCAGGCGGCGGCCGCTCCGAACCGATCCGGAAACGGGCGTTCGGTGAAGAGATAGCTGAGGTTGGCGGCGAGGCGGGGCATGGCCGCGCGATGATACCCAAGTGGGAGGCGCCCCGCCCCGGACAATGCGCGATAATGCGCGCAATGGAAGCCGCGCCCCCCCGCCGCCCTCCACCGTCGAAGGGCGCAATCGCCGTCCGCGGAGCCCGACAGAACAACCTGAAGGGCCTCGATGTCGACCTTCCCCTCCGCGAGCTCATCGTCGTCACCGGCGTGAGCGGCTCGGGCAAGTCGTCGCTCGCGTTCGACACGGTGTACGCCGAGGGGCAGCGCCGCTACGTCGAGACCTTCTCGCCCTACGCCCGCCAGTTCCTCGATCGCATGGACCGGCCCCGCGCCGACCGCATTGACGGCATTCCGCCCGCCGTCGCGGTGGACCAGACCAACCAGGTCCGGACCTCGCGCTCCACGGTGGGCACCATGACGGAGATCAACGACTACCTGAAGCTCCTCTTCGCCCGCCAGACCCGTCTGCACTGCCGCGGATGCGGGGAGGTGGTACGACGCGACACCCCGGAAAGTATCGCGGACCACCTGCTGGGCGAAGCGGCCGGCGAGCGGGCGGTCGTCCGGTTCCGGGTCCGTGTGCCCGACGGGTTCCCCGAGGAGGAGGTGCGAAAGCATCTCGCGCGGCAGGGCTATACCCGAGTCACCAAGGTGCCGGGCGGCACACCTGACGACGCAGCGAGCGGCGCACCGCACGGGTCGGAGGCGGCGAAGGCGGAGACCCTGCCGACGCCGGGTACGCCCCCGGGGGCGGCGGAGGCGGCGGCAGCGGCAGCGGCTGAGTCGGAGACGGAGCGAGCATCGGGAACGGACTCCGCGCCGCTCCCCGGAACAAGCGCCAAATCCGGGGCGAGCGCCAAGCGGGAAACGGATGAAGACGCGGCGCCGGGCGGCGAAGCCGGGCCGGGCGACGAATCGATGTCGGGCCCGCGGTCGGAATCGGATGCGGAAGAGGGCCCGGAGCCTCCCGAGCTCGTGGTCATCCAGGACCGCCTTCGGATCGATCCGGGGGGGCGGGCGAGGCTGGTCGAAGCGCTCGAGGCCGCGCTCGCGGCCGGCCGCGGGCGGGCGGAGGCGGCCGTCGGGACCGGCCGCGGCACCGTGCTGCGGTTCTCCGCGGCCTTGGAGTGTCCGCGCTGCGACCTCGCGTACCGGGACCCGGTCCCCAATCTGTTCTCCTTCAACTCCCCGATCGGGGCCTGCGATACCTGCCGGGGATTCGGGCGCGAGATGGGCATCGACTACGACCTCGTCATCCCCGACGAGCGCCTGACCCTGCGGGAAGGGGCGATCAAGCCGCTTCAGACGAAGACCTACCTCCCCTACCAGCGATACTTGCTCAAGCAGGCGGGACGGGCCGGAGTGCCCGACGACGTGCCGTGGCACGCCCTCACACGAGAGGAGCGCGCCTGGGTCATCGAGGGAGACGGCCGGCGGCGCGACGGTCACTGGTTCGGGGTGCGCGGATTCTTCGACTGGCTCGAGCGCAAGAGCTACCGGATGCACATCCGGGTTCTCCTGTCGCGCTACCGCGGCTACCTCCCGTGCACCGGGTGCGGCGGCGCCCGGCTCAAGCCGGAGGCCCTCGACTGGCGGCTGGCGGGGGGAGAGGCGGACTCGGCGGAGCCGGCGCGGGACGTGTCGGATTACGCTGAGCGAATCCGACCTGCTCGGGGGGGGAGCGCAGGCTCGGCAAAGCCGGCCCGGGGCGATGCGGGACCGGAAACTCGGGAGGAGGCGAACGGTGCGGCGGGGCCGGCCCGGACCGATGCGGAGCCGGGAGGCCGGGACGACGCGAACGGTGCGCCGAACCCGGTCAATTCGGGCGCCGAGAAGGACGCGACCGGTGCGGGAGGTGCGGGGGCAGCAGGCACCGGCGGGAACGTCGCGGGCGGCCCGGGGGGAGCGGGGGGAGCGGGCGGGCGCGGAGCTGAGGCAACGGCCCACACCTTCGACATCCACGAGATCTGCACCCTTCCGCTGGACCGGTGCCTCGCGTTCTTCGAGGACTTCCGACCGTCCGCCCTCATCGACGAAGCCACCTCGCTCCTCCTCGAAGAGCTCCGCTCGCGGCTTCGCTATCTCGTCGCCGTCGGCCTCGGCTACCTCACCCTCGACCGGCAGTCCCGCACCCTGAGCGGGGGCGAGGTCCAACGCATCAACCTCACCACCGCGCTCGGGACGTCGCTCGTCAACACCCTGTTCGTGCTCGACGAGCCGAGCGTCGGCCTCCATCCCCGCGATCTCGGCCGCATGATCGGAGTGCTGCACCGGTTGCGGAACGCGGGCAACACGATCCTCGTGGTGGAGCACGACGAGCAGGTCATCCGGGCCGCCGATCGGGTGCTCGACCTCGGGCCGGGGCCGGGGGCGGCCGGGGGCGAGGTGGTCTACGAAGGCCCGCCGCGGGGATTGGCGCGCTGCCGGGAATCGCTCACCGGCGCATACCTCGGCGGACGGCGCCGGGTTGCCGCCGGACCGGAGGGGGCCGGCGGTACGGAAGGCGGCCCCGCCGCCCCAGGATCCGGAACGGCGAAGGCCGAGAGCGCGCGGGCGGGAATGGCGCGGGCCGGACCGACCCCCGATGCTGCCGGACGCGTCCGGCTCCCCGGAAGTCCATCGCCCCCGGGGGTTCCTCCGGGGCGCGGCCGGCGGTTGGCCCCGGATCGGCACGCGGGAGCCGGGACCGGCAAGAGCCGCCCTGCGGTCCACGAACCGGACTCGAAGGAGGGGGACCCGGCCGCCCGTCCGACAGGTTCCGGCCCGCCCACGGCCGCCGCGATGGCGTCCCGTGCCGGCGCCGGCCCCGGGCACCTCCTCATCCGCGGCGCGGCGGAGCACAACTTGAAGGGAATCGACGTCCGGATCCCGCTCGGACGCTTGGTGTGCGTGACCGGGGTCAGCGGCTCGGGCAAGTCCACTCTGGTCGAGGACGTGTGCCACTGCGGCCTCCTCAAGCGCCTCGGCCGGCCGCGGGAGACCCCGGGGCGGCACGACGGAATCGACGGTGCCGAAGCGATCGCGGACGTGGTGCTCGTGGACCAGTCTCCGATCGGCAAGACCAGCCGCTCGGTCCCGGCGAGCTACGTCGGAGCCCTCGATCCCATCCGCAAGCTCTTCGCCGCCGAGCCGCTCGCCCGCGAACGCGGCTATGCGGCCGGCCGGTTCAGCTTCAACCACGCGGACGGACGCTGCCCCACGTGCTCGGGCAACGGCTTCGAGCATCTCGAGATGCAGTTCCTGAGCGACGTGTACCTGCGCTGCCCGGATTGCAGCGGGCGGCGCTACCGGGCGGACGTGCTGGAGGTGAAGATCGCCCCGGACGGCCTCTCCATCGCGGGGGTCCTCGACCTTACCGTGGGCCAGGCCATCGCGCGCTTCGCCGACTCGCCTGAGATCGTGAAGAGGCTCCGCCCGCTCGCCGCGGTCGGGCTCGGCTACGTCACCCTCGGCCAGCCGGTGCCTTCCTTGAGCGGCGGAGAGGCGCAGCGCCTCAAGCTCGCGGGGCACCTTGCCGCGGGGCAGCGCGGAGGCGGGGCGGCCCGCCGCAACGCAGGAGCCGAGCAGCCGGGCGGCGGGACCCTCTTCCTCTTCGACGAGCCCACCACCGGGCTCCACTTCGAGGACGTGGCGATCCTCCTCGCCGCGTTTCGAGAGCTCATCGCGGCCGGCCACTCGGTCACGGTGATCGAGCATCACCTCGACGTGATCGCGGCCGCGGACTGGATCATCGACCTCGGGCCCGAGGGAGGCGAAGGCGGCGGCGAGGTCGTCTGCGAAGGGCCGCCCGCGGCGGTGGCGGCCGAGCCGCGGAGCTACACCGGCCGGGAGCTCCACGCCCACCTCGCCCGGCGATCGCGACAGGGAGAAGCGGAGGAACGGACCGGCGAAGGCGACCGGCTCGGCTCGGCTCCGTGCACCGGCGGCGACAGCGACGGCGACGGCCCGAGCGATCCCTCGGGCTTCCCCCACCGCGGGCGCCGCCGTGCGGACCGCGGCGACCCCGTCCCGATCCCCGGGCACGGTGCGCGGCCCACGCGGGGCATCGGCGAAGCTCCCGCGCCAAACGCCCCCGCCGGGGCGGTGGGGGTGCGCGAAGCGCCGGCACCCTACGCGTCGCCCGAGGTCATCGAGATCCGCCGCGCCCGCGACCACAACCTGAAGGACATCGACGTGCGCGTGCCGCGCGATCGGTTCACCGCGATCACCGGCGTCAGCGGGAGCGGGAAGAGCACTCTCGCATTCGACATCGTGTTCGCGGAAGGACAGCGCCGCTACCTCGAGTCGCTCAACGCCTACGCCCGCCAGTTCGTGCAGCCGGCGGCCCGCCCCGACGTGGACGCGGTGCTCGGGATCCCGCCGACGGTCGCCATCGAGCAACGCACGAGCCGCGGAGGAGCCAAGAGCACGGTTGCGACCGCCACCGAGATCCACCACTTCCTGCGGCTCCTGTTCTCGAAGCTCGGCATCCAGCACTGCCCCGACTGCAATCGGCCCATCGAGTCCCGCACCCGCGACGCGGTGGTGGCGAGCGTGATGAAGGAGTTCCGGGGCCGCCCGGTCGAGCTGCTCGCACCCCTCGTCGTCGCCCGCAAGGGCTACTACACCGACCTCGCCCGCTGGGCGGCGCGCAAGGGCTATGCGCACCTTCGGGTGGACGGCGAGCACCTGCCGACCGGCGACTGGCCCCGTCTCGACCGCTACCGCGAGCACGACGTCGACCTCCCGGTGGCCGTCCTCACCGTGGACCCGGCCGGCGAGCGGGCCCTTCGCACCGCCCTCGACACCGCCCTCGAGCTCGGCCGGTCGCTCGTCATCGTGGCCGAGCGAGGTGGCCCGGATGCCCGCCCCGATACCGGCGAAGGTGCGAAGGGCGAACGGCGGGAACGCCGCTATTCGACGGCGCGCGCGTGCGCGGGGTGCGGGCGAAGCTTCGATGAGCCGGACCCGCGGCTCTTCTCGTTCAACTCGCGGCACGGCTGGTGTCCCCGCTGCCGGGGAGTCGGGCTCGAGCCCGCGGCCTCAGCCCCCGCCTCGGCGCCCGCCTCGACGCCCGCGGACGGCCGCACCCGCAGGCGCCGGCGAAAGGGCACCCGGGACCGCCCCCCGAGCGAGCCCCGCACGGTCGCGGAGTACGAGCGCGAGGAATTGCCGGAGGGGGCCCTTGCCGGCTCGGCCGTCCCCTGCCGCGCCTGTGCCGGCGAACGGCTGCGGCCCGAGGCGCGGGCGGTGCGCTTCCGCGGGCGGACGATCGGCGAGATCGGCCGCCTCTCGATTGCGGAGGCTCGCGCATGGGTGGAAGACCTCGCGCTCGACGGGCGCGACGAGGCGGTGGCCGGCGACCTCCTCGCCGAGCTCCGCTCGCGCCTCGACTTCCTGTTGCAGGTGGGCCTCGGCTACCTCTCCCTGCATCGCGCCGCCCCGTCGCTCAGCGGCGGGGAAGCGCAGCGCATCCGGCTCGCGGCGCAGCTCGGCTCCAACCTTCGCGGGGTCTGCTACGTCCTCGACGAGCCCACCATCGGCCTCCACGCGCGCGACAACTCTCTGCTCCTCGACGCCCTGGACCGCCTCCGCGCCCACGGCAACACGGTGCTGGTGGTGGAGCACGACGAGGCGACGATCCGCCGCGCCGAACACGTCATCGATCTCGGGCCGGGCGCGGGAGCGGGGGGCGGAGAGGTGGTCGCGACGGGCAGCCTCGCGAGCGTCATGCGCGAGCGGCGCTCGCTCACCGGGCGCTGGCTCGCCCGGCCGCCGCCTCCGATGCGGAGCGAGAGCCCGGTACGTCTCGCCGGCGGCGCGGGCGGTCAGGCGTGGCTCGAGGTGAGGAACGCCCGCCGGCACAACCTCAAGGGCATCAGCCCCCGGTTCCCGCTCGGCCGTCTCGTCTGCGTGACCGGGGTGAGCGGCAGTGGTAAGAGCACCCTCGTCCGCGAGGTGCTCCGCGAGGGGCTCGAGAGTGCGCTCCGCGGCGCCGGGACCGAGTCCGGGACCGGCACCAGCACCAGCGGCGGCGGCGGATCCCTCCCGGGGGGAGACGGAGGGGACGGCCGCCCCGGAGGCGGGCCGGGGTGCGACGGGGTCGCCGGCTTCGAGCCCGTCACCCGCGTGCTCGAGGTCGACCAGACCCCGATCGGCAAGACCCCCCGCTCCTGCCCGGTCACCTATCTCAAGATCTGGGACCACGTGCGGCGCCTCTTCGCCGAGACGACCGAGGCGCGCATCCGCGGCTGGTCGGCGAGCCGGTTCTCCTTCAATACCGGCGAGGGCGCGGGCGGCGGGCGCTGCCCCGCGTGCGGCGGGCAGGGCGAGCGGAAGATCGAGATGAGCTTCCTGCCCAATGCCCGGGTACCGTGCGACGAGTGCGAGGGGGCCCGCTTCACCCGCGAGACCCTGGGGGTGCGCTTCCGGGGGCGAAGCATCGGAGACATCCTCCACATGACGGTCGAGGAGGCGGTGGAGTTCTTTCCCGCCCATCCCCGGGTCCACCACGCCCTGCTGATGCTGCGCGAGGTCGGGCTCGGCTACCTCCGGCTCGGCCAGCAGAGCCCTTCGCTGAGCGGCGGGGAGGCGCAGCGTCTGAAGCTCGTCACCGAGCTCGCGAAGGCACGGCCGAGCGACACCCCGCGGGCCCGCCGGAACCACACCGCGTACCTGCTCGACGAGCCGACGGTGGGCCTGCACATGGCGGACGTCGAGAAGCTCGTCCGGGTCCTGCACCGGCTCGCGGCGGCCGGGCACACCGTCATCGTGATCGAGCACAACCTCGACGTCATCGCCGCCGCGGACTGGATCGTCGACCTCGGGCCGGAGGGAGGCGACGCGGGCGGGCGGATCGTGGCGGAAGGCACCCCGGACCAGATTGCCGGCATCGCCCCGGTCGGGCACACCGGGCGGGTGCTCGGGGAGTTCCTGCGGGCGCGGGAGGCGGCGTGAACCTCCTGATCCTCGATGGCTACGACGAGGACCGGGGCACGCTGCTCCGCGAGCGGCTCGGACCCGGCTGGACGGTGACCGCGGGACGCCACGCGGACCCGCGGGAGCGGCTCGCGAGCCGGCTCGCGGCCGCGGAGGCGGTCGTGACCCAGTACTGGGGGGCGGGCCTTCCCCCCGCCCCGGGGCTCCGGCTCCTCCAGCTCCCGGGCGCGGGCTTCGACGCGATCGACTTCGAGGCGGTCCCCGCCGGCTGCACGGTCTGCAACGTGTACGAGCACGAGATCGGGATCTCGGAGTACATCGTCGCCGCCCTTCTCGCGCGCGAGATCGGCATCTCCCGCATGGACGCATCGCTTCGGCGAGGCGAGTGGCGGGACGGATTCGTGCTCGGCGCGCCGCTGCACGGCGAGCTCCACGGCAAGACGGTGGGGTTCGTCGGCTACGGCCGCATCGCCCGGGAGACCGCCCGGCGGCTCGCGCCGTTCGGGGTGCGGGTGGTCGCGCGCACCCGGTCCCCGGATACGTCCGGGCCGGGGTCGGACCTCGTCGCGGACCTCGCCGGCATCGACCGGCTCGACGACATGCTGCCGGTCGTCGACTACCTCGTGGTCGCCTGCCCCCTGAACGACGCCACCCGGGGACTCATCAACGCCGGGCGTCTCGCCCTGCTCGGCGAGGCGGCGGTGGTGGTGAACGTGGCGCGCGGCCCGATCGTCGACGAGGAGGCGCTCTACGCGGCGTGCCGGGACCGGACCATCGGCGGCGCGATCATCGACACCTGGTACCGGTACCCGGACCCGTCGGGGGGCGCCGGCCAGCGGTGTCTGCCCTCCCGCTTCCCGTTCGAGACCCTCGCCAACGTGGTGATGACCCCGCATGCCTCGGGCTGGAGCGCGGGGCTCCTCGACCGGCGCTGGTCGGTGATCACCGACAACCTCCTCCGGCTCGAGCGAGGCGAAGCGCTCCGCAACGTGCTGCGCCGGCCGGCCGGCGCGAGTGCGGCGCCGGACGCTCCATGAGGTGGGGGCGGTTCGGGTCGGGGCTCGGGTCGTGGTTCGGCGCGGGGTTCGGCACCCGGTTCGCGGCGCTACGCGGGCCGCGCTTCCGGCGCTACTGGTTCGGGTCCGCCGCTTCGGTGGGCGCGTTCCAGCTCCTCATCATGGGCCAGGGGTGGCTCGTCTACGAGTTGAGCGGATCCCCCCTCCAGCTCGGGTTCCTGGGCGCAGCCTCCTCGATCCCCACGATCGTCGCGTCGCTTGCGGGAGGCGTCGTCGCGGACCGGGTGGACCGGCGCCGGATGCTCACCGCGACCTCCCTCGTCATCGCCTTCCTCCTCGCCCTCCTCGCCGCCCTGGACGGAAGCGGGGCGGTGGCCGTCTGGCACGTGCTCGTCATCGCGGGGGCGATCGCCTTCATCGTCGGCTTCGACTTCCCGGCCCGGATGGCCTTCTTCCCGAGCCTCATCGGGCGCGACCACATGATGAGCGCGGTGGCCCTCAACGCCATGCTCTGGCAGGGGACCCGCATGTTCCTGCCCGGTCTCGGGGGCATCATCATCGCGCTCTCCGACACCTGGGTGGTGTTCGCGATCGGCGCCGCGGGCTTCGCCGCCATGTCCGCGGTGATGGCGAGCTTCGCGCCCGCGATGGAGCCCGGTCGCGAGGAAGCGCAGGCGCCGGCCGCCCCCTCCGGCCGGGAGTTCCTGGACGGCCTTCGGTTCATCGCCGCCGAACGCCTCTTCCTCACCCTCATCCTCCTCACCTACGCGACCACCTTCTTCGGGATCTCGTACGTGCAGCTCATGCCCGCGTTCGCACGCATGCTCGGCGTGGACGAAACGGGCTTCGGATTCATCCTGTCCGCCACCGGCGTCGGCTCCGTGACCGGAACCCTGATCGTGGCCTCCCTGCAACGAAGCCCCCGGCTCGGCGGACTCATGCTGGCCTCCCTGGGGGGCGCGGCGCTCGCGTTCCTCGCCTTCAACGCCTGCGTCGCGTTCCTGTCCGCCCACCCCTCGGGCTACGCGCTCGCGCTCGTCTGCTCGGTGCTGGCCGGGATGTGCACGTCGATGTTCCTGGTCTCGTCGATGACCGTGATGCAGCTCGCGGTGCCCGACCGGCTCCGCGGCCGGGTGATGGGGATCCACGGCATCTGCTTCAGCCTGATTCCGCTGGGCGGGCTTCTCGGCGGGGCAGTCGCGGCCGCCACCTCCCCGCCCGTCGCCGCCGCCCTCAACGCCGCGCTGCTCGGGGTGGTGGTGGTGCTCGTGGCCGCGACCCAGCCCTCCGTGCGGCGGCTCCGCGGCGCGCGGGCCGGGCTCGCCAGCAGCCCGGACCAGCGGTGAATCCGCGGATCGGATAAGATCCGGTTCAGTGAGCGCCCCACCCGCACATCGCGCCCCGGTCGCGCTCCCGAACGCGGCACTGCAATGAGTGCACCCTTCCGATACCGTACCTCGATCGCATTCTCCAATGCCGGTCACACCTTTACCCACCTTTGCACGGTGCTCTACGCCACCGCGGTCCTTCACCTGCCGCAGGTATTCGGCCTTCCCTACGGCGAGCTTCTGAGCCTCTCCAGCCTCGGGCTCATCCTGTTCGGGGTCGCGGCGCTGCCGGCCGGCTGGCTCGGCGACCGCTGGAGCGTGGTGGGGATGATGGTGATCTTCTTCATCGGCATCGGCGCGGGAGCCATCGTGACCGGGCTCGCCGGCGGCCCCGACATGATCTTCGTGGGCCTGACCCTGATCGGCCTCTTCGCCGCGATCTATCATCCGGTCGGCATCGCCTGGATCGTCGCCTCGGCGCGCAAGCGAGGCATGTCGCTCGGCATCAACGGCGTCTTCGGCAACGTCGGCAACTCGGTGGCCCCCGTGTTCGTGGGGGCGATGATCGACTTCGTCTCGTGGCGGGCCGCGTTCATTCTCCCCGGCCTCCTCGCCATTGCGACCGGGGTCGCGCTCCTCGCCGCGTGGCGGCGCGGCTGGGTGGTCGAGGCGAAGTCCGACCGGACGCCGGCCCCCGCCACCGATCGAGGCGCGGTCCGGCGGGTCTTCATCGTGCTGACCTTCACGATGGCCTGCACCGGGTTCGTGTACGCCGGCCTCACCAACACCATGCCGAAGCTGTTCGAGATGGGGCTCGGGCCGGCCCTCGCGGTGAGCTACACGGAAATCGGCATCTACGTCGGAATCATCTCCGGCGTCGCATCGACCAGCAGCATCCTCGGCGGATGGCTCGCCGACCGCTTCTCCGCCCGCTCCATCTACTTCGTGTTCTGGGGTCTGCAGGTGCCGTTGCTGTTCGTGATCACCTCCATGGCCGACCTCCCCCTGCTCGTCGTCGCACTGTTCGTGCTGAGCTTCAACCTCTCCTTCTCCGCGGCGGAGAACATGCTGATCGCCGAGCATACGTCGTTGCGCTGGCGCTCCCTCGCCTTCGGGGCGAGGTTCGTCCTCGCTCTCGGCGCCGCCGGGCTCACCGTCATGCTCGCGGGCTGGATCTTCGACACCCGGGGCAGCTTCGACCTGCTGTACGTCTGGTTCGGCGTCGCCGCCATCGCCGCGACGGTGGCGAGCGTCCTGCTTCCCGGCCGCCTGCGGCGGCCTCCCGCGCTCTCCCCGGCCGCCACCGGGTAGCGCTGCCGGTGCCCCGCATCCGTTCGCTGGACTTTGAATATGAATAATTCATATCAATTCAATTGCTTGCAATCTATCTGCCCTATCTGCCGATGACTGCCCAAGCCAGAATCCTCGGGCCTCGGCCGCATCGGCAGATAGATTGGCTGGGTGGCCGCAGGCAGTTACCCACCCGCGGCTCCCACAGATCCGGGCATGCCCAATTCGGGCACCCGGCTCCTCGAACGATGGCCTTGCTGCCTAACGGTACACACTGTGCACGACTCGCGCAGGGGGGAGGGGATAGGTGGCGCGCAGGCGCACGAAGCGGTCCCAGGTCATGCGTCCTCGCCAGCTTCGCCGTCAGGCCCCGCAGCGAGCCATTGCGTCGTGCCTTGCGCCACGCCGATAGATGCGAGGCATACAGACCCTCGAGGCGAAGCAGCCGTCCGACCTCACCGGGTCGAGTGCAGCGCTCGGCCTCCTCGATGATCCGCAGCCGGTACTCGGCGGTGAACTGGCGCCGGATTGGGTTTGGCCACGACCTCCGGGTCCGGTGCCGGGCTCGCTTGTCCGGTCTCCGCCCTGGGGGCCGGCGCGTCAGCGTCCATCCACGCATGGGCTCTCTGTCTGCTCTCATCGCTGTTCACCTCCGCCGCCTTCACTAATTCCAAGGGTACCCGGTGTCTCAACGATGTTGGCAGAGAGGGCCGAGCCGCCCTGGTGAGGCAAACGCTGGATCGCCTCTCGTTCAGCTTCCAATCTCGAACTCACAGGGTATTTCGATAGGGACGGGACGGAACTCCTTTACGGGGAGATCCACTGTCTTCGGCTTATCGGCTTCGTCGTCCGCCTGAGAGCAGCGTACCGTGACTGTGACCTTAATCGGCGCTGTCGCGTCCTGCCCGGACCCAGAACCCGCAGAATAGACCTTGGCCTCGAACTGCCACTTTCCGCCTCGCGGTTCGCGGATGCGAACATGCATCGTGTGGGGTTGCTTCAATTCCCCAATGCGCGTATAGCGACCAAAGGGGTCAAAGCCGGTAACGTGCATCGATTTCCAAGGCATTTCCTCGCGCTGCCAGGCAGTGTCCGTTCCTGGATCGATTCCCCCCGCTAGGGCGCTCAACCGCGCCTGGTATGGCTTGCCTCGCAACGGCTTATGCACGATATGAAGATCGACGAGCGGTTCTCTCAACCGGCCGAGTTCGCCAAGCGCCATACGGCCAGAGCCCGCGTCGGTTAAGAAATAATAATCCTCGGGGCAGTCGCGCTCCTGCTTCGAGTTCTTGAGCGGCAGCTCGTAATACTGTACGTTTTCTTTCCAAACCATCGTTTCTCCTGCCTTCAATGGAGCGCAATCCGAATAAGCCCCCAAAAAATCATTCGCTGCAATGTATTGGGAATGGTCGGGGTGCCACGGCTTGATCATTAGTGGGGCGTCGCCGTCATTGTTCGCGGTTTCGTGTCCCTTATCTCCCGCCGCATGTCTCCGCCATTCGACCAGAATGTCGATGAACCGGCCCCCACCACCCACGGCGGGTGGTCGGGTATCGATCGGCAATGAAGCGAAGACTACGAAGAGGAACACCGCTCCCCCGAATCCCGCGGACACAATGTCGAGGAAACTCAGTGCAGTGGAGGCGGCGTTCGAGCTGCCAAGTTTGCGGAAGCCTCGTCTCATCGCGCCCACCTGACAGGCGCGTACTCGTCGTCGACTTGCACCGTGGCGAGTGGGTAGTCTCCTTCGCTTACGTTCCCCCGTTTCGGGAAGTGCCGATCAAGTCCGTCAACGCCCGTCAGGCTGCGTCCGCCCCAGGTTGCGGAAAGCACTATCCGTCCTGCGGGGACCGTCTTCGAGCGCACCTCGATGCGAGCTCCGGCAGGCGGGCGCGGATGTCGCAGCAGTGCGACGCACTTCTCCCGGTTTGTTCCCTCGCGACGGTCGACAAACACCATGGACTCGACGCCGGGGCTTCCGGACGTGACGTTCTCGACAAATGGGCATGGTCCCCGCACCCGTACCGTCAGGGGCGCACGAGCCCGGGCGCGCTCATCACCCCTTGCGTTGCTGGACGCATCTGCGGCGAGCTCTCTTTGTCGACCCTGTCCCGGGCTCGGCTCCTCGATCGTGACGAGAATTACGAAGACGATGAAGAGCAGCACACAGGCACCTAGTCCGCATGTCAATGTGTCATTCAGACTCATCAGAAAGTGTGCGTCGTCGTCGTTCACTTCACCTCGGTCCCTCCTTCATTCTGTCTGCGAGCCGATCGAGGCCGCGGCCTTCGCGCACCCGCGCCACAGTAACGAGCAAACCGACCGCGATGCCCGCAAGGAGGGCGAAGAGCGTGGTCGAAAACGCAAGCCCGAGTTCGCCCGCGAGCCCTGCAATGGCGTCAGCGCGTTCAAGCCGGTCGGCTGCCCACACCACGTCTCCGGCCCTGGATAACGCCTCGAGTATTCCGCGCACGGTGCCTACGAATCCGATCGCGGGAATGGTGGCGAGACCCCACTGCACGCGCAGGCGTCCGCGGGAAAGTGCCTCGTGCTCACGCTCCGCTGCATCACCCCCGTTGGCGAGAGTCATCGCAAGGCCCCTGAATGCTTGGGCATTCTCATCCAAAGAGTTGCGCCATGCCCAAGCGTAGCGGCACTCGAAAACGGTCCACCGCAATAGAACAAGACTCGTTATGAGTAGCGCGACAGTCAGAATCCCAACGTGCTCGGGACCCCGCACGAGGTTTGCGAACTTGCGCGCGTCGCGAACCCCCGGCTCCGCGTGGACGCGTCCAAGAACGTACTTCATCAGGGTAGTGAATGACTCGAACCGGTCCAGCAACTCCTCACTCGACTTGCCAGCCCCTTGGCCGCACCCGGTCACGTTATACCCGGCAAGTTCACCGTCTTCCCGACCAATGGTCTTATGCTGGTTCACGAGCCGCCCCAGGACCAGTGCATCCGAGAGGCACCTCGTCGTGGAGAATTTCCATCCCGACGGCTCGGTCTCGCGGAGTTCACCCGAGCCAATCTCCTTGAGCGAGTTCCGTGCCGCTTTGCACCTGTACCCAAACACCCACTCTAACACCCCATCTTCTCCGAGTTCTTTCTTGAGTGCACGGGACAGGTCACTCCAGTGGCGCTTGAGACGATCCAGATGCGAACGGCCCGCTTGGGAGCCGTTCCCATCATTTGTTTTCCCTCCCTCACACTGTCTCTTCGCAAGTCGCACGATGAGGTCCAGGGCACTTTCTCCGAGTGCATCCGCGAGTGCAAGGGACAAGTCGCTCCGGAGGCGCTGGAGACGATCCAGATGCGAACGGCCCGCTTGGGAGCCGTTCCCATCATTTGTTTTCCTTCCCTCACACTGTCTCTTCGCAAGTCGCACGATGAGTCCGAGGGCAGTCTTCGTCCCGACCTCTCCGCCTTTCACTTCGGGCTGCACGTCCGATTCAGCATCCTCGCCCGGCGGGGACTTCTCGCCCTCCTCACCCTCCGGCGATTGGTCGGCGTCGCCACTCTCTGCGGATTCGTCGGCGTCATCACTCTCCACCGAGTTGTCGACCCCACCCGGGCATTCCGGTGCTGCGGGCTCTTTGGAATCTCCACGGAGCGTCTTCAGGAGATCCTCCAGTCCTTCGGTTTGCCCGCCGTTGAAGCGCGCCTCGAGTGTCGAACAGCTCTCGTACTCGATGACGTCGATTACCCGGGCCGCAGCAAGCACAGCGTGAATCTGCTGCCAGCTCATCCGAGGGCTTTTTCGACAGCGCGTTCCGTCGAGGGACACCTGTGCATCGCAGAACGGTCCCTCGAACTCAGCCGTTCGAAATGCCTCTGCAAGGCGCGCCTGAGCCGTGGTCTGCACATGCGTATAGATCCAGAGCGCGCCGCACAGACTTACGACGGCGAGCAGAACGACGACTGGCGCGCTAATCTCGAGGCGTTTGCTGACCATTCGCGCGGCTACCATCCACCTAGCTACACTTGAGCTCGGTGCTGCGCCTCAGCACGTCCACGGGATCATGCGCAAGACCGAGCCTGAGTAAAGTTCCTCCCGGGTCCCGAGCCCACACCCGCAAGTCGATTTCTACCGTACCGCCGCCACTGTCCTCGTTCGCTTTCTGCAAAATATCTTGGATTTTGGAGAGGGTTCCACATCGCGCGTGTCGCTCTCTCGAATCAAACGCATCTTCCGTCCACGGCCGCGCCGGTTTCACTCCGACGCCAGCGTCTGCGGGTACGAAAACGATCCGAACTTCGCCATCTTGGCCGTCCGGCGGAAAGTATGCGAAGAACTCACGGCCGTATCGCTCCTCGTCACGCGTCACGATTACGTGAGTCTTACCCTTGTGGTCGAGCTGCGGCAGGCTGTGGGCCAGAATGTCGACGAGGGTCTCCGAATAGCGGAGATCGTTTGGAGTGGTGTCGACTTCGACCTGCCGTGTCTCGACCCCCTGTCCGTTGTGCAGTGTCGGCCAAGACCAGAACACCGCTTTAATGGGCGGGAAGCCTGAGCCTGGGGTGAGCGTCCAAGCGAGGACTTTCTCCGAAGCGTTCTTGGGATGCTCGTAGCTCCTGACGGTTCTGGGCCGCTTGAAGTTCGGATGCCTTCGTCCGCCGCTTGCGTCGAATTGCTTCCCCCATGACCCGAGCAGGGCCTGCCTCCAGCTTTCCTCCTCGACCACGAGCGTGCGAACGGTCTCGTCCTCGAGCTGTCCGGTGCCCAGGATCCTGCCGGTCAACGTCTTGCTGACCAGCACAGTGAGACCCTCCGCAGGCTTCTCCTCGGGGTAAAGGGTCGCCTTCAACCGGTCTCCGAACCTGACAGCGGTCGGCCAGTCCGTACCTCGTTCCTGACCGAGCGCTGTGGAGCGGGCGATTTCAAACAGATGATAGGCAATCTCCGGGGTAACCAAATTCCCCAGCCTCCCAGTCCGCTTGAACCAGGGTGCATCGTCCCTAACGTCAAGCAGCAAAAAACTTGGTGCATTGTCGCCACAGATCTTCTTGAACGCGTCTTTTTTCTTGATCTCCTCGGGGATCACCTCCGCTTGCGGGCACTGGATAAGCGCAGCCAATTTCTTCTCGTTCCGTTGCCAAAAGAGGCCCGCGACCGCGCTAACGTCATCATTCCAACAGGCGAGCGTTGCCTCGACAGGCAGCGCCTTCCGCGGATCCGGGGCCGTTCCTTCCTCGCTTCGCACGTGGAGCCAAGCTCTGGCCGGACGCGTGTCGCAGCCCTCTAGGCTCCACAGGCCGTCTCGGGTGCCAATCGGCACCCACTCACGCTGCCAGAGCCAGTTCGAACCATCCCAATTTTCTTCTCGTGGTCCGGCACAGGGCATCGGAATTTTTCCGCCCGGCGTCCACCTAAACGTGCGGGTGTATCCCACGGACTCGGGGTCGATTCTTGACTCGAACGTCCGCGCGTCGGGCGGGCTGCGATGGTCAGCGACTCGAATGTAGCGACCATCGGCCACCCGATGGCAGTAGATGAGCGTGGCGGGCGCATCGCCGAAGCCTATGTCCATCATGTCAACGGGGGGGAAATGCTCCTTGGGTGGTGGAGTCGTCTCCCTCGGTTCGTTCTTCCGTTCGGGCGGTGGCGCTTCCCCGTCCTCATCCTTGGTTTGCTCATCTTCCTTATCAGACTCTTCACGATCCTGCTCGCCTTCGCGGTCATTGATGATCCCGGGAGGCGCCGGCTCTTTTTCGGGGGATTTCTCGGGTGGGGAACCTGGATCCTTCTCGGCGGAGGACTGGTGAGCCTCTACGTTCTCGGCGCGCGCCTTGCCGTCCTTGCCGATTGACACCTTCGTGATGGAGCGACCCGGGGAACCGGGCTGGAGCTTCGCGATGTCTTCAAGCGACATCGCGAGCAGTCCCCGTAGGGCCTGGGCCGCGGTCCAGCTGTCGAGTCTATCGACCGAGGGGGCACCGAGTCCCAGTTCGAAAAACAGCACCTTGATGCTCGCGCTCGCCCAGTCGGGATTCGCGGTCACCCGAGCCCCGAGCGCCTCCCATTTGAGGAGACTGACACTTACACCCGCATCCAGGGTCGCACCTCCGAAGTCGAGTGCACTCTCGTAGTCCACATGCCCCGATCCGAGTGGAATGGCGAATGCCGCACGCGCCTTGATGCGCCCCTTTCCCGCCAGATCGGCACGTACGATGGCCTCCAGAATCTCGGCGCCGAACACCGAGAGGCGGGTCTTTGCTCCGATCGAAGGAGCGGCGCGTTCTCCTTCGCGCCCGTCCGGGTTCACTCGACCCAGCCAGGCCGACATCTGCGCAGAGAGCAGTTTCGCGAGCATCTCCGGGGTGGTCGCGTCAACGCGCACGGCGCCTCCATCGAGGTCCACGAGTCCATTTACGGCAAGAATCGGCACCGAGTCGAGCACGATCACATCGCCATTGAGCACGAAGCGCAACGACCCGAGCTCGCGCAGGTCGAGCGAGGTATCCATCTTCGCAATCTTCGCCAGGGCGCTCGTCCCCGGCGCGATGTCGGCCTCGACGATGAGCCCCGGGCGTGTTTCGTCGTGTCCGGGGTAGTAGGTTCCGCCGATCCTGGACAGCGCGACGCTTCCAAATTCGAGACTTCCGGGAAAGCGGCCCTTGAGTGCACCTGCAAGTCGGACTCCGTCGATGCTGACCACGATTTTCTCGGCTTTGATGGTGAGCTTGAACGGGTCGAAGCTCACCTTCGCTCCCATCAACAGCCCGTACCGTCCGGTACCCGGCTCTGCTTCGGCGAACCTTGGGTTCTCGACCTTGATCCTGTCGCCTGCGAACGGGACGAGATCCACCAGCGTTTCTGTGACAAACTTGAGCGCGGTCTCGGTTCCATCAGGGTCGGCTTCAAATTCGACCGGGACGAAGTCGGGGAGCGGAGCCTTGATGGTCATCTTGGTTTCAATATCCTCCCAGATGACGAGCGTCCCGGTCACCTCGAGTTCCGCTCCCGCCGAATCGCTCTTGGATGTGATCTTGAACGCATCGCTCGCCAACTTAAGCGTCCCGACGTGCGGGATCTGTACTTCGCCCTGGACCTCTTCGCCGAGCTTTGCCGCGACTTCGTTTGCGGCCCATTGCTCCGCCGCCTTCTTCAACGCCTCAGGATCGCCTACGTTGGCGAGGTTCATCCGTCCGAGCGCAACGTCACCGAGATAGGGAACCCCGCGAACGGTGACATCCGCGAAGAAATACAGCTCGCCGTTGTCGAACTCGCCGATGGTCTCATCTTCGATCTTCAGCCGCTTGCCGATGAACCCCTCCCCAAAGATGCTCTCGGCGAGCACCTTGACCTGCGAGACGAGCGCCTGGGCCAGCACTTTGCGGTCCTCTTCCTTGAGTCCCCGAAGCCCGATGTGCACCAGGCCATCCTTGATCTTTATATTGATTCCGCGAACCTTGTATTTCTTGCCGGTCTTCTCAACGGTTGCGACGATGTCGAACACGGCCTCGCTCGGGTCTTCGACGTCGGCGCGAACGCACTGTCTCTCCGCCCCTTGCTTGCAATCGAGCCGCCATTTCATTCCGATGATGTCGATTTCGTAATTCTTGGAAGCGAGCCAATCACTCGCAATCTTCGCACCCTTCGCCGCAGCAAGGGTACCGACACACTTCATCACTTTCTTCGCCACATCGCTCGCGAGGGCTTCGGCCTTAGTGATGATTGTCTCAGTGAGGAGATCTTTGTTTTTCTTCTTGACTCCACCCGCGTCGGCGAGGGCGAACGCGACACGAAGAGGAACAGGAACGATGCACTGTTTGATCGGGACACGAACCGTCGCGTTGACGCCAATGCGGATCCCATGGTTCGCGCTGCCCGCTCTTCGGCCCACCGTCTCGGTGCCCGCGGTCAGAGTGACATTCACCGCCTCTACCCGGCACGGCTTGGGGAGCACCTTGCACACGTTCTTCTCGAGGTCGAGCGCCCGTTCGAGTGCGTCTTCGATATCTTCGAGGGTCTCGTCATCGATCCCCATGGTCACGACGTGCAATCCCTTGGCATCAAGCAGTATTTCCGGAGATACCTTCATCCTGGCGAGCAGCGCATCGTCGTTGTTCTTGTCCGCGTGTCGAAGCGTCAGACAGACCTTGGGTCTCACTCGCACCCGAAGCGGCGGTGGTGCACCGCTCTCGGGGAGGCTATCTCCCTCGAGCCTCACCTCTGGACTCTCGTCTTCGCACAGGGTGAGAGCGACCTCGACGTTTCCGATTTGGGTCTCGAACTTCAGCGGTTTGAGCAGCTTGCGCAGGGTCGATCCCGCTGTCCCCTGGATGACTCGTTCAAGCCCGTCGACGAGTTGCTTCGCAATGTCCTGTCGCTTGGCACCCCCTTCGAGCAACACGAGCTCGAACTTCTCGAGGGCGAAGCCCTGAATCGAAGGTGTCACACTCATGGTGAGCCTTCTGAAGTCCTTGGTGAGGTCGTAGCTCACGGTAGCGTCGGAGAACAGTTCCGGCACTCCGAAGCTCGAGAGTAACGCGAGCGCCGCCGGCTCGCGGATGCTAATGTTCTCACGTCCGTCATCGAGGGCGCGAAGTGACCCGTCGGATTCGACCACCACATCCGACACCTCGAGTCCGAGCGGAAGGGTTGCCCGATCGCCTTGGCCGTTTCCGTCGCCGGAGCCCTCGAATACCCCGATGGCCCGGTGCTTCCGACGCCCGTCCGGCGCCTCCCCGCTGCCCGGCACGAGGTTGAACACGACTCCTGGCAAGTGGTCTCTGGCCCCGCTTGCCGGCGCTGCCGATCGCGCCTCCCGTCCTGCATGAAGCCTTGGTGGAGGATAGGGTTGCGGATGCATCGACGCACGCACGCGGGCAATCCTTCTTCGCATCCGCTTGAGCTCCTCTTGGGACTTGCGGATCCGTTCGAGGCTCGCGCTGGGAGCAAGCGCAAGATCCGCCTTCTTGATCCAGTCATCCGTGCCCGGCTTCTCATCCGTCGGGACTCCCCGAGCCTCGGCGACGAGCGCCCGGTAGGCTTCGGGTGAATAGAACCCCAGGGCGCGGAGCGTCGCCTCGGGGGAGCGGGCCAGGATCTGCGCCTTGGCGACCCCACGCTCCCAGCGCGCACGACTCAAGATAGCCGTCTTCGCGAGCGACTCGGGTGTCTCCCAACCCCGCCACGCCGAGCCCAGTTTCCTCTCGATGGACTCGACAAGGAAGGGCCAGACGGAAGGCAGCTCGCTGCGAAACGCCGTTGCATCCTCGTTGTCAAACGAAAACAAGACCGTGTGTTCATCGTCGGGAGGCGCTGGGGGACTCTTCGCTACGGCATTGCAGTCCGTTTTTCCCGTGAGAAGGCAGCGCGTTCGCCTCATCCGGGTCTCCATCACCCGACAGGCCCTACGGTAGGCATTGTCGTTACTGGGAAACCCATCCGTCAGCTTCGTCTCGTCTTGAACTCCGGCACTCTCGAACGCATCGGCAAGCGTTGCTGCGTGCGTCTCGTGTGTGAGCGCTTTCAGAATTCGAAACCAATCTTCTTTTGTGCGCCGAGGGGTGGGAACTTCGGTAACCTTCAAGGTGTCCTCCTTGCACCCCTGCCAGACGCGATTCTCCTTCAG
Source organism: Gammaproteobacteria bacterium (assembly GCA_965214795.1). Lineage (GTDB taxonomy): Bacteria > Pseudomonadota > Gammaproteobacteria > HK1 > HK1 > JAJDXW01. The sequence continues at coordinate 2,213,348 of OZ243976.1, read as the reverse complement.
CGTTGCGAGCGCACGCGTGAGCCGGCTCGTCTGGCGCGCCCGCTCCGCTTTGCCCAGGCCCCGAGTCGCAGCGAGAGTGTCGAGCAGGCGCTGAGCCTGCTTCTCGATGCCGGCCTTCGGGGCCTCTTCGAGAATCTGGTGCAGCAACTCGCGATATCGCTTCACGAGCTTGTCGGGTACGCGATCAGCGCCGTCTACAGGCTCTATCAGCAGCGATGGAGAAGCCGCACCGGCGTGTTGGGTCTCATGCAGCACGAGGACGTAGGCAACGCCAACCGCGACGCGCCACCAATGGTTTTCGAAGCGCGGATCGAAAATGTACGCGCCGTTCTTCGAAAAGCTGGAAAATGCCTCCTGGCTGTCTCCCGACTCGAGCGACTTGACGAGCCTTCCCGCCACGTAACCGCTCCACTGGCGGTGCCGCACACCGTGTTTCGGTTTCACCTGCTGTACACTCTTCGCAAGCTCCGTGAGCTGCCTGTCGACGCACGCGACAGTCTCAGGCGCAAATGTCTTCGAGTGCTTCCGGAGCACGGCTTCGACGATAGCCTGCTCCATCAGCACCATGCGGACATCAAAGGCGAGTCGGTCGCGGATTGCCTTTCCGCGCCCGAGGGGGTCGAACCAAACTCCAACATCTCCGCGAGCAAGACGTCGCATGACATTGCGGTTGTGGTCGAAGAGGACACGATTGATGTCGCGCGCGGCATCGCAAAATGCACAACGTTTGGCGGAATCCGTCCCCGGACATTGTGCGGACGTCATCTTGGGGAGGTTCTCGAAAAGCGCGCGGCTCGCCAGATCGAATGCACTCCGTACCACCACCTTGACGATGTTATCGTCCGTCGGGTCGATGGACTGAACCCACCCGGGCAGGTCGATATAGCCGATGCCCATGCTGGAGGTGACCCGATGGAAAGCGGAAAAGAACTCCGGAGACGAGCCCTTGGCCTTCGCAAGGACCTCGTACGCAATCCGGTGGTACTGCGAGCGCAGCACGATGTTCTCAAGTTCGTGGCTCTCGTTCGGCACGAAGAGATCGCGTCGCACCTGGCACTCGAGGACGTTAAGGATGACCGGATCGAGCGCCCCTGCGAGGAAGAGTTCGAGAGCGTCCGCGTCAAATGCATTGTGAAGTGACCTGACCTTGTCGCCAGGGAAATTGGCCGCGAGGAGCAACACTAGCAGCTCCATCGCCTTGCTTTCGCTACTGCGCATCGGGGTGAATCTTCGCGACTCGGGGTTTGTGCAGGCAGCGTCTGGACCGTGCTCTCCCCCTGACGCGAGCGATGGAAATAGGTCGAGCGTAATCTGGTAGAGCCAGTCAAGAGCCGTCTGCGCCTCGCGAGCCGCGGCAGTCGGTTGTTGCGTGCCGAGCGCCGTTTCGACAAGGCGTTCGAGATCGCGAAGCACAGTATCGCGGAATCCCTTTCCCAGGGCCGGGACGTCCGTCGTGTCTTCGCTTTCGATTCTCCTGAACTCATTGAAGGTGTCGACTGTCGCGCGCCCGGTGAGCGGGATCCGAACGACTAGAATCTCAGATGGAATTCTGGTCCCGTCAGCACCAGCCTCGAGTGCAGCGCGATCAATTCGCTGCGTGCTGCCAAAATGCTGTGCGACTACCTTCTCACTGTGCACGATGACGTTCCATGCCCCCTCGGCCAGATGGATCGGGAGTGTGCCGTCGATCAGTCGACTTCGATACTCGATGCTCCAGAACCGGTTGCTGTTGTGTTTCGGGTAGTAGACGGTGGCCTTCGCTCGCCATGCTCCTGCGGAGAGCACGAGCATCCCTGGAAGTCGGTCACGGTCTTCCACCCCTTGCTGGAGACCGAAGATGGCTCTCGCGATTTCAGTATCGGGACGCTCCTCGTCGTCGGGACGCTCCTCGTCGAGAGCGTCGACTTGGTCCCTTGTGAAGGCGGAGTCGGATCGGGCTTCCAGATCGACCAAGAGCGCAGCGCTGACCGGCTCCACGAGGATGCTGAGGGCGAAGGCAAACACGATTCTTCCAGGGAGCACTCTCATTGTTCCGTCCTTAGCCCGACTTCGCCAACTCGGCACACTGGGGGACGATAACATGTCCACGGTGGACCCCGACATGGCGGCGCGCACGCTCGCCTACACCAGCCTGCTGCGCGAGCACCTGCGTCGCCAGGACCGGCTCGACCGCGACGGCGGGCTGCGCACGCTGGCCGTGGTGGTCTACTCCGGGTCGAAGCCGTGGTCGGCGGCGGGCGCCGCCGGGGCCGTGCCGCTCTCGCCCGACGGCACGCCGCTGCTGACGGTCGTCGCCCCCTACCGGCTGCTTGACTCGCGGCGAGCGTCGGCTGACGATTCGACTGGACGCAATCCGGCGCTGGCGGTGCTCGGCGTCGAGGGCGCGGCCTCGCCGGCGCAGGCGGCGGCGCGGATGCAGGCGATGGCGGCCTGGCTGCCGCAGGTGCTCGCCGCCCGGGACGTGCGGCGTGAATTCGGCGCCTCGGTTGCGGCGTGGCTGGCGGCGACGATGCCGCGGCTGTTTCCGTCCGCCGATGACGAGGAGGTCGGGAGCGTCGGACTTGGGCTGTTCGAGGAGGAGGACGAGATGACGACGCTGCACCTGAGGGCGAAGGAGTGGGAGGCCGAGTGGCTGCGCCAGGGCATGGCGCAGGGCATGGAGCGCGGCTTGGCGCAGGAACGGTCGTTGCTGCGCGAGCAGGCGGCGCGCAAGTTCGGCGCCGCGGTGGGCGAGAAGCTGGCCCGTCGCCTGGAGTCGGCGTCGGACGCCGAGGAGCTTCGGGAGATCGGCGTTCTAATCATCGACTGCGCCGACGGTGCGGAGTTGTTCGCCCGCGTCCCCCCGCGTGGAGACGCTTGAGTTCCCCGTCCCCGACCTTGCCCTCACGTCACAGGACACTCCGAACCCGAGCACTGCGTGCCTCGGGACGGGCCCGCTCGCAGGTGTGAAGATGAATCACGAGATTTCGATCGGTCCCCGGATTGGTTTCATGTCATGGAAGAAGCAGCACACCGGGGCGGTGCCGGTTCAGGGCCGGGCTCCCGGCCAGGCGCTCAGGGGCCGACCTCGGAGACCTTCACCCAGCGCCCTTCGGCGTCCGAGATCATGCAGGCGTCGATCAGCCGTTGCACCTCCGCCCCCCACCGGAAGTCGGGATAGGCCGGCCGCCCCGCCGCGATCGCTTCAATGAGCTCCTGGGCCTCCATCACCTTGAAGTCGTTGTAGCCAGCCCCGATCCCCGGCACCGGGAAGAACGCGGCGTAGCGCGGGTCGGTCGGTCCCATCTCGATGCGCTGGAATCCCCTGGTCTCCCGCGGCCCCGTTTCGCGATAGAGCTGGAGCTCGTTGATCCGGTCGTACTGATAGCGAAGCGCGCCCGCGGTGCCCGTCACGTCGTATCCGATCTCCATCCGCCGGCCGAGGGCCACCCGGCTCATCTCCAGGTGACCGGTCACACCCCCCGCGAACCGGAAGAGGACGGTGGCGACGTCGTCGGTGTCGACCGGCACGGTGGCCCCGCCGCCCCCGGCGTCCTGGCTGAAGCTGCCGGTGCCTTCCGCGGCCGGGCGCTCACCGATCACGATGCGGAGGTCGCACATCACCTCCTCGATCGGTTGCCCGAGCAAGTGCCGGAAATAGGCGAAGCAATGGGCGCCGACATCGCCGATCACGCCGGACCCGGCCCTCGCCCGGTCGTTGCGCCAGGAGAAGGGAATATCCGGACGGCCGAGGAAATCCGAGTTGAAGAGGCCGCGGTAGTACGTCACGGAGCCGATCTCGCCCGTTTCGATCAGCTCTCGCGCGAGAACCTGGACCGGGTTCTTGATGTAGTTGAATCCGACCAGGGTGGTGACCCCCGCCTTCTCGGCCGCCTCCGCAATCTCGAACGAAGTGCCCGCGTCGTTGGTGAGCGGCTTCTCGCACCAGATGTGCTTTCCGGCCGCGATCGCGGCCATCGCGACCTCGTAGTGCAGGTCGTTCGGGGTGGTGATGTCGACGATGTCGACGCCGGGATCTTCGACCACCTCGCGCCAGTCGCGCGCGTGGCGCCGGAAGCCGAGCGACGCGGCCGCGCGCGCCGCGATCGCCTCGTTCGCATCGGCGACGACTTCGAGCGCCGCGGCCACCGGTTCGCCGCCGAAGGCGAGGCGCGCGCTGCGGTAGGACATGGCATGGGCCTTGCCCATCCACCCGGCGCCGATGAGACCGACCTTGAGTTCCGCCATGCTGCTGCCCCCTCCGAACCTCGTCTCCGGTCGCCGCCCCGCGGCGGGTGGCCCCGCCCCGGCATTATCGAAAGCCGGCGCCCGTTCGGCAATGCGCCCGGCGACCCGCCAGGACTATCCCACGCTGGCCGATCATCCGCACCGGGTTGGCACGAGCGCCCTTGTTCGTGCCCTCCGGGGTCCCGCGGGCCGCGTGGATGCAGCCGAATCGGCCCGATCGCGCGCGGCGGGCGCCATCCCGGCCCCTCGTTTCCATCCGGAACCACCGTAGCGTGGGACGACCCCGGCATCCCGCGGGCCGGCAACGCCGCGGAAGCGGAGGCGGGCGGCGCTCAGTCGGCGGGCTCGGAAGACCGCGAGGATGCCTCGGCCACCGCGGCAACCGGAGCGGGCGACCGCAGGAACAGGGGCGCGGGTCCGTCCGGGCGAAGCAGCGGCGCGAGATCCGGATCCTGGAAGAGCCGATCCCGGACGCTCGCGTCGGTCACCCAGCGGGCATGGTTCCGGGCCTGAGCGTAGAGGCCGGCCCGGACGTAGACCTCGAGGATATGGCCGAGGGAGGCGCTGCGCGTGTACTCGTTCCCGAGCGATGCGGCCGCGTCGAGCAGCGCCTCGAGGTCCCGCACGAGCCGGGTGGAACCGGGGACGCGCCGCTCCGCCTCGGCCTCCGCCGTGAGGCCCGCGCACACCTGCTGGAGCATCGCGAGGTGCTCGAGGTCGTTCCCGTCGAGGGCCGCCTGCCGCGCCTCGACCGAGCGCTGCTCGACCTGCAGCCGCTCGAACCGCTCCGTCACCTCCCGGAGCTGCCGGATCCGCCGTTCGGAGCGGGCCAGCTTGCGGCGCATCGCGCTGCCGTGCGAGAGAAAGTGCCGGTAGAACGTCGGACCGCCCAGCACAAGGGCGACGAGGACGAACCACCTGCCGAATTCGGGCAGCCACTCCATGAATACCGATTCCGATTCCGATCCCGCTTCCCGGGCCCCGTTGCGTGCCCGCTCCGCCCGGACTCGCGACCGCCGCCGCTAGTGCGAGGCGCGCGGGACGAAGCGCCTCACGTCCTGATACCTGGTGGCGAGATCGAACACCCCGCCGTCCGCGAGCTGACCCACGTGCGACCGGTAGATCTCCTGCCAAGGGGTGTGATTCGGCAGCTCCGGGGGGACGAAGCGCTCGCGGCGCGCCCGCAGCTCCTCCTCGGGCACCAGCATGTCGATGGTGCCGGCTTCGAGGTCGACCCGGATCACGTCGTTCGTCTCCAGGATGGCAAGGCCGCCCCCCACCGCGGACTCCGGGGAGGCGTTCAGGATCGACGGGCTTCCCGAGGTCCCGCTCTGGCGCCCGTCCCCGATGGTCGGCAGCTCGTCGATGCCGCGCTTGATGAGCTCGTCGGGCGGCTGCATGTTGACCACCTCCGCCGACCCCGGATACCCCACCGGCCCGCAGCCGCGGATGACGAGAAAGCAGTTCTCGTCCACTTCGAGCGACGGGTCGTTGATCCGGCGGTGGTAGTCCTCCGGCCCCTCGAAGACGATCGCCCGCCCCTCGACGACGTTCTCCTGCCCCGGCCGTTCGAGATAGCGCCGGCGGAACGTCTCGTCGATGACCGAGGTCTTCATCACCCCCGCATCGAACAGGTTGCCCTTGAGCACGACGAAGCCGGCATCCTCCTTGAGGGGGCGGTCGAAGGGACGGATCACGTCGTGGTCCACCGACCGGACACCGGAATAGTTCTCCCCGATGGTCCGCCCGTTCACGGTTATCGCGCCGGCGTGGAGCTTGCCCGCGCTCAGCAGCTCGCCCATGACCGCCGGCAGCCCGCCCGCCCGGAAGTAGCCTTCGCCGAGATGGTCGCCGGCCGGCTGCATGTTGACGAGCAGCGGGATCCGGTGCCCGAGCCGCTGCCAGTCGTCGATGTCGAGGGGCACGCCGATGTGCCGGGCGATGGCGTTGACGTGGATCGGGGCGTTGGTCGAGCCCCCGATCGCGGAGTTCGCGACGATGACGTTCTCGAACGCCTCGCGGGTCATGATCTTCGACGGGGTGACGTCCTGCCGGACCAGATCGACGATGCGCCGCCCGGTCTCGTAGGCGACCTGGCCCCGTTCCTTGTAGGGAGCGGGGATCGCCGCGCACCCGGGGAGGGACATCCCGAGCGCCTCGGCGAGCGAGTTCATGGTGGACGCGGTGCCCATCGTGTTGCAGTGCCCGTCGGACTTCGCCGACGAGGCGACCATCTCGATGAACTCCTCGTAGTCGATCTCGCCGGCCGCGTAGAGCTTTCGCGCCTCCCACAGGATCGTGCCCGAGCCGGTGAGCCGCCCCCGGTACCAGCCGTCGAGCATCGGCCCCCCGGAGAGCACGATGGCGGGGATGTTCACGGTGGCCGCCGCCATGAGCTGCGAGGGCGTCGTCTTGTCGCATCCGGTCGTCAGCACCACCCCGTCGAGCGGGTAGCCGTGCAGCACCTCGACCAGCCCGAGGTAGGCGAGGTTGCGGTCGAGGGCGGCGGTGGGACGCTTGCCGGTCTCCTGGATCGGGTGCACCGGGAACTCGAGCGGGACTCCGCCCGCGGCGCGGATCCCGGCGTGTACCCGCTCCGCGAGCCGCAGGTGCACCCGGTTGCAGGGGGACAGGTCGCTTCCGGACTGGGCGATGCCGATGATCGGGCTCCCCGACTGGAGCTCCTCCCGGGTCAGCCCGAAGTTCATGTAGCGTTCGATGTGAATGGCCGTGCTGTCGGGATCGCCGAGATCGTGAAACCAGAGACGGCTTCGGAGCCGGGGGCCGGATGCGCTCATGGATGCTGCCTCGCCCTTCGTTCGCTCGCATTCGAATGCCCGGCAGGATAGCATGCGCTCCCCCGCCCGGCGTGCGCCAAAGCGCCCGGTCTTCGTAGGAATTCGGCCCGTCTCGCATCGGGCGTCGGGAGGACGGTGACCCCGCCCGAGACCCTGTTCCCGGTCCTTGTCTCTCTTGCCTCGGCGGTCGCGTTCGGGGGCTCCGGGGTCGCGGCGAAGCGCGGCCTCGCCCATGTCGATCCACTGGCGGGCACGCTGGTAGCGGTCGGAACCTGCTTTCTCGCCTATCTGCTGCTCGCGCCGTTCTGGATGCGCGCAGAGGACTGGTTCACGGCCGGGTTCTGGGTCTTCGCGCTGATGGGAATCATCCAGCCGTCGCTCTCCATGTACCTCGCGAACGAGGCCTACAGCCGGGCCGGGGCGACCATCACCTCGACCTTTGCGGCCACCGCTCCCCTGTTCGCCGCCGCGCTCGCCATCATCTTTCTCGGCGAACGGCTCACCCTCGCGATCGCGGCCGGCACCCTTCTCACCGTGGCCGGCATCGTGGCCCTCTCCTGGGCCCCGCGCGGAAGCCACCGGCAACGGCTGGTCGCGGCCGCACTCGCCTTCGCGACCGCCACCGCGGCGATCCGGGGCTTCAACCACTTCATCGGCAAGATCGGCATGGAGCTCCTGCCGAACGCGTTCATGGCCGCCTTCTGCTCGTTTGCGGTCTCGCTCACGATCCTCGCCGCCGCCTACCGCTGGCGGCGCGGAAGGTGGCCGGGGCGGCTGCCGGCCGCCGGCATTCGCTACTTCAGCATCACCGGGCTTTGCATCGCCTCCGGGATCGGGCTCCTCTTCGCCGCCCTCCTCGTGGGCCAGGTGGTCATCGTCTCCCCGGTCGTCGGCACGTATCCGGTGTTCACCCTCCTCGCCTCGGCCGCCCTCGGCGACGAGCGGATCACCGGGAAGGTGCTCGCGGGGGTCGGTCTCGTCGTGGTCGGAGTGGGGTTCGTCAGCACCTCCGCCGGCTGAACGCCGGAACGTGGCTGGCGCACAACACCCCCGACCCCCGCATCGAAGCCATGGGTTCAAAGCCATCGGTCCAGGAACTCGCGCGGGGTAGCGACCGCGACGCCTTCATAGCCCGACACCGCGCGAAGCTTCCGGTCGCCGCTGATGATCACGTCGGCACGGGCGGCGAGCGCACAGGCAAGAAACTTGTCGTCATCCGGATCGTCGCAGACCGGTTCCGGCAATGCCGCGCTGGCCGTCACTTCCGCGTTCTGAATGATGAGCTCCAGGACGGCCTGAACGTCGATCCCAGCGAAGCGCTGGGCCAGACGTTCACCGACCCGCAGGTATTCATCGACGATGTCCGGCGACATGACCAGCCTGAACCGCTCTGCGCGCCACGCTTCGATAATCCGACCGGGGACGCCGCCGAAGAATATGCCGGACATAAGAACGTTGGTATCGACGACGATTCTCACCGCCCGCGTCTGACCGCGTCGACGACCTCCGCAATATCGGGTTGTCCAAGACCGGCGCGGCGGGCTTGCCGGCGGGCTTCCGCGAGCAGTTCGTCAAACTGGTCCATCGACGGTAGGGCGAGGGTCTTGAGCAGGATCGCGTCCCGGCCGGGGACGACGATGAACCGGGCTCCGGGCTCGAGGCCGAGACGCTTGCGGACGCTCTCCGGAATGACCACCTGACCCTTGGAGGACATCTTCGTTGTGTAGACTGCTTCCACGCACCACCCCCTGATGGTCTTACCAGTAAGACATTCCGATGCTATCGGGGCTGGCCCAAACTTGTCCAGAGGACTTCCCCGGTCCGGCGCCGAACGCGTTCATGGCCGCTTTCTGCTCGTTTGCGGTCTCGTTCACGATCCTCGCCGCCGCCTACCGCTGGCGGCGCGGAAGGTGGCCGGGGCGGCTGCCGGCCGCCGGCATTCGCTACTTCAGCATCACCGGGCTTTGCATCGCCTCCGGGATCGGGCTCCTCTTCGCCGCCCTCCTCGTGGGCCAGGTGGTCATCGTCTCCCCGGTCGTCGGCACGTATCCGGTGTTCACCCTCCTCGCCTCGGCCGCCCTCGGCGACGAGCGGATCACCGGGAAGGTGCTCGCGGGGGTCGGTCTCGTCGTGATCGGGGTGGGGTTCGTCAGCACCTCCGCCGGTGGCTGACCCACCACACGGCCCCGAATCAAGGCCATCGGCTGCGGAAGCGGACTGCCCGGTCGCCGCCGTCGCCGCGCCGCGCTTCCTGCTCCGCACCGGCGGCCGCGGGAGTCCCGTGCCCCTTCCCGCTTCCGGCCCGACGCTGACGAAGCTCGCCACCGAATACCTCGAGCGGCGCTCGCCCTCGACGGCGGCGCACACCCCGCACCGGGAATCGATCACGGAATCTTCGCCCGAAGTCGTCGTCAACCGAAGAAAGAGATTCTGCATCAAGGATGCTACGCTGTCCGATTGAAGCCCTTGCAGGAATGGAAGACAGGGCCATGGCGAGCATCACGATCCGCAACCTCGACGACGTGAAGACTCGCCTGCGGGTGCGCGCGGCGGACAACGGACGGTCCATGGAAGAGGAGGCACGTCCCATTCTGCGCGATGCCGTCGGGCGCAGGAAGCCCCCACGCAATCTCGCGAGCGCCATTCGCGCCCGGATCGCTCCGCTCGGCGGCACGGACCTGGAGTTGCCGCCGCGCCAGCCCGGACGCGCGCCGCCGTCCTTCGATTGAGGCTGCGCCATGTCCGTGCTGCTAAACACGAACGTAGTGTCCGAACCGTTGCGCCCGTCCTCCGATCCCGCTGTCGAGATCCGGGTTGGGGACCGCCGGGCAACGGGTCTGTACTTCTCGGCAATCGGCGAGGCAGAGCTTCGTTGCGGCGTCGCCATTCTGCCTGCCGGCCGGCGGCAGACCGCGCCTGCCTCCGCCATCAAGGCAATCCTGCGGGAGGGTTTTGCGGATCGGGTTCTCCCGTTCGACAGCGACGCTGCCGGGGAGTATGCGGACGTTGCGGCGGCACGCCCTTCCGCCGGCCGTATCGTCCCGCCGGCGGACGGCCGGATAGCGGCGATCGCCCGCTCCCGCGGCATGGCGGTGGCGACGCGCGACGTCCGGGACTTCGAAGACATCGAGATCGAGGTCGTCGACCCGTGGACGGCGGCATGAGCGGCACGACGGAAGCCTTCGCGCGGGTCGAGATCGACGCCCTGCTTGCGGACGCGGGCTGGAACCTGACCGACGGCTCGAGCGTCCTGTTCGAGCACGCGCTACCCGACGGCACGCAGGCCGACTACGTGCTCTGCGACCGGCAGGGCCGGCCGATGGCCGCGCTGGAGGCCAAGCGCGCGCGCATCGACCCCATCGCGGCGCAGGACCAGGGGCGACACTACGCCGAACAGCTCGGGGTGCCGTTCGTCTTCCTGTCGAACGGCGAGGAAGTGCGGTTCCTGGATCGGGAGACGGACGCGCACGCGCGCGAGATCGCGGGTTTCTACTCGCAGGACGACCTCGAACGGCGGGTCGCCGCGCGCCGTATGCGCCGCGACCTGTCGACAGTCGCCATCGACCGCCGGATCGTCGACCGCGGCTACCAGATCGCCTGCATCGAGGCGCTGTCCGCCGAAGTCTCGCGGGGGCGGCGCAAGCTGCTGGTCGAGATGGCGACGGGAACCGGCAAGACCCGCACGGCGGCGGCCTTCGTCAAGCGGCTGTTCGAGGCGGGGATCGTCACCCGCGTGCTGTTCCTCGTCGACCGCATCGCCCTGGCGGGCCAAGCCGAGGACGCCTTCACCGATCACCTCCGCGACTATCCCTGCCATGTGCTGCGGCCCGGCCGCGTCTTCGACCGCGCCAAGCGCGTTACGATGGCCACCCTTCAGACCATGATCGCGGAATACCGCACGCTCTCGCCGGGCTACTTCGACATCGTGATCACCGACGAGTGCCACCGCTCGATCTACGGCAAGTGGAGCGGCGTGCTGCGGCACTTCGACGGCATCCAGCTCGGCCTGACGGCGACTCCGTGCACGGCAGACGCCGACGAGCTCCCCGATCCCGAGGACGGGCGGTTCGTTCGGGACACGCTGCTCTTCTTCGAGCTTTCCGAACCCACCTATCGCTATGCCCTGCGTCGGGCCATCAAGGAAGGCCACTTGGTGCCCTACCGCATCTACCGGGCGATGACGGTGAAGACCGCCGCCGAGGGCGGGTTTGCGGTCAACCGCGACGAGCTCGACTGGAGCGCGATGGACGAGGCTACGCGGACGGAGTTCGAGGCGCTGTTCGCCACCTCGGACCGGATCACCGTGGACCCGCGGGCGCTGGAGCGCAAGTTCACCATCCCCGAGCGCAATCGCGCGATGGTTCGGGAGTTCCGCGACGCGCACGAGAAGGGCTTCATGGGCCGGGACGGCGTCCGACGCTGGCCCGCCTGGGGCAAGACCATCGTGTTCGCGGTGACCCGGCGCCATGCCGAGACCTTGGCGGAGATGTTCGACCAGCACTTCGCGGACCTGAAGCCTCACCCGGCCACGCGCTATGCCGACTTCGTGGTGAGCGATGTCGGCGACGGCCCGCCGACCGACGCGAGCGCCATCATCAAGCGCTTCAAGGAAGAGGACTATCCGAAGATAATCGTCAGCGTGAACATGCTCGACACCGGTTTCGACTGCCCGGAGGCGGTGAACCTCGTGATGGCGCGGTTCACGCGCAGCGCCATCCTCTACCGGCAGATGCGCGGGCGGGGCACGCGCAAGGCGGACCACATCGGCAAGACCGGGTTCACGATCTTCGACTTCGTCGGCGTGACGGACTTCCACGGCGACGACGACACGGAGACCGGGGGCGGCGTTGTCCGGGAACCACCGCCGCCCGGTTACCGCCCCGGCGAGCCCCGGATGCTGCTGACGCTGGATGTGGACGACCACATCGACCCCGAAAGCCGCGAATGGCTGGTACTCGACGAGAGCGGCCGCATCGTGCGCACGCCGGAGCACGAGGCTCGGGCGGCGGAGATCGGGGTGCGCGTCGAGGCGTGGCGGGGCGAGCACAAGGAGTTCGATGCGGAGCAGGCAAGATGGGCGGGGCTCATCAGAAGCCGGGTCAAGGCCGACGCGATGAGCATGGAGGCGTTCGGCGATTACGACTTTGACGAACACCCCTTCACCGCCCTCGGGGGCTACGACCAGGCGCGGCGGGTATTCGGCGGCGAAGCATCCCTCGGCAAGCTGATTGCGGGGTTCAACGCGGTGGTGTTCGGCGGAAGGCGGGAGGCCCGCGCGCCCGCGGGCGACCGCGCCGGGGAGCGGTAGCGGCATGCCGATGACCCCCGAGCTCCGGCGCGGCATCGACCGCATCCGCGATTACCTCTTCGGCGGCGGCTATCCGAACCCGGCCCAGAACGCCGAACAGCTCAGCTTCCTGATCTACTTCTACATGTACGAGGCGGCGGACGCGGCGCGGGTGCGCGCGGCAGGGCGGCCGGGGGCCGAACCCCATGCCAGCGCGTTCGACGGCGAATGGACCCTGCGCGATCCGCGCAATGCCCGCGAGCCCGGCGCAGGCACGGTCCCGCGCGAGCGGCTGCGCTGGTCGTCCTGGGCGCAGGCGATGAACGGCGAGCGGCTGGTCAACTGGGTGCGCGAGGAGGTCTTTCCGTTCCATGCCGAGCTTGCCGCGAACGGTGTCACCGACTTCATGGACGGCGCCCGGCTGGTGATCGATGAACCGACCGTGCTCACCCAGGTCGTCAGCCAGTTGAACGACCTGCATCTCGACCGGGTGGACGCGGACACCAAAGGCGACCTGTTCGAGCACGTGCTGCGCCAGATCCGGCAGGCGGGCGAGCTCGGCCAGTTCCGAACGCCGCGCCACGTCATCCGCGCGCTGGTCCGTCTCGTCGATCCTCGGCTCGGCGAGACGGTCTGCGACCCGGCGGCGGGGACGGCCGGCTTCCTGGTCGGGGCCTGGGATCACATCCGGCTGGCCAATTCGTCGTCCGCCGGGATCGAGGAGGTCGACGCGGAGGGCAAGACCGTCCGGCGCGGCCTTGGCGACATACTGAGCCGCGACGCGGTGAAGCAGTTGCAGGAGGAGACGTTCTACGGCGCCGACGTGGACCCGCAGATGGTCCGGCTCGCCACCATGAACCTGACCCTGCGCGGCCTCGACCGGGTGCGCATCCTGCGCCGCGACGCGCTCACCCGTTCCCTCGACCGGGCGGCGAAGGCGGAACTCGGGTTCCCGGCGCGCGGCTTCGACGTGATCCTCGCCAATCCCCCATTTTCCGGGCGGCTGGACCGGGACCGCATCGTCGAGGACGTGAAGGTCGGGCGGACGGCGCAGACCGAACTCCTGTTCCTGCAGTACATGCTCAACCACCTGAAGGACGGCGGGCGTTGCGGCGTCGTGGTGCCCGAAGGCGTGCTGTTCGGCTCCACCGGCGCGCACCGGGGGTTGCGCCGCAAGCTGGTCGAGAACAACACGGTGGAGACGGTGCTGTCCCTTCCGGGTGGCGTGTTCAACCCCTATTCCGGCGTCAAGACCTCGGTGCTGGTCTTCCGCAAGGGCGGCGCGACGGAGCGCGTCATGTTCCTCCACGCCGGGAACGACGGCTTCAAGCTCGACGCCAACCACGACATGCCGATCGACGACGACGACCTGCCCGGCCTGATCGAGGCGTTCCGCGAGCGGGATGCGCGGTGGGAGGCATGGAGGGACCGGGACACTGCCGCCGGCTGGACCGAAAACTGGTGGTTCGCCGAGGCTGACGCGATCCGCACCGCCGACTTCAACCTCAGCGCCGGCCGACATCGCCCGCAGAACCGGGCCAAGGTCGAGCACCGCGACCCGCTGGAAATCCTCGACGAACTGCGGGCGATTGAGACGGAAATCCTGAGCGAGATCGACGAATTGGCCGAGGCGGTGCGGGGGGCGGTGGCGAAATGAGCTTTCCCATCGTTCCGCTTGGCGAGCTCTGCGACATGGATCGCCAGGGACTTCACCCTGACGACCCGATTGCCTCGGGGCTCCCGTTCGTGGGCGTTGAACATGTGGAATCGGACAACGGCACTTTCAACTTCAATAACGGTTCACGTATTGGAAACCAGAGGAGTACGACATTTCGATTCGACGACCGTCATGTCCTATATGCGAAGCTCCGGCCATACTTGAACAAGGTCGTTGCTCCTGAATTTGCTGGCAGGTGCTCGACGGAGCTGGTTCCGCTTCTCCCGCGCAATGGAGTTGCTCGTGAATTCATTGCATACGTGCTTCGGAGAAAGGAGACTGTCGAATACGTCATGGCATCGGTGACGGGTGCACGGATGCCGCGAGCCGACATGAACGCCCTTATGTCGCTTCCAGTACCTCTCCCCCCACTCGATGAGCAGCGGCGGATCGTCGGCGTCCTGAACCGGGCGTCGAAGATCGAGCGATTGCGAGCGCGGGCACAGGAGTTGATGGGGGAATTCATACCGGCGCTGTTCGTGAAGATGTTCGGAGATCCGGTCGAGAACCCGATGGGGTGGGAAATTCGGCAGTTTGGAGAAATTGTTGAAGAATTCCGCTATGGAACATCTAAAAAATGCTATATAGAGGCTACCGGAAGATCTCTTCCAGTACTGAGAATCCCGAATATATTGCATGGTGCCATTGACTGGAATGGAGTGAAGTTTGCTGCACTTGACGACAGAGAAGGAAATACTGTCCGGTTGAAAGATGGTGACATTCTGTTCGTCCGCACAAATGGCAATCCTGATCTTATTGGTCGATGTGCCGTGTTTCGCGGTGATCGAGATGCTGCATACGCATCCTATTTGATCCGAGCGCGGATTCCGCTTGATGGCGCAGTTTTGCCCGAGTACGCTGTTGATACTCTCGGCAGTTCAGACCTGAGGAGGATTATTTTAGGACTGGCACGTACAACCGCTGGGAACTACAATGTAAACATCGTGAGTCTGGCCAGCTTGCCGCTACCCGTACCTCCGCTCAACCGTCAGCGTCAATACGTGCGCTTGGTCCAAACAGCGCGCTCGGCAATCGCCATCGCAGAGACCAACTCGGGAACCACGCTGGACCTCGATGCCTCCCTCATGTCCCGCCTGCTAGAATCCGGCGCATGACCGACATCGTGGGCAGCACGACACGAAGCAAGATGATGGCGGGCATCCGCGGACGCGACACGGCCCCCGAACTTGCCGTCCGTCGCATCGCTCACCGGATGGGCCTGCGCTTCCGGCTGCAACGCAAGGATCTACCCGGCCGCCCGGACCTGGTGTTCCCGAAACACCGGCTGGCCGTCTTCGTACACGGCTGCTTCTGGCATCGACACGAAGGCTGTCGGCACGCCTCCACCCCCAAGTCCCGGATTGCCTTCTGGAAGAAAAAGTTCACAGCCAATGTCGTCCGTGACGCACGCCAGGAAGCGGCCTTGAGGGCGCTTGGCTGGCGGGTCCTCGTCATCTGGCAGTGTGAAACGGGGGACGGGGCGGCGGTCGAACGCAGGCTGGCTGCATCGATCAACCAGGGAGGGGTTGTCAACGAGCGGGGGAACGCCCCGGCGGTTGCGACTATGGAAGCTCATGCATCGGCACCGGGACTCGAGTCGCCGGTGCGTCTGCTTCCAGCGCCAGGCAGGTCGGATGCGGGCTTATGCGCCGTAAGCGCTTCCGCGCCTGAATGCGGTGAGTGAACGTGACCCGACGTAGTGACCCGGCGACTGTTCAGGTGTATGACTTCTTTGCCGGCTGCGGCGGCACGAGCCGCGGTTTTCAGGCAGCCGGGATGAAAATTGCGTTCGCGCTGGATCACGATGCGGACGCCAAGGCGAGCTTCGAGGCCAACTTTCCCGACGCACATTTCGAGTTTGCAGATATCCGCAAGCTGAGCGTTGAAGCAGTCCGATCCCGGGTAGAGGCTGAGCGCTCGTACCCCTTGCTGTTCAGCGGGTGTGCGCCGTGTCAGCCCTTCACCAAGCAGAATACGACACGGCCGAAGCTGGATCGGGATGAGCGCGTCCCGTTGCTTGCCTACTTTACACGTCTGGTGGCAGAGTGCCAGCCGGACCTCGTGTTTGTGGAGAACGTTCCGGGCTTGCAGAAGCTGGATGCGGACAGCCAGCCCTTCGGCGATTTCCTGCGGCGACTGAGCGAGGCGGGTTACGAAGTGGACTACCGGCCGATAACGCTTGCCAAGTACGGGATACCGCAAAGCCGCCGGCGGCTCGTCCTGGTGGGGAGCCGCTACGGAGCAATCCGCCTGCCGGAAGAGACGCACGGGCCGGGGACGCCGAACGAACGATACGCCACGGTCCGGGACTTGATCGGCCATCTTCCACCGATTCGAGCGGGAGAGAAGCACCAGGAGATACCGAATCACAGAGCGGCAAATCTTTCGGCGCGCAACCTGAAGCGTATCGAAGCGACACCCCAGGGCGGAGGTAACCGGGACTGGCCGAAACACCTGCAACTAGAATGCCACAAGGGAGTTTCCGGCTATAGCGATGTCTACGGTCGAATGTCGTGGGACGCACCCGCATCGGGGCTTACCACACGGTGCACGAGCTATTCGAACGGGCGCTTCGGTCACCCGGAGCAAAACAGGGCAATCAGCATTCGAGAGGCGGCTTGTTTGCAGACATTTCCCGAGGACTTCGTATTCGAGGGGAGCATGGAGTCGATGGCAAGGCAGATCGGAAATGCGGTTCCGGTCCGTTTGGCGAAGCTCATCGGTCATCGGTGCATCGAGCATCTGAAGGATGTGGGAAGACTGTCCTGATGGCAACGTTCAAGGCTCGCGCCCGCACGCTCGATATGCTCGGCAGACAACAGATCGCCGGTATTCCGACGGCGATCAGCGAGCTGTTCAAGAACGCGCACGACGCCTATGCCGATCACGTCGAGATCGACTATTACCGTTCGGATGGTCTGTTCGTCCTGAGAGACGACGGTGTCGGGATGAGCCGGGGCGATTTCACGACGAGATGGCTGACAATCGGCACGGAAAGCAAACTCGATCCCGGTCGTCGCCCCCCGCAAGACCCGGACAAGGAACCGCGCCCGATGCTCGGGGAGAAAGGAATCGGGAGGCTTGCAATTGCGGCCATCGGTCCGCAACTCTTGGTCCTCACTCGCGCGAAAACCGACGATGGGGCGTCGGATATCACCGCGGCATTCCTGAACTGGGGTATTTTCGAATGGCCGGGCATCGACCTCGAGGACATCGACGTCCCTCTACGATCGTTTTCATCGGGCACGCTGCCTTCGGCACATGATGTGGCCGAGATGGTAGAAGAGTTTCGTGCGAACGCCGAAAGTGTCGGTCGCGGCGTCGAACGGCCGGTATTGGAAAAGCTTGCGGGTGAGCTAAATCAATTCGATATAGATCCGCAAGATATCGACTCCTACCTCCGGGAGCCGTCACTCGGAGGTAACGGAAGCGGAACGCACTTCATCATCAAGCCGGCCTCGCCGTTATTGGCAGACGACATTGACGGAGATCCTACAGTCGGCAAGGCGGCTGCGCTGAAGAAAGCGACGCCCTTGAAGAAAGCGTTGCTCGGGTTCGGCAATACCATGACGCCGGGCTCGCAAATCGTGATTCACACCGCGTTCCGCGATCACAAGACGGACGAGCTGGCTGACGACTTGATCGAAGAGAACGAGTTTTTCACTCCGGATGAATTTCAGAATACGGACCATCGAATGCGCGGCAGGTTCGACGAGTTCGGCCAGTTCCGGGGTGAGATTTCGATCTACGGTGAGGCCATGGCCGATCACGTCATTCCTTGGAGCGGCGGGCGCGGTGCGCGCACGCTCTGTGGCCCGTTCTCAATCGACTTTGCCGCCTTCGAGGGCGAGAGCCGGCACTCCACGATCCCGCAAGGCGAACACGCTAGGCTGGCAAATAAAACCGAACGGTTGGGAGGGCTATACATTTACCGGAACGGGATTCGAGTGCTGCCATATGGCGACACGGACTACGATTGGCTGGACATCGAATTCAGGCGAACGAAGAGTGCCTACTATTACTATTTTTCCCATCGAAAGATGTTTGGAGCAGTAGAGATCGATGCAAACAGGAATCATAATCTTCTGGAGAAGGCCGGGCGAGAGGGGTTCCAGGAGAACAAGGCCTATCGTCAGTTCCGCTCGATTCTTCAGAACTTCTTTCTGCAGATGGCAGCGGATTTCTTCCGGGCGGAAGGAGTGCACTCTGAATCATTCGATCTGCGAAAAGCCGAGCTTTCGAGAGAAGACAAGGCCAGGAAGCGGCGTGAAAGGCAGGTGTCGGAGAGAAAGAGAGAATTCGAGGCCAACCTGAACACTTTTTTTGACGAACTCAAGAACGACAGGCCGCAGAAAGAAGCCTTGGAGTTGACGGAGCGCGTGGAAACGGAATTACGGTCGGCGTGCAGCATGGCGGACAGCCAACTGGCGGCGCGCAAGATACTCGATCTCGAACGTCAAGCACAAGCGGACTTCAGGGACCTGGAGTCTCGTTATCGTATATCACGTCCGCGAATCGGATTGAGCAAGGCCACACTTCGCGACTGGGCAGTATACAACGCAGAGGTCGCTTCACTTCAGGAGAATGTGTTCAGGCCGGCGCGCGATATCATTGACGAGCTGGTTGGTGAAGAGGCCAGAAAGGCAGCGTTGTCGCTTGATCTTCGTGTCAGGACGGAAGCCGCACTGGATGGCCTTGGACGAGAAGCGCGAAAAAATACCCGTGAATCGGGCCAAGCGGTGAGGGCGGAGGCGGACACGGTCGCTTCGAAGGCGCGGGAGGTGGCGGGACAGTCCCTGAAGACTGTCGAGTCGGAACTGCGGGAGGTGCTAAGCGAATTTCAGCGGACTGATCTTGCGGGAATGCCCGACGAGCGTTTCGTTGAAACCAGGAACGCGCTGGAAACCAGGGTGCTGAAGGTCACTGAAGAACAGGTGGATTTGTTGCGCTCGCTATTGGAACAGCTTCAAGCCATAGACGTAACGGGCAAGAGCTCGACACTCGAACAATTGATGGCAATCGAGCAACGCAATCTCCTGCTGGAAGAGGAAGCCGAGGCCGATGCGCAGTTGGCGCAGTTGGGAATGGCTATCGAGATCATCAATCATGAGTTTTCGGGCACGATACGATCGGTTCGGAACGGCTTGCGAAGATTGAAAGCCTGGGCGGACGTGAACGAGGGGTTGGGCGAGCTGTACGACAGCATTCGAACGAGCTTCGATCATCTTGACGGCTACTTGACACTGTTCACACCCCTTCAGCGCCGCCTCTACAGGAAGGCGGTGGAAATCCGGGGTTTCGAGATCGGGAACTTCCTGCAGGAGCTGTTTCGAGCGCGTATGGCGCGTCATGACGTATCGTTAGCGGCGACAGAGGCGTTCGCTAACGCAAAGATCGTCGGCTTCCCGTCGAGCTTCTATCCCGTCTTTGTGAATTTGGTGGACAACGCGATCTTCTGGCTGTCGCAACAGAACCCTCGATTCGAACGAAACATTGAACTCGATGAGCGCGAAGGCACATTGCTTGTCTCGGATAGCGGGCCAGGAATCGATATCCGTGACCGGGAAGCGATCTTCGAATTCGGCTTCAGCAGAAAGCCCGGTGGGCGGGGGATGGGATTGCACATCGGTCGCGAAACTCTGCGCCGGGTCGGGTTCGATCTGCGGCTGATCGATAGCGACCGGGGCACGACATTCGGCATGGTACCGGTGAAGGAACGATAGGGGAAAACGGTGGGTTCGGCGGATGAATCAGGAATTCGCAGCCGCGACTTCGCGCAGCGTTTTCTCCGGACGGCGGTGGTGGTCGACGACGAGGCCTATATGGCATCGGATGGGACCGATGGGCCAAAGGCGGAAGTAGTGACGCCGGGTCGGCACGCGCCGCCACCGAGCCAGGGCGATCGGGACCGGATCAGTCGCGGAGCTCTACATGCCTTGAACGCAGGTTCCATCGTGGAATCTTTTTCAGCGCTTGGCATCATCTGCGGTGTAGTCGGTCCCGGGGAATCGGCGATGCCAGCGATGAGGAAGGCCGACATCGTGGTGCTGGATTGGCTTTTGCGAGACCGTGAGCCCGAATGCACCCTGCAATTGCTTCGGGAGTTGTTGGTTGATGATGCAGATCGGAACTCGCTTCGACTTGTGGCTATATATACCGGCGAGGCCCTGTTACAGGAAATATGTGCGACTGTTGCCGGGGAACTGACAAATGCCGGGTTTAAACCGGAGAAAGACGAGACCCGAACAGAAATTTCATATCGACATGGGCGATTGGTCTTTTACGCAAAATCCAATGTCAATCTGGTGGAAGTTTTGAGGCATAGGAGCGTTTCGGAGGAGGTTTTTCCGACGAAACTGGTGGACGACTTCGCGTCGATGGCAAGCGGCCTGCTTCCTGGGATCGCGCTCGCCTCGTTGACGGCGGTGCGAGAGGGCGAGCATATGGTTCTGGATCGGTTCCACGCCGATCTGGATCCCGCGTTTCTTGCCCACAGGGCATGTCTTTCCAGTCCGGAGGATGCGGAAGGGCAGATTGTCGACCATGTAGCAGAGGAACTTCGCGGTCTCATGGACAACGCTGTTGCCGAGGCATCTCCCGCAAGCGCGAGTGCTGTCGAAAACTGGATACGACGTAGAGGCAGTGAAACTCGGAGCTTCATATTCGGAGGCCGGAAGTGCGATCTGGAGGAGACCATCGAGTTGGCAAACAAGGGATTGACGGCAAGCGTCCTGAAGAATAACGCCTTTGAAGGTCTTTCTACCGGCTTCTCCAACCGTGATGTCGTAGATCTTGACGAACAGTTGGCTTGGATCATGAGCTTTCGGACGGTATACAACAGACCACCACCGATCCTGTGGCTGGGAACCGTTGTTACGGAATTACCCTCGGGAGACGGACAACACCAGACTGGAGATGGAAAACACCTGATCTGCATGAGACCTCGATGCGATTGTGTCAGGCTGAAAGGGAAGACTTCGTTCTTTTTCTTGCCGCTGGTTGATCCACAGGGAAACACGGAACAGATTGTGGTCGAGATAGATCGTACATTCAAGCGGCTGAGCATCGAATTCGACTCATCCGGTTGGGTTTTCCATCATTTCGAGCCACCGGAAGGAAAGGACTCGATAATTCCGACCGAGGAGAAATCCGATAGCAGTTTCGATTTCGTGGACACCAGAGGCACGCGATACAGGTGGCGGGGCGAACTCAAGGCAGAATACGCCCAACGGATTGCGCGGAACTTTGCGAAGACACTGGACCGAGTAGCTGTTAATGAATCTGAATGGCTCAGAAGAATGACGAGAAAAGGATGATTGTGTTTTGGAAATAAGCGGCCAAAAGAGACCGTTGTTCCGATCGGGTGAGCCGTGTGATTCACTCGTAATTCCTCCCGACACGGAGGCGAGCGGAATCATGAAGCAGGCAAGCGGTACGAGACATCGCGCGCGGCGCACCGCCGCGCAGTGGCGAGAGCCGGTCGAGCGGTTCGAGCGCTCGGTTCGGACCCGAAGCAAGTTCTGCGCCGTACCGGGATTTGGCGCTCAGTACGTTCGATGTGTGGCGGCGCAAGCTTGGCACGGCGCCTGCGGTGGACGCAGCCCCCCCGAAGCGCTATTCGTGGAGCTGACGGGTCCGGCACAGCCACCGGAGACTATGCAAACCTCCGACCGTATCTGAACAAGGTCGCAACTCCCGCATTCACCGGCAGGTGCTCGACCGAGCTGGTGCCGCTTCTCCCCCGCTGTGGCAAGGTGCGGCGCAGCGTGCGCTCGTTGATGGTCGTTCGGATGGGCATGGCCGTGTCTCCGTTGTCTGTTCCCTCGGGCGTCGTCCGTTCCAGGGGAACAGAACGGCGGTTCGGGACAGACAACGCGGCCCACTCAGGGAATCGCAACGGCCGACCGTATTCGATCCAAGTAACTTTCAAGTAACGAAAAACGTCTGGTGACGGGATGCCGGTGTCGGCTCGCTCAATGCACCGCCGGTGCGTGGGGTGTGCAAAGGCACCCCCGCCGGGGCCGACGGGCACCCCGGTCCGAGCGAGGCTCGATTCATTCGTTGTCGGGCTTGCCTCCCCCTGGCGCGCCGGATGCGAAGCGGCTGAAGGCCCGCTGCATCGCGTCCCAGGCTTCCGCGCCCGCCGGCATGAACATCCTCGCGAGCTTGTCCGGCTCCAGGGAGCCGAAGTACTCCGCGGTGCGCTGCTGCATCTGCTCCATCGCGGCGCGCTGGAAGTCCGCCACGTCGGGCCACCCAAGGAACGCCCGCGCCTCCTCCGGCGAGCAGTCGATGTCGATCTTGATCTTCATGAGATGTCTCCCGTTGTGGGCCGGGCGCGGCGGGATGCCCGACGGCGTCCGGGATCGGGGCCAGCGTCCGGGACGGAACCTGGGACGACGCCGCGCCCGGCGGGGGTCACGCGTCGCACCGCACCCGGACGTAGGAGCCCGGCGCCGGCTCGATCGGCGTGAGGCCGCCCTCTCCCGGCACCCGCGCCGCCACCCGGCGTCCCGAACGCCTGGACATCCAGCGGTGCCAGTCGGGCCACCAGGAGCCGGGATGCTCCTCCGCGCCCACGAGCCACTCGTCGAACGACCGGAGCCGCCGGCGCCCGGGGTTGATCCAATGCTGGTACTTGTTCCGATCCGGCGGGTTGACCACCCCCGCGATGTGCCCGGATCCGGCGAGGACGAAGCGCCGGGGGCCCGAGAACAGGCTCATCGCCTTGTAGACGGAAACCGCGGGCGCGATGTGATCCTGGCGCGACGCCTGCAGGTATACCGGGATGCGGACGTCCGCGAGATCGATGGGATGGCCGAGGACCTTGAACGCGCCGGGAGTGGAGAGACGGTTCTCCTGGTACATCCCCCTCAGGTAGTCGAAGAAGAGGCGCGCGGGGAAGCGGGTGGAGTCGGCGTTCCAGTAGAGGAGATCGAAGGCACGGGGCGCCTTGCCCATCAGGTAGCTCTCGACCGCGTAGTGCCACACGAGATCGTTCGAGCGCAGCAGGTTGAAGGCGGCCGCCATGGAGGCGCCATCGAGAAACCCCTGGCGCTCCACCTCCCCCTCGACGAGCTTGAGGGTCGCCGGGTCGGTGAACACGCGAAGCTCGCCGCCGTCCGCGAAATCGACCTGCGCAGCGAAGAAGGTGGCGGCCCGGATCCGGGAATCGCCCCGCGCGCCCATCCAGGCGAGGGCCATCGCGAGCAACGTTCCGCCGATACAGTAGCCGATGGCGGTGACTTCCGGTTCCCCCGTCGCCCGCTCGACCGCGTCGAGGGCGGCGAAGATCCCGTCGCGAAGATAGTCGTCGAAGCCCCGGTCGCGATGGCGGCCGTCCGGATTCACCCACGACACCATGAACACGGTGTACCCCTGCGCGACGCACCAGGCGACGAACGAGTTCCGGGGGCGAAGGTCGAGGATGTAGTACTTGTTGATCCAGGGCGGCACGATCAGCACGGGCCGCGTGTAGACGGTCTCCGTTGCGGGCGCGTACTGGATGAGCTGCAGGAGCTCGTTCTGGAAGACCACCTCGCCCGGGGTGACCGCGATGTCGGTGCCGATCCGGAACGCGTCCGGCGGGACGTGTTCGACGGCGAGTGGCCCCCGGCCCTTGGCGAGGACGGCGGCGAGGTTCTCGTATCCCTCGCGGAGGTTCTCCCCGCGGCGCTCCGCCGTCTCGCGGAGCACGACCGGGTTGGTGAGCGCGAAGTTGGTGGGGGCCATCGCATCGACGATCTGGCGGCTGAAGAAGTCCACCTTCCGGGCGGTGTCCTCGTCGAGCCCGTCAATGCTCTCCACCATGCGCTTCGCCCAGGCGGCGTTGAGCAGGTACGCCTGCTTGATGTAGTCGAATACCGGGTTCTCGCTCCACTCGGGGTCGCGGAACCGCGCGTCCTCCGGTGCGGGCTCGACGACGGGCGCAGCCGGCGGCGCCTGGTGAATCAGCCGTGCCGTGGTGCCCATCCAGAGCCGCTGGTAGTCCTGCAGGAGCTGCATCTGGGTGTCGACCATCCGCGCCGGGTCGAAGCGGACCTTGCCCGCGAGATCGCCCATCGCATCCACCGCCGCCCCGGCGGCGCTGCCCGCCCCGCTCGCCCAGGTCCCGGCAAGGTCCGCCATCATCCGCTGGAGCCGGTCCGCGAACTCGTCCGCGCCTTTGCCCGTGGCCGGCCCCTCCCCATCGGGCGGGCCGGCCTTGACGGAAGCGGCATCACCCGGCCCCGGCTGGGCGGGCCGATCCGCGGGTCCCTTGTCGGATACGCTCGACATGCCTGTGCCCTCCTTCCGGCGCGACAACAGTGCAACCCAGCCCGGCTACGGTGCCCGAGGCGAGCGCCCGCGGCAACCCCGAGACCGGGCGAACCTTCCCGTGGGAGAGCCTTCAGGGACCGGTAGCCACGACCTGACCGCCATCGCAACGGCTCCCTGGGGTCGGATTGCGCTTCGCTCATTCGACCCGCCCGAATCCGGCAGCCCTCTGCCAAGTCGGGTTGGCCGCGGGCGCATCCCGACATCGCACCGGGTGGCGCAGGTTCCACAGGGCCTTCCGGTTCGTCGAGCCGCGGGGATCAGCCCCATCCTCCATCCGTAGGGCGGACCCGCGCACCCGACGTGGACGGAGCGGTCACGGTTCGACCGGGCGCCGCCTCCCCGCGCTCCGCGACCCGGTCGCAGAATCGCGGAGCGGTGGCACGCCGGGCGGACCCCCGTGGTCCGTTACGACGCCTGCCCGGCGGCATCGGCCCGCGCCTTGAGCGGGTCCGCGCACCGGGCGGAGGTGTCGGTGACGATGCGGGCAAGCTCCGCAGACTGCGCGAGACCGAGGTTCATCATACGGTTGGATGCGTCGATCTGCACGGTGACCCACTCGTCCAGGGTCCGGGCCGCCATGGTTCGGCCGGCGGTCTCGATTCCCGCGTCCGTCGCGGCGCGCGTCCAGTCGATCGCCTTCTCCATACAGGTCTCCAGGCCGGCGATGGCCGCCTCGGAAGACGCGGAGAGCGCGGACAGCCCGGAGACGTTCGCGCTGCCGCCGCCGCCCATCTTCTCGCGCAGGGCCTGCGCCGCCTCGATCTGCGCGGTGCCGGCCGCCGCGGCCCCGCGGCAGGCGCGGACGGTGGCTTCCGCCGTCATCCGCATCGTCTTCTCGAAGGCGTCCCGGCCGAGCGCCGCCACGCTCTCCAGCACCTCCGGATCGACCGTGCCGTAGGCCGACTGCGCCGCTCCGGTCTTCGCGTTCGCGTTCATGTTCGATTCTCCTCGTCCGATATGCGCCGTGTCGCCCACGTGCCTGGGGCCGCGGGCGGTTCGATTTTGCAGTGCAAAATAATAGAGTCGGAATTCCTCCTGTCAACCCCTTGGCGCAACGATCTTGCGAGTGCCAGGGAGGAAGGAAGGTTCGTCCTCTGCGTCAACATTATCGCGACGATTCGCACCTATCGGCAGGCCGGGCGAACGATTCACACCGATCAGGGGAGGCCGCCAACCGCGAGATTTTGCATTGCATAGCCGAATCGGCTACAACTCGCGCATGGTCCTCCTGCCGTCCGTCCCCGGAGGCTGCCCGTGAGCCGGGAGTCCGCCGTGTCCGGCGCCGCCGGACCCGCCCGTGCCGCCGTCATCCGCAAGTACGCGAACCGGCGGCTCTACAACACCGCGAACGGGCGGTTCGTGACCCTCGCCGACCTGCACGAGCTGATCCGACGCGGCGAGGACTTCGTGGTGCGCGAGGCGAAGACGGAGCGCGACATCACCACGTGGGTCCTCGCCCAGATCGTGGCCGAGGAAGCGGGCAAGGGGAACCACCTGCTGCCGCTCGGCTATCTGCGCCGGCTGCTGCACTTCTACCACGAGGGGCTCGGCGACCACTTGTCCGCCTACCTCGAGAGCAGCATGGAGCTGTTCGCGGCGAACCAGCGCGACCTCATCCGGCAGCTCTCGAACCCCTTCGATCCGGTCGGCGCGCTCTCGACCTTCCGCGAGCTCGGCGAGCGCAACTCGGAGCACCTGACACGCCTGTTCCAGCCGGTCGGAGGGGGGAGCCCGGATCCGGCCGCCCCGTCCTCGTCGTCGGCCCCGACCCAAGCACCGTCCCCGTCGCAGCCCCGGTCCCGGCCCCCCTCCCATTCCGGAGGCCGGGACCCCGAGCCTCCGGGCGTGGAGGAGCGAAGCGCCGAGCCCGCCGCCGGGGCAGCCCCGGAGAACGACCTCCGGGCGCTGCGGGCGCAGCTCCTCGCCATCCAGCGGCGCCTCGACGCGATCGAGCGGCAACGAGGCGACTGATGGCGGCGGGCCCCCGCCCGGTCCGGCCGCTTGGTGCGCCGCCTCCCGCAACGGCCAGAGGCTGTAAAGCAGGATGACCAGTCCCCGGTGACTTCAGGTGGCAGGACTATCCCACGCTGGCCCACGCTGGCCCACGCTGGCCGATCATCCGCACCGGGTTGGGAGGAGCGCCCTCATTCGTGCCATCGGGGTGTCCTGCGGGCCGTGTTGTCCTGCGGGCCGTGTGGATGCAGCCGATCGACCCGATCGCGCGTGGCGAGCGCCATCCCGACCCCTCGTTTCCATCCGGAACCGTAGCGCGGGATGACCCTGCTTCAGGTGGTTTCCGTGCTTCGCCGCCGCGGCAAGGATTGCGAGCATCGACCCGAGGGGTTGGCCCGTTCCGACCATGGCAACCGCGTTGCGGGCTAACCCGATCTACCCCGACCCACAGCATGAACGGCCCCGGGGCCCGGAGGGGGCCGGAGGGGACGGTGTTGCGTCGCACGTAATTTCGTGAGGAATTTATCGGTACGGAGCGGCCAATTCTCGTGGGGATCCCACGGGAGAATTCAGGAAACAACAGACGGGTAGACCAGAGGGTTCGCCACGCTCCAGTCGAGCGCCTCTTCGCGGACGTCCAGGTGGACCCGAGACCACGTGAGCCTCGCCGACTCCGGCTCGCCTTCCACGAGCAGCTCGAAGCTCCCGAGGTCGAGCTCCCGCCTCGGCCGGGCCAGCAGATCCGTGACGGCGCGCGCCGCTTCGAAGGGCTCGAGCATCCGCGGCTGCCACCGCCCGAACACCTTCGGGTTGTCGGCGTACTCCTCGGTCATCCCGGTGCGCACGAACGGGAGCATGAGGCAGCAGGCGTCGACGAGCTCCGCCGACCGGCCGAGATTGACCTTCAGCACCCGGGGAAGCGACAGGATCGCCCAGTTGGCGATGACGTAGCCGGGGACCGCGACCCCGGGATCGATGGCCTGGCGGGAGGAGACGTAGACCAGCGTCAGCGGGCGATTGTGGTAGACCGCCTCGCCGGCCCACAGGTGGGTCATGGCGACGAAGCCGTCGACCTTCGTGTCGACGACGGTCCTCGACTCCTCGAGGTGGTCGATGAAGCTCTGCCGCACCCGCGCCCGGCGCTCCGCCCGGCTTTCCTCCTCGCGCTCCGGCAGGGCGCGCCCGAATCGGTATCCCTTCTCGGTCAACCCGGAGTTGCAGATGACGAGGTCCGGCCCGCCTCCGTCCATCTGATCGACGACGTAGCCCCGCGAAGCCCAGAGGTCGCGCATGTTGGTGACGTCGGCCTGGAGGGCGAACGCCTTGACCCCGCGCTCGCGCAGCTTCGCGACGAGGTCGAAGCCGTCCCGGTAGCTGCGGTGGAAGTGGACCCCCACCGCCGCGGCGCCGTTCATCGCGGCGGCGAGGGCGAACGCCTGTCCGATGCCGCCGTCGCGTCCCGATCCGGTGATGAGCACCCGCTTGCCGGCAAAGGCGTCCCGGCTGGACGCCGGAAACCGGAAGTTGTCGATCGGGGCGGTAAATGCCATGAGCTTCGCCTCCTCTCTCCAGGCGCGCTCGCCGGGGTGCCCGGAATCCCGACTGTCGCCGGAACCCGGGCGGTTCGAATCCTTTCCCGTCCCCCGCCGGGCCGAGCGCGCGATCCAAGGGGCATAGTATGGGGCCTGTATACCTGAGTTGACAGACGAACAGGCGGCGTGGAGCCTGCGGCCACCCGGTGGGTTGTCGGGTTACGCCTTCGGTTAGCCCGACCTACCATGGGCCTGCCCCCGCGGAAGCGAGGGGCTACCGGTCCCAGGCAGGTCGGAACCGGCCCTTGGGAACCGGTCCCTGGTAGGTCGGATTCGCGGAGCGTAGTCCGACAACCGAGGCCCGATGCGATGGCTGTCAACTCAGGTATGTAAGCCCCTATGGCATCCCGCCACCACCTGCCCCTTCCCGAAGCGGTGCGCGCCATGGCCGGCTGACCCCCGGCGGCTCGCCCGAACCGGAGGTCTGCGCAGGCGCGCAGGTGAACAGTTTTTCGGCGGTCGGCATGGGCTGACTCAAAATCCGGTTTTGAATCAGCCGGACCGCTACGGTAGACTCCGCGGGGTGATGATCGACCGTGACCTCGCCCCCCGGCTCCTCGAAGCCGCCCGGCAGTTCCCGGCGGTCACGCTTACCGGGCCGCGCCAGAGCGGCAAATCCACGCTCTGCCGCCGCCTGTTTCCCGAGCTTCCCTATGCGAACCTGGAAGCGCCCGACCTGCGCGCGTTCGCGACCGATGATGCGCG
The DNA here is from genome assembly GCA_965214795.1 of Gammaproteobacteria bacterium. GTDB lineage: Bacteria > Pseudomonadota > Gammaproteobacteria > HK1 > HK1 > JAJDXW01. The sequence goes on along the minus strand of OZ243976.1, from coordinate 2,184,749 downwards.
CGGGTTCCTGGCCCAATTCCCGGAAGGTGCCGTCCTCGACGAGGTGCAACGCGCTCCGGATCTGCCCTCGTACCTTCAGGGCATCATCGACGCCGATCCGAAGCCCGGGCGCTGGGTGCTGACCGGCTCGCAGAACTTTGCGTTGCTGCACTCGGTCAGCCAGTCGCTAGCGGGGCGAGCCGCCGTGCTCCACCTGCTCCCGTTGGCGCGAAGCGAGGTCCTTCGGTTCGAGAGCCACCCGAACACCCTGGAGGAGACCCTTCTCGCCGGCGGCTATCCGCGCATCTTCGACTGGCAGCTCGTCCCGAGCGACTGGTTGCGCGCGTATGTCGCCACCTACGTCGAACGCGACGTTCGGGCAATCAGCAACGTCAGCGACCTCACGACCTTTCAGCGCTTCGTCGAGCTGTGCGCCGGCCGTACCGGCCAGCTTCTCAACTACTCGTCGCTTGCCGCGGACTGCGGGGTCTCGCAACCAACCGCCAAGGGGTGGCTCAGCGTGCTGGAGACAAGCTTCATTGCGTTCCGTCTGCCCGCATTCCACACGAACCTTCGCAAGCGCCTGGTCAAGAGCCCGAAGCTGCATTTCCATGACACCGGGCTTGCCTGCTGGCTGATCGGCGTCCGCACCCCCGAACAGCTCCGCTCGCACCCGCTGCGCGGCGCTCTCTTCGAGACGTGGGTGGTATCCGAAATTCGCAAGCATCGCGAGAACCGCGGTGAGACGGGCGGCCTCTCCTTTTACCGAGACCGCCATGCGGCCGAGGCGGACCTGATCGTCGAGAGCGCGGACCGCCTTACCCTCGTCGAAGCAAAGTCGGCCCAGACCGCTTCGCCCCGCCTGTTCGACGGCGCACGACGAGTGAAGGATCGGATCAGCGAGCCGTCACGCCCCTGCGACATCGTCCTCGTCTACGGAGGCGACGAGGCGCAACGCCGCTCCGACGCAAGGCTAGCTCCCTGGACCCGCCTGCACGAGGAGGACTGGTAGAAATCTCATCAACCTTGCCGGTCAGAGACTGGCGACCCTTCGCGGACGTCGACGGAGACCATGGCCGGAAATGTAGCCTCACATGGCTACATCGTCCACGCTCGCGGGCACGATTCTCGCCGCCCCTCGCCAAAGGGCCTGTCCGCCCCCGGCTCTCCCGATTCAGGGGCGCCAGTAATCGCACCTGCTGTGGCGGACATGAAGGACGTGAACGGTCCGGCCGTCAATGGTAAAGAAGATGCGCCACGGCGTTCCCCGTCCGTACAGGAGTTGCCGGATTTCACGGTCGAAAGCGCCGCCTTCGGGCGCGAGGGCATGAGATTCCGGCAGTGTTTCCAAGCCGAGAACCTTCTCCCGAATACCTGCAAGCCATCTGCCCGCGTAAGCCGGGTTCTCCGCCACAAGCCATTCATGCGCTTCGCGGATGTCGTCCTGTGCGGAACGCGTAACGACGACGCGATATCGCCTCACGTCCTTTCCGTGCCGAGCTTCTCGAAGAAGGCGGACGCCTCCATGCCCTTCCCGTCACGAACCTCATCGAGACCCTTGGCGAGGGCGGCAATGGTCCGGGCATGTTCAACCCGATCCTGGAAGTCCTGCCACGCCTCGGCATCCATGACGACCAGCGCCGGCCTGCCATTCACGGTGAGGACGGAGGGCCGTCCGGTATCCTTGAGATGGGACATGAACCGTGCGGTGTTGCGTTTGAACTCGGTAAGCGGTCGGATGTCCTGGGTGATGTCCATCGCCGGCTCCGGTCATCGCATCTTGTGAAGTGCGAATATAGCACCGTATTCGCTGCTCGGAGCGAGCTGGACCCCGGCATGGCGGGCTACCGAACGCTCCGCTCTTCGCGGAGCAACTGACGCACGGTTCCCGGAGGGTTTGCCGATGCGATTAGAATCGCGGGCGTCCCGAAGCTCCCCGGAATCCGGCGCCGCCCCCAGCCCGTGACCCTCGCCGTCGCCATCCAGATGGACCACGTGAGCGGTGTCGACATCGACGCCGACAGCACGTTCGCGCTCGCCCTCGAGGCGCAGCGCCGTGGGCACACCCTCTACCACTACCTCCCCTCCGACCTCAGCTTCCGCGAGCGGCGCCTCACCGCGCACGCCCAGCCGCTCGCTGTCCGGCGGGAGCGGGGCGGGCACGCGACCCTCGGGGACTTCGAGGCGGTCGACCTCGCCGCCTTCGACGTCGTCCTCATGCGCCAGGACCCGCCTTTCGACCTCGCGTACATCACCGCCACCCATCTCCTCGAGCACGTCCACCCCGCGACCCTCGTCGTCAACGACCCGGTGAGCGTCCGCAACGCACCCGAGAAGCTCTTCGCGGCCCACTTCCCCGAGCTGATGCCGCCGACTCTCATCACCAACCGGGCGGACGACATCCACGCCTTCCGCCGCGAGTACCGCGACATCATCGTGAAGCCCCTGCACGGCAACGGGGGCGCGGGCGTCTTCCACCTCCGGCCGGGGGACGAGAACCTCAACGCCCTGCTCGAGATGTGCGGTCAGCTCTGGCCGCGCGAGCCGCTGATGGTGCAGCGCTATCTCCCCGAAGTGCAGGAGGGCGACAAGCGGATCATCCTCGTAGACGGCGAAGCGGCCGGCGCCGTGGCTCGGATGCCGGCGGCCGGGGAGGCGCGCGCGAACTTCCACGCCGGGGGAACGCCCCACAAGACCGGCCTCACCCCGCGCGACCACGAGATCTGCGAGGCGCTCCGCCCGGTTCTTCGGGAGCGGGGGCTGGTGTTCGTCGGGATCGACGTCATCGGCGACTGGCTGACGGAGATCAACGTGACCTCGCCGACCGGCATCCAGGAGATCGACCGGCTGGACGGGGTCCGCATCGAGGCCGCCGTCTGGGACGCGATCGAGCGCCGACGGGCGGAGAGCGCCGCCTGAGCGCCCCGCGGCGCGGCGCAGCTCGAGCATCGCACCGCCCGGCATCAGGGCAGCCTACACCGCCCGCGCCCGTTCGACCCCGTTCCACGATTCCGGCAACCCGCGAACCCTCCCTCCCTGCCTCCCATGCTCACCGTCGAAGACATCCGCGCCGCCCTCGAACGCCGGCACCCGTCCGCATCTCCCGCCCCCCGGTTCACCCCGGAGTGGCGGAACGCATCGGTCGCGATGGTCCTCGCCGGCGAAGGCGAAGGGCTCGAAGCGTGCTTCATCCTGAGAACGGTGCGGGCCGGCGATCCGTGGTCCGGGCAGGTCGCGCTCCCGGGCGGACGGGCCGAGCCCGGCGACGCGGACGCGGCGGCGGTGGCGGAGCGCGAGACCTTCGAGGAGATCGGGCTTCGCCTCACCCGCGACCAGTGCCTCGGCGCCCTCCCCGTGCAGCCCCTGTATCGGATCGGGCCCCGCGGGTCGCTCTCCCCGTTCGTCTACCACTTAGGCTCGGATTTCACCCGCGGGGGGGAGGCGGGCTGGCGGGCGTCCCTCAACCACGAGGTGAGCGAGGCGTTCTGGGTGCCGCTCGGCCATCTCTTCGATCCGGGCGCGGCAACGAGCATCGAGTGGGAACGCCCCGGGCGGCCGGAGACGGTGCACGCGGGCATCGACTTCGAGGGGCGCGTGATCTGGGGCCTCACCCTGCGGGTGCTCGGCACGTTCGCGACGCTCGTCGGGAAGCGCCTCGCCGCTCTCGACCCTTGATCGGGCATGAGGCGGGGGCTCGCGGCCCCGCGCCGGCCCGGCCTCGGCGTGGACCCTTCCCTCCGACCGCTCCGATCGCCCCGCCCGACCGCCCTGCCCGATCGCGATCCACACTCCGAACTCTCCTCATATGGGATCTCCGGCATGAGCGACGACATCCTCTACGAGACACACGGCCACGTACGCCTCATCACCATCAACCGTCCCGATCGGATGAACTCCATGGACTTCGCGGCGAACGACGCGCTCATCGAACGGTGGCGGGAGTTCGACGCGGACGACGACGCCCGCGTCGCGGTCGTCACCGGCGCCGGGGACCGGGCGTTCTGCGCGGGGGCGGACCTCAAGACCTACACGATGGCCTACGCCACCACCCCGGTCCCCGAGTTTCGCCGCCGCTTCACGAATGGCCCCGGGTTCGGCGGCATCACCCGGAACCTCCCCGTCTTCAAGCCCATCGTCGCGGCGGTGAACGGCTACGCGGTGTCGGGGGGGCTCGAGCTCGCCCTCGCGGCCGACATCCGCTTCTGTTCGCCGGGCGCCCGCTTCGGCCTTCAGGACACCCGCTGGGGCTTCCATGCCTGCGACGGGGCGCTGGTGCGCCTGAAGGAGATCGTCGGGCTCGGCAACGCGATGGAGATGATCCTTTCCGGTGACCTCTTTGACGCCGCGCACGCTCTTCGCATCGGCCTCGTGAACCGGGTCGTCGCGGCCGACCGGCTTCTCGCCGAAACCCTCGACTACGCCGCCCGGCTCGCGAGCCGCGCCCCCCTCCCGCAGCGGATGGCGAAGGAGGTCATGCACCGCATCCACGGCATGAGCCTCGACGAGGCGCTCCGCCTCGAATCGGACTCCTTCCGCGACCTCGGGGACACGCACGACCTCGACGAGGGGACCCGGGCGTTCCGCGAACGGCGCCCCGCGGACTTCCTCGGGCGGTAGTCCGGAAATCTCGCCGGCCACGAGGGGCCGCGTTGGACCGCCGCTCCCCCGTCGTCGGACCACGCCTTCGCCAGAGGTACTCCTTTACCCTGAGACAACTGGTTCAGTGGGGTTGCCAGAACACCGTGATGGCGTCAGCCATACCGATTCCTCCTGTTGCCGGGACGCGGAAGTGCCGCGAGTGTAGTCCATCCCCCTGGCCGCCAGCTCGGCATGGACCCGAGGCACCCCGCCGGGGCCGCGAGTGGCTTCGCGGATGGTCCGGATCGCACCGATCCGGAAAACCGCGCCCGTTCCTTCCATTGGCGACCCGGTAGCATTCGCTCATCCGCCCACGAGAGGAGTTCGAACCATGACACAGTCTCTGCTTTCCACCGCCAAGCTGCTCGGTCTCGCAGCCGTGGTGTCCTTCGCCACCGCCTGCGCTACCGTTCCGCCCGCCGCGAACGCGCAGGGCAACGTGGGCACCAACATCCCGGTCCTCGTCGTGAGCGAGGACGAAGACCCCACTACGGTGAAACGCTCCAGCGACATCTTCAAGCGCGTCATTGCCGAGCTCCAGGGCGCGATGCAGCGCCACGGCTTCCGCATGATCGACGAGGAGTCGGTGGCCGTCGACCTCGGCTGGGAGATCTCCGACCGGCGTTCCAAGCGGGACCTCATCCAGGCCATCAAGCTCATGAGCAAGAGCAACAAGGCGTCGCACCAAGTCCGCGCTTGGGTGCTCTTCCGCATTCACGCGCAAGCCAAGCAGCTCTCCTTCTCGACCAAGGTGCAGACCCGCATTGACGGAGAGATCTACGACGCCGCCTCCAACACGCTACTCGACACGTTCGAGATGCCGCGCGAGGAGTACCCGGCGCCGAAAGACTGCCTGGAGTCCTCGCTCTGCATCAGCGAGGTCGTGGGCGACCGGGCGCGCGAGATCGCGGGCGGACTGGGCGGGGTGTTGGCCCGCAAGCTGGAACGCTACTCCCCGCCGCGGAGAAGCGGCACCCGGGTCGGTTCGGGCTCGGCGGTTACCGGAGGCGGGTCCACCGGGGGCGCCGCCGGCCATGGCATAATGACGCCCTATACGGTCACGCTGCGCTACTTCGGCGACCACGAGGCAATCACCATCATCGGGGTGATGGCCGAGGAGTTCCCCGGCTACGAGACCCACGACCTCATCAACAAGTCGGCGGCCCTGCGGCGCTACAAGTACCTGACCACCGCGAAGGCGGCGAAGCTGGAAGAGTGGCTCTACATCCTGCTTCGAGACATGGGTTTCGATGCCAAGCGCGAGATCCTGGTCTCGGTTCAGGGTACCGAGATCATCGTGGACAAGCTCATCCCCACCCCGGATCGCCCGGAATCCCCGGACGAGAAGAAGCGCTTCAACTAGAACGAGGACATCCACCCCATGCCGGAACGGCCCCCGCAGGGGCCGTTCCGGCGTTTGCGTCCCACGAGAACACCACCTACGGTAGGTGGAGGTACGTATTACATGGTTCCGGCCGTGAGGGACAGTATCGGGAGCGGACGGAGCCGGTAGGGTCGTTTCCCGGGAACGCGCTTGGACTGTACGACGTGCACGGGGACGAACAAGCGGCGTGGCGTGGAGCCTGCGACCACCCGGCGTGTTGTCGGGTTACGCCTTCGGCTAACCCGACCTACCATGGGACTACCGGTCCCGGGCAGGTCGGAACCGGTCTCTGGCAGGTCGGATTCGCTCAGCGTAATCCGACGACAGAAGCCCGATACGATGGCTGTCAACGTGGGTACCCGAGTTTCGGGGTTCAGCGGCAGAAACCAATCGCCGCGCCGAGAGCCGGACGACGCCCGGCGGCTGCTAATCATCCACTCCTAATCATCCACTCCCGAGGCACGGGTCTCGAGCTTCCGGTCCGACGCGAGCCCCCCGGCAGGGCGCGGATCGGGCGGTGCAATCATTCGATCACGACGATACCGCCCGGCATGCTCTTCTCGCCGCCCCCGCCCTCATCGGCTGGCGCGCCCACTGCGGGCGCTTCGCTTCCCGGCTCCCTGGCGCCATCCCCGCCGATGACGACTATCCCGGGCTCCGTCCGGTCGGGCGGGGCGTCCTCCGCCGCCCCGCCCGCCTCCTCCTTGGCCCGCGTCTCTTCACTCCGGAGCTTGTGGAAGGTGGCGATCTCGACCCGGCGCTGGGCGGGTGCGGTCGCCGGCAGGTCCGGGCGCGGCCGCTCCTCGCCGTAGCCGAGCACCTCGCGGAAGCGCTTCTCGGGGAGGGCGAAATGCTCTCGCAGATAGGCCGCGACCGCCTGCGCCCGCCGATCGGAGAGCTCCCGGTTGAAGTCCGCCGGGCCGCCCGTATCGGTATGCCCGTACACGCCGACCGGAACCTCCCGGAGCGCCTCGGAGACGAGGGCCTCGCCGAGCTCCCGGAGCTGCGCCTGGGCACTTTCCCCAATCGCGGCCGAGTTCTTCCGGAACTCGATTCGAAGATCAACGGATCGTCGCTCGAGGGGGTCCCCGGTGATCGGGACCAGCTTGCCGATGAGCTCGTTCTTGCCCACCACCGGTTCTTCACCGGCTGCCCCGGCCGGCGGCGGAGCCAGCCCTCCGGTCCCGAGAAGGCCCGCCAACGCAAGGGCGGCGGGCACCGGCCATCGGCCCACCGACCGAACGCGACGACGGATTCTCAATGGGCGGCCGGCCATGATCGACCCTCCTCTACTGGAATCGAAGACCGGACCGCGGCTCCTCGAGCCGCAGCTCCTGGTCCCGCTCGATCGAGACCACCTCGGGCATGGCAAGGATCCGAGCGATGAGCGCCCCGTCCGCCGACAACGCGATGGCCGGGAAGAGGTTGAAGGTCCGTACCGCGGCGAACTCCTCGGCCGGCATCGCGGCCTTCAACCGCTCCGTCACCCGCGCGGTCACCGCCGCGACGGAGTTGTCGTCCGACGTGCCGGCCGCTCGGGCCCCATCGTCCGCGGCGAGATTGACGATGATCGCGAGCTTCCCCGGCTCCTCGGGACCACCCGCGGCCAGCCCCATCGTCTTCGGACCGCCAACCGGCGCCTGGCAGGCAGGCAGCAACCCGGAAAGAACCACGACCGACATTGCGCACACCAAGCGCCGCAGAGCACCGGCGCGGTGTCCACCGCGCGGTGCGGGTCCTAACCGGTAACGGATTTCCATCCCTTTCCATCCTCCTTCGGCGGCTCCGGCTTCGGCTCGGGGGCGGGCGGAATCGGCTGCGGGAGCGGTTCCGGCTGCGACGGCGACGAAGCCGCGCAACCGACGAGCAGCCCCGACAGCAGCAGGCACGACGCCGAACGGGCGATGGCGCGGCGGACACCGACGCCGTGAGCATCGGAGCGGCGGCGCTCGCTCCGCGCGGCTTCTACCCGGTAATGGCTTTCCATTGTTTCTTCCCTTTGTCCGGTTTGGGTGTCGGTCCCGGCTCGGGCTCGAGCCGCATCTGCGGAACGGGAGGCAGGGACGCCCCGGAGGCGGCGGGGCCAAGCGATTCGATGGCCTCGCCGACATCGATCAGCTCGGCCTCGGCTCCGCCGTCGCGCGGATCCCGGACCTCGTGCCCCGTGCTCTTCAGTGCCCAGAGCAGCTCGTACACCGTGCTCTCCGGAGACGCCTGCTTCAGCAGGGCCATGGCCGCGGCGACGTGCGGGGCGGCCATGGAGGTTCCCCGCTTACTGTCGTATCCCCGCTCGAGCCGGCCGCCTTCTCCGCCCTCCACGACGGAGGAGCGAATGTCCACCCCGGGAGCCAGCAGGTCCAGGGTCGGTCCGCTGTTGGAGAACGAGGCCACTTCCTCGGACTTCGTGACCGCCCCGACGCTGATGAACCCTTCGATGCAGGCGGGGAATGCCACCGGGGCCGCCCAATCCTCTTCGGAGCCGTTTCCCGAGGCCACCACCACCGGAACGCCGACCCGGTGGAACAGGCGGGACGCCAGGTCCCAGATACGTGAACGGCAGACCCCCGGGCTCTCGCGAGAGGCGCCGAGGCTCATGTTGACCGCCCCGATGACCCCCGGATATCGCTGCGCGAGGGTGAGCACCACGTCGAGTGCGGCAAGGATGTTGCGCCCGCCCATGCCGGGCTTCGTCCGGTAGGCGACGTTGATGATGATGAGCCGCAGGTCCGGCCCGACTCCGGCGAGGTCTTCGTCCACCGCACCGCCGAGGGCGATTCCGGCGACGTGCGTACCATGCGATCCGGAAGGAAAGGCGGCGCCCCGGCCGAGCATCGCGGAGCGGCCATTCGGGCAGATGTCCGAGAAGCACCCCTCGAAGACGGTGCGCCTCGCCAGGAAGGGATGGCGGGTGTCCGCGCCGTCGTCGATGACGGCGACCGCGAGCCCCCTTCCGGCGTAGCCCGCGCCCCATGCCTCCGGCGCGCCGACCAGCTCCACACTCTCATTGAGGAGTGGCTCGAGCACCGGATCCTCCCAGATCTCGACCCCGCTCCCGTACGATTTGGCCGCCCGGAGCGCGGCCGCGTCCATCTCCATCGCGAGAACCGGAAAGTTACGGTACCGCCGGGTCACGGAAAGACGTGAAGACGTTGCTTCGAGCGCTCCCACCAGATCGTCGCCGGTAATCGCTACCGGGCCGTCGCCACTGCTCCCGTGGGCGAGCTCGTCGCCGGTGATGGCATGCCATCCGGTGACCAGCGCCGAGACCGTCCCTTCGGATCCGGCGTTCGCGACGAGACGCTCGAAATCGTCGGCGAGCGCTCGCTCGGAAGCCGGCAGATGGCTGACCGCGACGAGCAGCACCGCGAACAGCAAGCGCCGGAGGCCGCAACAAGGGTGTCGAGCTCGGGGGCGGGGTGTACCCGTCGATATTTTCGTCGTCTCGATCCTGCGCGCCTTCATCCAGCTTCTCCCCTGTCCGTTCTTCCGTCCGTCCGACTGCGGCTGGCAAGAGGTTCAATGGAAGGATCGGGCCGCCATTTTCCAACGGCACACGCGGTTGGCAGATCTTACCGGACGCGGGTGGGAGTGGAGCGTCCCATCCACGCTCTCGACGACCCGATGCGCGGGCGCACCGACCACCTCCTGGCGGGTGCCCCGGGGGGCCTTCGCCGACTCAGGCTTGCGCGCGGCGGTGCCCATCCTGACTCCGTCGTGTTCTCCGTTCGGATGGAATACCAACCGGACTGCCGCAAAATAGTCGGCCAGGGGGCTCCGCCCCCTGGACCCCCGCTCAAGAGGCTAAGAGGCAAAGGAGCAAGAATCAATCCAACGTCCTGGCAACTCGGAAGCCGACACGGCTGTACCGGGCTCCGGAGGAGCTCCTGTCGCGAACTGCGGAACGCAGATCCCCCGGCTTGACGTCCCACGAGCCGCCACGCAACACACGCCTGCCGCAATCTCCACCTCGAGTCCACGCACTTCCGTCTACTGGCGCTCCACGATAGCTACCGTGCCAGCAGTCCTCTACCCACTCCCATACGTTGCCGTGAACATCATGAAGACCAAACGAGTTCGACGGAAACGAGCCCACCGGTACCGTCCGCCCCCGATAACGGCCCTTGCGACCACCACCATACGTGTAGTTCCCATCGTAGTTCGCCTCACCAGGCGTGATCGCCCCGCCGAAGTGAAACGGGCCCGTCGTCCCACCGCGCGCCGCGTACTCCCACTCCGACTCGCTCAACAGACGATAGCCACTGCCCGTCTCTCGCGACAGCCACCTCACGTATTCCTGTGCATCCTCCCAGTTCACACCGATGACCGGACGATTTCCCCGGCCCCAACCGCTGTCGCCCGGATTGTGCGAACAACCACCACCGTGACGACACGCTGCCCACTCCGAGAACGTCACCTCGTACACCCCCACCGCAAACGGCTCCGATAGCCTCACCCGATGCACCGGGCCTTCATTATAGTATCGCCCCGCCTCCGACTCCGGAGAACCCATGTCGAACGAGCCCGCGGGTACCACCACCAGCTCCGGACACTCCTCGCAATCCCGGAACCGACGACCTGGTCTCTTACGTTCGCGTTCGCGTTCCCGCTCCGCTTCGCGGGCCACCTCCTGCCGTTGCCGCGCCTCGGCCGCATGTAGCCCGTCGGGATGGGACGACAGGTACTCCTCATACGCAGCGGCCGTGCCCTCAGACTTCGCCTGCTCATAGGCCGTATCGTCCCTTTCTTCCAATATCAGCAGGAGCTCCAGCGAGCTCCGATAGTGGCGCCCCTCCGGGCCGGCTTTCTCCGCGTACCGTTCCAACGACCGAACGGCCTCGCCGTAACGCTCGGCGTGAAATTCGGCCTCGCCACGATAATAGTCGACCCGAGGTGGCAGGACGCAGCCGCTCTCTTCGAGCTTGCTGATGAAATCCAACACCTTGGAGTAGTCCTTCGCCTCCAACGCCTTGTCCAGTCCAAGCATGTACTTGTCACGTTGGGTCGCGTTCTTCGGATTGCACGTATCGTCCCCGTCCAATATCCGCAGGAGCTCCTCCGCTCTCCGATAGTGGCGCCCTTCCCGGCCGGCTTTCTCCACGTACCGTTCCAACGACCGAACGGCCTCGCCGTAACGCTCGGCGTGAAATTCGGCCTCGCCACGATAATAGTCGACCCGAAATGGCAGGACGCAGCCGCTCTCTTCGAGCTTGCTGATGAAAGTCAGCACCTCGGGGTAGTCCTTCACCTCGAACGCCTTGTCCAGTCCAAGCATATCCTTGTCACGCTGGGTCGCGTTCGAATCGCACGTCGCGTCCACAAGCTCCGGGCGTATCGGAAACACGCCGCCCGACGCCGACGCCAACACCACCTCCCCCACCCCCACCAGGCTCGCCTCCTGGATCCGCTCGTGCTGGCGGAGCGCCGCCCGCGTCATGTGACGGTCCAGGTAACCCTTCGCCTCCAACGCCGTCACCTGTCCGTCTCCGTCCGCGTCTCCCCCTCCGTACAGCGCGTCCAACAGATGGTGCGTGAAAAGACCGTGGCCCACCTCCTCGTCCCATGACGCCACCTGCTTCCCGCTCGCCGCCGCCAGCGACGTCACCTTCTCGCCCGAAACCCCCGGCAGCTCCGGCTTCACGAACGCCGGGCTCGCCTTGCCGATGAGACTCCCCCCCTCGTGGCTCCCCCCCGAAAAGCACGCATCCAGATACACCCGTACCGAACGCGCCTCCGCAAGACCTCCCACGTTCCGGTACAGAAGATCGATCGGATACCCGTCGTCCTCCGCCGCACTCGGGTCCGCATCCACCGGCAGCAGGTACCCCCGACCGTCGTTCAACCCCGGCACCCCGTGACCGGAGTAGAACACCACCACGTCCGACCCCTCGTCCGGGTCCAGATGGCTCCACAGCAGGCTTCGCGGCTCCATGCGAGTCCCCAGCGCGCGGAACAGCTTCCGCCGCGTCGCGTCGCGCAAGTCCAACACGTTCTCCGGGTCAAAGCCCAGAACGTCCACCACGTAGCGCCGGAACGCGGCCGCATCGCGGTGCGCGAACGTCACCGCCGACACGTCCCGATGCTCGTAATCCGCATTGCCGATGATCACCGCTACCCCCTGCGGGTTCGCGTACTGCCCGCGTGCCGCGAACGGCAACGCGAGCGCCGAGAGGGCCGCGGCCAGCGCAAGCAGGCGCGCGGATGCGCGAAGGAGGGCCGTCGCTCGTAGAGATGGTCAGCGTGAGCAGGAGCCGCCCCGCGGCAGGAGCTCGGGTCATCCTCGCCATCGCACTCTCCTCTCCTCCTCACCGCCCGCGGGGCCAAGCCGCCGGCCCGGCCGAACGCCCGGGACGGCCTCGGCCCCGGAGATCCGAAAGGAACGGAGGCCCATCCTCGAGGCGGCTTCCGTCCCTCGACCTCGCCTTAATCTCAACGCGCGGCGAAAGCCATGTCAACCAGTGGCAGGAACAACCCCGAACCGGTTCACCAGCGGCGCCGATTCGTCCCACCGGATCGCTTGGCGCGTGGCCGGCGGCTCGCCCCGGATCTTCTTCTCGACCGCATACAGCCGCGCGATGCGTTGCAAGCCCGCCTCGGCGATCGGCGAGGCGCTGGTGTCGAGCGCCTCCTTGAGCGCCCGGCGCATGTGCGTCCAGCAATGGGCCAGCCGCAAGGCGCCGCCCGGACGGTGTTGTTTCCTGAATTCTCCCGTGGGGTCCCCACGAGAATTGACCACTCTGCTCCGTAGACGGATTGGGTGGGATGACGGAGCAATCCGGGATGCGGCGCGAGCCGGTGCCGTCGCCTTCTTGCTGAACCGTAGTTGCAGAAGCGTAAGCGCTACGAGTGGCCCACCTTCCGACTGATGGAAAGATGTCATTGGATGTCCGTTTCACTGGGAGGGTCATCCGATGCAGGATACGGAACGAGATTTCGCCGCCGGTAGTGAACGGTCGGCGGAGGAGCACTCGGGGGTTGTTGCGCCGCGGCGGTCGCGCCGGCGCTGGAGCGCCGAGGAGAAGGCGCGGGTGGTGCACGAGAGCTTCCGGGCTGGGAATCGCGTGGGCGAGGTCGCGCGCCGCTACGGGGTATCGCGATGGCAGCTATCGTCGTGGCGCGGTCTGGCCCGCGCGGGCAAGCTTGGTGTGCCGTCAATTTCACCCTCGGCGGCGGTCACGCCCGAGCCACCGCCGGCCTTCGCCACGGTGGAGGTGTGAGGTGGTCCGGGTTGTTTGGACAGTCCGAGGGCCGGAATAAGGTGTACCGGGTCTGTGATTCTGATCCCTCGGGACGATCGTACCCGTTGCCGGTGACCGGCGTCGAGGTACGTCGAAACTCTGGTTTCCCTTCTCTGGACCGCTGGTGGTTGGTCCTGTGGAGCTTGTGGGCGAGAGACGCGAGAGTGTGGACGAGGCGGTGGGCAACGCGGGCGCGTTGCCCACCGCCTCGTCCACGGCCCGCAGGGATCGCGCCGGTCCGAAGGACTCGTCCACAAATCCACAGGGCTCCCCCCTCACCCATCACCGGGGTCCTGGGCAGCGCCGCGATCCTCACCCGCGCAACGCCCCTCGTTCGCACCGGTGGCCTTCACGCCGCACGATCCCAACGGTACGCCTCGCTCGGCGTACGCCCACCCAGGGCGCTGTGCGGGCGGCTCCTGGGTATAGAAACGCATCCAGTTCGCCTGGTGCTTCGCCGCGATCGCCTGAACCGGCTGCTCCCCTCGTAGCAAGGACTGCTTGCGCCGCCACACGTCGAACGTACTGAGCGCCAATCCCTGGGCCGCGCAAAACTCGCCTCGGGTCTGACCCGAGCACTCGAACCGCTCGACCAGCTTTCGCCACTGCGCGGCGGTGCGTCGCGCGCGATGTCTCGTACCGCTTGACCGCTTAATGATTCCGCTCGCCTCCGTGTCGGGGGGAATGGCGAATGAATCAGACGGTCCACACGCTCAGAACAACGGCCTATTTTGGACGCTTACCCCGGGGGGGAACTGGCATGCACGCCGGGAAAATTCCGGTTACCTCTACAAGCGCTCGCCAGCCATCCGGGTCCGAGTAAAATATCTTTGCGTTTAGAGTTGCGTGAATATCAAGAAACTCTCGATTCGAAATATTGGGAAAATTTGGCTGTTCCCGCCACATTCGCATATGTTCGCGAAATGCATCCTGATTTTCTTTATATACAGTTTCCATTTGCTGGACCACCTCGTGCTGTAGGTCAATTTTTTGTTCGTTTTCCCATGTCAGATGTACCGATGCTTGAAACTGCGGCAAAAACTTCTGATTGAACCATTCATCATTTTCGTATCCGAAAGGACTGGTAACAATTCTGAACCGATGAAATTCTGTAAAGGTTTCGACCATTTTTTGCTGCTGCACAGGTTGAATACGAATGTCCGCAGCTTCTTGAAAGGCTCGAAAGTAATCTTCGAACGAGTATTGGGCGTGCGCGCCTGTCGGAGCAAGTTGCATTGTAGCCCCGATTACCCAAGTCCACCCCAGCAGGTTTCGAATGATTGTCATTTTTTGCTCCTTGTCAGGTTAAGAATTTTCAAAAAACTTAGTGAGATCAAAACTAAACCGGTCAGGAAAAAAAGAAATTGAAGAATCATCACCACCCTAAGTTGGCCAATGACACCATACCCACCTACCTCAGTTGCAGAGAATGCCTTTCCGTTATAACAGGCGTCAAGCAGAACAGGTGTTTTGTCGATGAGCGCTCCAATGGAAAGATACCCCAATGAGATTGATATCATGTGCGCAATACCCCCAGCCAGAAGAAGCCCTTTCCGTTGTACTCGAATTCGCTGTCGTTGGTTGCAGCCGTCATCTTTCGCTTCACCCAATTGAATATGTACCAGAAGGACTAGTGATCCTCCAATAATCGCCGTAGATAGAGATAACAAGAGCTCTGCTTGGAAGGAAATAAGGGATACTATGGTTTCTCCTGGAGACATCGTTCTTCACCATTCTTTCAAATTGTCTGCCGCTGGATTGACCGGCCGACACTACATAATTTAACGTTGCTTGTCAAGGGGGACAACCTTGTCCAACAGGAATTCCCGCTAAGTGGGCGTGAGTGGGCTGCCGGAGGGTGGGAGGTGCCATCGTGCGGCCCAAGCGGGAGGGGGATCGGGCGATTGTGTCGAGAAAAGGGCTCTGGAGGCAGTCCGCAGCGCCATGATCGCGGTTCACACCACCTCAGGGCGAGCGCCACCGGTACGTGCGCGCGTGCTGTCCCCTGCGCGACGCCCTTTCGCGCTGAGCAAGCTGCCCGTCGGGTACCACCTTAGCCCGAACTTCCGGAAAAAATTTTGACGTAAGTTGTTGTTTAATATGAACTATATTTGGTTTTTTTGAGGATTCGGTACTGGGCACGCTACAGGCGCACGCCGAGCAGGTCTAGGGCTTGTGGACCTGGTACGGCAACCAGATGACCGCCATGCGGGCCGGGTCCTGCCCGGCAAGGGCAGTGAGGAAGCCCGACCCGTCTACCGCGCGGCCAATGGTACCCCAGGGCGAGTCACCCACCGCGGGAGCGAGGCCGGCGAAGTCCATCGAGCGCGCGGAGGCGACGACCACCAACGCCTCGTGATCCTCGTGGTTGCCCGGCATCGGTGCGGACAGGATTTGCCGTTCGCCGCGCCGCGGCAGGTCGAGGGTCTCTCCGGCGCCGATCTCCATCCAGCCTCGTTCCCTCGGGTATAGCCGCACCACCCCATCGTCCGCCCCCCAGGCAAACACCCCGAGATGGGCCTTCTCCTCGCTCCGGATCTCGAGCCGCATGGGCTCCTCCGCCGGGTATACCGCGTGCTCGAGGCGCGCGCGGACCGCCGGACGGACGAGGCGGCCGAGCGGCATCACTCGCGCCGTGAGGCGCACTGCAACCCGCTCCCCGCCACCCGCACCGCCCTCCAGCGGCACTTCCGTGGGGCGCTCGTCCACCGGCAGGCCCGCATCCAGGTATCCCGTAAAGGTGGCAATGGCGTCCGCCTCCCCCGTAATCGCAGCTACGCCTGGGGGCGGCAGAGCCAGGGCCCGGGCGACGACCCGGGCGCGGGCAAGGTTGCGGGCGGCGCGAAGGGCGGACGCGCGGTCAAGGCGTGCGGACACCACCGCCTCGGCGACCGCTTCGTACCTCTGCCGGCCGCCCCCTCCCCCGCCCCTCCCGGACCCGAAATGGGTCGGAAGATCGTTCGGAAGGGAGGAGACCGCGATGTTGGCGCCCGCGGCAACGAGACTCCGACCGCGATCTCGGAGGCGCA
Source organism: Gammaproteobacteria bacterium (assembly GCA_965214795.1). GTDB lineage: Bacteria > Pseudomonadota > Gammaproteobacteria > HK1 > HK1 > JAJDXW01. The sequence continues at coordinate 2,168,484 of OZ243976.1, read as the reverse complement.
CCTCCAACCGCAAAAGCTCCGCGTCAAGGTGCCAGAGGTTTCCTTCCAGTCCATAGACACGCTCCTTCGGACGGGGAACCGGCTCCGTGCCGATCGCCTCCCTGGCCTTATTCACTTTCATTTCGTGTGCCCGCCGCTTCGTCATCTCCTGGATAACATTCCCTTCCAGGCGCTCGCCGAGGTAAACGCCGAGATCGCCCCGGGCACCGAGCGAGGTGTCCATCAGCATCACCCGCTCCACCTCACCCGTCGCGGGCGCCCCCTCGACGAGGTGCTGGGCGATTCGGACGACTGCGTGCCCGTACTTATAGGCGACCCGTTCGAGCGGGAAGCGAGCCCTCGCGTGGGCCACTATGACCGTCTTCTCAAGCTCGACGGCGCTGCACGAGAGAGTCACCCCGTCGGCGGCGGGGCTCGACTTGCAGATGATCTCGACGTCGGCTTGCGCGTTCCTGAGCATGGACTTGAGCCTGGACTCGACGTCGCCCTGGTCAAACTCCTCCAAGATGCGGTAGATCACGTCCAGGCGTCTGCGCGCGAGCACCTTGACCCCCCGCTCCCGGGAGGCGTTGTGCACCGCATTCAGCATCAACTCGTAGAGCCGGCTTCCCTCCTCTTGCGGCAGCCCGGTCTCGCGCCGGTCGAGGGGGCGGATGGCGAGGCGTGCGCCCATGCGAATGGTGTCCAGGAGCTCTTTCGCGAGCCGCATCGCGGGCGGGACGGCAACCTCCGATGCGGGTGCCGCGGCCGGGGATGAGGCCGGAGCGGTCTCCGGCCCCGGAGGCACCGCGCCGGTCGCGGATGCCGGCGCCCCGAGCCCGACCGCCCACGCCGCGAGCATGGCAGGGACCGCAGTACCGGCGCGCGGCCACGGGCCGGCGCATCCCGGACGCCATGGTGTCCGTTGAAAACCACCCGAACGAGGCTCATCAGTTGTCGACTGCATGGCGACCTCCCGTTGTTCCTCTCATCGTACGGTGCGCCCCGCTTTCGCGTACTGCGCACCAGCGCCGGACGCGGCGCCGGCGAGCACCAGGATGAAAAGCGGCAAGGGCACGGCCGACGCAGCACATCTTTTCTTCACCACGATGCACTTCTCCATGGCCGTGCAGGGGGCAACGCAGAATCGAATATGGTAAGGACGGAGCTCGGTTCTCCGCAACTTCTCCCTGCTCCGCAAGACACGCGCCACCGCGGCAAAACGCTCCCGAACCTTCCATAGCCGAGGGCGATTGGAACCGACCCGCTCGGCGGAGAAAGGAGCACTCTCATGCAACAGGCAATCCACCGACGGCGCGGCGCACGGCACGCGGCGCTCGTACTCGCTCTCGCGGCCGGGATCGGTGCGGCCATCGTTCTTCCCGCGCCCACCGCCGCAAGCATCTTCATCGACCCGATCCGCCTCGGCCAGCAGGACCGCACCACCGTCCAGCGGCTGGTCGTCGCCGAGGCGGTGAGCAATGGCACGGTCCCCGTTCCGCTCGCGCTCGCGGTGGTGGACGTGGAGTCGGGTTTCGTCCCCCGGACGGTCGGCTCCTCCGGCGCCATCGGACTCATGCAGATCCTCCCCGCCACGGCCGAGAGCGAGCTCGGGGCCACGGCCGACACGCTCTGGGACCCCGCCACCAACGTGCGCCTCGGGCTCCGGCGGCTCGCCGGCCTTCACGATCGCTACGGCGGCGACTGGGCGCTCGCGCTCTCGCACTACCGGGGCGGCGAGCTCACGCAAGCGAACGGGCGCTACCGGGCGCACGACTTCACCCGGGCCTACGTCGAGCGGGTGATACGCTGCTGGCGGCGCTACCAGCGGGACCGGCTGGTCCGGGCCTGGATCCGCGAGGCACGGGGAGAGTCGCGCTTCGTCGCGGACGACGCCCCTCGATTCGAGGATCGGGCCGCCTTCGGAAGCGGGTCCCGCCCCTGGCGCAGCGCGTACGAGCCGCGCCCCCTGCCCGACTACCGCTATCGGGGCCGCTACCGGCTGGCCGACGGGTGCGACGAGACGGCCGCTCCGAGCGAGCCGCGAAGGCACCGCTTCAGCGGCGCGGGGAGGTGGTTGGTGATCGAGGGCGGCCCCGCTCCTCGGTTCCGGCGCGGCGGCCGGTGGGTGGCGGTCACCGGCGGCACGCGCTTCCGGTAGGCCGGCCGCCGGGAGAACGGACGAACGGACCATCCCGCCCGTTGCCCCGACCTTCGGCGCCTCCGAGGTGATGCCCGGATGCCAGGGTGCCAGGGTGCCAGGGTGCCAGGGTGCCAGGATACCGGACAGCAGTTCTCATTTTGGCGCCTGACTTCACCCCGAGCCGCAGGCCGTCTTCTCCTTGGCGACTCGATCCGGGGCGGATCGGGGGCCGATCGACGGTCGTGCCGATCCGGCAGCGGGACCCGACGAGCAAAATGAGAACTGCTGAATGCCGGGCTGCGGTCTTTGCAGGCCGGGGGCGCGCGCTTATCCTCCCCGCATCGGCGGGACGCTGGGGAGGATGCATGGGCGAGCGAGCCAGGGTCAGGCTCATCCGGGCCTCGCAGAGCGATGAACTGCGCGAGACCTTCCGGCAGCTCGCCGAGATCGACGGGCCGCGCGGTCCGAAGTACCCGCGCCGGGTCCTCCTGGAGCTCGCCGCCCGGGTCGCGGGCCGAGCATACGAGTCGATGCTGCTCGAGCTCTGCCACCTCGTGCGCGCCGCCCTGCTCGCCGGCGGGGGTCCCCCGGGCGGGCGGAGCGCCGGTGCCCGCCGGGCCGGCAGCTTCGAGGGGGCCGGCTTCGAATGGCTCTTCTGGGGCGTCGAAGAGGCGCGCGCCAGCGCATTCCGGGCCGCCTTCTTCGCCCGCCTGTCCGGACCCTTTGCACCCGCCGCACCGCCATCCGCGCCCGAAGCCGGCCGCCCCTCCGGCGCGGATCCGGCCCTGCACATCAGCGAAGAAGCCGTCACCCTCGCCTATTCCGACGGAGGGTTCGAGGTGCGCTACGGGCGCATGGCGGACCTCGCGGCGATGATGGAGCTTCTCGTCTCCACCCTCGGCTACCGCGTACTGGTCACCGCGCTGGACCCGCTCGCGGCGCCCGCTCTCGACCGCGGCGCCGTCTCGGGAGCCGCCCGGGACCTCGCTCGACGGCTCTACGGGTGGCTCGGCGACCATCTCCCGGCCGCCCAGGCGCAGCGCAAGTTCCACGCCATGATCGCGTATCTGGAGGAAACCCGAGGCGCCGACTTCACGGAGGAAGACATCGACGACGACGCGATCCTCCGCTTCTGGCTCCGCTACGGCGTGGGAGGCACGCCCGACGCGGGCGACACGGACGGCACCGGCAGGGGGCCCGGCACGGCCGGAACGAACCCCGACTTTCGAGGCTACCGCAACACCTTCCTCGCGTTCCTGTCCCTCGCCCGCACGCTCGCGGCGGGGGCGGCGATCGGGCGCTTCGAACAGCGCACTCCGATCGGCACCGACTTCGAGGCGGGCGAGATCGACCCTCCGGCCGATCCTTCCGCGACGCCCCGCGCCCCGGAGGAGGACCCCCTCGCCCGCCTTCAGCAGGAGCCGGCGGCCGCGGTCAAGGCCCTCAACCGGGGCGAGCTCGCCCTCCTCCGGCTCCCGGTCGGCGAGAGCGAAGGGGTGCGGCGCCTCCCCCGTTCCTATCTCCGGGCCGAGTGCTTCGGCCCGGTGCAGAACCGCCTCTCGCAGGCCCTGCGCCGGAAGGCGGGGGCCGCGGAGCTCGCGGCGATCATCGCAGGCGGGCCGGACCCCGGTTATCGAACTCGGATTGAAGCGCTGGAGCGGGCCGAGGCGCACCTGCGGCGGGTGGCGAAGGCGTGCCTCTACGTCCTGCACCGGCTCGTCCACGACGGTGATGGGGGCGGTGGGTACCGGGGTGGAGCCCCAGACGGCGGCGAGCCGGGGGGAGGCGGCACGGCGCCGGACCTCGACTTCCGGCTTCTCGGAGAGGCCCGCAAGGCATTCAGCGGATTGAACCGGGCGGGCTTCGAGCCCTCCGCGCCGCGCGACCCGCGCCGCGCGCCGGCCTACGGCGCGCTCGCGGACCGGCTGCCGGCCGTGTCCGAACGTCTCGGCGCGGTGCTTCGCACCCTCGGCCCGGCCGCGGCGTGGGAGGCGGCGGAAGAAGAGGACCGGCCGGTTTTCTCGCACGCCTTCGCCCGGCTCTACGGAGCGGGGACGAACGAGGGAGCGGGGACGAACGAGGCGCGGCGGAATACGGGCCTCGAGGAGCGCGAACGAGGAGAGGCGGGGAGGCACGGCCGGGAACGGCCACCGCGCGACAACCCAGTGCGACCGGTGGGAGAGAGCCCATGAGCAAGGCGTGGAGCGCGAGAAGCACGGCGGAGCGCAAGGAAGTGGAGGCGGCGTTCATCGCCCGCCACGGCGCGGAGCTGCTGCTCGAAGGCGATGCGGAGCCGTCGCTCGAGGCCGATCGACAAATGCCTCCGGCCGGGCGGCGTCTGCCGTTCGCCCACCTTCATTCGGCCCTCACCGGCGGCGGACCGCTGCCCTCCGAGGTGTCGAGGGCGCTCCGTACGGACCCCGAACTCCGGGAGGACTTCGCCCTCCTGCTCGAGCGGTTCGCCCGCCAGCACCTGCCGCGAGCCGCCGCCGCGGCCGACCGAGGCGGCCTCCGGCGGCGCGAAGCGGAGGGATTCGTCCTCCGCCTCGTCGCGTCGCGAGCCGACCGTGACCAGATCTATCTCCTCGTCGAGCTGCCCGAGGAAACCTTCGCGGGCGCCGCCTCTCCTCCCGCACCCACCCCGGAGCACGCGGCCAGCCCTGCCCCGTCCCCACAAGTGGGGCTGAACAACGCAAGCCCGGCGACGCGGCCGGGGGGAAGCCCGGTCGCCGGCTCGGCGGAGGCCGCACCGGGCCGGATCGTCGTCAGGACCGCCGGAGGGGAATTCCTCAAGCGGGTGCTTCCCTCACCGGAAGCTCGCACCATCCGCCTCCTGATGGCGACGGACGATCCCCTCGTGCGGGCAGTGGCCGAGCCCTCGAGCGAGATCTTCCTGCTGTGAGCGCCGCCCGGGAGCCACCGCCCCGGCTCGGCGCGGGGCAGGCGAACGTGCCGGCGGTCCGCGACCGCCGGCGCCGGGTCCACCCCGACCTCGGGCCGGCGTCACCGCCACCGGGACCGGGTCGCGCATGACCCGGGTCCGCGTCTTCATCGCTACCACCGAAGGGCCGGTCGCGGTACAGCGGATCACCGCCGAAGACCCGGACGTGCCGTCCGTCGCCTGCCGGGACGGCACCACCGAGGTGCTCGCCATCTCCCGCGATTACACCCGCTTCGTCGAGCGGGGCACCGGCCTCGTGGCGGCCCTGACCGGGCACGGCGCGTACCGCCTGGACCTCGACCGCCCGGTGGACGGCGGGCGAAGCTGGCAGCTCCCGGTCCTGCTCGCCCACCTGCTGGAATCCGCGGGACGCCTCGCCGGGCCGCACGAGCCCGCCGGTCTCGCGCTTCTCGCGACCGGTGAGGTCGACCGGGACCAGCGCGTGCGCCCGGTCGGGCGGATCGTGGAGAAGCTCGCCGCGGCGGGCGACCTCATCGCCCGGCACGGAGAGACGGGGCCACCCCTCACGGTGCTGCTGCCGGCGGCCGACCGGACGCCGGACCTCGAAGCGCGGCTGCCGGACGGCGGAGCGGGTGCGGTGCGGATCCTCGCCTGGGAGCGGATCAAGGACCTCGCGGGGCTCGAAGACGGGCGCGCGGAAAGGTCCTCGCAGGGCCGTGGGGTGCAGGGCGGCTCCTCGGGCGCGGGCGGCGATCGAGGCATGGGCGGCTCCTCGGGGATGGGCGGCGATCCCGCTCTGGGCGGCGATGCGGGGGCGCGCGGCGACGCGGGTGCCGGCGACCCCCCCGCACCCCGGTCCCCGGCGAGATCCGGGGCTTCGCGAGGCGGCGGTTCCGCCCCGGAGGACCTTCCCGGCCGCTCGACCACCGTCACGCCCCCGCGGGCCGAGACCGAGACGGAACCCCGGCGATCGCGGGCCGCCCGCAAGGCCGGCCTGTTCCTCCTCCTGCTGGTGGCGCTTGCCGGACTCGGGGCCGGAGCCGCCTGGTGGGACGGCCCGCGCCACTGGGAGACGCTCCGGCGCGCGGGGGATTACGAGACGCTCGAACGCGCCCTCCGCCAGGCCTTCGTCCCCCCGCTTGCCGAGCGGTACCGGTCGGAGCTGCGGTCCGGCGCCCCGCCCCCGGAGCACCTGGTCTTCGGCCTCGTAGAGCAACGGACGGCCGATGCGCGACCCTGCTTCGGGCGGACGTTCCGCGGCGAGGATCGGGAGGACCTCGCCGAAACCTCGCTCGCGGCGCGGAAGCCGGGGTTCTTCCGCTCCGAGCGCGGAGCGGGCCTGTGCCGGGTGGTGTACCGCGTCGCGAACGAAGGCGAACGACTCGTCTACCTGTACTTCGCGGTCCGGCCGGCTCTTTCCGTCGCGGCCAGCGAGACGGCGGCCGCACCGCTCCGGCGCGCGGCCGCCCTGCCCTCCGGGGCGAGCCTCACGCTCGATCTCGACCTGGCCCCGTACCCGGACCGCATCCTGGGGGCCGACCTCCTCGTCCTCGCCGCCCCCAGCCCCTCTCCCCAGATCCGGCGGGCCTTCGAGCGAGCGACGAACGCCGGAGAAGGATCCCCGGAGCGGGCCTCCCGCTCGCTCCACCTCACCGATCTTCCCGCCCTGGGCCTCACCGTCAAGGGGGCAAGCCACGCCATCCTGCGATAGCGAAGCGAGGAGCCGTGCCCTCATTTCCCTGGCGGGCCGGAGCAATCCCCGGCAGGTCGGACGAGCGAAGCGTAATCCGACCACTCGGGGCCAATGGCGAAGACCGTCAAGTGATGGTGATAGCTCAAGTTTCGGCGTTCGAAATGCCTGACACCAAGCGATGGATTCCCGCTTGCGCGGGAATGACGTCGTTCCCGCGGCCCTTGGCGGGGCCTGGAGCCGGTGGAGTTCGCGACCCTCGAATGGGTCGATTGGTTCAACCACCGACGGCTCCTCGAGCCGATCGGGAACCAACCTCCGGCCGAGGCCGAAGCGGCGTACTATCGCCAAAGCGAGCACACGGCGCTGGCCGCGTGACTCAAACGAAATGGTCTCCGGTATTCCCGGCGCGGTTCACCGTTCAGCTCCGCCGTATTCGGCTCCGCATTCACCGGCAGCAGATACCCGCGCTTGTCTCCGAGACCCGGCGCCCCATGCCCGGAATAGAACACTGTTGTTTTCCTGAATTCTCCCGTGGGATCTCCACGAGAATTGACCGCTCTGTTCCGTCGACGGATTGGGTGGGATGACGGAGCAATCCGGGATGCGGCGCGAGCCGGTGGCGTTCTCCGGATCGAAACCCAGCACGTCGACCACGTAGCGCTTGAACGCCTCGGCGTCGCGATGCGCGTACTCGACGTCCGGGATGTCCCCGGCATAAGTCCGGTTGCCGATGATGACCGCCACGCCGACCGGGTTCGCGAACTCCGTGCGAGCGGCGGAGAGGGGGCCGGCGGCGGCCGCGATCAGGGCGCCTCCGAGCGCAACACCGCAGGCGGTAACCCGTACTGTCCTCGCCAACATGTCTCGTCCTCCCCGCCGGTCGCGTCTTGCCTTGTGTACGATCCTCTCCTCGTCACCGCCATCGGGGCCGGGCCGCGTTCCCGGCCCGGCCGAACGGTCGGGACGACTTCGTCCCGGAAGATATGGAAGGAACGGAGGCTCGTTTTCGATGCGACTCCCGTCCCTCGACCTCGCCTCGATCTCAACGCACGGTGGAAGCCATGTCAACAGATACGTGCCGGCCTCGCGCAGGGCCGTTTCACGCTACGGCCCAGCTTGGCCGGGGGTAGGTCGGATGAACGGAAGGCGTCATCCGACGGGTCAGGCAAGTCCGCCATCCGGTCCCGACGCCACGAGCGCCCCAATCGGTCAGCGACCGAACAACTCCCCGTCCCTTGCACGGGTAGTCCGCAGCGAACGCCGGACGACAACCTGATCGGCCGGGGGGCGGAGCCCCCTGGACCCCCACCCAAGAGGCTAAGAGGCAAAGGGGCAAGAATCAATCCAACGTCCTGGCAACGCGGAAACCGACAACGCTGAGCCGGTGACCGGTGGCGCTCCTCTCGCGATAGGCGGAACGCAGAGACCACGGAATGTAGTTCCACGAGCCGCCACGCAACACACGACTGCCGCAATCTCCACCTCGAGTCCACGCACTTCCGTCTACTGGCGCTCCATGATAGCTACCGTGCCAGCAGTCCTCTACCCACTCCCATACGTTGCCGTGAACATCATGAAGACCAAACGAGTTCGCCGGAAACGAGCCCACCAGTACCGTCCCCCCGTAGTTCCCACTGTAGTTCGCCTCACCAGACGTTATCGCCCCGCCGAAGTGAAACGGGCCCGTCGTCCCCCCGCGCGCAACGTACTCCCACTCCGACTCGCTCAACAGACGATAGCCCCTGCCCGTCTCTCGCGACAACCACCCTACGTAGGCCTGCGCATCCCCAAAGTTTACGCACACCACCGGATGGCTATCGCTCTGACTGAAGCCAGGACTACGCCAACCACGACCCGAACGATTCTTCCATTCATCGCTCTCATATGTCCAACACGAACCACCTGAGCTATACCCCGTCCGCGACACGAATCGACCCCACTCTCCTCGCGTCACCTCGTATACCCCCACCGCAAACGGCTCCGATATCCTCACCCGGTGCACCGGGCCTTCATCATCATACCGGCCTTCCTCATGTGAAGGTGAACCCATGTCGAACGAGCCCGCGGGTACCACCACCATCTCCGGACACTCCTCGCAATCCCGGAACTTCTCCCCAATCTCTGGGGCACCCGAATCGTCGAGCCCCGGGCGCACCGGAAACACACCTCCGTCCCCCGCCCGAGCCGGCACCGCACCGGCTACCCCGTTGAGGCCCGCGTACTGGTGACGGCCGAACGCCACGCGGGCGGCGATGGTCATCGTGTCGTCGAGGTACGCCTTCGCCTCCATCGCGGTCACCTGACCGTCGCCATACCGGTCGGCGAGCGCCGTCCGGGCTGGAGACAGGATGCCGGTGAAGACCACAACCGCGAGCAGAAGGTACAGGGTCGGTGCGTATCTCGCCTTCGGCACGGTCCTCTCCTCGTCGTCGCCGGACGCGGCCGAGCCACGGCCCCGCCCCGCCCGCTACCCGCACGAGACGGCAGCGTCTCGGGAACAATGGAAGGATCGGAGGCCCATTCTCGGGCGGCTCCCGTCCCTCGACCTCGCCTCAATCTCAACGCACGGCGAAAGCCATGTCAACCAGCGGCCGGGACACCGCCGGCAGGGACCAGCGCCACGGCCGGAGCCCCGCCCCGGACCGAGCGCAGGGAGCGAGCCCGGCCAGCCCCCTTGTCGAGACGCTCCGCGAGGGCGGAGGAATTGGCTCGCACGCCTTGTTGGATTCCATGAATGAGCCCTACATCGAGCGTTCCCTGGATCCGATTCCGAGGAGAGCGGTCACCGAGTTCCCGGCGATAGTGCTTACCGGCCCACGTCAATCCGGGAAGACGACGCTTCTGCGGCGTCCTTGCAACAGTCCGTGGCGGGGTCGAACGGCCTGCCGCGAAGCGATGCGAGACCGCGCCGCCGGTACGCCGGTGCCGGCAAACATCGGCACACCGCCGTGAACCCCGACATCACGAACCCTGCGCCAAGGTGAAGTTCCAGGGATTGATCAGAGGCACTCTCGAAACCTCGAAGTCACCGATATCGCGGGTCGCAACGTTCATCCCGTGGACGAGGGCGATGGCCGCAATCTGGCCGTCGGCGACATTGACGGGGATTCCAGCACGGTCGGCCGCCGCCGCCAGATCTCCGTAGGCTTCGGCCGCACGTTCGTCGAACGAGAAGATGCGTCCGCGAAAGCGGTCGCGGGTCATGTTCCAGAACTTCAGGAGACTCGACCGCCTCCGGCCGGCCGGCAACCGTGCAATCCCGTACCGCAATTCTGCGAGCACGATCGCAGGCAACGCGAGGAAGGGTTCGTTCTCTTCGAGCCATGCTATGACCTCGGGCGACGGCCTCGGTCGGGTCAGCTCGGACAATACGTTCGTGTCGAGAAGGATCACGGCTCGACCGGCGGCTGCGGCCGATCGTGGGAGCGCAGGTGCGGTTCGATGTCCTCACCCGGCTCGATGACAGCCATGAGATCGTGTGGAAACCTCGGTGACCGGGGGGGCTCGTCGCTGGCCGCCGCCTGATCGAGGATCGAACGCACGAAGGCTTCGAGACTACGGCCGCTTCGTTCGGCGCGCCGGCGGAGCCGTTCCTTCGATTCCTCGGACAGCTTGCGAATTGTGATGCTGGCCATGGCAGTCTCCCACTCCCTTTCACCGCTCGATGATTGCATGCAATCGCCGCGTGCGGCAACCCGGCTTCCCGCCCATGCGCCCGGCGCCGGTCTTTCCAGCCGGAATCCGGGGCACCTCGCTGCCCTGCCACGCCGCCCGGGATCACTCCTTGGCGAGGCGAAGCAGCCGCCGCAGCTTGTCGAGGTCCACGTTGACCTGGCTCGGCAAGCGACTGCGGTTTCGGGTGAAGGTCGTCTCGACCAGCCGTTCCAGCCCGTCCAGGCCCGTGGTCTGAATGCGATCGCCAAGCAGAAACTTCTGCCGGCGCGGGAATCGCTCCAGGGTCGGAATGAGCCGCCGCACGAGCTGATACATCGCCTCGAGCGCCGGCCCGGTGCGGCGTTCCGTGCCGCCGGTCATCTCGTGGCACCTCGACGGATGGCTCCGCGGGCGCGACCGAGGGTCGGGTACTCCGGGCCGCTTTCGTCGGGAGGCGACGACAGCGCCCGCAATCGCTCAGCGGCCAGACAACCTCCCGTCCCTTGCACGGGTAGTCCGTAGCGAACACCGGGCGACAACCTGAGCGGCCAGGGGGCTCCGCCCCCTGGACCCCCGCTCAAGAGGCTAAGAAGCAAAGAGACAAGAATCAATCCAACGTCCTGGCAACTCGGAAGCCGGCAAAGCTGTACCGGGAGCCGGCGGTGATCCCGAAGCGATAGGCGGAGCGCAGAGACCTCGGAAAGCTGAGCCACGAGCCGCCACGCAACACACGACGGCCACATTCCCCAGACTCCCACGCACTCCCATCAGCAGGCGCTCCTCGATAGCTATCGTTCCAGCAATCTTCCACCCACTCCCATACGTTCCCCAAAACATCGTGCAATCCGTATTGGTTCTTCTTGTAGCTCCCTACCGGCGACGTATGCACATGGCCGTCATCGCACGAAGCGGTGTCCCATCCCCAATCGCGGTATCGACGCTTCAGCGTCCGGTCCCCCCCGTTCGCATTGGTACACTGCCCGCCCTCGCTTCCCCCCCAGTAACGCGACGTGCGCGTCCCCCCGCGCGCAACGTACTCCCACTCCGACTCGCTCAACAGACGATAGCCCCTGCCCGTCTCTCGCGACAACCACCCTACGTAGGCCTGCGCATCCCCAAAGTTTACGCACACCACCGGATGGCCATCGCTCTGACTGAAGCCAGGACTACGCCAACCACGACCCGAACGATACTCCCATTCACCGCTCTCATATGTCCGACACGAACCACCTGAGCTATACCCCGTCCCCGACACGAATCGACTCCACTCTCCTCGCGTCACCTCGTATACCCCCACCGCAAACGGCTCCGATAGCCTCACCCGATGCACCGGGCCTTCATCCCCACCCCGGCCTTCCTCATGTGAAGGCGAGCCCATGTCGAACGAGCCCGCAGGTACCACCACCATCTCCGGACAATCGGTGCAATCGCGGAACCGACGACCTGGTCTCTTACGTTCGCGTTCCCGCTCCTCCGCCGCGGCCACCTTCTGCCGTTGCCGCGCCTCGGCCGCGTGTCGCCCGTCGAGATGGGACGACAGGTACTCCCCATACGCAGCAGCCGTGCCCTCAGACTTCGCCCGCTCATATGCCGTATCGTCCCTTTCTTCCAATATCAGCAGGAGCTCCAGCGAGCTCCGATAGTGGCGCCCCTCTCGGCCGACTTTCTCCACGTACCGTTTCAACGACCGAACGGCCTCGCCGTAACGCTCAGCGTGAAATTCGGCCTCGCCACGATAATAGTCGACCCGAGGTGGCAAGACGCAGCCGATCTCTTCGAGCTTGCTGACGAAAGTCAGCACCTTGGAGTAGTCCTTCGCCTCCAACGCCTTGTCCAGTCCAAGCATATACTTGTCACGCTGGATCGCGTTCTTCGGATTGCACGTATCGTCCCTTTCTTCCGATATCAGCAGGAGCTCCAGCGAGCTCCGATAGTGGCGCCCCTCTCGGCCGACTTTCTCCACGTACCGTTTCAACGACCGAACGGCCTCGCCGTAACGCTCAGCGTGAAATTCGGCCTCGCCACGATAATAGTCGACCCGAGGTGGCAGAACGCAGCCGCTCTCTTCGAGCTTGCTGATGAAAGTCAGCACCTCGGGGTAGTCCTTCGCCTCGAACGCCTTGTCCAGTCCAGACATATCCTTGTCACACTGGGTCGCGTCCCCGAGCCCCGGACGCGCCGGAAACACACCTCCGTCCCCTGCCCGAGCCAGCACCGCACCGGCTACCCCGTTGAGGCTCGCGTTCTGGTGACGGCCGAACGCCTCGCGGGCGGCGATGGTCATCGTGTCGTCGAGGTACGTCTTCGCCTCCGTCGCGGTCACCTGACCGTCGCCGTCGAAGTCACCCTGACCGTAGAGCGCATCGAGCAGATGGTGCGTGAACATCCCGTGCTTCGCCTGCTCGTCCCACGATGCCACTTCCCCGCCCGACGCCGCCGTGAGAACGGTCAGCTTCTCGCCCGAAACCTCCGGCAGCTCCGGCTTCACGAACACCGGTGAGGCAGAGCGAATCAGCATCCCCCGGTCGCTATCGCCCGAGAAGCACGCGTCCAGGAACACCCGCACCGATTTCGTCTCCCGGGGCTTGCCCAGGTTCGCGTAGAGGAGATCGATCGGGTAACCGTTGATCTCGGGCGTGTCCGGGTCGGCGTCCGTGGGAAGCAGGTAGCCCCGCTTGTCCTTCAGCCCCGGCACCCCATGACCGGAATAGAACACCACCACGTCCGAGCCGTGCCGCGGATGCAGGTAGCGCCACAGCCGGCCCTCGTGGCTGTCGCGGTTGCCGAACCAGGTGAACATCTGCGCCTGGGTGGCATCGCGGAGGTCAAAGACCCGGTTCGGAGCGAATCCCAGCACCTCGATCACGTAGCGCTTGAACGCCTCCGCGTCGCGGTGGGCGAAGGCGACATCGGGAACCCGCTCGTTCCGGTACTCCTGGTTGCCGACGATGACCGCAACCCCGTACCGGTCGGCGAGCGCCGTCCGGGCTGGAGACAGGATGCCGGTGAAGACCACAACCGCGAGCAGAAGGTACAGGGTCGGTGCGTATCTCGCCTTCGGCACGGTCCTCTCCTCGTCGTCGCCGGACGCGGCCGAGCCACGGCCCCGCCCCGCCCGCTACCCGCACGAGACGGCAGCGTCTCGGGAACAATGGAAGGATCGGAGGCCCATTCTCGGGCGGCTCCCGTCCCTCGACCTCGCCTCAATCTCAACGCACGGCGAAAGCCATGTCAACCAGCGGCCGGGACACCGCCGGCAGGGACCAGCGCCACGGCCGGAGCCCCGCCCCGGACCGAGCGCAGGGAGCGAGCCCGGCCAGCCCCCTTGTCGAGACGCTCCGCGAGGGCGGAGGAATTGGCTCGCACGCCTTGTTGGATTCCATGAATGAGCCCTACATCGAGCGTTCCCTGGATCCGATTCCGAGGAGAGCGGTCACCGAGTTCCCGGCGATAGTGCTTACCGGCCCACGTCAATCCGGGAAGACGACGCTTCTGCGGCGTCCTTGCAACAGTCCGTGGCGGGGTCGAACGGCCTGCCGCGAAGCGATGCGAGACCGCGCCGCCGGTACGCCGGTGCCGGCAAACATCGGCACACCGCCGTGAACCCCGACATCACGAACCCTGCGCCAAGGTGAAGTTCCAGGGATTGATCAGAGGCACTCTCGAAACCTCGAAGTCACCGATATCGCGGGTCGCAACGTTCATCCCGTGGACGAGGGCGATGGCCGCAATCTGGCCGTCGGCGACATTGACGGGGATTCCAGCACGGTCGGCCGCCGCCGCCAGATCTCCGTAGGCTTCGGCCGCACGTTCGTCGAACGAGAAGATGCGTCCGCGAAAGCGGTCGCGGGTCATGTTCCAGAACTTCAGGAGACTCGACCGCCTCCGGCCGGCCGGCAACCGTGCAATCCCGTACCGCAATTCTGCGAGCACGATCGCAGGCAACGCGAGAAAGGGTTCGTTCTCTTCGAGCCATGCTATGACCTCGGGCGACGGCCTCGGTCGGGTCAGCTCGGACAATACGTTCGTGTCGAGAAGACAACTCATTCTTGCGGCTATCCTGACCTGCATGCGCTGGAGTGCGCCCTGTAGCTATAATCCATTGTAATTTATCTATTTTTCTTGGCTTCACGATCCATTACCGCCCTTGCATTCCCGCCTCCGATGCGCTTCAATTCGCCCCGATTTTCAGTCGGTCGCTTTCGGATTGCTTACCGATCCGGAACGCCTCCAGACTACGCCTGATCGCGATCCGCTTGAGTGCCCGAGCGCCCCTGTCGAGGAGCCAGGACATGCCCGAGCGCCAGTACCGAACGCTCACCAAGCGTATCGTGGACCGCCTCGCGGTCAACGGCAAGGACGCGGTGTTCTGGGATTCGGACCTCCCCGGCTTCGGCATCCGCGTATACCCCACGGCGCGCAAGGTCTACGTGGTGCAGACCAGAACGAACGGCAAGTCCAAGCGCGTGACGGTCGGCCGGCACGGGGACATCTCGCCCGACGAGGCACGCAAGAACGCCGCGAAGTTCATCGCCCGCATGAAGGCCGGACAGTCTCCTGTCGAGGTGGAACGACAACTAACGGAATCGCTGATGGAAATCATCCAGACGACAACCCATTCCTTTTATGTCGGCCGGGGCAGTCGATGAGGCAATCCATACCGAATCGGCGAACACGGCGCCCGCGAACAGGTGATTGTCCTCTACCGGCGTCACCTGTGGATCGCGCTCCGACCCGTGCCGACCTCGCCTTCCAGGCGCACCGTCACCCCGCGCGCCTCGACCACCACCGACCCCATCGCACCGCAAACCGCAGCACTGTCTACCTCCACCGTGGCGAAGGCCGGCGGCGGCTCGGGCGTGACCGCCGCCGAGGGCGAAAAGGACGGCACACCAAGCTTGCCCGCGCGGGCCAGACCGCGCCACGACGATAACTGCCAACGCGATACCCCGTAGCGGCGCGCGACCTCGCCCATGCTATTCCCGGCCCGGAAGCTCTCGTGCACCACCCGCGCCTGCTCCTCGGCGCTCCAGCGCCGGCGCGACCGCCGCGGCGCAACAAACCCCGAGTGCTCCTCCGCCGACCGTTCACCACCGGCGGCGAAATCTCGTTCCGTATCCTGCATCGGATGACCCTCCCAGTGAAACGGACATCCAATGACATCTTTCCATCAATCGGAAGGTGGGCCGCTCGTGGCGCTTACGATCAATCCGCGTCCGGGGAACTCGCGAACGTGACCTGAACCCTGAAGCCATCGTAGATAAGGATGACTTCCTCGAGAAAGCTTCGCCCGAGGACAAGGCGCGGCGGCCGCGTCGGGCCGGATTCGCAACGGCGGCAGACCGAGGACCCGGACGCGCTCGCCGGAATCGCTACCACGCCGCCTGACAGGCTCGTGAGGGGCCGACTGGACCCTACCCGCCACTTCCTTCCACCACCCTCCAGGCAAACCTGTGAGGTACTTTCGTACGGTTCCCCCGCGCACACGGGCGCGCAGTGGTATCCTTGGGCGAGGATGGCAGTGGCACCGCGTGAACCAAGACCAAATGGCCTCAGGGCACAGATGGGGGGCAGGCGATGGAAGCAATAAATCTCACGATCATCTTGATTGTGTCCGCATTGATCTTGACTGCAATCACTATCTTTTTGAAACAGGGACACTGGGTGAAATACGTGCTGTTCTTCCTTGCACTGGTATCAAGTCTCGGAGCGGTTCACGAGGCTTATGAAGATAAGCGCGAATTTGATCGAACCATGTCCAGACTGGAAGCTACACTCGGACTACTCAAACAATCATCCTCCATGTTGGAGCACTTGGTAATCACGGGCACGGCGTTACCCATAGGGTTCGAAAAGGCGCTTGTTTCCGCGGCTGAGAAAATCGGAGAAGAGGAGGGTTACGGATGGTCGCGAGTGTTCAAGCCGATTGGGGATTCGCAATCTGAAGACTTCGCATATTTGATCTTTTTTGGGGATCCGAAGACAACAAAGCTTGGCTCCGAATACACCGATTATCTCGCATACCGTGGGTTTGGTCAGGGAATAGTCTTTGTCTCCAAATCGACAATTCACAAGCTAGCCTTAGCAACGCTAAAGGGGCACGAGATAACGGAGCTATTGCGCAACAATGCATTTTGGGTATGGAATGAAATCAACTTTTCGGATCCGAGATTTCAAGAGTCGGCAAATGGGATAATGAAACATGTATATGGAATTGCTATGGCAAGGGTTTCACCAGAGCGAAAACACCTGAAGGAGCCTGAGGATATACACGTACGTTTCAGGCTCCAATTCCGCGAACGTCTTGACGTTGCGGCGATGGCGGGTGGGTGCGCGTATGTCCTTGCCAATGCCAAGCCAGATGATCTTAAACGACTGGTTGGGGTCGACGCGATCGTTCGGGGCGGACGATTAGCCTCGTATCTCTTGGAGCAGATCGAGGACCATGTTAGTGATTCATTACAACCGTTGGTTTGCGAAAGGCATCTGCTCCGTCCGCTCTCGCGAGGAGTATGGCTGCCGTCTTCCTAACTCAAGTTTCGGGGTTCGCTTTGGGCGGTGGACTTCATATAATTAATTGAATTTTTGATAAAAAATCTTCGCACAGAGTAGAATCTCAAGTTTCGGGATTCATCGGCAGAAATGGATTCCCGCTTGCGCGGGAATGACGGCCGTGGCGACGAGGGCGGTTGCCGTGGAGGCGGCGTGTCTTGCGAACAATGGCGTCATTCCCGCGCAAGCGGGAATCCATCGTCCGATTCCAGGCATTTTGAACCCCGAAACTTGAGTTCCTAACCCGCATCCGTCACCGATCCGGCAGATTGAGACCGATTGGCAGAGAATCGCTGCGATGTCGTCGATGCATTGGGGAACTGGCACGCGTCGCGGCGGATGATGGCGCATTTACTGTGTAACAGATCCAGCATTCGGGCGCGCGGGCTCGTCGGACGGCGGGGTGTACGATGGTGTCGCGCCTTGCGGCGAAGGTTGGCGGTGTGGGTTGTCCCTCGTGATGACCGGTCGGCGACCTTGTGGTGCGCAGGCGCGCGTTCGGTCAGGCGGCCACGGGCATTCGGGTGGCCCCGGTGGTGGGGTCGATGTGGTGTTTTGGCAGCTGTGATGGCCGACCGAGGGGCGCGGTACACTTCGCGATGGGAGGGTGCCACAAGGGGGGCGCCGTCGCGTTCCGGAGGCAGTGCTCGTGGTCCGTACCGTCGTTTTCCTCGTCATGCTCCTCGTCGCTAGTACTTCAACAGCTTTGTATTGATGGATAAAGCGATTTTAGCTTGATGCGCGCATCCTCGGTGGTGAAGCGCCAGCTCACCCGAATCGCCTCCTGATTCCTGAGGTGGTCCGGGTCGTTTGGACAGTCCGAGGGCCGGAATAAGGTGGGGATTATATCGAAAGTTACCCTAAACTCCTCGGCGATGGGGTACTTTCTGATAGATTTGCCGAGAGCAAGCGGTTGGGACGGACGATGACACACAAGGCACCGGGCAAGAGCTTTCGCCAAGGCATGAGCCTCATCGAGGCCATGAAGATGTTCCCGCACGACGATGCAGCGGAGGCTTGGTTCATGCGCGTGCGCTGGCCGCACGGGCCGGCGTGTCCCGAATGCGGCTCCCTGAACGTCCAGACCGGCGCATCCCACAAAATGCCGTTGCGGTGCCGGGAACGGCAATGCCGCAAGCGGTTCAGCGTCCGTTACGGGACGGTCATGCAGTCCTCGAAGCTCGGCTATCAGGTGTGGGCGATGGCCATCTACCTGAGCCTGACGAGCCTCAAGAGCGTGTCGAGCATGAAGCTCCATCGCGACCTGAACATCACGCAGAAGTCCTCGTGGCACCTTGCCCATCGGCTGCGCAAGGCATTCGAGGGCGGTGACGGCACCTTCGTCGGGCCGGTCGAAGTGGACGAGACGTACATGGGCGGTCGCCGGGCCAACATGCCGAAGTCCAAGCGCAAGCACCTGACCGGCCGCGGAGCCGTGGGGAAGACCGCGATCGTCGGCGCGAAGGACCGGGCCACCAACCAAGTCTGCGCCCGAGTGATCGACAGCACCGACAAGGCCACCCTCCACGGCTTCGTAGCGCAGCACACGGCCTTGGACACGACCGTGTACAGCGACGAGGCGCCGGTCTACGCCTCGCTTCCGAATCCGCATGAGGCAGTCAACCACAGCACATTGGAGTACGTCCGGGGCGATGTCCACACCAACGGGGTGGAATCGTTCTGGTCAATGCTCAAGCGCGCCCACAAGGGGACCTTCCACAAAATGAGCCCCAAGCACCTGAATCGGTACGTCAGCGAGTTCGCCGGCAAGCACAACCTTCGCGACCTGGATACCCTTGACCTCATGGGGGCCGTCGTCATGGGCATGGACGGCAGGCAGCTCAAGTACGATTCCCTGATCGCCGACAACGGCCTCGACTCCGGCGCTCGGTGCTGAACGTGGCGGTCGTGGCCTCAAGTTCCCCCGCCCGTGCGGGGATAGACCCCCAGACAGGTACACCATGACCGACACTCCCAAGCACCCGCCGCCTCGCGTGGTGGAGATCGTAGACCCGTCGTATCAGCCGACGAAGGCGGACATGGAGGAGGAGTTCGATGTGCCCGAGATGACGCTCGACGAAGCCGCCCGGCGGGTGCTGGAGCCGGTCGAGGTTCGCAACATCCCCCGGCCCCGGCCAGACCGCTAGCCCGCCCGTGGGGTACTATTCGATATAATCCCCAATAAGGTGTACCGGGATTGTGATGTGATGCCCTCGGAACGATCGTACCCGTTGCCGGTGACCCGCGTCGAGGTACGTCGAAACTCTGTTCTCCGGACCGCTGGTGGTTGGTCCTGTGGAGCTTGTGGGCGAGAGGCGCGAGAGTGTGGGCGAGGCGGTGGGCAACGCGCCCGCGTTGTCCACGGTCTCGTCCACACGGCCCGCAGGGCTCGCGCCGGTCCGAAGGACTCGTCCACAAATCCACAGGACTCCCCCCCTCGCCCATCACCGGGGTTCTGGGCGGCGCCGCGACCCTCACCCGCGCAACGCCCCTCGTTCGCACCGGTGGCCTTCATGCCGCACGGTCCCAACGGTACGCCTCGACCGGCGTGCGTCCACCCAGGGCGCTGTGCGGGCGCTCCTGGGTATAGAAACGCATCCAGTTTGCGATGACGCGCTCGGCTTCGAAGCCGTCGCGCAGTTCGTGCAGGTACACCGCCTCGTACTTCAGCGACCGCCAGAGCCGTTCGATGAACACGTTGGACAGAGCCATCAACTGCACTTTCTCCACGCGTTGAGTGCCAAACCTTTCGGGTGACGCACCCGTTTCATCCGCTGCACGGACGGGAGTTCGAGCTCATTCAAAGCCGACCGTGCTGGGGGATGGTGCGGGTGGATTACCTCGCTGAAGACGGGAAGCTACGCAACCTTCCCAAGGCGTGGACCAGCGCTGCGGCCGAGGATCCGTTCGTGCGGGTGGCGGCAGGTCGGTCAGCGTTTCGGGTGTCGGATCTGCTTGCTTTGGCGACATTGCTCGACGGTGTGTGCGGGGACGATTGCGCTGAGGAGAGGGACGGTCGCGGCGCGAGCGGTGTCAAGAAGATTATGCCGTAATTGTAAGATTGTTTTTGTCCGATTCATTGGAGTGTCTTTGCTGAAGCGGATGAGCGGGCATGTTGATTGAGAAAAAAGCTGCGAACTACCAATCGATTACGCCGATACGGCAGCAAGGATGGCTTGATCCGATGCATAAAACAGGCATAATTATAATTACACACTGTCGCAGCTGGAGGCCGGCCAATGGCCAAACGCCCCCCCGATGCAAAGACCCATGCCCTCAAGGAGCATGGGTGTCTGAACCCCCATCCCGAGGCCGTGCGCGACGAGCTGTTCGTGTCGAACGCGTTCTTCGACCCGCGCGACCTGCTCCAGGTCAAGTACGAGATGCTGCGCCGGGTGCGCGAAGACGGCGTGGCGGTGAGTCACGCGGCGGCGAGCTTCGGTGTCTCGCGACCCACCTGGTACCAGGCGAAACGCGCCTACGAAGCGGGCGGATTGCCTGGATTGCTGCCGCACCGCCCCGGTCCTCGCCAGCCCCACAAGCTCAGCGACGAGGTGGTCGAGGCGCTACGCACCGCCCAGGGCGAACAGCCGACGCTGAGCGTGCGCGACCTGGTCGGGCTCGTGCGCGAGCGCTTCGGCCTGTCGGTCCACCGCCGCAGCATCGAACGCGCTCTGGCGCGGGGAAAAAAACGCTCATGACGCGAACTTCGCCACCGGACACGCTCCCCATGGCGCATTCGGTCTATGAACACGGCTACGAGCGGCTGCGTCGTCATGGCCTGCATTCCGGCGCCGAGCCCATCCGTCATGGGCTCGCGGTGGTGGCGCGGCGCGGCGTCGCGGCTTGGCTGCAGGCCTTCGCCGAGCTGCCCGCCCCACCGCCCGAGGGACACGCGCGGGGGCCGTGCGAGACGCTGCCCGCCGCGGTCCATGCACCGGTGGTCGACATCGTGGTTAACGACAATTAGATCTACCGGTTAACGACAACTAGAACTGCCGGTTCGGGGCCCGTTTGCGGGGTCGTCCAGGGTCTCCCCTCCGAGGAGGGGAGAGATGACGACTGACCAGCAAGTGAGGCTACTGATGACATTGATCAAGAAGGGGTTACCGTTGGTGACGGCG
Organism: Gammaproteobacteria bacterium; assembly: GCA_965214795.1. Taxonomy (GTDB): domain Bacteria; phylum Pseudomonadota; class Gammaproteobacteria; order HK1; family HK1; genus JAJDXW01. Next base: position 2,147,437 of record OZ243976.1, on the reverse strand, counting down.
GCGGCGAAGGCGGGGATGAGCGAGGGTACGGCTCGCAAGTTCTGTCGGTCGGGGAAGTTGCCGAGCGAGCTACGCGTGGCGCACACGTGGCGTACGCGCCCGGATCCGTTCGAGGAGGTGTGGCCGCAGGTCGTGGAACTGCTCGTGCAGGACGAGGGGCTGCAGGCGAAGACGGTGTTCGACGAGCTCGTTCGTCGCTACCCGGGCCGGTTTCAAGCCGGTCAGCTTCGCACGCTGCAGCGCCGGTTCCGGGACTGGCGGGCGTTACGCGGCGAGGGTCGCGAGGTGTACTTCGCGCAAGTGCACCGCCCGGGCGAGCAAAGCCAGTCGGACTTCACGGACATGCGTTCGCTGAGGGTGACGATTGCCGGTGTTGCGTTCGCGCACTTGGTGTATCACTTCGTGCTGACGTGCTCGAACTGGGAGTCGGTGAGCCTTTGCTTTACCGAGACGTTCGAGGCGCTCTCGGAGGGCTTGCAGGAGGCATTGTGGCGCCTCGGTGGGGTGCCCGAGGAACATCGCACGGACAACCTGTCGGCTGCCACCCACGAGCTGACGAAGAGCCGTGGCAGGGGGCTGACGCGGCGGTATCGCGAGGTGCTCGATCACTATGGTCTTCGCGGCTCGAAGAACACGCCGGGTCGGGCACACGAGAACGGAGACGTGGAGTCGTCGCACCGGGGGTTCAAGAACGCGCTGGACCAGCGTCTTCGCTTGCGCGGCAGCCGCGATTTCCAAAGCGTCGAGTCGTACTGGCAATTCGTCGAGGCGCTGGTGAGCGAGCGCAACGGCGCCCGTGCCGGTCGCGTGGCCGAGGAGCGCGCGGTGCTCAGGGATTTGCCGTCGCGGGCGCTTGCGGCGTATCGCGAGGAAGACGTCACGGTCAAGCGCTGGGGGGTCATCCGGGTGTCGGGCAAGGTGTACTCGCTTCCCTCGCGGCTGATCGGGCACCGGGTGCGGGTTCGCGTTCATGCCAATCATCTGGAGGTTCGTTACCGCGGTGCGCTGGTGGCCCGGCCCGAGCGGGTGCGCGGTGAGGGCCTTGAAGGGATTGATTACCGTCACGTGGTCCATTCGCTGATCCGCAAGCCCGGTGCCTTCCGGCGCTACGTGTACCGCGAGGCGATGTTTCCGTCGCTGGTCTTGCGTCGCGCCTACGATGCGCTCAACGAGCGCTCGGAGAAATGGGCAGACCTGGAGTACATCCGCATCCTTCACTTGGCGGCCACCACGATGCAGTGCGAGGGGGAGGCGGCGCTGGACGCGATGCTCCAGGCCGGGGAGGTTCCGGAATCCGACGCCGTCAAGGCACGGGTCGGCGCTTGGCACTCGCCGGCGTGTCCGCAGGTGCAGGTGCCCACGCCGAACCTGGATACCTACGACGAGCTGCTCACCGGCGAGGAGGTGGCATCATGAGCACCGAGACACTTCAGCTACGACTCAAGGCTTTCCGGTTGCCTTCGTTCCTCGCCCACTATGCGCCGCTTGCCGACCAAGCGGCCCAGGGGGGCTGGAGCCATACCCAGTACCTGGAAGAACTCGCGGCGGTGGAGGCGGTCGAGCGCGCCGAGCGTCGGATCGCGCGACTGCTCAGCGAATCGAAGCTCGCGCGCGACAAGACGATGGCGACTCTCGATACCGCACGGTTCCCCGCGCCGGTACGCACCCAGGTCGCGCGGCTCGCCGAGGGGCAGTTTCTCGAAGGCGCCACGAACCTGTGCGTATTCGGCAATCCGGGCACGGGCAAGACCCATGTCGTCTCGGCGCTCGGCCACGAGCTGGTGCGCCAGGGCCACTCGGTGCTCTTCACCCCGGTCTCGGCATTGGTCGAGCGCCTCCTGGAAGCGAAGCGCGACCTTCGGCTGAGCCGGGAGCTGCGACGGCTCGACCGCATCGAGTGTCTCATCCTGGACGACATCGGCTACGTGCAACATGACCGCGGTGAGATGGAGGTGCTGTTCGCCCTGCTCGCCGAGCGCTACGAGCGCCGTAGCGTCGCGATCACCTCCAACCTGGTGTTCTCCAAGTGGGACCAGATCTTCCAGGACCCGATGACCACCGCCGCCGCGATCGACCGGGTCGTCCACCACTCGGTGATCCTGGAGCTCAACGTCAAGAGCTATCGAGCCCAGGCCGCCCACCAACGCACCCGGTCCGGACGTGCCAGGAAGGACGCCAAGGCCGATGAGTCGTGACCGCCGTGCGAGACCCACGAACGACTTCGTGCGCGCCGCGCAGCCTGTGGATATGTGGACAACTGCTGCGCAGTTCCCCACATACCCACAGGCTCAACAATAATAGGAGAATTCAAAATCTTCGACCCCGCTCACGCGGCCCTGCAGACCGGCAATTCTAATTGTCGCCGCCGGCAGAAATAGTTGACGCCGACCAGACATCGTCCTGGCGATGCTCAAGGGGCATATGGGCAGGGAGCCGACATGAGCACGGCCCACCAGAAGGTGACCACCACGCACTTGCGCCGCGACGCGTATCTGTACGTGCGTCAGTCCACCGTGCGCCAAGTGTTCGAGAATACCGAGAGCACTCGGCGCCAGTACGCCCTGCGCGAGCGGGCCGTGGCCCTGGGCTGGCCGAGCGAACGCATCACCGTGATCGATACCGACCTGGGCCTGTCCGGTGCCGACCGCGACCGCGAGGGATTCCAGCATCTGGTCGCCGAGGTCGGCATGGGTCGGGCCGGAATCGTGCTCGGGCTCGAGGTGTCGAGGCTGGCACGCAATTGCACCGACTGGCACCGGTTGCTGGAGATCTGCGCGCTGAGCCAGACCCTGATCCTCGATGAGGACGGCGTCTACGACCCCGGGGACTTCAACGACCGGCTCTTGCTCGGACTCAAGGGGACCATGTCGGAGGCGGAGCTGCACCTGCTGCGGGCCCGGCTGCGCGGTGGGATCCTCAATCAAGCCCGACGCGGGGCGTTGAAGATGCCGCTGCCGGTGGGGCTGGTCTACGATCCGCTCGGTCGTGTGGTGCTCGACCCCGACGCCCAAGTCCAGCACAGTGTGCGGCTGCTGTTCGACACCTTCACGCGCACTGGCTCGGCCACTGCCACGGTGAAGCATTTCCGCGCCGAGGGGCTGCACTTTCCGCGCCGGGCGCGCAGCGGCGCCCACAAGGGCGAGCTGCATTGGCTGGAGCTGAGGCTGACTCGGGTGCTGCAGGTGCTGCACAACCCACGGTACGCGGGCGCCTTCGCCTTCGGGCGCAGCCGGCAGCGGCGCCGTCCCGGGGGCGGCATCGAGCACAAACGCCTGGCACGTGAGGAATGGACGGTGCTGCTGACCGACGCCCACCCGGGCTATATCTCCTGGGAGCGTTTCGAGGCCAATCAGCGCCAGCTCCGAAACAATGCCCAAGCGTACGGCGCGCATCGGCGCAGCGCCCCGCGCGAGGGGCCGGCGTTGCTTCAGGGCTTGGCCATCTGCGGCGTGTGCGGCCAGCGGATGACCGTGCGCTACCACACCCGCCAAGGGCGGCGAGTGCCGGACTATCTGTGCCAGCGCGAAGGAATCGAAACCGCGCGCGCCGTTTGCCAGCATATCCCCGGCGCCGGCATCGACCGGGCGGTCGGCGCACTGCTGGTGGAGCTGATGACGCCGGTCACGCTGGAGGTGGCGTTGCAGGTGCAGGCGGAACTCACCGCGCGCGCCGAGGAGGCCGATGCCTGGCGTGCCCAGCGGGTGCAACGGGCCCGCGAGGAGGCGGACTTGGCGCGCCAGCGGTTCATGCAGACCCGTCCGGAGCACCGGATGGTGGCCGACGTGTTGGAGGCGGAGTGGAACGCAAAGCTTCGTGCCGTGGACCAGGCACAGCGCGAGCTCGAGACACGCCGTGGCGAGCAGCGTCAGGAATTGGACGACTCGCAACGCCACCGCATCCTCGCCCTCGCCACCGACTTCCCGCGCTTGTGGAACGATCCCACCACGCCGTGCCGCGAGCGAAAGCGCATGGCGCGATTGCTGATCGAGGACGTGACCCTGACCAAGGGCGAGAAGCTGTCGTTGGGGGTGCGTCTGCGCGGCGGCGCGACGCGCCAGCTCACCTTGGCTGCGGAGCGCCTTGCGTGGCAGGTTTACCAGACCTCGGGCAAGGTCGTTGCCGAGATCGACACCCTGCTCAACGACTACACCGAGGCCGAAGTTGCGACCATCCTCAATGAGCGCGGGTACCGGACCGGCCATGACGGTGCCTTCCACCCGCGGCGAGTCCAGGCGATCCGCAGGGACTATGCTCTGAAGCCGCGCTTCGAACGGCTACGTGCACGCGGGTTGTTGACCATCGACGAGATCGCCGACCAACTCGCCGTCTCGACCAGTACGATCAAGAAATGGCGCCGGCACGGGCTGCTGCGCGGACACCCATATAACGACCGACCCTGCTGCCTGTATGAGCTTCCCGACCATCCGCCGACCAAACAACAGGGGCGTAAGCTCTCGAAACGACGACCGAGCCCCGAGGTCGCCTCTCACGGTGCCAATGAGGTGCAATATGAAGCATAGCCCTTCCCGGCCGGCTGATAGGGTCGGGCATGGATGAGCGCGATGCCGAGCTTGGCGCACACCAGTGCGAGCTGTTGGGAGCGGTAGGCGGCGCCGTGGTCGACGTACAACCTCATCGGCAGCCCCCTTCGGATGAGGGCGTTTTTGAACACCGGCAGGAACGCGGTGGTGCTCTCAGCGAAGGCGAAGGCGGCGAAGGGGATGACGCGTGTGGCGTCGTCGAGGAACGCGATGAGGAAGGTTTTGCGTCGCCGTGTGGCGTCGCGCACCTTCGGGCCGTGCATCACGTCGCTCATCCACAGTTCGCCGGCGTCGCGGAAGGCGAATCGTCGCCGGTCGGTGGCGGTGGGTTCGCCGGGGCGTTTGTCGAGCAGGCCCTCGCGCGCGAGCAGCCGGTGCACCGTGGAGGGAGCGAGGGGGTGGTCGACGCCGCATTCGCGGGCGGCGCGGATGAGGGCTTTGACCGACAGTTCGGAGTGCTCGGTTTTGAGTGAGACGAGCCGCTCGGCGACCTCGGGGGGCACACGCCGGGGCAGGCCGCGGTCGGCGCGGGTCTTCGGATACAGCGCCTCGAACCCGCCGTTGCGATACACGCTGAGCCAGTCGCGCATCGTCTCCACGGCGACGCGGGTGCGGCGGGTGCCGGGGATGGTGTAGGTGCGCTGGGCCTTCTGGTGCAGGGCGCGGCGGATGTCGCGGCTGCCCAGCGGCAGCGGGAGCACGTCGGCGATGAGGCCGTAGCGGAACAGCGCTACGGCTTTGCGCAGCGCCTCGTCGGAGTCGTTCATCGGTAGGGTCCTCGTCAATGGGTAAGCGGTACGAATGGCCCACCTTGCCAACCAGGGGCCCGCCGTGCAGTCAGCTTGACGCCGAGCTGAAGTTCCAGGGCAACAGCTCGCGGATGCGCGAGTGCGGGTGGCCGGCGGCGATCTTCTCCAGCGTGCTCTTGAGCCAGGCGTAGGGCTCCACCCCATTGAGCTTGCACGTTTCGATGAGCGAGGCGATGCGCCCCCAGCCATGCGCCCCCTCGTCATGGCCGGCGAACAGCGCGTTCTTGGACATCCTTTCATTCTGCCCATGTCGGGCAGCGTTTGACGGTTCACTACCCCTGGCACCGGTTTCACGGGCTTTCGGTTCGCGTCATTCGGTGTGAACGATGGGCTTCCGCTCCATTGGTCCGTGTTGAGGCGCCATCCGGCGAGGGGGCAGTGATCCCGAGCTGGATGCTCGATGCGGCGGTCTGTGCAGGGATGGAGCTGGGTGAACCGGTAGTTTCGCTCTCCGGACTGGCGGAGCTCCTGCGCCTGTTGCGCGACATCGGTGCCGGAAGGAACTCTCGGGAGACCACGAGACCTTCCCGGGAGGAGACCGATGACGACTGCCTCGCCAGATCTTCCATTGCCCCCGCGCCAGGCCGCACTGGCATTCGAATCACCGGTGCTTCAGGGCCTGAGCCCATCGGAGCACTCGACCGTAACGGAACGGCTGGCCAGCCTTCTGATACAGGCAGCCGAGCCCGCGAGGCGGGAGGAGAGCAATGAAGAACGGTGACCTTCCGGCCGCTCTGCTCCAGCGCAAGGCGGTCGTCTACATCCGCCAGTCCAGCCCCAACCAAGTGATCAACAATCCGGAAAGCCAGCGTCGGCAGTACGAGCTCGTCGAAGCCGCACGCCATCACGGGTTCGGCGATGTCGAAACGATCGACGACGACCTCGGGCGCACCGCCAGCGGCATGCAGGATCGGCCGGGCTTCGAGCGGCTGCTGACATTGATGTACGAGGACCTGGTCGGTGCAGTGCTGTGCCTCGATGCCACAAGGTTGGCGCGCAACGGTCGGGACTGGGAACATCTCCTTGAGGTGTGCGGCTTCGTTGGCGCACGGATCATCGATCTCGATGGGGTCTACGACCCGAACCTGCCCAATGATAGGCTCCTGCTGGGAATGAAGGGCAGCATCTCGACTTTCGAGCTCAGCCAGTTGCGCGCCCGCATGTTCGAGGCGGCGCGCGCCAAGGCACGGCGCGGCGAGCTGCGCATCCCCGTGCCGCCGGGCTACATCTGGGACCGCGACGCCGGCCTCGCTCTCGACCCCGACGAACGGCTTCAGGCGACCATCAGGGAGATCTTCGGTCGCTTCCGCCGACTCGGAAGCGCGCGCCAAGTGTTGCTCTCGTTGCAGGAGGACGGGTTCCACTTCCCCAAGCCGTCGAACAAGCGCAACGGCACGAGCTTCGATTGGCGCCCGATCCGCTACTACAACGTCTTGGCGCTCTTGAAGAACCCCTTCTATGCCGGGGCGTATGTCTACGGCAAGCACGGCTCACGCACGGTCGTGGTCGACGGCCGCCTGAGAAAGAGCCGCGGGCTCGCCAAGCCGCTTGAAGACTGGGAAGTCGTCATCAAGGATCATCACCCGGGCTTCATCGACTGGAAGGAGTTCGAGCGCAACCGCAAGCAGCTCCAGGCCAACTTCTACGCAAGGGGTGGAGGCGTCAAGTCGGGGCGCGGAGGGTCGGCTTCGCTGGTGGGGATGCTGACCTGCGGGCGTTGTGGGCACCACGTGACCGTGTCCTATGGCGGCCGGTCGTCGATACCCTACTATCGCTGCCATGGCCGCAGAAACGAGGGCCGGGAACGCTGCCTGAGCTTCGGCGGGCCCCGTGTCGACAAGGCGGTGGTCGGCGAGGTCCTTCGGGCGGTGTCGCCGCTGGCGGTCGAAGCGGCGCTCGAGGCCGACAGGAGGCTCATGGAGCAGCGCAGCGAAAGCCGACGGTTGATGGAGCTGGAGTTGGAGCAGGCGCGCTACGAGGCGTCACTGGCGGAACGCCGCTATGCGGCCTGCGACCCCGACAATCGGTTGATCGCGGCGCGGCTGGAAAGTACTTGGGAGGCTACCTTGCAGCGTGTGGCGGCGTTCGAGGCGCGCCTGCGCGCGCCACCGGAGACCCGCGGCGAGGTTCCGGACTTCAGCGGCCTCGCCGACGACCTCGAAGCCGCATGGGAGGCCCTGGGAACCACGATGCGGGCCCGCCAGCAGGTGCTGCGCAGCGTCATCAAGGACATTATTGCCGATGTCGACGACGCCGCCCGCGAGGTGGTTCTGGTAATCCACTGGCGCGGTGGCCGGCACTCGCAGCTTCGGGTTCGCAAGCAGGAAAGTGGTGGCAGTTTCCGTCGCACGCCTGAAGACGTGCTCAAGGTGATCCGCAGCATGGCCGGACCGTGGTCGGATGCGGAGGTCGCCGCGACGCTTAACCGCATGGGGATGCGGACCGGCATGGGCAACACGTGGACCGGACACCTCGTTCAGCGTACCCGAGAGAAATACCGCATTCGCGGCGTGCAATCCGAGAAGATGAAGGAAGGCTGGCTGACGATGTCGCAAGCTGCCGCGAAGCTCGGCGTGACCAACCACGCGATCCGCCGCCTGATAAAGGACGGCACTCTGAGCGCTGACCAAGCGGTACCTCAGGCGCCATGGAGAATCCGTGAGGCGGCCCTCGAAGACCCGAGGGTGCTTGATGCATGTCGGCACCGGCGTCCGTGTCGCGCTGACGACGACAAGCAACTCTCAATGTTTACAGCGAGTTAGAGGAGCGAGGAGCATGCAGCTAAGAATGGTGCCGAGATTCTCGGGCTCCTCGGACGGGTAAATCTCCGTGTCGCGCACCGTCCGGACTGAAAACTGTCGCAATTACAAAGACCTGCCGTGAGGTGGCACAATGAACGACCAATCTTGACATTGAGTTTGACGGGCCGCATCAGGTTCTCCACCGCGTTGGAGTCGATCTCCACGCGCCCATCGTAGAGAAAGACGAGCAACCCCTGCCACTGGTTGGCGATGTAGGTCAGCTTCTCGCCCAGGCGCGAGCGCGCGGAGACCCGCGAGCGCTGCTCGTCGAGCCACACCCCGAACCGGTTCACCAGCGGCGCCGATTCGTCCCACCGGATCGCTTGGCGCGTGGCCGGCGGCTCGCCCCGGATCTTCTTCTCGACCGCATACAGCCGCGCGATACGTTGCAGGCCCGCCTCGGCGACCGGCGAGGCGCTGGTGTCGAGCGCCTCCTTGAGCGCCCGGCGCACGTGCGCCCAGCAATGGGCCAGCCGCAAGGCGCCGCCCGGACGGTCCGACCGGCTCAGCCGCTTGTACCCGGCGTAGCCATCGGTCTGCAACGTCCCGCTGAACCCCTCGAGCACCTGCTCGCCATGGTGACCACCACGACCGGGCGCGTAGGCATACACCACCCCCGGGGGGTCCGGACCACCCCAGGACCGGTCGTCGCGCGCCATCGTCCACAGATACCCCGTCTTGGTCCGGCCCCGGCCCGGGTCGAGCACCGGCACCGTGGTCTCGTCCATAAACAGCTTCTCAGACCTCTTCAACTCCGCCGCCAGGCAATCGACCACCGGCTGGAGGTGAAACGACGCCTTGCCGACCCACCCGGCCAGGGTCGAACGGTGCAGGTCCAGACCCGAGCGGGCGAGCATCTGCGATTGCCGATACAGCGGAAGATGGTCCGCGTACTTCGACACGAGCACGTGGGCGAGCGCGCCTTCGCTCGGCAGTCCACCCTCGATCAGATGCGCCGGCGCCGGTGCCTGGGTGACACCTTCCTCACACACCCGGCAGGCATACTTCGGGCGTACCGTGACGAGGACCCGAAGCTGCGCCGGGACGATGTCGAGCCGCTCGGTGCGGTCCTCGCCGATGCGCACCATCTCGCCGCACCCGCACGGGCAGTGCGTGCTGCAGGGCTCGATCACCTGCTCGACCCGGGGCAGATGTTCGGGAAGATGGCCGAGGTTGCGCTCGGGCGCGCGGCGCTTGCGAGGCGACCCCGGGGTCGCGCTCGCCGGAGGCGCTGGTTCGAGCTCGGCCACCGCCCCTTCGAGCGCCTCGAAGGCGAGCTGGAGCTGGTCAGGGTGCAGCTTCTCGGACTTCTTTCCGTACAGCAACCGGCGCAGCTCGCGTACCAGATGCTCCAGACGGCGGTTACGGTCGGTCAGCGAGGCGACCTCGGCACGCAATCCCTCGACCACCGCCCCGGGACCTCGATGCTCCCGATGCCCGCGGCCCTCGCACCACCTCGCATCCTCGCCGCGCAGTGTCTCGACCGCCGCCTTCGGGGCCTCGAACAGCGCCCAAAAGGGCGGTGCAAGCGACTGCGAACCGACCGTGCCAGGATGCGTTCCCATGACAAAATGCTACCATAAGATCAGCGTGTTATAAAGAAAGAGGGCTCGACAATCCCCCGATCAGCCTGCGGTCAGGGGCCGGCGCACCGGTGGCCGGCACATCCGGCGCCAGTCCAGACCCTCGAACAACGCCTCGAACTGCGCGCGCGACAGCCGCATCACCCCGTCACGCACCGTCGGCCAAGCGAACCGGCCCTGCTCCAGACGCTTCGACGCCAACACCAGACCCGTCCCGTCCCACCACAGCACCTTCACCCGGTCCAAGCGCTTGGGACGGAACACCACCGTCACCCCGGAGTACGGATCCAGACCGAGCTCGTGCTCCACAACCGCCGCCAGACCGTCATGGCCCTTGCGGAAATCCACCGGCCGCGTCGCCACCACCACACCCATCCCCGCGACCATCATCGAAGCCCCCGCAGCGCCGCCGCAACTTCCGCGATCCGACCCGCGCCGACCTCGCCCGCCAGGCGCACCGTCACCCCGCGCACCTCGATCACCACCGACCCCAGCGCACCGCAAACCGCAGCACTGTCCACCTCCACCGTGGCGAAGGCCGGCGGCGGCTCGGGCGTGACCGCCGCCGAGGGCGAAAAGGACGGCACACCAAGCTTGCCCGCGCGGGCCAGACCGCGCCACGACGATAGCTGCCAACGCGATACCCCGTAGCGGCGCGCGACCTCGCCTACGCGATTCCCGGCCCGGAAGCTCTCGTGCACCACCCGCGCCTTCTCCTCGGTGCTCCAGCGCCGGCGCGACCGCCGCGGCGCAACAACCCCCGAGTGCTCCTGCGCCGACCGTTCACCACCGGCGGCGAAATCTCGTTCCGTATCCTGCATCGGATGACCCTCCCAGTGAAACGGACATCCAATGACATCTTTCCATCAGTCGGAAGGTGGGCCACTCGTAGCGCTTACGTCAATGGGGGGCATCGGCCCGGAAGACGGGACGCTACGCAGGCGACGGCGGCGGGTCAGGCCCCATGTTGTGTTGGCGCGCTTGCTTGCGATTCGCCGTGCCGAGACGGTGGGGGTGGAACCCCAACGGAGCGGGCAGCACGCGGAGCTGCTCGGCGGCGAGTGCGCGCAGCGCTCTGAGCGCGGTCTCGGTCTCGAGCCGCGTGCGCACCGCGCCCATCTCGGCGATGCACCGGGCGAGCGGTTCGGGCAGCAGCCCGATGACGAGCCTCAGGACGTGATGGACGAGGCGCACCCGGCGCCCGACCCAGCGCATCGCCCCCGGGAGCTCGACCGCGTCGCGGCGCAACTCATTGGCCGCGGCGGCCAGGCTCGGGGCCTGCTCGGCGTGCGCCACCACCGCTTCGACGGTGTCGAGTTCACCGTAAGCGGTACGAACGGCCCACCTTGCCAACCAGGGGCCCGCCGTGCAGTCAGCTTGACGCCGAGCTGAAGTTCCAGGGCAACAGCTCGCGGATGCGCGAGTGCGGGTGGCCGGCGGCGATCTTCTCCAGCGTGCTCTTGAGCCAGGCGTAGGGCTCCACGCCATTGAGCTTGCAGGTTTCGATGAGCGAGGCGATGCGCCCCCAGCCATGCGCCCCGTCGTCGTGGCCGGCGAACAGCGCGTTCTTGACATTGAGTTTGACGGGCCGCATCAGGTTCTCCACCGCGTTGGAGTCGATCTCCACGCGCCCATCGTAGAGAAAGACGAGCAACCCCTGCCACTGGTTGGCGATGTAGGTCAGCTTCTCGCCCAGGCGCGAGCGCGCTGAGACCCGCGAGCGCTGCTCGTCGAGCCACACCCCGAACCGGTTCACCAGCGGCGCCGATTCGTCCCACCGGATCGCTTGGCGCGTGGCCGGCGGCTCGCCTCGGATCTTCTTCTCGACCGCATACAGCCGCGCGATACGTTGCAGGCCCGCCTCGGCGATCGGCGAGGCGCTGGTGTCGAGCGCCTCCTTGAGCGCCCGGCGCACGTGCGCCCAGCAATGGGCCAGCCGCAAGGCGCCACCCGGACGGTCCGACCGGCTCAGCCGCTTGTACCCGGCGTAGCCATCGGTCTGCAACGTCCCGCTGAACCCCTCGAGCACCTGCTCGCCATGGTGACCACCACGACCGGGCGCGTAGGCATACACCACCCCCGGGGGGTCCGGACCGCCCCAGGACCGGTCGTCGCGCGCCATCGTCCACAGATACCCCGTCTTGGTCCGGCCCCGGCCCGGGTCGAGCACCGGCACCGTGGTCTCGTCCATAAACAGCTTCTCAGACCTCTTCAACTCCGCCGCCAGGCAATCGACCACCGGCTGGAGGTGAAACGACGCCTTGCCGACCCACCCGGCCAGGGTCGAACGGTGCAGGTCCAGACCCGAGCGGGCAAGCATCTGCGATTGCCGATACAGCGGAAGATGGTCCGCGTACTTCGACACGAGCACGTGGGCGAGCGCGCCTTCGCTCGGCAGTCCACCCTCGATCAGATGCGCCGGCGCCGGTGCCTGGGTGACACCTTCCTCACACACCCGGCAGGCGTACTTCGGGCGCACGGTGACGAGAACCCGAAGCTGCGCCGGAACGATGTCGAGCCGCTCGGTGCGGTCCTCGCCGATGCGCACCATCTCGCCGCACCCGCACGGGCAGTGCGTGCTGCGGGGCTCGATCACCTGCTCGACCCGGGGCAGATGTTCGGGAAGATGGCCGAGGTTGCGCTCGGGCGCGCGGCGCTTGCGAGGCGACCCCGGGGTCGCGCTCGCCGGAGGCGCTGGTTCGAGCTCGGCCACCGCCCCTTCGAGCGCCTCGAAGGCGAGCTGGAGCTGGTCAGGGTGCAGCTTCTCGGACTTCTTTCCGTACAGCAACCGGCGCAGCTCGCGTACCAGATGCTCCAGACGGCGGTTACGGTCGGTCAGCGAGGCGACCTCGGCACGCAACCCCTCGACCACCGCCCCGGGACCTCGATGCTCCCGCTGCCCGCGGCCCTCGCACCACCTCGCATCCTCGCCGCGCAGTGTCTCGACCGCCGCCTTCGGGGCCTCGAACAGCGCCCAAAAGGGCGGTGCAAGCGACTGCGAACCGACCGTGCCAGGATGCGTTCCCATGACAAAATGCTATCACAAGATCAGCGTGTTATAGGAGGGCTCGACAATCCCCCGATCACCCCGCGGTCAGGGGCCGGCGCACCGGTGGCCGGCACATCCGGCGCCAGTCCAGACCCTCGAACAATGCCTCGAACTGCGCGCGCGACAGCCGCATCACCCCGTCGCGCACCGTCGGCCAAGCGAACCGACCCTGCTCCAGACGCTTCGACGCCAGCACCAGACCCGTCCCATCCCACCACAGCACCTTCACCCGGTCCAAGCGCTTGGGACGGAACACCACCGCCACCCCGGAGTACGGATCCAGACCGAGCTCGTGCTCCACAACCGCCGCCAGACCGTCATGCCCCTTGCGGAAGTCCACCGGCCGCGTCGCCACCACCACACCCCTCCCCGCGACCATCATCGAAGCCCCCGCAGCGCCGCCGCAACTTCCGCGATCCGACCCGCGCCGACCTCGCCTGCCAGGCGCACCGTCACCCCGCGCGCCTCGATCACCACCGACCCCATCGCACCGCAAACCGCAGCACTGTCCACCTCCACCGTGGCGAAGGCCGGCGGTGGCTCGGGCGTGACCGCCGCCGAGGGTGAAAAGGACGGCACACCAAGCTTGCCCGCGCGGGCCAGACCGCGCCACGACGATAGCTGCCATCGCGATACCCCGTAGCGGCGCGCGACCTCGCCTACGCGATTCCCCGCCCGGAAGCTCTCGTGCACCACCCGCGCCTTCTCCTCGGCGCTCCAGCGCCGGCGCGACCGCCGCGGCGCAACAACCCCCGAGTGCTCCTCCGCCGACCGTTCACCACCGGCGGCGAAATCTCGTTCCGTATCCTGCATCGGATGACCCTCCCAGTGAAAACGGACATCCAATAGCATCTTTCCATCAATCGGAAGGTGGGCCACTCGTAGCGCTTACAGTTCACCGGGCAACCGGGCAGCCAGACACTCCGGCAGCCGGCTGAAGGTGGTGTGGCTCTCGGGGCAGTACCAGCGAGCGACCCGTGTCCCGCGCGGGGTCTTGCGCGCGTAGGTGCCGTGGCGTGCCAGCGAACATCCCCCGTGGGGGTGATTCGGACACCGCTCGAGGGTTGCATCGCGCCACGCCTCGGCCCTAACGTATTGCTCGCCGGTAAGCCCCGTCTCATAGCGAAGCTGCACCGGCCGTGGCCCGGCGGGGTTCGTCCCCCCGCGCGGGCCAACTCCTCTCTCGTTCCGCGGGGCGTCGAGACTACGACGGCGGCTCTCGCGACGCCAAGCAGTGACGATGGGGACGCGTCCTGCGCACCGAGCGCCATCCTACCGAGCGTGTGGACAAGCCCTGGAGAAGCGGGCGCTTCCCCACCGCTTGCCCACACTCGGCGCTCTCGCCCCACATCCTCACCGCTTCTGCAACTACGATTCAGCAACAAGGCGACGGCACCGGCTCGCGCCGCATCCCGGATTGCTCCGTCATCCCATCCAATCCGTCTACGAAACAGAGCGGTCGATTCCCGTGGGGGTCCCACGGGAGAATTCAGGAAACAACACCCCCCTCGACCAGTGGGCGCTCGCCGGGCACAACGTGCGCTACCCCGACCCCCACCTCGACCTCGACGACCTCTTCCTGTTCGAGGCCAAACGCCGCGTCATGAAAGACCGCACCGTGAGCCTGCACGGTCGGCTCTACGAGGCCGACGCCGTGCTCGTCGGCCAATCCGTCACCTTGCGCTACGACCCCGAGGCGCCGCCTTCGCGCCCCCTCGAGGTCGTCCACGATGCCAAGCCCGCAGGCACCGCCACCCGCCTCGACGCCTACGCCAACACCGCCGTCAAGCGCCACCGACCCTCCTGGCAACTCCAGTGCGCTACCGCGCCGGACGAACCCTCCCCCTCGCCACTGACGATGCGAAACCTCAAGGAGAAGAACTGATGTACCTGCGTCACTTCGCGCTGACCCGGCTCCCCTTCGAAACCCCGGCCCACACCGACGAACTGTTCGAGTCGAACTCGCGCCGCGAGGCCAAGGCCCGGCTCCATCACCTCATCGAACTCAAGGGCATCGGCCTGATGACCGGCGAGGTCGGCTCGGGCAAAACCACCGTATGCCGCCACGTCGCCGCCGCACTGCATCCGGGCCTGTATCGGGTGGGCTACGTCTGCCTGACTACCGGAAACGTCCTCGACATGTACAAATCCATCGCCTGGGAACTGGGGCTTCCCACCGAGCGCTCGCGCGCCACCGCCTACCGCGCCATCCGCGCCGAGATCACCCGACTGGTGTGCGAGGCCAAGCAACTGCCCGTGCTCATCATCGACGAAGCGCAGCACCTGCGCAACGACGTGCTCGAAGATCTTCGCTTGCTGACCAACTTCTCCATGGACAGCGAGAACCGCCTGTGCCTGCTGCTCGTCGGACTCACCGAGCTACGCCGCCGTCTCGCCATGGCCGTGCACGAATCGCTCTCCCAGCGCCTCGTCGTACGCCACCACCTCGCCGGCATCGACCGCGAGGAACTCCACGCCTACCTCACCCACCGCCTGCGTCTCGCCGGCTGCGAACTCCCCCTGTTCGAACCCCCCGCCGTCGAGGCGCTGGCGCAGAGCGCACGCGGATTGCCCCGGCTCATCAATCGAATCGCCCACTACGCCCTGACCGCCGCCGCCGCAAAAGGCGAGCGCACCGTCACCGCCGTGCACCTCGAGCACGCCGTCGCGGAGTTGCGGTTGTGAACCGGTCTTGCCTCTTCGTGCACCACGACATCAGCGACCAGGCCCCCGCTCCTCTGTGCGAACTCCTCAACGACCTCCCCTTCGCCTTCGACGGTCAATACTTCGCTCAGGTCCGCCGCTCCTACCACGAACGCCGCGACAGCGGACGCTCGTGCCAGGACCGACCGCTCGACCGGTTCGACGCCGCCGACGTGACGTGCGCCATCACCCGCCGCTCCTACCCGCGCGCCCGCGCAACGAACACCGGCGCGCGGGTGAACTCACCGTCACCTCGAGCACCGTGACCACCGCGACCGCCGGGCAAACGCGGGCGCTCGGCCCGCGCTGGCACCGCTCTCCGACAATGGGGGGCAATGTGAGAAATCAGCCCGCGGCCGATCAGAAATAAACCGACAAATCCCTTACGGAATTGCGTGCGATGCAACAACGGCTGTGGTCTGAATGCGATCGCCAAGCAGAAATTTCTGCCGGCGCGGGAATCGGTCCAGGGTCGGAATGAGCCACCGCACGAGCTGATACATCGCCTCGAGCGCCGGACCGGTGCGGCGTTCCGTGCCGCCGGTCATCTCGTGGGACCTCGACGGATGGCTCCGCGGGCGCAAACGAGGGTCGGGTACTCCGGGCCGCTTTCGTCGGGAGACGACGACAGCGCCCGCAATCGCTCAGCGGCCAGACGACCCCCCGTCCCTTGCACGGGTAGTCCGTAGCGAACACCGGGCGACAACCTGAGCGGCCAGGGGGCTCCGCCCCCTGGACCCCCACCCAAGAGGCTAAGAGGCAAGAATCAATCCAACGTCCTGGCAACTCGGAAACCGGCATAGACGCCCCGGTCGCCGGTGGAGAACTTGTTGCGAGAGGCGGAGCGCAGATACCTTGGGCCGTCGAACCACATGCCGCCACGCATCACACGCTTACCACATTCCCCAGACTCCCACGCACTCCCATCAGCAGGCGCTCCTCGATAGCTATCATTCCAGCAATCTTCCACCCACTCCCACACGTTCCCCAACACATCGTGCAATCCATATTGGTTCTTCTTGTAGCTCCCTACCGGCGACGTATGCACGTGGCCGTCATCGCACGATGCGACCGTCCGGCTGCTATAACGCCTCTTCACGGAACCGTCCGCCCCGTTTGCATTGGAACACTGCCCGCCCTCGCTTCCCCCCCAGTAACGCGACGTGCGCGTCCCTGCTCGCGCAACGTACTCCCACTCCGACTCGCTCAACAGACGATAGCCCTTGCCCGTCTCTCGCGACAACCACCCTACGTAGGCCTGCGCATCCTTCCAGCTTACGCACACCACCGGATGGCCATCGCTCTGACTGAAGCCAGGACTACGCCAACCACGACCCGAACGATTCTTCCATTCATCGCTCTTATATGTCCAACACGAATCGCCTGAACTATACCCCGTCCCCGACACGAATCGACTCCACTCTCCTCGCGTCACCTCGTATACCCCAACCGCAAACGGCTCCGATAGCCTCACCCGATGCACCGGGCCTTCATCATCGTCTCGCCCCGTCTCCGACTCCGGAGAACCCATGTCGAACGAGCCCGCGGGTACCACCACCATCTCCGGACAATCGGTACAATCGCGGAACCGACGACCTGGTCTCTTACGCTCCCGCTCCTCATCCGCCGCGGCCACCTTCTGCCGTTGCCGCGCCTCGGCCGCGTGTCGCCCGTCGGGATGGGACGACAGGTACTCCCCATACGCAGCGGCCGTGCCCACGGACTTCGCCTGCGCATAGGCCGTATCGTCCCTTTCTTCCAATATCAGCAGGAGCTCCAGCGAGCTCCGATAGTGGCGCCCCTCCCGGCCGGCTTTCTTCACGTACCGATCCAACGACCGAACGGCCTCGCCGTAACGCTCGGCGTGAAATTCGGCCTCGCCACGATAATAGTCGAACCGAGGTGGCAGAACGCAACCGATCTCTTCGAGCTTGCTGATGAAAGTCAGCACCTTGGAGTAGTCCTTCGCCTCCAACGCCTTGTCCAGTCCAAGCATATACTTGTCACGCTGGGTCGCGTTCTTCGGATCGCACGTATCGTCCCCGTCCAATATCCGCAGGAGCTCCTCCGATCTCCGATAGTGGCGCCCCTCCGGGCCGGCTTTCTCCACGTACCGTTCCAACGACCGAACGGCCTCGCCGTAACGCTCGGCGTGAAATTCGGCCTCGCCACGATAATAGTCGACCCGAGGTGGCAGAACGCAGCCGATCTCTTCGAGCTTGCTGATGAAAGTCAGCACCTCGGAGTAGTCCTTCGCCTCGAACGCCTTGTCCAGTCCAAGCATATCCTTGTCACGCTGGGTCGCGTTCTTCGGATCGCACGTCGCGTCCCCAAGCTCCGGGCGTATCGGAAACACACCGCCGTCCCCCGCCCGAGCCAGCACCGCACCGGCTACCCCGTTGAGGCTCGCGTTCTGGTGACGGCCGAACGCCTCGCGGGCGGCGATGGTCATCGTGTCGTCGAGGTACGTCTTCGCCTCCGTCGCGGTCACCTGACCGTCGCCGTCGAAGTCACCCTTGCCGTAGAGCGCATCGAGCAGATGGTGCGTGAACATCCCGTGCTTCGCCTGCTCGTCCCACGATGCCGCTTCCCCGCCCGACGCCGCCGTGAGAACGGTCAGCTTCTCGCCCGAAACCCCCGGCAGCTCCGGCTTCACGAACACCGGTGAGGCAGAGCGAATCAGCATCCCCCCGCCGCCGCTCTCGCCCGAGAAGCAGGCGTCCAGGAACACCCGCACCGATTTCGTCTCCCGGAGCTTGCCCAGGTTCGCATAGAGGAGATCGATCGGGTAACCGTTGATCTCGGGCGTGTCCGGGTCGGCGTCCGTGGGAAGCAGGTAGCCCCGCTTGTCCTTCAGCCCCGGCACCCCATGACCGGAATAGAACACCACCACGTCCGAGCCGTGCCGCGGATGCAGGTAGCGCCACAGCCGGCCCTCGTGGGTGTCGCGGTTGCCGAACCAGGTGAACATCTTTGCCTGGGTGGCATCGCGGAGGTCAAAGACCCGGTTCGGAGCGAATCCCAGCACCTCGATCACGTAGCGCTTGAACGCCTCCGCGTCGCGGTGGGCGAAGGCGACATCGGGAACCCGCTCGTTCCGGTAGTCCTGGTTGCCGACGATCACCGCGACCCCGTACCGGTCGGCGAGCGCCGTCCGGGCTGGAGACAGGATGCCGGTGAAGACCAGAACCGCGAGCAGCAGGTACAGGGTCGGTGCGTATCTCGCCTTCGGCATGGTCCTCTCCTCGTCGTCGCCGGACGCGGCCGAGCCGCGGCCCCGCCCCGCCCGCTGCCCGCACGGGACGGCAGCGTCTCGGGAACAATGGAAGGATCGGAGGCCCATTCTCGAAACTGCCCTCGACCCCCTCCGCCGATCAATCTGCATACACGCGAGAGGGCTTGTCAACCAGCGGCCGGGTGCCCGGCCCGGTCGGCCGGCTGGCCGGTTCCGATTGCGCCGCGCGCCGGGGGCGAGTCCAGGTTCCGGGTCAGAATGAGCGCCTGCAACCCCCTCACCGGCGCGGACCATCCCGACAGGCTCGCTTTCGCGCCCCCCGGATACGGGAACGGAGTCGCGCCGGCATGGCCATGACGCAATCGGATCACACCGCGGCAAACCTGCGCCGCGCAATCATCGTGCTCACGCATGCCGCTTCGACGGCGCACGCACTCTTGCGGTCCCGGCCCATCACTATGGAAGTTTTCGCCATTGTGGCGAAGCTCGTCGGGTTGGTGCAATCGACCCGCCGTCCGACGGCCGCGCGAAATCGCCGGCCCCAGGGCCGCCGGCCTGCCGTCAACCGCGGGACGCGAAGCCCATCGCCCGCTCCGCCACCTCGGACCGGCCGCCGACCCCCTCCGGGAAGTGACACGCCACCTCGTGGCCTGGCGCAAGCTCGACCGTCTCGGGATCCTGGCCTACGCAGACCTCCGGGAGGTGTTCTCCGTCGCGTTCGGTGGCCGGCACCCCGCCCTCGCGGGCCTTGAGCCGCGCAAGGTAACAGCGCGGATGGAACCGGCACCCATCGGGGAATCGAGTCGCCGACCCGATCTCTCCGTGGAGCACGACCCGGTTGCGGGTCCGGTTGCGGGCCCGCGGCGCCCCCGAGGCGTCCGGGACCGGAACGGCAGAAAGGAGGGACAGCGTGTACGGATGGGCCGGAGCGCGATAGATGGCGTCGCGCGGGCCGATCTCCACGATGCGCCCGAGGTACATCACGGCTACCCGGTCGCTTACGTGGCGCACCACGGCAAGGTCGTGGGCGATGAACAGGAAGCCCATGCCGGATTCGCGCTGCAGGTCGCGCAGCAAGTTGATGATTTGTGCCTGTATGGATACGTCGAGGGCGGATACCGGCTCGTCCAGCACGAGCACCCGGGGCTGGAGCGTCATTGCGCGTGCAATGCCGATCCGTTGCCGCTGCCCGCCCGAGAACTCGTGCGGATAGCGCTCCAGATGGTCCTCCTGCAAGCCCACCTTGTGGATTACCTCGACCACCCGCTCGCGCCTCGCTTCCCGCCAGGTTCCATGCACCACCATCGGCTCGGCCACCAGGGCACCCACCTTCATCCTCGGGTCGAGGGAGCCGTACGGATCCTGGAACACCATCTGCACCTCGCGGCGCCGGCGCCTCATCTCGCGCTTCGATAGCGCGGTCAGGTCCTCGCCGTCGAGCCGGATCCGGCCGGCCGTCGGCTCGACGAGGCGAAGCACGAGGCGTCCGACGGTGCTCTTCCCGCTGCCGGTCTCGCCCACCAGTCCCAGGGTCTCGCCGGACCGAAGGATGAACGACACCGTGTCCACCGCGTGGACCCGGAACCTCCGCCCGCCCGCGAGCCATCCGCCCGAGTCGAACACCTTTCGGAGATCGCGCACTTCCAGCAACGGCGCGGGGTCGCCCGGCAATCGGTCGGGGGAATTCACGCAAGCCTGCGTTCGGCCGCTCCGGGCGCGGTGCCATGGCCCTCCGGCTCCATGGGCAACCGCCGCCAATGCGGACACGCGCTGAACGATCCGTCCTCGCCTGCCGGCTCCAGGGCGGGGCGAAGGCGCCGGCAGTCGTCGCGCCCCCGCCCGAGGAAGCAGCGCGGCTCAAAGGCGCAACCCTCGGGAAGCCGGGCGAGGTCGGGTGGCTGGCCCTCGATGGCGCTGAGCCTGCTCTCCGGCTCCGTGTCCAGCCGTGGAATGCTGCGGTAGAGCGAACGCGTATAAGGGTGCCTCGACCGCGCGAACCCCCTCGATGCGGGCGAGGTCTCGACCACCCGTCCGGCGTACATCACGGCGACCCGATCCGAGTGGGTCGCGACGAGGCCGAGATCGTGGCTGATGAGGACCATGCCCATCCCCAGATCCGCCTGAAGCTCCTCGAGCAGTTCCAGGATCTGGGCCTGCACGGTGACGTCGAGGGCGGTGGTCGGCTCATCCGCGATCAGGACCTTCGGGCCGAACGCGATGGCCATGGCGATGAGCACCCGCTGGCGCATGCCCCCCGAGAGCTGGTGCGGATAGGCGTCGACCCGCTCCTCGGCGTGCGGGATCTGGACCCGCTCGAGCAATTCGATGGCTTGCGCCCTCGCATCGGCCTTTCCGATGGAGACGTGGGCCCGGATCACGGTGGCCAACTGGTCTCCGACCGTGAACACGGGGTTGAGAGACGTGAGGGGGTCCTGGAACACCATCGCCAGCCGCGCGCCCCGGATCGCGCGCATGGCGGCGGGGCCGAGCTGCGTAAGGTCCTGGCCGTCGAACCACACCTCCCCGTCCGTGACCCGGCCGCCCGGGGGCAGGAGCCCCAGCACCGAAAGGAAGGTCATGGTCTTCCCGGAGCCCGACTCGCCCACCACCGCCAGTGTCTCGCCTCGCCTCACCTCCAGGCTCACCCCGTCGACCACCGTGGTCATCCCCTCCTCGCCGGGGAACACGGTTCGCAGCCGCCTCACCTGCAATACCGGATCCGCCGCGGGCGCGGGCGGGGGCGGGGCGGATCTCCGCACCTCCGAGTGCGCCGCGGCTCCGGCCCCCACCGTGGCGCCGGCATCCCGTCCCGGAGCGTTCATAGCATCCGGGTGCTCGTATGGCGGCGCATCTGCGGATCGAGGGTGTCGCGGAGCCCGTCGCCGAGCAGATTGAGCGCGATCACGGTGATCGCGATGCACAGGCCGGCGGACACCGAGATGAGGGGGTTCGAGATGATGTAGCCCTGCCCGTCCGAGATCACGTTGCCCCAGGTGGCGGTCGGCGGCTGAACCCCGAGCCCGAGGAAGCTGAGCCCCGCTTCGGCGAGAATCGCGGTCGCGGCGCTGACGGTGGTGACGACAATGACGGGCGGGAGGCTGTTCGGGAGCACGTGCCGCCACAGCACCCGGAACGATGCCATGCCGATTGCCCGGGAGGCCTCGATGAACGGACGCGGCCGGATGGTGAGGACCACCGAGCGCATGACCGCCGCCACCCGTGGGGTATAGGCGATCGCGACGGCGAGGATCACGTTCTCGAGCGACGAGCCCCGCGCCGCCACCAGCGCGAGCGCGAGGAGGAACCCGGGGAACGCGAGCAGAATGTCGTTGCCCACCATGAGGAAACGGTCCAGCCAACCCCCCGAGTAGCCGGCGACCGCACCGAGGAGCGATCCGAAGGTGAGCGACAGCACGACCACCGAGAGAGCGACGTAGATCGAGATACGGGCGCCCCAGATGAGCCGCGACAGCACGTCGCGCCCGTATTGATCGGTGCCGAGCAGGTGCGCCGCGGACGGGTGCTCCAGGGTGCGCATGAGATCGGCTTCGGTCGGGGGATGGGGCGCGAGCTGCGGCGCGGCGAGGGCGACGCAGCCGAGCGCCAGCAGGATCACCGCGCCGGTGCAGAAGCCGGGATGGCGGAGGTAGCGCAGGATCGCCCGGCGCCGTTCGCGGCTCGCTCGGCGGGTGGGCGGGGCGGCGCGAGAGGCCGCGCTCACGACACGCTGACCCGGGGATCGACCAGGCCGTAGACCACGTCCAGAGTCGTGTTCACCACGACCACCGCACCGGCGAGCACGAGCACCCCCGCCTGCACGAGCTGGTAGTCGCGGGCGAAGACCGCCTTGAGGATCATGGAGCCGAGGCCCGGCCGGCTGAACACCGCTTCGACGAGGATCGCGCTTCCGAGCGACCAGGCAAAGGTGACCCCGATCACCGCAAGCACCGGAATGAGGGCGTTTCGCAGCGCGAGCCAATACACGATCCGCCGCTCCGAGACCCCCATTGCCCGGGCCACCCGCACGTAGTCCTGACCCAGCACCTCCAGCATGGCGGACCGGGTGAGGCGCGCGATGTACGCGGCCACCGAGAAGCCGAGCACCAGCGCCGGCAGCGCCAAGTGATGGAGCTGGGTGAGCAGGTTCTCGGAGGACGACGCCCCGAGGGCCGGGAACAACCTTACCTCATGGGCGAGCAGCAGAATGCACACGAGTCCCACCCAGAAGACGGGGAAGGAGATCCCCACCAGGGCGCCCAGCATCACGAAGAGGTCCGCGAAGGTGCCCTGGCGGACGGCGGAGATCACGCCGAGCGGGACGCCGGCGAGCACCGCGATGACGATGCCGCCGACCGCCAGCGCCGCCGACCAGGGGAGGCTCGACAGCACCTCGGCGAAGGCCGGCTGCCCGGTGACCACGGAATTGCCGAGGTCACCGGTGAGCGCCCGCGCCACGAAGCCCGCGTACTGCTCGTACACCGGACGGTCGAGCCCGAGCTCCTTCTTGAGCGCCGCCACCGATTCCTCGGTGGCATAGTCGCCCAGCATGTAGGTCGCGGGGTCGCCGGGGATTGCCCGCAGCAGAAAGAACACCACGGTGACGAGACCGATCACCGTGACGCACATCAGGAGGAGCCTGCGCACGACGTAGCGCGGCATGGGCGGTCCCTTGAACCGGGCGGGCGGGCGGGCGATCCCCGGCCTCCTCGCTGAGGCCGGCCGGGGACCGCCTCCGAAGGCGGCTATCCGGGGAGGGCTACTCCCCGAGCGACACCCCGTAGGTGTTGACGGTGAAGAGGGAATTCTGCACCAGCCCCTGCACGTGGTTGCCGTGAGCGAGGAACAGCCGATCTCCGTAGAGGGGCAGAACCGGAACGTCCTCCATCGTCTTGCTCAGGATCTCCCGATAGATCCCGGTGCGGGCGGCCTCGTCCTGCTCCGTGGCGGCCTTCGCCAGCAGATCGTCTACCTGGTCGTAACGCGCGGTATTGAGCCCGGGCGGGAACGACTTGGTCGCGTACAGGGTCACGAGCGGCGAATCGGGGTCCGGCGGCCCCACCACCCCGGTGATGCAGGTCATGATGTCGCCCTTCGTGCGGGCCTGAAGGTAAGCGCCGCGCTCGAGCACCGTGATCCTGGTCCGGATGCCGACCTTGTCGAGGTCGCTCGCCATCGGCACCACGAGCTGGTCGTAAGGGCTGAGCCCGACCGTCACGAGCTCGAGGGTGAAGCCCTCCGCTCCCGCCTCGGCGAGCAGCGCCCTCGCCTTCTCCGGATCATACGGATACTGCGGCACCTCTTCGGTGTACTGCGGGAACGACGAGGTGAGCACGCTGTGCCCGGTCGCCTTGGTGCCCTTGAAGTAGCCGTCGATGATCGCCTGGCGGTTGATCCCGTAGGCGATGGCCTTGCGCACCCGGACGTCGCCGAGCGGCGCGACGGTGGAGTTCAGGACCAAGTTGATGGTGTGGTTGGCGGGGCGGTCGAGCACCGTGATCGAGTCCGCGTTGCGAAGCCGATCGATGACGGGCGGCTGCTGGAGGGCGAAGAAGATGTCGATCTC
Organism: Gammaproteobacteria bacterium; assembly: GCA_965214795.1. Classification (GTDB taxonomy): domain Bacteria; phylum Pseudomonadota; class Gammaproteobacteria; order HK1; family HK1; genus JAJDXW01. Next base: position 2,123,153 of record OZ243976.1, on the reverse strand, counting down.
CCGGTTCTCCAGCGCGATGGCGGCCGCCGTCTCATCCTTGATGATCCGGAACACCACCGAGTCCACTGCCGGCGCCCCCTCGAAGTAGTCCGGGTTGGCCACGATCCGGGCCTGGCTGCCGGCCGTCCAGCTATCGAAGACGAACGGCCCCGTGCCGACCGGCTTCAGCTTGTACTGCTCGTCGCCGATCTCGGTCACTGCCTTGCGCGAGACGATCCACCCCTGATTGAACGCCGTCAGCTTGTTGAGGAGCCCCGCATTGGGGGATTCGAGGTTGACGACCACCGTGAACGGATCCGGCGCCTCGACGGATTTCACGCCCTCGAGCTGGCCCCGGTAGCGGCTCTTCGTATCCGGGTCGAGGACCCGTTCCAGGGAGAATTTGACGTCGTCAGCGGTGAGCATCCCGTAGCCGTTGTGCCACTTGACGCCGTCGCGGAGCTTGAACGTGTAGGCGAGCCCGTCGTCCGACGTGCTCCACTCGGTGGCGAGGTCCGGCCGGATCTCGTTGGTGGCTTGATCGTACTTGACCAGTCCATTGTAGATGTGCCCTGCGACGGTCTGATTCTCGATGCCGAAGATGCGGGCCGGGTCGAGGGTGCCGATGTCGGATCCGATCCGGACTCGGAGCTCGGCCGCCGCCGCCGCCTCCAGCGGCAGGCCGGAGCCGGCGAGACCGGCCGCGAGAACCGCGCCCGCCACAAGCGAAAGGAGCCGCCGGCGCGAAACGAGGTTCGCGCACGGGCGGGTGGCACGGGAAAGAGTCTGGTTCATGTTCGTTGCCTTCACGTTGATGATGGGATCAGCCGGATGGGATCAGCCGACGGCCCGGGCACGGGCGGGGCCCGCGATGCGGGCGAGGTAGGCAAGCACCTCCTCGCTCGTCACCACGTCCGCGTACTTGGCATCGATGTCGAAGAGATTGACCTCGTGGGAGAGCGGCACCCGGTCCGCCACGCAATCCTTCGGAACGATGGGCCGGAACCCGTTCGACACCGCGTCGCAGACAGTGGCGCGCACGCAGCCGCTCGTGGAGTTGCCGACCACGATGGTGGTGTCGACCCGGAGCCCGGTCAGCATGGCGTGCAGGTGGGTGCCGTGGAACGCGCTCGGCATCTTCTTGACGAGCAGGTGATCGGAATCCTCCACGGCGAGGCGAAGATCGATCTCCACCCGTTCGGAGCCGTGGAGGAGGTCCCGCACGAGGGGTGACTTGCGGCCGAACATCCCGGCGTCGGAGAGGTCGGGATGGTAGGCCACGGTCGTGAACACGACGGGCGCACCGACCGCACGGGCGGCGGTCAGGATCGCCTGGATCCGGGGTATGTGCTCGTCCATGTCGATGAACATCTTGTAGCTTCGCTCGGTGATCCCGCGGCACATGTCGATCACCAGCACCGCAGGGCGGTCACCGAAGCCGATCCGGTCGCTGAAGCCGATGCTGTCGTAGAAGTCCTGCTGCCCGTTGATTTCCTTCATGCTCATCCTCCCCTGTCCCTGTTGCCATCCTTCCCTGTTCTCATCCTTCCTTCCATCCTTCCATCAGGAGGGCGGTCGCGGTTCGCCATCCGACGGCCATCCCACGTGCCGGAGGTGGGAGCGTGCGCCGCCCGATGCCCGCGGTGGCGGGCGCCTCCGCGCCCCGCGCCGGAGGCTGGCAGTGGTCACGTCTCGTCCCACACCTTGTCGGTGAGCGGCAGGCCCGCGATGTCGGCGGCGGAGAGCGGCGCGTCCGGTTGGACCCCCGCCTGCTCCAGCAGCGACGCGAGCTGCCGCACGTGCTGGGTCGTGTGCCAGACCGTGCGCTCGAGCATCTCGTGCCGGCTGGTGGCGCCGAAGTAGACCTTGAGCTCGCGCTCGAAGTCCTCGCCGGAAACGGCCTCCCACCAGCGGTCGAAGCGCTCCCGCGTCCGTTCGCCAAACTCGGCGATCCGGGCGCTCGAGCGCATGTCGTCGGGGGGCGGGGCGGTCAGATCCTCGTAGCGCATGGGGGTCCCTGACTCGTCCATGTCGAGAAAGGCGTTCGGGATCTGGAACAGGTGGTGCATCAGCACCCGCCACGAGCGGGGGCGGTTCGGAAGCTCGTTCGCGAGCTCCCCGTCCGGCATCTGCCGGGTGAGGCGCACGGCGGTCTCGAGGACCCGCCGGTAGCGGGCGGCGAGCTCGGCCGGGGAAAGCTCCGGCCGGGTGTCGTCGGCGAGACCGAGGAAGTCGACGACATCCTTGATGACCTGCGCGAAGACGAAGTCCTTCCCGCGGGACACGACCGGAACCGAACGGGCGCCGAGCGCCCTCAGCCGCGCGAGCCCCCCCTCGTCTTCCAGAACGTTGACCGATTCGAACTCGATCCCACGGACCGAGAGGTACTCCTTTACCCGGAGACAACTGGTTCAGTGGGGTTGCCAGAACACCGCGATGGCGTCAGCCATGCCGATCTCTCCTGTTGCCGGGACGCGGAAGGCTCGCGAGTGTAGCCCATCACTCGATGCGGCGCGCAGATTCGCCGTGAACCCCGAGATTACGAACCCTGTGCCAAGGTGAAGTTCCAGGGATTGATCAGAGGCACTCCCGAAACCTCGAAGTCACCGATATCGCGGGTCGCAACGTTCATCCCGTGCACGAGGGCGATGGCCGCAATCTGCCCGTCGGCGACATTGACGGGGGTTCCGGCACGGTCGGCCGCCGCGGCCAGATCTCCGTAGGCTTCGGCCGCACGTTCGTCGAACGGGAAGATGCGTCCGCGAAAGCGGTCACGGATCATGTTCCAGAATTTCAGGAGACTCGACCGCCTCCGGCCGGCCGGCAACCGTGCAATCCCGTACCGCAATTCTGCGAGCACGATCGCAGGCAACGCGAGAAAGGGTTCGTTCCCTTCGAGCCATGCGATGACCTCGGGCGACGGCCTCGGCCGGGTCAGCTCGGACAATACGTTCGTGTCGAGAAGGATCACGGCTCGACCGGCGGCTGCGGCTGATCGTGGGAGCGCAGGTGCGGTTCGATGTCCTCTCCCGGCTCGATGACAGCCATGAGATCGTGTGGAAACCTCGGTGACCGGGGGGGCTCGTCGCTGGCCGCCGCCTGATCGAGGATCGAACGCACGAGGGCTTCGAGACTACGGCCGCTTCGTTCGGCGCGCCGGCGGAGCCGTTCCTTCGATTCCTCGGACAGCTTGCGAATTGTGATGCTGGCCACGGCAGTCTCCCACTCCCTTTCACCGCTAGATGATTGCATGCAATCGCCGCGTGCGGCAACCCGGCTTCCCACCCGGCTTCCCACCCGGTGTCACCGGCGGCCGGGACACCGCCGACAGGGACCAGCGCCACGGTCGGAAGCCCGGCCCGGTCGCGCGACCGCAATGCGGGAGCGAGCGGCCCCGCCCCGCTCTACCCGCCGCCGCCTTCCGCGAGGACTTCGAAGTGAGCCTCGCGGGGCGGTTGACCGCCCGCGCCGTTGATGGGGAGGATGTCCTGCGGACAGGAGGAGAAGACGACGAAGCAGTCCATCTCCGCCCGCAGTACGATGTAGTCCCCGGGGGAGCATACGGTCGGGCGGAACTCGAGCGTATTCCGGTCCTCGCCCACCGGGATGTTCATGAAGACGTTCCAGGAGCCGGAGACCTTGAACGGCGGGGTCACGCCGAGCTCCGAGAGCCCCTCGACCATGTTGTCCTGGCAGTTGCGGTGGTAGCCCTCGCAGCCGAGGAGGTCGTAGCGGTAGCGGTCGCAGGCGGACATCAGGGTATCGTGGACCCCCGGACTGGTGTCTTCCTCGAGGGTGAGGATCGGCCGGCGCTGGTTGGTTGCGAAGACATCGCCCGCGACCACGTTGATGCGGCCGTTCCACACCCGGGTCGCCTCCATCGACATGAACTCGCGAAGGTCGTAGGCGTTGAACGCCCATGCGTCCACGACCTGGGTTCCGTGGGTATTGACGAGGCGCACCCGTTCGCCGGTCTCGACTCGCACCGCCCGGCCGTGCCCGGGCGGGATCCGCATCAGCTCTCCCACGTCTCGACCCCCGTCGGCATCTCCGGCCGGCTCCCAGTGTACCGCGCGGACGGGATGCGTCAGGCCCGCCGCAATCCCGATTGCGAGGCGCGGCAGGGCTCGTTTCTTGTCCGGCGACGGGTGAACCGGGCCGGTTCGGCAGGCAATCGGGGAGCGCATTCGTCGTCCGGGTGTCGGTTCGGGCCTCGGGAAAATGAAAATTGCCGGAGGCGCAGGGCCGCGCTCCGGGATCTCCGGGTCGGACGGGTTAGAATGGGTGGCTGCAACCCCCTCACCGGCGCGGACCATCCCGACGGGCTCGCCTTCGCGCCCCCCGGACACGGGAACGGAGTCGCGCCGGCATGGCCATGACGCAATCGGATCACACCGCGGCAAACCTGCGTCGCGCGATCATCGTGCTCGCCTGCGCGAGCGTGATCCTGCTCGTCGGAAACGGGGTCCGGACGAGCTTCGGCCTCCTCCTCGTGCCCATGACCACCGACCTGGGGTGGAGCCGCGAGTCGTTCTCCCTCGCCCTCGCCATCCAGAACTTCGTCTGGGGGGCTGCGCAGCCGTTCGCCGGCGCGTACGCGGACCGGTTCGGGGATCGCCGGGTGATCGCGGTGAGCGCAGGGCTCTACGCGGTGGGGCTCTTCCTCATCTCCTTTTCCTCCGAGCCCCTCGACTTCGCGGTGAACGGGGGGGTGCTCATCGGCATCGCGATGTCCGGGACCGGCATCCCGATCATGCTCGCGGTGGTCGGGCGCTCCGTCCCCGAATCGAGGCGGAGCCTCTTCCTCGGGATCGCCGGCTCGGCCGGCGCGCTCGGGCAGGCGACGGTGGTCCACGGCGTGCAGTTCCTCATCACGAGTGGCGGCTGGGGGTGGGCCCTCCTCGTGGCCGCAGCCGCAAGCGGGTTGCTCGTGCCCCTCGCCGCGGCCTTCGCCGGCCGCCAGGGCCGCGCCGGGCCGGGCCGCGACGGTACGCCCTCCCCACCCTCCACGGCGGCGTCGCCGCTCGACGAGCAGTCCATGACGCGGGCGATCCGCAACGCCGGGCGCAACGACGGCTTCTGGTACCTGAGCGGAGGATTCTTCGTCTGCGGCTTCCACGTCATCTTCATCCAGACCCACCTGCCCGCCTTCATCGGCGACGCGGGGCTCTCGCCCAACCTCGCCGCGGTCAGCATCTCGGTCATCGCGATCGGCAACATCCTCGGCTCCATCATCGCCGGCATGCTGGGCGAGCGGTATCGCAAGCGCACGGTTCTGTCCGGGCTCTACTTCGGGCGGGCGGTGGTCATCGCCGCCTTCGTCCTCAGCCCGGTGAGCGAGGTCAGCGTGCTCATCTTCTCCTTCACGATCGGGCTCATGTGGCTCTCGACGGTCCCGCTCACCACCGCCCTCGTGGCCCAGCTTTTCGGCATCCGGTACCTCGCGACCCTGTTCGGGCTGGTCTTCTTCGGCCACCAGCTCGGGAGCTTCCTCGGCGCGTGGCTCGGCGGCTACGTCTACGACGCGACGGGGAGCTACGACATCGTGTGGTGGGTCGCGGTCGTCCTCGGGGTGGTGGCGGCAGCCCTGCATTGGCCGATCCGGGAGCCGCAGCCGCGGCTTCGCGTCGCCCCCCAGCAGGCCTGAGCGCGCGAGGCACCCCGAGGGGGAGAGGGGCGGGCGCCCCTCCCGCAGGCCAAACGGGGCCGCCCGAAGCCCACCCCTTTCCCTCGGGACCGGCCTCGCTGCCTCCCCCCTCGCCCGCGCCTTCCGCATCCCCCTCCGCTGACGCCCTCCGCGCCCTCCCTCTCTCGGCACGGACCCGCCCGACCCGCCCGGGGGTACACTCCCCCGCCGAGCCTTGCCGGCGGCGAGCAAGGGAGTGAAGAGCGATGGACGCGACGAGCACCGGTCGGGCAGACCACGCAGGCCGTGACGATCGGTGCGTCATGCTCACCCGGGAGCGGGTCGAGGCCGCGACCGCCGCCGGGCACTGGCCGAACCGCACCGCCGGCGACTACCTCGACGAGGCCCTGCGCAGCTACCCGGACAAGGTCTTCGTCACCGGCTACCGGGCGGAGAGCGGCGCCCGCGCCTCCCTCTCGTACCGCGACGTCGACCGGCTCTCGCGCCGGATCGGGGCGGGGCTCGCCGCCCACGGCATCGCCAAGGGGGACGTGGTGGCATTCCAGCTCCCGAACTGGTGGGAGTTCGTGGCCCTGCACCTCGCCTGCGTGCGGATCGGAGCGATCTCCAACCCCCTGATGCCGATCTTCCGGGCCCGCGAGCTCGAGTTCATGCTCTCGTTCGCGGAGACCCGGGCCCTCTTCATTCCCCGCGTCTTCCGCGGCTTCGAATACGAGCCGATGATCGACGGGCTGCGCGGCAAGCTCCCCGCCCTCGAGCACGTCTTCGTGCTGGGCGGCGAGGGCGAGAACGGCTTCGAGTCCACCTTTCTCGAGGAGCGCTGGGAGGACGAGATCGACACCCGGGCGCTCTTCGACGAGCGGCGGGTCGACCCGAACGAACTCATCGAGATCTGCTACACCTCGGGCACCACCGGGCAGCCGAAGGGGGTGATGCACACGAGCAACACGCTTGCCGCCTGCGTCGGGATCGGCCCCACCCGGCTCGCCCTCTCCTCCGACACGATCGTGCTCATGGCGTCGCCGCTCGCCCACCAGACCGGGTACCTCTACGGACTCCTGATGCCCATCCGGATCGGCGCGCGGACCGTGCTGCAGGACGTCTGGGACCCGGCGACGGCGGCCCGCATCATCCACGACGAGCAGGTCACGTTCACGATCGGGGCGACCCCGTTCGTCGCCGACCTCGCCCACACCGAGGCCCTCGAACGCTACCCGACCGCTTCGCTCGAGATCTTCGCGACCGCCGGCGCACCGGTTCCCCGGGTGCTCGTGCAGACCGCGACGGAGCGCCTCGGGGCGAGCGTCGTCGCGGGCTGGGGGATGAGCGAGAGCGGGCTCGTCACCTGCACCCTGCCGGACGACCCGCCGGAGAAGGTCTTCGGGACCGACGGAGGGCCGTGGGACGGGATGGAGGTGCGGGTGGTGGATGCCGAGCGCCGGCCCGCCCCGCCCGGCGTCCCCGGCGACCTCCAGGCCCGGGGGGCGGCGAACTTCGTCGGCTACCTCAAGCGGCCGGAGGCATTCGCCACCGACGAGGACGGTTGGTTCGACACCGGCGACATCGCGACCATGGACGAGAGCGGCTATATCCGGATCACCAGCCGCGCGAAGGACATCATCATTCGGGGCGGGGAGAACGTGCCCGTCGTCGAGGTGGAGGAGCTCCTCTACCGGCACCGCGCGGTGCGCGATGCCGCCATCGTCGCGATGCCCGACCCGCGCCTGGGGGAGCGGGGCTGCCTCTTCGTGACCCTTCGCCCCGGGGAGACCCTCGACTTCGAGTCCATGCAGCGCCATCTCGAGGCGCAGCAGCTCGCGAAGCAGTATTGGCCCGAGCGCCTCGAGATCATCGACGAGATGCCACGCACCCCGAGCGGCAAGATCCGGAAGTACGAGCTGCGCGAGATCGCGGCCGCCTTCGGGCCGCCGAAGTAGCCCCGCGGCGGAAGCGCCCGCACCGGCCAATCAAGGAGGGGGCACGACGGGCGCCGCGACCTTCGACCGGCGTCGCGCCGGTTGGCGAAGGTGGGGCGGCGAGCCCGCGCCCTGGCCGCACGCCGGCCAATCAGGAACGCGCCGGCCAATCAGGAAACGGGATCGGCGGGTGCCGCGCGTACCACAGCCTCCGCGGCGCCGGATCGGCCGTTCGAGCCGGAACCGTAAGGCGGGGCCTCCTCCTCCCGAACCCGCACCCTCGCGCGCTGCCGACGGCGCACGATCCGGCTCACCGCTTCCATTCGCTCGACAGTGGTGAGGCCGATCCGGACCCCTTCCACCGCCTCGCAGACGTCATCCGGGGTGAGTCCCGGGAGCACCTCGGAGGCCGCAAGCGGCCGTGGCGGGCTCCCGGCCTCCAGGGCGAGGAAGTCGGCTCGGAGATCGTGCGAACCCTTGCGGCCGTGCAGCCGCCACAGCTCCCGCACCCCGAGCTCGGCGTAGCGCCCGATCTTTCCTTCGGCGGCGTGGGTGATCTCGGCCTCGACCACGAGGTCGGGAGCGGTGCGATCGACATAGGCTTCGGCGGCCGTCGCCCCCTCGACCAGAGCGTCGCGAAACCCCCTCGCCCGCTCTCCGAGGTAGAACGCGGCGTCCGGCTCCATGCCCGTCCCGGGCGGCTCACCCGGCCGCCGGAGCCGGGTGTTGCGGAGCCCTTTCGACGCACCGGTGAGTGCACTCCCCGCGATATCCACGATGTGATCGAATACGTCGGTCAGGTTCTCGTGCAGGCTGGAAGGCGCCATCAGGACGATGAGGCCGAGCACCGGGTCGAGGCAGACTCGACGGAAGTGCCGGTTCCAGTCGAGGGCGGCGAGCGCGGCGACGGTACCGGCGTCGGCACGCAGGACGTGGATGGTCGAGCCGAGCGGCCCGACGTGCATGGTGGCGGGGTTCGTCATGAGAAGCACCTCGGATTGGAAGGCTCGGGCCGTCCGCCGCCAACCGCCCGCGGGCCCGAAGTCTACACCGCAACTTGCCGCGTCGTTCGCGGATCCTCGCGGACCTCGACCGGCACGCGCTTCCCTTCCCGCCACGCCGCGGGCGCGGCCGGGGCGGAGATTTTGGATGGATGCTGGCAATACTGCACGCGCTTCCCTTCCCGCCATGCCGCGGCCCCCGGCCGCCGTGAGCCCGAGCTTGAGGGTGGGGCGTCTCTTCATGGCCGACTCCGGAAGGCGAGCCGGAACCGGAGCACGAGTACCGGAAGCGCCGCCAGGGCGCGCCATACGCTCCCCCGGGCAATACAATCCCGCATCGAAGCGGAGGAGTCGAGCGGCATCGCGGCGTTGCGGCGCCGCGGCATCACCACTGCGGCCGCACGGGCCGCCCGAATCGAAATCGAACAAGGGGACCCAAGAGATGGGATGGCGGATCGGGGTCGACATCGGCGGGACGTTCACGGACATCGCCGTGCTCGACGAGGAGAGCGGACGGGCGGGCGTCGCCAAGGTCTCGACGACGCCGCGCGACTTCGGGGCGGCCGTCATCGACGGGACCCGCACCGCGATGGACGAGTACCGGATCGCACCCGCGGCGGTGACCCTGCTCTCGCACGCCACCACCGTCGTCACCAATGCGCTCCTCGAATCGAAGGGCGCGAACGTCGCCCTCGTCGCGACCCGCGGCTTTCGCGACGTGCTCGAGCTCCGGCGCTCCGCCCGCGCCGACCTGTACGACCTCTTCCAGAACGCCCCGGGGGTGCTCGTCCCCCGCCGGCAGCGGTTCGAGGTCACCGAGCGGATCGACGCCCAGGGCGAGGTCGTCACCCCGCTCGAAGAAGCGGAGATCGATGCGCTCATCGGCGCGATCCGGGGCCTCGGCGGCGTGGAAACGATCGCGGTGTGCCTCATGTTCTCATTCCTCAACGACGTGCACGAGCAACGGCTCGGGGAGCGGCTGCGGGCGGCGCTCCCCGGCCTCCCGGTGTTCCTCTCGAGCGAGATCCTGCCCGAGATCCGCGAGTTCGAGCGAACGAGCACAACCGCCGTCTGCGCCTACGTCGGACCGGTGCTCACCTCCTACCTGGAGCGGCTGGAGGCGGCCCTCGCCGGGCTCGGGCTCCCCCGGCTCCACGTCATGGGATCGAGCGGCGGGGTCCTCGACGTGGCCGGGGCGCTCCGGATGCCCGCCTCCGCCGTCGAGTCGGGGCCCGCGGCCGGCGTCATCGCCGCGCAGCGGATCGGCGGCCAGATCGGCCGCGCGAATCTCATCTCCTTCGACATGGGGGGCACCACCGCCAAGGCGAGCCTCATCGAGAACGGCCGCATCGAGACCACATCCGAGTACGAGGTCGGCGAGCAGGGCAACATCGGGCGCTGGCTGCACGGCACCGGGCATCCCATTCGCGTGCCGGTCATCGATCTCGCGGAGGTGAGCGCGGGCGGCGGGAGCATCGCCTGGATCGATCCGGGCGGGGCGCTCCGGGTCGGCCCCGAGAGCGCGGGCGCGGAGCCCGGCCCCGCCTGCTACGGCCGTGGAGGGGACCGGCCGACGGTGACGGACGCGAACGTCGTGCTCGGGTACCTGAGCCGCACCCACCTCCTCGGGGGCCGGCTCCCGATCGACGCGGCGGCGGCCGAAGCCGCGGTCCGCGCCCACGTGGCGGACCCCCTCGGGTCCGGGGTCATGGAGGCGGCAGCCGGCATCGTCAGCGTCGTCAACCACGGCATGGCGGAGGCCCTGCGCATCGTGTCCGTCGAGCGCGGACACGATGCGCGCGAGTTCAGCCTCGTGGCCTTCGGCGGGGCGGGGCCCGTCCACGCCGCCGCGCTCGCGGAGGAGCTCGACATCCCCGAGGTCGTCGTGCCGCCCATCCCCGGCGGGTTCTCCGCCCTCGGGCTCGTCGCCACGGATCTCCGCCGCGACTGGTCGCACACGTTCTACAGCCCCGTCGAGTCGATCGATCTCGACGCGCTCAACCGCCGGCTCCACGATCTCGAAGGAAGGGCCGAGGCCATGCTCCACGGGGCGGGCGTGCCGGAGCCGGCCCGCGTGATCGAGCGGGCCGCGGACTGCCGCTACACCAAGCAGGCATACGAGCTCACCGTGCCGCTCGCGAGCGGGACGATCACCCGCGAAGCCCTGGCAGGGCTCGCACGCGAGTTCCACGCCCAGCACCTTCGCACCTACGGGCACGAGAGTCCGGACGAGCCGGTGCAGATGGTCAACGTGCGGGTGACCGCGACGGGGCGGATGCCGCGCGTCGAGTTTCACGCTCGGGCGGAGGAGGAGGACGCGCCAGCCGGGACGAAGCCGCCCGCGGAGCCGCCCGGGGCGGCGGAGCGGGAGGTGTGGTTCGGGAAGCCGGTTCGCTGCCCCGTCATCGGCCGCCACGACCTTCCCTCCGCGTCCGCGGGAGCGGGTCCGGACGACCGCGCGGCGTCCGGGTCGAACGCCGGCAACGGCCGCGGTGCCGGGCCCGGGTCCGCCGGAGCCGGTCCGTTCATCGTGGAGGAGATGGACTGCACGGTCGTGGTGCCGCCCGGCTGGAGCGCCGCCCTCGACGAGCGCGGCTTTATCCTGATGACGCGGCACGGCGGGGGCTGATTGCCGCCGCGTGCTGTCGGTCATGCGCGCCGTGGTGGAAGCCGGATGATCAGTCGGCGGCGTTGCCGGACCCTGCCTCGAACCGCCCTTCGACGTGCGACTGGCGTTCGGCGAGGCGCTGCATTTCCTTGCGGAAGACATCCATGCCGGCCCGCCATTCGGACATCGCGCGCTCGTGGCGGTCGTCGGCCGCGCGCCGGTCCGCGTCCAGCCGCTCGATCGTGCGCGCGGCGAGTCGGGCGAGGGCGATGGCGAGGCCGACTATGGCGCCGAGGATGGTGACCGCGGAGCCGAGGATGGTGAGGATGATGGTGAGGGTGTCGCCATCCATGCCGTTCTCCCCTGCCGAAGCCGCCGGCCGACCCTGCCCCGACATCCTGAAGACACGGAGCCCGCCGTGCGGCGGGTTCCGGCCCGGGAAGAAACTGCTTGGCAAGGCGTGGCTTTCCCGGTAGCAGATCGAAGTAGATTGACTCTACACCCACCTGAATCTACCTGCGTGTCTGGCAGGGTACCCTGCCAACCGCCCTTGTCAACCACCTCGAGGCGGTCGAGCGCCGGCCAGGAAAATGGTCCCGCCTGGACCGCCCCGCCGCGAGACAGCCGGGGCCGTTTCACGCTACGGTTCACACTCCGGAGCGGTCGGGTCCGCGCGGCGCAATCCGACCGGAGCGCCTCCTTGCGCTGTCGGGCGGCTACGCCTTCGGCTCACCACCCGCCGGTACCGCACCGCCGCGTGAAATGCCACTGGAGAGAGAAGGAGCGACCGAGATGAGCGAGACGAAGGCATCCCCACACCTCGCCCGGGCCTCCGCGGGCAATGGTCGGAGCGGCCGAAGGGGCGGGAACGGCGGCACGGCACCAGCCGGATCAGGAACGGATGCGGCGACCTTCGAGGTCGTCAAGAACAGCCTCTACGCGGTCGCCGAAGAGATGAAGGTGGTGCTCGCGAAGACCGCCTACTCGCCCATCCTCAAGGTGGCGGGCGACTACTCGTGCGGGGTCTTCGACGCCGAGGGCGACATGGTGGCGCAGGGTCCCGACCTTCCGATCCACCTCGGGTCGATGCCCGACGCGGTGCGAGCGGTGGTCCGCGCGTGGGACGACATCGAACCTGGCGACGTCTTCATCCACAACGATCCGTACTTCGGAGGTTCGCATCTCCCGGACGTCAACGTCGTGTCGCCCGCCTTCGTCGACGGCTCCCTGCTCGGGTTCTGCTGCGTGCGCGCGCACTGGCCGGACATCGGCAGCGCCACCCCCGGCAGCTACGGCGCGGTGACCGAGGTTTACGGGGAGGGGCTCCGCCTGCCGCCGGTCCGCATCCACCGGGCGGGTTCGGTGAACCGCGACGTGGAGGACCTCATCTTCACCAACGTCCGGACGCCGATCGAGCGCCGCGGCGACCTCCGCGCCCAGATCGCGGCCAACCGCCGCGCCTGCGACCGCCTCGCCGCCCTCGCCCGCAAGCACGGCACGGCGAACCTCCGGCGCATCATGCAGGAGGTGATGGACTACTCCGAGGCGATGATGCGGGGGCTCCTTCGCGACGTCCCGGACGGAGAAGGCTCGTTCGAGGACTTCTGCGACGGGGACGGCATCCTCGCGCACGGCGCGAATCAGGACGAGACCTTCGACATCCGGCTGCGCGTCGTCAAGCGCGGCGACGGCCTCACGGTCGATTTCGCGGGATCCGACTCCCAGGTCCCGGGGCCGATGAACGCCCCGCTCTCGGTCACCGCATCGGGGGTGTTCACCGCCCTCAAGATGGCGATCGATTCGGCCGGGGTGGTGCCCCCCAATTCCGGGGCGTGGCGCCCCGTCCGGGTCCTCGCCCCGGAGGGGACGGTGGTGAACGCGCGGTTTCCCGCCCCCGTGGTGTATGCCAATCACGAGATCTCGCACCGGGTGTGCGACATGGTGTTCGGCGCCCTCGCCTCCATCATCCCGGACCGGGTCATGGCCTGCTCCCAGGGAACGTCCGGGGTGCTCACCCTGGGTGGAGTGGACTACCGGACCGAAGAGCACTATGTGAGCTACGAGACGGTCAAGGGCGGTTTCGGCGCGCGCCCCGATCGGGACGGCATCAGCGCGATCGCGAGCGGGATCTCCAACACGATGAACACCCCGGTGGAGGTCATCGAGATGAGCTTCCCGGTGCGGGTGGAGAGCTACGAGCTGCTCCCGGACTCGGGAGGAGCGGGCCGCTGGCGGGGGGGGCTCGGAGCGCGCCGGACCTGGCGGATCCTCGAGCGCGACTCACGGGCGACGGTGTGCTGCGAGCGCACCAGGTCCGCCCCGTTCGGGATCGCGGGCGGGGCGGCGGGAGCGCCGGCCCGCATCTCGCTCGTCGAGCCGGACGGCACGGAGCGGACCCTCAACAGCAAGGGCTCGTTCGACGCCCCGGCCGGCTCCCTCGTCGTCTTCGACGTGCCGGGATCGGGGGGCTACGGCCCGGTCGGGGATCGGGAACCCGCACGGCTTCGCGAGGACCTCGCGGACGGCTACGTTACCCCGGACGGGGCGCGCCGCGACTACGGCGTGCCCGATCCCGACGCGCTCCTCCGGGGCGGGAACGGCGAGGCGTCGGGAACCTCGGAGATGCCGGGGACACGGGGCTGAGCCCGCGCCGCGGCGCGCCCGAGCCCCGCGCTCGGGCGGGCGGCGGGCGGCGGCCCCATCACCTTCCCCCACCCCTGCAACGACCCGAAGCTCGGCGGGGCCACCATCCCCGTGTTCGGCGGCCGGTCCGGTCCGGCGCAAGCCCCCTCGCGGGAAGCACGCTCGTCGTCGCGGGCGGCCTTCACGCCGTCCACCGGGGCCGCCGTGCCTGATGGCCGAGCGGCGCCGGATCGCCCTTGCCCCCGCGGAGGCGGCGGAAGCGCTCGGCCGGGGCGATCGAGCGGTGTCGAAGGCTTGGGACGCCCTCGTGTCCGGCGGGGTCGACGCGGTCCGCATCGGCCGTGCGCCGCCGGGGGCGGGCGCTCCCTCCAGGCCGGAGTGCCTGCTGCCGGGCTCGTTCAACCCGGTCCACGAGGGGCACCGGCGGATGTTGGCGACCGCCGTCACCCTCACCCGAGCAGGCCCCGGCCCCAACGCCGGCGCCGGCACCGAGGCGGCGTTCGAGCTTGCGATCGCGAACCCGGACAAGCCGCCCCTGTCTCCGGCGGACACCGCCCGGAGGCTCGCCCGATTCGCCGGCCGAGAGGTGGTGTGGCTCACCCGCGCATCCACCTTTCCGGAAAAGGCCCGGATCTTCCCCGGCGCGACGTTCGCGCTCGGAGTGGACACGATCGTCCGCGTCGCGGAGCCGCGCTACTACGGCGGCCCGGAGGGTCTTGCCGGTGCGCTCTCCCTCCTCGGCCAATGCCGGTTCCTCGTGTTCGGGCGACGGACCGCGACCGTATTCGAGACCCTGGAGTCGGTGGCCCTGCCCGCGCCGCTGCGCGCCCTGTGCGACGGCGTGCCGGAAGCCGACTTCCGGGCGGACATTTCGTCCACCGGGCTTCGCAGGGCGGAGTCGAGGACGCGGGGTGAGTAACCGGGACCGGAATCGGGCTCGGCGTCGGCCCGTCTCTCCCCCGGGGGCTTCCGGAGCGCTTCGCGATGCTATCCTTGCCGTCTTGTTCCCATCGACAGGATGGATCCGGATGAGCGCGGCCGTTTCCGACCTCCGACCCGCGGTCCCCACGGCGAGCCCTGGCATCGGGTCGATCCGCGTCGATCTCGCGGCCGCGCTCCGCTGGGCGCACCGCCTCGGGCTCAGCGAAGGGGTGGACAATCACTTCTCGGTGGCCGTTCCCGACGACGATGGGGTGATCCGAGGCAAGCGTTTCCTCGTCAACCCCTGCGGCTGGCACTGGTCGGAGGTCACCGCTTCGTCGCTCGTCCTCTGCGACGAGGGCGGCAACGTGCTGGAGGGCGACAACCAAGTGGAGACCTCCGCGTTCTGCATCCACAGCCGCATCCACGTGAACGCCCCGAGCGCGGTGGTCGTCCTCCACACCCACATGCCGTATACGACCTCCCTTACCCTGCTCGAGGATCCCGAGCTCCGGATGTGCGAGCAGAACGCGCTCATGTTCGACGGGCGGGTGGCCTACGACGACGAATACGACGGGCTCGCCCACGCGACCGAGGAGGGTGACCGTCTCGCCCGCAAGCTGGGCAACCGGAGCGTGTTGATGATGGCGAGCCACGGGGTGCTGGTGACCGGGCCCGACATGGCCTCCGCGTTCACTGATCTCTACTACCTGGAGCGGGCCGCGACGTTCCAGGTGCTCGCGCGCTCGACGGGCGGTGCGCTCCGCACCATCCCGGAGACCGTTCGGGAGAAGGCGCGCGCGCAGTTCGCGGTAGACCGGCCGCTCCTCGCGGAGCGGCATTTCAAGGCGCTTCGCCGCATCCTGGACCGCGAGGACCCCGGGTATCGGCACTAGCCCGGGAATCTCTGCTGCGAGCGCCGCTCCATGCGCGGTGAGGGGCCATGCTCCCTCAAACCGCTTCTCGACAGCGGCCACGTGCTCTTGCGGCCCCCCACCGCACCGTCTCGGCGCTCTCGCGTTCACCGGCCCCGCGAAGGCGATGCTGCCCACCCCCCGGAGGGGTGAGCGGCTCCGCACCGGGGCCCGGCGTGAGGGCGGGGCGCAGGGGCGACCGCCCGAAGACGGACACTTGAACCGCCGGCCGGCGAGCCAATCCGCCGGTCCGGCCCGGCGGCCGACGAGCTGGCACCGATCGGCCCGGACCCGACCCTGGAGAACCGCCCATGGAAGCTCTCAGCAACTCCCGCATCGAAGCCGCCTACCGTGAGCGGACCCGCCGCTCCGCCGAGCTGGCGAAGGAAGCCCGGGAGCTGTTCCCGAGCGGGATCACCCACGACAGCCGCCGGCTCGACCCCTACACCATCTATGTCGACCGGGCGGAGGGGCCGCGCAAGTGGGATGTCGACGGCAACGAGTACATCGACTACTTCGGCGGGCACGGTGCCCTGATGCTCGGCCACCACCACCCGGACATCGACCGCGTCATCGTCGAGGCCCTGGGCCGCGGAACGCACTTCGGATCGAGCCACGAGAGCGAGGTGCGCTGGGCGCAGGCGGTCCAGGCGCTGGTGCCGTCGGCGGAGCGCATCCGGTTCACGTCGTCGGGGACGGAGGCCACCCATCTCGCGCTCCGGATCGCGCGGGCGGCCACCGGCCGGCGCAAGGTGGTGCGCTTCCGGACCCACTTCCACGGCTGGCACGACCACATGGCGGCGGGGTACACCTCGCACTTCGACGGGACGGCCACGCCGGGCGTCCTCGACGAGGTCGCGGGCAGCGTAGTCCTGCTCGATCCCGGCGACGAGACCGCGATGCGCGAGACCCTGGCCGACGATCCGGATATCGCGGGCGCCATCCTCGAGCCGACCGGCGCGTCGTTCGGTCTCGTCCCCCTCCGGCCGTCGTTCCTCGAAGCGCTCCGGGAGGCGACGGAGGAGAACGAGGCGCTCCTCATCTTCGACGAGGTGGTAACCGGCTTCCGCGTATCGCCGGGCGGCGCGCAGGGCGAGTTCGGAATCACCCCCGATCTCACCACGTTCGCCAAAATTCTGGCCGGGGGCCTGCCGGGAGGGGCGCTGGCCGGCCGGAGGGACCTGCTCGATCACCTGGACTTCGAGGCGGCCTCGGTCGACAGGCGCGAGAAGATCAACCACCAGGGGACCTACAACGCGAACCCGGTGTCGGCGGCAGCCGGCGCCGAGATGCTCCGCATCGTCGGCTCCACCGACGCTTGCGCGCGTGCCAACGACGTCGGGGAGCGGCTTCGCGCCCGCCTGAACGAAGTCCTGAGCGAGGAGAAGGTCCCGTGGGCCGCCTACGGCACGTTCTCCGGCTTCCACCTCTTCCTGAACCCCGAAGGGCGGTCCCTCCGACCGGACCGTTTCGACCCGCACGCGATCGGCTACCAGGAGCTCAAGACGAATCCGCCCGCACTCGCCGACCGGCTGCGGCTCGCGTTGCTCGCGAACGGGGTCGACATCACGGGATGGCCGGGCGGAGTCCTCTCCGCCACCCACGGGGACCGGGAGATCGACGAGACGGCGGAAGCGCTCCGGGAGTCACTGCGGATGCTGAAGGCGGAGGATGCGATCTAGCCCTGTCCGTGCCCCACATCTCCCCGCTGGACTTTGAACATGAATAGTTCATGTCAACTCGATTGCTTGCAATCTATCTGCCGATGACTGCCCAAACCGGACTCGTCGGGTCTCGACCGCATCGGGACCGGCCAGGGACTGGCTTGTCATTCGATACGCCGTTCACGGAAAAAGCAAAGGGCCGGAAAACAATGACTTCCATGATACGCCGCGCATGAAGCCCAGCGAGCGGATGTGGGGCACGGGCAGATCTAGCCCGAAAACATCACCGACTTTCGTCGCGAGGGGGCCAAGATGCCCCACGATCTCATGGAGGAGCGCGCCGCACGGACCGAAAGAGCGCGTGCGCGCGGCTGAAGGCGTAGTCGACGCTAGCGCGTGCGCGCTGTCGAAGCGGCTTGCGGGAGTACGGCCCGCGACCGCGAGCGGATGGGCGGCCGCAGCGGGAAGTCGGTGATTTTTCGGGCCGGCACCCTTGTCAACACCCTTGCCTTGCACGCAGCTTTACGCCGGTCGGGAAGGCGCCGGCCCGCCCGCACCACCTGAGCCGGCCGCGGCCACCGCGCAAGCCCCCGCCGGCCGCCGCCGCCGCTGCGGAGGCCGGGACCGCGGCCGGAGACCGCCGGGCGGTCAGCCGCCGCGGCTCATCCGACCACAGACAGGCTCCGGGCGGCGAAGGCGCGGTGCCGGCCCACGCGGGCCGACCCCGCCCGGACCCTGTGCGGCAACTCCGGCAGTCGGCCCCGAGCCCATCCCATATGCCCTCGCTCCCATCGCGCCACCGGACCCTCCGCGGCATCGCATGGCTGATGCTTTCGCTGCCGTGTTTCCAGTCGATGAATGTGATGCTCCGCCACGTTGCGGAGGACCTGCCGGCGGTCGAGACGATGTTCTTCCGCAACCTCTTCGGATTCATCATCCTGCTGCCGCTCTTCCTCCGGAAACCGGAGGCGCTTCGCACCCGGCAGCTTCGAATGAACGCCCTGCGGGGCCTGACCCACCTCGGAGGCATGGTCGCCTGGGTGTACGCGCTCACCCTGATCCCGCTCGCGACCGCGGCCGCCCTCGTCTTCGCGACCCCCGTCTTCGTCGCGATCGGCGCGGTGCTGTTCTTCGGCGAACGCCCCGGGTTCCGGCGGTGGACGGCGATCGGGATCGGGATCGTGGGGGTGCTCATCGTGATGCGGCCCGGCCTCGAAGCCATCTCGCTCGGGGCTCTCGTCGTGCTCGGCGCCACGGTCTTGCAGGGCGCGGCGAAGATGATGGTCAAGGTGATCGTTCGCACCGACTCGACCCTGTCCGCCGTCTTCCATCTCAACGTATGGATGGCCGGGTTCGGCCTCGTGCCCACCCTCGTCTTCTGGCGCACCCCCACTCTCGAGCACCTCGGCTGGTTCGTGCTGATGGCGGCGGTGGGTGCGGTCGCCCACTACTCGTTGACCCGGGCCATCGAGCACGCCGACTTCACCGCCCTCCAGCCCTTCGAGTTCGTGCAGCTCGGGTGGGCGGCGATCCTCGGGTTCGTGTTCTTCGCCGAAGTCCCCGCCAACCACGTGGTGCTGGGCGGAGCGGTCGTCGTCGCGGCGACGAGCTGGATGGTCCACCACGAGGCGCGGCGCGGCCGGCGCTCCCCTTGAGCGGGTAGACTCCCCGGGCCCTGCGGGGGCCATGAAACCTCCCGAAAGAGCCACGGGGGCAGCTTCCGGCTCGCTCCCCGGGGAGTCGGCTCGTTCCCGCCGGCGGGATTCGGCGGAGATTCCGGGGCCAGCCGGGCGCGATGTCAATCCTTGAGTCCGGCTCCCCGGCAGCCAACCGGAACGGCGAGAGAGCGCCCGGTCAGGGCGGACTGCCTCCCAGCCTGCGGACGAGAGCCCGGAGCTCGGCGGCCTCGGCCTCCAGCGCTTGACGAGCGGCGGCTTCTTCCTTCCAGGTCGGGAGGGACCTCCCCACCGCCGGATCGTGCCAGCGCAACGGCTCCTCCCACCCGCCACCCGGATCGTGGTACATGCCGAGATCCAACGCCCCGCTCAGCACCCCATGGTGCCCGTTCCCCAGCAGCGTAGCCGGCAGCGCCCGATAGGCCCCCCCGCGCAGCTCGAAGCCCTGCACCCGTGAACTCGGATACTCGCCCTCGGGGTCGTACAGGAAGTACTCGCGCACCCCCATCGCCGCGTAGATCTCCGGCTTCTCCTCGCGGTCGCGCCGATGCGTGGACGGGGACAGGATCTCCAGAACGAAGTCCGGTGCCTTGGGCTCCTGCCAAAGCACGTAGGAGTGACGCACGCGCTTCGCGGCGCCGAAGACGACGAACACGTCCGGGGCGACGGATTTCCAGACCGCCCGACCGTCGTCGTCCATGGTGGGGTAATGGATGAAGAGGTCGCCGGACACGTACACGTCGGCGCGGCGCTGGTAGCGATGCCGCAGGGCACAGATGGAGTGGAACCGAGCGTTGAGTTGGTAGTCGCCCTCAGGCACGGACGGGCCCTCGGAGGGCAGGTCGTGCTCGTCGAGATCGTAGAAGTCGGGGCGGGCGACGGGGAGGAGTTCGGCCATCGTGGTGCTCCTTCGACCATGGCGGGGCGGGGATCGGCGAGGCCCCCGCGCGTGACCGTAGCACGGGAGCGGCGGCGTGCCCAAGCGGAATCGCGGGTGCGAGGCGCGCGTGCCCGAGGGCCCGGGAAGCCGATATTCCCACGAACGCCGTCATTCCCGCGAACGCGGGAATCCAATGCGAGGTGTGCGCGAGGGAGGGGTCCATACGTGCCGATCGAGGGACGGTCGATGGCTGGCTGGCGCAATTGTCGGGGGCGCGAAGTCCGAACGCATCGGCGGATCCTCCCGATCGTTGTAGGACAGCGCCTCGATCGTGGCCCAACCGATCCTCCGGCGTCCCCGAGGAACCCCGAACGCGATACCCCCGCTCCTTGGTCGGCTCTCGCCTCGAGCGGGTAGACGCCCGGCCCTGCGCCCGGGGGGAGCCACCCGGGGGATGGCCGGACATGGACAACCGATTCCTCGAGAACCCGATTCTCAACTCTCCATACCCGTACCCGACCCGCCATTGGGAGCTCGACGGGGAGGGCCAACCAACCCGGGAGATCATCGAGAGCCCCCGTTCGGCCGGGTTCATTTCGCCCGTTCCGATGCCGAAGAAGCGCAGCGGACCGGCTGCGGCGGCCGGGGAAGATTCGCGGCCGTTCGACGAGGGCAAGGGCCTCACCATCCGGGAGCAGCGGCACGAACGATACGCCGAGATCGTCACGGGTCACGGCGAGGTTTCGGGCACACCCGGTAGCCGCGCGGCACGGCGGAAGCAGGCTGGCGGAGAGCCGTTGCAATGAAACTTGCCTCACCCGGCGAGATCCGGGTCCATCGACGAGGCCAGCCGTGGAATTGGTATAGGCGGCCTCGACAAGGCGCCGGAAGTCGCGCGGATCTCCGCCCCCGACGGCCGGCGCGGACCGGGGATCAGAGGTCGACGACGATGCTGCCGTAGTCGTCGAGGGAGGCGCGCGCACCCGCCGGCACGAGGCAGGTCGCGTCGTACTCCTCGACGATGAGCGGGCCCGCCGCGCCCCCCGCGAGGTCGGAGCGCCGCACGACGGGGGTCTCCGCCCAACCCGCGTCGGGGCCGAAGTAGGCGGCCCGCGAGCCGCCGCCTCCCGACCCCTCCTCGGACCGGTCGAGGTGCAGCGAGTCAGGCACCACCGGCGCGTCCGGGAGACCCTCCGCCACCAGCGCCATGTTCACCAGCTCGACCGGCTCCTCCGGCCCCGCCCGGTGCCCGTAGGTGCGCTCGTGCTCCTCGCCGAACGCCTCGGCGAGCCGCGCGAGCCACTCCCGGTCGAGCGCTCCGCCCGCCGGCGGCGGCGGCGCCGCCACGTCGAGCTCGTAGATCTGACCCTTGTAGTGCAGGTTCGCAGTGCGCCGGAACCGCATCCGCTCAGGATCGAATCCCTCGCACTCGAGCTGGGCCCGCCCCTCGTCCTCGAGCGCGCGCCACGCGCGGTCGATCTCGGCCGGATCCGCCTCCGCGAGCACCCGCCGGAACGTCCGCGAGTAGTGGTGCTCCACGTCGGCGTAGAGCAGGCCGAAGGCGGAGAAGAGCCCCGGCGCGGGCGGCACGAGGATGCGCTTCATGTGGAGGGCCCCGGCCATCGTGGCCGCGAAGAGCGGCCCGTTGCCGCCAAAGGCGAACATCGCGTAACGCCGCGGATCGCGCCCGCGTTCGCTCGAGACCGACCGGATGGCCCGGATCATGTTCGAGGCCGCGATCTGGTGGGCACCGTAGGCGGCGTGGGCGAGGTCGAGGCCGAGCGGGCGCGCGATCCGCGCCTCGAAGACCTCGCGACCACGGTCGGCGTCGAGGGGGAGCTCGCCCCCCACCAGGTGCTTCGGGTTGATGTAGCCGAGGATCACGTTCGCGTCGGTGATCGTCGGCTCCTCGCCGCCCTGGTCGTAGCAGACCGGCCCCGGCACCGCCCCCGCGCTCTCCGGACCGCACTGCATGGAGCCGCCCGCGTCGATCCGCACGATGGACCCGCCGCCCGCACCCACCTCGGCGAGGTCGATGGCCGGCACCTTGATGAGGTAGCCCGAGCCGGTGAGGAGCCGCGACCCTTGCATGATGCCGCCGCCGACGCTGTATTCGAGCGACCGGGTGAACTCCCCGCCCTCGACGAGCGACGCCTTGGCGGTGGTCCCGCCCATGTCGAGCGTGATGACGTCCGGCAACCCCACCTTGCGCGCGAGGGCCTGGGCCCCGACCACCCCGCCGGCGGGGCCCGACTCGATGATGTTGCACGGCAGGCGGATGGCGTCCGCGACGGTGGTAAGCCCGCCGTTCGACTGCATGAGCATCACCGGCGCGTCGACCGACGCGGCGGCAAGCTCCCGGCGGAGCGATTCGAGGTAGCGGGCCACCGTCGGCATGACATAGGCGTTGACCACGGTGGTCGAGGTCCGCTCGTACTCCTTGACCTCGGGCAACACCTCGTAGCTGATGCAGGACACGAGATCGGGTGCGCGCTCCGCGATCACCTCCTTCAGCAGCAGCTCGTGGGCGGGGTTCTCGAAGGAGTTGAGGAGGCAGACCGCGATCGCCTCGACATTCAGGGCGACGAGACGGTCCACCGCCGCCGCGGCCGCTTCGCGCGCGAGCGGGAGGACGATCTCGCCGCGCGCGTTGACCCGCTCCTCCACCTCGACCCGGAGATAGCGCTCGACGAGCTCCGCCGGCTTTTCCCACCCGAGGTCGTAGAGGCGCGGCATGCGAAGGTTCCGGAGCTCGAGCACGTCCCGGAAGCCGCGCGTCGTGATGAGCCCGGTGCGCGCCCCCTTGTTCTCGAGGATCGCGTTGGACGCCACCGTGGTGCCGTGGCGGACCTCGGCCACGTCCGATCCGGCGAGGCGGGTCTCGTCGAACATCCGCTCGAGACCGCTCGCGATCGCCTGCGCGTAGTCCTCCACGCTCGAGGACACCTTGCGGGTGTGGACTCGCCCCCCGGAATCGAGGAACACGATGTCGGTGAACGTTCCGCCGATGTCGACGCCGACGCGATAACGATCCATGGTGGAACTTCTCCTTGACCTTGGGCTGGTTCCCGGTGGCGATGCGAGCTTGCGCCGGCGGAAGCCGGCGGCTGGTCGGCCGCCGCGAGCGGCTAGTCAGCCGCCTCGGCCGGTGCTTCGTCGGTCCACGCGACCGTCGGGGGCGGGGCCGCCCGGCCCGCGCGCAAGCTCGCGCGAAGGGCGTCCGTTGCGGGCGCGTCGACCGTCCACGTCGCGGTATCGACGACCACCCCGTAGTCGTCGCGGGCCGACCCCGCCGACACGTACTCGTTGCGCACGTCGCGCAGCACCCGCGCCGCGTCCCGCTCCAGGGGATCGCCCCACCCGCCTCCACCGGCCCACTCGTGCCGGATCACGTCGCCGCGGAACATGGTGGTGGTGACCTTGGATTCGAGCGGATGGGCGTTGCGATGCGGGTTGAGCACGTTCGCGGACGGACGACCGGGCCGCCCGCCGTACAGCCCGTAGGGGCGGATCTTCTTCCGGTCCGAACGGATCTGCAGCACCGCCTCCGCTTCGTCGAGCCGGATGTCGCGACGGTACGGCGCCCCGCCCCGGAACTTGCCGGGCCCGGCGCGGTCCTGCACGAACTCGTAGGCGAGGATCTCCACCGGCTGCTCCGCCTCCATCACCTCCGCCGACTGCGACGCCATGTTGGCGAACATGTTGGAGTTGCCCTGGAGCCCGTCCGCCCACGGCCGGCCACCCCACGTGCCGGCGGTGAAGTCGACGCAGATGAAGGGCCGGCGCGCCGCGTCGTAGCCGCCGATGGTGATGCAGGTGTTGCCCCCGTCGGAGGCGGCGCACACCCGGTCCGGCAGCATCATCGCGAGCGCTCCGAACGCGCAGTCCACCATGCGGAACCCGGTGAGCCCGCGCGCCGCGCAGGCCGCCGGAAGCACTCCGTTCGCGATCGTCGCGCTCGGCGCGGTGACCTCGATGACCCGGAAGACGCCCTCGTTGTTCGGGATGCCCTGGGGGAGGACGGACCGGATCGCAGTGTAGCTCGCCGCCTTGGTGAAGGAGAGGGTGTTGTTGATCGCGCCGCGCACCTGGTCCGAGGTGCCCGTCCAGTCCACCAGCATCCGGTCGCCCTTCTTCTCGATGCGGCAGAAGAGCCGGATCGGGCGGTCGAGCTCGATGCCGTCGTCGTCGATCCAGTCCTCGAAAGTGAACTCGCCGTCCGGCAGATCGGCCACCGCCGCGCGCGTCAGGCGCTCGGCGTAGTTGATGACCTCCTGCATGTACGTCCGGCTCGTCTCGAGCCCGTAGGCATCGACCAGCTCGAGGAACTGGCGCTCGGCGATCTTGCAGGCCGCGAGCTGGGCGCGAAGGTCCCCGAAGACCTGGATCGGGATCCGCACGTTGCGCTCCACGAAGGCCCAGATCGCATCGTTCGACCGGCCGCGGTCGTAGAGCTTGAGGGGCGGGATGCGCAGCCCCTCCTGGTAGATCTCGGTGGAATCGGAGGCGTTCGAACCCGGGACCCGGCCCCCCACGTCGGCATGGTGACAGATGGTCGCCGCGTAGGCGATGCGTTCGCCGCGGGCGAAGATCGGCTGGAAGATGAAGATGTCGGGGAGGTGCATCCCGCCGTCGAACGGGTCGTTCAGGATGAATACGTCCCCCGGATGGGTATCGTCCCCGAAGCGCTCGACCACCACGTCGAGGGCGGTCGGGATGGAGCCGAGATGTCCCGGGAGCGTGAGCCCCTGCGCGACCAGCTTGCCGTCCGCGTCCGCGAAGGCCGTCGAGAAGTCCATGTTGTCGCGCAGCACACCGGAGTAGGTGGTCCGGCAGATGGTGAGGGCCATCTCGTCGGCGATCGAGAAGAGCGAGTTCTTGAAGAGCTCGAACCCGATGGGGTCCTGGATGTCGGCCATGTGGTGCTCCCGTGGTGCTGCGATGGTGCTCGACCGGTTGCCGGGGCCGCGGCACCCCGTCCGGGGCGCGGCCCGCGATTTCGAGGACCGCCGGGCGCGTCGTCCCCTCGCGCGCGGCGCCGGCCCGGACGCGGAGCGGCGGCGGGGCCGGAGGCGCGGGGCACGGGGCGCGGCGACACGCGGAACCGTCGGGCCGATTTATAGGCGCATGGGCCGCCGCATGGCAAGGGGAGGCGAATGCAGCAGTTCTCATTTTGCTCGTCGGGTCCCGCGGCAGGACCGGCACGACCGTCGATCTGCCCCGGATCGAGTCGCAAGGAGCAGACGGCTTGCGGCACGGGGTGAAGTCAGGCGCCAAAATGAGAACTGCTGGAATGGTCCGGGGCCGGGCCGGCAGGGCCGTTTCACCCTGCGGTCCCGGATGTCCCGGATGGACCTCGAAGCTCCGCGGATGGATATGGAACGAGACAGGGCCGTTCGGCCCCATGAATCGTGTGCCTTTGACGTGCCGGCGGCGAAGGCGTGAGTCCCGTGATGCCCCCCGTGATACCTCCTCGTGATGCCCCCCGTGATGCCCCTGGTGTCGGATTCGCGAAGCGCGATCCGACACGCCCGTCGCCGGACCGTCGTAAATGTCGGATTGCGCTTCGCGAATCCGACCTGCTTCCTGCATCCTGCGTCCGACCTTCGGCAAGGCCGGCGTGAAACGGCCTCGGGCGGGCCGGCCCGGGTCCGGTCCGAGCCCCCGCGACGCCCACGACCGCGGGAGGCGGCCAACGGCCGGGCCGACGGTTCCGGGCCGACGGTTCCGGTTCGACATTCTGCGGCGGCTCGGGCAAGCTCACGCAACCTCCGCCGCCCGCGAGCCGCGTATGGCCTCGAATCAGGTTCCCTTCGAAGGCGAGAAGCTCCTCGACCACGTCGCCCACTGGGTGCCGGATCTCGAGGCGGCGTCCGGGCCCCTCGAATCGCTCGGCTTCCTCCTCACTCCCTGGAGCGAGCAGCACGCCTCGCCTCGACCCGGCGCGCCGGTGACCCCCGTCGGGTCCGCGAACCGGTGCGTCATGCTGCGCTCGGGCTACCTCGAGATCCTCGCCCCGCTCGCATCCACTTCCATCGGGCGCGAGCTCCAAGCCGGCATCGATCGCTACGTGGGGGTCCACCTTCTCGCCTTCGGGTCGTCGGACACCAAGGCGGAGCAGGCCCGTCTCGAAGCCCTCGGATTTCCCCAGCGGCCGGTCGTTGCGCTGCGGCGCGAGGTAGAGACCGAGAGCGGCGAGACCGCGACGCTGCGCTTCACGGTCGGCCGAGCCGAGCTCGGCGCGATGGCCGAGGGGAGGGTCCAGTTCCTGACCCACCACACGCCCGAGGACCTGTGGCAGACGCGCTATCTCGGGCACCCCAACACGGCCGAAGACCTGGCCGAGGTGTGGATCGTGGTGGGGGACCTCGACGAGGCGGCGGCCCGCTATTCGGCCTACCTCGACCTGCCCGCCGGCCGGGTCGAGACCGGCGCGGCGGCGATCAGGCTGTCGCGGGGCCGGGTGTCGCTCTTCACCCCCGAGGCATTCCGGAAGAGGCTGCCGGCGGCGGAGGTGCCGACCCTTCCGTTCATCGCCGGATACGGCCTCGCGACGAGCGATCCGGACCGGGCGCGCGCGCTGGCCGAAGGAACCCCCGGGGTGGTGGTCCACGACTCGCTGCCGCGCTCCTCGGGCGCCGACCCCGGCCGCTTTGCCGTGGTGCTTCCGGGCAGCACGGGCGGCACGCTGCTGTTCTCGCGCTCAGGGCGCCTGGACCCCGCAGACTGACCGGACTGACCGGACTGACCGGACTGACCGGACTGACCGGACTGACCGGACTGACTGGGCCGGACGCCGCCTCGACCGGCGGGCGGGGTGCGCCGCGGCCGGCTCCGGGGTGACGACGGACGCCGCCACCGGGACCACCCTGCGCCAGACCCGCCGGCAGGCGCCGCGCGGGCGGCAGAGACGAGGTCGGTGGGCGACCGGCGCGCGGGCGAAGCGGCAGGAACCGGGAGCGGCCGGGACCGGGGGCGACCGGGACGGTCAGGTGAGCTGGATCCGCCCGCCCCGCACGGGTCCCCCACCCGGCATCGGGCCGCCGCCCCCCGGCATCGCGCCGGATGCGGGCACCACGATCTGCGAAGCCTGTTCGCGCTGGAGCTCGCGCAGCTCGTCGACCATCCGGCGCACGGCCTTCTCCGCCTCCGGTCCGAACATCTCGATCGCTTCCTTCAAGCTACCCGCCTCGAGCTCGAACTGGATGGGCAACGGCCCCATCGCGGAGAGGACCTGGGCCTGGCCCATGTACAGGGTTGCGCGGGTCCGGTCCGGCGCCCCGTCGGCCTTGATCGGCGTCATCCGTCGAATGGTGCCGGCCGCGAGGTCGGTGATGACTTCCTCCAGGTACAGACGGTCGCTCTCCATCTTCAGGTTCTTGAGATCGCGTACCGCCCCGTGCTGTTCGTTCGCCAATGTAGGCTCCTCGGCTGCCATGGTCGGACAGGGGACGAAGGCTATTGGTTCGGTGGACCGATCGCAAATCGCCCGTTCCCGACGCAACAGTTCTCGCTTTGGCGCCTGACTTCACCCTGAGCCGCAAGCCGTCTTCTCCTTGCGACTCGACCCGGGGCGGATCGACTCGACGGTCGTGCCGATCCTGTCGCGGAGCCCGACAAGCAAAACACGCATGGACGGGCAGGCCACCCCGTCGCATGAAAAGGTCCGGCGTCGCGAAGACGGCCCTTCCGAGTCTATTTTCACGGCAAATGAGAATGGCTGTTCCGGACGGTGCCTCGCGAGCCGCCAGCCCGCTCCGTCCCCTGCCGCCTCCCGCGTTGCCTCGCCGGCCGCCCCGACCCCCGGCTCGGACAGCCAGCGCCCCCCGCCGCCCCTGCCGAACCGTGGCCGCAGCCCGCCCACCCCCGACTTCCGGTGGTTCATAATGCGCACCCGGCCCCCGCGCGTCGCCACGCAGCGGCCGCGGCGTCCGGCCCGCACTGCCCCTGGCCGGGGCGCGCCGATCCCATGAGGAGGATCCGACATGGCCAACGACGCAAACGCAGCTTTCATCCTCCGCGACCAGGAACACCTCATCCACCCGTTGCACAGCCCCGCCGCCCACGTCGGCGGCAAGGTCTGGGTTCGCGGCGAGGGAGCGGAGCTCATCGACGCGAACGGCGACCGTTACATCGACGGCCTCTCGGGCCTGTGGAACAACACCGCCGGCCACGGCTGCCGGGAGCTGGTCGACGCGGCGGCGGCCCAGATGGCGGAGCTGCCCTACGCGTCGGGCTACGCGGGGAGCACCAACCCGCGCGCGATCGAGCTTGCCGAGCGGCTCGCCGCCATCACCTACCCGGACGTCAACCGCTTCTACTTCACGTCGGGCGGCGGGGAGTCGAGCGACAGCAACTTCAAGATGGCCCGCTACTATTGGAAGCTCCGGGGCAAGCCGGACAAGACCAAGGTCATCTCCCGCCAGTGGGGGTATCACGGAGTGACCCTCGCCGCGATGTCCGCGACCGGGATCACTGCGTACTGGCCGATGTTCGAGCCCCGGGTGCCGGGATTCGTGCACATCCCCTCCCCCTACCCCTACCGCTACGCGGCGCCGGCCGGCGAGAGTCAGGGCATCGCGGCCGCGAACGAGCTCGAGCAGGCGATCCTCCGGGAAGGCCCGGACACGGTGGCCATGTTCATCGCGGAACCGGTCCAGGGAGCGGGGGGCGTGATCGTGCCCCAGGACGACTACTTCCCCCGCATCCGCGAGATCTGCGACCAGTATGACGTCCTCCTCGTCTCCGACGAGGTCATCACCGGCTTCGGGCGCACCGGACGGATGTTCGGCCTCGAGCACTGGGGCGTGAAGCCGGACATGATCCAGTTCGCGAAGGCCATCACCTCGGGCTACTTCCCGCTCGGCGGCATCGGCATCAGCGACGAGATCGCGGACGTCATGGACGCCGCGGACACCCCCTGGATGCACGCCTACACCTACAGCGCCCACCCCGTCGGATGCGCCATCGGGGTCGCGATGATCGATATCATCGAGCGGGACGGCTACCCGGAGATGGCCGCGCACAAGGGCCGGCGGCTCCTGGTCCACCTCAAGGACGCGCTCGCCGACCATCCCCACGTCGGGGACGTCCGCGGCCTGGGCCTCATGTGTGCGGTCGAGTTCGTCCGGGACCGGGCCACCAAGGAGGAATTCGACGCGGCGGACAAGGTCGGCCCCCGCATCAATCAGGCGACCATGGAGCGGGGGATGTTCTCCCGGGTGCGGGGCGACGTGTACTACCTCGCGCCCCCCATCACGACCTCCGAGGCCCAACTCGACCGGATGGTGGACATCCTCGCGGAGGCGGCACGCTCCGTGCTCGGCTGACGGCGGTATCTCACCGACTTTCGTCGCGAGGGAGCCAAGATGCCCCACGATCTCATGGAGGAACGGGCCACACGGACCGAAAGAGCGCGTGCGCGCTGCCGAGGCGTAGTCGACACCAGCTCGACACTGGCGCATGCGCGCGGTCGAAACGGCTTGCGGGAGTACGGCCCGCTACCGCGAGCGGATTGGCGGCCGCAGCGGGAAGTCGGTGATTTTTTCGGGGTCAGGACATGAAGATCAAGTCGGTTACCGCGACGTGGCTCCACGTCCCCATCCCCGAGGAGCGCCGGCACCGCAGCGACTTCGGCCGGGTCGACGCCTTCGACAGCACCCTCGTGCGGGTCGAGACCGAGGGCGGTCTCGTCGGCTACGGCGAGGCGAAGGCCGCGGTCGGGAGCGCCGGCAACCAGCGCGCGCTCGCCGCCCTCGTCGAGCACGAGCTCGGACCGCTCGTCGTCGGCGAGGACGCGCGCGACACCTCGCGGCTGTGGGACATCATGTACAACGGCAGCCGCGCCCACTACGCGATCCGCCGCGGGCGCGTGTTTCCCGCTCTCGGGCGGCGCGGCATCACGATGTCCGGGATCGGCGGCATCGACATGGCCCTCTGGGACATTCACGGCAAGTCGCTCGGGGTGCCGGTATGGCGGCTGCTCGGGGGCCGCCGGCAGGAACGAATGCCGGCCTACGCTTCGGGCGGGTGGGCGCCCGCGGACCGGATCGCCCAAGAGCTCCGGGGCTTCATCGATCGCGGCAACTTCAAGGCGGTCAAGATGCGGGTCGGCACCGGGGACGGGGAGGTCGCGGACTCGGTGCGCCGCGTGCGGGCGGCCCGCGCAGGCCTCGACCCGGACGTCACGATCATGTGCGACGCGCACGGCACCTGGAACGTCGCCGAGGCCAAGCGGTTCTGCCGGGAGGTCGCGGAGTGCAACATCGGCTGGTTCGAGGAGCCGGTCACCGCCGACGACAAACGCGGTCTTGCGGAGGTGCGCGCGAGCACCGACATCCCGATCGCGACCGGCGAGAGCGAGTTCACCCGTTTCGACTTTCGCGACCTCGTCGAGCTCCGGGCAGCCGACGTATTTCAACCGGACCTCTCGATCGCGGGCGGGATCACGGAGGCGATGCGCATCGAGGCGCTCGCCTCCGCGTACCAGATCCGCTTCGCGCCCCACCTGTGGGGCGGGGCGTGCACGTTCTCGGCCGGGCTCCAGGTTGCCGCGGCCGCCTCGACGGGGTTCATCCTCGAGTATTCGCTCGGGGCCAACCCGATGCTCCACGAGCTGGCCCACGAGAACTTCACGGTGGTGGACGGCCACCTCGAAATCCCGGACCGACCCGGGCTCGGGCTCACCATCGACGAGGACTTCGTCGCCCGCTACCAGGTGTCGTCGTAGGCCGGGGCGAGGGAGATCGAGGTCGCGGGGCCGAGCCTCGGGCGCGAGTACCTCGAGAACCCCACCGCCGCCCGGGAGAAGATCGCCGCTGGCTCGCCGCCATCTCGCACCACGGCGATCCGATCCGCGAGAAAGAGCTGCATCGAAGCGGTCCACGGTCGCTGTGGGAGCCGGTAAACGGCTACAACCCCATGGAGGCCGTGTGCATGCTCGGAGAGCGGGCACGGACCTGGTTCCCCCCACGCGGGGATGGACCCGCGAGCCACTTGGCGCAGATGGCTCTCGAATGGGCTTCCCCGCCCACGCGGGGATGGACCGTTCGAGGCCGACCGCGCGGGCCGGGCGAGGGACTTCCGCCGGCCGCCGACACGCGTTCGGAACCGCAGTCGATGAGTCAGTCGGCTGCGGCGCGGTCGCGCTCCGATATCCGCCCTTCGACATGCGACTGCGGTTCGGCGAGGCGCTGCATCTCCGTGTGGAAGGCATCCATGGAGGCCCGCCATTCCGACATCGCGCGGTCGAACCGGGCATCGGCCGCACGCCGGTCCGCGTCTACCCGCGCGGTCGAACGCATGATCAGTCCGGCCAGTGCGATGCCGACCGCGAGTACGGTGCCGATGATGGTGAAGGTCGATGCGTCCATGGCGGTAACCGTAGCACGGACGCGGTGACCGGCGGTGACGATTGGGCGGCCGCCATGCCCGACGTGGCGCGGCAGCTACTCGGAGAGCCGACCGACCGGACCCGGACCGAATGACGGTACGGCCGCCACGAAAAGTGGCGCCTTGACTACGAAAAACGAGCCCTGAAGATCACCGACGACGGGTCCGTCCGCTCGGGTGACCACGGCTATCTTCGGAGGAATGCAACAACCGTGCACCACACCGCCTGGGGCAAGTTGCGACGGGACGAAGACGGTGCGACCACACGATTGGGACTCGCCGAGCACTCGATGGACGTGGCGGCCACGTTCGAGGCGTTGCTCGCGCTGCCGACGGTCGCCGCACGCCTCCGGACGTTGACCCGGACGCCGCTGGACGCGACCGTCCGCAGCCGTCTGGCAGTCTTCGCGTTCCTGCACGACATCGGCAAGACCAGCATCGGCTTCCAGTCGAAGGCACTGCCCGAGCAGGAAGCGCGGACGCTGCTGCGCCAACGCCTTATCGAACTGCACGAGCGCGGCCACACCCGCGTCGTCGGCGGTCTGTTCCGCCAATCATCGTTCCGGTCCGTCTTCCCTGTCGAAGAGATCGTCGCATGGGGCTCGGCAGCTACGGACCTCTGGCTCGCCGCCATCTCGCACCACGGCGACCCGATCCGCGAGAAAGAGCTGCATCAACGCGGTCCACGGTCGCTGTGGGAGCCGGCAAACGGCTACAACCCCATGGAGGCCGTGCACATGCTCGCAGAGCGGGCTCGGACCTGGTTCCCCGACGCCTGGACGAACGCAGAGGCCCTGCCGGACGAGCCCGCCTTCATCCACGCCTTCGCCGGCTTCGTCAGCCTCGCGGACTGGATCGCCTCGAACGACGCTCCCGGCTTCTTCCCCTATGCCGATCACGGCGCAGGCGAGCGCGCGGACTTCGCCCGTGGCCGGGCTGCCGAGGTTCTACGGCAAATGCGGATCGATGTCGAAGACGCCCGCGCGGACCTGCGTCGCCGCGCACCCGATTTCGGTGACGTGTTCCGGACGGCCGCCGGCACGCCGTTCGCCCCAAGTGCCCTCCAGACCGGGATGGCGGATCGGTCACTCGGCCAGTTGGTCGTCGCGGAAGCAGAGACCGGCTCCGGCAAGACCGAGGCGGCGCTCTGGCGATTCAAGACCCTGTTCGAGACGGGCGAGGTCGATTCCCTTGCCTTCGTGCTGCCGACGCGGGTCGCGGCCGTCTCGCTGGAGGGGCGGGTCCGGCGCTTTTTCGAGCGCCTGTTCCCCGATGCACGACTCCGCCCGAACGTCGTGCTGGCCGTACCGGGCTACATCAGTGCCGACGGCGAGACCGGCCAACGCGACGCGCTTGCCCGCTTCGAGACGCTCTGGCCCGACAGCGACGACGAGAGCGCCGCCCACCGCCGTTGGGCAGCCGAGCACGCCAAGCGCTATCTGGCCGCAGCCGCCGCGGTCGGTACGGTCGATCAGGCGCTGCTCACCGGGCTCACGACCCGCCATGCGCATCTGCGCGGCGCGGCGTTGCTGCGCGCACTGCTCGTCGTTGACGAGGTGCACGCCTCCGATGCCTACATGACCCAGTTGTTGACGGGCGTGCTGCGCCGCCACGCGCA
The DNA here is from genome assembly GCA_965214795.1 of Gammaproteobacteria bacterium. Classification (GTDB taxonomy): domain Bacteria; phylum Pseudomonadota; class Gammaproteobacteria; order HK1; family HK1; genus JAJDXW01. The sequence continues at coordinate 2,090,295 of OZ243976.1, read as the reverse complement.
GGCGGGCGGCCACGCCCTGTTGCTCTCGGCGACTCTGGGATCGGATGCCCGCGCGCACCTGCTGGACCGACACCCCCCGCGGCTGCGTCCCGGTGAGACTCGCGCCACGCCCAAGGGGCCGGCCCCGGCGTGCGCACCCTATCCGGCGCTCACCGACGCCACACGAATGCGCAGCCTGCAGGGCTCGGGCCGGGAGAAGTGCGTCGAGGTCAGCCTCGAACCGACGTTGGCCGACCCGGAGGCGACAGCCGCTACGGCCGCGGAAGCCGCCGAACGGGGTGCCCGCGTACTGGTCGTCCGCAACACCGTGGACGGCGCTGTCGCCGTTCAGCGCGCCCTGGAAGCACGGCTCGGGCCGGACCACCCCGCACTCTTCCGCATCGCGGGCCGGACGAGGCCAAGGCACGTCGTCGCGCCGCATCACGGTCGCTTCGCGGCGCCGGATCGCCGTCTCCTCGACCATGCCGTCGACCGCGTTTTCGGCCGGGACGCTCCGCACGGTAGTGGCGTCGTACTGGTCGGCACCCAGACCCTGGAGCAGAGTCTCGACATCGACGCCGACCTGCTGCTGACCGACCTCGCACCGGCCGACGTGTTGCTGCAACGCTTCGGACGCCTGCACCGCCACCCGGAGACGGTGCGTCCGACGGGGTTCGAAACAGCGCGCGCGATCGTCGCGACACCGGCGGAACGCGATCTTGCGCCTTTCCTCGAGCGGCGCGCCGGACGCCCCCGCCACGGGCTCGGGGTCGTCTACGAGAACCTGCTTTCGGTCGAGGCGACTTGGCGGGCGTTGGAGACGAAGGTCCGCCTCTCGCTGCCGCACGACAACCGTGTCCTGGTGGAGGATGCAACCCGCTGCGACGTTCTGGCCGCACTGGCCGACACGCTCGACGGCGACTGGCCGCAGCACTGGAGAGATTACGAAGGCCGAAGCGGTGCAAAACGCGGCGCGGCAGAAATCGCCAAGCTCGACTGGTCCCGTCCCTGGGACGACCAGAACTGGGCGGAGCAAGGGGAGCGGCTGCGCACTCGTCTTGGGCTCGAGGACCGCATCGCCCCTCTCCCCGGACCCTGGACGAGCCCCTTCGGCGAGCGCCTCACGCAGATGCGCATCCCCGGCTGGATGGTTCCGGACGGACAGGACGACCCGGAAACACCGGCAAAACTGCTCGCTGACGACGCGGATACGCTCGCGTTCGACTGGGACGGCGCGCACTATCGTTACTCGCGCCTTGGCCTCGTCCGGAACCGGGGGGAGAGCTGACAAGAGGTGGAGCCGAGAGGTCTCAATGGCCGCAATGCGTGAGGCATGATCCCCATCGAATGATCACGAATCCGATCTGGAGTGCCCTTGTCCGAGATCCTGCACAACACGTTGACGGAGCAACTGCTCCGGGTGGAATTGACCGACGGCGATCGGCGGCGCCTCTCACTGCCCGAGGTCTATGCCGCACTCGCCGCCGACGCGGTGGAGACGTTTCCGGCACTGCGCGCCCATCAGGCACCGGCCTGGATGGCCTTTCTCACCCAGGTCGCGGCCATGGGGCTGGAGGCGTCGGGTCTGACTCGGCCACCCGGCGATGAGCCGGCCGCCTGGGCCGAGGCACTGCGCGCGCTGACCTCCGGGTCCGAAGACGAACCTTGGGCCTTGATTACCCCGCCGGATCGCCCGGCGCTCCTCCAGGCGCCCGTGCCCAACGGTTCCCTCGCCGAATTCAGGACCTCCGTCGAGACGCCCGACGCCCTCGACATGCTGGTGACCTCGAGGAACCACGATCTCAAGGCCAATCGCATGGCTGCGGCCGAGCCCGACGACTGGCTCTTCGCCCTCGTTTCCCTGCAGACGCAGGAAGGAATAATGGGCGTCAGGAACTACGGCGTCGCCCGTATGAAGGATGGCTACGGCAGCCGGCCTTTCCTGTCGGTCCATGCAGGCGACGCGCGCCCCGGCGCCGTGCTGATGCGGAATCTTCGTACTCTGGTCGCTGGCGCAAACCGATTGCACGACACTGCGCAGACCATGGGGATCGGGACCGAAGCGGCAGTCCCGCTGGTCTGGACCGAACCTTGGGACGGCTCGGCCCAATTGTCGCTGGCGAAGCTCCATCCCTTGTTCGTCGAGGTCTGCCGCCGCGTCCGGCTCGAGCGCTCGAACGGACGGATCGTGGCGCGAAGGGCCGGTTCGAAGACGACCCGTATCGCCGCGAAGGACAGAAAGGGCAACCTCGCCGATCCCTGGGCGCCCGTCGAAGCAGGTGACGAACCGAAGGTGCTCTCGATCACCGAGAACGGGTTTTCTTACAAGTGCGTATGCGAACTGCTGTTCGGGTCGAAGCAACGCAGCTACCAGTTGCCTTTGCTGGCAACCGTGCACGCCAGCGACACTTCGAGCGAAGCCGTCCTCGACATGGCCGCTTTGGCACGCCGTAAAGGCGGAACGGATGGCTTTCATACTCGCCGTCTTGCGATGCCGGCGCGGGTCGCTTCGCTTCTGGAAGCGGGGGATATTGGACTCGCCAAGCGCGCCAAGGGGCGCATCATACAGGCCGGGGAGGCGTGGTCTCGTTGCCTGCGTCCGGCCCTGATCTGTCTCGTCCAGAAGGGATCAGGCGATATCGATTGGAAAAAGTGGAACAAACCGAGCAATACGGCGCTGACGGCCCCTTGGGAGAGCCGCTTTAACAACGTGATCGACCACCTCTTCTTTCCCGAGCTCTGGCGAGCGTTGGACTGGGACGACACACAGGCCGAACGGGAATGGGTTCGCCTGCTGGCCCGCGAAGCGCGCCGGACGCTCGACGCTGCCGCCGAGGCGAGCCCACGCAGCGAAGAACGCCGGATCATCGCAATCGCGCGCGCCCGCAACCTGTTGGAAGGCTCGCTTCGCAAACACCTTCCGGCTCTGAGAGATCCGCAACCCGAAGAGGTCGACGATGTCTGAAACCGACGGCGAGTCCCTGTGGCAGATGGAGGCCCGCCTGGTGGCCGCAATGGCGGCGCGGCTGGCCGATCCGGCTTTTCCCACTGGTGACCACGCCGCACTGCGACGCATGAATCCGCGTGCACCGGACGGCATGGCCGAGATCGCGGTCGAACGATTGCTGGCCTCCACCACCGTCGCTCCCTCCGGTGATGATCGGCGCCGCTGGGCTCTGATCGTCCACTGTCTCGCGCTGGCACGCGGCCGGCACGAGCGCCAAGCTCCGATCGGCCGCGTTCTTGCCGACAGCCTCTATTCCGAGAGCCGGCTGAACCTTCTGCTCTCGGCCGACTTCGATGTCCTGACCGACCTGCTGCCTCGGCTCGCCCGCTTCCTCGACACCCACAACGCCGCGGCCGACTGGCTGCCCCTCGTCCGCATCGCACGCTGGGCCGGGCGTTGTGAGGACATCGCCGACGACCAGCGCCTGCGCATCGCACGCGACTATGCCCGTGCTTCCGCTACCTGAGGAGACCGCCTGATGACCGACGCCCGCTTTCTGCAGATCCATTGGCTCGCCAGCTATCCCGGCACGCTCCTGAACCGGGACGACGCCGGCCTTGCCAAGCGCCTGCCTTTCGGCGGAGCGGCGCGGGCGCGCGTCTCGTCCCAGTCGCTGAAACGTCACTGGCGTCTCGCCGGCACCGACACTCTGGAGCGGGCGAACGCCAACCGCTGGGCGCTGCAGAACCTGGAACAGCCCATGGGCGTGCGCACCAAGCTCGCTGTCGAGAACCTGATCATCCCGCGGGCTCGGGAGCTACAGCCCAACGCCTCCGGCGACGTGACCGAGGCAGTAACCAACGCCCTTCTAAGGCGCGTCTACGGCGATAAGGCGGAAGACCCAAAGAAGCGCCAAGCTCTCTATCTCGGAGAGCCGGAACTCGAGTTCCTCGCCGGATTTGCTGCCAAAGCCCTTGCCGCGCCCAATACTGAACTGCTGGAAGGAAAGTTTGTGGTCGAACGGCGGATAATGCCGGATGCTCGGAAGACCCACTCCGCGTCCAACGACATGACCAAAGCAGTAACCAATACACTTCTAAAACAACTCTACGGGGCCATCGATCCGAAAAAACACCACGAACCGATCTATTACGAAGAATCAGAAATCGCAACACTGACTGAACTCGCCACCGAGGCGCTCAGAAAGACTGACGCCAAGGAAGCAACCAAATTCCTCCAGGACAACATCAAAAATCGTCTTCCGGACCAGAACGAGAATCTGAAAACACTACTCAAAAATGGAGCCGGACTCGGTGCCGCCCTCTTCGGCCGGATGGTCACCTCCGATCTCCTCGCCAACACCGATGCCGCGATCCACGTCGCCCACGCCATGACAGTGCATGCCATGGAGCGCGACCTCGATTTCATAACGGTCGTTGACGAGCTGAAGAGCCGCGAGGAGGGCGACGACGCAGGCGCGGCAGGCATATTCGACATGGAATTGACCAGTGGGCTCTACTACGGCTACGTCGTGGTCGACATCGGTCTGTTGGCTGGTAACCTGACCGAGGATCGCGAGATCGCGGCCAAGGTGGTCGAGCATCTGGTCCACTTGATCGCCGAAGTCTCGCCCGGCGCCAAGAAAGGCTCGACTGCGCCCTACGCCTGGGCCGAGTGGATGCTGGTCGAGGCGGGCGACCGCCAGCCGCGCACGCTGGCCAACGCCTTCCGCGATCCGGTCCCCTTGCGTTCGAACCGTCTGCTGGTCACGACGGTGGAGCGACTCGGGGCACATCTCACCGAGCTTGACGCCGCCTACGGCACGGGCGAGGCACGCCGGCAGATGGCGGCCGATCCGAAGGCATCCCTCGACGGCATGGAGCGGACCTCGCTCGACACGCTGGCCGGCTGGGCGGCCGGAGTCGTTCGGGCCGGAGAAGCGGCGTGAGCCACCGGCACCTGATTCTCCGGCTCGAAGCCCCGCTGATGAGCTTCGGCGGCGTCGCCACCGAGCGATACAGTGTGACCGACGCTTGGCCCGCCGCTTCGCTGCTGACCGGTCTGCTCGGCAACGCCCTTGGCCTGAAGCGCACGGACGCCGCCGCGCTCGACCGGCTGCAGGAACGTCTGATCTTCGCCTGCCGTGCGGACCGTGAGGGCGAGAAGCTGTACGACTATCAGACTGCCAAAATCAAGAGGAACGACAAGGGTTGGACCACGCGCGGCCGGCCGGAGGGGCGGGCCGGCGGTACCTACGACGGCATGCACATCCGCCTCCGCTACTTCTGGGCCGACCGGGCAATCAGTATCGCCCTGCGTCTGGAGCCGATCGACGAGGCACCTGCTCTCGACACCGTCGCCGCGGCGCTCGACCGACCGGCCCGGCCACTGTTCTTCGGTCGCAAGCCCTGCCTGCCGGCAGCGCGCATCCTGGCGGGCGAGGCCGCAGGCGAGACGGCGTTGCTGGCACTCGCCACGTTCGAACCCGGCGAGGCGGAGCGCGCCGCCTTCGCACCCGCCACCGAAGGCGTCGCCGGTTTCCTTCCCCGTGCGACCCGCGAGTTGCGCGTCAGCGGTCGGCGCAACTGGACCAGCGGTGTTCATGGCGGCGAACAGCGCTGGCTGGAGGGTCGCCTGCCGCCTGCCGCCGTACCATGACTGCGCTTCTCTCGCTGGTAAGACTTCGGCCGGACATGGCCGCACTTGCGCGCTGGGCTATCCGGAGGGGCTACCTGCCGCGCCACGGCACAGCCGATCCCGGGTACGCGCTGCATGCCGCCCTCAAGACCGAACTGGGCGACATGGCACCGCAACCTTTCGCCTTGCGCAGCGTCCGCGGGCGGCCGGACGAGTTGCTGGGCTACGCCCGCGCCACGCCCGACGCGATCCTCGCCGCCGCCGCACTGCCGCCGATGGCTGATCCCGAGACGGCCGAGGCCCTGGCTCTCTCCGGCCTGGAAGCCCGCGTCATGCCGGCGGACTGGCCCGCGGGCGCACATTTCTCCTTCGAGCTGCGCGCCCGGCCGGTCGTGCGCTCCCGCGCACAGGGCCGAACCGGCCGCAGTCACGAGGTGGACGCCGCCGCCTGGGCCGCTGCCACCGCAGCAGAAACTCCAGCCAAGGAAAAGGTCTATACGGATTGGCTGGCCGCACGGCTGGCGGTGCGTGGCGCTCGCCTCCTCGACTCCGAACTCGCTGCGCTCCGCCGTTGCCGCATTCTCCGCCGGCCGGTCGTCGACGGCGAACGGCGCAGCGTGTTGAGCGAAGGGCCGGATGCGCTGTTCCGCGGGACGCTGGAGATCGGCGATCCGGCGGCCTTCGCCGACGGGCTCGCGCGCGGCGTCGGCCGGCACCGGGCCTTCGGTTTCGGCTGCCTGCTGCTGGCGCCGCCGGGCGCCCGAACCTGAGGGGAGGAGGCTCTTGCTCAGGGGCCGCCTCGGACTGGAGCAGGCGCGCATCCCGCACGCCGACCGGCACGGGCTCCTCTGGCTCGACCGGGGTGCGCTCTCGGTCGAAAACGGTTGTCTTCGCTTCGTCACCGCCGGTGGTTATCTCGACCCCGGCGACTATCAGGTTCCTCACCAGTCGGTCTCGATGATCCTGCTCGGGCCGGGCTCGACGGTCAGCCACGACGCACTTCGCCTGCTGGCTCGGCACGGGACGCTCCTGGCGGCCGTGGGTGACGGCGGCGTCCGGGTCTATACCGCGCCGCCGCTCGGCTCCGACCGCTCCGACGTGGCCCGGCGACAAGCGCGCCTCTGGGCCAATCCGAAGACACGGCTCGACATTGCACGTCGGATGTACGCTTGGCGGCTGGGCAAGATCCTGCGACAGCGCGACATCGAGACCCTGCGGGGTATCGAGGGTGCGCGCATGAAGGAGACCTACCGTCTGACGGCCGAGCGCTTCGGTGTGCGCTGGCGCGGCCGGCGCTACGACCGCGCCGCGCCCGACGCGGCCGACTTGCCCAACCAAGCGATCAACCATGCCTCGACCGCGGTGCAGGCCGCCGCCGTCATCGCCGTCACGGCGGTATCGGCCCTGCCGCAACTCGGCTTCATCCATGAGGATTCCGACCAGTCCTTTGTGCTGGACATCGCCGATCTCTATCGCGATACGGTCACACTGCCCGTGGCGTTCGCCGCCGCGGCCGAGATCGGCGACCGGGGCGATTCCATCGAACGTGCGGTGCGGCACCGCGCCGCCCGAACCCTGCAGCGCGAGCGCACGATCCCGGCGATGATTGATCGGGTGAAGACGCTGTTCGAAGAGGAGTGAGTGCCTATGCCGATGACCGTGATCGTCACGCGCAACGTCGAGGATCGCTACCGTGGCTTCCTCGCTTCGGCGATGCTGGAGATCGCACCCGGCGTCTACACGCGCCCACGCATGAGCGTCGGCGTGCGCGAGCGGATCTGGCGGGTGCTGAAAGACTGGTACGCCAACCTCGGCCAAGGCTCGGTCGTCATGACTTGGCGCGATCCTGCCAGCCCCGGCGGCCAAGGCGTCCGTCTGCTCGGCGAGCCGCCACGTGTTCTCTGCGAAAGCGACGGCGCCTTGATCGTAAAGCGCGAATACAAGGACGCTTGACACAGCTTGTTTTCGCTTGAAATCCTGTATTTCAATACGTTACTATCCAGAGGCTCCCCCGCCCACGCGGGGATGGACCCGAGCTTGCCTTGAAGACGGAGTTGCCCACCATGGCTCCCCCGCCCACGCGGGGATGGACCCGAGCTTGCCTTGAAGACGGAGTTGCCCACCATGGCTCCCCCGCCCACGCGGGGATGGACCCCCGAGGTGTCGAAGTCGCCCGGTCCGGATCACCTCAGTTTGTCGTCACGTGTTCGCTGTGCGCTGTGGCGGCGGTACTGCACTGGCGTTCCCAGGCTTTCAATGCGTCTTGGGTGTCGGCCGCCAGGTGGCCGATCCCGCCTGCGTTGATCCGGCGGATCGTCCTGCATGCCGTTCGCGCGACTTCCGTGATGATTCCTCTTACCCGTTCGCTGTCGGGTCCTTCGGCCAAACCTTTGAGGGGACCGCGTGCATTCATTGCGCCGTCGACCACTTCGGCGTATGTCCGCGCAACATTCGCGACACGGCGTTCCCAGTGCGTGCGAAGTTCCGCGTTTCCGCTGTAGGCGACCCCCCGTCCATCGTGCGTCCTGTTGTCCGTTCGCCGGATCGCGTTCGCGCTCGCGCGTAGCGTCGTCGCACGTTCGGCGCTGTCCGTGTCGTCGGCTGATTTGTTGAGAATCTCTGCATCGGTATTGACGTTGTGTCCGCTGCCCGGCTGCGCTCCGAGCATGCCCACTACTGCTCGCGACAGGTGTTCGGCCGCGGCGCTGCTCGCTTCCATCCCCTCTATGTTGATGAAGGGTACCTCGTCTTCGGTTGCGTTCGTTTCTTCCTGGGCATGGTGCACTGCCGTACGGATTTTGACCGCTGCGATTGCGAATGCCCGGACGATATCCGTGCGTTTCATGGGGCTCACCTCGATATTTGCCAGTACCGTTCCATCTCCCGCGATCACTTCTCCGTCCCGGACGATTGCTGCCCACACCGTCCCGGCGCTGGTGTCGTTGCGCAAATCCGCGCGATTCCGCCACAGGACATCGACTCGCGCGCCGTGTGTCTCGGTCCCCATCGGTAGCAGTGCGTCTTCGATGTTTCCCGGTTCGTGGTTGCCGATCAGGCACACGTCCCAGTCGCTTTCGTCGTGCGGATCGCCGCGTGCCCTCGATCCGAACAGCACGATCGCCTCCACGCCGTCATGGCGCAGGGCCCGTGCGGCAGCTTTCTCGAGCCAGCGGGCCATTTGCGGTCCTGTGTGCGGACTTCGTGGCATCGGTTCCCTCGTCGTTCCAATCCACGCCTCCGTGAGGGGGCGACTAGTTACCTGGCATGTCGGATTATAAACCATGATGTTTCAGTCCCACCCGCTGCCTGGCGGGGCATATCAAGGCTCGAAGGCGGGTGGAACCCCTGCTGCCGCCAGCGCGGTGCTCACTCCCGCGCTCCGTTGGCAAGGCCGTCGTCGGCGATTATCAGGACCCGGGAATGAAGTCCACTCTCTCAGGCAACTCAACGGCAGAGATGGCAGAAGGGCGAAGTACGAATCCGTTCTATGTTGCACCCCGATGCCACCCGACCCAGGTGAGAAATCCGGGTCAGAAGGCGATATCGGCTTGCAGGCCGGCAATCGCCTGGTTGTCGTCGAAACCGTCCCGCACCGCGGTCAGGCCGGCGCCGAGCGACATGCCCTCGCTCGGGGTGTAGCGCAGATTCAGCGTTCCGCGGTCCAGGCTCAGGAATTCGGAGCCGTCGACCTCGACTTCCTCGAAGCCGATGCGGCCGCTCTCGTCGATTGTGCTCGGCAAGCGCAGCGTGCCCATGGCCGGCGTCAACGCCCGCTCCATCCCCAGCCCCACCGTCAGCGTCGTCCGCTTTCCGAGCGCCAGGGACAGACCGACTTCCGCCGCCGCCATCGTCGCGTCCTCGAAACGCAGCAGAGGCCCCGCCTCCGTCTCCAGATGCACCAGGCGTCCCGCGAATCCGAACCGGTACGCCTCTCCGGAGGCGATCTCGCGCGTATACGACATCTCGTACGCATCGCCCGAGAGCGCGAACGCGCCCGCGCCGTCCCAGCCCATCGGCCGCTTCAGCGACGGCGCGGCCAATAGTCCGACCGAGCCCTTGGCATCTTGCCCAACGAAGGTGAGCGCCGCGACCGCTCGCGGTGCCCAGCCGGCGGCGCCGAACGTCCCCGCGCCGACCTTCTCCGACGTGGCGTTCGTCGCAAAGCCGGCGAAAATCTCGCCGCCGGATCCGGAGGCAAATCGCACCGAGAGGCCAAGGGCGTCGTCCGCCATCCGGTACAGGCCGTCGCCCGGGCCGTCAATGCCGGTGAAGGCGGCCAGCCCCTCGATGACCCGCGCGCCAAAGCCGACGACCCCGCGCCCGCGGCCGTCCGGTTCACCGCCGTTCCCGGTGTCCGTGTCGCCGAAACCGACGGTCGAATAGCCCACCTCGCCCGACCCGTCGCGCTCCGGCAGGCCGAGGCGAAGATCGCTCATCGCGAGCTGCGGGCCGTGCCTCACGGCAAAGGCATCCGCCGGGATCCGGAACGGCGCGCGTTGAAAATTGTCGAGCAAGAGGAGCCTCCGCCCGGCGAAATAGCGGTCGACGGCCGCGGCCGGAAGGTTCGCGCCGGTGCTCCGGGTCGCGACGACCGACCCGTAGGCGGACCCGGTCATCGGGATGGACGTCCCGCCGACCGGGTTCGAAGCGGCGTCGAGGTCGAGAAGACCCTGGCCGTATATATAGCTGCTGTCTCCGCCTAATCTTTTCACCCAATCCGGGACCGGCGTAAAATCGTAAACGCCCTTGTCGGCGGTGGCGAGGATGCGGTCGCGGATCTGGTGGTAGCTCAGATTCGGGAACATGCTCTTGAGCGAGGCGATGGCGCCCGCCACCAGCGGCGCCGCGACCGATGTGCCGTCCTGCTCTCTGTATCCTCCGGTCAGGCTCAACGAGGTGAGCCCCTCATATTCTGCTTCGGCGTTGAAGGGGTTGATGCCGATTCCCGCGGGGGCGACGAGGCACCAATCGGCTGCCAGACCGCACCAATGGCTGTACCAGGAGGAGGTTCCGCCATCCAGATTCACGGCGCCGACGACCAGCCAGCCCTTCTCCAGATCGGGAAAGAAATAGGGTGCCGCCCCCTCTACCTGCGGGGTGGTGCCCTGGTCGTTGCCGGCAGCCCAGACCTGGACCCCGCCCGCATCGACATACTCCTGATACTTGTCTATCGGCATCAGCTCCCGGACTTCGCTCGGCGGCAAACCCGGTCCCGGCGTGACAACAAGGAGCGGCGTACCCCAGCTATTGTTGGTGACGAACGCGCGCAGATCGATCATCTTGTCGATCTGCGGGGCAAGCCCATCGAGCCAACTCGCATATTGGCCATCGGTCAAATCGCCGGTAAAGATCGCCACGGATGCGAGCTTGGCCTCGTAGGCGACGCCGACTATGCCCTCGCCGTCTCTGGGGGCGACGATGAGACCGGCAAGGAAGGTGCCGTGTCCGAGCGTGTCGGCGGCATCGATCACCTGCGGCGTACACGTCTGCCCGGGCAGTACCGTATCGCAGTCAATATCGATTTTCGATTCGTAGACGTACTTTCCACTCAGCTCGGGATGATTGCCGCTACCCGAATCGAACAGGGCAACGACAATCCCGTCCCCCGTGCCGCCTCGCTCGTGCATCGCCCTGGCCTTGATGAAGCCGAGCCCACCCTGCCGCTCGTACTCCGCATCGTACTTCGCACGCAGAGGGTCGGGCGGAAGCGGCGGCGTCACTGGCGGAGCGGGGTCGGCCGGAAGCGGCGGCGTCACTGGCGGAGCGGGGTCGGCCGGAAGTGACGGGCGAAGTTGAGACCCTCCCCCGACGCAGCCTCCCGACAGAATTGCCAAGGTGATGATCATCGCCATCGGCGTATTCCGGGATTTCGGCAGGCGTGTCGTCGGTGCCCTTGCCGACTGTCGAGGTGGTCCCGGCTCACGTGTCGGCAAGGGGTGCGGAAATACCGGGTCCGATCGACGAACACGAGAACGCCACGCCGTACCGGCACCAAGACAGACATGAAGCGACCTGACCATCAAGGTTGGGCCCCCGCGCTCGGGTTGAACGGGGAATTGTATCGAACCACGCGAGGATGGACCGGAAGCATAAGCGCAGCCGATGGTCACTATCGGGGTTGCCCCGCTCACGCGGGGATGGATCCTCGAGAGACCGGGCACATGAAACATTCGAACAGATACTCCCCGGAGCTTCGGGAACGGGCCGTGCGGTTGGTCCTGGACCCGCGGGCACGAAGCGCTCGCGCACAAAGGCAACGAGATCCCCGCCGGTCGGACCTCGGCCGTCGGGCGGGACCGGAAAGGTCGGGTCGTGACCAAAGGACGCGATGCACGTGCGGCACGACACCGCCCGGCGCGTGGTCGAGCGGTGCGGCGCGCACTGCGTGATGACCACGGTAAAATGCAACCAACCCGACCTGCTCCTCGACCTGCAAAGACTGCACCGGGAGGCCCCGAGGTGCGCGCCACCGAGCACCGAACCGGGAACATCGGACACGGACGCATCGAGAAGCGAAGCGGCCGGGTGCTCGACCTCGCCGACCACCCCGACAAGGCCCGTCTGCCCCGTCGCACGGCGGCGCTTCGCATCGAGCGCGAGCCGCGTAACGCCGGAACCGGCAAGGTCGGGCACGAGACCGTGCACGGCCTGACCTCGCTTCCCCCCGAACAGGCCACCGCCGAACTCGTCCTCGCGCTCGTGCGCGGCTACCTCGATATCGAGCTCGACCTGATCGCAAGGATGCTTTCCGAACGTCCCGACGACTTCGAGAAATTCGCCGGCCACGTCGAGGGTCGGCCCGCCGCGCGGCGCTGACGCGGGGCCTCCGGTGTCTTCGGGATCCACCACGGCCGCCGCTGTCGTCGGACCCATGCGGACGGCGGGGGACGAGGGATTCGTCCGGGTGCGGCTTCCGGATGCGGAGGTCGACTATCGGGCCGGCTTCTTCGCCCCGGCCGAAGCGTGCGCCCTCTTCGACGACCTCCGGGCGGAGATCCGGTGGGAGCGGCACCGAGTCCGGATCCGGGGGCGGGAGATCGACTGTCCCCGCCTTTCCGGCTGGGAAGGCGAGGCGGCCTACTCCTACTCCGGCCTCACCCTGCGGCCCGCTCCGTGGACATCGCAGGTTGCGGCTGTGCGCCGGCGTATCGAGGCCACGACCGGAGACGCCTTCAACAGCGTGCTCGCGAACCTCTACCGGGACGGCGGCGACCGCCTGGGCTGGCACGCGGACGACGAACCGGAGCTCGGCCCTTCGCCCGTCATCGCGTCAGCGAGCTTCGGGGCGCCCCGGCGGTTCCTCCTCCGCCCGAAGCGGGGCGGCGCCTCCGTGCCCATCGTGCTCGAACCCGGCTCCCTCCTCATCATGCGAGGCGCCACCCAGCGGCACTGGGTGCACTCCCTACCCCCTACGCGGCGGCCCGTCGGACCGCGCATCAACCTCACGTTCCGCCGTATCCTCACCCGATGACGGCCATTGCCTCCCCTCCCGGGACCGTGATGCAATGGCGTGCGCTCCCGGACCCCGGGACCGGCCGGCGGCATACGAAGGCGGAAAGGGTCGGAGGCGCGAGGAGGCACGAGGCCGCGCGCGCACCGCGATCGGCAGGGCAATCGGCAGGCAGCAGACAGGAATATCCGCGATGGAATACCGGCGCATCTCCGTCGACCCCCTCACCCCGACGATCGGGGCCGAAGTCTCCGGGGTGGACTTGCGCGAGCCGCTCCACGACAAGACGTTCGAGGAGGTCCACGGCGCCCTGGTCGAGCACGGTGTCATCTTCTTCCGCAGCCAGGCCATCGACCACGAGCAGCACCTCGCCTTCGGGCGGCGCTTCGGACCGCTCCACGTGCACCCCGCCGCTCCCTGCGTCGCAGGGAACCCGGAGCTCATGCTGATCCACACGGATGCGCGCTCGACCCGGCACAACGGCCACGACTGGCACAGCGACGTGTCCTGCGACGAGGAGCCGCCGATGGGCTCGGTGCTGCACCTCCACCGAGTGCCGGAGTCGGGCGGCGACACCCTCTTCTCGAGCATGTACGCGGCATGGGAGGCCCTCTCGGAGCCGATGAAGGCGCTGCTCGCGCCGCTTGAAGCCCGGCACGAGTCGGCGCACCTCTACGACGGGGTCCACGGCAAAGGGCTCTACGGCGATGCGACCGTGAAGCGGCGCAACGAATGGCCGAGCGCGGTGCACCCGGTGGTCCGGACCCATCCCGTGTCCGGACGTCCCGCCCTCTACGTCAACGCGATCTTCACCCGCCAGATCCTCGGGGTCACCGAACGCGAGAGCCGCGCCCTCCTCGACTTCCTGTTCGAGCACGTCGCGAACCCGCGCTTCCAGTGCCGGTTCCGCTGGCGCGAGAACTCGGTCGCCTTCTGGGACAACCGCTGCGTGCAGCACCACGCGATGTGGGACTACTACCCGAAGACCCGGACCGGCACCCGGGTGACCATCGCGGGCGACCGCCCGTTCCGTTGAAGCCCCGCCCCCGGTGGACGTGGCCGCTCCCCGCTCCTCGTCCAACCCGGATCCCGCCGGATCCTTCGGCCCGAAACGCAGTCCTCCGATGCCGGCCCGGGACCCTGACCCGGAAACCGATCCGGTGGTCGAGGCGTACAAGCGCGACATCGACCGGACCCTGCTTCGCCAGAACCTCCGGAGGTCGGTGACGGAGCGAGTCGCGAACCTCTCCGCCCTCGAGCCCGAAAGATCACCGACTTCCTGCTGCGGCCGCCAATCCGCTCGCGGTAGCGGGCCGTACTCCCTCAAGCCGCTTCGACGTAGTGTCGACTACGCCTTCAGCGTCCTTCGGTCCGTGCGGCCCACTACCACGGCATCTTGGCGCCCTCGCGACGAAAGTCGGTGATCTTTCGGGCTCGCGGCTGGCCGCGGAAGCGAGGCGGGTCGGAGCCTCTCCGACGGACGAACCGTGACCGACTTCGAGGCGATCATCGGCGCCCTTTCCGAAGCCGGAGTCGAGTGCGTGATCGTCGGTGGCCTCGCCGCCACGATTCACGGCTCCACGCGCCTCACGCAGGACGTGGACTTCGTCTATTCGAGGCGCCGCGCAAACGTCGAACGCCTCGTCAGTGCGCTGAGACCGCACTCACCCTACCTCCGCGGCGCTCCCCACGGCCTTCCCTTCGCCTGGAACGAGGCCACGATCGAACGGGGGCTCGATTTCAGGCTGACCACGACGATGGGCGACATCGACCTCCTCGGCGAGATCGTCGGGGGCGGCACCTATGAAGACCTCGTTCCGCATACCGTGAACGTCGAGATATTCGGTCATCCCTGCCGTTGCCTGGACCTTCCCGCGCTGATCCACGCCAAGCGCTCCGCCGGCCGACCCGAGGATCTCGAGGTGCTCGCAGAGCTGGGCGTGCTTCTCGAGGAGCGCGACCGCTCGAGGAGCGCGACCGCCGGTCGAACTCGTAGGGGAAAGCCGCCGAGCCGGTCTCCGCGCCGCGCCAGCCGACGGGAGGCCGCTCTCCGACCGGAATCCGCCACCGAACCGACGTCCGCTCCCTCCACCTCCCGGTCTCCCGGATGCCGACGTGTATTTCAAGCCTGAAATTTCAGGCTTGAAATAAATTGCCGACCGGCACAGACTGCCCGCGGCGTTTCGGCACCCGGAGGGGGCGCCCATGCACATCGCCTGTCTCGGCGGGGGGCCCGCGGGGCTCTACTTCGCGATCAGCCTGAAGCTCCGCAACCCCGCCCACGAGATCACGGTGTTCGAGCGCAACGCCCCCGACGACACCTTCGGGTGGGGGGTGGTCCTCTCCGACGAGACCCTGAGGAACCTCGCCGCCAACGACCCGGTGAGCGCCGCCGCCATCCACAGCCACTTCGCCTACTGGGACGACATCGCGGTCTGCATCCGGGGCGAGCGCATCGTGTCCACCGGGCACGGATTCTGCGGGATCGGCCGCCGGCGCCTTCTCGAGGTGCTTCAGGAACGGGCGGTCCGTCTCGGCGTCGAGATCCGCTTCGAGACGAGGGCCGGAGACCCGGCCCCGTTCGCGGAGGAGTACGACCTGGTGGTCGCCGCCGACGGGCTGCACTCGCGCACCCGCAAGACGTACCGCGAGCACTTCCGCCCGCACGTCGACGTCCGCCGCTGCAAGTTCGTCTGGCTCGGCACCCGCCAGAAGTTCGACGACGCTTTCACCTTCATCTTCGAGGAGACCGAGCACGGCTGGGTGTGGGCGCATGCCTACCAGTTCGACTCGAGCACCGCCGCCTTCATCGCCGAGTGCTCGCAAGCCACCTGGGAGGCGTTCGGGTTCGAGTCGATGAGCCAGGCCGAATCGGCGGCGGCCTGCGAGCGGATCTTCGCCGCGCACCTCGGCGGGCATCGGCTCATGAGCAACGCAACCCACCTCCGGGGCTCGGCCTGGCTCAATTTCCCCCGGGTGCTCTGCGAGAAGTGGTCGCACCGGAACGTGGTGCTGCTCGGGGACGCTGCGGCCACCGCCCATTTCTCGATCGGCTCCGGCACCAAGCTCGCGATGGAGAGCGCGGTGGCCCTGGCCGAGGCCCTGGTCGAACAGCCGACCCTGGAGGAGGCGTTCACGCGCTACGAGGCGACCCGACGCATCGAGGCGCTCCGCCTCCAGTCCGCGGCCCGCAACTCTCTCGCCTGGTTCGAGGACGTCGAGCGCTACCTCCACCTCGACCCCGTGCAGTTCAACTACTCGCTGCTCACCCGCTCGCAGCGGATCAGCCACGAGAACCTGCGCCTCCGCGACCCCCGTTGGCTGCAAAGCGCGGAGCGGTGGTTCCAGGAGCGGGCCGGCGCTCCGAACACCCCGGTCCGCCCTCCGATGTTCGCGCCCTTCACCCTCCGCGAGCTGCGCCTCGAGAACCGGGTGGTCGTGTCCCCCATGGCCCAGTACAAGGCGAGCGACGGGGTTCCCGGGGATTGGCACCTCGTCCACTACGCCGAGCGGGCGAAGGGGGGAGCGGGCCTCGTCACCACCGAGATGACCTGCGTGAGCCCCGAGGGGCGGATCACGCCCGGCTGCACGGGCCTCTATGCGGACGAGCACACCGCCGCCTGGAAGCGGATCACGGACTTCGTGCACCGGGAGACGAGCGCGAAGATCTGCTGCCAGCTCGGGCATTCCGGGCCGAAGGGCTCGACCCAGCTCGGCTGGGAGACCATGGACGCGCCGCTCCCGAATGGCAACTGGCCGGTGATGGCCGCATCCCCCGTCCCCTGGTCGCCCCGGAACCAGACCCCGAGGGAGATGACCGAGGAGGACATGAACCGGGTGACGGCCGACTTCGTCGGCGCGGCCCGCCGGGCCGAGGAGGCCGGATTCGACATGCTGGAGCTGCACTGCGCGCACGGCTATCTCCTCTCCTCGTTCATCACCCCGATCACGAACCGGCGCCGGGACCGGTACGGGGGCAACCTCGAGAACCGCCTGCGTTTCCCGCTTCGCGTCTTTGCCGCGGTCCGGGCGGCGTGGCCGCCGGACAAGCCCCTGTCGGTCCGGATCTCGGCCAGCGACTGGGTGGGCGACGAGGGCATCACCCCCGAGACCTCGGTGGAGGTCGCCCTCGCCTTCAAACGGGCGGGGGCGGACATCTGCGACGTGTCGGCGGGCCAGACCTCGACTCGCGCCCGGCCGGTGTACGGGCGCATGTTCCAGACCCCGTTCGCGGACCGGATCCGGAACGAGGGCCGCATGGCGACGATGGCGGTCGGCAACATCTACGAGGCCGACCACGTCAACTCGATCCTGCTCGCGGGAAGGGCGGACCTCGTGTGCCTCGCCCGCCCGCACCTCGCGAACCCCTACTGGACCTTCCACGCGGCGGCGGCCCTCGGCGACCGCGAGGTCGAATGGCCCTTGCCCTACCTCGCCGGCCGCGACCAGCTCCGCCGCCTCGCCGAGCGCGGCGAGGCGGCCGGTCCGGCGGCCGCGGTCCGAGCCTGAAGCGGCCCGAGCCTGAGCCTGAACCTGAACCATGTCGTTCCTCGAGGGCACTCACGCGGTCGTCACCGGCGCCGGCACCGGGATCGGCGCCGCAGTGGCCGAGGCACTTGCGGGCGAGGGCGTCCGGGTCACCGTCCTCGGACGGCGGCTCGAGGTCCTGGAACGGCTCGCGGCCCGGTCGCGGGGTCGGCTGCATCCGGTGCAGGCGGACGTGACCGACGACGACTCCCTCCGCGCCGCATTCGAGCGGGCGGGAGGTGAACGGGGCCCGGCAACCATCGTCGTCGCGAACGCCGGCCAGGCCACGAGCGCCCCCTTTTCGCGGCTCGAGCCGGAAACGTGGGCGCGGATGCTCGACGTCAACCTGACCGGCTGCTACCGAACCTTCCGGCACGGTCTCGCCGGGATGGGCCGGGCAGCCCGGTGGGGGCGGCTCATCGCGGTCGCGTCCACCGCCGGCCTCAAGGGATACCCCTACGTGGCCGCCTACTGCGCCGCGAAGCACGGGGTCGTGGGGCTTGTCCGGGCGCTTGCCGTCGAGCTCGCCAGGACCGGGGTCACCGTCAACGCGGTCTGCCCGGGGTTCACCGAAACGCCGCTCCTCGAACGGAGCGTGCGCACGATCGTCCGGCAGGGCTCGATGAGCGCCGGGGAGGCGCGCGAAGCGCTCGCCGCCGACAACCCGATGGGCCGGTTCATCGAGCCCGGAGAAGTCGCCCGAGCCGTGCTCTGGCTGTGCGGCCCCGGCTCGGACTCGATCTCCGGCCAGAGCATCTCGGTGTCCGGGGGAGCGACGTGGTGAGCGCCGCGAAGGCTCCCGCCCCCGGAGGCTCCCCCTCCCCCTCCTCCTCTCTTTCCTCGGCCTCCCCGTCCCCGTCCCGCACCTCCTCCGCGCGGGCCGCCAAGGAGCGGCTGCGCCTGTGGATCCGGATGCTGCGCCTCACGCGGGCCATCGAAGCGTCGCTCCGCGAGAGCCTGCGAACGGAGTTCGGGGCCACCCTCCCGCGCTTCGACGTGATGGCGGCCCTGTACCGCTTTCCCGACGGCCTGATCCTCTCCGAGCTGTCGCGCTACCTCATGGTGTCGAACGGCAACGTGACCGGCATCGTCAACCGCCTCGTGGGCGACGGCCTCGTCGAGCGTACGCTCCGCGACGGGGACCGCCGGACCTCGGTGGTGCGCCTGACGGAGCGGGGCATCGAGCGCTTCGAGTCGATGGCGAGCGCGCACGAGTCGTGGGTGAACGACATATTCGCCGGTCTCACCCCCCAGGACGCGGAGCGGCTGTCGGCCCGGCTCAAGCAGACCGGGATCTATCCCGAGATCCATCCCCGATATCCATCCGAGGACCGCTCCGTGAGCCCCGCGCCGGACTTCGTGAGCGAGGGCCGGCCGGAACGGGACCGCACCGCCCGCCGCCTCGGCGACTCCACCGCCCCGGTAAACGGAGGCCGCAACGCGTGACACTCCCCCTCGGACCATCCGCCCACATGGACACCTTCGCCCGTGACAGCCTGCCGCCCGCGGAACAGTGGCCCGACTTCCTCCCCGGCCCGGCCGAGTACCCCGAGCGGCTGAACGCCGCCTTCGAGCTTTCCGATCGGATGGTGCAGGCGGGTTTCGGCGACCACGTGGCCCTCATCGGACACGGCCGGCGGCGCACCTACAAGGAGCTGACCGACTGGACCAACCGGCTGGCCCGCGCGCTCCGCGACGACTTCGGCGTGAGGCCCGGAAACCGGGTGCTGATTCGCTCCGCCAACAACCCCGCGATGGTCGGCTGCTGGCTCGCGGCCACCAAGGCGGGAGCGGTGGTGGTGAACACCATGCCGATGCTGCGCGCGGGGGAGCTCGCGAGAATCGTCGAGAAGGCCCGGGTGCGCCTTGCTCTCTGCGACACCCGGATGATGGACGAACTGGTCGCCTGTTCCAAGGCGAGCCGGTTCCTCGAACAGATCGTCGGCTTCGACGGCACCGCCAACCACGACGCGGAACTCGACCGGATCGCCTTGACCAAGCCGGTCCGGTTCGAAGCCGCGCCCACCAGCCGCGACGACGTCGCCCTGCTCGCCTTCACGTCCGGGACCACCGGCGAGCCGAAGGCCACGATGCACTTTCACCGCGACCTGCTCACCATCGCGGACGGCTATGCGAAGGAAGTGCTCGGCGTCACCCCGGACGATGTCTTCGCGGGTTCGCCGCCCCTCGCGTTCACCTTCGGCCTCGGCGGCCTCGCGATCTTCCCGCTTCGCTTCGGGGCCGCTGCCGCCCTGCTGGAAGAGGCGACCCCGCAGAACATGGTCGACCTCATCGAGCGGTACCGGGCGAGCATCGTGTTCACCGCTCCCACCGCCTATCGCGCCATGCTGGACGCCATGGACGAGGGTGCGAACCTCGCGTCGCTCCGTCTCGCGGTATCCGCCGGCGAGACGCTGCCCGCGCCGGTCTTCGACGAGTGGACGGCCCGCACCGGGAAGCCGATCCTGGATGGCATCGGCACCACCGAGCTCCTGCACATCTTCATCTCGAACCGCGCCGGGAGCGCGGAAGCGGGCTCGACCGGCTCTCCGGTCACCGGGTACGAAGCACGCGTCGTCGGGGAGGACGGCGGGGAGCTTCCCGCCGGCGACGTCGGGCGCCTCGCAGTCCGCGGCCCGACGGGGTGCCGCTATCTCGGCGGCGAGCAGCAGACGGGGTACGTCCGGGACGGGTGGAACCTCACCGGGGACGCCTTCCGTCGCGACGAGCGGGGGCGGTTCCACTTCGCGGCGAGGCTCGACGACCTCATCGTGTCGGCCGGCTACAACATCGCCGGACCCGAGGTCGAATCGGCCCTGCTTGCGCATCCGGACGTGGCCGAATGCGCGGTGGTGGGCGCCCCGGACGAACGAAGAGGCCAGCTCGTGGTGGCGCACGTGGTCCCGCGCGCGGGGGTCCGGCCCGGCGACGCCTTGGCCGAGCGCCTGCAAGCACACGTCAAGGCGACCATCGCGCCATACAAGTACCCCCGTTCGGTGCGGTTCACGGACGCCCTGCCGAAGACGCCGACCGGCAAGCTCCAGCGCTTCCGGCTCAAGGATGCCTGAGAGCGGCTCCGGATCGGGCCTGAGAGCGGCCCCGGATCGGAGCGGCCCGCCGTCCGCACCGGTCTCCCCGCCGCCCGCCACCGCCCCGCGCATGGAACCAGCCCGAAGATGAGGAGCCCGCCCATGGCCGAGATCCACCAGCCCCTTCACCCTGCGCACTGGCGCCGGCCCAAGGGCTACGCGAACGGCATCGCCGCGTCCGCCGGGCGCACGATCTTCCTCGGCGGCCAGGTGGGATGGAATGCCGAGCAGGAGATCGAGTCGGACGACTTCGTGCATCAGGTCGAACGGACCCTGCGCAACATCGTCGCGATCCTCGCCGAGGCCGGGGCGGAGCCCCGGCACTTGGTCCGCCTCACGTGGTTCGTTACCGACAAGCGCGAATACCTTCGGAATCTGCCCGGCGTCGGGGCGGTCTACCGGGAGATCATCGGACGGCACTTCCCGGCTATGAGCCTGTTGCAGGTGGCGGCGCTCGTCGAGGACCGGGCCAAGGTCGAGATCGAGGCGACGGCGGTCCTGCCGTAACCCGGCCGCGCCGCGGGTCTTCGGGCGGGGCCGGCGAGCGCCGGGAGCGTCTGCCCGGCGCGCGCCAGACCCGAGCGAGGAGCCGCGCCCATTCGCGGTGGGGAAACTCGCGCAGATCCGGAAAGGCGTTCTCGAAGGGAGGAACGCGCTCCGGTGGCCGCAACGCCACGGCACCGCTTGGCGCGGCATGGCGGAGGGCCCGGTCGGGCAGATCGGCGGTGATGTACACGCCGGAGCCGCGGCGACCTTCGACAAAGCCCTCGGCGACGAGCTGGTCGTAGACGGCCGTGACCGTGACCCGGGAAACGGAAAGCTCCCCGGCGAGGGCCCGGCTGGACGGCAGCCGGGCCCCGGGCCGAAGCCGCCGCTCGTGCACCAGGCGCCGGAGCGCGCGCGTCAACTGGGCCTGCAACGTCTCGCGCGAAGCACGGTCGAGCGAGATGGAGAGAATCGCCGCGTCCGAAGTGGCCTTATTCATTTCCCGATAATTGGATATTTCAAAAGTCAGCACAAGCCCGTATATTGCTCGTCCACCGCATCGGCCATACGAGATGCGCGATGTCCACGCCTCCGCCCGGCAATCGGGTCCGCCTGCGCCGCCGCCGTGACCGGGGTGGATACGACGCGTCGACCATCTATCCGATCCTCGACGCCACGCCGATGTGCTCGGTCGGCTACGTCTTCGATGGGCAGCCTTATGTGACCCCGACGCTCCAATGGCGGGAAGGCGACCGCATCTACTGGCACGGCTCGTCCGCCAGCCGGATGCTGCGCACGGTGGAGTCGGCGGAGGTCTGCCTGACGGTGGCCATCCTCGACGGATTCGTCATGGCTCGGTCGGGCTTCAACCACTCGACCAACTACCGGTCGGTGATGATGCTCGGCACCGCGCGCAAGGTCACCGGCCGCGAGGAGAAGGAGGCGCGGCTGAAGACCTTCGTCGAAGGGCTCTTTCCGGGCCGGTGGGACCTGCTGCGCCCGCCGACGTCGAAGGAGATGCGGGCGACGATGGTCATGACGATGCCGATCGACGAGGCTTCCTCGAAGATCCGCTCCGGACCACCGGGCGACGATGAGGCGGACTATGCGCTGCCCGTCTGGGGTGGCGTCATCCCGGTGCGCATGGCGGTGCTCGAGCCGGTGCCCGATCCACGAAACCCGGGCGGCGTCGGCCCGCCGGATCACGTACTGGGCTTTCGGCTGGGCTGAGCGGAGCCGAGCGATGCGGGCCCCGAGCGGCGCTGGCGGATGAGCACGGCCGGGCCGAACCGGCATCGACCGCCCGACGAAACCACGAACGGAGAATTCTCGATGATGCACGACGACCAGGTGCCCCGGGAGATCGACCCCGGGACCGGGCTCCCGATCGGCCCCCGGCTCGCGGAGTCGGGACCCGCGCGGCCCCCCGAGCGCGCGGTGCTCGAGGGGCGGTACGCCCGACTCGAACCGCTCGATCCGGCACGCCACCGGGACGAGCTGTACGCCGCCTCGACGCCCCCCGACGCCCACGCGCGGTTTCGCTACCTGCCGGATCCGCCCCCGGAATCGCTCGAGGCGTTCGACACGTGGGTCACGGCCGCCGCGGCCTCGCCGGACCCGCTGCACTTCGCGGTCATCGACCGCGAGACCGGGCGCGCGGAGGGCCGGCAGACGCTGATGCGCATCACCCCGGCCCACCGGTGCATCGAGATCGGCAACATCTACTGGGGCCCCCGGATCGCGGGCACCCGGGTCGCTACCGAAGCGATGTATCTCTTCGCCGCCTACGTTCTGGAGACCCTCGGCTATCGGCGCTACGAATGGAAGTGCGATGCGCTGAACGCTCCCTCACGCCGGGCCGCAGAGCGCTTCGGCTTCACCTGGGAAGGCCATTTCCGCCGCGCCGTCATCGTCCGCGGCCGGACCCGCGACACCGCCTGGTTCGCGATGATCGACGAGGAGTGGCCGGCCCTGAAGGCGGCCTACGAGCGGTGGCTCGCGCCGGAGAACTTCGATGAGGCGGGGCGGCAGAAGACCCGGCTGAGCGAGCGGACGGCGGCCGCCCTCGCGGGCTGATCCGCGCCGGCCGGGGCCGTCGGCCAGCGCCGCCCGCGGCCGGGGATGCCGCGCAGGTGGGAAGCCCCCATGCGCCGGGAGTCAACCTCCGGATGGGCTTCGGCATACTCCATGATGCGCTGGGAAGCCCCATGCGCCGGGAGTCAACGCCCGGCGGATGCGATTACCCCAGGTTCCGGACCAGCTCCCGATGCACCCGCCAGTATCCCCGCGGCTGGTTTCGTATGTGCGGGGCCAGCAGTTCGGGATATCGACGCCCTGGCGGCAGATCTCGTCGCGCGCGCCCAGGCGGTTGCGGACGAGCTGAGGCCGCGCGCGGCGGCGACGGAGAAGAACCGCCGCATCCCCGAGGAGAACTTCGGGCGCATCTGCGAGGAGGGACTCCTCACCGTCATCCAGTCGCGCCGGTGCGGTGGCCATGAACTCTCGATGCGCGCGCATCTCGACATCGTCGCCTCGATCGCCGAGGGCTGCGGGTCGACGTCGTGGGTGCTGGGGGTCATGCACGCCCATAGCTGGCTGATGGCGCACTTCCCGCACCGGGCCCAGGACGAGGTCTATGGGAGCGACCCGAACACCATGATCTCCGCCGTTCTCGCGCCGCGCGGCAAGGCGGTGCGGCGAGCGGACGGCACTTGGCTCCTGAACGGTTTCTGGACGTTCGGTTCCGGCTGCGAGCTCTCCAAGTGGTTGCTGCTCGGCGCGGAGGTATTCGACGAGAGCGGCGAGTTCCTCGATCTCGCCGATTTTCTGATTCCGACGAGCGACGTGGAGATCAAGGACGACTGGTACGTGGCGGGGCTCCAGGGAACGGGGAGCTGTTCGCTCGCGGTCGAGGATCTGGAGATCCCGGAGCACCGCTACCTCTCCCTGCTCGGGCTCATCGCCCGCGAGACGCCCGGAATGAAGGAGGGCTATGACGGCTGGCTCCACCGGGGCGAGGCGGTTCCGGTCCTTGCCCTGGCGCTTTGCGGCGGCTCCATCTCGGACGAATACTTGCGGCTTTCGTCGGAGATCCGGCGTCCGGCCCGGCGTTCGGACTCGTTCTCAAGCCGGTTCCGTGGTCGCTCGCGGTCCCATCAGGGCCGTTTTCAGGACCCGGAGCCGACCGGACGAGGATGGTGCGTAATCAGGTACTCTTTTATAAAGCAAGGGGGAGGCAATTTCCCATGCGCAATCTCACCGAACACAACACGACGGATGTCGTGCTCGGGGCGTGGGCCCGTAATCCCGACTCGTGTTTCAAGGAGATCATGGATGCTCTGATTCGACATCTTCACGACTTCGTTCGCGAGGTGCAGCTAACCGAGAAGGAATGGGAAGCCGCGATCCGGTTTCTCCACGAAAGCGCCGACATCTCCTCGCCGGAACGAAGCGAGTTCATCCTCACGTCCGACGTTCTCGGCGTCTCATCGCTCGTGGACACCCTGAACAACCGGCACCCGGAGGGGGCAACCGAGAACTCCCTGCTCGGGCCTTTCTATATCGACGGAGAAGGCGAACTCGGATCGGTGCCGGAGATCAAGGTGGGCGGCGATCTGATCGGCGAACGCAACCGGGACGGCGAGCCGACCCTCGTCCGCGGCACAGTCAAGCAGCTCGACGGAGCGCCTGTCCGGGGCGCGGTGCTGGACTTCTGGCAGAACGGTCCCGACGGCCTCTACGATGTCCAGGCGCCGGAGCAGGGCTACAACCTGCGTTGCCGGATGATCACCGGCGAAGACGGGCGTTTCGCGTTCACGACCACCAAACCACTGCCGTACACGATTCCGCTCGACGGTCCGGTGGCGAAGATGATGGAACATGCCCGGCGCAACGTCTGGCGGCCTGCACATCTCCATGTGCG
Organism: Gammaproteobacteria bacterium; assembly: GCA_965214795.1. Taxonomy (GTDB): domain Bacteria; phylum Pseudomonadota; class Gammaproteobacteria; order HK1; family HK1; genus JAJDXW01. Next base: position 2,065,258 of record OZ243976.1, on the reverse strand, counting down.
GGTCGATGCGCCGGGTTTCGAGATGCTGACGACCGAGTTCTTCATCGATGGAGACGAGCATCTCGACAATGACGCGGTCTTCGGGGTCAAGGACTCCCTGGTCATCCACTGGGCACGGAACGACTCGAAGGAAGCGGCCGAGGAGCTGGGCGTCGCCTCCCCGTTCTTCGAGATCGAATACGACATCGTGCTCAATCCCGCGGCGGTGACGGCAGAGGCACGGGCCCAGGCGGCCGACTAGCGCGCCCGCGTCGCCCGACAGGGCGCGACGGTCCCGGGAGTCATCGGCCGGGGCCTTGCGCGGCGGGCGGCAGAGCGGCGCGCGGCAGAGGGAAGACCCGAAGTGGAATACCGGTGCATCACCGTCGCCCCCCTCACCCCGACGATCGGGGCCGAAGTCTCCGGGGTGGACTTGCGCGAGCCGCTCCCCGACGAGACGTTCGAGGAGGTCCACGGCGCCCTCGTCGAACCCCGAAGACCCGGACCGGCACCCGGGTGACCGTCGCCGGCGACCGTCCCTGCCGCTGATCCCCCGGTCTCCCGGCCGCCAATTCAGGTGGAGGTTTGCGCTCTCGCCGGGACGAGTTCGAATCCCTGTCTTGCAAAATCCTCGTCGAACGCAAAGACCCGCCCGATCCCGCGCTCACGCATGAGCGTGACGCTCGACCAGTCGGTAAGGCTGATCCTCCGGTGCGATGCCGCCAGGAGAGCGGCCATTGCACGATGAAGCAGGGCCTCGTCGATCCACACCACATCGAGCAGCGGGAGCACGTCCCGATAAAAGACCCGTGCCGCCGCAACTCCGGCTCTCGTCTGCAGCAGAGAAACGGTCTCGAGAACGACGAACGAGGAGGTCAGGAGGTTTGCGTCCTCGTCTCGCAACGGCGGGACGGCGGCACTCGCTGCCTGGTGGTTGTCGTCGGACTCGACCAGCAGCGCAAACAGGGCCGAGGTATCCACGAATACCTCATTCATTCGCGAAAGCATCGGAGAGGTAGGCGTCATGGCGCACGGAGACGTCGGCAACGTCGCCCTCGGCGCGGCACGAGCCAACGGCAGCCAGGAAGCGGTCCCAGGCCGTTTCCTTTTGCTCGGCGGCAAGGACGTGATCCACACCCTCGCGGACGAGCTGAGCGAAAGACTTCGACTGGCGTGCCGCGAGCGCCTTAAGACGCTCGTACTGATCGGGGTCGAGCTGGATCTGAGTACGGATCATGATGTCATGTTAGCACCAAAACGCATACATGATGGATCGGGACTGGGTCTGGACTGTCGGCGAATCATCAGGCCGCCCGTCCGGAACACCGGCCTTCCCGCCTGTCAGCCTGGTGGTACCGCGATACCGGAATGTTCCCGGCGCGAGTTAGACTGCGGAAGTCGAACCCGGCTCGTGAGACGCGTCCGATGCGGGACTGATACCTGCGGGCCGTTGGAGAGCTCGTGAAGGAAGAGCGAGGGCGAGGCGGCGACCCGGCGAGCGATCCGGTGGTCGAGGCGTACAAGCGCGACATCGACCGGACCTTGCTCCGCCAGAACCTCCGGCGCTCGGTGACGGAACGGGTCGCGAACCTCCGCGCCCTGCAGCGGCTGGCCTCGGAAGCGCGGCGGGCGGGCGGCGCCCGCAGGAGCACCCCTTGACCGACTTCGAGGCCGTCATCCGAGCCTTTTCCGAGTCGGGAGTCGAGTGCGTAATCGTAGGCGGTCTCGCCGCCACCATTCACGGGGCGACCCGCCTTACGCAGGATGTGGATTTCGTCTATTCGAGAAGGCGCCCAAACATCGAGCGCCTGATCAACGCCCTGAGACCGTACGCGCCCTACCTCCGCGGCGCCCCCCCCGGCCTTCCCTTCGTCTGGAGTGAGGACACGATCGAGCGAGGGCTCAATTTCACGCTGACGACCGCCATCGGCGACGTGGACCTGCTCGGCGAGATCGTCGGTGGCGGGGACTACGACGCTCTCGTTCCGCACGCCGTGGACATCGAAATCTTCGGTTACCGGTGCCGGTGTCTGGACCTGCCGGGGCTGATCCGTGCGAAACGCGCCGCGGGGCGTCCGAAAGATCTCGAGGTACTCGCGGAGCTGGAAGCGCTACTCGAGGAACGCGACCGCCACTCGAACGCATAAGTCGTAGTGCAGCCCAGTCCCTGCGACAATCCCGGTCCCTGCGACAACCGGAGCCCTCCCGCGCGGACCCGGAAGCCATCTACGAAATCGAATGGGGCATATATCCATCACTGTCGCGATCCTCGCCGAGGCCGGAGCGGAACCCCGGCACCTGGTCCGCCTCACGTGGTTCGTCACCGACAAGCACGAATACCTCCAGAACCTGCCCGGCGTCGGAGCGGTTTACCGGGAGGTCATCGGGCGGCGCTTCCCGGCCATGAGCTTGTTGCAGGTGGTGGCGCTCGTCGAGGATCGGGCCGAGGTCGAGATCGAGGCGACGGCCGTCCTGCCGTGGCCGGGTGGCGGGCGCGGAGAATCCTCAATGACCCGTAGCGTTCACGACAACCAGGTACCCCGGGAGATCGACCCCGAGACCCGGCTGCCGATCGGCCCCCGGATGGCCGATTCGGGACCCGCGCGGCCACCCGAGCGTATTCCGATCGAGGGGCGATACGCCCGTCTCGAGCCGCTCGATCCGGCGCGCCACCGGGACGAGCTGTACGCCGCCTCGACCTCGCGGTGGCCGAGCGAGAGGGGAACAGCAGGATGAGGGCCCCCCTCGCCCACCGCGCGGACCCCGGAAGACGGCGGGACGATCCATGAAGAAAGCGCTCATCACCGACTACGTGTGGCCCGACATCGAGACCGAGAGCGAGGTGCTGCGGGCGGCCGGAGTCGAGCCGGCGGCGGCCCCGGATGCGTCCGAGGAGACCCTGGCCCGGCTCGCGGCCGACGTGGATGTGATCCTCTTCTGTTTCGCGAAGGTCACCGGCACCGTGCTCCGGGCCACCGCGAAGTGCGTCGCCGCATGCCGGTACGGGATCGGGGTGGACAACATCGATCTCCCGGCCGCCACCGAGTGCGGCATCGTCGTCACCAATGTCCCCGATTACTGCATGGACGAGGTCGCCGACCACGCGCTTGGCATGATCCTCGCCCTCAACCGCCGTTTCGTCCCCCACGACCGGTCCGTCAAGGCAGGCGGCTGGTCGGCGGTGGCGCTGGACCGGCCGATGCACCGCACCAGGGGGGCGACCTTGGGGATCGTGGGGCTCGGCCGGATCGGACGGTCCGTCGCCGCGAAGGCGGAGGCGTTCGGGATGGAGCGGGTGGCCTGCGATCCGTTGCTCGCGCCGGGTCAGACCGTGGACGGGGTCGAGATTGCGTCGCTCGAGGAGGTTCTCCGGCGGTCCGAGTTCGTTACGGTGCACACGCCGCTGACTCCCGGGACGGAGGGCATGATCGGGGCGGAAGAGCTCGCGATGATGAAACCGGGCTCCATCGTCGTGAACTGCGCCCGGGGCGGCATCATCGACGAAGCGGCACTGGCCCGCGCGCTCGCGGACGGTCATCTGGCCGGAGCAGGGCTCGACGTGCTGCGCACCTCCCCGCCCCCCGCGGACCACCCCTTGCTCGCGCTCGAGAACGTCATCATCACCCCCCACACCGCGTTCTTCTCGCAGGCTTCGACGATCGAGCTCGAGCGCCGCACGGCCGAGGAAGCGGTGCGGGTGCTGAACGGCGAGATGCCGGAACATCTCGTCAACCCCGAGGTGCTGGGCCGGTCCCGAAGCGGGCTCTGAGCCCGCGGACCGCCCCCCGGAAGCGGGTCATGCGGCACCCCGCACCCCCCGCCCGCGGTCCGGGGCGGGGGGACGCCGCGTACCTGGGAAGGCCGTACCCACCGGGCGTCAACGCCCGGCCGATACGGTCACCTCGGATTCCGGATCGGCTCCCGGTGCACCGCCCCGGGTCTCCGGAGGCGGTTCCGTATGAGTGCCTGCGATATCGCCGCGCGTTCCCGTTCGCGATGGTACGCATCGAGGACCCGCCGCCGCCCCGAACGCCTCAGTTGTCCGTTGGACGGCTCGACGGCGCAACCTCGGCGATCGAAGCTCCGGGGCCCGATCGCCTTCCCCTCCCCGGGCTCTTGCGCCAGACCGTGGCGAGCCAGGGTTGCTCTGCCCGCGGCCGCCCGGGCGGGCGATAGTAGTGGTGCAGCTCTCGGAACCCCGCCGCGGTGACGTACGTTCGCCAGGTTTCGAGGTCGTGGAAGCAGCCGTAGCGCCCACCGGCCCACCCTTCTTCGTTGCGGCCCCGCGGGTTCGAGCAGAACAGCGCGCCGTCGGGCTTGAGGGTCGCGGCAAGGTCCAAGAGGACGCGGGCGAGCTCGCTGCTCGGCACGTGGAACAGCGAGGCGTTCGCGAAGATCCCGTCAAAGCGGGCGAGGGGCAGCTCGAGCGCAAGGAAGTTCTGGTGCAGCACCTCGCAATCCGTCCCTACGCGCGCCATGGAGACCAGCTCGACCGAGCCGTCCAGGCCGACTGCCTCGTGGCCGAGCGCAGCGAAGCGGCGCAGGTCCCGACCGGGCCCGCAGCCAAGATCGAGAATGACGTGGGGGGCCTCGCCGTCGATTGCCTCGAGCAGGGCCGCGATGTTCTGGCTGACATCGTGATCGGCGGTGCCGCGGCGGTAAGCCTCCGCCATGCGATCATATTCCGCGATCGTGATGGCCGTGACCTCGTGCGCCTGCACCGCTGCTTGCTCCCAGGTGAAGCTGTTCAGGATCTCTGATGGGCCCCGATCCTCCCTCACGGCGCCGCGGCCTCGGCGTTCGGCGAGTTCTCCATGGTCCACGCCGACGCGGCCCGAACGACCACTGCGGCGCGCGCCCTTCGCGCTCCTGATTGCCGCGAAGGACGAGGCCGGCGCGCTCGGATGGCCGATAGTTGCACGTTGTCAGGAAACCCACGCTGCCCTGACTTCGACAGTCGAGCGGCTTGGGTCAGGATACTGGTGGTATGGAAACCCCCAGGCCTTGGGCCAGGTCCGTCAGGGACCGCCAGACCTCGGCGGGGAGGGGGATGCCTTCTTGGGAGCGCTTTTCGCGGGCGCGGGCCTCGAGGTCTCCGGGCACCAGCACTTCGTCGAAGCCGGCGGCGGGCGGGACGGCGTTGACTTGGCGCTTGAGCTCGTCGGAGCAGCGGGCGAAGTCGGCCATGGGCTGGAACAGGTCGGCCCGGAGGACGATCATGGTGACGCCCTGGCGTCCCATGAGGGAGCCGCCGAGCTCGCCCTCCTGGTGGCCGTCGGCGCCGGCGAGCACCCTGCCGAGGAACTCGTCTGCGAGCATGAAGGCGTAGCCCTTGTGGCCGCCGAAGGCGATCATGCCTCCGCCCGCCGGGTAGCCGGACGGGTCGGTGGTGGGGTTCCCGTCCTTGTCGACCAGGCAGCCGCTCGGCACCTGCTCGCCCTTCAGTTGGGCGGTTCTGACCTTGGAGCCGGCGATCCTGGTCGTGGCGAAGTCCATGACCATCGGGGTCTCTTCGCCGGCGGGAACGCCGATGGCGATCGGGTTGGTGTGGAGGATCGGTGTTCGGCCTCCGAACGGCACGGCGACAGGCGCCTCGGCTCCGTAGCCGGAGGCCCAGACAAGGGCGATCATGCCGTTCGCCACGGCCATTTCGGCGTACTCGCCCACGCGACCGATGTGCATCGCCTTGACCAGGCTGACCGTCGCCACGTTCTGGCCGCGGGCCTTGGCGATGGCGACCTCCATGGCGTACTTGGCGGCCACATGGCCGAAGGTCCAGTTCCCGGAGACCAGGGCGGTCGTCGGGGTCTCGGCGAGGATCTCGGGCCAGGCAGTCGGCACGAACATGCCTTCGCGGATCTCGTTCACGTACCGGGGCAGGTGGAAGACGCCGTGGGTGTCGACACCGCTCAGGTTCGACGACACCAGGGCGTCGGCGACTCGGCTCGCGTTGCGGTCGTCGGCGCCGGCGGCGAGCAGGACGCGTCTCGTCAGGTCGTGCAGAGCTTCGGCCGCTATCGATGGCATCGGTCGCTTGTCTCCCATGACTCACCGTCCGCATCGGGTGGCCGGTGGCTTGCCAAGATACAGGCTGGCGGAAGTCGTTGCACGCTCTCCCTACGGCGAGCCCACAGCGACGGCACCGAAGATGCAGATCCCGCTCATCCGCCTGTCGCCTGCCGGTGGCGGTCGGCGAGGCGGTGCCAGAACTCCGGCCGCCACCAGCGAATCGCGAGGCCGGACGGCGAAGGCAGGACGTGGATCTCGGTCTCGCCGAGGCGAGTCTCCTGCACGCCGTAGCCGAACTCGGCGATACCGAAAACGGCGCCCAGGAACACCTTGGCCGGCCGTTTGCCGGCGAAGGCGAGCAGGGCAGGGCGAACGGCGGCGATCTTGGCCCGAAGGGCTTCCGGGTCGTCGCCCTCCCCCGAGAGGCTCGCATCCGATCCGGACTCTGTCTTGTTGACGTCGGTGAGGCCGATGCCAAGGCCCGGAAGCAACCCGCTTTCATGCGGGGCCAGGATCCGGGGGGTGAGGCCGGTCTCGGCGAGGATCGGCCAGAACCGGTTGCCCCGCCCCGCGTAAGGATGGCCGACCCGGGCCGAGCGCGCGCCCGCCGCACTCCCGCAGAACACGGTCACCACGCCAGGCTCCAACAGGTCGGGAAGGACGAAGGGGGATTTCACGGGAAGGCGCCGGCGCCCTGCAGCTCGCGGAAGAAATCACTGCCCTTGTCATCGACGATGAAGGCGGGAAGGCCCTCGGCATCGATCCGCCGCACCGCCATCTCCACGCGTGAGGGGCAACGACGTTGTCCCGGCCATTCGATCGGCAGGGGCTGGTGGCGAGTTGCGCTCGGAGGCGTCCATGGGCTCGACACGGGTTCCGGTGCCGTCCTCCGGCCATGGCGAGGGCGACGATCGCTTACTTGATGAACCACGACGTACCGATCACATTCGAGGCCGCACGTGCGCGCATCGAGGACACTCGCCACCGCCGGACAACGGCCGGGGATTTCTGCGAACACCCAGGCTGCGCCGCTAGCGTGTCTGTCGCCAAAGCCTGGGAAAACAACGGTCAACCAAGGATAGGGTGGTGGCTACGGGTGGACTTGAACCACCGACCTCAGCATTATGAGTGCCGCGCTCTGACCAACTGAGCTACGTAGCCGGGAGGGCGCAAACCATACCCGCACCGGGCACCGGATGGCAAGGGCCGGGCCGTGCGTGCCAGGGCGTCCAAGGCTGAATCTCGTCCGATGATGACATCACTCGGCGGGGACGTGTATCCAGGCGAGCCCGCTGATCTCCTCGAAATGCCGATCATGCGAAACGAGATCCGCCCCGGTCTCCATTGCATGTGCGGCAATCCGGATGTCGTTCGAAGGAATGGGGCGTCCCTTCGCCCGCAGCGACGCCGCGATTCGCGAGTAGCGATCCGCGGTGGTGAGACTCATGGCCGCAATCGTGACACGAGGGTTGTCCAGGAAGGCATGGAGCTCACGGACGTTCCTCTCCGGACGGGAGCCCTTGCGGAAACCGTAAAGCAATTCGCCAATGACGATGAGAGACGGAAGGACCTCCTCGGATGCGCGCACGAGTTCGGCGACTCGGTGATGCCCTCGCTTCAAGTGCGAGTACGCGCTGGAGTCCAGGAGAATTCTCAATTCCACATGGTCTCGTCGACGTGGGAGAGATCCTCAAGAGCCCTATCCATCTCAGCCGCTTCCTCACGTGTCCAGGTACCGATCAAATGATCCGGAGAAACCCCCACGGTATCGCTTCCGCCCTTGTGTTCTCCCAGACCGGCTCCCCGGCGGAGAACCTTCGGCACGGCCCGATTCAGCGAGATGCCTTCCCGGCTCGCGAGCTGCCGGATACGGCGGGCCGGTTCGTCATCAAAGCCCCTTATCGTGAGCTGGTTCATGCTTGTCGCCTCGGAACGAGTCACTGATAGAGTCTCTATGAATCACCATGGTGACTCGTTCTTATCGGATCAACCCCTCCCCTCCGGACCCGGACTCGTTGGATGACAGCGTGAAGTGTCGATCAGCCCGGGACGTCTTCCGGGAAGTATCGCAGGACGCTGAGGAGAGGGTTGGCGGCGGCCTGTCCGAGGCCGCAGATCGAGGCGTCGGCCATGGTGCGGCTCAGCTCCTCGAGGAGAGGCACGTCCCACGCCGGCCGCTCCATCAGCTTGACGGCCTTCTCGGTGCCGACCCGGCACGGGGTGCACTGACCGCAGCTCTCGTCCTCGAAGAAGCGCATCAGGTTGAGGGCGACGGCGCACATGTCGTCCCGGTCGCTCAGGATCACCACCGCGTGCGAACCGACGAAGCACCCGTGCTTCTCGAGCGAACCGAACTCGAGGGGAAGGTCCGCCATCGAGGCGGGGAGGATGCCGCCCGACGCGCCGCCCGGGAGATAGCCCCGGAACGCGTGGCCGCCCTGCATCCCGCCGCAGTGCTCCTCGACGAGCGCGCGGGCGGTGGTGCCGGCCGGCACGAGCTTCACTCCGGGCTCGCGCACCCGGCCCGAGACCGAGTAGCTGCGAAGGCCCTTCGCCTCCCCCCGCCCCGCCCCGGCGAACCATTCGGCGCCGCGGGCGAGGATCTCGGGCACCCAGTACAGGGTCTCCACGTTCTGCACCAGGGTCGGGCGCCCGAAGAGGCCGACCTCCGCCACGTAGGGAGGCCGGTGCCGCGGCAGGCCGCGCTTGCCCTCGATCGATTCGAGCATCGACGACTCTTCGCCGCAGATGTAGGCCCCCGCCCCGCGCCGAAGCTCGAGGTGGCAGGTCCCGAGCCGGCCTTCGCGTTCGAGGCGTGCGATCTCGGCTGCGAGGATCTCGCGCACCGCCGGGTATTCGTCGCGGAGGTAGATGTAGACCGTCTCCGCCTCGACCGCCCAGGCGGCGATGAGGACTCCCTCCAGGAAACGGTGGGGGCGGCGCTCGAGGTAGTACCGATCCTTGAAGGTGCCGGGCTCGCCCTCGTCGGCGTTCACCGCCATGAGGCGTGGGCCGGGATAGGAGCGGACGATGCTCCACTTGCGTCCGGTCGGGAATCCGGCCCCCCCGAGGCCGCGCAGGCCGGCCGCGTCGAGGGTGTCCACCGTCTGGTCCACGGTACGCCGGCCCGCCCGGCAGTCGTCCAGCACCGCGAACCCCCCGCCCGCAACGTAGGCGTCGTGGTCCTCGTATTCCGGAACGTGGGGATGGGTATCCCCCGACGCGGCCGCCGCGAGAACGGACTCGGGCGTGGCGTGGTCGACGTGCCGGTGCCCGACCTCCGCGGCCGGGGCGGTATCGCAGCGCCCCATGCAGGGAGCGCGGACGATGCGCACCTCGTCGGGGCATTCCGCCTCGAGGGCGGCCATGAGCCGGACCGCGCCCGCAAGTTCGCAGGAGAGGCTGTCGCATACCCGCACGGTAAGCGGCGGGGGTGGGGCGGCGCCATCCGCCACGATGTCGAAGTGGGCGTAGAACGTCGCGGCCTCGTAGACCTCCGCCTGGGCGAGGCGGTGCTCGGCCGCGAGGGCCGCGAGATGCCGGGCGTGGAGCGCCCCGAAGCGATCCTGAACGAGGTGGAGGTGCTCGATGAGGTGGTCGCGCCGGTGCGGCCCCTCGCCGACGAGGGCGCGGATGTCGGCGCTCGCCAGGGGGTCGACCTGCCGCCCCTTGGGGGTCGCCCGCCCGCGCCGACGGCCCCGCCGGTTCGCGGGGACCGAGCCGGAAGCGGCTCCCGATACCCCGCCCCCGGCCTTGCCCGGTTCCTCGCCGGCTTCCGTCCGGCTCCCGGCCGGCCGTTCGCTTTCCGTTCCGGCCCCGCCGGCGGATGCGGCACCGGCGGAAGACCCCGCTCCGGACCCCGAGGGGCGGCCCCCCACCATCAGGACCGCACCTCGAATTCGATCCGGCGACCGGGCCGGGGTCGGCGCGAGGGGGCATTCTTCGTGTGCGTCAAGTCCCACCTCCTCGTCGTGTCGTCTCCGGGCGGCGGCCGCGTCGTGCCGCCGACGGCGCTGCTGCGCCACGTTCACGAGGGACCGTTTCCGGGAACACCCGTGGGCCCCGGCCGGGCCACGGCAAACCTAACGCTCCCCTCCCCTCGATGCAATGACCGGGGCTTCACCGGGCCAGGGTCGCTTCACGCTGCCGGTCGGGTCAGCCGAACGCGCAACCCGACATCGCAAGGGGGATCTGTCGGATTGCGCTTCGCGCATCGACCTGCATTCTACGCCCGACCTTCGGTCAACCCGTCCCCCGGCGCCGCAGTAGCTCCCGGGCGCGGCAATCGTCGGATTGCGCCTCGCCAATCCGACCTGCGGGTGCTACGGGTTGCACGCGACCGCGCGGCGCCGTCTCGCTCCATACCCACCTGCGGCTCTTCAATGCCCGTCCGGATCCGTCGCATGGCTATCCCGAACCGTCGCACGTCCGCCAGGAACCGCAGGGTGTCCGGCCAGGGCCGTAGCACGTTCGTCGGGGACCGTGAGGTGCTCGCGGGGAACCGCAGGGTGAAACGGTCCTGCTTCGCCGGGTGCCGGCGCGGCGGTCCCGGCTCGCTACGATGATAGAGTCCCGATAGAGTCCCGGGGGGAGGGGCGAGCAGACCGCCCCCGGTCCGGGACCAACACGGGAGTCGGGCGGACGGCCCCATGTCCAGCTACCTCTGCGGCCTCGATATCGGCGGGACGTTCACCGACTGCGTGATCGTCGACGACCGCGGGCGGGTGGAGAGCGCCAAGGCGCCCTCCACGCCGGACGACTTCGGCGAAGGGCTCTTGAACGCCCTCCGGGCCGCCGCCCGCAAGTACGGGCGGCCGGTGCCGGAGCTTCTCGCGAACACTTCGCTCATCTCCCACGGCACCACCGTCGGGACGAACGCGATCGTGCAAAAACGCGGCGCCCGGGTCGGACTCCTGACGACCCGAGGGCACAACGACGTCATCCACATCATGCGCGGCTCCCGCGGGCTCGACGGCCGCGAGGTGCGCCAGGTCGTGCACATCCCGGAGAGCCGGAAGCCGACCCCGATCGTTCCGAAGCGCCTCATCCGCGGCGTCTCCGAGCGCGTGGACTGCTTCGGAGAGGTCGTCGTCCCGCTCAACGAAGCACAGGCCGAGCAGGCCATCCGCGAGCTGCTCGCCGAGGACGTGGAAGCGATTGCGATCTGCTTCCTGTGGTCGTTTCTCGAGGCCGCGCACGAGCGCCGGGTCAAGGACATGGTGAGCGATCTCGCGCCCCGCCTCTTCGTCACCTGCTCCCACGAGCTCGTCCCCAAGTGGGGCGAGTACGAGCGAACGACCGCCTCATGCCTCAACGCCTACGTCGGGCCGGTGACCACGAACTACCTCGCCGGCATCGCCGAACGGCTGGCACGCGCGGGATACGGCGCCCCGCTCCAGATCGCCCAGAGTGCGGGGGGCACCATTCCGGTCGAGGTCGCGCGGCGCTCACCTCTCCTCACCCTCGACTCGGGTCCGGTCGCGGGGGTCATGGGCTCGCGCCACTCGGCGGGGGCGATGGGCTACGGGAACGTCATCACCACCGACATGGGCGGGACCTCGTTCGACATCGGGGTCATCCACGGCGGCGAGCCGGCCTACTCGTTCCGGAGCAAGGTGCACCAGTACGAGTACTACCTGCCGAAGGTCGACATCCAGGCGATCGGGAGCGGGGGCGGGAGCGTGGTCCGGATCGACGAGGTGACCGGCACCCTCCGGGTCGGCCCGGAGAGCGCGGGGGCCGAGCCCGGCCCGGTCTGCTACGGCCGCGGCGGGGAGGTGCCCACGGTGACGGACGCGGATCTCGTGCTCGGGCGCCTCAACCCGGACAACTTCGCGGGCGGCGCCATGCGCCTCGACCTTCCCGCCGCCCGGCGCGCGATCGGGGGGGTCGCGGAACGGCTCGGCATGGACGTCGACACTTGCGCGGCCGGCATCGTCCGGATCGTCGAGTTCCAGATGGCGGACCTGATCCACAAGGCGACGATCCAGAAGGGCTTCGACCCCCGGGACTTCGTGCTGTTCGCGTTCGGAGGGGCGGGTCCGGCCCACGCGGGCGTCTTCGCGGCGGAGCTCGGCGTCTCGAAGGTGGTCATTCCCCAGCGGGCCACCGCGTCGGTGTGGTGCGCATTCGGGGCGGCGTCGGTCGACCTCCTCCACATCTACGAGCGGGTGGACATCATGGCCTCCCCCTTCGACCTCGAGCGGGTGAACGCGCTCCTCGCGTCGCTTCGCGGGCAGGCGGAAGCGCAACTCCTCGCGGATGGCCTCCCGCCCGAACGGCACCGGTTCCGCTACGCCCTCGACATGCGCCACAAGGGCCAGATCCACGAGGTCGAAGTGGGGCTCGACGAGATGCCGGTCGGCCGGCGCGAGCTCGATCGCCTGCCCGAGCGGTTCACCGCCCTTTACGAACGGCTCTATGGGGGTGGGTCGTCGCTCGCCGGGGCGCGCCTCGAGATCGTGACCGCGAGGTGCCGGGCGTCGGCGGCGACCCCGAAGCCCTCCTTCGTGCGGAACGGGGAACTGACCGCGGACCATCCGCCGGCCGCCCGTATCGGCCGGCGCGCGGTCTACTGGCCGCGCATCGCGGGGTTGGCGGCGGGACCCGCGGTGGGGACGGCACCGGCGGCGGCGGCCGAGACGGGCGGTGACCTCCCCGGCCGCATGGACACCCCCATCTACGACGGCCACCGGCTCGTTCCCGGGAACGGGCTCGAGGGGCCCGCCATCGTCGAGCTCGACACGACGACCGTGGTGGTGCACCCGGGACAGGCCCTCCGGATGGACGCCTACGGAAACTTCGAGCTCTTCCCGGGACCGGCGCGCCCCGCCAAGGCGGCTTGAACGAGTACGGCCGGCGCGATGGGCGCCCGCAGCAGGAAAACGGCGAAACGTCGGAGGCTGTCGGAGGCTTGTATCCATAGCTTGACAGCCCACACGCCGACCCGTGCCGTCGGACTGCACCTTCGGTTGATCCGACTACCGGTTGATCCGACTACGAGGGACTATCCACGACCGGCAGTTCCCAGGCAGGTCGGATTAGCCGAAGGCGCAGTCCGACAACGCACGGCGCGGCCGCAGGCTGCACATCGCGTGCCGGTTCGGCAAGACAGGGAAACAAGCCGACGACGTTGCGGCCGGGGACCGGAGAGCACGCCGGGAGACGGCCGCCGGCCAGAGACCACCGCGGGAGACGACGAGCATGTTGCGAATCAGCGAAATGCAGGACGTGTGCTTCGACGGGAAGGACTATCCCTATGTTCCGCCCGAAGCGCTCCGGATATCGGAAACCCTGAAGCTCCACCAGGACTGGTCCGAGGACCTCGATCCGGTGACCTTCGAGGTGATCCGCCACAACCTCTGGCACGTGAACGAGGAGCACGGCACCACGATCCAGAAGGTGTCCGGGTCGCCCGTCGCGATGTACGCCCTCGACCTGAACCCCTCCATCCTCATCGAAGACGCCGAGTTCGTCTATTTCGGGCCGTACATGCAGTACATGTCCGGCGTCACCGACACCCAGGTGAAATGGATCCTCGAGCACCGAAGCGACAACCCGGGGATCCACGACGGAGACATGTTCCTCGCGAACGACCCCTGGGTGGGCGCGGCGCACCAGCAGGACGTGATGCTCATCTGCCCGGTGTTCTTCGAGGACGAGCTCTTCTGCTGGGTCACGAACTGCCTTCACCAGTACGACATCGGGGGAATCACCCCGAGCAGCTTCTGTCCGGCGGCGGAGAGCGCCTACGACGAGGGGATCCTCATCCCGCCGGTCAAGATCGTCGAGAACAACGTCATACGCCGCGACATCGAGGAGATCTATCTCCGGGCGTCGAGGAAGCCCGAGATGGTAGCCCTCGACTTCCGCGCCCAACTCGCCGGCAACACCACCGCGAAGACGCGCATCACCGCCCTCATCGAGCGCTACGGGCCGGCGACCGTCAAGGGGGTGATGAAGCGAATCATCGAGAATGCGGAGAAGGCGTTCCTCGACAAGATGGCCCGCCTGCCGGACGGCGAATGGCAGGAGCGCACCTACGTCGAGTCCTGCCGGCCGGGGGACCGCCGCACCCACCGGGTGGTGCTGACGGTGCGCAAGGAAGGCAGCCGGCTCACCTTCGAGAACCACGGAAGCGCGCCCCAGGACGGGGCGATGAACGCGACGTTCTCGGGGTGGCGAGGCTCGGTGATGGTGGCGATCAACGAGCTCCTGTGCTGGGACCAGTACTTCGCGGTCGGCGGCGCACTCCGCCACATCGACTTCAATCCGACCCCCGGCACCTTCAACTGCGCGAACTTCCCGGGGTCGGTCTCCACCGCTCCCATCCAGGCGATGGAGATCTCCCTCTACCCGGCCTACAACGCGCTCTCGAAGATGATTCACGCGGACCCGGAGATGCGGCGCGACATCCTGTGCATCGGGGGGACGAGCCAGTGGCCGTGCACCGTCTTCCGCGGCATCGACCAATGGGGTGAGCGCTACGGCTACATCCTGGTCGACCCGATCGGCGGCGCCATCGGGGCCTTCGCGCACGCGGACGGCATCAATACGGGCGGGCAGGTCCGCACCCCCATCTGCCAGCTCCCCAACGTCGAGCACACCGAACAGAGCTTTCCGGTGCTGTTCCTCTACCGCAAGGAGCTTCCGGACTCGGGCGGGGCAGGGCGTTTCCGGGGCGGGATGTCCGCGGAGAGCTGCTTCATCCCCCACAACACCAGGGAGATCGTGCAGGACACCCTGTCGTCCGGGAACGCGGCGCCGACCTCACCCGGCCTGATGGGCGGCTATCCCTCGACCACCAACCGCTACGCCTACGTCACGGGGAGCGATATTGCGGAGCGGTTCGCCCGCGCCGAGATGCCGGAAGACATCGCCGAGGTCGAGGGGACGCCGGTGCACCTCGAGCTCCGCCAGCAGAACCTGACGCAGCGGGCCGCCGACGTGTACGCGGTTCGCTGGTGCGGGGGAGGCGGCTTCGGGGACCCGATGGAGCGGGCGCCGGCCGCAATCCAGGCCGATCTCGACAACTACGCGATCACCGAGGGGGCGGCGCGCGACATCTACGCGGCGGTGCTCGACGAGGCGACGGGGCGGGTGGACGCAGAAGCCACCGCCCGGCACCGGGAACGCCTGCGGGCCGAACGGGTGCGGAAGTTCGGCCGCGGGTGCACCCGGCGCGAGGGCGCCCTCCTACACGAGGTCACCCCGTACCTGCACGCGAAGCGGGACGAACGGGGAGCGTTCTGGGCATGCGCGAAATGCAGCGCGGAGCTCGGCGCCATCGACGACAACTACAAGCACGGCTGCAACCGGGAGGGCCGTCACATCTCGAAGTCCAACCCGCTCATCGGCGAGCCCCGCGACTTCATCGACGATGACGTCGAGTTCCGGCAGTTCTCGTGCCCGGGGTGCGGGACCCTCATCGAGAACGAGGTAGCGGTCGCGACCGACCCGGTGCTCCGGGACATCGATCTCCGCGTCCCCGCCTGACGCGGGCGCCGCGGATCCGTCTCGGACGACCGTCCGCGGAGCGACGCCGCGGCCGCTTGGAACCGGGCGGTCCATGAGGGGTACCGGACCCGCGCGGCCCGCACCGGTCGCCGGAGCGGCATCCGAGCCGCTCGGCGGCGGCCTCGCCCGCCGCTGCCGATCGAGGAGATCCTTATTTGATCTCGATGCCATCCCCGCTCTTGGCGGGGCGGTCAACACCGTCCTGCTACTCGGAGCGCTGTTCCTGCTCCGCCGCAAGAACGTGGCGAACGCCGCCCTGTCGCTGATCGTGCTGGCTGGCGTCGGGACGGCATACATCGTTCACACCGATCTCTATCTTGCCGGGAACAGGGCACTCCTTGCCCTGCTGTGCGTCATGTCCTGGGCGGGACTGTTCGTGGCCTTCCGTGTCGTTGACGAGTTGCGGTGGGGCGGCGCAGCGCTTTCGGGGGTGGCACTGCTGGGTCTCGGGGTGATTGCAGGTGGGCACTTGGCGGATCGTACCCCGGTGTCGGGAGACGTATCGAACATTCGGCAAATCTCCTTCCAGCGGACCCCGAACCTGTATTTCGTCTCTTTCGATTCCATGGTCCCGCGTTCTCTGCTTCGCAAGAACCTCGGAGTGGAGACCACCGGGTTTCATGATCTGGTCGAGGACAGGATGCGCCGCTTTTCCAATTTCTTCTCCGACTCCGTAAGAACAAAGCATGCCCTCAACTCGGTGCTGGCTCTGGATGTCGATGTGTACGCTTCGCAACGAAGGGAATTGAGAAAGCAGGGCAGAAACCCTGAGCCGTTCCTGTTCTCCGGCCGGAATCCGAGTGCTCTGCTCGGCATCCTTCATCGCAACGGGTACGAGACGACCTCAATCTACGTTAATGACTACTTCGGGAGACGCAAAGGCCCTTATATTGACAACTACATCACATTCGTCAGAAGTACCGCCTGCAATCTGCTGGATGACAGCATACGAGTTCTCTCTTTCTGGGGTTACTGCCACTTCGGCGGAAGCTTTCGTGGGAGCCACAGGCTCGTCGAGGCGGTCACGAACGACCATATCGACCCGGAGAGCCGCGGCCCGCTTTGGAGACAGGGGCTGACCGTCGAGGCGATCAAGAAGGCGAGCGCCAATGACGGGCCTCGATTCGTGATGGCCCACTTGAATCTACCGGGGCACGTGAGCAGGTCATTCCTTCACGGCAACGTGGAGCAATTCGAAGCATACAAGAGCTATAAGGAGAGCAACCGTTCCCACGCCATGCTCTCGACGTCCGACTTCGGCCCCGTTTCGTGCACGAGACCGAGGGCCCGGCCTTCCTCGGCCCGGATGAGCTTCCCGGTGTAGATGAGATCGGAAGCGACGAAGTCCCCCGCGACGAAGCGCAGGACCTGGTCGCCGTAGTAGGGATTGGGCACGCCGAGGAGGATCTCCGGCTTGCCGATGAGGACGCGGCCGGACGCGGCGTACCGATAGTCGCAGGCGAGGAACATGGCCATGCCGGCGCCGACTGCATGGCCCTTGATGACGCCGACGATCGGCACCGGCGACTCGAGCAGGGCGAGGATGAGCCGCCCGAGCTCGAGAAACATCTCCCGGATGGCGTCGCGCGGCTGTGCGAGCGCCCAGTCGAGATCGACGCCGTTCGAGAAGAACTTGTCGCCGCCGCAGAGCATCGCACCGCGCGCGGTACGGCCGGCCTCCTCGATCGCCGACGCGAGGTCGCGGACGGCCGCTGTCGTCAGGGCGTTGGCGTCGCCGCAGGCGAGGCGGATCCGTACGCAGCCGTCCTCGTGCTCGCAGTGCGTGCCGGCCACGTTCCCTCCTTCGGCGGACCGAGCGGACATCCGGATAGCTCAGGGGCTTGTATACCTGAGTTGACAGGCATCGTATCGGATCTCTGTTGTCGGATTACGCTGAGCGAATCCGACCTATGAGGGACCGGTAGCCCCCTGGTAGGTCGGGTCAGCCGAAGGCGTAACCCGACAACCGGCCGATGTGGCCGCAGGCTCCACGCCGCCCGTTCGTCTGTCAACTCAGGTATACAAGCCCCATAGCCCATCCCGAGCGCGTCCGGCGCCGAGCATCCAGCATCCGGCGCCGAGAATCCGGCGCCGGTCGGCTCGAAGCGCCCACCCGAGCGCGCGCGTCGTGCCGCCTACCAGTGAAGCAGGGCAGGCTTCTGCCGCTCCCACCCCTCGTCCGAAGGAAAGAGGGTCTTCATGTCGATCTTCTCGATCTCCCCGTCGAAGAAGGGGGTGACCGTGTCCCGCCACCGGATGAAGTGCGGGGCCTCGAGGTGCGCCTCGAACGCCGCTTCATCGCGGTAGACCTCGTAGAGATGGAAGCGGACGGGATTCTCCGCGTCCTGGTGCATATCGAAGCGGAAGCAGCCGGGCTCGTCGCGAGTCGAGCCCTGTGCGTCCCCGACGCTCGCCTCCATGAACGCCTCGACGTGCTCCGGCCTGACGTTGATCGTAACGAAGATGGAGTACATCGCCGCTCCTTGTCGTTTCGTTTCGCGATTCGGTTGACGCCACCGTAGTCTAGCCCGAAAAAATCACCGACTTTCGTCGCGAGTGGAAGCGAAAGCGCGAGAAGCCTACGATTGGGGCGGAGCAAGCGGGGAGGCAGGGGACATGCGGGGAACGATGACACGCCGCCGCGTAACGCGCGCGCTGGCCGGCCTCGCGGCGGCAGGGGCCGCAGGCACGACCGGCTTCGGCATCTTTGCGCGCGCCCGTTCGTCGCCCTTGGGCTACGTGTTCCCGGGACCGGCCGCGGACCGCGCGCTCGGGCTCGCTCCACCCCGCGCCTGCACGCGGGGCACCCGGGCGCAGACCGCGGGGCCGTTCTATACGCCGCGGACGCCGCGGCGGGCAAACCTCCGCGAGCCGGGGGCGAGCGGAGCGCCGCTCGTCCTCGAAGGCTTGGTCCTCATGCCCGACTGCCGGCCGGTGGGGGGCGCGGTCGTCGACATCTGGCACTGCGACGAGCGGGGCCGGTACGACAATGACGGCTTCCGCTATCGCGGCCACCAGTTCACGGACGCGGCGGGGGCGTTCCGTTTCGAAACCATCCGGCCCACCCGATACAGCGGCCGGACCGCGCATATCCACGTCAAGGTGCAGGGGGAGACGACGCGCCTCCTCACCACCCAGATCTACTTCCCGGACCTCGAGGCCACGAATGCGCGGGACTTCATCTTCCGCGAGGACCTCGTGATGCGCCTCCGCCGCGCGGGGGGCGGGGAGTGGCGCGGCCGCTTCGACTTCGTGCTCGCTCCCGCCTGACCCTCTTCGGCCCCGCCCGACCCTGCCCGGCTCGTCCCGGCCCCGCCCCCCGGACGGGCACGCCGCATGCGCTACGATACGCTTCATGGCCGACGTGACTTCTCCCGCGGTTCCAGGGCCGCCGACGGAGCCCCGAGGACCGGAGACGCCGGAGTTTCCGGACATAACATCATGGATATGCCCCCCCGCCGCACGCGCCAAGTACCCCGGGGCGCGTGCGCACGATAGCGTTCAAGTTCGTATTCGCGACCTTGCTCGTGGCGGTGGCCTTCGCCGCCACGTACACCTCGTCCACGGCGGCCTTTTCCGAATTTGATCTCGATGCCATCCCCGTTCTTGGCGGGGCGGTCAACACCGTCCTGCTGCTCGGAGCGCTGTTCCTGCTCCGTCGCAAGAACGTGGCGAACGCCGCCCCGTCGCTGATCGTGCTGGCTGGCGTCGGGACGGCATACATCGTTCACACCGATCTCTATCTTGCCGGGAACAGGGCACTCCTTGCCCTGCTGTGCGTCATGTCCTGCGCGGGACTGTTCGTGGCCTTCCGTGTCGTTGACGAGTTGCGGTGGGGCGGCGTAGCGCTTTCGGGGGTGGCATTGCTGGGTCTCGGGGTGATTGCAGGTGGGCACTTGGCGGATGGTACCCCGGTGTCGCCGGTGTCGGGAGACGTATCGAACATTCGGCAAATCTCCTTCCAGCGGGCCCCGAACCTGTATTTCGTCTCTTTCGATGCCATGGTCCCGCGTTCTCTGCTTCGCAAGAACCTCGGAGTGGAGACCACCGGGTTTCACGAGCTGGTCGAGGACAGGATGCGCCGCTTTTCCGACTTCTTCTCCGACTCCGTAAGAACAAAGCATGCCTTCAACTCGGTGCTGGCTCTGGATGTCGATGTGTACGCTTCGCAACGAAGGGAATTGAGAAAGCAGGGCAGAAACCCTGATCCGTTCCTGTTCTCCGGCCGGAATCCGAGTGCTCTGCTCGGCATCCTTCATCGCAACGGGCACGAGACGACCTCGATCTACGTTGATGACTACTTCGGGAGACACAAGGGCCCCTCATAGGTAGGATCGTATAGTCTTTTGATTCATATGATGTTTTCACTTGAAGTCCCATCCGAAGTCTCCTATCATGGGGTTTGTGAACAGCAGAAGCCTCCTGACCCGGCCGTCAGGCCCGCAGGCGGGTGCTGCCCGGCCCGTGGCCGGGGCTTCCGCGCCGGGCGGCATGGTCCGGACGAACGCTCCGGCGCCACTCGGCCCCGATCGCGCGCGCCTCTTCCTCGGTGTCCCGGTACCCCCGCCCCGCCTCGGTGAGTCGAGGCGGGCGCGAATCGCTCCCGGCGAGGAGCACGAGAGGCGGCGCCGCCGCCCGGCCCCGCTCCGGCGCCGGCCCCTGCGAAGGCGCACTTGCCTCCATCATCCCCTCCGGCCCCGGAAACGGGCCCCGGTCGCGCGGCCACCGGTCCCGGCCTCCCGCGGCGAGGTCCGCGGCGGCGTCCAGGACGAGGGATGGGCGAACGGATCGCCCGCGGCGGGACCGGACCGATACTTGCTCCCGTTTTTACCATATATCTCTTGCCGATCCGGCCCTTCCGGTATCGCACTCCCGGATAATCCGCGCGGTCGTGCGGTCACGAACCTCGTTCCGGGGCAGACGCCCCATGCCGCGCCGCCCGTTTCGCGCGGCGAACGACTCGATTTCCCGGTAGTCGGAAGTCGGAGGCGACCGGCGCGGATCGGGCAGTGGGCCGTCGGAATGCCCTCCCGTACCACGGCACCGCCAGCGTGCGTGACGGCTCCTACTTCTGGGTCATCTCGATGGCCACTCCAGGCTTCCCGGCCTCGAGGCGCAGGGCGTAGAAGGCGATGAGACCGTCCTCGGGATAGCGTGCGGTGAGATCGGCGAACGCCTCCGCGGCCGCCGGGTCGCCGGCTTCGAGCAAATGATATGCCTGCCGGTACTCCACGATTCTCGGTGTCTGCGCCTGCGCAGCGCAGAGCAGCTCGTACGCGCCGAGGCTTTCCGACTTGCCCTTGAGAACGACTTGACCGATCGGGCGATGGTGCGGGTAGGTGCAGCGCTCGAGGGTGGCCTCGCTCACGCAGATCCGGGTATCGAGGAACTTGTTCAAGCCCTCCAGACGAGCCGCGATGTTGATCACGTCGCCGTATGCGGTGTAGTTGAAGCGCCCCGGCCCGCCGAAGTTGCCGACCACCGTCTCACCGGTGTTCACCCCGATGCGGGTGTCGCCGAAATCCACTCCGTGGGCGCGCTGCGCGGCCGCGTAACGGCTGCAGAATTCGTCGAGCTCCAGTGCACACCGGAGCGCGCGCTCCGCGTGGTCGGGCTGGTCGCTCGGGGCATTGAACATCACGTTCAGGGCGTCGCCGACGATCTTGTCGATGGTGCCGCCGTGCTTCAGAACGATGCGGCACGCGCCGTCCAGGTACCCGTTCAGCAGGCCTACCAGCGCCGTCGGCTCCAGGCGTTCGGTAACGGTAGTGAATCCGGCGATGTCGGTGAACATGAAGGTGGTATCGCGCTTCTCGCCGCCGAGGCGGAGGGTGGCGGGGTCGTCCACGAGCTGCTGCACCACCGCAGGGGCGAGATAGTGGCCGAACGCCGAACGGACCCAGCGGCGCTCCGCCTCGGTAAAGGCGAAGCTCATCAGCGATCCCGCCATATAGACGAGCAACACCACCAGTGAAGGCAACACCGGGTCGATCAGTAGCCGATACTCGGCGTAGGCATACCAGGACGCGCCGATCGCGGCCGATGCTGCGACCACCCCCAGCGCCATGCAGCCGAGCGCCTTGAGTCTGCGCATCAGCAGAATCAGCGTGAGCCCGAGGACGAACATGTAGATGAGCTCGGTCGGCTCGACCCAGGCGGAGCGCTCGAGGAAATGGCCGACAAGCATCTGCTCCAAGGCCGCGGCGTGAACGGCTACGCCGGGCGCCGCCAGATCGACGGGGGTAGCGCGCAGGTCCTTGAGGCCCGCGGCGGACGTGCCGATCACGATCGCGTGGCCGGAGAGCGTTTCGGCCGCGACCTCCCCGGCCAATACCCGCCAGGCCGGGATCGAGAGCCGCGCCACCGGCCGGGTGTAGTGCAGCCACATGCGTCCCGCTTCGTCGGTGGGGATCACCAGCCCGCCCACCGCCATTTCCCTGATGGCCGGCGGCGCGCCTTCGACTCCGGCCTCCTCGACCCGGATCTCATACCCGTTCGCTCCGAGCAGGATCCTCAACATCTCCGCGGAGAAGCTCGGATAGACGTCTTCTCCCAGGCGCAGCAGCAAGGGAACCCGGCGCAGGACCCCGTCGACCGAGGGCAGGAAGTTGAAGCCGCCGACCCCGCGGGCGCCGGCGTCGATGCTCGGCAGATTCGCCACTACGCCCGCGAAAACGGGCAGCACCGGCAGGGGACTGGGGCCGGTGACCTCGATCGTGTAGGGTCGGGGCGGGCGTACGGCGCCCGGGTCCAGGGTCAGGGCGAAGCCGGTCACCACCGGCGCTCGCTGCACCGCGCCAGCCAGGACCGCATCGTGCTCGGGCAGGCGCTGGTGGGCATTGTGGATGCGTATCGCCGGCGCCGTCTCCTTCCACAACGGGATCACGTTCTCCGGCGAGGTGCGATCGGGGTCTGCAAGGATGAGGTCCAGGCCGATGGCCGCGGCGCCGGTGTCATGCAGCTCACGCAACAGCTCCGCGACCCGGGTGCGGGGCCAGGGCCACTGTCCGACCCGGCGCAAGCTGGCATCGTCGATGTCGATGATGATGATCGGTGTGCTGGCGGCCGGGCGCGGCGAGAGCCGCTGATACGTGTCGAATACCTGAAACCGAAGATTCTCGACGAACCGCGGCGCGCGAATGTGGAGCCCGAGCGCGACCGCCAGGGCGGCGAGCGGCACGATGAGGTGGAGCCAGGGCCGGAGACGGCGCATGGCGGGATGCTAGTGGACCTTCGGGCCGGTGGCCAGAATCGAAGCACGAGCTGCATGGGACTTATCCGAGTTGACGAGCAGGCAGGCGGAGCGCAGCCTGCGACCGGAAGGCTACCGGCCCCTCGTAGGTCGATTGGCGAAGCGTAGTCCGACAACACGGGACGGTGCGGGGACTGTCAGGTTCGGGAAGTGCGCCCTCCAACGGCGGCGGGCGCCCCGCTGTCGCACAAGGAACGTCAGGCCGAGCCGCCGCGCTTGCCGGCGTCGTGCACTCAGCCCTGTGCTGCCGGATTACGCTTCGCCAATCGACCTGCGAGGGGGCAGGAAGCCCGGCTTCCGGCCGATGCTGAAGGATGATGTCGTGCTCAAATCGTTCCTGATACTATTGCGAATCGGCTAGAATGGTGAGGTGCGTCTCTGTGCCCCCCCCCGCCCGCCGCCGCCACACGGTAGCGAAGGCGTACAGCGCAAGCCGCCGCCGGCTACCGCCGTAGTGCGAGTCCTGGCCGGCGCCTTCGCCGGCGCGCTCGCCGTCGCCGCGCAGGCCAATCCCACCGGACCCACCGTGGTCCATGGCTCCGCGCAGTTCGCCCGCCCCGGCGCAAACGCGCTCCACGTCACCACCTCGCCGAACGCGATCATCAACTGGCAGGGCTTCTCGATCGGCGCGAGCGACGTCACGCGCTTCATCCAACAGTCCGCTTCGAGCGCGGTGCTCAACCGGGTCACCGGCCCCGACCCGTCGTCGATCCTCGGCCAGCTCCTCTCGAACGGCCGGGTGTTTCTCATCAACCCGCACGGCATCGTCTTCGGCGAAGGCGCGATGGTCGACACCGCGGGGCTCGTTGCTTCTACCCTGAACATCAGTGACGCGGACTTCCGGGCGGGGCGCTACCGCTTCGATGGCGGTCCCGACGCCGGGGGCATCGCCAACCAGGGCCTCATCAAGGCCGGCGCGGGCGGGGTCTTCCTGCTCGCCCCGAACGTGGAGAACAGCGGGGTGATCCGGACCCGCGGGGGCGACCTGGTGCTCGCGGCGGGACGCAGCATCACCCTCACGAGCCTGGACCTCGACGGGGTGCGGGTGGAGGTGCAGGCGCCGGAGGACGAGGCGCTGAACCTCGGGACGCTCATCGCCGAACGCGGGGCGGCCGGGGTGTTCGCGGGCTCGATCCGCAACGTCGGCACGGTGGAGGCGAATGCGGTCACGGTAGGCGAGGACGGCGTCATCCGGCTCGTCGCCCAAGGCGATGTGACCCTGGAGGCGGGCGGGCGCATTGCGGCCGAGGGGCCGTCCGGCGGGGAGGTGCACATCGAGAGCGAGCAGGGGACCACATGGGTCTCCGGCGAGGTGTCGGCGCGGGCGAGCGAAGGGCGGGGCGGCCGCGTCCGGTTGCTCGGAGAGCGGGTCGGGCTCGCCGGCGCGAGGGTCGATGCTTCCGGCCCGACCGGCGGCGGGGAGGTGCTGGTCGGCGGCGACGTGGGCGGCCGGGGGCCGACGCCGACCGCCGAGGCCGTTTACGTCTCGGCGGACTCGGTCGTCTCCGCCGATGCCGCCGGCGACGGCGACGGCGGCAAGGTAGTGGTGTTCGCCGAGGGCTTCGCGAACGTACAGGGCCGTTTGAGCGCCCGCGGCGGCGCGAACGGGGGCGATGGCGGCTTCGTCGAGACCTCCGGCCGGGAGTCGTTCGTCATCGCCGCCACCCCGGATACTTCCGCGCCGCGGGGCGAGGGCGGGCACTGGCTCATCGACCCCAACGACATCGAGATCGTGGCCGGCAGCGGCAACGTCAACATCCCCTCCGCCGACCCGTTCGAGAGCGTCGGCGACAGCGCGCAGCTCGGCATCGACCTCATCATCGCCGCGCTCTCGGGCGGCCAGAGCGTGACGGTGGAGACAACCGAATCCGGCGCAAACAGCGAGGACGGCGACATCACGCTCAGCGCCGCCCTCGACATCGAATCGACGACCGGCACCAACACCCTCACCCTTAAGGCCCACAACGACATCAACATCAACGCAGAGATTTCCGATGCCGCGGGTGGACCAGAGCTCGACTTGGAGCTCGACGCGGGGAACGACGTCGATATCAATGCCGACCTGACGCTGCGCGGCGGGTCGCTGGTGACCAATGGCTTGGGAGAAGGAGCGGATGGACGCTCGGACGTGAACATCTCCAACGGGGCGGTGGTCACCATAGACGGCATTACCTGGAAGATGAACGCCCCCGACCTCGACATCGCCAACTTCAACCAGGGCGGCGACAGCAGCGGCACGGTGATCGTGGAGAACGGCGGGACCATCGACGCAACGGGAAACCGGATCGTGGTCGGTGACGATGGTGTCGGCACCCTCATCATTCGCAGCCGCGCCGGGGTGACGGCTGCACGGGTCCACGTCGGGGAGGAAGTGGTCTCCGACGGCACGGTGACGGTGACCGGCTCGGGTTCGACCCTCACCACGACGGGGACCGACAACCGCATCGAAGTCGGTGACGAGGGCACCGGCGTGCTCGAAGTGCTCGACGGCGGCCTCGTCGAGACGCACCATTTTCGAGTAGGGCATTTCGGCGTCGGGCGGGCGACCATTTCGGGGGTCGCGTCCGATGGGACCCGCTCGAGCGTCATCGTCTCGCCGGACAACGGCGGTTTCTCCGGGGACTCCGCCGACGCGGGGGGCTTCGTCCAAGTGGCGAGAAACGACGGCTCGCGGGGCACCCTCCAGATCCTGGACGGTGCCCTGATCCGGGTGCGCGACGGCGGGGGCACCTTCGGCCCGGAGTTCCAGTCCGCTCGCAACGTCGGCAGCGTCGGGACGCTGCTGATCGATGGTGCCGGGTCGAGCCTCGAGGTCATTCAGACCGCTCCGGCCAATGACGATAACCGTCTTATTTCCCCCGGCCCTGGCGCCCAGCTCGGGCGCCGCGGGGCCGGCACCACCACCATCCGCAACGGCGGGAGGTTGCTGGTGCGAGGCGAAAGGGCCGTGGTGATCGTCTCGGTAGACTCGGTGAATCCCGACTTTCCCGATCCGAACACCGGCCCCATCCGCCAGCGGAGTGTGGTGAACATCCTCTCCGGGGGCAGGATGGAGATCGAGGGCGAGGGGGCGTACCTCGGAATCGGCACTGCCGGTCCGGCCTCCGACGGCGTGGTCACCGTGTCCGGCGCGGGCTCCGCGATCACCCTGACGGGCACGGATAATAGCGGGATCGACGTCGGGGGCGCGGGGACCGGTGAGCTCCGCGTTGAAAGCGGCGCCGAGGTCACGGCCCGACGGGTCACCGTCGGGGACGATGAAGGCTCCGACGGCACGGTGACGGTGACCGGCTCGGGTTCGACCCTCACCACGACGGGGACCGACAACCGCATCGAAGTCGGTGACGAGGGCACCGGCGTGCTCGAAGTGCTCGACGGCGGCCTCGTCGAGACGCACCATTTTCGAGTAGGGTATTTCGGCGTCGGGCGGGCGACCATTTCGGGGGTCGCGTCCGATGGGACCCGCTCGAGCGTCATCGTCTCGCCGGACAACGGCGGTTTCTCCGGGGACCTCGCCGACGCGGGGGGCTTCGTCCAAGTGGCGAGAAGCGACGGCTCGCGGGGCACCCTCGAGCTCCTGAATGGCGGCTTGCTCCGGGTGCGCGACGGCGGGGGCACTTTCGGCCCGCACTTCCAGTCCGCTCGCAACGTCGGCAGCGTCGGGACGCTGCTGATCGATGGTGCCGGGTCGAGCCTCGAGGTCATTCAGACCGCTCCGGCCAATGACGATAACCGTCTTATTTCCCCCGGCCCTGTCGCCCTGCTCGGGCGCCGCGGGGCCGGCACCACCACCATCCGCAACGGCGGGAGGTTGCTGGTGCGAGGCGAAAGGGCCGTGGTGATCGTCTCGCGAGACCGGGTGAATCCCGACTTTCCCGATCCGGACACCGGCCCCATCCGCCAGCGGAGTGTGGTGAACATCCTCTCCGGGGGCGGGATGGAGATCGAGGGCGAGGGGGAGTGGGCGTACCTCGGAATCGGCACTTCCGGTCCGGCCTCCGACGGCGTGGTCACCGTGTCCGGTGAGGACTGCACCCTTACTGTCTCGGATGACGGCAGGGGAATCATCGTCGGTGATGAGGGGGCCGGCGCGCTCACCATCGGGAGCGGCGGCAGCGTGACGGCGCCGCGGGTTATCGTGGGGCGCAAGCCGGGGTCGCGGGGCGTGTTGCGGGTGGACGCGGGGGGATCGCTCGATGCCGGTGCGCTGCTGGCGGTCGGCAAGGACTTCGACTTCGGCAGCCTGACGACGCGGGACCCGGGCGGCAGGGGCAGATTCGTGGAGGAGGCGGGCAGCCTCGTCCTGTACGACGAGCTCGTCTTCGGCGCCACGGATGAGGACGTGCAGGAGAGCGCCGGCGTGAACACCGATGCAATCCTCACCGTGCAGGAGGATCGGTCGGAGCCCATCGACGAAGGCGAGCCCCAGGCGCGCGCCTCTGAAGAGGACGGCCCTGGCGCGGAAGGCGAGGAGGACGAGGACTCCGACGAGGACCCCGACGAGGACGAGGGGGAGCCCGGCGAAGCTGGCGAGGGCGGCGAAGAAGAGCGGGAAGAGATCCCGATGTGTACGGCGTGACGGCGGCCCCGCGAAGCCGAGACGAGATGAAGGGATCGCGGATGGCGTGTCGTACCTTCGCCGGCGCCCGGCTGACCGCGGTGCTCCTTGCCATGGCGGCCATGGCGGCCATGGCGGCCGTGGCGCAGGAGCCCGTGCCGGTCGTGCGCTTTACGGTCGATCGCTTCGTGGTGGAAGGCGATAACCCGTTGTCGGAAGCGCGCACGCAGGCGGTGCTCGCGCCGTTCACCGGCGAGCACGCGGGGGTGGACGGGCTGCTGGCCGCGGCGGACACCCTGGAGGGAGCGATCCAGGACGCGGGAGTGGCCTTTCAGCGCGTGGTGCTGCCGCCGCAGGCGCTGCACGACGGCGTGGTCGTTCTGCGGGTAGTGGCGTTCAAAGTATCGCAGGTCGAGGTTCGGGGCGCGCAGCACCATTCCGAGGCGAACGTGCGGCGCAGCGTGCCGGCGCTCAAGGAGGGAGAGACGCCCGAGGTCGCCGCAATCGCCCGCCACTTGGCGGTGGCGAACCGCCGGCCCTGGAAGACCACGACGTTGACGTTCCGCGAGAGTGAGCGGGAAGCGGCGGGCCTCGATGCCACGCTGGAGGTGGAGGACCGCCGGCCCTGGTCCCTGTGGAGCGGGCTCGGCAACACCGGGAGCGCACCCACCGGGCCACTGCGCTGGTCGGTGGGCGGCCATTTCGGCAACCTCTTCGACCGTGACCACAGCCTGAACGCGAGCTTCACCACCTCCCCCGGTCACGCGGGCCAGGTGCAGCAGTGGGCGATCGGCTACGGGGCGCCGGTTTACGGCGTTGGCGGCGCGTTCTCCGGATATTACGTTCGCTCGGACGTCGATACCGGCCGGGTGCTCGACCTGTTCGACGTGAGCGGGGCGGGCACCTTCGCCGGGTTGCTCTATACCCAGGAACTCGGGCGCCGGGGGCGGCTGTCCCACCGGCTGTCCGTGGGCGTCGACGATCGGCACTTCGACAATGAAGTGATATTGGCGGGCACCGGAACCGACATCGCGCGCGACGTGCGCAGCCGGCCGGCGTCACTGCACTACGCGGCGGAGTACACGAGCGACGACTGGGGCCTCGACTTCCGTCTGCATTACGCTCGCAACCTGGAGAGCGGCGGCGACAACGACGACTCCGCCTATGGTGCCAGTCGGGCCGGGGCGGAGGCGGGATGGGACGCCCTGCGCGGCGGGGCGGCGTTCTCCTGGTCGCTGCCCGCCCGGTGGGCGGCGCGGGCGTTGTTCGACGGACAGTATGCCAACGAGGCGTTGACCCCGGGTGAGCAGTTCGGTGCGGGCGGGGCCAGTTCGGTGCGGGGGTTCTCCGAGCGGGAGATCTCCGGGGACGACGGTCTCCGCGCGAGTTTCGAGCTGTGGCCGCCCGCTGTATCCAATACTGGTCCGAGGTTCCTGATCTTCGCCGATCTGGGCCGCGTGCGCTTCGAGAGCGCTCCTGCGCCCGGCGGGCAGCGCACCGACACCATCGCCAGCATCGGGACGGGGCTGCGCTGGGGATGGAAGGAGCACTTGTCGCTGCAGCTCGACGTGGGCGCGATCGTAGAGGGGACGGACACGCGGGAGCACGGCGCGCGCGGTCATTTGAACGTGCTGGTGCAGTATTGAGGTGGTGCACCGCGCCATGGCCGATGAGATGTAAGCGCAGGGGGCGGCGCCGGACGGCGGTATTGCTCGCCGCCTTGCTGGTGTGGGCGCCCTTGGCAGGGGCGAAGGAGCATATCGGCGCCGCGGTGTACGCCCAAGGGGCGAACACCGCGTCGAGCGGGGGCGACATCCGGCTGATGGGCCGCGGTACGCCGATCTACCGCGACGACGTATTGACCACGGGCCAGGACAGCCTGGTGATCGTGGAGCTGAACGATGGGACCCGGATGACCTTGCGTCCGAATACCGTGTTCCGGGTCGATGAGTACGCGGACGGGGAGGCGGACGGCGGCATGGGGCTCTCCTTGTTCAAGGGGGGAATGCGTACGGTCACCGGCCGGGTGGCCCGGCGCGACCCGGACGCCTTCGAGCTGAGGACACCGGTTGCGACGGTGGGGGTCCTCGGCACCGACTTCAGCGCGCGGCTGTGCGAGCAGGACTGCGGTGAGGAAGCCGAGGAGCTGGGCGACGAGGGGGGCGGACCGGGTATCGTGGGGCGGGCGGCGTTCGTGAAGGGCGAGGTGGTTGCGGTGTCAACGTCCGGCCGGCAACGCAATCTGCTGGCCGGGGGGGCGGTGTTCGAGGGCGACGCACTGGAGAGCGGTCCGGGTGCCTTTGCGGTCGTCGCGTTCCGCGACGAGAGCCGGCTCACGTTGCTGGAGAACACCCGATTTCGCATCGACCGGCACGAGTACGATGCACAAACACCCGCGAACAGCAGCGCCCTGATGCGCCTGATTCGGGGCGGCATCCGGGCGGCGGCCGGTCTCATCTCCCGGGCCCGTCCGGAGGCCTACCGGATCGCTACCTTGGTAGCGACGATCAGCATCCGGGGCACGCGGTTCGACGTGGTGTGCTCGGGCACCTGTCTGGGCGGAGAAGAAGCGCCGGAAGGCGACCTGAACGGCTTGTTCCTGCTCGTGCGCTCCGGGCGGGTAGCCTCGGAGTCTCCGGCCGGGACGTTCGAGTTCGACGCGGGCACCACCGCGTTCATCGCCTCGTCACGGGTTGCACCTCGAACCGACGTTCCCCTGCCGGCGGCGGTGGGTTCGTTCCTCCGGCAAGCACCCGCGCCCGAGGAAGTGGAGGTGCCCCCCGGTCTGATGCAAGGCAGCTCGAGAGAGGTGCAAGAGGGCGACCTTGCGATCGCGGTTTACGACGGACGGGTGTCCGCCACCTCGACGGTGGAGGGCTCCGAGGCATCGCTCGAGCTCGGTGCGGGCGATGCGGCGCTGCTCGGAGAGGCCGGAGCCGACCGGCTCGAGCGCGGTGCCCCGGCGTTCGTGACCGAGGACCCGTACAACTTCAGTCCTGACGTCGAGGTCGGCGAAGACGGGACGATCGAAGGCGGCCAACTGCCTCGGGACGACGAAGACTCGATGCTCTGCCGCATGTAAGGCTGCTGCCGCACGTGGTTGCCGGACGGCGGCGTGCGGCCCGTCCGTTGCATGGACGGCGGGGTGTGCGCGCCGCGCCGATCACGGAGCTGACGGAGCTCCTCGTCACGCACTGATGCCGCCCGCACGCGCCGCCCCGGGGCGACACCGGAAGATTCGCCGGCAGCATCGCAAGGAGAACCGTTTTCCGTGTCGATCCGGTTCTCCGACCCGCGCGCCGAGCCGTCGCGACGAGTCGAAGCGTACCGGCTGAGGGCCGCGCTCGACGGCCCGATCGCCAGCGGGCTCTACTCGATGGTCGTGTCCTCGTGGTGCGCCGGACCCCACTCGAATGCCGAGGTGCATGCCGAGTTCGAACCCGACCCGTTCTGCGAGGTCCCCTGAGACGGCGGTCCGGAGGGCCCCCGAGGGATCCGCCTCCACCTCATCCCTGTCGGCAAGGAGCAGTCAATGTCCGAGAACCGACACCGCTCGCTCATCGAGCACCAGGACGACATCGGCGCCTACGTTCCGCCGGACCACCGGGGGACGGTGAACGTCCGGCTCGTGGACGGCGCGTTCTGCGGCCGGTTCGAGATGAACCTCGGAACCGTGCAGCCGGGCGGCGAGGCGGAGCCGCATTTCCACCAGATCGAGCACCAGGTCATGTACGTGCTGGAGGGCGAGTGCGAGGTCACCCTCGGCGACGACCGGCCCGTGACCTGCGGCCCGGGGACGGTGGTGCGGATCCCACCGAAGCTCCGCCACCGGGTGGTGGCGACCGGCGAGACCCCCATGCGCGCCATCGTCCTCTACAGCCCGCCGCTCGGACCCCGGAACGAGATCCCGCTCGGGCCGGCCTGAGCCGGATCGCTTCAAGGTGGCTTCGGGGCCGCTCCTGGGCCGCCCGCCGGATGTCGAATCCGAACCCGCCGGCCCGTGGCCGCTACGGCCGGCACATAGGTAGGTACTTAAGCTGATTGATTAGGACTGAACCGGTCATAACAGCCTGCGACCGGCACCTGACATGCCCCACGGTCTGGATTTCCCGGTCTGAACGGCTTAAGTACCTACGTATGACGGCCGGCAAGGAGTGAGAACATGACGAGCGCCCTCGACGGCATCCGCATCATCGACATGACGCACAACCAGGCGGGACCCGCCTGCACCCAGGTGCTGGCCTGGCTCGGCGCCGAGGTCATCAAGCTGGAGATGCCGGGGAAGGGCGACGTCGCGCGCACCAACATGGCCGACGAGCGCGGCGAGAGCCTCTTCTTCCTGATGCTGAACGCCAACAAGCAAAGCCTCACCCTGAACCTCAAGACCGGCGACGGGAAGGTGCTGTTCAAGAAGCTGATGGCCCGCGCCGATGTGCTCGTGGAGAATTTCTCTCCCGGAGCCCTCGAGCGGCTTGGCCTTGGCTACGAAGTGCTGAAGGAGGTCAACCCGCGGCTCGTCTATGCCACCGTAAAGGGCTTCGGCACCAACGGTCCGTACAGCGGCTTCAAGAGCTTCGAGCCCATCGCGCAGGCCATGGGCGGGGCGATGTGCGTGACCGGTTGGCCGGACGGCCCTCCGACCCTTCTCTGGCCGGCGGTCGGCGATTCCGGCACCGGCATGCACCTCGCGATCGGCATCCTGGCGGCGCTCCAGCAGCGGCACCGGACCGGTCGCGGCCAGCATGTCGAGGTCTCCATGCAGGACGCGGTGGCGAACCTCCTTCGCATCAGCCTGCGGGACCATCAGCGCCTCGGCGGGGTGCAGCCCCGCACCGGCAACCAGCTCGGCCGGACCGTGCCGGGCTCGACCTATCCGTGTGCGCCCGGCGGGCCGAACGACTACGTCTTCATCTTCGTCCAGGCCCAGATGTGGCCCGCGTTCGTCGAGGTGCTGGACATCGACGCCCTTCGCAACGACCCCCGCTTCGCCACCCGGGAGGCGCGCTGGGAGCACCGGGACGCACTCGACCCGATCATCGAAGGCTGGACCCGCCAGCGCACCAAGCACGAGGTGATGCGGCTCCTCGGCACGGCCGGGGTGCCGTGCGGCGCCTGCCAGGACACCGCCGAAGTGCTCGCCGATCCGCACCTCGCGGCGCGCGACATGATCGTCGAGGTCGACTATCCGGGGCGGGACGGGACGTACCGGACGGTCGGCTGCCCGGTGAAGCTCTCCGACTCGCCGGCCGCTGTGGCGCGGCCTCCGACCCTGGGCGAGCACACCGGCGAGCTGCTGGCCAAGCTCTGCGGCGTCACCCCGGAGGAGCTCGCCCGCCTGCAGGAGGACGGGGTGGCATAGGCGAGCGGAGCATCCCCGCGTTGGCAACGGACGGGTTGAACGATGCGAGGGAAGGCCATCCCACGCCGGAGATCGGGTTGTCTGCAGGTCAGGTCAGCCGAAGGCGTAACCCGACCGCACGGGGGGCGGGGAGTGGCGCGGCCGCTTCGACTTCGTGCTCGCTCCCGCCTGACCCCTTCCCTTCCGGTCCGACGGCGGGCCGGTCCGCGACCGGAAACCGCGTACGCGCGCTTCCCCTCGGCCCGGCCGGTCGTCCGGCGTCCCGCCGTCTCGCGCTCGCCGCGCGACTACCGGCACGGATCCAGCACGGGGACCCCGGTGGGCTCGAAGTGCCGGACATTGCGGGTAACCACGGTGAGCCCGTGCTCGATGGCGGTAGCCGCGATCAGGAGGTCGGCACCGTCGTGACCAATGACCCCGGACAGGCGTCCCCAACGCCGCGCCTCGCTCGGATTCACAGGCAGGATCCGGTCGCCGTAGAGGGCGAGGACGCTGTCCAGCCAGAGTGCGAGCTCGCGCGCAAACACCGGATTGTCGCGTTGTTGCCGGACGATTCCGCGCTCGACCTCGCCAACGGAAACCACGCTCAGGTAGAGGTCCGTCGTCCTCTGGCCGGAGATCCACTCGACGAGGTCCGGGCTGCGTTCTCGTCTGCGCAACGCCGAGAGGACATCCGTATCGATCAGGAACATCAGAGATCGAGCAAACGAGGCGGCAGTCGAAGCCTCTCGAATTCCCCGTCGTCCTGCGGCATGGCGAGTAGCAGATCCACAAGCCCGGGTGCCTTCGCCTTCTCGAGATGGCGCAGGCGCTCGTACTCGCCCACCGAGATGACCACGACTGCGGGTTTGCCGCGCCGCGTCACGCGCTGCGGCGCCCCCGCGAGGGCCGCGTTGACGACGGCGCTGAATCGGTTCTTCGCGTCCTGCAAGGGCCACTCGTTCACGGGTCTTCTTCCGCTCTCACTATCTGGATAGATGATCTGGCTAGATTGTTTCGCTGTCCAGAGATCCTGTCAAGTCTATTTGTTGCCAACACCCGCTTGGCGGGCCATTGATTGTCGGATCGAATCCGATGCAAAATAGAAATCGAATTCTATTTTGCAAAAAAAACGGGCATGATACCGAGAAAGATCACCCCCGTGCTGCACCATCGCCTGGGCTCCTTCCCCGCCGTCGCGATGGTGGGGCCTCGACAGTGCGGCAAGACGACGCTCGCCCGTCCCCTCGCGGGCCGATACTTCGATTTGGAACAGGAGCCCGATCGCTTGCGCCTGGACCTCGAGTGGGACCGAGTGGCGGCCTCGTCCGAGCTCGTCGTTCTGGACGAAGCCCAAGCGTGGCCGGAGGTCTTCGCGCGTCTGCGCGGCGCGATTGATGATGATCGTGGCCGCAACGGCCGGTTCCTGCTGCTGGGGTCCGTATCGCCGTCGCTGATGCGGCAGGTATCGGAGTCATTGGCGGGCCGGTTGGCGCTCGTCGAACTGACGCCGCTGACGCTCTCCGAGCTCCGGGACGAAGACCAGCGAGAGCGCCGTTGGCTCTCCGGCGGATACCCGGACGGCGGCGTGCTGCGGAGGCATGACTATCCTGTCTGGCAACTCGACTATCTGAACTTGCTCGCGCAGCGCGATCTGCCCAACTGGGGTCTGCCCGCGCGGGCGCAGACCACCGGGCGTTTGCTTCGCATGCTCGCTGCCGCGCACGGCCAGGAGTGGAACGCCAGCTCGATCGGCAAGAGTCTCGCGCTCTCCTATCACACCGTGAACGGCTACCTGGACTACCTCGAGGGGGCGTTTCTGATCCGCCTCCTGCCCGCCTTCCACGCGAACATCCGCAAGCGGCTGGTCAAGCGCCCGAAGGTGCTGTGGCGCGACTGCGGGCTGTTGCACGCGCTTCTGAATGTGGGCGACCGGGAGGCGCTGCTGCATCAGCCCTGGGTCGGCGCGAGCTGGGAGGGGTTCGTCATCGAGCAGGCACTCACCGCCTTCCAGCACGCCGACCGCCGGTGGCAGGCATTTCACATGCGTACCGCGGACCAGCGCGAGCTGGACTTGGTGGTAGAGGTCGACGGCGAGCTGTGGGCATTCGAAGCCAAGCTCACGGCGGCGCCGCGCCCGTCCGATCTCGCGCGGCTGAACGCGAATGCGGACCTGATTGGCGCCGACCGCCGTTTTCTGGTGTGCCAGCGCCGCGGTTTGATGGAGAAGGAATCGCAAATCGTGTGCGACCTTGAAGGCTTGATCGACTACATCGAAGGGCAATGAGCCGCACGTCGATTCAGCACGGAACGACCGAGGCGTTCTCCCGGGTCAAGATCGACGCCCTGCTCTCGGACGACGGCTGGAACTTGACGGACGGGGCGAGCATCCTCTTCGAGCACGCGCTGGGCGACGGCTCGCGCGCGGACTACGTGCTCTGCGACCGCGCCGGGCGGCCGATGGCGGTAGTCGAGGCGAAGCGTGCGAGCGTCGATCCGATCGCCGCCCAGGATCAGGGGCGCCACTACGCGGAGCAGCTCGGGGTTCCGTTCGTGTTCCTCTCGAACGGGGACGAGGTGTGGTTCCTCGACCGCGACGCGGGCGCCCACGCCCGCCCGATCGCGACCTTCTACTCGCAGGAGGACCTGGAACGCCGGATCGCAGCACGGGCGGTGCGGCGCGCACTCACCGACGTCCCCATCGACCGGCGGATCGTGGACCGCGGCTACCAGGTCGATTGCGTCGAGATGCTGTCGGCCGAAGTCACGCGCGGGCGGCGGAAGCTGTTGGTCGAGATGGCGACGGGGACCGGCAAGACCCGTATCGCGGCCGCCTTCATCAAGCGTCTCTTCGAGGCGGGGGCGGTCACCCGCGTCCTTCTTCCTCGTGGACCGGATTGCGCTCGCCGCCCAGGCCGAGGACGCCTTCACCGACCACCTCCGCGACTACCCCTGTCACGTCCTGCGGCCGGGGCGCGGCTTCGATCGCGCCAAGCGCATCACCATCGCCACCCTCCAGACCATGATCGCCGAGTACGGCCGACTCTCATCGGGCTACTTCGACCTCGTCGTCACCGACGAGTGCCACTGCTCGATCTACGGGAAATGGAGCGGCGCGCTTCGGCACTTTGACGGCATCCAGCTCGGGCTCACCAGCGACGCCGTGTACGGCGCCGGATGTAGCGCAGGGGGCGGGAGGAACGGCGACCGCCGCCGACCCCGAGGACGGCCACTTCGTGCGCGACACCCTCCGCTTCTTCGAGGTCGAGCGGCCGACCTTCCGCCATCTGACGCCGGTACTCCGGCGCGTAGGGGGGATGAGTTTTCGACATGTAGACACCTCCTGCGCACAGTGTTCAGGTGTCCACCAAACCGGGGCAACCCCAGTCAGTCGCCAGAAGACTTTCGCCCGTGTCTGCCATCAGAACAGGCCCTCGACCTCGCCGGCCGGGTTGAGGCGGATGCTGTTGGCGGCGGGGACGCGGGGGAGGCCGGGCATGGTCATCATGTCGCCGCAGATGGCGACCAGGAACTCGGCGCCCGACGAGAGGCGCACCTCGCGCACGGGGATGGAGTGGCCGGAGGGGGCACCCTTCCGGTTGGGGTCGGTCGAGAAGCTGTACTGGGTCTTCGCCATGCACACCGGGTAGTGGCCGAAGCCGTCCCCCTCGAACCTCGCGATCTGGTTCCGGACGGTGGCGGGGGCGGTCACCTCCGCCGCGCCGTAGATGTCGCGGGCGATGGTCTCGATCTTCTCCCAGAGTCCCATGTCGTCCGGGTAGAGGGGACGGAAGTCGGCCGCGCCGCTCTCCACCACCTCGACCACCTTGTGCGCGAGCGCCTCGGTGCCTGCGCTCCCTTCGGCCCAGTGGGTGCACTCGATGGCAACCGCGCCGCGCGCCTCGCAGTACTCGCGCACCGCGTCGAGCTCGGCGTCCGTGTCCGCCGTGAAGCGGTTGATGCCGACGACGGCCGGCACGCCGAACCGGGCGATGTTGTCGAGGTGGCGCCCGAGGTTGTCGAGACCCGCCCGGACCGCCTCCACGTTCTCGCTCCCGAGGTCGCCGAGCGCGACCCCGCCGTGCATCTTGAGGGCGCGGATGGTCGCGACCACCACCGCCGCGTCCGGCCGCAAGCCCGCCTTCCGGCACTTGATGTCGAAGAACTTCTCGGCCCCGAGGTCCGCCCCGAATCCGGCCTCGGTCACCACGTAGTCGGCGAGCTTGAGGCCCGCCCGGGTCGCCATCACCGAGTTGCAACCATGGGCGATGTTCGCGAACGGTCCGCCGTGGATGAACGCGGGGTTGTTCTCGAGGGTCTGGACGAGGTTCGGCATGAGCGCGTCCTTGAGGAGCACGGTCATCGCCCCGTCCGCCTCGAGCTCGCGCGAGTAGCGTGCCTCGCGCTCGCGCGTCTGCCCCACCACGATGTTGCCGAGCCGGCGCTCGAGGTCCCCGAGCCCTTCGGCCAGGCAGAAGATCGCCATCACCTCGGACGCGACGGTGATGTCGAAGCCCGACTGGCGTGGATAGCCGTTCCCCACCCCGCCGAGCGCGATCGCGACGTTCCGGAGCGCGCGGTCGTTCATGTCCACCACCCGCCCCCAAGTGCCGCGCCGCGCATCGATCCCGAGCGCGTTCCCCCAGTGGATGTGGTTGTCCACCATCGCCGAGAGCAGGTTGTGGGCGGCGCCGATGGCGTGGAAGTCGCCGGTGAAGTGGAGGTTGATGCTCTCCATCGGCACGACCTGGGCGTAGCCGCCGCCCGCCGCCCCGCCCTTGATCCCGAAGCAGGGGCCGAGGCTCGGCTCGCGAAGGCAGATGGCGGCGCGCTTGCCGATGCGGTTCAGCCCGTCGCCCAGGCCCACCGTGGTGGTGGTCTTGCCCTCGCCCGCCGGGGTCGGGGTGATCGCGGTCACGAGGATGAGCTTCCCGTCCGGCCGGTCGGCGAGCGAATCGAGAAAGCCGAACCCGATCTTGGCCTTGTCGTGGCCGTAGGGGAAGAGGTGTTCGCTCGGGATGTCGAGCGTCGCGCCGATCTCGCCGATCGGCAGGGTGCGCGCCGCGCGCGCGATCTCGATGTCACTCCGTACTTCGCCCTTGTCGCTCATTCGCCCGCTCCCGCAGATTCGAACCGATCGCCCGCCTCGAGTCCGGCGGCCGCCGCGAACTCGCCGGCCCCCATCTTCGCCTCGCCCGCGGGCCGCACCCGCTCGACCCGGATGCCCCCGCCGCCGCCCGCCGCGACCACGAAGCCTTCGCCGTCCACCGCGGTCACCTCGCCGGGCGCACCCGCACCGCCGCCATTGCCGCCACCGTCCGCCGCGCGACGGCTGTCGAAGATCCCGAGCCGCTTCCCGCCGTGCAGGGTCCACGCCCCCGGCTGCGGATTGGTGCCCCGGATGAGGTTGTAGACCTCGGCCGCCGGCTTCGTCCAGTCGATTGCCGCATCCTCCGCCCGGCACCACCCTTCGTAGGTGCCCGCATCCGGATCCTGCGCCTCCCTGGGCGCCTTCCCGTCTCGTACCAGGTCCACCCCTTCCAGCATCGCCTCCACCCCCATCGGGAAGAGGTGATTGAAGTAGATGCTGCCGAGGGTGTCGTCCGGGCCGATCTCGACCTCCTTCCGGAGCAGTATCGGCCCCGTGTCGAGGCCGTTGTCGGGCCAGAAGATGCTGAGGCCGGTCCGGGTCTCGCCGAAGATGATCGGCCAGTTGATGGAGCTCGGCCCCTTGTGCATGGGGAGAAGGGAGGGGTGGTACTGGATGGTTCCGAGCTTCGGCACGTCGAGCGCCTCCTCGGGGACGAAGAGGGTCACGTAGGCCATCACCCCGAGGTCGGGCTCGAGCCCCCGCATCTCCTCCCACACCTCGGACCGGCGGAAGGACTTCGGCTGGAAGACGGGGAGCCCGCGCTCGACGGCGCTCGCCTTCAGGGGATCAGGCGGGCGGCCCTCGCGGTCCGGAGCGGTGTAGACCCCCACCACGTCCTCGCCGCGGTCGAGCAGCGCCTCGAGCACCGCGCGGCCGAACGCCTGCTGTCCGTTGACGATGATTCGCATGTTCTTCCTACCTCGAGTTGCGGGTTCCGGGTCTCCGGGGGTCGGCGACCCGGCTTCGGCTTCCTGCGCCGGGGCGTAGCCTCCGTCCGGGTTCGGGCGGGCCGTTACCCATTCGGGCCGCGGCCGGCTCCGCCGCTGGCCCGAAAAAATCACCGACTTCCTGCTGCGGCCGCCCATCCGCTCGCGGTAGCGGGCCGTACTCCCTCAAGCCGCTTCGACGTAGTGTCGGCTACGCCTTCAGCGTCTTTCGGTCCGTGCGGCCCACTACCACGGCATCTTGGCGCCCTCGCGACGAAAGTCGGTGATTCTTTCGGGCTAGTCGGCGGCGGCCGCCGCCGTCCGGGCCGGCGTCCGCGAGAACGCCCCCGCCGCCCGGAGCTCGTCGATCCGGCTCTGATCGTAGCCGAGCAGCTCGCCCAACAGCTCGTCCGTGTGCTCGCCGAGCAGCGGCGAGCGCCGAACCTCGGGCGGCGAGTCCGAGAGCTTGATGGGACAGCCGACGTTGAGAAACGCCCCCCGCTCGGGGTGCGGCACATCGACCACCATCTCCCGCAAGCGCACGTGCTCGTCGTCCATGAGGTCCGCGGTGCTCATGATCGGGCCGCAGGGCACGTTCAGTTCGTTCAACAGGTCGCGCATCTCCCACTTGGTATGGCCGGCCGCGAACTCCCCGAGCCGGCGCCACAGCTCGGCCTGGTTCGCACGCCGGTGGCCGATGTCCGCGAAGCGCGGATCGTTCGCGAACGCCTCGCCCCCCACCCGGGTCGCGAGCGCGTTCCAGACGTGCTCCTGCACCACCACGTAGATCCAGTCGTTCGGCCCACCCGGCTTGCACCGCACCGCGTTGCCGAGCTGCCCGCCCCCCGAGTCGTTGCCGGCCCGCGGGGTGAAGTCCTCGAACTCCTGGCGCGAATACTCGGGGAGGGGACCGCGCCGCACCCGCTGGTGGTCGCGGAACTTGACGCGCGCGAGGTTCATCACGCAGTCCATCATCGCGCACTCGACGAACTGGCCGCGGCCGGTCTTCTCCCGCTGCAACAGGGCGGCGAGGATCCCGGCCATGAGATGCACTCCCGTCCCCGAGTCGCCGATCTGGGCCCCGGTCGCGAACGGCGGGCCGTCCGGGTCGCCGGTCGTGCTCATCGAGCCCCCCATCGCCTGCGCGACGTTCTCGTACGCCTTGTAGTCCGCGTAGGGGCCCTCGCTCCCGAAGCCCTTGACCGAGGCCATCACGATCCGGGGATTGATCTCGTGCACCCGCTCCCAGCCGAAGCCGAGACGCTCCAGCACCCCCGGGCCGAAGTTCTCCATCACCACGTCGCACTCCCGCAGGAGCCGGATGAAGACCTCTTTCCCCTCCGGGTTCTTGAGGTTCACGGTGATGGAGCGCTTGTTGCAGTTGAGCATGGTGAAGTAGAGGCTGTCCGCACCGGGCACGTCGCGGAGCTGCCCGCGCGTCACGTCCCCGGTCGGGGGCTCGAGCTTGATGACGTCCGCCCCGAGAAAACCCATGAGCTGGCTGCAGCTCGGGCCTGCCTGCACGTGGGTCATGTCGAGGATGCGGATCCCCGAGAGTGCCTGGTTCATGTCTTGTCCTCTCTCGCTTCTCCGTCGGAGCGCTTGCGTTGCAGGCCGCGGCCGGGCGGTTCCGGGTACCCCCGCGCCCTTCGGCTCGCCCGCGCCAAGGCCGCGCCAAGGCCGCGCCGAGTCGGCCACGGCCGGCGGTGGCGGCGGCGCGGGCAGAGGTCGGGCGGAGGTTCGGGCGGAGGTCGGGGCGACCGCCGCAACCGCGACCGCCCGCCGGCGCGCCCGCTCCCTACTTGTACATGGTCTGGCGTCGCGTCCCGGGGGCGTACTCCTTCGGGTCCACCCAGATGTTGACCACTGCCGACTTGCCGGACGACCGGACCGCCTCGCGGGCGCGTTGCAGGGCCGGACCGATCTCGCCCGCCTCGCGCACCTCCTCACCGTGGCCGCCCAGCATCTCCGCGAACTTCGAGAACGGTACGTCCCCCAGCAGGTTGCCGACCCCGCCCCGCTCCTCGCCGTACTTCGTGATCTGGCCGTAGCGGATCTGGTTCATCGCCGAGTTGTTGCCGATGACCGCGATGTAAGGGGCGCCGAAGCGGTTCGCGGTCTCCATGTCGAAGGCGGTCATCCCGAACGAGCCGTCCCCGTAGTAGCAGAGGACCTCCTTGCCCGGATGGGCGAGCCCGGTCGCGAGGGCGAAGCCGGTGCCGACCCCGAGCGACCCCAGTGCCCCCGGGTCCATCCAGTTGCCGGGGCCCCGCGGCTGCACCGCCTGGGCGCTGATGGTGACGACGTCGCCACCGTCGCCGATGTAGACGGTGTCCTCGGCCAGGAACTCGTTGAGCTCCCACGCCACCCGATATGGATGGATCGGCGACTTGTCGGAGCGGAAGAGAGGCATCAGCTTCCCGGTCTTCTCGACCTCGAGGGCCCGAAGCTGCTCCAGCCACCCCTTGCGGCGGTTGCCGCCCGCCCCGCCGCTCGCCGTCGCGGCGTCCGCCACCGCGCCGAGGATCGCGCCCGGATCGCCCACCAGGCCCAGGGTCACGTCGCGGTTCTTGCCGACCGTGCGGTAGTCGAGGTCGATCTGCACCACCGCCGCGTCGCGCCGGAGCCGCTTGCCGTAGCCCATGCGGAAGTCGAAGGGAGTGCCGACGATGACGATGACGTCCGCCTCCTTGAACGCGTCGCCGCGCGTCCGGTGGAAGTGGTGCGGGTCGCCGGGCGGGAGAAGGCCCCGACCCGATCCGTTGAAGTAGGCGGGGATGTCGAGCTCGCGG
Organism: Gammaproteobacteria bacterium; assembly: GCA_965214795.1. Lineage (GTDB taxonomy): Bacteria > Pseudomonadota > Gammaproteobacteria > HK1 > HK1 > JAJDXW01. The sequence continues at coordinate 2,023,736 of OZ243976.1, read as the reverse complement.
ACGAGACGAAGGGCCTCCTCGTGCCCGCGCGAGGTCCACACCTGGGTCCCGAGCAGGATGGCGGGGCGCTCGCTCTTGACGAGGAGGTCCGCGAGCCGCTCGATGTCGGCCGGGTCGCCAATCGACTTCGCCGACGCCCGATAGCGCCCCGGCTCGGGGATGACCGCGGCCTCCCCCGCCACCTCGCGGTCGAGCACGTCGCGCGGGATCTCGAGGTAGCTCGGCCCCGGGGCGCCTGCGAAGCACTCGCGCGCGGCCATCGACACCATGTCCGCGATGCGTTCCGTCGACGGCACCGACGCCGAGAACTTGGTGATGGGGGCCGCGATATCGACGTGCGGGAGGTCCTGGAGCGATCCCATCTTGTGCTGGCTGAGCGCGCCCTGCCCGCCGATGTGGAGCACCGGACTCTCCGAGCGGAAGGCGGTCGCGATGCCGGTCATCGCGTTGGTGAAGCCGGGCCCCGCCGTCGTCACCACGCAGCCGAGACGCCCGGTCTGGCGGGCGTAGCCGTCGGCGGCGTGGGCGGCGACCTGCTCGTGGCGGACGTCGACGATGCGGATCCCCTCGTCGATGCACCCGTCGTAGATGTCGATGATGTGCCCGCCGCAGAGGGTGAAGATGGTGTCCACCCCCTCTCCCCGGAGGGCGCGGGCGACGAGGTGTCCACCCGATACGACCTCGCCGCTCCGGTTCTTGGCAACGAGGGTGTCGGTGGCGGTGTCCTTCGCCTCGGCGAGGGCGGCGGGGGCGGGGGCTGCTGCGGCCATGGGGGCTCTCCTGGTTCTCAATCCGGTCGTCGGGTCAGGTCTCTCGCCGAGCGGGAGGGGTTCGGGTCTTCGCATCCGTCCATTCGGGGTTGCGGCGTCCGCGATCTTTCGTCCTCGCGTGCCGGGGTTCGATGCCGGGGCGTGCGGTCCGATCCCGGGTCCCGGGCCCCGGGTCCCGGATTTCGTTCCCGGGTCCTCACGGGGAGGGGGGCCGGTCTCACCGGGTGTGCTCGCCGCCCGTCCACCCGTCCGCCCGCCGGTCAGTCGAGCCAGTCCACGTGCGCCTCGACGTGGGCGGCGAGGTCGAGGCTGTGCTGGCGGACGAGGCGCTCGGTGCGCTCGGTGTCCCGCGCTTCGAGCGCCTCGATGATGTGCATGTGGTCGATGATCGACCGCTCCGCCCGGTCGCGCTCGCCGATGGTGTGCTTGCGGATGGAGCGCATGTGGAGGAGGAGGTTGTCGGCGAGACGGTCGAGCACCCGGCTCTTCCCCATCCGCAGGATCGCTTGGTGGAAGCGGAGGTTGGTCTCCGAGTACTCGTCGATGCGGGCCTGCACCTGCCCCTCCGCGAACTCCGCGAACATCTCCCGGAGGCGCCGGATCTCGGCGTCCGAACCGTGCAGGGTGGCGAGGCGGGCGGCCATGCTCTCGAGCGCGGCCCACGCGGTGATCGTCTCGATGATCTCCTGCCTGGTCTTGCGGGCGACGAAAGTGCCGCGCCGCGGGAGGGAGACGACGAGCCCCTCGTGCTCGAGCCGTTGCAGGGCTTCCCGGACCGGGGTGCGGCTCACCCCGAGCTGCTCCGCGAGCTGGCGCTCATCGAGTCGCGGCGCGCCGTGGTCCGCGTACACGTCCACCTCGAGGATCGCGGCGCGCAACTCACGGTAGATCCGGTCCTTGAGGGCGAAGGATTCCTCGACGGGGCGAAGCTCGATGGCGGCGGCGGAGGGCATGGCGGGGAGCGGCAGGACTCCTGCGGTTCTCGGGGCCGTTTCGGCGCCGGGGGCGGCCAGCTTCCGGCCGTTGGTCGGGTCGGATCGGGGCAGCGTGCCGAAACGTCGCGTCGGTTCACTGGGATGTGGTGTGTGGTATACCACGTACCTCGATACCCGACAACCCCAACCAACTCGATTTGTTGCCGACACCCACCCGCTCCCAGACCGAGACTGATTCGCTCATTCAAAGGCAGCCAACGAATTCAAGAGGCTGCGTCCACTGACGAACTGGTGGCCCGAAGTCGGCGACGATCGAAGGATCGAGCGTCGAATCAAGACGATACGTTCAACTGTGGTCATCAGGGAAGGCCGGGAACGAATTTGCCCTGGCTCCCAGGCAGGACCATTTCCTGTCCCGGCCTGGGAGACGGGGGGCGGGAGACGGGATGAAGAAGTCCGGATACGTGGGAGGGGGTGGGCGCGTCCGCGGGCATGGCGAGACCGCGTGAAGGTCGGTGCGATAGCGGTCGGGTGATGGAGATGCGCCCCCTGAGGAGTCGACAGGCTATCCCGAAAAAATCACCGCCTTTCGTCGCGCGGGCGCCGAGATGCCCCACGATCTCATGGAGGAACGGGCCGCACGGACCGAAAGAGCGCGTGCGCGCGGCCGAAGGCGGAGTCGACACTAGCTCGACACCAGCGCGTGCGCGCTGCCGAAGGTGGCTTGCGGGAGTACGGCCCGCGACCGCGAGCGGATTGGCGGCCGAAGCAGGAAATCGTTGATTTTTCAGGCTATCCGGCGGCACGGGGCCCGGCGGCGCTGCGAACGAACCTCTCCGACCGGGACGGCGGCAGCGAAGCCATCAGGAGCAGCGCGGTCGCTCCCATCAGGGCCAACGTCGCGAAGGCGTGCTCGTAGCCCCCGGTCACGTCGAACACCCACCCCGCCATGATGGGTCCCGCCGCCCCGCCGAGCGTGCCGAAGAAATAGATCCCCCCGTAGATCGCCCCGTGGGTGCGGGTGCCGAAGAACTCGGCCACCGTCGGCGAGACCACCGTGAAGAGCCCCCCGTGGCCGAAGCCGTAGAGCGCGACGACCGCGAAGAGCGGCCCGTAGGTGTCGACGACCATGAGCATGATCAGGCTGGTGACGAGCGGCACAAGGCAGACGACGTAAGCGTTTCGGCCGCCGATCCGGTCGGCGAAGGTTCCGACGGTCAGCCGGCCGGCGATGCTCGCTCCGCCGATGACCGTGAGCAGGGTGGCGGCCACCGCCCGGGTCATGCCGAGGTCCATGCCATGCACCGCGATATGGATGGGCACGGTCATCAGGGTCGGAAAGAACAGGAACTGACTCGCGCAGAGGGTCCAGAACACGCGGCTGCGGCGGAGTTCGGCGAAGCCGCCGCCCCGCACCGGGGCGGAGGCCGGGGCGGTCGGGCGATCCCGGGGCGGCCGCCTCATCGACACCGCCGCGACGAGCAGCAGCACCGCCGCCGCGACTCCGAGAGCGAGGGCCGCGCCCCGCCATCCGAGGCCGGCGATCAGGAACGCCGCCACCGGCGGCAGCGTCATCTGCCCCGCCGCGGTTCCGACCTTCGCGACCCCGGTCATGATCCCGCGCCGGCGCACGAACCAGCGCGCGATGATCGAGAGGGTCACCACGTCATGGGTGCTCATGCCGACGCCGATGAAGAGCCCGAAGAGCACGAACAGGTGCCAGGGCTCGCCGACCACCGAAATGAGAGCGTAGCCGACCCCGAAGAGCAGCCCCGACCCGGCAAGGACCGGGGCCGGTCCGTACCGGTCGCTCAGACGCCCCGCGAAGATCGCGAGCACCCCCATGACGAACGCCCCGAGCGCGGCGGCGCTCGAGAGGAGCGTGCGCGACCAGCCGAACGCTTCCTCGAGGACGTTGAAGAAGAGCCCGAACGAGAACAGGAGACCGATCACCATGAACTGGGTGAGGCAGGCACCGAAGACGATCAGGTATCGCGAGTCCATTTACTCCGTTCCGGCGTCATCCCGCTCCGCGTTCCCGAGCTGCCGCTCCCGGCGCGCGCCCTGTCGGCGGCACCCCGGTTCCCGGTGCGGCGGGCGCCCGACCACCGGAAGAAACTCGCCCCGGCAGGCGCGTTGACGGCGCTCGGGCGGGGCTGTCAGCATTGCCACCATCACGAAGAAACGCAACTCTCGGGGACTTGACCTCCGGCCGGGCCCGCCATGACATTGCGGATGCGGATCGGGTTCCGATCGATTCGACCGGAACGGACTTGGCCCGATCCGGCTCGGCCAAGCCCAGCTCGAACCAGCTCGAACCAGCCCGACCTGACCAGATCCGGCCCGCCCGAACCGTCGAACGAAGGAACTGCGATGAATGAGGAACGCCAACGCCAAGCCGACCGGCTGACGGAAGCGCTGGAGCTCTCCCTTCCACCCGTCGCGATTGCCTTCCGCGACGAGGTGCCGGACGGCGTGCGGGAGTTCGAAGGCACCGCCCCCGCGGGATGCGTGTTCTGGCAGGAGGCCACCGCCCGCACTTTCGCCACCTCGGCCGGACACCACTCGCTCTGCCCGATCGGAATCCACACCCACAACCTGTCCGGGGCGCCTGCGTCGCAGCCCGAGGAGTTGGGGGCCACCCTCGAGGCCATGGTCGGGCTCGACTACGTGCGCGAAGAGGAAGTCGCCGCCATTCCCGTGCTCGGGCGAGAGGCGAAGCACGCGGTCTACGGGCCGCTCCGCGAATTCCCCCTCGACCCCGAGGTGGTCCTGCTGTTCGTCGATGCCCGACAGGGGCTCGTGCTGAGCGAAGCGGTCGAGCGGGTGGACGGCGGCGTCGCGCCCGCGATGGGTCGCCCCGCCTGCGCAGTCGTCCCGCGCGCCGTCAACCGCGGAGCCTCGGCCATGAGCCTCGGCTGCTGCGGAGCGAGAGCCTATCTCGGTGCGCTGTCCGACGGCGTGGCGCTGTGGGCGCTGCCGGGAAGCGGACTCGAAGCGTACTGTGGGCAGATCGCCGTGCTGGCCGGAGCCAATCGGACCCTCACGGCGTTCCATGAACGCCGAAAGAGGGATGTCGAGTCCGGAGAGCGCCCCACCGTGCGCGAATCGCTCGCACGGCTCGGCTGACGGGGCGCGGCCGGAGCGCGGCGCGCCGGTTCAGGAATCGGACGACCAGCAGGGAAGCAGGTCCCCCGGCTCGGGGGTCGCGTGGCGGACGCCGCGGGCGATCGCCCGCGCAAGACGGAGCGACGCCGCGGGGCCGATAGCGAGCAGCTCGACGCCCCTGGCCGGCGGCGGCCCGGCACCGCTCGCCGCGGCGAACACGAGGTCCCCGTCGAAGCGGGGATGCGACGGGACCACGGCGCGCGCAATCCCGCCGCATCCCGCGTCGCCCTCCCCAAGGAATGGGAGTACGATGGCGGACGAGAGCCTCGGACCCCGACGCGCGGGGAGGAGACCGATGACCGACTTCAGCACTCGAATCAACCCCGCGGCGGTCGAGACGCGGCGGTTCGAGGACGACGGGGCGATCCCCAACAACCCGGCGCTCCCGCTCCTCGTCTACCGTCAGGCGGTCGCCCTTCCGAAGGACGACCCCGCCTCCGTCTTCGAGGCCCTCTTCACCGCCAACGGCTGGCCGGCCGCGTGGCGGAACGGGATCTACCCCTTTCACCACTTCCACAGCACCGCGCACGAGGCGCTCGGCGTATACCGCGGCACCGCCACCGCCCGCTTCGGGGGCGAGCACGGCGTGGAGACGACGGTGTCGGCGGGCGACGTCGTCGTCATCCCCGCCGGCGTCGGCCACAAGGCGATCGAAGCGAGCGCGGACCTCGGCATCGTCGGCGCGTACCCGGCCGGAACCGGCCCCGACCTCTGCCGGGGAGCCCCGGGAGAGCGTCCGGCCAGCGTGGATGCGATCGCGCGCGTCGCCGTGCCGGCCCGCGACCCCCTCCATGGTGCCGAAGGCCCCCTCCGCGAATACTGGTCCTGAGCCGGCGGCCGCCGATTCCGAATGCGCGTCCGAGACACCGCAAGCGAGCCGAAGCCCGCTCACGAAGTCGCGGTCACTCCGGGATCTCGCCCACCGCCACCCAGCGCCGCTCGGCGTCGGACCGGATGGTGGCGTCGCAGTAGCGCTGGATCCGGTGAGCCACCGAAAAGTCGGGCCACAGCTCGACCGCCTCGCCGGCCGCCGCCCGGACCAGTTCCCGCACCTCGATCGCCTTGATCTCGTTGTACCCCATGCCGATGTTGGCGATGGGGAAGAAGTCGCCGTAGTAGGGATGGCTCGGGCCGGTCTCGATGCGCTTGAAGCCGCTCCGGTCCACCGGGTCGCTCGCGGTGTAGACCTGAAGCTCGTTCAGCCGGTCGTAGGTCCAGCGGAGGGAGCCCGCGCGCCCGACGATGTCGTAGCTGATCTCGATCTTGCGGCCGTGGGCGACCCGGCTCGTGTCGAAGATGCCGGTGCAGCCGTTCTCGAACGTTGCCAGCATGTGCACGGAGTCGTCGGTGTCGACCGTCCGCCGTTCGCCCGTCCCGGTGCCGCCGCCGCTCCCGTACGACGCATCCGCGACGACCTCACGCTCCTTGACGACGGTCTGCATCCGCCCGAAGACCTCGGCGATTGGCCCGACCAGGTACTCGGTCAGGCTGAACAGGTGCACGTTGATGTCGCCGAGGGTGCCGCTCCCCGCCGCCTCGCGGTCGCACCGCCAGATGAAGGGCGCCGCCTCGTCGGCGAGGAAGTCGGTGTTGAAACCGACCCGCGCGTGGACGATGTCTCCGAGCTCGCCGGCGCGGATGAGGTCGCGGGCCACGCCGTGGATCGGGTTGTGCGGAAAGTTGTGCCCGACGAGGCTGAGGACCCCGGCGTCTTCAACCGCGCGAACCATCTCGCGAGTCTCGTCCGCGTTGCGCCCGAGCGGCTTCTCGCAGTAGACGTGCTTTCCGGCCGCGGCCGCGGCGATCGCCATCTCCCGATGCAGGTGGTTCGGGGTGACGATGTCGACCACGTCGACGTCCGGGTCCTCGACGGCCTCCCGCCAGTTCGAGGTCCAGCGCCGGGCGCCGTAGTCGGCCGCTATCTTCTCGGCCAAGCCGTCCGTCGCCTCCGCCACGAGCTCGAGGACCGGACGCGCCGGCTGGTTGCCGAAGATGACGGGGGCGGATGCGTAGACGAGGGCATGCGTCTTCCCCATCCAGCCGGCTCCGCCGATGAGGGCGATTCGGATCTCGCGCATGGTTTCAACTCCTCCTGGGTTCGAGGCAGGGTCACTGTTCAGGGGGCGGGAAGGGCTCGATCTCGCCGAGGCAGGAACGGTGCGGAGCCGATCCGCTGGAAGCCGATCCGCTGATGGGGTCGGACTCGGCGTCGTCAGGTTCGCATGTCGTCAGCCTCCTTCGCGCCGGCCGAACGGGCGCGACACCCGGGTCCCGCTGGGCCCCGCCGGGTCCCGCCGGGTCCCGCCGGGTCCCGCCGGGTCCCGCCGGGTCCCGCCGGGTCCCGCGCCGTCGCGAACCCCGCGATGCTGCCCGACGCGCGCCGGCCGCGCAACGCCGGGACCCGGAGGCCGGCAATTCTCGTTTTGCTCGTCGGGTCCCGCCGCAGGACCGGCCCGATCGTCGATCCGCCCCGGATCGAGTCGCAAGGAGAAGACCGCTTGCGGCTCAGGGTGAAGTCGGGCGCCAAAACGAGAATTGCTGCCCGGAGGCATCCCACGGCCTTCCGGAGAGCTCGCCGCGCTCGCCCGGCACGAGATGGCCCTCATCGAGCCGCGGTGGCCCGCTGAACCATTGTAGAACTCATCTGTTCAGCCACACCCTGACTTTCATGCTGCGGGGCGGCTGCGAACGAGCGGACCATGACCTTTTTGTCGTGACCGAGCGCCGGCCGCAGGTGCGGATCTGCCTGCCGTGCGGTCGAGGACCGCTTCCCGAGGCCCGAACCGACCCGCAGACGACGAAATGCGCTCCCCAATGGCCCGCCGAACCGCCCCGGTTCACCCGTCGCCGAACCAAACGAGCCCTGCGGTGGCCCGGGTCCGCGTGGCAAACCGCAGCGGATTCCGGCACGATCCCGCCCCGAATCGGCATCCGCCTCCGTTCCGGGGCGCACGGGAACCCTCCGCACGAAGCATGAGCACCGCCGACGGCTTCATCGAACGCTGGTGCAGGGAGCACGCGATTACCGAGGTCGAGGCCCTGATGCCGGACATGGCCGGGGTCGCCCGCGGGAAGATCATGCCGGTCGCCGCCTACTGCCGGGCGCTCGGCCTGAACCTCCCCGAGGCGGTCGTTCTCCTCACCGTCACCGGCGACTTTCCCCAGGACGCGAGCACCGTCCACCCTTCCGACCGCGACATGGTACTGCGCGCCGACGAGACCACGATCCGGCTCGTCCCCTGGGCGGCGGACCCGACCGCGCAGATCATCCACGACTGCTTCCACGCGAGCGGCGAGCCGGTCGCGACCACCTCCCGCCACGTCCTTCGCCGGGTGCTCGACCTGTACCGCGACCGCGGCTGGCGGCCGGTCGTCGCCCCCGAGCTCGAGTTCTACCTCGTCAAGCGCAACGCCGACCCGGACTACCCGCTCGAGCCGCCCACGGGGCGCTCCGGGGAGCCGGAGCGGGGCCGCCAGTCGTTCGGGATCGAGGTGCTGAACGAGTACGACCCCCTCATCGACGACATCTACGACTTCTGCGAGGCGCAGCAGATCGAACTCGGGACCCTGAGCCACGAGGCGGGCGCCGCCCAGCTCGAGATCAACCTCCTGCACGGGGACCCGCTCGACCTCGCGGACCAGGCGTTCCTGTTCAAGCGCACGGTGCGCGAGGCGGCGCTGCGCCACGGGGTATACGCAACGTTCATGGCGAAACCGATGGAGCGCGAGCCGGGGAGCGCCATGCATATCCACCAGAGCGTGGTGGACGCGGAGACGGGCGACAACGTGTTCGCGGGGCCGGACGGCGGGATGTCCCCCCTCTTCCGCGCCCACCTCGGCGGGCTGCAGCGCTACCTTCCGGCCGCGATGTCGTTCCTCGCCCCGAACGTCAACTCGTACCGCCGGATCACGAAGTATCTCGCCGCCCCCATCAACGTGCAGTGGGGGGTGGACAACCGCACCGCGGGCCTTCGCGTTCCGCTCGGAGCAGCGGCGGAGACCCGGGTCGAGAACCGGGTCGCGGGGGCCGACGCCAACCCCTATCTCGCGATTGCCGCGTCCCTTGCCTGCGGCCTCATCGGCATGATCGAAGGAGCGCAGCCTACCCCTCAGATCGAGGGAAGCGCCTACACGATGCCCTACGAGCTTCCGTTCAGCCTCGGCGAATCGCTCCGGCTCCTTCGCGATTGCCCTCCCCTCGTCGAAGTCCTCGGAGAACGGTTCACGGCCGCCTACGGCGCGGTCAAGGACTGCGAGCTGCGGGCGTTCCAGCAGGTCATCAGCTCGTGGGAGCGCGAGTTCCTGCTCCGGAACGTATGAAAAACGTATGAAAGAGGACCGTTCTCCACAGACTTGACGAACGAGAAGACCGTGTAGAGTCTATGCTGCCGGGTGGGCTGCCGGGTGCGCCGGCGGCACCCGCTCCGCCCGGGCGCGGCACCGGACCCCGGCCGCCGGCCCGCGCCCCGTTCGGCCCCCTGCCGCCCCGTCCCGCAACCGGGAGAACACCATGGCGATGAGCGAAGCTGCGGCCGCTGCGGCCGCTGCGGCCGCCCCGGCCCCCGACGACCTGCGGGCGATCGACTCCCGCCATCACTTCCACCCCTTTACCGACCATCCCGCCCTCGGCGCGAAGGGCGGGGCGCGCGTGATCGTCCGCGCCGAGGGCGTCCACCTCCTGGACTCCGACGGCCGCCGGCTCATCGACGCGATGGCGGGCCTCTGGTGCGTGAACATCGGCTACGGCCGGCGCGAACTCGCGGAAGCCGCGGCCCGCCAGATGGCGGAACTGCCCTACTACAACACCTTCTTCCACACCACCCATCCGCCCGCCGCGGAGCTCGGCCGCGCCCTCGCGGAGGTGACCCCGCCCGGCTTCAACCACGTCTTCTTCACCAACTCCGGGTCGGAGGCGAACGACACCGTGATCCGCATGGTGCGCCGCTACTTCGACGTGACTGGCGAGCCGCAACGCCACGTCATCCTCTCGCGCGACAACGCCTACCACGGCAGCACCATGGGCGCGGCGAGCCTCGGCGGAATGAAGAAGACCATGCACCGCCAGGGCGGGCTCCCCATCCCGGGGATCGAGCACGTCATGGAGCCCTACTGGTACAAGCTCGGCGGCGACCGGACCCCGGACGAGTTCGGGTTCGCGGCGGCGCGGGCCGTCGAGGAGCGGATCCTCGCGCTCGGGCCGGAGCAGGTGGCGGCGTTCATCGCCGAGCCGATCCAGGGCGCGGGCGGGGTCATCGTCCCACCGGACACGTACTGGCCGGAAGTCTCCCGCATCTGCCGCGAGCACGGCGTGCTCCTCGTCGCGGACGAGGTGATCTGCGGGTTCGGACGCACCGGCCGGTGGTTCGGCTCCGAGTACTACGGCCTCGACCCCGACTTGATGCCGATCGCGAAGGGGCTTTCCTCGGGCTACGTGCCGATCGGGGGGGTCATGGTGCACGACCGGATCGCGGAGGCCCTCCTCGGGGAGGGTGGCGAGTTCTTCCACGGCTTCACCTATTCCGGGCACCCGGTCGCGTGCGCGGTGGCCCTCGAGAACATCCGGATCCTCCGCGCCGAGGGGATCGTCGAGCGCTGCCGGGAGCACACCGTCCCGTACTTCCAGGCCCGGATGCGCGAGCTCGCCGACCACCCCCTCGTCGGCGAGGTCCGAGGCGCGGGGATGCTCGCCGCGCTCCAGCTCGCCGAGGACCCCGCGACCCGGAAACGCTTCGAGCCCGAAGGCAACGTCGGCACTTTCTGCCGCGACCGCTCCTTCGCGAACGGGCTCGTGATGCGCTCGGTCGCGGAGAGCATGGTCCTCTCGCCCCCCCTCGTCATCACCCGCGACGAGATCGACGAGGTCGTCGAGAAGGCGCGCCTCGCCCTCGACGAGACGCTGGACGCGGTCGCCCGCACCTCCGGACCGTTCGCCACTTCACGCGGCAGATCGGGTTGACCGGGGGTTGACCGGGGGTCGCCCGAAGGCGCCGCCCGACCTCGCACGGGGGCGTCCCGGTCGGATTGCGCCGCGCGCATCCGGCTTGGCCCGGGGTTGCCCGGGGTTGCCCGGGGTCGCCCGGGGTCGCCCGGAACCGCAATTCCCGTTTTGCCCGTCGGGTCCCGCTGCGGGACCGGCACGACCGTCGCTCTGCCCCGGATCGAATCGCAACCGGATCGAATCGCAAGGCGAAGACGGCTGGCGGCTCAGGGTGAAGCCAGGCGCCAAAACGAGAACCGCTGGCGACCGGACCGGCGGCTGGCACCCCCGGCGGGGCTCGCGGATAATCGGGAGCCGATGCACGGGCCGCGAGACCCTCACGGGAAGGCCCGCCGCCGCCACGAGGACCCCCATCCAGGAATACGCACAAGGAGATCCCCGATGAACCGAATGATGCGCAGGCGCATGTCCCGCCGTTCGCTCCTCGCCGGAGCGGGCGCCGCCGCGGCCGGCCTCACCATCGTGCCGAGGCTCGGCTGGTCGGCCGAAGAGGCGAAGCTCAACTTCTACAACTGGGACACCTACATCGGGGAGACCACCCTGGACGACTTCAAGGCGGCGACCGGGATCGAGGTCAATATGGACCTCTTCGCGAACAACGACGAGCTCTTCGCCAAGCTCAAGGAAGGCAACCCGGGCTACGACGTGATCGTGCCGAGCAACGACTATGTCGAGCGCATGATCGCCGCCGGCATGCTCGAGACCCTCGACCACTCCAGGATCCCGAACGTGGCGAACATCACCCCGGTGTTCCGCGACGCCGCGTTCGACCCGGGGCGCAGGCACAGCATGCCCTACATGTGGGGGAGCATCGGGATCGGATACCGGAAGTCGAAGGTCAGCGCCGCGCCGGAGAGCTGGAAGCACCTCTACGATTCGGACGAGTATTCCGGGCGCGTCGCGTTGCTCGGCGACGGCGGCACCATCATCGGGATCGGGCTCAAGTACCTCGGGTACTCGTACAACGAAACCGATCCGGCCCGCATCAAGGAGGTCGAGGAGCTCGTCATCCGGCAGAAGCCGCACATCAAGACGTTCGCCGAGGACAACGGCCAGGACCTGCTCATCGCGGGCGAGGTCGACCTCGCCATGGAGTGGAATGGCGACATCCTCCAGGTGATGGCCGAGGACGACGACATCGGCTATGCCGTCCCGAGGGAAGGCGGCCTGCTCTGGGAGGACACCCTGGCGATCCCCAAGGGCGCCCCGCATCCCGGGAACGCGCACGAGTTCATCAACTTCATCCTCGACGACGAGGTCGGCGCGGCGATCGCCGACTTCATCTACTACGCGACTCCCAACGAGGCGGCGAAGCGGCACCTGTCGGCGGAGTACCTCGAGAATCCCGCGATCTTTCCGCCGCCGTCGGTGGTCGAGATATCGGAGACGGACAAGTATCTCGGCGAAGACCACCAGCGGCTGATCGACGAGACCTGGACCCGCATCCAGGCCGCATGACGCGCCGCGAGAGGCCGTCCGCCGGGCGCATCGCGCGTCCGGCGCCGGCGGCCGTGTTCCGGGCCGGCCCGACCCGCCCGACCCGCTCGGCCCTGGGCCGGGCGCCGGGCGGGAATTCGGTCCGGGTTGCCGGCCGACCGCGGGGCCGGAGCGCGGTTCGGCACCCGGTTCGGCACCCGGTTCGGCACCCGGGCCGGCACCCGGTTCGAAACCTGGGCCGCTAGCCGCCGATGGACGCCTGGCGCGCCCATCGGCGAGCCTTCTGGACGTTCTTCCTGCCGCCGACGGCGTGGCTCGTCCTCTTCTTCCTCGCTCCGCTCGCCCTCGTATGGGGCTTCAGCTTCGGGGAAAAGCGGGGCCTCGTCGAGATCGCGATCAACGGAACGCTGGAGAACTACGTCCGCGCGCTCGACCCTCTCTACCTCCGGATCTTCGGGAAGTCCTTCTGGTTCGCGGCGCTCACCACCCTCATCTGCCTCGCCGTCGGGCTCCCGGTGGCGGTGGCCATCGCATTCGCGCCGCCACGCTGGAAGCCGATCCTGCTCCTGCTCACCATCCTCCCGTTCTGGACCAACCTCCTGATCCGGACCTATGCCCTCATCGCGGTGCTGAGGACCCGCGGGTACGTCAACTTCACCGCCGAGTGGGTGTGGGAACGGGCGGATGCCGCTCTTGCGTGGGTCGGTCTCGGGGACCTCCATCTCCTCGGCGAGCGCTTCGAACCGTTCGCGATGCTCTACAACAACACCGCCGTCGTCTTCGGTCTCGTCTACGTCCACCTCCCGTTCATGGTCCTGCCTCTCTACGCGGCCCTCGATCGGCTCGATCGCTCGTATCTCGAGGCGAGCCTCGATCTCGGCGCGAGCCAGCTCCGCACGTTCGCGTCCATCGTCGTCCCGCTCGCGCTCCCCGGAATCATCTCCGGGATCATCATCACGTTCATCCCCGCCCTCGGCTCGTTCCTCACCCCGGACCTCCTTGGCGGCACGGACAGCCAGATGATCGCGAACGTCATCGAGCGCCAGTTCAAGTCGGCGAACGATTGGCCGTTCGGGGCCGCTCTCTCTTTCATCCTGATGTACGTCACGTTCTTCGCGCTCGCGCTCCGTGCGGCGGCGAGCCGCGGGCGCTCCGCGATGGAGGCAGCGTGAGCAGGCCGCCGGGCCGGCGCCTTCCGCCCGGGCCGCTCGAGTACGGCCGGCGGGTATGGCTGCGGCTCACCCTCCTCGCGGCCTTCGTCTTCCTCTACGCCCCCATCGCGACCCTCATCGCGTTCAGCTTCAACGACAGCCGCCGCAACATCGTGTGGCGGGGGTTCACGTTCAAGTACTACGAGAAGGCGTGGAACAACGACGGCCTCATCGAGGCGTTCGCCAACTCCCTCACCATCGCCTTCGTGAGCACCCTCGCAAGCACCGTGCTCGGGACCCTCGCCGCGGTCGCTCTCTGGCGCTTCCGCTTTCCGTTCAAGGGCCCGCACGAGGCGGCGATGGCGCTTCCCATCGTGATCCCGGAAATCTGCATGGGGGTGGCGATGCTCGCCTTCTTCGCCCGCATCGGCTGGCCGGTCGGCCTCCCGTGGCCGTTCAACCTCGGCGCGATCACCATCGCCCACATCTCGTTCAGCTTCCCTTTCGTCGCGGTGGTGATCCGGGCCCGGCTCACGAACTTCAACCGCGAGCTCGACGAGGCGGCGCGCGACCTCGGGGCGTCCGAGTGGCAGGCGTTCCGGGACGTCCTCGTGCCGTGGATGCTCCCGGGCCTCGTCGCCGGCGCGCTGCTCGCGTTCACCCTCTCGCTCGACGACTTCGTCATCACCTTCTTCACCTCCGGCCCGGACACCGTGACCTTCCCGGTGAAGGTCTACTCGATGGTCCGGTTCTCGGTGACCCCGGAGGTCAACGCGGCGTCGGCCATCCTCATCGCGATCACCCTCCTCGTCACCAGCATCGCGCTCTGGCTGCAGGGGCGAAGCGACGCACGGCAGCTTCCGGGCAAGGGATGAAGGATGCGCGCGGAGCGCAGACCGAGCGAGGCGGGAGCACCGATGCATGCGAGACCGGGGCGGGCGGCTCGGACGCTGCCGCGGCGTGGATGCGAGCGCCGGAGCGGCCCGCGCGGCGGTGCGGTGGTGCGGTGAACGGTCGGGGGCGGTGAACGGCATGGGCGGCGCGCGGGGCGGACGGACACGATGAGTGGCGCTGTCGGCGGGAACGGCAGGGGCACGCGGAGCGGCTCGACGAGGCGCCCGATCGTCGAGATCCGGGGCGTCACCAAGCGCTTCGGGGCGGATCCGCCAGCCGTCGATGCGGTCGATCTCGAAATCCCGGAGGGCGAGCTCTTCGCCCTCCTCGGCCCTTCGGGCTGCGGCAAGACGACGCTCCTTCGGATGCTCGCGGGGTTCGAGACGCCGACCGCGGGGAAGATCCGCATCGACGGGACCGACGTCGCCGGCGTGCCGCCGAACCGCCGGCCAGTCAACATGGTCTTCCAGTCCTACGCGGTCTTCCCCCACATGAGCGTGTTCGACAACGTCGCCTACGGCCTCAAGGTTACGGGAGTGCCGGCGACGGAGCGCCGGGAGCGGGTTCGCGAGGCGCTCGCACTCGTCCGCCTCGACGGGCTCGAGGCGAGGAAGCCCGATCAGCTCTCCGGCGGCCAGCGCCAGCGGGTCGCGCTCGCGCGGGCGCTCGTGAAGCGCCCGCGGGTGTTGCTTCTCGACGAGCCGCTCTCGGCGCTCGACGCGAAGCTCCGCGAGGCGATGCGCCTCGATCTCGTCAACCTCCGGATCGCGGTCGGGATCACGTTCGTCTTCGTCACTCACGACCAGAACGAAGCGCTGTCGATGGCGGACCGGATCGCAGTGATGGAGCACGGGCGGGTGCGGCAGGTGGCGGACCCGGCGACCCTGTACGAGCATCCGAGCTGCCGCTTCGTTGCCGACTTCATCGGCAAGGTGAACCTCTTCGAGGCGTCGGTGCGCGCGGCCCGGGAGGGCGCGCTCGTGCTGGACGTGCCCGGGCTCGGGGCGCTCACCGTTCCCCACCCGGAACCGGTGCAGGGAGAGGTCGGGGTCGCGGTCCGGCCGGAGAAGGTCCGCCTCGGCGAAGCGCGCCCGGATGCGGAGATCGCCTTCGAGGCGACGATCGAGGACTTCGCCTACTACGGAAGCGAGACCCACCTCTTCCTGGTCACCGCGGAAGGGGTGCGGTTCGCGGCGACGATCCCCAATACCGCCCGCGGCCCGGTCCGGATCGAACGGGGGGCGCGCCGCTTCGTGAGCTGGGACCTCGCCGACACCCTCGTCCTCCCGGAATAACCCCCCTGCCGAGCTCGCGCGCCCGCCGGCCTCAGCCTACCGCGGCGGACGCGGTCGGAGGCCGATCATCAACCCGCCGCTCCAGGCGGGTGACCGAGTCGCGCAGCTCCGTGACCGTCCCCTGAATCCCGGTGACCGTCCCTTGCAGATCCGCGACCGTCACCTGAAGCCCGGTGACCGTCCCCTGCAGCTCCGCGACCGTCACCTGAAGCCCGGTGACCGTCCCCTGCAGCTCCGCGACCGTCCCTTGCAGATCCGTGACCGTCACCTGAAGCCCCGCGACCGTCCCTTGCAGCCGCGCGACCGTTACCTGCAGCCCTGCCACCGAGTCGCGCAACTCCTTGACCGAGTCGTGCAGCCCCTCGTACAAACCCTCGAGCCGCGAGATGCGCTCGCGGAGCCCCGCAACGTCCCGATGCAGGGTCCAGAAAAATCCCGCAATGACCACGCCGACCGCGAGGATTGCGATGGTTTCCTGCGACAACGCCCCCATGGTGCCCTCCCATGCTTCCGCCAACTTCCGGGTTCACGCCGCGGAACGAAGCATATTCCCACGCGAGACCGCCGTCTACGGAAGTGCGCACAAGCGATCGATCTCCCTACAAAGGTCGGGTGGAATCCCGCAAGCCGTCTTCGAATCCGGCGAGCCGGAGAGAGTCACGCCGCGGCGGGGCGGGGCAGGATCGGGACCATGATCTTCCGGGGGCCGGACATCGGGCGGTTCGTCATCCTGGTTGCGAGCGTCAAGCCTGCCGCAAATCGACCAGGTGCGGACGCGCTCGCCGGGCGCGAGTGTCTGACGGATGCGGTCCGGCAATGCTCATTCTGCTCGTCGGGTTCCGCCGCAGGACCGGCACGACCGTCGATCCGCCCCGGATCGAGTCGCACAGAGAAGACCGCTTGCGGCTCAGGGTGGAGTCAGGCGCCAGAATGAGAATTGCCGGATGCGATCCGAGGAAGGTGCCGCCGGGGGCCGTTCGCGTTAGACTGGGGTTTCGGATTCGACGTCGACGAAGGCTTCTCGACACCGGCTTCGAGCATCCCGGGGCCGCGGCCCGGCCCGAGCAGAATGGAGAATCGAAAATGAGGAGAACGCTGCACACCCTTCCCGCCGCCCTCGCCCTCGCGGCCGGAATGGGTCTCTCCACCTCGTCCCTTGCCGAGGACAAGGTGGTCACCCTGTGGCACACGGAACCGAACCCCCGCACCGTCGCGGTCATGGACGCGACCATCGCCAAGTACGAGGCGATGAACCCCGGTATCAAGATCAAACAGGAACCGATCGCGTGGGGAAATCTCGACACGAAGCTCCAGGCCGCGCTCGCGGCCGGCGCCCCGCCGGACGCATCGCACGGACAGGCCTACGTGGAGCGCTCGCTCTCGGCCAAGGGGTTGCTGGTCCCGATCAACGAGGTCTACGACTCGATCGGCAAGGACGACCTCTACGACGTCGTCAAGCGGCTGAACTGCCACGCCGATGGAAACTGCTATGGCATCGCCCACGCGGTCGGAACCGACCTCATCGTCTATCGCAAGGACTTTTACCGCGAGGCGGGCCTCGATCCCGAGAAGCCGGCCGCGACGTGGGATGAATGGCTCGAGCACCTCAAGGCCCTCACCGTCGATACCGACGGCGACGGCAAGAACGACCGCTTCGGGCTCGGCCTCGCCGGCCCCGGCTTCTTCATCAACGAGGAGGTCTACATGTGGACCGGCTCGAACGGCGGGCGGCTCTTCGCGGAGAACCACCGGCCGACGTTCACCGAGGAGCCGGTGCTCGAGATGCTCGCGTTCTGGAAGGAGCTCGCGGACTGCTGCCTCGCCCCCGACTGGCTGAGCCACGGCTACCTCGATACCTTCGCCATGCTCGCGACCGGCAAGGTGGCCAGCATCTACGGCTGGGGGCGCGGCACCGACTACTTCGAGAAGTACGCACCGGAGGCGGTCGAAGCGGGCGACATCGGGATCTTTCCCTCGAAGCCGGTCGGCCCGAGCGGACAGGCGTTCCTCACCCAGTTCGACTGCGAGCCGTGGATGGTGTTCAAGGACGGGAAGCACCCCCAGGAAGCCATCAACTTCCTCAAGTTCTTCTATGAGCCCGAGAACTACCTCCCGTACATCCAGTCGGTACCCATCCACTTCTTCCCGATCAGGAAGTCGATGCAAGCGGACGCGGCTTACCTCGCGACCGCGGCGTTCGAGAAGTGGGGCGATTGGCGCGACGCCCAGCTCAACGTCATCCAGAACCACGACCCGAGGCCGCTCATGATCACCGAGTGGGACGATCTCGAGCTGCCGTTCGTGCAGGAGATTGCGAGTTCCGGCATCCTCATCGACATGGTGACGGACGTAGTGGACCGCGACGTCTCGCCGGCGGACGCGGCGGCCCGCGCCCAGGAGCGGGCGGAGGAGCTCATCACCCAGCTCGGCTACAAGAAGTGGTAGCCGTCGCACGCGGCTAGGCGCGGCCGCGGCCCGACCGCCACGGCTCGGGCGCCGCCCGCCCTGGTCTCCTCCCGCGGCCGGCCCGGCCTACCCGGGGCCGGCCGCGGGGAGGGATGGAGAGGCGGCGGCCGGGGCGCGGTGGGGGCGGCCGGCCCGCGAGCGTCGCGGACGCCCGCGAGTTCCCGCCACCGACCAGACGAGACCACAACCACCCGCCCAGAGCCCGGAGTCTTCCCTTGGCCGCCGTCCTACCCGATCAGGTTCTCGCCGTCCCGGTTCGCCGCCGGGCGCGATCGAACCAGCCGCGCCGGCTCCCGGAGTCGACCTGGGGGTACCTCCTAATCCTTCCGGCGGTGCTGCTGGTGCTCGGCCTCATCCTGTACCCGGTGATCTATTCGGGGTGGCTGAGCTTTCACAACAAGCACGCCTACCTGCCCATCGAAACCTTCGTCGGCTTCTCGAACTTTGCCGCCATGTTCAACGACGGCGAGTTCTGGCGCTCCATCGAGCTCGGTGCGATCTACGGCATCGGCTCGGTCGGGCTCCAGATCCTGGTCGGAGTCTCCGCCGCCCTGCTCCTCAACGAGACCTTCATCGGGCGGACGTTCATCCGTGGGGTGGCCCTCTTCCCCTACATGGTCCCCACCGTGGTGGTGGTGATCCTGATGAAGTGGATCCTGAACGACGCCTACGGGGTCCTTCCCTACATCCTCGATGCCATCGGCATCGGAGAGGACATCCTGTGGCTCGACACCGGGCACGTGATGATGACCGTGATCCTCATCAGCACCTGGACCTTCTTCCCCTTCGTGGTCATCGGCACCCTCGCGCGTCTCCAGACCATCGATCCCGAGCTCTACGCGGCGGCCAAGGTGGACGGAGCGGGCGTGGTGCGCCGGTTCATCCACGTCACCCTGCCGCAGCTCCGCAACGTGCTGTTCGTGGTCATCCTGCTCCGCTTCATGTTCATGTTCACGAAGTTCGACGTCATCTGGCTGCTGAACGGCTCGAGCGGGGTCGGCTACTACACTCGGACGCTCCCCATCTACACCTACATCAAGACCTTCGGACAGCTCCAGGTCGGGGCCGGGGCCGCCATGTCGATGTTCATGTTCCTCATGCTGGTCGGCTTCGCGATGATCTACTTCCGGGTGTTCCGACGTGACGAGGACCTCTGAGCCGATGTCCGCCCGCGGACGACGGTTGCGAGCCTCTCGAACCGGGCCCTCGGGGCGGCCCTCGTCCGCCGGCGGAGCCTCGCGGCCTCGCGACGGCCGGGCCGCCGCCGCGATCCACGGGCAGGCGCCGTGATCGACATCGACTGGCGCCAGGTCTTCAGCCAGATCGCCCTCTACTGCGGGGCGGGGATGATCGCCGTGGTGTGCGGATTCCCGCTCCTGTGGATGCTGCTCACCTCGGTCCGCCCGGACCGTGACATCCTGAGTCCGACCCCGAAGTTCTGGTCATTCGAATACCACTGGCAGCACTACCGGAACCTGTTCGACCTCACCGACTTCCACATCTACTTCGTGAACAGCATCACGGTCGCCGGAACCGCTACCCTGCTCACCATCTTCGTCGCGACCCTCGCCGCCTACGGGATCACCCGGTTCCGGTTCGGAGGCCGCAACACCATCGCGGCGGGAATGCTGTTCACCTACATGTTCGCGCCGATCCTCATCATCGTCCCGTTCTACATCCTGATGCGGTCCGCCGGGCTCGTGAACAGCAAGCTCGGTCTGGTGTTCGCGTACACGACGTTCTCGCTGCCGTTCAGCATGTGGCTCCTGCGCGCGTTCTTCCAATCGATCCCGCTCGACCTCGAGGAGGCGGCGATGACGGACGGCGCCTCGCGACCCAAGGCGGTGGCCCTCGTCATCGTGCCGCTCGCCCTCCCCGGAGTCATCGCCGTCTCCATCTTCACGTTCATCGTCGCCTGGAACGACTACCTCTTCGCGCGGGTGCTCATCAACGACAACGAGCTGAAGACGCTGCCGATCGGCATGGACGATCTCTACAACGCGACGGTCACGGACTGGGGGATGATGATGGCGGGCGGAGTGGTCATCACCATTCCGGCCCTCATCTTCTTCATCCTCGTGCAGCGCTACCTCATCGCCGGCTGGGGAGCCGGCGCGGTCAAGGGATAGTCGGCCGGGGACGGGCAGGACCGCCACCGGGACCGGATCCGACAGAGCGAGCTCGGAGAAAACTCACGCGATGGCCGCGATCGAACTCCACAAACTCTCCAAGAGCTTCGGCGACGTGCCGGCGGTGCGCGGCATCGATCTCGCCATCGGGAACGGCGAGTTCATCGTCCTCGTGGGTCCGTCAGGGTGCGGGAAGACCACGACGCTTCGCATGATCGCGGGGCTCGAGTCGGTGTCGGGCGGGACCATCGCCTTCGACGGAGAAGAGGTGAACCGCCTTCCGCCGAAGGGCCGCGACATCGCCATGGTGTTCCAGTCCTACGCCCTCTATCCTCATATGACGGTGTTCGCCAACATGGCCTTCGGGCTCAGGCTCTCGGGGGTGGACCGGGCCCAGATCGGGGAGCGGGTCCGAGCCGCGGCCGAGCTGCTGAACATCTCGGAGCTGCTCCGCCGGCGGCCCCGGGAGCTCTCCGGCGGCCAGCGCCAGCGGGTCGCGATGGGCCGGGCGATCGTCCGCCAGCCGCGGGCGTTCCTCTTCGACGAGCCGCTCAGCAACCTCGACGCCAACCTCCGGGCGCAGATGCGGGTCGAGATCAAGCGCCTCCACAGCCAGCTCCGGACCACCGTGGTCTACGTCACCCACGACCAAGTGGAGGCGATGACCCTCGCCGACCGCATCGTGGTCATGCGCGATGGCGAGATCGTGCAGTCGGGGCCGCCCGAGGAGGTCTACCAGAAGCCGGTCGATCGCTTCGTAGCCGGCTTCATCGGGGCGCCGAAGATGAACTTCCTGCCAGCCCGCCTGGTCGGAGACAACGGTGGGCTCATTCTCCACCTGGGGGACGGCAACGCCGAGATCCGGCTACCCGCGTCGGATGCCCTGCCGGAGACCGTCGGCCAGGAAGTCGAGATCGGGCTCCGGCCGGAGCACCTCGACATGCGCACGTCCGGCGAAGGCATCGCACCGGGGCGAAGCTTCCCCTTCCCGGTGGAGGTGGTGGAGCCGCTCGGCGCGGAGACCCTCGTCTTCACCACCGTTTCGGGAGCGGAAGTGGTCGCGCGCTGCGACCCCGGCCTTCACCCCCGCCCCGGAGACCGGCTCACCGCCGTCGTCGACACGGCCAAGCTGCACCTCGTCGACCCCGAGAGCGGCCGCGTCCTCGGCCGCTGACCCGCGGGATCGCCCAGCGCCGCCCTCGAACCCGCCGGACCGCTACGGTCCTCGTCTTCGCCGGACGCGTCTATGCCGGGGCGTAGTCGAGTGTGTAGGCCATCAGCGAGGGGATGCCGGATTCGTACCGAACCGGCGGTAGCTGCCCGGGCGGACGCCAGACGAAGCCCAGGCGTTGCAAGGCGGCCAGAGCCTCCTGCACCCGCCCGTGGTCCGCGTTCGGGCCAAGGCCGCCGACAATGGCGGACTTCAGTTCCGCGTAGGCCAGCGCCGGCTTCGATTGAAACTCGGCGGCAACGCGCTCGGCGACAGACAGCCAACCCGATTGATCCAACTCGAGGTACCGATCCTCGTAGTAGTCCGTGACCCGGGCGGTCACGTCGGGCCGCGCCACAGCCGCATGGGCGGCGGTGAGACGGGTAGTGCCGGTAGCCAGGCACTGGTCCCACAGGGCCTCACCCCAGAGCTGAATGAAGTACGGGTAGCACTGACTTTCCTCTACCGCTTCGTCGAGAGCGTCGGCGTCGATTCCTACGCCGTTGGCCGCCAGCGGCTCGACCAAGGCCGCTCGCGCGGCCAGGTCGCTCAACAAGCCGATGCCCAAGCGTCCCTTCCCCAGCCGATTCCAGAAGGAGGCGTTCATGGCACCGAGATGCGCCGCCAGCCCGGGTGTGCCGGCGAGGACCAGCAGGAACGGCGCTTCGGCGCGGACCTCCTGGCTGGCGTTCAGCAGCAGCTGGCCGACGATGCGCTCAAGCGTGTGGGCTTCGTCGAGCAGGACGACGACGGGCGTTCCGCGACACCGGGCGATCAACCGCTCCGTCAGGTTCTGCGCGGACGGGGACGGCGGCGCCCACTCGGCTTGGCCGATACCCGCTACTCCGACTTTCCTGGGCAGGATTTTCTTGATGGCCGTGGCCGGCAACAAGGCGTCGACCAAGGCCGACTCCGTGCGTATTGCACTTGGCGACAACCGCGCGACGTCCATCCGGCCCGCCTGGCGGCAGGTGCGTTCGAACCAGTTGAGCAGCACGGTCTTGCCGTTTCCTCGTGGCCCCGTCAAGGCGACGTTGTGTGGCGGGGCCCTGCCGCCGGACAGGTCCGCCAAACACCCCGTCAACACCGCCTGCTCCCGCTCGCGCCCGGTGAGTGCCGGCGGGACAGCCCCGTCCCCGGGGGTGAATACGCGTGGCTCCATCTCCTTCACGGAGGTCAGTGTAGACCCGTGCGCCAGCCCCGACAAAAGGTCACTGCGCCGAGAGGGGTTCTGCGAGATCCTCGGGAACGCCCATCTCACTGTCTGGAAGGCCAGTCGGATGCTCGCGCATCG
Organism: Gammaproteobacteria bacterium; assembly: GCA_965214795.1. Lineage (GTDB taxonomy): Bacteria > Pseudomonadota > Gammaproteobacteria > HK1 > HK1 > JAJDXW01. Next base: position 2,000,989 of record OZ243976.1, on the reverse strand, counting down.
TTTCCCGGCCGATTCGGCGGGCGACGGGCAAGAACGAACTGGATCGGCTGGGTGTCGCCGCTGGATCCGGTACTCCGAGGCGCGCGAGCATTGCACCCGGGCCCCGTCCGCAGGCTGAACTGTCCCCCGTCCTTGGACATCACCCGATTTCGGCTATCCGCCGGAGGAAGGCGCCGCGATGAAGTCGAGGTAGTTCTCCGGGTGGATGATCCGGAATGAGGCGTCGGGATAGGCTTTGCGCCAGCCGCCCGGCGCACGGCCGGCGGCGGGTCGGGGCGACCACTTCATTTCCGCCGCCCACAAACGTCCGCCCCACTCCTCGACCAGGTCGATTTCCTGCTGGTCGTAGGTGCGCCAGAAATAGCTCTCCGCCAGGCGCCCGGTATACAGGTTGTATTTCAGCCGCTCGGCCAGAACGTAGTTCCCCCATAATTTGCGCCATTCTCGCCTGATTCACTCGAAACCAGCCCCGCATCGCCGACGAACACGCACCGATTCAGCCGCCAACCCTTCAACTCCTCCTTGACCTTCGCCACCGTGGTCACGTCCACGGTGTTGCCGGGAAACACCCGGTGACGAATCGGAAACCCCTCGCGCGTCAGCGCCAGACCCATCACCACCTGCGGCACGTCCGAGCGCCCGTTCTTCGACTTGCCCCGCTTGCGCAAGGCACGGTACGTCTTCCCCCCCCCGCCGCCAGTCTACTCCGGCGCGTGCGCCCGCAGGAATTCGAGGACGAGGCCCACCGTGCGGGCGCGGCGGAGCCATTCCACTGCTCTACCAAGCGAGGCCGGCGGGATCGATCAGGCCTGGAGGGCGGCGCGCACCTCCTCGTCCTCCATCTCGCGGCCAAGATAGGCTTCGATGACCGCGTGGTCGTTCTTCACCTCGTCCGGGGTCCCTTCGGCGATCTTTTGCCCGTGGTCGAGCACGGTGACGATCCCGCAGGTGTCCATCACCACCCTGAGGATGTGCTCGACGATCACCACCGTGAGGCCGTAGCGGTCCTTGAGGTCCAGGATGATGCGTAGCAGGTTGTCGACGTTCACCGGCGAGAGCCCGGCGGCCGGCTCGTCGAGGAGCAGGAGCCGCGGGCGCATCGCCATCGCCCGTCCGAGGGCGAGCAGGCGGCGCTGACCCACGGAGAGCTCCGACGCCGGCATCGCCTGGAAGTCGGCGAGGCCGATGAACGCAAGCAGCTCCAACATCTCCGCGCGCACCTTCCGTTCCCGGTCACGCACCCCGCGCGTCCCGAACGCGGCCGAGAACGAGCTGTACTTCACGTGCAGGTGGTGCCCGATCATCAGGTTCTCGAGCACCGTCATCTCCGCGAACACCCGGAGGAGCTGGAACGTGCGGGCCACCCCCCGGGCCGCGATCTCGTGCGGCTCCTCCCCGGTGGTTTCCTCCCCGTCGATCCAGACCCGGCTCCCCTCGTCCGGCCGGTAGATCCCGGACACGAGGTTGAAGAAGGTGCTCTTGCCGGAGCCGTTGGGGCCGATGAGCCCGCGCACCTCCCCCGCCTCGAGCGCGAAGTCGATGCTATCGACGGCCCGAAGCCCGCCGAAGTGCTTCGAGAGATTCTCGGTCCTAAGCAGCACCGCCGGGCTCCCGCTCTCCCTCGCCCCGCGCGACCGCCGCCTGGCGCTCGCGGATGGCGATGAAACGCCGCGTCGCGATGAAGCGATCGATGATCCCGCCGATTCCCTTCGGCATGAAGAGCACCGTCAGCACGATCACCATCCCGAACATGAGCAGCGAGTAGTGGTAGTAATCCTTGGTGATGTCGTACACGATGGTGACGATGATCGCCCCGATGATGCCGCCCCAGATGTGCCCGAGCCCACCCAGCACCACCATGAGGAGCAGGGTGACCATCTCGATGACGGTGAAGTTCCGGGGGTTGAGGTAACCCGGGATCATATGGGCGTAGAGGGCGCCCGCGAACCCGGCGTAGGTCGCGCTGATCATGAACGCGATCATCTTGTGCCGGCGGACGTTCACCCCCGAGGCGGCCGCCGCGACCGGGTCCTCGCGCACCGCCATGAAGGCCCGGCCGAGTCTCGACCGCAGGATCCGGAACGAGAAGAACACCCCGAGCAGCATGACCGGCATCACGAGGTAGTAGTACTTCTGGTAGGTGTCGAAGCGGAAATCGCCGATCCGGGGGGCCGGGACACCGCTGAAGCCGTTGGTCGCGCCGAGGTATTCGGTGGCGCTGATGAAGAGGCGCACGGACTCCCCCAGCCCGAGGGTCACGAGGGCGAGGTACGCCCCTTCGAGCCGGAACGAGGGGATCCCGACCACGATGCCGGCGAGCAGAGTGACGCCGACCGCGATCGGCAGCGAGATCCAGAACGGGGTGCCGAAGTTCACCGACATCACCGCCGCGGTGTAGGCCCCGATGGCGTAGAGGCCGACGTGGCCCACCGTCACCTGCCCGCAGAATCCCTTGACGATGTTGAGCCCTACCGAGAGGAGGATCATCAGGCAGATGAAGTTCGCGAGATAGACGTGATAGGTGTTGAGGAGCAGCCACGGGAGCGGCGTGAGCACGACGGCCGCGATCACCCACGGCATCAGCGGGTGGATCTCCCGCAGGCGCGCGAGGGAGCGCTCCACCGACTCCACGAATCTCAGACTTGCCGCCGATTCCGCCATCGTGTCGGTCCGTGTGTGCAGGGGGGTGGCCGGGATCGAAGGATACGCCGCAGGCGCGGGCGGGAGTGGACAGGGGCGGATCCGTCGGGGATCCGCCCCTGCCGGGCCACCTGACCGCCTGCGCCTGGTGCGGGCGCCGCCAGTTGTCGAGCTAGTTGTCGAGCGACTCCCGGAGCTTCATGGCTTCCTCCTCCATGCCCGCGAGGCCGAAGTCGGCGCCGAACGTGGTCTTGCCGATCACCTGGATCTCGTAGTCCTCGCCGCCCTTGATGTACTCGATGAGCACCGGGGTCTTGTTGCCGTCCCGGCATTCCGGGGTCGGGTCGGCGCAGAAGTCGACCACCCCGCCGCCGAGGGTGACGTAGCCCGTGACGGTCCCGAGGGCATCCCGGATCGCGGCCCGATCCGCGGCGAGCGAGTCGTCGGCGAGGGTCAGATCCGCGCCCTCGAACGCGGTCCGTGCCACGTGCACGCTATCCCACGCCTGCGAGAAGTCGTGGTCCGGGTTCGGGACGTCGTAGCGGTCCGCCGTCATCTTCACGAACTCCTGCACCTTCGGGTCCGGGTCCGCGTAAGAGAAGGCGGCGTGGAAGAACACGCCCTTGATCGCGTCGCCGGAGAGGATCGGCGCCGGCCGGTTGGAGGCCGCCGACCCGCCGATGCGCTTGACCGACGGCGGGATCCCGACCTCGTAGGACTGCACGAGCCCGCGCGCGAAGTCCTGCGATTGGGCCGAGATCATCAACGCCTGGGGCTTCAGGGCCTTGATCTTCAGCAGGTGCGCCCGAAGGTCGATCTCACCCTCCTGAAACTGCTCGGCGTACACCGGCGGCTCCCCGTGGTAGGTCTCGATGTACTCGTAGAACTTCTGCGCGTCGGCCTGGGAAGCGGCGTCGGATGCCCAGATGTAGGCGATCTTGGTGCCGATGTTCTCGGCCGTGTACTTCGCGGCGGCGGCCGCCGAGAAGCGCGAGGAGATCGGCACCCGGAACACCCATGGGCTCCCCTTCAGGGTGATCTTGTAGTTGGTGGAGTGCGGGATCAGCATCGGCACCCCGGCCTTGTGCAGGACGTCCACGATCGGCAGCGAGACCGAGCTGCACGACGAGCCGATGAACAGATGGACGTTGTCCTGGTAGGCGTACTTGGTCGCGTTGGCGACCCCGATGTCGGACTTGCACTCGTCGTTGAGCAGCTTGACCTCGATGGTGTGGCCGTTGACCCCGCCCGCCGCGTTGATCGCCTCGAACTCGTCGACCACCATCTGGCCGTACTTCTCACCGGTCTCCGTCTTCATGCGCAGGCTGACGCCGACCTTGATGACCCCGGCCGAGGCTGCCGACGCAGCCGCCACCATGGACGCGGCGGTGAATGCGACGAGCGCGCCGCGTACCCCGTGCCCGGTCTTCTTCGGAAGATATCGATTCATTTCGTTCTCCTCTCCTTCCGTTCCTTCCGTTTGCCGCCCGCCCCCACGGGAGCGGAACGGCGGATTCAACCCCGGCCCGTCGGCCGGAGCCCCGTGTTATGCCTTCACCTTCACCAGGATGCCGAGGAGGCCGGTCGGCCTCACCATGAGCACCACGATGAGGAGGAGAAAGGCGTAGATGTCCTTGTAGCTCGCAATGAGATAACCCGCGCAGAGGGTCTCGAAGAGGCCCACCACCAAGCCCCCGAGCAGGGCCCCCGGCAGGCTCCCGAACCCGCCTACCACGGCGGCGGCGAACGCCTTGAGCAGCATCAGGTAGCCCATCTCGATCTGCACGTAGTTGATGGGGCCGATGAGCACCCCCGCCGCCGCGGCCATCGCGCACGCGACGCCGAAGATGAGCGAGATCATCACCGGTACGTTCACCCCCATGAGGTAGGAGGTGTCCTTGTTGTAGGCGACCGCCCGCACCGCGAGCCCGAGCTTGGTGCGGGTGAGGAAGGTGTGCAGCACCGTCATCAGCACCAGGGCGCAGATGAGAATGTAGAGGTAGGACTTCGGGAGGGCGATGTTGCCGAGGAAGATCGGCATCCCGAAGCTCACCGGGTACGGGTGGGGGGCGGCGCCCCAGAGCAGGTACGCGACGTTCTGGAGGGCCACCGACATCCCGAAGCCGCAGATGATCATCCCCATGCCGGCGACGGTGTAGCCGCCCCCGCCCCGCGTGAGCCGACGGTAGAACACCCGTTCGATCACGACGCCGACCGCCCCGGTGATGATCATTGCCCCGATGAGCGCCCAGAAGTAGGGAACACCGGTGAAGCTGATCACCGCGATGCCGAGGAAGGAGCCGATCATGTACAGCTCGCCGTGCGCGAAGTGGACGATGTCGAGCCCCGAGAAGATGAGCGAGATGCCGAGGGCGACGAGCCCGTAGACGATCCCGATGGAGACGCCGACGATGATGAAGTCGAGCAGCAGATCCAACGCTTGCGCTCCGCTTCGTTCCGGGTCCGGCTAGTGGGCGAGCCCGGCGCCGGCGTCGGTGACCGTGCCCCCGAGGTAGGCGAGGCGCACGTTGTCGTCCGTGATGAGGTCGCGCGAATCGCCCTCGATGTGGATGACCCCGTCCCGGATCACGTAGCCGTACCCGGCGAGCAACAGGGCCATGCGCACGTTCTGCTCGACGAGCAGAATGGTGATCCCCTCGTTGCGGCTGATCCGGTTCACGATGCTGAAGATGTCGAGGACGATGCGCGGTGCGAGGGCGGAGCTCGGCTCGTCGAGCATGATGAGCTTCGGCCGGGCCATGAGGCCCCGCCCGATGACGAGCATCTGGACCTCGCCCCCGCTCAGGGTGGCGGCGAGCTGGCGGCGCCGCTCGCCGAGGACCGGGAAGTAGTCGAACACCTTGCCCATGTCGGCGGAGACACCGGCCCGGTCGCTGCGGGTATAGGCGCCGATCCGGAGGTTCTCCTCGACGGTCATGGCGGGGTACGTGTCCTTGCCCTGGGTGACCTGGGTGAGGCCGCGCTTCACGATCTCGTTCGGGCGGCGGTTCTGAATGGGCTCGCCCTCGAACTCGATAGTGCCGTCCCACACCGGCAGGAGGCCGGAGATCGCCTTGAGGAGGGTCGACTTGCCGGTGCCGTTGCCGCCGAGGAGGGCCACGATCCGGCCTTCGGACACGGACATGTCGATCCCGCGCAGGATCTGCACCTTGCCGTACCCGGTGGCGACCCCTCGAATCGAAAGCATGTCCGAGCCTCCCTCTCCCGCCGCCCCGGACACGCCGGCCGGGGGGCGGCATTTATAGCACAGGCGTCCGGTGCCCCTTGTTTCAGGGCCCGAACCCCTACGGGGATCCGAGACGAATTCGTACCGGCCGCCGGGCCCCGGCCCACGAACGGTCGGTCCGGGCCGGACCGGGCGGAGTCAAACGTCCAGAAACGCGAGAACCCGGCGCGCGACCTCGTCCGGCGCGTCGAGCTCCGCGAGATGGCCGGCGCCGGAAACGCGTTCGATGCGGGTCTCGCCGCCGAGAAGCTCCGCGAAGCGGCAGGCGGTTCCGAACGGCACCACGCGGTCCGCCTCCCCCCACACCAGCAGGACCGGGCCGCGGATCCTCGGCAGGCGCCTCGCGAGACCTGTATCGCTCAACGGCCAGAGCAGGCGGGCCGCGGCCTCGTGGGCGCGGAGCTGGAGCACCTCCGCCTCCACCGGGTCCTCGCCCTCCGGCGCGGCGACCGCCGCCCGGAAGTTGGCAGGGTCGGCACAGACCATTCCCGGCAAGTCGCCCGGGCGCTGCGCCCAGACATCCGCGATCGGCTCCGCCTCGTCGAAGACCCCGAGCGGTCCGATGAGCGCGAGCCGGCGCACGAGGCCGCGTCCGCAAGCCGCGGCGTCGGCCGCGAGCGCAGCCCCCACCGATGACGCGACGAGGTCGGCGCCCGCAAGCCCCGCCCCCTCGAGCAGGTCCCAGGTGGCGAGGATCCAGTCGAGCTGGGTATCGAGGAGGTAATGTCCCTCGGCCCCCGGGAAGCCGGGGACGGATGGAACGATGACCCGCCGCCGCTCGGCCAGACGATCGAGAAACGGCGTCCACCTCGCGAGCCCGCCGATCCCGGCGAGAAAGCCGACCGCCTCGCCCGTCCCCTTCTCCCGGACCCGGCACGGCCGGCCGTTGACCTCGACCGTTCGGGTGACGACTCCGGCCGCCTCCCCCGCTCTCCGGCTCATTGCAGCCGTGCCGCGGGAAGGGGCCGGGCGAGCGATTCCGGAAGCGCCTGGGGCACCGCCCGCTGCTGCGACGGCATCGGGTTCGGCCACCAGTGGTTCTCCCACTCGTCGTCGAAGAGGTCGGTGATCCGGGGCCTCACCTCCTCGGCGAAGAGCTTCGTGTTGTAGGCGACGAGGTCCTTCGGCATGTTGCCGTACTGGAGCAGCAGCATGAGCTGGCCGACGTTGAGGTCGAGGGCCAGCTCGCGCAGACGCTCCGCCACCTCGTCCGGGGTGCCGACGATGACGTAGCCCTTCTCGAGGATCTCCTCGAAGGTGATGGCGACATCGTAGCGCCCCACCGCCTTCGAGGCGGCCTTGACCACCTGGGACTCGACCCGCGCCCGGATCGTCGCCTCCGTGGTGTAGCCGGGCGGGGCCGCGAACCGGGAATCCACGTGCAGGCAGCGCCCGTAGAAGTACTCGGCCGCCTCCCGGTAGATCTCCTTCGCTTGGCGCCCGGTCTCCGCCACCCCCACGAACTGCAGGAAGCCCGCCCGGTAGGGGTTGCGGTCCTTGCCGAGGCGGTCCATCTCCTTCCAGAAGCCGTGCACGGTGCGCCGGCCCGCCCGGTAACCGAAATAGGAGAGGTACGAGTAGACGTAGTCCATCTTCGCGCACCACTGCCAAGTCTCGACCGACCCGCCCCCCGGGATCCAGATCGGCGGATGGGGCTCCTGAATCGGCCGCGGCCAGATGTTGACGTAGCGCTGCTGGTTGAACCGCCCGTTGAACGCGAACGGCTCCGGGGTCGTCCACGCGCGCAGGATGAGGTCGTGCGCCTCGTGGTAGCGCGGGCGGAGCAGGCTCGGGTTCTGGCCGAAGGCGTAGCAGGTGTCCATCGGGGAACCGACGGGAAAGCCCGCGATGAGGCGCCCGCCCGAGATGCAGTCGAGCATCGCGAACTCTTCCGCGACCCGGGTCGGAGGATTGTAGAGGGCGAGGCTGTTGCCCATGACGCAGATCGCGGTGTCGCTCGTGCGCCGGGCGAGGGTCGAGGCGATGAGGTTCGGGGACGGCATCAGCCCGTAACCGTTCGAATGGTGCTCGTTCACGCACACGCCGTCGAAGCCGCACTGGGAGGCGAACTCGAGCTCGTCCATGAAGTCGTTGTACATGTGATGGGCGCGCCGGGGGTCGAACAGGCTCGAGTCGATGTCCACCCACACCGAAGGGTTCTTCTCGCGGAAGTCGTCCGGAAGCTCGGTATAGGGCATGAGGTGGAACCAGAGCAGCTTCATGTCGCCTCATCCATCGTCGATTTGCGGACCTTCATGTTCGCCGAGACCGCCGGCCTCCCGCAACCGGAAGCCTTGCCCAATGACACATGAGCCTGAAGGGGGGCGGCTGATCCAACGTGAGGTGAGCCTGACGGGGTGTGAAGCGGGTCATCATCAGGAGATGATCCTGATCTTCAGACCCACCGAGTGCGGACTCTCGACCAAGTCCGCTCATTCCTTGACGGCGCCGAGCCGGTCGAGGTCCAACCCCTGGACCGCGGGGCGCGCGACGAGTTCGTCGCCCGAACCCTTCGCCGGTTCCGGTACGGGCAACCGGGCAAGGCCGACAAGGGGGTGGTGCGCCGATTCCCGGTCAAGGTGAGCGGGTTGTCCCGAGCACAACTGACCCGCCTCATCGCTTCGGAGCCGCCGGGCGGTTCCGCTGCCGGGCTCGTCAGGCGCCGCGTCGGGCCGCGCCCGCCTCGCGGCAGGCGACGTACAGGCCGGAGGCGACGATGATCGCGCCGCCCGCCAGCGTCGCCGCCCCCGGTACGTCTCCGAAGAGCACGAACCCGATCCCGATCGCCCACACGAGCCGCACGTAGTTGAGCGGCGCCACCGTCGAGGCGTCGGCGAGCTCGAGCGACCGGACGATCGAGAAGTGGGCCAGGAATCCGAGGACGCCGGTCGCCGCGAAGACGAGGCCCTCGGCGAGGGTCGGCGTGACCCACACGAAGGGAAGCGCGAAGCTGATGAGGACGCTCCCGATGCCGAAGGTGTGGACAAGGGTGGTGAGCGGCGAATCGGCCGAACGCAGGAGCCGGGTGACGATGTTGAACACCGCGAAGAAGAACGCCCCGACGAGGGGCAGCACCGACGCCCAGTGGAACACCGCCGCCCCCGGACGGACCACGATGAGCGCGCCCGCCATCCCCGCGGTCACCGCGAGCCAGCGACCGAAGTCGATCCGCTCTCCGAGGATCCACCCCGACAGCGCGACGATGAACAGGGGGCCCGTGAAGTTGATGGCGGTCGCCTCGGCGAGCGGCAGGTAGTGGAGCGACACGAACAGGCAGGAGAGGGACGAGACCAGACACGCGGCACGCCCCACCTGCAGCCAGGGACGGCGCGAGCGCAGGCGCCGAGGGGCGGCAGACAACCTCGTTGCTGCGGTGTACGCCGCAATGCAGGCGAAGGTCGCCACGAAATACCCCCACGCGACCTCGACTCCGTTCAGGCGCAGCCCGAGATACTTGGCCGCGCCGTCGAGGATGCCGATGCACGACATCCCGAGCAGCATCCACAGGACGCCGCGAAGACCGGCGGGGAGGGAGCGTTTCGAGAGGGGGCGCGTCGAATCGGGCGGATGAGTGGCCGGCGGCTCGCGCTCGGGGACACGCTCGCAGGAAGGCTCGGCGGAGTCCCGATCCATGCCGCCCATTATCGTCGACGCGCGCCCTCCGATTGCTCGTCTCTCGCGTCCGATGGAGACCTCGGATGGCCATCGCGTCGAGCCCGGCGGCGGGCCGCACGGTGTCGCGGGCGGCTTTCGATCCACCGCGAGGGCAGGGAGGGACCCGGCCGGTGGGAGCGGGCGGGAACCCGAATCCGGTGATGGGAGGACAACTACCATGGCGCTTGTACCGCCAACTTGAGACGCTGGCCCGCCTGCGACACCCCGTGCCTTGTCAGGTTACGCCTTCGGCCGACCCGACCCACCGGAAGGCGGCCGGTCCCTCGCAGGTCGGAACCGTTCTCTGGCAGGTCGGATTCGCTCAGCGCCATCCGACAACCAAGGCCCGATACGATGGCTGTCAACCCAGGTATACAAGCCCCATTACCATCGTGCGCGAGAAGCACGCGACGAATCGCGGCGCATCGCGGCGAGAGCAGGAGGTGCGACATGACGGCCGACCACTTGGCAGTGAACGGCACCGACTACCGCCGGCCCAGGCGCCCGGTGGTGATGGTTTGCATCGACGGCGGGGATCCGGCCTATCTCGAGCACGGGGTGGCCGCGGGGATCATCCCCAACATCGAGCGCTACATGCAGGAGGGCTTCCACACGGTGGCGCACGGCTCGATGCCGAGCTTCACCTGCCCCAACAACATGTCCATCGTGACCGGCCGTCCGGCCTCCGTTCACGGCATCTCCGGCAACTTCTACCTCGACCGTGCGACGAACGAGCCGGTGGCGATGACCGGGCCCGAGCTGCTCAAGGTCCGCTCGGTGATGAGCGAGTTCTCGCGCCACGGGGCGCGGGTAGCCTCGATCACCGCCAAAGACAAGCTCCGCCGGCAGCTTCAGAAGGGCATGGATCTCTCCAACGGCTCCGTCAGCTTCTCCTCGCAGCACGCCGACCGCTGTACCCTGGAGGAGAACGGCATCGAAGACGTGCTCGACTTCGTCGGCCGGCCGCTGCCGGACATGTACTCGGCGGACCTCTCTCTTTTCGTGCTCGACGCGGGTCTCCGGCTGCTCGAAGAGCGCCGCCCGGACCTCCTCTACCTCTCGCTCACCGACTACGTCCAGCACGCCTACGCACCGGGGCATCCTGAAGCCACCCGGTTCCATGTGGAGCTGGATGCGCGTTTCGGCCGGTTCGAGGCGCTGGGCGCGACGGTGGCGCTCACCGCGGACCACGGCATGAACGAGAAGACCAACGACGACGGCACCCCCCGCGTGGTGTGGCTGCAGGACCTCCTCGATACGAAGCTCGGCAGGGGTGCGTGCACCGTCATCTGCCCCATCACCGACGCATTCGTCGGTCACCACGGGGCGCTCGGCGGCTTCGTGCGCGTGTATTGCCGCGAGGGGACCCCGGGTGAGCGGGTCATCGATGCCTTGGCGGGCGTGCCGGGACTGGAGCGGGTGCTGTCGCGCGAGGCCGTTGCGCAGGAGTTCGACCTGCCCTTCGACCCCGAAGGGGACGTTGCGGTGCTCGGGGACGCGCGCACCGTCATCGGCGCCCGCGAGGTGGACCACGACCTGAGCGGGCTCGAGGGCCGCCGGCTGCGCACCCACGGCAGCGTCCACGAGGCCCACGTGCCGATCATCCTCAGCCGTCCGGTCAGCGACGAATACGCGCGCCGCGCCGAGAATGCGCGGCTGCACAGCTACGAGGCATTCGACTACGCCCTCAACGGCATCGTCGATTGACCCTCGGGAGGCCCTCCGGAGCGGAGCGGAGCCGTCAGCGCCGCGGAAGCGGCCGGCCGTCCATCGGCGGACCGACCTCCGCCGCGCACAGATGACGCAGGATTGTCGGCGCGATGTCGACCGCCGAAGACCGCCCCGCGCTCATTCCCGGCGAGAACCCGCCGCCGCTCACGATCAGCACGGGGCGGGTTTCGTACGGGCCGAGGCCCCCGTGCTGCCCCAGACCGGGCGCATCGGATTTCGTGAAGGTGTCCGAGGCCACGTGGCCGAGACCGGGGATTCCGAACCGGTTGGATGCCTCGCGCTTCGCCATGCCGAGGGCAACCGCGGGGCCGGCGCCCGGTCTCAGCCCGACCTCGCGAAGCCCTTCGCCGGAGAACACGCGCTCGCACCACGGCCGCGCCTCCAACCACGCGGCAATCGTGGCTGCGCCCGGCGCATCGCTCCCGCCGAGGTAGATGAGAGCCCCCATCCCGCTCGAAGCGAGCACCGTCTCCGGGGAGTCGGGCGAGGCCTTGAGGCCCGCTTCGACGAGATGGTCGCCGACCGGCACGACCGCATCCACGGTTTCGTGACCGTGATCCGAGCACACGACGTAGAGGAGGTCCTCGCCGCGGCTCCGGAGCGCCTCTACCGTCTCCGTGACGAGCGCGACGCACCGGTCGGCTCCCTCGAGGACGGAGCGGTGTTCGGGGGAACCGAGCTCGAGCTCATGCTGGGAATGATCGGGCTCGCAGATCCAGAGGGTCCACAGGGAGGGGGCCGGATTGGCGAGCAGCGCGGCGCAGAATCGCTCCGTCGCGGCCGCGTCGCCGGCGCCATCGAGGGTCAGGTCCTCGAGCGCACCGCTGGTCTGCCTGAGCGGCCCCGTCCGATGCTGGGGGCTCATTTCAGGGGCAAGTCCGGGCTGTGGGGCGAAGGTGCCGGTGCGATGGTGGAGGAGACCGAAGCCGTCCGGGTCCTGCATGTACGCCGCCCCGGCCGAAGAATTGCTGTAGACGACCGCGTCTCCCCGGAGGCGCTCGGCGAGCACGGGGACCCACAGGGTTCGTCCGGTCACGGCGCGCCAGTCGTCCCGAAACTCGGGGGGGCCGACGGACACCGGACGCCAGCCGTCGCCCGCGGGGAACGCAATCGTGTTCCCCATGAGCCCATGGCGGGCAGGGTGGCAGCCGGTCGCGATGCTCGCGGAGTTGACCCTCGTCGCGGACGGGAAGACGGAGCGATGCTCGGGAAAGCGCCGCGACCGCCCCGCCAGCGCGTGGAGGTGGGGGGTGAGCTCCGGCGTCACGAGGTCCGCGCGCAGCCCGTCCACCACCATCAGCACGGCGCGCCGCGCCCGCTCCCGAAGGACGACCGGCTTGGCGCTGCTCACCGCCGGCCGGCTTCGCGGACCCGACCAGGGAGCCGTTCGAAGCAGTCCGCATCGACCAGTGCGGCCGGCCGCGATTCCGCCCCTTCGAGAAGCAGGCCAGAGAAGCGCCGCCGGTCCCGATCCTTGCGGATCCGCTCGCGGACGTGCCCGCTCGACGTGCCATGGCCGCGCGCGCCGACCGGCTCGCCCACGAGGTCCTCGAGGGCCTCGGGAAGCGATACGTTCATCGTGCTCATGGCGCCACGCTAGCGGTATTGGCAGTGTTTGGCAAAACAGGGCCGTCAACTGAAGCTGCGGTCCGCTCGTGGCAGCCTTTGTTCCGCGCGCGGCCGTGGTCGAGGCGGCGGGAGGCTCAGGCGGGGCGCGCCCCGGCGAGCCGCACCTCGCGCAACGCCCCGCGCAGGAGCAGGGAGAGCGGAGCAGGGAGCGCGACGACCACGGCCATCGCGATCATCGCGGTCTCGAGCCCGAACCCGTCGCTGACGAGCCCGAACGAAATCGGCCCCACGATGGCCGCGACGCTCGAGAGGGTGTAGACGAGCGCGAAGCCCCGAGACTGCCGCCGCTCGTCCACGAGGTCGCCGACCGTGCCGTAGGTGATCGACGACGAGCCTTGCAGCACCACCCCGGCGAACGGCAGCAGGAAGAACGCGGCCATGGCCGGCGCGGCCAGAACGGCGAGAATCGCGGCCGCGCTCACGATCTCGACGGCAACGAGGGCGCGCACCGGCCCGAGCCGCGCCGCGAGCAGCCCACATCCGAACTTCCCGGCGATCCCGCCCGCGAGGGTCAGCACGACCGCGAATCCGGCCAGTCCGACCGGCACCTGCTTGTACAGCATCACGAAGGCGACGAACACGAGAAATGCATCCTGTACCGCGAGGTCGAGCAGCACGATCACGGCCAGGACGGCGAACCCGGACCGGTGGCGGATGCCCCAGTCCTCGCCCCGCAGCGAGGATCGCCGAACGGAGATCGCATCGGCCCCGCCCACCCGGAGCGCGCGGAGCAGAAGGAAAAGGGCGATGCCCGCGACCACGGCGAGTGACCCGTACCCGGCCGCGACCTGCGGCCAGGCGACGCCGGCGCCGAGCAGGGTGGTCAGGAACCCGGAGAAGAGGAGCTTGCCGGTGTCGCCGCTCGAGTTGTACGCGCCGAGGGCGGTGCGCCGGGCCGGGCCCGAGAACGTCCCGCTGACGAGCGACGACGACAGCGCGTGCTGGAAGGCGGCTCCGCACCCCGCGACGCAGAGCCCGATGAGCAGCCCGAGGAACCCGCCCGCCATCGACACGGTGAGGTAGCCGGTGCCGGCGCACAGGAGCCCGAATGCGAGCAGCCGACGCTGGCCGAATCGCTCCGAGAGGACGCCCGACGGCAGCTCCAGCAGGCCCATGGCGCCGCTGTGGGCGGCGCGGACCAGCCCGACCTGGGCGAAGCTGAGGCCGAAGGCCTGGGCGAGGATCGGGAGCAGGATGTAGATCGAGGCGGTGAGACCGTCCTGCACGCCGTGCGTCGCGCAACAGGCCGCAAGGGTCAGCTTCCGCCGCGCGCTTGGGCTCGTCTCGCTCACGTTTCGTCCGCCCTCACGGAATGCGGGCCGTCCCGCCCCCGATCAGGAAACGGGAATATCAACGTACCAACACGCGGTGGCAACACGGTCCGGTGGATTCGGATCATACTCGCAGGACGTAGCGTGGTGAGGGTCACGGCGAGCGACGTGCACTGACCACCAGGGCGGCAACCTTGCCGCTCTCGGATGCCATCGGCGGCGCGGCTATGATCCGGAGAACCCTCCGACCCTTGAGCGCGCCTGTCGTTGAACGCTTCTCCCCAAGCCACGTACGTCCCGCAGCCTGCGTTGCCGCTCGCGCGCTACCGCGTGCGGTTTCGGGAGCGGGCACCGGAAGGAAGCGATTCGCTCGCCTCTTCCCGGTCGGGTTATCTTGGCTCCGCATGGCGGGGCGCGTTCGGCCATGCCCTGCGAAAGACGGTCTGCGTGACCCGCCTTCCCGCGTGTGATGCCTGCATGCTCCTGCGATCGTGTCCGTATCCGTTTCTCTTCGAGAGCCGGACCCCGCCCGGAGCAGCGAAGCTCACCCGCTATCCGCGTACCCCCGGCCCCTATGTGCTGGAGCCCGCCGACCGGCGCTTCGATGCGGGGGACGGCACACTGAACCTCGGCGTGACGCTGTTCGGAGCGGCCAACGATCATCTGCCATACGTCGTGCACGCCCTCGACCAGGCGGGCCGGAGCGGCCTCACCACCCGGCGCGTCGCGCTCGAGCTGCAGGACGTTCAGGGGGAGAAGCGGGAGAGCGGCACCGGACCCGGCGCCGGAGATGGCGCCGAACGGAGCGGCTGGACGACCCTGTTCGAGCCCGGCGGCCACCTGTCTCCCGTTCAAGCCAGGCATCCGGTCCCGCCCCCCTCGCCTCCGGCGGTGCGGGTGCGGCTGCTTTCGCCGTTGCGGATCAAGCGACATGAGCGTTTCGTCGGAGCGTGGGATTTCGAGTTTCGTACATTCTTGGGTGGGCTGCTCCGGCGCATCTCACTGCTCACCTACTTCTTCAGCGACACACCGCTCGAGACGGACTTCGCCGGTCTGCTCCGATGCGCCGAATCGATCTCCATCGCCGAGCGCGACCTCCGCTGGCGCGAATGGACCCGCCATTCATCGCGCCAGAACGCCAAGCTCCGGATGGGCGGACTGGTCGGAAGCTTCGAGCTGGCGCGTGAGGGGCTCGATCCGTTCTGGCCGTATCTGTGGCTCGGTCAGTGGACACATGCGGGCAAGGGCGGCTCGATGGGACTTGGCCGGTACGTGCTGGAACCGTTGGGCGAAGGGGGCGCCCCTTCGGTGCCGGGGGGCGGTTCGTGGCCGGCTCCACCGCGGATCTGAGCATGGGTATGCAGGCGGCAGCCTCGCTGATCCGGTTCAGCGGGGGGAGCGGATGGTGAGCTACATCGACCCGGGCCGCAAAGGTCGAGGGGGTTCATGGGAACGCTTGTCCGCAACCACCTGTCACAGACAAGCCGAATCATCCTGCGCGGCTCGAACGTCATCGAGCGCCCTGAGAACGGCTCGATCGAGGAGACCCCCGATGGGTGCTACCTATGTTGACGTGACCATCCGCAATCCCGCCGACCCTCGGCGAAGCTGGACGGGGCCCTTTCTGGTGGACACCGGAGCGTTCGACTCCCTCGTCCCGAGGGTCCGTCTTGAAGCGCTCGGGCTCGAACCGAGAGGCAGCAGGGAGTATTCCGTGGCGAACGGCGAACGGATCATCCTCGAGATCACCGTCGCGGAGATCGAGTTCGAGGGCGAGGTGGTCGGCGGCACAATCGTATATGGCGATGAAGGCTCCGAGGCGTTGCTCGGCGTAACGGCATTGGAGTCTGGCGGTTTCGAGGTGGATCCTCGCAATCAGGTGTTGAAGCGGCTGCCGGCGGTTCTGTTGAAGGGGATGCGAAGCTCCGTCCCCGGACATGGCCGATGAAGTCGAAGCTGCACAGCCGCCTTCGCGATCGACTCGGACGACGACATGCTCGCCCCTACCTGGTCTCGGCGGAGGGAAGCCGGTCCCGGCGGCGCTACGGTCTCGACATCGACCCGGAAGCGATCCGGTTCGATCCAATCGAGCCGAGTGGCCGCTCGGCTCGGCCGGCGGCAACCTTGCCATCCGACCCCGCGGGAAGGGCAACGGAGTAGCATGTCCCCTTGGGACGGGACGACGGAACGAGGCGACGATTCCCGAGAGCCATGACCGATCACGTGGACAAGCGCCGAAGCGAGAAGTCGCTGCTTGACGCCACCTGCCGGGTGGCGCTTGCGGGCCTGCTGCACGATCTGGGCAAGCTGGCCGAACGCGGCGGCATCCCCGTACCGGATCGAGAGATCCTCGAGCTCAACAAGCAGATCTACTGCCCCAACCCCAAGCCACACCCCGACAGTCCAGGCTGGTTCTCGCACGTGCACGCCGCCTATACCGCCCTCGCTCTGGATACCATCGAGCCCGATCTGCCGCCGCTCAAGGGAAAGGACGCAAGTCCGTTCCAGGAGTGGGGCGAGGCGCGCGCCGGGGGTGCCGACGACTCGCTGATCAACGCGGCGGCCAAGCACCACAAGCCGGAGACCTTTCTGCAATGGATCGTAGCGACCGCGGACCGCGCCGCATCGGGCCTCGATCGCGAACAGTTCGGAAAGTACAACAACGCCCGAGACCACAACCCCACCACCGGCAAGAACCACTACACGATACGCCAATACACCCTGTTCGAGCAGATCGACATCGAGCAGGATGAAGGCAGCCGACGAGGGGAACCGGGCTGGAACTATCGCTATCCCCTCGCACCACTCTCCCCGCAGAACATCTTCCCGGTACGCGCCGACGGCTACGAAACGAACGATCGAGCCGCCGCCCGCGCGGAGTACCTGGCCCTATGGAAGAAATTCCGGGAAGCGCTCAGACAGATCCCGAGCTCCCACCGGCGGGACCTGCCACTGTGGCTCGACCACTTTGATTCGTTGTGGATGACATTCACCCATGCCGTGCCCGCCGCCACGGCGTTCGGCACGATTCCGGACATATCGCTGTACGATCATTCCCGCGTCGTGGCGGCACTCGCCGCAGCGATCTGGCGCTATCACCACGAACGAGGCGACGATCAGGCGAAGATCCGGGTTCGGCTTGCCGGGCGCAAGGATTGGGGCGAACCCAAGCTGATGTTCATCCAGGGCGATCTCTTCGGCATTCAGGATTTCATTTTCGCGTCGGGAGGTGAAACTACGAAGAGTGCGGCGAAGCTGCTCCGCGGGCGCTCATTCTTCGTCTCGCTGCTCACCGAGTGCGCCGCATTACGCATACTTGATACGCTCTCGCTGCCCCCCACGAGTCAGATCGTGAACGCCGCCGGGAAGTTCCAGATCATCGCGCCGAACACCGACACCGTGGTCGAGAAGCTCGGCGAAGTACGCCAGGACCTGGATGAGTGGTTCCTGCGGCATACCTTCGGTCAATCGGGGATCGGCATCGCGTGGACGCCGGCCACCTGTAACGATCTGCAGCAGGGCAGCCGGCGGAACAGTCCATACCGGCGCCTTGTCGAACGCCTGTTCGATGCGCTGGAAGACGCCAAGCTCCAACAATTCGATCTGTGCGGAAGGTCCCCCCAAGGTCCGGGGTTCGACGACTACCTCGGAAGAGTTGGGAAGCACGGGGTCTGCACCGTGGACGGACGCTCGCCGGCGGATGGTGAGAAGCTGGACGACGACAGCGGAACGAGCCGCGTCGCGCACGACCAGATCCGAATCGGCGAACGGTTGACAGGGGAGGACCGGAATCGTCTCCTGGTGACACGCAGTCCGCTGAACGGTCCGAACGTTGACTTTCTGGATACCGATATCGACTTTCTGGATACCGATATCTTCGGTTACCGGATCGGCTTGACCAACAACGAGGAAGCCGCAGGAAGATTCGGCGAGCACGCGACGACCGGAAACCTTCTTCGCGTCTGGGACTTCTCGCTTCCGAAAGACGCTGACGCACCACTGTTTCATGGCTACGCGCGGCGCGACATCAACGCTTGGGTACCCCGATTCGACGAGAACGATATCAAGGACGGATCACGCTACGAGAAGGGCGGAAGCGACAGTCGGGAAACGCGCAAGGCAGAAGCCCTCAAGACGTTCCATGATCTCGCCCACGAAGCGCAAGAGCGCCGCCGATCGTCCGATGAGCCGAAAACCGGACCCGGAGAGTGGATCGGCGTGCCCGCGCTCATGACCCTGAAAGGGGACGTCGACAATCTGGGCGCCATCTTCCAGCGGGGCCTGCACGCGCCCAGCCTGTCCCGCATAGCCGCGCTCTCACGGCAGATGAATGCTTTTTTCACGGTCCACCTCCCGCACCTTTGCCGGACCGAGTTCCGAGACACCTATACGGTGTTCGCGGGCGGCGACGACTTCCTGCTCATCGGTCCGTGGACGCGACAGTTGGAGCTCGCGTCGCAGTTGCACAACGACTTCAGCCGGTACGTGACCAACAACCCCCCGATCGGCTTCTCGGCCGGTCTCGCAACGACGAAGCCGGGACTTCCAGTGCGTCAGATCGAGGCGATAGCGGAAGAATCGTTGGATGGTGCCAAGGGTTTTCGACGAAGGGACGGTCGCGACAAGAACGCCGTCACCTGTTTCGACCGAACGGTCGACTGGTCCGATTATCGAGCGCTGCTCGACGCGCGGAAACGATTGCGCGACCTGACCTCGGACATGAGCCACGGCTACGTCTACGGGCTCCTGCAGCTTGTGGAGTTGGCCGAACGCGTACCCTCTCGTCCCGAGAACGCGCGCTGGCGCGCCCGGTTCTACTATCAGACGGCGCGGGCGTTGGAAAGAGTTCGAGGTCCCGACCGGAGTCAACGAATGGAAGAACTCGCAACGGAGATCGTGCAGGAGGGGATCGGGCGCTTCGGCGGTGACTACCGAATCGCGTTGTTCGACCACTTGTATCGAAACCGGACACAGGAGGGATAGGGGTGTATCCACCGAGGCACGAACAAGGACACCGCGGCGGTCGCGGTCCTGGTTTCAGAGACAACCAAAGGCGCCAGCATAGGGAACACAACGACTCCGCGCCAAAAGGACCGAAAATCCTACTCAAGCCGCCGGAAGGACAGTCACTCACGCCGGACCTGTTCGATAGTGTCGCCAATGAATGGGCGAAAATCGTTGCGGACGACAAACCCCGAACCAAGGACTCCCAGTTGCGAAAATTCTACGACGAATTGCTGCGCTGGGAAGATAAGGTCAACGGTAACGGCCGCGGTAAGCGGGAAGATGCAAAGGTGCGGCTACGCGAACACCTTCCGTTCATCCGGATGATGAATGCCAAAGCGGCCTACGCGCAAGGCCGCAAGCTCGTCGGAGCGTCTTTCGTGAATATGCTCCGGAATTGTCTCGAACAGGTGGACGACAACCCGGACACCCTGCGCAACTGCCGACTCTTCTTCGAGGCGTTCATCGGTTTCTACAAGCTCCACGGCCCACAAAACTGAGGCTGCGAGTCATGCAATTGACAAGAATCACGCTGATCGACGGCTGCATCGAGCTGGTGACGGGATTGCATATCGGCGCCGGCAATGAAGAAATGCAGATTGGTGGAGTCGACAATCCGGTGATCAAGAATCCGGTGAACCGTCAACCCTACATCCCGGGTTCCAGCATCAAGGGCAAGATGAGAAGCCTGATGGAATGGCGGGCAGGCACCGTAGGGGACAGCGAAGGGAAGCCAATCGGCTTCGGCGTCGCGGAGAAGCTGGACAAGGAGAAACGTTCTCGAGCTGAGAATATTCTGAAGCTCTTCGGCGGAGCGCCGGAAGGCAGCTCGAACGAAGAATTTATTCGCAGGATCGGTCCCGGCCGTCTGGCCTTCTGGGATTGTCCCCTCGATCAAGACCGGATCCAGGAATGCGACAGGGACGAAGCTCCGCTCACCGAGATCAAGACGGAAAACACCATCAACCGGATCCGGGGCGCGGCCGAGAACCCGCGAACCAACGAACGGGTACCGGCTGGAGCCCGGTTCGACTTCAAACTGACCATGCGCGTGCACGACGACGAGGATCTGCTATCCGATGTTCTGCGTGGAATGCACCTGATCGAGCTGACCGGTCTCGGCGGCTCCGGTTCGCGGGGGTACGGCAAGATCCGGTTCCTCGACCTCGAGCGCGACGGCAAGCCCATCCAGTCGGATTACAAGGCCGTTCGGTTCGACTTGTAGCCGGAGCGGACGAGACGATGTGCATGCAACACCTTGTGCTCGGTATCGAGCCGCGTTCCGCGTTCGCGACGCCGCTCAAGGGCGACACCCTGTTCGGGCAGATCTGCTGGGCACTTCGGGACCGTCATGGCGAGAACCGTCTCCGGGAGCTGTTGCAAGGCTACACGGAAGGGAGACCGTTTGCCGTCGTCTCCGACGCTCTGCCCGAGCGCTGCTGGCCACGCCCCGCGGTTCCGCCGCTCACGTTCGGCGAACTCGATCCGAAGGACCGGAAGGCAGCGAAGAAACGGGTATGGCTTCACCGGGACGATTTCGGTCGTTCGATAGACGAATGGTTGTACCACATGTCGGAGGATCCGGACGAAACAGGCGATGGCGCAGGACCTATCGGTTCGCCCGAGATGCCGTCCCGCCCGCTGATGAAGCGCGAAACACGGTTCCGAAACTCGATCGATCGCCGGACCGGAACGACGACCGACGAAGGCTTTGCGCCTTACGGGGTACCACAATTCCGGTACCGGGAGGGCGCGCGACTCGACTGCCACATCGTGCACGACGCCGATCGGATCGACGCCGACGAGCTACGGCAGGCCATGCGCGACATCGGCTCGCTCGGCTTCGGGCGAGACGCGACCGTCGGCTTGGGACGCTTCACAGTGGAAAGGTGTGAACAGGGCGAGGAGACCGGTCTTCCGCTGTCGCAAGACCACGCAACCTCCTGGCTGACGCTCGCGCCGATCGCTCCGCAGGGGCTGGCGTGGAACTCCGAGCGGTGCTGGTATCGCCCGTTCACGCGCTTCGGGCGACATGGCAACGTGGCCGTTCACCTCGGACATCCGTTCAAGGCGCCGGTACTCCTCGCAGACACGGGCGCCGTCCTGACACCCCGAAGTCACTACGAAGCACGCCTGTTCGTCGGTCAAGGGCTCGGTGGGGCGAGCCGCCCACTCTCGCACAGCATCCCGGAGACGGTGCATCAGGGCTATGCACCCGTGATCGGGATCCGGGTGCCGAAGTGTGCCGGCGGGCGGGAGACATCGGCATGACGCCTGATTTTTTCTCCTCCTACCGGCTGGATTTCACTCCGCTCGCACCGATCCACATCGGGAGCGGCGAGGATCTGGACCCGACGAGCTACGTGCTGGACGCCGATACGCTCCACGAATTTTCGCCGAGCGCGCTGGCGGCGGTCCTCGACGAAGCCGACCGCGATCGGCTGCTCAAGCTGGTCGATAGCACGCAGGATGGACGGGGGCTGATCGGAGTTCGAAAACTTCTCCTTGAACGACGTGACGGATTGATCGCACACGCCTCGCGCGCGGTACGGGTGGCGACCGGAGTCCGGGAGCGGTATGAGCGTACAATCGGGAACGTGACACAGACAGAAACGAAAACGAAGACAATCAACCAGCTCGAAATCGAACGGACGTTCCTCCACCCCGGGACGGGTACACCAATCCTGCCAGGGTCGAGTATCAAAGGCGCAATCCGCACCGCACTCCTGAATCGGGAGAACGAAGGTCGAAGCGGCAAAGACAGCGAGAATTCACGTCAATTGCAGCAGCGGTTGTTCGGCTACCGCAGCTTCGAGGCCGATCCCATGCGTCTCATCCACGTCGCGGATGCCATGGGTTCCGGCAACGGCACGATGGACGAGCTCTCCGCTGATACGGCCATCGTGTTCGCGGTCAACCGCAAGAAGCGGAAGATTACCGGAAAGGACGGGCAGGAGATACGCTCCCAAGCCGAACAGAAAGGGCTGTGTCAGACCCTTGAGGTCGTGCCCGCTCTGCGCTGGCGGGCGTTCCGCGGGGGATTGACGATTCACCGCACAGATCTGCGCGATGGCGATCGGTTGCCCAAGCCCGACCTCCGCTGGACTGCCAAGGCCATCGCGGACGCCTGCAACTGTTTTTACCGCCGACAGTTCATGCGTGAGACGAAAGCGTTGCGTGAGCGGGGTCTTGTCGACGATCGTTGGTACGCAACTGTCCGGAAGCTCAAGACGAATGGGTTGGAGGATCTCCTGGATTCGAACCACGCCTTCTTGCTGCGCGTCGGCCGCCACAGCGGCGCGGAGTCCGTCACCCTGGACAGTGTCCGGAACATTCGGATCATGACCCCCCAGGGTCAGCCGGACCGATGGGAAGAGAATGCGACCACTTGGTGGCTGGCATCCGACCGCATCGAGGCTGCGTCCAGTCTGCTGCCTTTCGGTTGGGTGCTGGTCGAGATGACCGAAGGCGACCGAGTACCGGCGGACCGACCGGAGCTTGCCGAAGCGTTCGATTCGTTTCATGCCGGGTCCGGCGAACGGGAGTGGCGTACCAAGGTCGTGCAGCGTCGAGCCACGTTGCGACAGGAGCAAGAAGCCGCAGCCTTGCGACGAGCCGAAGCGGAGCGGCGCCGTTGCGAGCAGGAAGCAGCGGAGCGTCGTCGTGAGGAGCAGCGGGCCGCGATGACGGACGAAGAGCGGGAGCTCGACGAGCTACGCACGCTGCTTACCGAGGCGCAACGACCGGAGACGCGGCCGCAAATGCAAGGCGGCGAGCTCGCAGGGCGCGCCAACCAAATTCTCAAGGTCGCAACCGGATGGCCCGAGGTGTCACGATTGCGGGCCGCCGATCTGATCGAAGAAATCTTCCGGACGATTGGCTTTCCAAAGGGCAGGAAGAGAAGCGAACGCAAGCGGCAGATTGCGGCCCTGCGGGAAGACGCAAAGTAATCCCGGGGTTGCCGTCGCCAGCGGGGAGGGGGAGTGCATCATGCTGGAGATGACGATTAAAGAGATAGAGTTGTCGTTCGATTCGGAGTGGGTGCTCGTGGGCGATCCCGTGACCGACGAAAGCCTCAACGTGCTGCGGGGCAGGGTGCTTCATCACAGCAAGGACCGGGACGAGGTATACCGCAGGGGGCTGGAGCTGCGTCCCGAACGGGTGGCCATCCTCTATCTGGGCAGACCAGCCCGAGGAACGGCGATCGCCGTATGAAATACACGCTTGATCCCGCCCGAGGCTTGATCGTCGTCTGGACGGAGCTTCATGGACCCTCCGCGGAGGTCGGGTTGAATCTTGCACTGGACACCGGCGCAAGCCAGACGATGGTCAACGTGATCCCGCTCACGCTTGCCGGATATCTCCCCGGGGCAGCCATGGAACACGTAGAGATCACTACCGGAAGCGGCGGCGTCTACGCACCTCGATTCCCCGTGCTTCGTGTCTCCGCCCTGGGGCACGAGAAAGCAGAATTCCCCGTGTTGGCCCATACGCTACCTCCGAGCGCCGGCATCGATGGTCTTCTCGGCCTGGACTTCATGCAGGACCGAGTACTCCGCGTTGATTTCCGACGCTCATTGGTTTCCTTGCAGTGACCGGAGCTTGCAGACCGTGAACGATCGCATTTTGCTGTGTACTGTCGGCGGCTCCCATCAGCCAGTCCTCAAGGCGATCGAATCCGCCTCACCCCGCCATGTGTGCTTCTTCTGCACGGACCGCGACCCGGAGACCGGCAGGCCAGGCTCCATCGATCAGGTGACCGGCAAGGGCCTGGTCGTCAAGGCTGGCTACAATGACCGAAAACCGACGCTGCCGGCCATCCCCGCTCAGGCAGGTCTCGACGACGACGGCTTCGAGGCTCGCGTGGTCCCGGCGGACGATCTGGATGGGGCTTATTTCGTCATGCGCACCGCTGCCGCCGAGCTGGCCGAGCGTTTCCCCGGTGCACGATTGATCGCCGACTACACGGGCGGCACCAAGACGATGACGGCGGCGCTGGTGTGCGCGGCCCTGGAGAGGGAGGACGTTGGGCTTCAGCTCGTCGGGGGCGCCCGTCCCAACCTTCTCCGGGTGGCAGAGGGAACCGAGCAAGCGATGGTCGCGAGCGTGGGCCGCCTGCGCCTCGACCGCGCGATGGCCCCCTATCTCGGAGCTTGGCGCCGATTCGGGTATCACGAGGCCGCGGAGGGTCTGGACGGCATCCGGATCGCCGCCGGCGATGACGACAGGACGCGACTCGCGCTTGCGCGAGGGATGAGCCGAGCCCTGGCCCATTGGGACGACTTCGACCACGCGGGGGCACTCGATCTGCTCGTGACTTATGCCGGCCGCGTTGCGCCATGCTATCCGGCGATGCTGCCGGCGCTCCGGTGCCTGACCCGGGAAGCGGATCAACGACACGACCCGGCCCGCCTCTGGGACCTCTGGCTGAATGCCGAACGGCGGGCGGCGCAAGGCCGTTTCGACGATGCGATCGCACGCGTGTACCGGTTGATCGAGTGGACCGCACAGTGGCAGATTCGCAGCCGACTCGGCGCTGATACCGCGGACTTCCCCCACGATTTGCTGCCGGCGAGCGTTGAAGTGCAGCCCGATCGAGACGGCAGGATTAAATTCGGGCTGTGGTCTGCGTGGCAGGTGGTAGGGGAGCACCTGCAAGGGCCGGCCCGGGATCTGATCGCTCGCCACGGCCCAGAGCTGCGCGACCTGCTTTCCATTCGCAACGATTCGATCCTGGCGCACGGCTTCCGCCCCGTGCAGCGGCCCGGCTGGGAGCGGATGCGGGGCTGGATGCACGCTCGGTTTCTGCCGGTTCTCGGGCATCTGGCGCAGGAATCCGGCTTGAAGGATCAGCCGGAGCAGCTTCCCGCGGAGCCGCCGGCGTTTCTCCACCAGACCGGGTGAGCGACCGTGTCCGACATCCACCTCTGCCTGCTGTCCGACCAGTTGCCTCCGAACCTCATCCCGAATCCTCGCTCGGCAATCGGGCGATGGGAGTCGCAGAGCGGACCCGCCGCCCCGACCAACGAGTTCGATCTGCTGGCGGTACACGACAACCGGCTGCTACTGGTGGAATGCAAGACGGGACGGCTGGACGCTGGCGAGCAGGCGGTCGCAACGCGCTTGGAGAGCCTTGGCCGAAATGCGGGCGGCCTGTTCGGCACAAGCCTCCTCGTGTCTGCGAGAGAGCTTCCCGCGACGATGAAGAGCCGTTGCCGAAGCCTCGGGATCCGGTTTCTTGAACGAGGCGCCGTCCAGGAGCTCGCCGATCGCATCAGTCGCTGGCGAGATACCGGCTCCCTTCCGATTTCCTGACCGGCACGGCAGCCACCCCAAGGCGCCAGAGCCTGCATCTCCTTTCGTATCGCCGTCGTATCGGCGCACCCCGCGAGCGCCCCCCGGCCGCCCGAGCCCGCGTTCAAGCGCAACTTGGCTCACGGGCGATGAATAGTGCAGGGCACGCCGGGAATGGATCGGGGCCGTAGCGGAGCGCGGCAACCTTGCCGACCCCCCGCATCGGCCGCTTCCGTGCTCCAATTCGCCGAACGGAACCTGGAATCTCCCATGACCAAGCGCGTTCTCTACATAGCCGCATACGACGTCTCGGAGCCCGCTCGACTGCGCAAGGTGCATCACGTGGTCAAGCGCTTCGCCACCGGCGGCCAGAAATCCGTCTTCGAGTGCTTTCTCACGCCCTCGGAGCGAGAGGAGTTGCTGGCCGGAGCACGCGAAATCCTCAACGAAGACGAGGATCGCATGGCACTCCTTCGGATCGAGCCGCGGGCACGGCCGATATTGTTCGGGATCGCCGTTCCGGCGGCTGACCCGGATTTCTTCTACGTCGGATGAGCGGGGGCCGCGACAGGTGTCTCGCGCGTTGATGAGTTGACGGTGATCGGCAATGGAGCGTTCGCCAACGCCGCCCCGCACCTCTGCAACCATGATTTGGAGCCGGAAGGAAGTTCATCTTCCGTGTCGGCATGGAACGGACAGGTGAACCGATGACGACGCTGTATGTCGATCGCAAGGATATCGAGCTCAGGGTCGCCGGCGGGGTTCTGGAGTTCCATGAGCCGGCCGGACGCCGGGGTTCGGTGCCTCTCGCGCAGATCGAACGGCTCGTCCTGCGGGGACGGGTACAGCTATCCACTTCAGTACTCGGCGCACTGACCGAAGCGGGCGCGGGGGTACTGTCGCTGAGCGGCCGGCACAGTCGTCACCTCGCGACCTGCGTCGGCCGGCCCCACAACGACGTGGTCCGGCGTCTGGGGCAATTCGATGCCTACCGGGACCCGGACGCGAGAGCAGCGTGGTCGCAGACACTGATCGCCGCCAAGACAAAGGCGCAGGCTCGCTTCCTTCGCCAAGCTCTGGAACGGCGACCGGACAAGCGCCGCCCGCTTACCCGAGCCATCGCGCAGATCGAAGGGTTGCAGGGCCGGATTTCGGATGAAGCGCGCCCGCCGGGCATCGCTAGTCTGCTCGGCATCGAGGGAGCGGCCGCGGCTGCGTACTTCGGCGGATTTCGGACCTTGTTCCCACGCTCGCTTCAATTCGAAGGCCGTAACCGCCGTCCGCCTCGCGACCCGGTCAACGCCTGCCTCTCGCTCGGATACACCCTGCTGCACTTCGAGGCCGTGGTTGCCTGCCACACGGTGGGCCTGGACCCATTGCTCGGCCTGTACCACGAACCCGTATTCGGCAGGGAGTCTCTGGCCGCTGACGTCATTGAACCGCTTCGCCCCCATGTCGACGACTGGGTATGGATGCTGTTTCGCGACCGCGCTCTCACTGCCAGGAGCTTTCGCGAGGACAACGGAGCCGTCCTGCTCGGCAAGGCGGCACGCCAACACTTCTACACGCGCTTTCAACCCTTGGCCAAGGCATTGCGCCGCCTGCTTCGGCGACAAGCAAGGCTTGCGGCACGGGCGTTCGAGGAGAGGGGGCGCGGCATTCTGCATCTCGAAACGACAAAGACAGAATCTCATCTGCCATGAAGCCACTCTATCTCCGCGGAAACGAGCCGTTGGCCGTCGCATTGGACGGTCCCGCGCTGCGAGTCTCGAAGACCGGATGCGCCGATCGGCGCATTCCATTCGAGCGGGTCTCGCGGGTGGTCGTCAGCGGCCGGGTATCCTGGTCTACCGATGCATTGCTCGAATGCGCCGATCAAGGGATCGTGGTCTGCTTCCTCAAGACCGACGGAATGCCCCGTGCCCGATGGATCGGTCGGGCGACGAAACGTTCCGAACTGGTGCAGCGTTGGGTCGACTTTCTCGATCGACCGGACTGGCGGAACCTCTACACGCAATGGAGCATCGCGAACAGCCGCCGGGCCGTACGATTCTGCGCGCTGCGCATGGGTTGGTCTCCGATGGTGGACCAGAGGAGCATGAACCGTGCGATATGCCAGGCAACGCGGGCCGTTGCCGGTGTCGATGAGATCCATGTCATCAGGAGACGGCTATACGGCTTGGCGGTGGCCCACGCACTCGAGACGTTGACGGCGTCCGGGCTGAGCACCGACAATGTTGCGGTCTCCCAACTCGTTCCCGATCTCGTCACCACTGTCCAATGGGGGCTTCGCCCCGACCTGATCCGATGGTTGACCAATCACCGGGGAGATCGAAACCGCTTGATCACTGTGGCCGATCCGCACGCTCTGGTGCGTTTCTTCGAGCGCCACCGTCCGGTATCGGACTTCCATTTGCGAGACACCATCAGCCGTCTGACCCGATATCTGGAGGACATTCAATAATGTCGGCAAGTCGTCGCACCCCCTGGCTCGTTTGCTACGACATCGCGGATCCAACCCGGCTCCAGCGCGTCCATCGAACGATATCGCGGCGCGCTATCCCCTTTCAGTACTCCGTCTTCTGCGCCAGCGGTACTCGGAACGCAATTGAGGATATGCTTGCCGAAGTTGAAACCCACATCGATCCCCGCTACGACGATGTCCGGGCCTATCCTCTGTTGACATCAGCCCGGCCCATGGTATATGGTCGCAGTCTTCTGCCGGACCGAGTCACAATACTCGGCGAAGCAGATGCGTTCTTTCACAAAGGAGGCTCTTTCGGCAGCTAGCTGTGCGATCTCGTAGACGGAAGATCGCGGCAGTCAGCTTCCGTGGCGGAGTGACCAAGCACAACCATCCTCAGAAACCATTGAAACGACGGAGGAAAACAGCATGAATGGATTCAAACCAGAGACCTGATGAAGAAGGGATTAAGACGCCTCGCGCCGGTCGGAGTCCTCACACGCGCTAATTCAAACCAGAGACCTGATGAAGAAGGGATTAAGACTCCCATGACGGCGACAGATCTGTAGGGTGTGTGCATTCAAACCAGAGACCTGATGAAGAAGGGATTAAGACGCCCAGGAATTCCAGGCATCAGAGGCCGTCCGAATTCAAACCAGAGACCTGATGAAGAAGGGATTAAGACTGGTCGGTCTCGGCGACCACGCGCTCGACCACGATTCAAACCAGAGACCTGATGAAGAAGGGATTAAGACGGCGACGCCGCCCGGGATATCGAGGTACCGGCGAATTCAAACCAGAGACCTGATGAAGAAGGGATTAAGACAGCTCTTGGCTCTTCTTCGTCATGTCTACTCCATTCAAACCAGAGACCTGATGAAGAAGGGATTAAGACCGGTCTGTTCCGAAGTATTCATTTCGAATCTCCTATTCAAACCAGAGACCTGATGAAGAAGGGATTAAGACCGCTCGGCACGGCGCGCCTTCTTGCATTCCCTCCATTCAAACCAGAGACCTGATGAAGAAGGGATTAAGACCGGTCTGTTCCGAAGTATTCATTTCGAATCTCCTATTCAAACCAGAGACCTGATGAAGAAGGGATTAAGACCCTCCCAGTTCTCGAAATCACGTCCGATATCCATTCAAACCAGAGACCTGATGAAGAAGGGATTAAGACTGATTTTCATGGTCGATCTCCTTCGTGGACGGTCAATTCAAACCAGAGACCTGATGAAGAAGGGATTAAGACATCGAGGTATCGGCGCAGCGAATCGGCCATCCATATTCAAACCAGAGACCTGATGAAGAAGGGATTAAGACGCGCAACGGCCAAGGAGTTTGTCATCCCTGTCGATTCAAACCAGAGACCTGATGAAGAAGGGATTAAGACCGCCTCAGACAGGCGGCTACGGCGGTACGGGATGGATTCAAACCAGAGACCTGATGAAGAAGGGATTAAGACCACCCGAGCGATCCCTTTCCGCTCGGCGGGAGGCATTCAAACCAGAGACCTGATGAAGAAGGGATTAAGACGCGCCCATCACGACGATGCGATTCTTGAGTCCCATTCAAACCAGAGACCTGATGAAGAAGGGATTAAGACCGTTCTTGGTGAGATACTTGATACGGGTCGGGAGATTCAAACCAGAGACCTGATGAAGAAGGGATTAAGACGTCAGGTTCTCCTCGTACTGCAGGGCCGCCAAGAATTCAAACCAGAGACCTGATGAAGAAGGGATTAAGACGTCAGGTTCTCCTCGTACTGCAGGGCCGCCAAGAATTCAAACCAGAGACCTGATGAAGAAGGGATTAAGACAAAATCGCAGTCCTTCGTCCGTCCGTCCGTATATTCAAACCAGAGACCTGATGAAGAAGGGATTAAGACGAGATCTGATGTACGGTCTGGACAACAATCGAAATTCAAACCAGAGACCTGATGAAGAAGGGATTAAGACATCGTATGCCGCAATAATTTGCCCCATCGCATATTCAAACCAGAGACCTGATGAAGGGATTAAGACTTATTTTTGCGGGCATAGAGACAAAAATCCCCCGATTCAAACCAGAGACCTGATGAAGAAGGGATTAAGACGGAGATCGAGCCCATCCAGCTCTTCACGAGCGTGAATTCAAACCAGAGACCTGATGAAGAAGGGATTAAGACGGCCAGCTCGCGAACCATCCTGTCCACCTCCTCCATTCAAACCAGAGACCTGATGAAGCCGGAACGTGCGGGGCGGGCACCGGACGGATGCCCGCGCGAGTGCGGCTGCTCTATACTCGCCGTACTCCCATCCGGATCCGGCAGATACGGAGCGGTGCGATGCGGATCGAAGGACGATGCCACTGCGGCAACCTCGGCTTCGAGCTCGAGACGGAGCGGACCTGGGAGACGATCGGCCCGCGCGAGTGCGACTGCTCCTTCTGCCGCGCCCACGCCACCCGCTGCGTATCGGACCCGGAAGGCCGGGCGGCAGTCTTCGTCGCCGACCCCGGTCGGCTCGTCCGCTACCAGTTCGGGCTCCGCACGGCGGAGTTCCTGGTGTGCGGCGGTTGCGGGGTCTACATCGGGGCATACGCGGAGGAAGAGGACGTCGGTGGACTCTCGACCCTCAACCTCCGCGCCACCGCGCACCACGAACAGCCGGGCCGGGCGGTATCCTACGGTCCGGAAGCCGCCGAGAGCCGCCGGGCGCGCCGCCGCGACCGGTGGACGCCGACCGAGCTGCGGTTTGGCGTCCCGCCGCCGTCTGCCGGCAGCCCGGAGTAGAAGGCGGACGCCTCCGGAACTCGCGGCCCCCGCACAGGAGCGAAAGGGAGAGTCCTGTCCATCACTTGACAGCCGGCGCACCCGTCCGGAGGTGTCGGACTGCGCTGCGCTGAGCCGACCTGCCCGGGACCGGGGCCGACCTGCCCGGAACCGGCAACCCCCTGGCAGGCCGGGCTGGTTGCCGACGTAGCCCGACGCCGCACCGGGTGCGCTGGCTCCGCACCGTCCGCTCGTTCGTCAAGTCATGGGTATCGGCCGCGGTCGAAAGGGGTTGAAGTGATGAAGCAGATCATCCGGGGCGGTCGGTTGCTCGACATCGGGCGACACGCGGCGGAGCCCGCGGACATCCTGATCGACGGGGACACGATTCGCGAGATCGGGCCGCCCGGAATGACCGCGCCCGGCGACACGGCCACGCTCGCCGCCGCCGGCCGCCTCCTCATGCCGGGCCTCGTCAACGCCCACACCCATGGCCACAACAACCTCGCCAAGAGCGTCGGGGACCGCTGGACCCTGGAGCTTCTCCTCAACGCGGCCCCGTGGATCACGGGCGGCCGGACGCTCGAGGACAAGTACCTCTCCACCCTCATCGGGGCGGTGGAGCTGATCCGGAAGGGATGCACCGCCGCCTATGACCTCAGCTTCGAATTTCCCGTGCCGACCGCCGAGGGGCTGGAAGCGGTCGGCCGTGCCTACGCCGACGCGGGCCTGCGCGCGGTCGTCGCTCCGATGATGGCCGACCGCACCTTCCACCGGGCGCTCCCGGGCCTCCTGAACGCGCTCCCCGCCCACCTTCGGCGCGAGGCGGAGTCCGTCTCCCTAGAGCCCTTCGAGGCCAGCATGGCCGCCTGGGAACGGGCGCGGGCGTCCTGGCCCTTCGACCACGACCGGGTGCGGCTCGCGCTCGCCCCCACCATCCCGCACCACTGCAGCGAAGCGTTCCTGCGCGCCGCGGGCCGGGCGGCCGCAGAGCACGGGACGGGCTTCCACACTCATCTCGCGGAGTCGAAGGTGCAGGCCCTCGCGGGGATGGAGCTCTACGGCATGACCCAGACCGCCTGGCTCGATTCGCTCGGCGTGCTCGGCCCGCGCTTCACCGCCGCGCACGCGGTGTGGCTCGACCGCGACGACATCCGCCGGATCGCGGACGCGGGAGCCGCGGTCGCCCACAACCCCGGCTCCAACGCACGGCTCGGAAACGGACTCGCGGCAGCCCGCGCCCTGCTCGATGCGGGCGTTCGGGTGGGGATCGGGACGGATGCCTGCACCTGCTCCGACAACCTCAACATGTTCGAGGCGATGCGCATCGCATCCATGGTGTCGCGGATCCAGGAGATCGACTGCCAGCGGTGGCTCGCGACCGGGGAGATCCTCGATCTGGCTACCCGGGGGAGCGCCGCCGTGCTCGGATTCGATGACGAGATCGGAGCGATCGAGGCCGGGCGCAAGGCCGACATCGTGTTCCTCGACCTCTCCCACGTGAACTACGCACCGTTGAATGATCCGGTCAACCAGATCGTGCACGGCGAGGACGGGACCGGGGTCGCGTCGGTCATGATCGGGGGGCGGATGGTCCTCGAAGAACGGCGCATGCTGACCGTGGACGAGGCGAAGCTCGCCCAGGACGCGCAAGCGGCGGCTGAGCGGCTGGCCGCGGTCAACGCCGAGGCACGGGGCCTTGCGGAGCGCCTCGAAGCCGCGGTCGGGCGGTATGGACTCGCCCGGTCACGGGAGGACTACCACATCGAGCGCCACGCTCGGTGCACCTTGTAACGCGAGGGCATCGCCCGAAACGCCGCGGCGGCTCCCCGCAGTGCCGCGGCCCGTCGAGGACCCGACGGGCCGGGGATCGGCTACTCGACGCGCGTCCAGACCACCGTCCTTCCGAGCAAGGGGATCCCGACATACCCCCGCACCTTCAGCGTGCCGTTTCGCTGGAGCTTCATCACGCACTTGTAGGTCTTGCCGTCGCGGGGATCGTAGATGGTCCCGTCTTCCCACTTCCTCTTTCCCGCCCGGAAGAAGCCGGCGATAAGGTCCATTCCCAGGATCGGACGCGAGCGCAGGGCCGGATCGGGGTTGTTGTCGTCGAGCTTCTCGTTTCCGTCCTCGTCGAGGGGCTCGTCGAGCTCGGCGATCCGGCCGCAGAGAAGCTCCCCGCAGGCGTAGATCTCCACCCGGCTCTCGCCGGTGTCCCAGAGGCCGAGGAGGTCCTCCGCGAGAGCGGAGGTGGCGGCCACCATCAATGCGGCGGCAACGAGGAGTCTCGGGAATGCTCGAATCATTGTGCACCACCCCTTCGGTACTGCGAGAGGCCATGATAACCCCGGCTCCGCCCGGCGTGCCCGGAGCGGCTTCCCGCTTACGGAACGGGCTCCTGATTCCGGCGCGAGACGATGACGGCCACCGCGACCGGGAGGACCATGAAGACGAGCGCGAGCGGGCGGTTCAGCAGAAAGAAGAGGCCGCCGCCGGAGGCCGCGAAGGCCCGCCGGGCGGTGGCCTCCAGGGTGCCGGCGAGGATGGAGGCGATAACGCCGCGCCGCCGCGCCGTTCCTGCATCCGGCGCCCGGAAGCGCAACCCGGGACCTGATCACGCACAATTCTCATCTGGTTCGTCCCCCGGGTGAAATCGGGGCCAGAACGGGATTCCGGGTGCCGGTGAGCCCAGCCGGATGAGGATTGCGCCCCCCTCCGACCCCGATTTCACCTGACGGGATGCGAACATGAGGCTCGTACGGAATCAGGACCCGGGAAACAACTCCTTCGTCGCCAGGCCTTCTCGCCCGGATCCCCAGAATCGACCCGATCCGACCCGCCTCGACCCCTGCGGATCCCGTTCCCGGGGTCGGAAGCCTCCGCACGGAGCGAGGCCGGGGCGGGCAGGTCGCGAACGGGGCTCTCGCAGCGGCGGGAAGGGACGGAGGGAGGCCGCTCAGGCGGCAAGGGCCAGGGAGCGCGCCGCCTCGCCATGCCGTGCCATCAGGGTCTTCAGGTCGAGATCGACGATCTCGCCGTCCTCCACCCGCCAAGCGCCGCCGACCATCACCCGGTCCGCACGATGCGCGCCGCAGAGGACGAGCGCGGCGAGCGGGTCGCCCGCCCCGGAGAAGCGGGGTTCGTCCAACCGGAAGAGCGCCAGATCGGCCTGCAAGCCGACCGCGATCCGACCGATGTCGCCGCGCCCGAGGCAGGCCGCGGAGCCGGCGCTCGCCCAGCGGAGCGCGTCGAGGTGCCCGGCCCGGGCGGCGCCGTAGCGAAGGCGCTGCACCTGGAGCGCCTGGCGGGCCTCCTGTACGAGGTTCGACGCATCCTCCGACGCGGACCCATCGACGCCGATCCCGACCGGCACCCCCGCCGCCTCGAGCTCCACCGCCGGACAGAGACCCGAGGCGAGCACCATGTTGGAGCCGGGGCAGTGGGCGACCCCCGTACCGGCCCGTCCCAGCCGCTCGATCTCCTCCGCGGTGAAATGGATGCCGTGCGCGAGCCAGGTCCGGTCGGTCAGCCATCCCGCGTCTTCCAGATAGTCGAGCGGACGGCATCCGAAGCGCCGCTCGCAGAACGCATTCTCGTCCTCGGTCTCCGCGAGATGGGTGTGGAGGCCGACCCCCTTCTCTCCGGCGAGCCGCGCCGTGTCCCGCATGATCTCCGGGGTCACCGAGAACGGCGAGCAGGGCGCGAGCGCGATCTGGACGAACGCGCCCTCCCCCGGCTCGTGGAAGGCATCGATCACCCGCTCGCTGTCTGCAAGAATGGCGTCGGCGTCCTGGACGACGGATGCAGGGGGCAGGCCCCCATCCTCGACCGAGAGGTTCATGGAGCCTCGGGTCAGGGTCACCCGCACGCCGAGGTCGCGGGCGGCTTCGGCTTGGACGTCGATCGCGCGCTCGAGCCCCGCCGGGAACACGTAGTGGTGGTCCGCGGCGGTGGTGCAGCCCGAGAGCAGGAGCTCGGCGAGGGCGAGCCGGCTCGCGACCTCGAGATGGCCGGGGGTCAATCGCGCCCACACCGGGTAGAGAGCCTTCAACCAGTCGAAGAGCTCCTTGCCGAGGGCGGGGCCGTGGGCGCGGGTCAGGGTCTGGTAGAAATGGTGGTGGGTGTTGACGAGGCCCGGCAGCACCACGTGCTCGGAGGCGTCGAACACCCGGTCGCAGGGCTCGTTCGGCTCCGTCCCGGCAGGCAGGCACTCCGCGATGCGCGCTCCCTCGACGACGACGCCCCCCGCCGCGTCTTCGTCGGCCAGGATCGCGAGCGGGCTCCGGATCCAGGTTCTCACTACCCCAGTGTAAGAACGCAACCGCGGGTACGCCATCGTCGGGCCACCGATCGTCGTGGATCCAACTGCGCGATGCGCCGCGCGTCGATATCCACCACCGAAGGCAACGGTCGGTGGACTCGTTCCCAGTTGCATCAAGTGCATCAAGCTGCATAGATGCATAGGTGCATAGATGCATCAATGATGCTAATATAGCCTTGATGCGGACGACGATAGACATTCCGGAGCATCTTCTGAGGCGCGCAAAGGCCGCGGCCGCCCTGCAGGGTCTCCGTCTCAAGGACTTCGTCCGCCACGCGCTGCAACGCCACTTGGCCGACGGCGGCCATCCTCCCGAGCCGGCGGGCATTTCCGGGCTCGACGCGCAGGAGCTCGGCCCCGACTGCACGTTCCCGCTCATCACCGGCGCGGCGGGTCCGGTCATGCGTGAGCTTGAAGGCGACGGTGCACGGAAGCTGCTTGACGAAGAGGACGTCGGCCGTGAGCTTCATTCTCGCTGATGTCAATGTCTGGCTGGCCACGTTGGTGGAGGAACACCCTCACCACGCTGCCGCGGCCCGGTGGTGGCGGGTGGAAGCGCTTCCGGCCGGGGAACAGGTCGCCTTTTGCCGGCTGACCCAGCTTGGTCTGTTGCGGTTGCTTTCGAACGAGCGAGTGATGGGCCGGCAGCGCCTGGACCACGTTCAGGCATGGACTGCCTTTACGAGTATTGCGGCGCAGGCGAGCGTCACCGTTCTGGATGAGCCTGCCGGCATTGACCGGCGCCTCGCGGACCTGTGCAGCCGGCATCGGTCGTCGCCCGGCTTCTGGTCGGATGCCTATCTCGCCGCGTTCGCGCTCGCAGGACAACATCGCATCGCGTCGTTCGACAGGGGCTTCAGGCGGTTCAAAGGACTGGACCTCCTCTTCCTGCCGGGTTGAGGCGAGGGCGCTACGGATGGTTCGATGAGATCGCGGGAGCTGCAGGGGGTTGGGTGGTCGTCAGGCGGTATCCTGCTTCACAAGTTCCTTGTCATGAGACAGATACACGACATGCTGTTTTCATTCTGTTTCTGAATCATGTCAATGTCCGATTAGTGCAGACGTATTCCTGAAGCGGGAATCCGGAGCCGCTTCTCCGGTGGCCGGGGCCGGCGGGCGAAGGCCGGGCGATGCCGATCTTCCTCCGAGCGCCTGACCCCTGTTTGTTTGATAACGGCCGAAGCTCCGCCAGCGTCCGATCGCCATCTCCGACTCGGCCGGGCTTCGCCGCTACACGTCCAGGGTGTGGTCGCGCTCCCACTGGGTGAGGTGCCGGGCGTAGCTGTCCCACTCGGCGAGCTTGAGCTTGCAGTAGCTGTCGACGAACTCCGCCCCGAGCGCCTCGCGGAGGGTCCGGCTCTTCCGGGTGAGGCGGATCGCGTCGAGGAGGTTCAGAGGCAGCCGCTTGACGCCCCGCACCCGGCCCCCTTCCGCGTACATGTCGATGTCGAGGCGCCGCCCTGGGTCGCGCTCATTCGCAATCCCGTCGAGGCCGGCGGCAAGGAGCCCCGCTTGCAGCAGGTAGGGGTTCACCGCCCCGTCCATGAGCCGAAGCTCGAAGCGGCCCGCCTCCGGGATCCGCACCATGTGGGTGCGGTTGTTGCCGGACCAGCTCACCGCGTTCGGCGACCAGGTGGCGCCCGACGACGTCACCGGCGCGTTGATCCGCTTGTAGCTGTTCACCGTCGGGTTGAAAAGGGAGCAGAGGGCGTCCGCGTGGTGCAGCACCCCGCCGAGGAAGTGGTAGGCGGCCCCCGAGAGGCCCATCTCGTCGCCCTCGTCGAGGAAGAGGTTCCGCTCCCCGGCCGCATCCCAGAGCGACACGTGGGCATGGCAGCCGTTGCCGGTGAGGTGCAGGAAGGGCTTCGGCATGAACGTGGCGCGAAGCCCATGCCGTTCCGCCACCGACTTCACCATGAACCGGAAGAAGGCGTGGCGGTCGGCGGTGCCGAGACAGTCGGTGTACTCCCAGTTCATCTCGAACTGGCCGTTCGCATCCTCGTGGTCGTTCTGGTACGGATTCCAGCCGAGCTGCTCCATGTAGTCGCAGATCTCGCTGATGACGTCGTAGCGACGCATGAGCGCGGCCTGGTCGTAGCAGGGCTTCTCCTGAACGTCCCGCCCGTCGGAGATCGCGGTGCCGTCCTCGTCGACGAGGAAGAACTCGCACTCGACACCGGTGCGAAGCCGGAAGCCCCGCTTCGCCGCCGCCTCGACCTGGCGCTTGAGCACGACCCGGGGCGACGCCTCGACCTCCCTGCCGTTCATCCGGAGATCGGCGGGAAGCCACGCGACCTCGGGCCGCCAGGGCAGCCGCACGAGGCTCTCCGCATCCGGCAGGGCGAACAGGTCCGGGTCCGCGGGGGTCATGTCGAGCCACGCGGCGAAGCCGGCGAAGCCCGCCCCGTCGCGCTGCATGTCGCCGATCGCCCGCGCCGGCACCAGCTTGGAGCGAAGGGTTCCGAAGAGATCGGCGAAGCAGATGAGGAAGTACCGGATCCCTTCGCGTTTCGCGACTTGGGCGAGGTCCGTCGTCATGGTTGATGCCTCCGAGATTCGATTGGGGTATCCGGGCTGATCGGGGCGCGGGGCGCGGCGCCGGGCCAGGGAGCGGAGCTCAGCTCATTCTCCCGGTTCCCGGGCAGAAAGTCCTGGCTGGCCGGGACGGCGAGAAAGACATCAAAGCGGCTCATGCATACTTGATTCTCAATCGGTCAAAATCACGGTACGGAGATACTGGCCCCCTGACCGGCCCGGCATCCAGTTGGCAGTCCGATGCCGCATGACGTTGCCGATCCGGGGAGATACTAGCCCCCCCCTGACCGGCCCGGTATCCAGTCGGTGCCGGCGAGCGGCACCTGGGCCATCGCCGCCGCCTCCACGGTGACCGCGGCGAGGTCCTCGGGCTCCAGGTTGAGCACGTGGCTCTTGCCGCACGCGCGGGCGAGGGTCTGGAGTTCGAGGGTCATGGTGGTGAGGTAGTTGCGAAGGCGCTGCGCCCCCCGCTCGGGGTCGAGCCGCAACTCGAGGTCCGCGTCCTGGGTGGTGATGCCCACGGGGCAACGGCCGGTGTGGCAGTGGTGGCAGAAGCCGGGCTCGGTCCCGAGGGCGTGGTAGTCCTCGACGTGGTCCGGCCGGTTGCAGCCGAGGGCGATGAGCGCCGCGGTCCCGATCGACACCGCGTCGGCCCCGAGGGCGAGTGCCTTCGCGACGTCCGCACCGTGCCGGATGCCGCCCGAGACGATGAGCTGCACCTTGCGGTGCATGTCGAGCTCCTGAAGCGCCTCGACCGCTTGGCGGACGGCGGGCAGGGTGGGTACGCCCGCGTGCTCGATGAAGACGTCCTGGGTCGCCGCGGTGCCGCCCTGCATCCCGTCCACGACCACCGCGTCCGCGCCCGCCTTGACCGCGAGGGCGACGTCGTAGCCGACCCGGGCGGCCCCGACCTTGACGTAGACCGGGAGCTCCCGGTCGGTGATCTCGCGGAGCTCGTGGATCTTGATCTCGAGGTCGTCGGGGCCGGTCCAGTCCGGGTGGCGGCAGGCGCTTCGCTGGTCGATCCCGACCGGAAGGTCCCGCATCCCCGCGATCCGCTCGGTGATCTTCTGCCCGAGCAGCATGCCCCCGCCCCCCGGCTTCGCGCCCTGCCCGACCACCACCTCGATGGCGTCGCACGCCCGGAGGTGGTCGGGGTCGAGGCCGTAGCGCGAAGGCAGCACCTGGTAGACGAGGAGCTTCGACGCCTCGCGCTCCTCGGGCGACATCCCGCCGTCCCCGGTGGTGGTGCTGGTGCCCATCGCGGTCGCCGCCATCCCGATCGCGCGCTTCGCGTTCGCGCCGAGCGCGCCGAAGCTCATTCCCGCGATGGTGATCGGGATCGCGAGCTCGAGGGGGCGGCGGGCGAACCGGGTGCCGATGGTGACGGCGGTCTCGCACCGCTCGCGGTAGCCCTCGAGCGGGTACCGGGACATCGAGGCGCCGAGCAGCAGGAGATCGTCGAAGGTGGGGAGGCGGCGCTTCGCCCCGAACCCGCGGA
Source organism: Gammaproteobacteria bacterium (assembly GCA_965214795.1). GTDB lineage: Bacteria > Pseudomonadota > Gammaproteobacteria > HK1 > HK1 > JAJDXW01. The sequence goes on along the minus strand of OZ243976.1, from coordinate 1,961,949 downwards.
TGTCGTACACCCCCTCGTCCGCCGCGCGATGGATCTCCGCGATGACGGGCGCGGGGAACGAGGCGGACCCCCGGAGCCAGCGGCGATCGGGAGGGGAGCCGCTCATGGCGCGCGGCCCCGGAAACGTCCGGATGGTCGAGGCGGCCCGCCACCCCTCCGGGCTCCCGCGAGCGGCGGCCGCACGATTCCTGACCTCATTCTTCCCTCCAGGAACGCCCGCCTCGATCGGGCGGACCACGCCGCGCCGGCCGATGCCGCAGCCGGAGCGAGGCCCCGGTACGGGGCCGCCGGCCGATCACGGCCCTCGCCGGCGGCCATCCGGGCCATCCGGCGAACCGGCACGGCCGCATCCATCGCCCGCCGGCCGTCCCCGCCCGCGGCTCCGCCCCCGGTGGATCGGGTGGACCAAGTGGATCGGGCGGATGCACCGGTCCGCTCCACGAGTTGCCGGCCGGCGGGCTCAGTATTCGTCCGCCCGGTCGACGTGGAAGTGGTAGAGCCGCCGGGCCGAGCCGTAGCGCCGGAACCCCTTCGGGTCGGCCTCCAGCCCGGCCGCGGCCAGCAGGCCGCGGAGGCGTTCGACGTGCTCGTCCGTCATCTCGTTCTCGATGCAGTCGGCACCGAGCGACGCGACCGATCCTCGCACGTACAGCACCGCCTCGTAGATGGAGTCGCCCAAGTCCGCGCCGGCGTCGCCACAGACCACGAGGTGGCCGGCCTGGGCCATGAACGCGCTCATGTGGCCGACCGATCCCGCCACCACGATGTCGATCCCCTTCATGGAGATGCCGCAGCGCGCGCTCGCGTTTCCTTCGATAACGAGGAGCCCGCCGCGCCCGGAGGCCCCAGCGGACTGCGAAGCGTTACCCTTCACGCGCACCGAGCCCGACATCATGTTCTCGGCGACCCCGGGCCCCGCGTTGCCGTGGATGACGATGTTCGCGCACCGGTTCATGCCGCCGCAGTAGTAGCCGACGTGCCCGAAGACGTCGAGGTCCGCTCGCGCCTCCATCCCCACGCAGAGGGCGTGGCGCCCCCCGGGGTTGCGGATCCGCCAGCGCGGCGGCGCGGCGCCGTCGTCCGCCGGGCTGTCCGCCGGGCCGTCCGCCGGATCGAGGCCGTGCAGGGAGCGGTTGAGCGCGCGGGTGTCGCGGTGTGCGAGGTCGAACTCGACGGGCTCCGGCGCGCTGCTCATCGGGGCGCCCCGCCCCACCGGTAAACCCGGCCGGGAGCGGGCTCCCAGATATCGGCCCGCTCGGCGCCCGGCAGCGGGGCGATGGCCCGGAACTCGGACGCCATGGCTACCCAGTCCTCGGTCTCCGCGAGCACCGCGGGCTTGCAGGCGATGGGGTCGCGGAGCACCGCGAAACCGTCCCGGGTGGCGACCGCAAAGGTGTAGAAGCCGTCCAGATCGTCGTTGGCGGCCTCGAGCGCCTCGTCGAGCGCGTCTCCCTCGCGCAGCCGCCACGTGAGATAGCCCGCCGCCACCTCGGTATCGTTGTCGGTCCGGAAGGTGATCCCCCGGCGACGAAGTACGCGGCGCAGGCGGTTGTGGTTGGAGAGCGAGCCGTTGTGCACGAGGCAGAGGTCGAGCCCGGTCGAGAAGGGGTGCGAGTGCTCGGTGGTGACCGCGCTCTCGGTCGCCATCCGGGTGTGGCCGAGGGCGTGGCTCCCGTCGATCTCCCGGAACCCGAAGCGTTCCACCACGTCCTCCGGGAGCCCCTTCTCCTTATAGAGCTCGATCGTGTCCCCGGCGCTCATCACCCGAAGCTCGGGGTGGCGGCTGGCGATCCAGTGCTCGGCGCGCCCGGGGGGAAGGGGGCTCGTGAGCGTCGCGTGGCTCGCGCGCACCTCCAGGTCCACGTCCGCGCCGCACTCCGTCGCGAGCGCGGCGCGAAGCGCCGCCCAGTCGTACCCGGGGTCTTCGTGGTGGACGGTGATCTTGGAACCGCCCCGCTCCGCGGGACGCCGGTAGAAGGCGATTCCGGCGCTGTCCGGCCCCCGGTCGCCGAGTTCGACCAGCATCGGCGACACCAGCTCCCCGAGCCGAGGGCGAAGCTCGGGGTTCTTCGCGTAGAGCCCGACAATTCCACACATGGGGCCAAGTTTCCTGCTTGCTGGCGCGCGGCGGAGGCGAAGGACCGCTTATATCATTTCCTCGCCGCGTCCCGCCATCCCGCCCCCCGATCCCGCAGGGCTGTTCCGTTGACCCGGCATCGGTATGCGGAAGCTCGAGAATGGCTCCGCCCGATCCCGGGCGCTTGGTCGAAACGCGAGCCGGCGCGCGAAATGAACGGATCGAAAGACGCCGCGCAAGGGCGAATCGTGCCACCATGACCGGACCCGAGCGCCAATCCGGGGGGAGAGCCATGCGCCCGCACGACCCGGTCCGCCCTCGACGGCAGGGTGGGCGGCGAGAGTCCGCCCCCGCATGCCGCCCGCCTCGGTCCCGGCGGAGCCGAGGGGAACGGACGCGCACCCGTATTCGCGGGCCGCGAGAGAACGGCCCGTGACCGGATCCGCCCCGACCCGCAAGCCCGTCTTCCCCTCCGGCGCGTTTCCGGGGCGGCTCCGGCGCGCCGGAAACGCGCGCAACCTGCGCCTCGCGAGCGGGCTGGCGATGGCGTTCTTCGTCGCCACCCATCTGCTCAACCACTCGCTCGGGCTCATCTCCCTCGAGGCCCTCGAGGCGGGGCGGACGGTGTTTCTCGGCTTCTGGCGCGGCACCGCCGCCGGCCCGATCTTCCTTGCCAGCGTCCTCATCCACCTGGCCCTCGCCTACCAGGCGATCTACCAGCGCCGCGGCTGGCGCATGTCCCCGCCCGAAGCCGCCCAGTTGCTGCTCGGGATGGCAATCCCGCCCCTGCTCGTCATCCACATCCTCGGCACCGCCGCGAATTCCGAGCTGTACGGGACCGACGACACCTACGCCTACGTGCTGCTCGCGCTGTGGGTCCACGATCCGCTGGTGGCGGCGAGGCAGGCCGCCGCCACCCTGATCGTCTGGGGCCATGCCTGCATCGGCCTCCACTACTGGCTGAGGCTCAAGTCGTGGTACCCCCGCGTTCGCCCGTACCTGTACGCCGGCGCCCTCCTCCTGCCGGTCTTCTCGCTCCTCGGCTTCGTCTCCGCCGGGCGGTCCGTGGCCGCGCTGAACGAGGTGCCGGGCTGGCGCGAGGCACTGCTGGCCGAGGTGAACGCCCCCACCCCCGAGGAGCTGGCGACGTTCCTCGACATCGAGAGGTGGACCCTGACCGGGCTCGGCGCCGGGCTCGTCCTCGTGCTCGCCGCACGCGGCATGCGCCTTCGGGCGGAGCGCCGGCGCCATCGGGTGAGCGTGCGCTATCCGGGGGGACGCGACGTGCGGATCGCGCCCGGCACCTCGATTCTCGAAGCGAGCCGGATGAACGGGATCCCGCACGCCTCGGTCTGCGGCGGGCGGAGCCGGTGCTCGACGTGCCGGGTCCGGATCAACGAAGGGCAGGAGGCTCTGCCGCCCCCGTCGCCGGAAGAACGCCGGGTCCTGGAGCGGACAGGAGTCCCCCCCGACGTGCGTCTCGCGTGCCAGCTTCGGCCGCGCGCCGCCGTCTCGGTGACGCCCCTGCTCCCTCCCAACGCCGGCCCGCGCGACGGGTTGCGCACCGCGAAGACGATGCAGGGCGAGGAGCGAACGATCACGGTGCTGTTCGCCGACATCCGCGGCTTCACCGGCCTCGCGGAGTCGAAGCTGCCCTACGACGTGGTCTTCATGCTCAACCGCTACTTCCGCTCGATGGGGGAAGCGATCGAGGAAGCCGGCGGCCGGGTCGACAAGTTCATCGGCGACGGCATCATGGCCCTTTTCGGCATCGCCGCGCCCCCGGCGGCCGGCGCGGCGCAGGCCCTCGCCGCCGCGAAGGGCATGGCGGAGGCCCTCCGCGACCTCAACCGTTTGCTTGCACCCGACCTGCCGGCGCCGCTTCGGATCGGGATCGGCATCCACATCGGGCCCGCCATCGTCGGCGAAATGGGCTACGCTGCGGCGGTCTCCGTCACCGCGGTGGGCGATACCGTCAACACGGCGAGCCGGCTCGAGTCGATATCGAAGGAGTTTGCCGCCCAGCTCGTCGTCTCCGCCGACGTGGCCGCCCGAGCGGAGGCCGACCTCTCCGCGTGGCGCCGGGAAGCGGTCGCGGTGCGGGGGCGCCGGGAACCGCTCGCCGTGTTCATCGTCGACGATGCCGGCGACCTGCCCGAGCCGCAGCGCTAACCCGAAAAAATCACCGACTTTCGTCGCGAGGGGGCCAAGATGCCCCACGATCTCATGGAGGAACGGGCCGCACGGGCCGAAACACGCATGGACGGGCCGGCCACCCCGTCGCATGAAAAGGTCCGGCGTCGCGAAGACGGCCCTCCTGGCTCCATTTTCACGGCAAAGAGCGCGTGCGCGCTGCCGAGGCGTAGTCGACACTGGCACGTGCGCGCGGTCGAAGCGGCTTGCGGGAGTACGTACCGCGACCGCGAGCGGATGGGCGTTTGCAGCGGGAAGTCGGTGATTTTTTCGGGCTAACCCGCGCCCCCGGGGGCAGGGGCGGGGACGAGCGCGAGCACCCGGGTCGGGCTCCCCGATCCCCGCTCGATCTTGAGCGGCGCGCTCAGGATCACCGCACCACGCGGGGGGAGGAGATCGAGGTTGGTCATGCACTGCAGACCGTAGCGGTTGTTGCGGTGCATGTAGTAGTGGCACGGGAACGGCTGGGAGAAGTGGATGGCCTGCCCCGCGTCGGTCCCCACCGACTCGGTGCCGAAACCGTGCACGTCGCGCTCGCGGATGAGCCACGGTACCACGTGCTCGTCCGGCCCCGGGGTGTGCTGGCCGTCCTCGAGCATGTTGAGGTAGGCCACGGGGTCGCGCCGTTTCGACCAGTCGGTGCGCATGAACACCCACGCCCGGGGCGGGACCTCGCCGTGCCGCGACTCCCAGGCCTCCACGAAGTCGATGGTGAGCAGGAAGTCGGGGTCGTCCCCGCATTCGCGCGAGCAGTCGAGCACGCACGCCTCGGCGATGAAATTCTCGACCGCAATGGTGTCGGTGGCGTTGTTCGGCAGATCCTTGCCGGAGACCCAGTGGATCGGGGCGTCGAAGTGGGTCCCGGTGTGCTCCCCGCACGAGAAGTTGTTCCAGTACCAGGCGGGACCCCGCTCGTCGTAGCGCGATATCTCCTCGCTGCGGAACGGCCAGCACTGGCCGAGTTCGGGAGGCAGGACGATGGTGGGAAAGCCCGGCTCCAGGGTCTCCGTGAGATCGACGACCCGGATCCGGCCCGCTACCAGGTCGGCGAGGAACCGGGCCAGGGTCCTTGCCGACTCCGGCCCCCGGGCCTCGGCCCCTGCCCCGGCTCCCGCCGTCGCTCCCGTCGCAGCTTCCGCAACCGTGCTCACAATGACAGCTCCCGTTCGACTTCCTTCGGATTCTCGCGCAGCCGCGCGCTCAGCTCCTGCGCCACCGCCCCGGGGTAGACGTCCTCCACGCCGTCGACGAGGGCCTTCACCACCGCGTCGGCGAGCGCTTCGGGGGTGAGCTTGGGCGGGGGCAACAACTGCTGCCATTCATCCTCGAGGGGACCCGGAAACACGTTCACGACCTTCACCCCGCCCTCGAGGAGGTCGGTTCGCAGGCACTGCGAGAGCGAGAAAGCGGCCGCGAGGGAGGCCGAGTACGTCGCGAACGCCGGATTGTTCACCAGTGCGTAGATCGACAGCACGTTGACCCACGCACAGGCCCCGAACGCGCCGTCCGCCCCCCGCGTGCGCAGGACCGGACCGAACTCCGTGGCGAGGCGCAACAACCCGAAGTAGTTCACGTCCATCTCGGCGCGAGGCGTATTGACGTCCTTGCGGCCCCGGATCCCCCCCGGCCGCAGGTGATAGCAGTTGTTGACGAGGATCTCGACCTTGGCCCCGATGCGGCCCGCGAGCTCGTGCACCGAGCGCGCATCGGTCACGTCGAGCGGAAAGACGGTGACCGCGGGCAGCTCGGCGAGGGCCGCGAGCGCGGGGCTCGCGTGCCACGCGTCCGGGTTCCCCACGTACACCTCGCGGGCTCCCGCCGCGACCAGCGCACGCACCAGCGCCTGCCCCGCCGGGGTCTTGCCGTTGGTCACGAGCACCCGACGGTGCCGCGGATGGCAGGTGGTCTCGCGCAGCTCCAGGTCGTCGTCCATGTCGGGCACCTCGTCTTCGGGAGGCATGGCGAGCATGACCGCGCGGCCGCTCCGATCGAGGCGCACCGACATGCGCACGCGCTCCCCGATGCGGCAGTCCTCCATGACGTGGGCGACGATGGCCGGCCCGCAGTCGAGGCCGACGAGCCCGAGCCGCCACGGCAGACGCTCGCGAAAATACACGTCGTTGCTGTGGTGCAGGGTGGTGCCGGCGATGAGGGTGCCGCCGTCCGGCACGTCCCGCCACCCGATCGCCGCCGAGAGGCACCCCCCGCAGAGCTGGCGCGGCGGATACTGGACCCGGCCGCAGTCCTCGCAGCGCTGGAGCGCGAACCGGCCCTCGGCGGCGACCGCGGTGAGGCCGAGTGCCTCGCGGCTGCGCGGAGCGGGCGGGAGAGCCGGCAGCCGGGTGCGCTGGACCGGATCCTTCCGCTTCGGGCGTGGGAGCGGTGTGGTCATTTCACCAGTGTATCCCCGTGCGAGCCGATCCATCATCGGGAGATCCCGGGCGGCAGGGCTCGTGTTGCCGTGAAAATGGACTCGGGAGGGCCGTGTTCGCGACGCCGGACCTTTTCATGCGACGGGGTGGCCGGCCCGTCCATGCGTGTTTTGTCCGGCAACGGGTGAACCGGGCCGGTTCGGCAGGCCATCCGGGAGCGCATTTCGTCTTCTGCGTGTCGGTTCGGGCCTCATGAAGCGGCTCTCGACCGCACGGCCGGCCGGTCCGCACCCGCCCCCGGCACTCGATCACGACAAAAAACGGTCCGCCCCCGGGTGGAAGGACGGGATCGGAGGAAGCGGGGGATCGATCCGACCCCGAAGCGTTCCCGCCAAGCACCGGGAACGCTTCCGGGAAACTTCGCACACGTTCATGAAGATAGTCGGAAACGAAGACCCCCCACCCCGGTTTGCCCGCCTGCGGACATTGGGCCATACTCGGCTGGTCGAAGAAGGGCGGGAACGGAATCGAGAAGAACGCGACGACTCGGCTTTCCACAAACACGAGGTGAGCGATGACCGACCAACTGTCATCCCTGGTCACGATCTTCACGGAGTTCTACTACTGGCTCACGGTCGTGATCATGTTCCTGATTCACGTCGGGTTCTGCATGTACGAAGTAGGTGCGTCCCGGCACAAGAATCACATGCACACCCTGATGAAGAACACAATGCTGATCCCCCTGGTGACGATCACATTCTTCTTCTTCGGGTGGTGGATCTACTTCGCACTTCCCAACGGTCCGTGGATCACCGGCGGAATCGACTTCGCGGCCGCCGAGCAGGCGCGCCCGTGGAGCGAGCTCATGGGTGCGCACATGGGCGGGGCCGGCGATCCGGGCGGATGGGCGCGGATCAACGGCGTCTTCTGGGCCGCCTTCCTGCTGTTCTCATGGACCGCCGCCTCCATCGTGTCGGGCTCGGTGATCGAGCGTATCCGCTCCGGGGCGTTCTGGATCCTGGCCGTGGCGATCGGGTCGGTGTTCTGGATCATCGACGCGGCCTGGGGCTGGCACGCGGGAGGCTGGATGGTCCGGTTGCTCGGATACCACGACGCCTATGCGTCCGGGGTCATCCATGGCATCGCGGGCGGGTTCGCACTCGGAATCCTGGTGGTCCTCGGCCCCCGGATCGGCAAGTTCGCGTCCGACGGCACGCCCCGCAACATCCATCCCCGCAACCCCTGGCTGGTCGCGATCGGGTTGTTCCTGATCTATACCGGCTTCTGGGGTTTCTACGTGGCCTGCAATATCCCCATATGGGACGTTCAGGACGGCGACGGGGTGTTCTACTCGGCCACCAACATCTATCTCGGGCCGACCACCCTGAGCGCAATCACCTTCAACTTCCTGATGTCACTGTCCGGCGGCCTGCTGGCGGGATACTGGATATCGAAGGGCGATCCGTTCTGGACCTACTCCTCGGGTCTCGCGGGCATCATCGCCGCATCGGCCGGCAACGACCTCTACCACCCGATCCAGGCGATGATCATCGGCATCGTCGGGGTCATCTTCATGTACAAGATGCACCACTGGGTGGAGCGCCGGTACCGGGTCGACGACGCGGTGGGCGCGGTCGCGGTGCACGGCTACGCGGGGGTCTTCGGTGTCGTGATCGCCGGGTTCGTGCTGTGGGGATACCCCTCGTCGCCGGACGCGTCCTTCGCGACCATCAACCCGCTTGGCCAGATCGTCGGCGCGATCATCATGTTCGGTGTGCTCGGCTTCCTGCCGGGCTGGATCATCGCCCTCATCCTCAAGGGATACGGCATCCTGCGGATCCCGGAGGCGGTGGAGATCGCCGGCCTCGATGCCGCCGTCCGCGCCGAGGTGGAGGCGGACGAGCAGGCCATCGTCGAAGCCGAGAAGGAAAGCGCGGCCCGGCTCGGGTAGGCGCACGCGGAGGAGGACGCGACCATGTCTACTGGCAGTTTCGAGAACTGGGCCGGCAACATCGCCGAAATCGGCCCGATCTATCCCTTCGTCGGCGCGGAGTGGCTGTTCGTGCTGATCGGCGTCGTGTACTGGATAGCCTGGCACGTGAGGCAGCTCGCCAGCGAGAACCAGTCCCTCGCCGATCAGGAGCAGCGGCTCAGGTCGGGGGGATTGAGCAAGACGCCGGGGGACTGACCACCCGCCGGCGGGCGGCGCCGCCCGCCGGCTGACGAGACGGGAACGGGAACCCCGCCCGCCCGACGGCGGGCGGGGTTTGCCGTTTCCCCACCCTCCCCGACCTGCGCACCGTGCCGGTACGAGCCGCCGCGGAGGGGACTCAGGGGGCCGCGAGGATTGCGGCCGCCGAGCAGAGCCCGCGGTCGTAGTTGATCATCCCGAACCCGGAAGCGAGCGCGACCTCCGCGCCCGGCACCGCGGCACCGACCGCCTCCCCGCTCACCTGCCGCACCGCTTCCACAAGGCCGAGATAGCCCCCCGCGATCCCGGCCTGGCCGACCGAGAGCTGCCCCCCGGAGGTGTTGACGGGGAAGTCGCCGTCGACCGTGAAGGTCCGCTCCCGTACGAAGTCCGGCCCCTCCCCCTTGGCGCAGAACCCGAGGTCCTCCATCTGCATGAGCGATATGACCGGATAGTCGTCGTAGGTTTCGAGAACGTCGACATCGGCCGGACCTGCGCCCGCCATTGCGTACAGCTCGTCCCGATCGAGAACCCAGCCCCCCCGCATCTGGATGGGATCGTCCGGGAACGCATTGTGGCGCTCGATGGTGCCGAGGATGCGGGCATGCGCGAGGCCGAGGCCCTCGGCGCGCTGGCGGTGCATGACGAGAAAGCCCTCCCCGCCCGCGCACGGCATGACGCAGTCGAAGAGCCGGAGCGGCTCCGCGATGAGACGCGCTTCGAGGTACTGGTCCATCGTGAGCGGCCGCTTCATCAGGGCGAAGGGGAACCGGAGCGCGTTCTCGCGCTGGGCGATGCAGAGCTTGCCGAAATCCTCCCGGGTCGCCCCGAAGTGGCGCATGTAGTAGTCGGTGAGGAACGCGAAGCTCGCGTTCGGGCCGCCCGAGCCGTAGGGATATACCGCGTCCCGGGCGAACTGGCTGAAGTTCGAGACGTTGTGGCGGAAGGAATGGACGTGATTGGTGTCGCCCGCGATGCACGCGACGACCTTGGCGTCCCCGGCCTGCACGGCGCGCGCCGCGCGGCGGAGCGCCACCACCCCGCACGCCCCGCCGAGGGTGATCGCGTCGAGCCAGCGGGGCGACATCCCGAGGTACTGCATGAGGCCGATGGCATTGTCCGGCGGGAGCGTGAAGCTCGAGACGCAGACCCCGTCGACGTCGTCCTTCGTGAGACCGGATCGGGACAGCAGCGCCGCGAGCGCGCGCCCGAGGAACCAGTGGGCGCTGCGGATCGAATAGCGCTCGTACGCGATGGTCACCGGGGCGGCGACCACCACGTCATGGTACGGCTGTCGACCCCCGGCGCCCATGACTTCGATCGTATCGTGAACCAGGTGCGCGGGAGGCGGCTGGTGCGAATCGGATCCGCGGGGAGCCTCGACGGCTCCTTCGCGAGTCACAAATTGATAAATTTCCATAGGTTGCTGAAAATAACTTCCAAAGAATGTACCCTGGCCAGCGCAACTGTCTTGTAACGCCCGCGTTCGGGTGCATAGAGTGACGTCGTCATGGTCCGATGCGCGCCGCCAGCGGCGGCCCAGGTGCAGCGAGCGCCGATGCTTCCCGCCCTCCGGGTTCCGTTCGAGAGGTGCAGCCGAACGCGGGGTCTCGCTCGTCGATACCCTCGTCTCGGCCGGCAAGCACGCAGCGGAGGCAGGCCGGCTCGACCGGTATCCGGCGGGCGACCCGGATGCGATCGAGCGGATGCGCCCCGTATTCGAATCGATGGCCGGCGTCTCCGTCACCCGCAGCGGCCACGCCTGAACCAACCCCTCGCAGGGAGGAGACCACCATGAGCCGTCTCGGCGTCATTTCCGACGGAATCAGCCGCGACCTCGACCACGCGCTCCGGGTCGCTCGCGACGCGGGGCTGGACGAGATCGAGCTCCAGTACGTGGGGGACCGGGAGGTCGGCGATTTCGACGAGAGCGAGACGCGGAGAGTCGTCAACCTGATCCGCGAGGCAGGCATGCCGGTCTCGTGTGTCTCCCGACACGTGTTCGGCGGGCTCCTCGTGCGCGAGACCGAGCCCGGCGGAGACGAGCATCGAGCGCATCTCGACAAGCTCGCGAACTGCATCGACCTCGCTCACCGGCTCGACTGCGAGGTAGTGCGCATCATGTCCGGGCGCCGGGAGATGATCCTCTTCGGCGAGAACGGGGCGGACCAGTGGAACGTCGCCCACGGAGCGTGGGAGGGCCTGAAGGAACTGGTGCTGCCCGCCGTGGAGATGGCCGAGCGCGCACGGGTGACCCTTGTCGTCGAGACCGGAAACGGAGGCACGATCTCATCCGCCCGCCTCGGTCGCCGGCTGGTCGACGAGATCGGCTCGGAGCGGCTCAAGGTCCTGTGGGACCCCGCCAACTGCATGTTCGCGAATGAGCCGCCCGCTCCGCTCGGGATCGAGGCCCTCGGCGACGGCGCCGCGCTCGGGCACCTTCACGTCAAGGACGTGGTGGCCGATATGCCGGCCGCGCACCTCCGGGTGTGCGAGCTGGGCACCGGCCAGTTGGCATCGTCACTCGAGCCGATGGCGGAATGGCTCGTGCGCACGGGCTACACGGGCGCCATCTCCCTCGAGGCGGTGTACCGGCCGGACGGCGGCACGTTCGAGGACGGGTTCCACGCCTGCGTCGGGCGCTTTCGCGAGATCTTCGGCTAGGAGTCTGCGCGCTGTCGAAGCGGCTTGGCTGAACGGCACGGGGTCCGCGACGGTGGTCCGGGCAGGGTACCGTGTCGGCGTGCGCCCACCAAGGGCCGTGTTCCGGTTCGGCACCTTCGAGACGGCGAGGGGGCTCCGCGCTACAGCCTCAGCCGCTTGAAGACCCGTTCGGGAACGGCGCGCATGAGGAGCATGATCGGACGCCAGACGCGGCGCACGTACACCACATCGCGACGACGCCGGATCGCCCGGACGATCGCCGTGGCCACTTCCTCGGGCGTGGCGGTCAGCCGCGCCGGCAGGTCCATCCCGTCGGTCATGCGGGTGCGCACGAAGCCCGGCTTGACCGTCACCACGTGGACGCCGGATGCGGACAACCGGTTGCGCAAGCCGGACAGGAATGCCGTGAACCCCGCCTTGGCCGAGCCGTACACGTAGTTCGCGGCGCGCCCGCGCTCGCCCGCGACCGAGCTGACGCCGACCAGCACGCCGCTGCCGCGCCGCTCGAAGCGCTCGGCAAGGGCGCCCATCAGCAGCGCGGGGCCGACATAGTTGGTCCGCATCACCCGCTCCGCGGCCACGATGTCGCGCTGGCTCTCCGCAGCGGGGGGACTCTCATCGCCACCCCATCCCGGCACATCTGCCTTCCCCCTCCTTCTTCAAACCGAACCATCCTCCTCTCCCATCGGCAATCCCGCTTCTGCCTCCAGCGTGAAATCTCCCTGCCGCAGCGCCCCGAGCGGTGGAGCGGACGGCGGAATGAGCCGATAATACCGGCGGGAGAGGCGGCGGCGAACCGGTCGGTTCCGATCGCCGCCCGTCCGCGATCGGTTCATTGCGGAGAGGCAGCGCGTGTCGGGCAGCAAGCAGGTCACGTTTCCGGTCGAGGCGTCGCACATCATGATGTTCGCCCGCGCCATCGGAGACACCAACCCCGTCTACTACGACGCCGAAGAGGCGAAGAAGACCGCGGCGGGCGGCATCGTCGCGCCCCCGACGTTCGCCCAGTCGGTGGCGCAGTTCGACCCCGACCACCCGACCCGCCCCAAGCCGGGCGAGAAGTGGTTCGGCTCGGGCGCGACCCCGAGCGGGATCGAGGGCGATCCACCGTCCTCGGGCGGGCTCCATGCCGAGCAGCACTTCGAGTACCGGCGGCCGCTCCGGCCGGGCGACGTGCTGACCGCGACCTACCGCGTCGGGGAGTCGTGGGAGAAGGAGAGCCGGCGGGCCGGCAAGCTCCGGTTCACGGAGCGGCTGATCGACTACCACGACCAGAACGGCGAACTCGTGTGCCGGGCGCGGGGTGTCGTGGTCGTGACCGAGCGCCCGGTGGACCGAGGCTGAAAGGGAGCTTGAGACTGGCGATGACGGCGATGGATTTCAAGGTCGGCGATCTCCACGAGGAGGTGCTCGTGGAGGATCTGACGCGTACTCAGCTCGTGATGTACTCCGGCGCGTCCGGCGACTACAACCCGATCCACACCGACGAGCTCTATACCCGCGAGGCGGCCGGCTACCCGGGGGTATTCGCCCACGGGATGCTGACGATGGGGATGACCGGGCGGGCGATTACCAACCTGGTCGGCGCCGAGAACGTGCGCAAGTTCGGGGTGCGGTTCACGAGCCAGGTATGGCCGGGCGACACCCTGACCGCCGCCACCCGCGTCGAGGCGGTGCGGGAGGAAGGCGGCGAGCGGCTCGTCGACCTCTCGGTCACCACCACCAACCAGAAGGGGGACACCGTCCTCACCGGGACGGCCACCGCGGTCGCGGCCGGCTGAGGCGGGCCAGGATGGGCCGCCGCCCGCGCCTGCGCCCCTCGGACCACCCGACTCCCACGACTGCGGTGGCAGTGTCTTGCTCCATACCAGGTCCGGTTTCCTCCCACCCTTGACACGTGGCCCGAAATATCCGGCTGACCCGGTCGGTTGACCCGGTCCACCGTGGGCGGAGGGCTCGGCAGGCCGGGGTCTGCCGTTGACCCTGGTGCTACGGAGTATTACCTTGACGCCAAGGAGGCTCTCGTGACGGTCAAGTCCTCAATCTCACTCACCGACGAGCAGCACGCCTTCGCCAAGGCGCTGGTCGAGGCCGGGCGGTACTCGAGCCTCAGCGCGGTCCTGCAGCAAGGCGTCGATTTGCTGCGTCAGCGCATGGACACCGAGGAGCTGGAAACCACGGCGTTGCGTGAGCTGCTGTCACGCCGACGCCGGGGTGAGTTCATCAGTGCGAAACGGATGGATACGCGGCTGACCGGGATGGTTGCCGGCAAGCGCCGCGCGCATGGCCTTCCGTCTTGAGTTCTCGGCCGAAGCCGAACGCGATTTCGGGCTGATATTCGATCATCTCCTTCGCAGCTATCTCGACTTCGGCGAGAGCCCGGAGAGCGCGCTCGATCGCGCCGGGGCGCGGGTGATGGAGATTCGCGCTGCCGAGGAACGCATCTTGACCGCGCCCCATCGGGGCGAACGCCATGGCGACATCCTGCCCGGCTTGCGGCATCTCGCCATTGGACGGGCGATCTACTGGTTCGACGTCGACGAGCCGCGGGGAACGGTCCGTGTCCTGGCGGTATTCTTCGGTGGGCAGGATCACGTCCGTCACATGATGGCCCGGCTCCTCGAAGACTGAAGCTGCTCTGTGGATGCGGGAACGAACCAAACCGAGCCCGGACGGCAGGGCATGACGACAGTGGAGGCTCGGTTGGCGCTCGGCAGGACGGGTCGATGGCGGCGCTGGCGCTCGCGGTCGTGAAGCGCGCCTGGACGAGACATCACCGGCTCGGATGCAACGGGACGACCGGCCGGACCTCGCGGCCCACGCTTCCCCTGCGCTACCGAGGCGCGGTGCGGCGGGCTTGGCGCTCGGTCTCCGTCCGCGCTTGATCGAGGCGTTCGTCCGCCCCGATGACGACGCCGTAGTCGGCGAGCGCGCGCTCGGCTGAAACGAGGCCGTTCCGCACGTCGCCGGCCACGCGCTCGGGGTCGCGGTCGAGCGGGTCGCCGAGCCCGCCTCCCCCCGGCATCTCCAGCACGAGTCGGTCGCCCCGCGGGATGGTCTGGCGTCCCTTGCCCTTGAACTCGGCCGCGCCCGACTTGAGATAGACCCGCCCCGTCCGGCCCACCCCGCCTCCGTTTCGCCCGCGCGGCGGATGGATCACCCGGTCGAACATCGTGTTGATCGAGAAGGCGCTGTCCCCGGCGTGGGCGATCTCCATGATCTGCCCGGTGCCGCCCCGGAACGCGCCCGCCCCCCCGGAGTCCGCGCGGTACTCCTTGCGCCAGAAGACGAGCGGCGCGATGGTCTCGTTCACCTCGATCGGGGTGTTCCGCACCCCGGAGGGGAAGGCGGTCGCGTCGAGGCCGTCCTTCCCGGGACGGCCGCCCGTCCCCCCGGTGTGGAAGGTGTTCATGGCGAACGCGGGACCGCCCCCCTGGAGGTCGTCCCCGGTCATGCCGTGCCCCCCGAGGAGCACCGGGTTCCACAGGCACGAGGTGCCCTCGGCCGGCACCCGGTCGGGAATGATCCGGCCGAGGCACCCCAGAACGACGTCGGGGAGCATCTGGCCGATGACGTGACGCGCGGTCACCCCGCAGGGGTGGGGGGCATTCAGGATCGTGCCGAGCGGAGCGGTGACCCGCACCGGAGCGAGCGAGCCCGCGTTGTTCGGGATGCGCGAGCCGATGACGCAGCGAACGCCGAAGCTCGCATACGCCTCGGTGTACGTGATGGGGACGTTGATCCCGTAGGTCGAGACCGCCGAGGTGCCGTCGAAGTCGACGGACATCCCGGTGTCGTCGATGGTCACCGCGGCCACGAGGTCGAGCTCGCGCTCGTAGCCGTCGATCCGCATCGAGTTCCGGTACGTGCCGTGCGGGAGAGCGCGGATCTCGGCCAGCATCCCCTCGCGCGAGGTGTCGATGACGTAGCGGGAGAGATCCTCGAGGTCCGCGAGGTCGAACTCCTTCATCATGTCCACGAGGCGCCGCCCCCCGACCTCGTTGCAGGCGGCGAGCGAGTAGAGGTCGCCTTCGACCTCCACCGGGTTGCGGACGTTCGCACGCACGATCTCGAGCACCAGGGAGTTGAACTCGCCGCGCTTCGCGAGGGGCAGGATGGGGATGTTGAGACCCTCCTCGTAGACTTGGCGCCCGTCCGGCCCGAAGCCCCGCCCGCCGATGTCCACCACGTGCGTGGTGGACGCGAAGAGGGCCACGATCCGGCCCCCGTGGAAGGTCGGGGTGACGGCGGTGAAGTCGTTGAGGTGGCCGGTGCCGAGCCAGGGGTCGTTGGTGAGGAACACGTCCCCCTCTTCCATGGACCCGAGCGGATACTTCGCGAGGAAGCTCCGCACCGACGCGGCCATCGCGTTCACGTGGCCGGGGGTGCCGGTCACCGCCTGGGCGAGCATCCGGCCGGTGGTGTCGAAGGCGCCGGCGGAGATGTCGCCCGCCTCGCGGGCCGAAGTGCTGAAGGCGGTGCGGACCAGGGTCCGGGCCTGCTCCTCGACCACCGACAGAAGCCGGTTCCACTGGATCTGCATCCTGATCCGGTCAAGCGCGCTCATGTTGCGCATTCGCGTTCCTCCTCGGGGGCTCGCGAGCCGTCACCCTTCCCCCTCGTCCATCCGCTCGAGGACCAGATGGCCGAACGGGTCGACGGTGGCCCGGAATCCGTCCGGGACTACGGTGGTGGTCTGATCCTCGACGATCACGGCCGGCCCCGCCACCACCCCGTCGGGGTGGAGCTGCTCGCGACGGTGGACCGCCGCGGCCGCGTACTCGGCAAGGACCGGGTCGAACAGCCGCCGGCGCGGAGGCTCCGTCGTTCCGGAGCCGGAGCCGCCGCCCCGCCGCCGCCCGGCCCCGAGACCCGGAACGCCCGCCTCCGGCGGCGGGCTCGCCGCGTCCTCCCCCGCGTCCTCCCCCGGGGGCGGATGCGGAGAGGGAGGCGGCGGCTTCCGGGCGGTGACGGTGAGCGTCCAGCTCAGGACCTCCCGCTCCTGACCGGGAATGGTGCGGCCGTAGAGGCGGGCGTACTCGGAATCGAACGCCTCGGCAAGGGTCTCGCCATCGCCCGCCACGAGCGGCCGGACCGGGAGGGACACCACGATCTCGTGTCCTTGGCCGACGTAGCGCATGTAGGCGTGCCGCGCCTCCTCGAGCCCGCCGTCGTCCTCCGCCCCCGCCGCCACCACCGCTCGCGCCTCCTCGTGCATCTCCGAGAGCAGGGCGTTGACGGCCCCGGGGTCGAAGTCGGCGAGGCGAAGGTAGCGGCTTCGCACCACCTCGTAGGACACCGCGGCCCGCAGCATCCCGATCGCCGACCCGACCCCCGCGCCGGCCGGCACGATCACGCGGCCGACGTCGAGCTTCTGGGCGAGGCGGGCCGCGTGCAGGGGAGCGGCACCTCCGAACGCGATCATCGTTCGGGCGGAGAGGTCCTTCCCCCACTCGACGGCATGGACGCGGGCGGCGTTGGCCATGTTCTCGTCGACCATCTCGGAGATGGAGAGGGCGGCGAGCGGATCGGTGAGATCGAGGGGCTTCCCGACCGCGCCGTGGATCGACTCGACCGCCCGCTCCGGGGCGAGCCGAAGCGACCCCCCCGCGAACTGCGCGGGATCGATGCGCCCGAGCACGACGTCGGCGTCGGTCACCGTCGGCCGCGCGCCGCCCCGGTCATAGCTGGCGGGGCCCGGATCGGCTCCCGCGCTCGCCGGACCGACGTCGAGCCGGCCCATCTCGTCCACCGCCGCGATGGACCCCCCGCCGGCCCCGATCTCCACCATCTCGATGGCCGGAATGCGGACCGGCAGGCCGCTCCCCTTGAGGTTGCGGTACGCCCGAGCCACCTCGAAGGTGCGGGTCGTCTGGGGCGCCCAGCCGTCGATGAGGCAGATCTTGGCCGTCGTCCCGCCCATGTCGAAGGAGACCGCATTCGCGCTGCCGCACTCGCGGGCGATCTCGGTGGCGAGGATCGCGCCGCCGGCGGGCCCCGACTCGACGAGCCGGATGGGGAAGCGGGTCGCGTTGTCGAGGGTGGTGAGCCCTCCCCCGGAGGTCATGAGGAGCAGCGGGCATTCGAGGCCGAGGTCGCGGAGCGCCGACTCGAGACGGATGAGGTAGCCCGACATCCGCGGCTGGACGTAGGCGTTGGCGCAGGCCGTGGACTGGCGCTCGTACTCCCGGATCTCGGGGCATACCTCGCTCGAGAGGGTGACGCGGAGGCCCGGGAGGGCGGTGCGCAGGATCTCGCCCACCCGCCGCTCGTGGGCGGGGTTCGCGTAGGAGTGCAGCAACCCGACCGCGGCCGCCTCGATGCCGTGGCGCTCGAACCGGGGGAGGAGCGCCCGCACCGAATCCTCGTCGAGGGGCACCAGGACCTCGCCCGCATGGCTCATCCGCTCGGTGACCGGCCAGCGCAGGTGCCGGGGCACGAGGGGGGCCGGCCGATCGATGGAGATGTCGTACTGCTCGAAACGGTTCTCGAGGGCCATCTCGACCGAGTCCCGGAACCCTTCGGTGACGAGGAGAGCGGTCTTCGCCCCGGTGCGTTCGATGAGGGCGTTGGTGGCGAGGGTCGTGCCGTGGATGAGGAGGCCGACGTCGCCGGGCTCGATCCCGGCCACGCGGACGGCCTCCCCGACCGCCGCGACCACGCCCTCCTCGGGGGCGCGGGGCGTGGTCAGCACCTTGGCGGTGACCACGCTCCCGCCGGTGGCGGCGGCGGAGGTGGCGGCGGGGGTGGCGGCGCTCGCACCCGCACTCCTGCCCGCACCCGCACTCGCGCCGACCTCCAGGGCCACATCCGTGAAGGTCCCGCCCACGTCCACGGCGATTCGGCAACGTCCTCGCAAGCTATCCATGACCTCTCTTCATCGACTCGATCCGCACGACACCGGAGCTCCATCGCCGCAAGCCGGACGGGCCGCGGGCAGGTTCGCTCCGCGACGGCACGAACGGGCAGGCCCTGGGCGACCGCCCCGGACCCGCGGGAAGAACGCCATCTTCCCCGGCCCCGGCCGCGATCACGACGTTCCGCTCCGATTCTACCTCCCGCTCTCCACTCTCGCGCCGGCGCGAAGAGACGCGCATCGAGACGGGCGCAAGGGCTACGCGGCGAGGACCGCGAATCCCTCGCGGGAAGCCGCCTGATTCAGCCGGACGTCGAAACAGACGAAGCCGATGCTCGAGGGGTCCTCCTCCGCGGAGACCAGCGCGGCCGCGAGCTGCAGGCCGTCGGCGGCCCGAAGCGGGTGAACCCGGAGGAGGCGCTGGGCCATATCCCTGACCCGCCGGCGGGGATGGACTTCGTACCAAGCGTGCGACAGGGCGTGAAGGTGATCGAGAAGCGTGGTGATCTCGACGGTGGTAAGGCTCCCTTCGCGCTCCCGTCGCGAGACGGCCGCGACATACTCGACGGGGGCGCCCCACCACACCGCCATCCGGTCGTCCGCCTCGAGAATGCGAAGCGCAAGCTCCCGGTGGGGTTCGTCGACACCGAGAGCGATGAGGGCGGAAGTATCCCAGAAGTTCACCGCCGGCCATCCCGTCGTTCTTCCGAGCGTCCCGCGAGCAACGCATCCAGTACCCCCGCACCCGAACGCAGAGGCTGACCCAGCACCTTCAGGGGACTGTCGGCACCGCGGCGCGACAGCACCCCGGCGCGTTCGAGTCGCGCAATCCTGGCGTTTTCGTCAACCTCGTCCGCCGCGTCCGGATTCCCCAAGGCATGGCCCATCGGGACGATGCGGGCGACGGGGGTCCTGCGATCGAGGACCAGCACCGATTCACCCGCTCTGACCCGACGAAGATAGGCGCTGAGGCCGTTCTTCACCTCGGAGATCGTCGCTCGAATCACTCCGGGTTCTCCTCTCCCCTCCATTATCTGGCCATGTTAGCCAGATACTTCAGGTCAAGCAAGCCTGCTTACCGGACGATCAGGACCATCCCACGCGGGCCGATCATCCGCACCGGGTTGGCGGGAGCGCCCTCATTCGTGCCCTCGGGGTGTCCCGCGGGCCCCGTTGAGGCAGCCGATCAGCCTGACCGCGCGCGGCGAGCGCCATCCCGGCCCCGCGCGGCGGCCCGGCGGAAACGAGAACCGGTCAGGTTGCGCGGCGGCGGGCGGTCACCTCGATCTCGATCTTCATCTCCGGGCTGACGAGGCGGGAGACGACGGTCGTGTTCGCGGGACGGATGTCGCGAAAGTGTTCGCCGAAGACCTTCGCGATGTCGGCGAACGACTCCGGGTCCGTCACGTAGGCCACCACCCGGACCACGTCCTCGAGGGTCGCTCCCGCCTCCCCGAGCGCCCACGAGATGTTGCGGAAGCACTGTCGGGTCTGCTCGATCGGGTCGTCGGGGATCCGGCCGGTCGCGTAGTCGTACCCGGTCGTGCCGGAGACGAAGACCCACTCGCCGTCCACCACCGCCCGGGCGTAGCCCGCGATGTCCTCGAAGGCTCCCCCGGAAAAGATGCGCTGTCGTGTCGCTCCCCTTCCTCCCGTGGCCGCCGCCGCCCGACCGACCGGTGAGGTGCCGCACGCGGAGAACAGGCGGCCCAGCCCGGAGCGGGTCGCATCGGCCCCGGCGAGGCGGCTCGCGTGCCAGATGAGCGCCGCCGGGGCGGCGACGACCGGCTTTCCGATGTCACGCTCGGTCGCCTCCAGCGCGGCGGCGGCGCGAATCCCGCCCCCGCCGAGCACGACGGCGTCGGCCTCGGGACGATCGACCTCCCCCGCGATCGCCCGCCATCGCTCGGGGCCGAGCTCGGCGATCTCCGTTTCCGCCGCGAACGCGATGGCTCGCGACGCGACCGTCTCGATACCGAAACCGGCAAGAAATTCGGCGAACCTCTCGACCACCACTTCGAGGTAGGGCGCGGCGAGGACGATGCGGCGGGCATCCAGCGCATGCAGCGCGGCGGCAATCGCGCGCGGGGTCGAGGTCGCCGGCCGGCCCAACTTCGCCTCCACCCGATCCACCAGGTCGCGCTCATGGTCGAGACCGCCGACGACGGCCCCCGCGCAGTCGGCGAGGGCCGCCACGTCGGCCCGAGCTTGGCGAATCAGCTCGACGGCGTCGAGGATGGGTCCCATCTCGATGTCCGACTCGAGCTCCTCCAGCGTCAGCCCCCCGGCGACCCGATATCGCGCGGCGAGCAGGGCAACCCCGTCCGGCAGACAGCTCCAGTACTCGTCGTCGGTGAGTCCGTCGGCGGGCAGGAGAAAGCCGATGCGCCCGTGATCTCCCCGCGTTGTCGCGGTCATTCTCTTCCTCCCGTCCCGTGCGCCGCGCTTCGGCGCTCCAGCCAGCGCGACAGCCACATCAGGCTCCCGACCACGACGAGGTACAGGAAGGTGAGCTCGATCAGCACCTCGATCACCACGAAATGGATGAATATGAGCTCGTTCGCGACCTTGGTGAGCTCGTTCACGGAGATGACGGAGAGGAGCGCCGATGCCTTGATGACGTTGACGAGTTCGTTCGTCAACGGGGGAAGAATCCGCCGCAGCGCCTGCGGCACCAGCACGAGGAAGAGCGTTTGCCAGGGACTCAGCCCCAGGGCGAGCGCCGCGTCGCTCTGTCCGCGGCCGAGGGACTCGACCTGGGCGCGCACGATCTCGACGGTGTAGCCGACGCCGATGAACGTGAGCGCCAGGACGCCCGTCCAGAACTCGTTCAGTACGATGTCGAGCCTCGGCAGAGCGAAGTAGATGATCGCGATCTGGACCAGGGGCGGAACCCCGCGGGTGAACTCCACGAAGCCGTAGATGACCGCCCGGACGGCCCGCCCGCCGAGGATCCGCCACGCCGAGAGCAAACCGCCGAAGACGCAGCTCAGAATGACCGTCAGCACGCTGATCTGAATCGTGACCCAGGTCGCCCGAAGGAGCTTCGGCAGGATCTCGAGCATGAAGTCCGTGTCGAGGCCGGTGGCCATGACTCCCTCAGCGCACCTGGAAGTCCGCCGCCCCTTCACCGGTGTCGAGGACGGAAGTCTCGATCCAGCGGGCGAACCGGCTGACGGACAGGATGAGGATCAGGTAGAAGACGGCCTGCAGCGTGAGCAGCTCGAGATACTTGTAGCTTGCGGAGGAAATGGCGTTCGCCGCCTTGTGCAGCTCGAACACGGTGATGACCGACAGCACCGAGGATGCCTTGATGAGCTGCGACATCTCGTTGGTGAGCGGCGCGATCATGCGGCGCACGGCCTGCGGGAGGATCACGAGCCAGATGGTCTGCCGCCGCGAGAGACCGAGCGACAGCGACGCGTCGAACTGCGCCGCGCCGACCGACCCGACCGCGGCCCTGCCGATCTCGATCTGGTAGCCGGCCGAATTGAAGGTCAGGGCGATGATGCCGACCCAGTAGGGGGCAATCCGGAGGCCGAACTCGGGGGCGAGAAAGAACAGGACGAAGATCTGCACGATGATGGGCGTGCCGCGCACGAAGAACACGTAGGCGTCCAGCAGCCAGTTGAGCGGATTGCGGGCCCCGGTGAAGGCCCGAATCACGCCCAGCCAGATGCCGATCAGGGTGGCGAGCGCGAGGGAGATCGCGCTCACTTCGATGGTGATCCGGAGGCCCGGAAGGAGCCTCGGGACCACTTCCATCATATAGGCGAAATCCACCGCGAGCCGTCGTGTTGCCAACCACGGCGGCGGCAGCCCGGCGAGGCGCTCACCACTCGGGGGCGACGTTGGGAAGCAGGTCCACGAAGGACTGCCCGAACCACTTGTTCTGCAATGCCTCGAGCGTGCCGTCGGCCTTCATGTCCGCGATGAGCCCGTTGAACACCGAGCGCAGGTCCTCGTCCTCCTTGCGGAAGGCCATGCACGTAAATTCCTGCCCCCAGTGCTCCGAGGTGAAGGGAACGACGATGAAGCCCTCGGTGGTCTTGGCAAACTCCATCAGGCTCACGATGGACGATGCGTAGGCTTCGATGCGGCCGGCCCGCATGGCTTCGTAGGCGACCGCGTCATCGTCGTAGGTCTTGATGTCGCCGTCGAACTCGTGACCGTGCTCCTCGGCCGAGAGCCGGAGCATCCGGATCGACGGGGTGCCGGCCCCTGCCGCGACCACCTTGCCGCCAAGGTCGCCGGCGTCCGCGATGCCGCTGTCGGAGCGGGCGAGCAACCCCGAACTGGCTTCCATGTAGGGATACGAGAACGCGACCCGCTTGTAGCGTTCCGGGGTGGCGGTCATGCCCCCGAGGATGAGATCGAACTGGCCCGAATAGAGCGACTGGATCACCGCCGCCCAGTTCGTGTCGACGGGGTTGGCCTTGAGGCCGAGACGCTTCCCGATCTCGTTGGCGACGTCGATGTCGTAGCCGACGATGTCGTTGTTCTCGTCGCGGAACTCGAACGGACGGTACTGCGCTTCGAGGCCGTAGGTAAACTCGCCGCGCGCCTTGATGTCGTCGAGGGCGCCAGCGAGCGCGGGCGAGGACGGTAGGGCGAAGGCGAGCGCGATCACCGCGCCGAATCCGGCGGATCCGAGCTTCCGGACGGTCGGGATGAAGACTTTCACGACGCTACTCCTTATGTAGGGGTTGTGGAGCACGGCGGCGAGACAGGGTGCCGCCGGTTCAGAGACGGTCTCGATATTGTCACTTGTCAACAAGCATATCACGCGCTCCACCCTGTCCCGGCCCGACCGCGCCCATTCGTCCCGCCGCGCCTCGAAGAGCGTCGACGCGCCGAACCCGTCGACAGGAGCTCGGTGGGGCGGTGCCGGCTCGAAGGACGCGCGCGAACCGGCGTCTACCTCGCCGCGGAGTCCGAGCAGAGCGGCAACCCGAGCATCCTGGATGTCCTGAGCGGAAACGCGGGCTTCGATCCCCGTCGACCACCGAGGCGGATCGATCCATCGCTCTCGCGAGCCTTCGGCCGGGCCATGACACAAGCGGGCATCCGGCCCTCGCAACGGCAGCGGCGGGTGTCGGACTACCGGGTGCGCAAGCTGCTGCTCGAGACGGACACCTACCAGGACTGGGAAGCCGAGCACGTGTCGGTTCCCTCCTCGAAGCGACGGGTGCGCATCTACCCGGTCCGGCACGCCTCGTCGGAGGCCACGCGCGCGGAACGGCGACGCATGGCGGAACGCGAGTACGAGCTGCTTGACGGGATCACCCACGACGGCATCTTGCGCGTGGAGCTGCTCACGGCCGCAGAGCAAGGGCCGGCCCTCGTCTTCGAGCACGACCCGGACGCCGAACGCCTGGATCACTTTCTCGAGCGCCGGCGCGGAGACGGGCCGGATCTCGAAACGCGGCTCGACCTCCTGCGCCAGTTGGCCGAGACGTTGAAGTACGCGCACGAGCGGCGTCTCTTCCACCGCTCCCTGAGTCCGCAGAAAGTGCTGGTCCTGGAACGGGACTCCCCCCGGCCAAAGCTCAAGATATTCGACTGGCGAACCGGCACACACGACGCGCTGCCGCGGTCGGGAGCATCCGGAAGCCACAGCCCCACGACCCCGACGACGCTCGGCCTCTCGGGCGACGACCGGAACGACGTATACCTCGCACCGGAGACCACCCACGGGGCGCATCTCCCCGAGAAGCTCGACATCTTCTCCTTGGGCGCCATCGGCTATCGGCTGCTCTCGGGACGACCTCCCGCATCGACCGTCGCCGGCCTTCTCGAGCGGCTGCCGATCGCCGGCGGCCTGCAGCTCTCCGATACGCTCGACGGCATCCACGAGTCCTTGCAGTTGGTCGTAGAAGGCGCGACGGAGCCGGAAGTCGGCAAGCGCCTGGATTCTGTCTCCGAGTTCCTGTGCACACCCTCGGCCATCCGAATATCGTCAAGTTCTTACCGCCACAAAGGCTCGCACTTTCTTACAAAGCGAAGGGTGCCACTATCTGGCTTCCCGATCGGAGAAGCAGAGTCAGGGTTGGTCGAATGATTGCAGCTCCGACCGCCAAGAACGAGTCCGGTCTGTACCGCCGAGGAACCAGGGGCCTGAGCTCGGTCATCAGCGCCTTGTCATAGGCAGGGGCTTTCCGCAAGGGAAGGATTCGCTCGAATTCTACGGCGTATTCGTCCATACTAACGTCCCCCGCAGCGGTGTGCGTATCCTATCATGTTGCGTCAAGATCTCACTGTACACCAACCCGAGCGACGGCAAGGGTATAGCTTGAAGCTCCGCCGCTACCGGTCGACGTTCTCGTGCTTGCCTTGAACGTACATCCGACGGCGAAACGGCGGCGTCAACTCGTACCCTTTCTCGCTCACGCCCTGCTCGCGCAGGATCCGGAGCATTTCTCTCACCTCGCGTACCTTCCTGACATCGACGTTCGGGTTTCTTTGCGCCAGCTTCTGGACGTCAACCGCGCCGTCACGAATAAGTGAGTGGGACATAGCTTCCCCTCCTGTGCAGCGCCGCTATGTGTCGCAAGCGCATCATATAGTCCTTCAGGAGTTTGCCGTAGACCCGAATGCCCTCGCTCACGACGGGGTTCTCTCCAAAGTCCTCGATGCGTAAGTGGAGCAAGCTACCTACAAAGGTGACGACATCTCCCTGCATGGCCTCTTCGATAGTATTGATCCTGTCGTCGAGTTGGGCTTCGACGATCTTCTCGGGAGGCGAATGGGGGGATAGATCCGTCATGCGTAATTACTCATCCGGCTTCGGGGCTCGCTAACTCTCTGGACGGCCACCACTTCCACCATCAACCGATCACGCCCCCGACACCTGGCTGTCGCGACACCCGCGCCCGGCCTGCGGCGACACCGTAAACAACACCAACGGGCGGGTCAAGCCCGCCTGCCCGCAAGCGAACGATGTCAACCTTCTGATGGAGACAGCGCCGGTTGGGGCACCTCCGTCCGGACGAAGCGGAGCATGTCGAGAGCATGTTGCGAGGGGATCGGGGCCGAGGCATTCGGGCCAAGCGAGCGGGTGCAAATCGACCGTCGAGGCGTCATACTGCCCGACATGCGCAAGTTCAACACGGAAGGCCCCATCCGGCTCGACAAACACTACGGCATCCCGCCGTTGGAGCGGATGAACCTCGCCCGGATCCTGCGGATGATCCGGGACGAAAGGTACTTCGTGCTGCACGCGCCCCGGCAGACAGGCAAGACCTCCGCCCTGCTCGCACTGCGGGACTTGCTGAACGGCGGCGCCGAGGGCGACTACCGCTGCGTGTATGTGAACGTCGAGATGGCCCAGACCGCGCGCGAGGACGTGGGGCGCGCCATGCGCGCGATCCTGAGCGCACTCGCCACTCGGGCGCGCTTGCTCGGCGACGAGTCCCTGGACGAGGTCTGGCCCGACGCCCTGGAGACGTCCGGCCCCGACAATGCGCTTGGCGAGGCGTTGACCCGCTGGTGCATGGCCGACCCGAAGCCCCTGGTGCTGTTCATCGACGAGATCGATTCGCTGATCGGCGACACCCTGATCTCCGTGCTCCGCCAGCTCCGGGCCGGCTACGACCGGCGGCCCGAGAGCTTTCCGCAGAGCGTGGTGCTGTGCGGCGTGCGCGACGTGCGCGATTACCGCATCCATTCGAGCTCCGAGGGAGTGGCGATCGCGGGCGGCAGTGCGTTCAACGTCCGGGCCGAATCGTTGCGCTTGGGGGACTTCACCGAGGCCGAGGTGCGCGCCTTGCTCGCCCAGCACACCGAGGAGACCGGGCAGGCGTTCACCCCGGAGGCGCTGGACACGGTGTGGACTCGGACCCAAGGCCAGCCGTGGCTGGTGAACGCCCTCTGCCGCCGGGCCTGCTTCGACACCGAGGCGGGCCTGGACTGCTCCCGCGCGATTACCCACGACGACATTCTCGACGCCCAGGAGCACCTCATCCTCAGCCGGCAGACCCACCTCGACCAACTCGCCGACAAGCTCCAGGAAGACCGGGTACAGCGCGTCGTCGAGCCGATCCTGAGCGGAGGCGACGAGAGCGGGTTCTCTGCCCCCGACCTCGAATACGTCCGCGACTTGGGGCTCATCGCCCGGGACAATCCGGTGCGGATCGCCAATCCCATCTACGCCGAAGTCATCCCGCGCGAGCTGACCTATGCCGCGCAAGCGGGGCTGGTCCAGGACCCCGCCTGGTACGTCGATGCCGAGGGCGGCCTCGACGCCGACAAGCTCCTCGCCGCCTTCCAGGTGTTCTTCCGCGAGCACTCCGAGCACTGGTTGGGGCGCTTCGACTACGCCGAGGCCGGTCCGCAGCTCATCCTGCAGGCGTTCTTGCAGCGGATCGTGAACAGCGGGGGCCGCATCGAGCGCGAGTACGGCCTGGGACGGGGGCGCACGGACCTGCTCATCATCTGGCCCCAAGGCGGCGCCCCCGGACGCGGCGGTACGCCCGGAGACGGCGCGGCCAAGTTCGTGATCGAGTGCAAGGTGCTCCACAAGAGCCTGGAGCGGACCGTCCGCGAAGGGCTCGAACAGGCGGCGGGCTACATGGGCCGCTGCTCGGCCCAAACGGGCCATCTGGTCGTCTTCGACCGCAGCGAAGGCAAGCCGTGGAACGAAAAGGTCTTCCGCCGCGAAGAACGCATGAACGACCGCACGATCACCGTGTGGGGGATGTGACGGGAGGTCTCGTCCGCGCCTCCGGCGTCAAGGACCTCGGAAGCAACCCGCCGTACCAATAGAACCGGCCCCCCACACGGCCACCACCTCGTCGGGCGCCGCCAGCTACGCTATACTTACCCGGAGTAGACACAGCGTTGAATGCCGGTTAGGGAACGAAGCCAATGACTGATATTCGCGCTTCGCTCACGGAATTCGGAGCTGATCCGTCGGCCCTGCGCCTGCTTGACGACGAGTGTCCGGAGCTTTTGCCTTACGCGACGTTGATGACGGCGCGGCGCAACGGTCACGGCAATCTGGATGCCGTGAAAGCCGTGTACGAGTGGCAGGACGCGCCGCTGGTGTTCTTGATCGACGCGGATTCGTTGGAAGACGATGACCAACTGCAACAGATACGGCGCCTGCTCGCGATGCGCGGGGACGCGCCTTATCTTGGCCTGGTCGCGCCGGGCAGCCTCCGTGTCTATCGCATCGCCCTCGACAGGAAGTCTTT
This sequence comes from Gammaproteobacteria bacterium, assembly GCA_965214795.1. GTDB lineage: Bacteria > Pseudomonadota > Gammaproteobacteria > HK1 > HK1 > JAJDXW01. The sequence goes on along the minus strand of OZ243976.1, from coordinate 1,934,402 downwards.
GCGGCAGGCTCGGGTTGGTTGGGAGGACGGAGAAGGCGCGAAGAATACGGTGTTTTTGCGGCTGGGCAACGACCGTCCGCATGCCGCGATCACCGATTCGGGCTGGATTTCCAACATCGTACTGAGGCTGTTGAGCAGGTCAAGGTGCTGTTCCGGGGGTCGAAGGCCGATCTGGGAGTCCTGGAGAGGATCCGCGCTGAGGGGCATCCGACACTGTACGACTTCTGGAAGGAGAATTTCGGGCTTGGAGAACGCGGCCGCTTGCGGGGGAGCGGGAACGGCTACCAGCAGCTTCGAACAACCAGCAGGGTGCGTCGGCGAGGGGGTGACGGCCTGCCGGGCGTAGATGCGAGTTATCTGCGCGGGCGGCACCAGATCACGACGGGACCGTTCACCAGCATCTTGGTGGACAGCTCGTTGCTTGACCTCTTTGAACATGAACGAATCCACGATCGGCGATCCATCGACCTGTTTGCCGGACCGCAAGCTATCGTCCATGAGTCTCCACCCAGGTCGACGGCGCGAATAAGCGTAGCGGTGTCGGACGAAGGGATCGTCTACAACACCAGCTTCCACGGATATTGTCCCGGGGCGCATCCGGATGCGGCGCTGGTCGTTCGTTATCTCGCACTGGTTCTCGGAAGCAAGCTGGCGATCTGGTTCGCGCTTGTTACCAGCGGACGGTTCGGCGTCGAAAGAGACGACGTCGAAAAGATCGCTCTCAATCGTCTTCCGTTGCCTCGCTTCGACGAACTCACGCCGCTACAGCGCGAAGAAATCGAACGTCTGATCGAGGGCTTGGATTCGGGAGAGGTGTCGTGGGCAGAGGTGGACGAGTGGGTGATGCGCTTGTACGGCCTCGGTGAACGAGATTTGCAGGTCGTTTTCGATACCTTGGAGTTCAACCTGCCGTACGCCGAGAACAAGCGGAATGCGCAAGCGCTGCCGAGTGCCGAGGAGAGGGAACGGTTTTGCGAGGTCCTTCGAGATGAACTGAAGCCTTGGTGCGACAGGTTCGGGTCGCGGCTGGCCGTGTATCAGAGCCCCCCGCTGACCATGTCGCCGTGGCAAACCATCACAGTTCGGACAGGGCCTGGTGAGGTGGCGGAAACGGTTTCGGAGAATCATTGGGCTGGCTTGCTGAGGGCCGCCGACGAGACTGCCGCTTCCGAAATCCTCGTCGATAACGGACCGGACGGACTTCTGATCGGGCGGCTCGCGCAAAAACGCTACTGGAGCAAGACCCAGGCGCGGCAGCTTGCGCAGCGGATTGCGTGGTCCCACCTCGAGCTGTTGAAGCGGCACGCCAACGCATGAGAGGTCAGACGGTTCGGCCCCGACAGGACCAAATCGCGGAACTGACCCGCGGCGTTCGGTTGCCGTTGGCGCCGATCGAGGACGAGCACCTTGAAATACTGGCGGAAGGATTGCGGCGTGCGTTTCAGGACGTTCGCGAGCACGCGCCGAATACAGTCTCCTCGGGCGGAGAGGGGGAAGTGTCTGCGTTGATGCAGGCGCGGCTGAACGGGCTGATCCGGGAGGACTCTCTCTGGCGGCAACTCGTCCTTTGGGTCGGACGCGGAGCGGAGAGTATCAGTTTCGACGGGTTTCACCTCGAGAAGCGCCCTGACCTCTCGATTGTCCTGTCAGGCGCAGACCGGCGCTTTCCCCTGACAGCAGAGGCGAAGATTCTCGACGCCTTCGCGTCGAAGACAACAAGACTCTACTGCGAGAATGGAATTCGCCGCTTCGTGCGGGGCGAGTACGCATGGGGCAACCACGAAGCATTCATGATCGGCTACGTTCGAGATGGGTCGTCGATTGATCCGACACTCAAGGCATTCCTATCGAAAGCCGCAGTCTCGGATCCTGACGGTTACTTGGTGAAAGCGCTTCCCATCCCTGTCGGCACCGGCCTTTTCGACTTGGCGTGTACACGCCATGGCCGGAGTTTCGTGTACGGCGGCCAGAGACCGCCGAATAGGCCCGGGCCAATTTCGCTCTGGCATTTGTGGCTGGCATAGGCAGACCGGGACCAACCATGTTCGACCGCAATACCCGAGTGCCGCTGTTCCGGTGCGGCCATTGCCCCGCCCGACCAAGGGCTTACGCCGACCCACCACGGCACGACGGAACTTTTACCGCGATGCGGCGATGCGAATCGGCACCGGCCGATTCCGGCCCCACGCACCCGTCGCCCCGCGCGGGTATCAGAGTCAATCCACCACCGGGAACATGATGGCCAGGGTCATTTCATGTTACGTCTCGACCTGTGCCTCGGGGCCGGCGGATGGCTCCAATGGACGATTCGGGGCGTTCAGCGACGTGGCAGTTGGTGCGTGATGCGTACGGCGTGGCGGCGGTGGACCCGCGCCTTCCCATGCAGTCCTGGATGGCTGACGCTTTGCTCAGCGCGCGGCCAGAGCGGCGTGCGGCACGAGCCAACACCCTGGACCTCGACACCGCCTGGACCCACCTGCTCCGGCACCATCTTGGGCTCCCTTCCGGCAACCCCGATGTCGAATCCATCATCGCCTGGAGCACGGACCGCCGCATCGCGGGGCGATTCGAGAAGCTCGCCCCGACAATTCTGATGGAGGCGCGCCGGGTCGGCCGCGCCGTGGTCCTCACTTCGGATCATGGGCACGTCCTGGAAGCGGACGGCGCCAGGCTGCCGGGCGACGGCGAGAGTCGATGGCGAAGCGCGGCATCGCCCACGGCCGAGCCGGAGATCGAGATCGGGGGCGCCCGCGTGCGGGCGGCGACGGGCCAGGAACGCATCGTTCTCCCATGGAGCGAGGCCGTGCGTTACGGCTCGAATAAGCTGGAAACCCTCTGCAGGCGTTCCGTAGAAGGTACGGATGCAGCGAGATGCGTCGACGAGTACAATCGAGTGTCTGGAACGGCGCAACGCCATATATACGCGAAGTTCCGACAAGAGCTTCGCACATGCCTATCTCGCTGCCACGCGCGACCCTCCGGCAAGAGTGGGTGAAGGAGCCATGAGTGGGGTGTGGGATTTCGAATCCCCGCGTTCGCGGCACTCACCCACTTCCTGCACGACCTCGCTTCGCAGGGTGCCTGAGTGAACACGCCCGCAGCCCGCGTTGCGGACACTTCGGGAGCGGGCGGAGTGAATTGCGGACGGCATGCAACCCCGCCATGATAGGCTGCCGGCCCGATGGGCACCCACCTTCCGCCGCAGATGCGATACAAGGACTCCCGCATGAGCCGATCCGGAAGCACCAACCCCGCCCAGCCCGACACCTGGACCTGGCCCGAGGCTCGCTGGCGCCCCATCGTCGAGAAAGTCCGCGCGGGGCGGTCGCTGAAACCGGCCGCATGGCCGGGCGGGGCGCGCTGCGCGGTGGCCCTCTCGTTCGATTCCGACCATGAGACCCTGACCCTGCGCTGGGGCGACGGCTCGCCCGGCAAGCTCAGCCAAGGCGAGTACGGTGCCCGCGCCGGGGTCCCCCGGATATTGCGGCTGCTGGAGAAGCACGGCGCGCCGGCGACGTTCTTCGTCCCGGCGGTGACCGCGATGCTGTACCCGGAGGAGCAGCGGGCGGTCGTCGCGGGCGGCCACGAGATCGGCATCCACTCCTGGATCCACGAGTTGAACTCGGCGCTTCCGCCGGAGAACGAGCGCGACCTTCAGATGCGGGCCGCCGACAAGCTCGAGGAGATCTCCGGCCAGCGGCCGGTCGGCATCCGCACCCCGTCGTGGGACTTCTCCGAGCACACCCTCGCCATCACCCGGGAGATGGGGCTTCTTTACGACTCCTCCCTCATGGCCGACGACGAACCCTACGAGTTGCTCGAGGACAATGAGCCGACGGGGGTGGTGGAGCTTCCCGTGGAGTGGATCCGCGACGACGCGCCGTACTGGATGATGGACCGCTTCTCGGCCCTTCGGCCCTATACCCCGCCCTCCGGCGTGCTCGACGTCTTCCGCCGCGAGTTCGACGGTGCCTACACCGAGGAGGGGCTGTTCCTCCTCACGATGCACCCGCACATCGTCGGCCACCGATCCCGCATCCAGGTGCTCGACGAGCTGCTCCGCCACATCCGCTCCCACGCCGGGGTGTGGTTCGCGACCCACGCCGACGTAGCGCGGTACTGCAAGGAACAGGCAGGGATGCAGGAGAGATTGCCAGGCGGTGCGGCGGGCCTCGCCCGAAGGCCGTGCCGGGCGTTCAGGCCGGACGGCGAGTCCAATCCCATACGGAGATGAGCCTGAACGCGCGGGGGTGAACCAGCCCGTGAGCGATGTCGGGATCGGTTCGAGCGGGACGCGGACAGCGAGCTGCACGGGACAAGCGGAACCATCCTGTTCTCTGTCATGGCCAATTGATTTCAAATACAGGAAGAGTTGATTCAAACTGCACTGGAAAGCAAGGCGAATCAGTGGGATATCTTCGACTTCGGGATGGCCCTGATGGGGCGGGACCTGGCGGGGACAATTCAACCGCCGATGCCCCATACTGCCCGCCATGCGTACATTCAACACCGAAGGCCCCGTCGTCGCGGCGGACCATTACCGCATCCCGCCGCTTTCCCGGGTTGACCTCGGCGAAATCCTGGAGCTGATCCGCAGCAAGCGGTACTTCGTACTGCACGCCCCCCGGCAGACGGGCAAGACCTCCACCCTGCTGGCGCTGCAAGACCTGCTGAACGGCGGCGCCGTCGCGGGCGATTTCCACTGCGTGTACGCGAACGTCGAGGCCGCCCAGACCGCGCGCGAGGATGTGGAGCGAGGCATGCGCGCGATTCTGAGCACGCTGGCATCCCGGGCGCGCTTGCTGGGCGACGGGTTTCCGGGCGGGATCTGGCCCGAGGTCCTGGCGGAGTCCGGTCCCGACACCGCCCTCGGCGAGACGTTGACCCGCTGGTGCATGGCCGATTCGAAGCCCCTGGTGCTGCTCATCGACGAGATCGACGCCCTGATCGGCGACACCCTGATCTCGGTGCTCCGGCAGCTTCGAGCCGGCTATGACCTGCGTCCCGGGGGCTTCCCGCAGAGCGTCGTGCTATGCGGCGTGCGCGACGTCCGGGACTACCGCATCCGTTCGAGTTCGGAGGGAGCGGCGATCGCCGGCGGCAGCGCGTTCAACGTCCGGGCCGAATCGCTGCGCCTCGGGGATTTCACCGAGGCCGAAGTGGGCGCCCTGCTCGCCCAGCACACCGCGGAGACCGGGCAAGCGTTCGCCCCGGAGGCGATCGATACGGTGTGGAGGCGGACCCGGGGCCAGCCGTGGTTGGTGAACGCCCTCTGCCGTCGGGTCTGCTTCGACACCGAAGCCGGCCGGGACCGCACCCGCACCATTGGCCGCGACGACGTTCTCGACGCCCAGGAGCATCTCATCGTGAGCCGGCAGACCCATCTCGACCAGCTTGCCGACAAGCTCCGGGAAGACCGGGTGCGGCGCGTGGTCGAGCCGTTGCTGAGCGGCGGAGACGAGACCGAATTCTCCGCCCACGACCTCGAGTATGTGCGCGACCTCGGCCTCATCGCCCGTGACCCCCCGCCACGCATCGCCAATCCCATCTATGCCGAAGTCATCCCGCGCGAACTCACCTATGCCCCCCAGGCGGGGCTGGTCCAGGACCCCGCCTGGTACGTCGATGCCGAGGGCGGCCTCGACGTCGACAAGCTCCTTGCCGCCTTCCAGGCTTTCTTCCGCGAGCACTCGGAGCACTGGCTGGGGCGCTTCGACTACGCGGAGGCCGGCCCGCAGCTCGTCTTGCAAGCGTTCCTGCAGCGGATGGTGAATAGCGGCGGTCGCATCGAACGGGAGTACGGCCTGGGAAGGGGACGTACCGACCTGCTCATCGTCTGGCCGCAAGGAGGCTTGGCGGAACCGGACTCCGCGGCGGGCAGGTTCGTGATCGAGTGCAAGATCCTGCACAAGAGTCTGGAGCGGACGGTCCGCGAGGGCCTGGAGCAGACGGCGGGCTACATGGACCGCTGCGGGAGCCGGGCGGGACATCTCGTCATCTTCGACCGGAGCGAAGGAAAGCCGTGGGACGAGAAGCTCTTCCGGGGCGAGGAGTCGCTGAACGGGCGGACGATTACCGTGTGGGGAATGTGATACGAGACCCTGCCCCCGCCCGCCGATCCCGTCTACCGGCGAGCACGGGGGGCAGGCGAGGCGCAACCAGCCCGAAAAATCACCGACTTCCTGCTGCGGCCGCCACGGCGCCCGCGACCGCCAGGGCCGCCGCGCCCGCGTAGGCGAGGGGGTATCCCCCGCCCGCCGCGATGACGATGCCGAAGAGCGACGGCAGCACCATCACCCCGAGGAACATCGCGGCCGAACCGAGAGCGGTCGCCTCGGTGCGACGCTCACCGCCGATGCGCGCGAACTCGCCGTAGGCGATCCCGGTGAACCCGCTTGCGGTGGCGCCGGCCACCGCGCAGACGAGGAGGACGGCCGGGAACGACCAGTCCGGCGAGAACCGGCCGGCCGCGACGGCCGCCGCGGCCATCACCACGCCGTGCAGAACGAGGAGCACGCGGGCGCCCGTCCAGCGATCCGCGATCACGCCCCAGATCGGGCGGCTGACCACTCCGCTCACCTGGAAGACGGCGAGCGCCTGCCCGGCGCGCACGAGGTCCGCGACACCCCCCGAGGTGAGGTGAACGACCAGAAACGCGATGAAGCAGAGCTGGATGCCGGCGTAGAGGAAGGTCGCGAACGTGAGGTTGCGCACCGCCCGGTCGGTCCGGAGCAGCCGCAACGGCACGAGGGCCCCCCGGAGACGCAGCCGCGCCGACGGCGCGCGGTCCGCATCCCACCGGGCGCGCGGCGCTTGCATGGCGACGAGAAGGGCGAGCGCCGGGACCAACTGGATGAGCAGCGCGGTCCGCCAGCCGAAGGCGAGCACCATCGGAGGCACGAGGAGCCCGGCCAGGGCACCGCCGAGCGGCACCCCGATCTGGCGGATGGAGAGGATGAGGTTGAGCTGCCCGGGCCGGGTGCGGGGCACGATGAGGTGGGTCGCCACGGGCGCCGTCGCCCCGTAGCCGAGGCCGAGGATGGCGGCGCTTGCGGCGACGAGGGCGAGGCGGCCGCTCGCCGCCGCGCACAGCATGCCGGCCGTCGCCAGCATGACGAACTGGCCGGTGCGGGCCGCGCCGAAGCGCCGGATGGCCGAGGGCGAGAGCAGCGCCGAGACCATCCCGACCCCGTAGACGAAGGAGATGAACACCCCCACGAGGGCGGGCTCGACGCCGAGACCGCGCCCGACTTCCGGGGCCGCGGCCGGCATGGAGTAGGCGGCCATGGTGGCGAGGGTCTGCAACGCGAGGGTCGCGACGAGCGGCGCCCAAGGACCGGAACGCGAGAGGGCGGCTCCGCCCGCGGGTGGGCCGGCGGAGGCCATCACGCCATCCCTCGATCAGAGCGGATCCTCGGGCCGTGCATCGTCACGGGCCACGAAGACCCGTCCGCGCCGGCCGGACCGCCGGCCGGCTCGGCGCAGCGCAATTCGACGTTTGCGGCGGTCGAGGGGCGGGCGGGTCGGATTGCGCTTCGCCAATCCGATCCGCGGCGAGATTACGGCGGTCGCGGCGGCAGCGGCGGGACGGGATCAGCCCGGGTCGGGGCCGCCGCGGCCGGTGATCTCGTCCAGCACGGGCAGGAGGTAGCTGCGGAACCGCTCCGGGTCCTCGCTCATCGGGAAGTGGCCGAGGCCCTCCATGACCGTCACTTCCGCGCCCTCGATCGCGGCCGCGGTCCGCCGGCTGTCCTCCGGGGTGCAGGAGAAATCGTACTCCCCGGTGAGCAGGTAGAGCGGACACCGGCGGACGTCGATGCGGCGGGTTTCCTCGCGGAGGTCCCCTTCGACGCGGTAGAACCAGAGGTCGCCGCGGAACACCCCCGGCCCGCCCTGCATGTACTGCCACAGCGTCTCCCAGCGATACTCGTCGGGGCTCCGCGGGCCGACGAGCCCCGAGACGATCGCGGCGCCCGCCTCTCCCCCGTGGATGTCCGGCTGGTGCAGCCAGTCGAGGTCGTACCAGCCGCGGGGCTGGAAGTCGGCCGCCTCCAGCCCGATGATGGCCCGGAAGCGGTCGGGATGGTGGATGGCGAGATAGAGGGCCATGCGCCCGCCGATCGAGCAGCCCATCACCACCGGCCCCTCCAGGGCCAGCCCCTCGCAGAATGCGACGACCATCTCCGCGTAGACCTCGGACGTGAGCCGGTACTCCTCGCCGCGCCAGCCGACCGGCGGGAAGGACTTGCCGTGCCAAGGCATGTCGAAGGCGAGAACGCGGTAGCTCGCGGTAACCGCTTCATCGGTCATCAGGTGGCGGTACTGGCGGCCGTCCGCGCCCGCGGTATGCAGGCAGACAAGGGGTATCCCGCTCCCCGCCTCTTCGAAATACACGCGGTGGGGTCGGTCGCCGATCTCGAGGTGCACGTAGCGGCCGGTGATCGGCTCGATGCGGGCGGCGACGGCGGGGGCGGAAGCGGAAGCGGCTGCGGCTGTGGCTCCGGACCTGGCCCGAGCCTCCTCGTACACGGCACGCGGCGCGGCCAGGATGTCCTTGAGGTTCTGCAGGTGGCGCATGAGCACCCGCATGTCCCCCTCGATGGCCATCCGCTCATCCTTGACCAGGGCGAAGAGGTCGTACTCGGCGGGGCCCGGCACCGGCTGCCAGTGGGCAAGCCACGTCCCCGGCTCCGCGACGAAGGCGAGCACCGCCGACCGAAGGATCTGCGAGCCGCGGGCGACCGGCTCCATCCGCCCCTCCCGCATCCGCACGTAGAAGCGGTCGCTCCCGCTCGCGAGCACGAAGTCGAGACGCATCGCGCGACAGCGGAACGAGAGCCCTGCGTCCGCGTTGACGAGATCGGGGAGGCGCTCGATCACCCGGCGCACTTCGCCTCCCGCTACCGAAACTTCCATCGCCCGGCTCTCCCTCGATTCGACCCGGAACCGCCGCACGGCGGGAAATGGAACCGCCGCTCCTCCGTCTCCCCGCCGCCTCCCGGAAACGACCCGACGTTCGCGCGCCCCGCGCCCGGGTGCGGGGCGCGAGCTCGAGTGGCGCCGGCGTCGAAGAGAGCGCCCGGCCCGGCGTTCATCACCCGGCTGCGGAGCATCCGGTTCTCGGCCCGGTTCCGGGTGCCGCGGCCGAACCGCCCCCGGAGCGGCGACCGGAGCTTCACCGGTGCCGCGGGCCGGGGAGCTTCCGAACTCGATTCCACTGGCGACGGTCAGCTTCCAGGATACTTCACTTCGAGCTCCGCGATTCGCGCGCAGAGCTCGCGCACGAATTCCGGGTGACGGCGCGCCGTGTCTCCCCACAACGCGGTCAGACGCGCGAACTCTTCCTCGCGGCCGGCGGCCAGCAACGGGCGAATCATCGGCAGCTTCGGATCGACGTAGTCGAATTCGATGCGCCCCGCCACGAGGCGGCGCAGAAAGACGTACCAGCTTGCGACCGAGGTCAATGCCGCGTGGGGTACGACGCTTCGCGCGAAGCACGCCCGGATCGTGGGGAGCAGGAATACCGGGAACTTGCTGACCCCGTCCATGGCGATGCGGGTGATCCGGTCGGCGATGGACCGGTTCAGGAAGCGCCGCTTCACCGAGTCGCGATAGGCCGGGAGATCGACCGGGGTGGCGCCGGGGAGGGAAGGAAGAACCTCCGTGGTAGTCAGCGCGTCGAAGAAGGCATCGAGTGACGGATCCCGGAGCGCCGCGTCATAGGTCTCGAACCCCCGCAATGCGGCGAGGTAGGCGAGCGCGAGATGTGCGCCGTTCAGGATCCGTATCTTGGCCTCCTCGTAGGGATGGACGTCTTCGACGAGCTCGGCCCCGGCGGCATCGAGGTCGGGGCGTCCTCCGATGAACCGATCGTCGATCACCCACTGCATGAAACGCTCGCAGTGGATCGTGAAGTCGTCGCGGATGCCGAATCTCTCGGCCACCTCTTGCGCGTGGCGCGCTTCCGGGCGGGGGGTGATCCGATCGACCATCGAGCACGGAAACGACACGCGGCCCGCAGTCCAGGACGCCAGCCCCGGCTCGCCGGCGGCGGCCAGGTAGCGCTCGAGATTGTGCCGCAGCATCGTGCCGTTCTCACGCAGGTTGTCGCAGCAAAGAACCGTCAGGGGCCGCCCTCCCGCCGCACGACGCTTCCGGAGCGCGGCCCGGAGATAGGCGTAGACCGAGCTCTTCCCCGCGCCCCGCAGCTCGGCCCGGATTTCGGGGTGGTCGAGATCGATCGCGCCGTCTTCGCCCAGGCAGTAGCCGCTTTCGGTGACCGTGATCGAGAGCACCCGAACGCCGTCCGCGGCGAGGAGGTCCTCCGCCCCCCCCGGGGCCTGCGTCCAGTCGAAGAACGCCTTGTGCGCACGCACCATGCGGAACTCCGAGCCGCCGTCCGGATCGTAGGACTTGACCACGTACGCGCCGCCCGCGCGCCGCAGCCGTGCGAGTTCCCCGGAATTGGCCGGGCGAAGATTGACGCCGGCGACGGCCCAGCGCAAATCGCCCGTGCGCTCCATCATTTCGTCGAAGTACACCGCCTGATGAGCGCGGTGAAAGGCACCCACCCCGACGTGGACGACCCCGATCCGGGTCGAGTCCCGGTCATAAGTGGTGCGCAGCAGGGCCGAGGCTCCCTCGGGGTACGTCATTCGTCTTCCGCCCGCGATCCGTCAGCGGGCAAGGCCCCGGCGTGCCTCGCTGCGGTACGCGCGCGGAGTCATCCCCTTGATTCTCGAGAACTGCCGGTTGAAGTTGGCCAGGTTCCGGAACCCGACGTTGAAGCAGATCGAGGAGATCCGGTCGTCGGTCTCGTAGAGCTTGACGCACGCCTGTCCGATCCGGACCCGGTTGATGAAGTCGGTGAAACGGTTTCCGGTCGTGGTGCGAAAGTGACGCGAGAACGCGCTCGGACTCATGCAGGCCATTTCGGCGGAATCGGCGAGGGTCAGCTCCTCGCGGAAATTGGCCACGACGTGCTCGATGACGGCAACGATCTTCGAATGGTTCTTCAGGGAGCTTCGATTGGTGACGCGGGCGGCGGACAGGGGAAGGACCTGATCCCACCGGCTGAGCCGCACCAGAAAATCGAGGCAGAGGATCACCCGTTTGAGGCCGGAGCTCTCGCGCATCTCGCCGAATCGTTGCACGGCCTCGTCGAGATCGAACCCGATGAACTCGAGGCCACTCGCGGACTGCTCGAGAATCGGCTTCAACTCGCTGAACTCCGGATAGGCGGACTCGGCCATCGACAGCCCCGCGTCGTCGAACTGCACCAGCATGTCCCGCGTGCCCACCGGCTCCCACGACTCCGCATCCGTCACCCAGTTGTGCGGCACCAGGGGTCCGGTCAGGTACAGGCTGCCGGGCTCGAACACGCCGATGTGGTCTCCGACGAACGCCTTGCCCCGGGTCTCGACGAGGAGGTGCAGCTCGTATTCGTCGTGCGCGTGCCACCGGCACAGCTCCGTCGGCCAACCGTGTTCCAGGTACCGGATGCTGCCCGAGGAGCGGTCGACGATCTCGATTTCCGGAACGATGATCGACATCCTTGCTCCGTCCTGGCGGAGGACGTCCCGCCGGTCGACGCCGATGGTACGGCCGATGACGTGCCGGGGCCGATCGGCGGCGGGCAGGAGCCCCGCACGGGCCGGGCCCCCCGGCTCTCCCGTTCGACCCGTCGGGTCGGCCGCGGCGGGCTCGCCGAGCGCCTCGCTTGCCGCCGGCTCCGTGGATGGTGCGGTCACTTGACCGCTCCGAAGGTCAGGCCCTGGACGAGCTGTCTCTGGCAGAACCAGCCGAAGACCACGATCGGCGCACAGGAAAGGGTCGACACCGCGGAGAGCTTCGCCCAGAACAAGCCCTCGGGACTCGAATAGGAGGCGACCAGGGCGGTCAGGGTTCCGGCGTCCGAGGCGGTCAGATGGATCGACCAGAACGCCTCGTTCCAGCACAGGACGATGCTGAGCAGCGCGGTTGAAACGATGCCCCCCCAGGTGAGCGGCAGCAGCACGTGCGCGAACTCCCGGAACACGCTGGCGCCGTCGATGCGGGCCGCCTCCAGGACTGCCGGGGGGATCTCACGGAAGTAGCTGAACAGCATCCAGACGATGATCGGAAGGTTGATCATCGCGAACACGAGCGCCAGCACCGTGCGGGTATCCAGCAAGCCGGCCTTCTGGGCGATGAAGTAGATGGGCATCAGCACGCCGACCGCGGGCAACATCTTCGTCGACAGCATCCACAGCAGGATGTCCCTCGTGAACCGGCCCCCGTGAAAGGCCATGGCATACGCGGCGGGGACCGCGAGCGCGATGGCGATCAGGGTGCCGCCGAACGCGGTGATCACCGAGTTGGCGGCATAGCTGAAGTAGTCGCTTCGTTCCTGCACCAGGGCGAAGTTGTCGAGCGTGGGCTCGAAGACGACCAGGGGCGGCACCGCGATGGCCTGCAACTCGGTCTTGAAGCTGGTCAGCAGCATCCAGAGGATCGGAAAGAACATGACGAGGCCAGCCCCCCAGGCGGCCCCGGTCCGGAGCCGCGATTTCAGGTTCCGCCGCGCCGCGCCCACCGGGATCACCGGACCATCAGGCTCTTGCCGACGAGACGGATCAGGAAGATCGCCACGATGTTGGCAAGGATGATCGCCAGCACGCCGCCGGCCGAGGCGACGCCGGCGTCGAACTGCAGAAGCGCCTGGGAGAAGATGAGGAAGGCCAGATTCGTGCTGTCGAAACCCGGCCCGCCGCCGGTCGTGACGAAGATCTCGGCAAAGACCGAGAGATGGAAGATGGTCTGGATCATGATGACGACCGCGATCGACCGGCCGAGGTGGGGGAGCGTCACGTAGACGCATTTCTGCCACCCGTTCGCGCCGTCGATCTCGGCCGCCTCGAGCTGCTCTCGCTCCTGCGACTGCAACGAGGTCACGAAGATCAGGAACGCGAACGGCGTCCACTGCCAACTGATCATCAGGATGATCGAGCCGAGCGGGAATTCGGCGAGCCAGTCCACGGGCTCGAGCCCGACGGCGCCGAATACGACCGCGAACAGCCCGTAGACCGGATTCATGAACATGTTCTTCCAGAGCAGGGCGTTCACCGTCGGCATGATGAAGAACGGCGAGATCAGCATGATCCGCACGATGCCGCGCCCCGGGAACCGATGGTCGACGAGCAGGGCCAGCGCCAGCCCGAGGATGACGGTGATGGCGAGGACCGACCCGACCAGGAGCAGCGTATTGGCGACCGCGGGCCCGAAGGCCGGATCGGTCAGGAAGAACTCGTAGTTGGAGGCGCCGACGAAGCCGGTGCGTTCCGGGTAGAGGAGGTTGTATCGGATCGTCGAGAAGTAGATGGTCATGGAGAGTGGAACGACCATCCACAGGAACAGGGCAAGGATGCCGGGCGCTTGCAGGGCCTTTGCGTATCGGCCGCCCATCAGCGATTCTCCGACCCGACGAAGAGAGGACGGGCGGCAGCGGACCGCCCGTCCTCGAAGCCGTCAACACCCTCGCGCGAGGGTCGGAACGGGCCCGGATCAGTAGTACCCGGCCTTCCTCATCTCGCGGTCCGCGGCGGTCTGGGACGCGGCCAGGGCTTCTTCGACCGACACGTTGCCGGCCAGCGCCGCGCTCATCTGCTGGCCCACCGCGATTCCGATCGCCTGAAACTCCGGAATCGCCGCGAACTGCACCCCGGTGTACGGGGTCGGGTCCTGGGTGCTGTTCGACGGATCGGCGGAGAGAATCGCGGCCAGCTCCGCGTCGGCAAACACCGCGGCCGACCGGAAGTCCGGGTTGTCATACGTGCTCTGGCGCGTGCCGGTGGGGACCGAACCCCATCCGTTGGTGTCGGCGACCAGCTCGATATAGGCTTTCGACGTCGCCCATTCGACGAACTTCCTGGCGTCATCCGCCTGCTTGGTGCCGGCGGGCACCGCGAGGGCCCATGCCCACAGCCAGTTGGCGCCGCGGCGGGTCACGGCGACCGGCGACTGGGCGAAGGCGACCTGGTCCGCGACCTTCGACTGCCTCGGATCGGAGATGAACGAGGCGGCGATGGTCGCGTCGATCCACATTCCGCACTTTCCTTCGTTGAACAGCGCCAGGATCTCGTTGAAGCTGTTCGCGCTCGACCCCGGAGGGCCATAGCTGCCGAGGAGATCCACGTAGAAGCTCACAGCGTGGTTCCAGGCCGGGCTGTCGAGCTGCGGCTTCCAGCCCTCGTCGAACCAGCGCGCCCCGAAGGAGTTGGCCATCGTGGTCAGGAACGCCACGTTGTCGCCCCACCCGGGCTTGCCGCGAAGACAGATGCCGTAGACCCCGGCATCGCCGTCGTGGATGGCGGCCGCCACGTCGGCGACGTGGCCCCAGGTCGGATTGTCGGGCATGGTCATGCCCGCCGCTTCGACCAGATCCTTGCGGTACATGATCATCGAGCTCTCGCCATAGAACGGGGCCGCGTAGAGCTTGCCGTTCGCCGACAGTCCGCCGCGCATCGCGGGCAGGAGGTCGTCGACGTCGTAGTCCGCGCCGAAATCCAGCTCTTCGAGCCAGCCCCGAGCGCCCCAGATCGGTGCCTCGTACATGCCGATCGTCATGACGTCGAACTGGCCGCCCTTGGTGGTGATGTCGGTGGTGACGCGCTGGCGCAGCGTCCCTTCCTCGAGCGTGACCCAATTGACCGTGATGCCGGGGTTGGCCTCCTCGAAGTGGCCGGTCAGCTTCTGCATTTCGATCATGTGGCCGTTGTTGACGGTCGCGATGGTGATCTCGCCCGCCACGGCAACCGCGCCGAAGAGCGCTACCGCGGCCCCGGCGAACGTCGCATGCAGCATCTTCATGTCTTGCCTCCTGGGGGGTCCGTGCTTGCGGACCCCGAAAGCTATTGAGGGCGGGCACGGCCGTCCAATAGGATTCAGCCAATTTCCGGTACTATTTTTACTCTCCACTGCGAATTTTCTTCGGATTTCGCAAGATATTGCGAACTTTCGTGTCACTTGGCGGGGACTTCGGACCACCGCCGCCCTGCCGGCCGGCGGCCGGACGGGCAGGCGACCGGCCGCGGACCCGGGATCCCGGCCGCCGCCCTCGGCGTGGGCGAGAGCGCGGTCCGTTCGGCCGCCCCGGGGCGAGCATCGCCCAATCAGGCGATCAGGCGACGACCTCGTAGCCGGCGGCGGTGACCGCCTCGGCGAGCGCCGTGCGGCCCTTCGCGGAGTACTCGAGGGGGTTCGCCCGGGCCGGGTCCTGCTCCGCCTCGACGAGGAACCACCCCTCGTAGCCGATGGCCATCAGCTCGCGGGCGACCGCGCCGAAGTCGATCATCCCGTCCCCGGGGACGGTGAAGACGCCGGCCAGCACCGCGTCGAGAAACGAGTCCCGTTCCCGGTCGACACTCGCGAGCACATCGGCCCGCACGTCCTTGCAGTGGACGTGGCGAATGCGCGAGCCCCAGCGGGCGATCGCCGCGACCGGGTCCCCGCCCGCGAACCGGAGGTGTCCGGTATCGAACAGCAGGCCCGTGCCGTCCGCGGTGCACGCGAGGAAGCGTTCGACCTCGTCTTCGAACTGGACGACGGCGCCCATGTGGTGGTGGTAGGCAAAGGGCGCGCCGCAGGTCTCGTTGACCCACGCCGCGAACTCGTCCACGCGCCGGCCGTAGTCCCTCATCTCCGCGTCGGTCAGGGACGGACGCCGGGCGAGGGGCACCTCGCGGCGGCCCTGGATGGAGCGCGCGGTCTCGCCGTACACGAATGCGAAGGCGCCGAGCTCGCGGAACAGCTCGACCTGACCCTCCGCCCTGCGCTTTTCCTCTTCGACCGAGTGGTGGAGCAGCTCCCCCGAATACCAGCCCGAGACGAGCGCGAGGCCGTGCCGCTCGAGGATCGGCCCCAGCTCCGCCGCCGTCCCCGGGAACTTGCCGCCGGTCTCGGTGCCGGAATAGCCCGCCTGCACCATTTCCGCGAGGCAGGTATCGAGCGGCGTGCCGCCGCCGAGCTCGGGGAGGTCGTCGTTCGACCACGCGATGGGGGCCACGCCCAGCCGTGCCTGTTTCACGGTCCTACACTCCGATCCGCTGGCGGACCCGCCCCGCCTCGTGCTCCGCCCGCGCGTCGCGGACCGCCTCGCGGTCGCTTACCTCGGGCACCCCGAGGTCCCACCAGGCGTCGCCCGGGGTCCACACCGTCCCGTCCGTCTCGAGGACGATGACGGTGGTGCGGTCCGTTCCCCGCGCCCACTCGAGGGCGTCTTCGAGGTCCGCGATGCTCTGCACCCGGCGCGCCTCCGCGCCCATCGCCCGCGCGTGGGACGCGAAATCGACCGCGAACGGCTCGCCGGCGAGGCGGCAGTCGCGGATGAAGTTGTTGAACGAATCCCCGCCCTTGAAGTTCTGGAGCCGGTCGATGACCGCGAAGCCTCCGTTGTCGCAGACGACGACGATCACCTTGTGCCCGGTGAGGACGGAGGAGTAGATGTCCGAGTTCATCATGAGGTAGGAGCCGTCCCCGACGAGGGCGTACACCGCCCGGCCCGGATCGGCCATCGCCGCCCCCCAGGCGCCCGCGATCTCGTAGCCCATGCAGGAGTATCCGAACTCGAGGTCGAAGGTGCCGGGGGACTTGACCCGCCAGTTCTTCATGAGCTCGCCGGGAAGCCCCCCGGCGGCGGTCAGCACGAGGTCGCGCTCGCCCGCGGCCCGGTTGACCGCTCCGATGACCTGGGCGTAGCTCGGAACCGGAGCGTTGCCCGGCCGGGTGGCGGCGTCGACGGTGCGGTTCCACTGCGCGTACTCGCGCTTCGCGCGCGCCGTCCAGTCCGGGTCGGCCGACCATTCGCCGAGGGCCGCGTCGAGCTCCGCGATCCCCTCGCGCGCATCCCCCACCACCGGCGCCGACCGGTGCTTGACGGCGTCGAAGCGGGCGGCGTTGACGGCGACGAACCGGGCGTCGGGGGAGAACGCGCTCCACGACCCGGTGGTGAAGTCCTGCAGGCGCGTCCCGATCGCGAGGACCACGTCCGCATTCGCAGCGAGCGCGTTGGCCGACGCCGAGCCGATGACCCCGACCGGACCCACGTTCATCGGATCGTCGTGGACCAGCATCCCCCGGCCCGCCACGGTCTCCGCCACGGGGATCCCGCGGGCGGCGGCGAAGGCCGCGACCTCCGCCTCCGCGAGCGAATAGCGCACCCCGCCGCCGGCGATGATGAGGGGGCGCCGGGCCCCCGCGAGGAGCGCGGCGGCGGCCGCCACCTGGTCCCGGTCCGGACGCGGGCGCGGGATGACGTGGACGGCCGGCTCGAAGAATGCCTCGGGGTAATCGAACGCGACCTCCTGGGTATCCTGGCAGAGGCCGACGAACGCCGGGCCGCAGTCGGCCGGGTCGAGCATGACCGCGGTCGCCTGGGGCAGCGAGGAGACGATCTGCTCGGGGTGGGTGATGCGGTCCCAGTAGCGGGAGACCGCGCGAAACGCGTCGTTCACCGACGTGCCGGGGGAGTGGAAGTGCTCCACCTGCTGGAGCACCGGATCGGGCCGGCGGTTCGCGAAGACGTCTCCGGACAGGATGAGGATCGGGAGGCGGTTCGAGTGGCCGGTGGCGGCGGCGGTCACCATGTTGGTGGCGCCCGGCCCGATGGATGAGGTCGCGACCATGATCTGCCGGCGCCGGCGGGCGCGGGCGAAGCCGAGCGCGGCCAGCGCCATCGACTGCTCGTTCTGCCCGCGCCAGGTCGGAAGCTCGTCCCGCACCGACTGAAGGGCCTCGGCGAGGCAGGTCACGTTCCCGTGGCCGAAGATCCCGAACACGCCCGGAAACAGCCGTTCACGGCCGGCCTCGGTCTTCACCCACTGGTTGCACAGGTAGCGAACGAGGGCCTGGGACATCGTGAGCCGCACCGTCTTCGCTGCCATCTCTTTCTCCTGTCTCCTGTCGGATTTTTCTCACCTTCCGGGAGGCTTGGCCGCAGTCCCCCGGGCCGGGTTCCGGGCCCGATCCCGGCCGGCTCAGTCCAGCTCAGCCCAGCTCAGCCCAGCTCAGCCCGGGCCGGAGACCCCGTCCCGCCCGCCGTCAGCGGGCCGCGGCCGGGGCCGGACGAAGACCGGGCCGCGCATGGAGAGGACCACCTCCTCCCGCTGATTCAGCATTTCCCACTCCATCTCGACGATGCCGCGATCCGGGTCCGACCTCGACATCCTCCGGTTCACGACCTTCACCACGACGCGTACCGTATCACCCGGCCGGACCGGGGCCCGCCATCGTATCTCGTCCACCCCCGGAGAGCCGAGGCTCGACTCCGGCGCGAAGGGGCGAAGGGCGGTGAAGAGGCGAAAGGCGATCGTTCCCAACTGCCATCCGCTCGCGATGAGCCCGCCGTAAGGCGAGCGTTCGGCCGCAGCCTTGTCCATGTGGAACGGCTGGGGGTCGTACGCGAACGCCCATTGGAGGATCTCGGCCTCGCTCAGGGTCTTGCCGGGGGTGCGAAAGACCCTCCCCACCGCGAAGTCATCGAACCAGCCATCGTCCATCGCGCTCTTCGGCTCCGTCGCCCCGCACCCGATCCACGCCGCCCCGATCAGTGGAACCGGATCATGGCACGTCGGACCGGCGATGTCCGCCGTGAACATCCGAGGACCATTTTTGTCGTGAGCGAGTGCCGGCCGCGGGCGCGGATTCGGTCGCCCGCGCGATCCGAGGGCAGCGACAGGAGGCCCGAACCGACACGCAGACGATGAAATGCGTTCCCGCGTGACCTGCTTGAACAGGCCCGGTTTACCCGTCGCCGAACAAAGAACGATCCCTGGTGAACATCCCTTCACCAAGGCAAATCCGTTCTCGACCTTCCTTGATGGCCACCGGTGAGCGTATCGTCCTGCTTCGACGCTTGGTTCTCCGGTCGCCGCCGACTTCGGGTCAGCAGTTCGTCGATGGACGCAACTCTCTGAATTCGTTTTCTTCCTTTGAATCGACGAATCGGCCTTGATCCCTTCACATTCCCGGGCCACGAACAGGCCGGGATCCACGGTAGCATGTTGCAAGGTTCAGGGGACGCGCGCCCCGACCGGTTCCTGCCCGCAACGCCCTGGGGGCGGCCGGTGGGCGCGCCGCGGCAGCGGAGCGCGGCGGGGCGGGGTGGGCGTCCGAACCGGGAGACCGTTCAGTCCACGCGCCGGCACGGGCCGGCGAGCCATGCACACGCTGCTCTTCCTCGAACCCGGTCACTTTCACGCCGCCCTCACCCTGCGGGTGCGGAACCCCCGCGTGGGCCGCTCCGTTCACCTCTATGCAACCTCCGGCCCGGAGCGCGACGCGTTCATCGCCCTGGTCCGCTCGTTCAACGCCCGCGCCGCCGATCCGACGCGCTGGGACCTGCTGGTCCACGAATCCGCCGACCCCGAACGGATGCTCGTCGAGGAGCGGCGCGGAGCGGTCGTCATTCTCGCCGGCCGCAACCAGCCCAAGCTCGGCGCGATCGCGAGGCTGCACGCGGCGGGATTCCACGTGCTCGCGGACAAGCCGTGGCTGACCGACGAGGCGGCCCTCCCCGACCTCGAGCGGGCGACGGCCGGCTGGCCGCTCGCGATGGACCTGATGACCTTCCGCCACGAGGTGCTCGCCGGACTGACCAGCCAGGCCGCGGCTTCGCCGGAGCTGTTCGGTGAGTTCGATTCAGGCTCGGACGCGCCCGCGGTCGACATCCGGTCGGTGCACCATCTGCTCAAGGTGGTCAATGGCGCGCCTCTCCGGCGCCCGGCCTGGTACTACGACACCCGCGTCCAGGGCGACGGACTCGTGGACCTCCAGTCCCACATGACCGACCAGGCGCAGTGGCTCGCCGGCGACGATGCGGGGTTCGACTACCGGCGGGACTTCGAGCTGACGGGCGCGGATCGGTGGAGCACGCCGGTGCCCCTCGAGCTCTTTCGCGCCAGCACGGGAAGGGACGAGTTTCCCGATGCACTCCGGGAGCAAGTGACGGGCGGGGTGCTCGCCCTGGCGTGCAACGGGGAGATCCGATACCGGCTTCGCGGCGTCGCGGTGCGCCAGCGCGCCGAGTGGGGGCAACGGGAGCCGGACGGTGGCGGGGATATCCACCGCACGACCCTTCGCGGGACGGAAGCCACCATCGTCGCCCGCCGAGGACCCGAGACCGCGTTCCGGGCCGAGCTGCATGTTGCTCCGACTGTTGCTCCGACCCGGGCCGGCCGGCACTTCGACGCTCGGCTCGACGAGGCGCTCGCGGGGTGGGGTCGGGCGCTCCCCGGCCTCTCGCGCCGACCGTCTCCCCTCGGACACGAGATCGTCATTCCGGACGCGCTCCGCACCCCCCACGAGGCGCACTTCGCCATGGTCCTCGACCGCTTCCTCGACCACCTGGAGAGCGGCCGCTGGCCGGCTTCCCTCGCGGCCCGGATCCGATCCCGGTACACCCTGCTCGCGGATGCGCACCGGCGCTGCACGCTCACGGCCGATCGACCCCCGGCGTGCGACTCCTGAGCACGGGGCCATTTCACCCTGCGGTTCAAGCCCCGGGCAGGTCCTTGGCAGGCGGGATTCGGCATCGCGCAATCCGCCCTGACGCCTCTGTACATGCCGGGTTACGCCTTCGGCCAACCCGACCCGCGGCGTGAAATGCCCCTGCCCCTGCGCGCGTCTCGTATCGACAAGAGCCCCCCCGATCCGCAGAATCCGCTTCTGGACGAAGATGCAGGGCAGACCGCCCCCGAGGTCGAAGGTCACGAGCGGGAGAGACCGAGATGCCGGACACGAGACACGGCCACTTTCACTGGAACGAGCTGAACACCTGGAACCTCGAAGAGGCCCGAGAGTTCTATGCCCATACCCTCGGCTGGACCTACGATCGGTTCCCGATGAAAGAGGGGGGCGACTACACGGTCTGCATGTCGAGCGGAGAGCCCGTCGCCGGCATCTTCGAGCTACGCAAGGGCCAGGGCCTGGACGAAGTGCCGAACCACTGGTTCGCCTACATCGCCGTCGACGACGTCGAGGCCCGTGTCCAGGGGGTCGGAACCGCCGGTGGAACGATTTGCCGCGAGCCGTTCGACGTGCCGGGGATCGGCCGCATCGCGATCGTGAAGGACAAGACGGGGGCCATCGTCGGCTGGATCACCCCCGCGGAGTCGGAATAGCCCTCGCCCGGCCGGCGGCGGAGAGAGTACGGAACCCGCCGCCGGGATCGGGTCGGCTCGGGAGAAGCCTTCGAGCGCGGCGTGAATCCTCGAGGGACTCGACCCCGCCCCGCTGCCGACCCGCCGCGGCGCCCGCGCCAGCACCCCGCCGCCCGGGCCCGCGCCCGGGCGCGGACCGCAGGACCGACCGGAACAGGAGGACGAGACACATGAAGGCGGTGGTAGCTATCGAGCGCGACGAACTCGCCGTTGTCGACGTGGACCTCGACCCGCCGCGCAGCGGCGAGGTCAGGGTGCGGATGATGGCGACCGGCGTGTGCCACTCCGACCTTTCCATTCTGAACGGGACCATCCCGAGCACGTTTCCGATCGTGCTCGGGCACGAAGGAGCGGGGATCGTCGAGGAGGTGGGCGAAGGCGTGCGCCACGTCCGACCCGGCGACCACGTGGTGCTCTCCTTCATCCCCCAATGCGGGGAGTGCTTCCACTGCGTCCACGACGAACCCTATCTCTGCTCGGTCGCTCCCAACGAAGGCAATCAGCTCGACGGCACCACCCGGGTGCACCGCAACGGGGAGGACGTGAGGGTGATGTCCTTTCTCGGCAACATGGCCGAGCAGGCGGTCGTGCCCGGCGTCTGCGTCGTCCCCATCGAGAAGGATATTCCCTTCGGGGCCGCCGCGCTCGTCGGATGCGGGGTCACCACCGGCGTCGGGGCGGCCATCAAGACGGCAGCCGTGCGTCCAGGCTCCACGGTGGCGGTGGTCGGCTGCGGCGGGGTCGGTCTGTCCGTCATCCAGGGCTGCCGGATTGCCGGCGCGAAGCAGATCATCGCGGTCGACCTCTCGGCCGAGAAGATGGAGATGGCGAGGACGTTCGGCGCGACGGACACGGTCACCCCGGGAGGGCACGCGCTGCGCGAGATCATGGGGATGACCGGCGGGGTCGGGGTGGACTACGCGTTCGAGGTGATCGGGCTCCCCGCGACCATCGAGACCTGCATCAAGGCCGCGCGCCGCGGCGGGACCGCGGTGCTGGTCGGGGTGGGGCGGGCGGAAGAGCGCTTCTCGGTCAACTCGCTCATCCTGCCGCTCACCTCCAAGACGATCCGCGGGTGCATGTACGGGAGCGTCAACTTCAAGGTGGACTTCCCGATGTACCTCGACTTCTATCGGCGGGGGCAGCTCGACCTCGACGGCATGGTGACCCGCACCTACACGCTCGACGAAGCCCCGGAGGCGTTCGAAGATCTCGAACGCGGGGTGAACGCCCGCGGCGTCATCCTGCACGGCTGAAGGAGGCCAGCCCCAACCCGCCGGTCAGCGCTCCGTCGGGCTGGCCGGTACAACCTGCGGACAAACCCGGAACCGACTTCCACGTTTCATTCCTCCTTGAACCGGATGGTCCTTTGACGTACCCGACCACGGTCCCCGGTCGTGAAAAGGCCTTCCAGCTCGATACCGCCCGACATCAATGCGGCAACGTACCTGGCCGCTTCCAACGGAGCTTGCGGTTGAAAGCGTAGATCAAGTCCTGCCAACCCCGACGCGACGGCGATTGTAACGCCCGCGAGCCGCTTCGTTTCGTGCGATGCGGGGACTCGTCGACCCGTCCCGCCCGGCTTTCGGCCGCCACTGCGGGGCGGGGTCGCGCGCCGTAGTACCTGCCGCTACGCCTGGCAATGCAGTGGTATGCGGCGGACGGCGACTACGGCCGCCGGTCGCGGAAGAAGGCGCGGATGTCGGCCGCGAGCAGCTCGGGCTGCTCGAGCGCCGCGAAGTGCCCGCCCCGGGGCATTTCCGTCCAGCGGACCACGTTGTAGGCCCTCTCCACCCACTGGCGCGGCCCGACCAGGATCTCCCGGGGAAAGACGGCCATTGCGGTCGGGACCTCGACGCGCTCGCCCGGCGCGAGCGTACCGCGGCCCCCGGTGTGGAGGTGCTCGTAGTAGATGCGGGCCGCGGAGGCGATGCTGCCGGTCACCCAGTAGAGGGTCAGGTTCGTCAGAAACTCGTCGCGGGTGACCGCGTTCTCGAGGTCGCCGCCGCAGTCGGTCCAGGCGGTGAACTTCTCGAGGAACCAGCCGAGCAGGCCCGCGGGCGAGTCGTTGAGGCCATACCCGAGCGAGGTGGGGCGCGTGCCCTGGATGGCGAAGTACGCCATGTCTTCCGCGAACACCTCGCGCGCCTTCGCGAGCCAGGCCTTCTCTTCTTCGTCGAGAGGGCGTGCATCGCCGCCGGTCTTCGCCCGGTATCCCTGCATGTTGAGGTGCAGGCCGACGACGGATTCGCGATGGCGCAGGGCCATGGCCGATGCGACGAGCGCGCCCCAGTCCCCTCCCTGCACCGCATAGCGCTCGTAGCCGAGCACGTCGTGCATCAACTCGTGCATGAGCTCGCCGATCGCCCCCGGGTGCATGCCGGGGGCGCGGGGCGCCTGCGAGAACGTGTAGCCCGGGAGCGAAGGAGCGACGACGTGGAACGCATCCTCCGGTTCGCCGCCATGGCGTTCCGGCCGGGTCAGCATCTCGACGATCTTGTGGAACTCGAAGAACGAGCCCGGCCAGCCGTGCTGGATGAGGAGGGGGGTGGCGCCGGCGTGCGGCGAGCGTTCGTGGACGAAGTGAATGCGAAGGCCACCCGCCGGAACGGTGAACTGGCGCAACCGGTTGAGCCCCGCTTCCGCCGTGCGCCAGTCGTAGCCGTCCGCCCAGTAGGCGGCATGGCGTTTGACGGCTCCGAGCTCCGCCCCCTGGCGCCAGCCGTACGCCTCGATCTGATCGGGCCATCGGGTGCGGGCAAGGCGCTCGCGCAGATCCACGAGGACCGCGTCCGGGATGTCGATCCGGAACGGTTCAGGGGCCTTGGCCATCCGTCCTCCTCCTCGTCGGCTCGGGCGGCGCCGCCTCCGGAGCGCGCCGCCTCCAGAGCGGGGTCGGGGGCATTCTTGCAGAGATCGCACGCGCCCCGCCCCCGCTCCGAGCCAAGCCCCCAGGACTGTCCCACGCTGGCCGCTCATCCGCTTCAGGATCATATCTTGCCACTCGATACAACCTATACTGACGATTGCGTGCGAACATCCTGTTCCCATCCCGTCAGGTGAAATCGGGGTCGGAATCCCTTGAACATCGAGCACCTGAAGACCTTTCTCGACGTCGCGCGCACCGGCAGCTTCCTCCGCTCGGCGGAGAGACTCCACGTGAGCCAGTCGACCGTGAGCGCGCGCATCCGCACCCTGGAAGAGCAGACCGGTCAAGTCCTGTTTCAGCGGCTCAAGAACGGGGCGGTGCTGACCGGCCCCGGACGGCGCATGGCCCCCTACGCGGACACCGCGGTTCGCGCGTGGGAGCGCGGGCGGCAGTACCTGTCCCTCGTGGAGCCGCAACGCATCGAGTGCGCGCTGGGGATCCAGTCCGTCCTCGCCGAGTGGCTCGCGACGGAGTGGATCGGGTGGGTCAACGAGCGCCATCCCGAGATCGCACTCCGGGTGGAAGCCGGGGACTCGGAGTCGCTCATGCGAAGGCTCGACGATGCGCTCATCGACATCGCGGTGGCGTTCCGGCCCCGAACCAGGCCGGGCTTCAAGATCGAAACCCTCTACACCGACCGGCTCATCCTGGTGTCGAGCGACAACCGTCCGCTCGACAGGAGCTGGCGCGACGACTACATCTTCGTGGACTGGGGCGAGTCTTTCCGTGCCACCTACGCGGACGCCTTTCCGGAGCAGGGTATGCCGTCCATCCGGACCTCCCTGCCGGGGGTCGCCCTCAACCACATTCTGCTTCAGGGCGGCGCGGCCTACCTGACCCGCTCCATCGCGGATCCCTGGATCGAGGAGGGACGTCTCCACGAGGTGCGCGACGCTCCGTTCTTTCCGATGCCGGCATTCGTGGTCTATCCCGCCGAACCGGTGGATCAGGAGATGCATTCCATCGCCCTCGAAGGGCTGACGCATATCGTCCGCCATCACCGGTAGGCCCCCGCGCGCCACCCTCGGCCCGCACCTGGGACCACTTTCTCGTCGTGACCGGGTGCCGCGGGCGGCCGCGGGTGCGGATCGGCCGGCCGCGCCACCGAGGGCCGCTTCATGAGGCCCGAACCGACACGCGGACGACGAATTGCGCTCCCCGATGGCCTGCCGAACCGGCCCGGTTCACCCATCGCCGGACAGGAAACGAGCCGTGGGCCCGCACCGGAGCGGGCCATTCCCGCCCCTGGCGGCGCGGTAGACTACGCTGGTGAGCTTCGCGCCCGGTCCCCAGGATACGCGCATCGATTCCGCCTATGCCTGGGTGCGGGTCTTTGCATCGCTTGCCATCATGGCGGTGGGGTTTGGCGGGCTCTACTCCATCATCGTTTCCCTGAAGCCGGTCGCCGCCGATCTCGACACTTCGCGAGGCGGCGTCTCCCTCGCCTATGGGGTGCTCTTCACCGGATTCGGCTTCGGGGGGATCCTGATGGGATGGTGGTCGGACCGGATCGGCACCATGTGGCCGGTCCTCGCCGGGAGCGTCGCGATCTCGTCCGGACTGCTCCTCGCCGGTCAGGCGACCGCCCTGTGGCAGATCGTGCTCGCCTTCGGCCTTCTGGTGGGCTTCCTCGGCATGTCCACGATCATGGTCCCCCTCGTCGCGAACATCACCCATTGGTTCGACCGCAGGCGCGGGATCGCCACTTCCGTCGTGATCAGCGGCTCCTACCTCGCGGGCACGATGTGGCCTCCCCTGCTCCAGATCGGGATCGAGGAGGTCGGCTGGCGCGAGACCTGGACCCGGGTCGGAATCGGCTGCTTCCTCGTCATGGCGCCGCTTTCGCTCCTGCTGCGCCCGCGGATGCTCCTGCCGTCGGCGGACGGGCGGGACGGAACGCGCCGCCGCCGCGCCCTCGGCTTCACCCCGACGTCCATGCAGTGCCTGCTGTGCACCGCGGGTCTCGGCTGCTGCATCGCGATGGCGACGCCGCAAGCCCATATCGTCGCGCACGCCACCGACCTCGGACATCCCGCCGCCCGCGGCGCGGAGATGCTCTCGATCGTGTTCCTCGGCGGACTGGTGAGCCGGATCGTCTACGGCTGGATCTCGGACCGGATCGGGGGGCTGCGCACCCTGGTGCTCGGCTCGCTGGGTCAAACGGTGACCATCGCGTGCTTCATTCCCGTCGAAGGGCTGATCGAGCTCTACGTCGTCTGCGCCCTGTTCGGCCTCAGCCAAGGGGGAATCGTCCCCTCCTACGCGCTCATCGTGCGGCGCTACTTCCTGGCCGGAGAGGCCGGCTGGCGCCTCGGCTGGATCATGCTGTTCACGATGCTCGGAATGGCGTTCGGGGGGTGGCTGGCCGGAGTGCTGTTCGACCTCACCGGCACCTATGCGACCGCCTTCGCGGCCGCCATCGTGTTCAACGTGCTCAACTTCCTCATCGCCGGCCTGTTCCTGCTGCGCTCGCGGATCCCGGTCTTTGCATGATCGGCCGGCGCGGCGCATGATCGGGGCCGGGCGGCGCCGTCGCGACGCCGGGCCCATGCGCCGCGCCGGCCGCGCCGGCGGAGCGATCGAGGCCCGAGCGAGGCGAAGACCATGGCTGCGGCGGCCCGGGGCGGGAGGCCCGACGGTGGCGCGGCGGCACCCGCACGTCCGGATCGGGCCGGGTCCGTCGACGCAAAGTCTCTTCACCGCGGGAGGAAGCGGAATCCGATGAACGACACCACCGAGATGATTCGGCTCACCCCTCCGGACGCGCTGGACGTGGCGCTCGGCGAAGCCATGTTCACCCAGCGTGCGATCCGCCGTCTCGACCCGGACCGGCCGATCGCCGACGCGCAGGTCCGTACGATTCTGGACGCCGGCTCCAAGGCTCCGAGCGGGGCCAACGTCCAGCCCGCCCGCTTCCTGGTCATCCGGGACCGGGAGCGGATCCGCGAATTCGGCGCGCTGTACCGGGAAGCATGGTGGGCCAAGCGCCGGGACGAGTACGGCTGGTCCGACAGGGCGGACATCCCGGACGGGTCACCCTACCGGATGCCCGCCCTGCTGGCCGACGAGATGGCGAACGCTCCGCTCGTCGTCCTCGCGTTCTCGCTGCCCTCCCGGACGGCCGCGGCGTCCACGTTCCCGGCGGTGCAGAACATCCTGCTCGCAGCGCGGGCCCTCGGGATCGGCTCGGTGCTCACCACCTTGCATCCGCAGGTCATGGAGCGGGTGTACGCGATGTTCGGCATTCCCGCGGACGTGGTCTTCCACTGCTGCATCCCGCTCGGCTATCCGCGCGGCCGGTTCGGCCCCACCGCGCGCTACCCGACGTCCCGCACCACCTTCTGGAACGACTGGGGCAACCCTCCTCCCTGGACGTGACGCGGGACGTGATGCGAGCCCTCGTTTCCGGATAATGGCGCCCACAACGGCGCCGGAGGCTCGAAAGGCGAGGAGAGAAGACCGCCGGGCCCGGCCCCCGCACAACCGAGGGAGCTCGAAGAAGATGCTCACGAAATCCCAGTTGGAGCAATACCGCGAGGACGGCTACACCGTCCCCGACTACCGCCTTCCCGACGAACACATCGAGGAGATCCGCGAGGCCCACGACCGGCTGCTCGCGAAGCATCCCGAGTTCCTCGACTACTGTCCGAACGTTCTCGCGTTCGACCTCTCGTTCCTCAACCACGCCCGGATACCGGACGTGCTGGACATGGTCGAACAGATCCTGGGGCCGGACTTCGCGCTCTGGAACTCGAGCTTTTTCGCCAAGCCGGCCGTCAACGGCCACGCCACCCCCTGGCATCAGGACGGCGAGTACTGGCCGATCCGGCCGCTCGCGACCTGCACGGTGTGGATCGCGGTCGACGACGCGACCCGTGAGAACGGGTGCCTGCGGTTCATCCGCGGCTCCCACCGAAGCCGGCGCCTGCTTTCCCACCACACCAATTCGAGCCCCGATCTCACCCTCAACCAGGAGCTGGCGGACACGGAGTACGACGAGTCCCAAGCCGTGGACCTCGTGCTCGAGGCAGGCCGGATATCGCTCCACGACGTGTTTCTCGCCCACGGCTCGGAGGCGAACCGGTCCCCGCATCCACGCCGCGGGATGACCCTTCGCTACATGCCGACCACGTCCGTGTTCGACCGCGGCATCGCCCGCCGGCTCGCCGACGAGAAGGGAATCATGGACCACACCCGGCGCACCCTGTTCCTGATGCGGGGCGTCGACCGGTCCGGACGGAACGACTTCCGCCTTCGCTGGTAGCGCCCCGGCCGCCGCTCCCCGCCGCCGCCCCGCCGCGCGCCCCGGAGAGCGGCCGCGCCCCGGAGAAGCCCTGACCGGCCGGCCGTCGGCCCGGCGGTGGCTCCCTACCGGAAAGCGGGGATCACCTCCTCGGCGATGAGGCGGATGTTCTCGTCGATGTAGTCGTCCGGGCAGGCGGAGGACAGCATGACCATGCCGGCCCCGGCGTCGACGTACTCGCGAAGCCGCGCCTTCACCTCGTCCGGGCTCCCTGCGAGGGCGTACTTCCCCACGAGGCCGGAGAAGTCCTGCGCGTACTGGCGGCCGAGACGCGATACGGCCATCTCCCGCGCCCGATCCCCGTCTTCGTGGACCGCGGTGAAGATGTAGAGGCCGAAGCGGAAGCCGGCGAGGTCGCGCCCCGCCTCCGCGCCGAACGACCGGATCTTCCCGGCGCTCGCGGCGAGTTGCTCCGGGGTGTACATGTAGGGGAGCCAGCCGTCGCCGAAGCGCGCGGCCCGTTTCATGGCCGCGTCGCGCCGCCCGGCCACCCAGACGGGAGGCGGGGACTGCACCGGCATCGGGTCGAGCGAGACCTCGTTCAGGGTGTTGAACCGGCCCGCGTACGACACGTTCCGGCCGGTCCAGAGGCGCCGGATGACGTCGAGGGCCTCGTTGGTGCGTGCGCCGCGCTCTCGCACCGGCACCCCGCACGCCTCGAACTCCTTCGGAAACTCGCCCCCGACCCCGACCCCGAAGAGGTAGCGCCCGTCGGACGCGACGTCGAGCGCCGCCCCCATCTTGGCCGCGAGGGCGGCGGGATAGAGGGGCAGCAGAACCACCGCGCTCAGGAGGCGGATGCGGGTGGTCGCGCCGGCCGCAACCGCGAGCGAAATGAACGTGTTGGCGGTCGGGACATGGAACATCACGTGCTCCCCGCACCCCAGCACGTCGAATCCGAGAGCTTCGGCCCGGCGGGCGAACTCCGCGATACCACCGGGACTGCGGAGCCCGGTTCCGAACATGATCGCGCTCAACTGTCCTTCTCCTCCTTCGGTGCCGGGTCGATAACGCGCCGGGCCCGGCGAAGCGAGCGGAATCGCCGCTTCCCGGCCGGATCCCGGACATCGGCGCCGCCGGCGCGCTATCCGGCGGAGCGCGCGTGCAATAATACCGCCCTCACCGTCCATCCAAACCGAAGCGCGACGCACGGGGCCGTGCGCGCCACGACGACAAGGAGCCAGGCGGATGTCGAGCAACGGCAAGAATCTCAAGTGGGTAGGCACTCGTCCGGTACGGCCGGACGGAGTGGACAAGGTCACCGGGCGAGCCCGCTTCGGCGCGGACTTCTCCCTTCCGAACATGCTGGTCGGCGAGGTGCTGAGGAGCCCCCACGCCCACGCCCGGATCCGCTCCCTCGACACGTCGAAGGCGGAGGCCCTGCCGGGGGTCAAGGCGGTGCTGACGAGCGCCGACCTCCCTCCCCTTCCCTGGGGGTTCGAGCCCGCCGGCGAGGCCATGGTCAACTACCGGGACATGTCCGAGAACATCCTGGCCCGGAACAAGGTGCTGTACGACGGACACGCAGTGGCGGCGGTGGCCGCCGTCGACCCCGGCGTCGCCTCCCGCGCCCTCGACCTCATCGAGGTGGACTACGAGGTTCTGCCCCACGTCATCGACCCCGTGGCGGCAATGGAGCCGGACGCCCCGATCCTGCACGACGATCTCTTCACCGAAGGGGTCGACCCGAAGCCGGACAAGCCTTCGAACGTCGTCAAGCGGCTCTCCATCGGGCAGGGCGACATCGAGGCGGGGTTCGCGGAGGCGGACATCGTGGTCGAACGCGAGTTCGATACCAAGGCGGTCCACCAGGGCTACATCGAGCCGCATGCCTGCGTCGCAAGCGTGTCGGAGGACGGCTTGGCGGAGGTGTGGTGCACCACGCAGGGCCAGTACACCGTCCGGGGCTACTGCGCGAAGCTGCTCGGCATGGACATCTCGAAGATCCGGGTGACCCCCTCGGAGATCGGTGGCGGCTTCGGCGGCAAGACGGTGGTGTACCTCGAGCCGCTCGCCCTCGGCCTCTCCCGCAAGGCCTGCCAGCCGGTCAAGATGACCATGAGCCGCACGGAGGTCTTCCGGGCCACCGGACCGACCTCGGGCGGCAACGTGCGGGTCAGAATGGGCGTCACCCGGGACGGACGGATCACCGCAGCCCAGGCGGTCCTCAAGTACCAGGCGGGGGCGTTCGGGGGCTCCCCGGTCCAGCCGGGCTGCATGTGCGCGTTCGCACCCTACGACGTCGCCAACGTCGACGTGGTGGGCTACGACGTGGTCACCAACCGGCCCAAGGTTGCCGCGTACCGGGCGCCGGGCGCACCCATCTCGGAGTACGCGGTCGAAGCGGTGGTCGACGAGCTGGCCGAGGCCACCGGCATGGACCCCGTGGACTTCCGTCTCAAGAACGCCGCCCGCGAAGGGACCAAGGCCGCCTACGGGCCGCGCTTCGGGCCGGTCGGTCTGGTCAAGACGCTGGAAGCGGCGAAGGCCTCCGAACACTACCGCACGCCGCTCAGGCCCAACCAGGGGCGCGGGGTCGCCTCCGGCTTCTGGTTCAACATCGGCGGGGAGACCTGCGCGAACCTCCACGTTGGCGAGGACGGCACCGTAGCCCTCGTAGCCGGCACCCCGGACATCGGCGGCTCCCGCGCCTCGCTCTCCATGATGGCGGCGGAGGAGCTCGGCATCGAGCTCGAGAAGGTGCGGCCGATGATCAGCGACACCGCGTCGCTCGGCTACACCTTCCTCACCGGGGGAAGCCGGGTGACGTTCGCGAGCGGGATGGCCGTCATCGAGGCGGCCCGGTCGCTCATCCAGGACCTGCGCGGGCGGGCCGCGAAGATCTGGGACATTCCGGTCGACGCGGTGGTTTGGGAGAACGGGGCGGCCCGGCCGACGAGCAGCAACGCGGGCGACTTCGAGCCGCTCGACCTCCCCGCCCTCGCGGCCTCCGCCGGCAAGACCGGCGGCCCGATCAGCGCGTCCGCGTCGCTCAACGCCCAAGGGGCCGGCCCCACCTTCGGCACCCACGTGGTGGACGTCGAGGTGGACCGTGAGACGGGGCTCGTCCAGGTCATCCGCTACACCGCGATCCAGGACGCCGGCAAGGCGGTCCACCCGAGCTACGTGGAAGGCCAGATCCAGGGCGGCGCGGTGCAGGGCATCGGCTGGGCGCTCAACGAGGAGTACATCTACAACGAGAACGGGCAGCTCGAGAACCCGGGGTTCCTGGACTACCGGGTGCCGGTTTGCTCCGACGTTCCCATGATCGACGCGGTGATCGTCGAGGAGCCGAACCCGCGCCATCCCTACGGTGTGCGCGGGGTGGGGGAGACCCCCATCGTCCCGCCGATGGGCGCGATCACGAACGCGGTGGCGAACGCGATCGGCATCCGCATGACGAGCCTGCCGATGTCGCCGCCCCGGGTGCTGGAGGCGCTCGACGCGGCGGCCGCGGCACTGCCGGAAGCGGCCGACTGAACGACGGCAACGCGGGCGCTCCGGGGTGAACGAAACGCCCCGAAGCGCTTCGCGCCGTCCGAGCTCTGGAAGAAGAGCGGAGACAGTGGATCATGGCCATCTACGCCGTCTTCCTGAACGACCCGAACGAGGAAGCTTGGGAACGGGTCAAGAAACACTGGAGCGGACGCCATTACATCCTGACCGATCACTTGGCCTTCGTCGCACCGGAAGAAACTACCCTCACTGAAGAAGTCGCGAGCAAAATCGGGATGAACGAGGAGGAAGGGGTAACCGGTATTGTCATCGAATCCTCCGGTCATTTCGGGTTCAATAGTTCAAGTCTGTGGGAATGGATGAGAAAGTTCTCATGAACGAAGACAAGGTGACTCCTTTTCCCACAGTCAGCCAATCAAATGGAGGCGGTCATAATGGATCGAGAGTCCACTTGGCCCAGATTGAAAAGCGGGTGGAGAACCTGGAGAAGGCGGTACAGGAAACCAGAGATCTTTGTATAGAAATTAAGACGCGCATGGAAAATATTGCAACGAAGGAATATGTAATGCGATTCACTGTCTTTCTAATATCTTTTTTTCATGCTTACACTCCTTGGACACTTGGCCCTGCGCTGGTTGGCCCCATCCTGAGTATGACCTCGGAAGCCAAGAGCTACTACCCTGTGAGTCAAGGCGCCGGACTGAAGTAGACTCGGCGTGGAAGACCGATACGACGTCATCGTGATCGGAGGCGGGGTGAGTGGCTGCTCCACTGCCTTCTTTCTCGCTTCCGAGCCGTCGTTCGACGGGCGCATCCTGGTGGTCGAACGGGACCCCACCTACCAGGACGCCCCGTCCGCGCGCGCGACGGGCGGCATCCGCCAGCAGTTCTCGACCCCGGAGAACGTCCGGGTGGGCCTCTTCGGCGCCCACTTCGTCAAGAATGCCGCGGAGTATCTCTCCGTTGACGGCGAAGCGCCGGACCTCGCGTGGCGCGAAAGGGGCTACCTCCTGCTCGCCACCCCCGAAACCCTGCCCATCATACGCGAGAACAACGCCGTCCAGCGCGCCGAGGGTGCGGACATCGTGCTCCTGACCCCGCCCGAGCTCGAGCGGAAGTTCGACTGGCTGAGCACCGACGGGATCGCGGGCGGCTGCAACGGACTGAGCGGGGAAGGCTGGGTGGACCCCTACTCCCTCCTCCAGGCATTCCGGCGCAAGGCCCGCTCCCTCGGGGTCGAGGTCGTGCACGATGAGGCCCTCCGCGTCACCCGCGCCGGAACCCGTGTCCGGTCCGTCACCCTCGCGAAGGGCGGGGAGATCGAAGCGGGGGCGGTGGTGAACGCGGCCGGCGCGAGCGGCGTGAAAGAGATCGCGGCGACCGTCGGGGTGGACCTCCCCATCGAGTCGCGCAAGCGCTGCACGTTCGTGTTCGAGTGCCGCGAACGGGTCGAGCCCGTCCCCCTCACGATCCTCCCCGAGGGGATCGGCTTCCGCCCCGAAGGCCGCACCTTCCTCGCCAACTGCGCGCCGCCGCCCGAGGCGGACCCCCCCACCCGGGATACCGACATCGACTACGGCCTCTTCGAGGAGCGCATCTGGCCGGTGCTCGCGGTGCGCGTTCCCGCATTCGAAGCGATCCGGCTTGCGAGCGCGTGGTGCTGCCACTACGACTTCAACACCCTCGACGAGAACGCGATTGTCGGGACCGCCCCGGGGCTCGACAACTTCTACGTGCTCACCGGCTTCTCCGGCCACGGCCTGCAGCAGTCACCCGCGATGGGACGCGCGGTGAGCGAGCTCATCCTCCACGGCGAATACCGGACCCTCGACCTCCGGCGCTTCGGCTACGAACGGATCCTCGCCGGCGAGCCTCTCGTCGAAACCAACTGCTTCTGACGCGCGGCCGGCTCCGCGCCGGCGGAACCACCTACTCGTTCGTTCGCGATCCCCGGCTCGGCGGCCAGTCTCCCGCCAGCAGGTCCACCTTCGACTCGACCCGAGCCATCCGCTCCCGGAGGTCGGCCTGTCCGGCGCGGAGCTCGACCTGCGCGGCGCGGAGCTCGACCTGCGCGGCGCGGAGATCGGTCTGCCCAATCCGAAGCTCTTCACGGACCGCCCCAATCTCTCGGGAGAACGAGTCCGTCATCACCGTCATCATCGTAAGCATCACCCCGGCCAGCATCACGCCCATGGCCAGGATGGCAATCAGCTCCGCCGACAACGCGGTTCTCCGCGGTCGCGCCTCGTTGCGCCTCGAATCCGCCCCGGGCAATGCGTCGCCTTTCACCACCATCCCGATCACTTCCCCTTGAAGTCAGCCCGTCCGCCGCCGTTCACCCCCCGGCGCCGCCGGGCCGCACGACCGCGCGAGGCTACTCGATGCAGCGAGGTACGCCGGACACCCAGTGTCGGCCGAACCGACATCGACATCAACCCGTTCCGTAGGGCCGGGGCCCGCTCGGCCATAGGCATCCGCGCCGGTTGAACCGGGGAATTGCGGAAGCCCGGCGTCCCTTCGGAAGGATTGGGATCAGGGAACGAACTTGTAGCCGCCGTCCGCGACGTGGGTCTGGCCGGTCGTGAAGCTCGAGCGCTCGCTGAGGAGGAAGTGCACCAGCTCCGCGATCTCCTCGGTGCGGCCGAAACGCTTGAGCGCGGCCGCCGCGGTCAAGCGGGCGCGCGCTTCGTCGGTCACGTCCGCCGTCATGTCAGTGGCGACGTAGCCGGGAGCAACCCCGTTGACCCGGACCGCAGGGCCAAGCGCGGCGGCGCACTGGCGGACGAATCCGACAATCGCCGCCTTCGAGGTGCCGTAGGCGATCATGCGCTCGACCGCGATCGGATTCGGCGCCAGGCCAAGGACGGAGGAGATGCAGACGATGCGGCCGTAGCCGCGCTGCACCATGCCCTCCTTGGCCCGCCAGACGGCATGAAAGGTGCCGTCGAGATTGACCCGGAGGATCTCGCGCCACGTCTCGACGGACATGGACAGGGCATCCGCCGAGCGCGCGATGCCCGCGTTGGTGACGAGGAGGTCGACCGGGCCGAGGTCGCGTTCGACGTCGTCGAACATCGCTCCCGTCGCCTCGTGATCGCCGACATCGGCGAGGTACACCCCGGCCACCCCGCCCTCGGCGACGATGCGATCGCGGGTGTCCTCCGCCGCCCGCCGGTCGGCCGCGTAGTTGACGGCGATACGGGCGCCGCTCGCCGCGAGGCGGAGGCAGATCGCGCGGCCGATGCCGCGCGAGCCGCCGGTCACGAGCGCGATCCTCCCCTCGAACTCCCGGTCCGCCATGGGCCCGACGCCCCGCGCTCGCCGCACCCGGTCAGCCGAAGAACGCGATGGTGTGCGCCTTGGCGCGGCTCCGCCCGGGTGCGACAGGGCGGCAGGTCCGACATCCGAAGGCCATCACGACCGCGCAGCTCATCCCGGCGACGACGCCGGCGGCGCCATCATCGCCCGAACCTGGTCCGTACGGAGGCCGAGCCTCCGTTCACGCGAGCCCGAGCAACGGGGCGACGTCGGTGCTCTTCCAGCATGGCAGCGCCTCCACCCTCCCCATCCAGGCGCGCAGATTCGGGTGGGGATCGAGGGGAAGCTTCTGGTACGAGTGAAGGTGCATCGGCGATGCGACGGAGATGTCGGCGATGGTCGGCTCGTCGGTGCCACAGAGCCAGGTCCGGCCGTCAAGCCGGCCGTCGAGGATCGCGGCATGATTGTGGAAGTTCGGCCCCTCGGCCTCGAGGACCGCCTGGTCCGGCTCCTCACCGAGGATCGGCTTCACCACGTTCTCCACGAGATACACATAGCAGGTCGGGAACCACGCGCTCGCTTCCCAGAGGAGCCAGCGATTGACGTCCGCCCGGATCGCGAGGTCCGTCGGATACGCCGACCCGGCCCCGGCCTTGTCGGCCCCGTACTGCAGGATGGCGTTGGATTCCCAGAGCTTGAGATCGCCGTCGGTGAGCGCGGGCAACGCTCCGTTGGGGTTGATCGCGAGGAACTCGGGCTCCTTCTGTCCCTGCGCGAAGTAGTCGACGTTCCCGGTCTCGAAATCCACTCCCATGAGCTTGAATCCGGCGACGACCTTGCGGCAGTTGACCGTGCGCGGATCGTAGTAGAGCTTCATCGAAATCCTCCTCGTTTCCGGTACGGTCACCCCCTCGTCGTCGCCACCCCGGCGCGACCGGTCGACCGCTGCCCCTCGGTGACGCGAGCGTAGCGCGTCGCCTTCGGCCCCTGCAAGCCCGCGATTCGGCGCGGTCCGGCGGGCGGCGCGCCCGGGCAATGGAAGGGGGCTTATATACTTGACTGGACGATCCGGCGAACCGTGTGCAGTCTGCGGCCACGCTGCGGGTTGTCGGGTTGCGCCTTCGGTTAACCCGACCTGCCAGGGCAACCACAAGGGTTGCCGCTACGGTCCCTCGCGGGTCGGAGCAGTCCCTCGCAGGTCGGATTCGCTCAGCGTAATCCGACAACCGGGGGGGCTGTGCGAGGGCTGTCAAGTCAGGTATATAAGCTCCAATGGAAGGCCTCCGCCTTTACAAGCACAGGCGATGTCGCCCCCGACCGGAGCGCGCTTCACGCCGGAGGTCGGGTTGGCCGAAGGGGGGTAACCCGACACCGCGCCGAGGCGTTCTGTCGGATTGCGCTGAGCGAATCCGACCCGGTTGGGACCGCCCTGCCCGGGAGCTTGAGCCGTAGCGCGAAACGGCCCTGATGCCTCCTCCCATTGACGGGTTGTGCCGGGGTCGGGGCGGCGCGGAAAATGGGCGCATGGCGGACAACGAGACAGCAGCGCCGTCCGGCGACCCCCCCGGCCCGACGGAGGGACGGGAGGGAGCCGGCGGGACGGCCGCAGGGCCGCCCGAAACGGCGGCGGAGGAGCACTCCGAGGGCTCCACCGCTCGCGACGAGCCGGCCCCGCGGGCGCGGGCCAAGGAACAGCTCCTGGTGCGGTGGCGGACGTTCCCGGAACGCTCGATGCAGGCACTCGACCGCTTGCTGGACGACGCTCTCGCGCGCGCCGCAGAGGCCGAACCGGAGGTGCTGACCGTCATGAACCCGGTGAGCCGGCCGGTGCGGCTCCGGCTCGCTCCGATCGCCGCGGACGCCGACCTCGATCGGATGTACCATCGCGCCTCGGCGGAGCTTTCCGTGAGCGCCGACGGGCGCTGCTACCTTGTCTACCGGCAGCTCGACGGCGGCGACTACGCGGTGCTGTGGACGGCCGCCACCTCGCTTCCGGAAGCTCTCCTGTCCCGGCTGCCGGAACCCCTCGCGACCGCCCTCCTCGAATCCGACCGCGACGATGCCCCGTAGGCCGCATCCTTCACGCCCCCGCATCGCCCCGGCCGGCCGCGGGCTCGGGGGAGAGTCCGGCCCGACCCGGTCTCGGCCCTGTCCGGCCCATCCGCGCCGTCCGCCTCATCTGCCCCGCCCGCCCCGCTGGCACACGACGCCGCTGGCGAAAGCCCTGTTCCTCAGCGTTCTCGCGGCCGCTCTCGCCACCATCGGGAATGTCGGCGGCGAGACGCGGGCGGACGCATCGTCCCCCGGACAGGCGGGGTACATCCGGATCGAGGGCGTCATCGACCGGCTCCAGTCGCGCTACCTCGCCCGCGCGCTCGCCGATGCGCGGGCGGCCGGCCTTCGCACCATCGTCCTGCACCTCGACACCGACGGCGGGCAGGTGCATTACGCGCGGGAGATGTTCAAGGCGGTTCTGGACCCCTGGAAGGAGACAGCCGGCGACGAGCCCGTTCCGGCCGCGCCCGCCGCCGCCCCGGACGGGGCGGACGGAGAGGCCGGGGGAGAGCCCGGGGGAGAGCCCGGGGCCACGCGCTCCCCCCGCATGATCGCGTTCGTCGACTTCCGGGCCCTGTCCGCCGGAGCCATGATTGCCTACGCCCACCACGAGATATACGTCGCGGAGGGGGCGAGCATCGGCGACATCGGGGTCATCTACCGCGGGCCGGACGGCAAGATCGAATACGCCCCGGAGAAGATCGAGACCGTGGTCCGCACCCTCCTCGCCCAGGCCGCCGAGCAACGGGGATGGCCGCGGGGGCCGCTCCTCAAGATGACCGCCCGCAACCAGAACCTCTATCGCATCACGCCGCCCGGCGGCGAAACGATCTACCTGATCGAGGACGACCTCGCGGCCTGGCTGGCCGACCATCCGGAAGTGGACCGGGACGACCCCGTCCAGGTGCTCGTGTACCGCGGGCACGATCGCCTGCTCACCCTGACCGGGCGCGAAGCGGTGGCCCTCGGGATGGCGAGCGGCCTCGCCGACGGCCTGCCGGCTCTCTACGCCCGGCTCGGCATCGACCCGGGCGAGGTCCTCGACCTTCGCCCCGGTGCGGCGGAACGGACCGCCACCTGGCTCGCGGGCATCGCTCCCATCCTGATGGGTCTCGCCCTGCTCCTCCTGTTCTTCGAGATCAACACGCCGGGGGTCGGGATCTGGGCCCTCCTCGCGGCGGTGTTCGGGAGCCTGTTTCTGTTCGCCCAGTACTATCTCGACCTCGTCGAGCACTTCGAGGTCGCCCTGCTGGTCCTCGGGATCGCCCTCATCGCGGTCGAGCTCGTGCTGCTGCCGGCCGGCGGCCTGATCGCGATCGGAGGAGCGCTCTGCCTCCTCGCGGGCGCGGTGCTCGCCTTCCTCCCGAACGAGCTCGACCTCGCACCGAGCGATCCGAACTTCCAGGATGCACTCTTCGACGCGGCCCTCCAGGGAGGGCTCGGCCTCGCGGGGGCCGGCGCCGCACTCCTGCTGCTGTTCAAGGTCGTGCCCCACGCCTCGAGACTGCGGTCACGCCTCACCGTCGAGGCCGAGATCGCCGGCACGAGCGATGCCCGCGGCGAGTCCCTGGTCGGGCGGGTCGGCCGGGCGGAGGGCATGCTGCGGCCGGCCGGGACGGTGGTGATCGGCCGCGCCCATCACAGCGCACGGGCCGAGCACGGCACCTGGATCGCGGCCGGGGAGCCGGTGGAGGTCGTCGGCACCGAGCTCGGCGAGCTGGTGGTGCGCGCGCGCTCGCCCGGCGGGGAAGCGCCCCGGGGCGGCTGATCCCGTCCGTCGGGCGGGGGACCCGGGTTCTCCCCGTCTCCGTCGCGAACGGCGGGCGGGAGCTCCCGGCGACTCCCTCCGCCTTCTCTCAGTACCGGTAGTACTCCGGCTTGTAGGGCCCTTCGGCAGGAACTCCGACGTACGCCGACTGCTCCTCGGAAAGCCGGGTCAGCTTCGCCCCGAGCTTGGCGAGATGCAGCCGCGCAACCTTCTCGTCCAGCTTCTTGGGCAGCACGTAGACGCGGTTCTCGTACTTCCCGGGGTTTCCCCAGAGCTCGATCTGCGCCACCACCTGGTTCGTGAACGAGCTCGACATGACGAAGCTCGGATGGCCGGTCGCGCAGCCGAGGTTCACGAGCCGCCCTTCCGCAAGCAGGATGAGGCGCTTGCCATCCGGAAAGACGATGTGGTCCACCTGCGGCTTGATGTTCTCCCACGTGTGGTTGCGGAGGGCCACCACGTCGATCTCGGCATCGAAATGCCCGATGTTGGCGAGGATCGCGTCGTGCTTCATCGCGCGCATGTGCTCGATGCCGATGACCCGCATGTTGCCGGTGGCGGTCACGAAGATATCTCCGAGCGGGGCCGCCTCCTCCATGGTGACCACCCGGAAGCCCTCCATTGCGGCCTGGAGGGCGCAGATGGGATCGATCTCGGTCACCCAGACGATCGCGCCGAGGGACCGAAGGGCCTGCGCACAGCCCTTGCCGACGTCACCGTAGCCCGCGACGACCGCGCTCTTCCCGGCCACCATCACGTCCGTCGCCCGCTTGATCCCGTCCACCAGAGATTCGCGGCAGCCGTACAGGTTGTCGAACTTGCTCTTGGTCACCGAGTCGTTCACGTTGAATGCGGGCACCCGGAGGGAGCCGTTGGCCGCCATCTCATGAAGCCGGGCCACCCCGGTGGTGGTCTCTTCGGTGAGCCCCCGCACGCCGGCGAGGAGGGTGCCGTGCCGCTCGTGCATGACCAGGGTGAGATCCCCTCCGTCGTCGAGGAGCATGTTCGGCCGCCAGCCGGCCGGACCGAAGATGGTCCGCTCCACGCACCACCAGTAGTCCTCCTCGGTCTCTCCCTTCCAGGCGAACACCGGAACCCCGGCGGCGGCCATCGCGGCGGCGGCGTGATCCTGGGTGGAGAAGACGTTGCAGGAGGACCACCGGACCTCCGCCCCGAGCGCGATGAGGGTCTCGATGAGGACCGCGGTCTGGATGGTCATGTGCAGGCAGCCCGCGATCCGCGCTCCCGCGAGGGGCCGCGTGCCGCCGTATTCCTCGCGCATCGCCATGAGGCCCGGCATCTCGTTCTCCGCGATGCCGATCTCCTTGCGGCCCCAGTCCGCGAGAGAAAGGTCCGCGACCTTGTGGTCGGCACCGTCGCCGGCCCCCGGGTGAGTGCTCAATTCTCGTCCTCCTCTTGCCGACCCACCGCATCGGCGAGCGCGGCGGCCCGATCGGTCCGCTCCCAGGTGAAGTCGGGCTCGTCGCGCCCGAAATGTCCGAACACCGCGGTCGGCCGGTAGATCGGCCGCGCGAGGTCGAGCATCTCGATGATGCCGCCCGGCCGCAGGTCGAAGTGCTCGCGGACAAGAGCGGCGAGCCGGGCCTCGTCGACCCGGGCGGTGCCGAACGTCTCGACGTCCACCGAAACCGGCTCCGATACCCCGATGGCGTAGGCGACCTGCACCTCGCAGCGGTCCGCGAGCCCCGCCGCGACCACGTTCTTCGCGACGTACCGGCAAGCGTAGGCCGCCGAGCGGTCCACCTTGGAGGGGTCCTTGCCCGAGAACGCGCCGCCCCCGTGGCGGGCGAGGCCGCCATAGGTGTCGACGATGATCTTGCGGCCGGTCAGCCCGCAGTCCCCGACCGGCCCGCCGACCACGAAACGCCCGGTGGGATTGATGTGGTATCGGGTACGGGCATCGAGCCACTCGTCGGGCAGCACGGGGTGGATGATCTCTTCCATCACCGCCTCCTCGAGCTCCCGCCCGCCGACATCCTCGCGATGCTGGGCGGAGAGGACCACCGCCTCGATGCCGGCCGGCGCGCCGTCCTCATAGCGGACCGTCACCTGGCTCTTGGCGTCCGGCCGGAGCCAGTCGAGCGTGCCGGCGCGCCGCACCTCGGCATGGCGGCGCATGAGCCGGTGGGCGAGGGTGATGGGAGCGGGGAGAAGGGCGTCCGTCTCGCGGGTCGCATATCCGAACATCATCCCCTGGTCGCCCGCCCCGAGGTCCTTGTTGCCGGACTCGTCCACCCCCATCGCGATATCGGTGGACTGCTGGCCGAGGGCGACGAGCACCGCGCACGTGCCGCCGTCGAAGCCGAAGAGAGGGTCGTCGTAGCCGATCGCGCAGACCCGATCGCGCACCAAGCGCTCGTAGTCGATATGGGCCTTCGTCCGGATCTCGCCGGCGAGGACGACCATGCCGGTCTTCACCAGGGTCTCGCAGGCGACCCGGCTCGCCGGATCCTGGGACAACGCGGCGTCGACCACGGAGTCGGAGATCTGGTCGGCGATCTTGTCGGGATGTCCCTCGGCCACGGACTCCGAGGTCAGGATCTGGGTGCGCGGCATCGATCACTCCGGTCGCGGGGCCGTTCGGGCGGAAGGCGCGATTTTACGCCCTTTGCCGCGCCGGGCAGTCCGGTCAATCGGTGGCGGTCCGAAGCGGTCCTCCGCCGGAAGCAGCGGTCGCTCGAGAGAATGGACAGTTTTTATAACCAGTCATAAAATACGGCCATATTCACGGCCGGAGCACTCCAATGAAGACGATTGGCGCGGCCAAGTTCAAGGAACGGTGTCTGTCCCTGCTGGACCAGCTCGATGCCGAGGGCCTCGTCATCACGAAGCACGGCAAGCCGGTCGCAAGGATCGTACCGTACGATCAGGAGTTTGCCGGCCTCATCGGAAGCTTGCGCGACAAGGTCGCCATTCGAGGCGATGTGATGAGCACGAACGTTCGTTGGAACGCCGATGCTGAATCTTGACACCCACATCGTGCTCTTCGCCGTCCGTGGCGAGCTTCGGTCACGGGAGCGGGACCTGCTCGCCCGCGACCGATGGTCCGTTTCCGCCATCGTGCTCTGGGAGCTGGCCAAGCTGCGCCAGCTCGGACGCATCGAAATGGACCTTGAAGACCGGGAGGTAGCCGGCCTGCTCAACCGGCTGCACGTGTGGGAGATCGACATCGCGGTGGCCCGCGCTTCGACGCGTCTGGACTTCAAGGGAGACCCCGCGGACGGGATCATCGCCGCGACGAGTATCGTCCATCGGGTTCCGCTGGTCACCCGCGACCGGGTCATGCTCCGCTCTGCGATCATCCCCCTGGCGTGAGATGCGACCTTCC
This sequence comes from Gammaproteobacteria bacterium, assembly GCA_965214795.1. Lineage (GTDB taxonomy): Bacteria > Pseudomonadota > Gammaproteobacteria > HK1 > HK1 > JAJDXW01. Next base: position 1,892,090 of record OZ243976.1, on the reverse strand, counting down.
GGGAGAGCGAGAACGGCAAGCATGATCCGCATCGCCCTCAACCACTTCTACCGGAACCTCGAGCAGTGCTTCTGCGCCTTCCTCATGGTCCTCATGGTGTTCTGCCTCGGGGCGCAGGTGTTCTTCCGCTTCGTGCTCAACGCATCGCTCACGTGGTCGGAAGAGCTCAGCCGCTTCGCCTTCATCTGGCTCGTCTACATGGGGGCGGTGCTCGGGGCGAAGGAGCGGATCCACATCCGGGTGACCGCCTTCCACCGCCTCTTCCCCGCCGCGGCCCGTGGTTGGATCATTCCCGCAGCCGATCTTCTGTGGGTCTCGATCAACCTCACCTTCGCCTGGCAGGGCGCCCTCCAGGTCGCGCACCTGATGCGCTTCAGCTACATCTCGCCCGCCCTCCAGTGGAACATGGCTCTCATCTATTCGGTCGTGCCCATCGGGTTCGCGCTGATGAGCTTCCGCATCCTGGAAGGCTACTGGCGCGACTGGCGGCGGGGGACGCTCGGGCAGTTCGTCGACGAGGCGCCCCTTGGGGGCGGGGGCGGGGGCGGCCCGCCTCCATCCGACGGTGAAGCCGGCGGGAAAAAACGCCCGGCGCGGAGAGACGATCCGTGACCCTCGCCCTTCTCCTCGGGACCCTCGCGCTCTGCCTCGTCATCGGGGTGCCGATCTTCATGGCCCTCGGCATCGCGACCGTCGTCGCCCTGACCGTATCCGACGTCCCGATGCTCATTCTCGGACAGACCCTCTACCAGGGGGTGGACAAGTTCCCGCTGCTCGCGATCCCCTGCTTCATCCTCGCCGGCTCCCTCATGGAGCGGGGCGGGGTGACCCGCCAGATCATCGCGGTCGTCTCCCAGTTCACGGGACGCGTGCGCGGCGGGCTCGGGATCGCGACGATCCTCGGCTGCATGTTCTTCTCCGCGATCAGCGGGTCGGGGCCGGGCACGGTGGCCGCGGTGGGGTCGGTGATGATCCCGGCCATGCTCCGGGCCGGCCACGGCCGGGACTACGCGGGGGCGGTGTCCTCCTCGGGCGGAACGCTCGGGATCCTCATCCCCCCGAGCAACCCGATGATCATCTACGGGGTGATCGCCCAGACCTCGATCGTCGGCCTCTTCATGGCCGGCGTCGTGCCGGGGATGATCATCGGCGTCGCCCACTGCCTCGTCGCCTATCTCGTCGCCCGGCAAGTCGGCTACGAGGCGACCGGGGAGCGTTTCGATCTCCGGGAGCTCGGGCGGGCCTGCTGGCGGGGCAAGTTCGCCCTCGCCGCACCGTTCCTCATCCTCGGCGGGATCTACGCGGGCGTCTTCACCCCGGTGGAGGCATCCGTCATCGCGGTCCTCTACGGGCTCCTCGTCGGCGGCGCCGTCAACCGGATGCTCGACCTGCGGGCGATCTTCGACTCCCTGATCGAGGCCGCCCGCATCTCGACGGCCATGATCATCGTCGCCACCTCGACGGTATTCGGTCAGATCCTCACCGTGAACCAGGCCCCGCAGAAGCTCGCGGGGCTCCTTGCGACCATCTCGACCGATCCGTTCACGATCCTGCTCATCATCATCCTCGCGTTCTTCATCCTCGGCATGTTCATGGAGACGCTCTCGACGATCATCATCGTCACCCCGGTTCTGCTGCCGGTCGTCATCCAGCTCGGCATCGACCCGATCCACTTCGGGATCCTCTTCGTGGTGACGAACGAAGTGGCGTTCCTCACCCCGCCGCTCGGGGCGAACCTGTTCGTCGCGAGCCAGCTCGCGAACGTGTCGCTGGAGCGGTTGAGCCTGCACGTCCTGCCGCACATCGCGGCGATCGTGCTCTGCATCCTGGTGCTCGCGTACTTCCCGGAGATCAGCCTCTGGCTCCCGCACCTCCTCGGCTATGGTCTCTGACCAGGGCGGGCCGGGTCCGCGGGGACCCGGCCCGCCCGACAATCTACCGGCAGTCGACACCAAACCTCGCGGCCGCAGCCGGTGAGAGCGGTCACCTCACGCTATCGCTCCGAGGCCGGAGTCCCTGCAGGTCGGATTGGCGAAGCGCAATCCGACGAGAGCGCCTCGGTACGATGCCGGGTTGCGCCTCCGGCCGGCCCGCCCGACCTACCGCGTGAGGCAGCCCTGGTCGTCGAGCGGCCTACCGGTTGCGGAAGTCCTCGAGGAAGGCCACCACCTCGTCCACGAACGCCTTGCCGCCGATCTTGTCGTAGAACATCGGCCAGACCGAACGGGCCTTCTCGATCCACTCCCGTTCGTCGTCCGCGGGCACGGTGATCTCGAGACCGGCCTCGACGGCCTGGAGCGCAGCGGTGCCCTCGCGCACGATCGCCCACTCACGCTCCTCGTCCTGCGCCAGCCGCGCCGCCTCGTCCACGATCTCGCGGACGTCCGGGGCGAGACCCCGGTACCACGCATCGTTCACCACCACCGGGCCGATCCACAGGAGGTAGTGGATGTTGGTGATGTAGTCCTGCACCTCGTCGAACCGGACCGAGGGGATGGCGATGTAAGGGTTGTCCTGGCCGTCCACGACCTTCTGCTGGAGCGCGTTGAACACCTCCGTCCACGCCATCGGCACCGGGTTGATGCCCCACGCCTTGTACGCCGCAATCATGATCTCGTTCTTGGGTACCCGGATCCGGAGCCCCTGGAGGTCGGCCGGGGTGCGCACCGGCTTCTTCGAGTTCGTGAGCACCCGGAACCCGCCGGTGAGCCACGCGACGGCCCGCATGTTGGCCTGCTCGGCCATCGTGTCGTTGAGACGCTCCCGCAGGGGGCTGTCGAGGACCGCCCACGCCTCCTCGAAGTTGTTCCACATGTAGGGCAGGCTGCAGAACCCGACGATCGGCGCAAACGGAGTGACGTTGTTCACCGCCGCGCTCGCCATGTCGAGGATCCCGCTCGATACCTGGTTCACGTTGTCCTGCTCGGAGCCAAGCTGGCCGCCGAGGAAGACGTCCACCTGGATCCGCCCGCCGGAGAGCTCTTCGGCATGCTTCTTGAAGGCGTGGCCGAACACGCCGTGGTAGCTGTCGTCGGGATTGGCCGACGCGAACTTGATCTTGACCTCCTGCGCGTAGGCCGATTGGAACGCCGCGAACAGCAGCGCCGCGGCGAGTGCCGTGATTCTCTTCATGTCCGTTCCTTGTTTGACCGTTTTCCCGTCCCGGCGGGAGGTCTCGCATCACCGCCGCCCGCGGGCAGGGTGCGACGGACTCCCTCCCGGGCGGATCCGAACATGGCACACGCGCGACCGATTTTCCAGGACGGCGCCGGCCGTGCCCCGAAGGAAACACCAGCCGGCTCGCGATGCGACCGTCCGGCAGGATGGAAAGTCCGAAGACGAGCGTCGGGTACGACGAACGACGATCGGGACGGTAGCTGCTCCCGGATCCGGTCTTCGATTCTCGGGTTCTCGATGCGCCGATAGTGCCTCCGATTGCCGGTCACCGAGCTCGCTCCGTTGGCCAGGGTGATCGCGGTTCGACCTCGCGCCCACCCGAACGGGCCGAGTAGATGGCCGCCACTTCATCCTCCACCGGGAGGTCCGAGATCCGGCGGCCGGCGAGCCGCGCCCAGGCGGCGGACCGGGCCGCGGCAAGTCTCCGGCGGTACTCCGCCGGATGGGCCCGTTCGGCCGAGAGGCCGATATCGAGGAGACGAACGATCTCCCTGTTCATGCTGCGCCGCTCCATTGCCGCTTGCTCGCGGAGCCGTGCAAGAAACCGGAGAACACTTCGGTCGAGGCCGGTCGCAGAGTAGCGGCCGATTCGGCAGATGCAATAGGATGACTTCACTCGACCCGCCCGGACCATTGGAGACGACGGACCTTGAGCGATACCCCCCTGTACGAAAGCTCGATCGAGAGCCTTGACCTCATCGGACGCGGGAAGGTCCGCGACCTCTACGCGGTGGACGACGACTGGCTGCTCATCGTCGCCACCGACCGGCTGTCCGCGTTCGACGTGGTGCTCCCCGATCCGATCCCCGGCAAGGGCGCGGTGCTGACCGGCATCTCCGAATTCTGGTTCCGCCGCACGGCGGAGATCGCCCGCAACCACCGGACCGGGGCGCCGGGGCTCGAAGCGGTGCTCTCCGAGCCCCGGGAGCTTGCCGAGGCGGGCGCGCGCGCGATGGTGGTGCGCCGTCTCCGGCCCCTCCCCATCGAGGCAATCGTCCGGGGCTACCTCATCGGCTCGGGGTGGCGGGAGTACCGGGCCTCCGGTTCGGTCTGCGGGATCGCGCTCCCGGAGGGCCTCCGCGAAGCGGAGCGTCTGCCGGAACCGCTCTTCACCCCGTCGACGAAGGCGGAGGCCGGGGAGCACGACGAGAACATCGACTTCGACACCGCCTCCCGCCTCGTCGGCCCGGACGTGGCCCGCCGGGTCCGCGACGCCTCCCTCGACCTCTACCGCTTCGCGGCGGAGCACGCCCGCACACGCGGGATCATCATCGCGGACACCAAGTTCGAGTTCGCGGTGGACGACGACGGCGAGCTCGTCCTCATCGACGAGGTGCTGACCCCGGACTCCTCGAGATTCTGGCCCGCCGACGAGTACGCCGCGGGGATGAGCCCGCCGAGCTTCGACAAGCAGTTCGTGCGCGACTTCCTCGACACCCTCGACTGGGACAAACGCCCACCCGCCCCCGCCCTGCCGGCCGAGGTCATCCGGAAGACGGCGGAGAAGTACCGGGAGGCCGAACGCCGCCTCGTCGCCTGAGCGGGACTCGCGGCGCCGGAGCCAGGTCCCGCTCCCCGGTCGGAGCCACCGAGTCCGGCGAGGGCTATGGAGGCGGCACGTACCGCTGCACGTAGTTCATCAAGTTCGGGATGCCCGCCTCCCACCTCGGTTCGGTCTCCGGCCGCCAGACGTACCCCAGGTGACCCAGCGCGGTCCTCGCGGCGGCCACATCCGACGGGCCGTGCGTGGCCCCCAGCCCTTGTGCGATCGCCGCCTCGAGCTGCTCGTCGCTCAGCAGGCTCCGTTCCTCGAATGCATCCGCCACCGTTCGGGCGACCAGCAGCAGCTCTCGTTCCATCAACTCGTCGTATCGCTCCAGGTAATAGCCGTTCTTCCCCCGGTCGAAAGCGGTCCGGGCGTGTGCCACGTCTTCCTGCACGATGCGTTGCCGCACCTCCCGCCCCCCGCGAATCTCCCTCCATACCGACTCGCCCCAAAGCTGAACGAAGTAGGGATAGCCCTGACTTTCATCGACCATGTGCCAGGCGGCGTCTTCGTCGATGTCGATGTGCTCGTCCTCCAGCGGCCTCCTGAGCGCGGCGGCGGCGGCCCGAGGGTCCAGGCGCCCGACGGGACACCGTTCGGCCCGGTTCCAGAACGTCGCGTTCAGCGCGCCAAGCCGGGACCGCAGCTCCGGCGTGCCCGCGAGCACGAGCAGGAAGGGCAGCTCGCGTCCCACCTGCCGGCTCGCGTTGAGCAGCGTGCACCCGATCTCGTCGCCCAGGGTGTGGGCTTCGTCGAGCAACAGCAGGAACGGCCCCTTCCTCACCCGGGCGGCGAGCGCCTCGTCGAGCGGCGGCGAACCCTCCTTCCCCGGACGCCACGTGATCCCATGGAACGAGATCTCGTTCGGGGTGAGGCGTTGCCACCAGGAAGCGGGCAGCAGGCGCTCGACGAGCTGCCTCTCGGTGCGAATCGCCGCGGGAACGAGCCGCATGACGTCCACTCCGGGGCACGAGGCGACTTCCCGTTGCAGCCAGACCAGCAACGCCGTCTTGCCGTTGCCGCGCGGCCCGTAGAAGATGATCTCGCGCGGCGGCGGGCGACCGTGCCGCAGCCGTCCCAGGAACGCTCGGCAGACCTCCTGCTCGGAGGCCCGGCCGGCCAGGTAGGGCGGCAAACCCCCATCTCCGGCCTGGAACGGGCCGAGCAAATCCTTCGCATCCATGACCGAAGCATGATGGTCCGGCACGCGAGGGTCAATCGGCATCGCCGGCCCGGAAGCCTCACCCGCTTTCGTCGCGAGGGCGCCGAGGCGGTGCGGCGGCGGGTCGCGCGGACGGAGAGAGCATGGGTGCGGCGCCGAAGCGGCCGGGGGGAGCACGGCCCGTCATAGCACGTGGATCGGTGTCCGCAGCAGAAAGCGGGCGAGATTTCCGGGCCGGCGTCGAGGCCGACGAGACGAGACTCATGGCCATCGCCCGGCAGCTATCGCACCGACCCTGGGTGGTTGGATTACGCCTGCGGCTGGTCCGACCTCCGAGAGACCGGGACCGGTAGCTTGCGGCAGGTCGGGTCAGCCTGCGAGAGACCGGTAGCCTGCGGCAGGTCGGGTCAGCCGCAGGCGTAACCCGACATCGCGCCGAATGGCCGCAAGCTTCACACGACGTGCCTGTTCATCAAGCGATGGCCATTGGTTCCAGCAGTTCTCATTTTGGCGCCTGACTTCACCCCGAGCCGCAAGCCGTCTTCTCCTTGCGACTCGATCCGGGGCGGATCGACGGTCGTGCCGGCCCCGCAGCGGGACCCGACGAGCAAAATGAGAATTGCTGTATTGGTTCCGACGAGACGGGTCAACGGACTCGGGACGGACGGGCGGTCCCGGCCCGCCCGAGCACCGCGTCGGGGGCGGGTCGGGAAGGGCGGAGACCCAGCTCCTCGATCATCCGCTCGCGCATCCGGAACTTCTGCGGCTTGCCGGTGACGGTCACCGGCATCTCGGAGACGAAACGGACGTGCCGCGGGACCTTGTAGTGGGCGATCCGCCCGCGGCAGAACTCGCGCAGCTCCTCTTCGGTGAGGCCGCGGCCGGGCCGGGGGATCACGAAGGCCGAGACCTCCTCCCCGTAGCGCTCGTCGGGCACTCCGAACACCTCGGCCGCCGCGACGTCGGGGTGGGTGAGGAGGTAGTCCTCGATCTCCGCCGGGTAGACGTTCTCCCCACCCCGGATGAGCATGTCCTTGATGCGGCCGACGATGCGGCAGTAGCCCCTCTTGTCGATGGTTGCGAGGTCGCCGGTCCGCATCCACCCGTCCACGATCGCCTCGCGCGTCGCCTCCCGGTCGCCCCAGTAGCCCTGCATCACCGAGTAGCCGCGGGTGAGAAGCTCACCCTGCACCCCGACCGGCGTCGTCCGGCCCGACTCGTCGACGATCTTCACCTCGATGTGGGGCTGGACCCGGCCGACCGTCGAGACGCGGTGCGAGAGGTCGTCGTCCACCCCCGACTGGAAGGAGATGGGGCTCGTCTCGGTCATGCCGTAGGCGATGGTGATCTCGCGGCAGCCCATGTCGCGCATCACCCGCCGCATCAGGGTCGCCGGGCAGGGCGCGCCGGCCATGATCCCGGTCCGCATGGCGGAGAGGTCGAAGCGAGGGAACTCGGGATGGTCGAGCATCGCCGCGAACATCGTCGGCACCCCGTGCACCGCGTTGCAGCGCTCCGCGCCGAGGGCCGCGAGGGTTTCTCCCGCGTCGAACGCCTCGCCCGGGAAGACCATGGTCACCCCGTAGGCGGCGGCCGCGAGGTTGCCGAGGACCATGCCGAAGCAGTGGTAGAGCGGGACCGGGACGCAGAGCGCCTCGCCGGGCCGAAGGCGCATGGCGCGGGCGCAGGAGACGGCGTTGTTGACGATGTTGCGGTGGGTGAGGGTGGCCCCCTTCGGCGCCCCCGTCGTCCCGGACGTGAACTGGATGTTGACGGGATCGTTCGGCCGGAGCTTCGCGGAGATCGCGTCGAGCCGCCAGCGCTGGCCGCCGCCCCCCCGATCCATCACCTGGTCGAAGCCGAGGCAGCCGGAGGCCGGATCGGGGCCGAGCTGGATCACGGTGCGAAGGGCGGGGAGACGTTCGGCCCGGAGGCGCCCGGGCGGGCAGCGGTCGAGCTCCGGCGCGACCTCCCGCAGCATCTCGAGATAGGCGGAGGTCTTGAGCTGGCGGGCGGCGATGAGCGCCTTCGCGCCGGTCCGGTTGAGGACGTACTCGAGCTCCGAGGCGCGGTACGCGGGATTGACGTTGACGAGGATGAGCCCGATCCGCGCGGTCGCGAACTGCGCGATCAGCCACTCGGGCCGATTCGGGGCCCAGATCCCGATCCGGTCCCCCCGGTACAGGCCGAGGGCGAGGAGCCCGGCCGCGAGCCGGTCCACCCGGCGGGCGAGCTGCCCGTAGGTCCAGCGCTCTCCGGCCGCGCGGAAGACGGCCGCGGTGCGGTCGCCGTGGCGGCGGACGACTTCCGCGAGGAAAGCGGGGATGGTCGCGTCGATGAGGGGTCGGTCGGCCCGCCCCCGGACGTGGGAAAGGCCATCCACCGGGACGACGCCCCGCTCGCCCGGCCGGGCCGCCGTCACAATCGGCGCCAGTCGTCGGCCTGCTCGAAGGCGGCGGCGGCGCGGTAGATGGTGGCCTCCCGCCACTTCGCGGCCACCAGCATCATCCCCACCGGAAGCCCGTCGCTCATCCCGCAGGGGATCGACATCGCGGGGTGTCCCGTCACGTCGAAGGGGGCGGTGTTCGGCAGCATCTCGAACGCGCGCTGGCAGTACAGGGCGAGCGAAGCGTCGGGGGGCGGGAGCGGCGTCGCCTTCATGGGCAGGGTGGGCATCAGGAGGAGGTCGTAGGCCCCGAACATCCGGTCGTACTCCTCGCGGAGCCGGCGCGCGAGGTTCTGCGCCTTCGCGTAGTAGTGCCCGCGGTGGTGCTTCAGGTAGTACTGCCCCATGAACATGCAGATCTTGAGGGTGTCGGACAGCTCGTCCGCGCGGCTTCGCCAGTTGGCGTGGAAGTCGAGGAGGGAGGTGGTGTACATGCCCTCCCAGCCGGTGCCCATGCCGTTGCCGTTCATCATCTGGTTGGTGAGGCCCTCAAGCGCGATCGGGGTCCAGATCGCGGGGCCGTTCAAGTGGTCGGGAATGGAGACCTCGTCCACCGTCGCGCCGAGCCGCCGGAAGAGCTCCGCCCCGGCCCGCACCTTGGCGTCCACGTCCGCCTCCGAGACGCCGTGCCCGAAGCCCTCCTTCACCACCCCGATGCGAAGGCCCCCGGCGCCGCGCCCGATGGCGCCGGTGTAGTCGTCCACCTGCGGGTCGTACTGGCGCGGGTCGAGGCCGTCCGCCCCCGCGATGACCTGAAGCATCGCCGCGTTGTCGCGCACGTTCTGCGTCATGGGCCCGGTGTGGTCGATGGTCGTCTCGATGGGCATGACCCCGGTGTACGGAACCAGCCCGTGGGTCGCCTTCATGCCGTAACACCCGCAGTACGCGGCGGGGATCCGGATGGATCCGCCCTGGTCCCCCCCGATGGCCATGTCCACCTCCCCGGCCGCGACGAGGGCGCCGGACCCGGAGGACGACCCCCCCGCCGAGTAGCCCGCCCGGTGGGGGTTCACCACCGGCCCGGTGGCGTTGGTGTGGCTCCCCCCGGAGAGGCAGAAGTACTCGCAGTGCGCCTTGCCGGCGATGGTCGCCCCGGCATCGAGGAGGCGCGTCACGATGGTCGCATCGACGTCCGGCGTATAGCCCTTGAGGGTCGAGGCACCGTTCATCATCGGCACCCCCGCGAGGCAGACGTTGTCCTTCAGGGCGACCGTCCGGCCGTGGAGCGGCCCGCGCGGGGCGCCCCGCACCTCGGTCTTCACGTACCAGCCGTTGAGGGGGTTCTCCTCGGCCGACGGCCGGTAGCCGGCGGTGCGGGGATAGAGGACGGGGGTAAGGTGGTCCGGCATCGCGTCGACCACGTCGTAGGCGTCGAGGGTGCCCTGCATCACGTCGAGGAACTCCTGAACGCGGGCGTCGGACATGCTCATGCCGAGCTCGCGGACGATCTCCTTGAGTTGGGCGTGGGTCGGTCGCTGGACGGTCATGTAGGCAATCCTCTCGTTGAGGGCCGGGTCCGGTCGCTCCGGCCGGCGCGGCCCGGGCGATGCGGCAGCGGCGGCCGGGGTCCTGGTGGAAGGTGGCGCGGACGCCCGCATCGGGAGGCGCGCGGCGGCGCGCGGCGGCGCGGGCGCTCTCGACCCCGCGACCCGCGGGTCACCGGAGGGCGGCGCGGGGCCGGTTGCCGCGAGAGCGGGAGCGGAAGCGTGAGCGGGAACACGGCCGGCGATCCGGGGCGCCGCACCGCCTCCCCCGCCGAAGCCGGTGAACTCTTCGATGAGGGCGGGATCCGCGACGTCCGCCCCCTTGACCTCGCCGGTGATGATGCCCTTCTGGAGGAGGAGCACCCGGTCGGAAAGCTCGGTGATGAAATCGAGGTTCTGCTCGACCATCACGATGGTGACCCCCTGCTCACGGTTGAGATTCCGCAAGAGATCGACGATGGCGTCCACGATGGAGGGTTGGATGCCTTCCGTCGGCTCGTCGAGGAGGACCAGCTCGGGTTCGGAGATGAGGCAGCGGGCGATCGCGAGGAGCTGCTGCTCGCCGCCCGAGAGGGCCCCGCCCTCGCGGTCGAGGAGGGGCTCGAGGCGGGGGAACCCGGCGAGGATGCGCCGAACCGCCTCCTCCTCGTCGCCGCCGTGGGCCGCGATCCCCATGCGGATGTTGTCCTGAACGGTGAGGTTCGGGAAGATGCCGCGCCCCTGCGGCACGTACCCGAGGCCCAGTCTCGCCCGTTCGCTCGCCCGCTCCCGGGTGAGATCGAGACCCGCGTAGCCGATGACCCCGCCGGTCGCGGGGACGATGCCCATGATGGCCTTGAGGAGGGTGGTCTTGCCCATGCCGTTGTGGCCGAGCACCCCGACGATCTCCCCTTCGTCGACCGTGAAGTCCACCCCGTGGAGCACCGGCACCCGGCCGTACCCTGCGCTCAGCGCCTTCACCTCGAGCAGCGCGCTCACGACCCCTGCCCCGATTCCGACCGCGGCCTCGACCCCGGCCTCAACCCCGGCCTCAACCCCGGGCTCATCCCCGGGCTCATCCCCGGGCTCATCCCCGGTGCCCCAGGTACACCTCGCGGGCCCGCGGGTCGGCCGAGATCACCTCCATCGTGTCCTCCATCAGGATCCGCCCTTCGTGGAACACGGTCACCAGATCCGAGATCATGCGGATGAACTGCATGTCGTGCTCGACCACGATGAGGGTGGCGGTGCGGTTGATCTCGCGGATGAGATCGGCCGTGCGCACCGTTTCCTCGTGGGTCATCCCCGCCGCCGGCTCGTCGAGGAGCACGAGCCAGGGCTCGGCCGCGACGACCATGCCGAGTTCCACCCACTGGCGCTGCCCGTGCGCGAGCCGCCCCACCGGGGTCGTCCGGATCTCGCCGAGCCGGAGCCGCTCCAGGGTCTCCGCGGTGAGGCTCCGCGCCCGCGTCGGGGCATGCCAGCGGCGCGCGGAGAGCCGGATGTTCTCCTCGACGGCAAGCCCCTCGAAGACGTTCGGCACCTGGGTCTTGATGCCCACGCCAAGCGCCGCCACCTCGAACGGTTCGCGATCCGTCACGTGGATGTCCCGGATCACGACGCTCCCCGCGCTCGGTCGAAGCTGACCGGTGAGGCACTTGAAGAAGGTGGACTTGCCGGCGCCGTTCGGGCCGATGAGGCAGCGGAGCTCGTTCTCGTAGAGCGCGAAGTCCACGCGGTCCACGGCCCGGACCCCCCCGAAGTGCATCGAGAGCCCTCGGGTCTCGAGGACCACCTCGCCGTGCCTCATTCCGAGGCCCTCGCCCCCGCGCGCGCGGCCCCGTCGCCGCCGGCCACCGGGCCCGTCGCGGCGCCCGCGTTCCGTCCGCCTCCGCCCCGCGCCCGGCGCATCCGCATCCGCCGCTCGCGGGCCCGGAGCGCGCGCCGGTTGCGCCGCGCCGTCATCCAGTCGGCGAGGGTCGGGATCACCCCCTTCGGCACCCCGAGCACGAACACGACGAGAATGATGCCGAGCACCAGGTTGTTGTTGACGGTCGACTGCGTCCCGAGCGCGGAGGTGAGGTAGAAGAGCCCGAACGCGCCGAGGATCGGGCCGATGAGGGTGCCCCGCCCGCCGACGATCACCCAGATGATGGTGAGGGCGGCGTTGTAGAGGTTGAAGACGTCCGGGGTGACCCGCCCCACCCCGTTGCAGAAGAGGACGCCGGCGAGCCCCGCGATCCCCGCCCCGACGGCGAAGATCGCGAGCTTGTAGAGCCGCACGTCGTAGCCGAGGAGCTCCGCCCGGAGCTCGTTCTCGCGGATGGAGACGCAGACCCGGCCGAAGTGGGTGCGGGTGAGCCAGCTCGTGAAGAGGTAGGCGAGGACGAGCGCCCCCATCGCCACGTAGAACACGTGCTCGGGGAACAGGATGAAGGACGAGTCCCAGGGGAGGTTGAGGGGTGGCGAGGTGATGCCGTTGAACCCCCCGAGGAGGGACTTCCCGATCTTGTAGTCGGGGCCGGAGGTCCGCCGGATGAGGCTGTAGAGGATGAGGGCGACGGTGAGGGTGATGACGGCGAGATAGACGTCGCTCACCCGACCGTAGAACATCACGTATCCGATGATGATCGCGAACGCGACGGCGACGAGGATCGCGACCAGGATCGCCCAGCTCGATCCCCCGAAGTTGATGGCCGCGATGGTGTAGGCATAGGCGCCGATGCCGAAGAAGGCGTTCTGCCCGAAGCAGAGGATCCCCCCGTAGCCCCAGATGAGCGCGAGGCTCAAGGCGAGCACCGCGAGGGCGATCGCCGTCGTCAGGTTGATGATGGTGAAGAGCTCGAGAACCGACGGCGCGACCAGCATGAACAGCACGCCGATCGCGGCGACGGCGAGGGGGCCCCGCACGTCCCGGGCGAGGGTCACAGGCTCTTTCGGAAGATGCCGCCGGTGATCCCGCGCGGCATCAGGCGCAGGAGCACGATGGCGGTAAGGAGCAGGGCGACCTCGCCGATGGTGGGGCCGGTGAGGAACGCGGCGATGCCGTTGACCCCGCCGAGCAGCACCGACGCGGAGGCGGTCCCGGCGAGGATCGCGGCCCCGCCGGAGATGACGGTGATGAACGCCTTGGCGATGTAAACGGCTCCGATGGTCGGCAGCACGCCGGTGACGGGGGCGAGAAGCCCGCCCGCGAGCCCGGTGATCGCGGCCCCGACCCCGAACGTGATCATGTAGATGCGCGAGGTGGAGACGCCGAGGGCGGAGGCCATCTCCGCGTTCTGCATGGTGCCCCGGGCGACCAGGCCGAGATTCGTCATCCTGAGGGCGAGGAAAAGCGCGATGCCGAGCGCGGCGGTAATGCAGATGAGGAGCAGCTCGTAGGCGGACGAGGTGTAATCGCCGATCGGGATGACCCCGAGGGGCGGGGAGATGGTGGTCGCGGTGGAGGCGCCGAAGATCGAGGTCACGAGCCCGATGAAGAGGAGGCTCAAGCCCCAGGTGGCGAGCAGGGTGTCGATCATCCGGCCGTAGAGCCAGCGGATGAGCAGCCGCTCCACCACCACCCCGATGCCCCCCACCACGAGGGGCGCGAGGATCAGCATCGCGATCCAGATGTTGACCCCGGCATTCGCCGCGATCACCACCGTATAGCCACCCAGCATCAGGAACTCGCCGTGGGCGAGGTTGATGACCCGCATCATCCCGAAGATGACCGCCAACCCGAGGCTGATGAGCGCCAAGTTGGCGATCCCGTAGAGGATCTGCAGCCCGACGGCGGCGACGAGGTCCATCGAACGTGCCCGCGCTACGCGCCTTGCGTGCCGGAGCCGCTGCTACCGCGTGCCCGGATCCCCGCCTATATCTTGATGCCGGCCGCCTCGAGGCCGTTCTCGAACTTGAAGACGGACTGGTTCGGATCGGCCACCAGATCGCACACCAGCAGCGTGTCGGTCGGCGGCTGATCCTCGTACACCTCCAGGATGTTGAACGCTTGGTCCTTCAGCTCCGCGAGATACACGTTCTGGAGCGCGTGGTTCGTCTTGGGCTCGATCGTGACCCGGCCGGAGGGGCCGTCGTAGGAGATGCCGGTGCGCAGGGTCTCGATGACCGGCATCCGCTCCACGGTGCCCGCCTGCTTGACCGCCTCCGCCCAGAGATACGCGCCTTCGTAGGCGCGGGCGGCGAGTTCGTTCAGGGCCGGCGCCCCCTCCCCCCGGTGGGCCTTGAAGCGGGCCACGAAGTCCCGGTTCGCCGGAGAATCGATCTCCTCGAAGTAGGAGTAGGCGCAGATCATGCCGTCGCCCTCCTCGGCGGAGATGAGCTTGTGCTCGTTCCCGACCCCGAACGTGGTCGAGGCGATCGGCACGCTCCGGTTCATGCCCGCCGCCGCGTACTGCCGGTAGAACGAGACGTGCGCGCCGCCCACCAGCGCGGACATCACCATGTCCGGTTTCGCAGCCTGGATCTTCTTGATCGTCGGGCCGAAGTTGGTGACGTCGAGAGGGAAGAACTCGGTCTCCACCGCCTCTCCGCCGTTGTCCGCGACGTACTTCTGCACCCACTGGGCGGTGATCTGGCCGTAGTTGTAATCCGCGGCCACGATGTACACCTTCTTGCCCCACTGGTTCATCGTGTAGGGCACGAGCTTCTCCACCGTCTGGGCCGGCGTCGAACCAGTGCAGAAGTTGTTGATGTCGCACACCCCACCCTCGTAGAGCACGTTGTAGAAATAGAGGGTCCGGAAGCGCGAGAAGGTCGGCCGGATCGCCTCGCGCGAGGCCGAGGTGATGCCGGCGTGGACCACGTCGGCCCGATCGCCGGCCGCCGCCTGGGTCGCGTACTGGGTGTAGTACTGGATGGTCGACTGCGGGTCGTAGACCTTGAGCTCGATCTGTTTTCCGAGCAATCCGCCCGCCGCGTTCATCTCGTCGATGGCCATGCGGGTGGTATCGACCATCGGTTTGCCGTAGATGTCGAGCCCGCCCGACTGATCGAGGATGCTCACGAACTTGATGTTGTCGGCGGCCTCGGCGCGGCCGATGATCGCGGGGGCGGCGAGGGCGGCCGCGGAGGCGGACGCGCCGGCGAGAAAGCGCCTGCGGGTGATGGTCATACTGGTTGCTCCTCTGTGGATTCCGGTGGTGCGTCGGGGGCGGGGGTTCGGTTCGGACCGGGGGTCGGGATCGGGGTACAGGTCGGGGTTCGGGTACAGGTCGGGGTTCGAGGCGAGCGGCAGCGTGGGGCGCGGGACGCGGGAGGCACCCGGTCATGCCTCCTTGCCGGCTTCCGCTCCGGGCTCCGTCCCGCCGCCGCCCGTTCCCCGGCCGCCTTCGAGCGGAGCGCTCAAGCCCCGGACCCCGCCGCCGACATTGAGGCCGACCTCCTCGCCGAGCTTCCTGACGGCGGGAAGCTGGAGGGCGAGCCGCATCACCGCGTCGACGACCTGATTGACGGCGTTTCCGTCGCTCCCCGCCGCACCCCCGGCACCGGCGTCGCCGTCGCCGCCTCCCGCGGAGCCCCCCAGGCCGCTGATCTGGTTGATGCGGATCGTCTCGATCTTCTCCGCCGGCTTCATCATCTTCTCGACGATCCCGGGGAGCGCGTCGATGCGCGCCTGGTCGAGCTTCAGATCGATGAGCTCGGGGCTGTGTGCGTTCTCGGCCTGGATGAGGGCCGCGGTCCCCTCCGCTCGGGCGAGCAGCTCATCCTTCCCCGCCACCGCCCGTTCGAGGGTCGCGCGGGCCTCGGCCTCGGCCATGGAGACCATGGTGCCGGCCTCGCTCCGCACCCGGGTGTCGTCCACCTCCGCCTGCTCGGCGGCGCGGATGAGGGCGAGGGCCTTGTCGCGCTCGGCGGCGGCGGTCTCGCGCGCCGTCGCCACCCCCTCCTCGGCCGCCGCCTCGCGGGCCCGGGCATCGTGGACGTCGACCTCGGCCCCCGCCTGCTCGATGTGCTTCGCGGCGAGCTTGACCGCGTTGTCCGCCCGCGCCGTCTCGGTCGAGAGCTCGGCGTCGATCTGCTGGCGGCGAAGCTCCCGGTCGCGGGCGATCTCGGACATCCGCACCTCGCGCTCGCGCGCAATCCGGGCCGCTTCGCGGCGGCGCTCGGAGGCCGATTGCTCCTCGGCGATGTCGGCCTGGCTCGCGGCGCGCGCGGTCTCGATCTCGCGCTGCTGGACGATCGTCGCCTCCTCTTCCTCCTGGGAGAGGCGGAGCTTCTGCTTCGTGGTGTTGAGCTGGCTCTGGCGCACGGAGACCTCGGCGTCCGACTCGATCTCCGCGCGCTCCTTCTTGTTGACCGCGATGATCTCGGCGAGACGGCGCATGCCGAGCGCGTTGAAGGCGTTGTTCTCGTCGAGGGCGTGGAAGGGAGTCTGGTCGAGGCGGGTGAGCGACACCGACTCGAGGAGGAGGCCGTTCTGGGCAAGGTCCTCGCCGAGAATCTCGTTCACCGCCGCGGTGTATTTGCCGCGCTCGTCCTGGAGACTCTCCATCGTATAGCCGGCCGCGACCGAGAGCACCGCGTCCACGAGCTTGCCCTCGAGGGTCTCCGCGAGCTCCGAGGCGCGAAAGGTCTTGCCCGCGAGGGCCTGGGCGGCGGTCGCGACCCCCTCCTTGGTGGCCCGGACCCGGACGTAGAACTCCGCCCCGACGTCGACCCGCAGGCGATCCGCGGTGATGACGGAGGCGGGGCCGTTCCGCTCGATCTCGAGCTTCGAGGTCCGCATGTTGACCTCGGCCACCTTGTGGAGGAACGGGAGCGCGAGGCAGCCGCCGTCGAGCACCACCTTCTGCCCGCCGAGGCCGGTCCGCACCAGGGCGATCTCGCGGTTGGCCTTCGCATAGAACCGGTGGAGGAACCAGATCCCCACCACCAGAACGATGACGAGAACGACCGCGACAACGAACCAGCCCACCGCGTCCTCCCCTGCCGCCGCGCCGCCGCGCGGACTTCGAGCGACTCAGGGCCAGATTAGAGGAAGACCGTCTTGCGTTTCAAGCAGCACTGCGGCCGCCCGGCAATTCTCGTTTCGGCGCCTGACTGCACCCTGAGCCGCAAGCGGTCTTCTCCTTGCGACTCGATCCGGGGTGGATCGACGGTCGTGCCGGCCCTGCCGCAGGAGCCGACGAACAAAACGAGAATTGCCGGCAGCCGCCCCAGGACCGATTCGTTCTCGGCCTTCCTTGATGACCACCGGCGAGCGTATCGTCTCGATTCGACGCCTGATTCTTCGGTCTCCGCCGGCTGGCCGCCGTCCGGCGGCGCCTGTCGCTCTTTCGACGTCGACGATCGACACGGTGACCACTCGCCGCGCCGAAGCTCTCGGACCGGAGATCGGGTGATGTTGCCGCGCGCGACGTTTCGCAGCAACATCGCCGGAACGTCCGCACGCCTCCGAAAGAGGGACGTTCGAGTGCTCGGTCCTCTCACCCGCGTCGGTACTCGATTATGAAGCCATCGGACACCGGCCTCGCCCCGTCGCAACCGGTCTCGCAGCACTCGGTCCCGGAGGCGGCGCCGGAACAACTGGACCTGTTCGCCGAGCGGGGCAGGGTGACGCCTCGCCACGTTCCGGATCCGGGCGCTTCGTCCGCCGCGACACCGGTGGAGACGCTCACGGACGACGAACTGCTCGAATCGATCCCGAAGACGGGGCCGTCGAATATCGAGGCCGTCTGTTCGCAGCTCGTCTCCCGTTCCCTGGAGACGGCGGTTCCGGCGCTCGAGGCGCTCTGGCGACGATTCGTCGGGTTCGGTGTCGAGAAGCCGCTCCGGGAGCAGCTTGCGATTGTGAACACGCTCGCACGGCTTGGCGGGAGGGATGCGCGCCTCGCGCTCCGGCGCATCGTGCTGTCGAGATCCCTCCCGGCCTCGCTGCTGCCGACCGCGTTGCAGGCGGCGGTCGATTCCGGGCTCGCCTTGCCCGCCCGGTTCGTCCGCCCGCTCCTCGACCACGGGGACGCGGCGGTACGCGGGGCGGCCTTCGCACTCGCGGCCAGGACGAACGTCGCCGCCGACCGGCTGCGCGAGGGTCTCTCCGACCGCTCGGCCACGAATCGCCGTCTGGCCGCGATCGCGCTCGGCCTGCGCGGCGACTCCGGAGCCCGGCAGCCGCTCTACGACGCACTCGCGCGCGCTCCGTCCACGGAGGTCATCGAGGCGATCACCGCAGTCTGGGACGATGACGCGATCGTTCATCTCGGCCGGTGCGCGCGCCGCCATCCGCGACTCGCCGGCGCCGTGCTCGACGCCCTGCGCGATATCGGCAGCCCACGAGCGCGGAGCGTCGCGAGCAATCTGGAATCCGGCCCCGACCGCTCGGCATCGCCCGGCGAGTGACTCGTACCGACCGCCGGGCGGCCGCCACGCGGGCGGCGCGATGCCGGCGCCTGTCTGGACGCCCGCCGCGCGAAGGGGGTCCCGGCGGCACTCGAGCGCTCGGACCCAGGCTCGGGCTCGAGCTCCAGCTCGGGCCCGGACGACGGCGCGCACGTGCGGCTCTTCTTCGAGGAACCCGTGGCCGGGGAGGCGCGAGCCCCGGGCGCCGGCTATCCCTCGTCGATCCTCCCGCTCGTCGTCGCATGGCGGGGCAGGGAGTCGGCTATCTCGAGCCACTCCAGGCGATCCTCGTAGTAGACGTGGAACGTGGGGCGAATCCCCTGCGGATCGTCGAAGGTGCTCACGTAGAAGTGGGTCTCCCCCGGAAACCTGTCCCCCTCATAGGTGAGCGGCGTACCGCATCGCGCGCAGAAGCCGCGCCGGACGCCCGGCGAGGACGCGAAGATTGCCCGCTCGCCGGTCGTGAACGTCACCGATTCCGTGCTGGCCCCGACGAACATCGTGACCGGCGCGCCCGTGCTGCGCCGGCAGCTCGCGCAGTGACAGTACCCGGTCCAGAGCGGCGGCGCGTCCATCCGGTACCGCACCGCGCCGCACAGGCACCCTCCTTCGAGTGGCGAATCGGGCATCAACGTCTGCTCCTGAACTGATGAATCCGGTTTCGGCGACCGGTGCACGCGCCGCTTTCCGTGCGAGTGAGGTCGATGACGCGCACGTCCTCCCTCCTCGAGTGCGGCCACGTCACTCGGCCCGCCGGCAATCCCGGGAGCCGGGCGCGTCACTGCGAGGCGATGCCGAGCCCTTCCATAGCGAGGTCCCGGAGCGGGCCCTTGCGGACCTTGCCGGTCGGCGTCCGGGGAAGATCCTCGAGCGTCTGCATGAGTTCGGGGACCTTGTAGCGGGCGATCCTGTCGCGGAGAAACGCGACCAGCTCCTCGAAGGTCATGCGCTCCCCGGCCCTCGGCACGATGCAGGCGCAGACCCGCTCCCCGAGCCGGTGGTCCGGGATGCCCACGATCGCGGCGTCGAGCACCTTGGGGTGCTGGTAGAGCACCTCCTCGACCTCGCGCGGATGGATGTTGGCCCCGCCGCGGATGATCATCTCCTTCTTGCGCCCGACGATGCGAAGGTTCCCCTGCTCGTCGAAGCTCCCCTGGTCGCCGGTGTGAAACCAGCCGTCGGCGGTGAAGCTCTCCCGGTTCGCCTCCGGATTGTTGTAGTAGCCGATGGTCACCGATGGTCCGCAGGTCAGGATCTCGCCGACCTCCCCCGCCGCCAGATCCTCGCCCCGGTCGTCCACCACCCGGATGCCCATCTCCGGCACCGGCCGGCCCACGGTGCCGCAGACCTCTTCCGGATCGTCCGTCAGGAGGGTGTGGGCCTGGGTCCCGCACTCGAGCATCCCGTACATCTCGAGGAGCTGCCCCGGCAGCCGCTCCCGAACCTCCCGAATCACCTCGATCGGGCAGGAGGCGCCGCCGGTCATCATCACCTCGAGGCTCGCGAGGTCGTAGCGCTCGAGCCCGGGGACGTTCAGCATCGCGACGAGATGCGCGGGGGCGCAACACAGGTGGGTGACCCGCTCCCGCTCGATGAGGGCGAGCGCCTCCTCGGGCCGGAAGAGGTCCTGGAGGACGAGCCGGCATCCGGCGTGGAGCGCCTGGAGGACGTTGAAGAGCCCCCAGTTGAGGCCGGCCGGGAGGAACACCAGGAACACGCTGTCCGCCGTGATCCGCTGTCCCCGATTGAGGAACCGGAGGGGGCAGTTCGTGGTGTTGTGGACGTGCAGGACCGCCTTCGGATTTCCCGTCGTCCCCGAGGTGAATGCGGTGCGCGACAACTGGTCGGCGTGAGGGCGGCGCGCGCGCAGCACTTCGGGCGATACCTCGGGCTCGCCGCCCTCGTCGAGGAACCGGCGGAGATCGAAGCAGCCTTCCGGCACGTCGTCGCCAACGACGAAGACGTGCTCGAGCTTCGGCAGCCGCGGCCTGAGCCCCTCGATCATCGCGAGGTAGTCGAAGCCGCGGAACGCCCGGGGAACGATGAGCACCCTCGCCTCGGTGAAGCCGAGGATGAACTCGACCTCCCGGCTCCGAAAGTCACTGTGGTACTGGCAGAACGGGACGCCGACGAGCATCGCGGCGTTGACTGCGATCACGAACTCGTTCCAGTTCGGCAACTGGACGGCGACCACGTCCTCCTCCGTGAGGCCGAGGGCGACGAACCGGGCCGCGAGACGAACCGCCCGTTCATGGTAGGCGGCGTAGTCGAGCCGCGCGCGCCGATCGACGAGGGCGAGCTTCTCCGGATGGGCGCGCGCGGTCGCCTCCAACCACTCGTTCGTGGTCTCTTCGGTCCAGTGTCCGGCCTCCCGGAACGCCTGCATGCGGGAGGGCGGGATTTGAGGGTCGTCCATACGCACGGGCACCGACCTTTGCACGCTCCGACCACGCGCCGGGACGATACCACCCGGCCGCGGCGTCGGGCCAGGCCGGCCGGCGGGCGCGGGTCGAGAGCCGCTACGCGGCCTCCTCCATCGCTTCGGTATAGCGACCGAGGCAAGCGAGGGCGTTCAGGCGCTCGCGCGCCGCGAGGAGCTCCTGGGCGCGCCCGGCGTTGGCCACCTTCCCGGCCCACGCCCGGAGGGCCGGATCCTGGAGCGCCCGCCCGTAGGAAAAGCTGAGCACCCACGGCAGCTCCGCCGACAGCGCGTTCATCGCGTTCAGGTGCGCCGTCGCGAGGGGCGCGCTCTGCCCGCCGGAGAGGAACACCACCCCCGGCACGGAGGCGGGAACCGTGTCCCGCAGGCACGCGACGGTGCGCTCGGCCACCTCGTCCATCCCCGCCTGCTCCGGGCAGTCCCGGCCGGAGACGACCATGCTCGCCTTGAGAATGGTTCCCGCGAGGTGGACCCCCTGGGCGGCCATCTCCGCGTACATCGCCCGCTGGGTGCGGACGGTCACCTCGTGGCATCGCTCGACGGTGTGGTCGCCGTCCATCAGCACCTCGGGCTCGACGATGGGCACCACCCCCGCCTCCTGGCAAAGGGCCGCGTAGCGCGCGAGGGCGTGGGCGTTCGCCCGGATGCAGGCATCACTCGGCCGCCCGTCCGCCCCGATCGTGATGACTGCCCGCCACTTCGCGAACTTCGCGCCGAGCCCGACGTACTCGGCGAGCCGCTCGCGGAGCCCGTCGAGCCCCTCGGTCACCTTCTCGCCCGGATGCCCGGCAAGGTCCTTCGCCCCGGTGTCCACCTTGATGCCGGGGAGGATCCCCTGCCTCTGAAGCGCCCGCGGGAAAGGCACCGCGTCCGAGGTCGACTGCCGGAGGGTCTCGTCAAAGAGGATCATCCCGCTCAAGCTCTCCCCCCCGCCCGGAGCGGTGATGAGGAGCTCGCGCCACGTGCGGCGGTTCTCCTCCGTCGATTCGAGCCCGATGGTGTCGAAGCGGCGCTTGATCGTGGGCGCGCTCTCGTCCGCGGCGAGGATCCCCTTGCCGCGCGCCACCATCGCCTTCGCGATGCTCTCGAGACTCGTCCTGTCCATCTCTCAGGTCCTCCCCTGCTCAATCGTGACCGCCCGGTGGACGGACCGCTCGGGCCCGCTTCCGGGCCGCCTCGAGCGCCGCCACCGCGGGAAGCTTCCGGCCCTCGAGGAACTCGAGAAACGCCCCGCCCCCCGTCGAGATCCGCGACAGCCCCGCCGATACTCCGAACGCTTCGATGGCGGCAAGGGTATCGCCTCCGCCCGCGATGGAGAACGCCGGGCTCGCCGCGATCGCCTCGGCGAGCCGCGCGGTCCCCGCCGCGAACGGCGGGCATTCGAAGGCCCCGACCGGGCCGTTCCAGATGATGGTGCCCGCCTCGCCGGCGATCCGGGCGAGGTGTCCGGCGCTCTCGGGTCCGATGTCGAGGATCCGGTCCGCGGGACCGACCTCGCGGACCGGCTTCACCACCCCCGCCGTATCGGCGGAGAGCTCCCTGGCCACCACGACGTCGCTCGGCAGCACGATCTCGACCCCTTCCGCGGCGGCCCGGGCGAGAAGTCGCTCCGTAAACGGGACCCGCTCCCCATCCACCAGCGACGCTCCGACCGGGAGTCCCGCCGCGGCGAGAAAGGTGTTGGCGATCCCTCCGCCGACTATCAGCCGGTCGACCTTCCCGGCGAGATTCTCGAGGAGCTCGATCTTGCCCGCCACCTTGGCCCCTCCGACCACCGCCACGACCGGGCGCGCCGGCTGCACGAGGGCCTGCCCGAGGGCGTCGAGCTCCGCCGCGAGGAGGGGTCCCGCGCAGGCCGCGGGGGCGTGGCGAACGACCCCTGCGGTGGATGCGTGGGCTCGGTGGGCGGTCCCGAAGGCATCCATCACGAAGACGTCGCAGGTCGCGGCCATCCGCCGCGCGAGCCCCTCGTCGTTCGCGGTCTCCCCCGCGAGGAAACGCACGTTCTCGGCGAGCGCGAGCGCGCCCGGAGCCGGTCCCGCCCCCGCGTCCGGCCATCCGGCCACGACCGGCACCTTCCGCCCGAGCGCCTCCGCGAGCCGTGCCGCGACCGGAGCCATGGAGAGTGCGGGGTCGAAGCGCCCCGCGGCCGGCCGGCCGAGGTGGGACGCCACGGTCACCGCCGCCCCCGCCGCGAGGGCCTGCTCGAAGGTCGGGACGGAGGCCCGGATGCGGGCCGCGTTCGCGACCTTCCCGCCCGCGAGGGGCACGTTCAGGTCCGCCCGAATCAGCACCCGTCGGCCCGCGAGGCCGCAGTCCGACATGCGGGCGAACGCGGGGGCGGCGGGCATGGCCCGGGCGACCCCCGAGCCTTCCGCCGGGCGGCGGGCCGGGGCACGCGGGCTCGAGGGCGCGCTTGCCGCCGGACGCGGCGCCCCCTCAGGCATTGACGAAGGCGACGGTGGTATCGAGCATCCGGTTGGAGAAACCCCACTCGTTGTCGTACCACGAGAGCACTTTCACCTGCCGCCCGCCGAGCACCTTGGTGAGCGGCGCCTCGTAGATCGAGGAGGCCGGGTGGTGGTTGAAATCCACCGACACGAGAGGCTCGTCGTTGCAGGCGAGGACCCCGGCAAGGGGGCCTTCCGCGGCCTCCCGCATCACCCGATCGATCTCCTCGACGCTCGTGTCCCGACTCGCCGAGAAGGTGAGGTCGACGAGCGATACGTTGAGGGTCGGCACCCGGAGCGCGAACCCGTCGAGCCGGCCCGCGAGTTCGGGGAGGACGAGGCCGACCGCCGCCGCCGCCCCCGTCCCGGTCGGGATGATCGAGGCCGCGGCCGCCCGCGCCCGCCGCAGATCGGAGTGATACACGTCGTTCAGGCTCTGGTCGTTCGTGTACGCGTGCACGGTGGTCATGATCCCGTGCTCGACCCCGATCGCATCGTGGAGGGGCTTGACGAGCGGGGCGAGGCAGTTGGTGGTGCACGAGGCGTTCGAGATGACCTGGTGGCCGGGCTCGAGGACGTGGTGGTTGACCCCGTACACGATGGTCGCGTCCACATCCTTGCCGCCCGGCGCGGAAATGATCACCTTCTTCGCCCCGCCCTCGAGGTGGGCGCTCGCCGCCGCCTTGCTCGTGAAGCGACCGGTGCTCTCGATGACCACCTCGACGCCAAGCTCGCCCCAGGGGAGCCGGGCGGGCTCGCGCTCCGCGAGCACCCGGATGCGGTCACCGTTGACGACCATCGCCGCCCCTTCGACCTCGACGGTGCCCGGAAAGCGGCCGTGCACGGTGTCGTAGCGGGTGAGGTGGGCATTGGTGTTCGCATCGCCCAGGTCGTTGACGGCGACGATCTCGATCTCCCCCGTGCGTCCGCTCTCGTAAAGCGCCCGGAGGACGTTCCGTCCGATCCGCCCGTAACCGTTGATTCCGACCCTGATCGTCATGTCTCTCTTCCGCGGGTATTGCTGATCCCGGACGCGCCCGCGCGCCCTTTTCTCCGCTCCGGCACGCCCTCGACGGTCCCGGACGGCCCCCGACGGCCCCGGATCGCCCCCGATGGCCCCGGACGGCCCCGGGCCACCGGAGCGCCTCCTCCCGATTTGCCGGGGCGCCACCCTCCCGGACCGCCGGGACTCCGACTTCGACCGCCGGCCGGTGCGAATGCGCGCCCCGGCCCGTCCATCCGTTCGGCCGTCCGTCCACCCGGCCGCCGAACGCCGATTCCTCGTCCGGCGCTACGCTCCGGAGCCCCCCGCCGCCATGCCTCCCGGCCCGGCGAGCCGCGACCGCACCGCCTCCGCCACCTCGTCGGCGGTGAGCCCGAAGTGGCGGTACACGTCCGCCGCCGGCGCCGACTCGCCGAACGTGGCGACCCCGATGGCGAGCCCGTCGAGACCGACATACTTGCGCCAGC
Source organism: Gammaproteobacteria bacterium (assembly GCA_965214795.1). Lineage (GTDB taxonomy): Bacteria > Pseudomonadota > Gammaproteobacteria > HK1 > HK1 > JAJDXW01. The sequence goes on along the minus strand of OZ243976.1, from coordinate 1,867,593 downwards.
CGTCCGGGTGCGAGGCTTCGACCGCTACCCTCGCCACCCCCGGCGGCAGAACCTCGTCCCGCCAAGCGCGGTCCTGCGCGTCGAAGACATCCGTCGACGGCAGGGAGACGACCCGCACCGCGTAGCCGTCGCCGGCAAGGGCGGAAGCCGCCTCGACGGCGAGTCCGACCTCCGAGCCGGTGGCGATGACGACCGCGTCGGGCTTGCGCCCCGCCGGCTCCCGGACGAGCACGTAGCCGCCCCGCCGGATCGCCTCGAGCTGTTCCGGTTCCCGCGCCTGGTGCGGAACGCTCTGGCGGGAGAGCAGCAGGCAGACCGGCCCGTCCTCGCGCTCGATCGCGTAGCGCCACGCCGCGGCCGTCTCGACCGTGTCGCAGGGTCGCCACACCGAGAGGTTCGGGACGAGGCGCAGCGAGGGCGCATGCTCGACCGCCTGGTGGGTGGGTCCGTCCTCGCCGAGGCCGATCGAGTCGTGGGTCAGCACGAAGACCGCCCGGAGACGCATGAGGGCGGCCATGCGGATCGCGTTGCGCGCGTAGTCGGAGAAGACGAGGAACGTCCCCGCGTAGGGGATGGCCCCCCCGTGCAGCGCCATCCCGTTCACGATCGCGCACATCGCGAACTCGCGCACCCCGAAGTAGAGGTAGTTCCCGTCCGGCGCATCCCGGGCGATCGGCCGCGAGCCCGTCCACGTCGTCAAGTTCGAGTCCGTCAGATCGGCCGAGCCGCCGACGAGCTCGGGCAGGTGGGGGGCGAAGCGTTCGAGGGCGATCTGGGAGGCCTTGCGGGTGGCGGCTGCCGCACCCTCGCGGGCGATGTCCTCGACCGCGGCCGCGCTCGCATCCAGCCAGTCGGCGGGCAGGGCTCCGCGGAGGCGCCGCTCGAGCTCTTCGGCAAGCTCCGGCCACGCCGCCCGGTAGGCGTCCATGCGCCCCCGCCACTCGGCCTCGAGCCGGGCACCGCGCGCCCTTGCGTCCCAGCCGGCCCGCACGTCGTCCGGAACCTCGAACGGGGGATGGGCCCAGCCCATCGCCTCGCGCGCCCCCCCCACCTCGTCCGCCCCGAGCGGAGCGCCATGGGTGGCGGCGGTGCCCGCCTTGGACGGAGCCCCCCATCCGATGGTGGTCCGGCAGCAGAGGAGGCTCGGCCGCCCGCCCTCCGCCCGCGCCGCCGCGATGGCCGCCTCCACCGCCTCCCCGTCGTGGCCGTCCACCTCCCGCACCACGTGCCAGCCGTAGGCCTCGAAGCGGGCCGGGGTGTCGTCCGTGAACCAGCCCTCCACCTCGCCGTCGATGGAGACCCCGTTGTCGTCGTAGAACACGATGAGCTTGCCGAGCCCGAGCGTCCCCGCCAGCGAGCACGCCTCGTGCGAGATCCCCTCCATCAGGCACCCGTCGCCCGCGAAGACGTACGTGCGATGGTCCACGACCTCGTGCCCCGGCCGGTTGAAGCGCGCCGCGAGCGACCGCTCGACGATGGCCATCCCCACCGCGTTCGCGAGCCCCTGGCCGAGCGGGCCGGTCGTGGTCTCCACCCCCGGCGTCAGACGGAACTCGGGATGGCCGGGGGTGCGGGAATGGAGCTGGCGGAAATTCGCGAGCTCCTCCATCGGCAGGTCGTAGCCCGCGAGGTGCAGCAGCGCGTAGACGAGCATCGAGCCGTGGCCGTTCGAGAGCACGAAGCGGTCCCGGTCCGGCCACGCGGGGTTCGCCGGGTTGTGGCGCAGGGGCCCGTTCCAGAGCGCCTCCGCGATGTCCGCCATCCCCATCGGCATGCCGGGGTGGCCCGACTTCGCGCGCTCGACCGCATCCATCGCGAGCACGCGCACCGCGTTCGCAAGCCCGCGCCGCGAGGGCGGCGCCGGCCGGAGCGAACCGCCCGCATCCGCCGCCGCGCGCGACGTCCCGGAGGAGGCGCCCACCGTGGGCAAGGCCGGCCGCTACCGGGGCCGCATGTCGCCCGGGTCGATCCCCGCGACGACGTTCGGCTTCTTCATCGCGTCCCGGCGGAAGGGCTCCCCCAGCTCCTGGTTGAGGATCACCTCGATGAACGTGGTGACCCCCTGCGCCTGGGCCGCGCAGGACTCCGCGAGCGCGGCGGTCAGCTCCTCCATGGTCTTCACCGCGACGCCCTTCACCCCGCAGGCCTCCGCGACCTTCGCGAAGCTCAGGTCCGGGTTCAGTTCGGTGCCGACGAAGTTGTTGTCGTACCAGAGGGTCGTGTTGCGCTTCTCCGCCCCCCACTGGTAGTTGCGGAAGATCACCATGGTGATCCCGGGCCACTCCCCGCGCCCGCAGGTGGTCATCTCGTTCATGGAGATGCCGAACGCGCCGTCCCCCGCGAAGCCGACGACCGGCACGTCCGGGCAGCCGATCCCGGCCCCGAGGATGGCCGGGAAGCCGTACCCGCACGGCCCGAACAGGCCGGGCGCGAGGTACTTCCGCCCCTCCTCGAACGTCGGATAGGCGTTCCCGATCGCGCAGTTGTTGCCGATGTCGGAAGAGATGATGGCGTCCTTCGGCAGGCCCGCCTGGATGGCGCGCCACGCCATCCGCGCCGACATCCGGTCGGGCTCGCGCGTCCTCGCGTCCGCGTTCCAGGTGGTGCCCGGGTCGTCCTCCTCATGGTCCAGGCTCGAGAGGGTCTGGAGCCACGCGGAGCGGGTGCGGTGGATGGTCGCCCTGCGCTCCTCCCGGCCGGCGTCGCCGGCGGTGGCGGAAAGCGCCTCGAGAAGCTGGCGCCCGACCTTCTTCGCGTCGCCGCAGATCCCGACCGTCACCTTCTTGGTGAGACCGATCCGGTCGGGGTTCATCTCCACCTGGATGATCGCAGCCTTCGTCGGCCAGTAGTCGATGCCGTAGCCCGGCAGGGTCGAGAAGGGATTGAGGCGGGTGCCGAGGGCGAGCACCACGTCGGCCCGCGCGATGAGCTCCATCGCGGCCTTGGAGCCGTTGTAGCCAAGGGGGCCGACGGCGAGCGGGTGGGAGCCGGGGAAGCTGTCGTTGTGCTGGTAGCCCGAGCAGACCGGCGCGTCGAGGCGCTCGGCGAGGGCCCGGCACTCGTCGATCGCCCCCCCGATCACGACCCCGCCGCCGGAAAGGATCACCGGGAAGCTCGCTTCGGACAGCAGCCGCGCGGCCTCCGCGACCGCCCCCTCGCCGCCCGCCGAGCGTTCGAGGTGCACGATCGGGGGCAGATCGACGTCGATCTCCTGGGTCCAGAGGTCCCGCGGCACGTTGATCTGGGCGGGGGCGGAGCGGCGGACGGCGTTCTCGATCACGCGGTTCAGCACCTCCGCCACCCGGGACGGATCGCGGACCTCCTCCTGATAGCCGACCATCTCCTCGAACAGGGCCATCTGCTGCACTTCCTGGAACCCGCCCTGGCCGATGGTCTTGTTGGCCGCCTGGGGGGTCACGAGGAGCATCGGGGTATGGTTCCAGTATGCGGTCTTGACCGGGGTCACGAGGTTGGTGATCCCGGGGCCGTTCTGCCCGATGCACATCGCGATCTTGCCGGTGGCGCGGGTGTACCCGTCGCACATGAAGCCGGCATTGCTCTCGTGGGCGACGTCCCAGAAGGTGATCCCGGCCTTCGGGAAGAGGTCCGAGATCGGCATGAAGGCGGAGCCGATGATGCCGAATACATGTTCGATCCCGTGCCGTTGCAGGACCTTCACGAAGGCTTCTTCAGTCGTCATTCTCACGGAGATTCACCCCATTTCCTGCCGTTCCCGGGCTCCGGCGGCACGCGCCCGCACGCGCCCGGCCATCGGTGGCGGATGTTATCACCCCGGGTTCCGATCGTCCGGCCGCCGCCCCGTTTCGAGGGTCTGCGGGCGGCCCCTCCGCCCCGGAGAGTCCATGCGGGCATTTCCCCGGCCGCGGCGGGGCGCTTTCCTACGAAGATCGAGCCCGAAGCCGACCTCTTCCAGCCCGGCGCGGCGTACCCTCCCACTCGTGCACGACGAGAACTACAAGAGGCTCTTCGCCTTCCCCCGCATGGTCGAGGACCTGCTGCGCGCCGTGGTCACCGGTGTGTGGCTCGACGAGGCGAACTTCTCCACGCTCCGGAAGCTCTCGAGCGAGTACGTGAGCGACGATCTGCGCCGGCGCCTCGGCGACACCGTGTGGAGGATGCGCGTCGGGCGCGGCCGGCTGCATGTGCTGGTGCTGCTGGAGTTCCAGTCCCGCGAGGACCCGGACATGGCACTCCGGGTCCTCGAGTACACGGCCCTGCTGTACCGCGAGCTCCGGCGCAACGAGGCGTTGGCCCCCGACGGACGGCGCCCCCCGGTGCTTCCGGTGGTGCTGTACAACGGCACGGCACGCTGGACGGCGCCGCGGGAGGTGCGCGAACTGATCGCCGAGGTGGGTCCGTCGCTCGCACCCTGCCAGCCGTCGCAGCGCTACCTCCTGCTTGACGAGCGCCACGTCGAGGAGGACGATTTGCCGGCCGCAACCTGATGAAGGCGGTGGTGGGTCTTGAGCAAAGCCGCTCGTTGGCGGATCTGGTGGGGGTGGTGGATTCGCTCCGCGAGTGGTTGCGGGACCCCCGAGACAGCGAGCTACGGCGCGCATTTGCGCAATGGGTGCAGACGATGGCGGAGAAGCTGAGACCGGACGAGGCGGAAGAGATGCCTCCGATGGACGATCTGGACGAGGTAGCGACGACCTTGATCGACCGGGTGGGCCAGTGGCCCAGGGAATGGCGCGAGCAGGGCCGCGTGCAGGGGCTCGAGCAAGGATTGGAGCAGGGACTGGAGCACGAACGGGCGCTGTTGTGCCGGATGGCGGCATCGCGGTTCGGAACCGATACTTCCGAGCCTTTGTCCTCGGCGCTGGCCGGTATCTCGGACCCCGACCGGCTCGCCGACGTAGGCGACTGGCTCGTTCGCTGCGACACCGGAGAGGACTTCCTCGCCCGCGCGTTTCCCTCCGCCGACGGGAGGAAACCCTCGGAAGGTTGAACCGGCGGACCCGCGCAGATCCTTCCGGCACCTGGACGGTCCCGGCGCGGCGTGGGGCTATTCGGCGGCGGCCGCGGCCGGGAGGTCGCCGGCGAACCCCGAGGCGTGGAGGATGATGCACCGCTTGATCGGGGCGAGGCGGTCGGTGGCGGCGAGGCCCGCGTTGCGGACCACCCGCACCGGCGTCCCCTCCGCACGGTAGAGCCGGTCGAATCCGTCCACCGCAAGGTCGACGGCGAGGTTGTGGGCCTTGCGCCTTCGCTCGTAGCGAAGGAGGGCCGCCCGCCCGCCCGGGTCGCGCCCCCTCGCCGCCGCCGCCGCCGCTACCTCGGCGAGCACCGCGGCATCGAGGATCCCGAGATTGACCCCCTGCCCCGCGAGCGGGTGGATGGTGTGGGCGGCATCGCCGGCGAGGGCGACGCGCGGCGCCGTGTACGTCGCGGCCCGCATCGAGCGAAGCGGAAAGCCGACCCGGGGTCCGGCCCAATCGACGGCCCCCAACCGACCCTCGAAGGCGGCTTCGAGCTCGCGCCGGAACGCGTCGTCCGCGAGAGCGAGAAGGCACTCTGCGTGCTCGCGTTCGGTGGACCAGACGATCGAACAGAGGCCCTCCGGAAGCGGCAGGAACGCGAGCGGTCCGGCGGGGCGCGCCACCTGCCAGGCGGTGTCGCGGTGATGGTGTTCCGGACGCACGGAGCACACGATGCCGAGCTGGCCGTAGTCACGGCCTCGGGCCGGGATGCCGGCGAGCTTCCGGACGAGAGAATCGCCCCCGTCGGCCCCGACGAGGAGACCCGCGCGGATCCGCGACCGGCCGAGGTCGACGCAGACCTCGCCCCGCCCGAGCTCGATCCCGGCGACGAGCGACGGTCGGCTCCAGGCCACCCCCAGCGCGTCGACCGTCCGCTCCAGGGCTTCCTCGACCACCCGGTTCTCGACGATGTGGCCAAGATGCTCGGCCCCCACCGCCCTCGCATCGAAACGGATCTCGGCGCCCCCCGCCGCCTCCCAGACCCGTATCCGGCGGAAGGGAGCGGCCCCGGTGATCCGCTCCCACACTCCGAGCCGGCGGAGGATCCGCTCCGAGGCGACGGTGAGGGCGCTCACCCGGCCATCGCCCCCCGCGCCCCGCTCACGCCCTTCCACCACCGCGACGTCGAACCCGGCCCGGGCGAGGCTCGCGGCCGCGACGAGGCCGGTGAGCCCCCCACCAACAACCGCCGCGTCGTATCGCTCAGTCGGCACGGGCGGAGCTTCCGACGGCGCAAGGCCATGCATCGCGCAGTGCGCGGCGAAGGCCGGCGCCAGCGCCGGTACCAGTGCCAGTACCGGTACCAGGGCCCGCACCCGGGCCGTGCACCCATCCCGCGCCCATGGTGAGTCTCGCGAAGCCCCGCTTCACCGGCCCGAGCCGATCGAGGGCGAGCAGCCCGGCCGCTCCGAACGCCGGCAGGAACGGGGCGCGCGATCCGTATACCCGGAGCAGGCTCCCGGTCAGCAGCCTCGCCATCGCGTGATCGGCCCGCCGCTGCGCCGCGTATCGCGCGAGCGCCGACGCGGGGTCGGCGCCGCCGGCGATGGCCTCGCCGAGCACCCGCGCCAGCGCCTCCACGTCGCGCAGCCCGAGGTTGAAGCCCTGGGCGCCGACCGGGTGCAGGGCGTTCGCCGCGTTGCCGACGAGCACCGTTCGGGGAGCGGTGACGCGGGGCGCGTGGCATACCCGCAGGGGGTGGCGAACCCGCGGTTCGACGTCGCGAAGCTCGCCGAGCCGGCTCCCGAACAGCTCGGCGAAGCGCGCCCCGAACCCGGGACCGTCGAGGCCCCGCCCGGACACCATCGACCCCGGCACGGCCCACACGAACCCGCAACGCTCCTCCCCGAGCGGGAGCACGGCGAGCGGGCCCCGCTCCGTGAAGCGCTCGAACGCCCGCCCCCCGGGGGGGCACTCCGGGGTGAGGTCGCCCGCGATCGCAACATGGTCGCAGCGCTGGACGCGAAGCGGCAGCCCGGCCGCCCGCCGCACCGCCGAGTCCGCGCCGTCGGCCCCCACCACCAGCCGCGCGGCGACGACGATCGGCCCGTCCGGCCCCGATCCGGAGACGAGCGCATCGCACCCCCTCACCTCGACCGCTTCGACGACGGCACGGACCCGCTCGCACCGCGCCGCACCCGTCGCCGGGCCGGAATCGGCGCCGGTGGGGGCGCCGGCTGCGGGGCTGGTTCCGGAACCGGTCCCGAAGTCGGGGCCGAGCGCCTCGTTCAGCCTGCCCTCGAGGGACCGAGCCGGGATCACGTATCCGAGGGCCTCCACCCCGCACTCCGCGGCCCGGATCCGGGTGAAGCCGAGGCGGCCCCGCCGGGACACGTGGACCTCCCGGATGGGCGCGGCCCCGCGCCCGACCGCGTCCCACAGGCCGAGCGTCCGGTAGAGCCGGGCCGAGCCGTACGAGAGGGCGATGCTGCGCGCGTCGCGGCCCCCGCCCCCGCCGCCTGGATCGATCACCGCGACCGACAGCGGCCACCGGCGAAGCGCCACCGCGAGGGTGGCCCCGACGAGTCCCCCTCCCACGATCGCGACGTCGCAGCAACGCCGGCTCACGCGGCCGACCCCACGATCCGTTCGAGATCCTCCACCGACTTCGGGATGGAAGAGGACAGGACCTCCGCACCGTCCGGGGTGACGAGCACGACGTCCTCCACCCGGATGCCGATTCCGCGCCAGGGCGGGGCCACCGCCGGCTCCGCGGGATCGATGTACAGCCCCGGCTCGATGGTCATCACCATTCCGGCCTCGAGCACGCGCGGCTCCCCACCCACCCGGTAGTCCGAAACGTCATGGACGTCGAGGCCGAGCCAGTGACCGGTCGGGTACGCGCAGAGCCGGCCCATCACGTCCCCGCGGGCCTCCCGGATGACCCCCTGCCCGGCGAGCCCCTCGGCGAGGACCCGGGCCGCCTCCGCGTGCGGAGCCTGCCAGGAGCGCCCCGGCCGAACCTCGTCGATGGCGGCGCGCTGCGCCTCCAGCACCAGCTCGTAGAGGCTGCGCTGCGGCGCGCTGAACCGTCCCCCGACGGGCCAGGTCCGGCTCACGTCGGCGGCGTAGCACCCGTACTCCGCCCCCGCGTCCACGAGCACGAGATCGCCCTCGCGAAGGATGCCGGAGTTCTCGGTGTAGTGGGGCCGGCAGGCATTGGCGCCGGCCGCCACGATGCACGGATAGGCGAGGGTCCGGCAACCGGTGCGATGGAGCTCGTAGAGCAGTTCCGCCTCCACCTCGTACTCCGCAAGCCCCGGCCGGCACGCCGCCATCGCCCGCTGGTGAGCGCGCTCGGTCAGCTCGACCGCCCGGCGGATCATGCGCACCTCCGCCCGGCTCTTGTAGAGCCGCATCTCGTGCACCCGAGGGTGCAGGTCCACCAGCTCCGACGGGTCCGCGGGACGGGATCGGAGGCGCTCCAGCCAGCCGAGCACCCGCCCGTCGAACGCGGGGTATTCGCCCATCGAGTACCAGATGCGGGGACGGTCCTCGAGCAGGCGAGGCAGGATCTCGTCGATGTCGTCGATGGGAAACGCGTCGTCCGCGCCGTAGCGGCTGCACGCACCCTCGAGGCCCGTGCGCGGACCGTGCATGCGCTCTTCCCACTCGTCCTGCTCGCGGCAGAAGAGCAGGTACGCGCCCGCCCCGCGCCCGGGGAGGAGGAGGGCCACCGCATCCGGCTCCGGGAACCCGGTGAGATAGAAGAAGTCGCTGTCCGGGCGGTAGGGGTACTCGATGTCACGGCTGCGCCGCGCCGGCGGAGCGGCGGGCACGATGATCGCACAACCCTCGCCCGCGTCTTCGAGAAGCCTCCGGCGTCGCCGGGCGTACTCGCGGCGCTCGATGACCGGCTCTCGAACCGGCCGGTCGGCCAATGACGAAGCGCGACCCATCGCGCGATCCTAGCCCGAAAAATCACCGACTTCCCGCAGCGGCCGCCCATCCGCTCGCGGTCGCGGGACGTACTCCCGCAAGCCGCTTCGACCACGCGCACGCGCCAGTGTCGAGCCAGTGTCGACTACGCCTCGGCAGCGCGCACGCGCTCTTTCGGTCCGGGCGGCCCGTTCCTCCATGAGATCGTGGGGAGATCGTGGGGCATGTTGGCCCCCTCGTGACGAAAGTCGTTGATTTTTCGGGCTGGAACGATTCCCGGATCGGACGAAATCGCGCCGGAACCGGTGGAGGCAGGATCATTTCCTGTCGTGACCGAGTGCCGGCAACGGGTGCGGACCGGCCGGCCGTGCGATCGAGGGCCGCTTCATGAGGCCCGAACCGACCCGCGGACGACCGGATGCGCTCCCGGATGACCTGCCGAACAGACCCGGTTCACCCTTCGCCGGACAAGAAACGAGTCCTGCCGGTGGAGGCGCCGGGCATTGACCGATTGGCGGGCCCGCTTCTATAGTCGCGGCATGAATCCCCCTCTTGAGACGATGTCGGGGTCGGGTGCGGAGGCATCCGCACCGCTTCCGGAAAACAGGGCAGGGGCGTCCCGGTCATGGACCGGACTCGGGCTGCGGGATCTGGAGGGCCAGATCGACTCGCTGATCGAGGAGCGCGATCGGCTCCGCGAGGAGAACGTCGCCCTCCGGAACCGGCAGGCCTCCCTCTCGGGCGAATGCGCCCGGCTGATCGAACGCTCCGAAGCGGTGCGCTCGCGGGTCGAGACGATGATCGCCCGGCTCCGGGCGATGGAGGGTTCATGATGTCCGGCGATCCGGTGGCGACCACGGTCAACATCCTTGACAAGGAGTACGCGGTTCGCTGCCGTCCCGAGGAGCAGACCGCGCTTCGGGAGTCCGCCCGCTATCTCACCGAAAGGATGTCGGAGGCGAAATCGAGCGGCCGTGCGCTGAGCCACGATCGGATCGCGATCATGACCGCCCTCAACATCGTGTCGGAGTACCTGAAGCTCCGGCAGGAGAAGGAAGCGCTCGAAACCGCGCTCGCCGAGGATGTCCACCGGATCGCCTCGAAGCTCGCCTCGTCCTCGGCTCGACGCTCGACGCCGGCCCCGGTAGACTAGACACTCGCCTTCTGCGGTGCGCGTGAGCGGGCCGAAGTCTCTTGAACCGATATTGTGGGCGCTTTCGGGGCAGGCTCTTGGAGCCGTTGTGCAAGCCGGCCTCCGGGCGGGACGCCTGAGGCTCCGACCCAGGCCCCAGTCTGAACCGTTGGGTTCAAGCGCGACAAACCCGCCACGGCACCGGCGGAAGGCGTACGCCGGAACCCGGAGGGGCGGAGCATGGCGCACTGGCTGATGAAGTCCGAGCCGTCCGAGTTCGGTATCGACGATCTCGAGGCGTGCGGAACCGAACCCTGGGACGGCATCCGCAACTACCAGGCCCGAAACATGATCCGGGATGAGATGCAGCCCGGCGACCAAGCGTTCTTCTACCACTCGAGCTGCGAGGTCCCCGGCATCGTCGGGATCATGGAGATCGCGACGGCCGCTTATCCGGACCCCACCGCCTTCGATCCCGCCGACAGGCACTTCGACGCCGCGAGCGATCCAGACAATCCCCGCTGGTATCTCGTCGACGTGCGCTTCGGCCGTCGGCTCGCGCGCACGATCCCGCTGTCGGAGCTCAAGTCCTGTCCCGAGCTCGCCTCCTTTCCCCTGGTGCGACGGGGCAACCGGCTCTCCGTGATGCCGGTCGCGAAAGACGAATGGGAGTTCATCCTGTCCCTCGAATAGCCGGGGGACGGGGGCACGAAATGTGCCCTAGCGCAGGAACACGCGATACGCGGGGTTCCCGGTTTCCTCGCTGTACGCATACCCCACATCCTTCAGGAAACGGTCGAACGCCTGGTAGTCGCCGGCCGGCACCTGAATGCCCATCAGCACCCGCCCGTACGCGGACCCGTGGTTGCGGTAGTGGAAGAGGCTGATGTTCCAGCGTCCGCCGAGATGGGTGAGAAAGCCGAGCAGGGCGCCGGGGCGTTCCGGGAACTCGAAGCGGAACAGGCGCTCGTCGTCCGCGGAAGCGCGCCCACCCACCATGTGACGGATGTGCAGCTTCGCCATCTCGTTGTCGCTGAGATCGAGGACCGGATAGCCACGCTCCGCAAGGCGGCCGACGGTCGAGGCGCGGTCCTCGGCCCCGTCGCGCAATTCGAGCCCGAGAAAGATCCGGGCGACGTGTCCGCCGGCGTAGCGGTAGTTGAACTCGGTGACGGAACGCTCGCCGATGCAGCGGCAGAACTCGAGCAGGCTCCCCGCCCGCTCGGGTATGGTGACCGCGAGGAGCATCTCGCGCTGCTCGCCGACCTCCGCCCGTTCCGCGATGTGGCGCAGGCGATCGAAATTGACGTTGGCCCCGCTGTCGATGGCAACCAGAAGCTCGCCCGCGATCCCCTCGCGCTCGACGTGGTGCTTGAGGCCCGCGACCCCGAGCGCCCCCGCCGGCTCCGCGATCGTCCGGGTGTTCTGGTAGATGTCCCGAATGGCCGCGCACGTCTCGTCGGTGGTCACGAGGACCACCTCGTCCACGTGCTGCCGCGCGATGCGCAGGGGCTCGTCCCCGACCTGCCGCACCGCCACCCCGTCCGCGAACAGCCCGACCTGATCGAGCCGCACCGGCCGGCCGGCCTGAAGGGCGGCGTGCATGGAGGCCGATTCCTCCGGCTCCACCCCCACGATCCGGACCTCCGGCCAGAGCGGCTTCACGTAGGCCGCGATCCCCGCGATGAGCCCTCCGCCCCCGACGGGGACGAAGATCGCATGCGGCGTTTCCGGCGCTTGGCGCAGGATCTCCATCGCCACCGTGCCCTGGCCCGCGATGACGTCGGGATCGTCGAACGGATGCACGTACACGCGCCCGGTCCGCTCCGATATCTCCCCCGCGCGGGCGGCCGCCTCGTCGAAGGAAAGCCCGTGCGCGAGCACTTCCGCCCCGAGCCGCCGCACCGCGTCCATCTTGATCGCGGGCGTCGTCTCCGGCATGACGATGAGCGCCCCGATCCCCAGGTGCCGCGCGGCGAGGGCCACCCCCTGTGCGTGGTTGCCGGCCGAGGCGGCGACCACCCCGCGCGCCGCGTCCGCTTCGTCGATCCGGACCATCCGGTTGTACGCGCCCCGCACCTTGAACGAGAACACGGGTTGGGTGTCCTCGCGCTTGAGGAGCACCCGGTTGCCGAGACGCTCGGAGAGCAACGGCATCTCCGACAGCGGCGTCTCCCGGACGATCTCGTAGACCCGCGATTTGAGGACGCGCTCGAGGTAGCCCGTGGACACGGCTCGTGCCGGCACCGGAGGAGGGGGCGGGCATGATACGCCACTTCTCCGCGGCGGACCGCGCCCGCCGTCCGGAGCAGGATCATTCTTTGTCGTGACCGAGTGCCGGAGGCGGGTGCGGATCGGCCGGCCGCGCGATCGAGGGCCGCTTCATGAGGCCCGAACCGACACGCAGACGACCGGATGCGCTCCCCGATGGCCTGCCGAACAGATCCGGTCCACCCGTTGCCGGACAGGGAACGAACCCTGCCGTCCGGGGTCAGGGCTGATTCGTTCATTCAAAACACGCATGGACAGGCCGGCCACCCCGTCGCACGAAAAGGTCCGGCGTCGCGAAGACGGCCCTCCTGGGTCTGTTTTCACAGCAAACCGGGCAATGAGTTCAAAGAGCCGCATCCACTGACGAGCGGGTGGCCCGAAGTCGGCGGCGGCCGAAGGACAAGGCGTCGAATCAAGACGATACGCTCACCCGTGGTCATCAGGGAAGGCCGAGGACGAATCTGCCCCGCGTCCGGGGCGGCGCGACCATTCACGCGGCAGGTCGGGTCGGCCGCGGGCGTTGCCCGACGTCGCGCCCACGCGCTCGTGTCCTGTCGGATTGCGTTGTGCTCATCCGACCTGCCCGGGACCGGAGCCGTGGCGTGAAATAATGGGCCCCCGTCCGTTCCGGGACGACGCGGCGCGAGGGTTGCAGCGGATGGACGCCGACACGAAGAAGCGCCGGGCGGCGGAGAGCGCGCTCGAGTACGTGGAGACCGGCTCGGTGGTGGGGGTCGGAACCGGGTCCACGACCAACCACTTCATCGACGCGCTCACCCGCATCCGGCACCGGCTCGACGGCACGGTGGCGAGCTCCGAGGCGACCGCCGCACGCCTGCGCGAGGGGGGGTTGCGGGTCGCGGACCTCAACTCGGTGGACGAGGTGTCGGTGTACGTCGACGGCGCCGACGAGTGCACGCGCCACCGCCAGCTCGTGAAGGGCGGCGGGGGAGCGCTGGCCCGGGAGAAGATCGTCGCGGCGGCCGCCCGGCGGTTCGTCTGCATCGTCGACGACTCCAAGCTCGTGGACGTGCTGGGGACAGCCGCCCCCGTGCCGGTGGAGGTCATTCCGATGGCCCGGGGCTACGTGGCCCGGAGCATCGTCTCGCTGGGCGGGAACCCGTTCTGGCGCGAAGGGGTGGTGACCGACAACGGCAACGTCATCCTGGACGTCCACGGTCTCGACCTCGTCGATCCGGGGGGTGCGGAGGACACGCTCGACCGGATCACCGGCACGGTGGCCAACGGGCTGTTCGCGCGGCGCCGCGCCGACGTGCTGCTGATCGGCACGGGCAGCGGGGTTCGGACCCTCTCGTGACCGGGAAGGGCAAGCGGGCGCACTACCACGCGGGGCCGGGCGCGGCGGAGGTCCCGCAGGCCGCCGTGGTCAGGGGGCGCGGAGCGCTCTCCAACCGCAGCGGGCGCTACGAGTCATGGTCGCGGGAGCACGTGGACGACGGCTGGGGATCGCTCGAGGAATCCCTCGAGGCGATCGAGAGCACGACGACCACCCTCGAGGCGGACGCCAGCCGGCGGGTCATCGCCCGCAACGATTCACCGGACGTGCCCTTCGACCGTTCCATCAACCCCTACCGCGGATGCGAGCACGGCTGCATCTACTGCTATGCGCGCCCGACCCACGCCTGGCTCGGGCTCTCTCCGGGGCGGGACTTCGAGACGAGGCTCTTCTACAAGCCCGAAGCGGTGGCGCTGCTCCGGCGCGAGCTGCGGTCCCGCCGCTACCGCCCCGCGCCGATCGCCCTCGGGGCCAACACCGACCCCTACCAGCCGGTGGAACGACGGCTGCGCCTCACCCGGGGCATCCTCGATCTGCTGAGGGAATGCTCCCATCCGGCCATGGTCGTCACCAAGTCGACCCTCGTCGAGCGGGACGCCGATCTCCTCTCCGCGATGGCCGGCGAGTCGCTCGCCAACGTCTCGATCTCGGTCACGACCGTGAACGACGAGCTGTCCCGGCGCATGGAGCCGCGCGCGGCGGGCCCCCGGCAGCGTCTCGCCACGGTCGAGCGCCTGAGCCGGCGCGGCATTCCGGTCCGCGTCCTCGTGGCCCCGATCATCCCCGGTCTCACCGACCACGAGATCGAAGGGGTCCTTCGCGCCGCCCGGGACGCGGGCGCCCGGGACGCCGGCTACGTTCTCCTCCGGCTTCCGCTGGAGGTCGCGGGCCTGTTCCACGAATGGCTCGACGCGCAGTACCCCCACCGCGCCGCCCGGGTGCGGTCGCTCATCCGCCAGACGGCGGGCGGGCGGGACTACCGGAGCGGGTTCGGGACGCGCATGCGCGGGACCGGCCACTTCGCCGATCTCATCTCGAACCGTTTCGAGCAATGCCGCCGGCGGCTGGGATTCAGCGACCTGCCGCCCCTCGACTCGAGCCGGTTCCGGCCACCCGCCGCGACGGCCGACGACCGCCCGCGGGCGGTCGGGCGCGAGGAGGCGGCGGAGGCGGCGGAGCAGCTCGGCCTGCCCCTTTAGAGCGCGCGAGAGGCGGGTTCGGGCATCCGGCGCATGGACGTCATCAGCAACTGGCTCCGGCTCCTGCTGGGGAACCCCCAGCTCGTCATCCTCGTGCTCACCCTCGTGCTCGGGCTCGGCGCGGTGTTGTGGATCGGCGACATGGTCGCGCCCATCCTCGCGAGCGTCATCATCGCCTATCTCCTCGACGGCCTCGCGAACCCTCTCGCGCGCCTCCGGATCCCCCGCTTCATCGGGGTCGCGCTCGTCTATCTCGCGTTTCTCGCCGTCCTCGCGTTCATCGTGTTCGCCGTCGTCCCGCTCCTGTCGCAGCAGGCCACCCAGCTCGTCGGCCAGATTCCGGGGATGCTCACCGAGCTGCGGGGGGTCCTGATGCGGCTGCCGCAGCGCTACCCCGAGTTCATCTCGGAGACGCAGATAAACCAGGTGGCGAGCGCCGTCGGCAACGAGGTCATGACCCTCGGGCGCCGCATGGTCAGCGCGTCCGTGTCCTCGGTGTTCGGGGTCATCACCCTCGGCATCTACCTCGTCCTGATGCCGCTCCTCGTCTTCTTCATGCTCAAGGACAAGGAGCAGCTCATCGCCTGGGTAATCGGCTTCCTGCCCCGCGACCACCGGCTGCTCGCCCACGTATGGACGGACGTGCACCGCCAGCTCGGAAACTACGTCCGCGGGAAGATCATCGAGATCCTCGTCGTCTGGGGTGCGACCTATTTCACGTTCACCGTCTTCGACCTCGATTTCGCGGTGCTCCTCTCCTTCCTGGTCGGGATCTCGGTGCTGGTTCCCTACGTCGGGGCGATCGCGGTCACCATCCCGGTGGCGGCGGTCGCGTACGTGCAGTGGGGGATCGGCCCCGACTTCACCTACCTGATGATCGCCTATCTGGTGGTGCAGGTGCTCGACGGAAACGTGCTCGTGCCGCTCCTGTTCTCGGAGGTGGTGAACATGCACCCCATCGCGATCATCGCCTCGGTCCTGGTGTTCGGCGGCCTGTGGGGGTTCTGGGGAGTGTTCTTCGCCATTCCCCTCGGGATCCTGAGCCAGTCCGTCCTCCGCGCGTGGCCGCGCCGCGCGCAGATCGCCGAAGAAACCTCGTGACCGCGGAAGCCCCCCGCGACACTGCCCGCGATACTGCTCGCGAGGTCCCGGCCTTCGCCGACGTGGAGGCCGCGGCGCGGCGGATCGCACCGCAGGTCCGCCGCACGCCGGTGGTGACGAGCCCCGGGATCGACCGGACCGCCGGGGTCGAGATCGCCTTCAAGTGCGAGAACCTCCAGCGCACCGGCGCGTTCAAGTTCCGCGGCGCCTCCAACGCGGTGCTCGCCCTCTCCGACCGGGACGCGGCGGACGGGGTCTGTACCCACTCGTCCGGAAACCACGGTGCGGCGGTCGCGCTCGCCGCCCGTCTGCGCTCGATTCCGGCCACCGTGGTCATGCCGGCGGGCGCGCCGCGCGTCAAGCGCCGGGCCGTCGAATCGTTCGGAGCGCAGGTCGTCGAGTGCGAGCCGACCCTCGCCGCGCGGGAGGCCGCGCTGCGGGCGGTGGTCGCCCGGCGGAGCGGGCGGGTCGTCCATCCCTACGACGACTTCCACGTGATCGCGGGCCAGGGCACCGCCGCCCTCGAGCTGCTCGACGACCCGCGGACCGCGCCGTGGTGCGAACCGCTCGCGGGGCCGGTGGACGCGATCCTCGCTCCGGTCGGCGGGGGCGGCCTGCTCGGCGGAAGCGCCCTTGCGGGGGCGCATCGGGGATGCCGGGTGTTCGGAGCGGAGCCGGCGGGCGCGGCCGACGCGATGCGGTCGCTTCGCGCCGGCCGCATCATCCCCGTCGAGTCGCCGGACACGATCGCGGACGGGCTCCGTACCTCGCTGGGGCAGCGGAACTTCGCGATCATCCGGAGACTGGTCGAGGACATCCTGACCGTCTCGGAGGATTCGATCCTCGCCGCGATGCGGCTTCTGTGGGAACGCACGAAGCTGGTGGTGGAGCCGTCCGGCGCGGTGCCCCTCGCCGCCCTCCTCGAGCACGGCCCCCCGCGCGGGTGCGCGCGGGTCGGGGTCGTGGTGAGCGGCGGCAACGTGGATCTCGACGCGATCATGCACGGATTCGCGCCGCGTGAGGGCCAGGAGGCCGCGGCGATCGGCCGCAGGGACGCAAAGTGCTGAAGGCATAGCCGACCCCACCACGGACGCAACCCGATCCCGCAACAGGTGGCGCGGGCTCCGGACGCACGACCCACGACCCGTTCGCAAGTCGGGAATATCGGCCCCCATGACGGCGGGTGGACGCGCTGCGCTTTCCGGCCGCCCGATCCCGTCCGTCGGGGGCGAGCTTCCCGCGGCGGGCTCAGGCGGGCTCCGCGACCGCCTCCCTGGATTCGGCCCGCTCGCCCTCCTCGCGGCGGTCGACCTCGTGACACTCGCGGAACACCCGGTAGGGACACGCCACGCAGACGCTCCGGTCGAGGCGACGGAAGATCGTCTCGATCGCCTCACCCTTGGACTCGAAGATGTTCTCGCGGCCGATCTCGTCGAGGTACCCGCCTCGTTCGAGCGGATCGCGCGCCTCTTCCTTGAGCTGGTGAAGGTAGAAGCCGCCCCCGATCGCCCGCCGGTGCCGCGCCTCCCGGGCGAGCAGCTCCGCCCCCGCGACGTCCACGAAGTTGATGCTTCGCGCCAGCATCAGGAGATGTTTCTGCCGCGGGTTGCGGCGGGCGATGACCCGCAGGCGCTCCGCGACGTAGTTCACCGCCCCGAAGAAGATGGGGCCGTTGACCCGGATGATCTTGAACTGCGGGCATTCGGGCAGGTCCGGATCGCTCACGAAGCGGTGCCGCGCCAGGTTCGGATCGGGCAGACGGGACTGGAGGCTCGGCCGCGAGGCACGGCGCAGGAACACCACCAGGGAGAGCATCACCCCGAGGATGATCGCGAACTCGAGGTCGAGCAGCAGGGTCGCCGAGAACGTCATCCACAGGACCACCGCCTCCGACGCACCGGTACGCGCGATCCGCCGGATGTTGCGGAAGTCCACGAGGTTCCAGGCGATGAGGAACAGGATGCCGGCCATTGCCGCGCGCGGGAGGAAGGCGAGCGCCGGCGCGCTCACCCCGACCACCGCCATCAGCAGCACCCCCGCGAAGATGGCGGCGAGCGGGGTGCACGCCCCCGCCTCGTAGTTCACCGCGCTCCGGTTGAACGAGCCGGTCGCCACGTAGGACGAAAAGAAGCTGCCGACGATGTTCGACAGCCCCTGCCCGATGAACTCCTGGTTGCCGTCGATGAACTGTCCCGACCGGGCGGCCAGCGAACGGGCGATGGACACCGCCTCGGCGAGCGCGAACAGGGTGACCGCGAAGGCGACGGGAGCGAGCTGCCGGAAGGTCGCGAGGGAAAAGTCCGGGATCGAAAGCGGGGGCAGCGCCGCCGCCACCGTGCCGACCAGGGCCACCGAGCGATCCCAGCGGACCGCCTCGAGGACCGCGTTGACGAGCAGCGCCATCGCGGTGCCGGCGACGATCGCGGGCAGCATGTAGGGCACCCGCGGCAGCAGGTGCCGAGATACGAGTCCCGCCCCGAGGGTGGTGAGACCGACGAGCGCGGCCGGCGGATTGATCGAATCGGCGTGGCCCGCGAGGAACACGATCGTCGCGAACGTATCGAGGGTGGGCGGGACCCGCACCCCGAGAAAGTGCTCGAGCTGGTTGATCGCGATGAGGATCGCGGCGCCGGCGGTGAACCCGACGATGACCGGGTGGGATACGAAGTTCACGAGCACGCCGAGCCGGGCGATGCCGAGCGCGAACTGGATCACGCCCACCATCAGGGTGAGGGTGATCGCATAGGCGACGTACTCCGCGCTCCCGGGCACCGCGAGCGCGCTGAGCGAGGAGAACAGCACGATGGAGGCCGCGGTGGTCGGGCCGGAGACGAGCAGCCGGGAAGAGCCGAACAGGGCGGCGACGATGGCCGGTACCATTGCCGCGTAGAGCCCGTACTGGGGCGGCATGCCGGCGATGGAGGCGAAGGCGATGCCTTGCGGGAGGACCACGAGCACGCCGGTCACGGAAGCCAGCGCGTCGGCGCGCACGGTGTCGCGATTGACGTCGGGCCACCATTGCAGGAACGGCGTGAACGGGCTCTTGAGCGAGCGAAGCAAGTCTTTTCCCGCCGAAGCTCAGGACCATCTCGCGCTGCGGAGCTGCGGACCGGGCCGGCCGACGGCATGACCCGGAACCGCGCGGGGGCGTTCCGGTGGGATTGCGCCACGCTCATCCGACCCGCCCCGGGGCGGGAACGGCAAGCGTGAAAAAACCGCCTGATTACGCACAATCCTCGGCCTGGTCGCGAGCCCGGCAGGCGACCGACTTCACCCGCCCGCCGAAGAGCCCGAAACGACCGCCGAGCCAGGCGGACGGATCACGGTGCCCCGGACCGGGCCCGAGTTTGCCCGGCCCGGCAGTCGGAAGATGAACTTCGTACGCAATCAGGAAAGACCTTGGCCGAGGCTCGGTGCCGACCCGAAAAAATCACCGACTTCCCGCGGCGGCCGCCCATCCGCTCGCGGTCGCGGGACGTACTCCCGCAAGCCGCTTCGACCGCGCGCACGCGCCAGTATCGATCCGGTGTCGAGCTAGTGTCGACTACGCCTCGGCAGCGCGGCACGCGCGCGCTCGGTCCGTGCGGCCCGTTCCTCCATGAGATCGTGAGGCATCTTGGCCCCCTCGCGACGAAAGTCGATGATCTTTTCGGGCTAATTGAACTGAATCAGTAAATTATCTTATCATCTTTCGCTGTGTTCCGACGCGTTTGCGGCCTGCGATGCTGAAGCGATTCCGAAATCGGGCCAAGGAGGCTCCCCGCGGCGACGTCCCGGCGAGTCGGCTCGCGGTCGCCACCTTGCTCGTCGAGATCGCGCGCGCGGACTTCGAGGTCGATACCAGCGAACGAACCGCGATCCGCCGGATGCTCGGCGCCGCGTACGGGCTCGATCCCGGCTTGGCCGAGGAGTTGCTCGTCCGGGCCGAGCGGACGGTGGAGGAAGCGGTCTCGCTCCACGAGTTTACCAGCCGGCTGAACGAGGAGCTCTCCCCGGAAGAGAAGACGGAGATCGTCGAGATGTTGTGGCGGGTAGCGTTCGCGGACGGCCGTCTCGACAAGTACGAGGAGCACTTGGTGCGAAAGGCGGCCGACCTCCTGTACGTGCCGCACCGGCGCTTCATCCGGGCAAAGTTCAAGGCCGGGCGGAATCCGACCCCGCCCCGCCCCCCCACCGGATCCACCAGCCGATGACGAGCAGGAGAGCCAGCAGGACCAGCACGGGCCGGTCTCGCCACCTCGCGTAGGGGGTCCGCCCCTCCAGGGGCGGAAAGGCGACCGCCAGCCCGGCCGTTTCGAACGGCGGAATCGAGGCGGCCACCCCTCCCTCCGGGGTCACCAGGGCGGAGAGGCCGGTGTTGGTCGCCCGGACCAGCCACCGCCCCTGCTCGAGCGCCCGCATCCGCGCCATCTGGAAGTGCTGGTGCAGGCCGGCGGTGTCGCCGAACCAGGCGTCGTTGCTGACGTTCACCAGCAACCCGGCATCGCCGAGGCCGCGGGCGCTCTCCGCGCCGAACGTGATCTCGTAGCAGATGGACACCGCTACCTCGTGACCGGCGGCCCGAAGCGGGACCTGCTCCTCGCCGCCCGAGGCGAAGCTCTTCGAAGGGAATCCCAGCCGCCGGGCGACCGGCGCCAAGGCGGCCGGGAACGGAATCCGCTCCCCGAAGGGGACGAGATGGCGCTTGTGGTAGTAGCTCGGCGTGTCGGCGGACCGGGGCGACGAGATCCGGACGACGCTGTTGTAGGGGTTGCCCGAGGCTGGATCGAAGGAAAGGATCCCGGCGAGCAGCACGTACCCGCCGCGCTCCGCCGCCGCCCCCGCGGCGCGGAGATAGGAGCGCGCCTCGGCCGCGAAGTACGGTATCGCGGTCTCCGGCCACACCACCAGGTCGGCGTCGGGGCGCTCGGCGGTCAGCCGCGCATACCGATCGAGGGCGGCGCGCCGGGCCGGTTCCGACCATTTCTCCTCCTGCGGGACGTTTCCCTGCACGATCAGCACCCGCACGTGCTCCCCGGCCGGTCGTGTCCACCTTGCATGGGTATCGAGGGCGGCCATGGCCGCCCCGCCCGCCCACAGCAGGGCCGACACTGCGAAGGCATACACCACCGCGCGGGGGCGAGCCGCGCCGACCATGGCGAAGCTCGCGGCGGTGACGGCGAGGGCGAGGCCCACCGCGTAGCTGCCGCCGACGGGGGCCCAGGCGGAGAGGGGGGACTCGAGCCCGGCATATCCGACCTGGAGCCAGGTGAAGCCGGAGAACAGCGTTCCCCGGAGCCATTCGACGAGGATCCACGTTCCCGGGAGCCACCAGAACGCGGCCGCCGACACCGTGCCGGACTCGGGGCCGGACTCGGGGCCGGACTCGGGGCCGGACTCGGGGCCGGACTCGGGGCCGGACTCGGGGCCGGACTCGGGGCCGGACTCGGGCCGCGACCCGGTGCCGCCGAGGAACCTCGCGCTCGCCCAGGCGAAGAGCGCGGGATAGAGGGCCAGCACGGCGACGAGCAGACCCGTCAGCGCCGCGGCCGGAACGATGCCGAGGTCGCGGTACTGGAAGCTCTCCGCAATCCACCAGATACCGGCGCCGAACCCGGCTGCCCCGAAGAGCCAACCGCGCCAGAATGCGCGGCGCGGGGTTGCCCGGAGCGAGGCGCGGAACAGCACCGCGAGGGACGCCACCGCGACCACCGCGAGGTCCCAGGGCGAGAAGGCGAGGAACAGCCCCCCCCCGGCGGCGACGCACGCCCCGTCCGCCCATGCGGGCGCGCGCACCGCGAGCCCCGCGCCCGGGAGTCCGCGCCGCGGAAAATTTTTCCGGAGGGCTCCCCACACCATCACAGGCTGGTTCTCAAGGGGGAACCGGTCCGCACCTCTTCGCTCCGTCCCTTGACCCGAAAAAATCACCGACTTTCGTCGCGAGGGGGCCAAGATGCCCCACGATCTCATGGAGGAACGGGCCACCCGGACCGAAAGAGCGCGTGCGCGCGGCTGAAGGCGTAGCCGACACTAGCTCGACACTGGCGCGTGCGCGCGGTCGAAGCGGCTTGCGGGAGTACGGCCCGCGAGCGGATGGGCGGCCGCCGCGGGAAGTCGGTGATTCTTTCGGGCTATGCCACACCATGGGAAGAACGGGGGGAAGAACGGGGGGAAGAACGGGGGGAAGAACGGGGCCGGACGGGGCCGGATTCGGGACGATTGACCCACATGAACCGATTTATTCATCATTTTTCGATACTTTCGGGAAGGATTTTCACCAGAACCCTTCGGAGGCGTTCCGCGGCGCAGGCTCCTGGCCGCGAAATCTCACCGCCCTTCCGTTGCGGACGCCAACCGGCTCGCGGCCGCGGGGGCCGCCCTGCCCCGGGCCGCTTCGGAGCGGAACCGGCGGTCCGCGGCCCTCCGCGGCCCGCGATGGCCCGGCGCCCTGGCCGCGCAGGTCGGCGAGGTGTCCACGCTATCCGTCCGCCACCACCCGGAACAGGTGCACCCGCCGCCGATCGGCCCGGAGCACCGAGAACTGCAGGTTCCCGAGCGTCAGCCCTTCCCCGCGTTCCGGGAGGTAGCCGAACGCCTTGACCACGATTCCGCCGACGGTATCGAACTCGTCCTCGTCGAACGAGGTGTCGAACTCCGCGTTGAAGTCCTCCACCGGCATCAGCGCCTTCACGACGAAATCTCCCGGCTTGACCTCCTCGAAGAAGCTCTCCTCGTCGATGTCGTGCTCGTCGTCGATCTTCCCGACGATCTGCTCGAGCACGTCCTCGATGGTCACCAGCCCCGCCAGCCCCCCCCACTCGTTCACCACGATGGCCATGTGGTTGCGGCCGTTCTGGAACTCCTTGAGCAGCACGTTGAGCCGCTTGCTCTCCGGAACGAACCAGGCGGTGCGCATCGCATCGCGCAGGTCGAAGTCCCGCCCGCGCTCGAGGGCGAAGTACCGGAGGAGGTCCTTCGCCAGGAGGACCCCTTCCACGTCGTCGGGGCCGTCCCCGATGACCGGGAAGCGGGAATGGCCCGACTCGACCACGGTGGCGATGAACTCCTCGGGCCTCTTCTCGCGGTCCACCACGACCATCCCGGTGCGCGGAACCATGATGTCCCGCACCTGGAGGTGCGCCATCGCGAGCGCCCCCTCGATCATGCCGAGGGTGTCGGCGTTCACGAGGCCCTGGCGCTCGGCCGCGCGCAGCATCCGGATCATCTCCCCGCGGCTGCCCGGCGCCGCGCAGAGCGCTCGCGCGAGGCGCGTTCGCCAGGACTCAGCCATCCCGGACCGCATAGGGATCGGGGACCCCGAGACCCGCGAGGATGCGGCGCTCAAGCCCCTCCATGCGTTCGGCCGCCCCGGGGGTATCGTGGTCGAATCCGAGCAGGTGGAGCACCCCGTGCACGACGAGGTGCGCCCAGTGGTCGCCGCGGGGCTTTCCCTGGTCCCGGGCTTCGCGGTTCACGACCGGCGCGCACAGCACGACGTCCCCGAGCTCGTCGTCGGCGGGGGGCGCACCGGGCGGGGCGGCGAACGGGAACGAGAGCACGTTCGTCGGCCCCGGGGCGCCGCGAAACCGCTCGTTCAACCAGCGTCCTTCCTCCCTTCCCACGATCCGGACGGTGACTTCCGCCCCGTCGCGGCGCCCCTCCAAGGCGCACCGCACCCAGCGTTCGACGGCCATGCGCCGCGGCACGAAGCGGGCGCGCGACGCGTACTGCACGGCCACCGCCACGTCAGCCCCGCCCTTCCACCTCTTCGTAGGCATCGAGGATCCGCGCGACGAGCCGATGTCGTACCACGTCGCGCGAGGTAAACCAGGTGAACCCCACGTCCCGGACCCCCTTCAGCACGTCCTGAACGTGCACGAGGCCGGAGGTCTGGCCGCGCGGCAGATCGATCTGGGTCACGTCGCCGGTGATGACCGCCTTCGATCCGAAGCCGATGCGGGTCAGGAACATCTTCATCTGTTCGATGGTGGTGTTCTGCGCCTCGTCGAGGATGATGAACGACTCGTTGAGGGTTCGGCCGCGCATGTAGGCCAGCGGAGCGATCTCGATCGACTGGCGTTCGATGAGCCTTCCCACCCGATCGAATCCGAGCATCTCGTAGAGGGCGTCGTAGAGGGGGCGGAGATAAGGGTCCACCTTCCGGGCGAGGTCTCCCGGAAGGAACCCGAGCCGCTCGCCCGCCTCCACCGCCGGCCGGGCCAGCACGAGCCGCCGCACCCGCTCGCTCTCCAGCGCCTCCACCGCGCACGCTACCGCGAGCCAGGTCTTGCCGGTCCCGGCCGGGCCGATGCCGAAGCTCACGTCCCGTTCCGTGATGTTCGCGACGTAGTGGTGCTGGTGCGCTCCCCGGGTCCGGATCCGGCTCCGCCGGGTCCGGATCTCGAGCTCTCGCGGGCCGTCGGACTCGAGCAGCTCGTCCACTCCCGACTTCTGCAGGTGCAGGTGCACCGTCCCGGCGGTCAGCGACTCGTCCTCGGTAGCCGAGTAGAGCCGTTTCAGAACCCGAGAGGCCACCGCGGCCCTCGCTCCGTGCACCTGGAAGCGATTGCCCCGGCTCTCGATTCGGACCTCGAGCGAACGCTCGAGCTGGCGCAGGTGCTCGTCGAACGGGCCGCAGAGATTCGCAAGACGCGAATTGTCCGCGGGCTCGAGATCGAACCGCTGGACGGAGGCCGGGTCGGGGAACGGGCCGGGTTCGCCCGAGCGGGCGGCGGCGGATGGTCTGTGATCGTCGGCGGCGGCGGCGTCCACGCGGGCATTATGCTCCCGCATCCATCCCGCGCAACTTCCTCGGCACGATCGTCCCGCGCAGGGAGTTGGGCAGCGCCTCGTCGATCCGGACGTTCACGAAGCGTCCGATCAGGAGGTCCCCGGCCGGGGATGCGAAGTTCACGACCCGGTGGTTGCCGGTGCGTCCCGAGAGCATGGCCGGGTCCTTCTTCGACGGCCACTCGACGAGCACGCTCTGCACCGTCCCCACCATGGCCGCCGCGATGCGGGCCGCGTGGTCGGAGAGGCGAGCCTGCAACTCGGCGAGCCGCGTCTTCTTCTCCGCCGGCGGGATGGTGTCCGGGAGGTCCGCGGCGGGGGTTCCGGGACGCCGGCTGTAGATGAAGCTGAACGACGTGTCGAAACCGATCTCGTCCACCAGGTCCAGGGTCGCCTGGAAGTCGGCCTCCGTCTCTCCCGGGAACCCCACGATGAAGTCCGATGAGATGCCGATCCCGGGACGCCGCTCGCGAAGCCGCGCCACCGTGTCGCGGTACCGGTCCACCCGCGGCGGGCGGTTCATCAGCTTGAGGACCCGGTCGCTGCCCGACTGGACGGGAAGGTGCAGGTGATCCGCAAGCTCCGGCACGTCCCGGTACGCATCCACGAGATCGCGCGACATACGGGAAGGATGCGAAGTGGTGTAGCGGATCCGCCCGATCCCGCGAACCTCGGCGGCGGCCGCGATCAGGCGGGCGAGGCCCGCGGGCCGACCGCCGTCGACCGCCCCGCGGTAGGCGTTGACGTTCTGGCCCAGGAAGGTCACCTCGCGCACCCCGCGCTCCGCGAGGCTCCGGACTTCGTCCAGAACGTCCTCGAAATCCCGGCTGAACTCTTCCCCCCGGGTGTAGGGGACGATGCAGAACGAGCAGTACTTGCTGCACCCCTCCATCACCGAAACGAAGGCGGTGGGCCCGTGCACCCCGGGCGCGGGCAGGCAGTCGAACTTCTCGATCTCCGGAAAGCTCACGTCCACCCGCGGTCCGCGGGTGCGGAGCACGTCGTCCAGCATTCCCGGCACCCGCTGCAGGGTCCGGGGGCCGTAGACGAGGTCCACGTGGGGCGCGCGGGCGCGGATCGCATCCCCCTCCTGGCTCGCGACGCACCCCCCCACCCCGATGACGACCCCGGGGCGCCGGCGCTTGAGGGCGCGCCAGCGCCCGAGCTCGGAGAACACCTTCTCCTGCGCCTTCTCCCGCACCGAGCAGGTGTTGACGAGGAGCACGTCCGCCTCCTCCGGCCGCTCCGCGAGCTCGAGCCCGTGCGAATGGGCGAGCGCGTCCGCGGTCCGCGCGGAGTCGTACTCGTTCATCTGGCAGCCGTAGGTGCGGATGAAGAGCTTTCGGGGGTTGTTCATGGATCCGGCCATCCGGCCCGCGGGCTCAGGAGTTGTAGCTCGTCTCTCCGTGCTCGGCGAGGTCGAGCCCCTCGGCCTCCTGATCGTCATCCACCCGCAGGCCGAGGCTCATGTCCAGGAGCTTGAGGAGGAACCAGCTCACGATGGCGCACCATATCACGGTGGCCGCAACCCCGATGAACTGCACGCCGAGCTGGGACGGCACGTTCATGCCCTCGGAGTAGCCGGTGCCGCCCGGCGTCCCGGCAAGGATTCCGGTGAGGAGCACCCCCGCCGCCCCGCCGATCCCGTGGACCGCGAAGACGTCGAGGGAGTCGTCCACCTCGAAGCGGCGTCTCAGGAGGAACGTCGCCCAGAAGCACGCGACGCCGGCCGCGATGCCGATGACCAGCGCCCCCGCCGGCCCGACGAAGCCCGAGGCGGGGGTGATCGCGACCAGCCCGGCCACCACCCCGGTCGCGGCCCCGAGCGCGCTCGGCTTTCCGAACTTCACCCATTCGGTCGCCATCCAGGTGAGGGCCGCAGCCGCAGCCGCCACCTGGGTCGTGAGCAGGGCCATGCCCGCGTCGCCGTTCGCGGCGAGCGCGCTCCCGGCGTTGAACCCGAACCAGCCGACCCACAGCAGCGCGGCGCCGGCCATGGTGAACACGAGGTTGTGGGGAGGCATGAGTGTCGCCGGAAACCCGCGCCGCCGGCCGACGACGAGGGCCGCCATGAGGGCCGCCACCCCGGCGTTGACGTGCACGACCGTGCCGCCCGCATGGTCGAGCACGCCGAGCTCGCCGAGCCACCCGCCGCCCCATACCCAGTGGGCGACCGGGAAGTAGACGAGGGTGAGCCACAGCCCGCTGAACCAGAGCATCGCGGAAAACCGCAGCCGCTCCGTCACCCCGCCGAAGACGAGGGCGGGGGTGATGATCGCGAAGGCGAGCTGGAACCCCGCGAAGACGCTCTCCGGGACGGTCCCGCTCAGGGAGCCGCGCTCCACCCCGGCAAAGAACGCCTTGTCGAGACCGCCGGTGAACCAGCCGCCCTCTCCGAACGCGAGGCTGTAGCCGTACACGGTCCAGAGGACGGTGCAGAGCGCGGCGACACCGAGACACTGCATCATGACGGAGAGGACGTTCCGCGCCCGCACCAGCCCCCCGTAGAAGAGGGCCACCCCGGGCAGGGTCATGAGCAGCACGAGGGCGGTCGCGGTCAGCATCCAGGCGGTGTCGCCGGTGTCCAGCGAGTCCGCCCGCGCCGCGAGCGGCACGAACGCGAGGACCGCCGCGGCCCACCGCGGCGCCGGCGTTCCCGGGCGGCGGATCATTCGCCGTCCGCCCCCGAACCGCCCTCGCAGAGCGGCGAATCGGGGGACGCGCCCGCGGTCAGGAACCATTCGTCCGGGGTCACCGCATGGATGGCGAGCGCGTGGACCGGGCCCGCCAGCTCGGTCGCGAGCGCCCGGTTGACGAGGCGGTGGCGGCCGAGCAACCGCTTGCCCTCGAACTGCCGCGAGGCGATGACGAGCTTGAAGTGCGACTCCGATCCGGGGGGTACGTTGTGCATGTGGCTCTCGTTGGCGACTTCGAGGTGCACGGGATCGAAAGCGGCAAGCAGCTTGGTGCGGATTTCGGCTTCCACGCTCATGCGGGCCTTCTCTTTGTGGATCCTGGTTCCCGGCCGCCGGGCAGGCCGGGTAATCGGCAGCAAGTAAGGCCATACGTTCCCGGTGGATGGCGCGCCGACAGTGCCGGCCCGTGTACCGGATCGAGGGTGACGCATCGTCCCGGCGTCCTGCTCCACCCTGCCCTCCGGCACCTCGCAGCGGCGCTCGCGCCGGGTCGACCACGATCGGACCGGAACGCCCGCGCCGCGGCGGCGGCGTCCGGTTCCCGATCCGAGGGCCGGCTCCTCCCATTCTCTCACTTCCAGGCGAAAACCGGCTGCTCGAAATGGGCCACCCGGGTCGCACGGTCCATGAGCAGCCACTCCCGGGCCTGATAGATCACCGCCGCGGTCGGGGCGAAGATCCTCCCGCCGAGCAACCCGACGGACAGCACCGGACGGTCGCTCTCCGGAATGGCGGTGGTGGCCGCGAGGTCCGGGGCGAGAAGCCGGCCGAGTGGCACGAGGTGCGCGCGGGCGACCTCCGCGCGATCGAGATCGAGCACGGGACGGCGCGGGCCCCAGCACACGACCGGAGAGATGACGTAGCCCGAGCGGGTCGCGTAGTCGTCGAGGCACCCGAGCACGTCCTGTTCGGACACCTCGAGGCCCACCTCCTCGCGGAGCTCGCGCCGGGCGGTGTCGGCCGGCGATTCGTCTTCGTCCGAGCGGCCGCCCGGGATCGCCCATTGCCCGCTGTGGCGCCGCAACCCCGAGGCGCGCCGGGTCAACACGAAGCAGGATTCGCCGGCTTCGTTGCCGACGATGACGAACGCCACCGCCGCCCGGCGCATCGCCGCATCGGCCGCGACGGGACGCGCTTCGATGGTGGCGAGCCGCTCCTCGATCCGCGCCCGCAGGGTGGAGTCGAACGGAAGCGAGGCGGCGCCGGGCTGCATGGCGATCGACTTTAGCACGGGCCGCGGGGGGCGCCGCCGGCGCGCCATCGAGCCGTGCGGCCCGCCCGGGTCCCGGCGAGCTTCGGGGCGCGGCCGTCAGGGGTGATTCGTTCATTCCAAAGAGGCCAACGAATTCGAAGAGTTGCGTCCATTGACGAGATGGGGTCCCGAAATCGGCGACGACCGAAGAATCAGGCGTCGAATCAAGACGATATGCTCACCGGTGATCATCTGAGGAAGACCGGGAACGAATTTGCCCAGGTGTTGCCGTTGCTGCCGCAGGACTCTCCCACGCGGGCCGCTCATCCGCCCCGGGTTGGCCGGAGCGCCCTCGTTCGTGCCCTCGGGGGGGCCTGCGGGGGGTCCCGCGGGCCGCGTGGATGCAGCCGGTCGGCCCGAATCGCGCGCGGCGAGCGCCATCGCGGCCCCTCGTTTCCATCGGAAACCGTAGCGTGGGATGACCCTGGTGCCGCCGTGGCTGTCGTGGCGCCACCGCGCGAGCTGGGCTAGAATCGCGCGCCCCGTCCCGGCCCGAGGCCCGTCTCCATGAAACCGGACATTCATCCCCGGTACGAAATAATCACGGTCACCTGCGCCTGCGGAAACACGTTCCCGACCCGCTCCACGCATGAGGGGGACCTTCACGTCGAGGTCTGCTCCGCCTGCCATCCGTTCTACACCGGGCAGCAGAAGATCGTGGACACCGCCGGGCGTGTCGAGAAGTTCCGCCGCCGCTACGGCGTGCGTTAGCCCGAAAAAATCACCGACTTCCCGCTGCGGCCGCCCATCCGCTCGCGGTCGCGGGCCGTACTCCCGCAAGCCGCTTCGACCGCGCGCACGCGCCAGTGTCGAGCTAGTGTCGACTACGCCTTCAGCCGCGCGCACGCGCTCCTTTCGGTCCGTGCGGCCCGCTCCTCCATGAGATCGTGGGCATCTTGGCGCCCTCGCGACGAAAGTCGGTGATTTTTTCGGGCTAACTCCCTGACTGCTTGGGGTGCCTGGCATTTTTCCCCAGAACCTGTGGAAAAGTCTGTGCAAAGCTCGCTATCGAGCCGCAGAAGTTCCTATGTTTCAATGGAATTCTCAATCATTGTCAACCTTTGACCAGAACGAAAAATCTGTTTTGAATCAATTCTTTATAATTCTCCAAATATGACCGTTCAGTGACCTGCCTGCACATCGCCGCGCGACGGGGCGCTGTCCGGCGGAAAGTGCATAAGTTGCCGGGTAACCCTTTGACTGACAATGGATCGGGGTGATTTCCGACGGGCCGGAAGACAAAATCCTACAGGCCGCCGCCCTGTTGCCGCGACGGCCGGGGGAGCCTTCCCCACCGGCTCCGGCCGGCTCCGGCTTGCACGCGGTCGGCGCCCGGCCGACTTCCCGGTTCGCCGCTCCATCCAGCCGTTCCCCGGGGGCGCCAGGGTGATTCCGCACCGCGGCCCCGGTCCCGGGCGGGTCGGGTTGCGCGGCGCGAGTCCGGCCTGCATCCGGTGTCCGAACCCTACGGAGGGGGGGTGGCCAGCGCGAAACGACCCTGCCGGGCGCGCGCAGGGCTCGTTTTTTGTCCGGCGACGGGTGAACCGGGCCGGTTCGGCAGGCCATCGGGGAGCGCACTTCGTCGTCCGTGAGTCGATTCGCGCCTCATGAAGCGGCCCTCGACCGCACGGCAGGCCGATCCGCACCCGCGGCCAGCACTCGATCACGACAAAAACGGTCCTGCGGGGGCGCCAGGACTTTCCCACGCTGCCCGGTCATCCGCACCGGGTCGGCGGGAGCGCTCTCGTTCGTGCCCTCGGGGGGGCCTGCGGGCCGCGTGGATGCAGCCGATCGGCCCGACCGCGCACGGCGAGCGCCATCCTGGCCCCTCGTTTCCATCCCGAACCGTAGCGTGGGACGGGCGCGCCATCTCGTTGACCCTCTCCGGGTTCTGCTGCACACTACCGCGCGCTTCGGCCGCCGAGACCAGGGTGGAGCCCGATGCGTGGCCGGCGTCGCGGCCGGTCCGCCGGTGTTCGCCCCCGCCGCGCGCGCCATTCCCGCCCGCCCCTTCCCCGTCGCGAAGCGATTCGTGAAGTCTCGCGCGGGGAAGCGGACGGATCCGGCGGCGAGCACCGTGGGCGGGCCGCTCACCGGCGAGGATTCCGAAGATCCGGCCGGGTAGCGCGCGAGCCCGAAGCCACGCTAGCGGAAGACGAAGGCACACGATCCGATGATGAGATCAGCAATCGTGGCGGGGCTGGCCCTCGGCCTGCTCGCCACCGGGGCGATCGCGTCCGGCGACCCCGCGGCGGGAAAGCTCAAGGCGGCGGTGTGTTCCGCCTGTCACGGCGCGGACGGCAACAGCGTGAACGCCATCTGGCCGAAGCTCGCCGGCCAGGGCACCCCCTACCAGATGCGTCAGATCATGGCCATCCGCTCGCAGCACGGCCGGGACAACCCGGCAGCGGCCACCATGGTCCCCATGATCGCGAACCTGAGCGACCAGGACCTCGAAGACATATCGGCCTACTTCGCCACCCGGGTCTCGACCGTGGAAGCGGCGGACCCGGACCTCGCGGAAGCGGGGCGGCGGCTCTATCAGGCCGGCGACGCGTCGCGAAACATTCCGTCGTGCATGAGCTGCCACGGCCCGGGCGGGGGTGGCAACCGCCTCGCCGCGTTCCCCCGGCTCGGCGGGCAGTTCGCCGCGTACTCCGCGAAGCAACTCCGCGCGTACCGCGATGGCTCGCGGACGACCGACCCCGCGGGCATGATGCGGGATATCGCAGGCCGTCTCACCGACGCCGACATCGAAGCGGTATCGGAGTACCTCTCCGGACTCTACCAGGCGGGGAGCTGAGCGCAGCGCTCGCCGCCCGACCGAAGGCCCGCCGCGGAGCGGGAACGGGCCGTATCCGGCGCCCCGGCACGGGCCCCACGCCCGATTCGCGCGTCGGGCCACCTCGTCGAACCACCAGGAGGAGCCCCGGAATGAAGAGCATCACCGCCGCCCTTTTCGGGCTTGCCCTTGCGTTCCCCGCCGCCGCACTGTCCGATATCGAGGGGCTCTACCAGAAGCTCCCCTCCCCGCAGCCGACTTCCGATCCCGATCGGGTCGAGGTGGTCGAGGTGTTCTGGTACGGCTGCCCCCATTGCAACCGCTTCCAGCCTTACCTCGAGGGCTGGATCGAGACCCTGCCGGACCATGTCCGGTTCGTGCGGATGCCGGCCATCTTCAACGACCTCTGGGAGCTCCACGCCCGCGCCTACTACATCGCACAGGCCCTCGGGATCCTCGACGCCATCCATCACCGCATCTTCGCCGCGCTCCACGACGAGGGACGAGGGCTCGCGAGCATGGAGGCGCTCCGCTCCTTCTTCGTCGAGCACGGGGTGGCGGGGAGCGACTTCGACCGGCACGCCAAGTCCTTCTCGGTCCGATCCGGGGTCCAGCGGTCGCTCGTCATGCAGGCCGGGTACGGGCTCCGGGGAGTCCCCGCCCTCATCGTGAACGGGCGGTTCCTCGTCAGCGGCGCGACGGCGGGAAGCTACCCGAGGGTCCTCGAGGTCGCGGACGTCCTCATCGCCCGCGAGCACGCCGCGGCCGGGGGTTGAGTCGTCGCCGACCCCGGCACTCTCCTCCGGCCGGGCCGGGCCGGAACTGCCGCCAAGAACTGCCGTCAAGGTGATTCCCGACTACAGTCCTTTCCGATCCGGAGATGAGACCGAAGGGGGCACCCGGCCAGGTAGTCGAAAGATGGGGAGCCGGATATGGCGCGGAATCGGATTCGGTTCGGAAGGGCTACCGTCTCGCCCGGCTTCCCGGACGAGTACGGGACCGCCCGAAACGGCCCTGGGGCCGGCCGCGTTCAGCCCTCGATTCGGATCACGGTGCGTCCGGTGACGGACCCCGCCATATAGTCCTCGAACACGCCGTGCAACTCGTCGAGCCCGATCTCCCGGGTCACGATGGTGTCGATGTGCCGCGGCTTCAGATCCGTGCCGCAGCGCCCCCACGCGTGCGCGCGCAACTCCGGCGAGATGGTGACCGAGTTGATACCGAGCAGGTTCACCCCGCGCAGGATGAAGGGCATCACGGTGGTCGTGAGCTTCGCGCCCCCGGCGAGCCCGATGGACGCGATGTTCCCGGCCGGCATTACCGTGCGGGTCAGCCAGGCGAGATGATCGCCGCCCACGTTGTCCACGGCGCCCGCCCACCGGGCGCGCTCGAGAGGACGAGTGCCCATCTCGACCTCGTCGCGCAGCACGACCCGCGCCGCGCCGAGCGATTCGAGCCATGCGGCCGACTCCGTCTTGCCGGTGAACGCCGCCACCTCGTAGCCGCGGGCGGCCAGCATGTCCACGGCGAAGCTCCCGACCCCCCCGGTGGCGCCGTTCACCAGCACCGGGCCGTTCTCCGGCCGCTGCCCGTTGAGCTCCATGCGCTCGATGGCGAGCGCGGCGGTGAACCCCGCGGTCCCGAGGGCCATCGCCTCCCGGAGGCCGAGCCCGTCCGGCACCCCCACCACCGCGCCGGCGGGCGCCCGCACCCGCTCCGCATAGCCGCCGTCGAAGGTCTCGCTCATGTTGGCGCCGGCGACGAGCACCCGGTCGCCGGGCGCGAAGCGCGCATCGGAGGAAGACTCCACGGTGCCGGACACGTCGACCCCCGCCACCATCGGCAAGCGACGCATGATCCGGCCCTTGCCGGTGACCGCAAGGGCATCCTTGTAGTTGATCCCGGACCACGCGGCCCGGATGGTGACGTCGCCCTCCGAGAGATCGTCGAGCCCGATGTCGTCGAGACGCCCCTCGTAGCCGCCGTCGCGTTCATGGACCCGAAACGCGCGAAATGTGGACATGAGCCCTCCCGATTTCTCGACTGCCGCGGCGGGCCGCGCCCGGCGACGCCGACGCGGCGATGCACCCGCCGCCACGCCGGCCACCCGGTTCACCCCCGGTCAACCGGCCGCCGCCTCCTCTTCCTCGACCCACCGGCCGAGCGCCGCGATCAGCTTGCGAGCCTGATCCGCGCTCGAGATCGTGAACTTGGACCGCGGCTGGTAGCGGTCGTTCCGCTTCTGGTAGCGCCGGACGGTGAACCGCACGGGCCCGTACTCGTCGCGCCGGGCCTCCCATTCCCGGTACTTGAAGACCACCGTCGTCCACGCGCCGCGACTCAGGACCACCTTGTCGAGCTCCTGAACGAGCTGCACTCCTCCTTCGCTGTAGTTGACCGTGAGGTCATCCGTAGTGGCCGACATCCGTCCTCCGACACCGAGCTGCGGGAGCCGCCCCCTTCCTTCGCGGCGGCGAAGCCGGGGCCCGTGAGGCGGGGAGTGTAGCGATCGATGGCCGCCGGACGATACCCCTTCGACACAGGCGCCGCGGTCGCGGCCCTCCGCGACGCCGACCCCGCCCTCGGGCGCGCGATCGACGCCTTCGGCCCGTTCGCGATGAGGCGCCGGGCGATGCGCACTCCCTTCGAAGCGCTGCTCCGCGCCATCGTCTACCAGCAGCTCTCCGGCCGGGCGGCGGGCGCCATCCACACAAGGGTGCTCGCCCTCTTCGAGGGCGGCCGACCCACCCCGCCGGCGCTCGCCGCGCTGAGCGAGGAGAAGCTCCGCGAGAGCGGGCTCTCCCGGGCGAAGGCGGCGGCGGCGCGGGACCTCGCCGAGAAGGCGATCGCCCGCGTCGTCCCGGGCACGCGGGCCCTGCGCGGCATGTCCGACGACGAGATCGTCGCGCGGCTCGTGCAGGTCCGCGGGGTCGGGCGGTGGACGGCGGAGATGCTGCTCATGTCCCATCTCGCGAGGCCCGACGTCCTGCCGGCCACCGACCTCGGGGTCCGCCGCGGATTCGCGCGGCTCCAGGGCCTCGAGGATCTGCCGGATCCGGCGGACCTCCTCGCCCACGGCGAACGCTGGCGCCCATGGCGGACCGTGGCGTCCTGGTACCTGTGGCGCGCCGCCGACCTCACCGCGGGGATCCCGGAGGACTGAGGCGGACGCCTCCCTCCCCGGACCTCATCTCTCCCCCCGCCGGCCAGCCCCACCGCGCGCCAGGGCTCGTTCTTTGTTCGGCGACAGGTGAACCGGGCCGGTTCGGCGGGCAATCGGGGAGCGCATTTCGTCGTTTGCGGGTCGGTTCGGGCTTCGGGAAGCGGCCCTCGATCGCACGGCCGGCCGATCCGCATCCGCCGCCCGCCCGAAAAAATCACCGACTTTCATCGCGAGGGGGCCAGGATGCCCCACGATCTCCCCACGATCTCCCCACGATCTCATGGAGGAACGGGCCGCACGGACCGAAAGAGCGCGTGCACGCGGCTGAAAGGAAGGAGCTCGGACTCTTCGGCGCGATCATCCCCGAAAGCGCCCGTGCGCGCGGCTGAAGGCGCAGTCGACACTGCCGCGTGCGCGCGGTCGAAGCGGCTTGCGGGAGTACGGCCCGCGACCGCGAGCGGATGGGCGGCCGCAGCGGGAAGTCGGTGATTTTTTCGGGCCGGCACTCGGTCACGGCAAAATGGTCCTGCACCGCGCGCCCGGCGGCCCCTCGACCGCCGCCCCGGACAGTTAGAATACGGGGCTCCCCCCTCCCGAGAGATCCGATGTCCGCACCGCTCTTCGAACCGATCCGCCGCGCGCGGATCGAGTCCCTCAACCTCGCGTTCGAAGAATACGTCCACGCCGCGACGGGGGCGCGCCACTTTCACCTGGACGCGGAAGACGACAACAACGCGTTCCTCGTCGCCTTCCTGACCGTGCCCCGGGACTCGACGGGGGTCGCCCACATCCTCGAGCACACCTCGCTCTGCGGGAGCCGGCGCTTCCCGGTCCGCGACCCCTTCTTCATGATGATCCGGCGCTCGCTGAACACGTTCATGAACGCGTTCACCGCAAGCGACTGGACCGCCTATCCGTTCGCCACCCGGAACCGCAAGGACTTCGACAACCTGCTCGAGGTGTACCTCGACGCGGCGTTCTTCCCGCGCCTCGACCGGATGGACTTCGCCCAGGAGGGCCACCGGATCGAGCGCGCCCGCCCGGGCGAACCCGACTCCGAACTGGTCTACAAGGGCGTGGTCTACAACGAGATGAAGGGCGCGATGAGCCCGCCCGTGGCCCAGGTCGGGCAGCGGCTCCAGTCTCTGCTCTTCCCCGGCATCACCTACCACCACAACAGCGGCGGCGATCCGTCGGAGATCCCGTCGCTCACCTGGGAGATGCTCCACGCCTTCCACGCCCGCCAGTACCATCCCTCCAACGCGGTGCTGATGACCTACGGCGACCTCCCCGCCGCGCGGCATCAGGAGGCGTTCGAGCGCCTGGCCCTCGGGCAGTTCGAGCGCCGGGAGATCGACGTGTCGATCCCGGACGAGCGGCGCTACCCCGAGCCCCGCCGGACCTTCGACCACTATGCCGCCAACGAGACCGAGACCGCCGCCCGCACCCATCACCTGATGGGCTGGCTGCTCGGCCGGGCGGGCGACCCGGACGAGGCGATGCGGGCTCGGCTGCTGGCCGGCGTTCTGCTGGAACACGGCGGGTCGCCGCTTCGTCGCGCGCTCGAGACCACGGAGCTCGGCACCGCGCCGTCGGAGCTCTCCGGGCTCGACGACAGCACCCGCGAGGCATCCTTCTCCTGCGGGATCGAGGGGAGCGAGGTGGAGCACGCGGACGCGTTCGAGACCCTCGTGCTCTCCGTACTCGACGACCTCGCCCGCGACGGCGTTCCCCGCGAGGAGATCGAATCGGTACTTCACCAGATCGAGCTCGGGCAGCGGGAGATCACCGGCGGCGGGTTCCCCTACGGCCTGCGGCTCATGGTGCGCGGGCTCGGGCCGATCCTCCACGGAGCGGACGGGCTCGCGGCGCTCGATATCGACACGTCCCTCGAGTCGCTGCGGTCGGAAGCCGAGGATCCCGATTTCATCCGGCATCTGGTGCGGGACAAGCTGCTGGACAACCCGCACCGGGTGCGGCTCACCATGGCGCCGGACCCCGACCTGCCCGGGCGCCGGGCCTCCGAGGAGCGCGGACGGCTCGAGGCGCTTCGCGGCGGGATGTCGGAGGCGGACCTCGCCGCCGTCGACGAGGCGGCGGCCGCTCTCAAGCGGCGGCAGGAGGCCGACGAGGATCCCTCGATCCTCCCCAAGGTGGGGATCGAGGACATCCCGGAGGACCTCGCGATCCCCGAGGGAGAGGAGACCTCGTTCGGCCCCGCCCCCGGGGTCTGGTTCCCGGCCGGCACCAACGGGCTGAGCCATCTGCAAGTCGTCGTGGACCTCCCGCCCCTCTCGCCGGAGCTGCTCGCCCTGCTGCCCGCCTATTGCGACTGCGTGACCGAGGTGGGAAGCGCCGGGCGCGACTATCTCGCCACCCAGGCCCGCCAGGCGGCGGTCACCGGGGGGCTCGGCGCGAGTCTCTCGGTCAGCACCTCCCAGGAAGACCTCGAGCGCCTGCAGGGTTGGTTCGTGCTGTCCGGCAAGGCGCTCGCCCGGAACCAGGGCGCCCTCGCCGAGTTGCTCGCGGAAACCCTCGCCACCCCTCGCTTTGACGAGCCGGAGCGCCTGCGCGAGCTGGTGGCCCAGGGCCGGGCGCACGCCGAGGCGCACATCACCCGTTCCGGACACCTCCTCGCGATGAGCGCCGCGGGGGCGGGTCTCGGCCGGTACGCGGCGCTCGAGGACGAGTGGCATGGGGTGCGGGGCATCCGGAGCCTGAAGCGCCTCGACGACTCGCTCGCGGAGAGCGGCGCCCTTGCCGGCTTCGCGGCACGGCTCGAAGCGATCCGCGACGCGGTCGCCGCGTCCCGGGTGGAGATCCTCGCCGTGGGCGAGGCGCTGGAGCCGGCCGCCGCGTGCGCCGGCGAGCTCGCCCGGTCGATCGCGAACGGCGCGGAGCGGAGCACGCCTTTCGATCCCGAGTCCGGGGCGGATTGGCGGGAGCGGAACCCCTCGCGCGAGGCCTGGCTCACGACCTCGGAGGTGAGCTTCTGCGCCCGCGCGTTTCCGGCCGTCCCGCAGGGTCACCCGGATGCCCCGGCCCTGCGGGTGCTCGGCCCCTACCTCCGCAACACCTGGCTGCACCGCGCCGTCCGCGAGCAGGGCGGCGCCTACGGAGCGGGGGCCGGCTACAGCGCGGACGCCGGTGCTTTCCGCTTCTTCTCGTACCGCGATCCACGCATCGCCGCGACGTTCACGGACTTCGAAACCGCCGTGCGGCAGATTCTCGACGAACGACAGGACGAAGCCCATCTGGAGGAGGCGATCCTTGGCGTCATCTCCGATCTCGACCGCCCGAACTCGCCCGCGGGCGAGGCGATCGGGAGCTATTTCGGCACCCGCCACGGCCGCGACCCCGCGCAGCGCCGCCGCTACCGGCGGGCCGTTCTCAGGGTGACCCTCGATGACCTTCGCCGGGCCGCGGAACGCTACCTCGTGCCCGGACGGGCCCGCGACGCGGTGGTGACGAGCGAGGATCTCCTCGGCCGCGAGCCGGATCACGACAGCTTCGAAGCGCGCCGCCTGTAGGGAGCCGCCCCGGAGGCAGGGATCGGCGAGGACCGCGGTCCGCAAAGCGGCGCCGTCCCCCGGACGGAGGCCGCCCGGGCGGGGGCAGGACCATTTCTTTGTCGTGACCGAATGCCGGCCGCGGATGCGGATCGGCCGGCCGTGCGCTCGAGGGCCGCTTCCCGAGGCCCGAACCGACCCGCGGACGACGAAATGCGCTCCCCGACGGCCCGCCGAACCGGCCCGGTTCACCTGTTGCCGAACAAAAAAACGGGTCCTGGGGGTGGGGGCCGCGCTCGGCCGGGGGCCGGCCGGCATCGTGTATAGTCGCGGCCCCCAATCCTCGGAGCCGGAAATGGCCTCCCCGCTCGACGCTCTTCGAATCCGGCCGGCCGCGGCGAGCCGCCGTTCGGGGGTCGATCCTTCCCGGCTCGGATTCGGCGACCACTTCTCCGACCACATGTTCAGCATGCGCTGTCACGACGGGTCATGGGGGCAACCGGAGATCGTGCCCCTCGCGCCCGTTCCGGTGCACCCGGGGTCCCTCGCCCTGCATTACGGCCAGTCCGTGTTCGAAGGGTTGAAGGCGTTCCGGGGAACGGACGGGAGGGTCCGGATCTTCCGGCCCGACCGCAACGCGGCGCGCTTGCGCGACTCGTGCCGGCGGCTGTGCATCCCCCCGCTTCCGGACGGGGCCTTCGAAGAGGCGGTGGAAGCGATCGTGCGCATGGAGCACGAGTGGATCCCGCGACGGCGCGGCGAAGCCCTCTACGTGCGGCCCCTCATCTACGCCGAGGACGCCCACCTGCAGGTCCGCCCCTCCGCCCGGTACCGCCTCCTCGTCCTCACCTCCCCGGTGACCAATTACTACAACCGCGCGGCGGGCGCGATCTCCCTCAAGGCGCAGAGCCGCTACACCCGCGCCGCTCCGGGCGGGGTGGGGTTCGCCAAGACCGGAGGCAACTACGCGGCCGCCCTCTTCCCCGCGACGGAGAGCATCGCGGAGGGGTTCGACCAAGCCCTGTGGCTCGACGGCATCGAGCACCGTTACGTCGAGGAAGTGGGACAGATGAACATCTTCTTCGACTTCGACGGCCGGGTGGCGACCCCGGAACTCCGAGGAACGATCCTGCCGGGCATCACCCGGGAGAGCGTCCTCACCCTGCTCGGCGACCGCGGCATCAAGGTCGAGGAGCGAAGGATCGCGATCGACGAGGTCGTCCGGCGAAGCGAGGACGGAGCCCTCCGCGAAGCGTTCGGCGCCGGGACCGCGGCCGTCATCACCCCGATCGGGCGGATCGGGTTCGAGGGGACGACCTACGAGATCAACGGCGGCTCCGCCGGGCCGCTCGGGGCGGAGCTCTACGACGCGCTCATCGGCATCCAGCTCGGCGAGCGGGAGGACCGCCACGGGTGGAACCGCATCGTCGAGCTGGACCCGGCCCCGGCCCAAGCGGCGGACTAACCGGGGCGGCGGGCCCGGCGCGCGGGCGCGCCGCCGGTTGAACATATCTCAATCGTGGCGCAGGAATAGTCGCTTGCGCCGAGCGTCGCCCCGCTCTTAGGCTGGACCCCGACGATTCACGAGATCGCACCATGAGCAAAGGATTGAACGCAGTGGCGGGGACCGCGGCGTGGGCGGCTCCGGAGGAGCATCCCCGTTCCGCCGGCGAACCCGCTGCGGAGTCCTGCGCCATATGGGAGAAGGTTCGCCGCGAAGCGGAAGCCGAACGAGCACGCGAACCCGCCCTCGGCGAGTTCCTGGACTCGACGATCCTCTCCCGCGAGGGGCTGGTGGATTCCCTCGCGTGGATCCTGTCCCACGAGCTCGCGGGCCCGATGGTCGGCCAGGAGCGGCTCCGGGCGCTCTTCGACGAGGTCCACTCCCGCGACCCCTCCATCGGAGACGGTTCCCGCGCCGATCTGCAGGCGGTCCGTGACCGCGACCCCGCGCTGGAGACCTTCTTTCCGGCCCTCCTGTTCTTCAAGGGATTCCACGCCCTTCAGGCATACCGGATCGCCCACCGGCTCTGGAACGACGGTCGGGAGCTCGCCGCGCTCTTCGTGCAGAGCCGCATGGCACAGGTCTATGGGGTTGACATCCACCCCGCGGCGAGGGTCGGCCGGGGCATCATGATCGACCACGCCACGGGGGTCGTGGTGGGAGAGACGGCGGTCATCGAGGACGATGTCTCGATCCTGCACGAGGTGACCCTCGGCGGCACCGGGAAGGAGACCGGCGACCGTCACCCCAAGGTCCGAGCCGGAGTACTGATCGGCGCGGGGGCGAAGCTGCTCGGAAACGTCGAGATCGGGGCCGGAGCGAAGGTCGGGGCCGGCAGCGTGGTGCTCGCGGACGTCCCCGCCCACCGCACCGTGGTCGGGGTTCCCGCGGTGGTGGTCGGCACCCCCGGGAGCGATACCCCCGCCCTGACCATGGACCACCGGCTGACCTGAGCCGAGCCGGTTCGCCCCGCGGAGCCTGGCGCAACCTCTCCCCGATCGCTTGCCGTGGACTCCGGCCCAGTGGTCCATGCTCGCTCAGGCCGCTTCGACCGCACGCACGCGCTCATTCCGCCCTGCGGCCCACCACCACGGGCTCGCGGAGCATCGTGGCTCCTTCGCGGCGAACCGCGGTGAAGGAGGGCGGGTAGCTTCCCCGGAGGGGCGAGACGGGGAGGCCGGCGGAAACTCCGAGTCCGGTTCGCAATCCGTCTCCCGGAACTCATCCCGCTTCCGGACCGGGCGCCCCGGGCCCCGCCCCTTCCGCCCGCTCCGCGATCCTCGCTCTCGCCGGCCGGGACTACTCGGGCGGCGAC
This sequence comes from Gammaproteobacteria bacterium, assembly GCA_965214795.1. Classification (GTDB taxonomy): domain Bacteria; phylum Pseudomonadota; class Gammaproteobacteria; order HK1; family HK1; genus JAJDXW01. The sequence goes on along the minus strand of OZ243976.1, from coordinate 1,826,724 downwards.
CTCCGGACGGGAACGGACACCACCCGCCTTCCCGCCTGCTCGAAGAGGAGGGTGACGGAGATGTTCTCTCCGGTCTCGAGGGGCGGAGAGACCCCGGTCAGCATCACGTGAAGCCCACCCGGCTCGAGACGCACCGATTCGCCGGACGGGATCTCGACCGCGTCGACAGGACGCATCTTCATGACCCCGTCCTCGACGACGCTTCGATGGATCATCGTGTGGGCGGCGCGCTTCGTCTCCGCCCCGAGGAGACGGTCCGCCGCGTCGCCGCGATTGGCGACCACGAGGTAGACCGCGGAAACCGTGGAACGGCCGATGGACGCTCGCACCCACGCGCCCTCGAAGGAGAGCGCACCGCTCCCGGCCGCGGGCGAGCCGGTCGCAAGCCACCCGACGAGAACGGCCGCCCCCAGGTTCAGGAACCGGTACGGACTCGCTCGCGAAAACTTCTGCATGGGTCGGTCTCCCGGACACGCGCACCACCGGCGGGGCGGCCGTCGGCCAGCGCCCCGTACCGGCCGCCGGACGGACCCTGCGGACCGGACCCGCACCGCTGGAGGCGCCATCTCCGGGCCGTCGCGGCGGGCGCGGGCGCGGGCGCTGGGCCGAGCGCTCAGTGACAGAGATAGAAGGGGCGGTCTTTCAGCATGAGCCAGACGGCGGGCGACGAGCGGATCGCGCCGACGACGGCCCTGGCGGTATCGGGGATCGAGACCACCACCCCATTGGAGAAGATGGTCCGGTCGACGAACCGGACCGATTCGTGCCGGGCGAGCAACCCCGCCCGCTCCGCTTCCGGGGCGTCGTCCTCGAAGAACACCAGCCAGTCCGCGCGGGCCACGCCGTCCGGCCCGACGACCGGCTCCTCCATCGCCTGCATCGCCTCGAGGCGCGGCTGGCCCATCAGGGCGAGGAGCGCCATCGCCCGGTCGCCGACGACCGGCCAGTTCGCGAGCGCGAGCCCCGCCACAAAGGCCGCTGCGGCGAGGATCGAGAGCCGGGCGCCGGCGTTCCGGCGGGCAGTCGGGGCTTCCCGGCGATCCGCTTCGGTGGACATCCTCTCGAACCCCCCGGTACGCGCTATGATCCGAGCCGGCCCGGACGGCAACCCGTACGGGAGGAGATCGAACGCCGATGCCGAAGCTCGTTCCCGCCCTCGCGGTCATCGCCATCGCGGCCGCGGCCGGTTTCTTCGCCGGCCGATGGTGGCCGGCGGAACCGCCCGCCCTCCAGGCCTCCACCGCTCTCTTCGGGGAGGAACGCGCCCTCCCCGAGTTCACTCTCGCCGATCATACCGGGAGAGCGTACACCCGGCGAAACTTCGACGAAACCTGGACCCTGCTCTTCTTCGGCTACACCCACTGCCCCGACATCTGCCCGATCACCCTGACGACGATGTTGGCGAGCATCAACGCAATCGCCGCCCTCGGCGGCGAGGCGCCGCGGGTGGTCTTCGTGAGCGTCGATCCCGAACGCGACACCCCGGGTCATCTGCGGGACTACGTCACCGGGTTTCGCGACGATTTCCTCGGCGTCACCGGGCGGCACGAGGAACTCCGGAAGCTCACCCGGGCGCTGGGCGTAGTCTACGCCCGGGACGGAGACGGGCCGGAGTATCTCGTCGAGCACAGCGCCGCCCTGCTCCTGGTGAACCCGAAGGGCGAGCTCCAGGCCGTATTCGCCCCGCCGCACGAGCCCGACGCGATCGCCCGCGACATCGTCGCCATCCGCGGCCACCTCGAAAGCTGAGCCCGCGCACCGTGGTGACGCCCGCGCCCTTCGGGTAGAGCGGACGACCGGCGCAGTGGCGGCAGGACGATGGGGGCAGATGATTCCGGCTGCTTTCGCCGTGCCGGTGCCACGCCCTCGCCGTGGCTCCGTATCCAGGTCACCGTTCACCGAAACGGCCATGGTCCGCTCGTTCGCAGCCGCCCCGCAGCATGAAAGTCAGGGTGAGGCTGAACTTCTACGCGGCACCGCGGCGGCGCTACAGTGAGAGCGGCGCAGGCGACACCGTGGTCGGTCTTTCAATGGTGAGCGTTGCTTCCCGTTGTCAAAACCGGAGGGTCCGGCCTCCCGACTCGCGCCCGGTGGAAGTTCAACCGTCGGGGTGGAGCGATGCAAGCCGCCGATCAAGGTCCGGCGGCACGCCGAACACAAAGGTCTTCCCTCCTATCCGGCGCCGTTCGAGCAGCTCCAGCTCGGCCAGCCTGAACAGATCCGCCCGAGCCGTTGCGTAAGCGACACGATGACTCTCCAAGTGGGACCGTATCGTGTACTCGGCGTCGGAATGTCGGATGGCGTGCGCAAGCAGCGCAAGCTGTCGATGGTTGAAGTCCGTCGATCGCTTCAGCATCCGTTCGACCTGGGCGGCCTGTTCGATCTTCTTCTCGATATGAGACCCGACCTCCGAGAGGGCGCGTTGCACTATTCCAATCTGGTGCACGATGAAGTAGGTGAGGTCGTTCCCGTCCGTCTCGGTGTGAAGGAAGGCGCGGCCATATCGAGCGGGCGCATCCAGGAGGTAGCGGCTGATCGAGGTGAACTCGAACATCCGATAGCCGCGGCGCAGCATCGCCCAATAGAAGAGCCCCCGGGCGGTGCGCCCGTTTCCGTCCTCGAACGGATGGTCGTAAGCCAGCCAGAAGTGGAGCGCGATGGCGCGGATGACCGGGTGCAGGAATGGCTGGTCATCCGGGCCCTCGTTGGCGAACCGGAGCATTTCCCGCATCCGATCCGGGAGCTCGGCCGCCGGAGGGGGGGCATGGAGAACCCGCTGGTCGCGCTCGTCCCATACCCGCACCCGTTCGTCCCCCGGACGCTGGATTCGACCCTCGGCATCCGGCTCGTCCAGGGTGTCGGCGGTGAGGGTGGCGTGCAACCGCAGCAGGACTTCCCGGCTGAGCGGCTCCGCCCCCAAGCGACGAATGGCTTGCATCGCCCGGTAGTTGTTGAGGATCATCCGCTCGCTCCGATCCCTCGGACGCCTTCCCGCGCGGATCATGTTCCTGGCGACGACGCGGGTGGTGGATGCTCCTTCGAGCTGGCTCGAGGTGATCGCCTCCTCGATCAGCGAATCGACGATGAACCGGTCGCGCAACCCCGGATTCGTCGCGTGGTCGGGGGCACCCATCCAGCCTCTCGCCTGGCCGTCAATCCGATGCAGGGCCCGCTGCACTTCGTCGGGAAGCATGTAGACGAACGCCCGACCACGGGTATCGCGCATCGGGAGCTCACGATACTGGCTGCTCCGGGAGATCTTGATCCCGAGCCACCACTGCTCGTGATTCAGACCGGCGGGGGGTACGCGGCGGAAGATCCGGTCCCAGTGCTCGTAGCGGCCTGCGACGGTCGGACCGAAATTTCGTCCCAACACGTTGGAGAGGCTGTTGCTGTAGCTGGCGAGGAGTTCATCGAGCGGCTTCGGGGCAAGCGGCTGCTTCACGACCGGTCTCCTCGCTGCGACAATGTATCAACCTCGGTTTCGTTGATGATTATCGCAAAAAATTCATCAATTTTTCAGAAAATAATGAATTTTGATACAATCTTGTCAAAATTTATCGGAACCCTCGATTTCGAGAGATCCGGCACACCCTCGACCTCCGCTACCTGCCGCGGATCCTCATGCGCCGGGTGTCAGCCTGTTCACCCGACGAATGAACGGATTTGCGACCCGGCCGCGACCTTGCTCGATCGAGCCGGCGGCCGGGAGGGCCAAGGCAGTATCGGCCGCTGGATCCATCACCCGGGAGAACCCGTCGAACCGATGCGGAACCGCCGGGGGCGGCACCGCACTGCATCGGGGCGAGGGCGCCCTCCTGCCGATCGGGTCGGAAGTCGTTCCCGGGGCGCACGTCGAATGAACGTTACGCGGTACCCGCCCGCCGCCTCGCGCCCTCGGTCGTTCCAGGGGCGGCATCATGCGGTACGCCCGAAAACCCGAGAGGTCGGAGGCCGGGGCGCGAGAGTCTTGATGGTGGGCCCGGGAGGACTCGAACCTCCGACCGTCGGATTATGAGTCCGCTGCTCTGACCAACTGAGCTACAGGCCCGGCCTGACCAAGGGGGCGCGGGGGGGTGGCGCGGGGGAGCGGCGCGGGCGGACGCCACCCCTCACTCGATGAAGCTGCGCAAGCTCTCCGAACGGTTCGGATGGCGAAGCTTGCGCAGCGACTTGGCCTCGATCTGGCGGATGCGCTCGCGGGTCACGTCGAACTGCTTGCCGACATCCTCGAGAGTGTGATCGGTATTCATCTCGATGCCGAACCGCATGCGAAGCACCTTCGCTTCGCGAGAGGTGAGCGTCGCGAGCACGTTCTGGGTTGCCTCCCGGAGGCCCTCCGCCGTCGCCGAGTCCGCCGGCGCCAGGATGGTGGTGTCCTCGATGAAGTCGCCGAGGTGCGAATCCTCATCGTCCCCGATGGGCGTCTCCATCGAGATCGGCTCCTTCGCGATCTTGAGCACGCGCCGGACCTTGTCCTCGGGCATCTCCATGCGCTCGGCAAGCTCCTCGGGAGTCGGCTCCCGGCCCTGCTCCTGAAGGATCTGGCGCGACACCCGGTTGAGCTTGTTGATCGTCTCGATCATGTGCACCGGGATCCGGATGGTGCGAGCCTGGTCGGCGATCGAGCGGGTGATCGCCTGCCGGATCCACCACGTCGCGTAGGTCGAGAACTTGTACCCCCGCCGGTACTCGAACTTGTCCACCGCCTTCATCAGGCCGATGTTCCCCTCCTGGATGAGATCGAGGAACTGGAGACCGCGGTTCGTGTACTTCTTCGCGATCGAGATCACGAGCCGGAGATTGGCTTCCACCATCTCCTTCTTCGCCCGGCTCGCCTTCGCCTCGCCGAGGGACTTGCACCGGTTGATGTCCTTGATCTCGACGATGGGAATGCGACCGCGCTTCACGATCGCGGCGAGCTTCTTCTGGTGCCGCCGGATGTCCTGACGCCGCTCCTCGAGGGCGGCGCCCCAGTCGGGCTCGTCCTCGAGGAGCGAGTCGAGCCAGCCCTCCTCCAGCCCGGAGGCCTGGAAGCTCCTGATGAAGAGCATCCGGGGCATCTTCCCCTCCGTCACGCACAGCCTCTGGACGGCGCGTTCGTGCTCGCGGATCTGCTCGATATCCTCTCGGAGCAGTCTCGACAGGGCGTCGACCACCTTCGGCGTCAGCCGGATATCGAGAAACTCCTCGACGAGCTTGTCGCGCAGGTTCAAGGTCCGCTTGCCCTTCCCACCGTAGCGGCCGTGCGCGGCGACGAACCGGCCGAAGGTCTTGCCGAGCGCCTGGAGCCGCACCCCGACATCCTCGACGGTCGGCCCCGTATCCTGCTCCTCCTCGTCCGAGGCGCCATCGGCAGCCTTGCCGCCGTCTCCCTTGCCGCCGTCTCCCTTGCCCGAGGCGGCGCCCGACGCGGCGCTCCGCGTCGGAGCGAACGCGGCATCGCGATCTCCGAAGCCGACGATCACATCGTTCAACCGGAGCCTTCCACCGACGATCGCGTCCAGCAGCTCGAGCAAACGCTCGACGACGCGGGGATAGCGGGCGAGCGAGGCGATGACCTCCTTCAACCCTTCCTCGATGCGGCGCGCAATCCGGATCTCGCCCTCGCGGGTGAGGAGGTCCACCGTCCCCATTTCGCGCATGTACATCCGCACCGGGTCGGTGGTGCGCCCGAACTCCGCGTCCAGGGTGGCGAGCGCCGCTGCCGCCTCCTCCGCCGCGTCCTCGTCGGTGTTGACCTCCGTCTCCATCATCAGCAGATCGTCGGCATCCGGGGCGACCTCGTGCACCGTGATGCCCATATCGTTGATCATGCTGACGATATCTTCGATCTGCTCCGTATCGACAATGCCCTCCGGAAGATGGTCGTTGACCTCGGCATACGTGAGGTATCCCTGCTCCTTGCCCTTGGCGATGAGGAGCTTGAGGCGAGACTGCTGGTCGTCGAGATTCATGATGTCCTGCATTGCGCGAGACCGACTCCGAGGAAACACTCTATCTTACGATTTCGGGGCAGCGAAATCAATGTCAAGGGGTGCGCCGGTGCGCCTTTCAGAGCAAATTCGTCCCCGGCCTTCCCCGATGACCACCGGCGAGCGTATCGTCTTGATTCAACGCCTGATTCTTCGGTCTCCGCCGACTTCGGATCACCACCTCGTCAGTGGACGCGACTCTTGGAATGAACGAATCAGCCCGGGTGCGCCTTTCGGGGCCGCTTCACGCTACGGCTCCGGCCCCCGGGCAGGTCGGCCGGGGCGCAACCCGACCCGCAGCCGACTGCCCGCTACCTCGTTCATTCGACCCGCCTGCGGAGACTTCCCGCCCCGACCGGCCGCGGGTTTCAAGCCGGGACGCTATCGAGCGCGCCCTTCCGGGCTTGCGGACGGGTCCCGGGGCCGCCCGCCCTCGGCGAGGAGACGGAGGTATTCCTCCCTCTCCGCGGCATCGAGAGCGCCCGACTGCGCCCTGCCGCGCAGCCGCTTGAGGCGCGTGCGGCGCACCGTGTCCCGGAACCGGCCCAGCACTCCGGCGAACTCGGCCTCCCGGGCTCCTTCGTCCTCGATGAGCAGGGACTCGCCGGCCAGCCGCACGAGATGCGGCCCCGCCTCGTGGTCGCGATAGCGCTCCACGAGCGCGGCGGTGGAGGGGCGCGGGTTCTCCTCCGCGGCCGCCCGCAGCAGCTCCGCGAGCAGTGGCGCGCCCTTGAGCTCGAGCCGGCCGATGACCTCCATCATTCCATCCGCCCGGACGGCGGCCTCCGCGAGGGACGGCTGGTGCAGGAGCAGGCGTATCGCCAGCCGGACGAGCGAGGGCGGCCCGTCCACGCCCGGCCGCGGCCCGCCCGGGCCGGGCTCCCCGCCGCCGCCGCGCCGCCGGTCCCGGTCCGAGCCGCGGGCCAGTGCGAGGACCTCCTCGGGCGCCACCCGGCCGATCTCCGCCGCCCGATCCGCGAGCATGGTCCGAAAGGCACCGGCCGGGACCGCGGCGACGAGCGCCGCCGCCCGTTCCACGATCCGGGCCCGTCCCTCCAGGGTGGACCGGTCGGCCTCGCCCAGCAGGGTCGAGAACATCAGCTCCGACAGCGGCGCGGACTCGCCGGCGGCCGCCTCGAACGCCTCCGCTCCCCGCGCCCGCACGAACGAATCGGGGTCCTCGCCCTCGGGCAGGAAGAGAAACGACGCCTGCCGGCCGTCGCGCATGAGGGGCAACGCCTGCTCGAGCGCCCGCCAGGCCGCATCGCGCCCTGCCGCGTCGCCGTCGAAGCAGAACACGACCTCGCCCGTGGAGCGGTAGAGCTCGCGGAGGTGGTCGCGGGTCGCCGCCGTCCCGAGGGTCGCCACCGCGTAGTCGATGCCGAACTGGGCGAGGGCGATGACATCCATGTAGCCTTCCACCACCACTAGCCGGGCGGGCCGGCGCCCGCGGCCGCGCAGCACCTGGTACTGGCCGTAGAGCTCCCGGCCCTTGTGGAACACCGGTCCGTCCGGGGAGTTGAGGTACTTCGGCTCCCCTTCGCCGATGATCCGGCCGCCGAAACCGACGACCCTCCCCCGGCGATCGCGGATCGGGAACATCACCCGGTCCCGAAACCGATCGTAGTGCCCGCCCGCGTCCCGGCGGACGACGAGGCCGGCGCCGACGAGCGCCTCCGGGCCCGCGTCGTCGAGCGACGACATCAGCCCCTCCCACCCGGGCGGCGCGAACCCGAGCTCGAACCGTGCGGCGAGCTCGCCGGTCACCCCGCGAGACTTCAGGTACTCGACCGCCCGGCCGCGCCCCGAGTGCTCCCGAAGCTGGCGCCGGAAGTAGCGGTTCGCCCGATCCAGGGCCGCGTATGCGGCCTCGAGCTCTCCCGGCCGGCCGCGCCCCGGCCCGGCTTCGGGACCGAAGCCCGTGCGCGGCACCTCCAGGCCGGCCCGGCTGGCCAGCTCCTCCACCGCATCGACGAACCCGAGGCCGTCGAACTCCATCAGGAAGGTGATCGCGGTGCCGCTCGCCCGGCAACCGAAGCAGTAATAGATCTGCTTCTCGCGGCTCACGCTGAACGAAGGCGTCCGTTCCTCGTGGAACGGGCAGCGCCCGAAGAGGTTGCGGCCCCGTTGCCGGAGCCGCACCCGAGGCTCGATGACGTCGACGATGTCCACCCGTGCGAGGAGGTCGTCAATGAACGTCGAGGGAATGCGTCCGGGTGCGCCTGCCAAGCGGGAAGCCTCCTCACCGGACCGGCGGCCCCCGGGCCGGGGCGCCGGTGCGCCATCCGGGGGAAGATAGGGTCCGGCGCGCGGCCGGGCAAGCCGCGCCGGCGATGGTGGAGAGAGGAACGCGGGGCGCGGGGCGGGGCGGGCGCTCGGGCGCGCGGTCAGGGGAGCGGGAGGGCGGTCAGGGGAGCGGACAGGCGAACCGTCAAGCGAGGCGTTCGCGGACGAGCCGGCTTACTTCGGCCATGTCCGCGCGCCCCTGGACCAGCGGCCGGAGCCGGGCCATGACCCCGCCCATGTCGCGCATGGAGGACGCTCCGGAGGCCTCGAGCGCCTCGGTCACCAGGGTCTCGACCTCCTCGCTGGTGAGCGGGGTGGGAAGGTACGACTCGATCACCTCGATCTCGAACGTCTCGGCCGCGGCCAGCTCGTCTCGCCCCGCCGCCCGGTACTGCTCGGCGGCGTCGCGCCGCTGCTTCAGCATCCGGTCGAGGACGGCCAGCACCCCCGCGTCGTCGAGCGACCGCCGGTTGTCGACCTCGCGCTGCTTGATCTCCGCCGCGACGAGCCGAAGGGCGGCCACACGAGCGCGATCCCGGGCGCGCATCGCCGCCGCAGTGTCCTCTCGTATCCGTTCCTTGAGCGTATCCATGACGTGCCCCAGTGTCCAGACGTGTCCGGACGTGTCCGGACGCGGTGAAGCGACCAGGCGGAATCCGCGGGAAGGGACTTGCGTCCATCACTTGCGCCCTCGCACCGCGTCCCTGGTGTTCGGACTGCGCTTCGCCAATCCGACCTGCCCCGAGCCCCGCCTGCCGGAAACCGGCCCGAGCGGCTCGGAGCCGGCAACCCCTTCGCGGGTCGGGTCGGCCGCGGGCACGGCCCGACATCGCACCGGGTCGACGCCGGTTTCACACCGCGGGCTGGTTCGTCAAGTGATGGTTGTCGGTCCCTTCGGGAAGGGGCGGGCCTGCCGGGGCCGCAACCCTCCCTCAGCGGCGGCGCTGGTGCCCCTGCTGCCGGCGCATCGCCTCTCGGGCGAGCTTCTTCTGGTAGCGCTTGACGGCCGCCGCCGCCTTGCGCTTGCGCATCGCGGTCGGCTTCTCGTAGAACTCGCGACGCCTCGCCTCGGTGAGGATCCCCGCCTTCTCGCAGGAACGCTTGAAGCGCCGGAGCGCGATGTCGAACGGTTCGTTGTCCTTGACCCGGACTACCGGCATATGGGTTCCCTTTCGGCCACCGTGGCGGGCCGCGCATGATACCGCCGCGCAATGTGACGCACAACCTCCCGGCGGTTCTCGTTCTGGCGCCTGACTTCACCCCGAGCCGCAAGCCGTCTTCTCCTGGCGACTCGATCCGGGGTGGATCGGGGGGCGGATCGACGGTCGTGCCGATCCTGCCGCGGGCTCCGACGAGCAAAACGAGAATTGCTGATAATCTCCGTTCACCCACCCCTATCCGGCGGCCCGTCCCTCCCGTGCTGGTGCTCGGCATCGAAACCTCCTGCGACGAAACCGGGGTGGCCCTGTACGACGGACGCCTCGGGCTCGTGGCGAACCGCGTGCACAGCCAGGCCGCCCTCCACGCGCAGTACGGCGGCGTCGTCCCGGAGATCGCGGCCCGCGACCACGTTCGCCGGTTGCTCCCGCTCGTCCGCGACGCCCTTGGGGAGGCCGGGCGGGAGGCGTCCGAGATAGACGGCGTCGCCTATACCGGCGGACCCGGACTCATCGGCGCGCTCCTGGTCGGAGCCGCGGTGGGGAGGAGCCTCGCCTGGGCCCGGGACATTCCCGCCGTCGCGGTGCATCATCTGGAAGCCCACCTGCTCGCGCCCTTGCTCGAGGAGCCCGCCCCGGAGTTCCCGTTCCTCGCCTTGCTGGTTTCCGGAGGGCATACCCAGCTCGTCGCGGTGCGCGCCCCCGGGGCGTACCGGATCATCGGCGAATCGCTCGACGACGCAGCCGGCGAGGCGTTCGACAAGACCGCCAAGCTGCTCGGGCTCGGCTATCCGGGAGGCCCGGCGCTCGCCGCCCTCGCCCGGGACGGCGACCCCGGCCGCTTCCGGTTCCCGCGGCCGATGACGGATCGCCCGGGGCTCGACTTCAGCTTCAGCGGACTCAAGACCCACGCCCTTCGCACGTTTCGCACCGAGCCACCCGGCCCGACCCTCGCCGCCGACATCGCCCGCGCGTTCGAGGAGGCGGTGGTCGATACGCTGTACATCAAGTGCCGGCGGGCGCTCCGGGAGACGGGTTTCGGCCGCCTGGTGGTCGCGGGCGGGGTCGGGGCGAACCGGCGCCTTCGCGAACGGCTCGTCCGGAAGCTCGACGCCCGGGTCTTCTACCCGCGGCCGGAGCTCTGCACGGACAACGGGGCGATGGTCGCGTTCGCCGGCTTCCTGCGGCTCGCGGCCGGTGAGCGTCAACCGCCCGCGCTCGGGGCGCGCGCGCGCTGGCCCCTCGACTCACTCCGCCCGCCCGATGCGCCCCTCCTCGCCGGCGAGGAGGCGCCGGATATTGGCGCGGTGACGCCAGACGAGTAGCGCGGCCATGACCGCGACCGCACCCACCATCCACGGGTGCGCCGAGAGGACCCACGCGTAGACCGGCGCGAGCACCGCCGCGACGAGGGCGGCGAGCGACGAGTAGCGCGAGACCCCGGCGACGACGAGCCAGGTCGCGAGCACCGCCGCGCCGAGAAGCGGATCCAGCCCGAAGAGCGTCCCGAGCGCGGTGGCCACTCCCTTCCCCCCTCTGAAACCGAAGAAGACGGGATAGAGGTGGCCGAGGAAGGCGGCAAGGCCCACCAGGGCGACCGCGCCGGGGGGGAGATCGGCGGCCCGGGCAACAAGCACGGGGACGACTCCCTTGAGGACGTCCCCCGCGAGGGTGAGGAAGGCCGCCCGGCGCCCGGCGAGACGAAGGACGTTGGTGGCGCCCGGGTTGCCCGACCCGCCGGACCGGGGATCCGCGACCCCGAGCGCCCGGGAGACGAGTACGGCGGTCGCGATCGAACCGAGGAGATAGGCGGCCGCGACGACGAGGGCGATCACGAGCATGGCGCGCAACGGGCGACGGAATGGGCGAGGGCCACGCCGCGACCGATCACCGGCATGGCGCGGTCCGGCCGCAGGGACGGCCGGTGGCGGCACGGGTCTCGGTTCCGAACGATGCGGTCGCGGCCATGAGCGGGCCTTTGCGGGCCTTCGGAGGGTGCATGGTAGCAACCCGAGGCTGATTCGTTCATTCGAAGGTGGCTGAAGGTGGCTAACGAATTCAAAGAGCTGCGTCCACTGGGGAACGGGTGGCCCGAAATCGGCGGCGACCGGAAAATCAGTCGTCGAATCAAGACGATACGTTCACCTGTGGTCATCAAGGAAGGCCAGGAACGAATGTGCTCCGGGCAGCGACCGCAGGGCTCGTCTTTTGTCCGGCGACGAGTGAACCGGACCTGTTCAGCAGGCCCTCGGGGAACGCATCCGGTCGTCCGCGTGTCGGTTCGAGCCACCTAAAGCTGCCTTCGATCGCGCGGCCGGCCGATCCGCACCCGCTTGCCGGCACTCGGTCACGACAAAAAAATGGTCCTGGCAGCGACCGGCCGTCGGCTGCGGCCGGCCGGAGAATGGGCTAGACTCCGCATCCTCCTGCTGGTCGGCTGCGGTGGATATCATCTTCCTCCACGATCTTCGTATCGAGACGACGATCGGAATCTACGAATGGGAGCGCCGGATCCGGCAGACGGTCACCCTCGACCTCGAGATGGCGGCCGACGCGGCGCGGGCCGCCGCGTCGGACCGGATCGAGGACGCCCTCGACTACAAAGCGATTGCCAAGCGCATCATCGAGTTCGTGTCGGCCTCGGAGTTCCGGCTCGTGGAGACCTTGGCGGATCGGGTAGCCGCCCTCGTGCGCGAGGAGTTCGCGGTGCCGTGGGTGCGCCTGCGCCTCAACAAGAAGTATGCGATCCGCGGCGCGACGGACGTCGGCGTCGTTGTTGAAAGGGGCGAACGCACCGCGTGAACTTCTGCTCCACCTGCGGCGAACCGGTCGTCCTCGAGGTCCCGTCGGGTGACAACCGGCCCCGCCACGTCTGTGGCGACTGCGGAGCCATCCACTACTTGAACCCGAAGATGGTGGTCGGGGCGATTCCGGAGTGGAGGGGGCTCGTGCTCCTTTGCCGGCGCGCGATCGAGCCCCGCTTCGGGTACTGGACCCTGCCGGCCGGCTTTCTCGAGCAGGGCGAGACCATGGAGGAGGGGGCCCGCCGGGAGGCACACGAGGAGGCGAATGCGAACCTGGCGATCGAAGCCCTCTACACGATCTTCAGCATTCCGCACATCGACCAGATTCATACCTATTTCCGGTCCCGGCTGCTCGACCGCGAATTTCACCCAGGAGAGGAGAGCCTCGAGGTGCGCCTGTTCCGGGGTGAGGAGGTCCCATGGGACGAGCTGGCGTTTCCGGTGGTCCACAAGACCCTGGAGCTATGGCTGGACGAGCGGCGGAGCGGCCGGTTCCGCACCCACACCGGCGACATCATTCGCACCGCGGGAAGCAGGGCGCGGCCGCGCTTCGCCGTCCGCTCGCATTGACGCCGGGAGGGACGGCGCGTCGCGGCGGTCGGGCGGCCCGCCGCTCCGTCAGACGGAGAGCAGCCGGCCCCCGTCCACCGCGAGGTCCTGCCCGGTGACGTACGGCGCGTCCCGCACCAGGAAGAGCGCCGCCCGCGCTATGTCGCCGGGGTCCCCGGACCGCCCGAGGGCGATGCCGTCGATGAGCCGCCGCCGGCCCGGATCGTCGTCTTCCGGCCACAGCACCGCACCCGGGGAGATGGAGTTGACCCGAACCTCCGGCCCCAGTTCGAGGGCCAGGGCCCGGGTGAGCATGACGAGCCCCGCCTTCGCGGCCGAGTACACCGGATGGCCGGCGAGGGGACGATGGCCGTAGACGTCCGCGATGTTCACGATGCACCCGCGAACGGCGCGCAGCAAGGGCGCCGCGGCTTGGGCGAGAAAGAACGGCGCGGCGAGATTGGACCCCACGAGGTCCCGCCAATCGGCCTCCGTCACCTCGCCGACCGGGGTCGGGTAGAAGGTGGAGGCATTGTTGACCAGCACGTCGAGCCGGCCCCAGCGTTCCTTCGCCGCCGCCACCACCGCCGCCGCCGCCCCCGGGTCCAGCAGATCCACGGCCACCACCGCAGCGGACCCCGGCCGGGCGGATTCGAACGCCTCGCGGAGCCGCTCCGCGTCCCCCCGGGAACGATGGCAATGAACCGCCACCGACATGCCGGCCGCGTGCAGCTCACGCGCGATCCGGGCCCCCACCCGACGCCCCGCCCCGGTGACGAGGGCGACCGGCGCCGCCTCAACCATCGCGGCGGATCGGCCGCCGCCGGACGGCGGAGCGCACGGTGAACGACCCCTTCCACCCCGCCGGGCTTCCTGTCCCCGGGGCGGACGCGGTCGCGCACGGCCGGCAGGCGGAGAAGCTCATCCGCCAGCGGATCGAGGAGGAAGGCGCCATCCCGTTCTCCGAGTACATGGAGATCTGTCTCTACGCTCGCGGTCTCGGATACTACACGGCGGGGTGCGCGAAGTTCGGACCGGAGGGGGACTTCGTCACCGCTCCCGAGATCTCCTCTCTGTTCGGGCGTTGCGTCGCCCGGCAGTTCGAGGAAGTCCTGGGCCTCCTCGGCGGGGGCGAGATCCTCGAGATCGGAGGCGGGACCGGAGCGTTCGCCGAGAGCTGCCTCGCGGAGCTCGCGCGCCGGGACGCCACTCCCCTTCGCTACCGGATCCTCGAGACGAGCCCCGACCTCCGGGACCGGCAACGGCGGCGGCTCGCGCCGCTCGGGGTGGAATGGCCGGACTCGCTTCCCGAGGACCCCTTCGACGGCATCGTCTTCGCGAACGAAGTGGCCGACGCGCTGCCCGTCGAGCGCTTCCGGCTTTCTGCCGAGGGCGTGGTGTCGATGCAGGTCGCGGTGGACCGCGGAGCCTTGCGCTGGGTGCCCCGGCCAGCCGGGCGCACACTCCGCGACCACGTTCGCGCCGTCGAGGATCGGCTTGGCCGTCCCCTCGGCGCGACCGGCTACGAGTCGGAGTGGTGTCCCTCCCTCGGAAGCTGGCTCGAAGGGATTGCGGGCCCCCTTCGCCGCGGACTCGTGCTCGTCTTCGACTATGGCTACGGGGAAGCCGAGTACTATCACCCGGACCGAGACCGCGGCACCCTCGGCTGCCACTATCGCCACCGTCGGCACGACGATCCGCTCATTCTCCCCACCCTCCAGGACATCACCGCGAGCGTGGACTTCAGCGCCCTCGCCCGGGCCGGCGACGCGGCCGGGTTGGGCCGGGTGGGCTTCACGACCCAGGCCTGGTTCCTCCTCGGATGCGGCCTGACCGACCTGCTCGCCGACCTGCTCGCCGATCCCGGGGCTGGCGAAGGGAGAGCCGGCGGCATCGGCGGCCGCGGTCGCGATGGCGAGGCGCGCTATGTGGCGCACGCGCATGCGGCGCGGCAGCTCACCCTGCCCGGCGAAATGGGGGAGCGGGTCCGGGTGCTCGGGCTCGGCCGCGGCCTCGGAGGGGCGGCGGTGACCGCTCTTGTCGGGTTCGGCGGGCGCCGCCTCGACGATCGGCTCTGAGCCGCGGGGACGCCGGCCGCCGTCATGGACCCCCTCCACGCGATCGCGCTCGCCCTCGTGCAGGGCCTTACCGAGTTCCTTCCGATCTCGAGCTCGGCTCACCTCATCCTCATCCCCGCCCTGCTCGGCTGGCCCGACCAGGGTCTTGCGTTCGACGTGGCGGTGCACGTCGGGACGCTCGCCGCGGTGGTCGCGTATCTCCGGCGCGACCTCGAGCGTCTCGCGGCCGGATGGGTGCGTTCGGTGGTCCGCGCTCGCCCCTTCTCGCCCGAGAGCCGCCTGGCGTGGATGGTCATCGCCGCCACCATCCCGGTCGGGGCCGCCGGGCTCCTCGCCGGCGACGCGGTCGGGCACCACCTGCGCTCGCCGGCGGTCATCGCGATCGCGAACCTCGTCTTCGCCCTTCTTCTGCTCGGGGCGGACCGGTGGGGCTCGCGGGCCCGCGGCGTGGAGAGCCTCACGCTCGGCCACGCGCTGCTGATCGGATGCGCCCAGGCCTTCGCCCTCGTGCCCGGCGCGTCGCGGTCCGGGGTTACCATCACCGCCGGCCTCGCCCTTGGCCTGACGCCGCGGGCCGCGGCCCGCTTCTCCTTTCTCCTCGCGGTTCCGGTCATCGCGCTCGCCGGCGGAGCCGAGGGGCTGGAGCTTCTCACCGCGCCGGGCGCGGTCGACTGGGCCTGGTTCGGGCTCGGAGCGCTCGTGGCGGGGATGAGCGCCTACGTGTGCATCGGCGTCTTTCTCGCGCTCGTCGCGCAGGTGGGCCTGTGGCCGTTCGCGGTGTACCGGATCGCGCTCGGCGCGCTCCTGCTCGGGCTGGTCGCGCCGTGGGGATGAGGCTTCGGCCGGCCGTCTCGTCGACCCTCCCGGCGAGCGGCCCGGGGGGAGGGGAGCGGGCGGCGCACGGTACGGGCCGTGCAGTGCGGGAGGGTGGAGCGGCGGGCAAGGGCTGCCCGTGCCCCACATCCGCTCGCTGGGCTTCATACGCGGCGAATCATGGAAGTCATTGTTTTCCGGCCTTTGCTTTTTCCGTGAACGGCTCATCGAATGACAAACCAGTCCCTGGACGGTCCCGATGCGGCCGAGGTCCGACGAGTCTGGCTTGGGCAGTCATCGGCAGATAGATTGCAAGCAATTGAATTGATATGAATTATTCATATCGAAGTGCAGCGAAGAGATGTGGGGCACGGGCAGGGCAAGGGGGAGCGCCCGGAAGACGGGATGGCCCGAGGCAGTGGTACGGGGCACGCGAATCGGGGGACGGGTGGACCCGGGTTGGACCCGGGGTGGACCCGGGCCGGACCCCGGCGCGGGCGGCTCAATCCCGGCGGGCGACCCTCCGGAACCGCTGGTTGCGACCCCTGCGGCCGTGCTCGCCGAGATAGCCGGGCACGATCGACTCCACCCGGGCCGGCGAGATGCCGAAGTCCGGGAACCCGTTGCGGGCGGTCACGCTGTCCACCTCGAGGGACCGCAGGTTGTCCTCGGTGAGGAGCTTCCCCGGAAGCCGCTCCAGGACCCGCGCCTGCAACGTGCCCAGACGGCCGCCGAGCGGAACGATGATCCGCCGCAACCCCAGCACTTCGGCGGTGTAGCGGACTATCCCTTCCAGGGTCATCACCTCCGGGCCGCCGAGATCGTAACGCTTCCCGAAGGTCGCGCGGTCGTCGAGGGACGCGCACATGGCGGCGGCCACATCGGCCACGTACACCGGCTGGAGGCGTGCGTCGGCCTTCGCGAGCGGAACGACGAAGGGAACCACCCGGAGCAACCCCGCGAAGCGGTTGAAGAGGCCGTCCCCGGGGCCGAAGATGACGGAGGGGCGGAAGCTCGTGGTGGCGGCCCCATCGCCCGCGTGCGCCGCCTCCTCCCCCTTCCCCTTGGTGCGGAGATACTCGCTCGGCGCGTCCCGCGCCGCCCCGAGCGAACTCATGTGGAGAAACCGGGGCACCCCGCGCTCCCGGCAAACCCGGGCGACCAGCGCGGGGAGCTCCGCGTGCACCCGCTCGAACGTCGCGTCCCGGCTCGGATGGAGGATTCCGACCAGATTGATGACCGCATCACACCCGTTGAACGCGCCGGCAAGGTCAGGAGCGAAGTGGCAGCTCCCCTCGACGAGATCGAGACGCGGAAACACGAGCAGATGACGCGCGCGCTCGCGCCGGCGCGCCATGACCCGGACCGCGACCCCGCGCCGGGCAAGCTCGGCGCAGATGCTGCGGCCGACGAAGCCCGACCCCCCGAGAATACAAACCTTGCGTAGCTGCATCGGACTCAACCCCGGTCGCGGTCCGTCGAGAAGCGCCGCGGAGGCGGGATTCTCCGGTCGCCCAAGGTCGCGGTCAAGCGCCGGTGAGCGGCGGGGTGTATGATTGCCCGCCCCACGGAGCACGGGCAAGCCGGTGTCCGCCACTGCACGCGACGCGATCTCTCCACCGCGCGACACGCACGACCTCCCGCGGCTGGATTCGGTCCGCTGGAACGAGGACGGGCTCATCCCCTCGATCGTCCAGGACGCGGTGCGGGGCGACGTGCTCATGCTCGCGTGGATGAGCCGGGAGAGCCTTGCCCTCACCTTGCGCGAGGGCCGTACCGTGTTCTGGTCGCGCTCGCGCGGAGAGCTGTGGCGGAAAGGCGAGACCTCGGGCAACGTTCAGCGGGTGCGGGCCGTCCGCCTCGACTGCGACGGGGACGCCCTGCTCGTCACCGTGGACCAGGCGGGCGGCGGCGCCTGCCATACCGGGCAGCGGAGCTGCTTCTTCCGGGCCCCGGCCGGTGAAGGGGACGGCGGGCCGGATGCGACGCACGGCATCCTGCCGGCCAGCGCGCTCGAGAGCCTCGCGCGGCGCCTCGAGGAGCGCAAGTCCGCCGATCCCGCCACCTCCTGGACCGCCCGCCTCCATGCCGAAGGGCTCGATGCGATCCTCAAGAAGGTCGGCGAGGAGGCAACCGAGACGGTGCTCGCGGCCAAGGGCGGGGACCGCGCCCGGGTAGTGGAGGAGACGGCGGACCTCTGGTTCCACACCATGGTCATGCTTGCCAATCTCGGGCTTGGACCCGAAGATGTACTCGAAGAGCTCGACCGGCGAGCCGGACGATCCGGGCTGGCCGAGAAAGCGGCACGAGCCGGATCGTCACGCTGACCGATCCGGCGCGACATTGAACCGACACGGCGCACGGGCGCCACGGAGGCCGGAATGGGACTTGGCGGAATCAGTATCTGGCAGCTTCTGATCATCTTCGGGATCGTCCTGCTGCTGTTCGGCGGCAAGCGCCTGCGCTCCCTGGGGTCGGACCTCGGAACCGCGATCAAGGGGTTCCGCTCGTCGATCAAGGAAGGCAAGGAAGCGATGGAGGACTCGGATCGCATCGAGCAGACCGCGTCCGGCACCGTGATCGACGGGGAGGTCACGGAGAAACCGCGCGAGCGGGCTTGAGCCATCGGCGCGCCGACGGGCGGCGAGCCGATGTTCGAGATCGGATTCGCGGAGCTCTTCCTGCTCGGCGTCATCGCCCTGCTCGTGGTGGGGCCGGACCGGCTCCCGGGGCTCGTGCGCACCGTGGGGATGTGGGTCGGCAAGGCGCAACGCCTCGTCGGCCAGGTACGCGCGGACATCGAACGCGAGGTGCGCGCGGACGAACTCCGGAAGGCGGCGAAGGAGTACTCCCCCACCGCGGCGCTCTCCGACATGCGCAAGGAAGTGGAGGACTTCGCGAGCGAGGTTTCGCGGCCGGTGGACCTCGACGCGAAGAAGGCCGGGCCGGAGGAGAAGTCCGAAGGGGCGGGGTCCGAGTCCGGAAAGGTCGAGACGGGGAAGGATGAGGCGAGCGATGGCGGGCCGGCCGGGGCAGCGGAGCCGGCGGAGTCCGCCGCGACCGAGCCGAAAACGGACACCTTTGGTGCGGACGAGCCCGAGACCCCCGGGCGGCCTGCGGAGGACCCGGCCGCTCCGGAGCGTGCGGCGGGGTCCCCGGAAGAGACGGCCGGCGCCGCGACGGCGGCCGGTGGGCCGGACACGGCCGAGCCGGACGCGGATGCGGTAGAGGTAGCCGGACCGCTTGCCCCCGGGCGCGCCGAAGCGAAGCCGGAGACGGCCGCGACGGCGGTGGATACCAAGCCGACCGACCGCCGGCTTGCGCCGGTGGCAGCCGAGAGGGCGGAAATCCCGCCAGCCGAAGCCGATGAGCGAAGCGCGGCCGCCTGAGCGCGAGGCTCCCCCCGCCGAAGAGACGGCCGGGGCGGGGGAGACCAGCCCGGAACCGGAGAACAGCCCCGGAGCGCGGACGGACGCGCCCGGCGGGAGCACTTCCGGCGCCTCGAGCCGCTCGGGAACCTCGGCTGCCCCCAACGGCTCCGGGGGCTCGGCCGGCTCGGACCGGCAACGGAAGAACGACGGGGGCTCGGGTGACGAGGACGAGTCGGTGGACAAGGCCGAGATGACCCTCGTCGAGCACCTCACCGAGCTCCGTACCCGGTTGCTCCGGGTCGTGATCTCGATCGGGGTCGTATTCCTCGCCTGCTTCCCGTTCGCCGACCAGCTCTACACCCTGCTCGCGCTCCCCCTCATCGAACGGCTTCCCGAAGGCAGCACGATGATCGCGACCGAGGTCGCGTCGCCGTTCCTCACCCCGTTCAAGCTCGCATTCATCGCCGCCGTCGCGCTCACGATCCCGGTTGCGCTGCACCAGGCCTGGAGCTTCATCGCCCCCGGCCTCTACCTGAAGGAGCGCCGGCTCGCCTTCCCCCTCCTCATCAGCAGCACCCTGCTCTTCTTCGTCGGGATGGCCTTCGCCTACTACCTCGTCTTCCCGCTCATGTTCCAGTTCTTCATCGGCTCGGCGCCGGAGGGGGTCACCGTCGCGACCGACATCGGCCGCTACCTCGACTTCTGCATCAAGCTCTTCTTCGCCTTCGGGCTCGCGTTCGAGGTCCCGGTCGCGACGTTCCTCGTCGTCTCCGCGGGGATCACCACCGTCGAGAACCTGCGCCGGAAACGTGCCTACGTGGTCCTCACCGCGTTCGTGGTCGGCATGCTGCTGACGCCCCCGGACATGATCTCGCAGACCCTGCTCGCACTCCCCATGTGGGTGCTGTTCGAGCTGGGGCTGGTCATGTGCCGTTTCTACGTCAAGTCGGAACGGGAGGCCGGCGAGCAAGAAGGCGAGGCGGGCGCGGCGGATTGAGCGCCCGCGCCGCGGGGGTCGGCGAGAAGGGGGGCCAACCCGAAAAAATCACCGACTTCCCGCTGCGGCCGCCAATCCGCTCGCGGTAGCAGACCGTACTCCCGCAAGCCGCTTCGACCGCGCGCACGCGCCGGTGTCAAGCTGGTGTCGACTACGCCTTCAGCCGCGCGCCCTTTCGGTCCGTGCGGTCCGTTCCTCCGTGAGATCGTGGGGCATCTTGGCCCCCTCGCGACGAAAGTCGGTGATTTTTTCGGGCCAAGGGCCGCGCGGGCGCCCCCCCGGGAGGCAGCGGGGGAGGCAGCGGCTATTTGATCTTCGCTTCCTTGTAGATGACGTGCTTGCGTACGACCGGGTCGTACTTCTTCAGCTCGAGCTTCCCCTCCATGGTCCGCTTGTTCTTGGTGGTGGTGTAGTAGTGGCCGGTACCGGCGCTCGAGACGAGCTTGATCTTGTCGCGCATCGCCGCTGCCTCTCCTTTCTCCGTTCAGGCCCGACTCGGGCCCTGACCCTCAGACCTTGACGCCCTGGCTGCGCAGGTCCGCCAGCACCGCGTCGATTCCCCGCTTGTCGATGTTGCGAAGGCCCCGGGTCGACACCCGCAGCTTCACCCAGCGCTGTTCGCTCTCCACCCAGAAGCGGTGACTGTGCAGGTTCGGCAGGAACCGGCGCCTGGTCTTGTTGTTCGCGTGCGACACGTTGTTGCCGCTCATCGGCCCCTTGCCGGTGACTTGACAGACCCTGGACATGGCACTCCCCTCGCAAGAGGCGCGCTTTATATCAGCCCGGCCCGCCACGGGCAAGACGAAAGGAACGGCGGTGCAGGGTCATCCCACACTACGGTTCCCGATGGAAACGAGGGGCCGCGATGGCGCTCCCCGCGCGCGATCGGGCCGATCGGCTGCGTCCACACGGCCCGCGGAACCCCCCGAGGGCACGAATGAGGGCGCTCCGGCCAACCCGGTGCGGATGACCGGCCAGCGTGGGAGAGTCCTGAACGGCGGTGTGAAAGGAACCCGGGCTTCCGCAAACCGTGCGTCCCGTCCGTTCGACCGGGGCGCGGACTCCGACGCCGCAGGTGCCGAGCGCCCGCGGCAATGCGGACGTGGGGCCGACAGCCGGAGGTTGACCTCCGCCGTCGATGCTGCGACCTTGCGATTCTGTCAGGGAGAGGGGCGACCGGCTTCATGAACAACTTTCTCGTCTTCAGGCCCGGGTTCAGACCCGGGTTCAGGCCCGGGGCCGCCTCGCCCATGCGGACCCCGCCGCGGAGCGGCCGATGATCGCGCTGCTCCTCGACGCGACGCTCGAGGTCTCCGGCCCGGCCGGGCCACACCGTTTCGCAGCGCGCGACTTCCTCCGCTCCGCCCTCGCCACCACCCTCGACGACGCGGAGATGCCGACCCGCGTCGAGTTGCCGTCCCTCCCCCCGGCACCGACCGGGGCTTCGAAGAGGCCGCCCGCCGCGCCGGGGACTTCACGATCGCCGACGCGCTCGGGGTCGAGATCGAGGCGCTTCCGGCTGCTCCCGAGCGGCTCTCCCGGCTGACCGGGCAGCAGCAGCGGGCGGTGGAGGCCTGGATGGGAACCGGACCCGGCGAGCGCGGGAGCCGATTCACCGCCAATCGAACGAATCGCGGAGGAGGGTCCGAGTCGGCCTCCAGCGCCACCCGTCAGTCGCAATGAGCATCACCGAAGTCGCCTGGCCGGCCTTGACCGGTTTTGCCGTCGCCCTCGCCGCGAGCGTCCTGATCACGGCGACGAAGCGATGGCACCGGAGCCTCAGCCTCGATGTGCATCCGGGGGTGCAGAAGGTTCACGATACCCCGGCTCCGAGGATCGGGGGGCTTGCCGTGTACGCAGGAATCCTGGCCGCCGCGGCCGTGTGCCTCCCGCCCGTGCGCGGGCTCCTGCTTGTTCTTGGCATCAGCAGCCTGATCGGCTTCGCGGCAGGCTTGGCGGAGGATCTGTCGAGGAAGGTCCCGCCCGCCCTGCGTTTGCTTGCGACGATGCTTTCGGGATTGCTCTTCTGCATCCTCACCGGCTACGCGGTGACGCGGCTGGATTTCTCCCTTGTCGACGGTTTCATGTCGCTGCCTTTGCTGTCCATCGCATTTACCGTCTGCGTCATGGCCGGCTTGGCGAATGCGGTAAACATCATCGACGGCTTCCACGGTATGGCCACCGGAACCGCCATCATCATGCTGTGCGGATTGGGGATCCTGGCCTTCCTGGCCAAAGACCACGACCTGGCATTGGCCGTCGTCGCGGTTGCGGCGGTGCTGTTCGGCTTCCTGTTGGTCAATTTTCCGTTCGGATACCTCTTCCTGGGAGATGGAGGAGCGTATCTGATCGGTCTGATGGTCGGCGCCCTTGCGGTAATGCTCGCGGCGCGAAATCCGGAAGTATCGGTATGGACCGTCGCCGTAGTCCTGGCCTACCCGGCAATAGAGACCGTGTTTTCGATGATCCGGAAAACGGCCCAGAGCGGCCGCAACCCGAGCCGGCCGGATGAAATGCACCTGCACATGTTGATCTTCCGCAGGTTCGTCAGAAAGCTTGCCGGGAAGCGGGGAGGCACACGGCTGGCGAATCCGCTTACCGGCACGGTCATGTGGGCGGGAGCAGCAACGGGCCTCATCTTCGTTGCGCTGTTTCCCCATACCCGAGAATGGGCGTTCCCGGCTTTTGCGCTGCAAGTCGTCCTCTACATCATCCTCTACTACCTCCTCCACACAAAGCAATAGTGGCAACAACAAGTCGGGTCACCGGCTCGAAGCCGTGCCCCGAACCCCCGCGTCCCACCGCCGAGGGACGGACAAAGGTCGAGCGGATCGGGCGAGGGAGTCAGTCGAACCGTGGCGTGCGCATCCACGCCTCCGGCGCGACCGGACCGGGGTCGTCGGCCAGGACCGGCAGAACCTGGCTGCGCCAGGGCTCGGGCCATTGGTGCGGGCGCAGCGACCGGTCGGCCGCCGTGTCGGTATCGACTGCCTCGCGTTCGACGATGCTCCACAGACGCGCGCGGATCTCGGGAGGCAGATCGGCGTAGCGCGGATGCCACCACAAGGTAATGTTGGTGCGCTCGCGTTCGGAACGGTTCGGGTGGGTGCCGTGGACCAGCCGGGCATCGGCGACCACCACGTCCCCGGCCGCCACCGGCACGTCCACCTCGTCCGGGTGCGGCGCGTACAAGGGATCATCCGGGTTCTCGACGGCGGCGAGAGCCGGATCGTGGGCGTCGATCACCTCGTGCAGCGGGTGGGGCCGGCGGTGCGAGCCCGGGATCACCCGGAGGCATCCGTTCTCCCGCCGCGTGTCCGTCAGGTACACGAAGAGCGCGATCTGGGCGATGCGGCCGGTGCGCGAGATCGGGTGGCGCCAGCCCCACCAGTCCTGGTGCCAGAAGAGGGACGGACCGCCGGGCGGCTTGCTGATGAGGTAACCGGAGGTGAAGCGGGCATCGTCGAACCCCATGCGGGCGAACATCGACCGGAGGCCGGGACAGGCGATGAGCGCCGCGAACGGCGGATGGTCGGCGAGTGCGACGAGGCTCCCCTGGGACCTCCACCGGGCGCGGTGCTCCGCCCCGACGGTCTCGAGGGTGGCCGCCGCCAACGCCTGCACCGACGTGAGGAACGAGGGCTCCAGCACCCCCGGGACGTGGCAGTAGCCTTCGTCGACAAGCCGGCGCCGCGCCGCCGCCGGATCCCATGCCCCCTCGTTGCGCTCCATTCGTCCTCCTTTCCGTCCTGTCCTTTCCCGGCACGTTGCGGGCGGCCGGTTCCTGCCGGCCCGCTTGGCCGCGCGCCCGCTCGGTCGCGTGTCCCGCGTCCGCAAGGGGCGAGAGTATCGCGTTTCGGCGATCGGGTTCGAGTCCGCCCCGCCGCGTCCAGCAGTTCTCATTTTGGCGCCTGACTCCACCCTGAGCCGCAAGCCGTCTTCTCCTTGCGACTCGATCCGGGGCGGATCGACGGTCGTGCCGGTCCTGCGGCGAGACCCGACGAGCAAAATGAGAATTGCTGCGCCGCGTCCGCACCGGGGGCCGGGCTCGCTTCCTGTCCGGGGACGGGTGAACCGGGCCGGTTCGGCAGGCCATGCGGGAGCGCATCTGGTGGTCCGCCTGTCGGTCCGGGCTCATGAAGCGGCCCTCGATCGCACGGCCAGCCGATCCGCACCCGCCCCCGGCACTCGGTCACGACAGGAAATGGCCCTGGCGCCGCGGGTACCGCGCACCGAACCCGGCCCCGTACAGTGGTACACTCGCAAATCGAACGCCGGAATCAGGACACCGCCCCATCTCGAACGAGACCCTTGTCCGGCAGAGCCTTGCGGAAATCGATCGCAACCCCTCGATCCCGCCGCGCCGGCTCTCGGACAACCTCACTGGTGAATATCCGTTTTCCATTCGGACGGCGCCCCCTTCGGTAGAGAAGAAGTCTTGCAATGTCTTTCAAGGTGATGTTCGTGATCAGCGGCCTCGAAAGAGGGGGTGCCGAAAACCAGTTGACCCTCCTCGCGAATGGTCTGGCCGACCGGGGCTGGAAGGCAGCCGTCCTTTCATACCTGCCTCTCGCCTCGAGCACTCACGCATCTGAAATGCGGGCCGGAGGGGTGACGACACTCACCTTGAACGCGGGAAGCGGCATCCGAAGGTACGTCAGCCCGGTCCGCGCGGCCGGCATGGTCAGGCGATTCGCTCCGGATGTACTGGTGGGCTTCATGTTTCACGGCATCATGACGGCACGAATCGTTGGCCGGCTTTGCCGTGTTCCGATAAACGTGTCGGCAATTCGCAACGAGCGCGACAGTCGTTTCCGCGAATGGCTCCTCGGCATGACGGACCACCTCACCAATGCAGTCACGATCATGTCCCCGAAGTTGGCCGCCGACCTGGCTGTCCGGAAGATTGCGAGATCGTTTCACACCCACGTCATTCCGAATGCCATCGACTTTGCACGTTTCGACGTGCGCGACGGTCGGCACCAGGCCCGCAAGAGCCTGGGGGTAACGAAGAACCAGTTTCTCTGGCTCGCGGCGGGCCGTTTGACTCGACAGAAGGACTACCCCAACCTTCTGCATGCATTCAGCGTACTGTCACGGAGACATCCCGATGCACGGCTCATGATTGCGGGCGACGGACCGTTGCGGATCGGTCTGTCGTCACTCGCCGGACGGCTGGAATCAACCGGGCAGGTTCGCTTTCTCGGACTGCGGTCGGACATGCCGTTTCTCTATTCGGCAAGCGATGCCTTCGTGCTGTCCTCTGCTTGGGAGGGTATGCCCGGAGTGATACTGGAGGCGATGACGTCGAGAACCCCCGTCGTGGCTACCTCGGTCGGTGCGGTGCCTGAGCTGATCACCGACGACGGCTGCGGGCTGTTGGCTCCTCCAGGAAAACCTTCCGCGCTCGCCGATGCGATGGAGCGCGTGATGGAGTTTCCCGAAGACATTCGAAAGGAGATCGGAGAGCGAGGGTATATCCGGGTTCGTGCAGAGTTTTCTCGCGATCGAGTGACGGACAAATGGGAAAACCTCCTCACCGCCTTGATCCGGAAGGCTTCCGCAGCGCGATCGACCCTTTCCGACAGGTAGATGACCAACAGCTCGATGCCGTCGCTCCGAACGATGTCGAATCCTTGGATGCGGATATTGAAAAGCTCATGTGAGGAGCGGGAACCGGCGTGCGCCGCCTGATGTTCGTGGTCACCGACGACTGGTACCTCTGGTCGCATCGGATCGGCCTCACCACGGCGGCCCGCGATGCCGGGTACGAGGTAACGGTCGTCACCAGCGTCCGCGAATACGGTGAACGGATTCGAGGGCTCGGGCTCGGCCTCGTCCACGTCGACTTCGCCCGCGGTCGGCTCTCTCCGGGGGCCAATGCAGGCACGGTGCGCGCGCTGTCCGACATCTACCGCAGACGCAGGCCGGATCTCGTTCACCACGTTGCGATCAAGCCGATTGTGCTCGGTTCCCTGGCCGCCGCCCGGGCGGGCGTGCCCGCGGTGGTCAATGCGCTCGCGGGACTCGGGACGGCACTCACCTCGCACCACCTGAAGGCGCGCTTGGCGAGGCCGGTTCTGCGGCCCGCGCTCGCATGGGCCATGCGCCGCCCGCGTTCCCACACGATCGTGCAAAACCCCGAAAACGGGAAGTTCGTCGAGTCCCTCGGCGTCCGGCCGGAGCGTATCTCACTCGTGCGGGGGGCGGGAGTGGACGTGCGGACCTTCCGGCCGCGGCCGGAGCCGGGAGGCCCGGTCCGGGTGACGATGGTCTCCCGGCTTCTGCGGGACAAGGGAGTGCGTGAATTCGTCGAAGCCGCGGCGCTGGTCCGCGCCCGGCGGGGGGATATCGTGTTCACGCTGGTCGGGGCCCCGGACGAAGGGAACCCGACCTTCGTACCACTGGCGGACTTGCGGTCCTGGGCCGGGGAGGGCGTCATCGAATGGTGGGGACACCGCGACGACGTGGCCCGCGTCCTCGCGCGCTCCCACGTAGCGGTTCTCCCCACCTACTACGGAGAAGGGATACCGATGACTCTGCTGGAGGCCGCCGCCTGCGGGCGGCCGATCATCGCCACCGACGTCCCGGGATGCCGAGAGGTGGTGCGCCATGGGAAGAACGGATTGCTGGTGCCTGCCCGCGACCCCCGCGCGCTCGCCGATGCGATAGCGGGGCTCGCCCACGATCCGGCCCGCCGGGCCGAGATGGGGGCGGAAGGCCGGCGGCGGGCGGAGACGGAGTTCGCCGCCGAACGCATCCACACGGAAACGCTTCTCGTCTACGAGCGCGCGCTCGCCGCCAGCCGGAAGTGAAATACGCGCAAGGCATTCGGCAAGGGAGCTCGATGAAGAACATCGTCATCTGCTGCGACGGGACCGGAAACCAGTACGGGCGCAATCACACCAACGTCGTCGAGACCTACGCCCTCGTCGAGAAGGACCGGGAGCAGATCGCCTGGTACGACCCGGGGGTCGGCACGGGGGGATGGGACTACCACGAGGAGAAGGGAAGCCTTCGCGCCAAGAGCGATCAGATCACGGGAGAGGGCCTGCAGAAGAACGTCGAGGACGCCTACCGCCGTCTCATGCAGTGTTTCGAGCCCGGCGATCGGGTGTACCTCTTCGGATTCAGCCGCGGGGCGTTCACCGTGCGGTCCCTCGCCGGGATGCTCCGCAAATGCGGCCTCCTGCACCCGGGGCACGAGAACCTCGTCGAGTACGCATCCAGGCTCTACAACACCGAGGGCAACGACGACGTCGCGGCGGGCTTTCGGAGCACGTTCGGGCGCGGGTGTCCGATCGAGCTGATCGGGGTCTGGGACACCGTCGAGTCGCTGGTGCTCAACGCGGGCAGGCGATGGCACGACCACACGCTGAACCCGGAGGTGAAGTTCGGGTATCACGCGCTCGCCATCGACGAAAAACGCCGCGACTTCGCGCCGTGCCTGTGGGACGAATCGGAAGTCACGGAGGGCCAGACGATCGAACAGGTCTGGTTCGCGGGCGTCCATTCCGATGTGGGCGGCTGGTACGAGGAACGGGGGCTTTCGAACCTCGCGCTCCACTGGATGCTGGAGAAGGCCGCCGCCCGCGGCTTGAGGATCGACCGCACGGAGCTCGCATCCCGCCGTGCCGACCCCCTGGGCGTGATGCATCAGTCCTATACCGGGCTGTGGAAGGCGCGCGGGCGCCGGACCCGGAAGATCCCCGAAGGGGCGCGTATCCACCGCAGCGTGTTCGAACGGCTGGAGAGCTCCGGGGCCCGCTACCACCCGAAGAACCTGCCCGCGCACCCGGTCATCGTGGATTGACCTTCGCCTCCCCGGTCGCGGCGCGGATTGCGACGTTCGGCCGGGCGCTTGCGGCGGCGGGCCGGCCCGAAAAAATCACCGACTTCCCGCTGCGGCCGCCGATCCGCTCGCGGTGACGGGCCGTACTCCCGCAAGCCGCTTCGACGTAGTGTCGGCTACGCCTTCAGCGTCTTTCAGTCCGTGCGGCCCGCCACCGCGGCGTCTCGACGCCCTCGCTACGGAGGTTGGTGAGAAATGCGCGCTAGGCACGCCGCCCCCAGCCGTCGGCCCGAGGCACGCCGGTCAGAGCAAGCCGCGCTCCACGAAGGAGACGCACTCACCGTCCCCGACGACGAGGTGGTCGAGCACCCGTACCTCGACCATCGAGAGCGCGTTCACGAGCTGATCGGTGAGGACTCGATCCGAGTGGCTCGGCTCTGCCACGCCGGAGGGGTGGTTGTGGGCGAAGATCACCGCTGCCGCGTTGAGGTTGAGGGTTCGGCGGACCACTTCGCGCGCGTACACGGTCGTTCCGTCGATGGTGCCGCGGAACAGCTCCTCGAACTCGATGACGCGGTGGCGGTTGTCGAGGAAGAGGCACGAGAACACCTCGAAGGGAAGGTGGCGGAGCTTCGCCATCAAGAAGCGCGAGGTCTCGTCCGGCGTGGTGAGGGGCTTGCCGCGATCGAGCTGCGCCGCGAGGTGTCGCCGGCCGATCTCGAGGCAGGCCTGGAGTTCGACGTAGCGCGCCGGCCCGAAGCCCGGCAGCCGGCAGAGGTCCTCGTGACCGAGGTCCAGCAACCCGCGAAGCCCCCCCGAGGCGGCGATGGCCCTGCGGGCGACGTCCACCGCGGTACGCCCCCGGGTCCCCGACCGGACGAAGAGGGCGACCAGCTCCGCGTCGGAGAGCGCCTCCGGCCCCTTGCGGAGCAGCTTCTCGCGGGGCCGTTCGGCCTCCGGCCAGCCCTTGATCCCGAGCCTTTCGCCCGAAGGCGGATCGGTGACTCCCTTCAGCATGTCGGCGCTGCTCCCGATTCGACCCTCGCCCGCGCGAACGCACCCTGGGCCGGGGCCGCGGCGCCCGCTCCCGGTCGCCGCCGCGTCCCGGGACAGTGTCCTGCCCTCTCCGGGCGCCACCCGCCCACCGCCCCGAAGCCGCTCCGAATCCGCCCCGCCGCCGCCCGGCAACCGTTTCGAGACGGATTGGATGGTTTGGACATCCGCGGCTCGTTGCCGGACAATCCCTCCGCGTCGCGAGCCCGAACGGTAGCATCGGCGCGCCGTCGGCGAAGCAGGCATTTTCCTCGCCGGCGGGGAGAAACAAGCTCGCGATTCGTGGGAATTCATGAACATCATCCTCGGCGTCGCGGGCGGGATCGCCGCCTACAAGAGCCCCGAGATCGTCCGCCGCCTGAAGGACGCGGGGCACGAAGTCCGCGTGGTGATGACCGCGGGGGCGGAAGCGTTCGTCACCCCGCTCACCTTCCAGGCGGTGTCCGGTGAGCCGGTCCGCCGCGACCTCCTCGACGAGACGGCGGAGGCCGCGATGGGCCATATCGAGCTCGCCCGTTGGGCGGACGTGGTGCTCGCCGCCCCGGCCACCGCGAACCTGATGGCACGGCTCGCGCACGGCTTCGCCGACGATCTGCTCACCGCCGTGTGCCTCGCCACTCCCGCCCCCGTCGCTCTCGCGCCGGCCATGAATCAGCAGATGTGGCGCGCGCCCGCGACCCGCGCGAACCGGGAGGTCCTCGTCGAGCGCGGGGTCCGGCTCATCGGTCCGGACGCGGGCTGGCAGGCCTGCGGGGACGTGGGACCGGGGCGGATGAGCGAGCCCGAGGACATCGTCGCCGCGCTGCTCGCCGGGGACGGTCAGGCCCCGTCGACCTCGGCTCCCGCGCACCCCGCGCCGAGCGCGCCGGAGTCGGACGAGGCACCCGCCCCGCTCGCCGGGGTCCGGGTTCTCGTAACCGCCGGGCCCACCCGCGAGGCGATCGACCCGGTCCGCTTCATCAGCAACCACAGCTCCGGCAAGATGGGGTTCGCGGTGGCTGCCGCCGCCCGCAGCCTCGGGGCCGAGGTCGACCTCGTGTCGGGGCCGGTATCGCTCGAGCCGCCGCCCGGGGTCGGCGTCGTCCCGGTCGGCTCGGCGGCGGAGATGCACCGCATGGTCCTCGACCGCGCGGCCGGATGCGACATCTTCATCGCCACCGCGGCGGTCGCGGACTACGCCCCGGCCGTTCCCGCGTCCAGCAAGCTCAAGAAGGCGGCCGCCCCCCTTCGCCTCGACCTCCGGCCGACGCCGGACATCCTCGCCGAGGTCGCCGCCCTCGACGATCCTCCGTTCACGGTGGGGTTCGCGGCCGAGACCGAGGACCTCGAACGCCACGCCCGCGGGAAGCTCGAACGCAAGCGCCTCGACCTCGTCGCGGGCAACCGGGTGGACCGCCCCGAACTCGGGTTCGACAGTGACCGCAACGCGCTCCTCGTGCTGTGGCCGGACGGCGGCCGGGCCGATCTGCCCGCAGGGCCGAAGACCCGGCTCGCCCGGCAGCTCCTCGCCCTCGTCAGCGAACGGTTCCTTGCCAAACGTTCAGCTTCGCACCCTTGATCCGCGGCTCGGGAGAGAGGTCCCGCTCCCCGAGTATGCGACGGACGGGTCGGCGGGCCTGGACCTGCGGGCCTGCATCGACGGGCCGGCCACCATCGGGCCGGGGGAGACGCTGCTGGTGGCAACCGGCCTCGCCGTCCACATCGTCGACCCCGGCTACGCCGCCGTGATCCTGCCGCGCTCCGGCCTCGGCCACCGCCACGGCATCGTGCTCGGGAACCTGGTGGGGCTCATCGACTCCGACTACCAGGGCGAGATCCTCGTCTCGTGCTGGAACCGGGGGGGCGAGCCCTACGTCATCGAGCCGGGGGAGCGGATCGCGCAGCTCGTGGTCGTCCCCGTCGCCCGTGCCCGCTTCGAGCTGGTCCCGGAGTTCTCGCAGACGAAGCGCGGCACGGGCGGATTCGGCCACACCGGCCGCCGGTAGGGGACCGCCGGTAGCTGGCCGGGGGGTCCGGCAGCGCCCGCGCGCGGGGGAGCGCAGCGGCGGCCCACCCCGACCCGCACTGCCCGACCTCTCGAGACCGGTGCGGCACGGAACCGCAACCCGGCGGAACGCAACACGACGGAGGAACGACCGGACCATGCCGACTCCCACGACTTCACCCGCCCCCAATCCCCGCGGCCGCGGGATTCCGGCGGAGGTCTTTCGCGCCTACGACGTGCGCGGCATCGCTCCCGACCCGCTGAGCCCGGAGCTGGTCCACGCCATCGGATGGTCCGTCGCCCGCGAGGCGCGCGAGCTTGGGGAGACCCGGGTCGCGATCGGGCGGGACGGCCGCCTGACCGGCCCGCAGCTCCGCGATGCGCTTGCGGCCGGCCTGCTCGCGGGCGGGGTCTCGGTGGTGGACGTGGGGCGGCTGCCGACGCCGATCCTCTACTTCGCGGCCCGGGAGATCGGGAACGGGATCATGGTCACCGGGAGCCACAACCCGCCCGACTACAACGGGCTCAAGATCACCCTCGCCGGAGAGTCCCTGTTCGGGTCACGCATCCGGAAGCTCCGCGAGCGGCTCGAAGCGCACGGCTGGCCGAGCGTCCCCCTGCCGGAAGGCGGGTTCCGCGGCGCCGCCGGCGCGGGCATGGAGAACGCGGGTGAGGGCCGGATCCGCGGCGGCGAGATCGCTCCGTCGGGCGGCGTCTCCCTCGCCTCGCACGATCCTCTCGAGGAGTACGTGCAGGAAGTCACCGGCCGGATCGCCCCCGGCCGCCGCCTCCGGGTCGCGGTCGATGCAGGCAACGGAATCACCGGTCCGATCGCACCCCGGCTGCTTCGCGCCCTCGGCCACGAGGTCATCGAGCTCCACTGCGAGGTGGACGGGCGCTTCCCGAACCATCCCCCCGACACGAGCGTCGCCGCGTGCTACGCGGACCTCGCGAGGGCCGTCGTCGAGGCACGCGCCGATCTCGGCCTCGCATTCGACGGGGACGGCGACCGGCTCGGCGTGGTGGACGGCACGGGGGAGATCGTCTGGCCGGACCGCTTCATGATGCTCTACGCGGAAGAGATCCTGGCTCGGCGCCCGGGCGCGGTCTTCGTCCACGACGTCAAGTGCACCCGGCATCTCGGCGCGTTCATCGCGGCGCGGGGCGGGCGGGCGGTGATGGGGAGGACCGGACACTCCTACATCAAGAAGCTGCTCAAGGACTCCGGGGCGGCGCTCGCCGGAGAGATGTCGGGACACCTCTTCTTCTCCGACCGCTGGTACGGCTTCGACGACGCCCTCTACGCGGCCGCACGCCTCCTCGAGATTCTCGCCGCCTCCCCGAAGCCTCCCACCGCGCGGCTCGCCGCCCTCCCGCAGGGGATCTCGACCCCGGAGGTCCGGGTCGAGATGCGCGAGGGCGAGCCGGAGAGGTTCATGGCGCGGCTCCTCGACGCGATCCCCGGCGCGCCCGGCTTCGCCGACGCACGGCTCGATACCCTCGACGGGGTGCGGGCCGAGCTCGCCGACGGCTGGGCGCTCATCCGCGCTTCGAACACCTCTCCGAGTCTCGCGCTCCGGCTGGAAGCGGACTCCGAGGCGGCGCTCGAACGGATCGCGGACGACGTGCGGAGCCTCCTCGCCCGGCTGGATCCGGAGATCGAGGTCCCCCCCCTGGAGTCTGCGCCACGGAAAATCGAGAGTCCCCCACACCATGAGAAGCACGGGGGGAAGCACGGGGGGAAGCACGGGGCGGGACGGGGCCAAAATCGAGACGATTGACATACATGAACTGATTTATTCATTATTTTCGATACTTCTCGAGAGGAATTTCCACCAGAACGCTTCGGAAGCGTTCCGCGGCGCAGGCTCCTCGACCCGCCCCTCACGGCGGATCGGCCCGCGCTCGGTCAATGTCCGCTTCGCAGAATACCGGGCGGGGTGACCGACCCGCGCCCGAAAGGAGGCCGGCCCCACCCCGAGAGCCGAAAGAGAGCCGAACCGGAAACAACGAGAACATGATCGAATCACCGAACGCTACGAACGACGCGGCGCGCGTGCTCGCCGAAGCCCTCCCCTACATCCAGCGCTTCGCCGGCGCGACCTTCGTCATCAAGTACGGGGGGAACGCGATGGTGGAGCAGGAGCTCACCCGGAGCTTCGCCCGCGACATCGTGCTCCTGAAGTGCGTCGGGATGAACCCGGTGGTCGTGCACGGCGGCGGGCCGCAGATCGGGGAATGGCTTGCCCGGATCGGAAAGAAGAGCGAGTTCGTGAGCGGGATGCGGGTGACCGACGAGGAGACGATGGAGGTCGTGGAGATGGTACTCGGCGGACTCGTGAACAAGGCCATCGTCTCCCACATCAACCGGGCGGGGGGCCGCGCGGTCGGACTCACGGGCAAGGACGGGAATCTCCTCGCTGCGCGCAAGCTCCTCATGCCGGCCGCGCCGGACGGGGGCGGGGGAGACGGCGGCGCCGATGCCGACACCGACGGCAATGGCGGGCTGCTCGACCTTGGCCTCGTGGGAGAAGTCGCCGAGGTCGACACCACTCTCCTCGATCATCTGGTGGCGGGAGACTGCATCCCGGTCATCGCCCCCATCGGGTTCTCCGCCGACGGCCGCGGCTACAACATCAACTCGGACCTCGTGGCCGGCAAGGTCGCCGAAGCGATGCGGGCGGCGAAGCTCATCCTGCTCACCAACACGGCGGGGCTGCTCGACGAGAACGGCGTCACCGTGAGCGAGATGAATCTCGCCCAGGCTGCCGCGATGCGGGCCGCGGGGACCATCTCGGGAGGCATGCTACCGAAGGTGCGGTGCGCGCTCGACGCGGTCCGGGGCGGGGTGGCGGCGGCGACCATCGCGGACGGACGGGTCGAGCACGCGACCCTGCTCGAGGTGTTCACCGAGGCCGGCTCCGGCACCATGATCCGCCCCGGCTGACCTCCTGGCCGACTGCCGCTCTACCGCACCCGGCGGCCGGTTCTGCGGCAGTCGATACTTTCTCGCCACCCCGTCCCTCGGTCATCCCGGCGCGGCCGGCTCGGAGCACCGGCATCCGGCCGGGGGCCCGAATCGGCCGGTGTCCCGGAATACGCATGCCCGGAGGGGCATACGCCCCCGACGCGCCGCGGCGAAATCTTACGAAGATCGGGAACCTGCCCTGCTTTGCGGCTCTCTGTCCTGGTTCATCATGCGGTACCGGAGTGCAGCTTGGGGGGCGGATATGAGCATGGTATCGTCGCCGGAGGTCGGGGTTCACCCGAGCCCGGTTCGCCGCCCGGAGGAGCCAGCCGATGAGCCAGCGTGTTCTCTCTCCCGCCGCGATTGAGTATCCGAGCGGGGACGGCAAGCCGATGGCGGAGAACGACTGGCAGCTCCGTGCGATCCTCGATGCGGTCGGCACCCTCGACCTGCACTTCCGCGACCGCCCGGACGTGTACGTGTCCGGGGACCTCTTCATCTACTACGAGGAAGGCAATCCGCAGGCCCGGGTGGCACCGGACGTGTTCGTGGCATTCGGGGTCCCCAAGCACAACCGGTGGACGTACAAGCTGTGGGAGGAAGGGCAGGTGCCGGCCTTCGTGATGGAGGTGGCATCGCGGGGCACGTGGCGCCAGGACGACGGGCGCAAGGCGGCGCTGTACGAGCGGCTGGGGGTACGGGAATACTGGCAGTACGATCCGACGGGGGACTACCTGGGGTCGCATCTCAAGGGCCGCCGTCTGGCGACGGGCGCGTATGAGCCTCAACCGGTGGTGGAGTCGGTGGACGGGACCGTGCTCCTTCGCAGCGAGACGCTGGGCCTGGACTTCCGGGTGAAGGGCGAGGAGAGGTACTTCTTCGACCCGGCGACGGGCCGGCGCCTTCTCACCTGGGCCGAGGAGGAAGCCGCGCGCCGGACCGCCGAGTCCCGGGCCGAGGCCGCCGAGTTCCGGGCCGAGGCGGCGGAGTCCCGGGCCGAGGTCGCCGAGTCCCGGGCCAAACGAGAGACGGCTGCGCGACGAGCCGTCGAAGCACGAGCCGCCGAGCTCGAAGCGCTCCTGCACAAGAACCGCAGGTCGCCGGGTTCCCGGTAAGATGGACGGTACCCCCCCCCCCCCCCCGCAATGGCATTCACTTAAGAGAGAACGCCATTCACTTAAGGATGCGGTTGCGGGCCTCATCGGTTGTCCTGCGGCTGGCATGGCTTGTCTCCTCACCGCGCGGCGACGGCTTTCGCCGGCTTCCATTTGCCGATCGGCTTTCGCGAGCGTCGCGGGTAGGAGCGGTTGGGGCGCAGCTTGTGGCGGCACGCCACCATCGCGTCCATGATGAGCGAGAGGGTTTTGCCGAGCCCCGCCGCGTGCTGGAGGAACAGCCCCTCGAGGTGGCGCGCGACGGTGAGCAGGGAGTTTTTGAAGTTCACCCGGACTTGGGTTTTGTCGCGTGCGGCGCGGTCGGCCCCGAGCCGGTCTTCGCCGTGATTGGAGAGCAGCCGCGTGAGGGTGATGAGGACGAAGTGCGCGAACAGCTCCTGCTTCACCCCGCGCTCGCTTTGGCCGTGGAAGTCCTCGATGCCAAGGGTGTGCTTCGACACCTTGTACAGTTCCTCAATGCCCCAGCGCTCGTGGTACAGGTCCGAGAGCTCGGCAATGGGGTAGCGCTCGCGGTCGAGCAGGGTGGTGCCCAACACGTAGGGCGAGCCGGCGACCTCGTACTTCACCAGGCGCCATCGCAGCGCTACGCGGCCCCCCGGGGGGGCTTGCCCGGGGGCGATGTCGACCACCCGGTCGGTGTCGGTGCTGCGCACGAACGCGCACACTGCGGCGTTGGCATTGGCCTGGAGCCGGAACACCGCATGCATGCCCCGCGCGAGGTGTTCGCCCAGCAGCGCCTGGGAGAAATAGCCGCGGTCGTAGACCACCACGTCGTTGGGCGACAACGCCTTCAGATGGGCACGCGCGGCCTGTCTCTCGTTGTCATGGCGCAGCAGGTCGAAGTCGACCGGGACCTTGGCCCGCAACGCATACAGGCAACTGAGCAGGCCCTGGGGGTAGTGGGCGTTGTCCGCGGGCCGCCGGTAGCCGGCCTTCACCAGGGGCCGGGGCAGGTTCAGCTTCGAGCCGTCCACCGCGAACAGCCGGTGCCTCTTCCACCGGGGCTCCAGGGCGCGCGCGCCGGCGCGGCGCAGCACTTCGCCGTGCACGGTGCGCAGCAGGTTCTCGTGCACCTTGGCGCGGGCCTTGCACATCGCCGAGGGCGAGACCGGGGCCGGCTGCGGCAGCGCGACCCCGAGCCGGCGGCACTGCTCCCACAGCTCGACCAGGGTCGCCGCGTAGCCCTGGCGGCCCTTCGACAGCACCAGGCGGAAGATGAACAGCACCACGAGCAGCGTGTTGAGCGAGCGCTGGCGTTGTTGCCAGTGCCGGTCGAAGTCGTGGGCCACGGCCACCACCGCATCGACCAGCGCCCGCCACGGCTCGACGAGCGAGGGGGCCAAGCCCTTCGGTGCCCGGCGCCGTCGCGCGGGCCGGCGCCCGGTCCTCAGTATCGCCCGGAACTCCTCGTCCAGCGGGTAGACGAACACCCCCTTGGGCGGGCGCACCGAACCCTTGCCCTTGGTCTGGCCCACCCACTGCCAGTTCGCCGCCCGGTAGCTCGCGCCGGTGAACCGGCTCAAGTCCACGAAGGTCTCCACCAGCACCGGACGGTAGCCGTGATGCACCTGCCAGTCGTCGGCGAGCCGGCGCACCGCCAGCGACAGCGCCTTCGACGCGAGGTGCCGGACCCGCACCCAAGGGAAAATCAGGAACCGGGGGTTGGCGATGACCCGGTCCAGGCGCTTGCGCCGGGCCGCCTCGTCCCAGCCGATGAACCGCTCGCGGCACGCCACCGAGCGGGCCGCATACGAGAACAGCAAACCGCCCAACCACCGCCCGTGACGGTCGATGAGGGCGTAGCGCAAGTGCGGACCGAGCGGGCGGCGGTAGCCCAGGTAATGGTGCCGGTCGAGCAACTCGTTCCACTGCGCGACCTCGCCGGGGTCCGTCACCGGGCGCAACTGCACCGGCTCAAGGTCGTTCAGCGCGGCGCGGACCTCGGCGCGCGGCGCCGAGCGCGCGGTCCACGCCAGCGCCTTCTGCCCCCCTCGCTGCTTCGATTCGTCCTTCGCCGGCAGGGTGAACAGCCCGAGCCCCTCCAGATGTTCGAGCACACGCCGCGCCAAGCGCGCGCGCGGCGCCCCGCCAGGGGTGTGCCAGTTCAGGTGCTCGCAGATCGTGAGCCCGAGCTCGTGCCGGCTCAGCCCCGCACACTCGCGCACGGTGCGCTGGAGGTCGGCGATCTGACGCCGGGTCAGGCGCCGGCCGAAGAAGGTGGTCGACTTGAGCTTTCGGATGGCCTCGTCCATCGGTTCCTCCCAAAGACAGCTCCACCCGCTGATGGTGTCACCGAGGGGGGCGTGTGTCAAGGCCCTTGGGAAGGGCCGGAGAAGGAGGCTGTTATCCATCTTGAATCAATGGGTTGTGGAAATGAAACCCAAACCTGAAGACGACTCTGTCAAAATGAATGCCATTGCCCCCCCGCGCGGTGCCCGGGTCTCGCGCCGGTGCCGGACACAGTAGTATGGCCCGGTCGTCCTGGTCGGTGCTGGTCATCGTTCCGGCCTGGAACGAAGAGAAGTCCATTGCACAAATCCTGGAAGGCCTGCGGGCGTGCGCAGGTCGACTGGCCGGGCAAGACGTCAGCCTGTCGGCCTGTGTAATCGACGACGGCTCTACCGACGGCACCTCCGAAGCCGCACGCCGGGCTGGCGCCGACCATGTCTTGACCCACCGGTCGAACCAGGGGCTCGGTGCGGCCGTACGCAGCGGGTTGGGCTACGCCCGTGACCACGGTTTCGACCTCGTGGTCAAACTCGACGCCGACGGCCAGCACGACCCGGCCGACATCCCCGAACTGATTGCCCCGATCCTGGAAGACCGGGCCGACCTGGTCTACGGCGACCGTTTCCCCCGCATGGCCTACCGCATGCCCTGGGTGCGCCGCTGGGGCAATGCGCTTTTCCGTTCCCTGATGCAGTGGTTGTCGAGCGGTTGGCAGGTCCGGGATTCGCAGCCCGGCATGTTCGCTGCGAACCGTACCTATCTGGACAGATTCTTTCTGCCCGGCGATTACAACTACACCCAGCAGATATTGCTCGATGCCTATCTCAAGGGAATGCGGTTCGCCCAGGTACCGGTCACCTTCAGGGCGCGAGAAAGCGGGAGCTCGTTCATCTCGTTCAAATACCCGTTCAAGGTGCTGCCCCAAATTCTCTTGCTGCTGGTCATGGTCAGGCCACTGAAAGTGTTTCTGCCGCTGGCAGGCCTGTTTCTTGCCGTTGCGCTGGGGGTGTTCGGCTTCGAGCTGACGCTGTGGCTGCTGGGCTCGACATCGAAACCGGTCGAGCACGTCAATCTGGTGCTGGGGCTGACGCTCTTCGGCATCAACACCGGCTATTTCGGGTTGCTGGCCGAGTTGCTCGTGCGTTATCGGTCATGACGACGTCCCGGCAGATGGGTCGCTATGTCCTGACCGGCGTGGCGGGGTTTGCCGTGAGCCTGGGGGTCACGGTCCTGATGCGCGAAGGGGCAGGACTGTCCGCCAACGTGGCATTTGCCCTGGCCCTCGGCGTGGTGTTCACATTCCAGTTTTTCGCCAACGCGTTCTTCGTGTTCGACTCCGGCGCCGACCGCAATACCTTTCTTCGCTATGCGGGCTCGGCACTCGTTTTCCGTCTCATGGACTATCTGCTGTTCGTGGGCCTTCAGGGGCTTGTGGCGCCCTACCACGTCGCGGCCGCGCTGGCTATTCTCATCACCAACCTGGTTAAATTCCTGGTCTACCGCAATCTCGTCTTTGCTGGTCGGGACGAGCGCGTCCGGGTAGAAAGCACATCGTGACGACCTCCCGGCGATGACCTTCTTCCATACGGCAATGACCTCGAGGCTGCGACGCCGGGACATGATGCTGCTGATCGGTCTGTGCCTGGCCACACTGCTCTATGGCGTCGGCAATCTCTCGTTGCAGCCTGTGTCGGGCGACGGGCGCTGGTACCTGGAAATGGGAATACGGCTGGGTCAGGAACCGAATCGTCTCGACCACTATCGCGAGCCGTTCGTCCCGGCGGTCATTGCGGCCGTCACCCTTGCGCAACGGGCACTTGGATACGAGCCGGTGGCGGGTAGCTGCGTGGGCCGGCACAGCGAACGGGCGAAGACATTTCAATGCCGGTCGGCCTATGCCCCATACAAGATCCTGAACGTGGTGTTCCTGCTGGTTGCCGGGGTCGGTGTGTTTTTTCTGTGCTGGTGGTATACCGAGACGAGATGGCTGCCCCATGTTGCATTTCTCCTGGTTACGCAAAGTCTCCTTGGTCTGGAGACTTTTGACCGTTTTTTGACGGAAGCTCCTGCCACCGCTCTCATGGTGTTGGTATCCTGTCTGAGCGTCCTGACATTGGTTCGGCGTCGTGTGCTCTACAGTGCATTGCTGGGGCTGGTTCTTGCCACCCTGGTGTTGACCAAGATCGTATTCCTTTATTTCTGGCCGTTTGTCGTTGCAGGGTTGGTTGCGTCGGATCTGTTGCAAAGGACCCTCGGACGGCACACCATGGTGCTGGTCGGTGTGTTTCTCATTGCTCACTTCCTTCCGACATACGGTTGGATGGCACGCAATTTCGTTCTGTTCGACGATTTTTCGGTGGTGAATATGGATGCCGGGAGAGCCAAGCGGGTACTCCTCCTTCGCACAATGTACAACTCGATGCGAGACGACGAATTTGCCGCCGGATTCTGGTACTACACACCCTATAAGCTCGATCTCGGTGTTCCGAAACATTCCTATGAGCGTCTCCAGATACGTAACGCAAACTCATTCAGGCAGATGGGCAAAAGATCGCTTAACCCGAATACTCCGGAAAGCGAGATATTGAGGGCGAAGATGCTTGCCGGGCCCTGGCAGCATCTCAAGATCTCGACGCTGATGGCTTGGCGCGGTCTGTTCGTTCAGCAACGGTTAGGATATGGAAGGAGATCCCTCCATATTCGTGGGTTCACGCCCAAGTCCCTGCCTCGGGAATTATTGCCGGCAGCAATGGCGGTGATCAGTAACAAGGCTCATGTGGTCTGGTTCCGCGAGCGCGAAACGGTTTATAGCTATGGCGAAGCAGATCTGAAGGAGCTTCTGAACCTGGAGACCGTAGCGGAATTTTCCGATGCTACGCTGTATCGAATGCCTCCACCCGTGTATCGAATGCCTCCACCCGATGATTCGGTGAAGCGAGTCACTAGATTGACCCCTCTCCCGGCGATGTCGGCGGTGGTGGGAGATTGCGAGGATTGGACCTCCGAACAATTCTTCGCGAGTGCCACAGTGGAGGAGGTTGTCACCTGCTTGGACGCTGGCGCCAACCCCAACGCGAGGAACAATACCGGTGGCACCGCCCTGCATCTGGCGGCGCGGTTCAACCCCAGTGGAGTGGTAATCGGGGCATTGATTGATGCCGGGGCCGACCTGCATCTGCGTGACAATCCGGGCCGCGCGCCCCTGCACCTGGCGGCTTGGCAGAATCCCAGTGTTGCGGTGATCAAGGCGCTGATCGATGCCGGGGCCGACCCGAACGTGCCGAATGACAGAGGCCTCACGCCCCTGTTCCTGGCAGCCCAAGCCAACTCCCAAGCGGTGGTTGAGGCGTTGCTTGATGCCGGGGCGTTGCCTGATGCCGGACAGGAGAGTGGGGCTAAAGTGTCCGAGTTTTGGGGTACCGCTGGTGCGGATGCAGCCCAGTGGTCGAAGCCGACCGGGATACTCTACCATTTTCGGGAGTTGCCGC
Source organism: Gammaproteobacteria bacterium (assembly GCA_965214795.1). Classification (GTDB taxonomy): domain Bacteria; phylum Pseudomonadota; class Gammaproteobacteria; order HK1; family HK1; genus JAJDXW01. The sequence continues at coordinate 1,786,005 of OZ243976.1, read as the reverse complement.
TTTCCAGCGTGGTGTTGAGCAATCACGTTCCGTCTCTTCCCCCTCTGGAGGTTGCCGTGCCGAGCCGCCTTGTCGACGTCTGGGGCCTGGATTCCTGGCCACGCTGGGAATGGCGGTTTGGCCCCTTGTCAAGCACCCTGGTGAATCTTGTTGGGTTTCTTGCACTCCTTGTCGTGCCGCCGTGGTTCTGGTTCGGGCGCCGCCGTCGCATCGAGGTCGTGTTCGTCGTGTTGCCGGCGTTGTATCTGCACGCCGTCTATGCCGTGGCCTCGCATTTTATTCCTCGCTATGCCCAACCGGAGGTGCCGTTGCGGATCTGGGCCACTCTGTTGCTTCTCTGCCTGATGGCCTCCTCCGTGCGTCGGCTGGGCAGAATGCTGGTTGAAAGACGGGCATCCACAACGTAACCCTTCCTGAAATCCGGTTCGTCTCTCCACCTGTTGCAGCGGTATGGGAGGCTGGGCAAGTGCCTGTCAGGGTTGACCGTCTTCACCAATTCGCCAATCATCAATGGGAAACTTCTTGCGGGCGTCATCCTCTTCATCCTGACTGCGGCGGCACCGGCCGCCGCGATCGACCCGAAGGAGACCCGCGACCGGTCGATCTGCCCCGCCGAGTTGCTGGTGGTCCGGGCGGATGCCCGGAAGTACTTCGAAGCCGAGTCTGGTGCGCTGCTGGCTCTCGGGTTGCGAAGCCGTATTTCCGCCGCGCTCGCCACCTCGTCAATCACGTGCCGTCGTTACGCGGCAGCCACTTCGATGTCATTCGAAGACGGGACGGCATTCATCGCTCGCATCCGGCAGCTTCGGCGGTGGTTCGGTGTCGGCGAGCGGATGCGATTCACCGAAGCGCTGGATGCACTCACCGGCCGTAAGCGGGCATTCTGAGCCGTGGTTGCCGAACTTGGCATCGCGGCGGCCTCGCTCCTTAAGGAGGCGCGACACCACCGCGATGAGGAACTGGAGTAACGCGGTACGTAATCGACGCTTCTGCCGCGGTGGAATATCTGCGGAAGACCCCGCTCGGCGAAAGTCTGGCCTTGGTCATGGAGTATGCCGAGCTAATGGCCCCGGAACTGATGGATGCCGAGGTCACGGCGATGCTGCGCCGTTCCGTGCAGCACGATCACTTGACGGAGGAACGGGCTCTCATGGCGCTCGACGATCTCCCCACCTGGCCGGTGGAGCGAATCTCCCATCGCACGCTGACCAAATCCGTCTGGCAGCATCGTCATGACGTGGGCGCGTACGATGCCTTCTACGTTGCCGCGGCGCGCGCCCGCCGCGTATCCCTGCTGACCGCCGACGGCCGGCTGTCGCGGGCGCCGGGTCTCGGTATCGCAATCCATCACGTTCGCCTCGGGTGAACCCATCGGGCAGAAGAAGGATAGGCGGAACAACCCGCCGATCTGCGTTGCTGTTGTCGGCGGAATATCGCGGCGCAGGTTGACGCTCGTTCGATGGATCGGTGACCGGTCCCTCGCTGCCGCGGCGGCGCGTTCTGGAATCCGGCTCACCCTGGCTCCGAGCCGGGCCGTCTTCCTGATGACCGTTGGAGATCCGCGCGAGCCGCTTGGACCGCGCCGGTCGTGGAACACGGTGTAGGCGCGTTCGCACAGCTTGCGGGTGGCCGGTCCGGACACGGTCCCGTGCAGCGCATCGACTTATGCGAGCAGGCGGATGTCCTGAACCGTGAAGCACCGGGGGAAGGGCCGTCGGGGTGGGCCGCGACGGTCGTCGATGCGCCCGGTCGAGCGGTGCTGGGCGATGAGGCGGGTCAGTTGTACTCGGGACAACCCGCTCACCTTGACCAGGAAGCGGCGCAACACACCCTTGTCGGCCTTGCCCGGGGTTGCCCGTACCGGAACCGGCGAAGGGTCCGAGCGACGAACTCGTCGCGCGCCCCGCAGTCCAGGGATCGGACCTCGACCGGCTCGGCGCCGTCAAGGAACGAGCGGACTTGGTCGAGAGTCCGCACTCGGTGGGTCTGAAGCATCACGATCATCTCCTGATGATGCCCTGCTTCACACCCCGTCAGGCTCACCTCACGTTTGATCAGGCACCCCCTTCAGGCTCATGTGTCATTGGACAAGGCTCTGAATGACAATACGGTCAAACTCGCTGAACGCACCATCACCGCTTGCCTGCAATACCCGAACCGTCCACCGCTCGATGAGCGCGCTGACCAACTCGCACGTGAAATCGGCAAACTGTCATTTCGCCAACTGATTATGAAATAGCTTGTGCGCCACCCATGAAGCTTCCCGCCAGACTCGCCTCGCTTCTCGTTGCCCCGCTCCTCGTGTCGGCCGGCGCCGCCTCGCCGCCGAGCCGGAGGACTTGGCTCGGCTCCTCGAAACCCGCGCATGCGAGGGCTGCGACCTGTGCGAGGCGGATCTCAAGCGGGCGGAGCTCGCCGGGGCGCGCATCGCGAAGGCCAAGCTCGCGGACGCGGAGCGCAAGGGAGCGATCCTGGAGGACGCGGACCTCACGCGTTCGGACCTGCGCCGCGCCGAACTGGAGAAGGCGGACCTCTCGGGTGTGGGGCGAACCCCGCGATCCTGCTCGGGGCGGATGCGGAGAAGGCGTCGTTCGTTGATGCCGACCTGACCGGCGCCGAACTCACCGACTCCGAGTTCGAACACGCGAACCTCACCCGCGCACGACTCGACGGCACCGATCTACGGCGTTCGGCCCTGGAGCGGGCGATCTTCGACGACGCCGAGGCGGTCGAGAGGCGGATTTCCGCCGCGCGCGGCTCACCGGCACGAACCTGCACCGAGCCCGTCTGTCGCGGACGTCGATGGCGGGCGCGCACATGCGGAGCGCGGGTCTCGCGGGTGCGATACCGAGCCGCACCGACTTCACCAGCGCGAACCTGACCGGCGCCGACTTCGACGGAGCCCACTTCCGCAGGACCATCCTCTCGGACGCGAATCTGGAAGACGCGGACAACCTCCCCCGGAAGCAACTCGGAGCGGCATTCGGCAACGCCGGGACGAAGCTGCCGGACGGCCTGACGGTGCGCCCCTGCCGATGGACGCTCCACAACCAGACAGGATAATCCCCGTACTCGCCGACCTTCGACCCTGCTCACGCGGCCCTGCAGACTGGCAATTCTAATTGTCGCCGCCGGAAGAAATAGTTGACGCTGACCAGACCGACCAACCCGCGGAGTTCCTCCACAGCGACGCCGATGCGTTCTGGCACCGTGACCCGCGGCCCTGGCTGACCGCCCGAACGGACCACGATCTCCTCTGCTCCCAGGGAACCACCTACCCGCGTGCGCACTATCACCGCCACCGCTTCGTGCTCTGCACCGGGTTCTTCTTCTGCCGCGCAAACGAGAGGACCCGGGCGTACTTCGAGAAGTTACACACCTTCACCGAACAGCATCCGTCCGACCAAGCCGTCTCTCCTCGACCATCTGGTGGCGGGAGACTGCATCCCGGTCATCGCCCCCATCGGGTTCTCCGCCGACGGCCGCGGCTACAACATCAACTCGGACCTCGTGGCCGGCAAGGTCGCCGAGGCGATGCGGGCGGCGAAGCTCATCCTGCTCACCAACACCGCGGGGCTGCTCGACGAGAACGGCGCCACCGTGGGCGAGATGAATCTCGCCCAGGCTGCCGCGATGCGGGCCGCGGGGACCATCTCGGGAGGCATGCTCCCCAAGGTGCGGTGCGCGCTCGACGCGGTCCGGGGCGGGGTGGCGGCGGCGACCATCGCGGACGGGCGGGTCGAGCACGCGACCCTGCTCGAGGTGTTCACCGAGGCCGGCTCCGGCACCATGATCCGCCCCGGCTGACCTCCCGGCCGACTGCCGCTCCGCCGCACCCGGCGGCCGGTTCTGCGGCAGTCGATACTTTCTCGCCACCCCGTCCCTCGGTCATCCCGGCGCGGCCGGCTCGGAGCACCGGCATCCGGCCGGGGGCCCGAATCGGCCGGTGTCCCGGAATACGCATGCCCGGAGGGGCATACGCCCCCGACGCGCCGCGGCGAAATCTTACGAAGATCGGGAACCTGCCCTGCTTTGCGGCTCTCTGTCCTGGTTCATCATGCGGTACCGGAGTGCAGCTTGGGGGGCGGATATGAGCATGGTATCGTCGCCGGAGGTCGGGGTTCACCCGAGCCCGGTTCGCCGCCCGGAGGAGCCAGCCGATGAGCCAGCGTGTTCTCTCTCCCGCCGCGATTGAGTATCCGAGCGGGGACGGCAAGCCGATGGCGGAGAACGACTGGCAGCTCCGTGCGATCCTCGATGCGGTCGGCACCCTCGACCTGCACTTCCGCGACCGCCCGGACGTGTACGTGTCCGGGGACCTCTTCATCTACTACGAGGAAGGCAATCCGCAGGCCCGGGTGGCACCGGACGTGTTCGTGGCATTCGGGGTCCCCAAGCACAACCGGTGGACGTACAAGCTGTGGGAGGAAGGGCAGGTGCCGGCCTTCGTGATGGAGGTGGCATCGCGGGGCACGTGGCGCCAGGACGACGGGCGCAAGGCGGCGCTGTACGAGCGGCTGGGGGTACGGGAATACTGGCAGTACGATCCGACGGGGGACTACCTGGGGTCGCATCTCAAGGGCCGCCGTCTGGCGACGGGCGCGTATGAGCCTCAACCGGTGGTGGAGTCGGTGGACGGGACCGTGCTCCTTCGCAGCGAGACGCTGGGCCTGGACTTCCGGGTGAAGGGCGAGGAGAGGTACTTCTTCGACCCGGCGGCGGGCCGGCGCCTTCTCACCTGGGCCGAGGAGGAAGCCGCGCGCCGGACCGCCGAGTCCCGGGCCGAGGTCGCCGAGTCCCGGGCCAAACGAGAGACGGCTGCGCGACGAGCCGCCGAAGCACGAGCCGCCGAGCTCGAAGCGCTCCTGCACGAGAACCGCAGGTCGCCGGGTTCCCGGTAAGACGGACGGTACCCCCCAATGGCATTCATTTTGACAGAGCCGTCTTCAGGTTTGGGTTTCATTTCCATAACCCATTGATTCAAGATGGATAATAGCCTCTTTCTACGGCCCCTCCCAAGGGCCCTGACACACGCCCCCCTCGGTGACACCATCAGCGGGTGGAGCTGTCTTGGGGAGGAACCGATGGACGAGGCCATCCGCAAGCTGAAGTCGACCACCTTCTTCAGCCGGCGCCTGACCCGGCATCAGATCGCCGACATCCAGCGCACGGTGCGCGAGTGTGCGGGGCTGAGCCGACACGAGCTCGGGCTCACCATCTGCGAACACCTGAACTGGCACACCCCTGGCGGGGCGCCGCGCGCCGAGGTCTGCAACGCACTGAACGACTTTGAGCCGATGCAGTTGCGCTTGGTGACGGACCCCGGCGAGGTCGGGCAATGAAACGAGTTGATCGACCGGCACCATTGCCTGGGCTACCGCCGCCCGCTCGGTCCGCACTTGCGCTACGCCCTCATCGACCGTCACGGGCGGTGCTTGGGCGCGCTGCTGTTCTCCTACGCGGCCCGCTCGGTGGCGTGCCGCGAGCGGTTCATCGGCTGGGACGAGGCGGCCCGGCGCAAGCGCCTGGACCGGGTCATCGCCAACCCCCGGTTCCTGATTTTCCCCTGGGTGCGGGTCCAGCACCTCGCGTCGAAGGCGCTGTCGCTAGCGGTGCGCCGGCTCGCCGACGACTGGCAGGCGCATCACGGCTACCGCCCGGTGCTGGTGGAGACCTTCCTCGACGCCGACGGCCAGCACGACCCGGCCGACATCCTTGACGATTTCTCGATGGTTGACAGCCGGCGGTCGGTATCGGTGTTGACCCTTCGCGCGGTATACAACACGATGCGAGACGACGAATTTGCCGCCGGTTTGTGGTTGTGGGATCGGATTCAGTGTGGTGGCGGAGGCCGAGGTCTGAACGCATGGGCACGTCGGCGAACAGCGATTTCCACATCCGCGGAGTGAGTTCGATGGTCGCTTGGCCGGTGTCGCGGACGTCGATGGCAGGCGCGCACATGCGGGACGCGGGTCTCGCGGGTGCGATACTGAGCCGCACCGACTTCACCAGCGCGGACCTGACCGGCGCCGACTTCGACGAAGCCCACTTCCGCAAGACCATCCTCTCGGACGCGAATCTGGAAGACGCGGACAACCTCCCCCGGAAGCAACTCGAAGCGGCATGCGGCAACGCCGGGACGAAGCTGCCGGACGGCCTGACGGTGCGCCCCTGCCGATGGACGCTCCACAATCAGACAGGAAAATCCCCATGCTCGCCGACCTTCGACCGCGTGAAGAAGGCCCCGTTACTCTCGTGTTCGGCACGTTCGGCTGGCGGCATACTGTCGCGCGGTGGGCCGAGCACGCCCAAGAAGCCGGCTGCTCGCACTACCGCATCGTGTGCATGGACGACCAACTCGCGGAGTTCCTCCGGGAGCGGGGCGAAGCGCACCGGGCCGTCAACCTCCACGACCTCGTGCCCGACGCTCCGAGGGCGGATTTCGACGCCATGGACTGGCGCACGCGGCTCCAAGCGCTCACCCCGCTCAGGGTGAAGATCTTCGTTCGCCTCGCCGCCACCGGGTGCGACTTCATCCACAGCGACGCCGATGCGTTCTGGCTCCGTGACCCGCGGCCCTGGCTGACCGCCCGGACGGACCACGATCTCCTCTGCTCCCAGGGAACCACCCACCCGCATGCGCACTATCACCGCCACCGCTTCGTGCTCTGCGCCGGGTTCTTCTTCTGCCGCGCAAACGAGAGGACCCGGGCGTACTTCGAGAAGGTGCACACCTTCACCGAACAGCATCCGTGCGACCAGACCGGCATGAACGCCGAACTGCTGGCCGATCCGGAGAAGAGATGGCACCTCGCGCGACCGGCTCTGATCGTCAAGCGGAAGTCCGCATGGGTCCACCCGCCGCTCGAGGCGTCCTTCCTGCACTGCGCGCTCTATGTGCAGCAACGCCCGGCGCTCCGGGCGCTCACCAACCGCGCGCTCCGTCTCGCGAAGTGCGACTGGATATTCACCAGCCCCGTGATCATCGACGGGTACTTCGCGGGCGGACTTCGCGTCGGCATCATTCCCATGCACATCGTGGCGCGCGGGAGGTTCCGAGGGCAGGACGAGCCGCTGGTCTTCCACAGCTCGGAGAACCACAGCCCCCCGCCGCGCTGAACGGCGCCCCACGGATCGACGGGCCGCGCATCCCCGACAGCAGCCGGGCAGAGTGGAGCGGGGGCGGCGCATTTCGCTCACGTTTCGCAAGGTGATTGCTCCGCCGGACGGGAAGCACAAGTCCGGATAGTCCACGCGCCGCCGCCGTTCAGTCCCTCCTGACACCCTTGCCAGGCCTGCCCGTGCCCCACATCTCCTCGCTGGGCTTCATGCGCGGCGTATCATGGAAATCATTGTTTTCCGGCCCTTTGCTTTTTCCGTGAACGGCGCATCGAATGACAAACCAGTCCCTGGCCGATCCCGATGCGGCCGAGGCCCGACGAGTCTGGCTTGGGCAGTCATCGGCAGATAGGGCAAATAGATTGCAAGCAACTGAATTGATATGAATTATTCATATTCAAAGTCCAGCGGGCGGATGTGGGGCACGGGCAGTGCCAGGCGGGCGATGGACGTCATGCGGATGTCCGGGTCGGGAAGGAAGGAACGAATCCGGATCCGGTTGCCGGAGTCAACCCGAAAAAATCACCGACTTTCGTCGCGAGGGCGCCAAGATGCCCCCCGATCTCCTGGAGGAACGGGCCGTACGGACCGAAAGAGCGCATGCGCGCGGCTGAAGGCGTAGTCGACACTGGCGCGGTCGCGCGGTCGCAGCGGCTTGCGGGAGTACGTCCCGCGACCGCGAGCGGACTGGCGGCCGCAGCGGGAAGTCGGTGATTTTTTCGGGTTAAGGAGCCGGCCCCCCGAGCGCGCGGATCAGCGTTCGCCGTAGCGCTCGAGGTAGGCTCGCATCGCCGCCGCATGGGGGGCGAGGAGCGGCCGCATCTCGACGGCCCGCAGTAGCTGCCTCGCGTTCGCGACCGCCGCCACCGGCAACCCCTCGTCTTCGCGCATCTCGCGGGCGGCGGACTTCCTTCCGATCCCCCGTTCCTCGCGATCGAGGGAGATCACGAACCCGACCGGAACCGCACCGGCCGCCCCGATGATCCCGAGGGATTCGCGCGCCGCGGTCCCGGCCGAGATGACGTCGTCCACGATGAGAACCCGCCCCGCGAGCGGCGCTCCCACCGTGTTCCCCCCTTCCCCGTGGTCCTTCGGCTCCTTGCGGTTGAAGGCGTAGGGCACGTCCCTCGCGCCCGCCTCGAAAAAGGCGACGGCGACGCTCGCGACGAGCGGGATCCCCTTGTAGGCGGGGCCGTAGAGCATGTCGAACTCGATCCCGGCCGCGAGGATGGTCTCGGCGTAGCAGCGCCCGAGACGGGCGAGGGCCCGCCCGGAATGGAACCGCCCGGTATTGAGGAAGTAGGGGCTGACGCGGCCCGACTTGAGTTCGAACTCCCCGAAGCGAAGCGCGTCGCACTCGAGGGCGAGGTCGATGAAGCGCCGCGCCGTGTCGTCCCCTCCCCCACCTTCCCCCACCTCCCATCGGCTCAGAACAGCAGGCGCCCCGCGTCGCGGATCGGCTCGATGAGCAACAGGTTGACGAGCTGCAAGCCGACGAGGACGAGGATGGGCGAGAGGTCGAATCCGCCCATGGCCGGGAGAGCGCGGCGCGCCGGTTCGAGCACCGGCTCGGTGAGGCTGTAGGCGATGTCGCTCGCCGGGTGCCGCAGGCCCGGGCTCACCCAGCTCAGGATCACCCGGATGAGGATGGCCCAGAAGAAGACGGTGGTGCAGAGCTCGAGCAGCTCCGCCGCCGCGACCACCGCGAGACCCGCGAGCGAAGGCTCGACCCCCTTCACTCCATATACCAGCCAGAACTCGATCATCTGCGCTCCCAACATCACGAGGAGAGCGCCGCCCTCGACCCGCCCGACGCGCGGCACGATGCGGCGAAGCGGTGCCAACACCGGCTCGGTGAGCCTCACCACGAACTGCGAGAGGGGGTTGTAGTAGTCGGCCCGGAACACCTGCAGCAGCACGCGCAGCATGAGGATCAGGATGTAGATCCCGAACGCCACCTGCACGAGGAAGGTGAGCGCGTTTCCGGCGTAGGGGCCGCCCACGGGATACGCCGCGGTCAGCCGCCGAGCTCGCGCGAGCGGTCCCGCGCCCCGGTGACGGCCCGCTCCACCAGCTCGCCGAACCCGCCCTCGCGGAAGAGGTCGAGGGCCCGCTCGGTGGTGCCGCCCGGTGAGGTGACACTCACGCGGAGCTCCTCCGGCGTCCGGCCGGCTTCGAGCGCCATGCGCGCCGCCCCGAGCGCGGTCTGAAGGGTGAGGGCACGGGCTTGGCTTGCGGTGAGCCCGAGGCGGATGCCGGTCCCGATCATGTGCTCCATGAGGAGGAAGTAGTACGCGGGCCCGCTTCCCGACACCGCGGTCACCGCGTCGAGCAGGCCCTCGTTGTCGACCCAGAGCGCGGTCCCGACCGACCGCAGGATGGCCTCCGCCGCCTCCCGCTGCTCCTCGGTCACCGCCTCGCTTGCGAAGAGCGCGGTCGCCCCGCAGCCGAGGAGCGCCGGGGTGTTCGGCATGGTGCGGACGACCGGGGCGGGGTAGCCGAGCCATTCGAGGATCCGGCCGATCCGCGTCCCGGCCGCGATCGAGACGACGAGCGGCCCGCGATCGCGCATCGCTCCGGCGACCCCGGTGACCACCTCGGCCATGTTCTGGGGCTTGACGGCGAGCACCACCACGTCACTCGCGGACGCCGCTTCGTCGTTGTCGGCGGTCACCCCCACCGCGAACCGCTCCGCGAGATCGCGGCGCTTCTCCGCCACGGGCTCCGACACGAGGATGGCGGCCGGAGGATGGCCGCTCTCCACGAGCCCGCCCACGAGGCTCGCCCCCATGTTGCCCCCGCCGATGAAGGTGATCTTCCGGCTCATGCTCGGCTCCACGCGATCGTGAACGGTCGGGATTATCGAAGATTCGGGGCGCCCGGCAAAGGTGGCGGGCGACCTTCCAGCAATTCTCATTTTGGCGCCTGACTTCACCCCAAGCCGCAAGCCGTCTTCTCCTTGCGACTCGATCCGGGACAGATCGGGGGGCCGATCGACGGTCGTGCCGGTCCGGCAGCGGGACCCGACGGGCAAAATGAGAACTGCTGGCGACCTTCGTACCGCGGACCGGGCGGACCGCCCGCGGGAGGGAGCCCGTCGGAGGGGATCCGCAAGCGGAGAGCCGCGGGGGTCAACCCGCGGGAGGGAGCCCGGCGGCTCGGGCGCGGGACCCGCCGCGGGGTCCGAACACCGCCGTGCCGACCCGGACCAGGGTGCTCCCCTCCGCCACCGCCGCCTCGAGGTCGTCGGTCATCCCCATGGAGAGCGTATCCAGGGAGTGGCCTTCGGCGCGGAGGCGCTCGTACACCTCGGCCAAGGGCCGGAGCGCGGCCCGCTGCTCGTCGAACCCGGTGCACGGCCGGGGAATGGTCATCAGCCCCCGCAGCCGGAGACGGGGAAGCTCGGACACCGCCGAAGCAAGCTCGGCGACCTGAGGAACGTCCACGCCCGACTTGGACGCCTCGCCGCTCGCGTTGACCTGGAGACAGACACTGAGCGGCGGCAGCCACGCGGGGCGTTGGTCGCTCAGGCGGCGCGCGATGCGCACCCGGTCCACGGTGTGCACCCAGTCGAAACGCTCCGCCACCGTCCGCGACTTGTTGGCCTGGAGGGCCCCCACGAAGTGCCACTCGATGCCCCCGGGGCCGGAGAGCCGGGAAAGCTCGTCGAGCTTCGCCACCGCCTCCTGGACGAAGTTCTCGCCGAACTGCCGTTGCCCGGCCTCCCACGCCTCGCGGATGAGGCTCGCCGGCTTGGTCTTGGCCACCGCGACCAGGGCCACGCTTCCCGGCAGGCGGTCGAAACGGCGCTCCGCCTCGGCAATCCGCTTGCGAACCGCGGCGAGGGAGTCGGCCACCCGGTTCGCGGCCCGCATCACAGCACGCCCTTTTCCCGCAGCGCCTCGATCTCCGCCTCTGCGAGCCCCAGCCGCTCCTCGAGGATCTCCCGGTTGTGGGAACCGAGCTCCGGACCCGGCCATTCGGTGCCGCCCGGCGTGGACCCGAGCCGGGGAGACATCGCGGGGAGGACCAGGGGCTCTCCGTCGATCTCCACCCGGTGGAACATCTCCCGCGCGCGGTAGTGGGGGTCGTCCATGATGTCGGCGACGCTGTAGATGGGGCCGGAGGGCACGTCCGCATCCTCGAGCCGCGAGAGCACCTCGGCAGAGTCGAGGCTCCGGGTCCATGCCGCGAGCGCGTCGTCGATGAGCTTCTCGTGCTCGACCCGCCCGGCATTGCGGGCGAGGCGCGGGTCTTGCGCGAGGTCCGCCCGCCCCGCCGCCCGCATGAGCCGGCGGAAGATCGAGTCTCCGTTCCCGCCGATGATGACGTGACGGCCGTCCCGGCAGGGATAGGTGTTGGTGGGGACGATCCCGGTCAGGGTGGTGCCGGATGGCTCGCGCACCAGGCCCGCCCCATCGTACTCGGGGACGACCGACTCGAGCACGTTGAAGACCGACTCGTAGATGGCGACGTCCACGAGTTGCCCGCGGCTCGATTTCCCGCGCTCCACCAGGGCGAGGAGGATGCCGATCGCCGCATGCAGGCCCGCAAGGGTATCGCCGAGGCTCAGGTTGGGCCGCACCGGGGCCTCCCCGGAGAAGCCGTTGAGGTAGCGGAACCCGCCAATGCCCTCGCACACCGAGGCATAGCCCGGCCGCCCGGAGTACGGCCCGGTCTGCCCGTAGCCGGACACGCGGGCGTAGACGAGGCCGGGATTGGACTCCCGGAACGCCTCCGGGCCGAGTCCCCATCCCTCCATCGCCCCCGCCCGGAAGTTCTCGATCACCACGTCCGCGCCCTCGACGAGACGCTTGACGAGAGCCCGGCCTTCCTCGGTCCGCAGGCTCAGGGTGACCGACTTCTTGTTGCGCCCCAGCATCCGCCAGAAATAGGACGTCCCGTTGCGCAGCACGCGCCATCCGCGGATCGCGTCCCCGCCGCCCGGCGGCTCGACCTTGACGACCTCCGCCCCGAAGTAGGCGAGGATGCTGCCCGCGAACGGCCCCGCGATGAGCTGTCCGAGCTCCACGACCCGGATGCCGTCAAGAGGGGGCCGGGATGCACCCACGCCAAGCTCCGAACACACTCGCCCCGTCGAAGACCGGCCCGTCCACACACACCCGCTTCATCGCCGGCCCGGCCGGGGTCTGCACCAGGACGCCGCACCCCGCGCAGCCGCCGGTTCCGCATGCCATGTGCTCCTCCAAGGCAAGCTGACTCGGCACCCCGAACTCCCTTCCAAGCTCCGCGACCGCCCGCAGCATCGGCTCCGGGCCGCACGCGAAGAGCTCCACCCGCTCGAGCGAGGATCGCACCTTCAGCCAGCCCCGCGCAAGGTCCGTCACCAGGCCGTCGAAGCAGCCCGGAAGCCCGGCCCGGCTCGCGGTCCGGCTCGGAACCCCGGCCTCCTCCAGACATCCGAGGGCGGCTCCGGCCGGAAGCCCGGCCTCGGGCATCGCGGACGGGCGGAGGTCGAAGGGGAAGGGGACCTCCGATCCCGTGAGCACGACCGGACGGGTCGCGGCGAGCCGCTCGGCGAGGAAGAGGATCGGAGGGATCCCGACGCCGCCGCCGAGGAGCAGGCGGTGAGGGCGCTCCGGGGTCGGCGAGAAGCCGCGGCCGATCGGCCCGAGGACGCTCAGGCGATCGCCCCGCTTGCACCGCGCGAGGAGACCGGTGCCCGCCCCGACCTCCTTGAACAGGAGCTCGACCCGACCCTCGGACGGCTCCGTCCGCATGATCGACATCGGCCGGCGCATCGCGAGGGAGGGACCGCAGCGAAGGTGCACGAACGAACCCGGCTCCGCTCGGGCCGCCACCGCCGGCGACCGCATCCCGAGGACGTGCTGCCCGGCCGCGTGGCGCTCGTTCGCGAGAACCTCGGCCTCCTCCAGGAAGATCGTGCCCCGGTGGGCCGTCCGGCTCACGGGCGGATCCCGCGGAACGACGCTTCGGCCCCGAGGATCCGGATGAGCAAGGCGACCCGCACCCACATTCCGTTGCGCTCCTGCCGCCAGTACATCGCCCGGGGGTCCTCGTCCACCCGCGCGTCGAGCTCCGGGCCGCGGGGCAGCGGATGCATGACGATCGCGTCGCGCTTCATGCGTCCGAGTTGTTCGAGACCGATCCGGAAGCGGGCGTGGTCGAAGCGCGCGGTCTCACCCGGCCCGTCATATTCGGACTGAAGGCGCGTGAGGTACAGGGCATCGAGCTCGGGCAGGACCTCGGCGGGCGACTCCGTCTCCGCGTACTCGATGCCGTGGCGGTCGAGGAGGGCCTTGACGTCCCCGTGCATCCGGAACGCGGCCGGCGACAGGAACCGCAGCCGCACGCCCGCGTAGTGCCGCAGGAGATGGCAGAGCGAGCGCACCGTGCGGCCCCGCGCGAGATCGCCCATCATGCCGATCGTCTTCCCCTCGATGCCGCCCCGCTCGGCGAAGCTGCGGTCGAGAGTGTAGATGTCGAGGAGGGCCTGGGTCGGATGCTGGTCGGGACCGCTCCCCGCGTTGACGATCGGCACGGGGCGCGCGATCGAATCCATCATGCGTGCCGCTCGCGCGGCGAGCCCCGCCTCGCCGCTTCGCATGATGATGACGTCGACGTAGGAGCTGAAGGTGCGGATGCTGTCCTCGAGGCTCTCCCCCTTCACCTCCGACGAGGTCGACGAGTCCCGGATCTCGCTGGTCCGGATCCCGAGGAGGTGGCAGGCGTTGTTGAACGAGAGGAACGTCCGGGTCGAGGGCTGGGTGAAGTAGAGCATCGCCCGGCGATCTGCGAGGAGGGCCTGCAGCCCGTGCCGCCCGTCCCGGCTCTTGGCGACGGCGCGTACCGCGGTGGCCAGCGCGCAGATCTCGTCCAGGAACGAGCGGTGGAACGGCTCCGGATCGATGATGTGGAACGGTTCCGGGGCGGCGGACGGAGGTGCCGCCGCGTCCGGCCGCGGGGACGCCTCAGCCACCTTTCGCCGCGGAGGTCCGCGCCGGGCCCGGGTCGGAGCCCAGGTCGGGGACCGAACCGGGACCCGGACCCGAAGCCGTGGGTGGGGCGGCGGAGGCGCCGCCGCCCGCCTTCTGAGAACTTCCGTCCGGCGGCCGCTCGCCGAGCCACGATTCGAGGATGATCCGGGCCGCGACCGGATGGTCGGCCTCATGCTGCCGCCGCGCTCCGGAACCACGGAACGCTCCCCGCTCGGCAAGCTCCGCACGCGCTTCCACCGTGGTGAGACGCTCGTCGGCAGCGTGCACGGGAAGGCCGAACCGGCTCCGCAGGGCGTGCCGGAACCGCCGCGCGCGCCGGGTCATGGGCTGGGTTCGGCCGTCCATGTGAAGCGGCTCCCCGACGACCAGCCCGTCCGGCTTCCAGGCCGCCACGATGCCGTCGATGGAGACCCAGTCCGGCTCTCCGTCACGCACCCGGACGGTCGAGAGCGGGCTCGCGGTCCCGGTGACCGACTGACCGACCGCGATCCCGATGCGGCGCTCGCCGTAGTCGAACGCGAGGAAGGTCCGGCTGGCGCTCACGCGCGCCCCGACTGTCCGGACAGGCGGTGAAGCTCGACCCCCAACCCGCGCGCAGCCAGCTCCCAGCGGTCTCCGAACGGCGCCTCGAACACGATGTCGAGATCGGCGGGACCGCTCAGCCACGCGTTCTGCAGGACCTCGTTCTCGAGCTGCCCCGGCCCCCATCCCGCGTAGCCGAGCGCGACGAGAACGTCCCGCGGACCACGGCCGGCGACGAGCGCGTCGAGGATGTCGCGCGACATGGCGACCGCGATGTCCTCGCCCTCGACCGCCAGCGCGTGCTCCCACGCGCCGGCCGGGCGATGCAGGACGAAGCCGCGCTCCTTCATGACCGGCCCCCCTTCCATCACCGGAAGCTGCCGGGCGGAGTCGCTCTGCGCGTCGGAGCCGGCTTCCACCCCGGTCTGTTCCAGCACCGTCCCGAGATCGAAACCGGCGGGCCGGTTGATGACGAGGCCCATCGCCCCGTCCTCGTCGTGGGCGAAGAGGTACGTCACCGTGCGCACGAAGTTCGGATCCTGGAGCGACGGCATGGCGATGAGGAAGTGGTTGGTCAGGTTCATGCGCATGCCTCGGACTGCGGGTGATTATAGTAGTCCGCCCGCGGCCGGGAGGGGAATCGGCCCGGGAGAGTCAGGGAGAGTCAGGGAGATTCAGAGAGATCAGTGAGATCTCAGGGAGATCAGTGCAGTGTCCCGAGATCGGCGAGCTGGGCGTGGACGACCGCCCCTCCCTGGACGACGACGAGACCCGCCGCCCGGTCGGCTCCGTCCGTGCTGTAGTCGAAGCGGTAGATCCGGACGAGCGCCACCCGTGCGCTCCGGCCCGGCTTGGCGCGCTCACCCCCTTTCGTCGCGAGGGGATCGGCGCCCGCCACCACAGGCGGCCGAGCGCTCCAGGCCAGGCTCATCCTCGCGAAAGCCACCGTCTGATCGAGGAACTGCACGTCGCTCGCCGCGCAGATCCTTCTCCCGGCCCGGGTGGCGACCTCGCGGGCTCGCAGGTTCTCCCGCCACAGCCACACCACGGCCGCGATGAGGGCGGCTGTGATCAGGGCTTCGTGCATGTCTCGGCGAGTCGGGCACCATCCGACACCCGGTGGAACCAGTCGCGTCCGACGTGCGGGGCGTGCCCGTCCACGTTCGCCGCCCCCCGCCCCGCCCGGAGGTCGGCGAGGTCCACGGTGCGCGAGTCGATGCTCACCCGCACCCTTCCGGTGCGATTGGGCCGGCTCGCGTGCAGGTGGGCGCCGGAGAAGCAGAGCAGATCGCCCGGGGCGATGAGCACCGGGACCTCCACCGCCTTCTCGCCGACCGCGCCGCGGAGCACCGGCAAGAGCGGATAGCGGCTCGGCGCCTCCCGGAGGCGCTCGAGGTCCCAGTCCGCACTCGTGTTCGGCACCGGGCGGTCGAAGAGGGTCGGCCAGATCACCATGGTGGCCCCCGGATCGAGCGGAAACACCGGACCCCAGAAATTGATCTGGGCCATCAGGTTCGACCCCCAGGTGTCGCGGTGGGGGGGAAGGTCGCGCACCCGGCGCCCCGAACCGGCGGCGCCGCTCGGCTGCAGGCGGAGGATCAGCCGGTCGGCGTAGGTCGCGTCCGGGTCGAGCCCGAGCGACTCGATCACCGCCCGGAAGGCGGAGCGGGCTTCCCCGTCGTGCAGGAACGAGCGGCGGAGCGCGGCCGCCCGAGCGAGGAAGTCCTCCGCCCCGAGCGCCTCCTGGGCGAGGGGCGGAGGGCAGGGGGCGAAGGCGGCCTCGGCCATCGCGCGCGCTCGCGCGACGAGCCCGCGCATCGCGGGAAGCCTGCGAAAGACCAGCAGCTCGCCGCGCAAGACGCGCCCCCGATCGAGCGGAGGCTCGCCGTCGACGAGCCTGTCCGCCACCGCGCTACGCCGCCGCGTCCTCGCCCTTGGCACGGACGCGCTCGCGGGCGCTCGGATTGACCGACGGGCGGAACGGCACCTCGCATACCGTGGCGCGGTCCGGCTTTCCGGGCTCGCTCGCGTACTCGTCGGGCAGCCACACCGCGAGCTCGGTGCCGACGGCGGACTTGCCGACCGGCACGTACCCCATCGCGATGTTCGTGCCGAGCTCCGGGGCATGCCACGGCGAGGTGAGGTACCCGATGGGGTCGCCCGCGTCCGCATCCGACACGAGCCAGAAGTCGGGCGCATAGTCGTCGATCGGCTTGCCGCCCATCGTCATCCCCACCATGACCATCGCGAACGGGGAGCGTCCCGCCTCGAGCGCCTCGCGCATGCGCTCGAGGGCCGCCCGTCCGATGTAGTCGCCCGGCTTCCTGCGCGGGATCTGATAGGCGAGATTGCACTGGAAGGGCACCGTCTCGTGGTCGATGTCCTGGCCCCAGGACATGATCCCGGCCTGGATGCGGCGCTGGTGGCCGGGGGCGATGACCATGAGCCGGTGCGCCCTGCCCGCTTCGAGCACCGCGTGCCAGAGCTTCTCGGCGTGCAGGGTGGCGTCCCGGAGGTAGATCTCGTAGCCCTTCTCCCCCGAGAAGCCGGACTGGGAGATCACCACCCGGCAGCCCGCGATCCCGGCCTCCATGAGACCGTAGTACGGAACGTCCCGGATGCTCTCGCCGACCAGATCGGCCATCAGATCGAGCGACTTCGGCCCCTGGATCTGCACCGGGCACACGTCGATCTCGTCGATCTCGACCTCCATCCTCATGCCGACATTGACGCCCTGGAGCCAGAACAGGAGGTCGGAGTCGGCGAGCGAGAACCAGAACTCGTCCTCGGAGAGCCGGAGGAGCACGGGATCGTTCAGGATCCCGCCCCGCTCGTTGCACAGGATGACGTACTTCGCGCGCATCGGCTCGATGCGGGTGGCGTCGCGGGTGATGACGAAGTCGGTGAACCGCTCCGCCTCCGGCCCTTTCACCCGGATCTGGCGTTCGACGGCGACGTTCCACATGGTGACGTGTTTCGTCAGCGCCTCGTACTCCACCCGCGCGCCGCCGTCCTCCGGGCGTACGTATCCGCGGGGGTGGTATATGCGGTTGTAGACCGTGGCCCGCCAGCATCCCGCCTCGTGGGACAGGTGCCAGTAGGGGGATTTGCGCACCCGGGTCGAGATGAGCAGCTCGGTCGGCGTACGGCCGCTCTGGCGAAGGTTGATCGGGACGATCCGGTCGGACTGGTCGACGCTTTGCGGCTGGTGGGTCATGGCACTCCCCGTCACGTCGAAGGGATTGATCCAATGGGATTTTTCGACGCATCCGGAAGCATGCGACCGCCCCCGCCGCCGCGTCGAATGCCGGTCCATGACGGGCCCGACAATAGCAGAATCACTCCCGGCGTAAATCCCCCTGAAATGAGATGAACGAGAGCGACCGCGACGGCGATTTCGCCCCACCCACCCCGCGCTGCGAACGGCTGGCGGAGCTCCTGGAGCGGGGCGCGGGAATTCGAGCTATCATCGCCTCGCTTTGCGGTGCGCATGACCCATGGCGGAATCACCCACTATCGTGCTCGTGGACGGCTCGTCGTATCTCTTCCGGGCCTTCCACGCGATGCCGTCCTTCACCAACTCCGACGGGGAGCCGACCGGGGCCGTCCTCGGGGTCGTCAACATGCTCCGCCGGCTTCGGTCCGACTACCCGAGCGAGTACTTCGCGGTCGTCTTCGATGCGCCCGGCAAGACGTTCCGGGACGAGTGGTATCCCGAGTACAAGGCGAACCGGCCGCCGATGCCGGACGAGCTGCGCGCGCAGATCGAGCCGCTCCACCGGATCATCCGCAGCCTGGGTCTCCCCCTCCTCTGTGTTCCCGAGGTGGAGGCGGACGACGTCATCGGGACCCTCGCCGAGCGGGCCCGGGAGAGCGGGTGCCGGGTAATCATCTCCACCAACGACAAGGACATGGCCCAGCTCGTGGACGAGCGGGTGATCCTCGTCAACACCATGGACGACTCGGTCCTGGACGAGGACGGCGTCGAAGCGAGGTTCGGGGTGCCCCCTGCGCGCATCGTGGACTACCTCACCCTCGTCGGGGACGCGGTGGACAACGTGCCGGGGGTGCCCAAGGTCGGGCCGAAGACGGCCGTCAAGTGGCTGGCCGCCTACGGCTCGCTCGACGGGGTCCGCGCCAACGCGGACGGGATCGGAGGAAAGGTCGGGGAGCACCTGCGCGCGTTCGTCTCGCCGAACGGGGGGGCGGAAAGCCAGATGGACCTCTCGCGGCGGCTCGTGACGATCCGCCGCGACGTGGAGATCGGGGAGCGCCCCGAGGAGCTCCGCCCCGATACCCCGGACCGGAGCGCGCTCGAGACGCTCTACCGTCGGCTCCAGTTCCGATCGCTGCTCCGCGAACTCCTGAACGCGAGGGAAGCGGAGGGGGACGCCGCCGAGCCGGAGGGCGGCACGCCGACCGAGCCGGCCGGCGGGGCATCGTACGAGACGGTGCTGACCGGGAAGGCATTCGACCGGTGGATGGACCGGATCGCGGCCGCCGAAGCCTTCGCCTTCGACACCGAGACCACCAGCCTCGACTACGTGGACGCACGGGTGGTGGGGGTCGCTCTCGCGGTCGCTCCCGGCGAAGGGGCCTACGTTCCGTTCGCGCACACCTATCCCGGCGCTCCGGACCAGCTCGACGAGGAGCGGGTGCTCGGCGCGCTCCGCCCGTTCCTGCAGGACCCGGATCGGCCGAAGATCGGCCACAACCTCAAGTACGACATGAGCGTGCTCGCGAACCACGACATCGCGATGGCCGGGGCGGCGCACGACACCATGCTCCAGTCCTACGTGCTGAACAGCACCGCGACCCGTCACGACATGGACTCCCTCGCGACCCGGTACCTCGGGGTCCGGACCCGCAAGTACGAGGAGGTGGCGGGCAAGGGGGCGAAGCAGATCACCTTCGATCAGGTCCCGCTCGACGAGGCGGGGCCCTACGCCGCCGAGGATGCGGACGTGACCCTGCGCCTGCACGCCTTCTTCACCCCCCGGCTCGCCGAACGGGCGGGGCTCGAGCGGGTGTATCAGGAGATCGAGATTCCGCTCGTGCCGGTCCTCTCCGCGATGGAGCGGCGCGGGGTGCGGGTCGACGCGGAGCGGCTCCGGGCGCTCAGCGAGGAGCTCGCGAAGCGCATGGACGCGCTCGAGCGCGAAGCCCACGAAGAGGCCGGGGGGCCCTTCAATCTCCAGTCGCCGAAGCAGATTCAGGCGATCCTGTTCAACGAGGACCGGCTCGGGCTGCCCGTCCGGGCAAAGACCCCGACCGGCCAGCCGTCCACCGCGGACTCGGTGCTCCAGAACCTCGCCCGCGAGTACGCCCTGCCCCGCCTCATCCTCGACCACCGCGCCCTCTCCAAGCTCCGCTCCACCTATGCGGTGGCCCTCCGGGAGAGCGTGAATCCCGTGACCGGCCGGGTGCACACCAGCTACCACCAGGCGGTCGCCTCCACCGGCCGGCTCTCGTCGTCGACGCCGAACCTCCAGAACATCCCCGTTCGCACCGCCGAGGGGCGGCGCATCCGCCAGGCGTTCGTCCCCGCCCCCGGGTTCCGCCTCCTCGCTGCGGACTATTCCCAGATCGAGCTTCGCATCATGGCCCACCTGTCGGGCGACGAAGGGCTGGTGGCGGCGTTCGCGGCGGGGCGCGACATCCACCGGGCGACCGCGGCGGAGGTCGGAGGCATCGAGGAGGCGCACGTCGACGGCGAGATGCGCCGGCGCGCCAAGGCGGTCAACTTCGGCCTCATCTACGGGATGTCCGCGTTCGGCCTCGCGCGCCAGCTCGGGATCGAGCGCGGGGAGGCGCAGGATTACATCGCCCGGTACTTCGAGCGCTATCCGGGGGTGCGGGCGTACATGGAGGAGACCCGCGAACGCGCCCGCGACCGGGGCTACGTCGAGACCGTGTTCGGCCGGCGGCTGTACCTGCCCGAGATCAAGTCGCGGAACGCCGCCCGTCGGCAGTACGCGGAGCGGACCGCGATCAACGCTCCGATGCAGGGGACCGCCGCCGACGTCATCAAGCGGGCCATGGTGTCGCTCCACGAATGGACGGCGGGTCGCGAGGACGAGGTGCGGATGATCATGCAGGTACACGACGAGCTCGTGTTCGAGGTCGCGGAGGCGGCGGTGGCGGAGACGGCCGGCGCCATCTCGGAACGGATGGCCCGGGCCGCCGACGAGCTCGCGGACCGGATGGGGACCGGCCGCCTCCGGGTTCCCCTCGAGGTCGAGGCCGGCAGCGGCAAGAACTGGGACGAGGCACACTGATGCTCCTGATTCCGTCGATCGACATCAAGGACGGCAAGTGCGTGCGGCTCCGTCAGGGCCGGATGGACGAGGTGACCGTGTTCGACGACGACCCCCGGGATGCGGCCCGCCGGTGGGCGGACGCGGGGGCGCGGCGCCTGCACCTCGTGGACCTCGACGGGGCGGTCGAGGGGGCGCCCCGCAACGCGGAGGTCATCCGCGCCCTCGTCGCCGGGTTCCCGGACATCGACGTGCAGGTCGGGGGCGGGATCCGCGACGACGACACCATCGAAGGCTATCTCGCCACCGGCGCTCGCTACGTGATCCTCGGGACCAGGGCGGTGACCACGCCCGGCTTCGTCGCCGATGCCTGCGTCGCGTTCCCGGGGCACATCATCGTCGGCCTCGACGCCCGCGACGGACGGATTGCGGTGGACGGCTGGTCGAAGCTCACCCGCTTCCGCGTCGACGATCTCGCGCGGCGCGTCGAGGACTGCGGGGTGGAGGCCATCATCCATACCGACATCGGGCGCGACGGGATGCTCGAGGGTGTGAACGTGGAGGCGACCGGGCGCCTCGCCCGCGACGTCAACGTGCCCGTGTTCGCGTCGGGCGGGGTCCGGGACCTCGACGACATCCGGGCGCTCTGCGGGGCGGCCGAGGCCGGCATCGCGGGCGCGATCGTGGGGCGCGCGCTCTACGAGGGGACCCTCGACTTCAGGGCCGCGACCGCCCTCGCGGGCGAGCTCGGCGGGGAGTCCTGGGGCCTTTAGCCCGGAACCTCCGAGCAATGGGACTCGCGGCGCGCATCATCCCGTGTCTCGACGTGGACGCGGGGCGGGTGGTGAAGGGGGTGCGCTTCGTCGACATCGTGGATGCCGGCGACCCGGTCGAGGTCGCGAGGCGCTACGACGAGCAGGGCGCGGACGAGCTCGCCTTCCTCGACATCACCGCCTCGTCGGACGAGCGCGACACCCTCGTCCACGTGGTCGAGGCGGTGGCGAGCGAAGTCTTCATCCCGCTCACCGTGGGGGGCGGCGTGCGCGAGCTCGCGCATATCCGGGGGCTCCTCAACGCGGGTGCGGACAAGGTCTCCATCAACACCACGGCGGTCGCGAACCCCTGCTTCGTTGCCGAGGCGGCGGCCAAGGTGGGCTCCCAGTGCATCGTGGTCGCGGTCGATGCGCGGCGACGGGACGACGCCGGGGAGCCCAGGTGGGAGGTCCACACCCACGGCGGCCGGCGCCCGACCGGTCTCGACGCGGTGCAGTGGTGCGTGCGGATGGAGTCCTTGGGGGCCGGCGAGATCCTGCTCACCAGCATGGACCGGGACGGGACCCGGGACGGCTTCGACCTTGCCCTCACCCGGGCGGTCTCCGATGCGGTCGGGATCCCGGTCATCGCTTCGGGGGGCGTCGGCACCCTGGACCACCTTGCCGACGGGGTCATCGAAGGGCGGGCGGATGCGGTCCTCGCGGCGAGCATCTTCCACTTCGGAGACTACACCGTGCCGGAGGCGAAGGCCCGCCTCGCCGCCCGCGGCGTCGAGGTCCGCCTCGGCTCGCCGGGTCCGGAGTAGGCGGAGCGCTCACCGGGACACCGGCAACCCCGGTGCTACAGGCCCCGGTGTCGGCATCGCCGGCATGGAAGGACGGTCACCCTCCGGATCCTCGCGGTCGTGACCATGGCCGCGGGGGCCACGGGGGCCACGGAGGCCACGGTCGCCGCAGGCCGGGTACGGCCCCACCTGCCCTTCATTCCGACCGGAGCGCCGCCTCGCCAGTCCTTTCCAATCCGGACCGGAACCGGCGAAGGGCCCGGGCAACGAACTCGTAGCGCGCCCCGCGGTCCAGGGGTCGGACCTCGACCGGCTCGGCGCCGTCGAGGAACGAGCGGACTTGGTCGAGAGTCCGCACGCGGTGGGTCCGAGCATCACGATCCTCTCTTGATGATGCCCCGCTTCACACCCCGTCTTCGCTCACCTCACGTTGGATCACGCGCCCCCCTTCAGGCTCATGTGTCATTGGACAAGGCTTCGCTCCGTACCGGCGGAATCCGTCTGCTAACCTTCCGCGCTTCCGCCCGCCCCCCGGCCCCGCCCGCCCGGCAGCGGCGGCTCGGCCCCTCCCTCGTGCAATCAGGAAGCCACGTGATGAACGGCCCCCTCGACGGTCTCGTCGTCTTCGACCTCACCCGCATTCTCGCCGGACCCCACTGCACCCAGATCCTGGGCGACCTCGGGGCGGAGGTCATCAAGGTCGAGCGGCCGGGAGCGGGCGATGACACCCGCAACTTCGCCCCGCCCTACCTGCCTCGGGCGGACGGCGAAGACAGCTCGGAGAGCGCGTACTTCGCGGGGACGAACCGCAACAAGCGTTCCGTCACCCTCAACCTCGGGCACCCGGAGGGGCAGGCGATCGCACGGCGCCTCATCGCGGGAAGCGACATTCTCGCGGAGAACTTCAAGACGGGCACCCTCGCGAAGTACGGTCTCGGATACGACGACCTCAAAGGCGATTTCCCCGGGCTCATCTACTGCTCGGTGACCGGGTTCGGGCACACCGGCCCCTACGCGGCGCGGCCCGCCTACGACGCGCTCATCCAGGCGATGGGCGGGGTGATGAGCATCACCGGGGAGCCGGACGGAGAGCCGATGAAGGTGGGGGTCTCGATCGCGGACCTCATGTCCGGGATGTACGCGGCGGTCGCGATCCTCGCCGCGGTCCGCCACCGGCACCTGACCGGCGAAGGCCAGCACGTCGACATCTCGATGCTGGACGCCCACGTCGCGTGGCTCGCGAACCAGGGCATGAACTACCTCGCAACCGGCGAGAACCCACCCCGGCTCGGCAACCAGCACCCGAACATCGTGCCCTACCAGGTGATGCCGGCCGCGGACGGCTACTTCGTGCTCTCGGTCGCGAACGACCCGGCCTTCGAACGGTTCTGCGAGGTGGCGGACTGCCGGCACCTGCTCGAGGACGAGCGGTTCGCGACCGCGGTGGCGCGGGTGCGCAACCGCGACGCGGTGACCGACACCCTGAACGGGGTCACCCGGACCCGGCCGGTCGCGTGGTGGCTCGAACGGCTGGAGGCGGCCGGGGTCGGCCACGGCTCGATCAACACCCTCGAGGAGGTGTTCGCGGACCCGCAGGTGAAGGCGCGCGAGATGGTGATCGAGATGGACCACCCCGCGACCGGGGGGCGGGCGGCCCGCCTCATCGCGAGCCCCATCAAGCTCTCGCGGACACCCGTCACCTACCGGCAGGCGCCCCCCACCCTCGGCCAGCACACCGACGAGGTGCTGGGCGAGCGCCTCGGCCTCGGGGGCGGGGCGCTCCAAGACCTCCGCGACCGCGGCATCATCTGACCTGCCCTGCCCTGCCCGCCCCGGCCCGGATCACGCGGCCCTCTCAGGCACCGCACGTCGCCGGACGACCGCGACAACTTCGTCACCTCCGAGGCGCTGCCGCATTCGAGACCCGTCCCGGTCCATCGCACCGGAACCGAATGAATCGTCGCTTTCGGACCGGGCGGACGCTACACTGGCCCCCATCAGAATCAGCCGCGCCGCGCGCTGCAATCCAAGAGGGCTTCGGCTCCGCGCGTGGTCGCGGCGTCTTCACTTTCCCGCCATGAACCCGCGAAGCTACGCCGTCCTGATCGATGCCGGCTTCCCGAAGCGAAAGCTCGGGTCCCGTGAACGGCCCCTGGCCGCCGGGTCGACCCGCCGCTTCATCGACCAGTTGGCAGAACTCCCCGAACTCGCCGGTCTCCATCTCCACCGCGTCTACTTCTACGACGCCCCACCGCTCACATCCGGTCAGAGAAAACCGCTTGCGGGTGGGAGGGTGGCGTTCGGCGATACGGAACTTGCCGACAGAACCAGGCCCTGCACGAAGAACTTCGGGACGTGCCATTCGTGGCGCTCAGAACGGGAGATCTCCGCTTTCGAGGCTGGACCTTGAACATGAAGAAGCTGCCGGACGACGCACCGGAGCTTCGAATCACGGCAGACCACCTCCGTCCGAATGTGCATCAGAAGGGAATCGATATGAGGATTGGTCCGGACATCGCGTCGTTGACCTTGAAGAGGCAGGTCGAGCTCATCGTGTTGGTCACCGGCGACAGCGACTGCGTACCGGCAGAGAAGCGCAGCGCGAAACCAAGCCGAGCCCAACCTCCTCCGTCCCAAGGTGCGCCAGCTCCAGGCGAAGGTCGCTCGGCTGGGGAAAGAGCTCGTCACCGCGCACACAATCCTGGATGTGCAGCTAAAAATATCCGGGCTGCTGGGACTGAACCTCAACGACGCGAAGGATTGCTGATAGCGACACACCGGGTCGGCGTGGCGTCGGCGTGCCCGGCGCTGGGCGTGCCGCGGGCGACCTTCTACCGTCGCCAAAGGTGCGCTCCCGGGCGCCAGCAACCCCATCCTACCCCCGTCCGGGCCCTAGGCGAGGCCGAACGCGAGCGCGTCCTCGACACCCTTGCCTCGCCACGCTTCGTCGACCGTTCACCGGCCGAGGCCGTCGCGACCCTTCTGGACGAAGGGCAATTCCTTTGCTCGCCGCGCACGATGTATCGAATCCTGGCCGCGAACCATCCAGCGCGCGAACGGCGAAATCAGCTCACTCACCCGCAATACACCAAGCCCGAGCTGCTCGCGACCGGACCGAACGAAGCTTGGTCGTGGGACATCACGCGGCTTCTGGGACCGAAACGCTGGATGTACTTCTACCAGCACGTGTTGCTCGACATCTTCATGGTGGGGTGGATGGTCGCCGAGCGCGAGAGCTCGGCGCTGGCCGCCAGGCTCATCGAGCAAACGTGCCTGAAGCAAGGCATCAAGGCCCAAACGCTCACCCTGCACTCGGACCGCGGCGCCCCGATGACCAGCAAGTGCATGCTCGCCGACCTTGGGGTCACCCGTTCGCTCCGCCTCCTCCGGGTCAGCGACGACAACCCCTTCTCCGAAGCGCAGTTCAAAAACCTGAAGTACCACCTTGGCTTCCCCGGGCGGTTCAACGACATCGCAGCCACGACCGCGTTCTGCCGTTCGTTCTTCCCTTGGTACAACACCGAGCATCGACATGCCGGCATCTCGCGATGCTCACCCCCCCATGATGTCCATCACGGCCGCACCCAGCGCATCCTCGAGCAACGCGAACAAGCTCTTCGTTTAGCTTGGTCCCAACACCCCGAACGGTTCGTTCACGGGATCCCCAAACTCCAGACTCTTCCTGATGCGGTTTGGATCAACCCACCGGGGCGGTCACGACGCCGCACATTGCTCAGTAAGTTCCAACCACCGGTGTCTCAATGTCGTTGAGGGGTTCCGTGCCCGAAGGGAAAGGCGCCATAGTTTGCGTGTATCCTTGCGCGCCGCGTGGCGCCGCGAGACGTAGCAGCGTCGCGCATGGGGGCTACACTGCACGGTCGGTGACTTCCCCGCTTAGGGCTTCGTTGAAGACCTACTGCATAAACGTGGCTGCGACCAATGCGGGAACGCTCCGGATTCCGGGCAAGGTGGCTTCCGCATCCTGACGGCGGCGGGCCAAGTTGCTGACAGAGGGATTTGATGCAGGTCAAGGGAACAAGAGGAACGAACATGGCCAATCCGCGGCTGCTCGCTCGGCTCGAAGACTCAGGATCCGACAACACAGCTTGCGTGGGCTCGTGGGGAATGCGGTGAAACTCAGCCGTCTCAAGATAAGGAACTTCAGAGGTATAGCGAAGGCCACGCTGCTGTTTCCCGATCACGTTGTCCTCATCGGGGACAACAACTCCGGAAAATCGACGGTGCTCGAAGCCATCGATCTGGTGCTCGGACCGGACCGCCTCAGCCGGCGATCACCGATCGACGAGCACGACTTCTACATCGGTCGATATCTTGGGGTGGATTCGAGCTCCGGGGAAACGTCACCGGACGCGGTGCCGGCGGGTCCAACGGATGCGCAAGCAGTCCCGGCTTTGGACGAAGACGACTCCTCGGGTGAGGACGACGATAGCGTTCCGCGCATAGTCGTCGAAGCCACCATTACCGGTCTGTCCAACGACCAGACTGCCCATTTCAGAGACTATATCGAGTGGTGGAACACGGCGGAGGAGACGTTCTACGTCTGTCCCTCGGTTGAAGGTGTAGACGCTGAACCGGTCGTCGAAGCACTTCGTGTCACGTTTGTCGGCGAGTATTCCGCCGACGAGGATGCTTTCGGGGGAAAGACCTATTTCGCCCGCAGCCTGGAAGAGAGCGATGCACCACAACTGTTTTCCCGCCGTGACAAACAGTATTGCGGTTTCCTGTACCTGCGAGGCTTACGGACCGGGAGACGCGCGCTGAGTCTCGAATACGGCAGTCTTCTCGACATCATTCTGAGGTTGAAAGAAATCCGTCCGCAAATGTGGGAAACCACAATCGCCGGTCTTTCCGCCTTCGACGTCGCCAGCGATCCCGATCTTGGGATATCCGGTGTGTTGGAAAGCGTAAACACCGCACTGAACAAGTACGTTCCAAAGGAATGGGGGGTCGAGCCACATCTGCGCGTGTCGGCTCTCACCCGCGATCACTTGAGAAATGTCATTACGGCTTTCATCGCGACGGGACAAGGCGATCATTCTGCGCCGTACTACCGCCAAGGTGCTGGCACGATAAACATGCTGGTTCTGGCAATGTTGTCGCAAATTGCCGAAGACAAACAAAATGTCATATTCGCTATGGAGGAACCGGAAACGGCTATACCTCCGTACGCGCAAAAACGCATTGTCCATGAGTTGCGGAAGTTGTCGGCACAGGCGATTTTCACCTCCCATTCTCCCTATGTCCTGGAAGAATTCGACACTAACGAGACTATCGTTCTGACCCGTGGCGACGGCGGAGTTGTCACGCAGGCGTCTGTGACCTTGCCAGACAGCGTAAAGCACAAACGATATAGGCAGGAGTTTCGTACACGTTTCTGCGAAGGCTTGCTGTCGCGTCGCATCCTGATCGCCGAAGGCGCTACCGAGGCGTCGGCGTTTCCCGCCGTGGCACGCCGTCTTGCGGAAATCGATCCTACGAAGTACGCGCCGTTAGAAGCGTTGGGCATTTGCACGATCGACGCCGGGACCGAGACGCAGATCGCCGATCTGGGCGCTTTGTACCGGTCGTTGGGCAAGACCGTCTATGGAGCGTGCGACCGGCAATCGCCGGATGAGGAGGTAAACATCAGGGTCCATGTCGATGAACTGTTCATGCACGGTGAAGATGGGCTCGAAGATCTGGTGTTGAAGAATACCACGACGGCAGCGCTCGAACGCTTCGCCGATCTGGTAAGTTGGCCATCTCATCTCCTGCAAAGGTATCCGGAACCGAAGGACGATGTGATCTCTGCGGCTGGTGACTATTTTCGGTGGTCCAAAGGGAACTGGGGTGTCGCGGATTTTCTGACGCAGTGCTCCGAGGACGAGATTCCGGTGTGGCTGCGTGATTGTTGCGTTAGGCTTCGCGAGTTGGCTGCAGCTCCGTCTGAGCAGCCATCGAGTGAGGTCGACGGAAGCGACGACCAGACCGCTCATCCTGAGGCTGCGAAGGCGTGACGCTATGACGTGCGGGCACCACCCAACTGGAGCCCCGAACGAGGCGGTGTCGCTCTTCCGCCCGGTGCTGGGAATGTTCTAGGGAACGGCGTGGACAATGTTCGAGTTGACGGACAAACAGAAGGAGATCCTGGGTGTCGAAGGCCACGCACTTGTCAGGGGCGGACCGGGCTCGGGCAAGACGACCGTATCCATACTGAAAGCCGGCAAGATCGTGGACGAACGCTTGCGCCGTCATCAACGCGTTCTCTTCCTCAGCTTTGCCAGAGCGACCGTTTCCAGAGTGCTGGAAGCCATTGACGAGACTGGAGGTCTCTCACGTGAGGTGAGGCATCAGATCGAGGTCGACACTTATCATGCATTCTTCTGGCGTCTTATCCGATCGCACGGTTACCTCCTTGGATTGCCGCGACGCTTGAACGTCCTGATTCCCCACAGCGAGGCTGTAGCACTTTCCGACATCAGAAACGAGTACGGGTCGGCCAATAAATTGAGTCGAGATCAGCTCCGTGAAAAGGAAAGACGCGAAGATGAGAGGCGGCTGAGTATTGCGGTCCAAGACGGTCGAGTCTGCTTCGACCTGTTTGCGGAATTCGCCGGGCAGTTGTTGCACGGAAGCGACAAGATACGGAGGCTGGTGGCGAATGCCTATCCGAGTATCGTTCTGGACGAGTTTCAGGATACCGTGGATGCGCAGTGGAACGTCATTCAGGCGCTGGGTCGGAATAGTCAACTGCTTGCACTCGCGGATCCGGAACAGCGCATATTCGATTTTATTGGCGCGCACCCGGAGAGACTGCGACACTTTCAGGATGAATTCGCTGTAACCGTGTTCGACTTGAGCGATGAGAATCACAGGAGCAAGGGTACTGATATTGCACTTTTCGGGAATGATCTGCTGAGAGGAAGGTTCTCCAGAACCAGTTATACCGGCGTCCACTTCGGCGTTTTCGAAGCAAACCAGAATCAGGCTCTTACAAAGGTAATTGTGGAAACGATTGAGGCGCGAAAGAGGCTGCTGAAAAACGGAGGGGAGAACTGGTCCCTTGCCGTGCTTGTTCCGACAAAGCGTATGACGAGGTTAATCTCGGAAGTATTTCGCTCGCCGATTGGCAACCTACCCAAGATCGAACATTACGCGGCTGTCGATGTAGTGGCTGCGATTTTGGCGGCGGAAATCATGGCGTATGCACTGCAGGGCGCGGGCGGTCGTTTCGACATGAGCCGATTCGTTGAACTCGTTTGCAGCTACTTTCGGGGTAAGGGTGGCGAAACGCCAACGAGGTCGAACTTGCAGGAAGCATCTCGCATAGAAAAAGCGTATGAGACGACTCGTGCACGCCGGCAGGCTGACAGGGAAGCCCCAAAAAA
The DNA here is from genome assembly GCA_965214795.1 of Gammaproteobacteria bacterium. GTDB lineage: Bacteria > Pseudomonadota > Gammaproteobacteria > HK1 > HK1 > JAJDXW01. Next base: position 1,756,181 of record OZ243976.1, on the reverse strand, counting down.
TAGTTTGTTCCTGCCGATGGAGGCCGCCTGCGAGACGGCGCTGGGAGTTCAACTTGTCGGTGACCCTGAGCGTGATTGGGTTGCGATACGAAGGATTTTCGCCGAGTGTAATTGTAAAAGACTGCGAGAAATCGCGATGGAGGTGCGGAATATCAGGCTGCTCGATCGGGGTACCCAACTGCGGGAAGGTTTATCGGAGAACTGGCGAGAGGACGGTCACTACTCAAGAGCGCGGGAGATTGTCCGGCATGCGTTTGTTCAGGAGCATTTTTCTACACACGCCAAGCCGGAATCCGGCGTCGTGGTGATGAATATGCACAAAGCGAAAGGGAAGCAATTTGACGAAGTGATAATTTTCGAAGGATGGCCAAGGTACCAAGGGAGGGAAATTGGAGGCAATCCGGACAGAATTGTTCGAGGTAACGTGAGAGAGAATGTCGACGAGCAAACTCGTCAGAATCTCCGGGTGAGCGTCACCCGTGCCAGAAAGCGAACAACGCTCCTCACACCGAGAGTAAATCCCTGTGTCCTGCTGGTCCCGGAGTCCTGAGCTGGCGTTGCGTGATTGGAGCTGTTTGGTGTGTTCCGGGGCGGGGTGAACGGCGGAATCCGTGGCGACGTTGTCGCGCGGTGAAGGCTGATCGCCGGTAGATGTTGTTTCTCGTCTTGTCTCGCAGAATCCCCCGGGGATTTGACCGGATTGTTCCGGTGACAGATTGGATGGGTGTTGTTTCCTGAATTCTCCCGTGGTATCCCCACGAGAATTGACCACTCTGTTCCGTAGACGGATTGGGTGGGATGACGGAGCAATCCGGGATGCGGCGCGAGCCGGTGCCGTCGCCTTCTTGCTGAATCTTAGTTACAGAAGCGGTGAGGATGTGGGGGCGAGAGCGCCGAGTGTGGTCAGACGGTTGAAGTGGTCCGGGTTGTTTGGACAGTCCCGGTACACCTTATTCCGGCCCTCGGACTGTCCAAACAACCCGGACCACTTCACCCCAAACCCCAGACTCTTCCTTAAGCGGTCTGGATCAACCCACCGGCCGCGGTCACGACGCCGCACATTGCTCAGTAAGTTCCAACCACCGGTGTCTCAATGTCGTTGACAGGTTCCGGGGGGCGGACACCACGGTGTGCGGTTGCCGCGTGTACCGGAGGCCCGAAGCCAGGAACGAATGCTTCAGTATGTCCAGTCCTCATGGGCGAGCGGCGCCTGGTTCAGCTCTTCCCGATGGGTCCGCCACCGCGGCATGAGAGCGTCCATCAGGCATCGGAACCGTTCGCTGTGGGTGCGCTCGATCAGGTGAACCATCTCGTGCACGAGGACATATTCGAGGCATGAGAGCGGTTTCTTCGCGAGCTCGAGATTCAGCCAGATGCGGCGAGCGTCCGGGTTGCACGTCCCCCAGCGGGTCTTCATCCTTCGGATGCGAACCTCGGCCACCCGCTCGCCGACCTTCGGCTCCCACTTGGCAGCGAGTCGCGGCAGACGCCCGCGGAGCTGACGGCGGTACCATCGGTAAAGCACGGCTTCGCGCGCATCCCGATTTGCGCCCGGTCGGACCTGCAACGCCATCCTCGTATTGTTGGCGAGACGGACGGCCGGTGGGCCGTGGTACTCGACAACGTCGAGGCGATAGCGCCGACCCTCGAAGTAATGGCTCTCCCCCGTCACGAACTCCCGTTGGGATTGGCGCTCCTGCCCCTGGAACTCCGCCTGCTGCCGGCGAATCCATCCCAAGCGTGAAATCACGGCCAGCCGCACCGCATCGTCGTCCAGATGGAGTGGCACGGCGACCCGGACCCGGCCGCTCGGCGGATAGACACCCACGTGGAGGTTCTTGATGTCCTTGCGGACCACCTCCACCGGTGTCCCGCCTACGTCGATGCGATGACCCTTCACGTCGGTCCCGATTGGTCAGTAGTCGGGCTGGCTCTTCACGATCTCGAATATCGTGCCGGCGAGCTCTTCGTCTCCGGCGAGCTCGGATCGGATGGCGTTGCGCACTTCGCGTTCCTTGAACACATTTCCCCGCCAGTCCGCCCGCTTCACGCGACGGATGGCGCGGTCGAGCGCGAGCGCTTTCTCCTCTCGGGCTTCCCCGGGCGCAGGCTTTCCGCCGTACCGGGGCGGCGATGGCTCGCGTGCCGCGGATTCCGGTGCGTCAGCCAGATTGTCGAAGAGTGCCCCCAGGACAGCGGTGTTGATGCTCGGAGGATAGGATGAATCGGTTTCCGGCCGGCGGATCCGTCTCGCGAGCGCGACGATCCGGTCCAGGTAGTCCTTGTACTCGATCGATTCCTGCTTCCGTTGAAGGATCAGCGCGTCCAGCAGCTTCGACATTCGCTCGTAGTACTTCGGGTTGACCACCATCTCGTCGATGACGATCCGCCGGACGTTGTTCTCGATGGTTTCCGCCATCGCCTCCGGATCGCGGCGGATGCGTTCGGGCAGAACGGACTCGAGCCCGTCACTTCCGCGTTCGACGATCAGCTCGACGAGGGTCAGATCATCGAACGCGGAGAGCGACTCGCTCTCGTCGGCCCGGATGTAGGTGTCGAGGAGGTGTCGCATGGCGGGCTCGTACATCTTGAGATCGATGTAGTCGCCACTCGCGAGCTTGACCTCCTGGCGCACCTTCTCGTAGTGGTCCGCCTCGGCCTTGATCTCCAGCGCCTCTGCGTCGGAGTAGCCGGCCGCATCCATTTCGTTGGCCAAGTCGGCATAGGCGCGGAGCAGCGACGCGACCAGCTTGTAGAGGGCTATCCGCTTCGGCTCGTTCTCCTTGAGCTGCCCGGCGCTGCCGCTCTCTGCCGCGCAGAAATAGCGCCGATAGGCGGCGGAGTCGCGGGGCGGCTCCACCGGCTCGCAGAGCGCCCTGACCGCTTCGAGAGCCTCCTCCAGCCGCGCTCGTCCTTGCCGGAGCCGGTCGTTGAGGAGGCCCCGCACGTCCTCGGCGTCGTATCCGTCGAACGCCTCGCCCGTGTAGTCCAGAACCGACCGTTCCAGCGATCGGAACAGATCCTTGTAGTCGATGACGTAGCCGTATTCCTTGTCCTCGCCGTCGAGGCGGTTCACCCGGCAGATCGCCTGGAAGAGGCCGTGGTCCTGCATATGCTTGTCGATATAGAGACAGGTCGCCGACGGAGCGTCGAAGCCGGTGAGCAGCTTGTCCACGACGATCAGGAGCTTCATCCGGCCTGGTTCTTCGACGAAGCGTTGCTTCACCTCCTTCTCGAACGTCTCGATCTTCTTCATCGCCGTTTCTTCGGGCTCGTTGAAATGTGCGGCGACCATCTTTCGGTAGATGCCGTACTTGAGAAGCCTCTCGGTGAGTCCCTCCCCGGTCTCCTCTCCTTTGATGTCCGCCGGGGCCGGCTTGTAGGAAGTCACGATGGCACACTTGCCCGCGAGACTTGTCCCCTGAAACAGGTCGAACAGGCGGCAGGCCGAGTAGATGCTGTCGGAGACGATCAGGGCATTTCCGCGCCCGCTCTTCAGCCGGTCGCGCGTCTCCATGTCGAGCACGATGTCGGCAACGATCTTCGAGAGCCGGTCCCGCGAGCTCAGCACCTTGCGCATCGTGCCCCAGCGCTGCTTAAGCTGTGCGCTCGCGAGATCGGTCAGCCCCCGGGTCTTGGCCGCGAACCACTGATCGATCTTCGCCTGCGAGGTGAGGTTCTGGTCGATGTCGCGGGCCTCGTAGCGGAGGTCCAGCACCACCCCGTCGCTCACCGCCTCGTCGTACTTGTACGTATGGATGTACGGTCCAAACGTCTCGATGCTCCGCCGCTTGTCGTCCTTGAGGAGTGGAGTCCCCGTGAATCCGATCAGCGTGGCCTCCGGCAGCAACTCCCGCATGGCATCGTGGAGCTTCCCCGAATGCGTGCGGTGGCACTCGTCCACGAAGACGAAAAACTCGCCCGGACCGTGGAATTCTCCGGGCAGGTGCCGCCGTATGTCCGCGACGAAGGCGTCGACGTCACCTTCCTCCGCCACCCCGAACTTGTGGACGAGCGAGCAGATCAGCCACTCCTCGCGTGCGCCCAGCGCGTGCACCAGATCCGCACCGCTCCTCGTGCGGCGGATGTCCTCCCCCACGCCCTTGAAGACCTTCTCGATCTGCTCGTCCAGCTCGGTCCGATCGGTGACGAGGAGCACCCGAGCGCCCGCAACGTGCTCGCGAATCCACTTGGCGAGCCAGACCATGGTCAGGCTCTTTCCGCTCCCCTGGGTGTGCCAGATGATGCCGCCCTCACGGCGCAGCACGTGCGGCTGGGCCGCCCGGACGCCGAAGTACTGGTTGTGGCGGCAGATCTTCTTGACGCCCGCATCGAAGACGACGAAATCGTGCACGATTTCGAGGAACCGTTCCTTGCTGCAAAGCCGGCCCAGTTCCCGGAGAAGTGGGTTGTCGCCACCGGTATCCGGTTGGCGAGGGAAAGCGGATGCCGACTCACCCTGGTTCAGATCCCCGGAGCTGCTCCCGAGCGGCGGAACGTCTCCGACGGCCGAGTGCAGACCGGCTTCCTTCCAGCGAAGCCAATGCTTCTCCGGGGTCTCGATCACGCTGTAGCGCAAGCCCTCCGATTCGCTGCCCGCCAGCACGAGCTGCACGGTGGCGAAGAACGGCCGGATGAACTCCGGCTTCTGGCTGTCGAGGTTCTGGCGGATGCCTTCGGTCACCGATACCGTCGAGCGCTTCAGCTCCAGCACCCCGAGGGCGATTCCGTTGACGTACAGGACGAGGTCGGGCCGCTTCGTGTTCCAGCCGGCGACGGTCACCTCTTCCGCGATGGCGAAATGGTTGTTGCCGGGATTCTTCCAGTCGATCAGCCAGACGGTGACGGTCCGCTCGCCCACCTCCGGCCTGACCTTCACTCCGTAGCGGAGCAGGCCGTAGACCTCACGGTTAGCATCGTAGAGCGCCCTGCTGCCGCCCGGCGTGGTTGCCCGGTTCAGTTCGTAGAGCGCCTTGGTGATGATTCCGTCGCCGTGGCCCTTGCGTCCGAGCCAGCCCTTGAGCAACCCCTCCTCGACATTCCGGTTGCCCCGCCGGTCCTGCCAATTCCCGAGGTAGTCGTAGCCGAGGGCGTCCCGGAAGAAGCCGACCACACGCCGTTGCGTGCGGATCTCCCGCTCGCCGACCTCAGCCATCGCCTTCCCCAACCACGCGCCAGCGTCCTCCTCTATCGGGACCGATGCGTTCGAACCGCCTTGCATTCTTCACGTGCGTATCTGCCACTCGACCTTCTTTCTGGTGATCCCGATCCGATCGGTCGGTTCCGCCGCCCTGATCGCAGGGTTGGTTGCGATCAGGGCCAGGATTTTCTCCCTGGACTTCTCTGCGGCCATGAGCTGCCTTCGTAAACTCATTGGACGCTTGAACGTGCCTGTTTCGGATGCTTGGTCTGATGTCATCTTGAGATGCTCTCATCCAGAAAGCGGGTAATTCTCTCTCGATTCGCGCCAAGGCTGGAGAACTGCTTCTCACACACGTCGCTGAAGCGCGCCAGCACCCTCCGGCTGATCGATTCCTGATCCTCGAAAATGGCCAGGGAACGGAACGGAACTTCCCACTTCTCGAACTGGAGCAGCGTGATCGTGGCGTCACGGGTCCGGCCGTCGCTGGTAAGGGCATGAACGAAAAGCGGTCGGGGCATACCGTTGATTCGGCAATCCACCGTGTACATCCCGCGGGGGTCACGTTCGGGATCGCTCCAGTCGAAAGACCTGCGCTCTTCTGGAACGGCTTCACTCAACAGGGTCCGAAAATCTTCCATGAACGTGGACCGGGCCCGTTCCCGCGACAAGTACGACACATCGGAGATCTTGAGGAGGGCTTGGACGAAGGAATACAGAGCGTCGCCGTAACGCTCGTCCGAAACGTCGAGAACCAACTCTCCATCCCGATCCTCGATCCGAAACGTGGACAGGGTGTTCGAGATAATCTTCTGGCGCGTGCCGCTATGAAGATCCTTCTCATCGATGTCGTAGGTGAGGCGCATGTAGGTGTGCGCCTCATCCGACAGTACCCACCGCGCCCCCTCATTCTTCAGGACGATGGACAAATGGTCGCCGTCTTCGAACAGGAAAGGCGTGAACACGCGAAAACGCTCCGTGCCTTCGGCTGCCAGTCGAATCTTCGCCGAAACCTTCTGGCGAAAATCTTGCTCTATGGCCCCGATGGACATTGTCTACCCCTCCTCGAAAAGATCGCCCTGCAGCTCTGGAGGAACCACCAGATTCGCGTCGTCGGTCAGACAGCGAAAGGCGCCATGGTAGTCACCGTAACGTTCGGTAGGTTCCGCATAGGCGTCCTCGCGGGGTCCCAGCTCCTGATAGCGTTCCGTTGCGAAGTGAATGTGAAAGTCATAGAAAGTCTCGTCTTCGATGTGGTTGGTATGCTCGTGGCTCCTGCCATTGTAACGACGAAGTCGAAAAAGCTGGTTCGATCCTGAGACACGGATCGCGAGGATGACCGAGAAGTCGAGCGGATTGACGTTGTTTTGCTTGAGAATGAGGAGGAATTCATTCTCCGCTTCACCAGTCAGGTCCAGGTGTCGTTCGAGGTGACCGCGTTTGGGTCGTAGACGAACCCGATTGCGCCAGTCTATCGGTAAAGGCTTGCGCTCGTCTACGAACGACTCGATCTCCCGGTCCGTATACGTGATCACCACAGTCTACTCCGGCTCGACCAGCCGCACGCGGCCGGTAAGGAGCTGCTCCATCATGCCTTGCTTGATCCACCTGTATTTTTCCCGGCGTCGCTCCACGGTGACGATCTCCGCGTCCATGTCGGAGAGGATGGTGGCAATGGCAATTTGTTCATCCTGAGGCGGCACTATCACCTTGATAAACGCTAATGCTGACTTGCCGATTTCCAAAAAAGTCGATCCGATGGCTCGCTCAACCAACTGCGGCTTGAGTGTCTTGACGAGATAGTAAAGAAATTCGTTGGATATACCATCTCCACAGACGAGTGACTTGAAGCCTTGGTTCGTGCACACTGATAGTGCAGCAATCCTAATCTCTCCGATTGTTGCCCGGCTGCACAGGAGAAGAGTGCCGGGAGGAAGCAGGCTTGCCCCGCAACTGCTCAATCCCTTTGCGGTGATATTCCGGTCTGTCACGAGCAGATACTTCCCAAGGGTAGCGGTGATATCCGTAGGCGTACACCATGGAATCGACCCGTTCCAGTAGGCAGCAATCCGAGTGCTTGGCGTCGCACCGTTCTTTATGTCCGCGACTTCCCCAAGCGTTTTGTGCTCCCACTCCCCACTGAACCCCGGCAGGCGGACCTTGCCGGTCAGGAGCTGCTGCATGGCGGACTGCTTGATGGCCCGCTTCTTGGCGATCAACGCCTCCAAGGCTCCGAGCAAGCCATCCACATCCGACAACGCCTCGGCGATGGCGCGTTGTTCATCCGGTGGTGGAATCAGTACGCGAACGTCCCTGAGCGCGCGCTTCGATATCCCGAAGACCTTAAGACCGGTGGTAAGGCGGCGTAGTTGTTCCTTTGCGGGCTTCGACTCAAGAAGGTATGCATGATAGCCCTCTTGAGTTCGTCGATCCTTTGCTCTCAGGAGGAGAGTGTGCAGCCCTGAAACTGCTTCACTCGGACCAAGGTTGCGAACTTCCACACTCTTGCCGACCCCGGCTTCGTCCTCGGAAGCGTCCGCGACGATCAGATCGCCATCACGAAGCCGGGTAGCCGTCGTTTTCTTACCAGTCAAAAGACGAGGGACATTATCGCGAGAGAAATCTATGAAGTGACGAAAACGGGTGTGGATGTCGCCGTAGTGTACATACGCGATAGTGCCCGTATCGCTGAGGTCAGATCTCGAATTGGAAGTGGTGCGCTGATAGTCAAAAATATCGCCTAATGAAAATACAGTCCACTTGCCCGGAATTACGCCTATTTCGGTCCATTTGTATCCGGCTGGCACCTCGTCTGATAAAGAAAATGGCGTCATCTGACAACGCCCGGACGAATCCCTGACGCCAAATCGCTCATTGGCCATCGTCATCGTCCAGAATTTCTGCGTGACCGTTTCGCGGTGCCTCGTCGATGAACAGGTCGACGTAGTCTGCATAGATGAAAAGACGGTTGCGTCTTTGTCCGGTGAACTCCTGAAGAATGCCTTGTTCCACGAGACGGGTTACGACGTTGTTGGCGACCGGGTATGTAGTTCCGATCAGCTCCCGAGCTTCGTTGACCGAGATGATGGTTTTTTGATAGAGACGCTCGAGCACGCGGTGTCCATTGGCCGCGCTCCGGCCAAGGCCCTCGGTAATCACTTGTCGGTGGCGCTCGCGCAACGTGAGAATCTCTCTCGCGATGCGGGTGGCCTGTTGACTGACCTCGTGAACACCCCGAAGAAAGAAGGCAAGCCAGGGTTCCCACGCACCGCGGTCCCGCACGGACTGAAGGTATTCGTAGTATTGCTGGCGATGGCGCTTGAAGAAGTGGGAGAGGTAGAGCACTGGCTTGAGCAGGGCTTCCCGTTCGCAGAGCATCAGCGTGATGAGCAAGCGCCCGAGGCGGCCGTTGCCGTCCCGGAAGGGATGGATGGTTTCGAATTGAGCGTGGGCAAGGCCAGCCCTGACCAGCAGTGGCAGCGACGTCTCGGTATGGAGGAAGCGTTCCAGTTCGGCCAGGGTCTTCGGCACTTCGTGGGGCGGGGGAGGGACGAAGGTAGCCTCCGCCAGGGTGGAGTCCGGTGGGCCGATCCGGTTTTGCGTCGCTCGCAGCTCGCCGGGGCTCAGGTGCCGTCCGCGAGCACCGGCCAGCAACTCGGCATGGATCTCCTGGAGGAGACGGATGGAGATAGGCTGGTCGAGAACCCGTTCCAGGCCATAGTTCATGGCACGAACGTAGTTGAACACTTCATCGACGTCCCGAGGTCGGCCAGGAGAGAAGACCCGGGCCTCGGCGGCAAGGACGTCCTCGAACGAGCTCTGGGTGCCCTCGATCTGGCTGGAGAGGACGGCTTCCTTGCGGATGTACATCGCGACGAAGAGATCGGGGTGTGGCAGCGTCCGGATCGAGCCGTCGAGACGGCCCAAGGCGCGGTCGGCCTGCGAGAGGAGGGCTTGCAATTCGCCCTGAAGCTCGACCGGTGGGTCCGGCGGCAGCGGGTTGGGGATGAAAGCCCGGTAGCCGCCCGCCTGGTCTTCGTATCGACCGGCCCTGGTTCGGGAAGGTGGCGCTGTCACCGGTGCCGGGGCCTCTCGCTTCCACAGGGCTGGGCTTGCTCGTCCATGGTAAACGCTACGTTCAGTATGGCGGGGGGCGAGGCTCCATACTGAACGCTGCGTTCAATATGGACGGGGTGAGGCTCCATACTAAAGGCTGCGTTCAACATAACGAGAGTGAGTCCTCATAATGAGCGCAGCGTTCAGCACAGACGCAGATGCCTTCCCATATTGAAGGCGGGGGTTGCTATGGCCACGTCAGCCCCATCTTCTTGAGGTGACCCTCTACCTTCGCGGTGAAGACGGCCACGTCCTGCTCCAACTTCGGTAACGGATCAGCGTACCGCTCCTCCAGTTCCTTCACGCGCCCGGCGAGCCGCTGCGTCAGCCGCCGCACCTCCCCGTCGATGGCGGCCCGGATGCCGGCGAACCACTTGTCCTCGATCACCAGGGTCTTGATCTCGGCCTCGGTGAGCACGTAGTAGTGGTGCAACACCCCCTCGTCCAGCGCGGTTTGGTGTTGCCGGGCGATCTTGCCGTGGGTGGACTCGGCGTCGATGAGGTCCAGGCAGCGCATGAGGGCACCGCGTTCCTCGCCGCTCTCCGGATCGTCCTCGTCCCCGATGGCGTCGAGACGGACTTTCAGGCCGCGCTTCGTGACCTTGCCCCGGTCGTCGACAGCATCCTCCAGCGGACCGCCCTCGCCGGTGTGCTCCTCGACGAACTCCTCGAGCGCTCGGGCGGCGGCCTCCCGCCTGGCCTCGAGCTCTTCGATGACGGCCTGTACCAAGGCAAAGTAGCGGGCGACGATCAGGGCCGGGGGAACCAGGTCCATCTTGTACTTCTTGCGCCCGACGGTGAGGTCTGGCGTCTCTCTGATCTTCCTTTCCCGATCCTCGATGATCCCGCGCGGTCTCGCGGCCTCGACCCAGCCGTCGGCGGCGATGAGGTACACGTCGTCCTGCATCGCCTCATCCCAGTAGTCCATCAGCCGCTGGTAGACGTCGTAGGCGTCGAGCAACGGCAGGTCGGCGAAACGCGCGAGCAGGCCTTCCGACATACGATGGATGACCGTTCTGGGAAGGGAGTCGATCGCGAGCCCTCGGAGGAGCGGCTCGTTGGCTTCGCGCCAACCGTCGAAGACGGCTGCTACCCGCTCTGCGTAAGACTCGAAATCGTCGTGGCCAAGAATCGTCGCTTCGACCTGTCGGGTCTCGACCCGCGCCTCGCTGTAGCCCGCCCGGCCGTTGCCCGTGAACAGCGTGCGGCGCAGCGAAGGAAGGACCCTCCAGTAGCTCTCCATCTCGTCGATGTCGCGGTCGGGGATGCCGCCCATGAGGTGGGCCCCGAGGTCGTGCAGATCCTCGGGTTCGCTCGAATCGACGTAGCGCGGGAGGTTCAGGTTGTAGTCGTTGGCGGGGTTCGCGATCTCGGCCAACGGCACCATGCGGGCGTAGCGCGGCACCTCGGTCTGGCGGATGAACACGTCCACGATCCGGTGGATATCCTGCGCCCGCAGGCGGTTCTTGTTGCCGTCCTTCTCGAAGCCCCGGCTCGCATCGATCATGAAGATGCCGTTGCGGGCGTGTGCTTCCTCCTTGTCGATGACCACGACGCACGCGGGGATGCCGGTGCCGTAGAAGAGGTTGGCGGGCAGGCCGATGATGCCCTTGATGAGGCCGCGCCGGACCAGGTTCCGCCGGATGTCCGCCTCCCGGTTGCCGCGGAACAGCACGCCGTGGGGCAGGATGATTGCGCCTTTGCCCCTGCTCCTGAGCGAAGCGACGAGGTGCAGGAGGAAGGCGTAGTCGCCATTCCTGGCCGGTGGGACCCCGTACTCGAAGCGCCTGAACTCGTCGTGGGCGGGGTCGAGACCGCTCGACCAGGCCTTCGCGGAGAAGGGAGGATTGGCGACGGCGAAGTCGAAGGTCTTGAGACTTCCGTCCGGATTCTTGAAGCAGGGGGCGGCGAGGGTGTTGCCACGCCACAGATCCGCGGTCGGGTGGCCGTGCAGGAACATGTTCATCCGCGCGAGCGCCCAGGTGGCGTTGTCCATCTCCTGGCCGTAGACGGTGATGCCGCCGGGCGCCTCGTCGGCCGCCTTGAGCAGCAGCGAACCCGAGCCGCAGGTCGGGTCGTAGATGGTCTGATCCGGACGGGTGTCGGGACTGACCCCGATCACCTTCGCCATGACCCGCGAGACCTCCGCCGGCGTGTAGAACTGGCCCTTGCTCTTGCCCGACTCGGTGGCGAAGTGCCGCATCAGGTACTCGTAGGCGTCGCCCAGGAGATCGTCGCCCTCGGCCCGATTGGCGCTGAGATCGAGGCCCTCGAATATGGCGACCAGCTTGGAGAGCCGGTCCTGCATCTCCTTCCCCGCACCGAGCTTCGCCGAGTCGTTGAAGTCGGCCTGGTCGATGACCCCCTTGAGGTCGTTGGCGCTGGCGAGTTCGGCGATGATCTTGTTGATCCGGTCCCCGATCTCCTTGTCGCCCTTCAGCTTCGCCATGTCGGCGAAGCCGCCGCCCTCGGGCACCACGATGAGCGCATTCGGCTGTCCGGCGTACTTGTCCGAGACGTACTTCATGAAGAGCAGGGTCAGGACGTAGTCCTTGTACTGGGAGGCGTCCATGCCGCCCCGAAGCTCGTCGCAGCTTTGCCAGAGCGAGGAGTAGAGCTGGGATTTCTTCAACGCCATGCGGCAATTGGACACCAGGACCGGAAGGGTTGTCGAGATTGCGGCCCCCGAAGAGGGGTCCCAGGTGCGGGGCGAGCGCCTCGGGCTCGGCGACGGGGCGCTCCGCGGTGCTCCACGGCCTCGGCGGCCTCCGCGACCGCCGCACCATCCGAATCGGGGCCTGCCCGGTTCAACGGAGATCCGCCCTCGGGAGCCGAGGCGGTGTTCCCCATCGTTCGCGAGACCCCCGTTCCGGGGCGACCCTCGGGCTATCGACAGCCGGGCGGGCCGGTGCTACGTTCTGCGGCCGTTTCGAGACCATACGGTTGCGGACCCATGGACGACGCGACGAGACAGGCCCTCGACACCCTCTTCGGGGCGAACTCGAAGCTCTATGAGACGCGCGGATTCTGTCGCCGCATCGGCTACGGGAGCCATCCCGCCCTCGTCAACATCGATCTGGCCAACGCCTGGACCCGGCCGGACCACGCCTTCTCGTGCGAAGGGATGGACACCATCATCCCGAGCGTACAGCAGCTCCTCGCCGCCTCGCGGGCGAAGGGGGTCCCGGTGGTCTACACCACCACCGCCTACGACCGCGTGGACGGCCCACACCCGGACTCCGGGCTCTGGCAGCACAAGATCCCGGCCGAGCACCTGCGCACCGGAACCGAACCGGTCGAGATCGACGACCGGATCGCCGCCGTCGCCGGGGAGACGGTGATCGTCAAGAAGCGCGCGAGCGCCTTCCACGGCACCTTCCTTGCGGGGTACCTGCGCGCCGCGCGGGTGGACACGGTGCTCCTCACCGGGGTCACGATGTCGGCGTGCGTGCGCAACACCGCCGAGGACGCGATTGCCGAAGGCTTCCGCCCCATCGTGGTGCGCGAGGCGGTAGGCGACCGCATCGCCGGCGCGGTCGAGTGGAACCTCTTCGACATCGACGCCAAGTTCGGCGACGTGGAGCCGCTCGCGGACGTGCTCGCCTACCTCCACCGGCTGCCCACCCCGAACACCGCTCCTGCGCCGGGGAACCGCACGGTTGACTGATCCGTCGCCTCCGCCGCCGCCGCGAAGGGGGTCGCCGGGCGCGAGCGCGACGGCCGAGCGCCGCGGAACGCGCTGGTACGAGTTCCTCCTCGCCGCGACCCTCGTCACCCTCCTCGCGGCGGCGGTGGTCGCGGCCGCCTGGTGGAGCCGCGGCGCGGGCGGCTGGCGGGAAGAGACGGCGGGGGACGTGTTCCTCGTCGCGATGCTCGCGGTGGCCGCGGCCGCCGCCGTCGCCTTTCTCGTCTACCTTGTGGTCCGGGGGTCGCGGCGCTCCGCGCGGGCCCGCGGGCACGGCCGGGAACAGGAGACGAGGGACGCCGAATCGCCGGCCGGGGTGCGGCTGCTCGGCCTCGCCCTCCTCGCGATCCTCTTCCTCGTCGTCGCATGGGTCCACGCCCCTCCCGAGCTCGCCTACACCCTTGCCGCGAACCTCCTCTATCCCGCCGCATTCGCCCTTGCCCTCGTCCTCCTCTTCGACAAGGCCTCGCGGGCGTGGACAGTCAAGGACGCTGCCGTCTCCTTTCGGGAGTGGCTCCACTGCGACGCCATCACGATCCTCCTCGTGCTCGGCTACCGCAACCTGGTATCGAACGCCGCGCCCGCCGAGTACTCGTCCCTGTTCTGGGACACCCTCCACATCGGGCTCTTCGTATTCGTGTTCTGGCTGATCGACCGGAAGTTCACGCACCTGCGGTGGCTCGTCGGTCTCGCGTATCTCACGATCCTCCCGATCCTCCTCTGGCTGTGGCGGTTCACCGAGGGAACGGCGCCGCCGGAGGACCTCTCCCTCTCCTGGTGGTCGACCCCCTGGCCGTTCATCGTGCTCGGGCTCGTCGCCTGCGCGGTCGAGATCATCGTCCTCGCCGCGACCGGCCGGGGCGAGAACGGCCGCAACGACGGCACGGCGGGCCACATCGTCAAGGATGCGCTATTCTTCGTCCTCTACGGCGGGCTGCTGATCGCGGCCGCGCCGTGAGGGCGGCGGCGCCGTCGACCAGGCACAACCAGCGAGCGACGCGATGACCGGCTGGCAGTGGTTCTGGGCCCTCGTCGGGCTCATCGTCTATCTGATCGTGCTGATCCTGCTCTATTACTCCGCTCCCTTCGAGGCGCTGTTCAACCTCGTCGTCAACGGGCTGAGCTACGCCAACGTCATCTTCTGGGCCGCGGTGATCGTCGGCATCGTGGGGTTCTGCGGCTACCACTGGCGTGCCTACCGGGTGCACGTCGCGCGCCGGCGGCAGGTGGAGTCCATGGTCCTGAGTTCCCTCCGGGGCTCGACCTTCACCGCCATCCTCCTGAGCGGCGGGGCAACCCTGCAGGCGGTCCAGATCCTCTGCGCCTACCTCCTCGACGTCGGCGCGCTCGACGGCGAGTTCGGACGGCGCCTCGGCGCGGTGGTCGCCCTCGCGATCATGACCGCCGTCTTCTGCGCGATGTTCTGGCTGCTGAAGATCGTGCGGCCGGCGGGCGGGGCAGCGCAGTAGCTTCCGGGAAGCTGGCGGCCTGCCATGGCCTCCATCGCATTCGATACCCGACCCACGCCTTCGTGAAGGAGCTCACGGCGGCCGGCAGGCCGAGGTGCTGGCCCGGACACAGGCGACGCTGATCGACGAAAAGCTGGCCACGAAGCAGGATCTGAAGGAGCTGGAAGATCGACTGAGACGCGACATGAGAGAGCTGGAGCTACGGCTCAAACACGATTTGACGGTTCGCCTCGGCTCGATGATGGTGATTGCCGTCGGCGTGGTCGCCGCCCTGGTGAAGTTGCTCTGACGGGAAGTGCGACGGCTCGATCTTTCCGATTTTGAACGTCGGCCGTGTCGGTGTGCGCCGGGCCGTCCCTCCGATATCGGCCGTGCCGGGAGGTCAGTTCATCCGCTGCGGCGGCGGATCGGCGAACAGGGTGTTGAGCACGTCGCGGAGCTGCCGCGCGCTCGACTCGGTGAGCAGGACGGAGTCCGCGACCTCGCGCACGTAGACGATTCCCCGAGGCTCGGAGATGCGTTCGCCGGTCTCGCCGAAGCGGACCTCCGGGTCGAGCTCGCGCGTCTCGTCGAAGAAGTGAAGGGCGACCTGGCCCTGCACGTTGGTCTCGACCAGGACTCCGGACCGGCTCCGCAGCCGGTGCTCGGGCGCCCGCGGCCACTTGACCGTGTAGTACGTGTTGGAATCGCTCACCAGCCGCTCCCCCCTTGCAAGGCGCGGAAGGCTATCACACGTGGATCGCGCGCCCGAACTTCAGTCGGAGACGAGGGTCCAGCCAACCGCTAGCAAGAACATCATTGCCATGCATCCCATGACTTGAAGCATCCAGAAGAGCGGTCCCTGCTCCACGTCTTCCCCGGATACGTCGGGCCGAGTCAGAATGCCCCTGACGGAATGCACCAATCCAAAGTAGTAGCCCAGAGCGAACAAACCGGCGACCAACTTGATTCCGAGGAGGAGCGCCGGTTCCGGGGAGACATCGACCCCAAACAGCCCGAAACCAACCGCTGCGGTTCCCATGGCCGGAATCGTGATCGACAGGGATTGAAAATGCCGCGACTCCTCGGTCACGAAGTTGTGCTGCCTTTGCCGAAATCCCCTCCTTGTCCTCGTTCTCGCCGGGTCGAACGCAGAGCGGCAAGGCCGGCGACCATCATCAGGACGCTTACGAACAGCGCAAGCCACAAGTTTCCTGCACCGGGGTCGTCGGCCAAGGCCACACACAACAGAACAGACAACACGGCACCTCCCGTGACCCCGGATATGCCAGGAATCTTCTTCCCGAGATTCTTCCGCAGGTAATTCACGATCAAACCCTCCGGTCGAGGTGGTCCGCGCGCTTCGACAGCAATGCCGATGCCCCCGCCATCTCAGAAATACGTGGAAGTGCGGCTCGAGGCGGCGAGCGGGGCATAGGCTCCGCCGTAGGGGCCGCGCTTCACGAACTGCCCGTCGCCCGGCCTGCCCACGTACTCGCCGTGGTCGATCACCACCCGGCCCCGCGAGAGCACCGTCTCGGTGTACCCCCGCACCTGGAACCCCTCGTACGCGCTGTAGTCGATGTTCATGTGGTGGGTGCGCGGGTCGTGGCGGCTGATGGTGACCTCGCGCTCGGGGTCGAAGATCACGATATCGGCATCCGACCCCACCGCGATCGTGCCCTTGCGCGGGAACATCCCGAAGATCCGGGCCGGACCGGTGGAGGTGACCTCCACGAAGCGGTTGACGTCGAACCGGCCGGCGTTGACCCCGTGGTGGAAGATGAGGCTCATCCGGTTCTCGATGCCGGGGCCGCCGTTCGGGATGAGGCTGAAGTCGTCGCGACCGAGCTCCTTCTGCTCGCGCATGCAGAACGGGCAGTGGTCGGTGGAGATGACGTCGAGATCCCGCGCGCGGAGCCCGCGCCACAGCTCCTCCTGGTTCCACTTTTCGCGAAGCGGCGGGGTGAGCACGTACTTCGCCCCGTCGAACCCCGGCTCGTCGTAGGCCTCCACGTCGAGAAGCAGATACTGGGGGCAGGTCTCGGCGTGGGCCATCACCCCGCGCTCTTGCGCGCGCCGGAGTTCCACGAGCGCGTCGTGGCAGCTCAGGTGCACGATGTAGACCGGCGAGCGCGCCACCTCCGCGATGGCGAGGGCGCGGTGCGCCCCCTCCGCCTCGAGGCGGGTCGGGCGGGTAAGGGCATGGTACCTGGGTTCGATGTGGCCCTCCGCGAGCGCGATCTTCACCAGCTCGTCGATGACGATGCCGTTCTCCGCGTGCATGCAGACCAGGGTCCCGTCCTCGCCGGCCTTGCGCATGGCCCGGAAGATTGTCCCGTCGTCGGAGAGCATCACCCCCGGATAGGCCATGAAGAGCTTGTAGCTCGTCACCCCTTCGTCCGCGAGCCGGCGCATCTCGGGCACCCGGTGGTCGGGGAGATCGGTGATGATCATGTGGAAGGCGTAGTCGATGGCGGTCTTGCCGGCCGCCTTCGCGTGCCAGGCATCGAGGCACTCGATGGTGGAGGTGCCGCGGGTCTGGATCGCGAAGTCGACGATGCACGTGGTCCCTCCGTGGGCGGCGGCTCGGGTGCCGGTCTCGAAGGTGTCGGAGGTCTCCGTGCCCCCGAACGGCATCTGATGGTGGGTGTGCGGGTCCACCCCGCCCGGAATGACGAGCCGACCCGCCGCGTCGATGACCCGGTCGGCGGGGAGCACGAGGTCCCGGCCGATGAGGGCGACGGTCTCGCCCTGGATGAAGAGGTCGGCGTGGTAGTCGTCGGCCGCGGTCACGATGCGGCCGTTCTTGATGAGTACGCTCATCCCTGCTTCCTGAACGGGTGCGTTGCCACCCCGCGCGGAGTCGTTCCACGCTGCGGCTCCGGTCCCCGGCGGGTCGGACCGGCGCGCAGTGCAGTCCGACCTGAACGCCTCGGCATGGTGCCGAGCGTGCCGAGCGTGCCGGGCGTGCCGGGCTGCGCCTCCGGCCGACCCGACCTGCCGTGTGAAACGGCCCCGGCCCGGCGCGTGCCGCGTTCGCCCCTCCGGGGTGAACGCCCGCGCTCGCACCGGACCCCGCGCGGCCGATTTCCCACCGGCGCGAGTTTACGGTATTTTGGCCGGACGGAACTTTCGGGACGGTAGCTCAACGGAGGCAACGACATGAGCGTCAAGAACACGCTTCGGCGCGAGCGCACGCGCCGCCAGTTCCTGGGCGACTCCGCCAAGGTGGCCGCGGCGGGCGCCCTCGCGGGCGGATTCCCCCACATCGCCCGGGGCAGCGACGGGATCCGCACCATCGGCCTCGCGGTCAGCATCATCAACGAGATCCAGGGCAAGGCGGCCGAGGACCTCGGGTTCTCGGTCCGCGGCCAGGCCCTCGGTTACGGCGCGATGGTCGGGAAGATGCTGAACCAGAACGACCAGTACGAGGTGGCGGAAGGCTACTTCAACGATATGGACGTGATGATCCCGGCCAAGGTGTGGCAGCCTATCGACACCCAGCGCATCCGGGACTGGGACAAGGTCTCCGACCTCACCAAGACCGGGCGCCTCACCCCGGACTCCAACCCCGGGCAGGGCGACGCCCCCTTCCGGCACCTCTGGCTGGACGCGGACGGGAATCGGGTGGAAGGGCCGTCCCGCTACATCAGCATGCTCCCCGGCTGGCACAACGCCGACTCCCTCGGCTACAACCCGGAGGAGACGGGTCGGCCCATCGAGAGCTGGGCGGAGCTCTTCAGCGAGGACTTCGCGGGTCAGGTCGCTCTTCTCAACGCACCCCAGATCGGGGTCATGGACGCCGCCCTCGGGGTGGAAGGGCTCGGCATCTTCCAGTTCAAGGACAAGGGGAACATGACCCGGGAGGAGATCGACTTCCTCACCGACTTTCTCATCGAGAAGAAGGAAGCCGGGCACTTCCGCGCGTTCTGGGAGACTTTCGGCCAGTCCGTCAACCTCATGGTGAACGGCGAGGTGGTCCTCGAGAGCATGTGGTCCCCGGCGGTGACCGCGATCAAGGCCGAAGGGGTCCCCTGCGTCTACGCCTTTCCGAGGGAAGGCATGCGCGGCTGGCACGGCGGCTGCGCGATCTCGGCCCGGGCAAGCGGCAAGGCCCTCGACCAAGCCTACGAGTACCTCAACTGGTGGCTCGAAGGCTGGGGGGGTGCGTTCGTCGCCCGGCAGGGGTACTACATGTCGGTGCCCGAGAACGTCAGGAAGTACCTCGAGCCCGAGGAGTGGGATTACTGGTACGAAGGCAAGCCGGCCGCCAAGGAGCTGCCGGATCCCTACGGCACCATCATCGTCCCGGAGGGCGAGGTGCGCGACGGCGGCTCGTACTGGGACCGGTTCCGCAACATCGCGGTGTGGAACTCGCTCATGGACGAGAACGACTACCTCGTCGAGCGCTGGACGGAGTTCCTGAACGCCTGAGGGCCCAAGCGATTCCGGACCGGGGGGCGCCGCCGCCGCGGGCCCCGGCCGGTTCGCCGAACCAGCCTTGAGAGACCGGGCCGCTCCCGGCCCGGTCGTGTCTTGCCCGGACGGGACCGTCCGGTGCGGCGGAGGGCTCCGTCCGGGCCATCGTCGGGATCATGTCCAACCACGCGATACCTCACCATCCCGGACTCATCGGCGCCGCACCCGTTCGCAGGGGGGGCGATAAGGCACCGGTAGAGGTCGTATCCGGGCCCGAGACACCACACGAGACACCAGCGGCCGGCGCCCGCGCCCGGCGGCGCGCGCCGGGCGGGCGCGCCGGCTGGCTGATCGCCCCCGCGACCCTCTGGCTCTTCGTCTTCCTGATGGTGCCCCTCGCGAGCATCCTCGTATTCAGCTTCTTCACCTCGACCGGCCACGGAATGGCTCCCGAGGTGACGCTCAAGAACTACAAGGACTACTTCGAGGTCGAGGGCTTCTTCGACCCGGAAGCACGCAAGTTCCTCACCCCGAGCGTGTTTCTCTCCACCCTCGGCACCACCTTCCGGTTCGCCCTGACCGTGATGGCGCTCTGTCTCATCGTCGGCTATCCGATCGCGTACTTCCTCGCCCTCCAGGTGCGGGCATTCAAATGGCAGCTTGCGCTGTTTCTGCTCTGCATGGTCCCGTTCTGGACGAGCTACCTCATCCGCGCCGTCGCCTGGCTGCCGATGCTCGGGCGCCGCGGGCTCCTCAACCGGGCGCTGGTGGAGCTCGGCATCGTGGAGAAGCCGGTCTCGTTCCTGCTCTACTCGGAGTTCGGGTACACGATGGCGCTCGTGCAGCTCTACGTCGTGCTGTGCATCGGCCCCATCTTCTTCTCGCTCGCCAAGATCGACCGGCAGGTGCTCGAGGCGGCACGCGACATGGGAGCGAGCGCGTTCCAGATCTTCCGGGAGATCATCCTCCCCCTGTCCCTGCCGGGGGTCGCGATCGGCATGATCTTCATCTTCGTGATGCTGATGGGGGAGTTCGCGAGCGCGGTGGTGGTGTACGGGGGGAAGATCTCGACGGTGGGCACCGTCATCCTCAACTACTACACGTTCGCCAACTATCCGTTCGCGGCGGTCAACGCCCTCATGCTGATGGTCGCGATGATGATCGGGGTGGTCATCATCCTTCGTATCGTCGACATCCGGAAGCAGCTCTGACGATGCGCGTGAAACGCCGCAAGTCCGCCGAGGCCCGCCGCCGCACCCTCGTCAAGTCCGGCTTCGGGGTCTACTTCGCGATCTTCCTGATCTTCATCTACGGGCCGATGTTCGCGATGTTCATTCTCTCTTTCCAGGGCCGGCGGGGGGGGACCAGCTTTCCGATGCGGGGCGTGAGCCTCTATTGGTGGGAGAAGCTGATCCAGCCCTCGACGGTCGGTGATCTCAAGGGCGCCCTCGTCCGCTCCCTCATCCTCGCCCTCATCGTGATGGTGATCACCGCGCTGTTCTCGACCATGCTGGGGATGGCCTTCCGGCGGCCGTTCCGGGGCTCCGGGGCCCTCTTCTACACGATCATGGCCGGTCTGATGGTGCCGGGGATCCTCCTCAGCCTCGGGCTCGCCACCCTGCTCAAGCAGGTCGGGATCCCCCCCAACTGGTGGTCCACCGGGCTCGGGGTGCACGTGGTCTGGACCCTTCCGTTCGGGTTCCTGGTGATGATGGCGGTCTTCAACCGCTTCGACGCGAGCCTCGAGGAGGCCGCCCGCGACATGGGGGCGAGCGAGTGGACGGTATTCCGGGAAGTGACCCTGCCCCTCATCCTGCCCGGCATCGTCGCCGCGGGCCTATTCGGCTTCACCCTCTCCTACGACGAGTTCGCCCGCACCACCTTGCTTGCCGGCGAGTTCAACACCCTCCCCCTCGACATCAACGCGTCGATGACGCAGCGGATCCGGCCGACCCTGTTCGCCCTCGGGACCGCGTCCACGCTCTTCTCCCTGCTGATGATCGGCCTCTTTCTCCTCGTCTACTCCCTCATCTACCGGCGCACGCACTAACCCGGAAATCCCACCCGTTTTCTGCCTTCCGCGGCCTCGACAAACCCGCTCCGAAGGGAACCTGCGGTGGGCCGGCTCGCCCGTCGAGGATCTCGGGCCGGAGTGCCGATGGCCGCGGGCCAGCCGGAGCCGGTGCCCCACCCTTCCGCCGCGGGTTCCCCCCCGGACACGGAAGAAGGACGGGGGTCAAGGCGCCGGCGAACCCACCGCGCCCCGGGCCTGCGGGCTACGCCGGCGGGTCGCGCTCGCCCTGAAGGGCGTCGTCCAGCTCGTTCGCCCGGTGCCAGGCGTCCCGGGTGCCGATGCGCGACCAATACTCGGAGAACGCGGGGCGCTCCTCGATCGACCCCATCCGAAGGCCCCAGCCGATGTGCGAGCCGACGTAGACGTCGGCCGCGGAGAACCGCTCGCCCGCCACGCAGCCGCCCCCGTCCACCGCGGTCTCGAGGGCATCCATCACCGCCCCGAAGGTGCCGTAGCCGACCATCGCCTCCTTGTCCGCGGGCACCTCGAAGCCGAGATGCCGGTTGGTCACCGCCGCCTCGACCGGGCCGGCGGCGAAGAAGAGCCACCGATAGTAGGCCCCGCGCTCGGCGGGCGGGGGCGCGAGCCCCGCCTCGGGGAAGGCATCGGCGAGGTAGGCGCAGATCGCGGGCGCCTCCGTGACGACCACGTCGCCGTGGCGGATCGCGGGGACCTTGCCCATCGGATTGATGGCAAGGTACGCCTCGGCCTTCATCGTCGTGCCGTACTCGAGCACCTCGGTGCGATAGGAAGCACCGATCTCCTCCAGCATCCAGCGCGCGATGCGGCCCCGCGACATGGGGTTCGTGTAGAAGATCAGCTCGTCGGTCATCGTTCGTCTCCCTCGGGTCCGGAGCGGGAAGATAGCCCATCGGCCGGACGCTTCGCACCGGCCCCGATCCGGAACCGGAACGGAGAGCCCCGAAGGGATCAGGCGCGGGAGCGCGAGGCGAGATGGAGGGCCGCCACCAGGGCCATGCCGGCCGCCGCGAAGAGCGCGTTCGCCATTTCGGGCGCATCGGGCCATGCCGGCAGGGACCGCCCGTTCACGGCTGCCTGGTACGGCCAGAGCGACCAGAGCGACCCCGCGACGAGCCCCGTGAGCGCAAAGAGAGTCGGCCGGCGGTACCGGCCGAGGAGCCAGCCGAGGACGCGGCTGAGCAGGGCGAGACCGGCCGCCACCCCGAGCCCGAACGGCACGAGGACGGCGAAGTCGAGCCGCCCGAGCGCGGCCAGCACGTAGGCGTACTTCTTGAGCAGCACCAGCACGTAGGCCCCGGAGATCCCGGGCAGGATCATCGCGGCCGCGGCCACCGCGCCGGCCACGAACACGAACCACGCGGCCTCGGGCGTCGACGCGGGCACCGCGATCGCGAGGCCGCACCCGGCGGCGAGGCCGCCCGCCGCGGTGGCGGCGTCCGGCCACCGCAGGGCACGGCCGCGCCGCGCTTCGCCGAAAAGCACCACGAGCGCCCCCCCGACGAGGCCGAAGAAGAAGCTCTGCACCGCGACGCGGTGGGTCTCCATCAACCCGGCGATCGACACCACCCGGGTGAAGAACACGGCCGCGACCGCAATGCCGGCCGCGAGAGGGAGCAGGAACCCGATGTCGACGTGCCGGGCCGCGCCCGGCACGTCCAGCCGCGCCAGCCGGCCGGCGAACACGAGGTCGAACCTTCGGACCGCGGCCACGAGCCGCTCGTAGATCCCGAGCACGATGGCGACGGTGGCTCCGCTCACCCCCGGTACGAGATCGGCGGTGCCGACGCAGAAGCCGCGGGCGGCTCCCGCCGCCCAAGCCTTGGCGGCGCCGCGGCCGGTCACGTTGCCGCGCTCCGCCCCGCCGCCGCCGACTCGGAACCTCTCCCCGGCCGGCAAGTGAAGCAGGGACCGCGGCAGGCGGCAGGCAGCCGCGACGCGGCGCGGGCCGCCAGACGGCCCTCCCACGCAATCGGACCGGCGTGCACGGCGGCGGCCGTGGGAGCGGCAGCAGGTCGGTGTGGCATGCGGGCCAGGTCGGCGTCCGCCCGGGCGGGCGCGGCATGGCCGGGGAGGATCACGGCCGGGATCAGGCGAAGAACGGGGGTTCGATGTCGGCGCGGCACGCCTCGAGGGTCTCGGCGAGTGCACGGGCGTCGAATGCGCTGGTGAGCACGGTGTCGCCGATCGCCCGCGGCAGCACGAGGCGGATCCCGCCGTCGAGGGCCTTCTTGTCCCGGGCCATGAGATCGAGGAAGGTATCCGGGCCGAGGGCGGCCGGACCGCGGTCGGGGAGCCCGGCCCTCCGGATCAGCCTCCGCACCCGCTCCGCCTCCGCCGCCGGGAGCCACCCCATGCGGGTCGCGAGGTCGGCGGCCATGCCGATCCCGGCCGCTACCGCCTCGCCGTGCAGCCAATGACCGTAAGCCATCCCCGCCTCGATTGCGTGCCCGAAGGTGTGGCCGAGATTGAGGCGCGCGCGTACCCCCGCCTCTCGTTCGTCCCGGCTCACCACCTCCGCCTTGATCTCGCACGAGCGCCGCACCGCCCGGGCGAGCAGCCCCTCGTCGCGCGCGAGCAACCCGTCGAGGCGGCCTTCGATCCAGTCGAAGAACCCCTCGTCCCAGAGTACGCCGTACTTGATGACCTCCGCGAGCCCGGCGCGAAGCTCCCGCTCCCCGAGGGTCGCAAGCGCGCCGGTATCCGCGATCACGCACGCCGGCTGGTGGAACGCACCGATGAGGTTCTTGCCCTTCGGGTGATTGACCCCCGTCTTGCCGCCCACCGAGGAATCCACCTGGGCGAGCAGGGTCGTGGGGACCTGGATGCAGCGGATCCCCCGCTGGTAGATCGCGGCCGCAAAGCCCGCGATGTCCCCGATCACCCCTCCTCCGAGGGCGATGACGGCGGCGCTACGGTTGAATCTCCGCTCCACCAGCTCGTCGAGGATCCGCGTGGCGGCATCGATCGTCTTGTTCGCCTCCCCGCCGGGCAACACCACCGAGGCGACCTCGCGATTCCCGAGCGCCCGGGTCAACGGAGCGAGATAGAGGCTGGCCACCGCCTCATCGGTGACCACGAGGATCTGGCGGCCGTCGAGGTGGGCCGTGTAGTGGCCCGGCCGGCCGATGAGATCCGGCCCGATGTGGATCGGGTAGGCGCGGTCGCCGAGGTCCACTACGAGCGGCTGCATGCGCCCGATTCTATCGTCCGGGCGCCGGACGTGCGCCGCGGACGGTGTCACGGCAGCAATTCTCATTTTGCGCCTGACTTCACCCCGAGCCGCAAGCCGTCTGTTCCCTGCGACTCGATCGGGGGCAGATCGGGGGGCCGATCGAGGGTCATGCCGGTCCGGCCGCGGGACCCGACGAGCAAAATGAGAATTGCTGGTGTCACGGACGGCGCCGCACGGCCCCGCGAGCGCGCGAGACGGCTCGCGGGGAGGGACGGTCGGAAGCGCCGGCCGCGGTCGCCGAAGCCGAAGGGACGCGGCTCACCACCCGCGCTCCGAAAGCGCCTGGACGATCTCCTGCACGACCCGGCGGGAACCCCGTCGCCCGGTCGCGACGACGAGGTCGGCGACCTCCCGGTACAGGGGCTCCCTCCGCGCAAGCAGCTCTTCGAGGCGCGCCCGCGGGTCGGCGGCATGCAGCATGGGCCGGCCGCGATCGCGCGAGGTGCGTTGATGCAGCAGTTCCGCGGGCGCATGGAGGTAGACGACGAAACCGTTCGAGGCGAGCGCCCGGCGGTTGTCGGGATCGCCGACCGCGCCGCCTCCGGTCGCGAGCACGATGCCTCGCTTTGCGGCCAGCTCCCGCAACACCGCGGCCTCCCGGCGGCGGAAACCCTCCTCGCCTTCGAGATCGAAGATGTACGGGATGTCCACTCCGGTCCGCTCCTCGAGCACCCGGTCGCAGTCGAAGAAATCCTTGCCGAGCTCGGCGGCGAGCCGTTGCCCGACGGTGGACTTGCCGGACCCCATGAAGCCGACCAGAAAGATGTTCGAGGGAACGTCCATCGCGCGATGATTGAAACACATGAACGGATCCATCCATCATTTTTCGATATTTCCGGGAGGAATTTCCACCGGAACCCTTCGGAAGCAGCAATTCTCATTTTGGCGTCTGACTTCACCCTGAGCCGCAAGCCGTCTTCTCTTGGCGACTCGATCCGGGGTAGATCGGCGGTCGTGCCGGTCCTGCGGCGGGACCCGCCGAGCAAAATGAGAATTGCTGCTTCCGAAGGGTTCCGCGGCGCAGGCTCCGAGGTCAGCGAAGATTGCGGATTTCCCCCATAATGCCCTCCCCCGGGCAGCGGGGTCCGCCGGATGCGCCGCGTTCTGTTCCTCCTCTCTCTCGTCGCCGCCACGGGGCTCGTCGTCATCCTCGCCGCCGCCCTCGTCGTTCGGATCCACTTCGTTCCCCAGCTTCCGTCCGCCGAGTCGTTGCGCGACGTGCCGCTCCAGGTGCCCCTCCGGGTGTACGCCCGCGACGAGCGGCTGATCGCGGAGTTCGGGGAGATGCGCCGCCGGCCGATCCCCCTCGAAGCGGTTCCCGAAGCGCTCCGGATGGCGATCGTGGCGACCGAGGACGAGCACTTCCTGCGGCATCCGGGGGTCGACTGGCGGGGGATCCTCCGCGCCGTGATCCATCTCGTGCGGACCCGGCAGAAGGGTCCCGGGGGAAGCACGATCACCATGCAGGTGGCGCGCAACTTCTTCCTCGGCCGGGAGAAGACCTACTTCCGCAAGCTGAACGAGATCCTGCTGGCCCTCAAGATCGAGCGCGACCTCTCGAAGGACGAGATCCTCGAGCTCTACCTCAACAAGATCTTCCTCGGCCACCGCGCCTACGGGGTCGCCGCGGCCGCCGACGTGTACTACGGCAAGAAGCTCGACGAGCTCGACCTGCCGCAGCTCGCGATGATCGCCGGGCTCCCCCAGCGGCCGTCCGAGCTCAACCCGATCACGAACCCGGAGCGGGCCGCCGCCCGCCGCAACCATGTGCTGCGCCGGTTGTTCGAGGTCGGCTACCTCGACGAAGCGCGCTTCCGCGCCGCCGCCCGGGCCCCGATCACCGCCTCCCGGCATGCCCCGGCGACCGAGACCGAGGCCTCGTACGTCGCGGAGATGGTCCGTCGGGAGGTCGAGAAGGAGCTTGGGCTTTCCGCCTACACCGGCTCCTACCGCGTCCATACGACCATCGACAGCCGCCTCCAGACGGCGGCGGTGGGTGCCCTGCGCGAGGCGCTCGTCGAGTACGACCGACGCCATGGCTACCGCGGGCCGGAGGACCGGCTCCCGTTCGAGGGCGCCCCGGATCCGAACCGGATCGAGGCCCTGCTCCGGGACGTGCCGTCCGTCGGCGGGCTTCTGCCCGCCCTGGTCACCCGGACCGGGGCGAAGGATGCGACGGCGCACGTTCGCGGCGAGGGCGAGGTGGTCCTCCCCTTCGAAGGCATCGAGTGGGCACGGCCCTATGTGAGCGTCGACCGCCGGGGGCCGGCGCCGAAAAGGGCATCGGACGTGCTCGCTCCGGGCGACCGCATCCGGGTGCTCCGGACCGGGGAGCGGTGGGAGCTCGCCCAGATCCCGAAGGTGCAGGGCGCCCTCGTCGCCATGGACCCCGAGGACGGGGCCATCCTCGCAATGGCCGGAGGGTTCGACTTCCGGCGCAGCAAGTTCAACCGCGGGACCCAGGCCCGCCGTCAGCCCGGGTCCAGCTTCAAGCCCTTCATCTACGCTTCGGCGCTGGCGCGGGGGTTTACCGCCGCGAGCCTGATCAACGACGCCCCGGTGGTGTTCGACGACCCCGCCCTCGAAGCCGAGTGGCGGCCCGAGAACTACAGCGGCAAGTTCTTCGGGCCGACCCGGCTGCGCGAAGCGCTCGTCAAGTCGCGCAACCTCGTCTCGATCCGCCTGCTGCGCGAGGTCGGAACGGACTTCGCCCTCGACTACGTCGAGCGCTTCGGCTTCGAGCGCGAGCGTCTGCCGCGCAGCCTCACCCTCGCCCTCGGCAGCGGCGAGATCACCCCGCTCGAGTCCGCCGCCGCCTATTCGGTGCTCGCCAACGGCGGGTTCGCGGTGCGCCCCTGGTTCGTCGAGCGGATCGAGGACCGGCGCCAGGAGACGGTGCTCGCGGCGGCGCCGGCGCGGGTGTGCCGGGAATGCCCGGAGGGGACGTCGGGGACGGGCGGGGCCTCCGTGGCTCCCCGGGTGGTTCCGGCCGGGAACAACTGGATTCTCCACTCCATCCTGCGCGACGTGATCCGCCACGGCACCGGCCGCAAGGCGCTCGTGCTGGAGCGCGCCGACCTCGCCGGCAAGACCGGCACGACCAACAACCAGCGTGACGCGTGGTTCTGCGGTTTCGTGCCGGGCCTGGTCGCCGTCGCCTGGGTCGGGTTCGATGACTACGAGACCCTCGGACGCCACGAGGTCGGTGGCCGCGCCGCCCTTCCCGTCTGGATCCGGTTCATGCGAACGGCGCTGGCCGACGTACCGGAACGGATCCCCCCTCCCCCCGAGGGCCTGGTCAAGGTCCGGATCAACCCCGATACGGGACGGCTCGCCGAGGCGTCCGACCCGGACGCGCTCTTCGAGACGTTCCGGGCTGCGAGTCTCCCGACCCTCCCCGCAGGGGGCGCGCCCGGAGCGAGGACGGGACTCTCGTCAACGGACCGCGACCGGGCCGCCGGCACGACCCGGCAGCTCTTCTGAACGCCGGTGACGCGGGTGCTCCGAGTCGCGGTGCCGGGCCCGCTCCGCCGCTCGTTCGAGTACCTGCCTCCCTCCGGCGAGTCCGACGCCGATGCGTTCCCCCCCGGCACGCGGGTCAAGGTTCCGTTCGGCGGCTCGGTGCGGACCGGGGTGGTGCTCGGAGCTTCCGACGACCCGGAGATCGACACGGGGCGGCTTCGCCGGATCGCGGAGCGGCTCGACGACGAGCCGTCGATCCCGGCGCCGCTGCTGCGCCTGCTGGTCTGGGCCGCGGACTACTATCACCACCCGATCGGCGAGGTGGTGCGGACCGCTCTCCCCGCCGGCCTTCGCCGGGCCCGCCGGGCGAAGGCCGCAGCCCGGGGGTGGCGTCTCACCGGGAGAGCCGGCGCAAGCTCGGCCCTTCCCCGCGCCCCCCGGCAGGCGGCGGTCGTCGCCGCGCTCGAGGAGGCGGCCCGGCAGGGTGGCGAACCGTGCCTCCCCGAGACCCGACTCTCCACGCTCCCGAGCTGGCGTCCGGCGCTGCGGGCGCTCGCGAGGAAGGGATGGGTGGAGCCGCTCGCGATTTCTCCGCCCCCGACCGGAACCAAGCCGAAGCTCGCCGCTCCGAACGAGTCGCAGGCACGGGCCGTCGACGCCATTGCATCGGCCGCCGGGTCCTTCCGTGCCTTTCTCCTCGACGGGGTGACGGGGAGCGGCAAGACCGAGGTCTACCTCCTCGCGATCGACCGCCTCCTGCGGTCCGGGGCCGCTCAGGCCCTCGTCCTGGTCCCCGAGATCGGGCTCACCCCGCAGCTCGTCGCCCGGTTCCGCGAAGCCCTCCCCGCCCCGATATCCGTGGTCCACTCGGGAATGCCGGACGGCGAGCGGCTGCGGAGCTGGGAGGCGGCGCGCACCGGGGCGAGCCGCGTCGTCATCGGGACCCGTTCGGCCGTCTTCACCCCTCTGGGCCGGCCGGTCCTCATCGTCGTCGACGAAGAGCACGATCCGTCCTACAAGCAGCAGGAAGGATTCCGGTACTCCGCCCGCGACCTCGCCCTCATGCGCGGCTCCCTCGAGGGCGTCCCGGTGGTACTCGGCTCCGCCACCCCCTCCCTCGAGACCATTCACCGGTGCACGGCGGGCCGGTGCCGGCGGCTGCGGCTCGCGGAGCGGGCCGGCGGGGCGCGGATGCCGGGGATCGTGCTCCACGACGTGCGTCACCGGCCCCTTCTGGCCGGCCTCTCCGAGCGACTGATCGAAGCCATCGAGGAACGGCTGCGGCGAGGAGAGCAGACGCTCCTCTTCGTCAACCGCCGCGGGTTCGCGCCGGTGGTGCTCTGCCATGACTGCGGCGAGGCGATCGAGTGCCACCACTGCGACTCGCGGCTCGTGCTGCACCGCGCGGATCGACGGCTTCGCTGCCATCACTGCGGGGCCGAACGGAGGGTTCCCGCGCGCTGTGGGACGTGCGGGTCCCCCGAGCTCGTCTCCGTCGGGAGCGGCACCCAGCGCCTCGCGGAGGCGCTCTCGGAGCGTTTCCCGTCCGCCCGGGTGCTGCGCATGGATCGCGACTCCACGCGCCGGCGAGGGGAGCTCGACCGGATGGTGCGAGCGGCCCGCGACGGATCGGCGGACATCCTCGTCGGGACCCAGATGCTCGCGAAGGGACACGATTTCCCCCGGGTGACCCTGGTCGGGGTCGTGGACGCGGACCCGGGTCTCCTCAGCCCCGACTTCCGCGCTCCGGAACGGGTGGCCCAGCTCGTGACCCAGGTCGCGGGACGCGCCGGGCGGGGCGCGCTCGCGGGGGAGGTGATCGTGCAGACCCGCCGTCCCCGCCACCCCCTCCTCACCGCCCTCGCCCGCGAGGGCTATGCCGCCTTCGCGGCCGAGGCCCTGGCGGAGCGGGACGAGATCCGGCTGCCCCCCTTCGCCCGTCTCGTCCTGCTACGCGCCGAGGGAGCGGCGCGTGCGGCGAGCACCGGGTTCCTCGAGACCGCGCGGGAGCTTGCCGCCGGACTGCCTCGCCCCGGCGTGGAGGTGATGGGTCCGGTGCCCTCGCCCATGGAACGGCAGGGCGGCCGCTACCGGGCGCAGCTTCTGCTGCGGTCGACCTCGCGCACGAACCTCCAGGCGTTCCTGCGGCCCTGGGTCGAGCGGCTCGCCGGGGTCCGGACCCCGCGCGAGTTTCGCTGGTCGCTCGACGTCGACCCCATCGATCTCGGATGAGACCGGCCGGGCAGCAGTTCTCATTCCGAACCGTACCGGGTTTCCCGGAGGCTCCCGACCTTGAGAGACTGGAGCCATGAAACATGCAAACAGATACTCCCCGGAGCTTCGGGAACGGGTCGTGCGGTTGGTCCTGGACCCCCAGGGCGGGCACGAAACGCGATGGGCGGCGATCGTCTCGGTGTCGTCGAAGGTCGGCTGTTCGGCCGAGTTCGCAAGCGGCGTGACTCACGCCAAACCGAACACACGGCGCCGGCCGCGTGACTCACACGAAACAGTCTCCGGATTTCCGGCGCGGTTCAGACCCCACGGGCGAAGGATCGTTCAGTCGGCGGCGGCGCCTTCGACGCGGGCCCGTCGCTCCGCGAGGCGTTGCATCTCGGTCCGGAACGTGCCCATTTCGACCCGGAACGCATCGGTGGACGCCTGCATGGCACGGCGGTCGGCGGCCGCCTCGGCGAGGTATTTCTCGATACGAACGTCCGTGACCCTCCGGTCGGCGTCAAGTCGGGCGGTGACGCGCATCATGACGATCGTGAGTCCGACGCCGACGCCGAGGATGGAAACGACGAGAGTGATGAACTGGTGGGTAAGCATGGTGTGAAGGTACTCCCTTCGTGGTTCCGGGAGAAGGCAGTCTCGTGCTCGTGGCTTCCAGGTGCTCCTCTTGGAGGGGGATCGGTCACACGGTGAGGGCCCAGCGGACCAGCTCACTCCACCAGAACCCTTCGGAAGCGTTCTGCGGCGCAGGCTGCTGGCGCGATACAGGTTCGAAGAAAGATGCGAAAATGAAATCCGGCCTGCCGAACGCCGGAAGGAACCTTTGAAACACGGACTCGAAGCGCTCGTCGCAAGCGCCATCAGCGCCCTTCGCGCCCGCGGAGAGCTCGAGGTCGAGTCGGTGCCCCCGGTGGTGATCGAGCGCACCCGCGACCCCCGGCACGGCGACTTCGCCTGCCCCGTCGCCCTCGGGTTGGCCCGCGCCGTGCGCCGGAATCCGCGTGACCTCGCCACCCGCATCGTCGCCGCCCTCCCCCCGGCGAGCGACGTGAAGTCGACGGCCGTGGCCGGCCCCGGCTTCATCAACTTCACGCTGACCGAAGGGGCCTTTCAACGCATCGCGGCCGAGATCGTCGATCCGGATGCCTCATGGGGCCGATCGCGGCGCTTCGCGGGCAAACGGGTGCAGGTGGAGTTCGTGTCGGTCAACCCCACCGGGCCGCTCCACGTCGGACACGGCCGCGGAGCGGCCTGCGGGGCGGCGGTGGCCAACCTGCTGGAAGCGGTGGGCTGGGAGGTCGAACGCGAGTACTACGTCAACGATGCGGGCCGCCAGATGGACATCCTGGCCTTGAGCGTCTGGCTGCGCTACCTGGAGGCGATCGACTGGCCGAACCGCCCGGCCTTCCCCGGCGGGGGCTACCGGGGCGGGTACATCCGGGAAATCGCCGGGGCGCTCGCCCGGGACCACGGCGCCCGCTTCGGAAGCGACCTCTCCGGGGTCCCGCCCGCCGAGGACGACGACGTCCTTCTCGACGCGCTCATCGCCGCGGCCCGCACCGCCCTCGGGGAGCGCGACTACACGCTTGTCGCCGACGCCGTCCTCGCCGGCATCCTGGGCGGGATCCGCGACGACCTCGCCCGTTTCGGGGTGGTGTTCGACCGCTGGTTCTCCGAGCGCGAGCTCGTCTCGTCGGGGGCCCTCCGGCGCGTGCTCGACCTCCTGCGCGAGCGCGGCGAGGCCTACGAACGGGACGGGGCGCTGTGGTTCAGTGCGGCAGCCCACGGCGACGAGAAGGACCGGGTGCTGGTCCGAGCCAACGGACAAAGCACCTACTTCGCCTCCGACGTCGCCTACCACCTCGACAAGTTCGAGCGAGGGTTCGACCGGGTCATCGACGTCTGGGGCGCCGACCACCACGGTTACATCGCGCGGGTGAAGGGGGCCGTCCGGGCCCTGGGACTCGACGCGGACGCGTTCGACGTGGTGATCGTACAGCTCGCGAGCCTGTGGCGCGGCGAGGAGCGGGTCGCCATGTCCACCCGGTCCGGCGAGTTCGTGACCCTGCGCGATCTCGTCGCCGAGGTCGGCGCGGATGCGGCCCGCTTCTTCTACGTCCTGCGCAAGAGCGATCAGCACCTCGACTTCGATCTCGAGCTTGCGAAGTCACGCTCCAACGAGAATCCGGTGTACTACGTGCAGTACGCGCACGCCCGCATCGCGAGCGTGCTGAGACGCGCGCGGGAAGAGGCCGGAGAGGAGAACGGGCTCGACTTCGGGCACGTCGAGCGCCTGACCGAACGCCGCGAGCTCGACCTGCTGAAGACGCTGTCCCGGTACCCCGAAGTCATCGAGTCCGCCGCGTGCGCCTGCGAGCCCCACCAGCTCGCTCACTTCCTCCGGGAGCTCGCGACCGCATTCCACAGCTTCTACAACGCGCATACCATTCTTTCCGGCGAAGCGGACCTGAAGAGCGCCCGGCTGACCCTGGTGGAAGCGACCCGTCGGGTGATCGCGGACGGGCTCGGCCTGCTCGGAGTCCGCGCGCCGGCGACCATGTAGAGCGAGCGGATATGGCGAGAAAGCACCGGCCGGTTCGTTCTTCACAGAGGAAAGGGGGCTTTTTCCGCGGGCTCGTCCTCGGGCTCGCGGTTGCGGCCGGGGTGCAGGTCTACCACGCGGGACTCCCGGAGTGGCTCGACGGTTCGGACGACGCGGACGCCAGCGCCGGCGCCCCCGGCCGGTTCGAGCCGTCAAGGACGCACTTCGACTTCTACCGGCTCCTGCCGAAGACCGAGGTCCGGATCGACGATCCGGCCCCCCCCGGCGGAGCCCCTCGGCCGGCCGAGCGGACGGCGCCCCGCCCCTCGACCACGGCGGGTGGACGAAGCCCCTCCGAACCGGCGACCCCGACCCCGGCCGCCCGCGAATATCGCGTTCAGGTGGGCTCGTTCCGGGAGAGGAGGCAGGCCGACCGGCTGCGCGCATCGCTCGCCCTCGGCGGGTTCGAGTCCAGGATCCAGACGAGGGACACGGCCGAAGGGACCTGGCACCGGGTGATGCTCGGCCCGTTCCGGGGCCGCGAGGCGGCCGAAGCGGCGAGGGCCCGGGTGGCCACCGCCCAGGGCATCGACGCGCGAATCGTGCCCGGGGAGAGCTGAGGTGGAGCGGGTGAAGGGAATCGAACCCTCGTATTCAGCTTGGGAAGCTGATGTTCTACCATTGAACTACACCCGCCTCGGCCCCCATTCTACTCCGCGGCCGGAAGAATGAAAGCCTGCACCCGCGCCGGCAGCAATTCTCATTTTGCTCGTCGGGTCCCGCGGCAGGACCGGCACGACCGTCGATCCGCCCCCCGATCCGCCCCCCGATCCGCCCCGGATCGAGTCGCAAGGAGAAGACGGCTTGCGGCTCGGGGTGAAGTCAGGCGCCAAAATGAGAATTGCTGCTGCACCGGAAACGCGCGGGGCTCGTTCGTCGTCCGGCGACGGGTGAACCGGGCCTGTTCGGCAAGTCATGCGGGAACGCATCTCGTCGTCCGCGAGTCGGTTCGGGCCTCCGGTCGCCGCCCTCGATCGCGCGGGCGACCGATCCGCGGCCAGTACTCGGTCACGACAAAAAACGCCCTGCGGAAACGCCCGGAGGCCCCCCGGCCGCTCGGAACCGGATAAGATCGCACCCGTGCAGATCGTTCTCAACGGCCAGACCCGGCTCCTCGAACCCGGCACCACGCTGGCAGGCCTCGTCGCGAGCCTGGACCTCGGTGAAAGGCGCATGGCGGTGGAGATCAACGAAGAAGTGATCCCGCGCAGCGAATACCCGGACCACGTGCTCGGGGAGGGCGATCGCGTGGAGATCGTCCATGCCGTGGGGGGCGGCTGACGAAGGCGGCCCGGAACACCCTCGAGAGCTCGACACAATGAATCCATCCGACTCGGCGGCAGACCCGTTCATCGTCGCCGGCCGGCGCTTCGCGTCGCGCCTCCTCGTCGGCACCGGCAAGTACGAAAGCCTCGATGAGACGCGGGC
Organism: Gammaproteobacteria bacterium; assembly: GCA_965214795.1. Taxonomy (GTDB): domain Bacteria; phylum Pseudomonadota; class Gammaproteobacteria; order HK1; family HK1; genus JAJDXW01. The sequence goes on along the minus strand of OZ243976.1, from coordinate 1,722,358 downwards.
CGCGATCGAGGCGAGCGGGGCGGAGATCGTCACCGTCGCGCTCCGCCGCACGAACATCGGGCAGAACCCCGACGAGCCGAACCTGCTGGACTACCTTCCGCCCGACCGGTACACCATCCTTCCGAACACGGCCGGCTGCTACGACGCCGCCACCGCCGTGCGCACCTGCCGGCTCGCCCGCGAGCTCCTCGACGGGGCCGGCCTCGTCAAGCTCGAGGTGCTCGCCGAGGACAGGACCCTGCTCCCGAACGTCACCGAGACCCTGACCGCGGCCGAACGGCTCGTGGCCGACGGATTCGAGGTCATGGTGTACACCAACGACGATCCGGTCATGGCCCGGCGGCTGGAGGAGGCCGGGTGCGTGAGCGTGATGCCTCTCGCGGCCCCCATCGGCTCCGGTCTCGGCATCTGCAACCCCTGGAACATCCTCACCATCCTGGAAGATGCAAAGGTTCCCATCGTGGTCGACGCGGGCGTCGGAACCGCTTCGGATGCCGCCGTCGCGATGGAGCTCGGGTGCGACGGAGTGCTCATGAACACCGCGATCGCGGCGGCCCGCGAGCCGGTGCTCATGGCCTCGGCCATGAAGCACGCGGTCGTGGCGGGCCGGGAGGCGTTCCGGGCCGGCCGCATGCCGCGCCGCCGCTTCGCGAGCGCTTCCTCGCCGGTGGAGGGGGCGATCGCCTGAACGCACGCCCCCGCCCAGCGCCTGCGGGCAGAACCGAGTGACCGGATAGGGAGGCCACGATGACCTTCGGCGAGGTGATTCTCGCCGGCACCATCCTGATCGTTCTGTGGACCGCGTGGCGGCTGATCTTCGGATGGCGCGACGAACGCGAGCCGCCCGCCGCCGATGACTCCGAACACTGATGGCACCGTTCCCCCGCCGCACTCGGTAGGGGAACGGGTGGGTCCTCAAGCGGCAAGGAAAAGCAATGCGGTATGCACCGACTGCCTCGCGCGGATGCCGATCCGGCGAGCCACCGCACGCTCCCGAGCCGCTTCGGCGGCGCGGACGCGCCGGGGCCGGCGGCCCACGGCGCCACGCGGTCCCCGCCTCGTGGGCGGATCGGGCGGCCATCCCCGGCCGCCCGCTCGCCGGGAGGAAGCGCCCTTGGCGCGTCGTCCGTCTCCGGCTCGCCTTCAGCCGCGCGCACGCGCTCTTTCGGTCGGCGCCCCCCACCGCCGCGGCATCGTGCCCCCCGCGCGGCGAGAGTCGGTGAAACGTGCAGGCCGGGAACCGTTCCTGGGTGCTGCGGGCGGGCCGGATGACGGCGGGGCAGAAGCGGGCCATCGATCGTCACTGGCCGCGCTTCGGCCTTGGACCGGCCCCCGCGCCACGGGTGCCGCAGGCGCAAGGCCCTCCGATCGAGCCCGCCACGGTGTTCGGCCGCCGGGCGCCGCTGGTGGTCGAGGTCGGGTTCGGGAGGGGGGATGTGCTTCTCGAGGCGGCGACCGCGCAGCCGGAACGGAACTACGTCGGGATCGAGGTCTACGCCCCCGGGATCGGATACCTTCTGGCCCGGGTCCACGAGCAGGGGATCGAGAACATCCGGGTCCTCTTCGGCGATGCTCGCGAGGCGCTCCGGCACCGCTTTCGCGGCTCCTCGCTGGATGAGGTCCGGATCTATTTCCCGGACCCCTGGCCGAAGGCGCGCCACCACAAGCGCCGCCTCGTGGAACCGGGGTTCGCCGCGCTCGCCGCGTCGCGCCTCCGGCCCGGGGGCCGTATCCTGGCCGCCACCGACGACGAGGACTACGCCCTCCACATGCTGTCCGTCCTCGAGGCCTCCCCGCGGCTCGAGAACCTTGCCGGTCCCGGCGCATTCTGGTCCGGCCCGACCGGACGCCCCCCCACGCGCTTCGAGGAACGCGGCCTCATCCGGGGTTCCGACATCCGCGACCTTCGATTCGAGCGCACGGGAACGGCATGATTCCCGAGATCGATCCCCGGCTGCTCGACGAGGTGCGGCAGATCGCGGCCGCCGCCGCGGACCGGGTCCTCCACGTCTACCGCTCTCCGTTCGACGTGCGGCGCAAGGCGGACGAATCGCCGCTCACGGAGGCGGATCTCGCCTCGCACCGGACCATCGTGGAGGGGTTGCGCGCGCTCTCTCCCACCCTCCCGGTGCTCTCGGAGGAGTCGGCCGACATCGACTTCGCCACGCGATCCGGCTGGTCCCGATACTGGCTGGTGGACCCCCTCGACGGAACGAAGGACTTCGTCAAGCGCAATGGCGAGTTCACCGTCAACATCGCGCTCATCGACCGCCACGAGCCGGTGCTGGGGGTGGTCGCGGTGCCGGTGACGGGAGTCTCCTACGCGGCCGCCCGCGGTCTCGGCGCCCGCCGCCACGATGCGCACGGCGGGTCCGTGCTCCGCGCGCGCGCGCCGGCCCCTCGGCCCTGGCGGGTCGCGGCGAGCCGTTCCCACGCCGACCGGCGGACCGAGGCATTCATCCGCAACCTCGGCCCGTCGGAGCGGATCTCGATCGGCAGCTCGCTCAAGTTCTGTCTCCTGGCCGAAGGCGGGATCGACGTCTACCCGCGGTTCGGCCCCACCTGCGAATGGGATACCGCCGCCGCGCAGTGCGTGGTGGAACAGGCCGGGGGGCGGGTGACCGATGTCGCACTCGAGCCGCTTCGCTACAACACCCGCGAATCGTTCCTGAACCCGTACTTCCTCGCGTTCGGCGACCCGGCCGTCGACTGGCTCGGATTCCTGCCGGGCGGGAACGGCCGGCCCCGGTAGGCGGCGCACGGGAACCGCCACTCGGCCCGGGATCAGGATGGATCAGGGTGCGGGGCAGGCGTCCGAGATAGCCTTGTAGGCCTTCGTGAATCCCCGAAGCGAGTAGGTGTCGACGGTCTTCGTCCCGCGCTGCGAGCGCCCGGTCGCCACCATCTCGAGCCCCTCCTGCATCTCTTTGACGAGACGGCGGTTGATCTCTCGCGAATCGTGCCAGGCAAGGCTTCCGCTGGTGGGAAGGCGGATGGGGCGGCCGCCATCGACGGAAACCGCCAGTTCCTTGCCGGAGGCAAACGGATAACCCATCTCGAACGAGACGATGCCGAACCGCTCCTCGGCCGGCCGGTGACTCACCAGCGCGAATATCTCGCCCCGGCGCGTGTACTTGCCCTCGGCCTTCTCCGGCTGCGTCCACATCGCGCAGACCCGCTTGCCCTCCTCGATAAAGTGGTGGGCGCGCCAGTCCTGGAACCTTCCGAGGTCCTGGCCCTGCGAGGGAACCGTCCACACGACGAGGGCGGCAATGGCAAGGACGCGAGTCAGTCGCTTCATCTCGATACCCGGCATGGCGGGAGGTCTGCGACTCGGGCCTCGATCCCTTCCGGAACCCGCTCGCAGGCTACGTTCCCCGGCCCCCCGAACCGCCGCCCCGGCTCCCGCTCGGGGCGGTGATCGGGGAGGTCACCGACCCCCGGCATGATATCGGTATCCGACGCAGCCTGCTCCCTCCCGACCTGCACCCGCCGGGCAGGCTCGACCGAAGCGGCCGCGAGGGCCCCGAAGCGCGCCCCCGCGCGGTTCGCCGCGATGTCGGAGAAGCTGAATCCGCTCCGGTCCCGGGGGTCGCCGACTTCCTTGTCGAAGCCGACCGACCCGGAGAGCTCCCGCTCGATCGGCGAGCGAGGGCGCGAGCAACGGCAGGCCGACGATGGCCCTGAACCATTCGGAACGTCCTCGTTCGAACGGGGGGTTCGAACGGGGGGTTCGATCAGTCGAACCAGTCCACGATGTGCTCTTCCAGATCGTCGGGATGCACCCACTCCTCGCTGATGACCTTTCCCCGGACCGACACCCCGGCCTCGTGAACGCTCTCCCGCCTGCCCGAGACCAACGGATGCCAGGCGGCGAGAGGCCGGCCCTCGGCGAGCCGGCGGTAGGCGCAGCTCCGGGGCAGGAGGCCGTGGTCGTCGACCTCCGCGGGCGAGAGCACGACGCACTCGGGCACCCGCTCGACCCGGTTGGCATAGTCGCGGCAACGGCAGGTGCCGCGGTCGAGGAGGCGGCAGGCCACGGCGGTGGTCCGCACCCGCCGGGTCTCCGGGTCCCAGAGCTTGTTCAGGCAGCAACGCCCGCATCCATCGCAAAGGGACTCCCACTCCTCGGCCGTCATCGCCTCCAGCGGCTTGCGAGTCCAGAACGGCTCCGGCGTGGTCATCGGACCGCGACTTTATCCGATCGGACCGCCCGGCGACCATTGCCTCGGCCTCGGCCCCGGATCGGGCCGAACCGCGGGCGGATCCCGGGCGGATCCCGGGCGGATCCCGGGCGGATCCCGGGCGGATTTCCTACGCAAGTCGAGACGAGAGCCTACGGCGAACGATGGCGGCCCGGGGCTTGCCCGAATAGCCTCTCTGCGGCGTCCGCTCAAGGATGCGAGACACCGCCGCGAAGGGGGCGCGCCGCGCCGCCAGTCGGCGAACCGGAATCCGGAACCAGGAGAGAAACATGACCATCCCCGTCCATCACCGCCGAACCTTCGCCCGGGCCCTCCGGCGTCTCGCGCTCCCCGGCATGCTGCTCGCCTGCCTGCTCGCAAGCATTCCCGTGGCGGCCGGCGGCCTCATCGACATCAACACCGCCAACGCGGAGGAGCTCGCGGCGGCGATGACCGGAGTCGGCATCAAGAAAGCGAAGGCAATCGTCGCCTACCGCGACGAGAACGGGCCGTTCGCCTCGATCGACGACCTCGTGCAGGTGCGCGGGATCGGTGCCGCCACGGTGGACTCCAACCGCGACCGGGTCTCGGTCACGAACCCGGACCCGGATCCCGGCGCCCCGGCTCCGAAGTCCGGATAGCCCGATCGCGGGCGGCGGCGAGCTGGGCCGGGGTTCCCACGTTGTCGCACAACCCGTGATGCACCTCGCCGGTGGCCGTCCCGCGTTCGCACGCGCGGTCGAGGTAGGGGGCGAGCGCGGCGGCGCCGGCGATCACGGGCCGGAACGCGGCCGGCGAGAAGAGGCCGATCCCGGAATACGTCAGCCGGCACGGACCGGACGGGAGGAGCGAACCGTCCTTCAGGGCGAAATCTCCTCCGGGATTGTGGTCCGGGTTGGGGACGAGCACGAGATGGACCTCGCGGACCGCCGTCCGGCGCAGACGCCGGAACGGAAAGTCGGTCCGGAGGTCGGCGCTCGTCACGACGAACGGCGCGGGGTCGAGCAGGGGGAGCGCTCGAACGACGCCCGCCCCGGTCCCGATCGGACGGTCCCCCTCGTCGGAATACGAAATGGAAGCCCCGAAGCGCGAACCGTCGGCCAGGCATTCGCGGATCTGCCGGCCCCGCCAGCCGAGATTGACGACCAGCTCCACGAAGCCCGCTTCCACGAGCCTCTCGACCGCGTGCACGACAAGCGGCTTCCCCGCCACCTCCAGCAGCGGCTTCGGCACCGTGTCCGAGAGCGGACGCATGCGCTCGCCGCGCCCCGCCGCGAGGATCATCGCCCGCAAGGATTCGCTCCGGAGTAGCGGGCGAGATCGCGGGCCTCGAACAGGCCGATCAGCGGCTCGAGCTCCGGATACCTGGCGGCCACGTCGAGCAGGTAGCGGAGGACGAGGGGAATATCGCCGAGATAGGCGGCCTTGCGGTCGCGATGCCACAAGCGGGCGAATATGCCGGCCACCTTGATGTGCCGCTGGACACCCATGAGGTCGAAGTCGCGCCGCACGCGGGCCCGGACGGCATCCACCGGCGCGTCCGCGCAGAGCAACCCGGCCTCCACCGCGAGGCCGGTGTACTCGTCCAGCCACTCGTACACCCGCGCCGCGGGCCACGAGATGTACGCATCCCGGAACAGGCTCACCGGATCGTAGGTCAGCGGACCGGCCACCGCATCCTGGAAGTCGAGGACCCCGGGATTGCGGGTGTGTACCATCAGGTTCCGGGAATGATAGTCGCGGTGGACGAAGACCCGGGGCTGAGCGAGCGCGGCATCGACGAGAAGGGCGAACGCTTCATCCAGCACCCGCCTCTCCGCCTCGGTCGGAGGGTGGCCGAGGTGAGCCCCCAGAAACCATTCCGGAAACAGTTCGAGCTCCGCGGACAGCCGCGCCTCGTCGTACGGCGGCACCTCGTCCGCCGGAACCCTGCTCTGCATCCGGACCAGGGCCGCGAGGGCATCCCGGTAGAGGGCGGGGGCCCTGGCCGCGTCGAGCCGATCCAGATAGGACACCGAGCCGAGGTCGCCGAGCAGCAGGAACCCCCGCTCGAGGTCCGCGGCGTGAACCTCCGGCACGTTCACACCGGCCCCCCGCAGCAGGCCGGCCACGTGCACGAACGGCCGCGAGTCCTCCCGGTCCGGGAGGGCGTCCATCACCACGAACGACCCGCGATCGGTCCGGAGCCGCAGGTAGCGGCGAAAGCTCGCATCGCCGGCGAGCGGTTCGAGGCGTCCTCGAACCCCGGCTGCCGCCTCGAGCCAGTCGCGAAGCGAAGCGTCCCGGTCGCGGCTCATCGGCCCGCGCCAGGGACCGACCCCCACGGTCGGACCGCCCCGGCCGCCGTTGCACCGCCCCGGTCGATCATTTCCAATACGACGCGCGGCCGACCGCCTGGATCCCTTCCCACGCCATGAGCAAGAGCACCCTCGTCCGGCTCGGAACCGATGTCATCCGCACCGAAATCGACGCCCTCCGGGGACTGCTGCCCCGGATAGACGACGACTTCGTCCGCGCCTGCGAGATCATCCTCGAACGCTCGGGCCGCGTCATCGTGACCGGAATGGGCAAGTCCGGACACGTGGGACACAAGGTGGCGTCGACGCTCGCGAGCGCGGGAACCCCGGCGTTCTTCGTTCACCCCGGCGAGGCGAGCCACGGCGATCTCGGCATGGTCACGCGCGAGGACACGGTCGTCGCGTTCTCGAATTCCGGCGAGACGGCCGAGATCCTGACCATCGTGCCCCACATCAAGCGGATCGGGGTGCCGCTCATCGCCCTGACCGGCAATCCCGCGTCGCGCCTGGCGCGCGACGCGGACGTGAACATCGACGTGAGCGTCGCGAAGGAAGCCTGTCCGCTCGGGCTCGCTCCCACGGCCAGCACCACCGCGGCGCTCGCCATGGGCGATGCGATCGCGATCGCGCTCCTCGAAGCCCGGGACTTCGGGACGGAGGACTTCGCACGTTCCCATCCCGGCGGGCGGCTCGGACGCCGCCTGCTGCTCCGGGTGAAGGACCTCATGCACGCCGGGAGCAGCATGCCCATGGTGGGGCCGGATACGCTGACGAGCGACGCCCTGGTGGAGATGACCGCGAAGAGCCTCGGCATGACCTCCATCGTGGACCCCGACGGCCGTCTGCTCGGGGTGTTCACGGACGGGGACCTGCGAAGGGCCCTCGACGACGGAATCGACCTTCACGACACGCCGATCCGGCGCGTCATGACGCCGAGCGGGGTAACCGTGTCGCCGGACACCCTTGCCGCCGAGTGTCTGAACGTCCTCGAGAGACGGAAGATCACCGCGTTGGTGGTGGTCGACGGAGAGCACCGGCAAATCGGGGTCCTGCACCTGCACGATCTGTTGCGAGCGGGAGTACTCTAACCCGCGTTCCGCGCCGGCGCTGCGGCACGGGCGGGCGCCATCGCGGCGGCGGGGCGAGAGAGGGTAGCCATCCGGGCTGGCCCGGAAAAATCACCGACTCCCCGCGGCGGCCGCCCATCCGCCCGCGGCAACGGGCCGTTCTCCCGCAAGCCGCTTCGACCGCGCGCACGCGCCAGTGTCAAGCTGGTGTCGACTCATAGGCTGGTATTCAAGGGACGCCGTGCACCGGGGCAAAGACACGGCGCTCGGTCGGAGGCCGGAACCGGGCCGAGTTCGGCCTCCCGGGGAGCACTTCGGGCCGGTTCCGGACCACGGCGCAGCGCCCCTCGGGTCCTTCCGGGCACCGTTTCCCCTTGAAGACCAGCCTGTGAGTGTCGACTACGCCTCGGCCGCGCGCACGCGCTCTTTCGGTCCGTGCGGCCCGTTCTTCCATGAGATCGTGGGGAGATCGTGGGGAGACCGTGGGGAGACCGTGGGGCATCCTGGCCTCCTCGCGACGAAAGTCGGTGATTTTTCGGGCTAAACTGATCGTGGGAGCGGGAACGTGCGCCGCACCGGAGACCGAACGGAGAAGGGCATGTACAACGTCATGATCATGGGTGCCTCCTACGGGGCGTTGCTCGGCATCAAGCTCTGCGCCGCGGGGCACTCCGCGACGCTGGTCTGCCTGCCCGAGGAGGCCGAGCTCATCAACCGGGAAGGCCAGCGGGTGCGATTGCCGGTGAAGAGCCGCAACGGCCTCGTGGAGGTCGATTCGCGGAAGCTCTCCGGCCGCCTGTCGGGAGCCACGACCGGAGCCGTGGACCCTGCCGCGTTCGACCTGGTCGCCCTCGCGATGCAGGAGCCCCAGTACGGTGCGCCGGGGGTGCGTGAGCTCCTGGATGCGGTGGCCCGATCCGCCGTCCCGTGCATGTCCATCATGAACATGCCGCCGCTCCCCTACCTCGCGCGGGTCCCGGGGCTCGACCTCGAGCCTCTTCGCGCCTGCTACACCGACCCTTCCGTGTGGGACTCGTTCGACCCGGTGAACATGACCCTTTGCAGCCCGGACGCACAGGCGTTCCGTCCACCCGAAGAAGGGACGAACGTCCTTCAGGTCAGCCTGCCGACGAACTTTCGGGCCGCCCGATTCGAATCGGACCAGCCCACCGCCATTCTTCGCAACCTCGAGGCCGATATCGAGGCCGTTCGATACGATGACGGCCGCGGGGCGGTGGAGTTGCCGGTCAAGCTCAAGGTGCACGATTCGGTGTTCGTCCCCCTCGCGAAGTGGAGCATGCTGCTGGCCGGGAACTACCGCTGCGTGCAGGAGGAGGACATGCGCGCGATTCGGGACGCGGTCCACCGGGACCTCGACCTGTCCCGTTCGGTGTACGACTGGGTGAACTCGGTATGCCGGGCGATCGGTGCATCCGCGGACGACCAGGTCCCCTTCGAGAAGTACGCCAATGCGGCGAGGGGGCTCATCCGGCCCTCGTCCGCGGCCCGGGCCCTGCTCTCCGGCGCTCCCCGCATCGAGCGTGCCGACCATCTGGTGCAGACGATCGCGGCCCAGAAGGGCATGCGGTCGGAGGCCGTGGACGAGAGTGTGCGGCTCGTCGACGGCTGGCTGTCGGCCAACCGCCGGGCGGAGTGACGTTGGCGGATACGCTCCCGGCGCAAGAGAGGGACGTCCGTTCCCGGACCAGGCGCGAGTCCCTCGCGTCGGAGGTGCTGGCAACCGTCTGCGTCGTTCTCCTCGCCCTCGGATGGTTCGTGTTCCCCCTGCCGCTCCACTCCCCGCACTCCGCTCCTTCCCCCGGACAGCCCCCGCACCTGGTGATCGAGCAGGTCGACTCGTTGACGACGGACCCGTCGGGACGCATCTCCCGGCGGATGCGGGCCGACGAGCTGCGGCGCCTGACTCCGGGGGCGAAATCGCTGCTCGTCCGTCCCCGCCTGACCGTGTTCCCCACGGTCGGGCCGAGGTGGCACTTCGAGGCCGAGAGCGGCGAGGTTTCGCCCGACGGTGAAAACATTTATCTTCCCGGACGGGTACAGGGGCGGCGCGACGCGGTCGAGCCCCTCGAGATCGACGGTCGCGACCTGTGGCTCACGGCGAGGGACAACTCTGGAGAGTCCGACAAGCCCGCGACGGTTCGCGGGGCCTCTTTCGAAGCCCGGGGTACGGGCGTGAAGATCTGGCTCGAGGAAGGACGAATCGAGTTTCTGAGCGACGCCAGCAGCGTCCTGCGGCCCCGGCTACCAGGCAGCCCGCCATGAGCACCCGTCACCTGCCGCTGTTGTTTGCCCTCGCCGCGTGTCCGACCGGGGCCGGCGCACTTTCGACCGACCGGGAACAGCCGGTGCGAATCGACGCCAACTCGGCGAGCCTGGACGATGAGACGCACGTCGCCACCTACCGCGGCGACGTGGTCCTCGTCCAGGGAAGCCTTCGCATCACTGGCGATCTGGTCACCATGCACTTCGACGAGAGCTACGACCTCGCCACCCTCGTCGCGGAAGGCGGGCCGGCCCGTTTCGAGCAGCGGCTGGATACCGGGCCGATTCAGGAGGGCGAGGCCACCCGCATCGAGTACCGGGTGGAGGACGGCGCCATGCTCTTTGCCGGTAGTGCCTGGATCGGGCAGGGCGAGTTCCGGATGAAGGCCGAGCGCATCGACTACGACTCGGTCACCGGCAGCATCCAGGGGGCGGGAGCGCAAACCGATGACGACGGGCGCCGCGTCACCATCACCCTGCAACGGGGCGGCGGGGAGTGAGCTCGCTCACCGCCCGGGGGCTCGCGAAGCGCTACGGCTCCCGCACGGTCGTCGAAGACGTGAGCCTCATGGTCCGAAGCGGCGAGGTGGTGGGTTTCCTCGGCCCCAACGGGGCCGGGAAATCCACGAGCTTCCACATGCTCGTGGGCCTCATCCCGGCCGACGACGGAACCATTCATCTCGATGACGTCGACCTGACCGCCCGCCCGATGCACGTGCGCGCGCGCCTCGGGCTCGGCTATCTTCCCCAGGAACCCTCCGTATTCCGGAAGCTCACGGTGGAGCGGAACCTTCTGGCCGTCCTCGAGCTGCGCCGCGACCTCGACGCGGACCTGCGCGGAGAATGGGCCGTGCAGCTCATGCAGGCGTTCGGTCTCGAGCACCTGCGCGACGCACGCGGCGAGAACCTCTCCGGTGGAGAACGGCGCCGCGTCGAGATCGCCCGGGCGCTTGCCGCGAATCCGCGCTTCATGCTGCTGGACGAACCGTTCGCGGGTGTCGACCCCATCTCGGTCTCCGAGATCCACGGACTCATTCGCCAACTGAGCGAGAAAGGGATCGGAGTGCTCGTGACCGACCACAACGTTCGGGAAACGCTCGGGATCTGCGACCGCGGATACATCGTCAACGAGGGACGGATCATTTGCCACGGTTCGCCGGACGACATTGCCGACGATCCCACCGTCCGCGACGTCTATCTGGGCCAGGACTTCATCCTGTAGAGAAGGATACCGAGCCGCACCCGCCACCGTCCGGACCGCCCGCGACGACCCCGATGAAGCAGACCCTGAAGCTCAAGCTCGGACCGCAGCTCGCGATGACGCCCCGGATGCGCCAGGCGATTCGTCTGCTGCAGCTCTCGACGCTCGAGCTCCGGGGAGAGCTGCGGCAGATCCTCGAGTCGAACTACATGCTCGAGATGGACGATGAGCTTCCGGGTGAGGAATGGGGCGAGGAATGGGGAGACGGGCCCGTCCGGGAGGACCGGGGAGGGGGTGCGGACTCGCTCCCCGAGCCCGAGGAGTCCCTCCGCGATCAGTTGTTCCGGCAACTCGACCACGCACGCTTCTCCGACGAGGACTACCTCATCGCGACGGCCATCATCGACGCCATCGACGAACGCGGATACCTGGAATGTTCGATGGACGAGCTGCTCGGGGCACTCCGGCACCTGGGCCTCCCGGCCACCGCGGAGGAGGCCGAAGCCGTCCTGCAGCGCGTGCAGCGCTTCGAGCCGCCCGGCGTCGCCGCTCGCTCGCTCTCGGAATGCCTGCTGCGCCAGATCGAGGAGAGCCCCCCCGGCGTGCCGCACCGGGACCTCGCCACGCGCATCGCCCGGAATCATCTCGAGGAGGTCGCCCGGCACGACCTCGCGGGCCTGGCGCGCCGGCTCCGGACGACCCGCGAAGAGCTGGACGGTGCCCTGTCCCGGTTGCGGACCCTGAACCCGCGGCCGGGCGCCGGGTACCCGGGGCGGCCAACCGAATACGTGACGCCCGACCTCCGCGTGTTTCGTGCCGGCGGCGGTGAATGGCGGGTCGAGTGGAACGCGGGCGCGCTCCCCGAGCTTCGCATCAACCCCGTCTACGCGCAGCTCGTCGGGCGAGACGATCGGGGGGCCGAGAACCTTTCCCTCAGGCAGCACCTGGCCGAAGCGCGATGGCTCGTCAGAAGCCTCGCGAACCGCGCCGAGACGGTCCTTCGGGTCGCACGGACGATCGTTCACCGCCAATCGGAGTTCCTCGAGCACGGCGAGGAAGGGATGCAGCCGCTGGTGCGGCGCGATATCGCCTTCGAGCTCGACCTGCACGAATCGACGGTATCCCGGGTGACCAGCCAGAAGTACTTGCAAACCCCGCGCGGGGTGTTCGAGCTCAAGTACTTCTTCTCCAACCAGGTCTCGACCGCGGACGGTGGCGGCGCCTCCGCCGCCGCGGTCCAGGCCCGGCTTCGGAAGATCATCGAGAGGGAAGAGCCCGGCCGGCCGCGGAGCGACCGGCGCCTGGCCTCCGATCTCGAGCAGGCCGGGTTCCGCGTCGCCCGCCGGACGGTCGCGAAGTACCGGGAATCGATGGGAATCCCGCCCTCGAACGAGAGGCGCCGCGCCAGCGCCTTCAACCTCGACGCCAGCGCCTGATTGTGGTAATTCCGGGAGGATACCTTCGATGCAATTGAACGTCACCGGCCGCCGCCTGGAGGTCACCGAAGCACTCGAGTCGTACGCCCGTACCAAGCTCGAGCGGCTCGAACGCCACTTCGATCACGTGACCAACGTCCACGTCGTGCTCTCGGTGGAACGGGAGGGTCACCGGGCGGAGGCCACCGTTCACGTGACCGGCCGGGAGCTCTTTGCCGACGCGGTGGAGGCGGAGATGTACGCGGCCATCGATGCCCTCGCCGACAAGCTCGACCGTCAGATCAAGCGCTACAAGGAGAAGGCGACCGATCACCACCGCGCATCCGGAGGGCTGAAGTCGAATCCCCCGCCGGCCCCGTAGGGCCCGCGGCCGCGCCCGCATCCGGGTTCCGAGGCGCGTTTCCCCATGGCCGGCGGGCGCGGGGACGTTCGGGGAGGGTCCGCCAGTCGGCGCGGCCGTGGCGGTCAGGCGGTTGCCCCGAAAAATCACCGACTTTCGTCGCGAGGGGGCCAGGATGCCCCACGATCTCCCCCGATCTCATGGAGGAACGGGCCGCCCGGACCGAAAGAGCGCGTGCGCTGCCGAGGCGTAGCCGACACTCATAGGCTGGTCTTTGAGGGAAACGGTGCCCGGAAGGATCCGAGGGGCGCTGCGCCGTGGTCCGGAACCGGCCCGAAGTGCTCCCCGGGAGGCCAGACTCGGCCCGGTTCCGGCCCCCGACCGAGCGCCGTGTCTTTGCCCCGGAAAGACCAGCCTATGAGCCGACACTCGCGCGCGCGGTCGAAGCGGCTTGCGGGAGTACGGCCCGCTACCGCGAGCGGATGGGCGGCCGCAGCAGGAAGTCGGTGATTTTTTCGGGCTACAGGAGCGGCGGCGGGGGGTCCGGGAGCGGCGCGAGGCGATTTCGCACCCCGGTCCCGCGAGCAGGCCCGGGTGGTTCGAGTGAGCGAAGCGTAGTGCGGCTCTTCGGTCGGGCCGGCGTGAGACGGCCCGGGAGGGTTACTGGAGGCGCTCGAGGCGGTCGCGGGCGAGCTTCGCCTCGGAGGTGTCCGGAGCGGACTCGACGAGCGCCCTCAGCGCTTCCGCCGCCTCCCCGGAACGTCCAAGCTCTTGCAGGATGGACCCGATCTTGAGCCTTGCGCCCGGGACCCTCGTGCTGTCGGGATGGTCCTCGATCAGCGACCGGAACTCCCGCAGGGCGGGCTCGAACCTTCGGAGCGCGTAGAGGCACTCCCCCTTCCAGAACCTCGCGGTGTCCCGGTAACGGCTCTCGGGGAAAGCGGCCAGGAACTCCGTGAACGCGCTCGCGGCCCGCTCGAACCTTCCCTCGGAGAGCAGGTCGAAGGCGAGCTGGTAGCGTTCCTGCTCCTCCACCGGGTCGTACTTCGGCGGGCTCTCGGACTCCGGAGTGGCCTCGGAAACCTCGCCTCCCGACCCCGCCGCGCCGGGAGAAACGCGCTCCCGCGCAGGGTCGCCGCTCTCTCCCGGCTCCCGTGGACCCGGAGAGCCGGCGGCCGCGACGGGCGCGTCGGCTCCGGGCCCGGCCGGCGGACCGGACGTCTCCATCTCATCCGGCTGGTCCCCGGCAACCGCCGGGGCGGCGGGCCGCGCCAGGCGCTGGGCAAGCCGGTCGAGCTCCGCATACAGATCCTGCTGCCGGCCCCGAAGCGCGTCGAGAGAGTGCGCATCGACTTCCGCGCGATCGCGCAATATCTTGATCTCGTTCTCGAGGCGGCCCACCCGGGCCACGAGATCCAGGAGCGCGCGGGTGCCGAGGTGGCGCTCGAGCTCCTCGATGCGCGCCTCGAGCTGCCGCACGGGAGAGTCGGTGGCGAGAACGGATGGGCTCGCGGCGGCGGGCGCGGCGGCCCGCGTCTGGGCACTGGCGATCGGCGCCCAGACGAGGGCAAGAGCGAACGCGACGAGGAGCGAGCCCGCCCGAGCGGGGCGGATTCCCGGAGCCGGAACGTTCAGCTCGCCCGCCTGGAGGCTCTGCCGCTCCCCGGAGTGCATCAGGGGTGCATCAGCGCGATGCATAGACGAACTCGACGCGCCGGTTTCGAGACCACGAATCTTCTTCGTGGCCGAGCACGGCCGGGCGTTCTTCGCCAAAGCTCACGGTCCGGATCTGGTGATCCGCCACCCCGAGCAACCGCAGCATGTCGCGCACCCCGTTCGCCCGCCGCTCTCCCAGCGCCACGTTGTACTCCCGCGAGCCGCGCTCGTCCCCGTGCCCCTCGAGCACCACCTCGAGGCCGGCGTCTCCAGCGAGATACTGCGCGTTCGCTTCCACTACCACCCGGTCATCGGGGTGCACCTCGCTCGAGTCGAAGTCGAAGTAGATCACCAGCGTGAGCTCCGAGCCCTCGGCGTCGACAAGGGGACTCCCTTCGATGCCCCCGGCATCCGCGAGCGTGCCGGTAGTGCCCTCCCGCCCCGTTTCGGACCCCGTCGCCCCCTCGGTGGACTCGGCGCCCGGCACGGGGCGATCCTCCACTTCGGGGGGGGCGCTCACCGGCGCGCGCGGAGCGGCGCAGCCGACCATCAACGCGAGTGCCGCAACACCGAGGATCGCCTTGCCGTTTTGCATCTTCATCTCCGATTCGGGTTGCCTGGAACCCGCCGGCGCCTCGCCCCCGATCGGCCCGCCGGGGTCAGCGTCGGGACAGCCTTGGCGACCAGGCCGGATCCCGGACGCCCGCCTCGTCGATCGACAGGCGCTGGCGAAAGCGGCCGTCGATGGACACCGCCGCGAGCGCGGACCGGTCGCGTTCGGTGGTCGCGTAGAGGATCATCCGTCCGTTGGGAGCGAACGTGGGAGACTCGTCGAGCCTTCCATTGGTGATCACCTCCACGCTATCGTCTCCAACCTCCATGACCGCGATGCGGTATTCGCCGCCGGACGCATGCACGAACGCGAGCCGGGACCCGTCCGGAGAGAACGCCGCCCGCGAGTTGTATCGGCCGGCGAACGTGAGGCGTTCGGGTGTGCCGGCGCCCGATGCGGGGATCCGGAAGAGCTGCGCCCGGCCGCCGCTCCGGTCGGAGGTGAATACGATGCTTCGCCCGTCCGGGGACCACGCCGGCTCGGTGTCGATGTCCGGACCGCTGGTCAGACGGCGCAATTCGCGCGATTCGAGATTCATCACGTAGATGTCGGGGCTGCCTTCGTGCGAGAGGGTGAGCGCGAGCCGTCTGCCGTCCGGCGAAAACGCCGGCGCCCCGTTGATTCCCGGGAAGGCGGTGACCACCCGGCGCACGCCGGTCGCAAGTTCCTGCATCATGATCCGGGCACTCCCTCCCTCGAAGGACACGTATGCGAGCGACCGCCCGTCCGGGGACCACGACGGCGACATGACGGGATCGGGGGAGGTGCGGAGGACGACCGGATTGCCTCCGTCACTGTCGGCGACGTTCAGCGCGTACACGACCTCCCCCTCCCGCCCCCCGGTCTCCGTCACGTACGCGATGCGGGTCGCGAACGCTCCGTCCTCTCCGGTCAGCGCGTAGTGGATCTCGTCGCTGATGAGGTGAGCGGCCCACCGCAACCGGTCGGGACGCACCCGGGGATAGCGCCGGCTGGCGAGCTGAGCGGTGGTAAAGGTGTCGAAGAGACGGTACTCGACCTCGTATTCCCGCGCCCCGTCCCGCACCACCTCGCGGATCGAGCCGATGACGAGGCTGCCGACCCGGAGGCGCCGCCAGTCCGACCATCGGACGTCCTCCCTGCGCAGCGGGTGCCGGGGCAGATCTCCGAGCGGTGCGAAGCGGCCGCTTCGCTCGAGGTTGGCGGCGATGATCGCTGAAACCGGCTCCGGTGAAGCCGCTCCCGAACCACGCCACCCGAACCGCGCCACCGCGATGGGGGTCGCGCTCTCGAGGCCCCGGGTGATCTCGATCTGAAGCGCGGCCCAAGCCGGAGCGGCCGTCCCCGCGAAGAGCGCGACGAAGAAGAGCAGCCAACGCGGTAGCCTTTGCACCAATCAGCTCCTGGGATTGAACCGGAAGACGATTTCGCGGTCGAACACGGCTTTCTGTCTCGGCCGCGGCAGGGGCGACGCAGCCAGGACCGCCTGCTCGACGGAGCGGTCGAACGCGATGTTGCCGCTGCTCTGGGCGATCTCCACGCGAAGGACCTTTCCGTTGGGGGCCTGAACCACGTTGACGGTGCACTTCAGTCCGGGCGGAACACCGGTGGGACGACGCCAGTTCCTGGCCACGCTCGACTCGATGGCGCCAATATACTCCTCGAGCGCCTTCGCGAAAATGGCCTTTCGCTCCTGCTCCAGCCGCTGCTCCTCGCGGGCCAGGAGCTCACGACGGGCTCGCTCATCCTCCCGCCGCCGACGGTCGGCTTCCGCCTGCTGCGCCCGGCGCTCCGCCTCGGCCTGCCGGCGGGCCATCTCGATCTCGCGGCGGCGGCGCGCCTTCTCCACCTCCTGGCGACGCTGCTCCTCGGCCCGTTGCGCCGCGGCCTCGGCTTCCTTCCGGCGCCGTTCCTCCGCCGCCCGCGCGGCCTCGGCCTCCTTGCGGCGGCCCTCCTCGGCGAGGCGGGCCGTCTCGGCTTCCCGGCGGCTTTCCTCCTCGGCGAGACGCGCGATTCTCGCCTCCATGCGGCGGCGCTCCTCCGCCACGCGCGCGGCTTCCGCCTCCTTGCGGCGGCCCTCCTCGGCGAGGCGGGCCGTCTCGGCCTCCCGGCGACGCTCCTCCTCGGCGAGGCGGGCCGTCTCGGCTTCCCGGCGGCGCTCCTCCTCGGCGAGACGCGCGATTCTCGCCTCCTCCCGGCGGCCCTCCTCGGCGAGGCGGGCCGTCTCGGCTTCCTGCCGCCGGCGCTCCTCGTGCTCGCGTTGCTCCCGGGCGACCTCGGCCCGCTCCTCCTCCGCGCGACGCTTCGCCGTCTCGCGATCCCGGATGCGCTCGATCTCGAGCCGCACCCGTTCCTCGTCCACCACCGTCGCCTCGACCGAATCGACCACCTCGGGCGCGGACTGCTTCAGCCCCGGCCACTGGACCGAAAGCACGAGCACCCCGGCGGCAGCGGCATGGACGAGGACCGCGAGTACGTAGGGGCCGGCCTGGTCGACAAGTTCGCGCACGGCCGTCTCTCAACCGGCGGGACCGGGTCGCTCCGTCAACAGCCCGACCGACGGGGCTCCCGCCTCCTGGAGGATCGCCATTGCGACCACCACCGCCCCGTACTCGACCGACTGGTCGCCCTTGACGAGGACCTGGATCCCGGGCCGGTGCCGCAGGAGCGCCGCGGCGCGGTTGAGCAGGGTCGCCTCGTCGACCGGCTCCATCTCGTCCCCGCCGAAGTTGATGTAGTAGCGCCCGGCCGAATCCACGCTGACGATGAGCGGTTCGGCCTCGGTCGCCTCGACGACATCGGCCGGCGCGTCGGGAAGATCGATCTTCACTCCCTGGGTGAGCAGGGGTGCGGTGATCATGAAGATCACCAGCAACACGAGCATCACGTCGATATAGGGCACGACGTTGATCTCGGACATCGGCCGTTTGCGCGAATCCGGAGCCGTCATCACAACTCCCGCCGCTCGGACTCAGCCTACCCGCTGGCGCTGGAGTATGGTGGAAAACTCTTCCACGAACGTGCTGAAGCGACTGGACAGCGACTCCACGTCGTTCAGATAGCGATTGTAGGCAATCACGGCCGGAATTGCCGCGAAGAGGCCCATGGCGGTCGCGATCAGGGCTTCCGCGATCCCCGGCGCCACCATCGCAAGCGTCGCCTGCCCCACGTTGCCGAGGGCCTGGAACGAATTCATGATGCCCCAGACGGTCCCGAACAGGCCGACGTAGGGACTCGTGGAACCGACGGTTGCGAGGAACGACAGGTGACTCTCGAGATCGTCGACCTCGTGGCGCATCGCGACCCGCATCGCGCGCTCGGAGCCGTAGATCACGTCCCGCTGATCGATCCCGGTACGCCGGAGGCGGGCGTACTCGCGGAATCCGGCGCGAAAGATGCTTCCCATGCCGCCCGGACCGTCACCCGTGTTGTTGATGCTGTTGTACATCGACACGAGATCGGTCCCGGACCAGAAACGGCTCTCGAAGTCGGCCGCATCGCGCCGCGCATGGGCGATCACGCTGCGCTTGCGGAAGATGAGCGCCCACGACACCACGGAGGTGACGAGGAGGAGGAGCATCACGAGTTGGACGACGATGCTCGCGCCGAGCACGAGCCGCACGAGAGAGAGATCGAGCCCCATCCCGAAAAACCGCTACCTCGTACCGCCCGCACCCGCTCGCGGACCCTGGGAATCCGGCCGCGAACCGAGAAGGAGGGGGTCGAGCAACCCGTCCCACCACCCCTTGGCGACAGCGACCCGCGCCATCCGCACGATTGCCCCGATCACGAGCGCCCGACCGTCCTTCTCGTGACCGACCGTTCCCGCACCCGCCCCGTCCTGTGCAGGCACGCCATTGTAACACTCGGGGGGGACCGACCTCGGGGGGCCGGAAACGACCGGTGCGTTCCCGCCGGGGCCCGCCTCCGGCGCGCGGCGGGCCGGAACAACGTGGGCACGGGGCCGCCCGTGGGCCGGGCAGGGCCGGGGTGAGAGCGGGGCAGGACCGGGGCAGGACCGGGGTGAGAGCGGGAGGGGCCGAAGCAGGTCAGTCCGAGCGGGGATCGGCCGCCGCTGCCGCCCGCTCCGTGCCGAACAGGTCCGGGGTCGCGGGGGCGGCCAGGCCGAAATGCCGCCAGGCGGCACCGGTCGCGACGCGCCCGCGGGGGGTGCGCATGAGGTATCCCTGCTGAATGAGGTACGGCTCGACCACCTCTTCGATGGTCCCCCGTTCCTCGCTCAGCGTGGCGGCGAGATTCTCGACCCCTACCGGCCCTCCATCGAACTTCTCGATGAGGGACCGGAGCAGCTTTCGGTCCATCACGTCGAGCCCGGTCGCGTCCACCTCGAGCATATCGAGCGCCCGGGAAGCCACTTCCGCGACGATCCGGCCGTCGGACCGCACCTGCGCATAGTCCCGAACCCGACGCAGCAGGCGGTTCGCGACCCGGGGTGTGCCCCGGGAGCGGCGCGCGAGCTCCTCGGCCCCCCCGGCGTCGATCGGCAGTCCGAGGATCCCGGCCGAGCGCGCGACGATGGCGGCAAGCTCTTCCGGACGGTAGAACTCCAGGCGATGGACAATCCCGAAGCGATCGCGGAGCGGGGAGGTGAGCAGCCCCGCCCGGGTGGTCGCGCCGACCAGGGTGAACGGCGAGAGGTCCAGCTTGAGGGACCGGGCGGCGGGCCCCTCTCCGATCATGATGTCGATCTGGCCGTCCTCCATCGCCGGGTACAGGATCTCCTCGACGGCGGGGTTCAGGCGATGGATCTCGTCGATGAACAGGACGTCCCGGGGCTCCAGGTTGGTGAGGAGGGCGGCAAGATCGCCGCCGCGCTCGATCACCGGGCCCGACGACTGGCGAAGGCCCACGCCCATCTCGTGGGCGACGACGTGGGCGAGGGTGGTCTTGCCGAGGCCGGGCGGGCCGAAGATCAGTACGTGGTCGAGGGCGTCCCCGCGCGCGCGCGCCGCCTCGATGAACAGGCCGAGCTGCTCGCGGACCGAAGGCTGGCCGATGTATTCGTCCAGCCGCCGGGGTCGGATGCGCCGCTCGATCAGCTCCTCGCCGGCTTCCGCCTCCGGCGCGATGATGCGGTCGTTCATTCCGACCCGGCCCGCGAGCATCGACGCTCGGGTTCGCCGGGACCGGCCGGTTCGGGTTCAGGCGGCACGAGGGAGACGCTCCCGCGTTCCCGGCGGACCGTCCCGGGACGCAGCGAGGGAACGGGGCCGGAACGTCACGACACCACCGACCGCAGGGCCGCGCGGACGATCGCTTCGCTGTCGAGGCCCGCCGCGTCCACCGCCGACACCCGGCGCTGCGCCTCGCTCGCCGAGAATCCGAGGGCGGCGAGGGCGGCGGCGGCCTCGGCGAGCGGCTCCTCCGGTACGTCGGCCGCCTCGCCGCCGGCGCCGGCGCCGGGAAGACGATCCCGCAGCTCGAAGAGGAGCCGTTCCGCCGTCTTCTTTCCAATGCCGGGAACCCGGGCGAGGGCCGCCGCGTCCCCGGTGCGCACGCAGCGGGCGAGGCCGTCGGCGTCGAGGCCGGAGAGAAGGGCGAGAGCGACCTTCCCGCCGACCCCGCTCACCCGCAGCAACCGGCGGAACGTGTCCCGCTCCACCCGGCGGGCGAATCCGTAGAGGCAGGGAACGTCGTCGCGCACCGCGAGGTGGGTGTGCAGCACGATCGGCTCGCCCGCCGGAGGCAGGGAGTAGAACGTGGTCATCGGCGCCTCCAGCTCGTACCCCACCCCGCCCACGTCGACGAGCAGCCAGGGCGGCCGGCGTTCCCGCAGCACCCCTTCCAGGCGCCCGATCACCGGTGCAGGCCCGGCCGCAGGCGCGCGAGCGTGCCCCGGGTGTGGGCGTGGCAGAGGGCGACCGCGAGCGCGTCCGCCTCGTCGGTCCGGGGCGTCTCGGGGAGCGAGAGGAGCACGCGGACCATGTGCTGGATCTGGCTCTTGGACGCCTTCCCGCTCCCCGTCGTCGCCTGTTTGACCTTGGTCGCCGCATACTCGAAGACGGGGATGCCGGGGACCGCCACCAGGGCGGCGCCCCGCGCCTGCCCGAGCTTGAGGGCCGACTCCGCGTTGCGGCTGACGAAGACCCGTTCTATCGCGAGTTCGCTCGGTGCGTGCCGCTCCGTGACCTCCCGGAGGCCTTCGACGATCCGGCGCAGCCGCTCGACCATGTCGTCGCCCGCGACCCGGATGCAGCCGCTCGCGACGTGCCGGCTTCCGGCCGGAACGGCTTCGATCACGCCATAGCCGGTGACTCTGGAGCCCGGGTCGATCCCGAGAATCCGCGTGCCCCTCAACCCGGCGCCCCGCGACCCGACGAACCCCGCCCGGACGCCGCCGGACCCGGCTAGCCCGGAAATCTCACCCACTTTCGTCGCGAGGGCGCCGAGACATGTGCTGTGGCGGGCCGCACGGACTGAAAGAGCGCGTGCGCGCTGCTGAAGGCGTAGCCGACACTAGCGCGTTCGCGCTGTCGAAGCGGCTTGAGGGAGTACGGCTCGTCACAGCGCATGGATCGGTGTCCGCAGCAGAAAGTGGGTGAGATTTCCGGGCTAGGCCTCGGCCTCGCCGATGCGGGCGAGCGTGTCGAGAGAGATGGCGGCATTGGAATAGACCTGCTGAACGTCGTCCAGCTCCTCGAGGACCTCGATGAGCCGCACCATGCGAGTCGATTCCGCGAGGTCCAGCGAGACGCTGGAGACCGCGCGGAGGGTGACCCCCGCCTCCTCGGGTTCGAGACCCGCCCCGCGCAACGCATCGCGCACCGCCTCGTAGTCATCGGGAGACGTCACGACTTCCAACGATCCGTCCTCGCTGGCCACCACGTCTTCGGCGCCGGCCTCGATCGCGGCTTCCATCAGCGCGTCCTCGTCCACGTCGGCCGGGTAGCCGAGCTGGCCCACCCGATTGAACAGGTAGCCGACCGAGCCGCCGGAGCCGAGGTTGCCGCCGCACTTCGAGAACGCGCGCCGGACTTCGGCCACCGTCCGGTTGCGGTTGTCGGTCACGCAGTCGGCGATGACCGCCGCCCCGCCGGGGCCGAAGCCTTCGTAGCGGACCTCCTCGAGACTCCCGAGGTCGGCGTCACCGCTCGCCCGCCGGACGGCCCGCTCGATGGTGTCCTTGGGAACGTTGCCGGCGAGCGCCTTGTCGATCGCCTGGCGCAGCCGCGAATTGCCTTCAGGGCTCGGCCCGCCGAGCCGGGCCGAGATCGAGACCTCCCGGATGAGGCGCGAGAACAGCTTGCCCCGCTTGGCGTCCTGGGCGCCCTTGCGGTGCTGGATGTTGGCCCACTTGCTGTGTCCCGCCATGGTGCTGAACGGGTCTGCCGACTCCGCGACACGGCCGACAGCCGGCGGCGCCGGCTACCGATACCCTTCGGCAGGTTTACCCCTTTCGCGTTGTTGCCGTTCCCGTTCCCTCTCATCCGGGCGATCGCCAATGCCCGTGGGCGCGATCCCGCGGTAGTCCCGTCCGTCGCCCTTTCGCAGGTGGTACTTGACGGTTTTTCGTCCCGACCTCATCCTCGCCCGGCCGCTGAACGGACAGAGAAGAATGTTACACCTCCCGAGCCTCGACGCGCGCTTCTTGGCCTTGTCCAATGACACATGAGCCTGAAGGGGGGCGCCTGATCCAACGTGAGGTGAGCCTGACGGGGTGTGAAGCGGGGCATCATCAGGAGATGATCGTGATGCTCGGACCCACCGAGTGCGGACTCCCGACCAGGTCCGCTCGTTCCTTGACGGCCCCGAGCCGGTGGAGGTCCAACCCCTGGACCGCAGGGCGCGCGACGAGTTCGTCGCCCCACAACGCCCATGCAACCGCCGCCTGAAGGCTCCACTGGGGGGGGTCCCGAACCTCCCCCCGTGCCCCCTTTCAGGCTCATCTCCGGATTGGAAAGGACTTTTCTTTCGTCGCCGGGACGCGCCCCGCCCCGCCGCCGCAGGGCTCGTTTTCCTGTCCGGCGACGGGTGAACCGGGCCGGTTCGGCAGGCCGTCGGGGAGCGCGATTCGTGGTCCGCGGGTCGGTTCGGGCCTCATGAAGCGGCCCTCGATTCGCGCCGGGGACCGAGCCGCATTCGCGGCCAGCCCTCGGTCACGACGGGAAATGGTCCCGCCCGCCGCACAGGGCAAATTCGCCCCCGGCTTTCCTTTATGGTTACAGGTGAGCGTATCGTCTTGATTCGACGCCTGATCCTTCGGTCGCCGCCGACGTCGGGTCACCAACTCGTCAGTGGACGCGACTCTTTGAACTCGTTGGCCACCTTCGAATGAACGAATCAGCCTTGGCCCGCCGCGGCTCGGGTTGGACATGCCGACCGTCGCGCGGTTACCGTCGAGCCGGTCCGGCGCGCGATCGGCGGCCGGCACCGGACGAGGAGGAACGATGAAAGACACGGAACCGGAGCTCATGGAGACCGCCGGCGGCGGCGTGGCTACCCTCACCCTCAACCGCCCGAACCGCCTCAACCCCCTGTCCGGGTCGATGATCGACGCCCTCCAGGCCGCGCTCGACCGGATCGCGGCGGACCCCTCGGTGCGCGTCGTGGTCCTGACCGGGGCGGGGCGCGCGTTCTGCGCGGGACACGACCTCAAGGAGATGCACACTCACCGGGACCAGGCGTTCCAGGAAGCCCTGTTCGAGCGGTGCTCCCGCATGATGCTGAGCATCGTCGGCCTCCCCCAGCCGGTCGTCGCGCGCGTGAACGGGCTCGCGACCGCGGCCGGCTGCCAGCTCCTCGCGATCTGCGACCTCGCGGTGGCGAGCACCGAGGCCCGCATCGCGGTCAACGGCATCGACCACGGCCTCTTCTGCTCCACCCCGAGCGTCCCGCTCAGCCGCAACGTGCCGCGCAAGCAGGCGTTCGAGATGCTCTTCACCGGCGAGTTCATCGACGCGGAGACGGCGCGGGCGCGCGGCCTCGTGAACCGGGTGGCCCCGCCCGAGGCGCTGGACGCGGCCGTTGCCGAGCTCTGCGATGCGATCCGGGCCAAGCCGGCCGCGGCCGTAGCGAGCGGCAAGCGCATGTTCTACCGCCAGATCGAGCAGGGTCTGACCGAAGCCCACCGGTACGCGGGGGGCGTGATGGCGTGCGGCATGATGGCCGACGACGCGCAGGAGGGGATCGGCGCGTTTCTCGAGAAGCGCCCGCCGCGATGGGCGGCCCCGGAGCGGGACCGGAAACGG
The DNA here is from genome assembly GCA_965214795.1 of Gammaproteobacteria bacterium. Lineage (GTDB taxonomy): Bacteria > Pseudomonadota > Gammaproteobacteria > HK1 > HK1 > JAJDXW01. Next base: position 1,698,093 of record OZ243976.1, on the reverse strand, counting down.
GACGGAGCGGCAACTCCCTGAACTCGCGGAGAACCCCTTCTTCCCTCCCCGGCCCGACCCCCCGGGTCTTCGCAAGGAGGGAGGGAGCCGGGGCGCGGCGCGGCGGGGGGCGGAGCAGGTGAGGGCGGAGCGAACCGACTACACGGGACGCGAGCACCCCCGGGCCGGCCCGGAGCCTCGCATCGTCTCCCTCGTCCCGAGCATCACGGAGTTGCTCTTCGACCTCGGGCTCGGCCCGTTCGTGGCCGGCCGCACCACCTTCTGCGTCCATCCGCGGCCCGCGGTCGAGGCCGTACCGCGGGTCGGGGGCACGAAGACGGTCCGGATCGACCGCCTGCGCCGCCTCGAGCCGTCCCACGTCATCGTCAACGTGGACGAGAACCGGAGGAGCGACGTGGAGGCCATCGAGTCGTTCACCCCCCCGCGTCATCGTCACCCATCCCCTCGGTCCCGCCGACAACCCTCGGCTGTACCGGCTCCTCGGCTCGATCTTCGGGCGGGAGGAGGCGGCGGGACGCCTCGCGGGAGCGTTCGCGGAAGCGCTCGCGGCGGTCACGGAGACGGCGAGCCGGCTGCCCCCCCGCCGGGTGCTGTATCTCATCTGGAAGGAGCCGTGGATGACGGTGTCGCGCGACACCTACATCTCGCGCACCCTCGCCCTCGTCAACTGGGAGACGGCCGCGCACGATCCCGGCATCCGCTATCCGGAGGTGGAGCTCGAGGAAGCCCTCCTCGCCGGCATCGATCTCGCCCTTCTCTCGAGCGAGCCCTATCCGTTCAAGCCGGAGCACGCCGCGCTCGTGCGTGCCGCCCCGGGCGGGGGTCGGGTCCCGATCGCCCTCATCGACGCCGAGATGGTTTCGTGGTACGGCAGCCGCGCAATCCCCGGGCTCCGGTATCTCGCTCGATTCGCGGAACGCTGCCTTCGTACCCCGGGGTCGCTTCACCCCATGGTTCGAGCTCCGGGCAGGTCGGACCGGCTTCGGGCAGGTCGGATTCGCTCGGCGTAGCCCGGCACCCGGGGTTCGACGGGTCGTCGGGTTGCGCCTTCGGCCAGCCCGACCTGCGGCATGCCGGCGGAACGCCGCCATGCGCCGCCCGACTACCCCCGCGGCCCACCCGACCCGCCGCGCGCGGTACCCCCGCTTCGTTCCTCCTCCCCTCTTTCGCTTATCATTCGCCGAACCGGAAACGCGGAGGCGCCGAAGGGCGCCCCCGAAGGAGGACAACGAAATGCACAACAAACTCGCGATCGCCCTCGGGCTCGTCACCTGCCTGCTCGCCCTTGCCGTCCACCCCGCCAAGGGGGCCGACAAGGTCAAGATCGGCTTCGTGACCACCCTCACCACGGGGGCCGGGGTGATCGGCCGCGACATGAAGGACGCGGTCGACCTCGCCGTGGAGCACATCGGCGGCAAGATGGCCGGACTCGACGTGGAGATCCTCTACGAGGACGACGGCTTCAGGCCCGAGATCGGCAAGCAGAAGGCGGACAAGCTCGTCAAGTCCGACGACGTCGATTTCGTGGCCGGGTTCATCTGGTCCCACGTTCTGCTCGCATCCCGCAAATCGGTCCTCGATGCCGGAAAGTTCCTCATCAGCTCGAACGCCGGACCCTCCCAGCTCGCGGGCAAGCTTTGCCACGAGAACTTCTTCTCGACCTCGTGGCAGAACGACCAGACCCCGATGGCCATGGGCGAGGTCCTCAACCGCAACGAGGTGAGCAAGCTCTACATCATGGCCCCCAACTACGCGGCCGGAAAGAACATGGTGGCCGGGGTCGAGCGCACCTTCACGGGCGAGGTGGTCGGAAAGGACATGACGAAGTGGGGCAAGGACGCGCAACTCGACTTCTCCGCCGAGCTCGCCAAGGCGCGCGCATCGGGGGCGGACGCGATCTTCGTCTTCTATCCCGGCCGCGCCGGGCCGGCCTTCATCAAGCAGTACGAGCAGGCGGGGCTCGTGGACGAAACCCCGCTCTACACCGTTTTCACGGTCGATTCCATCTCCCTGCCGCTCCTCCAGAAGGCGGGGCTCAAGGGCGTGCTCGGCTCCCTCATGACCCAGTTCTGGGCCCCCGACCTCGACGTCCCCCAGAACCACCGGTTCGTGTCCGCGTTCCGCGAGAAGCACGGGCGCTATCCGTCGTTCTACGCGGCGCAGTCCTACGACACGGTCTTCTTCATCAAGAGCGCGGTCGAGGCGGTGAACGCCAACCTCGAGGACGTGGACGGGCTGCGCGCCGCCATGGCCGCCGCCGACTACCCCTCCGTCCGCGGCCCGTACACCTACGGCAACAACCACCTCCCGATCCAGAACTTCTACCTTCGCAAGGTCGTGGAGGACGAGGACGGGAACTGGACCACCCGGATCGTGGAGACGGTGTACACCGCGCACCAGGACAGCTACGCGAGCGAGTGCACGATGTAGGCACCCCATGCAGCAGTTCTCATTTTGCTCGTCGGGTCCCGCTGCGGGGCCGGCACGACCGTCGATTCGCCCCGGATCGAGTCGCAAGGAGAAGACGGCTTGCGGCTCGGGGTGAAGTCAGGCTCCAAAATGAGAACTGCCGCACCCCATGGGGCCTTCGTCCCCCCGGCTGTCGCACAGGGAACACCGTCGCGCGGGCCGTACCAGGCCAGGGTGCGGCCCGTCCGCCGGTGCCTCGCCCCCGCCTTTCCTCCGCGGCCGGTACCACCCGCTGCGGAAAGGCGGGGTGCCGGCACCGGCCGGGCCACGACCAGCGTCCCCCTCGGCCCGGGGAGCTCCGCGCGGTAGCCCTGCCCGTGCCCCACATCTCCATCGTTGGATTTCGAATATGAATAATTCATATCAGTTCAATTCCTTGCAATCTATCTGCCCTATCTGCCGATGACCGCCCAAGCCAGACTCGTCGGGCCTCGGCCGCATCGGGACCGTCCAGGGACTGGTTCGTCACTCGATGCGCCGTTCACGGAAAAAAGAAAAGAGCCGGAAAACAATGACCTCCATGATACGCCGCGCATGAAGCCCAGCGAGCGGACGTGGGGCACGGGCAGCGGTAGCCGGCCCGAGGGCAGGTCCCTTCCGCAGCGGGTGGTATCGGCCGCGGAGGAAGGGGCCTGCCCCCGGGCCGGCGGAGCACAACCGCGAGTCAATGGGCTATCGGATGTTCCATATGATGTTCCATACAAGGTCCGCGGCCGGGGAGCGCCCCGCCGGGGGCGCCCCGGCTCCCGCGTCCGTGCCGCAGTACCCGCGCCGGCTCCGGCCGGTCCCCGATCCCCCCGAGCCCCCTCGACCCCCCCCGATCCCCCCCGATCCCCCTGGTCCCATTGGCCCCCGCTGGTCCCCCCTGATCCCCTGATCCCCTAGATCCGATGGACGCCACCCTGGTCGCGACCCAGTTCCTGAACGGGCTCCAGCTCGGGGTGCTGCTCTTCCTGCTCGCGGCGGGGCTCACCCTGGTGTTCGGGATCATGGACTGCGTGAACCTCGCGCACGGCTCGCTCTACATGGCGGGAGCCTTCGTGTGCGCGACAGTGACCCTCGCCACGGGCTCGTTCCTGCTCGGGGTCCTGGCTGCCCTCCCCGCCACCTTCGCCATCGGGGTGGTGGTCGAGCTTCTCGTCATCCGCCACCTCTACCAGCGCGACCACCTCGATCAGGTGCTCGCCACCTTCGGACTCATCCTCGTGTTCGACACCCTGGTCCACCTGGTATGGGGTCCGGAGGGCCTGAGCTTCCCCCTGCCGCAGAGCCTCAACGGCCAGGTGCTCCTTCCCGGGGGCGTGATCTTCCCGGTCTACCGCCTCCTCATCATCGCGGGCGGACTCGGCGTCGCCCTCGCCATGTGGCTCGTCATCGCGCGGACCCGGACCGGGATGCTGGTTCGCGCCGGGGCCTCGAACCCCCGGCTCGTGAACGCGCTCGGGGTCAACATCCAGGCCCTCTTCACCCTCGTCTTCGGGGCCGGGGCAGCGCTCGCGGGCCTTGCCGGGCTGCTGATCGCCCCGATCACCGAGGCGAGCATCGGGATGGGCAACGAGATCCTCATCGTCGCCTTCGTGGTCATCATCATCGGCGGGATCGGCTCGGTCCGCGGCGCCTTCATCGCCGCCCTCGTCGTCGGGCTCATCGACACCCTGGGGCGCTCGTTCCTCGACGGGGCGATGAAGCTCGTGCTCTCAACCCAAGCGGCGGAGACCGCGGCCCCCGCGGTGTCGGCGATGCTCATCTACATTCTGATGGCCGCCATCCTCTACTTCCGGCCGCAGGGGCTGTTCCCCCCCCGGGTCCGCTGATGGACCGGCCGGGTCCCGATCCCGCGCGCGTGCGCCTGCGACGTGCGAGCCGCGACCCCCGCACCCTTGCCGGGGCCATCGCCTTCGCGCTTCTCGCCGCGGCACCCCCGCTCACGGTCCTGTTCGACCAGCCGTTCTACCTCGACCTCGCGACCCGCATCCTCATCCTCGCCATCGCCGCCGCGAGCCTCAATCTCATCCTTGGCTACGGCGGGATGATCAGCTTCGGCCACTCGGCCTACCTCGGGATCGGCGCCTACGCGGTCGGGATCCCCGCCTACTACGGAGAGTACTCCGCCGCGTTCCAGCTTCCCCTGGCTCTCGGGGCAAGCGCCCTCTTCGCCTTCGTCACGGGCCTGGTGAGCCTTCGCACCCGCGGGGTCTACTTCATCATGATCACCCTCGCGTTTGCCCAGATGGTCTACTTCGCGTTCGTCAGCATCGAGGAGTACGGCGGCGACGACGGGCTGGTCATCGACCTCCGGAGCGAGCTGGGGGGGGGCGTCGACCTCGAGAGCGGCACCCAGCTCTACTATGCCGCGCTCGTCGTCCTCGCGCTCGTGACGTACTTCGTGCGCCGCATCGTGCGCTCGCGCTTCGGCCTCGTCATGCGCGGCTCGCGCGACAACGACGGCCGCATGCAGGCCCTCGGCTTCGACACGTTCCGCTACCGCCTCGCCTGCTACGTCCTCGCGGGGACGATCGCGGGGCTCGCGGGCTGGCTTCTCGGCAACTTCACGAACTTCATCAGCCCGGAGATGATGGACTGGACCCGCTCCGGCGAGCTCATCTTCATGGTGGTGCTCGGGGGAGCGGGAAGCGCCCTCGGCCCCCTCTTCGGAGCCGCCGCGTTCATCCTCCTCGAGGAGTTCCTGTCCGGATTCAGCATCTACTGGCCGCTCGCGTTCGGCCTGATCCTCATCCTCGTCGTCCTGTTCTACCGGGGAGGGCTCGACGGGCTGCTCGACCGGGGCGCGAGGACCACCAGATCGACCGGCTCGTCGAATCCCTCGAGCCGGGCGCCCGAACGATGCTCGACCGGTCCCGCCGCGTAGCCCTGCCGGACGGCGGCCTCGTACGTGCCGCGGTCCGCCAGCGCGTCCACCGCCTCGGCCCGGTTCGCCTTCTCGAGCTTCGCGGCCTGGTTGACCGGGTCACCGATGACGGTGTACTCGAGCCGGTCGGTGTCACCCACCGCGCCGAACACGATGGGGCCGAAAGCGGCCGCCGCGTTCACGCGGTGGGTCGGCCGCCCCTCCGAGGCGCGGCGCCGGTTCCACACCGCGGCCGCTTCCATCACCGCGTCCACCGCCCGCAACGCATCCGCGGCCGCCGTCTCCACGGGCCGGACCGCGCCGAACGTGGCCATGATGCCGTCGCCCATGAACTTGTCGATGGTTCCCCCGTGCTCCAGGATGGCCGGAACGAGCGCCTGCTGATACTCCGTCAGCATCGCGATCACCTCGCCCGGCGAAACGGTGTGCGAGAAGCGGGTGAAGCCGCGGATGTCGCAGAACACGATGGCCGCCTCCCGCGCTTCTCCGCTGCCGGCCTCGATCACCTGCTCGGAAGCAGTGATCTGCCGGGCGACCTCGGGCGAGAAGAAACGCGCGAGGTCCCGCGCCGCCGCCCCCTCGGCGGCGGAGCGAACGACCAGGCGCCGAGCCTGGTTCATGGCCACCGCGAGCACCACGGTCACCACGAGGATGGCGATGATCTTGTCCGCCTCCGCGCCGATGAGGACCGCGTTGGACGTCATGTACTCGACGTAGTCCCGGGTGACCATCTCCCGCCCGCCCGAGACGAGGATGGCGTAGGCGGTGAGCGTCGCCCAGCCGGCGGCGGCGGCGAGCCCCGCCACGACCACATAGCGGGCGCGGAAGCTCAGCACCCGCAGCCCGATGAAAATGAACACGTAGATCATGGTCGGGGCCTTGAGATAGAACGACGGCGGCTGTCCGTACTCGAGATGGAACGACCAGATGAGCGCGAGAATGAGCACCATGTCGACGACGATGGAGAGGTAGAGCACCCAGGGTTCGAGCCGCTTCCGCCACGAGAGATGGAGACGCACCAGGGTGAACAGCGCATACCCGACGAGGACGATCGGAACCAGGTCGACGGCGTCCGGATTGCGCACCGCGGCCGGCTGGTCCGGCTGGATGGCGGCGAGAGACATGAAGAACAGGACCACCCCGAGCTGGAGCAGGCTGATGAGCCGCTGACTCTCGACCTCCTGGCGCCGGATCGCGGCCCGCACCCGTTCCGGCAGGTTCCGCTCCGCCTCCCCGTAGCTCCGGAGGCTCCGGAGCCAGCTCCCGATCATCGTTCGACCTCCCGCATCGACCCGCCCCGGGCGAGAACCGGCGGATGACGGCGCCGCTCCTCAGCGTACGGGGCCTCACCCGGCATTTCGGCGGGGTGACCGCATCGGACGGCATCGATCTCGACGTGTTCGAGCACGAGGCTCACGCCATCATCGGGCCCAACGGGGCCGGCAAGACGACCTTCCTCGCCCAGGTCGCGGGCTCCACCCTCTCCAACGCCGGGACCATCGAGCTCGACGGCCGGTCCATCACCCACCTCCCCGCTCACCGCCGCGCGCGGCTCGGGCTCGCCCGATCGTTTCAGATCACGAGCATCTTCGCCACGCTGACGGTCATCGAGAACGCGGCGCTCGCGGTGCAGGCGGCGCAGGGGCACGCCTATCGGATGTGGGGCGAAGCCCTCGGGGACGAGGGGCTCCGGGGGGCCGCCCTCGACCACCTCGCCCGGGCGGGCCTCGCCGAGCGAGCCGAGGACACGGCCGGCGACCTCTCCCACGGCGAGCACCGCCAGCTCGAGATCGCGATGGCCCTCGCGACCCGGCCGCGCCTGCTGCTTCTCGACGAGCCGATGGCGGGAATGGGGCCGGAGGAGTCCGCCCGGATGGTGTCGACCCTGCGGGAACTGCGGCGCGAGCGGACCCTGCTGCTCGTCGAGCACGACATGGACGCGGTGTTCGCCATCGCCGACCGGGTCACGGTCCTCGTCAGCGGGCGGGTGGTCGCCTCCGGCCGGCCGGAGGCGATCCGGGCCGATCCCGAGGTGCGGCGCGCCTACCTCGGCGAGGACTTTCCCGACCCCGGGAGCGTGAACGGCACGGGGAACGCGGGCGCCGCGAGCGGACCCGATGGCTGATCCCCTGCTCGAGGTACGGGGGCTCACCGCCGCCTACGGGCGAAGCCAGGTGCTCTTCGGGGTCGATCTCGAGGTGGGCGCCGGCGAGATGACCTCCCTGCTCGGCCGCAATGGAATGGGCAAGACCACGACCGTATACTCGATCATGGGCTTGGTGCCACCCCTCGGCGGAGCGGTTCGCATGGCCGGCCGGGAGCTCTCCGGACAGCCGCCGTGGCGGATCGGGCAGGCGGGAATCGGCCTCGTCCCGGAGGCGCGCCAAGTCTTCCCCAACCTCGACACCCACGAGAACCTCGTCGCGACCGCGCGGGCGCGCCGCGGCCACGGCGGCGGGTGGACGGCGGAGCGCGTCTATGAGCTGTTCCCCGCTCTCGCGGAGCGCCGCGGCACCCCCGGATCGCTGCTCTCCGGCGGTGAGCAACAGATGCTGTCCATCGGCCGCGCCCTCATGACCAACCCGGTCCTGCTGATCCTGGACGAGGCAACGGAGGGGCTCGCGCCGCTCGTGCGCCGGGAGATCTGGGCCTGCCTCGCGCGGCTCAAGGCCGCCGGGCAGTCGATCCTCATCATCGACAAGAACATCGACGACCTCACCCGAATCGCGGACCGCCACTTCATCCTCGAGAAGGGCCGTATCGTATGGAACGGGACGAGCGCGAAGCTGCGAGCGAGCCCGGACGCGGTCGCCCGCCACATCGGAATATGACCGGGTCCCCGCTGAACCCTTCCCCTTCCCCGTACTTGAAAGGCCGCGGGCGTGCCCCACAATGGGAGGAAGGCGCTCCCTGCCAGGAGAATCCGACATGAGACGTCCGCACCCTGCACGGTACCGGGCCCTGGTCCTTTTGTTGTCGCTCGTCGCGGCGGCGGCGGCCTGGGCGCAGTGGCCCTATACGGCCGGTCTCGACGGCAGACCGACGCTCGCGCCGATGCTCAAACAGGTGACCCCGGCCGTCGTCAACATCGCGGTCACTGCCCCCAATCGGACGCCGAGGCACCCGATGTTCGACGACCCGTTCTTTCGGCGGTTCTTCAACGTCCCTCGGCCGCAGCAGGAACAACCCTACCGGAGTGCGGGTTCGGGCGTGATCGTCGACGCGGAACAGGGCTACGTGATGACGAACCACCACGTGGTGAGGGGGGCGGACCAAGTGGTTGTGACCCTCGCGGACCGGCGCAGCTTCGATGCCGATCTCCTCGGAAGCGATGAAGGAACGGACATCGCCCTGCTCCGGATCGACGCCGACGATCTCACTGCTCTCTCCTTCGGGGATTCCGAGGGGCTCGAGGTCGGAGACTTCGTGCTTGCCATCGGCAACCCGTTCGGCATCGGCCAGACCGTCACCTCCGGGATCGTGAGCGCCCTCGGGCGCACCGGTCTCAACGTCGGGGGCTACGAGGACTTCATCCAGACCGACGCTTCCATCAATCCCGGCAATTCGGGCGGCGCCCTCGTCGACCTCGACGGCCGGCTGGTGGGGATCAACAGCGCCCTCGTGACCCCGGCCGGCGGCAACGTCGGCATCGGGTTCGCGGTCCCGACCGCAATGGCCCGGGAGGTCATGGACCAGCTCGTCGAATTCGGCGAAGTCCGGCGCGGACAGCTCGGGATCCATATCCGGGACGTGACCCCGAGCATCGCCAAGGCACTGAGTCTCGACTCCGCCACCGGCGCGCTGGTCTCCCAGGTGATACCCGGTTCGGCCGCCGAGGAAGCGGGGCTCCAGGCCGGCGACGTCATCCTCGCCATCAACGGTCGGCCGGTGGAGGGCAGCACCGGCCTCCGGAACATGATCGGGCTGATGCGCCTCGGCACGGACATGGAGATCACGTACATCCGTGACGGCGAGACGCGGCAGACGAGAGCCAGGACCGGGCGCTCGTCGACCAGGATCCTCGCCGAGAGCGAGGCGGTCAACAAGTTCAAGGGAGCCGAGTTCCGGGACCTCGACCCGAGCCATCCGCGATACGAGACCGTCGAGGGCGTGCTGGTGGCGGAAGTGGAAGAAGGCAGCCCCGCGGAACGGAACGGCCTTCAGCCGGGCGACATCGTCATCGCCGTGAATCGAACGAAGGTGCGCTCGGTGGCGGAATTCTCCAAGGTGGCCGCGGGCACCGGCGGTGCCATCGCCCTCAACATCCTGCGGGGCAACGTGCGGGTGTTCCTCGTCATCCCCTGACCTCGCCGGCGGGGCTCCGCACCCGCTCGGAGGGGCGACGGCCCGCCGCGGGGAGTCCGACCCGCCGGAAGCGCGCGGGTAACGCGCGAGGATGCAACGGTAGCGGGCTGCACGGACCGAAGGAGCGCGTGCGCGCGGCCGAAGGCGCAGTCGACACTGGCGCGGGCGCGGGCGCGCGGTCGCGGCGGCTTGAGGGAATACGGCCCGCGATGGCGAGCGGATTGGCGTCCGCGGCCGGACATCGGCGAAAAACGGCGGCCGGCCCCCGGGCGGGGCAGGCGAACGGACGGCCGTCACGGGCGACCCGCCGCGCGGGCGCGCTCAGGATCCCTCGGTTCCGGACGGCGGGGCGAGGTCGGGTGCAACACGCGCCCCCCGGTGGCCGGCGGCGAGGCCGGCCGCCATGCTTCGCGCAAGCTCCGCGGCCTCGGCGAGCGAGGTATCGGGCGGGGCTCCGTGGGCGCTGAGGGCCATCGCAACCCGCCTCTCGAGGCCACGCTCGTCGAGAGGTTCGGCATCGCCCAGATAGCCGTTCTCCCGAAGCCATTCTTCCAGCCGCTGCCGATTCCGGCCCCAGAACCGGGGAACCGCTCCCGTATCCATGCCATGCAGCAGCCGCCGCGAGTCACCGCCCACCTCGCCGGCAAGCTCCACCAGGCGGTCGATGAAGATCGGGGTAATGGCACCGGACGCGGCGAGCACGTCGCGGTCGACGGGCCGCCCCCGACCCTCGCGCCACGCCTCGATCCACGCCCGTGCGCCGGCAATCCGCAGGCGGAGGTCGGACTGCTCGTCCGCTGAGAGGAGGAGCCCCGCCTCGCCTGACTGGAGCAGGGAGTCCAGCGGACCGAGGTGCTCGACGCCGGCTCGAAGGAGACGCCAGAGGAGATCGAGGCTGTCGCGCAGGAAGTGAAAGACGTGGATGCCGGCCGGGGGCCTCCAGGGCTGAACCGGTTCGACGCCGATCCGCACCGCGTACTCCTCGGGAGGCATGCCGCCGGGATGCGGGGGATCGGGTGCGGCGGGAGGGAGCCCGACCTCCTCGGGAACGGCCACCGCGCGGCCCGCACGACGGCTTGCCGCGAGGTCGATGACGGCCGGCGCCGCCTCCGCCCAGTATCGACTCTCCTCCGGCTGCGCGGTCAGGTAGAAGATCTGGCGCCCGTCCTCCTCGGACAGCCGCCGCAGGCTCTCCGCCACCGCCCGGAAGCGATCCGGATCCGCGGTGGTCAGTGCCTCGTCCAGGAACAGGGGCAGCGAGGTCCGTCCCTTCTCGGCCTCGAGCGCGAAGGCGACCCGCACCGCGAGCAGGAGCTGCATCCGGGTGCCGCTCGAAAGCTCCGACAGCGCGCGCCACTCTCCGGTCGCGGTCTCGCGGGCCCGGAACGTTCCGTCTCCGGCCGTCCCCATCGCGAGCTCGAACTGGTGCCGGGTAAAGCGCGCAAACCAGTCCTCCGCCCGGCGCAGGACGGCGGGCCGGCTCGTCCGGACGTGTTCGGACTCCACTTGATCGAACAGAAAGGCGCCGGCTTCCGCGAGCATCGCCTCGTCGAAGCGCCGGTGGAGCGCGTCCCGGGCACGCTGGCGCCGGGCGCGGGCCTCCTCGAGGTCGCGTCCTTTCGACGCGAGCTCGACGCGGGCGTGGATCCCGGCAATCGCTTCCGAAAGGCCGGACGCGCGCGCCGCGCGCTCGCGAAGCGAGCCGCGACGACCCTGGAGCGTCGCCTCGCCGTCCCCTTCGACCTCGCGCAGCAGATCGGATCGCCCGGAGAGCTCCCCGTGGAGCAGGCCCTCGGCGATGCGCACCTCCGTGAGCTGCCGATCAAGCGCCCGCCACTCCTCCAGGAACTCGAGCCGGCGGCGGAGCTCCGGCTCGTCGCCGGCCTCCAGGCCGGCCCTCCGGAACACGTCCTCCGTCTCCACCCGCCGTTTCTCGAGCTCGCCCGACAGGCGCTCCAGGGTCTCCCGCGCCGCGCGAAGATCGCGCGCCGCGCCGTCGCGCCGGCGGACCCGACCGGCCAGTCGCTCCAGGCGCTGGCGCAGCACTTCCGCCACCGGCGGTTCGATTTCGGGCGGGGCGGCGCCCAAGGCCGCGCCCCCGGACTCTCCATTGCCGGACGCTTCGGTGGGGGACGCTTCGGCGGCCGATGATTCGGCGCCAACCACATCCGCGCCGGTCGCCTCGGTCTCCGGGCCTCCGGCCCGGGGTTCCTCCCCGTGGGCGGCCAGGAACGCGACGATGCTCGCCCGCAAGGCGCCGGCGTCGCGTTCGAGGGTGGCGAGCGATGCGCGGCTCTCGCGCAACTCGATGTCGGACCGATCGTAGTCGCCGGTGAGCCGCAGCCAGCGGTCGAACGAGGCGTCGAGCGCCTCGGGATCGAAATTCACCCGGCGCGCGATGGCGCCGAGTCTCTCGCGTTCGCGCTCGAACGCGGTGCGGCGGCCGGCTCGCTTTCGCTCCGTTTCCCGCCGCCGACGGAGGTCGTCCGTGCGCTGGCGGGCCGCGCCGAGCTCGCGGTCGAGCGCGTGGAGGCGTTCCGCGACCCGCTCGCGATCCCAGGTTTCGGGCCGCTCGAAGCCGAGCCGACGGTAGCGCTGCTCCGACTCCAGGCGCTGGTCGGCGCCGACTCCGGCCCGGCGAAGCAGGCGGTGGACGTAGATGAGCGCGTACACGGCGGGAACGAGGAGCACGTAGGCGGCGGGATGGACGAGGAGGCCCGCCCCGACGGCGCCCGCGACCCCGATCGCCGCGATCACCAGCAACGCGGCCGAGCGAGCGGCCGGCGACCCCGGCACGTCCGGCGCGGACAGCCAGTGCAGCAGCTCGCGCCTCGCTTCGTCGATCTGTTCCGGGCCGGGCGCCGTCTCCGGAACGTCGGAAAGGCGGCTCAGCTCGGCCTCGAGCTCGCGAAGCTCGGCCGCGACGAGGCGGATCGCATGGAGAGCCCGATCCGCGGCCTGGACCGCCTCGGGATCGAGGCGAACGCCCGGACCTGGCTCCCCGCCCAGCTCGCGAGTCGCGCGGTCGCGGGCCGCGGCCGCCGTCTCCACCCGTCCTCGCTCGCGCGCGAGCTCTCCTTCCAGGTGGCCCAGCCGGGCGATCCGGGGGTGCATGTCCGAAGTCGCGGCCTCGTCGAGCTCGCTCCCGGCAAGCCCGGTGGCGGCGAGTGCGCGCTTGGCTGCGCGGCGCTCGGCCTCGGCCCGGGCGAGGTCCTGCTCCGCCCGCCGGCGCTCGACGCGCAAGCCCCCCAGCACCTCGATCTCGGTGCCGGACAGCCGCTCCAGATCCGGGGGAAACGCCGCCTTGCGCCGCTCGAGCTCGAGCCGTTCCCGGCGTTTCTCGAGAAGCCGGACGGCCTGCTCCACGAGCGCCGCCTCGCGATCCGCCTCCTCGGCCTCGACCCGCTCTCGTACCAGAGGGCCCAGCCGCTCCTCGTCGCGTTGCAGGTCACGATACCGGGCCTGGAGGCGCCGCAGGTTCTCATCGGCCGAGACAACCTCCTTCGCCTCGGTCTGCCCCACCCGGGGCGGAACGGAGAAGCCGCATTCGGTGCGGGCGGCATCGAGGTCGTAGCCCCCGGCCATCTCGCGTACCAGGCGCTGCGCGATATCGGCGTCGGTGCCGCCATCGTCTGCCAACAGGTCCTCGATATGGAGGGTGTAGCAGGAAACGAAGCGATGCTCCGGAAGCGCCGGCGCCTCGATCCGCTGCCCGTCGTGGGTCCAGACCAGGGCGCCGCCGATGCGGGCGACCTGGATGACGTCTTCCCCTTGCCCACTTCCGCCCCCCGACCCGTCGCCTTCCTCCTCCCGGCCCCCGAACGCGAAGACGGCCTCGACGTCGACGCTCTCGCGGACGAGTTCCCCCCCGTACAGCGCTGCCCGCACGGCGCGCGAAATGCTCGTCTTCCCGGAGGCATTGGGTCCGACGACGACGTTGATCCCGTCCGCGAACCCGTCAAGCTCGAAGCCGGGGCGGGGAATCCCGGGCAGGCGGCGAACGGCGATCCGGCGGAGCCTCATGCCGGACCCCCGCGCTGGTTCAGGAGCTCGGCGAGCGCCCCGAGGGCGGCCCGCTCCAGCAATTCCGCCGCTTCCTCCTCGGTCGGGGGAACGAGCCCGCGCGCGGCGAACGTGCGCCTCCCCCCCAGCGATCCGAGACGCCGCCGGGCACCGGCGAGGAGAGCCTGCCGATCCGCGTCGCCGGCCGGCCCGCGCAGCAGGAGAATCTTGCGGGCGAGGAGCGCCGGGGGATCGGCGCCCCGGGCCAGCTCTTCGAGGTCCAGCGCCGGACCCGCCTCCATCCGCCAGTCGTGCACGAAGTACAGGATGTCGTCGCGGGCGTGGAACAGGGCGAGCGGATCGCTGGCCGCGAGCGACCGCCCGACCTCTTTCCGATGCGCGGTACGGCCGGTGAACCGGAGGCGGCAGCCGACCGCGCGCGGGCGAAACCGTTCCGCCGCGAGGCGCTCGTGGAGCGCGGCCAGGGCGGCGACGGCCAGGGCGTGCACGTTCTCCGCGGACTCGAGCCCGTCGAGCGGGACATCGACCTCCTCCCACCGGAGCGGCGCGAGCGGAAGGTGCTCGAGGGCAAGCTCCGGCCCCGTGAACTCGAGCCGCCAGGGCCCGCGCGGACCGGTCTCCCCCGGATCGAGACCGGTGAGGGAGCCGAGGTAACCGATCGGGCGGGGCGGAGCCAGTCGGTCCGGCTGGTGGACGTGGCCGAGCAGCCAGGCATCGGCCGGGGCGTCCGCGAGTTCCGCGGAACGCACCGGCGCGTACGGGCTCCCCGCCGCATCCCGATCGCAGTGCAGGAGGCCGATGACCGGCCCGGAGTCCGGATCGAGCTCGGGCAGCGAGTGGGCGGCGAGCGGGCTCGTCGAGACCCGGCGTTCGGGGAAGGACCAGCCGAGCAATTGCACGCACCGGCCGTCGCGCCCGGCAACGTCCTGAACCTCCCAGACGCCGCCGCGCCCAAGCAGTTGAAAGTCGGGCACCGCGTCGGCGAGCCGGGGGAGGACCTGCACATCGTGATTCCCGCTCACCGCGAACACCGGGACCCGGGCCTCGGCCAGCCGATCGACCCCGCGGCGGAGATCGCCGTACGCCTCGTAGAAGTCGTCCTCCTGCTCGACGACGTCGCCCGCAAGCAGCACCGCATCGATCTCGTCCCGAAGAGCGAAGTCGACGGCGAGCCGCCACGCCGCGGCCGGCCCGAGCTCGCTCGCCTTGCACTCGTCCAGAAGCCGGGTGGGCAGACGCGCGGGCTGCCGGCCGAGATGGATGTCACCGACGCAAAGAAGCTTCACGACTGCGCCAGGGCCATTTCTCGACAACGGGAAGCAACGCTCACCATTGAAGGGCCGGCCACGGTGTCGCCGCCGCCGCTCTCACTGTAGCGCCGCCGCAGTGCCACGTGGAACTCCTCTGTTCAGCCACACCCTGACTTTCATGCGGCGGGGCGGCTGCGAACGAGCGGACCATGACCGTTTTTGTTCGGCGGCGGATGCGGATCGGCCGGCCGTGCGATCGAGGGCCGCTTCCCGAGGCCCGAACCGACCCGCAGACGACGAAATGCGCTCCCCGATGGCCTGCCGAACCGGCCCGGTTCACCTGTCGCCGAGCAAAAGACGAGCCCGGTCACCTCACCCCCCTCGCCGGCGGACAAAGGACGAGCACTGACGACTGCGCGCGGCGATGCGAGGGCTCGGCCCTCGGCGAGATCGATCCGGCGGCCGGCTCGATCCCGCACCGCGGGTCCGCATCGCACCGGCCATCGCGGCCGGCCCCGACTCGAACCGGACTCGAACCGCACTCGAACCGCAGAGTGTGCCATGGCCCCCTCCCTTCTCCGGAACGAACCCACCGGACCCGGCAGTTCTCATTTTGGCGCCCGACTTCACCCTGATCCGCAAGCCGTCTTCTCCTGGTGACTCGATCCGGGGCGGATCGACGGTCGTGCCGGCCCCGCGGCGGGACCCGACGAGCAAAATGAGAATTGCTGCACCGGACTTCCCGGCCGGCCCCGCCCGAACCCTGCCCCTTGCGAGCGAGATCCTCGTTGCCTCGCGGCATCGTGCGCTTCGCACGTCCTCAAGCGCCTGCTCGGGGGGCGGACGGGCGGCCGGAGGCGAGGGCATCGTGAAGGCCGGAAGAGCGTCCGGTCACGCGCTCGACGGCCGCGGCGATGCTCTCCTCGGAGCCGTGGACGGTGACGCGGCGGCGGGCGCGGGTGACGGCAGTATAGAGGAGCTCGCGGGTCGCCACCCGGGAGTCGGCCGGGCCGAGCACCACTGCCACCTCGTCGTACTCCGAGCCCTGCGCCCGGTGGACGGTGAGGGCGAAGAAGCTCTCGTGCGATGGAAGCCGGGCCGGCGAAACGAGGCGCGGCCCGCCGCCGGCTTCCGTGAGCTCGGGGAACCACACCCGGACGCGGCCGTGCGCGTCGCGCCGCACGAAACCCGTATCGCCGTTCGAGAGGCCCGTCCGGGCGTCGTTGCGGACGACGAGAATCGGCCGGCCCGGGTAGAAGGGATCGTTCGCGGAAGCAAGACCGAGCGCGCGCAGCCGCCGTTCCACCACCCGGTTGAAGCGCTCGGCGCCGAACGGCCCGACCCGGTGCGCGCAGAGCACCTGGAAGGGTTGGCGCGGACCGGCCCTGCCCTCCGGTTCGGATTGACCCCGGAAGGCGCGGAGGTGCGGCGCGAACCGCTCGTCCGCGAGCTTCGCGGCGAGTCGATCGAATGCGGCGGGATCGGAGAGGGTGCGAATCCCGGTGATGCCGTCCGCTTCGCCGATCCCCCGCGACGGACCCCGGAGCGACGCGAGCACGTCGGGGACGTCTCCCCTCCTCGTTGCCGCGGCGAGGCGTCCAATCCCGCCCGTCTCGCGGAAGCGCCAGTTGTGCGTGAGGTCGATCACGCACGAAGCGAGAGGCTCCGCCGCCCGTCCCGCTCGGCAGAGGTCCGCGAACACCGAGCCGGGCTGGACGGAGGCGAGCTGCGAGGCGTCCCCGAGGAGCACGAGCCGGGCCCCGGCCGGGAGGGCGGCCAGTACCCGGGCCATGAGGGTGAGGTCCACCATGGACGCCTCGTCCAGGATGAGGGCGTCCACGGGAAGGACACCGCCCCCGGACCGGGCGAGGAGCCGGTGCACGGTGCTCGCCTCGGCCGCGAGACGGTCCATCGCCGGGATTCTTTCCAGCAGTGCCGCGCGCTCGCCTCGCACCGCTTCCTGGAGGCGGGCCGCCGCCTTGCCGGTCGGGGCCGCGAGGGCGATGCGGCCGGGGGCGGCCACCCCGAGCTCGATGAGAAGCGCGACGATCCGGGCCACCGTCGTGGTCTTGCCGGTGCCGGGCCCCCCCGATACGACGCAGAGCCGATGGCGCAGGGCGGCCCGGGCCGCCGAGCGCGGGCGTTCGTCCGGAAACGCGGATCTCGGAAAGAGTCGATCGAGGGCGGCCTCGAGGCCGGGCGGTGCGGAGGCGACGGCGCCCGCCAGCCCGAGAATGCCGGCCGCGGTCTCGTGCTCGGCAATCCAGAAACGGTGCAGATAGAGGCGACCTTGACGGTCGAGCACGAGCGGTCGCCGTTCTTCCGTACCCGCCTCCGCCACCACCGGGCTTGCGGAGAGCGTTTCGAGCCACGGAGCGAGCCCGGGAAGCGGCGGGGCGCCGGATTCCGGCCAGGGCCGGCCCGCCACCTCCGGCAGCGAGAAGCAGGCGTGCCCGCCCCGGGACCACGCGCTCGCGAGCGCGGCCGCGACCGGCACCTCCGGCCCGCCACGGCCGTCGATCTCGGCCGCCAGCGCGCCGAAGTGCCGGTCGATGTCGGCGATATGGCCCTGGCGGCAAAGCTCGTCGAGGAACGAGGCGGTCATCCTCCGACCCCCCGGAAGAGCCCGTCGAGCTCGCGCACGAGGGACGCCGCCGGCCGATCGAACCAGACCCCGCGCTCCATCCCGGCCGCCGGGTCCATGCCGCGCACGAAGAGGTAGAAGACCCCGCCGATGTGCCGCTGGTAGTCGTAGCCCGGGAGCCGAAGCCCGAGGTAGCGGTGCAGGGCGACGAGGTAGAGGAGGTACTGGAGGGGATAGGGACCCGACCGCATGGCCGCCGCAACCGCTCCCGACCCGTAGTCCTCGGGGGAAGGGCCGAGCCAGTTCGACTTGTAGTCGATGATGTACCAGCGTCCGGCGTGTTCGACCACGAGGTCGATGAACCCCCGGAGGAACCCGTCGATCGGCAACGGCACGTCCGCCCCGCCGTCCGACCCGGGCGGGAAGGGGTCGGGGTAGCCATGCGCCGCGAGGCAGTCGGCAAGCCGGCGGCGGTCCAGCCCGACGACCGGGCAGGCGAACTCGAGCTCGACGAGGCGCGGGACGGGGTCGGCGAGGCGGAACCCGCTCCCCGTTTCCCTCCGGTCGGCCGGCGAGGCCCCGGCCTCCCCACCCGGCTCCTCGAGCCGGACCGCGCGCGCGCGCTCCACCATCGCGCGGGCCACGTCCCGCCAGTCATCGGAGAATCCGAATTCCGCGAGCGCCTCGCGGCAGATGTCGTTCAGGTCGGGATCCGAACCGGCGGGCGGACCGTCGAGCCCTTCGAAGATGCGATGCAGGCAGCTCCCGGCGCCGGGACCGCGCGGGAAGGTGAACGCGGTCCGATCGCTCTCTCCCTCGGCCGGGGGTTCCTCTTCGACGGATGGTTCCGCGCGTTCATGCTGGTCGTGATCCGGGCGGTCGATGTCGGGTGGGGCGACCGGCGCTCCGGGTGATCCCGCCTCCGCGGCGAGCGCGGAGAAACTCGTCAACTGGCGGGTGCGGAGGAGCGGCCGGGAGAGCTTTCTCGCCGCGAGCGGGAGGGACGGCGAACCGGCGAGAACCGTGAAGCGGGCCGGGTCTTCCGGACTCTGCGCGGTCACCGAAACCGAGCCCGGACGGGCGCCGGCGAGCGCCCGGACCTCGGCCTGCAGATCCGCATCGTCCAGCGCGGCGAAGCGGCTGGCGGCGGCCTCGAGCGCGGCGTCCACCGAATCCGGCGTCTCCGCCGTCGTCCGCTCCGGCGATGGCCCCCGGGAGCACCCCCGGGAGCAGTCCCGGGAGCAGTCCGGCCCCGCCCCCGGCCGGTGGAGGAGCCAGGCGAGCGGGGCATGCTCGGCGGCCCTGACCTGCCCCCAGGTGACCACGCACCGGTACTTCGCCCGGGTGAGCGCGACGTAGAGGAGCCGCAGCTCCTCGGAGCATTCCTCGCGGCGGGCGGCGGCCCGGGCCGTCTCGTCCGGCTCGAGATCGAGCACTTCCGGGTAGCCGGCCGCCTCGCTCCCGTGGTACGCGGCGTGGTCCGCCCGGCCGCGGGACGGGTCCCGCGCATCCCAGGCGAAGGGATGGAAGACGATGGGGAACTCGAGGCCCTTGGCGCCGTGCACGGTGAGGATCCGGACGAGCTGCTCGTCGCTCTCGATCCTGAGCTCGGTATCTTCGTCGCGGACCCGTTCCTCCGCGCGCCGCCGGCTGAACCAGACGGCCAACGCGGGCGGCGCCATCCGCCGCTCCGCCTCTGCCGCCTGGAGGAGCTCCGTCAGGTGCCGGACGTTGGTGAGCCGCCGCGCCCCGTCGGGGGAGCGGAGCAGTCGCGTAGCGCCGCCTTCGGCCTCCACGAGACGCCGGAGGAGCGGACCGATGCCGCCCGTCTCCCAGTCCGACCGCCACCCGTGCATCCGATCCGACCACTCGGCCCACACCGCCTCGTCCTCCTCGAGGGTGTGCAGGCGGCGCGCGTCGAGGCCGAACAGGTCCCCCGCGAGGGCCCCCCGCACCCGCGCCTCCCGGCCGGGCTCGACGAGAGACCGGAGCAGCCGTTCCATCTGCTCCGCTTCGCGCGAGTCGAACACGCTCGCGTCGCCGACCTCGACGCTCGCCACGTTGCGTTCGCGCAGGGCGTCGGCGACGCGGCGGCCCTGCGCCCGGGTCCGCACGAGCACCGCGATATCGCCGCCGGTGAGCTTCCGCGCCCCGCCACCGGAGGGCGGCCCCTCGTCGATGACGGCCCTGCCCTCCTCGGCCAGCACGAGGAGGCAGGCGATCTCCTCCGCCGCCGCGTTCGCCGCGAAGGAAGACGCCGCCTCCTTCGTCCACCACTTCCCCTCCGGCCCCTTGAGAAGAAGCCGGAAGCGGAGCGGACCTCCCGGCTCGGCTTCCTCGATCCGGAGCGGGTCGCCCCCCTCGCGCCCGGGCGCAGCCGGCGGATACTCGATCTCCGGCACGACGAACGGATTGGCCCTCGCGAAGATCGCGTTCACCCCCTCGACGAGGGCGGGCACCGAACGCCAGTTGCGGGTCAGCGAGCGAGGCGTGTGCGCCGCGCCGCGGGCCCTCAGATAGGCGAATACGTCCGCTCCCCGGAACCGGTAGATGGACTGCTTGGGGTCGCCGACGACGCAGAGCCCGGTCGGGCCGACCCGGCCGGTATCGGTTCCCGGCGTGGGCATCTCCCGGTCTTCCGGGGCCGGTCCGCGCCCCGGCCCTCCGCGGCCGCTCGCCTCCGCGGGCGCCGGCGCGCGGACCTCGCCCGGGCTCTCATCCGGGCTCTCATCCGGGCTCTCATTCGGGCTCTCATCCGGGCCCTCCCGCCGGGTTCCCGCCCCCGAACCGTCCCCCGGAGCATCTCCGGTCTTGCCGTAGATCCGCATGAACACCTCGGCCTGCACCGGGTCGGTGTCCTGAAACTCGTCGATGAGCGCGCATGGGTACGTACGGCGGATCCGCTCGGCAAGCCGCGCGCCGCCCGCGCTTCGAAGCGCGTGGTGCAGCTCGAGGAGGAGGTCGTCGTAGCCGAGACGCCGGTCCTCACGGATCCGGCGGCGGATCGATTCACGGGCCTCCACGAGGACCTCGCGGCGGGACCACCGGAGCCAGGCGTCATATGCGGAACGAAGCCCCGCGGACGCCTCCTCCAGCCGGTCGAAGGCGTCGAACAGCGGATTGTCCGGCAGACGGTGCCCTTCCTTGCAGGCACCCGCGAGCGCCTCTGCTCCGTAGCGACCGAACAGCCCGCAGGCCGGCAGACGAGGTTCGGGCAAGGCCAGCAACGCTTCGATCGAGGCCAGCTCGGCGTTGGTTCGCGAAGCGCGGTACTTGCCGCGGTGGAGCCAGTTTCCATGCCGCACCTCGTCCAGGAACGCCTCCCGGTGCTCCCCCCATTCGGCGCGGGCCGCCACGAGCGCGCCCTGCCACTCCGCCTCCCGGGCCTCGACCGGGGTGTCGGGACCTTCTCCCCCTTCGATCCGCAGATCCGGCTTCCCCCGCCACCGCCTCACCCAGCCGGCGAGTTCTTCGGGCCGGAATCCGTTCTCGAGGGCATGGCCGGCAAGCGTCCGCGAGGCGGGATACATGCGCCGGCGCCAGAAATCCCGCACCGCGCCCGCGACTAGGCCGGTGTCGTCGCCGCTCACCTCGAACTCGAAGGGAAAGCCTCCGTCGAAGGCGAGATCGGAGAGCACCCGCTGGCAGAAACCGTGGATGGTGTGGACGTTCGCTCGATCGATGTCCTCGAGGGCCGCTTCGAGGCGACGGCTCGCCGCCTCCGGGTCGAACGAGGGATCCTGACGACACCCCGCGAGCAGCTCCTCGGCCTGAGAGCCCTTCTCGGCCTCCCCGGCGGCGAACGCGTGGCGGACGGATCGGAAGGTTGCCCGGATCCGCTCGCGGAGCTCGGCCGTCGCCGCCCGGGTGAACGTCACCACCAGGATCTCTTCGAGCCGCCGCCCCTCCACCGCCACGAGGCGGGCGACGAGACCGGTGAGCTCTCGGGTCTTGCCGGTGCCGGCGCTCGCCTCGATGAGGGTCAGGCCCGCACCCCCGGTCGCGACCTCGCGCGGGCGCCGCCGGCCAGGCCCCACCGCTCCGGCGTTCACCGCGTCGCCTCCGCCAAGGGCACGAGGAGGCGGGTGGCCAGCTCTTCGAACTCGCCGGCGAGCGGCTCGCGGCCGTCGTAGACGAGGCGAAGGTACGGGTCACGCACAAGCTCGCCGCCGCGGCTCCACCGGCTCGGGCTTCCGGACCAGGCCTCGAGGGCCTTCGCCCGCGCCGCCGTCTCGCCCCCGCCGCCCGCCCGCACGGTTGCGTAGGCGAACGAGGTCTCGGGGAAGAAGGGAAGCGGAGCGCAGCGCCCCTCCCGCCACGCGCCCAGCCACTCGAGCAGATGCTCGCCTCCTCCCTCGGGAGTGGAGAGCAGGATCTCCCTCGGCGCCCCATTCTCGAACGACAGCCCCACCGCCTCCACCGGATCGTGGCCCGCAGCGGCCAGTGCGAGCAGCCGGAGCCAGATCCCGATCCGATCCTGCGGGCGAAGGCGTCCCGGCCGCCACCAGACCAAGCGCTCGGGACCGGCGCTCTCGACGGCTCCGCTGATCCGGAACTCGTCGAGCTCGAGGTCGATCTCGATCGGGGCCGCTTCGAGCGACACCCGGTGCCGATCGAGCGCTCGATGGAGCCTCTCCATCTCGTTCCTGGCGCGGTCGTACACGATTCCGCCGGGGGCCGCCTGGGGCAGACGGCCGCTTCCTCGCTGCAAGGCTTCGTCGCGGTCCCGCGGGACCCCGGCCCACATCCGACCGATGACCTCCGCGCGGACCCGGTACCGTTCGAGCGAGTCGAGATCGAACGGCTCCTCGTCGTCGAGAATCGCGTCGTCGAGCTCGAGCCGCACCCCGAGACGCTCCCGGAGAAACCATCGCGCGGGCCGGGCAAAGAACGCAATGAGGTCGGAGAGGGGCACGTGGATCCGGGTGCCGGAGGATTCTGGAGGTTCCGGCAATGCCGACCGGAGACGCGCGGCCGCCACGGGCTCCGGCGCGCCCGACACCAGCGAGCGGGCCGCCTCGCACATCCCTTCGGAATAGCTGTAGAGCTCGCCGTCACTTCGGTCGCCCACCCCCGCCGTCGACGGCTCACCCACCCCTCCGGCGCCGGAAAAGTAGCGGGGGCTGAACGGCTGCAAGGGGTGGTTCGTCACGAACGAGGCCTCCGGGAACCGCCGTTCGAGGTAATCCCCGAGCTCGTCGACCACCGCGGCGGGGGGCATCGGCGCGTCGTCGCGCTGCCGCCGGCCCGTATAGCTCACGAGGAAGGCACGGCGGGCCGCGAGAAGGGCTTCGAGGAAGGTGAACCGGTCCTCGTGCCGCACGTCGCGATCGCCCCGCCGGGCGGGGCCGGCCGCGACGAGGTCGAAGGACGGGAACGATGGTGACCGGGGGAACGACCCGTCGTTGAGGCCGATGACGCAGACGACCTCGGCCGGGAACACCTGCCCCGGAGTGAGGCGCGCGACCGTCACCCCGTCGGCGAGCCGGACCGCCTCGCGGGAAGGCTCGCCGGCCATCTCCCGGAGCACGTCGTGCACGACCTCGAACCCGATCGGCAACGCGCAATGCCCCGCCTCGCGTTCGAAGCCCCCGACGAGGCTGCGGATCTCGCCCACTTCCTCCGCGACGGAGGCTTCGACCCCCGGCCCCGCGGGGCCGGGAGCCGGAGCCTCCGCGAAGAAGTTGCCGACCTCCTGGCGGAGCGCGCCCGCCCATTCGCGGGCCGTCCGCTCGCCGCCGAACCGGGTACGCATCGCGAACACCGTCTCGCAGTACGTGACGAGCCGGCCTAGCAGCGCGGCCTCCTCCGCCCCGGACTCGAACCCGCCCACCCGCGGCGGACACGGCACGAGCCCCGCGAAGAGCTCGTCCGGGTCGGGCATCGCGTACCCGAGGACGAGGCGCTTGAGACCCTGCCGCCACGCGTGGTCGGCGGTCGCGGGAAGACCCTCCGCCGCGCGGTGCTGCGCATCCACGCCCCAGCGGATGCCGGCTTCGCGCACCCAGCCCCGAACCACGGGCAGGTCGGTCTCGGCAATGCCGAAGCGGTTGCGCACCGCGGGAGCTTCGAGCGGGGCGAGCACCGTTTCCACGCCGTGGCGGGAGCGGGGAATCGCCAGCAGCTCGAGAAACGCCCGGACCGCGGACGACCCGAGGGACCGGCGCCGGGCCATCTGGAACGGGATGAGGCCCGCCGCGCCGAACACCGCCTCGACGGCGGGGCCGTAGGTATCGAGGTCCGGGGTGAGCACGAGGGCGTCGGCGGGTGCGAGGCGGGGATGGGCATCGAACAGCCCGAGGAGGCGATCGTGCAGGACCTCGACCTCGCGCACCGGCGAATGGCAGACGTGGAGCTGGATCGAGTCGTCCCGCCGGAGCGCGCCGTACCCGGCCCCACCCGTCTCCGACGACTTCCCCTCGGAGGCGAGGCGGAGCGCGAGCACGTCCCGCTGCACCGCGGCGAGCCGGTGGGTGCCGGCCGGCGACACGAAGTGCTCCCGCCAGTCGCCGCTCTCCATCTCGACGAGCGAATCGATGGTATCGCGGCCCGCCCGCCCCCAGGCGGCGAGGAGCTCGTTGCCCTCGGTGAGGTACCGTTCTGCGGGGTCCATGCCTTCCGCCCGGCGTCCGATCTCGCGCCGCGAGTAGATGTCCCCCCAGTATTCGCGGCAGGGGTTCAGCACGAAGAGATGGAGGTCGACCCCTCGCCCGATTTCGCTCAGCACGTCGAGATAGGAGGGCGAAAGCGAGGGGACCGCGAAGAAGCTCGCCCGGCGGGGCCATCCGGCCGGCCGGGCCCCGCCCGCCAGCGCGTCGCGAAAGGCGTCGATCGCCGCGACCCAGTGGGAAGCCGAGCCTTCCGCCTCGACGACCCGCCGCCAGAGGCGCGCCTGCCAGTGGGGAGCGTCCCCGCCCGCCCATGCCCGGACCCACTCCGGCCGGTAGACGAGGCAGCGGTCGAACACCCGCGCGAGCCGGTCCGCGAGTTCGAACCGCTTGCGCGGGTCGCCGTCCGCGAGGTATCGCCGGACCGCCCTCCCCGCCCGGCCGTCCTCCGCGAACCGGGGCAGGACTTCGTGGATGCGCCAGCGAAGCCGGGCGGGTGCGAACGGCTGCTCCTCGGGCAGATCGGAGACGGCGCCTCGCATGATGGACCATGCAAACCCCGCGGGAAGCTCGAACCGCAAGTTGGCGGCTACGCCGAGCGCCCGGGCGAGCTCGAACGACAGCCACCGCCCCACCGTGGGGTGCGGCACGACGATGCGTTCGGGGGCGAGGGGGTCACCGGGCTCGGCGCGCAGGACCCCGGCGAGCGCCGCCGCGAGCGCCTCCATCCGATTGGAGTGGTGAAGCCGCATGGCCTTCAGCCTTGCTCGTTCGCGACGCCGCTCGGGACGTGCCCGATCGCGGCGACCCCGCGCGCCGCATCGCAATGGCACCGCTGGTCGTCGAAGAAGATGTCCGCCCCGAACGCCCGCAGGAACTCGCGCTTCTCGCTTCCCCCGAGGAAGAGGGCTTCGTCGATACGGATGCCCCACACTCGCAGGGTGCGGACGACCCGTTCGTGGGCGGGGGTCGCCCGCGCGGTCACGAGCGCCGTCCGGACCGGAGCGCACTCCGGACCGAACTCGGCCTGGAGGCGATGGAGGGCGGCGAGAACCCCCCGGAACGGCCCGCCCGGCAAGGGCGCGTGCGCCGCCGCTTGCTCGCTCCGCACGAAGGTGTCGAGCCCGTGCGCCCGGTACACGCGCTCCGCCTCGTCGGAAAAAAGCACTGCATCACCATCGAACGCGATGCGCAGCTCGCGGTCGCGGGGACGCGGCCCGCCCTCGTCCGCATCGCCTTCGCTTCGCAGCAGGGTGGCCGCCGCGTGGCCGGCCCGCAGGGCCTTTCGCACCGCTTCGGCGTCGGCGGAGAGAAAGAGCTCCGCGCCGAACGCGCCGAGGTAGCGGTAGCGATCCACCCCGCCCGCAAACACGGCCCGTCGAATGTCGAGCCCGTAGTGGGCGATCGAGTGGAGCACCCGGAGCCCGGCGTTCACGCTGTTGCGCGACAGCAGGACCACGTCCACCCGGCGGCGGCGCGGTTCAAGGTCGTTCAGGGCGAGGAGCTTTCGCACCGCGGCAAAGGCGGGGCCCTTGCCGAGCACTTCGGTCTCGCGCGCCGCCTGGTAGCGGGCATACGCCTCCACTCCCTCGCGGGTGAACACCCGGTGGCCCTCCTCGAGGTCGAAGAGGGCCCGCGAAGAGATCGCGATGGTGAGGACGGACGGCGCCGGGTCGACCCGATCGAGCAGGAGCGGGAGCTCGACATCGGGAGAACCGCCGCCGTTCAAGACATCGGAGGCGGGCGGCGGAGGCGGCGGGCCGGAACCCCGTTTCGACCCCGGACGGGCAAAGGGAAGCAGGTTCATGGCGGCCATTCTCGCCGCCCGATGGCTCACCAGGTGAGCTTGCGAAGAAAGAAAAACCCGCGTGGTTCCCCGCGCCGTAAGGCTCCCGCCCCACTTTTCTCGCGCGATCCGGCCAAGCCTCCCGCAAACTATATGTTATCCCACGAAAACAACCGGTTGCATGGAGATCGAATCGGACCTTGGATCCCGAACTTGAAGAACAAGCGAACGGTGTGCGGTCTGGGATCGCGCCGTTCGAGGATGCGGGACTCGCTCGTCTTCATGTCGCCTCGCGGGCGCACGCG
The DNA here is from genome assembly GCA_965214795.1 of Gammaproteobacteria bacterium. Classification (GTDB taxonomy): domain Bacteria; phylum Pseudomonadota; class Gammaproteobacteria; order HK1; family HK1; genus JAJDXW01. Next base: position 1,671,894 of record OZ243976.1, on the reverse strand, counting down.
GCTCCCCGCAAGCGTATCATCGCATCGCGCCCACCGTGCCCGCCGCCACGTTCCGGTTCCGCACCCCCGGTGGGTGCAGAATGCCCGGATCGCCTCCATCGGGCTGATCCTTCGACTTCACCAGCCGCAGGGCAGGGGCTATCTCCGCTGACGGCGAGTCTGCGCCTCATGCGGGCTCCGCGTCGAAGGCGGCGAGGGTGCGGGTCTCGCGGCTGAACTCGACACCAACCAGGTGGATCGGCTGGTTCAGGCCGCGGTACTTGTCGGCGTAGCCCCGCTCCCTGAGCTGCACCAGCGCCGAACCCTCTCCAGCCAGCTCCGCGACCTTGAACTCGAAGATGCAGACCTGGCCGTTGAACCGTAGCGTCATGTCCGCCCGGCCGCGGGCGCTGCTTTCCTCCGGGACGACATCCAGCCCCATGGCCGCGAACAGCGAGTAGAACACGCTGGCGTAGTAGCCTTCATAGCGGGCGATGTCGTTGCTCATATGCCATTCGTAGGGGATGCCGTCGAACCAGGATTCGATCAGCTCCCTCATCCCCGCGAAGTCGTTTCCTTCCAGCAACCCCCGAAGCCGATCACCCGCCGCCAACTGGACGGAGGCGTTCGGCACCAGGGCGCGGAGCAGGCTCTCGTTCAGGCTCCTCGTCACCTCGTAGTTCGGGTAGCCGAGCCGGTAGCGGAGATTCCCATTCGAGTCTTCCTTCATCTCCTTGATCGTGAGGTAGCCGGTCTGGAACAGGAGCGCCTCGGTGGCCATGTCGTCCACGTCGAAGGCAGACAGCAACTCGTTGCTGCCGAACATGCCGTCGATCGCCGGGGTTTCGACCCCACGCCCGAGCAACGTGTCGATCAGGAACTTGGGGGTGCCGGTGCGGAACCAGTGGGCGTCGAACTGCCTCGTTCGGAAAAGCAGCAGGATGTCGAAGGGATTGTAGACGTTCTCTTGGCCAAGCCAGTTGTAGCCGTCGTACCAGCGGCGGATCCGGTCCCGATCCAGACCCGGAAGTTCCGGCGCGAACACGGCTTCCAGCTCCGCCTCGGTGTAACCACAGATGGAGGAATAGATCGGCCACAGGGTGATGTCTTCGAGATTGTTGAGGCCGGAGAACAGGTTGGCCCGCGAGAACTTGCTGACGCCGGTGAAGAAGGAGAGCCTGACGTGGGCGTCGCAGTCCTTGATCGTCCCGTACAGGCCACGCAGGAAGTCGCGGTTGGCGCGGGCCACGTCGGGCACCTCGAGCGCGTCGAGGATGGGCTTGTCGTACTCGTCCACGAGGATCACGGCGCGCTGGCCCGCCCGCTCGCTCGAAGCCTGGATGAGGCGCCGGAAGCGCACCGGCGGCGGGCGGGTGGGATACGAACGGACGCCCACACGCTCTTCGAGGGCCTCCAACTGATCCGTCGCGTCCTCCCGCAGGTAATCCTGCTGCTTGAAGTCGCCGGCCCCGAAGCTCAGGCGCAACACGGGGTGGCGCACCGACCAACTCCACTTGTCGTGGACGTACAGCCCTTTGAACAGGGCTTCGTTGCCCTCGAACAACTCCTTCAGGGTGTCCAGAAACAGGCTCTTGCCGAAGCGCCGGGGGCGAGACAGGAAGTAGTGCTTGCCCTCATCCGCGAGGCGCTTGGCATGGGGCGTCTTGTCCACGTAGTAGCAGCCGTCTTCGCGGATCTCGCGGAAGGTCTGGATACCGATGGGGAGCTTGCGTTTCATGCGAGCACCTTGCCGGGTGCGGAGCGAAGCCGAAGGCGTAACCCGACCCGCGGCGTGGCCGCAGACTGCACACGGTTCGCTGGCTCATCAAGTCAGGCATATAAGCCCGTTCGCCATCGGTCAGGGTGCCGGAGATGCCAATCCGTGTGCCGCTGGTAGGCATGGCCCGCCCGCAGGAGGAGGTCCTCCTCGAAATCGCGTCCGACGAGCTGGAAGCCGAGGGGCTGCCCCGCCGAACCGAACCCGCAGGGGAGCGAGAGGGTCGGGCTTCCCGACAGGTCGTGGGGCGCGGTGTAGCGGGTGAGCCGATGGAGACCGTCGGAGGAATCCATCACCGCCAGGAAGCCCTCGACGGTCGGCGTCAGGTCCGGATACGGCGGCACGATGAACATGTCGACGTTCTCGAACAAGCGGGCAAGCGTGCCCCGCCAGTGGTTGCGGCAGGCATTGGCCCGGCCGACGTCCAGGCTGGTCGCGGCCCGGCCGAAGTCGATGTGGGCCTTGAGCTCGCGGCCGTACGAGCTTGCCTTCGCCGGATAGGTCTCCGCGTGGGCCACCGCCGTTTCCGCCGCGCAGATGACCGCCCAGTGCGCAACGACCTCGCGGGTGTCGGGGATCGCGATCTCCACGATCTCCGCTCCCGCACGTTCGAGATCGCGGAGCGCCGCCCGCACGCCGGCCGCAACCTCGGGGTCCACGTCGTGCGTGCAGTGGTCCTCGTCCCAGCCGATCCGCAGCCCTGCGATTCCCTTCGCGAGCTCGGCGAGATAGTCCGGCACCGGATCGAGCGACGTGTGGTGGTCATGGTCGTCGCGGCCCGCGATGGCGCCGAGCAGGGCCGCGCAGTCCTGCGCCGTGCGGGCCATCGGCCCGAGGTGGTCGAGGGTATCCGACAGCATGAACAGGCCGTGACGGCTCACCCGGCCCCAGGTGGGCTTCAACCCGGTCACCGCGCACGCTAGCGAGGGGAACCGAATCGATCCCCCGGTATCGGAGCCGAGCGAGCCGTAGCAAAGGCCCGCCGCGGTCGCGACCCCGGAGCCGCTCGACGAGGCGCCCGGCCAGAAGTCCGGGTTCCAGGGGTTCACCGGGGCCGCGACATCGGGGTGATGGCAGGCGAACGCGCCCTCGGTGAGCTCGAGTTTCCCGAGCAGAACCGCCCCCGCCTCGCGGAAGCGCACGACCGCGGTGCTGTCGTAGTCCGGCACGTAGTCGTTCAGCAGCGGCATGCCCGCCCGGGTCCGGACGCCCTTCGTCCGACAAAGATCCTTGACCGCGACCGGCACCCCGTGAAGCGGGCCCCGGTTCCTCCCGGCCGCCCGCTCCCGGTCCGCCGCCTCCGCCATCTCCATCGCCGCATCGGCCATCACGACCGAGTAGGCGCGCAAGCCGCCGTCGAGTGCGGCGATCCGGTCCAACAGGGTCCGGGTCACCTCGACCGCGGTCGATTCCCCGCGCTGAATGCGGGACGAGACTTCCACGAGGCTCTGATAGTGAAGGGGTTGCTCGGGCATCGTCTCCTCTCCTCGTCCGCGCACGGACCGGCGGATTCCGACGGTGCGATGATAGCCTCCGATCGCAACGCGCACACAAGGGGATCGACCATGCCGTTCCAGCGCCCGCAGAAGGACGACGTCATCGAGCTCGCCAGGAAGCTCGGCATCCATCTCACCCGGACCGAAGCCCGCATCTTTCGCAGCCGCATGCTGGAGCACATCGATGCGCTGGAGGGGCTTCACGAGCTGCGCGTCCACGAGGACACGCCGCCGCTCCGGCTTGTCCGGCGCGACCCCGGCCGCCGTCCCACCCCCGACGAAGACCCGCTCAACGCGTTCATTCGCCGCTGCCGGGTGGAGGGCGCGGCGGAAGGCCCCCTCGCGGGCAAGACGGTCGGGCTCAAGGATCATACCGCCGTCGCCGGCGTTCCCATGACCCTCGGCTCGTACTTTCTCGACGGCTACATCCCGGAGTTCGACGCGACCGTGGTGACCCGCCTCCTCGATGCCGGCGCGGTCATCACCGGCAAGATGAACATGGAGGATTTCTCCTTCGGGGGCCCGGGCTTTGCGGGGGTGGGTGATTTCGGCCGTCCCCTGAACCCCCACGACCCCGCCTACGTGACGGGCGGCTCCTCCTCGGGCTCGGGGGCCGCCGTCGCCGGCGGCTACGTGGACCTCGCGTTCGGCGGGGACCAGGGCGGGTCGGTGCGGATCCCCTCCGCGTGGTGCGGGTGCGTGGGATTGATGGCGACCCACGGCCTCATCCCGCATACCGGGGTCTTCGGGCTCGAGCCCACCATCGACTACACCGGGCCCATGACCCGGACCGTCGACGACCTCGCGACGGTGCTCGATTGCGTCGCGGGCCGGGACGGCTACGACCCGCGGCAAGCCTCCATGCCCGAACCCCTGCCGAAATACCGCGATGCGCTCGGCAGGGGGGTCGAGGGCTTGACGGTAGGACTCCTCGAGGAAGGGTTCGGAGTCGAGAACGGCGAACCGGCTGTCGAGGAGGCCGTCCGCGAAGCCGTTGCCGTCCTCGAAAGGGCGGGAGCCTCGGTGCGTACGGTATCGGTGCCCGGTCACCTCACGGCCTCCCTCGCCGTCATCCCCCTGTACCTCGAGGGAGCGAGGCTCGCCTACGACACGAACCTCGGCGGCGGGCTGGTGAAATCGTTCTACCCGTCCTCGCTCATGGCGACGTTCGGCCGGGCGAAGCGAAGCCACAGCCACGAGCTGCCCCTCAACTTCAAGGTGATGCTGCTCTCGGCGACCTATGCGAGAGAGCGCTACAACGGCCGGCTCTACGCGAAGGCGCAGAACCTGCGTCCGGTCATCGTGCAGGGATACCTCGACGCCTTCGGCGACGTCGACCTCCTCGCGATGCCCACCGTACCCATCCGCGCGCACCCCTACTCCGAACCCGCGGACTACGTCGAAGCCTTCGACCGCACCCTCTTCGGGGGCGAGAAGGGCGACGACCTCGGCCTCATCATCCACAACACCGCCCCGTTCAACTACACCGGTTTCCCGAGCATCAGCGTTCCCTGCGCGGGGGTTGCCGGAATGCCCGTCGGTCTTCAGCTCGTCGCCCCCTGGTTCCGGGAGGACGAGCTCATCCGGGCCGCGCACGCCTATCAGGAATCGGTGGACTGGGAGAGCTGCTTTCCGAAGCGAAGCTCCGCCTGACGGACGAGCGCGGCCGTGGTCCGCCCGCCTCGATGCGCGGCTTCGCCGGCTCGGGGATCGGGAGACCGGGAACCGGTCGGGCGATCAGGACGCGGCCATCTCCCGCGCCCGGTGACACGACACCGCACGTCCCGCCTCGTGCCATTCCACGTCGGGATAGCGATTCTCGCACCGGGACTCGGACCACGGGCAGCGCCGATGCAGGTGGCAGCCCCGGGGCAGGTTGATGGGACTCGGGATCTCCCCTTCCAGGGCGAAACGGGGAAGGTCCACCCGCGGGTCGGGATAGAGGACCGAGGACAGCAGCGCACGGCTGTAGGGATGGAGCGGACGCTCGAAGATCGCTTCGGTCTCCCCGGTCTCCACGATCTTCCCGAGGTACATGATCGCCACCCGGTCGCAGACGCGCCGCACCGCGGTCAGGTCATGGCTGATGAAGAGGTAGGAGACCCCCAGGTCCGCGCGCAGATCGGAGAGGAGGTCGAGGACCTCGGCCCGCACCGAGACGTCGAGGGCCGAGGTCGGCTCGTCCAGCACCACCAGATCCGGCCGGGTCGCGAGCGCCCGCGCGATGCCGATCCGCTGCTGCTGCCCGGCGCTGAACTGGTGCGGATAGCGATGCATCGCGCCCGCGCCGAGCCGCACGAGTTCGAGGATTTCCGCGACCCGTTCCTTCCGATCCGCCGGCCCGACCTCGCCGGCGAGCTTCAAGGGCTCTTCCACGATCGCCCCGATTCGCATCCGCGGGCTCAGCGAGTCGTACGGCTCCTGGAACACCATCTGGATGCGCGGCCGGAGCGCGCGAAACGACCGCGGGTCCATTGCGAGCAGGTCCATTCCGTCGAATCGGATCGCTCCTGCGGTCGGCTCGATGAGGCGAAGGATGCACCGCCCGGTGGTCGTCTTTCCCGAGCCGCTCTCGCCGACGAGGGCGAGGGCTTCGCCCGCCCCGATCTCGAACGACACGTCGTTGACCGCCTGCACCTTGCGGCGCCGGTCCATCGGGAAGTGCTTGACGAGGCCCTGGACGTCGAGGAGCGGCGAGGACATCAGACCGCGATCTCCCCGTTCGCGATCGCCGGCGCCTTCAGGCACCGAACCCAGCGGCCCGGCGCCGGTTCCGCCGGGTCCGGGACCGACTCGCGGCATGCGGGCTCCGCGAGGGGACACCGCGGCGCGTAGGAGCAGCCGTGCGGCGCAGGCGGAAGGAGCGCCAGTGCCTCCGACCGTCCGACCGCGCGGTCGCGAGCCGCCGCCGCGGCGCGCAGCAGCCGCGCGCTGTAGGGATGGAGCGGCCGGCGGAAGAACGTCTCCACCGCGGCCCGCTCGACGATCCGCCCTGCGTACATCACCGCGACATCCCGGCAATAGTGGGCCACGACACCCAGATCCCGCGAGACGACCAGCGCCGCGACACTCCGGTCGCGAACGAGACCGCGGATGAGGTCGAGAATCTGGCGCGAGATCGTCACGTCGAGGCCGGCCGTCGGCTCGTCGATGAGCAGGATCTTCGAATCGTGGGCGAGCGCCATCGCGATGATGATCCGCTGGCACATCCCGCCGCTCATCTCGTGCGGATAGCCGGCAAGACGAAGCTCCGGGTCGGGAATCCCGACCATGCCGAGGAGCTCGACCGCACGCGCCATCGCCGCCTCCTTGCTCAGGTCGGAGTGGGCGCGGATGACCTTGGCGATCTGGTCGCCAATCGTGGTCAGCGGATTGAGGTGCTTGCGCGGCTCCGGGGTGGTGAGCGCGATGTCCCTTCCCCGGATGCGCTCGAGCGCTCGCTCGTCCTGCTCGAGGAGGTTCGCGCCCCGGTACTCGATCCGCCCGCCGTCGATCACGAACGGCGCATCGAGCAGGCCGAGAACCGCCCGCACGAGGACGGTCTTGCCCGAGCCCGATTCGCCCACGACCCCGATGGTCTGCCCCGGCTCCAGATCGAGGGAGATCCCGTGCAGGATCCCCGTCCGGCCCCGGTTCGTCTCGAACGATACGTGCAGGTCGTCGATGGCGAGAAGGACCGGCATCCGCCTATGCGCGCTTGGTGGGATCGAGGAATTCCTTCAATCCGTCGCCGACGAGGGCGTAGCCGAGAATGGAAACGCCGAGCGCGATGCCCGGGAAGAGGGCCGTCCACCACTGGCCGGTCATCATGTTGGGGGCTCCGATCGCGATCATGGAGCCCCATTCCGGGGTAGGAACGGGCACTCCGGCGCCGACGAAGCTGAGCCCGGAGGTGAGCAGGATGGAAAACCCGATGGTCGGAGAGATGTTGGCGACGGGCGGGGTCAGCGCGTTCGGCAGCACGTGAAAGAACGCGATCCGCCACTCCGAATTGCCGGCGCACCGCGCCGCTTCGATGAACGGACGCTCACGCACCTGGAGCACCGCGCCGCGCGTGATGCGAAGGAAGAAGGGGATGTTGAGGAACGCGAGGGCCGCGATGACGTTGATCGCCCCCGGCCCCCGGAACCCGACGAGGGCAAGGGCGAAGATGAACACGGGAAACGCCTGCACGATGTCGGCGGCCCGCATGATCCCTTCGCTCGCGTAGCGGGCGAGACCGCGCTCGCCGCCGAAGAACCCCGAGATGACGCCGAGCAACACCCCGAACACGAAGGCGATGGAGGTCGAGACGAGCGCAATCGTCAGGTCGATGCGGGGAGCCGCGATCACCCGGGAGAAGATGTCCATGTTCGAGACGTCGGTGCCGAACGGGTGCCGGAGCGAGGGTGGCTGCAAGGGGTCGCCGGGCAGGGCGGTCTCGGTCGGATAGGGGCCGATGTAGGGGCCGACGGCGGCGAGGAACACGGTGAGGCCGACGATTACGAGCCCGGTGAGGAACGCCGGGCGCTGGCCGACGAAACGGGCAAAGACGTGCCATCCGCCCGCGCGCGGTTCGGGCGGGGCGGCGTCGAAGCCCCCGCTCGCGGGCGACGGCGCGTGCACGGCCTCGCTCATCCCTCGGGTGTCTCCGCCGTCATCGTCCGGCTGCTTTCGTCACCGCCGCATCGAGGGCGGCCCGCTTGTCGCCCGGGGGCTGCCGACATCGCCGAAGTGCTTCCGCCCGCGCTCACCGGCCGGCTGCCTCCCCCATCGCCGAGGTGCCTCTTCCTTGCGCATCGCTCGGCGGTTTGCGCCATCGCCAGTGCGCTTCCGCCGCGCTCTTCGCCCGCCTGCTCCCCTCGCGCGTCCGCCCTCCCGCCGCCGCTCGCAGCTTCCCTCGTCACGCTTGCCTTCCTGCCGCCGCTCACTTGATCCGCGGATCGACGACGAAGTACGCAAGATCGACGACGAGAAAGACGAGCATGGTAAACACCGCCGACAGCAGGACGACGCCCTGCAGGGCCGCGTAGTCGGAGTTCACCACCGACTGCACCGCATACTGGCCGAGCCCGCCCCACGCGAACACCGTCTCCACCAGGACGGCGCCCCCAAGGAGGAACCACGCGAGGATGCCGGTCACCGTGATGACCGGCGGCATCGCGTTGCGCAGCGCGTACCGCCACTGCATCAGCCGCGGGAGCCCGGCCGCGCGCGCGTAGACGACGAACTCCGAACCGAGCATGTCCTCCATCGCCGAACGCGCGTTCTTGAGCACGAGCGGCATGTAGATGAAGACGAGGGTGAGCACCGGCAGGAAGAGGTGCGACGCGGAGGAAAGGAACGCGGCCCGGTTCGCGGTCAACAACGCGTCGACGGTGTACATGCCGGTAATCGTCTCGGGGGTGGACACCATGAGATCGATTCGCCCGATCGGGCCGGGCAGCAGGCCGAGCTGAAAGAAGAAGAAGAAGATGGCGATGAGCGCGAACCAGAAATCCGGGAGCGCGCCGGCCAGCATGCCGTAGAGGAACACCGCCCGGTTGATGAGACCCCGCTTCCGGATCGCGGTGTAGACGCCGAGCGGCACCCCGATGAGGACCGAGAAGACCACCGCGTACGCGATGAGCTCCATCGTGGCCGGCAGGCGCTGCCGCACGTCGGTCATCACCGGCTGCGAGGTGCGCAGGGACATGCCGAAGTCCCCCCGAATCACCCGTTCGATGTAGCGCGCGTACTGGACGTGGATCGGCTGGTCGAGCCCGAGCTGGCGGCGCACCTCCTCCACCCGCTCCTTGGTCGCGAACGGCCCGGTGTAGAGAAACGTCGGCTCGCCCGGCATCTGGCGGACGAGGAAGAACACGATGAGCGAGACGAGCAGGAGCTGCACCGGAAGGAGCAGCAGGCGCCGCACGATGTAGCGTGCGAACCGCATGCCGTCAGCGAACGCGCGTGGCCGACGGCCGCCCGAAACCCCCGCCGCCCGCGCGGGCGGCGGGCGCCGGTGGGGACGCCGATGAGGGCGCCGATGCGGGTACGGGAGCGGGGGCGGTCAGCGGCCTGCCCCCGGCGCCCGCCGGGACCCCTCGACGCCGAGCCGGGCGGGCGCCGCCGCCGCCGAGCCGGGCGGAGCAGCGCCCGCACACCCGGGGGGCTGACCCCGACTCCCGCGCCGACCCCGCCGCGCGGCGCCGCGCGGCGCGGCGAGGTCCGCCCCCTTCATCGCGACCGGATCGATTTCAGGTCACTGGTAGAGCCGGTCGTAGTGGATGTTGTTGTCCGGGTACCACGAGAACCCCTTCCACTCCCCCTTCAGCGCCTCGCGCCAACCGGGGTTGACGAGGAAGATCCACGGCACGGTCTCCGCCACCCGCTCCTGGATGCGCATGTCCATCGCCAGGCGCTCCGGCCCGAACTCGGTGACGAACATCTTCTCCGTCAGCTCGTTCAGCTCCGGGTCGTCGTTCTGCACCGCATCCATCACGTTCACCTCCGGATGCGTCAGATAGACCCAGGCGGTATAGCCGGTGTCCGCGATCCAGGGCCACTGGAAGTTGTCGCAGTGGGCCATCTGCCTGCGGCTGAACTTGGTGTCCGAGTACACCGCCGACGGCAGGCCCTGGAGCTGCACCCGGAGCCCGATCTTCTCGAAGTTGCTCTTGATGAGCGTGCAGGTCTCCTCCATCTCGGAGATCGCCTTGTCGTACGAGATGGTCATGTCGAACCCGTCCGGGTACCCGGCCTCGGCGAGAAGCTTCTTCGCCTTGTCCAGGTCCTCCTCGTAGACCCAGAACTTGTCGGTCGCGTTCGGATAGATGTGCGGGGTGATCGTCTTGATCAGGTGGCCGCCCCCGAAGTACACCTTCCGGTGGATGTCCTCGTAGGGAACCGCGTAGGCGAGCGCCCGGCGGACCTCCGGTTTGGCCATGATCTCGTTGGTCTGCACCGGGCCGAAGTAGGGGATGAAGTTCGCCGGGTGGTACACCACCTGGAGATTCGGATCGTTCTCCACCTCCCGGTACTCGCGCTGGCGAAGCCGCATCGCATAGTCGACCTGACCGCGCTTGAGAAGGGCGAGACGGGTCGCCGAATCGGGCACGATCTTGGCGATCACCTTGGCGACCGCGGGCCGCGGCGTGAAGTTGGGGTTCCGCACCAGGATCAGCTCCTGGCCTGGAGTATGGCTCTCGAGGTGGTATGGCCCGAAGCCCGCCGTGTTGCTCTTGAGCCACTCCTTCGCCCACGGGTCGTCCGCCGTCGCGTGCTTCTGCGCCTCGACCGAATCGAACACGCCGCCGTAGTAGTTCATGGCGAGAAGCTGCAGGAAGAGCGGGTTCTTCGCCTTGATCCTGAACTGCACGGTGTACGGGTCCGGACAGGTGACATCCTCGTGCTTCTCGATGAGGAGCACCTTGGTGAAGAAGAACTTCACCGCCTTCATCTCGAAGCCGCGCTCCCAGCTCCAGCGGTGGTCCTCGCAGGTCATCTCGTTGCCGGCGTAGCTGATGATCCCCTTGCGGAGCTTGAACCGCCATACGGTTCCGTCCCCGGACTCCTCCCAGCTTTCCGCCCAGCGGCCGGTGACCTGCTTCTCGCCCTCCTGGTTGACGCCGGCGCCGCACGTGCCGTGCTCCGGGTACCACACGGAGACGTACTGGACGAGGTCGCCAGCGTAGGTGTTGTACATGATGTTCTCGACTTCCATCGTGAACGCGATCTCGTCCACGGCGGGCGGGCTCGCCGCGTAGGCGGCGATCAGGGTGTGGTCCTGATCGGAAGGCGGCGGGGCCATGCAGTCGATTTCGGCGTGGGCCGCGCCCCCGAGAGCGAGCGCTCCCGTGGCCGTAAACGCCGCGATGCTTCGACGAAGTGCTGTCTTCACGTCATTCTACTCCCTGTTCCGTCAGTCGGTTGTGGCGGTCCGGAGCGCACTCCGGACTTCGCCCGCCCTTCGGTTCAGCCGAGGGCTCGTTCACCCGGCGCGGAGCGGGCCGTGTCCCGATGCTCGCACATTCTCGGGACGGGGTGCCACAGCCAGCCTTGTCCAACAGCAGTTCTCATTTTGGCGCCTGACTTCACCCCGAGCCGCAAGCCGTCTTCTCCTGGCGACTCGATCCAGGGCGGATCGACGGTCGTGCCGGTCCCGCAGCGGGACCCGACGAGCAAAATGAGAACTGCTGCTTGTCCAATTGACAGAGCAACCATGGATTCAGCCGGGCGTTGCCGATCCGCCGAAGCCGGGCATCGCGACCGCCCGAGCGGATACCGGGCCGGCGCCTCACGCGGACTCCACATCGAAGGCCGCCAATGTGCGGGTCTCGCGGCTGAACTCGACGCCAATCAGGTGGGTCGGCTGGTTCAGGCCGCGGTACTTGTTCGCGTAGCCCCGCTCCTTGAGCTGCGCCAGAGCCGAACCCTCCCCGGCCAGCTCCGCGACCTTGAACTCGAAGATGTAGACCTGATCGTCGAAGCGCAACGCCATGTCCGCCCGGCCGCGAGCGCTGCTTTCCTCCGGCCTGACGTCGAGCCCCGCCGCCGCGAACTGCGAGTAGAGCACGCTGGCGTAGTAGCCCTCGTAGCGGGCGATGTCGTTGTTCATGTGCCACTCGTACGGGATGCCGTCGAAGAGGGACCGGATGAGCTCCTTCAACCCCGCGAAGTCATTGCGCCCCAACAGCTCCCGCAGCCGGCCGGCCCTCGCCAACCGGAGGGAGGCGTTCGGCACCAGGGCCCGGAGCAGGCTCTCGTTCAGGCTCCTCCTTACCTCGTGGTTCGGGTAGCCGAGCCGATAGCGGGAGGTCCCGTCCGGGTCTTCCGTCACTTCCTTGATCGTGAGGTAGCCGGTCTGGAAGAGCAACGCCTCGGTGGCCATGTGGTCCACGTCGAAGGCGGACAGCAGGTCGTCGCTGGCCACCATGCCATCGAGCGCCGGGGTGTCGATGCGGCGCCCGAGCAGCGTGTCGATCAGAAACCTGGGCGTGCCGGTGCCGAACCAGTGGGCGTCGAACCGCCGTTTGCGGAAAAGCAGCAGAATGTCGAAGGGGTTGTAGAGGTTCTCCTCGCCGAGCCAGTTGTAGCCGTTGTACCAGCGGCGGATCCGGTCCCGGTCCAGGCCCGGAAGCTCCGGCGCGAACACGGCCTCCAGATCCGCCTCGGTGTAGCCGCAGACGGCCGAGTAGATCGGCTCCAGGGTGATGTCTTCGAGATTGTTGAGGCCGGAGAACAGGCTGACCCGGGAGAATTTGCTCACACCGGTGAAGAAGGAGAACCTGAGGTGAGCGTCGCAGTCCTTGATCGTCCCGTACAGGCCCCGCAGGAAGTCGCGGTTGGCGCGGGCGATGTCGGGCGCGTCGAGCGCGTCGAGAACGGGCTTGTCGTACTCGTCCACGAGGACCACGGCGCGCTGCCCCGCCCGCTCGCTCGACGCTTCGATGAGGCGCCGGAAACGCACCGGCGGCGGGCGGGTGGGGTGCGATCGGACGCCCATGCGCTCTTCGAGGGCCTCCAACTGATCCGTCACATCCTCCTCGAGGTAGTCCGGCTGCTTGAAGTCGCCGCCGCCAAAGCTCAGTCGCAACACCGGGCGGCGCACCGACCAGTCCCACCTCGCGTGGACGTACAGCCCTCGGAACAGGGCTTCGCTGCCCTCGAACAACTCCTTCAGGGTGTCCAGAAACAGGCTCTTTCCGAAGCGCCGGGGTCGGGACAGGAAGTAGTGCTTGCCCTCATCCGCGAGGCGCGCGGCATGGGGCGTCTTGTCCACGTAGTAGCAGCCATCCTCGCGGATCTCGCGGAAGGTCTGGATCCCGATGGGGAGCTTGCGCTTCATGCGGACAGCCGGGCGCGCGAACCGCGCCAAAGGTGGGTGAGGGTACCATTGCGGGACACCGGGCCGCGGTGCCCGCCGCCCGCCCCGCGGCCGCCAGGCTCGCCGGCCCCGATCCGGCCCGATCGGTCCCGATCGGTCCCGGGCGGGAACGAAGAGGAGGATCGGCATGAGCGCAACCCCCGTCACGTTCTACTCCGAGGGATTCCGGCTCGTCGGCGATCTCTACATTCCGGGCGGCCTTCGGCCCGGCGAGCCGCGGGCCGGCATCGTGCTCTGCCACGGCTACACCGGGGTCAAGGACCTCTACCTCCCGGACAACGCGCGCGTGCTCGCCGAGGCCGGGTACGTCGTCCTCGCCTTCGACTACAAGGGCTGGGGAGAGAGCGGGGGGCCTCGCACCCGCCTCGCCCCCTACAGCCGGGTTGCGGACGTGCAGGCCGCCCTCACCTTCCTCGGTGCGCAGGAATCGGTGGACGAGAAACGGCTCGGCATCTACGGCACGAGCTACGGCGGGGCGACGGTGGTATGGACCGGCGCAGTCGACCGGAGGGTCCGGTGCATCGTGAGCGTGGTCGGAATCGGCCACGGCGAGCGGTGGATGCGGAGCGTGCGCCGGCCCGACGAGTGGTTCGACCTCCTCGAGCGGTCCGCCGCGGACCGGGTCAAGCGCGCGACCGACGGGGAGTCGGAACTGGTCGAGCGAAGCGAGGTGCTGCTCCCGGACCGTCAGTCGGCGGAACTCGCGGCCGCCGCGCGCCGCGACGTACCCTCCGCTCTCGACACCCTCCCGCTCGAGTACGTGGACGAGACCCTCGGCTTCCACCCGGAGTGGGTGGTGGACAGGATCGCTCCCCGCCCCATCCTCTTCATCACCACCGACGACGACCGCCTGGTGCCCCCGGAAGAGTCGGTGGCTCTCCACGAACGGGCGGGCGAGCCGAAGAAGCTGGTGATCCTCGAAGGCTACGGGCACTACGAGGTCTACACGGACCCCGCCTTCAGCGAGGTCATGGACGAGACCCTCGCCTGGTTCCGGAAGCACCTTCCGCCCAGGTAGCGATCCCGGCGGAAGGAGCCGGGCGGCGGGCGCCGTGACCGGGGGAGCGCGATCTCGACCGGCACCGGATGCGGATGCGGACACCGCGCGGCAATCGCTCTACCGGCAACTCTCCGACACTCCGGGGGCCCGCCCGAGCTTCCCTGCGCTCCGAAGTGGTGCGAATCGCCACCCCGCGACGGCAGATCGGCCACCATTCACGGGTCGGCATCCTGCGCGGCGGCGCCGTAGACGGCACTGGCCGCGCGGAGTGCATCCGCCACCTCGGCGCGCAGGGCCTCGGGGCCGAGCACCTCCACCTCCGCTCCGTACTTGAGGATGTTCATGACGAGCTCGCGCGAATCCGTATATGGCACCTTGAGCTCGTAACGGCCGCTCGCGTCGAAAGCGCTCTCCTGGCGCGAGTGCCAGACCTCGTCCGCCACCCAGCGGGCCTGCCTCTCGGAGAAGCGAAGGTGGGCCGCGCGCGGGCGGCCTCCGCCGGCGAAGATCCCGTAGCCCGCACCGAGGTCGCGGTCGAGGGTGAAGTCCGCGATCTCGCGCGCGGCTTCGTCGAGCACCGCCGCGTGGCGAACGCAGTCGAGAGCGAAGCTTCGCAGGCCGTTCCGGAGGTGGCACCACGCGTCGAGGTACCAGTTCTCGCGGTAGTGCACGAGCCGCTGCGGCGAGAGGGTGCGTTCGAGGGTCTCGTCGCGCGGGCGGCTGTAATGGACGACGCGGACCCGGCGGCGCGCGAGCAACGCCTCGCAGATGGTCCCGAACTCCGCGGACCGGACCTCCCGGCGGGGCGCATGCAGGATCCGCACCCGCCGCGCCACCTCCGGGGACGCTCCGTCCCCGTCTCCGCCGAGCAGCGCGCGGGCGCGGTCGATCAGCGGCTCGACGTGCGGGCCGAGCAGGCCGGGGTACACCTTCTCGAGCAGCTCGCGGAGCGCAAGGAGGGCCCGGATCTCCGCCTCGTTCAGCCAGAGCCCGGGGAGGGCGTAACGCGGTGCGGCGCGGCCCGCCTCCGTGAACCGGTACCCCCGCGCCTCCCGATCCCACGCGATCGGCGCGTGCAACCGATCGCGGAGGTATTCGAGGTCACGCTTGAACGTGGCGCGCGAAACCTCGAGCGCTTCGAGAAAGGTCCCGATGGGCACGACCCCCCGCTCGCGCAACAGGGCATCGATCCGGTAGAGGCGTTCGGTCCGGTCCACTCGCCCACCTCCTCGAGCCCTCCTTGACGGGAACCCCTTGGATGGGAACCCCTTGTGCGTTCGACCCCGTTTCGCGCATGGCGGGCCGCGGCCCCGCCCCCGCCCCCATCGCACGCCCGGTGCGAACGGAGCGCGGATTGCCGACGATCCCTCGCGAGGCCGCGCTCAGACTCCGAGACGCTCGGTGGCGAGGCCCGTGAAACGGTCGAAATCGCGATCTTCGGTCAGCGGCCGCGAGACGCCGTTCCGCCGGCAAAACCGGTTCCTCGCCGGACGGCCCCGGCTCGGCGAGCACCCGCCCGAGTCCGGCCTCCACCAGGGCGGACATCGTGGTCCCACGACGCGCGGCTGCTTCCCGCAACCGCTGCATCACCGTGTCGTCGACGTCGAGGGTGGTTTTCATATGGAGAAACGTACTGGCGATATGGCGATCCGTCAATCCGGATTCGGCACCGATCGGGGTACGAACAGGTTGGATCTCGATTCGACGATGCGCTCTTGATCCCCACCTCCTGGAATTTCTTCGGTGTACTCCCGCTACGGCAAGCGCCCGGTCTATGCGCGCGAGGGGGTGGGGTATCTGTGGTTCGTGGACCCGACGGATCGCACGCTGGAGGCGTTCGAGCTGCACGAAGGGCAAGGACGGTGGGTATTCATTGCGAGTGCGAAGGACGACGATCCGGTCGGCATCCGTCCCTTCGATGCGGTCACCTTCAGCCTCGGCGATCTCTGGCCCTGAGAAGTCTCCCCGGTCCGTATCGGGTCCGTATCGGGGCAGGATACGGCCGCATGCGGTCATGACCGGCAGCGTACCGTTGCGGGCACGTGCTCGACAGCCTTGAAACCGCGGTGCGATGCGATGCGCATGGACTCGGTGTTCATGGTTCGGGTCTCCTCGGCGGGTCGGGCCTCGCTGAAGCATGCGGCGCGGTTCGACAGGGCGCTCCGGATCGATCGCCATGCGGTCCGGGGAACGTCCGTGGACAGCCGCTTCCTGCCTCCATAGACTCGTCCCACCGGATACGGTCGGCGCCACGCGCATCGGACGCGGCCGGCCGGTCCGACCTCACCCGAGCAGGACAGCGAACATCGTGGAAACCGTGAGCGCACCCCGCCCGCCGGAGACCCTGCCCCGCACCGCGCCCGAGCCCGCGCCCACGCCAGCCGCACCCCCGCCCGGCGCAACGGCCCTTTCCCAACCCGGCGCGATGGCCCTCGCGGCGATGGACGCGGGCGAGACCCCGCGGCGCTACGACGGGCCCGCGGCCTGGACAGGGGCCGAGATGCGGGGGCGCGACGACTGGATCGCGCGGCTGTCCGGCGCCGACCGGGCGGAGCTGGACGCGGCGTGGCGTGCGACCTCGCATCTTCCGATCGAAGCGATCGGGCGCGAGGACTTCGCGCTCCCCGACCTCGGACCGAAGCTCCTCACGCTCCGAGACGAGGTCGTCCACGGGCGCGGGTTCGTGCTCCTGCGGGGCCTCGAGATCGAGGGCTGGCCGATCGAGCGCACGGCGCGCACCTGCTGGGGGCTCGGCGCGTGGTTCGGCCGGGCGGTATCCCAGAATGCGATGGGGCACGTCCTCGGCCACGTCCGGGACCTCGACTACGACCTCCGCGACCCCAACGTCCGCACCTACCAGACCGCCGAGCGGCAGTTCTATCACGCGGACTCGTGCGACATCGTGGCGCTCCTTTGCCTCCGCCCGGCGAAGCGGGGCGGGCTGAGCAGCATCGTGAGCTCGGTGACCCTGTACAACGAGATGGCCGCCCGGCGCCCCGATCTCGCGGCCGTTCTCTCCGAGCCGGTGCCGTTCGACCGCCGCGGCGAGGTTCCCGGCAACGAGGCGCCGTTCTTCCTGAACGCCGTCTTCAACCATCACGACGGGCTGGTCTCCAGCTACGTCACCCGGCGCTACATCGAGTCGTCACAGCGCCACCCGGACGCCCCCCGTCTCACGCCGCTCCATTTCGAGGCCCTGGACCTCCTCGACGAGCTCGCGGAGGACCCGGCCCTGCACCTCGACATGGAGTTCCGGCCGGGGGACATCCAGTTCCTCCACAACCACACCGTCTTCCACGACCGCACCGCGTTCGAGGACTGGCCGGAGCCCGAGCGCAAGCGCCATCTCCTCCGCCTCTGGCTCTGCCCCCCGAACGGCCGGCCGCTTCCGGAGCGTTACGCGGCCCGCTGGGGCAGCGTCACGATCGGCGACCGGGGCGGGATCGTCTGCCCCGGGACCGAGCTCCACGCGCCGCTGACCCCGGTCTGATCCGGGCGAACGGGTCCCCCTCCGGCCTGCCCTCGATGCACGACCAGGACGGCAGCCATGCGATGTCCCACCCCGAGGTCGAGGAGCTCGTCGAAGCCTTCGCCGAAGCCGCCCGCCGGGCGAAGGAGGCGGGCTTCGACGGCTGCGAGATCATGGCCGCGTACAACGCGCTGTTCGAGCAGTTCTGGTCGCCGTTCACCAACCGTCGCGACGACGCCTACGGCGGTTCCTTCGAGCGCCGCATGCGCTTCTCGTCGCGGACCCTCGAGCGGATCCGCGCGCGCCGCGGTCGCCGAATGGCATGGCGATGGTGCAACGGTGATCGATCTCCTCGACGAATCGCGGCGGCGCATCGACGCGGACGCGCTCGTGCTCGCGACCGTGAACGCGCCCGAGCGCTCCCTCCCCGACGCGCTCGCCGGGTCCTCCGAATGCGAGGTGCACGCGATCGGCGACCGCGTCGCGGCCCGCCAGGCGCCGGCCGCGATCTACGAAGGCCGCAAGCTCGCTCCGGCGCTGTAGACAGACCGGAACGCGCAACAGATACGGGCCAGGAACGGGCGGCCGCGGCGTCTCGCACCCTGCGCGAGGATCGGCTGCGGCACCGAGCAAGCCACGCCACAACCGTCGGCGATCCTGATTGCCGTAAAACACGGAAACTGTGATACTGTGCACATGAAGAATATCACCGTATCCGTCGACGAAGAGACGTACCGGCTCTCCCGCGTCAAGGCCGCAGAGGCAGGAACGTCCGTCTCGGCCCTGGTCCGCGCCTATCTCGCCGCCCTCGCTCGGGATCAGGTTCCGGAGACGGAATTCGACCGGTTACGCCGGCTTCAACACGAAACGCTGAAATCGATATGGGAACGCGGCGGAGGGCTCCACTCCGCCGACAATCTCGGGCGCGGTGCGTTGCATCGGCGCGATGCGCTTTCTTGACACCAACATTCTCATCTATGCGGTCAGCGCCGCAACGGAAGAGGAGGCAAAACGACGCCGGGCCCTCGATCTGCTCGACGCACGAGATCTTGCCCTGTCCGTGCAAGTACTGCAGGAGTTCTACGTGCAGGCGACCCGTCCCGCGCGAACGGGTGCACTGACCCATGACGAGGCCGTGGACTTCATCGAGGCGCTTCAACGCTTCTACGTCCAGGCCGTCAACCTCGACGTGATGCGTGCCGCGCTCGCAATCCGGGCCCGATTCGGCCTTTCCTACCGGGACAGCGCCATCGTTGCCGCAGCGCGGATTTGCAGATGCGATGCGGTCTATTCCGAGGACATGAGATCCGGGCAGGACTACGGCGGCTTGCGGGTGATCAATCCCTTCCGGCCATGACCACGGCTGGGGAGATCCTCCCCGGACCCGACAACGACCGAGAGAAGACGCGGCGGCGCCGTTCAGGCGTTGGCGAGGAGGGCGTTCGCCTCGCTCCGCGGGAGGCCGACCTGTTCCCCGGCGGCGAGGATGCCGTCCCAGGTGACCGGGTCCACCGGGATGCCCTCCGCCTTGCGCTTCTCCAGGGCCATCCGCTCGGGCTCGCCGGGGACGAGGACCGGCTCGTCGGGGTCCGCGGGCGGCGAGGAGGTCACGTAGTCGATGAGGGTGTCGATCTCCCGCTCCATCCACTCGGGCTCGACGAGGGAGGCGGGGTCGATGACGACGGTTAGCATGTGGTTGCAGATGGTGTCGAGGCGGTGGGTCTCCGGATTCGAGGTCCCGCCCCCGCCGATCACCCCGGCCAGGAGCTCCGCCGCGAAGAGCAGGCAATAGCCCTTGTGGAGGCCGAAGGGGAGGATCGCCCCGCGCGTCGCCTCGTCGTCCGGGAACATGACCTTCGGGTCCGTCGTCGGCCGGCCCTTCGCATCCACCAGCATCCCGGGCGGCATCTCCTCGCCCTTGTTGAGGGAGACCCGAACCTTGCCCACCGCGACGAGGCCCGTCGCCATGTCGAGGAGAAAGGGCTCGTGGCGCGCGGTCCCGGGCACCCCGATGCAGATGGGGTTGGTGGCGAACCGCCCTTGGCTGCCCCGGAAGGGGGCGACGAGGGGCGGGTGCCCGGTTACGTTCACGAAGTGCACCGAGACCATGCCGGCCGCCACCGCGGCCTCCGCGTAGGTGCCGATGCGCCCCAGATGGTGGACGTTCCGGAGCGCCGCCACCACCGTTCCGAGCTCGCGCGCCCGCTCGATGAGCCGCTCCATCATCTCCGCCCCGACCCGCTGGCCGAACCCGAGGCCCCCGTCGAACTGCATTACCGCCCCGCCGTCCCGGACGAGGGTGAGCCCGGTGTTCGGGCGCATCGTCCGGTTCATGACGTTGTGGACGTAGTGGGGGATGAGCCCGATGCCGTGGCTGTCGTGGCCGCGGAGGTTCGCGTCCACGAGATGGCCGGAGACTTGCGCGGCTTCGGCCGGCTCGCTGCCGGCCCGTTCGAGCAGGGTGCGGATCACCCGCCGCAACGCGGCATCCGGGAACTTGTGCATGGTGGCGCATTCTAGCCCGCAACGCGCTCCGGCTTCCCGGCGGCCGGACCCGATCCGGATGTATCGCGCCACCCCGCCGTCGGGCGCTCGAACCAGACGTGCACCTGACCGGTGCCGGCCGCGTTCTCGTACTCGCTGAACCGTTTCCCGACGGCGGAGCACTCGCGTCCGCCGAGGGCGGAGATCATCATCAGGTAGTGCCCGAACATTCCCTCCGGCCGATGCGGGCGGTACTCGTCCATCGAGTCGATCACCGCCGCGTGGTCACCCTTCGCCCAGCGGGCGAGCCGGTCGAGGTCCGCCGCTCTCGCTTCCGGGGTACGGATGTGGCTCGGGTCCGAGGCGTGGTGCCGCCCGATTTCCGCGAGCGGCCAGAAGCGGTGGCTCATCCCGCCGCTCGCGAGCAGGACCACGCGCTCGTTCGACGCTTCCACCGCCCGGGCAAGGGCCGCGCCGACGGCGAGGAAGTCCCCGTCCTTCGCCGTCTGGCAGATGCTGACGGAGATCCACCGTTCGCCGCGGTCGAGGTAATGAGCGAGGTTGATGGTCGGATAGTGGACGGGAAGGTGCTCGTCGTCGACGGCGACGCAAGGCAGCCCCGCGCGGTCCCGGACGCGGGCCGCGATGTCCCTTGCCAGGGCCGGACTCCCGGCGAGATCGTAGGGAAGGCCCCGGATGCCGCGGGGGAGCTCCTCCGAGGTGAAGTGTCCGCTTCGCCGCTCGTGGGCGCTCACCGCGAACTCCACGGTGGTGAACCAGTGGGTATCGAAGACGATGAACGTATCGGGCCGAAGCGCGTCGAGCCGCTCGCGGCGCACCCGCTCGAGGCCCGTCACGAGACTCGACTCCCGGCCTTCGTTCAACCGGAGACGGACCTCTCGCGAAAGCATGATGGTCGGAACGTGCGAGAGAAGTCCCGCGCCCGCGATCTCGCCCATGACTTTCTCCTCCAGGCAACCGCCGCGCGCGCTCCCGACAGCCCGCTCCGCCGACGGAACCCGTGCTCCTCCGCGCCGTCCCGCCCATCCGATGGGGGCGGCGCGCAGCCACAAGCTACCACGGACTGGCGGCTCGCCGTCACCCGCGCGGCCGGTACTCCTTCGCCCACTACCACGGGTGTTCACGGCCCTCCCAGGTCCAGAAGCGGCCGTGGTGCGAGTCCCCGAGAGCGGCCATCAGCTCGTAGATCCCGCGCGCACTCTCCTCCACCGAGATCGCGGCGTTGCGGCCGCCCATGTCGGTGCGGACCCACCCCGGGTGGATGACGACCGCGAGGCACCCCCGATCGCGCCAGCCCGCCGCGAGCGCACGGAAGCGATCATTGAGCGCCGCCTTCGAGTCGCCGTACTTCCCGAGGCTCCGCGTCGAGCCGCGGCGCGCACCCATCATGCTGGTGATGAGCGCGAGCTTGCGCTGCCCGCTTCGAAGCACCGCGTCCATCAGCGCTTCGGCGACCTCGATCGGGGCCTCGGCGTTGATGCGGTGGACGGCGGCGGCCCGCATGCCCCGCCCGTAGACGCCCGCGTTGTGGATGAGGACGTCGATGGCCTCGCCCTCGAGCGCGTCGCGAAACGCGCGCTGCCCGGAGGGGTCGGTCACCTCGAGCCGATGGAGGTGTACGTCGCCCCCCACCTCGGCGAGCGCGCGGGGGCGCTCGGGAGTGCGGATCGTGGCGTGCACCCGCCACCCCTCGTTCGCATACCGTTCGACGAGACCGAGGCCGATGCCCCGACTCGCTCCGATGATCGCCGCGGTGGGCATGTCCGATCCCCCTTTCCAAGCCGGTGCCGGCGGAGCGAGCGCCGCCCGAGCGCACCGGACACGCGAGCTCCCGGACCCCGGACCCCGGACCCCGGACCCCGGGCCCGCGCAGCGGCGGCGCTGGACGGTGCTAGCCCGAAAAAAATCACCGACTTCCTGCTGCGGCCGCCAATCCGCTCGCGGTAGCGGGCCGTACTCCCTCAAGCCGCTTCGACGTAGTGTCGACTACGCCTTCGGCGTCTTTCGGTCCGTGCGGCCCACTACCACGGCATCTTGGCCCCCTCGCGACGAAAGTCGGTGATTTTTTCGGGCTACACTTCATGATACGGAGAACAGGCAAGGAGGTCCGAGATGGAAGTCAAAGCAGACTCCGTAGCCACGCCCGCCGGCGGGCAACGCCGCCGCCGGGCGCCGGCGTATCCGCGCGGGGCCCCGGAATTTCCGGGTTGCCGGCCGATACACCTCAAGTATGACGAACTCGCCACCTACGAAGGCCGGTTCGAGTTCTGGGATTCCGCGACCGGAACCGCCTGGGTGGTGCGCGAGCCCCCCGGGGCCATCCACGAGCACCCGTCGCAACGCCTCGCCGCCCTCGGCGAAGTGATCGCCTCGGTGCGCGGCTCGTCCATCGAGTGCCTCGGCACGATGGGCCTCGAGCTTCGGGACGAGCACGGCGAGCGGCGGCGGGTCCTCCGGGCGGACCAGACGGTCTATCTCTACCCCGGCCGCTCGCGTCTGCCCGACCGGACCGGCCTGGTGGTTGGCGAGCACGACTTTCCGGACGTGGCCCTGGAAGTGGACCACACGACGGACGTGCGCCGCGGCAAGCTCTGGCTCTACGAAGAGTGGGGTTTCCCGGAGGTCTGGGTGGAGGTGCCGGACCGCCGGTCACCGAGTCGCCCGGCCGGGCGGCAGGCGGGGCTCACGATTCACCTGCTGGAGGACGGGGAGTACCGGACGGGCCGGGAGAGTCGCGCGTTTCCGGGTTGGACGGCGAACGAGATCCACATGGCTCTGAACGAGCCGGTTCGCTCGTCGGCCACCGCCCGGATCCTCGACCGGGTGGGCCGCACGCTCGGCGCGCGTGACGGCACCGAACCGGACGATACGCTCTGGCTGCGAGCGCACCGCGAGGAGGGACGGGCCCAGGGGCGGGCACGGGGAAGGGCAGAGGTGCGCAGCGAGATCCTCGACGCAATCAGGCGCAACCTTCTGGCCCCGCGGGGAATCTCGGACGTCTCGGACCAGGAGATCCTCGACGCCCTTCTGGAGCGCGAGGATCGGACGGACTTCTGGACACGGCTCGACCGCCCGCGCCGCTGACCCCCGCGCCGCTGACCAGAGTCCCGTCCATCTCGCCGCACCGGGCGTGTCGTCTCGATCGCGGGCGTCGCGAATCGGGCCGATGGCCTCCCGGTCCGTGCAGTCCCTTTCGCCGCCGGTGACGACGATGCGGTCGTTGGCCCGGGGTTCGCCCGGGGTTCGCCCGGGCGGTTGCCGCGATGACCGTATCGAGAGCGCTCCGGGGCGGCCTTCCCCCTTGCTGGCAGCCATGAGTCGCACCCGGACGAAGCCGGCCCTCTCGTCGATGGGTAGGGCGGCACACCGGACGGAGAACGAAAGCGCCCGCCACCGGGCCGGGGGGTGACCCTGCGCGGGTCCGGATCGCCTGGAGTGACTCGACCTACGGCTCGAACTCCTCGTGGTGGTCGAGCCACCAGTTGGCGATGTCGATGCGCCGGGCGAACCAGACGCCGCCCTTGTCGAGGGCATACTCGAGGAAGTCGCGGAGGCCGGCGATGCGGGCGGCCTGGCCGACGAGGCGGGGGTGGAGACCGATGGACATCATGCGCGGGCGCTCCGCTCCCTCCTCCCGATAGATGTCGAAGGCGCGCTTGAGGGTGGTCGCGAAGTCGTCCGGCGAGCCGTACCCCTGGGGCAGCACGAAGCGGGCGTCGTTGTAGGTGAAGCTGTAGGGCACGACGAGGTGCCGCCTTCCCAGGACCTCGGTGAAATAGGGGAGATCGTCGTTGTAGGCATCCGCGTCGTAGACGAAGCCGCCCTCCTCGACGAGGAGCTCGCGGGTGTGGACGGACGGACCGTAACGACAGTACCAGCCAAGGGGCCGTTGCCCGACCGTCTCCTCGAAGGACTCGATGGCCCAGAGCAGGTGCTGGCGCTCGAGGTCGCGCCCGAGCCGCCACACCTCCTCCCAGCGCCAGCCGTGGCTGCACGGCTCGTGGCCGGACTCCCGGAGCCAGGCCGCGACCTCGGGGTTGCGTTCGAGGGCGGTCGCGGCGGCGAAGAAGGTGATCGGGAGCCCGAGACCGTCCACCAGCCGCTGGATCCGCCACACTCCCGCCCGCGAGCCGTACTCGTAGACCGACTCGGCCGCAAGGTCGCGATAGACCGGTTCGATCCCCCAGGGGATCTCGGTCAGACCGTCGTTCCGACCGTCGCCCGCCGCATGGGTGTACTCGGACCCTTCCTCGTAGTTGAGCACGATGTTGATGGCGACGCGGGCGCCGTCGGGCCACCGGACCTTCGGGACGTGGCGGCCGTAGCCGACGTAGTCCCGCTTGGGACCGGGAACGTCCTGATCGACGAACGGTTGGAGTGCCATGGCTCGACCTCCTCGGGACCGGGCTCGGGTGAGCGATGCATGCCGGGGCGATGGTACCGGCCGGTTGCCCGAGTCGCCATCGCACCGGGGCGGCGCTCGGGGCTGATTCGTTCATTCAAACGCGCCCGCGAACCGGCCGGATTCGAGGAACGAACGGACGATGCTCGCAACCTCGGGGCTCCAGCAGATGGAGGCGTGGGAACGGTGCACGGTAACGTGGGGGACTCCCGGGAGGCGGGTGTTCCGCAGCTCGACGGTGCCGTCGTGGGGACCGTCGTCGTCGAGCTGCCGGCGGAGCCACCAGGAGGGGTGGAGCAAGGTCGCGGGGCGATCGCCAGCGATGATCCCGGTGCCGGGGGGCGGGGGCGGAAGGCCGCGGACGAAGTCGGAGTCTTCGCGGAGGTCGACGAGAGCGGGACCGCCGCAGCGGAACGCGACCGCCGGCAGCGGACCCGACAGCAGGCCGACCCCCCGGTTGGGCGGCGCGATCATGACGAATCGGCCGGCCGGGAACTCCGGGCGCGCGGCGAGCGCCGACCGGAGGGCGAGCGCGCCGAGGGAGTATCCGACCAAGTGGACCGGACCAGTGCCCCCATCCCCGCCGCCGCCGTCATCCTTGCGCGAGGCGGGCCGCATCCGGTCGAGGAAAGCGCCGATCTCGCGCACCGAATCGGCAGCCGGCTGGCGGTTGCTCGCATACCGCACCAACGAGACCGCGAACCCCGCCCGCCGGAGCGCCCGCAACACCACCGCGAACTGGTACGGCACGAAGAAGAGGCCGTGTACCAGAACCACCCGCCCCGCCGAGGGGACGCCCCCCGGGGGCGAATCAGGAACGTGCATGCTTCCCATACCGGATCACCGCGAAGGGAAACATGCCTCCGCGCCGCGAGGAATCAAGCCCGTGCGCCGACCGCAATTCCCATTTTGCTCGTCGGGTCCCGCCGCGGGGCCGGCACGGCCGTCGATCCGCCCCCTGATCTGCCCCCTGATCTGCCCCGGATCGGGTCGCCAGGAGAAGACGGCTTGCGGATCAGGGTGAAGTCGGGCGCCGAAACGAGAATGGCTGGTGCGCCGAGCGCCCACCGAAGGGCCGGGCCTCCCGCATCGGGTCCGTCCCGGCCGGTCCGCTCCCCCCGCCCGTTCTCTCCCTCCGCTCGGCGACCCCACTCCCGCCCGGCGAACCGGCGGCACAGGCGCCCACCCGGCGCTCCCGCCGCGCCGGTGCGTCGTTCAAGCCGGGAAGGGAAGGAGCTCGGCCCATCGCGATACGCACGCGGAACCCTCAACGATCGTCCCGCGGAGCGGCCGCCCCGGTCGCGGCCTCCGGCGGCTCGAGGGCCGAGCGCGCCGCCGCCGCCACCGCCTCCTTCTCCGCCTCGCGAAGGGGACGGCCGCCCGCCTCCTGATCGGCGATGCGCACCGTGACTTCGCGGTGCGCGAACTTGATGCCCTCGCGTTCGAACAGCTCCCGGATGCGCGCGAAGACCTTGGTGCGAAGCACCCACTGATCCCCCGGCCGGGTCATGAACTTGACCCGGATGATCATGGCCGAGTCATCCATCTGGACGACCCCCTGGGACTTCAGGGGCTGGAGGAACTTCGGCCCGAGCTCGGGGTCGGTGAGCAGGTCCTGGCCGAGCCGCTTGATGAGCTTGCGCAGCCGCTCCACGTCCGTGTCGTAGGTCACGCGAAGGGGCAGCTTCATCATGACCCAGTCACGCGAGAAGTTGGTGAGGTGCCGGATCTCGCCGAACGGGATGGTGTTGAGCGGCCCGTTGTGGTGGCGGAGCTGCATCGAACGGATCGAGATGTTCTCCACGGTGCCGGTAACCGTGCCGATGTCGATGTACTCTCCCTTGCGGAAGGCATCGTCGATCAGGAAGAACACCCCCGAGATGATGTCCCGCACGAGGGTCTGGGCACCGAAGCCGATGGCCACCCCGATGATCCCGGCCCCCGCGAGCAACGGCGTCACGTTGACCCCGATCTGCCCGAGCACCGCCAGCACCGCCAGCACCGCGATGATCACCTGGCCCGTGCGGCGCACGAGCGGCATGATGGTGCCGAGGCGCGTGCCCCCCTGGCCGGCCTCACCCTCGGCCCGGTCGCCGCCTTCGCCGTCGATGCCCAGAACCGCGCGCTCGATCGCAATCTGCCGATTGGACACGATCTCGAGCAGCTCCCAGCATCCATAGGCGACGATGCCGATGAGGAAGATCTCGACGAGGGCGCCGGCAAGCTGCGCGCCGACCCCTTGGGAGGCGAGGTCCCGGAGGTCGAGCCCCCAGATCTTGGCGAGGAGCAGGATCAGCACGAAGCCCGCGACCGTCCGCCCGCAGCGCATGAGTCCGTGCCGGGTCTCCCGGTGAGCGGCCCGCAAGGACGCCTCCTCATCCGGATCGTCGGGCCGGATCGCTTCGATGAGCGCGCGGATCGCGAGCTCGACCAGCGGCAGCGCGAGCAGTACCGCGAGGGAGATGTTGAGCGCCGCGACCGAGAGGCTCTCGAGGTTGCCGGTCGCGGCGAAGAGCTCCACCACCAGCCACTGGAGCGCGACGAGCGCGATCGCGATGAGCGGCCAGAGCTGCGCAAAGCGGTTCCAGGCCCGGCCGCCGTCGCCGTGGCCGATCACCATCCCGGTGATGCCCTGCCGGGCCTGCCAGATCGTGAGTGCCATCAGCCCGTGGAAGACGATCGGGAACCATAAGCCGAGGCTGCCGAGCCCGTGGGGCCAACCGAACTCCCGGACCCACCGGAACAGCCCGGCCGAGAAGGCCGACCATCCGAAGATGAGGCCGATCCGGCGGGTGAGGAACCATGCGGTCCGGTCGTCGACGGTGCACAGGCGCAGGCCCGGATGCCGCGGGGACAGGACGAAGCGCGCGGCCATGACCGCGAACCAGGTCCAGCCGATCGACCCGACCACGTATCGGACGACCGAGCTGTCCGCCGGGATCGGGCGGTTGACGACCGCATCGACCAGGAAGGCGCCGGCCACGAAGGCGAGCAGCCGCACCCCCTGAAGCAGGAATCGCCCGCTGATGATCGCGCTCTGCCGCCACAGGCTGGACGCCGGCATGCCGACCAGCCGGGCTTCCGCCCTCCGGGTCGGCCGGCCGGCGCCGATCGCGGCCGCGGCGCCGGCGACGAGGCTGAGGACGAGGGTTCCGGCGAGTCGCCACGGCCCGGCCTCGCCACGGCGGGATTGAAACGTGTCCAGGGTCACCGCGGCCGCCGCGGGGATCCCGGGCGTGGCCTCGACGGCCGCCGTCCATTTTCGGCCGAGGGCCAGGGCCCAACCGCCGAGCAACGCGCCGACCGCGCGCTCTTCGGCCGCGGCCATCTCCGCCTCGCGCGCGGCGACCTGCCGGTCGAGCTCCTGCACCAGCAGCGCTCGCACCTCTGCGTCGCTCAGACCCGACAGCACGTCGCGGATGGCCTCGCGGGTGAGCGTCTCGGAGAGCCCCCGCGCCTCTCCCCCGTCTTCGGCGTGCTTCGCGCTCGCCGCCGCACCGCCCGGCATCCAGGAGACCTGGGCGGAGGCTGCCGGCCCGAGCAGCAGCAGGGCGGCGAGAACGAACCCCCAAAGCCATGCCGTCGCGATCGAACGAGCGATCGTTTCCCCCGCCCCTGCCCGGCCGGCGTTCCGAGCGCGGTCGGCGCTGCCGATCGGTGCCGGCGTCACCGCGGGCACTCCCGGCTTCGCCGGGCAACTCGTGTCGGGGGCGGGGCGCCGCGCGAACCACCCCGCCCCGACTCCACGCCGTGCCGGCAGGAGAGGGGGTGCCTCGGCCGGACGCGCGCGGCCGGACGGCCGGCGGGGATCCCGCTGGCCTCGCCCATGGGGCCTCGGCCGGACACGCGCGGCCGGACGCGCTCCTTCAGCCGCGATACCGGCGCGCCCCGCCATCGCGGTGCCAGAGCCTCAGCATGAGGCGCTTTCGTTCGGGGTCCGGGTCATCGGCGTAGGAGGCCCGGCCGTGGCCGCACCAATGGTTGTTCACGAACTGAAGCTCGCCCGGCCGAAGGGTGAACTCGCAGCAAAGGGCGGGGTCCTCCACCACCCTAGTCATCGTTTCGAACGCGGCCCGCGTCTCCTCGTCCATGTCCACCCCCGCCGTCTCGTAGCCGGCCGGGATGGTGAAGTGGGTGTAGCGGCAGCGAAGGTCCGGCCCCGGCGCACGGAGCTCGAAGACCGGAAAGAACACGGTCTGCGGCTCGTCGGGCCAGAAGTCACCCTGCCGATCCTGGTAGAACGGGCGGTAGAGGCGCCCCAGCGCCTCCGGGTGCTCGGCGAGCAGCACGTTGTGGACCGAGTAGAAGCTCACGAAGCGGCTCGCCCCGCCCTCGCGCGCCGCGCGCAGGCAGAGCAGGCTCACGTGGTCGGGTGGGGTGTGATTGAAGGAGTTGTCGACGTGGGGCGGCTGGGCGACGCGGGTGCGAAAGCCCCGCACGCCGATCCGCTTGTCTACTCCGGTATCGGTGACCTCCACCATCACCTCGCCATCCCGGGTCTGGACGACGGGCCGCCCCACCATCGCCCCGAGCAGCCAGAACGCCCCTTCGATGCGCGGGCGCTCCGCGAGCGCCTCGATCGGCACCCGGTCGACGACCACCACCCCCGGCCCCTCGTCGAGCCGACGGCGCACCTTGCCCATGAGCGCGCGGCACGCGTCGAGCTCGTAGTCAGCGTTGTCGAGCAGAAAGGAAGGAACCGGATCGCGCTCGAGGGCGCGGGCGAGGCGCTCGATCTCCACCGCGCACGCCTCCGGCATCGGGATGCGCCAGTCCTCGTCCCGGAGGGTGGCCCGCGTCCAGGCCCGCGTCCCGGTGACCGGCTCGCGGATCATGTCCGTCCGGCCGCCTCGGTCGGCGGCGGCCGCCCGCCTGCGCTCGGGCTCGAGCTCCGCCTCCGGCCCGGCTCGGGCTCCGCAGCCCTCTCCGGCTCGTCCGCGGTCGCGAAGTAGCGGTGCCCGAGGGTGCGCTGGTTCTCGTAGAGCGAGCCCTGGTAGAACGCCTTGGGGAGCGGGATCCGGACCGGCGCCGGCGCGAGCCGGGGCTCGAGGGTCGGCTCCCCGTGCACCACCCGGCGGTTGAACTCGTCGAGGTCGTCGAGGGGCTCGGTCCCCGCGAGGGGCCAGGCGTCCGCCGCCGCGTACTCGAAGAAGAGGATCCGCCGCGGACGCGCGCTCCGGTTGACGGCGGAGCCGTGCACGAGGCGCGCATGGTGGATGGTGACGCTGCCGGCGGGGGCGGTGAGCGCGACGGCGCCGGAGAGGTCGAGGGAGGTGCGCGCGAGGTCGATGCCGCCGCAGAACGCCCCGTCCGCGTGGTGGTCGTGGACGGGGCCGAGGTGGCTTCGGGGCAGCACCATCACCGGACCGTTCCCCTCGTCCACGTCGTCGAGGAGGATGCCGACCGCGAGCACGTCGTCGTTGGTGTGCGGGTAGAAGGCCCAGTCCTGGTGCCACTCGACGGGTGCGCCGAAGCCCGGGGACTTGAGGTTCACCTTGCCCCCCGCCCGCACCCGGATATCGCGGCCGATGAGGGGCTCGAGGGCGGCCATGAGGGGCGGATGGCCGGCCAGGTCCCAGTAGAAGGGATGAGCGAGATGGGGGCTCTTGATGCGGCGGACGCGCGGCCGTTCCGGGGTGTGGGAGGGCTCGAGGTCGAGCACGTTCGTGTGCTCCGTCAGGCCGTGCGCGGTCGCGGCCACCTCGTCCGTCACCCGGCGGAGCTCGGCGAGGGTGTCCGCTTCGAGCAACCGCTCGACCACGACGTAGCCCTCGCGCCGGTAGTGCTCGATCTGTTCCCTGGTCAGCATCTTGCGCCTCCGCCCCTGCCCCGGTGTCCGCCCCGGCGTGCGTTCGCGCATCCCCTCGCCACCCGCGATGCGGGACGCCGCCGTCATGATATCGTGCGGCGCGACCCCGATCCTCGTCCAATGACCCATGAGCCTGAAGGGGAGCGCCCGAATCCGATGTGAGGTGAGCCTGAAGGCGTCGGGAACGGGGCATTATCGGGTCCGGAACGGCCACCCGCAAACCGTGCGAACGCGCCTGCCCCGTGTTCCACCAGCCGCGCCCACTGACGAGCTGGTGGCC
The DNA here is from genome assembly GCA_965214795.1 of Gammaproteobacteria bacterium. Taxonomy (GTDB): domain Bacteria; phylum Pseudomonadota; class Gammaproteobacteria; order HK1; family HK1; genus JAJDXW01. The sequence goes on along the minus strand of OZ243976.1, from coordinate 1,641,330 downwards.
GGAGTCGGCGGCGGCCGAAGAACAAGGCGCCGGATCAAGACCATACACTTACCTTGAGTCATCAAGGAAGGCCGCGAACGAATCTGTCTCGACCGGCCCCTCTCCTCGCAGGGATCCGTGTACGACATGAAGTCCAACGGGCCGGATCGGCCGCCCGCCCGGAGCGCCCCCTTCACCTCTCCGCCGGGCGCGCACCCCTCCGCCCCGGCGGGTGCGGTTCCGAACACCGCGGCGAACGTTGCGAGCGACGCCTCGCCCGGTACCCCGCCCGACGCATCTCCGGACGAGGTCCCGCCGACCACCCGGCCGGCGAAGTGGCTGTGGCTCGCGGTCGCCGCGATGCTCATTCAGCAGGCATTCGCCTACCTGTCGACCCTGGTGCTGCCCATCGCGGCCCCCGCCATCTCCGAATCGCTCGACCTCGGCATCTCCCTCGTCGGCCTGTACACCGCCATCATGTATGTCGCGTCCACCCTTTCGGCCGGGGCCTCCGGCTCCTTCATCCAGCGCTACGGAGCGCTCCGGGTAAGCCAGGCCGCCCTCGTCCTGATGGGTCTCGGGCTCGTCTTCTCCTGGCCGGGCTGGGCGATCCTCTTCGCGCTGACCGCCTTCGTGATCGGAGCGGGATCGGCCGTCTCGACCCCCGCGAGCTCCGACATCCTCGGCCGCTATTGCCCGCCCCGGCAGGCCCCGCTCATTTTCTCCATCAAGCAGACCGGGGTCCCGGTCGGGGGCATGCTCGCGGGAGTCCTCGTGCCCGCGTTCACCATCGCCCTCGGGTGGGAGGGGGCGTTCATCGCCTGCGGGGCGATGTGCCTCGTGCTCGCCTTTCTCCTCCAGCCCCTCCGCGCGGAGTTCGACCAGTACCGGATCCGCTCGCACCGCATCTCGATGCGGGCGGTGGTCCACACCGTGCGGGCGGTGCTCGTCCACCGGCGGCTCCGCGAGCTCGCCCTCTGCTCGGTCTCGTGGGTGGGTCTCCAGGCCATTTACGGGGCGTTCCTGTTCGCGTTCCTCGCGGACGGGCTCGGGTATCCGCCGGAGACGGCGGGGTGGGTCTTCGCAGCCGGGAACGCGGGCGCCGTCGGGGCGCGGATCCTCTGGGGCTGGATCGCGAGCCGCTTCGTCAACGCCCGCTTCCTCCTCGGATGGCTCGCGGTGGTCATGGCGGCGGCGAGCATCACCACCGCCAACTTCGGACCCGAGTGGCCGGTCGTCGCCATCGCGGTGGTCGCAGTGGTGTACGCGGGCACCGCGATAAGCTGGCACGGGGTACTGCTCGCCGAGATCGCGCGCATCTGCCCGGTCGACCGGATCGGGGCGATGACGGGGGGCGTGCTCCTCTTCACGAGCACCGGGATCATGGTGTATCCGATCATCTACGGCGCGATCCTCGAGGCGACGGGAAGCTACGCCCCGGGGTTCGTCGCCGCCGCCGTCCCCGCCCTCTATACGGGCGTCCGGATGCTGCTCCGCCGGGGCCGCCGCTCCCGAGCCCGACCGCGACGCCGACCTTGAGCCCTTCCCCGCTCATCCCCCCTCTCCCGGACTTCGCGATGCCCTCGCCGCCGCGTGCTAAGCTGGCCCGGAGTCGTTCCCCAGGAGCGCGCCGTGGACCGTCGTCGAGAGCAGCCGCAGGCGAAGCGGCAGCGAGAGAATCGAGACGCCGGCTCCAGCGGAATCCAGGGCATGGTCCGGGTCGCCGACTTTCCCACCCTCAAGCTGCTGTGCTGGAGCGCCGAAGCTCCGTGCATCACGCGCAGGAACGCCTTTGCACTCTACGAACGAAACTGGAGATGGTTCGACGTTGCCGGCGTACCTGAACACGAGCGCGAGCTCATCGACGATCTCGCGAGGGAATTCGGGCGCGGACTGATCAATGCGTGACCGTGAACGCCTCCGGCCGGGACTCGCCCGAGTTCGGCCCCCTGCCTGATGGCCACGGCGGCCCCGCAATCCGGTTTTCACCGACCGTGGCATCGTCTCGTCTGGCGAGTGCTCGAGTCTCTGAACGCCAGCCTGCTCGCCTCCACCAACTGCTACTTCGGCGGCGGAACGCGGATTGCGCTGGAACTCGGGGAGTTCCGGGAATCGGTCGACGTCGATTTCCTGTGTTCGGACCGGGATGGCTATCGAACCCTGCGAAATACGATCGGACACAACACGCTTGGCGAGATATTCTCCGGCGGCTACGATCTGATCCGCGAAGTGCGCGCGGACCTGTACGGCATCCGGACGTTTCTGCGGGTCGACGAGCGGCCGGTCAAGTTCGAGATCATTTCGGAAGGACGCATTTCGCTGACCGGCGCGGCCGTCGCTCCGTTTCCCGTGGAGGTGCTGGACCGTGCCTCCTGCATCGCCGAAAAACTGCTCGCCCACGCGGACCGGGGCCGGGATGAATCGACCCATGCCCGCGACCTCATCGATCTTGCCGTCATGGCCGAGTGTTGGCCGGGCGAGCATGTACGTTCCGGGATGGTGCTTGCCGAGTCGGCCTATGGTGCCGCCGTGAGGCGCGAACTCGTCGACGGGCTCTCCCGATTCGACGACGAGGCTCATCGGCGACGCTGCCTCGAAGCGCTGTCGATCACCGACACGCATGCCCTGGAGCGGGGGTTGCTGGCGCTGAGGCGGGGCGAGGATGGGTGGACATGGTAATTTAGGCGGCTTGGCCCGGCCCTCGTCGCCAGCGCTCCGAACCCAGCCCGAACCGTCCGCGACCGGCACCGGGAAGCCGGCCGATCCACAGGAGTCCTCGATGAAGTTCTACGACTGCGTCACCGCCCCGAGCCCGCGCCGCGTGCGCATCTTCGCCGCCGAGAAGGAGGTCGACCTTCCCAGCGTACAGGTGGACCTTCGCAACGGCGAGCACTTCGAAGAGGCGTTCCGGGCCCTCAACCCTACCTGCACGGTGCCGGTCCTCGAGCTCGACGACGGAACCTGCATCTACGAGTCGATCGCGGTCTGCCGCTACCTCGAGGCGGCGCACCCGGAGCCGCCCCTCATGGGGAGCGACCCGGCCGAGCAGGGGGTGGTTGCGATGTGGGACCACCGCATCGAGACCGAGGGCTTCCAGGCCGCGGCCGAGATGTTCCGCAACGCCGCCCGGGGCATGAAGGACCACGCGCTCCCGGGCCCCGAGCCGGTGGCCCAGATCCCCGCGCTCGCCGAGCGCGGCCGGATGCGGGTCGGGCGATTCTTCGAGACCCTCGACACCCGGCTCGACGGGCGCGAGTTCGTCGCCGGCCCGAGCTACACGGTGGCCGACGTGACCGCTCTCGTCACCGTGGACTTCATCGTCCGGCTCAAGGTGGAGATCCCCGAGGGAGCGGCCAACCTGCGCCGCTGGCACGAGGCGGTGAGCGCACGTCCGAGCGCGGGCGCCTGATGCGGCCGGACGCCGCCGGGCCGGGGCTCCGCCGCCGCTTCGCCCCCCCGTCGCGCCCCGCCGGCGGCCGGCGGACGCCGGTCCGGCGGCGGAGAAACCCGCTCTTTGCCCTGGCCCTCGGCGCCGCCGCGGCGTTCGGGCTCGCGGCGCCTCGGGCGGAGCCCGCGGCCGCCGAAGCGACGGTCGCCGTGGCGACCAACTTCCTCCTTCCCCTCCGGTCGCTCGCCGAGGAGTTCTCGGCCCGCACTCCGCACACGCTCCGCATCAGCTCGGGCTCGACGGGCCAGATATTCGCCCAGATCACGAACGGCGCCCCCTACGACGCCTTCCTCTCCGCCGACGCCGCCCGCCCGGAGCGCCTCGAGAAGGCCGGCCTCACCCTGCCCGGCACCCGGCGTACCTACGCCCTCGGCCGGATCGCGCTCTGGAGCGCCGACCCGGGGCGGGTCGACGCGGGCGGGGCGGAGGCCCTCGCCACCCTCGGCGAGGGCCGGATCGCGATCGCCAACCCGGAGGTCGCTCCCTACGGCGTCGCCTCGCAGGAGACCCTCGAACGGCTCGGGTTCTGGGAGCCCTTCCAGGACCGGCTCGTCCGCGGGATCAACGTCGGCCAGGTCTTCCAGTTCATCGGGACCGGCAACGCGGCCATGGGGTTCATCGCGAAGTCCCAGCTCCCCGCCCGCCCCGAGGGCCGGCAGGGAAGCGTGTGGGTCGTCCCCGTCGATCTGCACGGCCCGATCCGCCAGGACATGGTGCTCCTGGAGCGCGCCGCGGGGAACGAGGCGGCCTTCGCCCTGCTCGACTTTCTCGCCGCGCCCGACATACTCGCCCGCATCGAAGCCTTCGGGTACTCTGCTCCCACCGACTGACGGGCCGGCGGAGCACCCCACCCGAACCGGCGAGATCCCCCTCCCACCCACCCGACCATCCCTCCCCGAGTTGCGCGCGCACCGAGAAAGCGAACCGGACCGCCAACCCCGTCGGCGTCGCCCGGCCGCGACCGCCGGCGCAAGCCACGACGGCCAGGAGTCCGGATGGCCGCAGGCCCCCCTGCCGATCCGCCGGCCGAACGACGGCGTGCCGTCCCGACCCCGGCGGCGGCCCCGGCCGGCGGCAATTCTCGTTTTGCTCGTCGGGCCCCGCCGCGGAACCGGCACGACCGTCGATCCGCCCCCCGATCCGCCCCCCGATCTACCCCCCGATCTACCCTGGATCGAGTCGCAGGGAGAAGACGGCTTGCGGCTCCGGGTAAAGTCAGGCGCCAAAATGAGAACCGCTGCCCAGCCGGCCGGGCCGCCCCTTGCCTTCGCACCGAGCGCGGCGCGCCGGCGATGACGGGGCGATGGATGACGGGACGATGACGGGGCCCGGAACGAGCCGCCGCTGACATGCCGTTCGATTTCGGTCCGCTCTGGCTGAGCGTCAAGCTCTCCGCCATCACCGTAGCGATCCTCATGCTCTTCGGAACCCCGATCGCGTGGTGGCTCGCGCGCACCCGGAGCCGGCTCCGGGTTGCCGTCGAGGCGGTGGTCGCCCTGCCGCTCGTCCTGCCCCCCACCGTGCTCGGCTTCTATCTCCTCCTCCTGCTCGGACCGGGCGGGCCGCTCGGCGGGCTCCTGTTGTCCGTGACCGGACGATCGCTCACCTTCTCGTTCGAGGGCCTCGTCTTCGCCTCCGCGATCTACTCCCTGCCGTTCGTGGTGCAGCCCGTGCAGGGAGCGTTCGAGGCGGTGGGCCGGGGGCCGCTCGAGGCGGCGTTCGCCCTGCGCGCCCGCGCCCTCGACGCGTTCTTCACCGTGGCGGTGCCGATGGCCCGGCGCGGCTTCATCACCGGCGGCGTCCTCGGCTTCGCCCACACCCTGGGGGAGTTCGGGGTGGTCCTGATGGTGGGAGGCAACATCCCCGGCGAGACCCGGGTCATCTCGATCGCCGTCTTCGAGCACGTCGAGACGCTGAACTACCCGGCCGCCCACGCCCTCTCCGCCGTCCTTCTCTGCTTCTGCTTCGTGGTGCTGGTGACCGTGTACGCGGTCAACCGGCGCTTCCCGGTCCATGCCGGCGGCTGAGCAAGGGGGCGCCCCACGCCTCGAGGCGGACCTCGTCCTCGACCGGAAGGACTTCCGGCTCGAGGCGTCGCTCGATGTCCGTCTGTCCGGAGTCACCGCGATCTTCGGCCCCTCGGGCTGCGGCAAGACCACCTTTCTCCGGGCCATCGCGGGACTCGAGCGGGAGCCCCGCGGCCGGATCGCCTTCAACGGCACGGTGTGGCAGGACGGCCGGACCTTCGTCGCGGCGCGCGACCGCCGGGCCGGCCTCGTCTTCCAGGATGCGCGCCTCTTCTCCCATCTCACGGTGCGGGGAAACATCCTCTACGGCCACCGCCGCACGCCGAAGGACGAACGCATGTTCCAGCCGGAAACGGTGGTCCGGCTGATGGACCTCGATCCCCTCCTCGGTCGGCGGGTCGCCTCTCTCTCCGGCGGGGAGCGCCAGCGGGTATCGTTCGCGCGGGCGGTGCTCGCGAACCCGCGCCTCCTCCTCATGGACGAGCCCCTCGCCTCCCTCGACCAGGACCGCAAGGAGGACCTCCTCCCCTTCATCGAACGCCTCGCCGGGGAGCTCGAGATCCCGACCCTCTACGTCAGCCACGAGATCGACGAGGTCGTTCGCCTCGCCTCCGACCTCGTGCTGATGAGCGAGGGGCGGATCGTCGCGAGCGGCCCCATCGAGGAGGTGTCCAACCGCTTCGACCTTCGAAGCTACGCGGGACGCCTCGATGCGGGGTCGATCATCCGGATGCGGGTCGCGGGCCACGACCCGGCGACCGGGATCACCCGCTTCGCCTTCAACGGCGGAGAGGTCATCGGGCCGCGCGTGGACATGGCGGAGGGAACGGAGATCAACCTTCGGGTCCGCTCGCGAGACGTCGCGATCGCGCTCGACCGGCCGGGACGGACGAGCATCCTCAACGTCCTGCCGGGCAAGGTGGTGGAGATCGGCCCGAACGACGGCCCCCAGGCCCACGTCCTCCTCGACGTCGGAGCGCCCCTCTGGGCGCGGATCATGCGCCGCTCGGTAGACGATCTCGGGCTCGCCCCCGGCTGCCGGGTCTACGCGCTCATCAAGGCGGTGGCGGTCGATCGCCGGAGCCTCGGGCGGCCCACCGCGATGGACCTCTCGCTCGCGGAACGGGACGAGGCGGCACCCGGCGGTCAGCCCGAAAAAATCACCGACTTCCCGCTGCGGCCGCCAATCCGATCGCGGTAGCGGGCCGTACTCCCTCAAGCCGCTTCGACCGCGCGCACGCGCCAGTGTCAAGCGAGTGCCGACTACGCCTTCAGCCACGCGCACGCGCTCTTTCGGTCCGTGCGGCCCGTTCCTCCATGAGATCGTGGGGCATCCTGGCCCCCTCGCGACGAAAGCCGGTGACTTTTTCGGGCCAGGAGTCCGCGCCGTAGAAAATTTTTCCGAAGAGTTCCCCACACCACGGGAAGAACAGGACGAGACGGTGCCAAAGTCAGCAATTCTCATTTTGCTCGTCGGGTCCCGCGGCCGGACCGGCACGACCGCCGATCTGCCCCGGATCGAGTCGCAAGGAGAAGACGGCCTGCGGCTCAGGGTGAAGTCAGGCGCCAAAATGAGAACTGCTGGGCCAAAGTCGGGATGATTGAAACAGAGGAATTTCCACCAGAACCCTTCGGAACCGTTCTGCGGCGCAGGCTCCCGGCCGCGACCCGCTATCATCCGCGGACCGCGCACCCGCGACCGGAGCCCCGCGATGGCCATGCAGCCTCCCATCCACGCCACCCGCCACATGGTGAGCGCCGGCCACCACCTCGCGACCCAGGCCGGCTACGAGATCCTCGAGGCGGGCGGCAACGCCGTCGACGCCGGGGTCGCGGCCGGGCTCGCCCTCGGCGTGGTGCACAGCGACATGGTGCAGTTCGCGGGGGTGGCCCCGATCATGATCTACGTCGCGGAGGAGGACCGCGTGGTCACCATCAGCGGCCTCGGCTGGTGGCCGCGGGCCGCGTCGATCGAGCGCTTCGTCTCCGAGTTCGACGGCCACGTTCCGACCGGGATCCTGCGCACCGTGGTCCCGGCCGCGCCCGACGCCTGGATCCTCGCCCTGCGGTGCTACGGAACCATGCGCTTCGGCGAGGTCGCGGCGGCCTCCCTGCGCTACGCGCGCGACGGGTTCTCCATGCACCACGTAATGCTCGAGTACCTCACCGCGCGCGAGGACGGCTATCGCCGCTGGCCCTCGAACGAGGCGATCTACCTCCCCGGCGGGTGCCCGCCGCGGGAGGGCGAACGCTTCGTGCAGACCGACCTCGCGGCCTCCCTCCAGCACATGGTGGACGAGGAAACGGCGGCCGCGGCGCGCGGCGGGCGCGAGGCGGGGCTCGTCGCCGCGCGCGACGCCTTCTACCGCGGCGACCTTGCCCGGGCCATGGCCCGCTACCACGAGGAGAACGGCGGCTGGCTCACGATGGAGGACCTCGCCGGGTACGGGAGCGCGATCGAGGAGCCGGTGCTCGCGCGGCTCGGGGAGATCGAGGTCTACACCTGCGGGCCGTGGTGCCAGGGGCCGGTGCTCGCCCAGATGGCGAGCCTCCTCGACGGGATCGACCTCGCGTCGCTCGGCCACAACCGCGCCGACTACGTGCACGCGATCGCCGAGGCGATGAAGCTCTGCTTCGCGGACCGCGAGCGCCACTACGGGGACCCGCGGTTCGTCGACGTGCCGCTCGACCGGCTCCTCTCCGCGACCTACGCCCGCGAACGCCGCGCCCTCATCCGGCCCGACCGGGCGTGGCCCGGCATGCCGCCGGCGGGCCTCACCGCCGACCCCGGCTCCGGCCCGGATTCGGGCCGCGCGGCGAGCCACGCGCCCTCACCCGAGCCGGCCCCCGCCTCCGCGGACACCTCCTACTGCGCGGCGGTCGACCGCCACGGCAACTGTTTCTCCGCCACCCCGAGCGACGTCTCGTGGGAGTCGCCGGTCATCCCCGGCACCGGCTTCTGCCCTTCCTCGCGGGGCTCGCAGTCGTGGGCGGTTCCGGGCCATGCCTCCGCGGTCGCCCCCGGCAAGCGCCCCCGCCTCACCCCGAACCCCGCCTTCGCGAAGTGGCCGGGGCGGCGGGTGATGCCCTTCGGCACCCCGGGCGGCGACGTGCAGACCCAGGCGATGCTCCAGGTGCTGCTCAACGTGGCCCTGTTCGGGATGAGCACCCAGGACGCGGTGGAAGCCCCCCGCTTCGCGAGCCACAGCTTCCCGAACTCGTTCGAGCCCCACGACTGTCTGCCGGGAAGGCTCACCGTGGAAGGCCGGGTGCCCGAAGCGGTCAGCGACGAGCTCGCGGCCCGCGGCCACGACGTCGAGCGGCTCGACGACTGGTCGCACCGCACGGCCGGGGTATGCGCGATCCGGCTCGACCTCGAGACCGGGATCATGGAGGGCGGCGCGGACCCGCGCCGGATGAGCCGCGCGATGGGCCGGTGAGCCTCGCGGCACGGAGCGCGCGGGGTGAGTGAAGGGCGTTCCGATGCATCCGACACGGCTCAAGCGGATGTGAACGACCGCCTTCAGGCTGGATCGACGGAGAGAGAGGGATGAAAGTTACGGGCTGCGAAACGCTGCACTGCGACGCGGGATGGCGCGATTTCTCGTTCCTCAAGCTGACGACGGACGAGGGCGTCACCGGGGTGAGCGAGTACAACGAGTGCTACGGGAGCCCCGGGCTCACCGGGGTCATCGAGCGGCTCGTGGCCGATCGGGTGGTGGGCGAGAATCCCTTCGCCATCTCCCGGGTGAGCGCGAAGCTCTACGCGGCGACCCGCCAGGCGCCGGGCGGGATGGTCCAGCAGGCGATCGCGGCCATCGAGAACGCGCTCCTCGACGTCAAGGGCCGGGCCCTCGGGGTTCCGGTGTCGGATCTCCTCGGCGGGGCGGTGCGGGACCGCCTGGAGCTCTACTGGTCGCACTGCGGCACCTATCGGTTCGGGGCGCCCGCCCGACACATCGGCCGGCCGCCGATCGAGACCCTCGACGACCTCGCGACACTCGCGCGCGAGATCCGCGACCGGGGCTTCCGCGGGCTCAAGACCAACATCTTCCTGTTTGGCGAGGACGGCCCGCACCTGCACATGCCGGGCTTCGCGGGCACCCCCGGCTGGCCGGAACTGAACGCCGGCCGCCACGTCATCGATGCCTTGCGCCGCCAACTCGGCGCACTTCGTGAAGGGGCGGGACCCGACGTCGGGATCCACCTCGACCTCAACTTCAACTTCAAGACCGAGGGCTACCTCCAGGTCACCCGTGCCCTTGACGACCTCGGGCTCACCTGGTTCGAGATCGACCTCTACGACCCGGTCGCCCTCGCCCGCATCCGCGAGAGCGTGCGCACCCCCATTGCCTCGTGCGAGTCGCTGTTCGGCACCCGGGGCTTCCGGCCGTACTTCGAGCGCGCGTCCATGGACGTCGCGATCATCGACATCCCCTGGAACGGGGCCTGGGAGGGGCTCAAGATCGCGGCGATGGCGGAGGCCTGCGAGGTCAACTGCGCGCCCCACAACTTCTACGGCCATCTCTCGACCGTCATGAGCGCCCACTTCTGCGCCGCGATCCCGAACTTCCGGGTCATGGAGATCGACATCGACGACGTGCCGTGGAAGGATGACCTCGTGACGGTGGTGCCCGAGATCGAGGACGGGCACCTCGTGGTGCCGGCCGGGCCCGGCTGGGGAACGGAGCTCGACGAGGAGGCGATCCGCGCCCATCCCCCGGGGCGGCCGCACTGACTTCCGCCCCGGTCCAGCGTGCCCGGACCTCCCCAAACTCGAAGACGGAGCGACCACAACGGTGAACAGATCCAGCCGCTTCGACCGCGTGGGCAGCGAGGTCCGTCACCACGGGACGGCCTGCAGGATAATTCCGTGTCCCCGACCACTGGATTGACCACTTCCGCCCGAACATCCGCTGGTTTCCATCTCCGTGCGCAATGTCTCGGACAACGTTCCCGCAATCCTCCCTACCCCTGTATCTTGGGGTTGACCGACCTCTGGCCGCTACATCTTGTTCCGATGCTGCCCACGACTCGCAAGCTCAATCTTCGTTCGCTAGTCCGCAGTGCAGTGCTTGCAGATCCTCCCAATCGTCGCTACATTGCACCCGAGGGGGCGTGAGCCTCCACGCCATCTGGGGGCCGCTACGCGCGGGGCGTAGCAGCAACAATAGAGGCGAGAATCGTAGTCATGAACTGCTTCGTCGTTGTGCTAAGGTCGGGCAACGCGGATGCCAAACAGATTATCGAATCCAAATTTGAAAACCGTCACTATACGGTACTTCCTGATAGCGTCTGGGTAATAGCCTCGGAAAAATCCGCACCATCGGATATTTGCGAAATGCTCGGAATACAGCGGAATACCGGAATAACCGGCCTGGTCGTAAGAACCGACGAATACAATGGATTCTTCAACCGCGCGCTCTGGGAAAAGATGAGTGAATGGGAGGACATGTCGTGAATAGTCCTCCTGCCGAGGTTGTAGATCATCCTTCAGCAAGCGCTCCCCATAGGAATGGAAGCGGCGGTGACGGCGGAGGCGATATCCGAGAGCGTCTGGTCAGAATTGAAACAAGAATGGAAAATATGGCGACCCGTGAAGACATCGCTGATCTGAAGAGAGTAGTTGCAGAAAGGGAGTCGTCCCTGCAACGGTGGTTGATAGGAACCCTTTTAACCGCACTAATCGGTCTTTTAGCCGCACTAGTCGGTGCAGGATTGACCATTTTCCGTACATTTTTGCAATAGGGTTTGATGAAGGGTATACACATGAGGACAGAAAATTCCCTCTTATGAAAGACGAAATTGAAGCGCGTCGCAGCGGCGTCTGCACCGGCTTTCGGAGGGCGAAGCGGGAAGTCTTTGCCAATGATCTACTCCTGCTTGAAGAAGAGTTCAGCTGTATGCGCTCCGGTTCTGCCATGTCGAACGTGAACCGACCGGCGTGGCGGGATTGACGGATCGTCAACGTCCTGCCCAAGCTCCTGCCTGACGAGACGTGCAACGAAAGGGCGCCGGGTTCGGGTCCGCGCCTGGCCTCTTCCGACGAACCCACGGAACGGGGCCCAAGGTGCTGGCATCGGAGCGGAATGAGTGTTACTCTTGCAGGTGGACGGACCAGGGGCGGAAGAAGACGAAAGATGCGGGAGCACGCTCCGCAGGCATCGAAGATGTCAATGTCGGATCCGGAAACGTGCCGGAAGCGTGACTTGCCGGATGGGGCGGCACTTTACGCGAAGGAACCCGGTTCTTCATATCGTCAGGAACGGCTTGAACCCCATCGGGCTTCTGCTTCCGGCCACATTCGGATCGATACCGGCGAGAGCATTCCATTCGAGCCGTTCGCTCAATGTTTACTCTTTTGCGGGCATGCAAACCAGGCGCTGGATATCCTGCCGAAGAAATGCGTCCGAACGGTGATTACGTCCCCGCCTTACTGGTCGCTGAGAGACTACGAAGTCGAGGAGCAGACCGGCCGCGACGATTCCCTGGAAAACTATATTGCAAGCATCGTGAAGACTTTCGCGAAGGTCCGGCGGGTTCTTGCCGATGACGGCACGATCTGGCTGAATGTGGGCGACGTCTATACGTCGGGCAACCGTCGCTATCGGGCACCGGATCGAAAGAATCGGGCTCGCGCAATGTCCGTTCGACCGCCGACGCCGGAGGGCCTCAAGCCCAAGGATCTGATCGGGGTACCTTGGCGACTGGCGTTCGCGCTTCAGGAGGATGGCTGGTGGCTCCGATCCGAAGTCATCTGGAACAAGCCGAACGCCCATCCGGAATCGGTTCGTGATCGGCCGACCAAGTCACACGAAACCGTGTTCCTGCTGTCGAAAAATCAGAACTACCACTACGACGTGGATGCGATTCGCGGACCGAACGGACGTCGGTTGCGTACGACCTGGGACTTTCCTACCGAACCTCGGAAACGGACTGACGGCAGCATCGACGATCATCCGGCAATCATGCCTTTATCATTGGCCCGGCGATGCGTGGAGATTACAAGCTGCCCCGGGGATGTGGTACTGGACCCATATGCGGGCTCCGGCACTACTCTGATCGCGGCTCGTGACCGAGGGCGGAGATGGATCGGCGTGGAGTTGAAGCCGGAGTTCGTGGATCTGATCGAGCGGCGATTGGCGGAATGAACGACCGAGAGAGGATCAAGAAGCGAATCGACCGGCTGTCGCCCTCCGCGGTTCGATTCGTTGCCCGAATGGTAGACTCGCTGTCGTTTCCCCCGAATGCCAGCGTCCGTCGAAAAGCAACGTGGCTTACCGGTTGTCCGGACCGGATCGAGTATTTCGGCCTGTCGCTATCGGTTCATCATGGTGGAACCACGGAACCATCGGGACCGACTGGCTTCGAGACCGTTTTCCGGAATGCCTGCGAATCGGTTGACTGGACAGATTCTTCTTGCCGCCTGCACGGTTCATGCCGAGTGGGAAGTCGTCCGCCGGCCGGAGGCCCGGGCTGAGGGTTGAGGAAGAGCCCATGCTGATCGCGACTTCGATTGCCGAAGCGAACGAACGCGGACAGGTCGTGGATGTCCACGGCCAGGAATACCTGCTGCGCGAGTTCATCGGAGCGGTGCCCCGACGCGGGACCTACGTGGAGGGGAACGAGGCCAACGACAACGGGCTGCCCCAGGGCTTTCTCGTGAGCCAGCCGCCCGGCTCCGTGACCCCGCCTCACTTTCACGAGACCAACCAGTTCCAGGTCTTCGTCGGCGGGTCGGGCCGGCTCGGCAAGCGCCGGGCGGATCCGGTGACGGTCCAGTTCGCGGGCGGGCACACCCCCTATGGACCGATCGCGGCCGAGGACCGGGGGATCCGGTACTTCACCCTGCGCCAGGCATGGGATCCGGGGGCGAAGTACCTCCCCGCGATGCGGGGCCGCCTCGTGCGCGGGCGCCAGCGCCAGCGCCTCGCGCCGCGGGTCGAGCGGTCCGCCGCGGCGGCCCTCCGGAACCTTGCCGCGCCGGCGTTCGAGACGCTCATCGCGCCCGAGGCGGATGGGATGGGGGCGGAGCTCGTGCGGCTCGGGCCCGGCATGCGCTGCGTGCGCCCCTGCGGGGGCGGCGGCCAGTACCAGGTTGTCATCGCGGGGATCCTGGCACACGATGGGAAGGAGCTGCCCCGCCTCTCCTGCCGCTTCGCCACCGCCGACGAACTCGAAAGCGAGATGGAGGCCGGGCCGGCCGGCGCCGCGGTCCTCGCCCTCCAGTTCCCCGCCCTCGCCACCGCCTGAGCCCCGCGGAGAGGACCCGCTCTCGCGGGCCGGCAACCCGCGTCGGCTCCGTCGCTTCGTCCGGCCGCGACGCTCTCCCCACGCAGGACCAGCGCCGATCCCAGGCGCCCGGGGGGCGCGCCGGTGCCCGGATCCCGTCCCTTCCGGAGCGACGCTCGGCGAGGTCCGGGCCGACCCCCGTGCGGGAGCGGCGCGAAGCTCAGATCACGCCTTCGTCCCGGAGGCGCGCGATCTCCGCCTCGTCGAGGCCGAGGAGACTGCCGAGCACGGCGTCCACGTGCGCCCCGAGGGGCGGCCCGAGGTGGTCGATCCGCCCCGGGGTCCCGGAGAGGAAGGGGAAGACGGCGGGCATGGTCACCGTGCCCGCCCGCTCGTCCTCGAACTCGACGAGGTCGCCCCGCGCCGCGTACTGCGGATCCGCGAAAATGTCCGCGATGCTGTGGATCGGCCCGCACGGCACCTCCCCTGCGCCGCAGCGGGCGATCACCTCGGCCTGAGGCAGCGACGAGGTCCACTCCGCCACCACCTCGTTCACCGCCGCCCGGCGCGCGAGCCGGTTCGCGATCGGCCCGTAGCGCTCGGGCGCGGCGAGCTCCGGCCGGCCCATCGTGTCCGCGAGGCGCTTGAACATCCGGTCGTTGGTGCACGCGATCGCGACCCACTTCCCGTCCCGGGTGGGGTAGTGGCTGTGGGGCACCACGTTCACCGTGTCCGCCCCCATCCGCTCGCGCACGTACCCGTTGTGGGCGTAGGCGACGGCCATCTCGTCGAGGTAGCGGAAGACCGGCTCGTAGAGGGCGATGTCGATATACTGGCCCTCGCCCGTGCGCTCCGCCGCCCGGAGCGCCATCAGGACCCCGAACGCGCCGTAGGTGCCGGCGAGATAGTCGCCGAGGGTGGTCGAGCCCGGCATGAGGGGCGGGCCGTCCGGCTCGCCCGCGAGGTAGCTCAGCCCGCTGAAGGCGTGGGCGATCCGGGCGAATCCGGGGTCGCGCGCCTTCGGGCCGGTCTGTCCGAATCCGGTGATCCGCACCATCACGAGCTTCGGGTTCACCGCGCGCAGGGTCTCCCATCCGACCCCCCACCGCTCGAGGGTCCCGGTGCGGAAGTTCTCGACGAGCACATCGGATTCCGCGGCAAGACGTTTCAGCAGCTCGGCGCCCTCGGGCTTGCGCAGATCGAGGGTGATCGACTTCTTGTTGCGAGACTCCTGGAGCCAGATGAGGCTGTCCCCGGTGTCGCTCGCGCTCGCGGTCCCGAAGCGCCGCAGCGGGTCGCCGACCCCCGGCTGCTCGATCTTGATGACCTCCGCCCCGAACTCCGCGAGCAGGGTGCCGCAGAAGGGGGCGGCGAGGAACGTCGCGATGTCGAGGACCCGCACCCCGTCCATCGGCCGCACGGCCCCGGAACCGGGGTTCCCCCCGTCCGCCCGAGAAGCTCCGCTCCGGTCCGTCATTCGCTCATTCCTCCGCCCGAGGTGATTTCACGCCAACCCGAAAAAATCACCGGCTTCCCGCTGCGGCCGCCCATCCGCTCGCGGTCGCGGGCCGTACTCCCGCAAGCCGCTTCGACGGCGCACACGCGCCAGTGTCAAGCTAGTGTCGACTACGCCTCGGCAGCGCGCACGCGCTCTTTCGGTCCGGGCGGCCCGTTCCTCCATGGGATCGTGGGGAGATCGTGGGGCATCCTGGCCCCCTCGCGACGAAAGTCGGTGATTTTTTCGGGCCGAGGCTCCCGTCCCGGGTGGGTCGGATGGGCGCGGCGCAATCGGACGTTCGCGGGGGCCGGGAAACGGGAGGTCGGACTGCGTTTCGCTCATCCGAGCTGCCGACCGCCGCCCCGCGTCGGACCTTCGCTCAACCCGGCGTGAAACGGTCATCCTCCTCCGCCGCCACCGGGTTGCTCAGCATCCCGATCCCGGTGATCTCGATGTCCACCCGGTCGCCGGGTTGCAGAGGCGGCGACTTCCCCTCGGTGCCCATCCACACCACGTCGCCCGGGTACAGGGTGAGGTAGCGCGACATGCGGCTGAGAAAGGTCTCGACCGAGAACAGCATGTCGTTGGTCCGGAACCGGATGGTCTCGCGGCCGTTCACCCGGACGATGGTCTCGAGGGCGTCGAGGTCCACGTCGGTCTCGATCCACGGCCCCATCGGCTTGAACGTGTCCGTGTTCTTCGCCCGCCACAGGGTGCGGTCGGCGCGCTGCCATGCGCGCTCGCTCACGTCGTTGCCGATGGTGAAGCCGAGCACGGCCGAGAGCGCGTTCTCGGGGGCCAGGTTCCTCGCCCGCTCGCCGATGACCGCCACCAGCTCCGCCTCGTACTCGACCGGCCCCTCGGAGTCGCGCGGGATGACGATGGACTCGCCGTTCGCGATGAGGGCGTTGTTGGCCCGGTATCCGATATCGGCCTGCCGCGGGAGGTCGGGCTCGCGGCCCCGGCTCGCCGCCTGCTCCCGGATGTGCTCGAGGTAATTGAGCCCGGCCGCGTAGAAGGTGCGCGGCTCGACCGGGGTGAGGAGTCGGAGCGAGTCGAGGGGACGTCGATCCGCGGCCGGTTCGTACCCGGCGAACGGGCTTCCCACCACGAGCTCCACCTCGTCCTCGTGCACGATCCCGTACCGGATCCGGCCGTCCGCCTCGAACCTCCCCCAGCGCATGAAACTCCCCTTGTCTTCTCTCGCGTCCGCTCTCGACTCGCATGGAGCATCCGATAGCTCATTGATTCGCGGTGGTGGTCCGCCGACCCGACGACCCCGCGGACGCTATCCCGCGAGCTCGTTCATGGCGCGGGCGAGGGCCGTGTCCCGTTCCGTGATCCCTCCCGACTCGTGCGTCGTGAGGTCCACCCACACGGTGCGGTAGACGTTGGACCACTCCGGATGGTGATTCGAGCGCTCGGCGACCAGCGCGGCCTTCGCCATGAACCCGAACGCCTCCACGAAGCTCGCGAACCCGAACGCACGATGGAGCTTGCCCTCGCGCACCTCCCACCCTTCGAGCGAAGCGAGGGCCTCCTCGAGCTCGCGCTCGCCGAGCACCGCCGGCGGCTCTCTTCGTGCCATCTCAGTCCCCCCTTTTTGGGGATCTCCTTCCATCACCTGACCGCCATCGCACCGAGTAGCCGCGGGCCCCACCCGATCCGCACGCTCGTCGAGTCACGGATACGGATCCCCATTCCGCCGTCCGCTCAGCCGTAGCTCGCCTGGATGCTGTCGAGCGGAGACTTCTGGATGCCGTGGCTCGGGATGGGATAGCGCAGACCGTTGCGGCTCAGGGCTTCGAGCCCCGCCACCACCCCCGGGAGGCAACTCGGGGGAATCGCCATCAGCATCTCGTCGTCCTGCACCCCGCCGAACTTGCGCTCCGCGTAGCACGGAATCGAGAGCGACGGCTCCCCGGTCTTGAGGGCGTTCCCCCAGGAATCCGCGCACGCGCTCTCGCCGACGCAGGTGAACGTGTACTTGCGGTAGTTGCGGTACTGGAGCCCGTTGACGAAGGTGATCATCTGGCCCGGCGTCCCGTAGATGAGGCAGATGTCCGGGTTGTCGATGCGCCCGGAGGTGAGCGGCGACACCGCGAGCGCCTCGTAGTCGCCGTAGGAGGCGCAGGACATCGCGGCCTGGTGGGCGGCGCTGTCCTCGAGGGTCCCGTACCACACCCCGTGCATCCGATCCCCGCTCAGCCACTCCTTGCTGCGCGGATGCAGGCCGATCACCGCCCCGCACTGCGCGCCCATGAGGTTGTCCATGGTGATGCCGATGGTCCAGCCAATCCACCGGCTCTGTCCGACCACCTGGTCGGTCGCGAGTTTCTCCCGCGGGTCCGGCCGCCGGATCCGCGGCACCGCCTCCATCTCCTCGACGGTGCGGTAGCGCCGCATCCCCACGGGCAGGGTCTTGAGCCGGAGGTACCGGTCGAGCGCGTCGACGATGCCCCGGTAGTCGTACTCGTTCGCGTCGCCCCAGCAGTTCGCGGTGGTCATGTGGCGGTCTCCTCGGCCAGCGCCCCTCGACCGGGCCCGATTGTATCCATCCGCGGGCGGGCTCAGGCGTCCGCCGCCTGGAGCGCGATGAGCCGGCGCAGGGTCTTCGTGCAGAGGTCGACCTGCGAGCGCTCGATGAACTCGTTCGGCTGATGGGCCTGGTCGATGGAGCCCGGCCCGCAGACGATGGTGGAAAAGCCCGCCTCCTGGAACTGGCCGGCCTCGGTGCCGTAGGAGACGACCCCGGTGTCGTTGTCGCCGGTGAGCGCCCGCACGAGCCGGTCCGCGGCGCTGCCCGGCTCGGCCCGAAGGCCCGGGCTCCCGAAGTGCTGCGTGGTCACGATGTCCGCGCCGGGGGCCACCCGGCGCATCTCCGGGAGGACCTCGTCCCGGCAGTACGCCTCGAAGCGCCCCAGGTACGTCCGCGGATCGTCGTCCGGCATGTTGCGAAGATCCCAGACGAACCGGCATTCCCGCGAGATGATGTTCGCCGCCGTCCCTCCCCTCACCATTCCCACGTGGATCGTGGTGTAGGGGGGCATGAAGCCGGACTCCGGCTTCGGGCGGCTCGCGCACTCGCGGGCCATCTCGTCGATATGACGGATGAGCCGAGCGGCGGTCATTACCGCGCTCACCCCGCGGTGGGTCTGGCTCGAATGGGCCTCGTGGCCGGTTACCACCGTCTCGTACCCGTTCATGCCCTTGTGGGCGTTGACGAGCCGCATGTCGGTGGGCTCTCCCACGATGACCGCGCGCGGGGCGGGCAGGTGCTCGACCAGCTCCGCGATCATCGACGGCGCGCCGCGGCAGCCGACTTCCTCGTCGTAGGAGAGGGCGAAGTGGATGGGCCGCCTGAGCCCCGCTGCCACCATCTCGGGCACGAGCGCGAGCCCGCATGCGCTGAAGCTCTTCATGTCGCAGGTGCCGCGGCCGTAGAGCCGCCCGCCCCGCTCCGTCACCGTGAACGGATCGGTATCCCACGGCTGCCCGTCCACCGGGACGACGTCGGTATGCCCGGAGAGCACCACCCCACCCCCCACGCCGGGCCCGATCGTCGCGTACAGGTTCCCCTTGGTTCCCTCGGGGTTCGGGATCACGCGGCTCTCGACCCCGTACTCCGCGAGGTAGTCCCGCACGAACCCGATGAGGTCGAGGTTCGAGTCCCGCGACACGGTCGGGAATCCGACCAGCTTCTCGATCATCTCGATCGCCGAGTACCGCATCGACCTTGCCTCCCCGCCGGCGCGCGAGCGTCCCGCCCGACCTCCGGGCGCGGTCGGCGCCGCCCCCGGATGGTAAACGAACGGGGCGGGGCTTTGACCTTCGGGAACGGATGCGCGAATCTCTCCGCACCCGCCACCGTCCGTACACAAGCCAGGCCCCGATGCCCGCCAACCTGAGCCCGGCATACAAGGCCGCCGAAGCCGCGTTCCGCCAGGCGAGCGAGCCGAAGGAACGCCTCGAACGCCTGCGCGAGATGCTGCGCACCATCCCCAAGCACAAGGGGACCGAGCACCTCCAGGCCGACATCAAGACCCGCATCAGGCAGCTCACCGAGGAGCTCTCGGCCGGGCGCAAGGGCGGCGCCCGCTCGGGCCCGAGCCACGTGGTGCGGCCCGAGGGAGCGGCCCAGGTCGCCCTGCTCGGCCCGCCCAACTCGGGCAAGTCCACCCTGCACGACCGGTTGACCCGTTCCCGGGCCGAGGCCGGCCCGTATCCGTTCACGACCCGATTCCCCCAGCCGGGAATGATCCCCTACGAGGACGTGAACCTGCAGCTCGTCGACCTGCCGCCGATCACGGCCGAGTACGCCGTGCCGTGGATCGTGAACGCGCTCCAGCCGGCCGACGCGGTCCTCGTGGTGCTGGACGTCGGGGCGCCCGACTGCCTCGACCAGTTGACCGGGCTCGTGTCGGTGCTCTCGTCACGCAGAATCACCCTCGTGCCGGAGTGGACGCGGACCGGGGGACGGGAGGAGGAACAGGAGGAGGACGACGACGAGGTCGGGGATCCGTTCGCCATCCGGCTTCCCGCCGCCCTGGTGGCGGCTCGCGCCGACGAGGTTGCGAACGCGGAGGAGGAGCTCGAGACCCTGCAGGAGCTGCTGGAGATCCGGTATCCGGCGATGGCCGTCTCGGCCCGGACCGGAGCCGGGCTCGAGGCGCTGGCCCGGTGGCTGTTCGAGGCGCTCGAGGTCGTGCGGGTCTACACCAAGGCCCCGGGACGCCCCCCCGACTTCGACCAGCCCTTCACCGTGCGGCGCGGCGATACGGTGTACGACGTAGCGCGCATGGTCCACCAGGAGCTCGCGGACCGCCTGAAGTTCGGCCGGCTGTGGAGGAATGCGTCGACGATCGGCCGGCAGGTGGGACGCGACTACCGGGTGGCGGACCGGGACGTGCTCGAGCTCGTGACGGGACGGGAATAGCGGGGACGGCACACGGCGAGCACTGCACCGATGCGGCGGGAAGAGTCCGGGCCGCCGGTTCGATTCCTCCCCCGCCCCTCGGCACAAGTCGCCCGCCCCGATTCGGGGCTTCCGGCGCGGCGTTTCCGGGAACGCGATGCGTTGCACAGCGCAATTCGACCCGGACGGTAACCCGGGAGACGCCGGGGAAGTGCAACACGGCATCGAGCATACTTGCGGGATTCCTTCGCCTCGGCGTCGAACGAGGCGGGCGCGAAGCGAAAGACCGCCGCATGCGGGGCGGCACTCCGGCGACCTCAAACGCAGTCGATCCCCATCGGGTCCGCGGCCGGGACGAGGATCAAGCATGGCCATCCGCACCCGCGGCCCGCACCCGCGGCCCGCACTCGGTCACGACAAGAAAATGGTTCCGGAAGGGTGGTAGACTTCCGAACGGACGTTTGACAGAATCCGCATGCCGACATCAAACCATCTACCGGGCACCGGCGCTGCCAGGGGGAGAATCCGGTCCCCTGCCGGCGCCGGAGACGACATGGGAGCGTTGGCGGCTCGCGCCGCCTTTCTTTGGACAGGAGCAGAAGAAGTGGACCAGATCGACCTCAAAGGGCTCAACGACGATCAACTCAGCGGGCTGGTAGGAAAAGTGCAGACCGAAATGGCTTCGCGGGAAAAGCGCAGACGCCAGGGTCTGCGGGCCGAACTCGAACGCCGAGTGGCAGCGGAAGGTTACAAGATGGCCGACATCTTTCCCGAACTCGGGACCTCCGCTTCGTCCGGCCGCCGGCGGCGGAAAATGCCCCCGAAGTATCGCAACCCGCAAAACCCCGACGAGACCTGGACCGGCATCGGCCGTTCCCCGAAGTGGGTACAGGAAATCCTCGGCGAGCGCGGGATCGACATGAAGTCGTTCAAGTCGATTCCCATGTATCAGATCCACTCCTCGGACTGATCCGGTCGCCGGGTGCGCCTGCGTAGGGCGCACCCGGAAGGTGTTGCGAATGCAGCCGTCCGGCCCACCGGCCGGGCGACAGGGGCCTGCGTCTCGATTCCGGTCCGCGTTTCCCGTAACCGCGGCTGCGGCCGACGTTTGCATCGTGCTCCGCGAAACCATGCCGGCCGGCTTCCTTATCATCCGGTTCTCCGATCGCGGCGCACGTGACCCGGGGTCGTCTTCGGATTGCAGCTCCGGCCCCTGCCAAGCCGGCTTGGCGCGGCGTAGTCCGGCCGGAATGCCCCGATACGATGCCGGGTCCGCCTTCGGCCAGCCCGACCCTTCGCGGCGGCGTCGGCGGCGTGGAACGGCCCCCGGACGTGCGCCCAGGCAGGCGCCCCGGGAAAGCATGGACACGACGAGTCGGGTCGCGCAGAATGGAGCGACGAGGATCCCATCATGACCGAAAGACGCCACCACGACGTGGGCGGACTCGAGGCCGGCCCCATCGACCGGGAAGAGCACGGGAAGGCACCATGGGAGAAGAGAGTGGACGCTCTCATGGTTCTTCTCGGGCAACGGAAACTGCTGTCCGTGGATGAACTCCGGCGAGGCATCGAGGAGTTGGGAGCCGATGCCTACGACCGATACACCTACTACGAACGGTGGATGGCGTCGATGACCAACATCCTGCTCGAGAAGAAGATCGTCGAGGTAAGCGAGCTCGGCGCGCGCATGGCCGAGATCGAGGCCGGCAACCGGACGGAATTGCCGTGAGCGAACCCGTTCCCGAATTCGCCCCGGGCGACCGGGTACGGGTACTGGGCCGCTTTCCGCCCGGCCACGTGCGGACCCCATGGTACTGCCGCGGGAAGCCCGGCGAGGTCGAGCGGATCTGCGGGCGGTACCGCAATCCCGAGCAGCTCGCCTACGGGGACCGGAATGCGGAGCACCAGGTGCTGTACAGGGTCCGCTTCGCGAGCCGGGTGCTCTGGCCGAGCCACGAAGGGAGCGAACGGGACCACGTCGAGATCGAAATCTACGAGCACTGGCTCACGCCGGAGCCGGGAGACCCGACATGAGCGACCATGCACACCCGGGCGGACACGAGCACGGCCACCACCACGGCGGCCACGACGTGGATCCCGCCCACCACCATCCCCTTCAGCCCGACCTCGAAGACGCTCCGCTCGCTCGCCATCAGTTGATGCAAATGGCGGTGACCAGTCTCCTCATCGAGAAGGGGATCCTCTCCGCCGACGAAATGCGGGCGCAGATCGAGCACATGGATACCCTCGGCCCGGCGCGGGGAGCCGAGCTGGTGGCCCGGGCCTGGGTCGACGACGGCTTTCGCGAGCGCCTCGTCGCCGATTCGAAGAGTGCGGCGGCGGAGCTCGGAATGGACATCGGACCCATACCGATCCTCGTGATGGAGAACGCGCCGGAGACGCACAATCTGGTGGTGTGCACCCTGTGCTCGTGCTATCCGAGGTTCCTTCTCGGGATCCCTCCCGACTGGTACAAGTCCAGGAGCTACCGGAGCCGGGCGGTGCGCGAGCCGCGCGCGGTGCTGGCCGAGTTCGGGACCGAGGTCGCCCCCGACGTGGACATCCGCGTCCACGACAGCACGGCCGACATGCGCTACCTGGTTCTGCCGATGAGGCCCGCGGGGACGGAGGGCATGAGCGAAGAGGCGCTCGCGAAGATCGTCACCCGGGATACCCTGATCGGCGTGGCCCTGCCGCACGCGGGCTGATCGGCCGGCGCGGAGCCGGGTCCCGCTCCGCTCTCCATAAGGATCCGTCCGGCCCGGCCCGCCCGGGGGCTGTTTCGCGCCGCGGTTCAACCCGAAAAGGTCACCGGCTTCCCGCTGCGGCCGCCCATCCGCTCGCGGTCGCGGGACGTACTCCCTCACACCGCTTCGACAGCGCGCACGCGCCAGTGTCGACTCACAGGCTGGTCTTCAAGGGACGCCGTGCACCGGGGCAAAGATACGGCGCTCGGTCGGGGGCCGGAACCGGGCCGAGTTCGGCCTCCCGGGCAGCACTTCGGGCCGGTTCCGGACCACGGCGGAGCGCCCCTCGGGTCCTTCCGGGCACCGTTTCCTCTTAACCCGAAAAGATCGCCGACTTCCCGCTGCGGCCGCCAATCCGCTCGCGGTCGCGGGACGTACTCCCGCAAGCCGCTTCGACCGCGCGCACGCGCTCTTTCGATCCGGGCGGCCCGTTCCTCCATGAGATCGTGGGGCATCTTCGCGCCCTCGCGACGAAAGTCGGTGATTCTTTCGGGCCAAGCTCGGGCCAAGCTCGGGTCAAGCTCGGGTCAAGCTCGGGTCAAGCTCGGGTTGAGCTCGGGTTGAGCTCGGGTTGAGCCCCGGGCAGGCCGGATTCGCCGAGCGCAATCCGACCGCGCGTCTCCGTGCGAGGTCGGGTGACGTCTTCGGCCGACCCGCCCTGCCGCATGCTCCCGCGCCCGGCCCCGCCCGCTCCCCGGCCGGCGACGAGCCGCGGCTACAATCGGATCGATTCCCGGCGTCGGGGGAGCGGCCTGCGGCGCCTCGAAGCTCGGCCGGATCGGACTTGGGAGGGTGGACATGACAGCAGATCGACCGGAACCAGCCGCGCCGCTCGCGTCGGTGCGCGTCCTCAATCTCGGCACTCGCTGGCCCGGCCGGGTGAGCGCGATGCTGCTGGCCGACCAAGGGGCGGACGTGGTCGAGATCGTGCGGCCCGGCCGCGAGGCCCACCCCGTCGACCCCCTGCTGGACCGCGGGAAGCGCCTCGTCGAGATGGACATCAAGAACGAGGCGGCACGAGATGCCTGCCGGGAACGGGCGGCCGAAGCCGACGTGGTGCTGGAGAACATGCGCCCCGGCGCCGCCGCCGCTCTCGGGCTCGACTACGCCGGGCTGGACGGCGCGCGCCGGGGGCTCGTCCACGTCTCCCTTCCCGGCTTCGCCGAGGGCGATCCGTTGCGAAGCGTCCCCGCCTGGGAGGGGACCATCGACGCCTCCGTCGGCGTCTACACCAACATCAGCCCGCTCGGTGCCCTGCTCGGCACGCCCACCTATTCCGCCGTCCCCATGGCCTCGGCCTACGGCGGCGTGCTCGGGTCCGTCGCCGCCTCCCTCGGGCTCTACCACCGCCAGCGCACCGGCCGCGGGCAGCACCTCGAGGTACCGCTCGCCGACTGCGTGATGGCCGCGATGGCCCTCCTCACCTGCAAGATCGAGGGGCAACCCTCACGCTACAACTTCCCGACAATCGACAACGCGGTGCTGGACCTCGTCTTCCCCGCCCTGCGCGAGCTCCGGGGCCATCTGACCGAGGCGCACGTCGCGCGGATCGCGGAGTACGTGCGCGGCCACGCCAACCCGACGATCAACTTCTACGAGTGCGCGGACGGACGGATCCTCTTCGTCTGCGCCCCCGACCACGTCTACCAGAACCGCGCCTTCCTCCAGGTCATCGGCGTGTACGACCAGGTCATCGCGGAAGGCATGGTGAGCGGGACCCCCTACGTGGAGCACGACCCCGGCAACAACGTCAACAAGGGTGCGAGCCTGACCCCGGCGTGGCGCAAGCGACTCATCGACCTCATCGCGGCCGCCGCGAAGACCCGCCCGGCCAGGGAGTGGGAGGCGATGATGCGCGAGGCCAACGTGCCGGCGTCGATGGTCCGGACGAGCGCCGAATGGCTCGCCGACCCGACCCTGCGAACGGCGGGGGTGACGACCGACCTCGAGCACCCCGACCACGGCCCGGTGCGGCAGCCGGGGCGGTTCCTCTCCATCGAGAGCGAGAAGGTCCGGTCGCCGAGGCTCCGTGCGGGGTCCGCCGTCGAGGGCTCCTTCGAGTGGCTGGGCCCGCCCCTCGAGTGGCCGGCGGCAGCCCCGGGCGCGGCAGCGGCGGCGGCGGCCGCGACCGCGGACAACGACGCGGGGGCCGGAGGGCTCCTCGAGGGGGTCCGGGTGCTCGACTTCTCGAACATCGTCGCCGGCCCCGCCGCCGGGCGGACCCTCGCGGAGCACGGGGCGGACGTCGTCCGCATCGATCCCCCGGCGCCCCTGGCGGGGCCCTTCGCGACCATGTGGTTCGGCGTCGACGTGAACCAGGGCAAGCGCGCCCTCGTTCTGGACCTCAAGACCGAGGCGGGGAAAGCCGCTCTCGCGCGGCTCGTCGAGGGAGCGGACGTCGTGCTCCACAACTTCCTCGATCGCTCGGCGCGCTCGCTCGGCATCGCCCACGATCAGCTCGCCGCGATCAACCCCGAGATCGTCTCCTGCCAGATCGGCGCCTGGACGGGGTCCGAGCCCGGCCCCTACGACAACGACCCTTCCTTCGACCCGGTACTCCAGGCGGCCACCGGGATCATGGCCCGCTATGGTGGCGGCCCGGAGAAGCCGGCCTTGCACGCCATCGCCTCGTGCGTCGACTACATCACCGGGTTCTCGACGGCGGCCGGCATCTCGCAGGCCCTCCTTGCAAGGGCCCGCGGCCGCGGGGGATGCTACGTGCGCACTTCGCTCGCGATGGCCGCGCAGCTCGTGCAGTTCCCCTACATGGTGGCCTGGAACGGCACCGGTCCGGGTGCGGAGCCGTCCGGGCAGCAGGCGATGGGCGAAGGCCCGGGGCAGCGGATCTACGAGGCGGCGGACGGATGGGTATTCGTCGGCTGCCGCCGCGGCGACGGCGAGCGGCTCGCCCGCGCCCTCGGCGCGGCGCACGCCACGCAAGGCGCGATCGCCGAGGCGGTGCGCGTCCTCGAGATCGGAGACCTGCGCAGGCGTCTGGCCGGCCTGCCGGGTGCGGGGGCAGCGCCCCTGCGGACCCTCGCCGAGATCCGCGCCGACCGGACGGTGGAGAGCACGGACCGCCGGTCCAACTGGATGAGCAGCGGGTCCCTCTGCCTGTTCCGCGGCCCCCATCCCTCGGGCCACACCACCACCCTCCCGATGCCGACCTGGATCCGTCCCGACACGTCGCCGGTGCGGCACCTTGCCCCGGCTCCGTTCCCCGGCGCCCACACGGCCGAGGTGCTGGCCGAAGCCGGGCACACCGAGGCCGAGACGGAAAGCCTCATGCGCACGGGCGTCGCCCGTTCCGGCTGGCCGGTCCTCCCGCGCTACCTGCCGCGCTGACCCGGAGCGAATGTCCGTCGCCTGACGAACAGGCCGCCCGTGCGGGGGCCGTGGCGACCCGGTGCAAACTCGGTTCACGCCGGCGGCAACCCGACCGGCCGAGGCGCGGCCGGCCCCGGACGGATTGTCGGGTTACGCCTTCGGCCAACCCGACCGGCCAGCCGGCTACCGGCCCCGGACAGTCCGGGGCGGACCGGATCCAGGGCCGTCCCGAGCAGGTCGGATCCGCTCCGCCCGGTCCGGCCTGCCCGACGCCGGGCCGCCGACAACGTCGGATTGCGCCGAGCGGATCCGACCTCCGGATACCCGGCGCGGCTTGCCCGAAAAAATCACCGACTTCCCGCTGCGGCGACCCATCCGCTCGCGGCAGCGGACCGTACTCCCGCAAGCCGCTTCGATCGCGCGCACGCGCCAGTGTCGACTACGCCTCGGCGGCGCGCACACGCGCTCTCGGTCCGTGCGGCCCGTTCCTCCATGAGATCGTGGGGAGATCGTGGGGCATCTCGGCCCCCTCGCGACGAAAGTCGGTGATTTTTTTCGGGATAGCACGAACCATTCCCGGGGCCGAGCGCCTCCGCTCGTTCCATCTTCGCCAGCCGGGCTTCGAGTTCCATCCGGAACCGCAGCGTGACGCGGCCTTGGCTCACGGCCGCGAACGTCTTGTATTGAAAGAATCGTTCCTATAGGGTCGGAAGGCCCATCGGCGGGCCGCCGCGCGGTTTCTTCACAGCCGGGGCAGTGCGCCGAGCATCCAGCCCAGGATCAGGACAAGGAGCAATTCACATGAAGAACCAGACCCTGAGTCTCCTCTCGGCGGTAGCAGTGGCCGCGCTGCTCGGAACGGGCGCCGCCCCCGCGGCGGCCGAGCGGACGGCCAAGATCGCGGGCTTCGGCGTCAAGTCCACCGTCCTTCGCACGTTCGGCATCAACACCGAGGCGGTCATGCGGGCGGCCGTCGAGAAAATCAACGCCGACGGCGGCGTGAAGCTCGGCGACGGCACCATGGCCATGATGGAGATGACCTTCGACGACGACCGCTGCAACGCCGAGGAAGGCATCTCCGTGCTGCGCCGTATCGCGGGCTCCGATGCCGTGGTCGCGGTCGGACCCACCTGCTCGAACGTGGCCGAGCCCCTCTTCGGCATCCTGCAGCGACACGTGGACGACGCGGGCGATTCCGGGCTCCGGCTTCCGGTGTTCACCGACACCGCGATCAAGGGCGGCCTCGCGAAGATCTCCGAGTGGGCGTTCCGCAACGTGCCCAACGAGAACGAGATGTACCGCACCCTGTTCCTCTGGGTGAAAGAGAACTACCCGGATCTCGAGACGGTCTACGGCGGGGTCGAGGAAGACTTCGCCCACTCGCGTTTCACCTGGTACAAGGTGATGGACACGCGGGCCAAGGAAGCCGGATTCGAGGTCGCGGGCTTCTCCAAGTGGCTCCTCGCGGACACCAACTTCACCCAGCAGGTGCGGGCGATGAAGAAGGCCAGGGCGGACGTGATCGCGATCTCGTCGCATCCGTTCACCCTGTGCGGCATGCTCAAGGAAATGAAGCGCCAGCGGGTGAAGCCGAAGCTCATCATCGGCCTCACCAGCGCCTCCAGCATGGAGACGCTGCAAGGCTGCCCGGCGGTGGCGGAAGGGGTGATCATCCCGACCAGCTTCGCGCCGGTGACCGAAGAAGCGAGGATGGTCGCCAAGCTCGCGAACGAGAAGGGCGGCCACGCGGACCTTCACAGCGCCGCCGCGTGGGAGATCGTCTACGTGCTGAAGCAGGTCATGGAGTCCGAGGGCATCATGGGCACGCCGGAGACGGTTCAGGAAGACCGCCGGAAGATCCGCGACGGCCTCGCGAAGCTCGAGACGACCGGAGGCCTCCTCGGCACGATCATTCGCGAGTCGGACGGAGAGGCGACCAAGCCCTACCTCTACGTGCACGCGCAGGACGGCCAGTGGGCCGTGCTGCACGATCCCGGCGCGAGTTGAGCCATCCTCTCCGGCGGGGGGACCGGGCCGGGCCCGATCGGGTCCGGTCCCCCCGCCCGGGAATCTGACGGGAATCCGACGGGAACCTGGGCGGCCGCGGAACCCGGGAGAGGCGCCATGGAAATCGAAATTTTCGGCTGGACGCCGCTCGACTACTTCCAGACGATCGTGGACGGCGTGCTCTACGGCGCCACCTACGCGATCATCGGCATCGGCTTCACCCTGATCTTCGGGGTAATGGACAAGCTGAACCTCGCCTACGCGGCCACCGCGCTCGCCGGCGCCTACTTCAGTTGGGGGGTCGGCACCCAGATCCCCATCCCGGCCCCGCTCGCCTACGTCATCTCCGCGATCGCGGCGGGGGGGTTCGGATACCTCGTCTACCTCTGCAACTTCCGGTACATCCCGACCGGAGCGCCGCTCGCGTCGCTCCTCGCGACGGTCGGGATGCTGCTGTTCATCGAGGAGATCATCATCCACGCCACGGAAGGCATGCCGCAGAGCTATCCCGCCCTGTTCGACGACGTCATGCTCGAGTGGGGCGACTTCGGGATGCGGGGAGACCTGCTGTTCGTCTTCTGCCTGTGCGTGCTCGCGACGGCGTTTCTCCTCTACGTCCTCTACCGCACGAAACTCGGCATGGCGACCCGGGCCGTCGCTCAGCAGCCGGTAGCGGCCGAGCTCTGCGGCATGAGCGTGCAGGGCACCAATTCGACCACCTTCGTCATCGCGGGCGTGATCGGAGGCATCGCGGGGGCCATGATCGGCGCCTCGGTGGGGATCCTCTCCCCGCTCCTCACCGTCCCGGTGACCGTGAAGGGCCTCATCGCGGCGGTGATCGGCGGGCTCGGCAGCATCCCCGGGGCGATCGTCGGCGGCCTGCTGATCGGCGCGTTCGAGAACACCTTCCAGCTCATCCGCAGCGTCACCGAGCGCGACATGTACGTCATGCTGCTCCTCTTCGCCTTCCTCGCCTTCCGCCCGCAGGGGATCTTCGGCAAATCGGTGGGACGCGACTAGCGATGCGGTGCGACAATCCCCGAAGGCGCGACCGGCCATGAGCTCCGGGATCGGCCGGGTGCACCGCGAACCGCATCGCTGCGAGGGAGCCCCCCCGCTCCATCCGGCGCGCTGAGCCGAGAGGGGTCCGACCGCCATGGATTTCATCTGGGGTCTCGTTCAGATTCTCGGGGTGCACACGATCATCGGGCTCTCCGCCTACGTGATCCTGCTGACCGGCCAGGTGACCATGGCCCAGGCCGGCTTCTGCGCCATCGGCGCCTATATCGCGGGAATGCTGACGGTGCTCGCCGAGTGGAACATCGTCCCCGCGATGCTCGCGGGCGGTGCCGTCGCAGGGGCGCTCGCCTGCGTGGTCGGATTTCCCGCGCTCCGCGTGAAGGGCCTCATGTTCACCGTCGCCACCCTCGCCTTCGGAGAGTTCGTCCGGCTCTTCTGGTTCAATTTCGACTACCAGATCAGCCGGGGCGGGTTCCAGATCGGGCCGCTCGGCGGCGAAGGATTCCGGCAGATCCGATTCTTCCCGGAGAACGGGTGGTCGACCCTGGAGGTCGCGATCTTCGTCTGGGTCTGGGTCGTGCTCATCATGGTCGCGCTGTGGTGGATGGACCGTTCCCGGATCGGGTCGGTCATCAGGGCCGTCGGCGAGGACGAGCTGGCCGCCCAGTCGGTGGGGATCAACCTGACCGCGGTCAAGGTGACCGCCTTCACCATCGGGGGGTTCATCGCGGGCCTCGGCGGCGCGATCTACGCCCACTACACGACCCACATCGAGCACCTCAACTTCGGGGTCCTGCTCGCCACCTTCGCCATCGCCTACCCCATCCTCGGCGGGCTCCGATCGGTGGTGGGCACCCTGCTCGCGGTCCTGTTCATCCAGGGCGTGCTGGTCGAGGGGCTTCGCTTCCTCGGCGACCTGCGGAACGTCCTCTTCGGCGCGTTCATCGTGCTGGCGATGAACCTCCGGCCCGGCGGGTTCATCGACGCGCGGGTCAGCCGGGCGCTCGGGCGGCTGTTCCGGACGGAGCGCGAGAGTGCTTGAGCTCCGCGGCGTTTCGAAGCATTTCGGCGGCGTTCGGGCCGTCGACGAGCTCGACATCACCGTCGAGCGTGGCGAGATATTCGGCCTCATCGGGCCCAACGGCTCCGGCAAGAGTACGACCGTGAACCTCGTCTGCGGGGTGTTTCCGGTCACCGCGGGCACCATCTCGTTCGAGGGGACGGAGATCACGAACACCCAGCCCCACGTCGCCCTCGGCAACGGCATCGCGCGGACGTTCCAGAACATCCGGCTCTTCTCGGAGCTCACCGTCTGGCAGAACCTGTGGGTGGCCCAGAACGGCCGGGAATCGGTCCGGGCGGAAGGCTTCTTCGCGCGCTGGCTTTCGGGTAGCCGGCGCCAGCGGGCCTCGGTCGAAGAGCAGCTCGAGTTCTCCGGCCTGGCCGAAAAACGCGACGAGCTCGCGGGAAGCCTCGCGTTCGGGGAGCAGCGGCGCCTCGAGCTCGCCCGCGCCCTCGCCGCGCGGCCCAAGCTCCTGCTTCTGGACGAGCCCGCCGCGGGCATGAACCTCGAGGAGGTGAAGCAGCTCGACGAGCGGCTGCGGTGGCTGAACGAGCAGCAGGGCATCACCATCCTTCTCGTCGAGCACGTCATGGAGCTGGTGATGGGGGTGACCCACCGCATCGCGGCCCTCAACTTCGGCCGCAAGATCGCCGAGGGGAGCCCGGCCGGGATCCAGCAGAACCAGGCCGTGCAGGAAGCCTATCTCGGCCGCTCGGAGGAGGCCGGCGAGCCGGGCCCGAAGACAGCCGGCAGCGGCAGCAACGGGGCAGGGTCCGCGGGAGGCGAAGCGTCGTGAGCGAGGCCCTCCTCCAGGTCAGCGACATCGCCACCGCCTACGGCAACATCGAGGCCCTCAAGGGCGTGAACCTTTCCGCCGCGGAAGGCGAGATCACCTGCCTCCTCGGGCCGAACGGGGCCGGCAAGACCACCCTGATGATGACCATCGCGGGGATCCTCAAGCCCCGGCGGGGCTCCATCACCCTCCGGGGGAGCGAGATCGGGGGTCGGGCACCGCGCTACATCGTCGAGCAGGGCATCGCCCTCGTCCCGGAGAACCGGCTCGTATTCCCGGAGATGACGGTGGAGGAGAACCTGCGCGCGGGTGCGTTCTCCCGCAACGATCCGGCGGAGATCGACCGGGACGTGGACGCCACGTTTGCGCGCTTTCCCCAGCTTCGGGAACGGTCGACCCAGCACGCCGGGACCCTCTCGGGCGGCGAGCAGCAGATGCTGGCCATCTCCCGCGCCCTCATGGCCCGGCCGAAGCTCCTCCTGATGGACGAGCCGTCCCTCGGCCTCGCGCCCCTCATCGTCGAGGATATCTTCCGGATCATCCGTGAGCTCAACCAGGACGGGACGACCATCTTCCTCGTCGAGCAGAACGCGCACATGGCCCTGCAGGTCGCCGACCACTTCTACCTCATCGAGCAGGGCCGGGTCGTCTTCGACGGCACTCCGGGCGAGATGGAGGAGGCGGAGGTCATCAAGCGGGCCTACCTCGGAGCGGAGGTCTGAAGCGAGGAACCCTCCTCGTCTCCGGGGCGGCGGACCCATGAAGCTCGACCGGTGATCGTCGACTTCGTCCAGAACACCCTCGACGGCATCCTCGTCGGCTCGTCCTATTCGTTGCTCGCGATCGGCTTCACCCTGATCTTCGGGGTGATGCGGCGCCTCAACCTCTCCTACGGCCCGTCCATCATGCTCGGGATCTTCGCGGGCACCCTGATCTACGTCGAGCTCGAGGCCGGGCTCCTCGCCGTCGCCGCCGCCACCCTCGCCGGAGCGGTGCTGGCCGGCATTTATGTGGAACGGATCTGCTTCCGGGCGGTGCGGCGGGGGGCGGCGCTCGCCTCCATGGTCTCGAGCTTCGCGATCTGGATGCAGCTCGAGGAGGCCGTCACCGTCATCTTCCCGGAACGCACCTACCCGTTCCCGCCGCTCGCGGATTTCGCACTCGAGCCCGGCCCGTTCTTCGTCCGCGGCGATCATCTCGTCATGTTCGCGTGCGCGGCGGTGAGCACCGTCCTGCTGCACCTGCTGCTGTACCGGACCCGCTTCGGGCTCGCCCTGCGCGCCGTCTCCAAGAACCCGGCCGCCGCCGCCTTCGTCGGCATCAACACCGGCCTCGTGCTGTTCTCCGCGTTCGCCCTCGCCTCGGCGATGGGCGGCATCGCGGGATACCTCATCGCGGCCGGCGACCAGCAGATCACCCCGTACTTCGGGCTCTGGGCGACCTTCAAGGGGCTCATCGCCATGACCCTCGGCGGCATGGGCTCGATTCCGGGCGCCATCGCGGGGGGCCTGCTCCTCGGCATCATCGAAGCCCACTGCGGGTGGTACCTCGGCACCGAGTACCGGGACCTCGCGGCCTACGCGGTCCTCTTCGCCTTCCTCGTCTTCCGGCCGGGCGGCCTCTTCGCGCAGCGCCAGACGCTGCGGAGCCAGCTCGCGGAACGCCGGGTGTAGCCCGTCATGGACGACTATCTCATCCAGGTCCTTTCCAACATCGGGATGATCTCGTTCATCGCCCTCTCGGCGTACATCCTGCTCCTGACCGGCGAGATCTCCTTCGGTCAGCAGGCGTTCTTCGCGATCGGGGCCTACGCGTCGGGCATCGCGACCGCCATGTGGGGCTGGGGATTCTGGCCGGGCCTCGTGTGGGGGGCAGCGGCGGCGGGCGCCGCCGCGTTCCTGCTCGCCTGGCCGACGCTCCGCATGCGGGGGCTCTTCTTCGCGATCGGCACCCTCGCGTTCGCGGAGATGGTGCGGCTCCTCTTCGAGATATTCACCTACCAGGTCGAGATCGACGGCGAGCTGGTGGGGCCGGACGGTTCCGAAGGCTTCCGCGGCATCCGCTACATCTTCGAGCAGGACATCAGCGCCCTCCACTACATGCTTCTCATCTACGCCCTCCTCGCGGGGGTGCTCGCGCTTCTCTTCGTCATCGAGCGAACCCGGATCGGCGCCATCTGGCGGATGCTCGGCGAAGACGAGCTGCTCGCGGAGGCCGAAGGGGTCAACCGCACCCGCTACAAGGTGCTCGCAACCGTCGTCGCGGGCGCCGTCGCCGGGATCGGGGGGGCACTCTATGCGCACATGAACACGTACCTGGAGCCCAAGATCTTCAACGTCATGCTGGGCGTACACAGCCTCGCCTACGGGCTCATCGGCGGGCTCGGGACGGCGTTCGGCCCCCTCATCGGCGTCGGGATCGACATCGGCCTCCTCGAATCGGCGCGGATCTTCTCCGGCTACCGGATGATCGTGTTCGGCGGCCTCGTCGCCCTGCTGCTCATCTTCCGGCCGCGCGGTCTGCTCGACGAAGCGGCCGTCCACGCCATCGCCGCCTGGTGGCGAGGCGTGCGCTCGCCGTCCGCGAAGCGATCCGATGCCTCCGGTTCCGGTTCCGGATCCGGGCGCTCCCCGGAGGGTTCAAGTGCTTGACGTCGAGCAGGTCTCCCGGTCGTTCGGCGGGGTCGCGGCCCTCACGGAGGTGAGCGTGCGGGTCTCGGCGGGAGAGGTCGTCGGGCTCATCGGGCCGAACGGCTCGGGCAAGACCACCCTGCTCAACGTGATCACCGGCCTCTCGCCGGCGGAGCACGGCCGGGTCCGGTTCGACGGGCGGGACGTGACGGACCTTCGGCCCCACCGGATCGCAGCCCTCGGGCTCGCCCGCACCTTCCAGACCCCCCGCGTCCTGCACCGGATGACGGTCTTTCAGAACCTCGCCGCCGCCCGGTTCGCGGGCTCGCCGAGGACGTGGAGGCTGAGCGCGGCCGACCGCGATCGCCTGATGGGGCTGCTGGACGAATGCGGCCTCGGCCCCCGGGTGAACGAGCTCGCGAGCAGGCTCACCCTGCCGGAGCAGCGAAGGCTGGAGCTGGTCCGCACCCTCGTCACCGATCCGAAGCTGATCCTCCTCGACGAGCCGGCCGGCGGCATGACCCCGGCGGAAACCGACGGGATGGCCCGGCTCATCGCGGCGGTGGCGGCCAGGGGACGGGCCTGCATCGTCATCGAGCACAAGATCGACATGATCTCGTCGCTCTGCGAACGGATCTGCGTCCTCGACTTCGGCCGGGTCATCGCCGACGGAACGACCGCGGCGGTGCTCGCGGACGAGGCGGTCCTCGAGGCCTATCTCGGCCGGCGGAACGCGGCCTGACCGTGGCGGCGATGCTGGAGGTCCGCAATCTCCACGTCTCCTACGGCAAGGTGCGGGCCGTCCAGGGGATCTCGCTCCAGGTCGAGAGGGGGGAGATCGTGGCCCTCATCGGCGCGAACGGGGCGGGCAAGAGCTCCACCATGCACGCGGTCTGCGGCGTGACGAGGCCCGCCCTCGGAACGATCTCGTTTCAGGGAAAGGACATCACCGGACTCCCCTCGCACCGCGTCGTCCCGCTCGGGATCGCGCAGGTGCCGGAAGGACGGCTCATCTTCGACGACCTCACCATCGAGGAGAACCTGGTGCTCGGCGGCATCACCCGACCGCGTGGCGGGGAGCGCGAGCGCATGGCCCGGGTGCTCGAGCTGTTTCCGGTCCTCGCCCCCCGCACCGGCGAGCCGGCCTCCAACCTCTCGGGCGGCCAGCAGCAGCTTCTCGCCATCGCGAGGGGACTCATGTCGGACCCCGCGTTCCTCATGCTGGACGAGCCGTCCCTCGGCCTCGCGCCCCTCGCCGCGCAGGAGGTCTTCGACCTCTTCGCCACGCTGCGCCGCAACGGGGTGACGATCCTGCTCGTCGAGCAGAACGTGCGCCAAGCGCTCGCGATCGCGGATCGCGGCTACGTCATCGAGAGTGGGCGTATCATCCTGGAAGGCGAGTCCGCGCGCCTGCTCGCCGACGAGGGGTTGGCGCGGGCCTACCTCGGCATCGAACGCCGGCCGGCGGGCTCACCGATACCGTCGAACGAAGTCTTCGGAGAGTAGTCATGCAACCGATCCGACTCCCCCTGCTCGCGGGCCTGCTCGCGCTCGCCCCCGTTGCCGCGCTCGCCGCCGGCGAACGGCCGATGGTGAAGGTGGACTGCAAGCCGACGGACGAGAAGCTCGCCTTCGATTGCCGGTTCGAGGTCATGGGGAAGAAGAGCCGCCAGCCCATCGAGGACGCGGCGTTCAAGGTCAATGCCGACATGCCGAGCATGCCCCTGGCCCACAACGTGAAGCCGATTCGCCCGGAGCCGGTCGCCGGCAAGCCGGGCTCGTACGAGGGGAGGCTCGAGCTCGAGATGCTGGGCGAGTGGGCGATCAGGATGACCTTCGACGAGCCCGTGCGGGACATCGTCATCGAGAAGGTGACGTTCGGCGAGGGGGCGATGGACCACTCCGGGATGGGCCACGGCGACGTGCGGGAGAAGGACCAATCCAGGATGGGCAACTGAGCGGCGGACGCCGGGCGGGCGCCCGGCGCGGCACGCCCTCCGGCATCACGGCAATCACTGAACGGAGCAGGCGGTTGACCGATGCCGACGGATCGAAGACCGCCACGGCGTCGAGGCCCGGGACGGCCGCTCGCGCCGGGCCGAACCCCGTCGCGTCGGGCCCGAGCGAACCGGCTCCACCATCTGGCGCCGGCACTGCGGCGGGTACGGCGGTGGTTTCTTCGACATCCGGACACCTCCTTTGCGCAAGGTTCAGGTGTCCACCAGAGCGGGGCGACTTCAGATACGCAGCGCCCGGTTCCGTGGTGCCGGAACCGCAGCCGTGCCGTGCCGTCATGGTCCGACCTGCTTCCGAAACACGGCGATGAAGCTCGAGCCGATCAGGCCGACCAGCGGCCCGTCGATGCGATGCAGGCGCAGGCGCAACGGCGGGAAGATCGCAAACACCTCATCGAGGACGAGACCGGCCCGCTCGCCCGCGGCTCGCATCTCCGACGGCGCGTGGCCGATCAACGTGAACGAAACCCGGCCACGCAAGCGATTCGGAAGGCGCAAGGCCGCAGAGGCGATCCGATGAACCAGCGCCGCGCGGTTGGACCATACGATCACCAGCCGTCCGGCCGGGCGCAACACCCGCGCCGCCTCGTGCAGCATGCGTTCGACGGCGTGCAAGTCGTACTGCTGAGCGAACTCCACGTTCACCACGACGTCCGCCATGCCGTCCGCCAGCGGCAGGGCGAACACATCGCCGCGCACCGCGCCGACCCCGTTCCGTCTCGCCTGTAGGCACGCCGCCGCGTTGAAGTCCACACTGACGACACGCCGCCCGGCCTTCGCCAGGGGCAGGGTGACCAGCCCGGCACCGCCCGCCGTGTCCAGCACCGTGCCCGGTTCGTCGCCGATGACGTCGAGAATCAGAGCCCGCTCCCGAAGGAAGGAGTACTCGGAGAGATATCCGGACGCCTTGGCGCTGGAT
This sequence comes from Gammaproteobacteria bacterium, assembly GCA_965214795.1. GTDB lineage: Bacteria > Pseudomonadota > Gammaproteobacteria > HK1 > HK1 > JAJDXW01. The sequence continues at coordinate 1,604,710 of OZ243976.1, read as the reverse complement.
TCGCCGAAATCGGCTCGCAGTGCGTCGTAGACCGCGTCGGCACTGGTGTCCGCGTGGGTCATGGCCGCCCGCGGGAATCCGTGGAACGGTTCGGATCGTGCGTCATCATCCGTGGAATCCAGCGGCGCAGGCTGTTCCAGGCGCCGTCGACAGCCCAGGCAATGGGCAGAGCGACCCCGACCGACAGGGGCATCAGAGGTCCTGAATTGTCGGGACTCTCGAATTCATTCGTCCGCTCATTGGAGGGCCTGGCTCCTGGCGCCTGGCCGTCGAGCCCCAACCGGCGGCTGGGGCGCCGACACGCAGGGAACAGGTGCTTCTCATTCGGCGTCCGCTCCCCCGGGGTTCGCATGCCTGGAATGGAATAGTGTGGGGGCATTCAGTAGTCCGCCAAGTATCGGCACAATCGCGGGCCAAGACCATCGGTCACGACCTTCGGAAGCGCGCGCCACAGCCTCTGCACCGGCGCGTAACGGCGATAGAGGTCGGCCTTTCGATCGGAGAGCCAGAGGACGGGGATGGGGATGGCGCCGAAACCCCGCTTGAACCGGTAGACCCCACCGCCGACCGTGGAGCGGCCGAAGTCCACGATGGCCGCGCACGTGTCGAGAGCGTGCTCGATCAGCCCCCAGAAGAGCAGGTCGCCCGGCTGGTCGGCGCGAAGCCGCGACCCCGACCAGGGCACCCAGGCGAGCGGGCCGTCGCGAAGCCAGAGCATGCTCGCCAGTGCCTCGTCGCCGGCGCCCTTGCGAACCACCAGTATCCGGGCGTCGAGCTGGTCGATCAGTGTCTCGAACAGTGCCGCCGGCATCATCGGTGCTCCGTGCCGGGCGAGGGTGGCGGACAGCAGACCGCGGAACACCTCCGCCGCGGCCGGCCCGGTCTCGTCGGCAACTTCGAGCCCGGCCTTGCGCGCGCGCCTGACCGCGTTGCGGGTCGTACCGTTCAGAGCCCGTTCCCAAACGACATCGCGATCATGACCGAAGGCCGCGAGATCGAGCCTGAGCACCGCGGGCGCGCCGGGCGGCGGCTCTCCTTCCGGCGTCGCCAACGCACGGATGTTGAACGAACGGCCCGACATCTCCCGCGCAAGCAACCGCGCTTCGGTGGGGTTCAGGTCGGCGTAGTCGAGACCGGGCAGATAGGAGAACACGGGCGCTCCGAAGAGTTGCGGAACGACCGCGAAACGGCCATCCTGCCGCCAGCGATAGACATCGCAGAACACCGACCGCCAGGCCGCGACGAACCCCGGGCCATGGCCCACGCTCAGGCGACTGTCGGCTTCGGCTTGCATCGATCGATCTTCCCTCCCCCTCCGTGGTTCGTTCGACGACCGCCCGTGTCAGCGCAGAGTACCCCATCCGCACTCGCCGGCGCAGCCCTTCCCAGGCGCTGTCGATGAACCAGACGATGGGCAGCGCGGCGCCCACCGACAGGGGCGTTACCAGTCCGATGTTGTAGCGAAAGTGCGAGAACCGCCGGAACGCCGTTGTTCCAGGCCGCCCAAATGCAGGGGCGTGGCGTCGGACTCGCCTTGCGCGTCAGGGTGGGCCCCGGCGGCGATCAACACGGCAAGCACCGCCGGGTTCGGGTCGTACCGGGCCGCCAAGTGCAGCGGCGTATCGCCGAAGTCGTCCCGAGCGTTGGCATCGGCCCCGGCATGCAAACAGCCGACGACCTCCTCGACGGCGGCACTCGCGAAAAACCGTTCGGAGTTCCAATCCGCCCCGGCCAACTCACCATCGCCCAGCTTCTCATCACCCCGGCTCGGCCAGCCGTTCGTGGCAGTGCGACAAGGTGGACCACTCGTAGCCCCGTGCCCGCAGGCGCTCGCCCAGCGCCGCCAGGTCGCCGAATCCACGCTGCCGATGCCGCGCCAGCGCATGGGCGCCCTTCAACCACAGTGGCAGGGGCGACCTCCCGATCCGGCCGTCGCGGACCAGATCCACCATGTGCATGTCGTAGACCAGCAGTGCCGGCAACGACGCCACGCGCTCGAGCAGCGACTCGACGAGCCGCCCCATGAGTTGCCGGTAGGAGTGCGTGAACGGAATGCCCGGCGCGCGCCAGCTTGCGACCGGGAACTCCGCCAGCGCATCGTCGATCATGAACCAGTCGCCGTGACGAAACACCCGGCCCGGATGGTTGCCGAGACCCATGCCCGGCAAGATGGATGAATCCCAGGCGAAGCCTTCCGCCACCACCGCCTTGAAAAGCGCTTCCGTCAGACGATAAGTGTGCGCCCGGTATCCGCGCGGCCGGGCGCCGGTGAATCCCTCGAAGGCGTCGATGCCGCGTCGCAGGCTGTCGACCGTGTCGCCGGGCTCTCTGTGGTCGTAGCAATGGAGCTGGAGATCCACCCCGGCCTCGACGAGACGGGCGCAAAGGCGCGGGCGCGCCGCGAACAGGCGGCCTTCCACGAAGGCGGTCAACGGCAGGCCCGCGTGCCGGACGGCGGCAAGCAGGTCGGGAAGCCGATCCAACGCCTCGGTTCGGCCGCCGTTGTAGTCGTGCTCCACGTCGATGGACAGAACCGCAACCTTCTTCGGCGAGCGCCGGCTCACGACCTTGTGGGCCGCCGTATCAAGCATCCTCATCGCCGGCGCCGCCGGTTTTCGGGTCTGAGCGCTCGCGACCTTGCAGCTCGTGCTTGAGCAGGGACACTTCCTGGATCAGGTTCTTGATCTTGCTGGAGAACTCGCTGATCTTCACGGACAGTTGGAGAATCAGCAGCGCGCACAGGCATGTCCCGAAAAACAATATGATCGGTACGGCGTCCGCTACGTGAAGCCAGATTGCAAAGGCGACCGCGGCATCATGCCACCATCCGTAGGTCATGAACACCAGCGCCACCACGATCCACAGGACGGCGTACCGTTCCTGCAGCCGGGACCTGCGAATCAGCTCGATCACCAGCCCCAGGATCAGCAAGCCGATGACGAGGGCGAACCAAACGTGCTGAACCGGGACGTTCACGGCAATATCATCCGTGGAATCCAGCGGCGCAGCCCGTTCCAGGCGCTGTCGATGAACCAGACGATGGGCAACGCGGCGCCCACCGACAGGGGCGTTACCAGTCCGATGTTGTAGCGAAAGTGACTCAGCGACACGAGCGCGTTGATTGCCAATATGACGACCGGACAGAACGCCAGCGCCGCCAAAGCGCCTCGGTTTCGGGGACTTCCGCGCATGAAGCTGAAGAGCAGCAGCAACCAGCAAGCGATGCTGAACCACGGGTCGGGGATGACGGGCGGCCGTAGCACGGCCTGCTGGCCGGCGCGGTTAAAGGGCTGCATGCCCTTCCAGGCCAAGGGTACGCTCACGGCCAGGTGTTTTGGAAGGTTGTCCCGTACTTGCGCCATCAACAGGGCGAGTCGGTCTTCCTTCGGCACTCCGCTGTCGGCGAACTCCGCGCTTGTCTCCCTGGCCATCATCTGGAATCGTCTATCGGAGCCATCGAAATAACGCAGGGTTTCCTGCCCGAACCATCGAGTGAGAAGCTTCCAATCGCTTCCATGAGTCCAATACAGGAAAGCAGCGGTCCATTGCCGCCCTGACATTTCGTTGTAGCCGAGCCGCCCGGCAAGGATATGGGAGCCATAGCCGCTTGTGAGACCCACAAAGCCGTGGGTCCGGTAGTTGTGGGCCAGCCAGGGCGCGACGCTCAACGAAGCGAAGCCCAGAATGCAGGCGAGGGCGACGGCATGGGCGCGACGGCGATGACGGTCCCGAAAGATCAGAGCGCCGACCGCAAGCAGCAAGGCCGGCAACAGGTATTCGTAAGGCGGCCTGGTGAGGATCAGGGCACCCAGCGTGATGCCGCAACCCGTTGCCACAATCGCATTTCGCCGCAAGGCTCCTCCTCCCGCCAGCAGCCAGGCGAGGCAAACGTTGACGCCGGCAAAGAGCGGGATGACCAGAGCCTCGGTCAAGAAAGAAGTGGTATACTCTTCATATTGGCCTGCCGCGAGCGCGATCAGCGCGCTGAGGTGGGCGACCGAAAGGCGTCCGGATGCAATCCAGCCTGCGGTCCAGACGAGCGCCATGCCGATGGCTCCCAAAGCCGCCTGCGCATGGTAACCGATATTGCCCAGCGGTCTGCAGATGGCTTCCGCTTGAGTAGCGGGGAGGCGTTTGTTCGCGAACGCGCATTCCAGAAAGTCATGAAAGGCAGGATCAATATGCATCAACGCGGCCAGCCAGACAGGATAAAGCGGAGCGGTCACAGCATCCCAGAAGCTGGCAAACGGAAATCCATGAAAAACGCCGAGGGCATACTGAACATAATATGGTTCATCGCCCCCCAGGGCCGCCATATGCGAAGAAGGAACAATGCCGGAATGAAACTGTACGCCCAGCAACGATACAAGCACGAGAACGTGGAACAATACCAGGCTGCGACGAAATCCGACCCGCGTCCTCGAAACCCGGGCCAGGGCTGTCTCGTGTACATTGCGCATCCGCATTGTTCGTTATCCCCGAGTGCCCCCTCGGTTTTTGGGAAAATGGTATGTGGCTTCCCAAATACGATGGCCCTCGCCTGGAATGTATTGGCCGGTTCGAATGGTGGCTATGCCGTAGTCCGGAATCGCTCGTATCGCAATGCATTGTTCGTCGAATAAAGCTCCATGTGCGTCGAAGGAGAAGTCGAGGTTGTCAAACCCGTACTGCTTGCGATCATCGGAAAGTGCGTCCTTGTCACCAGGAACGAGATGCAGGAAAAAATGGGGACGGAGGTCGTCGTTGGTGCAATTTTCCTTGATGTAGAACAGCGCATTCTTCCGATAGTACACGTCGAAGTCGGAACTCATGAGCAATCGCGCGTCCCGGGTGAACGCGGAAAACTCTGACGGATTGGCGTACCGCAATGCCCAATGCAGAGGGGTATCGCCGCTCGAGTCGGGTACGTCAGGGTTCGCACCGGCATCCAGGAGCGCGGAAATCATCGAAACGTCATCGTTCCACGTCGCCCAATGCAGCGGTGTGGCGCCGTCCCTGCGCCGTGCATTCGGGTTCGCCCCGGCGTTCACGAGTGCGAGAACCGCCGGAACGCCGTTGTTCCAGGCCGCCCAATGCAGGGGCGTGGCGTCGGACTCGCCTTGCGCGTCAGGGTCGGCTCCGGCGGCGATCAACACGGCGAGCACCGCCGGGTTCGGGTTGTACCGGGCCGCCAGGTGCAGAGGCGTATCGCCGAAGGCGTCCCGAGCGTTGGCATCGGCCCCGGCGCCGACGAGTGCTTCGAAGACCGCCGGGTCGTCGGTATTGGAAGCCGCCAGATGCAGGGCGGTGTTGCCGGCGTTGTCCCGCGCGTCGGGGTCGGCGCCGTCGCGCAACGCGGCGACCACCGATGAATGGCGGATGGTTGCCAGGTGCAGGGACGTATAGCCGCGTCGGGATATGAGCTCGTCCAGTCTGGTCCGGGCCTTCGTATGGCCGTGCCCGGCGGCCTTCCGGTACCACGCCGCGGCCTGTATACCATATTGGCGCCCAACGAATGCTTCGGCGTATATCACGCCGAGACCGTATTGAGCCTTGGTGTTACCCTCTGCGGCAGACGCTCGAAGCCTGTGCGCCACGGCGGCGAGTCGATCGTCCCCAAGATAGGCCTTCGAAACCGGCACGTAGCCGGTGCCGACTCGCATCCCCGGGTCGGCGCCGGCCTCGATCAACGCCGCGACCACCGCTTCGGAGTTGGCCCTGGCTGCCAACCATATGGGCGTCCAGCCTCTGTCGTTCGGCTCGTTCAGGTCGGCGCCGGCCTCGATCAACGCCGCGACCACCGCCGTACTGGAGTTCTGCCAAGCCGCCAGGTGCAGGGGCGTACGGCCCGGTCTGTCACGCAGGTTCAGGTCCGCGCCGGCCTCGATCAACGCTCTGATTACCGCGTCACTGGGGTTGAACCGCGCCGCCAGGTGCAGGGGGGTGACGCCGGCTTCGTCCCGAGCGTTGGCATCGGCGCCGGCATGCAGACAGCCGACGACCTCCTCGACGGTGACGTTCGCGAAAAACCGTTCGGAGTTCCAATCCGCGCAATCATCGGCCACCGCCGGCACCGCCAGGAGCATCGTTCCCAGCCAACTCGTCATCGCCAAGCTTCTCATCACCCCGCCTCGGCCAGCCGTTCATGGCAGTGCGACAAGGTGAGCCACTCGTCGATCACCAGCCCCAGGATCAGCAAACCGCAGACGAGGGCGAAGCAAACGTGCTGAACCGGGACGTTCACAGCAATTTACCCCCCCCCCCCGTTTGCGCAGGCTGGATACGAGCAGCGACAGCGTGACCTTGTACATGTACCAGACCGGCATGATGCCTCGGTGCAGCTTGCCACCAGCGTGATTGTGGTACATGTACACCGGCACCTCGCACAGCTTGAACCGATTGCGGATCAGGGCCAGCAGCACGTCTGTGTCGGGAAAGTCATGAGGATAGAGATCTCCGGTCAGGAACCGCATGCATTTCCGGTTCATCCCTATGTATCCCGAGGTCGGGTCCGATACCGATACGCGGGTCATGGCGTACAGCAACGCGCGGAACAACCGAGTCCCGATCTTTCGGAGTGCAGTTCCCCTGTACAGCTCCCTCTCCGGCGGAAAAGGCACCGCGCCGCTGTCCAGGAACCTCGATCCGATCACGAAATCATGGCATGCAAGTTTCCGCCGGATCATCGGCAGGAAGCGGGGGTCGTGTTGTCCATCCCCGTCCACCTGGATCAAGTACTCGTACTTCCTGGCGAGCGCGTATTTGTAGCCTGTCTGAACCGCCGCGCCGTAGCCGAGGTTCTCGACCAGGGTAATCGCCGGCACGCCATGCCGTTTCAGGATGGCGCGCGACTGGTCCGTCGAGGCATCGTCGATGGCGACGAGGTCGTAGTGTTCCCGCCGGACGACCTCCATCAATGGAGCCAGCATGCGATCGAGGTTCGCCGCCTCGTTGTACACCGGAACGACAACGAGGACGGACGCCTGCTTCATGCCCTGATGCTCCGCGCCGATTCGGCCGGAGGCGCACCGCGCAGCGCCAGGGCGGTCACCCAGAACAGGCCGGCCCCGGCCATGGACGCGAGACGAACGCCCAGGGCGGCCAGGGCCGCCGTTCCCGCCGGCGCACCGAACCACGCGGCGATGCCGGTGAGGCCCGCCTCCAACAAGCCGAAGCCGCCGATGGACTGCACCGGAAGCGCCGCGACCAGGTTGCCGCCGGCCGCCGCGAAGCCGAGCTCGGCCAGGGTGAGGTCCAGGCCGACCGCCTGGCCGACAGTCCAGCAAGCAGCGATGACCGCCGTCCACACGAGCACGGTCGGAACGATGCACCGCCGCATGATGCGGCGATTGCGGACGCTCTCGAGCCAATGCCGCGCTTGGCTCACGGACACCAGGAACCGGCGCCGCCGGCCCCGCGGACGCCCGGCACCGATGACGAGCCTGGCGAAGAGGCGCAGCCAGACGTGCAGGGTCGCGGAACCGACGAACGCGAGCAGGCAGAGCGCGGCGGCCAGGGCGAGGAACGCGGGCAACCGGTCCTCGTGCAGGCCGAAGGCCGCCGGTATCGTCAGGAGCAGGAAGGCCGCGACAACCGCCACGTCGAGCAGGCGCTGTACCGCCGCACAGGCCACCGCGGTGGCGACGTTCCACCCGTAGGCGCGCCGCATCGCGACGACCCAGGCCACCTCGCCGAGTCGCAGGGGCAGCGCGACCAGCCAGACCCCGTGCCAGGCGGTGACGCGCATGGCGGTGAGAAACCCGCCGCGCCTGCCGGCCATCAGGTGCATGCGAAGGGCGCCGAGCAGGCTCTCGACCAAGAACAGCGCCACGCCCGCCCCGACGAGGGGCCATGAGACCCCGTCCGCTGCCGTGGTGAGCGCGCTCTCGTCGAGCTGCACCACGACGAGGCCGAGCAGCCCCAGACTGACGGCGCCGGCAACGACCCAGGTCAGGGGGCCGGCGCGATGCGGCGGTTTCATCGGCTCGTGTGTCCCGCGGCGGCGACTCGTGGAATCCATGGGCGCGGCAGGCGGCGCATCGCCTCGGAGGCCCCCTCGTGATCGGCTTCCCGAATGCCGCGCAAGCCACGTCCTGAATGCTCAAGCTGGCACCAACCAGAATCCCCCGAATCATCTTTACGGATCATCCACGGCTCCAATCCGGGCACGGACAGCGCTCTTGCAGGGCGAGCCAAGCGACGCAGCGGCACCGCAACGGCCAGAGGTTATAAAGCAGGATGACCCGTCCCCTCAGGCTGGCTGAGAATCATAGGGGATCAGGACGACCGGCACGATGATGGCCATAGTGTTGCCGTCCCTGTTCCCTTCGCGGGTTTGATGTCGAGCGCTGCGACCCCCGGTTCCACTCCATCCGCCAGGCCACCGGAGCGACCGGCTGCGGCCCCGCGCGGAGCGGCCGGCAACGGTCGTGGGCGGCACGGATATACTCGTTCGTCGGCGACATCCACAGAAAGCGGGAGCCCGCGCGTGCGCATTCTGCTCGTCAACGGAAACACCACCGCCACAATGACGGAGACCCTCGTCGCGACCGCGCGCGAGGCGGCCGCGCCCGGCACGGAGGTCGCCGCGGCCACCGGAACCTTCGGCGCCGCGATCGTGAGCCACCGGGCGGAGGAAGCGATCGCGGGACACGCGATCCTCAAGGCCATCGCGGACCATGACGAGGCATTCGACGGGGTGCTCATCGGGGTCTCGACCGATCCCGCCCTCGGGGCGGTGCGGGCCCTGCTGCCGGTGCCGGTGGTCGGCATGACCGAAGCGGCGCTCCTCACCGCCTGCATGCTGGGCGGGCGGTTCGGCCTCGTCACGTTCAGCCTCGCTTCCGCTCCCGGCTATCGGGAGACCGTCGAGCGCTATGGCCTCGCGAGCCGCCTCGCCGGGCTCCGGACCATCGACGTTCCGCTCGCGCAAGCCTACGCGGAGCGCGAGAAGCTGCGGGATGCGATCGTGGAGGTGGCGGACACGCTCATCGAGACGGACGGAGCGGAGGTGCTGATCCTCGCCGGAGCGGCCGCCGCCGGGCTCCCCGCCCGGTTGCAGCCGCACGTGCCGGTGCCGCTCCTCGACGGCATCGTGTGCGGGGTACGGCTCACCGAGGCGATGATCCGCCTCGGCGCCACCAAGCCGTCGCGCGGCAGCCACGCCCCGCCCGCGGAGAACCGCTACGTCGGCCTCGACGAAGCCACCGTCCGCCTGCTGCGGGAAAGCTCGACCGTCCCCGATCCGGACTGAGCGGGGCTGACCGGGGCAACCGGGAGCGGCGGGCGGTTGCCGCCGGGCTCCACGCCGCGGGAGCGGGATCGGATCCGACCGAACGGCGAACCCCCTCCGTCAGAGCTTGTCGCGGAGCACGTAGTAGAGCATGCCGAGAACGAGCAACGGGTGGCGGAACCGCGCCCCTCCGGGAAACGGCCGGTGCCGCAGCCCCGCCAACACGTCGAAGCGCTCGGCGGTCCCCGCCACCGCCTCCGCGACGAGTTTCCCCGCGATCTGGGTCAATGCCACCCCATGGCCCGAGAATCCGTGGGCGAAGAGGCCGTTCGGGGCGACCCGCCCCACGTGCGGCAGGCGGCTCATCGTAATCGCGAGCCGGCCGCTCCACGCATGGTCGATCCGTACGTCCGCCAGCTGGGGAAAGACGCGGAGCAGGTAGCGGCGAACGAACGCCCCGGGGTCGTCGCGGGGGCGATGGGAGTAGGTCTCGCCGCCGCCGAACAGGAGCCGGTGGTCGGCCGTGCAGCGGTAGTAGTCCACCACGAACTTCGTCGAGTGGACGCACGCCCCGCTCCTGACGAGGGAGCGGGCGCGCCGTTCCCCCAAGGGCTCGGTCGCGAGCTGGTAGTTGAGGATCGGCATGATCCGGGACTCGATCCTCGGCTCGAGGCGGCCGAGATAGGCATTGCCCGCGAGGACGACGTGCTCCGCGGCCACGACCCCCCGCGCGGTGGACACCTCGGTCGGGAGACCCCATCGGATCCGCTCGACCCGCGAGCCTTCGAAGAGCCGTGCGCCCGCACCCGTCGCGGCCGCGGCCATCCCGAGCACGAAGCGCAGGGGGTGCAGGTGTCCGCCGCCCGCGTCCATCCGCCCCCCGACGTAGCGGTCGCTCGCCACCTCCTCGCGCATCTCCGCCCGGGACAGCATCCGGTATCCGCGGTAGCCGAGGCGCCGGTGACAGAACTCCGCCTCGGCCTCGATCCACCCCATGTAGCGCTCGCGGGTGGACGCCAGCAGATTGCCCGCCCGCCAGTCGCATGCAATGCCGTGACGGGCGATGCGGTCCGCGATGATCGCCTTCGCCTCCTCGCAGAGCGCCCACAGCTCCGCCGTGCGCGCCGGGCCGAGGGTCCGTTCGAGCTCGTTCATGGACTCCCGCAGGCCGCTCCCCACCTGCCCGCCGTTGCGTCCGCTCGCTCCCCATCCCACCCGCTCCGCCTCGAGCACGATCACCGAGTACCCCCGCTCGGCGAGATGCAAGGCGGCGGAAATTCCGGTGAATCCGGCACCGACGATGCACACGTCCGCCCGCTCGCGCCCCGCGAGCGGGCGATGGCGCTCGACCGTCGGTGCGGTGGCGGCGTAGTAGGAGTCGGGTCGCCCGGAACCGGGCCGCGGCACGACCATCACCGTGCCCCGGCATCCCGCCGGGAGCCTTCGTGGACGCGGCCGCCGCCCGAGTGCTCGGCGAGGATGTCGCGGGCGGCCCGCTCGCCGGACTCCATGGCTCCCTCCATGCCCCGCGCGCTGCGCGCCAAGTGCTCGCCGCAGAGGCGTATCGGGCCGTGCGGACGGCCCATCTCGGCCGCGAACCGATTGACCTCGCCGGGCCGGAACCACGCCCACCCGCCCCGCGCGCAGGGGTCCCGGCCCCAGGCCCGAAGGCCGAGGAACTCGAGGTGGCCCCGCGCCGCGGGCCGGACCGCCTCGATGGCCCCGCGCACCACGCGCCCGGCTTCCGCCTCCGGCAGAGCATCCAGCTGGCGCGCGTTCCGCCCCATCACCCAGGCGGTGAAACTCGTGACCTCCGCCGGGTCCTCGCCGTTCCGGGACGCGGCCACCATGCCCGCGGGTCCGTTCGTGAACATGCTCGGCCGGTAGCCGTCCCGCTCCCAGAAGCGCGAGCGGTGCGCGAAACAGACCTGAGTCACGGGCTGCGATGCGAGGCTGCGGACCGCATCCGCCTGCCGGCCCCGGAACGGCGGATCGATCGCGATGCCGCGCAGAACGGCGAAGGGAAGCGAGCAGACGACACGCCGTGCGGAGTAGACGGCGCCGTCCGCACAGCGCACTTCGGCCCCCTGTCGGCCGCACGCGATCGCGACGACGGTGCGGCCGAGGTGGACTTCGCTCCCGAGCGCCCCGGCCATCGCTTCCGGGATGCGCTGCACGCCGCCCCGGGCCGTGTAGCCGAGGACTCCTTCCGGAGCGAGCCGGCGCTGCTCCACCGAGAACGCGGCCCGGAAGAAACCGAGCAGGGCGGAGACACCGCGGGCGTCGTCGCCGAAGCCGGGGTTCATCTCGTAGCCGAGCCGGATGGCGGACTCGCCGAACCCGAGACTCGCAAGCCAATCGTGCACCGGGACGTCGTGCTCGGCGAAACGGGGGTCGAGCCACTCGCCGGGCGACGAGAGCGGGTTTTCCCGGACCGCGAGCACCCGGTGGCAGGTCCAGGGCATGAGCGAGCGCTCGTCGCCGGGAAAGGGGTTGCGCGGGTGATCCGGCCACTCGGACTGCCGGATCAGCTCTCCGTCGAGCACCAGCTCCTGCTCGCGGAAGAACGCGAGCATCGGGGTCACGTCCACGAGCCCGATCCCGAACCGCCGGGCGGCGGCAATGACCCGCCGGTAGCCCGCGCCGATGTACGCCCCCCCCGCCTCCTGGCGATGGCCGAGGCGGCTCATCGAGTGGACGCGCCCCCCGACCCGCTCCCGTGCTTCGAGCACCTGCACGCGCGCGCCATGGGCCTCCAGATCGAGCGCGGCGGCCAGCCCGGAGAGACCGGCGCCGATGACGACGACGTCGCTCCGGCGCCGGTGCGCCTTCAAGAGCTATCTCGCGTAGTGCGACGCTGATAGTACATCTTCAACCTGGCAAAACCGGGAACCTTCCACCTCTCGTTCTCGATCGCTTTCCGGATTATCGACCGAACGATTCTTTCAGGATTCGACGCTTGGCATATCCTTCGGAGACAGGATTCAATGACCGGATATCATATGTTCTTCATACGAAAGCCATCGTATTGCCAGGAATCCGAATTGCGGTCTGCCACGACCTGCAAAACCTCATCGACAACATCGTCCAGACCCATTTGCGATCTCCCGACACCTGCTTCGGAGAATTCAATGTCGGAGCCGGTCGGGCTCGCGGAAACGAGCCCGACATAGAGCTTCTCGTACTGCTCATCCCGGCCGGAAGGATCAGCACGGCCGGTAAACAGCTTCAATCCCCGATGCGCGTTACCGGAAGTTGATTGACGCCGCTCCGTTCCATCCTCATTCGCTTCCCGGTCGAACACGAAGAGGCCAACCAGAGTAGAGTACGGGAACCGGCGATGCAGCGTGACTGCCTCGAACAGCATGTCGCCTCGCCGATTCGTGAAATTTTTCTGAAAATTCCGGGTGCGACGATCGCGAAAGTTGATGCACTTGATCGAGAATGCCAGCATCAGTCCGGATTCTTCGGTCGCCCAGGTCACATCGACCTTCTTGTTGCCGATCCCTCCCGCCATCCGGCGTTCAGTTCCGGATTGCCTGTCATCGCTTGGCGGAGACGGCATCACCCCGACGAGACCTCTCTCGCGCAATGAGTCGGCGACTACTTCCGCGATCGCATTGGACATGCGTTCCGAGTACGCCTTCTTCTCATGAGACGAAACACCGTCCGCTGGCTTGCGGTCAAGCCTGCACAGCGTTCGCTGAAGATTCTCCTGGGCCGTCACGAAGATCGGCTTCTTCGCAGGCGCCGAGACCGAAGCACATCTCTCGCCGCCTTGATCGCGGCCAAGCGTTCGTTGGATGCCGACCCGAACAGAACCGAATCGACCAGATTACGAAGCTCGCCGTTTTTCTCCGCTTGAAGCAGCCTCCCGGATGACACACTGATCGCTCTCAGCTCCTCCGCATGAGACTGAACCAACTCCGACGAGGGCACGGGCAATTTCAATGCCTCGCGAGGCTCAATCTTGAGCACCCCGCCGCCATACGAACGCCCGACCATCTCGGAGCCGAGCGCCGTGATTGAATTGGTGGCGGCCAACGGCAGCAGCTCCCGTCCCGGATCGCGCTCCTGGTGGAAAGTGAGTCCATGCACGGAATTGAGGGCATGTACACCGGCGGCATTCAGGAAGAGCCGCGGAGAATCATGGCTCATATAGGTGAGAAAAACGTCCGCAACACGCGGAAGAGGGACTCGCCACCATGGAGTTCGCACCCTGCACTTGTAGGCTTGGTCGACTCCCTGCCGTTCGCCGGCCTCGATATACCGGAGCGCCGCCTCGGAGGGTTCGCCACTCGCGGGATGGAAGAGCAACGTTGGCGAGTCACGAGCGGTCAGCTCCCGGTGCGTGTTCGATGAATAAGTCAACCCGCACAACCTCGTTGCTCGAGGCGGCAACACGTCGACGACATCCGAGGCTTTCAGCCCCCACGCCAGCGCTCGACTCCGCGGCATCCGGAAAAAGGTGTTGTTCCCGGTGACAGCGCAGAGATAGGGCTCGCCCCATGTCGCAAGAGGCGAGAATGATCCGTCGGAAAGACTGCGCTCATACAGGTCCAGAGGCTCCCCCGCGATCAGTGCCGCCGACCACTTCGTTTCCTCCGTGCGAGGAGCCCAATGTCGCCGCGAAATGTGATGGCTCTCAAGCCCCGCCAAGTCCTCGAACTGCAGCAGGTCGATCGAGTCGGTTCCGCCCGTTCCTTCGGCGAGAAGCAACACGACTTCGCTCGTCACGCCGGGGAACACCAGCTTCTCGAAAGTCACCAGTGTGACCCACCTGAACCGCCGCATCAGATACCGTCGTACGGGAAGTGCGTAGCGCACATGAAGGAGTTCTGCGGGGAGGACGAGTGCGAGCCTTCCATCCTCGTTGAGAAAGCGCGATGCGTGAACGACGAATGCCGCCCAGGAACTGGCCAAACCGTCAAGCCGTACCCCCGCCGCGAGGGCCGCTCGTTGGGCTTTCGCGCGGGAGGATCCGGAGAAAGACTGATAACGGACGTAAGGTGGGTTCCCGATGACCGCATCGACCATCGCCTCCGGTGCGACGTCGAAGAAATCTCTGGTCTCGATCTTCGCGGGCACGGCGGCCTGTCCAACCACGCGGCGGGCGGCCTCGCAGGCAGCGGGGTCCAATTCATAGCCCAGAAGAATGGCATTATCGGAAGAACAGGCGTTGCACCCGAGTGCCTGAAGGCGTTCCCAGGCTACCCGAAGAAACGCCGCCTCTCCACACGAAGGCTCCAGCAACGAATCGTGCGGAGTCCTGATGGCCCACTCGGTGAGGTACGACGCGAGCTCCGGCGGCGTGTAGAAGGCCCCCCGCGCCTTCGGCGAGTCAATCGCTCGCACCGATCCTTTCCGGAGCTCCACGACCGGAAATCTAGCACACCCGCTCAGACCGGCGGATGGCCGCAGAGGGCCGGCTTCGGGGCTCCGGGGCGGCCGGAGGGGCAGCAGCCCGAGGGGCAGTAGTCGTGGCTGGGACCCTGCGATCCGACCGCCGCTCGCACCGGGTTCTCGGTCATGCGCTCGCGGACGAGGTCGCGGACCATGCCGACGAACGCGGGATGGGTTCCGACCGTAGCGGCCCGGAACATGTCGAGCCCGAGCTCCTCCGCCCGCTCCTTCGCCTCGATGTCGAGGTCGAGAACCACCTCCAGATGATCGCAGACGAAGCCGATGGGCGCGACCACCACGTCCGTCGCCCCCCTCTCCTTTTCCTCCTCGAGGGCGTCACGGACGTCCGGACCGAGCCATTCGCCGCCGTAGGGCGCGTTCCGGCTCTGGTAGACGAGCCGCCGGCGCGAGGGGGGCCGGTCCAGGCCGGCGGCCACCAGGCGGCACGCTTCGCGGAGCTGCGACCGGTACGGCGCGTGACGGGCCGCGGACTCCGGGAGGCTGTGGGCGGTGAAGAGGATCGCCGCATCCTCGCGTCGCGCTTCCGGGACGCCGGCCAGGGCCTCCGCGACCCGTTCGGTGCAGGCGGCGATGAAGCCCGGGTGGTTGTAACCGTACCGGAGCTTGTCGATGACCGGCGGCCGGCGGAGCCCCTGCACCGCCCGGAAGAGGTCCTCCCGGTACTTGCGGCAACCGTTGTAGGAGCCGAAGGTACTGGTGACGAAGGCGAGGGCGCGCTCGACGCCGTCCGCCTCCATCCGCCGCAGGGTGTCCGGCAGCAGGGGGTGCCAGTTGCGGTTGCCCCAGTAGACGGGGAGCGCCGGCCCGTGGCGCGCGAGGTCCTCGCGCACCGCCGCGACGAGCGCCCGGGTATGGGCGTTGATGGGGCTCACCCCGCCGAACCGCTCGTAGCGGGCGGCGACGCGCCGCTTCGCCGCGTCCGGCAGGCGCAGGCCGTCCAGCACGTTGTCGAGAAACGGCATGACGTCCGCCATGCCTTCGGGGCCGCCGAAGGAGACGACGAGCAGCGCGTCGTACCGGTTCGCGGCGTCGTCGAAGAGCCGTTCCCCGCTCATGGACCGAGGGCTCGCGCCCGCCCCTGCCACACCGCCCGGCCCACGAAGAACGGCCCGAGGCTCTCCAGGTACCGGGAGGTCTGCTCGGTGCCCCGCATCGCCTGGACGATGGAGGAGAGGGGGAAGAGGTCCTCGCCGAGCAACCCGATGATGAAGTCGTTGTCGTTCCGATCGAGCCCGTGGCAGGCGAGCCGGACGTCGAGGGCGAGCCCGGCGGAACCGTATCGGCGGCCGAGCGTTCCGTGCTCCGCGAGAATGCGGCGCTGGTCGGCGGCGGGGAGCGCCGCGAACGCCTTCGAACGCCGCAGGGGATACCAGACCGCCCAGCGCAGAGCCGGATCGGTGATGCGGGAGATCGGCCGCTCGAACAGGACGTGCTCGAGATCCGGTTCGTAGCCGATCGAGTAGGTGCGCCCCAGCAGGTCGAACTCCGCCTTGTGCGCCATCCGATCGAAGGGAGGGGCGCCCAGCAGGTTCCGGTACGCGGTGACGAACCAGTCCGGATCCTCGCTGACCGCCACGAGCCCGATGCCGCGCGGGTCGTTGGCGTCGAGATAGAGCGCGCCGGTGAACCCGCTCCGCTCGAGCGCGTCCACCGCGGCGCCCGGGTCGCGGCAGCCCCCGCAGGCGGTGAACTTCACGAACAGGCGGCGGTCGAGGGAGATCCGCTCGCCGTCCCGGATGCCCTTCTCGGCAAGGTCGGGCGCGGCCGGCGCTTCGTTCCCCGGCGCCGGCGCCCTTTCCCTCGACCCGCTCACGACCCGCTCATCCCATGCGTTCCGATGCTGGCAATCGACACCCGACCGTGCCCTCCGTGGTGCCGCACGATCCACTCGGCGAAGGGGTCGCCCCGGCCCGCGTCGGCTCGGGACCGGGGCCGGCCCGGAACATCCGGCAAGTCTTCCGGCAAGTCTTCGACTCGATATGTGAACGTTCTTCTCCCATCCGGTGATTTTCTCCCGGAACCGGATGGCTCACCCCCGGACCGCCTCGAGTATCGGACCGCGCGGCGCCGATCCGGCCTCCGTCCTGCGTCCGACCGGCACCGACCGGAATCCCCCGAATCATCTTTACAGCTCATCCGCGGCTCCAGTCCGGGCACGGACAGCGCTCTTGCAGGGCGAGCCAAGCGACGCGGCGGCACCGCAACGGCCAGAGCTCGTAAAGCAGGATGACCAGCCCCGTCCGACCTCCGGTGAGGCCGGCGTGGAACGGCCCGGCCTTCTCCCGGCCGGTGATTTTCCGCTTGCATCGGCCGGTTCCGTGTGCGACAGCGTGCCCGCCCGCCACCGTGGGCGAGCTTCAGCGCGACTCGCCGTGCACCGCGTCCACGAGCGCCTCCACGCTCTCGAGGGGCGTTCCGGGCAGGATCCCGTGCCCGAGGTTGACGATGTGACCGGTCGGCTCCACCTGCCCGAGGAGCTCCCCGGCCGCGGTTCGGGCGGCGTCCGCTCCGGCGGTGAGGACCGCCGGGTCGATGTTCCCCTGGATCGCCCTCCGCCCCCCGAGCCGGCGCGCGAGGTCGGCGAGGTCCACCCGCCAGTCGACCGCGAGCACCTCCGCCGGCAGCTCCGCGTAGGCGTCCATGAGGTGCGAGGCGTTCTGCACGAAGAGGATCCGCTTCACCCCGGCGGCACCGACCTGCTCCAGCATGGCTTCCAGATGGGGGCGGACGAGGCGTTCCCAATCGGAGCGGCACAACAGGCCCGCCCACGAATCGAAAACCTGCACCGCGTCGGCGCCCGCCTCGCCCTGGCGGACGAGGTAGTCCGCCAGGACCCGGGACAGGCGGCCGAGGAGGTCGTCGAGGGCCGCCGGCTGCGCGGCCGCGAACGCGCGCAGGGTCGGGAAGTCCTTCACCCCCCGTCCCTCCACGAGATAGGCGGCAACGGTCCAGGGCGCGCCGCAGAAGCCGAGCAGCGCGGTGCCGGCCGGCAGGGCGGCCCGAACGTGCCCGAGGGCGGCGATCACCTCCGGCGCGACCTCGCCGGGCGCGGGTTCCCGGAGGTCCGCGACCGCCGCCGCGGACCGGATCGGCTCCGCGACCACCGGACCCGGGTCGAAGTCGAAGTCCACTCCAAGGGCCGGTACCGGGCTCATGATGTCGGCGAACACGATCGCCGCATCGAAGGGGAAGCGGCGAAGCGGCTGGAGGGTGACCTCCGCCGCGAGCTCCGGCTGCCCGGCGAGCTCCTTGAAGCCGTGCCGCCTGCGAAGCGCCCGGTATTCCGGGAGATAGCGCCCGGCCTGGCGCATGATCCAGAGCGGCCGGCGCGGGACCGGCTCGCGCGCCATCGCACGCTCGAGGAGCGTCGCCGCGGGCCGCCCGCCGGGCTCCGGGCGGGCGCTCCCGCGACCCGGGCCGCCGCCCTCGGGAGAAGCGCCGGCGTCTTCCGGCCGCCCCGGAGTCCCGGCCGCCGGACCCCCGCTCCGTGCGTCACCCAAGCTAGTCGACCAAGCTATCGGCGCCCGCGCCGGGCGGCTCGGATGAGCCGGACAGGGCGGAGGGACGGGATGACCCGGACGGGCCGGATGGGCCGGACCGCCCGGCGGGACCGGCCCCGCGCGGGCGCCTCGCCGGTTGCGACTGCTTCTCCCGGAGCGGATCCCGGCAATCCCCGGCAGGTCGCATTGGCGCGGCGCGGTCCGAGCCGGGCGGCTTTGCGGGATGCCGGGTTGCGCCTCCGGCCGACCCGACCCCGACCTGCCGCGCGGACGGGTCTTGCGCCGGTCACAGCCACTTCTCCCGGAGCGCATCGCGGCAGTGGTAGGTGATGATGAGGTCGGCGCCCGCGCGGCGAATGCCCATCAGGTTCTCCCGCACGACCCGGGCCTCGTCGAGCCAGCCGCGGGCGGCGGCGGCCTTGACCGCCGCGTACTCGCCGGAGACGTTGTAGGCCGCGAGCGGCAGGGTGGTCGCGGCCCGGACCGCCGCGATGACGTCGAGGTAGGCGAGGGCGGGTTTCACCATGAGCATGTCCGCGCCCTCGCCCTCGTCGAGCTCCGCTTCCCGGATCGCCTCGCGCGCGTTGCGGCAGTCCATCTGGTAGCTCTGCCGGTCTCCATGGGCCGGGGCGGAATCCGCAGCGTCGCGGAACGGACCGTAATAGGCGGAGGCATACTTGGCGGTGTACGAGAGCACCGCGACGTTGCCGAGCCCCTCCGCGTCGAGGGCGTCGCGGATGGCCCCCGCCCGACCGTCCATCATGTCCGACGGGGCGACCACGTCGGCTCCCGCCCGGGCGTGGCTGAGCGCGGTCTCGACCAGGGGCCGGAGGGAACTGTCGTTGTCCACGTCGCCCCCCTCGATGAGCCCGCAGTGGCCGTGGTCGGTGTAGGCGCACAGGCAAACGTCCGTCATGACGACCAGGCTGTCCCCGAACGCCGCCTTGAGCCGGCCCACCGCCCGCTGCACTGCTCCTCGCGCATCGGCCGCCGCCTCGCCGCCGGGCGATTTCGTTCCCTTGACCGGATGGCCGAACAGGAGCACGGAGCGGATGCCGAGGGCGAGGTCCGACTCCACCTGCCCGAGGAGGGTCTCCACCCCCATCAGGGCGATCCCCGGCAGGGACGGAACCGGCTCCTCGGCCCGATCGACGGGAAGGACGAAGTGGGGCAGCACGAACTGGTCCGGAAAGATGCGGGTCTCCGCCACCAGGTCGCGGATCGCCCCGGTCCGGCGCAGCCGCCGCGGCCGGACCCGGCCCGGCAGGGTGATCGTCAGGTCGCGCATCTCATCGCCTCCAACAGGCCTCGCAGGCCCGGGTGAGGGGCCTCGCCGGTCACCTCGAGCCCCGCGGCGCGCGCCGCCTCCGTCGTGGACGGGCCGATGGTGAAGATACGGGTGCGGTGTCCAATCGCACCTGGTTCACGAAACCGGCGACCGCGGAAGGGCTCGCGAGCAGGACGTCGTCCGCTCCCAGGGCGGAGACCGGCCGCTTGCGGACTCGCGCAGGCACCGGCCGCGTACGGTACACGTCGAGCCGGGTGCACGCATGGCCGGCGGCGCGGATGGTCTCCTCGAAGGCCCGCCCGGCGTTCTCCGCCACCGCGGCCAACACCCGGTCGCCGGTCCCGAGCAGCGGAACGAGCGCATCGGCGAGCGCCGCGGCGGTGCCGGTGCCGGTGCCGGTGCCGCCACCCGCCCCCCCGGCGCCGCCCGCGAGGTCCACCCGGCCGAAGGTGCCGGCGGCGGCCCGCGCGGTGGCCGGACCCACCGCCGCGACCCGGACCCCGTCGGGGACCGCGGCCGGGATCGGGGCCGGGCTTGGCGCTCGCCCGGGGTTCGACGACCGCCCCGGCCCCGGCCCCGCGCCACCGCGGAGATTCACGAACGCGGCCACTCCGCGCCGGGAGGTGAACGCGAGCCACCGGGTGCGCGGCAGCTCCGCGGCGAGCCGGGCGCGCAGCTCCGGGGTATCGATGTCGCAACACTCGATACAGGGGAAGATCACCGGGACCATCCCCAAGCCTTCGAGCTCCGCCGCCCAAGCGGCGCAGTCTTCTTCTGCCCGGGTAAGAAGAATCCTCCGTCGTGCCGAATCGTTCACCGGCGGCGACGGGGAAGACGCAGGCCGCATCACGCCCACGGTAGGGAGAATGCTTCGCCGCGCGGGGCAGATCACGGATTTTCGTTCTTCATCGGGCAGTTTTCGACTCATTGATGGTCCAGGCCGCGCACCGACTTCCGGCCCGCTCGGACCTGCCCCCCTCGCGGCCGACCATCCCCTCGTCCCTCCGCTTCTCGTTCATCGGGCATAGTCGGATCGGCCGCGGGCGCCCGACAACCCCCACCACAGATCGTCCACCAGGGCTTGCGGGTCGGCGCCCCGCGCGGTCTCCCGGCGTACTTCGCCGTCCCGTTCCACCATGGCGACCATCACCCTCTCGTTGCGGGCGGAGTCTCGCTCGCACCAGGCGCCGAAGGCGAGCTCGCAGCCTCCCTCGAGACGGGCAAGCAACGCCCGCTCGGCGTCCACCGCCTCGCGGGTGCGGGGGTGATCGAGCGGGGCCAGGGCCTCCCGAACCCGGTGGTCGGAGCGACGGCACTGGAGCGCGAGCGCGCCCTGGGCCGGCGCCGGCACGAAGATCGAGGGGTCGAGACGGACCACCTCGAGGCCGTCGAGAACGAGGGGGGATGCACCTGCGAGGGAGCCGGAACGCAGCCGGTCGAGGCCCGCCGTCGCGAGCAGGATCGCGTCGTAGCGGCCCTCGCGAAGCCGCCGAATGCGGGTCAGCACGTTCCCGCGGAGCGATTCCGCCCGCACGTCCGGGCGAAGATGGGCGAGCCAGACTTGCCGGCGAACGGAGGCGGTGCCGACGACCGCGTTCTCGCCAACCGGCAGGAGCGCGCCGGCACGGCTCGCGCCGGCGCGGCCGCCGCGGACGACGAGGGCATCGGACGGATCCAGGCGCTCCGGGACCGCGGCCACCGCAAGCTCGTCGGGCGAGGCGGTGGGAAGGTCCTTGTGGGAATGGACCGCGACGTCGATCGCCCCGTCGAGGAGCGCCTGCTCGATCTCGCGTACGAACACCCCCTGGGGACCGATGGCGGCGAAGGTGGGGGCGCTCGACCGGTCCCCGGCCGTGGAGATGACCACGATCTCGGTCTCGTGGCCGACCCCCTCGAGCCGGGCGGCCGCGCTTGCCGCCTGGATGCGCGCGAGGTGCGAGCCGCGGGTGCCGATGCGGAGCTTCACGCGTGGGTATCGGTCGCCCGCCGAACAGGGCCAAGCGGCCCGGACGGCCGGCGCCTCCGGGAGCCTCCCGGCGGGCCAGCCCGGAATCAGGCCCCTACGCCGCCTTGCGGCCGAGGCTCGACAGGCAGTCGTCGCCGAGGCATTCGATGGGGGTGAAATCGCGGTGGGCGACCCACTCCGGGCGCTTGAAGCGGCGGATGTGGTTGTCCACCCGGCACAGGCTCAGGTAGACGATGGTGCGATCGAAGGGCGACATGTTGCTCGGACTGCCGTGCACCAGGTTGCCGTCGAACAGGACGAGCGAGCCGGCCCGGCCCTTGGGGGCGACGAGCCCACCCTCCTCGACGAGGCGGGCGATGGTCGCGTTGTCGATGGTCCAGAGGGGATAGCTCGTGGTCTCGACGTCGTGGCCGGCTTCCAGGGTCCCCTTCCTGTGGCTGCGGGGGATGAACATCAGCGCCCCGTTGAACTCCGTCACGTCGTCCAGGAACAGGGCGATGTTCATGGCCCGGCACTCCGGCATGAGGTCGTCGCGCGACCAGACGCCGTAGTCCTGATGCCATTGCCACACGTCCCCGTCGAACGCCGCCTTGGCGTTGATCTTGAACTGGTGCATGTAGACCTCGCCGCCGAGGATCCGCTCCACCGGGCGGACGAGCCGGGGATGCCGTCCGAGGCGGCGATAGGCTTCGTTGTAGTGCTGGGCGGCGAACGCGGTGCGCGCGGTCCGCCCGTCCCGCTCCCGCACCACCTCCTTGCGGTCGCCGGCGAAGATCCGGTGCGCTTCGCCGAGAAGGAGATCCGTTTCCGCCCGGTCGAAGACGCCGGGGACGAAGAGATACCCCTCGTCGTCGAACCGTCGGAGCTGTTCGTCGGTGAGCCTCAGCGACATTGCCCTGCCTCCGCTCGTCGCGGGACCGATCCGCGCCACGCCACGCGCTGCCGATCCGTCGAGATGGCTCGATGCCGCTCCGCGACGGCCGCCCCCCGGAACGCCACGCCGCACCGCGACCGTGGCTCGATGCTAGCACACCCCCCTCCCCCGGGAGAGCCTCTCCACCCACGATTCGGCCAGGACTGTCCCACGTTGGCCGATCATCCGCAACGGGTCGGCCGGAGCGCCCTCGTTCGTGCCCCCAGGGGTCCTGCGGGCCCCGTGGATGCAGCCGATCGGCCCGCGCGCGCGGCGAGCCCCATCCCGGCCCCTCGTTTCCATCCGGAACCGCAGCGTGGGATGACCCTGCGATTCGACGCTCCCGACCCGGCGCCCCCCGGCACGCACGCCCTCGCGGTGGAGCGGGCGGTGCGGGTTTCCCCGACTTCGTCACTGCTTCAGGCTCCCCGCCGAGATGCCCTCGATGAAGTAGCGCTGGAGGAAGAAGAACAGCACGAGGCTCGGCACGCTCAGCACCGTGACGCCGGCCATCGCGACGCTGAAGCCCTCGAGCTGGGTGTGAGTCCCGATCACCGGCGTGAAGGCCGCGATCCCCACCGGCAACGTCTTCATGTCCTCGTCGAAGGTCACCAGCAGGGGCCACAGGAAGTTGTTCCAGTTGAGGGTGAAGACGATCACCGCGGTGGCGATCATCGGTGCGCGAGCGAGCGGGAAGGCAACGCTCCAGAACAGCCGGAACGGCCCTGCCCCGTCCATTCTCGCCGCCTCCTCGAGCTCGGCCGGGAATCCGAGGAAGAACTGCCGGAAGATGTAGACACTGAAGACGTTGGCGATGGTCGGGAGGATCAGGGCCTGGTAGGTGCTGGCCCACCCGACCTTGATGAAGGCGAGCAGCATGGGGATGACGGAGACCTCGACCGGGATCATCAGCGAGGCGAGGAACACGGCGAAAATTGCGGCTCGTCCGGGGAAACGGAGCCGCGCCAGGGCGTAGCCGGCCATGGCCCCGAAGACGACGCAGAGGCTCGTCGACGCGACGGCCTGGACGAGGCTGTTGAGCCCCCACCGCACGACGGGATACTCGAACACCTTGAGGTAGTTGTCCATGGTCACCCGGCGCGGAAGCCACTCGATCTCGTGGGTCATCACGTCGGCCGGGAACTTGAGCGAGGTCGAGACCATCCAGACGAAGGGGGCGGCCCAGACGAGGACGACGAGGGTGCCGAGGAGCCAGATCGGGACGTCGATCGGCTCCATGCCGCGGGTCGCCAGACCTCTTCGCAGGCGGCCGGCGAGGGTCGAGCGGGCGGCCATCACATCCGCTCTCGCAGCACCAGGCGGTGCAGGATGGTCAGGACCACGATGACCACGAACAGCATCATCGCGATCGCCGACGCGTAGCCGAACAAGGTGCGGACGATGGCGACCGAGTAGATGTAGTGGATCGGGGAGGAGGACGACCCCGCCGGCCCTCCATTGGTCATGACGTAGACCTGGCTGAAGATCCGGAGGGTCGAGATGAGCTGCAGCGTCACGACCATGCTGAGCACCGGCCGGAGGTGCGGCAGGATCACGAACCGGAGACGCTGGAACCGGGAGGCTCCGTCGACGATGGCGGCCTCGGTCAGCTCGCGGGGAATGTCCTGGAGGGCGGCGAGAAACAGTACGAACGCGAGGCCGAGATCCCACCAGATGGAGGCGACGCTGACCCCGACGAGAGACCAGTCCGTCGAGGTGAGCCACGGGACGGCCGACACGCCGAGGTAGCCGAGGTACTGGTTGATGAGCCCGAACCGGGTGTCGAGGAGCCAGACCCAGACGAGCCCGATCACGGTGGCGGAGACCACGGTGGGGGCGAAGAACAGGGTCCGGGTCAGCGCGTAGAACGGATAGCGCTGGTTCACGAAGAGGGCGAAGACCAGCCCCAGGGCGGTGACCCCCGGAACGATGATGGCGCCGTAGAGGAGAATGTTCCGGAACGCGACCCCCACCCACTCGTCGGCGAACGCCTCGCGGAAGTTCTCGAGGCCCACCCAGCGCGGCGACCCGATGATGCTCCATTCGGTGAACGCGACGTAGGCCCCGAAGAAGACGGGCAGGATGTTGAAGACGAGAAACGGGATCGCGAAGAAAGCGACGAACAGGTAACCGACCGCGTCCAGCTTCCGGCCGGTCGCCGAGAGCCGTATCCCTGTCGCCTGCGCGTCCACCGCCGCTTGGCCGCGAACTCTCACCGATGTTCGTTGCGAAGGCGCCAGGAAGCCCCGGGATCACGTGGCAGGGGGCCGCAAGGGCGCGTGCGCGCGCGGCTGAAGGGCGAGCCATCGCCAGGACGAAGCACCGTTGGCGTTTCGTCCCGGCGGGCGAGCCATCCAGGGGTGGATTTCCCGGCCGGCAAACGAATGCGGAGCGGTGGCGGTGGCCGAAACGAGGGCGTGCGCGCGGTCGTAGCGGCTCGCGGGAGTACGGCCCGCCGCCGCGAGCGGATTGGCGTCCGCAACGTGCTCTTTCCGGGCCGGGTCGGCGTCCGGGTCAGGCGTTCGGTGAGACCTCGCGGCCGGCCGCCGTCCGCGGTCCCCGGCCCGGGCCCGGCCGCCGACGTGGCGGCACACCCGGCATCCCGCCTGCGGGGCCGGGGACGCACCGTCCGCGACCACCCGGGGCCTCTCGGCGAAGGAAGCGCAATCCGCCGGGCGCGGGCCCGGCGGATTGCGCGGGGGCCGGGATCAGCCCTCGTCAAGGTTCTTCTGCCAGCGCTCCTGAAGCTGGTCCATCGCGGCGTCGATCGACTTCTGGCCGGCCCACACCCCCTCGAGGGTCTTGGCAAGGTAGTTGCCGCCGGAGTAGATGGTGAACTCGGGGCCGGCGATGACCGGGATCTCGCCCGCGGTGGCGAACTCCATGCCTTCGATGAAGGCGCCGCGGACCTTCCACGGATGTCCCGCCGTGCGGTAGTCCTCGCGGTTCATGATGGACTTGCGCGGGGTCGCCCCGCGGCCGACCGTCGTCCACAGGAAGCTGTTGTCGGACAGCCACTTGACCGCCTGCATGGTCGCCTCGTAGCGGCCCTTGTCGCGTTGCTGGTAGAGCTCGAGACCGCCCATCTCGAAGTAGGTCAGGCGTTCCTTGCCGATCTTGGGGAAGAGGGAGGTCTGGAAGTTGAGCCCTTGCTGCACGTAGCCGTTCAGGGTCCACGGCCCGGTCCAGAAGATGGACCCCTGCCCGGTCCCGAACGCCTTGTAGCGATCCGTCACGTCGCGAGTCGATACCCGGTGCTCGTCGAAGAGGTCGAGCACCCACTGCATCGCCTCCTTGCCGGCGTCCGGGTTCACGCAGGCCCGCTTGAGATCGTCGCTCGCACGCCGAAAGCCCATCTGCTCCGCCACGATCCCCCAGGTCACGGTGGGCTGTACCCCGGAACCGGTCATCATGATCCCGGAGCGGGTGACCGTGTCGCCGTCGCGCCTGGTCATGGCCGCCGCCCACTCGAGAAGCTCCTTCCCGTCCTGGGGCGGGCTCTCGGGATCCAGCCCGGCCTCGGCGACGTGATCGAGGTTGATCTCCGGCTGAAGACTCATGAGGTCCATCGGCACCATGTGCATCTGGTTGCCGGACTGCGGATAGCGGGACGCCTGGAGCGAGTTCTCGGTGAAGTCGGCGAGGTCGAGCCCCGACGCTCCGACGAGCTCGTCGAGCGGCACGGTGACCCCGTCACGGGCGAACTTCGCGTCGACGCCGGCGATGCCCCATCCGAAGTCGGGGGCCCGGCCCGTCGCGACCGAGGCGAGGATCTTCGTCTTGTACTGGTCGAGGGCGACGTCCTCCATCTTGATCCGGATGCCCTTGTCCTTGTGGGCGTCGTTGAAGGCATCGATCATCCGGGACCAGACCTCCTTGTCGGAGGCGCCCAGCCAGTTCCAGTGCAGGATCTCGACCGGCTTCGCGGCATGAACCCGCTTCGGGGCCACGAAGGGGGCGCCGGCCGCGAGCGCGGCGGCCGCCCCCGCGGTCTTGACGAAGCGCCTCCGGGTCATCGGGCCGTTGCCGGCGTCGGAATGGGCGGCATCGGTGGAATTGGCGGGAGTCGGTTGACGTTGCATGCTGTCTTCTCCTCGGTTTCATCATTTCGAGCCCAGGGCCGGGTGCCGAGTATGTATCACGGGGGGCGGCGGCGGCAATTTGCGGGCTGCCCCCGTTCTCCCGAAAGCTCCGGGTTCGCAGCCGGGAAGGGTCGCCGGGGCCCCGGACCGAACCCGAGTCGGCACGGCACGGCACGGCGGTCGGAAGCCGAGCTTCGTTCGCGATCGGGAATCGGATTGCGCTTCGCTCATCGACCTGCCGGACGGGAGCCTTGGCGTGAAGCGACCCTGGCCGGGAGGCCGGGCTCTCGCGCCCGGCTCTCACACTCAGGACCGTTTCTTTGTCGTGACCGAGCGCTGTGGGGGCGGGTGCGGATCGGCCTGCCGTGCGGTCGAGGGCAGCGACAGGAGGCCCGAACCGACCCGCGGACGACCGGATGCGCTCCCCGATGGCCTGCCGAACCGGCCCGGTTCCCCCGTCGCCGGACATCCGTCGCCGGACATACGGACGAACCCTGCTTTCACACTTGGCACATGGGCGGGATCGGTGCAAGAATCGCGGTCACCGAACCGCCGGCCGCCTTCGGCTCCGTCCGGGGGCACCTGGCGGTTTGAAGCGATGGGGAGAAGCCCGCGCATGTCCGTTCTCGAAATGCGAGGCATCTCGAAGAACTTCGGGGCCATCCAGGCTCTTCAGGAGGTCGATTTCGCGATCGGCGCCGGGGAGGTCGTGGGCCTGATGGGCGACAACGGCGCCGGCAAGTCCACCCTCGTCAAGATCATCGCCGGAAACTACCCCCCGAGCGCGGGGGAGCTCGTTCTCGAGGGCGAGCCGGCGCACTTCCACCGGCCCCTCGACGCGCGCGAGAGCGGGATCGAGATCGTCTACCAGGACCTCGCCCTGTGCGACAACCTCACCGCCGCGGCCAACGTGTTCCTGGGGCGCGAGGTGAAGAAGTCGGTCGGCCCGCTTCGTTTCCTCGACCACGGGACGATGTACGCGCGGGCCGCCAGGCTCTTCGCGGAGCTCAAGTCGGAGACCCGCCCGCGCGACGTGGTGCGCCAGATGTCGGGCGGACAGCGCCAGGCGGTCGCGATCGCGCGCACCCGGCTCAGCGACCCCCGGATCGTGCTCATGGACGAGCCGACGGCGGCCATCTCGGTGCGCCAGGTGGCGGAAGTGCTCGACCTCATCCGCCAGCTCCGGGACACCGCGCACGCGGTGGTGCTCATCTCCCACCGCATGCCGGACGTGTTCAGCGTCTGCGACCGGGTGGCGGTGCTGCGGCGCGGCCGCAAGGTCGCCGACAAGCTCATCGCCGACACCTCGCCCGAGGAGATCACCGGGCTCATCACGGGAGCCATCGAGAGCGCATGAACGACGCCGCCAACCGGACGGACGACCACGCCGCCATCGACGAGGCGGTGAGCACACGGCGCGAGCTGACCGCGGTCGGGGCGTTCATACGTGCCCAGCCGTTCTGGGTGGTCGTCGCGATCCTCGCCATCGGACTCGTCATGTCACTCGTCTCGGACGTGTTCCTCACCGAACGGAACATGTACAACGTGACGCGCAACTTCGCGTTCTTCGGGATCATGGCGCTCGGGATGACCGCGGTGATCATCACCGCGGGCATCGACCTTTCGGTCGGGTCCCTGATGGGGCTCACCGGGATCGCGGTGGGCCTCACCATGCAGGCGGGCTACTCGGTAGGGGCCGGATTCGCCGCGTGCATGGGAGCGGCGGTGGTGGTGGGGCTCATCAACGGCGTCCTCATCGCCTACCTCCGGATGCAGCCCTTCGTGGTCACCCTCGGGATGCTCGCGATGGCCCGCTCCATCGCCATGGTCATCTCCAACAACAAGATGATCTACCAGTTCGGGCCGGACCAGGACATCTTCGAATGGATCGGCGGCGAGAGCGTCTGGGGGGTCCCGAATCCGGTGTGGGTCCTCGTCGTCCTCACGGTCGTCTTCGTCCTCGCCTTCCGCTATACGACCTGGGGGCGCTGGGTCTTCGCGGTCGGAGGCAACGCGGAAGCGGCCAAGCTCTCCGGCATCCCCGTCGAGCGGGTGATCGTGTCCGTCTACGTGGTTTCGTCGAGTTGCGCGGGGCTTGCCGCCTTCCTGATGGTCGGGTGGTTCGGCTCGGTCACCAACGCGCTCGGCCTCACCTACGAGCTCAACGTAATCGCGGCCTCCGTCATCGGCGGGGCCAACCTGATGGGCGGCATCGGCTACGCCATCGGCGCCCCCATCGGCGCCGCGCTCATGGAGCTCATCCGCAACTCTCTGCTGCTCGCCGGAATCGATGCGCTCTGGCAACAGTTCTTCATCGGCCTCTTCATCATCCTCGCAGTGCTCCTGGAGCGGCTGCGGAACCGTGGCTCCTGAGTCCGCCACCGCGCCGATGACCGGTCCACCATCCCACCAGCATGCAACCGAAGGAGAAAGTCATGCGAAAACTGCTTATTGCAGCGTGCACCGCCGCCATCGC
Source organism: Gammaproteobacteria bacterium (assembly GCA_965214795.1). Classification (GTDB taxonomy): domain Bacteria; phylum Pseudomonadota; class Gammaproteobacteria; order HK1; family HK1; genus JAJDXW01. The sequence continues at coordinate 1,575,850 of OZ243976.1, read as the reverse complement.
CCTCGCGGGCGGAGCGGCCCTCGCGGACAGCCACGACAAGCTCAAGCTCGCCCTCGTCCCGAAGGCGATGAACAACCCGTTCTTCGACCTCGCGCGTGACGGCTGCTACAAGGCGCAGGCCGAGGAAGCGGACATCGAGTGCGTATACATCGGGCCCGGCGAGCATACCGAGCTCGAGCAGCTCCAGATCGTTCAGGACCTCATCAGCCAGGGTGTCGACGGCATCGCGGTCGCTCCCTCGAACGCGCCGGCGATGGCCAAGGTGCTGAAGGCGGCCGCGGCGGCCGGGATCCCGGTCATGACCTGGGACGCGGACGTTCTCGAGGAAGACAAGGGCGTGCGCGCGACCTACGTCGGAACGAAGAACTACGACATCGGCGTCAACCTCGCGAAGATCGCGCAGGAGCTCCAGCCGAACGGCGGCACCGTCTGCCTCCAGACCGGCGGCGCGGCGGCGGCCAATCACAACGAGCGGCTCCAGGGCATCCGGGACACCTTGGGCGGCATGTCCGGCACCACCCCCCCCGGCAACAAGCTCGCCGGCGAGAACGGCTGGACCGAGATCGGCGCGTGCCCGCTCATCACGGACGACGACGGCAACAAGGCGGTTCAGGGCCTCACCGACATCCTGGCCGCCAACCCGGAGCTCACCGTGTTCATCTCGACCGGGGCCTTCACCCAGTGGTACGACAACGCCTATCGCCAGGCAGTCGCTCCCTACAAGGAGAAGATGGACTCGGGGGCCCTCTCGGTCATCGTCGCCGACACCCTGCCGATGCAGATGCAGCAGCTCAAGGACGGGCTCTCCAACGGCCAGGTCGGCCAGCGTCCCTTCGAGATGGGCTACAAGTCGATGTTCATCCTGAGGGATCTGGTGAAGGGCATGGCGGTCGACGACCCGATCTACACCGGGCTCGACGTCTGCACCAAGGACAACGCGGACACCTGCCTCGCCCAGTAGACGCGGCCGGAACCGAAAGACGACGAGGGGCGGGGCCGGTGCCCCGCCCCTCGTCCCCGCTTCCAACCCCCGTTTCTCCATACCCCGTTCCCGCCCACCCCGGTCGCCGCCTTGCCGTCCCCACCTGAACGGCACCGGCGGGGGAATGAACGAGCGCGCGGGGCATTTTCCTACAAGACGCGCGCCGGGCACCCCGTGCCCGACGAGTCCGGAGACCACACCATGCTGCGCCGGGCGTGGCTACAGTGCGCAGGTGCAGGACGCCGCCTACAAGAAGCTGTTCTCCCACCCCCGCATGGTCGAGGATCTGCTCCGCGGATTCGCCGCCGCGACGTGGAGCGAGAAGCTCGACCTCGGAACACTCGAGAAGCTCCCCGCGGAGTTCGTGAGCGGCGACCTGCGCCGGCGCCAGGGCGACGCGCTGTGGCGGGTGCGCTTCCGCGACGCCCGGTGGCTGTACGTGCTGGTACTGCTCGAGTTCCAGTCCACGGTCGACCGGTACATGGCGGTGCGCATGCTGGTCTACACCGGACTTCTTTACCAGGACCTCATTCGACGCGGAGCACCCGGGCCGGTCGGCAAGCTGCCGCCGGTCTTGCCCGTGGTGCTCTACAACGGACGTTCGCCCTGGACAGCAGCCGACGACGTCGCAAAGCTGACCGCACCGACGGACGAACCTCTTGCGTGCTACCAGCCCTCCCAGCGGTACTTCCTGCTTGACGGCAGAACGCGCGGGAACCACGATCTACCGCGAGGAAACTTGGTCTCCGCACTGCTCAGGTTCGAGAAAAGCCGCTCGCCGGACGATCTTGAGCGGGCCGTGAAATCGCTTCCCGGCTGGCTCGGGCAACCGGAAGAATCGGAACTCAAGCGGGCATTCATGCAGTGGGCCGCGCAGATGGCGATGCCGGCCCGGTACCGACCGGAAGACCTGTCCCTGATCCTGGCGCAACTGGAGGAGGACCCGACGATGCTGGCCGAGAATGCGAGGGAGTGGTACGAGGAGGCCCACAGGCGGGGAATCGAGGAAGGCCGCGCTGAAGAACGAGCCCTTCTGCGGCGACTGGCGGCGCGCAAGTTCAGTGCTAAAACAGCCGAGCGGCTGGCGGGGATGCTCGAAGAAATCACCGCTCCGGGTGAGCTCGGCGAGGAGGACCCGACGATGCTGGCCGAAAATGCGAGGGAGTGGTACGAGGAGGCCCACAGGCGGGGAATCGAGGAAGGCCGCGCTGAAGAACGAGCCCTTCTGCGGCGACTGGCGGCGCGCAAGTTCAGTGCCAAAACAGCCGAGCGGCTGGCGGGGATGCTCGAAGAAATCACCGCTCCGGGTGAGCTCGGCGAAGTCGGCGACTGGATTATCGAGTGCGATACGGACGCCGAGCTGCTCGAACGTACCGGACGCCTGCTCCGGTCCGCCTCCTGACCTTGGTCCGACACAGGGCCCGGGGCACCCGCGCGCCCCCACGGACGACCGTCGTTACCGGCACGACGACGACGGTCCCGCCCGCCCCCAGGGCCGGCGGCCGGAGTGGCGACTTCGGTCGCGACGGAGCGGACCGATCCGCTTCACCCTGCCCCCTCCCCCCCAATGGCATTCACTTAAAGGGATATTCCCGTTTAGTTTTGCCATGGCGGTACGAAACGGTTCTCGCAACATGTTGATTTTGAAGGGAGTGGTATTCGAGAGGATCTGGGAGAAACGGGCTTTTGCTCGCCGATCCGCCTTAAGTGAATGCCATTGCCCTCCCCCCGACGCGACCCCGTGCTACGCTGAGGCCATCGCCCGCTCCGGAGGAAGCCGGCCGATGAAGCGCCGGATCATCGACATCTCCATCCCGATCGAGAACGAGGTGATCTCCGACCCGCGGCCGTACAGCCCGAAGATCACCTATTTCGACCACCACCAGTCCTACGAGCAGATGGCGCCCTTCTTCCCGGGCCTCGAGAAGGAGGACCTTCCGGACGGCGAAGCGTGGGCCGTCGAGATGGTGCAGCTCATCACCCACAACGGCACCCACCTGGATGCGCCCTATCACTTCGCCTCGACCATGAACCGGGGCGAGCGGGCCATCACCATTGACGAGGTGCCGCTCGACTGGTGCATGCAGCCCGGCGTGAAGCTCGACTTCCGGCACTTCGACGACGGCTACGTCGTGACCGCGGGCGACGTCGCCGCGGAGCTCGAGCGGATCGACCACGAACTCCGACCGCTCGATATCGTCGTGGTCAACACGCGCGCCGGATCGGCCTATGGCGACGACGACTATGTCGACGCCGGCTGCGGGATGGGCTACGACGCCACCATGTATCTGCTGGAGCGCGGCGTTCGCCTGACCGGCACGGACGCCTGGAGCTGGGATGCACCCTTCGCGTACACGGCCGAGCGCTATGCCGAAAGCGGCGACGCCTCGATCATCTGGGAAGGGCACAAGGCGGGGCGCGACATCGGCTATTGCCACCTGGAGAAGCTCCACAACTTGGAGGCGCTGCCGGGGGACGGCTTCACGGTGTGCTGCTTCCCGGTGAAGATCCGCGGCGCATCGGCCGGCTGGACCCGCGCCGTCGCCATTGTGGACGATTGAGGCGGCGGTTCCCGACCATGCCCCCGGAGGCGCGACAGCATGGGACGTCCCCCGGCGCGGCGCCTTCGGGGCGCCGGGGCGATCGGGGACGAACCCGGCCGTCCGGAGACGCGGGCGGCCGTCTCCGACCCGGGGGACTGTCGCGGAACTCGTCGCGGATGAGCGCGAGGCGCCGCCGGGACCGGGTCCGGGCCGCCGCGCTCGCGGCGTCGATCGTCGCCGTCCTCGCCATTGCTCCGCCGGCCGTCCGGGCCGACGTGTTCCTGTCCGAGGAGCACGCGTTCCGGGTGGTCACGGTCGCGAGCGGACTCGATCATCCTTGGGGGCTCGCGTTCCTTCCGGACGGCCGGATGCTGGTGACCGAGCGCCCGGGCCGGCTCCGCACGGTGACGGCGGGCCGCCTCGACCCCGCGCCGGTGGCCGGCGTGCCGCCGGTCCGCGCGAGTGGCCAGGGAGGCCTGCTCGACGTGGCCCTCCACCCGGACTTCCGGGAGAACGGGTGGGTGTACCTGAGCTATGCGGGAGGCAAGCGGCGCAGATCCGGCACCGAGGTCGCGCGCGGGCGTCTTCGCGGCCGCCGCCTCGAAGACGTGGAGGTGCTGTTCCGCGCCCTTCCGAAATCGAGCGGGGGCCGCCACTTCGGGTCGCGGCTCCGGTTCGCGCCGGACGGGCTTCTCTTCGTCTCGCTCGGGGATCGTGGCGACCGGCACCGGGCCCAGGACCCGGCCGACCACGCGGGAAGCATCCTCCGGCTCCGCGGCGACGGCGGCGTCCCCCCCGGCAACCCGTTCGTGGACGTCCGGGCGGCGCGGCCCGAGATCTTCACCATCGGGAACCGCAACGTGCAGGGCCTCGCCTTTCACCCGGGGACCGGGGTCCTCTTCGCGCACGAGCACGGGCCCCGGGGTGGAGACGAGCTGAACGTGGTGTGGGCCGGGTCCAACTACGGCTGGCCGGTCATCAGCTACGGGCGCGAGTACCTGACGGGAGCGCCGGTGGGGGAAGGCACCCACCGGAACGGCATGGCGCAGCCGATCCACCAGTGGACCCCCTCCATCGCCCCCTCCGGGCTCACCGTGTACGACGGCGGTCGGTTCCCCGGGTGGCGCGGCAACCTGTTCGTCGGCGCGCTCAGGTTCCAGCTCCTCGCCCGCTTGGTCCTCGACGGCGAGCGGGTGGTGCACGAGGAGCGGCTCCTCGAAGGCCGCTTCGGGCGGATCCGGGACGTGCGGACGGGGCCGGACGGTCTCATCTACCTCCTCACCGACGCCCCCGCCCCCTTCGGCGCACTCCTTCGCCTCGAGCCCGCCCCCGCCGGATAGCCCGACCCTCCGGTCCGGGCGCCTCGTGTCCTCCCCTCCCAATGGCATTCACTTAAGGCGGATCGGCAAGCAAAAGCCCGTTTCTCCCATATCCTCTCGAATGCCACCCCCTTCAAAATCAACATGTTGCGAGAACCGTTTCGTACCGCCATGGCAAAACTAAACGGGAATATCCCCTTAAGTGAAGGGAATTATGTAGGAAAGTGCCGAAATCGCTTGACAGTCTTCGGCACTCTGTGGATGCGAGCTTCGAGGAGGCAGTGTCGGCGCTCGCCCAGCTAGTGGAAATCAACTACGTGCCGCGCCCGAGGGACCGACGTTGACCGGGGCGCTTCGGCACTTTCCTACATAATCCCCTAAGTGAATGCCATTGCCTCCCCTCCACCCGCGCCGTCCCGGTTCGACAAAATGGTCCTGCCATCCGGAGGAATCGGCCACACCCCGGATCGACGGCTTGGTCATCCTTCCGGAACGAAAGGACAGACCGTCCCGGAGACCAGTCGGATCGCTCATCTTCTCCCGGCCGGCGAGCGGTGAGACGACCACCCCGGTCGTCTATCATGGCGCCCTCGAGGCCCGATGTCCGCCTGATGGCGGCGGTCGGACCGCGAGCCGAGGCTGAACACGTTGGCGAGGAGAGAGGCGGATGTACAGGATCGCGCTGCTGGGCGCCGGGCGCATCGCGAAGGTCCACGTCGAGAGCATCGTGGGACACCCCCGGACGGAGCTTGCCTGCGTGGTGGACGTGGACAGCGCGGCGGCGGGGTCGATGGCCGAGGCGCACGGAGCAAGCGCGGTGGACGCCGAGACCGCGCTCGCCGACCCCGAGGTGACCGCGATCGTCATCGCATCCTCCACCCCGACGCACTCGGACTACATCGAGGCCGGCGCCGCCGCGGGCAAGCACGTCTTCTGCGAGAAACCCATCGATCTCGACAGCGGCCGGGTGCGCGCGTGCCTGGCGAACATCGAGGGCTCCGGCATCAGGCTCATCGTCGGGTTCAACCGGCGCTTCGATCCCCACTTCCGGCACCTCAAGTCCGAACTCGACGCGGGTGCGATCGGGCGGCTCGAACAGCTCGCGATCACCTCGCGGGATCCGGGGCCACCTCCCGGCGACTACATCCGGGCATCCGGCGGGCTCTTCCGCGACATGACCATCCACGACTTCGACCTCGCCCGCTACCTTCTCGGCGAGGAACCCGTCGAGCTATGGGCGAGCGCCTCCTCCCTGGTGAGCGAGGAGATCGCGGCCCTCGGGGACCTCGACACCGCGGTCGTCGGGATGCGGACCGCGAGCGGCAAACTCGCGGTGATCACGAACAGCCGGCGAGCCGCCTACGGCTACGACCAGCGGATCGAGGCGCACGGGAGCGAGGGCATTCTCTCGGCCGGCAACGTGCTCGAATCCACCCTGGTGCACGGCGGCGCCCACGGCTTCACCAGCCAGAAGGCGATGCACTTCTTCCTGGAACGCTACTCCGCCGCCTACCGGGCGGAGTGGGACCACTTCGTCAACGTGCTGGACGGGACGGTGGAACCCGTCCCGACCGGGGTCGACGGCGCCCGCGCACTCGCGATGGCGGATGCCGCCGGTGAATCGCTCGAGACCGGCCGGCGCATCACCCTCGCGCTCGACTGACCTGCGGCCCCCCGCCCCCCGCGGGAGACGTCGAATCGCTCCGTCTCGTTCGCCGGAGTGATGGAGGGCACCGCGTGAACCGCGCTTCCCGGGAAGAGGGCAGGTACCCGCGGCGCCAGCAGTTCTCATTTTGGCGCCTGACTTCACCCTGAGCCGCAAGCCGTCTTCTCCTTGCGACTCGATCCGGGGCGGATCGGGGGGCGGATCGACGGTCGTGCCGGTCCGGCAGCGGGACCCGACGAGCAAAATGAGAATTGCTGCCGCGGCGCGCCGCCGTTTGACGGAGCCGCGTCCTCAGACCAGCTCGGACAGCAGCTCCACCGCCGGAGCTACCCGTATTCCCTGGGCGGATACGTAATCCTTGCGGCCCAGGGCCGAGATCTGCCACCCGCTTGCGGCGGGGTACTTCGCTTTCAGGTACTTGAGGCTCCGATCGACGTCCGTATCCGACCTCTTGCACTCGACCAGGAGCACCGGGGCTCCACGCTCCACGACTACGAAGTCCGTCTCCCGCCCGTCCCGGTCGCGAAAGTAGCGCAGATCGCAGTCCGGACCTTCCGTATCCTGCCGGAAGTGCACCCATTTGAGCAGATGGCAGGCGACGAGATTCTCGAAGCGGGCGGCATCGTCGGGAACGACGGTCCAGTCGAAATGATAGTGTTTCCGGTCTTTCCTGATCGCCCGCAGACCCGGCGGGCCGAACGGCGAGAGCCGGAAGATGGCGTACAAACGCTCCAGCGCATCCAGCCAGGCGCTCGCGGTTTTGTGGCTCACTTGCAGGTCTTCGCGCAGGGCGTTGATGGAGAGGGTCGACCCGACCCGCTCCGGCAACGCCAGCAGCATGGCTTCCAACTGACCGAGGTCGCGGACCCCCTCCAGGGTCGCGACTTCCTCCTGAACGAGCCGCGTGGAGTACTCGCGAGACCAGCGGCGGGACTGCGTTTCACTGGCCGAGAGCCAAGGCTCCGGAAAGCCGCCCAACCGCAATAGATCCCGAACCATCGCGGGGCTGTCGAGCTGGAGCTCGGCCACGGAGAACGGATGCAGGCGAAGCAGATGGTAGCGCCCCTGCAAGGAGTCGCCCCCGAACCGGTACAGATCGAGCCGGCCGCTCCCCGTAACCAGGATCCGCCGGCCCGCGGAACGGCTGTCGTAGAGGCCCTTCAAGTAGTTGCGCCATCGTCGATACCTGTGAATCTCGTCGAAGACCCACAGCTCGCCCGGCGGCAGCTCGCGACGCAGGATCCGGGCCCGGTGCGCGTCGACGTCCCAATTCAGATAGCCGTCCGCCGCGCCGGGGAGACTCAGGGCAAGGGTGGTCTTGCCGACCTGACGCGGCCCGGCCACAAAGACCATCTTTCGGCGAAGATCCTCTTGCACCTGGGCGGCGAGGTAGCGGGTGGCGGTCGTCATTGGTGCGAGTCTACGGCGATTATCTACCCATGTCGAAAATTGCCGAGGCCGTTTTTGACATCGGCCGAAAATTGCCGAAGACCAGGAAGCTGCCGGCCTGGAACCGGAGCCGCCCCTCCGGGAAGGCGGCATCCAACCCGAAAAAATCACTAACTTCCCGCTGCGGCCGCCCATCCGCTCGCGGTCGCGGGAGGTACTCCCGCAAGCCGCTTCGACCGCGCGCACGCGCCAGTGCCGACTACGCCTCGGCAGCGCGCACGCGCACTCTCGGTCCGTGCGGCCCGTTCCTCCATGAGACCGTGGGGAGATCGTGGGGCATCCTGGCCCCCTCGCGACGAAAGTCGGTGACTTTTTCGGGCCGAGAGCGAGCGGCACTCCGAGGAGTGCTCGACGGGCGTTATCTGCCCAGGGGCCGGCGGCGGGCCCGCCGCCGGATGCGGAAAGCGACCGGAATTCCGGGCTGAATCCCGGGCTGAATCCCGGGCCGGCCCGAAGGCATCAGGCAGCGCTGAACGAGACCGAGCCTCAGCCCTCGCAGATCTGAAGAATGATCTGTTCGGGGTATTCCCGGTGCTTGTCCGTAATGGAGTCCACGATCCCGAAGTCGAGGAAGACCGCGCTCGCCACGATCTTGCCTCCCATGCGGCTGCTCACGGTTTCGGTATGGCGCTCGCCTTGATCGTCCACGCAATCGACATGGAGCGCGTCGTCGCTGCGACGAATGGGGACGGTTGCGGGAAGCTCGAAGCTCCACGAGCCTCGCTTGTTCCTGGCCGTGCAGGAAACCGCACCCTTCTTGCAGCCGGGAGCCTTGAACGAGATTGGCTGATTCGGGTCGTTGGTGATGGACGCGCATCCGACCAGCGGCAGGACGACGGCGACGGTGGAAAGAACGGTCAATCTCATCTTCGGTCCGATCCTCAGAAGAGTGGCGGGGTGACATGGTACAGGGCTTCCCGATTGCATACGAAGTTCGGCTTCCGACGGCCGGGTCGCGCAGAGCCGTCAGGCCGGGCACCACGACCTCTCCATCCGGCTGGACGGTCGTTGCGCTCTCTCCCGCAGGCTTCCGAAGTCGCTCGCCCGTCGTGTCCGCGACCGGGCCGAGGACCGTGCGCAGTCAGGTCGGGGTTCAGCGAATCATCGTCAACCGCCATGAGTTCGATGTGGGATCGCGACTCACGCCACCCGCTCGGGCTCGCCGATCCGATTCTCACGTCCGGTTACCGGCGGGCGGTGGCGGGCCGTAGCCTCCGCCCGAGGGGGTCTCCAGCACGAACACGTCGCCCGCGGCGACGCGGCGGTGGTCCTGACCGCTCATCTCGTCCACCGTGCCGTCCACCCGCTCCACCCGGTTGCGCCCGCAACGGCCGTCCTCTCCTCCGGCAAGGCCGTAGGGCGCGACGAGGCGGTGCTGCGAGAGCACCGTCAGGTCCATCGCCTCCAGGAACCGGATGCGGCGCCGGGTGCCGTCGCCCCCCCGCCAGCGCCCCGCCCCGCCGCTCCCGCGGGCGACCCCGAAGCTCTCGAGCACCACGGGGTAGCGCCATTCCAGGATCTCCGGATCGGTAAGGCGGGTATTGGTCATGTGGGTGTGCACGGCCGAGGTGCCGTCGTACCCCGGCCCCGCGCCCGCCCCGCCGCAGACCGTCTCGTAGTACTGGTGCCGCTCGTTGCCGAACAGGATGTTGTTCATCGTGCCCTGACTCTCCGCCGCGACCCCGAGCGCGCCGAACAGGGCATCGACGAGCGCCTGGCTCGTCTCGACGTTCCCCGCCGCGACCGCCGCCGGGTACCTCGGAGCGAGCATCGAATCCTCCGGGATGACGATGCGGATGGGCTTGAGGCACCCCTCGTTGAGCGGGATGTCGTCCTCGACCAGGCAGCGGAACACGTAGAGGACCGCGGAGCGGGCGACCGCGGACGGGGCGTTGAAGTTGTTGGGGAGCTGTCCGCTCGTGCCGGTGAAGTCGACGGTGGCCGCGCGCCGCGCCTTGTCGAAGGTGATCCGCACCCGGATCCGGCTCCCGACGTCCATCGGAAGGTCGAACTCGCCGTCCCGCATCACGTCGATCACCCGCCGCACCTGCTCCTCGGCGTTGTCCTGCACGTGCTTCATGTAGGCGTGCACCACGTCGAGGCCGAACTCGCCGATCATCCGGCGCACCTCCTCGATCCCCTTCGCGCCGGCCGCGATCTGGGCCTTGAGATCGGCGACGTTCTGGTCCGGGTTGCGGGCCGGCCACCGCCCCGCCCCGAGGTGGGCGCGGAGCGCCTCCTCGAGGAAGCGGCCCCCGTCCACGAGCATGAAGTTGTCGAAGAGGATCCCTTCCTCCTCCACCGTGCGCGCGTCCGGCGGCATCGAGCCCGGCATGGACCCGCCGATGTCCGCGTGGTGTCCGCGGCTCGCGACGAAGAAGAGGATGCGCGGATCACGCGCGCCGGCGCGGGAGGTGCCGCGGGAATCGTCCGCGGGTCCGGCGGCGCCAGCGGGGGCGGCAGGGCCGGGGCCATCCGCGTCCCCAGCCCCACCGGTATCGACGGGTGCCCCCGCCACCGCGTCCCGGTCCGTGCCGGCACTTCCGCCCGCCGCGGCCTTGCCGCCCGCACCCGCGCCGCCGTCGCCGAACACCGGGGTGATGACCGTCACGTCCGGAAGGTGGGTGCCGCCGTTGTAGGGCGCGTTCACGCAGAAGACGTCGCCCGGCTTCATCCGCCCCCGGTTCTCCCGCGCCACCGTGCGAACGCTCTCGCTCATCGAGCCGAGGTGGATGGGGATGTGCGGCGCATTGGCGACGAGCATCCCGTCCGGATCGAAGAGCGCGCACGAGAAGTCGAGCCGTTCCTTGATATTGACCGAGAGGGCGGTGTTCTCGAGGGTGAGCCCCATCTGCTCGGCGATGGACATGAAGCGGTTGTTGAACACCTCGAGCATGACCGGGTCGCAGTCGGTCCCGGCCGCCGACTCTCGCGGGAGCGGCACGACCCGTTCGAGGACGAGCTCGCCGCTCGCCGCTCCGGTCGCCCGCCAGCCGGGCTCCACCACCGTGGTCGCGGTGGGTTCGAGGACGACGGCGGGGCCGTCGAGCACCGCACCCGCGCCGAGCGCCTCGCGCCGGTGGATCGGCGTCTCCCGTTCCTCGCCACCGAACCACACCCCGGCCCGGGCCACCGGCTCGGGCCGAGGCGCCGCGCCGTCCCCGCCGCCTCGTCCCCGTTCTCGTCCGCCCTCGGCCGCGAACGGATTGCTCCCCGCCTCCACCGCGCCGATCGCCTCGACCGACGCGGCCTCGATGACGAGCGCCTTCCAGGGCATGATGAACCCGTAGCGGCGCCGGTGGGCGTCCTCGAACCGGGTCTTCATCTCGTCCGCGCCGCCCGCGTCCACGAGATCCGGGGTGTCCGTCCCGTCGTACCGGACGTGGGCACGGCGCAGGACCCGGATCCGCTCTTCCCCGATCCGCTGGCCGGCGAGCTCCGCGCGTGCCTCGTCCGCGAGCTCGTCCAGTACCGCGCCGAGGGTCTCCGCTCCCGCGTCGTCGAGCGGGGCCTCCACCGCCCGGTCGCGGAGCGCCCGCACGTCGGCGAGCCCCATCCCGTAGGCGGAGAGCACCCCCGCGAACGGATGGATCATCACCCGGGTCATGCCGAGCGCATCCGCGACGAGGCAGGCGTGCTGGCCGCCCGCCCCGCCGAAGCAGTTCAGGGTGTAGCCGGTCACGTCGTAGCCGCGGCGGACCGAGATGGACTTGATCGCGTTCGCCATGTTGTCGACCGCGATGCGCAGGAACCCTTCCGCGACCTCGACCGCGGACGGGGGCGGCCGGCCCGCGCCGGCCGGGCTTGCCCCGATCTCGGCCGCGAGCGCCTCGAACCCGGCGACCACCGCCGCGCGATCGAGGGGCTGGTCCTGGCCCGGGCCGAACACCCGCGGAAAGAACTCGGGCTGGAGCTTGCCGAGGAGGACGTTGCAGTCGGTGACGCAGAGCGGCCCGCCCCGCCGGTAGCAGGCCGGCCCCGGGTCCGCGCCGGCCGACTCGGGGCCGACCCGGTACCGCGCCCCGTCGAAGGCGAGGATCGAGCCACCGCCCGCCGCCACGGTGTGGATCATCATCATCGGCGCGCGCATGCGCACCCCGGCCACCAGGGTCTCGAACGCCCGCTCGTAGGCCCCGTCGTAGTGGGCGACGTCGGTCGAGGTACCGCCCATGTCGAAAGAGATGATGCGTTCCCGGCCGGCCCGGGCCGCCGTCTCCACCGCCCCCACGATGCCCCCCGCCGGGCCGGAGAGGATCGCGTCCTTCCCCTGGAAGCGCCGGGCGTCCGTCAGCCCCCCGTTCGACTGCATGAACATGAGGCGCACCCCCTCTCCGAGCTCCGCCGCGACCCGGTCGATATAGCGGCGCAGGAGAGGCGAGAGATAGGCGTCGACCACGGTGGTGTCGCCGCGCCCGACGAGCTTCATGAGCGGGCTCGTCTCGTAGCTCGTCGAGACCTGGGAGAATCCGATCTCCCGCGCGAGCCGGCCGAGGGCGAGCTCGTGCTCCGGATAGCGGTAGCCGTGCATGAGCACGATCGCGACCGAGCGGATCCCGTCCGCGAAGGCCGCCCGGAGCTGCGCCTCCGCCCGCCCGGAGTCGAGGGGCGCGATCACGCCGCCGTCCGCTCCGACCCGCGCGTCGACCTCGACCACCCGCTCGTAGAGCATCTCGGGCAGCACGATGCGAAGGTCGAAGAGGCGCGGGCGCGCCTGGTAGCCGATCCGGAGCGCGTCCCGGAAGCCCCGGTTGACGACGAGGAGGGTGCGGTCCCCCTTGCGCTCGAGCAGGGCGTTGGTGGCGACGGTGGTGCCCATCCTGACCGTATCGACCCCCCGCACGGGCTCGCCGGGAGCGAGGCCGAGGACCTCCCGGATACCCTGGATGGCGGCGTCCCGGTAGTGTTCGGGGTTGTCGGAGAGGAGCTTGTGGGTGACGAGGCCGCCCCGCGGACGGCGGGCGACCACGTCGGTGAACGTGCCGCCCCGATCGATCCAGAACTGCCAGCCGCCGCCCGTCGTCGTTCCGCCGGTCATGGGATGCTCCGGGTATCGGGTGAAGATCGGGTCGCCCGCGGCCGGCCCCGGGACGCCGGGGCCGGCGGTGGGTGCGGGGGATTATCGCCTCGTTCGCCGCCTCGCGGTTGGCTCGGAGCCGGCACGCGGTCGGCTCACCGGCCGACTCGCACGGCTAGCTGAAGTGCATGGCGCCGTTGATGTCGAGCACCGCCCCGCTCACGTAGCTCGCGGCGGGAGAGACGAGGAACACGAGGGGCCCCGCGATCTCCTCCGCCTCCGCCATCCGGCCGAGCGGGAAACGGGCGCTGTCGAAGGTCTGGCCTGCGGTCATCGGGGTCCGCACCGGCCCCGGCGCCACCGCGTTGACGAGGACGTTGTGCGGCGCCCCCCTTCGCGACGACCAGCGCACGAAGCTGTGGATGGCCCCCTTGCTCATGACGTAGTGCGGAGCGGCGACGATGCCGCCGATCCGGCCGGCGATCGAGCCGACCATCGCGATGCGCCCGCCGCCCCGCTCCGCCATCGAGGCCATGAACGCGCGGACGAGGTGGAGGGGGCCGCGCAGGTTGATGTCGAACACCCGTTCGGCGACCTCGTCCCAGCCGTCTTCGGTCCAGTCGTCGAAGGGGCAGATGGCCGCACAGTCGATGAGCGCGTTCACCTCGCCACACGACGCGGCCCACGCCTCCACCGCCGCCCGATCGGTCACGTCGAGGGCGGCGGCCTCGGACCGCCGACCCAGCTCCCGCACCGAATCGGCGACCGCGTCCGGCGCCTCGAGGTCCGAGACCAGGACGTCGGCGCCGAGGTCGGCGGCGAGGCGCGCCGCCGTCGATCCGATGCCGCCGCTCGCGCCGGTGATCGCGATACGCATGCCTTCGAGGGAGAACGGGTTCGTCACGAGTCAATCCTCCGGTTGCGTTCCGTCTCCCATCCTGCCACGAAACGCGGTGCCGGCGATGGTCATGGGGCGCACAGCCGTAGCTTGCGCTCCGACTCCCGGATGTCGGATTGCTTGCACGCACCGGGAGCCCCCGGTTGCAGGATTGCTCGCTCCCCGACCCCTTTTGTTGTCGGATTACGCCTTCGGCTAATCCGACAACAAGGGACTACAAGGGACTGCGAGGGACCGGATACCCCTTGGCAGGTCGGGCCGGCCGCCGGCGCAACCGGCGACGCACCCGGTGGGCGCGGGCTTCACGCCGTCCGCCTGTTCGTCAGCCAAGGATACGAATCCCATTATCATCGTCGCCTCCCGGACCTCCCTCCGCACATGGCTTCCGGCTGGCCGCGCATCATCCTCCACGCCGACATGGACGCGTTCTTCGCGGCCGTCGAGCAGCTCGACCGCCCGGAGCTTCGCGGCAAAGCGCTGCTCATCGGGGGTACGGGGGCCCGTGGAGTGGTCTCCACCGCGAGCTACGAGGCGCGCCCGTACGGGGTGGGAAGCGCGATGCCGATGGCGGCCGCGCGGCGCCGTTGCCCGCACGCGATCGTGCTCCCGCCCCGTTTCGAGCGGTACCGCGCCGTCTCGCGGGTCGTGATGCACACCCTCGGCGCCTTCTCGCCGCTCGTCGAGCCCTTGAGCGTCGACGAGGCGTTCGTCGACATGACGGGCTGCGAGGCGCTCTTCGGCACGCCCCGGGCGATGGGGGAGTCGATCCGGCGCGCGGTCTTCGAAGCGACCGGGCTCACCGTCTCGGTGGGGGTCTCCACCACCAAGTACGTGGCGAAGGTTGCGAGCGATCGCGGCAAGCCCGACGGGCTGACCGTCGTCGGGCCGGCCGAGGTGACCCGCTTTCTGCACCCGTTGCCGATCGACCGGCTCTGGGGGGTGGGACCCCGCACCCGGGAGCGCCTGGAGGCGCGGGGCATCGGCACCATCGGCGATGTCGCCGCCACCCCCCTCGATACCCTCGAACGCCGGCTCGGCGCCCTCGGCGCCCACGTGCACGCGCTCGCGCACGGGCGGGACCCGAGGGAGGTGGTCCCCGAGCGGGAAGCGAAGAGCATCGGCTCCGAGAACACCCTCGACACGGACGTCGCCGGCGAAGCCGCGATCCGGCCGTGGCTCCTGCGCGCGGCGGACACCGTGGCGCGCCGCTTGCGGGACGAGGGGCTGGCCGCCCGCGGCGTCCGCGTGAAGCTCCGGACCACCGACTTCCGGCTGCACACCCGGCAGACCCTGCTCGCGAGCGCGACACTCGCGACGCGGCCGATCGTCGAGGCCGCCGAGGCGTTGCTCCGGGAGTTCGACCTCGGCCGCGCGGTGCGCCTCGTCGGGGTGGCCGCGTTCGACTTCCACGAAGGGAGCTCGGGTGGGGGCGGGGGCGAGGGCGAGCAGCTCGATCTGTTCGACGCGCCGACCCACGCACACGACGAACGGCTCGACCGGACCGTCGACGCGGTGCGCAAACGCTTCGGGAACGGCGCCCTCATGCGGGCCCGCAATCTCGGCCGATGATCGGCCGGCGTGGGATAGTCCCCAGCAGTTCTCATTTGCTATGAAAACAGACCCAGGAGGGCCGTGTTCGCGACGCCGGACCTTTTCATGCGACGGGGTGGCCGGCCGGTCCATGCGTGTTTTGGCGCCTGACTTCACCCTGAGCCGCAAGCCGTTTTCTCCTTGCGACTCGATCCGGGGCAGATCAGGGGGCAGATCGACGGTCGTGCCGGTCTTGCAGCGGGGCCCGACGAGCAAAATGAGAATTGCTGGATAGCCCCGGGGCCATGCGCAGCCGGGACCATTTCACGCTACGGTGTCGGGACGGACTGCGGTGCTCCGGTCGCGCGCACGTTGCAGAGCGTGGCCCGGATCCGCTCGGCGCAATCCGACCCAACCCCCTGCATGCACGCTTCCAGGGCGGAAGTATCGGATTGCGCCGAGCGGGTCCGAGCCACGATTCGGTCCGCGACCCGCTGGTCGGACGGCGTGAAACGGCCCCGCATATGCGGCGGCGCCCGGTTGATCCCGAGCCGGCCCCTGCGGTAGCTTGCCCGTGAGCACGGCAGAAGGGGAGAGGACCCATGTCGGGATCCGCGCCTGTCAACCCTCGCCGGGCGGGCACCGCCGCCGGCATTGCGCTCACCCTCCTGCTGCCGCTCACCCTCCCGCTGCTTCCGGGGCAAATGGCGCTCGGTTCCGGGGCCGGTGCGTCGAAGGAGGCGGCGCCCGGGAGCGCAGCCGAGCCCTCGTACCCGCCCGGCACGCTCATCCGCGACTGCGACGAGTGCCCCGAGCTGGTCGTCGTCCCGGCCGGCGCCTTCCGGATGGGGGATCTGTCGGGAGGCGGCGACGTCGACGAAGGTCCGGTACGGACGGTGACCATCCCGCGCCCGTTCGCCATCGCCCGGTACGAGACCACGTTCGCCGAGTGGGACGCCTGCGCCGCGGCCGGCGCCTGCCGGGAAGGGGTCGGCGACATCGGCTTCGGACGCGGCCGGCGGCCGGCGATGCTCGTGGCCTGGGAAGACGCGCGGGCGTACACGGAGTGGCTGTCGCGGCGGACGGGAAAGCCCTACCGCCTGCCGAGCGAGGCGGAATGGGAGTACGCGGCGCGGGCGGGCAGCCGGACCAGGTACCCCTGGGGTGACGAGATCGGGCAGGGCCGCGCCAACTGCGACGAATGCGGCAGCCGCTGGGACGACGCGCGGACCGCCCCCGTCGGTTCCTTTCCGGCCAACGCGTTCGGCGTGTACGACATGGTCGGCAACGTCTACGAGTGGGTCGCCGACTGCGGCCGCGCGGGCTACGAGCGAGCCCCCTCCGACGGGACGGTCGGGGAGCCGGCGGACAGCGAAGGCTGCCGGTGGCGCATGATGCGCGGCGGCTCCTGGGTGAGCCTCCCGCGGGCGAGCCGCCCGGCCAACCGGGTCCGGAACCCGGTCGGATTCCAGGACGTCAACGTCGGCTTCCGCGTCGCGCGCAGCCTCCACTGATCGCACCTTCACCTTCACCTTCACCTTCACCTTCACCTTCACCTTCACCCCAGCGGGCCGGCGGCGGCGGGCGGCAGCCTCGGCGCGGCCCCAGTCGACCCTTAGTCGACCACCCGATAGTCGCGGACGACCTCCGGGTCGGGCTCGGCGCCGAGGCCGGGGCCGGTGGGCACCCGGAACCGGCCGTCTTCCGCCGGGGAGACGAAGCCGGGAGGGAAGGGGTCGAGCGGCTCGCCGACGACCCTCGATGCGCCATAATCGCAGCCGCGTTCGTGCCACGGCAGCGGTGGATCGACCCTGCCATCGACCCGAGCCCCGGTTCGCGCGACCGCAACGCGCACGTGCGTGCCGCCCGGCCCTTTGCCTGAACACGAGAGGGGAGCGCCCCATGCTCAGCCGCGACGACGCCATGGCCCGCGCCACCGACTACTTCGACAGCGGCGCCTTCGAGTCCGACCTCGCGCGCCGGGTGGCGATCCCTTCCGAGAGCCAGACCGCGGAAGGGTTGCCCCACTGCGCCCGCTATCTCGCCGAGGAGATGGCTCCCGCCTTCGAGGGGATGGGGTTCGAGTGCCGGACCTTCGCGAATCCGGTCGAGGGGGCCGGACCGATCCTGCTCGCGACCCGGATCGAGGACGAGGCGCTCCCGACCGTGCTCGGCTACGGCCACGGCGACACCGTCCGGGGGATGGAGGAACGCTGGACCCGGGAGGCCGGCCCGTGGAAGACGGCGCGCGAGGGCGACCGCCTCTACGGGCGCGGTACGGCCGACAACAAGGGCCAGCACACCATCAACATGGCGGCGCTGCGCGCGGTGCTGGAGACCCGCGGCCGGCTCCGCTTCAACGCGAAGTTCATGATCGAGACCGGCGAGGAGAACGGCTCGGCCGGCGTCCACGACGTCGTCCGGGCGAACCGGGAGGCCTTCGCGGCGGACGCCTTCATCGCCTCCGACGGCCCGCGGGTCCGGATCGACCGGCCCACGGTCAGCCTCGGGGCGCGGGGGGCGATGAACTTCGACCTCCTCTGCCACCTCCACGAGGGCGGCCACCACTCCGGCAACTGGGGCGGCGCACTGCCCGATCCCGCGACGGTCCTCACCCACGCCATCGCCGCCATCGTCGGGCCGAAGGGCCGGATCAGGGTCCGGGAATGGCTCCCGGGGCCGATCCCCAACTCGGTTCGCATGGCCCTCGCGGGCGTGGAGCTCGACGGCGGGCCGGACGGCCCGGCGGTGGACCCGGACTGGGGGGAGCCGGGGCTCACCCCGGCCGAGAACGTCTACGCCTGGAACTCGTTCGCGGTGCTCACGATGGTGACCGGCGATCCGGCCGCTCCGGCCAATGCGATCCAGCCCTGGGCGCGGGCCCATTGCCAGTTGCGCTACATCGCGGGGACGGAGGTCGAGAACATCGTGCCGGCGCTCCGCCGCCACCTCGACGAACACGGCTTCGACGAGGTGCAGGTCCTCCCGCCCCCGCCCGACAACGCGGCCGGGTTCCCGGCGAGCCGAACGGACCTCGACGACCCGTGGGCGGTGCGGGTGCTCCGGTCGATCGAGCGCACCTCCGGACGCAAGCCCGCGATCATCCCCCAGATGGGGGGCTCGATCTGCAACGACGTCTTCACCGACCTCCTCGGCCTTCCCTCGATCTGGATCCCCCACTCCTACACCTCGTGCCTCCAGCATGCCCCCGACGAACACATCCTCCTGCCCCTCTGCCGGGAGGCCCTCGCCCTGATGGCGGCCCTGTACTGGGACCTCGGCGACGAGGAGGAGGGCGCATCGTGAAGGGAGTCGTCACCGCCCCGCAGCCGGAGGCGGTCGAGGCCGGGGCGGACGTGCTGCGCGACGGCGGAAACGCGGTCGACGCGGCGGTCGCCTGTGCGCTCGTCCAGACCGCGGTCGACCCGCTCATGTGCGGGCTGGCCGGCTTCGGCACGATGCACGTCTTCCGGCCGGGCGGGGGCGAGGACCAGGGGGCGCACCGGGTGCTCGACTTCCACGGACGCGCGCCCCTCGCCGTCCGCGAGGACATGTGGGCCGGCCTCGTGCGGGGCGAGGCCGAGGACGGGTTCGGCTTCCTGCTCGAAGGGGCGGTGAACGAGATCGGATACCAGTCGATCACGACGCCGATGGCGCTTCGCGCCTTCGACGCGGCGCTCGAGCGCTTCGGGAGCAGAAAGCTGCCCGACCTCCTCCGCCCCGCCATCGAGTACTGCGAGGACGGTTTTCAGGTGCGGCCCCACGTGAGCGCGTACTGGAACGAAGGCCCGGTGTCGGGCCGCATCGCCCACACCGAGTACCTCACCCGCTTCGAGGCGACCCGAAAGGTCTACCTCCGGCCGGACGGGGGGATCCCGGGAGTGGGCGACACCCTGAAAAACCGCGACATGGGCCGGACCTGCCGCCGGATCGCGGAGCACGGGGCGGAGGACTTCTACACCGGGGACATCGCGGCCCGGATCGTCGCGGACGTCGAACGGGGCGGCGGCCTGCTCTCCTTCGAGGATCTCGCACGGGCCGCCCCCGACGAGACCGAGCCGCTGTGGGGAAGCTATCGGGGACACCGGATCGCGACCAACCGGCCCCCCGGAGGCGGCGTCATGGTCCTCGAGATGCTGAACGTCCTCGAGAACTTCGACCTGGCCGCGATGGGTCACAACTCCCCCCGGTACGTCGCCGTCGTCTCCGAGGCGATGAAGATCGCGACCGTGGACAAGGACACCCGGATCGGCGACCCGCGCTACTTCGAGACGCCCCTCGCGGAGCTCACCTCGAAGGAGTACGGCGCGCGGATGGCGGAGCGCATCCGCACCGGCGAAAAGACCCGCGTCCCGAGGCTGAACGCCGGCGGCGGGGAGTCGAGGGGGACCACCCATGTATGCGTCGTCGACGCGGACGGGAACTGCGTCTCGCTCACCCACTCCCTCGGACGCCCGTCGGGGGTCGTCACCGAGGGGCTCGGCTTCATGTACAACGGCTGCATGGGGGTGTTCGATCCCCGCCCGGGGCGGGCCGGCTCGCTCGCCCCCGGCAAGGCGCGGTTCACCGCGATGTGTCCGACGATCCTCTTCGACGAGGAGGGGCCCTGGTACGTCGTCGGTGCGCCGGGGGGGACCTTCATCACGATGGGGGTCCTGCAGAGCATCCTCAACGTGGTCGACTTCGGCATGACCGCGCAGGAATCGGTCTCCGCGCCGCGGTTCTGCGCGACCTCCGACACCATCGACGTCACCAACCGGATCCTGCGCCGCACCGAGCGGACGCTTCGGGACATGGGCTATCCGGTGCGCCGGTCGGCGCGGAGCTTCCACTTCGCCGGCGTCCACGCACTCCGGCGGGCCGGCGGAAGCTGGGAGGGCGGAGCCGACCCCGGCCGGGACGGAATGGCCCTCGCGGTGTAGGGCCACAGTCCGATCATCCGAACGCGGGACGCTCCCGCCTCGATGCGCCCCGCTTGCGGCGGCCATGGCCGCCCTCCAGGCTGCCCCGACCGGGAGAAGCTCCCCGGCCCTCCGACAGCGAACCTCCCGGGTCTCCGGTCCACCCCTCGAGTCCCGCCGTCCCGCGGCCCGCCTCCACCCCGCCCGCCGCTGCCGCCGCACCCGGGCGCGGGAAGCGTCCGTCAGAGAGCGGCGACGGGGAGCGGGGGTGTCGGTGTGAAGCGGGCCTGTGCCCCTCGCAGTGGTTTCGACCGAATCGACTCGCGGTTGCGGGAGGAGTGGCGGCGCTCGCGGAAACACCGGTACTTCGAGCCTCCGGGCCCGTCCCCTCCGGGCCCGTCCCCTCCGGGCCCGTCCCGCGGTGCGTGCCGGATCATGGGAGCGCCTGCTCCAGGACCCTCGCCACGTGCCACGCCGGCCGGGCCGCTCCGTCGGCAATCTGGTGCCGGCAGCTCGTGCCGCCGGCGACGATCAGCGTGTCCCGATCCGCCGCCCGCACCGCCGGCAGGAGGTCGAGCTCGCCCATCGCCATCGAGGTCTCGTAGCTCGCGGCCTCGTACCCGAAAGCGCCCGCCATCCCGCAGCAGCTCGATTCGATGGTTTCGACCTCCAGCCCGGGCACCAGCCGGAGGGTGCGCTCGAGCGCCGGCAGGACCCCGAACGCCTTCTGATGGCAATGGCCGTGCAGGAGCGCGCGCTTGCCGGCGCGCGACGACTTGCCCGCGAGCGGGCGCAGCGGGAGGTCGATCCCCCCTTCCGCGACCGCTCCGGCCACGAGCTCCTCGAACATCAGGAACCGCGCCCCCCCCACCTCCCGCCCGAATCCCAGCGCCAGCGCCTCGTCGCGGAACGTCAGCAGGCACGAGGGCTCCACGCCGACGATGGGAACGCCCCGCTCGATGAACGGCGCGAGGGCGGAGAGGGTGCGCGCCAGCTCGCGCCTCGCCTCCTCGACGAGACCGGCGGCAAGGAACGTCCTCCCGCAGCACAGCGGGCGGCGTTCGCCGGGCGGCGGCCCGGCGGGGAGCACCCGGAAACCCGCCGTCTCCAGCACCCGCGCCGCGGCGCGGGCGTTCTCGGGCTCGAACCAGGTGGTGAAGGTGTCGGCGAAGAACACCACCTCGGGACCGCCGCCCCCCGCGGCGGGCATCCGTTCCGAACCGCCGACCCCGCGCGCCGGGAGCTCGTCGCCCCGAAACGGATCGGTGCGCCATCGCGGGAGGGTGCGCTTCGCGCTCAGCCCCAGCAGGCGCTCGGTCACGGCCGGCAGCCCCGGAAGCCGATCGCGCAGGTTCATCATCCACCCGAGCCGGCTCGCGACGGGTGCGTAGCGCGGGAGCCACGCGACGGCGCGGTCGCGCAGGCTCAATCCATGGCGTTTCCGGCGCTGATGGAGGTATTCGATCTTCATCCGCGCCATGTCGACTCCGGTGGGGCATTCGCGCTTGCAGCCCTTGCACCCGACGCAGAGCGCCATCGTCTCCGCCATCGCGCCGGAGGTGAGGGCGTCAGGGCCAAGCTGGCCGGTGAGGGCGAGCCGCAGGGTGTTCGCCCGCCCGCGGGTGACGTGCCGCTCGTCCCGGGTCACGCGATACGAGGGGCACATCACGCCGGGGTCCGACTTCCGGCAGGCCCCGTTGTTGTTGCACATCTCCACCGCGCGGTCGAAGCCTCCCCACTCCGACCAGTCGAGACCGGTCTCGAGGGGCAGGGGTGCGTAGCCCGGCTTGTAGCGGAAGAGCTCCCGGTCGTCCATGCGTTCGGGCCGGACGATCTTGCCCGGGTTGAAGAGATCGCCGGGGTCGAAGGCGTTCTTGACCTCCTCGAACGCCCCGACAATCCGGGAACCGAACATCGCTTCGTGGAACTCGCTACGTACGATGCCGTCCCCGTGCTCGCCGGAGTGCGAACCCCGGTAGCCGCGAACCATCTCGAAGCACTCCTCCGCGATGGCCCGCATCGTGCGCGCGCCGTCCTCGGCCTTGAGATCGATGATGGGACGCACGTGCAGGGTGCCGACCGAGGCGTGCGCGTACCAGGTGCCGCGGGTGCCGTGGCGGGCGAAGATGGCGTCGAGGCGGCGGGTGTACTCGGCGAGATCCTCGAGCCGCACCGCGCAGTCCTCGACGAAGGAGACCGGCTTCCCGTCCCCCTTCATCGACATCATGATGTTGAGGCCCGCCTTGCGCACCTCCCATACCGCGCGCTGGAACGCCGGCTCCACCGCCTCGACCACCGCGCCGGGAAGTCCGAGGTCGCCCATCAGCTCGCCGAGCGCGGCGAGCCGGGAAAGGAGAGCCGGGCGGTCCTCGCCCGCGAACTCCACCAGCAACAGGGCGTCGGGCGCGCCCCGCACGAATCGCTCGACGGTGGGGCGGAACGCCTCGATGTCGCGCGCGAGCTCGATCAGGGTGCGGTCGACCAGCTCCACCGCACTCGGGTCGAGGGCCACCACGTGCCGCGTTGCGCACATTGCCTCGTAGAACGCGGGGAAGTGGCACACCCCGAGCACGCGGTGCGCCGGCAACGGCTGAAGATCGAGCTCGATCTCGGTGAAGAACCCGAGCGTGCCCTCCGACCCGACCAGCAGGTGGGCCATGTTGTGGCCGCCGCCGGTGGCCAGGGTGTCGATGTTGTACCCGCCCACCCGCCGCAGCAGCGCCGGAAAGCGGCGCGCGATCTCGTCCGCTTCACGGGCGCCGAGCGCACGCATGCGCCGGAGCAGATCGGCGTGGCGGTCGCCCCCGGTGAACCCCTCGAGGTTGCCCGACACCTCGTCGAACCGCGCCGTGCTCCCGTCCGCGAGAACGGCGCGGATCGCGTGCACGTTGTGCACCATGTTGCCGTAGCGGATGGATCGCGCGCCGCACGAGTTGTTGCCGGCCATGCCTCCGATGGTGGCCCGGTTGGCGGGTGACACGTCGACGGGAAAGAAGAGCCCCTTGGGCTTCAGCCACGCGTTGAGGCGATCGAGCACGATCCCCGGCTGTACCGTGACGCGGCGCGACGCTTCGTCGATCCCGAGCACCCGGTCGAGGTACTTGCTGGTATCGACGACCACCGCCTCGCCGACGGTCTGCCCGCACTGCGAGGTGCCGGCCCCGCGGGGCAGGACCGGGGCGCCGGCCTCCCGGCAGACCGCGATGGTGCGGGCGATGTCGTCGGTGGTGCGCGGCGCGACCACCCCGAGCGGCTCGATCTGGTAGATCGATGCGTCGGTGCCGTAGCGGCCCCGGCTCTCGGGGTCGAACCACACCTCGCCTTCGACCTCGCGCCGGAGGCGCGCGGCGAGCCCCGCGTCTCCCGGACGAAGGCGCGAGCGATGCCTCACGGGCCGAGCGCCGCGACACGGTCCGGTCCCCCCGGCGCTTCCGGGTCCTTGGGCGTTCCCGGCGGCCCCGGCGGCCCCGGCGCTTCCGCCGCTTCCGACCCGTGCGCGCCGTCCCCCCCGGTCCGGGCGGCGGCGTCACGAGACGCCGCCTCGGTGAGCGACGCGAGGGCCGCGGCGACGCCGCCCCGCTCGTGCGGGACGCCGGCGAGACGGAGCCCCATCTCGATGCCGGAGAGCGTCCCGGCGAGCATCAGATCGTTGAAGGCGCCCAGGTGCCCGATGCGGAACACCGAGTCGGCGAGACGTCCGAGCCCGTTGCCGAGCGACATGTCGAAGGTCTCCAGAATGGTGCGCCGCAGGGCGTCGGCGCCGTGGCCTTCGGGCACCCGTACCGCGGTGAGCGAGGACGAGTACTCCTCCGGGCGCCGGCACCACACCTCGAGGCCCCACGCGCGCACCGCGCACCGGGTCGCCTCGGCGTGGCGGTCGTGGCGGCGGAACACGTTCTCGATGCCTTCCTCGCGCAGCATGTCGATGGCCTCGGCGAGGCCGTAGAGCAGGTTGGTGGCCGGCGTGTAGGGGAAGAAGCCGGTCTCGTTCGCGCCGAGCATCGACTCCCAGTCCCAGTACGAGCGCGCCATCCCGGCCGACCTCGAAGCCGCCCGCGCCTTCTCGCTCACCGCGTTGAACCCGAGCCCCGGCGGGAGCATCAGCCCCTTCTGCGAGCCTCCCACCGTCACGTCGACGCCCCATTCGTCGTGGCGGTAGTCGATGGACGCGAGCGAGGAGATGGTGTCGACGAGCAGCAGCGCCGGGTGGCCGGCGGCATCGAGCGCCGAGCGTACCGCACCGACGCGGCTTGTCACCCCGGTGGAGGTCTCGTTGTGCACCACCGCGACCGCCTTGACCGTGCGGTCGCGGTCCTCGGCGAGCCGCGCCTCGACCCGCGCGGGGTCGGCGCCGGTGCGCCAGTCGCCTTCCAGGACCTCGACCTCCAGCCCGAGGCGCCGCGCCATCGCCGCCCACAGCGTCGAGAAATGCCCGGTCTCGCTCATCAGCAGGCGGTCGCCGGGGGAGAGGGTGTTCACGAGCGCCGCCTCCCACGCGCCGGTGCCGGACGATGGAAAGACGAGGACGTTGCTCCGGGTCCTGAAGATCTCGCGCAGGCCCGCGAGGACCCGCCGGCCGAGCCGCCCGAACTCGGGGCCGCGGTGGTCGATGGTCGGGCGCTCGATGGCGCGGAGGATTCGATCCGGGACGTTGGTCGGTCCCGGAATCTGCAGGAAGTGCCGGCCGGCCGGGGTGCTCATGGATTTCGATCCTCCCTGCGCTCGAGGGGTTGCGGGTCCGATGGCCGCGGGCCGCACGGACCGCGGTACCGGTGTGGGCGTGGGTGCCGATCGCCCCTGCTCGTCCATCCCCTCGTCGTCGGCTGGCGGGACATGGCGGGGACTTGGGGGGGACATGGGGGGACATGGGGGGACATGGGGGGGCATGCCCTCCGCCGCTCACTCGCGCATCAGGGCGGGCAGCCAGGTCGCGATCTCCGGAACCGCGATGGCGAACAGCATGAATGCGACGAGGGCATAGAAGAAGGGCATGTTCGCGCGCAGGACCACCATCTGGTCCACGTTGGCGATGCGCCCGGCGATGATGAGGGCGATGGCGAGC
The DNA here is from genome assembly GCA_965214795.1 of Gammaproteobacteria bacterium. GTDB lineage: Bacteria > Pseudomonadota > Gammaproteobacteria > HK1 > HK1 > JAJDXW01. The sequence continues at coordinate 1,550,486 of OZ243976.1, read as the reverse complement.
GGCGGCGTCACCTGCCCGATCACCACTGCGATGACCATCAGCACCCCGAAGTGGAGAAGGTCGACGTCGAAGGCGAGCAGGGTCGGCAGGATGATGGGAAGCAGGACGGGGATCAGCGGATCCAGGATCATGCCGGCGATGATCGCGAGGATCAGCATCGCCAGGATGCGCATGAACTGGCTGTCGCCGAACGAGAAGAGGTCGATGATGACGGTGAGCGCCTCCGGCACGTGCGCATTGGTCAGCCCCGCGCCGAGGGCGAACGACAGGCTGACGATGATCAGCAACTCCCCGGTGAGCTGCACGGCGTTGACCATGACCCGGTACAGGCCCTTCAGCGTCAGCACCCGGTAGACGACCGTGGCGAGGACGAGCGCGTAGACGACCGCAAACGCCCCCGCCTCGGTCGGGGTGAATACGCCGAGAACCAAGCCCCCGACGATGATGATCGGCAGCCCGAAGGACAGCACCGCGCGCCAGCCCGCACGCAGGAGTTCGCGCACCGCGAAGCCGGAATACGGTTTCCAGCCACGCCGCCGGGCCAGCCAGGCGACGATCAGGGCCTGGCTCAGCCCGAGCAGGATCCCGGGGAGGACGCCGGCCAGGAACAGCGCACCGAGCGACGTGCCGGTCACCGCCGAGTAGAGGATCATCGGCGAGCTCGGCGGGATCATCGGGCCGATGCCGGCCGACGACGCGGTGAGCGCGGCCGAGAAGGGGCCGGGATACCCGTTGCGCTTCATCGCCGGGATGACGATGGAGCCGGTCCCCGCGAGGTCGGCGGTCGAGGAGCCGATCATCCCCCCGAAGAACATGCTGGTGAGCACGTTGACGTGGGCGAGACCGCCGCGCATCCAGCCGACCAGCGCCCGCGCGAACTCGAAGAGCCTGGCCGAGATGCCGCCCGCGTTCATCAGCCCGCCCGCGAGCACGAAGAGGGGCAGGGCGATGAGGACGAACCGGTTCATGCCGGAGAGCATCGTCTGCGGCAGGGTCAGCGCCCAGGCGCCCGACAGGTGGAAGTTGAGTATGACGGCCGCCGCGAGCGATACCAGCATCGGCACCCTCAGCACGAGCAGGGCGCACAGGAGGACGATCGATGCCGCGGCGCCGATCACGCGGCCGCTTCCGCCCCGGCCCCGAACGGGTATGCGTCGCGGGAAGCACCCCCGGAAAGGCCGCCGGTCGCGGCGGTGGGCGCGGTCGGCTCACCTCCGGATCGATGGGTCCCGGCCCGCATATATCTCACCCGCTCCGGTCGCGAGGGCGCGGAGACGCCCCAGGATGCGACAGCCGCGGGACGCACGGACCGAAAGAGGGCGTGCGCGCCGCTGAAGACGCAGCCGACACCGGCGCCCACGCGCGGTCGAGGCGGCTCGAGGGAATACGGCCCGTCACGGTGGACGGATCGGCGTCCGCAGCGGAAAGCGGGGGGAGGTGCGGGCTGGCGTTGCCCGTGCCCCACATCCGCTCGCTGCGCTTCATGCGCGGCGTATCATGGAAGTCATTGTTTTCCGAACCCTTTCTTTTCCGCGAACGGCGCATCGAATGAGAAACCAGTCCCTGGCCGGTCCCGATGCGGCCGAGGCCCGACGAGTCTGGCTTGGGCAGTCATCGGCAGATAGGGCAGACAGATTGCAGGCAATTGAATTGATACGAACTATTCATGTTCAAAGTCCAGCGAAGAGATGTGGGGCACGGGTAGGGCTACGGTCCATCGTCCGTCCCGCGGCGCGTGCCGCGGCGCTCGCGCACCAGAACCGCGACGAAGGCCAGCGCCGACGCGAACCCGCCGATCACCAGCGCGGACGACGAATACATGCGCGGGATCTCGAGGTAGAGCGCCCGGTCCGATCCGAACAGCAGCACGAACTCGACGGAGATCCCGGCCATGAACGTCAGCACGCAGACGGAGAGCAGGTGTCCGAGCGGACCGAGCGGCCGGCGCAGGGCTCGCGGGAGCTTCTCGAAGAAGTATTCGATGCGGATCATCGTACCGCGGCGCACCGAGAGGAAGACCCCGGTCATGGCGAGCCACGGAACCAGCAGCAGGACCAGCTCCTCGGCCCAGATGAGGCTCCAGTTGAAGGCGTAGCGACCGACCGCGTTGGCGAAGATGGTGACCACGATGGTGGCCAGGGCGGCGACGCCGACGATCTCCGCCAGCCGGTTGACGGCGCGGTCGATGGGGCCGAGGCCTTCGTCCGGATCGCGAAGCTCCTGACGCCGCGACGCCTCCGCAATGCGCCCGGCCAGCCCCTCGGACGGCGCACCGCCGGAACGATGCTCTCGTCGTGGCTCGCCGTTCTCTGCGGCGGAACCGGTCCCCGGATCCATGGTTCACGTCCTTTCGCGGCGGAGCCGCCCGCGCCGGCCCGAAAAAATCACCGACTTCCCGCTGCGGCCGCCCATCCGCTCGCGGTGGCGGGACGGACTCCCGCAAGCCGCCCAAGTCGCTTCGGCCGCGCGCACGCGCCAGTGTCGACTACGCCTCGGCAGCGCACACGAGCTCTTTCGGTCCGTGCGGCCCGTTCCTCCATGAGAGCGTGGGGGAGATCGTGAGGCATCTTGGCGCCCTCCCGCCGACGCGCACGCGGCTTCACTTCGGCGGGGGCCGTGCCGCGGAGCCGGCGGTCCGGATGCGAAAGCCGGCCCACCGGCCCTGCGGCGGCGGCGGTCCTGCCCTACTGGATGGCCGCCATCACCGAAGCGGTGAACTCCTCGCCGGCCACCTTGCCGATCTCGACCGCGATCGGCCCGGCCGCCGCCTGGAACGCGGCAACGTCGATCTCGTTGAACGCGACCTTGCCCTTCGCGAGCTCCGTGATCTCCGCGAGCAGGTTGGCGTCGTTCTGCGTCCCGTACTCGCGGCTCGCGAGCACCGCCGCCCGTGCCGCCCGATCGACCGCGGCCCGCTGTTCGTCGCTCAATCCCTCGTAACGGCGAAGGTTCATGACGAACGTGATCGGGGTATAGACGTGGCGCGAGATCGAAATGTACTTCTGCACCTCGTACCAGGACCACTTCCGGATGTTTCCGAGCGGGTTCTCCTGACCGTCGACGGTCCCCTGCTGGAGGGCCAGGTAGACCTCGCCGATGTTCATGTTGATCGGCGCCGCGCCGAGCATTTCGAAGGCGAGGATGCGGGTCTTGCTGCCCGGTACGCGGAGCTTCACGCCGGCGAGGTCCTCCGGCTTGACGATCGGGCGCACGTTGTTGGAGATGTTGCGAAAGCCGATCTCGCCGAATCCGAGCACCTTCAGGCCGGCGCTCTCCCGGAACGACGCGTCGAGCTGCGTGCCGATCTCCCCGTCCAGGACCTTCGCCACCGCCTCGCGGTCGGCGAACAGGAACGGGATGTCGAACACCGCCCACTTGGAATCGAGCTGCACGGCGTCCGAACCGATGGGAATCACGTCGAGCTGGCCGGTGCGAACCTGCTGCATGTGCACGATCTCGTCGCCCAGCGTGCCGCTGTCGAAGAACTCGATCTCCACCGCGTCGCCCATCTCCGCCTTCAGCGCGTCGCGGAACGATGCGAGCATGTGCTGGGTGGCGGCGCCCGGGGTGCTCTCGACCGAGAGCCTCAGCTTGAGCGCCTCGGCCTGGGCCGGCCCGACCCCGAGCAGCAGCGCGACGGCGGCGGTGCTCATCATGGACTGGATGGCTTTCTTCATCGTTTCCTCTCCTGTGCGGTTTTGCGTGCTGTGGTTGTGCCACCCGCCCTTCCCGGCCGGCGGCAGGTGGGCCGGGCGCCGCGATTCGCGGCGCCGGACCGGCCGGTCAACCCGCGACCCGGGTGTCCTTCAGGAGGTCGCGGTTGACGGCGAGCCCGAAACCCGGCGCGTCCGGGACGTGGAGCCTCCCGGCGCGGGGCTTGGGGGCGTCGATGAACAGGTTCTCCTCCAGGAACTGCGACTTGAAGTGGCATTCCACGTGGGTGCCGTTGCGGAAGCCGGCGACGTGATGGAGGCTGAAATAGGTCGCGCCTCCGGCATCCGACAGGGGCTTCTCGTAGATCTGCGCGAGATACGCCACCCGGCGCGTCTCGGTCATGCCGCCGTTGAACATCGGATTGGGGAGGAGGATGTCGATGGCGTCGTTCTCCAGATACTGGCGGAACCGCGAGGAGTGGCCGTCCATCTGCCCGGCCGCGAGCGGGATCGGGGTATGTCGGCGCAGGTGCCGGAGATCGCGGATGTCGTTGTTGCGCACCGGGTCTTCCAGCCAGGCGATGTTGCAGTCGTCGATGGCGCGACACAGCCGCACCGCGTCGTTCACCGAGTACCCTTCATTGGCGTCGAGAGCCAGGGTGACGTCGTCGCCGATGGCGCCGCGCACGTGGCGCACGCGGGCCGCATCCTCCGGCCAGCCGAGGCCGGGCACCCCGACCAGCATCTTCAGGCGCCGGTGCCCCCCGTCGATGAGCTCCCGCGCGAGGTCGGCGAGCTGGTCGCGGTCGTAGTTTCCGAACCCGTAGGTCATGTACACCGAGGCGCTGTCGCGGTAGCCGCCCAGCAGCTGGGCGACGGTGCGGCCGGCCGCCTTGCCGATCACGTCCCACAACGCGAGATCCAGGCAGGAGGCCGCGGCCAGGTTCGCGCCGGTCATGATGCCGCGCTCGCTGACGACCCGCCCGACCCGCTCGTGCACGGCCTCGAGATCCCGCGGGTCCAGGTCACGCACCGCCGGCAGAATGTCGTCGGTCAGCGCGCTGGCGACGGCGCGAGTCAGAAAACGGGCGGTGAGGCCGAAGCCGACGTGACCCTCGTCGGTCTCGACCTCGCAGAAGACGTGATGGCGATGCTCGGTCGGCTTCTCGAACCGTGGCAGGTAGATCGGCAGACGATGCACGCTGGCGCGGATGTCCTTGATCTTCATCCGCCGACGCTCCCCGGCGGCGCGGCCGGGGCCGCGGCCCCGGCCGGCCCGGCTCCGGCGAACGGGCGGCGGGAGAACCGGGCATCGCCGCGGCGACGCGCCGCGACGGCCTCCTTCCGTTGCAGCGCGGCTTTCGCGAACGGGGCGATCCGCCCGGAGGATGCGGAGCAACCGTTCGCCGGGACGCACGCCCGGTTTCCTTTCGAGGGTCGGTTCACGACGCGATCATGTACCGGGCAGCGTGTCGGGGGCAAGCCGATGTCCGATGCCGGGCGGCAGAGCCGCCGTCTTGTTGTCATACTGTGAAGGATCCCCCCGACCGAGGATTCCCGCCGTGGCGACCGAACGACCGAGCCTGCGGATCGATGCGGACATCGAGAAGGACCTCGAACGCGAGGCGGGAACGACGCCCGGCGCCCCGCTTTCCTGATACGGAAGGTCCGGGACCGGGATCGGACGGGCGGAGGCCGCGGGATGGACGGGACGACCGGCTCGCAACGGCGGCACGGGGACGCGGCGCGCGCGCGCCGCTACCGCGAGCGTGGCTGGTGGCCGGGCGTGCCGCTTGCCGAGCGCTTCAAGCGCCTCGTGCGGGAGCGGCCGGCGGCGCTCGCGGTGCTCGACGATCGGGGGCGCCGCCTCGGCCGCGAGCCGCTCTGGCGGGAAGCGGGCCGGCTTGCCGCCGAGCTCGCCGAACGGGGGATCGGGGCGGGCGACGTCGTCCTCGTCTTCATGCCGAACCGCGTCGAGTGGCCGGTGGCGATGCTCGCCGCGCTCCGCCGGGGCGCGGTCCCCGCGAACCTGCCGGTCCGCACCGACGAGGGCACCCTTCGCTACGCGGCCGAGCGCTGCGGAGCGCGGGCGATCCTCACCGTCGAGCGGCACGGCCGCACCGGCACCGGGGAGCTCGCCGTCGCCGCCGCCCGGAAGTGCTCCCGCCCGCCCGCGGTGGCGGTCGCCGGCGACGATGGGGCCCGGAGCTGGCCGGTGACCGAGCCGCCGCCGCCGCCGGGGTCGAAGCCAGGGTCAGCGCCGGGATCAGCGCCGGCGGTCGGGGCGGCAACCGGGACGGTGGGCCGCGGGGCGGCGGCCCCCCCGCCGGCGGTCGAGGGACTCGACCACCTCATGTTCACCTCCAGCACCACCGGGCTCCCCAAGGCGGTCATGCACACCGGCGACACGCTCGCGGCCCTCAACGTCACGTTCGCGGAGCGCTTCGGGCTCGGCCCCGACACGCCGATCTTCATGCCCTCGCCCCTCGGGCACAGCGTCGGGGCGATCCACGGCGCCCGGCTCTCGCTCCACACCGGCGCCCCCCTCATCCTCCAGGACCGATGGGACCCGTCTCGCGCCCTCGAAGCCGTCGTCGCCCACGGCTGCCGTTTCACCGCCGCCGCGACACCCTTCCTCAAGGACCTGGTGGACGCGCCGTGGCCGCCGGCCGCGGCCGCCCGGGGGGCCGCCCGGGGAGCCGCCCGGGGGCCGAAGCTGGCCCCCCTCCGGTGGTTCCTGTGCGGCGGCGCCCAGGTCCCCCCGTCGCTCATGGAGCGGGCCGAGGCCGAGTTCCCGAACACCCGGGTCACCGTGCTCTGGGGCATGACCGAGGGCGGGCTCACGACCTGTACCGCCCGGAGCCCTCGCGAGAAAGTGCTGACGACGGCGGGGATCGGGCTCCCCGGCCTCGAGCTCCGCACCCTGGACGCGAGCGGCGAGGAGACCCCTCCCGACACCGAGGGCGAGCTTGCGATGCGGGGGCCGGGGGTGTTCGTCGGCTACTACGGCCAGGAGCCGCTGTACGAATCGCTGTTGACCCCGGACGGGTTCTTCCGCACCGGCGACCTCGCCCGCATCGACGGGGACGGGTACCTGCGGATCACCGGCCGGGTGAAGGACCTCATCATCCGGGGCGGGGTGAACATCTCCCCGGTTCCCCTCGAAAACGCCCTCGCCGCCTGCCCCGGGGTACGGGCGGCGGCGGTGGTGGGCTACCCGGACGAGCGCCTCGGCGAACGGATCTGCGCGGTGGTGGAAACGGCGGGCGGGGCACCGGCCGAGCTCGAAGCGCTCACCGGGTTCCTCCGCGACCGGGGGCTCCCCAGGCACCTCTGGCCGGAGCTCGTTCGCACGGTCGGCGACTTCCCCCGCACGGCGGCCGGCAAGATCCGGAAGCTCGAGCTTCGGGACCGGATCGTCGAAATCGATCGGATCCGGCTTGCCCCCGGATCGGGGGGCGGGGTCGGAGCGGGAGTCGCAGCGGGAGCCGGGAAACGAACGGGAGCCGGAGCAGGCGCGGGTGCGGCTCCGGGCGCGGGAACGGGTCCGGATGCAGGAGCAGGCGCGGGTTCGGGCGCGGGAACGGAAGGCGCTGCGGACGCCGGGGCCGGGAGCGGGGGGCGGTGAGGATCCGCCTCGGCGACCTCGAGGTCGGCTACACCGAGCGGGGGGCCGGCCCGCCGGCGGTCATGGTGCACGGCCTCGCCGAGGACCGGCGAAGCTGGGCGGTCGTTCAGGAGCGGCTCGCCGACCACCGGACCCTCGCATACGACCTTCGCGGCCACGGCGAGACGCGGATCGGGCACGGAGAAGGCACCCTCGACCAGCTCGCCGGCGACCTCGCCCGCTTCCTCGAGGCGCTGACCGGACCCGCTGCCTGCCTCGGCTACTCCCTCGGCGGCACCGTCGTGCTCGCCGCCGCGGCCGCCCGCCCCGACCTCGTGACGCGCGCGGTGGTGAGCGGCACGTCGTCCGTGGTGGGACGCGCCGCGGCCGGCTTCTTCGAGGAACGCATCGCGCTCCTTGGCTCGAACTGGGGCTTGGACCGGGGCTCGGACCGGGACTCGGACCGACCGGCCTTCGAGGCGGCGCTCCGGGACGACACCGCGGCCCAGATCGTGACGCCGGGGGCGGACCTCGACGCGATCGTCGCCCGGCGGATCGAGGCGGTCGGAGACGGGCGCGGATACGTCAACGCGGCGCGCGCGATGCAGGGCCTCCACGACACGCCCCTCACCGGCGCGCTCGCGCGGATCCGCTGCCCGGTGGACGTCATCGGGGGGGACGGCGACCGCTTCTGCCCGCGCCGGGCGGCGGACCTCATCCTCGCCGAGCTGGTCGACGGTGCGTACCACGAGATCCGGGATTGCGGCCACCTGATGACGGTGGACCAGCCGGAGGCGTACTCTGTGGCCCTCCGCGCCGCCCTGGAACGGCCGGATGCGAGGGAAGGAGCACGAGCACGAGCACGAGCAGGAACGGAAGAAGGGATGAAACGATGGTGACCCGATTCGGGATTTCGCGGGGCGTGAGCCCCCGCGAGCCGCTCGCCGCGGTCGGCGAGCTGGCGCGCACGGCGGAGGACCACGGCTTCGACGCGCTGTGGTTCATCGACCATCAACTCGGGATGAAGGACGTCTACGCCGCGATGACCCTCGCCGCGCTCGCTACGGAGCGCATCGAGATCGGCGCCGGGGTCACCAACCTCACGACCCGCCATCCCACGGTGACCGCGAACGCGACCGCGGCCCTCGACGAGGTCTCGCAGGGGCGGGCGCTCCTCGGGCTCGGCGCGGGGTGGGTCGCGGTGCACTCCATCGGCCGCGAGCCGGAGCGCCTCGGCGCGATCCGCCGCGGCATCGAGGAGTTCCGCCAGCTCTTCAGCGGCGAGGAGGCCGAGCTCTACGGGACGCGCGTGCGCCTCGCGACCGCCGCCCGGCAGGTGCCGATCTACCTCGCGGTGTCCCAGCCCGGGATGCTGCGCCTCGCCGGCGAGGTCTGCGACGGGGCGGTGGTGATGGGGGCGGCGGACTCCGAGTTCTGCCGCTGGCAGCTCGACTTCATCTACGAGGGGCTGGAACGGAGCGGGCGCCGGCGCGAAGACCTCACCATCGACCTCTTCGTCGCGATGAGCGTCGACGACGACGAGAGCCGAGCGGTGAGCGACGTGCGCGCGTGGGCGACGAGCCAGGCCGCGACCTTCCAGGTCTGGAAGCGGGTCCCGCCCGGATGGGAGCGGTTCCGGCCGGAGTTCCTGCGCGCCCAGCAGAGCTACGAGTACACCGACCACCTGTCGCTTCGCGCCGGGCACAAGGAGATCGTCAGCCAGGAGTTCGTCCGGTCGGTCGCGATCGCGGGGGATCGCGGAACCTGCATCGAAAGGCTGCGCGAGGTCGCGGCCCTCGACTTCGACCGGATCACCTTCGCGCTCCTCTCCGGCGGGCGCCGGCGGCGGCTCGAGCAGCTCGCGACGGAGGTGCTGCCGGGGCTTCGCCCGGAAGGAAGCGGGGCGAGCGGTGCGGCGCCGCGGTGACTTCGCGGCGGCGAGAAGGCCCGATGGGACCCGACGGCCTCCGCCCGGGTCCGGAGGGCCGCACGGCTACCAACGACGACTGGAGAACTGCCATGAAGAAGCTGAAAGACGCAATCGCCGGAATCGCGGGGTCCGCCATCCCGGCCATCCTCGCCGGCCTCGTCTCCCTCCTCGGGGCGGGAGCGGCCATCCCGATCGCCTCCGCCGCGGATCCGATCCGGATCGGCGACATCAACAGCTACAAGCGCCTCCCCGCCCACACGGTCCCGTACAAGATGGGGGTCGAGCTCGCCATCAAGGAGATCAACGCGGCGGGCGGGGTGCTCGGCCGGCCCCTCGAGCTCGTGTCGCGCGACGACGCGGGGAAGCCCGGCGAGGCGGTGAAGATCGCCGAGGAGCTGGTGTCGAAGGATCGGGTGGCCCTCATCTCGGGAACCCTCTTCTCCCACATCGGGCTCGCCCTCACCTCCTTCGCCGGGGAGAAGAAGGTGCTCTACGTCGCGGCGGAGCCCCTCGCCGACGCCCTCGTCTGGGCCAAGGGCAACCGCTACACCTTCCGGCTCCGGCCTTCCACCTACATGCAGGCGTCCATGCTCGCGAGCGAGGCGGCGAAGAACCCCGCGAAGCGCTGGGCCACCATCGCCCCCAACTACGCCTACGGCAAGGACGCGGTGGCCGCGTTCAAGAAGGTGCTGACGCAGCTTCGCCCCGACGTCGAGTTCGTGGCCGAGCAGTGGCCGGGCCTCTTCAAGATCGACGCGGGCGCCGAGGTCCAGGCCCTGAGCGCGGCCGAGCCCGAGGCGATCTACAACGTGACCTTCGGTGGCGACCTCGCGAAGTTCGTCCGCGAGGGCAAGCTCCGCGGGCTCTTCGAAGGCCGCCTGGTGGTGGGCCTGCTCACCGGCGAGCCGGAGTACCTCGACCCGCTCAAGGGCGAAGCGCCGGAAGGGTGGCTGGTCACCGGCTATCCGTGGTACGACATCGCCACCCCCGAACACGATGCGTTCCTCTCCGCCTACCAGGCGAAGTACGACGACTATCCGCGCATCGGCTCCATCGTCGGCTACAACACGATGCTGACCGTCGCGGCCCTCATCACCAAGGCCGGCAGCACGGACACCGAGGCGATGGTGGACGCGCTCGAGGGGCTGAGCCTCGACGCTCCGACCGGGCCCATCACGTTCCGCAAGCTCGACCACCAGTCCACGATGGGGGCCTACATCGGCTGGACGACGCTCGAGGACGGCCGCGGCAAGATGGTCGACTGGACCTACGAGGACGGCGCGAACCACTTCCCGCCGGACGAGGAAGTCCGAGCGATGCGGCCGGCCGGCTGACGGCGGGCTGATGCTGACGGGTTGACCGGAGCGGGGCGGCGGCGTGCCGGGCCGGGCGGGGCTCCGGCCGCCGCCCCGGACCGTTGCCCATGACACCGCGCGGATCGCCCCGCCGACCCCCCGCCGTACGCGCGAGAAAATTGCGCGGCGCGCCGCCGCCGCCCGACCGGAACGGGCGGAGCAATGGCTGACCACCGCTACTTCGCGAACCTGATCTGGCAGATCGCGGATCTGCTGCGCGGCCCGTACCGGCCCCCGCAGTACGAGCGCGTCATGCTGCCGATGACGGTGCTGCGCCGGTTCGACTGCGTGCTCGCCTCCACGAAGGCCGAGGTTCTGGCCGAACACGCGCGGCGCAAGGGCGGCAGGGTCGAAGGTGATGCCCTGGATCTGCGGCTGAACCGGGCCGCCGGCCAGCGCTTCCACAACCACTCCCCGCTCGACTTCGAGAAGCTCAAGGGGGATCCCGACAATATCGAGAGACACCTCGTCAGCTACATCAACGGCTTCTCGCGGAACGTGCGCGACATCTTCGATTACTTCGAGTTCGAGAACGAGATCGAGCGGATGCACGAGGCGAACATCCTCTACCTCGTCGTCTCCCGGTTCCGCGACGTCGACCTGCACCCGGCCACTTGACCCGCAAAACGACGGTGTTGAACGCGCTCGAAATAGCGACCTGTAACTCGATATCACCGCTCAAGGAACGCCGTTCCGTACTCATCGCCGCAGCCTTAACCGGCCGGCTCGACATCGGGGGGGCCTCATGAGGTACCGGGAGCCGCTGCCGCTGGGGTGCCCGCCCGATGCCGCGGAGGAAATCTCGACCGCATGGCGTGTGTTTCGGCTGGTACGTACGAATCCGCCGACGAACAATGACTTCCGATCGCAACGGGCGAAAAGACCCACCCACCGATTCGGCGGTGTGACGGAGTGTCAAGCCCGCGGTTTGTCCGTCTTCGCCGCGCGACAAGACGCGGAGCGAGCGTTGAAGCTCCCACGTCTGCGAGGGCATCTCCTCTGCGGAGTCCACCTCGAATCGGGCGCAGGCCGCATTATGCAGACCGGCCGCCGCTCCCATCACACCTGGTGGCCGCTGGCGGAATTCAACATCCTGGCGCGGTGTGCGATGGAGCCGTCATGAAGCACATCTCGCATACCAACACGCTCTTCTACTACGACGGGCCGCAGGTGTTCGAAGCCCGTGATGCCATCGGCGGGCACTACGTTGCCGTCCTGGCCCCCTCGGGTGGAGGCGAGGACCGATACCTGGTCGCGGGGGTCAACCCCGAACGGCTGCGGCAATTCCGGTCGGGCGGACTCGATCTGCGATCGTTGCTGGTCGAATCGCACGAAGAGGTACGGTATCTGGCAACGGCGGCGGATGGTCTGGATCATCCATTGACACTCGAGCGCTTGCCGGCCCCCTCCATGGTCGGCGAACTTCTCCCCGACTTCGACTTCGTCCTGCATGATCGTCCAGCGGATGACGACGTGCTGAGCGAAGCCCGGGCACGAAACAATCTCATCCTTGAACTCGTGGTCGAACCGCCGGAAGCCGCTGCAGAGCACCGTATTCGGGCGAATACCCTCGCGGAGATGCTGCTCCGTGTTCAAGCAATGATCAGGCATGCCAGCAGAGTGGTGTCGAAGGAACATCTTTCCGGCCACCGACTACCAGATGACGACATGATGGATGTCGTTGTGCCGGCAGCCATCGGGTCATTCCGGATTGTCCTCGAGGCAGCAAATTATCCAGACTTGTTCGGTGATAGCGTTATTGGGAAAGCACTGCAACGGATCGATACGCTTTTTCGGAATACGGCGGACATCGACGAGACACTCTCAGCCGCGCGAGAAAACCGCGGACACTTGGCAGGAGCATACCTGAGACTCTTGCGTTTTCTGGTCGATCGAAGGACTGGCTTCCGCTACTCGTGGGCGGAGCCGAAGTCCGAACGAACGAGCCATCGTTCGGTGTTGCAGGCCGAGGCAGAACCCTTGGTGGCAGCACTCTCAAGTGTTACCGAAATCGGACGTGAGGCAACTACGCTGGACGGTACATTGGAAAGATTCGACCGCCGAAGCGGCACTTGGGGCTTGCTCACGGCCGACGGCCAACGGCCAGGGAAAATTCATGAAGGCGGACCAAGCCTGGATGGGTTGGAAGTAGGTGGGCGGTATGTCTTCTACTGCGACGAAGTGATAGAGGAAATTGACATCAAGGGTCGCGAGTCACGGACGTTCTACCTGAACCGGCATGAACCCGTTACGGCAGTGAAATGAAGCGCACCGGCGAGCAGGCTTTCGAGACCGTGATCGAGGGGCATCTTCTGGCGAATGGCTACGTGTCCGTCGCCGGGGACGGTTTCGACCGGGAGCGCGCGATCTTTCCCGAGACGGTCCTTGCCTTCATCCGCGAGACCCAGCCCAGGGAGTGGGCCAAGCTGGAGTCGCTGCACGGCGACAGGATCGAAGAGCAGATCCTCGGCGATCTGTGCAAGTGGATGGACATCCACGGCTCCCTCACCACGTTGCGGCACGGGTTCAAGTGCTATGGTCGAACGCTCCGGGCAGCGTACTTCAAGATCTTCCCCCGCTACCATCCAGCTCGAGGCGGTTCGCCTGCTGGTGGGCGCCGGCCATCCCCGACGGCGCATACTGCCTCTTCGCGGCGCCCGTCCGGGGCTCGCGCCAAGGCAAGACGGTGCTCGTCGAGATGCGCGATACTGCCGACCCGGAGAGCGGAGAACGCTACACCGTCAAGCGTTACGAGAGCGGGAAGGCAGGCGGCGGCGACGGCTCATGGCGGCACACGAAGATCACCCTCAAGCCGCTCAACCCGGACTTCGAGCCGATCGTGCTGACCGGCGCGGAGGACGAGGGGTCACTGCAAGTCGTCGCCGAGGTCGTCGAGGTGCTCGGCGGAGGATCGTGAGGATGCCGGCGGCTCCGAGTCGAGGACGCACCGGAGACCGGAACCGTGAGTGACCTCGGGTTCTACCTGGTCCAGGCGCTGACCGGCCTCTCGAGCGCGTCGGCCCTGTTCCTGGTCGCCTCGGGGCTTTCCATCATCTTCGGGGTGACCCGGGTCGTCAACTTCGCACACGGCTCGTTCTACATGCTGGGGGCATACGTCGCGTATACCTTCATCGAGCACCTCGGCGGCGCGGTCGGATTCTGGGCCGCGGTGCTCTTCGCGGGGGTGGCCGTCGGGCTCATCGGGGTCGTCGTCGAACTGCTGGTCCTGCGCCGGGTGTACCAGGCCCCGGAGCTCTTCCAACTCGTCGCGACCTTCGGGGTCATCCTCGTCATCCAGGACCTCGCCCTCCTCGTATGGGGCGCGGAGGACCTCTTCGGCCCGGCCGCCCCGGGGCTCGAGGGGACGGTGAACATACTCGGCACCCGGCTGCCGGAGTACGACCTCGCCCTCATCGTGCTGAGCCTCCTGGTGTTGGGCGCCCTGTGGCTGCTGTTCCACCGCACCCGCTGGGGCACCCTGGTCCGGGCCGCGACCGAGGATCGGGAGATGGTCGGCGCGCTCGGCGTCAACCAGGCGTGGCTGTTCACCGGCACCTTCTTTCTCGGCTCGATGCTCGCGGGCCTCGGCGGCGCGGCCCAGCTCCCGAAGGGAGGCGCCGATCTCCTCATGGACTTCAACATCCTCGCCGCGGTGTTCGTGGTGGTGGTGGTGGGCGGGATGGGGAGCATCGCGGGCGCCTTCCTCGCCGCGGTGCTCATCTCGGAGCTCGGCGCGTTCGGGATCCTGATCATCCCCCAGAGCACCCTCGTGCTCATGTTCGTGGTGATGGCGGTCGTCCTCATCTTCCGGCCGTGGGGACTGCTCGGCCGGCCGGAGGCGCCCGGGCAGCACGGGCAGGTCGGGCCGCCGGAGCCGCCGCTCCGGCCGCCCCCGCCCCGGCTCCGGGCGGCGGGGCTGGTGCTGCTCGCGGCGTTGCTCGCGCTGCCCGCGTTCGCCGACGACTTCACCCTGGTGCTCGCGATCGAGATCGCGATCATGGCCCTCTTCGCGGCCAGCCTGCACTTCGCCATGGGTCCGGGCGGCATGGTCTCGTTCGGTCACGCCGCCTTCTTCGGCGGGGGCGCATACGCGGCGGCCCTCCTGGTGAAGTACGCGGGCTCGCCGATGGAGGTCGCCCTCCTCTTCGCCCCCGCGATGGCCGGGGTGCTCGCCCTCGTGTTCGGCTGGTTCTGCGTGCGCCTGACCGGGGTCTACCTCGCCATGCTGACCCTCGCCTTCGCGCAGGTCGGGTGGTCGATCGTGTTCCAGTGGGGCGAGGTCACCGGGGGCGACGACGGCATCCTCGGGATCTGGCCGAGCGAGTGGGCGAGCGATCGGCTCGCCTTCTACTACCTGTCGGTGCTCGCCTCGGCGGGTGGCATCCTCGCGCTCCAGTACGTGCTCCACTCGCCGTTCGGATACGCGATGCGGGCCTGCCGCGACTCGGTGGTGCGAAGCGCCTCCATCGGCATCGACGTGCGCCGCCAGCAGTGGTTCGCGTTCGCGTTCTCCGGGGGGCTCGCGGGGCTCGCGGGGGGCCTGTTCGTGTTCTCCAAGGGCAGCGTGTTTCCGGACGAGATGTCCATCCCGCGCTCGTTCGATGCGCTGATCATGGTGCTCCTCGGCGGTGTCAAGACGCTCCTCGGCCCGCTTGCCGGCGCCTCGACGTTCACGTGGCTCCAGGACGAGATCTCCCGCCTCGAGTACTGGCGGCTCATCCTCGGGGCGCTCATCATCGCGATCGTGGTGGCCTTTCCCCAGGGGATCGCCGGATTCCTGCGCACCCACGCCGGGCCGTGGTTCGGGATCCGGGAGGTGGAGACGTGACGCCGGCGAAGGGAGGCGGACCCGGCCGAGGCGCGGGCTCCGGCCAGGGCGCGGGCTCGGGCCAGGGCGCGGGCTCGGGCCAGGGCGCGGGCTCGGGCCAGGGCGCGGGCTCGGGCCAGGGCACGGGCTCGGGCTCGGGCTCGGGCTCGGGCTCGGGCGAAAGCATCCGCCGTGCGTCCGCCGGTCCGGACCCGGCCGGAGGTCCGGGCGCTCCGCCCGCGGATGCGCCCCGCGCTCCCCTTCTGGAGGTGCGCGGGCTCTGCCGCGCGTTCGGCGGGGTGCGGGCGGTCGACGACGTGAGCTTCACCCTCGACCGGGGCCGGCTCCTCGCCCTCATCGGCCCGAACGGAGCCGGCAAGACCACCTGCTTCAACATCATCAACGGCCAGCTCGCGCCCGACCGGGGCTCGATCCGGTTCGATGGACAGGAGCTGGTCGGTCTCGCGCCGCACCGGATCTGGCGGCTCGGGGTCGGCCGCACGTTCCAGATCACCGCCACCTATCCGAGCATGACGGTCTGCGAGAACGTGCAGATGGCCCTGCTCAGCCACCACCGCCGCCTGCTCTCGCTTCGGGGACAAGCCTCCGCGCAGTACCGGGAGGAGGCGCTCGCCCTGCTCGACCGGGTAGGCATGTCCGAACAGGAGGACCGTCCGTGCAGCGTGCTCGCCTACGGCGACCTCAAGCGGGTCGAGCTCGCGGTGGCCCTCGCCAACGCACCGTCGCTCCTGCTCATGGACGAGCCGACGGCCGGGATGTCCCCCCGCGAGCGGATCGAGCTCATGCAGCTCACCGCGGGGATCGTGGCCGAGCGCGACATCGCGGTCCTGTTCACCGAGCACGACATGGACGTGGTCTTCCGCCACGCGGACCACATCCTGGTCCTCGACCGGGGGCGGCTGATCGCCGACGGCGCGCCCGAGGCGGTGCGCGCGAACGCGCACGTGCGGGCCGTATATCTCGGGTCCGAGGACGTTCCGGGCGCCTGACCGCCCCGGGGCCGCATGTGGTACCGTCCGGATGAGCGGACCGTCGTTCGCCCGCAGGGGCAAGGAGAGACCTGATTGCGCACAACCCTCATCCGGCTCGTCCCCCGGGTGAAATCGGGATCGGAGTGGGACTCCGGGTGCCGGTGAGCCCGGCCGGATGAGGATTGCGCCCCCTCCGACCCCGATTTCACCTGACGGGATGCGAACATGAGGCTCGTACGCAATCAGGAGGACAGATGCGCCTGAGCGTACGGGGCCTGCACAGCTTCTACGGGCGGGCGCATATCCTCGCGGACGTCTCCCTCGAGGCGGCGCCCGGCGAGGTCGCCGCACTCCTCGGACGAAACGGCGCCGGCAAGTCGACCACCCTGAAGAGCATCATCGGGATCGTCCGGCCCGCGCAAGGGACCGTCGAGCTGGACGGCGCCCGCATCAGCGGCGAGCCGCCGCACCGGATCTGCCGGCGCGGGATCGGCTACGTCCCGGAGGAGCGGCGGGTGTTCGCCTCCCTCACGGTGAACGGGAACCTCGAGGTGGGCCGCCAGCCCCCCCGCCCCGGCCTCACCCCGTGGACTCCCGCGCGCCTGTTCGAGTTCTTTCCCAACCTGGCCGGGATGGGAGACCGCACCGCGGGACAGATGAGCGGCGGCGAGCAGCAGATGCTGACCATTGCCCGCACCCTGATGGGCAATCCGGCCCTGGTGCTCCTGGACGAGCCCTCCGAGGGGCTTGCGCCGGTCATCGTCGAGCAGATGGTGCGGGCCGTGCGCGAGCTCAAGAAGGAGGGGCTCGCGATCGTTCTCTCGGAGCAGAACGTCCACTTCGCGATGAAGGTCGCCGACCGGGCGTACATCATCGAGAAGGGCCGCATCCGCCACCGATGCACAATCGACGAGCTCATGGCGGACGAGGCGATGCGGCGCACCTACCTCACCGTGTAGAACCGGGCCGGCGCGGACGCCGCGCGCAGCACGTCGTCCGGCACCGGAATGGCCGCAGGACGGTCGCCGCCGGTCCGTCCGCATCACGCAGGCCACGTGGACGCCGGACGCCAACCAGGAGCGGCGGCAGCGCGAACGCCCCGTCCCGGCACGCCCGGCCAGCGCTCACGCGCCGCGACGGCGGCCGGGGGCAACAGGAGATACAGCCCCGTCTCCGACGCCACCGCCCGCTGGATCGGCAAGATCGAACCTGCCCTTCCAGACATTATCAAGACCGCCTTCCACGGGCTTGAACTGGCCGGTCCGGATCGCGGCGATGCCATAGTCCGGCAACGACCGCCTCGCCGCGCATACTCCGCCCTCAATGAGGCGGTGGCTCCAGAGAGAGAAGTCGAGGTTGTCGAAACCATATTTCCGGCGCCGGATGGGAAGGTCGCGCTTGTCCACCGGGTCGAGGTGAAGGAAGAACTTCGTTTGGGTGTCCTCCGGGCCGCATTTCTCCTTGATGTAGATGAGGCTGTCTTCGACGAGATACACGTCCCAATCGGAACGGATGACCGGCGGGCCGCCGCCTGTCAGCCCCGTCAGCCAGTCGCTTGCCGGCATTGTCTCGACCCGGATCGGGCCCGAGGCGGCGTGCGGCAGAACGGCGGCGGTTACGCACAACCCCGTTTGCGTCTGCGTCCAGGCGTTGGCGACCGTTTCATCCCTCGGTCCAACCCAGGGCCACATTACCATTTCTTCCGGATTGCATTGTCTGGCGAATGTCTGCGCCAGCCGCCCATCGACAAGAAGCCCGACGCCGTCCGCCGAGTCGTCGAAATACCGCTCCATTCTCTCCCAGAACCAGGCCGTTTCGTCGGATTCTTCCAATGGCGTGGCGGACCAGATCCTGAACCGGCGTTCGCCCGACGGGTGGGGATATCGTGGACCTTCGAACAGCAGGTCATCGGCGCGCCGGTCGACATGCCGGATGTTGGCGAAGTGGGTAATCCCGTAATGCCGATGAAACGCGGCCGCTGTTCCCGCTTGCTTGGCGCGCATGTAGTCGTAGGAATTGACCAGCCCATCCAGATTCACAACCGGAAAGCGCGAGAAATACCCGATGACGCCAGCGTCCCACGACCCCACGATGCTGCCCTCGGGAAGTACCCGATTCATAACATAAGTGCCCCCAAGAAAGACTTCGCCCCATTCATCGCCGGCTCTGGTTTCGCCGCTTCTCGTTTCCACATTCTGGAAGGGAGACACGAAATTCGCCGTTGCGAGCAGGAAGACCGCGGCGACAACGACAATGCCATGGCCCAGAATATCGGTTGCCCGGCGCGACCTCGGCCCGATGAAACGGCGAATGAAGTAAATGGCTGCGTAGCAGTTTGCGGGGACTATCAGCGCGTTCATCAGATACGCAGGCACGAAATACCAAGAATGGCCTGCCCAGCGGGGGTACATGGTGAGAACGGTCTGCGCGAACTTGGCAAGATGACCGGCGCTCAGCGCGAGGACGCCCACCAGAAAGGCCAGCAGCAGCCAGTCCTCCCGGTTTCGGGAGCGACGGCTGAACCGCCAGACCAGCAGGAACAAGATGCAGACTTCCAGCGCAACCAGGAGCTCGTGGTCGAAAACACGGAGCTGCAACATCTCCTGATAGTTCTTCGTCAGGCTGTATCCGCCTTCCATCTCCCATCGCTGCTGCGACCAAACCTGCTTGGTTGCGCCGGACACCGGCACGATGCCGCCGAAGACAATGCCGTTGTAGGCGAAATAGACGAGGATGCCGGTGATCGCGCTGAGCAGCGGGACAAATGTCTTCAACGAGGAAATGGAGCGAACCTGCGCTCCGGGTGGCGCGCCGGATGGGCGATCCTGCCACGACCACTCGACGAGGCACAGCGCCACAGTCGCCGCCAGTGAAATGGCGATGTATTCCAAGCGCACCCAAGGCAGAGCAAAAGCAACGGCGGCCAGCAGCCATCGCCACCTTGCAGGGTTCTTTGCGAAGAGAGAGACGGCCAGAATGAACAAACTGAGCATAAAAAGCGCCGCAGCCGTTTCCATCCCCATAAGCAGGACCCAGCGTCCGTCGTAGAACGCCGGCAGCACGGCGAACAGCAGAACCCACGGCAGGCGGGCCAGCCGGGCGGCAACGGCGATGAGCGCCACGCCGCCGGCGACCAGCATGATTTCGAACGCCTTGATGGCGAACAGCGCGGCTTCCTTGTCGAACACCCAGTAGAAGGGGGTGATCGCAAACAGCCAGAGGGGGTGGTAGCCGTTGGTGCGGGTGATGCCACCATCGAAGGTCGAGAACTTCCCTTCGGCCATATGGTAGGCGATCTGGAAATAGTAGAAGGAGTCATCGTGATTAATATCGCGGATCAGATTGACCAGATCGAAGCGGGCGAGCATGTACCAAGCGAACGCCGCACCGTAGGCGAGGATGCCACCGATGAACAAAGCGAACAGCGCGTTGCGCCACGGGGGGGGAGGGTATCCAGACACCGTGCGATCAAGGCGCGCCAGCGATCAGCCGGCCTTGCGTCGTTCGACGGAAGCATATCGTTCCTCTCTCTTGAAGGGGAGGTCACAGGGTGAGCCGCCGCGACAGGGCGGAGGCGAACCCGGGCTGCGCCCCGGCCGCCTCGGCGCGAACCGCCTTGAAGGCGTCGAGGCGCGGATAGCCCTCGCGTATCCGCTCCGGCGCGCAACGGGCGTCCTTGGCGAGATAGACCCGCCCGCCGTGGCGATGGGCGATCGCGTCGAGCTCGTCGAGCAGCGCCAGCGCGCCGTTGCGCACCGGAAAATCGAGCGCGAGGGTATAGCCTTCCAGGGGGAACGACATCAGCCCGTCTCCGGCGGGGCCGAGCAGTTTCAGAACCGCGAGGAACGAACCCTGTCCCGCCGCGGCCGTGCGCTCCAGCAGGGCCGCGATGCCGGAAAGCCCTTCGCTTTTGGGCAGTACGCACTGGTGCTGGACGAATCCCCGTTGCCCGTAGAGGCGGTTCCACGCTTGGATCCGGTCCAGAGGGAAGAAGAACGGATCGAAATGAACCAGCCGCGCCCCGGCACACGCCCGCCCGCGTCGGTAATACAGCTCGTTGAAGAGACCGATCGAAAAACGGTTGAGCAGAACGGACGGCGCATCGACCGGAACCTTGAGCTTGCCCGCGGGCGCCGGGCGCAGGGGATCGGAGGCGAGCCGCGGCGGCAGCGCGGCGCGGTCCACGAATGCGCCGCGCGTCATCACCGCACGGCCCATCCTCGCGCCTTGCGCCAGGCAGTCGATCCAGGCCGCGCTGTAGGGCCACCCATGGGACGCCTCGAACAAGGCCATCACCTCGTCGAGGTCGGTCGCGGCCAGCGTCTCCTCCATCACGAAGGCGGTCTCGATCGGTTGCAGCCGGAAGCTCGCGGAGAGGATCACCCCGGTCAGCCCCATCCCGCCGACGGTGGCCCGAAAGAGGCCGGCGTGTTCCGTGCGGCTGCACGTCCGGACTTCGCCGTCCGCGGTGGCCAGAACCAGCGATTCGACGTGCGCGCCGAAGGACCCGTCGCGGTGATGGTTCTTGCCGTGCACGTCCGCGGCGATCATGCCGCCGACGGTGACGAACCTGGTTCCCGGCACCACCGGCGGAAACCAGCCCCGCGGCACGAAAGTGTCCAGGATGTCGGCGAGCAGCACGCCGGCCTCGCAGGTCAACAGGCCCGTCTTCGCGTCGAACGCCTGCATCCGGTCCATCCCGAGCATGCAGAGCGTCAGGTCCGGGTTGAGCGCGGCGTCGCCGTAGGAACGGCCGTTGCCGCGGGCGATGAGGGTATCGCCGCGGCGGAGCAGGGCGGGCAACGCCTCGCCCTCGCGAAGGCGTTCGACCCGGCAGTCGCGCACCGGATACCGGCCCCAGCCGGAGAGCTTCATGCCACGGCTCCCCGGAAGACGAAGCGCCGGTCCAGCCGGTACTTGATCGCATAGCCGGCGGACAGTCCGAGAGCGGCCCCCGCGAAGGGCAGCCAGCGCGCATCGCCCATGGCCGCGAACGCCAGCTCCGTCGCCCAGAAAATGCAGGTGGTCAGCACGCCCGTCAGCGCATACAGGGCGAACTCCCGCGAACGACCGCGCAGCGAGGCGGACGGGCCACCGAAGATCCAGCGCCGGTCGAGCGCGTACTTGGCGAGCAGGCCGGCGAGGGTGCCCGCCGCCATCGCCACGTACAGCTCGTAGCGGCCGGCATACAGCACGAGGCTCAGGGCCTGCGTCGCGACGTTGACCGCCGTGGCCAGCGCGGCGAACGCGCCATAGCGCAGGGCCAGCGCCGAGCCCGAGCCCGCGACGCCCATCACGGGGTGTCAGCCATCGGATGCAAGCGCCGACCGTTATGGGTTCGAGCGGGGCACACCGTCCCTGTTCACCTTGAAGATGACACCGTCCGCCAGCTCCGCCACCGGTTCCAGGTCCGGCAATCGCCACAAGTCGGACTCACCGTAGTCATGATGGCGGTCGTAGTAATCGAACCAGATCACGTATGCACCGTCCGGGATCCGCTCCGCAAACTGCCTCTCCAGCGCGGTGCGTGAGTTCCGGAGAACATGATAGCGGTTCATGTTCTTTCCGCCCTTTCCGCCATTGTGAAGAGACAAGGGCCACGGTGCGTTACTGTATATCTCTCCCGCAACGGGATTTGTGCGGACGTATCGCAGCACCTCGGAACCGACCCAGCGTGGCCCGTTGAAGCCGAGGTACTGGTAGTGGCAGTCTCCGACCATGATGACGGAGGCGGCCGGAACTGCCTGTCTCACCACTCCCAGGGAGAGAACGATCGTCACGATGGCGACCAGCACGCTTCCTTGCCGTCATCAGATACATCGGAACGAAGTAGTGCGCGGCGCTTCCCCAATTCGGGTGCATCATGAGGACCGTCTGCGCAAACTTCGCCATGTGGCCAACCGCCAGGCCGAATGCGCCCGCCAAAAAATGCAGGAGCAACCTGTCGTCCTGCTCGCGGACGCGGCGGGTGGACCACAGAACCAGCAGAACGCAAACGCAGGTTCCCAGGGCCACCGCCAGCCCGGTGCCGAAGGCGGGAACTTGCAGGAAATCATGGAAGTTTTGCGTGAGACTGTATCCGCCTTCCTGCTTCCAGCGGTTCTGCGACCACACTTGCTTGATCGCCCCGCTCACTGGAACAGCACCGCCGAAGACAAGCCAATTGTAAGCGAAGCAGGCGAGGATACCAGAACATGCACCGAACAGCGGAACATGCGCGGGGCGAGCGGGTGATGCGCGGGGCGAGCGGTCCCGGTCCGGCCGCTCGACAAGACACAGCATCGCCGTTGCCGCCACCGAGACGGCGGCGAGCTCCAGACGGACCCATGGGAGGGCGAAGGCCACCGCAGCCAGCGGCCACGTCCATCGGGCCGGATTCCGCGCAAAGAGAGTCATGGTCATGAAGAGCAGGCCAAGCATGAACGACGCTGCGGCGCTTTCCAACCCTTGAAAGAAGGCTCTGTAACGGTAGAGAAATGGCAGCACGGCGAACAACAGAATCCAGGGCAACCGCGCCACGCGGGCAGCCAGAACGATGAGGGTCACGCCGCCAGCAATGAGCATGATCTCGAAAGCCTTGATGGCGAACAACGCGATCTCGGCGTCAAATACCCAGTAGAATGGTGTGATGAGCAGCATCCAGACGGGATGATACCCGTTGGTCCGGGTAATGCCGCCGTCAAAGGTCGAGAACTTCCCTTCGGCCAGATTCCTGGCGATCTGAAAGTAGTAGAAGGAGTCGTCGGCGTTCACGTCGCGGAGCAGGTTGACCAGGTCGAAGCGGGCGAGAAGATACCAGGCGAAACCGGCTCCGTAGGCCAGGATACCACCGATGAACATGGCGAACAGCGCGTTGCGCAACGGGGTGGGCAGGGCGCGCTGGAGAGCATCCGGGGTAGCGTTGTGCGGCATGGTCAGATGGCCCCATTCCTTCCGAGCGCTCGCACGATCATCCCGTTGTCGCTGTTGCGACCGCTTACCCCCTTGAGGCGTCGAATCAATGATTCAGTATCACTCTGAAAGTGACCCGCCCCAGCACGAGGGCAACACCCAGTGCGGCGATGGCGATCGCCAACAGAGTGAAGCGGTCGGGCC
Organism: Gammaproteobacteria bacterium; assembly: GCA_965214795.1. Taxonomy (GTDB): domain Bacteria; phylum Pseudomonadota; class Gammaproteobacteria; order HK1; family HK1; genus JAJDXW01. The sequence continues at coordinate 1,527,047 of OZ243976.1, read as the reverse complement.
GAAAGCGTGTCGGCAATGTGGTCAACGGGTTTGCCTCGGGCGACATCTCGTTGATCGTACTTCACTCACAGCGCGGCGGTGAACGCGGCCGCCATCGCCAGGCCGGTCAGCCAGCTCGTGCGGTCCCGCAGCGTGAACACCACCGGATCGTCGTCCACCACCCCGCGGTTGGCGAGCAGCGTCATGCGCCCCAGCCAGTAGACGAGCAACGGGCAGATCAGCCACAGAAACTCCGGCCGGGTATACAGCACGCTCACTTCCGGGCTCCGGATGTACAGGGCGAAGACGACCACCGAGGCAAGGCCGGCGGCCGCGCCGAACGCCGCCAGCACCGGGAAGTCCTCGACGTGCCAGCCGCGTCCTTCGACCGCGGTGCCGCCGGATTCGCGCAGCCTCTGCAGCTCGCCCTGGCGCTTGACGATGGACAGGGAGAAGAACGCGAACATGAAGAAGGCGAGGAACCACGGGGACAGCGTGACCGAGACCGCCATCCCCCCGGCGAAGACGCGCACCATGTAGAGCAGGCCGAGCGTCACCACGTCGACGAACGGCCTTCGTTTCAGCGACAGCGAGTAGGCCAGGGTCAGGATCAGGTAGAGCAGCACGCAGAGCCCTCCCGGCCAGGAAAGCTCGAAGGCGAGGGCGAGCCCGCCCGCCGCCAGCCCCGCGCCGAGGCCCATCGCCGGCAACAACGCCACCTTCCCCGCCGCCATGGGGCGGCGCCGCTTGCTCGGGTGTCCGCGGTCGTGGGGCAGATCGAGCAGGTCGTTGAGCAGGTACGCGCCCGATGCGCAGGCCGACAGCGCCGCGAACATCCCGGCCGCTGTCAGATACGGTCCGGCGCCGGTCTCGTGCGCGGCGACGAGAGGGGCGAACACCAGCAGGTTCTTGACCCACTGGTGCGGGCGCAAGGCCCGGAGCCAGTCGCGCGGCTCGCTCCCGAGCCCCGGAAGAAACCGGGCGTCTTCGTCCAGCGCGCGCACTTCCCGAGCGAGGCGTGCCGGGAGGCCGACGCCGATGGCGCGGCGCGCGTGCCTCCACACCGCCAGGTCGCGCCGTTCGTTGCCGGCGTAATCGAACCCGCCCTCGCCGAAGCGCTCGACCAGGGCGCGGGCCTTGGCCTCGCCGGCCAGATTGGTGCGCCCGTCGGAGGCGAGAAAGCCCGCCGCGCCCACGGCTTCGGCAAGCGGCGCGACCGCCCGCTCGTCGGCCGCCGACGCCAGCCAGACCTCGCGGCCCGCGGCCCGAGCGGCGGCGATCTCGTCGAGCACCGCCGGGTTCAGCACCAGCGTCGACGGCGCAAGCGGAACCTTCTGCGCGACCCTGCGCTTGAGCGCCGCGCGTCCCCTGGCGAACCAGAAGAGAAGGCCGAAAAAATTGAGGGGGGAGGCGGCGAGCAACCGGGCGGCGCCTTCGATCAGCAGGTCGCCGCCGACCAGCGTGCCGTCGACGTCGACGACCAGGGGTGTCGCGGACGAACGTATCGGCTGCATCGAATGACCCTCCATGTCCGGCGCGTCTCAACCGCGGTCAGGATATGGCTCGTCTTCGGTTCGGGCTACGCCGGGAAGGCCGGTTCCTCTCCGGGACGCGGAAGGCGCCCGGCCGGCGCGCGGGCGGCATGGATGAGGGCGCCCCGGCGCTCGCTCCGGACCCGGGCTTTGCCGGAGCGGCAGGACCTCTGCCATCGGATCACGCGGGGCGGGGGGCACGACATGGCACTGTTCATCGGCCTGATCTCCGGCATTGCAGGTCACGTCGGAAAGCGGGCGATACGCCGCCCCGAGGCCGATTCGTCCGTGTCCGCGGTGGCGTCGGGCACCGCTGCGCTGCGTGTCCCGTCCGTCACGGGATCGTACCAGGGCCGCCCGTTCGAGGGCCTTGACCGGTCTTCGCGGCAGGCGCTGGCGGCGACAACGGCGCCGGCAAGTCGACCCTCGTCAAGGCCCTCGCCGGGGCGCAGCCGCCCGACGGCGGCCGCATCGAGATCGACGGAACGCCGCGGCCGCCCGCGATGCGACGTCGTTGCGCTCGCCGGTGCCGTCGCCGCCCTGTCCCGCTTCTTCGCCGCCCACGCGGACATGGTGGAGAGCGTCGACGCGAATCCGTTCGTGGCCCTGCCCGAGGGTGAGGGCGGCGTTGCGCTCGATGCGCTGATTATCGAGCGGACCGCAACGTGATCCGCGACTATTCGAGGCTCCGGAGGATACGCCACGCATTGCCGGACATGATCGCACGCGGGTCGGGCGCCATCGTGAACGTTTCATCGATTCGCGGCCTGCTCGAAGCGCCGTCGCCTTGCAGGGCGATTTGTTCCTCCGGAAAGGACTTCAGCGCGCCCGGCCGGTAGATGCTTTCCGTGCCCGGGCCGAGGCCGGACGTCACGTCAGGCAATCGCTACCCCTGAAGGCAGAGTGACATGCGGGACGCTTCGTTCCGCGGGGGTAATGGATTCGGCAAAGACGCCGACGAATCGGGGAAGAGAGGAAGCGAATTCGCCGGAGCGCGTCCGGTAGAAGTTCCGGAGGATGAAATCGATGAACTGGCAGGGAGCCAAAGGCGCCGACACCGGGATCCGGCAGTGGGCATACTCGCCGAGTGTCAGATGGGATTTCGGATGCGCGACGTCCCTGTGGCGATCGTCCCGGGAGTCGTAATCGAAACGGATGGGCAACGGCAGAACGCTCCTGGCGACGATATCCGCATACATCCGATCTTCGACGTAGGAGTCGGGATCGCGCTCGAATCGCTCCAGGTGAGGAGCCGGGAAGAAGGCGAGGCGGTGCCGTTCCAGAACACCATCCTTGAACGTATACATCATCTGGAGCAAGGCGCCGTCGAGCAGCTTGGCGTTGAACACGCGATTACGTGCAAAGACCTCGTAAACGTCGGCATACGAAACATCTCCCAGAGCGTCGGAGACGTACCCGGCGTTCTCGAACGTGATTTCGACGACGCTCGTACCACGCAGAAACGCGAATCGCTGGTCGTCCGCCAGACCCACCTTCACCAAGTGCGTGATGAGGCGGTTAATCTGATCGAAGGTCGCTCCCGGTGTCATCGGGATCGCCGTTGCAGGAGAGTTTCGAGCTTGTTCAGCACGGCTTCATCGAGGTCTTCCATGTGAACGTCGCCGCGTTCGACGTCTTGAATCAGGTCGTTGAGGCTGCGATTTCTGCTTTCCAGGCGCGTACGCTCCGCCTGCGTCATGTCGCGATGGATGACGCGCAGCCGCTTGCGTTCCTCGGCCGACGGATATCTGAAGCGGAGCTCGAACCGTTGGGCCTTCAGCACCTCGTATTCACGCGTCAGCTCCTTCATGCGTTGCCCGACGCCCAGCACGCGAACCCACGCCTTGCTCCGGGTGATCGCGGTAAACAGACGATTGCGAATGCGGGCGAGATCGAAAACCGCCGACTGGCAATCCTCGGCGTTGATGATGTATACCATCGCCGCTTCATTGCCCTTGGCGCGGTGAACGCCCGTGAAGGTCACCGATGATACGGCAGTCGGCTTGTAGAAGACGTCCGGAGCGGTATCGACCCCCGCCAGATGGGATTCGATACCCATATCCAGCAGCCGCGCCCGCACTATTCCCACCTTCTTCCGCGTAGTTGAGGGATCAGGGTTGATGACCATCATATCGCCAGGGTGCAGCTCCTCCTCGTCGAGGTTCTTTCTGATGTCCTCAGCCAGCCATTCCGCCTGCTCGGGTTCACTCTCGAATACCCTGAACCGGATCAAATCATCGATCGGAGAATGCGCTTCCAGGAATTCGGGGCTCGTCTTCTTCGGCCGGCAGAGCGTCACCCGTGCATTCTCTTTCAGTTCGCCTGCTCGGGTTCGATATCCTACCTCTTCCCAAAGATTCGGATGGTCGAACATCTGCACGAGACCCGTCTCCCCTTCCCTGGGTGGTGGTCGGTATATCCCGAAGCCCAGCGCGTGGGCGGTGACCAGAACCGGTCGCGAATTCCGATAACATCTTTGCAGTACCACATCGCGCCGGCGGGAGTCGCCGCCCTCGTTATCGAACCGGACGCAGGGAGAGCCATCGTTCGTTCGGCCGAAGATGTCTTCCGGCGGCGGCAGCGATTCACCGGCGAGATTCTGCAACTCGTCATAGGCGTAGACCAGACGTTTGGGGTCCTTCAAGAAGGCGTGACAGAGTGCCAGGAATGCCGGTGGGAGATCCTGCGCCTCATCGACGAGCAGCGCGTCGTAGAGCGGTCTCCGCTCGTCCGCTTGGTCGAGCGCCTGCTTGCAGGCCCTGGCAAAGGCATCCTGTGTGCCGAAGCTGCGCTTCGCAGATCCGAAATCCAGATAGTCGACCCCGTGCCTCCTGCAGAATTCATGGTAGACGCCGTCCCGTTCGGGATCGCCGGGCGCGCCCCAGGAATTGACGACGCGGAGGTTCTGCCAGTCAGGCTCCTCGCTGGTCTGCCGGTAGTGAAAGGTCCGAATCAGGTCCCGGTAAAGTCCTTTCAGCGAACGCGTGTGGAACGTAACGGCGATGCGCCACTCCGGATACTGCGCGTGAAGGTAAGCGGCTTTGAGTGCCAGGACGATGGTCTTTCCGGATCCCGCGAGACCGCGAATACGTTGCACGCCTTCGACGGTTTCGATGACCGCTATGTTCTGCTCGTGATCCAGTGTAGCGATCGTTTTCTCAAGGGGTTCGAGTCTTGCGCCACGGGAGTTTCCGCGGCTGGCTACTCTCCTGGTCCGGCTCTTGCGGATCCCGGAAACGTTCTCGATGACGGACAGCGCTTCCTGGTAGACATGATGAGCGCACCGTGGCCACTCGAAATCCGCGAGCCTGTCGATAATCGATCCGGAACCAGTCAGCGGGTAGTCATCGGCTCTTGAAACCGAACCGTTTACCGCGGGTCCGAACGAAATCGTGTGGATCGGAATCCGGAGTTTCCGGCGCTCGACGAGTTCCGGATGAGCTTTCAGTCGAGATTCAAGCTTGTTGGCCAAATCATCCTGACGGGATTCATAATCGCCCGCCTCATATCCTTCAAAGAGATCGAAGGCGACGATTCCCTTTTCCTCCGATATCCACAGGGCATCGACTCGATATCGTCCCATGGGGGTCGCGATGATCGGGTATCCGACGAACAACTGGCCGGACCACTCCGTCCGCTTCGACAGGACCTCGATCAGCTTGTCGCTGGCTGCGGGCTTGTGGCTGGCGCCCCGCACGATCTCGATGCTCATCTCCGGCCACCTCCCGATCGTCGGTCGTCGATCGTCGGCAGTATATGGTCCTGGGCGCGCGGGGTCCTGGGCGCGCGGGAAGCCAGGGTCATCCCACTCTACGGTTCCGGATGGGGTTCCGGATGGGGTTCCGGATGGAAACGAGGGGCCGGGATGGCGCTCGCCGCGCGCGATCGGGTCGATCGGCTCCATCCACGCGGCCCGCGGGACCCCCCGAGGACACGAATGAGGGCGCTCCCGCCCACCCGGTGCGGACGACCGGCCAGCGCGGGAGAGTCCCGGCCCGATCCGGCGCGCGCTTGACCTGCCGCCGGCAACTGCATCTAATCGTCCCCCCACGACGGGATGAGGCAGCATGCAGGAAGGAGCCACCCCGGCCACCCCGGCCAAGGTATTGCGGGTCGTCGGGCTCAGCAAGAGCTACGGCGGTCTCAAGGCCGTCGACGACGTGACCTTCGACGTCCGGGAAGGGGAGATCCTGGCGCTCGTCGGCGACAACGGCGCCGGCAAGTCCACCCTCGTCAAGGCCCTCGCCGGGGCGCAGCCGCCCGACGGCGGCCGCATCGAGATCGACGGAGCGCCGCGCCAGCTCAACGCGCCGCGCGATGCCGATGCCGCCGGCATCGGCTGCCTGCACCAGGGCCTCGGTCTCGTGGACACCCTCAACGTGCCGGAAAACGTCTTCCTGGGCCGGGAGCTGCGGACCAGGCTGTTCGGTCTGGTCCCTCAGCTCGACCACGGCCGCATGCGCGAGCGGACCATCGAGCTGCTCGCGCGGTTCGGCATCGACCTGCCCCGGCTCAACGAGCCCGTCGTGAGGCTCTCCGGCGGCCAGCGTCAGACGATCGCGATCAGCCGGCTGCTCCTCAAGGACGTGCGTCTGGTCATCATGGACGAACCGATGGCCGCGCTGGGGGTCGAGGAAGGCCGCCGCGTACTCGATCTCGTCAGGGCCATGCGCGACCGGGGGGTGAGCGTGATCGTCATCAGCCACAATCTGGAGCACGTCTTCCAGCTTGCCGACCGCATCGCGATCATGAAGAACGGCCGTCTCATCGACGTGGTCGAGACCGCGTCGACCACGCGCGACAAGGTGGTCCGGCTGATCACCTTCGGCCGGACGCACTGAAGCGGGGGGCGCGACGAGCATGACGAACGGAGGCTTCGCCGGCGCAAACGCCGCCGGCCACGCGGACCGCCGCTGGGTTTTCGAGGGGTTGGGGCTCACGATCGTCATCGTGGCCCTCGCGATCCTGTTCACCGCCATCAACCCCCGGTTCGCCACGCTCACCAACTTCGTCAACATCCTGACCCAGGCGTCCTTCATCATCGTCATGGCGGTCGGGATGACGTTCGTGATCACGAGTGCCGGGATCGACCTCTCGGTCGGCTCCGCCGCGGCCCTCATCACGGTGGTCGCGTTCGATCTCATCAAGGGCGGAATGAATCCGGCCCTTGGCGTCCTCGTCATGTTCGGGCTCGGCGCCTTCCTCGGCGGCCTGACCGGGGTGCTGATCGCGGTCGTCAAGATCCCGCCGTTCATTGCCACCCTCGGGATGATGGCCGCCCTGCGCGGCCTGGCCCTGGTGCATTCGGCGGGCAAGATGCATTTCGGCCTGCCCGCCGCCCTCACCTATATCGGGCAGGGCAAGATCGCGGGCATCCCGGTGCCGGTGATCATCTCCCTCCTCTTCGCCGCCCTCGCCGCCCGCCTCTTCAACCACAGCCGGTTCGGTCTCCACGTGCGGGCCATCGGCGGCAACCGCGAGGCGGCCCGCCTCGCCGGCGTGCCCGTGAACCGCGTCGAGGTCATGGTCTACGTGCTGATGGGGATGGCCACCGCGCTGGGCGGCCTCATCATGATGGCCCGGATCGATTCGACCCAGGCCACGATCGGCACCGCCATGGAAATCCACGTCATCTCCGCCGTCATCATCGGCGGCACCAGCCTGTTCGGGGGCCGCGGCACGATCTACGGCACCGTCATGGGCGCGCTTCTTCTTTCCATGATGACCAACGCCCTCGTCATCGCCGGGGTGGACTTCTTCTGGCAGCTCGTGGCGATGGGATCCATCGTGCTGATCGCGGTCGCCATCAGCAATCTTCGCGAGCGCCGTATCCCGGTGCTTGCATTCCTGCTGCGGCGCGAGACCGCGCGCGGCTCCGACCACCACCAAGGGAGAGACTCGTCATGCTAAGCATGCTCAGCCGTCGTTCGTTCATCATCGCGACCGCGCTCGCGGCCATCACCGCAGGAGCGCCCGCGGCGCAGGCGGAGCCGATGCGGATCGCCTATCTGTCCCCGTCCTTCGACGTCTCGGACGCTTGGGAGCGAGTCTTCTGGTCGATGCAGGGACGGCTCGACGAGCTCGGCGTCGAATACGAGGCCCAGGCGCTTGCGGTATCCAGCCACGTCGACCATGCAGGCCAGCTCGCCCAGGTCGAATCGGTCATCGCCCGCGGCGTCGACTACGTATTCCTCGGCCCGACCGAGTACGAGGCGGCGATCCCGGCGCTGCGCAAGCTCAAGCAGGCCGGCGTCCCGACGGTCGTCTACAACTTCACCACCCCGCACGAAGACGAGACCGCGCGGGCCATGAGCTATATCGCCTTCGCCCACTACCCCGGCGGGGTGAAATCGGGCGAGTGGGCGGTCGAGCACCTGGGCGGCAAGGGCAAGGTCATCATCCTTCAAGGCGCGCCCGGCGTCGCGAGCGACGATCGCCGCGACGGCTTTCTCAGCGTCGTCGAGCAGCATCCCGACATCGAAGTGGTGCTCGGCCCCTTTACCGACTTCGACCGCAGCAAGGCGTTCGACGCGGCCCAGAACATGCTGGCCGTCCACGACGACGTGGACCTCATCTACGGGGTGTCCACCGCGGTCGGACTCGGCGCCGCCCAGGTGGTGAGACAGCTTGGCAAGTCCGACGAGATCGCCACCATGGGGTTCGGGGGCACCGGCGACGAGATCACCGCCATGAAGGAAGGCTGGCTGACCGCTTCGGTGTTGCGCCCGATCGACGACAGCGGGGTTGCGGTCGCCGATGCCTTCGTCGCCCACAGCAAGGGCGAGGAGGTCCCGCTGGTGTGGGGCGGATCCTTCGTGATGGTCGACAAGGATTCCGACGCCGCGGCCCTCGTCGAGTACGCGAACCGGTACTCGCGGCCGAAGATGGGCCGCTGACGACGGCCAGCCGGCGGCCAGCCGGCTTCGGCCGGCCGCCGGCCGGGCTCGCGGTCCGAAACGGGCGGCCGGGCTCGGCGGCCGAAGCCGGGGCGGGCGGACCGGCCGCGGACGGATAACGGACGAGACGCGCCGCCGCACCGCCGCGCGGCACCCGAGTGGCACCCGGGCGGCACCCGGTTGGCACCCGGGCGGCGCTCATCCACCGACAAAGGGGGGAGGGATGGAGGCACTGGTCCTGGAACGCAAGGACGAGCTGTCCCTGCGGCCTATCGATCTCGACGAGGCGTTGGGGCCGCGCGACGTGCGCATCGCCCTGCGGCGGGTCGGGGTCTGCGGGAGCGACGTCCACTACTACGTCCATGGAGGGATCGGCCCCTTCATCGTCAAGGAGCCCATGGTCCTCGGCCACGAAGCGTCGGGGGTGGTGGTCGAGACGGGGTCGGCGGTCACCTCCCTCGCGGTCGGCGATCGGGTCTGCATGGAGCCCGGCATTCCCGATCCCGACAGCCGGCCGACGCGCCTCGGAAAGTACAACCTCGACCCCGCGGTCCGGTTCTGGGCCACGCCGCCGGTGCACGGCGTGTTGCGGCCGACCGTCGTGCACCCCGCCGCCTTCACGTTCAAGCTTCCCGACAGCGTGTCATACGGTGCGGGGGCCATGGTCGAACCCCTTGCGACCGGGGTCTATGCCACGACCAAGGCGCAGATCCAGCCGGGTGAGGTGGCGCTGGTCGTCGGGGCCGGCACGATCGGCATGGTGACGGTGCTCGCGGCCCTCGCCGCGGGGTGCAGCCAGGTGATCGTGAGCGATGTGCAGGAGCCGAAGCTCGACCTGGCGGCCCGGTTCGGCGCCGTCACCCCGGTGGACGTGCGCCGCGAGAACCTGGCCGAGGTCGTCAGCCGCGAGACCGATGGATGGGGCGCCGACGTGGTCTTCGAGGCGTCGGGGAACGAGCGGGCCGCGGCCGAGGTGTTCAGCCACGTGTGCCCCGGCGGCCGGGTCGTGTTCATCGGCATGCCCGGTGCGCCCATCGCCTACGACGTGCTCGCGGCGCAGGTCAAGGAGGCGCGCGTCGAGCATATCTTCCGCTACGCGCACATCTACCCGCGCGTGGTCGCGATGCTGGCGTCCGGCCAGATCGAGGTGTCCCCGCTCATCACCGATACGTACGCCTTCGGCGACAGCATCGAGGCGTTCGACTACGCCCGAAGCGCACCGTCCGGCACGGTCAAGGTACAGATCGAGATGCCGGGCGGCGCGTAGCCCGAGGTGATTTCGCAGGGTCGTCCCACGCTACGGTTCCTGACGGAAACGAGGGGCCGGGATGGCGCTCGCCGCGCGCGATCGGGCCGACCCGCCCACCAACGGACCGCCGCAACCGTCGGACCGCGCCTGGCTCATCCGGCTACGGCGCCGTGCTACAGCGCCGTATAGCCGCCATCGAGCATGATCGTGTCGCCGTTGATCAGGTCCGAGGCAGGCGACGCCAGATAGAGCACCAGATCGGCGACCTCCACCGGCCGCCCGAAGCGGCCGGCGGGGATCTTCGCCCGCATGGGATCGCCCTTCTCCGGGGGACCCCAGACCCGCTCGCCCATGGGCGTCAGGATCACCGTCGGGCAGATCGCGTTGCACTGGATGTCGTGCTTCGCCCACTCGCAGGTCATGGCCTTGGTCAGCGCGTTCAGACCGTTCTTGGAGGCGGCGTAGGCGCAGTGGTCGGGAATCGCCACGATGCCCGTCTGCGAGGAGACGTTGATGATCTTGCCCCGCTTCCGCTCGATCATCTTCGGCGCCAGCATCTGCGCCAGCAAAAACGGCGCCCGGAGATTGACGGCCATGGTGCGGTCCCAATCGTCCGCCCGTGTCTCCAGCAGGGATTGCGGTCGGGAGACCGCGGCGTTGTTGACCAGGACGTCGATCGCCCCGAAGCGGGCCAGCGCCCGGCGCGCCGCGGCGCGCGGCCCCTCGACGGTAGCGAGGTCGGCCTCGATGGTCAGGCATTGGCGGCCCGCCGCTTCGACGGCCGCGCGCGCTTCGGCGAGACCGTGAGGGTCGCGCGCGACGGCGGCGACGTCGGCGCCCGCGTCGGCGAGGACCGCACAGATCTCGAGGCCGATGCCCCTGGAAGCCCCGGTGACGAGCGCCCGCCGGCCGGCCAGCGAGAAGCGTTCGACATACTGCGCCATGCGCTCCCTCCCGTTTCCGGTCAACGAGTTCGACCCGCCCCGGCAGAGCCGTTCGATGCCGGCCGGAGGGCGGAGCTCCAGGCCCATCCGGAGCCGCAGCGCAAAATGGCCCTGTCCGCTCCGGATCGACCCCCCGCCCCGTCCGCGCTCTGCCGCGGGAGGACGTGATCTTAGCCCGAAAAAATCCCGACTTCCCGCTGCGGCCGCGGTCCCGCCCTTTCTCATTTCGCTCGTCGGGTCCCGCCGCGGGACCGGCACGACCGTCGATCCGCCCCCCGATCTGCCCCAGAGCGAGTCGCAAGGAGAAGACGGCTTGCGGCTCGGGGTGAAGTCGGGCGCCAAAACGAGAATTGCGGCGGCGGCACCCGAGGCGATGCGGCGGAGCCGCCTCACCGTGTAAAGTCTCTACCCCGATCCCACTTCGGCTGAAGGAGCCACGCGATGCTCAGGATCCTCGGACGCCGCACGTCCGGCAACGTGATGAAGCCGCTCTGGGCGGCCGACGAGCTCGGACTCGACTATGACCAGACCGACGTCGGCGGGAAGTTCGGCGGCAACCGGGAGCCCGACTACCTCGCGATGAACCCGATGGGCCTGGTGCCGACCCTGGTGGACGACGGCTTCGTCCTCTGGGAGTCGAACGCCATCACCCGCTACCTCTGCGAGAAATACGGACGGGGCTCGCTCTGTCCGGAAGACCCACGGCTGCGGGCGGTTGCGGACACCTGGATGGACTGGCAGCAGACCGCCTGCGCGCACATGATGCTCCCGGTGTTCTGGGGTCTCGTCCGCACCCCGGAGGCAGAGCGCGACTACGACAAGATCAACGCGGGCATCGAGCGCGGCTATGAACTCTGGGGAATCCTCGACCGCCACCTCGAAGGACGCCCGTATGTCGTCGGCGACAGCTTCACGATGGGCGACATCCCCATCGGGCCGCAGGCGCACCGCTGGTTCAACCTGGTCGACGAGCGCCCGTCGATGCCGAACCTGGAGGCCTGGTATCAGCGCCTCACCGAGCGCCCGGCGTTCCGCAAGAACGTGATGATCCCCATCGAATAGAGCCGGGGCGCCCGAGCGGGGCCGGGCGCCCCCCCGGCTACCCCGAGGCGGCCCGGTGTCCCGGGAACGCGCCCCGGAGGGCGCTCCGGAACCGGAAGAGGCGCCCGGGCCGCCTCCGCCGCCCTCCCCGTCCTCCCCGTCCGCGCCGCGCGCGTCACGGAAGCCTGCGCCTTCGCCAGCGCCCTCCCCAGCGCCCTTGCCCCCTCCCTCGCCCCCTCCTCCCTCTCCCGCGCTCCGCGCCGCCCGAGCCGCCCGAGCCGGCCGGAGTCCGTCCGTCTCCGGCCCGGCGTCGATCACCGCCCGCGTGGCGTGGCGGTTTTTCCTTCCCCTCATCTTCATGACCGAGCTCAACGCGATCTCGAAATCGGTCATCCACGCCTTCCTCGCCCGCCTTCCGCACGCGACCACGAGCCTCGCCGGCTTCAACGTCGCGTTCACCGCCTACTACGCCTGCGCGAGCGCGACCGAGGTCTCGTACCTGGTGACCATCTCCTGGCTGCGGGACCGTCGCTGCATCCTCCCCCTGCTCCGCTTCTTCTGCCTCATTACCGCCGGCCCGGTGACCCTCGCTCTCGCGGTGGCGTTCACCGCGGCCGGGGACTGGCTCTACGGCGGCCTGTTCGGAGCGAGCCCCGCGGCGGTGCGGGAGGCAAAGCTCGCGACCTTCGTCTTCTCCCTGAGCGCTCCGTTCCTCGTCGCCCGCGCGTTCACGTTCGGCGTGCTCATGATCAACCGGCGCACCATGCTCATCTCGTGGAGCACCCTCGCCCGGCTCGCATCCCTCGGCGGCTCCCTCGTGCTGCTTCCCCGCTTCGTCTCCTCGGGGGCGGCGGCGGGAGCCGCCGCGCTCGTCACCTGCATGGCGGTGGAGGCGCTCGTCTCGGGTCTCTTCGCGGCTCGCTACTTCCGGGCGTTGCCGGCCGCCGCGGGCCCCGCCCCCCGCCTCGGCGAGCTGTGGCGCTTCGCCTGGCCGCTCATGCTCAACTCGTCGGCCGAGATGGGCACCGTGTTCGTCATCAGCATCTTCCTCGGGCGCCTCCTCGACCCCGACCTCGCCCTCGCCGCCTTCGGGGTCGTGCACGGTCTCACCAGCCTGATGATGAGCCCGATGCGAAACCTCCTGCACACCGCGCAGACCCTCGCGCGAACGGCGGCCGATCGAGCGGTGCTCCGGCGCTTCGCGGTGCAGGTCGTCGCGGTGTTCGCGGTCGTCGCGATCGGTCTCTTCGACACCCCGGTCGGCCACGTCGTGCTGGGGCGGCTCATGGGGCTTTCGGCGGAGCTCGAGGCGGCGTGCGCGCCGGCCATGCGCTTCGCCTTCGTGATGGCCGCCGCGTGGGGCTTCTCCGCCCTCCTCCGGGGCTTCCTCGCCGGTGCGCGCCGCACCGGGAGCCTCGCCCTCACCGGAGCGGGACGGCTCGTCGTCGCCGCCGCGATCGGCACCCTCGCGTTCGCGGCGGGCGACCTCGACGGCGCGCTGCTCGGACTCGTCGCCTGGTTCGCGGGCTACGGGGCGGAAGCCGCCTACCTCGCGCTCCGACTCCGCGCCGGAACGCCGTCCGCCGCCGCCCGCGCCGGATGACCGACCGGTCGCGGCGTCGCGCCGGCCGCCGCCCACCCGGCAGGTGGCCTATCCCGAAAAAATCACCGACTTCCTGCTGCGGCCGCCAATCCGTCCGCGGTAGCGGGCCGTACTCCCTCACGCCGCTTCGACGTAGTTCGACTACGCCTTCAGCCGCGCGCACGCGCTCTTTCGGTCCGTGCGGCCCGTTCCTCCATGAGATCGTGGGGCATCTTGGCGCCCTCGCGACAAAAGTCGTTGATTTTTTCGGGCTATGATCACGCACCGAATCCCCCGCACGGGGACGGGAGACCCGACATGGAACGAATGACCACACGACTTCGCCGCCTCCTCGAAGCTCCGGAGCTCCTTGTCGCCCCCGGGGTCGCCGAGTGCGTGGGCGCGCGGCTCGTCGCCGAGCAGGGCTTCGACGCGCTCTACATGACGGGGGCGGGCACGACCGCGAGCCGGCTCGGCATGCCCGACGTGGGACTTCTCGGGGTCACCGAGATGGCCGACAACGCGGGCCGGATCGCGGACGCGGCCGGCCTGCCCCTCATCGCCGACGCGGATACCGGCTACGGGGGCCCCATCAACGTGCGCCGCACCATCCGGTGCTACGAGCGGGCAGGGGTCGCCGGGGTACACGTGGAGGACCAGAGCTGGCCGAAGCGCTGCGGGCATCTCGCGGGCAAGACCCTCATCCCGGTGGAGGAGATGTGCGCGAAGGTCCGGGCCGCGGTCGACGCGAGGTCCGATCCCGACTTCACCGTCATCGCGCGGACGGACGCCATCGCCGTCGAAGGGTTCGATGCCGCGCTCGACCGCGCACGGGCCTACGAGGAGGCGGGAGCGGACGTCCTCTTCGTGGAGGCGCCGACCACGATGGATGAGGTCGCGACGATCCCCGGGACGTTCTCCCGCCCCGCCCTCTACAACATGGCGATGAGCGGCAAGACGCCAGTGCTGCCCGCGAGCGAGATCGAGGCGCTCGGCTTCGGGGTCGTCATCTATCCGGGGCTCTCGCTCTCCGCCGCGATCCCGGCCATCCGGCGCACCCTCGCCGAACTGCGGGAGACGGGCGGAATCGAGGCGAGCGGCGCCGAGATGGCGAGCTTCCGGGACTTCTTCGAGCTGATGGGCCTCGAGGCGGTGCGGAACCTCGAGTCGCGCTATGCGGTATCGGAGGGGGCGCGGGTCGGCTTCGACGACTGAACTCCCCGCGGAACAGGAGGCAGGGGGCGTCGGGCACGGACGGCGCTCTTGCAGGGCGAACCAGGCGACGCAGCGGCACCGCAACGGCCGGAGGTCGTAAAGCAGGATGACCAGTCCCCGAAATCCCGACGTTCCCGGCACGATCTCCTACACGTAGTCGAGGTGATCTCCTACGTTCCGAGGGCGGATCTCCGCTTTTGTACCCGTGCACGGGGCCGATACCGTGCCTCCCCATGGAGATCGATGCCGCCTGGAAACGCCTGTTCGCACTGCCCGCCATGGTCGAGCACCTGCTGCGCGCCGTCGCCCCCGAACTCGCCCGCCGGCTGGACTTCACCGCCATGGAGCAGCTCGCCGCCAACTGGACCCGCCCGACGGGCGACACCGGCCCGCACACCGGCGCCCACCCGACCGGTGGCGCCGACCCGCGCACCAGCACCCGCCCGACCGGCGGCGCCGACCCGCGCACCGGCGCCCAGCGCTACGCCGACGCGGTCTGGCGCATCCGCTACGCCGAGGGCGGCGCGCGCACCCTCGTGCTGCTGCTCGAGTTCCAGTCCACGGTGGACCCCGACATGGCGGCGCGCACGCTCGCCTACACCAGCCTGCTGCGCGAGCATCTGCGGCGTCAGGGCCGGCTCGACCACGACGGCGGGCTGCGCACGCTGGCCGTGGTGGTCTACTCCGGGTCGAAGCCGTGGTCGGCGGCGGGCGCCGCCGGCGCCGTGCCGCTCTCGCCCGACGGCGCGCCGCTGCTGACGGTCATCGCCCCCTACCGGTTGCTTGACTCGCGGCGGGCGGCGGCTGACGATTCGACCGAACGCAACCCGGCGCTGGCGGTGCTCGGCGTCGAGGGCACGACCTCCCCGGCGCAGGCGGCGGCGCGGATGCAGGCGATGGCGGACTGGCTGCCGCAGGTGCTCACCGACCAGGACGTGCGGCACGAATTCGGCGCCTCGGTGGTGGCGTGGCTGGCGGCGACGATGCCGCGGCTGTTTCCGTCCGCCGACAGCGAGGAGATCGAGAGCATCGGACTTGGGCTGTTCGAGGAGGACGAAATGACGACGCTGCATCTGAGGGTGAAAGAGTGGGAGGCCGAGTGGCTGCGCCAGGGCATCGCGCAAGGCATGGAGCGCGGCCTGGAGCAGGGCATGGAACGCGGCTTGGCGCAGGGCGTGGAGCGCGGTCTGGCGCAGGGCGTGGAGCGCGGCTTGGCCCAGGAACGGTCGTTGCTGCGTGAGCAGGCGGCGCGCAAGTTCGGCGCCGCGGTGGGCGAGGAGCTGGCACGCCGCCTGGAGTCGACGTCGGACGCCGAGGCGCTTCGGGACATCGGCGTCCTGATCATCGACTGCGCCGACGGCGCGGAACTGCTCGCCCGCGTCCCCCCGCGCGCAGACGCTTGAGGCCCCCGTCCCCCGTCCCCCGACCTTCACGACCTTCACGGCCTCCAGCCCTGGGCGGCGGGTCCCTGCGGTCCGTCCCGATCATCGCCAGGGCGACAACACCGGCCACGGCGCCGGTCCCGCCGAGATCGAGCAGAGCGTGGTTCAGGGCGATGGTGCCGACACCGGGCACGATGCGGCCGCCGACCCCGTAACGGGCCTTGTTCGCGAGCTCGCGCGGCAGCCCGTCGCGAAACCCGACGTGCAGGGTGCCGATCCGCATCGGGGCCGGGGCGGTAAAGGTGCCGAAACAGGTGATCGACGGCCCGGGGCGACCGCGTGAAAACGTCCGGACGCCGTCCGGTCCCGCGGATGGCAGACGTCCCGGTCGAGCTTCCTACCAGCGCACCGTCGCCCGCACGCCCACCCCGTACTCCGGCCGCCCATCGCCGGTCGCAGCCTCGCGCCGCGTCGCCTCCAGGTGGAGCTCGAACGAGCCGGCGTTGGCGCCCGCAGTGTTCCCGCCCGCAGGCGTCAGACGCCACCCGAGGCGGTAGTCGCGGCCGCTCTCCGACACCCCGAAGCCAAGCTCCGGCGTCCCCGTGAAGCGCCCGCCGAACGTGGCAACCCCGTAGCCGACCCGAGCCTCCAGGCGACGACGCCCCTGAGAATCGACCGCCCCCGCGCCGGCGTCGGCCCCGCCAAGCCCCGCCATGGTGTCGCGCCCGTAGAGCGCCTCCACTCCGCCGGTCGCCGACGCACCCAGGGTCTGACCGAGGGTCACGCTCAGGCCCCGATCCGAGGACGGGGACGGGTCGAAGGCGAGCGAGCCCGAGAAGCCGGCCTCCCGGAAGCCCGACGCCTCATGGGCGAGAAGCCCGCGACCCCGCAGGTCCACCGTCACCCCCGAGGACGGATCGGCATAGGCAACACCCGCGCCCACGTCCACACCGAATCCGGTCTCCGCGTCGCCTCCGTCATGGCGCACCCCGAGCCCGAACGAGGGCGTCAGCGTCCACCCGCCCTCCGAGTTGAACGTCAGGGTTCCATTCCCCGCCGTGTAGTCCGCCCCGGCGGTCGCGGTACCGTCGGACGTCGCCCACTCCACGGTCACGGTTGCCGTCGCCGCGCTGTCCAGCGTCACCGTGAAGTCCAGCGTCGTGCTGCCCGAATCGCCTTCGCCCACGCTCGCGCCGGCGATCGAGAGCTCCGGGAGCGTCGGCGTCGCGGGCCCGTCATCGTCTTGCACCACGACACTGGCCATGGAGGGCGTGCCCGGCATGTAGTTGCCGTTTTCACGTTCAAGGACCTCCACGGTTACCGTGCTGTTCGGCTCGTCCGCGGCATCATCTACCGTCGGGTAAGACAGAGTTGTGGTTTTCTGGTTGGGGCCAAACGTTGTAACTGTCTCTCCCAAATTGTTCTCCGTCATCATGTCGCCTGTTTCCATTATTCTGATATTGACAAACAACAAAGCCGTGGGTGGCTTCGATATGGTCAACGTGAAAGTCGCTCTTCCTCCCTCGGTGATGGGACTGCCGCCGTCCCCCTGCATAATGGACACTTCGGGCAGCGTCGGCGCCGCCGCCTCGACCGCCGAGGTCGGGGTGCTCTCGAACATCGCCTCGTGGCCCTCGTTGTCGGTGACCGTCACCTTGACCTTCAGCGTTGCGCCCACGTCCGCGAACACCGGGGTGTAGGTCGCGCCGGTCTCACCGGAGATGTCCGCGTCACTTCCGCCCGACGGCGTCCGCACCCACTGGTAGACGTAGGCCGCTTTGTCCAGACCGTCCGCGTCGGTGAGGCCCGACGTGTCCGCCGTCAGCGTCTCGCCTTCCGTCGGCGTGCCCGTGATCGTCACCGAACCCGTCGCTGGCGAGTCGTCGTCGTCTTCCACCGCCGCCGTCGCCGTCGCCGGGTCGCCGAGCAGGTAGGCGGGATCGGCGCCCGTGTCCGCCGTCAGCGTCACCGTCGCCGAGCCGTTCGTCTCGTGGGTGCTGTCGTCCGTCGTGTCTACGCTCACCTGCACCGTGGCGTTGTTCGCCAGGAAGGTCGCCGTGCTCGCGCCCGTCGCGGCGCCGAAGTCACCGGAGGCCGTCACCGCGTAGGCCACGTCCAGCGTCTGCGCCAAGTCGCCCGTGCGCGTCAGCGTGAACACCGCGGGGCTGCCCTCCGTGATGTCGCCGGCCGAAACCACCGTCACCGAGGGCCGCGGCAGCGCCGCCACCGCCGAGGTCGGGGCGCTCGTGAAGGTCGCCTGGTGGCCCTCGTCGTCGGTGACCGTCACCCGGACCTTCAGTGTCGCGCCCGCGTCCGCGAAGACCGGCACGTAGGTCTGCGAGGTCTCACCGGAAATGTCCGCGTCGCCGCCGCCGGACGGTGTCCGGACCCACTGGTAGGCGTAGGAAGCGTTGTCCAGACCGTCACCGTCGGTGAGGCCCGACGTGTCCGCGGTCAGCGTCTCGCCCTCGGTGAACGTGGTCGCCGTCGTGACCGTGACCGAGCCGGTCGCCGGCGAGTCGTCGTCGTCCCGAACCGCCGCCGTCGCCGTCGCCGGGTCGCCGAGCAGGTAGGCGGGGTCGGCGCCCGTGTCCGGCGTCAGCGTCAGCGTCAGCGTCACCGAGCCGTGCGCCTCGTGGGCGCTGTCGCCCGTCGTGGGCACGCTCACCTGCGCCGTGCTTTCCGCGGCTACCCGCCAGCCGAGCTCCACGCTCTGCCCCGTATCGGACCGTGTCAGCGCGAACTGGAGAGACGTGAAGCCAGCGTCGTCGCCTTCCGTGACCGTCGGCGAGGCGGCCGTGATCGTGTACTCGGTGACCGTCGCCGTCTCTGCGCTCTCGACCGTCTCGCCGGTGCCGTCGTCGTCCGTGAAGCCGGCGCGGACCTTCAGCGTCGCCCCCACGTCCCCGGCGGCCACCGTGTAGGTCGCCGTGGTCGCCCCGGTGATCTCCGTCGGCGTCCCGCCGCCCGACGCCACCCGGAGCCACTGCCAGGTGAAGCTGCTCCGGTCCGTCAGACCGTCCGGGTCATCCAGGTTCGACGCATCCGCCATCAGCGTCTCGCCGACCACGGGTGTCGTGTCGTCGATCGTCGGCGTGCCGGTCGGCGCCGCGTTGTCGTCGTCTTCCACCTCCGCCGTCGCCGTCGACGGCTCGCCGAGCAGGTAGGTGGGATCGGCGCCCGTGTCCGCGGTCAGCATCACCGTCACCGTGCTGTCCGCCTCGTGGACACTGTCCTCCACCGTCGGCACGGTCACCGTCTGCTGGGTGTCGCCGTCCGCGAAATCAACGGTCTTCTGCGCGCCCTCATCGCTCGGCGCCACCATGTCGCCGCTCTCCGACACGCGGTAGGCGACCGTCAGCGCGCCCGTCGTCACCACCGTGCGCGTCACCGTGAACTGCGCGCCCTCGCCTTCCTCCACCCGCACCGGGGTCGGCACCCGCGTCACCGTCACCGTCGGCAGCGTCACCGACGCCGCCTGGACCGCCGACGTCTCTGCGCTCTCGACGGTCTCTTCGGTCCCGTCGTCGTCGGTGAAGGTCGCCTTCACCTTCAGCGTTGCGCCCACGTCACCGGCACCCACCGTGTAGGCAGCCGCGGTCGCCCCGGTGATCGGCGTCTCGGTGTTGTCCGATGCCACCCGGATCCACTGCCAGGTGAAGGTCGCGTCCGTCACCGTCAGCCCGTCCTGGTCGGAGATGCCCGAGGCGTTCGCCGTCAGCGTGTCGCCCGCCATGGGCGTCGTGTTGTCGATGGTCGGCACGCCCGTCGGCGGCGCGTTGTCGTTGTTCCGGATCTTCAGCGTCGCAAATTCAGGTTGCCCGTCTTCTGCGTCTCCCGTGGAGTAGGAGCCGTCTTTGAAATGATCATCAAGCACCGTCAGCGTCACCGTGCCGTCCGCCTCGTGGGTGCTGTCATCCACCGTGGACAGGCTCACCTGCGTCGTGGAACTGCCCGCCGGGAAGGTCGTCTCGTCCTCGGTTGTCATGTCTAGCGGGAAGGTCATCCCGTCCTCGGTGACGAGGAAGTCCCCCCCGGAGGGGAGGATTCCGATTTTCACGCGCAGCATTCCCGTCGCGGAGCCCGTGCGCCTCAAAGTCCACACGGCAGGGTCGCCCTCCGTGACATCGCCCTCCGAAGTCACCCAGACTATGGAGCTCCCGACCGGCGCCGTCTCTGCGCTCGTCAGGGTGTTAGGAGCAAATAGTCTGTCCGGTGTAGTAGCACATCAATTGTCCGGTTGGATGGGGACCGAGCAGGCGCCCCATGGCCCGGATACGAGTACCGGAGGTGATTCGCCGGACGAGGTACGAAGAGACCCGCGGCGTCCGGCAGGTGCGGCGGCCCGCGCACGAGGAGGCGGCCCGGCTGCCGGGGGGTGCGAGCAGGTCCGGTGCGCCGGGCCCGGGCCGGGGCCGAGACCCCCGAGGCGCACCGGAGGCCGGGGAGGTGCGAGCGCACCTTCCGGCGCTACATCGAGCGCTGCGAGGACGAGGGGCTCGGCGCGCGGGCGGACAAGCGCCTGCACCGGGTCCCGGCGCATCGTGCGCCGATGGACGAGGGGGGCAGCGACCCTTGGAGCCGCCGGGACGCGCTGTTCCCGATGCGAAATCCGGGACCGACCAGAATCCCCCGAATCATCATTTACGGATCGTCCGCGGCTCCAATCCGGGCACGGACAGCGCTCTTGCAGGTGCGAGCCAGGCGACGCAGCGGCACCGCAACGGCCGGAGGTCGTAAAGCAGGATGACCAGTCCCCGAAATCCCGACGTTCCCGGCACGATCTCCTACACGTAGTCGAGGTGATCTCCTACGTTCCGAGGGCGGATCTCCGCTTTTGTACCCGTGCACGGGGCCGATACCGTGCCTCCCCATGGAGATCGATGCCGCCTGGAAACGCCTGTTCGCACTGCCCGCCATGGTCGAGCACCTGCTGCGCGCCGTCGCCCCCGAACTCGCCCGCCGGCTGGACTTCACCGCCATGGAGCAGCTCGCCGCCAACTGGACCCGCCCGACGGGCGACACCGGCCCGCACACCGGCGCCCACCCGACCGGCGGCGCCGACCCGCGCACCGGCGCTCAGCGCTACGCCGACGCGGTCTGGCGCATCCGCTACGCCGAGGGCGGCGCGCGCACCCTCGTGCTGCTGCTCGAGTTCCAGTCCACGGTGGACCCCGACATGGCGGCGCGCACGCTCGCCTACACCAGCCTGCTGCGCGAGCATCTGCGGCGTCAGGGCCGGCTCGACTGCGACGGCGGGCTGCGCACGCTCGCCGTGGTGGTCTACTCCGGGTCGAAGCCGTGGTCGGCGGCGGGCGCCGCCGGCGCCGTGCCACTCTCGCCCGACGGCGCGCCGCTGCTGACGGTCGTCGCCCCCTACCGGTTGCTTGACTCGCGGCGGGCGGCGGCTGACGATTCGACCGAACGCAACCCGGCGCTGGCGGTGCTCGGCGTCGAGGGCACGACCTCCCCGGCGCAGGCAGCGGCGCGGATGCAGGCGATGGCGGACTGGCTGCCGCAGGTGCTCACCGACCGGGACGTGCGGCACGAATTCGGCGCCTCGGTGGTGGCGTGGCTGGCGGCGACGATGCCGCGGCTGTTTCCGTCCGCCAACAGCGAGGAGATCGAGAGCATCGGACTTGGGCTGTTCGAGGAGGACGAAATGACGACGCTGCATCTGAGGGTGAAAGAGTGGGAGGCCGAGTGGCTGCGCCAGGGCATCGCGCAAGGCATGGAACGCGGCCTGGAGCAGGGCATGGAGCGCGGCTTGGCGCAGGGCGTGGAGCGCGGCTTGGCCCAGGAACGGTCGTTGCTGCGTGAGCAGGCGGCGCGCAAGTTCGGCGCCGCGGTGGGCGAGGAGCTGGCACGCCGCCTGGAGTCGACGTCGGACGCCGAGGCGCTTCGGGACATTGGCGTCCTGATCATCGACTGCGCCGACGGCGCGGAACTGCTCGCCCGCGTCCCCCCGCGCGCAGACGCTTGAGGCCCCCGTCCCCCGACCTTCACGGCCTTCACGGCCTCCAGCCCTGGGCGGCGGGTCCCTGCGGTCCGTCCCGATCATCGCCAGGGCGACAACACCGGCCACGGCGCCGGTCCCGTCGAGATCGAGCAGAGCGTGGTTCAGGGCGATGGTGCCGACACCGGGCACGATGCGGCCGCCGACCCCGTAACGGGCCTTGTTCGCGAGCTCGCGCGGCAGCCCGTCGCGAAACCCGACGTGCAGGGTGCCGATCCGCATCGGGGCCGGGGCGGTAAAGATGCCGAAAGTCGCCGCACCACCGAGGGCCGTCGCGCACGCAACGGCCCTTTTTCATGCTCGAGCTCCGGGATCCATCGCCCGGTCCGATTCTGCCCTCTATTGCCTGCCGAGCCGTATGCCTGTGGCGTTGCAGAATACCTCGTTCGAAACGAAGCCGTACCGCTTGCCCCGGTTCCCGACGAAATTCACGGCATGGGAAGCCGGCCGCCTCGCCATCGGCGTATCGCGGCGGAAGATTCTCAGTTCGTAGCTGCTCTCGCCGATGCGGGAAATCGCCGCGACATCCTCGGGTCGAGCCGACCCCGTGCCCCGTAGCGCTCCAGTGCCGAGTCGAAAATCCAGATTGTTCTCCGCCTCGAAGGTCACCCGGACCTCCTCTTCCCGGCCCAGATCCACGAAGTTCATCCGGACAAGGCATGAAAAGGTTTTCTTCACGCCGCGCGTGTTGGGAATGGTGAGCGCAGGAAAGAAATCGTAGCAATCCCGGCTGAGCCGGAAATACTGCGTCCCCCGCGCCCGCACCGTACCGGGCGATGCATTGATGCGCACTGTGTCGGCGTATCCGAGGACAAGGATCATCGTAACTTCGTCCGTTGCATCGAGAACGATGGTGGACGCTTCCTCGTCGTAGAGCAGTTGCCATACGGGTGCGGAAACGTCATCGACGGCCGGCCGATATAGCTGCCAGCTTTGTGAAAGCAGATGCGATACGAGGCTCTCCCACGAGAAGCCCATCTCTCGGGTGGTGGAACGATCGAGCAGGACCGACATCTCGACATTCCGGGCCATACCCGGCCCGGTGAAGTTGCCGCTGGAAACGACCACCATGTCACCGTCGCGTGTTCGGGATCCATAGCTCTTCATGTGCACAAGCCGCTTGCGGTTGACGACATGGACGTCAGCGCCGCATTCCAGCATCGCCCGCACCACCTGCCGGCTGGTGAGGTTCTGTCTGGTGCTTCCGGCGAACACCGCGATCACTCTCCCGCCCTGTTCGACATGTCGACGAAAGACCGGGAAGAACCGCACACCCCCGTTGCAGTTCGCGAAACCGGAGAACACGTAGAAGGTGCCTTCGCCTGCCTCCTGTTCCCGTATCCATACGCGTTCGAGGAGCGGAACCAGCCCTCTGCTGCGGCCGGTCGAGTAGACGTTCGGATGGACCGCAATCTCGTTCACGTGTTGCGCAGAATGACGAGTGTTTCGGCACGGACGGCGTTGCCGACGTGGTAACCGTAACGGCGGTAGGTCTGGAGCGGCACGAGTTCTTCCACGGTCCAACCGGCATCGACGGCGAGAGCGGCCAGATGAGCCGGCGTGTCGATATCGTACCGAACCCCGCCGAGCACCGTATGGTTGTGGCCCACTATGAGCGCGAATGGCGCATCGGGCTGCATGACTTGGCGGACGGCCCGGAAGCTGTCTCGCATGGACGTGAGATAGCGGTAGAGCAAGGCCGGCACGGCCTGCCGGCGGAAACCGTCGCGCCCTGCCAAGGAATCTTGCAACCGAAGGCAGAAGGCGGCTTCCGCTTCCGGCAAGCGTTCAGTGTTCTCCTCGAGGGCAACCGTCATCTTGCGGCGTGCATCCCCCCGGAATTCGCGGCTGCCGATCAGCTCCGACTCCAGGCGTGGAACGTCCGAGGGCTCGAGCAGGCCGAGCCATATGAGAGAAAGCCGCTGGGTGTCGATATACGGTAGCGCCATCGCGTAAGGCGGGCTGGTGATGGCGGCGTCGAACGGAGCCGCACCCGGCGAGAGGGTGGCCGTATCCCGCCGCTCGGCGCTGCCACGCGGAAGAGCGGTGCCGAGAACGGCCTGCGCGGCTTCCAGACGTTCGAAGAATCGGGCGCAGGCCGCCGTGAATGCCTCGGAAAGCGGCATGTCCGGAAGTGGCGTCCTCCGCCGTCGAATGCGCAAGTCCCGGGGATCCTGCAGCGAATAGTCGCGGAGAAGGTCGCTCGCAAGCGCGAGAAAGACGGGCGCATCCGGACCGGCAGCATCTTCGATGCCGGTACGGATCGTCTCGACGACGTCAAGGACCTCGGGAGTGAACCACGACTGGAGGTATCGGAGGCGCGAATCGCCACCGGAAACGGCACACCCGCTGCCGAGCGCCAGGAAAGGCGAAAGTCGTTGCTGCGCGGCCCGCAGTTCTGCGACGGGCGTGACCAGAGCGTGGAGTTTCGCGTTGGCCAGGAACACCGCAAAGGGGTTGAGGTCGAAGCCGTAGCCCAATGCTCCTGCATGGGCGCACTCGACCAGCGTAGTACCGCTGCCGCAGAAAGGATCGAGAACGCGCCCGCCCGAACGGATGCCGGATCGCCGCGTAGCGCGTGTCACTCTCTTGTCTTGAAACCCGAACGACGATGCTCGACAGCGCCAAGCGCAACGCGTCGCGAGATGCAGCCGGCGCCCTGTCGACGGCTCCGGCGAGCGCGGCGAGCGCATGTTGGACGGAACGATCGAACCAGTGGTCGAGATTGGGGATCGGCGGGATCGCGACTGTCGAACCTCGTCGGGCGCGATCGACAACGGTAGTCGCAGTTTCCTTGAGGCCATCGGGACGGGGGGCGGTCTTCACCCGTGCCATCAGACAAGCGATGGGATTGAGATCGATACCCACGGACGGCAATCCCCTGCGCTGGCATTCCGCCAAGGTGGTGCCGCCGCCGCAGAAGGGATCGAGTACCGCCGTGCCGGGCGGGATCAGCAGTGCGTCCAGTAGCGCCCGCGGGAGCCGGGCGATGAACTTGGCCGGATAGGGATGGATGCCTTCGATGCCGCGGTGGGCTACGCGCTCCGGAAAATCCCAATCGATCTCGGTGAGGGACGGGACCGCGGAAAGCTCTGCGCCCCCGCCGCGGCTCACCGAACCGGCTCCCGGGTACCGGGAGACCAGGCCAGTGGCAGGCTCGGCTGGCTGTACGACGGCTCTTCGCGGGCGAGAAAATCGACGATAGACCGTCGGGCGACTTGGGAGATCGGCATGTCCTCGCGGCCAGCAACAACGCGCAAGGCCGAGTACGCGCGGTCGTCGAGATTGACGGTCAGCCGCGCGATTTTGGTTCGTCCTCGGGGTCTCGCCACGATCGATGTTTATTGCGGCACAAAACTGGTGCCAATGGTAAACCAGTAGCGATTTCCGCCCCCGTAAGGGGGGTCCGCGAAACCGGCCGGTCGAGCTCCCTACCAGCGTATCGTCGCCCGCACGCCCACCCCGTGCTCGGACCCGTCGTCGGTCGCCGCCTCGCGCCGCGTCGCCTCCAGGTGGAGCTCGAACGAGCCGGCGTTGCCGCCCGCAGGCGTCAGACGCCACCCGAGGCGGTAGTCGCGGCCACTCTCCGACACCCCGAAGCCAAGCTCCGGCGTCCCCGTGAAGCGCCCCCCGAACGTGGCAACCCCGTAGCCGGCCCGAGCCTCCAGGCGACGACGCCCGAGCAGATCCGCCGGCCCCGCGTCGTCGTCGGCCCCACCGAGCCCCGCCATGGTGTCGCGACCGTAGAGCGCGTCCACACCGCCGGTCGCCGACGCTCCCACGGTCTGGCTGAGGCTCAGGCTCAGGCCCCGGTCCGAGGACGGGGACGGGTCAAAGGCGAGCGAGCCCGAGAAGCCGACCTCCCGGAAGCCCGACGCCTCATGGGCGAGAAGCCCGCGACCCCGGAGGTCCGCCGTCAACCCCGAGGACGGGTCGGCATAGGCAAGGCCGGCGCCCACATCCACGCCGAACCCGGTCTCCGCGTCGCCTCCGTCATGGCGCACCCCGAGCCCGAACGAGGGCGTCAGCGTCC
This sequence comes from Gammaproteobacteria bacterium, assembly GCA_965214795.1. GTDB lineage: Bacteria > Pseudomonadota > Gammaproteobacteria > HK1 > HK1 > JAJDXW01. The sequence goes on along the minus strand of OZ243976.1, from coordinate 1,501,178 downwards.
CCCCGCCCCCCGCCGCGTGGAACGCATGCGCGCCCTCCAGACCCAGCCGCAGCCGCGTCACCTCGGCATCGGCCGCCTCCAGCAGCCCGCCGTCACTGCCCTGCGCGCCGTCCGATGCGCTGCGCACGAACAGCCCGTCCGTCTTCGCCGCCAGCTCGAAGCCGCCTTCCGCCGGCGCCTCCACGAGCACGCCGCGCAGCCCCGCCGCCGCCATCGCGAGGTCCAGGTCCGTCTCGATCCGGGCCCCGTCCTCGGGCTCGAGCGTCAGCGTCCCCTCGCCATAGCCCGCAACCCCCCACACCGTCACCCGGTCGTTCAGATCGTGCCGGCCCCAGGGATACAGGCCGGTCAATGACGACGAGACCGTGCCGGCGCCCTGGCCGCGGTAGCTGCCCTTGCCCCGGCTGTGACCCACGATCAGACCGACCGCCCGGTCGGCCCGCGCCCAGTCGGCCCCCAGCAGCCCCGTCGCCACCTCGCCGTCCACCGAGAGCGCGCCGTCCCGGCCGTCGAAGTCCGTCACCGCGCCCCGGCCCCACAGCGACACGAAGCCGCTCTCCGCCGTCCCCTCCGTCAGCGCGAACGACGTCCCGGTCAGCAGCGCGCGGTCGCTCACCGTGCGCTCCTCCGGATCGGTCTCGCCCGCGAGCCAGCCCGCCAGACCCTCGCCCGCGAGCGCGCCGTCACGGAACGCCGCCTCGTCGAGCGCCCCGGCCGCCCCGACACGCCGGCCGGCAACCGAGACCTCCATCCCCGGCCGGCGGGCCGCCGTCATCCGCGCCTCCACCGCGTCGAGCACCTGCCCGGCCACCGTGCGCCCGAAGCGTCCGAGCCACGCACGAGGCATCGCGTCGGTGTTGGCGATGGTCCCCGTCGCCACACCGTCCGAGATCGTCGCGCCGAACGGGCTCGACAGCGTGAGCGTCATCGTCTCCTCGCCCTCGTCGTGCGAGTCCTCCAGCACCGCGACGTGCACCGTCTTCGCCGTCTCGCCGGCCTCGAAACGCACCACGCCCGACGACGCGACATAGTCCGCGCCCGCCGCCGCACTGCCGTCCGAGGTCGCGTAGCGCACCGACACCGCCGACGCCTGCGCCGCGTCCAGGGTCACCCGGAAGGCAAGCGGCGCTCCCGAAGACTCGTTCACGCGCGCGTCCGCCACCGAGATACCCGGATCCGCGGCGCCGTCATCGCCCGCCGCCGTCCGCGTCAGGCGAAGCTCCACTTCCGCGCCCGCCGGCCAGGGAGCGCCCTCGACCGCCCAGCGGAAAACCTTCCCCGGGCCGCCCTCCGCCAGCGGCAGCGACAAGGCCCCCGCCCGCAGCGTCAACCCCTCGGCCGCAGCCGGCCGGCGGCTGAAGCGCACCCTCACCAGATTCTTCGGCGGCCCGAACCATTTGAGCCGCTCAAGCCGGTAATCGACGCCGCCCTCCGACCACCCGCGGTCCGGCAGGTCCGAACCCGAGGCGCCCACCGCCTTGCCGAAGTCCACCACCGTCATCGTCGTCGACCACAGCGGGGCCGGCTCTTCCGGGGCCGCCGGATCGTCATTGTCCAACACGTCGACAGCGGCCGAACCCGCGCCCGGGGCGACCGTGTAGCCGGCGCCCGCAACCGCCGCCGCGGTCACGCGGCCGTCGGCCTCGGCCACCGCATCGTCTTCGGTCGCGACCCGCAGCCGCGCCTCCGTCTCGTTCGCCCCGAACACCGCTGCCGCCGGCGCCGCCCCGGCGAGCACGCTGCCGGCCTCGCTTACATCCACCGTCACCGTCAGCGGCGCCGACGCATCGCCCGTGCGCCTCAGCACGAACACCGCATCCCCGCCTTCCGTGACCGCGCCCGACTCCGCCGCAATCGACACCAACGTAGCGGCGGACAACCCGTCATTGTCGAACACCGCGACGGCAGCCGAACCCGAGCCCGGGACCACCGTGTAGCCGGGTCCCGCAACCAGCACCGCCGTCACACTTCCGTCGGCCTCTTCCACCGCATCGTCCGCAGTCGCAACCCGCAGCCGCGTCCGTGTCTTGTTCGCCCCGAACGTTGCCGAGGTCGGCGCGGTCCCGGCCAGCACGCTGCCGGCCTCGCTCACATCCACCGTCACCGTCAACGGCGCCGACGCATCGCCCGTGCGCGTCAGCACGAACACCGCGTCCTCGCCCTCCGCGACCGCGCCGGCCGCCGCGGCCAACGTCACCTGCGAGAGGTCGTCGTTCAGGATCGTGCCCGTCACCCTGGCCGAACCGGGATCGAGCAGCGCGCCCTCGGGGTTCTCGAACACCACCACCACCGTCTCGTCGGGCTCGAAATCCGTGTCCTCCAGGATCCCCAGCCTGACCGCCGCGAAGGTCTGGCCGCTCTTGATCGTCACCGTCCCGGACTTGTCCTTGAAATCCCTGCCGGCCGTCGCCGTGCCCGCGCCAGTGTCCACGCGGTAGTCGACCGTGACGTCCGAATCCGCCAGATCGGTCAGCGTCAGCCCGAAGATGAGCCGCGCACGATCCGATCGCGAATCGCCCTCGACCGCCTCCGGCGGGTCCACCGCCAGCACGAGTTCCTCGTCGTTGCGGATCTCGGCCGTGGCCTGCGACGTCCCCAGCACCGCGCCGCCGGTCGGGTCACGGAGCGCCACCGTCACCGTCTCGTGCCGCTCGGCATCGGTGTCGCCGATGACGCCGAACACGATCCGCTGCGAAGCCCAGGAAAGCGCCGGGAACGTAACCAGGGCGGGCGCGGGCGCCGTGTAGTCGGTGCCGGCCTCCGCCGTCCCGCTCACATCCCAGGCAACCGTCACCTCCCGGTCCGACGGGTTGTCCATGGACACGGTGAACGCCAGCTCCGTCACGCCCGCATCGCCCTCGTCCACGCTCCTCGACGGCGCGATCCAGACCGTGGAGGTGTCGTCGTCCAGGATCGTCCCGGTCACCGTGGGCGGGAAGGTGACGCCCGCCGGCGTGCCGGCCACCGCAAAGAACTCGATCACCACCGTCTCGTCGGACTCGTCGATCCAGTCGTCAATCACCTGGAAGACGACGAACCTGCTGACGGTCCACCCCCGCGGGAAATTCAGCGTGCCCTGCGTCGGCCCGCCTATGTCCCTCCCCCTCCCCTTCCCGGCCTGCGCCGTGCTCGACGCCGCCAGCCGCCAGCCGAGCTGCATCCGCCGTGCCGTATCGGAACGGGTCACCGCAAACTGGAGTAGCGTCACGCCGTCGCCGCCTTCCGTGACCGTCGGCGCGGTGACCTCGAACGTGTACGCCCTGACCGCCGAGGTCGGCGCGCTCTCCACCGTCTCGGCGGTGCCGTCGTCGTCGGTGAAGCCCACGCGAACCTTCAGCGCCGACCCGACATCCGCGGCAACCACCGTGTAGCTCGCCGAGGTCGCCCCGGCGATCGCCGTCTCCGTCCCGCCCGACACCCTGAGCCACTGCCAGGTGAAGCTCCGGTTCGCCAGACCGTCCGGGTCATCCAGGTTCGATGCGTCCGCCGTCAGCGTCTCGCCCACCACCGGCGTCGCGTCGTCAATCGTCACCGCGCCCGTCGGGGCCGCGTTGTCGTCGTCGAGGACCGCCGCCGTCGCCGCAGCCTCGGCTCCCAGGTCGTAGGCTTCCGGGTTCGGCGTCAGCGTCAGCGTCACCGAGCCGTGTTGCTCATGGGCGCCGTCACCCGTCGTGGCCACGCTCACCTGCGCCGTGGTGCCGTTCGCCGGGATCGTCGCCGTGTCCGCACCCGCCGCGGCCCCGAAGGCGCCGGAGGCCGTCACCATGTAGGCCACATCCAGCGTCCCCGTGGTGCCCCCGTGCCCCCCCGTGCGCGTCAGCGTGAACGTGACGGCCTCGCCCTCCGTCACAGCGCCGCCCGAGGCTACCGTCACCTCCGGCCGCGGCAGCGCCTCCACCGCCGCGGTCGGCGCGCTCTCGAACCCGGCCTCGTGGCCCTCGTCGTCGGTGACCGTCACCCGCACCTTGAGCGTCGCGCCCGCGTCCGCGAACACCGGCACATAGGTCGCGCCGGTCGTACCGGAAATGTCCGCGCCGCTGCCGCCGGCCGGTGTCCGCACCCACTGGTAGGTCCAGGCCGCGTTGTCCAGGCCGTCCGCGTCTTGCACGCCCGACGTGTCCGCCGTCAGCGTCTCGCCTTCCCTGGCCGTGCCCGCGATCGTCACGGCCCCGGTCGCCGGTGAATCGTCGTCGTCCAGGACCGCCGCCGTCGATGCGGCCTGGCTCCCCAGCTTGTAGGCGTCCGCATCCGCGGTCAGCGTCAGTGTCACCGAGCCGTGCGCCTCGTGGACGCTGTCGTCCGTCGTGGCCACCGACACCTGCACCGCGGCTTCGTTCGCCGGGAAGGTCGCCGTGCCCGCGCCCGTCGCGGCCCCGAAATCCCCGGAGGACGTCGTCTCGTAAGCCACGGCAAACGTCCGCACCCGGTTGCCCGAGCGCGTCAGCGTGAACGTGACGGTCCCGCCCTCCGTCACCGCATCCGCATCGGCGACCGAGACAGTCGGAACGAAATCGCTGTCCCACACCGTCACCGTCGCCGAAGACGGCGTGCCCGGCCGATAGCCGTCGCCGTCCAGCAGCGTCATCACGACCGTGCCGTCGGCATCGACGTTGCCCGCCGGACTCCCGCCTATCCGCCGGGTGGACTGGTTGGCCGCGAAGGTGAGCGCCCCCGAGCTGGACGTACCCCCGATGTGCCTGACCCGGTAATTGACGGTCAGGCTCCGCGACAGATCCCCTGTCCGCGTGAAGATGAACGCAACCGCCTCCCCTTCTTCGATGACCTGCTCCGTCTCCGCCGCGACCGTCACGAGCGGCAGCGCCGCCACCGCCGGGGTCGGCGCGCTCGTCAAGGTCGCCTCGTGGCCCTCATCGTCGGTGACCGTCACCCGCACCCTGAGCGCCGCGCCCACGTCCGCGAACACCGGCATATAGGTCTGCGAGGTCGCGCCGGAAATGTCCGCACCGCTGCCGCCCGGCGGCGTCCGCACCCACTGGTAGGTCCAGGCCGCGTTGTCCAGGCCGTCCGCGTCTTCCACACCCGACGTGTCTGCCGTCAGCGTCTCGCCTTCCCCGGCCGCGCCCGCGATCGTCACGGCTCCCGTCGCCGGTGAATCGTCGTCGTCCAGGACAGCCGCCGTCGATGCGGCCTGGCTCCCCAGCTCGTAGGCGTCCGCATCCGCGGTCAGCGTCAGTGTCACCGAGCCGTGCGCCTCGTGGACGCTGTCGTCCGTCGTGGCCACCGACACCTGCACCGCGGCGTCGTTCGCCGGGAAGGTCGCCGTGCCCGCGCCCGTCGCGGCCCCGAAATCCCCGGAGGACGTCGTCTCGTAAGCCACGGTAAACGTCCGCACCCGGTTGCCCGAGCGCGTCAGCGTGAACGTGACGGTCCCGCCCTCCGTCACCGCATCCGCATCGGCGACCGAGACAGTCGGAACGAAATCGCTATCCCACACCGTCACCGTCGCCGAAGACGGCGTGCCCAGCCGATAGCCGGCGCCGTCCAGCAGTACCAGCATGGACGTGCCGTCGGCGTCAATGTTACCCGCCGGATTCCCGCTGCCCAGCCGCCGGGTGGACTGGTTGGCCTGGAAGGTGACCGCCAACGTGGTGGGCGTATCCCCCCCGACGGGCGTGACCTGGACATTGACGGTCAGCCTCCGCGACAGGTCCCCTGTCCGCGTCACGATGAACGCAACCGGCTCCCCGCCTTCGATGACCTGCTCCGTCTCCGCCGCGACCGTCATGACCGGCAGCGCCACCACCGCCGCTGTCGGCGCGCTCGTAAAGGTCGCCTCGTGGCCCTCGTCGTCGGTGACCGTCACCCGCACCTTGAGCGCCGCGCCCACGTCCGCGAACACCGGCACATAGGTCGCGCCGGTCGCACCGGAAATGTCCGCACCGCTGCCGCCCGACGGCGTCCGCACCCACTGGTAGGTCCAGGCTGCGTTGTCCAGGCCGTCCGCGTCTTCCACGCCCGACGTGTTCGCGCGCAGCGTCCCGCCTTCCCTGGCCGCGCCCCTGATCGTCACGACCCCGGTCGCCGGTGAATCGTCGTCGTCCAGGACAGCCGCCGTCGATGCGGCCCGGGCTTTCAGCTTGTAGACGCCCGCATTCGCTGTCAGCGCCAGTGTCACCGAGCCGTGCGCCTCGTGGACGCTGTCGTCCGTCGTGGCCACCGACACCTGCACCGCGGCGTCGTTCGCCGGGAAGGTCGCCGCGCCCGCGCCCGTCGCGGCCCCGAAGTCCCCGGTAGCGGTGACTTCGTAGGCCGCCTCCAGCGGCTGCGCCAGGTTGCCCGAGCGCCTCAGCGTGAACGTGACGGTCTCGCCCTCCGTCACCGCATCCGCATCGGCGACCGAGACGGTCGGAATGGAATCCCACACCGTCACCGTCGCCGAAGACGGCGTGCCCAGCCGATAGCCGGCGCCGTCCCGCAGCGTTATCTGGACCGTGCCGTCGGCGTTGACGTTGCCCGCCGGCTCCCCGCCTATCCGCACGCTGGACTCGTTGGCCGCGAAGGTGAGCGCGTACGAGGAGAACGTACCTGTAATATGCTTGACCCGGTAATTGACGGTCAGGCTCCGCGGCAGATCCTCATCCTCTGTCCGCGTGAAGATGAACGCAACCGGCTCCCCTTCTTCGTAGACATACTCCGTCTCCGCCGCGACCGTCACCACCGGAACATCCTCGTCCCGCACCGTCACGGAAGCCGAAGACGGCCGGCCCAGCCGATAGCCGTCGCCGTCCTGCAGCGTTATCGTGACCGTGCTGTCGAAGTCGATATCGCCCCACGGACTGCCGCCCAGCCGGGCGGTGGTTTCGTTGGCGGGGAACGTGACCGTCCCCGACGGGAGGGACGGGCCCCCGTTGGAAAGGAAACCGACGGTCAGGCTCTCCGCCACATTCAGCTCCGTGCGCGTCACGATGAACGCAACCGCGCCCTGTTCCTCGACGACCTCCGCCGTCTCCGCCGCGATCGTCACAACCGGCGTGATGTCCCGCACCGTCACGGAAGCCGAAGACGGCGCGCCCAGCTCATAGCCGTCGCCGTCCTGCAGCGTTATCGTGACCGTGCCGTCGGCGTCGATATCGCCCCACGGACTGCCGCCCAGCCGGGCGGTGGTTTCATTGGCGGCGAAGGTGATCGTCCCCGACGGGAGGGACGGGCCCCCGTTGGAAAGGAAATTGACGGTCAGGCTCCGCGACAGATCGTATTCCGTCCGCGTCGCGATGAACGCAACCGCGCCCCGTTCCTCGATCACCTCCTCCGTCTCCGCCGCGATCGTCACGACCGGAATCTCGTCGTCGACGATCGTCAGCGTCAGCGCCTCCGGGTGGTCGATCCCGCGTTCGTTGCGCGCGTTGCCCGTCACCGTCACCGTCTTGTCGAACAGGACGTCCACAGCGTTGTCCACGGCCGTGAGGGTCACCGTGCGGGTGCTCGACAGCTCACCCGCGGCAATCGTCAACCCACGATTCCCGCCGAACGTGAAGTCACCCTTGACCGCCGGCGAAACCGCAGACGCCGAAATCCGCACGAACGTATTCTTGACCGACGGACGGTCGAGGCTCGCCGTGACCGTGGTCACCCCGCCATCCTCCCGGATCCTGTCCTCGCTCAGCGCCAGCGTCACCGTCGGACGGTCGTTGTCGGTAATCGTTCCCTCCCCGACGTAGTCCCTGAAATACGCGGGCGCGTCCGACCCGATGGACCCAAACAACCTGAAATACTCGTTCTCCAACTCGTGCACGGTGTCGCCGATGATCGGAATCGACACCGTCGTGCGGGTCTCTCCGGGCGCGATCGTCACACTCTTGTTCACCGCCGTGTAGTCCTGACCGGATGTCGCCGACTCCGCGATACCGTCTATCTCGGACGTCCGGACGTTGAACGTCACCGGAAGCGTCGTTGCCGGCGACAGCTCCACCCTGAAATCCATGCCCGTCTCGCCCGAATCGCCCTCGGTCAACTGCGCGTCGCGGACAGCCATACTCGGAAGCAACAAGTCGCCGTCGTCCTCGATCGTCAGCGTCACGTCGTCGGGGTTCACGATGCCCGCATCGTTTCGCGCCGTGCCCGACACGGTCACCTTCTTGTCGGGCACCCAGATGTTGTTGTTCTCCGCCGTGATTCTCAAAAAATCCGAGCCTGTCGTCGAACCCGCGGGGATCGACAACGTCCGGCTCCCGCTCAGCGTCCAGTCGCCCTCCCATCCGGAAAGCGAAATATCCACTTCCGTCTCCTCTGGCGAGGGATCACTCAGGCGCGCCGTCACCGTGGCGGCGCCGCGGTTCTCCGAGATCGTGTTCGTGTTCAACACCAGCGTCACCTTCGGCGAGTCGTCGTCGTCGAGGATCCACAACCCGGAGTCGCCCTCCTCCACGCTCGCGTCCTGAACCCGCAGGGAGGGGCCTTGCGCCTGCACGACCGCAGGCGGCAGCGACAGCAGGGCGACAAGAGGCAACAGCAGCCACATGGCGGGCCGCCGCCCTGTCCGCGACAACGCCCGGGAGCCGGTCGCGTCATGCGGAAGTCGAAGGCGTCCGGCAGCACCCGGCCCGCCGGCCCCGCACGGCTCGACGGCAAGTGCGTGACCTTGTGACTCGACGGATTCAGCGCGCATGTCCTGCCTCTCACCAACACGACGATGCCAAGTTACAGCACCAAACGCATCCTGCCAACAGGGCCAAAAAAATTTACCGAGCGCGAGCCCGACTTCCGCAACCCGAGGGTCACGAGGATGCTAACGCGTTGATTCCCTGCGATTGACCTCTCGAAGGTCGGCACGACAGAGCACCGGATGCAACCGCGATCTGCGGGCTTCCGGACAGACATCCCCGGCCGCAGCGCGCGCTGGGTCGGCCCGGAACGCGCCGGGGACCGTGCCCTTGCGCCACCCGGCAGGGCCTGCCCCTCTTCGGCGCTGATGCTCTCGACCTCGGCTTCGACCGTCTCCCCGGCCGCGATCTTCAGGGCCGGGGTTGCCCCGTCGCCTGCGCGCCCGCGGCGTCGGGAGGTGCGGAGTCGGGAACCGATAACCGGAACCCGCTCCGGCGGCCGACGCCGGGCCGGCGGCCCTGTGCGGTCGCGACGAGCGCTTCCGCCTCGAGGGAAGGGCACCCCGGCGGGGACCGAACGTTGCGCGACCGACCCGGACCTCGCAGGCGTTCCCGGTCGAGCTTCCTATCAGTTGTTGCCAACACATCGAGACGGATCCGTTTCGGCTCCGGGAAGTCGGTCCGCCTTGGTGGACACCTGCATCCTTCGGGAAGGAGGTCTCCATCATGCCGAGATCAAGACTGCCATGGGCGCCGCGGTACCGGCGCCGGATGGTCGAGCCGGTCCGAACCGGACGTACGCCGTAGACTTGGCGCGGGAGTTCGAGCCGACGGCTCGAGTACGCGGACCGCGAGGAGTTGCGCTGTCCGATACGTACGGACAGGGACGCAATAGGAGGTGCGGGCGACGGTGACCGACCTCCTCGCCGAGGGCGTCACGGTCACGCCGGTCACGGCCCTTTGCGTCGGCATCCACTGCGAGACACTCACGGGGTGGCCTCCCTCCACGGAATAGCCCCCTTCCGGCGAAATCGAGCACCTCTCCGACGAACGACGCGCCCCCGGCCTACAGACACACCGACCGCGCGGGCCGACCATGGCCCCATGACACACGAACGACCCTCCGGAACGAACGGGCGCCGGCGCGTGCGCCACGACCCCGCCTTCAAACGCTACTTCTCCCTCGCGACGGTGGTCGAGGACCTGCTGCGCGCTTTCGCCGCCCCGGACTGGGCCCAGAGCCTGGACTTCTCCACCCTGTCCGACGCCTCCCCGGAGTTCGTCGACGAGACCCTCCACGCACGCTGCGGCGACATGGTGTGGCGGGTGTGCTTCCGCGATGGCACGCTCGCCGACGGCGCCCGGCGTTACCTGTTCGTGCTGCTGGAGTTCCAGTCCTCGGTGGACGCGCACATGCAGGGGCGGATGCGCCGCTACACCGACGCCCTGCTCGAACGCCTGATGCACAACGGCGTAGAGGCTCGCGAGGGTGAGCTGCCCCCGGTGCTGCCGGTGGTGCTCTACAACGGCAACGAGTCGTGGACCGCGCAAGGCTCGGCGCCGCCCGGGTGGGCGACGCCCGGCCATGCCGAAGCGCTACCCGACAGGGAGCGCCGTGCGTTGGCGCGCTTCCGGTCGCAGGCGTACCATCTGGTGGACATGGCCGAGTGGCGCGGCGGGGGCTGGCCGGAGGCGAACCGGGTCAGCGCTTGGGCGCGGTTGCAGCACGCGGACACGCCCGAGGAGTTGCTGGAGTGGCTGTCCGAGGAGATGGCCCGGCGCCCGGGGGCGGGCGAAGAGCCGGTGCGCCGGGTGCTGCACGCATGGGCGGGCGAGTGGTGGGGCCGGCTGATGGACAAGAGGCCGCAGGGACCGCAGAGGTTCCCGCCGTTCGAGGAGATGGAGAGGGCAGGAGGAGAGAGGCGCATGGCAACGATATGGGAAGCGAAAGTGGACCGGTACAAGGCCGGCTTGCTCGCTCAGGGCATCGAGCAGGGCATCGAGCGGGGCATCGAACAAGGACGGGCCGATGGTGAGCAGCGAGCACTGTGCCGGGTGGCGGCGCGGCGTTTCGGGGACGACGACGCCGAACGGCTCCGCCCGTTGTTGCGCCGGGTGCCCGTGGACGGGCTCGCCCGGGTGGGCGACTGGCTGGTCGACTGCGAGACGGGTGAGGAGGTGATCCGCCGCGTCGAGGGGTTGGCCGCGAACGGCTCGCCCGCCGGGCGCGCATAGCCGACGACGCGGAACGGATGGGGGCGTAACGGGAACGGAATCGGCGATGACGATTCGAGAAACGCCGGGGCCGGCAAACGCCGTCCCGGTGCCGGTTCGGACAGCCTCCGGTGAGGGCCGACCTGCCGAGGAGACCCGAACCATGAACATCGAGTCCATGCGCATCGAATCGCACCGCAATTTCAAGGCCGTCGAGCACGTGCCCGCAACGGTACGCTGTCAGTCATGACCGCAGGCGGCCGTATCCTGCCCCGATACGGACCGGGGAGACTTCCCAGGGCCAGAGGTCGCCGAGGCTGAAGGCGACCGTTCGGACGATCCCGGCCGTTGGCTCATCAACCTCGAGGAGCTGCCCTCCGCGGTCCCGATGGTGCAGGCAGCACTCTACCAGCTTGTCCTCGACAGGATGTCGGCAAGCTCCAGTCGCCTGCCGATGCGATACTGCCGCGCCGCACCGTCGTCGGACGAGAACGCACCGCAGGTGGTGAGGGTGCCGCGGCGTGTCGGCACGGGCGCGGTGTAGCCGAGCTCGGAACTCAACCGCATCTCCGGGTCGAACGGGTCCCGTCCGCCGGACCCGCCAGCCGTCGTCTGCCGGTCCTCCCACACCGAATGGCAGGCGTTCCCGGTCGAGCTCCCTACCAGCGCACCGTCATCCGCACGCCCACCCCGTACTCCGGCCGCCCATCGCCGTTCGCCGCCTCGCGCCGCGTCGCCTCCAGGTGGAGCTCGAACGAGCCGGCGTTGCCGCCCGCGGTGTTCCCGCCTGCGGGCGTCAGACGCCACCCGAGGCGGTAGTCGCGGCCACTCTCCGACACCCCGAAGCCAGGCTCCGGCGTCCCCGTGAAACCACCCCCGAAGGCGGAGAGACCATAGCCGACCCCGGCCTCCAGGCGATGACGCGAGAGAGAATCGTCCGTTCCCGTGCCGTCGCCGACGCCGGGCCCCGCCATGGCGGTGCGACCGTAGAGCGCGTCCCCGCCGACTCGTTCACACGCGCGTCCGCCACCGATACGCCCGCACCCGCGGCGCCGTCATGGTCCTCGCCCGCCTCCGTCCGTGTCAGGAGAAGTTCCACCTCCTCGCCCACCGACCACGGAGCGCCCTCGACTTCGGCTCCGGGAAGTCGGTCCGCCTTGGCGGACACCTGCATCCTTCGGGAAGGAGGTCTCCATCATGCCGAGATCAAGACTGTCATGGGCGCCGCGGTACCGGCGCCGGATGGTCGAGCTGATCCGAACCGGACGTACGCCGTAGACTTGGCGCGGGAGTTCGAGCCGACGGCTCGAGTACGCGGACCGCGAGGAGCTGCGCTGTCCGATACGTACGGACAGGGACGCAATAGAAGGTGCGGGCGACGGTGACCGACCTCCTCGCCGAGGGCGTCACGGTCACGCCGGTCACGGCCCTTTGCGTCGGCATCCACTGCGAGACACTCACGGGGTGGCCTCCCTCCACGGAATAGCCCCCTTCCGGCGAAATCGAGCACCTCTCCGACGAACGACGCGCCCCCGGCCTACAGACACACCGACCGCGCGGGCCGACCATGGCCCCATGACACACGAACGACCCTCCGGAACGAACGGGCGCCGGCGCGTGCGCCACGACCCCGCCTTCAAACGCTACTTCTCCCTCGCGACGGTGGTCGAGGACCTGCTGCGCGCTTTCGCCGCCCCGGACTGGGCCCAGAGCCTGGACTTCTCCACCCTGTCCGACGCATCCCCGGAGTTCGTCGACGAGACCCTCCACGCACGCTGCGGCGACATGGTGTGGCGGGTGTGCTTCCGCGATGGCACGCTCGCCGACGGCGCCCGGCGTTATCTGTTCGTGCTGCTGGAGTTCCAGTCCTCGGTGGACGCGCACATGCAGGGGCGGATGCGCCGCTACACCGACGCACTGCTCGAACGCCTGATGCACAACGGCGTAGAAGCTCGTGAGGGTGAGCTGCCCCCGGTGCTGCCGGTGGTGCTCTACAACGGCAACGAGTCGTGGACCGCGCAAGGCTCGGCGCCGCCCGGGTGGGCGACGCCCGGCCATGCCGAAGCGCTACCCGACAGGGAGCGCCGTGCGTTGGCGCGCTTCCGGTCGCAGGCGTACCATCTGGTGGACATGGCCGAGTGGCGCGGCGGGGGCTGGCCGGAGGCGAACCGGGTCAGCGCTTGGGCGCGGTTGCAGCACGCGGACACGCCCGAGGAGTTGCTGGAGTGGCTGTCCGAGGAGATGGCCCGGCGCCCGGGGGCGGGCGAAGAGCCGGTGCGCCGGGTGCTGCACGCATGGGCGGGCGAGTGGTGGGGCCGGCTGATGGACAAGAGGCCGCAGGGACCGCAGAGGTTCCCGCCGTTCGAGGAGATGGAGAGGGCAGGAGGAGAGAGGCGCATGGCAACGATATGGGAAGCGAAAGTGGACCGGTACAAGGCCGGCTTGCTCGCCCAAGGCATCGAGCAGGGCATCGAGCGGGGCATCGAGCGGGGCATCGAACAAGGACGGGCCGATGGTGAGCAGCGAGCACTGTGCCGGGTGGCGGCGCGGCGTTTCGGGGACGACGACGCCGAACGGCTCCGCCCGTTGTTGCGCCGGGTGCCCGTGGACGGGCTCGCCCGGGTGGGCGACTGGCTGGTCGACTGCGAGACGGGTGAGGAGGTGATCCGCCGCGTCGAGGGGTTGGCCGCGAACGGCTCGCCCGCCGGGCGCGCATAGCCGACGACGCGGAACGGATGGGGGCGTAACGGGAACGGAATCGGCGATGACGATTCGAGAAACGCCGGGGCCGGCAAACGCCGTCCCGGCGCCGGTATGGTGCAGACGGCACTCTACCGGCTTGTCCTCGACAGGATGTCGGCAAGCTCCAGTCGCCTGCCGATGCGATACTGCCGCGCCGCACCGTCGTCGGACGAGAACGCACCGCAGGTGGTGAGGGTGCCGCGGCGTGTCGGCACGGGCGCGGTGTAGCCGAGCTCGGAACTCAACCGCATCTCCGGGTCGAACGGGTCCCGTCCGCCGGACCCGCCAGCCGTCGTCTGCCGGTCCTCCCACACCGAATGGCAGACGTCCCGGTCGAGCTTCCTACCAGCGCACCGTCACCCGCAGGCTCACCCCGTGCTCGGGCCGCCCATCGTCGGTCGCCGCCTCGCGCCGCGTCGCCTCCAGGTGGAGCTCGAACGAGCCGGCGTTGCCGCCCGCGGTGTTGCCGCCCGCAGGCGTCAGACGCCAGCCGAGGTGGTAGTCGCGGCCGCTCTCCGACACCCCGAAGCCAAGCTCCGGCGTCCCCGTGAAACGCCCGCCGAAGGCGGAAACCCCGTAGCCGACCCGAGCCTCCAGGCGACGACGCCCGAGCAGATCCGCCGGCCCCGCGTCGTCGTCGGCCCCGCCAAACCCCGCCATGGTGTCGCGCCGGTAGAGCGCCTCCACTCCGCCGGTCGCCGACGCACCCAGGGCCTGACCGAGGGTCAGACTCAGGCCCCGATCCGAGGACGGGGACGGGTCGAAGGCGAGCGAGCCCGAGAAGCCGGCCTCCCGGAAGCCCGACGCCTCATGGGTGAGAAGCCCACGACCCCGGAGGTCCGCCGTCAACCCCGAGGACGGATCGGCATAGGCAAGGCCGGCGCCCACGTCCACGCCGAACCCGGTCTCCGCGTCGCCTCCGTCATGGCGCACCCCGAGCCCGAACGAGGGCGTCAGCGTCCACCCGCCCTCCGAGCGGAACGCGCGCGTGCCCTCCAGACCCAGCCGCAACCGCGTCACCTCGGCATCGGCCGCCTCCAGCATCCCGCCGTCACCACCCCGCGCCGCCTCCGATGCGCTGCGCACGAACAGCCCGTCCGTCTTCGCCGCCAGCTCGAGGCCGCCTTCCGCCGGCGCCTCCACGAGCACCCCGCGCAGCCCCGCCGCCGCCATCGCGAGGTCCATATCCGTCTCGATCCGGGCCCCGTCCTCGGGCTCGAGCGTCAGCGTCCCCTCGCCATAGCCCGCAACCCCCCACACCGTCACCCGTTCGTTCAGATCATGCCGGCCCCAGGGATACAGGCCGGTCAATGACGACGAGACCGCGCCGGCGCCCTGGCCGCGGTAGCTGCCCTTGCCCCGGCTGTGACCCACGATCAGACCCGCCGCCCGGTCCTCCCGCGCCCAGTCGGTCCCCAGCAGCCCCGTCGCCACCTCGCCGTCCACCGAGAGCGCGCTGTCCCGGCCGTCGAAGTCCGTCACCACGCCCCGCCCCCACAGCGAGACGAAGCCGCTCTCCGCCGTCCCCTCCGTCAGCGCGAACGACGTCCCGGCCAGCAGCTCGCGGTCGCTCACCGTGCGCGCCTCCGGATCGGTCTCGCCCGCGAGCCACTCCGCCAGACGCCCACCCGCGAACTCGGCGTCACGGGACGGCGCCTCGTCGAGCGCCCCGCCCGCCCCGACACGCCGGCCGGCAACCGAGACCTCCACCCCCGGCTGGCGCGCCGCCGTCATCCGCGCCTCCACCGCATCGACCACCTGCCCGGCCACCGTGCGCCCGAAGCGCCCAAGCCACGCCCGAGGCATCGCGTCGGTGTTGACGATGGTCCCCGTCGCCGTGCCGTCCGAGACCTCCGCTCCGAACGGACTCGACAGCGTGAGCGTCATCGTCTCCTCGCCCTCGTCGTGCGCGTCCTCCAGCACCGCGACGTGCACCGTCTTCGCCGTCTCGCCCGCCTCGAACCGCACCACCCCCGACACGGCCACATAGTCCGCGCCCGCCGTCGCACTGCGGTCCGACGTCGCGTAGCGCACCGACACCGCCGAGGTCCGCGCCTCGTCCAGGGTCACCCGGAAGGCGAGCGGCGCTCCCGCCGACTCGTGCACCCGAGCGTCCGCCACCGAGATGCCCGCACCCGCGGCGTCTTCATGGTCCTCGTCCGCCACCGTCCGCGTCAGACGAAGCGCCACCTCCTCGCCCACCGGCCACGGCTCTCCCTCGACCGACGACCAGGCGAAAATCTGCCCGGAGCCACCCTCCGCCAGCGCCAGCGTCAGCTCGCCCGCGTGCAGCGTCAGCGCCTCGGCCCGGGGCGGCCTGCGGTTGAAGCGCACCTCCACCAGGCTGGGCAGCGGCCCGAACCACCGCAGCAGCTCCAGCGTGTACTCGACGCCATCCTCCGACCAGCCGGGGTCCGCCAGGTCCGGACCCGAGGCGCCCACCCAGCCCACCCAGCCGCCGAGTTTCGCCACCGTCATCGTCGTCGACCACAACGTCACCGTCTCTTCCGGGGCCGCCGGCGCGTCGTTGTCCAGCACGTCCACCCCGGCCGTGCCCGCAGCCACCGTGTAGCCGGGCCCCGCAGTTACCGTCGCCGTCACGCGACCGTCGGCCTCGGCCGTCGAGTCGTCCGACGTCGCGACCCGCAGCTGCGTCTGCGCCTCGTCCGCCCCGAACGTCACCTCCGTCGGCGCGGGCCCGGCCAGCACGCGGCCGGCCTCGCTCACCTCCACCGCCACCGTCAGCGGCGCCGACGCATCGCCCGCGCGCCTCAGCACGAACACCGCGTCCTCGCCCTCCGTGACCGCGCCGACCTCCGCCGCCACCGTCACCAGCGGCAGGTCGTCGTCCAGGATCGTCCCCGTCACCCTGGCCGAGCCGGGATCGAGCACCGCGCCCCGCGGGTTCTCGAACACCATCACCACCGTCTCGTCGGGCTCGGCGGCAACGTCCTCCAGGATCCCCAGCTTGACCACCGCGAAGGTCCGGCCGCTCTTGATCGTCGCCGTCCCGGACTTGTCCTTGAAATCGGTGCCGGGCGTCGCCGTGCCCGCGCCGGCGTCCACGCGGTAGTCGACCGTGACGTCCGTATCCGCCTGACCCGACAGCGCCAGCCTGAAGGTGAGCCGCGCACCGTCCGCATGCGAATCGCCCTCGGCCACCTCCGGCGGCTCGACCGACACGACCAGCCCGTCGTCGTTGCGGATCGTGCCCTCGGCCCGCGACGTCCCCAGCACCGCGCCGCCGGTCGGATCGCGGAGCGCCACCTCCACCGTCTCGTGCCGCTCGGCATCGGTGTCGCCGACGACGCCGAGCACGATCCGCTGCGGCTCCCGGGAGAGAGCCGGGAACGTGATCAGGGCGGGCGTGGGCGCCGTGTAGTCGGTGCCGGACTCCGCCGTCCCGCCCACATCGTACGCAACCGTCACCTCCCGGTCCGACGGGTGGTCCATGGACACGGTGAACGCCAGCTCCCTCGTGCCCGCATCGCCCTCGTCCACACCCCTCGACGGCGCGACCGAGAGCGTGGAGGTGTCGTCGTCCAGGATCGTCCCCGTCACCGTGGGCGGGAACGTGACGCCCGCAGGCGTGCCGTCCACGGCAAAGAGCTCGACCGTCACCGTCTCGTCGGACTCGTCGATGAGGTCGGGAAGCACCTGGAAGATGACGAACCTGACGGTCAGCCCCGGCGGGAAATCGAGCGTGCCCTGCGTGGGACCGGCAAAGTCCTTCCCCTTCCCGGCCTGCGCCGTGCTCGACTCCGCCAGCCGCCAGCCGAGCTTCATCCGCTCCCACCGTGCCGTCTCGGAACGGACCACCGCAAACTGGAGTATCGTCAGGCCGCCGTCACCTTCCGTGACCGTCGGCGTGGTGACCGCAATCGTGTACGCCTCAACCGCCGACGTCGGCGCGCTCTCCACCGTCTCGGCGGCGCCGTCGTCGTCGGTGAAGCCCGCGCGAACCTTCAGCGCCGACCCGACATCCGTCGTGGCCACCGTGTAGCTCGCCGACGTCGCCCCGGCGATCGCCGTCGCCGTCCCGCCCGACACCCGCAGCCATTGCCAGGTGAAACGCCGGTCCGTCAGACCGTCCGGATCGCCGACGCCCGACGCGTCCGCGCTCAGCGTCTGGCCCGCCACCGGCGTCGTGTCGTCGATCGTCACCGTGCCCGTCGGCGCCGCGTTGTCGTCGTCGGCGACCGTGACCGACGCCGACCGCTGCGCCGCCGGCCCCAGGTCGTAGGCCGCATCCGGCACCAGCGTCACCGTCACCACGCTGTCCGCCTCGTGGACGCCATCCCCGACCGTCGCCACCGTCAACGTCTTCCCGGTCTCGCCGTCCGCAAAGTCAACGGTCCTCGAGCCCTCCCCGGACGCCGCCACCGCATCGCCCGTCTCCGAAATCCGGTAATGCGCCGTCAGCGCGCCCGACGTGAACGCCGTGCGCGTCACCGTGAACGTCGCGGACGCCCCTTCCGTCACCGGAGACGGCCCGGCCGCGACCGTCAGCACCGGCGACGGCGGCTCCGCCACGCTCGTCGGCGCGCTCTCCACCGTCTCGCCGGTGCCGTCGTCGTCGGTGAAGCCCACGCGAACCTTCAGCGTCGCCCCGACGTCCGCGTCGACCACCGTGTAGCTCGCCGAGGTCGCCCCGGCGATCTCTGTCGCCGTCCCGTCCGACGCCACCCGGAGCCACTGCCAAGCGAAGCTCCGGCTCGTCAGACCATCCGGGTCATCCAGGCCCGATGCGTCCGCGGTCAGCGTCTGGCCCACCACCGGCGTCGTGTCGTCGATCGTCACCGCGCCCGTCGGCGCCGCGTTGTCGTCGTCCCGGACCGCCGCCGTCGCCGCCGACGGATCGCCGAGCACATAGGCGGGATCGGCGCCCGTGTCCGCCGTCAGCGTCACCGTCACCGAGCCGTGCGTCTCGTGGGTGGCGTCGCCTGCCGTGGCCACCGACACCTGCACCGTGGCGCTGTTCGCCAGGAACGTCGCCGTGACCGCGCCGGTCGTGACGCCGAAGTCCCCGGTGGCCGTCACCGTGTAGGCCACATCCAGCGTCCCCGCCGTGTCGCCCGTGCGCGTCAGCGTGAACACCGCGGCGCTGCCCTCCGTCACGTCGCCGGCCGAGGCCACCGTCACCGAAGGCCGCGATGCTGCCGCCACCGCCGAGGTCGGCGCACTCGTGAAGGTCGCCTGATGGCCCTCGTCGTCGGTGACCGTCACCCGGACCTTGAGCGTTGCGCCCGCATCCGCGAACACCGGCACGTAGGTTGCGCCGGTCGCGCCGGAGATGTCCGCGTCACTGCCGCCGGTCGGCGTCCGCACCCACTGGTAGGCATAGGTCGCGTCGGCCAAGCCGTCCGCGTCGGTGAGGCCCGACGTGTCCGCCGTCAGCGTCTCGCCCTCGGTGAACGTGGTCGCCGTCGTGACCGTCACCGTCCCGGTCGCCGGCGAGTCGTCGTCGTCCCAAACCGCCGCCGTCGCTGTCGACGGATCGCCGAGCAGGTAGGCGGGATCGGCGCCCGTGTCCGCCGTCAGCGTCAGCGTCACCGAGCCGTGCGCCTCGTGGGCACCGTCGCCCGTCGTGGCCACGCTCACCTGCACCGTGGCGTTGTTCGCCAGGAACGTCGCCGTGCCCGCACCCGTCGTGACGCCGAAGTCCCCGGTGGCGGCTACCGCGTAGGCCACGTCCAGCGTCTGCGCCAAGTCGCCCGTGCGCGTCAGCGTGAACACCGCGGGGCTGCCCTCCGTCACGTCGCCGTCCGAGACCACCGTCACCACGGGCCGCGACGCCGCCGCCACCGCCGAAGTCGGTGCACTTGTGAAGGTCGCCTCGTGGCCCTCGTCGTCGGTGACCGTCACCCGGACCTTCAGCGTTGCGCCCGCGTCCGCGAAGACCGGCACGTAGGTCTGCGAGGTCGCACCGGAGATGTCCGCGTCACTGCCGCCGGCCGGTGTCCGCACCCACTGCCAGGCCCAGGTCGCGTTGGTCAATCCGTCCCCGTCGGTGAGGCCCGACGTGTCCACCGTCAGCGTCTCACCCTCGGTGAACGTGGTCGCCGTCGTAACCGTGACCGCGCCGGTTGCCGGCGAGTCGTCGTCGTCCCGAACCGCCGCCGTCGCCGTCGACGGATCACCGAGCTGGTAGGCGGGATCGGCGCCCGTGTCCGCCGTCAGCGTCACCGTCACCGAGCCGTGCGCCTCGTGGGTGGCGTCGCCCGTCGTGTCTACCGACACCTGCACCGTGGCGCTGTTCGCCAGGAAGGTCGCCGTGCCCGCGCCCGTCGCGGCGCCGAAGTCCCCGGTAGCGGCTACCGCGTAGGCCACGTCCAGCGTCTGCGCCAAGTCGCCCGTGCGCGTCAGCGTGAATACCGCGGCGCTGCCCTCCGTCACATCACCGTCCGAGACCACCGTCACCGAAGGCCGCGATGCCGCCGCCACCGCCGAGGTCGGCGCACTCGTGAAGGTCGCCTCGTGGCCCTCGTCGTCGGTGACCGTCACCCGCACCTTCAGCTTCGCCCCCGCGTCCGCGAATACCGGCACGTAGGTCTTCGAGGTCGCGCCCGAGATGTCCTCGTCACTGCCGCCGGCCGGTGTCCGCACCCACTGGTAGACATAGGCCGCAGTGTCCAGTCCTCCGTCCTCGTCGGCGATGTCCGACGTGTCCGCCGTCAGCGTCTCGCCTTCCCTCGCCGTGCCCGTCACCGTCACCGTGCCCGTCGCCGGTGAGTCGTCGTCGTCCTTGACCACCACCCTCGCCGTGGCGTCGGTCCCCAGCTCGTACGCCCCATCCGCCGTCAGCGTCACCGTCACCCGGCTGTTGCCCTCGTGGAGGTTGTCCGACACCGTCGGCACCGTCACCGTCACGCTCGCCGTGTCGCCCGAGAAGTCGACGGTCTTCGCGCCCTTGTCCCCCGACCTCACCATCGCGCCCGTCTCAATCACGTTGTAGCGCACCCTCAGCGCACCCGTCGTCACCCCCGTGCGCGTCACCGTGAACTGCGCGTCCTCGCTCTCCACCACCGGACTCGTCACCGGCGTCACCGTCACCGTCGGCAGCAACGCCGCCTCGACCGCCGCCGTCGCCGCGCTCTCGACTGTCTCTTCGATTCCGCCGTCGTCGGTGAAGCTCGCTTTCACTTTCAGCGTCGCGCCCACATCCGCAGCGACCACCGTGTAGGTCACCGCGGTCGCCCCGTCGATTGGCGTTTCCGTCCCGCCCGACACCCGGACCCACTGCCAGGTGAAGGTCCGGTTCGTCAGACCGTCGGCGTCGGCAATGCCCGAGGGATCCGCCGTCAGCGTCTCGCCCACCACCGGACTCGTGTCGTCGATGGTCGGCGCGCCCGTCGGCGCCACGTTGGTGGCGTCAAAGATCTTCGCCGTTGCCGCGCTTGGGGTTCCCACCCTGTAACCGTTGCCCGGCAGCACCGTCAGCGTCACCGCGCCGTGCGCCTCGTCGGCTTCGTCGTCAGCCACATGAAGGCGAGTCCGAGTCGTGCTCGCTCCGGCCGGGAAGCTGGTTGTTTTAAATTTTACGACCCCGAAGTCTCCGGATACGGAACGTTGGATATTCACGATCAGCCATGGTGCTGACGAGCCGCCCGTGCGCGTCAGCGTGAACGCCGCGGCGCTGCCCTCCGTCACGTCGCCGTCCGAGGCCACCGTGACCTCGGGCAGCGCCGCCACCGCCGAGGTCGCCGCGCTCGTGATCGTCGCCTCGTGGCCCTCGTCGTCGGTGACCGTCACCCGCACCTTCAGCTTCGCCCCCGCGTCCGCGAATACCGGCACGTAGGTCTTCGAGGTCGCGCCCGAGATGTCCGCGTCACTGCCGCCGGACGGTGTGCGCACCCACTGGTAGGTGTAAGCCGCGTTGGCCAGTCCGTCCCCGTCGGCGAGGCCCGACGTGTCCGCACTCAGCGTCTCGCCTTCCGTCGCCGTGCCCGTGATCGTCACCGCCCCGCTCGCCGGCGAGTTGTCGTCGTCTTCCACCGCCGCCGTCACCGTCGCCGGGTCGCCGAGCAGGTAGGCAGGATCGGCGCTCGTGTCCGCAGTCAGCGTCACCGTCACCGCGCCGTGCGTCTCGTGGGTGTCGTCGCCCGTCGTGACCACGCTCACCTGCACCGTGGCGTTGTCCGCCAGGAAGGTCGCCGTGCCCGCTCCCGGCGTGACGCCGAAGTCCCCGGTGGCGGCTACCTCGTAGGCCACGTCCAGCGTCTCCGCCGTGTCGCCCGTGCGCGTCAGTGTGAACGTGACGGTCTCGCCCTCCGTCACGTCGCCGTCCGAGACCACCGTCACCGAGGGCCGCGGCAGCGCCGCCACCGCCGAGGTCGGCGCGCTCGTGAAGCTCGCCTCGTGACCCTCGTCGTCGGTGACCGTCACCTTGACCTTCAGCGTTGCGCCCGCGTCCGCGAATACCGGCACGTAGGTCTGCGAGGTCGCGCCGGAGATGTCCGCGTCACTGCCGCCCGACGGTGTCCGCACCCACCGGTAGGCCCAGGCCGCGTCGTCCAGTCCGTCCCCGTCGGTGAGGCCCGACGTGTCCGCACTCAGCGTCTCGCCTTCCGCCGCCGTGCCCGTAACCGTGACCGAGCCGGTCGCCGGGGAGTCGTCGTCGTCTTCCACCGCCGCCGTGGCCGCCGCCGGAGCGCCGAGCAGGTAGGCGGGATCGGCGCCCGTGTCCGCCGTCAGCGTCACCGTCACCGAGCCGTGCGCCTCGTGGGTGGCGTCACCCGTCGTGGCCACGCTCACCTGCACCGTGGCGTTGTCCGCCAGGAAGGTCGCCGTGCCCGCACCGGTCGTGACGCCGAAGTCCCCGGTGGCGGTGACCTCGTAGGCCACGTCCAGCGTCTGCGCCGGGTCGCCCGTGCGCGTCAGCGTGAACGTGACGGTGTCGCCCTCGGTCACGTCGCCGGCCGAGGCCACCGTCACCGAGGGCCGCGGCAGCGCCGCCACCGCCGAGGTCGAAGCGCTCGTGAAGGTCGCCCGGTGGCCTTCGTCGTCGGTGACCGTCACCCGGACCTTGAGCGTTGCGCCCGCGTCCGCGAACACCGGTGTGTAGGTCTGCGAGGTCGCGCCGGAGATGTCCGCGTTGCCGCCGCCGGGTGGCGTCCGCACCCACCGGTAGGCGTAGCTCGCGTTGGCCAGTCCGTCTTCGTCGGCGAGGCCCGAGGTGTCCGCAGTCAGCGTCTCGCCTTCCGTCGCCGTGCCCGTAACCGTGACCGTGCCAGTCGCCGGGGAGTCGTCGTTGTCCCGGACCGCCGCCGTCGCCGTCGACGGAGCGCCGAGCAGGTAGGCGGGGTCGGCGCCCGTGTCCGCCGTCAGCGTCACCGTCACCGAGCCGTGCGCCTCGTGGACGCCGTCGCCCGTCGTGTCTACCGACACCTGCACCGTGGCGCTGTTCGCCAGGAAGGTCGCCGTGCCCGCACCGGTCGTGACGCCGAAGTCCCCGGTGGCGGTGACCTCGTAGGCCACGTCCAGCGTCTGCGCCGGGTCGCCCGTGCGCGTCAACGTGAACGTGACGGTGTCGCCCTCGGTCACGTCGCCGGCCGAGGCCACCGTCACCGAGGGCCGCGGCAGCGCCGCCACCGCCGAGGTCGAAGCGCTCGTGAAGGTCGCCCGGTGGCCTTCGTCGTCGGTGACCGTCACCCGGACCTTCAGCGTTGCACCCGCGTCCGCGAACACCGGCACGTAGGTCCGCGAGGTCGCGCCGGAGATGTCCGCGTTGCCGCCGCCGGCTGGCGTCCGCACCCACCGGTAGGCCCAGACCGCGCTGTCCAGACCGTCCGCGTCGGTGAGGCCCGAGGTGTCCGCACTCAGCGTCTCGCCCTCCGTCGCCGTGCCCGTGACCGTGACCTCCCCGGTTGCCGGCGAGTCGTCGTCGTCCCGAACCGCCGCCGTCGCCGCCGACGGATCGCCGAGCACATAGGCAGGATCGGCGCCCGTGTCCGCCGTCAGCGTCACCGTCACCGAGCCGTTCGTCTCGTGGGTGCTGTCGTCCGTCGTGGCCACCGACACCTGCACCGTGGCGTTGTTCGCCAGGAAGGTCGCCGTGCCCGCACCCGTCGTGACGCCGAAGTCCCCGGTGGCGGTGACCTCATAGTCCACGTCCAGCGCCTCCGCCGTGGAGCCCGTCCGCGTCAGCGTGAACACGGCGGGGCTACCCTCCGTCACGGCGCCGTCCGAGGCCACCCTGACCTCCGGCAACGCCTCGGCCGCCGCCGTCGCCTCACTCTCGACCGTCTCTTCGGCGCCGCCTTCGTCGGTGAACGTCACCTCCACCTTCAGCGTCGACCCCACGTCCGCGTCGGCCACCGTGTACGACTCCCCGGTCCCGACCTCCGTCACGGCGCCGCCCGCCGCCACCCGGAGCCAACGGTAGGCGTAGGCCGCGCCCGCCAGCCCGTCCGAATCGCCGATGTCCGACGTGTCCGCCGTCAGCGTCTCGCCCACCACCGGCGTCTCGTCGTCGATGGTCGGCTTGCCCGTCGGGACCACGTTCTCGTCGTCCCTGATCGTCAGCGTCACATCCTGCGGGGCCGTGATCCCCTGGGCGTTCGTCGCCGTGGCCGACACCGTCACCGTCTTGTGGGGCGCGTCCACGTCATTGTCCACGGCGGTGATCGTCACCTCGCCCGTGCTCGTGGTCGCGCCCGCCGCAATCGTCAGCTCGCTCCCGCTCAGCGTGTAGTCGCTCGCCACCGCCGGCGACTCCGGCGCCGCCGTCACCGTCACCGTCGTACTCTCGCTCGACGGATGGTTCAGGGTCGCCGTCACCGTGCTCACCCCGCCGGACTCCGTGATCGTGTCCGGGGTCAGGACCAGCGTCACCGTCGGCGGGGCGTCGTCGTCGGTGATCGTGCCGGTCGCCGTGTCGTCCCCGAGCGTCGCACCCGACGGGTTCGTCAGCGTCACTTCGAACGTCTCGTTCGGCTCGTCCACCTCGTCGCCCGCCACGGTCACGGAGACTGTCTTGCTGGAGTCCCCGCTGCTGAACGTCAGGCTTCCATTCCCCGCCGTGTAGTCCGTCCCGGCGGTCGCGGTGCCGTCGGACGTCGCCCACTCCACGGTCACGGTTTCCGTCGCCGCGCGGTCCAGCGTCACCGTGAAGTCCAGCGTCGTGCTGCCCGTATCGCCCTCCTTCACCCTCGCGTCGGCGATCGACAGCGCCGGCGGCGCCGGCTCGTCGTCGGTGATCGTCAGGGTCACGTTCTGCGGAGCCGTGACCCCCTGCCTGTTCTGCACCCTGGCCGAGACCGTCACCGTCTTGTCCCCTTCGTACACGCTGTTGTCCACAGCCGTGATCCGCACCTGATTCAAACTCTCGCTCTCCGTCTCACCGGCCGGGATCGACAGTAGCGGGACAAGGGTCAGGGTGTAGTCACCCGCAACCGCCGGCGGCACCGGCGCCACCGACACCGTCAACGTCGTATCCTCGCTCGACGGGTGGGACAGGCGCGCCGTCACCATGCTCACCCCGCCGTCCTCACTGATCGAGGCCGGAGTCAGCACCAGCGTCACCGTCGGCCTGGCGTCGTTGTCGATGATCGTGCCGGTCGCCGTGCCGTCCCCGAGGGTCGCGCCCGACGGGTTCGTCAGCGTCACCGTGAACGTCTCGTTCGGCTCGTCCACGTTGTCGCCGGCCACGGTCACGGAGACTGTCTTGCTGGAGTCCCCGATGCTGAACGTCACGGTTCCATTCCCCGCCGTGTAGTCCGTCCCGGCGGTCGCGGTCCCGTCGGACGTCGCCCAGTCCACGGTCACGGTTGCCGTCGCCGCGCGGTCCAGCGTCACCGTGAAGTCCAGCGTCGTGCTGCCCGTATCGCCCTCCTTCACCCTCGCGTCGGCGATCGAGAGCGCCGGCAACGCCTCGACCGTCGAGGTCGGGGTGCTCGTGAAGCTCGCCTCGTGGCCCTCGTCGTCGGTGACCGTCACCTTGACCTTCAGCGTCGCGCCCGCGTCCGCAAACACCGGCACGTAGGTCTGCGAGGTCGCGCCGGAGATGTCCACGTCACTGCCGCCGGACGGCGTTCGGACCCACTGGTAGGCGTAGGCCGCGTTGTCCAGACCGTCCGCGTCGGTGAGGCCCGAGGTGTCCGCCGTCAGCGTCTCGCCTTCCGTCGGCGTGCCCGTGACCGTAACCGCCCCGGTCGTCGGGGAGTCGTCGTCGTCTGCCACCGCCGCCGTCGCCGTCGACGGGTCGCCGAGCAGCCAGGCGGGGTCGGCGCCCGTGTCCGCCGTCAGCGTCACCGTCACCGAGCCGTGCGCCTCGTGGGTGTCGTCACCCGTCGTGGCCACGCTCACCTGCACCGTGGCGTTGTTCGCCAGGAAGGTCGCCGTGCCCGCGCCCGTCGTGACGCCGAAGTCCCCGGTGGCGGTCACGTCGTAGGCCACGTCCAGCGTCTGCGCTGGGTCGCCCGTGCGGGTCAGCGTGAACAGGGCGGGGCTGCCCTCGGTCACGTCGCCGGCCGAGACCACCGTCACCGACGGCCGCGGCACCGCCGCCACCGCCGAGGTCGAAGCGCTCGTGAAGGTCGCCTCGTGGCCCTCGTCGTCGGTGACCGTCACCCGCACCTTCAGCGTCGCACCCGCGTCCGCGAACACCGGCACGTAGCTCTGCGAGGTCGCCCCGGAGATGTCCGCGTTGCCGCCGCCGGGTGGCGTCCGCACCCACCGGTAGGCGTAGCTCGCATTGGCCAGACCGTCCGCGTCGGTGATGCCCGAGGTGTCCGCCGTCAGCGTCTCGCCCTCCGTCGGCGTACCCGTGATCGTCACCGTGCCGGTCGCTGGGGAGTCGTCGTCGTCCTCGACCGTCACCTCCGCTGTGGCGGTCCCCAGGTCCCAGGCCGCATCCGCCGTCAGCGTCAGCGTCACCATGCTGTCCGCTTCGTGGACACTGTCCTCCTCCGTCGGCACCGTCACCGTCTTCTCGCTCTCGCCGTCCGCGAAAGCGACGGTCTTCGCGCCCTTCTCGCCCGACGCCACCATGTCGCCGGTCTCCGACACGCTGTAGCGAACCGTCAGCGCGCCGGTCGTGTTCACCGTGCGCGTCACCCTGAACTGCGCACCCGCGCCTTCCTGCACCGGGCTCGCCACCGGTGCCACCGACACCGTCGGCCCGTCATCGTCTTGCACCTCGACACTGGCCATGGAGGGCGTGCCCGGCACGTAGTAGTTACGTTCAAGGACCTCCACGGTTACCGTGCTGTTCGGCTCGGCCGTGTCGTCATTATCCGTCGTGTAATTCACTGTTGAGGTTGTCTGGTTGGGGCCAAACACTACAACCGAACGCCCCAAATTGTTCGGGAACATCATGTTGCCTGTTTCCGTTCTTCTGATATTCACACGCAACGGTATATCCCCGATTGTCTTCGACAGGGTGAACGTGAAAGTCGCGACTCCTCCCTCGGTGACGGGACTGCCGCCGTGCATAACGGACACCCTGGGCAGCGCCGCCACCGCCGAGGTCGGGGTGCTCGTGATGGTCGCCTGGTGGCCCTCGTCGTCGGTGACCGTCACCCGGACCTTGAGCGTTGCGCCCGCGTCCGCGAACACCGGCACGTAGGTCTGCGAGGTCGCGCCGGAAATGTCCGTGTCACTGCCGCCGGCCGGTGTCCGCACCCACTGCCAGGTATAGGCCGCGTTGTCCAGACCGTCCGCGTCGGTGAGGCCCGAGGTGTCCGCCGTCAGCGTCTCGCCTTCCGTCGCCGTGCCCGTGACCGTGACCGTCCCGCTCGCCGGGGAGTCGTCGTCGTCCCGAACCGCCGCCGTCGCCACCGCCGGGTCGCCGAGCAGGTAGGCGGGATCGGCGCCCGTGTCCGCCGTCAGCGTCACCGTCACCGAGCCGTGCGCCTCGTGGGCGCCGTCGTCCGTCGTGTCTACCGACACCTGCACCGTGGCGCTGTTCGCCAGGAAGGTCGCCGTGCCCGCACCCGTCGCGGCGCCGAAGTCCCCGGAGGCCGTCACCGCGTAGGCCACGTCCAGCGTCCCCGTCGTGTCGACCGTGCGCGTCAGCGTGAACGTGACGGTGTCGCCTTCCATCACGTCGCCGCCCGAGGTCACCGTCACCGAGGGCCGCGGCAGCGCCGCCACCGCCGAGGTCGGGGCACTCGTGAAGGTCGCCTCGTGGCCCTCGTCGTCGGTGACCGTCACCCGCACCTTGAGCGTTGCGCCCGCGTCCGCGAACACTGGCACGTAGGTCGCGCCGGTCGCGCCGGAAATGTCCGTGTCACCGCCGCCGGACGGTGTCCGGACCCACTGGTAGACGTAGGCCGCGTTGACCAAGCCGTCCCCGTCGGTGATGCCCGACGTGTCCGCCGTCAGCGTCTCGCCTTCCGTCGCCGTGCCCGTGACCGTGACCGAGCCGGTCGCCGGGGAGTCGTCGTTGTCCCGGACCGTGACCTCCGCCGACCGCTCCGCCTCCGGCCCCAGCACGTAGGCCGCGCCCGCCGCCAGCGTCAGCGTCACCGAGCCGTGCGCCTCGTGGACGCCGTCGTCCACCGTGTCCAGACTCACCGTCTCTTCCGTCTCGCCCGCCGCGATGGTCGCCGTCACGGGAGCGGTCCCCGACAGCACCCCGGCAGGGTCGGCGACCGTGAAGCTCACCACCAGCGCCTCGCTGGTATCCACGTCCGGTCGCCTCAGCCTGAATGCCGCCGCCGCGCCCTCCGTGACCGTCGCCGCTACCGCCGCAACCGTCACCCGCGGCAGATCGTCGTTCCGGATCGTGCCCGTGACCCTGCCCGAGCCCGGATCGAGCACCGCGCCCTCCGGGTTCTCGAACACCATCACCACCGTCTCGTCGAGCTCGAATTCGGTGTCCTCGACGACCCCCACCTTGACCACCGCGTCGGTCCGGCCGCTCTTGATCGTCGCCGTCCCGGACTTGTTCCGGAAATCGCTGCCCACCGTCGCCGTGCCCGCCCCGGTGTCCACCCGGTAGTCGACCGTAACGTCCGTATCCGACTGCCCCGACAACGTCAACCGAAACGTGAGCCGCACTCCATCTTCCGCCGAATCGCCCTCGTCCACCTCCGGCGGGGCGACCGACACAACCAGCCCGTCGTCGTTGCGGATCGTGCCCTCGGCCTTCGCCGTCCCGAGTTCCACGCCCCCACTCGGATCCCTCAGCTCCACCTCCACCGTCTCGTGCCTCTCGGCATCGGTGTCGCCGAGGACGCGGAACGTGATCTTCTGCGCAGCCTGGGACAGCGCCGGGAACGTGACCCGGGCAGGCGTCGGCCCCTCGTAGTCGGTGCCGGACTCCGCCGTGCCCCCCACGTCGTACTCGACCGTCACCTCCCGGTCCGATTGAAGGTCCAAGCTCACGGTGAACACCAGATCCCTCGTGCCCGAATCGCCCTCGTCCACGCTCGACGGCGCGATGGACAGCGTCGCGGTGTCGTCGTCCACGATCGTCCCGGTGACCGTGGCCGGGAACGTCACCCCATCAGGAGTGCCCGCCACGGGGAAGAGCTCCAGCACCACCGTCTCGTCCGACTCGTCCACGGTGTCGGGAATCACCTGGAGGTACACGCTCCGGCTGCGAGTGTTCGGCCCCAGAACGAGCGTGCCTTCCATGGGGCCGTCAAAATCGGTCACGGCCTGCGCCGTGCCTTCCGTCGCTACCCGCCAGCCGATCTCCACTCTCTGCCCCGTCTCGGAACGGGTCAGCACGAACTCGAGCAGCGGCGCGCCGTCGTCGCCTTCCGTTACCCTCGGCGAGGTGACCGAAATCGTGTACTCGGCGACCGCAGCCGTCGGCGCGCTCTCCACCGTCTCGCCGGTGCCGTCGTCGTCGGTGAAGCCCACGCGAACCTTCAGCGTCGCCCCGACGTCCGCGGCAGCCACCGTGTAGCTCGCCGCAGTCGCCCCGGCGATCGCCGTCTCCGTCCCGTCCGACACCCGGAGCCACTGCCAGGTGAAGCTCCGGCTCGTCAGACCGTCCGGATCGGCGATGCCCGACGGATCCGCCGTCAGCGTCTCGCCGACCACCGGCGTCGTGTCGTCGATCGTCACCGCGCCCGTCGGCGCCGCGTTGTCGTCGTCCCGGACCGCCGCCGTCGCCGTCGATGGAGTGCCGAGCACGTAGACAGGATCGGCGCCCGTGTCCGCCGTCAGCGTCACCGTCACCGAGCCGTGCGCCTCGTGGGTGCTGTCGTCCGTCGTGGCCACGCTCACCTGCACCGTGGGGTTGTTCGCCAGGAAGGTCGCTGTACCCGCGCCCGTCGCGGCACCGAAGTCCCCGGTGGCGGCTACCTCGTAGGCCACGTCCAGCGTCTGCGCCAAGTCGCCCGTGCGCGTCAGCGTGAATACCGCGGCGCTGCCCTCCGTCACATCACCGTCCGAGACCACCGTGACCTCCGGCAACGCCTCGGCCGCCGCCGTCGCCTCACTCTCGACCGTCTCTTCGGCGCCGCCTTCGTCGGTGAACGTCACCGCCACCTTCAGCGTCGACCCCACGTCCGCGGCGACCACCGTGTACGACTGCCCGGTCCCGACCTCCGTCACAGCGCCGCCCGCCGCCACCCGGAGCCACCGATACGCGTAGGTCGCGCCCGCCAGCCCGTCCGAATCGCCGATGTCCGACGTGTCCGCCGTCAGTGTCTCGCCCACCACCGGCGTCGCGTCGTCGATGGTCGGCGCCCCCGTCGGCGCCACGTTCTCGTCGTCGAGAATCGTCAGCGTCACGTCCTGCGGGGCCGTGATCCCCTGG
Organism: Gammaproteobacteria bacterium; assembly: GCA_965214795.1. GTDB lineage: Bacteria > Pseudomonadota > Gammaproteobacteria > HK1 > HK1 > JAJDXW01. The sequence continues at coordinate 1,470,944 of OZ243976.1, read as the reverse complement.
GCGTTCGTCGCCGTGGCCGACACCGTCACCGTCTTGTGGGGCGCGTCCACGGCGTTGTCCACGGCGGTGATCGTCACCGTACCCGTGCTCGTCGTCGCGCCCGCCACAATCGTCAGCTCGCTCCCGCTCAGCGTGTAGTCGCCCTCCACCGCCGGCGACTGCGGCGTCGCCGTCACCGTCACGGTCGTCGCCTCGCTCGACGGATGGTCCAGGGTCGCCGTCACCGTGCTGACCCCGCCGGACTCCGTGATCGTGTCCGGGGTCAGGACCAGCGTCACCGTCGGCGGGCCGTCGTCGTCGGTGATCGTGCCGGTCGCCGTGTCGTCCCCGAGGGTCGCGCCCGACGGGTTCGTCAGTGTCACCGTGAACGTCTCGTTCGGCTCGTCCACGTTGTCGCCGGTCACGGTCACGGAGACTGTCTTGCTGGAGTCCCCGCTGCTGAACGTCAGGGTTCCGTTCCCCGCCGTGTAGTCCGTCCCGGCGGTCGCGGTGCCGTCGGACGTCGCCCACTCCACGGTCACGGTTGCCGTCGCCGCGCTGTCCAGTGTCACCGTGAAGTCCAGCGTCGTGCTGCCCGAATCGCCTTCGTCCACGCTCGCATCGCCGATCGACAGCGCCGGCAACACCGGCGCCGCCTCGACCGTCGCCGTCTCTGCGCTCTCGACGGTCTCATCGGTCCCGTCGTCGTCGGTGAAGCTCGCCTCCACCTTCAGCGTCGCGCCCACGTCCGCGGCGACCACCGTGTAGGTCGCCGCGGTCGCGCCGCTGATCCGCGTCTCCGTACTGCCCGACACCCGGATCCACTGCAAATCGATCTCGTCCGTCAGCCCGTCCGGGTCGTCAATGCCCGAGGCATCCGCCGTCAGCGTCTGGCCGACCACGGGCGTCGTGTCGTCGATCGTCACCGTGCCCGTCGGCGGCGCGTTATCGTTGTCCCGGATCTTCAGCGTCGCAAAGTCAATGTCTCCCAGGGCGTAGACTTCGTCATCCGACAACAACACACTGAGAAACACCGTGCCGTCCGCCTCGTGGGTGTTGTCATCCACCGTGGACAGGCTCACCTTCATCGTGGAGCTGCCCACCGGGAAGGTCGCCTCGACCTCGGTTCTGCTGCCCACCGGGAAGGTCGTCGTCGTCCCGTCGGCGGTGAGGGTGAGGCCGAAGTCCCCCCCGGTGGGTTCGATATCGAATTTCACGCGCAGCATTCCCGCCGTGGAGCCCGTGCGCGTCAAAGTGAACACAGCAGGCTCGCCCTCCGTGACATCGCCGTCCGAAGACGGCGTGATCGCGGAGGGACGCTCCGCCGCCTCCGTCTCCTCGCTCTCGACGGTCTCTTCGGTCCCGTCGTCGTCGGTGAAGCTCGCCTCCACCTTCAGCGTCGCCCCCACGTCCGCGGCGACCACCGTGTAGCTCGCGCCGGTTCCGACCTCCGTCTCGCCGCCGCCCGACGCCACCCGGAACCACCGCCAAGCGTAGGTCGCGCCCGTCAGCCCGTCCGCATCGCCGATGCCCGACTCATCCGCCGTCAGCGTCTGGCCGACCACGGGCGTCGTGTCGTCGATCGTCGGGGCGCCGGTCGGCGCCGCGTTGTCGTCGTCCTCGACCATGACCTCCGCCGTGGCGTCGGTCCCCAGGACGTAGGACGCATCCGCCGTCAGGGTCAGGGTCACCGTGCTGTCCGCCTCGTGGACGGCGTCCTCCGCCGTCGGCACCGTCACCGTCTGCCGGGTCTCGCCGTCCCCGAAAGCGACGGTCTTCGCGCCCTCCTCGCCCGACGCCACCATGTCGCCGGTCTCCGACACGCCATAGTTCACCGTCAGCGCGCCCGTCGTGACTCCCGTGCGCGTCACCCTGAACTGCGCGTCCTCGCCTTCCTCCACCGGGCTCGCCACCCGCGCCACCGACACCGCCGGCAGCAGCACCGCCTCGACCGCCGACGTCACCGCGCTCTCGACCGTCTCTTCGATCCCGGCGTCGTCGGTGAAGCTCGCCTCCACCTTCAGCGTCGCGTCCACGTCCTCGGCGACCACCACATACGTCGTCCCGGTCCCGACCACGGTTTCGGCGCCGCCCGACGCCACCCGGATCCACCGCCAGGTGAAGGTCGCGCCCGTCAGGCCGTCGGGGTCGTCAATGCCCGACGGATTCGCCGTCAGCGTCTCGCCCACCGCGGGCGTCATGTCGTCGATCGTCGGCATGCCGGTCGGCGCCGCGTTGCCGTCGGGCCTGTCATCGTCCCGCACCTCGACACTGGCCATGGAGGGCGTGCCCGGCACGTAGTTGCTGCCTTCACGTTCAAGGATCTCCACGGTTACCGTGCTGTTCGGCTCGTCCGTGTCGTCAGCTACCGTTACGTAAGACAGCGTTGTGGTTTGTCCGGAGGGGACAAACACTGCAACGATATTGTCTCCCAAATTGTTGCTCGTCATCATGTCGCCTGTTTCCGTTATCTTGAGACGGACAAGCAACAAAGCCGCGGGTGGCTCCGATACGGTCAACGTGAAAGTCGCATTTCCTCCCTCGGTGATGAGACTGCCGCCGACCCCCGGCACAATGGATACTTCGGGCACCGTCGGTGCCGCCGCCTCGACCGCCATCGTCGCCGCGCTCGTCAGGGTCTCGGTGGTGCCGTCGTCGTCGGTGAAGTCCACCTCCACCTTCAGCGTCGCGCCCTCATCGGCGGCAACCACCGTGTAGCTCGCCGCAGTCGCACCGCTGATCCGCGTCGCCGTCCCGCCCGATGACACCCGGATCCACTGCCAGGTGAAACCCGGGGTCGCCAGCCCGTCCGGATCGTCGATGCCCGAAGTATTCACGGTCAGCGTCTGGCCGACCTCCGGCGTCGTGTCGTCGATCGTTGGCGCGCCTGTCGGCTCTGCGTTGTCGTCGTCCCGAACCTCCGCCGTCGCCGTCGACGGAGCGCCGAGCTGGTAGGTGGGATCGACGCCCGTGTCCGCCGTCAGCGTCAGCGTTACCGAGCCGTGCGCCTCGTGGGTGCTGTCGCCCGTCGTGGTTAGGCTCACCTGCACGGTGGAGCTACCCGCCAGGAAGGTCGCTGTGCTCGCGCCCGTCGTGACGCCGAAGTCCCCGGTGGCGGTGACCTCGTAGGCCACGTCCAGCGTCTGCGCCGTGTCCCCCGTGCGCGTGAGCGTGAACAGGACAGGGCTGCCCTCTGTCACGTCGCCGTCCGAGACCACTGTCACCGAGGGCCGCGATGCCGCCGCCACCGCCGAGGTCGGGGCGCTCGTGAACTCCGCCTCGTGGCCCTCGTCGTCGGTGACCGTCACCTTGACCTTGAGCGTCGCGCCCGCGTCCGCGAACACCGGCACGTAGGTCTGCGAGGTCGCGCCGGAGATGTCCGCGTCACTGCCGCCGGCCGGTGTCCGCACCCACTGGTAGGCGTAATCCGCGTCGGCCAAGCCGTCCGCGTCGGTGAGGCCCGATGTGTCCGCCGTCAGCGTCTCGCCTTCCGTCGGCGTGCCCGTGACCGTGATCGAGCCGGTCGCCGGCGAGTCGTCGTCGTCTGCCACCGCCGCCGTCGCCGTCGACGGATCGCCGAGCAGGTAGGCGGGGTCGTCACCCGTGTCCGCCGTCAGCGTCACCGTCACCGAGCCGTGCGCCTCGTGGGTGCTGTCGCCCGTCGTGGTTAGGCTCACCTGCACGGTGGAGCTACCCGCCAGGAAGGTCGCTGTGCTCGCGCCCGTCGTGACGCCGAAGTCCCCGGTGGCGGTGACCTCGTAGGCCACGTCCAGCGTCTGCGCCGTGTCCCCCGTGCGCGTGAGCGTGAACAGGACAGGGCTGCCCTCTGTCACGTCGCCGTCCGAGACCACCGTCACCGAGGGCCGCGGTGCCGCCACCGCCGAGGTCGGCGCGCTCGTGAAGGCCGCCTCGTGGCCCTCGTCGTCGGTGACCGTCACCTTGACCTTGAGCGTCGCGCCCGCGTCCGCGAAGACTGGTGTGTAGGTCTGCGAGGTCGCGCCGGAGATGTCCGCGTCACTGCCGCCCGACGGTGTCCGCACCCACTGGTAGACGTAGGCCGCGGCGTCCAGACCGTCCGCGTCGGTGAGGCCCGACGTGTCCGCCGTCAGCGTCTCGCCTTCCGCCGCCGTGCCCGTAACCGTGACCGAGCCAGTCGCCGGAGCGTCGTCGTCGTCTTCCACCGCCGCCGTCGCTGTCGACGGAGCGCCGAGCAGGTAGGCAGGAGCGGCGCTCGTGTCCGCCGTCAGCGTCACCGTCACCGAGCCGTGCGCCTCGTGGGTGTCGTCGCCTGTCGTGGCCACCGACACCTGCACCGTGGCGCTGTCCGCCAGGAACGTTGCCGTGCCCGAGAACGGCGTGACGCCGAAGTCCCCGGTGGCGGCTACCGCGTAGGCCACGTCCAGCGTCCCCGCCGGGTCGCCCGTGCGCGTCAGCGTGAATACGGCAGGGCTACCCTCCGTCACGTCGCCGTCCGAGGCCACCGTCACCGAGGGCCGCGATGCCGCCGCCACCGCCGAGGTCGGGGCGCTCGTGAAGGTCGCCTCGTGGCCCTCGTCGTCGGTGACCGTCACCTTGACCTTGAGCGTTGCGCCCGCGTCCGCGAACACCGGCACATAGGTTGCGCCGGTCGCGCCGGAGATGTCCGCGTCACCGCTGCCGGATGGCGTCCGCACCCACTGGTAGGCCCAGGCCGCGTTGTCCAGTCCGTCCCCGTCGGTGAGACCCGATGTGTCCGTCGTCAGCGTCTCGCCTTCCGTCGCCGTGCCCGTGACCGTCACCGAGCCGGTCGCCGGCGAGTCGTCGTCGTCTTCCACCACCGCCGTCGCTGTCGACGGATCCCCGAGCAGGTAGGCGGGATCGGCGCCCGTGTCCGCCGTCAGCGTCACCGTCACCGAGCCGTGCGCCTCGTGGGTGCTGTCGCCCGTCGTGTCTACGCTCACCTGCACCGTGGCGTTGTTCGCCAGGAAGGTCGCCGTGCTCGCGCCCGTCGTGACGCCGAAGTCCCCGGTGGCGGTGACCTCGTAGGCCACATCCAGCGTCTGCGCCAAGTCGCCCGTGCGCGTCAGCGTGAACAGGGCGGCGCTGTCCTCCGTCACGTTGCCGTCCGAGACCACCGTCACCGAAGGCCGCGGCAGCGCCGTCACCGCCGAGGTCAAAGCGCTCGTGAAGGTCGCCCGGTGGCCTTCGTCGTCGGTGACCGTCACCTTGACCTTCAGCGTCGCCCCCGCGTCCGCGAAGACCGGCACGTAGGTCTGCGAAGTCGCGCCCGAGATGTCCGCGTCACCGCCGCCCGACGGTGTCCGCACCCACTGGTAGACGTAGGCCGCGGCGTCCAGACCGTCCGCGTCGGTGAGGCCCGACGTGTCCGCCGTCAGCGTCTCGTCTTCCGTCGCCGTGCCCGTGATCGTTACCGAGCCGGTCGCCGGCGAGTCGTCGTCGTCTTCCACCGCCGCTGTCGACGTCGACGGATCCCCGAGCAGGTAGGCGGGGTCGGCGCCCGTGTCCGCCGTCAGCGTCACCGTCACCGAGCCGTGCGCCTCGTGGACGCCGTCGCTCGTCGTGCCCACGCTCACCTGCACCGTGGCGCTGTTCACCAGGAAGGTCGCCGTGCCCGCGCCCGTCGTGACGCCGAAGTCACCGGTGGCGGCTACCTCGTAGGCCACGTCCAGCGTCTGCGCCAAATCGCCCGTGCGCGTCAGCGTGAATACGGCAGGGCTACCCTCTGTCACGTCGCCGTCCGAGGCCACTGTCACCGAAGGCCGCGGTGCCGCCGCCACCGCCGAGGTCGGGGCGCTCGTGAACTCCGCCTCGTGGCCCTCGTCGTCGGTGACCGTCACCTTGACCTTGAGCGTTGCGCCCGCATCCGCGAACACCGGCACGTAGGTCTTCGAGGTCGCGCCGGAGATGTCCCCGTCACTGCCGCCGGCCGGTGTCCGCACCCACTGGTAGGCGTAGGCCGCGTTGGCCAGACCGTCCGCATCGGTGAGGCCCGAGGTATCCGCACTCAGCGTCTCGCCCTCGGTGAACGTGGTCGCCGTCGTGACCGTCACCGCTCCGGTCGCCGGGGAGTCGTCGTCGTCTTCCACCGCCGCCGTCGCCGTCGACGGATCGCCGAGCAGGTAGGCGGGATCGGTGCCCGTGTCTGCCGTCAGCGTCACCGTCACCGAGCCGTGCGTCTCGTGGGTGGCGTCGCCTGCCGTGGCCACCGACACCTGCACCGTGGCGCTGTTCGCCAGGAACGTCGCCGTGCCCGCGCCTGTCGTGACGCCGAAGTCCCCGGTGGCCGTCACCGTGTAGGCCACATCCAGCGTCCCCGCCGTGTCGCCCGTGCGCGTCAGCGTGAATACGGCAGGGCTGCCCTCCGTCACGTCGCCGTCCGAGGCCACCGTCACCGAGGGCCGCGATGCCGCCGCCACCGCCGAGGTCGGGGCGCTCGTGAAGGTCGCCTCGTGGCCCTCGTCGTCGGTGACCGTCACCTTGACCTTGAGCGTCGCGCCCGTGTCCGCGAACACCGGCACGTAGGTCTGCGAGGTCGCACCGGAGATGTCCGCGTCACCGCCGCCCGACGGTGTCCGCACCCACTGGTAGGCCCAGGCCGCGTCGGCCAAGCCGTCCGCATCGGCGAGGCCCGACGTGTCCGCCGTCAGCGTCTCGCCCTCAGTGAACGTGGTCGCCGTCGTGATCGTCACCGAACCGGTCGCCGGCGAGTCGTCGTCGTCTTCCACCGCCACCGTCGCCGTCGACGGAGCGCCGAGCAGGTAGGTGGGATCGGCGCTCGTGTCCTCCGTCAGCGTCACCGTCACCGAGCCGTGCGCCTCGTGGGCGCCGTCGCCCGTCGTGTCTACGCTCACCTGCACCGTGGCGCTATTCGCCAGGAACGTCGCCGTGCTCGCGCCCGTCGTGACGCCGAAGTCGCCGGTGGCGGTGACCTCGTAGGCCACATCCAGCGTCTGCGCCGGGTCGCCCGTCCGCGTCAGCGTGAACACCGCGGCGCTGCCCTCCGTCACGTCGCCGTCCGAGACCACCGTCACCGAGGGCCGCGGCGCCGCCGCCACCGCCGAGGTCGAGGCGCTCGTGAAGGTCGCATCGTGGCCCTCGTCGTCGGTGACCGTCACCTTGACCTTGAGCGTCGCCCCCGCGTCCGCGAACACCGGCACGTAGGTCTTCGAGGTCGCACCGGAGATGTCCGCGTCGCTGCCGCCGGACGGTGTCCGCACCCACTGGTAGGTATAGGCCGCGTTGTCCAGTCCGTCCCCGTCGGTGAGGCCCGACGTGTCCGCACTCAGCGTCTCGCCTTCCGTCGCCGTGCCCGTGACCGTTACCGAACCGCTCGCCGGCGAGTTGTCGTCGTCTTCCACCGCCGCCGTCGCCGTCGACGGATCGCCGAGCACGTAGACGGGATCGGTGCTCGTGTCCGGCGTCAGCGTCAGCGTCACCGAGCCGTGCGCCTCGTGGGTGTCGTCGCCTGTCGTGGCCACGCTCACCTGCACCGTGGCGCTGTCCGCCAGGAAGGTCGCCGTGCCCGCGCCCGTCGTGACGCCGAAGTCACCGGAGGCCGTCACCGTGTAGGCCACGTCCAGTGTTTGCGCCGGGTCGCCCGTGCGCGTCAGCGTGAATACAGCAGGGCTACCCTCCGTCACGTCGCCGTCCGAGGCCACTGTCACCGAAGGCCGCGCCGTCGCCTCGACCGTCGCCGTCGCCGCGCTCTCGAACGTCGCCTCGTGACCCTCGTCGTCGGTGACCGTCACCTTGACCTTCAGCGTCGCGCCCGCGTCGGCGAACACCGGCACGTAGGTCTGCGAGGTCGCACCGGAAATGTTCGCGTCACTGCCGCCCGACGGTGTCCGCACCCACTGGTAGGCCCAGGCCGCGTCGGCCAAACCGTCCGCGTCGGTGAGGCCCGACGTGTCTGCGGTCAGCGTCTCGCCCTCAGTGAACGTGGTCGCCGTCGTGATCGTCACCGAACCGGTCGCCGGCGAGTCGTCGTCGTCTTCCACCGCCGCCGTCGCCGTCGCCGGGTCGCCGAGCACGTAGGCGGGATCGGCGCCCGTGTCCGCCGTCAGCGTCACCGTCACCGAGCCGTGCGCCTCGTGGACGCCGTCGCCCGTCGTGCCCACGCTCACCTGCACCGTGGCGCTGTCCGCCAGGAAGGTCGCCGTGCCCGCGCCCGGCGTGACGCCGAAGTCCCCGGTGGCGGTGACCTCGTAGGCCACGTCCAGCGTCTGCGCCGGGTCGCCCGTGCGCGTCAGCGTGAACGTGACGGTGTCGCCCTCCGTCACGTCGCCGTCCGAGGCCACCGTCACCGAGGGCCGCGGCATCGCCTCGACCGTCGCCGTCGCCGCGCTCTCGAACGTCGCCTCGTGGCCCTCGTCGTCGGTGACCGTCACCTTGACCTTCAGCGTCGCCCCCGCGTCCGCGAACACCGGCATGTAGGTCTGCGAAGTCGCGCCGGAGATGTCCGCGTCGCCGCCGCCGGACGGTGTCCGCACCCACTGGTAGGCGTAGGCCGCGTCGGCCAAGCCGTCACCGTCGGTGAGGCCCGACGTGTCCGCACTCAGCGTCTCGCCTTCCGTCGCCGTGCCTGTAACCGTTACCGAGCCGGTCGCCGGCGAGTCGTCGTCGTCTCCCACCGCCGCCGTCGCCGTCGATGGAGTGCCGAGCAGGTAGGCGGGGTCGGCGGCCGTGTCCGCCGTCAGCGTCAGCGTTACCGAGCCGTGCGCCTCATGGGTGTCGTCGCCCGTCGTGGCCACGCTCACCTGCACCGTGGCGCTGTCCGCCAGGAAGGTCGCCGTGCCCGCGCCCGTCGTGACGCCGAAGTCACCGGAGGCCGTCACCGTGTAGGCCACGTCCAGTGTTTGCGCCGGGTCGCCCGTGCGCGTCAGCGTGAATACAGCAGGGCTACCCTCCGTCACGTCGCCGTCCGAGGCCACTGTCACCGAAGGCCGCGCCGTCGCCTCGACCGTCGCCGTCGCCGCGCTCTCGAACGTCGCCTCGTGACCCTCGTCGTCGGTGACCGTCACCTTGACCTTCAGCGTCGCGCCCGCGTCGGCGAACACCGGCACGTAGGTCTGCGAGGTCGCACCGGAAATGTTCGCGTCACTGCCGCCCGACGGTGTCCGCACCCACTGGTAGGCCCAGGCCGCGTCGGCCAAACCGTCCGCGTCGGTGAGGCCCGACGTGTCTGCGGTCAGCGTCTCGCCCTCGGTGAACGTGGTCGCCGTCGTGATCGTCACCAAGCCCGTCGCCGGGGAGTCGTCGTCGTCTTCCACCGCCGCCGTCGCCGCCGCCGAATCGCCGAGTACGTAGGCGGGATCGGCGCCCGTGTCCGGCGTCAGCGTCACCGTCACCGAACCGTGCGCCTCGTGGGCGCCGTCACCCGTCGTGACCACGCTCACCTGCACCGTGGAGTTGCTCGCCAGGAACGTCACCGTGCTCGCGCCCGTCGCGGCGCCGAAGTCCCCGGTGGCGGTGACCGCGTAGGCCACGTCCAGCGGCTGCGCCAAGTCACCCGTGCGCGTCAACGTGAACGTGACGGTGTCGCCCTCCGTCACGTCGCCGTCCGAGACCACCGTCACCGAGGGACGCGGCAGCGCCGCCACCGCCGAGGTCGCCGGGCTCGTGAAGGTCGCCTCGTGGCCCTCGTCATCGGTGACCGTCACCTTGACCTTCAGCGTCGCGCCCGCGTCCGCGAAGACCGGCACGTAGGTCGCGCCGGTCGCGCCGGAGATGTCCGCGTCACTGCCGCCCGACGGTGTCCGCACCCACTGGTAGACGTAGGCCGCGTTGGCCAGACCATCCGCGTCGGTGAGGCCCGATGTGTCCGCCGTCAGCGTCTCGCCTTCCGTCGGCGTGCCCGTGACCGTGATCGAGCCGGTCGCCGGGGCATCGTCGTCGTCTTCCACCGCCGCCGTGGCCGCCGCCGGAGCGCCGAGCAGGTAGGCGGGGTCGGCGCCCGTATCCGCCGTCAGCGTCACCGTCACCGAGCCGTGCGCCTCGTGGACGCCGTCGCCCGTCGTGCCCACGCTCACCTGCACCGTGGCGCTGTCCGCCAGGAACGTCGCCGTGCCCGCACCCGTCGCGGCGCCGAAGTCCCCGGTGGCCGCTACCTCGTAGGCCACATCCAGCGTCTGTGCCGTGTCGCCCGTGCGCGTCAGCGTGAACAGGGCGGGGCTGTCCTCCGTCACGTTGCCGTCCGAGACCACCGTCACCAAGGGCCGCGGCAGCGCCGTAACCGCCGAGGTCGAAGCGCTCGTGAAGGTCGCCCGGTGGCCTTCGTCGTCGGTGACCGTCACCTTGACCTTCAGCGTCGCCCCCGCGTCCGCGAATACCGGCACGTAGGTCTGCGAGGTCGCGCCGGAGATGTCCGCGTCGCTGCCGCCGGATGGCGTCCGCACCCACTGGTAGGCGTAGGCCGCGTTGGCCAAGCCGTCCCCGTCGGTGACGCCCGACGTGTCCGCACTCAGCGTCTCGCCCTCGGTGAACGTGGTCGCCGTCGTGACCGTCACCGCCCCGCTCGCCGGCGAGTCGTCGTCGTCTCCCACCGCCACCGCCGCCGTCGCCGGGTCGCCGAGCAGGTAGGCGGGGTCGGCGCCCGTGTCCGCCGTCAGCGTTAGCGTTACCGAGCCGTTCGTCTCGTGGGTGCTGTCGTCCGTCGTGGCCACCGACACCTGCACCGTGGCGTTGTTCGCCAGGAAGGTCGCCGTGCCCGTGCCCGTGCCCGTCGCGGCGCCGAAGTCCCCGGTGGCAGCTACCTCGTAGGCCACGTCCAGCGTCTGCGCCGTGGCGCCCGTGCGCGTCAGCGTGAACAGGGCGGGGCTGCCCTCCGTCACGTCGCCGACCGGCTCCACCGTCACCGAGGGGCGCGGCAGCGCCGCCACCGCCGAGGTCGGGGTGCTCTCGAACTCCGCCTCGTGGCCCTCGTCGTCGGTGACCGTCACCCGGACCTTGAGCGTCGCGCCCGCGTCCGCGAATACCGGCACGTAGGTCTGCGAGGTCGCGCCGGAGATGTCCGCGTCACCGCCGCCGGATGGCGTTTGGACCCACTGGTAGGCGTAGGTCGCGTTGGCCAGTCCGTCCCCGTCGGTGAGGCCCGACGTGTCCGCACTCAGCGTCTCGCCTTCCGTCGGCGTGCCCGTGACCGTGATCGAGCCGGTCGCCGGCGAGTCGTCGTCGTCTTCCACCGCCGCCGTCGCTGTCGACGGATCCCCGAGCAGGTAGGCGGGATCGGCGCCCGTGTCCGCCGTCAGCGTCACCGTCACCGAGCCGTGCGCCTCGTGGGTGCTGTCGCCCGTCGTGGTTAGGCTCACCTGCACCGTGGCGTTGTTCGCCAGGAAGGTCGCCGTGGCCGAGAACGGCGTGACGCCGAAGTCCCCGGTGGCCGTCACCGCGTAGGCCACGTCCAGCGTCTGCGCCAAGTCACCCGTGCGCGTCAGCGTGAACGTGACGGTGTCGCCCTCCGTCACGTCGCCGTCCGAGACCACCGTCACCGAGGGCCGCGGCATCGCCTCGACCGTCGCCGTCGCCGCGCTCTCGAACGTCGCTTGGTGGCCCTCGTCGTCGGTGACCGTCACCCGGACCTTGAGCGTCGCGCCCGCGTCCGCGAATACCGGCACGTAGGTCTGCGAGGTCGCGCCGGAGATGTCCGCGTCACCGCCGCCGGATGGCGTCCGCACCCACTGGTAGGCGTAGCTCGCGTTGGCCAAGCCGTCACCGTCGGTGAGGCCCGACGTGTCCGCACTCAGCGTCTCGCCCTCGGTGAACGTGGTCGCCGTCGTGATCGTCACCGAGCCAGTCGCCGGGGAGTCGTCGTCGTCTTCCACCGCCGCCGTCGCTGTCGCCGGATCCCCGAGCAGGTAGTCGGGGTCGGCGCCCGTGTCCGTCGTCAGCGTCACCGTCACCGAGCCGTGCGCCTCGTGGACGCCGTCACCCGTCGTGCCCACCGACACCTGCACCGTGGAGCTGTCCGCCAGGAACGTCGCCGTGCTCGCGCCCGTCGCGGCGCCGAATTCCCCGGTGGCGGTTACCGTGTAGTCCACGTCCAGCGGCTGCGCCAGATCGCCCGTGCGCGTCAGCGTGAATACGGCAGGGCTACCCTCCGTCACGTCGCCGTCCGAGACCACTGTCACCGAAGACCGCGGTGCCGCCGCCACCGCCGAGGTCGGGGCGCTCGTGAAGGTCGCCTCGTGGCCCTCGTCGTCGGTGACCGTCACCTTGACCTTGAGCGTTGCGCCCGCATCCGCGAACACCGGCACGTAGGTCGCGCCGGTCGCGCCGGAGATGTCCGCGTTGCCGCCGCCGGGTGGCGTCCGCACCCACCGGTAGGCGTAGCTCGCGTTGGCCAGTCCGTCCTCGTCGGCGATGCCCGAGGTGTCCGCACTCAGCGCCTCGCCTTCCGCCGCCGTGCCCGTAACCGTGATCGAGCCGGTCGCCGGAGAGTCGTCGTCGTCTTCCACCGCCGCCGTCGCCGTCGACGGAGCGCCGAGCAGGTAGGCGGGGTTGGCGCTCGTGTCCTCCGTCAGTGTCACCGTTACCGAGCCGTGCGCCTCGTGGGTGGCGTCGCCCGTCGTGTCTACGCTCACCTGCACCGTGGCGTCATTCGCCAGGAAGGTCGCCGTGCCCGCGCCCGGCGTGGCGCCGAAGTCTCCGGTGGCGGCTACCTCGTAGGCCACGTCCAGCTCCTCCGCCAAGTCGCCCGTGCGCGTTAGCGTGAATACGGCAGGGCTACCCTCCGTTACGTCGCCGTCCGAGACCACCGTCACCGAGGGCCGCGGCAGCGCCGCCACCGCCGAGGTCGGCGCGCTCGTGAAGCTTGCCTCGTGACCCTCGTCGTCGGTGACCGTCACCTTGACCTTGAGCGTTGCGCCCGCGTCCGCGAAGGCCGGCACGTAGGTTGCGCCGGTCGCGCCGGAGATGTCCGCGTCACTGCCGTCGGACGGTGTCCGCACCCACTGGTAGGCGTAGCCCGCGTCGTCCAGACCGTCCGCGTCGGTGAGGCCCGACGTGTCCGCCGTCAGCGTCTCGCCCTCGGTGAACGTGGTCGCCGTCGTAACCGTCACCGAGCCAGTCGCCGGCGAGTCGTCGTCGTCTTCCACCGCCGCCGTCGCCGTCGACGGGTCGCCGAGCAGGTAGGCGGGGTCGGCGCCCGTGTCCGCCGTCAGCGTCAGCGTCACCGAGCCGTGCGTCTCGTGGGCGCTGTCGCCCGTCGTGGCCACCGACACCTGCACCGTGGCGCTGTCCGCCAGGAACGTTGCCGTGCCCGCGCCCGTCGCGGCGCCGAAGTCCCCGGTGGCGGCTACCTCGTAGGCCACGTCCAGCTCCTCCGCCGTGTCGCCCGTGCGCGTCAGCGTGAACAGGACAGGGCTGCCCTCTGTCACGTCGCCGTCCGAGACCACCGTCACCGAGGGCCGCGGCAGCGCCGCCACCGCCGAGGTCGGCGCGCTCGTGAAGCTTGCCTCGTGACCCTCGTCGTCGGTGACCGTCACCTTGACCTTCAGCGTCGCGCCCACGTCCGCGAAGACTGGCACGTAGGTTGCGCCGGTCGCGCCGGAGATGTCCGCGTCACCGCCGCCGGATGGCGTTCGAACCCACTGGTAGGCGTAGGCCGCGTTGGCCAGTCCGTCCCCGTCGGTGAGGCCCGACGTGTCCGCACTCAGCGTCTCGCCTTCCGTCGGCGTGCCCGTGACCGTGATCGAGCCGGTCGCCGGCGAGTCGTCGTCGTCTTCCACCGCCGCCGTCGCCGTCGACGGGTCGCCGAGCAGGTAGGCGGGGTTGGCGCTCGTGTCCTCCGTCAGCGTCACCGTCACCGCGCCGTGCGCCTCGTGGGTGCTGTCGCCCGTCGTGTCTACGCTCACCTGCACCGTGGCGCTGTTCGCCAGGAACGTCGCCGTGCCCGAGAACGGCGTGACGCCGAAGTCTCCGGTGGCGGCTACCTCGTAGGCCACGTCCAGCGTCTCCGCCGTGTCGCCCGTGCGCGTCAGTGTGAACAGGACAGGGCTGCCCTCTGTCACGTCACCGTCCGAGACCACCGTCACCGTGGGCCGCGGCAGCGCCGCCACCGCCGAGGTCGGCGCACTCGTGAAGGTCGCCTCGTGGCCCTCGTCGTCGGTAACCGTCACCTTGACCTTGAGCGTCGCCCCCGCGTCCGCGAAGACCGGCACGTAGGTCGCATCGGTCGCGCCGGAGATGTTCTCGTCACTGCCGCCCGACGGCGTCCGGACCCACTGGTAGACCCAGGCCGCGTTGTCCAGCCCGTCCGTGTCGGCTATGCCCGACGTGTCTGCGGTCAGAGTCTCGCCTTCCGTCGGCGTGCCCGTGATCGTCACCGCCCCGGTCGCCGGTGAGTCGTCATCGTCCTTGATCGTTCCCGTGGCCGCGGCATCCTCAATCGTCACGCCCTCCGATGCGTTCCCCAGCCTTGCGTTCCACAGCCTCACCGGGAACGTCTCGTCCGGCTCGTCGTCGTCGTCGCCGTACACCGTGACGGGTACCGTCTTGCTCGTCACTCCGGGATGGAAGGTCAGGATTCCCCGATCCCCTTCGTAGTCTCCTGTTCCGCGGTTGGACGGCCGCGCTGTCCCCCTGTCGAACGTCCACCAGTTGACCGTCACCTCGTCCTCCGCCGCCGGGCTCAGTGTCACCGTGAACCGCATCGTCACGCTCTCGCCCTTGGCGCCCTCGGTCACGCTCGCATCGGCAATCGACAGCGAAGGCAAGCCGTCATCGTCCGTAATCGTCCCGGTCCCCGTGGCATCCGTGATCGTCGCGCCCGACGCGTTCGACAGCGTCACCGTGAACGTCTCGTCCGGCTCGACCACATCGTCGCCCGTCACCGTTACCGTGAACGTCTTGCTGTCCTCGCCGGCGCCGAACGTCAGGCTTCCGTTCCCGGCCGTGTAGTCCGTCCCGGCCTGCGCGGTCCCGTCGGACGTCGCCCAGTCCACCGTCACCGACGGCGTCGCCGCCCGGCTCAGCGTCACCGTGAACGTCATCGTCGCGCTCTCGCTCGCGGCGCCCTCGGCCACGCTCGCGTCGGCAATCGACAGCGAAGGCTCGCCCTCGTCGTCCGTGAT
Source organism: Gammaproteobacteria bacterium (assembly GCA_965214795.1). Classification (GTDB taxonomy): domain Bacteria; phylum Pseudomonadota; class Gammaproteobacteria; order HK1; family HK1; genus JAJDXW01. The sequence continues at coordinate 1,455,897 of OZ243976.1, read as the reverse complement.
CGTCAGCCTCACGTCATTCGTGTCCCTGGACCCCTGGCTGTTCTCCGCCGTGCCGGACACCGTCACCGTCTTGTCGGGCGCGTCCTCGTTGTTGTCCACGGCGGTGATCGTCACCGTACCCGTGCTCGTCATCCGACCCGCCGCAATCGTGAGCGTGGTGTTCGTGCTCAGCGTGTAGTCACCCGCCACGGCCGGAGCCACCGGCGTCACCCTCACCGTCACCGTCGCATCTTCGTTCAACGGACCTTTCCGGGTCGCCGTCACCGTGCTCGCCCCGCCGTCCTCACTGATCGAGATTGGATCCAGGGCCAGCGTCACGTTCGGCGGACCATCATTGTCAAAGATCGTTCCCGTGGCCGCGCCATCCGCAATCGTCGCGCCCGACGCGTACGACAGCGTCACCGTGAACGTCTCGTCCGGCTCGTCTGCGACGTCATCGGTCAACCGTGCCACGAGCACTTGCTTCCGGGTCTCTCCGGCGTCGAAGGTCAGGACATCCGTGAACGGCACGTAGTCCTCGTCATCTCTTGCCGTCCCGTCCTCGGACGGCGTGTAACGCACCGTCACCGGATACGACACCGCCCTGCTCAACCTCACTGTGAACCGCAGATCCTGCCCCTCGACCCCGGTCGAGTCGTCAATTGACAGCTTCGGCAGCGGTTCGCTGTCGCCGTCAATGATCGTTCCCGTGGCCGTGCCATCCGCAATCGTCGCGCCCGACGCCTCCGACAGCGTCACCGTGAACGTCTCGCTCACCTCGATTGCGTCGTCATCATATGCATCCGCCATGAACACGCGCTTCCGGGTCTCTCCGGCGTCGAAGGTCAGTGTGCCCGAGTAGGCGTCATAGTCATAAAACTCTCTTGCCGTATCGTCGGTCAGCGTGTAGCGCACCGTCACCGGATACGACACCGCCCTGCTCAACCTCACTGTGAACCACAGATTCTGCCCCTCGACCCCGGTCGAGTCGTCAATTGACAGCGATGGCGGCAGTTCGCCGTCGTCGTCAATGATCGTCAGCGTCACGTCCTGCGGGGCTGTGACCCCCTGGTCGTTGTCCGCCGTGCCGGACACCGTCACCGTCTTGTCGGGTACGTCCTCGGTGTTGTCCACGGCGGTGATCGTCACCGCGCCCGTGCTGTCCCGCGAGCCCGCCGGGATCGTCAAATCCGCGTTCGTGCTCAGCATGTAATCTACCGAATCCGGAACCGACACCGTCACCGTCGTATCCTCGCTCGACAGGTTGGACAGGGTCGCCGTCACCGTGCTGACACCACCGTCCTCATCAATCCGGTCCGGAGTCAGTTTCAGCGTCACCGTCGGCGTGTCGTCGGCGTCAAAGATCGTTCCCGTGGCCGTGCCCCTTTCAATCATCACGCCCTCCGATGGGTCCGACAGCGCCACCGTGAACGTCTCGTCCGGTTCGTCCACATTGTCGCCGTACACCCTGACGCTCACCTTCAAGCGCGTCTGTCCGGGACGGAAGATCAGGGTTCCCGAATTCGATCTGTAGTCTCCTCTTCCGCTTTCGGTCAGGGACAGAGACGTCGCGGCTTCTGCCGTGTCGTCGGACGTCGACCAGTTCACTGTCACCTCACCCTCCGCCGCCGGATTCAGTGTCACCGTGAACTCCATCGTCGCGGTGTGGTTGCTCCTATCGGCCTCGGTCACGCTCGCATCGGCAATCGACAGCGAAGGCGTGTCGTCATCGTCCGTGATCGTTCCCGTGGCCGTGTCATCAACAATCGTCACGTCCCCCGACGCGTTCGACAGCGTCACCGTGAACGTCTCGTCCTCCTCGTCCTCCTCGTCGCCCGTCACCGTCACCGTGAACGTCTTGCTGTCCTCCCCGATGTCGAACCTCAGACTTCCGTTCCCCGTCGTGTAGTCCGTTCCGGCCTCCGCCGTCCCGTCGGACGTCGCCCAGTCCACCGTCACCGGCTGCGTCGCCGCCGGGCTCAGCGTCACCGTGAAGGTCATCGTCACGCTGCCCGTATCACCCTCGGTCACGCTCGTATCGCCAATCGACAGTGAAGACGCGCCGTCATCGTCCGTGATCGTCAGCGTCACGTCATTCGTGTCCTTGGACCCCTGGCTGTTCTCCGCCGTGCCGGACACCGTCACCGTCTTGTCGGGCGCGTCCTCGTTGTTGTCCACGGCGGTGATCGTCACCGTACCCGTGCTCGTCATCCGACCCGCCGCAATCGTGAGCGTGGTGTTCGTGCTCAGCGTGTAGTCGCCCGCCACGGCCGGAGCCACCGGCGTCACCCTCACCGTCACCGTCGCATCTTCGTTCAACGGACCCTTCCGGGTCGCCGTCACCGTGCTCACCCCGCCGTCCTCACTGATCGAGGCCGGGGTCAGAACCAGCGTCACGTCCGGCGGACCGTCATCGTCAATGATCGTTCCCGTGGCCGCGCCATCCTCAATCGTCGCGCCCGACGCCTCCGACAGCGTCACCGTGAACGTCTTGTCCGGCTCGTCTTCGTCGTTCTCATACGCCTCTGCCATGAACACTCGCTTCTCGGTCTCTCCGGCGTCGAAGGTCAGTGTGCCCGGGTAGGCGTCGTAGTCATAAAACTCCCTTGCCGTCTCGTCGGTCAGCGTGTGGCGCACCGTCACCGGATACGACGCCGTCCTGCTCAACCTCACTGTGAACCACATCAGCTCACCCTCAACCGCGCTCAAGTCGTCAATTGACAGCGATGGCAGCGCTTCGCCGTCGTCGTCAATGATCGTCAGCGTCACGTCTTCCGGGCCTGTGATCTCCTGGTCGTTCCTCGCCAGAGCGGACACCGTCACCGTCTTGTTGTCCGAGGGATCGTCGTTGTTCACGGCGGTGATCGTCACCACGCCCGTGCTGTCCCACGAGCCCGCCGGAATCGTCAAGAGCGGGTTCTCCGAACTCAGCGTGTAATCCGGCGAATCCGGAACCGTCACCCTCACCGTCGTAACCCTGCTCGACGGGTTGGACAGGGTCGCCGTCACCGTGCTGACACCACCGTCCTCACCAATCTGGTCCGGAGTCAGTTTCAGCGTCACCGTCGGCGTGTCGTCGGCGTCAAAGATCGTTCCCGTGGCCGTGCCATCCGCAATCGTCGCGCCCGACGCCTCCGACAGCGTCACCGTGAACGTCTCGTCCGGTTCGTCCACATTGTCGCCGTACACCCTGACGCGTACCGTCCTCCTCGTATCTCCGGGAAGGAAAGTCAGGGTTCCCAGATCCCCTCTGTAGTCTCCTGTTCCGCCAGCGGCCGGCGACAGCGTCCCGTGTCTTGCTGTCCCGTCGGACGTCAACCAGTCCACTGTCACCTCGCCCTCCGCCGGCGGGTCCAGCGTCACCGTGAACTCCATCGTCGCGGTGTGGGTGGCCTTATCGCCCTCGGTCACGCTTGCATCGGCAATCGACAGCGAAGGCGGGTCCTGCGCGAGGGCGGGTTGCGACGACAGCACAAACAGCAGAGGCAACAGGAATGCGCGGGCACCGCGCCTCCCCGTTCCGGTCAACACGGGGACTCCTGCCGCATTGCCAACCGTTCGGGGGCCTTGGTCGCTCCAAATCTGCCGGTGCTGCCCGACGGGGGGGGGGGGGGTAATGGCATTCACTTAAGGCGGATCCGTGCCCGATGCCCCGATTCCGAGAGCTTTCGCTGAATTCTGTTCCCGCCAAAATCAACATGTTACGGAACCCGCTCCGTGTCGTCGGAGGGAAACATGATGGAAACATGGCCTTAAGTGAATGCCATTGGGGGGGGGTGAGCGCTGACTTGTCTGGCATGTCGGCAGTCCTTAAGGCGAGGTAGTCCGGGTTGTTTGGACAGTTCGAGGGCCGGAATAAGGTGTACCGGGACTGTGATGTGATGCCCTCGGGATGATCGTACCCGTTGCCGGTGACCGGCGTCGAGGTACGCTGAAACTCTGCAGCAATTCTCATTTTGGCGCCTGACTTCACCGCCGTCGCCGTGATGGCTTGCGACGATGATCCCTCTGCAGGAGAGGATCGAGCGCCGAGCAAATCAGGCGCAGCCTCGATCCTGTCGCGATTCGGCTTGCCGTCGCACTGCACCCGCATGGCAGCGGGCTTCCGCGGGTCCCGCGGATGGCAGACGTCCCGGTCGAGCTTCCTACCAGCGCACCGTCACCCGCAGGCTCACCCCGTGCTCGGGCCGCCCATCGCCGTTCGCCACCTCGCGCCGCGTCGCCTCCAGGTGGAGCTCGAACGAGCCGGCGTTGTCGCCCGCGGTGTTGCCGCCCGCAGGCGTCAGACGCCAGCCGAGGCTGTAGTCACGGCCACTCTCCGACACCCCGAAGCCAAGCTCCGGCGTCCCCGTGAAACGCCCGCCGAAGGCGGAAACCCCGTAGCCGACCCGAGCCTCCAGGCGACGACGCCCCAGAAGATCCGCCGGCCCCGCGTCGTCGTCGGCCCCACCGAGCCCCGCCATGGTGTCGCGACCGTAGAGCGCCTCCACACCACCGGTCGCCGACGCACCCAGGGCCTGACCGAGGGTCAGACTCAGGCCCCGATCCGAGGACGGGGACGGGTCGAAGGCGAGCGAGCCCGAGAAGCCGGCCTCCCGGAAGCCCGACGCCTCATGGGTGAGAAGCCCACGACCCCGCAGGTCCGCCGTCAACCCCGAGGACGGATCGGCATAGGCAAGACCGGCGCCCACGTCCACGCCGAACCCGGTCTCCGCGTCGCCTCCGTCATGGCGCACCCCGAGCCCGAACGAGGGCGTCAGCGTCCACCCGCCCTCCGAGCGGAACGCGCGCGTGCCCTCCAGACCCAGCCGCAGCCGCGTCACCTTGGCATCGGCCGCCTCCAGCAGCCCGCCGTCACTGCCCCGCCCCGCCTCCGATGCGCTGCGCACGAACAGCCCGTCCGTCTTCGCCGCCAGCTCGAGGCCGCCTTCCGCCGGCGCCTCCACGAGCACACCACGCAGCCCCGCCGCCGCCATCGCGAGGTCCATGTCCGTCTCGATCCGGGCCCCGTCTTCGGGCTCGAGCGTCAGCGTCCCCTCGCCATAGCCCGCAACCCCCCACACCGTCACCCGTTCGTTCAGATCATGCCGGCCCCAGGGATACAGACCGGTCAATGACGACGAGACCGTGCCGGCGCCCTGGCCGCGGTAGCTGCCCTTGCCCCGGCTGTGACCCACGATCAGACCGACCGCCCGGTCGTCCCGCGTCCAGTCGGCCCCCAGCAGCCCCGTCGCCACCTCGCCGTCCACCGAGAGCGCGCCGTCCCGGCCGTCGAAGTCCGTCACCACGCCCCGGCCCCACAGCGACACGAAGCCGCTCTCCGCCGTCCCCTCCGTCAGCGCGAACGACGTCCCGGTCAGCAGCTCGCGGCCGCTCACCGTGCGCGCCTCCGGATCGGTCTCGCCCGCGAGCCACTCCGCCAGACGCCCGCCCGCGAACTCGGCGTCACGGGACGGCGCCTCGTCGAGCGCCCCGCCCGCCCCGACACGCTGACCGGCAACCGAGACCTCCACCCCCGCCTGGCGGGCCGCCGTCATCCGCGCCTCCACCGCATCGACCACCTGCCCGGCCACCGTGCGCCCGAAGCGTCCGAGCCACGCCCGAGGCATCGCGTCGGTGTTGACGATGGTCCCCGTCGCCGTGCCGTCCGAGACCTCCGCTCCGAACGGGTGCGACAGCGTGAGCGTCATCGTCTCCTCGCCCTCGTCGTGCGCGTCCTCCAGCACCGCGACGTGCACCGTCTTCGCCGTCTCGCCCGCCTCGAAACGCACCACGCCCGACGACGCCACGTAGTCCGCGCCCGCCGCCGCACTGCCGTCCGAGGTCGCATAGCGCACCGACACCACCGAGGTCCGCGCCTCGTCCAGGGTCACCCGGAAGGCAAGCGGCGCTCCCGCCGACTCGTGCACCCGCGCGTCCGCCACCGAGATGCCCGCACCCGCGGCGCCGTCCTGATCCTCGTCCGCCACCGTCCGCGTCAGGCGAAGCGCCACCTCCTCGCCCACCGGCCACGGCTCTCCCTCCACCGACGACCAGGCGAAAATCTGCCCGGAGCCACCCTCCGCCAGCGCCAGCGTCAGCTCGCCCGCGTGCAGCGTCAGCTCCTCGGCCGAGGGCGGCCTGCGGTTGAAGCGCATCTCCACCAGGCCGGGCAGCGGACCGAACCACCGCAGCAGCTCCAGCGCGTACTCGACGCCATCCTCCGACCAGCCGCGGTCCGCCAGGTCCGGACCCGAGGCGCCCACCGAGCCGTCGAGGTCCGCCACCGTCATCGTCGTCGACCACAACGTCACCGTCTCTTCCGGAGCCACCGGCGCGTCGTTGTCCAGCACGTCCACCCCGGCCGTGCCCGCGCCTGTGCCCGCGTCCACCGTGTAGCCGGGCCCCGCAGTTACCGTCGCCGTCACGCGACCGTCGGCCTCGGCCGTCGAGTCGTCCTCGGTCGCGACCCGCAGCCGCGCCTGCGTCTCGTTCGCCCCGAACGTCACCGACGTCGGCGCGGTCCCGGCCAGCACCCGGCCGGCCTCGCTCACCTCCACCGTCACCGTCAGCGGCAACGACGCATCGCCCCTGCGCAACAGCACGAACACCGCCTCCTCGCCTTCCGTGACCGAGCCCGACTCCGCCGCCACCGTCACCACCGTATCGGCCGCCTTCGCCTGCGACGTCCCCGGGAGTCCGCCGTCCCGCACCGTCATTCCCACCTCCGACAGGGCCCCCAGCCGGTAGGTGGCAGCGGACCGCAGCGTCAGCGTCACCGTGGACTCGGAACCGGCTCCATCCACCGCATCGGACCGCATGCCCAGGCGCACCGTCACCACGTCCTCCCCGGCCCGGAACTCCACGCTGGTCGGCGCCTCCGAGGCCAACACACCCTGCGCATCTTCAATCGTGAAGAACACCTCCAGCGGTTCCCAAACATTCCCCTCTCGCCTCAAGTCGATCAGCGCTTCCTCCCCTTCCACGACGACGTCCGCAATCCCGTCAAGATGCACCCCGACCCGCACTTCCGGAAGATCGTTGTCCCGGACCGTGCCCGAAGCGGTGGACGGCACACCCAGCTCGTGGGTATCGCCGGCCTGCAGCACGACCTCGACCGTCGCATCCTGCGCTTGAGCTTCGTCATCCACTGTCACCAGCCGGACCGTCTGCCGCACCTGTCCCGCCGCGAAGGTCACGGTATCCACCACCCGGGTCGTCTGTGTTATCTCCGTCCGCCACCAGTGCGGTACGGTGATGGTCAGCTCATAGGCCACCGTGACCCGCGTGGCGCTCGGGTGGCTCAGGCGCACCGGGAACGCGAGCGTCTCGCCCTCCGTCACCGTGGGCGCATCGGCAATCGACACCGTGGGCGTCGCGTGGTCCGTCACCGTCACCGTCGCCACCGACGGCGTGCCCAGGTCGTAGTCGTCGCCGTCGGTCAGCGTCAGCGTGAGCGTGGCATTCGTCTCGTCGGTGCCGTCGTCGTCGGTCGCCAGCGTCACCCGCGCCGTGTCCGCATTCGCCCCGAAGGTCGCGGTGGTCGGCGCCGTATCGCTCAGCACCGCGTCGCCGCCCGTGACCTCGAAGGTCACCGACAGCTCGCCCGACAGCGCCCCCGTCCGCGTCAGGACGAAGACCGCGTCCTCGCCTTCCGTGACCGTGCCCGTCTCTGCCGCGACCGTCAGCACCGGAGACGGCGACTCCACCGCACTCGTCTGCGCGCTCTCCACCGTCTCGCCGGTGCCGTCGTCGTCGGTGAAGCCCACGCGAACCTTCAGCGTCGCACCGACGTCCGCGTCGACCACCGTGTAGCTCGCCGACGTCGCCCCGGCGATCGCCGTCTCCGTTCCGCCCGATGTCCGGACCCACTGCCAGGCGTAGGTCGGGCTCGTCAGACCATCCGGGTCACCCAGGTTCGATGCGTCCGCCGTCAGCGTCTCGCCCACCATCGGCGTCGTGTCGTCGATCGTCACCGTGCCCGTCGGCGCCGCGTTGTCGTCGTCCTCGACCGTGACCGCCGCCGACCGTTCCGTCCCCAGTTCGTAGGCCGGGTCCGCCACCAGCGTCAGGGTCACCACGCTGTCCGCTTCGTGAACGCTGTCCATGACGGTCGGCACCGGTATCACCGCCTGGGGCTGGCCGGCCGGGAGCGTTCGCGTCTCCTCCCCCTCGTTGCCGGCCGAAACCATGTCTCCCGTCTCCGACACGCTGATCCTCACCCGCAGCGCCGCGGTCGTGTCGCCGGTTCGCGTCACCGTGAATTCAGCGGCGGGGTCCCCTTCGCTCACCGGACTCGTTCTCGGCGTCACCGTCACCGTCGGCAGCGACGCCGCCTCGACCGTCGCCGTCGCCGCGCTCTCGACCATCTCTTCGATTCCGCCGTCGTCGGTGAAGCTCGCTTTCACTTTCAGCGTCGCGCCCACATCCGCAGCGACCACCGTGTAGGTCACCGCGGTCGCCCCGTCGATTGGCGTTTCCGTCCCGCCCGACACCCGGACCCACTGCCAGGTGAAGGTCCGGTTCGTCAGACCGTCGGCGTCGGCAATGCCCGAGGGATCCGCCGTCAGCGTCTCGCCCACCACCGGACTCGTGTCGTCGATGGTCGGCGCGCCCGTCGGCGCCACGTTGGTGGCGTCAAAGATCTTCGCCGTTGCCGCGCTTGGGGTTCCCACCCTGTAACCGTTGCCCGGCAGCACCGTCAGCGTCACCGCGCCGTGCGCCTCGTCGGCTTCGTCGTCAGCCACATGAAGGCGAGTCCGAGTCGTGCTCGCTCCGGCCGGGAAGCTGGTTGTTTTAAATTTTACGACCCCGAAGTCTCCGGATACGGAACGTTTGATATTCACGATCAGCCATGGTGCTGACGAGCCGCCCGTGCGCGTCAGCGTGAACGCCGCGGCGCTGCCCTCCGTCACGTCGCCGTCCGAGGCCACCGTGACCTCGGGCAGCGCCGCCACCGCCGAGGTCGAAGCGCTCGTGAAGGTCGCCCGGTGGCCTTCGTCGTCAGTGACCGTCACCCGGACCTTGAGCGTCGCGCCCGCGTCCGCGAACACCGGCACGTAGGTCTGCGAGGTTGCACCGGAAATGTCCGCGTCACTGCCGCCGGGTGGCGTCCGCACCCACTGGTAGACGTAGGCCGCATTGGCCAGGCCGTCCGCGTCGGTGAGGCCCGACGTATCCGCGGTCAGCGTCTCGCCTTCCGCCGCCGTGCCCGTGACCGTCACCGTGCCGGTCGCCGGCGAGTCGTCGTCGTCTTCCACCGCCGCCGTCGCCGTCGCCGGATCGCCGAGCAGGTAGGCGGGGTCGGCGCCCGTGTCCGCCGTCAGCGTCAGCGTCACCGAGCCGTGCGCCTCGTGGGTGTCGTCGCCCGTCGTGTCTACCGACACCTGCACCGTGGCGCCGTCCGCCAGGAACGTCGCCGTGCCCGCGCCGGTCGTGACGCCGAAGTCCCCGGTGGCGGTGACCTCGTAGGCCACGTCCAGCGTCTGCGCCGTGTCGCTCGTGCGCATCAGCGTGAACGTGACGGTGTCGCCCTCGGTCACGTCGCCGGCCGAGGCCACCGTCACCGACGGCCGCGCTGCCGCCGTCACCGCCGAGGTCGGGGCACTCGCGAAGGTCGCTTGGTGGCCCTCGTCGTCGGTGACCGTCACCCGCACCTTGAGCGTCGTCCCCCCGTCCGCGAACACCGGCACGTAGGTCTGCGAGGTCGCGCCGGAGATGTCCGCGTCACTGCCGCCGGCCGGCGTCCGCACCCACTGGTAGACGTAGGTCGCGTCGTCCAGTCCGTCTCCGTCGGCGAGGGCCGACGTGTCCGCACTCAGCGTCTCGCCTTCCGCCGCCGTGCCCGTGACCGTGACCGAGCCGGTCGCCGGCGAGTCGTCGTCGTCTTCCACCGCCGCCGTCGCCGCCGACGGATCGCCGAGCAAATAGGCGGGGTCGGCAGACGTGTCCGCCGTCAGCGTCACCGTCACCGAGCCGTGTGCCTCGTGGGCGCTGTCGCCCGTCGTGGGCACGCTCACCTGCACCGTGGCGCTGTTCGCCAGGAAGGTGAGCGTGGCCTCGAAGGGCGTGACGCCGAAGTCCCCGGTGGCGGTGACCTCGTAGTCCACGTCCAGCGCCTCCGCCGTGGAGCCCGTCCGCGTCAGCGTGAACACGGCGGGGCTACCCTCCGTCACGGCGCCGTCCGAGGCCACCGTGACCTCCGGCAACGCCTCGGCCGCCGCCGTGGCCACGCTCTCGACCGTCTCTTCGGCGCCCCCTTCGTCGGTGAACGTCACCTCCACCTTCAGCGTCGACCCCACGTCCGCGTCGACCACCGTGTACGACTGCCCGGTCCCGACCTCCGTCACGGCGCCGCCCGACGCCACCCGGAGCCAACGGTAGGCGTAGGCCACGCCCGCCAGTCCGTCCGAATCGCCGATGTCCGACGTGTCCGCCGTCAGCGTCTCGCCCACCACCGGCGTCGTGTCGTCGATGGTCGGCGCCCCCGTCGGCGCCACGTTCTCGTCGTCGAGAATCGTCAGCGTCACGTCCTGCGGGGCCGTGATCCCCAAGGCGTTCGTCGCCGTGGCCGACACCGTCACCCTCTTGTGGGGCGCGTGCACGGCGTTGTCCACGGCGGTGATCGTCACCGTACCCGTGCTCGTCGTCGCGCCCGCCGCAATCGTCAGCTCGCTCCCGCTCAGCGTGTAGTCGCTCGCCACCGCCGGCGACTCCGGCGCCGCCGTCACCGTCACCGTCGTACTCTCGCTCGACGGATGGTCGAGACTCGCCGTCACCGTGCTGGCCCCACCGGACTCCGTGATCGTGTCCGGGGTCAGGACCAGCGTCACCGTCGGCGGGGCGTCGTCGTCGGTGATCGTGCCGGTCGCCGTGTCGTCCCCGAGCGTCGCACCCGACGGGTTCGTCAGCGTCACTTCGAACGTCTCGTTCGGCTCGTCCACCTCGTCGCCCGCCACGGTCACGGAGACTGTCTTGCTGGAGTCCCCGCTGCTGAACGTCAGGCTTCCCGTTCCCGCCGTGTAGTCCGTCCCGGCGGTCGCGGTGCCGTCGGACGTCGCCCACTCCACGGTCACGGTTTCCGTCGCCGCGCGGTCCAGCGTCACCGTGAAGTCCAGCGTCGTGCTGCCCGTATCGCCCTCGTCCACGCTCGCGTCGGCGATCGACAGCGCCGGCGGCGCCGGCTCGTCGTCGGTGATCGTCAGGGTCACGTTCTGCGGAGCCGTGACCCCCTGCCTGTTCTGCACCCTGGCCGAGACCGTCACCGTCTTGTCCCCTTCGTACACGCTGTTGTCCACAGCCGTGATCCGCACCTGATTCGTACTCTCGCTCTCCGTCTCACCGGCCGGGATCCACAGCAGCGGGATATCGGTCAGGGTGTAGTCACCCGCAACCGCCGGCGACACCGGCGCCGTCTCAACCGTCAACGTCGTATCCTCGCTCGACGGGTGGGACAGGCGCGCCGTCACCATGCTCACCCCGCCGTCCTCACTGATCGAGGCCGGAGTCAGCACCAGCGTCACCGTCGGCCTGGCGTCGTTGTCGATGATCGTGCCGGTCGCCGTGCCGTCCCCGAGGGTCGCGCCCGACGGGTTCGTCAGCGTCACCGTGAACGTCTCGTTCGGCTCGTCCACGTTGTCGCCGGCCACGGTCACGGAGACTGTCTTGCTGGAGTCCCCGCTGCTGAACGTCAGGGTTCCATTCCCCGCCGTGTAGTCCGTCCCAGCGGTCGCGGTGCCGTCGGACGTCGCCCACTCCACGGTCACGGTTTCCGTCGCCGCGCGGTCCAGCGTCACCGTGAAGTCCAACGTCTTGCTGCCCGTATCGCCCTCCTTCACCCTCGCGTCGGCGATCGAGAGCGCCGGCAACGTCGGCGCCGCCTCGACCGCCGAGGTCGGGGCGCTCGTGAAGGTCGCTTCGTGACCCTCGTCGTCGGTGACCGTCACCTTGACCTTCAGCGTCGCCCCCGCGTCCGCAAACACCGGCACGTAGGTCTGCGAGGTCGCGCCGGAGATGTCCACGTCACTGCCGCCGGACGGCGTTCGGACCCACTGGTAGGCGTAGGCCGCGTCGGCCAGTCCGTCTCCGTCGGCGAGGGCCGAGGTGTCCGCCGTCAGCGTCTCGCCTTCCGTTGGCGTGCCCGTGACCGTGACCGAACCGGTCGCCGGCGAGTCGTCGTCGTCCCGGACCGCCGCCGTCGCCGTCGACGGAGCGCCGAGCAGGTAGGCAGGATCGGCGCCCGTGTCCGCCGTCAGCGTCACCGTCACCGAGCCGTGCGCCTCGTGGGTGTCGTCGCCCGTCGTGGTCACGCTCACCTGCACCGTGGCGCTGTCCGCCAGGAACGTCGCCGTGCCCGCGCCCGTCGTGACGCCGAAGTCCCCGGTGGCGGTGACCTCGTAGGCCACGTCCAGCGTCTCCGCCGGGTCGCCCGTGCGCGTCAGCGTGAACGTGACGGTGTCGCCCTCCGTCACGTCGCCGTCCGAGACCACCATCACCACGGGCCGCGGCGTCGCCGCCACCGCCGAGGTCGAAGCGCTCGTGAAGGTCGCCTCGTGGCCTTCGTCGTCGGTGACCGTCACCTTGACCTTGAGCGTCGCCCCCGCGTCCGCGAACACCGGCACGTAGGTCCGCGAGGTCGCGCCGGAGATGTCCCCGTCACTGCCGCCGGCCGGCGTCCGCACCCACTGGTAGGCGTAGGTCGCGTCGGCCAGTCCGTCTCCGTCGGCGAGGGCCGAGGTGTCCGCCGTCAGCGTCTCGCCTTCCGTTGGCGTCGTGTCGTCGATCGTCACCGTGCCCGTCGCCGGCGAGTCGTCGTCGTCCCGGACCGTGACCGCCGCCGACCGTTCCGTCCCCAGTTCGTAGGCCGGGTCCGCCACCAGCGTCAGGGTCACCACGCTGTCCGCTTCGTGAACGCTGTCCATGACGGTCGGCACCGGTATCACCGCCGAGGGCTGGCCGGCCGGGAGCGTTCGCGTCTTCTCCCCCTTGTTGCCGGCCGAAACCATGTCTCCCGTCTCCGACACGCTGATCCTCACCCGCAGCGCCGCAGTCGTGTCGCCGGTTCGCGTCAACGTGAACTCCGCCGCCTTCCCCTCGGTCACCGGAGTCTTTCTCGGCGCCACCGTGACCGAGGGCGGCACCACCGCCGTCTCCGCGCTCGTCAGAGTCTCGGTGGTCCCGTCGTCGTCGGTGAAGCTCATCTCCACCTTCAGCTTCGCCCCGCCATCCGCCGCGGCCACCGTGTAGCTCGCCGACGTCGCCCCGGCTATCTCCGTCTCCGTCCCGCCCGATGTCCGAACCCACTGCCAGGCGTAGGTCGGGCTCGTCAGACCATCCGGGTCGTCGACGCCCGACGAACTCGCCGTCAGCGTCTCGCCCACCATCGGCGTCGTGTCGTCGATCGTCACCGTGCCCGTCGGCGCCGCGTTGTCGTCGTCCTCGACCGTGACCGCCGCCGACCATTCCGTCCCCAGTTCGTAGGCCGCATCCGCCACCAGCGCCAGGGTCACCACGCTGTCCGCTTCGTGAACGCTGTCCATGACGGTCGGCACCGATAGCAACACCTGGGGCTGGCCGGCCGGGAGCGTTCGCGTCTTCTCCCCCTCGTTGCGGGCCGAAACCATGTCTCCCGTCTCCGACACGCTGATCCTCACCCGCAGCGCCTCGGTCGTGTCGCCGGTTCGCGTCACCGTGAATTCAGCGGCGGGGTCCCCTTCGCTCACCGGAGTCTTTCTCGGCGCCACCGTGACCGAGGGCGGCACCACCGCCGTCGCCGCGCTCGTGAAGGTCGCCTCGTGGCCCTCGTCGTCGGTGACCGTCACCCGCACCTTCAGCGTCGTCCCCCCGTCCGCCAACACCGGCACGTAGGTCTTCGAGGTCGCGCCGGAAATGTCCGCGCCACTGCCGCCGGACGGTGTGCGCACCCACTGGTAGGCCCAGGCCGCGTCGTCCAGTCCGTCTCCGTCGGTGAGGGCCGACGTGTCCGCCGTCAGCGTCTCGCCTTCCGTCGGCGTGCCCGTGACCGTCACCGTGCCGGTCGCCGGCGAGTCGTCGTCGTCTTCCACCGCCGCCGTCGCCGTCGACGGATCGCCGAGCTGGTAGGCGGGATCGGTGCCCCCGTCCGCCGTCAGCGTCACCGTCACCGAGCCGTGCGCCTCGTGGGTGTCGTCGCCCGTCGTGGCCACGCTCACCTGCACCGTGGCGTTGTTCGCCAGGAAGCTCGCCGTGCCCGCGCCCGTCGTGACGCCGAAGGCCCCGGTGGCGGTGACCGCGTAGGCCACATCCAGCGTCTCCGCCGGGTCGCCCGTGCGCGTCAGCGTGAACACCGCGGCGCTGCCCTCCGTCACGTCGCCGTCCGAGGCCACCGTGACCGCCGGGAGCGGCGGTCCCGTCACCGCCGTCTCCGCGCTCTCCACCGTCTCGTCCGTCTCGTCGTCGTCGGTGAAGCCGACGCGAACCTTCAGCGTCGACCCGACATCCGCGTCGGCCACCGTGTAGCTCGCCGTGGTCGCACCGCTGATCGGCGTCGCCGTCCCGCCCGATGTCCGGATCCACTGCCAGGTGAAACTCGGACTCGTCAGCCCGTCGGGGTCGTCGATGCCCGAGGCGTCCGCGGTCAGCGTCTCGCCGACCACGGGCGTCGTGTCGTCGATCGTCGGCGTGCCCGTCGGGTCCGCGTTGTCGTTGTCCCGGATCTTCAGCGTCGCAAAGTCAATGTCTCCCAGGGAGTAGACGACGTCATCCGACAACAACACAGTGAGAAACACCGTGCCATCCGCCTCGTGGGTGTCGTCATCCACCGTGGACAGACTCACCTGCACCGTGGAGCTACCCGCCGCAAAGATCGCCTCGTCCTCGGTTCTGCTGCCCACCGGGAAAGTCGTCCCATCCTCGGCGGTGAGGCCGAAGTCCCCTCCGGTGGGATCGATATCGAATTTCACGCGCAGCGTTTCCGCCGTGGGTCCCGTGCGCGTCAGCGTGAACACGGCAGGGTCGCCCTCCGTGACATCGCCGTCCGAAGACGGCGTGATCACGGGGGGGCGCACCACCGCCGCCGTCTCCTCGCTCTCGATGGTCTCTTCGGTGCCGTCGTCGTCGGTGAAGGTCGCCTTCACCTTCAGCGTCGCCCCCCTGTCAGCGCCGACCACCGTGTAGCTCGCGCCGGTTCCGACCTCCGTCTCGCCGCCGCCCGACGCCACCCGGATCCACCGCCAAGCGTAGGTCGCGCCCGTCAGCCCGTCCGCATCGGCGATGCCTGACGGATCCGCCGTCAGCGTCTCGCCCTCCACCGGGGTCGTGTCGTCGATCGTCGGCGCGCCGGTCGGGTCCGCGTTGTCGTCGTCCTCGACCGCCACCTCCGCCGTGGCGTCGGTCCCCAGGACGTAGGACGCATCCGCCGTCAGGGTCAGGGTCACCGTGCTGTCCGCCTCGTGGCCGGTGTCCTCCTCCGTCGGCACGGTCACCGTCTTCTCGCTCTCGCCGTCCGCGAAAGCGACGGTCTTCGCGCCCTCCTCGCCCGACGCTACCATGTCGCCGGTCTCCGACACGCCATAGTTCACCGTCAGCGCGCCCGTCGTGACTCCCGTGCGCGTCACCCTGAACTGCGTGTCCTCGCCTTCCGCCACCGGGCTCGCCACCGGCGCCACCGACACCGTCGGTATCGACGCCGCCTCGACCGCCGCCGTCGCCGCACTCTCGACCGTCTCCCCGGCCCCGCCGTCGTCGGTGAAGCTCGCCTCCACCTTCAGCGTCGACCCAACGTCACCGGCGACCACCGTGTACGTCGCCCCGGTCCCGACCTCCGTCTCGGTGCCGCCCGACGCCACCCGGACCCAACGATACGCGTAGGTCGCGCCCGTCAGCCCGTCCGAATCGCCGATGCCCGACGCGTCCGCCGTCAGCGTCTCGCCCACCACCGGGGTCGTGTCGTCGATCGTCGGCGCGCCCGTCGGCGCCACGTTCTCGTCGTCCCTGATCGTCAGCGTCACGTCCTGCGGGGCCGTGATGCCCTGCGTGTTCTCCGCCGTGGCCGACACCGTCACCGTCTTGTTGGGTGCGTCCACGGCGTTGTCCACGGCGGTGATCGTCACCGCGCCCGTGCTCGTCGTCGCACCCGCCGCAATCGTCAGCACCCGATCCGTGCTCAGCGTGTAGTCGCCCGCCACCGCCGGCGACTCCGGCGCCGCCGACACCGTCACCGTCGTCTCCTCGCTCGACGGGTGGTCCAGGCGCGCCGTCACCGTGCTCTGCCCGGCCGCCTCCGTAATCGAGGCCGGCGTCAGGACAAGGGTCACCGTCGGCGCATCGTCGTCGTCCGTGATCGTCCCCGTCCCCACCGCCTTCCCGAGCGATGCCCCCGACGCATTCGACAGCTCCACCGTGAACGTCTCGTTCGGCTCGTCCACCTCGTCGCCCGTCACCGACACCGTCACCGTCTTGCTGGTCTCTCCCGCGCCGAACGTCAGGCTGCCGCTCCCCGACGTGTAGTCCGTCCCGGCTTCCGCCGTCCCGTCGGCCGTCGCCCAGTCCACCGTCACCTCGCCCGTCGCCGCCGGGTCCAGCGTCACCGTGAACCGCATCGTCGCGCTGCCCGAATCGCCCTCGGCCACGCTCACGTCGTCGATCGACAGATCCGGCGGCGGATCGTCATCGTCCTGCACCGTCACCGTCGCGGCCGACGGCGTGCCCAGGTCATAGGCATCGCCGTCGGCAAGGGTCAGCGTCACCGCGGCATCCGCCTCATGGGTGTGGTCATTCTCGGTCCCCAAGGGCACGCGCGCCGTGCTCTCACCGGCACCGAAGGTGACTTCGGTCGGCGGCTCTTCGCTCAGCACCGCATCTCCGCCCGTCACCGAGAAGGTCACCACGAGCTCGTCCGACGGGTCCTTGGTCCGCGTCAGGATGAACACCGCGTCCTTGCCTTCCGTCACCGTGTCCGTCTCCGCCGCCACCGTCACGACGGGATCACCCACATCCAGATCCGCCGAATCCGACACCGTCACCGTCGCCGCGAATGACGCGCCCAGGTCATAGGCATCGCCGTCGGCAAGGGTCAGCGTCAGCTTGGCGTCGGGGTCCTCGACCTCGTCTGCATCGGTCGCCAGTGACACGCGCACCGTGCTCGCACCGGCACCGAAGGTCGCTTCGGTCGGCGGCTCTTCGCTCAGCACCGCGTCACCGCCCGTCACCGCGAACGTCACCACCAGCTCGTCCGTCACCAACCCTGTCCGCGTCAGGATGAACACCGCGTCCTTGCCTTCCCTCACCGTGCCCGTCTCCGCCGCAACCGTCACGACCGGCACGTCGTTGTCGGTGATCGTGCCGGTCGCCGTGGCCGTGCCGATCGTCGCCGCACCGGACGGAAGGGGATTGGAGAGCGTGACCGTCACCGTCTCGCTCTGCTCGTCGGCCGTGTCGTCCACGAGATCCAGCGTGATGCTCCCGGTGGTCACACCCGCCGCGAAGGTCACCGTGCCGGAGGTCGTGCCGCGGTAGTCGGCGGATGTCGCCGTGTCGGGCGTGATCGCGTAGTCGACGGTGATCCGCCGCGAGCTGGCATGGCTCAGGGACACCGGGAAGACCAGATCGGCGTCCTCGGCAGCCGTCGCGTCGGACACCGAGACCGTGGGCGCATCGTCGTCGTCGGTGATCGTCCCCGTCCCCGTGGCCTTCACCAGCGTCGCGCCCACCGCGCTCGACAGCGTCACCGTGAAGGTCTCGTTCGGCTCGTCCACGGTGTCGCCCCTCACCGTCACCGTCACCGTCTTGCTGGTCTCTCCGACACCGAACGTCAGGCTTCCGCTCCCCAATGTGTAGTCCGTCCCGGCTTGCGCCGTCCCGTCGGCCGTCGCCCAGGACACCGTCACCTCGCCCTTCGCCGCCGGGTCCAGCGTCACCGTGAACTGCATCGTCGTGCTGCCCGAATCGCCCTCGGCCACGCTCACGTCGCCGATCGACAGCTCCACCAGGTCGTCGTCGGTGATCGTCAGCGTCACCGCCTGCGGGTTCGTGACCCCACGGTCGTTCGTCGCCGTGGCCGACACCGTCACCGTCTTGTCGGGCGCGTCCACGTCATTGTTCGCGGCGGTGATCGTCACCACCCCCTCGCTCTCCGTCGCACCCGCCGGGATCGTCAGCTCCAGGTTCGCGCTCGGCGTGTAGTCGGTCGCCACCGCCGGGGCCACCGGCGTCACCGACACCGTCACCGTCGTCTCCTCGCTCGACGGGTGGTCCAGGGTCGCCGTCACCGTGCTCACCTCACCGCTCTCCCCGATCGAGGCCGGCGTCAGGACCAGCGTCACCGTCGGCGCGGCGTCGTTGTCGGTGATCGTGCCGGTCGCCGCGGCCGTGCCCGGCGTCGCCGCCCCGGCCGGCCGGAGATTGGAAATCGTGACCTCCACCGTCTCCTCGTCGGACTCGTCGGCGGTGTCGTCCACCGCTCCCAGCTCGATGTGCGCGGTGGTGTCGCCCGCCGGTATGGTCAGGGTGCCGCCGCCCGCGTCGGTGTAGTCGCCGGCCTCGGCGGTGCCGCCGGTCACCGCGTAGTCGAGCGTGATGTCCCGGTAGCCGGCGCGGTTCAGGGTCAGCGGGAAGCGCAGCGTCCCACCCTCGGTCACGGCCGCCGCCGGCGCACCGATCGAGACCGTCGGCGCGTCGTCGTCCTCGACCGTCACGTCCGCCGTGGCGGTCCCCAGGTCCCAGGCCGCATCCGCCGTCAGGGTCAGCGTCACCGTGCTGTCCGCCTCGTGAACGGTGTCCGCCTCCGTCGGCACCGTCACCGTCTGCTCGGTGTCGCCGTCCGCGAAATCGATGGTCTTCGCGCCTTCCTCGTCCGACGCCACCATGGCGCCGGTCTCCGACACGCCGTAGCGGACCGTCAGCGCGCCCGCCGTGACTCCCGTGCGCTTCACCTTGAACTGCGCGTCCTCGCCTTCCGCCACCGGGCTCGCCACCCGCTCCACCGACACCCGCGGACGCGGCGCCGCCTCGACCGCAGACGTAGCCGCGCTCTCGACCGTCTCTTCGGCTCCACCGTCGTCGGTGAAGCTCGCCTCCACCTTCAGCGTCGACCCCACGTCACCGGCGACCACCGTGTACGACGACCCGGTCCCGACCTGCGTCTCGGTGCCGCCCGACGCCACCCGGAGCCACCGCCAGGTGTAGGTCGCGCCCGTCAGCCCGTCCGTATCGGCGATGCCCGACGGATCCGCCGTCAGCGTCTGGCCGACCACCGGCGTCGTGTCGTCGATCGTCGGCGCCCCCGTCGGGTCCACGTTGTCGTCGTCCCGGACCGCCGTCGTCGCCGTCGACGGTTCGCCGAGCAGGTAGGCGGGATCGGCGGCCGTGTCCGCCGTCAGCGTCACCGTCACCGAGCCGTGCGCCTCGTGGGTGCTGTCGCCCGTCGTGGCCACCGTCACCTGCACCGTGGCGTTGTTCGCCAGGAAGGTCGCCGTGTCCGCACCCGTCGTGACGCCGAAGTTCCCGGTGGCGGTGACCGTGTAGGCCACGTCCAGCGTCTCCGCCGTGTCGCCCGTCCGCGTCAGCGTGAACAGGGCAAGGCTGCCCTCCGTTACGTCGCCGTCCGACGCCACCGTGACCACGGGCCGCGGCAACGCCGCCACCGCCGATGTCGCCGCGCTCGTGGAGGTCGCCTCGTGGCCCTCGTCGTCGGTGACCGTCACCCGGACCTTGAGCGTTGCGCCCACGTCCGCGAACACCGGCACGTAGGTCGCACCGGTCGCGCCGGAGATGTCCACGTCACTGCCGCCGGCCGGTGTCCGCACCCACTGGTAGGCCCAGGCCGCGTTGGCCAAGCCGTCCCCGTCGGTGAGGCCCGAGGTGTCCGCACTCAGCGTCTGGCCTTCCGTCGCCGTGCCCGTGATCGTTACCGAGCCGGTCGCCGGCGAGTCGTCGTCGTCTTCCACCGCCGCCGTCGCCGTCGACGGTTCGCCGAGCAGGTAGGCGGGATCGGCGCCCGTGTCCGCCGTCAGCGTCAGCGTCACCGAGCCGTGCGCCTCGTGGGTGCCGTCGCCCGTCGTGGCCACGCTCACCTGCACCGTGGCGCTGTTCGCCAGGAAGGTCGCCGTGCCCGCGCCGGTCGTGACGCCGAAGTCCCCGGAGGCGGTCACTGTGTAGGCCACGTCCAGCGTCTGCGCCGTGTCGCCCGTGCGCGTCAGCGTGAACAGGACGGGGCTGCCCTCCGTCACGTCGCCGTCCGAGGCCACCGTGACCACGGGCCGCGGCAGCGCCGCCACCGCCGATGTCGCCGCGCTCGTGGAGGTCGCCTCGTGGCCCTCGTCGTCGGTGACCGTCACCCGGACCTTGAGCGTTGCGCCCACGTCCGCGAACACCGGCACGTAGGTCGCCCCGGTCGCACCGGAGATGTCCGCGTCACTGCCGCCGACCGGGGTCCGCACCCACTGGTAGACGTAGGCCGCGTTGGCCAAGCCGTCCGCGTCGGTGAGGCCCGACGTATCCGCACTCAGCGTCTCGCCTTCCGTCGCCGTGCCCGTGATCGTGACCGAGCCGGTCGCCGGGGAGTTGTCGTCGTCTTCCACCGTCACCGTCGCGGCCGACGGCGTGCCCAGGTCATAGCCATCGCCGTCGGCAAGGGTCAGCGTCAGCGTGGCATCCGCCTCATGGGTGTGGTCATTCTCGGTCCCCAGGGGCACGCGCGCCGTGCTCGCACCGGCACCGAAGGTGACTTCGGTCGGCAGCTCTTCGCTCAGCACCGCCTCACCGCCGGTCACCGTGAACGTCACCACGAGCTCGTCCGACGGATCCCTTGTCCGCGTCAGGAGGAACACCGCGTCCTCGCCTTCCCTCACCGTGCCCGTCTCCGCCGCCACCGTCACGACGGGTTTACCCACATCCAGATCCGCCGAATCCGACACCGTCACCGTCGCCGCGAATGACGTGCCCAGGTCGTAGGCATCGCCGTCGGCAAGGGTCAGCGTCAGCGTGACGTCGGGATCCTCGACCTCGTCGGCATCGGTCGCCAGTGGCACGCGCACCGTGCTCGCACCGGCACCGAAGGTCGCTTCGGTCGGCGGATCATCGCTCAGCACCGCCTCTCCGCCCGTCACCGAGAAGGTCACCACCAGCGCGTCCGTCACCAACCCTGTCCGCGTCAGGATGAACACCGCGTCCTTGCCTTCCCTCACCGTGCCCGTCTCCGCCGCAACCGTCACGACCGGCACATCGTTGTCGGTGATCGTGCCGGTCGCCGTGGCCGTGCCGATCGTCGCCGCACCGGACGGCTGGGGATTGGAGAGCGTGACCGTCACCGTCTCGTCCGGCTCGTCGGCCGTGTCGTCCACGAGATCCAGCGTGACGCTCCCGGTGGTCACACCCGCCGCGAACGTCACCGTGCCGGAGGTCGTGCCGCGGTAGTCGGCGGACGTCGCCGTGTCGGGCGTGATCGCGTAGTCGACGGTGATCTGCCGCGAGCTGGCATGGCTCAGGGACACCGGGAAGACCAAGTCGGCGTCCTCGGCAGCCGTCGCGTCGGACACCGAGACCGTGGGCGCATCGTCGTCGTCGGTGATCGTCCCCGTCCCCGTGGCCTTCACCAGCGTCGCGCCCGATACGCTCGACAGCGTCACCGTGAAGGTCTCGTTCGGCTCGTCCACGGTGTCGCCCGTCACCGTCACCGTCACCGTCTTGCTGGTCTCTCCGACACCGAACGTCAGGCTTCCGCTCCCCGACGCGTAGTCCGTCCCGGCTTGCGCCGTCCCGTCCGACGTCGCCCAGTCCACCGTCACCTCGCCCTTCGCCGCCGGGGTCAGCGTTACCGTGAAGTCCAGCGTCGTGCTGCCCGAATCGCCCTCGGCCACGCTCACGTCGTCGACCGACAGCTCCACCAGGTCGTCGTCCGTGATCGTCAGCGTCACGTCCTGCGGGGCCGTGATCCCCTGGTCGTTCGTCGCCGTGGCCGACACCGTCACCGTCTTGTCGGGCGCGTCCACAGCGTTGTCCACGGCGGTGATCGTCACCTCGCCCGTGCTCGTCGTCGCGCCCGCCGCAATCCTCAGCTCCAGGTTCGAGCCCAGCGTGTAGTCGCCCTCCACCGCCGGCGACTCCGGCGCCGCCGACACCGTCACCACCGTCTCCTCGCTCGACGGACGGTCCAGGGTCGCCGTCACCGCGCTCCGCCCGGCCGCCTCCGCAATCGAAGCCGGCGTCAGGACCAGCGTCACCGTCGGCGCATCGTCGTCATCCGTGATCGTCCCCGTTCCCTCGGCCCTCCCGAGCGATGCGCCCGACGGATTCGACAGCGTCACCGTGAAGGTCTCGTTCGGCTCGTCCACGTCGTCGCCCGTCACCGGCACCGACACCGTCTTGCTGATCTCTCCGGCGCCGAACGTCAGGCTTCCGTTCCCCGCCGTGTAGTCCGTCCCGGCTTCCGCCGTTCCGTCGGCGGTCGCCCAGTCCACCGTCACCTCGCCCGTCGTCGGCGGGTCCAGCGTCACCGTGAACTGCATGTCCGCGCTGCCCGAATCGCCTTCAAGCATGCCCGCGTCGCTGATCGACAGACCCGACGGCGGGTCGTCATCCTCGGTCACCGTCAGCAAGACAGCCTCCGGACCCTTCACTCCCAGCGGGTGCGTCGCCTCGCCCGACACCAGGACCTGCCTGTCCCCCTGGTACACGTCGTCGTCCCTGGATTGAAGCGACACATGCCTCGTGCTCGCCGTCGCGAACTTCGGGATCAACAAGCGCAGATTCGAGCTCGGACGGTAGGGACGCGGCGGCGGGGTCCCTACCGGCGTGAACGTGATGTCCACCCACGTATCGGCGCTCGACGAGCGGTCCAGACGTGCCGTCACCGTACTCGCACCGCGGGACCCACCGTCCTCCGTGATCGTGTCCGGCGTCAGGATCAGCGTCACTGTCGGCGCGTCATCGTCCCGCACCGTCACCGTCGCCGTCGCCGGATCGCCGAGCACCCAGGCGGGGTCGGCGCCCGCGGCCGGCGTCAGCGTCAGGGTCAGATTGGCGTCCGCCTCATGGGTATTGTCGTCCACGGTCTCCAGGGTCACGCGCGCCGTGTCCGCATCGGCCTCGAAGGTGACCTCGGTCGGCGGCTCTTCGCTCAGCACCGCGTTACCGCCCGTCACCGCGAAGGTCACCACCAGCTCGTCCGACGGGTCCATCGTCCGCGTCAGGATGAACACCGCGTCGCCGCCCTCGGTCACGTCGCCGTCCGGGACCACCGTCACCGAGGGCCGCGGCAGCGCCGCCACCGCAGAGGTCGGGGCGCTCGTGAAGCTCGCCTCATGGCCCTCGTCGTCGGTGACCGTCACCCGGACCTTGAGCGTTGCGCCCATGTCCGCGAAGACCGGCACGTAGCTCTCCGAGGTCGCTCCGGAGATGTCCTCGTCGCTGCCGCCGGCCGGCGTCCGGACCCACTGGTAGGCCCAGGCCGCGCTGTCCAGGCCGTCCCCGTCGGTGAGGCCCGAGGTGTCCGCGGTCAGCGTCGCGCCCTCGGTGAACGTGGTCGCCGTCGTGACCGTCACCGCCCCGGTCGCCGGCGAGTCGTCGTCGTCTGCCACCGCCGCCGTCGCCGTCGACGGAGCGCCGAGCAGCCAGGCGGGATCGGCGCTCGTGTCCGCGGTCAGGGTCAGCGTCACCGAGCCGTGCGCCTCGTGGGTGGTGTCGCCCATCGTGGCCACCGACACCCGCACCGTGGGGCTGCCCGCCAGGAACGTCGCCGTGTCCGCGCCCGTCGCGGCGCCGAAGTCCCCGATGGCGGTGACCTCGTAGTCCACGTCCAGCGTCCCCGCCGTGTCGCCCGTGCGCGACAGCGTGAACGTGACGGTGTCGCCCTCGGTCACGTCCCCGCCCGAGGTCACCGTCACCGAGGGCCGCGGCAACGCCGCCACCGCCGAGGTCGGGGCGCTTTCGAACGTCTTCTCGTGGCCCTCGTCGTCGGTGACCGTCAATCGAGCCTTGAGCGTCGCTCCCGCGTCCGCGAACACCAGCACCCAGGTCTCCGAGGTCGCACCGGCGATGTCCTCGTCACCGCCGCCGGACGGCGTCCGCACCCACTGCCAGGCGTAATCCGCGTTGTCCAGACCGTCCTCGTCGGCGATGCCCGTCGCTTCCGCCGTCAGCGTCTCGCCTTCCGTCGCCGTGCCCGTGACCGCCACCGCCCCGGTCGCCGGCGAGTCGTCGTCGTCCCGAACCGCCGCCGTCGCCGTCGTCGTATCGCCGAGCAGATAGACGGGGTTGGCGCCCGCGTCCGCCGTCAGCGTCACCGTCACCGAGCCGTGCGCCTCGTGGACTTCGTCATCCGTCGTGTCCACGCTCACCCGCACCGTGGACTCGTTCGCCAGGAACGTCGCCGTGGCCGAGGCTGCCGCAACGCCGAAGTCCCCGGTGGCGGTCACCTCGTAGTCCACGTCCAGCGTCCCCGCCGTGTTGCGCGTGCGCGTCAGCGTGAACACCGCGGGGCTGCCTTCCGTCACGTCGCCGTCCGAGGCCACCGTCACCGAGGGCCGCGGCCCCGCTTCCACCGTCGAGGTCGGGGCGCTTTCGAACTCCGCCTCGTGGCCCTCGTCGTCGGTGACCGTCACCTTGACCTTGAGCGTCGCGCCCGCGTCCGCAAACACCGGCACGTAGGTTTCGCCGGTCGCGCCGGAGATGTCCTCGTCGCTGCCGCCGGCCGGTGTCCGCACCCACTGGTAGAGGTAGTCCGCGCTGTCCAGGCCGTCCGCGTCGGTGAGGCCCGAGGTGTCCGCGGTCAGCGTCTCGCCCTCGGTGAACGTGGTCGCCGTCGTGACCGTGACCGTCCCGATCGCCGGTGAGTCGTCGTCGTCCGCCACCGCCGCCGTCGCCGCCGACGGATCGCCGAGCACGTAGACGGGATCGACGCTCGTGTCCGCGGTCAGCGTCAGCGTCACCGAGCCGTGCGCCTCGTGGGTGTCGTCGCCCGTCGTGGCCAGGCTCACCTGCACCGTGGAGTCGTTCGCCAGGAAGGTCGCCGTGGCCTCCCCTCCCGCCGTGACGCCGAAGTCCCCCTCGGCCGTCACCGCGTAGGGCACGTCCAGCGTCTGCGCCGGGTCGCCCGTGCGCGTCAGCGTGAACGTGACGGTGCCGCCCTCCGTCACGTCGCCGTCCGAGGCCACCGTCACCGAGGGCCGCGGCTCCGCCGTCACCGCCACCGTCGCCGCGCTCTCGAACGTCGCCTCGTGGCCCTCGTCGTCGGTGACCGTCACCCGGACCTTGAGCGTCGCGCCAGCGTCCGCGAACACCGGCGCGTAGGTCTCTGAGGTCGCGCCGGTGATGTCCTCGTCGCTGCCGCCGGCCGGCGTCCGGACCCACTGCCAAGCGTAGATCGCACTGTCCAGGCCGTCCTCGTCGTCAATGCCCGAGGTGTCCGCGGTCAGCGTCTCGCCCTCGGTGAACGTGGTCGCCGTCGTGACCGTCACCGCCCCGGTCGCCGGCGAGTCGTCGTCGTCCCGGATCGTCAGTGTCACGTCCTGCAGGGCCTTGACCCCCTGCGTGTTCTCCGCCGTGGCCGACACCGTCACCGTCTTGTCCGGCGCGTGCGCGTCGTTGTCCACGGCGGTGATCGTCACCTCGCCCGTGCTGTCCGTCTCACCCGCCGGGATCGTCAGCTCCAGGTTCGCGCTCAGGGTGTAGTCGCCTTCCACCGCCGGAGCCTCCGGCGTGACCGTCACCGTCACCGTCGTCGCCGCGCTCGACGGATGGTCCAGGGTCGCCGTCACCGCGCTCGTTGCGCCGCTCTCCGCAATCGAGGCCGGGGTCAGGACCAGCGTCACCGTCGGCTCGTCGTCGTCGTCGGTGATCGTCCCCGTCCCCACCGCCTTCGCGAGCGTCGCGCCCGGCGCGTTCGACAGTTCCACCGTGAAGGTCTCGGCCGGCTCGTCCACGTCGTCGCCCGTCACCGTGACCGTCACCGTCTTGCTGGTATCCCCGACGTCAAACGTCAGGCTTCCGTTCCCCGCGGTGTAGTCCGTCCCGGCTTCCGCGGTCCCGTCGGCGGTCTCCCAGTCCACCGTCACGGTCTCCGTCACCGGCTCCGTCGCCGCGGTGTTCAGCGTCACCGTGAACTCCAGCGTCGCGCTGTCGCCCGGACCGCCCTCGGCCACGCTCACGTCGTCGATGGACAGCTCCGGCAACGGCGGTCCCTCGTCGTCGAGAATCGTCAGCGTCACGTCCTGCGGGTCCGTGACCCCCTGCGTGTTCTCCGCCGTGGCCGACACCGTCACCGTCTTGTTCGGCGCGTCCACGGCGTTGTCCACGGCGGTAATCGTCACCACGCCCGTGCTGTCCGTCTCACCCGCGGGGATCGTCAGATCCAGGTTCGCGCTCAGGGTGTAGTCGGTCGCCACCGCCGGGTCCACCGGCGCCACCGCCACCGTCACGGTCGTCCCTTCACTCGACGGGCGGTCCAGGGTCGCCGTCACCGCGCTCTCCCCGCCGGCCTCCGTGATCGAGGGCGGGGTCAGGACCAGCGTCACCGTCGGGGTCGCGTCATCGTCCTGCACGGTGACCGTCGCTGCCGACGGTTCGCCCAGGTCATGGTCGTCGCCGTCGGCCAGGGTCACCGTCACCGCGGTGTGGGGCTCGTCGGTCTCGTCGTCGTCGGTGCCCAGGCGCAGCTCGGCTTCCGCCGCCCCGGCCCCGATGGTCACGCTGGCGGGCGGCGTTCCGGCAAGCACCGAGTCGTCATCGGTCACCGTGATCGGCACCTCCACCTCGACCGACCGATCCCCCTCCGCCCGGGTCACGGTGAAGACCGCGTCCTCGCCTTCGGTGACCGCGGCCGCATCCGCCGCCACCGTGACGACCGGAATGTCGTTGTCCAGGATCCGGCCCGTCGCCAGGAAGACCGGCGGGTCGGGCCGGTAACTCTTGTCGTACAGAATATCGACGCTGACCGTCTCCTCCTCCTCGTAGTCGCCGTCATCCACCGTCGCGAGCGAGATCGTCTTCCGCAACTCTCCCGGCGCGAAGCTGAGTGTCCTGTCACCGGAGACGACGGTAACGTCGGTGTAGTCAGTCCCCCTCTTCGCCGTGTCGGTGCCGTCCTGGTTCAATTGGTAGAAAACCCTGATCGCCTCGTCGTAAGGCCGGCTCAGCGTCACCGGGAACTCGAGCGTGCCGCCCTCCGTCACCGGCTCCGGGTCGGCGATCGACACCTCCGGCGCCTCGTCGTCGTCCCGCACCGTCACCGTCGCCCGCGACGGCGTGCCCAGGTCGTAATCCGCGCCGTCGACCAGGATCAGGGTCACCGGCCTGTCGGCCCCGTGATTCCCGGGTGCGTCCTCCTCCGTGCCGAGGCGCAGCGTGGCGGTGGCGTCCCCGGCACCGAAGCTCACGCTGGCCGGCGGCGTGGCCGTCAGCAGCGAGCCGGCATCCGTCACCTGGATCGACACCGCCAGCGCGGCCAGATCCCCCACCCGCGTCAGGGTGAAGGCCGCATCGGCGCCTTCCACCACCCAGTCCGCGTCCGCCGCCACCGTCACCACCGGAGGATCGTCGTCCCGCACCGACACCGTGGCCTCCGACGGCGTCCCCAGCGCATAGGCCGCGTCCGGCCGCAGCGCCAGCACCACCTCCGCGGTCGCCTCGGAGACAGCGTCGTCCTGCGTGCCGAGCCGCAGCAGGGCTTGGGCCGCCCCGGCCTCGATACGCACGCTCATCGGCGCCGTCGAGGCCAGCGCCCCGTCCGCATCCGTCACCTGCACCGACACCACCAGCGCGCGCGACACGTCCCCCTGCGCCCGCGTCAGGGTGAACACCGCCTCCTCGCCTTCCGTGACCGAAGCCGCCTCCGCCGCCACCGTCACCACCGAAGACCCTTCGTCGTCCTCGATCCGGCCCGTCGCGCTCGACGGCGTGCCCAGCGTCGCCGCGGCCGGGTCCGGGGCGGTCAGCGCGACCTCGACCGTCTCCTCCTGCTCGTCCTCGCGATCATCCATCGTCGCCAGCGAGATCGTCCGTTCCGTCACCCGCGCCGGGAAGGTCACGCTGCCGGCGCTGGCGTCGGTGTAGTCGCCGCCCTTCGTCGCCGTGCCGCCCAGGGTGTAGTTCACCGTGATCCGCGCGTCGCTCGGGTGGCTCAGGCGCACCGGGAACGCGAGCGTACCGCCCTCCTTCACCGTCGGCGCATCGGCAATCGTCACCGCGGGCGCACCGTCATTGTCCTGCACCGCCATCATGGCCCGCGACGGACTCCCCAGCCGGTCGCCGGCGCCCGACACCAGCCACAGGACGAACGTGCGTTCGGCGCTGTCGATGTCGTCGTCCGGCGTCGGACTGCGCACCTGCACGGTCGATTGCCCGGCCCCGAAGGTCACGGTAGCCGCGCTCTGCTCATCCCCCGCTTTCGGGACCGCGCCGTCCCCCGATCTCCCGACCGCACCGTCCCGCGCGATCCGGAACGCATACGCGACCTTCAGCGTTCCCGACACGACCCCCTCGCGCGTCAGGGTGAACACCGCCTCCTCGCCTTCGGTGATCGCGGTCTCGTCCGCGGCGACCGTCACGACCGGAAGATCGTCGTCCGTCACCGTCACCGCCGCCGTCGCCGGATCCCCGACGCCATAGGCGGCGTCCTCGCCCAGCGTCAGCGTGAGCGTGGCATCCACTTCGTCGACGGCGTCATCGACCGTGCCCAGGCGCAGTTCGGCCGTGGCATCGCCGGCCCCGAAGCTCACGCTGGCCGGCGGCGTATCCGCCAGCACCGCGCCGGCATCCTCCACCGCAACCGTGACCTTCAGCTTCTCCGACACGACCCCGGCCCGGGTCAGGGTGAACACCGCCTCCTCGCCTTCGGTGACCGCGTCCGCCTCCGCCGCGACCGTCACGACCGGGAGATCGTCGTCCGTCACCGTCACCGTCGCCGTCGCCGGATCGCCCAGGGCATAGTCGGCGCCGGCCTCCAGTGTCAGCGTGAGCGTGGCGTCCGCCTCGTCGGCGCCGTCATCGTCGATCGCCAGCGACACCTCCACCGCGGCCTTGCCGGCCTCGAAGGTGGCCTCGGTCGGCGGCGCATCGGCCAGCACCGCGTCGCCGCCGGTCACCGCGAAGGTTACGGTCAGCGCGTCCGACGGGTTCCCCGCCCGGGTCAGGGTGAAGACCGCGTCGCTCTTGCCTTCCACGGCGACGTCCGCCTGCGCCGCCACCGTCACGGCCGGAACGTCGTTGTCCAGGATCCGGCCGGTCGCGAAGAGGTCCGGCGGGTCGGACTGGAACCTCGCGTTGTAGCTGAGATCGACGGTGACCGTCTCCTCCCCCTCGTGGTCGCCGTCGTCCACCGTCAGGAGCGAGACCACCTTCCGCACCTCTCCCGGCGCGAAGCGGAATTCCCCGTCGGCGGTGGCGACGGTGGCATCGGTGTAGTCGGTCCCCTCCTTCGCCGTGTCGGTGCCTGGCTGGTCGAGGAAGTACAAAACCCTGATCGCCTCGAAGTAAGGCCGGCTCAGCGTCACCGGGAACTCGAGCGTGCCGCCCTCCGTCACCGGCGCCGCGTCGGCAATCGACACCTCCGGCGTCTCGTCGTTGTCCCGCACCGCCACCGTCGCCTGCGACGGCGCGCCCAGGTCGTAATCCGCGCCGTCGACCAGGGCCAGGGTCACCGGCGTATCGGCCTCGCCGACATCGGTGTCGTCCTGCGTGCCGAGGCGCAGCGTGGCGGTGGCGTCCCCGGCGCCGAAGGTCACGCTGTCCCCCGGCTCGGACACCAGGACACCCTCCGCCGCCTCGATCCCGAACGACACCACCAGCGCTTCCGACAGGTCCCCCTCGGTCCGCGTCAGGGTGAAGACGGCGTCCGCCCCTTCCGCCACCGCATCCGCGTCCGCCGCCACCGTCACCACCGGGGGATCGTCGTCGGTGATCGTGCCGGCGGCCTCCGGCGAGGCGTCCAGGTTCCAGTCGGCGCCGGCGGCCAGCGTGACCGCGACCGTCTCGGCCGGCTCGTCGGCGCTGTCGTCCACGGTCGCGAGCGAGATCACCCTGCGCAACTCTCCCGGCGCGAAGGCCACAGTGCCGGCGCCGGCGTCCGTGTAGTCGTCCCCCGCCGTCGCGGCGCCGCCCAGGGTGTAGGGCACCGCGATCCGCGCGTTGAACGGCCCGCTCAGCGTCACCGGGAATTCGAGCGTGCCGCCCTCGGCCACCGACCCCGCATCGGCGATCGACACGGTGGGCGTCCCGTCATCGTCCCGCACGGTCACCGTGGCGGCCGACGGCGCACCCAGGCTCCAGGCATCGCCGGCGGTCAGGGTCAGGGTCAGGGTGGCATCCGCCTCGGCGAGGGTGTCGTCGTCCGTGCCCAGGCGCAGCACGGCGGTGGCGGCTCCGGCCCCGAAGGTCACGCCGGCCGGCGCCGTCTCCGCCAGCACCGCGCTGGCATCGCTCACCGCGACCGCCACTGTCAGCGCTTGCGATATGTCTCCGTGGGCCCGCGTCAGGGTGAAGACGGCATCCGCCCCTTCCACGACCGTGTCCGCCGCCGCGGCGACCGTCACCTCCGAAAGGCCGTCGCCGTCCAGGATCCGGCCCGTAGCCGTCGCCCGCTCCAGCGTCGCCGGGGAATCGGCCGGCAGCGACAGCGTGACCTCGACCTGCTCCTCCGGCTCGTCGTCGGCGTCGTCCACGGTCGCGAGCGAGATCACCTTGCGCAGGTCTCCCGGCGCGAAGGTCAAGGCGCCGGTGCCGGCGTGCGTGTAGTCGTCA
The DNA here is from genome assembly GCA_965214795.1 of Gammaproteobacteria bacterium. Taxonomy (GTDB): domain Bacteria; phylum Pseudomonadota; class Gammaproteobacteria; order HK1; family HK1; genus JAJDXW01. Next base: position 1,425,231 of record OZ243976.1, on the reverse strand, counting down.
TCGACCGTCGCCGAGCCGCCGAGGGTGTAGTCGACCGTGATCTCATCGACATGCGGACCGCTCAGGGTCACCGGGAACGCGAGCGTGCCGCCCTCCATCACCGCCTCCGCATCGGCGACCGAGACGTCCGGCATCGGGACACGGTGCCGTACCGTCACCATGGCCCGTGACGGATCTCCCAGCCGATACGCCGCTCCCGGCCGCAGCGTCGCGTGCCAGACGGTGTCGCTTTCAGGCTGCAGCCCACTCGAGTACTTCGCCGTCGATTCGCCGCCCTTGAAGGAAATGACGGACGGCTGCACGAAAAACGTGTCCGGCTCGAATCCGACCCAGAGGGTGACGTCCAGCCCTGCCGACAGATCCCCCACCCTGGTCAGGACGAACACGGTGGCCTCGTCCTCCGTGATCGTCTCCGACTCCGCCGCAACCGTCACCACCGGGAGGTCGTTGTCCCGGATCGTGCCCGAGGCCGTGAACGACGCGCCCAGCACCGCCAGGGCCGGGTCCGGCGCCGTCAGCGTGACGGTGACCGTCTCCTCCGCCTCGTCGGTGTCGTCGTCCACCGTCGCGAACGAGAGCTCCGTGCGCACCTCTCCCGGCGCGAAGGTCACCGTGCCGGAGGCGGAGCCGTCATGGTCGTCGCCTGCCGCCGCCGTGCCGCCCAGCGTCCAGTCCACCGCGATCGGCGCATTGAACAGCCGGCTCAGGGTCACCGGGAACGCGAGCGCGCCGCCCTCCGTCACCGACCCCGCCGCGGCCACCGACACCTCCGGCACAACGTCATCGTCCCGCACCGTCACCGTGACCCTGGGCAGCGGCCCCAGCAGCCGATAGCCCGCGCCCGGCCGCAGATTCAGACTGACAATGGCATCATCCTCGCCGGCCAGGTCGTCGTCGCGGGTCGGCACCTCCACACGCACCACCGCCTCACCGGCCCCGAAGCTCACGCTCGACGGCGGCGGCGTCGATACCCGGATCTCGGTTGAGCGCGTAATCGTGATGTTCACCGCGAGGGCGCCCGACAGGTCCCCCGTCCGCGTCAGGGTGAACGCCGCGTTCGCGCCCTCCGCAACCACCTTTTGCACCACCGCGACCGTCACGATCGGAACCGGGCTCACCGTCACCGTGGCGGCCCCCGGCGGCGTCTCCAGCCGATAGCCCGTGCCCGACTGCAAGGTCAGCGTCAGCGTGGCGTCGGTCCGGTCGAGGGCGTCCCCCCGCGTGGCCAGGCGCAGCACGGCCGTGCGCACGCCGTCCGCGAAGGTCACGCCGGCCGGCGCCGGCGAGGCCAGAACGCCGGCCGCATCCGCAACCGCGAACGACACCGCAAGCGCGCCCGACACGTTCCCCGTCCGCGTCAGGGTGAATTCCGCGGCCTCACCCTGCGCGATCACGTCCGCGCCGGCCGCAACCGTCAGGAGCGGGTCACCGTCATTGTCCCGCACCGTGACCGTGCGCGATTGGGCGCCGGCCCAGGTGTATCCCTGCGGGAAGAGGGGCAGCGACACGGTCACCCGCTTGTCGCCCGGGTCACTGTCGTCGTTCGTGGGCAGGCGCAGCGTGACCTCGGCCTCCCCGACCCCGAAGGTCACGCTCGACGGCTCACCGGGCGCCAGCGCATCGTCGCGGTCGCGGTAACTCAGGCCGCCCACCCGCAGCTCTCCGGACAGATCCCCCTCCGTCCGCGTCAGACGGAGCAGCACGTCCTCCCCTTCCGTGAACAGGTCCGGATCGCCCACGGTCAGGAGCCTCACGACCGGAAGATCGTCGTCCTCGACCGCCACCGTGGCCGCGAACGGATCGCCCAGCTCGTAGACGGCCGCATCCGCCTGGAGGGTCAGCGTCACCGTGGCGTCGGGTTTGTCGGTGGTGTCGCTACGCGTGGGCAGGCGCAGCGTGGCCGCGGCCTCCCCGGCCCCGAAACGCACGCCGGCCGGCGGCGCCGTCAACGCCAGAACCCCGAAGTCATCCGTCCCGGCCTGCGTCACGGCAATCGACACGTCCAGCGCCGCCGACACGTCCCCGGTGCGCGTCAGGGTGAACACCGCATCCGCCCCTTCGGTGATCGCGTCCGCCTCCGCCGCCACCGTCACCACCGGGAGATCGTCGTCCTCGACCGTCACCGTGGCTTCCGACGACGCGCCCAGGTCCCAGGCCGCGCCGTCGGCGAGGGTCAGCGTCACCAGGGCATCCGCCTCGCCGATCAGGTCGTCGTCGCGGGTCGCCAGGGTCACGCGCGCCGTGGTCGCATCGGCCGCGAAGGTCACGCCGGACGGCGCGTTCAGCACCAGCACGCGACCCGCGTCCGTGACCGTGAAGGTCACCGCCAGCGCCTCCGACACCACCCCCGCCCGCGTCAGCACGAACACCGCCGCCGCGCCTTCGGTGATCGTGGCCGCCTCCGCCGCCACCGTCACCACCTGGAGGTCGGCGTCGGCGATCGCGCCCGAGGCGGTGGACGGCGCGCCCAGCGTCGCCAGGGCCGGGTCCGGCGCCGTCAGCGTGACCTCGACCGTCTCCTCCTCCTCGTCGGCGTCGTCGTCCACCGTCGCCAGCGCGATCGTCGCCTCCGTGCTCTCCGCCGCGAAGGTCACGCTGCCCGACCCCGCGTCCGTGTAGTCGTCGCCCGCCGTCGCGGTGCCGGCCAGGGTGTAGGCCACCGTGATCGCCGCGGCGCTCGGGTGGCTCAGGCGCACCGGGAACGCGAGCGTCCCGCCCTCCGTCACCGTGGCCGCCGCATCGGCAACGGACACCGCGGGCGGCGTGTCGTCGTCCTCGACCGTGACCGTGGCCGCGGACGCCGCGCCCGGGTCCCAGGCGTCGCCGTCGCCCAGGGTCAGGGTCAGGGTGGCGTCCGGCTCGTCGGTGGTGTCGTCCACGGTCTCCAGGGGCACGCGCACCGTGGCCGCGCCGGCCTCGAAGGTGGCCTCGGCCGGCGGCGCGCCGGCCAGCACCGCGCCGCCGCCGGTCACCTCGAAGGTCACCGCCAGCGCCTCCGACACCAGCCCCGCCCGGGTCAGGACGAAGGCCGCGTCCGCGCCTTCGGTGACCGTGCCCGCCTCCGCCGCCACCGTCACCACCGGAGCCTCGTCGTCCCGGATCGTGCCCGTGGCGGTGGACGACGCGCCCAGCGTCGCCAGGGCCGGGTCCGGCGCGGTCAGCGTGACGGTGACCGTCTCCTCCGCCTCGTCGGCGTCGTCATCGACCGTCGCCACCGACACCACCTTGCGCACGTCCCCCGGCGCGAAGGTCACGCTGCCGGCGCCGCCGTCCGTGTAGTCGTCCCCCGCCGTCGCCGAGCCGGCCAGGGTGTACGCAACCGTGATGGCCGCGGCGCTCGGGTTGCTCAGCGTCACCGGGAACTCCAGCGCGGCGCCCTCCGTCACCGGCTCCGCGTCGGCGACCGACACCTCCGGCGTCCCGTCGTCGTCCTCGACCGTCACCGTGGCCTGCGACGCCGCGCCCAGGACCCAGGCGTCGCCCTCGGCCAGGGTCAGGGTCAGGGTGGCGTTCGGCTCGTCGGTGCGGTCGTCGTCGGTCGCCAGGGCCACGCGCGCCGTGGCCGCATCGGCCGCGAAGGTCACCTCGGTCGGCGGCGCGCCGTCCAGCACCGCGCCGCCGCCCGTCACCTCGACGGTCACCGCCAGCGCTGCCGACACGTCCCCCGCGCGCGTCAGCGTGAACGCCGCGTCCGCGCCCTCGGTGACCGTGGCCGCGTCCGCCGCGACCGTCACCGACGGAAGGTCGTTGTCCAGGATCGTCGCCCGCGCCGTGTCGGGCTCTCCGGGGCGGCCCGGGTAGAAGACGAAGAACTCGACCTCGACCGTCTCCTCCGCCTCGTCGACGTCGTCGTCCACCGTCTCGATCCGGACCGTCCGCTCGGTCTGCGGCGGCACGAAGGTCACGGTGCCGGCGGCGGCCGGGGTGTAGTCGTCCCCCGCCGTCGCGGTGCCGCCGAGCTGCCAGGCGACCTCGATCTCCTCGTCGAACGGGCCGCTCAGCCGCACCGGGAACTCGATTGCCTCGCCCTCCGTCACCGGCCCCGCGTCGGCGGTCGTCACGAGCGGACGGTCGTCGTCCTCCACCGTGACGGTGGCCGCGGACGGATCGCCCAGGCCGTAGCCCGCGCCGGCCTGGAGGGTCAGGGTCACCGAGGCGTCGGGCTCGTCGGCCTCGTCGTCGGCGGTGGCGAGGGCGAGCGTGGCGGTGGCCGCTTCGGCCTGGAAGGTCACGCCGGTCGGCAGCGCCGCATCCGCCAGCACCGCGTCGGCGTCCGCGACCTCGACCGTCACCTCCAGCGCGGCCGTCAGAACCCCCGCCCGGGTCAGGGTGAACACCGCGTCCGCGCCTTCCGTGACCGCTTCCGCAGCCGCCGCGACCGTCACCACCGGAAGGTCGTCGTCCTGCACGGTGACAGTGGCCGCAAACGGAGCGCCCAGGCTGTAGCCCGCGCCGGCCTGGAGGGTCAGGGTCACCGGAGTGTCCGCCTCGTCGGCGGCGTCATCGTCGGTGGCGAGGGTCAGCGCGGCGGTGGACGCATCGGCCTCGAAGGTGACTTCGGTCGGCAGGTCCGCAGCCGCACCGGCAAGCACCGCGCCGGCATCCGTGACCGCCACCGTCACCGTCAGCGTGCCCGACGCATCCCCGTTCGCCCGCGTCAGGGTGAACACCGCGTCCGCGCCTTCCGCGACGGTGGCCGCATCCGCCGCGACCGTCACCTCCGGGAGGCCCTCGTCGTCCTGGATCGTGCCCGAGGCGGTGGACGGCGCGCCCAGCACCGCCAGGGCCGGGTCCGGCGCCGCCAGCGTGACCTCGACCGTCTTCTCCGGCCCGTCGGTGTCGTCGTCCACCGTCGCCAGCGCGATCGTCGCCTCCGTGCTCTCCGCCGCGAAGGTCACGCTGCCCGACCCCGCGTCCGTGTAGTCGTCGCCTGCCGTCGCCGTGCCGGCCAGGGTGTAGTCCACCTGGATCGCCGCGGCGCTCGGGTGGCTCAGGCGCACCGGGAATTCGAGCGTGCCGCCCTCCGTCACCGCGGCTGCGCCGGCAATGGACACCGCGGGCGGCGCATCGTTGTCCTCGACCGTCACCGCGGCTGCGGACGGCTCGCCCAGCTCCCAGGCGGCGTCCGGTTGCAGCGTCAGCGTGAGCGTGGCGGCGGGCTCGTCGACCGTGTCGTCGTCGGTGGCGAGGCTCAGCATGGCCGTGGCCGCGCCGGCCTCGAAGGTCACGCCGGCCGGCGCCGCGCCGGCGAGCGCCGCCCCGGGATCCGTCACCGCGACGAACACCTCCAGCGCGGCCGACACGTCCCCCCACCGCGTCAGGGTGAACGCCGCCGCCTCGCCTTCCGCGACCGCCTCCGCCTCCGCCGCCACCGTCACTTCCGGCAGGCCGTCATTGTCCAGGATCCGACCCTCGGCCCGCGACGCCGCGCCCAGGTTCCAGATCGCGCCGTCGGCCAGGGTGACCGTGACCGTCTCCGCCGTCTCGTCGTCGGCGTCGTCCACCGTCGCCAGCAGAATGGTCGCTTGCGTCTCCCTCGGCGTGAAGGTCACGCTTCGCTTCTGTACTTTGTAGTCGTCCCCCACCGTCGCGGTGCCGCCCAGGGTGTAGCCAACCGTGATCGGCCCGTTGTAAGGCCGGCTCAGGCTCACCGGGAACGCGAGCGTGCCGCCCTCCCGCACCGCGTCCGCATCGGCGACGGACACCTCCGGCACCGCATCGTCGTCCCGCACCACCGTCGCCTCCGACGGCGTGCCCAGCCGGTATCCCGCGCCTTCCTGCAGCGTCAGCACCCAGGTCAGACCGTCATTGCCCCCCGACCCCGCGCGGGTTTCGACCCGCGCGGTCGCATTGCCGGCCGCAAAGGTCACGGGCTGCGGCTTGGGGCGCCCCGCCACCGCGAAATCGGCGGCGACGGTCAGCGCCTCCGACCGATCCCCCGCCCGCGTGACGATGAACGCCACAACCTCCCCCTTGAGGATCCGCTCCACCTCCGCCGCTACCGTCACCACCGGAAGGTCGTCGTCCTCCACCGTCACCGTGGCCGCGGCCGAAGCGCCGGGCGCCCAGGCGGGGTCCGCCGAGTCGTCGGGCGCGAGCGTCAGCACGACATCGGCGTCCGCCGCATCGACATCGTCGTCAGCGGTCGCCAGCGCCACCTGCGCGGTGGCGGCGCCGGCCTCGAAGGTCACGCTGGCCGGCAACGGCGTCGAAGTCACGACGCCGTCCGCATCGGCCACCTCGACCGGCACCGTCAGCGCTTCCGCGGTATCCCCCGTCCGCGTCAGCGTGAACGCCGCATCCGCGCCTTCGGTGACCGCGGCCGCATCCGCCGCGACGGTCACCAGCGGAAGGCCGTCCAGGATCCGGACGGTCGCGCGGAAGGGCAGCCCGGGCCCGGTACTCGTGCTCGGACGGACGGCCGCAATATCGAGCCGGACCGTCTCCTCCTCCTCGTCGACGCCGTCGTTCACGGTCACGCGCGAGACCGTCTTCTCCGTCTCTCCCGGCGCGAAGACCGCGGTGCCGGTGTCGGCGCCCCGGTAGTCGGCGCCCGCCGTCGCCGTGCCGAACAATTCATAGATGACCCTGACTTCCTCGGCGTTCGCGCGGCTCAGTCTGAACACGAACGTGATCGTCCCGCCTTCCGGCACCGCGTCCGGATCCCCCGCGACGACGGAAGCCCTGGAGACCCCGCCATCGTCCTCCCGCACCGTGACCGACGCCCGGGACGGGTTCCCCGGCTCGTATCCCGCGCCGGGCTCCAGCGCCAGCGTCACCACGGCGTCGGGCTCGATGCGCGTATCCATTTCCGTGTCCAGGCGCAGCACGGCGGTAGCGCTCCCGGCCCCGAAGGTCACGCCGGTCGGCAGCGGGGTCGTGGTCACGACGCCGTCCGCATCCTCGATCGTGAAGAACACGGCCAGCGCCTCCGACACGTCCCCCGCCCGCGTCAGGGTGAACGCCACATCCGCCCCTTCGAGGACGGTGGCCGCATCCGCCGCCGCCGTCACCACCGGACGCTCATCGTCCTCCACCGTCACCGCGGCCGCGGACGGCGCCTTCAGGTCGTAGCCCGCGCCGGCTTGCAAGGTCAGCACCACCTCGGCGTCGCCAAGCTCGTCGGTGGCGTTGTCCCGCGTGGCGAGGCGCAGCGCGGCGGTAGCGTCCCCGGCCCCGAAGGTCACGCCGGTCGGCAGCGGGGTCGAGGCCACGACGCCGTCCGCATCCGTCACCGCGACCGCCACCTCCAGCGCTTCCGACACGTCCCCCGCCCGGGCCAGGACGAACACCGCGTCCTCGCCTTCGGTGACCGTGTCCGCCTCCGCCGCCACCGTGATGTCCGGCAGGTCGTTGTCCAGGATCCGCCCGGTCGCTTCGGTGGTCGGTCCCGCGCGCGCCGGACGGAAGACGACGAGCTCGACCCCGACCGTCTCGTCCGGCTCGTCGGCGCTGTCGTCCACGGTCGCCAGCGAGACCATCTTGCGCACCTCGCCCGGCGCGAAGGTCACGGCGCCGCCGGCGGCATCGGTGTAGTCCCCCGCCGCCGCCGTGCCGCCCAGGGTGTAGCCGACCGCGATCGGCGCATCGAACGAGTGGCTCAGGCTCACCGGGAAGGCGAGCGCGCCGCCCTCCGTCACCGACCCCGCATCGGCGATGGAGACCGAGGGCGCGGATTCGTCGTCCGCGACCGTCACCGTCGCCTCCGCCGGCGCGCCGAGCGCCCAGCCCGCGCCCGGTTGCAGGGCCAGCACCACGGCGGCGCTGGCTTCCGCGACCTCGTCGTCCTCCGTGCCCAGGCGCAGCGCGGCGGTGGCCTCCCCGGCCGCGAAGGTCACGCCGGTCGGCAGCGGCGTCGAGGCCACGACGCCGTCCGCATCCGTCACCGCGACCGCCACCTCCAGCGCTTCCGACACCACCCCCACCCGGGTCAGCACGAACACCGCATCCTCGCCTTCCGTGACCGCGGCCGGCGCGGCCGCCGCCGTCACGACCGGCAGGTCGTCGTCGAGGATCCGGAGCGTGGCCGCCGCCAGCGCCGGCGGGTCCGTCCTCCCGAAAAGGACCTCGATCGTCTCCTCCGGCTCGTCGGCGGCGTCGTCCACCGTCTCGATGCGGATCGTCTTCTCCGTCTCCCCCGGCGCGAAGACCACGGCGCCGGCGGCGGCGCCGCGGTAGTCCTCGCCCGCCACCGCCGTCCCGCCGAAGCGGTAGTGCACGGCGATCGGGCTGGCGCCGGGATTGGTCAGGCCGACCAGAAGCTCGAACGCGCCGCCCTCCGTCACCTGCGCCGGCGTGCTCACGATGGAGGGAACGGCCTCGTCGTCATTCTGGATCGTCACCGTCGCGACCGACGGGCTGCCAAGCCGATAGGCCGCGCTGCCTTCCAGCTCCAGCGTCACCACGGCGTCGGGTTCGTCGATGTCGTTCTTGCGGATGCCCAGGTGCAGCGTGATGCGATCCCTCCCGGCCGGGATGGTGACGCTGGCCGGCGCCGTTTCGGTCAGCGCCCCGCCGGGATCCGTCACCGCAATCGGCACCTCCAGCTCCAGCGCCTTCTCGAGATCCAACCGATCCAACCGGCTCCGCTTCACGACGAACGCCGCCCCGCCATAGTTTTCGGCGAACGAGCTCCTCTGCGCCGACACCGTCACGACCATCGGGTCGCCATCGTCCAGAATCCGGCCTCTGGCGTTTATCGTCCTGGAGGGAAGGGGGCGCCGCAGGTCCTCGACAACGGGATCACCATCGGTGGGTGTCGTCGTGATCTTGGTAATCCTCGTCAAAACCCACTCATCCGACTCTTTTTTGTCGTCATCCAGCGTCTCGACCCGGATCGTCTTCGCCGTCTCTCCCGACGCGAAGGTCACGCTGGCCGGCTGCCAGTTCCTGGGCAGCAGGAAGTCCTCATTCACCGTTGCCGGGTCGCCTGAAACATAGAAGTCGAGGCGAATCTCGCCATCGAACTCATGGACCAGGCGGACCGGAAATTCGAGCGTGTCGCCCTCCGTCACCGGCTCCGCGTCGTGCATGACCACCGTGGGCCGGCTGCCGTCGTCGTCCCACACCGTCACCGCGGCCCGGCCCGAGGCGCCCCGCCGATAGTCCGAGCCGTCGGACAGCGTCAGCGTCACCGTGGCGTCGTCCTCGTCGTCCTTGTCATCGTCGGTCGCAAGCCACACTTCCTCCGCGGCATCGTTTGCAGCGAACGTCACACTGGTCGGAAGCGGCGATGTCGTCAGGACGTCATCCCCGCCCCCGATCGTGAAGGCCACCGTCAGCGGTTGCGAGAGCTGGTCGTGCTGCGTTCGACGCAGGCGGAAGAACGTCCTCCCCCCGGTAGCGTCCCATTCCCCGAACGCGTCCGACACCGCCTCGACCGTCACCACCTGGAGATCGTTGTCACGGATGCGGCCGATGGCCGTGGGAGCGCCGGTCGACGGGAACTTCGCCAGGCGCGAATTCGGGAGCCGCAGCGTGAGACCGAGCTGGCTGGCAGCCTCGTCGGTGTCGTCATCCACCGTCCCGATCGATATCTGCTTCTGTCTTTCGCCCGGGGCGAAGGTCAGGGTTCCGGAGGCGGGTCCCAGGTAATCGGTCCCTTCCCGCGCCGTGGTGTCGCCGCCAGACACGGCGTATTCGACCGGGACCTCCGCGGCGCTCGCGCGGTTCAGGCTCACCTCGAAGCGGAGCGTGCCGCCCTCCGTCACACTCGTGCGGGGGTCCATTGAAACCGTGGGCCGCGGGTCATTGTCCCGCACCGTCACCGTGGCCTCCGACGGCGTTCCCAGGTCCCAGGCCGCGCCGGGGCGCAGCGTCACCGTCACCGCCACCGTGCCGGCGTCGGGTTCATGGATATCGTCGTCGTCCGTGGCCAGGCGCAGCGTGGCCTCGGCCTCCCCGGCCAAAAAGCCCACACCGGTCGGCGCCGCATCGGTGAGCACCCCGCCGGCATCCGTCACCGCGACGGCCACCTCCAGCGCCGCCGACAGGTCCCCGACCCGCGTCAGGGTGAACACCGCATCCTGGCCTTCCCCGACCGTGAGCGCATCCGGCGCAATCGTCACCACCGGGCGCTCGTCGTCCTCGATCCGGCCCGCGGCCTCCGCCCGCCCCAGCACCGCAAGCGCCGGGTCCGGCGCCGCCAGCGTGGCCGTGACCGTCCGGTCCGCCTCGTCGGTGTCGTTGCCCACCGTCACCAGCCGGACCCTCTGCTCCGTGACCCCCGGCGTGAAGGTCACGGTGCCGGTGGCGGCGCCGTGATAGTCGGTCCCCGCCACTGCCGTGCCGCCGAAGCGGTAGTCCACCGCGATCGTCGCGTGGCTCGCGTGGTTCAGGCTCACCACGAACTCGAGCGTGCCGCCCTCCGGCACCGCATCCGCATCGGCGACCGACACCTCCGGCGGCGCTTCATTGTCCCGCACCGCCACCGCGGCCTCCGACGGCGTGCCCAGGGTCCAGGCCGCGCCGGCGGCAAGGGCCAGCGTCACCGCGGCGTCGGGCTCCTCGACGTTGTCGTCGTCCGTGCCCAGGCGCAGCGCGGCGGTGGACGCACCGGCCTCGAAGGCCGCGCTCGACGGCGCCCCCGGCAGCAGGACGCCGGCCGCATCCCCGATCGCGACGGGCACTTCCAGCGCGCCCGACGCATCCCCGTCCTCCCGGGTCAGGATGAACACCGCGTCCTCGCCTTCGGTGACCGCGTCCGCAGCCGCGGCGACCGTCACCTCCGGGAGGCCCTCATTGTCCAGGATCCGGCCCGAGGCCACGGACGGCGCGCCCAGGGTGTAGGACGCGCCGGCGGCAAGGGTGACCTCGACCTCCTCCCTCTCCTCGTCGGTGCTGTCGTCCACCGTCGCCAGCTCGATCGTCCCCTCCAGGTCTCCGGCAGGGATGGCCAGCGCGCCGGAGCCGCCGTCCGTGTAGTCGTCGCCCTCCGCAGCGGTTCCGCCCAGGGTGTAGGCGACCGTGATGTCGGTGTTGTAAGGGCCGCTCAGCGTCACCGGGAACGCGAGCGTGCCGCCCTCCGTCACCGCGTCCGCGCCGGCGATGGACACGGACGGCGGCGCATCGTCGTCCCGCACCGTCACCGTGGCCACGGACGGCGTGCCCAGCCGGTATCCAGAGCCTGGGCGCAGCGTCAACACGTACACGTCATCGGCTGCGAGGTCTCCTGCCGCAAAGCCGCCCGCCCGATGTGTGGAATCGCCCGGCAGGATTCTGTTGTTCCCCTCCGTAGCTGGCTGCCCCGGCTGCTTGAACAGGACGTTGACCTCCAGCAATCCCGACAGGTCCCCCTCCGTCCGCGCAATGATGAACGCCAGATCGGCTCCTTCTTCAATGATCTGCTCCGACTCCGCCACGACCGTCACGACCGGAAGGTCGTCGTCCCGCACCGTCACCGCGGCCTCCGACGGATCGCCCAGGTCATAGTCGTGGCCGTCGGCAAGGGTCAGCGTCACCGCGGCTTCGGGGTCGTCGACATCGTCGTCCACCGTGCCCAGGCGCAGCGTGGCCGTGGCGTCCCCGGCCCGGAAGGTCACGCCGGTCGGCGCCGCACCGGCAAGCACCGCGTCGCCGCCCGTCACCTCGACCGACACGTCCAGCTCCCTCGCCAGGAACAGCGTCCGCGTCAGGGTGAACACCACGTCCGCGCCTTCGGTGATCGTGGGCGGCGCCTCCGCCGCCACCGTCACCACCGGATTCTCGTTGTCCAGCACCGTCACCGTGGCCGCGAACGGCGTGCCCAGGTCCCAGGCCGGATCGGACTGCAGGGTCAGCGTCACCTCGGCGTCCGCCTCGTCGACGGCGTCTTTATCCGTCGCCAGCGTGACGCGCGCCGTGTTGCTGCCGGCCTGGAAGGTCGCTTCGGTCGGCGCCGTCGAGGCCAGCACCGCGTCGCCGCCCGTCACCTCGAAGGACACCGTCAGCGCGTCCGGCAGATAGTCCGTCCGCGTCAGGGTGAACGCCGCCGCCGCGCCTTCGGTGACCGCGGCCGCATCCGCCGCCACCGTCACCACCGGGAGCTCGTCGTCCAGGATCCGGCCCGTGGCCTCGCCCTTGCCCGGTTGCGCCTGCGGGGACGGAGCCAGGGACGGGTCGATCAGATCGACGGTAACCGTCTTCTCCGGCCCGTAATCGCTGTCGTCCACCGTCACCAGCCGGAACGTCTGCTCGGTCACGCCCAGCGGGAAGGTCAGTACGCCAACGCGGGGGCCTTCATAATCCACCCCCGCCGTTGCGCCAAAGAGCTGCCAGGTCACCGGGAACTCCGCGGCGGCCGGACTGGTCAGGCTCAGCACGAATTCGAGCGTGCCGCCCTCCGGCACCGGCGCCGCATCGGCGATCGACAGCTCCGGAAGGTCGTCGTCCTGCACCGTGACCGCCGCTTCCGACGGCGCGCCCAGGTCATGTTCGTCGCCGTCGGCCAGGGTCAGCGTCACCGTGGAGTCGGGCGCATCGCTCTCGTCTTCGCGCGTGGCCAGGCGCAGGGTGGCGGTGGCGTCCCCGGCCCCGATGGTCACGCTGGCCGGCGGCGTATCCGCCAGCACCGAGTCGTCATCGGTCACCGTCACCGGCACCACGACCGCGACCGACGGATCCCCCGCCGCCCGGGTCAGGATGAAGACCGCGTCCTCGCCTTCGGTGACCGCGGCCGCATCCGCCGCCGCCGTGACGACCGGAATGTCGTTGTCCAGGATCCGGCCGAGCGCCACGATCCGCGGCGGATCGCCGTGGTGTCTCTCGTTGACGAAAATATCGACGCTGACCGTCTCCTCCCCCTCGTAGTCGCCGTCATCCACCGTCCGGAGCGAGACCACCTTCCGCACCTCTCCCGGCGCGAAGCGGAATTCCCTGCGGGCGTGGGCGACGGTGACATCGGTGTAGTCGGACCCCTTCGCCGTGGCGGCGGGGTCCTGGTTGAGCTGGTAGAGAACCGTGATCTCCTGGTCGTATGGCCGGGTCAGCGTCACCGGGAATTCGAGCGTGCCGCCCTCCGTCACCGGCTCCGCGTCGGCGATCGACACCTCCGTCGACGTGTCGTTGTCCCGCACCGTCACCGTCGCCCGCGACGGCGCGCCCAGGTCGTACTCCACGCCGTCGACCAGGGTCAGGGTCACCACCGGATCGGGGTCGTCCCGCCGGGTGTCGTCCTCCGTGCCGAGGCGCAGCGTGGCGGTGGCGTCCCCGACCCCGAAGCGCGCGCTGGCCGGCGGCGGATCCACCAGCGCCGAGCCGGCCTCCGTCACCTGGACCGACACCTCCAGCGCGACCGACAGATCCCCCACCCGCGTCAGCGTGAACACCGCGTCCGCGCCTTCCGCCACCGCGCCTGCCGCCGGCGCCACCGTCACCACCGGATACTCATCGTCCCGCACCGTCACCGTCGCCTGCGACGGCGTGCCGAGGTGCCAGGCCGCGCCGGCGGTCAGCGCCAGCGTCACCGCGGCGTCGGGCTCGTCGACAGTGTCGTCCAGCGTGCCCAGGGAGAGCGCGGCCGCGGCCTCCCCGGCGCCGAAGGTCACGCTCGACGGCGCCGGCGCCGCCAGAACGCCGCCCGCGTCCGTCACCGTCACCGGCACCGTCAGGGCGGCCGACACATCCCCGTTCGTCCGCGCCAGGGTGAAGACCGCGGCCTCGCCTTCCGTGACCGCGTCCGCATCCGCCGCAACCGTCACCTCCGAAAGGCCGTCATTGTCCAGGACCCGGCCCGCGGCCCGGGACGCCGCGCCCAGCACCGCCAGGGCCGGGTTCGGCGCCGCCAGCACGACCTCGACCGTCTCCGGCCCGTCATCGTCGGGATCGTCCACCGTCGTCAGCGAGATCGACTCCTCAAGGTCCCCCGGCGCGAAGGCCACCGTGACGGTCACGGCGCCGCCCGCGTCCCCGCTGAAGCGATAGTCCGCCTCCACCGCGATCCGCGTGTCGCCGGCGTGGCTCAGGCGCACCGGGAATTCGAGCGTGCCGCCTTCCGTCACCGGCGCCGCGTCGGCGATCGTCACTTCCGGCAGCCCGTCATTGTCCCGCACGGTCACCGCGGCGGAGGACGGGTCCCCCAGGGCATGGTCCGCGCCGGCCTGCAGCGTCAGCACCACCGCGGAATCGGGCTCGTCGACGGCGTCGTCCTGCGTGTCGAGACGCAGCGCGGCCGTCGCGTCCCCGACCCGGAAGGTCACGCCGGTCGGCGCCGCGTCCGCCAGCATCGAGCCGGTCTCCGTCACCGCAACCGGCGCCTCCAGCGCGACCGTGAGATCCCCGGCCCGCGTCAGGGTGAACGCCGCCGCCGCGCCTTCGAAAACCTCGGCCGCGTCCGCCGCCACCGTCACCACCGGAAGGTCGTCGTCCCGCACGGTCACCGCGGCCGAGGACGGGTTCCCCAGGGCATGGCCCGCGCCGGCCCCCAGCGCCAGCGTCACCATGGCATCGGGCTCATCGACGGCGTCGCCTTGCGTGCCGAGGCGCAGCACGGCCGTGGCGTCTCCAGCCCCGAAGGTCACGCTCGACGGCGGCGTGTCCGTCAGCACCGAACCGGCATCCGTCACCTCGACCGGCACTGACAGCGCCGCCGAACGATCCCCTGTCCGCGTCAGGGTGAACACCGCCGCCGCGCCTTCGGTGACCGTTTCCGCCTTCGCCGCCACCGTCACCGCCGGAAGCCTCAGGTCCAGGATCCGGCCCCTCGCCGTGCTTCGCACCACCCTGTCGATCGGCTGGTTCCGGTCTGCGGAAATCTCGACTTCGACCGCCTCCACTGCCTCATTGACGCCGTCGGCCAGCGTCGTGAACCGGATCGTCCGCTCCGTCTCCCCCGGCGGGAAGGTCACGACGCCGCGGACGTCGGCGAGGTCCCGGTAGTCGTCCGTCTCCGTCGCCGTGCTGCCTGCGCCGCGGTGGTAGAAGATCCGGATCTCCTCGCCGTAGGGCACGCTCAGCGTCACCGGAAACACGAGCGTTTCGCCCTCGGTCACCGGCTCCGACTCCGCATTGGCGATCGACACGTCCGGCCGCGTGTCGTTGTCCCGCACCGTCACCGTCGCCGAGGACGGCTGCCCCAGGACATGGCCCGCACCTTCCCGCAACGCCAGCACCACCGAGGCATCCGTTTCGACCTCGGTGTCATCCGCCGTGGCCAGGCGCAGCACGGCCGTGGCGTCACCGGCCCCGAAGGTCACGCTGGCCGGCGCCGCATTCGCCAGCGTCGAGCCGGCGTCCGTCACCGCAACCGGCACCTCCAGCGTTGCGGACGTATCCCCCGACCGCGTCAGGGTGAAGGCCGCAGCCGCCCCTTCGACGACCCGCGCCGCGACCGCCGCGACCGTCACCACCGGGAGTTCGTCGTCCCGCACCGTGACGGTGGCCTGATGCGGATCGCCCCGGTCATAACCCGCAGCCGGCCGCAATGTCAGCGTGAGCGCGGCATCCGCCTCGTCGGCCTCGTCGTCCACGGTCGCCAGGGTGACGCGCGCCGTGGCCGCACCGGCCTCGAAGGTCGCGCCGAACGGCGCCGCCGAGGAAAGGGCGCCGGCCGCGTCTTCGATCGCGAAGGACACCGTCAGCGCCGCGGACAGGTCTCCCCCTGTCCGGGTCAGAACGAACACCGCATCCTCGCCTTCGACGACCGCGGCCGCGGCCGGCGCCACCGTCACTTCATAAGGATCGTTGTCCCGCACCGTCACCGCGGCCCGATGCGGATCGCCCCGGTCATAGTCCGCGTCCGCTTGCAGGGTCAGCGTGAGCGCGGCGTGCGCCTCGTCGGCTTCGTCGTCTTCGGTCGCCAGGGTGACGCGCACGGTGGCCGCATCGGCCTCGAAGGTCGCGCCGGACGGCGCCGCCGAGGAAAGGACGCCGGCCGCATCCTGAATCGCGAAGGATACCTCCAGCGGTACCGACAGGTCCCCCGCCCGCGTCAGGGTGAAGGCCGCGTCCTCGCCTTCAGTGACCGTAGCCGCGACCGGCGCGACCGTGACCGACGGCAGGTCGATGTCCAGAATCGCGCCCGCGGCGGTCCTGCCGCCCGACGTCACGACCTCGACGAGGCCCGCTGCGGTCACCGTGACGATGGTCACCCGGACGCTCTCCTCCGGCTCGTCGGTGCCGTCGGCCAGCGTCGCGATCCGGATCGTCCGCTCCGTCACCCCCGGCGCGAAGGTCACGCTGCCGGAGGCGCCGCCCGCATAGTCGGCCCCCGCCGTCGCCGTGCCCGCGAGGGTGTAGCCCACCGTGACCGCCTCGGTGTCCGAGATGCTCAGGCGCACCGGGAACTCGAGCGCGCCGCCCTCCTGCACCGCCGCCGCATCGGCGATGGAGACCTCCGGCCGCAGGTCGTTGTCCCGCACCGTCACCGCCGCCCGGGACGGGTCGCCCAGGTCGTATTCCTCGCCGTCGAGCAGCGCCAGCAGCACCGCGGCGTCGGCCTTGACGACCGCGTCGTCCCGGGTGTTCAGGCGCAGCGCGGTCGTGGCGGCCAGAGCCGCGAATCTCAAGCGAACCGGCGTCGCGGCCGGCGACGGCGACGTGCCGTCGATCAGGATGGCGTCGATCGTCAAGGGCGCCGCCCTGTCTCCCGCCCGCGTCAGGGTAAACACCGCCTCGCCGCCTTCCGTGATCCGTTCCGACTCCGCCGCGACCGACACAACAGGAGAATCGCTGCGCAGGATATAGCCGGTCGCCAAAGACGACGATCCGAGCGTTACCTTGGCGGTGTTGTCGCCATGGAGAGCAAGACGGACGCTGACCGTCTCCTCCGGCTCGGGGACGCTGTCATTACGCGTATCCAGCGTGATCTCTTTCAAGGTATCGCCCGGCATGAACGTCACGGTGCGGCTGGGGGCGCCGGGAGGACGGATGGTGGCGTCATCGTAATCCTCTCCCGCGACCGCCGTGCCGTCCAACAGCCGGTATTCAACCTGAATTTCCCGGTCGGACGGGATATCCAGAGTCACCTTGAACCTGAGGTTCCCGCCCTCGCTCACCCGGGGCGCGCCGGCGATGTTTACCCGGGGATTCCTGTCTCTGAGCACCGCCCTGACCGTGGCTTCGCGCGGCGTGCCCACGGAATACGCCGAGTGGGGCGTCAATCTCACCGTGGTCCTGTAGTCCTCGGAAGACTCCGCCAATCTATATCCCTGACTGAGCGGAAACGTGTGCAAGTTGGGCGGAAAGACCAGATTAAGGTAGCCGCTGCTCGCTTTGCCGTCCGCTTTTTTTATCCAACGCGTTGCGCCTTCCGACACATAAGCCTGCACAGACAAGTTTTCCGATGTTTCCCCTCTCCCCGTTACTTTGACGACAAACGGAACGCCGTCCCCCTGCCGGACCCAGTCTTTCCCCACCGTCACCGTCACCACCGGAAGGCCGCTGTCCTGATTGTCTTCGTCCTGATCGTCTTCGTCCTGAACTTCGTTGTCCCGGATCCGGCCGGTCGCTTCGGTGGACAGCCCCGGGAGTCCCGGCGAGGCGACGAAAATGGCGGCCTCGACCGTCTCTTCCTGCTCGATGTCGCTGTCGTCCACGGTCGTCACCGTGATCACCTTGCGGGTCTCTCCCGGCGCGAACACCAGGGCGCCGAAGCCGCCGCCCGCATAGTCGGCTCCCGCCGCCGCAGTGCCGCCCAGCCGCCAGGCGACCGGGACCGCCACGTCGTTCGAGTGGGGCATGCTCACCACGAACTCGAGCGCGCCGCCCTCCGTCACCGCTGCCGCATCGGCGATCGACACGAGCGGGAGATCGTCCTCCCGCACCGTCACCGCGGCCGTGGACGGGTCTCCCGTGACGTAGCCCGCGCCGGCGCCAACTGTCAACGTCACCACGACGTCGATGTCGCCGGTGGTGTCCTCCCGCGTGTCCAGGCGCAGCGTGGCGGCGGCGTCCCCGGCTCCGATGGTCACGGTGGACGGCGGCGTCGAGGCCAGGGCGCCATCCGGGTCCGTCACCGAGACCGCCACCGCCAGCGCCGCCGACAGGTCCCCCGGCGTCCGCGTCAGGGTGAAGGCCGCGGCATCCCCTTCCAGCACCGCGTCCGAGGCCGCCGCAACCGTGACCATCGTCGGGTCGTCGTCCCGTACCGTCACCGCGGCCTCGGACGGGTCCCCCGGCGTCCAGCCGCTGCCGTCCACCACCGTCAGCGTGAGCGGGGAATCCGGCTTGTCCACCGCGTCGGCCCGCGTGCCCAGGCGCAGCGTGGCCATGGCCGCGCCGGGCCCGAAGGTCACGCGGGTCGGCGCCGCCGAGGCCAGGACGCCGGCCGGATCCGCCGCCGCGACCGTCACCTCCAGCGCTTCCGACACGGCTCCCGTGCGCGCCAGGGCGAACACCGCATCCGCCCCTTCCGTGACCGCGCCGGAAACCGCCGCAACCGTCACCACCGGGAAGTCGTCGTCCAGGATCCGGCCCGCGGCCACGGACCGCCCCAGCACCAGGGGCGGAGCCGGCGCCGCGAGCGTGACCAGCACCCGCTCCTCCGGCTCGCCGGCGGCGTCATCCACCGTGACGATCCGGAGCGTCCGCTCCGTGACCCCCGGCGCAAAGGCCACATTGCCGATCGCGGCGCCGGCATGGTCCGCGCCCGGCGCCGCGCTGCCGCCGAGCCGGTAGCCGACCGTGACCGGCGTATCGAACCGCGTGCTCAGGCGCACCGCGAATTCGAGCGTGCCGCCCTCCGTCACCGGCGCCGCATCGGCGATCGACACGTTCGGGGAATCGTCGTCCCGCACCGTCACCGCGGCCGCGGCCGGATCGCCGGAGCGATACCCCGCGCCGTCGGCGAGGGCCAGGGTCACCGCGGCGTCCGGCTCATCGACGGCGTCGTCCTCCGTGCCCAGGCGCAGGGTGGCGGTGGCCGCGCCGGCCCCGAAGGTCACGCCGGTCGGCGCCGTCGATACCAGGACGCCATCGGCGTCGGCGACGGCCAGGGAGACCGCGAGCGTTTCCGACACCACGCCGGCCCGCGTCAGGATGAACACCGCGTCCTCGCCTTCCGTGACCGTGTCCGTATCCGCCGCGACCGTGACGACCGGCAGGTCGTCGTCGAGGATCCGGCCCGCGGCCGTTGCCGTGCCCAGCACCGCCAGGCCGGGGTCCGGATCCGGCAGCGTCAGCGTGACCTCCACCGTCCTGTCCGGCCCGTCGGCGTCGTCATCCACCGTCTCGAGCCGGATGGTCCGCTCCCTTGCGTTCGGCGCGAAGGTCACGGAGCCGGAGGCGCTGCCCGCATAGTCGGTCCCCGCCGCCGCCGTGCCGCCCAGGCTGTAGTCCACCGTGACCTCGGAACGGTAGGGGCGGTCCAGTGTCACCGCGAACGCGAGGTCGCCGCCCTCGGATACGGCGCCCGCGTCGGCGACCGACACTTCCGGCGCCGCGTCGTTGTCCAGGATCCGGCCCGTGGCCGTGGAAGCGCCCAGCGTCGGCCCGCCGGAACCCGAAGCCGGCAGCGACAGCGTGACCTCCACCACCTTCTCCGGCCCTGCGATTGCGTTGTCCGTCGTCGCGACCCGGATGGTCCGCTCCATTGCGTTCGGCGGGAATATCACGAAGCCGGATGCGGGGCCCTGGTAGTCGGTCCCCGCAACCGCCGAACCCGCCAGGGCGTAGCTCACCGTGATCCCGGAGCGGTACGGGTTGCTCAGCGTCACCGCGAACGCAAGCTCGCCGCCCTCCGGCACGGCCTCCGCGTCGGCGACCGACACGGTCGGCGGCGCGTCACGGTCCAGCACCGTCGCCATGACCACCGACGGCTCTCCCGGCCGAAAGTCCTCGCTATCCCCCAGCCCCAGATAGTAGGTGGTGTCGGCGCTGACTACCGGTCGCAGCAGGTGGCCCCCAGTCAGCGTCGACCGGCCGCTCGGGATCGTCAACGTGGTATAGCGACCCAGTTGATCGGACGATGTCCCGGACAGGATCTCGACCATCAGCGGCAACGACAGATCCTTCGTCCGCGTCAAGGTGAACAGCAGGGGCTCCCCTTCGACGAACTGCTCCCGCTCAAACGCAATCGTCACGACCGGGAGGTCGTCATCCAGGATCCGGCCCGTGGCCGCCGCCCGGTCCAGGGTCGCGAGGGCGGGGTCCGGCGCCGACAGCGTGATCCGCACCCCCTCCTCCGCCTCGATGGCGTCGTCGTCCAGGGTCGCCAGCGAGATCACCTTCCGCACCTCTCCCGGCGCGAAGGTCACGAAGCCGAGCCGGACATCGGCATAGTCCGCTCCCCGCGCCGCCCCATCGACGCCGTCGATAACGTAGGCGACCGTGATCGCCGCGGCGCTCCGGTTGCTCAGCACCACCGGGAATTCGAGCGTCCCGCCCTCCGTCACCGCGTCCGCATCGGCGACCGACACGGTCCTCCGCTCGTCGTCCCGCACCGTCACCGCGGCCTGCGACGGCGTTCCCGAGGCATGGCCCGCGCCCGCCTGCAGCGCCAGCACCACCATGGCGTCGGGGTCGTCGGCGGTGTTGTCCCGCGTGGGAAGGCGCAGCGCGGCCGTCGCCGCGTCGGCCGGGAAGGTCACGCTCGACGGCGCCGCCGAGGCCAGCACGCCGGCCGCATCCGTCACCGCGACCGGCACCTCCAGCACCTCCGACAGCACCCCTGCCCGCGCCAGGGTGAACACCACATCCTCCCCTTCGGTGACCGCGGCCGCCTCCGCCGCGACCGTCACCACCGGCAGATCGTCGTCCTCGACCGTCACCGCGGCCGCCGAAGGGTCCCCGCGCCGGTAGTCCGCATCGGGCAGCAGCGTCAGCGTGACCGGGGCGTCCGCCGCGTCGGCGGTGTCGTCCTGCGTGCCGAGGCGCAGCGTGGCCGTGGCCGCATCGACCTCGAAGGTCACGCTCGACGGCGCCCGCGCGGCCAGAACGCCATCCGCATCCGCCACCTCGAACGCCACGTCCAGCGTGACCGACAGATCCCCCGCCCGCGCCAGCGTGAACACCGCGTCCGCGCCTTCGGTGACAGTGGCCGCCTCCGCCGCCGCCGTCACCACCGGCAGGTCGTCGTCCTCGATCGTCCCCGTGGCCTCGGACCTGCCCAGCGTCGCATGTCCGGGGTCCGGCGACGGCAGCCTCAGCGTGATCCGGACCGTCTCCTCCGGTTCGTCGACGTCGTCGTCGATCACCCTCCGCGAGATCGCCTTCCGCACCTCTCCCGGCGCGAAGACCAGGGTGCGGCCGGCCCCGCCGACGGCGGCATGGTCGGACCCGGCGGAGGCCGTGCCGCCCAGGACGCGGTTCACCCTGATCTCCGAATGGTACGGCCCGCTCAGCGTCACCGGAAATTCGAGCGTGCCGCCCTCCGGCGCCGACCCCGCATCGGCGATCGACACGGACGGCCGGGCGTCGTTGTCCCGCACCGTCACAGAAGCCCGACGCGGATCGCCCGCGTCCCAGGCCTCGCCGTCGGCAAGGACCAACGTCACCGTCCCGCGGTCGCCGGTGGCCGTGTCGTCCCGCGTAGGCAGGCCCAGCGTGGCCGTGGCCTCGGCGGCCCCGAAGGTCACGCCGAAGGTGAAGGTCGTGCTGCCCGCGGTCAGGGCGTCCGCCGGGTCCTCGATCGTGAAAGACACCGGCAGCGCCTGCGACAGATCCCCCTCGGTCCGGGTCAGGGTGAACACCACTTTCGCCCCTTCCGCCACCGCGTCCGCCGCCGCAGCCACTGTAACGACCGGAAGATCGTCGTCCTGCACCGTAACCGTCGCCTGCGACGGACTGCCCGCCCGCCAGGCGGCCGCATCCGGTTGCAGCACCAGCACCACGTCGGCGTCGGCCTCATCGACCCCGTCGTCCGCGCTCGCCAGGGCCACCGGCGCCGTGGCTGCACCGACCCCGAAGGTCGCGCCGGCCGGCGCCCCCGGCGCCAGCGCGCCGCCCGCATCCTCGACCGTGAAGGACACCTCCAGCGGCACGGACAGGTCCCCCGCCCGCGTCAGGGTGAACGCCGCCTCCGCGCCTTCCGTGACCGCGGCCGCATCCGCCGCCGCCGTCACCACCGGAAGGTCGTTGTCCTCGATCGTGCCCGAGACGATGGGCCTGCCCAGCAGCGTCGCCAGGGCCGGATCCGGCGTCGCCAGCGTGACCGAAACCGTCTCCTCGGCCTCGTCGGCGTCGTCGTCCACCGTCGCGAGCCGGATTGTCTTCTCCGTATCTCCCGGCGCGAAGGTCACGACGCCGCCGGCGGCATCGGTGTAGTCCGCCGCCGCCTGCGCCGTGCCGCCCAGGGTGTAGCGCACCGGGATCTCCGCGGCGCTCGGGTGGCTCAGGCGCACCAGGTAGTCGAGCGGGGCGCCTTCCGTCACGGACCCCGCATCGGCGATGGAGACCGCGGGCGGCGCGTCGTTGTCCCGCACCGTCACCGTGGCCGCAGGCTGCGCTCCCAGCCCGTACCCCGCGCCGTCATGCAGGGTCAGCACCAGCACGGCGTCCGCCTCGTCGACCCGGTCGTCCACGGTCGCCAGGGTCACGCGCACGGCGGCCGCATCGGCCTCGAAGGCGGCGCCGGTCGGCGGCGGCGACGCCAGGACCCCCGCCGCGTCCTCGACCGTGAAGGACACCTCCGGGGCGCCCGACAGGTCCCCCGCCCGCGTCAGGGTGAACGCCGCATCCGCGCCTTCCATGACCGCGGCCGCGACCGCCGCGACCGTCACCTGCGAAGGACCGTCATTGTCCAGGATGCGGCCGGTGGCCGCGGCCGGCGTGCCCAGATGGTAGTTGTCGCCGTCCGTAAGCGTGACCGTGACCGCCTCTTCCGCCTCGTCGGCGCCGTCATCCACCACCGCGAGCCGGATCGTCTGCTGCATCTCTCCCTTGGCGAAGGTCACGGCGCCGCCCGCGGCATCGGTGTAGTCCGCCGCCGCCGCCGTGCCGCCCAATGTGTAGGCCACCGTGAGCGGCGCGCTGAACGGGCGGCTCAGCGTCACCGGGAACTCCAGGGCGCCGCCCTCCGGCGCCGCATCCGCATCGGCGACCGACACTTCCGGCGGCTCGTCATGGTCCAGCGCCGTCACCATGGCCAGGGCCGGCTCTCCGGGCCGATAGTCCGCGCTCGTCTTCAGCCCCAGCCAGTAGGCGGTGTCGGCATCGGCGTCCGGCGCGGACTGGCCGCCGGCCTGGCCCGTGGATTCGCCGGCCCCGATGGTTACCTGGGATTCGAGAGCCAAGGTATCCGGCGATGTCCCGAACAGGGTCGTGACCGTCAGCGCCGCCGACAGGTCCCCCGTCCGCGTCACGGTGAACCGGATGGACTCCCCTTCGACGATCCGCTCCGACACCGCCGCCACCGTCACCACCGGCAGGTCGTTGTCCTGCACGGTCACTGTGGCCGCGGCTGTATCGCCCAGCACATAGCCGGCGCCGGCCTGCAGCATCAGGGTCACCGCGGCAGCCGCCTCGTCGGCGTCGTCATCGTCCGTGCCCGCGCGCAGCGCGGCCGTGGCCGCATCGACCTCGAAGGTCACGCCGGTCGGCGCCCCCGGCAGCAACACGGAATCGGCATCCCCGAACAGGACCGACACCTCCAGCGGCACCGTCAGGTCTCCCGCCCGGGTCAGGGTGAACGCCGCCGCCTCACCCTCCGTGACGGTGGCCGCATCCGCCGCCACCGTCACCGACGGCAGGTCGTTATCCCGCACCGTCACCGTAGCGGTGGACGGAGCGCCCGAGGCATGGCCCGGGCCGGCCTCAAGGGTCAGGGTCACCGGGGCGGCGGGCTCGTCGGCTTCGTCGTCGTCGGTGGCGAGGCGCAGCGTGGCGGTGGCCGCATCGACCGAAAAGGTCACGCTGATCGGCGCCTCCTCCGCCAGCACCCCGTCGGCATCCGTCACCGCCACCGGCACCGCCAGCACCACCGACAGGTCCCCCGCCCGGGTGAGGGTGAACGCCGCGGCTTCGCCTTCCGTGACCGCGGGCGCATCCGCCGCGACCGTCACCGACGGCAGGTCGTCGTCCCGCACGGTGACGGTGGCCGTGGACGGAGCGCCCAGGCTGTAGTCCGTGCCGGCCTGCAGGGTCAGGGTCACCGGGGTGTCCGCCTCGTCGGCGGCGTCGTCGTCGGTGGCGAGACTCAGCATGGCGGTGGCCGCACCGGCCTCGAAGGTCACGCGGGTCGGCGGCGCCGCGCCGGCAAGCACCGCGCCGGCATCCGTCACCGCCACCGGCACCGTCAGCGCGCCCGACGCATCCCCGTTCGCCCGCGTCAGGGTGAACACCGCGTCCGCCCCTTCCGCGACCGCGGCCGCGGCTGCCGCCACCGTCACCTGCGAAAGGCCGTCATTGTCCAGGATCCGGCCCGCGGCTGCGGCCGTGCCCAGCACCGCCAGGCCCGGGTCCGGGTCCGGCAGCGACAGCGCGACCTCGACCGTCTCCTCCGGTTCGTCGGCGGCGTCGTCGGTCGTCGCGATGCGGATCGTCTGCGCCGTGACCCGCGGCGCGAAGGTCACGGTGCCGGAGGCGGCGCCGGCATGGTCGTCCCCCGCCGTCGCCGTGCCGCCGTCGCCGAGGCGCCAGTCCACCGCGATCTCCGTATGGAACGGGCCGCTCAGCGTCACCGGAAATTCGAGCGCGCCGCCCTCCACCACCGCATCCGCATCGGCAATCGACACGCTCGGCGCCGCATCGTCGTCGCGCACCGTCACGGAAGCGCGGGACGGCTCTCCGAGGACGTAATTCGCACCGCCCGACAGCCCCAGCACATACTCGGTGTCGGCGCCGACATCCGGCGCCGTGCGGTCCAGCCGCGCCGTGGCGGCGCCGGCGGCGAAGGTCACGATTTGCACATCGATGAACAGGTCCGGCGCGATCCCGAACCCGGTCAGGACGGCCAGCTCTTCCGACAGGTTCCCGACCCGCGTCAGGGTGAACGCCAGCGCCTCCCCTTCCGTGACCGTGTCCGCAGCCGCCGCGACCGTCACCACCGGAAAGTCGTCGTCGCGCACCGTCACCTCCGCCCGGGACGGGTCGCCGAGGCCGTACCCCGCACCGGCTTGCAGCGCCAGCGCCACCGTGGCGTCGGACTGCGCCCCTTCCTCGTCCCGCGTGCCCAGGCGCAGCGTGGCCGTGGGCGACCCGGCCTCGAAGGTCACGCCGGTCGGCGGCGCGCCGGCCAGCACCGCGCCGGCGTCCGTGACCGCCACCGCCACCGTCAGCGCGCCCGACGCATCCCCGTTCGCCCGCGTCAGGGTGAACACCGCGTCCGCCCCTTCCGTGATCGTGGCCGAGGCCGCCGCCACCGTCACCTGCGGCGGACCGTCATTGTCCAGGATGCGGCCCGAGGCCGTCGCCGTGCCCAGCACCGCCAGGCCCGGATCGGGAACGGGCAGCGACAGCGTGACCTCGACCGCCTCCTCCGACTCGGCGGCGGCGTCGTCGGTCGTCACGAGCCGGATCGTCCGCGCGGTCTGTCTCGGCGCGAAGGTCACGGCGCCGGAAGCGGCCGCGCCGTAGTCCGCGCCCGCCGTCGCCGAACCGCCGAAGCGGTAATCGACCGTGATCTCCGCCTTGAACGGTGCGCTCAGCGTCACCGGAAACGCGAGCGTGCCGCCCTCCGTCACCGGCGCCGCATCGGCGACGGAGACTTCCGGCGGCGCGTCGTCGTCCCGCACCGTGACCGAGGCCGTGGACGGATCGCCCAGGGCATGGCCCGCGCCGGCCTGCAGCGTCAGCGTCACCGGGGTGTCGGGCCCGGCGGCCGCGTCGTCGTCCGTGGCGATGCGAAGGGTGGCGGTGGCGTCCCCGGCCGCGAAGGTCACGCCGGTCGGCGCCGCGCCGGCAAGCACCGCGCCGGAATCCGTGACCGCAACCGGCACCTCCAGCGTCTGCGACAGTTCCCCCTCCGTGCGGGTCAGGGTGAACACCGCATCCGCGCCTTCCGTGACCGCGGCCGCCTGCGCGGCAACCGTCACGACCGGAAGATCGTCGTCCGTCACCGTCACCCTCGCCCGGTCCGGCGTGCGCACGCCGTACTCCGCGCCGACCCGCAGCGCGAGCGTGAGCGTGGCGTCCGCCTCATCGACCGTGTCGTCCACGGTGTCCAGGCGCAGCGTGGCCGTGGCGTCCCCGGCCCCGAAGGTCACGCTGGTCGGCGGCGCACCGGCCAGCACCGCGCCGGAATCCGTGACCGCGAACGACACCTCCAGCGTCTCCGAGTGGTCCCCTCCCGTCCGCGTGAAGGTGAACGCCGCCTGCTCGCCTTCCGTCACCGTGCCCGCGACTCTCCCGACCTTCACGAGCGGACGATCGCTGTCCAGAATCCGGCCGGTGGCGGTCGATCGCCCCAGGCTTCCCGCCGACACGTAGGTAAGCGTGGCCGTCACCGGCTCGTCCGCCTCGTCGATGCCGTCCTGGAATGCTGCGATCCGGAGGAACCGCTTCGTTACCCCTCGATCGAAGTACAGACGGTTTCTTAGCCACGCGACATGTTCACTTGGCACCTCGCCCCAGTCGCCAGAATTAAATGTCGGGGTGCCGCCGAACGTGACGTAGATCTGCCTGTTGAACGGCCTGTCCAGCGTCACCGGGAACGCGAACACGCCGCCCTCCACCACATCTCCCGCGTCGGCAATGGAAACCGTGGGCGCCGTGTCGTCGTCCCGCACCGTCACCGTGGCCGCGGACGGCGTGCCCGGGCTCCAGGCCGCGCCGCCGTCGGCCAGCGTCACCGTCACCGCGGCGTCGGTCCCGCCGGCAACGTTTCGCGTGGCCAGGCGCAGCGTGGTCGTGGTCTCCCCGGCCCCGAAACGCGCGCCCGACGGCGCCGCCGACGCCAGAGCGCCATCCGGGTCGGCGACGTTCAGCGACACGTCCAGCGCTCCCGACACGGCTCCCGACCGCGCCAGCTCGAACACCGCATCCGCGCCTTCGACGACCCGCTCCGACACCGCCGAAACCGTCACTTCCACCGCACCGTCATCGTCCAGGATCCGGCCCGCGGCCGTCGCCGCGCCCAGCGTCGCAAGGCGCGAGTCCGGCGCCGTCAGCGTGACCTCGACCGTCTCCTCCGGCTCGACGGCGCCGTCATCCACCGTCACGAGCCGGATCGTCTTCTCCGTCTCTCCCGGCGCGAAGGTCACGGCGCCGGAAGCGCCGCCGTCATGGTCTCCTGCCGCCGCCGTGCCGCCAAGTCGGTAACCCACCGTGAGCTGTGCGCTGAACGGACCGCTCAGCGTCACCGGGAACGCGAGCGCGCCGCCCTCCGTCACCGCCCCCGCATCGGCAATCGACACGACCGGAGGCAGATCGTCTTCCAGCACAACCACGGCAGCATGATTACCTCCAGGTAACCGATAGGGTCCGGTGAGTAGTCTCACATCGATATCGAAGACAGAAGAAAAAACAGAGAAGAGCGCGTCGTCCTGCGTCGGCCAGCTCACCCGCACCGCAGGCTTGCCGGCCTCGAACGTCGAGGTCTCCCTGGCGACAGCATCGGATTGTTCCGAGACTAAATAATCGAATGTCAGCGGTTCCGACAGAGGCCCCTCCCGTGTCACGATGAACTCCGCGTCCTCCCCTTCCACGATCACGTCCGCAACCGGCGCAATCCTCACACGCGGAAGACCGCCGTCCCAGATCCGGCCCGCGCCCCGGGACACCGCGCCCAGCGTCGCAAGGCTCGGGTCCGGCGCCAGCAGCGTGACCTCGACCGTCTCCTCCGGCTCGTCGGCGCCGTCATCCACCGTCACCAGCCGGACCACCTTCTCCGTATCTCCCGGCGCGAAGGTCACGGCGCCGGAGGCGGCGCCGTCATGGTCCTCCCCCGCGGCCGCCGTGCCCGACAGCGTGTAGTCCACCGTGATCCGCGTATGGAACGGGCCACTCAGGCTGATCGGAAACTCGAGCGTCCCGCCCTCGTCCACCGACCCGGCATCGGCGATCGAGACTTCCGGCGGCGTCCCGTCATTGTCCCGCACCGTGACCGTCGCTTCCGACGGCGCGCCCGGCCGCCAGGTCGCGCCGTCCCCCAGCGCCAGCGTCACCGCGGCGTCGGACTCGTCAACCTCGTCGTCCACCGTGCCCAGGCGCAGGGCGGCCGCGGCGTCCCCGGCCCCGAAGGCCACGCTCGACGGCGCCGCGGCCGCCAGCACCCCGCCGGGATCCGTCACCGTCACCGGCACTTCCAGCGCAACCGACAGGTCTCCCGCCCGCGTCAGGGTGAACGCCGCATCCCCGCCTTCTACGACCGCGGGCGCATCCGCCGCAACCGTCACCACCGGAAGATCGTCGTCCAGGATCCGGCCCGCGGCTTCGATGCTGCCCGGGC
This sequence comes from Gammaproteobacteria bacterium, assembly GCA_965214795.1. GTDB lineage: Bacteria > Pseudomonadota > Gammaproteobacteria > HK1 > HK1 > JAJDXW01. Next base: position 1,396,994 of record OZ243976.1, on the reverse strand, counting down.
TGACCAACTCGAAGGAGCCGGTCCTGGCGACGCTGACGACCTGCACCCGGACCGTCTCCTCCGGCTCGTCGACGCCGTCATCGAGCGTCACGACCCGAATCGTCCCCTCCGTCACCCCCGGCGCGAGGGTCAGGACGCCGGTGGCGCTGCCCGCATAGTCCGTTCCCGCCGCCGCCGTGCCTGCCAGGGTGTAGTTCACCGTGACCTGCGTATCGGACGATTCGGTCAGCGTCACCGCAAACGCGAGCGCGCCGCCCTCCGTCACCGGCGCCGCATCGGCAATCGTCACCGGCTTCCGGCCTTCGTCCCGCACCGCGACCGTCGCCCGGGACGGAGCCCTGGTGTCGTATGCCGCGCCGTCCCGCAGCGCCAGCACCACCGCGGCGTCGGCTTGCGCGCCTTCCTCGTCCCGCGTGGCCAGGCGCAGCGTGGCCGTAGCGGCCCCGGCCCCGAAAGTCGCGCTGACCGGCGTCGCCGGCGGCGGCGACCGGGTGCCGTCCGTCAGCGTGGCGCTGACGGTCAGCGGCGCCGTCCGATCGCCCACCCGCGTCAGGGTGAACACCGCATCCTCGCCGTGCGCGACGGTGGCCGGCGTCGCCGCGACCGTCACCTCCTGGGTGTCGCCGTCCCGCACCGTCACCACCGCTTCCGACGGCGCGCCGAGCGTCCAGGCGCCGCCCGATTGCAGCGCCAGCGCCACCGCGGCATCGTCCTGCGCACCTTCCCGATCCCGCGTGGCCAGGCGCAGCGTGGCGGTGGCGGCCCCGGCCCCGATGGTCACGTTCGACGGCGCCCCCGACACCAGGACGCCATCCTCGTCCGTCACCGCGACCGACACTTCCAGCGCTTCCGTCAGCGCTTCCGCATAATCCGGCGTCCGCGCCAGGGTGAACGCCGCGTCCTCCCCTTCCGTGACGACCGGCCGCGCCGGAGAGACGGAAATCCCGGGGCGTGGAAACGCCATGGCCAGGGACACGGACTCCCCGGCTCGAAACAAGTCGCGGGAAGAAACGGGCCAGCGAAACCTGCTTGCGGTCGTGCTGGACCCGGCGCCGACCGCACTCTGCCGATCCAGCGTGAAACTCTGGCCGGCGATGGTCAACGTCAGCCCGTCGTCGAGCCGTATGTTCGCGGTCCCGCCGCCTCTGACCGGCTCGAACGCGACATCCAGATAGCGGGCGGCGCCGGGTTGTCCTTCATCGTGCGTGTATTCGATCCACGCGAACCACAATGTCTGTCCGCGATAGTCGAAGATGCGGCGGTCCAGGATATCGAGGAGGGTGCACGACTTGTCTTCTCCCGCCACGTCAAAGCCATTGCGGCAACCATCTATCCTGAGGTGCAGGAAGACAGGCGTGAAAGTTGCGGACAGAAACTCCCTGCCGCCGCCCTGGGCCTGTGCGTCCGCCGGCGGCAACGAGAGGATGACCGCAAGCATCAGCAGCCCCGGTAGCCCCAGCAGTCCCGGCAACCCCATCGGCAGGATGCCGCGGGCGAGCCTACGACGGTTCACTCCCCCCCCAATGGCATTCACTTAAGGCGGATCCGTGCCCGATGCCCCGATTCCGAGGGCTTTCGCTGAATTCTGTTCCCGCCAAAATCAACATGTTACGGAACCCGCTCCGTGTCGTCGGAGGGAAACATGATGGAAACATGGCCTTAAGTGAATGCCATTGCCCCCCCCCGCAGGTTCAGGAAGGGTCCTCGAGTTGCGCACCCCTCGGGGACGTCCGCGGCGCCGCGCAACCGGGCGTGCGCTTGGCGCAAGCGCTTCCACCCCCCTCACACCCGGGGTTCGGGTAACCCCGATTGGCGCCTCGCCCGACATGCCGCCCGCTCTTGTCGGTCCACGGTCTCGCCATTCGACGCCTTCTTGACCCATTTGTCAACGTCCGTGTGTCAGGAGCCGCCATCGTACAGAGGCATATTGTTATATCAATTCAATTATTTGCAATCTGTCTGTCGACAATCTGTCTGTTGACAATCCATCTGCCGATGACTGCCCAAGCCGGACCCGTCGGGCCTCGGCGGGCCGGTGGTGGTCAAGGCCCAGGTGCCGGCCGGGAAGAGGGGCAAGGCGGGTGGGGTCCGGGTGGCCGGCGATGCGGCCGCGGCGGAGGCGGTCCTCGGGATGGAGATCGCGGGGCATCTTGGCGCCCTCGCGACGGAAGTCGGTGATTTCCCGGTCTGACAGGTCGGTTCGGCCGGAGGTGCAATCCGACAAGCGGCGGGGCTTGCCGGGGCTCAGGCGGACGCCGTCTCGAACCTCGCCAGATTGCGCGTCTCGGCGCTGAACTCCACCGCGATCAGGTGGATCGGCTGACCTCGGCCGCGGTACCGATCCGCGTACCCCTTCTCCCGCAACTGCGCCATGGCCGCACCCTCGGGCGCCGACTTCACCACCTTGAACTCGAACAGGTACACGTTGCGGTTGAAGAGCACCGCCATGTCCAGCCGACCGTGGCTGGTGCTGTCCTCCACCCGAACGTCCAGCCCCGCCGCCGCGAAGCACGAGTAGAACACGCTCGCGTAGTAGCCCTCGTAGTCGGCGATGTCGTTCCTTACGTGCCACTGGTAGGGGATGCCGGCGAAGAACGCCCGGAACAGCGCCTCGAGCCCCTCGAAGTCGTTGACCAGCAACAGGTCGTAGAGCCGCACGCCGTGCTCTGCCTGCCGCGACGGGTTCACCGCCAAGCGGTTCAACAAGCTCTCGTTCAGGCTCTGGCGCACCTCCCGGTTCGGGTAGCCCAGCCGGTAGTACATCCTCCCGCCGCGCGGCTCGGCGCGGCGGATGGTGAGGTAGCCGGTCTGGAACAACAGTGCCTCGGTGGCGATGTGGTCCACGTCGAAAGCGGAGAGCAGCGCGTCGCTGCCGAGCATCCCGTCCAGGGCCAGCGAGCCGACGCCGCGCGCCACCAGCGTGTCGACCAGAAACGCCGGCGTGCCGGTCTCGAACCACCAGGCGCCGAACCGGCGGCGGTCGAACAGCAGCAGCACGTCGAAGGGGTTGTAGACCGACTCCTCGCCCAGCCAGTTGTAGCCGTTGTACCAGTCGCGGATGGCCTCCCGGTCCAGGCCGGGGAGCTCCGGTGCGAACACCGTGTCCAGGTCCGACTCGGTGTAGCCGCAGATGGCCGAGTAGCGCGGGTCCAGGGTGATGTCGTTGAGATTGTTGAGGCCGGAGAACAGGCTGACCTTGGAGAACTTGCTCACCCCGGTGAGCAGGGTGAACTTGATGTGCGCATCGGCGAACTTGATCGTCGCGTACAGCCCGCGCAGGGAGTCGCGGTTGGCACGGGCGATGTCCGGCGCGTCGAGCGCGTCCAGGATCGGCTTGTCGTACTCGTCGACCAGGACGACGACGCGCTGCCCGGAGCGCTCGTGCAACGCATCGATGAGAGCGCCGAAACGCTCGGGCCCGCTGTCGTATCCGGACGCCGCGGACGCCCGGCGTTCGAGGGCGTCCAACTGCGCCATCAGGTTCGTATGCAGATAGCCCGGCTCCTTGAAGTTTCCGTTGCTGAAATCGAGGTGCACGACGGGGTGGCGCACCGACCAGTCCCACCGGTCATGGATGTCCAGCCCCTCGAACAGGGCCTCGCTGCCCTCGAACAGCTCCTTCAGCGTGTCCACGAGCAGGCTCTTGCCGAAGCGGCGCGGGCGCGACAGGAAGTAGTGCTTGCCCTCGTCCACCAGCCGCCGGATGAAGGCGGTCTTGTCGGCGTAGTAATGGTTCTCCTCGCGGATCTCGCGGAAGGTCTGGATGCCGATGGGCAGCTTGCGCCGGGGGCCGGCGATCGGCCGCCCGGCTCCGGACATCGGCTCTGGTTCGGTGCTCGTCATCGGCCCTCCCGGCGGCGCGCGTCGGCGCATTATGCCTTCTTGCCGGACGGGGCGCCCGTCCGCCCCCGGTGCGTCGTCTCCGGGGATTGCGCACCCGTCCGCCTCGCAGGTCGCCCCTCGACAACAGGCCGGATATACGGCAGCCGTCCTGTCCCCGCCACCGTCAACAGGGCTCGTTTCTTGTCCGGCGCCGGGTGTACCGGGCCGGTTCGGCAGGCAATCGGGGCGCGCATTTCGTCGTCCGCGTATCGGTTCGCGCCCCATGAAGCGGCCCTCGATCGCACGGCCGGCCGATCCGCACCCGCCCCGGGCACTCAGCCACGACAAAAAAAGGCCCTGCATGGTCAACAGCAGTTCTCATTTTGCTCGTCGGGTCCCGCTGCAAGACCGGCACGACCGTCGATCGGCCCCCCGATCGGCCCCGGATCGAGTCGCAAGGAAAAGACGGCTTGCGGCTCAGGGTGAAGTCAGGCGCCAAAATGAGAACTGCTGATGATGCGCCGCGCATGAAGTCCGGCGAGGAGGCGAGGAGATGCGGGGCACGGGCGGAGCGAGCGGTCGTGGGTGAATCGCTGCGTTACGGATGGCCCGCCCTCCATCACCTGACTTGATGAGACCTTCCCTGTCCGTCCAGCGACTCCCGGAGGGCGGCGAGGTGCTCCAGGGAGCGCTCGAAGTCACCCGGCTCGAGCCCCGTCAGGCGCGTGCGGGACGCGACGAGATGGGTCATCGCGAACCGCTCGCGGTAGCCCTCGATCCGGTCGCGCACCGCCTCCGGCTCTCCGACCAGCGCCCAGTCTTCCGGCCGGACGCCTGCGCCGCGGCGGATGGCGCCGACCGGCGACCGCGCGAGCGAAGCGGCCTGCTCGGCGAGCCGCTCCCGGGCGGCGCGCAGTCGTGACCGATCCCGGCTGATGAACGTGGTCCGCATGATCGGGGTCTCGGCGGCCGGCTCCGTCCCCGCCGCCGCCCACGCCTTGCGGAAGCGGGCGAAGTTCCGGCCGAGCGCATCCATCGATTCGATCGGGGAGGCGAAATAGGGAAGCCCGAGGCGGCCCGCCTGCTCGAGCGCTCGCGGCCCGAACGCCGCGATCCAGATCGGCGGGTGAGGGTTCTGCACCGGGCGGGGAACGAGCCGCACCGCCCGGTTCTCCTCCTCCCGGCCCACCGGCTCCCCCGCCCACGCCGCCACCATCGTGTCGAGCGCGCGCTCGAAGCGGTCCCGCTTCTCCTTCGCGGCCACATCGAAAGCGTCGAAGAGGCCCGCCCGGTAGCCCCGCCCCACGCCCAGGATCACGCGGCCGGCGGACAGCCGGTCGAGCACCGCCACCTCCTCCGCGACCTGCACCGGATGGCGGATGGGGAGGAGGTACGAGCCGGTGCCGATCCGCAGGCGCCGGGTACGCGCGGCCACCGCGGCGAGGGGAAGGAGCGGCTGAGGGAGCGGGACGCTTTCGTCGAAGTGGAACTCGGGCAGCCAGAACGAGTCGAGGTCGAGCGACTCCGCCCGCTCCGCCTGGCGCGCGAACTGGTCCGCGGTACCGGGCGAGCCCATGTCCCACGCCGTCACCCCGATGTGAAGCCGCCTCCGATCCCGCACGTCCATGCAACCGCTCTCCGATGCCGCGGCGCCACCTTAGCCCGAAAAACTCACCGACTTTCGCCGCGAGGGGGCCAGGATGCCCCACGATCTCAAGGAGGAGTGGGCCGCACGGACCGAAAGAGCGCGTGCGCGCTGCCGAGGCGTAGTCGACACTGGCTTGACACTGGCGCGTGCGCGCGGTCGAAGCGGCTTGCGGGAGTACGGCCCGCTACCGCGAGCGGATTGGCGGCCGCAGCAGGAAGTCGGTGAGTTTTTCGGGCCAACCCGAAAGAATCACCGACCCTCGTCGCGAGGGCGCCAGGATGCTCCCCCAGGACGCAATCCCAGGACGCAATCGTGGTGGGCGGCACGAACCGCCGGAAGGTTCGCAGTGACCCGACCGAACCCGGGAATGCGCGGCCTGGCGGTCGAAAGCCGAGCTTCGTACGCAGTCAGGATCAAGTTTGCAGTTGACCCGGCCGGCCCGCGCCCCGCTCGCCCGGCCTCGGTCACCCGCCGCCCTGTATACTCGATACATGGCCTCCCAACCCGCTCCCGCCGGGCGCCCGGCGTGGATCGCGCCCTCCCTCCTCTCCGCCGACTTCGCGCGCCTCGGCGAGGAGGTGGAGGGGGTCGTGCGGGCGGGGGCCGACCTCATCCACTTCGACGTGATGGACAATCACTTCGTCCCGAACCTCACCTTCGGGCCAATGGTGTGCAAGGCCCTCTCCGGCGCCGCGGGGACGACCCCCATCGACGTGCACCTCATGGCCCGCCCGGTGGACCGTCTGATCCGGGACTTCGCGGACGCGGGCGCCGCGTGGATCTCGATCCACCCCGAGGGGACGGACCACCCCGATCGATCGCTCGCCCTGATTCGCGACCTCGGCTGCAAGGCGGGCATCGCGCTCAGCCCCGCCACGCCGCTCGCCTGCCTCGGCCGGACCCTCGACCGGCTGGACCTCGTGCTCGTCATGTCCGTCGACCCGGGCTTCGGAGGGCAGTCGTTCCTGCCCGCGACCCTCCCCAAGCTCCGCGCCGCGCGCGTGGTCCTCGACCGCCACGAGGCGGCGGGCGGGCCGCCGATCCGGCTCGGGGTGGACGGCGGCGTCCGGACCGACAACATCGCGGTGATCGCGGCGGCCGGAGCGGATACGTTCGTCGCGGGGTCGGCGGTCTTCGGATCGGAGGACTACCCGGGTACGATCGCGGCGATGCGGGCCGCGGCGGACGGATCCCGGGCGGACGGATCCTGTCGGGCGGCGGGAAGGCAGACGGAGGGCGCGAGCGCGGCGGAGGCGGGGACGGAGCCGGAGCCGGGGGCGCCCGCCGCCGGCGCGTGAGGCGGGCGGGGGAGGCGGGCGCGTGAGCATGCCACGACCTGATTACGCACAATCCTCATCCGGCCCGCCCCCGGGTGAGACCGGGTGAGACCGGGGTCGGAGCGGGGTTCCGCGCCTACTGGTGAGCAGGCCGGATGCGGATGGGGATTGCACCCCTTCGACCCCGATTTCACCTGACGAGGTGGGAACATGAGGTTCATACGTAATCAGGTGCCACGAGGTGGATCGGATCGGGCGAAGGCGCGGCCCGACGGCGCACGGGCCCGCTCCGCCGGTTCACGCCGAGCGCATCCGACCCGCCCGGGGCCGGAACCGCTCCGCCCGGGGGTTGAACCGGGGGTTGGCCCGGGGGTTGACCCGGGGGTTGAACCGTAGCTTGAAGGGTGGCCCTGGAGGGGGCACGGGAGAGACATTCGGCGATGGACATGCAGGCGGCCATCCGGACGGTGGCGGACGGCCGGGACCTCGACGGCGACGCGATGACCGCGGTCATGCGCACGATCATGACCGGCGAGGCGACGGAGTCGCAGATCGGCGGGTTCCTCATCGGGCTTCGCATGAAGGGCGAGACGGTCGAGGAGATCGCGGCTGCCGCCCGGGTCATGCGCGGCCTCGCGGCGAGCGTGCGGGTGGACCCGGAGGGCCTGGTCGATACCGCGGGCACCGGGGGCGACGTCTCGGCCTCGTTCAACATTTCCACCACCGCGGCCCTCATCGCGGCCGGTGCGGGGGTGCGGATCGCGAAGCACGGCAACCGGGCCGGGTCGAGCCGCTCCGGCAGCGCGGACGTGCTCCAGAGCGCGGGGGTCAACATCAACCTCACGCCGGAGCAGGTGGCGGGGTGCATCGCCCGCACCGGCTTCGGCTTCATGTTCGCTCCCCACCACCACAGCGCGATGCGCTTCGCGGTGGGGCCGCGGCGGGAGATGGGGGCCAGAACCATCTTCAACATTCTCGGGCCGCTCACCAATCCGGCCGGTGCCCCGAACCAGGCGCTCGGGGTGTTCGCGCCCGAGTGGACGGGACGGATCGCCCGGGTACTCCGCGCGCTCGGCAGCCGCCACGTCCTCGTCTACCACTCGCGGGACGGCCTCGACGAGATCAGCATCGGCGCACCGACCCTCATCGCGGAGCTCGAGCGGGGCGAAGTCCGCGAATACGAGGTGACCCCGGAGGAGTTCGGGCTCGAGCGCCTCCGGTCGGAGGCGGAGATGGACTCGCTCCGGGTGGACGGCCCCGAGGCGAGCGCGGCGCTGATGCGCGAGGTGCTCGACGACCGCCCCGGCCCTCCCCGCGACATCGCCCTTCTCAACGCGGGAGCGGCCATCCACGTCTCGGGCGCCACGGCGAGTCTCGCCGAGGGAGTGGAGGCGGCCCGCGGATCGGTCGCAAGCGGGGCGGCGCGCGCGACCCTTGCCGCCCTCGTCGAGGTGTCGAACACCCTCGCGGAAGCCCGGGCGGGCACCCGGTCCTGAGCGTGGGGAGGCACCCCCCGATCGAGGCGAGCCGCACGCTCTCCGACCCTCCCGGCCGGCCGCCCCGAGCGTTCCCGGCGGCCTGCCCCGGATCGCCCGCGCCGGCCACCGGAAGCGGGCGCGGGCCGGGCCCTCTCGGGGCGACCCTCCCCCGGCCCCCCTGCGGCACCCCGGCGCCATGAGTGGCCGCGGCGTCCCGGACCTCCTCGCCCGCATCCTCGAGCGAAAGCGGGAGGAGATCGAGCAGGGGCTCCAGGACCTCCCCCTCGCGGAAATGCGCCGCCGGGCGGCGGACGCGCCGACCCCCCGCGGCTTCCGGGCGGCGCTCGAGGCGCGGATCGACGAGGGCCGCCCGGCCGTCATCGCGGAGATCAAACGTGCGTCGCCGAGCCGGGGCATCATCCGACGGGACTTCGACCCCCCCCGCATCGCGGCGGGATACGAGCGGGGCGGGGCCGCGGCCCTGTCCGTGCTGACGGACCGCGAGTTCTTTCAGGGTTCGCCCGAGCACCTCCGGGCGGCACGCGCGGCCACCTCCCTCCCGGTGCTCCGCAAGGACTTCCTCATCGAGCCGTGGCAGGTCCACGAGGCGCGGGCGATGGGGGCGGATTGCGTGCTCCTCATCGTCGCCGCCCTCGACGACGGCGCGCTCCGGGACCTCGCCGGGCTCGCCGGCGAGATCGGCCTCGACACCCTCGTCGAAGTGCACGACGAAGCGGAGCTCGAACGTGCGCTCCGGGTCCCGGCCCCCCTCGTCGGCATCAACAACCGCGACCTTCGCACCTTCGAGACGAGCCTCGCGACGACCGAGCGCCTCGCGCCGCGGGTTCCGGCAGGCCGCCTGACGGTGACCGAGAGCGGGATCGCCTCCCGCGAGGCGGTGGCGGGGCTCCGGGCCCGCGGCGTCCACGCCTTCCTGGTGGGGGAGGCGTTCATGCGCGCCCCCGACCCGGGCGAGCGGCTGGCCGCCCTCTTCGGTGAAGACGGAAGCGGAGGCGGAGGCGGAGGCGGTGAAGATGGAAGCGGAGGCGGAAGCGGAAGCAAGCGCGAAAGTGCGATCGGGGGCGGGAACCGGGGCGCGACGGGGAGCGCGCCGCCCGAATGAGCCGTCTCGACAGCGCCATCCGACGCCTCGAGGCGCAACGCGCGTGCCTGGACCTCGCGAGCGAGTTGCTCGCGGGGACCCCGGGCCACGTGTTCGAGCTCGGGCTCGGCAACGGGCGAACCTACGACCACCTCCGGGAACGGTTCCCGGATCGCGAGATCTTCGTGTTCGAGCGGAAGATCTCCGCTCATCCGAGCTGCATTCCGGACGCGGCCCACCTGTTCCTCGGGGACGTGCTCGAAGAGCTGCCCGCGATAACGGAACGCTTCCGGGGGGCGGTGGCCCTCCTCCACGCGGACATCGGCTCGGGGGTGGCGGAGGACAACCGCCGGCTCGCCGCGCGGATCTCCCCCCTCCTCCCGCCGCTCCTCGCTCCGGGGGCGCTCATCGTCACGGATCAGGAGATGGCCCTCCCCGCCGCGTCACCCATCCGCCTCCCGGACGGAGTCGCCCCGGGGCGCTACCACATGGTCCGAAGCTCCTCCTGAACCGCCCGCCGGACCCGCTGAACCGCCCCCGGACCCGTATCCACCTCCGTATCGTCACGGATCAGGAGATGGCCCTCCCCGGCGCGGCGCCCATCCGCCTTCTGGAGGGGGTCGCTCCGGGGCGCTACCACATGGTCCGAAGCACCTCCTGCTCCTCCTGAACCGCCCCCGGACCCGTATCCACCTCCCTTCAGTGGCCGAGCAACCGGCCGAAGTCCGGCGGGGCCGCCGGCACCAGGTCGAACGCCACGCTGATCCGGCGGACGTTGGCCGGATAGGGGATGGTGCGGTGATAGAACCAGGCGGGGAAGATGAGGAGGAGACCCTCCTCGGGACGGATCGCTTCGACGGGCATCGGCTTCAGATCCGGAAATTCCTCCTCGGGCGCGCGCCCGAACTCGATCCAGCCGCGGTGTTCGGGATCTTCCGCGGACACGAAGCCCGGGACCTCGGGGTAGTAGACGCCGCTCAGCCATGCCGCGGGGTGGATGTGGGGGATCTGATGCCCCCCGGCGTGCATGACCACCCCCCACATCCGCATCCGGGTGTCCGGGGGACGAGAGCGGACCACGAGGTGCTCGGGGTCCGATTCCGCCACCGAAGCCGCGTACCGCTCGATGCAGTCGAGGATCCTCGTCTTGAGGACCACCGCGGGACCGCTCGGCTCGGTCACCAGCTCGCCCGAGTGTCGGCCCTCGCGGGTCGCGTTGTGGGGCGGTGCCCACACGAGCGAAGGATGGCGGGTGACGTGCCGGGCGAGGGCCTCGTTGAACCGGTCGAGGTCCGGATAGTCGGGAGCGGGATCGATCCGGAAGCGAGCGGCGAGACGCCCGGTATCGGCGAGGGAGCGCGATTCCTCCTCGCGGCCGAGGTGGTTGAGGAAGATCGCCTTCGCGGCCAGGCCGGTCGCATCTCCCGGGCGGCGCTCGAGCCAAGTGTCGCAGGCGGCGATCGCATCCGTTCCGTCCGGGCCGCCGGCCCGGAGGCGGGAGAGGGCGAGCGCGGCGTGGAGGCGGCCGAGCGCGCTGATCACCCGCGGGTGGTCCGGGGTTACGCACGCGAGGGCCCGCTCGAGGGCGGGGATCGCCTCATCGGCGCGCCCGGCCCGCTCGAGTGCGTACCCGAGCCCGGACCAGACGTCCACGTCGCGGGGAGCGAGCGCCGACGCCTTCCTCCACGCCGTGGCCTCCTCTTCGTGCCGTCCGGCGGACCCGAGCAGGGAAGCGAGGTTCGTCCACCCGGGCAGGTAACCCGCCGCGTGCTCCACCGCGGTGCGATAGGCGGCCTCCGCCTCGGCCGCGCGGCCAAGCTCGCGCTCGAGGTTGCCGAGGTTGTTCCAGCCGGGCGCGTGGCCGGGGTCGGCCTCCGTCGCCCGCCGGTAGCTCGCGAGTGCCTCCTCGTTCCGGCCCTGCGCGCGCTCGACGTTCCCGAGCCCGACCCAGGCCGGCGCCGCCCCCGGAGCGAGGTCGACGGCGAGCCGGTAGGACTCCTCGGCTTCCTCCATCGCCCTCCGGCGTTCCAGCAACACCGCGAGGGAGTAGCGGGGCGGAAAGGCCCGGGGGACGAGCGCGCACGCGCGCCGGAAGCAGGCCTCGGCGTCGGCCGGCCGGCCGAACTCCGCAAACGCCTGGCCCGCTCCGGCCTGGAGCTCGGCGTCGCGGGGGCCGAGCCGGGCCGCCTCGTCGATGAACCGGAGCCCCGGCCCGCGCTCGCCCATGCGGGCGAGGGCGATACCGGCGCAGAGCCGCGCGGGCGGGAGCCGCGGGCGCTCGCGCATGACCGCGCTCGCCGCGTCGAGGGCGTCCCGCGCCCGGTTCTCGGCGAGGGCGCGCGCCGCATCCGCGAGGCGGCGGCGGACCCGTTCGTCCGCCTTCCGGCTCACGCCGATCCCTCACCGGGGCGGAGCCCATCCGGGCCGGGGCCGCCAAGGCCGGGGCGAAGGCGAGGCGGCGGCGGACCCGTTCGTCCGCCTTCCGGCTCACGCCGGTCCCTCACCGGGGCGGAGCCCATCCGCGCCGGGGCCACCAAAGCCGGGGCGAAGGCGGGGGCCAAGGCCGGCACCGTACCCTGGGCCGGAGCCGTATCCCGGGCCGTATCCCGGGCCGGAGCCCGATCCGACCTCCGGTACGCGGGCGGGCCGGGGCCGCCAAGGCCGGGGTGAAGGCCGGAACCGCACCCCGGGCCAAGGCCGGAACCGTACCCTGGGCCGGAGCCCGAACCGGGGCCCGACCTCCGGTACGCGGGCGAGCCGGAGCCGCCGGCGGGGGCAGGGGCGGGGGCGATCAGTCGGCCGCCTCCCGGAGCACCGCCGAGACCGCTCGGCCGGGAAGGCGGTAGAACTCGTGCGCGTTCGCGCAGGTCAGCCGGTGGACCTCGGCTTCCGAGAGATCGGCGAACTGCTCGGCGATGTAGCGATCCGATTCCGGCCACACCCCGTCGCCGTGGGGGTAGTCCGAGCCCCACATGAGGGATTCGATCCCCATCTCGTCCACGAGCCCCGCGCCGATCCGGTCGAACTGGAAGGTGGCCCGGCACTGCCGCCGCCAGTAGTCGCTCGGCTTCATGGTCAGATCGAGGTCGCGGAAGCGGTCCTCCCACTCGAAGTCCATGCGGTCGAGCGCGTAAGGGATCCAGCCGATCCCGCTCTCCCCGAACGCGACTCGCACCCCGGGATAGCGCTCGAGCACCCCGGCCCCGATGATGGCGGCGAGGATGTTGACGAGGTTCATCTGGAAGCCCGACACCACGGTGAAGAACGCGGGGCGACGCGCCTCCTTCGGAGCGTTCTGAAGCAGGTTCGGATCGATGGCCGGAAAGGTGTGGAAGTGAAGCGGCAGGTCGACTTCCTGAACCGCCTGCCAGAGCGGCTCCCAGCAGGGGTGCCACATCGGCTCCATGTCCCACGAGCACGACAGCTCGACGCCCCGGATGCGGCCCGTCTCCGCCACCCGCCGGATCTCCGCCACCGCGGCGTCGATGTCGCCGTAGGGCAGGCAGGCGAGACCGATATGCCGGCCCGGGTAGTGACGGCAGAAGTCCGCGAGCCAGTCGTTGTAGATCCGGAACATCTCGTTCGCCGCCTCGTGGTCGCGAAGCCGGGTCGCCGCACCGAGAATGCCGTAGAGCACCTCCGCGTCGACCCCGTCGCGCTCCATGTCGCGGACGCGAAGGTGCGGGTCGGACACGCGGCGGACGTCCTGCCGGCCGTCGTCGTAGAGGCCGGTCGCGGCCATCTTGTCGGCCCGGTAGTGCTGGCCGGGAACGTACTTCTGCCCGGAGGGCCCGACGCCGTTCTTGAGCCCGAAGGAGACGCCGTTGCGGCTGGTCCAGTGGGGGCCGTCCGGGCCGTCCGTCACGTAGGGCATGCGATCCCGGAACCCGGCGCTCGCCTCGGAGACGAAGAGTTCCGGCGGCATCCAGCAGAGATCGATATGGCAGTCGGCCGAAATCCGTCGATATTCCATGGGTCGGCGCCTCCTCGAGCCGGGCAATCGAATCGTCGTTCGAATGTTAGCGCCAATCGCGGCCGGGCGTGAATCGCCAGCCTTGTCCAATCAGCAGTTCTCATTTTGGCGCCTGACTTTACCCTGAGCCGCAAGCGGTCTTCTCCTTGCGACTCGATCCGGGGCAGATCGGGGCGCAGATCGACGTTCGTGCCGGTCCTGCCGCGGGACCCGACGAGCAAAATGAGAACTGCTGCTTTTCCCCAGCCTTGTCCAATGACCCATGAGCCTGAAGGGGGGCGCCTGATCCAACGTGGGGTGAGCGAAGACGGGGTGTGAAGCGGGGCATCATCGGGAGAGGATCGGGATGCTCGGACCCACCGGGTGCGGACCGTGGGACGAGGTCCGCTCGTTCCTTGACGGCGCCGAACCGGTGGAGGTCCAACCTCTGGACCGCGGGGCGCGCGACGAGTTCGTCGCCCGGACCCTTCGCCGGTTCCGGTACGGGCACCTGGGCAAGGCCGACAAGGGGGTGGTGCGCCGCTTCCTGGTCAAGGTGAGCGGGTTGTCCCGAGCACAACTGACCCGCCTCATCGCTCAGTACCGCTCGACCGAGCGCATCGACGACCGTCGCGGTCCGCCCCGACGGCCCTTCCCCCGGCGCTACACGGGGCAGGACATCCGCCTGCTCGCCCAGGTCGATGCGCTGCACGGGACCGTGTCCGGACCGGCCACCCGCAAGCTGTGCGAACGCGCCTACACCGTGTTCCACGACCCGCGCGGTCCAAGCGGCTCGCGCGGATCTCCAACGGTCATCTGTACAACCTTCGCCGCTCCACGACCTACCAGCGCCAACGCGGCAAGGTCGAGCCCACCCGGCCCACCAAGGTCTCGATCGGCGAGCGGCGCCGGCCCCATCCTGAAGGCCGTCCCGGGTTCGTGCGCGTCGATACGGTCCACCAAGGCGACTTCGACCAACGCGAGGTGCCGGTGCCCGGAAGCCGCACGGCCTTACGTGGCGGTCGGGCGCGGAGCCGGCCGGGAGCCTGCTAGAGGTACTTGGCCGTTGCGTTGTCTTCGGCGTGGACTCCGGCCGCGTAGTGGGCGACCATGCGGGCCGTCTTCCATGCGCCGGCCCGCATCACTTCCGTGGTCGACCCGCCGAGTCGGGTGATCTCGCTGGCATAGGTGACTCGGGCGCTGTGGGCGGTGGCCCGGTATCCGGCCGCTCGGCAGGCGGCCGTGAAGCGTCGGCCGATCTGGCCGGCCGTCAACCCGAAGACCGAATCGGTCGGCTGCGCATCGTCGGGCCGGATCGCGGCGAGGGCACGCGCCACGCCGTTCTTGACCAAGCGGAAGTCCGCTTCGCCTTCCTGGTTGGTCTTCGATGCGCGGACCTGGACCCGATAGGCGTTCAGCAGGCTGGACGGCTGGACGTCGCGCCATTGGAGTGCCGCGAGCTCCGACCGGCGAAGGCATGCCTGGAACATCGTGCCGACGATGGCCCGGTCCACGGCGCCGCGCCGGCGGGCGACTGCCTCGCTTTCCGTTCCGCGCCCGGTGCGCCGGGGCCGGTCCGCGACGGCCATGATCTGGGCGATGGCGTCGAGGTCGAGGCAGGGAACCTGTCCGCGACCGCGTTCCGCCCGCCCGGCCCGGCTGAACCCCTTGAGTGCGCGGTCCGCGACCGGCCCGACCGGATCGGGTTGTTCGGCGAGCCGGGCGCGGAACCGGACCGCGGCGACGGCCGTGGTCGCGGTGGCGGGCGCCTTGCCTGTCTCGTCGAGGGAGCCGAGGTAGTCGGCGAGGGTTTCGTCGTTGAGCGGCCGGCCGGCGAGCCATGCGTCGATCCGGGCGAGGGCGGAGCGGTAGGCCCGGCGGGTGTTGGGGCTGACCGAATCCTCGATGAGGGTACGGGTGGCGTTCGAGACGCTGGCCGGGGCCGGGAGTGCGGTTGCTGTGGTGGTGAGGTGGGTGGACATGGGTGCGGTCTCCGGGGTTCGTCGGCGGGCGGAGCGTGCGCCGGCGGCAGGTAGCTATTTCGCGTCCGGCGCGGTGCGGGCGATGAGGGTTTCGAGCGCTTGGCGCTGCAAGTCGAGTGCGCGCATGGCTTCGTCATGGCGTCGGCGGGCATCGGCATCGCGTCGGCGGGCTTCGGTATCGCGCTGGCGGGCTTCGGTATCCCGTTGGTCCGCGACCCGTGCCGCCTGGGCATCACGGGCGGCGGTGGCGCGGTCGCGGGCGGCGCTGGCGCGGTTCATGGCGCGGATACCGACCGCGACGATTCCGATCTGCCCCAGTCCGATTCCGAGGCTGGTGGCGAGGGTGGCGATTTCGTATTCGGTCATGGGGGTTTTTCCGGGGCGGTGATTTGCCCGATAAGATCCATGATAGGGCCTCCCGTGATTGAGTTGAATGTCCAGTCGGAACACCTGACTTTCTACCACGTGTGAGGCCCTTTTTATTCAGATATTCAACAAGTTATCTGAAATCCTCCGCCCAAAACAAACCCCGAAAGGTGAGATATCAAGACCCGCCCGGAGCTCCGCGCGCGCTGGCGCGCGCGGAGCTCGAGGGCTTGCACTTGGCCGAATACGTGCGGCTCGCCATCCGCGACGCCTGCGAAACGACCGAACGCCGGCACGGTCAACGCACGCGGGCTCGTGCCGCCGCGGGCGCGGCCGCGAAGGCCGATCCGGGAGGAACGACGTGAGCGAGCGCAGCGAGCTTCCGACCTGGGCCCGGCATGACGGAGCCGGCCGGCGAGCGGCGCCCTGGTGCGCATCGACTCGGGGCGTCCGGGCGACGTCTGGTGGGCGCAGCTCGACGACCTGGGTCGGGCGCTGCTCGCGCAGGGGTGGCAACCGGGCGTCTATTGCGACGGGAACGGCCGGCGGTGGGACCCGCCGGACGGTGTCGTCGGCCAGGTGCCGACGACGCGCTACGCGGAGCTTCGTGCGGCCGTTCCGGCCGTGGACCCGCCGGCGGATACCGTCGCGGAGCGGGCCCTGTGCACCACGTTCACTTGGGAGCGCGAGCCCGGCGGCGGTGCGGGGTTTCGCTCTCCGGAGCCCGCCCCTCCCGTCTCGTCCCTTCTCGTCCCGCGCTCGGTTCGGCCCGGCTCGGTTCGGCTCGCCTTGGCCCGGCTCGACCCGGCTCGGCCCGGGAGCCGGCGGGCCTCCGATCGGGCGGCTACCTCGGCGGCTTGCTGTAGACGTGCTCGATGAGGCGAAGGGCGGACACCGCGACCGGCCATCCCCCGTAGTGGGCGAGATGGAGCATCATCTCCTCGAGCTTTTCCTTCGGGATGCCGAGGTTCCGCGCCCCGTAGAGGTGGATCTTGAGCTCGTTCTCGCGGCCGAGGACGGTGAGGGCGGTCAGGGTAATCATCGACCGCTCCTCGAGCTCGAGGCCCGGCCGGCTCCAGACGTCGCCAAAGAGGTTCTCGACCGTGGCCCGGAACATTCCGTCCGGCATCGTCCCCTGCTTCGGAGGTCGCCCGAAGAGCTTCTCCATGACCTCGATCCCGGCCTGGTAGCGTTCCGATTCCGCCATGATCCGGTTCCTCGCGATGGGGTGGGTGGTCCTGGTCTCCGCCGTTGACGGTGGGGCCGCAGCCGAGACCACGGTTCGGGGTAGTGTCGCAGCTCCGTGTCGGATTACGGTTTGCTCATCCGACCTGCCGGCGAAGATCCGGCCTGGTAGCGTTCCGGCTCCGCCATGGTCCGGTTCCTCGCGGTTGGTGGAGTGATCCTGTTCTCCGCCGATGACAGGAGCCACGGACGGACCCGCCGATCGGGCCGCGCTCGGGCACCGGCGCCCCCTTGTGACATGATCCGGGCGCACCGCCAAAGCCGGGATGGAGCGCGGCGGGTGGCCCCCGGCCGGCCCGCCGCCGTCCCGACCGGCACCGGCACCGCGCCAATCATACTTCGCAACGGGGAGGAACGATGCCCGAAGCTCCAGCGCCGGACATCATGGATACCGCGAGCGCGGCGCTCTGGGCCCCGCCCCTTGCGGTGCTCCGTGCCGCTCTCGCCGACGGGCTGTCCCGAAACTACCGCCACGCCGAGGTCCGGGTGAGGGGGTGTCCCGACCTTCGCCGGATCGGCTGTGCGTGGGAGGGACTGGGCGGCGCGCCTTGCATCGTCGACGTAGGTGGCGAGCCCTACGCCCACAACCCGCGCTACCGCAACGTGCGCTTCGAGACCGGGGACCTCCAGCGCTGCGCCGGCCACTCCGCCGGACAGGTGCTTGGCGCGGGCATGGCGAGCCCGGAAGCCATCGGTGGCCACTGCGGGGAGGTGATCGTCAACCACGACACGCGCCGCGCCCCGGAGTCGCGGGCGGCCCGCGTCGACCGGGAGGGGCGGTGCCGCGTCGGGCCGTATTCCTCGGGGCAGTTCGCGGGGCTTGCCAACCTGTTCATCTCGCGAGGCGAGCCGGGGCCGGTGCTCGAGGTCGTGGTGGCGCACCGCACCGGCCGCCAGGCTTCGTTGCCGCTCGCGATGCGGGAAGCGATCGCGCCGCTCGCGGGAAGGAACGGCCGGGAGATAGCGCTCGGCGGCGTGTTCCGGGTCGAGCGCGGCGGGATCCGCTCCCACGTGGTGCCGGACTACGACTGCATCGGCCACCAGTACTACGATGTCGAGCGCGAACAGGTCGTCGCGGAATTTCTCCGCTATTTCGAGCCGGTGGGTCCGGGCCTGCTCTGCTTCTCCGTGCTCTGGACCGGGGACCCGACCGGCGGTGAGCTGGACCTCCGTCCTTCGAGCGAGCACACCCACTTCTATCACCCTGGCGACGACACGATGGGCGGGCACTATCACCACGACGTGACCCCGGAGGAGATCCATTGCCGCGGCTGGTTCGCCCCCGCGGAGAGGGTGTACCGCGTCGGCAACGTCTACGCGCGGCTGCGCGCGGCCGGAATCACCTCCTGAGCCGCATCCCCCGAGGCGAGGCGACCGCAACGAACGTGGACCCCGCAGGCCCGCGGTCGCCGCCCGTCAGTACTCGATCGCCGCCGGGCGGTTGCGGCGGAGCGATTCGACCGCCGCCTCCGCAATGAGCTGGGCCTGGAGACCCTCGGTAAGGGACGGTTCGACCGGCTGCCCGCTCTCGAGGGCGGTGAGAAAAGCATCCAGCAGACCGGCGAAGCTCTCCTCTCCATAGAGGTCCGGATAGCGCTCGTGGCGGATGCCGGCCGCGCCGAAGCGGGCCACGTGGGAGACCGAGGGCGGCTGCGACTGCAGCATGCCCCGCTCCCCGAACACCTCCACCCGCTCGTCGAATCCGTACACCGCCCTTCGCCCGTTGTCGATGTGGCACAGGGCGCCGCTCGGCATCCGGAGCAGCACCATCGCGGTGTCGATATCGCCGGCCTCGCCGATCCGGGGATCGACGAGACACGCGCCCGCGGCGTAGACCTCGGCCGGCCGCTCGCCGACCAGCCAGGGAATGAGATCGAAGTAGTGGATGGTCTTGTCGCGGAGGAAGCCGCCCGAGACTTCGAGGTATGCGGGCGAAGGCGGCCGGTAATCGCGCGAGACGAGGTGGACGGTTTCGACCGCCCCGACCTCGCCGTCCCGAATCCGCCTCCGGATCTCCTGGTATTCGGGGAGGCGGCGGCGCCGGAACCCGACCGCCACCGGGACCTCGGTCCCCTCGGCTTCGGCGACGACGGACCGGACCCGCGAGAGGTCGAAATCGATCGGCTTCTCGCAGTAGGCGGCCTTGCCGGCGCGAAGCGCCTCGCGGAGGAGGTCCACGTGGGTGTTGGTCGACGACGCGATCATGACCGCGTCGATCGAGTCCGCGATCCAGATCGCCGCCGCGTCCGGCTCCGCGCGCGCACCGTGCTCTTCGGCCAAGCGGTCGGCCGCCGGCCGATCGACGTCGAAGATGCAGACCAGCTCCGCCCGGGGATGACGGGCGATGTTCCGGGCATGGATCCGGCCCGCCCGGCCGGCCCCGAAAAGGGCGAATCGAATCATGGACGGCTCCCTTCAGACCACAGGCGGGGATGACAAGGAGGGCTATATACCTGAGTTGACAGACGAACAGGCGGCGTGGAGCCTGCGGCCACCCGGTGGGTCGTCGGGTTACGCCTTCGGCTAACCCGACCTACCCGAGACCGGTTCCGGCTTGCCGCGTGCGTTCGCGCCTGTCGGCGCCTCGGCGCGTTTGTCACTCCTTCTCCGCACCTCGTCGTATTCCCTGCTCAGCCGTTGGTGTCCGCCTTCGCGCGGCGTGTTCGCTTGCGAATTGGCGCGATGCGCGCTGTGCCGATGTTTCCCGCTGTCGCGTGCCCCGTTCCGGGGACTCCCGAGCGATTTTTGCTGCCGCATCTTCCGGCCCCCATTGGGCGGCAGTTCTTGCCATCGTTGTCTCGAACTTCTTCATCGCGTCCTGGAGTTCGGTCTCGATGCTCCCGAAGTCGGCTTGCAGGCGTTCTCTCTCGGCCAACCGTCTCGCGGTGTCGGCCTGTCGGGCGGTTTCTTCACGCGCGTGCGGTGATCTTTCCCCGTACAGCACGAGCCACCGTGTGCAAAGCTCCATGGTGTCTCGCAGTTTCTCGCTTGTCCTTTCCGGGGCCTCGACCTCGTCCTCGAAGTACAAGGCCAGGTGCGCGCGGCGGCTGTTCCCATCGAGACCCCGGATGCGTTCGGCAAGCTCCGTCACCTCTTCCGGGGTGAATCTCCCTCCCTCGTAGCGAGCTTCCAGCTCGTTTCCAAGCCGGAGCAGGTCGTGCACCTTGTCGACGTTGACGCCGCATGCACTCACGATGCTCTTCGCCAGGAGCTCTCCCGCCATCTGGACATGCTCGACCAGGTGTGCGTCGTATGTCCATTGTTCCGCGATCGCCAATCTTCGGGCCCCGTACGCTTCGGCAATTTTCCGGACCGCGTCGGTCACCTTTCCGAGCACACTCGTTTCGTTCACCTCCAGTTTTCCATTTCTGCACTTCGGTCTGTTCCAGCTCCCGGCCAACACCCGTGCCTGTCGAGCCACGTTCGACTCGATCGTTCCGGCCTCGTCTTTCCTCGCCTCGATCCGTGACCGGCGCATGATCGCGGCGTTCACGTGATCGAGTCGTGTCAGGCTCTCGATAGCCTCGTGCCCATCGACAAGCTCCTCGGACACTACCGCGACATCCCAGTCGCTCCAGTCATGCTGATCCCCCCGGGCCCGAGATCCGAACAGCAGCACGGCTTCAATCCGAGGATCCCGTTTCATGGCCTCGCGGGCGGCTTCACGCACTTCGGCTTCGGTCGTCATGCCCGCTTCTCCGGTTGCCTGGCCGCACCCTGATTGTACGGGACCGATCTCGGGTCCTGTGGCGCTTGGCGCAACTGCGGCACCGGGCCGGCAGGCGGAGCCGAGCCTCTGTTCATACCGACGAACGCGAGCCGGGTTCGTTCGAGCTTCATCGCCTCTCCAACGGGACGGCGAACCCGGCCCGGCCATCAGGCCCGCAGCCGGGTGCTGCCCGGCCCGGGGCCGGCCCGGGGCCCGGACTGCCGAACCGGACTGCCGCACCGGGCGGCACGGTCCGGACGAACACTTCGGCGCCGCTCGCGCGCGCATCTTCCTCGGTGTCGACGTCCCGGGCGAGCGGCGAGGAGAGGGGCAGGTGTTGACAAGCCCGCAGCGGTTCCCGAACCTTCGACCGCGATTCGAACCGACGCGGAGGACCGCATTCATGGCCGACCTCGTTCTCACCAGCGAGAGCTTCAACGACGGCGACTACCTCGCCGACGACCACATCCTGTCCGAGGCTTACGGATTCGGCTGTGCGGGCGGCAACCTCTCGCCCCAGATCTCCTGGAGCGGCGCCCCGGAGGGCACGAAGAGCTTCGCCCTCACCTGCTTCGACCCCGACGCTCCGACCGGGAGCGGATTCTGGCACTGGGTGGTGGTCAACATCCCGGCCGACGTCACCTCGCTCGCCCTCGGGGCGGGCTCGGGAGACGGTTCGATGCCGGCCGGGGCGCTCCAGACCCGCACCGACTTCGGCGCGCCGGGCTACGGCGGGCCCTGCCCGCCCGAGGGCGACCATCCGCACCGCTATCTCTTCACCTTGCACGCGGTCGGCCTGGACAGCCTTCCCGTCGAGGCCGACACCTCCGCCGCAGTGGTCGGGTTCATGCTGAACTTCAACACCCTCACCAAGGCGTCACTGATGGGGCTCTACAAGCGCTAGGAGCCCGCGCCGCAGAACGCTTCCGAAGGGTTCTGCGGCGCAGGCTCCTAGCCGGCCGGCGGCCGCCCCGCACCGGCCACGACGGGAACGCCGGCGATGCGGGGCGCGTGCAGCGCTCCGCGCCGCGACGCATGTCCTCCCTTTCTCGGGGCGGTGGAACGTTACGACGGCGACGCGCCCGCGCCGCTCCACCTTGAGGTGCCGGTATTCCATTCGTCGAGGGTCTCCGATGTGCAGGGGGGTGAGTCGTTCGCCTACCGGCCGTTTCCCGATCTTCTCCGCCGGGGAGGGTGGATGGGAGGGCCGAAGCCAAGGAAGTCACCCCACAAGCGAGGATGAAGGGGGAAGACGGGCGATGGTAAGGTGGACCCGCCCTGAACGGGAGATCCGGAAGATGACCCCCGAGAGGTTGGAACGCGCCCGGCGCTTCGGCGGCCGACCGGCGGGAGTGGCAGCGCGGGAGTGGCAGCGGTGACCGACAGCTACAACGCTTACGCCACGCCGTTCGTGTGGGTCGCGACGACGCAGTCGATCATCGACAAGGTGGCACGCATTGCTGCGCGTACTTCCGGGACGGCATGCTGGCGATGCTGAATCCGGGATTCCGCCCAGGGAATCCCCACCCCCCCCCGCTATAGCGCCGCGACATGGGACTATGGAGCAACACGCCACGCTGGAGACTGAAGTCGGCCAACGGCACAAGTTGCGCCCGCATCGACGCTTCATTCAGGGCCGCCGCCTTGTCTTTGGCGCCGTCTGCATCCGGGAACCGGAGATCCGCAACCCACCGCGGAACGAGCACAACCACCGGCCCGGGAATCTCCGCCATGAGCGAGTCAATGCTCTGCGCCGTGTCAAGCGCCTTGAATTCCACTACCCGTATCGGATAGCCGCTGGAGGCCAGCGGCCGGGTGTCGAGATGGAGCTCCTCCGGGACGATCACAGTCGCGTCCGTAGCGACATGCTTCTTTATCCAAGCCACGGCTCTCACGCGACTTTCGCCGGCGACTTCCATTTGTACGGCGAACTTGCCGAGCGGCGCGTTCAAGCCCAGTGCAAAGAGCCCCAGAAAACCGACCACCCCAATTGCGCTTCGAAGCGCGCGAATCTCTATCCGGCGGATCCAGGCAACGCGCATCAACCGCCCATGAAGGAAGAAAATACCGCAAGCAATAAATACTGCGACCCATGGGAAGACAGGCAGTATACTGCGCAGGAAGTGGACTCGTTGCGCCGAGAACAGAGCAAGCAAAGCCACTGGGAACGAGATGAGGACAAGCGTCCTGCGCCAGTCCGACAAGGTGGCGGAAATCAGACCAATCAAACAGAGAACAAGGCCGGCGACCCCGAAATCCGAGACAAGGGAAGACGCATAGTAAGCGAGCTGGTCCAGTCCGGGGTCGGCCTCATGGCCCGGATGTCCGGTGGCATAATGGTGCGCTTGTCTGGCGAGTCCGTTCACAAAATCCGGCAGAGCGATCACGCTGTATGGAGCGACAGCGAGGAACGACAGGCCGGCTGTCGTTATGGTGATGACCGTCGCTTGAAGCCGGCGACCGCGCTCCATGAACAGATAGATTGCAAGCATGACGGAAAAAAGAAGAAGGCCGTGGGTGTACTTGCTGCCGGCGGCCAAGCCGACGCAGATTGCCGGTGTGACGGCGAGCCCGCGCAGGGTCGGGCAAGGGCGGCTGGCGCTTTGCAGCACTGCGGCCATACCCAGCGCGACGAAACAAGTGCCGACGATATCGACATTCAGATAACTATGGGACATATCGAAGTAGAAGGAGGAGAGTGCAAGCACGAGCGGCGCAAGTATCAAGGCACCGGGCCGACCCAGCAGTTGAAAGGCCACGACTCCACCCGCCGCCATCGCCACGACCGACAATAGCGCAAACAGCCACCGCGCTTTCTCGACAACGCCCGGAAGGGTATAGAATCGATAAGATACGTAGCCAAGATCATCCCTTATGTCGATATCGGGACTCCTTTCAACCTCCAATTCGGGCGCGGTGCTGATGAACCCGATGCTCATCGCCGCCGCCGCAAGATATGCGGGGAGGGACGGCTTGTCGAAGTTGATCGGATAATAATTCCCGGTCGTCAGAATGTTGGCCGCGAACTTCGTTATATTTGCTTCATCGACATGCTGCGGATAGGGTAGAGATGCAGAGATGTGCGCCGTGCGTAGCCAGAAAGCCACCGCGCAGAGGGCGAGCAACGCAAGAAGGCAGCCGCGCAATGCGGAGCGTTCTCTCCCGCATAGTTGGCGTTCGGCATGACCCACCACCCCGGAGACGACGGTCCACTGCGCCATCTGCGGCGCGCGGGGGGGGGGGGGGGGGGGGGGGGGGGGGGGGGGGGGGGGGGGGGCAATGGCATTCATTTTGACAGAGCCGTCTTCAGGTTTGGGTTTCATTTCCACAACCCATTGATTCAAGATGGATAATAGCCTCCTTCTCCGGATCCTTAAGTGAATGGCGTTCTCTCTTAAGTGAATGCCATTGGGGGGCGAGCAAGCGGCCGAGGTGCTCGGCCCCGACTTCTCCGGCGGGTCGGTGCGAGACGGTTGGGTGGCCTGCCGCGGCTTCACAGGGCTGGGCGTGGGCGGTGGCCGCGGCGAGCAGGGCGGGCAACGTCATCATGAGGAACGAGGGCGACTGGCGCATGGGGAACCTCCGTGTCTCGGAACCGGTCTCCGAACCTCCTCTCATTGGGCCGTGAAGTCGCGGCGATCGTACAACAGTTCGGGTGCGAGCCGATGCACGGCCCGGCTTCCGGAACCTGTCGCGTCGCCTGGAGTGCCGATCCTGTTGGCTGTCCTGCCGGCGGTTGCCCCCGGGCTTCTCGGCTTCGCGGTTTACGCCGGAGTCGTGGTCGCGTTCTACATGCCGACGGCGCAATCGACCGCGCCGAAACGGCGTGCCTGGGCCTCGGGGGCGCGCAGCGTCCGGAGGATCCGGTTCTGGAGCGGCATGCCGCGGAGCGAACACCACGACGGTCTGTTTGTTCAGCCCCACTTGCAGGGAGGTCGAGGGCATGTCAACGGGCAAGTCCACGGCAGCAGGACTTGCCCTCGCTGGCCGATCATCCGCAAAAATCGGTGATTTTTTCGGGTCAGCGGCCTTCGAACTCCGGCTCGCGCCCGGCGAGCCACGCATCGACCGCGTCAGCCGCGTCCTCGGTCGCGGACGCAAGGAGGTGCTGGTCGAAGTCGGCGTGCATGATCGCGCCGTCGAGCGCGCTCGAGATCGCGTTGACGCTTCGCTTGATCATCTGCGCCGCCACCGGCGGCCGGCCCGCGTAGTGCTCCGCCCAGGCGAGCGCCCGGTCCAGGACCTGGTGCCCATCCACCATCTCGTCGAGCACGCCCCATTCGAGGAGCCGCGGCCCCGGCACCCGCTCTCCACCCATCACGAGCTGCTTGGCGCGGGCCGGCCCGACCAGGCGCACGAGGAGCGGAAGACTGTTCCACATCAGGTTCACCCCGATGTTGATCTCGGGATAGGACATGAAACAGTCGCGCGCACCGATG
Source organism: Gammaproteobacteria bacterium (assembly GCA_965214795.1). Classification (GTDB taxonomy): domain Bacteria; phylum Pseudomonadota; class Gammaproteobacteria; order HK1; family HK1; genus JAJDXW01. The sequence goes on along the minus strand of OZ243976.1, from coordinate 1,371,974 downwards.
CGGAAGTCGAGGGCGGTCGCGATGCACGCCCCTCCGCCCATCGCCGCCCCCCGCCATGCCGCGATGGTGGCCTGGTCCATCTCGCGAAGCGCGGTGATCGCCCGCTGCCCGATGCGCCGGCGGCGGCGGTGCATGACGAGGGTGGGCGGCGCGGACTCGGGCTCGGTGAGGTCCGCCCCCGAGGTGAAGTGCCGCCCGGCCCCCGTGAAGACGACCGCGCGGGTCTCGGCATCGTCGCGAAAAGCGAGCGCCGCGTGCTCGATCTCCTCGATATGAAGCGCGTTGAGGGCGTTCGCCTTCTCGGGGCGGTGGAACGTTACGACGGCGACGCGCCCGCGCCGCTCCACCTTGAGGTGCCGGTATTCCATTCGTCGAGAGCCTCCGAAGTTCAGGGGGGCTGAGCCGTTCGTCTACGCGGCGTTTCCCGATCTTCTCCGCCCCGAAGGGCGAGCGGGAGTGCTGCAGTCGGGAAGATTTTCCCATGACCGAATCTGTGGCGGCGTAGCGAACGATGGTACGGTGTCGCCACCCCGGACGGGAGGCTCGGAGATGACGCCTGAGAAACAGAAACGCGCACGGCGCGTTGTGGAGACGACCATCAGGGAGCGACTGGACGACATCGTTTTCTACAAGATCCTGATCGCACTCGACACGGAGCGTTACGACGACGATGACGACCTGGACTACCTCGATATCAAGGCCATCTACGAGGGCGAGCGGGAGCGCCTGCGTACCGAGCGCATCATCAACCTCCGTCGACTCCTCAGAGAGCGGCTCCTCGACGAGGGGGTGACCGAATTCCCGATCCTGTCCCTGACCATGAAGTCGGAATGGAAATCGGAATGGGATCCGGAATGGGACCAGCTCCATGACCCCACGTGACCTCATCGCGACGGCGCGGCGCACGGTTGGGGACGGCCCGGGGGCGCCGAAGCAGTCGAACCTGCGCCGAGCGGTCAGCACCACTTACTACGCAATGATCCACTGCGTGGCGAAGTGCTGCGCCGGCACCCTGGTCGGGAAGACCCGCATGCATCGAAAGGAACCCGCGTGGCGGCAGGCATACCGAGCGTTGGAGCATGGACACGCGCGGTCCCGGTGTTCCAGCCCGACCATCCGTGCGTTCCCGTCCGGGATAGAAGCTTTCGCAGACAAGTTCGCCGACATGCAGCGCAAGCGCCACCGGGCAGACTACGAGCCGCAAGCGCGGGAAGGCCGCTGGAGGAAATCCGAAGTCGTGGAAGACATCGAAGTCACGGCCAACGTCATCGAGAAGTTCGACTCGACCCCGATCCGGGAACGCCGTGCATTCGCGGTCTTCGTGCTGTTGAAGAACCGGAACTCCTGACTGCCAACCCCGGACATTCGCAGCAGCGCATCCCAAGGAGCTTGCATGACGGCGATATCCGTCCGGGCCGCGATCCCGGGCATCGGGGCGAGCCGCTCCGGACGGCACCTCCCGGAGAGCCAGCCCGCGCTCGGCGCGGCCGCATCCCGATCCGCGCTCGAAGATGCCGGCCTCGACCGAAGCGAGGTGGACGACCGCGCGGCCCCGCCCGCCGCCTCCCGGAGCGGGAGAACGCCTCAGCCGGAGAGCGCCGCATCGGGATAGCGGAAGCCGGTCATCTCCTCGCTCATCCGCCAGAGCAGGGCCTGCGCCTCGCGGTCGCGCGAGGCCGGCGAGCTCTCCACCGGGCGGCACCTGACGAAGTAGCGCCCGGTCACCCCCGCCACCGCTTCGTCGGCGGCGAGGTAGTGGCTGGTCGCCGCCCCCTTCTCCTCGCTGATAGCGAAGAGACGCTGCGCGGCGCTCGCGAAAAGCCGGGGGAGACCCGAATTGTTGTGGCCGAACCGGCTCGCGACGAACCCCGGATGCAGGCAGTTCGCGGTCACGCGGCCCGCCGTGCCCAGCCGCTCCGCGAGCCGGTAGGTGAAGAGGAGGTTGGCGAGCTTCGACTGTTGGTAGGCGCGCCAGCCGGCGTAGCGCTTCCTCCCCTCGGGGTCGTCGAAGCTCACCTGCGGGCCGCGGTGGGCGCGCGACGCGACGTTGACGATGCGTCCCGCCTGCGCCGCGCCAAGGAGATCGAGCACGAGCCCGGTGAGGAGGAACGGGCCGAGATGGTTGAGGGCCCAGGTCATCTCGATGCCGTCGGGGCCCTCGAGGCGGCGGTGGAACCACGCCCCGACGTTGTTCACAAGCACGTCGAGGCGGGGCAGGTTCACGGCGAGCCGTGCGACGAGGGCGCGGATCTCCGCCTGCGCCGCGAGGTCCGCGAGCTCGAATTCGACCGCATCGTTGCCGGTCTCGGCACGGAGGGCGGCAGTGCGCCGCTCGCCCTTGGCCCGATCGCGTCCAACGACGAGGACCCGGGCTCCGTCGCGGGCGAGGGCGCGGGCGGTCATCCAGCCGATGCCGTCCGTCGCCCCGGTCACGAGGCAGATCTTCCCACGCATCCGCCCTCCTCCGCGCCCGACCGGGTTCCCTCCGCCTGGGTTCCCTCCGCGCGCCCGACCCCGGGACCGAGGAGGCTCGGTCGTCGTCATTCGCCGTGAAGAGCTCCCTCATCATCCCGAGCTTTCGCACCTTGCCGGTGGTGGCGAGTACCACTCGGGATAGCGGAAGCGCCGGCCGGCGCCGGCCACGAACTCGACCTCGGGGTGGCGTTCCGCGAGCTCCACGAGCAGCGCGGGCACGGTCCGGGCCGGCTTCGCGGCATCGCGAGCGGCACCGGGCGGGCAGGCGGAGCCGAGCCTTTGTCCATGCCGACGAACGCGAGCCGGGTTCGTTCGAGCTTCATCGCCTCTCCGACGGGGCGGCGAACCCGGCCCGGCCGTCAGGCCCGCAGCCGGGTGCTGCCCGGCCCGGGGCCCGGGCGACCGCGCCGGGCGGCACGGTCCGAACGAACACTTCGGCGCCACTCGGCGCCGATCGCGCGCGCCTCTTCCTCGGTGTCGATGTCCCGGGCGAGCGACAGGATGCCGGCGACGATCGGCAGCCGCACCCTGCGCCGCGGATATCGGCGGCGGTGACCGGAGCTCACCACCACCCGGCGCACCGCCCGTTCGAGCCGTTCGCGGGTCATGTTCCCCGACTTGAGACCCATCACCACCGCCGCCCCGTCCGCGATGACCGCCGCGGTCAGATCGGGCAGACCCAGGGTGAAGAGCTGGTGGAGGTCCTCGCGGAGCACGGTCATGAGGACCCCCCGCAGCATGGCCAGGCCGCGGCCACCGATCGGCCGGTTGCGGGTGCGGTAGCTGAGCGCGATCAGCCGGTACACGAGCCCGATGCGGAGCGCGTCCGGGTCGACGATGACGAGGTGTCCGGGCAGGATCGTGCTCGGTGTGGAGTCCACGTCGAGGCGGAGCCGGTATCGAGGCTTCCAGGCGGACGGTCCGAGCCCGGCTTCATCGCCCGACAGCTCCGCAAGGGGGAAGAACACGTCGCAGGGGGCGTCGTCCGCGTACCGATCCATTGCCACCCGTATGGTCTCGGGGTCCGGCAGGATGTCGCTCGCGAGAAAGGCGATGGGGCCATGGGGATGGTCCTCGCGGACCGCTTCGAACGCGGCGCGAAGGTTGTCTTCGAGCCGAGCGTCGCAGTCGACGAGCCGGGCCCCGTCCACGAGCCCGGCGTAGGTCCGCGACGGCCCCACGACGTAGAGATCGGAAAAGCGGTTCGACGCGATCAGCCGGTCGAGGATGCAGCGCACGAGCGGCCGGCCATCGATCTTCAGATCGGCGGACTTGTGGCCGGCGAGCGCCCGGTATCCCCGCCCCGCCGGGGTGAGCCGGGGGGGGCGCGAATCGCTCCCGGCAAGGAGCACGAGAGGCGGCGCCACGGCCCGGCCCCTCTCGTGCGCCGGCTCGCGCGAGTGCGCGCCGCCCTCCATCATCCCCTCCCGTTCCGCGACGTCCGCCCCGGCCGGCGCCGCCCGCCCCCGACCGAGCGGATCCGCGGCCGCAACGGAACCCGCGGCCGGGTCGAGCGGGCTGTGGGACCGCCCCGGAAAGGCACCCACCGCAGGGCCGATCTGTTCTCCTGACGATATCTCTCCTGACGGCATCGAATCAATTCAGGGTGCCGTGTGCGCCGAGAGCACCCCGGACCGAGAGCACCTTGGGCAGATTCGGGCGCCATCCCGGAGAAAAGTGCCTGAATCAAACAGTTGCGATGGCTGGCAGACATCGTGGATCGCGGAGAACGAATTTGCCCCGACATCCACCGGCACAAGCCTCGACCTCTGCCACTTTCCTGACTACGTACGAAGCTCGCTCGGTGAGCCAATCCGTTCCGTATGATGGTTCCAATGGCATCCCCCCGCGCCCGTTCCGCCTCCGTGCGGGCGTGCGCCTGTTCGCACCGAGACTGCCCGTCGGGCGGTTCCGACGTCGACAGGGGACACGACCGGACCCCGTCGGCCGCTTCGGTCAGGGCCAGCGCCGCTCCGAACGCTCCGAAATCCTCGTCGCGCATCGCCATGTGCGCGACGATAGACGATCGCCGGAAATGTCACCAGAGGGTTGCGCACCGTCCTCAGGGTCATCCCACGCTACGGTTCCCGACGGAAACGAGGGGCCGGGATGGCGCTCGCCGCGCGCGGGCGGGCCGATCGGCCGCATCCACGCGGCCCGCAGGACCCCCCGAGGGCACGAATGAGGGCGCCCCTGCCGACCCTCCTGCCAACCCGGTGCGGCCGCTCATCTCCGACGCCTTGCGGAGGCGGATGCGCGGAGGGTTGCCGACCGTCTCGGTCAGTCCGTCCGGTAGTCCGGTATCCGCATCCCGGTTCGCTCAGAACCGGGCATCGAGCTGCAACCCGATGCTGTACTCCTCGTCGCGGGGGTCGAGATCGATGCCTCCACTCAGGTTCAGCAGCCCGGTGCGCGCCGGCGTGACCCACCAGCCGAGCCGCCATGCGGAGCCCGTCTCCGTCAGGCCGAGGCTCGCCCGGGGCCTGCTGATGAAGCGGTTTCCGAACGCCGGCAGTCCGTAGCCGACCTCGGCATGAAAACGCCCTCCGGGGAGCGTCCCGTCCCCCGCCTCCAGGTCTTCGAGCTTGTCCAGGGCGAACAGGGCATCCGCCCCGCCCGAGGCCTGCGCCCCGTAGCCGCCGTCGAGCGACGCGACGAGGCCCCGCTCCGTGAACCGATCCCCTTCGTAGCGGACCGCGCCGGAGACACCCCATTCCCGAGTGCCGGATGTCTCGTGCGCGATCAGTGAACGCCCCTTGAGGTCGACCGACCAGCCGTGCGCGGGGTTCGCATAGACGACACCGGCGCCGACGTCCGCCCCCGTCCCGGCGGACACGCTGCCGCCGTCATGGCGCACGCCGATCTCGGCGGAGGGGATCAGCGTCGCGCCGTTCTCGAGCACGATGCGCCGCGAGCCTTCGAGACCGACACGCACGCGGTTCGTTTCGGGGGAGGTCGCCGAAAGCCGGCCCGTCACTTCTTTCGAGGTCATGTTCACGAACATCACATCCGACTTCACCGCCAGGGAGATGCCGGCGACGGCCTCGTCGTCGTCCTCTTCCAGTACCTCGACCCGCAACCCGGCCGCGCCCGTCGTGAGACCGATGTCGGTTTCGACCTCGCCCTGGCTGCTCCCGTCCTTCGGCTTGAGCTTGAGACTCCCTTCGCCGCGGCCGGTCACCGCCCATATCGAGTTCCGCTCCGTGAACTCGTAGCGAGCATAGGGGTAGATACCGGTCAGCGAGGTTTCGATCTCGCCCTCTCCGTCACCCCGGTAGTCGCTCTCGCCCACGCTGTGCGCGACCGACACTCCCAGCATCCACGGTCCGGACGTCCAGTCCGCCCCGAGCTGGCCCGTCCGCACCGAACCGTCGATCTCGACCCCGTCATCTTCACCAGCGTAGGCTCCGTAGGCCCCCTGGGCCCACACCGACGTATACCCGCCCCCCCTTGCGGTCTCTCCCGAGAACAGGAGAGAGCTTCCGGTCAGCAGTTCCCGACCGCTCAGGGTACCCAGGGCTCGGACGGTGTTCGCAGCGACCCCCTCCCGGTCCGGATCCCGGCTCGCCCGGCTCCAGTCGACGTGCTGCCCGGCGAACGTTGTCCGCACCCCCGGCACGCGAGGCGCTTCGAAGCGCCGCTGCACTCCGTCGAGCACCTGCCCGGCCACCGTCTCGCCGAACCGGGTCAGCTCCCCTTTGACGACCTCGCTCTCCTCCGTGATGCGGGACAGCACCACGCCGGAGAGGGCGCCGAGCGCCTCGGGGTTGCCGTCGTCGTCATTGAACCTCACCGTCACCCGCACCCGCCTGCCCAAGTCGTCTTCCCCCAGGTCATGGGTCTGCGAGGTCGCGCCGGCGATGTCTTCCGGGTTCGATGCGCCGTCGGCGTCCACCCGCGCCCACTGGTAGGTGTAGGACACCGGCGGGGTCAGGCCGTCGGGGTCCTCGATGCCGCCCGTCTCCGCCGTCAGCGTCTCGCCGATCTGCGCCGTGCCGCTCATCGCCAGACCCGTGGCGGGGACGTTGTCCCGGGCCGCCACCACGCCGGAGAGGACGGTGAGCGCCTCGGGGTTGCCGTCGTCGTCGTTGAATCTCACCGTCACCCGCACCCGCTTGCCCAAGTCGTCTTCCCGCAGGTCATGGGTCTGCGAGGTCGCGCCGACAACGTCTTCCGGGTTCGACGCGCCGTCGGCGTCCACCCGCGCCCACTGGTAGGTGTAGGACACCGGCGGGGTCAGGCCGTCGGGGTCCTCGATGCCGCCCACCTCCGCCGTCAGCGTCTCGCCCACCTGTGCCGTGCCGCTGATCCGCAGACCACCCTCCGGGGCGGGGACGTTGGCCTCGGACACCACGCCGGAGAGGGCGCGGAGCGCCTCGGGGTTGCCGTCGTCGTCGTTGAATCTCACCGTCACCCGCACCCGCTTGCCCAGGTCGTCTTCCCGCAGGTCATGGGTCTGCGAGGTCGCGCCGGCGATGTCTTCCGGGTTCGACGCGCCGTCGGCGTCCACCCGCGCCCACCGGTAGGTGTAGGACACCGGCGGGGTCAGGCCATTGGGGTCCTCGATGCCGTCGACCTCCGCCGTCAGCGTCTCGCCGACCTTCGCCCTGCCGCTCATCGCCAGACCCGTGGCGGGGACGTTGGCCTCGGACACCACGCCGGAGAGGACGCTGAGCGCCTCGTTCTCGTAGCAGTCGTCGTCGGTGAACCTCACCTTCACCTGCACCTTCCTGCCCTGGTCGTCCTCGACCAGGGTGTAGGTCTGCGCAGTCGCGCCGGCAATGTCTTCCGGGTTCGACACGCCATCGGCGTCCACCCGCATCCACTGGTAGGTGAAGCCCGACGAGGGCGCACCGTTGTCGTCCATGATGCTCGAGGTGTGGACCGTCAACTCCTCGCCCACCCTCGCCGCGCCGCCGATCGTCGGTGGCTGGCCGGGGTCGTGGTTCGGCCTTCCGATGATCTCCGTAACAAACGTGTTCTTGTCATAAGGGAACCAACCCTCATCGGAAGTGATTAGCGGATCGTCGCGGAGCCCGCGCAAGAGAGTCCAGCCTGACGAACACTGGAACGCATTCCCGGTGAAATCCACGTTACCAGGGCCGCCACCAGGAGTGGCAGCGATATCCACCGTTTTCCACCTGGGTCCGTCAACATGCGGCACCGACCACAAATACAGGTGGTACGTGGTGCCCGCCGAAAGAACCGTGTTGCCGGGTGCGGCGAACCGGTATCTGTTTCCCCCCAGGCGCGTGGGGGTTCGGAACTCGAGAATTCGGCCGGGATCGTTCACGGGCAACGCATGGGTCGTCTGATCGATCGTACCCGCATCCGGAACCGTCGGAGCAAAGGCCGGGGGGACCGGGGGATTCGGATTCGGCTTGCTGCGATACAGGTACAGTTTCACCTGGCTCGTCGCAAGGGGCATGTTGGTGAAGTGCAGAACGACGTTTTCGAGGTTGATGCGCTTCCCCGATCCCGCAGGGGTCCTGAACGGCTGGACAAGATGAAGCGTACCTTGACTGCCGACCGTGCCCTGGGTTATCCCGTTCGAGAAAACGTTGGTCGAGACATCGTTGCTGATGTGAATCTGCGCCTGGGCGGCCATCGAAGACATGGCTGCCATGGCTGCAACGGTCATCAGCAGGACCATGGAATCGCGCCGCGCCCTCGCCGCCGGACGACGCCCCCCTGGTTCCGACGTCTCCAGGCCTCGAACGGCACCGTGCGAGTCGTTGTGGAGTTTCCGAATCATGTCGCAGTGCCCTCCGCCAGCAGGTCCTTACATCCGATTACATCCTGTTTTCCGTTCGGGTTCTGCCGTCTCCCGTCCCGGACACCGGCCGGCCCGGCCCGAGCCCCTCATCCGACCCGGCGCCGCGAATTCACCACAGCTCGCGGGAGAGCGCAACATCGAATCTTCGCATTTGATCTCTTCGTATTTGATCAGGGCCAATTTCTTGCCCGATTACACTTGATCCTCGGCCGGCTCGAGCACTCGGCAAGGCATGGATGGAGTGCGCGAGGCAACGTACGGAAGTCGCGGAAACATTTCGCGAAGCGAGAACCAGCGGTCGAATCGACAGGAGAGCTCGCCGGGGTATCGCGGCGGATGCCCGGAGCTGACGGGACGGCAGGTGCCATGCACGAAACGCCTGACGTTCGTTTCCCAGGAGGGTCAGGACAGGGCGTGGACTCGGGTGCTCGCCGGCCCGCCCCCGGTCACGACAGGCTGGTGGAAGCAACCGGCGCGTTGCACGGCCGGAAAACAGCCCGAGCCATCGGACCACCCGAGGTACCGGGTTGGAGGTGGCACTGGCGCACATATCTCACCGGGCTACGTCGCGAGGGCGCGGAGACGCCCCAAGATGTGACAGCAGCGGGTCGAACGGACCGAAAGCGCGCGTGCGCGCGGTCGAAGCGGCTTGCGGGAGTACGGCCCGCGACCGCGAGCGGATGGGCGGCCGCAGCAGGAAGTCGGTGACTTATCCGGGCCAAGGGTTGGCCCGACGGCCCCCCGACCCCGCCTCTCGGACCTCGCCGCGCTCATCCCCCCGCGTCCGAGGCCGGAACCGCGGCGCGAAACAGTCCCGGGCTCAGTACAGGAACTGGCCGCCGTTGACGTGCAAGGTTTGACCGGTGACGTGGGCCGATTCCCCGGAGAGGAGGAAGACGGCGAGCGAAGCCACGTCCTCCGGAGCCGCGATCCGCCCGAGGGGGATCTCGGCCCCCGCGGCGGCAAGCTCTTCCTCGCTCATCCCGTAGCGGGGCTGCGCGGTGTCGGTGACGCCGGGGGCGATGGCGTTCACCCGGATGCGGTGCGGGGCGAGGTCGAGGGAGGTGGCCCGGGTCAGGCCGATGACCCCCGCTTTGGACGCCACGTAGTGCACTCCGTTCGGCGAGCAACGGAAGGCGGCCACCGATGCGAGGTTCACGATCGAGCCCCCGTTGCCGGCCCTGATCATCGCGCGGGCGGCGGCCTGCGTGCAGCGGAACGTCCCCTTGAGGTTCACGTCGTGGACCGCGTCCCAGTCCTCGCCGGTGAGCTCCAGGAAGGGGACGCGCGGAAAGATCCCCGCGTTGTTGACGAAGCCCCCGAGCCCCCGGGAGCCGCCGAGGTCCCGGCCCGCCTCGACGATTCTCCGGACCGCCTCCGGGTCGGTGACACTCCCGGCCACCAGCTCCGCCCTCATGCCGGCCGCCACGACGTCCTCGGCGACCGCCCGCGCGCCGGCTTCGTCGTCGAGCCAGTTGACGACGACGTGTGCGCCCTCACGCGCCGCGGCACGCGCGATTGCGGCGCCGATCCCCTGCTGCGCGCCGGTCACCGCCACGCTCATCGCTTCAAGCCTCATGCGCCGCCTCCCTCAAGGGACGTTCCTGCCAAATCGCGCCCGTGCCCCGCGCCGCCCGTCGAGCGGCGGGCAACCGCGTCCGATGCCGGGGGTCGCTTCGACTCCCCGGCCGGCGGGCGATGAAGTCGATCTCCACCCGCGCCCCGCGCGCGAGAGCGGTCACCCCGATGCAGGTGCGGGCGGAGAGCCGGCCCGCCGCGAAGTGGCTCCGGTAGACCGCGTTCATGCGATCATAGTCTTCCCCGAAACAAGTCGGGAAGGCCCGTGCCGCGATCACGTGGGCGAGATCGAGACCGAGTTCCTCCAGCACGACGACGAGGTCGTCCATCGTACGTCGGGTGTGAGACAACCGCGCCGCAGGGCGTAGAAAATCGCATTCCGGCCACGCATCCACGAAGCGCCGAAAGCCCCGAAACGACAACGGCTTGCAGCCCGCGCGGCGTTTGAGCGCGGCACTTCCGACCCCTCCAACTTCCGAACCCGGCTCCGTTACCCGGCGTGTCCTGGGTGTTCCCCAACGGGAGCGCCCGCGACGCACCGGTCGCGACCGAAACGAACGGAAGGGATCGGAACATGGCGAACGGAACGAAGATCACAATGGCGGGCGCGTGCGCCTTCACGCCTGCGGACGGACGCGAGGCCGTGCTGTGGGACAGTGCCGCGCCGGGTCACGCTCGGCAAGCCCGACGCGGTGAAGGCCGACCAGGCGCGCGCCGCCGCGCTCGCCTTCCTCGCGCGCGAGAAGGGCGGCGGGAGTCCCGTGCCCCTTCCCGCTTCCGGCCCGACGCTGACGAAGTTCGCCGCCGAATACGTCGAGCGGCGCTCGCCCTCGTGGAAGCCGTCCACGGTGAAAGCGACACTGAGCTATCTCAACAGCGCCATCCTGCCCGCGCTCGGCCATCTCCGCGTCGGTTCGGTGGTGCGGGCCGACATTGCCCGCTTCTTCCACGAATACGGACGCAGGAAGCCGGGCGGTGCGAATCGAAGTCATGACATACTGTGCACCATGCTCGACTGCGCCATCGCGTGGGGCCATCGGCCCGAAGCCGCCGGGAACCCGTGCACCGGCATCGTCCGCTATCGCCGTCCGCCGCGCGGGCGGCTGCTCGGCGCGGACGACCTTGCGAAGCTTGGCGCGATCCTGCGCCGGCGCGACGACGAAAAGCCGGTATGCGTCGCGGCGGTGCGCCTTCTCCTGCCGACGGGCTGCAGGCCGGGCGAGATACGCTGCCTGCGCTGGTGCGAGGTCAAGCCGGACCGGCTCGCGCTGATTGACGCGAAGACCGGACCGAGGTACGTTCCGCTCGGCGAGACGGCGCGGGAGCTGCTGAACCGTCTCGCCGAAACGGCGTCCGGAGAGTGGGTGTTTCCGGGCGATAAGGGAAACGGGCCGTTGAGCACGAACGACTTGTGGATGTTTTGGACCAAGGCGCGCGACATGGTGGGGATCGTGGCGGATGCGCGGCTGCATGACCTTCGCCATGCACATGCCTCCCACGCGGTCATGAACGGCGAGAGCCTGCATGTCGCGGGTCGCCTTCTCGGACACCGGCGCGCCAGCACCACCAATCGGTACGTCCATCTCGACGACGCGACGCTGAGCCAAGCCGCCGAGCGAGTTGCAGTGGCGATCACGCGAAAGCTGCATGGATAGGGACAGATATGATTGGGAACTGTTACCCTGAACGAGCATGCCAGGTGCAGACTTTACGAGCAAGAGAAGATACAACACATGGACCGACACTCCAGTCTTCAAGTTCTAAAGGATGCCTCTCCCGAAAGAGTGTCACTGGACAAGTTGCCGACGAACACCACGACGGGCCATCATCCGGTTCACCGATGGTTCAACTTCATAGCGGGTTTTTCGCCCGAACTGGTCGAAGCATCGGTTTCCTTAGAGGGGTGTAGACGAAACGCACCGAGCCGTTTGCTTGATCCCTTCTCGGGATGTGGAACTGCACCATTAGCTGCCCGACTAATTGGTCTTTCTGCGGTGGCTTATGAACCTCACCCGTTTTTCGCGATCATTAGCGAGGCAAAAGCAAATAGCCACAGGTACTGGACAGATTTGGAATGTATACGATCAACCATTTCACGGGGTCTACATACGCGCAATCGAAGCGGCATCTTCTTGTCTCGCTCAGCTTCCGATTTCCTAAGGAAGATGTTTCGCGAAGATGACCTTTTTGGCCTTTGCTCTGCGCGACGCGAACTCGATGAGTGTGGATTTGGATCGCACCCGTTGGCCATTCTGATTTTGTCTCGCATGTTGGATCACTGCTGCTTTGCTGCGACCGATGGAATATACAAGGCTCCCACCTCCAGGAAACGCGCACTTACTGCCCCGCTTGCTCTAGAGCGAGCAATGTCTGTACTAACGGGCGACATGCATGCGGCTACATTTCACAAATCTTCCGTTGATATCTACACGAAGTCATCGGAAAGGATGGACGAACTGAGAGAGGCGACCGTCGATTTGGTGGTGACGTCACCTCCATACATAAACAACTTCGACTTCGCTGAAATGACGCGGATGTATTTGTATTTTTGGAATATGGCATCTTCGTGGAGTGAGATAACCGCCCGAGTAAGAAGTCGACTCATAGTGAATACCACGACAGCATTGAGCAAGGAACATCGGGAGCGCCAACAGGAATATCGGGATACGTTGCCCGATGATCTACGTCGGGACGCGGATGCCGTAGTGGCAGCCCTATTTGAAAGGCGAGGAGAACGGGCAGGCAAGAAGGACTACCACTTGCTCATTTATCCGTACTTCAGTCAGATGCAGCAGGTCATAAGGGAGACGCATAGGGTTTTGAAGCGAGGGGCGAGTCTCCACATGATGGTTTCTGATGCGGCCTTATATGGCGTTCATGTCCAAGCTCCCCAGTGGCTTGCGCGAATCATGACTGGGTGTGGATTCCGTGATGTGCAATGTGAGTTGGTCCGGCCGAGAGGTCATCGCTGGGTTCTTGAAAAGCGCGAAGGCTCAGCGCAAGGGCTGGGAGAGTACTATGTTTTCGCGAGGGCCTCTTGATGCAGACGCTGTATCAACTCGCCGATGCAGAGATACGAAAGTGTATCGGTGACTATCTGACGCTTTCCGAGGATACGAGCGGCTTTACCAACGTCTCGGAAGCCGCGATAGACTCGGCGCGCAAGGCGGTAATTCTCCTGTCCGGAATCAACGCGCCGACGGAGGACCTTTCGCCCGGATATGTCGTTCGTGAGTGGACACGTCGAAAGGCGATTCCCATGGATGTCGAGGCTGGTATCACTGCCGGCGTATACACAAATATACGAAGTGCGGGCGCGCATTATCTCGAAGAAGTAGAGAGAGGAACCAATGGTTTCCGCGACTGGTCTCCAGAGTTTATCAAAGAGCACGCTTACACGCTTCCGTTACTCCAGCACCTTGCGGGAGTGTTCAGCAAGGCGGCATTGAAGCGCCAGGTTGGTCAAGTATCGGACAACGCCATATCGACTCCTGCTGCCCATCGCTTGTCGGCTCTACTTGCAGATCGCGTTGTGCCAGAAGATGTACAGGAAGGAGAGATATTGCAGCGGCTGGAGGCAACACTGGAAGGAATCGTTCGGGATCTGGTCGGGCGTGTCATGTTGGAAACGATAGTAGAAAGCGCCTTGCAGGGCGCCGGGGTCGCGTACAAGAAGGAAGATTCCTATTCGGGGTTATCGGGAGTCGTGTACGATCATCGGGCTGACTTCGTAATCCCGGACGAAACGTCTCCAATGGCATTCGTAGAGGTCCGAAAGTCTTCATCCAGGCACGCGTCTCTGTATGCAAAGGACAAGATGTTTTCAGCTATTAACTGGAAGGGAAAGCATAGAGATACTCTCGGGATTCTTGTTGTCGATGGCGAGTGGACGGCGGAAACATTAAAGGTAATGGCTGGCGTATTCGACTATGTCATTCCTCTCTCGCATGTGAATGACTTGGCGGCAACCATCGCGCAGTATTTGGACGGAGATGCAAGCAAACTCAAGTGGCTGATCGAATTCAGCATCACGCCGGCATGTTGAGCGTTTCGAGAGCTGAGACGCTTTGGAGATTGGGCGAGCGGGATCGTCAAGAATGGGAGGTTGCGGGCGATCAAGCAACATCATGATGTCGCCTTATCGCCACGACCGACCGGCTTGCATGCCCCTGATCTCGCCTCGAAGTGGGGCTTTCTGGAGATGGCGGTCAGGCGCAAAATTGCTACCTTCGTGTCCTGAGGGTTGGATGGGTGCGGGGCAAGGAGGAATCGGGAGAGAAAAGCCAATCGTCCGTAAGGCACTGAAATTGCGTCCATATTGTCACTCGAATGTGGTGCGGGTGCACGGGGACAGGCGAGCATCCCGGATGCGTCGGGTCTGCGCCTCGATGCCGGTCGGAATCGCGGCCGAGTCGCCGGCGCCGGGCTCGGTCGGGATCCGTCCGGTGAGGAACACCCGACCGCCCGCCTCCACCGCGTGGCTGCAGGGAGCGGTCCTTTCCAATCCGGAGATGAGCCCGAAGGGACTCGTTGCAAGCAGCTTCGCTATACTTTCAGGCGGAACCTTGGCCAGCCCCGGATATGGCCGTATGGCCGGGACCCTTCGGGACGTTGTCCTTGCGTCGATCGACGTCTTGCTCGAAGACCGGGAGGAGGCATGAGCAACCGATCACATCGGAACTCGGGTTACAAGGCCATGAACGCAATGAACCGGGACGGAGAACGGCATTCGTCGGTTCGTGGTCTTTCCATCGAAATGCCGAAGGTTACTCGACACGTTGCGGAGGTTAGCGATTGCCTTGATCTTCTCGGGAAGATACCTGACGGCTCGATCCAGTTGATTGTCTGCGATCCGCCTTACAACATCATGCTGGCGGAATGGGACAAATATGAAAATTACATTGATTGGGCTTCCGCCTGGTTGAAGGAGGCACAACGGGTATTGTCCACAACCGGAAATATCGCGATTTTCGGCGGATTGCAATATCAGGGGGAGGCGGGAAGCGGCGATCTTCTTTCCGTCATCAGCCATATGCGCCGGAACAGCGAAATGCTTCTCGTCAACCTGATCGTCTGGAATTATCCGAACGGGATGAGCGCGCGACGTTTCTTCGCCAACCGACATGAAGAGATTGCGTGGTTTGCCAAGACCAGGAAGTACTACTTCGATCTGGATTCCGTGCGTGAGCCGTATGACGAGGAAACGAAAGAGGCTTACCGCAGGGACAAGAGATTGAATCCCGAGACGATCGAGAAAGGCCGCAACCCGACGAACGTCTGGCGGATGTGCAGATTGAACGGAAACTCGACCGAGCGGGTCGGACATCCGACACAGAAACCGCGGGCGGTGATTCGGCGATTGGTGCGCGCTTTGTCCTACCCTGGGTCCACCGTTCTGGATTTCTTCGGAGGAAGCGGGATCACAACGCGGGTTGCAATCGAGGAAGGCCGTCATAGTATATGCTGCGACGTGGATGATTCTTTTAAGAAATACCTGGATCGACAGATCGCCAATATGGACACAGGAGGATTGTTCTCACCTGATTACAGAATCCACTACTCGTTCGACAGGCTCGAGGCGGCGGCCAATCACTCCGCCGCGGGAGCAGTACCATGACGGGGTGCCCGCTCGCCCCGATCGGACCCGGCCGGCCCCGGTCGGATCGGGACCGGATGCACGGCACGGGGCAGCCGGGGGCCGGCGGTGGCGCGGCGCAGGATCAGGCGGATTCGCGGGCGAGGCGGGTCTCGACGAGGCGGGCGAAGAAGCTCGCGCCGAGCGGGAGCGCCTCGTCGTTGAAATCGTAGCCCGGGTTGTGCACCTCGCACGCGCCCTCGCCTTCCCCGTTGCCGAGGTTGACGTAGCAGCCGGGCACCCGCTCCAGCATGAAGGAGAAGTCCTCCGACGCCATGATGAGCGGGGGGTTGCGCTCGACGTTCTCCGCTCCGACCACCTCCGCGCAGATCGACGCGGCGAATTCCGCCTCCGCCGGCGTGTTGATGGTCGGGCTGAAGATGGGGCGGAAGTCGAGGCGCGCGCGGGCGCCGTAGCTCTCCGCGACCCCCTTCGTGATCCGTTCGAGGGCCCGCTCCACGAGCTTCATGACGTCGGACGAGAAGGCGCGCACCGTGCCCCCGAGGCGGGCGGACTGGGGGATGACGTTGTAGGCGTCGCCGGCGTGCAGCCGGGTGACGGAGACGACCGCGGTCTCGGTAGGTGGAACGTTGCGGGCCACCACCGACTGGATCGCGCCCACCAGGTGCGAGGAGACGACGACCGGATCGACGCTCGACTCGGGGCGGGCGCCGTGCGCACCGACTCCCTCGATGTCGATGTCGAAGAAAGCCCCGCCCGCCATCATCGCCCCCGAACGCACCGCGAACTCGCCGACCGGGAGCTTCGGCCGGTTATGGATGCCGAAGATCGCGTCGCACGGGAACTGCTCGAAGAGCCCATCCTCGATCATCGCCTGCGCGCCGCCGAGCCCCTCCTCCGCCGGCTGGAAGATGAAGAACACCTGCCCCTCGAAGTCGCGGGTCTCGGCGAGGTAGCGGGCCGCCCCGAGGAGCATCGTCGTGTGCCCATCGTGCCCGCAGGCATGCATCCGGCCGTCGTTCCGGGAGCGGTACTCGAGCCCGGTCGCTTCGTGGATGGGGAGCGCGTCCATGTCCGCCCGCAGCCCCACCGAGCGGGGCGAGTTTCCGACCCGGAGCGCCCCCACCACCCCGGTGCGCCCGATGCCCCGGTAGACCTCGAGCCCGAACTCCTCGAGGCGCTTCGCCACCAGATCGGACGTCCGGTGCTCTTCGAAGCCGAGCTCGGGGTGGGCGTGAATGTCGCGCCGCCACGCGGTCATCTCGTCGTGGAACGCGCCGATGCGATCAACTACGGGCATGGTTCGGACTCCTCTTGCTTCTTCACAAGGCGCGACTCGAGCTCGTGCCGCTGCACCTTCCCGGAGGCGCTCCGCGGGAAGTCGTCGAACTCGATGAAACGCACCGCCTTCGGCTGCTTGTAGCCGGCGAGCTCGGTCCGGCAGCGGCGATGGAGATCGGCCTCCTCCACCGGGGCGCCGTCGCGGCGGGCGACGAACGCGATCGGCACCTCGCCCCAGCGCGGGTCCGTCCGCCGCACCACCGCCGCTTCCGCGACCCGCGGGTCCGCGAGCAGCACCTGCTCGATCTCGGCCGGGTAGATGTTCTCCCCGCCCGACTTGATCATGTACTTCGCCCGGTCCACGAAGTCGAAGGTCCCGTCCTCGTGACGGACGAGGAGGTCCCCCATGTGAAACCAGCCGCCGCGGAAGTCCCTGGCGTTCGTCTCGTCCGCACGCCAGTAGCCGCTGAAGAGCGTGGGACCGCGCACCGTCGCCTCGCCGGGGGTCTCGTCCGGGACGTCGTTTCCGTCCGCATCGACGAGGCGAAGCTCGCAGAGCGGGCTCAAGCGCTTCGAGAGGCGCTCCGGCACCACCCCGGGCGGAAGGCAGCTCCCCGAGCAGGGCGGGCTCCCCGTCTCGGTCGAGCCGAACGTGTTGGGGTACGGCGCGTGGAGGAGCCGGGTCAGCTCCGCGATCTCGGCCCGCGGCACCAGATCCGGCATGACCCCGACCGCCCGCACGCGGACCGGCGGCGAGGGCTCGGCCTTGAGGGCGGCGATCATGCGGTCCGTCGTGCCGGGCATGGTGACGAGCCAGCCGAGCGGCTCGCGGGTCACGATCCGGGCGATCCGGGGAGCGTCGAAGGCGTCCATGACGATGACCTTGCCGCCGCCGAGCAGGGTTCCGAGCACCTGGTCGGCCCCCCCCATGTGGTAGAGGGGCATCCACGCCACCATCGTGTCGCCGGGAAGAATGCCGAACGAGAGGTGCCAGGCGAGGTTGCGGACGAGCTCCGCCCGGTGGCTGATCGCGGCCCCCTTGGGGAGGCCGGTGGTGCCGCTCGTGTAGAGGATGAGGAGGATTTCCTCGGGGTCGGGCTCGTCGCCGGCGGCCGGCGGCGCGGGCGGCCCCGCTTCCTCCGCCCAGCGCGCGGCGAGCGCGGCGTCCAGCCGGTGCCGCGTCGCGGCGCCGTCGCTCCCGCCGCCCTCCACTTCATCGAGCAGGGTGGCGAAACGGTCCGAGACCAGCATCATCCTGGGCTCGACGAGGGAGATGCAGTGCCGGAGCTCGCGGGCGGTGAGCCGCCAGTTCTGGCAGGCGAGGATGCAGCCGGTGCGGGCGCAGGCCAGCATGACGGCGACGTAGTGCGCGCTGTTCTCGGAGAGGATCGCGACCCGGTCCCCGCGCCCGACCCCGTTGGCGGCGAGCCACCCGGAGATCCCGTCCACGAGACGGTCGAGCTCGCGGTAGGTGAGCGCCCGAGCCCCCTCCTCGATCGCGACCCGCCCCGGCCAGGTCCGCGCCGCGCTCCGGAACACGCCGTCGAGGGTCGACCGGCTCGCGGCCGCGACGAATGCTTCAGGCGAGCCGGCGTTCATGGTCGTGGAGGGATTCGGCGGGGCGTTTCACGCGCGAGAGTATAACGACCGGAGACCCCGTGGAACGGCGCCCTCATGGCGTCTCCGGTTCGATCGTCATCCGGAAGCCGAGCGTCTTTGCCGCCGCCCCTTGCCGGGTGTCGAGCGTGGCGAACGAGAGGCCGTCGGGGTCCGGATGGACGCAGAGGGCGACTGCGACGTGCCACGGATCGGCGCCTCGCAGGTAGCCGGTATCGAGTGCCGCGGCGAACTCCGGAGCGAGCGGCCGGTCGGGCAGAATCCATTCGATTCCGGCCACCGCCCTCTCCTCGAAGCGCAGGCCCTCCCTCGCGAACGACGCCCGCAACTCCGCATCGAGCAGGTTGGACGATATCAGGCGCTCGAATTCGTCCAGCCGCCGTGCTAGCGCCGCCGCGCCGGGCTCATCGAAGGCAATGGCCGTCAAAACCGAGGTGTCGACGTACGCGACGCTCACTCGCCTCGCTCGGCGAGAAACCGCGCGAGGGCACCGGGCCGTCGCTCGACAGGCCGCAACGTCCGTCTCGGGACCGTGGAGCGAATCAGGAGACCGCGGCTATCAAGGTCCCGCAGCCGCTCGTCGAGCGTCGGCTCCTGCCGAGGCCGCACGGATCGGATCTCGGCCACCGGCTCCCCCCGACAGGAAATCGTCACCGTCTTTCCTTCGCGCACCTGCCGGATGACCTCGGAGAACCGCGCCTTTGCCTCATGGATGGGGTACGTAAGCGACATGCCTTCACTCCATCCGGCATGCAGCCACTCTATCCAGTCAGACTGGTCTCGGCAATCTCCGCAACAACCTTGCCCATTGCTGCGGGGACCAGCAGCCCCGGCGTTCCTGGCAGGTCGGGTTCAGAGGTCAGGTACTCAGGCAAACATGAGCATGGGAGCGATTGCAGTTCGGAATCGTTCCCGTGCTCGATATCGCTCAAGTCCCAAACCCATGAGTCCGACCTACCAGAGACTGCTCTCGCGGGCCGCACGGATCGAAAGAGCACGTTCGCGCTGCCGAAGGCGTAGCCGACCCTGGCGCCGGGCGCGCTGTAGAAGCGGACCGAAGGAGTACGATCGCCACAGTGAACGGATCGGCGCTCGCAGCAGGAAGTCGGGCGAAACTTCCAGGCCAAGCCCCGGCCCGCCGGAGCGGCGGGCCGGGGCCGAAGGCGGTGCGGCAAGCGTCCCGGCCTACTGCCGCATGCCGAGCTCCTTCGCCCGGGCGAGGACGATGTTCGCGCGATCGTCGAACATCTTGAGGTTCTCCCGGGTGACGAGTGCGGTTCCGGTGTTGACCACCGGGGGAATGTTCAGCCGCTCGAGACGGGCCCAGGCGATGGCTGACGAGAGGTAGCCCTGGTTGTAGAGCTCCTGCTCAACGCCGTAGATGATGTAGCCCGTCTCGATGCCCGGGTTGATCTCGGGGCCGGTATCCATGCCGCCGACGGGGATCTCGCCGGGCGGGACGCCGGCTTCCTCGAGCATCTTGTAGGCGGAGATCATGCTGTTGTAGCCGGCTACGGCGAACCCGGCGAGGTCGTCCCCCAGCCGGCTGCGCTGGGCGGAGTAGAGCGGGATGGACGCGGCCGGGTCATGAGCTTGATCCGCAAACTCCTCCAGCGTGAAGCTGGATCCGTGCATCTCGTTGATCTCCTTGAGCCCATCCTCGGTGCCACGGCGCCGGTCCTCGAGCACCACGTGTCCCGGCTCCGGATTGCCGTAGATCAGCACGCCGTCCTTGCGGCCCCGCGCGACGAGGTAGTTGCCGATCATCCGGCCGCTCAGCAGGCCCTGCCCGTAGCCGCCCGCACCGATGAAGCCCCAGTTGTGGTCGGCCCGGATCTCCTCGATGCTCGAGTTGTTGATGATGACGAGGATGCCGGCCTCCTGCGCCTCGGCGAGCACGCTCTCCACGGCCGCATTGGACAGCGTGCCGATGAGGACGTCCGGCTTCGCCTGAATTGCAAGCTTGATCTGGTTGACGTTGGCTTCGACGCTGTAGGCGGCGCCGGGTACCCCGATCTTCTGGTACTCCCAGCCCGCCTGCGCGCAGAAGTCGCGGAAGCCAACGTCGACGAAGAGGTTCCACTCGCCGATGCTGTGGGTCACCCACATGATCTTGCGCGGCGGGCCGAGCCCGATCTCCTCGGCGGACGCGACGGGCACCGCGAGCGGCAGCGAGGCACCGGCAAGGGCCGCGCCGGCGCCCCCGAGCATGGCGTTGCGCATGAAGTCGCGGCGATTGGTGCCGCCTTGCGTGTCCTCGGCCGGGACTGCGTCGTTCGTCTTCTTCTCTTCCACGGTCTTCCTCCACGTTGGGTGAATCGAGTGAGCCCGGGTGGTCAGTGACTCGGCGAGCCTTGTCCTTCGGCGCGCGCCGGCCTCCCGCCCTCCCCGCCCCCCTCGGAGGAGGGCGATCCCGCGGTCGAGGCCGGCGGCGGGGCCGCCGCGGCCTCCGGCCGCGCCGCGAGCCGGCCGCCGGTCCGGCGCAGGAGCACGTCGATGATGCCGGCGACGACGATGATGGCGCCCGCCGCGAGCAGGCTCGCCGCAGGCGGGAAGCCGAGCAGCACCAAGCCGTTGGTGACCATGCCGAGGATCACCGCGCCGACGAGTGTGCCGTACACGTTTCCGTCGCCGCCGGTCAGAGAGGCTCCGCCGATGAGCACCGCACCGATGACCTGCAGCTCGAACGCGATGCCGGTGGACGGGGTCGCGTTCTTGAGCCACGCGCCCTGAAGGACGGCGATGAGGGCGCAACTGAAGCCCACCAGAACGAACGTGATGAGCTTGATGCGCCGGGTGGGAATGCCCATCTCGCGGGCCGCGAACTCGTTTCCGCCGGTCGCGTACACCCAGTAGCCGAACTTGGTGCGCGCGAGCACGATGCCGCCGACGAGGAGCACGGCAAGGAACCAGATGGCCTGGGCGGGAATTCCGAACAGGGTGCCCGCGCCGAGCGGAAAGAGGCTCGAGGTCATGCCCCGCGGGTACATGATCGGGAAGCTGCCCGAGATCGCGAAGCTCAGCCCCCGGAGCAGGCTGAGCATGCCGAGGGTCACCACGAAGGCGCGAACCCCGATGTAGACGGTGACGAATCCGTTCACGAGACCCACCGCGACGCCGTAGACGAGGACGAACACCGCCGCGACCCACGGGTCCAGGCCGGCGCTCGTCACCATCCATGCCATGAGGATCGTGCCGAGGCCGTAGGCGGAGCCGACCGAGAGGTCCAGCTCGCCCGCGATGAGGAGGTAGGTCCAGGCGACGGCGACGATCCCGATGAATGCCGTTGACCGCAGGATGTCGAAGAGGTTGTTGACCGTCAGGAAGTTGTTGGCCTGGAGGGAGAAGAACAGAAAGAGGAGAATGGCGACCGCGGTCATCGCCGCCTGCCGCGTCAGCAGCAGGTCGCGGGCGAAGGTCGCGAACGCACGTTCGGTGTCGGTCTCGGCCGCCGCGGCGGCGGCGGAGGTCGCGAGGGCGAGCCTTGCCTCGGCGCCGTCGCCGTCCGTCCCGGCCGATGCGGTCCGGCGCGGGGACGGTTCCATCAGGCGGTTCCCGACGTGAGAAGACTCACGACCTCGTGGCGGGTCGTGTCGGTGGTGCGCAGGTCGGCGATCCGGGTGCCGTGGCGGAGCACGACGATGCGGTCGGCGAGGCCGAACACGCTGTCGAGGTTGTGGCTGATGAGGAGGAGGGCGTGCCCTTTCTCGCGCAGGTTGACCACGAGGTCGGTCACCCGCGCCGCCTCGCGGACCCCGAGGGCGGCGGTCGGCTCGTCCAGCAGGGTGATCCGCCCGCCCTGGTGCCAGGCCCTCGCGACCGCGATCGCCTGGCGCTGCCCGCCCGACAGCCCGCTGACCTTGGCCCGTACGGTCGGGAGCCCGACCCGGAGCGCGGCCAGCGTCTCGCGGGCTTCCTTCAGCATGCGCCGGCGGTCGATGAAGAAGCCGAAGCGGCTGGGCTCCCGGCCGAGGAACATGTTGTGGGCGACGTCCCGATCGTTGACGAGGGCAAGGTCCTGGAACACGGTCGAGATGCCGAGCTGCTGAGCGCGCTGCGGAGAGTCGATGCGGACCGGCCGCTCGTCGATGGTGATCTCACCCTCCTCCGGCGGGTGCACACCGGAGAGGATCTTGACGAACGTGGACTTGCCGGCGCCGTTGTCACCGACCAGGGCGGCGATCTCACCGGCGTAGAGCGATACGTCGACCCCGCGGAGCGCGGTGATCCCGCCGAACCGTTTCACGATTCCCCGCGCGGCGAGGATGGGCTTCCCGGCCTGCACGTCGCTCATGTGCCGGTGCCGTGCCGTGCTCCCGACGCGGGACGAACCGCAACCGCCATCTCGTGAACCTCGCCAACGGGTCCCCGGGCGGCCCCCGGGTGGATCCCCGGGGCGCCCGCCCAAGGAGGCCGCTGCGCGAGCGCCGCAGGGTGAACCCAGGGTGAACCGGAGAAGCGGACCCGGAGTGGATGCCGCGAGACTACACGGGCCGGCCGGGGGTCGCAAACGCGCCCTCGCCACGGGCTCGTGCCGTGCGCGGCGGGCAGGCGGGAACCGGACTGTTTCACGCTCCGGTTCCCGCCCCAGGCAGGTCGGACCACGCTACGCTCATCCGACCTGCTCGGGACCGACGGCTCCCGGCGGGGCGGGCAGGCCGTGAGGTTGCCGTCCCCGAGGTTGATAGCGCCTCCGTGAGGCCGAAATCGGCACGTCGAGAACGACATGGTCTCCAGCAATGGACCACCGAACAGGTCTACGTCCGAACAGGTCCACGTCGCCCTTTGCCGGACGAAAACGGTCATGGTCCGCTCGTTCGCAGCCGCCCCGCAGCATGAAAGTCGGGGTGTGGCTGAACCGAGGAGTTCTACGTGGCACTGCGGCGGCGCTACGGTGAGAGCGGCGGAGGCGTCACCGTGGCCGGTCTTTATAAGGGTGAGCGTTGCCTCCCGTTGTCGAAAACTTTCACGGCAAAGACGAGCCCTGTTGACGGCCGCACCCTCCCGGCGGGGCGGTTCCGTCCGGCAGTTCCGTCCGGCGGACCGGATGGATTCTTGCCCGCCCGCGGACCGGGCAGTAGCATGCAGCCGTGTTCAGCCGTGTTCAGTCAGGGGGGGATGGAAGATGCGCACTCACGTGAACGCCGTTGCGGTCGTCTTCGCGGCCGTCTTCGCGCTTTCGGCCGGGGCCGGTCAGGCCCGGACGGTCCGCCTCGGCGCGGACGTCGATGCGGGCACGATGGACCCGCGCGTCATGCGGGACACGACCGCCTATCGGGTCAACAACCTGCTCTACGACGGGCTGGTCCAGCTCGACGCGAACCTCCAGCCGGTGCCCGATCTCGCGGCAAGCTGGGAGAATCCGGAGCCGACGGTGTGGCTCTTCCACCTGCGGGAGGGGGTTTCGTTCCACGACGGCTCGACGCTCACCGCCGAGGACGTGGTGTTCACGTTCGAGACCATCCTCGACCCGGACCTGAAGGCTCGGTTCCGTTCCCTCTACACGCCCATCGAGACCATTGAAGCGGTGGACCCGCACACGGTCCGCATCGTGCTCAAGGAGCCCTATGCCCCGCTCCTGAGCTACCTCGACATGGGTGTCGTCCCCAAGGCCTACGTCGAGGGCGGCGGCGATCTCTCCTCCGCGCCCGTGGGGACCGGCCCGCTCCGGCTCGAGTCCTGGGAGCGGGGCGCGAAGATCGTCCTCGTCCCGTTCGAAGACTACCGGGCCGGGGCCCCGTCCATCGAGCGGTTCGAGTTCGTCGTGGTCGGGGACAACACCGCGCGGGCGCAGGCATTCGAGGCGGGCGATCTCGACATCATCCAGTCGCCCCTCTCCCCGCAGGACATCACCCGGCTCGCGGCCGACGACCGGTTCCGAAGCTCGATCATGGGCGGGCTCGGCATCACCTACCTCAACATGAACGTATCGGACCCGCTGATCGCGGACCCGGCCCTGCGCCGGGCGCTCGCCGCCCTTGTCGATCAGGACACCATCGTCAACACGATCTACGAGGGCGTCGATCAGGTCGCGGGCTCGATCCTGCTGCCGTCCTCGTGGGCCTACGACCCCGGAATCACGCAGCCGGCGTTCGACCCGGCGGCGGCGGCCACGGCCTTCGCCGAGGCGGGGTGGAGCGACTCCGATGGCGACGGCGTCCTCGACAAGGGCGGACAGGCGCTCCGCCTCACCCTGTCGACGCACAGCGAGGACCCGAACCGCATCCAGGCTCTCGAGTACATCCAGGCCATCTTCAAGCAGAACGGGGTCGACGCCGCGATCAGCATCGCCGACTGGCCGGCCTTCTCGGCCTCCGTGCGCGGCGGTCAGCATCAGATCGCGCTTCTCGGCTGGCTCAACATCGTGGATCCGGACCGGCTCATGTACGGCCAGTTCCACTCCGCCGGGACGCTCAACTGGGGCGGATTCGCCGACGCGGAGGTGGACCGGCTGCTCGAGAAGGGCCGCGCCACCATCGATGCGGCGGAGCGCACCGAGAGCTACCGCGCGGCGGCGCGCATCATCGCCCGGGAGCTTCCGTACTACGTGATCGCCTATCAGGGCTACCAGGTGTTCCATTCCGACGAGGTGGACCTCACCCCCGATGCCCGCGGCATGATGCGCTCGGCCATCGGACTCGAGTAATGCACCAGGACTGACCGACCCGGCCCGAGCCGGCCGGGTCGGTCGTTCTTCGTTCGTCGCGCCGGCGCGTCCCATGATCGCGTATGCCCTGCGGCGGCTCGCGCTCTTCGTGCCGATGGTGGCCGGCATCGTGGCCGTCACCTTCGCCATCATGCTCCTCCTTCCCGGGGACCCGGCCATCGTGCTTCTCGGCGAGGACGCGTCGGACGAGGCGGTGCGGGACATCCGGCGGGCGCTCGGTCTCGACCGGCCCTGGTACGTGCGCCTCGGCGCCTACTACGCCGACCTGCTCCGGGGCGACATGGGCAGGTCGATCTTTCAGAACCAGCCGGTCGCGGACGCGATCGGACAGCGCCTCGGCGCGACCCTCGAAGTCGCAATCGTCGCGTTGCTGCTCTCCATCGTGCTCGGGGTCCTGCTCGGAATCGCCGCCGCCATCTGGCGCGGCACGCCGATCGACGGCGGCTCCATGCTGTTCGCCCAGCTCGGCGTCTCCATGCCCGTGTTCTGGTTCGGCATCCTCCTCATGTACCTCCTCGCCGTCCGGCTGGACCTGCTGCCCTCCATCGGCCGGGGCGAGCCGCTTCTCTTCGCCCTCGGCGACCTGCTGCGCGGCCGGCCCGGACCCCTCCTCGACTCGCTCGCGCACATCGCGATGCCGGCCCTCACCCTGGGCCTCACCAACGCCGCGGTCATCTCCCGGCTCATGCGCTCGTCGATGCTGGAAACCCTGGGCCAGGACTTCATCCGCACCGCCCACGCCAAGGGCCTGCTTCCGCCCCGCATCACCTTCGTGCATGCGCTCCGGAACGCGCTCCTTCCGGTCGTCAGCATCATCGGACTTCGTTTCGGAGCGCTTCTCGGGGGCGCCGTCCTCACCGAGAGCATCTTCGGTTGGCCCGGTCTCGGCCAGCTCGCCGTCGCGGCCATCTCGCAACGCGACATCCCCCTGGTGCAGGGGGTCGTGCTCACCTTCGCCATCGCCTTCGCGCTCGTCAACCTGCTGGTCGACCTCACGTACTCGTTCATCGACCCCCGGATCCGGCTCGAATAGGCCATGCCGCGGGTCGGAGGACATCTGTCGCTCGTGACCGGAGGGGTGATCGTGCTCGCGATCCTGCTCTTCGCCCTCCTCGGCCCGGCGCTGTCGGGCTACACGGTCGAAGGGATGGACATGCGGAGCCGTTTTGCGACCCCCTCCGCCGAGCACTGGCTGGGCACCGACAACTTCGGGCGCGACCTCTGGACCCGAATGTCGGTCGGGGCCCGGGTCTCGGTCGGCATCGCGATCATGTCCGTCGGACTCGCAGTGCTCGTCGGGGCGACGGTCGGACTCGTCTGCGGCTATCTCGGAGGATGGGTCGATCTCGTCGTCATGCGGGTGGTGGACGTGTTTCTGGGGTTCCCGCCGATCGTCCTCGCGCTTGCCATCGTCGCGGCGCTCGGCCCCGGGATCGTCAACCTCACCGTATCGCTCGCGGCGGTATTCTGGACCGAGTACGCCCGGGTGGTCCGTTCCGTGACCCTCGCGCAGCGCGAGATGGACTACGTGACCGCCGCGGTGGCCCTCGGTGCCTCCAATTCGCGCATCCTGTTCCTCGAGATCCTGCCGAACGCGGTCGGCCCGGTCATCGTGCTCGCCACCCTCGGGCTCGGGACCGCGATCATCGCCGAATCGGGGCTCGGCTTTCTCGGCTTCGGCGTCGAACCGCCCACTCCGACCTGGGGTTGGACCCTCGCCTACGGGACCCGCTATCTCCGCTCGGACCCGTGGCTCTCCACGGTCGCGGGTCTCGCGATCATGATCACGGTTCTCGGATTCAACCTGTTCGGGGACGGGCTCCGGGACATCCTGGACCCGCGGGGGGTGGCGCAGCGGGTCCGCCGCACCCCGACCCAATGACGAGGAGGCATCGAACGCGATGAATGGGCACGAGAGCTACCGGCACAGGTTCACGACGTTCGCGGACGGCTCCGACGCGGTCCTCACCCTGCACCGGATTTCGGGCCGCCGGGACGGACCGACGGTCGGGATCTCGGGGGCGGTGCACGGCAACGAGAACACCGGGTCGCAGATCATCCGGGAGCTCTCGCCGGTGCTCCGGGATGCGGCCCTCTCCGGCAGCGTCCTGCTCCTGCCGGTGGCGAACCCGCGCGCCTTCGCGGCCAACAAGCGATACACCCCGGTGGACGAGCTGAATCTCAACCGCCATTTCCCCGGAACGACGGGCGGCTGGTTCACCGAGCGCCTCGCGGCCGCCATGACCGGCGAGTTCCTGGAGAAGATCGACATCCACATCGATCTCCATTCGGGAACCGACCGGCCGACGGTCGACTACGTGTACATCATGAA
The DNA here is from genome assembly GCA_965214795.1 of Gammaproteobacteria bacterium. Classification (GTDB taxonomy): domain Bacteria; phylum Pseudomonadota; class Gammaproteobacteria; order HK1; family HK1; genus JAJDXW01. The sequence continues at coordinate 1,344,652 of OZ243976.1, read as the reverse complement.
CGACGAGCGGCTCTCGCGTGCCTTCGGCTCCCGGGTGCTCTATCGCCCGCGGCCGGACACGGGCGGGACCGTGTACTCGGGGACCACCAAGGACGTGACGGTCGGAAGGCGCGGCATCCCGTCGGTGGTCGTGGAGCTCGGCGGCGGCATCGTGGACCAGGGCCCTTACGTGAGGCGCGGAGTCGCGGGCGTGCTCGACGTCCTCCGGGCGGCGGGGGTGCTGGAGGGCGACCCCGCACCGCCGCCGGAGCAGACCGTGGTCGGGGGAATCGAGATCCTGCGCCCGACGCACGGCGGCTGGCTCGAGACGGAGGCGCCTCCTCTCGGCGAGCCCATCGCGGGGGGTGCGGTGCTCGGGCGCGTCGTCAGCCCCTACACCTTCGAGGAGCTGGAAGTCATTCGTTCTCCGGTGGCGCGGGGGATCATGATCCTCAGCCACCTCACCCGCAATCTCGTCGAGCCGGGGGACTACGGCTACATGGTGGGCGACCTCGATGCCGCGGGAGCCTGATCGGCAACGGGTGCGCTCGTGCGTCCGGGCGCCCGGGCACCCGGGCACCCGGGCGGCGATGGATTCCTGATGCGGGCCGGGCGCCGATGAAGGACCGGGCCGCGGAGACCCCGACCCTCCTCGCCGTCGAGGGGCTGACGACGGCCCTCCATCTTTCCCGGGGCATCGCCCGGGTGGTCCACGACGTGAGCTTCGACGTCGCCTCCGGGGAGACCCTCGGCATCGTCGGCGAGTCCGGCTGCGGCAAGACCATGCTCGCCCTCTCGCTCATCGGCATGGCGCCGCGCCCCCCCGCGGAAGTCGTCGCGGGGGCCGCGCGCTTCCGTGGCGACGATCTCCTCGCGCTGCCCGTGCGGGCCCTCCGCGAGGTCCGCGGGCGGGACATCGGCATGATCTTCCAGGAGCCGATGACCGCGCTCAATCCGGTGATGGCGGTCGGCGAGCAGATCGCGGAGGTGGCTCGGCGCCATCTCGGCCTGTCCCCCCGGAGGGCGCGACGGCATGCCATCGAGATGCTCGAAAGGGTGCGGGTGCCGGATCCCGAACGACGCGCGAGGAGCTTTCCGCACCAGCTCTCGGGAGGCATGCGCCAGCGGGTCATGATTGCGGCCGCCCTCGTATGCGATCCGGCAATCCTGATCGCGGACGAGCCGACGACGGCGCTCGATGTGACGATCCAGTCCCAGATCCTGGCCCTCATCGGCGATCTCCAGGAGCGCCTCGGCATGGGCGTCATCCTGATCACCCACGACCTCGGGGTCGTCGCGGAGATGGCGGACCGGGTCCTGGTGATGTACGCCGGGCGCAAGGTGGAGGAGGCTCCCGTCGCGGAGCTGTTCGCCGACCCGTGCCATCCCTATACCCGAGGCCTCGTCGAGTCGGTCCCGATCGTGGGCCGCGGCCGGGACCTGCCCCTTTCCGAGATCGCGGGCACCGTGCCGGCGGCGGGAGAGGAGCCGGACGGTTGCGCGTTCGCAAGCCGCTGCGGCCGCGTGCAGGAGCGGTGCCGCCGCGAACGGCCCCGCTACGCCGAACGCAAGGGGCACGGGCGGCGGGGGACGGCCTGCCACAACCCCTGGAGCGGAGCGCCATGACCCCGGAACCGGACCCCGCGGTGGTCCTCGAGGGTTCGGGGCTCGTGAAGCATTTCCGCATTGCGGGGGGGCTCTCGCGGGAGCGGCACAAGATGGTGCGCGCGGTCGACGGGGTCGATCTCTCGATCCGGCGCGGCGCGACCCTGGGCCTGGTGGGCGAGAGCGGCTGCGGCAAGTCCACCGTGGGCCGGCTTCTGCTCAGGCTTCTGGAGCCGAGCGCGGGGACCATCCGTCTCGGGGGCGAGGACATCACGACGGCGCGCGGCCGGGAGCTCAGGACCCTGCGCTCGCGGATGCAGATCGTCTTTCAGGACCCCTTCGCATCCCTCAACGGGCGCTGGCGGATCGGCGACATCCTCGCGGCGCCCTACCGGATCCACCGCTCGATCGAGAAAGGTGCGGTGCCGTCGCGGGTGTCGGAGCTGCTCCGCCGGGTCGGGATGAACGATGCGGATGCGCGGAAGTTCCCGCACGAGTTCTCCGGCGGCCAGCGCCAGCGCATCGGCATCGCCCGCGCCATCGCGCTCGAGCCGGAGGTGATCGTCTGCGACGAGCCGGTGTCGGCGCTCGACGTTTCGGTGCAGGCGCAGGTCATCAACCTTCTCCGGGACCTGCAGCGCGAGCGCGGCATCTCCTACCTCTTCATCTCCCACGATCTGGCCGTCGTGGAGAACGTCAGCAGCGAGGTGGTGGTGATGTATCTCGGGCGAATCGTCGAGCAGGCGCCGCGCGATCAGCTCTTCGATACGCCTCTGCATCCCTACACGCAAGCCCTGCTGGAGGCGGTTCCAAGGCCGGACGCGGCACGCCGCGGCCGCCGGTACCGGCCCCGGATTGCGGGGGAGGTGCCGAGCGCCGTCGCCCCCCCGGCCGGCTGCCCCTTTCACCCCCGCTGCTCGATCGCGAGCCCCGACTGCCGCACCGTGCCGCCACCGCTCGCCCCGCGGCCCGACGGCCGGCTCCTCGCCTGTCACCTGCGCTGAGCGCGCGGCCGAAGCGACTTGGGCGGCTTGCGGGAGTACGGCCCGCGACCGCGAGCGGATGGGCGGCCGCAGCGGGAAGTCGGTGATTTTTTCGGGGTGGATCGGCACCCCGTGCACCGGCCCCGGCGAGCCGGATACACTCCGCCCCCGGAGCCCGACCCCGGCGAGACGGAAGGAACACCCGAAGCGATGAGCCAGCCAGCCGAAGCCACCGTCGAAGCCTTCGAACGCGACCCCGCCGCGGTCGTCGACGGGCTGGTCCGCCGCGGGCGCGCGGCGATGGAAGCATTCGCGGGTGCGACGCAGGCCCGGGTCGACGAGGCGGTGACCGCGCTCGCATGGTCGCTCTACAAGCCGGAGCACGCCACGGCCCTCGCCCGGATGGCGGTCGAGGACACCGGCATCGGCAATGCCCCGGACAAGGTGGTCAAGAACCGGCGGAAGACCTTCGGCACCCTCCGCGACCTTCTGCGCGTGAAGAGCGTCGGGGTCATCGAGGAGCTCCCCGACCTCGGGCTCGTCAAGTACGCGAAGCCGGTCGGGGTGGTCGGCGCGGTGACGCCGTCGACGAATCCCGCGGCCACCCCCGTCAACAAGGCGATGATGGCCCTCAAGGGCCGGAACGCGATCGTCATCGCGCCTTCGCCGGCCGGGCTCGCGACCACCACGCGCACGGTGGAGCTGATGCGCGCCGAGCTCGGGAAGATCGGCGCTCCGGCGGATCTGGTACAGGTGCTGCCGCCTCCGGTAGACAAGGCGAGCACCCGGGCCCTGATGGCGGCGTGCGATCTCGTGGTGGTCACCGGCTCGCAGAACAACGTCCGCGAGGCCTACCGGAGCGGGACCCCGGCCATCGGGGTCGGTGCGGGAAACGTCCCGGTCATCGTCGACACGAGCGCGAACCTCGACGAGGCGGCGGAGAAGATCGCGAAGTCCAAGTGCTTCGACAACGCCACCTCGTGCTCGTCGGAGAATTCGGTGGTGATCGTCGACGAGGTGTACGACGAGGCCCTCGCCGCCCTCGAGCGCGCGGGCGGGCACCTCGCGGACGCGGCGGAGAAGGAGGCGATCCGCGCGACACTCTGGGCGAACGGCAAGCTCGACCGGGCGGTCATCGCGAAGGACGCCCGCGTGTTCGCCGCCGCGTGCGGCCTGGGGGGGCGGGCTCTCGATGCGAAGTTCTTTCTGGTCGAGGACTCCGGGGTCGGGCGCGCGCACCCGTTCTCGGACGAGAAGCTGGCCCTCGTCCTCACCGTGTACCGGGCGGCGAGCTTCGACGACGCGCTCGAGCGGGTACGCGAGATCCTCGAGTTCAAGGGAAGGGGACATTCGGTCGGCATCCATACCGGGGAGCTCGCGCACGCGCGGCGGCTCGCCGAAGAGCTCGACACCGCCCGCGTCCTCGTGAACATGGCGCACACCTTCGGGAACGGGGGCGGATTCGACAGCGGGCTCAACTTCACCCTGTCCATGGGCTGCGGGACGTGGCAGGGCAACAGCATCAGCGAGAACCTCAACTACCGCCACTTCCTCAACGTCACCCACCTCGCGGTACCGATCCCGGAGGACCGACCCTCCGAGGAGGCGCTCTTCGGCGCGCACTGGGAAAAGTACGGGAGGTAGCGAAGCGCATTGGTGGGTGGAGGTTGGTGATGCCCCGCGACGAGACGAGACGCGACCCCCGCTACGACGTGCTCTTCGAGCCCGTCGCGATCGGTCCGGTGACCGCGAAGAACCGCTTCTACCAGGTCCCGCACTGCAACGGCATGGGGTACCGGGACCCGACCGCGCTCGCCTGGATGCGGGGGGTCAAGGCGGAGGGCGGCTGGGCGGTGGTCTGCACCGAGGAGGTCGAGATCCACCACACGTCGGACATCGCCCCCTATATCGAGCTCCGGCTCTGGGACGACCGCGACCTCCCGGCCCTCGCGCGGGTCGCGGACCGGGTCCACGAGTTCGGGGCGCTCGCGGGCATCGAGCTCGCCTACAACGGTCCGAACGGCGCCAACGCCTACGGGCGCGAGGTGCCGCTCGCCCCGTCCGGCATGCCGGTGGCTACCTCGGACTACGACCCGGTGCAGGCGCGCGCGATGACCAGGCGGGACATCCGCGATTTCCGGCGGTGGCACCGGTCGGCGGCGCTGCGGGCGCGCGAGGCGGGGTTCGACCTCGTCTACGTCTACGCCGCGCACTGCCTCAGCATCCTCCACTTCTTCCTCTCCTCGCTCCACAACCGGCGGAGCGACGAGTACGGCGGACCGCCGCGGAACCGGGTGCGCCTGCTGGAGGAAGTCCTCGCCGACACCCGGGAGGCGGTGGGCGACACCTGCGCGGTGGCGTGCCGGATCTCCACCGACGAACTGCTCGGCCCGAACGGTCTCGAGAAGGCCGAGGCCGAAGAGATGATCGGGCTCGTCGCCGAGCTCCCCGATCTCTGGGATGTGGCCCTCGCAGCCTGGGAAAACGACTCCCAGACCTCGCGCTTCGGCCCCGAGGGCCGGCAGGAGCCGTTCATCGAGGGGGTGAAGCGCCTCACCACGAAGCCGGTCGTCGGGGTCGGCCGCTACACCTCCCCCGACCGGATGGTGTCGGTCATCCGGAAGGGGATCGCGGACCTCATCGGCTGCGCCCGGCCGTCCATCGCCGACCCCTTTCTCCCGAGGAAGATCGAGGAAGGGCGGCTCGAAGACATCCGCGAGTGCATCGGCTGCAACATCTGCGTGTCGGGGGACTTCAGCACGTCCCCCATCCGGTGCACCCAGAACCCGACGATGGGCGAGGAGTGGCGAAAGGGCTGGCATCCGGAGCGCATCCGCCCGCGAGAGTCCGACAAGCCGGTTCTCGTCGTCGGGGCGGGTCCGGCGGGGCTCGAGGCCGCAGGGGCGCTCGGCAAGCGGGGCTACGCGGTGACCCTGGCCGAGCGCGGCACCGTTGCGGGCGGGCGCGTCGCCCGCGAGTGCCGGCTGCCCGGCCTCGCCGCCTGGGGACGGGTGCGGGACTACCGCGTGCAGCAGATCCACGGGCTCTCGAACGTCGAGATCTACTTCGACTCCGAGCTGGACGCCGAGTCGGTGCTCGAGCTCGGCTTCCCGCGGGTCGTCGTCGCCACCGGCGCGCGCTGGCGGACGGACGGCGTCGGGCGCCACCGGAAACGGCCCCTGCCGATCGCGCGGCGCGCCCGGGTGCTCTCACCCGACGACGTGATGGACGGCGTGATGGACGGCGTGATGGACGGCGTGATGGACGGCGTGATGGACGGCGCCGCGGCGCTGCCGGAGGCCGGCGAGCGGGTCGTCGTGTGGGACGACGACCACTACTACATGGGCGGGGTGATAGCGGAGTGGCTCGCGGATCGAGGCTGCGAGACCCACTACCTCACGCCCGCCTCGGAGGCATCGACCTGGACCCGCAAGACCCTCGAACAGCACTTCATCCAGGCGCGTCTCCTCGAGAAAGGGGTGACGATCCGGAGCTTCACCGCCCTCGACGCGGTTGCGGAGGGCGTGGTCACCGCGTCGTGCGTGTTCACCGGGAGCGCCGAGGCGCTGGAGGCGGACGCGGTGGTTCTGGTCACCTCCCGAACCCCGGAAGATCGCCTCGCCACGGAACTCGCGGAGCGGGCCGGGGACTGGCCGGACGCCGGCATCGAGTCGGTCTCCACGATCGGCGACGCCCTCGCGCCCGCGACCATCGCCCACGCGGTGTACGCAGGGCACCGTTACGCGGAAGAGCTGGACGGCCCGTCCCGCACCGGCGACGAGGTCCCCTTCCGGCGCGAACTCGCGCAGCTTGCCCCCCTCGACCGGGCCTGCCGCTCCCCCGCGGGGGCGTAGCCGGACGACGCGCGGAGACGCAGGTCCGGCTCGACCGACGTCTCCACTACCAGCCGGGCGTTGACGAGATCGTTGGCCTCCGTCTTCTCCTTCGCGTCTTCCGGTCCGTATCCGTGGCCGAGCCAGCGGGCCATCAGCCGCCGCCGGAGCTCTTCCGCGGACACGTCGAGGAAGACGGAGAAGTCGAGCCGATCACGGACGGGGCGCCACCCCTCGTCGTCGAGGAGGAGGTAGTTCCCCTCCGTGATCACGATGCGGTGGTGGGGCTCGACGACGGCCGCCGCCGCCCGCGAGAGCTCGAGATCGCGATCGAATACCGGAATGGCGACCGCCTCGCGCGAGGGCGCCGCGAGGCGTTCGAGCATCGCCGCGTAGCCCGCGGTGTCGAAGGTGAAGGGCGCGCCCTTGCGGGGCCGGTGCCCCCGGACGAGCAGCACCCGGTCGTCGTAGTGGTAGCCGTCCAGGGCCGCGATGGTCGCGGTCTCGCCCTTGCCGCCCGGCCCCCGGCCTCCATTCAGCGCCTCGCGGAGCGCCGTGGCGAGAGTCGACTTGCCGGCCGCGGGGGGCCCGGCGATGCCGAGGATGAACCGTCGCTCGCGCCGCGCGGCGTCCGGCGGGAGCGCGGAGAGCACCCGCCCCACCGCCGTCTCGAGGCCATCGGGTACGGAACCCGCCGTTTCCAGGCGCGTCCATGCCGCGATCGATCGGGGGCCCGAGCCGCAATCCGGGCGAGGAATCCGGAAATGGGCCGATTCAGCCATCTCTCGGCCCGCATCGAGCGGCCGGCGGCGCGAACCCTGCCCCGGCGCGAACCCTGCCATGGAATGCTTCGCGGGCGTGGCCATCGCCGGATGGGAGGGGGCTACAGGGCGAGGCCCGCCGCCGCCGCGTGCCCGCGCAGGAACGGCAGGCCGACGTCGATGACCTCCTCGGGCCGCTCCGCCACCGGCCGCCAGACCGCGAGCCCGGCCGCGATGTCCGGGTCGAGGTGCACGAAGCTCTCGAGCACCACCGGCCCCTCGAACTTCGCCTCGGCGAGCCCCTGGCACAGGCCCGCCCAGTCGAGGGTCCCCCGTCCGGGTACCCCCCGGTTGGCCTCCGAGGCGTGGACGTAGCCGAGATGCTCGCCCGCATCCGCGATCCCGCGCGCCATCGCGACTTCCTCGATGTTCATGTGGTAGCTGTCGGGATGCACGAACACGTTCTCCGCACCGACCCGCTCGACGATCTCCACCGCGCTCGCCACCGTGTTGAGGAGATGGGTCTCGTAGCGGTTGCAGGGCTCGACCCCGAACCGGAGGCCGCGCGTCCGGGCCGCCCGCGCGGCGCCCTCCACGATACGCGCCACGGCATCGCGCTCCCGCGCGGTCGGGGGCGCGCCCGAGGTCCTTCCGATCGTGCCGTAGGTCACTCCGCTCAACGCGACGGCGTCGATGCGCGCGGCGACCTCGAGCGCCCGCGTCAGGAAGGCGATCGCGGAGTCCGGGTCTCCCGTCGAATCGATCGCGGCGGGCAGGCCGAGCGAGCAGGCGAGCCGGATGTCGAACTCCGACGCCACCGCGCGGGTTCCCGCGACGTCGATCTCGTCCGGCCGGAGGAGCGGCACCTCCATCAGCTCGACGCCGTATCCCTTGAGCCACGGCAGGAACCTGCGCGCCGCGGCCGGGGTCCAGGCCGGCGCCACGGCCAGGGTGTGCACGCCCAGAATCGCCATCGTCTCGATCTCCCGTGAAAAGGCCGTCGTGTGGAGCACGCCCCTCTTTTCCGCCCTCCTGGAGGGCCGATGCCGGCGGCGCCGATCACCGGCCCGCCCCGGGGCATCGTTGGGGCATCGTTGGGGCACCGTTGCCGCCGCCGAACGCCAACCCGGAAAAATCACCGACTTCCCGCGGCGGCCGCCCATCCGCTCGCGGTCGCGGGACGCACTCCCGCAAGCCGCTTCGACCGCGCGCCCGCGCCAGTGTCGACTGCGCCTCGGCAGCGCGCCCGCGCGTGCTCGGTCCGGGCGGCCCGTTCCTCCATGAGATCGTGGGGCATCCTGGCCCCCTCGCGACGAAAGTCGGTGACTTTTCGGGCTGAGAGAGGCCGGATCCCGGCAACTCGAGGGCCGCGGAATCATAACAGGAAGCCGACCGATTTCGTGTTGCAGGACCGGCGGGGGGTGCGGGTCGCCCCGATCCCGGGCGTCTTGAACGACCGAACCGGCCCTGGCAACGAATGCGAGGTTTGACACGCCGGGAGCCGCATGGCTACCGTTCACCGGTCGGGCGCGGGAAGGGTACCGGGGACGAAATGGTGGGCTTCAGGATCGTCGAAGCGTTGCGGAATCCGACTCCGCTCGGGAGCGGGGTCCGTCGCCGCGCCGGCCCACACCCCGGCTCGTTGCACCCGGGACGGTGCATCGGCCCGCCCGGTGCCGCGCCGCGCGGGAGTCGGGCGGGGCAATGAGCGGTGCGGTGGATGCCGGGCAGCGTGCGCCGCTGCTCGAGGCGCGCGGAATCACCAAGCGATTCGGTGCGATCACCGCCCTCGACAGGGTGGACCTTCAGCTCTTTCCCGGCGAGGTGCTGGGGATCGTCGGGGACAACGGGGCGGGCAAGTCGACCCTGATGAAGGTGCTGTCCGGTCTCCATCCCCCGACCGAGGGAGAGATCGTCTTCGATTCCCGGACCGTCGTCCTGCATTCGCCGCGCGATGCGCAGAACATCGGGATCGAGATGGTGTACCAGGACCTCGCGCTGGCCGGGAACCTGCCCATTCACGAGAACATCTACCTCGGCCGCGAACCGGGACGCAAGGTCCTCGGCTTCACGATCGTGGACGAGAAGCTGTCGCGCCGGATGGCGATGGATCACCTCGACCGGCTCAACATCACCGTCAAGTCCGTCGATCAGAGCGTCGAAGAGCTTTCGGGGGGGCAGGCCCAGGCCGTCGCGATCGCCCGCGCGACCGCCTTCGAGGGCCGGGTGGTGATCATGGACGAGCCGACCGCCGCCCTCGCCATCAAGGAGGTCGGCAAGGTTCTCGGTCTCATCAAGAGCCTGAAGGACCACGGCGCGAGCGTCATGCTGGTCAGCCATCGGATGGACGACGTCTTCTTCGTCTGCGACCGGATCATGGCCCTCTTCCACGGGCGCAATTTCGAGGAGGCGCCCATTGCGGAGACCAATCGCAACGAAGTGATCGGCTGGATCATGGGGACGCGGGGCCATACCACCGGCCTCGCGCACGACGGGGTCTGAGTCGATGGCCGTTCGGTCGAGGGAAGAGGCCGCGAGGCTCCGGTTGAGGGCGCTCGAGAGATACGGCGTGTTCGCCATGGTGCTGCTGATGGCGGCCGTCCTGACCGTGCTTCAGCCGGACATCTTCCTGTCGGCGCAGAACCTGACCAACATCCTGCGCCAAGTCGCGATGAATGCGCTGCTGGCCCTCGGGCTCTACGTCGTCATCCTCACCGCCGGGATCGATCTCTCCGTCGGCTCGATCATGGCCTTGTCGACGATGCTCCTCGCGATGGCGGACGTCGCGGGCTGGCCCTGGCCCATCGCCCTCCTCGTCGGCCCGGCAATCGGGGTCCTCTGCGGTCTGGTCAACGGCTTCGGCCTGACCGTGCTGCGCCTGCCGCACCCCTTCATCATGACCCTGGGGACGCTCTACACGCTGCGCGGCGTCACCAACCTCGTCTCGGGCGGCCGGCCCGTCTCCGGCGTCTCCGACACCATCCGGTTCCTCGGGTCCGGCGAGATCCCCGTACCCTTTCTCGGCAAGTTCGGCTCCATTCCGGTGAGCGCGGTGGTCCTGCTGGTGTGCTACGCGGGGACCGCCTGGTTCCTGACCAAGGTGTCGATCGGCCGGCATATCTTCGCCGTCGGGGGCAATCCGCAGGCGGCGCGGGTGAGCGGCATCAACGTCGACCGCATTCTCCTCATCGTCTACGCGATGTCCGGTTTCTTCGCGGGGCTCGCCGGTCTCCTCATGGCCGGGCGAACCGGGGCCGGATTTCCGAATGCCGGGATCGGTGCCGAGCTGGACGCGATCGCGGCCGTGATCATCGGTGGCGCGAGCTTCTTCGGCGGACGCGGAACGGTCCTCGGGGTCTTCGCGGGCGTGCTCGTCATGGGGCTGCTCCGGAACGGACTGAACCTGATGGATGTCAGCGCCTTCTGGCAACAGACCCTGATCGGGGCGATCGTGGTCGGCGCGGTGTTCGTGGATGTGCTCCGGCGCCGCGCGGGAAGCACCCCGTAACCCGGACCGGGCGGCGGCGCACGAACTCCGGCGCCGCGGCCCGTTCATTGGAAAACAACGGAGTTCACAGGAGAAACTGGAGTCAATCATGATTCGACACACGCACAGGAGCCTCCTTGCCGCGGCCGGCCTTGCCATGGGGCTCGCCGGGACAGCCGCGGCGGATACCAAGGTGGCGGTCATCATGTCCGATTCGGGATCCGCCAATCCGTTCTGGGCCGCCGTCACCAAGGGCGCCCTGGACAAGGGCGCGGAGCTCGGAATCGACGTCGCAGCCGTCGCCCCGGCCGGTGGGGAGACCGACGTCGCCGGGCAGATCGCCATGGTCGAGGACCAGATCGCCAAGGGGGTGGTCGGCATCGCGATCGCGCCCGCGGACACTGCGGCGCTCGTACCCGTGCTCGAGCAGGCGCGCGAACGGGGCGTCCACGTGGTGTTCATCGACAAGCGCGCCGACATGCCGGGGACCTATATCGGGACGGACAACGTTCCCGCCGCCCGGATCGGCGCCCAGCACATTTGCGACAACGTCGAGGCCGGGAGCGAGGTCGCCGTGCTGCAGGGCATCGTCACCTCGACCACCGGCCAGCACCGGGCGCAGGGCGGCCGCGAGGGGCTCCTCGACTGCGGCCTGAATCTCGTCGCGGAGCAACCGGCCGACTGGGACGCGGGGAAGGCGCAGACGGCCACCGAGAACATCCTGACGGCCAACCCCGATCTGCGAGCGATCTTCGCCTCGAACGACAACATGGCGCTCGGGGCCATCGAAGCGCTCCGGACCGCGAAGATGCTGGACCAGGTCATGATCGTCGGATTCGACGGCAATCCGAATGCCGCCGAGAGCATTCTCAAGGGTGAGCTTGCCGCCTCCGTCGCCCAGCGTCCGGCCGTCATGGGCGCCATGGGGGTCGAGGCGGTGCTGAAGCTCGTTGCCGGCGAGGAGCTTCCGGACGAGATCGATACCGGGGCCGAGCTCGTGACCACGGAGAACGCGGAGAGCTACCTCTAGCCCGCCCGGAAAATCACCGGCTTTCGTCGCGAGGGGGCCAGGATGCCCCACGATCTCCCCACGATCTCCCCACGATCTCATGGAGGAACGGGCCGCACGGGCCGAAAGAGCGCGTGCGCGCGGCCGAAGGCGTAGCCGACACCAGCTCGACACTGGTTCGACAATGGCGCGTGCGCGCGGCCGGAGCGACTTGGGCGGCTTGCGGGAGTACGGCCCGTGACCGCGAGCGGATGGGCGGCTGCGGCGGGAAGTCGGTGATTTTGGTCGGGCCGGGTTCGCGCATCTCCACTGCTTCCGACACGCGGCCCGGGGCGCTCCTTCGGGGACGCCCCGGGTCGCCCGGACTGCGCCGTCCGGGTGCTGCCCGGGTGCCGCCTGGGTGCCACTCGGGTGCCACTCGGGCGTCGTCCCGCCCGAAGGCGCAGCACGGCCCGGCCGCCGTGCCGGGACCTTGGCGCTCCGGGACCTGGTCCGAGACCGGGTCCGAGATTGGGGGGGGGTGCCGGAGCTGCCGGAATCCGAGCCTTGACCCTCCTCGCGCGCGTTCCCATACTTCCATACCGTCCAACCGGACGCTTTCGATCACCCCGAACTGGGAGAAAAATCTTGAAGATCAGTACTATCAGCCGGCGTGCGGCGCTTGCCGCGGCCGCCGCCGCGACCTTCGCGGCGACTCTCGTATCCGCCCCCGCGGGCGCGGAGCCCCGCATGGGCGTCGTCGTCAAGATCGGCGGGATCCCTTGGTTCAACGCCATGGAAGTCGGAATCAAGGCCCGGGCGAAGGAGCTCGGCTGGGATGCGTGGATGGTCGGTCCGACGAGCGCGGACCCGGCTCTCCAGGTACGCGCCGTGGAGGACCTCATCGCCCAGGGCGTCGATGCGATCGGAGTCGTCCCGAACGACGCCGAGGTGCTCGAGCCGGTGCTCGCCCGCGCCCGCGAGCAGGGCATTCTGGTGATCACCCACGAGTCTCCCGACCAGAAGAACGTCGACTGGAACTTCGAGCTCGCCTCCTCGACCGGCTTCGGCGAGGCGCACGCCAGGATGCTCGCCGACAAGATGAGCGGTGAAGGGAAGTACGCGGTCTACGTCGGGTCGCTGACCGTTCCGCTCCACAACGCGTGGGCGGATGCGGCCATCGCCTGGCTCGCGGAGAACCACCCCGGGATGGTCAAGGTGGCGGACCGCTTCGGCGTCGCGGAGAGCGTGGACGATTCCCGTGCCACCGCCCTCGACCTCATGCGCGCGCATCCCGACCTCGGCGGCTTCCTCGCGTTCGGGAGCCAGGGGCCGATCGGCGCCGGGCGGGCGGTGCAGGAGCGCCGCAAGACCGGGAAGGTGCACGTCCTCGGGCCGTTCTCGCCGGGGCAGGGGCGACGCCTGGTTCACGACGGCGTGCTGACCGGCGGCTTCATGTGGAACCCGATGGAGGCCGGGCGGGTCTTCGTCACCATGGCCGACCACCTGAAGAAAGGAATGGCGGTCGAGAAGGGGACCATGATCGAAGGTCTCGGCGAGGTGGACCCCGACTTCGAGACGAGGAACATCATCGTCGATCAACTCGTCGCTCTCAACAAGGACACGGTCGACGGGCTGGCCGAGATGGGCCTCTAGGCGAAGTTCGCCCACCGTACCCCGGCCCCCGCCGCCCCCGAGATGAACCCCGCTCACCCGGGGGCGGCGCCGGCCGGCGGTCCGCCCGCCCTGCGCCTCACCGGCATCTCCAAGAACTTCGGCGGGGTCGATGCTCTCGTCGACGCCGACTTCGAGGTCGCAAGGGGAGAGATCCACTGCCTCGCGGGGGAGAACGGCTCCGGGAAGAGCACCCTCATCAAGGTCGTAAGCGGCGTCTATCAGCCGAACCCCGGAGGGGTCATCGAGTTCGACGGGGAACGATACGAAGGGCTCACCCCCGGCATGGCGCGCCGCCTCGGGGTGCAGGTCATCTGGCAGGACCTCGCCCTGTTCCCGCACTTGAGCGTCGCCGAGAACATCGCCTTCGAGCGCAACCTCGGTCTCTGGCCGCGGCCCTCACGCCGGAACGAGATGCGCCGGACCGCACGCGAGATGCTCGGGCGCCTCGGCTTCGAGCTCGACCTCGACCAGCCGGTTCAGGCCCTGTCCATCGCCAACCGCCAGGTGGTGGCGATCTGCCGCGCGCTCGTCGCGGAGGCGTCGATCGTGTTCATGGACGAGCCGACCGCCTCGCTCACCCAATCCGAGACCCGGGCGCTCCTCGCGGTGGTGCGCCGGCTCTCCGCGGCCGGGATCGCGGTCGTCTTCGTGAGCCATCGGCTCGTCGAGCTCATCGAGATCGCCGAGCGGATCACCGTGCTCCGGGACAGCCGGCGGGTCGGCGTCTTCGAAGCCGGCCACATCACCCACCATCGGCTCGCGGAGCTGATGACCGGCCGGGCTCTCGACACCACGGTGCATGCCCGGGATCGGAGCGGCGAGGAAACGGTGCTCGAGGTGCGGGGGCTTGGCCGGCACGGCGAGTACGAGAACGTGTCGAGCTCGCTCCACCGGGGCGAGATCCTGGGCCTCACCGGGCTCCTCGGAGCCGGACGGACCGAACTCGCCCTCAGCCTGTTCGGGATGACCCGCCCGCACACGGGCGAGGTCCGGCTGGACGGGACCCGCCTCACCCTCGGCTCCAACCGCGACGCGATCGAAGCCGGCATCGCATACGTCTCGGAAGATCGGCTGACCCTCGGCCTCGTGCAGGCGCAGTCGATCGCGGACAACGTGACGGTGACCGTGCTCGACCGGCTGCGGCGGCTCCGGTGGTTCATCGACGCCGGGCGCAAGGCGAAGACCGTGAGCGACTGGGTCCGGGACCTCTCGATCCGGATCGGAACCCCCGACGATCCGGTGACGACGCTCTCGGGCGGCAACCAGCAGCGGGTGGTGCTCGCGAAGTGGCTCGCCACCACCCCGCGGGTGCTCATCCTCGACTCACCTACGGTGGGGGTCGACGTGGGAGCCCGCGCCGCGATATTCGAGATCGTCCGCGGTCTCGCCGAGCGGGGAATGGCGATCCTCCTCATCTCCGACGAAGTGCCGGAGGTCTACCACAACGCGGACCGCATCCTGCACATGCGGGGCGGGCGCATCGCGGGCGAGTACCGTCCGGGGGAGACGAGCCTCGAGGCGCTGGAGGAGGTGGTCTATGGCTGAGCGCGCTGCGCTCCCGCGCGGGGACGGCCCCGGCCGCGTCCCCGGCCCCGGCCCCGGCCCCGAGCATGATCGCGACCGCCCCGGCGGCCCGCCGCGGCGGCGGCTCCCGATGCCCGCTTCGACGGAAGGATGGCTCGTTCTCGTCATCCTCGTCATCGGTGCGTCGCTCGCCCTCGCCACCGATACCTTCCTCACCCTCGTCAACCTGTTCGACCTTCTCAACATCAGCGCCATCAACCTCATCTTCGCGGCCGGGCTGCTCGTCGTGCTCGTGGCGGGCGGAATCGACATCTCGTTCGCGGTCGGCGCCTCGGTCGTGCAGTACCTCACCGCGCTCGTGGTCCTGTCTCTGGGCGGAGGGAGCTGGGTATCGGGGATTGCCCTCGCGATGGCCTTCGGCTTCCTGCTCGGCGCACTGAACGCAGCGCTCATCCACTACTTCCGCATCATCTCGATCGTGGTGACCATCGCCACCTTCAACCTGTTCTTCGGGTTCCTCATGTTCTTCACGCGCGGTGTCTCGATCTACGACCTCCCCGACTGGTGGCTCGACCGCGTGATCCTGTTCGAGTACGAGACCGCGAACGGGGACTTCGCGGAGATCACCCTGCCGGTGGTCGCGACCGTGATCACCGTGATCGCGACCTGGGGGCTGCTGCGCCGGCTCAACGTGGGGAGGCAGCTCTTCGCGCTCGGCGACAACCCCGAAGGCGCGCGCCGCATCGGGGTCAACATCGCCGCGATGCACTTCCTCGCCTACGGATGGCTCGGGATCTGCGCCGGCGTGGCGGGGCTCATGCAGGCGCACTACGTGCAGGAGGTCGTCCCGAACGCGCTCTATGGCCGCGAGCTCGACGTGCTCGCGGCGGTGGTGCTCGGAGGCGCCCGCCTCGGCGGCGGCCGGGGAACGATCCTCGGCGTCATCCTCGGGGTGCTCCTCATCGCGATCACCCAGAACGGGCTCAACCTGCTCGGGATCTCGCCCTATGCGTTCCAGATGCTGATCGGGGTCGTGCTCCTCGCCGCGATCACGACGACGAACGTCTCCTGGGATGCGATCTTCGGCCGGGTCCGGCGGAGCGGGGCTTGAGCGAGCCGGGCTCCGCACGCGGCCTGGACCTCGCCGCCCTCCTGCGGACCGGCCGCGGCGAGTACCTCGGCCTCGGGCTTCTCCTCATCGCGGTGCTCCTCCTCTTCGGCTGGACGACCCCCCGGTTCCTCACCCTCGCCACCTTCCAGTCGATGGCGTTCCAGATGCCGGAGCTCGGGATCCTGACCCTCGCGATGCTGGTCCCCATCCTCTCCGGGGGGCTCAACCTCGCGGTGACCTTCTCGGCCAACATCTGCGGGCTGAGCGCCGCTTGGGTCCTGCAGTCGCTCGGCGGCCCGGAGGCCGGCGCCGCCGCGTTCGTGCTCGCGGTCGCCGGCGCCCTCGCGGTTGGCGCCCTCATCGGGTGGGCGATGGGAATCATCGTCGCCTATGTCGGCGCCCACCCCATCCTGGTTTCCTTGAGCTTCATGATCTTCCTCCGCGGGGTGGGTGAGTTCCTCACCCGCGGAGGCGACATCTCGGGCTTTCCCGCCTTTGTCGGCGACCTCGGCCACGGCACCTTCCTCCACGTCCCCCTCCCCTTCCTCGTCTTCGCCGCCTGCGCGATCTGGTGGCACGTGCTCCTGGGCCGGGCACCGCTCGGCTTCTCGATCTACATGGTGGGCTCGAACATCGAGGCGACCCGCTATTCCGGAGTCGATACGCGGCGGATCCTCACCCTCATCTACACCCTCTCGGGCCTCATGTGCGCGGTCGCGGGACTGGTGATGCTGACGAGGTTCAACTCCGTCCGGGTCGGGCACGGCGAGGCATACCTTCTCATCACCGTGCTCGCCTGCTTTCTCGGCGGCGTGGACCCCTTCGGGGGGTTCGGACGCACCGTCTCGGTGGTGCTCGCCCTCGTCATCCTGCAAGTCATCTCGTCGGGGCTGAACCTCCTCGGCGCGAACCAGCACCTCGCAACCGCGCTCTGGGGGAGCTTCCTCGTGGTGGTGATGGTGGCCCGCTTCGTGGTGCTCCGCATCCGGGCGGGTCCGAGCCTCGAGTCATGAGGAACCGATTCGCGGTGGGGGCGGCGGGCGGCGGAGGGTCTCCGGCACCAGCCACGCGGCGACGGCGGCCCCCGCGAAGCCGACCGCGCCGGCGAGCCCGAGCGTGGCGCCGAGGGCGAAGAAGCCGGTCGCCGCGCTGAAGAAGAAAGGGCCGATCGCGTGCCCCGCGTCCCCGAGAAGGCGCCATACCCCGAGGAACTCTCCGCGGTTCGTGCGCGGCGAGAGGTCCGCCCCGAGGGCCATGATGATCCCGGTGCCGACGCCGTTCCCGAGGCCGGAGAGGAGCGCGACCGCAAGATAGGTCTGGAAGGTGGTGGCGAACGGCATCAGGGCAAGGCTCGCCCCGAGGAGGACGAGCGAAGGCACGAGGCTCCACTTGCGCCCGCGAGAGTCCATCAGCCAGCCGGCCGGATAGAACATCGCCGCGTCGAGGGCGGAGGAGAGCCCGAAGACAAGCCCGATGCTCGCGGCGTCGAGCCCGATCGCCCCGCCCCAGAGGGGGATGAGGATCTGGCGGGCGGAGCGCACGAACTGCATTGCGACGGAGGCGAGCCCGCCGCGGGTGAATGCATGCCGGTGGTCGCGCAGGATCCGGGCGATGACGGCGCGGTGGGGCGGGGCGCCGCCACGGGCACCCGGCCGCGAGCGCCGGACGAAGGCACCGATGAACACCAGGCCGGCGACGGCGAGGACCGCCGCGGCAGCGAAGGCGGCCGCGAACCCGAACGCCTCGGCGAGGAGGCCGCCCGCCGCCGGGCCGACGAAGAGCCCCACCCGCTGGATGCCGGCAAGCGCCGTGATCGCGCGCCCCCGGTAGGCGGCCGGGCACTGCCGGGTGACGTAGTTGAGCCTCCCCAGCATGAGCGCACCGAACCCCGCCCCGAGCACGAGGGCGAGCAGGCCGAGCATCCAGGGATCGGCCGCGAAGGCGAATCCGGCGCACGCCAGGGCGACGGTCAGCGTCCCGGCCGCCATGGTGATCTTGTCCCCGAGGCGGGTCACCGCCACGCCGGACGGAACGTCGGCGAGCATGGTGCCGATCCCCCGCATCCCGAGCACCGCGGCGGCGGCGGCGGGTCCGCCGCCGATCTCGAGGGCGTAGAGGGGCAGCAGGATGAGGGTGGCCTGGTGCCCGACCGCGATGCACACGGCCGGGGCGTAGACGGAGAGGGAAAGGCGCCGGAGAGCGCCCCGCGCGCCGGTTGATATCGGCCGGGCCAGCCTACCGCCTCCAATGCCGGAAGGCGGGACCCGGGGTCAGCCGGAGCTCAATCGGCGGCGCTCTGCCGCGCCGTCGCGAGCGCGTCGAAGGTCGCCGCCTTCACCGCCGCCGGGACGACCGGGACGTCCTCGCGGGCGATGGGCGGCATGAACCGTTTGCGGGCCATCGCGGCCTCGAGGTGCGGGCGGAGCGATTCCACCTTGCGCGCCTCGCGCCCGGGCGCTTCGGCCTGGAACTTCGGCATCACCGTCCGGGCGAACAGCTCCAGCGATTCGCAGATGTTCGAGTGGCTGTTGCGCCCCGCCTGCTGCATGAAGATGACCTGGTCGACCCCTGCCTCCTGAAAGTCCCGGAGATGGCGCTCCATGTCGGCGGGGGTCCCGATCCCGGCCCCGTCGAACTCCGCCCGGGCGAGGGCGGCCTGGATGAGCCGGTCGGACGCATCGCCCCGCTTCTCCTTGAACTCGTTCCACATGTCGCTGTAGCCGGGCACGAAGTCCTCCGCCACGAGCTTCTGTTGCGCGTAACGGAAGAACTCGAAGTGGTCCTGGCCGCGCCGGATCGCCTCCGCGCGATCCTCGTGCAGCGAGAAGGCGGAGACCATGGCGAGGTTCGGATTGACGGCGTGTCCGAGCGGCACGCACTCGTCGCTGCGGATGATGTCGTAGTAGATCTTCGACCAGTTGCGAGCCTCGTCGGGATCCAGGAAGGAGAAGGCGAGCGCCCCGACCCCGTTGCGCGCCGCGACCTTGATGGTCTCGCGGTTCGTGCACGCCATCCAGATGGGGGGATGGGGGCGCTGGATGGGTTTCGGCAGAACGTTGCGGCACGGCATGGAGAACCCCTCCCCCTCGAAGCCGGGGTAGGGGGTGAGCACCATCATGTTGCAGATCTGCTCGGCCGCCTCCAGGGACCGTGCCCGCTTGGTCTTCGCCCGGATGCCGAACGCCCCGAGCTCGAGCCGGGTCGCCCCTTCCCCGATCCCGAGGTCCACCCGTCCGTCCGACAGGAGGTCCAGGGTCGCCACGCACTCGGCGGTGCGCGCGGGGTGGTTGTAGTTCGGGATCACCTGGCGGATCCCGTGCCCGAGCCGGATGCCCGAGGTGCGAGCCGCCGCCGCCGCGAGAAAGACCTCCGGGGCCGACGAGTGGGAGTACTCGTCGAGGAAATGATGCTCGACCTCCCAGGCATGATCGAATCCGAGCCGGTCGGCGAGAACCACCTGCTCGAGCGCCTCCTTGAACAGACGGTGCTCGTCGCTTTCGCCCCACGGCTTGGGGAGCTGCAGCTCGTAGAAGACCCCGAAGCGCATGCCGATCATCCCGATTGCGTCGTTGCGGACCCGAGAGCATGGCATTGTCGCGCGGGTTCGGCAACGATGGGGGTGGGGGCGCCAGGACCATTCCTTTAGCGACCTGCCGTACGCTCGAGGGCGGCTTCGTGAGGCGCGAACCGACACGCGGACGACGAATTGCGCTCCCCGATGGCCTGCCGAACAGGCCCGGTTCACCCGTCGCCGGACAGGAAACGAGCCCTGGTGGGGGCGCCGGTCAGCCGATATCCACGTAGACGGAGCCGTTCTCGACCCGGACCGGATAGACGTCCAGATCGTCGAGAACCGGCGCACCCAGCGCCCGGCCGGTCTTGTAGTGGAACCGGCCGTTGTGCTTCGGACACACGATCACGTCTTCGATCACCAGGCCCTCGGCGAGATGCGTCTCCTCGTGGGTGCAGTGTCCGTCGGTTGCGTAAAACTCGTTGTCGGGGCTGCGGTAGATTGCGAATGTCCGCCCGGCGTGATCGAAGCGGGTCACGTCCTCGGACTCGATGTCGTCGACCGCACAGGCCCTGACCCAGTCGCTCATCGCATTCCCCTCCGAGCCGCCGGGCCCATTCGCCGCGACCGCGCGGCGCCGCGCCGGCCCGCCGAGCCCCGACCCCGTTTCACCCCGCCACGGCCGCCGCCTTCGTTTCGGCGCGGGCCGGGGGCAACTCCTTCTCGATCCAGGTCTCCGGGTCGCGACGCTGCTTGAACATGACCGGAATGATCTCCCGATACGCCGCCCAGACGCTCGGGCAGGGTGGGGGGCAGTCCGCCTTGACCTCCTCGTGCAGCCTGGGAAGGGCATGGTAGGGCACCAGCGGATACATGTGGTGCTCGAGGTGATAGTTCATGTTCAGATACAGGAAGCGCAGCACCGGGTTCATGTAGATGGTGCGGGTACAGAGGCGATGGTCGAGCACGTCCTCGGCAAGGCCGAGGTGCTGGGTCATCCCGAAGAACAGCACGATCCAGTGTCCGAGAAACGGCGGCACCAGCACGAACGCGATCGGCAGCACCGAGCCGGTCGCGAGCGCGAGCGCGATGGTGCCGAGCCAGATCGCGATCCACGCGCGCGCGGCCGCATGCACCCTCCCCCACTCCGCCTCCGGCACGAAGTCCTCCTCCGGAAAGGTCTTCTTGCCGAACGCATGAATGAACACATGCTTGATGGTCTTGATTCCTCCGGCGAGATTGAAGGCGGCGAGGAACAGCGCGCGAAAGTCCGGCGGCCGCGGGTTCACGATCTCCGGATCCCGTCCGACGATAATCGTGTCGGTGTGGTGGCGCGTGTGGCTCCAGCGCCACACCGTGGGCTCGCGCAGCAGGAAGAACGACGCGAAGTTGTAGACGGCGTCGTTGAGCCACGGGATGGCGGTCGCCGTGCCGTGGCCGAACTCGTGCCAGCGCGGATCGGAAGAACCCGTGAGAACCGTGCAGTAGGCGAGATAGGCGGGCACCATCCACCATGTGCCCCAGGTCAGCCAGGTGAGGACGCCGAAGCCCGCGATCAGCGCATACCAGAGGAAGAGATGCCAAAGCGCGGGGAAGTTGCGGCGCTTCATGAGCTCCTTGAGGCGCGCGCGCGGCACCGGGGTCCGGTACCACTCCGCCGAGACGAGGCCCCTCTCCCGGGCGCGCCGGGTCTCCTCGCCGTTCAGGCCGTAGTCCCTGCGTGCAATGGCCATGCTATCACCCCGTCCGGCATGGTAACCCATGCCCGGCCCTGCGATCCACATTCTTCTCCGCGGCTCCAGCAGTTCTCATTTTGCCCGTCGGGTCCCGCGGTCGGACCGGCACGACCGTCGATCCGCCCCGCATCGAGTCGCAAGGAGAAGACGGCTTGCGGCCCAGGGTGAAGTCAGGCGCCAAAATGAGAACTGCTGCCGCGGCTCGCAGGACCGTTTTGCATCGTGATCGAGTGCCGGCCGCGGGTGCGGATCGGCCGGCCGTGCGGTCGAGGGCCGCTCCATGAGGCGCGAATCGACCCGCGGACGACGAGGTGCGCTCCCCGATGGCCGGCTGAACAGGCCCGGTTCACCCGTCGCCGGACAAGAAGCGAGGCCAGCCGCGGCTCGGAGCGCGGCCCGCAGTTGCGTCTTCGCAAAACGGTGCGCTGCGAGTCGGATCGGCAGCGTTGAAATCGAAATTTGCGCTTGTTATATTGTCGACTTATATTGTCGACAGTTCAGTCTCGGGCGCCTATCGAGGGCCCGGTTGCGCTGACGGGTTCGGGGGAGGAACGTCATGGCACTCACCGACCAGCAGGTTCAGCAGTACTTCGACGACGGCTTTCTCGTCGTGGAGGATCTCCTGACCGACGACGACCTCCAGCCGGTCATGAGCGAGCTCCAGCAGGTCGTGGACGAATGGGCCCGGAAGCTCCATCGGGCGGGCAAGATCGAGGACACTTGCGCGGACGAGGACTTTTTCCATCGCCTCACGAAGCTCGAGGAGCAATGGCCGGGCGCCGCTGCGCTGGTCCACAATCGGGAGCAGGTTCGGCCGGCGCTGGCGAGACTGTGGTCATCGGACAAGCTCCTCGACATCGTCGAACGGTTCCTCGGCCCCGACATCTGCGGCCATCCGATCAGCGTGATTCGGCCCAAGACCCCGAATACGCCGCTGATGACCGTCCCGTGGCACCAGGACGCCGCCTATTTCACCCCGGGAATGGAACGGACGCTCCAGCCGGTGGCGTGGATCCCGTTCATCGACGCGAGCCGGGAGAACGGAACGCTCGAGGTGATCCGTGGCGGGCACCGCTCGGGGCAGGTGTTCCGCCATCGCAAGGAGTGCATGGTCGGGCATCCGAAGTCCTGGTACGTCTACATCGACGAAGCCGACCTTCCTGAAGGCGCGCGTGTCACCTGCGAGATGAAGGTGGGCTCGGTGCTGTTTCACAACACGATGATGCCGCACCGCTCGACCGAGAATTACTCGGACCGGATTCGGTGGACGGCCGACCTTCGCTGGCAACGCCCCGGCGAGCCGGCAGGATTCGACGAACGGCCATTGGTGCCGATGCGGAAGGGCGACGACCCTGATTTCCGTCTCGACATGGCGGAGTGGTCGCAAGGTCAGCTCGACGACGTTCAGGCGTACCGAGGGCTCGCCGATGACAGCTTCGAGTATTCGTGCACCGGGCCCTGGCTCGAACGATGGGAGGAAGCGGCCTGACGGCGAATGCCGCGAATGCAACCCGAACGGCTTATGTGACGATGAAACCTGTACGAACATCCGGCCACCTTGGTCGGGTGTTCCGCGAAGCCGGCAGCCATAGAGCAAAGGGAGGAAATCAGACCATGACTCGAAACCGGATTCCTGTCGCACTGGCAGCGGCGATCCTCGGATTGTCGATAGCGCAACCGGGTCAGGCCAAGCTGGACAACGACGAGGTGGACGTGACCCTCATCGTCCACTGCTGCCCGGGCAACGTCTTCTTCGAGCCGCTGATGTACGGCGCGAGGGAAGCGGCCGAGAAGTTCGACGTCAACCTCGACATCCAGAACGCCGAGGGCGACCCGCAGCGCCAGATCAACATCATCGAGACCGCCATCGCCAACCGGCAGGACGGGGTGGTGCCGATGATCTCCGTCAAGGACGCGATGATCGAGGTCATCGCGAAGGCCCGCGAGGCGGGGCTGGCCGTCGTCTCCTCGAACATCGACGACGAGGCGACCGCGCGCCAGGCCTTTGTCGGCCAGGATTTCATCGCCTCCGGCTACATCATCGGGTCGAGGATGATCAGGGACCACGGCCTCAAGGAAGGCGATCACTGCGTCGCGCCGGTCGAATTCCCCGATCTCATCTACGCCGGCAAACGCTACGAGGGCGTCAAGAAGGCGCTGGATGCGGCAGGCATCACGAGTGAGATGATCGGCACCGGCGACCAGGTCGCGGAGAACCTCAACATCGTCGCCGAGTACCTGCTGGCCAACCCGGATACCGACTGCGCGATCGGGCTCGGCAACGTGCCGACCTCGGTGCTCCCCCAAGCCGCGGAGGAGGCGGGGCTCGACGACCTGCCCAACGGCGGGTTCGACGTCAACCCGCGCATCATGGAGAACATCAACGCCGGACTGACGACGGCAACCATGGACCAGCAGCCGTTCTGGCAGGGCTTCCTCCCCGTCATGTTCATCGCCTACCAGGTCCGCTACAACCTGGTGCCGGGAAACGTCGATACGGGCAACGGTGTCGTCGACGCGGCGAATGCGCAGGCGGCGACCAACCACGCCGGGACTTATCGCTAGGGTTCCGCACGCCGCCCGAATCGGGAACCGGAATTCCTCCCCCGCGGCCGTCCGCCTGCGGACGGCCGCGGGGGAGGCGCGGGCCCGGTCTCCGCCAGGGAATTCCCGACGAACATGAGCGCACTGGAATCGAACGGCGGCACGGGCGCGGCTCGCTACGTTCGCCAGACACCATGGACGCGCTTCCGCCGATACCCCGCCGCCAACATCGTCTTTCTCTACGGAGCCTTCCTCCTCACTCTCATCGTCATCGGACTCGCGAGGCCCGACGACTTCCGGTTCCTCGCCCCCGGCAATCTCGGCGTGCTGTTCCAGACCATACCGACTCTCGGGATACTCGCTCTCGGCGTCGGGCTCCTGATGATTGCCGGCGAATTCGATCTGTCGGTCGCCGGCGTCTACACCCTTGCCCCCTACCTGATGGGCGTATCGCTCAACGAATGGGGTTGGCCCCTCTGGTTGGCGATTCCGCTCGCCCTCCTTGTCGGACTCCTGGTCGGAATCGCGAACGGGGTCATCACGACCCGGCTGGCGATTCCGTCCTTCATCGCCACGCTGGGAATGATGTTCTTTCTGCGTGGCGTAGTGCGCTTCTTTTCGTCGGACCCCAAGTCGTCGTCTTCCGAGCAGGTAACGATCAATCCCGGTGAGACGTTCGAGGCGATCCTCACCGGCCACATCGCGGGGCCATTGTATGTCCAATTCCTGTGGTTCCTCTTCTTCGCGGTACTCGCCTGTGTCTTCCTGAACCGACATCGACTCGGCAATCATTTTCTTGCCGTCGGCGGGAACCGCGAGGCGGCGATCGCCGTCGGCGTCAACGTGAACCGGGTCAAACGGGTCGGGTTCGTCATCTGTTCGGTGGGCGCAGCAATCGCGGGAACGATTTCGGCAACCCGGGTCGGCGCGATCATCCCCGCCCAGACCCTCACCGGGCTCGAGCTTCAGGCCATCGCCGCCTGCGTCGTCGGCGGCGTTTACCTCTTCGGGGGCCGGGGCACGGTGCTCGGCATCTGTCTCGGGGTCGCCCTCATCCTCACCGTCGACAACCTCCTCATCCTTCTGCGCGCCCCCGGCGTCTACCTGCAGGGGTTCGTCGGAGCGATCGTGATTGTCGCGGTCATCGTCAACGCCTGGTTCGCGCGACGGGTCGGCGGACAGTCCGGCTGATCAGGGCCCGGCATGGCGGAATTCGGACGCAGAAACACGGCCCGGGATCGCTACGCGGGCGCGAGCGTCTTCGATCGGTTTCGCGCCCATCCGGCCGGCAACGTCGTCCTCGTGTTCCTCGTGTTCCTCGCCGTCTGCGTCATCGTGTCGCTGAGCATACCGGACGATTTCCGGTTCCTGCAGTCGGCCAATATTCGAATCCTGATGCGGGCGATCCCTCCGCTCGGGATCATGGCGCTCGGGGTCGGCCTGCTGATGATCTGCGGCGAGTTCGACCTGTCCGTGGGCGCCGTCTTCATCGTCGCGCCCTACGTGATGGTGTTCGCCTACGTGAACGACGTTCCGCTTGCCCTCGCCATTATCGCCGGCATGGGTACCGGGATGGCGATCGGGTTGATCAACGGGGTCATCACGACCCGGTTCGGCATACCATCCTTCATAACCACGCTCGGCATGCTGTTCATCCTGCGTGCCGGGGCGCGCATCATCGCCAACAACCGCCCGCTCAGCTTCTTCCCGCCGGATGGTTTCGAGGATGCGCTGACCGGTCGCCTCGGCGCGTACATGCAGGCGCAGTTCCTCTGGTTCATCGGGATCGCGGTCGTCTGCTACCTCTTCCTGAACCGGCATCGCCTCGGCAACCACTTTTTCGCCGCTGGAGGCAACCGCGACGCGGCGTTTTCGGTCGGCATCAACGTGGTGCGAACGAAGCTGCTCGCCTTCGTCATCTGCTCCGGCCTCGCCACGTTCGCCGGTATCATCAGCACCACGCGAATCAATTCCGCGACGTCGACTCCCGTGCTCTTTCTCGAGCTGGAAGCGATCGCGATTTGCGTCATCGGAGGCTTGGCGCTCGCCGGCGGCCGCGGAGCGATCGTCGGCATCGTCGTCGGGACCTTCATCCTGCAGATGGTCAAGGACGTGATCATCCTGGCGAAGCTGCCCGGCTTTTATCTCGACATGTTCATCGGCATCGTCATCGTCTTCGGGGTCGTGCTCAACCAGCTCGCCCGAAAGAAGTACTGACGGCACCGGGGAAGGAGCGAAAGCGAAAATGGCGGAAGCTCAAGCAGCGGTCGAAGATACGGGCAGCGCCGAAGCGAGCGCACCGATCTTCGCGGTGAGGGGGGTGTCGAAATCCTATGGCCACGTGGAAGCACTGATCGACGTCGACTTCGAGATCCATCCCAACGAGGTGGTCGGTCTCCTCGGCGACAACGGCGCGGGCAAGTCCACCCTCATCAAGATCATGTCGGGGGTCGTGCAGCCCGACTCCGGGTCCTTCCTGCGACACGGAACCCCGATCAACATCAACTCCCGCACGGCGTCGGAGGCCGCGGGCATCGAGACCATCTATCAAGACATCGCGCTGGTGGGCTCGATGTCGATCATGCGCAACATCTTCGTCGGGCGAGAGTTGGTTACCCGGGCGGGCTTCCTTCGCATGAAGGAGATGCGTGACACCGCGATGGAGATCCTGGACAAGTACGTCCGCATCGCCGGCATCACCTCGCCGGAGCTGATGGTGGAAGAGCTTTCGGGCGGACAGCAGCAGGCAGTCGCCATCGCCCGCGCGGTGCACTTCAAGCACGACATGCTGCTGCTCGACGAGCCGACGAGCGCGCTTTCGGTCCGGGAGACGGAGAAGGTGCTCGGCTTCATGACCGAGCTCGCGGGAAGCGGGGTCTCGTGCGTTTTCGTAACCCACAACCTCTATCAAGCTTCGCAGGTCTGTCACCGTTTCGTGGTGATGGCCCACGGACGAGTGGTCAAGGTCGCCCGCAAGGAAGAGACCACGATCGAAGAGTTGACGGAGCTCCTCGTCACTCACTGACGGCCGCGGGGCCAACGGAATGCCCCGACGGGCCTCACGGTATCGCACCGGCGGCACCAATCCGCACTCGCTTCTCGTTTCAGCGGTGAACCGCGTGGTCGTTCGCCACGCCAGGGCGTCCGTACCGTTCCCGCTCCCCGGGGCTGAATCCATTCCCTCCGCCGTGTCCAATTAATTCAAAGAGTCACGTCGACCGCGGATCTCTTCGCCCGAAGTCGTCGTCAACCGAAGAAAGAGATTCCGCATCAAGGAGCTACGCTGCCCGGTGGCCGTCAAGGACATCCGGGAACCGATCAGTCGCGTCGCGCTCCCCGAGCACAGACGAACCAGACGAACGGTTCCCGCTCCCCGGGCTGTTCGGCAGAGGGGCCCGGGGCAACCGGCAAACGCGGACCGAGCTATGCGGCGCCCGCCGCCTTCTCCGCCCAACTGCGTCGGGCCAGACGCCGCTTCATGCGCTCATGGGCTTCGTCGGAGCCGTCATGCCAGGTGCCGAACAGAACGTCCCAGATCAACAGACCGTCGCCGCCACCGTAGTTGCACTCGAAGTACTTGTGGTGAAGGTAGTGGCCGTAGCCGCCGAACGATACGGACTTGCCCTCGGGCCCGAAGCTCTCGAACCCATGGTGGCCCTGGGGGGCCGAGAGCGAGGCGTGCTGCAGATGGAACATCATGTGCAGCGGATGCGAGGGAACGATCCAGTGCAGGAGGGCGCCGGAGAAGTAAAGCACGTGCTCCACCGGGTGCATCGACATGCCGGCCCACGGGCCGACGTTGACGTTGCGGTGATGCACCTTGTGGGCCAGCTCGTAGAGCGGCCGCCAGTGCAGCAGGCGATGCACGAGGTAGAAGTGAAACTCCCGGACAAGCGGGATCAGGAGCATGAAGACGACGAACCAGATCGGGCTCGTGCGCAGCTCGATGAACGGCACGTAGCCGTTGGCGAAGGCCCACAGAGTGACGACCTCGTAGGCGGTCCAGATTGGCACGCCGCTCGCGAGGCACCAGAAGATATTGTCCGCGAGCTGGTGGTTGAACGTGAAGACCTTGTTGTTCCTGGCGAACGGGTGAAGGGTGTACTTGGTGTGGGTGCCCTGGACCTTGAAGACGTAGAACCACAGGTGCCAGGCACCGAAGAGGAGCACCGTCAGACCCAGGTTGCGGGCGAAGATGATGGCGATCCACCACAGCTCGAAGGTTTGCATGCTGGCGAGCGTCGGCGTCATGTAGAGCCAGGACACCAGGGGGAAGACGAAGAAGAAGGCGTTCCACGGCCAGAGATAACCGGGCCATCCGAAGAAGAACTTCAGGACCGCTCCGGGCTTGAGTGGCCACGTCAGGAAGATCGGCTTTTCGATGAGGTAGGGCGGCCGCCAGTCGCCTCGCGCATCGCGGGTGCCGAGAGCTGTATCCGCCATCGTTCCCCTCCTGTAAAAGTTGAGACTCGGCCCGACAATGCCGCCTTATCGGCCAGGCGGGTGTCAGGTATGTGGCAGCGGTCGGCCGTCACGCTGCACGGAGCACTTTATCGCGCACCATCGGTGCGGTGTCAACGAAGGTTGCCGGGAGCCAGCAGTTCTCACTTTGGCGCCCGACTTCACCCTGAGCCGCAAGCCGTCTTCTCCTTGCGACTCGATCCGGGGCAGATCGGGGGGCCGATCGACGGTCGTGCCGGTCCGGCCGCGGGACCCGACGGGCAAAATGAGAATTGCTGGCCGGGAGCGCAGGCAGGGCTGAATCTATTCTCTCGACCGTATCCAATGAATTCAATCAGTTAAGTCGATCGCGGGGCTCTTCGCCCGAAATCGTCGTCAACCTGAGGAAAGAGATTCCGCAGCAAGGAGCTACGCTGTTCGATGGCCATCAGGGACATCCGGGAACCGATCAGCCCCGGGAACGCAGGGCTCGTCTTTTGTCCGGCAAAGGACGACGTGAACCTGTTCAGCGGTCCGTTCCGGAGAGCATTTCGTTGTCGACGTGCCGATTTCGGCCTCCCCGAGGCGCTACCAACCTCGAGGGCGGCAACTCCACACCGGACGACGCCATCCGACCGCGACAAAAAACGTTCCTGGCGAGGAGCGTCTTTCCGCTCGGCCCGGGCCGCGGGCGCGGGCGCGGGCGCGGGCGTGAATGACCGTACCATGGTGTCGGATCTCGACGAAGACCCGGCCGACACGCATCTTCGGCCGGATGGATGCTGGATGCGCAGGTTCTCGAGGGCTCGCGGCGAGTCCACGTCGCCGGTGGTGAAGTGAGGAAGATGGAAAGACGGAGGGAAGGAACCGGATCGGCCGGGAGGGCGGGACCCGCGCCGGCCGTGCCCGTCGTCGGCCTCACGGGGGGGATCGCGGCCGGCAAGTCGACGGTATCGGAGCGGCTCCGCGCCCGCGGCGCGCACGTCGTCGACGCGGATCGGGTGGGGCATCGGGTCCTCATGCGGGGCGGGGAGGCCCGCGCGGCGGTCGTCGGCGCGTTCGGGGCGGAGATCCTCGACGGATCGGGAGAGATCGTGCGTTCTCGCCTCGGCCGGCTGGTCTTCGGCGATCCGGAGCGGCTTGCCGAGCTCAACCGCCTGACCCACCCCCCGATGCGCGAGCGGATGCGGCGCGAGATCGACGAGGTCCGGGCGCGGCCGTCCCCCCCGCCCTTCATCGTCCTCGACGCGGCGGTGCTGTTCGAGGCCGGGTGGGACGCGCTGTGCGACGAGGTCTGGACGGTGAGCACCTCGCCCGAACGGGCGCTCGAACGCCTCGTCGCCCGCAACCGTCTCTCGCCGGAAGCGGCCCGCGCCCGCATCGACGCGCAGCTCGGCAACGAGGAGCGGGAGGCCCGCGCGGACCGCGTCATCCGCAACGACGGTACCCTCGGCGCCCTCGCCGCGGCCGTCGATGCCTTGGCCGGTGCCCCGGGCCGCGCCTCCGGACAGGGCCCCGGACCCTGCCCTTTCACGCAGTAGACCGGGATGAACGGGGCGTGACCCGATGGCGCACGAGCACCGCAGCGCACAAGTCGGACTACGCCGAGCCGATCCCAACTGCGTACCTTCCCGCCACCGCCCGCCCGGGATCGCTCCGCAGCGTGAAATCACCTCGGGGCCATGCGCAGGGTCGTTCCACACTACGGTTCCGGATGGAAACGAGGGGCCGGGATAGCGCTCGCCGCGCGCGATCGGGCCGATCGGCTGCATCCACGCGGCCCGCGGAACACCCCGAGGGCACAAATGAGGGTGCTCCCGCGGCAATTCTCATTGTGCTCGTCGGGTCCCGCCACAGGACCGGCACGACCATTGGTCCGCCCCGGATCGGGTCGCAAGGAGAAGACGGCTTGCGGCTCGGGGTGAAGTCAGGCGCCAAAACGAGAACTGCCCGCGCTCCTGCCAACCCGGTGCGGATGATCGGCCAGCGTGGGAAAGTCCTGGGCCATGCGCGGCGGCGCTTGTGGGGCGCCTCCGCCCCCGCTACGCTGACCTCGTTTCGATCCCCATGCTTGGAGAGCGACAGAACAGGAGAAAGACGGAAATGGAACTTGGTCTGTTCACGATGCCCCTGCACCCGCCCGGGGCCAACCTCACCGAGACCCTGAAGGCGGACCTGGATCAGATCGTCAAGCTCGACGAGCTCGGGTACTCCGAAGCCTGGATCGGTGAGCATTTCACGGCGGTGTGGGAGAACATTCCTTCGCCCGAACTGCTCATCGCGCAGGCGATCCCGCTCACCAGGCAGATCCGTCTCGGAACCGGGGTGAGCTGCATGCCCAACCACAACCCCTTCGTCCTCGCCAACCGGATCGCCCAGCTCGACCACATGGCCGAGGGCCGGTTCAACTGGGGGGTCGGCACGGGGAGCTTCCCCGGCGACATGGAGGTGTTCGGCTACTGGGGCGACGACGCGGCCATCGACAACCGGACCTATACGCGCGCGGCCCTCGACACGGTCCTCAAGCTCTGGACCGATCCGGAGCCCGGGGTCTACGAGAGCGAGGGGTTCCGGTTCACCATCCCGGAACCCCAGGACGACGTCGGCCTTCGCGCCCACGTCCGGCCCTACCAGCGGCCGCATCCGCCGATCGGGGTCGCGGGGGTGTCGCCGCGGTCGTCCACCCTCAAGATGGCGGCCAGCCGGGGCTGGATCCCGATGTCCATCAATCTGGTCCCGCCGGTGCTCCTCAAGACCCACCGGGACGCCATCGAGGAAGGCGCCCGCGAGGCGGGGCGCGAGCCCGACCCCGGCGGGTGGCGGGTGGCGCGCGAGGTTCTCGTCGCGGAGTCGGGGGCCAAGGCGAGGAAGCTCGCGCGCGAGGGCGTCCTCGCCCGGGACTTCGAGGGGTACTTCTTCAAGCTCCTCCCCAAGGTCGGGATGATGGGGCTGTTCAAGAACGACCCCGACATGGCCGACTCCGACGTCACCATCGACTACCTCATCGACAACGTGTTCATCGTGGGGAGCGTGGACGAGGTCGCCCAGCAGATCAACGATCTCCGCGGCGAGGTCGGCGAGTTCGGAACCCTGCTCGCGATGGGGCACGAATGGGACCCCTACGACGTGTGGTTCGAGTCGATGGCCCTCCTCAAGAACGAGGTGCTCCCCAGGATCTCGTAGGCCGGGCGCCCGCCCGCAGGCTGCGAGGACCCTGGTGTGCGAGCGGGGCGTGTCGTTCGAGGCCGGGCGCCCGCCCGCGGGCTGCGGGCGCCTCCCCTCGTCTCCGGGCCACGTGCACGCGGCAGGCGCCGCCGGGCCGCGGCAGGCCGGGTCGGTGGCCACGGGTCGGGCCGGCCGGAGGCACGGCCACCGGCACCTCGACCCCGCCTCCCCTTCCGGAGGCGCGCGGCTCCGCCGCGTTCCATGTCCGCCCGCGGACCTTCGCGGCTCATCCCAGGGTCATCCCACGCTACGGTTCCGGATGGAAACGGGGGCCGGGATGGCGCTCGCCGCGCGCGGTCGGGCCGATCGGCTGCATCCACGCGGCCCGCGGGACCCTCCGAGGGCACCAACGAGGGTGCTCCCCCGCCAACCCGGTGCGGATGAGCGGCCAGCGGGGGATAGTCCGCGGCTCATCCGGAACCGTAGCGCGAAATGGTCCCGCTTCCTTTATCCTCGCGGTTTCGCGGCGGTCGGGCAGGATGTATTCTGGCGGGCCGCCTTCCCGCACATCGGAGGAACGAAATGTTCACAAAGCATCGAACCCTCGCCGCGGCCGCCGCAGGTGCCGCAGCCCTGACCGCGGCGGCCGTGCTGGCGCCCGCGGCGAACGCCCAGATGAAGCACGAGGGCGTCACCGTCAACATCCTCACCCGGCCGGGGCCGGTCATCGCCGGGCGGCTCGTGCAGCGCGGCGAGGAGTTCAAGGCGATGACCGGCGCAACCATCGAGGTGGCGACGGTGCCGTTCGCCGACCTCTTCCAGAAGCTGTTGACCGACTGGACGACGGGCACGAACTCGATCGATGTCGGCGTGTTCGCGTCGGGCTGGGCGGTCGAGCTCGCGGACAGCGACCTGCTCGCCGATCTCAGCGACTTCGTGGCGAACGACCCGGGGCTCAAGTTCGACGACATCGCCCCCTACTTCCGGGAGTTCAACCAGAAGATCGACGGCAAGACCTACCTCATCACCGTGGACGGCGACTTCCACATGATGTACTACCGCACCGACGTGCTCGCGAAGAACGGCCTCGAGCCGCCGGACACCTGGGACGAGTATCTCGAGGTCGCGGCCGCGGTCCACGGCCAGGACATGAACGGCGACGGCGAGCCCGACTACGGTTCCTGCCTGTTCAAGAAGCGCAACGCGCAGAGCTTCTGGCTGATCCTCTCCGTCGCGGGGGCCTTCCTGCAGAGCCAGGGAACGGGCCAGGGCATCTTCTTCGACACCGAGACGATGGAGCCGCTGGTGCGCAACGAGGGCTTCGCCGAGGCGCTCCGGATCCTCAAGGCAACCGGCCAGTACGGCCCGCCCGACGAACTCAACCTGGACGTGACGGACACCCGTCCCGTCGTGCTCTCGGGGCGTTGCGCCCTCCTCCTCGAATGGGGCGACATCGGTCCGCTCTCGATCGACCTCACCCAGTCGAAGATCGACGGCCTCGTCGCCTCGAAGATCCTGCCGGGCTCGCGCCGGGTGGTGGACCGGGCGAGCGGCAAGCTCGTCGATTGCACGCCGGAGATCTGCCCGCACGCGATCGACGGCGTCAACCACGCCCCGTTCGCGGCGTTCGGCGGCTGGTCGGGCGCGGTCAACGCCAAGGCCGATCCGAAGGTCATCGCGGCCGCCTACGACTTCCTGTCCTACATGAACGCGCCGGAGCAGTCGAACTTCGACGTAACCCAGGGCTGGACGGGCTACAACCCGTACCGCATCTCGCAGTTCGAGAACATCCAGCCGTGGGTCGACGCGGGCTTCTCGCAGGAGTCGGCGGAGAACTACCTCGGAGCCATCGCGCAGAGCCTCAACAGCCCGAACATGGCTTCCGACCTCCGCATCCCCGGCACCCAGCAGTATGAAGGGATCTGTCTCGACCGCGAGATCGCCCGGTATCTCGCCGACGAGATCTCGATCGAGGAGACGATGGACAACATCCACGAGTGCTGGGAGGAGGTCACCGAGGACTTCGGCCGCGAGCGCCAGGGCGCGCTCTACCGCGCATCCCTCGGCATCACCAACTAGCGGGAAGCCCGTCCCGCCACGACTCCCACCACCACTGGGACCGGGGCCCCGGAAATCGTGGCGACACGGGACGGCGCAATCGGCGGGCGGCGGCCGGGGGAGGACCCGGCCGCCGCCGAGTCGATCGCGGCGGCATCGCGCGGCGGGCGATGGTCGGAGTGGTTCGACCGCCAGTCCCGCACGCTCTTCGTCATGCCCGCCGTGGTCATGATCCTCATCTTCTCCATCTTCCCCCTCATCGCGACCTTCATCCTGTCCCTGTCGAGGGTGAGGCTCCGTGGCGGCGGTTACCGCATCCGGTACGTCGGCACCCGGAACTACGAGAAGCAGCTCTTCGGCTCGGAGCAGTGGCACTTCCTCGGAACCATCGAAGGCGTCAGCGTCCTCGGGTGGATCGTCACGGTCACCGTCGCGGTTCTCCTCGCGTGGTGGCTCATCCGGTATTTCGGCGGGCGGACCGGCCCGGTCAGCGTGGTGGGGGCGATCGGCCGGCTCATCACCGCGAGCGTCCTCTTCGGGATCGCGTTCATGTTCGCCGCGACCCTCTTCAGCGGCACGCGGCTCGGCACCCTCGGGGTGACCCTCTTCTACGTCGTCGTCGGCTGCGGGCTCCAGTTCCTCATCGGGCTCGGGCTCGCGTTGCTCTGCTCCCAGCCCATCCGCGGGCGAACGTTCTTCCGCGTCGTGTTCTTCCTGCCGCTCATGGTGACCCCGATCGGAATCGGCTTCACGTTCCGGATGATGGCGGACACCGGCAAGGGCCCGTTCGCTCCGGTCTGGCAGTGGTTCGGCCTCGGCGACTTCGCGTGGGCGGTGAACCCCTGGACGGCGCGGGCGTTCATCATCGCAGGCGACTCCTGGCAGTGGATCCCCTTCATCTTCGTGGTCCTGCTCGCGGCCCTCGAGAACGTGCCGCGGGACCTCGTCGAGGCCGGACACGTGGACGGGGCGGGGAGCTGGCAGATCTTCCGCGAGATCACCTGGCCGCAAATCGTGCCGGTAGCGGCCACGGTGATGCTGATCCGGGTCATCGAGGGGTTCAAGCTCGTGGACCTTCCGAACATGATGACGGGCGGCGGGCCGGGCATCGCGACCGAGTCGATGACCCTGCACTCGTTCTTCGCCTGGCGCGCGCTGGACCCGGCCCAGTCGGCGGCGATCTCGTACTTGCTGCTCTTCGTGACGGTGGTCCTTTGCGTCTCCTACTTCATGCTGGTGGTCCGCAAGCGGGCCGCGGTGCACGGATGAGGTCGGGGGCGGTGAGGATGAACGCGGCGAAGGCGCGGGGCGACGAGCGACCGCGGGCGGGCGGGCGGACCGGCCTCGGGGTCGGCGCCGGCGCCGGCGAGGGAAGGTGCCCCGCCCGCGGCGGGCCCGGAGCCGCCGCCGGCAACGGGACTCGGGGCAGGCCGCCGCAACCCGGTGGCGGACACGGAACGGGGAGCTGACCGGGATGGCGGAAATCCAGGCCCCGCTGCCGGCCGCGGCGCGAGCAACCGGCCTCCGGCGCTGGTTCGAGCCGAGCCGCATCGGACGGATGTCTCCCGGAGGACGGATCGTCGTCTACGGGCTCCTCACGCTCTGGTCCGCCTTCGTGCTGTTCCCGTTCTACTGGCTCGTCATCACCTCGCTCAAGCTGCCCATCGACGTGTTCGAGGGGCCGTCGTACCTCCCCTGGGTCGACTTCACCCCCAACCTGCACGCCTGGGCGGACCTGCTCGACTTCAGCGCGAAATCGCCCCTCGCCGAGACGTTCACGCCTTACCGGAACTCGGTCATCATCGCCTTCTGCTCGACGGCGCTCTGCGTGCTCGTCGGCAGCATGGCCGCCTATGCCCTGGCCCGGATCGAGTACAGGCCGAAGATCGGAAACATACTCGTCTTCGTCGCGCTCATGATCCTCGCCGCGGTTGCGGTCGGCGTCCACGGCGTGGACCTCTGGCTCGCGACGGCCGTCGCGGCCGCCCTCTTCCTCCTCCTCGCGCGGTCGGTGGGGCGCTACTTCACGCGCAGTGCCGGAAACGCCGACATCCTGTTCTGGATGATCTCGCAACGCATCCTGCCGCCGGTGGTCGCGGTAGTGCCGATCTACATGATGTTCCAGCGTGTCGGCATGATCGACACGCACCTCGCGATCATCCTCACGTACACCGTCGTCAACCTGCCGATCGTCGTCTGGCTGATGCACGACTTCTTCGCCTCGATCCCCATCGACCTCGAGGAGAGCGCGCAGCTCGACGGCGCCTCGCGCTTCATGACCTTCTTCGAGATCGTCGTTCCACTCGCCAGGGCGGGACTCGCGGCGACCACCCTGCTCGTGCTGATCCTCTCCTGGAACGAGTACCTGGTGGCGCTCTTTCTCTCGACCACGAAGGCTCAGACCCTGCCGATCCTCGTCGCGGGCATGAACGGCGGCGAGAAGGGCATCCTGTGGTGGACGATGGCGGTGGTCATCATCATCATGATCATTCCCGTCATCGCGATGGCACTGCTCTTGCAGCGCTTCATCTCGAAGGGGATCCTGCTCGGAGCGGTCAAGGGATGAGCGAGGTCGGCGTGGGCGCGGGCGCGGAGACAGCCGCGGGCACGGGCCACGGGACCGCAAACGGCGGGGAGCAGGGGCGCTCCCGCGCCCGGCGGCTGTCGATCCGGGGGCTCAACAAGTGGTTCGGCTCGAACCACGTGGTGAAGGACTTGAGCCTCGCCGTCGAGCCGAGCGAGTTCCTGGTCCTGCTCGGGCCGTCCGGGTGCGGCAAGACGACGGCGCTCCGGATCATCGCGGGGCTCGAGGAGGCGGACTCCGGGCAGGTGCTCCTCGGCGACACGGACGTGACGAACGAGCTGCCGAAGTACCGCGACATCGCGATGGTGTTCCAGTCCTACGCGCTCTACCCCCACAAGACGGTGGCCGAGAACATCGGCTTCCCGCTCAAGGTGCGGGGGCTCAAGCCCGAGGCGCGGGCGGCGGCGGTGCGCGACGCGGCGGCCCAGGTCCACATGGAAGACCTCCTTGAGCGGTACCCGCGCCAGCTCTCCGGCGGGCAGCGGCAACGGGTCGCCCTCGCGCGGGCGATCGTGCGCCGGCCCTCCGCGTTCCTGATGGACGAGCCCCTCTCGAACCTCGACGCGAAGCTCCGCGGCTACATGCGCGCGGAGCTCAAGCACATGCAGCACGAGCTGGGGGTGACCACGGTCTACGTGACCCACGACCAGGTGGAGGCGATGACCCTCGCCCACCGGGTCGCAATCCTGGACGAAGGCGCCCTCCAGCAGATCGGCTCTCCGCGCGAGGTGTACGACGACCCGGCGAACCTCTTCGTCGCCGGCTTCATGGGCTCGCCGCCGATGAACTTCATCCGCGGCAGCATCGAGAACGGCCGGTTCGAGAGCGCGGGCGGGGTCGGGGTTCCGGTCGAAGGGGCCGACGGGACGGGCGCGGGGGTGCGGGACGGAACGGCGGCGGTCATGGGCTTCCGGCCGGAGGACGCGGAGGTGGCCGATCCGGGGACGGGGCTCTTCGACGCCACGGTCTACGCGGCCGAGCTGACCGGCGACGTGACCCTGGTCACGGTGGCGCTCGGCGACGACGCGAGCCTCGCCATCAAGATGCCGAAGGAGTACGACGTCGACTTCGACCGCAAGGTGGCGGTTCGCTTCCCGCTCGAGCGAGGGTTTCTCTTCGACGCGGCGACGGGCGACCGCCTCCCGGCCTGCTTCACCGCCCCGCCGGGTGCCGCCTGAGAGGCTCGAAGCGCATCCGGATCGGTGAAGACGGCGTTGCAGGGGAGCCGAACGGAGGCGAACGATGGGCAGAATCGTCACCACGGTGGATGTCCGGAACACCGCCGAACCTCGTTTCACCAAAAAGCTCGACGCGCTTGTCGATACGGGTGCAAGCCTCCTTACGTTGCCGTCTGCGTGGAAGGCACAGTTCGGAGCATTCGAGGCGGAAGAAGTGATCGAGTTGCAGACGGCAACCCAGCAGTCCATCAAAGGGACGGTGTGCGGACCGGTCAAGATCACGGTGGAGGGGTTCAGATCGGTCCACAACGAGGTTCTTTTCATCGATGTGGAGCCCGAAGACGGGATGTACGAACCATTGCTCGGGTACATCGCGCTGGAGCAGTGCGGCGCGGCCGTGGACCTGATTGGCCATCGGCTGGTGCCCGTCAGGTACATGGACGCCAAGTGATTGTTGCAAAGCGATTGTTGCAAAACACTCTCCGTCCGGGGCCAGACCGTCTCGAAACATGAAAACACCTCCGTCACAACGACAGCCTTCCCGGGAGCGCGGGCATCTTGCCGACATGGACGTTCAGGAATTCCTCCCGCGCGTATTTTCACGGCAAAACGAGACCTTGCCGGTCACATCACGGAAAGCCGAGCGGTGACGGTTATCGGCGACAGGGCCTTGCATGGCAGGATGAGCTCCGCGATTTCGGGTGCACACCCTTTGCTGGCGGGCTGCGGCATCGCAAATTCAACCGCGGAGTAGAAGGCATGCTGGAGACACTCGGTGAGGTGCTGCCCGCATCGGCCCGGCGGTACGGTGACAAGACGGCGCTGGTGGTCGGCGGCCGGAGACTCAGCTTCCACGAGCTGAACGAGCTTTCGAACCGGCTCGCCAACAGCCTCCGCGGCATCGGCGTCGAGGCGGAGGACCGGGTCACCCTCTACGCCCTCAACTCCTGGGAGTGGGTGGTGAGCTACTACGCGATCCACAAGCTGGGCGCCGTCGCCAACCCGATCAACGTGATGCTGACCCCGGAGGAAGTCGGCTTCGTCGTCGCCGACTGCGGGGCCAAGGTCCTCATCGCATCGCGCGACAAGGGCGAGCCGCTGCTCGGGCTGCGCCGAGGCGAATCGGGAAGCGCGGACGGTCGCGGCGGAGACGGAGGCGGAAGCCTTCGCGAGATCGTCCTCTTCGGCGATGGCGCCCCGCCGGCGGGGGCGCGAGCCTTCGGCGAGCTCCTCGACGGGGGAAGCCCGGACATGCAGACCGCCCCGGTCCCCGCCGACTCCCTCTCGACCATCTGCTACACCTCCGGCACCACCGGGCATCCCAAGGGGGCGATGCACAGCCACCGGAACGTCATCGTCAACACCGCGATGACCGCGGTCATGCACGTGCGCACGAGCGGGGACACGGTGGTGACCGCCCTTCCCTGCCCGCACGTCTACGGCAACGTGGTCATGAACGCGAGCCTGCTCTACGGAATGACCCTGGTGCTGCACCCCTCGTTCGACGCGGCGGAGGTCATGTCGGCCATCGAGGAGCACCGGGCGACCCTGTTCGAAGGGGTGCCGACCATGTTCATGTACATGCTCGCTCACCCGGAGTTCGACCACTTCGACCTCTCCTCCCTCACCCGCTGCACGGTCGGCGGGCAGACCATGCCGGCGGCCAAGATGGAGGAGTTCGAGCGGCGCGCCGGCTGCCCCCTGATCGAGCTCTGGGGCATGACCGAGATCGCGGGGCCGGGGACCACGACCCCGTGGTACGGGGAGAACCGCCACGGCTCGATCGGGCTCCAGCTGCCCCGCGTCGAGTGCCGGATCGCGGACGTCGAGGACGCATCGAAGACCTTGCCCACGGGAGAGATCGGCGAGCTGATGGTGCGGGGGCCCATCGTCATGCAGGGGTACTACGGCAACGAGGCGGCGACCCGGGAGACCATCGAACCCGACGGCTGGCTGCACTCCGGGGACCTCGCGCGCGAGGACGAGGACGGGTACTTCTGGATCGTCGATCGCCGGAAGGACATGATCCTGACCGCCGGCTTCAACGTGTATCCCGCCGAGCTCGAGCGGGTCATCGCCATGCACCCGGCCGTTGCCCTCGTCGCGGTCGGCCCGCAGCCGGATGAGATGAAGGGCGAGGTCGCCAAGGCCTACGTGGTGCTGAAGCCGGGCGAGACGGCGAACGAGGAGAGCATCGTCGCCCACTGCCGCGAGCACCTCGCCGCCTACAAGGTGCCGCGCGCCGTGCAGTTCGTGGCCGACGTGCCGAAGACCAGCACCGGCAAGATCATGCGCCGCGAGCTCCGGACCCTGGACGACTGAACGATGGACAGCTCGTGTCCCGCTCATCGCGTCCACCGCGCGCATCGCTCGGGGACGGGTGAACGGCGAACCCGGCCTGCCCGACTCCGGACGCGCATACCGGCGGCGTTCGGGTAA
The DNA here is from genome assembly GCA_965214795.1 of Gammaproteobacteria bacterium. GTDB lineage: Bacteria > Pseudomonadota > Gammaproteobacteria > HK1 > HK1 > JAJDXW01. Next base: position 1,305,049 of record OZ243976.1, on the reverse strand, counting down.
CCTGGACGTTCTCGCAGTTCAGACGCGGCGGCGCGCGGCGCGCGGCTTGAAGGGCGTATCGAACCTTTCGGAGTTCGTCGACCCCTCCCTGCTCCCCACGGGCTCCGTCCGCATCGCCGCCAGCGGGTGCGCGGCATGCTGCGGCTGCTCGCCCGCACGATCGCCCATCTCCGGGAGACCCGGCCCCCGGACGCGACTGCGGTCCACCTGCACCATATCGATCCGGGCTACGAGCCGATCCGCCAGGAGATCGTGACCCGCCTCGGCCAGACCGCCTACGTGCCGGCCATCGCCAACGATGTTGCCGGCGCCGGCGGGACGGAGACGAAAGCCCTCGCCCAGGAGATCGACGCCGAGCATCACCGCGGCTTGCCGCCCTACGCGGCCTATGTCGCCCGCACCATCTTCCTGCACACCCTCGCCTTCAACGACCCTCTCGAGGGCCTTCCGCCCGAGTAGTTGCGCTACTCGATCCTCGGGCCAGCCGCCGACCTCAGCTTCATCGAGGAGGCGCGCCGGAAATTCGTCGCCGAGTCCGCCTATCTCGACGACCGGCCGGGCGCTCCGATGCGCTTTCTCGTGGAAGCGAACCTCCGTCAGATCATTCGGCGCGAGGAACGCCACGTGGATGCGGGAGAAGCGAGGGCCGAGTTGAACGACCGCATCCGGGAGATCTTCGAACCGGTGTATGTGGTCTCCGGCGAAGGGGTTCTGGTGGGCCGTCGTCGGTTGCCGTCAATCGGCCGGTGCAAAGTGCGGTGGCTGCGAGGAGGTGGTGCGGGCCGGTTCGTCGCAGTCTATGTCAGGATCGTCGCGACTCGAGCGAGGACCTCTTCGACGATCGGGTCCGGGATGGTTTCGAGGCGTTTGCCGTTGCGGGCCGCGAGATCGAGCGTCCGCGGCTGATCGCAACGGATCACCCCCTGCGTTCGGGTCCCGGCATTGGCGAGCGAGACCGCGAATCCGCGCCGGCGAGCGAAGTTTCCTCTCGTGGTGATCGGGAGGACGACCGGAGTCCCGGTCAGTTCGTTGAAGGGAGCGGGGGACAGGATCAGGACCGGTCGGGTTCCGCGTTGTTCATGGCCGGCCGCTGGGTCGAGGCTGACGAGCCAGATTTCGCCCCGCTGCACTACAACAGCTCGTTGCCGACCGGCTTGGCGTCGAGCCACGCGCGATCGTCGTCGTCGGTTGCCTCGGTCGGGTTGCACTCGGCCAGGAGCTCGGCGAGCGAGTAGTTGGGACGGGTCTTTGGTGCGACGATCAGGCGACCATCCTCGATGCCGATGTCGACTCTGGCGCCGGCCGTGAGCTGCAGAACGTCGAGCAGCGCGGGGGGCACGGCCAGCATCACCGATCCTCCGACCTTGCGCAGATTCGTGGTGTGCACGTGTTTCCCTCCCATGTTATACCGCAATATAACTTCGGGGTGATCGTCGCGGCAAGTCTCGCGGCGATGCGAAGTGATGCGAGTCCATCCCGCGCGGGCGCCCCCGCCGGAACACGGACCAGATGCATCGCCGCGGGTCCATCCGCACGCGGGCGGGGGAACCGCGGAACGGCTGCCGGACGCCGAGATTCAGTCGGCAACCCGCTACCTGGAGTTCCTGACGGGCCGAGATGACTCCTACCTCCTGTACCTCATGTCGGTTCCGGAGGAAGAAGAGGAGTTGAGCGAGGAAGGCCGGCGCTTGTTGGACGAGGGACCGGAGGACATCGAGCCCGGTCGGCTGATTGATTCGGATGAGGCCGAGCGGGAACTTGGGCTCTGAACAATCCGATCTCGTATACCTCTCGGGCGATTGGTGACCTGAAACGCCTCGACGAGCCGCCTCGGCGGCGCATCTCCGAGCGCAACGAGGAACTCATTTCGCACCATGACTGCACCTCCGTTCCTCCACGACGCCCGCCCTGCAAGCTCGGCCGGGCTCGGAACCGCGCCCGCTGTCCCGGAAGTCTACCGCGAAACTCGGCCTCCCGCGCTCCCTGAGCGGCGACCGCGGGGCTCGTCTTTTGTCCGGCGACGGGTGGACCGGGCCGGTTCGGCAGACCATTCCGGAGCGCATTTCGTCGTCCCCGCAGGATGCGGCTGCCCGCTCCGGTTGCCCGCTCGAAGCCGGCTGCTCCGGTTGCCGTCACGGCGTCCGACGCACCAGGAACAGCACGAACACCGCGCCGATCGAGGTGGTCAGCACGCCGATCGGCAATTCCTGCGGGGCCAGCAGCGTGCGCGCAGCGATGTCGCTGGCCAGCAGCAGGGCGGCGCCGATCACGGCCGAGGTCAGCATCAGCGTGCCATGCAGCGGGCCGACGAGACCACGCGCCAGGTGGGGCACCATCAAGCCGATAAAGCCGATCACGCCGCTGAGCGCGACGAAGCTGGCAGTCGAAAAGGCGCAGACCAGGAAAGTCAACTGCCGAAAGCGGGTAACGTTCACACCCAACGTGACCGCAGCGTCGTCGCCGGCCAGCAACGCGTCCAGGGACCGATGAGCGAGCACGACGAGGGCGCCGATTGCCGCCAACCCGGCCGCCGCAATGGGCAGCACCTCCCAATTCGCCAGGCCCAGCCCGCCCAGCGTCCAGAACAGCACGGAATGGGCCGCGCGCTGGTCGCCGGCGAAGATCAGATAGTACGTCAGCGACAGGAACAGGAACGAGACCGCCAGACCGGCCAGCACCATCTGGCTGGCCCCCTGCCGGGCCAACCGGCCAAACAAGCCGAGCACGATCAGCGAGGCGATGAGACCACCGGCGAACGCCGCCGCCGGCAGGGTCCAGAAGCCGAGCACGTTGCCGGTGACCGTGATCACCACCACCGCGCCCGCCGCCGCGCCGGACGACAGCCCGAACAGGAACGGGTCGGCCAGGTCGTTGCGGGTCAGGGTCTGCAGCACGGCCCCGACCATTCCGAGACCGGCACCGACGATGACCGCCAACAGCGCGCGCGGCAGTCGCAGATCGAACACGATCCGGCTGATCGGTTCGGGGCCGGGACCAGCCAGCACCACGCCGACGACCCGAGCGACGCCGAGCTGGGTCGAGCCGACGGCCACCGCGATCAGCAGCAGCCCGAATACCCCCGCCAAGCCAAGCGCGAGGACGCCGGCAAGCCGCATTGCGGGGTTGCCGGCGGGTCAGTTCAAGACGCCTTTCATGGCCTCGGCCATCTTGGCCATCGCTTCGATGTTCGCCGGACCCGGCGTCAATTCTTCGTAGCGGAGTGCCACATAGGCCTTGTTCTTGACCGCGGTAGCGTGCTTCATCACCGGATGCGACTCGAGGAGCGCGAGCAGATCGGCCGCGCCGCCGCCGGATTGGTAGTCCAGCAGGATCAGGAACTCGGGGTCTGCGGCGGCCACCGCCTCCCACGAGGTGGTCCCCCAACTGGTATCCATGTCGGCGGTGATGTTGATGGCCCCCAGCGCTTCGATCATCGCGGTCGGCATGGCGAACTTGCCCGCGGTGAACGGTTTGTCCTCACCCGAGTCGTACAGGAACACCCGCGTGCCGGAAACGTCGCCCACCGCGGCCTTGATCCCGGCCACCCTGGCTTTCCAGCCGGCGACAAGCGCGGCGGCTTCCGCGTCCTTGCCGAAGATCCTGGCCAGGCGTTTCACATCCGTGTACAGCAGATCCAGCGACGCGGGGGGCCGGGACTTGTCCAGGTGGACACAGCTCTCGGTCAGGATCAGGGTCTTGATCCCGTGTGGCGCCAGCGTCTCGGGCGTCACGTCGCCGCCCGGCCGCATGCCGTAATACCAGCCGGCGAAGAACAGGTCCGGCGTTGCCGCGACCAGGTTCTCGATGGTCGGGTACTTCGGCGCCAGCTCCGGGATCGAGCCTCGCGTTTCATCGAATTCCGGCGTGGTCTTGTACCAGCCGCTGATGCCGGTCACGCCGACCATCCTGTCCTGCAGGCCCAGTGCAAAGGCCATCTCGGACATGTTGATGTCGTGCACGACCATGCGTTCGGGCATCGTGTCGAAGGTCAGCGGCGTGCCGCAATTGTCGACCGTGACGGGCTCGGCCTGCGCGGAACCGAACATCACGGCAGCGGCGACGCCGGCGAAGGCGCGCATCATCGGTCGGTAGGTCATGTCGAATACCTTTCAGGTTCGATTGTCGGGAGCGAAGCCGGCGTGGTCGCCGATCGCGATGTCCAGCGATGGCAGGATGCGCTGTTCGTGCGGGTGTGCCAGGCGGTACAGGTGAACACCGAAGATCTCCCGCACCGTGTCGGGAGTGAAGATCTCGGCGGGATGGCCATAGGCGGCCAATCGCCCCTGCCGCAGCACCGCGACGTGGGTGGCGAAGGCCTCGATCAGGGTCAGCTCGTGCAGGGCAGTCACCACCGTGATCCCCAGCCGCATGGCCGCGGACAGCAGCGCGCCCTTGGCGGCGGGGTCGAGATGGTTCGTCGGCTCGTCCAGCAGCAACAAGCTCGGCGCCTGGCAGATGGCGCGGGCGAACCTGGCTCGCTGGCGCTCGCCGCCCGACAACTGATCCAGCCGTGCCGCGGCATTCGCCGCCAAGCCCACCCGATGCAGCGCGTCGTCGACCCGGTCGTCGACTTCGGCGGCGGACAGCAAGGCGCGATGGGGCAGCGTGCCCAGGGCGACATAGTGGTGCAACAGCAACCGTCCGTCGGCATCGTCGTGCTGGCCCACATAGGCGATCCGACGGGCCCGCTCGGCGCTGGAGAGCGTCGCACAGGACCGGCCCTCAAGTTCGATCGTCCCGGCCGACGGCGCCATCAGACCCGCCAACAACCGGATCAGCGTGCTCTTGCCCGCGCCGTTCAGGCCAACGACGGCGAGGATCTCGCCCCGGAGCAGATGCAGCGAGACCGCGTCCAGCAGCACGGCGCCATTCGGGGCACGGTAGCTCAGCCCGTCAAGGTCCAGCGCAATCTCACCGTCGAGTCTGTGGCTCATCTGCGTCGCACGAGTCGCCGTTGGCGTGAGCGCTTGATGTTACAATGTAGCATGATGCGTGGCTGGGCCGAGGCAGGTGCCGGAAGGGCTCGCGGCCGTGGCGCGACAGGGCGATGGTCGGTCCGGGATCCGTCATCCGGCCCGAGCGTTCGTGGTCTGGTGCCGGCCCACCCCGAAAGCGGGAAATGATCGGGGGCGCGGTCGGCGCTGGAGACGCGGGAGGCGGACGCGGCGTCGACGAGGGGCGCGCTTGGCCGCGCGGCGGAGGTCAGGATGTGGGCGGAGGCGGGACGGTGGTCGAAGGCGTTTTTTGGCGGCCGGGCGTGGCCCGGTCCCCGGACCGGAACTGACCTCGGCCCGAGCTGACGATGTTGCGTTTCATCCCGGAACTGGCCCGGAAAAAACCGCCCGTCATCGTCATGTGCGGCGTTGACGGGCGCGCCGGAACCGAGACCATCGAACGCCTGCTGGAACGGGACGGCAACCGTTGGGCGGTGATCAGCAACGAGGTCGATGGACCGGAATTCGCCGCGGCCGCGGTCGAACGTGTCGCCGGACAGATGGTGCCGCACGCGATTGGATGCTTGTGCTGCGTCACGCGCTCCGGGCTGGTGAGCAGCCTGCGCCGGCTCTATGCCCGTCGCACCCAGGGCGAAATCGACTTCGACCAGGTCCTGGTCGAGACGCTGCCTGATGCCGATCCGGCACCGGTGATGCAAACGCTGCTGAACAACGCGCTGGTGACCGAGTATTTCCGCCTGGACAGCGTTGTCGCGATCCTGCCCGGCGGCGGTACCAACCCCTTGGTCGGTGCGCAACATGGCGGCAAACAGTTGGCCCTGGCGGACCGCATCGTCCTGGACCCGGAGGTGCTTGACACGCCCGAAACCCATGCTCGCTTGCAGCGTCTGAACCCCTTTGCCGGCCACGTGCTCTCCGATCAGCCGATCCTGGCCCATACCCTGCTTGGCGCCGGCTTGGAAACCCGTCTGCTGGACCACGACCTCGGCAACTGGCTGGCGTCCCCGCACTATCGCGACAGCGATCAGCTCGACAGCGGGCTGCACGGCTTTGCGATCGAGTTCGCCCATGCGCTCGATTGGGACGCCCTGCATGGCTGGCTGAATGCCGGTACCCAGACCAATGGCGACGTCATGTACCGCACCAAGGGCGCGGTCCGCATCGAAGGACTGGACGGGCCGGTCATCCTCAACGGGGTTCAGCACGTCTTCCAGCCGCCACAGCAGATGCCGGGAGTCACGGTCGACCGCTCGCGGCTGCTGTTCATCACCGCGGACCTCGATCGCGCCGCGGTCGAGACCAGCCTGCGCGATGACCTGCCCTGGTTCTTGCGCCTGAGTCGCGAACGCGCGGAACGCGCCGCCCGTGCGGCCGCGGACCCGTCGATCCCATTCTAGCAATCACGTTCCAGCCGAGCCGGATTTCCGGGGCGAGACGGTCGCCGCCACGGCGCAGCACGACCGATTTCTAATATATATGACTGAATCAAAATGATTTTTTCTCCAGACCACGCGCGGTCAATCGGGCATTCGCGACACGAAAAGCTGTCGGCTATAATGGTTATGTTATAACAATTTTACCAGTTGACCAGGGGGGGTCGGGCGTGAGGTGCGCGTGACACGGCGAGGCAACAACAGACCCCGGCGGAGCACGGTGCGCGGGACGCTTCTCATCGGGCTCGGCCCGAGGCTCGCCGCGGCGATGCTGATTGTGATGTCGCTCTGGGCCATGTTCTTCTGGGCGACGTCCGCACCGGGGACCCCATGACCTACGCGCTGGCATTCGAGAATCTGACCTTGGGCTATGACCGGCATCCGGCGGTGCATCAACTCGACGGCGAGGTCGCCGACGGCAGCTTGACCGCCGTCGTGGGTCCCAACGGTGCGGGTAAATCGACGCTGCTGAAAGGGGTGACGGGTGTCCTGCGTCCACTTGCCGGGCAGGTCCGCTTCGGAACCTGCACGCGGAGCGATGTCGCCTACCTGCCGCAGCAGTCGGACATCGACCGGTCGTTCCCGATCACGGTCGTCGATCTGGTAGCGGTGGGGCTGTGGAGCGAGATCGGCGGCTTCTTCGGACTGCGTGCCGCGCATCGTGCGCGGGTCGAGGAGGCCATTTCGGCGGTCGGGCTCACCGGGTTCGAGCGCCGACCCATCCACTCGCTGTCGGGCGGGCAGTTTCAGCGCGCGCTATTCGCGCGGCTCCTGCTTCAGGACGCCCAACTCGTACTGCTCGACGAACCCTTTACGGCCATCGATGCCAAGACGATGGTCGATCTCCTGGGTGTGGTGCGGCGGTGGCACGGAGAGGGACGCACGGTGATCGCCGTCCTGCACGATGCGGAGGCCGTCCGGGCGCATTTCCCCGAGACGCTGATACTGGCGCGCGACCTCGTGGCGCACGGACCCACCGCGAAGGTGCTGACGGCCGCGAACCAGTTCCGGGCCCGCCAGATGTGCGAGGCCTGCGCCGGCCCGCCCCACGACTGCGGGAGGCCCGCGTCCTGATGTGGGAGCCCTTGGTTCAGCCATTTGTCGAATTCGGCTTCATGCGCCGCGCCGTGATGGGCTGCATCGCGATTTCGGTGGGCGGGACACCCGTGGGCGTCTTTCTGCTGTTGCGCCGGATGAGCCTGACCGGGGATGCAATGGCGCATGCGATCCTGCCGGGCGCCGCGGTCGGATTCCTCGTCGCCGGGTTCTCGCTCGGGGCCATGACGGCGGGCGGTCTGATCGCCGGCATGGCCGTGGCATTGCTTTCGGGCTTCGTCGCCCGCGTCACGGCGCTGCGCGAGGATGCGAGCCTTGCCGCCTTCTACCTGATCTCGCTGGCGCTTGGTGTGCTGATCGTGTCCACCCGCGGCAGCAACGTCGACCTGATGCACGTGCTGTTCGGCACCGTGCTCGCACTCGACGACGCGGCGCTGGTCCTGCTGTGCAGCATCGCGAGCATCACGCTGATCGTGCTCGCGTTCATCTTTCGCCCGCTGGTTCTCGAGTGCGCGGACCCGCAGTTCCTGCGCACGGTGAGCGGCTTGAGCGCCGTGACGCATCTCACCTTCCTCGGGCTCGTCGTCCTGAACCTTGTCGGCGGCTTTCATGCGCTCGGCACGTTGATGGCGGTCGGCATCATGATTCTTCCGGCCGCCGCCGCACGTTTCTGGGCGGCGAGCATCGGCGGTCTGATCTTCGCCGCGGTCATCATTGCCATCGCTTCGAGCGTCTGCGGTCTCCTCGCCTCCTACCATTTCGGATTGCCGTCAGGGCCGGCAGTCATCCTCGCGGCAGGTGTCGTCTACGGGATCTCACTTGCCTTCGGCCCGTTGGGCAGCCTCGCCGCGCCAGTCGTTCGTCGTCGTGTCAATGCCTGAAAGGAGATACCACAGTGACCAGCCGCAGAAATCTGCTGATCTCGTCAACCGCGTTCCTCGGTCTTTCGTTGGCCGCTCCAACGTCGGCATGGGCCGCCGACGCCCCCATACCGGTGGTCGCCACCTTCTCCATACTGGGAGACATGGTCAAGCGCATCGGCGGTGACCGGGTTGCCGTCACGACGCTGGTGGGGGCCGACGGTGACACCCATGTCTTCCAACCTGGTCCCGCCGATGCGCGAGCCGTGAGCCAGGCCGAGATTCTCGTGTTCAACGGCCTCGCGTTCGAAGGCTGGCTGGACCGGCTGGTCGAGGCGTCGGACTTTGGCGGCGTCCGCGTGGTGGCAACCGACGGGATCCAGCCAATCAGGCTCGAGGATGACGACCACCACGATGACGACCACGCCGAAGAGGATGACCACGCCGACAAGGACGATCACGCCGCCGAGGACGACCACGGCGACGGGCACGACCACGGCGCCTTCGACCCGCATGCCTGGCACGACCCCGCCAACGCAGTGATCTATGTCGACAACATCACTGCCGCACTGGCCAGGACCGATCCGGCCAACGCATCGGCCTACCACGGGAACCGTGCGACCTACGTGGCCGAAATCCAGGCTCTGGATGCCGAGATTCGCAAGACGGTCGCGGAGCTGTCCGAGGACCGGCGCACCATTGTCACCGCCCATGACGCCTTCGGGTACTTTGCCGAGGCCTACGCCCTGCGCTTCGTCGCACCCCTTATGGGCACCGAAAGCGATGCGTCCGCCGCGGATGTCGCCGCCCTGATCCGGCAGATTCGCGAAGAGGGGATCAAGGCCGTCTTCGTCGAGTCGTTCACGGACCAGCGCCTGCTTGAGCGGATCGCCGATGAAACCGGCGCATCCATCGGCGGGACGCTGTACTCCGACGCGCTATCCGGGCCGGACGGGCCAGCGTCCACCTATCTCGACATGATACGCCACAATGCCGAGACGCTTGCGGAAGCGCTGTCGCGGTGACCGGGTTGACTATCCTGGCTATGAGATGTGATATCGTATCATCAGGAGCTACCCCATGAATCCGCCATGAGGAGTAAGTGCGATGACTGAAGAACTGCGCGGCGGCGGCGCCCCCGTCGACGAAAGCCTCGACACCCAATCCACGGAAGCTCAGGACAACGATGTGCCGGCATCCGAGTCGCGCCGCAGATTCATCAAGACCGCCGCAGTCGCGACCGGTGCGGTTGCCGCCGTCGCCGCCGGCGACGGGGTGATGCACGAGCTGGACCTGGTCAAGCCCGCCCACGCCGCCGAGGGCGGGATCGAAGGCACGCCGATCGCCGAGAAATGGTGGCCCTCGCGCTGGGGCGAAGGTGACCAGACCGGCGCCACCAACCACATGACACCGGAAGTTGCGCTGGACGCGACCAGCCTGATCAAACGGGGCAAGGTCTACAGCCTCGGCCGCGTCTATGAATACGGCATGCCGCTGTTCGGCCAGCGCGTCTTCGCGCTGCGCATCCCCGGCGCCCCGACCGGTGGCGCGTTCGGCAAGAACCAGGTGATCTGGCACGACGAGATCCTGACCACCGAGATCGGACAGGTAGGCACCCAGTTCGACGGTCTCGCCCATATCGGCGCGCGCGTCGGCGAGGCGGGCGACCTGAACAACGAGGTGTTCTACAACGGCTTCACGACCCGCGACCTGCAGAACAGCGACGCCGCCGCCGGCTCGACGATCGGTGCCTATGGCCTGCAGAAGCTGGGCATGGAAAACGTCAAGCCGTTCTTCTGCCGCGGCATCCTGTTCGACGTCATGGGCCTGAAGGGGCACATGCTGGACGCGGGCGATGAGATCACCGTCGCCGACCTCAAGGCCTGCCTGAATCGCCAGGGCATGACCGAAGCCGATGTCACCCAGGGGTGCGCCGCGATGTGGCGGACCGGCTGGGGCGAAGAGCTCTGGATGAAGGACAATGCCCGCTTCAACTCGGGCGAGCCCGGGATCGGCGTGGAAGCGGCGGAATGGCTGGCCGCCAAGGGCATTTCGGTCGGTGCCGCCGACTGCTGGGCGATCGAGGCGGTGCCGAACCCGGACCCGAACCTGGCCTTCCCGGTGCACCAGATCTTCCTGACCAGGAACGGCATCCACATTCTTGAGAATGTGCGTCTGGACCACCTGGCCGCCGATGGCGTCTACAAGTTCGCGTTCATCTTCTCGACGCTGCCGATCAAGGGCGCCACAGGCTCGCCGGGCAACCCGCTGGCGGTCGTCTGACGGCGATCACGCCACACCGGCCAGACCGGCAAGCCATTCGGAGTCGAAGCGACAGACGAACAGCTGCCGGTTCTGGTCGCCACCGATCAAGTGGTCCCCGCCCGGGGACCACGTCATGGCCGCCACCGGGTTGGTGAGAATCTCGGTCAGAGGGTGCCGCGCCGCCCGAACCGCCAGGCTGACCAACTCCAGCCCACCATCGTTGTAGCCGGCGGCCGCCAGGGGCAGCCCGGGATGCGGGCTGACCTGGGAGATGAACTGCTCGCTGAACCGCCCCAGCATCTGCGGCGCCGAAGCGGGCAGGTTACCGTCCCCGCGGTCCCCATCGTCCGCGCAATCCGCAAATGGCCACGCACTCACCGTATCGTTGCCGGAAGCAAGCAGCCACCGCCCGTCCGCGCTCCAGCCCAGCGCTTTGACCTTGTTGAAGCATTGGCCCAGGCTGGCGTTGTCGCCGATGCGGAGATCCCAGGCGTGCACCGTCTTCTCCTGGGTGGCCGTCACCACGTACCGCCCGTCACGGCGCCAGCAGAGCTTGAGATGCGACCCGCGGTGAAACAGGCAGTGCGCTCGGCGCGGCCCGTCCAACTGCCAGATGGTGACGCCATTGTAGTGCGAGACCGCCAACCGCCGGCCCGCGTCGTCGAAGGCCAGCCCCGCGACCGTGCTGGGATGCGGCCCGAGGACGCCGCTCGGCCGGCCCTCGCCGTCCAGCAGCCGGACAACCGGTCCGTCGGCGATCACCCGCACGCCGCACGGATGCGTCACCAGTTGATCCGGCCATGCGCGCGCCAGCACGGCCAGTTGCCGTGGCCCATCCTCGGCATGGACCCGAAAGACGGCACCGTCGTCGGTCCCGCACAGAAACGCAGCCTCCTCGCAATCGGCGGCCAGCGCCAGCACCGCGCCCCGGGTGAGTCGCCAGACCGGGAGGCTGGGCGCCGCGGCGCTCAAGGCAACGATGCGCACGGCCCCATCGCCACCGGAAAATGCCGCGTAGCGCCCGCTACGGTCGACAGCGGCACCTGTCAACGGCGCGTCGACCGCCCATCGATCGAACGAGTATCCCGTCATTGATCGGTCGGAGGGGCAATCGCCGCCAGCCCTCCAGCCCTACACCACCTGGCAACCGCGGAAGCCCGCGTCCAGCGTGGTCTCATCCAGATTGCGGCCAATGAAGACCAGCCGGCAGGTCCGCTCGGCATCGCCCCAGGCGTCACCCGGTTGGCCCTGGAACAGCATGTGCACGCCTTGGAACACGAATCGCTGCGCCTCGCCCGCGACCGCCACGATGCCCTTCATGCGAAAGATGTCCGGACCTCGCGTTTGCAGCAGCCGGCTTAACCAGGCACTGAGCTTGGCGGCGTCGACCTCGCCCTCGAATTCCAGCGTGACCGATCCCACGGTGTCGTCGTGGGAGTGTTCCGGATTGAAGACGTGCTCGGCCGCGACGGTCATCCTGGCGCTGCCGGCATCGAAGAACCCGGCCTCGAATTCCTCGGGCAGGTGCTCGGTGAACAGCGCATAGAGACCCGGTTTCGGTACCTCGACCGCATAGTCGTACCGTTCGGCGCCGGTCAGCATCAGCGTCCATAGCGTCTCGCCCGGGGTCATCGAGTCGCCCGGCTGCAACGAGTGATCCTCCGCCGAGAAACGAGTGTAGACGCGTTCCGCCGCCGCCATCAGCGCCTCGGGCGTGGCGGCCTCCATCGGCTCGATCACCGCGGACATGGTCGGGTCGGGGCCATTCCGAAGCCGGAAGACCGCCTTGTCGTCGATCCGCAGGACGCCACCCCATTCAAAGGGATACTCCGGCTCGAGAAAGCTCGGCTTGAGTTCCAGCGCTCGGTCGAGGTCGAACCCGCCGACATTCAGCACTTGCTCCATCGGCGCGTCCGCCATCTGCACGCGTTCGATCCGGGCCATGGCGTTCATCGATCGCAGTCGCCGTTCCAGCAGATCGACCGCGGCGGGGTCGACCAGGTCGACCTTGTTGATGAGGATCACGTCGGCAAAGGCGATCTGCGAGGTGGCTTCCTCGCTGTCACCCAGGTGCAGCTCGGCATGTTTCGCATCGACCAGCGTAATGACCCCGTCCAGGTCGAAAGAGTCGCGGGTGTCATCGTCGACGAAGAAGGTCTGGGCGACCGGGCCGGGATCGGCCAGACCCGTCGTTTCCACCAGGATCCGGTCGAACTTGTCGCGGCGCTTGACCAGATTGCCCAGGATGCGGATGAGGTCGCCACGGACGGTGCAGCAAATGCAGCCGTTGTTCATTTCGAAAATTTCTTCGTCGGCATTGATCACCAGGTCCTGATCGACGCCGATCTCGCCAAACTCGTTCTCGATGACGGCGATGCGCTGACCGTGGTGTTCGGTCAGGATCCGGTTGAGCAACGTCGTCTTGCCGCTGCCGAGAAACCCGGTCAGGACGGTCACCGGAATGTGCTGTGTCATCTTTTCGAACTCTGGATGTTATGTGATAACAAGAATAGCGTGGCGCCTGCGGAATATCGACGGCCTTTGTGGGAATTTTCGGGATTCGGGACCGAACCCGAGGCTCGCGCCCTCGAAAGTCCCTGCCGGCGAGCTTGGCCGCAAGCCGATGCGGGGAATGATGGAGCGCGGGGTGGTGACGCTGGCCGGCCGGCTCGAAGGCGGGGCGGAGGAAGACGGCGCCCACGGCCCCGGCGAGGGCACGATGACCGGGAGCAAGCTGCTGAAGAGCTCCGGACCAGGCCCCGCGCCGCCGCCGGGTCTTCTCGTGCCGGAGCTGGCGTCGTCGCGCAATCGACGATGAAGTGCTACAACACCGGACAGACTATTTGCTCCTGACGGTGGTCCGGATCCATGCGCGCGAGTCACCTGATCCACGTGGTGAGCTGCCATGCCGAGGGGGAGGTGGGAGACGTGATCGTCGGCGGGGTGGCGCCGCCCCCCGGAGCGACGCTCTGGGAACGAAGCCGCTTCATCGCGGAGGACGGGTGGCTGCGCGACGTGGTGCTCAACGAGCCGCGGGGCGGCGTCTTCCGCCACGTGAACCTGCTCGTGCCGCCGGTGAACCCGGCCGCCCGGATGGGTTTCATCGTCATGGAGCCCGCCGACACGCCGCCGATGTCCGGCTCCAACAGTCTCTGCGTCGCGACGGTGCTGCTCGAGACCGGGATCCTCCCGATGGAGGGGCCCGAGACCCGCCTCGTGCTGGAAGCGCCGGGTGGACTCATCGAGGCGGTCGCATCCTGCCGGGGCGGCAAGGTGGAAAAGGTACGGATCCGGAACGTCCCGTCCTTCGCCGACCGCCTCGCCGCCCCGCTCGAGGTGGAAGGCTTCGGCACCCTCGAGGTGGACACCGCCTACGGCGGCGACAGCTTCGTCATCGTGGACGCGCCCGCCCTCGGTTTCCGGCTCGCCCCCGACGAGGCGCGGGATCTCGCGGAGACCGGGGTGCGGATCACCCGCGCGGCGGACGAGCAGATCGGGTTCCGGCACCCGGAGCAGCCGGCGTGGGCGCACCTCTCGTTCTGCCAGTTCGCAGCGCCCCTCGAGTACCGGAACGGCGTCGCCCACGGCCGGAACGCGGTCGCCATCCGGCCCGGAAAGATCGATCGATCGCCGTGCGGGACCGGTTGCTCCGCGCGCCTCGCGGTGCTCCATGCGAAGGGCATTCTCGCGCCAGGCGATCCGTTCGTGGGGGTGTCGCCGATCGATTCGCGCTTCGAGTGCCGGATCGAGAGCGAAGCGACGGTCGGGGGCCGTCCTGCGATCGTACCCTCGCTGGCGGGACGGGCATGGCTGACCGGCACCCACCAGCACGCCGTCGATCCGGACGATCCCTGGCCGCGAGGCTACCGCCTGAGCGACACCTGGCCGCGATACGCGTGACCGGTCGCGGTGACGGGTGGGCGGAAGACCCCGCGGTTACGGCCGCGCCGCCGCGCCCGCCTGCGCCTCCGATCGGAGGGCGGAGGGCGGAGGGCGGAGGACGGAGGGCGGCTACCCGCCGTTCGCCCGCGCGTGGTGGGCCGCGATCACCTCCGCGACGCAGCAGGTGAGCCGCTTCCCGGTCGGGATGTGCAGGAACTCGTTCGGGCCGTGGGCGTTCGATTCGGGGCCGAGCACCCCGGTGATGAGGAACTGGGCGTGAGGGAACTGCTCGCCCAGCATCCCCATGAAGGGGATGGTCCCACCCTCGCCCATGTACACCGCCTCGGGGCCGAAGTAGGTCGCGGAGGCGCGGCGCACCGCCCGATCGAGCCACGCGGCGACCGGCGGCGCCTCCCAGCCGGGGGCGGCGTGGTCGGCGGAGAACCGCACCCGCGCCCCGTGCGGCGGGTCGCGCTCGAGGATCGCACGCATCGTCCCGGCCGCCGCCGCCGGGTCGCAGGTCGGCGGGAGGCGGAGGGAGAGCTTGACGTCGGTGCGGGGGCGGGCGACGTTCCCCGCGTTTCCGATCTCGGGAAGGCCCGCGGCGCCGGTGATCTCGAGGGCCGGGCGCCAGGTGCGGCTCAGCACCAGCTCGACCGGCTCGGTGGTCGCCGGCCCGGCCCCGTCCACGAAGGGGAACCGCTCGTGGACGCGGCGACCGAGGACCGCCGCCGCCTCCTCGGCCTGTGCCCGCCGCGCGGGCGGGATCTGCGCGTGCAGGGAATCGACGAGGATCCGCCCGTCGCGCTCGTCCTCGATCCGCGAGAGCAGCCGGCGAAGGATGCGGAACGTCGAGGGCACGATGCCGCCAGCGTCCCCGGAGTGGACGCCTTCCTCCAGCATCTCGACGCCGAGGGTCCCGCCCGCGAGACCGCGGAGGGAGGTCGTGCACCAGAGCCGTTCATAGTCGCCGCACCCCGAGTCGAGGCAGACGACGAGGCTCGGGGTTCCGATGCGGGGGCGAAGCGCCTCGATGTAGTGGGGCAGGTCGTAACTGCCGCTCTCCTCGCAGGCCTCGATGATCACCACGCAGCGCGCGTGCGGCACCCCCTGCTCGTGCAACGCCCCGAGGGCCGCGAGCGAGCCGTAGATCGCGTAGCCGTCGTCCGCACCCCCGCGCCCGTAGAGCCGGTCGCCCTCGACCTTCGGCGTCCAGGGCCCGAGGCCGTCCCGCCAGCCGCTCATCTCGGGCTGCTTGTCGAGGTGACCGTAGAGGAGGAGGCAACCGGCGCCCTCCCCCGGGACCTCGATGAAGATGAGGGGGGTGCGCCCGGGGAGCCGCACCACCTCGAGCTGCATCCCCTCCGGCGCGTTCGCCTCGCACCAGCGCACCATGTGCTCGACCGCGGCCTCCATGTAGCCGTGCTCCGCCCACTCCGGGTCGAAGTGCGGCGACTTGTTGGGGATGCGGATGTACTCGACGAGCTCCGGCACGATGGAATCGTCCCAGAGCGCCTCGACGTGGCGGCGGATTCGATCGGCGTTCATTCGTACCTCGTGACCATGCGGCGGGGCGTTCCGCGACGCGGGGATCGGACGCGAAGCCTACCAGCCGCTCGGGGCTCCGGCACCCGCCGCGGCGCGCCGCGGCCATCCTGGGCGGGCGCTCGCCGGCCCCGATCAATCCCGCTGCGGTGAGGTCGCCGCGAGAAGACCGGACAGGGAGATCGGGGAGTGGACGGAAACCGGAGACCTCGCGAAATCGCGCTCGTTGCGGGTGACGATGACCTGGGCTTCCACCTGCCGTGCGGCCTCGGCGATGACGGCATCCTCGAAATCGTCGATCTCTATTCGAACCGCTCGCTCCAGCACCGCACGATTGACCGGGGCGACGTCCAGAATCGAAAGCAGATCGGCAATCTGCCGGCGGGCATGGGAGCGTCCGAGCACCTTGCACGCCAAGTAGAAGATCGTGGTCGCGGTCGTAGCGCAGACGAACCCCTGGATCTCGCCGCGTTCCGCGCGGGCGAGCAGCATCGCCGCGGGTTCGGCGAAAGGCTGTCGTTCCAGGAGGACATCCAGGATCACGTTGGTGTCGAACATCACCTTCATGGATGTTTATCTTCGAGGTACGCTCGATAGTCGCCCAAGTCCACCTTCGACCCCGCGAGAGACCCCTTCAGCCTCGAAACGACAGGCGTCAGCTCGCAAGGAACCGCCTCCGGCGCAGTCACTGCGGAGAAGTACTCGGCCACCATCTGCGAGAGGGACTTGCCGGCCCGCCGAGCGTACTGCTTGGCGTCCCGTACGAGCTGGTCGTCGAGCCTCAACGTGAGCTTGGTCTGCACGGCGGGACCCTCCTGAGACGTACAAATTGTTCGAAATGATACGTCAAGCGATGCCGGTATATCAAGGTTGCATAAGCCTCTGGGGCAAGCCCCTATTTCGCCCACCGCTCCTCCGTCCCCATCCTTGGTTGCATACTCCATCGCTGCCGATTGACGGCCGCACGTCCCTGGTCCTCGGCGCCGGAACGCCCGTCCGCGTTTCTACTATCGTGTCGGAATGAGGAGGGGGCTCCGGCGCCAGCCCGAGGTCCCCCATCCCGGCGCCTTCGGCCGCCCCGGCAGCCGCTTCAGGCGGATGCCGGGAGCAGGCAAAGGCCACGGGCGGCCGGTCGATCCGATTTTTCTCGACTGGGTCGGCTTCTTCTGCCCGGCGATCCGCCGATAATGGAATGATGGCCGCACCGCTACGGATCCTCAAGGACGTTTTCGGGTTCGGCGCGTTCCGGCCCGGTCAGGAAGCCGCGATCGGGGCGCTGCTCGCGGGCCGAAACGTGCTCACCGTGATGCCGACGGGGTCGGGAAAGTCATTGTGCTTTCAGGTGCCCGCCCTGGCTCTCGACGGGCTGACGGTCGTCGTGTCCCCGCTGGTCGCCCTGATGCAGGACCAGGTCTCAGCCCTTCGTCTCGCCGGCGTTGCCGCGGACAGCATCAACTCCTCACGCGGCCGCGCCGACAACGTCGCCGCCTGGCGTCGCGCCGCGGCCGGCCGGACCCGGCTTCTCTACATGGCGCCGGAACGGTTGATGACGGAGCGGATGCTGGCCGCGCTGGCCGGTCTTCCGGTGAAGCTGTTCGCCGTCGATGAGGCCCATTGCATCTCCCAGTGGGGGCCGTCCTTCCGCCCGGAATACGAAGACCTCTGCCGGCTGCGGGACCTCTTCCCGCAGGTCCCCATCGCCGCGCTGACGGCAACCGCCGATGCCATCACCCGCGAGGACATCGCCCAGCGCCTCTTCGGGGGCGAGGTGGAGAGCATCGTGCTCGGGTTCGACCGTCCCAACATCAAGCTGTCGGTGGAGATGAAGCGGGACTGGAAGCGCCAGCTCCGAAACTTCATCGCCCGCCACCGGGGCGAGAGCGGCATCGTCTACTGCCTGTCGCGGAAGAAGACGGAGGAGACCGCCGCCCTGCTGGCTGCGGACGGGGTGCGGGCGCTCGCCTACCACGCGGGAATGGACAAGGCCCGCCGGGAAGCCCATCAGAACCTCTTCATGACCGAGCCCGGCGTCGTCATCGTCGCCACCATCGCCTTCGGCATGGGGGTCGACAAGGCCGACGTGCGGTTCGTCTTCCACACCGACCTGCCGGGCAGCATCGAATCCTACTACCAGGAGATCGGCCGGGCCGGCCGTGACGGCGCCCCGGCGGAAGCCCTCATGCTCTACGGTCTCGCCGACATCCGCATGCGCCGCGTGTTCATCGAGGACGAAGACGCGGGCGAGGAGCGAAAGCGGCGCGAGCACAAGCGGCTCGACGCGCTGCTCGGGTACTGCGAGGCCCCGGCTTGCCGCCGGGCCGCCCTGCTCGACTACTTCGGCGAGCGGGCGGAAGCCTGCGGAAACTGCGATGTGTGTCTCGATCCGGCGGATCGCATCGACGGCACCGAGGACGCCCGGAAGGTCCTGTCGGCGGTCTACCGGTCGGGCGAACGGTTTGGCGCGGCGCACGTCATCGACATCCTGCGCGGAACGGAAACGGAGAAGATCACCCGGGTCGGCCACGACCGGCTGCCCACCTTCGGCGCCGGCGCGGCGCGCAAGAAGGCGGAGTGGCAGTCCCTCATCCGGCAGATGGTGGCCACCGGGATCCTGCGGCTCGACATCGCGGGCTACGGCGGGCTCGCCATCACCGACAAGGGCCGCGCCCTGCTGCGGGGCGACGGGGTCTTCCGGTACCGGGAAGACACGGTCGCGAGGACGCCCGCCGTAAGGCAGAGGCCGCGCGACGCGGTGCCCGATGAGCCCCTGACCGGCGATCAGACGGCGCTCCTCGGCATTCTCAAGAATGTTCGCCTGCAACTCGCCAAAGAACGCGGCGTGCCGGCCTTTGTTGTCTTTTCCGACCGGTCGCTCATCGACATGGCGCGGCGACTTCCCCGCACCGCCGAGGACTTCGCCGAAGTCAACGGCGTCGGCGCGGTCAAGCTGAAGGAGTTTGCGGAGCCGTTTCTTGCCGCCATTGCCGGGGCCTTGCACGATGGCGACGGCTGATCGACCGACCGGCGGCGCGGGAAACTCCGCACCAGCGCGAAGTCCGCTGCCGCCTCCGAAGCAATCGATCCGGACGGCCATGGGATCGTTCTTGATCAAGTATTGGATGACGGGAGACGCGGCTCCCCAAGCGCCTCCGCTCGCGCGCCTCCCGGCTATTGCCCGCCGGCGGTCGTGTCGTTCATGCCGAGGTCGCGCTCGAGGGCGACCACGTCCGACGGACGCTCGAACGGAGCGGGGGCGGGCTCCCCGGGGGCGCGTTTACGGCCTATCGCACCGAAGAATTCCTCGATGCCGGCCGGCGAGATCAGCCACAGCATGACGAGGTCTTCGCCGGCGCTCTCGTTCACGATCTCGTGCTTCACGTCCGGGCCGAGGAAGCAGGCGGTCCCCGGGACGAGGGAATGGGGTTCCCCGTCCGCGACCACCCTCCCACGGCCTCGGAAGCAGATCTGGAGTTCGGCCTGCTCGCCGTGCGAATGGGGCCGCACCCGCCCACCGGGCGGGATCGTCTGATACCCCATCGACAGGGTGGCGAAGCCGGTATCGGCCGGCAGGAGCTTCGGATCGGCGTGGCCGTTCGCGGGCATCGGCTGCCACCAGGAACGTCCCTCGTCCGGCTGCACGACGACGGCGCGGCCGCGGGCGGAATCCATCGGGTTCATGGAGTGGTCCTCGCTT
Source organism: Gammaproteobacteria bacterium (assembly GCA_965214795.1). Classification (GTDB taxonomy): domain Bacteria; phylum Pseudomonadota; class Gammaproteobacteria; order HK1; family HK1; genus JAJDXW01. The sequence continues at coordinate 1,285,359 of OZ243976.1, read as the reverse complement.
CCTCGAATGTCGTGGGGCTCGTGGGGCTCGGGGGCCGGATTATGCGCGGTAGGGGGGAAAATGGCGACGACCCGGTCGCCGGGGACCAGGGCTGATTCGCTCATTCAAATGCAGCCAACGAATTCAAATAGTCGCGTCCGCTGACGTCGAGGCGGCTTGCGGGAGTACGGCCCGCGACCGCGAGCGGATAGGCGGCCGCAGCAGGAAGTCGGTGATTCTTTCGGGCTATGCTTGGCTCCCGAAGCCGGGAAGCGGGGCAAGCCATGAAGTTCATCGGGGTCGATATCGGCGGGACGTTCACCGACGTCGTCTTCGCCGACACCGAGACCAGCGACATCCGCATCCACAAGGTGCCGACGACCCCGGACGATCCGTCTCTCGGCATGCTCCAGGCGGTGCGAGAGCTGTGCGAGCGCGAGGCGATCGCCGCCGCCGAGGTCGGGCACCTCTTCCACGGCACCACCATCGCGACCAACGCGGTTCTCACCCACGAGGGCGCGCGCACCGGGATGATCACGAGCGAGGGCTACCGCGACATCCTCCACATCGGGCGCCACCAGCGGCCCCAACACTACTCGATCCGGCAGCGGATCCCGTGGCAGGACCGACCCTTCGTCCGCCGCCGGCACCGCCTCACCGTGCCCGAGCGCATCACGCCGCCCGCGGGCGAGGTCCTCACCCCGCTCGACGAGGAGGCGGTGCGGCGCGCGGCGCGCCGGCTCCGGGACGAAGGGGTGGAGGCGATCGCGGTCTGCTTCCTCTTCTCCTGGGTCGACCCCGCCCACGAGGAGCGGGCGGCGGCCATCGTGCGAGAGGAGCACCCGGAGTGCTTCGTCACCACCTCCGCCGCGGTGTCGCCCCAGTTCCGGGAGTTCGAGCGGTTCACCACCACCGCGATGAACGCGTTCATCGGGCCGCGCATGCGCAACTACATGAGCCGGATTGGCGACCGCATGGAGGAAGCGGGGGTCTCGGCGGAGCTCCACGTGATGAGCTCGAACGGCGGCGTCGCGACGGTGCGGACCGTATCCGAGCGCCCCGTCGTCACCCTGCTCTCCGGTCCGGCGGCCGGGGTTCTCGGCGGGCGGTGGTCGGGCGAGCTCTCCGGGCGGCGCAGGCTCATCACCTTCGACATGGGCGGCACGTCGGCCGACATCGGCATCGTCGACGAAGGCCGCTTCGCCGAGGCGACCGCCCGCGACACCTGGATCGCGGGGTATCCGGTGCTCGTCTCGATGATCGACATCCACACCATCGGGGCGGGCGGCGGGTCGATCGCCCGGGTCGATCAGGGGGGCGGATTCCGGGTCGGCCCCGAGAGCGCGGGAGCGGTGCCCGGCCCCGCCGCCTACGGGCGCGGCGGAGCGGCGCCGACCGTCACCGACGCCAACGTGGTGCTCGGCCGGCTCGATCGCGACTACTTCCTCGGCGGCGCGATGGCCCTCGACGAGGCGGCCGCCGGGGCGGCCATCGGCCGGCTCGCGGGCCGGCTCGGCCTCGATGAGCGCGAGGCGGCGGAGGGGGTGCTCGCGATCGTCAACGCGAACATGGCGAACGCGATCAGCTCGCGCACGGTGCAAAAGGGGGTCGACCCGCGCGACTTCTCCCTCGTCGCATTCGGCGGAGCGGGGCCGCTCCACGCGGTGGAGGTGGCAGCCCGGATCGGGATCCCGGAGGTCATCGTCCCTCCCTACCCCGGCATCACCTCGGCGGTCGGACTCCTCACGACGGAGCTCCGCTACGATGCGGTCAAGACCGAGTTCCAGGTGAGCGACCGGCTCGACCTCGCGCGCCTGAACCACGACCTCGCGGCCGTCGAGTCGGGGATCGCGCGGCAGTTCCGGGCCGACGGCGTCGACCGGGCGGAGGTGGGGTTCGAACGATCGGGCGATCTCCGCTACGTCGGACAGGGCTACGAGCTCCGGGTGCCGTTCCCGGCCGACGAGATCGGCCCCGCTGAGGCGCAGGAACTGTTCCGCCGCTTCCACGAGCAGCACCGGGCGGAGTACGGACACGTCTTCGAGGAGAGCCCCATCGAGATCGTGAACGTCCGGGTGGTGGGAGTGGGCCACACACCCACCATCGGCGCCCCGCCCGCGTCCCGCGGCGAGTCGCTCGCGGCGGCGCGGGTCCGGGCCGGCCGCGGGACCTTCCGCACCACGGGCGGCGGGCTCGCCGAAGTCGAGACCGCGTTCTACCTCCGTGACCGCCTGCCGGCCGGCGAGCCCTTCCCCGGCCCCGCGGTGGTGCTGCAGCGCGACTCGACGACGGTCATCCCTCCGGGGAGTGCCGCCCGCGCGGACGAGGCGGGCAACCTCATCATCAGCATCGAGGATTCACCATGAGCGAACGTCCGACGATGGCCCACCGCGCAAGCGGCGATGCCGGCGGCGCCGGGAACGGCGCCGGCGAGAGCGGCGGGAACGCCGGGAACGGTCGCGGCGGGGGCCGCGGCTCCAACCGCCCGGTGGACCCGGTGACCGTCAGCGTCATCCAGGGTGCGCTCGAGAACATCGCGACCGAGATGGGCCACAAGCTCATGCGCATGTCGTACTCGTCGATCATCCGCGAATCGGAGGACTTCGGGGCCGGGCTCGTGGACGCCGGCGGCCAGGGGCTCGCCGAGTCCGCCCAGTCCACCCCTCTCCAGTCGGGCCCCATCCCGGGCTACGTGCAAGGGATGCTCCGCCAGCTCGCCGAGCGCGGCGACGAGCTCCGGCCGGGCGACGTCATCATGCACAACGACGCCTACGCGGGCGCGAGCCACGGCCCGGACGTCGCCTTCATCGTTCCCGCATTCCACCGGGAACGGCTCGTCGGCTTCGCGGTGACCACCGCCCACCACCTCGACATCGGCGCGCTCACCCCCGGGAGCTGCGGCATCGTCGACGCGATCGACGCCTACGCGGAGGGGCTCCAGTTCAAGTCGATCAAGGTCTACCAGGCCGGGCGCAAGATCGAGCCGGTCTGGCAGCTCCTGCGCGACAACATCCGTGCCTCCGACCTCGTGGTGGGCGACATGGAGGCCCAGATCGCCGCCGCCCGGATCGGGGCGGAGCGCTTCGTCGCCCTGCACGAGCGCTACGGGCTCGAGACGGTGGAGGCGGCGGGCGAGGCGGCGAAGGATCACGCGGAGCGGCTCATGCGCGCCGCCATCGCCGCCCTTCCCGACGGGACCTGGCGGGCGACGACGTTCATCGACGGTTATCTCGACAGCGACGACCCGGCGAAGCGGAACCTTCCCCTCGTCGCCGCGATCACCGTGACGGGCGACGAGATGACGGTGGACCTCACCGGCACCGCCGACCAGGTGCCCGACCGCCCCATCAACATGCCGCTCGTCGGGACCGTGGACATCGCGGTGTGGCTCACCGTGCGCTCGGTCCTCCTGGACACCGCGGTGCACGGGCACGTCCCGGTCAACTCCGGGCTCGTTCGCCCGATCCGGATCGTCGCGCCGCGCGGCTGCCTCGCGAACCCCGTGTTCCCCGCCCCCACCATCGCCCGCTTCTGCCCCGGCAACCAGCTCGCCGACACGGTGATGAAGGCGCTCGCGCGGGCGGTGCCGGAGCAGGTGTCGGCCGGCGTCGGCAACCTCAACGTCATCGCGTTCTCGGGGCTCCGCGGCGAGACCCACTGGGTCCACATGGAGATCTTCGAGGGCTCCTACGGGGGGCGCCACGGCATGGACGGCATGGACGCGGTAGACACCCTCTACGCCAACACCCGCAACAACCCCATCGAGGACATCGAGTCGCACCTGCCGTTGCGGGTGCGCCGCTACGAACTGCGCGAAGACGTATGCGGGGCGGGACGGTGGCGGGGCGGCCTCGGGTCGGTGCGCGAGTTCGAGTACCTCGACGACGGCGGCGGGTCGGTCGAGGGGGAGGGGCACGGCTACCGGCCGTGGGGCTTCCGCGGCGGCGGCGACGGCCGGCCCGCTTCTCTGGTGCTGGAGCGTGCGGACGGTTCGAGCGCGGGCCTTCCCTCCAAGGTGCCCCACACGGCGGTTGCGGCCGGGGATTGCTTCGTCTGCAAGGGGCCGGCGGGCGGCGGCTACGGGGACCCGCTCGAACGCGACCCGGCTAAAGTTCTCGACGACGTGCTCGACGGCTACATCTCGGCCGAGACGGCCGAGCACGACTATGCGGTGGTGATCACCGGCGGCAGCCGCCTCGACCCCGCCGCGACCGAGGCCGCCCGCGCCGCCCGCCGCGGGGGCTGACCGCCCGCCCCGCGACCGCCCCCCATTTCGCCGCACCGGTCCTCATCGACACCCGATTGCGTACGAACCTCAGGTGCCCATCCCGTCAGGCGAAATCGTGGTCGGAGAGGGCAATCCTCATCCGCATCCGGCCCGCGCACCGGTACCCGCGGAGTCTCCCTCTGCGCCCGGGTTCGCCCGGGTTCGCCCCGGGTTCGCCCGGGTTCGCCCCGGGGGCAAACCAGGTGAGGATCGTGCGCAATCAGGCCTCGACCTGTCCGCATTGCGGTCATGTCGAGACCCGACCTCCACCAGCTGACGTGCGCATCGTCGGCCCTGGGCCTTCCGGCGCCGGGGAGAGCCGGGTGTGCGAGCCTCAGCGACGGAGGCCCCGGCGGAGGGCGACCGGCCGGTCGATCACCTCCCGGAGGAGGAACAGGTCGCGCAGCGACTCGGGCTGGCGGAGGCGGGCCCGAAGGCGCCCGCGGGTCGTTCTGCGGGTCGTCCGGCGGGCGCCCGTCCGTTCGGCATCGCGCGAAGCGGGGCGAACTCCGGCAGCCGGGGAGCCGGGGGACCGCTCGGCCGCCCGCGCCGCCCGCGACGGCGGCGAAGGGGTGTCCCGCCGGAGGCCGGATACGGCCTGCCCGCGGCGGACTGCGAACGGATCGAACGCTTCCCGGCGCGCCGCGGCTCGCCGAGGTTCATGCGCCGCCCGCGGCGGAGCCGCTTCCGACCCGTCCTCGCTCCCGGCCGTCGGACCCGGACGGGGCTCCGGCTCCGGCGGGCCGCTCCCCGGCCGGCGCCACGGAGACTCTTCCTCGGGGGCGATGTCCTCGAACGTCGCGTCCTCGCCGCCGACATCGTCGTCGTAGCCGTACGCCCGGCGATCGAAGCCCGCCTCCGGCTCCAGCTCCTCCTGCAGCTTCTCGACCCGCGCCCGAAGGCGCTCCATCAGCGAACCCGCCATCTCGACTCCTCAGCGCGGGTCGGCGCCCGGCGACGACGCGCCGGACTGCCCCCCGTCCTCCTCGCCCCGCTCTCCGCCGGCCAGGCTCGCCCGCATCCGCGTGTCGGCCTGGATGTTCTGCATGCCGTAGTAGTCCATGATGCCGAGGTTGCCGCTCCGGAACGCGTCCGCGATCGCCTTCGGCACCTCCGCCTCGGCGAGCACCACCTTGGCCTGGTTCTCCTGAACGAGGGCGACCATCTCCTGCTCCCGGGCCACCGCCAGCGCCCGCTGGCGCTCCGCCTGTGCCTGGGCCACCTGCTTCTCGGCTTCGGCCTGGTCGATCTTGAGCCGCGCCCCGACGTTGTCCCCGACGTCGATGTCCGCGATGTCGATCGACAGGATCTCGAACGCGGTCCCCGAGTCGAGTCCGCGCTCGAGCACCACCTTGGAGATCTGGTCCGGGTTCTCGAGGACCCGCATATGGTTCTCGGCCGACCCGATGGTGGTCACGATGCCCTCGCCGACCCGGGCCACGATCGTCTCTTCGGTGGCGCCGCCGACCAGCCGCTCGAGGTTGGTCCGCACCGTGACCCGCGCCTTCACCCTGAGCTGGATCCCGTCGCCCGCGATCGCGTCGATGGTGCTGCGCGCCATGGTGCCGGACGGCACGTCGATCACCTTGGGGTTGACGGAAGTGTCCACCGCCTCCTTGACGTCGCGGCCGGCGAGGTCGATCGCGCAGCAGCGGTCGTAGGTGAGCACGATGTTCGCCTTGTTGGCGGAGATGATCGCCTGCACCACCCGCACGACGTTGCCGCCCGCGAGATAGTGCGCCTCGAGATCGTCGGCGGTGACCTCGATCCCCGCCTTCCGGGCCGTGATGCGCGCGGTGACGATGGTGCCGGGGTTCACCTTGCGGAAACGCATGAAGATGATCTGGACCAGGCTCACCGGGGCGTTGGAGAGGATGGATTGCCACCAGAGCCAGAACGAGTTCCAGATGAGCGCGAATATGACGAGGACGATGATCGCCCCGATCGCGAGGCCGATGAGCTCGATGATCATGTCGGACGGGTCTCCTTGGTTCCTGAAATGACTCCCCGGGCGGCTCGCGCGGGGAATGACGCCGCGATCAGGGCGGCGGTTGGGTCACGAAGATGATCGGGCCGTCGATGCGCTCGACGACGACCTCGGCCCCCGCCTCGAGGACCGGGCCGTGCACCTGCACGTCGCACTCGCCGCCCGCGAAGCGGGCCCGGCCGACCGGGCGGGCCGGTGTGACGAGCACCCCCTCGGAGCCGGGGCCGATCGCGAGCCGCTCGGCGACGTGCCGGTAGCCGGCGTCCGCGACGACCTCGGACTTGGGTACCGCGGAGCGCGAAGCACGTACCCGGGCGAGCCCCCAGCGCGCCGCGAAGAGCGCCCCGACGGGGATGAGGACCGCACTCGTCCAGCCCGTCGCGTCGTGGGCGGCGAAGGCGTACCGGATCGAGCCGGCCGCGCACGCGACGGCCGCGATGAGCAGCAGCCCGAACGAGACCACGAAGACCTCGAGGACGACCAGGATCGCGGCCGCGCCGAGCAGCCCGAACGATACGAGGAGCGCCGTCCAGTCGAGTTCCACGCGGTCCTCCCCCTGACCCCGAGGGCGATCCTGCCGGCCCTCCGAACCTCCGCCGCACCATTCTAGCGCGCATATCTCACCGGGCTACGTCGCGAGGCAGCAGTGTTGGCAACAAATAGAGCTGTCCGGTTTTGTAGCACAAGGGTTGTCCGGTTGTCCTTCTCTGGATCACTGGTGGTTGGTCCTGTGGAGCTTGTGGGCGAGAGGCGCGAGAGTGTGGGCAAGGCGGTGGGCAACGCGCCCGCGTTGTCCACGCCTTGTCCACACGGCCCGAAGGGCTCGTGCCGGTCCTGCCGCGGGACCCGACGAGCAAAATGAGAATTGCTGGTCGCGAGGGCGCGGAGACGCCCCGAGATGTGACAGCAGCGGGTCGAACGGACCGAAAGAGCGCGTGCACGCTGCCGAGGCGTAGCCGACACTAGCCCGAAAAAATCACCGACTTTCGTCGCGAGGGCGCCAAGATGCCGTGGTAGTGGGCCGCACGGACCGAAAGACGCTGAAGGCGTAGCCGACACTACGTCGAAGCGGCTTGAGGGAGTACGGCCCGCTACCACGAGCGGATTGGCGGCCGCAGCAGGAAGTCGGTGATTTTTTCGGGCTAGTTCGACACTGGCGCGTGCGCGCGGTCGAAGCGGCTTGCAGGAGTACGGCCCGCCAGCGCGAGCGGATCGGCATCCGCAACAGGAGGCCGGTGAGACATGCGCCCCAGGCCCGTTGCACCCGGAGTGGGGAACCCGGAGCGCAACGCCTACGCTCGCCCGCCCCGATCCCTACGAACGGCGGCCCGATCTCCGGGCGAGGACGCGCCGTTCGCCCCTGTTCCGGCCCGACCGCCCGCTCGCAGAATTCCCGCTTCGCGAAGGCGGATGCGGCATGGGCAACACGAATTCGATACCAATCGGGCGGGACGACACGAGACCGGCGCCGGGGACGGGCCCGGCCAGGCCCGGCGCGCGGGTACGCCGCGGAGCGGAAGAAACCCGGCCGGACCGGACCGCCGGCCGGACCCCGCTCGCGACCGCGACGGCGCTCGGGAACCCCCGGGAGTCCACCCGGGAGTCCACCCGGGAGTACACCGGGGGGTCCACCGGGGGCGCGGGCCGGGGGGGCCGGCGCCGGTCCGCCCGATGCCGGCTCCCCGCATCGTTCTCGGTCCCGATCGCGGCGCTCTTTCTCGCCGCGGGCTGCGCGACGCTGCTTCCGGCCCCCGAGGATCGCGAGCCCGCCCCCATCCCGCCCCTGGTGCAGACCCCGCCCCCGGTGCCGAGGCCCGCTCCCGGGCCGCCGGTCGAGACCTGGTCCGTCTCGGTGGAGGACGTACCCGTCCGCGAGCTCCTCTTCGCCCTCGCCCGCGATGCCGGCGTCGACATGGACATCGACCCCGGGATCGAGGAGCGAGTGAGCATGAACGCGGTCGACGAGCCGCTCGCCGGCCTGATCGAACGCATCTCCCGGCACGCGGACCTGCGCGTCGAGATCGAGGACGGCACCCTCGTCGCCCGCCGCGACGAGCCCGTGCTGCGCACCTACCCGATCGACTACGTCCCCCTCGCCCGCGAGACCGAAACGGTGAACGAGGTCGGTACCGGGGTCGGAGGCGGGATCGAGGCGCCGGGCGGCGAGGAGAACGGCTCGACCGCGAACGTGAAGGCACGGGCCGAGAACCGCTTCTGGGATGCGTTGGTCGAGTCGGTGCGGGGAGTGCTCGGCGAGGCTCCGGACGGCCCCGCGAGCGTGTTCGCGCATCGTGAGACCAGCCTCATCGCAGTACGGGCGCGCGCCGCCGGCCATCGCGAGGTGGCGCTGCTGCTCGATCGCATCCTCGCCAGCGCGCGCCGCCAGGTGCTCGTGGAGGCGACGATCGTGGAGGTCGATCTCGACGACCGCTTCCGGGCCGGGGTCGACTTCTCCCGGGTCTTCGGCGACGTCGCGATCGAGTCGAGTCTTCTCGGCGGGAGCCTCGCCTCCCCGCCCCTTGTCGGACTCTCCATCCCCGACCTGTCGGTGACGGTCCGGCTCCTCTCCGAGTTCGGGGACGTGCGGGTCCTCTCCACCCCGCTCGTCATGGCCCTCAACAACCAGACCGCGATCGTCAAGATCGCCGAGAACCGGGTGTTCTTCACCTCCGAGGTCCGGACCGAGAGGAGCGACACCCTGGTCGAGCGCAACGTCCGGACCAAGCTGCACACGGTCCCGGTCGGCCTCATCCTGCTCGTGACCCCGTCGGTCGCCGCGGACGACGAGATCATCCTGAAGATCCGTCCCACCGTCACCCGGGAGAGCGGATTCGTGGTCGATCCGAACCCGGAACTGGCGGCGGCCGGCGTGGAGAGCCGGATCCCGGAGGTCGCGGTCCGCGAGATCGAGTCGGTGCTGCGCCTCAGAAGCGGCGAGGTCGCGGTGCTCGGGGGGCTCATGCGGGAGGAGGCGCGCGACGACACGATCGGAGTCCCTCTCCTGTCCCGGCTGCCGGGCATCGGGGCCGCATTCCGATATCGGGACCGGGTTCAGGACAAGACGGAGCTCATCGTATTCCTGCGCCCGACGGTGGTCCGGGAGCCGAATCTCGCCGGGGACCTCGGAAAGTACCGCCGCTGGTGGCCCACCACGGGCGAGCCGGCGACGACGGACGCCGGCATCGACGACCGCGGCCGGACCGCGCCGTTCGCGGCCCCCCGGCGCCCGGCTCCGCCGGGAACGGGCGACCCGGGGCGGCTCCGATTCGATCGCGCGCGGGCCGCAAACCCCGCGGACGAACTGCTCGGCCGGGCGTGGGGAGCATTCGAGCGCGGCGACCACCGCACTGCGCGGGCTGCCTACCTCCGAGCCCTGGACACGCGGCCGCTCGATGCGCTTCCCGGTCTCGCCGCAGTGGCGCTCCGCGAAGGACGCAGCGCGGAGGCCCGCGTGTGGTACCAGCGCCTGGTCGCCCTCGACCCGGACCACGACATCGGGCGGACGATGTCGTTCGTGCTCGACCGCGGCCAGGACCCGGCCCCTCGTGCACGGGAGCTCGCGCGACGGGTATCGCTCGCACCGGAAGCGGCCTGGCTCCAGGTGGCGCTCGGGAACGCCCTCGCCGGACAGGGCAAGTGGGAAGCGGCCGCGGACGCCCATCGGGCCGCCCGCCGCGCCGCGCCCTCGAACCCCGACCCGGCGTACAACCTCGCGGTCAACGCGGACCGGCACGCCCGGACCCGCCTGGCCCTGGACCACTACCGCGACGCGCTCGATCTCGCCTCCCTGTCGCCTCCCGCCTTCGACGTGCGCGCCGTCCGGGAGCGGGTCGCGGCGCTCGCGGGGCGGGCCGGGGGACGCCCGTGAAGATGCGACCGACCGCGTCGGCGCGAGGCACTGCCCGCCCCGCCGGCGAGATGGCCGGACTCGACCACGTCGGCACCCTGCTCGTCGAGACGGGCGCCATCAGCGAGGACCAGGCCCGGATCGCCCTCACCGAGCAGTCGAGCACCGGCGCCCGGTTCGTGGAGGTCCTCGCGAAGCTCGGGTTCGTCACCGAGGCGATCATTCGCGACGCGGTCGGCGGCGCCCTCGGGGTGGAAGGCGTCGACCTCGGCCGGACGGTGGCCGAGGCCGACGCGGCGGCGGCGATTCCGGAGCCGGTCGCCCGGCGGTTCCTGGCCGTCGGCCTGACCCTGGAGCGCGGCCCGGACGATGGCGCTCCGCGGCGGCTCACCGTCGCGATGGCCGATCCCTTCGACGTGATCGCGCTCGATCACCTCCGCTCGCTGTTCGACGGCGAGGTGGAGATCGTCCCGCGCCTCGCCGGCCGCTCGGACATCGAACGATTCCTGGAACGCGCCTGGCGCCACGATCTTTCCGTCCCCGGGATCCTGCATGAGATCGAGACCGGCGAGGCCGACCCGAGCGCCCTCCCGGCGAGCGCCGACGAATACAGCCAGCCGATCGTCCGGCTCGTCGACGTGCTGCTGTCCGACGCGGTGAAGCGGGGAGCCTCCGACATCCACTTCGAGCCGGAAGCCGGGTTCCTGCGAGTGCGGTACCGGATCGACGGCGTGCTGCGCCAGGTCCGAAGCCTTCACCGCAGCTACTGGTCCGCCATCGCCGTCCGCCTCAAGGTCCTGTGCGGCATGAACATCGCGGAGACGCGGGCCCCCCAGGACGGCCGCATGACCCTCTCCGTCTCCGGCCACGACATCGACTACCGGGTGTCCTCGCTTCCCACCGCGCACGGCGAGAACATCGTGCTTCGCGTGCTCGACCGCAGCCGCGGGATCGTGGCGCTGGACGGGCTCGGGATGTCTCCCCACGCCCTCGCGGAGCTCCGCCGGATGATGGAACGCCCGGAGGGCGTGATCCTGGTCACCGGACCGACGGGCAGCGGGAAGACCACCACCCTCTACTCGATCCTGGCCCACCTCGACCGCGAAGCGATCAACATCATGACCCTCGAAGACCCGGTCGAGTACCCGATGAGCCGGATCCGCCAGACGTCGGTCAACGAGGCGGTCAAGCTCGACTTCGCCAACGGGGTGAGGAGCCTCATGCGGCAGGACCCGGACATCATCCTGGTCGGCGAGATCCGGGACGCGGACACCGCGACGATGGCCTTCCGGGCCGCGATGACCGGCCACCAGGTCTACTCGACCCTGCACACGAACTCCGCGGTCGGCGCGATCCCGCGGCTCCTCGACATCGGGGTCGCCCCCGGCGTGCTGGCCGGCAACATCATCGGGATCGTCGCCCAGCGCCTTGTGCGCCGGCTCTGCCGCGCGTGCCGGGAGCCGGTGGCGGCCGCCTCACCGGCGGGAACGCCCGCGGCGCCGGCCGGCCCGGAACGGGCGGCGCGCGACCGCCCTCCGGGAGAGGGGGATGCGGGAGCGGGGGCAGGCGCCGGAGCAGGTGCCGGGGAGGAGAGCCCGGGTCCGTTCGCACCCTTTCTCCCGGTCGGCTGTTCCCGGTGCGACCACCAGGGCTATCGGGGGCGGATCGCGCTCACCGAGGTCCTTCGGTTCGATGCCGGGCTGGACGCCCTGGTGGCCCGGCGCGCCCCGCCCACGAGCTGCTCGAAGCGGCGGAGCGGCAGGGTTTCGTCTCGCTCGCACGCGACGCGATGCGGCGCGTCGCCGACGGGTCATCGACGATCGAAGAGGTCTCGCGGGTCGTCGATCTCACCCGCGACTCGCCGCGCGAGAACGCAACGGGCCGCGTTCCGTGACGAGACGGCCTCCCCGCGTGGCGGCTCCATCGCGCTCCCGAAAGTCCGGCTCGCCGTCGTGGGCCGGCCGGGTTGCGTCTCCAGGCGACACCAGGCTTGCGGCCCCTTTCATCGGGGCATCGACAAAACGACCGCCGATCCCCGCGATGGCGACGCTTCGGCTCCCGGTCCTGGCGGAGAACACCGACGGTTGCGGGGTCCCCGCAACGGACGATCACCGCAGCACCCGGCGGCGTCGCCCGCAAGGCCCGGCCCCGATTCCTACGAATGTCGGCCCGATTTCCCGCTCAAGGCGCGCCATTGCGCCCTGTTCCCGCCTCCCGGCCGGCCCGCAGAATTCCAGCCTCACGGAGACGGACGGAACGCACGTGACACGAATCCGGAGCGAACGGCCCGGTACACGGCAGGACCGGGCGGCAGCGCCTGATGGGTCGGGATCGGCCCGGGTACGGGAACCCCGGCTGGAGCGTGACTGGCCCGGATCGGGAGCCGCCGGGCAATCACCGCGGGAACGGGCCGGGCCTCCCCGGCCGCTCGAACCCTCGTCCCTGCCGGCCCTGACGCGAAGGGGTGCGTAGTGGCCCTCATCTCCATGCGCTACCGGGCGATGGACGCGCGGGGCCGCATCCGACGCGGTCGGATGGAAGCCGCGAACGAGCTCGACCTCGAGGCCCGCCTTCGCCGGCTCGATCTGGACCTCGTCTCGTGCACACGTGCTCCCGCGACCCGAACCTGGTCGCTGCACCCCCCGGTGCGCCGCGGCCAGCTCATCAACTTCTGCTTCCACCTCGAGCAGCTCCTCGCCGCGAACGTGCCCATCCCCGAGGCGCTCGCCGACCTTCGCGACTCGGTCAAGGGGTTCCACCTCCGCGGGGTGATCACCGCAATGGTCGAGGCGATCCAGGCTGGTGCCGGCCTGTCGGAGGCAATGGCGCGCCATCCCGAGGCATTCGATTCGATGATGGTCAACCTGATCCGGGCCGGCGAGTCGAGCGGGCAGCTCCCCACGGTGCTCCAGCGGCTGACCGCGACCCTGCGTTGGCAGGACGAGCAGGCGATGCAGTTCCGCAAGGCGCTCATGGCCCCGGCTCTCGTTGCCGTGGTCATCGGCGCGGTCATCGTGTTCCTGATGCTCTATCTCGTTCCGCGACTCGCCGCGTTCATCGAGACGATGGGCGACGAGCTGCCGGTGCACGCCCGGGCCCTCATCGCGGTATCGCAGTTCTTTCAGGAATGGTGGTACCTGCTGCCCGTGGCGGGAGTGCCCCCGGCCGTCCTCGCCGTTGCGGCACGCCTGAGTCCGCGCCTGCGACGAACGGTGGACGCGCTGCGCCTGCGGATCTGGATCCTCGGACCCCTTCGCAAGAAGCTCCTCCTCGCCCGGTTCATCAACTACTTCGCGCTCATGTACGCATCGGGGATATCCGTGCTCCAGAGCATCCGGATCGGCGAGGGGTTGCTCGGCAACCGGGTGGTGGAAGAGGCGGCCCGAACCGCGGCGGAGCGGATCGCGGAAGGCGCAAGCATCAGCGACGGATTCGAGCAGGCGGGGCTCTTCCCGCCGCTGGTGCTGAGGATGCTCCGGGTCGGAGAGAGCACCGGCGCCCTCGACACCGCTCTGTCCAACATCAGCTACTTCTACGAACGCGACGTACGCGCCGCCGCGGAACGCGTACAGGGGCTCGTGGGCCCGGCGTCCACCCTGGTGCTCGGAGCCCTGCTCCTCTGGGTGGTGGTGTCCGTGATGGGTCCGATCTATGAGATGGTCGCCGGGATCGCCCTGTAGACGCTCCGGCCGCTGGGTGGCGATCGTGCGCGCGGGCGGCCTTCGCCTGTACCGGGGGTCGCGCCGCAAGCTCGGCCCGGCGGTGGATTTCGCGGCGGACGAAGCGGGGTACGCCGGGCTGCGACAAGCCCTCGAGCGCACCGCTCCGTCGCCCATCCATCTTCTCGTCGACCTGATCGAGGAGGACTTCCGGCCCGAGACGACCCCCCACGTGCTCGGCCGCGGCCGGCGGGCGATCCTCCGAAGCCGGTGCGCCCGACTCTTCCCGGGGACCCCCTACGTCTCGGCCCGGCGGGAGGGCCGGGAGTCCGAGGGACGGCGGGACGACCGCATCCTGTTCTCCGCCCTCGTCCGCCCGGAGCGGATCGAGCCCTGGCTGGACGCGCTTCACGGGTACGAGGTGGCCGGGATCCATTCGCTGCCCCTCGCGAGCGCCCGGTTGCTGCCCCTCCTCGGAGCGGACAAGGGACGGACCCTCCTCGTCACCGAGAGCGGCGAACGGGACCTGCGCCAGACGGTGTTCGACGACGGACGCCTCACGTTGAGCCGGCTCGCGCCGCTGCCGCCCGGCCGATCGGAGGACCGGGCCCGGCACATCACGGCCGAGGTCGAGCGGCTCCGGCAGCACCTCGATCGCTCCGGCCACTCCGCGGAGGAGCTGAAGATTCACCTCCTCGGGGACGCCGGGCTCCTGGCCGCGGTCCGGGAGGCGGAGACCTCCCGCGAGCGGTCCACGGTACTCGTCGACCCGGCCGCCGTCGAGCGCCGGCCGGGACGGCGCTTCGGGGGGAAAGGCGGCGCGAACGACGACGGCTCCCGCGGCGGGTGTGACCCGCTCCTCGCTCGCTTGGTGTTGGGCCGGCGCATGCCCAATCACTATGCCCCTCCGAAGGTGCTCGCGGCCCACCGAACGAAGCGGGCGGGCCGCACCCTGAAGGCGGCGGGGCTCGCGGCAGTCCTCGCCAGTGCGGCCTGGTGCGGTTCGGTGTGGCACCGCTCCAACGAGCTCGCCGTGGCCGCGGCGGCCGTTGCTCGGGAAGCGGACGGCTACGAGGCCCGCTACCGGGCGGAGCGGAGGCCGGAGTCGAAGGTTGCGCTGGACGACGTCCGGCTCGCGGTCGAGACCGCGCAGCGCGTCAACGCCGACCGGGCGGGCGCACTTCCCGTCTTCCGCGCGGTAAGCGATGCGCTGGCGAGATTTCCCGATCTCATGCTGGAAAGCATCGAGTGGTTCGAGGTCTCCGAGCACGAGGGGTGGCCCTCCGCCCCGAGCCGGGACGGGGCGCGGGAGCGGTTCCGGGTCGTCCATCTGCGGGGCCGGATCGAACCCTTCAACGGCCACTACCGGGCCGCCGCCGCCGAGGTCTTCCGGTTTGCCGAAGGGCTCGAGGCCGATCCCCGGCTGAGCGAGGTCGACCTGACGGACATCCCCCGGGACCCCGGTGGGGGCGGCCATCGACACCGGCCGGCGGCCGGATTCACGATGAGGATGGTGCTCGATGTTCGGGACGATTGAGATCCGGTGGCGCCGGTTGCGGCTCTCGCTGGCGGCATGCAGCGCGGCCGCACTGGCCGGCGGGGCGTTCGCGGCCGCGGCGTGGTGGCACGAGAACCGGGTCACGGAAGGGATGAGGGCCGCCGAGACCCGGCTCACCGAGGCGCGCGGGCACCACGCCGCGCTCGCCGGTGAACGCGAGGAGTGGCACCGGTTCGGCGCTCTTTACGGCCGCCTGGCGGCGCACGGACGGCTTGGCACGGAGCGGCCCGAACGCCGGACCGAAGCGGTGCGCAGGGCAGCGGCCGGGGTTCTCGCCGCCCGCCATCGGTTCGGCGCCGCGCACGTCGTCGAGCGTACCGGTCCGGTCGAGGTGCGGGCGACCGACATGTCGATCGAGCTCGAGATGCGGCACGAGGCCGAGCTGCCGGCGTTCCTGGCCGCGCTCGAACGGGAGGCGCCCGGCCTCTTCACGGTTTCGGGCTGTCGTCTGGTGCGAAAGAACGCGCCGGAGCCGCCGCTCGCCGCCATCGGCGCGTCGTGCCGCATCCGATGGCAGTCGGTCGTCCTCTCCGGGGTGGAGCCCGGCTGGGCACCCGCCGCCGGCCCCCCCGAAAGCGCCGATGCCGGCGCCGAGCAAGGGCAGGGGGAGTCGGCCCTTGCCGAGCCGCCCCTTGCCGAGCCGCCCCGCGGGACCTTCGGACGGCTCTTCATGACCGCGGCGGAACGCGCGGAGATCGAATCGGCTCTCGCTGTCCGGCCTGCCGCGGCCGAACCGGCCGATACGCCGCCCGTCGGGGCTCCCGCCCGATCCGAGCCGCCGCCGCGGCCGGTCCGTTGGGTACGCGTCGGCGGCGTGGTGGCCCGTTCCGGACGGTCCGTCTATGCGTGGATGGACGGCAGGCGGGTGGTGTACGGCGACCCGGATCCGGAAGGAGCGCCTCCGGCCGTCGCCGGGGGACCCGGAATCCGCCTCGACGCGGGGGGACGCTCGATCGTGGTGCGTCCCGGCGAGCGATTCGATCCCCTTTCGGGTGCGGTGACCGGCCCCCTCCGTAGGCCGCAGGACCGGCCCGGACAGGACCGATTCCTACGCAGGTCGTCCCCCGCGCCTCTCACCGGATCCCGGGTTCCCGAACAGAATTGAGCTCCCGGTCGCGCCGCGAACGGGGTCCGGGCACGGGAACGGAATCCCGCGCTCCGCGGCCGGTCTCGCCGCGACCCGGCCGGCTCGCGGCTCGCGGCTCCGTTCCGCGCGCGGCCGGGTCGGCACGAGAAGGAATGGCGGCAGGTGCACACGAAATGCTCGAGCGCGAAGTGGCCGTGGGAAGGCGGTCGCCCCCCGGGGCGCAGCATGAAGCACGCGGATCGCGGGGGCCGTTCGAACCGTTCGGCCCACAGCGCGGGGCGGCCCTCCTCGCCCTCGTCCTCGCCCTCACCCTCGGGTCCGGGCTGGTGACCATCGAGTGGCTGGAAGCGGCCGCGCGTTCTTCTCACGCCGCCCGCCGGACCGAGACCGCGCTCGCCGCGGCGCGCGACGCGCTCATCGGATACGCGGTGTCCTATCCGGACCAGCACTCCGGCCGCCACGGGCCCGGCTACCTCCCGTGCCCCGACACGAGCGGCAACGGTTCACCCGACACGCCTTGTCCCACCGCATCGCTCGGGCGGCTGCCCTGGCGCCGGTTGGGCCTTCACGACCCGCGCGACGGGGCGGGAGAGCGGCTCTGGTACGCACTCGCCGACCGGTTCCGGGCGAACGGCCACAAGCACCGGCCCCTCAACCGCGATACCGCCGCGGAGCTCGTGGTGGACGGACGGGGCGGCGTCGCCGCCGTGGTCCTCGCCCCCGGCCCGGCCCTGCCGTTTCAGGACCGGGCCGCGGACCGCTTCGACCCCGCGCAGTACCTGGAGGCCGGCAACGATACGCCGCGGGACGCCGCCTACGTCTCGCGAACGGCGCCGTTCCCCGCCCCGCGCGATGAATTCAACGACCGGGTGGCCGCGATCTCCCGCGACGAGTTGATGGACAGCGCCGCGGGGCGGGCGCTCGCCACTGCCCGCACCATTTTGTCGGAGTATCGCGAGGCTCCCTGGAACACGGGAGCCCTTCCGTGGCTCGCGCCGTGGACCGAACCCGCGGAAGGCGCGCTCCCCGTCCCCGGCGTGAACGCCGGCCGTCTCCCCCTCTTGCGGACCGGGGATCCGCTCGATACCGCCTTCCGGGTCGCCGGGTCCCTGGCGGGAGGCACCGCCTCCGCATCCGGAACGGTCTCCCCGACCGACCTCGGCCTTCCGGTCCGCGCCCTCGACGTTCCGGCCGGGCGATGCACCTGGACGGCCATACGGCGGATCGACTGCACGGGCGAGAGCCGGGTCGCTCCGGGGCCGGGCCGGGAGCGGGTGCTCCGGTTCGATCTGCACTTCGCCGGAGACGCCATGGTCGAACCCCCCGCGTCCGCCGACATCCGCCGGCGCGGGGTGGAGGGAGCCGAGTGGGTCGCGGAATCGAGCATCGAGATCCTCGACTTCATGGGCGGCGCGCAGACCGGGCGCGGCGAGGTCCGGTTCTCCCCCGGCCCGATCCAGGGCGCACTGGCCGTCGATGGGGTCGCGTATCCGTTCGGGACGGGCGGCGAGGTGCCGGAGTGGCTGCTCGAGAACGAGTGGCACCGATCCCTCCTGGCCGCGGTCGCCCCGGCATTCACGGCCGGCGGCTCGGCCGGGTGCGCGATGCCCGGTCAGTGCCTCGAGCTCGTTCGGACCGGGGTCGGCGGGCGGGAGGACACGAGCGGGGCGATGGCGATAGCCATCCTCGCCGGGCCTGAGCTCTCCCACCAGAACCGGGCGATCCAGGGCCTCCTCCAATGGTTCGAAGGAGAGAACGCCAATCCGGCCAACCTCCGGTACGAAGCGAGGCGTTCGACCGAATCGTTCAACGACCGGGTGGTGGCGATCGCGCTCCCGCCGGGGATGCTCGTTCCATGACCCGGGCCTCGCGGACGGGCAGCGGGCGGCGGCCGTTGCGGGCGAGAGGAAGCGGCTTCGCGCCCGCGCGGTCCGGCGGGAGGGGGGATCGGACCGTACGGGCGCCCGAACGTGAGCGAACCGACGGAGGTCGGGTCGGGACGGAAACGGCGAGCGGGACCGGATTCGCGAAGTGGAACGACGCGAAACGGACCCCGCGGGCGGCGAAGGACATGGAGGGCCTGTCGTTGATCGAAGTGGCGATCGCTCTCGCGGTGAGCGCCCTTCTGCTCGGGGGGCTGATGGTCCCGCTCGCCGCCCAGATCGACCGGTACCGGCTGCGGGAGACCGAGGCCGCCCTCGTCCAGGCGCTCGAAGCGCTGCTCGGATACGCGGCCGCCCACGACAACCGGCTGCCATGCCCCGACATCGACGGCGACGGCGCCGAAGACCGGCCCGGACCGGTGACGGCGCCCTGCCGCGGGATCGAAGGCGAGCTGCCGCGCGCGACGCTGGGGGTGCAGGGCAGGGACGGCTGGGGCCGGCCGATCCGCTACCGGGGCAACGACGCCCTCACCGTGCCCGAAGGCATGCCACGGCCGCCGAACACGCGAGGCGGACTGCGAATCGACAACCCGCGAACCACCGAGCGCCTGACGGTGAGCGATCCGGAGGGGCCGGCCGCCATCCTCTTCTCGTGCGGGGCCAACGGGCGCCCGGACGGCGAGAACGACGGCACAGGGGGCAGCCCGGCCGGCTGCTCGAACCCGCTGCGCCCCGATCCCCGCTACGCGCACGCGGTACCGGGCCGCGCCGGGTCCGGCGACTTCGACGACGTCCTCGTCTGGATGTCGAAGAACGTACTGCTCGGCCGGCTGGTGCGAGCCGGAACCTGGCCGTGAGCGGAGCACCGATCACGCGGCTCCGGATCGGTCCGCGGCGGAGCCGGCGTCCCGGCTCCATCCGTCCCCATCACCAGTACTGAGCACCGGGAATGCCCCGGTGCGGGAGAAAGTCACATGCACGCAAGGAACGCCTCCGGCTTCACCCTCATCGAGATCGCCATCGTGCTCGTCGTCGTCGGACTGCTCGTCGGCGCGGTCATGACCGGCCAGGAGCTCATCGCAAGCGCCCGGGTCCGCAACCTCGCGGACTCGAGCGCCGGGATCCGATCCGCGTACTTCGCCTTCGTCGATCGCTATCGCCGGGTCCCCGGGGACTGGAACGCGGCCGAAGCCGCAGAAGCGCTCGGCGTCGCCGTGAACGGAGGCGGAAACGACAACGGCCGCATCGACAACGCTCCCGGCCGCGAGTGGGTCGAGCCGAACGCGCTGTGGGAGCAGCTCGCGAAGGCGGGATTCCTCCAGGGAGAGTTCGAGGGCGATGCGGTCGCACCCGCGCCGAACAACCAGCGGGCTCCGCTCAACCCGTTCAACCGGGTCATGGTGCTCGGCCGCACCGACGACTACCTGCAGGCGGGAGGCCCGCCCCCGGTGCGGCTCAACCTCGTTCTCGGCCGCGGGATCCCGGTCGACATCGCGCGCGAGCTCGACGTCAAGATCGACGACGGCGTACCGGACACCGGCGCGCTGCGCCTCACGGTGAGCAACGGGGCGACGTTCGGAGACGCGGCGGAAGGCGAGGCGAACTGCGTGGGGACCGGGGGAGGCGGCGCCCGGATCTACGACGTGCGCAGCGACAGCGAGGACTGCAACGTCGCCTACCTCTACTGACCGGGACGGGGCCGATCGGACACCCGAGACCGGCGATGGGCCGCCCGGCGACGACGATCCACCCGCTCCCCGTCCGGCGGCACGGCCCGACCTCCCCGCGGGGGCGACGGGACGCGGGAACGGAGCGCGGGTGTGGACCCACACAAGGGCATTGCCGATGAGGAGCGGGCCCCGCGGCGACGCGGGCCGGCGCCGCGCCTCAGGCGCCGGGCCCTGCCTCCCCCGGCGGCTCGCCTCCCGGGAGCGGGATCCCGAGGCTCTCCCACATCGCGTCCACCCGGTCCAGCACCTCGCGCCCCATGACGATGGGCCGGCCCCATTCGCGATCGGTCTCCCCCGGCCATTTGCCGGTCGCGTCGATGCCCATCTTGGAGCCGAGCCCGGCGACCGGCGAGGCGAAGTCGAGGTAGTCGATGGGGGTGTTCTCGACGAGGGTGAGGTCGCGGGCGGGGTCCGTCCTCGTCGCCATCGCCCAGGCGACGTCCTTCCAGCTCCGGACGTCGATGTCGCTGTCCACCACGATGACGATCTTGGTGTACATGAACTGGCGGAGCACCGACCAGAGGCCGAACATCACCCGCTTTGCGTGGCCCGGGTACTGCTTCTCCATCGAGACGATGCCGATCCGGTAGGAGCACCCCTCGGGGGGCAGGTAGAAGTCCCGGATCTCGGGGAGCTGGCGCCGGAGGAGGGGGATGAAGAGCTCGTTCATCGCCGCCCCGAGGACGGCCGGCTCGTCGGGGGGGCGGCCCGTGCAGGTGCTGTGGTAGATGGGGTCGCGGCGGTGGGTGATGCGGTCGATGGTGAAGACGGGAAACGTCTCGACGGCATTGTAGTACCCGGTGTGGTCGCCGAAAGGACCTTCCGGGGCCTCGTCGCCGGGATGGATGGCGCCTTCGAGCACGACCTCCGCGCGCGCCGGCACCTGGAGATCGGAGCCGATCGCCCGCGCGACCTCGGTGCGCCCGCCCCGGAGCAATCCTGCGAACGCGTACTCCGACAGCGAGTCGGGGATCGGGGTGACCGCGGCGAGGGTCGTCGCCGGGTCCGCCCCGAGGGCCACCGCGACCGGGAACGGCTCCCCCGGCCGCGCCTCGCACCACGCCCGATAGTCGAGCGCCCCCCCGCGCTGCGCGAGCCAGCGCATGATGACCCGGTTGGGGGCGATGACCTGCTGCCGGTAGATGCCGAGGTTCTGCCGCCCCCCCGCGGGCCCGCGGGTGATGACGAGCCCCCAGGTGACGAGGGGCCCCGCGTCCTCCGGCCAGCAGGTCTGGATCGGCCAGTCCGAGAGGTCCACCGCGTCGCCCTCCAGCACCACTTCCCGGCAGGGCGGGGAGCGCGTCTCGCGCGGGGACATCGCGAGGACCTGCCGGAAGACGGGAAGCGACTTCCACGCCTCGCGGAGGCCCCGGGGCGGGTCGGGCTGGCGGAGAAAGGCGAGGAGCTCGCCGATCTCGCGAAGGGCCTCGACGCTCTCCGCCCCCATCGCGCGCGCGACCCGGGTCCGGGTCCCGAAGAGGTTGGTGAGCACCGGGACCCGATGTCCGGCCGGCCGCTCGAAGAGGAGCGCGGGGCCGCCGCCGCGGAGGGTGCGGTCGCAGACCGCGGTCATCTCGAGCCGCGGGTCGACCTCCACGTGCACCCGCACGAGATCGCCGGACGCTTCGAGACCCGCGACGAAGTCCCGGAGATCGCGGTAGCGGTGCCGGGGCGCGGGAGCCGGGACCGGGGTCGGGGGAGCGCTCACCGCCCCTTCGCCTCGCCGGGGCCGGCCGGGGTCGGACGCGGGCGGTCCCCGCAGGCCGGACAGGCGGGATCGCGCCGCACCCGCACGGTCCGCACCCGCATGGAGAGGGCATCGATCAGCATGAGCCGCCGCCGCAGGCCCGACGGAACGCCGACGATCAGCTTGACCGCCTCCGCGGCCTGGACGATCCCGGCAATGCCCGCCACCGGGGCGAACACCCCGACCCGCGCGCACGGCTCCGCCGGATCGCCGGTATCGTCGAAGAGGCACCGGTAGCAGGGGCTGCCGGGGTCGTTCGGATCGAAGACGGCGACCTGCCCTTCCATGCGAACGGCCGCTCCGGAGACGAGCGCGGTGCCCGCCGCGAGGGAGGCCGCGTTCACCTCGAAGCGGGTCTCGAAATTGTCGCTCGCGTCCACCACCACGTCCGCTTTCTCCACCTCGCGGATGAGGTCCGGCCCGTCCATCGCCCACGCGATTGCCTCCACCCGGACGTCGGGATTGCAAGCGGCCACCGTCCGGCGCGCGGCTTCCACCTTGTCCTCCCCGATGTCCGAGGTGCGGTAGAGGACCTGGCGCGGCAGGTTCGAGAGCTCCACCCGGTCGTAGTCGGCGATGGCGAGGGTGCCGACCCCCGCCCCGGCAAGAAACAGGAGGGCCGGCGAGCCGAGCCCGCCCGCCCCCACCACCAGCACCCGGGCGGCGGCGAGGCGGGTCTGCCCCGCCTCCCCGATCTCGGGGAGTGCAAGGTGGCGGCCGTACCGCTCGCGCTGCTCCGGGTCAAGCATGGTCAGCCGCTCCGCCAAGGCCGCTTCATGCTGGCGTGGGTATCCGTGATACCCGTGGTGGTACCTGCAGGTCGGATTCGCTCAGCGTAATCCGACGTGTCTACCTCCCAACTGCCACCGATGCCTACAGCTCCGGAATGCCACCGATGTCGGATTACGCTTCGCTGATCCGACCTGCAGCTCCGCGGTCCGCCGAGCACGAAACGGCCTGGCCGGTCGGTCCGCCCGCGCCGCGCCGCCCTGCGTCCACAACGCATCCGACCCGGCCGATCCCCTGCCGGGTCCGCCGTCTCCGGCCTTTCCGGCGCGGCGCGGATCAGGACCACCCGCCCTCCGTCACCCGCTCGCCGCCGCCGAGGTCCCGGAAGGTCCGGATCCGCTCGAAACCCGCCGCCCCGAGCACCCGCCGCACCGCCTCCCCCTGGTCCCTTCCGTGCTCGACGAGAAGCCGCCCCCCGGGCCGAAGGCACCGCCCCGCACCCCTCGCGATCGCCCGGATCGCGGCGAGGCCGTCGCGCCCCCCGACGAGGGCCCGGCGCGGCTCGCGGCGGACGCCGTCCCCCTGAAGGTGCGGGTCGTCGGCCCGAAGGTACGGGGGATTGCTCGCGATGACGGAGAACCCGCCGGATTCGAGCGGGCCGCACCAGGAACCGGAGCGAAGCTCGACCCGGCCCGGCGCAAGGCGCCGCACGTTGCGGCGCGCGACCGCGAACGCCGCCGGATCGATGTCGGTCGCGACGACCTCGGCCCGCTCCACCTCCCGCGCGACCGCGATGGCCACCGCCCCGCACCCCGTTCCGAGGTCCGCCACCCGCACGCGCCCCTCCCCGCCCATCTCCTCCACGGCCGCGAGCACCGCCTCGACGAGTCGCTCGGTCTCGGGACGGGGAACGAGGGTGGAACGGTCGACCTCGAGGTCGAGCGACCAGAACTCGCGCCGGCCGGTGATCCACGCGAGCGGCTCGCCGGCCGCCCTCCGCTCGACGAGCTCGCCGAACCGCTTCCGCTCGGCGGCACCGACCGGCATCTCGGGACGGGCGACGAGCGCCGTGCGGGGCAGCCCGAGCGCGTGGGCGAGGAGCAGGGAGGCGTCGAGCCCGGGAGCGTCGAGCGGGGCGGCGTCCACCCCGGCGAGCACCCGCCGCGCCCCGTCGAGGACCCCGCCCGCAGTTGCCGGAGACGGAGACGGGGGCGGTGCCGGCGCGAGTGCCGGTGCCGGAGGGGTCATCCTTCGAGCCCCATGGCGGCGAGCTGGTCAGCCTGGTACGCGCTCATCAACGGTCCGATGAGCGGGTCCAGATCGCCTTCGAGCACGGCCTCGAGCCGGTAGAGGGTGAGGTGGATGCGATGGTCGGTGATGCGCCCCTGGGGGAAGTTGTAGGTCCGGATCCGCTGTGAGCGATCGCCGCTCCCGACGAGGAGCCGCCGCTCCGCCGCCCGTTCCGCCGCCTGCCGGTCGCGCTCCGCCGCGAGCAGCCGGGCGTGGAGCAGCGAGAGGGCCCGCGCCCGGTTCTTGTGCTGCGAGCGTTCGTCCTGGCACTCCACCACCATGCCGGTCGGCAGGTGGGTGATGCGGATCGCCGAGTCGGTCTTGTTGACGTGCTGGCCGCCGGCCCCCGACGCCCGGAAGGTGTCGACCTTGAGGTCTCCCGGATCGATCTCCACCTCGCTCACGTCCTCGAGCTCGGGCAGCACCGCCACCGTGCACGCGGACGTGTGGATCCGGCCCTGCGACTCCGTCTCCGGCACCCGCTGCACCCGATGCCCCCCCGATTCGAACTTGAGGCGCGAGTACGCCTTGCGGCCGACCACCCGCACCACCACCTCGCGGTAACCGCCCTGCTCGCTCCGGCTCTCGCTCATGACCTCCATGCTCCACCGCCGCGCCTCCGCGTACCGGAGGTACATCCGGAGGAGGTCTCCGGCGAAGAGGGCCGCCTCCTCGCCCCCGGTGCCGGCCCGGATTTCGAGGAAGGTATTGCTATCGTCGGCCGGGTCGACCGGAACGAGCAGGGTGCGGAGCTCCCGCTCGACGGTGTCGCGCACGGCCTCCGCCGAACCGAGCTCGTCCCGGGCGAGCTCGCGGATCCCGGGGTCGGGGTCCCCCAGCATCTCGCGCGCCGACCCGACCGCATCGAGCGCGTCGCGATAGCGCCGGTAGCACTCCGTGACCGGCTGAAGGTCCGAGAGCTCCTTCGCGAGCGAACGGAAGCGGGCCTGGTCCGCGATGACGGCAGGCTCGGCGAGCAACCCGCTCAGTTCCTCCCCGCGCCCCGCGATCGCCTCGAGCCTGTCCACAACGGATGGGTGCATTCGGCTATTCTAGAGGGCGATGAGCATCTCGCGCCCGCACGTCCTCGTTCTCGCGGCCGCCGCGGGGGCGATCCTGCTTGCCGCGAACCCGGCTTCGCCCGCCGATCCCCCGCCCCGCGAAGCGCAAGCCGTGCGCGGGTTTCCGCCCGGGATGCTCGGGTCCCTTCTCACCGCGGAGGTCGCGGCGCTCCGGGGCGGGGGAGCGGATGCGGACCGCGCGGTCCGGCGTTACCTGGATGCCGCCCGGCGGCATGGCGACCCGGCTCTCGCCGCGCGCGCCGTGCGCCTCGCGGGCGGCGCCGAGCGCTACGGCCTCGCCGCCGATGCCGCCGCCGAATGGCGCCGGATCGACCCGGAGAACCGGAGCGCGAGGCGGATCCACGCACTCATGCTCGCCCGGGCGGATCGGATCGAGGAAGCGACCGCGGAGCTGCGAAGCATCGCGAAACGCCGGGACGGGTCGGGCGGCGCAGGCGGCCTCGACGTCGTCGTCGCGGTGCTCCGCCTCGACCCCGTGGGCGACCGCCGGATCCGGATCATGGAAGGGGTCGCGGATGCCGGACCGCACTCACGCTACGCATTGGCCCAGGTGCTTGCCGGGTCCGACGAGGCCGCCCGGGCGCTCAAGCTCCTCGAGGTGCTCCGGCGCGAGAGGCCGGCGGACGATCGCTATGCGATCACCCACGCGCTGCTGCTGCACGGCCACGGCGATCGCGACACGGCTCTCGAAGTGCTCGCCGGCCACGCGGCCGCGAACGGCGGGAGCGTCGGGCTGCTTCGCACCCACGCGCGACTCCTCGCCTCCGCGGGGCGCCGGAAGGAGGCCGGCGACCGGTACGCGGCCCTGCTCGCGCGCCGCCCGGACGACCTCGAGGCGCGTTGGGAGCTCGCCCGGCTCCTGACCGGCATGGAACGCCTCGAAGACGCCCTCGTCCACTTTCGCGAGCTCTACCGCTGGCCGGAATGGCGAGACGGGGCGTGGTACTTCACCGGCCTCATCGACGAGTCGCGGGCGGGCCCCGACGAGGCTCTCCGGGCCTATCGCCGGGTGCGCCAGGGGAACCACTACGTGAGTGCGCGGATCCGGTCGGCGGAGATCATGGCGGACCGGGGGGACCTCCAATGGGCGCGGTGGCACCTCGAGGCCACCCCGCGCTACACGGAGAACGACGACGTTCGGCTGTCCGTCGCGGAGAGCGGGTTGCTCCTCCGCGCGGACCGACCCCGGGAGGCGATGGCCGTCCTCGACGCCGCGATCGACGCCTACCCGGAGCAGGCCGACCTGCTCTACGCGCGCGCGATGACCGCGGAGCGGATCGACCGGCTCGACATCCTGGAGCGGGACCTTCGCTCGATCATCGAACGCGACCCGAACGACGCCGAGGCGCTGAACGCGCTCGGATACACCCTGGCCGACCGAACCGATCGCTACCAGGAGGCGCTCGAGCTCCTGGAGCGGGCTCTCGCCCTCGAGCCGGACAGATACCACATCGTCGACAGCATGGGCTGGGTGCTCTACCGCCTCGGGCGGCACGAGGAGGCGGCCGAGCACCTCCGCCGTTCGTACGAGGGGGATCGGAATCCGGAGGCCGCGGCCCATCTCGGCGAGGTGCTGTGGGTGCTCGGGCACCAGGACGAGGCCCGCGAGATATGGGACTCGGCCCGCGAGGAATCTCCGGACAACGAGGTGCTGCTGGAGACAATCGAGCGTTTCGGGTTCTGAGATGGGCCCGGTCGACCCGCGGCGCCGTCGGCTCCTCGCCTTCGGGGCGCTGGCCCCGCTCCTGCCCGGCTGCTCCCGCTTGCCGTGGCGCCGGGACGGATCGCTCTCGCGGCCGGGAAGACCTCCGGACGACGTCATCGAACGCTGGCGGGCGATCGGAAAGCTCGCGGCCCGAACCGGCGACGGCGAACGGAGCTGGAGCGGAAATCTCGATTGGCGGCAGGACCACGAGGACTTCCGGCTCCGGCTGAGCGGGCCGTTCGGACAGGGCGCGCTGCAGGTGGACGGGCGTCCGGGGAAGGTCGAGCTGACGACCGCCCGGGGCGAACGCCGCAGCGCCCGTACGCCCGAAGCGCTGTTTCGCCGGGAACTCGGGTGGAACCTGCCCGCGTCATCCCTCCGGCACTGGATCACCGCCCGCGCGCAGCCCGGCGTCCCGGTCGAGGAGTGGGCGCTCGACGAGGCCGGCCGGCTCTCGTCGCTCGCACAGCGGGGCTGGCGCGTGGACTACGCGTACCGCGGCGGCCCCCGCAAGGGTTCGTTGCCGGCTCGGATTACCCTGCGCGGCGAGGGCGCCGTGGTCCGGCTCGCGATCCGCGACTGGCGCCTCGACTGATGCGCTGGCCCGCCCCCGCGAAGCTCAACCTGTTCCTGCGCATCACCGGGCGCCGGGAGGACGGCCGGCACGATCTCCAGACCGTCTTCCAGCTTCTCGATTTCGGGGACGAGGTGGAGCTCACCCCGCGGCGCGACGAGCGCATCGTGCTCCTCGACCCACCCCCCGGGCTCAAGGCTGGGCTCAAGGCTGGACTCGAGGCCGGGAACGAGCTCTCGGTGCGCGCCGCCGAGCTCCTGCGCACCCGGACCTCGACCCGCGAAGGGGTATCGATCCGCCTCACCAAGCGGATCCCGCAGGGCGCCGGGCTCGGCGGCGGCAGCTCGAATGCGGCGACTACCCTGGTGGCCCTCAACCGGATCTGGCAGACCGGGCTCGACGACCGCCGGCTCGCCGCCCTCGGGCTCGAGCTCGGGGCGGACGTGCCCGTGTTCGTGCATGGCCGGAGCGGATGGGCGGAGGGCGTCGGGGAGAGGCTTCGCGCACTCCCGCTCCCGCCCTTGTGGTATCTCGTCGTCCATCCGCGAGTCTTCGTTTCGACCGCAGGGGTGTTCGACGATCCCGGTTTGACACGGGATTCCCCTCCGCTCAAAATGCCCCGCCCTCCGGCTGGCCGCCCATTGGACATCGCGGACATCGCCGCCCTGCTCGCCGCAGCCGGAAACGACTGCGAACCGGTGGTGCGCCTTCGCCATCCGGTGGTCGGTGACCTGATCGAATGGCTCCGGCAGCGAGTGGAACACGCCGGCTGGGCGAGGCTCACCGGCACCGGTTCGGCGGCCTTCGGCGTGTTTCGCGAGGAGGATCGCGCTCGTCGGGCCATGCGGGAGCTGCCGGAGGGTTGGGACGGCCGGGTTGCGCAAGGGATTGCCGAATCGCCGTTGCGCAGGGTCGGACCGAACGGGGTTGGCGCCGGAGGACGCGGATAGCGGCCCGGCCGCTGGCCGTGTCGGTTGCTCCTGGGGTGTAGCCAAGCGGTAAGGCACTGGGTTTTGATCCCAGCATTCCCAGGTTCGAATCCTGGCACCCCAGCCATTCCCCCGGCCGTCCGCCGACGGCGCGGCACGCCGGAAGCCGGGAACCGGGGTCCGGATCGAGAGCGCCATCCAGGATGAGGCCCCGGAGCCGAATGCGATGAACGATACCCGACTCGCACGGTTTGGGGATCCGCAGCTTCCGCCGTCCTTCGGCGAGCCGCCGCTCGACCCGGACTCCACGACGATCTTCGCCGGATCCTCGAGCACCGCGCTGGTGAACGACGTCTGTGCGCATCTCGGCGTCGCGCCCGGCCGGGCGGTGGTGAGCCGGTTCCGGGACGGCGAGGTCAACATCGAGATCAACGACTCGGTCCGCGGAAAGGACGTATTCATCATCAACTCCACCTGCCGGCCCGCCAACGAGAACCTGGTGGAGCTCATCATCATGATGGACGCGGTACGCCGGGCTTCGGCCGCGCGCATCACCGCCGTCATCCCGTACTTCGGCTACGCCCGCCAGGACCGCCGCCCGCGTTCGGTGCGGGTCCCCATCTCGGCGAAGGTGGTGGCGGACATGATCTCGACCGCGGGGGCCCACCGCGCGCTGACCGTCGACCTTCACGCGGATCAGGTCCAGGGGTTCTTCGACATCCCCGTGGACAACATCTACGCCTCCCCGGTCCTGCTCGGCGACATCTGGCGCAAGGAGTTGACCGATCCCATCGTGGTCTCTCCGGACGTGGGGGGCGTGGTCCGGGCCCGCGCGATGGCCAAGCAGCTCGACGACGCGGAGCTCGCCATCATCGACAAGCGCCGGCCGCGGGCGAACGAGGCCCAGGTGATGAACATCATCGGCGAGGTCAAGGGGCGCACCTGCCTCATCGTCGACGACATCGCCGACACCGCGGGGACCCTCTGCCAAGGGGCGCGAGCCCTGAAGCAGCGGGGTGCGGAGCGGGTGTTCGCCTATTGCACGCACGCGGTCCTCTCGGAGCCCGCGGTGGACAACATCGAGCAGTCGGACCTCGACGAGCTCGTCGTCACCGACACGATCCCGCTCGACGGACGGGCCCGGGACTGCCCCCGGATCCGCCGGCTCAGCATCGCCGAGCTGCTCGCGGAGAGCATCCTGCGGATCTGCACCGGCCGTTCGGTCGGAGAGCTCTTCATGGAATAGGCCCGCGGCCCGACCCCAGTCCGGACGCGGCCCGGAGGCGGCCGGCGGCGCGCGCCTCGCTTCCCCGTCCGGCGACCCGGCAACGAACCACCTGACGAACCACCACGGAGATTTCGATTCATGGCCGAGTTCGAACTTCATGCGGATGTCCGCTCCGGGCAAGGCAAGGGCGCGGTACGTCGGCTCCGGCGCGAGGGACGGGTTCCCGCGATCATGTACGGCGCCGGGAAGGAGCCGATGCCCATCGAGCTCACGGAGAACCTGATCCGGCGGCAGCTCTCGAACGAGGCGTTCTTCTCGCACGTGCTCACCGTCAAGGTGAACGGACGCGAGGAGAGGGCGGTCATCAAGAGCCTGCAGCGCCATCCGGCGACCGAGCGGATCCTGCACCTGGACCTCCTGCGGGTGAGCGAGACCCAGCGCATCACCATGCTCGTGCCCATCCGTTTCGAGAACGAGGAAGATTCTCCCGGGCGGCGGGCGGGCGGCTCGATCTCCCACCACACCACCGAAGTGGAGATCACCTGCCTTCCCAGGGACCTGCCGGAATACCTCTCCGTCGACACCCTGCACATGAACATCGGGGACAGCATTCACCTGAGCCAGATCCCGCTCCCCGAAGGAGTGGAGATCCCCGCCCTCGCCCACGGGCCCGAGCACGACCAGCCGGCGATCAGCATCCAGATGTCGCGGGTGACCGAGGTCGATGAGGTTCCGGAAGGCGAGGAGGGGCCGGACCTTCCCTTCGCCCCGGAATCCGCTTCCGACGCCGACTCGCCGGAGCCCTTCTCCGGCGAAGAAGGCTGAGCCGGCCGCGCAACGCAGCGCAGCGGAACCCCCGGGAACGGCAGCCCGTCGTGCCGGTGCGTCCGGAGCTGGTCGTGGGCCTCGGCAACCCGGGGCCGAAGTACGATGGGACCCGGCACAACGCGGGGTTCCGGCTCGTCGACCGGCTTGCCGAGCGCCTCGGAGCGGCCTTCCGGCCGGCCCGGCGCTTCCCGCTCGACGTCTGCGAGGCCGGCACGGCCGCGGGCCGGGTGCGGCTCGTCAAGCCGACGACGTACATGAACCGGAGCGGGCAGGCGGTCGGAGCGGTCGCGGGGTACTTCCGGATCGTGCCGGCGGCAATCCTCGTGGTGCACGACGACCTCGACCTGCCGCCCGGAACCGTCCGCCTCAAGGAAGGGGGCGGCCATGGAGGACACAACGGGCTGCGTGACGTCGCGGCCCACCTCGGAACGCGCGATTTCGCACGGGTCCGCCTCGGCGTCGGGCGCCCCGGCCCGGGGAAAGACCCGATCGACCACGTGCTCGAGCGCCCCCGGCCGGAGGAGCGGCGTCTCATCGACGACGCGATCGAGCGGGTGCTCGGCTGGTCCGAGGCGGTTCTCGCCGGCGATTTGCAGCCGGTCATGAAGGCCCTGCACACGAAGCGGGACACGGGCGGCGGGGCGCCGGTGGAGGTACCGGACGAGTCCGGGGGGCCGGCCGACACGGGCGACGGTCGGGGCCGGGAGGGTAGCCCGGCCCGTTCCCCACATCTCCCAGCCGGACCTTGAACATGAATCATTCATATCAATTCAATTGCCTGCAATCTATCTGCCGATGACTGCCCAAGCCGGACTCCTCGGGCCTCCGGACTCCTCGGGCCGCATCGGGACCGGCCAGGGGCTGGTTCGTCATTCGATGCGCCGTTCACGGAAAAAGCAAAGGGCCGGAAAACAATGACTTCCGTGATACGCCGGGTATGAGGCGCAGCGAGCGGACGTGGGGCACGGGCAGGGGGAGCCCCGCCGGAGGCGCCTCCCCGCCCGCACCGCCCGCTCCGTCCGCCCCGCCCGGCGGCCCCGCGGCCTGATCGTCCGCCGCCCGCCGGCGGGGCACCGATGGGGTTCCGGTGCGGTATCGTCGGGTTGCCGAACGCCGGCAAGAGCACCCTGTTCAATGCCCTCGCCCGGTTCGCGGTCGCGGCCGAGAGCTATCCCTTCTGCACCATCGAGCCCAACGTCGGGGTGGTGCCGGTCCCGGACCCCCGCCTCGAAGCCCTCGCCGCCATCGCGCGCCCCGCCCGGGTGGTTCCGGCGAGCCTGACCTTCGTCGACGTGGCCGGGCTCGTCGCCGGAGCGTCGCGGGGCGAGGGGCTCGGGAACCGCTTCCTCGGACACATCCGGGAGATGGACGCGCTCGCGCACGTGGTGCGCTGCTTCGAGGCGGAGGGGGTCGCTCACGTCGCCGGGCGGGTGGATCCGGCCGCGGACCTCGACACGGTCGACACCGAGCTCCTGCTCGCGGACCTCGACACGATCGAGCGGGCCCTCGCGCGGGCGGAGAAGAGCGCCAAGGCCGGAGGGCGGGAAGCGCGGGAGCGCGTGTCACTCATCCGCGAGGTGGGCCGGCACCTCGGGGACGGCCGCCCCGCCCGGACCCTCGCGATCGGCCCCCGGGGCCGCGGCGTGCTGCGGGAGCTCTCCCTCCTCACCGCGAAGCCGGTGATGTTCGTCGCGAACGTCGGGGAGGAGGACGGCGTCGACGGCAACCCCCGTCTCGAAGCGATACGGGCCGCCGCGACGACCGCGGACGCGCGCGTCGTCCCGGTCTGCGCGGCCATCGAGGCGGACCTGGCCGGACTCGACCCGGAAGAACAGCGCGAGTTCCTCGCGGACCTCGGGCTCGGGGAACCGGGGCTCGACCGGTTCGTGCGGGCCGGCTACGAGCTGCTCGGGCTTCGCACGTTCTTCACCGCGGACG
Organism: Gammaproteobacteria bacterium; assembly: GCA_965214795.1. Taxonomy (GTDB): domain Bacteria; phylum Pseudomonadota; class Gammaproteobacteria; order HK1; family HK1; genus JAJDXW01. The sequence goes on along the minus strand of OZ243976.1, from coordinate 1,253,312 downwards.
CGAAGGAGGCGCGGGCCTGGACGGTGCGGGCGGGCGCCGCCGCGCCGGAGGGGGCGGGCCGGATCCACAGCGACTTCGAGCGGGGGTTCATCCGGGCCGAGGTCGTCACCTGCGACGACTACCTGGCGCACGGCGGCGAGCCGGGCGCGAGGGAGGCGGGGCGATGGCGCCTCGAAGGCCGCGACTACGTCATCGAGGAAGGCGACGTCATCCGCTTCCGCTTCAACGTCTGACCTGCGGCCCCGTCCCCGGCAACTCTCCGCCCCGCGTCCGGACCCGCCCGGCCCCGCTCGACCACCGGAACCTGCAATAGCCGGTCGCAACACCGGAGCCACTCGCAGTGCGGCGCGCGCGGTTCGAGGAATTTTTTTCGTTATTCGTTCGGATTTTCCATCTCCTCTTGTGGCTCGGAGCTTCCCGGCCGCAGTATCTGCCCATACCGACCTGCACGACTCGTCCTTCGGACTCCCATACCACCTGACACTGTGGAGATTGTCGTAGTCGGACGCCGGCCTGTCGCCGTTGTACCGCCGTACCACCAGGCCGGGGCATCACCCGGCGCCCGACCCGGCGTTGCCAAGTCGAGCGTCTCTCGTACAACGTCCGTGCCGTCGCCCATCGACTTGGTGCAGGCCGGACGCATTCCGTGGGGGGAGGTCCACGAGGCGACGCAGCCTGAGCGTGTCGTCCGTCGAGCAGTCTGAACGCACTGCTGGTGCCCAACGAGCTGATCGGCCGGTTTCAGGCTGGCTACCGGGCATTTTGAATCCCGAAACCTGAGACGTAGGATGATCCCCATGAACGAAACGAGATGCCTGCCCGGCCAGAAACCCGTCTTCGCGGTCGACCTGCGCGGTACGGCTCACCTCCGGCTTGCGCGAAGGGGAGGACGATGAGCGCGGCCGGCGCCGTGGCCCGGCGCGGTCGGTCCGATTCCACCCCCCGGGCCACCTACCGGGACGTGCTCGACGCCCCCCCGCACCGGGTGGCCGAGATCGTCGACGGGACCCTGTATACCCACCCGCGGCCCGCCGCTCCACATGCACTGGCGAGCTCGTCGCTCGGGACCGATCTCTCGAACCCATTTCAGTTTGGCCGCGGCGGGCCGGGCGGGTGGTGGATCATCGACGAACCGGAGTTGCATCTCGGCGAGGACATTCTGGTGCCGGATCTCGCGGGATGGCGCCGGGAGCGGATGCCGGACTATCCCGACACGGCGTTCTTCACCTTGGCGCCCGATTGGGTATGCGAGGTGCTCTCGGCCTCGACGCGCAGGCTCGACCTGCACGGGAAGCGCCCGGTCTATGCCCGCGAAAGGGTTGGGCATCTGTGGCTGGTGGACCCGGTGGACCGCACCTTGGAGGCGTTCGAGCTGCGAGAAGGGCAGTGGGTGCTCATTGCGAGCGCGAAGGACGACGATCCGGTCGGCATACGCCCCTTCGATGCGGTGACCTTCAGCCTCGGTGATCTCTGGCCCTGAGAAGATACCTGTGCTGCCGACGAGATCGGCTTTAGCGCCCTCGATGTCGGCTTTCGTCGCGAAGTCGCCTTGTCCGTTGCGAATGACGACGGCAATGGCCTTCGCGTGCTCCCGATCGATCCTCGCGGCTTCGAGGGTTTGGGCGGCGGTGAGGGCATCGAAGGTGGCTCCACTCTCGGCATGACTGGTGCGTTTCCATGGCACCGCGACTACAGCCAAGAATGCACACGGGGGTAGGATGCGCCGCGCGCCGCATGACGTTTCCTTCAGGGACGGGAAGTCGTGCAGGTCGGATGAGCCGAAGGTGTAGTCCGACTTGGCAGGGCCGGTGCGGCCGCGGCCGAGTCATGGACGCGGGCCCCAAAGGATGTTCCTGCCCACCTCACCGCTCCGTGGAGTTCACGCCTTTCCGCCCCGGCCGCCCGAGACCCCCTCGTCCGGGGTCTCGCCGGAACGCCGGGGGCGCTTCGAGTATTCGTTCCGTCCGGCCGCATGGGTCGGTGTCGGGGGGTAGCATGAAGTTGCGCTACAGGAGGCCGGCCAGCCGCGGCAAGGCGAGCGGGATGTCCGGTACGTACGTCACGAGCACCAGGATCACGGTCATCATGAGCCACGGCCAGAACATGCGCCGCGACACCTGCACGATGCTCCGCTCGGCGATGCTGGAGGCGACGAAGAGCGTGATCCCGTATGGCGGCGTCACCATCCCGATGGCGAAGTTCATGACCACGACCAGGCCGAAGTGCACTGGCTCGATCCCGAAATCGATCGCGATCGGCATCAGCACCGGCACGAGGATGAGGATGGCGGCGAGGCTCTCCATGAACATGCCCACCGCCATGAGCAGGACGTTGATCAGCAGCAGGTAGGTCCAGGGCTGTTCGGAGATCGACTTGATCCACGCGGCGAGGTGGGTGGGGAGGTTCGCGTTCGCGACGAGCCAGCCGAAAATGCTGGCCGTACCGATGATGATCATCACCGCCGCGGAGAGCGCCGCCGCCCGCAGCACGAGGGCCGGCAGGTCGCGGATCCGCAGGTCGCGATGAATGCCGATCGCGACGACGAGGCCGTAGAGGACGGCCACCGCGGCCGCCTCCGTCGGCGTGAACACGCCCCCCACGATCCCCCCGATGATGATGACCGGCATTCCGAGGGCGGGGAGTGCCCGCAGGAAGGTACGCCGCAGCCGGGCGGCGGTGAACGGCTCCACCTCCCGGTACTGGGGGCCGCCCCGCCGCGCGTGGAGCCAGGCGGCCACGAGCAACCCCGGCACGGTCATCAGCCCCGGCAGCACCCCGGCGAGGAACATCGCGCCCACCGAGAGGTTCGAGACGAGGGCCACCACCACCATCATGAGGCTCGGCGGAATGACCTGGGCGAGCGAGCCCGAGCACGCGATGATCGCGGCCGAGAAGTCGATGTCGTACCGGCGCCGGCGGAGCTCCGGCTGCATGATCGACGAGATGGCGGCCACGTCCGCCGAGCCGGAGCCGGAGATGGCCGCAAGCCCCGTCGCCGCCACCACGGACACCATGAGGAGGCTTCCGACGACCCACCCGACGAGGGCGGTGGCGAAGTCCACGATGCGCCGTGAGATCCCCCCCGCGTCCATGATTGCCCCGGCGAACACGAAGAACGGGATCGCCATGATGGTGAACGAGTTGAGGCCGTCGTAGATGCGCTGGGAGACGATGGTGAGGGGCACGTCGGTGGTGAGGAGGAGGGTGAGGGTCGCGGCAATGCCGAGCACGAAGACGATCGGCGTCCCGATCAACAGGAAGGCGAGAAAGGCCGAGAAGGCGAAGATCACGACGCGGAATCTCCCTCCTTCGTGCGATGCAGACCGAACGGCCGATTCCATCGCTCCACCACCCGCGCCACCAGCTCCACCGCGAGATACCCCGCTCCGAGGGGCAGGGAGAGGTAGATGATCCACATGGGGAGCTGCAGCACGGGGGAGGTCTCGAACAACCACCCGAGCTCGATGAGCGGCAGGCTCCCGTAGATGACGACCCCGAGGAACCAGAGCGCGCCCGCCGCGATGACAAGGCTGAGCGCCCGCCCCCACCGGAGCGGCAGCATGGCCGCGAGCGCGTCCACTGCCACGTGGAGCCCCCGCCGCATGGCGATCCCGGCCCCCATGAGCACGACCCAGATCTGCGCGTAACGCGCCGTCTCCTCGGTCCAGGAGATCGAGTAGTTGAATACGTAACGCCCGAAGACTTGGGCGAGGACCGCGAGAGTCATGTAGGCGAAGCAGGCAACGACGAGGACCGCGACCGCGAGCCGTACTCCCGCGACCACCCGCGCGAGGACCGTGCTCATCTCGAACTCACGCTGCGGTCACGGTCGGCTCCACCGCCCTCCCGTCCGAATGCATCCCCTCGAAACCCGCATGGTCGGAACGGCGCGGCTCCCGCCCGTCATGAAGGGCCCCGGCGTCGTGAAGACGGATCCTCCGGGTACGCGGGCGTCCCGCCCGCAACGGGCTGAAGACCCGCATCGTCAATGCGGGCGGAACGCCCGTGCACCCAGGGACCCCGCTCTTTCCGGCTGTATTTTCATAGCAACACAAAACGGCCGGGCGAACCTCCCTTTCGCCCGGCCGATCCGCCGCTCGCGACTCGAAACGCGAGGGTCGACCCTACATCGTGTCCAGGATCATCTGGAGAAGGCGCTTCTCGTCCTCTTCGGTGAGGAACTCCTCGTAGACCTTCTTCGCCGCTTCGCGGAACGGGACGGGATCGAGTGCGGTGATCGTGACCCCCGCCTCCTCGATCTTCCCGAGGCGTCCCGCGTCCACCTCCGCGTAGTGATCCTGCTCCCACTCCGCCGCCTTGGCTCCGCCTTCGAGGAGCGCGGCCTGGACATCGGCCGGAAGCGACTGGAACTTCTTCTCCGACATGATGATCGGCGCGGTCAGGATGGTCCAGCCCACCTGCCCCCAATTGGGCGCGACCTCGTAGAACTTCTTCTCGTAGTAGTTCGTGTTGGCCGCCTCGGCGCCGTCCACGACCCCCGTCTGAAGCGACGAGTAGAGCTCCGCGTAGCTGATGGGCGTGGCGTTCGCCCCGAAGGCATTCCATGCGGCCATGTGGTACTTGCTCTGCATGGTCCGGATCTTGAGCCCCTGGAGGTCCTCGATGCTCGTCACCGGCTCCTTGGTCATGAGGTGGCGAACCCCGACGTTGTACACGCCAAGCAGGCGGATGCCGCGCTTCGCGACGACGTCGTTGATCTCCTGGAGCACCGGCCCGCGCAGGACCTTGATCATGTGATCCTGGTCGCGGAACAGGAACGGCATGTCGAAGATCTTGAGCTCCGGCACGAAGTTGGTGAGCGGAGCGTTCGACGGAGAGGTGATGTCGAGGCTTCCGGTCAGCACCTGCTTGATCATCTCGACCTCGCCGCCGAGCTGCATGTTGGGGAAGACCTCCACCGTCGCCTTGCCGCCCGTCGCCTTCTCCAGATGCTCGCCGATCATCCTGAGCCCGAGGTCCATGGGCTCGCCGGCGTTCTGGGAGTGCCCGGCCTTGATCACGATGTCGGCGGCTCCGACCATGGTCGGGGACAACGCTCCCCCTAGCCCGACGGCGGCGATTGCACCGGCTACTATCAGCTTTCGCATGGAATTCACTCCTTCAGGTAAGGACTTCGATTACCCGGCGGCGGGCCGCAGAGGACCGAATCGTCCCCCGAGCCTCAGGCCGCCCTCGCAGTGAGGACCCCAAGGTCCTCGAGCACTCTCCGCATCGCGCTTCGCAGCCCGTCGGGGAGGGGCAGGCGGGGCGGGCGCGGGTCGCCCGCCGGCATTCCGACCATCTCCATCCCGGCGCGGGTGGCGGACACGTAGAGATCGCCCGCGATGGCATCGAGCAGTGGCAACAAGCGATGGTACACCTTCCGGCCGCGATCGAGGTCGCCCTCCGTCACGGTCAGGCGATAGACATCGGCGGAGAGCCTCGGAACGATGTTGCCGCACACCGAGACCCAGCCGTCGGCCCCGAGGACCATCGAGTCGTAGGCGTGGTATCCGGCGAGGACGGTAACCCGGCCATCGGTCAGGCGTGCGATCTCGCGGACCCGCGAGATGTCCCCGCTCGACTCCTTGATGTACCGCACCGCATCGATCTCGCCGAGGCGGGCCACGAACTCCGGGCGGAGGTCCACGTTCGAGGTGTTGGGGTTGTTGTACACCATGATCGGAATCGAGATCGCCTCGCCGATCCGGCGGTAGTGCTCGAACAGCTCGTCCTCGGTCGGGGAGCTGTAGAAGGGCGGCACCACCATCACCCCGTCGGCGCCGAGTCGCTCCGCCTCCCGGCTGTAGCGGACTGCGACATCCGTCCACTCCGCGGCGGTGCCGGCGACGACGGGGACGCGCCCCCTCGCCTGGTCGACGAGGATCTCGATGAGCCGGGTGCGCTCGTCCTCGGTGACGGAGAGGAACTCGCCGGTGCTTCCGAGCGGGATGAGGCCCGGCACGCCTTCCCGGATCTGCCAGTCCACGAAGCGGCGGGTGACCGCCTCGTCGATCCCTCGCCCGTCCTCGCGGAACGGGGTCACCATCACCGTGAAGCTGCCGCGAAATTCGGCCATCGTCTCCTCTCCCCTGCTCTCGCCGCCGGCCGCGACCGTCTCCTTCGATACTCCGGGAATTCCCGGCCGGCCGCAACCGCCCCTTTCTCCCTTTCCAGGGCGGGACTGGTCATCCTGCTTTACAACCTCTGGCCGTTGCGGTGCCGCCGCGTCGCTCGGCTCGCCCTGCAAGAGCGCGGTCCGTGCCCGGATCAGCCCGGAAAAATCACCGACTTCCCGCCGCGGATGATCTGCAAAGCGGATCAGGAGACGCCCGCGTCGGCATAGCGGTGAACGGGGAACGGCTCCCGGCAGAGTCCGATGCAAAATGCGCTCACCGCGGGCTCGAGGCGCCGCACGAGGTCCCTCGATTCGAGGTTCGCCCTCTCGAGCCGCTCATGCGCCTCCGCCGCCTCGGCGCGGAGGCGGGCGACATCGACGGTGAGGTGCCGGCGGGCGCGGTACACGAACCGCCCGCCGACCATGACACTGTCGACGTTCGCCCCGTTCTCCGCGAACACCACCTGGCGGGCGGGATGGTGGAGGGGCAGGTAGCTCACCGCGCCGAGGTCCAGAAACACGAGGTCGGCGAGATAGCCGGGAGCGAGGCGGCCGATTCGATCCTCCATCCCGAGCGCCCGAGCCCCGCCGATGGTGGCCATCTCGATCGCATCCTCCGCGCCGAGCCAGCGGCCGGGGTCCGGCGACTGCGCGCGGCTCGCATGGACCGCGAGCCGCATCGCCTCGAACAGGTTGAGCGCGTCGGAGCAGGTGCTCGTATCGGTTCCGAGCCCCACCGGGAGCCCCCGGCGCCGCATTGCCTCGACGCGCGCGAGACCGACCCCGAGACGCAGGTTGCTCGTCGGATTGTGGGCGATGGCCGCACCCCGGTCCTTGAGGCGCGCGAGGTCGTCGTCGTCCACCCACACCGCGTGGGCGGCGGTGAAGCTCGGCCCCAGGACGCCAAGATCGTCGAGGTGCGCGACGAGGGTCTTGCCGAACTTGCGTGCTCCGGCCAACGCCTGCACCTTCGACTCCGCGACGTGGGTCTGAATGCCGGCCCCGTGCTCCGCGGCCAGGTCGCGGCAGGCGCGAAAGAAGTCGGCCTCGCAGTGGTGGGGGATGGTCGGTGCGAGGGCGAGCCGCGCCGTGTCGCGGTCGAAGCTCCATCGCCTGAACGCGAGCCGGCAACGCTCGAGCGCCGCCTCGCCGGACACCCCGGCGAGCCCGTCCACCGCTCGCTGAAGGTCGTCGGGCAACGCCCCGAAGAGACCGGGCACCGCCCGCCAGAAGCTCCGATCCGCCATGAGCGGGGCGACCACCGCCCGGACCCCCACCTCGGCATAGGCGCCGGCGACCGCCTCGAGCCCCTCGGGGGTGGGAGCGGGGAACTCCGAGAAGAGGTCGTAGCAGGAGGTGATGCCGTTTTGCACCATCTCCGTGGCCGCGAGCCGCGCGGCGAGCGCCTTGTCCGACAACCGCACGCCGCGCTGGCGCATCGGCGCCGCGTTGAGCAGGAGCTCGAGGGTCCAGCGGTCACCGAGCCCCTTGGCGAGGGTGGCGTCGCCATGCGTGTGAGCGTTGACGAGACCGGGAAGGATGAGTCGATCCCCCGCGTCCACCTCCGCCGCATGTTCGGGAACGGCCATGCCCGGCGGGCCGACGGCGCGGATGGTGTCGCCGCTGATCAGGATGTCGGCGCGATCGCCGCCACGGCCTGCTCCGTCGAGCACGCGGCCTCCCCGGACGACCTGAACGCCCTGTGCGCTCAGGCCGGCCACCGTCCCTCCCGGCACCGCACGGCACGCCTCGTCGCCGCCACCCGTTCCGCCCGGCGGTCATCCGACCGCGGGCAGCTCCCGATCGAACAGCCCGAGCCGGTCCATCACCACCCGCAGCTCTTCGACCTTGGCCGGCGGAAGGGGGAGGCGCGGGGGGCGCGGCGGCCCCATGCCCCGGCCGAGGAGCTCGAACGCCGCCTTCATCCCGTGCGCATAGAGATGGTCGCCGAGCCAGTCGATGATCTGAACCAGCTCCCGGAAGATCGCCCAGGCGCCCTCCCGATCGTTCTCGTCCACCGCGAGCTCGAACATCCGGGCCGATTCGCGGGGCATGACGTTCGCGCAGACCGACACCCACCCTTCGGCCCCGACCATGAACGACTCGTAGCCGAGATAGCCCGCGAACACCGTCATCCGGTCACCGCAAAGCTCGTTGATCCGGTACACCCGGCGCGTATCGGTGGTGGACTCCTTGATGTAGGAGATGTTGTCGATCTCGGCGAGGCGGGCGACGAGCGGGGGCATCATGTCGAGGACCGTCGAGGCCGGGTGGTTGTACAGCATGATGGGGATGGACACCGCCTCCGCAATCCGCCGGAAGTGGGTGTAGATCTCCTCCTCGTCGAGCCAGGCGTAGTACGGGGTCATCACCATGGCCGCATCGGCTCCGAGGGCCTCCGCGTCGCGCGTGTAGCGGATCGCGAAGTCGGTGCTCTCGTGCGTGGTGCCGACCACCACCGGCACCCGGCCCGCGGCCTGCTCGATGGTGATGCGCGCGACCTCGTAGCGCTCCTCGTCGGCAAGCGACAGGAGCTCCCCGTTGCTCGCGAGCGGGATGAGGCCGTGGATCCCCTCCCCGATCTGGTAGTTCACGAGCCAGCGGAGCATCCGCTCGTCGACGGCGGACCCGTCCTCGGAAAACGGGGTGACGATCACGGTATAGGTGCCGCGGAGCTTCTTCATTTCGCAGGGCCTCCAAGCGAAGGTGCGCCCGGAACGGGAACGCGGCCACCTTGCCCGAATCCCGGTGACAATTCAAAAGGGACCATATCCGTCACTCGACCGTGATCGCACCGACCCCGCGGGGTCGGACCGCCGGGGCGGGCGCAACCGCCGGCGCGGGCGTCAGTGGAACCGGTCGAGCGTGAACGGAGCCAGCTCGCGACCGGTCCGCCCGGTGCGCAGAAGATCCGCGTTGATGCGGCCGAGGATCGGGGCGAGGGTCAGCCCGTTCACGGTGGTCGCGCTGAAGAAGCCGGGGACACCGGGCACCTCCCCGAGGATGGGAGCGCCGTCGGTCATCACGTTCATGGCCGCCCAGGTGCGCACCACGTGGAGCGACCGGAGGGCCGGCAGCACCCGATCGGCCACCCAGAGGTTCCCCTCGACACTCTCGCGCCGGACCCGGGCGCGCTCGGTGGCCGGCTCCAGCTCGGACGGCCAGCCGCCGCCGATGACGAGGTTCCCCGCGTCCATCTGCTTCAGGGTGAGGTGCCGGTCGGCGTAAGCGAGAAGATGACGGAGAAGCGGCGGCGCGGTCTCCGTCACGACGAGCTGGATGGGGCTCGCCCGGACCGGCAGCGAGACCCCCAGCATGGCGGCCACCCGCGGCGCCCATCCGCCGGCGGCGTTGAGCACGCGCCCCGCGCGAAAGGCGCCGCGCGTCGTGCGCAGGACGAAAGCGGAACCGGAACGCTCGATGGCGAGCACTTCGGTCTCCCGGAAGAGGCGGACGCCGGCCGAGAGGGCCGCTTCGAGCACCGCCGGGCCGGCCCGGAGCGGACTCATCTTGCCTTCCTCGGCGCAGTACGCGGCCCCGACCAGCTTTTCGGAGAGATGGGGGGCGAGGTCGCGGAGCGCGCCCTGGCCGATCACCTCGACCGGGGTTCCGAAGCGGGCCTCGAGCGCCGCCTTGCGGGCGAGTCCGGCCATCTGCTCGCCGGTCTCGGCCACCATGAGGCCCCCGGTTCGGCGGATCTCGAGGTCCGCCCCCAGGGCCTCCGCCACCTTCGGCCAGAGGCGGGCGGACTCGCGCTGAAGCGGCAGGGCTTGCGCGGCGGGCAGCCCCGGATCGGAGGCGGGCCCACCACCCGCGTCATAGGCAAGAAGCTGCACGTGGAGGGAGCCCGCATTGTTGCCCGATGCGTGAGCGTTCGGCTGGTCGCGCTCGATGAGGATGGCGTCCACCCCGTCGCGGGCGAGCTCCCAGGCGGTCGAGATGCCGACGAGGCCGGCCCCGACGATGGCGACGGCCGCCTCCTCGACAGATGAGCGAGGGGTTGCGGCGCCCGCCTTGCGCGGTCCCGCGCGAGGCAGGTCCTCGCCCTGCGCGTCGTGTCTCCATTCCGGCTTCTCGCGAGCGAGCGCGGCGGCGGGTACCGGCTTCACCGGGAAGCGCGGCGCGAAGAGGCGGGACGGATCGGGGGCCTCGCCGCGGGCGGCCGCGCACCACGCGGCGACGCGCGGTCCGCAATAGCGAGCCTGACACCGGCCCATGCCGGCTCGGGTGAGGCGCTTGAGCGCCCCCGACTCGTCGGCACCGGCCGCGATGCGCGTTCGGAGCGCCCCGGCGGTGACCGATTCGCAGCGACAGACCGTCACCCCGTCTCCGATGAAGCCGGGAGGCTCGGAGGGCGCCTCGAAGAGCCTCCGGAGAGCGGTCTGAAACCGCCGGGCACGATCCCGCTCCCCGCGGGCGGACCGCCGGAGCGCCTCGAGGGGCGGCGGGAGCGGCCGGCCGAGGTTGCGGGCGGCGGCGAGCCCGGCGAGGGTGCCCTCGGCGAGGGCCGCCTGCGCACCGCCCGGCCCTCCCCCGTCGCCGGGGGCGAATACGCCGGAGAGGGAGGTCTCGGAGTCGTCGTCCCGGGTGACCGCCGGCCCTCCCGCACCGTGAGTCCAGTGATGCTCGCAACCGAGCAGCCGGGCGAGCTCGGTCGAGGGGTGAAAGCCGTAGCCCACACACACCGCATCCACCTCGAAGGCCCGCTCGCTCCCCGAAACGACGTTGCCGCCAGGGTCGATCCGGGCGAGAACCGCGCGTTCGACCCGTTCCGAACCCCCTTCGACCCGCACCAGGACGTGCCGATGCAGTACCGGCACGCGACGGCGCAGGAGGGAGGACAGGTACGCGATGCCCCTTGCAACGAGTTCCGGCGAATGACGCAGCGCGGCGAGGGCCGCGTGCGGCCGGGACCCCGGGAAGGGCGCCGCCTCCGCGACCGCCGCCACCGCGACCCCTCCCGCCGCCAGCTCGCAGGCTACCTGCAGATTGAGCGGCCCGTTGCCCGCGATGAGCACCCGCCCGCCCGGAGCGACCCGGTAGGCCCGAGCGAGGGTCTGCGCCGCGCCGGTGGTCATGACCCCGGGCAGCGTCCAGCCGGGAACGGGATGCGCCCGCTCGTACGCCCCGGACGCGATGATGAGCTGGTGCGCACGGATCCGGCGCGCGCTCCCCTCGACGAGGACCTCCACTTCCGCCGCCCTCGGCCTCGACCCCGCGCCCGTTTCGCGCCCCCCGGGGTGGGCGCTCCACACCGTGGCCGAGCTGACGATCTCCACTCCCGCGGCTCGGACCTGCGCAATCAGATCGGCACCGGATGCGAACTGGCGGTCGCGCGCCCGCCGCGTCGCGAAGCGGTGGCTCGGGGCGAGCTGCTTGAAGTACTGGCCACCCGGCTCCGGCCGCTCGTCGAGAACGGTGGCGAGCACCCCGGCGCGGGCGGCGGCCGCGGCCGCCGCGAGCCCGGCCGGGCCGGCCCCGACGATGACGAGGTCCCGATCCGCATCCGACCGCCGGTCCGCGGGGGGCGAGGACAGGGGAGCCCTCCCCGCCGCACGGAACGGCGCCGGGTCGTCGCGATGGACGGCAACCTCCATTCCGTCCCGCACCCGGGTCATGCACGCCCGCTGTCCGGGGCGGCGGTCCACGATCACCAGGCACTCGTAGCACACCCCCATGCCGCAGAAGACGCCGCGAGGCTCGCCGTTCCGCGACCGGCGAAGCGCCGCGATGCCCGCAGCGGTGAGGGCCGCGGCCACCGTCTCGCCCTCGAGGGCCGGGACCGGGCGGCCCTCGAATTCGATCGAGATGTGCGCACCCCGCGGGACGACCCCGGAGGTGCGCAGGCGAAGGGAGCGCGAGGAGGCGTGTGTCACCGGGAATGATCCCTCGGGAGTGATCTCCATCGCCGGACGGCCACCGCACCGGCCTCCTTGGGCCGCTTCACGCCGGCGGGCCGACAGGGCCGCGGACCGCAGGTCGCCGAGCGGCGCCTTGCGATACGGGAGGAGGCCGTATACCGGCTGACCGAAAGCATGCCCCGACACCCGCCCGAGCGGGGCAGGCTCCACACCGTCCGCGCGTGCGTCGGGTCAGGGATCCGAAGCCCTTTCGATCGGCGGCCTCGCCGGCGGGGGGACGGCGGATTCGACGAGGCGCTTGAGCTCCCGGATCTCGCGTTCATGGCCGGACTTGAGGCCCTCCCAGCGGGTGTCGTCCATGGTGGCCTCGCGCCACGCGACGAGGGAGACGACGCACGACTCCGGGTCGCCCCCGAGGTCGCTCCCGGCGACGACCCGGACCATGATGCGGGGGACGAGAGTGCCGGGGTCGGGGCCGAGGTGAAACAGAGCGGTCCCGCGGTCGGGGTCCGCGTCGATGCGGGCCCAGATCGGCCGCTTCGTCTCCGGGAAGGCGCCTTCGACCGTGCCGTCGGGGTGGAGCGTCGTCTCACCCATGCCGACCGCCCAGGACGCAAGGTTCTCCGGCGCCCGCAGGAAGTCCATGGCGGCCACGGGGGGGCGGTCGATGGCGACCGAGCAGATGTGGGCGCGTCCGTCGTCCATGGTCAGGCCTCCGGCGCGGCGGGGACGGTGGCCGCGGCGGCGGCGGTAGCGGCGGCGGCGATGAGGACCGTGATCGACCGCGGCCGCGCCGGCGCCGGCCGCTCCGCCATCGAGGAAGGCCGCGCCGGAAGGCTCAATCCGGCCTCTCCGGCCCCTGCTCGTAGCCGTAGTCGCGCTTCGCCCCTTCCCGGGAGACGTAACCTGCCTCGAGGTCCGCGCGGACGAGCGCCGCGCTCCGCTCCCGGGGGTCGCCGAGGCCGCCGCCCCCCGGAAGCTCGACGACGAGCCGATCGCCGGGCGGGATGGTGTGGACCGCCTTGTCGGTGAACCGCGGCCCGGATGCGAGGCGCGCGACCCCGTTCCTGCCCGGCCGGCCGCCGTCACGGCCGCGCGGCGGGTTCCTCATCCGGTCGAAGGTGGCGGCCGAGACGGTGAAGGGCTGCTCCTCGGTGTTCCCGACCTCGATGACCTGGCCGAGCCCGCCTCGAAAGGCGCCCGCGCCGCCCGAATCGGGCAGGAACTCCTTGCGCCAGAAGACGAGGGGCGATTCGCACTCCGTGACCTCGACGGGAATGGCCCCGACCCCGCTCGGGAAGGCGGTCACCGCGAGGCCATCCTTTCCGGGCCGCGCTCCGATCCCCCCCATCCCGACGTTCATCACGTTGAACCGGGACGCATTGCCGTGCGAAGCGGCGCCCCCGCCCCCCGCCCCCCCGCCGGCGAAGGGGAGCACCCAGATGCTGCCCGCGCTCTCGGCCGGGAGCCGGCCGGGCAGGGCCTCGGCGAGACAGCCGAAGGCGACGTCCGGCAGCATCTGGCCGATGACGTGCCGCGCCGTCACCGGGCTCGGGTGCACCGGATGGACCACCGAGCCGGGCTCCGCGACGGTCCGGAACACACTGAGCGAGCCGTGGTTGTTCGGCACCTCCGGGGCGACGATGCACTTGAGGCCGAAGCAGGTGTACGCCTCGGTGTAGCAGAGCGGCGAGTTGATCCCGTAGGACGATGCGCGCGACGTGCCGCGGTAGTCGATGACGATCTCCTCGTCGACGACGGTCATCTCGGCCCGGATGAAGACCGGCTCGTCGTAGCCGTCGAGCTCCATCCCGGTCCGGTACCGGCCGTTCGGGACCGCTCGGATCGCCTTCCGCATCGCGTCCCGAGAGCGCTCGATGACGTAATCCGCGAGCGGCTCGAGGCCCGTGAGACCGAACTCCGACATCATCTCGCGGAGGCGCTCCGCCCCGGTGTCGTTGCAGCTCACCAGGGACAGGAGGTCCCCCCTCACCTCGACCGGATTGCGGGTGTTGGCGAGCAGGATCGCCAGCAGATCGTCGTTGAGTGCGCCCCGGTCCCTGAGTTTCAGGTGCGGGATGAGCACCCCTTCCTCGTGGACGGACCTCGCCTCGGCGGAGAACCCGCGCCCGCCGACGTCGATGACGTGGCAGGTGGATGCGAGGAGCGCCACCGGCTCCGCGTCGAGACAGGCCGGCGACACGACCACGAAATCGAAGAGGTGCCCCGTGCCGAGCCACGGGTCGTTCGTGACGAAGACGTCGCCCGGCTGCATGGCCTCCACCGGGAACCGTGCGAGGAAGTGCTCCACCGCCCGGGCCATCGTGTTGACGTGCCCCGGAGTGCCGGTGACCGCCTGGGCGATCATGCGGCCCGCGAGGTCGTAAATCCCGGCGGAGAGGTCGCCGGCCTCCCGGACGACCGAACCGAAGGCGGTGCGAAGGATCGTCTGCGCCTGCTCCTCGACCACCGCGATGAGCCGGTCCCACATCACCTGCCGGTGAATCGCGTCGATGGGGGCGGAGGCGTCCGACGGCGCGGCCGGCCGGGTCATGAGGAGGATCTCCCCGCCCGATCCTCCATGACGATGTACTCGAACGAATTGAGCGTGGCGCGGAAACGGGCGGGAACGAACGTGGCGGTCTCATCCTCCGCAATGATCGCGGGGCCCGCGACCCCCGCGCCGGGAGAGAGCTCCGTGCGCGAGTAGACGGGGCAGCGCACCGTCTCCCCCAGGCTCTCGTCGTAGACGCTCCGGTACCGATCGGCGCGGGCCGCGGACCGGGCGGCCGGCATCTCCGCTCTCGAGACGCGCGCCGCCTCGGTCGCGACGGTCACCGACCAGGAGACGCTCCGGATGTCGAGGCCGGCGATGGTGAGCCCGTAGACGGCCCGGTAGCGCTCCTCGAACCGCTCCTTCAGCGCCCGGCCGTGGTCCCGGGTGAGCGGCCCGTCGTCGAGCGCGATGCGAAGGTCGTGGCCCTGCCCCACATAGCGCAGCTCGACGACCCGGGCCGTGGTGAGGGCCGCGCCGGGCGGCGCCCCGTCGCGCACGACGGCCGCCGCTTCCGCGTGCATCTCGCCGAGCATCGAGTTGACGGCGCCGGCATCGAAGTCGCGGAAGTCGACCGGCCGCGATCGCACCACCTCGTAGGCGATCGGGGCGAGCAGGAATCCAATGGCGGACCCTACTCCCGCCCCCCTCGGAATCACCACCCGATCGATTCCGAGCTTCCGGGCGAGCCGCCCCGCGTGCAGCGGAGCCCCGCCCCCGAACGCGACCATGGCGTGGCGCCCGATGACCTTGCCCCGCTCGATGGCGTGGACCCGGGCCGCGTTCGCCATGTTCTCGTCCACCATCTCGACGACTCCGACCGCGGGCCAGTGCCCGTCGAGCCCGAGACGCTCGCCGACGTCCCGGCCGAGGGCGTTCACCGCCCGCCCCGTCTCGAGGCCGATCTTCCCGCCCGCGAACCGCTCCGGGTCGAGCTTGCCGAGCACGAGGTTCGCATCGGTCACCGTCGCCCGCGCGCCGCCGCGCCCGTAGCACGCGGGGCCGGGCTCGGAGCCGGCGCTCGCCGGCCCCACCCGCAGCCGGTTCATGTCGTCGACGCGGGCGATGGAGCCGCCCCCCGCACCGATCTCCACCATCTCGATGACCGGGATACGGACCGGCAGGCCGCTTCCCTTCCGATCCCGGTACCGGCGGGCGACCTCGAAGGTCCGGGACCGTTCCGGAACGCCGTTCTCGATGAGGCAGATCTTCGCCGTGGTGCCGCCCACGTCGAGCGAAAGCGCCTCGACGATCCCACATTCGCGCGCCACGTGAGCGGCGAAGAGCGCCCCCCCGGCGGGCCCCGACTCCACCAGCCGGATGGGGAACCGGGCCGCATGCTCCACCGTGGTCACGCCGCCGCCCGACATCATCAGGTAGAAGGGGCAGGTCATCCCGCGCTCGACCAGACCTTCCCGGAGGCGATGGAGATAACCGGAGATGAGGGGGCGGACGTAGGCGTTCGCGCACGTGGTCGAGAAACGCTCGTACTCCCGGATCTCCGGGCAGACCTCGCTCGACAGACACACGGTCGCATCGGGGAGCTCGGCGGCCAGGATCTCCCGCACCGTCCGTTCGTGGGTCGGATGGGCCCAGGCGTGGAGCAGGCCCACCGCCACCGCCTCCACCCCCGCCGCCCTCCATTCGGCGGCGATCACGCGAACCTGCCCCTCGTCGAGGGGAACCAGGACCCGCCCGCGGGCCGACACCCGCTCGCCGACCTCGCGCCGAAGCGGGCGCGGCACGAGCGGCTCGGGCTTGTCCATGAAGACGTCGTACTGCTCGAACCGCTTCTCGAACCCCATCTCCAGAAGGTCGCGGAACCCCCGGGTGGTGAGGAACGCCGTCCGCGCGCCCTTGCGCTCGATGAGGGCGTTGGTGGCGAGGGTGGTGCCGTGGACGAAGACGGCGACCTGGGCGGGGACCACCGCGCCCTCGTCGAGGACCGCCGCGAGGGCTTCGAAGACCCCCGCTTCGGGGGCTCGCGGGGTCGTCAGCACCTTGGCGGTGCAGCGACCGGCGGGGGAATCGAGGACGACGTCGGTGAAAGTGCCCCCGATATCGGCGGCCACTCGAATCCGCGTCTCGACCCCATCGGTCATCGTTCGTTTCCACCGCCCGCCTGCGCCATGCCGGCCCGGGACTGCTCGGCCGGGGACTGCTCGGCCGGGCGGCATGCTATCGGCGGTTCTTCGTTCCTTGCAAGGAGCCGGCGGTTATGAAATTAATGCGCCCCGACGCCCCCGGCCGTCCGCGGCCGACCGGGCTTGCCGGACACCCCGCTTTGCACACCCTGGAAACCTGCCTCGCCCTGGACCGCCGCGACCCTCTCGCCGCGTACGCGGAGCGATTCGCGCGCGCCGAGTCCGGCGCCATTCACTTCGATGCCAATTCCATGGGCGCCATGCCGGCGGACGCGCCGGAGCGGATCCGGCGGCTGATGACGGACGGCTGGCGCGACAAGAGCCGGCGGGCCTGGACGAGCGAAGGGTGGGTGGAACGGCCGCGGCAGCTCGGGGCCGGCATCAGCCACATGATCGGGGCGGGCGCCGGGGACGTGGTCGTCTGCGACAACACCACCGTCAACCTGTTCAAGATGATCGCCCATGCCTGGAAGCTGCGCGGCGGCGGCAACGTCATTCTCACCGAATCCCACAACTTCCCCACCGACCTCCACGTTGCCCAGGGTTTCGTGCGCCTGCTGAGCGACCTCGGGGTCGAGGCCCGGGTCCGGATCGCGGAGACCCGGACCCGGCTCCTCGACCTGCTCGACCGCGACGTCGCCATCCTCTACCTCACCCAGACCGACTACCGAACGAGCGAACGATGGAACCTCGCGGAGATGAGCGCGCGGGCCCGGGCCGTCGACGCGCTGACGGTATGGGACCTCTCCCATTCCGCCGGGGCCCTGGACGTGGACCTCACGCGGGCCGGGGCGGACTTCGCGGCCGGGTGCGGCTACAAGTACCTGTGCGGCGGGCCGGGCGGCCCCGCCTTCCTGTACGTGAACCCGGCGCACCAGGGAGGGGCCTGGCCGGCCATCTCCGGCTGGATGGGCCATGCGAAATGGGATCGGTTCCTCACCGGGTACGAACCCGATCCGGGAGCGGCCCGGCACCTCACCGGCACCCCGCCGGTTATCGCCAACGAGGTCTTCGCCGCGGCGGCCGAGATCTGGCGCGAGGTGCGCCGGGAAGACGTGGCGAGGAAACACGAGTCGCTCACCGAGACCCTCATCGCGCTCCTGGACCAGGAGTGCGGCCCCCTCGGCGTGGGGATCAATTCCCCGCGGCACTACCCGCACCGGGGCGGCCACGTTTCCTTCAGCCACCCCGGTGCGGGGCCGGTGAGTGAAGCCCTGGTCGATCACGGGCTGCTCTGTTCGTTCCGCGCCCCGAACTCCATCCGCCTCGCCATGAGCCCGCTCTACCATCGCCACGAGGACGTGTGGAAGGCGGTGCGGATCATCCGGGACGTGCTCGCGCGCGAAGCGTGGCGGGACCCGAAGTACCAGGTCGTCTCGATCTAGCGACTGGCGACTGGCGACTGACTGGCGACTGGCGACCGGCAACCAGCGACGGGCGGAACGGCGATGACCGACGGCAGCACCCCCCGCGTCGCCCGTCACAAGGCGTACTACACCGAGCTCGAGCAAGGGCGGACCTATGTCTGGTGCCGATGCGGACGGAGCCGTTCGCAGCCGTACTGCGACGGCAGCCACCGGGGAACCGACTTCCGACCGGTGCGCTACCTCGCGGCCGGAAAGGGCGAGGAGGTCCTGTTCTGCGGGTGCAAGCACACGAAGACGCCCCCGTTCTGCGACGGCTCGCACAACCACCTGCTCGCCGACTACCCGGAAGACGACCCGGCGAGCGATGCGAACCGGGCGGTCCCGGAGGTGGCCGGCGGAGCGGGCGGCCGGGCCGTCCTCAACGGCGGCTGCTACGTCTTCTCGATCGAACGAGCGCGCAAGACCGAGCGCGGGGCGCTCCGCTACTGCACCGTCATCGGGCCGGAGTTCGGATCGATCCACCAGTCGCAGTTTCATTTCGAGGCCGGCGCCGGCGACCCGCCGGTGATCTCCTTCGGAGATCGCGACGTGGTCCTGTTCATCACCGAGGGTGAAGCCGAGATCACGATCTCGGGGAGGACGTTCAGCGCCGGGACCCGTTCCGGGGTCTACGTCGCCCCGGGAGAAGCGTTCCGCATGGCCGGAAGGGCCGGCGCACCGGTCAAGCTGCTGGCGTCCGCATGTCCCCGGGCGGACGCGCCGGAGTGGCTCGATCGGATGCCGGACAACTTCCGCGCGGCCCATCCGGAGCGGGTTGTTGCGCTGGATCCCTCGCAACGCCAGGGCATGGCCAACCGCTACTTCCAGATGCTCGTGGACCGATCGGTGGGCTCGAAGGTGGTCACCCAGTTCATCGGCCACATACCGCGCTCGAAGGCCGAGCCCCACCGCCATCTCTACGAGGAGGCCCTGATCATCCTCTCCGGCGCGGGCTGCATGTGGACCGAGAACCTCAAGGCCCCGGTCAAGGCCGGCGACGTCGTCTTCCTGCCCCGCAAGCAGCTCCATTCCCTCGAGGCGACGAGCCCCGAGGGAATGCTGGTCGTCGGCACCATCTACCCCGGCGACAACCCCGCGACCAACTACTGAGGGTCCGCCGCAGCAGTTCTCATTTTGGCGCCTGACTTCACCCCGAGCCGCAAGCCGTCTTCTCCTTGCGACTCGATTCGGGCCAGATCGGCGGTCGTGCCGGTCCTGCAGCGGGACCCGACGAGCAAAATGAGAACTGCTGGGTCCGCCGGCGGGACGGTTTCATCCTGGCCGGACCGGAAGTCGGACCTGCCCCGAAAAAGTCATCGACTTCTCGCTGCGGCCGCCCATCCGCTCGCTGGGCTTCATACGCGGCGTATCATGGAAGTCATTGTTTTCCGGCCCTTTGCCTTTTCCGTGAACGGCGCATCGAATGACAAGTCAGTCCCTGGCTGGTCCCGATCCCGCCGAGGCTCGGCGAGTCTGGCTTGGGTAGCCATCGGCAGATAGATTGCAAGCAATTGAATTGATATGAACTATTCATGTTCAAAGTCCAGCGGGGAGATGTGGGGCACGGGCAGCGCCAGTGTCGACTACGCCTTCAGCCGCGCGCACGCGCGCTCTCGGTCCGTGCGGCCCACCCCTCCATGAGATCGTGGGGCATCTTGGCGCCCTTGCGACGAAAGTCGGTGATTTTTCGGGCTACGATGCAGGTTGGATTGCACCGAGCGAATCCGGCCCGCCCGGGACCGAAGCCGCAGCGTGAAATCACCCGGGTTCGGGCGGTCGGACAGCCGGTCCCGGCGACCGCCGGGGACGCGGCCGGCGGTCTGCCCCGGGCTTCCCTCGGGCCGGCGGCGAACGGCGATTCGCTCGCCTGGGTCAGGCGAACAGGACGCGCACCTCGCTCACGTCCGGATCCGGCTCCAGCGGCCGTTCGAAGCGCCGCCGGATCGGCTCCGGGGCATCGCCCCCCATTGCGAGATCGAGGGGGAGTTCGACCTCGACCTGGATCCGGCCATCGAGGTAGTGCAGCGTAATTCGCCGGATCGCCTTCGCCTCCGGAACGTCGGACCACGCCGCGCGCAGCCTCGCCTCGACCTCGCCCCGCAACCCGAGGTGACGGCCGTGCGCGACCGCCTCGTCGTCCTCCGGGTCGATGTGGACCGTCACATCCTCGACGTCGTCGAACTTCCGGATGAGCTCGGCCCGCGCGGTCTCGCTGATCTGGTGCCCCTCCGACACGCTGAGCTTCGGGTCGAGGAGCAGGATGTGCACGTCGACGAGCGTCTTCGGCCCCATCTGGCGCGTTCGCAGCATGTGGAGGTCGCGCACCCCGTCAACGCCCATCAGCGCACCGCGGATCGCCTCCACCTGCCCGGGCTCGAGCCCGGTGTCGATGAGCTCCTCGACGCTCCGGCGGGCGAGGCGGTAGCCCATCCTCCCGATCATCCATGCGACGGCCACCGCGGCGAGCGCGTCGAGGTAACCGAGCCCGAGCAGCGCGCCGCCGACCCCGACGATGACGACGATCGACGACGCCGCGTCGCTGCGCGCGTGCCAGGCGTTCGCTTCCAGAAGATGGGAGCGGGAGCGGCGGGCCGCCCGCACGGTGTACTGGTAAACGCCCTCCTTGGCGGCGACCGAGACCGTCGCGACCACGATGGCCCACCACGCCGGAACCTGGAGGTCCTCGGGGTGGAACAGCCGCCGGAGGGCATCGAGCGCGATCCCCGCGCCGATGACGATGAGCACGACGCCAAGCGCGACCGTTGCGGCGGTCTCGATGCGCTCGTGTCCGTAGGGATGATCGGCATCGGGCGTGGCGCGGGCGAGCTTCGCCGCGAACAGGACGAGGAGGTCGGTGACGAGATCCGAGAGCGAGTGCACGCCGTCGGCGACGAGCGACTGGGATTGCGCAAGGAGCCCGCCTCCGAGCTTCGCGACGGACAGGATGAGGTCGACCGCCGCCCCGACGAGGGTGACCCGGCGGACGATCGCGTAGCGCGCGGGCGCGTGGAGCGCTCCCACCTGGTCAAGCCGACCGGCGAGCCCGCCGCCGGGCGCGCGTGCGCGCGGAGCGCTCCCGCCCGGCGTCCGCGCTCCCGCCCGGCTCGGCCGTCGCGATCGCCCGGCCCCCCGCCCGGAGGGTGGTCCCGAACCCGCCTCCACCGCCAGCTTCGACCTCCTCGCCCTGACCCGGGTACGACCCCGGAACGCTACGCCGAACGCGCCCCGTCAGCCCGAAAAAATCACTGACCTCCTGCTGCGGCCGCCCATCCGCTCGCGGTCGCGGGCCGTACTCCCGCAAGCCGCTTCGACCGCGCGCACGCGCCAGTGTCGAGCTAGTGTCGACTGCGCCTTCGGCCGCGCGCACGCGCTCTTTCGGTTCGGTCCGGGCGGCCCGTTCCTCCATGAGATCGTGGGGCATCTTGGCCCCCTCGCGACGAAAGTCGGTGATTTTTTCGGGCTAACCGGACAGCACCTCCCGATGCTCGTCGAGAAAGTCCGCGAAAGCGTCCACGAAGCCGTCGTAGTCGCCTGCCTCGAGGGGCAGCGAGAGACTCATGAAGCCTCGGCGCGCGAAGTAGAAGCCCCGCCGGATCATCTCGAGGTGGGAGAGGGCGCGAGCGGCGGGCGCGGTGGATGCGGTGTCGGCGGGGCGGCGTATCGGCTCCGCCTGCCAGTGGAGCCCGACGATCGAGCCGCAGCCGGTCGCCCGGAAGGGGACCCCGCGCTCGTCGGCGGCCTGCTGCAGCCGCCCGCGCAAGGAATCGCCGGCCGCGTTCAGCCGCACCGCCTCGCCGGGCGTGAAGATGTCGCGCAACCCCGCGACTCCTGCCGACATGGTGAGCACGTTGTTGTTGAACGTCCCCGCGTGCGGGATCGCATCGGGGCGGCGCGGGTCGAAGCGTTCGACGAGATCCGCCCGTCCTCCGAAGCCGCCGAAGGTGAGGCCGCCTCCGATGTACTTCCCGAGGGTCGTGAGGTCCGGGAGGATCCCGAGCTCGCCTTGCCGCCCTCCCGGACCGAGCCGCGAGGTCATCACCTCGTCGAAGACGAGGATCGCCCGGTGGCGGTCGGCGGCCTCGCGCAGGGCGCCGAGGAACTCCGGATCGCCCTCGATGCACCCCCCCGAGCCCATCATCGGCTCGACGAGGATGGCCGCGAGCTCGTTCCCGTGCCGCTCGATGACCGCGAGGGCGGCCTCCGTATCGTTGTAGGGAGCGAAGACGAACCGGAACGGCGCGTTCACCGGGCCGCTCTCCCCTTCCTTGAAGAACAGCACGCTGCCGTGATACGCCCCTTGGAAGACGAGCACCTTCTCCCGCCCCGTCACCGCGCGGGCGAGCCCGATGGCCATCAGGTTCGCCTCCGTTCCGGAGTTGCAGAACCGCACCCGGTCGATGGATGGGAACCGGGCGCAGACCAGCTCGGCAAGCTCCACCTCGTAGCGGTTCGGGGCCCCGAGCACGATCCCGGCCGCGAGCGCCCGCCGGACCTCGTCGAGAATCCGGGGATGGGAATGTCCATAGAGCCCGGCCGTGTACTCGCCGAGGAAGTCCCGATACTCGTGACCGTCGAGGTCCCGGAGCCGCGCTCCCTCGCCCTTCGCCATCGACAGCGGGAACGGGTCGTAGAAGAGCACCGTGCGGGTGTTGCCGCCGGGGAGGGCTCGGCACGCCGCCCCGTAGCGGGCCGCGCTCGCCGGGTTGGCCTCGGCGTATCGCGCCTCCGCCTCCGCGAGGGCGACGTCGAGCGTCAGGTTGCGTGCGGTCATCGGGGGACCCTCCGGTTTCCGGGCTCGGCAAAGATATCGCCCCGCGCCCGCATCATCCACACCGCGCTCCGGAAAGCGGCCGCGGCGGAGGCCGGCCGAGGGCGAGCGGGGCGGGGCGGGGCCGAGCCGCAACCGGGGCGGGGTATACTCCGGCGGAACGCACGACACGTCCGAGAAAACCGACATGACCATGTCCCTGTCACACATCCGGGTGCTCGACCTCACGACCCATCTGTCCGGCCCCTGGTGCGCGATGATCCTGGCCGACCACGGCGCGGACGTGGTCAAGGTCGAACGCCCCGGCACCGGCGACGACATGCGGAGCACCCCTCCGTTCGTCGAGGGCGAGAGCGCTCCCTTCATGCTCTGGAACCGCAACAAGCGCTCCGTCGCCCTCGACCTCAAGAACGCGGGCGATCTCGCTACCTTCCGGCGCCTCGCGGCCACTGCCGACGTGATGGTCGAGAACTTCAAACCCGGCACCGCCGCCCGCCTCGGCATCGGCTACGACGCCGTGCGAGCCCTCAATCCGCGGCTCGTCTACTGCTCCATCTCGGGCTTCGGACAGACTGGTCCGTATGCCCCCCGAGGGGGGTTCGACCTCATCGCCTGCGGGATGACCGGCCTCATGAGCATCAATGGCCCTCCGGACGGCCCCCCGTACCGGATCCCCGTACCGGTCACCGACCTCTGCGCGGGCATGAACGCGGCAATCGGCGTCCTCACCGCCCTCGCCGCCCGGGAGCGAACCGGCCGGGGGCAGCACGTCGACACTTCGCTCTTCGAGGCGGGCATCGCGCTCGGGGTGTACGAAGCGGCCGGGGTGTTCACCAACGGCATGGTCCCCGAACGGCTCGGGCAGGGCCACCGCGGCAGCGCTCCCTACCAGTCGTTCGCGACCGCGGACGGGTACATGACCATCGGAGCGGCCACGGAGGGATTCTGGGTGACGGTGTGCCGCACCCTCGGATGCGAAGAGCTGGCGGAGGACCCCCGGTTCAGGACCAAGCCGGACCGGGTGCGCAACGTCCGCGAGCTGGAGGCGGCGCTCGAGCCGTGGTTCCGCCGGCAGACCACCGCCTACTGGTGCGAGCGGTTCGAGGAGGCCGGGGTTCCCGCCGGCCCGGTGATGAACCACGTCGAGATGCTGGGTGACCCCCAGACCGCCGCGCGCGGAATGGTCGCCGAAGTCGAGCACCCGAAAGCGGGCGCCATGCGGACGCTGGGAGTCCCGGTCAAGCTCTCGGAGACCGCGGGCGCGGTGCGGCGCCCGGCCCCGCTCCTCGGCGAGCACACCGGGGAAGTCGTCCGGGAGTGGCTCGCGGAGGAGGAAGCGGAAGCTGCCGACTGAGGGTGCGGGCACTCCACGGGGGTGGCCGTGAGGCGCCCGTCGAGCGAGCGCCGCACCAGGGCGTGAGGGGCCGAGTAACAGTGCCCGTCGGCCTCGACGTGGCAGTCGATGTCGACCCGGACCTTCTTCCACTTCCGACGAGGACGGCGCATTGTGAGAAATCGTCCACCAATCGAACAGAAATAAACCGAGAAATCCCTTACGAAACTACGTGCGGCGCAACACGCATCCACGGTCACCACCCGGCCTTGTAGCTCCAGCCCGGTGGCCAAGGTCCGAACGGTGGGGATCTCGTTGGTCTTGTCCGCAACCGCCTCTTGTCCGAGCACGTTGCCGGAGTGATGCTCTACGGCGGCTACCAGGTGGTGTTTGGCGTTGGGGTTGTGCCGGGCGGCGCCGCGGATGCGTTTGCCGTCGATGGCCACCGGCTCGCCGCGCGATTGCTGTGCGGCCCAGGTGCGTGCGGCGCGGTCGAGCACCTCGGGGTCAAGCAGCGACGAGGACCTGGAAGAACGCGGTCGCGGTGGGGGCGGTGAAGCGCCCCAGGCGATGGCTGTAGAACGAGCGAAGGGCGCGAAGCTGGTGCTGGGTCAATCCTTGGGCGAACTGTGCGAATGCTCTGGTGCCATGGTGTCGGGCGAGCTTCGCGGCCAGTGCAATCGCCAAGATGGTGGCCAGTGGGTAGCGTCGCCCGCGCGCGTCCCGGAACTCAGGCACCGTGCGAAGACACTCCCAAAGGCTTCGCACCGCGGGCGTTTCCCACCAGCGCATAGACCAGCACCTCCTTGGGCTGATCGTGGGGAACCCAGGTCAAATGGTTGCCTGATTACGTACCAAGCTCATCTCGGACGCATACTTGCGGCTTTCGTCGGATATGTGGCGTCCAGCCCGGCGTTCGGACTCGTTCTCAAGCCGGTTCCGCGGTCGCTCGCGGTCCCCTCAGGGCCGTTTTCAGGACCCGGAGCCGACCGGATGAGGATGGTACGTAATCAGAAATGGTTGAGCACCGGAGGTATTCAGTGGATACAGCAACTGCTTACAATGACTTCACCAAGCGGCTCAAGCTTCTCATTAGCAAGCACCCCGCACTCATCACAGCTACCCTAAGCAATATATTCACAATGCGCTTGATCGGGAATAAAACGCACGGAGACTTGGCGGAAATCGCTATTTCTGAATTTATTAATCAATACATGTACGATTTTCGATCGATTCATGTGGGAAAAGATATGTACCGAGCGAAATTGCAAGAAGAAGATATCAAAATCACAAACGAGATAACAAAAATTGAATTTCCGGTCAGCTTGAAGGCATATGGTGATGGACCGTTGCAATTGTCTACAGATAAGACCTTCTCAATGTTCCCGCTTTTAGAACGAGAGAAAAATGCAGAAGGTGAGATAGTTGGAGGAAGCCGAATAAGAGAACTGCTAGATAATCAAGTGTTTTCAGATTTCGGAGACATCAACATATTGCCTTTAATCTATGATGAAAATTCGAAGCGCTGTAATATCCTGGTATTTGACTACGGTCTTGCCCGTGATTCTATACTGCGAATTGTTCGTAAAGAGACTGGCCGTGGCAGGAAGTATCCAGTCTACAAGTTCTATGGCGCGAACGATGATTACATTTGTGAGGTGCGGTACGGAGGCGCCGCAGCAAACGCGCTTCAGCGGGGTCTTTGGACGCATACTAAGAATGGGCGTAGGTTCTTCAATAGTGTAACCGGCGGTTGGATCGATTACTCACACAACGTATTGCTGGTATCTCTGTTCTCCCACGCACTCGTGTCATCCGAAACAGGCCACATTGCGGCACTTGAAGAAATTAAACGGAACATTTTGCAAATGAAACAGCAAGCCGGAATAGCGTGAGAAAAATGTCGAACAATCTATCTTTATTTCCTGAGATGGTCGTTGACGTGCCTTCAACTCAAGGGATCAAATACGCTGGATCAAAGCTGAAGCTACTGATATATATCCTCGAATTAGCAAGACAAACTGGAGCAAAAACGATACTAGACGGTTTCTCGGGTTCAACACGAGTATCCCAAGCATTTTCTAAATTTGGATACAAGGTCATTTGTAATGACATTGCCGTTTGGTCGGAAGTTTTTGCGAGATGCTACCTTCAAAACCAGCATCCGAAGACCAAATATACGAAACTAATCAGATGTCTAAATGAGGTTCCACCTAAGGACGGTTGGTTCACGGAGCACTACGGCGGTGAACGAAACGGTGGCAATTCAATTCAATCTGATGGCTTGAAGAAACCTTGGCAGATTCACAATACGAGAAAGCTTGATGGTATTCGACAAGAGATTGATAGATTGTCGCTGTCCCCGATAGAGCAAGCGGTCGCACTGACCAGTCTTATTCTGGGATTGGATCGAGTAGACAATACGATAGGACATTTTGTATCTTACTTGAGCGCATGGTCCCCGCGATCATACAATGATCTGGTTCTTCAAGTGCCGGAGATATTTCTTGCAAATCAGAAGAACGAGGTAATAAGAGGAGACGTGTTCGAGATTTGTGGTAGTGATGCAGACTTGGCCTACTTCGATCCACCTTACGGTTCCAATAACGAGAAAATGCCGCCATCGCGTGTCAGGTATGCTTCGTACTACCATTTGTGGACTACCGTGTGTTTGAATGACTTTCCCGACTTGTTTGGGAAGGCGAAGCGTCGAGTCGACACGTCGGACAAGATGGCGAATTCGGTGTTTGAAGAGTTCAAGCGGAATCATCGTACGGGACGGTTTATTGCGGTAGAGGCTCTAGAACGCTTGATTCGATCTACCGCAGCTCGTTGGGTGATCTTGTCGTATAGTTCCGGGGGGCGTGGTACAGCGGAAGAGATCAGCCAGGTGCTATCTGAAAGCGGTAAAATGGTTGATGTCATCAAGGTGGACTATAGGCGTAATGTGATGGCTGGGATGAAATGGACCCACGAGTGGCTGCGTGAAACGGAATCTCCAAACTACGAATTCTTGTTCCTGATAGACAAAAACTAGATTTTTACGTGCCGGGTGGCCGCAGGCAGTTACCCACCCGCGGCTCCCACATATCCGGGCATGCCCAATTCGGGCACCCGGCTCCTCGAACGATGGCCTTGCTGCTCAACGGTACACACTGTGCACGACTCGCGCAGGGGGGAGGGAATAGGTGGTGCGATAGTTGGCGAGCTGATAGGCCGTGCGCAGCTCCGGCTTGTGATGCGGGTCGTTCTCGATCTCGACCAGGACCGCCATGTCGACGTCCGCGTCGTTGGCGAGCTTCTCGAGGGTGAGCCCACGTTGCCGGCGCATCAGGCGAACGAAGCGCCCGAACGCGAGGCCGTGACCGATTTCATGCGCCTCGTGCCAAACGCTCGGTCCTGCCTCATCGCCCGCTCCGGTCGGAACGGCTTCACCGTCGAATACCGGGTCAATGGCCAGCCTGCCGGCTCCGATCTCGGCGTCCCCCTCGAGCTGCGCCATGCGGCTGCACCACTCCTTCTCGATCTCCAGCTTCATAGTATATTCCCCGCCTTCGATCCGGACCATAACATGAGTGCCCCATGACCCAAGCCGTAGAAGCTGCACCCTATGTTCTCAAACCCCTTTCAACCCCCGGTCCCGACAAAAAACCAGAATGAGAATCGCTGCTGAGGGTGACGGCTACTTGTTGTTGGCGGCGGCCGCGGCCTTGCGCCGCTGCGTCGCCCATGGTCCGGCGGACCGGGACGGATCATTCTTCGCGTTGAGCGCGCTCACGTAGCGGTTGGCGTTGTTCGCCACCGTGACCCGAGACCCGCGGGCGTACCCCTGGATGCTCGTCAACTCGTTCTTGATGACGTAACGGTACCAGGTCCCTTTGGCTTTCTCGCTGGGAGGCGCGGACTTCTCGATGGAAACCAGCTTGAATGTACGCTGATCGACGGTCTCGTCACTCACAGGCTCGCCTCGTTTCTATTGTCCCCGGTCCCCCCGCCGGTGGTTCCCCCTTATGGGGGGTGGTTTCACGCCGGGTTGTGCGCGCTTCGCGGCCGGGACCCTGCCGGTCGTCCGGCCGCCCGCAGGATGGCGGCGCGAAGGGGCAATGGTACCAAATCTGTACCGAATGGCCAGCCCGAGATGGGGCCAGGCCGAGATGGGGCCAGGCAGGACCATTTTTTTGTCGTGACCGAGTGCTGGAGGCGGGTGCGGCTCCGCCGGCCGCGCGATCGAGGGCAGCTTCATGAGGCCCGAACCGGCACGCAGACGACGAATTGCGCTCCAAAATGGCCTGCCGGACAGGCCCGGTTCACCCGTTGCCGGGCAAGGAACGAGCCCCGGGGGGCGAGGCCAGGGCTGATTCGTTCATTCCAAGGTGGACAAAAAATTCAAAGAGTTGCGTCCACTGACGAGCGGGTGGCCCGAAGTCGGCGGCGACCGGAGGACAAGGCGTCGAATCAAGACGGTACGCTCACCGGTGATCACCCAAGCGAGGCCGAAAACGAATTTGCCCTGGGGGCGAGGCAGGAGCATGTCAGGCTGCGGCTCCCGCCCCGGGGGAGATTCGGACTGGCCGAAGGCGTATCCGGCAGTGGCGGCGCTCCGAGGGCGGGCGTGCCGGGTTACGCCTCCGGCCAACCCGACCTGCCGCTTGCTGCGGCTGGCCGGCCTGCGGCGTGAAACGACCTTCGGGAGAGGGAACCTCCCCGCCCCGCTTCGCTCACTGCACGACGGAACGCGGGGTGGGGACCACCCGGGTCACCTGGATCAGGTCGCGGTCGATGAGATCGACCACCTTGGGCGCCACCTCGTCCTTCCAGAAGTCGCTCTCGTAGACCGCCGCGTAGAGCTCCTTGCGATGCTCCTCACTCTCGAAACGACGCGTCCAGAAGTAGACGGAGTCGTCATCCTCTCCGCGGTAGCTTCCGGTGATCACCATCCCCTTGGAGACCTGGAACGGGATGATGGTCCCCTCCATGTACTCGATCCATTCCTCCATCCTGCCGGGCCGAATCGTGTACCGGCGAAGCTCGTAGAACGCCATCGGCGCCGCCCCCCTGTTCAACGGTGTCGTGAGGGATCATGCCCGATGCGTCCCCGTGTGGATACCCCTGCCTCCTCGAGCACGCCGCCCGCCTCGCGCCAGGCCGCGACCCCGCCGATCAGGTGGCAGGCGTTCCCGATGCCGCACTCCCGGGAGCTATCGACCGCCATCGCCGAGCGCTCGCCGAAGGCACAGTAGTAGACGATTCGGTGTGCGGGCCGGCAAGCGAGCGCGCGCAGCGCACCGCCCGGCCCGATCATGCCGGCGAGCCGGGCGTAGGGAGTGTGCACCGAGCCCGGGATCACACCATCCCGGATGCGCTCGACCTCCTCCCGCAGGTCGACGAGGATGCACTCGGGTCGCCGGCGGGCGAGCATGACGTCGCTCGCGGTCAGCGCGCCCTCGGGGTGCGTTTCATCTTCCTGGCCGCATCCGACGCGCAGGTTCGCCGGGACCGCGACGTCCATCATCTCGGGGTCCGCCAGGTCGAGGCTGTTCATCACCGCGGCATATTCCTGCGCCGACGAGACCTGCAACCGGGGGTTGAAGCGCCTCTCCTCGCCGATCGTGCTGACCGTGTTCCCCTTGTAGTCGTGACCGGGATAGACAAGGGTCTCATCCGGCAGCACGAGGAGCTTGTTGAAGAGCGAGTCGTACTGGGCGATCGGGTCGCCGTTCTGAAAGTCCGTGCGGCCGGTCCCCCGGATGAGCAGCGTATCGCCGGTGAACACCCGATCGTCGGCCGCGAAGCAGTAGGAGTCGCTCGTGTGCCCCGGGGTGTGGAGAGCGCGGAGCCGGACGCCCTCGATATCGATCGGATCGCCGTCGCGCACACGCATCGAAACCACGTCGACGGGCGCCTCGAAGCCCATCACGGTAACGCATTTCGTCCGATCGCGAAGCGCCCCCATTCCGCTCACGTGGTCGGCGTGAACGTGGGTGTCCAGAACCTTGGCGAGGGTGAGGTCCAGCTCGTCGAGGAGCTTCAGATAACGCTCGACCTCATCGCCCACCGGGTCGATGACGAGGGCTTCGCCGCTCGGCCGGGCGGCGACGAGGTAGGTGAAGCTGCCCGAGCCGATGTGGTAGAGCTGGCGAAAGAGCATCGTCCGCTGCGACCCCCGGCGTCTCTCCTCACCGCTCCATTGTAAACCCGGAGCCGGTCACCCGGAGGGCGGCGACGGCATGACTCCACGCGAGCGTTCGGGACGGAGGGGGAAGAGGAGAGACAAGGGGCCGGGCCCGGATGCGGACCCCTTCCAGCCCCTTCCATCAAGGCTCCCCCGGGACCCCGACCGCCGTCGGATCAGATGGCGCGCCCGACAGGATTCGAACCTGTGACCTTTGGCTTCGGAGGCCAACACTCTATCCGGCTGAGCTACGGGCGCGGGGGCGGGAAGGATACGCCGCCCGGGACCCCGCGTCCACGGCCAGCCTTGTCCAATGCCGTGTGAGCCTGAAGCGTCCGGTTCGGACGATCATGAGGATGGCCTCACGCTACACGTCCGAACCAGCGATTGGTGCTCAGTGCCGAGTTGCCCTTTTCGGGCTCATCTTCTCATCGGAAAACGCTGGACTCGCTTCTTCCGGCCTTCCGCGACCGGGGGCGCGGCGGACCTGCGCCGCTAGCGGCGCAGGGGAGAGCGCTCCCGCACGACGGCGAGGAAAGCGTCGTGGAGTCGGCGCGCATTGTCGTTGAACTCGCCCATGTGGGCGGCGGCGCCCGCCTGCATCCGCTCGAGCCCGCCCGCTCCGAGGGTCCGCTCGAGGGCAGCGGCGTACTCGGGGATGACGCTCCATTCGTGGACCGTCGCGTTGGTGAGCTCGACGTGGTACTGGACCCCGAACGCGGCGTCGCCGATCCGGAACGCCTGGACCGGACACACCGGGGAGCGTGCGAGCACCACCGCCCCGGCCGGCGGCCGGGTCACCTCGGCTCCGTGCCATTGCAACGCCTTGAAGGATGGGGGAGCGGAACCGAGCACGGGATCGCGGCGGCCTTCCCCGGTCAGCTCCACGTCGAGGATCCCCACTTCCGGCGACCGCATCGCCCCGACCTCGCCCCCCAGCGCATCGGCGAGGAGCTGGTGGCCGAGGCAGACCCCGAGAAAGGGCATCTCCCGATCGCGCACCGCCTCCGCGATGGCCGCTTTCTCGGGGACGAGCCAGGGGTGCACGTCCTCCTCCCACACGTCCATCGGCCCCCCCATGACCACCATCGCGTCGTAGCCGTCGAGGGACGGGATCTCGTCGCCTTCGTCGAGCTCCACCGCATCCCAGCGCACCCCGTCGTCGGCCATGAAGTCGCGAAGGATGCCGGGGTGTTCGGCGTCGATGTGCTGGAGGACCAGAAACCGCATGATCGGGCACCTCGCGGGTCAGGCAAAACGTGTATCGAAATCAGAAGTCCGTCGGCGCGCCGCCCTCGCGCGTTCGCCGCTCCACGAACTCCGCCAGCTCCTCGCGCCGTGCCTCGTCGAGGGGCGGCGGTTCGAACTCCGCGAGGATCTTCTTGACCAGGGTGTTGGCGCGCCGCGCGGTGTCGATCGAGCCCCGCTCCTCCCAGCTCTCGAAGTTGCTCCAGTCCGAGAGGAACGGGCCGTAGAAAGCGGTCTCGTACCGCGCCTGGGTGTGCGAGCACCCGAAGAAGTGTCCGTTCGGCCCCACCTCCCGGATCGCCTCGACCGCGATGTCGTCCTCGGTGGCGGGCACCGGCTTGAGGTAGGCGATCATCTGCTGGAGGGTCTCGCAGTCCATCACGAACTTCTCGTAGGAGGCGCAGAGCCCGCCTTCGAGCCACCCCGCCGCGTGGTAGACCACGTTGACCCTCGCGGACACCGCCGCCCAGAGCGAGAAGGCGCTCTCCCACGCGGCTTGGGCATCGGGACAGTTGGCGGCGCAGGCGTTGGAGGCGCGAAGCGGGAGCCCGTAGAAGCGGGCCATCTGCCCCGAGAGCTGGGTGGCGCGCATGTACTCGGGGGTGCCGAAGGCAGGGGCTCCGGTGCGCATGTCCACGTTCGAGGTGAACGAGCCGATGGCGCAGGGCACGCCGGGCCGGATGCACTGGAGGAGCACGATGGCGGCGAGCCCCTCGGCCACGAACTGGGTGACCGCCCCGGCCAGGGTCACCGGCGCCATCGCGCCGGCGAGGGTGAACGGGGTGACCACGGTCGGCTGGCCGCGGCGCGCGAGCCGCATCGCCCCGTCGAGCATCGGCCGGTCGTGCTTGAGAGGCGACGTCGAGTTGATGTTGGTATACATCCGCGGGGCGGCCTCGAACTCCTCATCGGTGAGACCACCCGCGATCCGGGTCATCTCCATCACGTCGTCGACCCGTTCCGGGCCGAGCGAGTAGGCGTGCACCACCTTGTCGGTCAGGATGAGCTTGTCGTGGAGGCACTCGAGGTGCCGCACGGACGGGTGGATGTCGAGCGGCTCCACCGGATAGCCGCCGGCGAAATGGATGCAGTTGAAGTATTGGGTGAGCTTGAGGAAATCCCGGTAGCTCTCGCGGTCGCCGACGCGCCGACCGCGGTCGAGGTCCGAGCAGTTGGGTGGGCTCGACACGTTGCCGAAGACCATGTGCCGCCCGCCGACGGGGATCTGCCGCGCCGGATTGCGCGGGGTGATGGTGAATTCGGAAGGCGCGAGGTTCACCTTCTCCATCACGAGCGCGCGGTCCATGCGCACGTTGGTCTTGCCCGGGCTCGTCTCGCACCCGGCGGCGGCGAGGACGGCGCAGGCTTCCTCGTTCAGGAACTCGACGCCGATCTCCTCGAGCACCCGCATCGCGCCGTCGTGCACGGCGCGGACTTGCTCCTCGGTGAGCGGCTCGGTGGGAGCATCCCGGTTGACGGGGATCTGCCAGGGAAGCTGTCGGACCGCGGGCCCGGCCCTGCGCCGGTTCGCGCGGTGCCCCCCCGTGCGCCGGCCCCGCCGGCCCCGCCGGCACACGGCTCCCGACTCCGCTTCGGCCGTCACGCGGCCCGCCTTCGGGCGCGGCTCGGGTGCGCCCCGCCTGGCGCGGAGCGGTCCGGCGCGCCGGACGATCGCGCGGCGCGGGCGCCCTCCAGGGGCGCGGCGCGGCTCCGCCTCCGCTCGCTCGCTCGTGTGCGGCTCCGGCGCATGGCGCTCAGACTGCGAGGTAGCCGCCGTCCACCGCGAGGGTGACCCCGGTCACGTACCGGGCGAGGTCGGAGACGAGAAAGAGCACCGCGCCCGCGATGTCCTCCGGGGTTCCGTGGCGCCCGAGCGGGATGTGCGCCATGAAACGGGCGAGCAATTCCGGGTTTTCCTGGATCCCCTCCTTGTTGAGGGGAGTGAAGATGAGCCCCGGCGCGACCGCGTTCACCCGGATCCCGCACGGGGCGAGCTCTGCGGCGAGACCCGTGGTGAAGTTCTTCACCGCCCCCTTGGAAGTGGTGTAGACCACCGAGTTGGGGGTGTGCACGAACGACTGAAGGGAACCGGTGTTGACGATGCACCCGCGCGTCTCCTTGAGCTGGTCGAGGAAGGCGTGGGTGACGTTGAAGAGACCGTTGACGTTGACGTCGATCGTGTCCCGCCAGTCCTCGACGGCGGTCGGAGAGTCGATCTTCGACCGCCGCACGATCCCTGCGTTGTTGAACAGAATGGACGCCGGCCCGAAGTCGGCGGCGACCCGGGCGGCGAGCGCCCGGCAGGCATCGGCGTCGGTCACGTCCGCATGACGGGCGCTCGCCGCGTCGCCGATGAGGGAGACGGTCTCGTTCGCCCCTTCTTCGTCCCGGTCCACGACGGCGACCCGCGCGCCCGCCTCCGCCAGCGCGAGCGCGGTGCCGCGCCCGATTCCCGAACCGCCCCCCGTCACCACCGCGATGTGTCCGTCGAGCAGGCCCTTCGGTACGATCATGGCCATTGCCGTCGACTCTCCTTACCCCGGCTTCGTCCCCCCGCATCTTCGCATGTAGTCCGGGGGAATGCCGCCCCGGATTTGCCGTGCAACAGCTCCGGCATCGAGGCGCACGGGGTCGTCGGACGGCGGGGTGATGTGCCTCGGTTGAACGGCAGAAGTGCGTGTCGAACCTCGATCTCCCATCCGCTCGCAGCGCGGAGATGGCGGCTGAGAAAACGCCTCGCTTCGCCAATGGACGGCGCCGGCTCAGGTTCGGCGGTCAGGCCGATGTCGGACCTGTGACGATCGATCGCCCCCTGAACCTTCGTTTGCGCCGCCGCCACGTCCCCGTCCATCACGTAGCCGAGCATGCATCCGACCGGCAGACCCTCCGCATACTGCTCGGTGACGAACCGGGCGACCCCTTCCCGGACGTACGGCGTAGCGAGCGAACTCCTCCCGCCCTCGCGAACGACGTTGAGACGTTTGCACTCGTAGGCCAGGTAGCGCTCGTGGTCCCTGTCCACAAGGAGCGCCATGTCGATCCTTCCCTTGCTGTATGCCGTGCCGTCGGTGGTGAACCCGAACGGCTCGAACTGGAACTCCAACCAGTGGAACAGGCGCCGAGCCTGCAGGTCCTTCGACAGCAAGTGAACCAGGTTGATCGTGATGGCGTCCTCCAGGGGCTGACTTGCCACTGGGGATTGGCTGGTCAGCATGGCAACGCACCTGGGCCAGACCGCTACGACACGTTGCAGAAAAAGGGTGTCCGGCGATCTGAATCGGTCCGTCCATGTTGCCGGAACGCCCGCTGCCGTCACGCCGGGCTCCGACGGTTCCGGGCCGCTGCGTCCTGCAGGTCGAGTGCGATGGCGTCCGCGTCGGCCAGCGCGGCGGACTTCAGCCAGAACCGTCTGCGAGCCGGCTTGACGAGGTAGAGATGGTTGCCGGCGAAGATTCGAAAATCCGGCATCAACTGGAAATTGCCGGGAAGAGGCTGATGAACGTGCTCGGACAGCTTGGCGAGGGCGTCGCCGACGGAGCCATCGTCTTCCTCGGCATATCCGGCCTGCCCGCGTCCTTCCTCCAGGGTCAGCCGCAATACGGCCAGATCGTCGTTTCGAGCTTCGAGCCTGATGCCGATGGTGCAGTCCGGGTCGAACCACTCCGCCATGCCGCGGATCAGTGCATCCGCATACGATCGACGATCTTCCGGGTTCGCGGGCTTCCAGATGTCGGGGAGCCGGCTCCGGCGCGGCTGGATGGACGGAATGATTCGTTCGACGGTGTCGTCGACGAGAATGGCCTCCTCGTCCGAAAGACAGAAGAACTCGCAAGTCAGGCGGTCGATCTTCTTCAGGATCGCCTGCTCATCCTCTCGAAGGTCGAATGGCCCATCCGCGGACTCGATCATCCCATCGATCAAGGCAACCAGCGCGTTCTCGGCCGAGGCGGACCGCTCGCGCTGCGGCATGTCGTCCGGTGAGGGAAACGGAAGGGTCAGCAGCTCCGCCTGGTGCACTTTGGGGCGCTCCGAGCCGAACGACGCGGTACCGTGAAACGCGAACCATGCGATCAGCCGGCTGTTGAGGAGTGCCGTCAGCAGCTTCGCACGGCGTTCCTCGCCACGCGGGACGACAAGGGCTTGAATGATGTGTTGGAACGTCAGCGGCGCTTCGAGATAGGCCGCTCGCAGCCGTCGTCCAATCGTGTCCACGCCTTGGGGGATCAGTACCCGCGGGCCGGAAAATCCCCGCTCGAAACCCTTGCGGTGAACCGATCCGTTCTTCCAGGGTTGCAGCCCGTCGCGAGCCTGGACCAGCGCTCGAAATGCCGAAATCGGCAGATAGGGAGTATTGGCGACGGTATCGCTATGCCCATGCTCATAGTCGGCATCCGAAAGGCGGCCGACGTTGGCCGGTTTGAAGCCTTGGCCGATGATCCAGTCGTTTCCGATCGGCTGTCTTCCGCGCACAAGAGCCCCATACTCATCGACGAGATCCCCGAGCTTGGGAAACGTCGAGAGATAGCCGAACAGCTTCGACTCCGGATCGCTCATCCACAGACGTTGCTTGAAGACGAGCGGCTCCGCCGCGGCCATGGTGGACGTGACGCGGCACTTGTCCGCGCTGCTCAGGGTAATCAAACGCTTGATCTTCAGATTGAGATCGGCCTTGGGCGTCCAGTATTCGAACCGATAGGCCGGCGCCTCTCGATCGGAACGCCTGAAGATGAACAGCGCGGCAGGCCGAACCGCGCCCTCGAATAGCTGAAATCTCAGGTCGGCGAAGTTGATGATGCGGAGAATGCGAACGTCGCCCACGAGACGGCTCCGTGCGGCGACGGCGTTCTTCGCGTGATTGTGCAGGAAGGCCATGGCCGGCAGGAGAAACGCGACGACGCCGCCATCTCGCAGGTGTCGGAGGGACTTCCAGACGAACGCCCAGGCGTCCTCCTTGCCCGGCATGGGAAGGCGCTCCGCCTGGCACCACTCGACGGAGGAACGCTCTTCCCCGTCTGTCCCGGGACGGCTCGACCAGGGGGGATTGCCGATGAGCACGTCGGCCCGCACCTCGTCGGCCGGGACCTGGAGGAAATCCCGGCGACGCAGATTCTCCCCCCAGAGCGGGGGAAGAAGCCTGCCACGCCGTATGAGGCCCTGGATGTCAGGCGGACTGACCTCTTCGAGCAGAGCGATGTACAACGAGAACACCGCCACGCGAACGGCGCCGCTGTCGATGTCCCATCCGTGCAACCTGGAGAGGATGCCGAGCAGGCTGT
This sequence comes from Gammaproteobacteria bacterium, assembly GCA_965214795.1. Lineage (GTDB taxonomy): Bacteria > Pseudomonadota > Gammaproteobacteria > HK1 > HK1 > JAJDXW01. Next base: position 1,216,432 of record OZ243976.1, on the reverse strand, counting down.
CCCAGCGGATCGTCCGGGACTTCCGCTTCTCACGCCAGTGCTCGCACAGGCGCTGGAACGACCGAACGAGAAACACGCCCGAGCCACAGGCCGGGTCGAGGAAGCGGCCCGTCTCCTTCGTCGCGCCCGACACGGTATCCCAGACCTGGGAGATCACGGTGTCGGCGAGGAACATCGGCGTGTAGTAGGCCCCTTGCGCGCGGCGCCGCTCGCCATCCTCGCCCAGGAACCGGTCGTAGACGGCACTGATCAGCTCGATGGGTATGTACTTGAAGTCGTATCCCCAGAACCGGTACTGACCGGCACGCCCGCGCATCTCCTCGCGGCCGGAACGGAAACGGCTCAGGATGCTCAAATGCTTCGGAGTCAAAGGCCGGTGGTCATCGTTCTCTTCGAAGGAGCATGGCGCGACGAAGAGGTCTCCGTTGAAATCCCGCCGCAGAATCTCGAAGAGACGCTCCAGCCAGCCGATGGTCCCGGATTCCAGAAGCTCCGAGAGGCCGCCGGCGACGCCATCGGAAGCGCTCAGGAAGTATTCGGGGCCGATGATGCTCCGGTCCTCCAGCCAGGCGATGAACATGGCCTGAACGAGCAGTGCCTGCGCCGCATCGGCGGACAGGCCGGTGTCGTCTCGAAGCAGGCGGTGCGACGTGGCGAGATTGTCGAGAAGAACCTGATCGATGCGCTCACCGGAGCGGAAGTACTTGGCATGCTCCTCCCAGAGACGACCGGACTCGGCGCCGTAGACGATGTCCCTGAGCATCAGAGCGTCGCTCACGGCGTTGAATTCCCGGACGAGGCATCGGCCGTCGAAGTCGTGTCGGCTCTCGCCGTCACGTGGAGTACGCGCCAAGGAGAAGGCGCGCACCGTGTCCCCGGAGATGACGAGCAGAAGGCTCGCGAGCCCCTGGTTCCAGAGCTTGGCGTGCAGCTCGACGATCGCCGCCCGGTCGTAGGTGTCGACCGAGAGGATCGCGATGGTCGGCACCTCCTGGACGCAGAAGACGGCGGACGCGCCCAGCTCCGCGAGCGTCGTGCGTATCGCGCCCGCATGAGGGGTGTTCCCAACGTCGTCCGCATGCTCGTAGAGCTCGGGAATCCTGCGCACGGAGAGGCCCAGACGGTCCTTCCACTCCTGTCCGAGCGGCTTCGACCGCACGGCCTGCATCAGGTCTGCTCCCGTACGTCGCCGCTTCCGCGGACGGTGGCGGCCGGGGATGGCGGCTTGCGAGCGGAAGACGGGTCCGATTGCAGCAGACGGCTCTGCAACGCCGTGATCCGCGACGCGAACGAGCAGATGACGACGGCGTCGTCGACGGGAATGTCCCTGCATTCCGCAACGATCATGCAGCGATCCGCCGAGAGGTTCAGCACCAGAATGCGATTCGCCAGGACATCCCACGGTGTCCGGTTGCAGATGTCGAAGATTCCGGACGCCACGCCTGTCAGGCGGCCGATGCGGGCACCACAGCTTTCCGTGATCCGATGGAGCACGGTCGTCGCGAGGACGTCACCGGCGGAGAAGCAGGGAGCATGCTTCCTGCCGGTCGAGAGCGCCGGCAGCACACGCTTCCAGTGGCGAAACGCCTCCGTCGAGAGCCCGACCAGGTTGCGGAGCTGACCCGGAGTGTATTCCACGTGGCGCACACCTTGTCGAAGAGTTGTCTACCACACTTTCAGTGAGGGCAAGCAACTTGTCAACCTGTTCATCGCCAAGGACAACCACGAGACTCTGCTCGGGGACCTCCGGGTGTGGTTCGATGACGACGCAAAACGCCCACCGGACTTTGCCGAGAACACCGGCAAGCCCATCCAGGGCAAGCTCCCGGCCGTGCAGGGTCGTCGGGAGCAACACGAGATCCGGACCACCACCGCGCTCAACGGCTACCTGCGCTTCCCCGGCGGCGGCCATGCCTTCCTCATTCGCCGCACCCGCTGCCAAGTGCGCAAGGGCCGCGTCACCGATACCTCGGTGGGCTCCTCCTGGGGCGTGACCAGCCACACCCCACACACCGCCGATGCCCAATCGCTGCTGCGCATCAACCGCGGCCACCGGACCATCGAAAACCGAGGTGGTCCGGGTTGTCTGGACAGTCCGCGGGCCGGGCGCTCGGGCACGCCGTTGGTGGTAGAGCGGGCGGGCGTGTCAGGCGGCGCGGGTGACTTGGCGCAGGGCCTCGCTCTGGCTGGCGTCAAACACGGTCTTGTCCGGACCGGGGCGGTCTGCAATGATCCCGCGCGGAATCACCGGGGAGCCTCCGTGAGCAAGGCCGACGACGTATTCATCCGCCAGTTCATGATCGTTCTGGTACTCCTCGCCGCCTACGGGGTGGGGGCGGGGTTCCTCGGCGTGTGGATCGCCGACGCCGCCCGGGATGCCTCGGCGGGCAGCGAGCGCGCGACCCTCGAACGCATCGCCCCGGTCGGCCGGCTCAAGCTCGGCGAGCCGGGGCAACGGGCCCGCGCCGAGGCGGAGACGGCGGCGGGCGAGAGCGCGGCCGCGGCGGCCCCCGACGAAACCGCCCCGGACCGCTCTCCTGGAGACGGCGCCGACGCGGTGGGCGACACCGTCGTCGCCGCGGTCTCGTCCGCCGATGCCACGGGCAGCGCGAGCGGCGGCCCCGCGGCCGGCGCCCGCGACGAGGTCGGAGAGGCCATCTACAAGCAGTATTGCTTCGCCTGTCACCTGACCGGCGTTGCCGAGGCGCCCAAGAGCGGCGACACGGAGGCGTGGGCACCCCGCGCCGCGACGGGATTCGAGGCCCTCTACAAGAACGTCATCAACGGCAAGGGGGCGATGCCCCCGCGGGCCGGCTTCGTGCACCTGTCGGACGACGAGCTCAAGGCCGGCATCCGGTATCTGCTCGCGCTCGCGAACGTCACCGCCGAGTAGGGCGGCCGGCTCTCGTCTGGCGCAAGCCGGGCCGCCGGGAGGAACGATCGGCCCGAGTCCATCGCCGGCATGCCATACTGGCCGTCATGCGCTTCTTCAACACCGAAGGTCCGGTCGTTGCGGAGGACCATTACTGCATCCCGCCGCTGGAACGGGTGGATCTCGACGAAGTTCACACGCTGATCGGACGGAAGCGGTATTTCGTCCTGCACGCGCCCCGGCAGACCGGCAAGACCTCGGCCCTCCTGGCCCTGCGGGACCGGCTGAACCGCGGCGCCGAGGGCGACTTCCGCTGCGTGTACGTCAACGTCGAGGTCGGACAGGCGGCTCGCGAAGACGTGGGCGCGGCGATGCGCGCCATCCTGAGCGAGCTGGCCACTGAAGCACGCTTGTTGGGCGATGCGGTCCTGGATGAAGTCTGGACGGACATCTTGGCGAAGTCCGGTCCGTATGACGCCCTCGCGGAGGCGTTGACCCGCTGGTGCCAGGCGGACTCGAGGCCCCTGGTCCTGCTGATCGACGAGATTGACGCCTTGGTCGGCGACACCCTTCTGTCGGTGCTCCGGCAGTTGCGCGCCGGCTACACCCGGCGGCCTCGGGGGGCTCCGCACAGCGTGGTGCTGTGCGGCGTGCGCGATGTGCGCGACTACCGCATCCGCTCGGGGTCGCGGAACGAGATCGTCACCGGCGGCAGTGCCTTCAACGTCAAGGCCAGATCGTTGCGCCTCGGGGATTTCTCCGAGGCCGAGGTGCGCGCCCTGCTCGCTCAGCATACCGGGGAGACCGGGCAGGCGTTCACCCCGGAGGCGCTGGATATGGTCCGGAGGCAAACCCGGGGCCAGCCGTGGCTGGTGAACGCACTATGCGACCAAGCCTGCTTCTGGAACGAGGCCGGCCGCGACCGCCGACGGACGATTACGGATGCCGACCTCCTCGACGCTCGGGAGCAGCTCATCGCGCGCCGGGAGACCCACCTCGACCAGCTCGCCGACAAGCTTCAGGAAGACCGCGTGCGCCGCGTCGTCGAGCCGTTGCTCAGCGGCGGCGAGGAATGGACGTTTTCGGACCCGGATCTCCAGTACGTGCGCGACCTCGGCCTCATCGCCCGCGACGGCACCCCACGCATCGCCAACCCCATCTACGCCGAGGTGGTGCCGCGCGAACTGACCTGTGCGGCCCAGGCACGGCTGATCCAGGACCCCGCCTGGTACGTCGACGCCGCCGGCGGCCTCGACGTGGACAAGCTCCTCGCCGCCTTCCAGGCGTTCTTCCGCGAGCACTCCGAGCACTGGGTGGCGCGCTTCGACTACGCCGAAGCCGGCCCCCAGCTTCTGCTGCAAGCGTTCCTGCAGCGGATCGTGAACAGCGGCGGGCGCATCGAGCGCGAGTACGGCCTGGGGCGGGGACGCACGGACTTGCTCATCGTCTGGCCGGAGGGCGGCCCGCTCGGACGCGGCGTGCCGGGCGGAGGCGTGGCCCGGTTCGTGGTCGAATGCAAGGTCTTGCACCAGCGCAGGGGCTTCGCGCATACGCTGCGCGAGGGCCTCGAACAGACCGCGGGCTACATGGACCGGTGCGGGAGCCAGGCGGGCCATCTGGTGCTGTTCGACCGTAGCGAGAACAAGCGATGGGAGGACCGGATCTTCCGCCGCGAAGAGCCCGTGGACGGGCGGACGATCACCGTGTGGGGGATGTGACGCCGGCCTCGGCCGTTATGGGGCGGTTCCGCATCCGCAGCAACCGGACGAACCGCGTGAGCGCGACGCGCGAGTTCACGCTCGACCGCAATGGCTCGCCGATGCGCACACCGCGCTCGATGCCGCCGTCGAGACGGCCTGCGGGTGGACTGCGGAGATATCCGAGGACGATGCGTTGCGGAACCTGTCGGAGCTCGATTGGATGGTATGGTTCCCCGCGCCGGTGCTCCCGCGCCCCCGGGTCGGGCGCACCGTGACCGCGCGCAGAGCAATATACGAATCCGGACCCGACAGCGTCGCCATGGCCCGAACAATGCCACATCGAGAACGAAATGACCAGCCCGCCATCACTTCGCCCCGCTCGCCGGGCGGACAAAAAACGAGATCCGGGCGGAACCCGGTTCCGCTTTCTCGACCTTCATGATCAGTGTTACCATTTCATAATCGCGAAATCGTACAACAAACGCAGCAAACCACACGAGGCACCATCATGAACGACAAGAGCCCATACCTGCGCAACTGGGACGACCCCGGGATCGCGCAGAAGGCACTCTCCGCACTGCGCCAACGAATCGCGCGTGACTCCGTAACGCCGGATAGCGGCGTCCGGATGTGCCACGCCCAAGGCAAGAGCGCGGTCTACTTCTCGAAGTGCCGCAACTTCATCATCACCCACGATCCGGACGGTACGGTTACCCGCGAACCACGGGCTCGCTCATGAGAACACCCCCACCTTCACTGTTCATCGTCATCGGCGCGAACGGTGCCGGCAAGACGACCTGGGCCAGAGCGAACCGCAGCCTCCTTCCCGAAGCTTTCTACAACGCCGACTCCATCGCCGAAGGTCTGGGCGACCCAAGCGCGCCAGAGCCCCAGCGTCAGGCGCGGGAATTCGTCGACAACAAGATCGCCGAGCGCCTGGATGCCCGCAAATCGTTCGGCTTCGAGAGCACTTGGTCAGGTAATTCGAGACCGGCCATCGTCACGGCCGCCAAGACAGCGGGCTACTTCACCGGAGCGGTCTTCATCGGCACCGATGATCCGGAAATCAACATCGCCCGCGTGCGAAAGCGTGTGCTCCAGGGAGGGCACGATGTCCCGAATCGGAGATCCGGCGCAGATGGCATGCAGCAAGTGCAAATCTCGCGAAACACTGGTCCCGATTCGATCACATCGAGATCCTCGACAACTCCGCGAACCAACCTCGTCTCGTACACGTCTCGACTACTCACCGATCTGTCAGTTCGGAAAACACCCCCGCGTGGGTCAACAACATCTTGCGCAATCGGCCGGAGCGAATATCACCCCCGACACCGCGGATAACCTCCAGCACATTGACGGCCTCACTGTCCGATCCGGACTTCCGGGGCAGATATTGACGTAACTCATTATTTCGTTTGAACCATCGTCCGTTTTCGGAGATCCGGCGCCGGGTACGCTACAGGCGCGGGCCGAGCAGGTCGAGGGCTTGTTGTTGCAGCGCCGTGGGGCAGGTGATCAGGTCGAAGGGTCCGGCTTGGCCCCGCTTGGGCCGCACCCGATCCTTGGCGATGGTCGCCAAGTCGTCGAGGAGGGTGCGGAAGCGGTGCACCGGCGCTCCGTGTGGGGTGCGCCGGGTGGCGGCCCTGCGCCGCGCCGCCGGAGAGGGCGTGGCCGGCGCCACCACCGAGGCGCGCCCGGCTTGAGCGGCTTGCGGGTCGTCGTCGAACAGCATCGGGGCGAGCTTGAATCGCATGTGCCATTCGACATGACAGGCGAGCATGCACAGCAAGACCTGGGCGCGCATGTGCTCGGGGCGGCCGGGGCGGTGCGGGCGATGAGGGTCATGGGCGCGCACGCGCCCGGGGCGGCCACATAATGCGCGCCGGCCCGGTCGCCGTTGGCGCCGACGTGCGGTACGGCTGGCATCATGGCGTCGGCGAAGCCTGTATATCGCGCCACCCTCGGCGACAACGGAGACGATGACGGGATGGCATCTGCACGCGCCGGTGCTGGCCGCATTGTTCCGGCAGTCGAACGCGCCTGCACCCCCGACGAGCGAGCCGCCCTGGGGAACGCCGCGTCCGTACCCGGCGAAACGACATTCGACATCCACCTGAACGGCCGCGCCGTCTGGCGCAACGTCCCCGCCGCCGTCTGGCGCTACAAGCTCGGCGGGTATCAGGTTCTCAAGAAATGGCTCTCCTACCGCGAGCGCGATATCTCAGGACGCGCGTTGTCGCCCGATGAGGTCCGGCATTTCACCGATACGGCGCGGCGTATCGTGGGTTGTCGCGTCTGGCGGCGGCCACGGTAGCCGCTTATCCCGGTCGGACTACCGTATCAACGCACGCCCATACCGGGGTTGTCGAGCGTTGCCGGGAGACCGGCCTCCCTGTCCGCCACGTCCCCGGCTGGGCCGGAGCCCACCCGCCGGGGCGAGACGCTCGACGAACTGAACGCCAATCTCCGCGAAGTCATCGCCATGATCCTCGGGAAGACGGCGCGCCCGCAACGGCCGGTGAGTACATCGGCACTCGGACCGTCGTGGGGTGAGCGCAGGTGCCGCCGGTCCCTGGACTCGAACCGCGCTTGGGTGTCGCCATGCTCGCCGCGCTCGGCTTCGAGGCAGCACGCCACCGCGGCTCGCACAAGCGGTTCCGCCACCCGGACGGCCGCGCCGCGACCGTGCCGGTGCACGGGGGCCGCCACTTGCCCCCATCCTGCTTCGCCGCATCGCCCGGGACGTGGGCCTGACCGTCCACGAGTTCGTCAGGCGCCGCCGACAGGCCGCCGCGCGCGGCGGTTCGGCCCGCGGGTCCGGCTTGCGGCCCGGCCGAATCGGTCAGATCGCTTCGAGGTTGGCGTATGCGACGACCAGCCACTTCGCCCCCGCGTCGGCGAAGTTGACGTGGACCCGGGCATGGGCGCCGTCGCCTTCCAGGCCGAGGACCACCCCTTCCCCGAACTTGCCGTGGCGGACCCACTGCCCGAGCGCGAAGGGATGGACGCCACCATCGGCCGCGAGCCCGCCCCCCGCGGCCCCACCGGGGGCGAAACCGCCGTCCCGGCCCCGCCTTGCTCCGCCGCGGGAGGGCCACCGGCCTGCACCGCCTCCCCGACCCGCCCGATGGCCGCCGATGCGCACGTCCTCGACCAGATCCGACGGGACCTCGCGCAGGAAACGCGATGGGCGGGGATAGGACTCCTCCCGGTGCAGCCGCCGGCTTTCGGCGTTCGTGAGATACAGCCGCTGCTTCGCGCGCGTCATGCCGACGTAGCACAGCCGGCGCTCCTCCTCGAGCTGGGCGGGGCTCTCGAGGGAGCGCTGGTGAGGGAACAGCCCCTCCTCCATGCCGCACAGGAACACGGCCGGGAACTCGAGCCCCTTGGCCGCGTGCAGGGTCATGAGCTGCACGCTGTCCTCGTGCTCGTCGGCCTGCCCCTCCCCGGCCTCCAGCACGGTATGGCGGACGAAGGCGGCAAGCGGACGGTCCGCGAACTCGTCCTCCGGATCCGGCTCGCGGACGAGCCGGTCCTCGAAGCGCCGCGCGGCGGTGATGAGCTCGTTCAGGTTCTCGAGCCTTGCCCCCGCCCGCTCCCCCTTCTCCTGCCGATGGCCCGTCGTGGTGCGCGCGCAGGGAGCGAAGCGACCGAGCCACGGTCGCGTGCCGCGACGTGACCAAGTGCCTTGGCGCCGTTTCACCGGTCTCGGTGTCGTAGGGACCGTACTCCGCCCCCGTGGCGAGCTCGACCACGAGGAACCGGGGGTTCCACACCGGGATGCCCTTGAAGTGGGCGGACCGTTCGTAAGAGCGCGCGGCGCACTCGGGGCAGCGGCAGGCTCCGAATGCCGGCCGGCCGCAGGCGACGCACTGGCCCGTAGCCCTGCGCCGTCGGTACCTCTCCCGATCCGCGACATGGCGCGCCTTTTGGCAAGATTCGCAGACGGTTCCGTTCTCCGGGACGGACTGCTTCCCGCATCGCGTGCACGTTCCCGCCGCAATGCGGTCGCGCTGACGCCGGCGGCTCCGCTCCCGGCCAATGCGGCGCTTCACCCGGGGATCCTTGCCCCCATAGAGCTCGCCCCGGGCCTTGCCTTCGGCGTACCGTCGACGGTCGGCGAAAATTCCCATCGAGAGCCAGCCCCGGTACTGCACCTGGGAGCTGCGCCGCTTGACCCCGGTGGCGATGATGATCCCGTCGCGGGCCGGGCGCATCTTCCCGAATCTTACCGTGATCTGTAGGACAAGCGCGGATCGGACGTTCAAATTCTGAGATCTTTGAGAAATCAACGAATTGCCCGTGAAAGCAGTCGAGGTTCAACGCGAACAAAAATCAGCCCTGCCCACGACCCGGCTGTCCAGCGCGATCCCGAACAGCACATGTCCACCGCGCTGGTTGAGCATGGCGCATACGGTCGTCGCCGCCTCGCGGCGCGTTCCGGTGGTGGCCTTGAACTCCAGCACCTCTGACTCGCCCGTCGAGGCCAACGCCGTAACCTCCTCGCGTGTCAAGGACGCACCCCCATCGCAAGCATCCCCTTAGGATGTCCGTTCATGCGCGGAGTCTCCCTCTACAGGAGCGCGTTAACCGCTTGGAAGACCATTTCAAAGCGGCCAACGTCCTCATCTCCCAAGTGCTCAGCGAGTGAGTTGGCGTTCGCGTTGAAGTAACAAGCCGGGCGGTAGTGACTGAAGCGAGCTTCCTGCGGTAGTGGATTCTCCTTCAGATGGTCTTCGATTCGACGGAGAACACGAGGGTGGCCGACGGCCAATTCAGTGGACTGGATCGCGCACCCAAACTCCCCATTCACCAAGCGTAGGTAAAACTCAACGCTGAACAAATCTTCAACATCGGCTTCGTCGCCCCGGATGAAATCCGCGAAGGTCAGCACCTTCCGCTTCTTCAACAACTTCCGCTTATACAGATTTTCTATTTGCTGCCGATCATACTCGTGAGAATCAACAAGTACCGCCACATTCAGGTGAGTCTGCGCACCGATCAACGCCACGAACGTTGGCACCTTTCCGGCGCCTCCCACGGGGGTAATCGTCCATTGGCTACTGAGGCCGATCCGACCCCGCTCCTCAAGGAGGGCCGACATGGTCTGGAGGTACAGAAGGTCCGAAGCACCCTCAACGACCAAGCAATTGGGACCTACGAACAGCGTCTGGTGAATTTCATATCCGAGGGCACCTTGAAGTGGGAATAGACTGTCTGGAGTTGCATCGAGAACCTCGGTAAAAACCCTTGTCCCCTGTTTGTCATCCGGCAGATCATCCGACTCCTCTTCCACGCTCAAGTCCTGAACAATCCGGACGCGCTCGAAGCGGGTCGGATCAACCATGAAAGGTGAATGCGTCGTGTAGATGAGCTGGTGATGCGGCATGAGCTCCTCCTCGAAATAGCGAAGGAGATCTGCCTGGGCCTTTGCGTGGAGGGATAGCCCCGGTTCATCCAATAGCAGAATGATGTTCTCGCCCTGCTTGCGTAACCGTGAATACCATGCGAGAAAGGAAAAGAACCATATAAAGCCGCGAGATCGCGTACCGAGGGCGGTACTAACCATGTGTTTAGTGTCTTGTACACGGCCAAGGATGTTCATCCCGTCCGTCATTCCGGAAGGGTCTTCAGGTTGAGCAGGACGAATATCGAACTTCATACGCAGGTGGCGATTTTGAGACCAATATCTGAGCACCTTGTTCGTAAGCTGGTTTTCCGCCGCCTCAAGTCGAGCGATTAACGCCTCAGTTCGTCCGGGAGTCGTAAGTTGGTCAAGGTTCAGTCCGGCAAGTTCAATAAGTCCAAGCAGTGGCTCATCAGCCTCATCAAGAGTCTCTTGGTCGCGACGGTCCTTGAGCGCATTGAGGTTGTCTTGCCCCTTCATCTGGTAGTACTCGTCGAAATACAGGTATTTCGGCAGATTCTGAGAGATTATTTGGTCGTATATCGCTCTCTCGACATCTCCGTCAGGGATTTCGGCAAGGCGTTGGTGGAGCTGTTGTGACGCTTCTGTTTGCTCAATACCTTGAAGGGCCTCCATTACTTCCGGAACAGTCTTATGGGATCTCAACGTGTCGTTCAAGGAACCCGGAAGATCAGCATTGGCAACGAGGTGAGATATCGCGGCTTCATGGTCCACCTGTAGCCCAGAGTAATCCATTTGGTTGGAGTAGCCCTTGCGTAATACGACGGTTGCATTCCCGTCTTTCAGGCAATGCTCTCCATACGTGGCTTTGATTGCCCTGATGCAATCAGCATCGAGTGCGTAGGTTGCATGGACAACCTGTGCAGAGGTTCGGGTTCCATCCGCAGGACCCTGCTCATAGTCGACCAGGTCACGACGTGGGTAGTCGCTGGTCGCATCGAACTCTGCGTCAGAAGTGCGGATGGGATTCAGTCGATACAGCGCCTTTAGAAGCGCGGTCTTCCCTGCTTCGTTTTTTCCGACAAGACAGGTGACATCGCCGATATCGAACTCCGTGGAATCCCGGATGCTCTGAAAGTTAGTGATTCGTACTCGTTTGAGTATCATGGTGCGGTCAATCCAGATGTGTTCGATCGGCGGTAACGGCTGCTAGGGAAGATCATCCGTTCTCGTCCGCGATCAGACCGAGCTCGCGGAGAGGCTCGATCACCCCGTTCTCCAACTTGGCCTTGTCGTAGCCTTGGGGCGGCGTGGCTTTGGCCTTGATGGAGACTTCGCCCGCGACGTCGGCGAGGTTGGCGAGGGCGTTCCATGCGGCGTACAGGTCGCTCTGGCCTGCGGTGAAGGACAAGGTGACATCTCGGGCGTCCGAACAGTCAGCGGAGGTTGTGTCGTTACCTGTATCGTCGGTCGCTTTGGTCTTGCCTCCATCACGTGATTCGTCGTCAGGAGTGTCGCTGCCGCCAGTCGTTGCGTCGGACGCGGCGGGTAGCTCGGGTAGCGCTGTCGGACCGATCAGGAAGCCCGAATCCAGATCGATCTCGTCGTCGGCGACGGTGCGCTCGAATGCGACGCGGCTCCGGTCGATCTGGTAGCGGCCGTCATCGCCGAGCGGCGGGCGCCCGGTGACGTAGCCGAAGAGGCCGGTCTCCACGCCTCGCGCGACGGCCCCGCGCACGGCTTCGGCGGAGAGCAGACGCGGAAAGCCGAGGAACTCGTAGAACCCCGCCAGCACCTTGTCGGTGGCAATCCCGGCATCGTGGTCTCCCGGCCCCCCGAGCTTGAACAACTCGACGATCTTTCCGGGCGCCACCGTTCCGAATACGCGCCGCTGGACAGTCGTCAGCAACTCCATCAGGCGCTGGTGGATAAGGGCACGCTTCTTCTCGTCAAGCGTCGTCTGTAGCGGGCGGCCACCCAGGCTGACCGTGTCGAGCGTCAGCGTGTTGTTGCCGGACGCCGGTAACCAGACTTCGCCGTAGAGCCTCAGCAACGCGGATTCGATCGCCGCCTTCTCCGTAGCGTCGCGCTCCTTGAGCTGGCTCCGCTGTGCGGTGGTGAGGTTGTGCTCGCGCCATTGACCCTGGACACGCTCGACAGCCAGCAGATAGCGCACGCTGCGCCGAAGGATCTCGACCTGATCGGCGGCAGGGACAGCAAGCCCCAGCCCGTTGCGGAATTCCCGCTGCCGATTGCCGAACTGCTCGCACAGCGCGAGCGCCTCATCGCGCCGCTCCGCGGCCGGTTGCGCCGCGAACTCGAGCGGTAGGTAAGCGATGAGGAACTGCGGCTCCCGATCCGGCACGTCGCCGGGCTTCCCCGGCCAGACTATGGCTCTCTGTCCGGCAAGCCGCTCTTCGAGCATCTGCCGGATGCGCGCGTGAACGCGGCTTTCGTCCCTGGCGACGGCGTCGGCTTCCTGTTCGACGAGCAACGTAACGTTCGGGTCCCTCTTGAAGCAGTAGCGCACGCCATCGAAGTGCAAATACAGGCATTGCTCCTTGAGTTCCTTGAGGCACGCTTGGATGGTGGTCGTGTCGAGGTCCGGCCCGATGCTCGCGCCGAGCAGGTCGGGTTCGCCGATGCCGGGCGGCAGCGGGTCGCCGTGCTCCTCCTCTCCCCGGCGCAACCCGCCGAAGGAGTACAGCAGCATAGTTGTGGCGAGACGCGTGGCGGGCTGCTTTCCTGCTTCGGCGGTAACTTCCCGAGCGCGCCGGTCGTCAATGCGGCGCGCGCGCGCGTTGGCGCCGACGAAGTCGTGCTCCAGACACGCCTGGAAGTCCTCGCGCTGGCCGACCTCCTTGAAGAAGGCAAGGCGCACATCATTCTCCTGAATGGGTACGTCGCCGGGACCGAGCAGCAAGCGGGAGGCGCCGGCGCGGTGGGCGGCGCGGAGGCAGGAGGCGAGAAAGCGCAGCGCGCCGCGGGTGCGCTGAAAGTCCGGGATGGCGGCCCAGCGCTCGCGCATCAAGTCGATCAGGGCGGGGTGGAAGGGGTACGACGCCTTGATCCGTTCGCGCAACGCCGCGCCTTCGTGTTCTGCCTGCAGACGCTCCGTCTCGCCCTGTGCGTGCGCGCGCCGCATCTGCGTGAACACTTGGCCGTGGGCATCCGCAGCAGCGGCGGCCGCGGACGTGTCGGATGTCCCGGCGAGCAGCCTTCGCTGGATGACGTTGAGGATCTCGTTGCCTTCCACCGGCTCGCGGCGCTGGTCCTTGCGAGCGGCCAGATGCTCGACGATATGCAGCAGGCTGGTGTATTCGAGGGACTCGCGCTTGCTAGACTGCAACGAGTACACGAGCACCGCGTCGTCCACGGCCCCGACCGCCGCCGTCAGCCGCTGAAGGAACGACAGGGTTTCGTCCCGGAGCGTGGTCTGTTCAACGCGAATCCCGCCAGCGCTGATGAGGTACTGCAGCAGCTCGTCGAGCAGGATCAGGCTCGGCCCGCCCCGGAGCAGGTCGACCAGCGCGTCGGCGCCCGGCGCGACCCGGGCCTCGTCCTGCGCGCGCACTTGGTCATAGCCTTGCCGGCCACCGAGCGCCCACCCGACCCAGCCCCAGAGGGTCCTCGCGGTGATGTCTTCGCTCGGCGCGCGCTTGCCGCTGGTCGGGTCGAAGAATTGCCCGTCCACCACCGCGATGCGCACGCCCTTCGGTCTCGGAAGTCCGGTCGCTTCCGGCAGCGCATCGAGCGCCGCGTGCGAGCGGGCCGCGTGCAGCAGTGCGGCCAGGGTATGCGACTTGCCGCCGCCGAAGGGTGTCTGCAGCCTGAGCACCCGGTTACCCGCCGCGCCGGAAAGGCGTCCGAGTACGTCCTCGAGCAGGGACTTGAGGCCGCTCGTGAGGTACGACGCGGCGAAGAAGCTGTCGGCGTCGCGGTACACCGCGGGGACGCGCCTCAGCTCCGCGTCTGGCTGCCTCAGGTCCTTGCCGATCAGGTAGTCGGACAGGGTCCCGAGATCGAACGCAAAGATATCCTCGGAGAAGCCGTCGGAAAGCACATCAGGATGCAGCTCGACGCACTGCAGCCAGGGGCGGGAATGGGTGCTCATCGAGATTCATCTCCGCTGAACAGGTCCTGGCGCCCGGTTGCCAACGACTCCACTTCGTGCGCGTACGCGGCTCCCTCGACGACGGTCCGCCAGTTGGCGTTCAGCCGCGTGAGCGCGCCAAGTTCGGCACTCGGCGACGCATCCGGCGCATCCGGTCGCCCGAGCACCGGGGCCGATAACGCCTGTGTAACCAGTCGAAGCTGTTCCCCGTTCGGGCGGACCGCGTCGAGGTAGTCCCGGACCGCAACCGGCCGCTTGTCGAGCAGGTAGAGCAGTCGGTGCAGCGCGTCGACCAGCGGCGCGGCCTTGCCGTTTGCAGGGAGGCCGAGCGCGTCGTCATCGCCACGCTCAGTGTAATTGCGCACACGGAACTTGCTGCCGGACTTCTCGACAAGCTTCGGGGCGGTGCCCGTCAGTCCTTCCGGGCCGTCGATCTCGATGCCTTGCGGGTAGCAGAAGACGTAGGCGTCGCCGGCCTCGATAGCAGATTCGCGGTAGGTGAACCGCCACAAGATGTAAAACCGGGTTATGGAATCGACGGCAGCGACCGCCGCGCCGCGCAGGCCGAAGATCTCATCGAGCATCACGTCGAGCACGACCCCTTCGACATCGCGCAGGTACTGCTCGGCGGAGACTGGCTCGCCGTTGGCGTAGTCGACCCGGGCAAACTGCGTATAGGCGCGCAACCCGGCACCGACGGCTGCCATCAGCAGATCAGCGCCGCCGATACCCTTGCCACCGTTCCACAGGGTCTTCACACGCTCGCGCGCGATCTGGTGGAGCTGCGGCTCGACCTCCGATTCGTACTGCCCGACGACGGCCTGTTCGCGTCGGCGCGCGACGAAGAAGATGCTGTCGGAGAGCGCTGCGGCGCCGAGCGCGTTGACGCGGCCACGTGACTCCGTCTGTACTGGCCAAGCCTCGGTCACGGTCATGCCCGCGCCGACAAGCGCACGGATCAGCGTCGCCCAGCCCTCGGTCGTCCGGTGGGCGTAAACGCAGACCAGCGGAGCGCCGGGTTTCAGGACGCGACGAGCCTCGGCCAGGGAGTTGCGCATCAGGCCCTCGTAGTGCTCCGTGGCCTTGTTCGCATCGCCGCCGTGCTCGCTCGGCTGCGCCACGGCTTCCCGCCGCTTGGGCGGGGCGGGAAGGGCGAAGTGATCCGGGTAGAGGTCGCCGACGATCCGTTTCAGCCAGACATAGAAGAACGCCGAGAGGTCGGCGTAGTAGATGCTGCTGTAGTAGGGCGGATCGGTGACCACCGCGTCGAACGTCTCGTCGTCGAAGAACAGCTTCTCCGCGTTGCCGCGTGTTACGACGGACGCGCTTCCGACCATTGCGAGCTCCCGAATGCAAAAAGCCTCGCGATCCAGCGCGAACGGGAGACTTCCCGTAGTAGCCGCGAAAGGGTTGATCTCTGAGAAGTCGTAGATCATTTTGAGTGCTTGCCGATCGCCAACAGCACCCCGTGTGATCTGATCTTTAGGTTCCCACCGTGAGAACTTGTTGAAAATGATCACGAGGCGTCCGAACGCCATCGCGAAGAAGGTCGTCAACGCGCGCGCTTTGTCCTCCGGCATGCCGTCGGCGATCATCTCGCCATGCGCACGGCGAATATGCTTGATGAGGGCGAAAAGGACGAGCAGTTGCCGGGGGGTGAACAGCTCCTGCCAAAGCGAAATCCCGTAACCTCGACCGGCTACTGTCGTCGAGTCAGACGTGTTCATTTCTTCGTCCAAAGGCGCAAGGGATGATTCCGCGATAACATCCTCCAGGCGACGATGAAGAGCGCTGTCGTTCGGTGGTTGTGTTGAGTCTGGTCCAAGAAATACCTTGTGACGCTTCTTGCCTTTGGGCTTCTTTGGTGGCAGCGCGGCCACGACCGCGGCAAGCGATTCCCCCATCTGTCCGGCGACCGCCATCTCCTTGACGTAGTCGGCGGGCACCGGAGTGTTGCAGGCCACGCATACCGCCTGTCCCGAACCGGTCTGCCCGGTCTGCTGGGAGACGGCGCGGGCGGTGGAGCCCGAGACGATGTCCCAGCACAGGCGGTCGCCATCCTCGATTCTCGGCACGGCGGCAATGGCGCCGCCCTTCTTTCTCAGCCACGACTGCCGCACCAGCGGGACGGGCGCTGCACAGCCGGGGCGTCGGCACGGGACGGTACGTGCCCAAATGTAGGCCACAGGGTCGGCGCGGGCGCCGGATACCAATTCTGCATTGTCGAAAAGCAAGTCCTGGCGGGCGACGTCCTCAGTCTGCGGCATCTCGATCGGCGGATAGAGGTCGCCGATCTCGTCGCGCATCCGGTCCAGCACTATGACGCTCCAGCGCTCGAAGTCGTCCGCCAGCTTCGCGCCAAAAGACTGCGGGTAGACGAGCGTGCACAGCTCAATCAGATGGGCGACCGGGTTGTAGTCCACGGCATGGCTCTCGCAGCCAAGTCGCGCGGCTTCGAGCGGAATGGCCCCGCCACCGGCGAACATGTCGAGGACTTTGGGCGCCCGCCCGCCGTACAACTCCTTGATCCGCCTGCGCGCCTCGGAAATCGTGCCGGGATCGGGCCGGTAGGCAGCGAGCTTCGCAACGAAGGATGCGGCTTCGTCTCGCTCGGCGTGCGTGTGCGACGACGGCGCCAGCGCCGCGTAGATCGTAGCCCGACACGCGGTGATCGGACGGCGGGCGGGCCAGTAGTGGACCAGTTCCACGTAGCGCCGCGGATGCAGCTTCTCATTTGACGCGATGGCGTTGAGCACATCCAGCGGCAGGTAGTCCTCGATCAGGCGACGATCGTCGGTTATCACGCGGCACCTTCCTGTTGGCTGCGCGCCGCTTGTTCGACAGCGTTCGCCGGAACGTCGTAGTAGCGTGCGGCGACGACCTCCTTCTTCGCGTAATCCAGATGTTTGGCAGGGTTCTGAACCATGATAGGCATGGCCTCCGGGTTCTCGAGCGGATCCCAGACCACGTAGAGCCAATAGGTGTCCCCGAGCTGCTGCGCCTTGTACCACTCGTTCGTGGTGAGCCTGACCGGACGGCCTGCTCTGCGGCCCTTGACCTCGATGCGCCGCACGCCGGCCACCGGGTCGCGGTATCCGGTCTGCGGATCCGGGGCCGCCAGACTGCGGATGTCGAAGCCGATCTTGAGATGGCCCACCCGCTCGCAGTCGCGGTTTCGGGCCTCTTCGTGCGCAACGACGACGTCCTCGGCGGCAAGCTCGATCCGGCGCTTCAGTCCTGCATCCTGTTCCTCGGCCAATTCCGGGAAGCTGTCGATTGCCGAGTCGGGCGGCAACACCAGACAACTGGCGACATGGCGCACCGGGCCGTGGCGGGCCACGCGGAGCCGGTCGACGCCGGCGATGCGTTCCCGTCGAGTGCGTTCGAGGTCGGCCAAGTCTTGCTCCGCCCGCTGCCGCGCTAGGCCAACTTCCGGCTCTGTCGGCTCGCGGCTCTTCAGCCGCATCACGCGGTTCTGTGCGGCCCTCACTCGCGCGTCGAAAGACTTCTCGAGATAGTCGCGCGCGACATGCGCGTAGCGACTCCGCTCGTCCCGCGCAGCGCTGCGGCGTTCCATCTGGACCGTGGTTTTGATGTAGTCGCTGACGAGTTCGAAGCTGATTTCGGGAAGCGTCTCCGGCGGGCGCGGATGTTCCGGAAGGTCGATCAGGATGTCGGCGGGAACTACCTCGAACCGCTCTGTGTCGGCGACGCCTTCGGCGACCTCCTCGCGCACGGCTGCGAGCTCGGCATGGATGGTCGTTGGCTCTCCCTTGGCCGACTGGCCCCGGACCGTGATCTCGTAGAAGTGCAGCCGGTATGGTGCCGCAGTCATCGAGTCCACATAGACGGCGGTGCGCCTCACAGCATCGTGAAGCAATTCGTTCAGTTTCTCGTCGACTGCGGCGTAGACGGCATGGCCGGGGCCGACCAGCACGGCATCGAGGTGCTGATCCTGTTCCAGGTGCTCCTTGTAGAAGGTCAGCTTGCGGTAGCTCGCGTCCGGTGCGCCCAGGCGCCGCACGGCGGAGAGGCGTTCGGAGCGGAGATCGGCGCGCACGTGCTCGATCCGCCAGAGTCCGTCGGCCCTCGCCTCCATGCGGAGGCCCACGGCCTTTGCGGCGCTCACGAAGTGGGACTCCACATAGCGCGGCATGAGACGGCGCTCCTCGGCCTCCAGATTGGCCTGGGCGAAGGCCGAAAAGTCCACTTGCCCACGTGCCAGCGCGATGCCGGTTGCCTCCTCGTAGCGGCCGAGGAGATCGGGGTCGATGCGGTCGATCACGTCGAGATAGTCGTCCAGCCGTCTCGGTTCGTAAGCCACCTCTCGGAGCATGTCCGGCAGGTTGACCTTGTTCAGCGAGAGCACTTCGCCGACCACGTCGAACACTCGATCTCCGAGCGCCTCGCGCATGCGGTCCAACTTGCCGAGGAGTCGTTCGAGGATGCGTCCCTCGATGACCGGCTGGCCATCCTTCGAGGATGTCGCCACGAAGTTGAACGCATACACGTCGCGCGTTTGTCCAATGCGGTGGATGCGGCCCAAGCGCTGCTCGAGGCGGGTCGGGTTCCAGGGCAGGTCGTAGTTGATCATCAGGTGGCAGAACTGGAGGTTGATGCCTTCGCCGGCCGCTTCCGTGGCCACGCAGATCTGGCGGCTCGTGCGGAAATCCTCCTGGGCCTGCTTGCGCTCGCGCGGATTCATCCCACCGTGTATCTGGCAGGTCGAGTAGCCCCACGCCTCGAGGTGCTCGCGCAGGTAGTTGAGCGTGTCTCGGTGTTCGGTGAAAAGCAGGAGCTTGCCGCGTCCGTCCTTCAGCTCGTCGAACTCCGATCTCTGCACGCACTCGCGCAGGGCGACCAGTTTCGAATCGCGTCCACTTTCCCGGACCCGCCCGACCTGGGCCACGAGATCGCGAAGCTCGGCAAGCTCGGCGCGGAGCTGGTCCAGCTCGGCGGCGGTGGTCGCCTCGTCAATGAGCACGTCGCGGATGGCTTCATCGAGGTCGTCTTCGTCCTGCTCGGTATCCGACAGCCGGCCCTGCAGTTGCGCGAGGCGGCGCGCTCGCTGGGCGGGAGGAAGCCCTTCGAGTTCGCGGAGCAGGTCGTCGAGCTTCTTCCTGCGGCGGCGGAGCGACTCGTGGATCGCGTGCGTCGAGCTCGCGAGACGACGCTGGAACACAGTGCGCGCCAGCGCAACGCTGTTCTTGCGGCGGCCCGTCGCCTGCGGCAGGAATTCGTTGATGTAGGCAGTCACCGCCTTGTAGATGGTGTACTCCTCCGGGCCGAGCGCGAAGCTCACCGTCTGGACGTGGCGATCCGGAAACAGACGGCGGCCGCGCACGTCCTTCAGGTCTTCCTTCAACCGGCGAAGCGACCAGGGGCAGTCCTCTCCGAGCTTGAGGATGTCGCGGCGGATGCGCCCGGCGGCCTCGCCGAATCGGTGAGGTTCGGGAAACAGGTCACGGTCGAGCAAGCGGATGAAGTGCGCGAACCGGTCGTCGTCGCCGTGATGCGGGGTGGCTGTCAGCAGCAGCAGGCTGTCGCACTGCTCGGATAGGCGCTCCGCGAGTTGATACCGCTTCGTGCGTTCGACTTCGTCCTCGCGTCCCGACGCGCGTTTCGTGTAGGCACTGCATTTGTGCGCTTCGTCGATGATGATGAGGTCCCACCGTTGCTGCCATACACGCTCGCGGACATCGTCCTGCTTGGCGTAGTCGATGGATGAGACGACTTGGCGCTCCCGCTTCCAAAGGTTCAGGAGTTGCTGCTGGTCGTTCGCCGAGTGGATGATCTGAAACGGCTCGTTGAAGAAGCGCAGCAGCTCATCCTGCCACTGAATGGTCAGCGGCGCGGGGACGAGGATGAGGCAGCGCTCGATGGCCTCGCGCAGCTTGAGTTCCTTGATCAGCAAGCCGGCCATGATCGTCTTGCCCGCCCCGGGGTCGTCGGCTAGAAGAAACCGCAAGCGTGGCTGCGGCAGCATCTTCATGTAGACCGCTTCAATCTGGTGCGGCAGCGTCCTGATGCCGGACAGGCTCACCGCGAACTGCCGGTCGTAGGCGTAGGCGAGACGAATACGGACAGATTCGACAAGGAGTCGCAGGCGGTTCGCGTCCGCGGGTCGAGGCGCCGCATTCTCTCGCGCCGCTTCCGTACCGAGAATCGCAGCAGCCTCGTCGGGCGCGATGACTGCCTCCTCGAGCGCGCCGTCGGGCAGGCGGACGCGGCACTCGTATCCGGCGGACCCGTCTGCGCCCAACGGCCGCACATCCTCCAGGACGACGGGCACGTCGAAGTGCCCGGTGAGAGACACCCGGTTCCCGATCCGCGCTGCAAGGGGATGCTCAACCATTGTCCAGATCGTTCCGTCCTTTGGTGTCCGCCCTACCCGATTTACGGCTTGCAGCCACATGGTCGGCGCTGTTCTCGACCCACTCGTCCACCTGCGAAAGCCTGAATCGGAACAGCCGACCAACGCGGTGGGCAGGCAGACCCTGCGTGTCGACCCAGCGGTACACCGTGTCTTTGGCTACTCCTTCCGAGAGGAAGCGCTCGCAACTGCGCTCCTTGTACTTGTGCACGAACCGGCACGGGTTGCCGCCCTCGGGCACGATGCCCCACCCCTCGGCAGCGTAGAACAGCCGCGAGAGCATGTCGACGATCTGGTTCGCCATAACCGGCGTCTCGTGCAGGCTGTAGTGCAGGGCCGCGACCCGCTCGCGCCCGATCTCCCCAAGGCGTAGCGTGCCCAGCGTCGGCAGCAGGTGACGGTCGAGCGCGTGCCGGCAGTGCCGCACCGTCGTCGGCTTACAGCGCACCATCACGTGCTCACGCATGTAGCGCTCCGCCACGTCGGCGACCGTGGGGCCAGCGTCGGCGCCGGACGCCCCCTTGTCGAGCACCGGCTCGTTGCCGGCCTTGATGTCAGCGATGATCCGCGCCGCCTTGCGTCGCGCCTGCTCCGCCGAGATCAGCCCGTGCCGTCCCACGTTCAGCCGCCGCGACTTCCCGCCCGCCCGCGTCTGCACCCGGTAGACCCTGGACCCCGACGGATAGACCCTCACGCCGAAGCCTTGAAGCTCCCGGTTCCAGTAGACTGCCTCGCGGTCTCCGACCGGCAGCGCCTCCACGGTCCGCCGGGAAATCGTCGCGCTGTCGAGCCTTGCCATCGTCCTACTCCAGAATGTCCGCGCCGATGCTCCCGGCGACCTTCGCCGTCGAGGCCGGCGTGCTTGCGCACGCGGTCCCAGGAATCGTTGATGTTGACCTGATGGGTGCTCTTCTTCCTGCCGGGGAACACCCACCGATTGCCGGAGACGCGGGGCAGCGATGCCAGCGCAACGTACTCGCGCTCGTAGCGCTCGGCGAGGTCGGCAACGGTCGGAGCGAGTTGGGGTTCCGGCTCGACGATGGGTTGTCTGGCCTTGATGCGCGCGAGGAGCTTCGCCGCGTCCCTGCGCACCTCGTCGGGCGAGATGTCCCCGTGCCGGCCGACGGTCGCGCGTGTCGACTTGCCGTTGTTGCGGGCCTGGACCACGTAGACCTTGCGCCCCGAGGGGTAGACGCGGAGCCCGAAACCGGGCAGGTCCGAATCCCAGAACACCGCGTCCTTGCCGTTGACCGCGAGGCGATCCACGATACGCTTGGTGAGGGTCCGGTACTGGCGTTCGGGCATGAGCTCGTTCCTCGACAGTGGCGCACGAGTGTTGGAATCCGGTTCGAGCCGGTCGGAATCGGCTACAGGCCAAGTAAGCAAACCGAAAGCGACCGACTGAAACCAGGGCGCATTGAAGCGCATCCAGGGCATGGATTCAAGGGCCGAGATAGATCTTGAAACGAGAAAAATTAGATAATTTACAATATTTTATGCCAATAGAGCGCATTCCAGCGCAGGTGGGTCAAAGTGGCGATTGAGTGAGTTGTCTATTAGATACGAACGTAGTATTCGAACTGTTGCGCCCATCCCCCGATCCTGTTGTTGAGATCTGGGTTGGGGACCGCCGGGCAACGGACCTGTATTTCTCGGCAATCGGCGAGGCGGAGCTTCGTTACGGCGTTGCCATTCTGCCGGACGGACGGCGGCAGACCGCGCTTACCTCTGCCATCGAGGCAATCCTGCGAGAGGACTTTGTGGATTGGATTCTCCCGTTCGACAGCGACGCTGCCCGGGAATATGCGGCCATTGCGGCCGCGCGTCGTTCCGTCGGTCGCATTGTCCCGCCGGCGGACTGCCAGATCGCGGCGATCGCCCGCTCCCGCGACATGGCGGTTGCGACGCGCAACGTGCGGGACTTCGAGGGTATCGACATCGACGTCGTCGATCCCTGGACGGCCGCATGAGTGGTACGACCGAAGCCTTCGCGCGCGTCAAGATCCGCGCGCCGCTCCAGGGTCGTGCTATTTCCTCGGGGCGCTGCATTGAGGCTCGGGTGTGAGGCCGTAGTGAAGCCGTAGTGAAGCCGTAGTCGGCCCGGCCGAATCGGTCAGATCGCTTCGAGGTTGGCGTATGCGACGACCAGCCACTTCGCCCCCGCGTCGGCGAAGTTGACGTGGACCCGGGCATGGGCGCCGTCGCCTTCCAGGCCGAGGACCACCCCTTCTCCGAACTTGCCGTGGCGGACCCGCTGCCCGAGCGCGAAGGGATGGCCGCCACCATCGGCCGCGAGCCCGCCCCCCGCGGCCCCGCCGGGGGCGAAGCCGCCGTCCCGGCCCCGCCTTGCTCCGCCGCGGGAGGGCCACCGGCCCGCACCGCCTCCCCGCCCCGCCCGATGGCCACCGATGCGCACGTCCTCGACCAGCTCCGACGGGACCTCGCGCAGGAAACGCGATGGGCGGGGATAGGACTCCTCCCGGTGCAGCCGCCGGCTTTCGGCGTTCGTGAGATACAGCCGCTGCTTCGCGCGCGTCATGCCGACGTAGCACAGCCGGCGCTCCTCCTCGAGCTGGGCGGGGCTCTCGAGGGAGCGCTGGTGAGGGAACAGCCCCTCCTCCATTCCGCACAGGAACACGGCCGGGAACTCGAGCCCCTTGGCCGCGTGCAGGGTCATGAGCTGCACGCTGTCCTCGTGCTCGTCGGCCTGCCCCTCCCCGGCCTCCAGCACGGTATGGCGGACGAAGGCGGCAAGCGGACGGTCCGCGAACTCGTCCTCCGGATCCGGCTCGCGGGCGAGCCGGTCCTCGAAGCGCCGCGCGGCGGTGATGAGCTCGTTCAGGTTCTCGAGCCTCGCCTCCGCCCGCTCCCCCTTCTCCTGCCGGTAGTGCTCGACGAGGCCCGAGGTCTCCACCGTCATCGCCACCAGCTCGTCCAGGGGCCGGCTCGCCTCGCTCTCGGCGA
Source organism: Gammaproteobacteria bacterium (assembly GCA_965214795.1). Taxonomy (GTDB): domain Bacteria; phylum Pseudomonadota; class Gammaproteobacteria; order HK1; family HK1; genus JAJDXW01. The sequence goes on along the minus strand of OZ243976.1, from coordinate 1,193,041 downwards.
GGCGCTCGACGATCCGGAGAAACTCGCGGATCCCAGCCCCCGGCCGCCCCGCGATCGCGTCGCCGGCCGCGCGCTCGACCGCGGCCGCCCACAGGGCGAAGCCACGGGACCGGGCGTGCTCGCGGAGGGTCGCCACCGTCCGCGCCCCCACCCCGCGGGCGGGGACGTTCACCGCCCGCTCGAACCCGGCGTCGTCGTCGCGCGATGCGACCAGCCGCAGGTACGCCACCGCATCCTTGATCTCGGCCCGCTCGTAGAACCGGAGCCCCCCGTGTATGCGGTAGCCCACCCCGGCCGCGCGGAGCGCATCCTCGATCACCCGCGACTGCGCGCTCGTCCGGTACAGGATCGCGTGGTCGTCGAGCCTCCACCCCTCCCCCCGGGCGTGCTCGATGCGGTCGACCACGAAACGCGCCTCCTCCAGATCGTTGTAGGCGGAATACAGGCGGATCGGCTCGCCCCCCGACCTCGACGTGCGGAGGTTCTTTCCGAGGCGGCCCGCGTTGTTGGCGATGACCGCGTTCGCGGCGGCGAGGATCTTGCGCGTGGAGCGGTAGTTCTCCTCCAGCTTGTAGGTCGTGACGCCTTCGAAATCGCGCGCGAACTTCTGAATGTTCTCGATGCGCGCACCGCGCCAGCCGTAGATCGACTGGTCGTCGTCGCCGACCATGAAGAGCCGCCCCCGGTCGCCCGCGAGGAGGGAGACCCATGCGTACTGGAGGGCGTTCGTGTCCTGGAACTCGTCCACGAGCAGATGCCCGAACCGCTCCTGGTACTCGGCAAGCAGGCGGGGGCACTCGCGCAGCACCTCCCAGGCCCGGAGCAGGAGCTCCGCGAAGTCCGCGAGCCCGCTCGCCGCGCACGCCGACTCGTAGGCCCGGTACACCTCCGACATCCGCCGTTCCCAGAGATCGCCGGGCTCGGGGAGATGACGGGCTCGCACACCGTTCTCCTTCTGGCCGTTGATGAAGCCTTGCGCCTGCTTGGGCGGCCAGCTCCCTTCGTCGAAGCCCATCTCCCGCATGAGGCGGCGCACGAGCCGGAACTGATCGTCGCTGTCGGCAATCTGGAAGGACTCCCCGAGCCCGGCCTCCTCCCGGTGGGCACGGAGGAAGCGATGGGCGATGCCGTGGAACGTGCCGACCCACATGCCCCCGATGGGCCGCTCGAGGATCGCCTCGATGCGCGCCCGCATCTCGCGCGCGGCCTTGTTGGTGAAGGTGACCGCGAGGATCCCGGACGGGCGTGCCTGCCTGGTCGCGACGAGCCAGGCGACGCGATGGGCGAGCACCCGGGTCTTCCCGCTCCCCGCGCCGGCGAGCACCAGCGCGTGGCCGGTCTCCGCGGTCACCGCGGCGCGCTGCTCGTCGTTGAGGGGTTCGATGATGTGAGTGACGTCGTCCATGCCTCACCCGATTCGGACAAACGGCGCATTCTACCCGGCCGCCCGGCGGGAAGCGGATGCGCAAGGCGGGCCGGAACAGGACCATTTCACGCTGGCCGCCCGGCGGGTCGCGGACCGAATCGTGGGCCGGGTCCGCTCGGCGCAATCCGGGACTTCCGGCCCGGAAGCGTGCAGGCAGGGGGTTCTGTCGGGTTACGCCGAGCGGACCCGGCCCACGCACTGCAACGTGCGGGCGACCGGAACATTGCGGTTCGTCCCGACACCGTAGCGTGCAATGGCCATGCGGGCCGGAACAGGGCTCGTTTGTTGTCCGGCGACGGGTGAACCGGGCCGGTTCACCTTGATGGCGCGTGCAGCCTCGTAGTGGCCTTTGGCGTAGAGGTTGAGGATCGTCCCGTTGCGGTGGTGGTCGAGCCCTTCGGCCTCTGCGCGCGCCGCGCGTTCGACGAGTGCGGCCATCTCGGGGCTGAGGCCCATGTCGAGGGCGGTGGAGCGGGCGGTCTCGTAGCGGCGCTCTTCCGATGCGCGCAGGCGCTCGATGAGGATGCGTGTCCTCTGTTCGGGGGGAGCGTTTCGTCCTCCGTCTGTGGCTTCACAGTGTGTCTCCCTCGTGCTGTTCGCCGATGCCTCGCCTCTCGCGCCGGCGTCTTCCCTGGCGCGCCGCGCGGTGGTATCTGGCCTCGCTCTGTCGAGCAGCATGGGGCCGTATCGCGTATGCGGCTCTCAGCTTCTCCAGCGCAGCCGTCGCGTCGAGGGCCTCGATCGCGCGGTGCACAGCGGCGGCGAGGAAGTCGTCGACGGCCGGGGCGTCGTCGAGCTCCTCCTCTCCTCTGCTCCGGCTTCCCGGCCTGCTCAAACTGTTCTTGAAGTGCTTGGCGCTGCGCACGGCGTGTACCACGTCTTCGGAAGTCTCCTGCCACTGCTCGGGAATGACTGCGCAGAGGACGGCCTCGAGGGCTACGTCTTCCTTGCTTCTGCCCTCGCTTCTTGCGACCGCCCTTGTATGCTCCCAGAGCGATCGCACGGTAACCGGGGCGCTCCCTTTCCCTTGGGCCATGAAGTAGTCGTTGATCTCGTCGACGTCGATCGTTCTTCTGTTCTGGCTTGCCAGCACGTTGACGTTGTGGGCCATCGCTTCCGCGTAGATCAGCCAGTCGTTCCTCTCCTTGAATGCGTGGTCCGGCGTCATCGTCATCCAGTGCTCGTAGTGCTCTTCGCCCAGGTCCGGCACGAATGTGTAGCCTGATGTGTTGCGCGTTCGCTCGTTTGCCCACCACCGCCTCGCGTTCTGTGCTGCCTTGCTCTCTGCCTCCTTGACTGCTTCTTGTGCTGCCTTGCGAGCCTCCTCGCCGATTGCTTTCCTATCGGTCCTGGGGTTCCTTCTTGCTTTCTTCCGCACGTCGACGATGGCTTGGGCCCGGAGGAGTGGCCGGGCTTCTCTGTCGACGGTCGGCAGCACGACGACTCGGCGCGCGCGCAACCCCTCGAGGACGGTGATGTACCGCCTCGGGGTCGGGTGGAGCAGCAGGTTCGTGTCCGCTGCGATGATCGGGGTGCTCACTGCGGGTATGCCTTCCGGGCCAGCTCGGACAGCTTCCTGTCGTCGCTCAGTGCTTCCTTCATGGTCTCGAGATCGCCTTGGCCGTAGGCCTGCATCGCCGCTTCGAACGGTGTGTTCTCGCCGTATGTCCAGGCCATGTCGGACCATGCGCGATGGTACGTCTTCTCGTCTTCGCTCATGTCCGGATCGGAGGTCAGCGCTCTCAACAGGCCGTCGTGCAGGCGTCTCTCCGTCTCCAACGCCATTGCGGGGGTCATTGCCGGCCTTCCGTCGGTGGGAGGCGGGGAGGGCGCGCGGGGGGGATGAGAGAGTGCTTCGCTTCCTCTTTGCCGCGCGTGGAACGCTCGGAGCATGTCGGCTCGCGTTCGGCCTCGCGTTCGCAGTGCCATGATGTCTCTCCGTTGATCTCGTCGTCTGCTCCGCCAGTGTGGACCTGCCGGGCGCGCAGCGTCCAGCGGTGAGGGGCGATGCAGTGAGGGCGGGCTGCGCGACATGCGTCCGGCGTCTCGCCTGGGTGTGTGCGCAGGACGCGCCGTGCGGCGCTCTCATCGTTGTTCACCTCCGCCGCCCTCACTCATTCCAAGGGTACCCGGTGTCTCAACGATGTTGGCAGAGAGGGCGGACAGGTTTTGAGCCCGTCCATGCGTGGCGTGCCGTCTCGCTTCGTCCGGATGCGGCCTTCGGCCCACCATTCCTCCCTCGAGTGGTTCCAAGCGGTATCCCCAGCCCCGCGAGCCGGGAGGCATGGTGCCGCGCCACTCGAATTTGCCGGATTCGGAATTCGGCCGCGGCGCGGTCAAGTCGTCGAGCTTGTGGAGAAGATGGCGATGAGGTTCATGTCGGCCCGCCACCGCGAGCGGATTGGCGGCCGCAGCGGGAAGTCGGTGATTTTTTTTCGGGCTAGAATCGGGCGGAGCATGGACAGGAACGTGACCCGACCGCCCCCCGGCGGCGCCCCCGTGCCGATCCTCGCGGTCGAGGCGCTCACCCGGAGCTTCGGCGGGCTGACCGCGGTGAACCGGTGCTCGTTCCGGGTCGAGGCCGGCCGCATCACCGGGATCATCGGGCCCAACGGGGCCGGAAAGACCACCATCTTCAACATGGTGGCGGGGGCGCTGCCCCCCTCGTCCGGCCGCATCCTTTTCGACGGCGAGGACGTGGCGGGCCTCCCGACCCATGCGATGTTCCACCGCGGCATCGTCCGCACCTTCCAGATCCCGCACGAGTTCGGCCGGCTGACGGTGCTCGAGAACCTCATGGTGGTGCCCGCGGCCCAGCCCGGAGAGCGCCTGTGGCGGGTGTGGACGGCTCCGGGGCGGGTGCGGCGGCGCGAGCGCGACGTCCGGGAGCGGGCGGAGGAGGCGTTGCGGTTCCTGACCCTGTGGGACGCCCGGGACGAGCTCGCCATGAACCTCTCCGGGGGCCAGAAGAAGCTCCTCGAGCTCGGGCGGGCGATGATGACCGAGCCGCGGCTGGTCCTCCTCGACGAGCCGGGGGCGGGGGTCAACCCGACCCTGCTCCTGAAGCTCCGGGACATGATCCGCCACCTCAACCGGCAGCTCGGGTACACCTTCGTCATCATCGAGCACGACATGGACCTCATCGCCTCGCTCTGCGAGCGGGTGATCGTGCTCGCCGAGGGATCGGTGCTGACGGAGGGGCCGATGGACGCGGTGCGCCGCGACCCGAGGGTGATCGACGCCTACCTCGGCGGCGGGGAGGGCGACGCTCCGCCGGCCCCGGCCGGAACCGGCGCCGCGGGAGGAAGGCGGAGCCCCGAATCGGGGACGCGGCGGGACGAGACGGCGGCGGGCGATGCCCGGCGAGGGCCCGAACGGACCGCGGCCGACGGCGGAGCGACCGATGGCGCCTGACCCGCCCCTCCTCGAGCTCGACCGGGTGACCGGCGGCTACGGTGGGGCCGAGGTCATCCACGAGATCTCCATCACCCTCGGCCGCTCCGAGATCGTCACCCTCATCGGCCCGAACGGCGCCGGCAAGTCGAGCGCGATGAACGCGGTGCTCGGGACCCTCGTCATCGGCAGCGGGCGGGTCCGGCTGGGAGGCGAGGAGATCACCGGCACTCCGCCCGAGCAGGTAGTGCGCCGGGGGGTCAGCTACGTTCCGCAGACCGCCAACGTCTTCCCCAACCTCACGGTGAACGAGAACCTGGAGATGGGGGCCTACATCCGGACCGACGACTTCCGCCCGCGGATGGAGGAGATGTACGAGCGGTTCCCGCCACTCGCGGAGCGCCGGCGCGATCCGGCGGGCTCGCTGTCGGGCGGGCAGCGCCAGATGGTCGCCATCGCCAAGGCGCTCATGGTCGATCCGGTCGTGCTGCTGCTCGACGAGCCGACGGCGGGGCTCTCGCCGCGCTTCCGGGGCGAGATATTCGAGGCGGTGCGGAACATCAACGCGGGGGGAACCCCGATCCTCATGGTGGAACAGAACGCCCGGCAGGCGCTCGGGATCGCGGATCGCGGATACGTGCTGGTGGACGGCCGCAACCGCATGGACGGCACCGGGGCGGGGCTGCTTGCGGACCCGGACGTGGGTGCGATGTTCCTCGGCGGGGACGCCGACCCGCCGCCCGGCGGGCGCTCCGGTCCGCCGGCCGAAGACGCCCCCACCGCCGCCGCGCCGACCTCTCCGGGGCGAACTCCGACCTCTCCGGCGCCGGCGCCGGCGCCGTCCTCCCCGACACGGACGCCGTCCTCCCCGACGCGAACGCCGGGGCCCGGAACCCGACGGACATGATGGAGTTCGTCAACTTCCACCTGATCCCGGGGATCGTGCTCGGGAGCATCTACTCGCTCGGCGCCATCGGGGTCACCCTCACGTTCGGCATCCTGCGTTTCGCGAACTTCGCGCACGGCGAGACGATGACCGTCGGGGCCTACCTGACCCTCGCCCTGGTCCTCCTCACCGGGTGGCATGCCCTCCTCTTCCTGCCCGTCGCGCTGGCGCTCACCGCGCTGCTGGTGCTCGGGATCGACCGGGTGTTCTTCCGTCCGCTCCGCCACGCGCCCACCATCATCCTCGTCATCGCCTCGTTCGGCCTGATGCTGATGGTGCGTTCCCTCGTCCAGGTCATCTGGGGGACCGAGCTCCAGGGGTTCAGCAAGGGCATCGCGCTTCCCTGGGTCCTCTTCGATTCGCTCCGGATATTTCCCAAGCACGTCGTCATCCTGGCCGCCGCCCTCGCGCTGATGCTGGCCGTGCACGCGCTCCTGCGCCACACGCGGGCCGGGAAGGCGATGCGCGCGATGTCCGATTCGCCGGAGCTCGCCCGCCTGACCGGCATCGACACCGAACGAGTGATCCGGGCGACCTGGATCGTGGGCGCGGGGCTCGCGGCCGCGGCCGGCATCTTCCTCGCCTACGACACCCACGTGGACACCCTGATGGGCTTCAAGATGCTGCTGCCGGTCTTCGCTTCCGCCCTCCTCGGCGGCATCGGGCGGCCCTACGGGGCGATGGCGGGGGGCCTCGTGATCGGGATCGCCGAGGAGCTTTCGACCTACGCGTGGATCGGCTCCGAGCCCCTGCTCCCGCCGGGCTACAAGGCGGGGGTGGCGTTCGCGATCATGGTCGCCATCCTCATCTGGCGACCGAGCGGGCTGTTCCGGGGACGGGTGTTCTGATGCGCCGGCACCGCGGCTTCGATGCGTCGCCCGCCGAGCGCGACGCCCGTCCGGTGCGCGTCGCGGGGGCTTCGTGCAGGTCGGCCGAGCCGTCCAGACCGCCCGAGCGGGGCGAGCGGATCGAACGGATCGACCCGACGGACGGTGTCGGGCCGCCCAGGTCGCCCAGGCCGCCCGAGCGGATCGGGATGCCCGGAGGCGCCGGGCCGGCGAGGTAGCCGGCCCCGGGCAGACGGAAGCCGGAATGGAACAGCTCTACGGCATCTTCCTCTACGCCGTGTTCCTGCTCACGATGGGCGGCATCTACGCGGTGCTCACCCTGGGGCTCAACATCCAGTGGGGCTTCACCGGGCTCTTCAACGCGGGGGTGGCCGGCTTCTTCGTGGTCGGCGCCTACACGACCGCCTTCCTCACCACCGCCGCCTCCGGCCGCCACCTCGGCGGACTCGGGCTCCCGGCCGGGGCCGGGATGGCCGCCGCGATGGTCACGAGCGCCCTCGTCGCGTGGGCGGTGGCCCGGATCTGCATTCGCCTGCGCAGCGACTACCTCGCCATCGCGACCCTCGGGATCGCCGAGATCTTCCGGCTGGTCCTCAAGAACGAGACGTGGGCGACCAACGGCGCGCGCGGGGTCTCTCTCATCCCGAAACCGTTCGAGCATCTCCCCGAGCCGTGGAATCAGGTCGCGATGCTGCTGCTCGTGTCCGCGATCGTGTTCGCCCTCTACGGGTTGCTCGAACGGGCGCGGCGCGCCCCTTGGGGCCGGGTCATGTCCGCCATCCGCGAGAACGAGGCGGCGGCGCGGGCGGCGGGAAAGGACGTCGAGAAGCTCCGGATCGAGGCATTCATCCTCGGTGCGGCGGTGATGGGCCTCGGCGGCGCGCTCATGGCCCATCACATCAAGTTCATCGATCCCAACATGGCCGAGCCCGTGTCGGCGACCTTCCTGGTCTGGGTCATGCTGGTCATCGGGGGAAGCGCGAACAACCGGGGCGCGATCCTCGGGGCGCTCCTGGTCTGGACTATCTGGTCGACGACGGAAATAATCACTACCCGACTGCCGACGGAGTGGGCGCTCAAGGCAGCGTATCTCCGGATCTTTCTCGTGGGCCTCGCGCTGCAGTTCATCCTGCAGCGCTACCCGGGAGGGATCTTTCGCGAGCGCCGGCTGCGTACCTTGCCAACCGTCTCAAAAAGAGGAGGCCACCACCAATGAAGTACTTGAGACCCCTTGCAGCCACCGCGGCGCTCCTCGCGGCGGGCAGTACCGCCGCGCTCGCGGCCGACGTCCGGGTCGGCTCCGCCGCGGGGATTACCGGACCCATCGAGGGCCTCGTGCCGCCCATCCTCGCCGGCCGCAATCTCGCGGCCGCCCACGTGAACGAGCAGGGGGGCATACTCGGCGGCGGCTCCTACGTGCTCGTTCCGGGCGATTCGCAGTGCAACCCGAAGGCCGCGGTGGACGCCGGCACGAAGCTCGTCAACGTCGAGCAGGTGGCGGCGGTCATCGGCCCGAGCTGCTCCGGCGCCACGAACGGAATGGCCCAGTCGGTCACCATTCCGGCCGGAGTGGTGATGCTGTCGGACAGCGCGACCGCGCCGACGATCACCTGGCTCGAGGACAGCGACCTCGTGTTCCGGGTCGCCCCCTCCGACGGCTACCAGAGCACCGCGCTCGCGCAGCACGTCTGGGGCCAGGGTCTCCGCAAGGTCGCCGTGACCTACGCGAACGACGACTACAACGCCGGCCTCGGCGAGGCGTTCGTCGCCGCCTTCGAGCACATCGGGGGGACGATCACCGGCAAGCAGGCTCACGAGCCGGACCGCCAGTCGTATCGCTCCGAGCTCTCCACCCTGGCCGGCGGCGGCGCGGAAGCGCTCGCAGTCTTCGCCTACTACGGCGGGAGCGGGGTCACGATCCTGCGCAACAGCCTCGAGAACGCCCTCTTCGACCGGTTCCTCGGGGCGGACGGCATGATGGACAACTCGGTCATCGAGCAGCTCGGGGCCGATACGCTTCGCGGCAGGATCACGCTCTCGCAGCCGGCCCCCCAGGCGGAGGGCGATTCCGGACCCGGCGAGTCGTACACGGCGTTCGCCGATGCGTTCAAGGCGGCGGGCCACGATCCGGCGGCGCCCTACGTCTCCCACGGCTACGACGTGGCGTTCCTCATGGCTCTCGCCATCGAGAAGGCGGGGTCCGCGGACCGGGGCAGCATCTCGGCTGCGCTCCGCGAGGTGGCCAACGCTCCGGGCATGGTGATCCGCCCGGGCGAGTGGGCGAAGGCAAGGGAAGCCATCGCGGCCGGCGAGGACATCAACTACGAGGGGGCCTCGGGGGCCATCGAGTTCGACGAGAACGGCGATGTGGCCGGGGCCACCTACACCTTCAACGGGGTCGGCGACGACGGAACCTGGACCCCGATGCAGTAGACGGAAGGACCCTCGCAACCCGCGGCCCGCCCCCGGGGCGGGCCGCGACCGACCGGCCCGAAGCACTGGCCCGAAGCGGCCCCCCGCCGCTTCGGGCCCCCTTGCGCCGGTGCCTCCCTCGATACCCGATCGAGCCGCCCCACGCACCGATATTCCGTCGCGCGCACTTAGCCCGAAAAGATCACCGACCTCCCGCTGCGGCCGCCCATCCGCTCGCGGTCGCGGGACGTACTCCCGCAAGCCGCTTCGACCGCGCGCACGCGCCAGTGTCGAGCTGGTGTCGACTACGCCTCGGCAGCGCGCACGCGCGCGCTCGGTCCGTGCGGCCCGTTCCGTCCTGCCCGCTCTCCTGCCTGCTCTCCGGATTGACGTGCAGGAACGTCGTTGATATGGTTTTCCATATGAAGACGACCCTAAACATCGAAGAAAGCGTGATGCGAAGGCTGCGAGAAGAAGCGGCGCGGCGCGGGACCACGATGTCCTCTCTCGTGGAGGCGGGGCTGAGGCGTGTTCTCTCCGAACCGGAGCCGCTGCGCGGCCCGCAGGATCCTCTGCCGCCCCTGCCCGTCGGGCGGAGCGGAGGACTTCGGGTGGACGTTGCCAACCGCGAGGAGCTCTACCGGATCATGGACGACGGGTGAGTGCAGGTCTTCGACACCAATGTCCTGGTCTACGCGCTCGACGGGGACTCGCCGTTTCATGCTCCCTGTCGAACCAGTGTTCTGCAAGCTCGTGAAGATCCTTCACCGTCCTTTCTGACGTGGAGCATCTGTTACGAGTTCCTGCGGGTAACCACCCACCCGCGCGTGTTCGTGTCGCCGTGGACCCCGCATCAGGCGTGGGCCTTCCTCGAGGCGTTGCTGGAGTCGCCCGGATTCGATCTGCTTGCGGCGACGCGGCGCCATGCGGCAGTGCTCGCACGGATCGTGGAAGAGCTGCCGGGCGTACGCGGCAACCTGTTCCACGACCTCCACACCGCGGTGTTGATGCGCGAGCATGGGGTCAGCCGGATCTGTACGCGCGACGTGGACTTTCATCGGTTCCCGTTCCTGACCGTCGTCGATCCCTTGCGACAGGGCCATGGCGAACCGGAGAACGGGCGGAAGGAGAGCGACCTTGCGTGAGCGGATCATCCGCCCCCGGCGCAGCCTCATCTTCGCCCCCGGCAACCGGCCGGAGATGATTCCGAAGGCGCTCGCGACCGGGGCGGACATCGTCACCATCGACCTCGAGGACGCGATCGCGCCGAACGACAAGACGGCCGCCCGCGAGCGGACGCTCGGCTGGTTCGCGGAGAACGACGAGTTCGGCGGCGTCGAGCCGGTGATCCGGGTGAACTGCCTGCGTTCGGTGGAAGGGCTCGCGGACCTTCAGGCGATCGTCGAATCGCCGCGCCCACCGCCCGCCATCATGCTGCCCAAGGTGAAGTCGCCCGGCGAGGTGCGGGTGCACGAGGAGCTCGTCGCGCAGGCGGCGAGACCGATCCGCCTCCACGTCATCATCGAGACCAACGAGGGGCTCGAGGCCTGCGTCGAGATCGCGCAGTCGAGCGATCTCGTGGATGCGCTCCTCTTCGGCGGCGTGGACATGGCGGCCGAGCTTCGGGTGGAGCCGACCTGGAACGCGCTCCTCCATGCGCGCTCGCGGGCGGTGCACGCGGCGGCGAGCGCCGGGGTCGACCTCATCGACGTGCCCTTTCTCGACCTCGACGACCTGGAGGGGCTGGCGAGCGAGGCGCGCGCCTGCGCCGAGATCGGCTTCACCGGCAAGGGCGCAATCCATCCGAAGCAGATTCCGGTGCTCAACGACTGCTTCAGCCCGAGCGCGGAGACGGTCGAGCGGGCCCGGCGGGTCCTTGCGGAGTTCGACGGCGCCGGCACCGGGCTCGTCGTCATCGACGGGAAGCTCATCGAGAAGCCGGTGCTGCGGAGCATGCACCGCATCCTCGCGATCGCGGAGCGCATGGAACGCGCAGGGTAGTCCTCAGGGTTTGGGTCATACTCACTCAAGTTTCGGGATTCGTTGGCAGAAGTGGATTCCCGCTTGCGCGGGAATGACGGGCGTGGCGGAGATGACAGTTGCCCCGGAAGCGACATGGCGTGCGACAACGACGTCATTCCCGCGCAAGCGGGAATCCATCGTCTGATTCCACAGGCATTTCGAACCCCGAAACTTGAGATACTCATTACGATGAGTGATCTGTGATAAGTTGCGGAGGGTGGCAAGGGCATCCGCAGACGTGGGTTGAAATGAGAAAGGCTCCATGGCAAAGAAAAAATTCGAAGTTACTCATATAGAAAAACGACAACGCAGTTTCTTCGGAAAAATTGTCGCAGTTGTTTTCTACGGTTTCAACATAGCCATGCTTGTGTGGCTGATCTCCTATTTTGCGTCAGTTGACGAACAGTACAGCACTGCGGGATCGCAGGCGGCCCAAGCTGGTACCGTGATCGGCGGAGCGATTGGAACGGGAATGTTATTGTCGATATGGGTGGCTGGGGCGATCGTATTAGGAATTATCATGCTGTTGACACGTGGGAAGAAATTGGTCATGGCTGTTTCCGAAGAGGAAAAAACATGAAATCCACTGCCTGCCTTGCAGTCTTCGTACTGGCAATTTACGGCACGCCTGTGTTCGCAGACGTATCCGCACAGATTGCCGCTTGCCGGGCCGAAACCGATAGCCTCAAGCGGCTTGTCTGCTATGACGCGATCGTCGTTGACGCTGCGGTACCAAGGAGCGAACCGCTTGGCCCGATCGCAACCTATAAAGGTGCCGGGACTGCTACCACCCGCCCCTTCGTGGCTCCCGGCCCATTCGTTGTCCAAGCCGAGGGAGGTGGCGCCATCCTTATGATCATGGTGCAGGAACCCAATTCACAGTTTCCAGTGTCGACAATCTCCGGGAGCCCGGGCGAGACGTATGTATCCAAGGGCGGCAAGTACTTGTTGGACGTGATGGCGATGGGGCCTTGGCAAGCCAAAGTAATACACGCGGAGTAAGCCAGACTACGGGCAGGCGCAGGGTCCGGTCCGCGCCCGCCTGCCCTGCGGTGCACTGCTCACACTCCGCGTCTTATGGAAAGGTCCGGTCATGGTCCACTGGCACTGGGGTTCCGTCCGGCGGGTTCGGATCGAAGCCGATGCCGACGAACGTGAAATCTTCGATGGTCTGCCGGGCCCTTGGCGCCGCCATCCCGAACGCCTTGGCCAACGTTTCGCGAACGAGCGACGCCATCGACCGACCCTCGTCGAAGGACCGCCTCGTAGGTCGCGTCGTCCAACTGGATCTGGGTGCGCTTCATCTGTCCGACTTCCGTTCAATCGCCATCATGTCGTCATGCTACCGTAGTGCCCGGCATTCGATCACCCTACCCCTGCGCCCCGAACAACGATTCCCGGGCTCGATATCGTCGGCACGAAGGGAGAGGGCACCGGGGCGACGGCCCGGGCCCTGGGTGTCGGCTGCCTGACGGGACGGATAGCCGGCACCTCGCTTTCGGGGAGGGCGACGAGAGCCACCTCCGACCCGCACGAGTTCATCAGTCGCGATGAAGGATCTTCCCGAGGACGTTGCGCGTTATGCGGGGACGCCCGTATTTTCGGAAGGGTCGATTCCCGCCAATCTCCGGCGGGCCCATCGAACGAAGGCCGGAACCTGGGCGAAGATCGTCCTGCTGGAAGGGCGGCTGCGCTATCGCATCCTCGAGCCCGAGATCGAGGAGGTCGAGCTTTCGCCCGGGAAGCCGGGAATCGTGGAACCGGAGGCACTGCACGAGGTCGAGGCGCTCGGCCGCGTGCGCTTCCGCGTGGACTTCTATCGCTGATCCGGTTCCGCCTTCCGGCGGTCAGGCCAAGGCCGGTTCGAGGTCTGCGATGCGCCCGTCGCTGCGCTCGATTCCGGCGGTGGGGTATCGCGGTCGCGGCGACGGTGGGCGTCGGCGTCACCCGAACCGGAGACCCGGACGCGCGCCGAACAGATGCCACCCGTCCGCGCTGCGTCACACATGTACCGATACACGGGGTGCGAGCGGTGAACCGGCGCGATCCCGTGCCTTTGTCGCGTGTCGGCTGCGTGACGGCATGGAAACGGGCTCGTTCTCGTCCAGAACCATTTTTTGTCGTGATCGAGTGCTGGCCGCGGGTTGCGTGAGGCGAGCTTGCCCGAAATGCCGCAGGACGAGGAGCCGAATACGCACACTGCCATCGTCGTGCGGTTCACGGGCCGCCAGACCGTCGAATCCGTCTGCGCCTCCTCGGCATCCCTTCCGAATCGTCCTCCCGCGACGGCCCGATGTTCATTACGGAATCGCTGAAATGGCCGGGGCGGCATGAAGGCGTTTCCCTATCGGCCTCCCGACACCGACCTGAACATGCGAAGCCCCGCACCTCGCCGGTCGAAAATCGCGTGCTTGATGGCTCCGGCGACGTGCAGTGCGAGGAGCGGGATGAACAGGTGCCCTGACGCGTCGTGTACTCGTTCCAGGAACTCGTGGAAACCGTGATGGGCTTCGATTGGAGACGGAACGTGTAGCCCGTAGATATCCAGGGGCCTCCCCAGCGACCAGGGCAGCAGATACCCGGAAACGACTACGACCACGATGAGGACGAGCAACGCCCAGTGCGCGCACCTTGCGACGAGATTGAAGAAGGCCACCTGATCCGGTGCATCGGCGGTGCCGCGCCGGACCCGGTGCCACACGCGCCACAGGAGGAAGAGGCCCACGATCGCACCCCCGCTCACGTGGAACGCGAATGCGGCAGAGCCACGTTCCGCCTCGTGCGTGAAGAAGAGCGCCACGACGAGCACGGCGCTCAACCAGTGGGAGACGATGGAGGAGAGCGCGTATCCGTCGGTCCGTGCGGCTCGAGCGTCAGCCATGGAATCCTCCTCGGAGCCGCCGGGTTGCGCCGGGCAGTGCGAACGTCGCCCGGCACGGTCGAACCCGCACCAGCGCCTCACCTCTTGCCGAGAACGATTCGCGTATTGTGGGACATCGCTCCCGCTCCGGTGTTTCGCCCACGTAAAGTTGCGTGAAGACTTGCCGAGTCGCTGTTGCGAATGCCCGACGCTGCGTCATTCGTCGGTGTGGAGTTGCCCCGGTCCGGTCGACACCCGGGCATTGCGCAGAAGAGGTGTTCCGATGTCGAAGAAGCAACCGCCGTACGCGCCGCAGTGCCGGCGCCAGATGGCGGAGCTGGTTCGCGCGGGTCGCACGCCCGGGGAACCGGCTCGCGAGTTCGAGGGCTCCGCCTCGTCGACCGGCATCCTGCGTCCCCCCTCGGTCAGGCGTGCGCAAGACGGCCCTGCCGCCGCCGGCCGGGGTCGAGTCGTTGACACGCCGAGCGCCCGCCCACCATATTCGACCCCGAGCGCCGGGGGCCAACCACATGTCTTTCTATGCCGATCTCCACGTCCACTCCAAGTACTCGCGCGCGACGAGCCGGAACTGCGACCTCGAGCACCTCGCCATCTGGGCCCGCAAGAAGGGCATCGCCATCGTCGGCACCGGCGACTTCACCCATCCCGCCTGGCAGGCCGAGCTGAAGGAGAAGCTCGTGCCGGCGGAGCCGGGCCTCTTTCGCCTGCGGCCGGACCTCGAACGAGCCGTCGAGGAGCAGCTCCCGCCCGCCTGCCGGAGCGAGCGGACCACCACCCGGTTCATGCTGTCGGTGGAGATCTCCACCATCTACAAGAAATTCGACAAGACCCGGAAGATCCATCACCTGATCTACACCCCGGACTTCAATGCGATGGACCGGGTGACCGCGAGCCTCGCCCGCATCGGCAACCTCCGCTCGGACGGACGGCCGATCCTCGGGCTCGACTCGCGGCACCTGCTGGAGATCACCCTCGAGTCGGACCCCGGGTCCTACCTCGTGCCCGCCCACATCTGGACCCCCTGGTTCGCCGCCCTCGGCTCGAAGTCGGGGTTCGACGCCATCGACGAGTGCTACGGGGACCTCGCCGGGCACATCTTCGCGGTCGAGACCGGCCTGTCGTCGGATCCGCCGATGAACTGGCGGGTCTCGTCCCTCGACCGCTTCCGGCTGGTGTCGAACTCCGACGCCCACTCCCCGGAGAAGCTGGGGCGGGAGGTGTGCGTATTCGACACCGACCTCGACTACTTCGCCCTTCGCCGGGCGCTGGAGACGGGAGAGGGGTACGGGGGCACGCTCGAATTCTTTCCCGAGGAAGGGAAGTACCACCTCGACGGGCACCGGAGCTGCGACGTGCGCCTCTCGCCGACCGAGACCCGGCGGCACGAGGGCCGGTGCCCGGTGTGCGGGAAGCCGCTCACGGTCGGCGTCATGCACCGGGTCGAGGACCTTGCGGACCGCCCGGAGGAGCCCGCGCCGCCCGCGACCGCAGGCGCCATGCAGAGCCTGATCCCGCTCCCCGAGATCCTGTCCGAGATCCTTGCGGTCGGTCCGAAGAGCCGCCAGGTCGCGCGGCACTACGAGAGCCTCATCGGGCGGCTCGGGCCGGAGCTCCCGCTCCTCGACACGCTGCCGCTCGAGGACATCCGGCCAGCTTCGTCGTCACTCTTCGCCGAGGCGGTCTCGCGCCTGCGGCGCGAGGAGGTGGTCCGCGAGGCCGGATACGACGGGGTGTACGGCACGATTCGCCTGTTCGACGATTCGGAGCTGCGCGGATTCACCCGCGGGGCGTCCCTCTTCGGCGACGAGCGGCCGGCGCCGCGGGCCGCCGAGAACGCCTCCGCCCCGCGGCCCGCGGACCCGGGGACGAACCCGGGGACGAACCCGAAGGCAGGGGTGGAGCCGGAAGCGGGCGCGGAGCCGGAAGCGGGCGCGGAGCCGCGGCCGGAGACCGTCCTTGCGGCCGAGCCGGCCGCGGGTCGGTCACCGGAGACAGCGACGACCGAACCGCGCGGCGCGTCCCGGCGCACGGACCCCACCGGCCCTTCACCGTCGCCCCTCCGGGCGGAACCACCGCCGACGCCGCCCCTCCGGGGGCCGGCCGGCGCCGCCCCGGCCGACCGCGACGCCGGCATCCTCGCCGGGCTGGACGCGGACCAGCGCCGGGCGGCGGGGATCGTCTCCGGGCCGCTCCTCGTCGTCGCGGGCCCCGGGTCCGGCAAGACCAGGACGCTCACCCACCGCATCGCCCATCTCGTCGCGGACCTCGGCGTCCCCCCGGCCGAGTGTCTCGCGATCACCTTCACCCGGAGGGCGGCCGGGGAGATGCGGGAGCGTCTGCGAGCCCGGTTGCCGGACGCATGGAAAGGCGTCCCGATCCATACCTTCCACTCCTTCGGGCTTTCCGTGCTCCGGGAGCACTGGAACGCGGCCGGCCTGCAACGCGGCTTCCGGGTCGCCTCGGAGGCCGAGCGGGTCCGGCTGGTCCGCGACGCGCTCGGCATCTCCGAACGCCGGGCGCGCGGCCACCTCGCGGGCCTCTCGCGCGCGAGGCGCACCGCCGCCCCGCCGGCCGGCGACGGAGCAAGCGAGGCCGAGGAGGCGTATCGCGGAGAGATGGAGCTCCGGAACTGGATCGACTTCGACGATCTCGTCATCCGGGCCGCGGACGTGCTGGAGTCCGATCCGTCGATCCGGGCCGAGTACCGGCGGCGGCACCCCTTCGTCTCGATCGACGAGTATCAGGACGTCGACGCGCAGCAGGTCCGGCTCCTCCGGCAACTCGTGCCCCCGGACGGGAACGTATGCGCCATCGGCGATCCGGACCAGGCGATCTACCGATTCCGGGGCGCGGACGTACGCTTCTTCTCCGGGTTCCGGGAGGACTTTCCGGGGGCGAGGGTCGTGCGGCTGAACCGCAACTACCGATCGGATCGGAACATCGTCGCCCTCTCGTCACAGGTGATCGCGGGGTCCGGGTCCGGGCCGCCCTCGATCCCCGTGCTCGAGGATGTCCCCGATCTCGTCACCCTCCACGAAGCGCCCTCCGAGAAGGCGGAAGCGGAGTTCATCGTCCGGTCCCTCGAGCAGGCGCTCGGCGGACACAGCTTCTTCTCCATCGACAGCGGACGTTCGACGGAGGGCGAGGGGCGCGACCTCTCCTTCTCCGACTTCGCGGTGCTCTACCGTACCGAGGCGCAGGCTCCGCCCCTCGTGGAGGCGCTGGCGCGTTCGGGCATGCCCTTCGAGCATCGTTCGCACCGCCGCCTGCTGGACCATCCGGGGGTGGCCGGGCTCGTGGACGCCCTCGTCGAGACCTCCGGGACGGGAACGGTGCGCGAGCGGCTCGAAGCGCTTCCGCCCGCCGCCGGCGGGAAGGCCGCGGCGGAGGAGAAGGAGGCGGCGGCGGACAAGACGGCCCGCGAGCTGCTGATACCCATCGCGGAGGCGTGCGGAGACGATACGGACCGATTCCTTGCCGAGCTGGCCCTCGGCACCGAGATCGATGCCTGGGACCCGCGGGCCGATCGGATCTCCCTGCTGACCCTGCACGCCGCGAAAGGCCTCGAGTTCCCGGTGGTCTTCATCGCCGGCTGCGAGGACGGACTGCTTCCTCTGGAGTGGAGCCGGGCGGAACCCGAAGAGCTCGAAGAAGAGCGGCGCCTGTTCTACGTGGGCGTCACCCGCGCGGAGTCCAAGCTCTTCCTCACCCGGGCGAAGAAACGACTTATCCGGGGCAAGGTGCGCGAGCTCCCCCCATCCCCCTCAATGGCATTCATTTTGACAGAGCCGTCTTCAGGTTTGGGTTTCATTTCCACAACCCATTGATTCAAGATGGATAACAGCCTCCTTCTCCGGCCCTTCCCAAGGGCCTTGACACACGCCCCCCTCGGTGACACCATCAGCGGGTGGAGCTGTCTTTGGGAGGAACCGATGGACGAGGCCATCCGAAAGCTCAAGTCGACCACCTTCTTCGGCCGGCGCCTGACCCGGCGTCAGATCGCCGACCTCCAGCGCACCGTGCGCGAGTGTGCGGGGCTGAGCCGGCACGAGCTCGGGCTCACGATCTGCGAGCACCTGAACTGGCACACCCCTGGCGGGGCGCCGCGCGCGCGCTTGGCGCGGCGTGTGCTCGAACATCTGGAGGGGCTCGGGCTGTTCACCCTGCCGGCGAAGGACGAATCGAAGCAGCGAGGGGGGCAGAAGGCGCTGGCGTGGACCGCGCGCTCGGCGCCGCGCGCCGAGGTCCGCGCCGCGCTGAACGACCTTGAGCCGGTGCAGTTGCGCCCGGTGACGGACCCCGGCGAGGTCGCGCAGTGGAACGAGTTGCTCGACCGGCACCATTACCTGGGCTACCGCCGCCCGCTCGGTCCGCACTTGCGCTACGCCCTCATCGACCGTCACGGGCGGTGGTTGGGCGGTTTGCTGTTCTCGTATGCGGCCCGCTCGGTGGCGTGCCGCGAGCGGTTCATCGGCTGGGACGAGGCGGCCCGGCGCAAGCGCCTGGACCGGGTCATCGCCAACCCCCGGTTCCTGATTTTCCCTTGGGTGCGGGTCCGGCACCTCGCGTCGAAGGCGCTGTCGCTGGCGGTGCGCCGGCTCGCCAACGACTGGCAGGTGCATCACGGCTACCGTCCGGTGCTGGTGGAGACCTTCGTGGACTTGAGCCGGTTCACCGGCGCGAGCTACCGGGCGGCGAACTGGCAGTGGGTGGGCCAGACCAAGGGCAAGGGTTCGGTGCGCCCGCCCAAGGGGGTGTTCGTCTACCCGCTGGACGAGGAGTTCCGGGCGATACTGAGGACCGGGCGCCGGCCCGCGCGACGGCGCCGGGCACCGAAGGGCTTGGCCCCCTCGCTCGTCGAGCCGTGGCGGGCGCTGGTCGATGCGGTGGTGGCCGTGGCCCACGACTTCGACCGGCACTGGCAACAACGCCAGCGCTCGCTCAACACGCTGCTCGTGGTGCTGTTCATCTTCCGCCTGGTGCTGTCGAAGGGCCGCCAGGGCTACGCGGCGACCCTGGTCGAGCTGTGGGAGCAGTGCCGCCGGCTCGGGGTCGCGCTGCCGCAGCCGGCCCCGGTCTCGCCCTCGGCGATGTGCAAGGCCCGCGCCAAGGTGCACGAGAACCTGCTGCGCACCGTGCACGGCGAAGTGCTGCGCCGCGCCGGCGCGCGCGCCCTGGAGCCCCGGTGGAAGAGGCACCGGCTGTTCGCGGTGGACGGCTCGAAGCTGAACCTGCCCCGGCCCCTGGTGAAGGCCGGCTACCGGCGGCCCGCGGACAACGCCCACTACCCCCAGGGCCTGCTCAGTTGCCTGTATGCGTTGCGGGCCAAGGTCCCGGTCGACTTCGACCTGCTGCGCCATGACAACGAGAGACAGGCCGCGCGGGCCCATCTGAAGGCGTTGTCGCCCAACGACGTGGTGGTCTACGACCGCGGCTATTTCTCCCAGGCGCTGCTGGGCGAACACCTCGCGCGGGGCATGCATGCGGTGTTCCGGCTCCAGGCCAATGCCAACGCCGCAGTGTGCGCGTTCGTGCGCAGCACCGACACCGACCGGGTGGTCGACATCGCCCCCGGGCAAGCCCCCCCGGGGGGCCGCGTAGCGCTGCGATGGCGCCTGGTAAAGTACGAGGTCGCCGGCTCGCCCTACGTGTTGGGCACCACCCTGCTCGACCGCGAGCGCTACCCCATTGCCGAGCTCTCGGACCTGTACCACGAGCGCTGGGGCATTGAGGAACTGTACAAGGTGTCGAAGCACACCCTTGGCATCGAGGACTTCCACGGCCAAAGCGAGCGCGGGGTGAAGCAGGAGCTGTTCGCGCACTTCGTCCTCATCACCCTCACGCGGCTGCTCTCCAATCACGGCGAAGACCGGCTCGGGGCCGACCGCGCCGCACGCGACAAAACCCAAGTCCGGGTGAACTTCAAAAACTCCCTGCTCACCGTCGCGCGCCACCTCGAGGGGCTGTTCCTCCAGCACGCGGCGGGGCTCGGCAAAACCCTCTCGCTCATCATGGACGCGATGGTGGCGTGCCGCCACAAGCTGCGCCCCAACCGCTCCTACCCGCGACGCTCGCGAAAGCCGATCGGCAAATGGAAGCCGGCGAAGCCGGCGAAAGCCGTCGCCGCGCGGTGAGGAGACAAGCCATGCCAGCCGCAGGACAACCGATGAGGCCCGCAACCGCATCCTTAAGTGAATGGCGTTCTCTCTTAAGTGAATGCCATTGCCATCCCCCTACCTCGCCGACATCGAGGAGCGGCTTCTCGAGCGCCGCCGCTCCCGCCTCCCCGCCGACGGCGGAACGAGGCGGCGGGACACGCAGCTCGACCTCTTCTCCTGAACCGGCGGTGACGCATCGCGAAGCCGGCCCGGCCGTCCCGACCACGCCGGACCGGCCGCCGGGGCACCAGGACTATCCCACGCTGGCCGGTCATCCGCACCGGGTTGGCAGGAGCGCCCTCATTCGTGCCCTCGGGGGGGGCCTGCGGGCCAGCCCCGTTGATGCAGCCGATCGGCCCGACCGCGCGCGGCGAGCGCCATCCCGGCCCCTCGTTTCCATCCGGAACCGTCGCGTGGGATGACCCTGCCGGGGCACGACCCCGCCTCCCTGCGCCCGCGGCCCGAGGTCATCGAGGGCCGGGGACCGGCCGCGGCGCACCCCGCCGCGCCCGGCCACGGGGTTCCCTCGCCGACGCGAAGCCCGCTCGGCGCGACCCCTACATCGAGAGCCCGAGACGCCCGCGCGTCAACTGGAACTCGGTCACTCCGCGCGACCAGAGCCGGGGAAGGTAGCGCCGCGATGCCGCGTCGGCGACGAGAGCGGCAAGCTCCTCCACGAGACCCCCGGCGCTTCGGTCGAGGGTCAGCCCTCGATCGAGGTCCCCGCCGAAGCGGTTCGCGACCGACGGGTCCGCGGTCACCTGGACGAGGGGGATCATGGGATGGGCCTGGAGGGAGGTGCGTCCGACGTGGCAGAGCATGATCTCGACCCCGGTCGCCCCGAGGCCGGTGAACGTCTCGACCGGGTTCTCGGTCGGCGCCTCCATGACGTGGAAGCCGGGTTCGTCCGCCGGCTGGCCGAAGGCGAGCGAGGCGGCGGGGACGCCCGCCCCGGCGGGGAAGACGGCTTCCCGGAACGCGGCGCTGCCGAGAAGGCCCGGGTTGTCGGGCACCACCACCGTCGCGCCCGCCGCGACGAGGCCGGCCGCAAGCCGGCCGAACACCTCGCCCATCGCGTTCGGCAGGGGGCCGTTCGCGGCGAGGGCGATGCGCAGCTCCTCCGCCCCGACCGTCTCCCGCGAGAGCCCGGTGGCCCTCGCCGGGGCGTCGTCCGCTCCGGGTCCACGCTCCCGCGCGCGCGCGGCCGCCGCCATCGCCTCGAGCTGCCCCGCGACCTTCGCGTGCACCTTGGCGATGCCGCCGTCCATCTGCACGCTCGCCCAGCCGAAACGGTCGACGCAGAAGCCCCGCTCCGAGAGGAAGTGGCGCACCGCGTCGTTGTGGGTCTGCTCGCATCCGTGCTCGAGCAGGATCGCGTGGCGGACCGAGCGGTGCACGAGGTGGCCGAGCATCGTCCGGAGGTAGAGCTCGGCCGCGTTGTTCGAACCGCACCCCTCGGTGTGGACGAGGGAGACGAAGCGCGAGACGTCGCTCCAGGGGGGTGGGTTCGCGTCGAGGTCCTCGGCGATGAGCCGCGCAACCTGGCCCGAGCAGAGGCTGGTCGGCATCACCAGGGCAAGCTGGTCGGTGGCCATCCCCCGCTCCGTGCGGACCCCGTCGAAGGAGAGCGCGACCGGCACGGCCGCGCGCACCGGCACCGGGCGTCCGTCCGGTTCCGGCCGCGCGCGCAGGTCCCGAAGGCCGGCCGTCGAGGTCCGCGGCCAGTCGCGCCAGATGGAGACCTGGGCATGCCCCGCGAGCTCCCCCTTGCTGCGCTGCCCCGAGGCGATGTCGAGGGCGAGGTCGAAGGTCTCCGCCCCGAGCGCGTCCATTTCCATCCCGTCGTTGTAGCGCCCCGCATTCACGTCCATCTCGTTCGCGAGGAGCTCGAACCGGCCGGTGGTGGTCACGAACTTCAGGGTCGGGACGAACGGGAAGTTGGTGATCGAGCCGTTGCCGGTGATGAACAGGATGAGGTTCGACCCGGCCGCCACCTGCCCGGCGATGCTCTCGAGGTCGTTGCCGGGGCTGTCCATGAAGTAGTACCCGGGCGGGCGCATGGGCTGTCCGTAGTCGATCACGTAGTCGAGCCGTACCTCGGGGTCCTTCTTGCGAGCCGCCCCGAGCGACTTGAGGGCGATGTTGTAGAGCCCGCGGAAGTTGTTTCCCCCGGAGGGGTTGCCCTCGGCGGTGGTGCCGTGGTTCGCGGCGTAGCGCTTGAAGCTCTCGACCTTGTCGAGGAACCGGCGGGCGGTCGCGGCGTCGCGCACGCGCTCGAGCACGTAGGGCTCGGCCCCGATGAGCTCGTCGGTCTCGGCGAGGTTGGCGGACCCGCCGTGGCGGATGACCTCCTTGGCCACCCAGCCGGCGAGCGCGTTCCCGGAGACGCCCGAGAACGCATCCGATCCGCCGCACTGAAGGGCGAGGCGAAGGGCGCCGGCCGGCTCGGGGGTGCGCACCGTGCCGGCCACCTCGGGCAGCCAGGCGTCGATGAGGGCCATCGCCCGCGTGACCTCCGCCTCGTAGCCGCCGCCGATGCGGTGGAAAGCGTGGAGGACGTGGCCGAGCGGGTAGCCGCGCGCGGACGCGAAGCGCTCGAGGTCGTCGCTCGTGTACGAGCCGGCGCCGTCGTCGACCGCAAGCACCGCGCCCACGTTGGGATGGACCATGAACCCGGCGAGGACCCGGAGCACGTGGTCGAGGTTGTTCGGACGGAGCCCTCCGCCGCCCTCGGTGTGGGTGACGGCCACGACGCCGTCCACGCCGGTGGGCGCGCGGCGGGCGGCCCGCTCCGCTGCGTGGCGGGCGAACCCGTTCGTTCGGGAGGTGACCGAGAGCACGACCACGAAGTTGCGCGTCCCGACTCCGCGCCCGCCGCCCCGCCGGTAGCCGTGGAACGCCCGGTCCGAGCCGATCCGTTCGACCTGCTCGGCCGGCCGGAAGGTGCGCTCGTCCAGCTCGCAGGACTCGATCGCGTCGGTGAAGTTGGGTTCGGCCGGGAGCTCGAAGTCGATGGCGCGCTCCGCCAGCGCCTTCAGGATCTTCGCGTTGCAGACATACTCGCCGGGGGCGAGCGGCCGGATCGCGATCCCGAAGGGAAGCCCCCACGAGAGAAGCCGGGCGCCCTCGGGCGTCGGTTCGCGGACGAACCGGTGCCCCTCCGGCACCGTGTGCGGCAGCCGGTAGGTTTCCTTTCCGTCGGCCACCTCCGTGCCCGCCTCCAGGCGCCGGGTCGCGATCGCGACGTTGTCCCCCGCCGCCGGCACCCGGCCCGCGCGCTCGAATGCAAGGCGCTCGCTCATCGCTCCTCCCTCGTCTCCCGGCGCGGGCGGCTTCACGCCCGTCGCCCGCGAAACCGTCCGCCGCCGCCAACCCGGCGAACCCGGCCAGCGAACCCAGCTTGCATTATCGGGGAAAACGGCCGGCCGTTCAGCCGGTTGGCAGGGCGCTTCCCGGCCGGGGCGGGGAGGGCGGGGAGGGCGGGGAGGCGGCATGGGCCGGAGGGCCGTCCTCGCGAACCCGTACCGCGGCCTGCCGGCGCCGGCGGACGATCCGGGCGACCGCCTCGATCCGTTCGGTTACGTTCCGGCTCAGCCGGACCGGTTCCACCGCTTCACACACGTCGGCGGGGGTGAGCCCGCCCAGAACTTCCGACGCCGCAAGTGGTCGTGGCGGGCCGCTCGGCCGCAGGGCGAGAAAGTCGACCCGGATATCCCGCGAACCCCTGCGGGCCTGCAGCCGCCACAGTTCCCGCACCCCGAGCTGGCCATAGCGCTCGATCTTCCCTTCGTCGGCGCTCGTGATCTCGACCTCCACCACAAGGTCCGGACCGGTGTGCTCGATGAACGCCTCGGCCGCCGGGTAGCCCTCCATGAGAGCAGAGCGGAACCGCTCCGCACGTTCGCCGACGTAGAAGGCACAGTCGGGCTCCACCCCCGTGCCGGGCGGGTCGCCGCGCCGACGAAGGCGGGTGGAGCGGATCGCCTTCGATGTCCGGCGAAAGGTGTTCGCCGCAATGTCCACGATGTCGCCGCAGATCTCGGCGAGGTCGTCGTGGGGGAACGAGGGCGCCATCAGGGTGACGAGGCCGCGCACCGGGTCGAGCCACACCCGGCCGAAATGCCGGCTCCAGTCGACGGCGGCGAGCGCGGCGACGGTGCCGGCATCGGCGCGAAGGACGTGGATGGTGGAGCCGAGCGGCCCCTCGTGCATGGTGCTTACGGGGTCGAGGTCGTCCATGGCGGAAACGCCTCCGGTGGGAACCAGTGCGCCGGCCGCCGCAACCGACCGCCCGGAGTATACCCCGCGCAGGTTCCGGCGGCGGTCGGCAACCTCCCGCCGTCCGTCGTCCGCCGCCCGGTTCACCCCGGCCGCCTGGCCACGCGGACTTCGACATCGAAGAGCGGCCGTCACCCGAAGGCCGACCGCGTTTTCTCCGCTCCGACCGCTCGCGCGGGTCGGACGGTCGAGGCCGGGCTCGCCGCGAGCCTTCCGCCCATTCGCATGCACTGCTTCCGCGCACGAGAGCGGCTGAGATTCCGGGAGTACGGGCCGTTTCACACCGGCCCGACCGAAGGCCGGGCCCGGTACCCCCGCACAGGACAATGGTCGGCCGGGAAGATCCGAAATGACGCCAATATGGACGATAGTTATTTGATTATCAACCGAAAAAAATCAATTCGCGAAGATACCGGGGAGCGGTTCGGATGAAGGCGGCGCAGTCTCGACCCGCCCACTTCCCGGCCGCCACCGATACCGGTTGCGCTGCGTCCATCCGATCTGCCCGGGACCGGCCCCGCCGCGTGCGATCACCATGGTCCGGGGGTTGCAA
Organism: Gammaproteobacteria bacterium; assembly: GCA_965214795.1. Taxonomy (GTDB): domain Bacteria; phylum Pseudomonadota; class Gammaproteobacteria; order HK1; family HK1; genus JAJDXW01. The sequence continues at coordinate 1,168,124 of OZ243976.1, read as the reverse complement.
CCCGGCCCTTCTTTTCTGGTAGAGTCCGCCGCCTGTGCGTATTGAGGACCGATCCGGTTCTCCGGATCCGGGCAGCCCGCAGCCCGCGGAGCGGGCCGCTGCCGAAGGCTCCGGGGCGCACGGTGACGGTGACGGAGCGATGTCGGAATCGCTCCGGAACAACATTGCCTCGAATGAAAGGAGCAACCACATGTTGAACAAGCATGCACGATTCATCGCCGTCGCGGGCCTTGCCGGCTCCGTGGCGGCCGTGTCCGCGCTCGATGCGAGCGCACAGGAGCGCGTCCGCTGGAAGATGCAGAGCACGTGGGGCAGCAACATCCCGGGTCTTGGACCCTCCGGGGTCCGGTTCTCCGAACGCGTCGCGGAGATGTCGGACGGCAACTTCCAGATCAAGTTCCAGGAGCCGGGTGCCCTGGTGCCGAGCCTCGAGGCCTTCGATGCGGTATCCAAGGGCTCCATCGATGCGGCCTGGACCACCCCCGGCTACCACGTCGGCAAGCTGGGCAAGGCGATCTCGTTCTTCACCGCCGTTCCCTTCGGGCCGCAGATCAACGAATTCCTCGCCTGGAGGTGGTTCGGCGGCGGCCGGGAACTTCTGGAGGAGAAGTTCTACGCTCCCCATGGGGTCACGTCGCTCGTCAGTTTCTGCATCAGCCCGGAGACCTCGGGCTGGTTCAAGGAAGAGATCACCAACCCCGAGGAGCAGCTCAAGGGTCTCAAGATGCGGTTCTTCGGTCTCGGCGCACTCGTGATGCAGAAGATGGGGGTCTCCACCCAGCTTCTCTCCGGGGCGGACATCTTTCCCGCCTTGGAGAAGGGCGTTATCGACGCCACCGAGTTCTCGATGCCGATCACCGACATCACCTACGGCTTCCACCAGGTTGCCACCTACAACTACTTCCCCGGCTGGCATCAGCAGGTCTCGTGCAGCGAGGTGCTGATGAACAAGGAAAAGCACGACGCTCTGCCCTCGGCTTACAAGGCCATGCTCAAGGCTGCGGCGCGCGAGCAGGTGATCTGGACCTACGCGGAGACCGAGGCCACGAACCCGGCGGCGATGCTGGAGATGCAGGAGAAGCACGGGGTCATCGTCAAGCGCTGGGACGACGAGACCCTCGCCGCGCTGGAGCGCGCATGGCAGGAAGTCGTCGAGGAAACCTCGGCGGAAGAGCCCCTTTTCAAGGAAGTCGCGGACAGCTATCTCGCGTGGCGGCAGCAATTCCGCATCTGGGGTGACGCCCAGGCGCTCAAGGGCACCTACCAGTAGGGGACCCTGACGGGCAATTCCCTCGCCCATCCAGGACGCCCGGGGCTCGGACAAGCCCCGGGCGTCCGTCTCGCAAACCAGGTTGAACGATATGGAACGGATTGGCGCAAGCGGCCGGGAAGAACGGCCGATCGGGCTGTTCATCCTCGCCGGGGTTCTCGTCGTGGCCGCGGTGGCCTTCGTCACCATCTGGAGCCTGCCCGACGACGCGCGAAGGGACGTCCTGTACTTCGCCCAGGACTACCTCCCGATCGTGATGTTCATGAGCCTCGCGGCTCTCCTCTTCTCCGGCTTCCCGGTCGCGTTCATCCTGGGAGGGCTCGCCCTCCTGTTCGGCCTCGTCGGTTACTTTCTGGACGTCTTCTCGCTCATCGAGTTCTTCAACTTCCTGCCCCGGATCTGGGGCCAGGCGGCCGAGAATCTGGTGCTGGTCGCGGTACCCGCGTTCGTCTTCATGGGCATCATGATGGAGCGGAGCGGGATCGCCAACGAGCTTCTCTACTGTGTCCAGGTGATCCTCAAGCGGGTGCCGGGGGCGCTCGCCCTCGGGGTGACCATCATGGGCACGATCCTCGCCGCGATGACGGGGATCATCGGGGCCTCGGTCACCATGATGACCGCTCTGGCGCTTCCCACGATGCTCAAGCAGAAGTACAGCCCGGCCCTCTCGTGCGGGGTCATCGCCGCGTCGGGGACGCTGGGGATCCTGATCCCGCCGAGCATCATGCTCATCATCATGGCCGACCTCATGGCGGTCTCGGTCGGCAACGTGTTCATGGCCGCCCTGCTTCCCGGCCTGGTGCTCGCCGCGCTCTACCTCATCTTCGTGGTCGTGCTCGCGACGGTGAGGCCGTCCGTCGCGCCGCCCCTGCCGCCGGACCTGCTGTCCGTGCCGAAAGGGGAGCTCGGGCCGCTCCTCATGCGCGCATTCATCCCCCCGGTATTCCTGATCGGCCTCATCAAGGGCTCGATCCTGTTCGGCTGGGCGACTCCGAGCGAGGCGGGCGCGGTCGGAGCGGTCGGAGCGATCATCCTCGCCGCCTTTGCCGGCAACCTCAAGAGGGAAGTGCTGACCGGGGTCTGCCACACCTCGGCGCGCACGGTGGCGATGATCTTCTTCATCATCATCAGCGCCACCTGCTTCGCCTACGTCTATCGCTCGCTCGGCGGCGACGACATCGTGGAGCACCTCATCAACGAAGCGGGGCTCGGCTCGTGGGGACTCCTCTTCCTCATCATGGCCATCGTGTTCGTGCTCGGGTTCTTCCTCGACTGGATCGAGATCACCCTCATCGTCCTCCCGGTGTTCGCTCCGTTGGTCGCCGGGCTCGACTTCGGCGACCACGTCGCCAAGGCGGACATCACCTACTGGTTCATCATCCTGATGGCGGTGAATCTCCAGACCTCGTTCCTCACCCCTCCCTTCGGATTCGCCCTCTTCTACCTCAAGGGAATCGCGCCGAAGGAGATCAAGATCCAGCAGATCTACATCGGTATCATCCCCTTCGTGATGCTGCAGGTCATCGGGGTGGTCCTGGTACTGACGTTCCCGGATATCGCCCTCCGGCTGATGCACGGGATCTACGACTGACCCTACCGGTCGGAAAGGAGAGAATCGAATGGCCGAGCAGCGGTTCCGCGCTTCCGACAACTACTGGACCAGCGAGGCGGAGCTTCCCGCCACGGTCAAGGTGAGCGACCGGCTCCGGGTGCTGGTCGATCGGGTGGGGCGTTTCGGGTCGTGGTTCATCCTCCCACTCGTGCTGATCACCTGCTACGACGTGATCCTGCGCAAGCTCAAGTTCTTCTACGTGTGGGTGCTGGAGAACTTCGGGCGCCTGGTGATCTTCGAGTCCACAATCCTGCAGGAGCTGGAATGGCACATGCATACCGTGCTGTTCGCGCTCGTGCTCGGTTACGGCTACATCCACAACAGCCACGTGCGGGTGGACCTCGTGCGCGAGAAGCTGTCCTTCCGGCGCAAGGCGTGGCTCGAGTTCCTGGGTACCTCCTTCTTTCTCATCCCCTATACCTGCATCGTCATCTATTTCGCCTGCGTCTACGCCTACGACTCGTTCATGATGAACGAGATCTCCGCGTCCGCGGTGGGGCTCGAGCAACGCTGGATCATCAAAACGGTGCTGGTGGCGGGGCTGGTGTGCGCTCTCATCGCGGGGGCCGCGGTCTGGCTTCAGACGGTGACCGTGCTGTGGGGCAACCGGGACTACCGCTATCCGCTGATGACCATGGAGTGGCCCGAGTTCGCGGGGCAGACCATCGAGGGCAAGCGGCGGCTGGTGCTCGACGAAGAGGGGAACGTGGTGGTCGATCCGACCGCGGACCCGGACGATCTGGAGCTTCCGCCGGAGGTCGCCAGCCCACCCCACGCCCGCGCCGCCTGAAGGATACCCGGGAGGAGGCCAGCGGCCATCGTCATGCTCGGGGCGATTTCGTGCTGGCCGGACTTCGGGGGGCGATTGGGGGGGCGATTGGTCGGATGCGCGAAGCGTAGTCCCACATGCTCGCCCCCGAGCGCACCGCAATGGTCGGACTGCGTTTCGATCATCCGACCTGCGGGTCGCACGGGGCCGAGCGGCGCCGTCTCGCTCCGTACCAACCTGCGGATCTTCGATGTCCGTCGGGAACCGCGCGTGAAACGGATCCGAGGGCCTGTTCGGGGCCGCTTGCCGGGCACGAGGAGGCGCGCGCGGAGCCCGATGCGGAGGTAGCCGGAAGGATGGCGGAAGTGCAGACCGATGCCCACCCGGTGAGATGGTTGGTTGGTTGGATGATGGGTCCCGGGTCGTGGAGCTCGTGGCGATGGTTGCGCGAGTCACCAGCCGCTTCCAGAAGGGTGAAGTCCGCCGAATGGGGGTCGTCATGCGCCGCCGCCAGCAACCGGTCCACCTGAAGGACCTCGACTGGTACAAGTTCGTCCGGCGCTACTTCTGGGACGACGAGACGACCCCGTACCTCGTGCCGGTGGAACGCCTCCACCGACGCCAGGCGGACCACGAGATATTCGCCTACGTCGTCTTCGTCTCCCTCCTGTATGGCGCAGTCATGGTGCTCACCATGAGCGGCCGGGCGGCCTACGCCGACTCGTTCGGGGTTTCTCTCTACTCCTTCCTGGTGGTGTGCGCGACGCTGACGCTCGCCGTCACCCGCCATCAGCTCGCCGCGTGCGCGTGCGTGCTCGCGCCGGTCGGGGGGCTGGTGTTCAGCCTGTCGTTCGACATTCACCCGGACCTCGGAAGCTGGGATCGGGTCCTGCTCATTGCGTTCTCCCTGGTGTGGTTGCGGTACTCCGTGCGGCTGATGCACATCGCGAAGCGCTATGGGGATATGCCCCCACCTCCGGCCAAAACCTGAACGGACCAGGTGCCCGGGTGCGATCAGTGCGATGAGTGCAATCAGTGCGACCGGCCCGAGCGGTGGTGCGGGCGAAGAGGCGGGGAACCGGACGGCAGCCGCTCTCGCCCGGCCAAGACCACCGTGCCGGAGCACCAGGAGTAGATGACTCGACCAGACGCCGGCGAGACCTCGTCGCATCTCCGGTGGGCAAGGGGGCTGAAGGCTTGGTGGCCGCGCCACCGGCTCGCCTTCGCGGCACTCGGCGGATGCGCCACGGCGTCCGACGTATTCCTCGGGGACGGCTGGAACACGTTCGCACCGATGCTCGCCTGGGGGATGCTCCTCGGCCTTCACTACCTCCTCGCCCGGAGCCTGACGATGGACGAGGAGCATGCCGAGCGGCGCACCGAGGACCTTCGGCTTCGCGCCTACGACCAGGGCCACATCGACGACATCGGCGGCCGGCACGACGTCATCATCGACGCCCACCACCACTTCTGGGACCTCGACCGCAACTACCATCCCTGGCTCTGCGACGATCCGCCCGTCGAGGGCCGGCACGGCGACTACCGCGCGATCCGGCACAACTATCTGACCGAGGATTTCCGCCGGGACTGGGACGGGCTTCGGGTCGTCGGATCCGTGTACGTGGAGGCGGAATGGGATCCGACGAACCCGATCGGCGAGACCGCGTGGGCCGAACGGGTCGCGGAGGAATCGGGCTTTCCGACCGTCATCGTCGCGCAAGCCTGGCTCGGGCGTGAGGACGTCGAGGAGGTACTGGCCGCCCAGGCCGCCTTCGGCCGGGTGCGGGGGGTACGCGAGAAGCCGGCGGTGGCCGCGCATCCGAACGAGGTGGTCCCCTACGCCCCCGGATCGATGAGCGACCCGGAGTGGCAGAAGGGATACGCGCGGCTCGAGTCCCACGGCCTCTCCTTCGACCTCCAGGCGCCCTTCTGGCACCTGCCGGAGGCGCGCGCGCTCGCCGAGCGATTCCCCGCGATCACGATCATCCTCGACCACTGCGGCCTCCCCGGCATCCGCACCCCCGAAGGGCTTGCCGCGTGGCGCAAGTGCATGCGAACCCTCGCCGAAGCACCGAACACGGCGGTCAAGGTCTCGGGGCTCGGGGAGGCGCAGCTCCCCGGGTGGTCGGTGCGGACGCATCGCGACGTGGTCCTGGAGACCATCGACATCTTCGGGGTCGACCGCTGCATGTTCGGGAGCAACTACCCGGTGGACCGACTGTACGCCTCCTACGGGACCATCATGCGGGGGTTCCAGGCGATGGCGAGCCGCTTCTCGCTCGCCGAGCGGCGGCAGATGTTCTGCGAGAACGCGATGCGTTGGTACCGGATCGATCCGCGGGGCCTGGCCGAGCCGCCCCCGCCGCCCAGCCGGGCCGTGGACGTGCGACCCGCGGGCGCGCCGGCCGCCCGACCGCGGCCGGACGCATGACCGCGGCCGGCCGCACGTCCGACGCCCTCGTCCACCGGATCAACCGGCGGTTCTTCTTCGGCTGGCTCATGGTCGCGGCGGGCGCCCTCATCCTCTTCGCGAGCGGGCCCGGCCAGTCGCATACGTTCGGCGTCTTCCTGACCGAGGTCGCGCGCGACCTTCACCTCAGCCACACCGAGGTCTCCTTCGCGTACGGTGTCGCCACCCTCGCCGCCGCCTTCGGGTTGCCGTTCGCGGGCCGGCACGTCGATCGGCGGGGCGCGCGCCGGGTGCTCGCGGTGGTGTCGATCCTGCTCGGGGGAGCCGCGATCGCGTTCGGATTCGTCAACGGGCTCGTGTTTCTCGCCCTCGGTTTCGCGGCGGTCCGCTATCTCGGGCAGGGCTGCCTCTTCCTCGGGGCGAGCAACATCGTCGCCCAGTGGTTCGAGCGGCGGCGGGGATTCGCGCTCAGCCTCGTCTGGCTCGGGTTCTCGGCGAGCGTCGCCCTCCATCCGCCCTTCGCACAGTGGCTCATCGAGACGGTGGGCTGGCGCGAGGCGTGGATCTGGCTGGGAGTCAGCTCCTGGGCGCTGCTCCTCCCGGTGCTCTGGTTCGTCCGCAATCGGCCGGAGGACGTCGGCCTCCTTCCGGACGGCGGGGCGCCGCCCGAACCGCGTGCGGACCCGCCGCCCGGCGCCGAGCCGTCAACGGCCCGGCCCGAGCCCCGGGAGCCGGAGGCGCGGCCCGACGCGAACCCTCCCCGGGCGACAGGGAAGGGCTCCGAATCGGTCGATCCACCTGCCTCGCCTCCGCAAGCCGGCCCACCCCCCGAGATCACCGGCCTCACCCTGAAGCAGGCGCTTCGCACCTCCGCATTCTGGATCGTGGCGTTCGGGCTCTCCCTCATCGCCCTCCTCATGACCGGACTCTTCTTCCATCAGGTCGCCATCTTCGAGCACCGGGGGCTCGACGCCGGCGTCGCGACGCGCCTCTTCGCGATCACCGCGCTCGTTTCCGTAGTTTCCGCTCCGGTGCTGGGCCGGATCATGGATCGGACCCCGTCCCGGCTCGTCTTCGCCGGCGCGCAGGTGGTCATGGCCGCCGCCCTCGTGGGGTTGCACCTCGTCGACGACGTCCCCACCGCGATCGCCTACGCGGTGGTCTTCGGCCTTGCCAACGCATCCATGCAAGCGAACGTGGGCTATCTCTGGGCCGACTACTTCGGCCGCCGGCACCTCGGCAGCATCCAGGGCACCGGCCAGACCGTTCTCATCGTGGGGGCTTCGCTCGGACCGCTGCCGTTCAGCCTGTCGCTCGACCTCACCGGGGACTACTCCGCCGCGCTGGCCGGCTCCGCGGTCCTCGCCGTGCTGGTCGCGGTGACCGCCGTCCTCTTTCTCCGCTACCCGCGGCGGCCGGCCCCGGAGCCCGGGCCCGAGACCCGGCCCACCTGAATCCGCCCGACCCCGCCGGCGTCCGGGAGCGCCGGAGACCCCACTGGTCGAACGACGCAGACCCTGAACGAAGCCACATCGCCTCGATCGAAACGCACTGCTGCCACATGCGCTTACCGTCGTTCTCGCCGACTCGACGCACGGTTGCTAATGGCATGACAACCCCTGTCGGTACGGCCGGGTTTCGGCGGACCGCTATCTCGGGACGCATTCCGCGGTCACTCGCGGATAGCGGTGGGGCCGGGGTCAGGTCAGGGCCTGGGGGCAGGGCCGGCCGGCGAAGAACGCGGAGAGATTGTCGAGGCAGGTGGTGCCCATCGCCAGCCGCGTCTCGTGGGTGGCGCTCCCGAGGTGCGGCAGCAGGAACACGTTGTCGAGATCGAGGTAGCCGGGGTGGAGGTTCGGCTCGTTGTCGAAGACGTCCAGGCCCGCCGCGGCGAGCCGGCCGGAACGAAGGGCCGCGATGAGCGCCTCGTCATCCACGATGTTGCCGCGTGCGGTGTTCACCACGATGGCGCCCTCGGGGAGCATCGCGATCCGCTCGGCGTCGAGGAACCTGACGGTCTCGGGCGACGACGGGCAGTTGATCGAGAGGAAGTCGCTCACCGCGAGCAGGTCCGCCGGATCGGCGTGGAAGGTCGCGCCCCGCTCCCGCTCCGGAGGCAGCCGCCGGCGGTTGTGATAGTGGATGGGCATTTCGAAGCCGCGCGCCCGCCGGGCGAGGGCCTGGCCGATCCGGCCCATGCCGAGGATCCCGAGGCGCTTGCCGGTCACGTGGATGCCGAGCATCAGCATCGTGTGCCACTGATCCCAGCGCCCGCTCCGCACGAACCGATCTCCTTCCGCGCCGCGCCGGGCCGCCGCGAGCATGCAGAGCACCGCCGTGTCGGCGGTCGCGTCGGTGAGCACGTCCGGGGTGTTCGTGACCACGATCCCCACGTCGCGGGCGGCCGGGACGTCGATATGCTCGAACCCGACCGAGAACGTGGCGACGATTCCGATGGAACCCGTCACCTGCTCCAGTACCTCGCGGCTGAAGCGCTCCGTCGGGCAGCACATGACCGCGTCGTGCTCGCGGGCGGCGGCGACGAGCTCCTCGGGCGAAAGGATCCGGTCGGCCTCGTTCAAGGTGGCCCGGTACTCGCGCCCGAGGCGCGCCTCGATGTCGGGTGGAAACCGGCGCGTCGCCAGCACCCTCGGCCGTTGTTCGCTCATGGAATCTCCTGGTTGCCCGGCTCGCCGTCTCCATCCGCGGTGCGAGGCCCGAATCGCGGGGACGCCTTCAGGCGGTGATCTGCCGGCGGAACCACCCCGCCTCGCGCACCCGGGGCCGCGACGTTCGCGGTCGCGTCTCCTCCTCTCCCGCCGGCCACCGACCCCCCCGCTGGCCCGCTCACGCCCCGACGAAACTCGGCAGGCGGCGTTCCGCCATCGCCCTCACCCCTTCCTGCCAGTCCTTCGTCGCCCGGAGCCGGGTCTGCTCCACCAGCTCGTGGTCGGTGGCGCGCTCCACCCGCGCCGCGATGTCTCCGCGCACCGTCGCGCGGGTCGCGACGACCGCAAGGGGCGCCGACGCGGCGATCTCACGGGCGAGGCCGCACGCCGCCTCGCGGACCCGCTCACGGGGAGCGATCGCATCGGCGAGCCCCCATTCCAGGGCCTCCTCACCCTTGACGCGCCGGCCGGTGTAGAACATGAGGGCCGCCCGCTGCGTGCCGACGATCTCCGGCAGGGTGGTCGTGAGACCGAACCCCGGGTGGAACCCGAGGCGGGTGAAGTTCGCGCTGAAGCGGCCCTCGGGACAGGTCACCCGGAAGTCCGCCGAGACCGCGAGCCCGAGGCCGCCGCCGATCGCCGCGCCCTGCACGGCAGCGACCACCGGGGTCTTCGCCCGGAAGATGCGAACCGCGTGCCGGTAAAGGTGTCCGCCGCCCCGGGACCCCGGTTCCCCGGTCGTGTCTCGGGCCGCGCCTCCTCCGCCCTGGAAGTTGGCGCCCGCGCAGAAGTTCTTGCCCTGCGCGGCAAGCACGATAGCCCGGCATCCGGGGTGCTCGTCGAGCGTCTCGTACGCATCCGCGATCGCGTCGACGAGGTCGACGTCGAAGAAATTGTGAGGCGGACGCTGGATCTCGACGACCGCGATATTCCCCTCTTCCAGCGTGACCCCAAGGTCCTGGAAGGTCCCGATGCTGCTCATCCTCGATCCTCTCCTCTCGTCCTCGATTGCTTCGACGGCGTACCGGATCCGGCCTCCTCCACACCCGGACCGCCGCCCGCCTTCCCTTCCGTCGACCGACGGATCCGGTTGCCGCCCGATGCGCCGGACACTCGTCCTCCGCATGCGCTCTCCGGCACGTTCGCTCGCGGAAGCAGGGCCGGGGCCGGGCCGAGGCCGCGGCGGATGACCGCCGCCCGCGCTCCTGTCCCGCCGCCGCGCCGCCCGCGACACCGGTGCGACCGCCTACGCCATCTTGCGTACCGCGTCGATGATCATCCCCTCGGTTACGCGGGCCCGGTCTTCGAGGGGGGGAGCATAGGGGATCGGAATCCGGGGCGCTCCCAGGCGGCGCACCGGCGCCCCCAGCTCCTCGGCCACCGTCGCGGCCACCTCGGCCCCGAAGCCGCCGGCGGCCACCGCTTCGTGGACCACGAGGAGCCGGCCGGTCCTGGCGACCGAGGCGAGGACCCGTTCTCGATCCCACGGCCAGAGGGTGCGGAGATCGATGACCTCCGCGGAGATTCCCGTCTCCGCCTCGAGCGCCGCGGCGGCGCCCGCGCAGACGTGCACCATGCGCGACCAGCTCACCACCGTGACGTCCTCGCCGGCCCGCTCGAGGCGCGCCGCGCCGAGGGGGATCGTCCGGTCCTCGTCCTCCGGCACCTCGCCGGTGAGGCCCCAAAGGTTCTTGTGCTCCATGTAGACGACCGGGTCGTCGCTCCGGATCGCCGACTTGAGGAGCCCCTTGTTGTCGGCCGGGGTCGCCGGCGCGGCGACGACGAGCCCGGGGACGTGCGCGTACCACGCCTCGAGCGACTGCGAGTGCTGGGCGGCGGAGGAGCGCCAGATCCCGATCGGCTCCCGGATCACCATCGGCACGCGGGCCTGGCCGCCGAACATGTAGCGCGCCTTCGCGGCCTGGTTGACGAGTTCGTCCACCGCGCAGAGCGCGAAGTCCGAGAAGCGCATCTCCACGATGGGGCGCGTGCCGACCATCGCCGCTCCGACCGATGCGCCCATGATGGACGCCTCCGAGATGGGCGTGTCGCAGATCCGCTCGGGGCCGAACTCGTCCGCGAGCCCCGCGTACTGCCCGAAGACCCCGCCGCGCCCGAGGTCCTCGCCGAGCGCCCAGACGTCGGGGTCGCGCCGCATCTCCTCGGCGATGGCTTCCCGGGCGGCTTGCGCGTAGGTGCGATCGCCCATCAGCCGCCGGCTCCCGCGGCCGTCTCCGTTCCCGCGGCGGCAACGGTATCGAGCACGTCGTCGAACGCGGTGGACAGGGGCGGCCAGTCCGCTGCACGGGCCTCCTCGAACACCGCCTCCATCTCCCGCCCGGCCGCGTCGCGGGCCGCTTCGAGGCGCCGCGGCTCGACCCCCGCCTGCCCGAGGAGCCGCTCGCAGCGGGCCATCGGCTCCTCCGCCCAGCGGGCCTCGACCTCCGAGGCCGGCCGATACGTTCCCTCGTCGGCCGCGGTGTGTCCTTCGAGGCGCCACGTCCGCGCATGCAGAAAGCGGGGCTCGCCGGCGCGGGCCGCCGAGATCAGCTCCCGCGCGATCGCGTCGACGGCCACGATGTCGTTGCCGTCCACCTCCGCCGCCGCGAGGCCGAGGCTCTCCGCGCGGGCCGCCGGGCCCGGCCCCGCGGTCAGCGCCGCGGTGCGCGTCGTCGCGGCGAAGCCGTTGTCCTCGCACACGAAGAGCACCGGCAGCCGGTATACCGCGGCCCAGTTGAGCCCTTCGAGGAAGGGACCGCGGTTCACCGCGCCGTCGCCGAAGATGCAGACCACGACGCGGTCGTCGGCGGTGCGCGAGCGGCGGAGCCTGATCCCGTGCGCGGCCCCGGCCGCGATGAGGATGTTGGCTCCGACCACCCCGTTCGCCCCGAGCATGCCCACCCCGAAGTCGGCGATGTGCATGGACCCGCCCTTGCCCCCGCACACCCCGCCCTCGCGTCCGAACAGCTCGCGCATCATCGCGCCGGGGTCCGCGCCCTTGGCGAGGGTGTGCCCGTGTCCGCGGTGGTTGGAGAGAAGGAGATCGGAGCGGCCGAGGTTGCCGCAGACCCCCGACGCCACCGCCTCCTGGCCGATGGAGGCGTGGATCGCGCCGGTCGCGAGACCTTCGCGGGCGGCGCGAAGGGCGGCGCGCTCGAACGCCCGGATGCGCTGCATCGTCGCGTAGTGGGCAAGGAACCGATCCGTGTCGAGGTTGCGGCGCGAGGTCACCGGGCTCCTCCGTCGGGCCGTCCGTCCGGCCCCGACCCCGCGGCGCCCGGGAGAAGCGGCCGCTCGATCCACCCCGTCCCCCCGCATTCCGCCGGCCGCCGCTCGCACGCCGGCGCTCCGCCGCTTCGTTTCGTCATGCGATTGACTCCGGGGGCACCCGGTGCCCCGCACGCCGGCTCGGGGCTCCGGCTCCGTCCTCGGCCCGGACAGGCCGCCGGCGATTCGGAACCCCTGAAGATGGCCAGCGCATTGTATCCCCCGAGACCAGGGCTCGTTGATTCGTCCGGCGACGGGTCAGCACTCGTCTTTTGTCCGGCGGCGGGTGAACCGGGCCTGTTCGGCAGGCAATCGGGGAGCGCATTTCGCCGTCTGCGTGCCGGTTCGGGCCTCGTGAAGCGGCCCTCGAGCGCGCGGCCGGCCGATCCGCATCCGCGGCCAGCCCTCGGTCACGACGAAAACGGTCATGGTCCGCTCGTTCGCAGCCGCCCCGCCGCATGAAAGTCAGGGTCTGGCTGACCAGAGGAATTCCAAGTGGCACTGCGGCGGCACTGCGGCGGCACTGCGGCGGCACTGCGGTGAGAGCGGGGGAGGCGACACCGTGGCCGGTCTTTTCAATGGTGAGCGTTGCTTCCCATTGTCAAAAAATGGTCCTGCCCCCGAGGCACTTGAACGGTGGGCAGCCGCGAACGGTCTGATATCCTGCCGCCTTCCCGCCTCCCTTCGATCACGGACCAGCCAATGGGCTCGCGACTCGCCGGCAAGACCATCCTCCTCACCGCTGCCGCGCAAGGCATCGGCCGGGCGAGCGCGCTCGCGTTCGCGGCCGAAGGCGCGCGGGTGACCGCCACCGACGTCGACGCGGAAAAGCTCGCCGAGCTCGCGGAGGTCGCCGGCATCGAGACCCGGCGTCTCGACGTGACCGATCCCGCCGACATCGAAGCCGCCGCCCGCGAGGTCGGCCCCCCCGACGTGCTCTTCAACTGCGCGGGGTTCGTCCACCACGGGAGCGCGCTCAGCACCGGCGAGGAGGAGTGGCGCTTCAGCATGACGCTCAACGTGGACAGCATGTACCGCATGATTCGCGCCTTCCTCCCCGGCATGATCGAGCGTGGCGGAGGCTCCGTCATCAACATGTCGTCCGTCGCCTCCTCGATCCGCGGGCTGCCCGACCGGTTCGTCTACGGCACCACGAAGGCGGCGGTCATCGGGCTTACCAAGTCGGTCGCCGCCGACTACATCCGGGACGGGATCCGCTGCAACTGCATCTGCCCGGGGACGGTGGAGACCCCCTCCCTCGAAGACCGCATCGCGGCCTTCGACGACCCGGTCCAGGCGCGCAAGGATTTCATCGCACGTCAGCCCCTCGGCCGGCTCGGCACGGCGGGGGAGATCGCCTCCCTCGCGGTATGGCTCGCGAGCGACGAGTCCACCTACGCCACCGGTACCGCGTTCGTCGTCGACGGCGGCGTATCGCTCTGACCAGCCCCGCGCGGCCTCCGCAGCCCGGCCCGGGCTCGCCGGCCCGGCCCCGAGCCGGGGAGTGATCACGGCGCTCCCGGCACCCCTTCCGCCGGCCTCGGCCCCGGCCTCCCCGTGGGTGAACTCGACGGGGCAACTTTGGTACCGTTCGGCGCGGACCACTTCGGGGAAGGAAGAGAGCCATGGCGAGCCACGCGACCGGCGACGGAGGCATTCCGCCCAGAGATGCGGCCGAGCGCGGTCTCAAGCGGGTCATGACCCTGGGGGGCGCGTACGGGACCCGCAACTACACCGTGAAGGATCTCCGGGACCAGAAGGGAAAGCGCGTGCTCGTGGAGACCCTGCCCTTCTCCCCGGAGGAGGCGTCCGCCGCGGAGCAGGCCGGCATCGACACCATGAAGGTGCGCTTCGACCCCCGGCAGCCCGACCTCGCCGCGGCCATCCGCCGGGCCGCGCCCAACACGTTCATGGCCTTTTCCGTGCCGCTCGTCGCCGCCGCGAGCGAGGTCGAGGCAGTGCGCATCGGCTACGATGCGATGGCGATCGGGGCGGACGCGATCATGTGCCAATGGAGCCCGCGCTTCGTCGCGGCGGCGGCCGACGCGGGGATCCCGATCCAGGGGCATGCGGGCCTCGTGCCGAGAAAGAGCACCTGGACCGGCGGGTTGCGCGCGGTCGGGAAGACCCTCGACGAAGCGATGTGGGTGTTCCGCGAGATCAAGGCCCTCGAAAACGCGGGGGCCTACGCGGTGGAGGTCGAGGTCGTCCCCGCCGAGCTCCTGGTCGAGATCAGCCGGCGGACCCGGCTTCTCACCTCGTCTATCGGTGCGGGAAGCGGCGGCGACATCCAGTTTCTGTTCGCGGAGGACATTCTCGGCAACAACCCTCCGCCGTACCCGCGGCACTCGAAGCAGTACCGCCTCCTCTACCGGATGAAGGAGGAGATGCAGGCCGAGCGGGTGGCCGGATTCACCGAGTTCGTGGCCGATGTGCGCGAAGGCCGTTTCCCCGGACCGGAGCACGTCGTCCACGCCTCGGACCACCTCGTCGGGGCGTTCGTCGAGGCGGTGGACGCCGAAGGCCGAACGGCGACCGGCCGGCGGGCCCCTCCGCCGTGACCGCCCATCCCGGCCGGTCGGGCGACCGCGGCGAGGGTTGCGTCGGCGGGAGTCGCGGCAGATCGGGTCGGCCGGAGGCGCAACCCGACCTCGGAGAAATGCGTTCCGGCCGGATTACGCGGAGCGAATCCGATTTGCCGGGGACTACTCGTCCAACCCTTCGGGGATGGGAGCCGTAGCGTGAAACGACCATGATTGAAACGACCATTCTGTTGCGGGGCTGTTGCGGGAATCGCAACAGGCCACGCGGAAATCAGCACTTCCTTCGAACGCCCGATCGGACTAGGCTGTCCCCGTGACCAAGGCGCGGCCCGGCCGGCGCGGGCCGGAAGGCATGGCCCCGCATCCGGGGCCGGCGTCGATACGCGAGGCGCAGCCGGGCGCCCAGGAATCCAGCGTCAACCCAGCGTCAACCCAGCGTCAACGAGGACTCGAAGCATGTCGGAACACACCACGGTCACGCCGCGGCTCAGCCGCCGGCGGATACTCCAGTACGGCGGCGCCCTCGGTGCGGCCGCCGCGTCGTCCTTCATCAGCGTGCGATCTCTCGCCGCCGACGCGGCCGAGGTCAACATGCAGCTCGGATGGCTCGCGAGCAACGGAATCCTCGGCGAGGTCTGTGCAAAGCGCCTCGGCTATTACGCCGAGGAGGGCGTCGAGCTCATGGTCACCCCGGGCGGACCGGGCGTGGACGGGGTCGCCTCCGTCGCGGCCGGCCGGGCCGGGGTCGGGCAGCTCTCGTCCAGCCCCTCCCTGATGCTGGCGCGTTCCGCGGGCATCCCGGTCAAGGCGTTCGCGGCCGGCTACCAGAAGCATCCGTTCACCTACTTCTCGCTCGCGGACAACCCGATCCGCACCCCGAAGGACATGATCGGCAAGACCATCGCCACCCAGCCGACGGCGGTCATCCTGCTCAGGGCCCTGCTCGCCCTCAACGGCATCGCCGAGGATCAGGTCGAAGTGGTCAAGATGGGCAGCGACATGAACCAGCTCATGACCGGGCAGGCGCAGGCGGTCACCGGCTGGATGACCAACACCAACGCGCTCAAGATCCTCGGGGACGACCGGGTCGACCTGATGCTGTGGGATGCCGGGATCCAGCTCTACGCGAACGTCTACTACACGACCGACCGGATGCTCGCCGAGCACGGGGACGTGCTCGTGCGCTATCTCACCGGTTCCGCCCGCGGCTGGGGATACGCCCGGGAGAACCCGGAGGCGGCCGTCGATCACCTGGTGTCGGAGTACCGGAACCTCGACCGGGCGAGCGAGCTCGAGGCGGTGGGGCCGGTCCTCGGCTTCTCCTTCGACGGGACCACCGCCACCGAGGGCTGGGCGGCCATGAACCCCGACAACTGGCAGAAGCAGATCGACGTCTACGCCGATCTCGAGCAGTTCAGGGGGGACGTGCCGACGGTCGGCGACGTGATGACGACCGACATCCTCGCGGCGACCGAAGCGTTGCGGAAGCAGATCGGGTGAGGGCGGGAGGGCGGCGGCCTGGACAGGGGTGACCGGCGGCGGCGCGAGCCCGGGGGTCGCTTCGGGGGCCGCCCCGGGATCACTCCCGGGATCGTTCCCGGGGCTCGCTCCCGGGATCGCCTCGGGGATCGCCTCCGGTGAGCCCCGCGGCGGCGGGGTCCGGGGCCGCACCGGCCGCCGCCCCCGACAGCGCGCCCGCCCGCGCGGCCGCGGTTTCCGTCCGGAACCTCGCGGTGCGGTTCGAGAGCGATGCCGGCCCCGTCACCGCGCTCGAAGGGGTGAGCTTCGCCGTTCCCGACGGCGGGCTCGTCACCATGCTCGGCCCCTCGGGGTGCGGCAAGTCCACCCTCCTGCGGGCGGTTGCGGACCTCGTTCCGATGAGTCAGGGAGAGATCAGCGTGTTCGGCCGTACCCCGGAGGAAGCGAGACTCGCCCGCGACTTCGCCTTCGTGTTCCAGGACGCCACCCTGCTCCCGTGGCGGAGCGCGATTGACAACGTGCGCCTGCCGCTCGAGGTCGGCCGCGGGGACGGCAGCGTGGAGCAACACGCGGAGCCGGAGGAGTTGCTCGCCCTCGTCGGTCTCGCGGGCCGGGAGGCGGCGTTGCCCCACGAGCTCTCGGGCGGCATGCGGCAACGGGTGTCGATCGCCCGGGCCCTCGTCTGCCGACCGCGGGTGCTGCTGATGGACGAGCCCTTCGGCGCCCTCGACGAGATCACCCGCGACAAGCTCAACGAGGAGCTGCTCCGGATCTGGCGCGAGACCGGCACCACCATCATCTTCGTCACCCATTCCATCCCCGAGGCGACCTTCCTCGGGCAGAAGTGCCTGGTGCTGTCGGCGCATCCCGGCCGGGTGCGCGAGTACGTGGACATCGACTTCCAAGGGCCGAGGACCCTCGCGACGCGCGACACCCTCGAGTTCGTGGCGGTCACCGCGCACCTTCGGGGGCTGTTGGAGGAGTCGAGTTGACCGTCCCCCCCGCTCCCCCCGATCCCTCTCTCCGGCGCGAGCGAACAACGGCCGCGGCCTCGCTCGGCGGCGAGCGGCGCACACGGCACGAACGGCCCCGGGGGACCTGGCGCCGGCGCGCCCCCGCGATCGCGGCCGCGGCCGGGATACTCCTCCTCTGGCAGGCGATCGTGGCCGGGTTCGGGGTGCCGACCTACATCGCACCGAGCCCGATCCAGGTCCTCGAGGTGTTCGTGGAGCGGGGCGACATCCTCTGGCTCAACTTCTGGCCCACGCTGATGGAGGCGGCCTCCGGCTTTCTCGTCGGAAACTCCGTCGCCGCGGTGCTCGCGGTATGGTTCGTGCACAGTCAGCTCGCGGAGCGGGCGTTCTATCCGATCGCGGTCTTCGTCAACACGATCCCGATCATCGCCATCGCCCCGATCCTGGTGCTCCTCCTCGGGAACGGCTACGCCCCGAAGATCGTCATCGCCGCCCTCATCTGCTTTTTTCCGACCCTGGTCAACATGGTGCGCGGGCTGAAGGCGGTGAGCCCCCAGATGCTGGAGCTGATGCGGGTCCTCTCCGCGAGCAGCCGGGAGGTGCTCTTCAAGATCCGGCTCCAGAGCTCCCTCCCGTTCCTGTTCGCGGCCCTCAAGATCGCGTCGACGACCTGCGTCATCGGGGCGATCGTCGGGGAGTGGATCGGCTCCAACTACGGTCTCGGCTCCCTCATCATCGAGGCCACCTACAACTTCCGGGCGCCGCTCCTCTACGCCACCGTCATCCTCGGCGCGGGGATGGCCGTCGCGGCGTTCGCCATCGTCACCCTCGTCGAACGCCGGGTGCTCAAGTGGAAGCCCCCGGAGGTGTTCTGACCGTGGCCGGGATGCTTGCGGCCACCGCACGGGGCCACCGCCACAGGGAGAAAGCTGCATGCAGACGTCGAACTCGTTGATGAGGCCCGAGAGCCGGGTCCCCGTGGTCGCCGCCTCGGACGTTCTGGTGGTGGGCGGGGGAGCGGCCGGGGTCGCGGCCGCCGTCTCCGCCGCCCGGAACGGGGCGAGCGTGACCCTCGTCGAGCGCTACCCCTACCTCGGGGGCCTCGCCTCGGGCGGCATGGTCCTCGTGCTCGACGACATGCACAACGACACCGAGGTCTCCGTCCGGGGCCTCGCCCTGGAGATGATCGAGCGCATGCACCGCCGGGGGCTCTGCGTGTACCCGCCCGACGCCGACCGCGACCCCGCGGTGCGCGCCACCGAGGCGATGTGGCGCAAGTGGTCGAGGTGGGGGGTCTTCGACTTCCACACCCGCACCAAGCCGCACCCCGTGATCTTCGCCGCCGCCTTCGACCCGGACGGCTTCAAACAGGCCGCCCTCGACATGATCGCGGAAGCCGGCGTCGAGCTTCGCCTGCATAGCTGGTTCCAGTCGGCGATCGTCGGCGAGGACGGACGAGTGTCCGGGGTCATCGTCGAGACCAAGGAAGGGGCGCAGGCGATCCGGGGCGACGTGGTCATCGACGCCACCGGCGACCTCGACGTAGCCGCGAGTGCGGGAGCGGCATACGAGGAGGGCGCCTACATCGTCACCACCGTGTCGCGTATCGGCGGGGTCGATACCGACGCCGCCGAGCGCTTCCAGTTCGAGGAGCCGGAGCGTTTCGCGGAGGTCGACCGCCAGGCCAAGCGCCACATCGGCGGGTGCTGGCAGTACTGGTGGCTGAAGACCCCGCTCCCCGGCATCGTCTGGTGCAACTGCCCGCACATGACGGGCTTCGACGGGATGAAGGTCGCGGACCTGACCGCGGCCGAGTTCGAGGGGCGGCGCCGGATGCGCACCCTCCTCGACTTCGCCCGCGAGAACGTGCCCGGATTCGAGCGCGCGTACTTCGTCGACTTCGCCCCCCAGACCGGGGTGCGCCAGACCCGCCTCCTCAAAGGTGAATACGTGGTCACCAAGGAGGACGTGCTGGAGCGGGTCCACTTCGCGGACTCGGTGTGCCGCGGCCGCGACTACTACACCCCCTACCGGGCGTTGCTGCCGGTCGGGGTCGAGCAGCTTCTCGTCGCGGGGCGGCACTACTCGGCGACCCCACAGGCCCAGAAGGTGAGCCGCGAGATCCCCCCGTGCATGGCGATGGGCGAAGCGGCCGGGGTCGCGGCCGCGCTCGCCCTCGACGGCGACACCACCGTCCGGAAGGTGGAAGTACAGCGCATCCAACGGCAGATGCGCTCCCAGGGGGCGGATCCCGGAGACCGCCCGGCGGCGAACGCGCGGGTCGCCGAGCCGGAGGCGGCATGATGGCGGCGCCCGCAGCCCCGACCGAACCCGCCACCCCGGCCGAACCCGCAACCTCGACCTCGTCCGCGGCTTCGTCCCCGCCTGGGCCCCCGACCTCGAGCGAGGGTGCGATGAAGGGAGCGGCGCCCCTCCCCCTCGAAGGGGTGCGGGTCCTCGACTTCACCCAGGTGATGATGGGCCCGTGCTGCACCCAGATGCTCGGCGACTACGGGGCGGACGTCATCAAGATCGAGCGGGCCGGGGCGGGCGACCTCTCGCGCTGGGGGATCGGCGAGGACCCGGACGGCGGCAACAACCCGGTGTTCGCGAGCCTCAACCGCAACAAGCGAAGCCTCGCCCTGGACCTCAAGTCCGAGGCGGACCGGGCGCTCGTGCGCCGCCTCGTCGAGACCGCCGACGTGGTGGTGAACAACTTCCGCCCCGGGGTCATGGAGCGGATGGGCTTCGGCTACGAGGCGCTCAGGCGCATCAATCCGCGCATCATCTGGGCGATGGGGTCCGGCTACGGGAACGACGGCCCGTACGTGCGGAAGGGCAAGGGCGGGCAGGACGTGCTCGCCCAGGCGATGACCGGGGCCATGCACCGGCGCGCGGGGCCGGAGGTCCCCCTCTCCATCTATCCGACCGCGCTCGCGGACTATGCGGCCGGGATGCACCTCGTGCAGGGGATCCTGCTCGCCCTGCTGCAACGCGAGCGCACCGGCGAGGGGCAGCGGGTCTCGGTCTCCCTCTACAACTCCATGCTCGCGATGCAGATGCAGGAGGCCGCGATGCACCTCATGCGCGGGCGCGACCTCAATTGGGCGGCGATGCCCTTGGCGGGGGTCTTCGAGACCGTGGACGGGGCGATCGTGATGGTCGGGGCGTTCAAGGAGAACCCGCTCCGCGAGATCTGCCGCGCGCTCGACCTGGACGACCTCTCCGCCGATCCGAGATACGAGAACCTCGAGCGGCAGAAGGCGCATCGCGCCGAGCTCCAGGCGATCTTCCGCGAGACGTTCGCGGGCGGCACCACCGACCACTGGGTGGAACGGCTCGAGGGGGTGGACATCCTCTGCGCACCCGTGCGCTCGCTCGAGGAGGCGCTCGCCGATCCGCAGACCGCGTTCAACCGGATGATCGTCGAATCGGAACCGACCGCCGCGGGGCCGGTCCGCCTCGTCGGCTCGCCGATCGAGATGTCGGGCGCGCCGTTCGCGATCCGCCGCCCGCCCCCGCGGCTCGGCGAGCACCGTGGCGAGGTGCTCGCGGAGGTGGAGCGGAGCGGGGCGGGGCCGGCGGCATGAGCGACGGCGCCGGAACCTCCGGCGGGGGAGTCCGCTTCGACCGCATGGGCGGCATCGCGCGGGTCACCCTCGATCGGCCCGACCGCCTGAACGCGGTCGATTCGGCGACGGACGCCGCCCTCGACGCGACCTGGAACGCGATCGAAGGGGACCCCGAAGTCCGCTGCGTCGTACTCACCGGGACCGGACGCGCGTTCTGCGCGGGCGCGGACCTCAAGGAGGACGGACCCGGCGGCCTCGCCTACTGGGCCCGGTCCGGCCGTCACGGCTTCGGGGGGGTCGCGCTCGCCGGCCGGCTCTCCGTACCGATCGTCGGGCGCATCAACGGCATCGCCCTCGGCGGCGGCTTCGAGATGGCGCTCGGCTGCGATCTCCTCGTGGCCGCGGAGTCCGCCTCCTTCGGCCTCCCCGAGCCGCGGGTCGGGCGGCTGCCCCTCGACGCGATGGTCACCCTTCCCCGCCGGTTGCCGCGCGCGCTCGCGATGGGCCTCCTCCTCACCGGACGGCGGATCGGCGCCGAGGAGGCGCTTGCCTCCGGTCTCGTCAACGAGGTCGTGCCGGACGCCGAGCTCGACCGGGCGGTGGACGCATGGGTGGAGGCGATCCTCGCCTGCGCGCCCTTGAGCCTGCGCGCGCTCAAGCGTTCCGTCGCGGACACCGCGCACCTTGGCGAGCGGCAAGCGCGCGCCGCCTGCCTGCCGAGCCTCGTGGCCGCGCTCGAGAGCGAGGACGCGGGCGAAGGAGTCGCCGCATTCCGGGAGAAGCGGGCGCCGGTCTGGAAGGGGCGGTGAGGGAGTGCGAACGAAGGGCGGGGAGGAAAGGACGCGGCGCATGACCTACGTCATTGCCGAGACGTGCATCGACGTGAAGGACGGCGACTGCACGAACGTTTGTCCCGTGGACTGCATCTACGAGGGCGGGCGGATGTTCTACATCCAGCCGGACGAATGCGTGAACTGCGCCATCTGCGTCTCGGTCTGCCCGGTCGAGGCGATCTTCGCCGAGGAGGACCTGCCCCCCGAATCCGCCCCGTTCCTGGCCGTCAACGCGGAGTTCTTCGGGGGCGAGGTCACCGGCTGGGGCAGCCCCGGCGGCTTCGGGCCGGACTTCCGCACTGAGCAGGACCATCCCGTGGTCGCCGCCTGGAACCCGGGCCCGGACGCAGACCCGGACGCAGACCCGGGCGCGAGAGCGGGCTAGGAGCCTGCGCCGCAGAACGCTCCCGAAGGATTATGGTGGAGATTATTTCCAAAAAGTAACGAAAAGTGACGAATAGATCGGTTCATGTGTTTCAATCATCCCTAATCTGGCCCTGTCTTTCCCTGTTCTTCCTATGGTGTGGGGAGATCTTCGGAAAAATTTTCTACGGCGCAGACTCCTAGCGTGGATATCTCACCAACTTTCGTCGCGAGGTCGTCAAGACGCCGCGGTAGCCGGGCGCACGGACCGAAAGAGCGCGTGCGCGCTGTCGAAGCGGCTTGAGGGAGTACGGCCTGCTACCGCACGTCGTCGGACCGAACGCCGACCGTCGCGGTGCGAGCGATGGCCGAGCACCCCGAGGCGGCGCTCGCCCGCTTCGCGGCGTACTTCGAGACCCGGGCCCAGGCTGCATGACCTCCTGCCGGAGGTTCCCGTTCCGCCGGCTGCCGTCCGCGCCCGGACGGGAGGCCGCGCGCCGGGCGGGTTGTAATATGATCGACC
Organism: Gammaproteobacteria bacterium; assembly: GCA_965214795.1. Classification (GTDB taxonomy): domain Bacteria; phylum Pseudomonadota; class Gammaproteobacteria; order HK1; family HK1; genus JAJDXW01. The sequence continues at coordinate 1,145,840 of OZ243976.1, read as the reverse complement.
CGTGACCCGGAACGACATACGGGCGTTCGCCACGCGCGACTGGGCCGCGACGAGCGATGCCGACGCGTCTCACTGGGCGGCGGAGTTCAAGGAACGCGGCCCGGCTGCCACCGTCGATGCTTCGCGGGCCCTGTGGGAACACGCGCGCCGGATCAGGCCGGAGTGGCCGACGGCCGGCGACTCCGACCGGGATCTTGCCGAGCACCTTCGACTGAAACGACTCATCGACCGGGCCGCACATGCTTTCGCCCGTCGGTGAGGTTCTCGCCGCGCTCGCCGCGAGCTTCGATTCCCTGGGCATCCGCTGGTATCTGTTCGGCGCGCAGGCCGCCATCTACCACGGCGTCGCTCGGCTGACCGCGGACGTCGACGTCACCACTTTGCTGGAGCCTCGCACGACTCGCGAGCTGGTGACGGGGCTGGAGGCGAACGGGCTCCGGTTGCGCGTGACCGCCACGGACGATTTCGTCGCCAGAACCCGAGTGCTGCCGTTCGTCCATTCGCCGACTCGGTTGCCCGTCGACATCGTGCTCGGCGGACCCGGGATCGAGGAGCTTTTCCTCCAGCGAGCCGAAATCCACCCGATAGAGGGGATTCAGGTTCCGATCGCTACCGTCGAAGATGTGGTCACGATGAAGATCCTGGCCGGCCGGCCCAAGGACCTGGACGACGCCGAGGGCATGCTCAGAGCCCGTTCGGACGACATCGATCTGGGCCACGTGCGCCGGATGCTCCGAGTGCTGGAGGAGGCGTTGTCGCAGAGCGATCTGCTCCCGCGACTCGAACGACTCCATCGAGCAGCATCCGGATGATCCGTTGCCGACCGGCGAGATAACCGCGCGATTCCGCCACCACCCGATCGGCGACAAGCTGGTCCACCGAATCGGGGGTGCGCCAGCGGAACGAAGGAACGGACGAATGCGAGCAAGCGCCAAGGCGATGAGCTACGGTCGGCGCGAACGCGCCTCGATACACCGAAACGGTCCCTCGGAGCATCCTGTGGCGCAGACTCCCGGACCGGCATCGGGCCCGATGCACGCTGCGGTCCTGCGCTACTTCGAGGCGGCACTCGTCCGCTTCACGGCGGACTTCGAGACCCGAACGCCGGCGACGTGAACACGCGTACAGTCTCGTTCCCCCGGCTACTGGCCGCGCCCGGGAGGGATGCCGCCCTCCGGGATGCCGTGGTGGAAATGGAAGACGGCCGGGTCCGATCGGTGAAGTCCGGCACCGGTGCGGACCCAACCACTGCCGCCGAAGTCGAAGGACGCGACGGTTCCGGGGTCTCGCGGCGTTCGGGGCAAGGAGGCGACCGGGCGGGAGAGGGTTTCGGCACCGGCGAGGGTGCCCGCCCGAGTGTGGGCGGGGATTGGCCCGGCGGCGAGGATCTCCTCGCCCTGCCCGCCATGGTGAACGCCCACGACCACGGCTACGGCCTCCGGCCGCTCTCGCTCGGGGGCGCCGACGACGCCCTCGAATGCTGGATCGCGTCGCTCACCGGCCGGCCGACCATCGACCCGCGGCTCGAGGCGGCCGTGGCCTTCGGGCGGATGGCGCGGGCGGGCATCGGCGCGACCGTGCACTGCCACAACTCGCTCGCCGCGGACCGGCTCGCCGGCGAGGCGGCCGGGGTCGCCCGGGCCGCGGCCGACGTGGGGATCCGGGTCGCGTTCTCGTGCCCGGTCCTCGACCGCAACGCCTTCGCCTACGGCGACCAGCGCGCGCTGCTGCCGCACCTCCACTCGACGGATCGGGCGCGTCTCACCGCGGCGCTTTCCCGGGCGGGCCCCGCCGAGCACCTGGTCGACCAGGTGGAGGCGATCGCGGCCGCGTTCGAGAGCGAGCGATTCCGGGTCCAGTACGGGCCGATCGGGCCGCAGTGGTGCCAGGACTCGACCCTGGAACGGATTGCCCGCGCCTCGGCGGATCACGACCGGCGAATCCACATGCACCTCCTCGAGTCGCCGCGGCAGCGGGAGTGGCTCGACTTCACCTACCGGCAGGGCATCCTCCGGCACCTCGACGACATCGGGCTCCTCTCGCCGCGCCTTGCCGTCGCCCACGGCGTGCATCTGACCGAGCCCGAGTGCGAGCTCCTCGCCGAGCGGGGTGTGACGGTGGCGGTGAACACCTCATCGAACCTTCGGCTCCGCTCCGGAATCGCCCCGCTCCCGCGCTTCATCCGGACGGGCCTTCGCTTCGGATTCGGACTCGACGGCGGCGCCCACGACGACGACCAGGATTACTTCCGGGACCTCCGCCTCGCCTGGAGGCTCCACAACGGGACGGGGCTCGAGCCGGCGTTCCCACCCGCCCGGCTCTTCGAGGGGGTCTACCGGGACGGCCACCGGATCATCGACGGCGTCGAGGACTACGGCACGCTCCGAGCCGGCGCGCGGGCCGACTTCGTGGTCCTCGACTACGGGGCGATGAGCGCCGACTTTCTGGTCGAAAGCGAGGACGAGGCCGACGTGCTTCTCACCCGGGCCACCTCGAACCACGTCCGATGCCTGGTCGTGGACGGGCGCGACGTGGTCCGGAACGGACGGCTCGCGAACCTCGACCTCGTCGAGATGGAGACCGAACTGATGACCAGGGCCCGAAAGGACGCCGGGAGCCCGCCCGAGCCGCCGAACCGGGACCGGCGGCGCCGCGAGGCGGTGCGCCGCTACTACGCCGAGCGCCACCACCTGACGGAAGCGTCGGGCTCGTCGGATGAAGGATAGCCGCTCCGGACACCTTGCCGCCAACCATGCATCGAGACCGTCGTTTCGAGCCGTGCGGACGCACGTATACTCGGCGCATGGCAGGCGGATTCAAGACCGACGTTCTGGATCGGGCGCTGGCGAGGCAGCGGACCGAGCGGGAGAAGCTGCGCCTTGCGGTGCAGGCGCGGACGTTTCGTCTGCTCGATGAATCTCCGATCGATCTGGAAGAGGCGATCCTGTTCGGATCCGTCGTCCGCCCCGGGCGCTTCGGCACTGATTCCGATGTCGATATCGCGGTCCCCGACCTCGAGCCCCGCGCCTACTTCGCGCTCATGGGTCACCTGGAAGAGGGGCTGGAACGCGAGATCGATCTGGTGGCGATCGACACCTGCCATTTCGCCGATTCGATTCGACGGATGGGGCTTGGATGGACCCGGACCGGTACGTAGCGTTCGCGGCGCAGGTGCGGGCGCAGCTCGTCGAGATTGCCGCCATCCATGACCGCATCGACGAGCGGGAGCGGGTACCCGGTCCCGCCGGATTGGAGAGTCTGGCCCTGCAACTGCACAACCTCTACAGCGCGGCGGAAGGATTGTTCGAAATTGTTGCGGCCGCTTGCGAGAATCACGTCGCGGCCGACTCCGGCTATCACACGGGACTCCTCAGGCGAATGCGGATTGCGGTACCCGGGGTCCGGCCGGCCGTCGTATCCGGTGAAGCGTTGCCGCTTCTCGACACTCTGCGCCGCTTTCGCCACGTCGTCCGGCACGCCTACGGCGCCGGGATCGACGGGAGGCAGCTTCGTATCGTTTCGGAGGACGCGCGGGCTCTCCGGCCGCTGCTGTGGCGGGACGTAGAGGAGTTTCTCGCGGAGCTGAAGCCGGAGGATCCGTAGCGCCCACCGGCGGCGAAGCGCCGCCACTTCCGCCACGGCCATCGTGCGGCGCCCCTCGTCGGAATCCGAACGGCGAACCCGCTGGCGCCTACCGTCGGTGCCACGGTTCGTCGAGGAGCTTCGCGCCGTTGAGCTCGCCGTAGCCGCCGCCGAACGTGCCGCCCGGATCCGGTCCGAAATAGCGGGGGTCGAGCGGGTCCGCCGGCCGCCTCCGCCCGGATCACCGCATGTACTTCGGCTCCTCGCCGGGCGCGGGGGTATAGCCGAGGCTGCCCTGGGCGACGATCGCCTCCTGGCCGCCGCCCCGCTCGATGCGCTCGGCCTGATCGTCCTTCGCCTTCGCATCGACCGCCTCGGGGTCGAGGAGATCCCGGAGCGCAGCCTCGCAGTCCGCAACCACGCCGGCGTGCGCAGGATTCCCAGCGAGGTCCGTCAGCTCGAGCGGGTCGGTCGCGAGATCGAAGAGCTGGGGCGGGTAGTCCTCCATGTAGTGCACGTACTTGTGGCCGTTGCGGCGGAGCATGTACACGGCGGACCTGGCGCCGCCGGAGTGCTGCTCGGCGAAGATGGGGCGGTCGGGCTCGGCCCCGCCCGCGATCTCGAAGAGCGACGTGCCGGGCAGGGTACGGTCCTCGTCCGTCGGCTCCGTGCCGGTCGCCTCGAGGATCGTGGGGAACACGTCGAGGAGTTGCACCGGGGTGTCGACAGCGTGCCCCCGCGGCACGCCGGCTCCGGCCATGATCATGGGCACTCCGACGGACTCGTCGTACATGTTGCACTTGCTCATCATCCCCTTCTGGCCCATCGACTCGCCGTGGTCGGAGGTGTAGAGGACGCGGGTCTTCGCGGAGAGACCGGTCTCGTCGAGCGCCGCGACGAGTTTCCCGATGTTGTCGTCGAGATAGCTCACCATCCCGTAGTAGGCGGCGATGACCTTGCGAAGAGTGGCCTCGTCGAACTCGCCCCCGATGTCGAAGAAGGCCCGGTAGTCCTCGAGCCCCGGATGCCTTGGCCGTTCGGCCAGTCCGTAGGCCACCGGCAGGTCGACGTCCTCGAGGGGATAGAGGGAATAGAACGACTCGGGTGCGAGCCAGGGCGGATGCGGACAGACGAGCGAGACGAAGAGCGCCCACGGGGCCTCTTCGCGGACCGCCTCCTCGCGGAGCCAGCGCACGCTGCGCTCGGTGATGTCCCGGTCGTATTCGGTGTAGGTGGAGTCCCCACCCCCCGCCTTCATCACGAGGTCGGCGAACTTGCGCGATACGGGCATCGGATCGCGGCAAATGGTGAACAGCATGCCGACACCGTCCATGATGTGCATGGGGACGAGCTCGGGATCGAATCCGTTCGGGTCGGTCGCATCCCGGTAGTGGAGCTTCCCGATCGACGCGGCCCGCCGCCCCTGATCCATCAGCCGATGCCCCCAGGAGGGCTCCTCGCCGAAATAGGGCTTGCAGTTGTCCCACTTCTCGATGTCGAACACGTAGCGCCCGGTCGCGAGGCTCGCGCGCGACGGCACGCAGATGGGGCCGTTGCAGTAGCCGTTGCGAAAGAGCGTGCCCCGCTCCGCGAGCGCGTCGAGATGGGGCGTCTTCACGACGGAATGCCCCATGCACCCGAGCGCGAGACGGGTGTGCTGGTCGGAAAAGATGAAGAGGAGGTTCGAGGGGTCGGCGGTGCTCATGCAAGTCCTCCGGGGGAGTCGGGTCACGGAAGCGTCCGATCGTACAGTGCCCCCGATTTCCCGCAAGCCGCCGGGCCCGGCAATTCTCGTTTTGCTCGTCGGGTCCCGCGGCGGGACCGGCACGACCGTCGGTCTGCCCCCCGATCCGCCCCCCGATCTACCCCGGATCGAGTCGCAAGGAGAAGACGGCTTGCGGCTCAGGGTGAAGTCAGGCGCCAAGATGAGAACTGCCGCGCCGGGCCAGGACTTTCCCACGCTGGCCGATCATCCGCACCGGGTCGGGAGGGGCGCCCTCATTCCAGGAGCGCCCTCATTCTTGCCCTCGGGGGGTCCCGCGGGCCGCGTGGATGCGGCCGCTCAGCCCGAATCGCGCGCGGCGAGCGCCATCCCGGCCCCTCGTTTCCATTCGGAACCCCATCCCGAACCGTAGAGTGGGATGACCCTGGCCGCCGACCCGAGGCGCCTTGTAGCGAAGAAGTCAGCCTGCTAGCCTGAAACCTTCGATCGTTCGCAGAACGAAGCCGGGTGGGGCTTCGACCTCACCGGAAAGCGGTCCAGACACCCGAGGGAGACTTCAGATGCGCATACTCCGGATCCTTGCCGCCGCCGGGGCGGCCGCGCTCTTCGCCGCCGCCCCGGCGCGGGCCGAGATCGACTGGCGCCAGTTCGAGGGCACCACCCTCAACGCCGCCTACTTCACCGCCAACTTCATCGACGCCTGGTTCCGCCCGATGGCGAAGCGGTTCGAGAAAGAGACCGGGATCAAGGTGCAGATGCAGGTGCTGCAGGCGGGCCAGATCCGCAAGAAGCAGGACATCATGCTGGCCGGCAAGGACTCGCAGCTCGACATCGTCATGCTGCAGATGGACAACCGCGGCGGGAAGCTGACCGCGGCCGGGCACCTCGAGGACCTGCGGCCCTATCTCGACGACTCGTCTCTCACCCCGGCCGACTACGACTATCCCGGCGACTGGCTCGGCGGGTGCCTCAACACCGCCGAGGTCATTACCGACCAGCCGCTCAACAACATCGTGTGGTCGGCGCAGGCGCAACTCCTGCACATCCGCAAGGACCTCTTCGAGAAGCACAACGTCAAAGTGCCGACCACGATGGCGGAGCTCGAGGACGCGGCGAGGAAGCTCACCATCGACGAGGACGGCGACGGCAAGCCCGAGGTCTACGGGTTCCTCTCGCGGGGCCACGGCCGGCTGACCACCGCGAGCTTCGCCACCTACCTCTTCAATCACGGCGGCTCGTGGTTCACGCGGCTCCCGGACGGCACCAAGGTCTCGAACCTCGACTCCAAGGAATCGATCGACGCGTTCGAGTTCTACGGGCGGCTCATCCGCGAGTACGCTCCCAAGTCCGCGCTCAGCAACAAGCCTCCCCAGAACGCGGCCCTCTACGCGGCCGGCAGGGCGGCGATGCTGTCCGCCCTCAATTACTGGCACGGGCTCGCGGACAACCCGAAGAAGTCGCGGATCGCGGGCAAGAGCACCACGGTCCTGGTACCGGCCGGCCCCGGCGGCAGCTACCCCAACGTCCCCACCACTTCGCTCGCGATCTCCAAGTACTCCGAGAAGAAGAAAGCGGCCTGGCTCTACATCGCGTGGATGACCCGCAAGGGCATCATGCTCGAAGGGCAGAAGGCAGCCGTCCCCATGTGCCGGCGGTCGTCGTGGGAAGACCCCTCCTACGACGCGCCGACGCCGGCGTGGGGCGAGTCGGCGAAGATCGCGGCGGACTACGGGATCGCCATCGCCAAGCCGCAGGCGATCGCCATCGGGCAGATGCGTGACGCGGCGGGCGAGATCATCAACGTCGCCATCCGCGACGGCCGCCGCGAGGCGATCGAGGCCGAGGCGAAGAAGCAGGCCGCGTTCATGACCCGGCTCGTGGCCGAGACCGAGACGGGCATGAACTTTGCCGGCGTCATCCCCGAGTTCGCGAAGAAGCTCGACGCGGACACGCAGGCCGCCCCGATCCGGGCCGAAGGGATGGACGTGCTCGGCATGTAGCGACCTGCGACGCCGCGAAGCGCGGAGAACGCGAAGTGGCGGTCACGCAGAAGGCGCTGACTCCCGGGTTCGACGAACGTCGAACCCGGGAGTCGCTCGGATGGAGGGTGCTCGAGTGGCTCGACCTCCAGATGCCCATCGTCTTCAACATCCCCACCGTCGTCTTCCTCTTCGGCCTGGTGGCGGCGCCGGTCGCCCTCGTCGTCGCCACCAGCTTCACCGACTGGCAGCTCGTCACCAAGCCGGACCCGGACTTCGTCGGCCTCGACAACTACGTGAAGCCCTGGAGCGACGAGCGCTGGATCGGCGCGATCTGGCACACGTTCGCCTACGCGGTCGCCTCGGTCGGCGGCCAGTTCGTCCTGGGGCTCGCCACCGCGATGCTGTTCAACCGGAGCTTCGCGGGGAAGGCGTTCTACCGGTCGGTGTGGATGATGCCGATGGTAGCGATGTCGGTCGCCATCAGCCTGGTGTGGATCCTCTTCTTCGACAACGCGTTCGGAATCCTCAACTACGGACTGCAGGGCCTCGGCCTCGACGGCATCGAGTGGATCACGAGCCCCGAGTGGGCGCTCGCCTCGCTCATCATCGTCGGGATCTGGCACCACACGCCGTTCATGACCCTCATCCTGCTCGCCGGGCTCCAGTCGCTGCCCCAGGACCCCTTCGAGGCGGCGCGCATCGACGGGGCTTCGCGCTGGCAGATGCTCGTCCACATCACCCTGCCGCTTCTCAAGACCCACATCATGGTCGCGCTCATCCTGCGCTCGATCTTCGGGGTGAAGGAGTTCGACACCATCCTCGCCATCACCGAGGGCGGCCCCCGCTACGCGACCGAGACCATGAACCTCAACATCTACTTCAACGCCTTCGAGTACCAGTACATGGGCGAGGCAGCGGCGAAGGGGGTGTTCTTCTTCCTGTTCATCCTGTGCGTGCAGTCGATCCTGGTGAAGCTCCGGAGGCGCAAGTGGTCGTACTGAAACGCCTCCTGCCGCGGCGGAGCTACGAGATCCTGGAGACGATCGGCACCCACGCGGTGCTGATCGCGGTGGTGGCGCCGTTCTTCTTCGTCTTCTTCTACATGTTCTGGAACTCGCTGAAGCCCGACTACCTGTTCTTCGAGCCGGGGACGTGGATCTTCGAACCGCTCTGGTCGAACTACACCGACGTCTTCGAGCAGAGCGACCTCATCCCCAATATCGCCAACAGCCTCATCATCTCGACCTCCGCGACGCTGATCGGCCTCGTCTGCGGGCTGCTGACCGCGTACACCGTCGCGCGCTACAACCTGCGCAGGCTCGCGATGGCGATTCTCGTGACGCGGATGATCCCCTACATCACCGCGCTCGTGCCGTTCTGGATCGTCTACAAGCAGGTGGGTCTGCTCAACACGTATACCGGGATCATCCTCTCCCACCTCGTGATCACCATCCCGTTCGGGGTGTGGATCATGATGGGATTCATCGAGGACATCCCGAAGGACCTCGAGGAGGCGGCGTGGATCGACGGGGCCTCGAAGACCGAGGCGTTCCTTCGCATCGTGCTTCCGCTCAGCACCCCCGGGATGGTCGCGACCGCGATCCTGTGCTTCATCTTCTCGTGGAACAACTTCCAGCTCGCCCTGGTGCTCGGGGGGTTCGACGTGAGCACCGCGCCGGTCTCGGTGTTCAAGTACGCCGACCCCGAGGCGGGGGGAAGCGGTCAGATGATGGCCGCGGCGACCCTGGTCACCCTTCCCGTCTTCTTCATCGTGCTCCTCATCCAGAAGCAGCTCACCGCCGGCCTCACCATCGGCGGCGTCAAGCAGTAGCTCGAGGTTCCGGCGCCCGTCCGCCCGTGTCACGCGAGGACGCGGGTCTCGAGCGCGTGGGCGTTCACGTAGTCCCAGTCGTAGGTCACGCCGAGACCGGGCCCGGACGGCACCGGCACGCAGCCGTCCGCCTCGACCGTGTCGAGCTCGTCCCGGTAGCCGCACGCGTACACCGGAAGCGACCACGCGTTCCCGATCCGCGGGTGCACGAGGTTGATCTCGTAGTAGTTGCTCGAGCGAAGGCTCGCCATGAGGTGACGCATCGCCGGACCGAGGGCGTGCACCTCGACATCGACTCCGAGCGCCTCGGCGGCAAGAGCCGCCTTCCAGCTTCCGGTGAGTCCCCCGTCGTAGTCGGGGTCCACGCGCGCGAAATCCGAGGCGCCGGAGACGAGGATGTCCGTCGTCATCTCGGGGTTTCGCACGTGCTCGGTGATGAGGATGGGGGTCCGCACGTGCTCCTTGAGCTTGCGGTGGCCGTGAACGGAGATGCCCCCGTCCGCGTAAGGGTCCTCGTACCAGAAGAGCCCGTGCTCGTCGCAGACCCGGCCGACCCGGATCGCGTCGGCAAGAGACCGGAAGTGGCAGGCGGCGTCGTACATCACGTCCATGCGGCCGCCCACCCGCTCCGCGACCGCCCGGATCATGGCGCTCTCCTCCCGGGGGTCGCCCGTATTCCAGCCGTGCATCTTGAATGCCGGATAGCCCATCTCCAGGCACTGCTGCGCGAAGTCCGCGTATGCCTCCGGGCTCGACAGACCGCCGTCCAGGCGGTCACCCCCGAGGGTGCTCGCATAGGCGGGAAGCCGCTCGCGAAAGCCCCCCAGCATCGTCGCCACGGACACCCCCTGGTGCTTTCCCGCGAGGTCCCAGAGGGCCACGTCGAGGGGGCCGATCCCGAGCTCTCCGATATGCACGGTGGCGCGCCGCATCGACCAGTAATGACGCTCGCGCTCGAGGGCGGGAGTGCCGAGCAGCCGGTACGCGAGCGCCTCGCAGGCCGCCATCGCGACCCGGGCCCGGCCGCGCGGCGGGATGTACTCGCCGCTCACCCCCTCGTCGGTGAGGATGCGTACCGCGAACCGGACCTGGGGCTCGCCGGCGCCCGACACATAGCGGACGTGGAGGCCGCCGCGGTCCGTGCCGACGGAGGGCACGGTGATCGCGAAGGCGGTCAGCTCGATGCGGGTGATGGTCGGCGAGCCCTGCACGAGATGAGACCTTCGGCCCCCGGAATGGGCCGGGTTCGCCTACCCGGTGCCGGAAGCGGGCGCGGGATGCCTCACTGCCGGGAGGAGCGCCGGACCGCGGGCGTGGGCGAGGCGGCCCCGCCTACTCCGCCGGCAATTCATGGTTGATCATCCAGCCGATGCCGAACCGGTCCGTCCAGTTGCCGAAGTAGGCGCCCCAGAAGGTCTCCTGCATCGGCATCCTGACCTCGCCGCCCTCCGAGAGCTTGGCGAAGACCTCGTCACAGTGCTCCCGGCTCCCGCCGACGATGGAAATGGCGAAGTTGGTGCCCGCCACCGGGGGCGGCCCGAAGGTCGAGATGCTGTCGCTCCCCATCAGGACCCCGGACCCGACGGGCAGGGAGACGTGCATGATGCGGTCCTTCTCCGCTTCCGGCACGTTCATGTCGGGTGGCCCGTCCCCGAAGGTCTGGATCACGGAGAACTCGCCGCCGAACACCGAGCGATAGAACTCGAACGCTTCCCGGCAGTTCCCGTCGAAGAAGAGGTAGGTGCTGAGCGACATTACGGTTTCCTCGATCACTTCCCCAGCGTCCGCTCGCCGGGGTTCGGGGGTGGGCGGCGGTGACGGTGACGGCTATCCCTTGGCGAAGTCGAACAGGGCCGTCACGTCGGCGGCGAAGCCGTCCAACGACGGCGAAGTCGCCGTGTCCCCGCGCGCGAACACGCCATGCTCGACGTAGGCGTCCCCGCTGAGGGTCAGTACGCTGACCGTCTCGAAGCACGGATCGACGATCCAGTACTCGGCGATGGCCGCCTCGGCATAGTCGGCGCGTTTGGTAACCAGATCCCGGGCCGGGTCGTCCGGGCCGACCACCTCCGCCACCAAGTCCGCCCCGAGCCAGAAGCGGTCTTGGTAGCGAGGGTCGAAGCGGTCGCGGAGCAACAGGAGGCCGGGTTCGCGGAACTTACCCTCGCGCACACGCATCCTCAATCCAGAGAACAAAACGATCCCGCGAGGTTTGAGGTACGCCTTGAACAGATCGTGCAGGAATGAAAGGATGGCTTGGTGCGTGGATGTGGGCATGGGCAGCTCCTCGACGCAGCCGTCGGTGAACTCGACCAAGCGGCGGCTTCGGTCCGTGAGCCAGAGATATTGCTCGTCGCTCCAGTAGCCTTGGGGCGGCATCGTATCGCACAGGAGGGCGTTCAGCGCGTCCTGGGAAGTCATTGCGGCTATGGCTTGCGTCATGGAACCGTCCTCGCCCGAGCGACGGTGGAAGTATAGCGCCCGGCGTGGACGTGCGGTGAGTGGATGGAACTTGCATCCATCATCCGACAGCCATCGCACCGGCCTCGAGGGTCGGATTACGCTTCGCCAATCCGACCCGATCCGAGCTGCCCGGGGCTCCGGTGACCTGCCGAGGACCGGTAGCCCCTTGGCGGGTCGTCGGGTGAACTGCCCGCGGAGCCCGACATCGCACCGAGCGGGGCAGGCTCCGTATGGCCTGCTCGTTCGTCAAGTCACGGATCAATCCCCATGAAATCGGCCGCCGTAGCCCCGGGGGTCAGGAGGCTCCCGCGGATGCGGCTTCCGCCTCCTTGCCGAAGAGGCGCACCCTCGCGCCGGCGAGCATGGCGCCGAGCTGGGCGCGGATGGTCCACAGGCAGACGAGCGACGGGATCACCATCAGGGTCGTGATGACGAAGAACGTGCCCCAGTCTCCCTCCAGCCAGTCGACCAGCTCACCGGACGAAGCGGCGAAAAGGGTCCTGCCCGCCGTGCCGATCGAGGCGAGAAGCGCGTACTGCGTGGCCGTGTAGGTCCGGTCCACCAGCATCGAGATGAAGGCGACGAAGGTGACGGTCGCGAACGAGCTGGTGAGGTCGTCCATCACCACCGCGGCCGCGAACAGGGCCTCGGACTTGCCGGCCCAGGCGAGCACCGCGAAGAGGAGGTTGGTGAGGGCCATCGCGATCCCCGACACGAACATCGCCCGCACGAGTCCGATCCGGATCGCGAAGAGCCCGCCGATCACCGTGAAGGTGACGGTAGTGATCCACCCGAGCCCTTTGGAGTAAAGGGCGATGTCGGACTTCGAGAAACCGATCTCCTTGTAGAAGACGAGCGACATCCGCCCGAGGAACGCCTCGCCGATCTTGAACAGGAAGATGAATCCGAGCACGGCGACCGCGATCGCGAAGCCGTTCTGCCGGAAGAAGCTCATCAGGGGGCCGGCGACGGTGGCGCCGAGCCAGGCGGCGGCGCGACCGAGCCCCCCGGAGACGGCGAGGCGCGATGCGATCCGCTCGTCATCCTTCGCCTGGGCGGCGATGCGTTCCGCGGCGGTCGACTCGCGCACGAACGCGAGGCCGATGCCGCACAGGACCACCACCGCCCCCAGCACGAGGAAGGTGGCCTGCCAATAGTCCTCGACTCCCGCGTTCTCGAAGGCTTGGGCGGTCTCCAGGGCCACGATCCCGCCAAGCTTGTAACCGGTCCACCACCCGACCACCGCGGTGGCCGCCCCCGCTGCCATCGCTTCGCCCTCGGTGCGACCGATCTGGTCGATCCGGAGAGCGTCGATGGTGATGTCCTGGGTCGCGGACGCGATGGCGATCACGAGGCCGACGGCGACGACGCCGGCGAGGTTCGCGGTCGGGTCCGCCGCGCTCCACAGGGCCAGGCACGCCAGGATCACGGCCTGAAGGGTCACGATCCACGCACGCCGATGTCCGATTCGCTCCGTCAGCCAGGGAAGCCGGATCCGATCGATGAGCGGCGCCCACAGAAAGTTGAAGGCGTAGACGCCGAAGATGAGGCCGGCCCAGCCGATGGTGCCGCGGCTGAGGCCGTCCTCCTTGAGCCAGAGGCTGAGGCTGCTCCCGATCAGCACCCACGGAAAGCCGCTGATGATCCCGAGCAGGAGGATGCGGGCCATGCGCCGCTCGAAGTAGACGGCGAGCGATTCGATTCCCTTCACGATGCGCCCCTTGAACGCTCTTTCGTTGCCTGGAATCCCCCCGCTCGCAGGCGGAACCCGTCGTACCCCGCGCCCGCCGCACTTGCCGACCCGGCATCCCCCCTGGGGCGCCCGGACAGAGCCGACCGGCTCAGACCGCGGTCCAGCCGCCGTCGACCATCAGGGCCGACCCGGTCACCAGCGCGGATGCGTCGGAGGCGAGATAGACCGCCGCCCCCATGACGTCCTCGGGTTGACCGACCGCCCCCGACGCGATGCGGCTGGTGACGAACTCGCGGAACTCCGGATCCTCCAGCATGGGGCGGCTCAGGGGCGTCTCGATGAAGGTGGGGCAGATGGTGTTGACCCTGATCCCGTGTTCGGCAAGCTCCCAGGCCATCGCCTTGGTGGCCCCTTCGAGGGCGTGCTTGGTCGCGCAGTAAACGGTGCGCTTCGGGCCTCCGACGTGACCCATCTGGGAGGAGACGTTGATGATCGAGCCCGGAAGCCCGGCCTCGATGAGGCCCTCGGCCACCGCCTTCGCGACGAAGAGGGCGGCCCGGACGTTCAGATCCGAGACGGCATGGTAGTCCTCTTCGGTCATGTCGAGGAAGTGGGCCGGGCGGTTGGTGCCGGCGTTGTTCACGAGCACCCGGAACGGGCCGCGGGCCGCGATCTCGGCCCTCGCCCGATCGGAGTCGGTCACGTCGAGGGCGAACGCGCTTGCCCGTTCCCCGCGATTGCGGATGGCCTTCGCGACCGCCTCGACCTCCGCGACGCTCCGGGCAGCGAGGAGCACCTCCGCGCCCGCCTCGGCCAGGGCGGCGGCCATGGCGAGCCCGAGCCCGCGGCTGGCCCCGGTCACGAGCGCGCGCCGCCCGTCGAGGCGAAAACTCGGGGTCCTCGGCAGAGGGGCCACCTTGGCCGAGGCGGGTGCGGAGTCCGGAGCCCCGGTCTTGCTCGTATCGGGAGGCATGGCTTCTCTCGCTCGGACTCAAGGTGGTCGAAGAACGCGGGTGGGAGGGGCTCGCCCGCTCGGAACCGCCGCGCCGGAACGCCTGGTGTGCTGTCTCACAAGTCCGATCGCGTGTCGTCAGGCCGTGCCGGACGACCCACTGCCGGTTCCGGTTCCCGGACCGCACGATGCCGGAGCGGTTTCATGTCATGGCTGACACGGCACACTGGCGCGCCTATCTCACCGGGCTACGTCGCGAGGGTGCGGAGACGCCCCAGGATGCGACAGCAGCGGGTCGAACGGACCGAAAGAGCGCGTGCGCGCTGCTGAAGGCGTAGCCTACACTACGTCGAAGCGGCTTGAGGGAGTACGGCCCGCTAGCGCGAGCGGATTGGCGGCCGCAGCAGGAGACCGGTCAGATATGCGCGCTAGACGGAGACCGAAAGGTCAAGCAGCCAGTGGGGCATGAGGTCGAGCAGCCGGCTCTCGATCAGCCGGTCGAGATGGAAGAGGATCGCCACGCCGACCAGCACCAGCGTCGCGCCCATCATCGGCTTCGCCCAAGGCATCCACCCCATCAACCGCGCGCGGCGGGCATGCAGGATCTCCCGCGAGCCGTACGCGAGCGCCATCAGCACGGTGGAGACCCCGACGCCGAAGGCGAGCATGGTGATGCCGGCCTGCCCCAGATTCTCGCCGCTCGCGGCGAGACCGATCGCGCCGCCGAGGGTCGGCCCGATGCAGGGAGACCACACCGCACCGAGCAGCACGCCGACCGCGAGCTGGCCGATCGCCCCCGCCCCCTGCACCCGGTCGATCCCGGCGTTGGCGCGGCTCGCCATCGGTGACGCGGCACGGGCCAGCAGGGCCTGCGCGCGGGGTACGAGCAGAACCACCCCGAACAGAACCATGACCACGGCGGCGGCCCCGTTGATCGACCCCTCGTCGATGCCGGCCAGGTGGCCGAAGGCGGTCACCCCGACTCCGATGACCGTGAACGAAAGGGTGAGCCCGGCGGCCAGCATCAGCGGCCCGACCCGGCTGCCCTGGAACGCGGCCGCGATGATGACGGGCAGGAGCGGCAGCACGCACGGGTTGATGAGGGTCAGCGTGCCGGCGACGTAGGCCCAGACGTAGGTCATGGTCGGAGGGGCTCTCCTCGATTCGGAGCCACCGGCTTCCATCGGGCGAGACGGCGGTTCGGACCTCCGGTCTTCTTTCGGTCGGGGCTTGTGCCCATCACCTGCCGGCCACCGCGCGAACCCTTGGCGTGGGACTGGCGTGGGACTGGCGTGGGACTGGCGTGGGACTGGCGTGGGACTGGCGTGGGACTGGGCTTCGCCGATCCGGCCTGCCCGGGGCCGATGGGTACCTGGCCGGTCGGCTCAGGTCCGCTCGGCCGAAGCCGAAACCCGACGAAGTACCGAAACCGATTGGAGCGGGCTCCGCGCGGTCTGCTCGCTCGTCAAGTCATGGATCCCGGCCCCCCTCGGCTCGTTCCGGGTGAAACGCTCGGCGATGGAAGACCAGGCCGGTGCGGGCCTCCCGATGCCGGCGACGCACCCGAGCCCGGCAGCGGCTCGCACGGGCGGTGGCCCGGCCGGCCCGCACCGGCCCGGAGGCGCCTCCGGGCCGGGGTCCGTCGCAGATGCGCGCCGCGGCTAGATCGCGGCCTTGAAGAGGGCCTCGATGTCGCCGCGTCTCGTGCTTCCGATCACCCGGCCGACTTCCTTGCCGCCGCTCAGCATCACCAGGGTGGAACGCCGCCGCACCTCGTGCTCCCGAGCGATGTCGCTCCGGCTATGCCGGCTCCAGTCGACCTTCATCACGG
Source organism: Gammaproteobacteria bacterium (assembly GCA_965214795.1). Lineage (GTDB taxonomy): Bacteria > Pseudomonadota > Gammaproteobacteria > HK1 > HK1 > JAJDXW01. The sequence goes on along the minus strand of OZ243976.1, from coordinate 1,129,783 downwards.
TGACCGCCTCGTAGGCGGGGTTCCCGTTCATCAACGCACTCACGGTGCGTCCCTGCGCACGGCAGGTCCCTCACCATTCGGTGTAGAAGTCGAGGAGCAGGGGTTTGCCGCTCGCGACCGCTTGCTCGTAGGCCTCCCGGCTGTACTGGACGTGCGGCTTGCCGCCCGCCCGCGCACCGGGGGCCACGAAGGCGAACGCGGCGGCCGCGGCCAGAAGTTCGCGTCGGTTCATGGGATGGGCTCCAGAGGGAATCGGCGGTGATTATAGGCCGACCGGAACGCGAGGTCCGTTTTCTCCGCGTCGGCCGGGGGGCGCGGTCCGGCTCCGCTCTCCAGGGACCCGGATTCTCTACATCCAACGGTTTTTACAGGATGTTCGACCCTGCCCACCCGCCTCCGGGGGTGCGGCCTCGAGCGATCGAGGCAAACAGGCGCTCGTGACGGAACATGACAGCCTTCGAACGGAGATGCCCGGCCGTTCCGATCCCCCGAAACGGGTCGGGCTCGGGGCCGAATCAGGCCGGGCGATCCCCGGCCCGCACCGGAGCGGCGCGGCTGTCCACCCCGGGGAGCATCTTCCCGGGGTCGCGGGTCACCACCACGTCGACGATGGTCGGAACGTCGCGGGAGGCCATGCCCGCCCGGAACGCGGCCCCGAGGCCGGCCGGGTCTTCCACCCGGATGCCCTCGCAGCCGAGCGCGCGAGCGACCGCGGCGTAGTCCGTCTCGCTCAGGTCCGCCGACTGGTAGTTGCCGCCGAAGAGACTGTGCTGGAGTGCCTTGACGTACCCGCTCGCCGCGTTGTTGACGATGGCGAGGGTGAGGCCGAGCTTGAGCCGGCGAGCGGTCTCGAGCTCGCCGAGCACCATGTTGAAGCCCCCGTCTCCGGTCAGCCCGACCACCGGGGCGTCGCCCAGCTCGGCCCGAGCCGCGAGCTGGGCGCCCATGGCCCCAGGAAGGCCATAGCCGATGGACGCGAAGCCGCGGTTCGCGACGTAGCAGCGCCCCGCCCGCGGGCTGTCGTAGAGGAGCCCGGTCCAGTGAGCGGCGAAGCCGCCGTCCACCACCAGGACCCCCTCCTTCGGCATCACCTGCCGCAGCTCGCGGACGAGCCGCGCCATGTGGATCGGCCGCTCGTCGGAGGCGTATCTCGGCTCCGCCTCCTCCCGCCATTTCGCCATGCGGGCCGCGGCATCCGCGAGCCAGGGTTCGCGGGCGGCCCGCCGGGAGGCGGGATCGTCGTCCGCGAGCGCGGCGGCGAGGTCCCGGAGGCCCTCCGCCGCGTCGCCCCAGAGCCCGACGTCCACCCGGTTCGAGCGCCCGATCTCCTCCGCGACGATGTCGAGTTGGATGAAGGGGACGGACGCGGGCGGCAGCACGTAGCGCCGGGTCGAGATCTCGCCCATCTTGCACCCCACCGCGAGCAGGCAGTCCGCATGCTCCATGAGGTCGTTCGCGATCCGGGTCCAGCGCCCGAAGAGCCCCACGCTGAGCGGGTGGCCGCAGGGGAGCGCCCCCTTGCCGCTCAGGGTGTGGGCGACGGGAATGGATTCCGCCTCCGCGAACTCGCGAAGCTCGGACCAGGCGTGGGAGAGATGGACCCCGCCGCCGGCGAGGATGAGGGGCCGCCGGGAACCGCGCAGCCGGTCCGCGGCCGCTTCCGTCTCGCCGCGGCCGGGCCGGATGCGGCGCGCGGGGATCCGGGTCGCGTCGACCCGAAGCTCGGTCCGCGGGTAGTCGTACTCGCCGTGCGCGACGTCCTCGGGCACGTCGAGCACCACCGGCCCCGGACGCCCGGAGGTGGCAACGGTGTAGGCGCGGCGCACGAGCTCCGGCATGCGATGCCCGTCCTCGACCCGGATCAGCTCCTTGGCGGCCGGAGCGAGGATCTCGTCCTGACGCGACTCCTGGGTCATGTTCTTCCACGAGTGCGCGCGGTTCGTGTTGCCGATGATCGCGATGAGGGGAACCCCCGCGTTGAGCGATTCGACGAGCCCGGTCGCGAGGTTCGTCGCGCCGGGACCGAGGGTCGCGTCGCACACCCCGGGCCGTCCCGTGACCCGGGCAAAGGCGTCGGCCGCAAACGCCCCGCACCGCTCGTCGTTGATGAGGGTATGGCTGAGGCCGAGCTCGCGGACCGCGTCGTAGAAGGGGAGGAGCTGGAACCCGCCCATCCCGAACATCGGGCCGCACTCGTGGATGCGGAGCATCTCCGCGAGGGCGCGGCCCCCGGTCATGCGGCGGGTCGGGTCGTTCGCGATCACCGTCATCCGGTTCTGCTCTCTGTCATCCGGCTCCACTCTCCGTCCGTTGTCGGACCTTCAGGTGCGCCATGCCACTGCCCCGATCCTCGCGCGCGGTGGTTTACCGGGTCCGCCGGCTCTTTCAATGGGCCCTGTGTCCGTCACTTGACGGCCCTCGCACCGCCCCCTGTTGTCGGATTACGCCTTCGGCCGATCCGACCTGCGAGAGACTACCCGGGATCGGGATCCCCTTGACGGGCCGGGTTTCCCGCAGGCGTAGCCGCACATCGCACCGGGTGGCTCGACCCGGTACCGTCCGTTTTTCGGAGCACGCCTCACCCCATCCGGTCCGCGAATTCGGGGACGGCCATGCCGTCCCGAACCCCGCGCGCCGCCGCGAGGTCGTTCACCGCCGTGACGACACCGGTCTCCCAGGTGGAGCGCGCGTCCCCGATGCGCGCGCTCGCGGCGCCGACCGCGGCGCCCGGGATCCCCTGAGTGTCGAGCACCGGGAGCCGCGCGATGCCCGCCCCGCCGCCCGCGTCGTTGAAGACCGCGCCTCGCACCCGGACCCCGAGACCGTATCCCGGGCGGCCGGGGAGGACCCCGCAGTGGGAACCGGTCACGACGATACGGGCCGCGTCCTCGGGCTGGACGAGGGAGGCGGAATCGCAGCCGACGACCTCGGGCCGGGCCTCCTCCCCCGGACGAAGGACGAACCTCGCTTCCTCGCCGGCCGGTGGCTCCGGCGGAATGTCCGGCGCGGGACGGGCCGCCATCCGCCGCACCGCTTCCGCGCAGGTCTGCTCCGGCTCACAGCCCAGCCGGCGCGCCGGCTCGTTGCAATGGCTGATGCGCCCCCGCGCGCACATGTCCTCGGCGTCGCCGATCCGGGCCGAGTCGTGCGCCACGGTCGCGGCGGGAATGCCGAGAGGAGCGAGCACCGCGAGCGAGCCGATGCCCGCCCGGTCGCGTCCCACCGCGGCGTCGTTGAGGAGGAGCCCGAGCACCCCCGCCTTCGCCGCGAGGCGCCCACAGTAGCGCCCGCCGTGCGACCCGGCGACCACGACCCGTCCACCGTGCTCCGGGGTGATCGAGGTGATGCTGTCGAGGCGGACTGCGGGCATCGCTATCATGGGCGCGGCCGAGCGAATTCTGAAACCATGAACCAGAGGAGACAGCGGATGAGCGCGTCGAAGTCGGCGATTGTAACCGGGTCGAGCCGCGGCATCGGGGCCGCCATTGCGCGGGCGGCGGCGCGAGACGGCTTCGACGTCTGCGTGAACTACGTCCGCGACGAGGCGGCGGCGGAGAAGGTGGCGGAAGACGTGCGGGCGACCGGGCGGCGCGCCATCGTGGTCCGGGCCGATACCGGGCGGGAAGCGGATATCCTCCGCCTGTTCGAGACCGCGGCGGCGGAACTCGGCTACATTGACGCCCTCGTGAACAACGCGGGGATCTCGGGAGGCCATTCCCTCATCGAGAACGTGACCGCGGAGACGCTCGAGGAGGTGCTCCGGGTCAACGTCGCCGGCTACTTCCTCTGCGCGCGCGAAGCGATCCGGCGCATGTCCACCGCGAAAGGCGGCCACGGGGGGCTCATCGTCAACGTCTCGTCGATCGCCTCCGTCGTCTCGGGCGCGTTCGACTGGGTGCACTACGGCGCGTCGAAGGCCGCGGTGGACACGTTCACCCGGGGGCTCGCCCTCGAGACCGCGGCCCAGGGGATCCGCTGCAACTCGGTCCGCCCGGGGATGGTCGAGACCGAGATCCACTGGCCGGGCCGCATCGAGAAGATCGTCCCCACCGTGCCCCTCAAGCGCGTCGCCTCCCCCGAGGAGGTGGCCGAGGCGGTGATGTGGCTCCTCTCGGACCGCGCGAGCTACTGCACCGGCACCCACATCGACGTGACCGGCGGCCGCGGCTGACGGCTCGTTTCGCGCCTGATCTTCGCCTTCCGAGACTCCGGCTTCCGTATCGGATCAAATCAAATCTGGCGATCTTGCATCTCGATCAAGATCTCCGTATCATGGAGGTCAGGCTAGTATTGGATCGAGGGATCAAACATGACTGATACATCTGCTCACGGACTTGTTGAGCACTGGGGTTGGGCCGGAAAGAAGGGCTTGGTGAACGCATCAACCGCACGGGCTCTTGCAACAACGTGCCGTGGAGTCCTGGAGGTACACGAGAACTGGGAAGCTCTGGACGTCTCTGCGATTGATGTGGAGGATTTATTGATTAGATTCAAAAATTTAAAGTCCAGAAACTTCACGCCAAACAGCCTGAAAACCTATGAGTCTCGGTTCCGTCGAGCAGTTGTGTCGTATCGGCAATACCTTGACGAACCCTCGACGTGGAAGTTCGGGATACGAGCTGCTACCAGTCGCAGATCGTCCCCATCAGATAGCCCGCGAACGGCGCAAAGGAAGCGTGTCGACGAGCCAAGTGAATCGGCTGAGTCGACACGGTCTGAGACCATATCCGAAAGAAGTACTCCTGTTGACGCACCTCAGGAGTATCTGTATCCTCTGCGTCCCGACATGTTGGCCCGGCTAACGATACCACGAGACACGACGGTGGCGGAGATCAACCGACTGGTCGCATGGGCTCGGACCCTGGCGACCGATTACGAGCCGTCCGAGCCGTCTTCGTGAAAAAGCGACTGTACATCAAGTACTTGGATAGTCATGGTTGTCGCCGGGTGCGCCAAGGGAGCAAACATGAGTGGTGGGAAAACGGTGTCACCCGCAAGCGCTCCTCTGTCCCCCGACATGCCGAGATCAACAGACACTTGGTGAGGAAAATCTGTCGCGATCTCGGCATTATGCCTCCATCGGAAAGCTAGATCGAACTCAAAGAGCGACTGCTACTTCCTCGTAGCTTCCGCTCGCATGCGTGAGTGCGTCCTGGCGATTCATCTCCAGTGCTTCACGCAACACCTCGGCAAGCGTTTCGAGGAGCGCTTCGCGGGTTCGTTCTTGGGCGTTTACGCCGGGAACCTCCGCGATCCACCCGATCCACCAATCCTCGTCCTGCGAGATGATCGCCGTCCAGGAAGGATGGTCCATCGTTGTTGTCTCCAATGAAGCAGGAGCAGTTTAGCGCGCGACGCAACAATCACGCCCCGCCGGATGGCGTTCCGTGGCGAGGGTCCCGTCGCACCATCCCGATGCACCCAGGTGCACGCGCCAGTCAGGCGGCGGTGTCCACGGCGGCGAGGGCTTCGGGGAGGATGGCGGCGAACGCGGCGCGCTCGGGTGCGGTCCCCACCGTCACCCGGATGCAGCGGTCAAGGGGGGCGGCCCCCGGCATGCGCACGAAGACGCCGCGCGCCTCCAACTCCTTGAGCAACGCATGGGCCCGGTCCCCGCCCCCCACGTCGATGGCGACGAAGTTGGTCGCGGAGGGGAGGGGGACGAGACCGAGCGAGGCGGCGAGGCGGGCGTATTCCTCACGGCCGGCCGCCACCTCCGCGATCACCCCGGCCACGAACGCCGGGTCGCGGAGCGAGGCGAGCGCCCCGGCCTGCGCGACCCGGCTGACCCCGAAGTGGTTCCGGATCTTGTCGAGACCGGTGACGAGGTCGCGATGCCCCACGCAGTACCCGATGCGCGCGCCGGCCATGCCGTGCGCCTTGGAGAAGGTGCGGAGGCGAAGCACACGCGGGTCGTCCGTCGCCATCGGCCAGTCGGCCCCCTCCGGCGCAAACTCGATGTACGCCTCGTCGAGGGCCAGCACCGCGTTCCGGGGAAGCGCTTTGACGAACGCCCGTACCCGGCCCGCGTCATGCCAGGTGCCCATCGGGTTGTCCGGGTTGGCGAGGTAGACGATCGGCGCCCTCGAGTCGCGGACGGCCTTCCCGAGAGCCTCCGGGTCCTCATGATCGTCGCGGTAGGGAACGGTCACAAGGCGCGCGCCAAGGCCCGAGACGTGATAATTGAAGGTCGGGTAGGCGCCGGCCGACGTCACCACCGGGGTTCCGGGCTCGGTCACCATCCGCACGACGAAGCCGAGCAACTCGTCGATCCCGGCCCCGAGGCAGACCTCGGCCGAGTCGACCCCGTGATGTGCGGCGAGGGCCGCCCGCAGGTCGTGTCCTTCCGGATCGCCATACCAGGAGATGCACTCGATCGCGGCCCGCATGGCCTCGGCCGCGTGCGGCGAGACCCCGAAGGCGCTCTCGTTCGCTCCGACCCGGATATCGAAGGGGCGGCCGACCCGCCGCTCGATGGCCTCGGGGCCGACGAAGGGAATGGCGGCGGGCAGCTCCCGCACGATGGAGCTGAAGGGGATCATGGGCGCTCGATAGGGGAAGGGAAACGGGCGGCGGCGGGATCAGGCGCCCACGAGGAGGACGTGGAGCCGGCGCGGGCCGTGGGCACCGAGCTCGAGCTGGAGCTCGATGTCGCCGGTGCGCGAGGGGCCGGTGATGAAGTTGACGGTGCGGGGCGGCCCGGCGCGCTCGGCTCGAAGCCTCCCCCACACGTCCTCGAGATGGGCGACGAGCCGGTCGCGGGCGAGCACCGCGACGTGGGTCTCCGGCAGGAAGTTGAGGGTCGTCGGGGTCGTGCGGTCCGAGACGAACACCAGGGTCCCGGTCTCCGCGACCCCGGCGTAGGCGCCGGTCACGCTCACGCGGTCTCCGGGGTCGGCCGCCCGGCGCACGACCGCGAACTCGTTCGACCAGCGGACCTGCTCCAGGAGGGGATCCGTGGTCACCACGATCTCCTTGTCGAGCCGCCGCTCTTCCAGATAGTCGGCGACGGCCCGCGAAACCCCGTCGACCCCCTCGACCGGGGCGAAGGTCGAGGCCACGAGGGCCACCTTCTCGGCGAACCGGGCCGCGAGATCGCCTTTGACGGCCGGACGCACGTGCACTTCATGGGCGGCCATGCGCGCCTCGATCTCCTGCCTCCGGAACACGGCCTCGGCGGGGTCGCGGCGGACCGCGGAACGGACCGCGCCGAGGATCCGGTCCCGCGTGCTCGGCGGCCCGCCCGACGGCGCGTTCGACGGGCCGCCCCCCGAGCCGGCGCTCATCGCCGCGGATTCGCCGGGAAGCCCGCCGCCGCGCCAGCGAGCCGGCGGACCCGGCCTCGCGAACGAGCGGTCGGCCCCGCCGCCACCGCCCGGAAGAGCGGCGCGGCCCCTCCCCTGGTCACGGCCCGGCACCCCGCCGGCGCCACGCTCGCTGAAACGTCACCCCTTCCGGCGCCGGGAGGTCGCGCGCCGCCGTCCAGCCCGCCGCGAGAGGCACCCGGCGGAAGGCGCCGCGGCGCCGTCCGAGCCAGCCCATCATCCCGACCGCCGCCCCGGTCAGGGGGCGGTAGAGGGCGGGGCGACGGGCGAGGAATCCCCACGCCGCGAGCCCCAGGCGCGCGGTCCGGCTGCCGAGCCCGCGCTCGAACCCGCGCGCGCGGAGCTTGCGCAGCATGGACGGCAAGGGGATGCTCATCGGACAGACCTGCTCGCAGCGTCCATTGAGGGTGCAGGCGTTCGGGAGGTGGTGAGCCTGGTCGAGCCCCACGATAAGCGGGGTCAGCACCGACCCCATCGGGCCGGTGTACACCCAGCCGTAGGCGTGGCCGCCGACCGCATGGTAGACCGGGCAGTGGTTGAGGCAGGCGCCGCAGCGGATGCAGCGCAGCATCTCGCGATACTCGCCGCCCAGCATGGCGGAGCGGCCGTTGTCGACCAGCACCACGTGGAACTCCTCCGGGCCGTCGAGGTCCTCGTTCCGGCGCGGTCCCGTGGAGACGGTGGTGTAGACCGACATCTCCTGCCCGGTGGCGCTCCTCGCGAGGAGCCGGAGAATGGTGCAGAGGTCCTCGTAGCCCGGCAGGACCTTCTCGATGCCGGCGATGACGACGTGCACCCGGGGCAGGGTGTTGCTGAGGTCGCCGTTCCCTTCGTTGGTCACGATCACCGTCGAGCCCGATTCCGCGATGAGGAAGTTCGCCCCCGTGATCCCGACGTCGGCGCGGAGAAAGTCGCGCCGGAGCACTTCGCGCGCCCGCGCGACCAGCTCCGCGTGCCCGAGGCCGGGCGCCCCGAGGCCGAGCGGGGCGTGGTGCTTCGCGAAGAGCTCGCGGATTTGCTCGCGGGTCTTGTGGATGGCGGGAGCCACGATGTGGCTCGGGGTCTCGTCCGCGAGCTGAATGATGTACTCGCCGAGGTCCGTCTCGACGACTTCGAGGTCCGCTTCCTCGAGCGCCTCGTTGAGGGCGACTTCTTCCCCCACCATGGACTTGCCCTTGGTGACGGTGCGGGCGTTCGCCTTGCGACAGATGTCGATGATGCGGGCCCGCGCCTCGGAGCCGTCCGCGGCCCAGTGCACCCGCCCGCCCGAGGCGACGACACGCGACTCGAACCGCTCCAGGTAGAGATCGAGGTTCGAGAGGGTATGCTCCTTGATGCGGCGCGCGGCCTCGCGCAGGGCCTGGAACTCCGGCAGGGCATCGACCGCCTTGCGCCGGTTGCCGATGAAGCCCCGGCGGGCGCGATCGAGGGCGAGGCGGAGACCCTCGTCGGCGAGCGCCTGCCCGGCCCGCTTCGGAAAACGGTGCGACTCGGGGACCACCGCTCCTCACCTCGCCCGTGGCTCAGCCACGGACGGACCGGCCGCCGTTGGCGCTCGCGCCGGGCGCGCCGGCCGCCGGCTCGCCGATCCCCCGATCCGCCGCCCCCGCGAGCACCTCGGCGACGTGGAACACCCGCCCGGACCGGCCCTCCCGACCCATTCGCCCCGCGATGTTGAGGAGGCAGCCGATGTCGCCCGCGAGCACCGCATCCGCCCTCGCGGCGGCGATGTTCTCGACCTTCTCGCTGACCATCCGCCCGGAGATCCCCGGATACTTGACGCAGAAGGTCCCCCCGAAGCCGCAGCACACCTGCGCGTCGGCCATCTCGACGAGATCGAGCCCGGCAACCCCGGCAAGGAGACGCCGCGGCTGCTCCCGGACGCCCAGCTCGCGAAGGCCCGAGCACGAATCGTGGTAGGTCACCCGGCGGACCCCGCTCGGGGCTTGCGCGCCCCGGATGCGCTCGACCGCCGCCGCGCCGCAGACATCCACGAGGAAGCTCGTGAGCTCGAAGGTGCGGGCGGAGAGCCGCTCGGCCCGTTCCCGCCACCCGGCATCGTGCCGGAACAGATCGGGGAGATGGCGCCGGATCATGCCCGCGCACGACCCGGATGGCGCGACCAGGTAGTCGAAGCCCTCGAATCGCTCGATGACCGAGCGGGCGATCGCTCGGGTCGTCTCCTCGTCGCCGCTGTTGAATGCGGGCTGGCCGCAACAGGTCTGCCCCGGGGGCACCTCCACCTCACAGCCGGCCGTTTCGAGCAAGCGCACCGCCGCGAAGCCGGTGGAGGGCCGGTAGAGGTCGACGAGGCAGGTGACGAAGAGTCCCACCCGCCGCCCGGCCGCGGGTGCTTGGCTTGTATCCTCCATGGGCGCGGATTGTTCCATGTCGGCCGGCTGGCCGCCAGAAAGGAAGGAGCGGACCTCGTCCACGGTCCGCACTCGGTGGGTCCGAGCATCCCGATCCTCTCCCGATGATGCCCCGCTTCACACCCGTCAGGCTCACCTCACGTTGGAATCACGCCCCCCTTCGGGCTCATGTGTCATTGGACAAGCAGCAGTTCTCATTTTGCTCGTCGGATCCTGCTGCCGGACCGGCACGACCGTCGATCTGCCCCCGATCGGCCCCGGATCGAGTCGCCAGGAGAAGACGGCTTGCGGCTCGGGGTGAAGTCAGGCGCTAAAATGAGAACTGCCTTTGGACAAGGCGGTGCATGGCAGCCCGGCCGCACGGTCGGGTAACCTATCGGCCTTGCGGCCCGTCCCGTCCTCTCGTCCTCTCCGCCGGCCCGTTTGCACCTTCTCGGCCGGGCGGCGGGATTCCCCCGGCACGAAGGGCCGCCCGACCGTGCGGAATTCGCCATGCAGCACCGAAGCGCCACCATCCAGCGCGACACGAAGGAGACCCGGATCGAGATCGCGGTCGACCTCGACGGCACCGGCGAGGCCGACATCGCCACCGGGATACCGTTCCTCGAGCACATGCTGGACCAGGTGGCGCGCCACGGGCTCGTGGACCTCGAGGTCCGGGCGGAGGGGGACCTCGAGATCGACGCCCACCACACCGTCGAGGACGTCGGCATCGTCCTCGGGGCGGCGGTCGCGGAAGCGCTCGGGGACAAGCGCGGCATCGTGCGCTACGGGCACGCCCACGTCCCCCTCGACGAGGCGCTCTCGCGGGTGGTCATCGACTTCTCCGGCCGGCCCGGGCTTCACTACCGGGTGGACTTCTCCCGTCCCCGGATCGGCGACTTCGACGTGGACCTGGTGCGGGAATTCTTTCAGGGGTTCGTCAACTCGGCGCGGGCGACGCTGCACATCGACAACCTCGAGGGACGCAACGCCCACCACGTCGCGGAAACGATGTTCAAGGCCTTCGGGCGGGCGCTCCGCATGGCCGCGGCCCGCGACGAGCGCCATCCGGACACGGTCCCCTCCACGAAGGGCGTGCTCTGATCGGCAGCCTCGGCTCGGGCTGGGCCGATAGTCATTCCGGTTCCGGAAGAGCCTCGCCCGTGTCAAGCGCGCTCAGCCGGAGTGTTGAAATGAATGGGGCTTGTACCCTTGGCTGGAGACGGTGCGCAGCCTGCACCACGCCGTGTGTCGTCGGGTTACGCCTTCGGCTGACCCGACCTGCCAGGGGCCTGTCCCCGCGGAAGCGGGGGGCTGCCGGTCCTTCGCAGGTCGGATTCGCTCAGCGTAATCCGACAACAGGGGGCCGGTGCGAGGGCTGTCGAGGGCTGTCAAGCTATGGATACAAGCGCCAAATGAATCCCGCCGTGGAAAGGCAGACGGAAACGGCGGCCGGACGGGAGGCGGCGCGCCGAACCGCGATCCGGGATCGCGCCGCGGAAACGGGTGGCGTGGCGGAGCCGCGGCGGCCGTGGCTCGTTCCGGCGGTACCGGAGCGCTAGCCGTGCAGCGGGTCGCGATCGTCGATTTCGGAATGGGCAACCTTCGTTCCGTCGAGAAGGCCGTGCGGTACGTCGGCGGCGAGTCGGTCGACGCGCTCGTCACCGCCGATCCGGAGCGCATCGCCGCGGCGGACCGAATCATCTTCCCCGGCCAGGGCGCAATCGGGGACTGCATGGCGCAGCTCGCCGCGCACGGCCTCGAAGCGTGCGTGCGCGACGCGATTCGCGAAAAGCCCTTCCTCGGCATCTGCATCGGCCTCCAGGCCCTGATGGAGGAGAGCGAGGAGAACGGCGGCACGCGGGGTCTCGCGGCCTTTCGCGGCCGGGTCACCCGCTTTCCGCCCCGCGACCCCACCACCTCGAGCCGGCTCAAGGTCCCGCACATGGGCTGGAATCAGGTCTGGCAGGCGGCACCGCACCCGCTCTGGCGAGGCATCGAGGACGGAGAGCGATTCTACTTCGTCCACAGCTACTACGTGGCGCCCGCCGACCCGCGCCTCGTCGCCGGCCGCACGGACTATGCGGTTCGCTTCACCGCCGCCATCGCCGCCGGCAACCTGTTCGCGGTCCAGTTCCATCCGGAGAAGAGCCAGCGTCCCGGCCTCCGCCTGCTCGGCAACTTCTTCGACTGGCGCCCCTGATCCGCCGCGCTGGCGCGCCGCGCGATACGTTTCCCGACCCTCTGACGGGAATGGGAACAGGGTTACTCGCCCGCCCTGGCGAGGACTCCGGCAATGAGACGGGGGGACAGACGGTATCCAGTCTTCGCCAGCGCGTCGAGAGTGGGCCGGACTGTGGCGAGCTCCCCTTGGGACTTGGCAACAAGGAGGATGCCGGCGACTCCGACGACGGACAGCTCGCGCGAACGGGCTATCCGCCTTCCCCTCGCGTCGTCGACGAGGAGAAAGCAGGCGTCCTCCTGTTCCGCGAGTGCGATCGCTTCCGCCTCTCCGGGATCAAGGAGTCGTGCCAATTCCCTGGCCAGGGCCGGATCCGTAACGGATTCAACGGTGAGCCACCCCGCGTCGAACGCGCCGGAGAGGACTCTTGCACCCGGCCGATCGGAATCAACCGCGAGCTCGACGTGAACGGCCGGCGGTACGACGATCCGCTCGTACAGCCGTCGCAACAGTTCCAGCCGCGCGACCCTCGCCAAGGCAATGAGAGGCCCGGTGTCCGCCACCACCGGCCGGGTCATGAGGCCGCACCGAGCTCCTCGTCAAGCTCCTCGGGCGGGTAATCTACGGCTGGGATCCCCGCTCTGCCGAGCAGGCCCACGAATTCCTCCGGGGTCACGCCCGCGACCTTCGCAGCCCGCGTCAGGGTGGCGTGACTCCTCTCGAAGAGGTGCAGCGCGAGAGCGCGATGAACGCCCAGCTCGAGCAGCCGGTCGTCGAAGGGTACGGCCAGGATCGAGGGTCGCCCGTGCTTCGTGATGAGCACGAGACGTCCTTCCTCCGCGTCCTTGAAGAGCTCGCCTGAGCGCTGCCTGAGGTCGCGCGCGCTGATGACGCCGATTGAAGCCATGACTCCTGCCCGCTGATTTTGTGACCACATTCCGGAGCATAAATTACCAATGACCGGCTCGGCGAGTTTTCCGGTGTCGAACTGCCCCGCTCATGGAGAACCCCGGAAGGCAACCGCGAATCCGGAGTGACCGAGACTCGGTGCCCGTTCCTCCCCGGATGGAGGCGGTGGTCAGCCGGCCGGCTTGACGTAGATCTTCGAGGGGCCGTTCTTGGTCTTCGATTCCCGGGTCTTGAAGAGGTCCGGGCGGGACTTGACGAGCAGGGAGAGCTGCTTGTGGCCGAAGCTCCGGGGGTCGAAGGCGGGGTCGAGCTGCCGCACGTGCTGTCCCACTTCTCCCAGAATCGCCCAGCCGTCGTCCTGGATGGCCATCTCCGTTGCCTGCGCGACGGTCCGGGTCCAATCGCCGTCGCCGGCCGGTCTCTTGCGGGCGGACTTCGGCTTGTCCTCCGGAACGAGATTCTCCGTGTACACGAACATCTCGCAGGCGTTGACGAACGATTTCGGCGTTCCCGATCGGCCGATCCCCATCACGAACAGCCCCTGCTCGCGGATCCTCGTCGCGAGGCGCGTGTAGTCGCTGTCGCTCGACACGATGCAGAAGCCGCCGACCGTATCCGAGTGCAGGAGGTCCATCGCTTCGATGATGAGAGCGCTGTCCGTCGCGTTCTTCCCGGTGGTGTAGCGGAACTGCTGTATCGGCTGCACCGCGTAGGTGTGCAGCGAGTTCTTCCACCCCGACATCTCGGGCTTCGTCCAGTCGCCGTAGATGCGCCGGACCGCGATGGACCCATGCTTCGCCGTCTCCGCCAGCACCTCCTCGATGAGCGACGGCTGCGCGTTGTCGCCGTCGATCAGCAACGCGATGAGCCGCGTCGGGCTCGAAGATTCCGCCGAAGCCGCCATCGGCAAACAGGGAAAGCCACCCCTCAGTTGAGGCGGGCGCCGCTCGCGGAGTCGAACAGGTGGCACCAGTCGCGGTCGAAGTCGAATGCCACCGGGTCGCCGGGACCGAGCGGGGAGTCGGGGTCGACCTTGGCGACGAGCGGCGCGGGGCCGCCGAACTCGAAGAAGACCAGCGTCTCGTCGCCGAGGGGTTCGGTCAGGGTGACCCGGCCGCCTCCGTCGCCGCTCGGGGCGACCCGGACGTGCTCGGCCCGCACCCCGAGGGTCGCGGCGCCGCCCCCCGCGCCGCCCCCCGCCTCCGGCGCGGTCGAGGCGGCGAGCGGCTGCACCACCCGCGCGGAGCGGAACTCGGGGCCGTCTCCCGCTCCGGCCACGACCTCGCCTTCGAGGAAGTTCATCGTCGGGATCCCGAAGAACCCGGCCACGAACCGGGTGGCGGGGCGGCGGTAGATCTCGAGGGGCGCTCCCACCTGCTCGATCCGCCCGCCCTGCATCACCACGATGCGGTCAGCCATGGTCATCGCCTCCGCCTGGTCGTGGGTGACGTAGACGAACGTCGCCCGCAGCCGGTGGTGGAGGTGCTTGAGCTCCGTTCGCATGTCGAGGCGGAGCTTGGCGTCGAGGCTCGAGAGGGGCTCGTCCATGAGGAACACGGACGGATCGTTGACGATGGTCCGGGCCAGGGCGACCCGCTGCGCCTCGCCCCCGGAGCACTCGTTCGGACGCTTGTCGAGCAGCGCGCCGATGTGCATCGCCTCCGCCGCCGCCCTCACCCGGCGCTCCACCTCCGAGTTGTCCGCCTTCCTGACCCGGAGCCCGAACGCGATGTTCTCGAACACCGTCATGTGGGGGAACAGGGCCAGGTCCTGGAACACCATGCCGAGACCGCGCTCGCCGGGCTCGAGCTCGTTCACCACCTGATCGCCGATGACGATCTCGCCCGCGGTGGGGGTCTCGAGGCCGGAGATCATGTTGAGGGTCGTCGTCTTGCCGCAGCCGGAGGGCCCCACCATGATGAGGAACTCTCCGTCCGCGATCCGGAGGTTGACACCGGCCACCGCTACGGTGGGCCCGAAGCGCTTCACGAGGTCGCGCAGAACTATTTCCGCCACCGCATCTCTCCCGCCCGCCGCTCCTCGCCGAGACCCGCCCCCGTCTCCGTCTCCGGGGCGGCGAGCTCCCCGCGACCCCCGCCGCCGCCCGCATCGCCCCTGCCGACCGCATCGCCCGCACCCCCGTCGGCCACCGTGCCTCTGGAGACAGGCTCGCCCCGCCGCCCGCCCGCGAGACGGCCCGCGTCGTCCCCCCGGGGCGGGCTCACCACCGCCCGCGCGCCGTCCACGAAGCCCGGAGCATCCGCCGGGGACGCGCCCCGGCCGGCCGCCGGTACCCGGCTCGCCGCCAACGTCCTCACTTCCGGATCATCCCGAAGCTGAAGCCCTTGATGAGGTGCTTCTGGATCAACACCCCGAGGACCACGACGGGGATGGTGATCACCGTCCCGATGGCCGCCTGCGGCCCGTAGAGCCGACCCTCCGAGGCGCTCTGGAACTTGTTGAGGAGGACCGGAAGCGTGGTCACCTCGGGGTGGGTGAGGGTGAGGGCGAGGAGAAACTCGCTCCAGTTCAGTATGAACACGAAGAGATAGGTCACCACCAGCCCCGAGGCCACGAGGGGCAGGACCACCCGGCGCAGGGTATGGATCCGGCCCGCCCCCATCATCCGCGCCGCGTGCTCCAGGGTGTAGGGCACCTCGTCGATGAAGCTCAGCATCATCCAGATGACGAACGGCAGGGTGGTGGCCACATAGAGTGATCCGAGCCCGAAATAGGTGTCGAACAACGTGAACCGGGCCCCGAACAGCGCTTCCGTGGTGAACGGGATCATGATCGCGTAGTACATCAGGATCGGGATCGCAATCACGATGGGGGGCACCATCCGGATGGTGAGAATGATGTGTCGGAACTTGCTCCCCCCGACCGCGAACCGCGAGATCGCGTAGGCGAGGAACACCCCGAGCACGAGCGCGATAAAGGACGCGACGCTGCAGATGAGCAGCGAGTCGCCGAGCGCCTTCCAGATGCTGAACGCCTGCTCCGTCGCGTCGCGGCTCAGCTCCTCCCCGAGGGCGCTGAACGTGAAGATCTGCCGGTAGTTGTGGATGGTGAATTCGTGGGGATACCAGTGGGGCGGCCAGGAAACCCACTCCCCGGCATCCTTGAACGAGGTCGAGACCATCCAGTAGAGCGGAAACACGATGAACAGGGTCCACGCGATCAGGATGGCGTGCCGGACCCATGCCCGCCGGTGGCGCCTGAGCCGCCGGCCCCGCGCGGTCGCCATCACCCGGGCCTCCCGGCCATCGCCACCGTCGACACCGCTCCCCGCTCCATCTCGTCCCTCACACGTCCACCCGTCGCACGGATCCGCGCTGGCGCACGAGCAGCCAGATCCCGAAGAAAATGAACATCGAGAAGAAGATGAGCAGCAGAATCGAGGCCGCCGCACCGTAGCTGTACTTGTTGAACACCCACACCTCCTGCCACAGGTAGTAAGCGATGGTCTGGGTGGAGATCCCGGGCCCGCCGAAGGTGAGCAGCACCACCGGGTCGAACATCTTGAGCGCCTCCATCGACCGGATCACCACCGCGATGACGATGGCGGGCTTGAGGAGGGGGAGCTGCACCCGCCAGAAGATCTGCGCGGGGCTCGCCCCGAGCACGCGCGCCGCGTCGACGAGCTGCTGCGGCAGGGCGGCGAAGCCGGACAGGAAGATGAGAAAGGTGAGCGAGGTCCACTGCCATACGTCGGCGAGGATTATCGCCCACTGCGCGGCGGCCGGATGGGACAACCACCGGATGCGTGGGTCGATGCCGAAAGGCTCCAGGAACGGAGCGAGGATCTCGTTGAGCGGGCCACTGTCGACGTAGATCATCGAGAAGTTGTAGCCGACGACGACCGGCACCACCATCATCGGGGCGAGGAAGATCGTGATGTAGAGGCGCCGCCCCCGGAAGTGCCGGTGCAGGAGAAAGGCGAGGACGAAGCCGATCAACAGCTCGAGGATCACCGCCGCACCCGCGAAGTAGAAGGTGCGCCCGAGCGCCATCCAGAACTCGTCCTTGCCGAGCACCCGCTCGTAGTTGAGGAATCCGCTGAAGTAGGCCTGCTCGAAGGGCCGGTTCGCGCGCCAGCGCAGCAGGCTGATGTAGATGGTGAGGATGAAGGGGATGATGATGACGAGAATGAAGACCGTCTCGACCGCGATGAACGGGATGAGGCGAAACACCCGCTCCTGAGACAGCCAGGCGACCAGCCGGCGGCCGGCCGGGCGCCGCGCGGGCGCGCGGGCCGTCGCGTCAGCCGACGCCGGTTGCCCGGATTCCGCCATCAGAACTCGACCCGGGGAGACGAAGACGGAGACGAAACGGCTCGTGCGGGCCGAAGACCCGACCCGCACGTCCCGTCCGTCCCATCCGGTCCACCCGAAGCGCGCATCCGCCTTCTCCGCGCACGTCCGCGCAGGGTCCGGACACGGCCGGCACCCCGGGGGTCGACCCCTTACTCGAACTTGTCGAGGTAGATGCCGCTCTCGACCCCGGATCGCCAGGCGGCGACCTGATAGTCGCGGCCGATGTCTTCCGTGACGTCGTTCCACCCTTCCTCGATGAGCGCCGCCGCCTCCTCGGCGGTGATGTTTCCGTTCATCACGCTGGCCAAGTGCTTGTCGAGGATGTTGAAGTACTCGTAGTTGCCCTCGAGGAGCAGCAGTGAGACCGCATTCTTCGAGTTCTCCATCGTGGTGTCGAGGAACTGTCTTCCGAATCTCGCGATGATGCCCTCGTTGGTCAGGTTGGATTCGCGGAAGGGATCCCAGAAGCCCTTGGGATGGGCGATGGCGCGGTCGCCCACGCTCTCGCTCGTGAACCACTGGACGAAGTAGTACGCGAGCTCGGGGTGCTTGCCGTAGCGGCTCACCATGTACCCGGTGCCCGCCGCCTGCGGCGCCCGGCTCACCATCTTGCCGCCGCCGACGTCGACCTTGGGGATGGTGCACGCGAGCTGCTTGCCCTTGATGACGCTGTCCGGGCTGCTGTTCGCGTTCCCCACGATGGACGGAAAGGACATGGCGGAGAATGCGTTACCCGTGCGCCAGAAGGGATAGATCTGCGGCGTTCCCCAGCCCTGGACGTCGGGCGGCATGTACCGGACGATGGACGCGAACTGCTCGATGGCCCGGACCCCGTTCGGGGTATTGATGGTCGGGTTCATGTCCGCGTCGAACAGGAGTCCGCCGTGATATGCCGGGTAATGCCGGTAAGAGAAGTTGATCGAGCGATAGGCCACCGCCCCGTAGAGCGGCTTGTCGAACGTCATGCCCCAGCGCGTCTGGCCCGCCTCGGTGTGGAAGTAGGCGGCCATCTCTTCCCATTCGGCCATGGTCTCGGGACAGCCCGGGTCCTTGCCGAACTTCGCCCGATAGTCCTCCTGCACCGCCGGGTTCTCGAGGAGGTCGTTGCGCAGCACCAGGATGATGTGGTCTCCGTCGAGGACCATGTTGTAAAGATTGCCCTGGTAGTACTGCTGGAACCGGAGTCCGGGCGCCGTCCCGGAGAAGTCCGGCTGGCCCCGCGCCGCGTACTCGTCGAGCGGGACCACCACCCCCGCGCCGACCGCGTCGGGCATCGTGTAGGGGAAGTCGTTGAAGATGTCGTAGACGCCGGTCTTGGCGGTGGCCTCCTGCATGACCTTGGCCGGAATGTCGGTATATCCGAGTGGGACGTTCTCGATCTCGACCCCGGTGAGCTCCGTCCACTCGCGGGTGAAGTCGGGCATCGAGTTCCGGTAGAGCGAGCTCAGCAGCATCGTGAGCTTCGGGTTCTCGAGGCCGTGCTTCTCGATGTACTCCTTGGCGCCATTGAGGGCGCGCTCGGCCACCGTCGCACCCGGCAGCACGTCGGCGGCGAGGGCGGGGGTCGCCAGTACGGCGGCTGCCGCGGCCGCCGCCGCTTGTATGAAACAGCGCTTCATGGTTGCTCCTCCTCGGGGCGGCGCCGGTCGCGTCGCAGCCTCAAGGGCGCGGCCCTCGTCTGTTGGGAGGCTGCACGGCACCATGCTAGCCCAGATTGGCCGCCGTGAGCGAATGGAGGGGCGAAACGGCCGGCCGCCGCCTCCCGGGTGACGTGGGAGCCCTCGAGCCGCGAGCCTGCGCCGCAGGCTCCTAGAGGCGGCTCATCGCGACGTGCGCATCCTTTCGCCGGTCGAGGCCGGGGAGCAATTCGGTCCCGAGCCCCGCACCCTCGGGGGGCAGGATCCAGCCGTTCTCGATGACCGGGGTCGCCGTCACCAGCTCCCGGTACCACCCGGTGTAGAACGACCGCACCGACTCCTGCACGAGGGCGTTCGGCACGCTGAGCGAGAGGTGCACGCAGGCCATGAACGCGACCGGCCCCGAGCAGTCGTGGGGCGCGACCGGGCGATGGTAGGTGTCCGCGAGGGCCGCGATCTTCCGCGCCTCGGTGAGCCCGCCGCACCACGAGACGTCCGGCATGACGATGCCGCACGCCCCGGTCTCCAGCAGGTCGCGGAACGCCCACTTTCCGCCGAGGGTCTCGCTCACGCAGATCGGGACGCGGGTCTTCGCGGCATAGTCCGACAGGGCGGCGAGGCTGTCCATGCGGATCGGGTCCTCGTACCAGAAGGGGTCGAAGGGCTCGAGGGCGGCCGCGATCCGGACCGCGGCGGGATGCCGCCAGAGCGAGTGCAACTCCACCATGACGTCCATCCGATCCCCGACCGCGCGGCGGATCTTCCGAAACGGCTCGAGGGCACGGTCGAGGTCGCGGCCGGAGATGTGGTAGCCGTCCGACTCCACCGCGGCGTGGTCGAAGGGCCAGATCTTCATGCCCGTGATGCCCTGCTCGAGCAGGCTGTGGGCCAGCTCGTCGGCCCGGTGGAGGAAGGCGTCGAGGTCCTCGTAGGGGCCTTCCGCCTCCCCTTCGAGGCCCCAATCGTCCGTCCCCCAGTCAGGGCGGCTTCGGACGTAGCGGTAGCCCGCGCAGGTGTTGTAGGTGCGGATCCGCTCGTGCGAGAGCCCGCCCAGCAACTGATAGACCGGCTGGTCGGTGGCCTTCCCGAAGAGGTCCCAGAGCGCGATGTCCACCGCCGACCGGCCGCGCGCCTCGACCCCCGTGCCGGTGAAGCCGACGTAGGGGGTGAGGTCCCGGCCGATGCGTTCGATTGAGAACGGATCGCGGCCGAGCACGGTCATCGCCGCCGACTCGTGGAGATACGCTTCGACCGCCCGCGCCCCGAAGAACGTCTCCCCGAGGCCCACGAGCCCCTCGTCGGTGTGCACCCGCACCCAGAGCACGTTCGGGAACTCGTCGAGCCGTACCGTCTCGAGCGCCGTGATCTTCATGTCTCGCGCCCTTCCCTATCTTCCAACCGGGACCGCAACGTCCGCCATTGCCGCGACCGGCGACCGGCGGCTTCCGCGATGGTGGCACCGGTCGTCCCGACGACGGGTTCGTCCTGCCGGCCGGTTCGCCTCAGATGGCGCCCTCCTCCCGCAACCGGCCGACCTCCTCGGAGCCGAGCCCGAGCAGCTCGGCATACACCTCCTCGTTGTGCTCGCCGAGGAGCGGCGCCACCTCGGTGCGGACCGGATTCCCGGACATCCGCACCGGCCAACCCGGCACCGCGACCTCTCCGCGCTCCCGGTGCCGGATCGTCGACACGATGTCCCGCCGACGCATGTCTTCGCTCTCGAGGAGCTCCTTGATGTCGTTCACCGCTCCGGCCGGCACCCCGGCCCCCCCGACGGTGTCCATCACCTCCTGCTTGGTGTGTTCCCGGGTCCAGGCGGTGACCTCCGCCTCCAGCTCCTCGCGGTGCGCCATCCGCTGGTAGCCGTCCGCGAAGCGGGGATCCTCGAGCAGGTCCTCGCGCCCGATCGCGGCGCAGAAACGCCGCCAGTGCGCGTCGATGTCGCGCTGCACGAAGATGTAGCAGTAGTCGTTCGACCCCCCGCCCTTGCAGGGGAATATGCCCCCCGGCGCCCCGGTCGCGGCCCGGTTTCCGAGCCGGGGAGCGGCATGCTCGATCAACTGCTGGCGCGAGAAGGTGACGCGGCAGAAGTTGAGCATCGCATCCTGCATCGCCACCTGCACGCGCTGCCCGCGGCCGGTGCGCGAGCGCTGGATGACCGCCGCGAGGACCGACACCGCGAGGTGCAGCCCGGTCCCGGTGTCGCCGATGGTCGCCCCGGGCCGGATCGGCTGGCCGTCCGGTTCGCCGGTGATGCTCATCACCCCGCCCGTCGCCTGCGCGATCATGTCGAACGAGCGGAAGCTCGCGTGCGGGCCGTCCTCCGCGAACCCCTTGACCTGGGCGAAGATGCAGCGCGGGTTGATGGCGTGGATCTCCTCCCACCCGAACCCGAGCTTCTCGATCGTCCCCGGCGCGAAGTTCTCCACCACCACGTCCGCCCGCCCGATGAGCCGGCGGAGGAGATCCTTGCCCGCATCGGACTTGAGGTTGCAGGTGACGGAGCGCTTGTTCGCGTTGAGGAGGATGAAGTAGAGCGAGTCCATGTCGGGCCGTTCGGAGATCGAGAGCCGCCCCGGATCCCCGCGCCGGGGCTCCTCGACCTTGATGACGTCCGCGCCGTGCCATGCCAGCGCCTCGGTGCAGGACGGCCCCGCCTCGAACTGGGTGAGATCGACCACGGTGAGCCCGGAGAGCGGCGCATCGGTCATGGTTTTCCTCCTCGAACGGATCGCCCCGAGCCCCGTCCTCGACACCTCGGAGCCGGCGCCCCGAAGCATAACCCCGATCCTCCTGGCCAAGCGCGGAGCCCCGCCCTCATGCAGGACCATTTTTTGTCGTGACCGAGTGCTGGCCGCGGGTGCGGATCGGGCGCCCGCGCGAGCCGAGGGCGGCTTCATGAGGCCGAACCGACACGCGGACGACGAAATGCGCTCCCCGATGGCCCGCCGAACAGGCCCGGTTCGCCCGTCGCCGGACGAAAAACGAGCCCTGGGATCGGTGTCCGCGGCAGAAAACGAGTGAGATTTCCGGGCTAGAATCGCGGCTCGCGCGCGTCGGATCCTCCGCCGGGTCCCGGCTTGCGAGTCCCGGCTCGATCGTCCGGAGGAGCCGGGAGATCGGTCCGAACGACGCGAAGCCGGCAACAAGGGAGGAACGTCCGTGCAGATCACCGACGTGACGGTTGAAGCCTACGACCTCGGTCGCGACTTCCGGTGGGGAGGCAGGCGGGCCATGGACGTGGAGGCAGTGATGCTGTCCCTGGAGGGAGACGACGGACAGCAGGGCACGGCGCTCGCCTGGACCGCCGAGCTCCCGGTCCGCGCGGTGGTCGCCGCCCTCGAGGAGGCAGCCGCACCGCTCCTCGAGGGTTCGGACCCGCTCGACCGGCCGCGCATCCTGGCGCCGCTCTGGCGCGCGTTCCGGGTCGGCCTTCCGCTCCCGGTCATCGGGCTCGTCGACGTGGCGCTCTGGGACCTCGCCGCGCGCTCCGAGGACCTGTCCATCGCGGACATGCTCGGCCGGCGTCGCGACCGCATCCGGGGCTGCGCGAGCGCCCCGCCGGTCGATACCCCGGAGGACTGCGAGGCAATGGTCGAGGAGCTGCTGGACGCGGGGTTCCGAGCCATCAAGCTCCACGTCTGCGGCGACCTCGAGACCGATGTCGCGGTGTGCCGGGCGGCCCGGCGGGCAGCCGGGGACGACGCGGACCTCATGCTGGACGCGATGGCCCTGTACGACCGGCACTCGGCCCGTTCCCTCGGTTTCGTGCTGGACGATCTCGATTTCCGCTGGTTCGAGGATCCGCTCTCGGACGAGGACCTGGAAGGCTGGAGGGAGCTCCGGCGCCGGCTCGAAACCCCCATCGCGGGGGCGGACTCGGTGCGGTTCACGGCCCGCGACTACGGCCGGCCGGCCGCGTCCGGGGCCTTCGACATCGTGCGCATGGACGCGGCGCGGAACGGGATCACGGAGTTGCGCGCGCTCGCGGAGCTCGCCGCCTCCCTCGGGCTCCGGTGCGAGGGGCACAGCTTCGGCTCCGCCCTCGGGCAGGCCGCGAACCTTCAGGTCGCCCTTTCCATCTCCAACGGCGACTTCTTCGAGCTGCCGGTTCCGGCGGGCGGGCTCGACATCGGCGTTCAGGAAGGCCTCGAGCTCGACGAGGACGGATTCGTACTCGCCCCGGACGGACCCGGGCTCGGCCTCGAGCTCGACCCGGACGCCCTCGCGGCGCACCGCATCGACTTCGGTTGACGGTGAACGCAGCGGGGAAGCGGGGGACGGACGGAGGCGCGGGCGGGCGGGAGCGCGGACGGGGGCGCGGGCGGGCGGAAGCGCGGACGGGGATGTGGGGGGCGAAGCCGCCCGGACGCGCTCAGGAGCGCAGCCGGAAGGTGAGCGCCGCGGCGGCCAGGAGCGCGGCCGCGGCGGTGAGGGACGGCACCTGGAAGCTGTCTCCGATGCGGTAGGCGTAGCCGGCGAAGGTGGGGCCGACCATCTGGCCGAGGCCGAACGAAGCCGTCATCAGGGCGAGGATACGGGTCGGGTCGCGGGTACTCAGCCGCCGGGCCGTGATGAGCCCCAAGGCGGTGATGCCCATGAACGTGCCGCCGAGCACGACGGCGGCCACCAGCACCGCGGCGGCGCTGGTTTCGAACGCGCTCACAGCGATGCCGGCTCCCTCGACAAGGCAGGCGATGGAGAGCGCCCTGCCGTTTCCGAGCCGCCGATCGAGCCACACCCAAAGGGCCACCGACGGCACCGCGGCCAGCCCGACGACCAGCCAGACCACTCCCTCCAGGACGGCGACCTCCGGCGTCGTCCTGACCAGTTGCGAGATGAAGGTCGCGGTGATCACGTAGCCGAATCCGAACAGCCCATAGGCGGTGACAAGGGCGGGAAGGCCACGGCCGGCGTCCCGGGCGTTGCTCGGTGGAGCCGTCCGTTCCGAGGTTGGCGTCTCGGAGACGAGCCGCGCGCACCCGACCAGCCCGAGCAGCGCGAGTCCCCCGCTCGCCAGCCACAGCGTCTGCCATTCGGCGCCCTTCGCGGCGATACCGGACACGAGCACGGCCGAGACCGCGATTCCGACGCCGACCCCGGCAAAGGGTATCCAGGACAGCCCGGGCCGCCGCGTGGCGACGAGCCGGTCGAAGACGAGCGCCGCGGAGAGCACGATGACGAAGGCGCTGGCCGTCCCGCCGGCGAAGCGAAGCGCCATGAACGCGAGCATCGCCGTCGTCAACCCCATCGCCGCGGTGGTCGCCGCGCTCAGCGCCAGCGCGCCGAGAAGCCAGGACCGGCGCCCACCCGGCAGCCGCACCCGCGCGGCCGCGAGGGCGCCGAGCAGGTAGCCGAGAAAATTGGCGGACGCGACCAAGCCGCCGTCGGCCGGGGTCAGGCCGAGGCCCTCGGCCATGAACGGCAGGATCGGCGTGTAGACGAACCGCCCGATCCCCATCCCTGCCGCGAGAGCGACGAGACCGCCGAGCGCGATGCCGACCGGGGAACGCGGCGTGGCCATGGAGGTTCGAATACTACCGCCTCGAAGCAACGTTCCCGCCCCGTCTGCCTCGAAGAGGGCCGTTCGGCGGCCAACCGAATCGCTCTCGCTGCCGCCCCCGCCGGCCCGGGCGAAGCGGCGGCCGTTGATCGGAGTTCATCCGGAACGCACGAGTCCTACCCGAGGCGCTCCCGGACGTGCGCTCTGATGTCGGCCAATGCGGAAGTGTCGAGCATGGGCGATTTCGAGTCGTACCTGACTACGCACAAAGCTCGGCACGGTCGCGGATACGATCGGCGATCGACTTCGGCGGGTCGCCGGAGAGCGTGAAACAGCCACCAAGCCAACCGGAAAGGTCGTGATGCGGCCACCGGGAAACGATGGCCGCGGTTCTCTCGCTCGGAGGATATCCGGATTTCGCGGGAAGTTTCAGCCCTGTTCTACCCCCGTTCCCGTCCGGGATACTGCCTTCACCGCCGAGCCATGCAGGGCAAATTCGTTCCCGGCCTTCCTTGATGACCACCGGTCAGCGTATCGTCTTGATTCGACGCATTATCCTTCGGTCGTCGTCGATTTTGGCGCTCTCCTCGAAGACCACCGCCAAGTCCACGCGACCGTGGCCGGTGCTGTCCTGCACCCGAACGTCAACCACTCCCGTCTTCCGCCGACGCGAAGCAGGAGTGGAATGCGAAGCGCTCCGGAGGGAACGGGCTTCGGCGTCGGGTTGTGCGACACTGACTTCCATGCGCTTCTTCAACACCGCCGGACCCATCAGCCCGGACATCCACTACCATGTCCCCCCGCTGACGCGTTTCGACCGCGACGAGGTCCTGTCCCTGATCCGGCAGCGGAAGTATTTCGTCCTGCACGCGCCCCGGCAGACAGGCAAGACCACGGTGCTCCTGGCGTTGCGGAACCTGCTGAACGGCGGCGCCGAGGGGAGGTTCCGCTGCGTCTACGCGAACGTCGAAGCCGGCCAGGCGGCGCGCGAGAACGTGGATGAGGCGATGCGCGCCATACTTTACGAACTGGCCATCCAGGCGCGCACGACCCTGGGCGACGAATCGCTGGCGGACCTCTGGCCCGGCATCCTGGAGAAAGCCGGGCCGAGCGGCGCACTCCGGGGCGTGCTGGGGCTGTGGTCCGAGGCCGACCCGACCCCCCTGGTGCTGCTGATCGACGAGATCGACTCCCTGCTCGGCGATACGTTGCTGGCCGTGCTGCGGCAGCTACGCGCAGGGTACAGCGAGCGCC
Organism: Gammaproteobacteria bacterium; assembly: GCA_965214795.1. Classification (GTDB taxonomy): domain Bacteria; phylum Pseudomonadota; class Gammaproteobacteria; order HK1; family HK1; genus JAJDXW01. Next base: position 1,104,303 of record OZ243976.1, on the reverse strand, counting down.
CCTCGCACTTCCCGCAGAGCGTGGTGCTGTGCGGGGTGCGCGACGTGCGCGACTACCGTATCCGATCCAGCGCCGAGAATGCAGTCGTGGCCGGCGGCAGCGCGTTCAACGTCAAGGCCAAGTCCCTGCGCTTGGGAGACTTCTCGCTGGAGGAGGTGGGGGCGTTGCTCGCGCAGCATACGGACGAGACCGGGCAGGCGTTCTCCGAAGAAGCCATGGATGAAGTCTGGGCGCTGACCCGAGGCCAGCCGTGGTTGGTGAACGCCCTGGCCTACGAAGCTTGCTTCGAGAGCAAAGTCGGACGGGACCGAAGCGGGTCGGTCACGGCCAGCGCGATCCGCGACGCCCGAGAGCAGCTCATCGTGCGCCGCGAAACGCATCTGGACCAGCTCACGGACAAACTCCAGGAGGAGCGCGTGCGGCGCGTCGTGGAACCGCTGCTGAGCGGGGTCGAGCCATCGGAAGCCATCGCGGAGGACGACCTGCAATACGTCTGCGACCTGGGCCTGGTGCGCGTGGAGGGCGCCGTCGCCATCGCCAACCCGATCTACCGGGAGGTGATTCCCCGGAGCCTCACCCACACGACCCAGAAGCGTCTTCACCACGACCCCGCCTGGTATGTCGCCGCGGACGGAGGCCTGGCCGTCTCCAAACTGCTGGAGGCTTTCCAGAAATACTTCCGGGAGCACTCGGAGCACTGGGTGGAGCGGTTCCAGTACCAGGAGGCCGGGCCGCAGCTCCTGCTGCAGGCGTTCTTGCAGCGGATCGTCAACCACGGCGGGCGGATCGAACGGGAGTACGGATTGGGTCGGATGCGCACGGACCTGCTGATCGTATGGCCGGCGGACGGGGAACCGCACCGGACTCGAAGGACGGTGATCGAGTGCAAGCTGCTGCACGGAACCCTGGAACGGACCCTGCGCCAGGGGCTGGAGCAGACCCGCGCTTACATGGACCGCTGCGCCGCCGATTGCGGTCACCTTGTCGTCTTCGACCGTACGGAAGGCAAACCTTGGGACGACAAGGTGTTCCGCCGGGAGGAGTCCACCGGTGGTGCGCGCATCACGGTGTGGGGCATGTAGGGCCGTTGAGGTGGTCCCGGATTTTTGGACAGGTCGCCAAGGTGTACCGAGAGCCTGCAGGAGGGCAAGGGTATGGCGACCAGACGGCGGCGATTCACCGCAGCGTTCAAGAAGCGAGTGGCGCGAGACCGCGCTACGAGGGGAACAGCCGGTTCAGGCGATCGCGGCGAAGCACCAAGTTCATCCGAACCAGGTCAGCGCCTGGAGGCGCCAGGCGGTGGAAGGCCTGGACGAGGTGTTTTCGGGCCCGCGGGCGAAGGGTCGTTCGGAGCACGAGGAGACGATCCGCGCGCTGCACGCGAAGATCGGGGAGTTGACGGTGGGGCGCGATTTTTTTCTGCGCGGGTTGGGGAGCCGAGTCGCGAGGAACGCTTGGCGATGGTCGAACGCGGGGGTCGGTTGAGCCTGCGGCGCCAGAGCGAGCCGCTCGTCAACCCCTGTCATCCACCGACCCATATAGGAGAACACACGTGGCCAAGACCATCACTCTCGAGCAACTGCAGGAGCAGTTGACCACCACCCTCGACGAAACGTTGGCCGACGGCCGGCGTAAGTCCAAGCACAATATCATCCGGGCTCTGCTTGAGGCCAAGGCTTCCAATGCCATGGCGCTGAAGATCTGCCAGGCTCGCTGGCCCGAGGGCAAGCCCAAGGTGCGCATGGCAGACATCCGGTGGAACAGGAATCGGGCCATGGAGGATCCGGCGCTGCAGATGCTCGACCACGAGGAGGCGGATGCACACGAATTGGAGCTCGCCGGGGAGAATCTGGCCCCGGCGGCCCCCAGCAGGCCCAAGGCCCTGGCGGGCCCGCCGCCGGTGGTGACGATCCGGGTACACAAGGGCAACCCGCCCCCGGAGGTGCGGGTAGACGGCGGAGACGTGTGGGTACGCTTCACCGAAGAGTGAGTGCAAGTGAGAGAAGAACGAGGAGGATCAGGATGGAGACGCAGATGACACAGGAGGCGAGGCAGCGCAGGTGAGGACGATACAGGCGCAGTTCGACGGCGCGGCGCTACGCCGAGCGACGCGGTTCTTCGCCGGGACGCTGGAGGACATCTTCAACGAACTGCTCCAGAATGCGCGACGCGCGGGAGCGAGCGAGGTGCGGATGAGCGTGCGGCCGGACGGCACCGAAGAGGACGGGGGCAGGTCTGGTCAGCGTCAACTATTTCTTCCGGCGGCGACAATTAGAATTGCCGGTCTGCAGGACCGCGTGAGCAGGGTCGAATATCTTGAATTCTCCTATTGTTGTTGACCCTGTGGGTATGTGGACGGCTGCTGCGCAGTTCCCCACATACCCACAGGCTGCGCGGCGCGCGCGAAGTCGTTCGTGGGTCTCGCACGGCGGTCACGACTCATCGGCCTTGGCGTCCTTCCTGGCACGTCCAGACCGGATACGTTGGTAGGCGGCCTGGGCTTTGGTGTGTCCCTGCTCGGCCGCCAGCCGAAACCAGTGCACCGCCTGACAGTCGTCCTCCGAAACGCCCTCCCCGTTGGCGTACATGACCCCCAGGTTGTACTGGGCGGTGGCGTCTCCCTGCTCGGCCGCCAGCCGGTACCAGTGCACCGCCTGACAGTCGTCCTCCGGTACGCCCTCCCCGGTGGCGTACATGGCCCCCAGGTTGTTCTGGGCGGTGGCGTGTCCCTGCTTGGCCGCCAGCCGGTACCAGTGCACCGCCCGACGGTCGTCCTCCGGTACGCCCTCCCCGTTGGCGTACATGACCCCCAGGTTGTTCTGGGCGGTGGCGCTTCCCTGCTCGGCCGCCAGCCGGTACCAGTGCACCGCCTCACGGTCGTCCTCCGGCACGCCCTCCCCGGTGTCGTACATGGCCCCCAGGTTGTTCTGGGCGCCGGCGTATCCCTGCCCGGCCGCCTGGCGGTACCAGAACACCGCCCGACGGTCGTCCTCCGGTACGCCCTGCCCGGTGGCGTACATGAGCCCCAGGTAGCTCTGGGCGGCGGCGATTCCCTGCACAGCCAGCGGTCGGAATTCACGCAACGCGCTTGCGTAGTCGCCTCTATCGTATGCCTCCACCCCCACGTCGAAGTCCGCAGCCACCGCCGGCGTTGCAGCCAGAACCAGCAGGGCGGCGGCGATTCCGCGAATGGCCGCTTCCATCGCTATCCGCATTCCGGGGGCGCTTCTGCGAACTTTCACGCGAGGCCGGGGCTCGTGGTGGCTGGATTCCATCTTAATCACCCACTGCATGGCCGGACCCCATCTTACCGCACCACCGCCTTGACGCAGCAGCAGTTGTCCTCGCGGATCTCGCGGAAGGTCCGGATGCCGATGGCAGCTTGCGCCCGGCCTCCGACTGCACCTGAGCAGCCGAGCCCTGTTCCGCCTGCATCATTGTCCTGCCCCGCACCGTTTGCCCGACCATGCCCCCACCCGAACGACCCCGGCAGCGGAATTCGGGTCCCGACCCCACGCGCCGGACAAGGCGTGCCTTTACGCCTTTACGGTCGGACCGGGTGGCGAGGGCGCGCGGCCGGGTCGCATACTTGGCCCATGCGCTTCTTCAACACCGCCGGACCCATCAGCCCGGACATCCACTACCACATCCCCCCGCTGGCGCGTTTCGACCGCGACGAGGTCCTGTCCCTGATCCGGCAGCGGAAGTATTTCGTCCTGCACGCGCCCCGGCAGACAGGCAAGACCACGGTGCTCCTGGCGTTGCGGAACCTGCTGAACGGCGGCGCCGAGGGGAGGTTCCGCTGCGTCTACGCGAACGTCGAAGCCGGCCAGGCGGCGCGCGAGAACGTGGATGAGGCGATGCGCGCCATACTTTACGAACTGGCCATCCAGGCGCGCACGACCCTGGGCGACGAATCGCTGGCGGACCTCTGGCCCGGCATCCTGGAGAAAGCCGGGCCGAGCGGCGCACTCCGGGGCGTGCTGGGGCTCTGGTCCGAGGCCGACCCGACCCCCCTGGTGCTGCTGATCGACGAGATCGACTCCCTGCTCGGCGATACGTTGCTGGCCGTGCTGCGGCAGCTTCGCGCGGGGTACAGCGAGCGCCCCTCGCACTTCCCGCAGAGCGTGGTGCTGTGCGGGGTGCGCGACGTGCGCGACTGCCGGCTCCGATCGAGCTCGGGCGAGGTCATCGCGGGCGGCAGCCCGTTCAACGTGGCGGCCAGGTCGCTGCGTCTCGGGGATTTCACCGAGGCGGAGGCGCAGGCGTTGCTCGCGCAGCACACCGAGGAGACGGACCAGGCCTTCACGCCGGAGGCGGTGGCGGCGGTGTGGACCCAGACGCGGGGCCAGCCCTGGCTCGTGAACGCACTCTGCGCCGACGCCTGCTTCGACCGCCCGGCGGGCCGCGACCGCTCGCGCCCCATCGCCGCCGCCGACATCCTGAACGCCCGAGAACGGCTGATCCTGAGCCGGCGCACCCACCTCGACCAGCTCGCCCACAAGCTCGGCGAGGAGCGCGTGCGGCGCGTCGTCGAGCCCCTGCTGAGCGGCGGGGACGAGCCCCGCTACCATCTCCACGACCTCGACTACGTCCGCGACCTGGGCCTGGTTGCCCAAGGCCCGCCACCGCGCATCGCCAATCCCATCTACGCCGAGGTGGTCCCGCGCGAGCTCGGCTACGTCCTGCAGGACAGCCTGGACCAGGACGTGGCCTGGTACGTCGACCCCGCCGGCGGCCTGGACGTCGGCAAGCTGCTCGCCGCATTCCAGGCGTTCTTCCGCGCGCACTCCGAGCACTGGCTGGAACGCTTCGAGTACCGGGAGGCGGGGCCCCAGCTCATCCTGCAAGCGTTCCTGCAGCGGGTGGTTAACGGGGGCGGGCGCATCGAACGCGAGTACGGCCTGGGCAGGGGGCGCACCGACCTGCTGCTCCTGTGGCCCCCGGGCGAGGGCGGGCCGCCGGAGCTGTGGAGCAAGTTCGTCGTCGAGTGCAAGGTATGGCACGAGCGCCGACACCAGAGCCTGGAGGGAATCATCAGCCAGGGTCTCGAGCAGACGGCGCGCTACATGGACCATTGCGGGAGCGAGGCCGGGCACCTGATCGTGTTCGACCGCACGCAAGGCAAGGGGTGGGAGGAGAAGGTGTTCCGCCGCGAGGAACGCCGGGCAGGTCGAACGATCATCGTGTGGGGCATGTAGGCCGCGCCCGGCGTCGGAACCGGAACAGGGTGCAGCAATTCTCAATTTGCTCGTCGGGTCCCGGTGCAAGACCGGCACGACCGTCGATCTGCTCCGGATCGAGTCGCAAGGAGAAGACGGCTTGCGGCTCAGGGTGAAGTCAGGCGCCAAAACACGCACGGACGGGCCGGCCACCCCCTCGCATGAAAAGGTCCGGCGTCGCGAAGACGGCCCTCCTGGGTCTATTTTCACGGCAAACGAGAACTGCTGAACAGGGTGGTTCCGCCTGGACGAGCCGGCCCGCCAACGGGGCGTGAGCCCTTCACCTCCGGCTGCCTTCGGCCGCTCTCCGCATCCTCGCGAACGAGGGACCTTCTCGGGAGGTGCCGCCACGACGCGGAGGCGCCCACCGGCTCCCGGGGCACCGCGGGGCACCGGCCGCGCCACCGCGCTGCCGCGGGGACCGCGCGGCGGCGGGCGGATCAGAGCGCGCGCGCCGCCCGGTGCCCCTCGAAGACGGCCTCGAAGGTCCCGCGCGGGGCGGTGGCGTCGCCGATGGTCTCGACGGACATCCCGCGGGCGCGGAGCGAATCCTCGATCGCATTCTCCGACTGCCGTCCGGTCACCATCACGATCGTGTCCGCCTTGAGCGTGCGGGTGTGCTCGGCGTAGTGCACGTTGTAGATCTCGACCGAACTGCCGCTGATGCTCCGCACGAAGTGGTTGACGATGATCTCGACCCCGGCTTCGAAGAGCTTCGGCAGGATCCAGTCGTGGTAGACGTCCGCGATGGTCTCCATCCCGACCATGGGCCACCGGGTCACGAGCCGCACCTTCGCGATCCCGCTCTCGCGCATCCTGACCGCGGTGAGGGGTGCGATGGCGTTCGATACGTCGTCCACGACCAGCACCTCTCCCCGCGGGGCCGCCGCCCCGGTCAGGATGTCGTCCCATCCCACGCAGCGGCCCGTCTCCCAGCCGGGCAGGGGTGCTGCGGTCCAGCCCTGGAAGCCGTCCACGCACACCCGGGATCCGGTGGCGACGACGACGTGGTCCGGATCCTCGCGGGCGAGCACCTCGTCGAGGTTGTCCGCGTCCACGGGGTGCTTCGCGACGATCTCCGCCCCGTTTTTCCGGGCCTGCCGGTCGAGCCAGGTCCACGCGGAGGCGAGCTCGCCGCGATCGGGCAGCAGCGACTGAATGCGCACATGGCCGCCGGTCTCCGGCTCGCGCTCGTACACGGTGACCCGGTGGCCGCGCGCCGCCGCCACCCGCGCGCATTCGAGCCCCGCCGGCCCGCCGCCGATGACGAGCACCTTCTTCGAGGACCGCGCCCGGACGAGGGTGGTGACGCCCCATTCCCCTTCGCGCCCGATCGTCGGGTTGTAGATGCACTGCACCCGCTGGCCGGTGGCCGCGTTGCGCCAGCAAAGGTTCGCCGCGACGCAGCGGCGGATGTCGTCTTCCCGGCCCTCGCGCGCCTTGTTCGCCCATTCGGGATCGGTGAACAACTGGCGGGCGAGACAGATGGCATCGCCGTGGCCGTCCTTGAGGAGCTGCTCCGCGACGTCGGGGGTGGTGATCCGGCCGACGAGCAGGACCGGCTTGGACGACACCTTGCGCACCTCGCCCGCGTAGTCCTTCTCCCAGCCGCCTTCGAAGTGCATCGGGGTATGGATGAAGGAGTGATGGACGCCGGCGGAGACGCTCACGTAGTCGAGATCGACCAGCCGCTCGAGATCGCGGACGATCTCCTTCACCTGGTCGAGCTCGAGGTCCCCGGGCCAGAAGGAAGTGGAATTGATCCGGTATCCCATGAACGCCTCCCCGCCGATCGCCCCGCGGATGGCGTTCATCGCCTCGACCGGGAACCGCAGCCGTCCTTCATGGGAGCCGCCCCACCGGTCGGTGCGCTTGTTGTAGAGCGGCGAGAGGAACTGCCAGGGCAGGTAGCCGTGGCTCAGGTGGAACTCGACGCCATCGAGGCCCGCGGCCATCACGCGCCGGGCGGCGGCCGCATAGGCGTCGATCAGCTCGAGGATCTCCTCTTCGGTCATCGCCTTCGGGGTCGACCCGCCCGGGAACTCGCCGAGCGGCACCTGGCTGGGAGAGAGGGTGTACCAGGTCGCATCGACGGGGGCGGCGGGATCCTGCTTCGGAAACGGCAGCCCCCGCACCCCGGAGTGCCAGAGCTGGATGGCGAGCTTCGTCCCCTCCGCGTGGACCGCCTCCGCCACCCGCGCGAGCGGCTCGATGTTCGCGTCGTCGTAGATCTGCGGGGTGAGGAGCGGGGCGGCGAGGGAGTCCGGGTGAACGTGCGACGCCCCGATGACGATGAGGCCGACCCCGCCCCGCGCCCGCTCCCGGTAGTACTCGGTCGCCATGTCGGTGAGGACGCCGTTCTCCACCCAGGTCGGGCAGGTCGGCGGGAAGACGACCCGGTTCGGGATCCGCGTCCTGCGGATCCGCCAGGGGGAGAAGAGCCAAGGGTAGTCGCTCGCCATCCGCTTCCTCCCCGACGCGATGCCCTGGCGCGGCCGGCGGACTCCCGGCCCGAGAGAGGACGGCCGCCCGAGCCGGGACGCCCGGCGAGTGTGTGCGCGCCCGCGTGGGGGAGTCAAGAACTCAAGTTTCGGGGTTCAAAATGGGCGGCCCATCAAGGTCTTGTAGGTCTATCCATGGTGTTCCAAGTACGGGGTATCCTGGTCCAATACCCCTTCGACCAACGATGGCAGCGTGCGCCGGCTTGTGCCATGATCCATGATAGGGCCTCCCGTGATTCAGTTGAATGTCCAGTCGGAATACCTGACATTCTACCACGTGTGAGGCCCTTTTATTCAGATATTCAACAAGTTATCTGAAGTCCTCCACCCAAAACAAACCCCGAAAGGTGAGTCAAGAAGCTGGCCGGGGACCCCCGCGGCTGAAGGCCATCGGGGAGCGCACTTCGTCGTCCGCAGGTCGGTTCGGGCCTCCTGAAGCGGCCCTCGATCGCACGGCCGGCCGATCCGCACCCGCCCCCGGCACTCGGTCACGACAAGAAAAGGGTCCTGGCGAGGCTGGCGCCGGTTCAGGGTCATCCCACTCTACGGTTCCGGATGGGGTTCCGGATGGGGTTCCGGATGGAAACGAGGGGCCGGGATGGCGCTCTCTGCGCGCGGTCGGGCCGACCTCGCCCCGGGGATGCTGCCGAGCCCGCCGATCAGCGCTCGTCGCGCGCGGTCGGGCCGATCGGCCGCATCCACGCGACCCGCAGGCCCCCCCGATGGCACGAACGAGGGCGCTCCGGCCAACCCGGTGCGGATGACCGGCCAGCGTGGGCCGGCACGGGATAGTCCTCGGCGCCGGTTTGACTTCCCTTCCGGGACTCTGCTACAAGTCGGCAACGTTCCGCCAAACCGTGGGAGCAACGAAATGTCAACCACCCGTGCGGCATTGGCCACGACGCTTGGATTCCTTGCCCTCTTCAGCGCGGCGGCCGCGTACAGCGAAGCCCGCAGCGGGGGGACCCTCGTGGTGGCCACTACCAACGATACGCCCGATCTGGACATTCAGAAGTACATCAGCAGTTCGCAACATAACGCCCTGATGCCACTGTACAACGGGCTGGTGGAGAAGGACTGGACGGCGGACGAGCCCTTTCATCCCATCGTCCCCGGGCTCGCCACGGACTGGAGTGTTTCGGAGGACGGCAGGACGTACACGTTCAACCTGCGCAAGGGGGTGAAATTCCACGATGGAACTCCCTTCGACGCCGAGGCCGCACACTTCAACTTCCAGCGAATGACGGACAAGGACTCACCGTATTACGACCAGCAGGTCGGCAGCACCGCGACCGGCGTGTTGAAGGGCCTCAAGGGCTCGCGGGCGGTGGACGAGCACACGTTCGAGGTGGAGCTCGAGCAGGCCAACGTCGGGTTCATCGAGGCCATCGCAAGCCTTCCCAACTACTACATGATCAGTCCGGCCGCCATCAGGAAGTACGGCAACGAGGGTATCGGACAGCACGCGGTGGGCACGGGTCCCTTCCGGCTCGTCGAGTGGGTGCGGGGCCAGCGCACGGTGATGGCGCGCAACGAAGACTACTGGGGCAGGAAGCCCCACGTGGACCGCATGGTTTACCGGCCCATCATCGAGCCGGCGGCGCGGGTGGCGGCACTGAAAGCGGGAGAGGTCCATATCGCCTGGGATATCCCCGTGGATCAGGTCGAGCCCCTGAAGGCGGATCCGCGGTTCAACATCTTTCTGCGCGGCCTGCCCGCCACCAAGGTGATCGAATGCTGGCACCCGAGTGGACCTTTCTCGGACCGGCGGGTACGAAAGGCGGTCAACATGGCCATCGACCGGAAAACGCTGGCCGAAGTGATCCTCAAGGGAACGTCCATTCCGGCTACGCAGCTCTACGGCATCGGCTCCGCCTCGTTCGATCCGGACCTCCCGGTATTCGAGAAATACGATCCGGCGGAAGCAAAGGCGATTCTGGCCGAGACGGACTACCCCGACGGATTCGAGTTCTTCGTGATTACGTCACCGGAGAACGAGCCTGTCGCGGGTGCCCTCCAGGCCTACGAATTCGTCCAGGCCAATCTGTTCGCGATCGGCGTCAAGATGGAAATACGGGTACGCGACAACGCCGAGTTCGGCGCTGCCTACATGCGGGCGAAGGCCGACGACGAATGCGTCACCTTCGACCGGGGCTACGACACCGACTTCATTCTGGACATGGGGTACTACGGCGGACAGTGCGCTCCCAACGGCCTGAACAACCAGTGCCACCAGAATCCCGAAGTCGACCGGCTGATGGAGGCGGCGTACACGGCAAGCAGCATCGAGGAATGGAGAGATCTGCACCGGCAAGCCCAGCAGCACATCATCGACAACAGCGGCAGCTTCCCCCTCGTGCACGGGTTGCGGCCGATGGCCTCGATGAAGCAGGTACGCGACTGGCTTCCGGCCAAGGCGTGGCTCCAGTTTCCCGGGTACGCCTGGCTCGCCGAAGAATAGACCGTACTCGATCGCGCACGGGATGAATTGCCGGCCGTCGGCGCTCTCGACCGCGACGGAGCCCGCCGGCGTCACCACCCGCGGGCGGGTGGCACGGGAGCGCCGACGCCCCGCCGGCGCTCGGAAGCCGGCACCCCCGTCTCCGCCCGCTGCTTTCCCGGCGTGACCGGGCGGGTATGCCGGCCCGATGCTTCGCTTCCTCGCTTGGCGGCTCCTCTTCCTGATCCCGGTACTTCTCGGCGCGTCGACCGTCGTATTCACCCTCATCCAGCTTGCCCCCGGGGACCCGATCGACGTCCTGATGGGGGTCTTCGCCTCTCCCGAAGCGAGAGAAGCGTTGCGCGAGAAATACGGGCTCAACGATCCCGCCTACGTGCAGTACTTCCGATGGCTCTGGCACATCCTGCAGGGAGATTGGGGAGTCTCCATCCAGCAGCGCCGCCCGGTGCTGCCCCTCGTCATCGAGAAGTTCTGGATCACGATGCTGCTGACCGGCGCGGCGGGGCTGTTCGCGATCGTCGTCGGAATCGGGGCCGGGATCGTCGCCGCGGTCAAGCAGAACTCCCTGATCGACCGCCTGATCCTCCTCGTATCGGTGTTTTCGCTCAGCATGCCGGCGTACTGGCTCGGGCTGGTCTTCATCTTTCTGTTCTCGGTCACCCTGGGCTGGCTGCCGACCGGTGGAATGCGTTCGTTCATGGGGGAGAAGTCCAATCTGGACGTGCTCGAGCACATGATCATGCCGGGGGTCGTAGCGGGTCTGACTCCGGCCGCAATCATCGCCCGGGTCACCCGCGCCGCGATGCTGGAGGGGATGCGGCTCGACTACATGACCGCACTGAGGGCGAAAGGGCTCCGGGAACGGTCCGTCATCCTCCGCCACGCGTTGCGCAACGCGCTGCCGACCATCGTGAACATGACCGGGCTCCAGATCGGCTATCTCATTCTTGGCGCGGCTCTGTTCGTGGAGATCATCTTCAGTTGGCCGGGGCTCGGATATGAAATCTACAAGTCGGTGATCGGCCGCGACATGCCGATGATGCTCGGGCTGGTGCTCTTCAGCACGATCGTGTTCGTGTTGCTGAATCTGGTCGTCGACGTACTCTATCGGGTCATCAATCCAAGGGTGCGAGCGGAGTAGGAGGCCGAATTGGGCCGAACCCACAACCCGGCGGACCGGGCCGGCGAGTTGCCAGGCGAGTCCGCCAGCCACGGGTGGCCGCGACTGAAGACCGCCATTCGGAGCCATCAGGGAATCACGCTCGGGGCGGTCATCGTGTCGGTCGTCCTCCTGGTCGCGGCGCTCGCACCGGTCATCAGCCCCTACGACCCGAACGAAATTCACCCTGTCGACCGGCTGGAGGGCATCGGAAGCCCCGGCTACCTCCTGGGCACCGACATCCAGGGCCGGGACATGTTGAGCCGCCTGGCGTGGGGCGCGCGCACCTCCCTTGCCATCGCGGTCGTGCCCCTCGCGATCGCCGGATTCATCGGGCTCCTGCTGGGTTCGTTCGCGACGTATGAAGGCGGGATCCCGGAGACCCTGATCATGCGGGGGATGGACGTGGTCTTCGGTCTTCCCCCGATCCTTCTCGCGATCGCGGTCGCCGCAACCCTCGGGCCCGGCCTTTTCAACCTCATCGTCAGCCTGACGATCGTGCTGATACCGCCAATGACCCGCGTCACCGCCCAAGTCGTCGCGATTCTGCGCGAGCAGACCTTCGTGGATGCCGCCCGTGCGAGCGGCGCCCGCGACTTGCAGATCATCTTCCACCATATTCTCCCGAACAGCGTGGCCCCGGTGCTCGCCTACGCGACCTCGCTCGCCGGGGCGATGGTGGTCTTCGGGGCCGGGATCAGCTTCATCGGCCTGGGAATCCAGCCTCCGCAGGCGGACTGGGGGCGCATGATCAACGACGGTCGCGAGGTTCTCGACCTCAAGCCACACGTATCCACCCTGCCCGGCATCGCGATCGTGGTGCTGGCCGCCGGCTTCAACTTCCTCGGTGACGGGCTGCGGGACCTGCTCGATCCGCGCATGAGGGTCTAGGCGTGTTCACCCAATCGAGCATGACGACGTTCCCATGTGCAGAGCCGGCGCAACAAGGTCGAGCGGTTGTCTCGTCGTCTGAAGAAATTTCACCGGATTTTCTCCCGTTTCGAGACGCCCGACGCGGTTTTCATCGAATTCATGCTCTTCGCATTCATCGTCGTCGTCGTCGCGTCGCGCGGGTGCCGGCAGACCCCAATCGGAGCACCGCCCGGCATGGGAGCTTCCGGTAGCGATGGATCGGACGAAGCTGCTGCAGGTCGAGGGGCTCAAGACCTGGTTCCACTCCCGGCACGGGGTGGCGAAGGCGGTTGACGGGATCGACTTCTCGATTGGCGAGGGCGAACACCTCGGGCTGGTGGGAGAATCCGGCAGCGGAAAGAGCGTAACCGCACTCTCCATCCTGCGCCTGGTGCGCGATCCGCCGGGCCGGATCGTGGATGGGAGGATCCTGTTCGAAGGACAGAACCTCCTCACCCTCACCGATGAGCAGATGCGCCGCATCCGGGGAAGGCGGATCTCCATGGTGTTTCAGGATCCGGTCAGCCATCTCGATCCCGTCATGAAGGTCGGGGACTGGATCGCGGAGGCGCTCACGCTTCACGAGGGAGCGAGCCGGAAGGAGGCCATTGCCGAAGCGGTCCGATTGCTCCAGGTACTCAAGGTTCCGTCTCCGCGCGATGTCCTCCACGCTTATCCGTTCCAGTTGAGCGGCGGGATGTGCCAGCGGGTGCTCATCGCCACCGCCATGGCGACCGAGCCGGTACTGATCATTGCCGACGAGGCGACCAGCGCGCTGGACGTTACGGTTCAGGCGAGCATCCTCCGAACCCTGGGAGAGCTGACCGACCGGGTCGGAACGGCCGTCCTGCTGACCACCCACAACATGCGGGTCGTGAGGAAGGCGTGCTCGCGCGTCCTGGTGATGTACGCGGGGCGGGTCGTGGAGAACTGCCGAACCGAGCATCTGTTCGAGAGGCCGATGCACCCCTATACCGTCGGCCTCCTCAACGCGGTGCCGTCGCTCGATCGAGTCGGCGGTCCGTTGGTCCCGATGCTCGGAGAGCCGCCCCTGCCGACCGAGCTCCCCCCGGGGTGCGCGTTCTACGCAAGATGTCCCATTCGCCGCCCGGTGTGCCGGGAGCAACGGCCACCGCTGTTCGAGGTCGCGCCCGGCCGGTTCAGTGCCTGCCTGTTCGCGGAGGAAGCCGGTGGCGGACGGTAGCGGCAATTCTCGTTTTGCTCGTCGGGGCCCGCGGCCGGACCGGCACGACCGTCGATCCGCCCCGGATCGAGGCGCGCGGAAAGGACGGCTTGCGGCTCAGGGTGAAGTCGGGCGCCGGAATGAGAACGGCCGGGACGGCAGGCTGCTCGTTGTCGAGGGCCTCCGGAAGCACTACCGGGCCCGCGGGAACGCGTTCGTCCGGTCGGCGGGTCGACCGGTCAGGGCCGTCGACGACGTGAGCTTCGCCGTCGAACCCGGCGAGGTGGTGGCGGTGGTCGGTGAATCGGGATGCGGAAAGACCACCCTGGGGCGTCTCGTCATCCGTCTCCTCGAACCCACGGCCGGCTCCATCACGTTCAACGGGATCGACATCACCCATCTCGACGGCGAAGCGCTGCGCCGAACCCGTCTGCTCATGCAGATGGTGTTCCAGGACCCGTTCAGCTCCCTCAATCCGCGCATGACGGCGGGTGACGCCATCGCGTATCCGCTACGGGTCCATGGTCTCGACGACGGCCGGGAGCGACGGGTGGCGGAGCTCCTCGAACGAGTGGGCCTGAGCGCAATGCACTCCCGGCGGCTTCCCCATGAACTGAGTGGAGGCCAACGCCAGCGGATCGGGATCGCCCGCGCAATCGCGGTCAACCCCAAGCTCGTCGTCCTGGATGAACCGGTAGCGGCCCTCGACCTGTCCGCGCAGGCCCATGTCTTGAATTTGTTCAAGGAGTTGCAACGGGACATGGGGATGGCGTACCTGTTCATTACCCACGACCTCAGTGTCGCCGAGTTCATGGCGGACCGCATCCTGGTGATGTACGCGGGCAAACTCCTGGAAGTCGGCAGCCGAAAAAGCATCTTCGGAAACCCCGGGCACCCCTATACGGAGGCCCTTCTCTCCGCGGCGGTTCTCGGAAGCTGGGGCGACACGGTCAGGGAAACGATTCTCGAAGGCGATCCTCCGAGCCCGACCGCTCCCCCGGAGGGTTGCCGGTTTCATCCCCGCTGTCCGTATGTGGAGTCCGCCTGCACCTCCGAGGAACCATCGCTGACGCGGCTCGACGACCACCAGGCGGCGGCCTGTCACCGGCTGACGGGGAGGCTTGAGCGACGCGATCGAGGAGCCGCGTGACCGCCGCCTCCGACCCTCCGGTGCCGGATTGCGCTTCGCCAATCCGTGTATGGTCTCCTCCCGTATTGCAAGGTGTCGCGCGGGCGCTGACAGGGACCGGATTGCGGCCGCATGTGCAGAAAGCCCGTCCGCGGGTTAGCCCCGCGGGATCGGCACGGCATCGAGCCGCTCGACCTCGTCGAGGAGCGAGGTGAGCTTCGCGAGATCCGCCTCGATCTCCGCCGAGTCCGGCGCGCGGTACTCACTCGCGAGGTCCCGGCTCACGCCCCGCGCCGGAAATGCGAACGCATCCGGTCCAGCACGTCGACATCCATCTGCTTCAGCAGATCGAGCATGTCGAGCGGGACCCAGTTCTCCCGGATCAAGCCTTCGTGCAGGAGGTAGAAGTCCATTACCCGCATGGTGACCTCACGGCCGGTGGGTCCGACCCCGACGAAGCCGCCGCCCCGGTGGACCGCATGGACGGACGGCCAGCCGCCGGTCACCGCGTAAGGGCCGTCGCCGACGTGGACATAGTGGCCGCCGCCGAAGCGCCGCTGGAGCTCGGGATGGTCGTTCCACTGGTCGCCGCCCTGGCGGTTGGGGAAAGCGACGCGGAACGGCAACTGGTGGAAGTCCACGAATCCCTGCAATCCGCGGGCGGTGCCGATCCCCGCCGGGCCGTACCACATCATCTTCGGGTGCCAGTGGTCCTTCTGGGGCATCGTCATGAGGCTTGCACGGTCCAATACGTGGAGGTCGTCGAAGTCGGCGAGAGCGCCGTGCATGGCGAGCACCTTGCGGATGCTCTCCGCCGATTCCCCCGGATCCTGCTCCGTCAGCACGACGCCGTCGGCGGTGATCGGAGCGGGCCACATCTCCTCGGTCCCGAGGCTCGGGGCGAGCGGCCAGAAGCCGGCCTGGCGGATGACGTCGAGCACGTCCCAGAGACACCACGACTGGAGGACCTCCCCGTCCTCGACGTGGTGCACCTCCCCGTAGCGGAGGTAGATCGGCCGCCCGGTGGCCGGGATCCCCAGCCAGTTCTCGCGAAAGGTCCCGCAGTAGTGGCCCATCGCGGCCACCAGGTCCCGCTCCCGGTAGCGGCCTCCGACGAAGATGAGGTCCCGCCGCTCCAGATCGGGAAAGGACCGCAGGAGCGCCCGCCACACGACCTCGTCGATCGCATCCACGCCGCGCACTTCGTCGATCGGATGCGAGCCGCGCCAGACCGCGTCGGAGCGGTAGAGCGAGGCGAGCCGTTCCCGGAGCTCTCGGCCCTCGGA
Source organism: Gammaproteobacteria bacterium (assembly GCA_965214795.1). Taxonomy (GTDB): domain Bacteria; phylum Pseudomonadota; class Gammaproteobacteria; order HK1; family HK1; genus JAJDXW01. The sequence goes on along the minus strand of OZ243976.1, from coordinate 1,088,450 downwards.
TGTGGCGAGGCGGTACAGGGCACGGTAGAGATCGCGCTTGCAATCGAGGATTCGGGAATGCTCGGCGGATGAGGCGGTCATCGACATGCTTTCCGTCGGTGGGGAAGGTTCCAGGGGACGGCGCACCCGAAGGGTGACGGAGCGGGGCCGGGCGGATCCACCCGTGCCGGCCGCTACCCCGGCGGCCCGTCTTCAGTCGGCGTCGTTCACGCCCTCCGTCAGCGAGTGTCGCCGGAAGGCGCCACGGGAGGGCACACGCTATCCGGCACCCCACCGGTGTGCAACAGAATCTGTTTCCATACGGCCACTTCGTCATGGAGCACGTATTCGCGCCGCAGACCCCACGGCCCGAACTCCGCATGCGACGCCCCCATAAGGTAGACTTCGGCCCCCGTCGGGGTGCCGAACCTGCCCCACCCGTCGTGACGACCCCGCAGGCTCCAGCGCAGCGCGGCGCGGGGTGGCATCAGCGGATCCTCCCGGCCGATCCGGTGGTCGATGGAGAACACCGCGGACGGGAAGCTCGCACGAAGCTCCGTCCAGAACCGGGCCGCGAAGTCGTGGGAGCTCCCGCTCAGGCCGGGCGCGTACTCGAGCTGACACGCGCGATCGTACTCGGCGGCGATGACCGACAGGTCGGCCTCCATGATGCGGGCCAGCACCTCCGCGTATCTCTCGCCCCACTCGTTCGGGTTCCCGCGGCCCGCATAGGGCCCCGGCCGGTCGGCCTCCGGGCGGAACGGCCGCACGCACCGGTCCGGGCCGCCCTCCGATTCGATCTGGAAGCGCGCGTAGGCGGCGGGTTCCCACCCGATCCGGCGCACGATCGCGCCCTGGTCCCGGATGAGCCACTCGTCGTCGATCCGGTTGTCGCGGGCGTGGCAGTCCGCGATGGTGCGGTACCGGAGCTTCTTTCCGCTCGCCTTCCCGTACGCCCCGTCGCCCGAGTGCGTCGCGGTGGAGAGGATCCGGTGCGAACTCAGCATCCCCTCTTCCGGAGAGCCGCACCAGATGACGTCTTCTCCGAGCAGCGAGCGGTCCGGAAACTCGGCCTGGGTGGCCAGGGTAGCCGCGATCACCGCCTCGTTGCCGACGACGAGGGAGGCGGGCGAGCGCACCACGATGTCCGGTGCGTAGCAGGAACGGAGCGTGCCGACGCCCCGCCCCTCCCAGACTTGCCGGGTCACCCCCAGGATGTAGTCCGGGAAGTCCGCGTACTTCGGGTCGAACCCTTTCAAGAGAGCCATCCTGCCGACACGCGCGCCGAGGTGGGTGGCATCAGGACCGCCGGCCGGCAGGACGCGGCGGTTCCCGTTCGCCGCGATCGAACGCCTCCCATCCCTGTCCGCGGAACACGTCCTCGCCGAGCTGGGCCATGACGTGCGCGAAGTCGACCGACACCCAGTTCTCCACGATCCTGCCGTCCCGGACCTTCCAGAAGTCCATGTAGCGGATCTCGACCTTCCGGCCGGACGGCGCAATCCCCATGAACTCGCCGCTGTGAACCGCGTGCTGGGCGCCGAAGCAGGCCGCCCATTCGCCCATGTAGAGGCGCGCCTCGTCGATCGCGACCTTGTCGGAGAACGCCGCCTGGAACGGTCGCTGCCAGTTGTCCTGGAACGCGGCAAGTCCGCGTTTGGTTCCGCAGCCGCAGTTGCCGTGCCAGACGAAGTCGTCGGCAAAGAACTCCCCGATGTCGTCGATGCGGTGATCGTTGAGCGCGTCCACCATCGCCTCGATGACGCGGCGGGTGTCCTCCGTCTTGCCGGGATCGGTGTCGCGGCTGAGGAGCGCCTGTTCGGGTCTCCGGCCCTTCATCCCTTGACCGCTCCGGCGGTCAGGCCGCTGACGATCTGGCGCTGGAAGACCATGACGAGGAGGAAGAGCGGCGCGGTGATGGAGACCGCGGCGGCGACTGCCTCGACCTGGTCCGTCGTGGTGGTCTCGCGGTTGAAGTAGCCGACGATGGCCGGAACCATGGTCTGGTTCTGCGCGTCCAGGAGCAGCGAGGTCACCAGAAAATCATTGTAGGCGAGGAGGAAGCTGAAGAGCCCGGTGGTGATCACCCCCGGCCACATGACCGGCATGATCACCCACCGGAAGGCCTGGAAGTGCGTGCAGCCGTCAACCCGCGCCGCTTCGTCCATATCCGTCGGGATGTTCCGGAAGAACGAGCGAAGCATCCAGATCGTGAACGGCTGGTTGATGGACACCAGCACCACGATGACCGCCCAGGGCCTGCCGTACAGGGTCGGCGCCGCTTGCCCCAGAATGGGGCCGAGGATCTCCGCCGAGCGGACGAACACCGGCAGGTAACCGGCGACCAGCACCGAATGCGGCAACGCGCGGAACACGAGCGCGATGATGAGGAGCCAGAATGCGATGTTCGAATGCGACCGCGCGAGGCCATACCCGGCCAAGGTGCCGACGGTCAGGGAGATGGTGACCACGCCGGCGGTGACGATCAGGGAGTTGATGAAGTTCCGGTAGAACTCGTTCTCCACCCACACCGCGTTGTAGTGCTCCGTCGTGAGTCCGAGGATCGGAGTTCCGAAGGGTCCGCCGACGGAATTCACCGCCCCGAGGATCGGGGGCAGAATGCCGAAGAAGACGGCGATGAAGGCCAGCCCGAAGAGCAGCGACCCGGCGAGCCAGCCGAGCCAGGTCCAGCCCCGTGGCGAGTAGCGCGCCACCGCCGCCCGCAACCCGCGCACCGCCAGCCGGACGGTGAACCACAGCACCGCGAGCCCGGCCACGATGTCGAGAACCGAAAGCCCCTTGCCGCTCGCCCGGGTCTGCGGACCGAACACGACCGCCAGCGGGTTCGAGGCGAAGGCATCCACCGGCTCCTTGAAGCTCATCACCATGATCCAGAACAGCGGGAAGGAGGCGAGCAGACACCAGAAGACGAGGAACCCCGCCGAGGTCATGCGCAGGGGCAGCGGCTGGCGCAGCGCGGCGGGAGTGCTCACGAACGCGCCCCCCGGTGGTCGCGCCACGTGCGCCGGAGCAGGGGGATCAGGAGGAGCACGATGCCGATCATCGTGAGCATCGCACTCGCCGAGGCGCGCGAGACGGCGCGGTTGCCGGCGTCGTCCGGCCGCAGGAAGTCATAGGTCAGCCACTGGAGCGAGATCCGGTGCGCCTGGCTGGAGAAGCCGACGATCTCCTCGAACACCCGATAGGCGTCCACCCCTGCGCGAACATCGCGATGTCGCGTTCGAGCCACCACTCGAGAAACGCGGTCATGATGCCGTCGCCGATGAACAGCCATCGAATGGAGAGCGCCCCGATGACCGGCGTGATGATGAACGGGAGCAGGGAGACGAAGATGATCGGACCCCGGATCGCGCGCACCGCGTTGTTCACCGCGAGTGCGATGCCAAGACCGAACAGCACCACCAGGGGCAGCGTGATCAGGGTGAAGGTCAGCGTGAACCGCAGCGCCTTCCAGAAGTCGATGTTGAGGAGATCCTTCCACCGGCCGTCCGAGACCGCTTTCCACACCCGCTCCGGCTCCACGACGTTGCGGTAGCTCCGGAGGCCGACGAAGGTGGTCTCGGTCACCACCTCGCCGTACTCGTCGAGGACGGGGCGGGTCTTCTCCTCGGTGACGCAGATCTGCCGGAGGAATCCCGGCGTGCAGGACTCCACCTCCACCGTCTCGAACACCGGCCGGGTGAGGTGAAAGCTCTGCCACAGCACCCCGACGAGCGGGGCGGCGATGAAGATCGCCATGAGGGTGAGAGACGGACCGACGAAGGCCGCGAAGGTCTTGAACTTCACCGATCCGTCTCCCGGTCGACGGACGAGACGAAATGCCCGAAGGCTCCGGGGTCCGGGTTCTCCTCGATCCCCGGCCCGAAAAAATCACCGACTTTCGTCGCGAGGGGGCCAGGATGCCCCACGATCTCCCCACGATCTCCCCACGATCTCATGGAGGAACGGGCCGCACGGACCGAAAGCGCGCGGGCGCGCGGCTGAAAGCGTAGTCAACACCAGCTTGACACTGGCGCGTTCGCGCGGTCGAAGCGGCTTGCGGGAGTACGGCCCGCGACCGCGAGCGGATGGGCGGCCGCAGCGGGAAGTCGGGGATTTTTTCGGGTCAAGGCCGCGGTTCCCTCCGGACCGCGGCGCGTTCGGGTCCCCGGGTTCAGCCGCCCGGATGGGCCATGCCGCCCGGCGGGCGGGGCTGCGCGACGCGGCGGAGCACGATCTCGTCGCCCTCGCCGACCCCGAGCACGCGGCGGGCGAACGCGTCCAGCCCGAGCGCGCCGGCACCGGCTTCGCCCTCCTCGACCCGCACCCAGGCCCGGAGCGGCGCCGGGTGGGCCCCGAGCAGCTCCACGAGATCGTCGTCCGCGACCCCGAGCCGCTCCGCGTTCGCGGGGGCGAGGCGAACCGTGCGGCGCCGCCCCCGAACCCCGGTGTAGGGGTCGCTCTCGTCCCCCCGCACCGCGATGCGAAAGCGCGCGCGCCGCGCCGCCTCGCGGGCGGCCGCGGTCGCCGCTCCGTCCACCGCCCCGGCCTCGTCCAGCACCACGCCGTAGCCCTCGCGGGCGCGCTCCGCCGACACGAACCCCGCCCGCACGTCCGCCCGCACCGCCTCCGGGTCGCGGGCGAGCGGGTCGCCGTAGCCGCCGCCCCCCGCCGACTCCATGATCACCACGTCGTCCCGCCGCACGGGATGGCCGGTGACCTTTCCCGGGGTCGGAAAGACGTTCTCGCCGCCGTTCCTTCGCACCGCCACCCGGTAGGAACGAGAGCTCGTGCCCCCTCCGACCCCGAACGGCGGGATCGCGGCGCGGTCGCTCAGCACCGAGTAGCTCCCCTCCTCGCCCAGCATCCGGATCTCCCGGTGCAGGCCGAGCCCGCCCCGCCGCGCGCCCTCGCCCCCCGAATCGGCCCGCAACTCGCACCGCTCCACCAGGAGCGGCATCTCGTTCTCGATCGATTCCGCGGTCTGGATGGTGCGGATGTTGCCGAAGTCGACGTTGGCGAACGCGCTCGATCCGTCCGCCCCCGCGAAGCCCCCGTTCCCCCCGGCCGGCGCCTCGTAGTAGACGTACTGCCGCTCGCGCCGGTGGTTGTATCCGCCGATGGAGTTCGGGAACGACGTGCCGCAGAGGTCCCCCGACACCCGCTCGGGGATGATCTGCGAGAGCGCACCCAAGGCCACCGAGACGGCGCGCTTTCGCACCTCCCCGTGGGCGCCCGCCGGGGCGTCGCTGCGAACGTCCACCACGCTTGCCGCCGGCGCCCGCAGCTCGATGGGCCGGAACGCACCGTCGTTCACCGCCCCGCCCGGATCCAGGGTGGACTTCACAGCCACGAACACGCCCGCCCCGGTCACCGCGAGCGACGAGTTCACCACCCCCGGAACCTGGGGGTTCGAGCCCGCGAAGTCGGCCACGATGCCGTCGCCGTCGACGGTGAGCGCGAGCCGGACGAGCACCGGGTCGAGCCGGCCCTCCTCGTAGTATTCGAGGTAATCCTCGTAGCAGTAGCTCCCGTCCGGGAGCTCCGCGATCCGCTCGCGGAGACGGCGCTCCGTACGGTCGAGGTTGATCCGGACCGCGGCGTGGACCGTGTCGATCCCGTAGCGCTCGTAGATGCGGCGGATCCGGCGCTCGGCGACCCGGCACGCGCCGAGCGAGGCGTTGAAGTCGCCCTCCCGCTCCTCCGGGACCCGCATGTTGGCCATGAGCAGGTCCATGGCGGCGCGGTTGACCTTCCCCCGTTCCAGGATCTTGATCGGCGGGATCCGCACCCCCTCCTGGTAGATATTGGTCGAGAGGCCCGAGTAGCTCCCCGGCACCATGCCGCCCACGTCCACCCAATGGGCCCGCACCGCGGGGAAGACGAGGAGGTTCCCGCTCTCGTCGAAGACGGGATGGACCAGGGTGACGTCGTTCAGGTGGGTGCCGCCGCGATAGGGGTCGTTCAGCAGCACCACGTCGCCCGGGTGGAGATCGTCCCGGAAGTCCTCGAACATGCAGCGCACCCCCCAGGGCAGGGGGAGCACGTGGCCCGGATGGTCCCAGGATTGCGCGACCATCTCGCCGCCCGGCCCGAAGAGAGCGCACGAGAAGTCGTCGAACTCGTAGATGACGGACGAGAACGAGGAGCGGATGATGGTCGCCCTCATCTCGCGCACGATCGCGATGAGCCCCTCGCAGACCACCTCGAGGGTGATCGGGTCCACCTCCCCGCGCGCCGGCTCGGACCCCCGGGCCGCCGGCACCGGCGTCCTCGCATTCGCGCTCGTGTCCGTACCCGCGTTCGCGTCCACACCTTCGCTCGCGGATGCGCCGGCGGCCGCCCCCGGCGGTCCGGATCTCGTTCCATCCGACGGCGCCGGCGCCGCCGCGGGCAGGCGGGGAAGGGGCTCGGATACGCTCATGCGTCACCTCTCTCCATCATCAGGTCTCCCGAGTCGAGGACCCGGAAGCGCCACTCGGGCGGCACCACGGTGGTCGCGCCCTCCTCCTCGACGATCGCCGGCCCCGCGCCGGCCGCGCCGGCCGGCAGCCGGCTCCGCTCCAGCACCGGGGTGTCGAAGTACCGGCCGCCAAAGAACACGGCGCGCGTCTCGACCCGCGCGCCGTCAATGTCCCCCGCAACCCTCCACGCGCCGAACGCCGGCTTGCCGCTGCGGCCGATCCCGGTCAACCGGAAGCTCACCACCTCGGTCTCGCCTTCGTTGCGATGCCCGAAACGCCGTTCGTGGGTGTCGTGGAAGGCGGCTTCCAGCTCCTCCACGGTGGTCATGTCCGGGGGCACGTCCACGTCGATCTCCCAGCTCTGGCCAAGGTAGCGCATGCCGAGCGCCCGCCGGGGGGAGAAGTCCTCGGGCGCCACCCCCTCCGCCTCGAGGCTGCGGCGAGCCTCCGCCTCCAGCCGATCGAAGTCGCCCGCGATCTCCGCGAACGACGCGAGATGCCGGGGAAGCAGGGTGCGGGTCTTCACGAAGTCCTGCCTCACGTCGGAGATGAGGGACCCGAGAGCCGCGAAGTTGCCGGGACCCATGGGCACGAGGACCCGTTCGATCTCGAGCTCTTCCGCGATGAAGGCGCCGTGCATCGGCCCCGCGCCACCGTAGGCGACGAGGGTGAAGTCGCGCGGGTCGTAGCCCTTCGCCACCGAGATCTGCTTGATCGCGCTCACCATCCGGGCGACCGCGATGCGTACCACCCCCTCCGCGGCCGCCTCGTCGGACAACGAATCGAGGGCGAGCGTGCGGACCGCCCGGCGGGCGAGGCCCTCGTCGAGCGCGATGCGGCCGGCGAGGCGCACGCCCGGCTTCAGCCGGTGGAGCACGACGTTGGCGTCGGTCACCGTCGGCTCCCACCCGCCCTGGCCGTAGCAGGCGGGCCCGGGATCGGCCCCCGCGCTGCGCGGACCCACCATCAGGATGTCGCCCGAATCCATCCACGCGATGCTCCCGCCGCCCGCCCCGACCGCGTTGATCTCGGTCTGGGGGGTGCGGTTCGCGTACGGACCCACGAACTGCTCGTTGGTGAGCGGGACGACCAGCCCCTCGATGAGGCACACGTCGGTGCTCGTGCCCCCCATGTCGCAGGTGATGAGGTCGGGGAGGTGGAGCCGCCGACCGAGATGGGCGGCGGCCGCCACCCCCCCGGCGGGGCCGGACAGCACCGTCGCGACCGGCAGCCGGCGGGCGCGTTCGGCGGTCGCGACCCCTCCGTTCGAGGTCATGATGAACACCGGGCTGCGGTAGCCCCGCGCCACGACGGACGCCTGGAGCCGGGAAAGGTAGCCGTCGATGAGGGGGCCGACGTACGCGTTGAGGGCGGTCGTGTTGAAGCGCTCGTACTCCCTGAACTCCGGCAGCACCTCGCTCGAGGCGGTGACGAATCCGCCGCGGGGCGCGCCGCCGCCGCCCGCGCCCTCGCGGGCGAGCGCGGCCACCGCCCGTTCGTGGTCCGGGTTGGCGTAGCTGTGCAGGAAGCAAACCGCGACCGCGGCGCCGGGCGGCAGGCTCTCCACCGCGGCGCGCGCCTCGTCGAGGTCGAGGGGACGCAGGACGCCGCCGTCCCAGGCCATCCGTTCGTCGATTTCCAGCGTACGGCCGCGAGGAACGAGGGGCGGAGGTTTCCGGGTGGTGATGTCGTAAAGGACGGTGCGATTGGTGCGGGCGATCTCGAGCACGTCCCGGAACCCGGCCGTGGTCAGCATCCACACCTCCGCCCCCCGCCCCTCCAGGACCGCGTTCGTGCCGATGGTGACGCCGTGGATGAAGCGCCGCACCTCTCCGAGGTCGACCCCGAGGCGTTCGAGCACGTCGAGGACCGCGCGGGCGGGGTCCGCCGGTGTCGAGGGGACCTTCGCGTAGCGAAGCGACCCCGCCGCGTCGTCGAACACCGCCGCGTCGGTGAAGGTTCCGCCCACATCCACGCCGACGCGGTAGCGGCCCCCTGTATCAGACCGGGTATCAGACCGGGTATCGGACCGGGCATCAGGCCGGGCATCAGACTGGGTATCAGACATGTTTCGCCGGTTCGGGTTCGGGTTCGGGTTTGGGTTCGGGTTCGCGTTCCGGACCGCCCGCGATGCGCGCCCGGGCCTCTCGCTCCGCAAGCGAGCGCGCCATGGGACCGGTGCGCGGGCCCGCACCGCCGCTCCGGAAGCAGCCCGCGTCTCCCGTTTCACCGGCGGCGTCGGACCCAATGTAGCAACCGCTCCGGCGTTCGTCACGGTCGGGGAAGGAAGCAGGGCTCGTTTTTGCCGTGAAAACAGACCCAGGAGGGCCGTCTTCGCGACGCCGGACCTTTTCATGCGACGGGGTGGCCGGCCCGTCCATGCGTGTTTTTTTGTTCGGCGACAGGTGAACCGGGCCGGTTCGGCAGGCAATCGGGGAGCGCATTTCGTCGTCCACGGGTCGGTTCGGGCCTCGGGAAGCGGCCCTCGATCGCACGGCCCGCCGATCCGCATCCGCCGCCGGCACTCGGTCACGACCACTCGGTCACGACAAGGAAATGATCCTGATGAAGGGAGGAGGGGTCGTGTCGGGAGCGGTTGTTGTACTCTGGCCATCGCCACGCTATAAGGGACCTCCGGCCCGCCGGCTTGGCGTGGCCGAAGGACCACCTGCCTGCAGGAGATTGAAGATGACCCTACCCATGCGCTCCGTACTCGCGGCCGCGGCGGCCGTAACGCTCGGTGCGGCCTCGATTCTGTCCGTAACCGGCGCCGCCCGGGCGGCGTGGGAGCCGAAGAAGCCCATCGACTTCGTGATCATGGCCGGCAAGGGCGGCGGCGCAGACAAGATGGCGCGTCTGATGCAGACCATCGTCGAGAAGCACGACCTCTCGTCGAAGCCCCTCATCCCCATCAACAAGCCGGGTGGCTCCGGGGCCGAGGCCCTCGTCCACCTCAAGCAGAAGTCGGGCGACGACCACACGATCATGGTCACCCTGAACAGCTTCTACACCACCCCCCTTCGCCAGCCGGGGCTCGACGTCGACATCATGACCTTCACCCCCATTGCCCGCATGGCGGAGGACACCTTCCTTCTCTGGGTGCACGCGGACTCCAACATCAACACGGTGGACGAGTTCGTCGAGGCGGCCCAGGCCGCCGGCAACGACTGGATCATGGCCGGCACCGGCAAGGGGCAGGAGGACCAGCTCCTGACCACCTTCCTCAATTCCGCCTACGGCCTCGACATGAAGTACGTGCCGTTCCGGGGCGGAGGCCGGGTGGCCAAGGAACTCGCCGGGAAGAACGCGAACTCCACGGTGAACAACCCCTCCGAGCAGCTCGGCTTCTACGAGGCGGGGAAGACCCGGCCGCTCGCCGCGTTCACCCCGGAGCGTCTGGAGCTGTTCTCCGACGCCCCCACCTTCGTCGAGCTGGGCCAGGACTTCGTGTACTTCATGCAGCGCTCCGTGGTCGGCGCGCCGGGCATGAGCGCCGAGGCCGCCGCCTTCTACCAGGAGCTCTTCGCAAAGGTGTTCGCGACCGAGGAGTGGCAGACGTACCGGCGGGACAAGAGCCTGTACGGTGACCTCATCTCCGGGGACGAGCTGGAAGCCTACTGGATGCGCGAGCGCGCAATCCACGAGGCGATGCTCAAGGAGATCGGCGAGATCTAGCCTCGCCCGAGCCCACCACCCCCGCCGCAGCGACCGCAGCGCCTTCACGCGAGGCCGGGGCCTTGGCCCCGGTCTCGCGTCCCGCTGCCTTGATGCGCGGATCGAATCAAGCCGGTCGACCCTGACTCATGCGCCAAGCGGAGCTGGTTCTCGCCCTGGTCATGGGGTTGCTGTCGATCGGCCTCATGTGGAAGAGCGCCGAGCTGCCGGTCGGCTGGATCCCGGGCGAAGGACCGGGCGGCGGGGCGTTCCCGTTCTGGCTTTCGGCGGGGATGCTGGCGTGCTGCATCTGGATCCTGGTCCGATGGGCGCGCCGGCCGGCCGGGGTGGCGGCCGACCCCGGCCCCTACATCCCGAGGGAAGCGCGGACCCCGATAATCGTGGTCACCGCCGCGCTCGCCGCGATGATCGGGCTCATCCACATTATCGGGGTGTACGGCTCGGTTCCGCTGTTCCTCGTCTTCTACCTGCGCGGGGTCGGGCGCCATGGCTGGGGGCTGACCGGCGCCTTCACGGTTGCGACCCCCGTCGTGACTTTCTTCTTCTTCGAGGTCGCCCTGAAGATCACCCTGCCCAAGGGTTACACCGAACCGCTCTTCTATCCGCTCTACGACTGGTTCCTGTGAACGTTCCCCGCGGTACGAGGAGGACACGTGACCTCGCGCGGCCGGAGAACGGGCCGCGCGGCGGGGGCGCCGCCCGCCGCGAGGGGGCGGAGGCCGCCCCGCCCGAGCCGGGTCGATTCGTCCCGCCCCGCTCCCGGACGAGATTCCGCACGGAGCGCTGATGGAGATCCTGGCCCACCTCATCGAAGGGTTCGGGATCGCGTTCCTGCCCCTCAACCTCGGGCTCGCGATCTTCGGATGCCTGCTCGGGCTCTTCATCGGAGCGATGCCCGGGCTCGGGTCGGTGAACGGGGTGGCGATCCTGCTGCCCCTCACCTTTCTCGTGCCGCCGACCTCCGCAGTGATCTTTCTCGGTGCGATCTACTACGGCGCGATGTACGGCGGAGCGATCAGCTCCATCATGCTCGGTATCCCGGGCGCATCGACCGCCGTCGCGACCACCTTCGACGGCCGGCCGCTCGCCCGCAAGGGGATGGCCGACCGCGCCCTCGTCGCCGCGGCCGCCGCTTCGTTCGTCGGCGGGACGATCTCGGTGGTGCTCTTCACCCTGTTCGCCCCCCCGCTCGCCGACGTGGCCCTCGCGTTCGGGGCCCCCGAGGAGTTCGCCCTGATGCTCCTCGCCTTCGCGACCTTCATCGGGCTCGGGGGCGACGATATCCCGAAGACGATGTTCTCGATCTTCATCGGGCTGGTGCTGAGCGCGGTCGGGCTCGACATCGTGAGCGGCCAGCCGCGGCTCATCTTCTTCGACCTCCCGGGCTTCTTCCACGGGATCAACTTCCTGGTGCTCGCGATCGGGATCTACGGGATCGGCGAGATCCTGTGGACCATCGAGACGAGCCACAAGGGGGTGGAGGTCGCCCAGGCCCGGCTGTCGTTCCCGCGGTTCGTGGCGTCGCTCCGCAGCCTCGGCCGGACCGCGAAGACGATGGTGATGGGGTCGTTCCTCGGCTACTTCGTCGGCATCCTGCCCGCCGCCGGCGCGACCCCCGGCTCCCTCATGGCCTACGGGGTCGCCAAGTCGATCGCGAAGGACCCGGACTCGTTCGGCAAGGGCAACGTGGACGGGGTGGTGGCACCGGAGTCCGCGAACAACGCGGCGAGCACCGGGTCGATGCTGCCGATGCTCACCCTCGGCATTCCCGGGTCGCCGACGACCGCGATCCTCCTTGGGGGCATGGTGATCTGGGGCCTCGAGCCGGGGCCGATGCTCTTCATCGATCACACGAAGTTCGTCTGGGGGCTCATCGCGAGCCTCTACGCCGCGAACCTCTTCGCGCTCATCCTCAACCTCGCCTTCATTCCCGCGTTCATCGCGGTGCTGAGGCTCCCCTTCACCATCCTCGCCCCCATCATCTTCATCCTGTGCGTGGTCGGCGGATACGCGCCGACCCAGGACATGCACGACGTGTGGCTGATGTTCCTCTTCGGCGTCGTCGGATACCTGCTGCGCAAGCTCGACTACCCGATGGCCCCGGCGGTGCTCGCGATCGTGCTGGGGCCGCTCGCGGAGACGTCGATGCGCCAGTCCCTCCTCATCGGGCACGGCTCGCCGGCGATCTTCTTCGAACGGCCCATCTCGGGCGGGATCATGCTGGTCGCGATCGCGCTGTTCACGATTCCGATCGTCCAGCTCGTCCGGCGCGTGGTCCGCCGCACCGCCTCGTAGCGCAAGACGCGAAGGTTCCGCGCACTCCGCTCACCGGTCGGAACCGGGACCTTCGCCTCCGGCCCGGCCGAGCGCCGCAAGCGCGGTCTTCAGGATGTGGCCCGAGCGGAGGCCGGCCGCCTCGTACTGAAGCGCCGGCTGGTCGTGGTCGAGGAACCGGTCGGGCAGCACCATGGGACGGACCTTGAGCCCGCCGTCCAGAATGCCCTCCCCGGCGAGGAAGTGGAGCACCTGCGCGCCGAATCCACCCGCCGCGCCTTCCTCGATGGTGACGAGCACCTCGTGCTCCCGGGCGAGGTCCCGCACCAGCCCCTCGTCCAGAGGCTTCGCGAACCTCGCATCGGCCACCGTCGCGGAGACGCCGTGCCCGGCGAGCGCCTCGGCCGCGGACCGCACCTCCTGCAAGCGCGCGCCGTAGGAGAGGATGGCGACCGACGATCCTTCGCGCAGGATGCGGCCCTTGCCAATCTCGAGGACCTCCCCGCGCTCCGGCAGAGGAACCCCGAACCCGGCGCCCCGCGGGTAGCGGAATGCGCACGGCCGGTCGTCGATGGCGGCGGCGGTCCGGACCATGTGGGCCAGCTCGCTCTCGTCCGCCGCCGCCATCAGCACCATGCCGGGCAGACAGCCGAGATACGCGATGTCGAAGGCACCGGCATGGGTCTGCCCGTCCGCCCCCACCAGACCCGCCCGGTCCATGGCGAACCGGACCGGGAGATCCTGGATCGCCACATCGTGCACGATCTGGTCGTAGGCGCGCTGCAGGAACGTCGAGTAGATCGCGACGAAGGGCTTCATTCCGTCCGCGGCGAGGCCGGCCGCGAAGGTCACCGCGTGCTGCTCCGCAAGCCCGACGTCGAAGGCCCGGTCGGGGAAGGTCCGCGCGAAGAGGTCCACCCCGGTGCCTGACGGCATCGCGGCGGTGATCGCGCAGATACGGTCGTCCCGGCGCGCCTCCGCCACCAGGCTCTCCGCGAACACCCTGGTGAAGGAAGGGGCATTGGAGCCCGCCCCCTTCTGCGCCCCCGTACCGACGTCGAAGCTGGACACCCCGTGGTATCGGTCCGCGGACTCCTCCGCCGGAGCGTAGCCCTTCCCCTTCCGGGTGCAGACGTGGACCAGGATCGGACCCACGGCGGCATCGTCGCGCACGTTCCGGAGGATGGGGAGCAGATGATCGAGGTTGTGACCGTCGATCGGCCCCACGTAGTAGAAGCCCAGCTCCTCGAACAGCGTGCCGCCGGTCATCAGGCCGCGCGCGTACCGCTCGGCACGCCGGACCCCGTGCTCGACCACCCGCGGGAACCGCTCCGCCGCGTGCCTCGCGATGTCCCGGATGGAGCGATAGCGCCGGGAGGAGATGAGCCGCGAGAGATACCCGCTCATCGCTCCGACCGGCGGGGCGATGGACATCTCGTTGTCGTTGAGGACCACGATGAGGCGGGTGTCCATCGAACCGGCGTTGTTCAGCCCTTCGTACGCCATGCCGCCGGTGAGCGCCCCGTCGCCGATGACCGCGACGACCCGGTTCCGCCGGCCCTGAAGGTCGCGAGAGACGGCGAACCCGAGCGCGGACGAGATGGAGGTCGACGCATGGGCGGCGCCGAAGGGGTCGTACTCGCTCTCCGAACGCTTGGTGAATCCGGACAGCCCGCCCCCCTGGCGGAGGGTGCGGATCCGCGCCCGTCGGCCGGTCAGGATCTTGTGCGGATAGCACTGGTGGCCGACATCCCAGATGAGGATGTCCTCGGGGGTGTCGAACAGGTAGTGCAGGGCGACGGTGAGCTCGACGACCCCGATCCCGGCTCCGAGATGACCGCCGGTACGGGAGACCGCGTCGATGGTCTCGGAGCGGAGCTCGGCGGCGAGCCGCTTCAGCTCGCGCACGGACATGCCGCGAAGGTCGTGAGGCCATTCGACGAGATCGAGAAGAGGGGTTTCGATGGACATTCCGGATCCTCGGCGTCAGCTTCGACGCGCCAGAACATACTCGCCGAAGGCCCGCAGCGGCCCGGCCCCGTCGCCGAATCCGCCGAGCCGGGCGAGTGCCCGCTCGACCAGGGCGGCCGCCTCGCGCCGGGCGCCCTCCACCCCGAGGGCGGCGACGAAGGTCGCCTTGTCGGCGGCGGCATCCTTGCCGACCGTCTTTCCGAGGACGGATGCGTCCCCGACCACGTCCAGCACGTCGTCGATGATCTGGAAGGCGAGCCCCACGTCCCGACCGTACTCGCGCAGGGGCCGGCGATATTCGCCGTTGCGGCGCGCGAGGATGGCGCCCGCCTCGCAACTGAATGCGATCAGCGCACCGGTCTTCATGCGCTCGAGGGTGGCGGTCAGTTCGTGGTCGGCACCGCTGCGCTCCGCGGCGAGATCCATCATCTGGCCGCCGACCATTCCCTCGCCCCCCGCCGCGTTCGCCATCGCGCGGACGAGGTCGCAACGAACGGACGGGTCCGGATGAACCCTGGGGTCCGCCAGCAGCTCGAAGGCGAGGGTGAGCAGCGCATCGCCGGCGAGGATGGCGGTGGCCTCGTCGAAAGCCACGTGGCAGGAGGGTTTGCCGCGGCGAAGGTCGTCGTCGTCCATCGCCGGGAGATCGTCGTGGATGAGGGAATAGCCGTGCACCAGCTCCGTGGCCGCGGCCACGAGCAGCGCGCCGTCGGCGCCAGCGCCGGCGAGCCGCGCCCCGGCGCGGACGAGGAACGCTCGCAGCCGCTTTCCGCCCCCGAGGGTACTGTAGCGCATCGCTTCGAAGAGCTTCGCCGCCCCTCCGGCCGGGCGGGGCAGCTCGGCGTCGAGAACCGCCTCGACCGCCGCCGCCGTTTCGATCAGTGCTTCGGCGAAACCGGCCTCGCCGGGACGGTCACCCACCTTCGAAAAGCTCCCTTCCATTTCAGTGCGAACGGGTGCGAGTACGCGCTATTCGCTCCCCATCATCCAGGAAAGGAACGCCTGTACACGTTCCCGAAACGCTTCCAGGGTCGCGGGCATTCGTATCTCCAGCGAACGCATGCGTTCCGCTTCCAAGACCGCTCCATAGACGTTACGGAAAAGGTGCCGAAACCGCAGGTACTCTTGCAGCGTTCCGGCAAGCTCCAGGTCGATCACGGCCGGGCGAACCTTCGGGATGTCGAGCGTCATGTCTTTGACGAGCTCCCGATCCCACTGCTCGGCTTGAGGAACCCCGCCGTTGAGTTCACGAGCGATGCGCACGAAGATACGTTCGACACCATTGTAGAAATCGTGGAGAATCGAGCCGCGAGCACGCAGCGAATAGGTGTCGTCTTGCCGCGGCGCGTTTGCGAGTTCCTGCTCGAGTTCGTCCAGGCTCGCAAGCTCGGACTCGACTTCGGCCGCCAACCGCCGCGCCAACACCTCTTCCAGCTTCACAGCTCGACCCCGCTCTCGCGTACGACGCGGCGCAACGCGGGCGTCGCCGATTCCGCGGGGATCAGATCGAGCCGGCAATCGGTCATCGCGGCGGCGCGAGCCGATACCGAGTAGAACCGTCGCGGCTCAATGCCTTCAACGACCAGATCGATGTCCGACCGATGGGTGAAGGGCCGCCGCGGATCGAAGGCGGACCCGATCCCGACCACTCGCCGTGCTCCGTTCCGTTCGAGAAACCGCGCGATACGCCGCGCTGCGGCCAGCGCGAGGCCCCGGTCACCGGATTCGAAATGGGTGGCGCGGAGGTGGTCGAGAAGGGCGCGACGGTCCATACCGCGAATCTACACTATCCGAACCGCGATGAACGGAGATCGACCAGCATCCGGGAAGCGGCGGCAACGGCGGTGTCCCGCATGAGCGCGAGACCCTGGTTCGGGAACATCGAGAGCGTGCACCGGCCCGCGCCCATGGTCAACCGGACCCCTCCGCAGGCCGCCAGTGGAATCGCTTCCCGCGCATCCACCATCGTCTCGGGCTCCGCACGGCGGGGGGCGGCGCCGAAACGGAGTCATCGTCCACTTCAGGAAGTCCTGGCGGTGGTGGGTGCCGGCGGATCGGACTCCCGCCCGAACGGCCCGGAATCGGATGCGCATCCGGTACCGAAACCGGAGCGGACGCTCCGGGAGACGATGCTTGCCGGGCAGACGACCTATCGGTATGGTGGCCGGAATTCAGGTCAATTTCCGTTGGAGCGACCATTGAAGACGCTGCCACTCTCGGAAGCCGAGACGAAGCTCGGCTCGCTGATCGACGAGATCCGGGACCGGGACGAGGAGGTGACCATCACGAAGAACGGCCGGCCGGTCGCGGTTCTCATCAGCTCCGACGAGTTCGAGAGGTGGAAGGAGACCTTCGCGATTCGGGCGGACGCCGCGCTGAGCAAGGAGATCGGCGAGGGACTGGCCGCGCTCAAGGAGAGAAACGCCAAGCTCTATACCCTGGAAGAGCTCTTCGAGTAGGAATCGAGACGATCTACAAGCTGCGCGTTCCCGAGCCTCTCGCCGCCTTGGTACGACACCTGCACCCCGATCTCAAGCGCAAGCTGAGAGCATCGCTCGCCCGGATCTCTCAAGATCCGAGCACAGGGAAGCCGCTCCGAGAAGAGTTCGAGGGTCTGCGCAGCTTCCGAGTCAGCCGATTTCGCATCATCTACCGAATCAGCGACCGGGAGAGGACGGTGGACATCATTGCGATCGGTCCCCGTGCAGGCATCTACGAAGAAACCTGGCGACTGATCCGCCGCGACTCTCCACCCTGATCCGTTCCACCCTCAACGACATTGACAGCCCAAGGGCGATGCGTTGTCCGACCCCTCCAGACGCCCTCGCCTCCTCGAAATACCGGATTTCGCGCCCGAACTGGTCACGGCATCGCGTATCGGGAAGTCCCGAGGTGGCGAGGAGCTCACCGATTGGTCTACCCTGCCGCACCTTCATCGAGGAGGACGGCCATGCAGCTATTGCACACGATGCTTCGGGTGGGCGACCTGCAACGCTCCATCGACTTCTACACGAAGACGATCGGCATGGACCTGCTGCGCACCACCGAACGCCCGGAGCAGCAGTACTCCCTCGCCTTCGTGGCGTTCGGAGGCGGCAACCGGAACGGCGAGGCGGAGCTCGAGCTCACCTACAACCACGGAGTATCGGAGTACGACCTCGGCACCGCGTACGGGCATATCGCCCTCGGGGTGGAGAACGTCGCCGAGACGTGCGAGCGGATCCGCGAGGCGGGCGGCAACGTCACGCGCGAGCCGGGTCCGGTAAAGGGCGGCACTACCGTGATCGCCTTCGTAGAGGATCCGGACGGCTACAAGGTCGAGCTGATCGAAACCGGCTCGCGCGAGATCTGAATCCACGTCCCTCGCCGGGACGAGGTGATCCCGCCTTGGCACCTCCTCCCGGTGACTCCTCGAACCGGAATCGGCGCGAGAAAGCTGCCGGGTGCTCGCCGTTTTCGCGGTCCTTGTTTTCGCGATCCTTGCGCACCGGACCCGGATTGCGAGCCCGGTCAATCTCGAAGCCGGGCAAGCACCTTGCCGGATTCCGCGTGCGGACCAGTCCAGGATCGGACGATCTCGCCGCCGTTGATGATCCCGATCGCACTGCGGGCGACGCCGACCCGCGCGGACCGGTGTCGTCGATATGCCGGATGCCGGCCTTCGAACCCGCTACACCCGCCAGGTATGGCCTTGGCGCAACAGAGCGTCGAGGTCACCGGCCCCGCCCCGCTTCCGGCGCACCCGCTCGCGCTGGACGCGCACCGCTTCCACGTACTCGGGCGCGGGGTCGCAGTGGAGCACGCCGGTCGCGACCGGGAAGTCGGGCGGATCCATCGCAATGAGGAGCTGCGCGAGCACCCGGCTGGTCTCGTCGTGGACACACACGTCCTCGTCCGTTGCCCCGCCGCGCCCGGGCTCCACCACCTCGAGCCGCAGGGCGCGCGGGTCGAGCCGAAGGCCCATCTCCCCGTTCCGGCCGAAGCGGAGCGGCTCGCCGTGGCGCACCTCGATCTGCGCGACCGGCGCGCGGTCGCGGGCGGTGAACCCGGCGAACGCGCCGTCGTTGTAGACCGGACAGTTCTGGTAGATCTCGATGAACGAGGCGCCCCGGTGGGCATGGGCGCGCCGCACCACCTCCGCGAGCCGCGGCCGGACGGTGTCGATACCCCGTCCGATGAAGCGGGCGCCGGCGCCGAGGGCGAACGCGAGCGGCGAGACGGGGTGGTCCACCGAGCCCTCGGGGGTGGACGGGGTGCGGGTTCCCTCGCGCGAAGTAGGCGAGTACTGCCCCTTGGTAAGCCCGTACGCCTCGTTGTTGAAGAGGAGCACCTTCACGTCGACGTTGCGCCGGAGGAGGTGCAGCAGGTGGTTGCCTCCGATGCTGAGCCCGTCCCCGTCCCCGGTCACGAGCCACACGTCGAGCTCCGGATTGGCGAGCTTCACCCCCGTCGCGAACGCGGGCGCACGCCCGTGAATGGTGTGCATCCCGTAGGTGTCCATGTAATACGGGAACCGGGCCGCGCATCCGATGCCGGAGATGAAGGCGATCCGCTCCCGCGGGACCCCGAGCTCCGGCATGAGCTGCTGAATCGTCTTGAGGATCGCGTAGTCGCCGCAGCCGGGACACCATCGGACTTCCTGATCCGAGGCGAAGTCCTTCGCGGTGAGGGTCGGCTCCGGCACGGAGGCTGGCGACGGATTCGGCGCCAACCCCCGATCCGACCCCGTGTCCGATCCCGGGCCCGACCCCGGATCCGGCGGCCGGACGGGAGCGCTCACCGCCGCGTTCACGCCCGCGCCCCCAGGTGCTTGCGAATCGCGACCTCGAGCTCGTTCACCCGGAACGGCCGGCCGGCCACCTTCGACAGCCCGGCCACATCGATCAGGTACTCCGAGCGGAGGATCCGGCGGAACTGCCCCTTGTTCAGCTCCGGAACGAGGACGGTGCCGAAGGAGCGGAGCAGGGCGCCGAGGTTCCGGGGCAGGGGCCAGAGATGGCGGACGTGCACGTGGGCGACGTCAAGACCTTCCGACCGCACCCGCCGCACCGCCTGGTGGATCGCCCCCCAGGTCGAACCCCAGCCGGCCACCGCGAGCGGGGCGCCCGCCTCGCCGGCTTCGAGCCCCTGGTCGGGGATGCTTTCCGCGATTCCGTCGATCTTGGCCGTGCGCACGTCGGTCATGCGCTGGTGGTTGTCCGGGTCGTAGGAGATGTTGCCGCTGTCGTAGCCCTTCTCGATCCCCCCCACCCGGTGCTCGAGCCCCGGCGTACCCGGCCGCACCCACGGGCGAGCGAGGGTCGCCGGATCCCGGAGGTAGGGGTGGAAGCCCTCCGGCTCGGTTCGGAACGCGGGCGGGAAGGGCTCGTACCCGGACACGTCGGGGATCCGCCACGGCTCGGAGGCATTGGCGAGGTAGGCGTCGCTCAGCACGATGACGGGGGTCATGTAGCGAACCGCGATGCGGGCCGCCTCCACCACGATGTCGAAGCACTCCGCGGGGCTCGCCGCGGCCAGCACGGGAAGCGGAACGTCGGCCGCCCGGCCGAAGACGGCTTGGTAGAGGTCCGACTGCTCGGCCTTGGTCGGCATGCCGGTGGACGGCCCGGCGCGCTGGGTGTTGATCACGACAAGAGGCAGCTCCACCGTCGCGGCATAGGTGATCGCCTCCGTCTTGAGCGCGACCCCGGGGCCGGAGCTCGAAGTGACCCCGAGCCCGCCCGTCCAGGACGCGCCGATCGCGGCGCAGACGGCGGCCATCTCGTCTTCGGCCTGGAACGTCGTCACCCCGAACTCCTTGCGCGCGGCGAGGGCGTGCAGCAGGTTCGAGGCGGGGGTGATCGGATAGGAAGCGAACGTGATCGGAAGCTCCGAGAGCCGGCCCGCCGCGAGCAGGCCGAAGGCCATCGCCTCGGTCCCGTTGACGTTTCGGTACAGCCCGGGCGCCGTGTCGCGCCGGGGCGGCACTTCGTAGGGGCCGACTTCACCGGGAAGCTCGGCGGTCTCCCCGAAGGCGTGCCCCGCGTTCAGGGCCGCGATGTTCGCATCCCGAATGGCGGGCAGGTGGGCGAACTTGGTCGAGAGCCCGTCCACGGTGGGCTCGCGGTCGCGCCCGTAGAGCCACATCAGGAGCCCCAGCACCCACATGTTCTTGCAGCGCACCGCCTGCTTGTGGGTAAGGCCGAATTCGGCCACCGCCTCCTGGACCTGGCGAGTGATGTCGACCTCGATCCGGCGGTGCTCCGAGAGCTCGTTGTTGTCGAGCGGGTTCCGGGCGTAGGCCGCCTTGCGCAGGTTCTTCACCCCGAACGCACCCGTATCGACGATGAGGAGCCCGCCCGGGGGCAGGTCCGCCAAGTTGGTGCGCAGGGCAGCCGGGTTCATGGCCACGAGGACGTCGAGATCGTCGCCGGGGGTCGTGATCTCGCCGGTGCCGAAGTTGATCTGGAACGCGGAAACCCCGAACAGGGTACCGGCGGGAGCACGGATCTCGGCCGGGAAGTCGGGAAAGGTGGCGAGATCGTTTCCGTGGACCGCGGTAGCATCGGTGAACTGAAGGCCCGTGAGCTGCATGCCGTCGCCCGAGTCGCCCGCGAAACGGACGACGACGTCCGAGAGCACCTCGCGCTCGCGGGGCCGCCCGCCGGTCTTCACAAGCTCTTGCGCCGCCGCCATCACTCCCGCTCCAGGGTCGCGCCGCGCACTGGGGCGCGGCCAAGCGGGCCATTGTACCGCTTGCCGGTCCCTGTCGGGCAGGGCAAGCGTTGTCCAACAGCAGTTCTCATTTTGCTCGCCGGGTCCCGCGGCAGGACCGGCACGACCGCCGATCTGCCCCCTGATCTGCCCCCCGATCTGCCCCGAATCGAGTCGCAAGGAGAAGACGGCTTGCGGCTCAGGGTGAAGTCAGGCGCCAAAATGAGAACTGCTGGTTGTCCAACGCAAGACGAGCCTGAATCCGCCCGCTTCTCCCCGGCATGTGCATGGATGGTGCGATCACGGTACGCTGCCCTCCCGATGGCGATCCTCTCGGGAGCGACGGAGACCCATGAGCACGGCGCCCCAGCCTCTCCATGCCCCGGTGTCTGCGGAGACCACCGCTCTGCTCGTCCATCTCCCGCCGGTCCTGCATCTCACGGACGACCAGCTCTACGAATTCTGTCAGATCAACCGGGAGCTGCGCATCGAGCGGACCGCTCGGGGGGAATTGCTGATCATGTCGCCGGCGGGAGGAGACACCAGTGAGAAGAACGCGGGGATCACGGCGCAATTGTGGATCTGGGCCAGGCAGGATGGGACGGGTACGGCGTTCGACTCATCCGGCGGCTTCGTGCTGCCCAACGGTGCGGTTCGCTCACCGGATGCGTCCTGGGTCGATCACACCCGCCTGGCTACTCTCAGTGCCGAGCAACGCGTGAAGTTCCTCCCCCTGTGCCCCGATTTCGTCATCAAGCTCCGCTCCCCGACGGACAGCCTGCGCGTGCTTCAGGACAGGATGCGCGAGTACACGGACAACGGCGCGCGGCTCGGCTGGCTGATCGATCCCCCGGGCCGGCAGGTATTCGTCCACCGTCCGGGGACGCCGGTGGAACGCCTGGATGAGCCGGAGAGCGTATCCGCCGACCCGGTGCTGCATGGATTCCGTCTGGAGACGAGCGAAGTCTGGTAGCTGTCGGCGCTTTCCGTCGGAGGAGTCGTCGGCCTGCTTCGCACGGAAGTCGCGGCGCAGGCTCCGCCCGCGCCCATTGCAGATGAATACGACGAAGCCGATTACGAAGACAGCACCTATACCGTTGCGCTATCCGCGGTCATGGGAGACACGACGCAGCAGGAAACGGCGGAGGACAGCCATGTCGGCGCGCTGGCGGCCCTGGAACGGCGCGAAGCGGCGGCGCGCGGGCCGAGGTCGAGCGCCAGCCGCATGAGAAAACGCAGCTTCTCGAGTCCCAGGTTGGCGCGGGAGAGATGGGGCCGCGGTGCCGGGTACAGGTCGCCTCCGTCAGGGAGGCCAGCACATCCAGCGCGGTGTTCTGAATACGGTCCCCGAGCCGGAATTTCCGGCTGCGCGGAAAGCGCTCCACCGTCGGCACCAACCAGAGGAGAAAGCGGTAGTGCGCTTCCAGCGCCGGACCCGTGTTCCGCGCGCCGTCCGCGGCGGTCTCATTCAACGGCGCAACCCCTCCCCCGGGTCATCCATGGCTCTCTATCAAGACGTCACGACCGGCGACCCGCCACGCGGAAGCCATACCCCGCGAAAATTCGACCAGGGGCTTCGCCCCTGGTCCCCTCGCCCCCTCTCAAGAGGCAAAGAGGCAAGAATCAATCCAACGTCCTGGCAACGCGGAACCCGACAGCGTTGTACCGGGTACCGGTGGTGAGCCTGCCGCGATTTGCGGAACGCAGATCCCACGGTATGAAGCTCCACGAGCCGCCACGCAAAACACGCCAGCCGCAATCTCCGCCTCGAGTCCACGCACTTCCGTCTACTGGCGCTCCACGATAACTATCGTGCCAGCAGTCTTCTACCCACTCCCATACGTTGCCGTGGACATCATGAAGACCAAACGAGTTCGCCGGAAACGAGCCCACCGGTACCGTCCCCCCCCGGTAACGGCCGTAGTTCGCCTGATGAATCGCTATCGCCCCGCCGAAGTGAAGCGGGCCCGTCGTCCCCCCGCGCGCCGCGTACTCCCACTCCGATTCGCTCAACAGACGATAGTCCTTGCCCGTCTCTCGCGACAACCACCGGACGTAGGCCTGCGCATCCTCCCAGCTCACATCGATGACCGGACGATTGCCCCGGCCCCAACCTCTGTCTCTCGGATTGTGCGAACAACCACCACCGCGACGACACGCTGCCCACTCCGAGAACGTCACCTCGTACACCCCCACCGCAAACGGCTCCGATATCCTCACCCGATGCACCGGGCCTTCATCCTCATCCCGGCCTTCCTCATGTGAAGGTGAACCCATGTCGAACGAGCCCGCAGGTACCACCACCATCACCGGACAATCGGTGCAATCGCGGAACCGCACCCCGGCGGGCGGCGGGTACGCCCCGGGTGCCCATCCCGCCGCCCCCTCCATCACGTGGTCCGCCACCGCCGCCGGCGCACCGATGAGCGCAACCGCCAGTATCGTCGTCCGGATCGCGTTCCGAATCATGCCCGACCCCTCCCTTCACACCCACGCCGGCCGCATTCTATCGAGCCGGTGCCCGGCCGCAAAACCCCAGCCTCGTCTTCTACGGTGATTTCGAGAATACTTTTTTGAATCATATAGTTATATGACATCGAAAGAGCCTTGGCACTACATTTGCGGTGCTATGGCGTGGTTTTCGGACCGTTCAGGGGGTTCAGGCGGCGAACGTGGCGGCGTCCTCCTCGGAAGGGTCGATCTGGCGCACCGTATCGGGCAGCCGTACTCCGAGGCACTGCGCAACGCGCTCGGCGACACCGACCGTCCTGCTGCGCACGGCGAAGGTCTTGCCATGGTGTGCAATCCGGGTTTCGGTCAGCGCCTGGAGATCGCGTAGCACCTCGTCCCATTCGGCCGTGATCCCGGCCTCGTCCATGCGCCGCTGCAGTTCTTTTTGCAGCACCAGGGCGAGGAACGAGCGGAACACGTGGCCGCAGATGGTGGCAGAAGTAAAGCGACAAAGACTCAGGGTGCAAGCGTCCGGGCAACCCGGAATCCGGCGAGGTGGTTGCGGTTTCCGGTGTCGATCCTGAAGCGGTAGGCGGAGCGGAGGAGCCCCGGAGGGTAGTTCCAGGAGCCGCCGCGCATCACCCGCTGACTACACTCCCCGGACTCCCACGCACTCCCATCATCAGGCGCTCCCCGATAATCATCGTTCCAACAGTCCTCCACCCACTCCCATACGTTCCCGTGTACATCGTGCATCCCATATCCGTTCGCATCGAAACTGCCTACCGCGACCGTCCTTCCCCGATACCGCCCCCTATATCCGGAGCCATAGGTAAAATTCCCGTTATAGTTCGCCTGCCCCGTCGATATCGTCTCGCCCGTGTGAAAGGGCGTCCTCGTCCCCCCGCGCGCCACGTACTCCCACTCCGACTCGCTCAGCAACCGGTAATCCTCACCCGTCTTCCTCGACAACCAGCGTACATACGCCTTGGCGTCGTCCCAACTCACGTAGATGACCGGCCGATTCCCTCGGCCCCATCCCGCATCGACCGGACGGTATCCCCCGCAGCCACCTCCCGACACGCACGCATCCCATTCCGCAAACGTCACCTCGTACACTCCCACCGCAAACGGACGCTCGATCCTCACTTGATGCACCGGGCCTTCATAATCGTCTCGCCACACCTCCGACTCCGGAGAACCCATCTTGAACGAGCCCGCGGGTGCCACCACCAGCTCCGGGCATTCGTCGCAGTCGCGGAACCGCGTCCCGGCGGCCCGATCCGCCCCGGGTTGCCACGCCGCCGCCAGCTCCTGCGCCGTCGCCACCTGTTGCGGCGTCATCCTTGCGGCCAGTGCGTCCCGCTCCTCCACCGCCGCCGCCTCCCCCAGGCTCGCCGCGAGGTTGAGCCACTTGTGGGCCTCCACGTAGTCCTGCACCACGCCGAGCCCCTGGACGTACCGCCGTCCGAGCGCCAGCATCGCCCGCTGGTCCCCCGCGTCCGCCGCCGCCCGCCACTCGGACAGCGCCTCGGCGGGGTGCCCTGCGTCCCACGCCCGCTGCCCCGCCGCGTAGTCCGCCACCGCCGCCGGCGCACCAATGAGCGCCACCACCAGCATCGTCGTCCGGATCGCGTTCCGAATCATGCCCGACCCTCCCTTCGCACCGACGCCGACCGCATTCTATTGAGTCGGTGCCCGGCCGCAAAGCCCAGCCTTGTCCAAGCAGCAATTCTCATTTTGCTCGTCGGGTCCTGCTGCCGGACCGGCACGACCGTCGATCTGCCCCCCGATCTGCCTCGGATCGAGTCGCAAGGAGAAGACGGCTTGCGGCTCAGGGTGAAGTCAGGCGCCAAAATGAGAACTGCTGTTGTCCAAGGACACCCGAGCCTGAAGGTGCCCCGGACCTGCCCCCGCGCGCCCGCCCTTCAGGCTCATCTCCGGACTGGAAAGGGCCGGGCATCCGGCCACGGTTGCCCGGGCCATGTCACGCTGCGGCACCGATCCCGGGCAGGCTGGTTGGGCGGCAGGCCGGAAAATGCGGGGCGGGGCATGCGGGGCCCCGCTGCGGACTTGGCCCGGAGCGTCAATCCAGGGTCCGCTCGAGGGCGGCGAAGAGCCGGTCGATGTCCTCGTCCGTGTTGTAGAGGTGGGGGGTCACGCGCATCGACGCGCCGCGCACGCTCACGTAGACCTGTTCCGCGGCGAGGGCGGCGAGAAGCCCCCGCGGCAGGTCCCCGTCCGGGAAGCGCAGGCCGAGAAAGTGGCCGGCGCGAAGGGCGGCGGGTGCCGCGCCGAGGCCGAGGCGGGCGGCGCGGGCGGCGATGGCGCCGGTGCGGGCGGCAAGGGTCGCCTCGATGGCCTCGACCCCCCAGGCGAGGATCTGCTCGAGGGCGGCGTTCAGCATCGGAACCAGGATGAAGTTCGAGCGTTCCCCCACATCGAACCGGCGGGCGCCTGGCTGGTATTCGTCGCGGTAGTCGACCAGGCGCGCAAAGTCCTCCGACCCCGCTCGCCCGATCCAGTTGAACTCGATCGGCCTCCCGTCGCGGTGCTCCGGCGCCACCCAGAGAAAGCCGAGCGAATAGGGTCCGAGCAGCCACTTGTAGCCCGCGCAGACCACATAGTCCGGCCGCACCGCGCCCGCATCGAAGCGCAGGGCCCCGGCCGATTGGGTGAGGTCCAGCACGAGCGCGGCGCCCGCCTCCCGGCACCGGACGCCAATCCGCACGAGATCGAGCCGACCCCCGTCCGTCCAGTGGCAGTGAGGGAGGGAGACGACGGCGGTGCGCCCGTCGATCGCGTCGAGGACGGCCCGGGTCCAGTCGTCGTCCTCGGGACGAGAAACCGTCACGAGGGCGCCGCCGCGGGTCTGCGCCACCTCCCGCCACGCATAGACGTTGGAGGGGAACTGCTCGGCGAGGACCACGAGCCCGTCCCCCGGCGCCACGTCGAGATTGCGCGCCGCGCACGAGAGCCCGTAGCTTGCGGACGGGACGAGGGCCACCCCCTCCGCGTCCGCCCCGATGATCCGGGCGAACCGTTCGCGGGCCCGCTCCCCGGCGTCGAAGAAGTCCTCGGGAGTGATGCCCCACGGCCGCGCCTTCGCCCGCACCCCGCGGTCGCCCGCCTCGACCACCGCGTGCATGAGTGGCCCCATGTATGCGCAATTGAGGTAGGCCACCCCGTCCGGGATGTCGAAGAGATGGCGCTGGTTCGGGATGTAGTGGTCCGAGGTGCCGTTCGTCACGTTCCGCCTCCGTCAGGTCTCGTCATCGTCAGGGCAGGGAACGGGCTCCGTGCGCCGCGGACGCACCGCACCGGCATTCCCTCTTTCCCGCTCCGGGGGCTATCCCGCCGCCAAGGGAACGACCTCCTCCGCGACCCGGTCGATCACCTCCCGGAGCTCGGACGCGGTGGGACAGAACACGTCCCAGATGATCTCCTCGACGCCGGCCGCCGCGTAGGCCGCGACGTCCTCCGCGATCCGGGCCGGATCCCCCGTCATCGGCCCGTCGCGCTCGCCGCCCGGGCGGACCGGGCAGCGGAACACGGTCGGCACCCCCGCCGGGTCGCGGCCCCGCTCCTCGCACATCCGGTCGAGCTGGCCCCGCTTCGCCCTGAGCTCGGCCGGGTCGAGCCCGGCCGGGGCGCGGAGCCCGATCGGGTGCCATCCGTCCCCGAGCTCGGCCGTGCGGCGAAGGGCGCGCCCGGTATGGCCGCCGACGATGAGCGGGATGCCGCCCGCCTGGGCGGGCTTCGGTGAACAGTCGATGTTCGCGTACCGGTAGTACTCGCCGGAGAACTCCGGACGCTCCTCGGTCCACAGGTTCCGGAAGATGCGCATGTACTCGTCGGTGCGGGGGCCCCGTTCCGCGAAGTGGCCGGGGATCCCGAGCGCCCGGTACTCGGCCTCCCACCACCCGGTTCCGACCCCGAGGAAGATCCGCCCCCCCGACAGGGCGTCCGCGGTGGCGCATAGCTTCGCGGTCACGATGGGGTTGCGATAGCTGATGATGAGCACGCTGGTCCCGATCCGGATCCGGTCGGTGGCGCCGGCCAGGAACGAGAGGGCGGCGAGCGGCTCGTAGTAGTCGTGGGCATCCGCCACCGGAAAGTGACCCTGCGGATGGTAGGGGTAGTTACGGGTCGTCTCCTGGGGCACGACGATGTGGTCGGAGAGGGTGACGGAGTGGAAGCCGAGCCGCTCCGCCTGCCGGGTGAACCCGACGAGGTTCTCGGGGGTGGCGAGCGAGCCGCGGTTGGTGAGGCTGATGCCGAACTTCATGGAGCTGGTTTCCCTGATGTTTCCGTAAGCGGAGCGCCGGTCGACCGCCCCGCGGTCGGGCGGAGCGCCGCGGCGCCAATTTAATGCATCCGGCAGGGACGGAGGGAGCCGAATCGGCCCGCGAAGCCCTGGAGAGAGGAACCGACAAGGTCAGGAAGACGCTGGACCGGCTACTCGACAAGCGGACGGACTGAACCGGGTGCGACCCGCTTCGCGACGGCGCCGAAGGCGGAACGCCGGTGGGGCCGGAGGCCGAACGCAGCGAAGCGGGAAACGACGCGGCGCGGTACGCATGGCTCCATCGGCACAATGTTTTCGGCGTGTTGACAGGAAGATCCAACGGGTCGAGGTCCGGAGACCGGAGCAATCCCTACGACGTGATCCGAATTCCTACGACGTGACCCGTGGGACAGCACCCGGGAGGCGGAACGCGGCGGGGCGGAACGCATCGTACGTCCGGCGCTGGTCCGCCGGGTCTTCCGCGGGGCAGGCGATGATGTGGGTGGTGATGCCGCCTGCGGCGAGCGCTCGCACCCGCTCCCGGCACTCGTCGGCCGTCCCGAGGACCGCGATCTCGTCCACCAGGGCGTCGTCGAGCGCGCCGGTGGTCCGCTCCCGATCGCGCGCCGCCCAGCCCGCCTCGATGGTGGCCGCCGCCTCCTCGAACCCCGCCCAGGCGAGGAACCGGTTGTAGACCGGGGTCGCGTAGTAGGGGGCGAACCGCCGGCGGATGAGGGCGCGGGCGGCGGGCTTGTCGTCGGTCACGAAGACCTGGTGCCGGCACACGATCTCGCGGTCCGCGAGCGTTCGGCCGGCGCGGCGCGCCCCGCGCTCGATGTGCTCCATGATCTTCGGAAGGGCCCGGATCGGGAACAGGTTCACCACCACCCCGTCACCCACTTCGCCCGCAAGCTCCAGCATCCTTCCCCGAAGCCCGGCGAGATGGATCGGCACCGACCCGGGTGGGAGCGGCGGCTGGCGGTATCCGTGGCTGCGAAGGGTCTCGCCGTCGAAGCCGCTCCGCTCGCCCGCGAGGAGCGCGCGCACGAGGATCGCCGTCTCGCGCACCCGGGTGAGCGGCTTCTCGAACTCCACCCCGTGCCACTGCTCCATCATGGTCTGGCTCGACGAACCGAGACCGAGGATGAACCGCCCGCCGCAGGCGTGGTGCAGAGAATAGGCGGAGGCCGCGAAGACGGCGGGGGTGCGCGTGTAGACGGGAATGACGGCGGTCCCGACCCGGACGCGGCGGGTCATGGTCCCGATGGCGGCGGCGAGCGAGAGTGCGTCGACGCCGCCCGAATCGGAGAACCAGACGTCGTCGAAGCCTTCTTCCTCGGCCCAGCGGGCATGACGCAGGGTGGCTTCGACCCCGGGCCGGATGGGTACGGTGACCGCGATGCGTTGGGGATGGTTCAAATCGGAAGCACTCCGAAGGGGATCTCCATCTCCTCGGGCGACAGCCCGCCGTGGTCACCGGGATGGCGGCTCTCGAACCGGCCCTCCTCGTACCACCAGACGGCGCGCCCGGGGAAGGGAAGGATAACCGCGTTGCCCACCCGCTCGAGGAAGCGGCGCGACGGCGGACCGTCGCCGAAGTATCCGGCCGCGACGAGGTCGTCCACCGACCGGACCTCGGCCACGCCCGCGAGGGCGGCGCGGATCGCGCCCACCGCCTCGACAAAGCGGTCGTCACGAAGGTGAAGGAAGAAGTCGCGCGGGGAGCCGGCGGGGACCTTGAGGCGCCCGGCGGGGCCTCGTTCGAGCCACCCTTCGACCTCCGGCAGGACCCGGTTGAGATAGACGGTGCGCGCCGGATCGTGCGCCATCATCCCGTGGTCGGCGGTGAGGACCACGCAGGTCTTGCCGGCCGGTCCCCGGTTCGGCCCCCCGCTCGGACCTCGACTCGGACCCCGGCTCGGACCTCGACCGGACCCCCGGGCCGGGGGGCGGGGCGAACCCGCTTCGCTTCGCCCGAAGCGCCGCCGGCCGCGCCCCGGAGCCGCGCGTTCCACCCCCCGCCTTCCCTCGAGCACCACGAAGAACCGCCGTTCGAGCTCGGTGAAGAAGCGGCGGACGGTGCGCCGCAGCTCCGGCGAATCGGGGCCGGATCGGTGCGCCTCGCGGTCGATGCCCCCATAGTAGTAGTGAACCAGCCGGGGTTCGGGGCCGGCGGGCGACGCGACCGCGCCGACCAGCGCATCGAGCCCGCGGGCGAGGCTCTTCCAGGGCACCTCGACGGTTCCGCGGGTGAACGCGTCGTTGAACGGCGATGGGGTGAACTCGGCCGGCGTGACCGAGATCGATCGCACCCCGCGGGCGGCAAGCCGCTCGTGCAGGGTGTCTCCGTCGAACAGGGTGCCGGGCGGAAGGTGGAGCCCGTTCCGCCCCTTGTCGCCCGCCCGGGAGCCGAGGAGGGGCGCGATCATCTCGTCGACCGCCGGCTCGTACTGGTACCACTCGTAGATCCCGCTCTCCGCCGGGGTCCGGCCGGAGTGCAGGCAGGCGACGTGCGCGGAGGTGGTGGACGGAAAGACGGAGGTGAGCTTGGAGACCGTGCCGTCGCGGAGGAAGCGGGCGAGGGCCGGGGTGCTCTCCGCGAAGCGCTCGAAGAAGCGCCAGCCGAAGGCGTCCACGAACAGGACGACGACGGTATCCGGCGGGCGGGCGGCGAGGACGCCGAGCGCGTCGGGCGGCAGGGTCCGAGCGTTCGGCTCGCCGGTGAGCGCGGCCTCGAGGGTCCAGGGAATGCGCGAGAAGCAGTACGAACCGTAGAGCGGCCGGACCTCGTGCGGACCCGCGGCGGCGGCCGCGACCGCCTCGATCGAACGGTGATTCAGCATGCCGCCCCGCTCCGGGACGATGGCGGGCCGCGCGCGAGGTCATCCACCCCCTCGCGGACGAGTTGCGCGAAAGACTCCGGCTCGCGTGACGCGAGCGCCCGGAGACGCTCGTACCGGTACGGATCGAGCCGGACCCCGGTGGGGCTCATGGCCACGTGTCTTCGACCGCATGCCTGGGTGATGAATCGGACGGCGCCCGGTGGATCAGCGACAACACGGAACGCGCCCGGCTCGTGGCCACGTAGTGGGCCGCCTCGTTCCCGTCCGCCCGGCTCGGGGCGGGGAGGTCCACGACCACGATCGCCTCGTTCTCGAGGCCCTTGAACTCGTCGATGCGGGCAAACCCGACCTTGTCGCCGGGGGCACCCCGGGGCACGCCGGGGTAGCCGGGGACACCGAAGGCACCGGGGGCACGCCGCATCGAGTACTCGTCCAGGCGGCGAACCCGGCGCGCGGCCTCGCGGGGCATTTCGGCAACCGAGGAATCGGCGAGATCGAGCGGGGACAGGACCGTCACCGAACCCGGGGCGAGTCCGCCCACGTCCACCAGCTCGAAGAGCTCGCGGGCGGCCCGTTCGGCGGAGTCCCGGCGGCCCGCCGCGACCTGGCGGCGCACGGCGGGCCCGGCCCCGGCTCCGCGCACGCCGAGGTCCGCATCGAGCGCTTCCTGGATCCATTCCAGGATGACCCGGGTGTTGCGGCAGTTGATCCGCAACGGCATCCGCACCGGGTCGAGGGACTCCAGGTACTCCCTTGCCTCCGGCTCGAAACGACGGGTGAGCGACTGGTTGTTGAGGTCGTGGAACCAGCTCCATCGGCCGGCCTCGAGTCCGCCGGCGAGGACGCGGTCCAGCGTCTCGAGACAGCGCATCTCGAACAGGTCCTGCCCCTCGTCGACGATCAGCGCATCGAAGCGCGTGAGGCCCGCCCGGCGGCATTCGAGGCGAACCCCGTCGATGAGCGACACGGTGAGCCCCGGCGCCGAGAGCCGCGCAGCAAGGAAGTGCCGGAGCCAGGGAGACCGGCATACCACCGCGACCTTCGCGCCGGCGTCGGCCCACCGCCGAGCCAGCCGCTCGGCGAGAAACGTCTTCCCGGTCCCCGCACCGCCCGCGCAGAGCACGCGCGGATTCGCCTCCGCCACGTCCGCCATGCGCATCTGGTCGTCGGTGAGCCGGTCGATGCGGCGCCGAACGTCCTCGACCTGATCGAACAGCCGGCCCTCGGCTTCGCTCGACGGGCCGTCGACCTCCGGGCGCAGATAGTCCTGGAGCGTTCTCAACGCCTCCTCATCAGGGCCGGCATCGCTCCCGTGGCGGTCTCGCCAGTAGGCGAACAGGCGCCGCAGCCAGCTTTCGAGGTCGCGGCTCTCGCGCGCGTCGGCAACCATGGCCCGGTCCCACTCGGCGCCCTTGCTCCTGAAGTCGCAGTCGGGGAACACCACCCCGTAACCGACGGTGAGCCGGTCGAGAACCCCGGCCGGGAGATGGACGCGCAGGTCCTCCAGCAACCCGTGAAGCGCCGTCGCCGCCTGGCGGAACGGCCCTTCCGGTGGCTCGACCCTCCGTCCGTAGCGGCCCTCGTACCGCCAGACGCCGTCCCGGCAGGCGATCCGCCCCCCCTTGACCTCCAGGACGTAAAGCCCTTCGGGGCCGCAGATGGCGAAGTCGATCTCCGGGAACCGTTTGTGGGGATGCCGGGTCGGCCTCAGCGAGTGGCAGGCCGTATAGCGATCGTCGAAGGCGGACCGCAGCCTCCGGAATATCCGTTTCTCCGCCTGGCTGCCGGTCTCGTAGGGCGAATTCGGCACCATGCGCATGACCGCACTCAGCCTTTGAGCCTGGCTCGGACCTTCGCCTCGGTCCCCGAATCGAGACGCGCGTTCGCGAGGAAGTCGAAGAAGCGGTCCCGGTCGATCTCGGGCGAGATCCGCGGCTCGCCAGGGAGCTCGATTTGCACCGAGCCACCCTTGACGGTCAGTGTGTAGTCGCCGGCACCGAGACGGATCCGGGTCTTCACGCAATCCCATTTGTGCATCCGTGCGAGCTCGCGCGCGGCGGTGGTCTCCGCGGAGCGCCAGGCGGACCCGTCGCCCAACCGCTCGCGAAGCGGGCGGACCCTCGCCGGGGGGTCGCCGAGGTCGAGGCCCGAGCCGGCGATCCGATGGGACATTCGCGCCATGCGGTGCGAGACGGCCGCCGCGAGGCCGGGTTGGCCGCGCAGTCGGAGCGGCAGGCCGATCCACCCGTCGCGAACCCCGAACAGGATCGCGGCGGCGAGCCAGTCCGTCTCCCCCAGCCCATCGTTCCGGTAGTCGAAGAGGTCCTCGCAGTCGCGGCGGAGGAAGAGCAGCGTCAAGGCGTGCGCGAGGGGCGTATCGTGCCGGGCGAACAGCTCGCTGGCGGTCGCGTCCGCGAGCCCGGTCAGGGATTCGAGGGTGTCATGAAGCTTTCGGATCCCCGCCTGCGCCCGCGGGTCCAGGCTCGCCGACACCGCGGCGAGGTGGTCGAGCAGCTCGGTCTCCGCGCTTCCCGCGCGGCCGGAGTCCCGCCACCGCACCAGTCGTTCGACGGCTTCCCAGAAGAGCCTCGCCTGCAAGGCGTTCTGCAGACCGACCCGATCCGTCCCGGGTGCCGCGGGTTCCGCAGGCGCCGCGGGCGCCGAACGTGGCGCCCCTCCCTCGCGCATCCAGGCGGCGAGCCGGGCGAGAATCGGATGTTCGCCAGCCGCCGGCCGTGGATCGTCCGCCGGATCGAACGCATCGCGGCAGGCACGAACCGCTTGGTCGCCGAGGTTGCCGAAGAGGAGCAGCATCGCCATGGCGCCGCCGGCGGCGAGGGGGCGTTCCAGCGGGACCACCCGCTCCGCGGGCCCCTCGCGGGGTGGCCAGGGGGTGTCCGGAGCCTTGGTGAACAGGCCCTTGTTCGGCCTGCCGCGGAAGGCATCCTGCGGGACGTTGCCGAAGTCCCTCGCGTCCGCTTCGCACGCCCGTTTGTCGGCGGCGGTCGGAAAGACGATCGAGTCGATCCGGGAAGTCGGGAGCGGTGCGGGCACCAAGAGCCCGCGCTCGGTCCCGTCGAGCCCGCCCGGGAAATACGCCTTCCGCAGGCCGTGCTCGCCGCACGCGACCAGGTCGCCCGAGATCCCGGCAAGGTCGATCCGGACGACGGCCGGCCTGAGATGCCCCGCCTCCCGGGTGGCCGACTCGATGGCGTCCCGCGGCACCTTGTCGATGAAGAGGGGGATCCAGCCCGGGAAACATTCGAGGGGGTCCCGGTAGTACTTGTGCCCGAACCCGGCGGGGGGCATCACGAGACCCGCCGCCAGCATGTACATCAGGTTCAGGTGATTGGTGACGAGAAGCCCCGACGCGGGCGCCCTTGCCGACGCGGGTGCCCTTTCCGATGCGGGCGTGCCTTCCTCCGGCGCGAACAGATCGGGCTCAGCCATCTACAGCTCCTTGCGTCGCAACACATTCCCGTCCGATGGCAGGATCCGCTCGACCTGCCTGCTTCCGCCGCGCTTCATGAACAGGAACACCCGCTCCTTCGCCCGCGCGACCATGACGTAGAAGAGGCGCATCGTCACGTCCGGATCCCCGCGCG
Source organism: Gammaproteobacteria bacterium (assembly GCA_965214795.1). Classification (GTDB taxonomy): domain Bacteria; phylum Pseudomonadota; class Gammaproteobacteria; order HK1; family HK1; genus JAJDXW01. The sequence goes on along the minus strand of OZ243976.1, from coordinate 1,054,207 downwards.
GAACAAAGTGCTCGTCGATGTCCGCGAGCACCACCGTGTCGAACTCGAGCCCCTTGCAGGCCTGCGCATTGATCACCAAGAGGCCGCCTTCGTCGAAGGCGACCTGGGCATGGTCTTCCATGTGGAAAGTCCGGACGGCGGGGCGCGGGTGGTCGAGCCGGGCCTCGGTGGATCGGAGGGCGTGGAGATAGCGCTCTCTCACCCGGTTGTTCGGGGCGATGACCCCGATGAGCTGCCGCGGGTCCCGGTCGGCGAGCCGCAGGATGCCCCGCGCGACCACCTCCAGGCGGCTCTCATCGTAGTAACACAGCAGCGGAACGTCCCCCGGCGCCGAAGCCGGAAGCTCGGGAGGCGGACTCGCCGGGTCGTCGGTATGGAACTCCCGCGCCAACCTCGCAACCTGATAGCGATTGCGATAGTTCCACCGCAGCTCGATCACCTCGTCCGCATCGAGGGCCAGACAGTCCTGGATGTCCTTCCGGCTGCTGTTCTCCTCCTTGATCTGCTGATTCTGGTCGGCGACGACGAAGAAGCGGTCGAAGCCGAGGCCGACGAGCGCATCGTAGAACGCTCGCGGCATGTCCTGGCCCTCGTCAATGATCAGGAAAGGACGACGGCCGGCATCTTGGCCGGTCAATGCCTGGACGATCGCTTCCACCCCCGCCCAGTCGATCTTTCTGAACCCGTTTTCATCGGGCTCGTGCCGCGGAACGGGCTCGCCCGCAACCTCCGGGAACATGCGTCGAAACCAGCGCTCCCACGTCCGGCTGGCCAGACCGTCGCCGAACAACTGGCCGCTCGCGCGGTGCAGGAGGTGGTTGAAGACCAGAAACCGATAATCGTCCCGCTCCCCCTGATGACGCCGCGCGCGGATGAGCGCGAGCACGGATTTTCCGGTTCCGGGGCCGCCGACGATGAGATGCTGCCCTTCCTTCGGCAGGGCGCGAGCCGCTTCCTGCTCCTTGCTGAGGTCCTGGATGCCCGGCAGCTCGAACCTGCGCCTCGCCATCAGCGGGGGGCCTCCACGTGCTCCGCGAGCGCCGCAATGCCGGGGGGCGCGCCCTTGACGAAGGCCCGGTCGAGGAGGGAGTTGCCGTGGGAACAGCTCGGCTCCGGCAGGAGTACGCACGCGTGGCAGGCGGCCCGGTTGAGGAGGCCCGGACCGTGGCCTTCCTGCTCCGCGCAGATCGGGTCGAGCGAGCACCAGGAGGCCGCGTCGAACGCCCCGGTCAACAGGCGAAGGAATCGCTCGGGCTTCGCGAGCTCCATCACGCCGCCGAGGGACCCCTCCTCGTCCGCAACCGCCACGTAGATGAGGACCCCCGCCATGGGTTCCTGGCCGGTCTTGCAGTAGATGCGTTCCTTCAGCGACGCGGCGGGGTATCCCGCCTTCGCCTCGAGCTCCCGGATCACGAGGTGGGCGAGCGTATGGCAGAGCAGGAAGCGCGGCGATACCTCGACATCGAATTCGGGGAACACGGGTGCGGGGCGCTGGACGTAGCGCTGCGCAAAGGCGTCCGCACGTTCGTGGACGGCATCGCCTGATTCCCAACGTTGCAGCACGTCTTCGTCCAGGGTGAAGAAGATGCCCTCTCCGTAGAGCTCGAGGGCGGGAAGCCACGGGCTCTCGCCAGCGATGTCCGGCGGGATCAGCCGACCGCCCGCACGCTGAAACCCGGCGAACACCATGATCTCCTTCAGCCGGTGGACCGCGACGAGACGAGAGACGGTACCCGCGGCGCGCCGGGCGACACCCGCTTCGAGGGTTCGCCGGAGCGCCTTCCAGTTCTCGGTGTGATGCTCGGTAACGAAGTCTTCATCTTCTCCGAGGTCGGGGATCTCTTCGACCAGCGCCCGGTACTCGTCGGCCAGGAGGTCGTCCGCGGTGGTCGCCTGGCCGTAGAGGGGGTAACCCTTGTCGATCTCCGCGATAGCCTCCCTCAACTCCTCGGGATCGCACCGATACTCGCTGGCGCGCCGTCTGATGAAGCTCTCCCGAGCCAACCGATTCCTCGGGTTCCGGATCCGCTCCCGGTTCCGGGAGTTGCCGTACAGGCGATCGACGACCGACCCACGGCGGATCCGGGACTCCGGTGGGATCACGAGGGCGGTGCGGGTCACCGGGGAGTGCACCCGGACATCGTTGATCTCGATCAGCCAGCCCGGATCTTCCGGAGACCCGGCCGGAGGCTCGCGGACCCACGGCTGTTGCCAAGTGTGGGGCGGAAACGGATGGCGGGGCAACCCACCGGATCGCAGGGTCTTGGTCGACCGGCATCGGGTGCAGTGGATCCGGCGGCCGTCCGCGACCTCGTCCATCCGGAGATAGGGCTCCGCCCAATCCCGGCGGCATTGATTCTGCTCCGGGTTCCGGGCTTCTCCGTGGGCGAGGTCATGCCAGGGCACATCGGCGAGGTAGCCGTCCTCGTGAACCAGCGCCCAGGGCACCTGTTCGAGCCGGCCGTCGCAATCGCGGGCGCGGCATCCGGCCGCCGCTCCCGCGCTCCCCGCCCCGTTTCCTCGGCGGTCGAGGTCCGCTCCTCCCCGATCCCGCCAAGGTGCGGGGTGCAGCAAGCCGCAGCGCAGGCAGCGCATCCAGGTCGGGAACCGCAACGCGGGGATCCATCCGATGACCGTCCCGTTGCGCTCCGCCGAGCGGGGCGGGGCGCAAAGCGCCTGGTCGATGCCGAGAGCGCTCCGCACCCGTTCGACGTAGTGGATCTCCCGGTCCATGGGATCGTTGCCCGCGCGGTCCCAGGTGCCGGTGTCCTGCACCACCATCAGGCTGTCCGGCCCGCGCACGATGGCGCCGACCGAACAGTCCCTGAGCAGGTGCGAGAGCCGGACCGGAACGTGCTCTTCAACCATACGCCTTCACACTCCTCCCCCGGTTCCCCGGTGCGCTTCGGGCCGCCACCACGTCACCGGGGCGGCCAGTCGTGGACCTTGAGCGTCCCGGTGCCTTCCACGTTCCGCATCGAGTGCAGGGTCGCCCACAGGCCCCGGCGCAGATCACCGTGGGTGTAGAGCAACCGGTCGGCGTTGCGTTCCTTGTCCGATGCGTCGTAGGCGAGCTGCCGGCGGTCGTGCTCGCACCGCCGCGCCTCGTCGTGCCATTCCCCGGCGAGGCGGTCGAGGTGGGACGCGATCTCACGACCTTGGCCGGCCTCGGACGCGGCGCGCTCGCAGCGCCGCTTCAGCTCGTCGATGACCGCCCTCGCCTCCGGTGACCCCTGGTCGAAGCTCCCCGCGGACTTGTTGCCCCGCAAGTCCGCGCAGGAATGCCGGAGCGCGATGACGAGGGCGGCGTGAAGGGCGCGAGAGCGAACCTGGTAGGTAAATGGCGTCACGCTGCTCGGCTCGACGAACCGATAGAACGACTCGTGGTAGGCGCGGAAGCTCTCGTAGTGGGACAGGCTCCGGGCCTGGTGGCGGTAGTAGTTGGCGAAGACCAGGCCGGGAACGTCGGCGCGTCCGACGCGGCTCGTCGCCTGGATGTACTCCGCGGTGGTGAGGGGCTGGCCGTTGACGATCATCAGGGCAAGGCGGGCGACATCGACGCCGACGGACACCATGTTCGTCGCGAGCACCGCGTCGAGGCAATTTTCGTGTTCCCGAGGAATCTCCAACCACCCGAACGTCTCCGCGTTCTCCTCGGGGGTCCGCCGGCTCGTGAGCTGAGCGATCCGTGCATCCCCGAACCGTTCCTTGGCGGCGGCGCCTTCGTGGTCGGGGACCTCCGTTCCGCCGTCGGAAGCGATGGCGCGCTCTTCCTCCCGCTCGCCGGCGAGCCGGCGCCCGAACCCGCGAACGTCGGTCACGAAAGCGTTGTGGCTGTTCCCGACCCCCTTGAGGCTGCCGTGATAGACCACCTGGGTCCACCACGCATCGAGCAGCGCGTCCCGGTTCGCGTCTCCATCGAACACCGCCTCCGGGCCGGCGAGCAGCGAGGCGGCGAGGGGTGCGAAGCAATGCTGCTGATCGAGCATGGGAGCGAGGTAGCCGACATAGAGCCGCCCCGGACGCTCCCGGTCGACGCGCGCGAAGCAGGAGTCCTCGTGCGACAGCCCCGGGGGCGGGAACACGGCGAGGTCCCGGGCGTACAGGCGCCGCACCTGCTCCCCGGCCATGCGGATGGTCGCGGTGGACGCGACGTACTTGGGACGAACCCCCCGGCGGACGAGCAGGGTCTCGAGTCCCGCCTCGTACAGCCCGGCGACCGACCCCAACGGGCCGGTGATGAGGTGCAGCTCGTCCTGGATGACCAGCTCCGGCGGGCGCGTACCGGTGCCGGCGCCGAAGAAGGCGCCGGTCCGTTCTTCCCAGGCGATGCGCGCGAACTTGTCGATGGTGCCGATGAGGAACGACGGCGGAGACCGGTACAGGGCTTCGTCCACCACGTTGCAGGGGAGGGGAAGCTCGCCCGTGCCGAAATCGCACTCTCGGTCGACGCAGTGGAAATGGAAGCCGCCGTCCTCCGTCCGGTAGCCGCGATCGGCGTCGAACCGCGTGTCGCACCACGGACATCGTTCCAGCAGCAGTCCGTGCCGCGCCCCGGCATCGCCGCCGCGAATTTTTTCCACGAACTCCCTCGCCTGGTGGAACCCGTTGGGGCTGATCTCGCGGCCCACCCAGATGCCGATGTCGATGGGGTCTTCGCCCAACCGACAAGGGTCTCGCCTGCGGATCAGCTCGAGGGCACAGATCATGCGCGCCGCGCGTTCGAACTGCTGCCGGGTGAGGAGGCGCAGGGTGTAGCGCATGAACACCGCGGTCCCGCCGCCCGAGTCGGGGTACCGGAAGCGCCGCCAGACGACGAGGAACGCGGCGAGGCCGAGATACGCCTCGGTCTTGCCGCCGCCGGTCGGAAACCAGATGAGGTCCAGCACGTCCCGGTAGTCATCGTCTTCCCGGATCGCGGACTCCATCACCGTGAGCAGGAAGGCCAACTGGAAGGGACGCCACCGGTAGCCGCCGGGTGGGGTGTCCCGGCGGCGGACGCGATCGACCTGGCGCATCTGGTCGAGCATCGCCCGGTTCGCAAGCCGGAACGACTCGGCCGCGAGCGGGTCGGCTCGAAGCATCTCGACGCACCTTTGCATCCGTTCGAGGGCGATGCCCATCCGGTCGCACATTCGGGTCGCGGTCGCCCTTTCCACCGGAGTGCGCAGCGCCTGGGCGACGCGCCGCTGCTCCGCGATCCAGTCGGCGTAGCCGTCGGTGAAGCGAGCGAGATCGTCCGTCATCGGTGAATCGGGATCGGCGAGGCGGGCAAGATCGAAAACCGGCGCCTCGCCGCCGGTATCGGCGGTCATCATCGGAACCTCGGCCACCGGCAGGAAGGCGGACCGGATCCGCGCCGTCCGGCCCGGCACCACCTCCCAGTCCGCGGCCGCGCCGTGGCCGACCGCATAGATGCGCTGCTCGCGGTACTGGAGCTCGAGCTCCTGCTCTTCTTCCGTCAACAGAGCCGGATCGACGCGCGGGTACTCGACGAGCTCCCCGCTCTCGATCGCGCACTCGATCCCGGCCTCGAACAGGGACTTCTCCACCCGGTCCCGGGTCCGAAGGAGCGGCGGGGCGTCCGGGTCCAGCTCGCTTCGGTTGCACAGGGTGACGGTCAGAACGAGCCCGTCCCCATGCGGCCGCGCGCGGACTTCGATGCCGGCGCGCCCCTCCCAGCAGATCGTCTCTGCCGAATCGTCCGGCACCGCGGCCCTCGACCACGTGACGGTGTGTTCCGGGAGCACGGTACGGGTGTATTCCGAGGGCTGGAATCGGCCTGTCTCCTCCCGTTCCCCGGTGCCTCCATAGACCGCTGCGGAAGCCGTGATGGAGAGGCGAACTTCGCCCCGAACGCAGCAGGAGAAACCGACCGACGACGGCGGCACGTACCGCCGCCGGCGGGCCGGTCGCGCAAGCTCACCGCCGGACCCGCCGTCCGTGTCCGGCTCGTCGTCCGGCTCGTCGAGGAGCCCCGGTTCCGCCCCTTCCCGCCCCGCGGAAGCGGGGTCGATGCCGGAAAGGCCGGGGTCGATGGGGTGCAGCACCCCCGTCGGATAACGTTCCAGCGGGGGCCTCGTCAGGCTGCCCTTCGAAGCCGGCCCGACGAGCTGTTGGCGGACCCACGCGACGAGCTTTTCTCTGGCTTCGACGTACATCCCGTTCGGAATCGCAAGAGGTCAACCGGCCTTCCGATTCAAGTATAACGAAATCAAGGGGATCTTCGATGGTCAGGACACTCTCGGCCAGCCTGCTCGGAGGTGGGCAGGTATCGGCAGAAGCGGATCGACGAGGCCGGCCGGACCATCCTCATGGACGGAGCGCCGACGTCCGGATTTTCGTCGATACGATTTATCATCGCAGAGGTTGCCGCGGCCGAAATAGATCCGACAAGCTTTCGCGCTCCACCCCGCCCGCAGCCGAAGGAAGTCGCCATGGGGATCGTCGATACCGAATACGGCTTCAGCCACGAGCCGCTCGAGAGGCTGCTGCGCTCCATCGATCGTCCGGGAGACTTCTATGCTCACGGCCGGTTGTTCGCGCCCATGCCGCGGCTGGAGGTCGAAGGGGCCGGCATGCTCTCCTTTCCGGTCCCCGAGGGGCAGGTCCGCGCCCTGATCGAAGCGGCGGAGCGCGCTCCGTACGGCAAGGGACCGGAGACGCTGGTGGACACCTCGGTCCGCGACTGCCGGCAGATCGGCGCGGAGCGGATTCGATTGGGAGGCGGCGCGTGGGCGGACACGTTCGCGGGCATTCTCGAAGCGGCGGCGAAGGGTCTCGGCTGCCCGAGCGAACGGCTCGACGCGCAGCTCTACAAGCTGCTCGTCTACGAGCCGGGCGGGTTCTTCTCCGCGCACCGCGACACCGAGAAAACCGATGGCATGATCGCGACCCTCTCGCTCTCGCTGCCGGTCGCGGGGGCCGGCGGCGAGCTGGTCGTTCGCCACCGCGGCCACGAGGTCGCCATCGACATGAACGCCGGGGAGCCGTCCGAGTTGGCGTTCGCGGCGTTCTATGCCGACTGCACGCACGAGATCCGGCCCGTTCTCGAAGGCCATCGCCTGTCACTCGTGTTCAACCTGTGTCTGCATCCCGGTGACACGGACACCCCGCGCGAGCCGCCCGATTACACCGGGCAGATCGACGGGATCGTGGAGCAGCTCGTCGAATGGCACCACGACGAAGACTCGACCGACAAGCTGGTCTGGCTGCTCGACCACGAGTACAGCGCTTCGGGGCTGTCCTTCGACACCTTGAAGAACGCCGACGCCACCTTGGCGGACGTCCTCGCGCAGGCCGCGGACCGCGCCGATTGCGACTTGTACGCGGCCATCGTCCACATCGAGGAACACGGCGACGCGATACTGTGCGGCGACTACGTATCCAGCTGGAGCTGGGACGAGGACGACGTCCCCGACATGAAGATCGGCGAGCTGTACAACAGCGAGCGCTGGCTCGGCGGCTGGGCGGGCCGGGACGGCCGCCGGCCGCCGTTCGACGATATCCCGCTGGAAGCCGATGAGCTGCTGCCCCATGGCGCGCTCGACGACGCCGAGCCGGACGAGCAACGCCTGCACGAGGCGTCGGGCAACGAGGGTGTGTCCCTGGAACGCGCTTATCGCCGCGCGGCCTTCGTGCTCTGGCCGCGGTCGAAGACGCTGAACATCGTGGCGAGTGCAGGTCTCGACGGGGCCGCCGCCTGGGTGGCGGAGGCACTCGACCGAAACGGCGGGGCCGCGGACGATCGGATCCGAGACCTCGTCTCGAGGCTGATCGACCTCTGGACGTCCGCCCGGAAAGCCCACAGCGAGGAAAGCCCGGCCAGGATGCTCGGCCTGCTGTGCGCGATCGGAGACGATGCACACACCACGCGCTTCCTGCGCGAAGTCGTCCTGTCGGGCTACCGCGGCGGCGAGAACGAAGCGCTGGCGGCGGCGATGACCGGAATCGGGCCGGACGCCACGGGGCGCTTCCTGCCCGATCTCGTCGAAGCGCACTTCGCGCAGCGACCTGCGGATACGCTCGCGCTGCTGCGGCGCCTCGGCGGGGAGCACGGCGAGTCCGCACGTCCCGCCGCTTGGTCTGCTGCGCTCCGGGAAGGCGTGCGGGCGGCTATCTCCGCCTTGCCCGCTGCGCTGGCGGATCGGACGAAGGCTCGCGCGCCGGCGTGGGGCTCCGCCCGGTCGAAATCGATCGGGAAAGCGGTCATCCGCGATCTCTTCGCCTTGGCTTGGCGTTGCGGGCTGGCGAACGAAACCGAAGCGGCGGCCGGCATCATCGTCCGTCACTCGCGGGCCGTCGCGCCGGACCGAGTGCTCCCGGCGGCGCTACGGGAGCTGCACCGCGAGGCGGGCCTCGCGGGCACGGCCGCCTTCGCGTCGCTGTGGGGTCATGCCACGGACTTCCTCCTCGCGCGCAGCGCGACGCCCCCCGAGGTGCCGCGGGACTGGACGATTGCGGCCGATATCAAGTGCCGTTGCGAGCACTGCGAGAAGCTCCGGGCCTTCTGCAAGGATCCGGTGGCCGAGACGGGGCGTTTTCCGCTACGCCAGGACCTGCGTGACCACCTGCACCAGACCATCGATCGCCTCCGGCTCGACATCGATCACGTGACCGAACGCCGGGGCCGCCCCTATACCCTCGTTTGCACCAAGAACCGCGCAAGCCACAAGCGACGGCTTGCCGAGTATGCCAAGGACGTATCGAGCATGCGTTCGCTGGTCGGGTCGGCCCCGGGAGGCGAAACGCAGGCCGAGCTTTGCGCAGCCGATCTCGAACGGCTGCGCCAGGCGATCGCGGCGGCGGAGCGAGGCTGAGCGCGGACGGCGGCCCGGTCGCGACCCTTCTCCGTGTCATCGCCGGAAGCCGGGAAGCCAGGACAGCGGCGCGCGACGCTACCAGCGGACGCCGCGCCTACCAGACGTGGAGACGATTCGGGGCGGTGAATGGTGTCATCGGCGTGCGCTCGCGCGTGCTCTCGATGCCGAGCGCCGCGATCGGCAGCCAGCGCTCGATCAGGCGCGTGCCGGGCATCGGCTTACCTGATTACGCACAATCCTCAGCCGGGCTGCGGACACGGCAAGCGACCGACTTCGGAAACCCGCCAGCGAGCACGAAACGACCGTCCGGCCAGCCGGAGGGGCCGCCGTGCCCCGACTGAACCCGGCAATGCGCGGCCCGGCGGTCGAAAGCCGAGCTTCGTACGTGATCAGGTCGGCTCATATCCACGCCTGAGGTGCTTCCCCCAGAATCGCTTCGCCCGGCGGGCCGAAGTACGAACGGCTTGTCGTGAAGAAGCGCGGCAGGCGGCAGTCATCTCCCGGCAAGAGTTCCATACGAGCAGCTTCCCGCATCACTTGAGGGTCGTTGCAGTGTTCCTGCCAACTGTCGCTGAGAGCACGCCAGTGTTTCTCCCGAGCGAGCCGCAAGCGCTCGACGTTCAAACCCAGGATGTCGATTGTCCTTTTCACCCTTTCGGCATCAATGGCGGCGTTTGCACATGCCGGTTCATCCGCGACGATCCTGCCGTCGAAACGCACCCGCATCAGAGTCGGCAGCGCGGGTAGCGTCCTCGGATCGACAAAGCAGGGGTCTGCCCGGTCTTGCTTGGCCTCACCGCAACTGCGGTTGCGCCTTGCCGGTCTCCGCCACCGTGCATCTTCACCGGTGATCCGGGTTGTTCCGCCTTTGCAACAGACCATCATGTTTGTCGGGTCGAGGGCGCGCGTCCGGCCTTGCTGCGGATCGCTTCGAGGAATGACGTGCTCGACCTGCCTGTCCTGTTCCGTAATGTCGATCTCGCAATATCCGCACAGTCCATGCTGGAGGGAACAGAGGGTCTTGAATATCTCACGATAAGCCGCGCCCGCCTGGTGGCTGCGGAAGCCATCCCAGTTCGCATGCCCGCCGTCGCAATCCAGATAGTCGGCGAGACCGGGTGTTGGCCCGTCCAGCGCCCGGATGCGCTTCACCGCGACTTGCCCATGCTCTTGAGCAGTTTGCGCCGCCTGATTTCGATGTCGGCCCGGTCGAGGGCGGGATCACGCGGCGACAACTCGTCCAGACTTCGTCGCAACTTGACGGCTTTTGGAGATTCGCCCTTGCCGTCCGCAACAAGGTCCGTGTAACGCGCCAGCTTCTTCACGAACTTGTTGCCGCCCGGCCGCTCGTCCACCCCCATCACGGTGGCAAGTACGTCACCAGCCTCCGCGCCATAGGTCGGGGCCGAGGCTGGTTCGGCCACGATCCTGCCGCTCCTCCGCCGAAGCTCGACGATATGTTCCGGCTTGACGGTCGTCAGCACCTGCGGGCTGTGGGTGGATACGATGAACTGGGTATTGGGGAAGGTCCTCGCGAGATCGGCGAGAATCCGTTGCTGCCACGATGGGTGCAGGTGCAGTTCGATCTCGTCGATCAGCACGACCGCTTCTGATTGGAGAGGATCGTCGAGATGGGGATTTCCCTGAGCCATCCGGCGTGCGAGATCGGCCGCCAAGGCGAGCATGATCCGGTAACCGCCACTCAACTGGTCCATCGAGAGCTCTTCCGTCTTGCCATCTTCCCGCTCGACGGAGACTACGAAACGGAGGGGACGGTATTTGATCCGAGGGTTGGATACTCCGGGGACCATGGTTTCGATGGCCCTGCGCACGGCTTTCAAATCGTCGAGTCGGTGGCTGAAATCCAGACGTTCCTTCTGCTCCCTCAGCTCCTCGTTTTCCTTGGCGTAGAACCACTTGAAGAAATCCCGAAAATCGGTGCGTGCGGATAGTGCGCCTTCCAGCGCCGCATAGCGCGGAAACTCGGTCTTGGATCCTCTCCGCCGCTGCGGTTGGTCGAACACCGCCCGATCGGTGTCATAGAAGGCGACGATGGGCAGATCGACAGGATCCGCTTCCTCCCGGTCCGCGCGCACAATGGCATCCATCGCTTCCTTCAGATATCGGCGGCCGGTTGTTCTCCGCGACCCCCGCATGCGCCGGACCCAGGCAACTCCGTCGATCGCAGTCAGGCCGACTCGTACCTGCCGCGAGCCGCGTCCGTCAGTTTTGCGAAAGCTGATGCCTGACACATCGGGCAGAAGCATGGAGATACTCCCGAGACCCGTTGCGATCGCACTCAAGACACTGGTCTTGCCATGCGCGTTATCGCCGTGAAGCACCACCAAGCTGGAATTCAGCGGCAAATCGAGTTTTCGGATGGCGCGATAGTTCTCGATTTCCACACATTTCAACTTCATGATCGCCGTCTCGTAGCTTCGGGCACTGTCAATAGTATCCGCAGCGCGGTCAGCACCCGGCGCGGATGCTTACGGTGCATCGCCATTGCCAGCCAGTAAGTCGCCTCCTCGCGGCCCATCGCCTCGATTCCCTCCGCCACCACCCGCATGTTCTCGCGGCTGCGCATCGGCGCCAGGGTACGGAACAGGAGGCCGAGCGCCAGCGCGAGGTCCTCCGTCAGCGCATGGCCTTGCTTCATCGCGCCGACGCGCCGTCGGAGCTTGACGCCGGCCCGCGAGAGCCTTCTCAGCACCCGATACTCCACCCGCTCGAGATTGCAGCCTCGAAGCCCGGCCCGGACGGGTTGCGCATCGGGCACCGGCCCGCGGAACTCCAATTCGAACGTGCCACCGTCGCGCGTCTCGTAGCCGCCCTCCATGGTGACGATCCTGTCCGCGCCGGACACGGCGCCAACCGCACCGAGAAGCCGGAATGCGTCACCGGCCTCGAACAGCGAGGTCAGGAACGCCGTCCACTGGTCGCGGGCGCTCCCGCTGCCGACCTTGCGAAGGTAGACCGACAGCTCGTCCAGCAGAATGAGGGCCGGTTCGCCCCCGAACAGCTCGCGCAGCGTCTCGGCGCCCGGAGCGATCCGGCTTTCGTCGCTCGCGCGTACTCGTTCGTACCCGTTCCTTCCGGCCGGTGCGGAAGCGACCTCGCCCCACGGGGTATAGGCGAGATGTTCCCCCTCCATCTGCGTCCGTTGGCCGGGTCCGCGTTCTCGCTGTCGAAGGCGGCGATGCGCGTGGCCCTCGGAATCAACGCGGGGTCGACAAACTCCGCGATGCCCGGCACATCGGCGCCGCTGCGCGCGGCATGGCACAGCGCGATCAGCCCGTGCCACTTCCCCCGCCGTAGGAAGTGTCGAGACGGAAAATCGGCACGGCCTCGTCGCCCGCCGGCTGCCTTCGACCGGACCCGCTGCGTTCGCATAAAACATTTGAATCAATATGATACTCTCGATTTTGGTCATCGGAAAAGGCCGGGAGCGGATTTACCCCGCGGTCGGGGTCGTGGGGCGGGCGGGAAAACGGGCGGCACCGCTACAATTCCGGGCTTCGCGGCGGCGGCGGCGCGCGCGGACTCCTGCCCACCCCGGCCGGCCGCCGGCGGCGGCAGGCCCACCCCATCCGTTCGGCCGCGCGCGAGGGCGTCGCACCGTTCCCGGAGGTACCGCATGAAGCCCGGAAGCCCGAATGCCGCCGCTGTGGCCGGAAACCTCATCACCGGACGGTCGGCCTTTCTGTCGCTGCTCCGCGACGAAGGCGTCGATCGCCTGTTCGGCAACCCGGGCACCACCGAGCTACCCATCATGCACGCCCTGAGCGGCGAGCCGGACATGGGCTACGTGCTCGGCCTCCAGGAGGGGATCGTGGTCGCGATGGCGGACGGCTACGCCCGGGCGAGCGGCCGCCTCGCGGCCTGCAACGTGCACGTCGCGCCCGGCCTCGGCAACGCGATGGGGTCGCTCTACAACGCGAAGTTCTGGGGGTCGCCGGTGCTCGTGACCGCGGGGCAGCAGGAGATCGGGCACGGGCTCACCGAGCCCCTCCTCTACGACCCCCTCGTCCCCATCGCCGAGCCGCTCGTCAAGTGGGCGGTCGAGGTGCACCGGCTGGAGGACTTGCCGCGGATCGTGCGGCGCGCGGCCAAGATCGCGCTCACCCCGCCGACCGGTCCCGTGTTCATCTCCCTCCCCGGCGACATCCTCAACCGGGCGGCGGCCCTCGATCTCGGCGCCCCCACCCGGGTCGACGCGGCCGGCCGGCCGGGGGACGAGGCCCTTGCCCGGCTGGCCCGGCGGCTGCTCCGGGCCGAGCGCCCGGTCATCGTGAGCGGGCACGAGGTGGCGACGAGCGGCGCCCTCGCGGAGGCGGCTCGCCTCGCCGAGGTGCTGGGCGCCCCCGTGTACCAGCAGACCGTGCCCTACGGCGCGCACTTCCCGTCCGAGCATCCCGCCTTCCTCGGCGCCCTCACCCGGGTCCAAAGCCAAGTGCGCGAAGCGCTCGCCCCCTACGACCTCGCGGTATTCCTCGGCGCGGACGTCCTCCGGATGTCGGTGTGGAGCGAGGTCGAGCCGCTTCCGGACGGGCTCCCGGTGGTGCAGATCGGGCTCCGCGACTGGGAGATGGGGAAGAACTACCCGGCCGAGACCGCGGTCCGGGCGGACGTGAGGGAGACCCTGCGCGCCCTTCTCCCGTTGCTCGAGGGCGGCCGGGACGAGGCCGGGCGGAGCGCGGCGGCGGGCCGGATTGCGGCGTTGGCGAGCCGGAACTGGACGGCGAAGCGCGCGCGCCTGCGCGCGGCGGCGGACGAGGCGGAGGCGAAGGACCCGATCGCGCCGGCGGCGGCGGTTCGCCACCTCGTCGACGCACTGCCCCCGGACGCGGTGTTCGTGGACGAGGGGCTCACGACCTCGAACACGGTTCTCGGGCAGTACCCGTTCCGGGACCCGAAGGGCTACTTCGGGCTCGCGAGCGGCGGTATCGGGTTCGCGGTGGCGGGGGCCATCGGCATCCACATGGCGACGCCCGACCGCCCCTGCGTCGCCCTCATCGGCGACGGCAGCGCGATGTACAACGTGCAGGCCCTCTGGACCGCCGCCCACCTCGAGCTGCCGATCACGTACGTCATCGCGAACAACCGGAGCTACCGGATCCTCAAGGACCGGCTCCTCGCCTTCCACGGCGACGACAACTTCACCGGCATGGACTTCCAGTCGCCGCGCATCGACTTCGTGGGGCTCGCGGAGTCGATGGGGGTCTCCGCCCACCGGGTCGAACGGGCGGCGGAGGTCGGCGACGCGGTCCGCGAGTCGATTGCGGCCGGCCGGCCGCGGCTCCTCGACGTCACCATCTCCAGCGGCTACGACGCCTGAGCTGACGTACGGCGAGGGGACCGGGTCGGAGAGGGCCTATGTCCCTGACCTGGCAGCCATCGCACCGATGTCGGATTACGCTGCGCTAGCCCGACCTGCCCGAGACCGGCAGGCCCGCGGGTCAGCCGAAGGCGCAACCGGACATCGCACCGAGTGGCCGACGGCTCCGCATTGCGCGCTCGTTCATCAAGCTATGGATACAAACCCCGTTCAGAAGGCCCGGATCGGCCCGGGGTAACGGGCGACCACGTCGTCCGCCGTCAAGAGCGTGAGGCCCTCCACCCGGGCCTGCGCGACGAGAAGGCGATCGAACGGATCCTTGTGAATCGGTGGGAGGAGGTCCACCGCCACCGCGTGGGCGCCCGTCACAGGCAATTCCGCGTAGCCGTTCTCCAGCAACCCTCGTCGTAGCACTCGCGGGTCAACCCGGAAGTCCGCCCGCCCGAGCCCGCTCTTGATGGCCACCTCCCAGAGGGAGGCGGCGCTGAAGAAAGGATTCGAACCCTCGTCCTCGATCAGCGCCCGCACCTCGCTCGGCAGCCGCTCCGGCGCGCCCGCCGCCCAAAGCAGAACATGCGTGTCGAGGAGAAGGCTCACCCGTCCGCTTCGAACAGCGCCTCGATCTCGGCGGAGCCCATGCGGTCGAAGTCTTCCGGCACCGAGATCCGGCCGGCAAGGAACCCGAGGCGACATGCGGTGCCGGCGTCCGGCGCGTCCACGGCCATGACCTTGACAACGGGCTTGCCGGCGCGGGCGATGATGAACGGCTCACCGTTGGCGGCGGCCTCGACGAGGCGGGACAGATGGGTCTTGGCCTGGTGCATGTTGACGGTGCGCATCGGCGGATCATCAAAACTTAGTCTTAGCAGCTTAGTCTACTCGGATGAGCATCACAACCGGACGCCGGACGCCGGAAGGCCGCCATTCCCGTGGGCGCCCCTGCTCCTTCCTGTCCATCCCGGCGGCTGACGCTCCTGGTTCTCCGGGCCACGGCCTCCGGTGCCGTTCCTCGCGGCCCGCGAATCCTCCCGAACGAACGGCGACCCGCACCGGAATCAGGTCTCGACGGGTTGCAGGAGAGGAACCTTGGCCTTGGCGTAGGTCTGCTTCTCGACGAGCATCCCGTCCACGAAGTGGAGGATGTCGAGACCGCGCCAGCCCCCCGGCCCCTTCCGGGTCGTCATCGTGCAGGTCCAGCTAATCAGGACCTTGCCCGCTTCGGCGTCCGCGAAGAGATCTTCCTGGTCGAACCGGACGGCTCCGTAGACGCCCCGGAACTGGGGCTCGAAGGCGGCCCGGATCGCCTCGCGTCCTTCGTGCCGGGCACCGTGGAACTCGTCGTAGACGGCGTCCGCAGCGAAGAAGCTTATCACGCCGTCGAGGTCGTCGCGGTTGAAGGCGTCGGTGAACCGGATCGCCAGGTCTTCAAGCGATTGCTTGTCCATGTGATTGATTCAGCCCATGTATCGTCTTGGTTTGGGAATCGTGTCCATCGCTTGTCCGCCATCGCACCGGCCCTCGGGCGCCGGATTGCGCCTCGCTCAGCCGGCCTTCCCGGGGCCGGCAACCCTTTGGCAGGGCGGGTTGGCCGCGGGGGTCCCGCGGGCCACGTGGATGATGCAGACGATCGGCCCGATCGCGCGCGGCGAGCGCCATCCCGGCCCCTCGTTTCCATCCGGAACCCCATTCGGAACCCCATCCGGAACCGTAGAGTGGGAGGTCCCTGCGGTACACCGGAAAACGACCGGGGAGAACGGCGCTCGCAGAGGCGAACCCGGCTGCGCATGTTCGCCCCCTGCTCATTGCTCGAGGTCCGGGGCTACGCCTTTCGCCGCGTCCCCGCCGTCGAAGCGGCCTCGATAGAGCGGCCTCGCCCCCGTCGCCGGCCCCGGGTACTGCAGAAAGACGATGGTGCAGCCGGTCTCCGTCCGCATTTCGTGCTCGAAGTGGGGATCTTCCATGTAGACCATGTCCCCGGCGCAAAGGCGATGCTCGCCGAAGCGGCACTCGCCCTCGAGCACGTACCACAGTTGCGCGAAGTCATGCATGTGCCGGGGAAAGCCCGAACCGGGCCGGTAGGTGACCAGCCCGGCGTTGGGGTCGTTCGGACGTTCGGGCGTAGGATGGAAGACCATCCGCGTCACGTTGCCGAAACGCCCCTCATGGCCGGGATGATCCGTGGGGCGCCGGACGACCGGCGCGTGGTGCCCTGCGCCGTCGTCGAGCCCGCGCGAGCGGTTCGTATCGGACATTCGCTCACTCCTCCCGCTTCGATCGACCCGTGGCGGGTCAGTCTAGCCCTTCCCGTGCCCCACATCTCTTCGCTGGACTTTGAATATGAATAATTCATATCAATTCAGTTGCTTGCAATCTATCTGCCGATGACTGCCCAAGCCAGACTCGTCGGGCCTCGGCCGCATCGGGGCCGTCCAGGGACTGGTTTGTCATTCGATGCGCCGTTCACGGAAAAGGCAAAGGGCCGAAAAACAATGACTTCCATGATTCGCCGCGTATGAAGCCCAGCGAGCGGATGTGGGGCACGGGCAGGTCTAGCCCGAAAAATCACCGACTTCCTGCTGCGGCCGCCAATCCGCTCGCGGTCGCGGGACGTACTCCCGCAAGCCGCTTCGACAGCGCGCACGCGCCAATGTCAAGCCGGTGTCGACTACGCCTTAAGCCGCGCACACGCGCTCTTTCGGTCCGGGTGGCCCATCCCTCCATAAGATCGTGGGGCATCTTGGCCCCCTTGCGACGAAAGTCGTTGATTTTTCGGGCCAGCAGGCACGACCGACGTTGGTCCGTTCCTCGAGATTCCGCACTCGTGGTGCCGGCCGATCCGTCGGGCACCTACCGCGCCCGGGCGAACGTTGACGACGGGACGCTCCCATGAGCGAGGACCATTTTCCGGGGCTCCGGCCGGGCTACGGCCGGGCTACGGCCGGGCTACGGCCGGGCTACGGCCGGTAGGCGAAGCGGGTGGGGCCGGGCTCTCGCAGCGGAGCGGCCAGGTTCGCGAACTCGCAGAGGAGCGGGCGGGTGTCGCGCGGGTCGACGATCTCCTCCACCCAGTAGGTCTCGGCGGTGCGGAACGGCGAGCGCGCCCGCTCGAGGCGTTCCTCGATTTCGCGCAGGGTCGCCTCCCGATCCTCCGCCGCTTCGAGCTCCGCCTTGTACGCGGCCTCGATCCCGCCTTCCACCGGGAGCGACCCCCAGTCCGCGGACGGCCACGCATAGCGGTAGCGCAGGCGCGCGGTGTTCATGTGGGCGGCCCCGGCGACCCCGAAGCACTTGCGCACGATGATGCTGCACCAGGGCACGGTGGTCTGGAACACGGAGGCGAGGGCGCGGGCGCCGTGCCGGATGGTCCCCGCCCGCTCGGCCCGAGTGCCGATGAGGAAGCCGGGAATGTCTACGAGGTGCACCACCGGGACGTGGAAGGTCTCGGCGAGCTCGGCGAAGCGGGTCATCTTGAGCGAGGCGTCCGCCGTCCACGCCCCACCGTAGAACCAGGGATCGCCCGCGACCACCGCGACCGGCCATCCGTCGAGGCGGGCGAGGCCGGTGATGAGGGAACGCCCCCACGCCTTGCCGATCTCGAAGAACGAGCCGCGGTCCACCAGCGCCTCGATGATCGGCCGCATGCGGTAGACCTTGCGCCGGTCGCGCGGGATCGCCCGGATGAGCCACTCCTCGCGCCGCGCCGGGTCGTCGTCGGCCGGGCCGCGGGGCGGCAGCTCGTACACCGACCGGGGAAGGTAGGAGAGGAAGCGGCGGGCGTGGGCGAACGCTTCCGCCTCGGAATCGACCACCGCATCGACGGCGCCGATGGCGGCGTGCATGTCGGCGCTCCCGAGCTCCTCCTTGTCCACCATCTCCCCGATCCGGGCCACCACCGGCGGACCCGCCACGAAGACCTGCGACGTGCCCCGCACCAGCACCGAGTAGTGGCTCGTCACGAGCCGCGCGGAACCGAGCCCCGCGATCGAGCCGAGCCCGAGGCCGATGACGGGGACCGTCGCGAGGTTCGCGACCGCATGCTCCCAGCCGATGGCTTGGCTCACGTAGGTACGGCCCTCGGTCTCGATGGTCTTGACCGAGCCGCCGCCCCCCGTGCCGTCCACGAGCCGCACGAGAGGAAGGCGAAGCTCGCACGCCATTTGCTCCGCCGCGACCATCTTGTCCCAGATGGAGGCGTCCGCCGCCCCGCCCCGGACCGTGAAGTCGTCCCCCTCGACCACCACCCGGCGGCCATCGAGATCGCCCCGGCCGTAGATGAAGTTGGCGGGCCGAAGCCCGGTGAGGCGGCCCTCCCCGTCGTAGGAGGCGACCCCGGTGACCGAGCCGATCTCGTGGAACGTGCCGGGATCGAGGAGCCCGTCCACCCGTTCGCGCACCGTGAGCTTGCCCTGGCCGTGATGGCGCGCGACCTTGTCCGGCCCGCCCATCTCGCCGACGAAGCGCTGCCGACGGCGGAGCTCCTCGAGCTCCGGCTCCCAGCCCGCGGCCTGCTCCGCCGTCCTCTCCGCGTCCGCGCCTCGCCCGCTCTCGGCTGTTTCGGGATTCGTGCTCATGGTCCTGTCGCCGTGTTGCCCTGCCCCCTTCCGATTCGCAAGCCTCCGCCGGACGGACTCGCGTTCAGGCGCCGAGCGCCGACCGGAAGCGGCGATGCGCGTCGAGATGGGCGTCCGGACCGGCGAACCCGCAGTCGATGGTGCGGAAGGTAACGTGGGTCGCCCCGTCGGCCTCCCACGTCCGGGCTTCCTCCGCCCAGCGTTCCGGGTCGTCGCCGTGGGCGTGCACGGTCGCCTCGACCCCGATCCCCGCGGGGTCGCGGCCCGCCTCGCGCGCGAACCCGTGGAACTGCTCGATCGCGGCCCGGCCCTCGTCGCCGCACGGGGTGCGCGGGTTCATGAGCCAGCCGTCCCCGAGCCGGGCGGCGCGCCGGATCGCGACCGCCTCGAACGCGCCGAACCACACCGGGATGGGGCGCTGCACGGGCGGGGGGTTGATCCCGACGTCGCTCAGGCGGTGCCAGCGACCCTCGAAGGTGACGAGATCCTCGCTCCAGAGCCGGCGGAGGACCTCCACCTGCTCCTCCACCCGGGGGCCGCGGTCCCGGAAGTTCTCGTTCAGGGCCTCGAACTCGACCGCGTTCCACCCGAGACCGATGCCGAGGCGGGTGCGCCCGCCGTCGAGGACGTCGAGCTCGGCCGCCTGCTTGGCGACAAGCGCGGTCTGGCGCTGCGACAGGATGAGGATCGCGGTGGTGAACTCGATGCGCTCGGTGGCCGCCGCGAGGTGCGCGAAGAGGAGGAGCGGCTCGTGGAACATCCGCTCGCGCGTGTAGAACTTCGCCCACGGGGGGCCGCTCGGGGTGCCCGCGCCGAGCACGTGGTCGATCGCGGTCAGGTGGTCGAAACCGAGCCCCTCCACCGTCTGAACGTAGTCCCGGATCACGGCCGGATCGGTGCCGACCTCGGTCTGCGGAAAGACCGCCCCCACTCGCATTGCCTCCCTCCGGATTCGACCCACCTGCGGCCAGCATAGCCCGGTTCGGTCCCCCCGTGAACCCGGCTGCCAGGAGAAAGGGCGCCGGAATCGCTTACGTTCGACCGGGTTCGCGACATTCTGGCGGAACCGGAAGATCGACTCCGCATCTTTGTCGTCGATGGCGTCGCCGGGGTCGGCAAGAGCTACCTCATCGAACGCATTGTTCGAGAAAGAGCGGAGCCCGCATCCTACAAGAGCGGAAAACCTCTCCTGCTTCACGTCGAGAGCCGGGGCAAGGTGCTGACCTCACTGAACGATCGGATCGCCGGTACCCTCTCGAGCCTCCGTGCGAGCTTCTTCGAGGAGGAGCTGAAGCCCCTTATCCGCCGCGGCGTGGTGCAGTTGGCGATCGACGGCTTCGACGAGCTTTCCGACAGCCGGGGTTACGAACGGGCCTGGGGTGCATTGAGAGACTTCATCCGGGACCTCCGAGACCAGGGCACCTGCCTGCTCGCCGGGCGTGACACGATGCTGGACGCCGGCACCGTTCGCCGTGGCTTGGGAAACACGGTCAGCGACGACTCCCTCATCTTTCTGCGGCTCCAACATCCGCCGGCGAACGAGGTCAGGAAGTGGATGTCCCGTCGCCGGGATTGGCGTGACCGAGCCCAGGAGCTGAATCTGTTGGAGAAACAGATCGAGGGCAGCGAGTACCTCAGGCGCCCGTTCTTCATTTCAAGGATCGCCGATCTGGGACCCGATGGCTTTCACGCGCAAGGAGAACCAATTGTCGAGATCATCGACGGCATCGTCCACAGAGAAGGTCCAAAGCTGACCGGCGACTCGTCCGACCTCGATCCGCAGCTCGCGTCCAGGCTCTACAGCGAGGTTCTCTCCGAGGCCGCGAGAATGATGATGGACGACGAGACCAACGACATCGCTGTGGAGTTCCTGGGACTGCTGGTTGAGGAAACATTTGCCGAACACGCCAACCCCGAGCAGGTCAATGCCCTCGCCCAACGCGCCCACGCCCTGGCGCTCCTGGAGGAAAGCGCAGGCGATCCGCGCATGCGTTCATTTCCGCACGAGACGATCAGGTCTTACTTCTTCGCACAGAACGTCTTCGACCACTTCCCCGAACACGGCGCAACTACGGGCCTGTATCGAGTTCCCCTGAACGCCGACGACTTCCGGATATTCAATCGGGTCGCGCGGCGCAAGCCCGCCGAGGAACAGAGCCGCCTGCGCAAACACCTGTTGGAGGCCCTTCGCGGGCCGGCCGGCTACGACTACCTTCGTTCGAACATCGGAGGGCTTCTCCTCTCCTTTGCACCATTGGAGGAAGACGATCCCGAGAGCGCGCCGCTCGTTCTCGCCCACATCGAGTTGAGAGATGTATGGCTGGCCGATCTTCCGGGCACCCAGAATGCCCGCCTGGACGACTGCGTCATACACCGTCTCGATGTTCGAGGGGCGGATCTCACCAATGTCCGATTCTCGAACACGATGATATTCGAATTACTCGCGGATCCATACGTCAAGTTCGGAGAGAGCGTTCCCGAGGTTCACTCCCTCATCGTGTATGAACACTTCAAGGGGACTCGCTGGCCCGGCCCACCGGAAGACTGGATAAAAGAGAGACGTTCCCTGCTTGAGAGTGATGGTTCGGAACCCGACGAGAGATTGGCTCTCCTGCACAAGTTCGCCCGAATATCGATGCGACAGTACGCGATACGATCGGAAACGAACATGAACGATCCGATATCCAGGAAAATCATCGGATCGCCGTCCTGGCCCGCTCTGCGAGCGCTACTCGAGAAGTATAATCGGCCTGAGGTAACCACCTCTCCCCCCGCGTCGGGTCCGAAATCGGAGTGGTTTCACCTCGTCGCCGGACCGGAATTTCTGGACCCGGAACACGCGAAGCGGAACACGACCTGGCTGATTCTTCAAGAATTGAACGTGGGTTCACGTATGAAGGGCTGAATCGGGAGGCATGGTTCCGCGCCGGACTCCATCCGCCTGCCGCCGGTCCGGCGCACGCCGGACTTCCGGCGATTACCCGTACCGGGAGGATCAGGCCGAGGAGCGGTCCGATCCCGCCTGTCGTCGGCGCGGGACCGAAGCAGGCATTTTCCCGGAGATGGCCCCGTGGTCCAGCCGGCGGGGCAGGCGAGCGGCCCTGTCAGCCGCACTCGGTTCCCTCTGTGCACCGGAAGCGGAAGGACGGGAGTGTCGGATAGCGTCAGATCCGGATCGTCTGGCCCGGACGAGCTGTGGTCCACTCCCGCCCCGGCTCGCGGAGCGCGGCCACCGCCCGGTGAAGCCGTGCCTTGTGCTCCCGGGCGTGGTGGGAGACCACTACCCGCGGGACCTCCGCCCGGGCGGCGAGGGCGCGGAGCTCCGCGAGGGTCGAATGGCCGGGCGCCTTGCGCCGCACCGTGTAGAGCTCGTGGAAGAGGACGTCCACGCCCCGGTAGAGGGCTTCGGTCGCGGCGCTCGGCGCGCCGTCCCCACTGAACGCGCACGACGACCCGTTCGCCTCGAAACGGACGCTCAGGTTCAACACCCCATGGTCGGAGCGGGCGCAGGCGAGGGAGAGGGCCCCGAACTCGAGGCGCCGCGCCGGCGAGACGGTGATGAACTCGAGCGAGAACGGGAGGTGTTGGCGCATTCCGGGGTAGCCGAGGTCGAGCGCGCCGCGAACGAAGCTCCCGACCCCGGAGTGACCGAGCACCGGAAGCGGCCGCTCGCGCCGCTCGATGAGGAAGCGCCCGATGAGGGGGACGATGCCGAAGGAGTGGTCCGCGTGGGTATGGGTGAGGTAGACGGCGTCGAGCCGGCGGTGGAGCCCGCCCGCCCAGAGCCGCTCCGGGATCTGGTAGCCGCAGTCCACGAGCACCGTGGGGAGGCCCGAACCGTGCAGCAGGAACGAGTTGTTGCCGATGCCGGAATCGAACGCCTCGCCGGTGCCGATGACGGTGACCTTCATCGTCCTGCCCACCCCTTACCCCGCCACGCGAAGCTCGAGCTGCTCCCGAACCTCGGCCGGGCCGAGCACCCGGACGTCCATGGCCCGCAGGGTCTCGCCGGCGCGCGAGACGAGGCCCGCCGGTCGAAGCGTGCCCCCCGCTCGAGGTTCGGGGCGGAGTTCCACGACGTGAGCCAGCCGTTCGAGCGGCCCCGCCACGTCGGTGCCGCCGGGCTCGAGGGGGAACGGGTGCTCGCCCGACCGGACACCAGGTCCCCGCCCATGCCGACGGTGAGGTCGAGTACCACGTCGGTCCCGGACGCGCGGACCCGCTCGACAGCCTCCCGAAGGAGCGCCGGGGGGCGCACGCCGCCTCGATGGCAAGTCCGCGACCCCGGCCGGGTTGAACGGGATGGCGGGGTGCTTGTCCACCGTGTCCCCGGCGCCGGTGATCCCACCGGTGATGAAGACGTTCCAGTTCATCCGATTCGGTCTTCGTTCTCTCGCTCCGGCGGCCTCGGTGCACAGGCGAGCGGCTCGAACCGAAGCGTGCACCCCTTTTCCGGAAAAAATCAACCTCGCCGTCGCCGCGAATCCGCTTCCGCGGACTCCGCGAACGGGAAGCAACGGGAGCGGCGGGCTATAGTTCACCGTTTGGCAAGAGGCGGGAACCATCGGGCATGCTTCGCAACGAATTCGAGACCCTCGAGCAGAACGGAATCACGGCGGTCGCGCTGCCGCGGATCGCGGATCCTTCGGTCATCCCCCTCTGGTTCGGAGAGAGCGACACGGTCACCCCGGACTTCATCCGCGAGGCGGCCAAGCGCGCGCTCGACGACGG
The DNA here is from genome assembly GCA_965214795.1 of Gammaproteobacteria bacterium. Classification (GTDB taxonomy): domain Bacteria; phylum Pseudomonadota; class Gammaproteobacteria; order HK1; family HK1; genus JAJDXW01. The sequence continues at coordinate 1,030,745 of OZ243976.1, read as the reverse complement.
GCTCACCTTCTACGACCATCCAGCGGGGCGGGCGGATCTGCGCGAGGCGATCAAGACCTACCTCGACCGGTTGTACGACATCGACCTCGCGGCGAGCCGCGTCGTCGTGCCGGGCTCCACCATGCTCGGCATCTTCATGGCGGCGCGGATGGCGCTCGGTGCCGGCGGCCACGGGATCATCGTCTGTCCGGCGTGGCCGAACATCGACCGCTCGTTCCGGATGACGGGCGGCCGTTTCGACTTCGTCCGCCAGCGGCTCGAGGCCGGCGGATGGCGGCTCGCGCTCGACGACGTGTTCGAGGCGGTGCAGCCGAACACGACGACGATCTTCCTCAACAGCCCCTGCAACCCCACCGGCTGGATCATGTCGAGCGACGAGCAGGTCCGGCTCATCGACTTCTGCCGCGGGCGCGGCATCGTGATCATCGCGGACGAGGTCTACCACCGGAACGTGTTCGAGGGCGAGGTCGCGCCGTCGTTCCTGACCACCGCCGCCCCGGACGACCCGGTCATCGTCGTCAACGGGTTCTCGAAGGCGTACGCGATGACCGGCTGGCGTCTCGGCTGGATGGTCGTGCCGGCCGGCTACGAGGAGCAGATGAGCGCCTACTCGGAGTGCTGCAATACGGGAGCCCCGAACTTCATCCAGAGTGCCGGGGTCGCGGCCCTCGCCGGGGGAGAGGCGTTCGTGCGGGAGATGCGCGAGCACTACCGGGCCGGGCGGCGCTCGGTGATGGACATCCTGGCCCCGCATCCGCGCATCGAGCTGAGCGAGCCGGTCGGCGCCTTCTACGCCTTCCCGCAAGTCCGCGGGCTCCGGGACAGCCTCGGCTTTGCGCAGCGCCTGCTCGCGGAGGAGGACGTTGGGGTGGCGCCCGGCTACACCTTCGGTCCGGGCAACGAGGGCCACTTTCGGGTCTGCTTCGCGAAGTCCCGCGAGCGCCTCGAGACGGCCCTGCACCGCATCGTCCGCTACCTCGACCGCCACGACAACGACTTCGGCTGAACCACCCCCACGTGTTCCTTCCGTTTCTTCCGGTTCACGGCGCGCGCCGCAATGGATTCTCCCATCGCAGATTCGGGAACCGCGCGAAGTCGCCGTCGCACGAGGCCAGCATCGCCCCGCGCGTCACCGCCATCGCCGCGAGGTGGGCATCCGTCGTGAGATTCCCGGCGACGCCCGCTTCAGCCAGCATGTTGCGCAGCACGCGCCAGTGGTCGTGGGTCTCCATGACGAGGGAGACGATGTCGAGCGCCAGCCAGGCATCGACCAGATCGACAGCTTCCTCGGCCGCCAGCGGGTGTGGAACGATCCGTGGATTCGTGGATGTTCTCAGAAATCCCAGCACGACGACCCACGCCAAGCCGACGGCCTCGTCACCGTTCAGGGCCTGCTCCCACCATCTGACGATCCGCTGGTGATGGGGCGCATCCTCATTCACCGCATACAGCAGGACGTTGAGGTCGACGATCTTCACTTGCGCAGGGAAAGCTTCCGCGCCACTTCTTCATCTTCGAGGCCGGCAACCAGAGTGAGCGCCTTGTCGAGGTCGGCCAGCGGTTGACCCATCGCAAAAGTCCGTTGCTTGTAGGGTCGTGAACGCGCCCGATCTCGTTTCGGCGCCGCCAGCCCCGTCCGGAGCACGCGATTGAGCATGCGCGTCAACGAGATGTGCTCTTCGCTGGCGCGCGCCCGGAGCTCGACCATCAGATCGTCGTCGATTCGGACCGTGCTGCGCATGGTGAAACCGCCCGGATGTCCGCTGACAGCACTATAGCATCACAATAGATGGTGACATGACATCACTATTCCGTTCCGGCTCGATGTACGCAACCCGCTCATCTCCCAGGAGGCTGACCGCGCCCGGTCGCCACGTCCCGGCAGTGTGGCGCGGGGACCCGGATCATGGAGAAAAGGCGCCGCCCGGAGACGCGCGGAGTCGTTTCAGCCTTCAGGGCGGGCGCCGGGAGTCATGGCGAGAGGGTGCAGTCGGTCCAGGCGCCGCCCGCCTCCGCCGAAGCCTTCGCGGCGGTGGCGAAGGCGAGCCCGCGCGCACCGTCCTCGACGGTCGGGAAGTCGAGGGCGAGCGGGTCGGCCGACGTGCCGGTGAGGCGCGCCGCCACCGCTTCCGCCACGTCGGCGTAGAGGTTCGCGAACGCCTCCTGAAAGCCTTCCGGATGGCCGATGTTGAGGCGGCTCGCGTGCTCGGCCGCCGGCTTGAGCCCCGGCCCGCGGCGGCTGAGCATCCGGCGCGTCCTGCCGAGGCGCATGTGGGTGAGCCAGTTCGGCTCCTCCTGGTGCCACTCGAGACCGCCCTCGGCGCCGTGGACGCGGAACCGGAGGCCGTGCTCGGCCCCCGCTGCGGCCTGGGTGACCCACAGCACCCCGCGCGCGCCGTTGGCGTAGCGCAGCAGCACGCCCGCGGTATCGTCGAATCGCCGCCCCGGCACCACCGGCCCGACGTCGGCCGAGACCTCCCGCGGCTCCATGCCGGTGACCGCGTGCAGCAGGTGCCAGGCGTGGGTGCCGATATCCCCGAGGATCGCGGAAGGACCCGACCGGGCCGCGTCAAAGCGCCAGTAGTCGGGGTCTTCGAGATCGGGACGGAGCGCGAGCTGGGGCTGGATGTAGTCGACCTGGGCGAGCCGCAGCTCCCCGATCTCGCCGTCCGCGACCATCGCCCGCGCCTGGCGCACCATGGGATAGGCGGAATAGTTGTAGGTGGTGCAGAAGACGAGACCACTCGCCCGCACCCGGGCGACGAGGTCGCGGGCATCATCCAGGTTGGTGGTGAGCGGCTTGTCGCAGATGACGTCCCGGCCGGCGTCGAGCCAGCGGCAGGCGAGCGGGTAGTGGCTGTCGTTCGGGGTCATGATCGCGACCACGTCCACCCCGTCCGGGCGCGCCGTCTCGGCGGCGAGCATCTCGTCGACGTCGCCGTAGGCGCGCTCCGGCGCCCAGCCGAGGGCCCGCCCTGCGGCGTGCGACCGCTCGGGATTCGAGGACAGCACCCCGCCGACCACCTCGTAACGGTCGTCGAGGCGCGCCGCGGTACGGTGGACCTCGCCGATGACGCTGCCCGGCCCCCCGCCGATCACTCCGAGGCGAAGTCTCCGGCCGAGCTTCTCGATGACGGGATTTCCGGTCATGGTGTCCTCGCATGCGCTTGCGGCGGGGCCCGGGGCGTCTGTTGCCGACCCGGCATGCGGCCGGGCCGCCGATGCCGGCCGCCTCGCACGAAACGAGCCAACCGAGCCTCCGGACGGCGCCAATCGCAACGAGCCTATCACAGCCCCCGGACGGACTTTTCGCCCCGGTGGCCCGGTTTGCCCGAACGAAGCGATTCTCGTTCGACTTCCTACGCCGCGTTCCGTTCCGGAAAGGTCGGCATTCCGAAGGCATCGGCGGAGGGCGGGCTACCAGTCCTCCGGCGGGTAGCTCGAAACGAGCTCGTGCCCGGTCTCGGTGACGAACGCCTGTTCCTCGAGCTTTACCCCGCAGGAACCCCCTTCCGCTCCGACGTACGCTTCCACGCTCACCATCATCCCGGGCTCGAAGACCCCGTCGGAGCCAGAGCGGGCAAAGTCCTCCGGATACTTGATGCTCGGATACTCGTCGCAGAGCCCGGTGCCGTGGGCGATGCACGAGTAGCGGCCCGTGCGGTACCGTTCCGGCAGCCGGTGGCTCTTCTCGGTCAGCTCCGCAAACCCGAGGCCCGGGCGCAGCAGATCGAGATTCGCTGCGATGTGCTGGCGGGCGATCTCGTACAGCTCGCGCTGCTCGTTGGTCGGCCGCCCCTCGCCGCAGATCCAGGTGCGCGAGATTCGGTGCGGTCGGCGGTCAGGAAGTAGAAGAAGGGGGTCACCGGTCGAACCTCATCCACGAGCGGCAGGTGGCCGGCGAGGTGCATCGCCTGACCGTACTCGAAGAGAACGACCGGCCCGTCCGTCGCGATGAAGCAGGCCCTCGTCGGGTTGTGGGCAATCCACACCTGCATGTTGGTCGTATCGGTCGCGTAGCGGATGTTGAGGGGGTCGAAGACGAGAAGCCCCGCGCAGTCGTTGCGGCGAAGCTCGCCCCGCAGCCGCTCCAGCCGGTATTCGCGAAGGGCGGCGAGGTCCGGCGCCCGCAACCCGGCCGCCTCCCACTCGCGGAAGGCGAGCGCGGTGGGCCGATTTCGATGCGGTCGTCGTCATCCGGGGTCCCGTCCGGCCGCAGCCCGGGCTGCAGCCCGGGCCGCAACTCCGGCCCCCCTGGAGCGCCTCCCGCCGGGCGGCCCCCGCCGGCCGTCCGCCGGCCGGGACGGATCTTCGGTTCCGGAACGGAGTGGGCACTCATCGCGCGGTCACCCATCGGCCAGTCCGTCGCCGCCTCGCATTCGTCCGCTCATCCGACTCGACACCGCGGCTCGGGCCGGACTGCCGCTGGCTGGCGAAATAGCGCTGTCGAAAGTACCACTCGCACCGCGCGGAGAACAGCCCGGCGAGCTCGGCGCCGGGGTGATTTCACGCCGGCCGAGCTTCCGCTCGGGATGGGCCGGAGTACCCTTCCCCCGGTGCCCCCCGACGCCCGGAAGCGCTCGGTCTGCATGCCTGAACGGTCCTCTCCCGCTCGGTGCGTCATCCGGGATCCGGGCATTCAACGTCCGCCCGGAACCGCTCTGTGGAATGATCCGGGTTCAGAACAACTGGGACAGGAACGTCCGGGCGGGTACGACCAGCGGAGGTCCCGGGTCGGCGAAGCAGTCCCGATCGACGTAGTCGGCCTCTACCGTGACCTGGAATGCGAACGGCGCGCCGGTCTGAGCCTGGTAGCGCCTCAGGGACGGAGCCATCGACTCGTCCGCGTGCTTCGCCTCGACGAGAAACCAGGGCCTGCCGTCGCGCACCACCAGAAAATCGACCTCCCGCTTCTCCTTGTCGCGTAGATAGCCGAGCTCGAAGGCGCCCAAGCCCAGGTCGTTCCATCCTTCGACCGCTTTCAGAAGATGGCACGCAATGAAGGTCTCGGCGCGCTGGCCCGTATCCCGAATGGACGCCCAGTCTCGCAGGTACCACTTGGGTTCCTTGCGCAAGGACCGCGAGACGTTGTTGAACCACGGCCGGAGGAGGAATCCCAGATGCAGATCGCACAGGGCGGCGATCCAGCGGCGGACGGTGTCGGCGGATGTGCGTACTTGCCGGGCGAGGTTGCCGTAGACCAGTTGCTGCGCCGAACGGTCGGCCAGCAGCCGCACCATGGTCTCCAGTTGAGCAAGCTGTTGCACCTGAGTGAAGTCACGAACGTCCTCCCGGACCAGTTGCTCCAGACGAAGCGATTGCCAGCGGCGGCTGAAACGGGCGTCGCGTTTGAGGAAGGGCTCCGGATAGCCGCCATGCCGCCAGAGGGCGTCGAAATCCTCTTCACCGACCGGCCGCGGGGGCCGGACGATCCGCGTCGAATCGGGAAGCTCCCAGGTGATGGCTTCCGCAATCGAAAACGGGTGCATTCGATACGGAAAGTAGCGTCCCATCAGGCTGTCCCCACCGCGGCGGTAGACGTTCATGCGGCTGCTTCCCGTCACCGCGATCCGTATCCGGTCCGCGTGGGTATCGAAGAAACCCTTCAGAAACTGCTGCCAGCGAGGGAACTTGTGCAGCTCGTCGAACAGGACCACGGGGACGGATTCGGAGAGACGGTCCAGCTTGAGGACGCCGGTCAGATTGGCGGGGCCGGAGAGAATGAGCTCCCGGTCGTCGAGGTCGTCCCAGTTGACGTACGCGGTCGCGTGAAGCCGGCAGGTGGTGGTCTTGCCTACCTGGCGCGGTCCGCTGACCAACGCCATCTGGCGGTGGTTCGCCAAGTGCTCAGCCAGCAAGGAGTCGTAGATGCGGGGTGCGGTCATGTCCGACCATTATCGTCAACATCGTTGAATGGTCAAGACCATTCAACGATCAATCTATTTTTGGTCGCTTCGACCACCGGCCTGCCACCGGCCGCGCAGTCCATAGAGACACGTCCAGTCGCCGGCCAGCCGTCTCCTCCTCGTTCTGGAACCGGACGACAATGTCAGTATCGGCGACAACGGGTTGGCGGAGGCTCTCGCTGTTTCCGGAGCTACGGACCCGCGATCCGTTCTCGACCGTAAGGTGAACTCGGAAGCGCCGCAAGGCGTGCAAGGGCGGAGGTCGCAGGGCGCCGGCAACCGAAGCTCCACCGGCGAAAGGAAGGGGGCTCATATACCTGACTTGACAGCCGTCGGCCCCCCCGTTGTCGGCTTACGCTTCGCGAATCCGACCTGTGAGGGACCGTAGGGGCAACCCTTGTGGTTGCCCTGGCAGGCCGGGTCAGCCGAATGCGTAATCCGACAACCCGCGGCGTGGCCGCAGACTGCACACGGTTCGTTGGGTCGTCAAGTCAGGTATATAAGCCCCAAAGGAAGCGCCACGGCCCGCCGGGAGGCGGGCTATCCGTCGCGGGGCTTGCCGCGCACCTGCCGCTTCAGGGTGTCCTCGTGGACCCGCATCATCGCCGTCGTGTCGGCGCTCCCGTAGCCCATGCCGCGGGCCATCCGCATGAGGTTGTGGGTCTGGACGGCGAGGGGCAAGGGGACGCCGATCTCGTCCGCGAGCTCGAGGGCGAGGTGCAGGTCCTTGTAGGCGAGATCGAGTGCGAAATCCGCGTTCCAGTCGCCCCGAAGCGCCTTGCGGGCGACGGACCGGTACCCGAAGCTGTCCCCGCTCGAGTTGCGGATCACGTGGTTCAGCACGTCGGGATCGATTCCCGCCGCCGCCCCCAGCATGAGCCCTTCCGCCCCGCTCGCCATGTTGCAGAACGCCACCATGTTGTTGACGATCTTCGCGACGCTCCCCGCGCCGAGCGCGCCCGCGTAGATGACGTTCTTGCCGAACGATTCGAAGAGCGGGACGTGCTCGTCGAACGTCGCGCGGTCGCCGCCCACCATGATCGCGATGGTCGCCTTCTCCGCCCCGATGGTGCCGCCGCTCACCGGCGCGTCGAGCATCTTGATGCCCCCCGACTCGAGCCGGGCCGCGATGCTCCGCACCATGGTCGGAGAATTGGTGCTGAGGTCGATGTGAACGGTGCCCTGGCGGGCGCTTTCTCCGATCCCCCCTTCACCGAGCGCCACCGCCTCCACGTCCTTTGGCATCGGCAGGGAGGTGAACACCACGTCGGACTCGCCCACCGCCTCGGCGATGGACCCCACCCCGGTGCCCCCGACCTCCACGCAGCGTTCGACGGCCGCCGCGTCACGGTCGCAGACGAGGATCTCGTGCCCGCTGTTCTTGATCATGTTGCGGCACATCGGACCGCCCATGTTCCCGACGCCGATGAATCCGACCTTCATGTGACGGCCTCCCGCCTGCCCCTGAACGCGGCGAGGCTATCACAAGGACCGGGCGGCGGATCGCCCGCCGGGCCGGCGCTGCCAGCGAGTCGGGCCGGCCTCGCCCCAATCTTGGTCTGGGAGGTCCCGAGCGGAATCGGCCGTTTCGACTGCGGCCGCCGGCGAGCAGCCGGAGCCCGCGGCCACTGCCGCACCCACCGCTTGGCGGGCCGCGCCAACGCCGGCGGGCGGCGCGCCCCTTACAAGATGATGTCTCAGGCTATAGTTCATGTGATAGGCCATCGAAAGGAAAGGGCCAGGTCCGCCGTCCCGGCGGGCGGCAACCGGGGAGCACGTGACGAATCCGCATTGCACCGCCCATGCCGCGCCCGGCGCGCGCGTCGTGGTCCGCGATGCCGAGTGGGTGGTGCGCCGGGTCGATCCCTCCTCCGACGGTGGATACCAGCTCGTCTGTGACGGGGTCTCGGAGCTGGTCCGGGAGCGGGAGGCGGTCTTCCTCACCACCCTGGAGCCGGAGATCCAGGTGCTGGACCCCGCCGAGACCCGACTCGTCTCCGACCCCTCGCCCGGCTTCGCAAGCAGCCGGCTCTACCTGGAGAGCCAGCTCCGCCAAGCGGTCCCGAGCGACGACCGCATCCACGCCGGCCACGGGGCGGCGATGGACCTCGTGCCGTACCAGCTCGACCCCGCCCGCCAGGCGCTGCGCCAGCCGCGCCAGCGCATCCTCATCGCGGACGCCGTCGGTCTCGGCAAAACCCTCGAAGCAGGCATCCTCGTAAGCGAGCTGATCGCGCGCGGCCGGGGCCGGCGAATCCTGGTGCTGGCCGTGAAGAGCATGCTCGCGCAATTCCAGAAGGAGTTCTGGAACCGCTTCACCATCCCCCTCACACGCCTCGATTCGATCGGCATCCAGCGGGTGCGGAGCCGGATCCCGACCAACCACAACCCCTTTTACTACTACGACAAGGCGATCATCTCGATCGACACGCTGAAGCAGGACGCCGAATACCGCACGTATCTGGAGCAGGCGTACTGGGACATCATCGTGATCGACGAGGCGCACAACGTCGCGGACCGCGGCACGGGGTCGCTGCGCAGCCGCCTCGCCCGCCGGCTGGCGCGACGCTCCGACACGCTCATCATGCTCTCCGCCACGCCGCACGACGGCAAGGCGCGCAGCTTCGCGAGCCTGATGAACATGCTGGACGCGACCGCCATCGCGGATCCGGACGACTTCTCCCCGGAAGATTTCCGGGACAAGGGACTCGTGATCCGGCGCTTCAAGAAGGACATTCGGCACCAGGTCGGCGACGCCTTCCGCGACCGGAAGATCGTGCGCCGCCGGTTCCCCGCCTCCGCGAAGGAGGAAGCCGCCTACGAGTCTCTGCTCGCGGTCGAGGCGGCGGGGGCAGCCCGCGATACCACGCCTTCGCCCACGCCGGCGTCTTCGCACCGCGACGTTGCTCCTCCCGCCGCGGCGCCGAGCCGGGACATCGCGCCCTCGCCCACGCCCACGCCCGCCGCACCCGCCGGATCCGTGGGATCCGTTGCATCGGCCGCCACGCCGGCCGCATCAACCGTATCCACCGCGCCAACCACGCCCGTCGCGTCCGGGCCGTCGCGCCGCCGCCGCGATCTCTTCCTCGTCACCCTGGAGAAGGCGCTCTTCTCGAGTCCGGCCGCCTGCCTCGCGAGCATCGATCAGCGAGTCCGCCGCAGAGAACGGGAGCTGGCGGAGACGCCGAAGGATCATCGGGTCGCCGCCGAGGTCGAGTCGCTGCGCATCCTGCGTGCGGCCGTCGCCGCCATTCGGCCCGAGGACTACGCCAAGTACCGCGCGCTGCTCGACGCGATCCGCGGCGGCAAGCCGTTCGAATGGAACGCGGGCGATCCAACGGATCGGCTGGTCGTGTTCACCGAGCGGATCGAGACCCTGCGCTGGCTACGGGAACGACTCTCCGAAGACCTGAAGCTCCGCCGAGACCAGCTCGAAATCCTCCACGGCGGCATGAGCGACGTGGACCAGCAGCGCGTGGTCGAGGATTTCGGCAACGCGGCGCGCCCGGTGCGCCTCCTGCTCTGTTCCGACGTCGCCTCCGAGGGGATCAACCTGCACTACCACTGCCACCGGCTCATCCACTTCGACATGCCGTGGTCGCTCATGGTCTTCCAGCAACGCAACGGCCGGGTGGACCGCTACGGCCAGGAACAGACCCCGCGCATCGTCTATCTGGTGGCCGAGAGCGCCAACGAAACGATCCGCGGCGACACGCGCATCCTCGAAGTCCTGGAACGGAAGGACGAACAGGCGTACCGGAACATCGGCGATCCCTCCGCATTCATGAACGTACACGACGTCGACGCCGAGGAGACCGTCACGCGGCGCGCCATCGCCGAGGGCGAGAACGCGGAGAGCTTCGACGCGCGCCTCATGCCGACCTCCAACGAAGGAGACGATCTGCTCGCCCTCTTTCTCGGCGCGGCAACGGCCGGGGAGGGGAGGCCGGCGACCGAGCCAATCATCGGCGAGGACGGCTCCGCCGTTCCGTCCGGTCCCTTCCCGTCCGTACCCCGGCCGTCCGCTCCCGGTGCCGCGCCGGCCTCGTCCAGGCCCTCCACCGCCTGGCGCTTCCAGGCGCTGACTTGGTTCGGATGAACCTGGTGCTTCGCCGCGATCGCCTGAACCGGTTGCTCCCCTCGTAGCGCTTCGAGCGCCACTCGCTTCTTGAACGCCGCGGTGAATCGCCGCCGTCTGGTCGCCATACCCTTGCCCTCCTGCAGGCTCTCCGTACACCTTAGCGACCTGTCCAAAAATCCGGGACCACCTCAGGCAGCCGGGCTGCCGCCCCGGGCGCCGCCCGGAACCGGGTCGACACGCGCAATCCCGACGGCAGCGGCGGCCGGAGCGCCGCCCGCGACACCGCCACCCGCGCGCCCCCCGTCCCTCTTCAAGAACGATCTCGCCTATTGCGAAGCTGCGCTGCACCGCCTCCGGGAGAAGGACCGCGAGTTGCATTTCGAGACGAGCGCGGACGGCACCGTCCTGACCCTGGACGCACCGGATGATCTCCGGCACCGCTTCGGCTATTTCCCGCGCGAGGTGATCCCGGAGCACCGGCGCTTCGTCCTCACCCCCGATCGGGGCCGCATGCGCGACGCGATCGCGGAGAGCCGCCGCGACGAAGCCGCATGGCCGCGGATTCACTATCTCTGGCCCCTGAACCCGGTGGTGGGCTGGCTGAACGACCGCATGCTCGCCGCCTTCGGCCGGCACGAGGCGCCGGTGCTGGCCGGGGTCCCGGGGCTCGCCTCGGACGAGTCCATCTTCCTGCTCTCCGGGCTGGTGCCGAACCGAAGGAGTCATCCCCTGGTCTACGAATGGGTCGGCGTCGCGTATCGAAGCGACCGCTTCGAGGCCCTGCTCTCGTTCGAGGACGTGCTCGCGCGCACCGGCCTCGGGCGCGGTGCCGTCGCGAATCGGAACCGGCCCGCGGACCTCGATGCGCTTCGTCGCCGGCTGCCCGAAGCCGTGGCGAAAGCTCGGGAGCGGGTCGTCGAGCGCCGCAACGCCTTCGAGAAGGGAATCAACGCCAAGCTGGACCACGCGGTGGCGGCGCTCGACGATCTCAAGGCGCGCCAGCTCCGGCAGCTCGAACTACGGCTGGAACGCTCGGGGGAGGCGGAGGCGTTCAAGCGCCGGCGCAAGGAACAGGGCCGTCGCGAGATCGACACCATCTTCGACGAGTACCTGACGTGGATCGAAGACACCATGACCACCGAGGCGCAGCCCTGGATCAAGGTGGTCTGCGTCATGACTGGCGAAGGCTGACCGCGGTGTCGTGAGGAATCCCCGGTCGGCTGCCGCCCGCACCTTGGCATGCCTCCGTACCCCGCACCCCCCGATCCTGGACGGCTTGGACGCCCCAGTCGCCGCCGCAGTGCACGGACGGCCGCATCGGCACGGCCGGCCCCGCATGCTTGCGGGAACGGCATTGAACGGCTACGGTGCCCATATGGCGAGGCGGGAGAACCCGAATGGCTGCCAGCTCGTTCGACGAAGCACCGAGACCCCGCCCCGGCGTCATGCCGGCGCGGCCGACGGGATCAGACCACCCGTCGGGCCACGCCGGGAAGCCTGAGCAACGATGCGCGGGGTGCGCAGCAGGACCGGCGGGAATGGCGGAAACCACGCGAAAGCCGGAAGACGCTGACCGCCCGGAAGCGACGGACCCGGGAAGCGGCGGCGCCACGTTTCCCCTCTCCCGCTTCTCGAACGGCGCAAAGGTCCTGGACATGGTGCGCGACGGCTTGCCGTATTCGACACTGGAGAGTCTGGCCGGCGTGCTGGGCCTGCCTCGAAAGGAAATCGCAGGCATCCTCGGCATACCCGCCACGACGCTCGGCCGCAGAAAGAGCTGCGGAAGACTGACGCCGCTCGAATCCGACCGGTTGGTACGCGTCGCTCGTTTGACGGAGATGGCTCACCGCATGATGCGGGGCGACGCCGAGGCGGCGCGGCGCTGGCTGACCGCGCCGCACGAGCTGCTCGGTGGTGAAGAGCCGCTTGCGCACGCTTCCACGGAAACAGGAGGCCGGGAGGTGGAGCAACTCATCGGCAGGCTTTGCCACGGTGCGTTCAGCTAGTGATCACGGCTTGGCGTCTGGCGGCGCCCGAGTATTCGAGAACCATCGAGGAGATGCTGTCCGGTGAGGGCGCGCTCCGATTCGGAGGGCGCTGGAACAGCCCAGGTCGTCCTGCCGTGTATCTGGGCGACAGCCTGGCCTTGGCCGGCATGGAATTGCTGGTGCACCTGAAGGCCCCCGACGTGCTGAGAACCTACCGAAAGATGCCCGTATTCATCCCCGAACGATTGGTGATGCACATCGAGGAAGAGGAACTGCCGAACGATTGGGCGGAACCCGGTCTGTACCCGGCGACACAGGCTATCGGCGACCGATGGCTCGAGAGCGCGGAATCCGCCGTGCTGCAAGTGCCGAGCGCAGTGGTCATTGGCGAGACCAACTTCATCATCAATCCGATGCACGTCGATTCTCGCGACATCGAAGCGGGGCCTGTCTCCGACTTCAGCTACGACAGGAGACTTGCGGATCCGGCGCGGTAGTGCGCGCAGGGACGCGACAGTGCGACCTCATGCCCGCCGAGAACGCTGCTGCGGCCACCTTCGCCGGCATCCACAACGAGAACGAATTCTACAGCCACCACTATCTCTCGGAGATCTTCAGCGGCGACATCCGGGCGACAGTGGACCGCTGGCGCGAAGCGGCAGATGCCGTGGATCCCGCGGGCGAGACCACGGGACCGCCCTACGCCCGGCTGCGGCGCCTCTCTCGGGAATACTTTCAGTTTCGCCACCGGTTCGCGTCCGAGCGCCGCCACGAAACGCGCGTGCAGTGGCAGCGCGCGTGGTTCCGGCGGCTCCTCGGCGCGCTCGGCTACGGCTGGAGCCCCGGCAACCACGGGCTGGAAGACGGCGGCGAGGTGCCGGTGCTGAACGCGGGGGCGGAAGGAGAATGGAAGGGCGACGGCCGCGCCGCGCATTCCGCCGGCCCAGCCCGGCTGTTGGTGTTCGGCGCCTATGACGACGGCGCGGAGGGCGACGGCCCCCTCGCCCTGAAACCCCACCGCGCCCAGTTCCACGGTGAGGCGCCGCCCCCCGCCGCGCTCCTCGGCGAGACCTGGAACGACGTCATCACCCGCCGCATCTTCGGCCAAGCCCATCCGCCGCGCTGGGTGCTGCTGCTCTCCTTCAATCAGGTGCTCCTGATCGAGCGCGGCAAATGGACGCACAACCGGCTGCTTCGCTTCGACCTCGACGAGATCCTCGGCCGCCGCGAGGACGCCACCCTGAAGGCCACCACTGCCCTGCTGCACCGCGAATCCCTGCTGCCGCCCGAAGGAAGCGGCGGCCGGAGCCTGCTCGACCACCTGGACGACAACAGCCACAAGCATGCGTTCGCCGTCTCGGAGGACCTGAAATATGCGCTCCGCGAATCCATCGAGCGGCTCGGCAACGAAGCGATCCGGTATCTGCGCGAAGTGCTCAGGGACAAGGTCTACGACCGCCCCGACGAGGCGCTCGCAAGTCGGCTCGGCCTGGAGTGCCTGCGCTACATGTACCGGCTACTGTTCCTGTTCTACATCGAGGCGCGGCCCGATCTCGGCTACGCGCCGATCGATTCGGTGGCATACCGCAAGGGCTACAGCCTGGAGCACCTGCGCGACCTCGAAATGGTGCGCCTCACGAGCGAGGAGTCCCTGAACGGCTACTACCTCCACCACAGCATCCAGGCGCTGTTCCGCCTCGTCCGGGACGGCTTCGACGGCAGCCACCGCGGCGGTGCCGCCGATCTCTGGACTGACGCCGAAGCGGCGCACCTGCACCACAGCTTCCGCATCGACGCGCTCGACAGCGCCCTCTTTCGGTCCGGCTCCACCCCGCTGCTCGACCGGGTGAAGCTGCGCAACCGGGTGCTCCAGCCGGTCATCCGCCTGATGTCCCTCACCCGCCCTGCCAGGGGGCGCCGCGCCCGGCGCGGCCGGATCTCCTACGCGCAGCTCGGTATCAACCAGCTCGGGGCCGTCTACGAAGCGCTGCTCTCCTACCGCGGCTTCTTCGCCGAGGAGGATCTCTACGAGGTGAAGCGGGCGGGCGAGGAAGACGACGTGCTGAAGAGCGCCTGGTTCGTCCCCGCGCGCGAGCTCGGCGACTACCGGGAAGACGAGCGGGTCTACGACCGCGACGAGCAGGGCCGCCGGCGGCTCCGCCTGCATCCGCGGGGCCGCTTCATCTACCGCCTTGCGGGCCGCGACCGGCAGAAATCCGCGAGCTACTACACGCCCGAGGCGCTCACCCGCGCCGTGGTCAAGTATGCGCTGCGCGAGTTGATCCCGAGCGACATGCCGGCCGACCGCATCCTCGACCTCACCGTGTGCGAGCCCGCGATGGGCTCCGCCGCGTTCCTGAACGAGGCGGTGAACCAGATCGCGGAGAGATACCTGGAGCGCAAACAGCGTGAGCTGGGCCGGCGCATCCCCCACGCCAACTACGCGGACGAGCTCCAGAAGGTGAAGCACTACATCGCTGATCGCAACGTATACGGGGTGGACCTCAACCCGGTGGCGGGCGAGCTCGCCGAAGTGTCGCTGTGGCTGAACTGCATCCACCGGGGCGGGCGCGTCCCCTGGTTCGGCTACCAGCTCGTCTGCGGCAACTCGCTGGTGGGCGCGAGGCGCCAGGTGTTCCGCACGGCGAGCCTCGGTACGGAGAACCGCAAGCCCGCGCTCTGGTTCAACCACGCGCCGGAGCGTGTCGCGCCTTCTTCCGGTGCGCGGGATGGCGGCGGCGACGGGAACCGCGGAGACGATGGGGGCGGTCGGGGCGAAGAGACCGATGGATGCTACCGGGGCGATGCCGGCAATGGGGGCGGTGCGCACGGCCGGCGCAAGGGGAGTCATGGGGAGAACAAGGACAGTCAGGGTAGTCGGGGCGGCGCCAAGGTTGGTGGAGAAGGCGGGTGCGACGGGGACGGCAGGCACAACAGGGCCGGGGCGGCCGACGGCGCAGCGGCGGAAGGCGCGGTGCGGCGCCCCGCCGGCAGCGTCTATCACTTCCTGCTGCCGGACCCCGGCATGGCGGGCTACCGCGACAAGGCGGCGAAGGCCCTGGAGCCGGACAGCTTCGAGCGGATCGGGCGATGGCGAAAGAGCTTCTTCAAGCCTTTCGCCGACGAGCAGATCGCCGAGCTGGAAGCGCTGTCCGACCGGGTGGACGAACTCTGGGCGCTGCACGCCGAGCAGCTCGCCCGCGACCACCGGGAGACCGAGGACACCCTGTCCGTATGGGGCCGGCCCGCCCCCGCCCGCGAGCGCCACACCACCAACACGTGGAAGGATCGCATCCGCGCCCAGGGCATCTTCAGCGAAGGCACCCGCACCGCGAGCCCCTACCGGCGCCTGAAGCTCGTGATGGACTACTGGTGCGCGCTCTGGTTCTGGCCGATCGAGGCCGCGGACCGGCTCCCGGACCGCGACGAGTTCCTGAACGAGATCACCCTGGTGCTGACCGGCTCCGTATTCCAGCCCGGCCTCGGCCCCAATCAGACCGCTGACCTCTTCGGCGACGAGTACGCCGAGCACAACGCCGGCATCGCTAGGCGCATCACCAACGAGATCGGAATGCTGGACCTCGAAAAGCTGTTCGAGCAGTTCCCGCGGCTCAAGTTCGTGGACGACCTCGCGCGCCGCCACCGCTTCCACCATTGGGAACTCGCGTTCGCGGACCTGTTCTACGGCGAGCGACCCGACGGCCAGCTTCGCGGCGGCTTCGATCTGGTGCTCGGCAACCCGCCGTGGATCAAGGTCGAATGGGAGGAAGGCGGCGTGCTGGGCGACTATCACCCGCGGTTCGTGTTGCGCCGTCACTCCGCGACCGAGCTCAGCGCCTTGCGCCGGGGCGCCTTCGATCGGTACGTGGGATTGCGGGACGACTGGCTCGCGGAGCTCGAGCAGGCCGAGGCGACGCAGGCGTTCCTGAACGCCCGGCAAAACTACCCGTCCTTGGCGGGCCATCAGACCAACCTGTACAAGTGTTTCCTGCCCCAAGCGTGGATGATCCGAAGCGAGGACGGTGTCGCGGGCTTCCTGCACCCGGAGGGCATATACAACGACCCGAAGGGCGGTGCGTTCCGGGAGACGCTGTACCCGCGGCTGCGGGCACACTTTCAGTTTCAGAACGAGAAGAAGCTGTTTTCGGAGGTTCACCACGATGTAGAACCTTTCAGCATTAACATCTACGGGAAGACTCTTCCCTCACCCTCGTTCGTCCACATCGCGAACCTCTTCGCGCCCACGACCGTGGATGCCTGTCTCGACCACGACGGACGCGGCCCCGTACCGGGCATCAAGGACGACAACAACAACTGGAACACGGCCGGCCACGCCCACCGTTTCGTCAAGGTCGATCCGGACGCCTTGGGAAACTTCGCCAAACTGTACGACGAACCCGGAACGCCGCCGCTCATGGCGCGACTGCCGGCCCTGCACGCCAGGACACTGCTCGCGGTCCTCCGGAAATTCGCCGCCCACCCGAAGCGTCTCGAAGACCTGAAGGATGAGTTCTACGTCACCGCCCACTGGCACGAGACGATGTCACAGCGCGAGGGAACCATCCGAAGACAAACGCGGTTCCCGGAGAGTCCCACCGAGTTGGTCTTGTCAGGCCCACACTTCTTCGTGGGCAATCCGTTCAACAAGACCCCACGCCCGGAATGCACGCAGAACAGTCACTATGACGTCCTGGACCTCACTGTTCTCCCGGAAGACTACCTGCCGCGCACGAACTACGTCCCGGCTTGCGATCCGAACGTGTACGAGCAGCGCACGCCGAGGGTGTCGTGGCGGGAGCCGGATGAAGACACACCTCGAAAGGTAACGGAGCACTACCGCATCGTGAATCGCGGGATGGTTGGTTCAGCGAGGGAACGGACGTTTACCGCAGCTTTGATTCCCAAGGATGTCGCCCTCATTCATGCCAACGTGGCAACCGCCTTTCGCGATGCGAGCACGTGCGTGGACTTTGCGGCCCTGTCGATGTCCATCGCCCTCGACTTCTTCATCAAGAGCACCGGAACGGGCCACGTAAACCTATCGTGGCTCAGCCGCCTGCCGATACTGACCGACACCTGCAACCCCCATCTTCGGAACGCCCTCCGTATCAGAGCCCTGCGCCTGTGCTGCCTGACCAATCACTACGCCGAGCTGTGGCAGGACATCTGCACCGGCGAACTGCTGACTACCTCTGCCCGTCCGACAGAGGGTTCGGCTCTCGATCACCGGCAGAGCCCCACCGGCAGTCCGCCGCCCCTCGCCCCCGGACCGCTGAAGTCTTCTCTCCCATCCTGCAGATCAGCACCGACAAACCGCCGAGCCGGCAGCTCGGAGGAGATCTTCCCTCCCAACCATCAGAGTCTCCCCGTCAATTCGCCGCCCCTCGCCACCCGTCCGACGGAAGATTCCGGTCCCGATCGGCCGCTCCACAACGACAAGTTACCGCCTTCCACCGCTCGTCCGGTGGAAACTCTCGCTTCCACCCCGCAGATCAGCACTGACAAACCGCCGCCCTCCGCCGCCTCCGATCACCCTGCCACCACTGCCATCAACGCCTTCCGCAGCGACGCCTGGACGAAGCAAGATCCCCGCCTGCCGGACGACTTCGCCAGCCTCGCGCCCGAATGGCGCTGGGACGCTGCCTTCCGCACCGACTACGCCCGCCGCCAAGTCCTGGTCGAAATCGACGTCCTCGCCGCCATGGCCCTCGGCCTGACCCTCGACGAGCTCCTCACCATCTACCGCGTCCAGTTCCCCGTCATGCGTCAGTACGAAGCCGACACCTGGTACGACGCCAACGGCCGCATCGTCTTCACCCCCTCCAAGGGCCTCCCCGGCGTCGGCCTCCCCCGCAAGGCCATCAAGACCGACACCGCCTACAGCCTCCACACCCCCTACACCACCCGGACCGGCATCCCCCTCGGTTGGGAGGACATCCGCGACCTCGCCGAAGGCATCATCACCCGCCGAATCACCGACGACACCCTCCCCGGCGGCCCCACCGAGCGCACAATCGAGTACCATGCCCCCTTCGACCGCTGTAACCGCGAGGAAGACCTCCGACAGACTTGGCAAGCGTTTGAGGGCCGATTCAGCAGTGCAAACTGAAGCTACGTCCCAAGTGGATGCCGAGAGAGTGCATGTACGGTTCGGCGACTGGACCGGCGACCGGCCTATATCTACAATCGGCACGAACGCGGGCGCTCGCACCCTGCCGTTTCAGACATGGCGGCGGTTCAAAGAGGCGTTCGCTCCCGAGCTTGTGGAGCGAGCCCTCGGCGAAACGGCCGGTACGGTTCGGCACATCGCCGATCCGTTCGGCGGATCGGGCACGACTGCGCTTTCCGCCCAGTTCCTCGGGGTCAAGCCCACTACCATCGAGGTCAATCCATTCCTCGCCGATCTCATCGAGGCCAAGGTCGCGTCGTTGGATTTCGATGTGGTGGCCGACGCCTTCGGGCGGGTTGTCGAACGCGTAGCCCGCGGTTGCGAGCCGAAGCGGCCCGTCTTTCCGGGCGCGCCAGCTACGTTCGTCGAGCCCGGGTGCAACGGACGGTACATTTTCTCCCAGGCCGTGGCACGCCGCTTCCTCGCTTACCGCACCGCGATCGAGCTTGTGAGGAATGAGGCATGCCAGAGACTCTTGCGCGTGGTTCTGGCATCAACCGCAATTCCGGCGAGTAATGTCGTTGTTAGCGGCAAAGGACGACGGTATAGGCAAGGCTGGCGAGAACGTGCACATCGGCCGGAAATCGTTGATGAATTGTTCCGAGAGGGAGTTCTACAGGCACTCCACGACCTTCGTCGGTTTGCCTCGCGGCGATGCCTGGACTATTGCGTGTTGCGGGGTGACGCTCGGACTCTGACAAAGGAGATCGGCCCGCATGATCTCGCGGTCTTTTCACCGCCTTACCCCAACTCCTTCGATTACACCGACGTGTACAACGTTGAACTCTGGACCCTGGGCTATCTTCGGAACCGTGAAGCGAACACGAAGCTGCGCCACGCGACGTTGAGGAGCCACGTTCAGTTGTTGCGGGATTTCGATGGAAGCGGCGTCCGGAGCGCAACATTGACGGCCACAATCGACGCGCTGCGCCAAGTGCGGCACGAGTTGTGGAATCGCCACATTCCAGAGATGATCGCCGCCTATGCAGCAGATCTGACCACCGTGATAGCCAAACTCTGGAGCGCTTTGCGTCCTCGCGGCCGCATTTACATAGTAGTTGGTGACAGCCGCTATGCGGGGGTCGACGTCCCTGTAGCGACGATTGTCACCGAGATTACACAACCGCTAGGTTGTAGGATAGCTGCGCTGGAACCGTGTCGTTCGATGCGTTCCTCGCCACAGCAAGGGGGGAAACATGAACTGAGCGAGACGCTCGTTGTACTGGAGAAGCGCTAGACACCCGTGAAGCCGGCGTTGCGTGCGTCTTGGGAACTGCCGAAGACACGCCACACATGAACCCTGGGATGCGACCTGAATCTGTTCTTGGCGTCCGATACCCTGGCCCGTTTCGTCAAGTCTTCCGTCTTGTCCTTCCGGAGGTCGTAAATCTCGAGCAGACCCTCTTCGGCGGAACGATTTTCCCGGTACGATCCTGCCTGTCTAACGCCTTCGACGATAGCTGCAACGTTGGCCGAATCGGAGACCGTTGATGAGGTGGACCCTTGCGGTGCGTTGGCGTGCGACTTGATGACCTTCAGTTCCATGATGACCCAGTACGCGAGCGGTCCATCCTCGCGTTTCTTGAGCAACCGCACGTCAATGCGCCCAATGTTCGTGTTGTCTTCATGCTCTGCCTTCACGACGCCGCGGAACCAGAAGTTGAGGGCCAGTTCGAGATCGGATTGGATGCTTCTTTCTGGATGAGGACCAGGAACGTACCAATGTGCACTATTCGGTTCCCAAACACCGTCCGGGCAACACGTGGGCGTGAGTAGCCGTGTCCTGTGATAGTGCCCAAGCGCTTCCATCAGTTCGGACAGAGTGGCGGACGGTTCCCGGTCGCGAATCGGGTCACGTCTCGCGGGGTCGCTGATGCCAGCGCGGCGCGTCACCATCTCTCCCGAGTTTCGATACACGGTCACGATTGGACAGTCGCCCAAACCTTGGTCGGCGATCCACTCGAGGATCGCATTCGGATCTGTCGGAATTGGCATGAATCGACCGGCCGAGGCATCGTGATTGGCAAAGAACAGGTGGCCCAGCAACGGGTCGTTTTTTGCGGAAGGGTCGACAAACGGGTTCGCGCCGTGTCTTTCCCCAACTCGTCGTGGATGGTCGACCATGACGAATACCGCGAGGTCCGCCTCGCCTTCATTCGGCCATTCTCTCTGAGCGCGTCTCTCCACCAGGGTGCGGACGGCTTGCGCGAAGCGATCGCCGGTTCGACACGGATATTCGGCAGTTCCGGAAGGAGTCCGGCAACGGCCGCAAGTTGCTCATCGTCGACGCCGGGAATGTTGCCGGGGACATCAGCCGCCATGCATCGCCCACCCGAGGTAAGCCGCGTACAAGTACAGTTTCTCTCCCGCTCTCATCTGGGACTCTTCCGGTAGAAAAGCACGAAAACGTTCGGCGGCGCGCCAACTCGGATTCGCCGTTCTTTGATCTGCCCACTCGGCGAAATCTACAACGTTATGGAGCCCCGTCGTTGTTCGGTAGGTTACGTCGACCCCAGCGGCGGATTCAATCTGATCGTCAGGCAGGGTCGCCAATGCGCCGGCAAGCTCGACAAGAAAGGCATGGAGATTGCGGTCCCCGGGGTCGATGGCCGCGTCAGGCGCGCGCGCGCCCAAGGCGCCGAAGATCGCTTCCAGATGATTCGAGGCGAAGTTCAACCCATAGGAGCCTGCGACCCGAGCGCCCCCATCCCCAGTGAGCTCATAACGCAGACTGCTCACCTGAACCAAGCCCAGAACCACAAGACAGTCAAGTTCGCTCTGAAGATCCGGGTAGTGAGGCCCTCCCTCGGATTTGTAGACTTTGCCATCGAAGGGAACAAGGTCCCATACGGGGCTGAGCACGTCGGCAAGATAAGCAAAGGCATGCAGCCACGGCGAGGGCAGGGGGGCGATTCCAACCTGTTCCGCGGCGTCGAGCAGCAGCAGCACGCGGCATCGTTGCTTGAGCTTCTTCAGATGTCGGTCGGTCAGTTCCCCTGCCGGGACCGAGGCGCTCATCGATTGACTCCGAAAACGGCGTCATTAAGCAATGCGTCGTAGCGTTTCCGATCTTCGAGCAGCGCGCGGTTCGGAGCGGCGACCTGCAAGAGGTTGAGCACACGTTGCCACCGCCCACCCCCTTGTCCCTCAGCCACGGGGCCGCCGAACAAGGCCGCGATTACACCGGCATTGGTCAGGTTGCTTGTCACGACGAGACGGTTGTCATTTTTTTCGGAGAAGGCGGCCAACACATGGCCAACACGTTCCATCGCCAGCCCATCCAGACTCGCTTCCGGTGTTTCCATCACGAACGTGCATGAGCTCCCGAACACCTCCACGAGAGCCAAACGAAAAGCGAGGTCGATGAGCTCGCGCTGCGATTCGGAGACTTCGCTTGGATCGTTACGCCGAATGAAGCCCGCACGGTCCGCCGCCATCATTTCTGCCGCATATGCCGGAACCTGTAGACGATCCTGAGCTTGCCCCGGCGCCTGCATATAACGGGGTTCGGCACTCACCTGCACGAGGCGAACCTCCTCGACGAGAAGCGTCCGGATCAACTCGGCGAAGGTTTCTACCAACTCATTCGATTTCGCCGTGATTGCATCCGTTCTATCCGTGAGAAGAGAACGGAGTTCCTGCAAGCGGGTGGCGCGCAACTCTTGCCATTCACGATGTTCGTTGCGTAGCGTCTTCAGCACATTCTCGTATTCTTTGCTGGTGGTGGTCTCGGGCAACTGGGCGCGCAGTCGTTGATCCTTTCTCTTGCGTTCCTGGATCGAGCGGTGGAAATGCGCCAGTTGGTTGAGCGTCTCGTCATATTGGGCGGCAAAGTCCTCCAGCTCTCGGAACTTCGTCTCTTCTTCGTACTTTGCGCGTTCCGCGCGCTCTCGTTCCCGCTCCAGCTTGGCTTGATCGAACTCGTGCGGCGCGACGACGTTATCCTGGGCTTGCGGTTCGGCGCCGCATATCGGACAACAGCCGCGCGCAACCTGTTGTTCTATTTCGATCCGTTTCTCATTCGCGGAAGCGTTGCACGCCAAGCAGCGGCCCTCCGTCATGATTCGTGACATCACCAAGCGCATCGTGTCGTCCATGCTCGGAAAGTATCTCAGGAGGGCAGTGTACTTCAGGCGTTCTATCGCGCCGGCGGCGGCTTCCCGCTCGATCTTGGCACGCTCGTGAGCGAGTCTGGCATCCTTTCGGTCCTCATCAAGTTGTTCAAGTGTCTCCTGAAGGCGTCCGACTTCCACAAGTTCGGCGTCAAGGAGTTTCTGCTCCGCCTCGATCTCGGCGAGAATGCCTTTCGACCCAGCTTCACGCCACAGAGCCTTGCGCCACTGCCTTTCCGTTGCGGTAATGCGTGCGTGGATGTTGCGAGCCTGACTGTCCGCGCTTTGCAGATCTCGCTCGAGCGCGACTACGCGTGAGGCGTCCCTTCCTTCGAGACAAAGCGCCCGAAGCAACTGGCGCTGCGCGTTGGGGTCCCACAGCGCACCCGGTCGATCCTCGTGAAAGAGGATCACGTGATGCAGGACGAGGAGAACATCCACGAAGCTGCTGAGTCCGATGAGCTCGGTCAATCTGGATTGAAAGATATCCTCTCGTTCCTCGCCGCCCGAAGGTAATTGGATCGCTTGTCCATCAAGGGTAAGACTTTCAAGATCCAAGTGCTTCAGCCGCCGCGAAATAGTGAGCTCAACTTCACCGATTGTCGCAGAAAGCGCCACTTTCGCATTCCGGGCGCCGTCGGCGACCCGCTGTTTAAAGAATTTCGTGTGTTGCGGCCTTAGTTGCACCGGTTTTTCCGGAAGGACAACACTCAACGGGTGCGACACTCCGTAGCCGGTCAGATCGTAAGGCCCGGTGAGCGAGCGCAAGATCATCGTGAGGAGGGTCGTCTTGCCGAGCCCGTTGATGCCGGCGATAAGACTCAGCCCCGGGCGGAACGACCATGTGATTCCACTTCCACGGGGGTCGCCCGGGAAGAGTCCGTAGTCGGTGACCCTCAATTTGGTAAGGACCGGCAAGCGGACCATTCTAGGCGTTCCCCAAGAAGTCGCGCCCGCTGGGCCGGATGTCGTGGAGCTCCACGCGCTGCTCGCGTGGGTCAGTCGAGTTGGCCCGCGCGGGATCGAGGGCCAGCGCACCATTGATCCCGGCAGAGATTTCTGCGGGAAACATGTATTCGAACAAACTGCTGTCGCTTCTTCCATCCGTACCAGATGCGGGGCTGCGGCACATAGGCCGTATCTCCGTCGACGGCTTGTGTTCTATCCGCAGCTCGCAAACTTGGCTCATGCGTAAACCTCGATCGGCGCCGAAGGCGCCGGCGGAGTCAGCGGCCGCGGGCGGGGTCCGAGGCGCGCTAGGAAGTCCGCCTCGTTCTCGCACGCGAGCGCCGCGGTGACGACGACCTCTTCCGGCGATTCGGCGAACGCGGACACGGGGAGGGCGAAGAAACCATCCAAGACGGAAATGCCTCGCGACAGCAATATCCGGCGCACGATCTCGGCGCGGCCTTCCGCCCGGCCCACGGCACGACCGCGCTCACGGCCCTGATCGAACCCTCGACGCCGCTGCGAACGCATCAGCGGATCGTCATCCGGACTGGTGCCCTCGCGAGCCCCCAACGCGGCACCCACCCGCTCGAGCACCGCGTAGGTCTGCGCCGAGGCCGTCGCCTCGTTCATCAACGTGTGGATGTCCTCCGCCGTCCAGCCGGGAAACGTGCCGCTCTCGCGCGACCCCCGATATTCGCCGCGGTCCAGCCGATGAATCGTCAACCCTGACCGCCGCCCCTTCGGACGACTGAGCGCTCGACGCTCCAGAACTTCCACCCACACCTCGGGGAACCCCCAGGCTTCGTACAGCCCGAGCTTGCCGCGCCGCACGTCCGTGGAGTAGTCCACCTCCAGCACCACATCCGGGAAGTCGTGCTCGCCAATTACCATGGCGTCCGACCCCGGCAGGTTCGCACACTTCGGATGCAGGTACACGGACTGATCCGCCTGCATGAGGCGCCGCGGCTCGCCCCGCCCGTCGCGCAGCAGCAGGTCCATCGCCCCGTAGCACTTGATTGGCGAGCCGCGCACGCTGGCGATCCGGTCCGCCAGCGCGGACAGGATCTGCGAGGGCGCCTCGTGGTAGGAGCTGGTCGGCTCACACACCCAGGCAACTTCAGTGGCGGCGTCCCAGAATTCCAACCGCCCTTCGTAGTGCCCGGCCTCGTCGCGCGTCATATGGCGAGGCCGACAGCCGGGGAACTCCAACCTCCGTTGCGACGGCGCCGCCGACGCCGCGCCCGCCAGCCGCCGCTCTCGGGTCCACGACCCGCCGTGTGCGGTTGACTTCGATGTTTCCGCGTCGGCCATGCGGGCATTGTGCCGTTTGCCGGGCATGGATGCGAGACCGACGTTCCACGCCTCCGGGGTCACCGGCACGCTCCGGGATCGCCCTGTCCTCGACCCACCCATTCAGGTAGGCAACGTCTCAATGTCGGACGTAGAACCAGTCGTCTCCCGGAGTACCTGTACGATCCATGCGTTGATGCTCATTTCCCTTGCCGCCGCGGCCGCCGCGACGGCCGCGTGCAGCTCGGAGCCGAGCCGCACGTTCAGCTTGCCGGAGAAAGGCTTCCTGGGCTCGACGCCATCTTCCTCGCACCAGGCCAGATATTCGTCGATGGAGCGCTCGAACTCCCGACGAAGTTGCTTCGCGTCCGTCGCCTCGAACGTCGCGATCGGATACGGCCCGCTATTCACGACCCGTCCGTGCAGGACATCGGCGGAGTCGTCGAACTCCACCGCCGCGATGTACCCCTTGTATTCGATCATGGCTCGACCCGTGCGGTTTCAGTAACGTTGCGACGTCTCGAACCGTCGCCCGGCCGGTCGTCACGCGAGCACCGGGCGGCAGTTCGCGCGGTGAATGGAAGTTTGGCCGTTCTTGGCCGCCATTGACTGATTATTTCCTGATGGCTAACGTTGGCCGATGGCTGGCGACCCCTGGCACTTCGAGCGCCGCGATTTCACCGCGCGGGTCCTGACGCTGCTTGCTGACGGTCCGGGGCAGGCCCTGACCCTGTTCGCGCCGCGGCGCACCGGCAAGACGGAGTTCCTGCTCAAGGATCTCGCGCCTCTCGCGGAAGCTCGGGGGCATCGGGTGGTCTATGCGTCCTTCTGGCAGGCGCCGCTCTCCCCGCTGGCCGTGCTGTTGTACGCCCTGGAAACCTCGCTCAGGCAGGGCACGTTCGCGGAGCGGGTGCGAAACTCGGCACTGGCGTTCGCACCGAAGCTGAAGCTCTCCGTACCGGGGGCGGAGACGGAGGCGGCGGCCGAGATCGATCTCACCGCGCTCGGGGGTCGCCCGCCGGACGATCTGCTGCTCCACCTGGACGAGCTCCTCGATCGCGTCTCCGGAAGACGCAAGGCGGCGGTCCTGCTGCTGGACGAAGTGCAGGAGCTTGCCCGAAGCCGTGGCAATGCTCCCCTCGTGGCGGCGCTGCGAACGAGTCTCGACCGACGCACCGACCGGATCAAGACAGTCTTCACCGGCTCGAGCCGGGAGGGGCTCGCCGCGATGTTCTTGGCGCGGCAGGCGCCGTTCTTTCACTTTGCGACGCCGCTCGAATTGCCGGCGCTCGAGGAGCCGTTCGTCGATCACCTGATCGAGACGTTCCGGAAGGTTTCGCGGCGTACGCTGGCGCGGAGCGACATGCTCTGCGCCTTCGAACGGCTGGACGCCAACCCCCATTTCTTCCGCGTGCTGCTCGACACGCTGCTCCACGATCCGGCGCTCGCCGTGGAGCCGGCTCTCACGCGAGTCCGCGATCGGATCGCCGTCGATCTCGGCTACCCCGGACTCTGGATGGGGTTCACCCCCATTCAGCGCGCGACGGCCTGGGCGCTCGCCCACGGGGCCGACCGGCCGTTCGGCCAGTCGTTCCGCCACCGGATCGGCGGCGCTCTCGGGGAGCCGGCGCCGTCCACGGGGCGCGTGCAGGCGGCGCTGCGCCGGCTCGAACGGCTCGGGCGGGCGGACACCCATACCGGCGGCTGGGCGCTCGTCGACCCCGAGTTCGCGGCCTGGATCCGGGAGCACAACGAAAATCCGCCCAGCTTCGCCCCGCCATGATCCCCTCCGTCGTCGCTTCCGAGGTCACCGGCGCGCTCCGCGACTTCCTCTCCACCGGATTCGGGCCGTCCAACCCGGCCCTCGCGAGCGTCATGGACGACTTCCTGGCGGTACCCGAGAACCTCGTCAAGGGGCCGTATCTCTCCGTCGCGCTGCCCTTCCAGGCCGCGCCCGAGGGCGGCGAGCCATTCCCGGAAGTGCCGCTCGGGCACACGCCGTACCGCCATCAGCGCACCGCGTTCTCGCGCCTCGCCGCGGCGGCCTCGCGCTCGACCGTCATTGCGACCGGCACGGGCTCCGGCAAGACGGAGTGCTTCCTCTACCCCATCCTGGACCATTGCCGGGCCGAGTCGGGGGCGAAGGGGATCAAGGCGGTCGTCATCTATCCCATGAACGCGCTCGCCACCGACCAGGCGTGGCGGATCGCGGAGACGATCCACCGCACTCCGGCGCTGCGCGGGCGGGTCACCGCGGGCCTCTTCGTCGGGCGCGACAACCAACCCCAGCGCTCCCCCCACACCGCGATGGGGCGGGACCACGTCATCACGGACCGGGACACGCTGCGCTACCGGCCGCCGGACATCCTGCTCACGAACTACAAGATGCTGGACTACCTCCTCATCCGGCCGTTCGACTTCCGACTCTGGAGGCATAACGAGCCGGACACGCTGCGCTACCTGGTGGTCGATGAGCTGCACACGTTCGACGGCGCCCAGGGCACGGACCTCGCGTGTCTCATCCGCCGCCTGCGGGTGCGGCTCAGGATCTCCCGCGAGAAGCTGATCTGCGCCGGTACGTCCGCGACCCTCGGCGACGCGGGCGACGAGGCGGAGCTGCTCGACTACGCCTCCCGCATCTTCGACCAGCCCTTCGAGCCAGGCTCGGTCGTCGGCGAGGTCCGCCAGAGCATCGACGCATTCCTCGGCGATGCGGTCATCAGCCGGCACCTGCACCCGCGCCCGCGGGGCGATCTGGCGGCGCGCGTGGACCCGGCGCGGTATGCGATGCCCGAGCAATACCTCCGCGCGCAACACGAGCTGTTCTTCGATGCGCCCATCGAAGGCGGCTTCGAATCCGGGGCGTGGCGGCTGGCGCTCGCTGATCGCCTGCGCGAGCACGCCGCGTTCGTGAACCTTCTGCGCGTGCTCGATGGGCGCCCGAAGCCGATGTCCGAGATCGTCGACCGCCTTCGCCGCACCCTTCCGGTGAGGGACGACCGCGAGGCGCTCGGGGTGCTGAACGGGCTCTGCGCCCTGATTTCCGTCGCACGCCGCCGCGAGGGCGGGGACGGCGGCGGCGGGGCCGGCGGCTCGACACCGGACGGTGACGCCGAGGCATTGCCGGCTCCGTTCCTCCGGGTCGCGCTGCACCTGTGGATACGCGAACTCCGGCGGATGGTGTGCAGCCTGCACGAGGAGCCGCACGAGGGCTCCGTGGAGGAATCCGCCGATATGCACGAAGAGGGGATGGAAGGCTCGGAGAGGTCGACCGGCAACGCAAGCGAAGATCGGATGGAAAGCGTGGAGATATCCGGCGGAGGCGCGTGCGGGGACGAGGCGCAAGGCGCGGCGGCGACCTCGGCGGGTGGATCCGGGACGAGCGAATCCAACGGCAGGGCCGCCCTGCGGCGCCTCCGCTACTCCGACGATCTGCAACCCGATGAAGCGTCGGTCCACCTGCCGCTCATCCAGTGCCGCGAATGCCGCGTGACCGGATGGGGCGCCGTCAAGCGCGCCGCGGAGGCGCGCGTCGAGCTCGACCTGCGGGTGTTCTACAACCGGTTCTTCGCCCGGGACATCGACGTGCAGTACCTGTTCCCGGCCGAGGCGCCGCCCGGCGTGCGCGGCGTCCACTCCACCGTCTGCGGTGCCTGCGGGATGCTGCATGGGCGAGGCGGCTCGACCTGTCCGGGCTGCCGGTCGGAGCGACTCGTGCGCGTGTTCCGGCCCGACGCGGTCGTGGGCCGGCGCGAAGGAAAATCCCGGGCGAAACGGCTGAGCCGGGATTGTCCATACTGCGGTGCTCGGGAAGCGCTGATCATCCTCGGCGGGCGCGCCGCGAGCCTGCTGAGCGTCGCACTGGGGGAAGCGTGCGGGTCGCGCTACAACGAGGACCGCAAGGTCATCGCCTTCTCCGATAACGTTCAGGACGCCGCGCATCGCGGCGGGTTCTTCTCGGCGCGAAATTGGCGGAACAGCGTGCGCGCCGGCGTCGCGCAGGTCATCGTGGCGCACGAAGGGCTCGCCCTCGCGGACCTCCCCGAACGGGTGGAAGCGTGGTGGACCGACACGAACGTCAACCCCGGCGCCTTCGACCCCGAACGGTTCGTGAGCGAGTTCATTGCCCCGGACCGGCAATGGCTACGCGATTTCGTTGCCCTGCAACGTGAAGGCCGATTGCCGGCCGGCTCCAATCTGCCGGCGCTCGTCGCGCGTCGACTGCGATGGGAAGCCCTGGCCGAGCTCGGCTACGCGTCGGCCATCGGGCGCACGCTGGAGCGAACCCGCGCCGGCGCCGTGGGGGTGGATCGGGCCGCACTGGACCGAGCGTGCAACGATGCCCACGTCCGTATCCGCGAGGAATTCGGGGCGCTGCGCGGCCTTGAACCCGCCTCGGTGCGCGCACTCATCCTCGGGGTGCTCCGGCGCATGAAGGATCGCGGGGCGATCTGGAGCGAGCTCGTGCGCACCTGGCTTGCGAGCGGCGCAACGCGCTGGCGGCTCGGCCGGAACCTCGCGCTGCAGGACTTCGGCCCGCGGACCGCGTTGCCGGTGTTCCCGGTCGACAAGCCCGCCGGCCGCGATGGTCTGGAACCGTTGCTCGCGGGGTGCGGCCGGCCGAAGTCCTGGTACCAGACCTGGACCGAGAAGGTCCTGACACCCATCGACATCCTCACCGCGACGCACGATGCGCCGGGCGTGCTGCAGGAAGTGTTCCGGGCGCTTGAATCCGCGGGCCTGATTTGCCGGTTGGATGCGGGCAGAACCACGGGCGGAAGCAGGAACGGAGTCGCGGGCGGGGCTGCGGGTGGCAGCGCTGGCGAAACCACCGCCTGGGCGCTGGACCCCGTGCGCTTCTACGTGACCGCCCGCCCCACCGTCATGCACTGCGCGGGGTCGCGCCGGACGCTCGTGGTTCCGGAACAGGAGGCGGACCTGTGGCTGGGCGTGCCTTGCCTGGACCTCGGCGTGCAGGCGGCCTACGAGCGCCATGAACCGGAACCCCCAACCTGGTTCGGCCGCCTGTACCGGGAGACCGCCATCCGGCGCATCGTCGCCGCCGAGCACACCGCGCTGCTGACCCGAGAGGAGCGGGAGCGACTTCAGCAGCGCTTCTCCGACCCGAACCCCCGGCCTTGGGAGCCGAACCTGCTCTCGGCGACACCCACCCTGGAACTCGGAATCGACATCGGCGACCTCTCCACCGTGGTGCTGTGCTCCGTACCGCCCGCGCAGACGAACTACCTGCAACGCATCGGGCGCGCGGGGCGCCGCGACGGCAACGCGTTCACCGCCACGGTGGCGACCGGACAGCCCCACGACCTCTACTTCTACGCCGAACCCCTGGAGATGCTCGCGGGCCGGGTCTTTCCGCCGGGCGTCTTCCTCAACGCGCCTGCCGTGCTCGAACGCCAGCTCACCGCATTCTGCCTCGACGGCTGGGCGGCGACGGGCCTCGCGGAAGACGCGGTCCCGCCAACGATCCGCCCGGTGCTCGACAACGTGGAAAAGGCGAAGCTCACCGCCTTCCCCTACCCGTTCCTCGACTTCGCGCACCAGCGCGGGGACGCTCTGCTGGAGGCATTCTTCGAGGCGCTTGCCGGTGAGTTGACCGAGCCGTCAAAGGGCTACCTCACCGCGTTCCTCCACGGCAACGACACGACTTCGCCCTCGTTGCGCTCCCGCATGGTGAACCGCTTTCTCGAGATCGCGAAGGAACGCAAGGCGCTCCGCGCGGACATCGAGTCCCTTGGGCGCCGGTTGGGGGCCTTGAAACGCGGGCCGAAGGACGAGGCGACGACGAACCGGATCGGGGAGCTCAACCGGGAGCGCGACGGCTTGCAGGGGCTGCTGCGGAAACTGAACGGGCGGGAGACCTTCAACTTCCTGACCGACGAAGGACTCATCCCCAACTACGCGTTCCCGGAAGCCGGGGTGACCTTGAAGTCGGTGATCTACCGGCAACGGGAGCCGGAACGGGACGGAGAGGGCGAGGGCGAGGGCGGGCGCAGCGGCGAAAGCAGGCGCGAGGGGGCAAGCGAACGCGGGCACGGAGGCGAAAGCGGTCGCGGGGACGACCGCGGACGCAGAAGTGAAGAGGAGCGCGGCTTCGAGCGCAACGTCTACGAGTACGTTCGTCCCGCCGCTTCCGCGCTCAGCGAATTCGCGCCCGAGAACGAGTTCTATGCCGGGGGCCGGCATGTGGGCATCGATCGGATCGACCTTCGCGTATCGCAGATAGAGACGTGGCGGCTCTGCCCCTCCTGCGACTATTGCGAGAACATCGGTCCGAAGGACGACCACGTCGCCTGCCCCCGCTGCGGCGACCCGTTGTGGTCCGATGCGGGCCAGCGCCGCGAGATGCTTCCATTGCGCTTGGTGCACGCCGCAAAGAACGACCGGCGCGCCCGCATCCTGGACGAACGCGATGACCGCGAGCCGCGGTTCTACCAGCGCCAGCTCGTCGCGGACTTCGAGCCGGGCGAGGTCGAGCGCGCCTATGCCATGACGGGTTCGGGCGCGCCGTTCGGCTTCGAGTACGTCGCTTCCGCCACGTTCCGCGAGATGAACTTCGGGCGTTTCGGCGACGGCGGGCAGCCCACCGTGTTCGCGGGCGTAGCGCTTCCGCGGGAAGGGTTCCGGGTTTGCCGGCGGTGTGGAACGGTGCAGGCGGCGGGGAACGACGACGGTCCGAAGCACACCTGGACCTGTAGCGCCCGCAAGGCCGAGACGGCCGACATCGCCGACTGCCTGTACCTGTACCGGGAATTCAGCTCCGAGGCGGTGCAGATGCTCCTTCCGGCCGTCGATTCACTGCCGTTCGATGCACCGGGGCGCAATGCGCTGCCGTCCGATCGGCGCATCAGCTCCTTCGTCGCGGCGCTGGAGCTGGGCCTTCGGCTTCGCTTCCGGGGGCGGATCGACCACCTGCGGGCCACGGTCCGGCCCGGCGCGGCGGCTCTGGCGGCCAGCGCGGGCGCCCGCCCCCACCGCTACCTCCTGCTCTACGACACCGTTCCGAGCGGGACCGGCTACCTCAAGGAGTTGACGGCGGAGCCAGGGGAGATGCTCTCCGTCTTCCGGATGGCGCGCGATGCGCTCAAATCCTGCGAGTGCAATCAGGACCCGGCAAAGGACGGCTGCTATCGCTGCGTCTTCGCCTATCGCCGCAGCCGCGAGATGGCGGAGACCTCCAGGGACACGGCGGTGGGGATTCTGGACCGGATCCTGGACCATGCGAACGATCTCGAGGAAGTGCCGAACCTCGGCGGGGTCAAGGTCAATGCGCTGCTCGAAAGCGAGCTCGAAGCCCGTTTCATCGAGGCATTGCGCCGCCTCGAGCTCGACGGCGAGGCCGCCGCCGAAGTCCGCGCCGACCTCGTACGCGGAAAGCCGGGCTACGTGCTCAAGGTGGGCGAACAAACGTACTACGTGGAGCCGCAAGGCGCTCTCGGCACGTCCGACGGTGTGGCCGAGCCCAGCCGCCCGGACTTCCTGATCCGGGCCGCCCGGCCCTCGCCCGGCGGGCCGCCGCCGGTCGCGGTATTCACGGACGGCTTCGAGTTCCATCGCGATGCGACGGACGCCGACTCTCTCAAACGGATGGCCCTGGTACGGGCGGGCTTCCTGGTTTGGACGTTGACTTGGCACGATCTGGAGGCAGCGTTCGGCGGCGCTTCCACTTCGGACGTCCCCGACTTCTTCGCCGGCGCGCGGGGCGCCAACGACATGGCGGAAGCGCAGCGGGCGCTGGACAAGCGCTGGGGCACGGAGGCGCTTCGGTCCCGGCTCGGCGAATCCGCGTTGACCCTGCTCGTGCGCTATCTGGCCGAGCCGGAGCCGGAGCGGTGGAAGCGGGCGGTGTTCACGGAACTGTTCTGCCTGTTCGAGCGGGAGCGGATGTTGAGCGACGCGCGACGCGCGCGCCTCGAGGCAGCGGTGTCGGAGGAGCTGCCTGGACAGGTGCGGGAGGCGCTGGACGATCTGCCGACCCCTCTTGCGCTCGCGGGCCGGGGAGCCTGGATCGGAACCGAACCGGCGTTCGCCGACCTGTTCGTCGCGTTGCCGCTCTCCGCGGTCAAGCGGGGCGAGCCGGATGAGGTCGCTGCCGTCGTGCATCTCCATGACGACCCCGAGAGCCGTGAGAGCGCGGACTACCGGCGCACGTGGAACGGGGTGCTGCGGCTGTTCAATCTGCTGCAATTCCTGCCCGGCACCTGGTGGACGACGCGCCGCGGCGTCGAGCGCAATCTCTACCCGGAGTTCGCGCCCGCACCGGCCGCCGAATCCGAAGCCCCGACCGCCTCCGAAGCCGGGTCCGATCCACGCGAAGCTGAGGAGCAGGATACGATGGTCTGGCGGACACCGGAGCGGCGCATCTTGACAATCTCGCAGATCGGAACTCGGAGGCGCACTCGTGGAGGAAACTACTATCTCGCGTGCCTGACGGATGCCGGGGTGGCCGCGTTCTGGGGCAGTGACGGGAACCTGGACAATATTCGTCTCATCGAAGAGAGGCGCGCACCCTTCACGCTGGAATGCGGGTGCATTCTCTCAAACTGGGCGGTACACGCACTTTGGGTTCCTGAAAATTCGCCCGTCGAGACCCTGGATACACCGGTATCCGGTCCGCCCGACGAGGACTGGGAAGAAGCCGTCGGGTTGGCGGCTCCCGAGCTGCGCGCGCTGCTGGTGGAGTTGTCCGGGCGCGGGTCGCCCGTTCCCGAGGTCGGATTCGAGCTGTCCGGGGACGAGGGAGCGGTGCTCGCCGAGGCCGAGCTCGCCTGGCCGAAGCATAAGGTCGTGGTTCTGCTCCCGGACCAGGAGGCGCACGCCGCCATGTTCGAGCACGCGGGATGGCGGGTGTTCGAATCGGGTAGCCAGAATGCCGCCGATCTTGCCGAAGCGGTCTCGAAGGCACCCGCCGGGGAGGGGTGAGCCGATGGTCGGGATGCCCAAGATGGCGATGTCCAGCGACTTCCTCGAGGCATTCGCGCGGTTGCCACGAGCCCAACAGAGGGGAATACGCTCGCTCATCGCCAAGTTCAACGCCGATTCCACCGCGCGTGGCCTGAACTACGAACGCATCCAGGCCGCCCGCGACCCCGGAATGCGCTCGTTGCGCATCGATCAGGGCTACCGGGCGATCGTGCTCAAGTCCGAACGGGGCAACGTCCACCTGCTCCTCTGGGCGGACAAGCACGACGAAGCCTACGAATGGGCGGCCCGGCATGAGTGCCGCATCAACGCCGAGACCGGCGCCCTTCAGGTGTACGAGCCGCAGGTCGAGGCGCCGGCCGAGAGCGAGGGTGAGAGGCGGCGGCCGGGTGAGCCGACAGCCACCCGTGATGTTCAGTTGGCGACGACCACCAACGTTCCATCGGCAAACCTGGCCTTCCGGGAACTCAAGGATCGGGAGTTGGGCAGGCTCGGGGTCCCGTCGGCCATGCTGGTCGAGGTGCGCGCGGTTCGCAGCGAAGCGGATCTGGACGCCATGCAGGCCCGGCTGCCCGTCGAGGCGTATGAGGCGCTGTTCCTCTACCTGGCGGGAGAGACCTACGAGAAACTCGTCCTGGAGCGCGAAGCACCGCAGGAGCCGGTGGACACGGGGGATTTCGCGAAAGCCCTTCAGCGCGTCGAGTCGCGCGGGCACTTTGTCGTCGCCGAAGACGAGTTGGAGCTCGAAGCGATGCTCAACGCCCCGCTGGAGCGCTGGCGGGTGTTCCTCCACCCATCGCAGCGCCGCTTGGTGGAACGGCGCTGGAACGGCGCCGTGCGGGTGCTGGGCGGCGCCGGAACCGGGAAAACGGTGGTTGCGATGCACCGCGCACGCTGGCTCGCCCGGACCCTGTTGGCGCTGGAAACGCCGGACACCCGGCACGTACCGCACCTCCGGGACGCGCCGGAGGGCAGGCGCCGCCGCATCCTGTTCACCACCTTCACCCGCAATCTCGCCGCCGACATCAAGAACAACCTGCGCGCGATCTGCTCGCCGGAGGAGATGGCGCGCATCGAGGTCACGAACCTGGACCGCTGGGTGGCGCGCTTCCTGCGGGGACGGCGCTACGAGTTTCGCGTCGTATACGGCCGAGACCAGGACGCATGGGAGCGGGCGCTGGACCTGAAGCCGCCGGACCTCGACTTCCCCGACACCTTCTACGCCGATGAATGGGAGCAGGTGGTCCAGGCGAACGCCATCACGACCAAGGACGAGTACCTGCGCGTGCCCCGGCTCGGACGCGGCACCCGGTTGACCCGGGCCGCGCGGGCCAAAGTATGGCCCGTATTCGAGGAGCACCGTGTCCAGCTCGCCGAGCGGGGCCTGAAGGAGGTGGACGACGCCTACCGGGATGCCGCCACCCTGCTGCAAGATGGCCGGAGCGGGCTCGACTACGCGGCGGTGATCGTGGACGAGGCGCAGGACATGGGCGCCCAGTCCTGGCGCCTGATCCGCAAACTCGTCCCTGAGGGGCCGGACGATCTCTTCATCGCCGGTGACGGCCACCAGCGGATCTACGGCCGGAACCGGGCGGTCCTCGGGCGCTGCGGTATCGACATCCGGGGACGCTCCCGAAAGCTGCGCCTCAACTACCGCACCACTGAGGAAACCCGGCGGTGGGCCGCCCGCCTGCTCGCCGGACGCGCCATCGACGACCTCGACGGTGGCGGCGACGACGACCGCGGCATCAAGTCGCTGACCCACGGCCCGGAACCGCGTCTCCGGCACTTCGCGAGCCGGGAGGAACAGGCCGCGTTCCTCATCGGCTTTCTGAAGGACCTGCGTGACCGGGGAGAGCCCCTCCGAAGCGTATGTGTCGTGGCCCGCACCCGCCGCGAACGCGATGCCGTCGTGGGCGTGCTGGCCGAAAGCGATCTGACGTGCCGGGTTCTCGATGCCGGCACCATCGACGAGGGAAAAGAGGAGGGGGTGCGTCTCGCGACCATGCACCGCGTCAAGGGCCTGGAGTTCGACCGCGTCGTCATCGCCGGGGTCAACGATGGGCTGGTGCCGTTGCCGGCCGCGGTTGCCGGCCGGGGCGATGCGGTGGAGCGGGAATCGGCGGAGACGGAGGAGCGGGCGCTCGTGTACGTGGCCGCGACGCGGGCGAAGAAGGAGCTGCTGGTGCTGAGCTTCGGCCGGCCGAGCCGATTCATATAGCGGCGTCCGGTCTTCTCTTGGCGGTTCAGCCGGTTCTTCGCGCTACTTGAAGCGCATTGCCCCCGGAGCTGGTCAACCGGGGAAGAACTTGCGTATCCGGTCCTCGCTGCCCGCAAGGATCGCCTTCAGCCCTGCGGGCGGGTCGCGATCGCGATGATGCAGCTCCCCTTGTCGATGCCGGGGGCGGCGAGGTGGTCGTCGAGCTGCCGGCACGCATCGTAGAGGGCGCGGGCGCGCGGGCTTCGCGCCACGAAGGCGGGCAGGATCGGCTGAAGGGTCGGATACGTGCCCGCGAGCCGGAACTCGAGGCCCGCCGATTCGCAGGCGCGGCGCGCCTCGTCCACCGTCATCGCCCGCGCCCGGATGGTGTAGACGGATTCCCCCGACCAGACCTCCAGCGTGTCGTTGTGGGGGTTGAGATGGGAGTGGACAGTCGCCGGCCAGGGATAGAACCAGTCGTTCACCAGGGCGTTCCGGTTGTACCAGGAGAGGAGCGCCGCACCGCCCGGGCGAAGGACCCGTGCGATCTCGCGCGGAAGGTTCGCGGCGAGCTCGGAGGCGGCGCCGAAGCTCGCGACCGCGAACGACACCGCCCCGTCCGCGGCCGGGATGCCGGTGTCCAGGTCCCGGACCTCGAGCTCGACCCCCGGATTCCAGTCGCACCGGCCTGCGGCGTGGTCGATCATGGCCGGCGAGATATCGAATCCCCGCACCCGATCGAACCTCGACTGGAGGAACTCCGCGACCTGCCCGGTCGCACAGCCGAGATCGAGCGCGAGCGCCCGGTCCGGCGCCTGCTCGGCCGCGGACCCGACCCATGCGAGCTCCCAGTCGATGTAGGACGAGACCGCGTCCGCGCCCTCGCCGCGGCAGTACTCGTCGTAACGCGGAGCCTCGGCCGCGGTGAGCTCCAGAAGCTCGGCGTGCAGCCGCTCCGGCGGAACCGGCTTCGTATCGAGAAACGTGTCGCGCCCGAGCTCATCGCACTCGATCTGCTTGGAATGCCAGATCATGAGCGAGACCAGCTCGGCCACGTAGTGGAAATCGAGCCCGAGCACCCGGCACTGGATCTGCTTGCGCGCGAACATCGACGCCTCGCGGTCGGCGGCCTGGAGGCTCGCCCCTTTCGCCTCCTTGATGCGCGCCACCTCGCGCACCAGATTCGCCCGGGTCGCGAGCCATTCGAGCATCCAGGTATCGCCGAGATCGAGGCGCTCCCGGATCTCGTCGAGGGACATGAGGGCTTGGTCCGACACATTCGCCTCCCGGTGCTCTCTCCTTCAACCGGCGTCCGTCGTCCGCCAGGGAAATGGCACGCCACGGCTCCGGTCTTGGGTAGCTTGGATTAGTGCAGCATAATCCGACAGTTGCGATGGCCGAGGAGATGGACGTGTCGGACTACGCTGCACTAATCCGACCTACGCCCTACGTCCGACCTTCGGTCAGGCCAGCGTGAAACGGCCCTGGGCGCCCGCTCCGCCAGCCCGCGGGCGATCTCGTCGACGATGCGAGCCGCGCTCGCGGCCGGATCGGGAGCATTGCGCACCGGCCGCCCCACCACCAGGTAGTCCGCCCCGCCCCGGATCGCCTCCCTCGGGGTGAGGGTGCGCTTGTGGTCGTCGAACCCTGCGCCGGACGGACGGATGCCGGGCACCACCACGAGGAAGTCCCGGCCACGAAAGGCCGCCCGCAACCGCCGCACCGAGGTTCCGGAGGCGATGAGGCCGTCGCAGCCCGCGTCGAGGGCGTCGCGGGCCTTCCCGATTGCGTAGTCGTCGATGTCGAGCCCCGGATTCGCCGAGGCGCCGCGCAGGTCCGTGCCGTCGAT
This sequence comes from Gammaproteobacteria bacterium, assembly GCA_965214795.1. Taxonomy (GTDB): domain Bacteria; phylum Pseudomonadota; class Gammaproteobacteria; order HK1; family HK1; genus JAJDXW01. The sequence continues at coordinate 993,259 of OZ243976.1, read as the reverse complement.
GCTCGAGAGAGCGGTCACCATCAGGAACCTCGGACGAACCCGGCCCGCGCGGCCGGCCCGCGCCGCCCGCACGGTGGCGCCGGTCCCGTGGATCGTGAGGAGCTCCACCTCCTCGCTCATGTTCCCGACCGCCGCCTGCACGGTGGCCTCGATGTCATCCATCTTGAGGTCGAGAAAGACCTTCTTGCCGCGTTCCCGGAGCTCGCGCACGAACGCGAACCCCGCGCCGATGAAGAGCTGCCACCCGACCTTGTAGAACGAGACGAGGTCGCCGAGCCGGTCGACGAGCTCGAGGGCCGGCTCGCGTCCGTCCACATCGAGGGCGACGATCAGGCGATCGCCCGGCTTCTCGGCCTCCTGCACGCTTCGCTCCCCTCCGTACACCGGCTCGTCGGCCCCCCTGCCGCCCCGCGGCGCACGCGAGCCGACGACCACCGCCGCCGACAATCGCTGCCGGACAGCCGCCTCAAGGCTACCCTTGCTCGGGCGCGGTTGCCACCGGAGGCACGTCGGGTCCGGCAGTTCTCATTCTGGCGCCCGACTTCACCCCGAGCCGCAAGCCGTCTTCTCCTGGCGACTCGACCCGGGGCAGATCGGGGGGCAGATCGGGGGGCAGATCGGGGGGCAGATCGGGGGGCAGATCGACGCTCGCGCCGGTCCGGCAGCGGGACCCGACGAGCAAAACACACATGGACGGGCCGGCCACCCCGTCGCATGAGAAGGTCCGGCGTCGCGAAGACGGCCCTCCTGGGTCTATTTTCACGGCAAACGAGAATGGCCGACGCCGGTCGCCGGGGCTCGTTTCTTGTCCGGCGACGGGTGAACCGGGCTTGTCTGGCCGCCTCCCGAACGGAGTCGCCCCCCGCCTGAACGGAGTCGACCCACCGCCAACTCCGGCCGGCCCGACCCGCATCGTGACCCGGCCCCGAGTCAGTCGCGGCGGGCCGGCTCGCGCAGCACGAGCGCGAGCCCGATCGCGACCTCGATGAGCCCGACGACGAAGCTCTGGGTGACCGTCTCGCCGAGGATCCAGGCGCTGAGCGCCGCCCCGGATACCGGAGTGACGAAGCCGAGGCTGATCATCGTGCTCGGCCGATAGCGACGCAGGAGATAGGCGATCACCATGAACCCCAGCCCCGCGATGACCACCCCCTGGAAGAGGATCCCCGCGACGGGCCGCCATCCGATCGCATCCCAGGCGATGGTTTCGGACGCGAGCGCACCGGCGAGGAACCAGGGCTGCGCCAGCGCCATCTGCCAGAACGTGGCCCGCGCGGGATCGCTGACGCGAATCACCCGGGTCGTCGCCACGAGGCGGACCCCGAGAAGCGTGCCGCTCAGGAGCACGAGCCAGTTGCCGGTCGAGAGGACCTCGAGCTCCCCCGTCTCGGTCTCGCCGAGGAGCACCGTCGCGGTTCCGATGAACGCGGTCGCGAGCCCGAGCGCCCGCACCGCGTCCAGCCGATCCCCGGCGACCGCCAGGGGTCCGAGCAGGGCCGCGACGAGCGGATACACCGAGATGAGCACCGAGCCCATGACCCCGGTGGTGAGGCCGTAGCCGACGTTCATGAGCCAGATCTGGACCCCGAACAGGAGGCTCAGCCCGAGAAACGGCTTCCACTCCTCGGCGGTGGGAGTCAATCGGATGCCGGCGAGGCGCGCCCACACCCCGACGCATGCGATCCCGAGGCAGAACCGGAGAAAGGCGGTCCAGAAGGGCGGGAACGCCTCGAGCCCGAGCTTGACCGCGACCGGGTTGCCGCCCCACAAGCAGTTCATCGTCACCGCGACGGCGACCGCCGTCCAGGGAATCGGCACTGTTCTCGGCTACCTGTCCGGGAACACCCGCTCCCGCCGCGGGTAGAATACCGTCGCGCGGAGCGGTCCCGGCGGGTGTGGCGGGGTCACGGCCCCACGGGAATCACGACCCTGCAAAGGAGGATGAGGACATGAAGTTGCTTCGTTTCGGTGAGCGTGGAAACGAGAAGCCGGGTCTGCTCGACGCGGGCGGGACCATTCGCGATCTCTCGGGCCGGATCGACGACATCGGCCCGGAGGCGCTCGCGCCCGAGTCGCTCGCCCGGCTCGCCGGCCTCGATCCGTCGTCACTGCCGGCGGTCGATCCGGACGTCCGGATCGGGCCCTGCGTCGCGAACGTGGGCAAGCTGCTGTGCATCGGGCTCAACTACTCGGACCACGCGGCGGAGACCGGCTCCCCGATCCCGAGCGAGCCCATCCTGTTCATGAAGGCAACCACCGCGATCAACGGGCCGCACGACCCGGTCATCGCGCCGCGCGGCTCGACCAAGCTCGACTGGGAGGTGGAGCTCGGGATCGTCATCGGGCGGCGCGCGAGCTACGTCGAGGAGGACGACGCCCTCGACTGCGTGGCCGGATACTGCGTGGTCAACGACGTATCGGAGCGCGAGTTCCAGATCGAGCGGCCGGGCGGGCAATGGACCAAGGGCAAGAGCGCCGACACCTTCGCCCCCATGGGGCCGTGGATGGTCACCCGGGACGAGGTGCCGGATCCCCAGGACCTCGCCCTCTGGCTGGAGGTGAACGGGCACCGGTTCCAGGACGGGAACACCGCGACGATGATCTTCGACGTGAAGACGATCGTCAGCTTCGCGAGCTGCTACATGACCCTCGAACCGGGCGACGTCATCCCGACCGGCACCCCGCCCGGCGTCGGAGCGGGGCAGAAGCCCCAGCGCTTCCTGCAGGCGGGCGACGTGATGCGCCTCGGGGTCACCGGGCTCGGGGAGCAGCGGCAGGAGGTCCGCGCCTGGCCGGGCTGATCCCGGCGCCCGGCTTCCACCAAGTCACGGGCGCCGCGCACCGCCGCACACCGCGAGGAGCGCGACGGCCGGCGTCCGGCCGGGCCGCCCCCTACGCGACGGCGGCGGTGGCCACGGCCGCGGGCTTGAGGTGGGCGACCCGCGGGGCGACCTCTTCCATCAGCAGCCGGAACGAGTTCCGCCAGACCTCCGGCGCGTGGGCGTAGTCGAAGCAGAAGACGAGGAGGGTGCCGAACCCCCCGACCTCGTCGTAGACCCGCTCGAGCTTCTCCACCACCGTGTCCGGTGAGCCGATCACCCAGTTGTGGCGGGCGCAGTACTCGGGGGTCACGTCGGCATCCGGCACCCCCGGGTCGTGCTTCAGGAAGTCGGTGAACCCGAAGTTGGCGAGGAGGGGCAGGAAGTACTCCCGCATCATCCGGCCCATCATGTCCCCGGCGGACAGCCGCATCGCTTCCTCGTCCGTCTCCGCCACCAGGATCTCCCGCACCAGCCGCCAGTCGCCCCGATGCGCGGTGCGGCCCGCCCTGGCGGCCCCTTCCTCGACCGCCTCCCAGTGCGAGCCGACATAGGCCGGGTTGAGGTTGAGGCTCATCGGGATGAAGCCGCGCTCGCCGGCCATCTTGAGGGTGTCGGAATTCTTGCTGAGGCCCGCCACCCCGATGGGGGGATGGGGCTCCTGGAGGGGCTTGAGATGCGGCCGGAGGGTGTCGAACATGACGTCCGTCTTGCTCACGCTCCAGTACTTGCCCTTGTAGTCGAAGGGTTCCGGGTCGGTCCACAGCCTGAGGATGATGTCGAGCGCCTCGCGGGTCATCTCCCGGTTCTGCCCCGACATGCCGTCCACGTTGAACATCGCCCAGTCGCTCGGAAGCCCGCTCGCGGCGACCCCGAAGTTGAGCCGTCCGGCGGCCATGTGATCGAGGATCGCGACCCGGTTCGCGAGCTCGGCCGGGTGGTGATACGGGAGGAGAAAGCCGCCCGGCCCGAGCCGGATGCGGCTGGTCTCCTTGAGCGACTGCGCAACCAGCAGGTCCGGGGAGGGATGGGGTTCCCAGGGAGCGGTGTGGTGCTCTCCGATCCAGGCTTCCGTGAAGCCGTACTCGTCCGCCCAGCGCAAGGTCCGGAGATCCCATTCATGCCCCTCGCGGAGGTCACGCTCGGGCGGGTGGGACGGCATGGTGAAGAGACCGAAATCCACGGTTGACTGCTCCCTCGGGTGGCGTGCCGTGCGAGAACCGGGGCCAGCCTCCGACGCGCCGGATCGAAGCCCTCTCCCCGCCTCGACACTCTATCAGCCGGCGCTCCCCGGTCCAATCAGGCTCATCTCCGGATTTGGAAAGGACTCGATGAGCCGGTCAGCAGTTCTCATTTTGCTCGTCGGGTCCCGCCGCAGGGCCGGCACGACCGTCGATCGCCCCCCCGATCCGCCCCGGATCGAGTCGCCAGGAGAAGACGGCTTGCGGATCAGGGTGAAGTCAGGCGCCAAAATGAGAACTGCTGTGAGCCGCAGGGCCCGTTTTTTGTTCGGCGACAGGTGAACCGGGCCGGTTCGGCGGGCCGTCGGGGAGCGCATTTCGTCGTCCGCGGGTCGGTTCGGGCCTCGGGAAGCGGCCCTCGAGCGCACGGCCGGCCGATCCGCATCCGCGGCCGGCATTCGGTCACGACAAAGAAATGGTCCTGCTGTGAGCCGGTGCCGCCGGGTCGGCTCCGGCCCCTCGCCTGCTATAATCCGCCGTCCGAGCCGGCTGATTCTCCCGGCGCCCGGTACGGATGCCCGACTCCCGCCCCCCTTCCGCCGCTCTCTTCGGCCCGCCGGCCTCCGCCGACCTCGCGGTGTTCGACGTCGCGCTGGAGCCCGAGGGTTCCGCCTTCCTTGCCGGACCCGACGAGTCCATCCTCGACGCGGCGCTCCGCCAGGGCGTTCCGCTTCCCTACGGATGCCGCAACGGGGCCTGCGGCGCCTGCCGGGCCAGAATCCTCGCCGGCCGCGTCCACCTCGCGGAGGGCGCGGGGCGGCGCGGCCTCACCGACCGGGAGATCCGGGCCGGCTGGACCCTCCTCTGCCAGGCCCGGGCCTCGTCCGACGTGCGCATCGCCGCCCGGGCGGACGGCGCCGGCTCCGGGGTACGCACCCTCCCCGCCCGGGTCGCGTCCCGGACCCGGCTCGCCCACGACGTGATGGAGCTCCGGCTTCAGCTCCCCCCGACCGAGCGCCTGCGGTATCGGGCAGGCCAATACGTCGACCTCCTGCTCCGCGACGGAGGGCGGCGAGCGTTCTCCCTCGCCAACTGCCCGGCGGACGACGCGCACCTGGTGCTGCACATCCGCCGCGTACCGGGCGGGACGTTCTCCGGCCAGGTCTTCGAGGAGATCGGGGAGCGCTCCCTCCTCCGGGTGCAGGGTCCGCTCGGCAACTTCTTCCTCCGCACCGACAGCGAACGCCCTGTGGTGTTCCTCGCGGGAGGCACCGGCTTTGCACCCGTCAAGGCCATCATCGAAAATGCGTTGCTGGCGCCGCCGAGACGCGAGATGCACCTTTACTGGGGAGTCCGTTCCGAACGGGATCTGTACCTGCCCGACCTGCCTCGGGAGTGGGTGCGTGCGCACTCCCGGCTCCACTTCGTCCCGGTGCTGTCGGAGCCGGGGCCGGACTGGAACGGGCGCACCGGGCTGGTGCACGAGGCGGTGCTCGCCGATTTCCCGGACCTCTCGGGATACGAGGTCTACGCGAGCGGCCCGCCGCCCATGGTGACGGCGGCCCGGGAGCTCTTTCCAGAGCACGGTCTCGACCTGGAACGGCTCTTCTTCGACTCCTTCGACTACGCACACGAGACCGGACACGATGGCTGAGAGCAGGATGGCTGGGGGCAGGATGGCTGGGGGCAGGATGGCTGGGGGCAGGACGGACCGCGGCGACACGGCAGGGCCCGGGAACGGGAATGGCGGCGCGGCGGCGCCCGGCGCCCGCCCGCCCGCGCGGAACGCCGGCGCGTCCGCCCTCCCGGAGCGCTACGAGCCCGAGGCGGTCGAGGCGGCCGCGCAGAGGTACTGGGACGAGGCGGAGACCTTCCGGGTCACCGAAGACCCGTCGCGCGAGAAGTTCTACTGCCTCTCGATGTTCCCTTACCCGAGCGGGCGCCTCCACATGGGCCACGTCCGCAACTACACGATCGGCGACGTGGTCTCGCGCTACCAGCGGATGCGCGGCCGGAACGTGCTCCAGCCGATGGGATGGGACGCCTTCGGGCTGCCGGCCGAGAACGCGGCGATCGAGAACCGGGAACCGCCGGCGAAGTGGACGTACCGCAACATCGCGGACATGAAGGCGCAGCTCCGGCGGCTCGGCTTCGGCTACGACTGGTCGCGCGAGTTCGCCACCTGCACCCCGGACTACTACCGCTGGGAACAGTGGATGTTCGGCCGGATGTACGAGAAGGGACTCGCGTACAAGCGCAACGCGGAGGTGAACTGGGACCCGGTGGAGGGCACCGTGCTCGCCAACGAGCAGGTCATCGACGGGCGCGGCTGGCGTTCCGGCGCCCCCGTGGAGCGGCGCGAGATCCCCCACTGGTTCCTCAAGATCACCGACTACGGCGAGGAGCTCCTCGCCGGACTCGACGACATCGGCTGGCCGGACGCGGTGAAGACGATGCAGCGCAACTGGATCGGGCGGTCGGAGGGCGTCGAGTTCGACTTCGAGCCGGTCGGCGGGGGCGAGCCGATCACCGTGTTCACGACCCGTCCGGACACCATCTGCGGCGCGACGTACATGGCCGTCGCCACCGGGCACCCGCTCGCGGCGGAGGCGGCGGCGGCGAACCCGGCGATCGCCGCGTTCATCGACGAATCCCGGCGGATGGAGACCTCCGAGGCGTCCCTGGAGACCATGGAGAAGCAGGGCATCGCCATCGGGCGGAACGCCCTCCATCCGATGACCGGCGAGGAGATCCCGATCTGGATCGCGAACTTCGTCCTGATGAGCTACGGCACGGGCGCGATCATGGGCGTCCCGGCCCACGACCACCGCGACCACGAGTTCGCGACCCGGTACGGGCTGCCCATCGTGCAGGTCATCCGGCCGGACGGCGGGGAAGCCGTCGACATCGCCGCGAGGGCGTTCGTGGAGCCCGGGATCGTGACGGGCTCGGGCGGGTTCGACGGCATGACCTCCGCCGCCGCGTTCGAGGCGATCGCCGACTGGCTGGAAGCGAGGGGGAAAGGCCGGCGGACGGTCAACTACCGGCTGCGCGACTGGGGCGTGTCCCGGCAGCGCTACTGGGGCTGTCCGGTGCCGGTGATCGCGAGCGAGACGAGGGGGGAACTCCCGGTTCCGGAAGAGCTGCTCCCGGTCGTGCTCCCGGAGGACGTGAGCATTTCGGGAGGGGGCTCTCCGCTTGCCACCCTCCCCGAGTTCGTCGAGACGACGGACCCCGAGACCGGCGGCCCGGCGCGGCGGGACACCGACACCTTCGACACGTTCATGGAGTCCGCGTGGTACCACGCGCGTTTCGCCTGCCCCGGCTGCGATACCGCCATGCTCGACGAGCGGGCCGACTACTGGCTCCCCGTCGACCTCTACATCGGCGGGATCGAGCACGCCATCCTGCACCTCATGTACGCCCGCTTCTTCCACAAGGTCATGCGCGACGAGGGCCTCGTCGAGAGCGACGAGCCGTTCAAGAACCTCCTTACCCAGGGCATGGTGCTCAACGAGACCTTCTACCGGGAGGACGCGGACGGGGCGAGCACCTACTACTCGCCCGCCGAGGTCGAGATGGAGCGTGACGACAAGGGCCGGGTGACCGGGGCGAGGCTGCGGGCGGACGGCGGGCCGGTCACCGTGGGGCGTCTGGAGAAGATGTCGAAGTCCAGGAACAACGGCATCGACCCCGAGGACATGATCGCCCGCTACGGATCGGACACCATCCGGCTCTACATGATGATGCAGAGCCCGCCGTCCCAGACCCTCGAATGGAGCGACACCGCCGTCGAGGGGGCGTTCCGGTTCCTGCGCCGGCTGTGGCGCATGGTGGCGGACCACGTGGCCGGGGGGCCGGTGGCCGATCTCGTTCCCGAGACCCTCGGCGCGGACCAGCGCGGCGCGTGGCGCAAGATCCACGAGACCATCGCCAAGGCGGGTGACGACGTGGGCCGGCGCTACACCTTCAACACCGCGATCGCGGCGGTCATCGAGATGCTGAACACCCTTCGCGCCCGCGTCGACGACTCGGCCCAGGGACGCGCGCTCCACCGGGAGGGCCTGCGCACCGCCGTCCTGCTGCTCGCTCCGGTGGTGCCGCACGTCGCGCACGCCCTGTGGCCCGCGCTCGGCGGGACCGGACCGGTGGTGGATGCGAGCTGGCCGGAAGCGGACCCGGCCGCCCTCGAGCGTGATACGGTAACCCTCGTGGTGCAGATCAACGGAAAGCTGCGGGGCCGGGTGGACGTGCCGGCGGGAACGGAGCGCGATGAAGCGGTGGCCGCGGCGCGCGGCAACCCCAACGTGGCCCGGCACCTCGAAGGGAAGACGGCGCGCAAGGTCATCCTGGTGCCCGACCGCCTCCTCAACATCGTGGTGTGACGTGCGACATGCTGCGCTTCTCGATGGCGGCCGCCGGCGGGGCCGCCGCCCTTTCCGCCCTTGCCGGTCTCGGGGCCGTCGGATGCGGCTTCGTCCCGGGGCTCGGCCCATGGTTCGACGCGAGGTCCTGCCTCGCCCTGGGATTCGTCCTGGGAACGATCCTCGGTTGACGTGCGCATCTTCCTCCCCCTGACCGGGGCCCTCCTGGGCCTGATCCTCGCCGGCTGCGCGTTCCAGCCGCGCGGAGCGTTGGACCTGCCGGGTACCGTGCGGGTGCAGGGGGGCTCGTTCGAGCTTCGCGACGCCCTCGAGGCGAGGCTCGCGGGCAGCGGGGTGCGCCTCGCGGACAAGGGTGGGGACCTCGTGCTCGCGGTCCGGCCGGCGGGCTTCCGCGAGCGCCTCCTCTCCGTGGAACCGGTGCGGGGGGACGCCCGCGAGTACCAGATCGCCTACCGGGTACGCTACACCCTGCGCGACGGCACCGGGAAGCAGGTCCTCGAGCCCGGCGAGGTGAGGGTGGTGCGCGAATACCGTGTGCATCCCGGCGAACGGCTGAGCAGGACGCGCGAGCGGACGATCATTCGCGCCGAGATGCACCGGGAGGCGGCCGCCGCAATCGTGAGGCGGCTGCACGCGGTATCCGGCAGCGGCTAGCGTGGATATCTCACCAACTTTCGTCGCGAGGGCGTCAAGATGCCGCGGTAGCAGGGCGCACGGACCGAAAGACGCTGAAGGCGTAGCCGACACTACGTCGAAGCGGCTTGAGGGAGTACGGCCTGCTACCGCGAGCGGATTGGCGTCCGCAGCAGGAAGTTGGTGAGATATCCGCGCTAGGGCCGCGGTGCGGGTCCGGCCCGAGCAGCTCGCCGGCCACCTCGCCCGGGGGCTCAAGCCGGTCTACCTGGTGACCGGCGACGAGCCTCTCCAGTTCAACGAGGCACTCGACGCGATCCGGGCCGCCGCCCGTGAACAAGGCTTCGCCGAACGCACGGTGCTCGACGCGGAGACCGGCTTCGACTGGTCGCGTCTCTCCGAAGCCGCCGCAAGCCTCTCCCTGTTCGCCGAGCGGCGCCTCATCGAACTCCGTCTCCCGAGCGGGCGGCCGGGAACGGAGGGAGCGCGAGCGCTCGCCGCATTCGCGGCCAAGGTGGAAACCGATGTCGTGTTCCTCGTCGGCGCGGGGCGGATCGAGGCGCCGGCGAAGCGCTCCCAGTGGTACCGGGCGATCGAGCGGGCGGGGGTGAGCATCGAGGTCTGGCCCAAGGAGCGTGCCGCCCTCCCCGGATGGCTCCGGGAACGGGTGCGCAGCCGCGGGATGGATGCCTCACCCGAAGCGATCGAGGAGCTCGCGGACCGCTGCGAGGGCAACCTCGGGTATGGTGCCCAGACCATCGATCGGCTCGCCCTCCTCGTCTCGGGGGGGCGGATCGAGATTGACGACGTCCTCGACGGCGCGGCCCACGGGGCCCGCTTCACCTCCTTCGACCTCGTGGACGCGACCCTGGCGGGAAACGCCCCGCGCGCGTTGCTCGTGCTCGCCGGACTCGCGGGGGAAGGCGAGGCGCCACCGGCCATCGTCGGCGCCCTCGCCTGGCAGGTACGGACGGTCACCCGGATCGGCCGCGACCTCGAACGGGGGGCCGCGGTCGACGACGCGCTTCGGCCGTTCCCCGCGTGGCGCCGGCGGCGCGGCGCGGTGCTCACGGCGCTCAAGCGGCGGCCGGCCGCGCAGTGGGGCGCCCGCCTCGCCGCTCTCGCGCGCCTGGACGCCATGTCCAAGGGGGCGGATGTCGGCGACGAGTGGGACGCCCTCCGGCGGCTGGTGCTCGACTTCTGCGGCGCGAGCCCGGCTCCGGCGGGAATATCCGGCGGCGGCAGGTCGGGTGAGCGGCAGGCGTAACCGGCCCTGCCCGTGCCCCACAATCCGCTCGCTGGACTTTGAACATGAATAGTTCATATCAATTCAATTGCTTGCAATCTATCTGCCCTATCTGCCGATGACCGCCCAAGCCGGACTCGTCAGTCCTCGGCCGCATCGGGACTGGCCAGGGACTGGTTTGTCATTCGATGCGCCGTTCACGGAGAAAGCAAAGGGCTGGAAAACAATGACTTCCATGATACGCCGCGCATGAAGCCCAGCGAGTGGATGCGGGGCACGGGCAGAACCAGCCCGACATCGCACGGAGGCACCCGCGTCGGATTGCGCCGAGCGAATCCGATCTTGCCCGGGGGGAACCGTAGCGTGGAATATCGGCCCTCCCCGCGCTCGCTCCGGGCCGTATAATCGGCTCGGAGCGAGCGCGGGCGCGCACCGGAGAACGCGAGGCGCGGATCGATTCGGAGAAGAGGAATGGCGGCCACCGTCCAGAGCATCGACGAAACGGCGGACCTCGGACGCTACGTGCGCGGGCTGGGCGAGCGCGCCCGGTCCGCGGCGCGCGACCTCGCACGGTCGGGCACGGCGGCCCGGAACCGGGCGCTCACCGCGACGGCCGAGGCCATCCGGGCCGGCCGCGCGGGGTTGCTCGCGGCCAACCGGCGAGACCTCGAGGCCGGGCGGGACCTCGCCCCCGCGCTCGCGGACCGCCTGGAGCTGACCGAGGCGCGGGTCGAGGCGATGGCCGCCGGGCTCGAGGAGATCGCAGCCCTCCCCGACCCGGTCGGGGAGGTGAGCGGCGTCGGCTACCGTCCGTCCGGCATCCAGGTCGGACGCATGCGGGTGCCGCTCGGGGTGGTCGGCATCATCTACGAGTCGCGCCCGAACGTCACCGCGGACGCGGGCGGTCTCTGCCTCAAAGCCGGCAACGCGGTCATCCTGCGGGGCGGATCGGAGGCGCTTCGCTCCAACCGGGCCATCGCGGAATGCATCCGGGCCGGGCTGGGAGAAGCGGGTCTTCCCGCGAACGCGGTCCAGGTCGTCGAGACCGCGGACCGGCGGGCCGTCGGCGAGTTGCTCCGGCTCGACGAGTTCGTGGACATCATCGTCCCCCGCGGAGGGAAGGGGCTCATCGAGCGGGTCATCAGCGAGTCCCGCATCCCGATCATCAAGCACCTGGACGGGATCTGCCACGTCTTCATCGACGAGCGGGCGGACCCGGAGAAGGCGCTCCGCGTGGCCTACAACGCCAAGACCCAGCGCTACGGCACCTGCTGCACGATGGAGACGTTGCTCGTGGACCGGGCCATCGCCCCCGAAGTGCTGCCGCCGCTCGCCGCACGATACCTCGAGGCCGGGGTGGAGCTCCGGGGCTGCCCGGCCACCCGGCGGCTCGTCGACGGCTGCGCGGAGGCGACGCCCCAGGACTGGGACACCGAGTACCTGGCGCCCATCCTGTCCATCCGGGTGGTGGGCGGTCTCGATGAAGCCATCGACCACATCGCGGCCCACGGCTCCGCCCACACCGACGCCATCGTCACCGAGGACTATTCGCGGGCCCAGCGCTTCCTCCGCGAGGTGGACTCGAGCTCGGTGATGGTCAACGCATCGACCCGTTTCGCGGACGGCTTCGAGTACGGGTTGGGGGCGGAGATCGGGATCAGCACCGACAAGCTGCACGCGCGCGGCCCGGTCGGGCTGGAGGGGCTCACATCGCAGAAATTCATCGTCCTCGGCGACGGCCACATCCGCCAGTGAGAAACGGCTGGTCAGGCCGGCGGCTGGCCAGGCCGGCAAGGAAGGCGCGGGCCGGCGGCGGCCCCCGGAGACCCCGCGCGCGCCCGCGGACCGACCCCGGCTCGCTCTTCGGGGAGGCTCGCCGGACGCCCCGCCGGCCGGACCTCGCCCGCCCTCGCCCCGTGAGCCCCCCGGCTCCGCGGACGGTGCCCGAGCCCTCCCCCACCCGACCCGCCTCGTCCCGCCCCGGAGGCTGACACGGCGGGTACGGCAGGCATTCTCGGCATTCTGGGCGGCACCTTCGATCCCGTCCACAACGGCCACCTGCGGTTCGCGGAGGAGGCTCGCCGCCGGCTCGGACTGGACGCGGTGGCGCTGGTGCCGGCCGGAGTCCCGGTGCACCGGCCCCCGGCGCGGGCAACCGGCGGCCAGCGCCGGGCCATGCTCGCCGCGGCGGTCCGCGGGCATTGCGGATTCTACGTAGACGACCGCGAGCTCGCCGGCACCGGACCCGGCTGGACCATCGACACCCTCGCCTCCTTCCGCGCCGAGTCGCGGGAGCGGCCCCTCTGCCTGCTCCTTGGCGCCGATCAGCTTGAAGTGCTCGAGACCTGGCGGCGGTGGCGAGAGCTCACCGACTACGCCCACCTCGTGGTGGCCCGCCGAGCCGGCGCCGCCGCATGGCCCCGTGGGGAGGAGGTTTCCCGATGGGCCGAGGCGCGGCGGTGCGAGGACTCCACCCCGCTCCGCACCCGGCCGGCGGGCTCCATCCTCATGATGGACCTTCCGGCCGTCGACATCTCTTCCACCGCCATTCGAGCGCGGTGCGCGGCCGGCGGGGGCCTCGACGACCTCGTGCCGCGCGCGGTGGCGCAATACATACAGCAGGAGAAGCTCTATTCCGATGGCGCGTGATGCAGGACGGAACAGGCGGGGCCGGAGCGAGCCGGACGGCGGCGAACTGCTTCGGCTGGTGACCGCCGATCTCGAAGAGCTCAAGGCCGGCGAGGTCGAAGTTCTCGATGTCCGGGAGCTCACCGACGTGACGGACTACATGGTGGTGGCCACGGGGCGCACCGCCCGCCACGTGCGGGCCATCACCGAAAAGGTGGTGGTATCGGCAAAGCACCGGGGCGCTCCGCCCCTCGGGGTGGAAGGAGAACGCGACGGGGAGTGGGTGCTGGTCGACCTCTGCGACGTGGTCGTCCACGTCATGCAGCCGGAGACCCGCGAGCTCTACCAGCTCGAGAAGCTCTGGTCGCCGGTCATGGCCATCCGGGAGCAGACCGGGACGCCGGCACCCTGATCCGTCGCCCCGAGGAGGACGCACGACTTCGGCCGTGGCCGCGGCTGCGGCCGTTCCGGACCGGAAGGGCGGAGAGAGCCCGCGACGCCGAAGCGCCCCGGGCGGAGCGCGGAGGCAGATGAAGATCGTGCTGGCGGCGGTCGGGACCCGGATGCCGGGGTGGGTGGACGCGGCGTTCGAGGACTACGCGCGGCGCCTGCCTCGCGCCTGCCGGCTCATGCTGCGGGAGGTGCCGACCGCGTATCGGGGGGCGGCGGCGCGCCGAGGAGCGACTGGCGCGGGACCCGCGACGGCGGTTCGCCGGGAGGGCAAAGGTCTCCTCCGGGCCGTTCCGAACGGCGCCCGGATCGTCGCGCTCGACGAGCGGGGCGCCCCCTGGTCCACCGCGGACCTCGCCGAACGGCTTGACGCATGGATGGCCGGGAGGCGGGACACCGCCCTCCTCGCGGGCGGACCGGACGGTCTCGCCCCCGAGTGCCGGGAGCGGGCCGATTTCACGTGGTCGCTGTCCCGTCTCACCTTCCCCCACGCCCTGGTGCGGGTGATCGTGGCCGAGCAGCTCTGGCGCGCCTGGTCCCTCCTCCACCGGCACCCCTACCACCGGGCCTGACCGACCGTACCGGGCCCCCTGTCCGCAACCGGACGCTCGGCGCCGTGGCGTGGCGCGGTGCGGTGCGGTGCGGTGCGCGTACAATCGCATCCCGCTCCGACGCCGCGCGATCGGGCCGATCGACCCCAGGGCGCGAACGAGGGCGCTCCTGCGAGCCCGGTGCGGACGACCGGCCGGCGTGGGATAGTCCTGCGCCCTCCTCCAGCAACTCTCATTTTGTTCGTCGGGTCCCGCCGCCGGACCGGCACGACCGTCGATCGGCCCCCGATCCGCCCCGGATCGAGTCGCAAGGAGAAGACGGCTTGCGGCTCGGGGTGAAGTCAGGCGCCAAAATGAGAACTGCTGGCCCTCCTCGCCCTTGGCTGCCGCCGCACACGGCGCGATATACACTTCCGGCGGTCGGGCATGGAATTCGAGGAACGGTCGATGAGTTATGTGGACGGCTTCGTGGCGGCGGTCCCGACCACGCATCGGGAAGCATTCCGGCAGCACGCGCTCAAGGCGGCGGACTTCTTCAAGGAGCATGGCGCGCTCCGGGTGGTCGAGTGCTGGGGCGACCGGGTTCCGGACGGCGAGATCACCTCGTTCCCGATGGCCGTGAAGTGCCGGCCGGAGGAGACCGTCGTCTTCTCGTGGATCATCTGGCCGTCCCGCGAGGTACGCGAGGCGGCCTATGCGCGGATGATGAGCGATCCGCGCCTCGTCGACGAGAACCCCCCGTTCGACGGCAAGCGCCTCATCTACGGTAGCTTCGAGATGCTCGTGGAGGTCTGAACGCCGCCCAGGGAGAGAAGGAAGGGCCTCAAGGCCGACTCATCGGAACGGATTCCGAACGGGTTCGACCGAATCGGGACCCGTTCCGGGCCGGCACCGTGCGCCCGAAATGGGCCGTCCGCCCCCCGCGAACGCTCCGCAAGGTCGGCGCGCCGGATTCAGTCGCGCCCCGCGGCGGCCGGTTTCGTCCCGGTCGCGGTCTCGCCCGGCGATGACAGAAAGGGCACCCCGGCCCGCGCGAGGAGCGCCGCCGTCTCGCAGAGGGGAAGCCCGACCACCGCGCTCCAGCTCCCCTCGAGGCGGGTGACGAAGGCGGCGGCGAGGCCCTGGATCGCGTAGCTCCCCGCCTTGTCGGCCGGCTCGCCCGTCGCCCGGTACGCCTCGCGCTCGGCCGCGGACAAGTGCCGGAACCAGACCCGGTTGCGGGAGAGCCGCACGTCGGTCACCGGATGGCCGGCTTGACCGAACACGGACGCGAGCGCGACCGCAGACAGCACCAGGTGGTCGCGGCCGGAGAGACGTTCGAGGTGGACGAGAACCTCTTCGCCGCTACCCGGCTTGCCCAGGACCTCGCCATCGACAACGACGATGGTGTCCGCACCGAGAACCACCGGTGACCGCCCGCCGCAAGCGCCTCCCGCGCCCTTCACCGCAGCGATGCCGGCGGTCGCCTTCTCCCGCGCCATCCGTTCGACGTAGCGAGCGGGCGTCTCACCGTCCGCCCGGCTCTCGTCGACCGCAATATCCACCACCTCGAACCGGTAGCCGAGGCCGGCCAGGAGCTCCCGGCGACGCGGAGACCGGGACGCCAGATACAGCGCTGCCACCTTGGGAGTCTCCTTGGCTTCAGGTCTTCGGCATGGCATGGAATGACGCCCGCCCGCGCGATTCCGGCCTCGATCCGACTGTTGACTCCCCGCTCGACAATGGGAGCGAGTCCGAGGCGGAGCCGCTCCGGCGCTTTGCCGGCGTGCTTGAGGTCAGTGGCAGCCATCCGTCATTCCCACAAGGCGAGCTTTCGCAAGTCAACTTCTCCGCGCTCCGCGATCGTTCGGGCAAGCGTCCGGAAGTCGCGGTAGCAGTCCTGCACCGCCCGCGCGTGGCCGCCGATGGCACCGTCGGCGGGTTTGAGTGCGAACATGGGCTTCCTCGCTTCCTGGGCCAGGGGCATGAGGCTGCGGTAGTTTTTGAGCGTTGCGAGGCAGTTCGGATCATGGTCAATGGCGGCCCTCCGGAAGCCAGCCTCCGCGACAACCGCCTCGCCGTACACTGAAGGGATCCGGCTCATCCAGCGTCCGTATGCCTTCACGGGACGGTCGAGGCGAACCGCGTGTTGCATGACGACGTATCCGATCGGGTGCATCGCGCCTTCCGGCACTTCCAGATCGGGGACCGGGTTGCGCTCCCGTCTTTCCGCCCACTCCTGCTGCCAGCGGCGAAGGGCCGGACCCAGGTTGCGGAGGCCCTGGAGCGAGTAGAGGTCCGGGGCCAAGGGCACGACCACGGAGTCGGCGGTAACCAGCGCGGCACGATTGAAGGCGCCGAGATTGGGCCCCACATCCACCAGGATCACCTGAGCGTCAATCTCGGCGGCGCCGAGGCGAAGCATGCGCCAGAATGCCGACAGGACGCGGAACGCCCGGGGCTTGCGATCGAGGCAGGCGGGCCACTGACTCGACAGCTCGTCCTCCGCGACCGCGAGGCGGAGGTCTCCGACCAGGAGACCCATGCCGAGGCCGGGCGCGGGTTCTTCAACATGGGGCGTCTCAACGTCGCCGGTCCCCTCCAAGAGCGGCCGAAGGGCGCCGTACACGGTTCTGCGCTTACCGCCTTCCGACCACAACGACTCCAGCCGATCGTCATCGAGGAACATGCTCGTCAAGTTCGCCTGCGGGTCGAGATCCGCCGCCAGCACGTTCATGCCGAGATCGGCGTACATCCAGGCCAAGTGGTAGACCAGAGAGGTTTTGCCGACGCCGCCTTTGTTATTGAAGAAGGTGATAGTCGTCAAGGCGCGCCCCTCACGGTGACGGTAATTCCCGTGGGTTGAAAATCGAATTCCGGCTCCGGGTTGCCGTTCTCCTCAAGCGCCCGGCGCGCAAGCGGGACGCCCAAGCCGAAGCGCTGCGCAAAGCCCAAATGGTGCATGATCTCCGCCACGAGCAGGTTGCGGCAGGCGACCGGACCCTTGCCGAAGTTTTCCTGGGTCATCTGTCCGTAGAGACCGCCGGGGTTGCGAATCTCCACGCGGTCGGAGTACCAGTACACGTGGACCGGCGCATTCGTCCCCTCATAGCTCCGATGCATCACCGCATTCCTCGCGAGCTGCTGGAGGGCCGCGACCGGATAGTCGGGCCAGCGCGCTTCTCGAGAAGCCGTCGCGACCTCCGTGCGGACCGACACGTTCAGCTTCAAGAGCTCGTCCAGATGGCGCAACACGTCTTCGAGCTTTCCGGTCAACACCTTCTGATCACGGATCGGATCCGTCACGGAAAGCCCGTCGATGCGCAGGAACTGCACGTATGCACCGGGAAGCCATCTCTGAGGGTCTCGTCCGAGACCCAACAGCGCCCCCCACGTGGGCGATTCGCCGGAGACCAGGCGAAGCGAATGAAGCTGATGATCGAGGGGTCTTCGATTGCGCTCGAGCACCTCCGGCGCAACGGCCCGCGGCAGGTATTGCGTTCGCACGTAGTCCGGATCCAGTTCATCAAGCGTCGCGTCCCGGTTCGGACGCGCGTCGAACGGCTGGTTCGAAGCCTGCCGTCGCTCGCTCAATCGTCGTTCCTCTTCGGCGGAAGCCTGCTGAACCGTAGGCCCTACCTTGACCCAAGCTCTGCCCTGATACCGCACGGGGGGATTCGTCGACGGCTCCACCTGAATCACCGCCAGGCTGCAACCGCCAGTCGTTACCCTTTCCACTCTCATGGATGGCAGCGGCATGATGCTTCCGTCGGAGCGCATGTTGGCGACGGTACGAAGCAGTGCGTCATCCACTTGGATACCCGCGCAACGACCATCGTCCTCGAGTCCGATGGCGATCACTCCGGGCCTGCCCGCACCCGGAAGGTCATTGGCGAAAGCGCAGATGTTGCGGTGGATGGTGCTACGGTCACTGGCACTACGCTTGCGTTCCACCCAATGAGACTCCCCGCCCGCCAGCAGGGCGCAGAGTTCCGATCCGGTGTAAAACGTCATCCCGGCTCCTCCGCCCGTCCCGTTGGCTGTTCCTCGTCTTTATCGAACAACGAGGATTACGCCGCGACTGGCTCGCGCGCAGCCACGCGACCTCCGGCGAGCTCTGGACCAGGGCCATTGTAGAACAGTGCGGCGGCGGCGCGTTTCTTGCGCTTGCAGGTGGTGGCGGTCAAGCCGTCGGGCTACGCCTTCGGATAACCCGACCTCTTTCTCCCAAGGGACCACCCTCCCCACCCTCCCGGGCAGGTCGGACAACGGTGTCTCGGGTAGTCGGGGTGAGCGAAGCGTAATCCGACACAAGGGCGTCACCGATTCCGGGCAGGTCGGACAACGGCCACGGGCAGGGCAGGTCACGGTGTCACGGGCAGGTCGAATTGGCAAAGCACGATACGACGACAGGGGTCGGTGTGCCGGCGGTCAGTCGCCGGCCGGGGCGCCGTTCTCGTGCGGGGCGAGGGCGGCGTAGACGGCCCGGTGGGTCGGGGTGTCGACTCCCGCCTCGCGGCCGAGCCGGTCGATGGCGCCGTTCAGGGCTGCCGCTTCCAGGCGCTCGCCCCGCTCCAAGGCCGCGAACATGGACGCCTTCATGGGCGCCGGCAGCTTGTCGAGGACCGCCATCGTCCGGGATTCCTGGTCGTCCGGCAGGGAGACTCCGAGCGCGCGGGCGACAGCGACCGTCTCGGCGACGAGGCTCTCCATCATCGCGCGCGTCGCGGGGTTGCTCCGGCAGACGCCGAGCGGAAGCCGGGTCAGGCAATTGGCGCCGGCGAGGGCGCAGATCATCACCACCTTCTGCCAGAGCTCGCGCTCGATGTCGTTCGGCACCGGGCACTCGATCCCCGCCGCCGTGCACGCTGCCCGCAGGGCGAGGACGCGCAGACTCTCGGAGTTGTCCATCTCGGCGATTCGGAGGATTTGCAAGCGGTCGAAGTGACGGACGACGCCCGGCGCCTCGATGAGCGCGCTGATGTGCGCGACGCCGCCGAGCACCCGCTCCGGCCCGAGCACCCGGCACAGCACCTCGATGTGGCCGATGCCGTTCAGCAGGGGAACGACGAAGGTATCGGCGCCGAGGGCGGGGCGGACCGCCTTGGCCGCGGATTCGCAGTCGTACGTCTTGACCGTGAACAGGACGCAGTCAGCGGCGCCGAACGCGGCGGGATCGTCGCTCGCCCGGACGGGCCGGAGCTCGACATCGCCGAGCTGGCTGCGGACCGCGAGACCCTTCTCGCGCATCGCCTCGAGATGCCGGGCGCGGGCGACGAACCCGACCTCGTGCCCCGCCGCCGCCAGCCGGGCGCCGAAGTACCCGCCGACGCCTCCCGCCCCCATCACGGTGAACTTCATCGTCCAGTGCCTTCCTCTTCCCCGCCGGGCCGGCTCCGATCGCGGCGCGACCGGCGGCAGATTAGCGCATTCACCCGGAGACCCCGTTCGGAACCGGGGGGGTAGGCGCTAGCGCGCATATCTCACCGGCCTCCTGCTGCGGACGCCGATCCGCTCGCGGTGGCGGGCCGTACTCCCTCAAGCCGCTTCGACAGCGCGCATGCGCTCTTTCGGTCCGTTCGACCCGTTGCTGTCACATCTTGGGGCGTCTCCGCGCCCTCGCGACGTAGCCCGGTGAGATATGCGCGCTAGACTGTCCGGCGATTCGGAGAGAATTCAAACCGGACCGATGCAGAAGAGAGCGCGTATCGCGGTAGTCGGGGCCGGGTGGTGGGCGTGCGAATACCACATCCCCCACCTCCGACAGAACCCGCACGCGGAGATCGTCTCCGCCTGCCGGCTGGGCGGGACGGAGCTCGAACGCATCCGGGCCCGTTTCGACCTTCCCCACGTTACCGAGGACCACCTCGAGGTGTACGGTCGGGACCCGGACGGCGTGGTCGTCGCCTCGCCCCACGTGCTCCACTTCGAGCACGCGGCGGCGGCCCTTCGCCGCGGGTGCCACGTCCTCGTCGAGAAACCGATGGCCACCCGGACTGCCGATGCCCGCGAGCTGGTGCGGCTCGTCCGCGCGTCCGGCCGGACCCTCATGACCCCCTACGGCCTCAACCACACCCCGTACATGGAGCAGGCCGCGGACTGGGTGCGGGCCGGCCGGATCGGCGCCGTCCGCCACGTCGCGCTGCACATGTCCTCCGCCCTCCTCGACCTCTTCGGCGGAGAGCCGATGGTCGAGACCGAGGGACATCTCTACCGCCCGCCCCCCTCCACCTGGGCCGACCCGCGCCGCGCGGGCGGATATGGATGGGGGCAGTTGTCGCACGCGCTCGCCGCCCTCTTCTTCGTCACCGACCTCGAACCGGAGAGCGTCCACGCCGCCGTCCGCCGCTCGAAGGCCGAGGTGGACGATCACGATGCGGCCGTCCTTCGATTCGAAGGAGGGGCCATCGGCACCCTCTCGGGGGCGGCCGGGCTGCCCAAGCACGCCGCGCCCCAGCTCGACCTCCGGGTCTACGGGGAGGACGGCATGCTCGTGCTGGACGTGGAGGAAGGTCGCGAGCGCCTCTCGCTCCAGCGTCTCGACGGGTCCGGCCGCGCGCGGCGGATGAGGCGGGGCGAGGGTTTCCGCTCCTACACCACCCGCGAGGCGGTGGACCGCTTCGTCGCGATCTGCCGCGGCGAGGAGGCGCGGAACTGCGGCGACCACCTGGTGGGGCTCAGGACCGTCCAGGTGCTGGAAGCCCTGTACGGGTCCGCGGAATCCGGGGGAACGGTGGAATGCGGATGAACGCACGCACGGGGCGAACGAAGGTGCCACCGCCCGGGCGCGCCAAGCCGCCGACGAGTTCGGACCCCGGGCGCCCGGGCTCCAGGGCGCCCAGGCTCGCAGCCCTTGATGGACGAGGCCGAGCCGGACGTCCCGGCCTGCATGCGTTTCCCCAAGGAGCGCCGCGCCGCACCAGGCTTCACCCGGCCAAACCGCTCGAACGCCTCGACGGCGAGGTCGAGCGCCGGACCGACGTCGTCGGCATCTCTCCCGGCGAGGACGCGGTCCCCCGCTCCGTCGGAACCGTCCTCGTCGAGCAGAACGACGAGCGGGCCGCGTGCGGAGCGCGCGCGACAGGACACTGGAATCCATCGCTCCCATGAGCAACGATGACCTCAGTCGGGCTGCCCGCCGCGGCGGCAGCCTGAGCGTCCCGGCTCTGCCCGCGGGATGACACGAAGGACGCGAGGTTCTCACACCACGGCCCGGGGCCGTGGTTCGATACCGGGCGGGCGGGAGGCCACCGCCCGGGTTCCCGATTCAGCCCTGAGCTCCCGATTCAGCGAGGTCCGACCATGAACCATCGATACGCGTGGGTGCAGGAAGTGCGCCCCGGCTACGAGGAGGAGTACAAGCGGCGGCACGACGAGATCTGGCCGGAGATGCGGGAGGCCCTGCGCGAGGCCGGGGTCCGGAACTACTCGATCTTCCGCCACGGCCTCACCCTGTTCGGGTACTTCGAGACGGACGACCTCGACGAGACCATCACACGGCTCGGCGACAGCGAGATCAACCGCCGCTGGGCCGAGTACATGGCGCCGGTGATGAGGATCGAGATCGATCCGGCGCGAAACTTCCCCTACCTGCTGCCCCTCCAGTGGCACATGGACTGAGCCGGGGGAGATGTCGGGCACGTCCGCCGCTCCTTCGTCCGGCACCGCACCGGCGCCGGGCGTGACCCCTGCGAGCCCCGCGCGCGCCGCCCCGGTGCTGGAGGTGACCGGGGTCTCCAAGCGCTTCGACATGACGCAGGCGCTCGCGGGCGTGTCCCTCTCCCTCCACGCGGGCGAGATCCACGCCCTCGTCGGGGAGAACGGCGCCGGCAAGTCGACCCTCATCAAGATCCTGACCGGCGTCGAGCAAAGCGACGAGGGAGAGGTCCGGGTGGAGGGCGCGCCGGTGCACCTCGCAAACGCCCAGGAAGCCCAGGCGCGCGGGGTGGCGGCCATCTACCAGGAGCCTCTCGTGTTCCCGGACCTCGACGTCGCCGAGAACATCTTCATCACCCACCGGGACCAGGCATTACTGGTCAACTGGCCGCGCATGTACGCGGAGGCGGAGGACCTCCTCGCGAGCCTCGGCGTCCGGCTCGACGTGCGGGCGCCGGCCCGGGGGCTCACCCTCGCCTCGCAGCAGGCGGTGGAGATCGCGAAGGCCATCTCGCTCGAGGTGAAGGTCCTCATCATGGACGAGCCGACCGCATCGCTCTCCGACCACGAGGTCCGGCAGCTCTTCCGGGTGGCTCGCCAGTTGCGGGATCGGGGGGTCGCGGTGCTCTTCATCACCCACCGCCTGGAGGAGGTCTTCGAGGTCGCGGACCGGATCACGGTGCTCCGGGACGGCAAGCACATCTCCACCCGCCCCGCCGGCGAGGTCACCCGGGACCGGCTCATTCGCGACATGGTGGGCCGGGAGGTGGAGCAGTTCTATGGGATTGGGGGGGGCGAGCCGGCGCGGACCATCGGCCGGCAGGTATGCCGGGTGCGCGGTCTCGGCCGGGAGGGGGTGTTCTCCGGGATCGACTTCGACCTCCACGAGGGCGAGGTCCTCGGTTTCGCGGGGCTCGTCGGCTCGCGCCGGACGGACGTTGCCCTCGCCCTCTTCGGTATCCAGCCCGCCGACCGCGGCCGTATCGAGATCGACGGCCAGGCGGTGCGGATCACGTCGCCCCGGGCTGCCCAGCGGCTCGGGATCGCCTACATGACCGAGGACCGGCGCAAGCTCGGGCTCGCCATGCCGCTCTCGATCGCGGCCAACGTGACCCTCCCCGTGCTCCGCCGCTATCTCTCGCGGCTCGGCCTCGTTCAGCGCGCCCGGGAGGAGGCGGCCGCGGAGGGGTTCCGGCAGCGGCTCGACATTAGGGCGCCCTCGCCGCTGCACGTGGTCGGCAAGCTCTCCGGCGGGAACCAGCAGAAGGTGATGTTCGGCAAGTGGCTCAACACCCGGCCGAGGATCTTCCTCTTGGACGAGCCGACCCGGGGCATCGACGTCGGGGCGAAGGCCGAGGTCCACGCGATGGTGCGCGAGCTCGCCGAGGAGGGAATGGCGATCCTCTGCATCTCCTCCGATCTGCCCGAGGTGCTCGCCATGAGCGACCGTATCCTGGTGATGCGCGAAGGGCGGCAGATGGGTGTCCTGGACCGCGGGGAAGCCACCCAGGAGGCGGTGATGTCCCTCGCCACCGGGGAGGAGGACGGTGCGAGGACGGGCGGTGCGAGGACAGCCCCTCCGACAGCGGAGGGCAGCGCCGCGGAGCGGGCGGTGTCATGAGGCTCCGCGCGGAGACGAGGCGCGAGGGCGTGCTCCTCCTCCTCATCGTGCTCGTGCTCGCCGGCTTCTCGCTCATCATCGAGAACTACCTGAGCGCGCGCCTCTTCAACCGGGTGTCGGCGAGCGTCGCGATCCTCGCCCTCCTCGCCATCGGCCAGACCCTGGTGGTGCTCACCCGCAACATCGATCTCTCGGTCGGCTCCATCGTCGGCTTCACCGCCTACTTCGTCGGCCAGCAGCTCTCCCTCGACAACGACATCCATCCGCTCGCGGCGGTGCTGATGGCCGTCGGCCTTGGCGCCGCGCTCGGGGCGTGCAACGGCGTGCTGGTGGCGTGGTGCCGGGTGCCGGCCATCATCGTGACCTTGGGCACACTCGCCCTCTACCGCACGATCCTGGTCGAGTACTCCGACGCGCAGACCATCCTCACCGTCAACCTCCCCCAGTGGCTGATCGACCTCCCACGCCTCAATGTGCTGAGCTATGAGCGCCTCCACCTGCGGGTGGTCGTGGCCGTCATGCTGGCGGTGGCGGTGCTCTTCCAGCTCCTGCTTCGCTACTCGTCATTCGGACGACGGCTCTACGCCATCGGGTCGAGCCCGGAAGCCGCCCACCACGCCGGGTTCCCCACCCGGCGGCTCGTCTTCACCGCCTTCGTCCTCTGCGGAGCGCTCGCGGGGCTCACCGGATTCCTCTTCCTCGCCCGGTTCGGCAACATCACGGTGGTGGCGGGCCTGGGGCTCGAGCTCAAGTCGGTGGCGGCGGTGGTGGTCGGCGGCATCAACATCTTCGGCGGCTCGGGGAGCGTCCTCGGCGCGGTGCTGGGGGCGAGTCTCATCGACCTCCTCGAGAACAGCCTCATCCGCTCCCTCCAGGTGAGCGAGTTCCTGCGCGACGCCCTGCTCGGCATGCTGATCCTGGCCGCGGTCGCCGTCGACAGCGTGCTCATGAAGCGAAGGCGGGGCCGGTGAGCGGCCGCCCACGGGGACCGGCGGCGGCGCGCGCCGTGAACACCCGGACGAGCCGCCGGCCGGCGCCTCCACCCGCCCCCCCGGGCGAGGGCCGGACACGGGCACCGGCCCGGAGGTCCGCCGCGCTCGGCGCGCGGCTCAGGAGCTGGGAAGGGTTCCTCGCCGTGCTGCTGCTCTGCATCATCGTGGTGAACGCCGTCACCTCCCCCTCCTTCCTCAGCATGGAGAACCAAGTCAACCTCTTCGCCCTCTCGATCGAGAAGGTCATCGTCGCCCTCATCATGACCTTCGTGATCCTGAACGCGGAGATCGACCTCTCCGTCGCGTCGATGATGGGGCTCTCCGCCTGCGCCCTCGGCTGGCTGGTCCAGCAGGGGGTCCCGATGCCGGCGGCCCTCGCCATCTGCCTCCTCATCGGGGTCGCCGGCGGCGCCTTCAACGGGTTCTGGATCACCGTCGTCGGCCTGCCGTCCCTGGTGGTGACCCTCGCGATGCTGATCGGGTTCCGGGGACTCGCCCGGGTGCTGGTCGAGGACCGGTCCATCAAGGAGTTTCCGGCGTGGTTCGAGGCGCTCGGCCAGCAGTCCCTCATCGGCCCGTTTCCGCTCTCGCTCATCATCTTCTTCGCGCTGCTGGTGCTCGCGGTGATCGTGCTTCGCTACAGCGGGTTCGGCCGGCAGGTCTACGTCATCGGCATCAACCTGGAGGTGGCCCGCTACTCCGGCATCGACGTCGCGCGGGTCAAGATGCTTCTCTTCACGACTTCCGGGTTCCTCTCCGCCCTCGCGGGGATCCTCTTCGCAGCCCGCCTCGGCACCGTCCGGGGCGACATGGGGCTCGGTTTCGAGCTCGACATCATCACCATCGTGCTGCTCGGGGGGGTGAGCATATTCGGCGGCGCGGGGTCGGTCTACGGGGTGCTCCTGTCGATTCTCATCGTCCTCTACCTCCGCAACGGGATGTCTCTCAGCAACATCACCGGGCACCTCCAGACCGGGGTCATTGGCGTCCTTCTGATCCTGTCGGCTATGATTCCGAACGTGCGGGGCTTCCTCGCCCGCGTGGCGCGCCCCGGGCGCCTCCGCTGAATTCTCCGGCCCTGCCGCCGGCGCCAGCGCACGGCCGGGCCGCTCGCTTGGCAGCCGCATCGACGAAACGACTTCCGCACAACCCCGACTCCTGGAGAACTTCATGAAACTCAGACAACTGCTCACGCTTTCAGCCGTCACCCTCGCCCTTGGGGCGGCGGGGTCCGCCCACGCCCAGGTCATGGCCGAGAAGGGCCGGGAGGCCAACCTCGTCCTCATGCCGAAGTTCATCGGCATCCTGGTCTTCGACCAGGCTCACAACGGCGCCCGCGAGGCGCACGAGGAGCTCGGGAACCCGGGCACCCTGGAGTTCATCGGACCGACCCCGGAGAACAGCGTCGCCGGACAGATCGAGATCGTGACCACCGCCACCACGCAGGGGCAGGACGGCATCATGATCTCGAACAATTCCGGAGACCAGATCGCCCCCGCCGCCAAGGCGGCGCGCGCGAAGGGCCTCGCGGTGGTGACGTGGGACTCCCAGATCCCCTCCGCGGAGGGCGAGCAGGTGTTCGTCGCCCAGGTCGATTTCGACCAGACCGGAGTGGTGATGGCCGACATGGCGCTCAACATCCTCGGGGAGGCGGGCGGCGACTTCGCGATCCTCTCCGCGACGCCGGACGCGGCCAACCAGAACTCCTGGAACGCGGCCATGAAGAACGCCCTCGAGGAGGACAAATACGCGGCACTCAACCTCGTGGACGTGGTCTACGGCGACGACCAGTCGGAGAAGAGCTACAACCAGGCGCTCGCCCTCATCGACAAGTATCCGAACATGAAGCTCATCATGGCCCCCACTTCGGTGGGAATCGTCGCCGCGGCGAAGGCGCTTCAGGACGAGGACCTCTGCGACCAGATCAAGGTGAGCGGCCTCGGCCTGCCGGCGGAGATGGTGAGCTACACGATGAACGGCTGCGCCCCGGAGTTCGCGCTCTGGAGCTTCGTCGACCTCGGCTACCTCACCTACTACGTGACCTACCTCATCGCCACCGGGCAGATCGAGGGCGTCGAGGGCGAGAGCTTCGACGCAGGGCGCATGGGGACCTACACCATCCACAAGGACCCGACCCGGGAGAAGGGGCTGCGGGTGCTCATGGGGCCGTTCTCCGTCTACGACAAGACCAACGTGGAGGCGGCGGCCCGCTGAGGGCGCGCCGCCGGCGGGCACCCGTCTCCCGTCCCGTTCCGGCGAGGAGGCCGGCGGCGGTTCGCCGCCGGCCTCCGGTGCTTCACAGGTCTTCCGTATCGACGCCATGAAGCTGTGGGACCCGCACTTCCACCTGTGGGACGTCTCCCCGGGGACGAGGAGCGGCCATGACCCGAGCCAGCTCGCCGCGATCGACGGCGACCCGGTGTACGGCCGGGCACGCTACGAGTCGGACCTCGCGGTCGAAGGGTTCGAGCTCACCGGCGGCGCCCTCGTCGAGGCGGTGAGCGTCTGCCACGTCGGACAGGACGGGCCGCCGTTCGCCCGCGCCTGCGTGGCCGAGGCGAGGTGGGTCTCCGCGCAGCTTGCCGCGTCGCCCCTCGACTACGTCATCGTCGCTTCGGCGCCGCTCGAAGACCCGGACCTTCCGGCCATCCTCGCCGATCTCGCGAGCTGCCCCGGGCTGGGCGGCATCCGGCAGATCGTGAACCACGAGCCCTCCTGGCCCCGCAACGAGCGGCGCGGGGACTTCCTCGACCAGCCGGCCTGGCGACGGGGTTTCGCGCGGCTCGAGGAGCACTCCCTCGCCTTCGACCTCCAGCTCAACCCGCACCAGTTTCGCAAGGCCGCCCGCCTGCTCGCCGGGCACCCGGCGACCCCCATCGTCGTCGGCCACCTCGGCAGCCCGACCCTGGCCGATCTGCGCGAGGGCCGAGTCTATTGGGACGGGCTCTCGGCCCTGGCCGATCTTGAGCAGGTGCATCTCAAGATCTCGATGCTCTCGTACCCGGACGGAGACTGGGACCGCAGCTCGCTCGTGCGCGAGTCGGTGCATCGGGCCATCGAGCTCTTCGGCCCCGGGCGATGCATGTTCGCTTCGAACTTCCCGGTCGAGAAGCACGTCGGTTGGCCGGCCGAGCGCCTCTACGCCGCATTCGGCGACCTCGCCTCGCACCTGGACCCGGCCGACCGGCAGGGGTTGTTCGCGGACAACGCGCGACGGGCCTACGGGATACCCGGCGCACCCGGCCTGTCCGGCGCACCTTCCGGATGAGCGCCACGACGCCAACCCCCTCCCCCGGCCGCGGCGGGCGCGACGGGCGCAGCGGGCGCGGCACCCCGCTCTCCGCGGGGAGCCCGCGGGTACTCGGCGCGGTCTCCGAGCGCGGCAGGCACGGGTGCCCTCACCAAGACGGCTGCTCTGGGATGCCATACGATCCGCCCGCACCGGTTCCACGTGGAGAGACACCATGCGGCTGAAGGGCAAAAACGCCATCGTCACCGGGGCGGGGGCCGGGATCGGCCGCGCGACCGCCATCCGGTTCGCCGAGGAAGGGGCGAAGGTGATGGTCGCGGAGCTGGACGAAGCGTCGGGGCAGGCGACCGCGGAGGCGATCCGGCGGGCGGGGGGCGAAGCGTCGTTCTGCCGGACGGACGTCTCGGACGCCGCGGCGGTGGAGCGGATGGTGGACACCGCGGCGGCGAGCTTCGGCGCCCTGAACGTCCTCGTCAACAACGCGGCCGCCTTCGTATTCGGCCGGATCGAGGAAGTCTCCCCGGAGGATTGGGCGAAGGTGCTGGGGGTGAACGTGCTTGGCTACACCCATACCGTGCGGGCGGCACTGCCCCATCTGCGGGCGACCGGGGGCGGGGCGATCGTCAACGTCGCCTCCCAGAGCGGGTTCGTCGCGCAACCGGGCTTCGTCCCCTACAACACCTCGAAGGGCGGCGTCATGCAGCTCACCCGCTGCCTCGCCATGGACCTCGCGGAGGACGACATCCGGGTCAACGGGGTCTGCCCGGGGCCGATCTACACCCAGGCGAGCGAACGGCACATGGACTTCATCGGAATCGACCGGGAGGAGGGACGGCAGCTCTTCGGGCAGGAGACGCTCCTGAAACGCATGGGGGAGCCGGTGGAGATCGCGAACGGGATCCTGTTCCTCGCCTCGGACGAAGCCTCCTTCATCACCGGCGCCCACCTGGTCATCGACGGAGGTGCCACCATCGACTGAGGCATTCGGGCGTGGCGCGAACGGAGGAAAGCCCGAGATGGAACGAATTACCGTAAACCCGAGAATACTTGGTGGTAAACCCATCATCGAAGGGACACGCCTGTCCGTCGAGTTCGTCCTCGACTTGCTCGCTTCCGGCGTAAGCGAAGAGGATATTCTCGAAGACTATCCGCATTTGGGCAGGGAGGATATTCATGCCTGCCTGAGATATGCCGCCCGCTGCCACAGGAACGAGGTATACCTCGAGTTGGAACCGACTTCGTGAAGTTTCGTCGGCTACGAATCCTCGCCGATGAAAATATCTCGCCGAAGGTGGACTTCGGCAGCCGCGGCCGCGCCCTCGAGCGTGGCCCTTCGCCTCTCTTGCGAGATCACTTGGCCTGTTCCCTGTCGCGGCGCGCCAGAAGCCAGTCCGCGAATCGAACGATTTCCTCGCGGTCTTGCTCCGACATCGCTTCCGCCTTGCGCATCAGCACCCGGAGCTCCGCGGGCGGTTCGCGCCGCTGCTCTCCGGTGAAATCCGAGAGGGGGCGGCCATACAGCTCCGCCATGCGCTTCAACTCCAGGGTTTCGAGCCTTCGTTCTCCGCTCTCGATCAATGAAATTGCGGATCGCGGAAGCCCTAGCGTCCTGGCGACCTCCTGCTGCGTCAGCACAAGGTACTCGCGTGCCTCGCGCAGCTTGGCTCCCATCTTCCGGCGTGCTTCGTCCATCACGAGTTCCTCAGTTCCCGCTCACCGCGGTCAAGACATCGCGAGGCAGAGCACCGGCCAGCAAGCCGCCAAGGTCAGACATTCAGGATCGCCCCCCCGGCTGCATACAGGGTATTCGGATTCGGCCCGCTGATTCTGACACGCCCGGAATTGCCTTTCGTTCCGATCGGGCTTCCGGCGGACCAGCCCCGACCCAAGGCGCGGTTCGTGCCGGTGCGGTGCGGCGGATGTGGGTCCGTCCGGCAGCGGGCCGCGCCTCGCATCCCGGCCTTCCCCCCGCTCCCCCGCGCCGGTTCCCTTGTCATCGCCCGGTCAAGGGGATAGCCTTCGCACCCCCGCTTTCGGCGGGGGTGACAGGATCGGCGGAGGGGCGGACCCGCGTCCCGGCCGAAGCGGAAACGATCGCCCCGGATCAGGGAGAAAGACATGAATCGAGTCAGCTTGAAGGCCGCCACCGCCGCTGCCGCCCTCGGCAGCCTCGTCGCCGCCGCACCCGCCCAGTCCGAGACGTTTCGCTGGGCGTTCCAGGGCGACGTCCAGACGATGGATCCGCACGGCCTCTTCGAGACCATGACCCTCGGCTTCCAGCGCAGCATCTACGAGGGGCTCGTGGCGCGCGACGAGAACATGAAGCTCATCGGCGCCCTGGCCGAGCGCTGGGAGAACGTCGATCCGAATACCTGGCGCTTCCATCTCCGCAAGGGCGTCGAGTTCCATGACGGCTCGGCCTTCGGCGCCGACGACGTGGCCTTCTCGGTCGAGCGGATCCGTTCCGACGGTTCGGACCTCAAGGTCGTCGCCCAACTCATCGAGGAGACCCGAATCGTCGACGACCACACCATCGATTTCGTCACCCCGGCGCCGAATCCGATCCTTCCGCTTCAGCTCGAGATCTTCTACATCATGGACCGGGGCTGGGCGGAGCGGAACAACGCCACCCAGGTGACCAACGTCAAGGGCGGCGACGAGGGCAACTACGCCAACCTCAACGCCAACGGCACCGGCCCCTTCACCCTCAAGTCGCGTCAGTCCGGGGTGAAGACCGAGCTCGCCGCCAACCCCGACTACTGGGGCGAGATGAAAGGCAACGTCACCGAGGCCGTGTTCACCCCGATCTCCCAGGACGCGACCCGGGTCGCGGCCCTCATCTCGGGGAACGTGCACATGGCCTATCCGGTGCCGGTGCAGGACTGGCAGCGCCTCGCGGATGCGGAGGGCGTGAAGCCGCTCGCGGGCCCCGAGGCGCGTACCATCTTCCTCGGCTTCGACCAGATCCGCGATGAACTCCTCTACTCCAACGTCAAGGACAAGAACCCGTTCAAGGACCTGCGGGTTCGCCAGGCGTTCATCCAGGCCATCGACATCGAGGCGATCAAGAAGAAGGTCATGCGGGGCGCGAGCGTGCCTGCGGGCCTCATGGTCGCTCCGCAGATCAACGGCTTCACCGAAGCGCTGAACGATCGGCCGCCCCATGACCCCGCGAGGGCGAAGGAGCTGCTGGCCGAGGCCGGCTATCCGGACGGCTTCGAGGTCACCATGGACTGCCCGAACGACCGCTACGTCAACGACGAACGGATCTGTCAGGCGACGGCTTCGATGCTCGCCAAGATCGGGGTGAAGGTGACCCTCCTTGCCCAGACCAAGTCGAAGTACTTCGGCAAGGTCCTCGCCCAGAACGGCTACGACACGAGCTTCTTCCTGCTCGGGTGGACTCCTTCCACCTTCGACAGCCACAACCCCATCTCGGCGCTGATGGCGTGCCGGGGGGGCGAGGACAAGATCGGCGCGTTCAACCTCGGCGGCTACTGCAACCCGAAGATCAACGAACTGGCGGCGATGATCCAGTCGGAGACCGACCAGGGCAAGCGCCAGGCGATGATCGACGAGGCGTTCCGGATCCACAAGGACGAGATCGGCCACATCCCGCTTCATCAGCAGCCACTGTCGTGGGGGGTTTCGGAGCAGGTGGACCTGGTGCAGCGGCCCGACAACGTGCTCGACCTCCGCTACGTCACGGTGCAATGACCCGGGTACGCGGGCGGGAGCGTTGACCGCTCCCTCCCGCACCCCGCCGGCGCTCATCCGCTTCTCGGCCAGCGGACATCGATCCAGGTGCGGTGACGGGCCGTACTCCCCCAAGTCGTTTCGACAGCGCGCACGCCCCGGTGTCGGCCACGCCGTGGGGGCCTTTCGGTTCGTGCGGCCCGCCGCAGCACCGTCCCGGTGCCCTCGCGACGGAAATCGGTGAGATTTCCGGGCCAAGGGATCCGGGCGCAAGGGAGCGGGTCTGAATGCCTTCCTTCCTGTTCCGGCGGCTCGCTCAGTCGATCGTCGTCATGCTCGCGGTGGCGCTCATCGCGTTCGCGCTCTTCCGCTACGTCGGCGATCCGATCAACAACATGGTCGGCCAGGACACGACCCTCGAGGAGCGCGAAGAGCTTCGCGAACGCCTCGGCCTCAACGACGCCTTCATCATCCAGTTCGCCCGTTTCGTCCGGGACGCGGCGGCGGGCGAGTTCGGGCTGTCGTACCAGCACCGCCGGCCGGTGCGGGAGCTGGTGACCGAGCGGCTGCCGGCGACCCTCGAACTGTCGTTCGTCTCCGCCGTTCTCGCCCTCCTCGTCGGTGCGCCCATGGGGGTCTACACGGCGCTCCGGCGCCACGGGATCATCTCCCGCAGTTTCATGACCCTCTCCCTCATCGGGGTATCGCTGCCGACGTTTCTCATCGGCATCCTGCTCATTCTCTTCTTCGGGGTCATTCTTCGCTGGCTGCCCACGTTCGGTCGCGGCGAGGTCGTCGCCATCGGCTGGTGGACCACCGGATTCCTGACCGCCTCGGGCCTCAAGTCCCTCATCATGCCGTCGATCACCCTCGCCCTGTTCCAGATGACGCTCATCATGCGGCTCATCCGGGCGGAGATGCTCGAGGTGCTCCGAACCGACTTCATCAAGTTCGCACACGCCCGGGGGCTCCCCGCCCGCTCCGTCCACTTCCGCCACGCGCTCAAGAACACGCTGGTGCCGGTGATCACCATCACGGGGCTTCAGCTCGGCTCGATTATCGCCTTCGCGATCATCACCGAGAGCGTGTTCCAGTGGCCGGGGATGGGACTCCTCTTCATCCAGGCCATCAGCGAGGTCGACATCCCGGTGATGGCCGCCTACCTGGTCCTCATCGCGTTCTTCTTCGTGATCATCAACCTCGTCGTCGACATCCTGTACTTCGTCGTCGATCCCCGTCTTCGCGCCGACAAGGCGACCGCGAACGGGCAGTAGCGCCGGGACGGAGGAGAGGCGAGGAACGATGGCGGCAACGCAGCCCGCCCGCGCGACCGGGGTCGGCGATCGCATGCGCCGCGCCCTCGACAGCGACCTCTGGTACAGCTTCACCCGCTCGCCGGTCACCGTATTCTCGGCCGCGATCACCGCGGCCATCCTCCTCGCGGCGGTGTTCGCCCCGTGGGTGGCGCCGCACGATCCCTTCGACCTCGCCAGCATCGATCTCCTGGACGCGAGCCTGCCGCCGGTGTGGATGGCGGACGGGGACCCGCGGTTCCTGCTGGGGACCGACGACCAGGGGCGGGACGTCTGGTCCACGATCATCTTCGGCGCCCGGATCTCCCTCGTCGTCGGCTTCGCCTCGGTGCTGTTCTCTCTGGTGCTCGGGGTCGGGCTCGGGCTCGTCAGCGGCTACGCGGGCGGGCGGCTCGACGCCTTCATCATGCGGGTCGCCGACGTGCAGCTCTCGTTTCCCGCGATCCTGATCGCCCTGCTGATCGACGGGGTGGCCCGCTCCGTGCTGCCCCGCGACCTGCACGACGAAGTGGCGTTCTACGTGCTCATCTTCGCGATCGGCGTTTCCGGCTGGGTGCAGTACGCGCGCACCGTCCGGGGCTCCACGCTGGTCGAGAAGAACAAGGAGTACGTGCAGGCGGCGCGGGTCATCGGGATCCGGCGGGGCACCATCCTCGTCCGGCACATCCTCCCCAACGTCACCGGACCGGTGCTGGTGATCGCCACCATCCATCTCGCCATCGCGATCATCACCGAGGCGACGCTCAGCTTCCTCGGGGTGGGGGTGCCTCCGACGACCCCCTCGCTCGGCACCCTCATCCGGGTCGGCAACGACTTCCTGTTCTCCGGCGAATGGTGGATCACCATCTTTCCCGGACTGGCCCTGGTGGTGCTGGTACTCGCCGTGAACCTGCTGGGCGACTGGCTTCGCGACGCCCTCAATCCGAAGCTCCGATGAGCTCCCGAGCGGCCGCGGCGCTTCTCGACATCAGGAACCTTCGGGTGGAGTTCCCGGGGCGCCGGAGCACCCTGGTCGCGGTCGACGACGTCTCGCTGACCGTGGAGCCGGGTGACATCCTCGGCGTGGTCGGAGAATCAGGCGCGGGCAAGTCGACCGTCGGCAACGCGATCATCGGTCTCCTCGAGCCGCCCGGAGAGATGACGGCCGGCGAGATCCACCTCGCCGGACGCCGCATCGACCACCTGCCCCACAACGAGAAACGAAAGCTCCGCGGGAAGCGGATCGGGATGATCTTCCAGGATCCGCTGACGAGCCTCAATCCGCTCCAGACCGTCGAGCAGCAGCTCGTCGAGACCATCGACCTGCACCTCGCGACGGGCGAGGCGACGGCGAAGCGCCGCGCCGTCGAGCTCCTTCACCGGGTCGGCATCGCGGAGCCGGAGCTCCGGGTCAGGCAGTACCCGCACCAGTTCTCGGGAGGCATGCGCCAGCGGGTGGTGATCGCACTCGCCCTCGCGGCCGAGCCCGACGTGATCATCGCGGACGAGCCGACGACCGCCCTCGACGTGTCGATCCAGGCCCAGATCCTCGACCTCATGCGGACCCTCTGCAAGAAGCGGAACGTCGGCATGATGATCATCACCCACGACATGGGGGTGATCGCGGACATCACCGACCGGGTCGCGGTGATGTACCGGGGCCGGCTGGTGGAGCATGGCGCGACCGCGAAGATCCTGGGACATCCGGACCATGCCTACAGCCGGAGCCTCATCTCCGCCGTGCCGAGACCGGACGTGAAGCTGGTCCGCTTTCCGCTCGTCACCTACCTCGAGGACGCGGCGGAGAGCCGGCCGCAGATCGACGTCAACCGGCACTGGCTCGGCCGGGCCCGCGACTTCGGCGGGACGGCGGGCGGCCCCCTGGTCTCGCTCGAATCGCTCCATATGCGGTTCACCACCCGTCCCTCGTTCTTCCGGCGCAAGCGGGTCTACCTGGACGCGGTCAAGGATGTCTCCCTGGAGATCCGCGAAGGGGAGGTGTTCGGACTGGTGGGAGAATCGGGTTCGGGCAAGTCGACGGTCGCCCGGATGATCTGCGGCCTCCATGCCCCGGCCGCGGGCACCATCCGGTTCGCGGGCACGGAGTTGACCGCGCTCCGCCGGGAGGCCGACCTCGACCCCTTTCGGCGCCAGATGCAGATGATCTTTCAGGACCCGTACTCTTCGCTCAATCCGCGTATGCGGGTGATGGACATCGTTGCCGAGCCCATCCGATTCCATCGCCTGGCGGGCGGCAGGGAGGACGTGGAGGGCATCGTCTCGGACCTCCTGGAGCAGGTCGGGCTCGGGGCGGAGGCGGCGGTCCGCTATCCGCACGAGTTCT
The DNA here is from genome assembly GCA_965214795.1 of Gammaproteobacteria bacterium. Taxonomy (GTDB): domain Bacteria; phylum Pseudomonadota; class Gammaproteobacteria; order HK1; family HK1; genus JAJDXW01. The sequence goes on along the minus strand of OZ243976.1, from coordinate 958,536 downwards.
CCGGCGGGCAGCGCCAGCGCATCTCCATCGCCCGGGCCCTCGCGACCCGGCCCCGGTTCCTCATCTGCGACGAGCCGACCTCCGCGCTCGACGTCTCCATCCAGGCCCAGGTGTTGAACCTCCTGAAGGACCTTCAGGAGCTCCTCGGCCTGACGATGCTGTTCATCAGCCACGATCTGCCGGTGATCCGCCAGATGTGCGACCGGGTCGGGGTCATGCAGGGCGGGCGCCTGCGCGAGGTGAGGGACACCGAGGAGCTGTTCGAGAACCCGGAGCACGAATACACCCGGCACCTGCTCGCACTCATGCCGCGGCTCGCGGGGCTGTCGCGGCAGGGCCTCGAGATCGAGCCGCCGGCTTGGCCGGGGACGCTGCCCGAATGACCCTGAGCCCACTCCCGGCGGGGACGAGGCGCGGGACGGGATGCCGGCGCCAGGCCCGCCGGCCCCGAACGCCGCCCGAGGGCGGGCGGGTGGATTGCGCTCCACAGTCGCGCCTATAATTGAAGGAGGAACATCGAATCACCCGGCTTCTCAGCGTTCCTCTCGAAGCGCGCACGAACCGGGAAGAAGACGGAAACCAATACTCTGAGTGGCGGAATGGACAACAAAGGGGGGAGCAAATGAGCATTCGATGCTCGATCACACAGCCCCACCGCCGGGCCTTGGAGGCACCGTGAGGCCGGTTGACGATCACATCAAGGGCCAGTTGACCCGGCACCTCGAAGACATCGGCGCGAAGCTCGACGCCGATGTAATCGCGATCGTCAGCCCGATTTTGCCGGGTCTTGAACATGAGCTTCGTTACGCGATAGATGCGCTATCCTGCAAGAAAAATTCTATTGTTGTAATCCTTGAATTGGAACAAGACGGAAACGGAGCAGAAAGACGTTACGGAAGACATGAAGATCGAGCGCGCGAGGGAAATCGCGGCGCTGCTTAACGACCCGGAAAGGTGGCATTCTCACGGACGGGCGATCGACATGAGAACGTTGCGGGGGGAGGAAGTCAAACTGAAGATCGATGATCTCGAAGAGAAGCCTGAACTGTTCAAGCACGTTCGAGATTACTTCGAGTTACTAAAGGACTACATGAACCGACAGCAGTTCATTTCCTTCGTCCACACCAGGGAGTACTTCTGACATGCCGAGGAAGCAAAAGGCGGCGCAATCGGTCCGAAAGGAGACGGTCGAGCGAAGCACGAAAATCGACATGGAAGTCGTTAGAGCTCACGACAAGCTGGAGCGGGAACTCAAAAAGCTCGGCGTCGAAATCAAGCCGAGTTTCAACCTGGAGCCCCCACTCGGTCGGAACCCGACAAGATTCCACAATCGGAACGGCTGACAGGGACGGAGTAGCGAAATCGGACACGTCGACTCCGTTCCGCGTCCGGTCTTGAAGGACGGGCACATCGTCGGCCATCTCGACAGAGGATGACGATTGGCACTGAACGAGCCCGACACCTGCCGGAAGTTCGTCGTTCCCAAGCTGCAAGCGGCGGGATGGGACGCCCGGCCGCATGCGATCCGCGAGCAACGCTGTTTCACGGACGGCAGGATCGTCTTCGTCGGAGTCCGGGCGCGGCGCGGCAAGCAGAAACGCGCTGACTACCTGCTCCTCCACGGCCCGGATCTGACCCTCGCAGTCGTCGAGACCCGGCCTGCGGCACCGGCGGCTTCCTGGTCGAGACGTTCGAGCACCTGGAGCGGCAGGCCGATACCGTGGAGAACCGCCGCATCCTCCAGACGGAGAGCATCCGCGGCGGCGAGGCCAAGACCTTGCCGTTCCTGCTCGCCCAGATGAACCTGCTGCTGCACGGCCTGGAAGCGCCCGACATCGACCCCGGCAACGCGCTCCGCTTCCGGCTGGCCGAAATCGGGGAGGACCAGCGCGTCCACGTCATCCTCACCAATCCGCCGTTCGGCGGCGAGGAAGAGGCCGGCATCCTCAACGGCTTCCCGGAGGACCGGCGTACCACCGAGACAGCGCTCCTCTTCCTGCAGCTCATTATGCGCCGGCTGAAGCGCGGCGGTCGGGGCCGGGCCGCCGTCGTCGTGCCCAACGGCACGCTTTTCGGTGACCGGAGGACCTCCGCCGCCTGGACATCCTCCGCAGGGTCGCGCTCGAAACCCTCTGGATGTATCCGATAGCGCCCGCAATCAGGCGCACTGCCGCCAAGCCCTTCAACTTCGGCGGATATGCCATCCCCGCCGGCGAAAACCTCATCATCGCCACCACCGTCCCGCACTATCTGCCCCGGCGCTTCCCCGATCCCCATCGTTTCGACATCGAACGCTACACACTCGAACGCGGGGAGCACAGACGCCCCGGCGTGTTCGCGCCTTACGGAGTCGGCCCGCACGTCTGCCTCGGCGCGGGCTTCGCCGAGACCGTCATCGCGCTCACCATCGCCGCCGTCCTGCACGGGACGGAGCTCGCTCTCGATCCTCCCGGCTACGAACTGAAGACAAGACAGGCTCCCACGCCCAGTCCGGACCGCAGTTTCCGCTTCCGGGTGACGCAGCGCAGAAGCCGGCCGTAGGTCGAGATTCGAAGAGGGCCCCGGTCCCCTCCGCGAGTGCCGGTACCGAGCGACTACTCCGGCCCCGGACCGTGGAGCGCGCCTACGAAGGACCGAGCGCGAGCCCGACGAGCATCGCGAGGATCCCGAGCGTAGCTACCAACCAGGCGATGGTGCGTACCCAGGGGATTCCGGCCGCGTAGACCGGGAGGTAGACGCTCCTTCCCGCGAGCCACACCCACCCGCCGACGAGCGTCCAGTCGTTGCCGCGTCCCGAGAGCTCGGCCGCGAGAAGGACGAGGGCGAACGCGGGCAGCGTCTCGAGGTAGTTTGCGAGCGTGCGCCGGAATCGCCCCAGCACCCGGCCCTCGTTCGTCGGTTCGTCGCGGGGGCCGACCGCCCAACTGCGCTCGACGCTCGCTCGCGTCGCAACGATTACCGCGGCGACGTGAACGAGAAGCAGCACCGCCGCGAGCGTGAGCTGAAGAATTGCCGGTTCCATGATCCACCTCTCAGCCATTGAAGGGAGCCGGACGGCGCTCCGGGGCGCCAGCCAGGCACCGAGGACGATACCGATGGTGATGAAGACCTCGGGGATCGTCGGTTCACGATACTACGCGCTGTGCCTCGTGGGACCGGCACGATCCTCGAGGGAGTCCGACTCAACGACGGCATCGAGGTCGGCAGAGTCGCCGCGTGAACAACCTGCGGGGCCCAGCCTTCGTCTTTGGCTCGCGGTCTGCTAGCATTCCGCGCGCCCTTGCGCGGACCCGTACCAACGCCGCCGTTCTCACCAAGCTCGCGAGCGATCGCGGGAGGTTCACGAGGGGCGAAGGCGCTGGTCCGGAAGGCTGCGCGCTAGCCGCGTACTGCGTGCCGTGCGTGTCTGCGCGTCGGGCACCGACCGGCCTGCCGAGCGCATCCGACGAGCAGAGCGCGACCGCGGAGCGGAGCACGCCCACGGCCGCGCCCTCGAGAGACAGGCAGACAATCAACTCGGAGATTCCCGCATGAGTATGAACGCGCTGATCCCGACATTGTTCGGGATCGCAGGCCTCCTCGCCGCGGCGCTCATCTATCAGCGAATCCGCCGGTATCCGACCGGGGATGCGAAGGTGGTCGAGATCGGCGATCAGATCCATCTCGGGGCGATGGTCTTCATGCGCCGCGAGTACACGATGCTGGCCTGGTTCTGCCTCGTGCTCATCGTGCTGCTCTGGTTCTTCCTCGGTTACAAGACGGCGCTCTCCTTCATCGCCGGAGCGGTCGCATCGGCCGCCGCGGGCCTCATCGGCATGCGGACCGCCACCCGCGCGAACGTCCGCACCACCGTCGCCGCCCACACCCAGGGCCGCGACGAAGCCCTCGCGGTCGCGTTCTTCGGCGGCTCCATCATGGGCCTTGCGGTCGCTTCGCTCGGCCTGCTGGGGCTGGGGACGCTCTATCTCTTCTTCGGAGGCGACCCGGAGACCGCGCATTCGATCCACGGGTTCGGAATGGGCGCTTCGAGCGTGGCCCTGTTCTCGCGTGTCGGGGGCGGCATCTTCACCAAGAGCGCCGATGTCGGGGCGGACCTCGTCGGCAAGGTCGAAGCCGGCATCCCGGAGGACGATCCCCGCAACCCGGGCGTCATCGCGGACAACGTCGGCGACAACGTGGGCGACGTGGCGGGCATGGGCTCGGACATCTTCGAGTCCTACTGCGGCTCGATGATCGCCTCCATCGCGATCGCCTCCACCATGGTCATCGACGCGATGGACCCCCTCGGGGAGCGGCCGGCCCTCATGTTCCTGCCCCTCGCTCTCGCCTCCACCGGCCTCGTGTGCTCCCTCATCGGGATCGCGCTCGTGCGCGCCTTCTCGTCGCGCGAGCCGGGGAGAGCGCTTCGCATCGGGACGATCGGCTCGGCCGTGATCTTCATCGCGCTATCCCTGGTCGTCATCCAGTGGGTGGACATCAGCATCAAGGTCTGGCTCGCGGTGCTCTTCGGCGCCATTGGCGGGATCGTGATCGGGCTCGTCACCGAGTACTACACCTCGAGCGGACCGGTGGAGCGCATCGCGCGGGCCGGCGAGACCGGACCCGCCACCGTGATCATCACCGGCATCGCCAAGGGCATGGAATCGGTGACCATCCCGGTGCTCACCATTTCCGTCATCATCGCGGTCTCGAGCCTGCTGGCCGGGCTATACGGGGTGGGACTCGCGGCGCTCGGCATGCTCGGGACGGTCGGCATGACCATGGCGATCGACGCCTACGGCCCGGTCGCGGATAATGCGGGCGGAATCGCGGAGATGAGCGGGCTCGGGGAGGAGACCCGCGCCATCACCGATTCGCTCGACGAGGTCGGCAACACCACCGCCGCCATCGGGAAGGGATTCGCGATCGGGGCGGCGGCGCTTGCCGCCCTCGCGATCATCGCCGCCTACGTCGAAACGGTCTCGGCTTCGATACCCGGTTTCAGCCTTGCGATCGACGAGCCGAAGGTGCTGGTGGGCCTGTTCATCGGAGGCATCCTGCCGTTCTTCATCGCATCGCTCACGATGACCGCGGTGGGAGACGCCGCCTTCGACATGATCAACGAGATCCGCCGCCAGTTCCGGGAAATCCCCGGCCTTCTGGAGGGCAAGGCCAAGCCGGACACGGAGCGCTGCGTCGACATCGCCACCACCGCCGCGATCAAACGGATGATCCCCCCGGGAGTGATCGCGGTGGCGGTTCCCTGGGTGGTCGGGTTCGGAATCGGTCCGGAAACCCTCGGTGGCGTCCTCGCGGGTGCACTTCTCGGCTGCGTGCTCCTCGCTCTCACCATGGCGAACGCGGGCGGCGCGTGGGACAACGCCAAGAAGTTCGTCGAGAAGGGCAACCTGGGAGGCAAGGGGACCGACACCCACGCGGCGACGGTGGTCGGCGACACCGTGGGCGACCCCTTCAAGGACACCTCCGGGCCGTCGATGAACATCCTCATCAACGTGATGGCCTTGGTGAGCCTGGTGATCGCCCCGCTTCTCGGTTGACGCGGGGCCGTTCGGGGGAGACGCCCGGTACTTGAGCGCGGAGGCCCCCGCCTCCGGATTCGGGGCCGGCCCGGAGCTCGAAGACCGCCCGGAGTCAGATCTCGGCCCGGAGTCAGATCTCGAACGAAACGGCGAGCTTCCTCGGGACCGGGGTGTTCTTCAGCCGCACGTAAGCGGGAAGACCGCCCGCGAACGGGGGGAAGTCCTCGCCCGCGATGAGCGGGTGAAGATAGCTCCGGCCCGCCTCCGTGATGCCGAAGCCATCTTCCGTGATGTAGGCCCGAGGCACCTTCTTCTCCGCGTTGGCGACCTCGGCAAGGCTGGCCTCGCCCACCTCCCAGACGTAGGGTTCGTCGCTCACCCGGACGATGACCGGCATCACGGCGTTCTTCCCCGCGAGGGCGAGCTCGACGGCGGCTCGCCCCATTGCGTAGGCTTGCTCCACGTCCGTTCCCGATGCGATATGGCGGGCCGCGCGCTGGAGGTAGTCGGCCACCGCCCAATGAAACTTGTAGCCGTGGCGGGCCCGGATCAGCTCCGCGACGACCGGGGCGACCCCCCCGAGCTGGGCGTGGCCGAACGCGTCCCGAGTACCCGCTTCGGCGAGGAACCGCCCGTCCCCGTAGCGGGCTCCCTCCGACACGACCACGACGCAATAGCCGTGCGCGTCCACGCAGTCCCGCACCCGGGCGAGGAATCGTTCCTCGTCGAATGCGATCTCGGGAAAGACGATGATGTGCGGCGCGTCGCCCTCGAACTCCGCGGCGAGCCCGCCGGCGGCCGCGATCCACCCCGCGTGGCGGCCCATCACCTCCAGAATGAAGACCTTGGTCGAGGACCGGGCCATCGACCGGACGTCGAACGCGGCCTCGCGCACCGAGACCGCCACGTACTTGGCGACCGATCCGAAACCGGGACAGTTGTCGGTGATCGGCAGATCGTTGTCGACCGTCTTGGGGATGCCGATGCAGGTAATGGGGTAGCCCGTACGCTCGCCGATCTGCGACACCTTGTGGGACGTGTCCTGAGAATCCCCGCCGCCGTTGTAGAAGAAATAGCCGATGTCGTGGGCGCGAAAGACGTCGATGAGCCGCTCGTATTCCGCCGGAGCCTCCTCGATCCCCTTGAGCTTGTGGCGGCAGGACCCGAATGCGCCGGAAGGCGTATGGCGAAGCGCCGTGATCGCCTCGTCGGACTCGTGAGTGGTATCGATGAGATCCTCGGTCAGCGCACCGATGATCCCGTCCCGGCCGGCATAGACCTTGCCGAACGCTTCCGGATGGCGACGGGCGGTCTCGATCACTCCGGCCGCCGTTGCGTTGATGACCGCGGTCACACCGCCGGACTGGGCGTAGAGGACGTTGCGCGCGCGCATGGCGACGGCTCTCGGTCGAAGGGTGGCCGGGCAGGATAGCGAAGGGGACCCGCCCGCGCTACCGGACTTCGGCCCCGACGGCAGGACTATCCCACGCTGGCCGATCATCCGCACCGGGTCGGGGTGTGTTTCGAACTTTCCCGCCGGCTGGCCGAAACAACCACCCCGCCGCTGGTAGAATGTGGTATTGGACGTACTTCCAGACTCGAAGAGTCCCCATGTCCGTCATCTTTCCATCCCGCGGCCGATGCGCGCCTTCCCTTTCCGGGCCCGCCTCGCCTCGATGGGGAGTCGACACGATCCGGGTTCTTGCCGTTGCGGTGATATTGACCGCCACGGCCGCGAGCGCCGCCGGCAACCGTCTTCCCGACCTCGGCGACGCGGCCGGCGAGACCCTTGCCCGCACCGAGGAGGAACGGCTCGGCGAAGCGTTCCTTCGCCAGATCCGCGGGCGGCTTCGGCTGGTCGACGATCCCGAGATCGCCGACTACGTCGACGCGCTGGGACAGCGCATCGCGAGCGCGGATCCGGAGCGGCGCTACCGCTTCCTCGTGGTCGACGCCCCGTCCGTCAACGCGTTCGCGGGGCCCGGTGGCATCATCGCGGTCAACGCGGGACTGGTGGTCATCACGGAGTCCGAAAGCGAGCTCGCGGCGGTGATCGCGCACGAGATCGCCCACGTCACCCAGCGGCATCTCGCCCAGCTCATGGAACGCAGCGAACTGGCCTCGCTCACCACTTTCGCGGGCGTGTTCGCCAGCATCCTCCTCGCAACCCAGAACCCCGGAGCCGGCCAGGCCGCCCTCGCGGCGAGCCTGGCCGGGGCCGAGCACACGGCGCTCAGGTATTCGCGCGAGAAGGAGATGGAGGCGGATCGGACCGGAATGGAGCTGCTTCATCGGGCCGGTTTCGACCCCCGGGCGGTCCCTGCCTTCTTCGAGCGCTTTCAGGAGTGGCAGCGCTTCACCTCCCGCCCGCCCGAGTTCCTGTCCACCCATCCCGTCACCATGTCGCGTATTGCCGATACCCGGGGGCGCGCCGAGCAGTTCGAGCCACGCCGCGCCTACCGGGAGAGCGCTGTCTATCCTCTCATCCGGTCGAAGCTCCGGGTGCGGCTCGCGGACCAGCCCGCGACCGCCGTCGAGCACTTCGAGGCGGTGGTTCGAGCCGCGGGAACGAAGGCCACCGAGGCCGATCGGTACGGGTTCGCCATCGCCCTCATGGACGCCGACCGTCACCAGGAGGCGAGCACCGTGCTCGAGGCGCTGCGGAGGGAGTTTCCCGATCGGGCCGAACACCGGACGGCGGCCGCAGAAGCGTACTCCGCGCTCGGCGATGAAGCCCGGGTGGTCGACCTGCTCACCGCCTCGGTAGACCGGTTCCCGAACCATCGAGCCCTCGTGTACAGGTACGGGCTCGCGCTGGTGCGGGCCGGCCGCCCGGACGACGCGACCGCCTTTCTTCGAAGATTCCAGCGCGAGCACGAGGCCGACACCGCCATCTACCACCTGCTCGGATTGGCCCATCAACGAGCCGGGCGCCCCGCCGCATCCCACATGGCGCTCGCGGAGTTCTACTATCGCAACGGGGACCTGAAATCCGCCATCCGCCAACTCGACATCGCGCTCGAGGATCCCGCCATCGACGACTACCGGACCGCGCGGGCGGAGGCACGGCGACGGCAGTTCAGGGAAGAGCGGGCCGGACGCCGTTGACGACGGCGGACGACGGGCATGCCTGAACTGCCCGAGGTGGAGACGACTCGCCGCGAGCTTGCGCCCCGATTGGTCGGACGGCGCGTAAGCCGGGTGCTGATCCGCGAGCCGCGCCTGCGCTGGCCCATACCTCCGGAACTCGCCGAGTGTCTTGAGGGGCGCCTGATCACGGGGCTCGAGCGGCGGGCCAAGTACCTTCTCGCGAACACCGGCAACGGAGCCGCGCTCATCCACCTCGGAATGGCCGGGAGCCTGCGGATCGTGGCGAACGGCGAGCCTCCGGGCCGGCACGATCACGTCGACTGGCGGATCGAAAACGGGCAGTGTCTGCGCTATCGCGACCCGCGGCGCTTCGGCTCGATGCTCTGGTGCGAAGACCCCGCCGCCGGGCACCCGCTACTTTCCCGGCTCGGCCCCGAACCGTTCTCCGATGCGTTCCATGGAGAGTGGCTCTACCAGCGGTCGAGGGGGCGGCGGGTAGCGGTGAAGTCCTTTCTGATGGACGGCCGGATCGTCGCCGGCGTGGGCAACATCTACGCCAACGAAGCGCTGTTCGAGGCCGCGATCCACCCGGGGCGGCCAGCGGGTCGGATCTCCCGGGGCCGCTATGAGCGACTCGCCGCCGCCCTGCGCGGGGTCCTGGCCCGATCGATCGGCGCCGGGGGTACCTCGTTTCGGGACTATGTCCGGACCGACGGCGAGCCGGGACGGTATCAGGCGCGCCTGACGGTCTATGACCGGGCGGGGGAAGAGTGCATCCGATGCGGGACGACCCTCCGCGGGTGCGTCATCGGCCAGCGCTCGACCGTATGGTGCCCGTGCTGTCAGCGTTAACGTCCGGACCCCGTTCGAGCCACACCACGTCAATCAGGGCTCGTTTTTTTGTCCGGCGACGGGTGAACCGGGCCTGCTCGGCAGGCCATCGGGGAGCGCATTTCGTCGTCCGCGTGTCGATTCGCGCCTCATGAAGCTGTCCTCGACCGCACGGCAGGCCGATCCGCGCCCGCGGCCAGCACTCGATCACGACAGAAAACGGTCCTGCCACATCAAGGCGTCGCCGCGTTTTCTCTCCGTTCGATCCGCTACCATCTGCCCGGCCGGGAAGAACCGGGAGGCGGCAGCGGTGACCGAAGGCGCTCCGTGCAGAATACGGGGCCCGCGATCCGCGGCCCGCCGGCCCTCGTCGCCAACCGTGGAGCGCCCAGCATGGCCGGAGTGAAGGTCAGGATCCCCTTCGAGATCCACCCCGATGCCTACGAGATGCTGGTGCTGATCGCGGAACGGTACGAGTTGCCGGACCCATCCAAGGCCCTGCGCTGTCTGCTGGACTACGCGGCGACAGACGGCGACTGGGACGAGATATTCAAGAATATCCGCTGCCGGCGGTGCGGGTGAGCCGGCGACCGGGCGCGCCGCGGGACTCCGCTCGGGCGCGGCCCGAGGAGCAAGCCGGCGCCGTCGGGTAGCCCGAAAAAATCACCGACTTTCGTCGCGAGGGCGCCAAGATGCCCCACGATCTCATGGAGGAGTGGGCCGCGCGGACCGAGAGACGCTGAATGCGTAGTCGACACTAGCTTGACACTGGCGCGTGCGCGCTGTCGAAGCGGCTTGCGGGAGTACGGCCCGCTACCGCGAGCCGATTGGCGGCCGCAGCAGGAAGTCGGTGATTTTTTCGGGCTAAGACGCGGAGGGGCGAGCGACTCCGCGGATGTCCCGGGTCTGCGCCTCAACCGCCGCGAGCTGGGTCTCGTCCCACTCCTCCTCCTGCTGGAGGGCGAACAGCGACGTGTAGCCACCGGACCAGTCGGGCGGCACTTGGCACGGCCTCGGATCGTGGTACGCATACCGCGCCAAGCGACCGCGGACGATGGTTCCTTCGTATCGGCTCGGCAACGGGTTGGCCGTATAGGTGAACGCGTCCGCCGCAGAATATACGTTCAGGAGGAGCGGACGCCCCAGATCCGAAAGATTCGGACGCGACCCGTGGATGGTCCGGCAGTTGTGGATCGTCACCGAGCCGGACGGGCCCATGAGATATGCAGCGGTGTCGAGCGGCACTTGTCGGAGATCGCGGTCCGAGAGGCATCCGACCCACTGGCCCTTGTCGTTGTACTCGTCGAAGAGCTCCCCCTTGTGGCTGCCGGGAATGACCCCCAGCGGACCCTGGTCCGGCCCCACGTCATGGAGGTAGGTGCCGATCGTCAACGGGCTGTAGTTGGTATGCGGCCAGTACTGGATATCCTGGTGCCATTTGACCTCCTCGCCCCCCTCGGCCCATTTGAAGTTGAGCTTCGAATGATGGAACTTGACGTCCGGGCCGACGAGGTCGGCGATGATGTCAGGAACGATCGACCGGGAGGCGAATCTCCAGTACCGTTCGTCGTGTTCCACCGGGCTGGACAGGCGGCGCAGCCTCGGATTGTCCGGGGTATGTCCGGGCTCGAGATCGAAAACCGCGTCGGACTTCGAGATCGAGCGGCTCTTTTCCACCCACTCGGCAGTCGCCGCGCGCATCTCCTCCACTTGGTCGGGCGGGATGACGCTCTCGACCAGCAGGTAGCCGTTCTCGAAGTAGAACTCCCGCTGCTCCTGGGTAAGAACACGGGGCGGGACGCTCAGAACCTGTTCTGGAGTCATGTCCAGAAGCTCCGGGAATGCTCTGGGCCTTGCATGGTCGATCTTGTCTCCCGCAGTGTCAACCGGAAGCCTTGTCCGACGGCAGTTCTCATTTTGGCGCCTGACTTCACCCTGAGCCGCAAGCCGTCTTCTCATTCCGACTCGATCCGGGGCCGATCGGGGGGCCGCTCGACGGTCGTGCCGGTCCGGCAGCGGGACCCGGCAAGCAAAATGAGAATTGCTGCTTGTCCGACCAAGACTCGTTTGTTGTCCGACGGCGGGTGAACCGGGTCCGTTCAGCAGGCCACTGGGGAGCGCAATTCGTCGTCCACGGGTCGGTTCGGGCCTCATGAAGCGGCCCTCGGCCGCACGGCCGGCCGATCCGCACCCGCCCCCGGCACTCGGTCAGGACAAAAAATGGTCCCGCTTGTCCAACCAGGGCAAATTCGTTCTCGGCCTTTCCTGAGGGCCACCGATAAGCGTATCGTCTTGATTCAAAATCTGATTCTTCAGTCGCCGCCGACTTCGGATCACCCGCTCGTCAGTGGACGCAACTCTTCAGCGCCGGAGCGCGAATGCTTCCAGCGGCACCTCGGCCCGGGCTTCCGGCTTCCAACCGTGACCGTGCACCAGCTCGACGGTCGCGGGAACCGGGCCCTGCGGCGACTGCCGCCGATAGGCATCCGCGAGTACCCTCAGCTTCCGGGGCGTGGTCAGGCCGCGCGGCCGGTTCGCAACGGGGTTGCCGGTCCCGAGGCCCCGGAGTTCGTGAAGGAGCGCCGGCACGTCGGGCCAAGTGACGGTGATCCGCTCCGCGTCCATGACCACATCCCCGAACCCCGCTTGGACCATCGCGTCACCGACATCGTGCATATCAATGAAATCAATAATATGAGATCGATCATCCACTGTCGCCCAACTTCTCCGAAGCTCCTCCAGGGTAGCGGGGCCGAGGGTCGTGAAGGCAATGAGCCCGCCCGGGCGAAGCACGCGCCAAGCCTCGCGGAGGACCGGCCCGGGGTCCGGGTACCAGCACATGCCGAGATTGGTTACCACCAAGTCGGTCGAACCGGCGGCAAGGGCCAGAGCCGCCGGACTCGCCGCAACGGCCAGGGTCCGGCGGCCGGACCCCACGGGGGCGACTCTCGGGAAATACCCGCTCGACACGACCGCCGCACCGGGAAACCGTTCCGCCAACCGATCCTGCATTCCGCACTGCATCGCAAGGTCGACCACCCACCGGGGCTCGAGACGCACCGGGTCCAGGTGATCGAGGAACCTTGCGGCGGTCTCTTCGCACAGGCTGCCGGCCGCTCCGGCCGCCCCCCGCCGCCGGGCGGCGCGAACGCGGGCGAGCGCGGCGCGGAGGCGGGTTTCGGAGAGGAGGTACGAAGGGTCGCTCACGGAACGGTTCGCCCTCGATACCCTTGCACGGCTGTCTCGCTTGTCCGTACTCGCCACGTCGGTGCGTTCCAGCCGTTCTCGTTTTGGCGCCTGACTTCACCCTGAGCCGCAAGCCGTCTTCTCCTTGCGACTCGATCCGGGGCAGATCGGGGGGCAGATCGACGATCGTGCCGGCCCTGCGGCGGGACCCGACGAGCAAAACGAGAATTGCCGGGTGCGTCCCCAACCGGTTCAGGACTCCACATGGTGGTACTAGAATATCGCCCCTGGGGGAGCGGAGCGCCGCCACGGGTGCGGACTGGCGGCGGCGGCCGGAGCGGGGGCCCTTCGCTTGGGCCCGGGTTCGGGTCCGATGGGGAGCCGGAGGGGCTCCGCGTGTCCGGGGGTGCGGGCGGGGCGTCGATGTTGCGGGGCTCGTGGAGTCAAGGCCCGATTCGAGAAGGGCTGGACTGGTTCTTCCCGAGAACGTGCAGTCTCTGCAACGAGGTCGGGGTTCCGCACGACCCCTGCACCGACTGCGAACGCTCCCTGGAGGTGCTTCTGCTTCGAGCGGTCTGCCCGCGCTGCGCGGCTCCCCTCCCCGTGGCCGTTACCGACGTGCCGGCCCTCGTCGCCGATTCCTCGCCTCCGCCGTGCGTGGCGTGTCTCAACCAACCTCCTCCGTTCGACCGGGTGATCGCGCCGTGGCGCTTTGCACCACCGCTCAGCAACCTCATCCATCGCATGAAGTATCGCCGGGAGCTTGCGGCGGCCGCTGCGCTCGGGCGGCTCCTCGCACGGGAGGCGGCGTCCCGCACCGATTTCGCGGTGCCCGGTGCGGTGATCGGACTGCCCATCTCCCGGCCGCGGCTCCTGCGCCGCGGATTCAACCATGCCGATGAGCTGGCCGCCATCGTCCGCCGGGCGCTGGGTCTCCCGCGACCGCGGGGGGTCCGTATCGACCGGCGTCACGCACCGCCCCAAGCGAAGGCCGGAAGCGCAGCGGAGCGCCATGCGAACGTCGCGGGTGTATTCACCGTTCGCCGTTGGCCGGCGGATCTTCGACAGGTCGCAATCGTGGACGATGTGCTGACCACCGGCGCCACCGCGTCGGCCCTCGCGAAGGCGCTCCGAAACCGAGGTGTCGAGCGGATCGAAGTCTGGTGCTGCGCCCGGACCCCGCTCTCCTGAGCCCCCTCGCCTCTCCGTGCCCACGGACGCCCGGACGGACGGCTGCCGGCAGACGGCGCCAGGTCCGCGCCCGCTCGCCCCTCCGCCGGGGGCCCCTTCGCGAACCGACGGGCCACGAGAAACGAGGAACTGTCGGTTTTCTGCTATCGTGCCCGCGCCGGCGGGGCAGGATTCGGCGTCGCCGGGCGACCCATCCAGGAGACCAGATGACATGACCAATCGACTCGAAGGCAAGGTCGCATTCATCACCGGGGCAGGAACCGGCATCGGCCGGACCGCATCGGAGCTGTTCGCGACCGAGGGCGCCCGCGTGGTCGTGGCCGAGATCGATCCGGTTTCCGGCGCCGAAACGGAGGAACGAATCCGGGCCGCGGGCGGCGAGGGGTTGTGGGTGGACACCGACGTCACCGAAGCCGGGAGCGTCCGGGCCGCGCTTGACAAGACGATGGACCGATTCGGACGACTCGACGTGATCTACAACAACGCCGGAGGCTCGACCCGGATCGACGGGCCGGTCACCGAGGCGCCGGAAGAGGAATTCTGGCGCGTCATCCGCCTCGATCTCTTCGGCACCTTCCTCGTCTGCAAGTACGGAATCCCCAAACTCATCGAGGCCGGGGGAGGCTCGGTCATCAACACGTCGTCCAACGTGGCCCTGATGGCGCTCCGTGGACGCGACTGCTACACCGCGGCGAAGGGCGGGGTAGCCAGCATGACCCGCTCGATGGCCGCGGAGTACGCACCGCACGGAATCCGGGTGAACGCGATCGCACCCGGCGCGACGCGGACGCCGCGAGCCGCCGCGTTGGCCGATGCGAACGAGCACATCGATCGAATGGTGCGGGAAAGTCAGCTCCTGGGCTGGTGCGAGCCCGAGGACATCGCCTGTATGGCGCTCTATCTCGCCTCGGACGAGTCGAGGGTCACAACCGGCCAGATTCTTTCCGTGGACAGCGGCGTAACGGCATGATTCACCGTTGCGTCCCCCGCCCGGTGGGGAAGCGTGTCGGGAAATTCAGGCGTCGAGATTGGCGACCGCCAGCGCGTTTGCCTCGATGAAGTCCCGTCGCGGCTCCACCTGATCTCCCATGAGCGTCGAGAACATGTCGTCCGCGGCCACCGCATCCTCTATCTGGACCCGAACCAGCCGACGCCGCGCCGGGTCCATGGTCGTCTCCCAGAGCTGATCGGGATTCATCTCCCCGAGGCCCTTGTAGCGCTGGATGCTGAGCCCGCGGCGCGCCTCGGAAGTCAGCCAGTCGAACGCGGACTTGATGTCGGAGACCGCCTTGCGGCGATCGCCGCGCCCTACCCACCCGTCTTCCCCGAGCGGTGCCAGCAGATCGCGCGACATGCGGTTGAGGGCCCGGTAGTCGGACGACCGGAAGAAGTCGCCCGAAAGCTCCCGCTCCACCTCGACCCCGTGCTGCCGGGCGTAGACGAGCACGGTGAAACCGTCCGCGCCATTCCGTTCCACTTCCACCCGATAGGGTGTCTCCAACCCGCCGAGCGCTTCCTCGAGCCCGGAGAACCACTGCCGCAACGCACTGGAGTCGTCCATATCGTCATTCGAGAGCTGGGGCACACGCCCGAGTGCATCGATCACATCGGGAAACAGAATCCTCGCGACCCGGCTCCGGATCGCGGAGACGGCGAGATATTCTTCGGCCAGCTCTTCGAGTCGATCGGCGGCGAGGTGTTCTGCGCCCGATCCGTCACCGTTGGCGCGGTTCCCGGCGAACGCTTCATCGGCACCAAGTCCGAGGTAGATGCTGGCGTCGGCCATGCCGAGCTCGAGGAGGTACCGGTCAAGCTCCGCATCGTCCTTCACATAGCGTTCGTTCCGACCCGACTTGGCCTTGTACAATGGGGGTTGTGCGATAAAAACATGCCCATTTTCAATAAGCTGTGGCATCTGTCGATACATGAAGGTGAGTAGCAGGGTACGGATGTGGGAACCGTCGACATCTGCATCGGTCATCAGAATCAAGCGGTGATAACGCAGCTTGGCGAGGTCGAACTCCTCGCGTCCGATCCCGCATCCGAGGGCAGTGATCAGCGTTCCGACCTCGGTCGAGTTCAGCATCCTGTCGAAGCGTGCCTTCTCGACATTGAGAATTTTTCCCTTGAGAGGAAGGATCGCCTGATTGCGCCGATCGCGCCCCTGCTTGGCCGACCCCCCCGCCGAATCCCCCTCGACCAGGAACAGCTCCGAGTTCGCAGGGTCCTTCTCCTGGCAATCCGCCAGCTTTCCGGGAAGTCCGGCGACATCCAGCGCCGTCTTGCGACGGGTCATCTCGCGGGCCTTGCGGGCAGCCTCCCGCGCGCGCGCAGCCTCCACGATCTTCTGGGTGAGCAGTCGAGCTTCCTGCGGTCGCTCGAGAAGGTACTCGGAGAGCTTCTCCGCCACGCTCGATTCGACGATGGACTTGACTTCGGATGAGACGAGCTTGTCCTTGGTCTGGGAGGAAAACTTCGGGTCCGGGACCTTCACCGAAAGCACTGCCGCGAGACCTTCCCGCATGTCGTCGCCGGTGAGGGTTACCTTGGCCTTCTCCGTGATCCCGCTAGCGTCCATGTACTGATTGAAGGTGCGGGTGATGGCGGCGCGCAGACCCGCCAGATGGGTCCCGCCGTCGCGCTGTGGAATGTTGTTCGTAAAGCAAAGAACGTTCTCCTGATAGGAGTCGTTCCATTGAAGGGCCGCCTCGACCCCATATCCGTCGCGTTCGACATCGAGATAGCAGACCGTGGGATTGAGTCGCGTCTTGTGACGGTTC
The DNA here is from genome assembly GCA_965214795.1 of Gammaproteobacteria bacterium. Lineage (GTDB taxonomy): Bacteria > Pseudomonadota > Gammaproteobacteria > HK1 > HK1 > JAJDXW01. The sequence continues at coordinate 941,939 of OZ243976.1, read as the reverse complement.
AGGTACTCGACAAAGGCGCGTATGCCGCCATCGTACTCGTAGACGTCGCGTTTGCCCGTCCTCTCATCCGCGAGTGTGATCCTGACCCCCGAATTGAGAAAGGCGAGTTCCCGGAGCCTTCGGGCCAGGAGATCGTAGTGAAACTCGATGTTGCCGAACGTATCCGGACTCGGGGAGAACCACAGCTCGGTGCCGGTGCGGTCCGTTTCCCCGACCACCCGAAGATCGCCCATGGGCTCGCCGTGCCGATACTCCTGGGCATGTACTTGACGCTCGCGCCGGATCCGGAGACGAAGGGCGGACGACAGCGCGTTGACGACGGAGATCCCGACTCCATGCAGACCGCCCGATACCTTGTAGGCGTTCTCGTCGAATTTTCCCCCCGCGTGAAGCACGGTCATGATGACCTCGGCCGCCGATCGTCCCTCTTCCTCATGAAGGTCGACGGGAATTCCCCGGCCATTGTCGGAAATGGTGACCGACTCGCCTTCGTGAATCGTGACCTCGATCTCCGTGCAATGGCCAGCCAGTGCTTCGTCGATGGAGTTGTCGACCGCCTCAAAGACCATGTGGTGCAGGCCGGTACCGTCATCGGTATCCCCGATGAACATTCCCGGCCGCTTGCGTACCGCTTCCAATCCTTTGAGAACTTTTATGTTTTCGGCGCTGTACACCGCCGGATCGACACCCTCGGCCACTTGGGGAAAACTCCATGCAGAGAAAGCGGAATCATATCATCGTCCGGCTTCGATCCTTCCCTGTTCCACGTGAAACACCCGCGCGCTCACCGTGGGCCGGACGAGGGTGGTCACCGCGTCCAGAACCGACGAAATGAAGATCTGAAGGCCCAGAGCATCGATCCGGTTGAGAAACCGCTGCATACTGACGATATCCAGCTCCGTGCTCAGATCATCAACCAGCAACACCGGTCTCACGTTCTCGCATTCCGTCACGTAGCTGACCTGCGCTACCTCGAATGCCATGACCAATAGCCGGCCCTGGCCGCGGGAGAGACTCTCGCGCGCCATCCCGCGCACGCCACGCCACACGATATCGGCCCGGTGGGGGCCTGCCGTCGTGAACCCTGCCTGAAGATCTCGGGCTCTGTGCGCCGTCAGTACCTCCTGCAGGCTCCGACCCCTATCCCAGCCGGGCCAGTACTCCCAAGTCACCCCCTCGTTCAACACGTTGACGATCATCTCGTCGACGAGCTCCGCCATGCGGTCGGAATCCGCATGCTGCTCGCGCATCTGATGAAGTCGCTCGCCGTACCGCGCGAGCTGTTCGTCCCAGCCGTCCAGCTCGCGCTCCAGGTCGAGGCCGCCGCGGGCCCGCAAGGCCGCGTTTCGTTGCCGCAACACCTGTCCGTATCGCTGTAGAACCTTCAGGTAACGCGGTTCCACGTGAAACAACGTCCAATCGAGGAGCCGTCGCCGATGCTCACTGCCCTCGAGGAGGGCCCTGAGCCCCTCCGGGGCAATCACCATGACCGGAAGGCGTCGAGCGAGGGACGACACCGAGCGCACTTCCTCGCCATCGATCCGGAACCGCGCTCCGCCGAGGCTCTTTTCGATACCGATCGCGCACCGCTGCCCGGTCTCCTCATCCTCGACCCGACCGAATACCGTCAGCGTCTCCGCCTCGTGGCGAATGACCGCTCGCGTTCTCCGCGTCCGAAAAGAGCGTCCGAGGCTGAGGATATGGATCGCTTCGAGGAAACTCGTCTTGCCACTGCCGTTCGGCCCGACCAGCACGTTGATGCACGGGTCCGGATCCACCGCGACATTGGACAGCGATCGGACATCATTTATGCGAATGCTGACGATACGCATCCCGCGGCTTCCACGATCGACCCCCGCCGCCAGCGGGCACCGCACCGGCCAACACCAGCACGACCGCCGCATCTCGCGCCGCAGAAACGTTCCACGGCGCCGGGTCCCGCCCGGGCCCTACAAGCGCATAGGCATCACGACGTACCGGCAGGCTCCGTCATCATCCTTGGGGGTCAGCAGGCAGCTACTGCCTGGATCACTCAGATGAAACGACACCATTTCGGACGGCAATACTCCCAGTGCATCGATCAAATAGCCCACGTTGAACCCGATCTCGACCGCGTCGCCGGTATATCGGATGTCCACTTCATCCTCGGCCTCCTCATGGTCCGGATTGTTTGCGGTCACCTGAAGCGTGCTCGTCGAGAAGGATAGCCGAACCGTACGATACTTCTCATTGGAGAGTATGGCGGCTCGCTGGAGAGATCGCCGAACCGTCTCTCGATCCACCTCCGCTTCCTTGTCGCACTGATCGGAGCGGGGGATGACCCGATTGTAGTCGGGGAATCGCCCCTCGATCAGGCGGCTGGTAAAGGTGACGTCTCCGATGATCGCGCGGAGGCTCGCCTTGCCTACCACGATGTCAACCGGCTCGCCCGAGCTCTGTATCAGCCTCAGCAGCTCCTGCACCCCCTTCCTGGGAACGATGCACTGATGCACCTCTTTCCCGGTAGAAGCCTTCTGCAGTCCAACCTCGGCTTGCGCAAGCCGATGGCCATCCGTCGCGACCGCACGAAGCCGGGACCCTTGAAACTCGAGCAACAGACCATTGAGATAATACCGTACATCCTGATTCGCCATCGCGAAGTGAGTCCGCTCGATCAATTCCTTGAGATCTCGCTGCGCGACCGATGCTTCCACTTGACCCTCGATCGCTTCCGTCGTCGGAAAATCAGCCGCCGGAAGGGTATTGAGAGTGAAACGACTCCGGCCCGCCCGCAACACTGCCCGGTTTTCGCCTGCGTTCAACTCGACGGTCGCGTCGTCGGGAAGGGTCCGGCAGATATCGAGCAGCTTGCGGGCCGGGACCGTTACCTCCCCGGCATTGCTCTCGGAAGCCTCGAGCCTTGCAACCAACTCGATCTCCATGTCCGTCGCAGACAACGAAATCGTATCGTCCCTGAGCACGATCAGGATATTTCCGAGAATGGGGAGTCTCTCCCTGCGCTCGACCACACCCTGCACGACGAGCAGACCATCGAGCAGGGTCGTGCGGTTCAATTTAAATTTCATTTTATTCCCTGATGCTATTGTGGTTACAGCTCGGGAGAACTGGGGATAATGCGATTATTCAGAATAACATCAATGAGATAAGAACCAGACCGGACGACCCCGGAAGCGTGTGTAAAGCCTTGAAGGGATGTGGATAACTCCTCGAGCCTTTCAGGGGTTCCAGTTGTCCACAGCTTTCTCATATCATGTTCTCAGGCGCCGAAGAAGATTGCGATAGTCCGTGTTGACGGAGCTCTCCGCCTTTCGCAATTTATCGACCTGCCGGCATGCGTAGATCACGGTGGTGTGGTCCCGGTCACCGAATGCGGTGCCGATTTCGGGAAAACTGTGGTTGGTGAGCTCTCGCGCAAGCGCCATTGCAATCTGCCGAGGCCTCACGATGGACCGGGAGCGCCGTTTGGAAACGAGGTCGGAGACGCGCACCCGGAAATAGTCCGCGACGGTCTTTTGAACGCTCTCGATCGTGAGGAGCCGGTCCTGGATGGAGAAGAGATCCTGAAGGACCTCGCGACAGTACTCGATGGTGATGTCCCGGAGATGAAGCTTGGAGACCATGATGACCCGTCGCAAGGCGCCCTCGAGGTCTCGGACGTTCGACTGGAGCCGTTGCGCGAGAAACAGCGCAACGTCATCCGGCAGGTTGACGTCGGCCGCGGCGGCCTTGGAGGTGAGGATCGCCGCACGGGTCTCCAGTTCCGGCGGCTCGATCGCGTACGAGATGCCGGACTCGAACCGGGACGTGAGTCTTTCCGGGAGCTCGTCGACCTCCCGCGGATATCGATCACAGGTCAGGACGATCTGGTGGTCGCCCTGCAGGAGGGCGTCGAACGCGTGGAAGAACTCCTCCTGCGACTTCGACTTCCCCGCGAAGAACTGAATGTCGTCCACGAGAAGGGCGTCGAACGAGCGATAGTACCGATTGAACCGTTCCATCCGGTTGTGGCGAAGGGAGCCCACCATGTCGCGAACGAAATCCATGGCTGGCAGGTAGGCGACGCGCGCGTCGGGGCGCTTCACGATGACGTTGCCGATCGCATGAACCAGGTGGGTCTTGCCGAGACCGACCGCGCCGTAGATGAGGAGCGGGTTGTACGACCGTCCGGGATTCTCCGCCACTTGAAGCGAGGCGGCGAGGGCGAGCTGATTGGATTTTCCCTCGATGAAGTTCGAGAACCGGAACTTCGGTTGCAGGCCGACGACCAGCCCGGGGCTGGCCGCGCCGTTCGATCGACGGCCGGCCGACGCACCCGAGCCGACCTCCGCGGAGCCCGCCGAACCGACCGCTACGGTCACGGAATACGGGTGGCCGCCACCCACCCGTTCGAGGGTGTCGCGGATCTGTTCGCGGTAGTGTTCGTCGACCCAGTCCCGAACGTACTCGTTCGGTGCGAGCAGGCACAGGCCATCGGGTGTCATCTCGGCCTGCAGCGGCCGTAGCCAAGTATCGAACTGCTTCAGGGGAAGTGCGGATTCGAGGTAGTCAAGACATTGTTTCCAAATGGATTCCAACAATTTCCCACCTCCCTTGAGCAGGGGTTGGAGTTCGCTCCAAGGGCGCGGGAGTCGCGAGTCGCTCCCTCCTCCAGACCCCGTCGGCCGGCTGCGCATTTCCCGAATCGTATTAATACACGTCGTCCGTGCCGGAGCCAACCGTTGCGGCGGCGTTCGCGGCCGGTGCGCGGGGCGCGGCGGGAGAGGGTGAAGTCGGTCCGGCCCGCGTGGAACGACCCTGCCCTGCCCGACGCTGGAGCAGGACTCTCCCGTGCGGGCCGGTCATCCGCACCGGGTCGGCGGGAGCGCCCTCGTTCGTGCCCTCGGGGGGTCCCGCGGGCCGCGTGGATGCAGCCGGTCGTCGGTCCGAATCGCGCGCGGCGAGCGCCATCGCGGCCCCTCGTTTCCATCCGGAACCCCAATCCGGAACCGTAGCATGGGACGACCCTGGACGCCGGAGCCCGGAGTATTGCGAGCCGTCAGGGGCTCTAGTACCATGCCGCCGGTTGGAACGGACTGGAATCGGCCGCGTACGGGAGAAAGGCGCGGACATGGTATCGATGAGCGGCGAGGGGTCGGACCACACCTTGGTCCTGCGCCCGAACCTGTCTCTCTCATGGCGGCAAGCGAAGGTTCTCCTCGTGGTCGTGGCGATCGTGCTCTCGGGCCTCGCATCCGGATTCGCGGTGGTCGGCTTCTGGCCGGTGTTGCCGCTTGCGGGGGCGGAGTGGGTGGCGCTTGCCGCCGCGCTGTATCTGGTGCAGCGGCGGGGGCATCGAATGGAGATCGTCTCCGTGCGGGGCGGGCGGGTCGCGGTGGAAAAGGGCTCCGGTCCGTCCCACGCCGCGAGATGGGACTTTCCCCGTGGGTGGGTGCGGGTGCGTCTGCAGCGCCCCCGGGTTCGCGGGCATCCCTCCCGGCTGGTGCTCGCGATGCACGGGGAGGAGGTCGCGCTGGGTGATTTTCTGGCAGAGGATGAACGGCGGCAGGCGGCCGAGCTCCTGCGCCGAACGCTGGTGCGGCCCGCCTTTCCGGAAGGCGCCGCGCCGCCCGCCGCCGATCACGGCCCTTAGAGAAGCGGATCCGAGGGGTGCGAAGCAGTCCGGACCGGACGGTGACGCTGTGCCGGCGCGCCGGGCCGCCGGCCGGCTAGCGAGGTGAACGGAGAGCCGATGGCGCTCGACATACGACGTTGCCGTGGATGGGTTCACGGTGTTTCGCGGGCAGTGGCGGGCCTTGCGGCGTTGCTGCCGTTCGGCGTGGTCCACGCGGCGTGGGAGCTCAACATGCCGCGCGGCGTGACCCCGATCAGCCGCGAGGCGTACGACCAGCACATGCTCATGCTGTGGTGGTGTGTCGGCATCGGAATCGTCGTCTTCGGCGCCATGTTCTACTCCATGATTCGCCACCGGCGTTCGGTCGGCCACGCCGCGGCGAACTTTCACCACAACCTCTCGGCCGAGATCTTGTGGACGGTCATCCCCGTGATCATCCTCGTCCTGATGGCGATCCCCGCGACGCGGGCGCTCATCGTGATGGAGGACACGTCGGAGGCCGACATGACCCTCAAGGTGACCGGTCACCAGTGGAAGTGGCGCTACGAGTATCTGGAGGACGGGGTCGACTTCTTCAGTTCGCTCGCGCCGGAGAGCCGGGAGGCGATCTACACGGACGCATACTCGCGCGAGCACTACCTGCTCGAGGTCGACAACGAGGTGGTCCTGCCCGTCGGCCGGAAGGTCCGGATCCTGCTCACCGCGAACGATGTCCTCCACGCGTGGTGGGTCCCCGCGCTCGGCATGAAGAAGGACGCGATCCCCGGCTTCATCAACGAACTGTGGACTCGCATCGACGAGCCCGGCGTGTACCGCGGCCAGTGCGCGGAGCTGTGCGGGAAGGACCACGGGTACATGCCCATCGTGGTGCGGGCGGTCCCGCAGGAGGAGTATGCGGCGTGGGTCGGGGAGCACCACGCCGCACAGGCGAATGCGGCCCAGGCGGCCCTGCGCGACTGGTCGATGGACGAGCTGATGGCGCGCGGGGAGGAGGTCTACATCACCGCGTGTGCGGCTTGCCACCAGCAGAACGGCCAGGGGATCCCCCCGACCTTCCCCGCGATCACCGGCAGTCCGATCGCGACCGGTCCCCTCGACCCCCATCTCGACCGGGTCATGAACGGCAAGCCGGGCACCGCCATGGCCGCGTTCGCGGAGCAGCTCGACGACTCCGATCTCGCCGCGGTCATCACCTTCCAGCGCAATGCGCTCGGCAACGCCGTCGGCGACATCGTCCAGCCGGCCGCCATCCGGGCGGCCCGCTGAGCGGTCGCGGCACCCCGAGTCGTCGGCGAACGGCAGGAGGAACGGGAAATGAGCGCGGCAACCACTCACGACGCGCACCACGACGACCATCACCACCACGGCCCCGAGCCCGGTGTCCTCCGGTGGGTGTTCACCACCAACCACAAGGACATCGGGACGCTTTACCTCGTGTTCTCGTTCCTGATGCTCCTGCTCGGAGGGGTGCTCGCGCTCGGGATCCGCGCCGAGCTGTGGTCGCCCGGCCTTCAGTTCGTGGACCCGGACTTCTTCAACCAGTTGACTACCATGCACGCGCTGATCATGGTCTTCGGCGCGATCATGCCGGCCACCGTCGGGTTTGCGAACTGGATGATCCCGATCATGATCGGGGCGCCGGACATGGCCCTTCCGCGCATGAACAACTGGAGCTTCTGGCTCCTGCCGTTCGCGTTCGCGCTCCTCCTCTCGACCTTCTTCATGGAGGGCGGCGCCCCCTCGGCGGGCTGGACCCTCTACGCCCCGCTCGTCCTCCAGGGCGGCGCGCACCTTCCGTTCGCGATCTTTGCCATCCACCTGATGGGCATCTCGTCGGTGATGGGCTCGATCAACATCATCGTCACGATCCTGAACATGCGCGCCCCGGGCATGACCCTGCTCAAGATGCCCCTCTTCGTCTGGACCTGGCTCATCACCGCGTTCCTGCTCGTGGCGGCCATGCCCGTCTTCGCGGGGGCGGTCACCATGCTCCTCACCGACAAGTTCTTCGGGACGTCCTTCTTCTCCGCCGCCGGCGGGGGCGACCCGGTCCTGTACCAGCACATCTTCTGGTTCTTCGGGCATCCCGAGGTGTACATCATGATCCTGCCGTCGTTCGGGATCGTGTCCCAGGTCATCCCGACCTTCTCCCGCAAGCCGCTCTTCGGCTACGAGTCCATGGTGTACGCCACCGCGTCGATCGCGTTCCTGTCGTTCATCGTGTGGGCGCACCACATGTTCACCGTGGGCATGCCGCTCGCGGGCGAACTCTTCTTCATGTACACCACGATGCTGATCGCGGTCCCGACCGGGGTGAAGGTATTCAACTGGGTGGCGACGATGTGGCGGGGGTCGCTCAGCTTCGAGACCCCCATGCTGTACGCGATCGCGTTCGTCATCCTGTTCACGATCGGGGGGTTCTCGGGCCTCATGCTCGCGATCGTCCCCTCGGACTTCCAGTACCACGATACCTACTTCGTGGTCGCGCACTTCCACTACGTGCTCGTCAGCGGTGCGCTGTTCGGAATCTTCGCCGGGGTCTACTACTGGCTGCCGAAGTGGACCGGCAACATGTACGACGAGCGGCTCGGCAAGTGGCACTTCTGGTTGTCCACCATCTTCGTCAACGTCCTGTTCTTCCCGCAGCACTTCCTCGGGCTGGCGGGGATGCCGCGGCGGATCCCGGACTACGCGGTGCAGTTTGCCGACTGGAACATGGTGTCGAGCATCGGCGGGTTCGGGTTCGGACTTTCCCAGCTCCTGTTCGCCTGGATCGTGCTGAGGTGCTGCCGGGGCGGAAGGCAGGCGACCACCGAGGTCTGGGACGGCTCGGACGGGCTGGAGTGGACGCTGCCGTCTCCCCCGCCGTACCACACGTTCGAGACCCCTCCGGCGGTTCGGTAGGCGGGCGCTCCTCTTGGGCGATGCGCGCGGTGAGGCGGAACGAAAGCGCAGGTCGAACGTCCGGCTCGCGCTCACGCTCGGGATCGTGGCCCTGGGGTTCTACACGCTCATGTTCGTGACGGCATGGTACCGATGGTGAGCGTCGCCCAGCCGGCCGCGCGCGCGAACCGGCGGCTGACGATCCGGTTGCTGGTGGTGACCGCCGCCATGTTCGGCTTCGGCTACGCGCTGGTGCCGCTCTACGACATCGTATGCGATATCACCGGGATCGGCGGCCGGACCGGCGTCGTCTCGGAGGCGACGGCCGCGACCGGCGGCGTGGATTCGACGCGGCTCGTCAAGGTCCAGTTCGTCGCCACCGTCAACAGCGCCCTCCGGTGGAAGTTCGACGGCCCGGAGCAACCCCTCGAAGTCCATCCCGGAGAGGTCCACGAGGCGACTTTCTCCGCAACCAACCTCTCGAATCGGCCGGTGGTCGCGCAGGCGGTGCCGAGCGTCACCCCGGTCGGGGCCGCGGCGCACTTCAACAAGATCGAATGCTTCTGCTTCACCCGGCAGCGCCTCGAGCCCGGGGAGACCCGCGACATGCCGGTGCGATTCGTGGTGGACGAGAAGATCTCGCCCCGGATCGGCACCCTGACCCTTGCCTATACCTTCTTCGAGGCGGAGCCCGCCCCCCAGTCGGCGGCCGCGAGCGCCGCCGCCAGTGACGGAACCCGAGTCAATGGCTGAAGCCCAGTACTATCTCCCCCACGGCACGCGGTGGCCCATCCTGGGCTCCATCGGTCTCACCGCCCTCGTCGGCGGCTTCGCCGCGATGCTGAACGGCGCGAGCCTCGCGTCGCTGGTGATGGTCCTCGGGGTCGTGATCCTCGTGGCGATGATGTTCCTCTGGTTCGGGCAGGTGGTGCGGGAGAGCGAATCCCGCATCTACAACGACCAGGTCGACCGCTCGTTTCGATGGGGTATGGGGTGGTTCATCTTTTCCGAGGTGTGCTTCTTCGGCGCGTTCTTCGGCGCCCTCTTCTACGCGCGGGTCTATTCCGTTCCGTGGCTGGGCGGCGAGGGAACCGGCGTCGCGACGAACCTGTTCCTGTGGCCGGCGTTCGATTCGGTGTGGCCGACCAACGGCCCGGAGTCGCTCGGCGGGGCGTTCCAGGTCATGGGGGCGTGGGGGATCCCCGCCCTCAATACCATCATCCTGCTCTCGAGCGGGGGCACGGTGACCTGGGCCCACTGGGCCATCCTCAAGGGGAATCGCGGGCAGTTCATCGGGGGCTTGCTGCTGACCGTCCTGCTCGGCTTCCTGTTCGTCGGCCTGCAGGCGTTCGAGTACTACGAGGCCTACGCCCACCTCAACCTCAAGCTGACGACCGGGATCTACGGCTCGACCTTCTTCATGCTCACCGGGTTCCATGGGGCCCATGTCACCATCGGCGCGATCATGCTCACCGTGGTCATGATCAGGGGGATGAAGGGGCATTTCGACGCCAAGCACCATTTCGCGTTCGAAGCCGCGGCCTGGTACTGGCACTTCGTCGACGTGGTCTGGCTGGGGTTGTTCATCTTCGTCTACTGGCTCTGAGGGCGGCCGAACCCGCTCATACACCGTGCGGGTGGATGAGGCCCGCCCACCAGAGCAGGAACAGGAGCCCGAAGAGCGCAAAGGACATGCCGATACGCACGGTCAGGGCCTTCGCGGTCCGGTCCGAGCGCCCCCGGCCCCGCACGAGATGAACCAGGGCGGATCCCAGGCTCGCGAGGATTCCGATAAATATCAATGTGATGATGATAGTTGCGAAATTCACGGGGTTTGCTCCGAAGCCGGGTCGTCGGCGAGGAGTCTAGCGTGGAAGTCTCGCCGGCTTCTCGGCCAGCGAACGCCGACATGACCACGGCGGCGGGCCGTGCCCTCTCGAGCCGCTTCGCCCGCGCGCGCGTCAGCGGGTCGGCCACCGGCGTCCGTGCGACGGAAGCCGGCGGACCTCTTGTGTGGGCCCGCATTCAGCGGTTCGCGTCACCGTGGCGCCAGGAAGCGGCGGCAGCTTCGCACCGGCGTCCCTGAAGCTGGCCGGCTACCGGTTCTCGCCTTCCCTTCTGCCGACCGTGGCGGCGGCGGCACTGTTCGGGCTGCTCTCCGGGCTCGGCTTCTGGCAGCTCGACCGGGCGGCCGAGAAGGAGGCGCGGCGGGCCGCACTCGAGGCGGGCAGCGCCGTCGTGCTGGATGAGACGGTCCTCGGCGACCCGGTCCGCGAGTTTGCCCGGGTCGACCTCGAAGGACGCTACGACGCTTCCCATCAGTTTCTTCAGGACAACCGGACCCACCGGGGCCAGCCGGGATACTTCGTGCTCACCCCCTTTCGGACCAATGGCTACGGGGCGGTGCTCGTCAACCGGGGATGGGTGCCGGCCGGGCCGGATCGGGCCGCCCTTCCCGAGATCGGCGTTCCCGGGAGCGAGCAACGCTTGCGGGGAACCGTTCGTCTTCCCCGCGAAGACCTGTTCGTCCTCGGCGACACGGGCTACGCGGCAGCCGGATGGCCGCGGGTGGTGCAGCGGGTGGAGATCGACGCCATGCAGCGTGCGCTCGGCTACCCCCTTGCCGCCTGGCTCGTGACCGTGGACCCGGAAGCGCCGCACGGCTATGTGCGGGAGTGGGCGGCCGCGCCCGGGCTGAGCCCGGATCGACACCGTGGGTATGCCTTTCAGTGGTTTGCGCTCGCGGCGGCGCTGTTCGCGATCTGGGTCGTGGTGAACTTGAAGCGGCTCGCGACATGACCGAACGGCGGTGTTGGCGAAGGCGGGCAAGGCGATGGCCGCGCGCCGCGCCGCGGTCTGCCGCGGGGACCACGCGGTTCACCCGCTCCCACGTCAGCTCGGGGGCGGCCGGGGCGGAGGGTCGGCCTCGGCCGGCGGCGCCTCCCTCGCCTCGTCGCCGGACGGCCGGAGCGAGGGTCGACGGGACATGCTGACCCGGTCGAGACTCGTGCTCCTCGGCCTTCTTGTCGTGTTCGCGGCGCCGCCCGTGCTCGCGCTCATCTTCTACGCGGGGGTCGGATCGTGGTTCGAACCGGGGACGGTGAACCGCGGGACACTCCTCGATCCGCCCCGGCCCGCCCCGGGGGACCGTCTCGTCCTCGCGAACGGGGAGGTCCTTCCCGCGGACTACCTGGAGCGCCGGTGGACCCTGGTTCATCTTGCTGCGGGCGGATGCGGGAGTGCCTGCGAGGCGGCGCTCGAGGCAATGCGCCGGGCGCATCGGGCGCTCGGCCGGGACCGGGCGCGGGTTCAGCGGCTACTGTTCCTGCCGGCCGCGGCGTCCCCTCCGGCCGATGCCGACCATCCGGTGGCGATGGCCACCGCCGCGTGGCAACACTCCCTTCGCGGCCCGGAAGGCGGCGGAACGGAGAACGGGCGCGGCGTCTGGCTCGTGGACCCACGGCGCTTCGTGGTCTCGTACTTTCCGGCCGGGGCCGGTCCGCGCGCGATCAAGGACGATCTCGCCCGTCTCCTCAAGCTCTCCAAGTGGCAGACCGGATGATGCGCATCGAGATGCACGAACGGCGGGTTCGCCGGCTCGCGCTCGGGGTCGCGGTGCTCGCATTCGTGGTGGCCGTTCTCGGCGCATGGGTGCGGCTCACCGGGGCGGGGCTCGGCTGTCCGGATTGGCCGGGCTGCTACGGCCGCATGGTGGTCGGCCCGGACGGGACCCGGCTCGGGGCGGCCATCGAGGGAGGGAAGGCGTGGCGCGAGATGGTCCATCGCTACTTCGCGGGCGCCCTCGGGCTCGCGATCCTGGCCCTCGCGATGATCGCCGTCCGCGAGCGGCGGCGCGGGACGGGCGGGCCGATCGCGCTCCCCGTCGCCCTCGTGGCCTTGGTCGCGTTCCAGGCCGCCCTCGGAGCGTGGACGGTCACCCTCCGGCTTCAGCCGGCGGTCGTGGTCGCTCACCTCCTGGGCGGGATGGCGATTCTCGGTCTGCTGTGGCGGCTCCACCTCGGTCCACCCCCCCACCCCGCCGGCGGCCGAGAGGGATGGGTCCGTCCCGCCGCCGCGATCGGGGTGGCGGTGCTGGCCGTCCAGATCGCTCTCGGGGGCTGGACGAGCGCCAACTACGCGGCGTTCGCGTGTCCCGACTTTCCCACCTGCCAGGGAAGCTGGTGGCCGGACGGGGACTACGGAACCGGTTTCCGGCTCTGGCAGGAGTCGGGCTCCGGGTTCGAGGGAGGGGTGCTCGCCGGCAAGGCGCGGGTTGCGATCCACGTCGTGCATCGCATCGGAGCGCTCGTTACCCTCCTCTACCTGGGGGGCCTCTGCGGAGCGGCGATGTGGTGGGGGCGGCCGGACCGGGGGCTCGCCGCGGCCACCCTGTCCGTCTTCGGGCTTCTCATCGTCCAGACGGCGCTCGGAGTGTCGAACGTATGGCTCGGATTGCCGCTCGCGGCAGCCGTCGCCCATAATGCGGGGGCGGCGCTTCTGCTCCTTGCGCTGATCACGATGCATCACCGTTCAGGCCGACGATCATCATGACCGGGTTCCTTCACCGCTGGCGCCGCCCCCTGGTGCCCGCTGCGGGACGTCGAGTCCCCGCGATACCGCTCGCGAGGGTGGCCGCCCGGGTCCCGGGAACGGTCGCGGCGATGGCGTCGGGAACGTCCGCCACCCATGCCGCCCGGAACGGGGGAGCTCCCCGGCATGGCCCGGGAATGATCCGGGCATGATCCGGGCATGACCGTCCCGCGGGCGGGCGCCGCCCCGGCGGAATCGGGGTTCCCGCCCACGCGCCATTTCGTCGCGGCCTGCGTCGAGGTGTGCAAGCCGAAGATCGTGGCGACCATCGTCTTCACCGCGGTGGCGGGGATGTTCCTCGCGGTACCCGGGATGGTGCCGATCGACATCCTCTTCGCCGGCAGCGTGGGCATCGGTCTCGGGGCGGCTGCCGGCGCTGCGTTCAACCATGCCGTGGACCGCCGCGTCGACGCGATCATGGACCGCACCCGCAATCGCCCGGTCGTGTCCGGCGCGCTCACCCCGAGGGCGGTGACCGTCTTCGCCTGTATCCTCGCGGCCGGCTCCGCCGGCGTGCTCCTCACTTGGGTCAACTGGCTGACGGCGGCCCTGACCCTGGTCTCGACGACCGCCTACGCGGTGGTCTACACCGTGTGGCTCAAGCCCGCGACGCCGCAGAATATCGTCATCGGGGGCGCGGCCGGCGCGATGCCGCCGGTCATCGGCTGGGCCGCGGTGACCGGAGCGGTGGACCCGCACGCCCTCCTCCTCTTTCTCATCATCTTCGCCTGGACCCCGCCGCACTTCTGGGCGCTCGCCATCCATCGGCGCAGAGAGTACGCGGCGGCCGACGTGCCCATGCTCCCGGTCACCCACGGGGTCGCGTTCACCCGGCTCCAGATCCTGCTCTATACCATGCTGCTGCTGGTCGCGAGTCTGCTGCCCTACGTTACCCGGATGAGCGGCATCGTCTACCTCGCGGGCGCGGTCGTCTTCGGCGCCGGCTTCGTGTACTACGCTCTTGCGCTCCTGTTCCGGGAGGATCCGGCCCTCCCGATGAAGACCTTCGGCTATTCGATCGTGTACCTCTTCGGGATATTCGCCTGCCTGCTGGTGGATCACCATTTCCAGTTGAAGATGGTCTGAGACCGTCGCGCAGGGTCATTTCACGCTACGGCTCGGGCCCCTGGCCCTGGCCGGTCGGATGAGCAAAGCGCAATGCGACTCCTGATCGTGCGCAATCCTCGGCTTGGTCGCGGACACGACAGGCGGCCGACTTCACCAGCCCGCCGAAGAGCCCGAAACGACCGCCGGCCGAGCCAGCCGGACGGGACGAGATTGGTTGCGGAGAAGATCGCCTCGCAGACCTCTCCGGGATGGACTTCGAGGGGCTGCTCCGGGGCGTCGAACGTCCACCGGAGGGCGCTGTTGACGGTGGCGACGAAACGGTGCCCCGGACCGGGCCGGCCCGAGTGTGCGCGGCCCGGCAGTCGGAAGACGAGCGTCGTGCGCAATCAGGATGCGACTCGTGCGCTTCGGTGCGTGGTCGGGATGCAGCTCCGCCGACCCGCGACCCGGAGCGTGAAACGGCCTTGCCGCCGCCCGCCGTTGCCGTCATCGCTCGGCCGGCCGGCCGGGGTTGAGGGGCGGTAGCGGTTACTCGTTGTCGTCGACCTCCGCGCCCGCCCCCCGCGAGTGGGAGCGTTCGGTGGCCGGAACGAGGATCCGGGCCGCGGCTTCGCGGATCGCCCGCCACTCCCTCGGATCGAGCCGGAGGCCGCTCGCGAGCGACGCGCGATGGCGGTCGTCGAGCTCCGGCGTGGACAGCCGGGAGCGGGTGGACGCAGCCGGCAGCGGGCCGCGGGGACGGCCTTGCGCGGCGACGAGGTGTACATCGGCGGTGTCGAGGTCCGCGAACGAATGGTCAAGGGTCACCTCGCCACCTCCAACCAGCGCCCGGCTCGTTCCCGCCCGCAGCACGAAGTGCCACTCCGGCCCGGCGGCCTGGGCCGCCGCTTCCGGGAGGAGGGCGCGCGGAGCGCGGCAGCCCTCGAGGACGATTGCGGTGCCCGCCTCCAGCATCGCGAGTTCGATGAGGGTGCTGCCCCACATCAGGATGGGGCAGTCCGCGAGGTCGAGGCGGAGGCCGGCGCGGCGCGGCGGCCGGACTGCCGCCTTGGCCACCGCGTGAAGGTCGGAGACCAGCGCGGCGGCTCCCCGGAGCCCGCGCGACTCGAGCCACACCGCGGAGCGCGCGCCGTCGCGCTCGGTGCCGGCCGGTGCGCCGGCCCCGTCGAGGGCGCGGCTCGCGGCGGTGCGGAGCTCCGCCAGGGAGACGTGCACCCGGTCTCCGCCGCTCACGGGTCGGTTCGGACGCCGGTCGTCGCGAATGCCCAGTCATCGGCGCCGGGGTCCTGCAACTCGCCGGCAAGGGGTGCTCCCTGAAAGAAGATCACCCGGGTCCAGAGGAGCGACTTCGGATCGAATCGGCTCGCCCCCAGCATCGACAGCTTGCAGCGCAGCATGTCCACCGGCTCGCAATCCCGGTCGAGGAGGTTGTCGCGGATCTCGGCGTAGGGCGAGTCGTCGAGCGACTGGATGCGTCTCACGATCTGGCGGAACCCGGGGTTCGCGAGGAGGAACCGGCCGGCCGGCAGGGCCGGGTCCTCCCGCGCGAGCGCTTGGTGCAGCTCAGCCACCCGGCGCGCAACTCCAAGGCGAAGCTCCCGATCCGCGCCCGGTTCTTCGTAGCGGAAACCGAGCCTCGGTTCCTCCTTCTCCTTGGAGTAGTACCAGAAGAGCGCCTGGGAGTCGGGACGCTCGATGTCCACCTCGAGCGCCCAGCCGTAGCGCTCCTCTAGGGTCCTGCGGAGTGTCTCCACCGGCATCCCGGGTTGCACCTCCTCTCGCTCGTCCGAGCCGGTGGCCGTTTCCAGGTCGTCGACCCGTTCCGGATACAGCTCGATGAGGATGCTGTTGAGGAGCTCTTCGGTCTCCGCGTCGTCCCCCGCCCAGGCCGCGAGCGCGGCCCAAGGCCGCCGGCCGGAGAGAAGCTTCCCGTCGCCGCCCGGCGGGGCGGCCAGCCGATCGAGCTCCGCGAGGCGCCGGGCGACCACGCCGAGGCGCCGTCGGAGGGGGCCGTCGTCGAGCTGCGCCCGCCACTCGGCCACATGGGTCCGGGCACGCACGAGGAGCGCCCGGAACCGCGCGAGCTTGGCCGGGGTCGCCCGCTCGACCTCCTTCACCCTGGCGAGGGCGGTCTCCCGGGTCCGGATCCAGCGGCCGATGAGCTGGGGATGGTTGACGAGGAAGGGCGCCATCCCGAGGCCGGTCGCATTTCCGACTCCGAGCAGCCGGCGCCGCGCCCAGTCGAGGCTCGCCGCGCGGCTCCCCCCGCGCCGGGCCGCCAGGTGATCGACCAGCCCCAGGCTGAAGTGCCGGACCAGGTACACGGCGAGCATCTCCGCCTCGAAGGGGAGGGTGAGGATCCCCCTCCGGCGGACTTCCTCGAAGTCCGCGAGGCCGAACTTGCCGTTGCCGTAGACCGCGGTCGTTCGCATGAGATACCCCACGCGGGCGAGTTCGTCCTGCGACGGCTGGCCGCCGCCCGAGAGGGAGGTGACCACCTCGCCGAACAGCCGCGCACTCCGGTTGGCGCGGCTCAGCACGATCTCCCCCGCGCCGCAGCGGCCCGCTTCCTGCCGCGGCACGTTGTCCTGGAGCCGCTCGAGATCGGCAGGGGTCGGGGGGTCGAGGGTGAGGGCGAAGCTCGCGTCCCAACGCTCGGCGATGACGCGGTCGGTCCGATCCGCGGGGTCGAGATGGTGGGAGAACGCCGCGAACCCGAGCACCCCGGCCGGGGTATGGACTCGGTAGGCGACCCGCCCGTAGCCGTCGTCGTCGAGGTCGCGGGCGGCGGTCTCGATGCGCCAGCCCTCTCGGGCCATCCGTCGGACGAGGACGCGGGCGAAGCTGAGGCGGGTCGGGTGGAACCGGCCGAGCCGGGAGAGCCGCATCACCTCGCCCGGTGGGCGGAGCATCGCGGGCGCCGGGTCCGTCTCATTGTACGCCCGTGGAAAGGCACTCGGCTCCATCGCTCTGCTCGCTTGCGCCGCGGTGCCCCCCCATTGTCCCACGGAGGACGCGAACAATGGCTCGGGCGCTCGCTCAAGCTAGCGCGCCACGACACGCGCTCAATTCCATTCAATCGCCCTGGCCGCCGAGGATCTCGTCCAAAATGTAGCGCTCGAACGCAGGCACGTAGGTGAAGCATCTGAAACCCGTTCGACTTGCGGTGGCAACGGTTTGGGCCTCTTCCTCCAGCAGCAGACACACGGGTTCACTCAGGCCTTCCTGAATGCCGTTTGGCCATGCGAGGTCGAGAATCGCAAGCGGGTCACCGGACCCGGGATCGGTGAGTTCGAATTCGTACTCGCCTTCCGGTAGTCCACGTGCTGCCATCCAGGCGCGACAGTCTGCCAGTGTCTGCTCATCGGACTCATCCGCGACACCGCCTGGGATGGTGGGAGTCGTCGACTCGAGTCGGGCCGTCTCGGCTGATGTGGCTTGGGTCCCGCCGGGCTTCGAATACAGCTCGCCAAGGAGCGAGTTCGCTGCGTCGGCGAGGAGTTTGCGGCGCACTTCGAGGAACTCGGGGTAGTTCTCGAGTTTCCAAAGATCCCGGTCCATCGGGATCCATTGGCTCTCGAGCGCTCCGGGGTGCTTGGCTTCGACCTCCGAGAGGTATGATTCCGGAGACGTGTTGCTGATCGCCAAGTTGGTCTCCTGCGTAAGAAAGCAGAAGTTCGCGAGTGCATTGACTTCGGGGCGGGTGTACCACTCCCTCTTGAGCAAGGATTTCGGAAAGATGTGGTGCACCTCGAGTCTGCTGTGCTGCCCCAAGGTGTTCTTCTTGAGCGGGAGTCCCGTCCCGAAGTCCTGTGCCTCGCTCGTTCGAGTGAGGAGGTAGAGCATCGGATAGAACCGAGCGCCGATACTCCAGCCCTGAAAGTGTTCGGGACGCACGAGAAGGTTGCCGCGTTCCACCTCGACGGCGTCGATGAGGCGTTCGAGGTCTCGTTCGTCTCCTTCGATGCACGCGAGATCGTGGTTGATTACCGTTTCGGTCGAGCCGGAGAACCGTCCCCAGATTGCGCTTTGGATATACCAGAACAGGAGTGCATCGCGCTCTTCGGCGTCCAGGGATTTGCTGTCTCGGCAACTCATGTAGCGGGCCATGACGGGGAAGGCGTAGCGTCCGAACAGCACGCGATCGTGGTCAAGGCCGAGCCGGCCGTCGACCATGGCGAGCAGCCGGTCGATGAATCGGACCGTCATGTCCAGGCTGTCTCGGAACGCTCCTGCGGAGATGGTGTGCAGGGCCCCGAAGCTCGCTTCCCCGGTCAGCACCGCGTTCACGTTGCGAAGGAGCCAGTCGAGCTCGAAGTGATAGCCGGACTCGTGCCATCGTTTGATTGACGCTTTCATCGTGTCGCGGCCGCCGCTCCACTCGGCGCAGATCTTCGCGAGCGCAAGGTCGCCCTTGGAGAGTTTGGTTCCTCCGCTGTTCACGCGGTTGAAGATGTCGACCACGATGTCGATGGTCTTGTCCGGACCGGTCACCTCCTCCACGTGCATATCGACCGTCTGGATCGAGTTGACTGCGTTTAGCCGGTTCACGAACTTGGTCAGGTTGTCACCCAAGTCGGGCGTGCTCCCAAGGCGTTCGAGCGACGGACCGATCCCGTCCCTCATGAGCTCGGTGACGTTGATCCACAAGGGGTCATTCTCCATCCGTGTTGGCTGGTAGAACTGGAACCCTTCGGTTTCGACGTTGAAGTAGAGTCCGGCGAATGTTTCGGGTCGTCCGTCGAAGAAGGGGGGCGGAGCCCCGCGGACGATGCCGTAGAGCGTCGTCATTCGCTGCTGGCCATCAAGGAGCAGCTTCACCACCCCTGGAGCGAGGCCTCCCGCGCCCCGGTATTGCGCATCCTCGGAGTCCGTCGCCCAGACGAGGAGGCTTCCGATCGGGTGCCTGCGGTAGAGCGAATCCATGAGCCCGCGTACTTGGTCGCCCTTCCAGACGTAGCCTCTCTGGAACTCCGGGAGCGCGATGTGCCGGTTGTCGATGTAGTCAAGAATGGTCGAGATTCGCATGGTCCAGCCTTCTGAAAGGTGGGTGTTGCGCCCTGGTTGCGAGCACTGGTGGGCGGTCCGGCGTCACGGACCAAGTCTACCTGCGTCGGGCAAGCCGGGTGCCCGTCCTGTACCCTTATCCGTCGGTCGCCCCGCAGGCTGGCATAGCCTGGAAGATGGTCTTGCTCTTCTCGCTGCCGTTCAAGCTTCCGGCCTTTGTGCAAGCGTCAGGCTGGGGGTTGCCGTCAGAGACTTTCCAGGCCGATGGCCGCACGCCCCGGCAGGAGCTTCCAGAAGCCCTCCCGGCCTTTGAGCGCCAGCCCGGTGGCCAGGGTCCGAACGGTGGGGATCTCGTTGGTCTTGTCCGCGACCGCTTCCTGTCCGAGCACGTTGCCGGAATGATGCTCCACCGCCGCCACGAGGTGGGGTACTTGCCACGGGGGGCGTGCCGGGCGGCGCCGCGGATGCGTTTGCCGTCGATGGCCACCGGCTCGGCGCCGCGGCTTTGCTGCGCGGCCCAGGTGCGTGCGGCGCGGTCGAGCACATCGGGGTCGAGCGCGACGAGGACCTGGAAGAACGCGGTCGCGGTCGGGGCGGTGAAGCGCCCCAGGCGACGGCTGTAGAACGAGCGAAGGGCGCGAAGCTGGTGCTGGGTCAACCCTTGGGCGAACTCGGCGAACGCTCGCGTGCCATGGTATCCGGCGAGCTTCGCGGCCAGTGCAATCGCGAGGATCGTGGCCAGCGGGTAGCGCCGCCCGCGCGCGCCCCGGAACTCCGGTACGGTGCGAAGACACTCCCAAAGGCTTCGCAGCCGGTTGGCCGTTCACGGCGCCGGGTCGCCCTCGCTTCGCCACGTCGGCCCTTCGTCCAGGGCACGAAGCTGCTCGCGGGCGTCTCGCACCAACGGATAGACGGTGCGCATGAGCACACGACGGGGCGGTGCCCGAGGCCCTCGACCGGACTGAGTCGGGCGTGTTCCCATCCCGGGGCTATGGTCCGGCCATATGACGTTCGCGCAATCGCGCGCCCGGGCCGTCGGAGCCCTCGGGGCTCCTCATTCCGTGACATCGAGTCGATGCCGGTAATTTTCTCCTTCCGAAAGGGAGAAATTTCCTCTATATTCTCCTTCAAATAAGGAGAATAGGGCCGATGGTGGGAACACCACTCCCTCGTTTGAGAGAGGTCCTCAGCGAACAGCTCGCCGACTCCGTACGCAAGCCTCCGCCTCCCCTTACGCGCCGGCGCGTTTTCGGCAGGGTGCAGTTGCCCGGCAAGGCGACGGCGGTGGTCGGCATACGTCGGGCCGGCAAGACCACCTTCCTGCATCAGCTCCGCCGCGAGCGTATCGACCAGGGGGTCTCCAGGGAGCGGCTGCCCTGCCTCTTTTTCGAGGACGAGCGCCTCGCGGGCCTCGAAGCGGCGCACCTCGGGATGCTGGTGGACGAATACTACCGCCGGTTCCCGGACGCCAGCGACGCCGCGACGGTGACTTGGTGCTTCGACGAGATCCAGGTCATCCCCGGGTGGGAACGATTCGTCCGGCGTCTCCTCGACGACGAACGAACCGAGGTGTTCATCACCGGGTCTTCGGCCGCGTTGTTGTCGCGAGAGATCGCGACCGCGCTTCGAGGCCGGGCGTGGCAGGTGCTGATCCACCCCTTCGGATTCGAGGAGGCCCTCCGCCACCAGGGACTGCCCGTTCCGGACGACCCAGCCTTCCTGACGGGCCGCGAGCGCTCGCGCATGGAGCGTGCCCTCCTGGACTGGCTCGGGAGCGGGGGCTTTCCGGAAGCGCAGGGGCTCGACGCGGCATCGCGGCATCAGCTTCTTCGAGACTATGTCGATGTGGCGGTGCTGCGCGATGTGATCGAGCGCCACGGCGTTCGCAATGTGGCGGGGCTGCGCTGGCTGGTACGACACTTGCTCGGAAACGCGGGGTCGTCGTTCAGCATCGAGAAGTTCCACGCGGCGCTCAGGTCGCAAGGCATCGCGGTCGGGAAAGACACCCTGCATCAACTCCTCGCGCACCTCGAGGACTGCTTTCTCGTGCGGCTCGTGTGGATGGAATCGAAGTCGGAACGCCAGCGCATGGTGAATCCGCGCAAGGCATATCCCGTCGATCCGGGGCTGATCCCCGTGTTCGATCGCACCGGACGAGCGAATCTTGGTCATGCGCTGGAGACGGCGGTCCTGGTGGAGTTGGAGCGCCGGCGATTCGACGTGACCTATGTGCGGACCCCCGAAGGTTACGAGGTCGACTTTCTCACCCGTGACGCGGGGGGTGACCTGGAGCTCATACAGGTGTCCGCCGACCTGTCGGACCCGACCACCGCTGCAAGAGAGCTCCGCGCGCTCGCCGCGGCGGGCGAACGGTATCCGCGCGCCTGCAAGCGATTGCTGACACTGACGCGCGACGGCGTTCCGGCCGGGTTGCCCGCCGGCACGGAAGTACAGGCTGCCCATGAGTGGTTGCTGAGGCCACCGGCGGCGGACTGATCCTTCCGTTCCGGCCCACGCTGCCGCCAGCCCCTAGTCTCGCCCTCGTAGTAGTCCGTGACCCGGAGTGGCCACGTCGGGCCGTACCGCGGCCGCATGGGCGGCGGTGAAATGGGGGGTGCCGGTGGCCAGACGCTCAGGCCCGGACCTTCGACGCGATGAGGTAGCAGTGGACGTAATCCATGGCGTGGCCGTGCGGCGCCTCGCGGACTCGCCTCTCGTAGCGATCGTAGAAGCGGTCGAGGATGGCCGCGCGTTCCTCCGGCGGCCGGTCGGGCGAGAGCCCGCTCGCGAAAGTCGTCTCGCTCCATGAGCGAAGGGTCGGGATGTACTCGTGGGCGAACCTTGCCGGATCGCCGTGCTCCTCGAAGTGGGCCGCGAACGGGCACCGTACCACCCGCGTCTCCGCGTGATCGAGCCGCAGCCCCGCGCGGTGCACGGGGTTTTCCGGTTCCCGGAACGGCCGGGTGAACTCCTCCACCGTGCGGTAGTGCTGGGGGAAGTTGGTATCGGCGTACTCGTCCGCGGTGAGGGACCCCTCGTCACGAAGCTCCCTCCAGAGCTCGTTGAAGGTGTCGAACATGCTGATCCCGCCGGTGTTGCCGAGATGGCGCCCCTCTTCGTCGATCCCGAAGTTGAACAGGGCGAGGCGCCCTCCGGGAGCGAGCTCGCACGCCCGGTTGAGCAGCATCGCCTCCCAGTCGCGGCGCCCCTGCTCGGTGAAAGCGTCGCGCTCCGCGCCTGCCGCCCCGACCATGTGGACATGGTTGCGGATCTTCGCCGACTTCTCGCTCAGATAGTGCGACGCGGTGGCCGAGAATCCGAGATGGAGGGTGCCGGGAGGGAGCATGCGGCGATGGAACGAGGTCCCCGAGGCGAAGACGTAGAGGTTGTCGATCTCGTCGAAGTACGAAGCGATGTCGGCCAGTCCGAGGACGTTGTGGAAGACCTGGCTGAAGTCGTTGCGGGGGAGGTCGGTGTAGACCATCTGGATTGGCCGGGACGGGACGCGCCGCCGCACGTCCTTCAGCACCGTGCCCACCATCGTCATCGACGTGCCGGCGTCGGCGCAGCCCATGTCGGACATCGTGAAGATCGAGCCGTCGTCGGGCGGGCTCATTTCTTCGAGGCTGTCGAGGATGAGGGGGGTGGCGCCGTCGATCACGTGCTTGGCGCCGATCGTCGCGCGGGAGTAGTACCCGCCGCCCTTCATGGCGATGTCGCGAGCGGTGCCGGCCATGGGTGAGGCCCCCGGAGAGACCGCCCCTTTCTATGTCATCGGGGCGGTGGCCGCAAGCGCCGTGCGCGATGCCCCCAAGGTGGTTTCGCCCCTGCCGGGCCTTGCGTCCTCGGCCGCGGGCAGGCCCGCGTTCCGGCCGCCCCCTGCCCGCGAGGGAGCCGGAAGCGACTTGACCGACCGGCCCGTCGATCCGGCCCGGCCCCGGCGGCCCGATCCGGTCCCGGCGCGTCCGTCCGGGAGCGCGGCGTGAACGGATGGGCGCGGAGCGGGGCTCAGGCTTCGATCCGGCCCCGCAGCTTCTTCATGGCATTCTTCTCGATCTGCCGGATCCGCTCCGCTGACACGCCGTACTCGTCGGCGAGCTCCTGAAGGGTGGCCTTCTCCTCCGCGAGCCACCGCCGGGTCAAGATGGACCGGCTGCGGTCGTCGAGGGTCTCCAGGGCTTCGTAGAGCGAACGGGTCGAGCTCGCCTCCCACTCTTCCGCCTCCACCTGCTGCTCCGGCTCGAAGCGGCGATCCTCGATCCATCCGGACGGAGCGGGCAGATCGTCGTCCGCGCCCACCGGAAGGTCGAAGGAGGCGTCGCGGGCGTGCAGCCGCTGCTCCATCTCGAGCACGGTGCGCGAGGGCACGCCGAGGTCCGCCGCGACCGCCTCCACTTCCTGGTGGTTCATCCAGCCGAGGCGCTTCTTCGCGCTGCGCAGATTGAAGAAGAGCTTGCGCTGGGCCTTGGTAGTCGCGACCTTGACGATCCGCCAGTTGCGCAGGATGTATTCGTGGATCTCGGCCCGGATCCAGTGGACCGCGAAGGAGACGAGCCGGACGCCGAGCGTCGGATCGAAGCGCTTGACCGCCTTCATGAGCCCGACGTTGCCTTCCTGGATGAGGTCGGCCTGCGGCAGGCCGTAGCCGGAGTACCCGCGTGCGACGCGGGCGACGAAGCGAAGATGTGAAAGGACCAGGCGCCGGGCTGCATCCAGGTCCTCGTGGTCGCGGTATTGCTCGGCGAGCTGGCGCTCCTCGTCCTCGGAGAGCAGGGGGATG
This sequence comes from Gammaproteobacteria bacterium, assembly GCA_965214795.1. Taxonomy (GTDB): domain Bacteria; phylum Pseudomonadota; class Gammaproteobacteria; order HK1; family HK1; genus JAJDXW01. The sequence goes on along the minus strand of OZ243976.1, from coordinate 918,000 downwards.
GTGTGCACCGCCTGGAGATACGCCTCGAGGCCGCCCCCCGACGGGACTGCGAGCGAACGTTCCAGTGCATTGCCCATGGCGTTGAAGTGCCTTTGGTGAGTGCGTGGGCGAAGTTTAGCACTCTCCGGGAGAGAGTGCCAGCGTCAGCCTCGGCCCGCCGCAGGGCAGGGGAGCAACGCCGGCAGTCCGAAAGCCGACTCGCGCCCACGCCCTCCGGTCAGCAGCGATCGGGCGAGGTGCCCCGCACGCGGTGTTCGAGCTCGAAGACGTGAGGGTCGTCGATGGCGTGCGTGCGAAGCGCCTCCGCGAGGCGGAGCACGTAGTCGAGGTTCGTCCCGCTCGGGCCGGCGCACCGTGCAATCTGGGCGGCCATCGCCTCGAGGGACGCCGGGCCGAGGAAGGCATGGTTGTCCCGTGGCGCGATATAGACGCAGCCCTCGGTCTCACTGCCGTCGCGGAATCGAAGCCGGACGTCCGTCAGCCCGTAGCCGTTCTTCTCGCGGTGGTCCAGGCGCTCGAAGATATTCGCGTCGTCGTCCGTCCGGAATGCAAGTCCCTCGACATGACCGTCCGGCTCGGGCACCAGGGTGACCACCCGACCCGGCGCGTCGGGCACGCCCCGGTGGTCGTGCGAACCCTGCCAGAACCGCCGCACCCACCCATCCACCCGCGCGACCCGCGCCTCGTGGTGCGGGAAGTCGGGACGCCAGATGAGAGAGCCGTAGCCGAAGAGCCAGCGTTCGGACATGCAGGGAGAAACGAGTGATTAGGGCGTGTTCACACTGATGGGTCTAATGGAGATCGAGTTTCGGGGTTCGTTGGCAGAAGTGGATTCCCGCCCTCGTGAAAACGGGGGCGGGAATCCATCGCTTGATTCCACAGGCATTTTGAACCCGAAAACTTGAGATCTTCAGACCCATTAGTGTGAACGCGCCCTGGGCAGCACCCTACGGTATAGCGGGCACCGCCGGGGCGCCGCGACGCGCCCAGACTCTCCGAGGCGCCGTCGTCCTTACAGTCGAGTCGAGTTTTGCGCGGCTTGTCCGAAGGCGCACCACATGCCTCGTCGGTCCGAGGCGAAGCCTCGTCAGTCCTCGCCCGGGGCGCGGGCGAGGAGGGCGTCCACGAAGTCGGCCGCGACGAAGTCCCGGAGGTCGTCGATGCCTTCTCCGACCCCGATGTACCGGATGGGGATGGCAAGCTCCCGGGCGATCGCGAAGAGCACCCCACCCCGCGCGGTGCCGTCGAGCTTGGTGACCGCGAGCCCGCTCACCTGAACCGCCTCGGTGAACCGGCGCGCCTGGACGAGCCCGTTCTGTCCGGTGGTCGCGTCGAGCACCAGAAGCGTCTCGTGGGGGGCGGCGGGGTCGATCCGGCCGAGCACCCGGCGCACCTTCGCGAGCTCCTCCATGAGCCCCGTCTTGGTGTGCAGCCGGCCCGCGGTGTCGGCGATAAGGACGTTTGCGGACCGGGCGGTCGCCGCTTGCAGGGCGTCGAAGACCACCGCGGCCGAGTCCGCCCCCGGCCGCTGAGCGATGACCGGGACGCGGTTGCGCTCCCCCCAGACCTTGATCTGGTCGATCGCGGCGGCGCGGAACGTGTCGCCCGCCGCCAGCATCACCGAGTATCCGTCCTCGCCGAACCGGTGCGCGAGCTTGCCGGCGGTGGTCGTCTTCCCGACGCCGTTCACGCCGACCACCAGTACCACGAAGGGCCGCTCCAGTGACGAGGGGGGGGCGATCTCGCAACGGAAGGCCAGCGGCTCGAGTGCCCGCACCATGTGCTCGCGCAACGCATCGAGCACCGCCGTCCCGTCCGCGAGCCGCCGCCGCTTGAGCCGATCACGGAGGTCGGCCACTATGCGCTCCGTCAGGTCCACCCCGACATCGGCTCCGAGGAGGAGCTCTTCCACCTCGTCAATGAGCGCGGCATCGATCTTCCGCCCTCGGGAGAACAGTTCCGCGAGCCCGCTCGAGAGGTTCTCCCGGGTCCGCCGCAGGGCAGCGCGAAGGCGGCCGAAGATTCCGGGTCGGGAGGCGACGGCAGGGCGATCGTCGCGGGTGGTCGTGGTCGGCATGATCGCGGCAGTTCGGCTGAGCGGGCGGGGTCGATCGGTCGCAGCGGGTCGGATGAGCGCCACGGGTCCGGTGACCGGGGCGGGCATCGAAGCAGGGCGGGAAGTGTAGGCGAAGAATGGCGGTCGGTCGCGTGCGGATCATCGCGGGACACTGGCGCGGGCGCCGGCTCGTCGTCGAGGACGAACCCGACGTGCGTCCTACCCCCGACCGGGTGCGCGAGACCCTGTTCAACTGGCTCGCTCCCGACTTGCCCGGAGCACGGTGCCTCGACCTCTTCGCGGGAAGCGGCGCGCTCGGCTTCGAGGCGGTCTCCCGGGGCGCCGACCACGCGGTGCTCGTGGACCGCAGCCGGGTGGTGTGCGCCCGGCTCCGCGACGAATGCGAGCGGCTTGGCGCGGCGCAAGGTGTCAACGTGGTCGAGGCGGACGCCCTCGACTGGCTCGCCCGCCCTCGCGCCGGCGCCGGCACCGCCCTTTTCGACATCGTGTTCGTCGACCCGCCGCGGCATCTCGAAGTACACCGCGAGGCCGCCTCCCGTCTCGCGGAGCACGGCTGGCTGGCCCCGGCCGCCCGGGTCTGGTTCGAGGTCGCGCGCCGCCGGCCCCCCCCCGATCTCCCGGCCGGGTGGACCCTCCTCAAGTCCGGCCGGGCCGGGGACGTGCGCTATTATCTCGCTGCCCGTGATTGAGGCAGATCCCCCGGCGCGCAAGGACCCTTCAGCATCATGGAAAAGGTGGCGGTATATCCCGGCACGTTCGATCCCATCCACAACGGCCATACCGATCTCATCCAGCGCGCTTCGCGCCTGTTCGACCGGGTCATCGTCGCGGTCGCCGCGAGCGCCGGCAAGAACCCGTGCTTCTCCCTGGGGGAGCGGGTCGGGCTCGCCTCCGATGTGCTGGAGAAGTTCGACAACGTGGCCGTCGAATCGTTCGAGGGGCTTCTGGTGCACTTCGCGGCGCGCAGAAAGGCTCACATCGTGGTGAGGGGGCTGCGTGCGGTTTCCGACTTCGAGTACGAGCTTCAGCTCGCCAACATGAACCACAAGATGTTCGAAGACCTCGAGACCCTGTTTCTTCCCGCCGACGAGATGTTCGGATACGTGTCCTCGACCCTCGTGCGCGAGATCGCGATGATGAATGGCGACCCGAGCCCCTTCGTGGACCCGCTCGTGGCGAAGGCCTTCGGCAACAAGCTCGCCACCCTCGGCAGTCGGCGCAGGGGTTGACGGACCTGCGCGGAAGGGTCGGTCCGTAGGTGGCCGGCGTTCACCGCCGCTTCGCGAGCGCACGGAAGTACTCCCGGCCGAGAGGCGGACCCTTCGCGATCCCGGTGGTTGCGTTCCGGTCGGGAGGACTTCTCCGCGAATTCGGGGATGTGCCACACGTTCCGCTGCCACTCGAGCCTCGGGCCGAACGCGTGGTTCCCCGGGCGGTAGCTCGCGTAGTCGCAGCTCCGCTCCATCCTCGGCACGGGCTTCCCTGCCCTCCGCGAAGGTTTGCAGGAACGGCTTGCAGGAACCCCGGGGGCGGGGAGTCCGGCCGACGCCGGACTTCCCGGGCGGGGCCGGCAGGCGGCGGGTCAGGAGGAGACGATCTTCCAGTCTCCGTTATCGTCGCGGCAGGCGGTCCCGTAGGACTGTTCCTCCCGGCCCCCGATGATCACGGTCTGCTGGAACTCGCGGCACGTGCGGCCTTCGCTGTCGGCCCCCTGGCGGGTGACCGTGGCCGATCCGTACGCCGGACCGTCCACGTTGTCCGGGTTTTCCCACCTGATCGGCTCTCCGACGTCGGCGGTCTCGAGGGCTTCGTGGGCGGCCGCGCCAGCTCGCTGGCGCGACGTCGTGTCGAGGGACCGGCCGACGTTGCGTCCGGCGGTCGCGCCGATGACCGCCCCGAGCGCGGTGGCCGCAGTCCTGCCGGACCCCTTGCCGAACCGGTTTCCGACGACCGCGCCGGCAACCCCGCCGATGATGGTGCCGGCCGTCTCGTTCTCGCTCATGGTGGTGCAGCCCGACAGGGCCAGGGCGGGGCCGAGAGCGGCGATGAGGAGCCCGGCGGCGAGCTTCCGGGCACGGGGTCTTGCTGTCTGGTTCATGGTCTTTCTCCGGGTGGCGCACGTTCCATGGTCCGCGGCCAAGGCGGCGGGCGGTTGTGGAATGGCCCCGTAAGTGTGGTTCGGGGAGGCATTCTAGAACGGTAATGGAAGGATCAGTACCCGAAGCCTTGTCCAAATGACACCTGAGCCTGAAGGGGGGCGCCTGATCCGACGTGAGGTGAGCCTGAAGGGGTCGGGAACGGGGCATCATCGGGAGAGGATCGTGATGCTTCGGACCCACCGGATCCGGTCTCGACCGACGATCGATCGTTCATTCGACGGGTCCGCGCCCGATGCCTGCATCGGAGCGAGCGGACACCCGATGTCGTTCCGCGCTTCGGAACGGCGCGCTCACGGCACGGGATCGGTTGCGGCTCCATCGTCGTGGAGATGGCAGGCCACGGCACCCCCTCCCGGCACCGGGACGCGGCGCGGCGCCCGGACCGAGCAGCCCGGCATCGACTTCGCGCAACGGGGGTGGAACGAGCATCCCGGCGGCACGTCCAGCGGGTCCGGATAGCTCGCTCCGAGGTGGGTGTCGGGAATTCCGAGGGCCGGATCCGGGGTGAGCACCGACCCGAGCAGGGCTTCCGAGTACGGGTGGCGGGGAGAGTCGAAGAGGCTTCCGGTCTCCGCTTCCTCGACGATGCGGCCGAGGTACATGACCGCGACCCGCGACGCCATGTGCTCGACGGCCGCGAGGTTGTGGCTGATCAGCAGGTAGGTCAGCCCGAGTTCGGAACGCAGATCCTGCATGAGGTTCAGGATCTGCGACTGCACGGACACGTCGAGAGCCGAGGTCGGCTCGTCGCAGATGACCATTAGCGGGCGGTTGACGAGCGCGCGGGCGATCGCGACCCGCTGCCGTTGCCCGCCGGACAACTGGCCTGGGTAGTGATTGAAGAGTCGCCGCGGGAGCCCCACGAGCTCCATCATCTCCTCGGCCCGGCGCCGCCAGGTGCCCGGCTCCGGGTCGCTCTGCACCCTGAGCGGCTGGGTCACGATGGAACCCACCGAGCGGCGCGGGTTGAGCGAGGAGTAGGGGTCCTGGAAGATCGGCTGCACGCTGCGCGCGATCTCCATGCGGGTCAGGGAGGCGATCGGCCGCCCGCCGATCTCGATCGTTCCCTCGCTCGGCGCGATGAGGCCCATCATCATCTTCGCGAGCGTCGTCTTGCCGCAGCCGGACTCGCCGACCAGGGCCATCACCTCGCCCGGCCCGATCCGCAGGCTGACGCGGCTCACCGCCCGCAGCCGGCGCTTGCGCTTCATGAAGCCGCCCGAGACCATGAAGGCGCAACTGACCTCCCGGGCCTCGACGAGGGCCGCCCCGCTCATCGGGCCGGCTCCGGACCGCCCCCGCCGGCCCTCCCCGGAGGAAGGATGCACCGGTAGCGATGCCCCGGCTCCGGCCCGTCACGAAAGGCGATCGGCCCGGCCCGGCAGGCCGCGCTCTCCTGCGGGCAGCGGTCGGCGAAATGACAGCCCTGCATGCTGCCGACGAGCGACGGCACGATGCCCGGAATCGTGCCGAGGTGCGCCCCGCGGCGAGTCTTCCCGGGGATCGGGATGCACTCGAGGAGCCCCCGCGTGTAGGGGTGGGCGGGGGTCCGGAAGATCTGGTGCGCGGTGCCCTCCTCGACGATCTGGCCCGCGTACATGACCGCCACCCGGTCGCAGAGCCGGGCGACCACCCCGAGGTCGTGGGTAATCAGGATCAGCCCCGTCTCGAACTCCCGCTGCAGATCGGCGAGGAGGTGCAGGATCTGCGCCTGGATGGTGACGTCGAGGGCGGTGGTCGGCTCGTCCGCGATGATGAGCTCGGGCTCGCACATCAGGGCCATCGCGATCATCACCCGTTGCCGGAGCCCGCCGGAGAGCTGGTGCGGATACTGCCGCAACCGCCCCTCCGCCCCGGTGATGCCCACTTTCTCGAGCAGCCACACCGCCCGTTCCCGGGCCGCCGCCGCCCTCGTCCGCCGGTGGCGCCGCTCGGCTTCGACGAGCTGGTCGCCGACGGTGTAGGCGGGGTTCAGCGAGGTCATGGGTTCCTGGAAGATCATGCTCATCCGGTTCCCCCGGATGTCCGACATCTCCCGCTCCGACAGCCCGAGCAGGTCCTGGCCTTCGAGCGCGAGCCGGCCGGCGGTGCGCTCGGCCCGCGGCGGCAGCAGGTTCATGAGGGCGAGCGAGGTGAGGGACTTTCCGCACCCCGACTCGCCGACGATGGCGAGGGTGTGTCCCCGCGTCACCCGGAAGCCGACCTCCTGCACGGGGTGAAGGGTTCCGGCGGGCACCGGGATGGAGACGCTGAGGCTCTCGACCTCGAGGATCGGTGCGGCGGCCATCGATCGCGCTCCGGTACGCCGCTATCCGCCGTCCGGGGCGGTGACGTCGCGCACCCCGTCGCCGAGCAGGTTGATGGAGAGCACCAGAGCGAAGAGCGCCGTCCCGGGGATCGCGATGAGCCATCCGTCGAAGAACATGAGGCCCTTCGCCTCGGAGATCATGAGCCCCCAGCTCGGCTCGGGCGGCTGGACGCCGAGCCCGAGAAAGGAGAGCGCGGCCTCGAGGAGGATCGCGTGCGCCATTTCCACCGTGGCGACCACGATCAGGTGATTGGCGATGTTGGGGAGGATCTCGGTGAACACGATGCGCGACGTCGAGCAGCCGAGCGCCTGGGCCGCGGCCACGAAGTCGAGGTTGCGGACCTGCATGGTCGCGCTTCGCATCACGACCGCGAAACGGTCCCAGATGAGCAGGCCGAGCACCCAGATCACCACCGTGAGGGAGGATCCGACGAGGCTCACCACCGCGATCGCGACCAGGACCACCGGCATCGAGAGCCGGGTGGTGATGAGGAAGTTGGCGACCATGTCGACCCGCCCCCCGAAGAACCCCGCGAGCACCCCGAGCACGGTGCCGACAATCCCGGAGATCAGCATCGCGGAGAGCCCGATGACGAGGGAGATGCGCGCCCCCCAGATGAGACGCGAGAGGTAGTCGCGCCCGAAGTGGTCGGTGCCGAGGGGATGGGTCCAGGTCGCCTTGGCTCCGTCCGACCAGACCGGCGGAATCAGCTTCCGGTCAAGCACCTGGTCGTAGGGGTCGTGGGGGGCAATCCAGGGTGCGGCGAGGGCCATCAGCACGATCACGGCCAGCACCGCCGCCCCGATGACGAGCCCCGCGTGCCCGAAAATCCGCCGCCGGAGGAGCGCCGCCGGCGAGGGCTCCGGGGTCGGGAGGGAGACGGCGGGAGCGGTCTTGTCCATGTTCTCCCCCGCGGTCCCCTCAGACCACCCGGATCCGCGGGTCCAGCCAGGCGTTCAACATGTCGGCAAGGAAGGTGAGGAGGATGTAGAACACGCTCAGCACCAGCACGATCGCCTGCATCATCGGCAGGTCCGCGCGCTGGATCGATTCCCAGGCGAGGAAGCCGAGGCCGTTGATGGCGAAGATGGTCTCGATGACGATGGAGCCGCCGAGCATGAACCCGAACTGCACGGCGGCGAGGGCGACGACCGGGATGATGGCGTTTCGCAGGGCGTGCTTGAACAGGACCTTCATCGGCCGCAGGCCCTTGGCGCGGGCGGTGCGGATGTAGTCCTCCGCGAGCACCTCGAGCATGCCGGCCCGGGTCAGCCGCATCACGGCCGGCGTCACGTAGTAGCCGAGCGCGATCGACGGCATCACGAAGTTCGCCCAGGAGGCGCTCCCGGTAATCGGGAGCAGCCGCCAGTAGATGCCGAGCCAGAGCATGAGGGTCAATGCGAACCAGAAGCTCGGCATCGCCTGTCCCACCACCGCGAGGGTCAGGGCCGCGCGGTCGATGAGGCTGTTCGGGCGGATCGCGGCGAGCACCCCGAGGGGGACCGAGAGCGCGAGGGCGAAGACGAGGGCCGAGAAGCCGAGCAGCATCGTCGTCGGCAGCCGCTCGAAGATGACGACGGCGACGGGCTCCTTGAGGTAGTGCGACTGACCGAAGTCGCCCTGCACGGCCCGCCCCAGCCAGCTCAGGTACTGGACCGGGATCGGCCGGTCATATCCGTAGAACCGGCGGATGTTCTCGATGTCCTCCTCCGTCGCGCTCTCGCCGGCGAGGGCTACCGCGGGGTCCCCCGACAGGTAGATCATGGAGAAGGTGACGATCGAGACGGTCAACGCCACGAGGATCGCGATGCCGAGACGCTTCAACAGGTAGGCCAGCATGGCGCCGGGCTCCGCCTCCGCTCGGCGCGGCGGTCAACGCCGCGGGGTGTGGGCGGTGCCCCGTCCGGGGAGGGGCCGGTCGGGGCGGCCGCCGTCGTCCAGGTTGGTTCTCGCCCGAAAAAATCCCCGACTTCCCGCTGCGGCCGCCCATCCGCTCGCGGTCGCGGGACGTACTCCCTCAAGCCGCTTCGACCGCGCACACGCGCCAGTGTCAAGCCAGTGTCGACTACGCCTTCAGCCGCGCGCGCGCTCTTTCGGTCCGTGCGGCCCGTTCCTCCGTGAGACCGTGGGACATCTTGGCGCCCTCGCGACGAAAGTCGGTGATTTTTTCGGGCTGGCCGGCGGGCGGGCTCACTTCCACTTCGTGGCGTAGAAGCGCGGGATCTCGTCCGAGGTCGCGCTGAAGTCGAGGTCCTTCGAGTACGCGTAGTACTTGGCGTACGAGAACATCGGCAGCCAGTAGAGCTCACCCGAGATCCTGGCGAGCGCCTTCCGGTAGGCCGCCTTGCGGATCTCCGGATCGGTCGAGGCATCCCCCTCGGCGAGCCACGCGATCACCTCTTCATCCTTCGCCGGATCGTCCCGCCCGCCGGAGAAGAAGTGGCTCGTGATCGCCGACACGTCGGGAATCGAGTACGAGCCCCACGTCATGTGGTTGATCGGGGTTTCGCCCTTCCACACGAGGTCCCGGAGCGCGCGGTACTGCATGTAGTTGAGCTTGGCCTTGACCCCCACCTTGGCGAGATCGCCGATCACCGCCTCGGTGTACTCGCGTTGCCGGTAGGCATAGATGTCGAACTCGAACCCGTCCGGATAGCCGGCCTCGGCGAGGAGCTGCTTCGCCCGCTCGGGGTCGTAGTCCCACCGCGGCACGTCCTGGGTGCACGCGAACTGGTCCGGATGGCAGGCCGAGTGGATGACCACCGAGGCGGGCCCGACCATGTTCCGGGTGAGTGCCGCGCGGTCGATCGCGCGGGCGACCGCCTCCCGGACCCGCTTGTCGGTGAAGAAGGTCTGACCGGAGTCGCCGTCCACATCGAACGCGAGGTAGGAGACCCGCATGGTCTTGGCGTTCTCGACGGTCACCGAGCCCATGTCGGCGAGCCGCTCGGCCTGATCCTTCGGGACGTCCCAGATCCAGTCGAGCCCTCCGGTCAGGAGCTCCGCGATCTGCGTGTTCATTTCCTTGATGGTGCGGAACCGGATGTTGGCGATGGCGGGCTTGCCCTTCGGGCTGCCTTCGAAATAGTCCGCGTTCTTGGTCCACAGCACGTACTCGCCGGGCTTGGACTCCACGAACCGGTAGGGCCCGGTGCCGATCGGGGCGACCGCGCCGTAGTCCTTCTTGCCGTCGGCCGTCGTCGGGGCGTCGTCGTAATGCCCTTCGGGAACCATGAACACCGCATTCGAGAGATAGGCGAAGGCGGCCGGAAACGGCCCGTGGAGGTGGATGCGCACCGTGTTCGGGCCGAGGGCCTCCGCGCGCTTCATCCAGCTCACGATGCGCGAGGACAGGACGCCGCTGTCCGGATGCGAGACGTGGTTGATGGTGTAGACGACATCCTCCGGTCCGAAGGTCGAGCCGTCGTGGAAGGTCACCCCTTCGCGAAGCTCGACGTCCAGGGTGACGTTGTCCACCCAGGACCAGGCGGTGGCGAGCAGGGGCTCGAACTCGCCGGTGTCGAGGTTCCGGAACATCAGGCCGTCCCAGCCGAGATGGCCCATGACGACCAGCTCGCGGACGTTGTTGTAATAGGGATCGACGACCGCCACCTCGCGGTCGGTCGCCCAGTTCATCGTGTCGTCGGCGCGACCGGCGACGGCGGAGGCCGACCACGCGCTTGCGGCGAGTACCGCCGCCGCACCGATAAGAAGCTCTTTCTTCATGGCGCGATTCCTCATGGCGAATGTGCAGTTCCCACGGGACGCGATCCCGCGCTCCTGACCCGTAGTTTGACGAGTGGCTCGCAGAAAGACAATCTGCCGTTCGCGTCTGCGCGGGACTTTCCCGGGCTGGCCGCTCATCCGCACCGGGTTGGCCGGAGCGCCCTCATTCGTTCGTGCCCTCGGGGGGTCCTGCGGGCCGCGTGGATGCAGCCGATCGGTCCGATCGGGTCCGAATCGCGCGCGGCGAGCCCTGTCCCGGCCCCTCGTTTCCATCCGGAACCGTGGCGTGGGATGACCCTGCGCGTCCGCGGTGCGCGTCTCGATCAAGGCGGCTTCATGGCTCCGAGACTCGCAACCGCACGTCGTGCGGCGCCGCCGTGCCCATGCCCTACCCGGGGCGGTCAGAAATGGAGGGAAATGTCGCGGTGCACCGACTGGCAGGCCGCGATCTCGGGGACCTGGTCCTTCCGCAGGCGCTCCTGCACCCGAAGTCCGATGCTGTGCCGAATGGCGGCGGCGTAGTCGTCGAGCCCGGCCAGCAGTTCCTTGGCTGCGCGGGTGCGCCAGGCCACCTCCGCGGCATGGAGCGCGCGCGCTTCGGCGATGAACCCGGCCGCCTTCTCACGGTCCGGCGAACCGCCCCGCAGGGCCCGCCGCGCCTTCGAGAGCTGCGACCGGATCCTGCTGCTGCCGGCGACCTTGCCGAGCGCGCGCGAGGAGAGCTTGATGGCCTCCATGGCCTCCTCCGGCGACGTGTTCGCGAGCACGCTCTCGAGCGCTTCGAGGGCCGGCCCGAGCTCCGCAAGGGCCGCCGCGTCCGTGGCCACCGCCCGGAAGTCCGCGATGGTGGTGTAGGCGCTGTCGGCGTTGTGCCGGTAGGCGCGCCGGGCCTTTGCCCGGGTGTCCGCGAGCTCGACGTAGCGGGCCCTCGCTCCGTCCCAGGCCGCGGGGATGTCGGCCGCGACCGTGGCCTTTCGTGCCTCGACCTCCGCGATCCGCCGGTCTACCGAAGCCCGGTCGGCGTCGGTCGCGCGCTCGTCCCGGGCGAGTCGTCTGCGGTCCTGGACGAGCCGTTCGAGCGCTCTCTCGAGATCCCGGATCTCCGCCTGCTTGCGGCGCACGTCGACGTGCAGGGGCCGGTATGCGGGCAGGTACGCTTCGACGGCGGCATCCGCGGCCCGAACCTCGCCCGCGAGGTCGATGCTCGAGCGTGCCTCGGCGAAGCTCTCGTCGAGCTGCTCGCGCAGCTCGGCCGGAAGGTAGCTCGTGTCGAGGGCGGCGGCCCGGTCGATGGCGGACCGAAGCGCGCCGCCGTTCGCGTCGTAGTAGGCGAACACGTGCTCCTCCAGGCAGTGCTGGAGCTTCGGGTTCATCGGCGGGGGCGCGGTCTCCGAGCTCAGGTACACCCTGTTCGGCAGGTAGTTGACGAGGCTCGGGAACGCGCCCGCGACGGCGAGGCCGATGAGCTGGAGGAAGATGAACACCGCCGCGCCGCGATAGATGTGCAGGGTCTTGACGATGGCGGGCGCCACCCCGCGGAGGTAGAAGAGAGCGAAGCCGAAGGGCGGGGTGAGGAACGAGGTCTGGATGTTGATCCCGATCATCACCCCGAGCCACACCGCGGTGATGTTCGCCGACGGGTCCGCGAGCAGGATGGGGGCCACGATGGGGACCACCACCACCGCGATCTCGATGAAGTCGAGGAAGAACCCGAGGAAGAAGATGACCGCCATCACCACCACGAACTGGGTCCAGAACCCGCCCGGGAGGCTCGTCAGGTATTCGCGGACCAGCTCCTCGCCGCCGAATGCGCGGAACGCGGAGGTCAGCATGGCCGCCCCGAGGAGGATGATGAACACCATGGAGGTGGTCTTCGCGGTCTCGATCATGACGCCCTTCAGCGTCTCTTCGATCCGGTACGCCCGCCACAGGCTCCACAGGATCGCGACGAGCAGCCCCGCGGTGCCGACCGAGGCGAGCACGATCCCCTGCACGTCCTCCGGGCCGGTGACGTTCTTGACGTTGATGTCGTAGCGGTTCAGCACGACGAGGAGTTCGGCGAGCGAGAGCACCGCGATGATCGCGGGGAGAAACGCGTTCCGCCGGCCCGCGCCGAGGCGGTATCCGCCCATGATGAGGGCGCCGATGGCGCCGATCGCGCCTGCCTGGTTCACGGTGGCGATGCCGGTGATGATGGAGCCCAGTACCGCGAAGATGAGAGTGAGGGGCGGCACGAGGGCGAGCAGCACCCGCAGGGCGAAGCTCCAGTCGTACTTCCCCTCGTAGGGGACGGGGGGCGCGGTGTGCGGGCGGAGCAGGGCCTGCCCGAGGATGTAGATCATGTAGATCCCGACGAGGATGAGCCCCGGGATGAATGCCCCCATGAACATGTCGCCGGCGCTCGCGGAGACCACGTCGAACTCCGAGGGCATCGTGATCTCGCCCGTCGCCTCGCGGTATTCGGCCTTGCGCGAGGTGCTCGCGATGTCCGCCGCGCTCGCGAGCTGGTCCGCGAGGATGATGAGCACCACCGAGGGCGGGATGATCTGTCCGAGGGTCCCGGAGGCGCAGATCGTCCCCGTGGCGAGCGGCTTCGAGTAGTTGTTCCGCAGCATCGCGGGAAGGGAGATGAGCCCCATCGCGATCACCGTCGCCCCGACGATGCCGGTGGTCGCGGCGAGCAGGGCGCCGACGAAGACGACCGAGATCCCGAGCCCGCCCGGGATCGGCCCGAAGAGCTGAGCCATCGCGACCAGCAGGTCCTCCGCGATCCGGGACCGCTGCAGCATGATGCCCATGAATATGAAGAGGGGGATCGCGATGAGGGTGTCGCGTTCGACCTCCCAGTAGAGACTTCGGAAGTTGGTGACCCCGGCGGTCAGCCAGTCGATCGGGCCTCCCTGCGCGAAGTACGCGCCCGTGTCGCCCGCAAAGAGCCAGCCGCAGAGCGCCGCGATGGCGATGGATGCGATCGCGGAGCCGGGCAGGGCGAATCCGACCGGGAAGCCCGACATGAGGGCGCCCACCATGAGCGCGACGAGGAGGGCGAGGAAGAGGAGCTCCATCAGCGGAGGCGCCGCCGATCAGACCGCACGGGGGCCGGTGGCGAAGTCGGCGGGGGTGGTCTCGGCGGCGGCTTCGGCTGGTGGCGCGGTCTCGGGGGCCTCTCCCCGGCGCAGGACGGCCACGCTCTCCAGGAAACAGGCCGCGAACTGGGCGGCCATGGAAGCCGCGAAGAAGATGAGGAAACCGGCCATCAGGTACTTGACGTACAACCCGAACCCGCTCTGGGAGATCTCGAAGCTGAGGAGCGGGCTCGCGAGACTCGAACCCTTGGTCCACAGCCCCATGGACAGGATGACCCAGCAGAGGGGGATCCCGAGGAGCATGGAGCCGAGGGCGTTGGTCCGGGCCTTGCTCCGCGCGCTGAAGCGGGCGTAGAAGAGGTCCACCCGCACGTGGCCCTCGTCGACGAGGCTGTACGCGCTCGCGAGGAGGAAGAGGGCCGCGTACCAGAACCGCACGAGATCCCCCATGAACGCCTGCTCGTAGGAGTAGATGAAACGGGTGATCACGATGAGGAACTCGGCGAGCACGATGAGGAGCGCGAGCCACACCACGGAGAGGGAGCGGGTGAAGAGAGCGATGATGCAGGCGGTGCCCATGAGCGGAACGTGGATGTAGCTCCCCCGGAACCGGGAGAGGCCGAGCTTCGTGGTGAGCTCCTTGCCCACGAGGGCGGGCAGGAGCTCCTCCACCCGCAGGAAGGAGACGGCCGCGTCGGCAAGGCCGATGAGGAACACCGACCAGAATCCGACCCGGACGATCCACGCCGCGAGCGCCGACCAGACCCCGGCGTCGTTCTCGAGGGTGCGTCCTCCGCGGTCGAGCCCCACCCACGTCGCGAAGCCGGCGATCGGTCCGAGGTAGAGGAGAAGCTGGACCCAGGCTCTCGCCTGCCCGCCCCCGTCGAGCTCGCTCACCGGGGGGGCCGCCCCGAGCCAACCGAGGTGCGCGAAGAGGGCCGGCACCCCCGGCCAGCCCGCGATGAACGTCAGCCCGAAGTTGGTGAGGAACGCGGCCGTGACGCACACCACCGCCCCCGCGAGGATCCGGGCTGCGCGGTCGGTGGCGGCGGGGTGGGCGTCGAGGATGGAGGGCATCGGCTCGTCGGAGCTGCTCACTCGCACGGCCGCCCCGCGTGGCGCGTCCTCGTGCGGCGCCCGGCAGGGGCCGCCGTGGGTCCGGTACCCGGGTCCGGAGGTCCGCCGACCGGACGACGGGTCATGTTCTCCCCACGGCGGCTCGTGCCCCCACGCTCCCGGCGCGAACGCGCCCGGGCCGGCCGGAGTCGCGCCCGCCTCCGCTCAATCGAGCAGGAGGGCACGGCGGCCCGTTCGCCGCCGCGCCCGCGGCAATGACGGCGCCGGCCGATCAGATGCCGAGCACGCGGTTGCGCTGAATCGCGTACTCGCCGTCCGCGATCGTCAGCCACGACCCGACGGTCCGGAGCGCCTGCCGGTAGCTGTCGTCGATTCGCCTCGCGAGATCGCTGTGCGCGCGCGTCTCCTCGAAGACTTCCTCGGCGGCTTCGCCGAACGCGTCGGCCACGTCGTCGCTGAACTTCCGGAGCTCGACGCCCTGCTCGTTGACGAGCTTGGCGAGGAACTCGCCGTTCTTGGCGTTGTACTCGGAATACATGTTCTCGTGGAGCACCGTCGCGGCCGCCTCGATGATGAGCTGGTCGGCCTTCGGCAGGCCGTCCCACCACGACTTGTTGACCCCGATGCTGACGATCGTCCCCGGCTCGTGCATCCCCGGGTAGTAGTAGAACTTCGCCGCCTCGTAGAACTTGAGGAAGCTGTCGTTCCACGGCCCCACCCACTCGGTGCCGTCGATGGCGCCGGAGACCAGGTTCTCGTAGATCTGCCCGCCGGGGAGCGAGACCGGGGAGGCGCCGAGCTTGGCGAGGACGTCGCCGCCGAGCCCCGGCATGCGGAACTTGAGGCCCTTGAAGTCATCCGCGGAGTGGATCTCCTTCTTGAACCATCCGCCCATCTGGACCCCGCCGTTCCCGGCCATCAGGCCCTTGACCCCGAACTCGGCTCCGAGCTCGTCCCAGAGCGCCTGCCCGCCCATCCAGCGGATCCAGGCCGACGACTCGACCGCGATCATCCCGAACGGCACGGAGGCGAAGTAGGAGAAGGCGGGATGCTTGCCCTTCCAGTAGTACTCGGCCCCGTGATAGATGTGGGCGTTGCCGGACGCGACGGCATCGAACGAGTCGAACGCCCCTACCCGCTCGCCGGCCGCGAAGTACTGGACCTGCAGACGGCCGTCGGTCATGTCGGTGAGGTGCTGGGCGAAGCGTTGCGCACCGGTGCCGAGGCCGGGAAAGTCCCGCGGCCACGTGGTCACCATCACGATTTCCTGGCGGCTCTGCGCGATCGCGGGGGCGGCCACCGCCCCGCTCGCGACACCGGCGGCGGCGCCCGCGGCGGCGTTCTTCATGAAGCTCCGGCGCTTCATCCTCGTGCTGTCTTGCTTCGGGGTGTCGGTCATGCTTCTCTCCTCGGTTGAATGCATGGTCTCCCGCGGGAGGAACCATTGGACGGCGCACGACGCGCATGCCCCCGCCGCTCGCGGGACCCGGAACCCGGGACCTGGGGCGCGGTCGCGCGTCGTCCGGCGAACGTGCGGTGCGTCGGCATGGGGTCGCGATCCCGTCATTCTTCGCCGAACGCGAAGCGGAAAGCAACCGGTCGGCGTGGTTTGCCGGGACTCTCCCACGCTGGCCGGTCATCATGATCTGCCGGACAGGCGCGGTTCACCCGTCGCCGGACAACAAGCGAGCCCTGTTGGCCAGCCCGATCCACGGCATGAAACGGCCCCGAGTGATCTACACTCTCCGTCCGGCAACCTGCCCCGTCCGGGGCCCCGGCCACGCGGTTGTCGGCCGCGGGGCCGGGGAGGTCTCCAACATGGCTCTCCTCATCACCGGCGAGTGCATCAACTGCGACGTGTGCGAGCCCGAGTGCCCGAACGGGGCGATCTCGATGGGCGAGGAGATCTACGTCATCGATCCCGGCCTGTGCACCGAGTGCGTCGGGCACTACGAGACCTCCCAGTGCGTGGAGGTGTGCCCCGTCGAGTGCATCGTCACGGACCCGGAACGGGTCGAGGGTCGGGACGTTCTCTTCGCCCGGTACCGGCGTCTCGTCGAGGGAGCGTAGCCCGCGGCTCGGCCCCTTTCCGGCAAAGGCGCCGCACGGAGACGAAGAGCGGTGTTCGCGGCGCGGGGTGGGCGAGGGCGCTGGCGCGGCCGGGTCGGCGGGCAGGTCGGATGAGCGAAGCGTAATCCGCTCCGCGCCCGCGGCCAGCACTCGGTCACGACAAGAAAATGGTCCTGACCGCATGCCGAAGCGGCTTGAGGGGCCGCTCCGGGTTCGGCGCCGCGGCGAACCGGGCACCGGGCCTCCGCGAAGGGGCGGAGCGGTGTCCGGGTCCGGGCCACCGGGAGGGCGGGAGACGCCGGTGGGCGGCGGCTCAGCTCACGGTGCCGGAGCCCCCGAGCAGCAGGTGGGGCGGAGGAGTCCGCACGGTGCGCTTGCCGCGGAGCGCCTCCGGCCATGCTTCCTCCGGAACGTCGCCCGTCGGGTGGTCGAGGTAGGTGCGCGCGAGCTCGAGCACCGCCGCCGCATCTCCCGGCTCGAGCCGGCTGAAGCGCAGGTTGTACTTTTCCGAGGCACGGAGCGCCACGTTGCACGGACGCAGGCACCCGTTGAGGCACGGCACCTTGATGAAGTGAAGGCGCGGGTCGCGGTTGCCGTCGCCGTCCCGGTTCAGGCTCCGCTCCACCTCGTCGGCGAGTCGCTGTCCGCGGCTCGACTCACCCGGGGCGAGCCGGAGGTCGCGGACGCAGGTCGTGCAGACGTAGAGGCGGTGGATGGCCTCCGCGCCGCGCCGGCCGCTTCGCGGAGGCGGCATCGAACGCGGTCCGGCCGCGGACGGAAGCGGTCGAGAGGCCGCAGGGGCGGCGCGGATCCGCCCGCCCGAAACCGCCCCGCCGGCCGTGTGCCCTAGGCCGCCGCCTGCTGCGCCGCCACCATGGAGGGCGGGCGCTTGTGGAAGGTGCCGTCCTTCATGATGCCGAGCAGCCGGCTCTGGTCCTGGAGGATGCTCACGTCCAGCACCGGGTCGCCGTCCACCAGCAGGAGGTCGGCGAGGTAGCCCTTCCGGACCTGCCCCAGCTCGCCGCCCTTCATCATGATCTCGCCGCCCAGCTTCGTGGCCGAGACGAGCGCTTCCATGGGGGTGAAGCCGAGGTAGTTCACGAAGTGCTCGAGGTCGCGGGCGTTGTTGCCCACCGGGTTCCACGCGAAGCCGTAGTCGCCGCCGGGGAGGACCCGCACGCCGCGCTTCTGGAGGTCCTTCATGTTCTCCACTGCGATCTCGAGCTCGCGCCGCAAGCCGAGACCGGTCGCGACCTCCTCCGTGATCCCCCAATCCGACGCCTCGAACAGGGTCGCGATGGTGATCCCGAGGGTCGGGGCGACGAAGACGGTGTCCTTCACCGATTCCAGCATGTCGCGCGCTTCCTCGTCGCAGAGGGTCGCGTGATAGACGATCTCTACCCCGTGCCGGACGCACATCTTGACCGATTCCGCGCTCCGCGCGTGGGCCGCGACTCGCTTGTCGCGCGACCGCGCCACCTCGCAGACCGCCGCCACCTCCTCGTCGTTCATCACCGTCTGGTTCGCCTTGGCGCACGGGACGAACTCGTCGCCGGAGGGGTTGATCTTGAGGGTGTCGACCCCCTCGCGGCACATCTGGCGGGATACCCGGCGGAATTCATCCGGCCCGTCGCAGATGATCTCGAAGCACTGGCGGTCCTGCATGTGGCTCAGCCGGATGTCGCCGAGACCGCCGGAGACGGTCATCTCGGGGGTGGCCGCGAGCATGCGCGGCCCCGGGATCTCGCCCGCCTCGATCGCGTTGCGGATCACGATGTCGAGCCGGGGCTTGGCGGCCGCCGCGCAGCACAGGCTCGTGAAGCCCTGGTCGAGGAGGAGCTTCGCGTGGCGCATGGTGAGGAGGGTGTGCTCTTCGGGCGGAAGCGCCCCCATGCCCTCGAGAGTGGTGGTGTTCGTGAACGACGGGTGGGCGTGGGCTTCGACGAGGCCCGGCATGAGGGTGGCGCCGCCGCCGTCGATGACCTCCGCTCCCTCGTGGTCCACCTTTGCCGCCACGTCCTTGATGCGGTTGCCCTGCACCCGGACCTCGCCGGCGACCGCGGCGTCTCCCGAGCCATCGAGAATCTGTACGTTGGTGAAGACCGTATCGGTCATGGCTCTCTCCTCGAACGGTTATGGGTCCCGGAGCGGTCTCGCGCCGCTCTCGTCAAGTCGCGTCGCCAAAGGGTAGGCCGCACCAATCGACAACGCAACAATAGCCCCGCTTCGCCGGGCAGCCGGCCCCCCGCTGCCAACCGCTACCGCTTGTCGGCGGGCGTCGCCAGGAGTTCGGTTCGGATCCCGGGTGTTCCCATCCCCAGGTGCTCCGACGAGTCAGCGGCCAAAGATTCGCGTACGTCGCGCGGTCCGCGAGCGTCTCGGAGATGCGGTGCGTGAGCAGCAGGTTCGCCGAGCCGGTGAGCACGAAGCGCCCGTTCCCCTGCGGCCGGTCTTCGTCCAGGGTGCGCTTGGCCGCGAGCACCAGCTCGGGCTCGCGCTGCACCTCGTCAAGCGTCGGTCGCGGCGCGCTCCGCAGGAGATCGCGAGGTGCCATCCGCGCCCGCTACGTTTCTTGAAAACGCTGATAAGCTTCCGGCAGGAAAAGGCGGGCGGACACAATTTCAGATCTCGGAATGACGACGCGAAAGTCTTCATTGATCAGATCCGAGGCTTTCGACCCGTCTTCGAGGCACTCCTGTATCACCGGCGCATAGTTGGTCGTGATTTCCAGTTCCTGAGTGTCCTTGTTGCGATAGCCGCTGGCTATCGGGATGAGGGCGATGTCGGATTCGCTACGCTGCGCCATCTCGCTCTTGAGAGCAAAGCCAATGTAAGATTTTCCGCTTTTTAGCGAGAGTTCAACAAGCATTTCGCGCTCAAGGGATTCCGCGATCATCAACTCGATGAGGTCACCGCTGTTTCTTGCTACTCGTTGGGCTGCCTTTTCTCGGCTGCAGAACGGGTTGATTGCGAATGGCAGCAGGAATCCCAGCGCGATGCTCAATATGGCAGTGCCGTAATAACTGGATGGCACGTGGAGTTTCCATAGATCCTCGATCCGGGGGAAGTAGTGTTCCAGGCCGAGAATAATTATGTGCGCAACGAATGCTAGCGCCAGGCCCGTGAATGCAGACCGAAAGAAGAGGTGATAACCCGAGTCCCGAAGTGCGCCGAAGCGGGTAAGGTAAAGGTGGGTCAAGAACCAGTATCCCCCGAGAATAGGGATGAGAAGTGACCCAAGATTCATGGGACATGCTCGATCACGAGTTCAAGTTCATGGTTCTTTGCGGCCGGTGTTCTTCGATCCTTCAGGGGAGCTCTTCTTGACGGGAATTCTCGCCATGCTGTCGATCTGCTCTCGCACAGTGTTACTGCGAAGCAACTCATCGGCTTTGACGTACAACCCCCCCTTTTCCGTGACGTACACGGTCGGCTTGTCGGCTGGTGATTTCTTGGGCATGGTTATTTCTCCAACAGTTGAAAAGCCGGTGTGTCGCGCGGATGCTTCGAGGACAAATTCATGACGCGGCCAATCTCTACTCCGCCTTCGCGCACCATTCGACGAGGGCGGGCTTCGAGTCCGGCCCGAGCTGTTCGCAGATGAGCCAGCGGGACTGCTCGCACTTGAGCTTGCGGTCCCAGTTGCGCGAGCCCGGCTTCTCGTTCGGGCACGCGGTGGCCCGCACGTAGTCGCCGTAGAGGGTGGCGGTGCCGATCGCGACCCCGATCGCGACGGCCAGGATCACCGCGATCACCGCCGTGACCCGGACGAGGCCCATCACCGGGCGCCCGGGGCGGCAGAGCGGCACCAGATTGAAGGCGAGCGCTCCCACTACCACGAGCACCATGCCGAGCGCGTGGAGGGCGGGGCTCACCGGCTGGAACACGAAGACGAGGGACGCGAGGCAAAGGGCGATGATCGACCACTCGATCGTGCGGGCGGTCGCGACCGACATCCCGGTGCGCGGTCGCGGCCCGGCCGGGTTCGCCGGCGCGGTGGCGGCGGTGGTCACGTTCGGCTCTTCGCTCATGGCGCGGGCTCCACCCGGCGCCCGCTCTCGTCAAAGAGGTGCACCGAGCCGGTCTCGAAGCGGAGGTGGGCCCGCTCCCCGACCGCAAGGCGGATCGACCGGTCCACTACCACCCGCAGGTCCTGCTCGCCGTGGAGGAGATGGACGAGGGTCTCCGCTCCCATCGGTTCCACGAGGTCCACCTGCCCCGAGATGGTGTCGTCACCCGGCTCGGACACGAACTCGCACGCCCGCGGGCGGACCCCGAGGGTGACGCGGCTTCCCCCGGCGAGGCCGGGGCGGGTGATCGGAAGCCGCACCTGTTGCCCCCCGAAGTCGAACCGGAAACGATGTTCGCCGGCCTCGGTCAGGGTCGCTTCGACGAGGTTCATGCGCGGTGTGCCGATGAAGCCGGCCACGAACAGGTTGGCGGGTTCGGTGAAGATGCGATGGGGGGTGTCCACCTGCTCGATGATCCCCTCGCGCATGACCGCGATGCGGTCGGCCATGGTGAGCGCTTCGAGCTGGTCGTGGGTGACGATCACGGTCGCCTTGCTGAGCCCGGCGAGCAACTCCTTGATCTGCCCCCGCATCACTTGGCGCTGCTCGATGTCGAGCCGGCTGAGCGGCTCGTCGAACAGGAAGCAGTTCGGGTCGCGGATGATCGCGCGCCCGACCGCCGCCCGCTGCTTCTCCCCCTCCGCGAGCTGGCCGGGGGTGCGCTGGAGCACGGGCTCGAGATGGAGGAGCGATGCGACCCGGTTCACCCGTTCCTCGATCTCCGCCTTCGAGACCCGCTCGTAGTGGAGCGGGTAGGCGAGGTTCTCGGCGACGGTGAGGACCGGGTAGAGGGCGTAGAACTGGAACACCATCGCGATGTCGCGCTGCGACGGGCGAAGGTGGTTGACGCGCCGCTCCGCGATGAGGATGTCGCCCTCGGTCGCCTCCTCGAGGCCCGCGATCATGCGAAGGGTCGTCGTCTTCCCGCAGCCCGAGGGGCCGAGCAGGCACAGCACCTCTCCCGCCTCCACGTCGAGGCTCGCCCGGTGCACCGCCACCAGGGAGCCGAAGCGCTTGGTGACGTTGCGAAGGCGGATGGTGGACATGGCCCGCTCTGCTCGCCCGCGGTCCCGCGCCTAGCGCCGGATCGTCCCGAAGGTGACCCCGCGCAGCAGATGGTTCTGGAGGACGTAGACCACCACCACGACGGGGATCAGGAACAGGGTCTCGATGGCCGCGAGGAGACCCCACCGCACCCCGATGTCGCCGCCGATGGTCTGCGCCATCGCGACCGGCACGGTGCGGGTCTCCACCCCGGTGAGGAGCAGAGCGAAGAGGAACTCGTTCCAGGTGAGGATGAGGCCGAACACCGCCGTCGCCGCAAGCCCCGCCGTGACCTGGGGCAGGCACACCCGGAAGAACACCCGGTAGCCGTTGCTGCCGTCGAGGCGGGCCGCGTCCTCCACCTCGGGGGACAACTCGTCGAAGAAGCTCTTCATCATCCAGATCGTGAACGGCAGGTTGAACGCGGTGTACAGGAGGATCACCCCGAAGTAGGTGCCGCTCAGCCCGCTCACCCGGAACATGAGGAAGATCGGGATGATCACCACGATCGGGGGCAGCATCCGGGTGGTGAGGATGATGAAGAGATAGGTCGCGTTCCCTTTCAGGGGATAGCGCGAGAACCCGTATGCGGCGAGGGTGCCGATGACGAGGGCGATCAGCACCGAGGAGCCCGCGATGAATATCGAGTTGAAGAAGTAGACGTCGAAGTTGGTGTCGACCGCGGTCTGGCCCTTGATGTAGGCGCGGGCGAACACGCTCACGAAGTTCTCGAGGGTGGGCGTGAAGATCCACTTGGGCGGGATCGCGAGCGCGTCGGTATGCGCCTTGAACGCGGTCAGGATGATCCACAGCACCGGGAAGAAGTAGATGAAACTGACGACGCCCGCGAACGCGGTCCACCCCCATCCGGCGTACCCGAGCCGGCGCCTCATGCCGGCGCCTCCTCTTCCTTCTCGCGTTGCTGGACGAAGTAGAGGTAGAGGTTGGTGAGCACGATCACGATGAAGATGAGGATGTAGGCAAGGGCCGAGGACTCGGCCGTCTTGAAGTACTGGAACGAGACCCGGTAGAGGTAGACGGCGATGGTCTCGGTGGAGGTCCCCGGGCCTCCTTCGGTGATCAGGAACACCACATCGAACAGCTTGAACGCCTCGATGGTCCGGAACAGGAGCGCGAGGAGAAGCAGGCCGCGGATATAGGGCAGGGTAATGGTCCGGAACCGCCGCCACCATGAGGCGCGGTCGATCTCCGCCGCTTCGTAGAGGTACTTCGGCACGCTCACGAGCCCCGCGAGGACGAGCAGCATCACGAACGGCGACCACATCCACGCGTCGGCGAAGACGATGCCGGCGATCGCCCCCTCCGGGCTGGCGAGCAGGATGTAGGGCTCGCCGGTGACGAGGCGGGCCGCCTGGCTGAGGAGCCCGAACGTGGGCTCGTAGTAGTAGCGGAAGAAGGCCCCGACCGCGACGAAGCTCAGCATCATGGGGGTGAGCACCAGCATGAGCAGGATGCGCCGTCCCGGGAACTCGCGCTCGAACATGAGGGCGAGGAGGAAACCGACGATGAGCTGTATGCCGACCGTCAGCACGACCACGATGGCCGTTGTCTGAAGCCGGTCCCAGACGTTCGGGTCCGAGATCACCTTCTCGAAATAGTGCAGCCCGGCGAAGCGGGGCGGGGACAGCCGGTTCGCCCGGAAGTGAAAGAAGCTGAGCCCGAGCGACCAGAGCAGGGGGAAGATGTTCATCACGAACAGGGTCGCGAGGGCGGGGGCGACGAGGAGCGGCCCGGGCCGCCTTCCCCACGCTCGGGTCACCACCGTGGCGGTGACGAGGATCACCGCTCCGAGGCTGACCCAGAACGCCGCGTCGAGGGGAAACAGCAGCACCGAACCCGGTATCGCGAGGATTGCGATGACGAGAGCGAGGCGCCAGTTCGAGAAATGCCGCCGGAGCCGTCCGGGCGCTACGGCGTGCGCTTGCGTGGCCAATCGAGAATCACCCGCCTTCCCGAGAACCGGGCGGGGCCGAGGCCCCGCCCCCGGTTCTCGGGAAGGGTCGGAGGTGGATATCCCGTCGCGGGCCCGGCTACTCGATGTGTCCGGCCTCGGTCAGGAGCTCCTGCTGGAAGGCGGCGATCGCGTCAAGGGTCTCCTTGGCGCTCTGCTGTCCGGTGATCGCCTTGTCGAACTCCTCCTGCTGCTGGACGAGCAACTCGAAGAACTCGGGGATGTGCCACACGTCCCGCTGCCATTGGAGGGCCGGGCCGAACGCATGGTTCCACGGGCGGTAGCTCGCGTAGTCTTCCGAGAAATGCACGCTCTGGAGCCCGCTCTGGCCGCCCGCCTCGGCGAACATCGTCTGGACTTCGGTCGAGAGCCACCACTTCACGAAGTCGATGGCTTCCCGGATCACCTCGTCGCTGTTCCAGGTCGTGAGCACGAAGGGCTGACCGCCGATGTTGGCGGTGCGGTTGATGGTGCCGTCCGCCATGCGGAGCCCCGGGTGCATGGCGAAGTCGGCCCGGTCGTGGACCTTCGAGGTGTCGGCCGAGATCGCCGACTCCGCGAACCCGATCCATTGGAGGATGTAGGCGACCTTCCCCTCCCGGAACAGCTCGTCGACCTTGAATATGTCCATGGTGCCGGTCTTCACCACCGGGGGCATGTACTTGAGCATCGAGAGGTAGTGCTCGAACCCCTTCACCGCCTCCGGCGAGTTGACCACGCCTTCCGCCTGGCCCTCGGGGGCCTGGGTCTCGTCCCAGATGTTGCCGCCGTGCTGCCAGATGAAACCGTTGATCTCCATGGAGGAGAAGTCATAGGCCTTGCCGGCCTGGTAGGCGATCCCGTAGAAATCGTCGTCCAGGGTCTCGCCGGCCAGCATCTCGCCCGCCTTGCGGCCGAAGAATTCGCCGAAGTTGGCGACCAGGTCCCAGTCGACGTCGTTCATCTCTTCCGGCGTGCACGGGAGATCCTTCCCGTACTTCTCCCGGAACGCGGCCCGCTCGCCTTCATGGCAGAAGACGTCCGTGCGGTAGTACGCGACGATGACGTCCGGCATCTGCGGGAAGCCGTAGTAGTTGGCGTCCGGATGGGGGAAGCCCACCTCCGCGAGCTCCGCCGCGGTGATGTGCGGGTAGGTGGAGTAGGCCGATACCAGGGCGGGATGGAGGTCCTTGAACACGGCCTGAAGCTCGGGGTCGGCGTTGATGAGGTCGTTGAGCCTCATGTAGTAGCCGCCCTCGATGTTGGCGCCCAGCCACTGGCTGTCCGAGACCGCCATCTGGTACTTCTGCTCTCCGGAGGTGAGAGACGCGGCGAGCCGGGTGTAGAAGTCCGACCACGGGATGAAGTCCGGCTCCAGCACCACGTTGTTGCCGCTCGGGGCCTTGTAGTGCTTGTCGGCCAGGTCCTTCATGATCCGGGTGGGCGGCCAGTCCGGCACCGCCATGCGCAGGACGATGTCCTCTCCGAACGCCGGCTTCACCGCCAGGGCGGAGCCGAGCAGGGCGGCGCTCGCGAGAACGCCGACGAGGGTCTTCAGGTTTTTCACGATAGTCTCTCCTCTCCTCGGTGGTTGATGATCCAAGTTGATGATTCAAGAGGAGCCCGTCTCCTCTCGCAGAGCCCCGCACCGCTGGGGCCGGTCGGGTTCTCATGCGGTGGCTTCGCGCGGCGTCATTGCCCCGCCGCGGCCGAGGGCCGCGCCGGTATCGCGGGCGAAGAGGTGGGTGCGGTCCACCGCGAGCTCCACGTCGAGCCGGTCACCCATGCGGTAGCGGACCGCTTCGCTCTCCGGAAGCACCATCCGGAACATGTGCTCCGCGATGTCGAGGTCGACCACCGTGACGTCGCCGAGCGGCTCCGTCAGGTGCACGCGGGCCGGGAACCTCGGCCCCCGCGCCTCGCCCGCGGCCGGCCGGAGGTCGTTGGGCCGGAAGCCGAGCAGCAACTCCGCGCCGGGGGGCATCTCGGCGAGGCGATCCGCCCACGGCCCCCCCGCGACCTCCGCGAACGAGGTGGTGACGCAAGCGCCGCTGCCTCGCTCCGCCGGAGCGAGGTTCATCTTCGGCGAGCCTACCATCTGCCCGACATAGGTGTCCACGGGGTGTTCGTACATCTCGTCCGGGGAGCCGGTCTGGACGATGCGCCCGTCGCGCAGCAGCCCGATGCGCTCGCCCATGCCGAGCGCCTCCAGCTCGTCGGGCGTCGCGTAGAGCATCGTCGTGCCGAGCTCCCGGTGCAGCCGCTTGAACTCCGCGCGCATGTCGTGGCGGAGCTTGGCGTCGAGGTTGGTCAGGGGTTCGTCGAGGAGCAGCAGCCGCGGGCGGCGGATGAGGGCGCGGCCGATCGCGATCCGCTGCTGCTCGCCGCCGCTCGCCGTCTCCGGCTTGCGTTCGAGGATGTGTCCGATGCGGAGCATCTCCGCCATCTCGCCCACGCGGGCGCGGACCTCGGCCCCCGCGAGGCGTGCCTCGCGCAGGGGGTAGGCCAGGTTCTCGAAGACGGTCAGGTGGGGGTAGAGGGCGAAGGTCTGGAACACCATCGCGATCCCGCGATCGGGCGACGGGACGCCCGCGACCTCCTCGCCGTCGAACACCACCCGCCCGCCGTCCGGCGCCTCGAGCCCGGAGATGACGCGCAAGGTGGTGGTCTTGCCGGCCGCGCTTGCGCCGAGCAGACAGAAGAACTCCCCGGGCCGGACGTCGAGGTCGAGGCCGTCGAGGGCGACGACCGAGCCGAAACGTTTCCCCACCCCTTCGAGGCGGAGGTGAGTGTCCCGCTCCGGGCGGGAGGCGGCTCCCGGATGGGCGGCAGCGCTCAAGGTCCGTGTCCCAATGCTTCGAGGGCGGGACGAAGTATCGTCCAACGACCGCGCCCGCGCCAGTCTGCCAGTCCGTCGGCGGCAATTCTCATTTTGGCGCCTGACCTCGCTCTGAGCCGCAAGCCGTCTTCTCCTTGCGACTCGATCGGGGGCAGATCGGGGGGGTGATCGACGGTCATGCCGGTCCGGCAGCGGGACCCGACGAGCAAAATGAGAACTGCTGGTCCGCCAGTCCGTCCGATTCGAGGTTCCCGCCCGCTGGCGTGATGATGACGGGGGGGAGCCGGTTTCCGTGCTATCGTGCCCCGAGATGGCGTGTCGGGCGGGTTCCGCTGGTATGCGGCGCCGCTCTGCCCCCGGACGCCCCCCATGGATGCCCCCCATGGATGCCCCCCATGGATGCCTTGGATCGACCGAGCGATGTTCGCCTATATCGACCCTTCCGTCAGCACCCGGATCGCCGCCCAGGGCAAGCTCTTGCGCATCGACCGCCGCGGGCGGCGCCTCGACCTCGACGCTCCGGTTCCCGCGGGGAGCCGGGCCCTCGACCTTCTCGGGCCGATTCCGCTCCCTTTGCACGTCGGCCGCGCCGCGCTCGACGCCGAATGGTTCGCGGCCGTCCGCCATACCGAGCTCGAGCCGGTGGACGAGCTCGCCCGGTCGCTGCGGGAGCGGGGTGCGATCCGCCGCTTCGCCAGCATCGTGTCCCACATGTCGGTGAACAGCGTGCTCGTCTTCGGCGATCTGTCCGGACAGCCGGACCCCCTCGTGCGGGTGCACTCGAACTGCCTGACCGGGGACGTGTTCGGGTCGCAGCGCTGCGACTGCGGGCCGCAACTCGAGGCGGCGATGGAGCGGGTCTCTCGCGAGGGCGGGATCATCGTGTACATGGCCGGACACGAAGGGCGCGGGATCGGGCTCTGGGCCAAGGCCGCCACGTACGTATTGCAGGACGGCGGGGAGAACACCTACCAGGCGAACCGGTCGCTCGGGTTGCCGGACGATTCGCGGGACTTCTCGGACGCGGCGGCCCTCCTGCTCCACTTCCTGGGCGGCGACCGCCCGTTCCGCCTGCTCACGAACAACCCGAAGAAGGTGGAAGACCTCCGCGCCCACGGGCTCGGACGGATCACGGTGGAAAAACACGTGACCGGCGTCGGCGAGCACAACCGGCGCTACCTCGCCGCGAAGCGCGACTGGGGTCACGCAATCGAGGAAGACGACCTCGTCGCCGACGAGCTCGGCGAGCCCCGCCCGCGATGAACCGGCCTGCCGTCGAGAAGTCCGGCATCGCGAGGGCCGGGGCCGGGGACGGGGCCGAGCGCGCGGGGGCCGGAAGCGGCGCCCGGTCCGGTGGCCCCGGCGCCCGGCCGCCCGATCCCGGCCCGCCCTGACCGAAGGCGGTGGACACCGTCACCCAGGTCGCCCTCGGCGCCGCCGTGGGGGAAGCGGCTCTCGGGCGCAAGGTGGGCTGGCGGGCACCCGTGTGGGGCGGCCTCTGCGGCCTGTTGCCGGACCTCGACGTCCTCTGGCCGTTTGCCGACCCGGTGGCCGCGTTCACCTGGCACCGGGGCTACAGCCACGCTTTCGCGGTGCTCGCGCTCGCGACGCCCCTCATCGCAGGGACCGCGACTCGCATCCACCCCGGGACCCGCGCCCATGCCCGGGGCTGGCGGCGGCTCGCGTTCCTCGCGCTCGTCACCCACCCGATCCTCGACTGCTTCACGGTGTACGGAACGCAGGTCCTGCTGCCGTTCTCGGACCTGCCGGTGAGCTGGTCGACCATCTTCATCATCGACCCCATGTTCAGCGTTCCGCTCATCCTCGGGGTGGTGGCCGCCCTGGTTCTCTCGCGCCGGAACGGGCTCGGGCACCGCCTCAACCACGCCGGCCTCGCGCTCGGCGCCACCTGGCTCGCCTTCACGGTGGTCGCCAAGGCGCACGTCGACCGGGTGGCCGGCAGCACCCTGCCGGCCGGGGCGACCCGCTACCTCACCACGCCGGCTCCGTTCAACGCGGTGCTCTGGCGGGTGGTCGCGATGACCGGCGACGGGCACTTTCTCGAGGGCTACTATTCCCTTCTGGATGCGGAACGAAGGGTCTCGTTCGTGTCGCGGCCGGACGGTCACCACCTCCTCGAGCCGCTTCGGAGAGAGGCGCCGGTCGCGCGCGTGATGTGGTTCTCCCGGGGCTTCTTCGCGGGCCGGGAACTCGAGAGCGGGGAGATCGTGATCTCCGATCTCCGCATGGGGCTGGAGGAGCGGTTCGTGTTCTCGTTCGTGGTGGGCCGTCGCGAGGGGGGCGGGATCGAGCCCGCGCCGGTCCGCCGGCTCCCGGGTCCGGACCTTCCGCCCGGAACCTGGGCCGCCCTCGGAGAGCGGATCCTCGGCCGCTCCGCCCACCCCGCCTGCCTCCTGCCCTGCTGAGCGGGACCGGACCGGAGGGAAGGGCTCCGGCCATCGGGCGCGGAAGGTCCGGCACGGCCCTTAGAGGTGGTCCGGGTTGTTTGGACAGTCCGAAGCGACCTGTCCAAAAATCCGGGACCACCTCACCTTTCACGCTCGTGCGACCAGGGGTCGAGCGCGGGAGGCGGATATCGGGAGGAGGGGGCGGCGCAGCGCGACCTCGGCCCGCGGCCGGGAGGCGGCAGCCGGATTGCGCGGCGCCCGCCCGACCTGCCCGAGCCCGGAGCCGGAGGGTGAAGCGGCCCGGAAGGCGAAGCGGCGACGAGGCGGCCCGCCGACCGGACACGGGCCGAAGGAGACGACACACAAGGCGAAGGAGACGACATGGCACGTACGGTCGCAGTGCTCGGCGCCGGCATCGTCGGCATCTCGTGTGCTCTTCACCTCCACCGGCGGGGCTTTCGGGTCACCCTTGTCGATCGCGGGGAGCCCGGGTCCGAGACCTCGTTCGGGAACTCGGGGGTCATCGGGCGCGCGTCGATCGCGCCGCTCGGCCAGCCCGCGGTGTGGCGGAAGCTGCCCCGCTACGCCACCAACCGGGACCGGGCGGTCCGGTTCGGCCGGGCGTACCCCGCCCGGCAGGTCGGGTGGTTCCTGCGCTTCCTCGCCAACTGCCGCCCCGGCGCATTCGATGCGAACGCCGGGCGGCTGAATGCTCTCCTCACCCATGCGCTCTCCGAGCACGAGGCGCTGCTCGCGGGCGACTCCGGCCTGCTCCGCCGCGACGGCTGGCTCCACCTCTTTCGTACCGAGCCCGGCTTCGAGGCCTCCGCCGGCGCGCGCGCCTTGTGGTATCGCCACGGGGTGCGGTTCCGGGTCCTCGATCGCGACGGCCTCCGGGAGCTCGAACCGCACCTCGGGCCGGTGTTCCGGAGAGCGATCTGGCTCAAGGACATCGCTTCGGTGGCCGATCCGGGGCAGGTGTGCCGCCGGCTCGCCGGTCGGTTCGCGGCCGAGGGCGGGACCCTGCTGCGGGAAGAGGTTCGCGCCCTTCAGGCGGTGGAAGGTGAAATGCGGGTCGGCTTGGGCGACGGGGAGCTGCATGCCGACGAGACGGTGGTCGCGCTCGGCCCGTGGAGCACGGACCTGATCGCCCCGCTCGGCTATCGCCTGCCGGTGATCCGGGAGCGCGGCTATCACCTGCACCTTGCGCCCCGGCACAACGAGCCGCTCGGGCGCCCGTGCCTCGACGCGGAAGGCGCCTACGTGATCACCCCGATGAAGAGGGGCCTTCGCCTCACGACCGGGATCGAGTTCAACGCCGCGGATGCGCCGCCGACCCCGGTACAGCTCGATTCGGTGCTTCCGCTCGCTCGCGAGGCGTTCCCCGCGGGGGCGCCGGTGGATCCGGAGCCGTGGCTCGGGGCGCGGCCCGGAACCCCCGACTCGCTTCCCGTCATCGGGCGCGCGCCCCGTCATCCGAACCTCTGGTTCGCGTTCGGTCACGCATCCGTCGGGTTCGCGCTCGGGCCGGTGACCGGGAGGCTGATCGCCGAGATGGTGGGCGGCGAGACTCCCCTGGTGGAACCCGCTCCCTATTCCGCCACCCGCTTCCGGGCGTTCGGGCTCGGGCGCTGACGGCGGGGCGGACCCCGGACACGGTCGAGAGAACCAATCAGCCCTGGGGGCGGACCAGCAGTTCTCATTTTGGCGCCTGACTTCACCCCGAGCCGCAAGCCGTCTTCTCCTTGCGACTCGATCCGGGGCGGATCGGGGGGCGGATCGACGGTCGTGCCGGTCCGGCAGCGGGACCCGACGAGCAAAATGAGAATTGCTGGGGGCGGACGGCGCGAGTAGCCGCCGCGGGCGAGAATGCGGCATGATGGCGGCTTCCGCGGGCGGGACGACGGTCCGTCCCCGGCGCCGCGCACCTTCGCGTACCTCATGGGGCGTAGACGGAATGAAGATCGCAACCGGGCACGAGTTCCACCGGCAGGTCGCCGCGGCGGCCGAAGCCATCCACCCCGACCTCACCTGGGCGCTCATCGACTGGGACGGCAACTGGACGCAGGCCCCCGAAGGGTCGGACCTCATCGTCTACGCGGGCGATGCCTACACCGAGGAGTGGGTGGACGCAGTCACCTCCATCACGCCGCCCCGGTGGGCGCACACCGAGGACGCCGGGATCGATGGCCGCTTCTACGACGACATGCGGGCCAAGGGGGTGCCGGTCACCCACAGTCCGGGGGCCAACGCGCCGGAGGTCGCGGAGCTCGCGTTCGCGGGCGTGATGTGGGGCGCGAAGCGTCTCGGCGAGCTGCGCGAGCAACAGCGCGCACACGCCTGGAACAAGCTCGACCTCGCGGCCCTGAGCGCCTCGACCGTCCTCGTCGTCGGGCTCGGGGCTATCGGCAGCCGCGTCGCGCACTTCGCCAAGGCGTTCGGGATGAACGTCCTCGGGGTCCGCCGCTCCCCCGAGCCGGTCCCGGGCGTGGATCGACAGGGGACCACGGACGACCTCGCCGCCTTCCTGCCGGAAGCCGACTTCGTGGTGCTCGCGGTGCCCATCTCCGACGAGACGGAGGGCCTCATCAACGCGGGCGCGCTCGCGCGCATGAAGAGCACCGCCACCCTCGTCAACGTCGGGCGCGGGGCGCTCGTCGACACCGACGCCCTGCGTGGGGCGCTCACCTCGGGAGGCATCGCGCAGGCCTGTCTCGACGTGTTGCCGGTGGAGCCGTGGCCGAGCGACGATGACCTGTGGGACATTCCCAACCTCCTCATCACGCCGCACAACGGATCGCGGTCGCCGATGTACCCCGTCCGAGTGGGCGAGATGTGGCTCGAGAACCTCGCGCGCTACGTGAAGGGGGAGCCGCTCCTCTACCGGGCGTTCTGAGCCGGTGGACGAGCGAGGGCGGGGGGAGGGCGGGTGGCTCGCGCCACCCCGGCGCGGGCGCACGGGGAGCGTCCACCCCCGTCCCGGGTATCCACCGCATCCACCCCGGTTCCGGCATCGGGGCCGTTTCACGCTGGGGGACTGGCCGGGAAAAATCACCGACTTCCCGCTGCGGCCACCCATCCGCTCGCGGTAGCGGGGCCGTACTCCCGCAAGCCGCTTCGACCGCGCCGGTTCCGGCATGCACCTTCGTTCGGAGTAGAATGGCGCCGGTGGCCGGGAGCGGAGCCTCCGCGCCGCCGGTAGCGACCACTCGATCCGCCGGTCCGCCGCGGGCGGCAGGAGCGCAGTTGCGAACGATGAGTGCAGCATCCACCGGGGCGTCCATGCCGATCGTCGGCATCTCGTGCAATCTCAAGGTTGACGGGCGCTTCCGCCACCACACGACGGGCGAAGGCAACGCGGTCGCGATCCTGACCGCGGCCCGTGCCCTGCCCCTTCTCTTCCCCGCCCTGGGGGACCGGCTCGACCCGGACTCCCTCCTTGATGCGGTCGACGGCATCATGCTGACCGGCGGCGTATCGAACATCGAACCCCATCACTACGGCCAGGAGCCGGCGCCGGGGGAGGACGTGCGGGATCCCGGCCGCGACGTGCTGAGCCTCGCGCTCGTGCGGGGAGCGGTTCGCCAGGGGGTTCCGCTCCTCGGGGTCTGCCGCGGGATCCAGGAGATGAACGTGGCTTTCGGGGGGACCCTGCACCAGCGGCTTCACGAGGTGCCGGGGCGTCGCGACCACCGCCGGAACCGGGAGATCCCCTTCGAGGAGTCCATCGCCCCGCGCGACCGCCTGCGCCTCACCCCGGGCGGGTCGCTCGCGACTTGGCTCGGGGGGGAGGAGGCGGTCGTCAATTCCCTCCACGGGCAGGGCATCGACCGGCTCGCGCCGGAGCTTGCCGTCGAGGCGCTGGCGGACGACGGCACGATCGAGGCGGTACGGGTCCGCAATGCGGCCGCGTTCGCGGTCGGCGTCCAGTGGCACGTCGAGATCGCGGCGCTCGAGCACCCGCTCAACCGGGCGATCCTGGAGGCGTTCGGCGATGCGGTGCACCGCCGCGCGATGCGCCGCCGCGGTGCCGTTCTCGACGAGGCGGCGGACTGACGGGCGGGGGCGCGCCCTCCGGGCGGCCGCGGGGGCGGGGGCGCAGCCGGAACCGGAACGAGCCGCGAGGGACGAAGCCTCGACCGGATCGCTCCGTGCCCCGGACGGCGGTCACGGCGGCCGCGGCCGGGAGGGCCGGGCCACCGAGGAACGCGCGAGGCCGCGAGGGCGGCCCCGATCTCCCGGACGAGAACGAGGTCGAGCGCGAGGGACGGGGGAAGCGATGAACGACCCCAGGCAGATCCTGGTCGAGCGTGAGGGACACGTCGCGCGGGTGATCCTCAATCGCCCGGAGCGCCGCAACGCGCTCTCCTTCGCGGCATGGCAGAGCCTCGCCGCATCTTTCGACAACCTCGCCGCCGACCCGCAGGTTCGGGTCATCGTGCTCACGGGGGCCGGGGGCCGTGCCTTCTGCGCCGGCAACGACATCTCGGAGTTCGCCGAGAAGCGCTCCACCCCGGAGCAGGTCGCCGCCTACGATGCGGTGGTCGCGCATGCCTACGAGGTGATCCAGGGCCTCGACAAGCCTCTCGTGGCCCGGGTGCGAGGCTCGGCGGTCGGCGGCGGGTTCGAGCTCGTGCAGCTCTGCGACCTTCGGATCGCGGGGGCCGGGGCGCGCTTCGCGATGACCCCGGCCCGGCTCGGGCTCGGCTACACCCTGGACGACGTGCAGCTCCTGGTGGATCGGATCGGGGCGGGGGCCGCGCGCGAGATGCTCTTCACCGGGCGGCTGTTCGACGCCGCCGAGGCGGAGCGGTTGGGGTTCGTGAACCGGGTGGTCCCGGACGCGGACCTCGACTCGGCGGTCGATGCTTGCGCGGCGGAGATCGCGGCCAACGCCCCGCTCTCCATCCGTGCCATCAAGGTGGCGATCGGCGAGGCACTCAAGCCGTCGGCGGAGCGTGACCGGGCGCGCTGCGACGCGCTCGCCGCGGCCTGCAACGAGAGCGAGGACTACCGGGAAGGCCAGCGCGCCTTTGCCGAGCGGCGCGCGCCGGAATTCCGTGGGCGGTAGGCTCGTCCGGCGGGCATCGCCCCTCGGCCGCGGCCGGGTCCGCCGGTGCGGCGGCGAAGGCCCGGCGGCCCGCCCGCTCTCCCGCGCCGGGGGGCCGTCCGGGCCCGGGCCCCTCCCAGGGTCGGTGCCATGAGCAAGCCGTCCCGGGTGCGTCCCGACACCATCAACCGGCTCGTCAACTCCGTCTATCCGGGGTTCGCCTTCCTCGCGGGGATCCGGCTCGACGTCTTCACCCCGCTTGCCGGGGGACCGAAGGACGCGGCCACCCTCGCCCGCGAGATGGAGGTGCGCCCGGAGCTGCTCGACACGGTCCTCCATGCCCTGGCGTCCGCCGGCCTCCTGACCGTGGAGAACGGCCTCTTCTCCAACACCCCGGAGGCGGACCGCTTCCTCGTGCGCGGGTCGAAGGACTACATCGGGAGCAACCACGAGGTCTATTCCGACCTCTGGAGCGCGGCCCTGCGGACCGCGGACACGGTCCGGGCCGGCGCCCCACAGGCGAAGCACGATTTCGCGGCCATGTCGCCGGATGCGCTTCGTTCGTTCTTCCGCGGCCTCGATGCCGCGGCGCGCGCCTCCGCGCGCAAGCTCCGCCGCGACTTCGACTTCTCCGGCTACCGCCACCTGCTCGACGCCGGCGGCGGTTCGGGGGGTATCGCGGTCGGCATGTGCCGGGCGTTTCCGGACCTGCGGGCGACGGTGGCGGACCTGCCTTCGGTGACCCCCATCACCTCCGAGTTCATTGACGAGGCGGGACTCGCGGACCGCATCGGGACCCTCCCGTGCAACCTCGTGGAGGAGCCGCCCGTCCCGCCCGCCGGACCCTGTGACGCGGCGGTGCTCCGGGCCTTCGTGCAGGTCCTCTCCATGGAGGATGCGGCGCAGGCGCTCGTCAACGTCGGCGGGGCCCTCGCTCCGGGCGGGCGCATCTACATCATGGGAAGGATGCTGGACGACTCGCGGCTCGGGCCGCCCGAATCGGTGGCGTTCAACTTCGTCTTCATCAACATCTACGACCACGGGCGGGCGTACACCGAGGCCGAGCACCGCGAGTGGCTCGCCGCGGCGGGCTTCCGTGACATCGAGCGCCACCGGATCGGCGAGGGCAACAGCATCATGACCGCGACACGGATCTGAACCGGCTCGTTCGCGGGCCGCCGCCGGTATCGAGGGGACCTGGGGAGAGGGCCATGGGACTGATCCACGCGGAAGTGGACCTGTCGAATCCGGGACGGAGCGAGCTCGCTTCGCTCCAGGTGAGCGCGCTGGTCGATACCGGCGCGATCACGCTCTGCATTCCGGAGCATATCGCCGTTCAACTGGACCTCGCGGAGCTGGAGAAGAGAGAGGTTGCGACGGCGGACGGAAGGCATCTGCCGGTTCCGTACGTCGGCCCGGTTCGGGTCCGATTTGCGAACCGCTCCTGTTTCACCGGCGCCCTCGTCCTCGGAGACAGTGTCCTTCTCGGCTCCATACCCATGGAAGACATGGACCTGGTCGTCAACCCGAGAAGGCGGTGCGTGACCGTCAATCCCGAAAGCCCCGACATGCCGTCCGCGGTGGTCAAGGCTTCCCGTCCTGGGCACCGACCGGAATCCCCCGAATCGTCTTTACAGATCATTCGCGGCTCGAATCCGGGCACGGACAACGCTCTTGCGGGGCGAGCCAAGCGACGCAGCGGCACCGCAACGGTCGGAGGTTGCAAAGCAGGATGACCAGTCCCCCGCCCTGCGGGCCAAGGCTGATTCGTTCATTCGCGAATTCGAATAGTCACGTCAACTGACGATCTGGTGGTCCGAAGTTGATGGAGACCGAAAAATAAGTTGTCGAATCAATACGATATACTCACCGGTGGTCATCGAGGAAGGCCGGGAACGAATTTGCCTTGCCCTGCGGGCCATTTCGTCGGGCCGCCGTGCCGCGGACCCGCCTGAGCGGACTTCCGGGGCCGGGGTCGGGGCCTGGGCGGGGAGAGCCGCCACCGCGGTGACTGCGGTGAACGCCCCGAGCGGGATGGCTGCCCGGGAAGCGCGCGGTTTCGGGTGGAGATAAGAAGTAGCAAGGAGTAGTCGGGATCCATGCAGTTCGGGATGTTCATGGAGTTCGCGACCCGTGCCGGGGGCAGCGAGGCGGATGCGTTCCGGGAAGGTCTCGCCCTTGCCGAGGCGGCGGACGCCTGGGGGCTGGATTCGGCTTGGCTCGCGGAGTTCCACTTCGTGCCGGACCGCTCGGTGCTCTCCTCGCCGATCACCCTCGCAGCCGCAATCGCGGGCCGCACCCGCCGGATCCGGATCGGATTCGCGGTGTACGTGCTGCCGCTCAACC
Organism: Gammaproteobacteria bacterium; assembly: GCA_965214795.1. GTDB lineage: Bacteria > Pseudomonadota > Gammaproteobacteria > HK1 > HK1 > JAJDXW01. Next base: position 881,788 of record OZ243976.1, on the reverse strand, counting down.
ATCCGGTTCGCATCGCGGAGGAGATCGCGACCCTCGACCATGTGAGCGGGGGGCGGGTCGACCTCGGGGTGGGGCGAAGCGGCTTCACCTGGTTCTACGAGGGCTACGCGGTACCGTATGCGCAGAGCCAGGGGCGGTTCGACGAGAGCCTCGAGATCTTGCGCCGGGCCTGGAGCGGGCGGCGGTTCAGCTTCGAGGGGGAGTTCTACCGGGTGCGCGATGCACTTCTCTGCCCGGCTCCTCGGCAGCAGCCGCACCCGCCGCTTCGCATGGCCGCGACCCGCGGGGAGACCTTCCCGCGGGTCGGTGCGGACGGGCTTCCCATCTTCGTCGGCCTTCGCGGCGACAGCCTGGACGAGCTCGCCGCGCAGCTCGCGACGTACCGGGCCGCGTGGCGCGAGGCCGGCCATCCCGGCCATCCGAGCGCCTTCCTTCGACTCCCCCTGCACGCGGGGGCGACCGGCGGCGCGGCGCGCGAGGAGGCGCGGGACACCCTCGTCCACTACTTCAAGCGCCAGAGCGAGCTGGTGGCGAGCGACGCGGCCCGCCGGGGCGACCCGCCGGACTCCCCGCGGTACGCGACGGCCGCCCGCCTCGCCTCCCTCGACTACGACGACATCCTCGAGAACCGGGCCATCGTGGGCTCGGCGGTGGAGGTCGCCGCGCGCGTCGAGGAGCTCCGCGACGTTCTCGGCATCGACGGCGTCGTCGCCGAGCTCAATCCGGGCGGCCGGCTCGACGAGGCCACGACCCTCGAGAGCCTTCGCATCCTCGCCCGGGAGGTGAAACCCGGGTTCGGCGGCGGCCGGGAGGGCCCGATCCCATGAGCGAATCGGTTCGGTTGACCCTGGACGAGGTGCGCGCGCTCGCGACCGAGACGTTCCTCGCGAACGGCGGATCGCCCGCGCAGACCCGGGCCGTCGCCGACACGGTGACCGCGGCGGAGCGCGACGAATGCAAGTCGCACGGCCTGTTCCGGGTGCCGGGGTACATCGCGTCGATCCGCTCCGGCAAGGTGAACGCGGTCGCCGAGCCGAAGGTGGAGCGGCTTGCGCCCGGGGTGGTGAAGGTGGACGGGTGCGACGGGTTCGCCCCGCTCGCCCTCGAGGCGGGTCGCGAGCCGCTCGTCGCCCTCGCCCGCGAGCAGGGGATCGCGGCCCTCGCGGTCACCAACACCCACCACTTCGCGGCCCTCTGGCCGGAGACGGAGGCGCTCGCGGAGCGCGGGCTCGTCGGCTTCGCGTTCGTGGCCGCGATGGCCTACGTCGCGCCGGCCGGGGGCACGAAGCCGATCTACGGCACCAACCCGATGTCGTTCGCGTGGCCGCGCGACGGGGGGCGGCCGCCGCTGGTCTTCGACCAGGCTTCGAGCGCGAGCGCGCGCGGCGAGATCATGCTCCACCAGCGCGACGGGAAGCCGATCCCGGAGGGGTGGGGGATCGACGCCGGCGGCCATCCGACGACGGACCCGGCGGCGGCGCTCGCCGGTGCGCAGCTTCCGTTCGGGGGCTACAAGGGAGCGTCCATCGCCCTCATGATCGAGCTGCTTGCGGGGGCGCTGGTCGGCGATCTCTTCAGCTTCGAGGCGAGCGAGGTGGACCCGGGAGACGGCGGCCCGCCCCGGGGCGGCGAGCTCGTGCTCGCGATCGACCCCGCCAAGTGCAGCGTCGGCGGCAACCCCGTTCGCCACGCCGAAGCCCTGTTCGCCCGGATCCTCGAGCAGGAAGGTGCCCGCCTCCCCTCCGACCGCCGCTACGCGGCCCGCCGGCGTACCCCCACCGAGGGCATCACCATCCCCCGAAGCCTCCACGACACCATCCAGTCCCTCGGCCACCGCTGATCCCCCCGCTGCCCCGGTCCTCACCGTCCCCGAGTTTGCCGCTACCCGCCATGCTGCGACCGCGTCCGCGGACTACCCCGACTTCGCCAACTCGGCATATTGGGGGATGGTAACGCATTGATTTTCCGTGATCGGACCCACAAAGGTCGGCACTACACGGCGCGACCCGGGAGGCCCCCAGCGGGGCTTCAGGACAGCAGCTTCGGCGCGGGTTGCTTCGGCAATGTCAAGTCGAGCTGGCGCAGGAGCAATTCGTGGTCCTGGCTCGGCTGGGTATGGCGCGCCAGCACCAGGTGGCGCCGGTCGGCGGTCGGCACATGGATGTCGGCCATCTGGATGGCGGCGAACTTCTTCAGGCTCATGTGTCATTGGACAAGGCTAACGATGGCATCGTGCGCCGGCTTGTGCCACGATCCAAGATAGGGCCTCCCGTGATTCAGTTGAATGTCCAGTCGGAATACCTGACATTCTACCACGCGTGAGGCCATTTTGTCCAGATAATCAACAAGTTATCCGAAATCCTCCGCCCAAAACGAACCCCGAAAGGTGAGGCGTGAACTCCCTCAGTATCCGGTCGCGCCAGTCAGGCACCGAGCCGGCTTCGGTTACGTTGGAATCCGTGATACCGGGTAGCGAGGCAGGGTTCGGTTCCACGTCCGGAGGTTGAACACCGTACAGCCCTTCACGATCGGCCGTTTCCACCCTCCGGTGGCCGGTCCGTTCAGCGGGAGCTTGCGTTTCAGGTCTTCCGTTCGCGCGAGAAGCTCGGCCTCCGTCAAAGCGTCGATGGCGACGATGACCCAGTAATGGATCGGTTTGGCGATGTCGCCGGACGCCCATTGATAAAGGAAGGAATCGCGGTACTTGTATTTGAGATCTTCATCCAGATCGCCGGAAAGGAATTCGCGGATGAACATCTTCTTCTCCCTTTTCCTCGCGCGGGGATGTTCCGGGTCCTTGAATTCGATGAACAATATGCGATCGGCTTCCTCGACGATGAAATCCACGGCTTTCATGCAGTGGGACAACCCATGTAACGGGTCGTCGAATTTCCTGGCCCTGGAAGTACGAGGAAACGTGATCCGGAGGTTGCCTTCCGTCAGCGCGGTCATCAGCCGTGTCCTGCGAGACTGCGCCTGACCTCGCGGTCGTACAGATCGGTGAAGGCATCCGCGATGGCGTTCGGATGGATGTCCGAATAGGTATGCGCCTCATGGCAGGCGATCTCGCCGCTGTCGGACTCACGGTAGAGAGAGTGAAAGGCGAGCGCGTCTCCCTCCCGTTTCTGCAGATCCAGATTCTTGAGAATCGCGTAGTCATGGGTGGCGATGAACATCTGGACGCCAGCACGTTGCAATTCATGGAGAATTTCGATCACCGGGCGGAAAAGCCCGGGGTTCAGGTTGGTTTCCGGCTCGTCCCAAAAGAGCGTCGCGCCTTCGCGCAGGGTTCCGTTGCGAATCAGAAGCCATAGAAGGCAAAGCTTGCGCATTCCCTCCGCGAGCAGTGTGAACTCCAGGTTTCCCTCCTTGTTGCGGAGGAAGAATTCTTCCTTCTTGACGGTGACCTTGCCGGAGAGCGTCTTTTGCAATACGGCAAGCAGCCTCTTTCGCTCCGAATCCACCGGCCCTCGCAAGACCGGTATATAGGCGCGAGCGATGATGTCGTCGTAGATTTCCTCGAAATGGACCTCGCGTTGCGAATACAGCGAACGAAACCCCGGCGCATTTGCAAGCATTTCTTTGACGGGTATGTAGACGCTTTCGATGGGATCGGTGTTCCAGCCCTTCGCACCCTTGACGGTCGCCGAGTCGGCCACGGTTGCGTGGTTGGAGAAGGAAACGCGGAGACTGCGGCGGTCTCGGTAAATCCGGGCGACACACTGCGAGCTTGTCCCTCGCCGCTTGACGAGCCGACCGATCGATCGTCCGGAGGGCATGAAGACGCGGATGAGTTTTTCTGCAATTCCGACTCCCGTCTTGCTCACGTCACAGGCGGCATAGATGACCTTCATGAGGTGGGTCTTGCCGGTCCCGTTGGCGCCGACGAGGACGTTGATGCCGGGGGACGGTCTGAAATCGAGTCTCTCGAAGGCCGTGAACCGTTCGAGTTTCAGTCTCGTGATCGTCATGCATCGCTCCTCGTGCGCGTCACCGCCTGGTCGTACCAGAGCAAGAGTTTCTGATTCTCCCGGAGAACGGCCTCCGGGATCTTCTCGGCGACCGCGATGATGGTGGCATAATCCCGGTCCCGATACGCCTTGAAGAAGCCCGTGCGTATCGCTTCGAGACGGAAGAGCTTGAGCCTTCGCTGCGGGGACTCGCGGTATTCGTCGAAGTCGCGCAGAAGAGTACGCGTGCGCCGCATCTCCACGTCGGCCGCCTTGTTGGGGTCGGGCACGTACCAGCGGCCCGGCTTGAGGACGCGCCGATACTCCTCGAAGCATCGCTGCATGAGGCGCTGATATTCGGGCAGGCCCTTCCCCTTGAAGTGGTCGACGATGGCCTCGGGCGCCGCGTTGGTCAGCACTCCGTGCCAGGACTCGACGAGGAAATCGAGATCGGCGTAGTAGGTGTTCTCGCCGAACGGGGGATCGGTGGAGACGTAGTCCACCGACCTGTCGGAAATGCCGAGACACGCCGTGGTGCTCGCGGTCGTGACGCAGCCATAGGGTTGCCGGGCCGGCGCATGGCCGAAGGTCTTGACCAGCCGGGACAGCTTGTTGCCGAGATTGTATCTCGGAGAGACCTCGGAAATCTGCGAGCCCACATAGTGGACGCCGCTCAGATACTGAATCGAGAAGAAAGCGGGAGAGTTCGACACCGACGTTGATGAGCGGGGCGCCGGTCCGTTCGGCGAGGTCCCGCAAGGCGGCGGTTTTTCCCGAACCGTCTGCGCCCACGAGGAGGACGAGCCGATGGTAGAGGCTCTCCGCGTATCCGATCTTCTCGTTCATCGCCTCGGAGAGATGCCTTGTCATGCCCCGTCTTCCGCCGCACCGGTTCCGTGGCGCGGGCGGCGGCGACGGCGCGGCCCAAGGGTCCGGTCGATCCACAGCAGGCGGGCGAGGAGCACCGCCGACTCGGCGAGGAACGCGCCGATGAGGGCGTACATCCCGATCAGGGCGCCGTTCGTCATCCCGAGGAGGAGGGCCGCTCCCCCGATCGCCCCCACCGTGAGGAGCCGCACCCCGGAGGCGATCGCGATCGCTCCCGTGCGCTTGGCCGCGATGAGGAGTCCCCGCGCGAGAGAGGCGCACGCCATGGCGAGAGCGAGGAGGAAGCCGAACGCGAGGGCGGGCGCCACGTACTGCGCCATGTGCGGCGGCAGCCCCATGACCCCCTCGAGCGCGAAGGTCCGGACCCGATCGAGGTGGAAGAGAAGCATCATCCCCGCGAACCCTCCGCCCACGATGGCCGCGAACGTCACGATCACCCCCACGTCGCGCCGGAACCGGACGAGGGTCTGCACGGTCTGGATGACGTTGCGGAGCGGGTTCAGGAGCAGCCGCATCAGGCTGTCGAGCAGACCGAAGGCGGCGAGGGCGAGCTCGGGCCGCGCGAGGCGCCCGAGGAACAGGTTGACGGTGAATATCACGCCCGACTCCGCCGTCTGCATGATCATGATCGGCCATGAGAACTTCCAGAGCTCCCGGTAGCTCGGGGGGCGGCTCCCGGGCGGCAGCCGGCGGAAGAACGGGCGCACGACGACGACCCCGAACGCGGTCTCGATGCCGACGCAGGCGACGAGGGCGATCGCGCCGACCTCCGCGCCTTCGACGAACCGGGTGAGCCCCGCGAGGACGACGGTGAGCCCCGCGAGGCGGACGACCGTCCCCAAGGTCACGTAGAGCGTCTTCCGCTCGACCATGAACAGCCCGTAGACGAGCGACCGCACGACTGCGAACAGCATCACGAAGGTGAAGATGAGGGTGCAGCGCTGGGCGGCGGCCGCGACCTCCGGGCCGGCTCCGAACAGGGTCCGGAAGAGCCAGTCGCCGGCCGGAGTGAAGCCCACCGTGAACAAGGCGAGGGAGATCGCGGCCGCCACCTGGAGGCTGAAGAGGAGCAGCCGGTACATCGAGGCGCGGTCCCGGATGAAGGACACCGCCACGAACTGGCACGCCCAGATCGGGCTTCCGAGCGTCGCGTGGAAGTAGAACGCGATGGAGTACGCGGCGAGGATCGGCTCGGGGTCGGTCATGCGGGCGAGGAAGGCGGAGATGACCGCGTGCGAGATCATCATCAGCTCCGCCATGAGCATGAGCGGGAGGAAGAACCGGAACGCGTCCCCGAGCGAGGCCGGACGGCGCCGGAACCCCCGCCTCGCCGTCGTCGTCGTGGCTGTGGTCGGGGCCGACGCTCTGGCCGGGGCCCGGGATGGGGCCTCGGGCGGTGTGCGAGCCGTGGTCCGGGCGCCGCCCTGCGGCTCGGCGGGCTCGTCGCCGGCGGCGCCCGGGTCGTCAGCGGGCATGTCTCGGCCGTTTTCGTGGCCGGCGAGTCCGCGCCCCGTCCGGAGGCTGCCCCGGCCCTTGCCCCGGCCCTTGCCCCGACCCTTGCATGGGACAAGGGGCGGACAGGGAGGCGGTGCCCTCGTTCGACGGCGGCGCCCGCCGCTCGGCACGCCTCACGGGCGGGTGAACGGCGGACAGGCCGGCTCTCGCTCCGGTGCCCGGGGGGGCCGGGACCGATGCGGCGGTCGCGCCGCGGCGTTTCTCAACCTGCCGCTCCGGCCGGGTACCGGGCGGCGAACTCGTGTTCGAGCCGCTCGCGTTCCGCCGCGACCCAGGCCTCGTGCTCCGGGCCGTGCCACGCCCGGTGGCGGCCGGCCGCGTAGGCGAGCCCGTTGCGGTAGTACAGCATCGCGTTCAGCCGGTTGTCGACGAACGAGTTGCGGGTCCGGCGAACCTTGCCCGGAGACCCGATCACGACGGAGTCGGGCGGAACCACGGTGCCCTCGGTGAGCAGCGCCCCCGCTCCGACGATGGAGTTGTCCCCGATCTCGCACCCGTCCATCACCACCGCCCCGATCCCGATCATGCAGCTCTCGCCGACCGCGGCGCCGTGGACCACCGAGTGGTGGGCGAGCGAGGTATAGGCGCCGATGAGGGTGTCGGTCTCGTAGCCGACGTGGATCATTGCGAAGTCCTGGACGTTGGCGTACGGGCCGACGACCACCTCGTTGCACTCGGCGCGGATGACCGCGTTCGGCCACAGCGAGACGCCCTCCCCGATCCGGATCTTTCCGTGGAGCTGCACGGTGGGGTGCACCCACGCCGGCCGCTCCAGCACCACCTCCGGTCCGAAACGCGACATCCCCGGTTCCTCCGTTTCCATTCCCTCCTTCTCCGTGCCCCGCCTTCTCTCTCCACCCATCGGCCCGGCGCCCGGCGGCCCATCGGCCCGGCGGCCCGACGCCCCGGCGGGCGCTCAGGCGGGCGTTCGGGGCGTGCGCCCGGAGGCGGGAGGCCCCGGGGGAATCGACCGCCGGTCGGCCCCGCGTTCTTCCCCCCGCGAATAGCGAAGCGGGAGCGCCCGCAGGCCGTGGATCACGAGCTCCGGCCGCCAGGAGAGGGGCCTGGGTTCGAGCTCCAGGCGAGCGAACCGGGCGAGCAGCCCCTGAAGGGCGACCCGGGCCTCGAGCCGCGCGAGCGGCGCCCCGAGGCAGAAGTGGGCGCCGGGGGCGAAGCTGACGTGCCGGATGCGGCCCCGGTCGATGTCCAGCTCGTCCGGCCGCTCGAACACGCTCGGGTCTCGATTGGCCGCGTTCAGCACCAGGTGGACGCGCTCGCCGGCCCGGATCGTCGTTCCGCCGTACTCGACGTCCTCGCGGGCCAGCCGGAACACCATCTGCACCGGTCCATCCATCCGGAGGAGCTCTTCGACCGCATCCGCGACCCGCGCGGGCTCGGCCCGGAGGCGTGCCATCAGGGCCGGGTTGCGAACGAGCCACAGCACGCTGCTCGCGATGAGGTTGGTGGTCGTCTCGTGCCCCGCGAACAGCACGAACATCAGGGTGTGGACGATCTCGTCGTCGCTCAAGTGCGCACCGTCGCGAAGCAGGAGCTGGGTAAAGTCGTCGCGGGGAGCCCGGCGATGCTCCTCCACCAGGGCGTGGAAGCGCGCCGCCATGGCCCGCGCCGCGCGCGCCGCGCCACCGTACTTCGCATCGTGCGCGGTGTTCTCGACATCGCCGAGGACGAAGCGGCCGAGATCGTCCGACCAGCTCTTGAGCCGCTCGCGCTCGTCCCGGGGCATGCCGAAGAGCTCCGCGATGACGATCGCCGGCAGCGGGTGGGCGAAGTCGGCGACGAGATCCATCCGTCCCTCCGGACCGAGCGGGTCCAGCAACTCGTCCACCACCGTCCGCACGTTCGTTTCCAGCCCGGGTATGTCTCGGGCGAGGAACGCGTTCTGCATCGCGCGCCGAAGCTCCCGGTGGCGGGGGGGATCGTTGAATACCATCCAGTCCGCCAGGGTTCGGGCGAGGAAGGCGACGTCCGCGTGGCCCTCCCCGCCGCTGCGGCTCCGTTCGAAACGGCCCATCTTCTCGACCGACAGCCTCTCGTCGAGGAGGGCGCGGCGCACGTCCGCGTGTCGGGTGAGGACCCAGCCGCCGAGCGAGGCGTTCCAATGCGCCGGCGCCTTTTCGCGCAGATGGTTGTAGACCGGGTGCGGATCGTCGAGTACGGCCGGGCTTCGGAGATCGGGTGCGGGCTCGGATTCGGCGTTCATGTCGTTCGGATCGGGCGTTCCGGCGGGGGCGAGCCGCGAACGGAGGCGAAGTGGGGTTCGGGTACGCGGCACCTCAGTCGAACAGCCGGGGCTGATACCCCGGCGGGGCTCGGAAGTTGTTGACCACGCTCACTACCCCGAGGACGACGAACCAGACGAGGGCCCAGCCCGGGATGCTGAGGTAGAGGAAGGACCAGGAGACCTCCGCGCATTCCCCGGAGCCGGTGAAGATCATGCCGATGGCCTCTCCGATGGGAAACGTGCTCAGCATGTACTCGAGGCCCGGGCCGCATTCCGGGGCCGCTCCCGGGGGGAGGTTCTGCAGGTGGATGTGCCATCCGGCGATGCCCGCGCCGGCCGCCGCGACGATGCCCGCGATGACTCCGTAGGCGCGCCCGCCGCCCCGGCTCCGCGGGCGATGGAAGGCCGCGGAGAGCAACACCACCGCGAGCAGGGCGAACCCGACCCGCTGGAGAACGCACAGGGGGCAGGGCGCAAGCCCCTCGGCGTACTCCAGAAAATACCCGAAGCCGAGGAGCAGCACGCAGGCGAGGGCTCCGCCCGCGTTCACGATCCACGTGGCATGCACATCGGGAGTATAACGGGGGTTGGTGCGGACAGGGCCATTTCCCGCCGTCCGGGACAGGACCATTTTTTCGTGGTCGGGTGCCGGCCCGAAAAAATCACCGACTTCCAGCAGTTCTCATTTTGCTCGTCGGGTCCCGCGGCCGGACCGGCACGACCGTCGATCGGCCCCCCGATCTGCCCCGGATCGAGTCGCAAGGAGAAGACGGCTTGCGGCTCAGGGTAAAGTCAGGCGCCAAAATGAGAACTGCTGACCGACTTCCCGAGAGCGGGCGATCCGGCCGGTGTTCTGCCAAACTGGAACGATGCGGGAGCCCCGGTTCCTCGTCGATGCCGATCTCGATCGTGTCTTCTCCGGTGGCCGGCGGGTCGTGCTCGGACCGAACGCGGCTCGCCATGCGGCCGCCGTCCTGCGGCTGAAGGCGGGGGCGGCGCTTCGGGTATTCGACGGCCGCGGCGGGGAATACCGGGCCAGGCTGGCGGCGGCCGGGCGGGGCGAGGTGCAGGTCGAGCTGATCGAGCCGTTGCGGGGGCTCGCGGAGCCGCTCCTTCCCATCGTTCTCGCCCTCGGGGTGAGCCGGGGAGATCGCATGGACCTCGCAGTGCAGAAGAGCGTCGAGCTCGGGGTGGCCCGCATCGTCCCCCTGTGGACGGTGCGCGGGGTGGTGCGTCCGGGTCGTGGCAAGACCGGGAGCAAGAATGGGGGCAAGACCGGGGAACGGCTTTCTCGATGGCGCCGCATCGTAGAAGGGGCGTGCGAGCAATGCGGCCGGAGCACGGTTCCGGCTCTCGAACCGCCTCGATCCCTCGCAGAGTGGCTCGATCGGCGGCCCCGTGAGGGTACCGCGGTCCGGCTCGCGAGCGAGAGCGGCCGGGGGTTCGCCTCGCTCCCGGCCCCCGAGCCGCCGCTCACGCTCCTCGTCGGCCCGGAGGGAGGGCTCGACCCCCGCGAGGCCGAGCGGGCGGACGGGAGCGGCTTCGTCGCTGCCCGCCTCGGCCCGCGGGTCATGCGCACGGAGACCGCGACGATCGCGGCGGTCGCCGCCGCCCAGCTTCTCTGGGGGGACCTCGGGTCCGGGGCGGGTCCCGGCGCGGCCCCCGGCGCGGATCCCGGGGCGGGTCCCGGCGCGGACCGCGGGGCCGCGACCGAGGTGCGCCGACAGCGCGGATAGCGGGTCCGGAACGAACGACGACCGGCCGGGTCGCCGGACCGGCCGAGCGGGTGCGCCGGACCGGCCGGATCACGGGGCCGGCGGTGGCCCGGGAGTCGTCTCCGATGGACGGTCGATGCGGTCGAGGGCCGCCTTGATCCCTTCGAGCTGCTGGATGAGCTCCCCGGAGAGTCCGGCCGACGGATCCTCCGCCTCGGATCCCGTCTCGGCGTGCGGATCGGGGATCGCGAGGGGGTACCGTTCGAGCTCGAACGCCGCCCGCACTTCCTCGAGTTCCGCGTGGTCGCTCTCGGCCAACGCGATGTAGATCAGGAGGTCCCGGAGCAGCCGATCGGGCGGAGGCGGCCTGTCCTCGCGCTCCGCGGTCTCTTCGAACGTCTCGGCCAGTTCCTCCATGAGCCTCCGCACCGCCGGACCCGCCGGGATGGCCCGTTCGCAGAGCGCGGTGCAGAACGCCGCCGCGGCACTCCAGAAGCCCCCCTCGGGCAACCTTCCGTCCTCCGCGGCGCGCGCGAGCACCGACACGCTGCCCCGCATGAGCTTCGCGGCCGGATTCCCGTCTCCGGAGCCGGCCGCCCACTCCAGAAGCCCCTTCCGGAACGTCGGCAGCATGCGGGCGGCGTCGGTCCGGAGATCCGCGGCACGGCTTGCTCCGGTTGCCGTCGGGCGGGTGAGGTCGGGATCGAAGTCCAGGGACGAGGAGAACGGCGCTTTCCCCCGTACCACCCGCAGGTTGTCGAGGAGGAAGATGAAGGCGGTGTGCCCCTCCTCCTCTCCCGCGAGCACCCGTTCCAGGCTCGCTTCCAACAGATCGAATGCGCGGGCGGCGACCCCGCGAACCGTTTCCGATGCTTCCGATGCGTTGCCGGCAGGGGTGCTCGCTCCGATCGCCTCCGTGGCCTCCGCTTCTCCGGGCGCGGGTTCGAGCTCGTTCTCGGACACGGCGGCGCGGATCTCCCGGACGAGGGCCGCCATCGCGAACAGGGTGGCTTCCCGGAAGGTCCTTTCAATCTCCAGGAGCGGCGCGGGGTCAAGCTCCCCGCGGCCGGCGCCGAGGTGCGCAAGCACCGCATCGCGGGCGGCGGCGAGACGTCTTCGGAGGGACTCCCGGGCCGACAGGAGGGCGGCCGCGATCTGCGCACGCCGGGCGACGATCCGGGGAAGCGAAGCGGTCGCTTCGCGCACGGACCCTTCAAGGTCTCCGTGGTCCTTGGGCGCCCCGTTGACGGTGCCTCGCCGGTCGAGAGAATCGACGGCCCGGAGGAGGTCGCGGACAAGGCCGCGGGCGCGCCAGTCCGATTCGGCTGCTTCGCCCCACGCCCGGTCGAGCCCGGCCGCCTCGGCCCGCAGGAGCCGCACGTGCCTCCGGAAGAGCCCGAGGAGCCCGGCGAGGGCAAGCGCCGCGGAACCGAGGAGCCAGGTTTCGAGCGAATGCCCGAGGAGGGCCGGGGCCGGCCCGCTTCGCGCATCGAACTTCGGCAGGAGCGCCACCACCCTCGTGCTCCCCTCGGCAAGCTGTCGAAGCTCCGCCGACACCGATTCGAGGGCCACGGCCATCGCGAGGACCGCGTCCAGCCGTCTCCGGACGGCATCGATCCGAGGTTCGATCGCGGCAAGTTCGGTGTTCGGAACCGGCGTGCCTCCCGCCGGGGGGGCGGCGGTGGGCTGCCGGGCGAGCTCGGCGGCCAGAAGGCCTCGCACGTAGGCATGGACCTCCAGCAGCTCCCGGGCCCGCTCGAGACCCGCGGGGTCGGTCGGACGGCTTCGGTCGATCTCCCCCGCGAACTGCCGCGAGGTGATGGCCAGCGCCTCCGCCCTCCCGGACGGGACGACCCCCGCACCGGCGAGAACGCCGGCAAGACGCTCCGAATCTTCCCGGAGGTCCCGCGCCTGGCCGCGGAGTGCCTCGACACCAGCCTGGAACTCGAGGATCCGCGCCCGTTGTGCTTCGATGAAGTCGAGTCCCGTGGCGAGGCGCTCCCACTCGGCCGGGAGGTCGGCAACCGGTCGAGAGGGAATGCGCGCGAGCAGCTCCAGGGAGCGGGTGCGGAGGGCAGCCACGCGGGATGCGGCGGGAACCGTGCCCGCGGCAAAGTCCTCCGCCAGCGCCGTGGTGGCCGCCGCGGCGCTTCGCTGTTCGCCGGCGAGCGCGTAGCGCAGGTCGGCTTGCGCGCGGTGCTCGGAGCGAATGAACGAAACGGCGGCGAAGACGGCGAGGGCCCCGAGGAGCATGAGCCAGCACAGGAAGGCGGCGAAGAGTGCTCCTCCCGCCCCCGCGGAACGCCTCGCGGCCGCCTGCCCGTCCGGAGGAACGGAAGGAGAGGATTCGGACATGCAGGAAACTTCGCTACCGCGAGCCGGGAATCGAATCGCTGGCCGGTGTCAGCGCGCCGCTACGATGGTAGTATACGCGCCGTGGGAGATTGGGCTCGGCGGCCGCAAGAAGCCGGACGGCCGGTGCCGTTCACTCCCCGGGGTGCCAAAAGGAGTTCCTTGCGTGAAGAAGAGAATTGCCAAATGGACCGCCGCCGCGACCACCGCCGCAGTGGTGGCTTTCGGTGCGGGATGCGCCAGCACTGACGACCTGGACGGCGTGCAGGCCGCGATGCAGGCCGAGATCGAGAATCTGAGGGGTGCGGCCGCAGCCGCCCAGGAGACGGCGGACGGGGCCGTGAGCGATGCGGAAGCGGCGCGTGCCGAGGCCGGTGAGGCCTCCCGTACCGCGAACCGCGCCCTGAGTGCGGCGCGTGAGGGTCAGGCTTGCTGCACGGCCAACAGCGAGAAGATCGAGCGCATGTTCGAGAAGTCGATGATGAAGTAATCATCGACCGACCGCTTGGTCATTCGCGTTCCGGTCATCCGGAAGAGCCGCCCGCGCTGGCTCCGCCGGATGGCCGGGGCGTTTGCCGGCTCCCCACCGCGACCGGGATCCCGTTCGCGGCAGCCAGCGCGTCTTCGACCCGCTTCCAGTCCACGGCAGCCGGTGGTTCGTCCTCCGGAGTGACCGCGATGATCGACGCGACCGCTTCGGTCATGCTCGGACGCGCTTCCTCGTCCGGGACGTCGGCGTTCGGGTGCACCTCGACAAAGAGCTCGTCCCCGGCCCAGCCTGCCTTGACGCCCTGATGCACGAGGGTGACCGGGGTGCCGGATTCCGCCAGCTCGAACAGCTCCGCGATATGCTCGGGATACATGCGCACGCATCCGTGGCTGACCCGCATGCCGATGCTGTACGGCCGGTTGGTGCCATGGATCAGGTAGGCCGGCAGCCCGAGGTACAGCGCATGGGAGCCGAGCGGGTTGTCCGGCCCGGGGCCCACCGCCGGCGGCAGGGCCTCGCCTCGCTCCCGGTATTCCTTGCGGACCGAATCGGGCGGGTACCAGGTGGGCCGGACCGCCTTCCTCACGATGCGGGTCTTTCCGAGCGGAGTCTCCCAGCCGACCCGCCCGATGCTGACGGGCCAAGTGTGCACGACCGACCCGCCTTTCGGGTAGTAATAGATCCGCATTTCCGGAACGTTGACCACCACACCGGAGCGAGGTGCCGCGGGGAGGATGAATCGCGTCGGCAGCCGGATCTCGGTCCCCTCCCCCGGTAGCCACAGGTCGACCCCGGGGTTGGCGAGCCGCATCTCCGCGATCCCCATCCCGAAACGCCGCGCGACGTCGAGGAGGGTGTCCTCGTGGCGCGCGACATAGGCTTCCGTGCGGCCGACCAGCGAGTCCTCCGCAATCACGGGCCAGATCCCGGTAGCCGCGAGGACGGCCGGGGCGGACACCGAGAGGGCGGCGGCAAGCAGCCCCGACGCGGCCTGCGACAGGGTCCGCTTCACGGCGGGCTTCGCGGCGGGGCAGGGCCCCGGACGAGTCTTGCGCGGGTGTGCCATGGCGTCAGGATAGCTGTCGGCCGGCCACTTCGTCCACGATCTGCCGGGTGAGGCCGAGATACCGCCCCGGATCGAGCAGATCGTCGATCGCAGGCGGGCTCTTCGCTCGCGGCGGCTCGCTATACTGTCGCGGAACCGCGCGCGGAGAGCATCGAGGGTGGCGAAGTTGTGGGGAGGCCGGTTCTCCGAGCCGACCGACACCACGGTGGAAGCGTTCACCGCGTCGGTCGATTTCGACCGGAGGCTCTACCGGCAGGACATCGCGGGCTCCGTCGCCCACGCCACCATGCTCGCCGAGGTGGGGGTCGTCGGCCGCGACGAACGCGATGCGATCGTGGCCGGCCTGCGTGGGATCGAGGCGGACATCGAGGCTGGCCGCTTCGAGTGGTCCTCGTCCCTCGAGGACGTCCACATGAACATCGAGGCCGCCCTCACCGAGCGGATCGGCGAGGCGGGCAAGAAGCTCCACACCGGCCGCTCGCGCAACGACCAGGTAGCCACCGACCTTCGCCTCTACGCGCGGGGCGAGACGGACGCCATCCTCGACGCCCTGCACCGGCTCCGGGGCGTGTTGCTCGACCTCGCCGAGCGCGAGGCGGAGAGCGTGATGCCGGGCTTCACCCACCTCCAGGCGGCTCAGCCGATCACCTTCGGCCACCACGTGCTCGCCTGGCATGCGATGCTCGAGCGCGACACCGGGCGGTTCGCCGATGCCCGGCGCCGCATCAACCGACTGCCCCTCGGGGCGGCCGCGCTCGCCGGCACCAGTTTTCCCATCGACCCCCGGATCACGGCCCGGCTCCTCGATTTCGACGGCCTCTGCGAGAACTCGGTCGATGCGGTGAGCGATCGCGACTTCGTGCTCGAGTTCGCCGCCGCCGCCGCGGTCCTCATGACCCACCTGTCGCGGATGTCCGAGGAGCTGGTGCTGTGGTGCTCGCCGCTCTTCGGCTTCATCACCCTGCCGGATGCGTTCTGCACCGGCTCCTCGATCATGCCCCAGAAGAAGAATCCCGATGTGCCGGAGCTCGTGCGCGGCAAGACGGGGCGGGTGATTGGCGGGCTTGCGGGTCTGCTTGCCCTCATGAAGGGGCAGCCGCTCGCGTACAACCGTGACAACCAGGAGGACAAGGAGTCGCTGTTCGACGTATCGGACACGGTGCGCGGCTGCCTCGCCGTGTTCACCGGGATGATCGAAGGCCTCGAGACGGACCGTGCGGCGCTGCGGGCCGCGGCGGCTCGGGGGCACGCCACCGCGACGGACCTCGCCGACTACCTGGTGCGGGGCGGCATGGCGTTCCGCGATGCCCACGAGGCGGTCGGACGGGCGGTGCGGCGGGCGGTCGAGAGCGGGCGCGAGCTCGAGGAGCTGGACGTGGAGGAGCTGCGCGGGCTCTGCGGCGACGTGGTGCGGGATGACGTTCGCGCGGTGCTCTCCCTGGACGGCTCGGTGGCGTCGCGGACGCACCCGGGCGGCACCGCCCCGGTCCGGGTTCGGGAGGCGATCCGCGACGCGCGCGTTCGTCTCGCGGAAGTCCTGCCGGAGCACCTCACGGTCGCGGAAGCCCCTTCCGAGCGGTGAGGGAGGAGGCTCGGTTCGCGCCGGCGCTCCTCGCCTGGTTCGACCGCCACGGCCGGCACGGCCTCCCCTGGCAGCGCAACCCCACCGTCTACCGGGTGTGGGTATCGGAGATCATGCTCCAGCAGACCCGGGTGGCGGCGGTCATTCCGTACTTCGAGCGCTTCATGGCCCGGTTTCCGGACGTGGAAGCCCTCGCCGCGGCCGACCTCGACGAGGTTCTCAAGCTCTGGAGCGGGCTCGGCTACTACGCCCGGGGGCGCAACCTCCATGCCGCGGCGCGCGCGGTGGCCAGGGAACACGGGGGTCGCTTTCCCGACACGTTCGAGGGGCTCGTCGCACTGCCCGGGATCGGGCGCTCCACGGCGGGCGCAATCCTCGCCCTCGCGCTCGGGCGGCGCCATCCCATCCTCGACGGCAACGCCAAGCGGGTGCTCGCCCGGTACCACGCGGTGGCGGGCTGGCCGGGAGATCCGCCGGTGCGGGATCGGCTCTGGGAGCTCGCCGAGCGGCACACCCCGCAGCGGCGGGTCGGTGACTATACCCAGGCGATCATGGACCTCGGCGCGACCCTGTGCACCCGCACCAGGCCCGCGTGCCTTCTCTGCCCGGCGGCGGCGGGTTGCCGCGCACACGCGGCGGGCGACCCGACCGGGTTCCCGGCCCCACGGCCGAAGCGGCCCTACCCCACGCGGGAGACGCTACTGGTGGTGCTCCGGGACGCGGACGGTCGGGTGCTCGTCGAGCGAAGACCTCCGAGCGGGGTCTGGGGAGGTCTCTGGAGCTTCCCGGAAGCCTCCGCCGCCCTCGACTTCGAGGAGGCGGCCGGAGCGGCAGCCCGGCGCCACGGCCTGCGACCGCGGAGCGTGCGCGTGCTGGCGCCCGTCGAGCACGGCTTCACCCACTTCCGCCTCCGGGCGACACCGGTCGTCGCTTCCGTCGAGCCCCTTCCGAACCGGGTGGCGGACGGGAATGCGGTGTGCTGGATCGGACCCGATGGCGCGACGGGCGATGCGGCGGATATCGGGCTCGCCGCCCCCGTCGGCGCGGTACTATCCCGGCTCGTGAAGGAGGAGCGAGGAAGCCCATGACCCGAACCGTGCGCTGCGTGAAACTCGGCCGCGAGGCTCCCGGGTTCGACGCGCCGCCCTACCCCGGCGAGCTCGGCCGGCGGATCTTCGAGAGCGTCTCGCGCGAGGCGTGGCAGGAGTGGATCCGTCGCCAGACCATGCTCATCAACGAGAACCGCCTCCGGCCCCGGGATCGCGAGGCGCGCCGGTTCCTCGAAGCGCAGATGGAGGCATTCCTGTTCGGCGGCGAAGACGCGCTGCCCGAGGGCTACCGGCCGCCGCCCGCCGAGTGACGGGGGTGGGCATCGCCCGCTCCCGCGTTCGAGTCTCCTCCCGTCGCGAGACTTGAACCGACGTTCGGAAGGGAGAAACGCGGCCTTCGAGCAGAAACGGGCCGGACCTGGGTGCTCGGGCTCGGCCGCGCGAACCGGCCGGTGCTGCCCCGGTCCGGCCTGGTCCGGTCCGGCCGGGTCCCAAGGCACGTTCCGCAGGGGTTCCGGAAGGAGGCGCCGGAAATGGCGGCGGGACCATTGTCCGTCGCGACCGAGTGCCGGGGGTGGGTGCGGAGCTGCCGGCGGTGCGGTCGCCGTGCGATCGAGGGCCGCTTCATGAGGCCCGAACCGACCCGCAGGCGATGAAATCGCGCTCCCCGATGGCCTGCCGAACAGGCCCGGTTCACCCCTCGCCGGACAGGAACGAGCCCTGGAAATGGCGGCGCCATGGTAGTGCGAGCTCGAAATGGTTGATAGTCTCGCCCCATGCCCCGATTCCGGGCCCAGCCAACGTTCCGGGAGGTAGCGATCGACATGCGGCGGAACAGCGCGAGATTCGAGGCCGGCGAGATTGCCTTCGTCGTCTGGCACGAACAATGGGATGCCAACATCCACAGTCACGCCGACCAGGGCGTCATCATCCTGGTCGAGGGCGAGGTCGGCGGGAAGGTGGCACCCCTCCTCCGGTTCAACTGCTTCGATGTGGAGCGCAGCTACGTCTACGCCCCGGAGGGCAGGAGCCGGATATGCCGGATCGACCCTGTCGCGGACGGAAACCCCATCGGCTGGACGATGCGGCAGCTTCGCGACCGGCTTGCGCGGATGCTCGATGCGGCGGGCTACGGCGAGATTGCCGCGCGGGTGGACCCGGGTCGGGTAGCCGGGGTGCTGGGCGATCTCGAGCGCACGGCCCGCAACGCCTTCACCAACCATCGGCGGACGGTCAAGCACAACCGCGGCACCGACCTCTTCGAGGCCGGGGTGATCCGTTTCGGGCTGGAGATGCGGACCCTTCCGGACGACGGCGGCCTCGCGATCCACGTGCTCTCCGATCTGGCCGGCCCTCCGGGCGCCCCCTACACGGAGGAGACCGAGATCCTCGCCTTCGACTGCTTCCGCGATCTTCCCCACTATCACTATGGACCACGGAACAAGAATCACCGCATCTACTGGGACAAGACCGTGGTGCCGGACCCTCTCGAGTGGACGCTCGAGCGCTTCAAGGCGGGCAAGCTCGGAGCGATGATCGAGGCGGCGGGTTATCCTGGAGTCGCCGCCGACCTCGACGACGATCTCATCGCCTCGCTGCTTCCCGCCCTCGAGGCGAGGGCGCGGGAGATGCAGCCGAAGCAGGCGAACTGAAGGGCCGGCGCGGGGCCCTGCCGAGGGCGGCGCCGATGGGTCACGGCCTTTCGCTCCGCCCCGATCCGCCCCTTGCCCCGCTCCGCCCCGCGTCCGGCCGTCGTGCCCTGCCCGTACCGGCCCCCCGGGGCCGCGCGGCGGCGGTGCGCGCGTCGGCGCCGGGAATGCCGCCGGTGAGGCGGGAGGAGCTGCCGGCAGGTGCGCCGCCCGCCGCTCCTTGACGGACGGCGCCTCGCCCCCGTCTAATACGCGCCCGCGGCCAGGTAGCTCAGTCGGTAGAGCAGCGGACTGAAAATCCGCGAGTCGGCGGTTCGATTCCGCCCTTGGCCACCACCCTCTCTTGCCGGCTCACCCATATCAGTTGCGCCTGCTGCACTATCCCGCCCCGGCACGCGATCTCGAGCCGGGGCAGTTGCGATGCGGAGTCCATACCGATCCCGGCATGATGACGATCCTGCGCAACGAAGCCGCGGCGGGCGGCCTGCAGATACGCCCCCGCGGGAGCGGCTGGATCGACGCTCCGGCCATCCACAACACGTTCGTCGTCAATATCGGGGACTTGCTGATGCGATGGACCAATGATCGATGGGTGTCGACTCCGCACCGCGTGACGGTCCCCGAAGCCGAGGCCCGTTCGCGCTCGCGGAGACTCTCGATCGGCTACTTCACTCGCCCGAACTACGACGCGCCGATCGCGTGCATCCGTACCTGCACGGATGCCGCGCATCCGGCGCGCTACGCTCCCACCACCGTCAAGGCCTACAACGACACGCGTTTCGCGCGAGGGGCCGGGCCACGCCGAGCCGACCTGGAGAATCCCGTGTCCAGGGTGGCCGGGTGAGCCGCGAGCGAGATCGGCATCTCCACTCCCCGGGGAAGATGGCGGCATCCGCCGCTTCCGGCCGGCTCTCGTTGATGAATCCGCGTCCAGGGCAGGGGCGGACCCGGCAATCGCCGAGAGACCTCGTGACGGACGTCGACCGCGCGCAGGCGCGGTTCGAGACCGGCGACGCGGTGCGATTCGAGATGAAGGGCGGGTCGGGGAAGACGGGCACGGTCGAGAAGCTGAACCCGAAGCGGGCCAGGGTGCGGTGTGAGGACGGGGCGTGGGACGTGCCCTACCGCCGGCTCGAGCACGTGGACGAGACGGGTGGGGGCCGAAGGAACGAAGAGCGCTTGCTCGAGGTCGCCCGGCAGGCTCGCGCGCTCATGGACGATCACGGGCTCGAGGGGTGGACCTTCCGCTTCAGCCCCGCGACACGCCGGCTCGGTGAGTGTCGGGAGCGGGAGAAGGTCATCCGGCTCAACCGACGGCACGCGGTGAAGGGCGAACCGAGGGAAGTGACGGACACGATCCTCCACGAGATCGCGCATGCGCTGGCCGGCGCCGAGGCCCGGCACGGCCCGGCGTGGAAGGCGGTCGCGAAGCGGCTGGGTGCGACGCCGAAGGCCCGCGCGGAGGAGAGCGAGGGTGAGCGCGCGGGCCGGCAGGCCGCGAAGGCGAGGTTCCGGGCGGGCATGGAGGTCGCCTTCCGGATGCGGGGCGGACCCCTTCACACCGGCACCATCGTCAGGATGAACCCCAAGCGGGCGAGCGTGGACTGCGGGGGTGTCGTGTTCCTCGTCCCCTACCTCATGCTCGAAGTTCCTGAGCGGGTTGGCAGCGAGGGCTCGTTGGCTTGACGCGGCGCTGTCCTCCGGCCGGCCCTCCCGCTGCGCTCTCCGTCCTCTTCTCCCCGCGACCGCCTTCTTCGTCGGCCCGGTCGGGTCGAGCGCGCTTGTCGGTGGCGCCGACCGGAGGACCTCGCCGTAGCGCCCTCGCCCGGTTTTCCGATACCCTACCCTGCGCCGCTACCGTGCCGGGGCGTAGTCAGGGGGCCGGAGGAATGCCCATGATCGCGGGCAGATTGGCTGCCGGGGCGGACACCATTGCCCACGATGCCGAGCAGGAGGCTCATCCGATGGTGCGGGTTGGCTTTCCAGGGGGCTGGTTTGCTGCGCGCGAGGCGGGATGACGGCCTCGTCGACCGCTACCGAGGGCAGAGAGGCAACCGTGCGGCGGCCTGCCGGGCAAGCGGAATTCCACGCTGGCGAGGCGGGCCGCCATCAGGGCGGGCGAGAGCACCCGTCCATCGGCAGCCTCGCGGGACGGTCGGTCTCGACTGCAGGAGCGAAGGCGCGTCCCCCATCTCGGCGGGCGCTCCCGCGGAAGCTGCAAAATCAGCTCGCTCTTTGCACCTCCTTTCCTGATCGCATTCTTTTTCTGGATATCGAGACTACCGGTCTCAGCCATTTCTACGACGAGATCACCATCGTCGGCTGGACGTTCGGAGGCACTGCCAGGACCCTTCTCAAGGGGCAGGATCCGAGCCCGCTGGTCAAGGATGCCGCGCGTGCGAAGGCCCTGGTGACCTTCAATGGAATCCGGTTCGATACGAAGTTCATCGCCAAGGAGCTCCCGCAAGTCACGCTTCCGGAAACGCACATCGACCTCATGTACCTCTGCCGTCGGGTCGGCCTCAAGGGCGGCCAGAAGGCAATCGAGAAGGAGTTGGGCATCCGTGTTCGCGCCAATCTCGCGGAGATGGATGGGGCCGCTGCCGTCGTGCTCTGGCACCGTTACATGCGTGGCGATGCGGCCGCGCTGCGCAAGCTGATCCACTACAACCGCGCGGATATCGCCGCCATGGGCGCGATCCTGGATCTGACCGTTCCCCGCTTCTCCTTCCACCCGGACCTGTTTCCGGAGGACACGTGCTTTCAGGACTGGTCGGCCCCCGAGGGTTGGCGGGACTTGTCCGGCCCCATGTCCGATACCGCGAGGTACGCGGGCACGCCGCCTCCCCGGTTCGGGGATCTGTTCGGTGGCACCCCTGCCGAGGGGGCGCGGGTGGTCGGGATCGATCTCACCGGCTCCGAGGCGCGAGGCAGCGGATGGTGTTTCCTGAACGGTTCGAATGCGGAGGTCGCGGTCCTGCTCGGAGACGACGAGATACTCGAGAAGACCATGAAAGCACGGCCGGAGCTCGTATCGATCGACTCTCCGTTATGTCTTCCGCAGGGCCGCATCTCCGTGTACGACACCGACCCGGGGAGGGACGAGTTCGGGATCATGCGGGAAAGCGAGCGCGAGCTGAAGAGGCGCGGTGTCAACGCAGCAATTCTCATTTTGCTTGTCGGGTCCCGTTGCCGGACCAGCACGACCGTCGATCGGCCCCCCGATCTGCCCCGGATCGAGTCGCAAGGAGCAGACGGCTTGCGGCTCGGGGTGAAGTCAGGCGCCAAAATGAGAACTGCTGGTATCAACGTCTATCGCGCAATCACCACCCCGGAGCCTCCCATGTCCAACCTCGCCACCGTCGCCACCGAAACCGCGCTCACCACCACCGACCGAACCCGGATCGCCGCCGCCCTCGAGGATTCGCTCTCCCCGGCCACCCGCCGCGCCTACCGCACCGCGTGGAACGCATGGATCGGATGGTGCGACGGCAACGGGCACGAACCGCTACCGGCCGGCCAGGAGACCGTCGCCGCCTACCCCACCGCGCGAGCCGAGTCCGGGGCATCCATGTCCACGATCAGGATGGCTTGCTCGGCCATCAATGCCGCGCACGAAACCGCCGGCCACGCTTCCCCGACAAAGTCGCCCGCCATCACCGGGCGCCGCAGCGTGGTCGCCGGACTGGCCAAGCGGGCCGCCCGCGAAGGTCGAGGCGCACACCGACAGGTCGGCGCACTCACTTCGGCCGCGCTCGCAGCGATCCGCGCCACGGCCCGCACACCCCGCAAGACCGGGCGCGGGCTCGAATCAACAGCCAGCGCCCGGCAACGCGGCATCGTGGACATCGCACTGTGTCAGGTTCTACGCGATGCCGGACTGCGCCGCTCCGAAGCTGCTGCGTTGACGTGGGGCGACGTGCGGCAGGAATCCGATGGCTCCGGACGTATCCACATCGCCTGGAGCAAGACCGACCAGGCAGGCGAGGGTGCGACCGTCGCCATTACCCGCCAAGCCGTCCGCGCCCTCGCCGCCATCCGCAACGGCGCCCCCGACGATGCCGGCGTATTCGGGTTGAGCCCGAGTCAGATCAGCCGGAGAGTGAAGGCCGCCGCCGAAGCGGCCGGACTCGGGTCCGACTTCGCCGGGCATAGTGGCCGGGTCGGGTTGGCGCGGAAGATGGTCGCGGCCCGTGCCCCCTCCACCGTTATCCTGCTGCAAGGCAGGTGGGGGGAAGAACGGATGATCAAGCGCTACGCGCGAGCCGAATCCGTCGGCGCCGCACTCGCCTACCTTGAGGATGATGGCGAATAGCCCACCGCTTGCCGGTTCACGCCCCGCCGCAAAAGATGCCGTGGGGTTTCGAGGTGCCAGCAACCCCGCAACGGGCGGGGCGGAAACACGAATACCGGAGGCAACCACCATGACCGAATACGAAATCGCCACCCTCGCGTTCCGGGAAGCCACCCTCGCCAGCCGCACCATCGGACACTGGCTTGCCGGCGGGCAGATACTCGCCACCCTCGTGATCGGATTCGGCCAGATCGGAATCTCTGGCACGGCATCCGCGCCATGAACCGCGCCAGCGCCGAACGCGCCCGCGACCGAACCCAGGCGGCGCGGATCGCGGATCAGCGCCATGCCGAAACCCTGCAAGCGTTCGACTTGCAGCGTCAAGCGCTCGAAACCCTCATCGCGCGCACCGCCCCGGCCCCGGCCGCCGACTGAATCCGTAACCCCACCGCGATCGCCACCTCCCCCGGCCCGTGGTGGGGAATCGGCCCACTCCGGCGTCGAGATCCGCACGTTTGCCGACGCCGCAGAACTTGTGCAGCCGGCTGCACGGTGGGGATTCGGCCCAAGGACCAGGACCTTGTCCCGGCCGCGGGCTCCCCTCCCATGCGCACGGCCGGGGCATTCGTCGGCTCGGGCAGGAAGGGGGCGGGCACAAGCCCGGAACACCACGCAACGGAGTTCGCGATGAGGAAACTCGCATCGAGCACCATCGCCGCACTGATCGACGAGGCGTGGACCGTGCTCGAACTTCGTGCTCGTCGGCGTGGCTCTCGGCATGCTGTGTGGGTTGCACGGGCCATCCTTGCCAGCAGACAGCATATTGGGGGCCGATTGTGCTATCCTCGCCCATCGTCGGCGTGCCTTCCAGCCGGCCGCGAACGCAACCACAGCGGAACAGACGTGGACAACGGAAACGACGCCAACCAAGTGGACGCCGAAAGCTCGAACGACGTCGAGCAGGAGCGATCCATTGCCGTGGCGCGGGCACTTGCGAAAATCGACGAAGAGAAGCAAATCAGGGTTGCGCTGGCACTTGCGAGAATCGAAGAAGAGAAGCGTATCGCGGTTGCGCGGGTGGTCAGCAAATTCGTCGCGTGGCGAGTGATCCAGGTGGTCGTAGTATTGACCGTGTTGTTGTTCCTCGGACCTGGATTCTTCATGATCTTTTCCTAGTCCTTGCCCGGACGAATCGAATAGGGTCCTTCCCCTCACCCGCGCGGGCGGGGAACGGCTACGGTCCGGGCGACTACTCGAAATCACATGCCGCCGCGGTCGTCCCGATGAATGCCCGTCGACCACCCTCCTCTTCGAAACATCCGGCTCGCCATTCGCCCTCGTAGCGGGCGCCGTCGGCGAAGGTTGCAACCCCCCCCCGTCCGTGCGCCTTGCCGGCGCGATGCGCGCCCTCGTACCGGTAGCCGGTCCTCTCGGTATAAATACCCTGCCCGTGCGCCTTGCCGTCTCGATATTCGCCCTCGTAGCGCCGGCCGGTGTCCCAGACATAAATCCCTCGGCCGTTGAACTTGCCGTCACGCCATTCGCCCTCGTAACGGGCGTCGTCACTCCAGACCAGCACGCCGTGGCCGTGAAACCCGCTCCCGCCGCGCTCCTGCACCACCAATGGTTGACGCCCCCGATCATCGTCGCCCCCGACGGCGCCCGCGTGCGGCGTGGTGGCGAGGATGATCGTCGCCGCGCACACGGCGGTCAGCAGGCTGTTCATGGTTGATTCTCCCCCACGTCGCGACCCCGGGCCGCGCCTGGACGCTTTCCGCGCGTCAATCATGCTTCCATACCGGCATCGTTCTCCCGTCGCGCCTGTGCGGCTTGTGCGCGCTCACGCGATGCCGGTTTCATCCGCTTCCCGACGGTGCGCTCCGACACCCGAAGCTCGCGCGCCACGTCGACCACCCGCATTCCCGCGGCCCGCAGACGCAGAGTTTCCTCACGACGCATCGCGCGGGATATCCGGGTCGCCGCACAGGGACGGGCCATCGCGAGAACGGACAAGGTATTGTGGGGCCACGATTGTGCCATCCGTGCCCGTCGCCGGCTTTCCTCCTCTTAGTGGAAGACGACTTCCTTGCGCAGGCAAGGATGCGCTACGCCGACCGTGAAGGGTGGGCACCCGGGACGGTCCACAAACCACCAGACGGCGGCTTTCGCCGCCTTAAAATCACAATGTGGATAGCGTCGGATCTCCGCTTTGCAGTCCTCGACGTACTGGGCCTCCCGGGTCAGGAGGCGTCGTTGGGCATTACCTTCCAGCTCCGCAAAGGCTTGCAGCGCGTGGGCCATCCGAGTGTTGTTGGCAGGGTGGGTGCGAAGATATCCGGCATACCCTTTCGTGCGTGCAACCGACGGCGGGACCTTCCCGCGCTGAAGTCGCAAGACCAAGTCGATTGCGGCGCGGGGCGGTCGCCCCGACCGCGCGACGGCATAGGCCGCGAAACGGTCCGCTTCCAACTCCATCTCCGGACTGTAGGCGTACAACCCCGTCTGCCACCCTGCATTGAACAGCTGACTCGGCGTATCATCAGGCAGCTCGATGCCCTGGAAGGCGAGTGCCCCCATCAGTCCCGCTCCGATGGCCCCCGCCACGAGAGCCGTGTTCGCTGCATTGCTTCGCGCCTTATCGAGATGACGGAAAATCAGATGCGCGGCTTCATGGGCGAGCACCCCGGCCAGCTCGTCGTCCGAGCCAATCGCCTCCATCAGCCCTCTGTGGACCTGAATCCTCGGTGGCGGGGACGACGCGGCAGCATTCACGGTGGGTTTGTTCACAAGCTCCACGACAACTGCCCCCAGTTGGCAGCTCCTTCTGGGGTAGAGGTCCTCGCAGACCGATTCAATCCCGGGCCTTATCTCTTGCCACGTTCGTTGAAGTTGACTCTGGGCATTGTTCCATCCTGTCCAGCCTTGCGACGCGCTCACTCCTGTATGTGCCAACGTTTCATTTGCCTGTACCCATCTGTTCGGGGGGATGCTCCTCACCGGTAGCGTCAAGGAGCTCTCCACGGTTGCGCAACCTGTCAGGACGACTATGGCGGTTGCAATGGCTGGTTCTCGCATTCGATGCATTGTCCTTCTCCTCATCGATTCGTCTCGCTTGCCAGCTTGTCTTGCGCTGGTCCGTCTACCCCCTGGGCGCGCCTGAACCGCGGGCTACAGGCCTGGGCCAGCGTCGCGACCTCGGGCCGCTCCACGCGACTGTGCGCGTTCACGCGATGCGTCCGGTTTCATCCGCTTCCCATACTCGGACAGCAGGCGGGTGGGGTCCTCGTTCGCGTCGTGCGGCTGCGCACCCGCCTCCCACATTACGCGCATGTTCGTGCGGAACTTCTCGACATCAACGGGGTCCACGTCCTGGCGCCGATAGACCATGTGCATGCCGCGCAGCATGCGCGCAATCACTGCTTTGCACTGCATCTCATCGGCCGCGATGGACTTCGACCGGTCGATCGGCTCGTGCCGCCGTCCGGTCTCACGCGCCGGCTCCCCGCGTCCCAGCTCGTAGCGCCGGCTCACGACCTCGTGAAGGTTGTCCTGCAACGCGGAATACGCCGTGCCGCGCTTGGACGAATCGGCGCCCAGGCGCTCGCACGTCTCGCGCAACAACCGGCGCCAACTCAGCTCGCCGTTGTCGAGCAACGGAACGAGTTCGATGTGGCAGTGCGGCGCGGATTCGTCACGGTCGAGCCTCGCACGCCCGATCACGGCACTCGGGAAGACGCTGCGGACCCAGCCGAGCACCTCGCGCGCCCAGGCCGATTCGCGGTCGAGCGACCACGCTTCGGGCGAGTCGTATCGCGCCGGGCCGGCGACCACGATCTCGACGAATTCACGTGGCCGCGGCCCGGGTGTGCGCAGTCGTTTCCTTAGTTCGCGAGCGTGCGCAACCACGGTCGCGGCGGCATCCATGTCGTCGATGAACCTAACGACCTCGGGCTCCCCCTCGGGCACGGTCCGGGCCAGCACGCCTTCGCGCGCGGCGTGCTTCGACAACCCGCCGCGCACGCTGGCGAGGGTCCGCGTTGCGATCCTGAGCACCTGTTGATTCGCCATACCGTTCTCCCCGGTATTGGGCCTCGCCCCGAATCGTATCACTATGCAACACGGTCGCGGGTCCGGATTGCGGATCGGCCGGTCCGCAGTTTGCGGCCGCCCGGAACCGCATGCAATCGTGGATTGCAAATGACATTCGGCGGATTGCCAACGCAATCACGTATCCAGATTGCAATCGTGAATTGCAAATGCAGATAGCGACCGCAAATGCAATCTGGTATCGAAATAGCAATCGAAGATTGCAAATACAATCGGCAGATTGTAAACTCAGTGGCAATCCCACCCCCCGGGCGAGGGGATTGCGTGGGCCTCCATGTCGCTCCGCGACGGGAGGGGGCGCGCTGCGCGCGTTAACGAGTGATCTCGGGGTAGGGACCGTCCCCGATGCCGAGACGAGGGACCCAATAGCAGGCACCACGCGGATTCGTGCTCTGTAGCGGATGATTGGGACGATTATGCCGGGGGCACAACCCAGTTCCGCATGGGCATTTCGGTGGCATGGGCCTACCGCAACACTTTCGCGGGACGTTGTATCGCAAGCCAAGGCAACGCCTATAGGGCCAATACGAGCAGTTGATGGGACGCTCCTTTTCTGGCTCGGCCTCGGGCTCCGCGAACGGTGCGAGCGTATCCTGCGACCGAATCGTATGCGTCTCGACGCCGATATTCGGCATGACCGGAAACTCCGCGTCCTGTCCGTGCGCGGAGCCAATCCACGCGACGAACAGGCTGATCGCATAGACCAGTCCGGCGTCGAGCCGCTTCGTCTTGCTCATTCGCATATCTCCGTTATCGCTGGCACATCATCGTGGGGGTCGAGCGCTGCTATCAAAGCACTCACCGCGACAGCGAATGCGGTCAGCACTTTCTTTTTGCCAGGCACCGTATTCATGACGCTGGCGAAGAAGGATGCCGCGTATCCGGCCGCGCGGGGAAGATCGATATCGGCGTTGTGCTCGCCCAAGTCCGCCACCACCTCCTGGATGGCAATGTCGAACGCGCGGGTGAGCCCAAGGCGTTCATCGCGGTAGTTCTCCTGCGCGTAGGCGAGTATCATGAGCGCAATCTGTTTCGTTTGGTAGTTTATGGCTTGGTCTCCTTGACGCGAATTGAGGCTCGCGCCATTCACGCGGACCGAACACGAGCACGGTCAACGCACCGATGCCCAGGTAGATGGCGACGTCCGGCACATTGGCCACGAGGTGAAAGCGTCCGACGCACATCGCGAGATAGTCCACGACGCCACCCGTCGCGCTACGCTCGAAGAAATTCGAGAGTCCGCCCCCGAAGACCGCGCCGACCGCGACCGCGAAAGGAATCGTCCGCACGTAGTATCGGGCAAGTCACGCGGCAAGCGCGGACAGCATCAGGACAACCACGACGGACGCCTCGAACGTTGGCCACAGGCCCAGCGACTGGAAGAAGGGCGCACGGTTGACGAGCACGACCAGGTCGGCGCAACCCTCCAGGTGCGTGCGGTCCAGCGACGAGAGTGCCCATGTGCGCGCCAGCGCGGCGCCGAGCGGCACCGCGCACAGCACGCAGACGAGTATGCGAAGAAGATGCGCAAGCATCGAATTAGCGGAAGATGAGCGCGAGATGTTTATCGTCGCCAGCGCAAGCCCCATCGACAGCCGCGGATGTCAAAGCGTCGATATTCGTCACGATGGGAGTGCCGCCACCGCCGCCACCGCCTGGAGTTACAGGGCGCACCGACCAAGCGGAGGTTAGTGTCGGCGTACCGGTGGCAGTTCCTGCATCGGTGAATGCAGCGGCCGTGATAATGCTCATGCCGACGAGCCCGACGTATGATGCGAGAGCCAGATCAGAACACACGGATGCGGGCAGCTGGTTCGCGTTGTCGCCGACTTGGACAACAAAATAGCGCTTATGCGAAAGCCCGAAAGCAGCATTCATCGATCCGTTATCAGCCGAACCGATACCCTGTGTCACCATCATACCCTGCCCAACTGTGAGACTTCAGTGTGACCAAGGCGTTCCATTTCAAGGTGGTCGATTCGCTTCACGCGCGCGTTTCCGCGTGCGCGAGGCTGATCGGGGCGTCGAATCCTGAATTCTGCCGCGAGGCCCTGCGCGCGTACTGCGCGGAGGTGGAGAAGCGCGACGGTCAACGCACTCGGGCGCGAGCGCGAGCGGACGCGGCCGCGAGGGAAGGCGAATGACCGCCTTGGTGCGGGTCGACTTCGGCCGCCCGGGCGAGAGTTGGTACGCACGGGTGGCCGACGTCGGCGAGGCATTGCTCGCGCACGGCTGGCGCGAGGGGGCGCACACGGCGGCCGGCGGACGCCTGTGGTTCGCACCGCCCGGACCCATCGGACCCATCCCGTTCCGCCGGCTGGCGCACTTGGCCGACGACGTCGAGGCCGTGGACCCGCCTGGCGACGTGGATGCGGAGCGCTCGCTCCGGGCGACGTTCACCCACCGGCCGGAGCTTGAGCCCGCCGGCACGTGGGAGTGGATCGCCATCCCGACCGCCGCCGCCGAAGAGGCATGACTCTCAACCCGGCCGAAGGGCGGCCGGGAACACGCCAAGGGAGAACGACTCGATGAGCTATCTGACAGACATTCTGAACGCGGGACGCGATCGCATAGCCGAACGGTGGGAGCACTGGGCGCTGGTCGAGGCGTTCGCCCTGCACGACGCGGCGCACGCGATCGGGCTCGTCGATGAGGACGGCGAGACGGTGCTCGAGGTGCACGCGGCCCTCAGGGCGGCCCTCCGCTATCTCGCAGCCGAGACCGACATCGACACCGATCAGTGGCGGACGCAAGCGGGTGTGCTCGCAGCGTTCGACCGAGCGCTGGCTGCCGCCCGCGCCGACGAACTGGCTGGCATCGAAGTCTACGAACTGCGGGCACAGGTGGCGCGCGAGGATTTCCGGATGGCGAAGATGCGCGAGTCCGACCCCGCCAACGTGCTCCGCGACTGGCGCGTCCTGCTCGATCGCCCCGACGTCCTGATCGTCAACGTCGAGAGGCTCGAGGTCAGGAACCGCGGCGAGATCGTCCACATCGCGGCCATCGATACCACGGGCGCGTTGCGCTACCACGGGCGTGCGTTGCCACGCGGACCGATTCAGCAGGGTGCGAGGGAGGTGCACCCGGAGTTGGACGACGCGCTGTCGGAGCTGGCCGCGGCGCTGGCGCAGCTGGCCGAGGTGCTCCTGGTCATGGGCTGGAACGCACCGTTCGACAGCCACCTGCTCGAACAGACGGCCGAACGGCATGGAATCGCGTTGCCGTCATTCGTCTACCACGACCTGTTGACCGACTACCGTAGCCTGCGGAGGAACGCGTCCGGCCACCATACGCTCGATGCCGCGTGCGAGCGCGAGGGTGTCGACGAATCCGAACGTGTCTACTCCTACCGTGCGCAGTCCGATTGCTGGCGGGTGCTTGCGGTCATGCGCGCGGTGGTCGAGGCCGGAGCGGATACCCGGTGATTCAGTCGGTAGCGAATCCCGACCACGGCCGCCGACGAAGCGGCCGAAGGGCGGTCGGCAACGACGGAGGAAACGATATGAGCCGCCGCGCGGAACAGCCCGATCCGAGACTCGCCCGGGCCGCACTCGCTGGCGCACGACTGTGCGAGGTCGACGACGGCGGCGTCGGGCCGGGAAGCCGATGGTGGGCGCGGACCGCCGATGTGCGAGAGGCACTCAAGGCCGAATCGTGGCTCGAGACCGATCGGCCGGCTGCGGGGATCAGCTACTGGCGAGCGCCGACGTCAGTGGCGTATACCGAGCTGCGCGAGCGCTCCGACGCCATCGACGATCCCGACCTCGACGACTGGCACGGGGATTCCTTCCGGTGGTTCCCCAAGGGGGACGCCGGCTGGCCGTACTGGCGGCTGTGGCTCCCGCGCCATCCCGACACCGGGAGCCGCACGTGAGCGGCCCCGGGCCCACCGACGACGACCTGTTGCGCGCCGTTGCCGACGATTCGACCCGAAGCGCGGCTGTCCGCGCCACGGCCCGGGCGTTGCTGGACCACCCGGGCCAACCGTCGCTGCACGACATCGCGGCCGATCGGGCGACCGTCGAATCGGTGCGGTCGCTGGCGCAGCAGTTGATCCGGATCGACGAAATGCGTGCCGAGCTCGCGCGCGAGGATGCGCGGGTCCACGCGGCGTTGGCCGATGCGTGCCGGGCGTTGCACGCGGCGCACGGGGAACGGGCAAGAATCCGACCGGGCGCACCAGCACGTGGACCGTCGCGGACCGGAGGCGGATGCACGACCACGCCCATCGCCGCGGCCGGCATCCGCCGGACGGGTGGATCGTGGTCGCGACGGGCGAGCCGGACGGCCCGCGGATGGTCGCCGCCGGACCGACGGCGAGGTCCGGCGCGCGAACCCGGAGCGGTGGAAGTCCGGCGTCGGCGAGGCGACATGCAGGCGCATCCCGCCGATGCCCTGGAGCTGGACGAGTCCCTGGCCGCCGGGTTGCCGCCGGCGTCGATGGGCGTCGGCGTCGGCGACGCCGCGTGGTGGCGTCCGGCCGACAATGCGGCGGCCCGCGCCGAACGGGCGTGGCTTCGGGTTCGCCATCGGTACCTGCACGGGCCGGCGACGCGCAGGCTCGAGCTGCGCGCGGGGATGCTGGCGGCCCACGATGCGCTGTGCGAGGCCCGCGGGGAGACCACCGACCTGCGTGAGCGGTGGCGGCGGTTGACGCGGTGAAACCGTCCGGCCCCGCGCTGACGAACCACCTGTGCGAACTGGCGGACCGCGCCGGCGAGGCGGCCCGGAACTACCGCCGCGGGAGCATCGGCGCCATCGGCTCCTACTTGGCGGCCGGCCGGCTGCTCGCCGAGGCCCGTGCCGAATGCCGTCGTGGCCAGTGGGGGCCGTTTCTGGTGCGGGCCGGACTCGGCGAGCGGGCCGCGCGAGACATGGTGCGAGTCGCCCGGGCCGTCGAGGCGGACGGCGTCGACGCGGTGCACCTGCACGAAGCCGGCGGGGTGCGTGCATGGATGATCGGCCGGGCGAATCCCGCGGCCGTGGCCATCGTGCACAGGCAGGCGTTCGACCCCGACGCCGGCGACGAACCGGCACCGGGTGCCGCTTTCGACGCCGGTCACGAAACCGGCGACGTGACCGACAACGCACGGGAGCGGCCATCGGTGGCCGGTGAGCCCGACCCTGCCGGTTGCCCGGTTCGCCGCCTGAACGTGGCGCCACGGCGCTACCCGGGGCCGCTGTCGTGCACGAAACGACTTTCGCGCGGCGCGAGCCGGCCGCCGTGCGCGAGACAGGGCGATCCGAGGCGAATTTGGGCGGGACCGCCACCCCGGGCCCACATCGAGGCGCACCCGATGCGGCCGCGAACGCGAGGCCGAGCGCGGTCCCGCCCGCGGCCGTGGATGGTGCCGCCGGAGATCGACCGGATTTGGGCGGGAACGCCACCTCACAGCAACGCCGGCGGCCTGCCCGACGCGAAGCCGGTCTGTGCCTCGACTGCGGAGCGCCGGCGAGTCCACGCGCACGGTGTTCCGATTGCCGTTCCCGGATCGCGGACCGCGGGCGCCGGGACCGGGCGCGGGCGAGGCTCGAAGGTGCGCTCTCCGATCGGCTCAATGCGGCTGCTCGCGAGGGGACCGGGCTTCGGCTGACTCGCGAGGACCTGCGGCGCGAGGGGGCGCGGCCTTGGCCGGAGGTCCATTCCGAGCTCGTCGAGGCACTGTCCGGGGCGACCGTGGTCCCGGCATGGAACGCACCGTTCGACCGCCGGCTGCTCGAACAGACGTCCGAACGGCATGGACTCGCGATGCCGAGTCTCGAATGGCGCGACCTGCTCGCTGACTACCGCACGCTGCGCAGGGACGTGCCCGGCCGCCATACCCTGGATGCCGCGTGCGAGCGCGAGGGAGTCGACGCCGGCCCCGCGCACCGTGCCGAGAACGATTGCCGCCGGGTGCTGACGGTCATGCGCGGGGTGGTCGAGGGGAGAAGATGAGTTTCGTCGATGGCCACGAGCACCGGCTGGCGTGGTGGCGCGATCTGTTCGAGAACGGTTCCCACGGGGTCCGCCGGCAATACGGATACCTGTCCGAGCGCGAGGAAGCGGACCATCCGGCCAGCACGCGCGCGGAGCGCCGCAAGCGTGCCCGTGAACGTTGGAATCGACTGCAAGCCGCACCGTCGCATCGCCATACGTGGGCGCACCTGCCCGCGAGCGACCTGCGCCAGCTCCTTGATGCCTTGGACGCGAGCGGGATGCGACCGCAACCCGATCCGCGCGCACCGGGTACGTGGCGGAGCGACTGCCCGTCGTGCGGGAACGAGGGGTGTCTGGAGATTGTCTTGCGGCCGGCCCATCCGCCCAAGCTGCGCATCGTTTCGTCCTGCGAGTATCCACACTCGCACGATGACGATGGATGAGTCAGTCGGCGGCGGACCCGCGTTCGTTGATGCGTCCCTCGACGTGCGACTGGCGTTCGGCCAAGTGCCGCATCTCCGTGCGGAAGTCCGCCATCGCGGACCGGAACTCGGACATCGCGCGGTCGAACCTCTCATCGGCCGCACGTCGGTCCGCATCGTGTCGCGCATTGTCCGCACGTCGGTCGGCGTCCAACCGCGCGCTCTCGCCCCTGATGAGCCGGGCGAGCGCGATGCCGACTCCGACCACGGCGACTATCACGGTGATCACCGCGCCGCCGACCGTGGCGAAGAAGGTGAGGGTGTCAACGTCCATGTCCGTAACCGTAGCACGGGTGCCATGACCGGGCCAGCCGGGGCGCGGCGAGGCGTGGTCGGGCGAAGCAGGGCGAGACGCGGCTAGGCGAAGCAGGGCAGGGAACGATGAACGAATCCGTCGACTGGGTTTCCATCATGCCCGCCGTGGCGCTCCAATTACTCGGGGAGCCGGACCGCAAGCTCCCTCACGAATGGCGCTACAGGCGCAAGGGCTCGCTGTCGGTGCGCATCGACTGCGGTGTATGGCACGACTTCGAGGACGACAATGGCGGCGGGGTGATCGACCTCGTCATGCGTGAATTGGCATGCGACAAGTCCGCGGCGGTGGCTTGGCTCCGGGACCACGGCCACCTGCCCGCGAGGGACCGACATTCCGCCCCTGTGCCGCGTTCGCGGCCGGACCCTGCCCGACCCGCTGCGTCCGACGATGGGCGTGAGCACGCGAAAGCTGCGCTTGTGGCGCGTCTGTGGGGCGCCGGCGAGGATGCGGACGATTCGCCTGGACGCCTGTATCTGGCGCGGCGGCGCGCGTGGCCGCCGGCCGGGACCGGGCCCGACCTGCCACGGGCGGTGCGGTGGTTGCCGGCGCATTCGCCCGTGGTCCGGATGGCGGACCCCGCCGCGAAGTGGCACGGGGTGCCCGATGGCTCGGCGGGGAGCTTGATGTTCGTCCTCCACCGTGGAGGGCAACCGGTCGGGGTGCAGTTGCTGGCCGTGGACGGCGCCGGCGAGCGGATCGCTTGGTTCGGTGCGCGCGCGGTCAAAATCCGAACGGTCGGCAGGTCCGCCGCCACGTTCGAGGGGAGTCCCGGCGGACCCCTGGAAGCGACGCATGTCTGCGAATGCGCGGTCGATGCGCTGGGAGTGCTGATCGAACCATCGACCGGACCCGGCGCCGTGCTCGCATCGGTCGGCGCTGGCGGATTGCGCCGGATCGCACACGGGGTGCCCGGCGAGGGTTGGGTGATCCTGCACGCGGACGGGGATCAAGCGGGCATCGACGCGGCCCAAGCAGCCGAAAAATCGATCCGCAAGCGCGATCCGAACCGCAGCGTGCGAATCGTACCCTACGCCGGCGACCCGGCGGACGCGCTGGCCGAATGGGTCGGGAATCGGGCGGCGATCCGAGCATACGAAGGGGAGTCCGCCGACGAAGCGGAACGCCACGCATGGGAAGACTTGCTGAGAGCGAGGAACGAAAGCAATGGATGAACGACTGGCCAACATCCTCGAGGCGGCACGCGCCGTTGATACGTTCGAGAACCTCAACAAACAAGCGGACGCCTTGCGGGACCTGTTCACGGAGGATGCGAAGTCGAAGGCGGAGGATGCGAAGTCGAAGGTGCGAGCCGAAGGCGACACGGTCACCATCAAGCGCGCCCTGTCCGCGGCTGCCCGCGACCCCGACGAAGCAGAGCGCATCCTGCGAGAGCGATTCGGCGCGCCCGGCCCGCCCGAACCCCTGCCGTTCGAGACATGGGACTGGAACGAGAAGAAACACCCGCCCGAACGTGAATGGGTCATTCCGAACCTGATCCCGGCGGGTCGGTTGAGCGCCCTGTACGGCCGAGGGGGCGCCGGCAAATCCTTCCTCATGCTGCAACTCGCGAACGCGCTGATGCACGGCAAGCCGTGCCTGAAATTGCATGGTCGACAATCCACGGAGCAAGCGGGCAAACACGAGAACGAACGCGACGTGCTGCGACCCGTATCCGTTAAGGGCTCCGTCCTGTGGGTGGGGTGGGAAGACGAAAAAGAGGAGTTGGCCCGACGCTGGAAGTTGGCGCACGAAGCGGGCGCAATCGCGACGGAGTATCCCGACCCGAAGGACCTCCATCAGGTGGACATGAGAGCCCTTCACGACGCGTCGTGGGTGCCGGACAAACAGCAACACATCGCGACGATGGCCGATTGGACCGCCGTCGGAAAGCGGTTCGTCCGCACTCTCGAAGGGCATCGCCTGTGCATCGTCGATCCGTTGGCTGGCGCCTACCTGTGTCGAGCGAGAACGACCGGGCGATGGTCCGACGGTTCTGCTCCGAAATCGACCGCGCGGCGGAGGAATCACGATGCGCGGTGCTCCTGGTAGGGCATCCGTCGTTGACGGGCGCAAGGGACGATGGGCATGGATTCTCCGGTAGTACCGATTGGGGAGGCTCGGTGCGCGCGATGCTCCACCCGGAACCATCGGAGCAAACCGGATGCACGTTCCCCAAGCCGCCGGAGAGCGCGAAAGCTAGCCCACCGAGGGCGGCGGCATATCGGCTCTACAACAGCAAGCAGTCCTACGCGCAAGTCGGCGGGAACATTTGGCTGTGTCGAGAGTATCAGCCCGGACGGCCCGGCGAGTACGATGACTTTGGTCATGTATGGAGGGAGCCCCAATCGGCCAAGCTGGCATGGTTCGCGGCGGAGAATGCCCATGCCGCGGCCATGCACTACGAGAACATGGCCGCCAAGCGCGAGGGGCGAGACCCGCGGCCGGTAACCCCGCTACCATCCACGGGCGCGCGAGGCCCAGGCGATGACTCGGGCTCCTCACCGACCACCGCAAACGTTGACCACGACACATGGAGGGCTGATCGTGTCTTCCGCGTGCAAATCAGGTTCCGAGCAGGTGTTGCGCGCCCCTCAATCATGCGCGATAATCATATCTATCCGTGCCTGATACGGAGCATGCAGAAGCTGACCGCGCGCGGAATCCGGCTGGCGGGGATATTGCGCGCCGACGGCGTTCCGGTCATCGAAAGTTATCCGGGGGCCGCGCAGGACATCATGCGGATCCCGCGCAAGGGTGCGGGTTCCGAGTGGTTGAAGATGGGGCTCATGGATTTCGGGGTGTCGGGTGACCATGAGACGCAGAATGTGACCCACGACGAGCTCGATGCCGTTACCTCGGCCCTCGTCGGCACGTTTCATCTCGCGGGAATGACCGAAGCGCTCGGAACGGAAGAGGAGCCGCCTCTCATCATTCCGAGGCTTCGGAAGGGGCGGGAGCTGATAGCGATCGGGGTCAGCGGCCCAATCGCGGCGGGGAAGACGACCCTCGCTCACGCTCTGGAGCGAAGGGGTTTCTCCTATACGCGTTTCAGTCTCGCTCTGGACGATTTGCTGGCGGAGAAGGGGTTTCCCCGGGATCGGTTCAACCGCCAGAAGCTCGGCAACGAGATCAATGCGTCCGGGCGCCAACGCTGGCTGAGTGCCCGGACCGTTGCAAGGGTGGCGGACGCCGACCGGATCGTCATCGACGGGCTGCGTTTTCCGGACGATCATGCCTTCATGGTGGAGCGGTTCGGTGCCCGTTTCCGGCATGTTTTCGTCGATGCCGGAATGGATGTCCGCTGTTCGCGGTATGAGGATGGGGATAGTGACGTGAGTTTCGATGATGCGTCGGGCGCGTTGGTAGAACGTCGGGTGGGTGAGTTGCGATCGCTTGCGCACGAAGTCTTCGTCAATCAGGGTGACAAATCGGCCCTCGATCGCTGGGCCGACCGGCTCGCGAGCCGCGTCTGTACGAGGTAGCCATGCCGATTTCCGTCGTAGTCGGTGGACAATTCGGCTCAACCTTTGACCGCACCCATCGTCATCCCCTTGATGAAGTAGCGCTGAAAGAACAGAAACACGATGAGGGTCGGCACGCTCGCCACCAGCGACAGCGCCCCCTGGATCCCCCACGCCACGCTGTACTGGCCCTTGAGCGACACGATCCCGAGCATGATCGTTCGCTTCTCGTCACTCTGGGTGAAGATGAGCGGCCAGAGGAAATCGTTCCAGATCCAGGTGAACTGAAGGGTCGCGAGCACCGCGAGGGCGGGCAGGCTGATGGGGACGGCGACCCGCGTGAGGACCTGCCATTCGTTCGCGCCCTCGACGATCGCCGCCTCCCGGAGCGCGTTTGGCACGGTGGTGAAGAAGTTGCGCATGAGCAGGGTGCAGATCGGGATCCCCATCGCGATGTGCACGATGATTATCGGCCAGAGGGTGTCCAGGAGGCCGAGCCTGCTGAACATCCGGAACAGCGGAATGAGGATGATCTGGGGTGGGAAGAACATTCCCGACACGATCGCGAGGAACAGCAGCTCGCTGCCCCGGAACGGGAGCTTCGAGAATACGTACCCGGCGAGGATGCCGAGCCCGATCGAGCCCGCCGTCGCCGGCACGGTGACGAGGAAGGTATTGACGAAGTAGGTCTTGACCGAGGGATGGGCGAGCACCTCGCGGAAGTTCTCGAGGTACAGACCGCCCGGGATCGTCCAGAGCGCGCCGAAGGCGATCTCGCGAGTGCTCTTGAGCGAGCTGAGGATCACCCCCAAGGTGGGGGCGAGGAAGAGGAGGGCGAGCACGCAAAGGCAGACGAAGACGACCATCGGCCACGGATTGAACGCCCGCCCGCCCGCGCCCCGCGCCGGGACCCCACCCGCCGCCCGTGCCGCGCCTCCCGCCGGGGACGCCTGTGCCTCCCTCCCGGCACCCGTCCTCGCCTTCGCCCCGTCAGCCATGGATCTCGTCGAGCTTTCTGAGCTGACGGAAGTACAGGAAGACGACGGCGAGGGTGAGCACGAAGAGAATGACGGCGATCGCGCTCCCGTAGCCCATCCTGTACTTCTTGAAGGACTCGTTGTACATGAACATCGCGAGGGTGTCGGAGGAGTGGAACGGCCCGCCCGCGGTCATGATGTAAAGGATGTCGAACCCCTTCAGCGAGTTGATGACCGAGAGGGCGACCACCACCACGGTGGCCGGGCGCAGCATCGGGAGGACCACGTACCACGTCTTCTGCCAGCGGTTCGCGCCCTCGATCGACGCCGCCTCCGTGAGGTCCGCGGGCACCGCGGTCAGCCCGGCAAGGAAGATCACCATCGAGAGCCCCGTCTGCTGCCAGGACCACGCCACGATCACCGAGTAGAGCGCGCTCTGCGGCTTCGCGAGCCACGCGAACGTCTCCGGCACGCCGGTCGCCGCCCCGAGGACGGTGTTCAGCAGCCCCCAGTCCGGCTGGTAGATCCAGATCCAGCTCTGCCCGACGACGACCGCCGAGAGACAGATCGGGAGGTAGAAGACGGACTTGAAGACGTTGGCGCCGCGCACCGCCCAGGAGTCGAGCAGCAGCGCGAGCGCGAGCCCTCCGAGGGTGGGCAGCAGGAGGGCCAGCACCATCCAGATGACCGTGTTCACGATGGCGTTGGTGAACAGCCGGTCGGTCGCGACCCGGACGAAGTTATCGAGCCCGACGAAGCGGTAGCGCGGGTTGAAGCCGTTCCAGTCGGTGAAGCTGTAGTAGAAGGAGTCGAGGAGGGGCCAGACGACGAAGACCCCGAAGACCGACAGGGGCAGGGCGAGGAGGGCGACCCGCCAGAAGACGATCTGGCGATTCATCGTGCGGCGGCCGCTCGGCGGATGCGGGTGCGGGTGCGGGTTCCGGAGCCGAATGGCCGGCCGCCGGGCGACGGAAGGGGAGCCGTCCGGCCCCCCTTCCCTTCCTTCCGGTCCTTCCGGATCTGCGGCGGGACGGCCGCTTCCCGTCTACTTGCCGAAGACTTCCCGGGCGCCGTCTTCGGTGTCGGCGAGATAGCCTTCGTACCCGGAGGGGTCGTCCATGAACCGGGCGAACATGGCGAGACCGTGCTCCGCCATGGGTGGGGTCGTCGCGAGGTCGTAGTTGAACGCGAACGTGTCGGCGTTCCCGACCGCGGCGAGCGCCCGCTTCATCACCGAGGTGTAGATGCTCTCGTCGACTCCCACGTTGGGTGACAGGGCGCCCTGCGCCCGAGCCCACGTGGCCTGCGACTCCTCGTCCGAGACGAGGAAGGCGAGCAGCTCCTCGGCGTTCGCCCGGTTCGGCGCGTTGGCCGAGATGAGCAGACCGTCGACCGGCCCGACGACCGCGTTGGGGACGCCGCCGGCGATGGCCGGGAACTCGAAGAAGTCGTAGTCGTCGCCCGCCATGAGGCCGTTGCCGTTCCAGTACCCGGTGATCCACGTCCCCATCAGGGTCATCGCCGCGTCCCCGCGCGCGACCTTGTCCGAGGCGTCGGTCCAGTCGTCCGCGTTCGCGTTCGGTGTGAAGTAGCCGGCGTCGACCAGCTCCTTCCACAGCCCCATGGTCGCCTTCACCTCGTCATCGGTGTATGCGGCCTCGCCGGCCATGAGCTTCGCCCGGTAGTCCGGACCCGCGGTGCGGAGCAGCAGGTAGTCGAACCAGAACTGGGCGGGCCATCGGTTCTTGGAGCCGAGGGCGATGGGCGTGACCCCCTTGGCCTTCAGATCCGCGCAAAGGGCCATGAAGCCATCCCAGGTGGTGGGGAACCCGGTGACCCCGGCCTCCGCCATCACCTTGGTGTTGTAGAACATCCCGGCGTAGTGATAGCCGAACGGGACCAGGTAGCGGGCGCCGTTGTACATGGTGGCGCCGTCCGCGACGGACTTCGCCACGATCGAGTCGAGCCCCCGAGCGGCCCACATCTCGTCGATCGCCCCCAGGTTGCCCGCGTCGGCGACGAACTGCGTGCGCGCGCCGGCCCAGTAGCTGAAGACGTCCGGGAGGTTGCCGCCGGCCGCACGGACCAGGATCCCGGCCTTGAAGTCCTCGTGGCCGATGGGGCTGTCCTTGACCGCGATCCCCTTTGCTTCCTGAAACTTCGCGAAGATCTTCTCGAGCCCGGCCCGCCCCAGCTCGCCGGAGAAATAGTGGCTGATGGTGACTTCGCCTTCTGCGAGCGCGTTGCCGCCCCCGCCGAACCCGCCGGTCAGCGCGAGTGCGCCGGCGAGTGCCGCCGCCTTGATTGGCCTGATTCCGCGCATGGTCTGCCTCCTCGATTTCCGAACCGCGTGTTGTCCGCAGATAGTGCGTATGCAAGCATTATGCGCCCGATCCGCGCCCGTCTCTACAAACGGCCTTCGAGACCTTGGCCACACGGTGTCGCATGGGCGCGATAGCAGCCGGACCCACCCTGCGGGAGATCCGAATCGTGGACAGAATCCGTGTCGGCTTCATCGGCACCGGCCGCATCTCCGATCTGCACGCCATCGAGTACCGGAGCAACCCTCACGCCGAGATCGTCGCTCTCTGCGATCGCGATCCGGCGCTCGCGAAGGCGCGTGCGCGGGCCTGGGGCTGCGAGGGCGCGGCGATCACCACGGACTACCGCGAGCTGGTGGCGCTCGACTCGGTCGACCTCGTCGAGGTCCTTCTCCCGCACCACCTCCACCTCGAGGCGTCCCTCGCCGGGCTCGCCGCCGGCAAGGCGGTTTCCGTCCAGAAGCCGATGTGCACGCGCGTCGCGGATGCCGACCGCCTGGTGGAGGCGGCGCGGCAGGCGCGCGGCCCCCTGCGGGTGTTCGAGAACTTCGTCTTCTACCCGCCCGTCGTCAAGGCGAAGTCCCTCATCGACGAGGGCGCCATCGGGGAGCCGTTGACCATCCGCATCAAGAGCAACCCGGGGCGGAGCGACACGGCGTGGGAGGTCCCGGCGCAGACCCTCGCGTGGCGGCAGGACATCGACCGGATCGGGGGCGGCCCCCTCGTTCTCGACGACGGTCACCACAAGTTCGCCCTCGCCTGGTTCTTCATGGGCCCGGCGGAGGAGGTCCACGCCTGGATCGGCCACACCACCGCCCCGGACGGCTTCGTGTTCGATGCCCCGGCGATGGTCTCGTTCCGTTTCTCCGGGAATCGCTACGGCAACCTCGAGATCGTCTACTCGCCGGAGCTCGACATCGTGACCGAGCACTACGCGCAGGACGACCGGGTCGAGATCACGGGCACCCGGGGCGTCATCTGGATCAACCGCGGGCACGGGCAGCTCGGCGAGGACGTCGTCCCCGTTCAGCTCTTCCGAGACGGGGTGCTGACCGACTACCGCGGCCTCGAGACCGGCTGGGAGACGAGCTTCGTGTACTCGACCCGCCACTGCATCGAGGCGCTGCGAAACGGGAGTGCGCCGCGGCTTTCCGGGGAGGACGGCCGCGAGATCCTGCGCTTCGCGTTCGCGGCCGAGGAGTCGGCGCGGACGGGAGCCGCCGTCCGGCTGTAGCCGGCTGCCATACGTTGGTTCTAAGGGATGAGCG
Source organism: Gammaproteobacteria bacterium (assembly GCA_965214795.1). Classification (GTDB taxonomy): domain Bacteria; phylum Pseudomonadota; class Gammaproteobacteria; order HK1; family HK1; genus JAJDXW01. Next base: position 840,144 of record OZ243976.1, on the reverse strand, counting down.
GGGGGAAACGAAGGGATCGGGTGGTCCGGGCGTCGGGATCAAGCGTCCGGGGAGGCTTCACGCGCACTCGGAAATGGCCCTGAAACCGTCGGCCCCGACTCGCGTCGCCCCCCTTGGCTCCACCTGATTCAATGCCTTCCCTTGAGAACCAGCCTGTGAGCCGGCCATAGCCGGACGGCGGCTCGGCCCCGCGGACACGTTCAGGCCCGAAACGGCGACAGATCCAGGGGTGCGCGGGCGGCCGCGACCCCGGAGCAGAAATCGAAGAGCTCCTCTCCCTTGGAGAGGCTCCATCCGCCGTAGCGAACGTTCTCCCTGAACTTGGCCGCGATCTCCTCGCGCCCGAGGGGCTCCCGGACGCCGCCTCGGAAGTGGGGCTGGCCGTATTCCGCCACCCGCCCGTCGCGAAAGCGCACGCGGAGGTGTCCCCGGTAGTTGACCGGGTAGTCATCGTGGGGGTCGACCACGTATCGGACCTTCGCGGCCAGGGCTCGCAGCGCCGGATCGGCAACGCGCTCGTCGGTGAACTGCTCGAGTCCCGCCGCGTGGTCGTGAAATGCGGCAGCGAGGCAGTAGGGAACGCTGAACTTGGCGGCGTAGCCGTTCACGGGGGATTGCTTTTCGGCGAGGGGTTCCCAGAGCCGGTGCACGATGAGCTCCGAGGTCCTGCACTCGATCTCCGCGATTTCTTCAGCGTCCGTACCGTCTCCGGCCAGCCGGATCATGCAGTCGATGTACGGATGGATCATGGTGCCGCAGGCGTAGGGCTTGAAGGCGAGCTGCTGCGCGACCCAGGTATCTCCGAGGCCTCCGACCAGCGCGTCGTGGTCGGGCTCGACGGACGGGGCGAAGGCGCGAAACAGGTTGTGCGGACCCTCGAAGACCGTCCGCGGCCCGGTGAACCCCTCGCGTGCGAGCAGCGCGGCCCGAATCCCGGACTGCGCCGCCCACCCGCCGTGGAGCCGCTTGGTCCAGGTGCCCTCGGTCAGGTATTCGATGATTCCGGAGGAGAGGCTGCCCGCGATGCCGAGTGCCATCGTGAGTTCTTTCTTCCCGAGCCCGAGGGCGACCCCGGCGCCAAGGCTCGCCCCGAAGGTGCCGGTAACCGCGGTCGGGTGGAAGCACGCCTTGTGCATCCCGCCCGGTACGGTGCGGTTGAGGCGGCACATGAGCTCGAGACCGGCGGCCAGCCCGCTGAGCAGGTCCTCGCCCCCGCGCCCGTGGCGCTCGCAGACCGCGAGGACCGCCGGCGCGACCACCGCGCCGCAGTGGGCCGGCGATCCTTCCAGGGTATCGTCGAAGTCCTCTCCGTGGGCGGCGGTGCCGTTGACGAGCGCCGCCCCGGTCGGCGCCAGCCCCTGGAGATGCCCCAAAGCCGTGCACGCTCCGCCGGCGTCGCACGAGCGAAGGGCGGCCCGGACGTAGTCGGAGTTGCGTGCGGCGATGCAGAGCCCCGCAACGTCGATGAGGTCGGAGACCGCGATTGACACGAGCGATGCCGGCAGGTCCGCTGCCGTGAGCCCAGCGAAATGGCCCGCGATGCGCTCCGCGAGGACATCGGCGTGGGTGTCGCCGCGATCCGGGTCCCTCATGGGAGCGGGTGCATCCGATCCGCGAGTGCCCGCGGGGGGAAGCGACGGGCGGTCCTCCCGGCCGGAGCGGACTTCCATCGGGCTCCGCTCCGTCGAGGGCGGGAAGGGCGCATCGAGCGCGGCCCGGTTGTCCGTTGCCGGAGACCTTCAGCGCGGGGTGAGGTCGAAGTGACCGTTCGGAGCGATCTCCATGACAACGCCGCCGGGCGCGACGAACTTGACGGGGACCACCCCGGGCTTGCTGATGATCTCGCATCCGAGTGCTTCGATGCGGTCGGTCCAGGTGGCCACGTCCTCGACGGAAACGCCGAAGTGGTGGATGCACGGCCCCCCGCCGACCTGCGACTCCCTGGAGGTCGCGTCGCGGTCGTACCGGACCAGCGCGATGTCGATCCGTCCGTCCGTCAGATGGCGGGAGAAGTGGTCGCGGTTGTACCCTTGGCGGACAGCCGTGAATCCAAGCACCTCTTCGTAGAACTTCCCGGCCGCGTCCAGGTCGTCGACCCGGATCGCGAGATGGTCAATCTGCATGCGGCGTCCCCTTGGCGAGAGCGCCGGATTATCGGTATCGAGACGCCGCGCGTCAAAGCCGATCCGCATGCACCGCAGGACCCTCCCATGCCGGCCGGTCATCCTCACCGGGTTGGCCGGAGCGCCCTCGTTCGTCCCCTCGGGGGGTCCTGCGGGCCGCGTGGATGCAGCCGATCGGCCCGAGCGCGCGCCGCGAGCGCCATCCCGGCGCCTCGTTTCCATCCGGAACCACAGCGTGGGACGACCCTGGCACGCACCGCGCCGGACACGATGGCAGAGCAGATCGGTCAGATTTCGCCCGGACCTTTCGGCCGACCCGACAGCTTCCGCGCGAGGCGCACCGCCGGAGGTCCCGCGAAGGTCAATGCGAACAGCGCCCACAGGGTGAGCGCAATCCCGCTCTCCCAGAAAATATCGAACTCGCCGAACCCCATGCGCCAGCTCCGCATGAAGTTCTCTTCGAACAGGGGCCCGAGGATCACGCCAAGGAGCATGGCCACGACCGGGTAGCGATGCTTCTTCATGATGTAGCCGAGAATGCCGAAGACGACCATCACCCCCATGTCGAACACGTATCCGTTGCGGGCAAACCCCCCGAGCAGGCAGAACACCGAGACGACGGGAACGATGTATGCGAGCCGCACGAGGGCCACCCGCCAGGCGAACCAGGCGAGCAGGGTGCCCACGACGAGCACGAAGGCGGCGGCGAGAAACTGGCTCCACAGGACTGCGTACGCGACGTCGCTGCTGAACGTGAACAGCCGCGGCCCGACGTACAGCCCGTGGTAGCTCATCACGACGAGAAGAACCGCCATGCTGCCGCTGCCGGGAATGCCGAGGGTCAGCAATGGCACCAGCGCGCCGCCGACCATCGCATTGTTGGATGCGTCGGCCGCGATCAACCCTTCGTGGGCGCCCTTCCCGTACTGCTTCTTTCGCTCCGGCGAAGCGAACGCGACCGACTGCTGATAGGCCACGAAGGTGGCGACGCTGCCGCCGGCCCCCGGCATCGCCCCGATCCCGACTCCGATTGCGCTCGCGCGAAGCCATTCGACCGGTCGTCTCACCGTGTCGCGAAAGCCCTGCACGATGCCGGCCCATCCCACGCCGGTATCGGCATCTCCTCCCTTCGACTCCACGAGACGGGCGAATCCCTTCTCGGCGTGCACCAGAACTTCCGAGAAGCCGAGCAGACCGATGAGGACGGCCACGACGGGAAGGTGGTCGTACAGATACACGATGTCGAACGTTCCCCGGAACTGTCCGTAGGTGGGGTCGGTGCCGGTCGTCGCGAGCAGCAGGCCGAAGAATCCTGCGAGCAGGCCCCGGGCCACGCCTCCGGCGGACAACTGGGCGATGATCGCGAGCCCGAAGATGATCACGATGCAGATCTCGGCCGGGCCGAAGCGAAGCGCGACCAGGGCAATCGTCGGAGCGAGGGTGATCGCGGCGATGCCTCCCGCGAAGGCGCCGATCATCGAGGCCATGATGCAGATGCCGAGCGCCCGCGCGGCCTCGCCCCGAAGCATCATCGGATAGCCGTCGAAGCAGGTCACCGCCCCCGCCGGGGTGCCCGGAATGTTGAGCATGACGGAGGGAAAGGAGTTCCCCATCTCGGCGCCCGCGTACATGCTGACCCCGAGCATCAGGGAGATCTCGGCCGGGAGAGCCATCAGTATCGGCAGCAGCATGGCGAGGGTGCCGCTTGAAGTGAGCCCCGGCATGCCGCCGACGAACATCCCGAGCATCACCCCGAGGGGAACCACCCAGATGTTGGTCAGGAAGAGGTGGAAGCCCTCGAGCACGTTGCGGAGCTCCGGCGTGTGTACCTACCCCGACAGGGGCTCGAGCCACCCGCGGGGGAGCGGTTGGTCCAGGATCTCGATGAAGACGACGTGCACCACCACCATGGTGCAGACGGTAATCGCCGCGATCCGTCGTGGCGAGCGGACCCCCATCGCGACGAGCGCCGACGCAACGAACAGGGCGAACGCGACGAGATAGCCGAGCGGGTCGAGGGCGAGGACGAGGACGATGGAGGCGGCGACGAGCAGGCCGGGGCGCAGATAGCGTCCGCGGCCCGAGGGAGCGAATCCCCCCTCCTCGCTCGGCTCGACTTCCGCGCGGTCCGCGCGCGCGACACGTTTCCCGGCGCGCCAGGCTTCGACGAGCGATTGCAGGATCACCACCCCGGCAAGGATGAACACCGGGACGATCAGCACCATCATGTACTGGGTGGTGTCCTCACGATAGAAGCCCTCGGTCTGTTCCCGGAGGGCGTAGAGCGCATAGGCGATCGCGAGCGACGGCACCACCAGCGCCCCGAGGAGGGAGCGGAAGTCGATGTTCACTTCGGCATGTGGCCCGCGGCCGCACCGGCGTCCGGCCGCGGGATGGGCGAGGCGCTCGGACGTGCCTCAGTCGCACTTGACCATCGCGGCGCCGATGTCGAGGCCGATCCATCCGATCTCGCACTCGAGTCCGGTCTTCAGGTCGCCGCGCTGCGCCTTCTCTCCTCCGATGGTGATCCTGGTGCGGCTGCGGCTGATCTTGATGGTCTTCTCCTTGCCGTCGCGAAGATAGGTGATCTTCTTTCCCTTCTTGCCGACGTCGAGTAGCTCCGAGCGGACCGTGGTCATCTTCTGTTCGACCGAGAAGAAGGCTCCGCTGCTGTCGAACGCCTGCCAGTACCCCTCGACCACCGCCTGGAGAGCGTCATGGTCGAGGTCGAGGATGAGGTCCGGGCTCACGTCGTCCTTGGCCGCCGCCTCGATGTATTCGGGATCGTCCTTTGCCGCTTCGAACGAGTCCTTGAGGATCCGGTAGCGCTCCGGGTACTCCTTGACCATCGAGGCCGGCACCACGATCGCCCGGTACGATGCGCTCGTCGCGGTGCTGGTGCCGAGCACCCCGTTGACGGTCGGCGCGTTGCCGGTGAGTTGCGGGACGGGGTTGTTCTCCATCGTGATCCCGAGAATGCGCATCTCCTCGCCAGCCGAGTTGATGTTCGAGACCTTCCCGACCGCGACCGGGACGTGGCCGCCGAGCACGGCGGTCACCGTCGCGCTGCCACCGCCGGCCGGAATCGCCTGGAACTGCGCTCCGGTCTGATCGATGAGCTGATGAATCACCAGGTTGTCGCTGTTCCCCCACTGGCTCACGCCGGCCAGCATGGGCTCCGCCCTGGCCGCCTCGATCACTTCCTCGATGGTCCGATGGGGGGAGTCCGCGCGGACGAACATGGCCCCCGGATCGACCCCGAAGACACCGAGATTGTGCACGGTCTCGAGCCAGCCCCAATCGGGCGCCTGCTGGCGATGCATGATTCCGACGGTGGAGAGATTCGCCGAAGCGACCACGGTTCCGTCGGCCGGCTGTTTCGCGAAATAGTCGAGGCCGATCCGGCCGGAGGCTCCCGGTTTGGGCAGGATCCTGAGCCTTGCTCCGAGGTGCTTCTCCCAGACTTTGGCGAATGCCCGGGTCAACCGGTCCTGGCCGCCGCCGACCGAGCTGGTCATCACCACCGTGATCTGCCGGGGCGGGAAGTCCGCGGCCGCAACCGGTCCCGCCACGGCGATGCCGGCCAGAGCGAGGGTCAGGGTGAGATGTCGTGCCGTGAAGTGCAAGGTCATCATGGTTCCTCCCCATGGCGGATGCCGGACGTTCCCGAGAGCAATCGACTCTACACGCCTCGTACCCCGATGCAAGCGCCCCGGCCGAGGCGACAGGACTCCCCCGTGCTGGCCGGTCATCCGCACCGGGTCGGCCGGAGCGCCCTCGTTCGCGCCCCCGTTCGCGCTCCCGGGGGGCCTGCGGGCCCCTTCGTTTCGGCGCCCTTGACACCCGATACCTCACCGTCATACTAGCGCGCACCTCTCACCGGGCTACGTCGCGAGGGCGCGGAGGCGCCCCAGGATGTGACAGCAGCGGGTCGAACGGACCGAAAGAGCGCGTGCGCGCTGTCGAAGCGGCTTGAGGGAGTACGGCCCGCCAGCGCGAGCGGATCGGCGTCCGCAACAGGAGGCCGGTGAGAGATGCGCGCCAGGTCCGAGGTTCGGGTCGGGCTCCGGTTCGGGCCGCTTCCTCATCGGTGATCGGTGAGCCATGAACGGAGGAAGAGAAGTGACGAAGATCCCGAAGAAACCCGTTGAGAAATCGGCCCGCAAGAAGGGCCTCACCCGTCGCGAGTTCACGAAGTCCACCGCCGCGGTCGCGGCCGGCACGAGCCTCGGCCTCTTCGGCGGGGTAGCGCCCGCCTTCGCCCAGACCCGCGAGGTGCACCACGTCGCCTGGAACAACTTCATCCCGCCCGCCGACGACCTCACCCGCGAGCATGCCGCGGCCTTCGAGAAGGAGACCGGCGTCAAGATCCGCTTCGAGACAATCAACCAGAACGACCTCCAGGCCAAGGCGGCGGCCGCGATCGAGGGCGGCGCGGGCCCCGACATCCTGCAGCTTCACTGGAATCATGCCCACCTCTACGCGGGTGGCTTAATCGACCACAGCAAGATCTTCGAGCTGGACGGGGGCGACACGGTCTACTCCTACCAGCAGGAGGCGGTCATCGTCGACGGCGTGCCGCGCGGCATCCCGTACTACGGTATCGGCAACCTCATGGCCTACCGGACGGACGTGTACCGGGACCTCGGCATCTCGATTCCGGACAACTGGGACGAGTTCCTGGCCGCGGGCACGAAGTGCAAGGCGGAAGGTTGGCCCTTCGGCCAGACCCTCGGCCACACCCTCGGCGATGCGCCGATCTTCGCCTACTCGCTGATGTGGAGCTTCGGCGGATCGGAGATCGACGAGTCCGGCAAGGTCGCGATCGACTCTGCCGCCACCCACCGGGCCATCGACTGGATGAAGGAGGCCTGGGAAGCCGCCTTCGAGCCGGGCGGGCTCTCCTGGGACGACGGCAGCAACAACCGGGCGTTCCTCTCCGAGCAGATCTGTACCACCTCCAACGGCGCGAGCATCTACTTCGTGGCGCGCGAGAAGGGCATGAACCACGTCGCCGACAACATGAGCCACTACCTCTACCCGCAGGGACCGGGGGGCCGGTTCTGCGTGTCGGTGCCGCTCAGCTTCTGCATTCCGAAGTACTCGAAGAACCAGGAAGCGGCGATGGAGTGGATCCGGTTCCAGCTTCGCCCCGACAACTACGAGCGCTACATCGCGATCCAGCGATGCTTCGGTCTGCCGCGCGCCCCGGGCCTGGAGGATCACCCGGTCTGGAGCTCGGACCCGGCCGTTTCGATCTACGCGCAGGCGGCGCAGTACGGGCGCAACTTCGGCTGGCCGGGGCCGTTCGGCCGGGCTGCCTCCGAGGTGCAGTCGAAGTACATCGTCGTCGACATGTTCGCAAGGGCGGTGCAAGGGGAATCGGCGAAGGACGCCGCCGCCTGGGCCGCGAAGGAGCTGAGGAACGTCTACGGCGCGTGACGCTCCGGCGGAACGCGAGACCGTTGCCGTTCCCGGGATTCCCGCCTTCGCCCCGTCGGGTCTCCGGGGGGTGAAGGCGGAACGTGTCGGGGCAGGGCGGCCCTCCGCATGCCGCCCGCCTGCCCCCGGGCGCGGTTCGCATCCGGACGCTCCGAGGAGCCCATGCCGCGCGGGGCGCGCGCGGTGCCGCCTTCCCGGCCGTCTCGGGGACTAGGCGGCGGGGGGTGTCCGCGCCGTCCATCCGGAAACCGACTCCGGCCCCGGCGGCGAAGGGGGCAGAGGGGGAGAGCGATGGGCTCTCGTGACCATTCGGGGCTCCCCCGCCGCGGAGGCGCCGCCGTTTACCCGCAGGACCGCTCGCACCATGGCTGAGAAGGAGACCGTCGGGTACATCGGCCTCGGCAACATGGGCATGCCCATGGCCCGGAATCTGCGCGAAGCCGGCTATCCGATCGTCGTCCACGACATCGACCCGTCCCGGGTGCAAACCTTGGTCGACGAGGGTGCGGGCTCCGCGGGCAGCCCGGCCGAAGTGGCGTTGCGCGCCTCGGTCATTTTCTCGAGCCTCCCCACCACGCGGAGCGTCGAAGCCGTCGTCGCCGGCCCGGGCGGAATCCTCGAGGGCGGCCGGGCGGGCCAGGTCCACATCGACTTGTCGACCATTCCTCCTCCGGTGTGTGCCCGGCTCGGCGCCCTGCTTGCGGAACGGGGCATCGACATGCTCGACGCCCCCGTCACCGGCGGCAAGGCCGGCGCGGCTTCCGGCACCCTCGGGATCATGGTGGGCGGGCGGGCCGCCGCCTTCGAACGATGCCGACCTCTTCTGGAGGTGCTCGGCCGGGTGATTCGGTACTTCGGCGAGGCGGTGGGGTCCGGAATGCACGCCAAGCTCGCCAACCAGATCATGGTGGGCGCCCATCTCGCCGCACTTGCGGAGGCGCTCGCCTACGGCAAGCGGGCGGGGCTCGACCTCCACGTGCTCGTGGACGTCCTGAAATCGGGGCGTGCGGGGAGCGAGATCCTGAACGTGAACTCCCCCGGGATCCTCGACGGGGATCTCGAGGAAGTGGGTGCGATGGGTCCCATGACCCTTCTCCGCAAGGACCTCGACTGCGTGGTCGAGAGCATGGCCGCGATGGGGGTGGAGCAATCGCTCAGCCATGATGTCCGCGAAATGTACGGCCGGCTCATCAAGGAGGACCGGGGCAAGCGGGAAGTCGCCCGTGACTGCATGGGCCTCATCTATCTCTATCAGAACCGCTTCGGGGTCGAGGTCATCCGCGATGGGAGCTGAAGCGGCCCGTCCGGCCACCACCCCGGCGTCAGCCGGTCGGTCCGCCAGGGGCTCGTTACCGGTCCGGCACCACCGGGCCTCGGCGGGAGCCTTCGCGATCCCGCTCGGCGAGGAAGCGGGACCGCGGCCGCGAGCGGCCGGAGGCTGCCCCCTGAAGGGCGGGCGGAGCTGAGCATGGCCGAGAGGACCGCCACCACCGCGCCCGCGAGGGCATCGCGAACGGGCGAGAAGTCGCGAACGAGCTGGCTCACCATCCAGCTCGAGGACGAGCGGGTCCTCGGCTATGTCCTGCTCGTGCCCGCGTTCCTGTTGATCGTCGTCTTCATCGGTTATCCGTTCCTGCTCGGGGTCTGGATGGCCCTCACCGACAAGGTGGTGGGCCAACCGGGCAACTTCATCGGGCTCGCGAACTTCGTCAAGCTCCTCGACAGCGACATCTTCCGCACCGCCGCCTGGAACACCGTCTTCTTCACGATCACCGCGACCGCGATCAAGGCGGTGCTCGGCATGTATCTCGCGGTGCTGCTGAACCGCAAGTTCCGGCTCTCGCGATTCACCCGCGCCGCGGTGCTGCTGCCCTTCATCGTGCCGACGGTCCTGAGCACCCTCGTGTGGCTGTGGATGCTCGACGGCACGTTCAGCGTCTTCAACTGGATCCTGCGGTGGTTCTGGGATCTCGAGGTGAGCGTCTTCGGTCTCGTCCTCAAAGAGGACTTCGGGTACATCCGCGGGCCAAACTGGCTCGGCGAGCCGAGCTGGGCGATGGGCTCCATCATCATGGCCAACGTGTGGCGGGGCCTGCCCTTCTTCGCGATCTCGTTCCTCGCGGCGCTCCAGACCGTCCCCACCGAGCTGTACGACGCGGCCGAGATCGACGGTACGAACGGGTGGCAGAAGTTCTGGCACGTCACCCTGCCGATGATCAAGCCGGTCGCCATCGTCGTGGTGGTCTTCTCCTTCGTCGTCACCTTCGCCGACTTCCAGCTCGTCTACGTGCTGACCCGGGGAGGTCCGCACAACTCCACCCATCTCCTCGCGACCCTTGCGTATCAGCTCTCGATGCACGCGGGGAACCTCGGTGAAGGGGCGGCGGCGGCGCTCTTCATGGTCCCGCTGCTCTTCGTCGTCATCGTCCTGCAGCTCACCTACCTGCGCCGGATCGGCGTCGATTGACGCGGCGAAGCGGGAAGGGAGTTCGTACGTGAGCACATCCGCACTGGTGGGCGAGACGTATCGCAAGCGGCTCATCGTCTTCTACATTCCGCTCTTCCTGTTCGTCTTCGCGATGCTGTTTCCGTTCTTCTGGATGCTGGTCACCTCGGTCAAGACCGACGCGGAGCTCTACAACCGCCGCATCTCCCCGTTCCTGGTGCGGGACCCGACCATCGAGCACTGGAGGATGCTGTTCCAGGACACCCTCTTTCTCCAGTGGGTCTGGAACACGCTCTGGATCGCGCTCGTCTCGACCGCCCTCTCGCTCTTCGCCGGGGTGCTCGGCGGGTACGCGCTCGCCCGGCTCACGTTCCGGGGCTCGACCGTCTTCAGCATCTGGATCTTCATCACCTATCTCGTGCCGCCGGCGCTGCTCTTCATCCCGCTGACCGGGGTGATGTCGTTCCTCAGCCTGAACGACTCGCGGGTCTCCCTGATGCTCGCCTACCCGACCTTCCTCGTTCCCTTCTGTATCTGGCTGCTCATCGGCTACTTCCAGACGATCCCGAGGGAGCTCGAAGAGTGTGCCCGCATCGACGGGGCCACCCGGATCCAGGCGATGGTGAAGATCGTTCTTCCCCTCGCGGTGCCCGGGATCCTGTCGGCCGGGATCTTCTCCTTCACCCTGTCGTGGAACGAGTTCCTCTACGCCCTGGTGTTCCTCTCCTCGCCGGAGAACAAGACGGTGCCGGTGGGGGTGACGGGAGAGCTGATCCTCGGCGACGTATTCTTCTGGGGGCCGCTGATGGCGGGCGCTCTCTTCGGCTCCGTCCCCGTGGCCATCGTGTACTCGTTCTTTGTCGAACACTACGTCTCCGGGATGACCGGGGCGGTCAAGGGATAGAATTGCCGCCCCCGGTGCACGAACCCGGGAGCGATCGGTAAGGGGTTTCCCAATGGCGCAAATTTTGCTCAAGGATCTCTACAAGTCGTACGGCGAGACTCCCGCCGTCCGCGGCATCAACCTCGCCATCGACGAGAACGAGTTCGTGGTGCTGGTGGGGCCGTCGGGCTGCGGGAAGACGACGACCCTTCGCATGATCGCGGGTCTGGAGCACATCACCGACGGGGAGATCTACATCGGTGATCGGCTGATCAACGACGTGCCGCCGCGCGATCGGGACATCGCCATGGTGTTCCAGAACTACGCGCTCTATCCCCACATGACGGTGTACGAGAACATGTCGTTCGGCCTTCGCCTCCGGAAGCTGCCGAAGGACGAGATCCGCCGCCGGGTCAAGGAGGCGGCGGACATTCTCGACATCGGGGAGCTCCTGTCCCGCCGCCCCAAGCAGCTTTCCGGCGGCCAGCGGCAACGGGTCGCCATGGGGCGGGCCATCGTGCGCAATCCCGAGGCGTTCCTGTTCGACGAGCCGCTGTCGAACCTCGACGCCAAGCTCCGGGTGCAGATGCGCACCGAGATCAAGCTCATCCACCAGCGGGTGCGCACGACCGTGGTCTACGTGACGCACGATCAGGTGGAGGCGATGACCCTGGCGGATCGGATCGTGGTGATGAACGACGGGGTGGTGGAGCAGGTGGCGTCGCCCCAGGAGATGTACGACAACCCCGCGACCCGCTTCGTCGCCGGCTTCATCGGCTCGCCCTCGATGAATTTCCTTCCCTGCCGGCTCACCGGGAACGGGTCGGGGCTCTCGGTGGTCCTGTCCGACGGAATCCGTCTCAACGTCCCGGCCGATCGCGAGGGCCGGTACCGGGACCACGTGGACCGCGAGCTCACGTTCGGGATCCGTCCCGAGCACGTCACCGAGCAACGCCAGCACACGAATCCGGATCAGCAGGACTTCTCCTGCGCGGTCGGAGTGCTGGAGCCAATGGGGATCGACACCATGGTCTTCATGAACATCGAGGGGGAGGACGTGTGCGCGCGGTCCGCGCCGAAGGCGGTGAAGAACCCGGGCGAGGACATGATATTCACCATCGACATGCAGAACATGCACCTCATCGATCCGGGATCCGACCGGGTTCTGTAGGGGCCGGTGTCCGGAGCTCGACAAACGAGCCGGTGGTCCGGCGTCTGCAACCGCTTGGCGCTGTCGGATTACGCCTTCGGCTAACCCGATCCACCCCCAGGAGCTACCGGTTCCGGGTAGTTCCCGGCAAGTAGCCCCGCGCAGGTCGGATCGGCCGAAGGCATAATCCGACACCAGCGGGTCGGCGCGATGGCGGTCAAGTCCCAAGTAGTCCCAAGGAGGTCGGACCAGCCGGAGGCGTAATCCGACAACAAGGGTTACTTCAGGATCGCGGCCGGCAGGGTCGCGTCGAGCATGGCGAGCCCGTGGCCCCCGTTGATATTGAGTACCTCGCCGGTGATCTGACGCGAGTCGTCGCTCGCGAGAAAGACGCAGAGGCGGGCGATGTCGTCCGGTTCGATGAGCTCGTGCATCGGTATCGCGTCCACCATCGCCGCGCGCTGCTCCGCCGCCGTGCCGCCGAGCTGGGCCGCCGCCTGCTCGAACCACCGGTCGCGCCGCTCGCCGGCGACCCCGCCGCCGGGGGCCACCGCGTTGACCCGGATACGGTCCGCGGCGAGCTCGATCGCCATCGTCTTGGTGAGCGCAATGATCCCCCACTTGGAGATCGCGTAGATCCCCCGCTTGGGGTGAACCCGCTGGCCGAGCGAGGAGGTGAAGGTGATGATCGCGCCGCCGTCGCCCTGCCCGATCATCGCCGGGATGAACGCCTTGCAGGTGAGGTACATTCCCTTGAGGTTGATGTTCATCACCTCGTCCCAGTCTTCTTCCGGGGTCTCGTGGATCAGCCACCAGTTCCCGGGGATCCCCGCTACGGGGGCGAGGACGTCGACCCGGCCGAACTTCTCGAGCACCGCGTCGCGGATCCCCTCGAGCTGATCGAAGGCGTTGAGGTCGAGCGGCCATCCGGCCGCCTGCCGGCCCATCGCCGCGATCTCGTCGCAGACGGAACGGGTCGCTTCCGACTCGAGGGCGGCGATCGCGACCCCGGCACCGGCCCGCGCGAAGGCGAGCGATACGTGCCGGCCGATCCCGACCGCGCCTCCGGTCACCACCGCCACCTTGCCCGACAGGTCCATCGTTCTTGCGTCCCGGAGTTGACTGCCTGCGGCACCCTAGCAAACCGCCCTGAGACCTTCAACGCGGCGGGCGGAGGGGTCGGGGACAGGTCCAGGGGCATTTCAAGCGGTAGCCCACGTCGGGCTGGCTGCACGTCGGGTTGGCCAAAGGCGTAACCCGACATCGAACGGAGACGCTTCTGTCGGATTACGCTTTGCTAATCCGGCCTGCCCGGGGCCTGAACCGCAGCGTGGAACGGCTCTGCGGGTGGGTCCGGATCGGCTCGATCGGCGCGGAGCGGCGCCTCCGAGTCCCGCTCTTGCCCTCCGTCCGCGCCGCCGGGGCTCCCGGAACCCGCGGTGCCCGGAGGCTGGATCACGACGCCGCGCGGAAACCGGCAGGCGAAGCGGCTGCCACGTCCGGGCTCGCTCTCGATCTCGATCTCGCCGTCGTAGTGGACGAGGGCGTGCTTGACGATGGCGAGCCCGAGACCGGTTCCGCCCACCTCGCGCGAGCGTCCCGCGTCCACCCGGTAGAAGCGCTCGGTGAGGCGGGACAGGTGCTCGGATTCGATCCCCTCACCCTCGTCGGTCACGACGAACCACGCCGCGTCGTCGTCGACCCGCCACTCGATGCGGATGAGTCCGCCGGCGGGGGTGTACTGGACGGCGTTGCGCACCAGGTTCGAGAAGACGGCGCGGAATTCCGACACGCTCCCCGACACCCTGGTGCCGGGCCGGATCTCGAGCTCGATGCGGTGGTTGCGCTCTCCGCTCAGGGCCACCGCCTCCTCCTGCACCTGGGCGGCGAGGAGGTCGATGTCGATTTCCTCGCGCGCGTCGGGGTGTCCGAGCGACTCCATCCGCGAGAGGAGCAGCAGGTCCTCCACGAGATGCCGCATCCGGGTCGCCTGGTCGTGCATCGCCTCCACCGGGCGCTTCCAGCGGCGCGGCAGATCGTCCTTTGCCGCGTCTCGCAGCATCTCGAGGTACCCGCCGAGCACCGTGATGGGGGTCCGAAGCTCGTGCGAGACATTGCTCAGGAAGTCACGTCGCACCCGGTCGATCCGCACCCTTTCGGTGACGTCCCGGCAAACGAGCAGGAAGTGCCCGGCGGAGAACGGCACGAGCCCCACCATGACGACGTTGTCCGGGGCGGTCGGGGCCGGGAGCTGGACGAACCGGTCGAGCTCTCCCCGCCGCCGGTAGTTCATGAACTCCGGATGTCGCAGCAGGTTGTCGATGTGCTGCCCGCGGTCCTCGGGGTCCTGGAGTCCGATCAGCCGTTGCGCGGCCGTGTTCGACCACCGGATGTGCTGGTTCGCATCGAGGATCACGATTCCGTCCGGCAATGCCTGCACGGAGCGCTCGTACTCCTCGACGCGCGTCGCCGCTTCGCGCGCCGCTTCGCGCGCCTCGCGCCGCTCCTGGTGGAGCCGACTCAGGACTTCCGCCCAGAGGCCGAACGCATCGGGCGGCGGACCGTCGAGTCCGTCGTTGAGCCACCTGAGCAGGCGGGCCGCATTGCGGACGTTGAGGGCGGCGTAGACGGCCCCCGCACTGGCCAACCACCAAAGGACCCCGCCCGTAAGGGAGCCGGCCGCCGCCGCGGCGGCAAAGAGGCCCCCGATGGTCCGGACCTCGGCCAGCCAGGCGCGCCGCATGGCCGGTCAGCCGCTCTCAGTCGGCAACCGAAAACCGATAGCCGAAGCCGCGCACGGTCCGGATATGGCTGGCGACCCCGTGCGGCGCGAGCGCCTTGCGCACCCGGCGGATCTGGACGTCCACGGCGCGTTCCTCGATGAAGACGTCGCTGCCCCAGGCGTTGTCGAGCAGCTGGGCGCGGCTGTAGACCCGGTCGGGATGGGAAGCCAGGAAGTGGAGCAGGCGGAACTCGGTGGGCCCGAGCCCGACCTCGGTGCCGCGGACGTGGACCCGGTAGGTCTCGCGATCGATCACGAGGCCGCCGGCCTCGATCCGATCCGCGCGGGCGTCCCGGGCCCTGCGGAGCAGGGCGCGGACCCGGGCCCGGAGCTCGCGCGGAGAGAAGGGCTTGACCACGTAGTCGTCCGCGCCCGCGTCCAACCCCCGGATTCGATCGGACTCCTCCGCCCGGGCGGTGACGAGGATGACGGGGACTTCCCGCCCGCCGGAAGCACCCTCCCGCCGAAGGCGACGCAGGAACTCGTAGCCGCTCGCCCCCGGCAGCATCCAGTCGATCAGCACGAGGTCCACCCGCGCGGCCCGGAGCGCCTTCCAGGCACCCGTCACGTCCTCGGCCTCGCGGACGTCGTATCCCGCTTCCCGGAGGTTGCTCGCCACCATCTCCCGCATGATCGGCTCGTCCTCGACGACCAGCAGACTTGCGCCCATAGCTCACCAATCTCCTGCTGTGCCCGCCGCTCCGTCCGCGGCGGCGGGCGGTATTCCCGCGAGCCGCTTCGACCGCGCGCACGTGCCGGTGCCGACTGCGACTACCTCGCTGTGCTCCGCGGTCCCTGCTTCGCTTGCGGGCGGGGTCAGGCCCGAAAAAATCACCGACTTCCTGCTGCGGCCGCCCATCCGCTCGCGGTGGCGGGCCGTGCTCCCGCAAGCCGCTTCGACCGCGCGCACGCGCGAGTGTCGACTACGTCTTCAGCGTCTTTTCGGTCCGTGCGGCCCGTTCCTCCATGAGGTCGTGGGGCATCTTGGCCCCCTCGCGATGAAAGTCGGTGATTTTTCCGGGCTAACGCCGTCCCGGGCTCGCCCTTCAGCGGCGCCTCCCGGTCCGTTCGTCCCGCGGCCGCGGCGTCTCGGCGCCCTCGAGACGAAGATCGGCGAAATACACGCGCTTGGCTCCCATGTCGGCTTTCGTCCCCCGGACCGTGTACGGGCCGGGCGGCAGGCCTCGCTCCCGGAGGCGGGAGGTCAGACCTCGCTCTGCGCCTGCAGCTCCTTGTGCTCCAGGCTCGTGTGCCGGATGTCCTTGCCCTTCACGAGGAACACCACGTACTCCCCGATGTTTTTCGCGTGGTCGGCGATGCGTTCGAGCGCCCGGGCGCACCAGATCATGTCGAGCACCTCGGAAATGCGCCGCGGGTCTTCCATCATGTGGGTCACGAGCTCGCGCATGCACGCGGCGTACTCGAGATCGACCCTCTTGTCCTCGCGCGCGATCGCCACCGCCGCCTCGACGTCGAGCCGCGCGAACGCATCGAGGGCCTGCTGGGTCATCTGCCGGACGTGCCGGCCGAGGTTGTGCACCCCCGCGTAGCGCATCCGCCCCGGAGAGCTGCCGGCGAGCCGGATCGCGGTCCGTCCGAGCTTCTCCGCCTCGTCGCCCATGCGCTCCAGGTCCGTGATCGTCTTGATGATCGCGAGGACGAGCCGCAGATCGCTCGCCGCGGGCTGGCGCAGCGCGATGATCCGCGTGCACTCCTCGTCGATCTGGACTTCAAGGCGGTTGATCCTGTAATCGTCCCGGACCACGCGTTCCCCGAGCTCGCTGTCGAACTCCGCAAGCGCGGTCAGCGCATTGGTGATCTGCTCCTCGACGATGCCGCCCATCGCGAGCACCGAGGTGCGGATGTCCTCGAGCTCCTCGTCGTACTTCCGGGAGATGTGCCGGCCGGTCACCAACGGCCGTTCGGCTTCCGCGACTGCCATTCTCTACCCTTCCTTCCCCTGGCCCCGGAATCCGGGCCGCGGAAAATTTTCCCGGAAAGCTCCCCACCCCATGGGAAGAACGGGGCAACACAGGGTCGGATCAGGGTCATCCCGCGCTACGGTTCCGAATGGAAACGAGGGGCCGGGATGGCGCTCGCCGCGCGTGATCGGGCCGATCGGCTGCATCAACGTGGCCCGCGGGAGACCCCGAGGGCACGAATGAGGGCGCTCCTGCCAACCCGGTGCGGATGAGCGGCCAGCGTGGGATAGTCCTGGGGCCGGATTCGGGACGATTGACGTACATGAACCGATTTATTCATCGTTCTCGATATTTTCCGGGAAGAGCTTCCACTGGAGCCCGTTGGAAACGTTCGGTGGCGCATGCTCCTAGCCCACTCGTCCGGTGATGTAGTCCTCGGTCAGGGTGTGCCGAGGATTGGTGAAGATCTGCGATGTCTCGCCCACCTCCACCAAGTGTCCGAGATGAAAGTAGGCGGTGCGCTGGGAGACCCGTGCGGCTTGCTGCATCGAATGGGTCACGAGGGCGATCGCGTACCGTTGCCGCAGCTCGTCGATGAGCTCCTCGATGCGGGCGGTCGCGATGGGGTCGAGGGCGGAGCACGGCTCGTCCATGAGGATCACCTCGGGGCTCACCGCGATGGCGCGTGCGATGCAGAGGCGTTGCTGCTGTCCTCCCGACAGCCCGGTGCCGGGCTGCTCCAGCCGGTCCTTCACCTCCTCCCAGAGGCCGGCCCGCTCGAGGCTGCGCCGCACGATCTCGTCCGTCTCCGCGCGGGTCTCCGCCAGGCCGTGGATGCGTGGCCCGTAGGCGACGTTGTCGTAGATCGACTTCGGAAAGGGGTTGGGCTTCTGGAATACCATGCCGACCCGGGCGCGGAGCAGCACCACGTCGAGCTTCGGGTCGAAGATGTCCTCGCCGTCGAGCCGGATGGTGCCGGTCATCCGGCAGTTGTCGATGATGTCGTTCATCCGGTTGAGGCACCGGAGGAACGTCGACTTGCCGCAGCCCGACGGTCCTACCAGGGCGAGCACCTCGTTGGAGCCGATGTCGATGTTGACGTTCTCGATCCCGATCTTCTCCCCGTACCAGACGGTCACCTCGCGCACCGTAATGCGGGCGTTCGGCGAATGGATCTCGCCGACCGTCTCGTGGGTCTCGGCGGGGAGCGCGTCGGCCGTCCGCTCCGCTACGAAGGCCGCGGCTGCGGAGGCGGCGACCGTGCTCATGGGACTGCTTTCCTTTCCACCATTCCTCCGATTCCGGCCGATTCCCTTCGGTCCGTTTGCGGGCGGTCCGCCTGCCCGGCTTGCCCGTTCGACGCCTTGGCCATCGATCGCGATTCTGCCTACCAGCGCCGCTCGAACCGCCGCCGGAGCACCACCGCGAGGCTGTTCATGGCGATCAGGAATCCGAGGAGCACGATGATCGCGGCGGAGGTTCGCTCGACGAAGGCCCGTTCGGGGCTGTCCACCCACAGGAAGATCTGCACCGGGAGCACCGTGGCGGGGTCGAACGGAGTATGCGGGATGTCCACGATGAACGCGACCATCCCGATCATCAGCAGCGGAGCGGTTTCACCAAGGGCGCGCGCCATTCCGATGATGGTGCCGGTGAGGATCCCGGGCATCGCGAGCGGCAGCACGTGGTGGGTCACCGTCTGCATCCGCGAGGCCCCGATCCCGAACGCGGCTTCCCGAATCGAGGGTGGCACCGAGGCGAGGGCCGCTCGGCCGGCAATGATGATCGTGGGCAGGGTCATGAGGGCGAGCACCATCCCCCCCACCATCGGCACGGAGCGCGGCAGGCCGAAGAAGTTGAGAAATACCGCGAGCCCGAGCAGCCCGAACACGATGGACGGAACCGCGGCGAGATTATTGATGTTCACCTCGATGAGGTCCGTCCATCGGTTGCGGGGGGCGAATTCCTCGAGGTAGAGGGCGGCCCCCACCCCGACCGGGAACGACAGCAGCAGGGTCACGAGGAGGGTCAGCGCGGAGCCGAAGAGGGCGCCGCGAATGCCGGAGATCTCCGGCTCGCGCGAGTCCCCGGCGGTGAAGAAGGCGCGGTTGAAGCGTTTCTCGATCGCGCCGCGCGCGGCGAGCGCATCCACGATCTCGAGCTGGCGGTCGTTCAGCCGCCGGGAGCTCTCGGGAACGGAGCGGTCGATGTGCCCCTTGAGGAGCATGTCCACGTCGTCGTCCGCCGGCAGCCACACGGTTCGGGTCTCGCCGACGAGGGACGGATCCCCGAGGACCAGGTCCCGCAGGTGGAAGGACGCCCCGGGGCTCACCAGGGCCTGCAGCTTCCTCCGCTCCCGGCGCTTTCGCACTTCCGGAAACGCCTTGCGGAGGGCCGCCTTGACGAGCCCGCCGTAGTCCCCCGCGCGGAGCGCCTCCTCGCTGCCCGCCCCGTCCGGGTCGAGCCGCTCGGGGTCGAAGTGGATATCGAGCGCGATGAAGGTCTGCTGCCACGCGGTGTACCCGTTGGCGACGATGGTCCCGAGGATGAGCGCGAGAAACGCGCCCCCGACGGCGAGGGCGATCCGGCCGGTCCACTGGAAGCGCCGCTCGCTCGCATAGCGGCGGCGAAGGCGGGCCTGGAAGCGCGGGTCCGCGACCGTGCTCGTCACCCGCCGCGCGCCGTTCGCCCCATCCGTGCCGGCCGCGTTATTCATACTGTTCCCGGTACCGCCGCACGACGTGCAGCGCAATGACGTTCAACGCCAGGGTGATGAGAAAGAGCACGAGCCCCAATGCGAACGCCGCGAGGGTCTTGGGGCTGTCGAACTCCTGGTCGCCGACGAGGAGGGTGACGATCTGGGCGGTGACGGTGGTGACCGCCTCGAGAGGGTTCGCGGTGAGGTTCGCGGCGAGGCCCGCGGCCATCACCACGATCATGGTCTCGCCGATCGCCCGCGAGACGGCGAGGAGGATGCTGCCCACGATTCCGGGGAGGGCGGCCGGCAGCACGACCTGACGGACCGTCTCCGACTTCGTCGCCCCGAGCCCGAGCGATCCTTCGCGAAGCGCCTGCGGCACGGCGTTGATGACGTCGTCGGACAGCGACGACACGAAGGGGATGATCATCACCCCCATGACGAGCCCGGCCGCGAGCGCGCTCTGCGAGGCGACTTCGAGCCCGACGGCGGTTCCCGCGTCGCGTATCGCGGGCGCGACGGCAAGCGCCGCGAAGAAGCCGTACACCACGGTCGGGATGCCGGCGAGGATCTCGAGGAGCGGCTTCGCGATGGAACGCAGCCGCCGGCTCGCGTACTCCGCGAGATAGATGGCCGACATGAGACCCACCGGAACCGCCACGAGCATCGCGACGGCGGAGATGAGGAGCGTGCCGGTGAAGAGGGGGATCATGCCGAACGCCCCCGACGCTCCCACCTGGTCGGAACGGATCGCGGTCTGCGGGCTCCACTCGAGGCCGAGGAGGAAGTCGAAGAGGGGCACGCTCCGGAAGAAGCGGAACGCCTCGAACAGCACCGACAGCACGATGCCCGCGGTGGTCAGGATGGCGACCGAGGAGCTGGCGACGATGAAGACGAGGATCGCCCTCTCCACGTGGTTGCGGGCCCTCACCCGGGGCGCGATCCGCCGCCAGGCGAGAGTGAGGCCGAGCAATGCGACGAGGGGCACCGCGACGGTGAGCACGAGACGCCCGAGACCGTCGAAGCGCCGGTAGCGTTCGGCCGCCTCGACGATGGCGGGGGAGACGTCGTCGCGGACGAAGTTCCCCTCCACCTGGTTCCGGATGTCGTTGACGACCAGGGCGAGCTCGTTCTCGGGGAGATCCCGAAGCGCCGGTGGCAGGTCGGCCACGACCAGTTCGGTGACCACCGAGCTGCGGAGGACGACCCAGAGCCCGAGAAGCAGGAGGGCCGGAATCGCGCACCAGAGCGCGGTGAGCGCGCCGAAGTACGCGGGGCGGGAGTGGAGGGTGGGGGCGTTTGCCGGGCCGCCCGCGACCGCGAAGGCGCGCCGGCGCCCGAGCTGCCATGCGAGCCCGGCGATGGCGAGGATGACGAGGGCGAGGGCGGGGACCGACATGTATCCGGATTTCGTTCCTGTGAAGCCCGAGCGGCAACCGGAGGAAGCTCGCTCCGGCTGCCGCCCTTGTCTGCCGCGTCAGCGGATCATCCGTCGCGTCATTCCATGGCGAGCTCGAGCGGAGTCAGGTTCCTGACGTCGGCCGCGAACTGCATCCGCTCCTCCTCCGGCATCGGGATGAGCCCCTTGTCGCTGAGGTAGCCGTCCTCGCCCCACGCCCTGTCGCTCGTGAACTCGGCGAGATAACCCTCGATGCCGGGGATCTGTCCGACATGGGCCTTCTTCACGTAGAAGTAGAGCGGCCGCGACACCGGGTAGTCGCCGGACGCGATGGCTTCGAACTCCGGGGCGACGCCGTCGACCAGCGAGCCCTGGAGCTTGTCCAGGTTCTGGTCGAGGAAGCTGAACCCGAAGACCCCGAACGCGTCCGGGTCGGCCTCGAGCTTCTGCACGATGAGGTTGTCGTTCTCGCCCGCTTCGACGTAGGCGCCGTCTTCGCGGATGGAATGGCAGACGGCCTTGTAGGCATTCCGATCCTTCTTCTTCATCGCCTTGATGAAATCGAATCCCTTGCAGCCGCCCTCCAGGGCGAGCTCGGCGAAGGCGTCGCGCGTGCCGGAGGTCGGAGGCGGCCCGAGCACGACGATCTCGCGGTCCGGAAGGGCGTCGTTCACGTCCTTCCAGGTCCGGTACGGATTCGCGACCAGCTCCTCGCCGCCGGCCGGGTTCGGAACCTCGCGGGCAAGGGCGAGGAAGATGTCGCGGCGGCTGGCTTCCATGAGATCCGTCCGCCTGGAATTCGCGAGCACGATGCCATCGTAGCCGACCTTGACCTCGATGATCTCGTCGACGCCGTTCTCGTTGCAGCGCTCGACCTCGGACATCTTGATGCGCCGCGAGGAGTTGGTGATGTCGGGGTGGTTGACGCCTATTCCCGAGCAGAAGAGCTTGAGCCCGCCGCCCGAGCCGGTGGACTCGATCTTGGGGGTCTGGAACCGGGTGCTCTTGCCGAACTGCTCCGCGACGACGGTGGCGAACGGATAGACGGTCGAAGAGCCGACGATGCTCACGTAGTCGCGAGCCTGGGCGTGGGCGATCGGTACCGACGCGGCGAGGGCGAACGGAGCGACGGCGGCCCCGAGAAGGACTCGATTCATGTCCGTGTGTCTCCCATGTGCAGGAATGAATGGACGGCCGGCAGGACGAATTCCCGCCGGGCGCCCTTTGTAGGGCCGTCTTGTTGCAGGAACGTTACGTTGCGGCGCGCCGGTGTCGGATGCGGACGCGGCCCGCGGGGTCCGCGCTCCGGACCGTGCCGACCCGCGCCGCGGACCCGCACCCCGCGGCCGCGAGGGCGGACATGCACTCGTCCACCCGTTCGGCGGGCACGGAGGCGAGGAGCCCGCCCGAGGTCTGCGGGTCGAACAGGAGGGCGGCCCGCGGGTCGCCGGGGTGGAGGCCGTCGAGCGCGGCCCCGAACGCGGCGTTCGCCGCGTGCAGGGAGCTCCGCACCCCTCGCTCGAGGAGCGCATCGGTCCCCGGCAAACTCGGGATTGCCGCGAGGTCGAGCTCCGCGTTCGCTCCGCTCGCCCGCAGCAGTTCCACCAGGTGCCCGAGCAGTCCGAACCCGGTGACATCGGTGCAGGCGGTGGCGCCGCAGTCGCGGAAGGTCCGGGCCGCCGCCGAGTTGGAGCGGAGCATCGACGCAAGGGCGGCGCCGACGGTCTCGGAGGGGGCTTCGGCCCGCATGTCGGCGGCGAAGATTACGCCCGTGCCGAGCGGCTTGGTGAGGAGGAGCCGGTCCCCGTCCGCCGCGCCGGCCTTGAGGAAGGGCGTGTCGCAAAGGCCGTTCACGGTGAGGCCGAGCGCACACTCCGGACCCTCCGCGGTATGTCCGCCGACAAGCGCCGCGCCGGCCTCGGAGAGCGTCTCGGTTACCCCGCTCAGGAGATCGAAGAGGTCCTGCTCGACCTTGTCGGGGGGCGCGAACGGAAGGGTGACCATGGCCTGCGCGGTCCGGGGCTCCGCCCCCATGGCGAAGAGGTCGCTCAGGCAGTGGTGGGCCGCGATGCGTCCGAAGAGGAACGGGTCGTCGATGAAGGTGCGGAAGTGGTCGACGGACTGGACGAGGAGCTTGTCGGGGGGAACCCGGAGCACGGCCGCGTCGTCCCCGCCCTGGAACCCGATGAGCACGTCGGGGTGCGCGACGGGCGCAAGCCGCCCGAGGACGCGATGCAGCACCGCGCTCGCGACCTTCGAGCCGCAGCCTCCGCAGCGCATGGCGGAGGCGGCGGCGAGTTCGGCGGCCGGGTGGACCCCGACCGCGCGGCGGAGGCCGCCAGGCCGGCGTGCGCCGCCGCCGCCATGCGCCGAACCGGCGCCAGCGGGGCTCGTTTCCGCCGACTCCGCCCTTCCGGCCGGCGCTGCCGCCTCCGCCGGCGCCGCGTTCCCCGCCGCTGCCCCATTCCCGGCCGCTGCCGTGTTCCCCGCCGCCGGCGCTTCCGTTCGGGGCGGAGGGAGGGACCCCCCCGCCATCGCGGGCAGCTTCTGGTACTTGCGCATCCAGCGCCGATCGATCCGGTCCTTGATGCGCCATACCCAGCGCCCCTCGAGTGCGAGACGCCCCCAGGACGCGACCGCGTTACGGTCTCCGCTCGAGATGAGGGCGAGGGTGAGGGGTTGCGGACGATAGGGCCGGAGGGGCCGACCGGCCGCGAGCCGGGCGAGGTTTTCGGCGAGCACCGGACCTTGGCGGACCGCGTAGACCCCGGATTTGGGAAGCCGGCGAGTGTCGAACGAGGCGATGTCGCCCGCCGCGAACACGAACGGGTCGCCCGTCGATTGCAGGGTCTCCCGAACTCTCACGAATCCCGCGTCGTCGAGGTCGAGACCGCTGCCGCCGAGCCATTCCGGCGCGCAGGCGTGGGTGACGGCGACCGCCAGATCGCAGCCGACCGCGACCCGCTCCTCGCCAGCGGTCACCGCTTCGACCCGGCCCGACCGTACCGCGACCACCCGGTGACCGGCGAGGAGCTGCACGCCGCGCTCGGCGAGCAGGCGGGTCATCCGGCGCCGCACCGCCGGGGCATGCGATTCGACGACCTCGCGCGTCTCCGCGAGGAGGACGAGCTCGATCCCGTCCGACACCCCGGCTTGGGTGAGGAGGGTCCGCAGGCGGTAGCGGAGGGAGAGCGCCAGCTCGGCCCCCCCGGCTCCGCCTCCGATCACCGCGACCCGGAGCCGCCCGCCCCTTCCCAGGCAATCGCGTTCGGCTTCCGCCCAGCGTTCCCGAAAGAGGTCGATCGGCTTGACCGCGAGGGCGTGCTCCTTCGCCCCCTCGATGTCGCGCACGGTCGGCTGCGAGCCGACGTCCAGGGAGAGGAGGTCGAAGCCGATGGGCGGCCGGACGGCCGCGAAGACCTGCCGCCGCGCGAGGTCGATCCCGGTCGCCGGGGCGTGAATGACCCGGGCGTTCGCGAACCGCGAGAGCTTTCGGAGATCGATATGCGTCTCCTCCGGACGGTAGTGTCCGGCAAGGAGTCCGGGCAGCATCCCCGAGTAGGGGGTGAGGAGATCGCGCGAGACCAGGGTGAGGCGTACCCCGGCAGCCGGGCGCATCCCGAAGCGCTTGAGCACCGCCACGTGGCTGTGGCCGCCGCCGACCAGCACGATGTCGGTGGCGACGGTCCCGGGAGGGCCGGACATCGCGCTCGGGCTCGGGCTCGGGGGCATGGGCGGCGGGGGCGGGCTCGCGGAGGCCTTGGTCGCAGGTCGGTGGCGGAAGAGGGTGGGAGTCGAACCCACCGGACACGTCTCACGCGTCCCATCGGATTTGAAGTCCGTGCGGCCCACCGGGCGCCGATCCTCTTCCCTTCGTCCGGTCGGCGATTCGTCCCCGACCTCCGCTTCATCTTCATCCGCGGGTCGAAGCCCTCCCGGCGGGGGCGAGGATAGCGCCGGACCCCGTGGCCGTCGAGTGCCCGACCGGACCGATCAGGGCAAATTCGTTCCGGGCCTTCCTTGATGACCACAGGTGAGCGTATCGTCTTGATTCGATGCCCGATTTTTCGGTCGCCGCCGATTTCGGGCCACCCGTTCGTCAGTGGACGCGGTTCTTCGAATTCGTTGGCCACCTTCGCATGAACGAACCGGCCTTGCGGAAGACGTGCCGGCGGATTACCGGTGTGGTGCGTGGGTGCCATGGTGACGGTAGCCTGAGATGCACTCTCGGATCGTGACGGTCCGATCGTGTGGTTTGCGGACATGGTTCCCGGGGTTCGCACGCAGAAACGTTGCACCGGATTACAGGGTCGGGCCGCGCCGGTCCCATGGCCGGCAAGGTTGCCACGGTCCCGGCCGCAGGGATGGCGCGCGCCACCGCAAGAGCGAGGCGATCGCCTACGACAATCGAGCGATTTGCCCATATCCGCGCGCCCCGAGATATGGGAAGCTGCTCCCGAATCCCTTGTCCGGAGGCACCCATGGATCGCCGCCAATCGATTCCCCCCACCCCGGCACCGGGGGCGATGTCGCACGCCGGCCTCCGGCCAATCCTGAAACGAACGCCATCCGACCCGCGCGCGCGGTCAACCGGATACCGTCCCGCCGGTTCGCGGAACGCTTGACCGCACGGCGTATCGGGCGCAGGGTAAGCGAATGAACGACGCTACGAAAACGCGTATCCGAATCTCGCAGGAAACGATCGCGATCGTCACCGTCGGGCTCGCCCTCGCCGCGCTCGTGGTGACCTCGACCGGCCGTATCTCCGACCGGCTCGACCACAACGTAGCCGAACTGCGAGCCGAGGCAAGGGCCGACCGCGACGCGATCCGTGCCGAAGCGCGAGCCGACCGTGCCGAGGCGCGAGCCGACCGCGCCGAGGCCCGAGCCCAGCGTGAAGCGCTCCGCGCCGAGGCGCGAGCCGACCGCGAAGCCTTCGCCCGCCAGATCGTGAAGCTCACGGCCGGCCAAGCCCATCTCGTCGGCCTGGTCGAAAGCCTGCGCGACGACCGGCCTGCCGTGGACGCCGGCAGCGAGTAGCGCTCGTCCTCCCGGCATCGCGTATCACGGGACATGGACCGCGCCGGCCCGCGGAGCGCTTGACCGCACGGGGTATCGGGCGCAGGGCAAGCGAATGAACGACGCCACGAAAACGCGTATCCGAATCTCGCAGGAAACGATCGCGATCGTCACCGTCGGGCTCGCCCTTGCCGCGCTCGTAGTGACCTCCACCGGGCTCGTGATGACCTCCACCGGCCGTGTCTCCGACCGGCTCGACCACAACGTAGCCGAACTGCGAGCCGAGGCAAGGGCCGACCGCGACGCGATCCGTGCCGAAGCGCGAGCCGACCGTGCCGAGGCCCGAGCCGACCGTGCCGAGGCCCGAGCCCAGCGTGAAGCGCTCCGCGCCGAGGCGCGAGCCGACCGCGAAGCCTTCTCCCGCCAGATCGTGAAGCTCACCGCCGGCCAAGCCCATCTCGTCGCCTTGGTCGAAAGCCTGCGCGACGACCGGCCTGCCGTGGACGCCGGCAGCGAGTAGCGCTCGTTCTCCCGGCATCGCGTATCACGGGACATGGACCGCGCCGGCCCGCGGAGCGCTTGACCACACGGGGTATCGGGCGCAGGGCAAGCGAATGAACGACGCCACAAAAGCGCGCATCCGGATCTCGCAGGAGACGATCGCGATCGTCACCGTCGGGCTCGCCCTTGCCGCGCTCGTGGTGACCTCGACCGGTCGTATCTCCGACCGGCTCGACCACAACGTAGCCGAACTGCGAGTCGAGGCAAGGGCCGACCGCGACGCGCTCCGCGCCGAAGCGCGAGCCGACCGCGAAGCCTTCGCCCGCCAGATCGTGAAGCTCACCGCCGGCCAAGCCCATCTCGTCGGCCTGGTCGAAAGCCTGCGCGACGACCGGCCTGCTGCGGACGCCGGCAGCGAGTAGCGCTCGTTCTCCCGGCATCGCGTATCACAGGACATGGACCGCGCCGGTTCGCAGAGCGCTTGACCACACGGGGTATCGGGCGCAGGGCAAGCGAATGAACGACGCCACAAAAGCGCGCATCCGGATCTCGCAGGAGACGATCGCGATCGTTACCGTCGGGCTCGCCCTTGCCGCGCTCGTGGTGACCTCCACCGGCCGTATCTCCGACCGGCTCGACCACAACGTAGCCGAACTGCGAGCCGAGGCAAGGGCCGACCGCGAAGCCTTCGCCCACCAGATCGTGAAGCTCACCGCCGGCCAAGCCCATCTCGTCGGCTTGGTCGAAAGCCTGCGCGACGCCCGGCCTGCCGTGGACGCCGGCAGCGAGTAGCGCTCGTCCTTCCGGCATCGCGTATCACAGGGCATGGACCGCGCCGGTTCGCGGAACGCTTGACCGCACGGGGTATCGGGCGCAGGGCAAGCGAATGAACGACGCCACGAAAACGCACATCCGAATCTCGCAGGAAACGATCGCGATCGTCACCGTCGGGCTCGCCCTCGCCGCGCTCGTGGTGACCTCCACCGGCCGTGTCTCCGACCGGCTCGATCACGACGTAGCCGAACTGCGAGCCGAAGCAAGGGCCGACCGCGCTGAGGCCCGAGCCCAGCGTGAAGCGATCCGTGCCGAGGCGCGAGCCGAGCGCGAAGCCTTCGCCCGCCAGATCGCGAAGCTCACCGCCGGCCAAGCCCATCTCGTCGGCCTGGTCGAAAGCCTGCGCGACGACCGGCCTGCCGTGGACGCCGGCAGCGAGTAGCGCTCGTTCCCTCGGCAATGCTTTCCGCCGGTGGACTCCCGAATACGTTCGATGTACCCGCGGTTCCGGTCCGGCGACACCCGATCGGACCGAGCGTCCGTCTTCACAGCGGCTGCGCTTCTTTCAGTACGCGCTCGCGCAGCGCAGGACGGAGGCTGCGGCTCGGTTACCACTTCTACCCGGCGCTGCAGGAGGTCCTGCACGTCCATCAACAGCCTGCCAAGCGCCAAGCCCGTCTTTCCGGGCGGCAGAGACACCAGCAGATCGACGTCGCTGGCATCGCCGGCGTCGCCCCTGGCCGTGGAGCCGAACACCCGCACGTCGGCAATGAGGAGACGTCCGGCGAGTGCGAAGACCTCGGCGCGGTGGCTCTCGATCGGGGGGCGCATGTCGGCGGACAGCCACCGATTCCAGATGCGGATTCCGTCAGTGGAATCCTGTTTGTCGGTTTCAGTGACCCCTATTCTCCGCTGCCGAATACTCGTCGTAGATCGCCCTGGCCTCTTGCGCCGACTTGCCTCGGGGCGTGGTTTCCCACCACCCTTTCTCCCGCCAACGCGCGCGGATGTCGGAAAACGCCGCACTCTTGAGCGCCGGATCTTCGATCCCGGCCCAGGCTTTGGCGAGCCCCCTGCCGCGAAGAACGGGCTCTTCCCTCTCGTGATGTTCGGTCATCAGCTTGGCAATGGTCGCATCGACCCATTCACAACTTGGCTCGGTGTCCATCACGGCTCTCGCCTCGAACAGACCGTACCCCGTCCGCGTCCTCGCTCCGGCGCCACGTGTGCCCAAGGCGGCGATCAGTATTTCCTCGGTCAACGGCAGCCAGGCGGGCGGCCCCCTGGAGCACGAACAGGAACGCGCCCTGGACCGCAACCTGGGCATTGGGGACCGGACTGTCGAAGTCGGTGGCCGGTTTCCCTCCATCCCGACCGTAGTAGTCCGGGTGATGGGTGGTCACGATCTCCGGCACCAGCGGGGGCTCGGACGAGCCGGGCACCCACCAAGCGTCGTGAAAAGTGATCAGCCCCGACAGCCCTGCCGGTCGATCCTCGGTGGCAGGTGCGCCGAACAGCTCGTCGCAGATTGTCCCGCCGTCCTGCGCCACGCCGACACCGTCCCGCGTCATGCCGAACCGTTCGCGTGCATGGGCATTGACGACGCCCTTGACACCAGAGCCCGGGAGGTACGGTGCGCCGTGGCTGTGGCCGATGACGCAGCCGGTCTCCAGCATGCCGCCGCCGGTCAGCCCGATGAACAGCCGTGTCCGGAGCTTCAGGATCACGGAGCGAAAGCGCAGAGCATCCGCGGTGGCTCGACGCCAACGCTCATAGGCGCGCCGGTAGAACTCGCCGGCGGCGCATCGACACACGCGCTCGATGTGCTTCCTCCTGGATTCATCGTCACCCTCGCGATGTTCGGTGAGACCGCGCTGGAGCATCAGGCCGGGATGGGCGTCTCGCGCCGCCTGGTACAGGGGCCGCAAGTCATCGCGCATCAACGATGTCGCCATCACGCGCCCTCCTTCGTTTCTTCGTCGCCCGTCGTGGTTTCGCCGGTGGCGTCCACACGGAGTACGCCCTGCACGTAACGCTTGATCCAGCCGCTCGCTTCGAGCGTTCGGCGTGTAAGGCGCATGGTCCGGTCGAGATCGCTTGCGATGACCGTCCGGTGAAACGCCGGGCCATCGGGCGCGGTGATGGCCCGGGCGGCGCGAAGCACGGCGCTCAGGTCGTCCAGCAGAGCAAGGTGTTCGGTCTTGCCCTTGGCAAGCAGGAAGCCGGTGGCCTGGGCAAGCCCGTTCTCGAGGATCATCCCCGGCAGCTTGTGCGCCAGGACGCCGTACTTTTTCTTCTCCGGGCAGTCGCGGCGCGCATGCACGCGCTCGTAAGCCTCACGGGCGACAGCGTGGGTACGGACTTCGATCATGCCGGCGTCTCCTCGGCGCGCTCGGTGAGAAAGCGCACCAGCCCGCGGCCGACGCCCGCTTTGCCGCCGAGCTGCAGCAGTGTGTCGGTGCTCGGCATTGCCCCGACAAGCTCCGCTTCGGAGCGCGGATCGCTGCTGTTGCGGGATGCCGACAGCGCGAAGATTCCCCACAGGACGGTCTCGGCAGGCAGGTTCTCCTCGTACCAGAGGGCACCGGTGCGGACCGTGCCGGTGTCCGCGTCGATAGCGATGCGGGCCCGGACCTCGGTGGCCGTTTCGGCAAGAAAGCTCATGACGGGATCGGGCAGCAGCGCAAAGCGGCGGATGAAGTCGCTTTGCGACCCGGGGTCATCGGGGCGCACGGTCCGCGCGATCCGTGCGGCCCACTCTCTCGCCGAAGTGTTCTCCCGCGCTGCCAGATCGAGGTCTTCGAGGACGAGCTTTCCCTCGACACGGTTGACGGATTCGGGCGTCACCCATGCTTCGCCTGCCGCGGGCTCCTCGGGCAGCTCCGGTGCGGGGATCCCGGCGCGCACCAGATCGCGCGCATGGCGGCGCAGGATGAACGGTGCGGTGACGTAGCCGACGATCCCCGCCAGGCAGCGCACCGGCAATACCAGCAGATGGGCGTCGCCGATCGCCAGGGCGCCGGCCAAGGCGTCCTGGTCGCCCCTGATCGATTCGGGGCCGAACAACGTCCGGGCGGCGTCCCGGTCACTGTCGGTCACCTGCTGGCGCAGCACGCCGCGCAGCGAAGAGCCCGGGACGATGGGAAGCCCGGTTGCCCGGGCCCGAGCGATGGGAAGGTCCACCACGCCCGCGGACTGGCCGGTTCCGCAGTGCAGGGCGGAAAGGGCATGGAGATGAAAGAGTCTCGGTCGCATGGGTGTGGTCCTTCGGGAAACGGTCTGCGCCGTGGTCAGCGCGGCGGTGTCCACGGGGCCGGCAACGCAAGTCCGAAGCCATCGCACCGGTCTTGTTCGAGATCGCTGACGCTGGTCAGCCACAGGGCGTCAAGTCCGCCCGCATCGCCGTCGCCAAGAATCCGGAACCAGCAGGTCGTGCCGGCGCCGGCAAGCTTGCGGCTCGGCCGGGGCCGGCGCCGGTAGAGGTCCCATCCGGAGTGCGGCTGCCAGCGGTCCACGGCCACCGCACACAGTTGCAAGCGCAGCTGCGGCGCCGTGGGTGGGGTGCCGGTCAGATTCGCGTCGAGCCACCCGGGCCGATAGCCGACGGAGAAGATCCCCGGCGTCAGCAGGGTCAGGCAAAGGCCGCCCGCTCGGGCGATTCCGTCCAGCCAGCCTCGGGGCGCCGCCGGCCAGGTCCCCTCGGGCTCCGGTTGCAGGGCGGCCAGACGACGCTTGCCGCCGAGGTGCACGAGCGTCTCGTCCAGTGGCTCGGCACAGCGCACCAACAGCCGCAGCCCACCGTCCGGTGCATCGAGGTCGAGGCCCTCGGTCTGGAACAGACGTCCCGCATCCGCGGCGCCGGTGTCCGAATCGATGGCCACGTGAGTGCGGCGATCTCCCCGCGGCGGTGTCCAGCCGTTCTCGCATAGCCGACCATGCGTCACCATGTTCCCGCTGCGGAATGCCAGCAGGTCGTCCCACGACCACCAAGCCGGGCCGTCGCCGGGTTTGCCGGCAACCTGCTCCGTCAACTGCACGGGCAGCAGGCCATCGGGCAGATCGGCGCCGCAGCCCTCGTCGAATGCCCGCGGCTCGGCCCGCAGGCAACGCGCCGAGCCGCCGTGACCAAAGTACAGGGCATCGGCGGGTTTCGGCACCAGAACCTGGTTGGTGCGGGTGAGCAGCAGCGGTCCGGCGACCGCCAGTCGTGAGAGCTCCGGTCCGAAGGGCCGATTCGGTCGCACGCGCCCAGGCCGTGCGCAGGCAGCCGGCCACGGTCGACGGCGGCGGGAAGCGCGCGGGATCGGCGTCGGTTCGGCCATCGAAAGGACGGCCGGAGCGAACGATGATCGGTGCCAGCGGGTCGAGACTTGCGACGGTGCTCGGGCCGGTGCGCTCGGGAACGCGCGGTGGCGCGGTGGGGGCTCCTTCCCTTGTGCGTTTCGCTTTCGCTCTCGCCTGCTTGCGATAGCTGGTCGGAGGGTGCCGCTTCCGCCCTCCTTTCTTCTTTGTCCGCCTTTTCATCCGGGCGCTCATGTGCGCTCTCCCAGGTCGCCGGCGGTACGCGCCGACAGCCAGCGCGCGACAATCAACATGTCGGCCAGCGCCTGCAGTGGTTGCGACTCGGCCCGCTGACGGATCAGGTCTTGCAGAGCGCCGGGCAGGGCCTGGTTGCCGCCGGGGCTGCGCGCCCGATCCAGCATGCGCCCGACCTCCGCCCCCCGGATGCCACGCGCGCTCGGAGACTCGTCATCGCGCAGCCAGGCAAGGCGCCGATCGATGCCTCGCAGATCGTAGGCGACACGGGCCGGCAGCAAGTCATCGCGAAATGCGCCGATCATTCGGGAAAGCGCATCGAATGCCGGAGTGTCGTTCCATCGGGCGCGCCAGCCGAGCTCCGCCCCGGAACGGATGCCGAGCGCGATGGCCAGCGCGTTGCGCGGACTTTCCGTGCCGTCTCCTTTCGCCGCCTGCTCCGCCCGGTCGGCGCGAGCGCGGAGCGCGCCCAGGGGCTCCATCAGGTGGCCGATGCCGAGGCCCACGGACAGGGTCGGGCGCTCGGCGGCCGGCATGTCCGTTTCGTCCGCAATCGGACCGAGCGAGCTCGCGAATGCCCGTGTCAGGGCGCGGGCACAATCCAGCGCTTGCGCCAGCGGTACGAGCGCCAGAACGTCGTCGCCCCCGGCGTAGATGGCATGGCCGCGGTGTCCACGGACAGTCTGACGCACGTTCGATGCGAACCCATGCAGCGCTCGGGAGATCCTCCGCGACTGGTCCGCGCTCCTCGCCTTCGAAAGAAGCACGCCCATGCGATCGCCATCGGCCTTCAAGATGCCGGCGTAGGGGACGGGGATGCCCATGGATCCGCCGGTGCTCGCCTTCTCCCGGGAGATCCGTGCGATACACCGTCGCAGAGCCAGAAGCGCCTGATGCTCCCTGGACTGTTCTTGTGCTTGCGACAGCGCGTTGTCCAGCCGGAATGCGTACAGCATCTGGGCATCGAACGGCAGCGCCTCGTAGATACCGGCATTGCCGCGGGCCCGGGTGGCGAGCTCCAGGGAAACCAGCGGCTCGCAGGCAGTGCGCAGTTGCTCCTGCTGCGCGTGCGAGAGCTGCTCGATCCAGGGGTCCGCGGCAATGCGCGAATAGGCGGTGAACCGGTCCGACTCCCCGACCACGCGCTTGATGACGCCAAGCGCATCGAGCTGCTCGCCGCCCGACAGTCGGAGCTTGCGCCGAGCGGGGTCGCCAGCCGGCCAATCCGGCAGTACGGTCTCCAGGGCGCCGTCGAGGGAAGATTTCGGCAAGCCTTCGGCCGACAGCGGCTTGCAGGACTGGAAATCGCGGGTCGCCTTGCGTGCGGCCAGCACGCCGCCGAGCCGCCGACCGGCTCGAACGTACTCGTCACCGTGCTCCGTGACCGACACCCAGGCGGCGAACCCTTCGAGGATGTCGTCGATCTGCGCCTGCCAGACCTCGGCACGCACCGGTCTCTTCATCCGCTCCAGCTCGTCTCGCGCGGAAGCACCGAGCTCCGTCAACCGTGAAGTCGCGGCGGACCTGGCTTCTTCGCACCGAGCGCGAGCGGCCGAGTCGTCTGCCGCCGTGATCTCCGCGCGCAGGATGTTTGCGATGTTTGCCGCATCTCCCGAACGCTCTTGCGGCCTCAAGTCGGAATCGGGGTTCTCCGGACACGGAAAGATGAGGCACCCCGGCTGCTGTTCGTGCAATACCCGGGCGGCGGCCCGCGTCGCCTCCGACAGCAGCCAGGAGCCGCACCACAGATCGCGGGTGCGCCGCGCGGCGCCGATGAGGCTCTGCACCGGTCCCAGGGACAGGGTGACGAGGAAGCGTTCCATCAGCGTACTCCGTGGGTGCGATCCCGGAAGTAGCTCATGAACGCCGACAGCGCGTCGGTACCCCGGCTGTACATCGGCTCGATGTCCCTTGCCAGCCGCTCTCGGTCACCAGCGTCCTCCGGCCAAGCGGGTCCAGGTGTTGCCGTCGCGGAGTCGAGGACCACGGGCACGCTGACACGCTCCTTCCAACCGGGCAGCAACAGCGCCAGCGCATGATATTGGCGGCCGTCATGATAGGGCCGCAGGATGAGGGGGCTGGCCATGCGGTCACGGCCGTCGCCTTCGGGTTCGAGCACCAAGTCGCTTGGGTCACCTCTGTCCTTGAAATGGAACACCAGCGGCAGTCCGAACGCGGCACGCGGATACACACCGTCCACTGGATGTTCCGGGGCATGCGTCGCCGCATGCGTGTTGGCGAGGCGCCGGATCGTGTCCGGCTCCGGCCAGCGACTGCGGCCGGGATGGTTGTCATGTCCGGGGTCGCGTCCGATCCCCTTTCCCTGTCGAAAGGAGCTCAGCGCGTCGACAGCCTCTTTCCACGCCTTCACCGCATCGCCGCCGGTCGGTAGGCCGAGAATTATCCGCCCGCCGTGCGATTCGACCTCCTCGATTGACACGGGCTTCAGCTCGACGTCCGGACTGGCCACTTTCACGGCGCCGAGCCCGCGGCGCGTGCGCGCACCGACGCCGGCAAAGCTCGCCCACCAGCGCAGGGCTTCGATGGCCTGCTCGCGCTGCCGACTCTTCATCGTTCGCTTGAAGCGCAGGATCAGCTCGAAGCCGTATCCGGCATTCAGCAGCTCGGGATTGTCCCTCGGTTCCAGAATCAGGGCATAGGCGGGAAAATTCGGCAGCTTGCTCTCGAGTTCAGTTTTGGCAATCAGTTGCTGATTACCGACCGGAGCGGCCTTGACCTGCAAGGTCACCTGGCTGGCGCGAGGCCCTTTGCTGGAAATGCCGCCCCACAGCGCGGACTCGGCGATGAACAGATCGGTCGGGTTCCGGTCCGCGCCATTGAGCAGGCGCCACCAGAACCGCAACTGCCCTCGCAGGGCGCCGGCCCGTATGGGCAGGTCGCGGTCGACTTCGCCGGGCGTTACCCCGCCGCCGAACATCGGCGTAATCAGCGTACAGCGTGCGGTCACCACGAAGTCGGTCTCGACGGATGAACGGGCCTTGTCCCACAAGGTCCGGGCGTCTTCCGGTGCAACGTTCGAGTTCCTTTTACTCATGCGAGAAGCTCCCTCTCGACCCCGCGGGTCGGACCGGATTCAGTCCCATGTGCGCAGTATAAGCCGCCCGTCCTTGTTCGACTCCACCCGCAAGCTTGCCGTCACCCGAGCAAGTGCCGGAGAACGTCTCTCAGGGAGCGGCCGAGACGCCGCGTACTACCGTTCGCGTCCGATCCTTGCGAGAGCGGCGAGAGCGTCCCTCAGCTCGCGGCCGAGGCGATCCGGGTCCTTGAGTATTTGCCGGTATCGACTTTGACCCGGGGGTGTGCCGTGCGCCAGCGCGTTGCGGATGTTCTTCAAGGTCCGGTGGGCATTTTTCAGCCACACCGGATGCCTGTCTTCACGCAGCTCCGTTTCGAACGCATCGACCGCTTCAGTGCGTTCCTGGCTGAACTTCAGGGTAGAGACGCCGCGTTCTGTGCACACGCGGGTGACGCAGGCTTCCCACCCGAACATCGCCGCCCGCACGAAATCGCGCCGGTTCAAGTACTGGGACGCCAGCTCCCGTTGCTGCTCCGCAAGGTCGGGCTCCCTTGCCCACCGCAGCCGTTCGGCCAACCGGGGCCGGAACAGACCGGAAGCGCCTTGCAGCGGCTCGTCAAGAACGGGCTCGAACGTGCGAAGTTTGCGCGCGGCGTCCCTGACGTTGAGCGTCCGTTCGTAGAATGCCGCGTCCTCCAGGCACTTGACCTTGTCTTCGGGCACACCGTCCTCGAACAGGAGCGGCGCGAAGACGCCGTAATCGCCCGTGGCGTCGAAGCGATCCAGCGCCTCCAGCCAGCGCCGCACGCGGATCAGGCCGTCGAGCCTGAGCACGGGGGTGACGCCCTCGCACGTCATGTCGAGTGCGCCGTACCACAGACCGCGCACCTTGAGGCCGCGGATGCGCTCCAGCATGAAGGCGGAGAGGAATCCGACCATGCCGAGGTGGCGAAACCCGTGGGTCAGGTCGAAGCTGACCGTCCCGACCGGCGGCACCGTCTCCGCGACGGCCTCCAGTATGTCGTACTGCTCGCCCGCGTCCTGTCCGAATGGGATGAGCTTCGGAATGACCGGGCTGCCGATCGCCTTGCTCATCATCGGCGTCATTCGATCAAGCTGCTCCTGCTCGACAATGGCGGCGCTTTCGGCGTCCAGCAACCGGATCCGGGCGTCCTCTTCCTCGCCTTCCGCGGCGAGGTGCTCCACCAGCACGCCCCACTGGCTGCCGCAAGTGCCGAGGACGATCACCTTGTCGGGGTGCAGGTACTCCGTCAGCGCCAGCCCGAAGAACGAGGTCTCCTTCTCCGACCCGTCAGGGAATCGGTAGGTCGTCTGCCGATATCCGATGCCCGCATTTTCCCGGTCCCTGACGACCCGGCCCCTGCCGAGGAGCGTCACGAGAGTGTGGCTCATGTATCCGAATCCTTGAAGACCGGGTTGCGCACGGGTTCATCCCCTGCGCGGCCGGTTCGGTGTGAACGTGTTCACGAGGCCGGCCGCATCCCGCGTGTGATGACGGACAACGACGAAGCCCGGCCGCGGACAACCCGCAAGGCGGATTGGTCGTTGGCTTGCGGCGCCTTGCCATGCCGCGGAGCTTTGACGCGCTTCGGTGGGTGAGTGAACGGCTTTTGCCCACTTGCCTTCCGCTGCCGCCTCAACATTTCCCTGATGGCCTTCATGTCATGGTTGAAGCGTCGAGCAGGCTCTTCGCGCCTGCTCCGGGTTTCTTCGACAGCCGGGTCTTTCCACATTTTCCGAGGTGTTATTCCGAAGAGCGGATGACGCGCGTCATGCGCTCGATGGCCCCGGCCAGCTCCGGCAGATCCTGTTCGACCACGCTCCATACGGCCTCCGGGTCGATCGTCAGGTAGTCGTGCGCGAGCACGTTGGGAAAGCCCGCGATCTCCCGCCATGGCACGTCCGGCTCCGTGGCCTTGAGCGGCTCACTGAGACGTTGTGTCGATTCGGCGAGTATTTGCAGATTCCGTACCACCGCATCCTGGACGAGTTGTGAGTCGAAGAAGGCAGTCCGCCGGCCGCCGGTGTACTCCCGAACGCGCTCGATGCATTCGCGGACATGCATGAGCAGCACTCGATCGGTCGGCGAGCCGGGCTTCACAACGGTTGCGCCTCCTTCAGCACGTGATCGCGTAGCGCCGGATGCAGAGCACGATCGGTGACCACTTCCACACGACGTTGCAGCAGATCCTGCACGTCCATCAACAATCCACCGAGCGCCAAGCCGCTCGTGCCGAGCGGCAACGAGACCAGCAAATCGACGTCACTGGCATCGCCGGCGTCGCCCCTGGCGATGGATCCGAACACCCGCACGTTGTGAATGCCGTGACGCTCGGCGAGCGCGAGGATTTCGGCGCGGTGGTTTTCGATCAGGGAGTGCATCTCAACCGTCTCGACGAATACGATCTATCGCATCGCGTTTTCTCCTTGAATCGGTGGCGTTGCGCCCAGACCACCCGCCACCACTGCCGCAGCAACGCCTTGAACGGCGGCGCGCGCCACTGGCCGCTCTGCTCGGCGTTGCCGAGGAATGCCGGTGTCAGGAATTCGATCCGATACTTCATTTGCCGCATCACGATGGCTCCTGACGACGATCATCCCGATTCCCGCTGGTGCTTTTCGGTCCCGCAACCTTGCCGCCTGCAATCCGTATCGCCTCCGGCGGCAGCTCCAGGCCGATACGACGGTAGCGCGTGCCGGGGATCCGCTCCAGCGCCCTGATCAGGTATGGCTCGGCGCGTCTGCGACCCAGATGTCGCTCCAGCTCTTTCTTGATATGCGCCTTGGTGGGATTGACGTTCTCCGCGGAAAGACCGCGCGCAAACGCCTTTTCAGCCCGCTCGTATTCGCCGGAAGCCGGGTTCACGATCCGCTCGTAATAGCCGAGAAGCTCCAGCCCGATGCCTTCATCGCTCCAGTGCACGCCGGGCCGGCCACGACGTGCCCGCTCCGCCAGCATCCAGTAGAAAGCCAAATGGGCCGGCTGCATGCAGAAGGACTCGCCACCCGCGTTCACCGTGCGGCTGGTCGGATTCAGCTCCAGCGCAAGAGGTGGGAGGGCCCGTTGTGCATCGGCCACCACGGCGGAGAAGCTCGCCGTGCCCTCCATCAAGTCGGGAGCCAAACCTTCGCGCAACCGCACGAAGGGGATCTCCGCCAGGGTCACCTTGGCATCGTGCGCGTCATAGGGCCGGCCGTTCGGCTCCGGGGTGTGGATCAATTCGCTCGTGGGTGTCGGATAGAAGAACTGCGGATGCGACTCGTACGGCGCATTCACCAGCACGTGCGAGAGCCGGTCCTGTTCGCGCCCGTACAGGGACAGGGCGTAGCCGAGATAGAACCCCATGGTCTTGCGTCCGCCGGCGATCGAGACGTGGAGCGCGGTGTCGTCGTCCCGGGTCGGATCGCGCACCACCTCGGTGATGGTATCGGCGGCACGGGTGTTGTCGGTGGGGCTGCGGATGTCGCTCAGCGGCTCTCCGGCCGCGTCCTTCAGCACATGGATGTGTTCCGGCCCGAACGCGATGGAGGGCAGGTCGTAGTCGGCGCGTAGCCGGTGGAACCAGCGGTCCGGGTGCAGAAGGGAGAGCCTCGCGCGTTCGGCACCTTCTTCGGTCGTGATGAGCCGGACCTCGGTGGGGATGAACGGCGGATTCTGCCCGACCGCGAGCGCGTACAGGGTCTCCGTGACGATCTGCGGAGAAAGCCCCGTGACGGCGACCAGGAGGCGGCGGGAATAGTCGTGCGGCTGCTTCATGGCGTGGCCGGTATCCGTATCCGAAGTACCGGTTCCTGGTGTTCCGAGGCGTACCGAGCGCCGGGAGCGCTCTGCCGCTTTCCGAGTCGTGAGGCTGCACCTGGGTGTGCGTTCGCTCCTCGGCTCGGGCGTCAATGTAGCCTATCCCTCCCCGTCGAGCCTGTCCCGCAAGGTTGCCGTGCGCTCCCGAGGGCAGCCGGATCGGAGTCGGAGTGCGGCTGAACCGCGAATCCGGCGGCATGCGGCGCCAAGCGGGGCCGAGGATAGCCGGATCGGAGAGGATCGGCCTCGGAGCCGCCTTCGGAGATGCGCTCGCGAAACCGCATGCGATAGCGAGCGAGCGGCAACACAGGCTGCGGAAGGGGGATGGTGTCGGGCGCTTTTCACGGATGGGAGTGACCGGGAGCGTGCCTGGAGGCCCGAATCATACTTGCGTATGAAGCAGGATCGGGTGGCGGCAAGGTTGCCATCGAAGCGGATCGTCCGCCTCCACGAAGGCGACGAAGGACGGGGCGTCGTCGCCCCCGCTCCCGTTTCCGTTCCCGCTTCCGCTCCCACCTCCGTCGAGCACGCCGTTCGCGCGCTGTCGTAGCTGCCGCTCGGTGGTTTCGTCGAGCGGGTCGGGAACGAACCGGGCAAGCGCCGCAAGTCTCGCGCCATCCGGCAGCAGCCCGCCGTGGCGGAGCCGATCCCAGCCCGAAAAATCACCGACTTTCATCGCGAGAGCGCCAAGATGCCCCACGATCTCATGGAGGAACGGGCCGCACGGACCGAGAGACGCTGAAGGCGTAGTCGACACTAGCGCGTGCGCGCTGTCGAAGCGGCTTGAGGGAGTACGTCCCACTACCGCGAGCGGATTGGCGACCGCAGCGGGAAGCCGGTGATTTTTTCGGGCCAGCCGGGCTCACCAGCGCGGTGCGTGACGCTCAAGGTCGATCCAGTGCGTTCGCAAAGCGCACGAACCGTTCCAGATCCCGTTTGACCAGAGGATGGACCTGGCGGAGCTTCGTCACCAGGAAATCCAGGCGGTCCCAGTCGTACTCCAGCTCGAAGTAGTAGCGTTTGAAGTGCCGGAACTTCAGCAACTCGAAGAGTGGGGAGAGCGTTTCCTCCGACACCGCCGCCGCCCGGACGCCCTCGATCTGCAGGGTCATCTTTTGCAGCAGATCGTTGCGCCAGCGCGCGGGATCCAGGTCGTTCTCGAAAGACTGCGATATCCGCAGATAGATCGTCTCCAGGCAGGTGTAGTAGTTCTCCAGCAACCCGGCGACGATGAGTGCCGATACCGGCGTCTTTCCGAGCTGCGCGATCTCGTCTTCGAGCGCGCTCTCGGTCGACCGGTAAACCGCTTCGAGCCGCCGGTGGTGCGCCCGAATCAGGGCGACGAGCTCACGGAGCGCTTCGCTCATGAACCAGCACACCTCGCTTGCGGATGCGTTCGGCGATGTCCGCCGGGACTTTCTCCAGCTCCACGATATCGATCGGCAGGGATGTCGCGTTCATCGCGATGCCGAGAACCTGGAAATACTCGGCCGGCCCGTTCAGCCCCTCGACCGCGATGTCCAGATCGGATATCTCGCTGAAACGCCGCCGATCGAGCAGCGACCCCCACTGGTAGATGCGGCGCGGATTCACTTGTGCGGCGATCTGCGCGACGCTCGTCCGCACGTCCCGAGTGGCTTGCGCGTAGCGCTCGTCGATCCGCGCGCGGCGGCGCTGCTCCCGGGCCACGAGGAACGCGCGCACCTGATCGAGGTCGACCCCGAAGTCTTCATCCATGGCGGGCGACTATAGCCGGTTGCCGGCGGTAGCGCGGCGCTGGACGATGAAATCCGGCTTCACCCACGTCGTTCCGGCAGACGGACCTCCACCGCGACGGGAAAGACCTGGGCTTCGCCTGCCATCGCGAAACGCGCGGGCAGGAGATGGTCGAGGATGCGCCCGCGTTCGCGCTGTAGCTGATCGCGGACTTCCTCGTAGTGGCGGCGCCGGCGCGTCAGCTCCTCATCCCTTTGCGCGATGGACTGCTCGATTTCCGCAAGCCGCTCGGCTTCGTCGAAGAGCTGACCCTGGCGGGCTCTCGCGTTCAGCCGTTCGATCTCGCGCGTCAGTCTCGCCATCGTCGATCGCTCGATGAGCGCGGACACTTCGCCCTGGCGTTGCCGATAGCGCTCGTCCTCGCGTCCCCGCGCGGCTTCGCCGTCGACTCGAAGCTGGCGGCGGAACGAAGCGCTGAGCCCGTTCCCGTACTCGCGAAGCCATCGGCGCAGATCGGCGCTGACATCTTCGAGGAGCTCGCCGGCGCGCCGTCGATCGTCCGGATCGAGCCGGCCGCCCGTGCAGCGCCGGCCATGCGCCGGAACGTGGGAGAGCGGCGCGCTCGGTGCGCCGTCCCGAACCGGGAAGGCGAGTGTGCGCACCCAGCGGTGAAACGTCTCGCGCAACTCGTTCACCGCGAGCTCCTCGACGCTGAGCAGGACGACGGCCGCGGCGTCTTCCGGGACCCCGCCCCGGCGCGCGGTCCAGCGCGAAACCTCGTGTTCGCCCGGATAGCGGCGCCGTGCAAGCACGCCGAGCGCCCGCTGCATCATGGGATGGGCAAGGTGCACGAGCAGGGCGTCGCGGCGGGGCTGGAACACGCTCAGGCGCCCGAGCCGCTCGATGAACGGCTCGGCGCTGAAGGCGAGCCGCGGCACCGATCCCTGGGTGCCGTCGGACCGGGGACGGCGCACGGCCTCGTCGATGACGTCGCGCCAGCCGCGCAGATCGGGGTTCAGCACACGCTGGAACCCGGGCTCTCCGGTCGCCCGGAGCTGCGGCCGGCCGCCCGAAATGGCCATCGCCGCTTCGAGGGTGTCGCCGAGCGCCCGATCGTCGAGATCGATCTCCGCCGCCATGACGTCGAGCAGCGCGGCCCCTTCCCTCCCCTCGCCGTCCAGGGCGGCGGCGGCATCGGTGCCGATGGCCGCGTTCCCCCTCCCCCGCTCCCGCCCCCGCGCCGCGTCGAGGCCCGCGTCCAGGTCCGCCCGCACCGCCGCCGCGTCCTCGCCCCGGATCAGGCGGCGGTGCGCGGCCCGGTCGAAAATTTCGTTCACCGATCCGAGGTCCTCGCGGATCTCGTCCGCCTTGCGGATGACGTGATCGAGGAAGCGGAGGTCGGGGTCGGTGTCACTGACGAAGTGGTGCACGGTCACGTCGCGGCCCTGACCGTAGCGGTCGAGGCGCCCGTTGCGCTGCTCCAGCCGGGAAGGGTTCCAGGGACAGTCGTAGTGCAGCAGGTAGCGGGCGGTGCGGTGCAGGTTGAGGCCCTCCGAGGCGGCGTCCGTGGCGACGAGGATGCGCACCGGCGAAGCGGGGTCGTTGAAGGCCGCCTTGACGTTCTCGCGCTCGGCCTCGTTCATGCCCTCGGAACCACCGGCGCCGAACAGGGTGAGCACCCGTTCGGCGGGGTACCTCTCTCGCAAGCGCCGGGCGAGGTAGTCCAGGGTGGTCTTGTACTCCGTGAAGACGATCAGGCGCTCTTCCGCCCGGAACCCACCGCCGTCCCCTCCCGCGTTGTCGGTGGCGTACCGCAAGTACTCGGCGTCAAGCCCCGGGCGGAGCACTTCGGGTTGCCGCCCTTCCTTTCGTAAAACGCCGTTCGATTCCGCCGATTCCGCGCCTTCGGCGGTGGGCGGCGCGCGCTCGGCGTCGAGCCGCGGGCGGAGATCCTCGGGCTCCCCCTTCCCTCGCGAAACGCCGCCGGTTCCCGCACCTTCGGCGTCGAGCCGCGAGCGCTCGCGCAGCAGGCGTTCGATCAGATCGACGAGCGCATCGAAGCGTGCGTCGGCGGCGGGCGTCTGCTCCGTCATCGGCTTCGCACTTCGCGGCGCGCCGTCGTCGAGGGCGAGGTCCGAGCCGTCGAAGCCGAGGCCGTCGAGCGCCCGTTCGATGCGCCGGATCTCTCCCTCCACCTCGCCCGCGAAGTTCTTGAGCCATGCGCCGGCGACGGTCGCCGCGGTGGCCTCGCGTTGCTGCGTCTCCCGGTCGTCGCCGGTCTCCTGGCGGAGCGCGCGTTCGGCCGCGCTCAGCTCCGCCTCGGATGCCGCTGCCTCGTCGGCGAACCCCTGCCGCGCACGGCGCCAGGATTCGGCGAACGCGGTGGGACAGGAGAGCAGTCGCTTGCCGAGGATCTCCACCGCGAAGGTCCCGGCGCGGCGGCGCTGCTTCGTGCCGCCGGCGACGAGGCCGCGCACGGCGGCGCGGAAGGCGTCGAACGCGGCGGCCAGCTCCGTTTCGCGCGGATCAGCGGCCAGCATCAAGGCTCTCGGCGGGTGCCGGGTGCAGAAACGAGGCGCCGCGCTTCCCGCGTCGATCTCGCGTTTCAGCCTCCGAATCACCACGTCGTCGACGCGCCCGCGCATGGCGTCGCTCATCTCGCTCACGCGGGTGAAGCGTACCGGGTCGAGCATCTCCAGCAGGCCGGTGAACGAGCGCGTATGGCCGTTGTGGGGGGTGGCCGAGAGGAACAGCCGGTGCTCGAATTGCAGCGCCGCCAGGCGCAGGGTGCGGCAGAGCTCGCTGTCCTCGCCGAACGGAGACGGCATCCTCGCGGGCCGCCTGCACGGTCTCCCCGAAGCGTTCGTACACGCGATCGAGCAGCCCGGAGCCGCCGGGCATCGGATCCCACAGCAGTGCATCCTTCAGTAACTCGGCGGCTGCGTTGCAATGTAGCAGTTATCTCCAGTACCATCCGAGACTGCTGTCGGTGCAGTCTGAACAAGGTCATTTCAAGATAACTCCAGCATTCCTGGCAGTCCGGATTTTTCACAACCCGACAATGCCGGAACCAGGAGTCTACTCACTAATTGTTCAGGCGTTTTTTGTAGTGTTGGCGCGGCAGAGGATTGATCAGCCAACCGGTGGCATCTTCGCCCACAGGGTCAACCGGAGCTCGTCGCCGAACAGTTCGTATTTCGGGCGGCGGCCGGAGTGCGCTTCCCCGTCCTGAAGGATCTTCCGCACGCCCTCGCCTCTTGATTCCAGGAACACCTGCCCGGTCCGCTTGCTTCGGAGTCTCGACAGGAAATTGACCAGGAGCTGGTTTCGGGTGAAGGTGCGGTAGGGCATGTCGTCGAGGGTGATGGTGTTGGGCAGCTTGCCGGGGCTGTAGAGTTCCAGACGGTCGGCGAACAGGAACAAGCGGATCTTCGAGCCGGAAATGGCGTAGTCGCGGTGGGCGACGGCGTTGACGATGGCTTCGTCGACGACGTCGAGGTCGTAGGAGGAGGCATCGCGGCCGCTCGGCCGATCGCCTGCCGGCGTCTGCATGAACCGGGCGACGAAGGCGACCCCGGCGTCGATCTGATCGGATACGGGGCCGGCGAGGCGCTCCGCGTGGACGAGCTCGTCGGAGGAAAGCCGGATTCCCCGGTAGCACGCTGCTTCGATGGAGCCGGATGCGAGGAACTCGGTCGGCTCTCTGGCGAAGATCAGCAGACCGGCCACGGTGGGGTGATCCATGCCGTCCTCGTCTCGGAAGGTCACCCGCGTGTTCCGCAGCAGGTCGAGCCAGGGGATGGTCGGCAAACGTCCGAAAAATGCTTCGAGCCGGTTGCGATTGAGATCGTCGACGGTTGCGGTGAGCACGGGTTGCTCGTCGAATACGTATTCGCGACCCCGCTCCTGGAAGAGCCGGGCAAGTTCGGGGGGTGTGAGGTCGCGCTTCGTGGAGCCGACGCGCAGGTAGTAGCGTCCACCTGATGTTCGGTGTACGTAGAGGCCCCGGGGGGCTTCGGCCA
This sequence comes from Gammaproteobacteria bacterium, assembly GCA_965214795.1. GTDB lineage: Bacteria > Pseudomonadota > Gammaproteobacteria > HK1 > HK1 > JAJDXW01. Next base: position 795,874 of record OZ243976.1, on the reverse strand, counting down.
AAAGAATACGCTGCTCGTCTCCGGTGGCACCGGGGAGCATCTCTTTGCGCAGGGTCGGCCGAATCGGCGGGTCGCAGTTGTGCGTTGCGACGTTGATGGCCCAATTCTCGACCGTATCCATGCTTTTCGGGGGAATCCCGCGCACGGCGCCCGAATCGTCGACCCCGAGGAATACGACGCCGCCCTCGGCGTTCGCGAACGCGACCAGCTCGCCGGCAAGGTCTTCGGTGTTGGGAGATCTCACGCCTCGGTCCCCGAGACGTATTTCCTTGAATTCGGCGCGGCCGTCTTCTCCGGCACGAAGCTGGCTCAGAATCTGGTCCCTGGTGTCGAACATCGCCTTACCCTCTCGACGAGATGGTTCGAGGTCCACGCCAATGTTCGCAGCCCTTCTTCGCAGCCGTCATCAGCCCGCCGCCTATCGGGTCGAACATATCTGTCTGCCCACCCTTCGGAGGGGGTCTCACATCATAGCCCGTCCTGGGTCCGGCTACCCGCAGGAGGGGTTTGTGGTCCGGGGAGGGGGCAAGCGGAAGGTTGCCCCCGCGCCGCCGGCGGCGCGGCGCTCGATCAGCTCGGCGAGGAGTTGGGCGTAGTCGTGCATGCCGAGGAGATTCCGGGCGTGCAGGTGGCATTCGCGCCAGGACTCGTCGGTGCTCTGAACAAGCTGCCAGTCGGAGAACCGCGGACCGAGACGCCTTGCGGCGTTGCATGTCCGCGCCTCGCCATGGACGCGCACCCCCACCCCTTCGAGCCCGGAAGTTCAGCCTCGCGGAATCGCCCAATGACTCAATGGGATGCGACCGACTTCAAGGTGGTCCCGGGGTCAGTGAACCATATTTTGAAAATCGCCCACGACGTGAGCGATAATCGCCCATCTGATGGTCGATTCGCACTATCTGCCCCGGGTCGCTTCCCGCCTGCTGGAGCGCGCGCTCGCCGCTTTCCCCGTCATCGTGCTGATGGGCGCCCGCCAGACCGGCAAGAGCACGTTGGTGCAGTCCGAGCCGTTTCTCGAGGATCGTCTCTATCTCACGCTGGACGACCTCGAGACCCGGGAGCACGCTCGGCTGGACGCAGAGGACCTTCTCCGGAGCGCCGCGCGGTTGACTCTGGACGAGGTGCAGCGCGACCCCGAGCTGCTGCTCGCGGTCAAGCGGGCGGTGGACGGGGACCGCCCTCGCCGCAACGGCCGATTCGTCCTTACCGGCTCCGCGAACCTGCTGCTCATGCGCCGGGTCGCCGAGACGCTGGCAGGCCGAGCGATATACGTCAACCTCTGGCCCCTCACGCGTCGGGAACGGCTGGGGCTGGGAGCCGCCGGGATCTGGAGCGAGCTTCTGTCCACGCCCGTGCCGGGATGGATCGACCTCGTCGAGTCCGGGCCATCGATCCCCGCCGACTGGCGGGACGAGGTACGCACGGGCGGCTATCCGACGCCGGCCGTCGAGCTCCGAAGCGATGACGCCCGGTCGCTCTGGTTCGACGGATATCTTCGGACCTATCTGGAGCGTGACCTTCGCACCATGGCGGCGATCGACAACCTCGTCGATTTCCGGCGGCTCATGCGGGCCGCGTGTCTTCGTCTCGGCACCATGGTCAATCAGACGGAACTCGGCCGCGACACCCGCATTCCGCGGGCGACGGTACAACGCTACCTCAACCTGCTGGAGACCTCCTTTCAGTTGGTCCGCCTGGACGCCTACTCGGTCAATCGCACCAAACGGCTGATCAAGACGCCAAAGCTTTATTGGAGCGACCCGGGGCTCGCCTTCCGGCTGAGCGGTTCCGGAGACGCTTCCGGAGCGCACCTGGAGACCCTGGTCCTTCTCGATCTGCTGGTATGGCGGGACAGCCAGGTCCCGGCCCCGGAGTTGCTGTACTGGCGCACGACGACCGGTCTCGAGGTCGACTTCGTCGTGGAGACCGGCGGTCGTCTACTCCCCATCGAGGTCAAGGCGGCCGCAAACCCCGGCTACTCCGACACGCGGGCGCTGCGTGCCTTCCGGGAGGAATATCCGGAGCGGTTCGTCGGAGGCCTGCTGCTCCACGGCGGCAGCGAGACCCGGTGGATGTCCGAGCACATCCTCGCTGCTCCCTGGTGGCGGGTGCTGTAGAACCGGCCGGCGCCGGAACCCTTCGCCCCACAGGGAGTGTTTGCGAGGCGGACTCCGGGAATCGATCCAGGGGATATGGGGGACATCCGGATTGATGCACCTCCCGGGACGTGCCCTCGGGTTCGGTTACCCGCAGGAGGGGTTTGTCGTCCGGCAGGGACGGGAGCAAGCGGAAGGAATCTTCGCCCGGCGACGGCGCCCGTTCGCCGCGGGTGGCCAAGGCGGTCCGCGCCGGCATCGTGTGGGTGAACACCCATCGCGCGGTTTCTCCCATCGCCGAGTTCGGCGGCCTCAAGGGCTCGGGCCTCGCGCTCATCAAGACCACCTGGCGCATGGTCTACGTTCTCGCCACGCTCAACCGAGACCGCGTGATCGACACCCGACAGGAGAACGAGCTCGACGACATCGTCGCCGTAGCGCGCGAGGTAATGGAAGAGACCATGAACGAAGGTCCGACGCCAGCCATGAAGGCGCTCCGATCAGGTCGCACCGTTGCTTCCGAGGAGATAATGATGACGTAAGGGATGCCCGAGATGTCTTTCAGCCGCCGGCACGCCACGCGTTCCTGACCTCAGAGAACTCATCGGGATCACCGCAAAGTTCTCGCCAACGTCGAATCGTTTCCGGCTCGTCCGATCCTGACTCGTGGCAATACTCGAAAAGCGCAGACGCCAAGGACGCCGCCGAAGCCCGGATAGAGATCACACCATCCTGATCGTTGCCCCTGACGCCGCTCGTCGTCTCCTCCGCGATTTCTCCGAGTCCGGCAAACAGGCCGGTCAACGCCTCCTCCGAAAGAAACCAGGGCCGGCTTTTGACCAGATCTGCAACGACGCGTAGCCTGCCCGAGAGCGCCGGGCGGTGCCGCCATTGGACGCCTTCGAGTCCCGTTCCGTCACGGCGATGCCGCGTTCCACGGCCCAAAGCAAGAGCATGACCACCGACTCCTGCGAGACGAGCGTGTAGTCTTCGATGATCGGGGTCAGGCTCACTTGTCGACGGATGTCCGACAGGTTCTTCTTCAGGATCGAACGTGCGACCCCGGTTTCTACCAGCTCCGCCATCAGGGCCGCACGTTTCGCCTCCCAGAAGGACGGGTTATCATTGTTCCGCCAGTTGACCAGGAGCCGTTTCGCTTCAGCCGGATCGAAGCGGAACAGCGCTTGGAGCGCCTCCTCCCAGCGAAACCGGGCACTTTGGTCCGGTGGTAGCCTCCCGATGTCGTTCTCAATCACCTGTCTGACTGCTTGCCACTTCTCATCCAGACCTTCTTCGCGGTAGTGCCGCAGCAGCCATAGCCGGATGTTGGCAACGGCTTCGAACACCGATGTCCTGGTCCAACCGGCACTCTCTGGCAGCGGTAGAGTCGTGTCGCTGTACTTCGTTGCGACTTCGTCAAGAAACGCCGGAAGCTCCCCGAGCAGCGGGAACAGACACCGGTCCAGACGCCACGCCAGTTCGAATGCCAAGTCCAAGTCCAGGGGCGTCTCCAGCCCGGCACGATCCGTCGGCGAGATCCGCGAGAGACGAGATAGCCAGGGCTCGGTGCTGAGCCATAGAAATCGTCGCCGATCCTCGGGCATCACGACCCAGCCCGGGTACTCGCCTCGCTGGTGCCGCCACTCCGCCGCAATTTCAGGAAATTTCTTGGACTTGGCCTCCGTCGCCCATGATCGGACATCCGCCGAAACGACCGGCCAGTCCGTAGCGCGGGTTCTGCGGCTTTTGAGGTAATCCAGAAACGCATCCAACGCTCTTCCGGCGTCTGGGCTGAACCCCGACACGTCGACCACGACAATGCCCCGTCGGTCGAGCAGCTTCCTGTCCGCTTCGGTCAGCGCATCGAACACCCCGACCAGATAGCTTTTCGGCGTGGTCTCCCCTCCGAGGTGATCTCTTATCCAGCCGATCCACTGCAGGAAGTTCGGGTCGTCGCCCGAGAAACCGATCAGGCACAGTGTGTTCTCAAGCAGCGACTGGCGCACGGTGTTTACGAACGGCGCGTGGTCGCTGGGATAGCGCCGGTAGTCTTCCGTGGTGATGACGAATGGAGGCGATGGGAAACTGCCATGCAGCTTCACGATCCTCGGTTGGTTCGCGTACAGCAGATCCACCTTGGTGACCACGACATCGTAGTGTTTTAGCGTCACTGATGCACGCGCCCGCTCAAGCAGCGTGTCGTAGTTCGTCGTGAAAACATCCTTCCAGGGCAGGTATAGAAGTCGATCATGTAGCGGCGAGGGCTCGTAGCCCAGATCCGGGATGGCGCGACGGAGTAGATCGTCCAGCACAGGACGTCCGAACGCAGCCTGGACCTGCTCGGCCAGCTTGAGGAGGCTCAGGTACCCGGTTTCCTCACTTGGGGAACGCCCGTGCAGCTTCCTGAAAAAGATGTCGCCAAGTTCCTGCCAGCTCGGAAAGGGTAGGGCCGTCGAATCCACCGGCTTAGCGTTCCGGCTGAAACCCGCTCCGACCATCACCGCGGCGTTGTTCGACCACAGCCGATCCGCGATCTCGTCGAGATACGGCTTTACTTGGTCAGGCGCGTCGTCAGGCATGTCCGGCCACTTTCGGCGGAGAATCGGCCAATCTAATCGTACTCCTGCTCAGATGCATCTCGCTGGATTCAATCGCCGACAGTTGTGCGCCTAGCTGTTACCGAAGACCGCATGACAAGACCGCACTTGCTCATCACCCTCAACGCGCCGACAGGCATGGTTACAGGCTGAGTTCCATCTCGATGCGGTTGCTCTTGACGGGTGGTTCGGGCTCTGGAGTCCTTTCGCGAGACGGAGTTGGCTCGACTTCCCTCTCCGGCGGGGACGGCGTCGATGTCTCGGAGCCCGACCGCTCCCTGTCGAGCGGTTCTTTCCCGTCCTTCCGCAACCGGGACAGGGATCCCGCAACCTTCATTTCCCTGCTCCGGGACCCAGGAAGCGCTCACCGTCGTAGTGGATCATGTGGCCGGGCGAGTCGCAGAGCCACGCCTCTGTCTCCCAAGCGATGTTTTTCATGTGCTTGCGGAACTCTTCGAGATCCGGAAACGCGCTGACATAGATGGCGCCGGCCGGGCATTCGGCCAGCATGGCCTCCAGATCGACCATTCGGGTAGGCGAAACCGGGCCGTGGGACGTAACCGCCTCGACGAGAAACAGCCACTGGCGCTCGGCGTCGTAGAGCACCACGTCCGGGAGCTTGTCGTGGCCGGTGATCGGAATGCCGAGCTTCATCAGACGATCCCTGTCCACGAACAGGTTTTTCCTGGCCGTGTCGCCGAGATAGAGCAAATGTGCACCGGGCACGAAGCGCGGCGCGAACTGCTCGACGATGGCTCTTTGCACCTCATTGTGCTTCCCCGGCGAGAGCCGAAGCTCCCGCCCGTCGGGCAGCCGAACCGGTATCAGGTTGCGGTCCCGGTCGCGCGCGTAGCGCTCCATGAGCACGCCCTGCTCCCGACGGAACCGGCCCACGGCAGAGCCCCATTTTTGTCGCCGCCATCGCGCCGAATGACGTTCAGGACCGCCTCGGTGACAGCGTAGTGCGCTCGCGGGCTATTCGTTGCAAGGCCGGGTTCGAACGGATTGTACTCGGCGATGCCGCCCTGGACGAACTGGTGGAGCACTTGCCGGCGAAAGGTCTCGCGCGTGTTCGGCGCATAGTCCGTACCGTAGTGCTCCTCGAGATAATCCATGATTCCCTTGGTGACCGTGCATCGGCGCCGTTTGGCGGCCGACCAGGCGGTATCGGGCGTCAGTCCGCAGAGCGCGAGCAACGTCATCCCGGCCAGCGGGTTGTGCTGGGCGGGCGGCATCCCCAGGGCTTCGAGAATGCGCTGCGCTTCCTCGACGTCAGCCAACCGCCGTCTCCTTCAACGCAGGCGGATCGGCCATTCTCGCGACAGGCTCGTCCAATCCCGCGACGGGATCGGCAAGACGCTTCACCACCCGCCCCAGTGCGACAATCGTCTCGCCGGTGGGAAGTGGCATGGTGCGCAGCTCGGTAGCGCTCACCTGAGTGTTTCCGTTGACCGCCCGGAACCACGTGTCGAGGAGGCGGCTGTTGTAGAGCGCCGCCAAGCCCCAGGCCTCGTCTGCGGAGAGCGTGCCGCCTCGGCGGTGAACGTAGTTGAGATGGTTCTCCAGCCCGATCTCCGGGAGCGCGAAGTCAGTGGCAATGTAGGGAGCCGCCGTCAATCGGCGCGGCTCCTCCTTGGCGCTGAAGCGGCGGATGAGAACGTAGTTCCTGTTCGGAACGAGAAGCGTCTCGGCGCCGGCGCGGGCGATATACTCGGGTTTGTGCCGGTCCAGGGGCCACGTGACCCGCATCGCGCGGATGTGATTCATCCAGAGGAGCGGCACATGGCTTGCCGGGACCTCACCTTGACTGGCGATGAGTTCCTTCGCCCGGAACGGCACCACCGGTCCGGTCGAGATATTCAGCCCAAGGGCGGCGAGGCTGCCGTCCCACGAATCCACCAGTGCCAGCGCCTCTTCGTCCTCGTCGCAAACCGGTAGCCGGAGCACCTTGTCGGCGGAGGCGAAATCGAGCACCGCGTCCGCCGGGGTCTCGCGGGTGTCCGGCGCACCGATGTCGTCGACCCCGAGGCTCGACGAGATCGACAAGGACGCAGTGGTCCCGTTCTCGTGCCAGCGGTCCTGGCGGACACCCGAGACGATGACGTTCTCCTGGAGCACCGCGTCGCGGCGGAACGCGTCGCGCCGGGATCCGAACACATGTACCCCTGTCGGCCGGATCATGCCGAAGAACATGGTCCGGAATCGCCGGAAGTATGGCCCCGATGCGAAGCTGCGCGGCGTAATGAACACGAAGCCTCCCCGTTGACGCAGTAGCGCGGCGCCCACCGCCATGAACAGCGCGTAGATATTGGGCTGTCCGTGAACCACATCGGCAGCGGCGACGGCGCGCGGATCGCCCTTGCCGATCTTGAAATAGGGTGGATTGGCAATGACTGCGTCGAATCCCTCCGTCTCCGACTGCGAGCGGAACAGTCCGTAGGGGCGCAACGCTTCGGCGTTCTCCATGATGAAGTCGGCGGTTTCGACGCGAACGGCAACCCGCAACCGATTGCGGGCCCGGCACCAGCCCGCGAGATGGTCGAGCACCGCCCGCAGCGCCAGGATCAGGCCATTGTCGACTTCATAGGCGACCAGTTCGATCGCTTCGGGTTTTTGCTTGCGGGATGCGACCTTCTCCACGGCCGCGCAGGCGAGGATGCCGGCCCCCGCGGCGGGATCGAGGATCCTGATCTTCCGCCCTTGCGCCGCGATCCGTTCGCCCATGAAGTCCGCGACGGGCACCGGCGTGAGAAAGAATCCGTGGTCCTTGCGTTGCCGCGCGGACATCCGCGCGGCATACCATCCGCCGACACGGTCGGCGTAGGCGGCAGGCCGCTCCTCGTCATGGGGGAGAGGCATGCCGGGGAACACGAGCCCGGCCTCGGCTACAGCCCGTCTCCCGGGATGGTCCGCAAGGCCCGTCATCCGAAGAGGTCCTCGGCGCGCCGGACGACGATGCGGGCATCGCCGATGCGGTGGGTGAGCCCCGCGCCATCGAAGTACTCGAGGACCTGGATGGTGAGATTGCGCCCGATTCCCGAGGTGTCCCGGAACGCTCTGGCGTCGAAACGGCCGTCCTCGGCCGCCGCCGCGAGCTGTTCCGCCACCTCCGCGAGACGCCGGATGGCACCCGGGTGAAAGAAGCGGTTCGGCGCAACCTTGACCAGCAGCCCGCGCCCGGCCGACCGGCCGAGGAAGACGGCGAGGAGGCTCCGGTCCACGCCGAGCGTGCCGGCCAGCTCGGCGAGGACGGGGGGCTTCACCGCGTCCTCGCCGAGGTGGCGCGAGACCTTGCTCCAGAGCGCCGCGTCGCGCGGCGAGAGCCGCGGCGCGTGCTCGGGAACGCGCAGATGCCGGCCCTCCCGGACGAGGCGCCCGTCCCGCACCAGTGTGCCGACCGCCGCCACCGCGACCTCCCGCAACCGCCCCGTTCCCCTCGCAAGCTCCGCCGATTCCACGCCGGCCCGTTCGGGGGCCTCCTCGTGCATCCGTCGCACCGCCGCGAGCATGCCTTCGAGGAGGGCCTGCCAGTCGTCGCGTGCGAATCCGGCGACCCGCCCGCGCGGAAGGGAGACCGCCTCCACTCCGGCCCGTTCGTAGAGCGCCTCCGCTTCCCCCGGCCGGAGGTTCCAGGCGTCCGCGAAGTGGGCGAGGTCCACCCCGTTGGCGCTCGTCGCGAGCAGATCCGCGAGGGCCCGGTCCGGATCGTTCGCGGCCGCCGCCCGCAGCGCTGCGATCCGTTCGGGCCGGGCCCGTCCACGAACCGCGCCGGCCGGGTCGAGCACCGTCCCGCCCGCGAACGTGCGCCGAGCGGACTGGTCACGGAGGATGAATCGGTCCCCCCTCACCCCGACGAAGGGTTGGTCGACCACGACCTGCACGAGTCCGTGCGACCCCGGGGCGATGGTTCGGCCTTCGAGCACCGCCACCCGCCCGGTGAGAGAGGCCGCTCCGGCGTGCACGTGCACCGGGGTCCAGTGGGCGAGGGGGCGCTCCTCGCTCGCCAGCACCCGGAGCTCCGCGTCGAAGCGCTGCGACACGGCGGGGGCGGGTTCGCCGGTCAGCCAGTCGCCGCGGCGGATGTCGGTGCGGCCGAGCTCCGTCCCGGCGAGGTTGATGGCGCAACGCTCCCCGAGGGTCCCGCGCTCCGCCGGCCGGCTCTGGGCGTGGATGCCGCGCACCCGGACGCCGACCCCGGCCGGGGCGAGGACGAGGCGGTCTCCGACCGCGACCTCGCCCGAGAACACGGCTCCGGTCACGACCACCCCCGCGCCGCGGACGGTGAAGCAGCGATCGACCGCGAGGCGGAAGCGGGCCCCCGTGCGCACGCCGGCGGTCCGGTGTTCCGCGGCAAGCCGGACGAGGTGTTCGTGGAGCGCGGCCATGCCCGCCCCGCTCAGTGCGGAGACCGGAAACACGGGCGCTCCCTCGAGACCGGTGCCTTCGACCAGCTTCTCGATCCGCCCCGCGACGGCCGCCGCCCGCGAGTCGTCGACGAGGTCGATCTTGGTGACGACCACCGCCCCCGCGTCCACGCCGAGGAGGTCCAGGATCGCGAGGTGTTCGCGGGTCTGGGGCATGGGGCCGTCGTCGGCCGCGACGATGAGGAGGGCATGGTCGATCGCGGCCACTCCGGCCAGCATGTTCCGGATGAAGCGCTCGTGACCCGGCACGTCCACGAAACCGAGGACCGTTCCGTCGGGCCGGGTCCGGTAGGCGAAGCCGAGGTCGATACTGAGGCCGCGCGCCTTCTCCTCCGGAAGCCGGTCGGTATCGACCCCGGTCAGCGCCTTGACGAGGACGGTCTTGCCGTGGTCGACGTGCCCGGCGGTCGCGATCAGCATCCCGGCGTTTCCTTCCGGCGCGCGCAGTGTTCGCTTCGATTCGGCTGATCGAGCTGGCCGAGCCGTTCGATTCGTTCCCGCGGCGGTAGAAGTCTGCGTCGCAGAAAATTCTGTTGGAAAGTTTCCCGCATCATGGGAAGAACGGGGCAAGATGGGGCCGAAGTCCCACAATTCTCATTTTGCTCGTCGGGTTCCGCAGCAGGATCGGCACGACCGTCGATCCGCCCCGGATCGAGTCGCAAGGAGAAGGCGGCTTGCGACTCAGGGCGAAGTCAGGCGCCAAAATGAGAACTGCGGGCCGGAATCGGGGCGATTTACACACGTGAAATAATTTGTTCATTGTTTTCGATTTTCTTCGGGAGGGATTTCTGCCGGAACCGTGCGCAGGCGTTCCGCGGCGCCTGCTTCTGGCCGCTCGAGCCGGGCGCGCGGAAACCGAGCTCCGATCTCCGCGCTCCCGGCGCTCCCGGCGCTCCCGCTTCCCCCGCCCGTGCTCCCGGCGCTCCCGCCGCCCACCTTCGCGCCGCCCGCGCCGCCGGAGGGGCCGAGGCCCTCACGGTGGGCGTTCCCCGCCTCTTCGCCGAGGAGCAGGGGCGCCAGGGCGTCCAGCAGATCGGACTCGCGCTCCAGGCACCGGAGGTCGAGGACGAGTGCTCCCTCCCGGATCCGTCCGATGATCGGCCGGGGAAGCGTGCGGAGGGCGGCCGCGAGCTCCTCGACCCGCCGGCCCGACGCGCGCCGGCTCCCGGACGAACGCCCGCCCCCGGCCGGCGGCGGCCGGAGGGCGATGCCGGCACTCGGCAGGGTATCGACGGGAAGCGCTCCGCTCCCGATCCGGCTCGCGCACCCGACCACCTCCACGCTCCCCCCGAACCGGCCGTGGAGCGCCGCCGCGACGCGCTCGGCGAGCGCCCGGATCTTCGCCTCCGGCCGTACCAGCCGCCGCAGGGGGGGCAGCTCTCGAACCAGGCGCTCCGGGTTCGCGTGGAGGGGCAGCAAGGCGCCGAGGGCGGCCAGGGTGATCTTGTCGACCCGCAGGGCCCGCTTCATCGGGTTGCGGCGCACGGCGGTCACGAGGTCCGCGCGTCCCGCGACGACCCCCGACTGCGGTCCGCCGAGCAGCTTGTCTCCGCTGAAGGTGACGAGGTCCGCCCCGCTCGCGAGCGCCTCCCGGGGAGTCGGCTCGCGGGGAAGCCCGAACCGTTCGAGCGCGACCAGCGTCCCGCTCCCGAGATCGTGGACCCACGGCACGCCGCGCTCGCGCGCGAGCGCGGCGACCCGCGCCGGCTCCGGGGCGGCGGTGAACCCCTCGACGACATAGTTGCTGGTGTGCACGGTCATCACCGCCCCGGTCCGCTCGCCGATGGCGCGCGCGAAGTCTTCGAGGTGGGTCCGGTTGGTGGTCCCGATCTCGACCAGGCGGCAGCCGGCCCGGCTCATGATCTCGGGAAGGCGGAAGGAGCCGCCGATCTCGATGAGCTCTCCCCGCGACACCGGTACCTCGCGGCCGAGCGCGAGGGTGTTGAGCACCAGCAGGACGGCGGCCGCGTTGTTGTTCACCACCGTTGCCGCTTCGGCGCCGGTCAGCCGGGTGAGCCAGGCCTCGATGTGGTTGTCGCGTTCTCCCCGCTTGCCGGAGGCGAGGTCGACCTCCAGGTTCACGGCGGAGCGGGCCGCCTCGGCCATCGCCTCGACGGCCACCTCGGGAAGCTCGGCGCGTCCGAGGTTGGTATGAAGGACCGTGCCGCTCAGGTTGAGGACCGGACGCAGCGACGGGGCGACCGCGGCCCCCGCACGGCGAAGCGCCGCTTCGGCGACGAGCCGTTCGGTGTCTTCCGCTTCCGCCCCCGGCCTCGCCCCTGATCCCGGGTCCGCCCCTGATCCCGGTTCCGGTTCCGGTCTGGTCCTGCGGCCTTCGCGCCGGGCCACCGCCCGAAGCTCGTCGATCGCTCCCCGCACCGACTCCACCACGAGCTCGCGCCCGTGCTCGCGCGCGCACGCCGCGACCTCGGGTCTTCTCAGGATCCGATCGACCCCGGGGAGGAACGCCAAGTTCCCGCCGCCTTCAGCCGCCGGCATGGCTCCTCCGATCCGGTGTCGGTTCCACCCGGTCCACGCCGCCGCATGCCTCCCCACGCCGCCGCGCCTCGGCGAGGCGAGGCCCGGCCCCCGTCTCTCTCCGCTCCGTCCGGTCTCGCCCGGAGCCGCCGGAACCCGCTCCGTCCTGCCCGAGCCCGCCTGGGCCGCCCGGCCTCTCAGGCCCGTTCGACGGCGGCCGGGAACGCGACCCCGATCCCCCCGAGACCGCAATACCCCCGCGGGACCTTCGCAAGGTACTGCTGGTGGTAGTCCTCGGCGTAGTAGAACTCGGGCGCCTCCCGGATCTCGGTCGTGATGCGGCCATACCCGGACGCGGCCAGCGCCGCCTGGAATGCGTCGCGCGATGCGGCCGCCGCGGCTTCCTGCTCGCCGGAAGTGAAGTAGATCCCCGACCGGTACTGGGTGCCGACGTCATTGCCCTGGCGCATTCCCTGGGTCGGGTCGTGGCTCTCCCAGAAGCGCCGGAGAAGAGCGTCGTAGTCCGCGACCTCCGGGTCGAAGACGACCCGGACCACCTCGTTGTGGCCGGTGCGGCCGCTGCACACTTCCTCGTAGGTGGGGTTGGGGGTGTGGCCGCCGGCATAGCCCACGGACGTGGACCACACGCCCTGCATCTCCCAGTAGCGGCGTTCCGCCCCCCAGAAGCAGCCCATGCCGAACATCGCGAGCGCGAGCCCGTCCGGGAACGGGGGCTCGAGCCGGTTGCCGTTGACGTAGTGCGCGTCAGGCACGGGCATTCTTGCCGTCCGGCCGGGCAGGGCGGCGTCCGGGGACGGCATCTCGGTCTTCTTGTTCCGGAACCACATGGCGCTTCTGCTCCTCGATTCGGGGGGGTGATCTTCCTTTCGGCTCTCCGGTCGTCTTCGCCGGCTTCGTTCCGGGGCCCTCTGCGGCCCTCTGCTCCTCCTTGCCGGTTTCGTTCCGTGGCCCAAGGGCCTTTCCCGCTGCGGCTCGGGTTGGCCGAAAACGCAACCTCGGCATCGCACGGAGGCTCTCCGGGGTCGGACTACGTCGTACTCATCCGACCGGCCCGGGGCTTGAACCGTTGCATGCAGTGGCCGTACCGCCGCCCTTCGCTCCTCCTTGCCGGGCCCTCAGTGGCCCATGACCACCGGCAGCTCGGCGTACTTCAGGATGTGCCGCGTCGGGCCCCCGAAGATCATCTGCCGAAGGCGGCTCTGCGCATAGGCGCCCTTGAGCAGCATGTCGGGGCCGACCCCCATCGCGTCGTCGAGCACCGCCGGCCCCGGGGCGCGGCCGTCGAGCGCGGTCACGTGGGTGCTCGCGTCAATGCGGTTGGCGGCGAGGCACCGCGCGACCTGGTCCACGTCCGGCCCGGGGACGTGGACGCCTTCGACCGCGCACACCACTACCTCCCCGGCCGCCTGAAGCAGGGGCATCGCTCGCGCCAGGGTGCGGGCCGTCTCGGTGCTGCCGTTCCAGAGGACCGCGAGGCGCTCGCCGAAGGTGGGGGGAAGGGATGGCGGGGCGAGGAGCAGCAGACGGCCGCTCTCGAACAGGGCCGCCTCGCAGAGAACGTTCCAGTCGGGGGATGAGTCGTCGGTCTCGCGGCCGATGGCGATGAAGTCGAAGATGCGCCCGTACTCGCCGACGATTTGCTCCCCGAGGCCGTCGATCTGCCGCCATACGGCGCGCGCCCCCCCCCTCCGCTTCCTCCCCTTCCTCGACGAAGTCGATGCCGTTTGCGCGCACCCGCTCGATGAAACGCGCGCGTGCGTCGTCGCTCCGCCGAAGCTCCTCGTCGGCAAGCTGGGTCACGTACCCGCCAATGGCGATCCCTTCGCTCGCGTAGACGAGCGGGGCCGTCTGGATGAACAGGCCCTCGACGCACGCGCCGCGGGCGGCGGATGCCCGGCAGGCGAGGTCGAGGGCGGCCTGAGCGGTCGCGTCATCTCGGAATGGAACCAGGATGGTGCTCATCGTTCTCTCCCACCTTGGTCGCTTCGGATCGGCGCGAGTATATCCCGCGAGCCCCTCCGGCCCGGGCGAACCCGCCCCCCTTCCCCGATCCGACCCGCGCCCTCCGGCCTGCGCGGCCTGGCCCCCGCGCGCGGATCGGCGGGCCGGAATCGGCGCCGGGCGCGTCTACCCGTACAGTCTGGTCCCCGCGCGCGGACCGGCGGACCGGCGGACCGGCGGGCCGCCTCGCGGTCGGAACGCCTCGTGCTCGCCCCGCTCTGCGAGGGGGACGAGCCTTCACCCGCGACCGCCGCCGTGGGAGCGAGCCCTTCGCCTCCCCCGCCCGTCCCCGCGCCCGAACCGCGCGTCTCCGGTTGCGGCATTCGCAACGCGAGCGGCGGCGTCATATGGCGTTGCCCTTCGGGTCGAAGACCCGGGCGGGCGGCGGGGGAGGCTTGAGCGGGGGCGCGCTCGGGGGAACGATGTCGATGTTGACGTGTCCGAGGTTCTCCCAGGCTCGGCTCGAGAAGAAGTCCTTGATCTCGATGCGCCCTCGAGTCCGCACGGCCTCGTCGGTCGCTTCCTGGATCCGCTCCGCCACCGTCCTCCGCCACGGAAGCCGGTAGTAGCGGGGCCGCGTCTCGCCGTCGAGCCGGACCCAGAGATAGATTGCCCGCCCCTCGTCGACGGTAGTGCCGAGGAGGACCGCGTCGGCGGTCCGGTCGCTCCACCACTCGTGGGCCACCGGCTTGGGTCGCCCCAGGATCTCGGTGAGGGCGACGTAGCTCGCGGGGAGCAGGGCCACCGCGAGGATGACCGCCGCAGCCCTCGGCACGGTGCGGCGCGGGGCCCAGATCGCGATGGTGGCGAGCAACACCGCGGCAAGCACCGCCGCGAAGAAGAAGTAGACGAGCAGGCTCATGACGGGAACCTATCTCAAAAATCGGATTCTACGCTATCCGCCGGATGAGACAGGAATCGGGATCCATGAAAATCAACAGGTTGCCGTTATACATGGGCGGCCTGCGGCAGCCCAGAGGGGCGATTTCGGGCAAGCTCGGGCTACCCGTGCCCCACATCTCCTCGCTGGAATTCGAATATGAAAATTCATATCAATTCAATTGCTTGCAATCTATCTGCCCTATCTGTCGATGACTGCCCAAGCCAGACTCCTCGGGCCTCGGCCGCATCGGGACCGTCCGGGGACTGGTTTGTCACTCGATGCGCCGTTCACGGAAAAAGCAAAGGGCCGGAAAACAATGACTTCCATGATACGCTGCGCATGAAGCCCAGCGGGGAGAGGTAGGGCACGGGAAGGGCTCGGGTCACTCCACGTCGCCGGTGCGGAGGCGCTCGGTCGGTGGGGTCCGTCGGGCCCGCCCGCATCGGCCGCCCGGTCGGAAGGACCGATCCGGGCGGCCCCGGCGGCCCCGGTGGATTCGGCGGAGGCCGGCACGCGCATCAACGCCCCACCGTCACCAAGCGCCGCCGAATGGTGGTCACGCTCTCCTCGACGAGCTCCCCTTCTCCGTCCAGGCGAAACCGGAACGCGGTCTCTTCCTGGTTGCGGCGAACGAGGTTGACGGTGGTCTGGAGGATCTGGCGCGCGACGTCGAACTGCTTGCGGACGCTCACCACGACCTTCACCGGGACCTCGATCCCGGCCGGAATCAGCCCGTACATGTGCACGTTCACGATGTACTCCCCGGCCGGGATCCCGCGGCTGTACGTGATCTCGTAGTTGAGACCGGTCGCGTCGGCCACGTCTCCGAGGTCGTCGCGCAGGAGATTGAAGTACTCGCTCCCCTGGTTGTAGAAGCCGACCGGCACGTCCTCGGGCGCCCGCACCCACAGATCGACGTCATAAGGCATGTCCGGCGGCCAGTGGATCTCCACGATGACGTTGCCGGGCGCGCGGTGGTCCTGGGTCTCGTCCTCGGCCTTTCGCACATGCGGGAGCAGCATGATGACCATCGCCACGAAGCCGATGAGGGTGAGCAGGGTGACGTCGCGAAAGACGGTCCCGGTGCTCTCCTCCGCGAATCCTTCAAAGGGAGACTGCACGCCGCTCTCCGAGCTCGACGATCGCGTTGTAAAGGTGGAGGGTGCCGGTCGCCAGCATCCGGTGGTTGACGATCAGCCAGACGTGGAGCACCGCGCCGACGAGGGTCGTGTAGAGCGCGATGCCCATCCCGTCGATGAGGCTCGACACCATCGGCGCGATCTGGCGGACGTTCCCGGTCACCTCCGGATCGACGCTCGAGAGCGCCACGATGAACCCGATGACCGTGCCGATGAGCCCGAGGAACACCAGGGTGTTCGCGATGTGGCCGACGATCGAGATGTAGGCCGCCATGCGGAAGCGAAGGAGGTCGGTCGCGATCCGGCGGTCGCCCCCGTTCGCGGCGGCGAAGCGATCGAGGTGGCCGGCCGCCCGCGAGCCGAGGGCGGGGCGGCCGTCGCGCGCCTGGTTGAGCTCGAGGCTGGTGCGCACGACCTTGACCGCGCAGATGGCGAACCCGAGGAGGAAGGTCGCGAAGATCCCGAGGCACATGAGTCGTGCGCTACTCTCCAGCATCGCGTCGAGCCAGCCCTGCAGCCACGCCGCCCCGAGGATCCCGAAGCACGCCGCGTTGAGCAGCGCGAAGCGGAAGATCAGCAGATAGCGATACATCCTTCCCTCGCCGGAGCGTGCCGTCGTCGCGCCGACCGGCTTCGCCCCCCGCCTCGCTCGGCTCCTGTCACCGCCCGCCGCATCGTCCGGGATTATAGGGAGAGATATCCTCGACATGACGAATCCGCAGACCGCGTCGCGTGGAGCCCTGCCGCGTCCCGGTACGATATCGGGTTGCGCCGGCGGCCCGTCCGGCCCACCGGGAGGCGGCCGGTTCCGGGCAGGTCGGACCCGGTCCGGGCGGGCCGGATCGGCGAAGCGTCATCCGACACGTCAGTGTCGGGGCAAAGTCCGGGCAGGTACGGATTGGCACCGCGTCATCCGACCGCGCAGGATCGGCGCAAAGGCGGTCGGGTGACGGACACGACCCCCGAATGACACGCCCGCTGCCTCCGCTGTCTCTCTCACCGTTCGGGTACTTTCCATGCAAATCGATCACGTCGGGTCGGATTTGCATTCATGATCGAGCGGGACCGAAAAGCGGAGCGGGACCGCTTGCCCGGATCGCCGGAGGGCGACTTCCGGCGCGGGCGGAGGGAGGAACGAGATGAAGGACGCGAAATCCAGACGCAGGGCGTTGCGGGCCATGCTCGGGTCCGGGGAGCTGGCCGCGGTTCCGGGAGCCTGGAACGCGCTGGCCGCCCGGCTCGTGGAGGAAGCGGGATTTCCGGCCGTCTACATGACCGGCTCCGGGGTCGCCAACACCCTGCTCGGGAAGCCCGACGTCGGCCTCCTCACCATGGGGGAGATGACGATGATGGCCCACTACCTCGCCGAGGCGGTGTCGGTCCCCGTCATCTCCGACGCCGACACCGGCTACGGCAACGCGATCAACGTCATCCGCGCGGTGCGGGAGTTCGAGGTGGCGGGGGTGGCGGCCATCCATCTCGAGGATCAGGTGAACCCCAAACGCTGCGGCCACATCCAGGGCAAGGAGCTCGTTCCCTGCGAGGAGATGGAGGGGAAGCTCAGGGCGGCCGCCGACGCGAGACGGGACAACGACCTCGTCATCATTGCGCGCACCGACGCACGCGGTCCGGCGGGGCTCGGTGCGGCGATCGAGCGGGCCAACCGCTACCGCGAGGCCGGGGCGGACATGACGTTTCCCGACGCGCTCCTCTCCGAGGAGGAGTTCGAGACCTTCGCCCGGTCCGTGCCCGGGCCGAAGATGATGAACATGGGCGGCTACGCGGCGCGGCGCACCACCCCGAAGATGCCGCTCGAGTTCCTCGACCGGATCGGCTTCAGCGTCGCCGTCTTCCCGCTCGCGATGCTGCGCGCCGGGGCGCGGGCCGAGCGCGATTTTCTGGAAGGGCTCAAGGCGCGCGGGACCGCCTTCGAGCGAGAGCACCTCGAGACCCTGAAGGGCCACCCCATGGAGAACTGGTACGAGTTCACCGGGATCGGGGGGATCCGCGCGCTCGAGTCCCGCTATCTCCCGGGGGACTACCTGGGGCGCAAGTACGAAGGGGAAGGCTACCGGCCCGGATCCGGGGACCCGCCCGCATCCGGGTCCGAACCCGGAGCCGGCTGACGAGCGCGTTCCATGGCGCCGTCAACCAGCGGCCGGCCGAACGGGATGAGCCGGTATCCGATCAGGATGCGGTCGCTACGCGGGCCTCGATGGCGCCGCCCAGGTGGGCGGTGCAGTTCAGGGTGGTGACCGCCCACGGTGCGCGGGACCCCGCGACCGTGACCGAGGTGTTGTGGAATCCGCGGTCCGCCACGATGCCCGCCGGCAGCGCGAGGTGGTGAAGGGCGAAGGAATAGCACACCAGGCCGTGGGTGACGGCCACCACGTTGCCTGCCGCTTCCCGTGCCGCGTGCGCCAGCGTCGCGATGTGCTCCCAGGCGGCGGCGGCCCGGGTGTGGAACGCTTCCCAGGTCTCGCCGTTCGGAGGAGCCACCCCGTCGTCGAGGAAGTGGGGGATAACATCGTGCGATTCGCCTCGCCACTCGCCGAAGTCGCGCTCTCGAAGCCGCGGGTCGACCTCGAGCGGGGCGCCGGTCGCGCGGTGCACCGCGTCGGCGGTCATGCGCGCCCTTGCGTAGTCGCTCACCAGGATCCGGGCGACGCTCTCGCGGGCGAGCCGTTCGGCGAGGGCCTCGGCCTGGGCGAGACCCCGCCGGTTCAGGGGAGTCTCCGGCGACTGGATGAGGCGTGAGGCGTTGCCGTCGGTCTCGCCGTGGCGCACGATGAAAATTGACAACGAAGTTCCTCCGGTTGACAGGAATCAGGCAGGCGGTCTCGGCCGCCCGTACCCCGGGATGGCCTCCCCGCGGGCCGCCGGGGGTATTCTCCATGAACTTCCTGACTACGTACAAAGCTCGGGTTGCGATTGCCGGTACGCGCAAACCTGGATTCAGACGGCCACATCGCCACCTTTCGGGTTGGCTTGACGGCCGTTTCGGGCTCTCCGACAACCCTCCGAAGCCGATCGCTCATTGGGTCCGCGACTCGGCTGAGGATCGTGCGTAATCAGGATGAACTTTGCTTCCCGGTTGCGCCTTGCGGCGCCCGGACCCTGGCGGTCCAGGGCTCGGCGGGGGCAAGGTGGCGCCGTGTCCGGCCGCCGGTCCCCGGCTTCGCATACGTTTTCGGCGCGAGCCGTGCTGGGGTCTCCCGGGGACTCCAATCGCTCGGCGTCCGAAGTCCGACGGCGTGCTCGCGCCCCGCTTCCCGCTGTGCCACGATCGCCTTCGTGAGCTCTGTGCCGAGTAACTGAGGGTTTCGGCTTCTCCTCGTCGGACAACCGGCTCCTTCCATCGAGGGGGCGGTACGCATGGTGCCCTTCGTCGTTCAGCACCATCAGCGGCTCATCGTCCCAGAGATCGCCGAGGCGGGTGCGCGCAAACGCCTCGGGCGTCTCTTCGCCCAGCTTGCCGATCGCCACCCCGCCTATCTTGACCACATCGGGTTCCGGGCTGAACCAGTGCCAGTTCGTGACCAGCACCTTGCCCTTGGCCAGCTCCTTCAACCGGGGGTGAACGCGTATCTCTTCCCAACCCTCCGCGAGCTCATCGCGGTGAGCGGCGCACGCGTAGATCTCCGGCTCCGGCCGCGCGGCGCAGCACAACAACGTAACGTTCGCCGCCGCGACGTGCGCCTCCAGATTGCGCATGGCATCGTCCCTCGCGGTATCCGCGTCGGGGAAGAACAGCCAGAGATCCTTGAAGCCGTACTGTCGGGGAAGCTCATTGCGGATCGCGGTAACGGCATCGGCGTACCCGCGAAGCCCGAGTTTGACACCTCACTAGATACGAGTCTTGGTATTGTTTAGATAGATCAAGACGTTACGATCGCGCTCGCGGACATCCATGTGACTAGGCGTTCAGCCCAGCTTCAGAATCGGCGCAGGAGGTCTAATCCGTAGAGATTTCAATCGGTTGATGGCACTTGGACGCGGCTCGGTGACCTGCCACAACGTCCCGTTCGGCCCGATCAATTGCGCAAGTTGTATGCGCTTCAGGTCGTCGCGGATGTTGCGCCAGGTATCCGCGCAGGCGTGCTCGGCCATGCGTTCGAGCAACAAGGCGATCACGGTCAGGGCGATGTGGGCGTGGATGCGATGGGGCACGCGGTGATGGACCGGGCGCAGCCGCAGCCCGCTCTTGAGCTGGCGCCACGCCTGCTCAACGCGCTGGAACTGCTTGTATCCCAGCGCCAAGTCCTCGGGACCGAGCGTATCGTCGTTGCTGTGAACGACGAATTTGCCGTCCAGGCGCTCGGCCGCTTTGACCTTGGCCCGGTCGATGGCGAGCCGCCCGCAGGAGGTCACACGCAGATATTTCCCATACCGGCCACGGGCGCGCAGCTCGCACGCGCGCTTGCCGTGCCCGGAGCCGGCCCGCAAGGTCGCCAGTTCGGCCCCCAGTTCGGCCAATACCTCGGTGCGATGACGGCGTTGGCGTTCGGCCTCGCGCGGGTTGAAGCACACCACGTAGCGCCGGCGCCGCTCTCCCTCGCCGACCACCACCTCCTTGACCTGAAGGTTCTCGGCGACCTCGCGGTAGCGCCCGCGCCGACTCAACACCTCGGTGTCCACCTCTCCGCCACGGTGTACCGGCATGCATACGATGTAACGCCCGCCCCCGCGCGCCAGCGGGTGAAGATTGTCCGCCGAAACCATCCCCGCATCACCAACGAACACGCACCGATTCAGCCGCCAACCCCTCAACTCCTCCTTGACCTTCGCCACCGTGGTCACGTCCACGGTGTTGCCGGGAAACACCCAATGGCGAACCGGAAACCCCTCGCGCGTCACCGCCAGACCCACCACCACCTGCGGCACGTCCGAGCGACCGTTCTTCGACTTGCCCCGCTTGCGCAAGGCACGGTACGTCTTCCCACCGGCCGCCGGCGAACCCTTCACCCGTTCCCCTGCCCCGAACCCCCTATCTTCCTCATCGAACTCGAAATGCAATGACGTGGTGTCGTAGAACATCAACTCCACATCGAGGTTGAGCAAGTCCGCGATGCGGAAGTACAGCCCCTGCTCCAGTTCGTCCTTGTGCGCATCGAGAAAGTCCATCGCCCGGTACAGATGATGCAGCTCCAGCGACTCGCATCGTTCGATGCGCACGTCCTCGGCCAGCCATTGCTCGTGGCAATACAGTTTCGACGACGGCGCGCAGGCCCGATTGGCCACCATCGCGAACAGCGCCCGCTCAATCGGAAACTCCGACTTGCCCGCCCGTTCGGCGATGAGCTCGGGCAGTCCCACCCGCCGCCACAGGTGTTCCAGCACGTACACGTCCCCGTACGGCCAGGTATCGACCACGCGCAAGCCCGGGTCGCCCGCAACGAACTCCTCGGGCGAGCAACGTTTCAGGATGCTGCGGGCCAGGCGACGCAGCCGTTCGGCGGACCGCGGGTCGTCGACACGCCCGCAGTTGTACACGATGCGAACGCGCGAACGTTTCTTGACCGGGTCCCACACGTTCTCGGCGATCTGCAGGTGACTGAGCACCGAGCCGTCGGCGCGTTTCTGGTTGGACTGGCGCAAGTACATGTATCTGAGGATACCTGTGTATGCACCTTCATACAATACGCTAACCACCCATGTATGTATCTATGTAAATCGAGCGCGGATCTCGTGTCAGACTTCGCAACGCCTTGATTTATCGACATCATACTTCCCTCCAGACCCCGAAATGTATGAGCAACTGTCAAACTCGGGCTACAGTGTTTGCCCGCACGGATGAGAGTCGTCGCGCCCCGCTGTCCGGCGCGGGATCAGGCCCGGTACTTCGGGGGATTACGCTTGGCGACCAAGGCGGTCTTGCCTGTTCATGACCTGGAGCAGCGCCACTTCGGACTTACGAAGGCCAGTGCGGACTCGTATACCGAGGCCGCGCGTGTATGCCTGGATCGGCATCATCGGTCCCCCACGGACTTCGATCTCGACCGGAGCGGTTCGCTGGTCGGTGGCGGCCGTCGAATGGCAACCGCCCGATGCACCGAACGCGCGGCGCGTGGGCGAACGAGACCGATGCGACGGAGGCCGGGGCTTACGCCTGTGCGCTCGCGGCGGTCGAGCTCGCCGACGATCTCGTCGCCGTCCGCAGGGCGGAGACCATGACCGGCGCGGACTATTACGTCGCCCCTATGGGCAACTCACCGGATGACCTCGAGGACTGCTTGCGCTTGGAGGTGTCCGGTGTCGATCACGGACCGGAGAGCGCGATCGGTCAGCGCCTCCGGGCCAAGCTGGCTCAGGCGGCGGCGGGGAACAGCAACCTGCCCGCGCTGGCGTGCGTCGTCGGCTTCAAGGCGCGACTGATCATGCTGGCCGACCTTGTGCCTTGACCGCGCGATCGGCTGACGGCGGCCCGATGTCCTGGATTGAACACCACGAGGTCAGCGAGCGGCTCGCCTCACAAGCAGAGGCCGCGTCGCGTGAGGGCCGGCGAGAAGACGCGCGGGCCTTGTACGCGCAGGCGGCCGATGCCGAGGACCAAGCTCTCGCGAACCTGGATGTCTCCAAAACACGAACCCTCGGTATCTCGGCGGTGAGCGCGGCATCGCTCTACTACAAGGCGGCCTCGTTCGCCCGCGCCGAGGAAGTCGCGGCCCGGTGGCTCGGGTTCGATTCGCTCCCCGTCTTCGCCAGGGAGCAGCTACGGCTCTTGCTGCAGTCCATTCGGATACGGATGCAGCGGTAGGCGGAGTCGGGAAGTTGCTGCCGGAACTTGGCAGGGGTCGCGCCGGCGACCCGGCTCAGCCGCCGTGCCGGTCGTGGCGCCGGTCCGGCTCGGCTTCGGCCGGAGCCATCACGCGGGCGAGGAATTCCTCCCCTGTGTCGCAGCGCACGAGCCAGTCGCCGATGTCGGCAAGCCGGTCCGGTTCTGCGATGCCGGTCAACGCCGCCGACAAGTATCGGGAGGTGTCCGCTCCGAACCGCGACGCCGCCATGCGGCACAACAGCGCCCGTTCGTGCTCGAGACCTTGCTTGAGGCCTTGCTGACGGCCTTCCTCAAGCCACGGGACGCCCCACTGCCTCAGGCGTTCTTCCAGCGTCATTCTCACGTCCTCCAACGTTCCGGCTGGCGGAAGCTCCTCCCCTGGCGTGAACACCCTCGCCAACCTCCTCACCCATTCGACGAAAGCGCGCCTCAACTCGCCATCGCGCGGGTCCCGCAGCCGTTCCCGCAGCGCGTCCACGACCCGCAACAAGTCCGACGGCGAGCCGCTCTGCTCCAACCGGACCACCGCCGTCATCAGGTTGCCGTTCGGCAAATCGTCCTCCTCGACGTGCCGCTCGTCAAGCACGAAATAGCGCTGCGACGGCTGATAGGGCAACAGCGACGGACCCACCGGAGAGATCAGGTCGCCTACCTCGACCGCCGCCGTCCATGGCGACGCGCCGTTGTAGAGCACGATCGGCAACACCGGCGGGCGCCGGCCGTCCGCCCCCAACGCCTCGTTGCGTCCGAGCTCCCGGTACAACAGCGCCGTGTACTCCAGGATCCGAAGTGCCATGTCGGGGTCGTTGCCGGACTGGAACTCCAGCAGTACCAGCACGTGCAGCCAGCCGCCCCCGAGGCGCATCCGCCACACCGTATCGCCGTGGCGCCGGCGCAACTCGTCGTTGACGTACTCGGCCGAGAGCTTCTGAAGGGTCGAGAAATCCGCCTCGTCGAGCCACTCGCCCGGAACGAAGCCGCGGAGCAGGTCCTCGACCATACGCGGGAAGGCGAAGATCGTCTTGTAGTTCTCGTCGTGCATGAGACCCAGAGTAACCGGGTCTCCGGGCCTTGCATGTCAGCCCCGGGCTCGAACTTCGTAGGAAATCGCCCCGAGGAGCAGGCCGCGAATCCCGCGCGACCCATCCGTCAAAGGCGCGGCGTCCTGCGCCGCCGCGGAGGGTGCGGGGAGGCGGCGGGCGGCGGCTCGGGATCAGCCGGAAGACGGTGCGGGCGCGGGAGCCGGGAAGGCACCCGGGGCCGGGCCTGTCGGCTCCTCCTCGATGGGCTTCACCATTTCCCCGACCCGCTTGCGCAGATTCTTGACCGTGTACTCGGCCATCACGTAGGCCCAGCCTTCCCAGCGCCGGGTCAGCTCCTCCACCTCCGCGCGCGCCGCCGCCTCGTCCAGCAGCGACTCCGTGGTCTCCGGGAACTTGAGGTCGGGATCGAACTCCGCCGCCATGCGGACGAAGGTCCGGTCCCCGACCGTGGCGGTGCGCGCCGTGAACCGGACCCCGTCGAAGGTCTCCGCCACCGCTTCGAGCCCTTCTCCGCTGAAGTCCACCTCCTCGATCCGCACGACGTCGTTCAGGGTGAACGTGGTGACCGCGGTGCCGATCGCGTGGACCGAGAATGGCTCCTTGACCTCGTGGCCCTCCGGGATGCCGTCGAGCGTGAAGTCCGCCTCCTCGGGCGAGGACTTCGCGACCCGCACGACGGTCCTGTCCGGGTGGACGACCGCGGCTCGGCGCACGCGCATCTGGTCGATCCTGGTGACCTCGCGCCGCAGCCAGTCGAGGGGGCGGCGATTGCGCGGGATGCGGCCGGTTACCAGCCACGCGCGCGCTTCCGCGGGGACCCGGACGAAGTACTCGTCGGCGTCGGTCGGGGTGGTCACGAACCGGCGCTTGCCGACGACGAGGTCCGCTACGGTCCTGCCCGCTGCGTCCTTCATCACGTAGCCGAATGACTCCCCCTCCGCGTCGGCGGGGTCCCCGAGCTCCAGCTTCTCGTAGTGTTCCGGCCGCGCCGTCTTCGGCTCGACCCGGATGAGCTCCGCGGCCCCGACGAGCAGTCCGCGCACTTCCGACGTCTCCGCCGGATAGCCGTCGCGGTCGGTGACCGACCAGCTTCCGTCCGCGAGGGCGAGGGTGACGGTCTCGCCTTTGTGGGTGGCCTCGATGCGCGACACCTCACCGAGCCGTTCCAGCAGTCCGGGGAGCAGCTTCTCCCCGCTCTTCGCGATGCCGGCGTCCTCGCGCTGGACGAGGACCGCCGCCACGGCGGCGGCCGCGACCAGGACGGCCAGGACGACGAGGATTCGATACCGTTGCATGCTCGACTCTCAGGCCGCGCCCGCGCGCATGGCGGAGCGGCGGCGCCGCATGCGGTGCAGGCCGGCCAGCAGCCCTCCGATCCCGATCACGATCGGGATCAGGCCGATGTTGATGAACTTGAGCGAGGTCTCGAGGGCTTCGATGTCCTCGCGGAGCGAATGGCGGACATCCCGCAGCTCGCGGCGGATGCGGATCCGCTCGTTCGTGAACTCGATGAGCGCACTGCGCTGGTCCTCGGTCAGGACGATCTCGTCATCCTCTCCGGTGCGCAGCTCCGAGAGCCGTGCGTCGGTCTCCTCGAGACGGCGCAGGAGCTCCTTCTCCTTTTCCCGGAAGCGCAGCTCCGCGTCCTGGCGAAGCTCGTTGACGACGGTGAAGGGGCGCAGGAATCGCCCCCGGCTGCGGATGCCGATGAGGTCGCCGCTCCCCGTCAGGTTGTCGAGAGCGTTGATGACGAAGCTCCCGTTGGCCGAGATGGGGATCGGTATGCTTTGGCCGAACAGGTTCTGCCGCTGCACCCAGAACCGGTCCTGCAGAAGGTCGGTGTCGCCGACCACGATGACGTTGATCTCCCCTTCGCCGAGGTGGCCGGCGGCTGGTTCCGCCCCGTCCGCCGCCTCGCTCTCCGACTCGGATCCGGCTCCCTCGCCTCCGCCTCGGTCCGCCCCCTCATCCGTGGTTTCCGGCGGGGGCGGCGGGGGGCCGTCCGCGAAGGCGCTCTGCGCCTTCCCGCCGACTCGCGCGGCGAGCACGTAGGAGGACCCGTCGGGACGGAACTCGCGTACCAGCCGCTCGAGGTCCGCCATCGGTCCGACCAGCTCGGTGTCGACGAGGCCGGCGCCGGACGGGGTCGTCCGGGCGAGCGGGCGCACCGTCAATCCCGTGTCGGGCCGCGTCACCAGCGCCCCCGCCGAGCCGAAGGTGAGGTTGCCGAGCTCCGCGGTCACCACGTCCTCGCGGTTGAGCAGCGGCGACGGCACGTTCATCCACACCGGGTACCGGATGGTCGTGATCCGGTCGCCGACCCGGGCCTGAACATCGGCGCCGATCTGCATGTCCCCGACGGTGCGGGCGCTGTCGAGCTCGAGGCCCCACGCGGTGAGGAGGTCCTCGAGCTCCGACTTCCCGGGGATCGGCGGCAGTCCCGGGACCGTCGGCGTCATGTCCGCCTCCGCGTTCGGGTCCACGAAGACGAGCGCGTGCCCGCCGCCGAGGACGAACTGGTCGATGGCGTAGCGAGTCTCGTCGGACAACCCCTTCGGGTGTACCACCATGAGCACGTCCACGTCGTCCTCCACCCGTTCGAGGCCGGCCGGGGACAGGTGCCGCACCTCGAACAGCTCCTCGATCCGCTCGAGGATGAGCCACGGCCGAGGAGGCTGGCCGGTCATCATCGCCTGGCGGCTCCGGCCGTCGAGGGGCAGGGTGGTGAGCAGCCCGATGACCGGTCGCGCGGCCTGCCCGAGGGTGTGGATCATCTTGGTGAGGTCGTACTCCAGGAACTCCTCGCGCTCGGGCGTGAAGCGGGGGATGACTTCCTGATCGTCGAGGGCGTTGGTGCCCACCAGTCCGAAGTAGAAGGTGGATTCTCCGTCGAGAAGGGGAATGCCGCTCAGGCCGTAGGCGACGGCCCGATCCTCCTCCTCCGTGAAGGGCTCCGGGTCGATCAGGGTGAGGAGAACTTTGCCGTCCGCGGCGTGCTCGTACTCCTGCAGGAGGTCGCGCACCCGCGCGACGTAGCCGGAGATCGACGGCAGGCGGCTCGCGAGGGAGCGCGAGACGTAGAGACGCAGGGTCACCGGCTCGTCGATCCCCCGGATGACGCTGCGGGTCCCCTCGGACAGGGTGAACAGCCGCTGCTCGGTGAGATCGAGCCGGAACCGGGTGAGGGCCTGGTTGGCGAACATGTTCAGGGCGAGGAATGCCGCTGTCGCGAGCACGATCCCGCCGATCGTGTAGGTCCTGCCGCCCAAATCCTTCTCCTTCTCTCGCCTCTCTCCGCTGTCCCTTCTCTCCGCCGCCCCACGTCCGGCGCGTCGCCCCTCGCTTCTAGTGCGCCTTGTTGACCTCCAGCGCCAGCACGTTCACGAACAGCCAGAGCGCGATGAGGGAGGCGAAGTACACGAGGTCGCGAAGGTCGATGACGCCCTTGATGATGTCTTCGAAGTGCCGGAGGAAGCCGAAGGAGCTCACCGTCTCCACCAGGAACGGGGGCGCCCAGGCGCTGAACACGTCGAGCACCAGGGGGTATCCGCTCAGCACGAACAGCAGGCACACCGCCGCGCTCACCACGAACGCGATGACCTGGTTGCGGGTAAGGGCGGAGATGCACGATCCGATGGCGAGGTAGGCGCCCGCCATGAGGAGGCTCCCGAGATAGCCGGCGAGGATGACGCCGTTGTCGGGGTCGCCGAGGTAGTTGACCGTGATCCAGACCGGAAAGGTGAGCGCAAGGGCGACCGCGGTGAACAGCCACGCGGCAAGGAACTTGCCCATGACCGCCTGGGTCATGGTCACCGGCAGGGTGAGCAGCAGCTCGATCGTCCCCGCGCGGCGTTCCTCCGCCCAGAGGCGCATCGCCAGGGCGGGGATCAGGAAGAGGTACAGCCAGGGGTGAAAGCCGAAGAACACGGTGAGGTCGGCCTGGGCGCGGATGAAGAACCCGCCGATGTACATCGTGAACACCCCGGCGAGGGCCACGAACACGCCCATGAACACATAGGCGATGGGAGTCGCGAAGTATCCCTGGAACTCGCGCTTGAAGATCACCAGGACGTTGGCCACCGCTCTACCTCGAGATGTACGGGTGCCCGGCCACGGGCTCAGGAACGGGTCCGGTCGGGGGCGGTGATCGCCCGGAAGACCTCTTCGAGGCGCCCCCGGTCCACCATCAGCTCTTCGACCTGCCAGCCGTGCTCGCGCGCGACCCGGCTCACCTCGACCGCGACGGCGCGTCCGCTCTCGGGCCGGACCCGGAGCCGGACTCCACTGTCGCCGCCGTCGCCGATGCGGCTATCGTCATCGGCTCTGTCGTCGCCTCCGTCTCCGGCGCCGCCCACCTCCTCCACTGCCCGCACTCCCCCCACGGCCGCGAGCACGGCGCGGGCGCTCTCCGGGACGACCCCCCGGAGCGTGACGGTGACCGTGTTGTGGCTGTCCGCCCGGGCGTGGAGGTCCTCCGGGGTGCCGTCGCTCACGATCCGCCCGGCGGAGATGATGACCGCCCGGGAACACACCGCGTCGACCTCTTCGAGCAGGTGGGTGGAGAGGATGATCGCCTTGCGCGGCGCCATCTCCTGGATGAGGGACCGTACCTCGTGCTTCTGGTTGGGGTCGAGCCCGTCCGTCGGCTCGTCGAGGACGAGCACCTCCGGGTCGTGCAGGATCGACTGGGCGAGACCCACCCGGCGCTTGAAGCCCTTGGAGAGGGTCTCGATCGGCTGCTCGAGCACGCTCTCGAGCGCGACCCGGGCCACCGTTTCGTCCACCCGCCGACGCTTCTCCTCGCCCCGGAACCCCCGGATGCCGGCCGCGAACTCGAGGAAGGCGCGGGTCGTCATGTCGGAGTAGAGCGGAGCCCCTTCGGGCAGGTACCCGATTCGGCGTTTGACCGCGATGGGGTTGGCCGCGATGTCCTCCCCGCCGACCGCGATGCGGCCCGAATCGGCCGAGAGGAAGCCGGTCACGATCTTCATCGTGGTCGACTTCCCCGCACCGTTCGGGCCGAGGAAGCCGAGCACCTCGCCCCGGCGGACCGAGAAGCTGATTCCGTCCACCGCCTTGATCGGCCCGAAGTGCTTGACCAGGTTTTCGATCCGGACCAGGTCGGTCATCTCTCTGCCTCGATTTCCCGCTCCGACGAGGAAGAATCGTCACCCAACGCCCGCGACCGGCTCCAACCTTCCCGGGGGACGGGCGAGCGGGATGCCGGCTTTCAGGTGGGAGCGGGCACCAGGAAATCAACCCCCGGATCGAATCCGGGGCCGCGGACCGGCGGCGCCTTGATCGGCCGGCCCCGGCACGAAGGCAAGGGCCCGTCAGGGAGCTCTCGACACCATGCCCTGCTTCGCGGGCGACGGTTCGCGCGTCTCAGACCGGCCAGGGCGGCGCCCCGGCGGGCGGCAGCAGGAGCCGCTGGCTCGGGCGCACGAGCTCCAGCCACTCCGCGAGAGCGGGGCGCGTCTCGCGGGGGTCGAGCAGCTCCTGCACCGAGAACGACTCGGCCCGCGGGAAGGGCGACTGCATCGCCGCATGGACGGCCTCGAGTTCCCGCCGGCGCGCCTCCGGGTCTTCGGCCGCCGCGATCTCGCGCCCGTAGGCGACCGCCACCCCGCCCTCGAGGGGCAGCGCCCCCTGCTCCACCGAGGGCCAGGAGAAGACCGTCCCGTAGGGGCCGTAGTGGGCCGCGGCGGCGACCCCATAGGATTTGCGGACCATGACCGAAACCCACGGTACGCGGGTCCGCATCACCGCCATGATGGCTTCGGTGCCGTGGCGAATGGTTCCGGCCCGCTCCGCCGACTGCCCGATCATGAAGCCCGGTTCGTCCACGAAGCTCACCACCGGGAGGTGGAACCGGTCGCAGAGCTCGGCGAAGCGCCGGACCTTCTGCGCTCCCTCGGTGGTCATCGCCCCCGCGTAGTGCCGCCCATCGTTCGCGAGCACCCCGACCGGATGTCCCGCGAGGCGCGCGAGGCCGGTGATCTGGCCCGGCCCGAAACGCCGGGCCATCTCGAACCAGGACCCGTCGTCGAGGACGAGACGGATGAGCCGGCGCATGTCGAAGAGCTTGCGCCGGTCTCGCGGCACGATGTCGAGGAGCGCCTCCTCGGTGCGGCCGGGATCGTCGGAGCACGGCGCGGCCGGAGGCAGCTCCCACACGTTGGAGGGCAGGTAACCGAGGAAGGTCCGGACCTGGGCGAACGCGTCCGCGTCGTCCGCGGCGAGGTTGTGGACAACCCCGTTCGGAAGGTGGACCTCCGGCCCGCCGAGCTCCTCCTTGGTCAGCCGCTCGCCCACCGCGCGCTCGACGAGGGCGGGGCCGCCGACGAGGACCTGGGAGTTCCGGGTCATGACCGAGAAGTGAGCCGCGCAAAGGCGCGCGGCGGGCATGCCCGCGACCGCGCCGATGCCCACCGCCGCCACCGGCGCCGTCTCCAGGGTCCGGGCCATGGAGATGAACCGGTTGCGGGCGAGCGCGGGCTCCCCGGCCGGGCCGCGGCGCCCGGTTCCGGTGACCGACCCGCCTCCGCCCTCGTGGAAACGGACGAGGGGCAGCTTGAGCTTGAGGGCGAGGTCCTCGACGTAGACGCTCTTGCGAAACCCGGAGGCGTTCGGGGAGCCGCCCCGCAGGGTGAAGTCCTCGCCTCCGACGACGACCGGGCGGCCGTCGATCCGGCCGGCGCCGACGACGTAGTTCGGGGGGGTGAGGCCGACGAGCTGCCCGAGGTCGTCGTACTCCGGCTCCCCCGCTCCCGCTCCGTGCTCGCGGAAGGAGCCGCCGTCGAGCAACCCGTCGATCCGCTCGCGGATGGTCGAGAGCCCTCGCCTTCGCTGCCGCGCGATGCCTTCGGGGCCGCCCTGCGCCTTGGCAAGTGCTCGCCGCTGGTGGATCTCCTCGACCTCGGCCCTCCAGTCGGCCCCTTCGCTCATTGCTGCCGGCCCGCCCCCGATTCCCCGGGGGGCGGGAGGGGAGTGCCGGGCATCCGCTGAATGGGGTGGTCGGTGCCACCGGCCGCGAACGGCGGACCCTTGAGCTCGATCGTATTGCCTTCGGGGTCTTCGACGTAGATGGATGGTCCGTCGCCACGCGCCCCGTAGCGCGACTCGACCGGACCCGCCCGATAGCCTCGGCTCGCGAGGGTCCGGCGGATGGCCTCCTCGTCGAAGGGTTCCACCTGGACACAGAAGTGGTCCATGTTGCGCGGGCCGCCCGGCGGGCCGCCGCCCTTGCGGCCGAGTTCGCTCTCCACGGGAACGAGGTCGATGAGGGAGGACCCGGCGCGGAGCTGCACGAGCCCGATGTCGAGCTCGCGCTCGACCGGGCATCCCAGGGTGTCGCGATAGAAGTCGAGCATCGCATCCGGATCGCGTACCCGGAGCACGACGTGGTCGAGACCGACGATGGGGATCATGGCGCTCACCAACTGTTGCGCAGCTCGCGGAGCCGGAGGAACACCGTCTTCCGGTTCGGCTGCTCGGGAAGGTCCGGGAACGCTTCGCGCAGCGCCGCGATTACCGAGGGGCTGGTCAGACGGAAGAACGTGTTTACCCGTTTCTCGAGCCCGAGGG
This sequence comes from Gammaproteobacteria bacterium, assembly GCA_965214795.1. Classification (GTDB taxonomy): domain Bacteria; phylum Pseudomonadota; class Gammaproteobacteria; order HK1; family HK1; genus JAJDXW01. The sequence continues at coordinate 764,827 of OZ243976.1, read as the reverse complement.
TGGTGACCAGCGCCTCGTTCGGGTCCTGGTCCCGCACTTCGTCGCGGAGCCGCTCCGCCTCGGCGTTGTCGGGCTCGCGGTCGAGGGTGAAGTCGAGGTTGTTCCGGATGTAGTCGTGGCCCGGATAGATGAGCGTGTGGTCGGGGAGCTGCGAGAGCTGCTCCGCGAAGGTGGTGTACAGCTCTTCGGGATGCCCCCCGTGGTGGCAGTTCCCCGCCCCCGCGTTGAACAGGGTGTCCCCGCAGAAGAGCGACGGTGGGTCGGTGCGCGACCGGAGGCACACGTGGCTCATCGTATGCCCCGGCGTATCGAGGGACTCGAGCTCCACCGTGCGCCCGACCCGGATCACGTCCCCCGCGCCGAGCCCCCGGTCGATGCCCGAGACCGCCGCCGCGGCGTGGGCGAGGATCTTCGCTCCCGTCGCCGCCACCATCGCGTCGTTGCCCCCGATGTGGTCGAAGTGCTCGTGGGTGTTGAGGATCTGGGTCACCTCGAAACCCCGCTCCTTCGCTTTCGCGAGGCACTTCTCATGGTCGAGGGGGTCGACGGCGAGGGCCTCCCCGGACTCCGGGCAGGCGACGAGATAGTTGAAGTTGCGATAGGCGTTGCCGGTCCAGATCTGTTCGACGATCATGCTGCGTACCTCTCTTCCGCCTCGTTTGCAGGGTTGCGGGATTGCCTTGTTTTCGGGACTTGAATGCCGCGGTGGGAGCGGGTGATCGGGATCCCTCGCGCGCTCCGGCCGCGTCAGGGGTCGGGTTCCGATGCCGCCGGGTCGCGGACGAAACCGAGGCGGACGGGGAGCTCGGCGGAGGGAATGAACGCGACCGGCGTCACCCCGCCTCCCTCCCAGGCGAGCCCGAGCCGGCCCGCCCGCCCCGTCGCCGCGGCGGCCAGCTCGGCCTCCAGAGCGTCGTCGCCCATCGGCTCACCGTCCGGGGACCCGAGGCGCTCGGAGAGGGTTTCGAGGTCCCGGTCGTCGACGAGCCCGGGCCCCAGCTCGGTCACCACCGTGAGGTTCTGCGCTTCGTCGAGCGACGCGGCGACCGGTTTGCCCGCGACCCGGCCGGTGTGGGCGGTGAGGACCCCCGCTTCGTCGAGCCGGTACACGAACGGCGCATACTCGAGCGAGACGAAGACCCGTTGCGGCCCGTTCTGGAAGAACCAGCGGCCCTTGTCGTCGCAGGCGTAGTTGCGGTCGATGAACCGGTTCGCGGCGTGATTCGCGATGAGGTCCCCCTTCAGCCGCCACCGGCCCCGGCGATCGAGGCCGAGCCACCCGAACACCGCCGGCACGTCGGGCCACTTCGCCATTGCCCGCAGGACGGCGTCGTCGAAAATGGCAGTGCGCCTCCGGCTGCTCCCGTTGCAGTCCCGGATTGTCAGCCGGGCGGCGGCCGGGCTGCAAGCCGAAGAGGGAGCGGAGGTAGGGGCGGACTACGGTTCAAGCCCCGGGGTCGGTTGGATGAGCGAAGCGCGGTCCGAGAGGAGCGCCTCCGTGCGATGTCGGGTGGAACACCTTCGGCTGCCCCGACCCGCAGTGTGGAATGCTCTCGGGAGGGGGCGGGTGAAGACCGGGACGGGAGCGGGAGAGGGAGGACGGCGATGATCGCGTTGCTGCAGCGGGTCTCCACCGCCGAGGTGCTGGTGGAAGGTGAGCGGGTCGGCGCGATCGGCGCCGGGCTGCTCGCCTTCGTGGGAGTCCGGAAGGACGACGGAGCGCACGATGCCGAACGGCTCGTCGAGCGCGTGCTCGGCTACCGGATGTTCCCGGACGGCGCCGGGCGCATGAACCGCTGCCTTGCGGAGACCGGCGGCGGGCTGCTCGCGGTGCCGCAGTTCACCCTGCCGGCGGACACCCGCAAGGGGATGCGGCCCGGCTTCAGCACCGGCGCCCATCCCGATACCGCGCGGAGGCTCTTCGAGCACTTCCTCGCATGCGCGGCGGCCCGCCATCGGGTGGTGGAGTCGGGCCGGTTCGGCGAACGGATGCAGGTTCGCCTCTGCAACGAGGGGCCGGTCACCTTCTGGCTGGAGACGCGGGCGCCGGTCACGCGCGGCGCGGAATGATGGCCTCACGGAGTCGCGCTTGCCGGCGGGAATCGCCCGAACGGGCGCTCATCGACCGCGTACTCCGGGGGTGTCTCCTCGCGGGCGGGAACGGCTAACCCCCGGCGGCGGGGCGGGCGCGCTCGTCGAGCCGCTCCCGGATTTCGCCCCGAAGCTCGGAGAGCTCGCGCGCGAGCGCGTTGTGGTCCTCGGCGAGGCGGGCGAGTTGCCGCCTCACCTCGCGGAAGCACTCCGCGACCTGCTCGAACTTCCGGTCGATCGCGGCGAATTTTTCGCGGATCTCCGCAAATTGCCGGTCGACCTGCGCAAATTGCCGGTCGACCTGCTCGAACCGACGATTCATGTCGTGTCGGAGCGACCGCAGCATCCGCCACACGAGCGCTCCGAGGGCCACGCCCACCGAGAGGATCGTCCATACTTCGGCACTCATCCCTGGTCTCCCTCCGGCCTGGAACCGCTCGCCCGAAAAAATCACCGACTTCCTGCTGCGGCCACCCATCCGCTCGCGGTAGCGGGCCGTACTCCCGCAAGCCGCTTCGACAGCGCGCACGCGCGAGTGTCGACTACGCCTTCAGCATCTTTCGGTCCGTGCGGCCCGTTCCTCCATGAGATCGTGGGGCATCTTGGCGCCCTCGCGACGAAAGTCGGTGATTTTTTCGGGCTAGTCGGCAGGGCCGGGGCGGGCGCGCTCGTCGAGCCGCCCCCGGATCTCGCCCCGAAGCTCGGAGAGCTCGCGCGCGAGCGCGTTGTGGTCCTCGGCGAGGCGGGTGAGCTGCCTCCTCACCTCGCGGAAGCACTCCGCGATTTGCTCGAACTTCCGGTCGATCCCGGCGAATTTTTCGCGGATCTCCGCAAACTGCCGGTCGACCTGCGCAAACTGCCGGTCGACCTGCTCGAATCGACGATTCATGTCGTGTCGGAGCGACCGCAGCATCCGCCACACGAGCGCTCCGAGGGCCACGCCCACCGAGAGGATCGTCCATACTTCGGCACTCATCCCTGGTCTCCCTCCGGCCTCGAAACCCTAGTCGGCAGGGCCGGGGCGGGCGCGCTCGTCGAGCCGCCCCCGGATCTCGCCCCGAAGCTCGGAGAGCTCGCGCGCGAGCGCGTTGTGGTCCTCGGCGAGGCGGGTGAGCTGCCGCCTCACCGCGCGGAAGCACTCCGCGACCTGTTCGAACTTCCGGTCGATCCTGGCGAATTTTTCGCGGATCTCCGCAAACTGCCGGTCGACCTGCTCGAACCGCTTCTCGACTTGCTCGTTCATCTGCTCGAATCGACGATTCATGTCGTGTCGGAGCGACCGCAGCATCCGCCACACGAGTGCTCCGAGGGCCACGCCCACCGAGAGGATCGTCCATACTTCGGCACTCATCCCTGGTCTCCCTCCGGCCCCGAAACGCTAGTCGGCAGGGCCGGGGCGGGCGCGCTCGTCGAGCCGCCCCCGGATCTCGCCCCGAAGCTCGGAGAGCTCGCGCGCGAGCGCGTTGTGGTCCTCGGCGAGGCGGGTGAGCTGCCGCCTCACCTCGCGGAAGCACTCCGCGATTTGCTCGAACTTCCGGTCGATCCCGGCGAATTTCTCGCGGGCCTCCGCAAACTGCCGGTCGACCTGCTCGAATCGACGATTCATGTCGTGTCGGAGCGACCGCAGCATCCGCCACACGAGCGCTCCGAGGGCCACGCCCACCGAGAGGATCGTCCATACTTCGGCACTCATCCTTGGTTTCCCTGCCCGTTCTCGCACGCGCTCACCCAAGCGTGCGAAGAAGTATAGCCATCGCCGCCACCCGGTCCAGAACGATTTGTGGGGATCCGGGCGCTCTCGTGTCGGAATCTCGTCATCCATGCGTAGGACAGGCGCCCGGAGGCGCCTGTCCGATGGCGGCCGGCGCGTGTGGTGCGCGCCGTTCGGCTGGTGTGCCCGCCTACGCGGCGTCGGCGTCGATGACCTTTCCGGCGCCCGCGTCGATCCGGATGCGCCGGGGCTTCATCGCCTCCGGGATGTCGCGCACCAGCTCGACATGGAGCAAGCCGTTCTCGAGGTTCGCTCCGACCACCCGCACGTGGTCGGCGAGGCGGAAGGTCCGCTCGAACGCCCGCGCGGCGATGCCGCGGTGCAGGAAGCGCCGCTGCTTGTCGTCTTCCTTGCCCTGGTGCCCCGACACGAGGAGGGTGTTCTCGCGCGCCTCGATCCGGAGATCGGACTCGGAGAACCCCGCCACCGCGAGCGAGATCCGGTACTCGTATTCACCGGTCTTCTCGATGTTGTAGGGCGGGTAGGTGGGAGCGGCCTGGTCGAGCCGGTTCACGGACTCGAAGAGGTCCATCATCCGGTCGAAGCCGACCGAGCTGCGGAAAAGGGGAGTTGCATCGAACGTTTTCATGGTTCACATCCTCCGATTGAGCAACGTGACGTGTGGGACCCGATTCACGCGATCCCGTTTCCTGCCGGGTGCTCCCTCTCGGCGAGCGCCCGGACGATCCTCCAGATGGGGGCCGTGTCCCGGGATTCAAGGGTAGGCCGCATCTTCATGCCGTCCGCAAAATGGCAGCAGCGGAGGGTCGGTCGCCTTCCGGCTTGAGACGCGGGAGTTGGGGACCGGCGTAGCGGATTGACCGACTTCAGTACGCGGCGTGGAAGCCCTAACCGGCCGTCGCGGGTCGGGCGCGTTCGTCGAGCCGCCCCCGGATCTCGCCCCGAAGCTCGGAGAGCTCGCGTGCCAGCGCGTTGTGGTCCTCGGCGAGGTGGGCGAGCTGCATCCTCACCTCGCGGAAACACTCCGTGACCTGCTCGAACTTTCTGTCGACCTCGGCGAACTTCTCGCGGATATCCTGGAATTGTCGGTCGATCTGTTCGAAACGAAGCACCATGTCGTGCTGCATCGACCGCAGCACCCGCCACATGAATCCACCGAGGGCGATGATGAGTCCACCAAGGGCGATACCCACGGCGAGGATCGTCCAAGCTTCAGCGTTCATCCCTGTTCTCCCTGCCTGCCTTGCCGCCCGTGCCGCTGTCCGCGCGTGCGGAGAAGTATAGTGACCTCCGCCGCCCGGTCCAGAGCGATCCGTAGGCTTCCGGGCGCCCTCGTGTCGGATTCTTGGCGTCCATGCGTTAGGACAGGCGCCCGAAGGCACCTGTCCGATGGAGGCCGGCGCGCGCGGTGCGCGCCGGTTGGCCGGTGTGCCCGCCTACGCGGCGTCGGTGTCGATAACGTTCGGTCCGGCGGTCGCGCCGAGCGGGATGCGCCGGGGCTTCATCGCCTCCGGGAGGTCGCGCACCAGCTCGACGTGGAGCAGGCTGTTCTCGAGGTTCGCTCCGACCATCCGCACGTGGTCGGCAAGGCGGAAAGAATCTGCATCCTGCGCCTCGACAGCTCCGAAACGACTGTCCCGACCATCAACCCCGACTGACGCCTCGCAAACTCTCCAAGAGACGCGAAACGTTTCCCCAGAAAATGAATCGGCCGCCTTCATGCAACATGCGGGCTAGTTTTCGCCAAATTCGTCCATCAGGATTTCTTCTGCTTCTGCAAAGCATGTGGTTGACATATTCTCCTCCAAGGTAAAGAGTATCTCACTGAGTAGTTGATCGCGCGCCTCTTGCTGGATTTGTTCACGATCCAACGAAGCCGCCGCATCAGCTACCCGCGAAAGTGCCTCTTGCTTAATATCGGAAAGCCGCGATCCTATTGCTTGTAGTTCTCCTACAGCCTCCATTGACGCGCCTAGCATGGCTTTGGCAACCCGCTTCTGGAGAGTGGTAACTCGTGTTGATAGTTTGATAACGCGGTCAGTGTTGTCGAAATTCGTCCTGCGAAGTACGTTTAACTCCTTGTTTGTTTCTTTAAGCCGACGACTTAGTGCGTTGATGGATAGCTGACCTTGGTTGGAAATACGATAGGCTTCACTGCCGAGGCCTCTGATGACCGTAGCTAGTTCGGTCCTGATACTCTTCCAGGTCGCGTCCTCCTCGAAGCCGTCACGACGAGCATTTGGAACAAGTGCACTTGGTTGAACGAAAATTTCTCCTAGAAAATAATCTTGAAATCGTTCGTGTGTTCTTGCGTGATCGCGAAAAATATCCCTGATAACTTCCTTTCCGTTGATTTGAATATTACGTACACGTACTCGAAGTCCGCTTACGCGTGTATCTGTGTATGCGCCAGATTCTTCTTTCTTTCCGATCCAAGCCCACCATTTCTTCGTCGGGGAGTGGTGTACGTCGCAGTCGGTCAGTCTGACTGAACCTGAATCGAAACTATACATCGCACCATACCTCTTTCTTACTGACTGAGGATCGTCTCTCCCGTCCCTTATGGTGATTTGCACTTCTTCGATCAAGATTCCGGAGATGTCCTCGGCGCGTCGTAACTCTTCCCGATAGGGAAAGTCATCGGGATAGGGCACGGGCGCCACTTGACTAACAAAGTCGTATAGTTCATTTGCAGAATAGCATTCCTCCGGCGCGTCACGTAGCCCATCAAGACTGACTTCGAAGAAATGGTCATTTGTGGCATTGGTCGGGCCTCGGTACGCCTTTACGCAGCGATTCATTACGTCTACTGCGGACTTCTTGCTCCCCATATTTGGTCCCATGGCCTCGCGCATAGTCTTGGCGTCGAAGACGACGGAGGACTGTTCGTTCTCTCCCTTGGCCTTTGTTGAAAAAATCACTGTATCACTAAACACAATGCCTGCAAGCCTTCCGATTCCGCGAAAGCCTGCATGCTTTCGGTGACTCTTACTAGAGGCACCAACGCGAGTGAGAACGGTGGCCGCCGTCTTCGTTGGTAGTCCAGCACCGTTGTCGCGAATTGTTAGACGTTTGCGATCGTGAGACAACTCGATTTCGATTAGCCCTTGGCCTCTGGGCAGGATCTGCAGTTCGTGGATTGCACGTTGGACGGAGTCGAATCCATTCTGAATGTATTCCCTAATAGCGTTACGTGCTTCTCCATACATTCCGACGGTTAGGGTTTCCAGAATGAACCCTCCGAAGAAAGGATCAAATGAAACCGCCCTTCTTTCATTTTCCATTGGAGCTCTCCTTTGGAATGCGAATGTCCACTGGACGTCTAAAACCTATCGTATCCGAAAGCCAATATCCGCGGTCGAACGGGTTTTCGTACCTGATCTGCTTCACGGGTAAAGAAAAGAGCTCACATGCCTTATGTACGATCGGTGTAGATGGAAGCGGGGTGTTTTCATCGAACAGTGCCCTAAGTCTAAGTGAGTTGTCTCGTTGTGCTGGGGTGAGGAGTTCGACGTCCCAAACCTTTAGGCTACTAAGTTGGTCTGGAATCGCAGAATTGGCTTCAATGTCGAATCTAACTGGCACAGGCGGACAATCAGTGTCCGGTTGGTATAGTGGAGAGAACTCGTTGTCTCTCAATCGTTTGGTCACAGCAAAAATAGCATTTGTGGCGTAGTCGCGGGATTGTCGCTCAAACAGGAGTTGCGCGACCGGACTTGAGGGGGGAATACGAGACGCATTCGAGTCGCGGAGAAGGTACATTGATGAAAGAAGACCCAGAAAAAAGGATGCGGCAGTATTCAATGGGAGAATATCTAGGATCGATAACAGTTCGCCGGCGAGCCTTTCATATCCTGGCACACCCGCCAAAACACGATCGTGCGATTCGCGAGCTAAGCGCGCGAGTTTCCTATGGTCGCTTTCCTGGAACACTTCGGAGAAAATCACCTGAGAAAGTGGTTGTGAGCCTTCAACCGCCGCACGCCAGTGTTCCAGGAGTTTCTTTGACTCAGTGTCGACTTGGGTGCGAGACTCGAACAAGGCACGGAGAAGGCTGCTGCGGGAATTCAATACGCGGGAAGCATCGGAGAATAGATACCCCTTCTGTACCCTTTCTGCGTCTGCTCGTATAGCGTCCTTCGCTTCCCGGGATTCCCGAATGCGAGTGCGCGCATCTCGGTCACTCTCTCGTTCCGGATCATCCGGGACGAGGGCAACGTCGACGAAGGATGAGAGCTCATCCTTCTTGGCAAGGGTGCGGAGTGCGGCGGCTAGGTAGACGTTATCCAACAATTCGACGGTATCGACGCTAGCAACAAGCCTGGCTTCTGTAACAAGCATTGGATGCGGTCGAGGAACTGGCTTCCAGTTCTTCCGGAGATTGTGTAGGGATGGGTCGATTTCGAGTGTGCTGCTCGCCCCCATATACCAGTCTGTTTTCCGATCATTCGTGAGTACCACTAAGGCTTCGGCCTTATTGCGTCTTGCATGTAAAAGAACTTCTTTCCAGAAAATTAAATCACCGTAGCGATTGGCGGTTACCGGAGCCAAATTAGAGGATTCGGAAGAGTTTCCTTCCTTTCTTCGATCACGATAACCTGGTGGAATAGAGGTAGTGAAACGGCCCTCCCCGACTTGCGTAACCTCCTTTAACTGCGAATAAATGGTAGTATGTTCTGGGGTTAGATCATTAATGAAAGCAACGACCTCACCAGCATGTTTTCGGTAGGATTTCCTCCACTGACGTGTCTTGCTGATTAGGCGCTTGAGATCGCTTAGAGCAACAAGCGTTGAGGATCGAATTTTAGCAGGATCCTCCGAACCGCTACCAAAAGGTTCATCAATGAACGGCCGGAAGTATTGATAAGTGTTTCCGAGAACGTTGGTGGTTTCAGAGATTTTTTCGTCAAGGTTTCTGATAATTGTGCCAGCAATATGATGCTTTATGTACTCATGAGCCGCCCATATGGGCACATGTATACGCCCGGTGCAATTCTGCCTTAACCAATTGGCGAGTTCCTGCCTTGACGTTGAACCAATTTTGGTCATCCACATCAGAAAGGAAGTATCGATGTAGATGTGAGTGCTCTCAGATCTCATAAGGGGGACGATACGAGCGGTAAACTCGGTTGCGCTCTCCGTACTGGTTGGAATAGTGAGTAATGGCACACGTGTAGTCTGATTCATTGGAATGCCCGTTTGGTGGTGGTTTGTCGGCTAAGAGGTTCCATGGGGGCGTTCGTTGGCGAGACATTGGTCTTTGGACAATCGGTCAAGGATGGTCTCAATTATGTCAAGGGCGGCGTCAGGAGGCACGGCGTCGGTAATCGCGCCGAAAGCAGATTGGACAGTTGCAACCGAGTCGCGCGGTACGCCGTTCAGCGCCAGTTCGGGGTTGATCTGGGTCGCCTCTAGCTGATTTTCAATAAGCGTAAGTTCCTCCCGGTCTGAGTTCGAGGTGGTGGCTTCGAGTTTGGCGAGGGTCTGCTTGATTTCGGGAACGTGCTTGCGTTCGCGTTCAATAAGAGCTGCGGCGTCTTCGGCGCGCAGGTAGCCAGAGGCAGCGAGGTCGCAGGCACGTTTGAGGCGATTGATAGCACTGGTGATATTGCGGAGCCTGTTTCGTTGGGACGAAGCAAGTCGGCATCGCGAACTGATCTCTCGGGTGATGGCGCCGATATGGTTCTCGATGTTACGGAGGTGCGGGCCAGGCTCAAAGTAGTCGCGCCTACCATTGGGGACGAGCCGACTGTCAAGGATGTGGGTCTCGCCGACGCACCATCCGTTGAATCGAGATTCCAGAAAGAGGTGTTCGAATATGCGGTCGGTTCCGATCTGGATATTCCCTGCGCGAGCGCGAAGGCCGCTGATCCCGAGCCGCCGAGGTATGGAACCGGGGTAGGGCGTATGAGCCAGCCACACGATGGCTGCCGGGTCGTGCCCGTCGAGTTGGGGAATGAGGCGCGTCTCGAGCCGCTCGAAGCCGGCGCCGTACTGGTCGGTTAGTGGGATGGTCTCCGCAAACGGCCGTTCAACCGGGCAATCGTCGTCATTGACGCGAACGTCGAGCACAAGATAATCGGTATGGGCGGCGAGAAACTCCTGGATCTCGCTTGCGAGCGGAAAACACTTTGCCATAGGGACGGGACATACCTCTCCGATGTAGCTTCGGACGGCGTCCTCGTTCAGCAGCGTAGAGGCGGCATGTCTGCTGACGCGGTCGACGGTGACCTGAAAAAAACGATTCGGCCAGTCGCCGTCGGGGAGTCGACGTATCGCAGTGCACTTCTCGATGGCAGTTGTGGCGTCTACCTGCGCGAGGTTTGGGTCGCGCAGCGCACGCCCGCTCCATGTCACCTGGGTTACGGGTTCGCCCGCTCGCGCACGCGTGGTGAATCGAACCTGCTCAGCGAACGCGAGAGCGGACAGTCTGCCGATGCCGCGGAAACCGCGGTCTACTGCGCGATTCTTCGTACTGCGCCCCACGTCGACCAGGCGGTGAGCCGCCTCTGTTGGAGACAGCCCGGTGCCGTTGTCCAGAATTGCAACCTGGGACCGGAGAGGGTCGATCTTGACATGGACGGATCCGCGGGCGTTGCCTTGGGACGCGATCGCGTCAGCAGCGTTCTGAATGTACTCCCGATAGAGGGCGAGCGGACTATCGTACATTCCGGCGGTGATCAAGCGCAGCAGGTCGCCACCAACAATCGGGCCGGCGGACATCAGGAGCGGACAGATTCCGTGGGGATGAGAGCCGCGGCCGGTGGCTCGCCCACGGACTCATAGAGACCGGCGTCCTCGACCAGTGCGTCGGGCTCGGGAAGCATGTGGTTAGGCGTGAGTTCGGGGAATACCTGAGCGATGTCCGTGACTTTGGGCGCCTTGGTGTCGATAGCGTGGAAGCGGGTGAGCTGGCGAATTGGCTGGCTGATAGACTTGTCGGAAACGAGCTGCAGGAACGCTTGTCGGCGGGGACGCGCGAGCATGGTTGCGCTGAGCAGAGCGATGAGCTCGGTTCGTTGCGCAGTTGTCAGTCGGCGCAGTAGCGCGTGGTACTCGTCCAGGACCGGCCTGCCGTCACCGTGCTCATAGAAATTACGTTGGAAGATGAAGGCGTGCGGTAGTGAGAGCAACTGCTCGAACTCCTCGTAGGTGCTGCCGAAGGCTCTGCGAAAGAACTCATTGCTGCCGGACACGACGCCGTGGGTGGCCTGGAGGATGATCTGGAACGATCTGAGGTAGTAGCGGTTCCAGTTCTTCCCGATGTGAGACCGGTCCTTCATGGTGACAGGCAGGTAGCGCATCGGGAAGGACCAGATCCGTACACCAAGCCGCTCGTTGAGTTCGATGTTGATGCTCATGCGCTCGTAGAGGTCGCTCGGCGTGTCCATGAAATTATACAGCATGTAGTTGGACAAGGAACTCAATCCGAAGTCCGCCGCCATCTCCACGGATCGCTCGTAGACCCGGCGCATTCCGACATGGTCGAAAGCAATGCGGAGGGGGTCAATGCAGATCTTCGCCATTTCCCGGAGGTACATTGGACTCTTGGCGAGAATTCGGGCGTCGACGCCCTGGTTGAAGTCGACCCGTCTCTTGACAGGGGGAGCGTTCGTCCTCTCGAAAACGGCGTCGCGCTGGAAACCTAGGTCCCGAATCTCGGCGATGACTTCCTTGTATCGGGAGCTTGCGACGACGTTGTTGTCCATGAGGATAAGGTCCTTTTTGGGACCGAACTGCTCGTCCACCCCGACGACGAGGCTGGTGATGGGAGGCATCTCGCGTTGGCCGCCCTCCAGTTTCGGAACCCCGCAAAACGAACACTTGCGAACGCAACCCCGCGAAGCATAGCCGAAGTATGCGTCCCGCACGGGATAATCGTAGTCAATGTGTCCGAGGATGCCGTAGTCGGGGACGCGCTCCTCAATGGGTGTGCCGCCGATGTCGTCGGCCCCGAAGTCGCCGTCTTCCGCAAACAGGTGAAGGGATAGTGCCGGCGGCTGGTCGAGTAGCCCCTTTTTGAAACGTACACCAGCCCAACGGGGCTCGCGGATGAACTCGTCGAACATCAGTGTGGCGGCGATGCCGCCCACGAAGACGCGCTCCGACTGTCCCCGGGCGGCGCGGAGAGCGAAGTCAATGGCGGCCGCCGTGCGTTTCCACTCGAAGCTGAAGAGCGTCGTGACGTAGACGCGGTCCCAGACTTGGTCGAAGACGTCGGGAGTGTCGCCCTTTACGAACCGGACATTGTCGTCGCGGCCGTTCGGGCCGTGGTACGCGGCGATCTTCATGAGGCCGAGCGGCGGATACTTGTTGGGGTACCCAGGTTCGACAAGCAGAATGTTCTTGGCCATGGTTCGGCGAGGATCCGGGTTCGTCAGTCCTTCATGGCGTCAGTTCGCGCATTGATCATGTCGCCGATGCGCTTTAGATGCCGACGAATCTGCCTGAAAACCTGCTGCACGGCCTTGAATTCGTTATGTTCCAGATGATTGATGTCGGGTCGTTCGATGTCGTCCAATCCATCACGCACCTTCTTGAGACGATGTTCGGTCCCGCTGATCTTCGCCCGGTCGAAGGCATCGTCAAGGGTGACGTCTCCCTTTTCGTATTTGCGCAGAACTTTAGGCTTGGCAATGACCTTTGGGAGGTGTTCGCGCATTTCCTGAGCGGTGAAGTTTTCGGCCTTGATCTGGGTGAACAAGGTCTTCTGGAGGTCGGGGCTTTCCGCTATAGCCGAGGAAATGGCTCTGTTGCGAACCAGCACGTTGTAGTAGCTGAAATGCGACAGCTTGCCGTCGTTGTTCTCCGTCATCAGCTGGACGATCCGGACGTTTTTCTTGATCTCGGCGGCGGGGAAGCCGGAAAGCTTTGCCAACGTGGAGATGTCCTTGTGGTCCTCCTCGATCCAGCGAAAGCAGAAGAGGGCCTTGGCGTACGGGGACCAATCCGTTCTCCCGTGCAGGTGGGCCTGACCGAGGAGCCGGGTCTGCTGATCGTCGGTGAGCGTGGATACAACGAGGCAGCGTATGGAGTCCCATCGATCCTCGTCGGTGTCATCCTTCAGCTTGCGGTAGGCTGCGAGCCGAGAGTTACCTTCGATGACCTGCCAAGTGTCGTGCCGGACGATGATGGGCTCCTGAAGTCCACCGTCTCGGCGGATCTCAGGGATGAGGTTTCTGACGCTCGACTCCTGAAGCAGGCGCTCGTAGATGCGAACTTGCTTCTCCTTGGTGGTGAGGTCGGCGAAGTCCGGCATTTCGCGAATTGCGGCATACACGCGTGGATTGTCAGGGAGGAAGTTGAGCTGATCGATGGGTATCTGCTCGTGACGGGCGGGGACGTGTTGTCCCATGATCGCGATGGTCGTCTCGTCGGGGTTCATCGGTCTGTGGTCTTGGGATGGTCCGGAGCGTGGTATGCGGGCGGCGGGACGTCAGGGAAGAGTACTGCTCTGAGGACTTGGGATACGTCGGCGCGGAACAAGTCGCGGAACGCTGCGGTGTCGATGTCCCCCTGTGCCAACTGTGCTGCGCGGTACTTGGCGGCAAGGAGGACATCGATCCATTCGTCGACGGTGTCGCTGGCGATGAGGTTGTGAATGTAGCACTCACGGGTCTGGGAGATGCGGTGAATTCGGTCTTGGGCCTGGAGGTAGTCGTCGAGGCTGAAGCTGCGGTCGTAGAAGATGGCGTGGTTGGCCGTGGTTAGCGTGAGGCCCTCCTTGGCGGCACCTGGCGTCGCAACGAGGATCCTGCTGGTGGATCGGGTGAAGGACTCGACGGCCCGATTCCGCTCGTGCATCGGCAGGTTGCCGTGCATGCGGACGGTATCGAACTCGGCGAGGCTGTTGGCGAGCCAATCCACGTTGTCGACGAATCCGGTCCACACGATGAGCTTGGAGTCGATGGTGAACTCGCGGCACATGTCGACGAGGAGTGGGTATTTCCCCGGCTCGTGCTCGTATCGGCCGTCGATGAGGGCGGGGTTTGACGCGCACTGGACCAGTCGGAGGAGGCGCTTGAGGATGCTGTCGACGATGTCGGTTTCCATAGCGCCGTTAAGCTCGAACTCGTAGGCAAGTTCGTCACGGTAAGCGGTGTACTTGGCCATTTGCCAAGCGGGAAGCTCGACGTGGTGGGCGGCGATCGTCTTCTGCGGGAGGCGGAGTTCAGCAGTCTCTTTCGTCTCGCGAACTGTGAACCTGGCAATACGCTTATGGATCGTGACGAGCCGCCCGGCGTAGTCGGCGATGTCGGCGGATTGCGCGGGTAAGTCTGTCTGGTGCTTGAATGCTTCAAACGTGCGGCCTAGGGCTTCGCCGCCATCGAGAAACTTGATCTGTGCCCAGATGTCGTAGGGTCGATTCGCGGCGGGTGTCCCCGTCATGATGATGCGTCGCTCGAAGGCCGTTGAAATTTCGTGAAATACGCGGGTGATCGCCGCTTCGGGGTTCTTGATTTTCTGACTCTCGTCGAGGATGCAGCCGACCCGGCAGGTCTGGAGGAACAGCTTGATGATGGCCCCGTTCGAGGCGATGACTTCGTAGTTCGTGACGTAGAGGAGAACCGGGGAGTTGAGGGAAACGCTGTTTTGACGGCGGCTACCGGAAAGGACGTGAGGTGTGACGTGGCAGTGCATCGCGGTCTCGTCTTGCCAGTTCTTGACGAGGGATTTCTTGGTGACGATGAGCACAGTGTCGACGGCGTCGGTCTGCAGCCAGATCAGGGCGAGGTCGATAGCGATCTTGGTCTTTCCGAGCCCCTGTTCGTGGAAGATGGCAGCATAGGGAAGATCCTTGACGGCCCTTATGGCGTCGAGCTGGTAGGGGAACGCCGTGTGCTTCGGCACGAATTCGGGCGGACGTCTCAGAACAAACGCCACTGCGGGGCTCCCACCGGACCTAGAATCCAGAAGTCAAGACCGTCGAAGAGATTGACGCGAAGCCGGGAAGATACGCGCTGGCGGCAGGCAAATCGAAGAACTGTCCTCGCGAGATCGGCGACGTGCCCGTCCACCGCCAGAATGAAGGTGCCGACACCGTGTGGCAGCGTGTCGAGATGGTCGATGAAGGCGCTGATTTGATCGAGGGTGTGCCGGTTGTCAATGTCGCGGTCGGTCTTGGCTTCGGCGATGAGAAGGTTGGAACACGCGCGTGTGCTGCGCGCGATGATGTCGGGCCGGTAGCCGCCGATGAGAGGCGGAACGGGGTCGCCGGGGGACTCTTGAAGGTCCGCGCGTACCAAGACGTTTGGGTGGCGTTGCCGTATGGCGAGCGCGGCGGCAAGAACAAGTTCGCGATGCGCGTCACTTTGAGACATCTCGGAGCAGATCGTGGAGGTGTTCGGCGAGGTCGCTCAGAACATCCACGTCCTGGTCGGCAGTTTCATACTGCCGGTCACGGAGGGCAACGTAGTCCTGGCGCGGGAGGGACTTGATTCTGTGGAGCAGGGCCTCGGCCAAGGTGGTCATGCTCGCGTTCGCGACGGAGGTTTCGAGCGGCGAGGGGTGAACATCTCTTCGGCGGTTGGCTTCGGCGATGTCGATGGCGCCTTCAATTGACCGGACACCGCCCGCGACGAAGGTGGCCTTGGCTTCTTCGTCGGAGAGTACACGGGGTAGCTTTCTGACGTCGGCCAGCCGGTAGATCTGCCCGTCGCGTATCCATCGACCGAAGTCGTGCAGATCGAAGCCCGAACTGAAGATGGACTTCTTGATACCCGCTTTCTGCAGCTCGACGAAGCCGCTGAAGCGGTCGACCTTGAAGGCATCATCGGTGTTAACATCACGGTAGAACTCGTTCATATCATGGAACGCGTCGATCTGCTGCGTGATTGTCGTCTTGTTGCCCCCGCAACGCGCGATTAGTTCGTCGTAGTCCATAAATTCGACATTGCGAAGGTAGTGAAGGTAGCGGGCCTTCTCATACGCGGGCCACTCGCGTGCGCCCACTAGGTGAGCCGTGACCCGGATCGTTTCGATGTCGCGCTGGGTGGGATTGTCGAGGACAAGACAGTTGATGGCGGTCCAGTCGCCGGGCGCACTCTCGTCATGAAGCTCGTTGTATATGGCCAGTCGGGTGTTGCCGTCGACGCAGACGAATCGATTACCGTCGGGCCATACGACTAAGGGGACGGAGATGCCTCTGGAGGCTCTGATGGAGTCCTTCAGGGATCGGTACGACGACGCACTGGAGGAGCCCTCGGTGGCAGTTTGCAGGGCGAAGCGGATTCGCTGGTCGTCGAGCCTGTCGCCGTACTTCTCTAAGGCGACCTTGATTCTTGGATTCCCCTCATCAAAGGCAATCTGGTCGGTTGGTATTGAGCG
Source organism: Gammaproteobacteria bacterium (assembly GCA_965214795.1). Classification (GTDB taxonomy): domain Bacteria; phylum Pseudomonadota; class Gammaproteobacteria; order HK1; family HK1; genus JAJDXW01. Next base: position 748,677 of record OZ243976.1, on the reverse strand, counting down.
GTATGTGCTTTCCACAAGCTCAAGTCCGTTGTGGCGTGGAACCGGTTGGCGGTAGTCTATCCTAGCGCACCACGAGGCCCGGGCTCGAGAACGCGTCCGCGACGGGCCACACCGCCGCGAGGTCCACATCCGGGACCCGGTAGTGCTCGGGGTGGGCGGCTGCGAACGCGGCCGCGAACGCAAGCAGCAGGTCTTCGCGGAGCCGCGGCCCGACGACCTGGAGGCCGACGGGGAGGCCCTCGCTCGTGAAGCCGCAGGGGATCGACATCGCGGGGAGCCCGGTCACCGAGAACGTGTACGCGGTGAGGAAGATGTCGTAGTAGCGCTCGACCTTGCGGCCCCCGACCTCGTCGGGAAGGGGCCGGTCGAGGCGGAACGCGGGGGTTCCGACGGCCGGGGTGATGATGAAGTCGTGCCGCTCGAGGAGTGCCCGCACCCGATGCCAGTACTCCGTGCGCAGGCGCTCGGCCTTCGCGACCGCCTGTACGTCCACGTCCCGGGCCGCCTCGATCTGGTTGATTAGCGGCGGGGTCATCACGTCTCGGTGACGTTCGTAGCGCTCGGTGTAACGCGCGATCATCCCGAAGCCGCGCGTTCCGAAGATGATCTCGGCAAGGCTCGAATTGTCGAAGAACGTCTCGCTCACCTCGCAGCCGAGGGCCTCGAGGGCGCGCGTCGCCCCCCGGACGAGCGCTTCGGTCTCGGGCTCCACCGGAACGAGCCCGCCGAGGTCGATACTGAGGGCGAGCCGCGTCCCGGCAAGGTGGCCCGCGGGGTCGGCCGGCCTCCGGGCGGCGGCCGCGAAGTCGAGCCCCTGCTCCGGCAGCGACATCGGATCGCGGTCGTCCGGACCCGAGAGCACCGCGAGCAACAGGCCGACGTCCTCCACCGTCCGCGCCATCGGCCCCTGGACGTGCGCGACCAGGGTGTCCCAGCCGAACTCGGTCGGGTAGAACGCCACACGTCCCGGAGCAGGGCGGAGCCCCACGAGGCCATTGAAGGAAGACGGGATGCGGATCGAGCCCCCGAGGTCCGTGCCGAGCCCCGCGGGGGCGAGACGCCCCGCGACCGCCGACGCGGTTCCCCCGCTCGACCCTCCCGCGGTGCGGTTCACGTCCCAGGGATTGCGAGTGGTCCCGAAGACGGGATTCGTGGTGTTCACGTCGTGGGCGAACTCGGGGGTGTTGGCCTTGCCGAGCACGACCGCGCCCGCGCCCCGCAGCCGCTCGACGCAGAGGGAGTCTTCCTTCGGGACGTCGTGCTCGAGGATCTTCGAGCCGAAGGTGGTGCGGATGCCGCGCGTCAGGATGTTGTCCTTGACGACGAGCGGCACCCCTTCGAGCGGCCGCGGGGCCGCCCCGCCCGCGAGCCGCCGGTCGATCGCGTCCGCCTCGTCGATCGCCGCGTCGTTCAGGGTGCAGATGGCGTTCAGGGTCGGGTTGAGGGCCTCGACCCGGGCGAGCATCGCCTCCGCGACTTCGCGGGCGCTCACCGTGCGCCCCGCGACCTCCCGCGCGATGCGCGTGGCGGAACAGCCCGTAATGTCCTGATTCCGATCCTGGTCGTGGCCCTGGTTCAAAGTTGCGCTCCTTGTAATGCCGCTCGCGACCGGGACAGGACTCTCCCACGCTGGCCGGTCATCCGCACCGGGTTGGCCGGAGCGCCCTCATTCGTGCCCTCGGGGGGTCCTGCGGGCCGCGTGGATGCGGCCGATCGGCCCGGTCGCGCGCGGCGAGCGCCATCGCGGCCCCTCGTTTCCGTCCGGAACCCCATCCGGAACCGCAGCGTGGGATGACCCTGCGATCGGGAAGGGATTGACATCCGTAACCTGATCGCCTTCACCTCGACCTCGCACCGCGCCGGGCGGCGCAGGCTCCGCGCGGTCCGCTCCCCTTCGCCGGGTCATGGACGGAAGTCCCGTCAGGAGGGCGGCCGGAACGTGCTGTGGTCCATGGTGATCACCCGCCTTGCGAACCGCCATTCCCCGTCTCGGCAGACGATCGTGTCGTCGTAGACCCCGATGTCGTTCAGCACCGGCGCCTCCCCGGGGGTCCCGTCATAACCGTGGAGATAGCATCGCCCCCGCATGGTGCGCTCGTCAACGGCCTCGAGCCAGAGGCCGCTGTTCCAGTGGCGGCGGATCCGGTCCCCGCGCCGGGCCTTGTCCTGGCGCTTGAACTCGCGGAGGTCCTCTCGGCCCCGGATGTGCAGCCCGATCCCGGGAAGGGAGAGCTCGCCGTCCTCGGTGAAGCACCCCGCGTAGCCCTCGGCGTCGCCCGCGTCGCTGCACCAGTTGTAGCGGGCGTAAAGGTTCTGGATCGCGGTGTAGGCCCCGGCGGAAACCCGGGTCGAGCCGCTGCCCGAATCCGTCATCGAAATTCTCCCCTCGTGCGGCACGGTCCACGGCCGAAGCTCCGGGCGCACCCCCGTCGGCACTCGCTCGCTCGCGCGTGCTGTCCGGCCGAGCGCCTCCGCATTCCGGATTCTACCGGGACGGCCGGCAACGCCCGCTCGGCGATGCCGCGTGTCCGGCAATCCACTCGGCTCCGCCGGCCATCAGCCGTGCCTCGCCCGCCAACCGCGCCGCCTTGCACTGTCCGTGCCCCACATCCGCTCGCTGGGCTTCATGCATGGCGCATCATGGAAGTCATTGTTTTCCAGCCCTTTGCTTTTTCCGTGAACGGCGTATCGAATGACAAATCAGTCCCTGTCCGGTCCCGATGCGGCCGAGGCCCGACGAGTCCGGCTTGGGCAGTTGTCGGCAGATAGATTGTAAGAGATTGAATTGATATGAATTATTCATACTCGAAGTCTAGCCGGGAGATGTGGGGCAGGGGCAGGCCTTGCATGCGGACATTGGCGCCTCACCCGCCGTCAGCGTGGTCTCGCTCATGAACCGCGCGCTCGGCTCGTGGTCCACGTTGCTCCCTCCGCCGCCGGTGCCGACCCGCTCCCGGGACCTGTAGACCCGCGCCAGACCCACGCCAGACCCGCGCCCCGCGGTCAGTACCGCCCGCCGCCGAGGTAGCTCCGAAGGATGTCCGGATTGTCGGCGAGCTCCGCCCCGGGGGCGGAGAACTCGATCTCCCCGTTCACGAGCACGTAGGCGAGCTTCGAGACCGCCGCCGCCACCCCCACGTTCTGTTCGACGAGGAGGATGGTCATCCCGCGCCCGTGCAGCCGCCGGATCGCGACCACCATCTGGCGCACCATCAGGGGCGAGAGACCGTGCGACGGTTCGTCCATGAGCAGCATGCGCGGCCGGGCCATGAGCGCCCGCCCGATCGCGAGCATCTGCTGCTCGCCGCCGGAGAGGCTCGCGGCGAAACCGCGGCGGCGTTCGCGCAGCACCGGGAACATGTCGAACACCTCGTCCATGTCCGCTGCGATCGCGTCGCGCTCGCTCCGTGGCCGGGTGATCGCCCCGAGCGCGAGGTTGTCCTCGACGCTCATCCCCGGCCACACGAACCGCCCCTGCGGCACCTGGACCACACCCGTCTTCACGATCGCCTGCGGGTGCCACCCCTCGACCGGACGGCCGTCGATGGTGATCGAGCCGCGGCGCGGTGCGAGGAGCCCGCTCAGGGTATTGAGGATCGTCGTTTTGCCCGCGCCGTTCCCGCCGAGCAGGGCCACGACCTCGTTTTCCGCGACCTCGAAGGTCACGTCCCGGATCACCTCCGTCACGTCGTACCAGACGCTCAGGTGCTCGACCCTAAGCATCGAGCTCCGCTCCGAGGTACGCCTCCGCGACCTCCGGGTCGGCCATGACCTCCTCCGCCGTCCCGTCGGCGATCTTCCGCCCCGAGTTGAGTACGGTGATCCGGTCGCAGACCCCCATGACGAGGCGGAGCACATGCTCGATCATCAAGATGGTCACTCCCCGCTCCCGCCGGATCCGGCGCAACAGCTCGTCGACCTCGATCACTCGCGTCAGGCTGAGGCCGACTGCGGGCTCGTCGAGAAGCAGCACCTCCGGTTCGCTCACGAGGGCGCGCGCGATCTCCACCAGCCGCTGCTGTCCGAACGAGAGCGAAGTCGCTTCCTCGTCGGCGAAGTCCAGCATGCGCACGAACTCGAGCACCTCGCGGGCGCGCCGGGCCGCCTCCGCTTCCTCGCGGAGCACGCTCCGGAAGCCGAGCGCGGCCGTGAGGGGGTTCGCACGCATCTTCCCGTGCAGGCCGGTCATGACGTTCTCGAGGACCGTCATCCCCTTGAAGAGCTTCGTGGTCTGGAACGTCCGCCCGATGCCTCGGCCCGCGATCTGGCTCGTCCGGAGTCCGTTCAGGGGCTCGCCATCGAGCCACACCGTGCCGGTGTCGGGCGGGTCGATGCCGCAGATGACGTTGAGGAGGGTGGTCTTGCCTGCCCCGTTGGGGCCGATGATGCCGCGGATCTCGCCGGGCTCTACCTCGATTCCTACCGAGTCGAGGGCCTTGAGGCCGCCGAACGAGATCGAGATGTCGCTTGCCCGGAGCTTGCTCACCCGTCGCTCCCGCGCGCCGTCCGGCTCTGCGGGAGGCGGATTTCCACCGGGCGGACCGGACCGCTCTCCCTCACTCGTCGTGCTCCGTGCGGCGCAGCGGCTCCTTCCAGCCCGGTACGTAGCGCTTGAGGAGCGAGACCGCACCCCCCGGGATCACGAGCACGGTGAACAGGATGAGGCCCCCGAACGCGATCTCCTGAAGGTGCCGGAACGCCCGCAGCACCTCCTGAAGGCCCACCAGGCCTACCGCGCCGAGGACACCGCCCCAGATCGACCCGAGGCCGCCGACGATCACCATGCAGAAGTGGACGATCACCTGAAAGAGGTCGAACGACTCCGGGGTGACGATCCCGAGCATGCCCGCGAAGAGCCCCCCGGCGGCCCCCGCGTACATCGCGCTCACGGCGTAGGCGATGGTCTTGTAGCGGGTGATGTCGATGCCGAGGGATTCGGCGGCTACCTCGCTCTCGCGGATCGCGACCCATGCGCGGCCGACCCGCGAGCGTAGCAGGTTCCAGCCGAGCGGGATGCCGGCAAGCACGATGAGGTAGGTGAGGACGTAGACCCCGATGTCGGGTCGCGAGGTGAAGGGCTCGAAGTCGAGCGGCGGGACGCGGAACCCGGCCCCGCCGTAGGTGACGGAGTTCCAGTGCATGAACACCCACAGGGTCGCTTGGGCGAAGGCGACGGTGGCGAGCGCGAGGTAGAGCCCCCGGAGCCTGAGCGCGGGCATTGCGACCGCGACCCCGGTGACGGTCGCGACCGCGACGCCGGCGACGAGGGCGAGCCCGTAGTGCAGATCGATCTCGAGCTTGAGAAGCCCTGTCGTGTATGCCCCGACGCCGAACAGGGCGGCGTGCGCGAAGGCGAGCTGGCCCGCGTAGCCGAGCAGCATGTTGAGCCCGACCGAGAGCAGGATGTACATGAGGGCGAGGTTGCCGATGAAGACGACGTAGGGATTCGCGACGAACGGAAGGACCGCGAAGAACACGAGCCCCGCCGCCACCACGTTTCGGCGCGAGAAGATCCGAAGCATCGACGCCTCGCGTCCCGGGTCCGGCATCTCAAGCCCCGCGTCTCGGGTTCCGCGTCTCAGGCCCAGTGTCCCGGGACCAACGTTTCAGGTCTCGCGGAGCCGGCGGATGCCGAAGAGTCCGGCCGGCCGGAACACGAGCACCACGATGATGATGATGAACGCGGATACTTCCTGGAGGCCGGTGTGGATGTAGCCTCCGGCGAGCGACTCGATGATGCCGACGAGGAACCCTCCGATGATGGCCCCCGGCATGCTCCCGAGCCCGCCCAGCACGGTCGCCGCGAATGCCCGGAGGAGGAGGTTGAAGCCGACGTCGGGCGAGAGCAGGGTGAGCGGGGCCATCAGTACCGCGGCCGCGCTCGCGATGCACGCCCCCGTTCCCCAGGTCATGGTGTAGACCCGCTCCACCCGGATGCCGGAGAGGAACGCGGCCGTCGCGTTCTCGGCCGTCGCCTGCATCATCTTCCCCCAGCGGGTACGCCGGAAGAAGATGGTGAAGACCACCACGAAGAAGAACGCGCCTCCGAGCACCAGGAGCTGCTGCGGGAACACCATGATGCCGCCGATCGGAATCGGGGCGGGGTCCACCGCGGCGGGGAACGCAACGTAGTCCCCGCCTTCCCGGGCTCCCCAGAAGAAGCGGGCGACCCCCTTGATGAGGAACGAGAAGCCGACGGTCGCGAGGACCATGGTGAGGGCCGGGGCCTTGATGAGGGGCCGGTACACGGTGCGGTCGCAGAGGACCCCGAGCAGGAATCCCCCGATCACCGCGACGAGGAGCGATACGAAGTAGGGCGCGCCGAGGATCACGAAGAAGGTATAGGCGATGAAGCCGCCGAACATGAAAAGCTCGCCGTGCGAGAAGTTGATGTGGCCGGTCGATCGGTATACGAGGACGAGGCCGATCGCGACCATCGCGTAGAGCGCGCCGGTCGATATGCCGCTTGCGATGAGATAGGCGAACATCCTGCGAACTCCGGGTGCACGCCGGAACCGGGGCGGGCGGATGCGGTGCCGCCCGCCCGGCCAGCAGTGAAGAAGACGGGGGCGGTGGAGGCGGCGCCCCTCGGAGCGGGGGGCGGACGCCTCACCTCCAACGCTTCAGGCGGACGCGACCGCGGCGCCCCTGCCCCTTGTCCTCATCGGGTGACCGCGGTGACCCCGACCCGCTTGGTTACCCCGTCCACGAGGCCGAACCAGGCGGCGTTGTTGTGGCACTGGTGGTTGGTCGGCGTGCAGGTGATGGGCCCCGCGTACGGGTCGGTTTCCACCGAGAGGTCGTTCATCGCCTCGCTCACCGATTTGCGGGTGAGGTCCCGCCCCGCCCGGCGCAGCGCCTCCACCACGAACTGCCCGCTCGCGATGCCGAACATGTGGTAGATGTTGAACGTGTCGTTCGGAAACGCGGCCTCCACCTTCGCCTTCCACCCGGCCATCTCCGGATCGTCCGCGGTGTATCCGATGGTGGAGACCGCGTGCAGCCGGTCCGCCGCGCCGGGGATGCCGACGTTCGAGGCGAATACCCCGACGTCGCCCACCGTCGAGCCGCCGATGAGGAACGGGCGGTAGCCGATCTTGTACGCGTCCCGGAGCACTACCGCCGCCGCCTTGGGGAAGAGAATGAGGATGACGGCATCGGCCTGCGCGGCCTGAATGCGAAGGGCCTGGGGGGTCGCATCGCTCGGGTCGGGAGCGATCTCCTCGTCCGCCACCGGCTCGATGCCCTGGAGCTTGAACGCCTCGATGAGGGGGTCGTAACGGCTCCGTCCCCAGTTGTCGTGCTGGGCGACGATGGCGATCCGCTTCATCCCCTGGTCGATCGCGTACTGCACTTGGGCGTAGCTCTCCATCCATCCCGCGAGCATCGTGGTGAAGATTCGAGGATGCACCGGATCGGTGAGGGAGGAAGCGGTGGACGCGGTGATCACCCACGGAATGTCGGCGGCCACGATCTCCGGCTTCGCGGCAAGGCTCGCGTTCGAGCAGGCGCCGCCATGGATCATGAATACCTCGTGCTGGTGGATGAGCTTCTTGACCGCGCCGACCGCATCGGATGCCTGGCAGCGGTCGTCCTCGCGGACGTACTCGATCATGCGGCCGTGGATCCCGCCCGCATCGTTGGCTTCCTTGTAGACCACTTCGACGCCGTTGTAGATGGTGTCGCCGAACTTGGCGTTGGGGCCGGTCAGCACCCCGAGCGCGCCGATCTTGATGGTGTCGTCGGTGACCCCGGTCTCGGCGCCGGTCGCCGGCGCGGTGCAGAGCCAGGCGGCCGCAAGCACGGCGGCGGCCGTGCGGGCCGCGAATGGTGAACGTTTCATCCCAATCTCTCCTCCTGGTGGTGGCCCTGGCGAGGGTCGCCCGGAGATGAGGCATCCTGCCTCTCTTCGAGGGAGCCGCTGTGGGTCTCCGGGCGGCAAACGGGCCGTGAGGCGCGATCCTCTCGCGTTCGATGCGCGACGGGCGAGGCGCTCGCCGCTCCCGCATGGTAGGGAGCGGGCGCGACACCCGTCAACCGCGACTGTCAGGAGCCAGCAATTCTCATTTTGCTCGTCGGGTCCCGCTGCAAGACCGGCACGACCGTCGATCTGCCCCGGATCGAGTCGCAAGGAGAAGACGGCTTGCGGCTCAGCGTGAAGTCAGGCGCCAAAATGAGAACTGCTGGTCAGGAGCAAATAGTCTGTCCGGTTTGCCGTGAAACAGGAGGGCCGTGTTCGCGACGCCGGACCTTTTCATGCGACGGGGTGGCCGGCCCGTCCATGCGTGTTTTGTAGCACGTGAGTTGTCCGGTCTGATGGGCACCGAGGAGGTGCCGATGACCAGGACACGAGTGCGACCGGAGATCCGGCGGATGAGATTCAAGAAAGCCTGCGGGGGATGGCAGGAACGGCGGCTGACGCAGGAGGAGGCGGCGCGGTTGCCGGGGGTGTATGGTGAGCGCACGTTACCCGACCCTGCGGGCCTGTCTCCGCAAGGACGGGGCTCCGCGAGGTCGGCGCGACGGCGGCCAAGCGGCGGGGGCTGGCCCAGGGTCGTCCCGCGCCGCGGTTCCGGATGGAAACGAGGGGCCGGGATGGCGCTCGCCGCGCGCGGTCGGGCCGATCGGCTGCATCCACGGGGCCCGCGGGGACCCCCCGAGGGTACGAATGAGGGCGCTCCTGCCGACCCGGGGCGGATGATCGGCCAGCGTGGGAAAGTCCTGGGGGCTGACCCCGCCGCCATTGGCGGGACCGGCGGGGCTCGCGCAAAATGACGGCTGCGCAACCCGACCCGGGCCTCCGGGCGGGGACGGTGCTTCCGGTCACGCGCACGCCGCCGCGGCTGCCACCGCCACCGGCGAGTTCGCGCGGCGAGCCTTCGTCCCGTTTTTCAACCCGCCGCCGGGCCGCCCGGTGGCTCCGAGGAGACCGACATGCTGTTCGACGTCCGCACCTACACCTGCCGCCCCGGCAGCATCCGCAAGCAGATGGACCTCTACCTCGAGAAGGGGTGGGAGGCCCAGCGACGCCACCTCGGCGAGCCGCTGTTCTACGGCGCATGCGAGACGGGCGACCCGAACCAGTACGTCCACATCTGGGTGTACGAGAGCGCGGGGGACCGCGAGAAGAAGCGGGCCGCCATGCAGGCGGACCCGGACTGGCAGGCGTACCTCGCGGCGAGCGCCGAGGCGGGCTGGCTCATCAAGCAGGAGAACAAGCTGATGGTGAACGCCCCGTTCTTCGAGTCGAGCGTCAAGCCGAAGTAGGGTCGGGTCGGCCACGCGCGGCGCCGCGCCACGCCCGGTCACGCTGGCCCGCTTCGCGCCGCGCCGCACGGTACCGACCATAGCCCGAAAAATCAACGACTTCCCGCGGCGGCCGCCAATCCGCTCGCGGTCGCGGGACGTACTCCCGCAAGCCGCTTCGTCGGCGCGCACCTGCCAGTGTCGGCTACGCCTCGGCAGCGCGCACGCGCGCTCTCGGTCCGGGCGGCCCGTTCCTCCATGGGATCGTGGGGCATCTTGGCCCCCTCGCGATGAAAGTCGGTGATGTTTTTCGGGATAACTCCGCCGAGGGGGTCTCGCCGGCGAGTCGTCACCGTTCACGAGCCGCGACCCGCGACCCGCGAGCTCGAGGGCTGGACGATCAGACACCCGGCGGCGCCCCTCTCGGTGATCCGGCTCCCCGGCCGAGGAGCTCCAGCAGACACCGGTTGAAGGGTTCCGCCCCCTCGAACGGGACCCAATGGCCGGTGCCTTCGACGATGTGGATGGGGAGGTCGGGGTCGAATCGACGAAGCAGCCCCTCGCGCTCCTCGCGGGCGGGCAGGAAGGGGTCGCGGCCGCCCCAGATCGCGCCGAGGCGCGCGCGGACGGCGGGGAGCGCCTCGAGGAGGATCCAGGTGACGGCCGAGGTGTGGGACCGGATGCGGACCCGGGCCGCATTCCGGACCTGCATCTCGAGGGCCAGCTCGTCCGCGTTCGCGGGGTCCGCGAAGAGGAGGGTGGTCATGTTGTACCGGTGGACCTCCCGGAGCTCGTCCTCCGTCATCTCCGGCTCCGGCCTTCGGAGCCGCCCGGGACCGTCGAAGTCGAGCCCGAGCCCGGACGCTCCGACCATCGTGAACGTCTCGACCTGGGTGCCGAGCCGGGCCGCCGCGTGCGCCCCCACCATCGAGCCGAAGGAGAAGCCGACGATGTGGACGGGCTCGGAGCGCCCGAGGAGGCCCTCGATGCCGGAGGCGATGATCGTGCCGCTGATGCGGACGAGATCCTCGACCGGCTCCGTGACGGGGGGGAGGCCGGAATCGCCCATGCCCGGAAGGTCGGCCGCGAACACGCGGTAGCGGCCCCGGAGGGCGGGGATGTTCCGCACCCAGTGCATCCAGGACCCGGTCCCGCCGTTCAGGAGCACGACGGCCGGCCCCGCCTCCCCCCAACGGCGCCACACGGTAGCGTGGTCGCCGAGGCGCGGCTCGTAGCGCGACGCCTCCGCTTCCATCCGGTCGAGGTGCTCGGCCGCGGCTCGGCGGGAATCGATTCTCATCGGCGGCGGGGGGCGGTGAGCGTCGCGGGGCGGCGGGCGAAGGTCGGCGGGGAACGGCGCGGCGGGTGCAACGGCGGTCAGCGCAGGGCAGGCTTCCGGGGGGTGCCCGGGGGGTGGGCGTCCGGGGCTGCTGACCAAGGGCGCTCGACACGCCGTGTCAGACGCGCAGGATCAGGCTCAGGCTCCGCTCGAGGACCGCTTCTGCCTGCCGTTCGAGCGCCGCGGTCGACGCGCTGCTGATGGGGTGCGCCATCACCGCGAACGGATAGTCGGGCATGCCGAGCACCCGTCGCATCTCGTCCGCCGCGGTCACGAACCGGTCCGTCATGATCCCGATCGCGGGAACGCCGCGCCGCTCGCTCCGGATCGCGTCGTGCAGACTGCACGACGAGCAGCTCCCTCAGTCCCCGACCCCGGCGATCGCCGCGCTCCACTCCGCCGCCTCCTCCATGATTGCCGCCTCGGCGGGGGCGCTGAAGCTCTTCTTGACCCGCAGCACCACCTCTTCGGCTCCGTAGCGGATGCGAAGGAGGGAGGCGAGGTGGGCGAAGAACGAGGCGGTTCCCTTCTTGCCGTTCGAGATGATGCCGACGGTGGCGCCCTCGAGTCCCGCGAGCCGGGGGGCGAGCGCGAAGCCGGCCGCGTTCTCTTCGAAGGTCGGATCGAGCACCCGCAGGGTCATGTGGTCATCCTCCTTGCCGGTTGGCGGCCTGGGTATCGGGATCTGCAACCCATGACTTGACGAGCAAGCCTGCGGCATGAAACCCGTGGCCCCACGGCGTGATAACGGGTTGTGCCTTCGGCCGACCCCCGCCCGGCGTGCCAAGGGGCTGCCGATCCCGGGCAGGCCGGAAATCGGTTCCAGGCAGGCCGGGCCGGCGCTGCGCAACCCGACCGACGTCAACGGTCGGTGCGGTGACGGTCAAGCGATGGATACCGGCCCCCGAGTATTCTCGTCTATCCGGAGCGATCGAAACGAAGCCCGGATGCGCGCGGGTCCAGGACCATTCTTTGCTGTGAAAACAGACCCCAGAGAGCCGTCTTCGCGACGCCGGACCTTTTCATGCGACGGGGTGGCCGGCCTGTCCATGCGTGTCTTATCGCGACCGAGTGCCGGCACGGGTGCGGATCGGCCTGCCGTGCGGTCGAGAGGGCAGCCTCATGAGGCGCGAATCGACCCGCGGACGACGAAGTGCGCTCCCCGATGGCCTGCCGAACCGGCCCGGTTCACCCGTCGCCGGACAAAAGGCGAGCCCGGCGCGCGGGTCCGGCTTCGGGGCGGGAACGGTTCCACGGGAACGCGGCGGCCGCGCCCGCCCGTCCGCCCACCCGCCCAGGACGGCGGCACCCACGCCGTGCGCGGGCCGAGGGGCAATCACGAGCGGTCAGGACCGCGGCGCGGCATCGCGCCGCCGTGCACCGGCGCCGGTGCCGACGCCTCGCAGTCGAGACACGCGCCGACCGCGAGGGTCACCGCCCGGCTCTTGTCGCCGAGCCAGGGTGGGATGACCGCCCCGAACCCGCCGGCCGGCCCGCCGGCCGCGACCAGCAGCAGGTGCTCGGGGTCCGGGAGGGCCCGGTACTCGCGGTCGCCGCGATCGCCCACCACCTGGCCCTTCCCGACCGTGGCCCATTCGCGCCGATGGATTCGGGCCCGCTCGAACAGGCGCTCGCGCACGTCCGCGCGCGACCAGCCGGCGGCCGCGAGGTGGTCGCGAAGCTGCGGGGGCATGATGATCGCGTAGTGGCCGGGCCAGATCGAGTACTGGCGCATGTTGGCCCGCATCTCGGCCGCGAAGGTCTCCAGGATCTCCGCGGGCTCGGTGGTCCACTCGTTCATGATCTGGCGCGGGGCGCCCGCCGCCATGACGGTGACCGCCGAGGCGCTCCGCGGAACGCCGCGTTCCACCGCCAGCGGCTCCCAGGGGGACCCTTCCTCGTCCTCGGCGATGCAGAAGCTGAACTTGCCGGGATGCCCGAGGGTGGAGCGGTCGATGCCGCCCGGGCGCACGTCGAACAAGTTGATGAGGCAGAGCCGAACCGCCCGGCCCACGACCGCGCTCGCCCGGTCGCTGTTGCCGAGCGCGTTGAAGGTCCCGTCCATGCCGAGCCGCCGGCGCTCGTCGCCGTTGATGACGATGAGAACCGCGCACCCACCGGTGCTCGCGGTCGCCCCGTGCAGGGAGAACTCCGCGCGGAGCATGGCGCTGAGCGCGGTGACGACGACCGGGAAGTGCAGAGGCAGTCCGCCCGCCACCACCGCGTTGACCGCGACCTTCTCGGCGGTCACCGCGCGGCCGCGGACCGGCTCGATGCCGACGATGTGCTCGGGTGGCATGGCCGCCGCTTCGAGGCAGGCCGCCACCGCCTCCTCGGTCGGGGGGACGACGGGAAGCCCGTCCGTCCAGCCACGGCTGTGGAACAGCTCCTGGACGGAGGCGAAGTCGGGAGCTTCGTGGATGCTGGACGCAAGCTCCATGGCGGTTGGCGCGGACTCCGGTTGCGAGCGAGAGCCGCCGCCCGCGACCGGCGGTCGGCGCGGGGCCATACTCTACCTGACCGCTACCGCAAGCAGCGGGCAGCGGGCAGCGGGCAGCGGGCAGCAAGCGGCAGGCAGCAGCCGGGCCAAGGAGTTTCGAGGGCGCGACGCCGGTGACGCCGCCGCTACGGGAGCTCTACCGCTTGGCGCAGCATCCGATCGCGCAGAGCGCGTTTGTGGATCTTGCCGGTGGCCACGCGGGGCAGTTGCTCGTCCTGCAGCCACACGTAGCGCGGAACCTTGAACCGTGCGAGGTGCCTGGCCACGTGCGCGCGAACCGCCGCCGGGTCGAGGTCGGCGCCCGGCCGGGGCATGACCACCACGGCCAGCTCCTCGCCCAGGCGCGGGTCGGGGACGCCGAAGGCGGCCGCCTCGAATACCGCCGGATGCAGATACACCACGCGCTCGATCTCGGCGCAGTAGATGTTCTCGCCGCCCCGCAGCACCATGTCCTTCTCGCGGCCGCGGATGTAGACGTAGCCCTCCTCGTCGATCTCCGCGATGTCGCCGGTGCGCAGCCAGCCGTCCCGAATCGTCTCCGCGGTGGCCTCCGGCCGCTGCCAGTAGCAACGGATGTTCGCCGCCGACTTCACGACCAGCTCGCCCCGCCCGCCTGGCGGCAGCTCGTTGCCGTGGCGGTCGATCACCTTGAGTTCGACGATCGGAGAGGGCTTGCCGCAACTGTCCGGTCGGTCGATGAGACCCTCATCCGTGTTGCTCATGCCGCCGGCGTTGGTCTCGGTCATGCCCCAGCCGAAAACCCAGTGTTGGTCCGGCATCCGTTCCCGCAACCGCTCCACCATGCCGCCGGGATTCGGTGCGCCGCCGCCGGCTATCGCGCTCAGGCTGCGGAGGTCCCGCTTCGACAGGGAGGGTGACTGCAGCATCTCCCAGGTCATCGTCGGGACCCCGAGGAAAGACGTGATGCATTCGCGTTCGATCAGATCCAGACCCTGCTCCGGATACCACTTGTGCATCATGACGACCTTGCGGCCGACGCCGAACGACGCGAGGAGGCTGGCGTGGCTTCCGCCGACGTGGAACAGCGGCAGCGGCATCAGGATCGCCGGCTGGAACTCCGGGTCCTCTTCGGGCTCTTCGAGCCTTCCGGTGGCGATCCGCAGGGAGGTATCGAAGCCCCAATTGGCGAGCGCGTTCAGCACGGCGCGATGGGTGGACACGCCTCCCTTGGGAAAGCCGGTCGTGCCGGAGGTAAAGAGAATCGTCACGTCATCGCCGGCGGTCAATTCGATGTCCGGCATCGGCTGACCCGCGGCCTGTTGCCAAAGCTGGTCGAAGTCGACCACGCCTTCCGGCGGAGCGTCGTCCCAGCGTGCACCGATGCCGCGAACGCCCAGTGCGGGAAGGCGGTCGGCCAACCGTTCGTAGCACGGCCGATCCAGGAAGATGAGCTTGGCGCCACAGTCCTTCAGGCCGAACTCGAGCTCCTCGCCGGACCACCAAGCGTTAAGGGAAACGGAGATGGCGCCGCAGGAGGTGATCGCCATGAAGGCGATGACCCATTCCGGGCAGTTCCGCATCCCGATCGCCACCCGATCGCCCTTCTCGACGCCGTAGCGGTGGATCAACTGGTGCGCGATAGCGGCCGCCCGATCATACGCTTGGGAGTAGGTCAGGCGCGTGTCCTCATAGACCAGAAAGTCCTTCTCGCCGTGGTCCTGACGCGCTTGGTCGTAGATGTCCCGGAGCGAGGTCGGCAGATTGCGAAAGATGGTGTATTCGACCCCGCCGATGGTCTCGGTGACCAGCTCGTACTCCGCACCGGGGGCGGTCAGGCTGGCCAGCGCCTCGTCATAGGTCCGGTGGCCGGCGGCCGGCTGAGGCTTCGTTCCGCTCACGTTGATGAACCGCCCGGTCCGTTCCCGCTCGGCGTCGGTCCCGACCGGCGCTCCAAGGCTTCGCTCCACCGCCGGATATTTGAGCACAGGACGGCTCGCGTTCGGCAATTCTCGACGGTCGCCGCGAGTCGGGCGTGCGGCTCCCGTTCCGAGGGGGTGAGCGGACGCCCCCGCAACAAGGGAACCGGCCGCGCGCATCGTGCGAGAATCCTGCGGACCCAGCGCCGCAATGCCCGATGAGGAGGCTTGTCGACCGCCATGCCCGACGTCGCCGGATTCCGCGCCAAGCTCGCGACCATCGTGCCCTCCACCAACACGATCGTGGAGGCCGACTGCAACCACCTCTTCCGCATCCCGGGAGTCACCTTCCACACCGGCCGGATGTACATCGAGCGCCCGGCGCTCGACTCGAACGATGCGTTCACGGAGCTCCTCGGGCAGGTGGACCGGGCGTTCGCGACGGCCGTCCGTGACGTGATGACCTGCGAGCCCGACTACCTGGTCATGGGGATGTCGGCCCCGACGTTCTGGGGCGGCCGCGAGGGCAATGCGGCATTCCACGAACGGGCGCGGCGACTGTGCGGGCTCGAGGTGACGACCGGGGCGGAGGCGTGCAGCGCCGCCCTCGCCGCGCTCGGCGGCCGGCGGATCGCGGTGCTCACCCCGTACCAGCCGATCATGCGCGAACAGATCGTTCGCTACTTCGAGGAATCGGGCTACCCGGTCACGCGCTACGTGGACCTCGAGTGTCCGAGCGCGACGGCCATCGCGGCGGTGACCCCGCACGAGCTGCGCGGTGTGCTGCGCGGCCTCGACGGCCCCGACGTGGATGCCATCGTGCAGGTCGGAACCAACCTCTCGATGGTGGGTCTCGCGGCGGAGGCGGAGGGCTGGCTCGGCAAGCCGGTGATCGCCATCAACGCCGCGATCGTCTGGCACGCCTACCGCGCGCTCGGGATCGCGGACCGCATCCACGGCTGCGGCGCGCTCCTCCGCGACCACTAGACACCACCCGGCGGTTGCACGCTGCGCCGGGGTACCTGAGCCTCGACGAATTCGAACGCCGCGCGGCCGCGCGACGCCCGATGGGCACCGAGGGTCCTCGCGCACAAATCAACCTCGAGCCCTTCCGGAACGGTCGGCCGGGGATCCCGAACCTCTCCCCGTGCCCACCGTTCAGGCTCATCTCCGGATTGGAAAGGACTTCCCGGACCGGCCATGAAGGCGTGCCTTGCCCGGCGCACGGATCGGGACCCGGATTCCGCATGGCCCACATGCCGGGGTCGTCCGAACGGGGGCATAATCGACGAATGCTGCCGGAGCAAGGCAACGATGCAGACTGAAAGGGGCTCGAACGCTCGAGCGAAGCCGGGGACCAGGCGCAAGTTGCCCATCGGCATCCAGACCTTCCGCAAGCTGCGCGAAGGCGACGGCTACTACGTCGACAAGACCGCATACCTCCGGCGCCTGGTCGATGAAGGCACCCACTACTTTCTCTCCCGCCCGCGCCGCTTCGGCAAGAGCCTGCTCGTGGACACGCTGAAGGAGCTGTTCGAGGGCAGCGAGGACCTGTTCGAGGGGCTGGACATCCATGACCGGTGGGACTGGTCGGTGCGCCACCCTGTCGTGCACCTCGATTTCAGCAGCGGAAACTTCAAGGAGCCGGGCTATCTGCGCGAGGACGTGATGGCACAGCTTTCCGCCATCGAAAGGAAAACAGGTGTCGATTCCAATTACGCCAACGCGCCGACCCGCTTCCGCCATCTCGTCGAGGCGCTGCACGAGCGCTCCGGGCAGCGCGTCGCGGTCCTGATCGACGAGTACGACAAGCCCATTCTGGACGCGCTCGACGCGCCGGACATCGCCCGCGCCAACCGCGACTCCCTGCGCGGGCTGTACGCGACGATCAAGTTCGCCGATGCGCACATCAAGTTCACCCTGCTCACCGGGGTGAGCAAGTTCTCCAAGGTCAGCCTGTTCTCCGGCCTCAACAATCTCAACGACATCACCCTGGACCCGCGCTACTCGGCCATCTGCGGCTACACCGAGGCGGACCTGGACACGGTGTTCGCACCGGAGCTCCCCGGCCTGGACCGGGAGGCCATCCGCGACTGGTACAACGGCTACAACTGGCTGGGCGAGGAGTCGGTCTACAACCCCTTCGACGTGCTGCTGCTGTTCGACCGCCGCCGGTTCGGCGCCTGGTGGTTCGAGACCGGCACGCCGGCGTTTCTGGTCGACACGCTGGTGGCGCGCGGCGTCGGCTCGCTGGCCCTGGACGGGATGCTCGGCAGCGACGCGTTGCTCTCCGCTTTCGACGTGGACCACATCGCCACCGAGGCGCTGTTGTTCCAGACCGGCTACCTCACCATCCGCCGCGCCGAGCCGCGCGGCGGGAGGATGTACTACCGGCTGGGCTACCCGAACCGGGAGGTGCGCCAGAGCCTGAACGAGAGCTTGTTGAACCGCCTGGGGGTGAATCCGTCGCGGCAGGCAGAGCACGGCGTGCGGCTCTACGACCTGTTGCTGGTCAACGACTTCGAGGGGCTCGAGGCGCTGTTCCGGGCGTTCTTCGCCGGCATCCCCTACCAGTGGCACGTGAGGAACGACATCGCGGACTACGAGGGCTACTACGCCAGCGTGTTCTACTCGTACTTCGCGGCGGCGGGGCTGGACGTGCGGGTGGAGGACAGCGCCAGCCGCGGCCGGCTGGACATGGCGGTGCTCTTCAACGCCAACGTCTACCTGTTCGAGTTCAAGGTGGTGAAGTCGGCGCCCGAGGGCGCGGCCATGGCGCAGTTGCGGGAGAAGGGGTACGCGGACCGGTACCGCGGCCGAGGTCAGCCGATCCACCTGATCGCGGTGGAGTTCAGCAAGGAGACGCGCAACGTGGCGGCCTTCGAGGCCGCGCGCGCCTGACCCCCGACCCGGCGCAGGCGGAATCGCAAGGCGCACCGTGTCGGGCGCGCGGGCCGGGGTCCGGATGCCGACGATACGGAACACGCTCGTTCATCGGCCGTGCGACGTGTCCGTCGCCTTCGCCCCGGCGGCCTTGTCCGGACCCTCTCGTCCGTCCGGTTCCGCACCGCCGCGGCAGTCCTCCCCGCCGCTCCCCGGGACCGCCTCTCGGCCCGTCCCGAGAAGGACCGCCGCCCACCGGGTCTCGTCGCTCGCGGCGAGAGCGATCCTGGCCGTGATGGTGAGGGGCACGGAGAGGAACATCCCCACCGGGCCGAGCACCCACCCCCAGAAGATGAGGGAGAGGAACACCACGAGGGGGGAGAGCCCGACCCCGCGGCCCATGAACCGCGGCTCGAGAGCGTTCCCGAAGAGGACGTTGATCGCGAGATAGCCCGCCGCAGTCCACAGGGCGGCCCCCGGGCCGATCTGTACGAAGGCGAGCAGGACCGCCGGCACCGCCGCGATGATCGACCCGATGTTGGGGACGTAGTTGAGGAGAAAGGCGAGGAGTCCCCACAGGATCGGGTAGTCGACCCCGAGGAGGGTCAGCCAGAGCCACACCGCGGCCCCGGTGCCGAGGCTCATGAGGCTCTTGATCGCGAGGTAGCGCCGGACGGTCTCCGTGAAGGCGTCCACGCTCGCCCGGGTGAGGTGCGCATCACGGGCGATGGCGTGCAGCTTCCCGGAGAAGGTCGACGCCTCGAGCAGGATGAAGACGACGGTGAGGAGGATGAGGAACGCGTTCGCGAGCACGACCCCGAAGCCGTTGAAGAGGTCCCCGGCGAGCTCGAGGACCCAGGCCGGATTGACGTGATCCAGGAGCCCGGCGCGGTCCCGGGGGAGGTCGATGCCGAGCCCCCGCAGGGTCTCGACGAGCGACCCGAACTGCCCCTTCAGCCGCTCGGTATAGCGGGGAAGGTCGTTGGTGAAGTCGTTGATCGAGGCGCCGACGACCACCGAGAGCCCGAGCAGCGCGCCGACCACCGCGAGGACGACGACGACGAGGGCGAGGGTGCGCGGGAGCCCCCGCGACTCGAGCCAGAAGATGGGCGGCGTGCTGATGACCGCGATGAAGACCGCGAGGAGGAACGGATTGACGAGCGCCTGGGCGGCCTTGAGCCCCGCGACGAGGATGACGAACGCGGCCGCCGCGAGGAGGAGGGACTGGATCCGGGGATGGGGCTCCTGAGCGTGCATCGTGCGGAAAGGTGCCGGAGGCGGGCAGCCGATGCAACCGGCACCGGGTCATCCCACGCTACGGTGGTTCCGGATGGAAACGAGGGGCCGGGATGGGGCTCGCCGCGCGCGCTCGGGCTGATCCTCCGCCATGCGGGGAAACCACCCGAGAGAGACGGGCTCGCCGCGCGCGATCGGGCCGATCGGCTGCATCCACGGGGCCCGCAGGACCCCCCGAGGGCATGAATGAGGGCGCTCCGGCCAGCCCGGTGCGGATGAGCGGCCAGCGTGGGATGGTCCTGGCAACCGGCACCAGCAATTCTCATTTTGCTCGTCGGGTCCCGCTGCAGGACCGGCACGACCGTCGATCTGCCCTGGATCGAGTCGCAAGGAGAAGACGGCTTGCGGCTCAGGGTGAAGTCAGGCACCAAAATGAGAACTGCTGAACCGGCACCGCAGCCATTCGTTCACGCCCGCCTCCGTGATATAACGCCGTCGGCGCCCCGTTCGGTCCGTACCCTGTCATCCCGTCACCCTGTCATCCCGTCACCCCGTCGATTCGTCGATCCGATCCGTCACTCCGTCGCCCGAACCCTCCGGCCGCTTGCTTGCCCCGCCGCCCCCGGCCCCGCCCCGGTCCCCCACACCCTGATCAACCGAGCCAGCAATGCCCTGCGATTCCAGCCTCATCGACCTCCCCTCCCTCGATCCTCTCTTCCGCCCGCGGTCGATCGCGGTGCTCGGGGCCTCCTCCTCGCCCACCAAGGTCGGGGGGCGCCCGGTTGCGGCCCTGATCGGGAACGGCTTCGAGGGCGCGATCTACCCGGTCAACCCGCGCTCGGAGACGATCCAGGGCCTGCCCGCGTTCGCGAGCGTCAAGGACATTCCGGGCGCCGTCGACCTCGCGATCTGCACCGTTCCCCCCGGCGCAGTGATGAGGGTGCTCGAGGAGTGCGCGGAGAAGGCGGTCGGGGCGCTCGTCGTCTTCACCTCCGGGTTCGCGGAGGTCGGCGAGCGCGCCGCCCAGGAGGCGATGGCGGGGCTCGCCCGCGAGGCCGGCATCCGCCTGATGGGCCCGAACTGCATGGGGATGGTGAACTTCGGGAGCCGCGCGGTGGGCTCCTTCCATCCCGCGTTCGCGGAGGACCTCGTGCCGGGGCAGATCGGGCTCGTCAGCCAGAGCGGGGCGTTCGGCGGGGTAGCCTACATGCTCGCGCGCGAGCGCGGGCACTCGCTGAGCTACATGTTCACCACCGGCAACGAGGCGGACGTGGACATCGGGGACTGCACCGCCTTCCTCGCCGACGACCCGGAGACGAAGGCGATCCTGCTCTACATGGAGGGTTGCCGGAACGGGCCGAAGTTCCTCGCCGCCCTCGAGCGCGCCCGCGCCGCCGAGACCCCGGTGGTCGCCATCAAGCTCGGACGCACCGAGGCGGGCGCGGCGGCGGCCGCTTCGCACACCGCAGCCCTCGCCGGCGAAGACGCGGTGTACGACTCCATCTTCCGCCAGTTCGGGGTGTACCGGGCGGAGAGCATCGAGGAGTTCTTCGACATCGCGCGAAGCTGCGTCGTCGGCACCCTGCCCGCCAACGACCGGGTGGCGCTGGTCACCGTCTCGGGCGGGGTCGGGGTGCTGATGGCGGACGACGCGAACCGGCGCGGACTCGACGTCGCCCCGATGCCGGAGGCGGCGCAGCGGCGCATGCTCGACCTCGTCCCCTTCGCCGGCGCGCGCAACCCGATCGACGTGACCGGGCAGGTCCTCAACGATCCGACCCTCCTCGACCAGGCAATCGAGCTTGCCGCAACCCACGGGGACTACGGGAGCCTCGTGAGCTTCCAGGGGTCGATCGGGCGGAATCCCGCCCTCATGGAGGCGACCCGGAGCGCCTGGATCGAGCGCAAGGCCGCGAACCCGGCAACGCTCTTCACGGTCGCGGGGTTCTGCACCCCGGATTACACGCGCGACCTCGAGGCGGCCGGGATCCCGGTGTATGAGGAGGCGACCCATGCGACCCGCGCGATCGCGGCGCTCGCGGGCTTCGCGCGGTCGTTCCGGGAGCGGCGGGCGAGGCCGTCCGTACCGGCGCCCGCGGACCTCCCGGTCGGCCCGGTAAACGAGCTCGCCGCCCTCGGGGTGGTGGCGGCGGCCGGGGTCCCGGTCATTCCCGCCCGCCGCGCCCGAACCGCGCGCGAGGCGGGTGAGGCGGCGGCGGCGCTCGGCTTCCCGGTCGTCTTCAAGGTGCTGTCGGCGGACATCGTGCACAAGAGCGACATCGGGGGCGTCCGCCTTGGCATCTCCGATCGCGCCACCGCCGAGACGGCCTTCGACGAAGTCATCGCCGCCAGCCGGGCGGCCCTCCCGGACGCGGCGATCGAAGGATGCCTCGTCGCACCCATGGTGACGGGAGGCGTCGAGACCATCCTCGGCGTGCAGCGCGACCCCGTGTTCGGCCCGATCGTCATGTTCGGGCTCGGCGGCATCTTCGTCGAGGCCCTGAAGGACGTGACCTTCCGCGCCGCCCCGTTCGACGAGGCCGAGGCGCGGTCCATGATCGAGTCGGTCGCCGCCTGGCCGCTCCTCACCGGCCTTCGCGGCCAGCCGCCCGCGGACCTCGACGCTCTCGCCGCGGCCCTCTCCCGGCTCTCCCTGTTCGCCGCCGCGAACGCGGACACCATCGAGAGCCTCGACCTCAACCCCTTCCTCGTCCGCCCGGCGGGCGCCCTCGCCCTCGACGCCGTCTTGGTCATCCGCCCCAGCGGCCTGTAGCCGCGCTCGAATCGACTCCGCCGGTAGCCGTTGCGTATCGAACGCCGCCAACGAACCTCTTCGTCAGGTCACAGATAGCGGACCTCAAGGGCTTCGAATCGCTCGAAGTCACGGTCGTTGGTCAGGATGGTGTCAATTCCATTCTCCCGGCACAGGGCGACAATCTGGGCATCGAACATCAGGTTGCCGCGGGCGTTCGCCCGGCGCGCGGTGGCGGCCAGGAGACGAACGAACTCCGGGCCGGGCCGAATGACGCTGCACACCGGGGAGGAGACGAGCGCTTCGATGAACGAAACGGCTTGGGGCACCGTGGAGGGAGGATGGAACACACGCCGATGGGTAACCACGCGCATGAACTCCGTGATGCAGAACACGGGCAGCGCCCACGGTTCCACTCCTTCCGCCATCTCGACAAGCCCGGCGACCGCCGTATCGTGAAGGTCGGTCTCCGTGCGGTGGGCATAGACCATGACGTTGGTGTCTACGGCGATCATCCTCGGTCGAGCACGTCGTAGAGGGCTTCGCGATCGGAGATGTCGACGTTTGGCGGTTTGTTCCCGCGTACCGTCTCCAGCTTCAGCTTGAACGGTCTCCCGCGCTCCGCCGCCGTGAGCTTCGCGCGCAGGGCGTTTTCCACGAACTTCGTGAGCGTGATCCCGTCCCGCGCGGCTCGTCCCTTGGCCTGTCGCAGGATCTGATCGTTCAGATTCAGCGTCGTCTTCATCGCCGGCCAGCTCCGTCCGAGGTCACGGACGAACCATATCAGCAAATCATACATATGGCTCATCGAAGCCATATATCGCCCCAACCCTGCTCGTCCAGGCGATCGAGCTTGCCGCAACCAACCGGGACCATGGAAGCCTCGTGAGTTTTCAGGGGTCGATCGGGCGAAGTCCCGCGCTCATGGGGGCGACCCGGAGCGCCTGGATCGAGTGCAAGGCCGCGAACCCGGCAACGCACTTCGCGGTAGCGGGGTTCTGCACCCCGGCCTACACGCGCGACCTCGAGACGGCCGGGGTACTGGTGTACGAGGAGGCGACCCGCGCGATCGCGGCGCTCGCGGGCTTCGCGCGCTCCTTCCGGGAGCGGCGCCCGCGGCCGGCCGGCCCGGCACCCGCCGAGTTGCCGCCCGGTCCGGTAAACGAACTCGCCGCCCTCGGGGCGGTGGCCGCGGCGGGGGTCCCGGTCGTTCCCACCCGCCACACAAGGACCGCCCGCGAGGCGGCGGCGGCGCTCGGCTTCCCGGTCGTCCTCAAGGTGCTGTCGGCGGACATCGTGCACAAGAGCGACATCGGCGGGGTGCGCCTTGGCATCTCCGATCGCGCGACCGCCGAGACGGCCTTCGACGAGGTCATCGCCGCCAGCCGGGCGGCCGTCCCGGACGCGGGAATCGACGGCTGCCTCGTCGCCCCCATAGGTGACGGGAGGCGCCGAGACCATCCTCGGCGTGCGGCGCGACCCCGTGTTCGGGCCGATCGTCATGTTCGGGCTCGGCGGCATCTTCGTCGAGGCCCTGAAGGACGCGACCTTCCGAGCCGCCCCGTTCGACGAGGCCGAGGCGCGGGCCATGATCGAGTCGGTCGCCGCCTGGCCGCTCCTCACCGGCCTCCGCAGCCAGCCGCCCACCGACCTCGACGCTCTCGCCACCGCCCTATCCCGGCTCTCCGGCTTCGCCGCCGCGAACGCCGACGCCATCGAGAGCCTCGACCTCAACCCCTTCCTCGTCCGCCCGGCCGGCGCCCTCGCCCTCGACGCCACCCTCGTCACCCGCTCCTCCGATCCATAGCTCGCCTCCGAACCGCACCCTGTACCCACCCCGAGTACTGCCGAAAACCCCCATCGTCAAGCTCGTCGCGAATGTCCCTACAGGAGCAGGTCAACTCCATTCCTGAATCTTCATCTCCGCGAGCGTGTGCAGCTCGTGAAGGAATGCGCGCTGCGTGACTCCACGATTTCCGGCGCGCTCGGCGCGCGCCTGGAGTTTCTCCAAGCAGCTCCTTGTCTGTTTTTTCGTCAAAACGTGCCCGTCGCCACCCTTATGGCCACGTTGGCTTCGTGCGACGCGACGAGCCTCGCGGATATAAAAGCAAGCGAGCTTCAATGCGTCGTCCATGTCGGTCAGGGGCTCCAGCGTGATCTGGTTCTGCAGGCGACCACGAAGCGCCGGCAAGGCAGTCGAGTAGCGCAACAGGGCATCGGGGGTGATACCGATCATCAGGAAGAGGCGCTCGGGCAATGCGTCGACAACGGACCTCAATGCCGAGAGATACCGGACAACCGCGATTGGCCCAAGAACTCCGCCCTGCTTCTCCAACTCGTCCAGGAGCAGAAACACGCCCTTCAAGACCCCTCCGGCGGCGCTCACTTGGATCATATCCCTTAGAGCCGCCGTCTTGGACTCGACGGTATCAAGACGGAACTGAACACCGAGTGCAAGTCGATGTGCTTTGAGAACACGGAGGCCCAGTAGCCATTGCATCATCAGATCGAAGTCGTGCTCGTCCGTGAACTTGGTAAGTCGGCGCAAGGCCCCTCGCATGTCGTGACCGCGCGCCTCGCTGATGGGTGTGTGATCCGACTTGAGGCTGTCTCTCAGTCGCTCGAGGTGTTCCGTACCCAATTCTTCGAACAGGCGCCGAGTCGTGCCGTCGAACGCCGGTTCCGGGTCCGCCAAGTAGCGAACCATGTAGTAGCCGTCGAGGTCCTCCATGACACTGCGGATCTCGGATTCGAAGTGGTTCAGAAAGTTCGTTTTTCCGACACCCTGGGTGCCTTCGACGACTATGACCTGGGACTTGGCGTCACGCAGGAACGTAACGATCCTGC
This sequence comes from Gammaproteobacteria bacterium, assembly GCA_965214795.1. GTDB lineage: Bacteria > Pseudomonadota > Gammaproteobacteria > HK1 > HK1 > JAJDXW01. The sequence goes on along the minus strand of OZ243976.1, from coordinate 723,997 downwards.
TTTCCACCTCGGTGTCCGCGTCGATGGGGTAGTGCGGATTGGCGGACGTCTGGTTCGAGGCGGGAAACGGGTTGGCAACGATGCCAAACTTGTCGTACAGGCGATCTGCGGCGCCCGGCGCAGACTCTCTCCTGAGGCGATCCCGCAGGGTCATGCCGCGGCGTCCTCGAGGCGTAGGCTGACGCTTGCCTTTCCTGGTATCAGGTAGTCGCCTCTGTACAGATAGATCGGTTCGACTACCGGCAATCCGGAGCCGGTACGCAGTACGTGGACGATGCGATCATCGAAACGAAGCTGCGTGGTTGACCCCTCGGTCGACCTTCGGAGCAGCCCCTTTTCACTCGCCTCGTCAAGTAGCGGGCGCGCGACTTCGGGGTGTATTCCTTCGTCGCGGATCAGGGACTCCAGCCACTCGCCCGTGGCAACCAGGCCATGGCCTTCCCGATCGAGTGAGGAGAAGTGACTCAACGCTATCCTCGAAAAGTCTACGGCATCGGGAACGTTCGGCGTCGCATGGATCCCGCTGTCGGCCACGGCTGCGCAGAGCAAAGTCACTTCTCCGAGGATTCGGTAGGTCGTTGATCCGCGTCCCAGGTCAGCGGGATCCAGGACACTCCCGGCGGTCAGAATCCGCAACCGTTCGGCGAAGGCGGCAAACGACGGAATTCCAAGAAGCAGATCGCGTACCTCCTTGACGCGCTCGTTTCGCAGAGCGGCAGAAAGGCGAAGTATCCGGTCGCCCGCTTTCCAGACGCCCCCCGAGAAGTCGACCAGCCCGCCCGATCGCAGGAAGCGGAGGTACTCGTTGCCTTTGGCTCGAATGGCTTCCTCCACTTGAGAGTCGAACATCTCATGATGGTCATCCAGTGCGCAAATCAGTTGGAACATGCGCTCAACGTTGAATCGGAGAAACGACGTGCTTCGACTGGCAGACGGTGCGGAAGACGAGGCTCGCTTCCGGCTCTCGGAAGGCACGTGTTCGGGTGGCGGCTCGACAAAATCATCGTCCTTGCCGGTGCTTTGCCGACCCAGCGCCGGTGTCTGTTGAATGCACCATAGAAGGTCCTGCTCGGCGTGGTAGGGAACCCAAGACAAATGTTCTCCCAACGCGGAGACTTGGAATACGCAGTCATCATCCCGTGTGAGGCGGGCAGAGCCAAACGCCGTGGCCAATTCCCAGAGCAGAGCCGTCAACGGTACGCGTCGGATGTAACCCGAGAAAGGGTCGAATGTCTGACCGGACAACCGCTGGCCGAACACGTCGGTCGCTTTCGTCGCGATGAAGTACAACGGCCGGATGCCTTCGGCCAGCGCCATGCGCGCCAGCCCTTGGTCGCCGGTCAGCAGCCGAACGAAATGTGCAGGTCCGGATTGGGCTTGGTGATGTCGTGCGGCTTCCAGAATCAACCGGTCCGCGTAAGATCGGATCGGAGAGCTGATGTCCAAGTCCCTCAGGTCACGGTCCGAATCCTTCTCGAATGCGGATCGCAGCGGGTCACCCAGCAGATAGGTCCGCTCGACCTCGGTATCCGCATGGAGTTCAAGCCTGAGAAGGGCGCGCTGCCCGCCTTGGCTGGTCAAGTGCTCTATCAGCTCTCTGACACACCGTTTGGCGTTGCGCGCTCTCCGAATTCGCAGGAAACGATCGGCCAGGTTGGCGATCTCCATTTGCACGATCGCGGGTATCTTCACGCGAGCGGCGGGATGCAGGAAACGGGCGACGAAGTCCAGCGCGCCTTGGAGCACGCCGGATGTGTCCGCAACGACCGTAGTTGACTGCCGAAAAGGCATCTGTTCGATGGCCATGGGGTCGAATCGCGGATGGATGAGCCCCACGCGGGCGGCAATTGACGCTACCTCGTCCAACGCCGTTCTGACCCGGCGACGGTTGTCGTCACCGTTGGCTTTCAAGAGTTCGGACGCCTTTACAACTGACTCGTCGAGGCTTGGGAGCTGCCACTCGAATGCCCCCTGTCGCACCAGCTTGATTAGCGCCGAGTCTTTGAGGTCGGTCGTTACAAGGGAGACGACACCGAGCGGCAACCACTCGTTCCGGAAGGCGCGATCTTCGCTGACGGAGAGCGCGCACTTGCCCTCGGCCTTGAACAGTTCCGCCACCCCGGGCTCAGCCTGGGATGGTGACAGCAAGGCAGGAGTGGTCATCGTACGGACACCGATATCCCCGGCCGATTTCCGAAGCAGGTGATGAGCCATTTGAAATGGATCGTCAGTGCAAGCAGGGGGTTGATCTCAACCTGGCTTCTGTCGTCGGCATCAGGATCTTCATCGGACTGGCTTCCACTTGGCGAAGAGGCTGCGGCACCGGAGTCGATCGCTGCTTCGGCTGCCTTGACGAAGACCTCGAGCGCGGTTAGACGCCTTTCGCCGGGAGGCTTCGAATCTTGGAGTCTTCCAGCCAGCAGATCATGCAGCTCCATTCGAGTTGCGTCGTCGATGACACCGGCGAAGGCATCCTCACGCAGTCGCCACGAGTAGACCTCCTCCTGCAGACCGGACTCCGAATCCAGGAGCTGCCAGCCCTCGTCGTCAGGCAGGGCGAGTGGGCGCGCGGGCATGAAGTCCCTCCAGATCGAGAGCGTCAGCTTTGTGCCTGAATCGCTACGCACCTGAACCCCCACTTCACGATCCGACGCTCTGACGCGCCAACTCAGAGGATGCCACGGTCGCACGAAAACAGCCGTGCATCATCACTCCATCGAATGTCGATCTAGCTTACGCGAACGGAGTCCGGCTTGCAGCGTTGAGTCTCGCAGGGAAGAATTTCGTATGCAGTTCGAGGAGTTACGGCGTTAGTTGGCCGTCGCAGGGGGGATCGAAGCGTGAACATAGGGCTGGCCGGCGTCGCCCGGCGCGGGGCTTGGCGGCAGGTGCTCGGGCCGCTGGCGAGGCGGCATGGGGGGCGCGTGAATCGGTCGACTTTGGGGAGGCGTTCATCCGATCCTTACTGCCGGTAGCCGGGCGATGCGACGCCGAAGGGGTCGATCTGGTGCTTGCCGCAGGCAGTGCCTGCGATGTCCGAAGCGCCGCCAACCTGAGCCCTCGACACGGACGCTACTGCAGAAGACCCGGATGCGGCGCCCATCCGGGAGGGATCGGGCGAAGTCTACACAGCGGGCGGGGGCGGCTACGGGGACCGCGACGCCCATTCCATCGATCGCCTCGCAGGCGGCAAGGTCAGGGAGGCGCGCGGGGTGGCACCGGCCGCAGCAGGCGACTGACCTCTACCTCTTTCCCGTAGACTCCCTACGAGGGTTCCGTTCACAGGTCCCGCTTCAACAGCCGTTCTTCCGAGGTACCTCCGAGAGTCTCCACCAGCCAAGGCTCCTTGCGCAGCTTGTCAGGCGGGCTGGTCGTTGTGGTGATGATGTACTGAAACAATGGGTTCGGGGTCATTTCTTCCAGACCATGCGCCAACCGGAACAATCGTTGATAAATGCTCAATCCGAGGTCGGCTTCGCGGGGACTGTCGTGGACAAAGAACGCGGGTAGATGGGTTCGTCCTTCAATACTCATGCACATTGCCGCCAAGTCGAATGCGATAACTTTGAGAGATTCGATGGCCGCCGTCGACCGCTCGCCGCCCAACTCGACCGATGCTTTGAGACCGCTTCCGTCGAAGGAGATCTTTCCAACGGCCTCGGTGCCTGTCACTGTGCGGATGACGGAGTTGAAGAAGCTCGACAGGTCGTTGAACACTCCTGTCTGAGCATCGCGGAGAGCGGCGATTCGATCGCGCTTGGCTTGGATCTCTTGCTCCAGGGCATTGGTGCGAATCTGGGTCCGCTCTTGCTCGCCTAGCGATTGGTCCAGGCGATCAACGTCATCTATGAGACGACGTGCTTTGAACCATGTATCAGAGCGAAAATCACGAGCGCGTTCCATTTCCTGTAGCCGCTGGCGTGAAGCGTCAAGGTCCTTACGGGCGGATACCAACTCGTGAGTAATCCGTGTGAGTTCCCGTTCGTTCATTGCCAATCGGCTCGATTCTTGCGCGTGATCTTGCTCGAGGTTCGCGAGACGCTGTTTGGCGTCACTCAGGTTCGGGAGCTTATGAGACAGCTTGCAGCCCTCCGCGAGCGCCCGATCAATCGGCACTTCACAAATCGGGCAAACCGGATTCGTCGTGCCGTCGGCGCGAGCAGAAGCGCCTGGCATCTCCCCCGCTATGTGGCTGATCAGCTTCTTGACCTCTGGAATTCGCGCTTGAAGCGCTGATTCGCGGCTTCGTAACTCATCGACACGTTCCCTCGCTCTGTCAAATTCGGAACGCAACCCCTCCAGGTTCATGCCGCTCGTGATCGGATCGACGTTCGCCAACCGGGCCAAGTTCGCCTTTGCGGCGTCTCGCAGGGGCCCCACGGCCATCCGCCCTGGAAGAAGATTCTCCGGCTCTATTCCGAGCTCGTGAACCAGTTCGGACCGGAGACGATCTGCCCTCCACACCATCCGATCGAGGTCCTGGGTGACGGCTTTCTGAGAGGCTTCCAGGCTATCGCGCTTGGCACGAGACTCGCACTCGTCGGGCACGATGGCTCCTAACAATGCTCTCAGTGTGTCTTGGCGCTGTTGTATTGAGAGATGACGTGCCGGAGAGTCGGAATCGGAATCCGGGGATCGCCAGTCCAGAAGCTTGTCGAAGCGGCATTCCTGATCGCGCGACAACCAAGCAAGCGCTACGGGCCATGCATTCGTAGAATCGCCTCCGGGAATGAGGGCTGCCGCTTCATCGGATAGAAGGCCGGCGACAACCGCTTCCAGAAATGGCGTCATTCCCGTTGCCGAATCGTTTCCAATCGTGACTTGATCCAGATCTGAGTCTCTGATCGCAAAATGCCGGCGTCCGACTCCGATCGGACGAACAATGGACCAGCGGATGCCGTCCAACATCACCTCGATACCCACCCGTCCCCCCGGAAAAGCCGTGGCGATTCGCTCCCGCTGTTCGCCCGGTGCGAAACGGTCCTCGCCGAGACAATACCGAAGCAAGCGGCAGAACAGCGTCTTGCCGCTCCCATGCCCGACGGTGATTTCTTCGTCCGCCATGACCTCCCGATCGGCGGGGTCGGGCGCCCAGATGATGTTCAGGCCCGGACGAAGGCGAATCTCGCGCAAGATGACTCCCGGTTCGCTCCAGATCACGAAGCGGCAGACCCAGAATCTCGGCTCCGAACGGCCTGTCTCAGGCTTCAGCTTCAGGGCGCCGTGCCCCAGCAAGTCAAGCTGCCGCATTATCGATCCAACTCTGATATTCGTGTGGGAGCGTTTGAATGATTGCGGCGCCATCTCTATGGGACAACGTATGCATCACCATGCCCACGCGCCCGTCGGGCCAGCCTTCGGTATGGATAGCGTCCAGTCCCGGTCCGGGAGCCCACGTCCGTGAAGTTATATCCTCGACCAACCGTCCATTCCCCCGAAGCTGCCGCACGGCCTGTCCCCAAGCGTGATTAGCTGGTGGTTCCAATTGTGTGACTCCCGCTGGCAATGGTTCCGTTTCGGGTCCGACTAGACGCCGCCAAAGGGCCGCTTCCTCCGCGGATAGCGAAGGTGTAAGCAGCCTCGGCTCCATCGTCAGGATGGCCGCAAGGCGTGCTCTGCGTATCAGCATTGGAGCACCGGCCGATTTCAGAATGGCTGCGAGGACGGCAGCCTCGTCGCCAGCTTGGTCGGTTCCAGGTCGGCTCCAATCTCCGTCGGGAAGCTCGGAGAGATCGGCCGGTAGCGGTAAGGCAGTCACAGTGGCGCGAGGTGGATGGCAGCAACTCGGGTCAGCGGGTGGCGGGTCGAGCCGGGTGCGGTATGGCTCGCCGGTGGCGATGGATGCCTGCATCGCGTCGTAGATCTCGAGAATGGTGTGCTTGGTGCGGTATTCGCCGTGGTTGGCTTCGTCCTCGCGGCGAATGCCGGGGAAGGTGTCCAGGATGTGGGCGACGGCAGCGCGCGGGGTGGGGAAGCGGCGCTTGAGTTCTGCGAGTTGCTCCGGCGTCTCGTCGCGTGGGAAACCATCGGATCGGCGAGCCGGGCGCCAGTCGCCGTTCGCGGCCGTTGGAAGGTACAGGTGGAAGAGGGCGGCGTCGATCTCGCAGCGAATGAGGAAGCGGCGTGCCTCGTCCCAGCGGAATGGTGGGCCGTCCCAGCCGCAGTCGCGGGCGAAGTCACGAAGGTCCTCTCCCGTGTAGAGGAGCTCGAGCACCCGTGGAACCATGAATGCGAGATCGGCGTCGGAGAAGGTGTCGGCGGCGAGGATCGTGATCTGCTTCATCGTGAAGTACTTCAGGTGGATTCCGCTAAGTTTCTGACGGGCGACGAAATCGAAGACGAACGAGTTGAGACAGGCCAACAACACCGCTGCCAATGGAGCATTGGTGTTTTGGGGGAACATGAGCAGGAGTTGGTCTCCAACAGCGGCAAATGGGATGATGTCGGCGATCGTCGTCCGTTTTTCCACGCTCCGGGTGATGTCGCGCCAGCCCATCAGCCAGCGGGGAGAGGCGCGGATCAGAAGCTCCTCAGCGAAGGCCAATGTCTCCTCCACGGTCCGCAACGGCGGGACGGAATCCAGTAATTCGCCGTACTGCTCGAAAGAGGCGAACGATTGAAATACGGCGTGGGGGTCGACGGCATACCAGGCGGTGCTTGAGCGCGGGCCGGACTTGATCTCGTCGATCGGTTCGGCAGGAAGGTAGTTTGGACCGAGCGGTTGAATACATGCCAGGCTGTTTCCGCAAAGGCCCATTTGGGTCGGTGTGAGAGAACGAGCGGCGGGGTGGTACTCGACAAACTCGATCCAGCTCGGAAAGACTTTGGAACTCGCGGCATCTGCCGATCCTCTGGAATCCCGGCACAGCCAGTCCATAAACAACAGGTGACAGACCGCGAGGACAATCAGGTCCGTATTGCGGTCACGTAGCGCGGACAGCAATCCCTTGGGCAGATTCGCTGCACGCAAATGGGCTTCGCGCGCCGCGACCCAATAGCGTGGAAGCACGGCGAAGCTGGAATCCTCCTTCTCCTGACGTGGTACGTCGATCGCAGTCACCTTGCTGCCGTCTGCCCGATAGCTGGCCCATCGGTGGTCGAAGTGATGGATCATCTTCGCTTCATAGAGTGGTAGGTACTCCGAACCTCCCTTGCGGAAGGCATTACCCACCAACTGCCATCCGTCGGCTTCGAACCGTTCTCGCGTATGGAAACGGTGGGAGTCGTTCGCCATGTGGAACATCGCACTGAATCGGATGCCCCAAGGGTTTTCCTCGGGCTGGCCGCTCCGGGCTTCCCGGATCAGCACCGGCACGCGGCGGTAGATGCCCTTGGCGAGCTCGGCATCGCGGCCGGAACGGAAGATGGGGCAGGTGCGGGTGTTGGGGTTGAGGAGGGCGATGTCCTCGGGCGACAGGACGAATCGGCGTTCAGGATCGCGCAAGTCGTCGACGTCGTGTGCGAAGAACGCGAACTCGGCCCGGTCGGCGGTGGGGCGCAGTCCGCGTCCGGCCGTCAAGAGGCAGAACTTGTAGTTCCGGTGGACGTCGGGAAAGAAGATGCCTTTGTTCTCGAAGTCGAAAAGGCTGGCGAGTGACTTCGTGCTCACCACGTTCTGGAAGAAGCGCTTGGTCGTGTCGTCGGTGGCGATGCCGGTGGGAACTACGCATCCGGCGCGGCCCCGCTCGTTCAAGATGGCCCGCATGGCCTCGGCAAAGACGGCGTAGACATTGATATCGCCGCGGCCGCAGAGGGGATAGCGGCCAGAGTGCCGCATCAAATGGCTCCGGCCCTCGGACTCGCGCAATGCGTCGAGAAAGTGCCGGTGTAGCAAGGGTGCATCCGTCTTCAGGGCTTGGATCATCCGTTTGCGCGCGGCTGCGTTCGGAGCATCCGCGATCTCCGGACTTCGTTGAGCGAACCACTCCTTCTCCTGGAGCTTCACCCGTTCCCACGGCGGGTTCCCGAGCACGCAGTCGAAGCCGCCGTTCTCGAAGACTTCGGGGAACGCGAGGTGCCAGTGGAAGAACTGGTACTCGCGGGCGATCCGTTCGACTTCGAGGCGCTGTGTGGGTGCCAACGCCTCCGGGTCGGCTTTGAGTCCGCGTAGCGTATCGGTCGTGATGCACTCGGCGGGGTCACGGCCGGGCGGCTTCGGCTGGACGAAGGCGGCGCACCAGGCATCCGCAAGCCGCTGGCCATTTCGGTACGGAGGAGAGACGACCAGGCCCTGGAACAGCGCCTTCTTCCGCTTTACTTCGTCCAGGGTGTCGTCCGGCGATTCGTCGATCCAGCGGCTGCGCGACGCGAGGGAGCCGTACTCCGCCCGCGGCTCGGCGACCATCAGGTATCCCATGTCGTGCTGGCGGCTCTCGCGCTCCGCCTTGTTCTTCTTCCTGAGTCCCGAACACACCGCTTTGTCGTCGCCCTGCAGGGGCTTGAACGCTGAATCGGGCAGGCCCGCTTCGATCAGCTCCGGGGTGGTCCCGAGCAGGCTGTTGCCGACCCGGATGTGATGGTCGAGGAAGGAGAGTGGCTTTCCGGGCTCCAGGGCTTCGAGCCAGAGGCTCACCCGGCAGAGCTCGGCGGCCATCGGGTTCACGTCCACGCCGTAGAGGCAGCGGCCGATGACCTCCCGCAGGGCGTGCTGGTAGAGGAGCGGCGAAGGCTCGCTCTCGCCCGCGATGTGTGCGCGGACCCGGGCGAGATGCCGGGCGAGGCGGTGCGCCGCGCCAACGAGGAAGTGTCCGGAGCCGACGGCCGGGTCGCAGACCTTGAGGTCGAGGATTGCCCGCTCGGCCTCATCGCCGGTCTTGTCCCGGAGCGCAGCCTCCACCACCGGGTCGAGCGCGGTATCGAGCAGGCTTTGGACCAGTACGTCGGGGGTGTAGTAGGAGCCGGTCTTCTTGCGGACGTTGCCGGCGAACTCGGCGAAGGTGAAGTCAGCGCCGTCGCCGATCACCTGTGGGGTGAGCGCGAGCAGGCTCTCGTAGATCCCGCCCAGCTCCTCCGCGCCGAGATTGCGGTAGTCCACCGGGCGGAGAACCTTGTGCTGGCGGGTGAAAGCAAGGCGGCGGAGGGTCTCGAGGAAGTCGTGGTTGGTCAGCTCGGTGTCGTTCAGATCGGGCGTGGACTCCGGGCTCCAGAGGAAGCTGCCGAGCGCGGGAAGAGCAAGACGGCGGCGCACGCTCTCGTATTCGGGGCCGCCCGATAGAGCACCGGTAAGGAGGCGGAACTGTCGCCAGAGGTCGCCGTGGCGAGAGCCCTTGATCTTGCCGGCGAGCGCACGCAGCCGTGCCATGCCGTAGTGCCGTGCGTAGACGTTCCGCGCGGCGCGGCCCTCGCTCGAATCGTCAGGGGGATGGAGCAGCGGTTCGCCATCGAGGGGGCGGCCCTCGGCGACGAAGAGAAAGATCAGCCGGTATACGACCCTCAGGATCTGGGCATGGAAGTCGGCCGGCGCGAGGCTCCCCGACCGAAGCGCTTCGCGGAGCGCGGTGTTTCGGGGGTGGCTCGTGAAGCCCCGACCGAGGGTCCGGAGGGCGCGCTCGACCCCGCCCCGCAGCTCCCCGAGCGCGCGGGCACCCTGCCGCTCTGCCTCGCGGGTCCAACGCTCCAGCCAGCAGGTCTCCGGCCGGCCGTCGTCGCGCGGCGCGAAACGGGTGGCGTGCGCGATGAGCCAGAGGAGCACGAAGTCGGAGTAGACCTCGCCCGCGAACATCGACTCGAGGTCGAACTCGAGAAAGGACTGCCGCGACAGGGTCTGGTTGTCCCGCAGGATGCGGAGCCGCCGTCCGTTCGAGACGATCGCCCACAGATGCGGGTCGCTGCGGTTGAGGAACTCCTGCACGAGCCCGTGCGGGCTGGCCGCGGCTGCACCTCGCTGCCCGGCCGCGCGGCGGTCGAGCGAAAGGCCGCAGCCCACGAGATGCACGGCCACCGGGCCGAAGAAGCGCCCGATTGGGTAGGTTCGACCGCCGATCGCGGGGCCGGCGGCGGCGGGCAGGAAGCCGAATCCGAGCTCGCGCAGGAGCGGCAGGCTCCACCGGTCGTTGGTGAGGCCCGTACCCGCCTCGCGCTCCGGCAGGTTCGCGGCGGCGGCCGTGAACTCCCCGTAGTGTCTCTGGAGGCGGTTCCAGGAGTGGGTGGTCGCCTCGTTCAGGCGTTCGCCGGGCGAAAGTCCGTAGTCTTCCCGCCGGTTGCCGTCAAGCGCGGAGCGCGGGTCGAGCACTCGCCGGAGGAGGTCCGCCGGTAGCAGCCCGCCCTCGGAGCGGATCGTCTGAAAGTCCTGGTTGGGACGAGGCATTCAGCTCAGTGTTCCGGGTCCGGCCGAGGACGGCGAGTCGGAAATTCCAATCCGTAATTTATTGATGGATAGTCCATTTTCGCAGCGATGCAGATCGTGTTCCGGCGTCTATTGGTTCTCTGTTGGAGTATTCGTCGGGTCGGCATTGCCTGCCGACCCAATCTGCCTGGCGCTGCCTGCGCCAAACCACCGCCCTGCCCGTGTAACCTGAAACGGTTCGCTCGAAGTGGTCATGTTGGTTCCCTGACGGCCGGCAGCAGAGGCAGCAGCACGTAGGCGCCGAGGAGGTCCACCGGCAGCACCGGTTCGATGGAGACGCGCCCCTTCGCTCGCGAGGCGGCGCGCACCCGCTCGTGGGCGGCGAGCTGGGCCGCTGCCCGCTCGTGCGCGAGGGATTCGAGGGCGCCCCGCAGTCTCGGCAGGGCGGGTAGCATGAGACCGAGCTGCTGTTCGATGGCGGTAGGAAGGAGGTTGCCCTCGGGCCGGGCGGCGAGCAGCCGTTCGCCTTCCTCCGGCGAAAGCCAGCCGGGGGTCTCGGCGGAACCCGTGCAGGCGAGGGGAGCGATCTCCTCGCAGAGAATCGGTGGATCTGCGGATGCGCCGGTTCGAAGGTGAAACCGGAAGCGCGCGAGCAGCAGCATCGCGCGCGTGGTCACCGCGGAGGTCCGCACAACCCCACAGCGCGATGCCACGGGCGGCCCGTCGCGGGACTCGGGGTCGAGGGCCTGATCCAGGGTCCAGCTCGCAACGCCCTCGATCACCGGGCTCGTGCGCCCGAGATGGACCTCGCCCTCCGGCAGCGGGAGATCGAAGCGCCCGGTGAACGGCTCGTCGAGGCCGATGGTCTGGCGCAACGAGCGCGGGGTGCCGGGACCGAGGTGGACGGTGACCGCCCGCCCGTTGCCCTGCACGGGAACGTTCGTGGCCTTCAGGACTGCATCGAGGAATCGGGCCACGTCTTCGCTGCGGCCGATGGCGGCGCGCACGTGTTCGAGCTCCGCCGCCACTGCTTCGGGATTCAGGGCGTGTTGGGCGAAGCGCGAGCGGCTCGCCTTCTCGCGGTCGCGGGCATTCTCCCACTCGGCATGGATCGTCCGGACTTCCGTGTCGATCTCGTCGATGAAATCCAGGGCGAGCTGTTGGGTGTCCGCGCCCGCCCGCTCGCGGAACAACGCGCCCTCGAACAATGCCTCGGCGATCTGTTCGCTGGAGCCGGGCACGGCAACGGTCACGCCGAGGGCGTTCTTGATGCTTTTGTGCTTGCGGATCAGGACATCCAGGATCACGCCGTCGATCGGGTTGTCCATGCCGTAGTACGTAATCACCCGGACCTCGGGTCTCTCCTGCCCGAAGCGATCCACCCGGCCCTCGCGCTGCTCGTGGCGCGTGGGGTTCCACGCGAGGTCGTAGTGGAGCACCGCATCGAAGTGGTTCTGGAGGTTGATGCCCTCCGAGAGGCAATCGGTGCATACGAGCACGAACGCGCCACCCTCTGCGGCGAGGGAGGCGATGCGCGCCTCTCGCTCGGCGGGTGGCAGCCGGCCGGTGACCGCTTCGACGCGAACGTCCTTCCTGAGTGCGGTGCGCAGGTGACGGGCGACGTACTCCGCGGTATCGACGAAGCGGCAGAAGACGACCGGGTGAAACCCGTCGGCGAGAAGCTTCCTGGTCTCGCCGACCGCGCCCCGAAGCTTTCGGTCGTCAGCGGTATCCAGGGCTTCGGCGCGGCGGGCGAACTCGAACAGCCGGCGGCGCGTTGACGCCCCGCTTCCTTCCGTTCCCGAGCCGGGGCTGAAGTCGAGCGTCACTGCATCGTCATCGTCGCCTTGGTCGAGGACGGTGCGGCGCCCCACCTCGTCCACGTCCTCGCCTTCCGCCTCGTCTACCGCGGCCCGGCTCCGCAGCGTCGCGGCGGCGGCGGCAGGGCTCGATGAGACGCAGCGAAGCAGTGCGAGCGCCGACCAGTACCGCACCCGCTGCCTGCGCTGCTCGGTATCGTCCTCGGACACGTACTCGCGGGCAAAGGCCAAGATGTCGTCAAAGAGGGCACGGTAGGCGGGGCTGAACGAGTACGTCTCCTCCTTGTCCTTGCGTTCGGGGAACGTGGTATCGATCTCGAGGTAGCGGCGGATGTCGGCGCGGCGTCGCTGGACGAAGTGGCGGGCGAGGCGCCGGCGAACGCCCTCGCGCTCGGTTCGGTCCAGGTCTTCCACCGGGAGGGCGGCGAAATCGTCCCGGAGCAAGCCGAGGAGCGAGCGGAACGCTTCCTCGTTCCCACTGTGCGGCGTTGCGGTCACCAGCACGACGTGACGGGAAGCGTCGGCGGTCACCCGCTGAAGGAGGGCGTGGCGCTGCTGGCGGCTGCGGCCGGCCCCGCCCGCGAGCGTGCAGCCATGCGCCTCGTCCACGATCACGCACTCCGGACACTTGAGTGCGAAGTCTTCGGCGCGGCGCGGTGCCTTGATGAAGTCGGTGGACACCACGGTGAACCGGTGCCGGTCGAAGACCGATACGCCGAGGGGGAGGTCGCGCTCCAGGCGCTGGATGGTGCTCGACAGCACGAGCTCCGCCTCGAGGTGGAACTTCTCCGCAAGCTCGCGCTGCCACTGTTCGGCGAGATGCGGGGGGCAGAGCACGGCCATGCGGCGGACCTCGCCGCGATCGAGCAGCTCGCGCGCGATGAGGCACGCCTCGATGGTCTTGCCGATCCCTACGTCGTCGGCGATGAGCATCCGCACCGGATCGAGCCTGAGCGCCATCATCAACGGCACGAGCTGGTAGGGGCGGGGTTCGACCGCGATGCGGCCGAAGCTGCGGAACGGGCCGGCCGCGGCGCGGGTCGAGAGTCGGGCGGCGTCGCGGAGGAGCCGGCCCGAGGTGAAGTCGCCGAGATCGTCCCGACCCGGCAACCGGAACGTTGCCGACTCGACCGGCTCGATCGACGGCAGGACGCCGGTGACCTCCTCGTCGAGTCCGCCGACCGGGCGGAGCATCAGGAGATCGTCACTGGATTCGGGCAGGACGACCCATTCGCGACCGCGCGCCGTGACGAGGGCGCCCGACTGGAAAGGAGATGGAACGCTCATGTCGCCGGGTCGCGGTTCACCCGGGCAGGTGCGGCCCGATGTACCCGATCTCCACTTCGCGGGATGCCGGGTCGAAACGGAGATGTATGCGGCCGTGATTGCCGAACCGGGCGTGCCACTCGAACAGCTCGTGCGTCCCTTGGCCGGATGGAAATCTGCGTGCCTCGCGGAGGGCCGGAGCGTTCATCACATGGTTGCTCTCGGGCGTCACTTTCGTTCTCCAGGAAGGCGCCGGTCCGCCATGAGCAACCCAATCCCTGGCGGAAGCCTCGAGGTCATCCAGCTTCCCGACGATGGTTGAGAACAGATGAGCGAAACTTCGAAGGTTGTTCTCTACTCCAGGTCCGAAACCAAGGCTCGGGAAGGCCGCCGCGCGGTTTTCCCACAACGTAGCGGGATCCCTACCCGCCCGGAGTCGATGTCGGTACCGGTCACAGATGGGTGCGGCGTGGACGGAGCGGGTGAGCTGGTCGATCCCTTCGGATGTGGATTCGGTCGTTCCGTCAGGCAGTAGCTCGTTGAATCGGACCGTTACCCGATCGTGTTCCCACTCAGCAGCGGATGGGAAGCCAACGGCTATTCCGTCGGTGATGGCGCAGAACACGAGAGGCTCGCCATCGGGTGGCGGCAGCATCCGTTCTTCGCAGCCGAGAAACCTGTTCTCGATCTCTTCTCCGACTTCGCTCAAGAGCGGAATTTTGGCGGCCAGCCCCATCAAGAACCGGTACTCCTCCGGACGCCCATGTGTCCGCAATCCTTGCAGGGCGGCCCACAAGGAGTAGTCGGGCAAACAAGGCGTGTCGTGGAATCCGCGAGCCATCCGTAAATTTCGCTGAACAACCCCATCGCGAACGAGCACGGCCATGCCGCCCGCAAGGTCCACGAGCCACCGATTGATCGACACACGATCCGACCCCGGCGCGAGAACACTCGCGTGATTGAGAACCATCTCGCGCATGTCAGGGCTTCGGCGCGAGCAGGCGTGCCAGATTCTCCTCGTGCTGGTCGAAGAACCCCTCCGGCCAAGATGAGAGCCGGCCGTCGGAGTCCAACCGAGGAGAGGTCACCACGGTCTTGCCGCCGGTACGCTCGAAATAGTGGATCGCGACATCCTCGGGTCGGATCAGACCGTCTCGGACCGCGATACGGACCCCGTCAATGAAGTGATCGCTATGCGTCTCGGCGATGACCTGAACTCCGGCAAGAGACGCTCGGGCCGTAAGCTCGGCCAGCTTGGTCTGGCCCCGAGGGTGAAGATGGGCCTCGGGATTCTCGACCAGACAGAGTGTGCTCGGTGACGACAGCAAGGCAATCAACACCGGCAAAGTGTAAGACAGCCCGAAGCCGACGTTCGTTGCGCGATAGTGTCTGCTCGCCACGTCCCCGGGACGATCGAATGAGAAGCCGGCAATAACGGCATCCGCGTCCTGAACCGCATCGAGCTTGACATGCGCGCCGGGCGTTACTTCCTGCAGCCAATGGACGACGACATCGAGTAACCGCCGGCCAGTGGACAGTCTGGGAAGGCGAGGATCGGTGCTCGCAATCGCTTCGCTCTGCTGAGCGTAGAGGTAGTTCCATGCGTACTCACCGCGCGCTCCGAGATTGCCGTGGCGGGCGAAGACTTCGGAACGGTCGTAGAACCTACGCGGACCGAGCCGTTCTGCGTTGAGGTAACATAGATGGCCGCCCAGCGGTGGGATCCTCCGCCACTCATCCTCGCCTACATTCGCGGTCCTGATATTCGCGCTCAACTGATCGGCAGTTCTCGAATAGTCGAAGATCAGGCGGCAAGGTTTGGAGGCGCGGCCGTCGTGGAGTTCAAATCCGATCTCATCCGTCTCCGCGCCTTCGAACAGTACATCCTGTCCGGTTCCGAGAACCGCAAGATCACCACTCAAAACGAGGTGACCTTGGTTCAACTCGCCGGAAACAGCCGATTGCCGCACCACGAGCAATGCCTGCAGGACGCTGCTCTTTCCCATGCCGTTCAAGCCGCACAACAGGGTCAGGGGTGCACAATCCAGCTCCAAGCTGTCGAAGCACTTGAAATTAGCGAGTTTGACCCTTTGGAGCATCAGAGGCACCTCTCGATGAGCTCATCAATGGCCCGAAAACGTTCCCGGACACGGGCCGGAGTGCCAGTAGAGGAAGAAATCGCGCGTTCAAACTCCCCGTCTATGTTTAATAATTCAACAAATTCATCCATGACGGTTTCTCGACTGTTAACAAGCGATGCGATCTCGGCATCAGACCTACGTGCCAAGCCTACTCCCCACGCCTCAAACAATGCTTTGTTAATTGGTCCGCGTCTGCTACGGTCATAAAAAAATTTTCGGAATGCATAATGGCCAAAAATTGCAGTTGCAGCGTTCATGGCTTTCTTGAAGTCCGCCGAAAGATCGTTCCGCTCTGAAGAATTCATGTCGTTAATCTTCACCATTGCCTGACCCAGAAAGCCGTCAAGGTCGTGCTCGTATCCTTCCCATGGTTCCATATGGAATGCAAGAAAGCGCAATATACATTCCTGATCGGCCATGCGATCCGACTTGATCGAACGGTGTGTAGCTTTGAGAAATTCATCAGCGTTAGCCAAATCTCTGAGAAAAGCTAGTGCTGGACCCCTACTATGGAGGGCATGTCGGATTTCCTGACCATTGAGCGTCATTCCACCCGTGTTGATACGATGGAAGATATTGAACATCACCTCTTCCGGGGTACCGGGTTCGATGACGTTGATTACAAGTTGCGTTTCTCGAATTCTCCGCTGCATGGGCCTCGGAAGATCTTCGAAAGATCGACCATTCAAACTGTCGAGATATTCGAGCCGGGACAGGCTGAATTGACCCTTCATGTAGTCGTAGATGGTAGAGGTCCGCTGCAATCCGTCGACGACCGACCAAGTTTCGTTCTCATCCGCAGCGACATAGAAGACGGGTATCGGAATACGCAGCAGAAGCGATTCGATAAGCCGGCTCTTGCTTTGTTCGTTCCATATTCCGGCCGTCCGCTGGAACTCTGGAGCCAGATCGATCTCTTTGTGATCGATCCGCGCAACAATCTGGTCGACGACGACATTGATGGTGCGGACCTTGATCCTCTCGGGATCGAAGGGCCGCTTGATCTCACTGTTGTCTTCGGACTCGACCTCCAAGCCGTCCTCTTCTTTCGGTCCCGCGTCGGGATTCGGCACGAGATTTACTTCCGCCATGGCATGCCTCACTCCCGATCCGAACCGTCCGGCCGGAGCTTCGTGCAGGTGGAGCGCGCGCGGCGCGGCGTGGCGCGGTGCTGTCTACTCACCGAGGGCACCGAAAACGTCCGGATGACGGCGAAAGATGGCGAGCCAGTCGGCTTCGTGGTGGAATCGGAGCACAACGTATCCCATCTCCATCAGGGCCTTGGTGGTGGCTTCATCTTCGCAGATCTTGTCCGGCGTGTCATGTGGCGGCCCGTCGACGTAGATCGCTACGAATGCCTCCCGGTAGAAGAAATCGGGTTGGGTAGGGTAGCCGGGAATCCTGTACTGCGCATCGCTTGGCAGCCGCAGCCCAAGGGTGTCGACGCGGTCGAGCCAGCGTTCCTCGAGGCGGCTGTCGCAGCGCTTGCGCAACACTGCCACGCGTTCGGAGCGGGAACCCACGCCGCCCGCGGGACGGCACTCGGCCTTGGCGAGCTCGGCGAGGAAGTCCCGAATCAGAGTGCGGTCCACTTCCTTGTGGTCCGGTTGGTTCCCGTAGTCGAGCAGGCATTCGTAGCATGCCTTGCCGCAGCGGTCGGCCGCGCGGTCGTCGAGCGTATCGGGGTCGTAGTGGCAGATTGCGAGCGCTCGCCGCGCGAGAGAGGGCAGCACCTGCGGATCTTCGACGAGTCGGCGGAGGACTCCGGCGCCACCTTCCGACACCTCATGGAAGAAGACCTCCCGGCGGATTCGTGGCGAGGGCATCGGTTCGCACGCAAGCTCACGCGGCTCGAGCTGGAAATGCTGCTGAATCGCCTGCTTGAACGCCGCCTGGAGGCTCGCGATCTCGGGGCCGGAGCGGGTCGGCTCGAAACGCATGACCAGGGCATTCTTGGTGTCCCTGACGAACGGCACCACGCGCAGGACGCGCCCTTCGGTCGCCGCATCGTCCCGATCGGTCGCGTCGGCCTGATTGCGTGACCAGTAGCCTCTTTCGACGTCCAGATTGAAGCCCCTCGGTTGGCCTTCGTCCTGATGCGCCCAGCCGAGGTTGACCCGGTAGAGGTCGGTGGCGTCGCCGTAGCTGAGCGAGAGCACAAGCTCGCCGCCGCATTGGATCTCGGCATCCTTGCGGTCCTGCGTGCCGTTCACCTCCGGGAACCGATACGCGGTCACGAGGTTGTATCCGAAGCGTTGTCGTTCCTCTTCATCGCAGGTGATCCGCTGGGCGAGCGAGAGGCTGACGTTCTGCAACTGAACCAGCCCGTCAATGCGAGACGACGCATCCAGCGCGGCGTCGCAGCGGGCGCACACTTCCGCCTCCGCCAAGTTGAGCTTGCCCACTTCGAGGTGCGCGTATCCGCATCGCGAACAGCGCTTCATGGTCTCGGTCGTGAGCTGGTGTGTATCCTCGATCGTCTCGGAGCCGAAATCGAGATTGACCTTGTATACCCGATACCGTGCGCCCTCGTGATAGACGAGCGCGCGGGGGCCGAACTCCGAAATGGCGAGAAAGCGCGGGCGCGAGATGTACTCGTCGCGTCCTGTGCGCCCGCGCCGGCCGGGCACGTAGGCGGAGATCGGGAGCCGGGGGAAGTTGTAGCCGGGAAGGAAACCCTCCGTTGCGAAATACCGATACGAGTAGAAATCTCCTTCGTAGATCCCTTCCGCCTCGGTGAGGAGGCGGATCTGGCTCTCGGCCTGGGCGCGCAGCCGGCGGGAATGGTTGCGTTCACCCTCCGGCCGGGAATGGTCGCCGATGATGGCGTGGTGGAGCGCGCGCTGGCGAACGGCCGCGCGATAGAGGGCGCGCCACCGATCACAGGCAGCATTGAAGCTCCGTTCCACTTGCCCGAGCACCTCGTCCACCCAACCGTCATGGAACCAGGCCGTGTCGTCCAGCTCCGATCGGACTTCCGCGAGCACCGCTTCCGCCCTGGTCCTCGCGATGCGGCGATGAATCGAATTGCGCAGCTCGTCACCGAGCGCCGCCTTCACCGGGAGCGCCAGCCGTTCTCCGCTCGTCGAGTCGAGGTCGAGGACCGCCGTCAACGTTCTGCCGAGGTCCGGCCTCGCCGCTTCCATCCAGATCGCGTGGACGTGAGAGCGGATCAGGTCGCGGTTCCGGAGATCGATGCGCGGGGGCGCCACCGCCCCCGCGACCATCCGGGTGGGTTCGCGATAGAAGTACTGATCATGGGGGCTCCGTCCCGCACAGTAGGTGAATACGAGGGCGGGCTGTCCGCCGCGCCCGGCCCGTCCGCTGCGCTGCGCGTAGTTGGCCGGTGTGGGCGGGACGTTCCGCAGGTTGACGAAGTTGAGCTGGGCGATGTCGACACCGAGCTCCATGGTGGGCGAACAGAAGAGGAGCGGCAGGTCTCCTTCCCGGAAGCGCTGCTCTCGTTCCTGGCGATCTTCCGTCGTCACCTGGGCGGTATGCTCGCGCGCTTCGAGCGAGCACTCGAGGTCCACGAAACCCCGGTAGCACTCCACGAAGTAGCGGTTCACCTCCGCCGGAAGCTCGCCTTCTTCCAGCAAGCGGGTGCGGTCGACCGGGCGGTCCTCGCCATCGCCGGGCAGCCATCGCAGCGCGTCGGCATTGAGCTGGTAGCCCGGATCATTGCCGTCGCGGTCGCGTCGAACCTGCTCGACGATGCCGTAACGCTTGAGAGCGAGAAACAGGAATCGAATGACGTCATCGGTTTCCGGCCGCCCGAAGGATTGCGCACAGGGGCGGTGCGGAGAAAGGGTGCGCCTGACGTACTGCCCGAAGGCACCATACGACGAGACGAAGTAGTCGTTTCTCCGTTCGTTCCTCTTTCGCGAGCGCGGCCACGCGACGACGGAGCTGGTCAATTCCCTCTCGTTCTCCAGAAACCAGGCCGTGCCTTCCAGGAGACGCGGCTTCGTTTGCTCGACGAGGTCGTGCTGCCGCTTCGGATCGAGGACGTCGACCTTTACGGCAAGGTTGCGCCGAAGGGCATCCAGAAGGGTCCGGACGACCTCTTCGCGAAGCTCGGACGGTGCAAGGCGAAGCGCGGCCGGGACTGCTACGAATCGTTCTCGCCCGCGACCTTCGCGTACGGTGAACCCGGTCTCCCACAGCTCTTCCTCTGCGAGCAGGCCGTCGCTCCCGTGGAGTCCCTCGTACTCGAAACGCAGTAGCGCACAGTCTTCCAGGTTGGGTGCCGTCACTCGCCACCCACGTTCGAGATCGCGGTAAAGGAAGTACTCGAGCACCCGCCGCAAGGCATCCTGCGTGCTCTGTCTGGCCGGGCCGCGTACTGCGGGGTCCGCCGCGAAATCGTCGAATCGCGGGTTCAGGGCCTCGAAGACGGCGCGGGACAGGTCGCCGTGGCGGAGCCCTTGTGGCTGCGAGCGCCCGCAAGCCCTGTACAGCGCCGACCGCAGCAGGGCTACTTGCGCGAAATCGTTGAAATGACCCGCCTGGAGGGAGGCGTCCTGGCGGTTGTCGGTGAAGCTGAGGAGCTTCCGCGCTTCGGGGCTGAGACTCTGGTCGCCCTGAAGTTCGATGAGCGAGCGCAGCGCGAGAATCGTGGTGGCCGTACTTCGATTGTCCACCCCCAGCGTTGCCAGCTTGAAGCGCTCGGAGCGCTGGCTTCTCGTGTAGGCGACGCGGCAGGACGATTCCAGACAGAACAGGAAACTCCCCCGGATGAGGGCGGCCGGCACTCCTTCTCCCTCCGGCACGATCCGTCCCGCGGAGTCGACGAAGACCGGCCGAGGAACATTCTTGCGGGCACCGGGTCGGACCCGCTCCACGCCTCCTTCATTGGTCTCCTTGAAGGCGTCCGGCAGGCGGTCGAGGAGTTCGGAACCATCGGCACGCGGCCAGGGGTGTTCTTCCGAGAGATGGAGGTACCCGTCTTCACCGCCATCGCTGCCGGCGTCGCGGCGGTCCTCGCGGGGAAGCAGCACCGAATTGTGGTCCTCCTCGAGGATCCGCACGCGGTAGTACTCGGTCCCGCAACGGCGGCAGAAGACGAGCGGGTACAGCGGTTTGTGCAGATCGCCCGGTGCGGCCGCTTTCTTCGCGATCTCCAGATGACGGCTTGCCTCGGGTTCGAGCGACGCCCAGACGGTATCGCCGCGGGTAAGGAACTGATGGAGCCGGAACGCGAAGATGGGGAAGCGGTTGGACTCGGTCCGGCGCAGGCTCGACCCCCGAAGCAACCATTCCCGGAGCACCTCGGCGCATCGATCGGATTCGCCATCTATGAGATCCGAGAGCTCCGCCGCGGCACTTGGCCGGGTCTCCACCGGGTCGCCTGCCAGCCGGCGCGGCACCTGTCTGAGGAGCCTGCCCGTGCCGTCCTCTTCACGCACCCCGAACGTCGACTCGATCCAGGATGCGAGGGGGTGGCTGCGGAATTCGTCGTAGTCGGTGGGGGGTGCTGTGCCCGACGTGACGGCCCCGCAGATGCGGTCTCGGACCGGAGGGTCTTCGAGGTCGATCTCCGGCGTCGCACGCTCAAGTGTTTCGCCGACGATCTGCTCCGGCGTAAAGGCCACGCCGAACAGGGACTGCGACACTCTCGCCACTTCGAGATTCTGTTCCTCGCTGCTTCCGCCGCTCGCCATGGTGGCGGAAGTGCCGACGCAGAGGATGTCGTTGCCAAAGGCGTGGCGGCAGCGGCGAATGAGCATCGCGATGTCGGCGCCCTGGCGCCCGCGATAGGTATGCAGCTCGTCAAAGACGAGGAACCTGAGCCCCTTGGCCGCTCTCACCAGCTCCCGGTCCTCGCTTCGTGTTAGCAGAAGCTCCAGCATCATGTAATTGGTGAGCAGCACGTCGGGTGGGTCGGACCGGATGGCATCGCGAGCGTCGCCCTTCTCCTGCCCCGTGTAGCGGGCGAAGCGAACCGGGCACCCGCCTTCCGGGTAGCCCTTGTGGATGAACTTGCCGAGCTCCTCGTTCTGGCTGTTGGCGAGGGCGTTCATCGGGTAGACGACCATGGCCTGGATGCCGCGGCCGGACCCGCTGCGGAGCACGTGGTCCACGATCGGCACGATGTAGGCGAGGCTCTTTCCGGAGCCGGTGCCGGTAGTCAGGAGGTAGGCGCGGCCTTCCTTCGCCTTGAGGATCGCCTCGCGCTGGTGCTGATGCAGGATGAGTTGCCGGCCACGATGATCGGTGTCGGACTTGTCGATCCGGAATATCCGCGAGCATTCCGGGTGGAGGATCCCCTGCTCCACCAAGTCATCGATCGTTCCCCCGGGCCGGAACGTCGGGTTGAGCTGCAGGAGCGGTTCCGGCCAGAACCCTTCAGCGTCGAGTGTGTCGTCAACGAACCCGTTGATCCGCGGGTCGCGAATCTTGATGAAGCTCCGGGTGTACTCCCGGTAGTCGGAGACGAGATTTCTTCTGAGGTCGAATACGTCCATCCCGGCTCTTCACGCCCCGCTCAACTGATACGAGGAGACCCCTCGTCCACCACACGAAGGCAAGGACCGTACCGCCAACTCATGGGCGGCAAGAGACATGGCCTCGAGGGTACGGGAACTCGGCACAAGCCGTCCTTTCGACGATGTTCACTCCAAGTGTACCAGTTTTACTGCATCTTTACGATCCATTCACAACATGTCTCCGAGTTGCTTCTCGTCCTCGCCATGATTCAACCGGCTGAGGGTCTTACCGCCCGCCGAAAGCATTCTTCATGCGGGTTGGTCTCCAGCCCGCATTTCTCATCACGATAGCGTGGATCGGCCTCGTTGGCGCGGCTGCGATGCGGTCCGGAACCGGGACGAATGGCGATGCGATTCGCCCCCGGCGAGGACTCGGCCATCCGGCAGTCGGTGGAGAGGGTTCCGGCGCGGCCGATACATCTCGGATGGCCCGGTTCCCCGATCATCCGAATCCGAGCCGGATCCTGTCGCTCTGGGCGGACACCCATGCGGACAATGGAGTGTCGGTCGACCATGTCCGCGGTGAGGGCGTTCCGGAGATGGGCGACTGGATTGGCGGCCGCGACGGTCGCGCCCACGTAAGGTGGCGCGACATCCGGGTGATGAGGAGGATGGTTCGGGCCCGGCACAACGCCGTGACCCGGGTCAGGAACCGGCGAACGACATCTCGGTCCGCTCGGCTCAGCCGAGCATGCCCGAACCGGCTCGACGTCCCGGTGATGAAGTCGCAGGCCACGGTGCGCTCGACGACCCGAACGGCCAGCCCGCCGCCGCCGTCCACAAAGGCGCGAACCTGCTCAACGGTCCGCCCCCGATGGGTCTTGCGCACGCCGATGGGCCTTCCACACCACGACGATCTCCTGATGAGGTCGCGCTTGCGACCGACTCCGGGTTCACGCCACGCCGGAATCACGCGCCCTTTTCAGGCCCGTTTCTCACAGGACAAGGCTGCGGGCACAAGGCAGCCGGTTGCTGCGCAAGCGCAGCTGCGGTAGCATCGGGACGTCGGGTCACGATCTCGAGGCGATTTCGACCCCGGCGGTGCAGCAAGCGATGAAGGAGTGTCTATCGACCAACCGGCAACACTCACCTCGAATGAAGAGCCGCGAACGCCATCCGGCGACAAGCACGCAACGGCCTGTCGCGGGGTCATTCGGAATGCTGCCACCAGCATCAGGAAATGACGATTAACAGGAGGAAATGCAAATGGGCATCAAGAAGTTTTTCGGAATCGCGCTGTCCGGTGCCATCTTGTCCGGCACCATGGCATTCGGATTCCTTGCTATCCCGGCCAACGCAGAGGAGCGATCGATCAAGGTCTGGTTCGGACGGGAGAACTTTATCCCCGACGATCGATTCGCGACGTTCAATTCCGATTACCCGGATATCAACGTCGACTATGAAGTGATCCGGCTGGAAGACGTGAATGCGCAGCTCATCCTCGCGATGAGGTCGGGCAATGCGCCCGACATCGTACAGATTCACTCCCGCGACGTCGAACAGCTTGCCATCAACAAGGTGGTCAAGAACTTCACCGACAGAATCGAGGAATTCAAGGAGCGCTTCCCGGAGACCTACGGGCAGCTTGCGCCGCTGGCCTGGGAGGGCGCTTCCGATTCCAAAGGCAATATCTACGGTGCAGCCTTGTTCGCCCAGTCGATCTACCTCACCTACCGTACCGACTGGCTTGAAGAGGCAGGTATCACGCCGCCACTGGAAACGACCGACCGGGTACTCGAGGCCGCACGCAAGATCGCCGCAACGGGCGACGGTCGGTTGGGTTTCAGCCTGATTGGATGTTGCCACAGTACGGTATGGGAGCTGCCGCTGTTCCTCTCCATGGGCGGACAGATCGTCGACGGGGTCCCTCAGATCGACACTGAAACAGGCATTGAATGGATCAGTTTCTATCAGACCTTGTTGAACGAGGGCAGTGCTCATCCGGATACGCCGTCGTGGGATTCCGGGCAGATGCGCGCAGCCTTCATCGGCGAGAGAGCCGGCATGATGAACGAGGGCGAGCACATCTATGTCGAAGTCCACAAGCAGATGCCGTATGAAGACGGGAAGTGGTCGTTCGAAAGGCTTCCAACACGTCCAGGACAGACGGAGCCGCAGGTCCAGTCCGGATTCGCGTTTCCATTCATCGTGACCACGGCCAACGAGGATGAAGAGGCGGCGCTGCTGGTTCTCGAATACCTGGCACGGCCGGAAATCGCCAAGCAGGTCGCTATCCGCTATCAGCCAACGACCAATATCGCCGTTGCCGAGGACCCGGAATACCTGGCCGCCAAACCCTGGGCGGTCGACGTTGTGCCGATTGCCTCCAATCTGATCTCGCTGCCGACCCACCCGACTCGCGTGATCCAGATCTATGACGTCCTGAAGGAGCTGCGCAGCGCAATGGTAGCCAATCCGGGTGCCGATCCTGCGGATCTGGCCGCGGAATTCCAGCAAGCGCTGAACGACGCGGCTGGCCTCTGACAAGGCAAGGCGGCCGGGTTACCGGACGGGATGCGGCCCGCTCTCGGGAGTCGAGAGGGTCGCATCCCTTCGGTGACGGCGCACGAGACTTCGACCGGATGAACGCGACTCTCCACAATCCGGAGATCATGACGGCTGGAGAGCGGGTCTCGGAGATCGGCAAGCGGCTGGTACCATACCTTCTGGTCATTCCGGGCCTCGTCCTCGTCTTGGGGGTTCTGGGCTACGCGGTAGCCGGCGGCTTCGTGCTGTCGTTGAACGAAACCGACATGTTCCTCAACAAGACGTTCGTCGGCCTGAAGAACTATATTGCAATCTTCCATAATCCCCGGTTTCAGAACTCGTTGTGGAGAACGCTCGCCTTCGTTGTTCTGTCCATTGCCTTCGGCATAACCATGTCGATGATGTTCGCATTGACGCTCTACCACGTCGGTTTCGGCCGCCGTTTCTTCCGTGGGCTCAGCCTCGTTCCGTACTTCGTCTCCGGCATTGCCGCGGCCGTCATGTTCCGGTTCATCTTCACGACGAGCGGTGGATTCGTGAACCAGGTTCTGATCGGGTTCGGTCTGGAAGCGCCGTCCTGGCTCGGCAATCCGGTCCTTGCCTTCACCGTAGCCATCCTTGCCAATGCCTGGTTCATGGTGCCGTTTGCGACCCTGATTCTGCTCGGCGGCCTCCAGACCGTCGACAAGGACATCTACGAGGCCGCCAAGCTCGATGGTTCGTCCGGCCTGCACACCTTCCGCAGGATCACGCTGCCGCTGATCAAGCCGATGATGGGCGTCAGCCTCATCTGGGTCTCGTACATCAGCTTCAGCACGTTCGATATCATTCTGGCGTTGACGGCGGGGGGGCCGGGACGCGCTACCGAGCTGATATCGGTCTATATGTATCAGATCGCGTTCCTCGAGCTCGATTTCGGCCAGGGCTCCGTCCTGATGGTGATGCTGCTGGCCTTCAACACCATCTTGAGCCTCGTTTATCTGAGGTTCTTCGTCTACGGCGATCGTCGCTACAAGGTCGTGAAATGAACATTCACCGCGCGACCGGGACCATGACGGGATGTTCGCGATGGTGAGCAGGGCAGAACCCGGTCCGGATCCGTCGCACGAAGGCGGCGGATTCGCCGCCGGCCTTCGTTACCGTCTGGGTCGCTTCATCCTGATTGGCATTCCGCTGGCGATCCTCGTCATCTGGACGACGGTGCCGATTCTTTGGGCGGTGCTGTCGTCCTTGAAGGAGCCGCTGGAGATCTATGAGTCGAATACGTTGTTGCCGGCCAATCCGAACCTCGACGGCTATCGAACGGTATTGTCGATGCGCGGTTTCGACTCCTGGCTGTTCAACAGCTTCCTGGTTACCGTGGTCGCAACCATCGTGCCATTGGCGCTCAGCATACTCGCCGCCTACGGCTTTGCCCGCTATGCCTTCCGATTCCGGCACATCCTGCTTCTGCTCTATCTCGTGCCCCGCATCATTCCTCGCGTCAGTCTGATTGTGCCGCTCAACAGTCTGATGAGCGATCTCGGTCTCGTCAATACGTACTGGGTGCTTTTCATCACGTATACCGCGAGTGCGATTCCGCTGTCCACATGGATCCTGGTCGGATTCTTTGCGGCGATCCCCAAGGAGATTGAAGAATCGGCCACGATGGACGGCGCCAATATGTGGAACCGGTTGAGGCGAGTCATATTGCCGATTGCCTGGCCTGGCGTCGTTACCGCAGGGGTTCTGTGCATCCGCGAAGCGTGGAACGAATTTGCGTTCGTCTTGGCGCTGATCAACGAGACCTCGATGCGAACCCTCCCCTATCAGCTCTACATGCTCAAGGACTCCATGGGCGTGCAGGACTATGCGGTCTACAATGCCTTCACGGTCCTGACCGTTCTCCCGCTCCTGATCGTGTACCTCCTGCTCGAACGACGGGTGGTCGACAGCATCGTGTCGGGGGCGGTGAAGTAGTATGAGGAAGATCAGGATGTCAACCGCCGTACCGGGAAGTCAACACTCAGGACCTGTTCAATGAGCACGCCGCTCGTGGAGCTCCGCGACCTTCGAAAGAGCTTTGGCCCGCTGGAAGTCCTGCATGGGATTGAACTGGCAATCGAGCAACACGCTTTCGTTGTCCTGGTAGGTCCCTCCGGCTGCGGCAAGTCGACCTTGCTGCGCTTGATTGCCGGCCTTGAATCAGTGACGTCCGGTTCAATCGTCATGGACGGGCGGGTCGTCAATCGGGTCCCCGCAAAGGACCGCGGGATCGCCATGGTGTTCCAATCGTATGCGCTCTATCCCCACATGACGGTTCGGGAGAACCTCTCCTTCAGCCTCGAGATGGCCAAGGCGCCCAAGACCGTGAAGCAGTCCCGGATCGAAAGGGCCGCCGGTATTTTGTATCTTGATTCCCTCCTCGAGCGCTTCCCCGCTCAGCTCTCGGGCGGCCAGCGGCAGAGGGTAGCGATGGGCCGGGCTCTCGTCCGGGAGCCGGAATTGTTCCTGTTCGACGAACCGCTCTCGAACCTGGATGCGAAGCTGCGGGTCGAGATGCGCGCCGAGATCAAGGCGCTTCACCAGCGACTCAAGAGCACGACGATCTACGTCACCCACGACCAGGTCGAAGCCATGACCATGGCCGATCTTGTCGTCGTCATGAACGATGGCCGGATCGAGCAGTTGGGCCCGCCCCTGGAACTCTACGATCGTCCGGCGACCGTGTTCGTGGCCGAGTTTCTTGGTTCGCCGGCCATGAACCTCATCAGGGGCACGATCATGGAAGGTGAAGCGGGCCCCGTGATCGATGTCGGTGATAATCTGACCTTGCCAATTTCTCCGGGCATCGCCGTGAGGCCGGGTGCGGAAGTCGTCTACGGCTTGAGGCCGGAGCACCTCGCAATTGGAGAGCGGCAAGCCGGACTTCCCGCTACGGTAACGCTTGTCGAGCCGGCTGGCTTCGAAACGCACTTGCACGCCGATATAGGTGGCCACATCGTGCGAGTGATTTCCACCGAGAGGCTGGATCTGGTACCCGGCGATTCGGTCGCGTTGGTCCCGGAAGCCGCGCGCGCCCACCTGTTCGACTCCCGAACGGGCAAACGACTGCAAGGCGGGCCTGGGCCCAACGGGTAGATTCGTTGATGACCGCTCATGTTTGGCCGAAATCGGCCTGCACGTGCCCCGGCGGATGCTCCTGCGGCACGGAGGTCTCCCGGTGCATCAACGGCAGCGTGGCCGTGTCGGCCTGTGAACCGGAAGCGCTGCCGCTGCCGCCACCGGAAGACATGAGGGAGATTGAGCGGCTGGTGAGGACGCGGGCGAAGCGCGAGACCCTGGAACGCGCGGTGGAGCGTCCGTGTGTCGGCAGGTCGGCGGGGTCGAGTGATGGCATTGCCGCCGCTGTTGCGGGTCCCGGATATCCATGAACGGCTTCAGACGATCTTCCCCGACGGAACGGCGAATCGAAGCTGCATGATCCGCGAGATTGCGGCGAAGACGGTATTCGTCACGCTGTACATCGGCGCGGGCGAAGATGCGGAAGTCCGGCTGCGGTCGGAGCAGGTGACGAGGATGACCGACACACGCGCAGGCGGGATTGGCAAAGGACGAAGACCGGGAAGCTTGGTTGAAGGAGTCGATGCGGGTTGGATGGGGGACCCGAGCGGCGGCTCTGTTTCCGCAGACTGCCGCCCGCCTCGGAGCCGGCGCTGACGACGCCCGAACCGTCTCCCGGGTCGGGGGGCTCCCCCGGGGCGAAGCGCGCGGTCAGTGATACGGGCGGTCGCCCTTGATGGTGACCCGCACCCCGCTTCTCGTCTCGGGGTAGTAGTCCCACGTGGCATGGTGCTGCGTGCAGCGATTGTCCCACATGGCGATCGAGTTCTTCCGCCACCGGAATCGGCACTGAAACTGCGGATTGGCGTTGTGGGCATAGAGAAACCGGAGCAGTGCGTCGCTCTCCGCCTTCTTCATCCCCACGATGCTCTGCGTGAAGGGATCGTTCACGAAGATGAGCTTGCGGCCGGTTTCGGGGTGAGTGCGAATCACCGGATGTATCGCTTCCGGGTGCTTCTCCCGACGAAGACCGCCGCCGACCGGCTCGTAGCGGCCGCGATGCACGTCGGCGGTGTGCAGCGCTTCCAGCGGGGCGAGGAGGCTCTTCATGGCGTCGGAAAGCGCATCGTAGGCCGCGTACATGCTCGCGAACAGCGTGTCTCCGCCGACGGACGGCACCGTCGTCAGATGCAGGATGCTTGCCATCGGGGGTTCTTCGTCGCAGCTCACGTCGGAATGCCAGGCCGTACCCTCGGCGAAGGGTGACGTCGCGTCGGCGTGGATCTTCATGAGTTCCGTACGTCCGTCCACGCACGGTGCGGAAGGGTGGATGTGCAGCTCGCCGAAGCGGCGGCCAAACGCTACGTGCTGGTCGTGGGTGATGTCCTGATCGCGGAAGAAGAGGACGAGGTGCTCGAGGAAACCTGCGTGCAGCGTGCGGAAGGTCTCGTCGTCGAGCGGTTCGCGCAGATTCACGCCGCGTACTTCGGCACCGATGTGGCGGGTGAGCGGTCTCAACTCGACAGTGTCGTTTCGCATGTCTCTCTCCGGTCGCGCCCGAGCGCTCCTCCTACCGTAATCATACGCTCGCCACTGGCAGGGATGGGAGATCCGCGCGACGACATCCGCGCAACGGCGCTGCCGCGACCGGCGGTGCGACACGGGAGGATGCCCGCGTGTTTTCGTGTATAGCCGATTTTACTCATGAGTAATTCAGAGTTATCCTTACGATGCTCACACCGCCGAACGCGAGAGGCGATTGCCCCTCCATGGCACGAAGGCCGAAGACGCTCCACCGCTACCTCTCGGCTCCGATCGAAGACGACCTCCGGCGCAAGAAGGAGCGCAAGCTCTATCTCTGGGACTGGTCGCAGACACCGGGGAAGGGCGAGCGGTTCGAGAACCTGGTCGCCTGCCACCTGCTGAAGTACTGTCATCATCTGGAGGATACCGAGGGCCATCGAATGGAACTCAGGTTCGTGCGGGACACCGATCGCCGCGAGGTGGACTTCGTCGTCATCCGCGACAGCGAGCCGCTCTTCGCCGTGGAGTGCAAGTCGGGAGAGTGGTCGCCGAGTCCCGCGATCGCCTACTTCCGGCAGAGAACGCCGATCCCCGACTTCTACCAGGTCCATCTTGGAGAGCGGGACTACGTCGCGAACGGCACGCGCGTTCTCCCGTTCCGAACCTTCGCGAACGAGCTCGGGCTGCCCTGAGCCTGGCCCGGAAAGCTCGCCAGCTTCTGTTGCGAGAGCGCCGATGACTGATTTCCCCCGCTCGCTTCTCGACGGCCACCGTGCTTTCCACGACAGCCGGTACGAGCCCGAGCGCGAGCGGTACCGCGCGCTCGCCGAGCACGGGCAAACGCCGGAGGTCATGGTCATTGCCTGCTGCGACTCGCGGTCCGCGCCGGAGACCATCTTCAGTGCCGCGCCGGGCGAGATCTTCGTCGTCCGCAACGTCGCGAACCTGGTGCCCCCCTACGAGCCGGACGGCGCCTGTCACTCCACCTCCGCCGCGCTCGAGTTCGCCGTGCAGAGCCTCAAGGTCCGGCACATCGTCGTACTCGGGCACGGGCGCTGCGGCGGCATCCGGGCGGCACTGCACCCACCCGCGGAGCCGCTGTCGCCGGGGGACTTCATCGGTAAGTGGATGAGCCTGCTCCGGCCGGCCGCGAACGCGATTGCGGCCGGCGGCCGGCTGACGGAGGCGGAGCGCCAGACCGCCCTCGAACGCGCCTCGATCCGCAATTCGATCGCCAACCTGCGGACCTTCCCCTGCGTCTCGATCCTCGAGGACCGCAACCGGCTCCACCTGCACGGTGCCTGGTTCGACATCGCGGACGGCGAGCTCTGGACGATGGACCCCGCCACCGGGGACTTCTCCTCATCCCTGCCTCGCCCTGCCCTGCCTCGCCCGGCCGCGGCGCGCCAGACCTAGCCTCGCCGGGATGTCCCTGCCACGCCTCGCCCGGCCCGGCCTTGGCTCGCATTGCCCTGCCTGATCCGCGCCACGCCAAGACCGGCCCCGGCACGACTGGAAGGTGGGCGTCTGGTAGGGTACGGCTGCCGACATGAACAGATCGACCGTCATCATCGTCTTCACCGTGGTCGGGGTCGGGGTTGTGCTCGGATGGCTCATCCTGTCGGAGCATGCGCGGGGGCCCGGCATGGACATTGACGCCCTCACCATCATCTTCACCATCGTCTTCACCGGCGTCGCGGTCGTAATCGCGCTCGCGCGCCTCATCAAGGGCGAGACCGCGCGGATCGATGCGGATCGACGTGCCTCCGACGCTCGGCACGATGCGGACATGCGCGAGTTCCGGACCGCGATGGATACGTTCCGCACGGAGATGCTGCGTTTCGCCGAACGCCAGTCGCGGGTCGAAGGCCACCTCGCGGCACAGCCCGGTAGCGCCGCCGATTGACTCACTGCACCGTCCCCTGCACGGACTCGGGCAGGCTCTCGCGGAAGGCTCTTGCTCGCCGCGCTCGGTAGCGGTCCCACCGGCTTCGAGGTTCGGACTCCGGGTTCGCTCGCAGCACCGTCACCGTCACCGAATCCGTAGGCGTCAGGTGCTCGTGGATGGATACGGTCGCGGATGTCCCGGATCAGGTCCGGGTCTGCCATCATCATCGCCAGCCGTTCGTCCGGACTCATGCTCCGGCCTCCACCTGAGGTGGTCCGGGTTGTCTGGACAGTCCGAGGGCCGGAATAAGGTGTACCGGGACTGTGATGTGATGCCCTCGGAACGATCGTACCCGTTGCCGGTGACCGGCTCGGAGATCGGCGAGACGTAGACGATGCCGACCTTGAGCGGCTCGGCGGCCGCAGCGAGGCGCGGAACTGCGGTGAGGCCGGGGCCGGTGAGGTGCGGGTCGTCCGGTGCGATACGGACGCCCTTCTCCCCGCCCGCATCCGATACGGCCACGTCTTTGCGTCGCTCGGAGAGCCCTCCCGCGACATCGTCCACTTCCCCGAGTGTCACGAGGAAGATCGCATCTTCGCGACCGGAGGGTCGATCGCCGTCCGCGTGTCGGGGCTCCGCGCGGTCGAGAACTTCCTCGACATGGGGCACTTCCCCTTCGTCCATACCGACTACCTCGGCGCCGAGCCGTACACGGAGGTGGAGCCCTACCAGGTCACGGTCACCGAGGAGAACGAGGTCCTCGCGACGCAGTGCCGCTTCTTTCAACCCCTCGCCTCGCCGAGCGCCGACGGGGGCATGATGTATCGACTACGAGTACAAGTTCTGCCGCCCTTACACGGTGTGCCTGTACAAGAGCAACCCGATCGAGCCCGAGCGCCGGGACTTCATCGTGCTGCTCGTGCAGCCGGTGGACGAGGAACGGTGCGTCGCGCACCCCTGCCTCGCCTACCTCCCGCACGAGATCGACGAAGAAGCCCTGCGCTGGTTCCAGCAGCTCATCTTCGGCCAGGACGAGCCGATCCTCGAGAACCAGTTTCCGAAGCGCCTGCCCCTCGACCCCCGGGCGGAGATCCCCGCCCGCTCCGATGCGTCGTCCCTCGCCTATCGCCGCTGGCTCAGCGCGCAGGGGGTGACTTACGGCGCGCTCCCGGCCCGCCGCCGCTTGAGCGGCCGCGGCTGCCGGAGGTCGAGGGGCGAAGGGGCCGAGCCGGCTCAGGGGGTGGATGGAAGCGGAGGGATCTCGGCCTCTTGGCCGAGGACGAGGATGCGATTCGGCGGTCGACGGGGTCGATAGGATCGGGGGGTCGATAGGATCGGGGGGCGATGGGATCGACGGGGCGAGGGGTCGCGGAGGACAGAGGGGAGGGATCCGACGTGGGGCTTGAACGACGCTGGTTCCCCGTGTGCCGCGGTGAGGAGGCGGCCGCCCACCACATCGTGCACACCGCCCTTCTCGGCCAGGAGCTCGCAGTCTGGCGCGCGGATGACGGCACGGTGAACGCATGGGAGAATCGGTGCCCGCACCGCGGCGTGCGGCTCTCCGTCGGGACCAACCTCGGGAAGGCGCTCAAGTGCCGCTATCACGGCTGGACGTACGAGTCGGGCTCCGGGGGGTGCATCGAGCGGCCGGCCCATCCGGGGGAGAAGCCCCCCGCTCTCGTCAGGGCGCGCGCATACTCGTGTGCCGAACACCAGGGTCATGTCTGGGTCAGGCTTTCCGGCGAGGATGAAGACCAAGACCCGGTTCTTCCGGCTCCGGCGGGGCCGGCGCCGCCCGCCCTCACGCTCCGGAGCGTCCACGTGCGGGCGCCGGCCGCGGCGGTAGCGGAATCGATCGCCCGCCACCGCGCCCCCGCCCGAGGGGCGCGGAACGGCTCGCCGGTCGAGGTGGTCGATTCGTACACGCTGCGTACCGTCGACGGGCAAGCGGGCGCGATCCGGTACTCCCTCCAGCCGGTCTCGAAGGCCGAGACGGTCATTCACGGCGTGCTCGCCGAGGCGCCGCCCCAGGCGGAGCGGCTCACGGTCCTTCGCTGCGAGAATGAGCGCCTCCGCGCGGTGCGCGATGCGGCCGAGGCGCTCGTTCCGCCATGATCCGGCTTTACGACAACTTGCTCTCCGGCAACTGCTACTGCCCCGCCCGAGGGGCGCGGGACGGCCCAGCGGTCGAGGTCATCGATCAGCACACGCTGCGCACCGTCGACGGGCAGACGGGCGCGATTCGGTACGCCCTCCAGCCGGTCTCGGAGGCCGAGACGGTCATTCACGGCGTGCTCGCCGAGGCGCCGCCCCAGGCGGAGCGGACCGCGGTCCTTCGCCGCGAGAACGATCGCCTCCGCGCGGTGCGCGATGCGGCCGAGGCGCCCGCGCCGCCATGATCCGGCTCTACGACTACGAGCTCTCCGGGAATTGCTACAAGATCCGCCTGCTCTTGAGCTTCCTCGGTCTCGAATGGGAGACCCGCCGGATCGACTTCCATCCCGGGCGCGAGCACAAGCGCGCGTGGTTCCTCGGGATCAACCCGCTCGGCCAGGTTCCGGTGATCGAGGACGGCGGCTGCCGGCTCCGCGACGCGCAGGCGATTCTCGTCTACCTCGCCGCGAAGCACGACGCGAGCGGGCGGTGGTACCCGACGGGGGACGCGGAGACCCTCGGAGAGATGGCGATGTGGCTCGCCTTCGCCGACGGCATCACCGCGACCGCCTCCGCGGCCCGGCTCCATGACGGACTCTCCTACGAGCTCGACGTGGAGCGGGCACGCGCCGGGGCGCACGAGCTCTTCCGCGTGCTCGACGAGCACCTCTGGTTCGCCGAGCAGGAAGGCCGGGACTGGCTCTGTGGCCCGGAGCATCCGACCGTCGCCGACGTCGCCTGCTTTCCCTATGTGGCTCTCTCCGAGGAGGGCGGAATCTCGCGCATGCCCTACCCCGCGATCCGCCGCTGGCTGGACCGAGTGAGGCGGATCCCGGGTTTCGCCCCGATGCCCGGGGTCTTCCCTGCCTGACCGGGAGCGCGGGCCGCGCAGTCCGGAGGCGCCGCGAATGGGAGCCGGTGGAGGACGACTCGGGGGCGAATCCAGCCCGGCGGCCGCGCCGCCGCCCGCTTCGGCTGCCGAGCCCACGACCGCCCCCGCTGCCGCCCCGCCGCCCGCCCTGGCGGCCGCGGCGCCGGTCGGCGTGGAAGGTCCGGACCCCGCCGCGCTCAACGGTTCCGGCGCCCGTTCCCCGGAAGAGGAGGTCGTCCTGTCCGTCCGGAATCTTCGGACCTGGTTCGATACGCCGGGCGGGGTCGTCAAGGCGGTGGACGACCTGAGCTTCGAGCTTCGCCGCGGCGAGGTCCTCGCGATCGTTGGCGAGTCGGGGTCGGGGAAGAGCGTCACCGCCCAGTCCATCATGAAGCTCGTCCCCCGGCCCCCGGGCCGCTATGCGGGCGGCTCGGTGGAGATGGACGGCGAGGACCTTCTCTCGCTCGACGAACGGTCGCTCGAGGAGATCCGCGGCAAGCGGATTTCCATGATCTTCCAGAGCCCGCGCGCCGCCCTCAATCCGTCGTTCAAGGTCTCGACACAGATGGTCGAGACCTTGCGCCGCCACGATCCCGGGCTCTCGAAGGCGGCGGCGGCGGAGCAGGTCCTCGCGCTGCTGCGCGCCGTGGACTTCCCCAACCCCGCTCGGGTCGCGGCTTCCTATCCTCACCAGATGAGCGGGGGGATGTGCCAGCGCGTCGGCATCGCGCTCTCCCTCGCGTGCGAGCCGCGCGTCCTCATCGCGGACGAGCCCACCACCGCGCTGGACGTGCTGGTCCAGTCCACGCTCCTCCTCCTCCTCAAGCGCGCCTGTCTCGGGCGGGGTATTCCCATCCTGCTCATCACCCACGACTTCGGCGTCGTCCGCGCGCTCGCAACGCGCGTCATCGTGATGTACGCGGGGAAGATCCAGGAAGAGGGCCCGGTGGACGCGGTGCTGGCGGAGCCCCAGCACCCTTATACGCGGGTGCTCATCGACTCCGTTCCCAAAGCGGAGCACGCGGAGCGGCGCCTGTTCCAGATCAAGGGACAGCCGCCCGATCTGTCGCGCCTCCCGCCCGGATGCAGCTTCGCCGAGCGCTGCTCGTTCGCGGTCACCGCCTGCCGTGCCGAGGCGCCCGCCCTTCGCCGGTCCGCGAAGAACGGCTCGCTCGTCCGTTGCCACCTCGTGGCCTCGGATGGCTGAGGCGACGGGCATGGCCGCGCCCCTCATCGAGGTGCGGGGCCTCCGCAAGAGCTTCCCCATTCGCGAAGGGCTGCTCGTTCGCCGGCAGACCGGCGAGGTCGTCGCCGTGGACGACGTGAGCTTCGACATCCCCGCCGGAGCGACCCTCGGGTGCGTCGGGGGCTCGGGTTCCGGCAAGACCACCCTGGGGCGCCTCATCCTGAATCTCCTCTCCGCCGACGCAGGCTCGATCCGTCTCGACGGCGCCGAGCTCGTCGGGCTGACGCCGGCCGAGATGAGACCCCATCGGCGTGACATGCAGATCGTCTTCCAGGACCCGCTGCACTCGCTCAACCCTCGGCGAACGGTCGCCGAGAACATCGCCCGTCCCCTCCTGAACTTCAACGAGGCGCCCCGGCGCGCCGCTGCCCGCGTGCGCGAGCTCCTCGACATTGTGGGGCTCGAGCCGGCGCACGCGAATCGCTATCCGCACGAATTCAGCGGCGGCCAGTGCCAGCGCATCGCGATCGCGCGGGCGCTCGCCCTCAATCCGCGCTTTCTGCTCCTCGACGAGCCGGTGTCGGCTCTCGACGTGTCCATCCAGGCGCAGATCCTCAACCTGCTGAAGGACCTGCAGGCGGCGCTGAAGCTGACCTACCTGTTCGTCGCCCACGACCTCGAGCTCGTGCGGTATTTCTCCGACCGGATGATCGTCCTCTACCACGGCCGCATCGTCGAGGCGGGCGAGAGCAGCGAGATCTACCGCAACGCGCGGCATCCCTATGCGCGGACCCTCCTCGAATCGGTTCTCGGCATCGACGGCGATGATTCCTGGGAGCGGGCGGCGGAACGAACGGGGACGCTCGCCGACGACGAGGACCCCGAGAGCGCGCTCCGCGCCGCCGCGTCGGCGCGCGAGGGCTGCATCTACGCGGAAAGCTGCTCGGAGGTGTTCGCGCCCTGCCGCAAGCGGCGGCCGCCGCTCCGCGAGGTCGACCCCGGCCACGCCATCGCCTGCCATCTCTACGATCCGGACTCCGGCGGCCTCGGGAGCTGGAATCGAAGCGCGGACATGCCTTGACGAACGAGCCGACCGCAGGGAGCCTGCGTTACCCGGTCCGTTGTCGGATTACGCCTTCGGCTGACCCGACCTACCAGACGGTCGCCGGCCCCCACGTAGATCCCTCGCAGGTTGGATTGGCCGAAGGCCCAACCAGACAACAGGCAGGGCGGCGCGATGGCCGTCCAGTCCTGAATCTACCTCCCCCCGATCGAAGGGTCGCCGCTGCCCCCGCCCCGAGGGTTGCCGCGGGGCATCGCCCGCAGCGCCCCCACCGGATCACGGCGTCATGGGCCCCGCCCAGCGGTGCATGCCGACATCGCGCGCGGCCGCCCGCAGGTACATCTCCCGGTAGTAGGGATTCAGCTCGGCGGCCGCGGCGGCCGTCCGGGCGAGCTCGCGCCGGTGCTCGGGAACGAGCGCCCGCACCTCCTCCTTCAGCGCCTCTTCGTCGACGGTGAGCACCCGCCCGTTCTCGCAGACGACCCGGCCCGCGACCATCGTCATCGCCACCGAGGAGCCGTTCTCGCAGAAGACGAGCTGCCGGCGCAGGTCGTTGAGCGGGGTGAACGCAATGGTGTTGAGATCGACCAGGATGAGGTCGGCCTCCCGGCCAGGGGCGAGGACCCCGACCCGATCCGAGAGCCCCATGCCGCGCGCGCCGCCCCGGGTCAGGCACCACAGCAGCTCCGGCGCGGTCGGCCACTTCCGGTACTCCGGGTCCGCGACCTTGTGGATGAGCCCGGCCGCCTTGGCCGCGCCCCACATGTTCGCGCTGTCGTCCACCGATGCCTCGTCGGTGCCGAGGCAGATCGGGACCCCGGCCGACCGGAGCCGGCGGAACGGCATGATGCCGCTCCCGATCTTCTGGTTGCTGATGGGGTTGTGGGCCACCGTGCAGCCGGAGTCGGCGAGGAGCTCGATGTCTTCGTCGTCCACCCAGATGGCGTGGATCACCATCATCCGCGGGGTGAGGACGCCGGCATCGTGGACGTAGCGGATGAGGGACTTTCCGTGCTTCTCTTCACCGAGAACCCGCTGGAGCTTCGTTTCGAGGATATGGATGTCGTAGGGGATCCGGTGCCGTTCGCTCAGCTCCGAGAGGATCTGCAGGTACTCCGGGGTGACGCGCTGCGGGGCCGAGCAGGAGACGGCGGTGCCGAGCCGCCCGTCGCAGGCGCCGTTCCAACGCTCGATGAACCAAGTGTAGAGCGCGGTCAGCTCTTCGGTCGTCTGGCGGGGGGTCTCGGCCATCCGCCGGCGGAGCTCGTCCGGGAGGAGGTCGTAGAGAAACGGGTACTTCTCGTACTCGACCACGTTGGGCTGGTCGATGGTGACGACGGCGCGCATGCCGCTGTCCGCGTACGCGCGCATCAGGCCGTCGATGGCCTCCTCGGTCGCGCGCGGGTTGTAGAAGGCGTCGTCGTGAACGGCGGTCACCCCGAGCTTCAGCATCTCGACCGCGCCCAGCAGGGTGCGCACATGGTTCAGATGCGGCGAGGGCGGCTCGTCGCTGAAGGGAGGGACCTCGTAGAGCATGAAGATCTCGAGCGGCGCATCGTCGGTCGCGCCCTTGAGGAAGTTGCCGGGGGAGTGGAAGTGGCCATTGACGAGGCCCGGCATGGCGAGCAGGCGGTCGGCGGGGATGACGCGCAAGTCCGGCCCTTCGTTCGAAACGTCGAGGTCCGGCCCCATCTCGGCGATCCGGCGGCCCCGGACGAGGATGTCCGCCCGCGGGAGCTCCGTGTCCTCGTCGTCCATCGTGAGCACTCGGGCGTTTCGGATCAGGATTGACATGGCCGCCTCCAGTGGACTGATGACGGGCAGGTAGCTTAACGGTTTCTCATTGAGGGGAATGAACCGGGGGGACCTCGAACGAATGCAGCTCGAACCCGAGCTCGGAGTCGTTCGGCAGCACAAACACGACGTCGTTCCGTGCGGATGTGTTGGAGCGGGTAAGGAGTGGTTTCAAGCTTTCTCCAGCGCATGGTGAACGGCGGCCCCGGCTCCGCCGGTATGGTGAGCCCTGCCGCGGTCGAGGAGCACGGCAACGGCGGCGTCACAGACCATCCCGTCGGCTCCCGTTCCTTCCGTTTCGGCGAGCGGGTGTTCGGCGAGAAGATCGCGCTCGAGTGCTTCGAGGACTACCGGCCCGGAAAAACCACCGACTTCCTGCTGCGGCCGCCAATCCGCTCGCGGTAGCGGACCGTACTCCCTCAAGCCGCTTCGACAGCGCGCACGCGCCAGTGTCGACTATGCCTTCAGCAGCGCGCACGCGCTCTTTCGGTCCGTGCGGCCCACTCCTCCATGAGATCGTGGGGCATCTTGGCGCCATCGCGACGAAAGTCGGTGATTTTTTCGGGGTAGAGCTGGAGGTCGCATCGGAGCAATCCCGGAAGGTCGCCCTGCATGTGAGACCAGGCGAAACATCTTGCTGCGGGCGATGCGAGAATCTGCCGCCGCCCCGACGGGATGAATGAACCACGCGCGATGGGAGGCGCCGCCGAACTCCAATGACCGACTTCCCCGGATCGCTGCTCGACGGTTACCGTTCCTTCCGGCACCGCCGGTACGGCCCCGAGCGCGCTCGCTATCGCTCGCTCGCCGAGCACGGACAGACACCGGAGGTCATGGTCGTCGCCTGCTGCGATTCGCGGTCGGCGCTGGAGACCATCTTCGATGCCGCGCCGGGCGAGATCTTCGTCGTCCGCAACGTCGCCAATCTGGTGCCCCCATGCGAGCCGGATGGTGCCTGTCACTCCACTTCCGCCGCGCTCGAGTTCGCGGTGCAGAGCCTCAAGGTCCGGCACGTCGTCGTGTTTGGCCACGGGCGCTGCGGCGGCATCCGGGCGGCATTGCACCCGGAGGCGGAACCGCTCTCTCCGGTCGACTTCATCGACAAGTGGATGAACCTGCTCCGTCCCGCCGCGAACGCGATTGCGGCCGCCGGCCGGCTGACGGAGGCGGAGCGCCAGGCCGCGCTAGAACGCGCCTCGATCCGAAACTCGATCGCGAACCTGTGGACTTTCCCCTGCATATCGATCCTCGAGGACCGCAACCGGCTCCACCTGCACGGCGCTTGGTTCGACATCGCGGCCTGCGAGCTCTGGACGATGAACCCCGCCACCGGAGACTTCTCTCAGGCGGAGTGAAGCGCCGACCGTCGCCGTCAGCGCCCCGGTTGGAGCGAAACGCCGGCCGCCACGCGTCAATGGCCCGGGTGGACAGGCTTCGCGAGCGAGGCGGGGAAGTTCATCTTCTGCGTCTGACGGTTCTGAGAGATGAGGACGAGTACGAGGATCGTCGCGACGCAGGGAAGGGCGGAGAGCAATTCCCACGCAGGGCCGATCCCCCCTCTTCGACGGTGAGTGTCGGTTTCAGGCCCGCCCGGAGGTTGATCCCCTCGTAGAGCCCGGCGTTCTCATCGTCCGGGGATTGCCGTGGGTGAGCGCCGCATCGAGTTGGAAATGGACGCCGACGAAGGGCGGGGTGACGAGCAGGACGAATGTCAACGCCGGACCCCCGTAAATGCAGTATCATTTTTTTGTTGTGACCGGGTGCTGGGGGCGGGTGCGGATCTGCCTGCCGTGCGATCGACGGCAGCTTCATGAGGCGCGAACCGACACGCGGACGACGAAATACGCTCCCGAACGACCTGCT
Source organism: Gammaproteobacteria bacterium (assembly GCA_965214795.1). Lineage (GTDB taxonomy): Bacteria > Pseudomonadota > Gammaproteobacteria > HK1 > HK1 > JAJDXW01. Next base: position 684,125 of record OZ243976.1, on the reverse strand, counting down.
GAACAGGCCCGGTTCACCCGTCGTCGGACAAAAAACGAGTCCTGCCCGCAAATGGGAAATTTCCCGTTCTACGCAATCAGCGTAAACTACAGCCGCGTTTTGTTCGATTCGAGCCGCGGCCGATCAGGAATAAACCGAAAAATCCGCTACTAAATAACGCGGGATGCAACAATCGTTGAACCATATCACGGCGCTCCCTTCTTCGAGCTCCTTGAGCAAGTGATGCCCGATTGGGAACGACGCAAGCAGCGGCTCGAACGGTTCTTGGCCTGAGTGGTCTTCCGCCGTCGTTGCAATTCGGCCTGGCCAGAACGGTGTTCAAGTCCCATCGCGCATAGCACAGAACCGCGTCCGGTGTTCCGGAGACCATAGCAACCGGTCAATCTCCCCGTCACCGGCTCGCGCGCCCCAATCGGGGTTCCGTCCACCCTGGATGGCATCGACTCAGGGTGACCGGACCTGGATGACCGCACGCTGCCGATCACGTCTCCAACATCCCATCTCCCATCTGTTTCTCAAAGGCTTGGCGCACAAGTCCCATTACGTACGGCAACTCGGCCAGTGTACTCAGTTGGACTTCCGCGTCGCCATTGCCCAACCGACCGAGGTTTGTCACGTCCTTCGCCGAGCCCCTTGGGTCGTGCAGTTCATGGAACTTCAGGTTGAGCGACAGCCGTAGCTGGCTCTTCTGCGGCTCCACGTCTACGAAGTTAGTCTCGGCCTTGTAGGCGACGTAGTGCTTCAGAATCTTCTCGCTGATGCAGGAGTCGAGTGCCAGCACCTCCTTGCGGAATGTCTCGAACACCTGTCGCATGGGACTGTTGGAAACGAGATAAGCGTGATCGTCGAGGGTGTAACCGGCAGGTGATTCGGTTTCCGTGCGCAACCCCACAGGTTCGTCCGCCGGCAGAACGTCGGGACGGCTCCAGACTTGCACGGCCTTTGCGGCCAGCTCCTCGGCACGTTCTCGGATTGTGTCTTCATTCCAGGTATCCAGGGTGCGGAGAGCCTCGTTTAGACGTAGCGGGCTCTCCTTGAAACCGCCCTGCATGTCGCGCTTCTCGGAGAACGGACGATCTTTGTACTCGGTGTTGTAGCCGGTGAGCGTCAGGTTACCGAGTGTATGCAGCCATCTCTCCTGCACCCGCTCCCACTCCGGGCCAAGAGCCCTCTGCCACGCCGGCTGAAGGTTCTTGTTCTGCGGCATGATGTGTTCGATCGTGTACTCGTCCACCGGCACGCGTTCCCTGCGATCATGGTTCTCCAGACGCCGTAACCAGTAGCTACGGCGTGGAAAATTGTAGAGGTCACGCGTCGACAGCTCGCGCTTGAACTCCTCGTCGCCGGGAAACCGCATCCTGTAGGGAAGACTCAGAAGATGCGCCTGGATGCTCTGAATGATGGCTCGATCCTTCCTTAATGCTCGTCCGAAGCTGGCGAAGGTCCTGTTGTGCGAATTGGTCGGGATGGCGCAGACCGCCCGGCGAAACACATAGGCTTCAACCAGCCGGACGGCCTGCACGAGTTCGTCCTTCGGGAGTTGGCCCTGGGCGTAGTCGTTGTAGAGTTCCAGCAGCAAGGGAAAGGCCACATCCACCTTCAGTTCGCGAAGATCCCTGAACGCTAGTGCGAGTTCCTTGTCATCTTCCCTGTCGAGCGCCATCGCGCAGTAGTAACCGGCGTAGGTGTGAACATCAGCAACGAGGGCGTCCATATCACCCTTTACCACCGAGGAACGGGCGTGATCCTTGAACGCTTCGTAGACCGCACGGACGTTCGGAATCTCGCCCATTTTGAACGTCAGGTAGTGACGCATGAAGCCGTTGAAGTGAGTGCCGTAGGCCTCTTGGCCGAATGCGATCTCCATTGGTCGCCAGTGCTGGTTGTAGAGGCGTGTCTGATGCTTCGGCTCCAGTCCCATCAGAATAAAATTGCGGATCAAGTCGGCCTGGCTCAGCTCACGGCCGGTCGAATTCATGCTCTCGAAGATGAGCTGCGGATTGTCCTGATCACGACTCAGGGTGATGTCTACGATCATGAGCTTTGCAAGCCCCTGGCATAACGGAGCGAGTCCGGTCGGCCCAAGGGCGTGCACCTTTTGCTCGAAGAACTCGAAGTTCTTCGTAATGCGGAACGAGGCTTCATCTGGCTCGGGTTGCTGTTGAATGAGGGCGAGCAGGCTCTGCTTGTCCGTCTGGGTCAACAGGAGTTTGAAGCGACGTTCCTCCTTTTCATCTTGGTTGAGGAGGTAGTAGTTACGCAGCTTCCTGGCGGAAAATCCGTCAACCGGTTCGTCGTCACCGACGTACCTCGCCAGCGCTTCGAGGATGAGCATGACCGTCGTAATGCGCTGCTGACCGTCGATGACGAGCAGCGACGACTGGCTGGACACCTGATAGAGGCCCTTTTCGATGTAGACGATCGACCCCGTGAAGTGGGCCGGAATGTCGTCATTGCCGCCCGTCCTCTGGATGTCCTCCCAGAGCTGGGCACATTCGCGTTCCGTCCAGCTATAGGTGCGCTGGTAGATTGGGATTACAAACTGGTCGGAGTTCTTCAGGAACTGAAGGAATTTGGCTGCTTGTGCCTTCATGACCTACCCTCTTGTGGTGCAGTCTTGATATGCGCGCGTGACCCGCCCCGACCGATTGGTTCACTTGGAATACCAGTACATCGTCGGATGGACGTGCCCCCAAGAAATAAGGGACACGGACGCATCGAGAAGCGAAACGGCTGGGTGCTCGACCTCACCGACCACCCCAACGAGGCCCGTCTGCCCCATCGCACGGTGGCGTTTCGCATCGAGCGCGAGCGGCGAAACGCCAAGACCGGCAAGGCCGAGCACGGCCTGACCTCGCTTCCTCTCGAACAGGCCACCGCCGAACTCGTCCTCGCGCTCGTGCGTGGGCACTGGAGCATCCAGACCGACTCCCCGGCAAGGCTGATTTATTTTCTCGCCTGCGTCCAATAAATTCAATGAATTATGTCGATCACGGATCTCTTCGCCCGAAGTCGTCGTCAACTGAAGAAAGAGATTCTGCATCAAGGAGCTACGCTGTCCGGCGGCCATCAAGGACATCCGAGAATAGATCAGTCTTGGGCTCCCCGGTGGAGAAGCTTCAGCACGGCTCGATTCAATGAGATGCCTTCCTGGCTCGCGAGCTGCCGGATACGGCTGGCCAGTTCGTCAAAACCTCGAATCGTGAGCTGGTTCATGCTTGCTGTCCGGAACGAATCACTGAAATTATAATTCATTCTAGTGACTCGCCCGTATCGGAGCAACTTCCGTCTCTCTGGAGCCCGGACTCGCTTTTTGTCCGGCAAAGGGCGAAATAAGCCTGTTCAGCGGTCCATTCTGGAGAGCATTTCGTTGTCGAGGTGCCGATTTCGGCCTCACGGAGGCGCTACCAACCTCGAGAGACGGCAACTCCACACCGGCGACGCCATCCGATCGTGACAAAAAATGATCCTGCCCTGGAGCCCGGACCATTCCACGCTGGCCGGACGACGGCACTTGCAGGTCGGGCTCCGGTGGTACTTGGCCGCCGCCCGCCGCTGGCTGGCCGTGGTCGCGGTTCGCCGCTGGACCGCCTCAACGTCTCACCGCCTCATCGCCGCCGGTGTGCTCGTGCAGCGCCCGGGTGCAGGACGCAAGGACGTGAGGCAGGAGACCATCTCATCGACCTGCCAGGGACCGAAGCCGCAGCGTGAAATGATCCTGCCGCGGCGCCGGCGCGGGACTCGGAAGGTCCGTCAGGCGCCGGTGCCGGTACGGGCGCGGGCCGCGTAGTCGCCGACGAGGAGGCGGTAGGGAGGCTCGTCCTCCTCGATCTCGGGGAAGCGTCCCACCGGCTGGTGGAAGCGGTTGTCGTTCACATCGTCGTTGACCACCGACACTTCGCCGAGCAGCACCCGGCCCCTCGGCGCGGTGAGCTTGTGGTAGCAGCCGGGCTCGAGGGTGATGCTCTCGCCGGGCGCAAGCTCGAGGGTGGTGCCGGCCGGCACCTTGCGACGCACGCCGTCGAGGCTCAGGGCGACGTCCGTATCGGCGAAGGAGCCGTCCTCCGCGGCATTGTGCACCTCCACCCCCATCGTGCCGCCCGCCCGGACGATGATGTCCTCCACCTTGATCCAGTGGTGGTGGGCCGGGCAGTGCTGGCCGGGGTCGAGGATGATCGCCTTCTCGCAGTAGGTCTTGCCGACCCCCGCCTTGAGGTTCGCGAGCCGGCCGTTTCGCATCGTGAAGAGGAGGAGGCCGCAGGTGTGGTACTCGCCGAGGCCGAAGTCGGTGATGTCCCAGCCGAGCCCGCAGTCGATGATCTCCGAGATGTCGCCGGCCGGATTCGCCCAGTCCTCCGGGGTCCAGGCGGCGAACGGCGGCAGCCGGAAGCGCTCCGCCTCGAAGCAGGCCTCCGCATCGCGGATCAGCGCATTGATCTCGGAGCGCAGCATGTTCTCTCTCCCATTCGGAATTCGGCGGGTAGCCAAGGAAATCGTCAACGCCGCTCCGGGCCTCTCCGGGCCTCTCGAAGAATGGCCCGGAGCGTTCCCTATGCCACATCTCCGGAGTGGCGAGGTACCGTGACCTTCCGACCGGTTTGCACGTGACGCCGGACTTCGTGGCTGCCCGGTCCCTGACGGTCGAACGCGAATATGGAGCTTCGCTCACGCGGGCGGGCGGGGGGTACGGTCGGCATGGTCGTGGAGCGGGTCGCATGGACGGAAAGTGGTGAGGTATCGCGGCTACAGCACCGGCACCCCGAACAGCGCGGCGTGAAAGTATGCGAGGAGGCCGGCGAGCACGAGGCCGGCCACCAACGCCGCCGCATCGAGCGCGAGGCGCGGCGCCTGGTCGGCGGGCGGCCGCTTCCCGCGCGCCACCGCGCTCACCGTCGCTACCACCGCGAATGCGGCGAACGTCCCGAAGAGCGCGACCGAGCGCAGGTCGCCGTTCGCGGCGAGATGGGCGAGCGCCCACAGCAGGAGTCCGAGCAGCATCGGGTGCCGGACGACGGCTCGGATGCGAGTCGGCATGTTGGCGGCCGCAAACAGGGCCAGTGCGACGGGCACCAGACCCAGAGCCGCGTGGCGGCCCCAGCTCGGGGGCGAGTACACGGGCTCGAACGGGGCGGCCGAGAAGCCCCATACCGCCATCACGAGACTCGCGAGCGCGACGAGCGAGAACAGCCCGCGGTACGGCCTCTCTCCCATGCGGGCCACGAGGCGTGCGCGCAGGGGCGGAACACTCGGGATCAGGTGCAGGACGACGAAGAGGGCGAGACCGGCAGCGAGAAGGGTCATGGCGGATCCTCCTCCCTCTGTTCGTCATTGTCGTCCGTGGGAAGCCCGGCGCCGCTCTCGAGCCGGGCGAACGCCCCGCCCTGGACGTCGGCCCCCGGTGAGCCCGGATCCTCGGGCGCGGTGGCCATGACCGTTTCCGCCCAGTCCTCCGCGTTGTCCTCCGGCCGGTAGCCGAGGCGCTCCGCCCCCGCGTTGTCCCACCAGGAGCGGGTGTTGCCGGAGACCCCGTACACGATCTCGAACGCGAGGTCCGGGTGGTCGAGCCCGATGCCGATGAGCTGGGCGAGGTCGCGGTGGCTCGTCCAGATGCTGAGGCGGCGCTCGTCGATGGGTTCCGGATAAGCGTTGCCGATGCGCACCGCCATCACCTCGAGATCGTACTTGTTCGCGTAGAGGGCGCCGATCGCCTCGCCGAACGACTTGCTCACCCCGTAGCGACTGTCCGGGAGCACGGTCACGTCGGGGCCGATCTTCCGGCTCCGCGGATAGAAGCCCACCGCATGCACGCTGCTCGCGTAGATCACCCGCTTCGCTCCCGACCGGCGGGCGGACTCGAAGACGTTGTAGGTCCCGTCGATGTTGATGTCCCGGATCGCCTCCCAGGTGTCCTCGCTCGCGATGCCGCCCAGGTGCACCACCGCGTCCACCCCCTCGGCGGTCCGCTGCACCGCCTCGAAGTCGCGGAGGTCCGCCTTGACGAACTCCTCATCGTCGCGGAGGCCCTCCGGCGTCCGCGCGTCGCTCAGCCGCAGCCGGTACCGGCCCTGGAAGTTCTCCCGGAGACCGGTCCCGATGAGGCCCGCCGCGCCCGTGATCAGCACGTACTTCATGTGTCCGGTTCTCCTCCCGCCCGCACCTTGCATCGGTATCCATGGTAGGGGAAATCGGGGTCAGAGTGGGGTTTCGGGTTCGGGTGGACGAACCCGATCATGAACAAGGCCGTCTACTTCGGGTCGGAGATCGATGGGGGTTTCGCCGAGTACACCAAGTGCGACGCGCGCAACGTGGCGATTGTCGATTCCGGGCTGACGGATGCCGAGCTGGCCACCTTCTCCTGCTCCTGCACAACGGCGGAAGGCATGCTGAACCGCGCGAACGTGGGAGCTTGGCGACACGGTCCTCGTCCCCGGTGCCTGCGGCGGCGTGGGGGGCGCGTAGGTCCAGCTTGCCAAACGTCGAAGCGCGCGGGTGATCGCGATGGCCTCCGGCGCCAAGCACGCCGAGGTGGCCCGTCTCGGCCCGGACGCGATCCTGCCGCGCGCCCCGGGAGACTTCCGCCAAGCGCTGCGCGGGGAAAGGGTGACGGTCGTCGCCGACATCGTCGGCGGACCCTGTTGGCCGAGCTTCATCAACGGTCTGGAACGGGGCGGGCGCTACACCTGCTCGGGGGCCATCGCCGGTCCCATCGTCCTGTTCGATCTGCGCACGTTCTACCTTCGCGACCTGACCTTCACCGGCTCGACCGTGATCCCGAGCCATGCTCGCATTTTGCGAGAACGGCTTCGATGCGACGGCCGGAGCCCACCGCCCGGGCTCGTTCCAGGATAGCCGGCCCGATTTCGGCCGGGCAATCGCCGTTCGCATCCAGCAAGATCAGGATGCGGCCGCCTTCCTCGACCCGAGCCGACGCCAGGCGGACATACCGCTCCAGCTCGCCCTCCTTGAGTATTCGATGGCGGCGTATCCGGATTGGCCTCAATACGGTCGGCGGGGAAAGCGGAGCCACCTCCAAGGCAATTCGTCGAATCAGTACGGGAACGGCTTCTACTTCGCCGTTCCCTTCGACGATGGCGGCGATCTTCGCCAACGATTATGCCTCGCTGCGGAAGAGGTTCAACTGCCTTGGCATCGACAGCTCGGGGTTCGGGGAGAGCTGATCGATGCGGAGCAGCTCCCCGGCCGTGAACAGGTGATCCCGAAGCATTGCTCGGCCCGTGTCGTCGAGCGGGGCGAGCCGCGTCTCTCCATCCTTCGAGACCACGGCCACAATCGACTCCAGTGGAATCGTGTCTCGATCGAGCAGGTCGGCGCTATGGCTGGTGACGACCACCTGCACACGCCCGCTCGCCTCGAGAAGCACATCCGTCAGCACCCCCGCCGCGGCGGGATGGAGGGCGCCTTCCGGCTCTTCGATGCCCACCAGCATGGCATTTCCCGACTCCATCCCGGACCCCTGATAGAGCGCTACGAGCACCCCGAGAACCCGCAGGGTTCCGTCCGATACGTTGTTTGCGAGAAATCTCCATGGGTGGCGGTCGCCCCGCACCTCCTGACGAAACTCCAAGGTCAGCTTGGGTCCCACGGTCTTCGGCTCCATGCCCACCGTTCCCGGGACAACCTTGGAGAGGTACCGGACCATGCGCTCCGCGCTCTCGGGCGAGCCCGCCTTCAGGCTCGCCAGAACGCTTGCGATATTGCTCCCGTCCGGCTTGAGGAGATCGCCCGGGTCCGGCGACTGGAGCTCGCGGATCTGCTCGGGGTGGAAGTTGTAGAAACCCATCCCGGCCAAGGCATCGTATACCGGGCGGAACGCCGGATAGCCGGCTACCTGCATGAGGTACAGGCGGTCGCTTCCGGCCCCGGGGGGGTGGGCGAACGAGCTGGCGACCGTCTGTCCGTTCTCGACCCGGAACGATCCCGACCGATCCCGATCCTTGGACACCGCCACGCACTCCTCTTTCCGAACGATGTATCGGCCTTGCGGCTTGGCGCCGACTTCGAATGCGTACCAGCCGGACGACTCGGGAAGCCGGAAATCGAGACGGATGCCGAAGTGATTGGGATGGCCTCGCGACCGCCGTCGCACCTCATTGATGCCGCCGCGCTCGCGGATCGCATGGTCGAGGGAGAACCGGAGAGCCTGCGAGGTAAAGCGCAGCGCGTCGAGGAAGTTACTCTTGCCGGCGCCGTTCGGCCCGACAAGTATCGACAGCGGGGCCAGCTCGATGTCGCACGCAGCGATGCTCTTGTAGTTCCGCAGGGCGACGCGGGCAATCGTGCGAGGCTCGAGTGCGGCTGTCGTGGGTGGCTTCAGCATCTTGCAATGAGAACACATCCGGCGGATCGGGGGGAGCCAACGCCTCCTCAAGCCGTGCGAGCGGCTCGACGGGCGTGGCGGCAACCATGGCCTCGAATTGCTCCCGTTTCCTGTCCGCTCAAGTGAGGTCCCACCGATCGGAGCGCTTGGCCGACCGGTCGTCCTCACACCGCACTGCCCTCTTTACGCATCCGGCAACCGAATGTCGTCGCCATAGCCTTCCGGGACGGCCAGCAACGCATCCAGCTCCACGTGCTTGATGGGACGTTCGGTGGCTGCACCGCCCGAACTCCGGGCCGCGATCGCGTCCAGCACTTCCTCGTCGGAGAACGGCGCCAAGGCGTTCGCCACGTCGGGGAAGCTCTTCATCACCCCGAGGGCGGTAGCGTCCCTGACGATTTGAAGGCGGTCCCACAGCCCCTCGACCACCTGATCGATCTCGCTGCCGCGATCCGGCAGAGACAGGACGCTCACCACCTGCGGAAACCAGGCGTTCGAGGCGGTGCGGATCAACAGCCGACATGGCTCGCGGCACTCCTCGTTCGCATGGCGGCCGAGCCAGGGTCTCGCACCCCGGCACACTCCGAGCGGATAGCTCGCAAAGTCCACCGCCTCGTGCATGCGCCGCGACTTGCCGCACTCGCAGCGCACGATCTGCTCCGCGAGGTCGCCGCTGGTGCCGCGCTCGTCAAGCCACAACGACCGGCGACACGGATCGTCCGGCCCGTGGACGAACCGATACCAGTCGATGTCATCGACGTGGCCTCTCCGGCAGGCGCGGACGAATCGCGTCGCGACGACCGGCTTCTTGTCGTAGCGTCCGTTGGTAAGGGCGACACGCGGAACCAGCCGCCGCGAACGCACTCTCGACCCGGCCGCGGAACCGGACTCCTGCACGACGTACCACTCGGGGAAGCGCCACGCGCCGATCCCCCGCTGCCGTTCCAGCCATCCTTCGGGCTCGGGAGGCGGAGCATAGAGGCGTGGGTTGGGGACGCCGGTCATATTGCGGAGCTTGGCCGTGAGGCGCGGCTCGTCGATTTGCTGCAGGTTCGCCTCACTCCCCCAGGTATCGAGACCGCCCACGATCGCGGAGTCGTCGGGCAGGTCGATGAGGGCGCCCGGGCCGAAGGTGGTGATCACCTGGCCGCGGCGCAACTGCCCATGCGCTTTGCCGTTCATGTGCCTCGGCTCTTCATACGCCGCTGCCCCTCATGCGCCGCCATCTCCGCTCAGCCGGCTCGACAGATCCCGCAGAAACAGGTTCACCTGCGGCTCCACGTCGCGAAGCGAACGGTTGGTGCGGAACTTCCGGTGGTGGTGAGACTCGAAACCGGTGTCGAGCATTTCCCGAAGAAGGGGCTGCCCGCCCGACGCTTCATGTCGCTGATACCGCATCGACACCCCATCCGCCCGATAGTCGTCGAATATGGCGCGCCAGGAATCGAGCAGACCGCCGATCCGGTTCCGGACGCTGCGCAGTCGTTCGTTGCGCTCGGCTTCATCCTCGAAGGGCTGTTCATCGAGCCGGGCCGCAAACACGTCGAGCAACCGCCGTTCGAGCGCGGTCCGTTCCACCTCGATCGCCCCCACCCCGGCCGGCGGGGTCATCGCCGGCCTTGTGTGGCGGGCGAGCGCTACCAGCGCCCCCGCGAAGCCGCGGTCCAGCGCCCGCGCGGCGAACGGCGTCACGCTCGCGACCTCGACCGAGCGGTAGAAGGTCTCGTGGTAGTGGCGGAAACGCTCGTAGTGGGAACGGTCGCGCGGCTTGTGCACGTTGTAGAGAGTCACCACCAGTCCGGGGCGCCGGTCGTCCCGCCCCACCCGGCTGGTAGCCTGGATGTACTCCGAATGGGTCTTCGGCTGCCCGTACACCAGCATGAGCCCGAGCCGCTGGATGTCGAGGCCGACCGAGATCATGTTGGTCGCGATCGCGCAATCCACCCGCTGCTTCCGGTCCTGGAAGGTGCATCCGAGACGCCTTCGCGCCTCGGCCACCCGGCCGGTGCTCACCCGCGAGGTGAGCTCGACCACGTCGGAGAAGCTGGAGCGGTCTCGAAACAGGCCCTCCGCTTCGCCGAGGCGCCGGCGGTCTCCGTACCGCTTGAGCGTGTTCTGCACCTCCTCTTCGAGGATCCGCCGGGCGCCGCCGAGCTCGCGCAGGCTGTTGAAGTAGCCAAGCACGGTCATGTAGGGATCCGCCGGATTCGCGCGGTTGCGGGGTCCGCCGCCCTCCCGCCAGGCCCGCTCGGCGGCGCCCATGAGGGCGAGCACCACCCGGCGCATGACCTCCTTCGGGTTGCGGCCCTGGGCCGCGACCCCGAAGTACGTCCGCGCATGTTTCTCGAGAGCGGGCACCGTGCGCGCGAAAAAGGAGTCGCGCCGATCCGGCCCGGGCGGCGGGAAGACCTGGGTGACGGGCCGCGCGAAGAGCGCCTGCACCTGTTCGCGGGCGTGGCGGACGGTAGCGGTGGAGGCGACGATCTTCGGCTTCACGCGCTGCCCGTCGATCTTCCGCGTGCAAAGCGCCTCGATCACCGTCTCGTAGAGGCCGGCCATGGTGCCGAGAGGGCCGGAGATGAGGTGCAGCTCGTCCTGGATCACGAGATCGGGCGGCAGAATCGGGTGGGGGAGGCGGTTGCCCCGGCGGGGCTCCGCGGCTCCGTAGAACCCGTGGGCGTCATACCGGTCCGCCCCGCCGAGGAGTGCGCCGGACTCCCCGGTCCACGGCAGGGAAGCGAACTTGTCCACGGTGGCGATGAGAAACGCGGGCAAACGCCGGTAGAGCGGCTCGTCCACGGCGACGATGGGGAGGGGATCGTCGCCGGAGAACTCGCACTGCCAGCTTGCGCACGCGATGCGCAGATCGGTCGGCCGCTCCGAGTTGGGCAGCAGCGTGAAGGAGTCCGGGGTGAAATCCTCGCCGCACCACGGACAGCTTTCGAGCGGAATGGGAGGCGGCCGTCCGCGCGGATTGGACTTGTACTGGCTGACCTTGCCGCGGGCGGAGTCCGAACGCCCGTCCCCCTTCGCGCCCAAGTGGTTGGGTGTGCCGGCCTTGCCCACCCAAAGGCCGATCTCGAACGGCCAGCCACCGAGACGGCCGGAGGTGTCCCCGCGGCGCTCCAGCTCAAGGGCGCAGATCAACCCGGCTGCGCGGCCGAGCTGATCGAGGGTCAGCAATCGCAGGGTGTAGCGCATGATGACGCTGACCCCGGCCCCCGCGAGGCCCCCCGCTCGATCCCGGCCGCCCTGGTTGCGGAGCCGCCGAAAGACCATGGTGAACGCGGCGAGACCGAGGTACGCCTCCGTCTTGCCGCCACCGGTGGGGAAGAAGAGCAGGTCCACGACCTCGCGCTCGGGATCGGCAGGGTCCGCGATGCCGGGGAGGTTCAGCAGAAGAAACGCGAGCTGAAACGTGCGCCAGCGAGCTGGGGGTGGTGTCCCCGTGGCGTCTTCGCGGGCGAGACGGCGCGCGAGAGCCGCGGCCACGGCCCGGTTCGCGGTGCGGAAGGCGTCGAGCGCGTCCGCATCGTCCGCGAGGATGCGGATGCCGCGTTCGATTCGATCCGCGGCGACGCCAGCGAGGCGCAGGAGCTCTTCGGCCACGTCCCGGCGCTCGCCCGCCAGACCGCCGAGACCGGCGCACCGATCTTCGATCCAGGACCGATAGCCCGTCACGAGCGGGATCAGCGCCGCCTCGACCGCGGACCCGCCGGCAAGAGCGCCGAGCGCCCCCATGTCGAGCTCCGCCCCGGGTGCATCGAAGGTCTCCGTCTTCTCCACCTCGGCGGCCGGGGTCCAGGTGGTGCGGAGCATCCGGCAGGCGCCGTCCATCAGCTCCCAATCCGCGGAAACCCCATGGCCGGCCGCGTACTCGGGGGTGCAGGCGTAGTGCAGGTCCGCGACGCGCTCGTCCCGGTCGCCGTCTGCGGCCTCGCGGGGGTCGGGGCGGGGGACGAACGGGATCGGGCACCGCACCTCGATCTCGGCCTGGAATGCAAACGCCTCGTCCCGCTCCTGGTCGGAGGACGCCCTGCGGCCGTTCACCAGGAACAGGGATACCGAGCGGGTTCCGGGCGGAATCCGTCCCACGAACTGCGCGGCATCCACCGGGCGCGCGACCGCGTGGAGCGTGAGGCCGCCCGAGTCCGGTACGGGGTTGGAGCGCGAGTTTCCCGCCGCGGTGGGCAAGGTGACGCGGACCGGTTCCTCGTGCGGAGTCCGTTGCCACCAGGTCCGTGCGCTGCCCTGGTCGGATTCGGTCGTGCCGGCGGCCTCCCGGCCCACCCCGCGATTCTCCTCTCCGCCGCCCCCCTCGCTGTCCCGACCCGCGTTCCCGCCCGGTCCGTCGTCCCCCTGCCCCGCCTCCCCCGCCCCGGCTTCTGCGGCGTCCGAGCCGTCGTCTCCGCCCGAGCCGTCGCTCCCCGCCTCGATCCGGCGGTAGTCGCCCCAGCGGACGATGACCTCCAGCGAACCGACATCTGCACCTACCAGGAAGCTCAGCCCCATGGACGAGGGGAAGAATCCTTTCTTGGCCGCCCTTCGGTCTTCCGCCGAATCGTCGCCGAGCCCTGCCGTCTCCGCGACCTCGGGCTCTTCGTCCACGTCCGCATCGCCGCGCTGCTCGGCCGGCGCCCCGCGAGGAACCAGAAACCCGGTGAGAGGTACCAATTGGATGGCCGCACCCAGCCCGGCAGACGCTCATCCGCCAGCGGATGCCCGGCCCACGGGCCGACCAGATCGAGCCGGAGCGCCCGAACGATCTCGCCGCGGACCTCGGCGGATTCCGTCAGACGAGCCACGCCACCTCCGGCCGGCGTTGATTCACTGCGACGGTACCGCATCGCATGGAACGACAACGAGCCCAGGCGCCGGATCGAAGCTGCCTTCGATCCATCGAGTGAGTTGGGCGACCCGCGTAATCGCTCCCGAATCAGCCTCAGCCGTCATGGATGGCTTCATCATTCGCCAATGAGAACATATCCGAGCGATTGGCGGGACGACGCCCGCCACCGGCTTTCGTCGCGGCACCGAAGACCGCGCGCGAGCGGGCCTACGACCTTGGTGGTGTGCTCGGCGTCGGGGGCGGGGGACGAGATCGAGCCCCGGTGCTCGGCCCCCAAGGTCCGGACCAACAGGTCTTCCGCACGTTGGCTGCCATCCGGGAGGAGTCCTGCCGGCCGCGTGCGTGACGCTCCCGAAACGGGTCCTTGTCCCGCCGGTCCGCTCCGGTCAATAATGCATAAGCGCATATACACAGAAGGAGTGTTCCATGACCCGATGGAATCTCGTCATTGCGGATGACACGGACCGTCACGTCCGAAGCTATCTGGCGCGGACCGGCGGGAAAAAGGGCGACCTGTCGCGCTTCGTCGATCGCGCAGTTCGTCAAGCGATCTTCTGGGAGACCGTCGAATCGATCTGGGAACGCAACCGGCACCTGTCGGGCGAAGACGCCCAGCTCCTGGCCGACGAAGCAGTAGCCCAAGCCCGTGCGGCTCGTTCTTGACACCAATATCCTCGTAACTCAAGTTTCGGGGTTCAAAATGGACGGTCCATCAAGGTCTTGTAGGTCTATCCATGGTGTTCCAATCGCATGGTCAACACATCCAGTTGAAGACTTCGTACAAGGAAATCGTGGATTCGCTGCTCAATGATCTGCATCAGGTCCTCTGCCGAACAGCCCAGCTTCTTCTCAACGTCACGTAGCGTTCCGGAAATAATCGCACGGAATATCTGCCATAATCGGCCTGCAAAGCTCAAGGTGTTCATTTGGTCTTGCAGGCGGTCGCGAACCTCGCCCACGCGAGCGCCCTCGCCCGCCAGCTTGGCATGGACCAACATCAGATATCGAATGGCGCACAAATGAATGGAAGCCGTATATGATGCAAACGTCGAGGTCTGCTCCGATAGAAACCCCAAGTGCTGTTTGACCTCCTTGAAATAGACCTCGATTCCCCATCGCAGAGCATACACCTGCAATACTTTGCTCACCCCCAACTGCGGGTCGGTGCACAAAAACAACGCCCAATCCTTCTTCCCCGGTTGGGCGCGGTCCGATTCTCCCAAGCCACGCACAAACAACAACTGCACCCGGCACCATTGGGAGCGTTGCTTCGGCTCCGAAGACAAGTCCAATTCCACCTCCAACGACGCCGCCTTCCAAGGCAACCCCCGCACCTTGCGCCAGCGCCCCTTGATGCATTGCCCATACAACTCCTTGGCATCCAACATCTTCACTTCACCCCCTTCACGCCCGACACGGTACTTCATCGTCCCCTTCTTCATCCGCAACACCGCATCCACGCCCACCTCGACCGCCGCGCGCACCATCGTCTTGGTCCCGTACCACGCATCGGCCACCAAGTAGTCCGCCATCACCCCCTTGCGCATCGCGCGTTTCAGCATGTCCGTGCTGATCTGGGGTTTGCTCCGGGTCGTGCCTTCTCGATACCGTCTCGCGGCAATACTGCGAGCGTCCCGGTGCGGCCGCCGCAGCGCCACCGCCTTCGTCCTGCTCACGTAGATCTGCGAATCCAACGGGACAAACGCTTCCTCAGTGGCCAAACCCAACGTCACGACTTGATGGCCCATCACGTGGCGATTGCTCACATGGTCAAAATGGCTGGACACGCCCTCCATCTTCTTCCCGCGCCGCACTCGAATCGAATCGTCCAGCACATACGCCCGAACCCCACCGCCCCCCCACGAATGAGTGCGATACAACTCCCCGGCGACGCGCAGATTCCATTCCCGCCAGGCAAGGTCTTCTCGTTTCAGAAAATCATACAGCACGTCTTTCTTGGCGCGACTGAACCACTCCAAGGCTTTGCGACAGAACATCGCAATGGAAGAGACGTGCAACCATTTCCACAACAATAATACGAACACCGTCTCGCTGACTTCAATTCCACTTCGTTTACGAAAACCCGCGCGCTTCATCGCACGGGCCAGCTTGAGATCCTTCCACGCCTGCGCAAACAGGTTGTCCAGGTACGGGGTATCGTGGTCCAACACCCCTTCGACCAACGATGGCAGCGTGCGCCGGCTTGTGCCATGATCCATGACAGGGCCTCCCGTGATTGAGTTGAATGTCCAGTCGGAATACCTGACATTCTACCACGTGTGAGGCCCTTTTTATCCAGATATTCAACAAGTTATCTGAAATTTTCCGCCCAAAACGAACCCCGAAAGGTGAGCTCGTAAGCGCACTGATCTCCGGGGAGGGATACCCGGGCCAAGTGCTGGCCACGGTCAAGCGCGAAGGCATCACGTTGGTCACATCCGCGTTTCAGATCGAGGAGTTGCGGGAGGTTCTGGCCCGCGAACGTCTGAAGCCATACATCCGGCCCGAGGAGGCCGACGACCTGCTCTACCACCTCGAAGCGGTCGGCATGGCGGTTAGCGAGCTGCCGGACGTGAACCTGTCGCCCGACCCCAAGGACAATCCGATACTGGCGACGGCGGTCGGAGGCGAAGCGGAGCTGATCGTTTCCGGCGACAAGAATGACATGCTGGCCCTCGGGCATATCGAAGGCATCCCGATCGTCACCGCACGCGAGGCGGCCGGCCGCCTGCGAAGGCGGACGTCAGGATGACCGGCGCCGGCGTGGGAAGGCCCGGAGTCCGTGGAGCAGATCGATGGTGCGAACCCCGATGCCGGCGGTCGTGGCCGCCGACAGGCGCTCCGTTTCCGCACAGACCGACCCCCAGTCGAGCCCGCCCCGGATCAGCCGGCCGGCCGCCAAGTCGCTCGCAAGCATGGCCATCAACGCGGCTGGTTGCCCATCGTCGATTTCGCCGCGAACCGCTTCAAACGCAGCGCGTTTCGGATTTCGAGCTCGTGCAGGGTTCACAATGACCGCCCCGCTTGGCGAGGAATCGGGCGCGACGCGCCACAGGATTTTTCGCACACGTAGAGCTTCACCACACGCCTGAGTCGTAGTAGAGACTCACCGTTCGCCGCGGCCGTCCGCGATAGTTTGGGCTGCGGTGGTCCCGTCGCTGGGGGTTGGGTAGACCGACTGCAAGCGTCTCTCTGCGCGGCTCCAATCGGACCGCGGCGGGACGGACGACAGCGGAACGATCCGCGCAACGGGCCACCCCCGCCGACGTACCTCGATCACCTCCCCTCTCTCCACGTCGGCGAGCACGGCGGCGAGATGGCGCTGGATGTCACGGACGTTGAACGACTTCATGTCATGGAACATGCCCAACATGCACAGCCCACGTCAACGTTCGAGACTCGGTTTGTCGGAGAATCCGCGTGGCTCATCAGACGAAGTTTTGCTAGAATATCTTGCAATCAGAGAAATGCATCTTCCCTGGACACATGTGGAGGTTCGAATGGCGGCATCGCTTATCGGCAGACGAATCAGGGCGTTACGCGAAGCGCGGAACCTCTCCCAAGATGATGTAGCGGAGGTTTTCGGCTTCAAGGATCGGCAGACCGTTTCGGCCATCGAGACCGGCGCAAGGCGGGTGTCGGCAGAGGAGCTTCTGGCCGCGGTCGAGAAGCTGGGCGCGCCGTTGGACTACTTCACCGATCCGTTCCTGCTCGCTGGCGAAGGCCGTTTTTCCTGGCGTCAGACCGGGGTCGGTGTAGAGCGACTGAAAGAGTACGAACACAATGCCGGTCGCTGGGTCGCCGCGTTCCGGTACTTGGCGCCGCAGGTCGACCGCGAGGCCCCGTTGATGCGCCGCGCGCTCGGTCTCAGCCGCCGTTCCAGCTTCGAGGATGCCATGCGGGCCGGCGAGCGGTTCGTCGAGGCGTTCGATCTGGGCGATACGCCGGCAACCCGCTTGGCTCATGTCATGGAGCAGGAGCTTGGCATCCTGGTTCTCATGGTCGATTCCGAGCGGGGTATCTCGGGCGCGGCCTGCCGCTTGCCCGAGCTGGACACGGTGCTGATCGCGCGCCATGAGGTCCCCGGGCGGCGCCATTTCGATCTCGCCCACGAGTTGTTTCACCTCCTCACCTGGGAGGCGATGCCGCCCGAGTATTTCGAGGAGGCGAGGGAGACCGGAGGCAATCGCGTGGAGCAACTCGCCAACAACTTCGCGTCGGCGGTGCTCATGCCGGCCCGCGCCCTGGAGCGATCCGGCAATTGGTCGAGCCTGGGCGAGGAGGCGCTGATTTCGAGGCTGAACGCGACGGCGGACGAGCTGCACGTGACCGCATCGGCGCTGAAATGGCGGCTGGTCGCGCTCGGTGCGTTGAAACAGGCCGCCGCTCGCGCGTTGCCGGATGCGTTGTTGCGCAACAACGGACGCGATGAAGGAGAGAGGGATCCGCCTATCTTGTTCTCAAGACCTTTCGTAGAGGTGATCGGGCTTGCCATCGACGGGGGCCACGTCTCGGTACGGCGCATCGCCGCTCTGCTCGATCTGACCGTCGAGGAGCTCGGGGACCTGTTTGCGGCGCACGGCGTCGAGCGGCCGGTCGACCTATGAGCCGCTATGGTTCGGATCAAGACACCGCCCGCTCATCGTCGTCTCCAGCGCAGCATTGAGCGCGCTGGTGCTTCGCGGCAAGGAACACGCCATGCACCTCAAGCCCGATCCACTTGTTGACGAACTCCGACGCCTGGCGCCCGAGATTAGCGTTGGCGGCGGATCCTTCGCGCATTGGCTACCGCCTCCCGCGGAAGTCTCGCCGGGCAGACGCGTAGAACTCTTGGAACGGACCAGACGGAACGCGACTGGAAGATGTCTGACGGATCTCCTCGAAAGCGCCGGATTGCCTACCCTCGAACCCGGGCGGCTGGCGTCCGGCGAACGAGACTGGCCGGCCGGCTACGTCGGCAGCGTGAGCCACAAGGGCGCAAAGGTCGCCGCCGCACTCGCCCCAGCCGGCGTCGTTGGATCTCTCGGTATCGACATCGAGACCCAGGACGGTGCAGAAGACCTCTCGGGGATCAGCGGACTGACGACGGCAGATGCAATGCTGCCAGCCTCCGACGTCGTGGGGCCGACGATCAACTTTTCGGTCAAGGAGGCGATCTTCAAGGCTCTGTACCCCATCCTCGGCCGCCGGCTCGGCTTCGAGGACGTAACAGTGTTGTGGATGGATGTCCGCCCCTCCGGCATGAGCGGTACTGGCCGCTACCGTGACGTCGCTCTCGACATTCGTTGCTCCACTGCCATTTCACCTTGGGTGGCGTCGGTAGCCCTGGTGTCACCCAGGCTGCGCCACCAACCATGTGTTAGATTGGATGTTTGACTTTCGAACGAAATACTGATATATGTTCTCGAATCGAACATGAAGGTCTCGCATCCTGTGCCTGCCTCAGTCCCAAGCATCTCCCGGTCACCCACCGTCCCTGTTAGTAGGCGGCAGCGCGGGGAGATCTACGAGCGGCTGAGCAGCGCGCTTCGCGGGTGGTGTAGCCGAGAGAGCGCGGACTGGGACGCACAGGTCGAGCGCAGTCGCCCCGGGGCAGTCCCCGACGATACCGACTCGGAACTGTGGGACTCCATGCCCACGATCGATTCCAAGGCAGTTGCCCGCACTTCTCCAATCTTCGAGGAACACCTCGGCCGCCCCCTCGACATTCGCCTCATTCGTGCCGGCGGATACCAGAGCGCTGACCACATGATCCGCCATCTCGTCCCCGCGATGATGGACGGCTCCCCGGCCCGCGGTGGGGTCCGGGCAGTGAAATTGGAGGATGAATCATGAACGACGAACACACCGCCCACGACACCCTTGGTGCACGGCTCAAGGAAGCACGGGAGTACCGCGGGTTCTCCCAGGAAGAGGTCGCCCGCCATTTGGGCCTGCCGCGTTCGGCTATCTCACTCATCGAGAGTGGGTCGCGACGCGTTGGGGCCCTGGAGCTCCGCCGTCTCGCCAAACTCTATCAGACCACTATGGAAAGCCTCACAGAGGTGGATCAAGAGACCACGGAACCAGAAACGATCCGCTTGGTGGCTCGAGCTGCCACCGAGCTTTCAGCGACCGACCGCAACGAGGTTCTGCGTTTCGTTCAGTTCCTGCAATCAAGGCAGTCAGATGAACAGGCGTAACGAGATTCTGCGAGCGATCAGCAAAGCGGCCGGCGTTCTCGCCAGCCTTCCGATCGGAAATCGGACCAGCTTCGACATCATCGGTGCCGTCACCGAGCGTGAAATTCCGCTTCTGTTTCGGCCATTGGAGAATCTTTTGGGTTCGGTCGTTGCCATCGGCGGGGTCTCTGGAATCATGGTCACTACCAAACGAGACCTGCACGTACAACGCTTCACGTTGGCTCACGAACTAGGCCACATATTGCTTGGACACCAGTTGAGTCTGGACCGAACGATCGAAGTCGCGGGTCGCAATGCATCGGCATCGCGACCAATTGAGGAGATGGCAGCGGATACTTTCGCCGCGGAGCTGCTGGGCCCGAAACGACTTGTGCTGGAATCGGCGCAACGCCACGGGTGGACCAAGCAAAAGTTTCGCCAGCCCGACAACATCTACCAACTCTCCCTTCGCCTTGGTATCAGCTACCAAGCCGCTTGTTGGGCTCTGGTTACCTCCGATGTTCTCACCCGGGCGGAGGCCGGTAGATTTCTGGTCAAGCCTGTCAAAGATCGGAAATACACCTTGGCTCCGAGGGAGCTGATTACCAACTCTTGGGCAAACGTGTGGGCATTGACCAAGTCAGATTCCGGCACGTTTCTCGAGACCGGACCGGATGACCTCTTTGTAGTCCATGTCCAGGATCACGCTTCGGCAGGTTATCTCTGGCAGCTAGTTGAAACCGGTGCCAATGCCGAGATCGTGTACGAGCGATCCACAAGCCCCAACGATGCTTACGGGGAACACTCCTCTCGGGCAGTGTATGTCCGGTTCGGTGCTCCGGGCACGCACCGGCTCGTCTTTGAGCACATCCGGCCTTGGAGCGGAGCCATTCTCGCCATATCGAGATCGACATTGAGGACTACGGGAAAGAGCATAGTGGATTCGCGAGACGAGCGAGGCTTGAGGCACTGGCGCGCGCAGCATGAGTATCACCATTCTTCTCGACCATCGAACTGCGCTCGGCCCGATCCGCGACCAAGGCGCGAGGCCGACATGCTTGTCGTTGGCGTCGACAACGGCTCACGAACACGCCCGCAGATCCAGAACGCCCCTGTCCCCCGAGTATCTGCACCACTTCGCATCCGGCGGAGGTTCATCCGATGGCGTGCTCTTCCCAGACATTGTCCGCACACTTGGAGATCCTGGACAACCGACGGAAGTAGACTGCCCGTACCATCCTGGGGGACTGCCCTCTAGCTGGCTGCCCCCGAAAGGCGTGAGCCTCTATCGACGGAGAAGCGGCTTGAAGCACCAAGAGCCAGACGAGATCGAAGCTCTATTGAGCACAGGGAATATTCCCGTTCTCGGCATCTCCACTCCGCATTCCTTCTACTCCCCCGCGCCACCGTGGATGATTCCACCTGACGGTGCGATCCGGGGGCTTCACGCAGTCACCGCCGTGGCGTTGGGAACCACCGGGTTGATGCGGTGCTTCCTCATCCGAAATAGCTGGGGGACTGCTTGGGGGGATGACGGCCATGCTTGGCTCAATGATGCTTTCTTGGTCCAACATCTACATCACCTGTTGGCGATGACAGACGAGGTGACCTGATGCCGAAACTGATTGAGACCGATACCCGTCTTGAAGCCTGGATGAAGGGCGTGGAATTCCTGCTAAGCAGCGGCCCTACGCTCAACCTTGTACTGGCGATCGGCTCGCCGGGAAGCAATAGCAAATACGCCGCGGCCGATCGGTGCATCGATGAGTTTCTGGAGGTTCAAGGTCAGATCCCAGTGCATGCTGTGGCAGAGACTATCTTTCCCGGGTACGAATATCGCAAGCGTGGGCTACGAGGTGTCTTCGAGTTCTATCCGGATGAAGTGTATCCGACGATCAAGAAACATCCAAGGATTTCATGGGGTACCTATGCTTACCGTCTACTCCGGCGGCGGACTGCTGATGGCCGTTTCATGAATCCCCTGAAGCAGATGATCGACAAGATGAAAAAGGAGCTTGCTACGAATGCCCCGAAAAAGTCATGTTACGAGCTGGGAATCGCCGAAGGAGAGTATGATCTGCCTCTCTACAATACCGCGAAGGATGGTACACGCCACATGGGCGGCCCTTGTCTCTCCCATCTTTCGTTCAAGCTCTTCGATGGGGCAATCCACTTGACTGCCTTCTATCGGAGCCACGACTACGCATACAAGGTGCCAGGCAATCTAGTCGGCCTCGCCAGACTTCAGACTTGCGTCGCTCGCGAGACGGGTCAACGCGTCGGAAGCTTGGTGGTTCACTCATCGTATGCGTTCCTGAGTGGTGGGAAGGCGCGGGTGCGGAGACTGCTTGGGGAAATTCGTACTGTCGCGGATCAAGAGGAGGAAACCAATGTCGTGGCTCACTGAATACTGCAACGCCGCGGAGAAGACAGACCAGTTGACTGGAAAACCTGACCACGCCAACTTATTGGCGGCCGGGGTCTTTGGCGAAGCGGGAAGTGTCTTTTCCGAGTTGAAGAAGAAGGGACGGGAAATGCAAGCCTATCCCACCTATCGAAACCGTCTTGTCGAGGAAGTTGGAGATCTTCTCTGGTATTTGATTCGTTTATCGACTGTTCTTGCTCCGTCCATCTTGGGGAATTTGTCCACACTGGCTGAATCGAGGCCTTTGAGGAGCGATGATGTCTTGACAGATGCGCTTGCGCTCGGCGAAGCCGCTGGCAATCTATTGAAAACACTGCGACAAGGGACCGGCGAAGTTGCAACGGCGCAACTCGGCGCAATCTGGAATGCGCTGTTTCGAGTCGCATCCACAGCAGATGTCGACCTGAGCGAAGCTGCCTGTGGAAATCTCGGAAAAATACAAAGCCGGTGGCCCGACGCGCGAAATTTCGTTCCCCTATTCGACGATGAATTCATCGAGGAGGAACAGCTTCCTCGTAGACTTGGTTTCGAATTTCGCCAGATCGAAAGGGGTGGTAGGAAGATCGTGATGCTACGCTGCAACGGACTGAACTTCGGGGATCGGCTTACCGACAACATAGATCATCTCGACTTCTACCGGTTCCACGATGTCTTCCACTTCGCCTACGCCGTGTACCTTGGATGGTCACCGGTCATGCGCGCTCTTTTGAACTGTAAACGCAAGAGCAGGCCTGAGGTGGACGAGAATCAGGACGGTGCACGAGCGAGGATCATTGAGGAGGCAGTATCAGCGATCGTGTTCAGCCGCGCAAAGAAAATGAATTTGTACAAAGGGATCGACCACGTTGATTACGATTTGCTTAAGACTATCCAGGAATTCGTGCAAGGGTTCGAGGTTGATAGTGTACCACTCTGGCAGTGGGAGACTGCCATTCTCAAAGGCTATGATGTATTCCGATCCTTGCGGGATAACAGGGGAGGAGGGGTGACCCTGGATATGCTCAGTCGGAATCTTTGTTACCTGGGGCCAATGCAGGTAGGGACGGAGCCATCAGGAACGTTCCGGGACGTTCCGAACCTGCATGGCCCCTGATCTTGAGCCACCTTTC
This sequence comes from Gammaproteobacteria bacterium, assembly GCA_965214795.1. Classification (GTDB taxonomy): domain Bacteria; phylum Pseudomonadota; class Gammaproteobacteria; order HK1; family HK1; genus JAJDXW01. The sequence continues at coordinate 661,243 of OZ243976.1, read as the reverse complement.
GATTTTTTGGTTCAAACCCCACTTTGGTGGGAAAAAGGGCTGTGGCAGCGCCCCCGTCATTTTGAATCTCTGCTTGATGCGTTTACGGCCGGTACGACCCTTGATCTCCGGATGCGTGACTCGCGTATATTTCGAGACTTCACAGAAAAGATTTTGAATGTCGATTGGCTGAAGCGGACGACCCCAAAGACCATCGAAATCGAGTCCGTAACGTGTAAATTCTTCACTCTGTATGTCCGAGAGCCATCGTATGGTGTCAACGGGACCGTAGTCCCCCAAGGATTCGAAGCACTTCGATAGTCCGTCCAGAGCGCCCGGGCCTGCGACCACGAAGTCCCGCTCCGAGTGGTTCATCAATGTTGTGTAATTGAGATCGATAACGTACTGAAAGGCGAGAAACGGACCCAACGTAGGATAGGAGAGAAGAAATTCATACGCTTCCGCCATAGATTTGGTTCCTCGAAGCTTCGGAGGAAGTCGATCCTTGATCATCCTCCGAATTAGCCGCAGATGCATCCGGTGTTTCGGGGTGCCGGAGTGTCCGCCAGAGGGCATGATGTATGCGGCCGAGTAGATCGGTCTTCCCGCTCGTCGAAAGCCGTCCAACAGGTTTTCACACGCTTCATAATTGAATTTGTGGGCGACGGGTATACCGAGATTATCTGTAATCTCTTTCCATGTATCGATCTTGTTGAAAATCTTTAATAAAAGAGTTCGTAGAAATAACGTTTCGTCATTCGTTTCAGGATCCGAATATACCAGGTGAATCAAATATTGACTTACTCTGTCCGCGGCCCGGAATGAATTCGTGAATTTATGGCTTGAGAGCACCAGGTCATTTGTCCATGGGCGGGCATCTCCGGCAACACGCCGCAAGTAGATACGATGGCGCTCATGGGCGAAAGACCAGAGAACCGGATATAATATCGAAGGCTTTGGCGGAGTTCGCTTTACCAGTGGGATGAAGGGTTTTGGAGCAAAGTCGGTCATGTCAAACCCGAATATTGTGTGGATGAGCACCTTCTGATTTCTGAAAATGTGATAATTCAACGGTTACTATAACCGATACTGCGTTCTGCCGCTGTACGTGATCTCCATCTCCTTCCTGGATTAGCTGACGGCTATCGTGAGGCCGACGGCAAGAGGCAGCGCTCCGTAGAAGAAAACCAGCGTTTTCGAAAACGTTGCGCCCAGCCAAGTCTGCGCGCGGCCGTTCCTGAACGCGTTGACGTTCATCGAGAAGTCGATGTCGCTGTCCGAAAGAGCCCGCACGTGGTCGTACAGCGCCCGGAACAGGCGCTCCTGCCACAGGAAGTAGCCGTCGAGTCCCCAGAAGGCGATCACGGGGATCAGGGCGATTGCAGCAAACTCGGTTCGCCCCTCCCGCGCCAGCAGGACGAACAGGGCGGCGACCAGGACCACGCACCATCCCTTCATCCGGAACGAGTCGGACGCGAGGCGGTTGATGACGCCCTGGATGAATTCCAGGTGCTTAATCTTCCTGTCCATTGGCGTTGCCTCCGGTATCAGGTTCACTCGGGGGATTATCACCCCAAAGGCCGCGCGGTTCGGCGACCTTGAGGGTGGGGCGGTAGGGTGGGGGTTGTGGGTATCGTGAGCGTGTGGGGTCGGGCGTGGATTTCCTGCGGGTCGCATGGGCGGTGGCTCCGGCGCGGGCCTCTTCGGCGGCGCGCTCGGCGTTGAGGGCGAGGAGGCGGGGGAGCACCTCGTCGCGGACAGGGTCCGGCCAGCGGTAGCGGTACGGCTTCTTCTTGCGGCCCCAGGTGGCTTCGTCGATCTCGTAGTCGAGGAGGAAGTCGCAGTCGGTGGGGAGGTCGGTCCAGCCGTAGGCGTGGACGACGGCGCAGTCCATGGCGGCGTGCAGCTCACGAAGCTCGGCGATCCGAGGGGCCTCCTCTCGGCATTGGCCGCGAGCCGCACCGGGTCTGCGTGGCCGCCCCGGTGGAAGAGGAACGCGGTGATGTCCTCTACGTTCACGCCGTCGAGCACCTTGCTCCCGGGCAAGGTGGCCCGTTGCCGGCCGCCCTTGGCCGACCCTTCCCCGAAAAGAGCGTCTCCGATAGAGCGGCCCGCTACGAGCCTGCCTCTCGCCAACTCTTCCCCGAAAAGGTCATCCCTAGCCAAGCGGCCCGTCGCCGGCCCGTCCCCGACCAACCCTTCCGCGAAAAGCTCCTCCCCGGCAACCTCACTTCCGGTCGCCTCGTCTCCGGCCAACCAACCCTTGGCGACGTGCAGGACGCTCACCACCACGGCCGCGTCGCCGGGCCACTTGACCCGCTTGGTGGCTCGGTAGATCTCGCCGCCGTGCTCGCAGATCCAGCGAAGGCCGCTCGACCGGGTGTCTCCCTGGGCGATGGTGTTGGTGGCGATCAGTCCGAACGCGCCGCCGCCCCGCAGCAGGTGGAACGCGCGCCGGTAGAAGTGCGCCACGAGGTCCGCGTTGCCGTGGCTCTCCTCGTGCAGGGTCTTGAGCCAGTCGGGGTAACCCGCGACGTTGCCGGCCGCGACGGCATTCTTCCCCGCGAACGGCGGGTTGCCGACGAATGCGTCGAAGCCCGGGTTCTCCCGGTCGAAGACTTCGGGGAACTCGATCTCCCAGTGGAACGGGGCGAGGGGCGGGTTGCCGTGGCGCTGTTCCTCCAGCCAGCTCAGGTAGCGGATCGCCTCGCCTTCCACGACCGCGCCGGCGAACTCGAGCCGCTTCGCCTCCCGCGGCTTCGGCTTCGCCTCCGCGAAGAATGCGGCGAGGGCGAGGTCGCCATAGAGGCGTATCGCGTCAATCTCGTTGCGCGCGTCGTGCCAGAGGTCGTGGCGCTCCCGGTCGGAAACCTCCTCGCCCGCGTCCCGGATGCGGCGGCGAAGCGCCGCCGCCTTTGCCAGGTGCTCGCGAACCCGCATGACCTCGAAGCCGGCCTGGAAAGGTTCCGTGTCCGGGAGCCAGTGGAATGCCTCGACCTGCCGGCGGGTGAGCCCGACCAGGGAGTCGCCGTGACGGAAGGCGTGGTCCACGAAGGTGAGCGGATGGTCTCGCGCCAAGGTGCTCAGCCACTGCGAGACCTTGGCGAGGTCCACGGCCATCGGGTTCCGATCGATGCCGTAGAGACAGCGCTGGGCAACGAGGCGGCGGGCGAAGATCACCTCGTCCTCGTCGGGCGGGATGGCCGGCATCTCGCCGTGCGCGCCCCACGCGTCGATCAGGGCGTCGGCGAGCTGGCGGCAGGTCTCGACCAGGAACGCGCCGGAGCCCATCGCCGGGTCGCAGACCTTGAGGTCGAGGATCCGCGCCGGGGTCGGCGCCCGGCCGTCCGCGCCGCGCAGCCGATCCAGGACGGGCGCGAGCGTATGGCGCACGATGGGCTCGGTCAGCTCCCGGGGCGTGTAGTGGGAGCCCGAGCGGCGTCGCTCCTCGTTCGGTTGCAACACGAGGGCGCCGGGCGGGACGAGGTCCGGGGTCGCATCCTTGTCGAGCATGCGATCCAGCGCCGCATGCAGGTCTTCCAAGGTAACCGCCGCCCGAAGCGCCTTGGCGACGGTATCCGTCACGTTGCGGTCCGCATGCGCCTGCACCCAACGGGCGCGCCTGCCCTCCGGCTGTGCCAGCAGCGCGTCGAGATCGATGGTGCTCGGCGCGCCGAGCTTCTTCGCGGGCTTGATCGCGACCGAGCGGCCGGTCGCGATCTCCATCCGAAAGCCCATGATCGTCTCGTACACCGAGCCGATCTGCTCGACATCGAGGGTGCGGTAGGAGATGCGCTCGCCGTCGAGGACGAGAAGCTTCTCAAGCACCCGGTACACCGCCCCGTCCGAGACGAGGGGCGGCCGGACGCGCTCGACGATCTGCCGGACTCCCGCATCGGCGTACCGGCCTTCGAGGAACGGGAAGCGATCCGGGTCGAACAGGGCGCCGCGGCGTTCCGGGAGGGTGACGGCGCCGCCGGTGCGGTGCACGCGTGCTCCGTCGTGGATGAGACGGAACAGGACGAGGAGCTGCGCCCAGGCGCCGAACCGTTGGTCCATGGTGTCCGGATGCAGGGCGGCGTCTTCTCGCAGGCGCTCGTAGAGGCCGGTGAGCGAGTAGTGGCGGAGGAAGGTGTCGTCCTCCGGCAGCATGCCGCGCTCCTCGGCGTAGAGGAGGAAGACCAAACGCAGAATGACGGAGAGGAGCCCGCGGTAGACATCGTCCCGGTCGCCGTCCTCGGCGAGTGGCTCGCGAAGCAGCTCCCCGGCGGAGGCGTCGTGGGCGGCCTGGAGCCCCCGGACGAGCTCGTAAAGGGCGTGCATCACCTGTTCCGCGAGACGCTCGCTCACCTCGTTCTGGTATCTGCGGCTGTCCTCGAGGAGGGCGGCGAGCCGCTGGTCGCGGGGCAGCGCGAGGAGGCGCTGTTCGGAGAGGAGCAGGCGAAGGGCGGAGCAGAGGGGGCGCCCGGCGGTGCGGTTCATGTCCGCGACGCGGAAGTCCATCCAGCCGGAGCTTTCGCCGCGCGGGGCGGAGATGAGGCGGAGCGCAACGCCGTTGAAGAGCAGCCCGGCCGGAACACCGGTCCCGCGAAGCAGACGCTCGGTACGGCCTTGGGGCGAAGCGTCGAGACGGCGCGGCCCGGCTCCGGCGCCGAAGGCGGTTGCCGGCGCGTCGAAGTCCTGTCCCGCGTCGACCACCTGCACGAGAAACTGCCAAGGCGGCTCCCCGTCCCGCGGGTCGCGCTCGCGCACCGCGAAATCGGGCCGGAGGGTCTCGCCGTAGTCCGGAAGGGGAACCTCCAGCTCGGCCGGAATCGGGGCTTCCTCCGTGCCGGCATACCCGCGGGACGAGAACCCCCAGCCAAGCACCGCGGCGGCGAACGCGCGGAAGTCGGGGAGGCAGAGCTCCGGGCCGCGTGCAGGGTCGAGCACCCGCTCGCGGAGGCAGCCGGCGAGCCGGCTCTGCCCCTCCGCATCCTGGCGGTTCAGGATCGCGCCCGCCTTCGCAAGCGCCGGGGCGGAGACCACGAGGCCGTTCGGCTGGATGAATCCAAGCCATTCGAGGTGGGCGCGGGTGTTGGGGTCGGGGGCGGGCATGTGGCCGTGGCCAGCCTATCCGTGCTCGCGCGCGCGGCAGAGATTCCTCATACCGAGCAGCTTCTTGTGCGCTGGCCGGAAGTGCTTGCGATCTCTTGTCGTATAGATTCTTCCCCGCGGGCCGGGCACGATGTTCGGGTTCCTGAAGTCATCCATCAGCAGACCGTCGTTCGTGTAGAGCAGACGAGCACCGCTTGCGATGGCGAGCGCCAGGACGTGATCGTCGTTCGATTTGCAGATGTCCCGCCGCCGTAGATCCTCCGAGCGCTCCTCGACGGCTTCTTCCGGTATCGTTCGTGCCCTGCCATATTGGATCGCATTGCCAAGCCACCGGACAAATCGCTGGTCGCGGCTCAACTCCCTCCGAAGCTCGCCGCCGACGATCAATTGTCCCCGCGGGCTCGCGAGCCAATTGAAGAAACGTGCACCCGCCGGAGGTCGGTCGTTTCCGAACACTTCATGCGCCACGTTGGCATCGACGATCCCGCACATCAGAGGCCGACCGAGCGCCGTACTTCATCCATGAAGAACTGCCCGTAGCCGTCCGGGGCGCCCAGCACGTTGCCTTGATCGTCGAACCGCATGGAGTGAATGCGGACATCGAGATCGGAACGCTCGAAGAACACAATGGACACATCATCCGGGGTCAGGGCAGTCCGTCGGTCGCGGACATCCATGCGTACACGATCAATGATGTACTCGCTGTGTGTTTCGATGATGAGCTGCCGCCCCAATTCAGCAGTCCGACAGAACAGGCTTCCCAGGGCCGCCTGAGCGCTTGGATGCAGATGCAACTCGGGTTGCTGTAGAAGAAACATCGGCGGGCCATCGGCGCGGAACAGAGCCGCGAGTACCGGCAGCACTTGGCTGATTCCAAACCCGACGTCCATCAGGTTTCGTTTGGGACCTTTTCTCCCTCTCTTGCCGAACTTCCGGACTTGGAGCTGGAACGGCCCTCCCTCGATCCCGGTGAGCTGCTTCACGGAAAAATCATCGAACAGTCCGGCTTCGCGGCCAAACTCATCCAGCTTTCCTTTGAGCACCATCCATTTGGACTTGTCCTGAAACTCAAGACTCGCGAATCGAGAAGGTACGTCGGCGCCCCAAGGGTCCGTGCTCAGTTTCGTGGGGTCATAGGTTCTCCGGGGGCTCGGGTGTATCGGCGCACTGGCAAACGGCGGTTCCCGCGCTGGAAACCGAGTGAACAGGCCTGACAAGAACGAGAATGCGCCGAGGTCTTCCGAACTCGGAGCACGCCCCGAACCTTCCGAAGATGGTTCCAGATCGCCGATGAGATTCTGCGGATCATCATCCGACGCGGCACGGTGAATACGAGCAAAAATGTCCGTGATCCAGGGCCCCTCGAACAGGCGATGATCGTCAGGAACAGGGTAGTGCCACGAGCCGCTGGGGGACTTGAAGACAATCCGGGGGGCCTCACCATTCCCACGGCGACATTCCACCGATACCGCTTGGCTGCGCCATGAAGTCGTCGCCGGAGCGGGTACGGCGTCGCGGGATTCAAAGGTGGCTTCAAACTCAAGGAGGCGCCCGTCGGTCGCCGACTCCTGGAAGCCGATCGCAAAGGAACTCGCGCCGCTCTCCCTACCACCTCGACCGTGCACGATCTCCGGGAATGCCCCAAGATCAAAAGGGTCCTGGTGAAAGTCCGGAGCGCCGCTCCCATGGGCGGCATTCCAGACCGCCTGCACTGCGGCGAGAAACGAAGTCTTGCCGGTACTGTTCTCGCCGACGATGAGCGTGAGCGGCGCGAGACGCGCGGTCCGCCGTTCGCGGAAGCAACGGAAGTCCCGCAGCCTCAACTCCCGGAACTGACGGTAGCTCATGACCGTCTCCCTCACCCTGTGTCCGGCCAAAGATATACCAGTCCGATCGGTTCGACGCGCTGCGCCCGTACCTCGTAGAACTCGCGGATGCGGGCCGGCTCGGTCTCGAGGTCGCGGTCGAACTGGGCGAGGCGCGTGCGCCAGGAGGAGACGTTGGCCTCGAGCTGACGCCGCTCGCTCTCGCTGAATTCGAGCGCGAGCTGGACCCCGCCACCCTCGTGCCTGGCCAGCTCCGTCTCGACGCGCCGAAGCTGGGCTTCGAGGGTCTCGCGAAGCTGCCGCTCCTCGCGCTCACCGCGCTCACGCAGCCGGTCCGCCGCGCTTCGGGCGATTCGTTCGGCGCGCTCTTCGAGCTGCGGCAGCAGGTCTTCGATGTCTCGGGCGGCGGTTTCGAGGAGCTGGCGGTGAACCGTCTCGCCGGGCGCGCGGGCGTTCTGCAAGGCGGCCTCCAAGCGTTCGAGGGTTCGGGCTTCCGCTTCCTCGGCGTACGCTCTGAGCGGCCCGCCGCGGCGCGACGGCTCGATCCAGCGGGCCGCCACCGGGGTGAGGACCTCGTGCAGGCGTTCGGCCCGGCCCCCGAACAAGCAGAGCCTTCCCAGCAGGATCACGCGGGGGATGGAGTCGGCGGCCTGCACCAGACAGGCGCGCGAGAGATCGTGGTGGACGAACCCCTGGACGCGAAACCGGGCCAGCAGGCGTTGCGCCATCCGCTGCTCCAGGTGCAGGTGCACGGTGTCGTCGGTGAGCACTCCGGCATCCTCGAAGACGACCGGCCGAATGGGCGCCTCGCGACGCCACTCGGCGAGCTTCTGGCCCGTCTTGCGGGGCGAGCGGAGGGTGTCCAGGGTGGCGGTCCAGCTCGCATCGGCCCGGGCCTTGGCGTCGAGCGGCGGAAAGGTCCAGATCGGGCTGCCGTCCTCGGTGTGATCTTCCCGCAACGGAGCTGCGCCGACCAGCTCCAGGGAGCAGGACATCGCATCGCGGAACGGCTCCGCCTCGAACCGCACCCAACGCCGCGAACGTTCGAGCAGCCCGCGGCACCGCTCGATCTGGGCCTTGAGGTCCTCCTGCCGTTCGCGCGCGGCTTCGAGCTCCTCGGCCGCGACGCGCTTCTTCTCCCGGTCGAGATCCGCCGCCTCGATCGCCTGCGCGAGGCGGTCCGCGTCGCGGTGACGGATCCCCCGGCAGCGAAGACGGCGTTCGATGTCGTCGTCGATCACCCTGGAGAGGCTGCCGAGCTCGCGCTTGATGGTCTCGGTTTTCCTGACCAGCACGTCCAGAACACGGTCCTCTTCACGCTGTGGAAGCACGAAGTAGTGGCAGCGCACCCGCGGCGCCGGTTGCAGCTTCCGGTCGATGCGTCCGTTCCGCTGCTCGATGCGGCCGGGGTTCCAGGGGAGGTCGAAGTGGAAGAGGTCGGTGCAGTGCGCCTGGAAGTTGAGTCCCTCGCGGGTGGCGTCGGTGGCGATCAGGATGCGCAACGGATCGCGGGCCGGGTCGGTGTTGAAGCGGCGCTGGGTCTCCTTTCGCATCGCCCCCACCGTCTGTCCGTCGATGGTCTCGATCCGGTCCGCGGCGAGGTCGGTGCCGGCGATGGCGCGCGCGAGCATCTCGCGGAGGTAGCGCTTCGTGCCGACGACGTTCTCGGTGAAGATGAGCACCCGGCGATCGTTCCAGCGAGGTGGTGGCGGGCCATCGCCTTTGCCGACACCGTCGCCGCTGCTGGCGCCGAAACCGGGCCGCTTGCCCCACGGCGGCAGGCCGGGGCACAGGTTGCCGCGGATCCATCCGATGAGGTGGCGGGTCTTGGCGTCGGGGAGGCCGCGGGCGGCGGAAGCCACTTCCTCCATCCGGGCGAGCAGGGCCTTCTCTTCGTGCCGGAGCGCCTCCGCCCTCGCGTCCCCCGCTGCCGGGTCCGTCTCGGCGGCGGCGTCGAGGGCGACGATCTGCGCTGCTTCCTCCGCTTCACTGTCGTCGTCGGTGTACTCGGCTCCAGGATGCGGCGGTCGATCTCGAAGTCCCAGTAGACCTCCAGGGTCTGCCCCTGGGCATCGTCGTCGGCGCACGCGAGGCTGACGCGCGGTGACGAGGGCGGATCGGCGGTTCCCACCGCTTCCAGCGCCTCCACCAGCCAGCGCCGCGAACGCACCTCGACGAGCTCGCCGACGCGGGGCGGGCGTTGGGGCAGGGGTCCCGGTGCCTCTCTCAGGGGCAGCGCCGGACGCTGGTCCGTCTGTTTGCCTGCTGATTCACTCTGTGATGCCGGCATGAGAGGCGGAGCGGGTCGGGTTGGGTCGGGGAGGAAGCGGGAGGAGGGTCAGAAGTCGAGGGTGCCGGTCAGCACCGGGTGGACCTTGCCGCCGACGCGGATTCGGTCGGCTACATCGAGATAGAGGCGCGAGGGGCGGTCGATCTCGAAGCCCTGCTCCACGACGAACTTCCCGGTGATTCCGAGAGAGCGGAGGTGCGCCGCGAAGGCCGTGTTGGCGCTCCCCGTCGCCGGGTCTTCCCGGACTCCCCGGTTGACGATCAGCATGCGGGCGGCGAAGTCCGCATCGTCGTGGTAGGGCTCCTCCGCGAAGACGAACAACGCCAGCCATCCACCCGCCGCGAAGTCCTCGTACACCGCCGGGTCGACGGCGATCCGCCGCAGGGCGTCGAGCGTCTTCACTGCGATCAGCACGAATCGTGGCCCGATCGTCGCGAATCGGCTCGGGTAGCGGGCGTCCAGGTGGGACTCGTCGAGGCCGAGCAGCGCCGCGGCCCGCCGTGCGTTCAGCGTCTCCCCGAGGTCTACCGGCGGAGGCTCCATCCAGGCGATGCCGCCGGCCTCGAAGGTCACTTGAACGCGTCCGGCCGCGAGGTCCAGGGTGTAGGAACCCCGGTCGCGGCCCAGCACCCATGCGGTGCCGAGCGTCGGATGACCCGCGAACGGCAGCTCCCGGTCCGGGGTGAAGATGCGCACCTTCGCCTCGCCCTCGCCGTCCCGCTCCTCGATGACGAACGTCGTCTCGGAGAAGTTCATCTCTTGGGCGATGGCCTGCATGGCCGCCGTATCCAGGTGGGCGCAGCCGCGCACTACTGCCAACTGGTTGCCGGCGAGCGGGCGCTCGGCGAACACGTCGACAATCGAGCAGGCCATTGGCGAACGGCGTTCGGCTCGGTTCACCCCGGTGACTCCCCTCGTTTCTTCTCTGCTCGAGTTTCGGGATTCGTCGGCAGAAATGGATTCCCGCCCCCGCTTTCACGAGGGCGGGAATCCATCGCCTGATTCCAGGCATTTTGGACCCCGAAACTTGAATTCTCTACACTCTGGACGACTGCGCTCGCGGGTGTCCCGTGGCCGTCGCACGCTCCGGCCTCCCGAAAACTTTCGCCATGGCCTTCGCGGCCATTCTCCCGGTTGCCGTGCGGTAGCGTCGCGGCGGGTGCGGTGGTCGAACAGTGCGCGGCCGAACCGGATGCGTCCCCGGGTTAGAGGTCGATATCGACGCCGACCGGGCAGTGGTCGGAGCCGTACTCGTCCGGCCAGATGAAGGCGCCCTGCACCCGCTCCATGGCTTCCGGCGAGGCGAGCACGTAGTCGATCCGCCATCCGACGTTCCGCGCGCGCCCCGCCGCGCTGCGCCCACCAGGTGTGGTGGTCGGGCTCCTCACCCAGAGCCGCGTGGCGGTCCCAGCTCGGGGGCGAGTACACGGGCTCGAACGGGGCGGCCGAGAAGCCCCGCACCACCATCACGAGACTCGGGAGCGCGACGAGCGAGAACAGCCCGCGGTACGGCCTCTCTCCCATGCGGGCCACGAGGCGTGCGCGCAGGGGCGGAACACTCGGGATCAGGTGCAGGACGACGAAGAGGGCGAGACCGGCAGCGAGAAGGGTCACGGCGGATCCTCCTCCCTCTGTTCGTCATTGTCGTCCGTGGGAAGCCCGGCGCCGCTCTCGAGCCGGGCGAACGCCCCGCCCTGGACGTCGGCCCCCGGTGAGCCCGGATCCTCGGGCGCGGTGGCCATGACCGTTTCCGCCCAGTCCTCCGCGTTGTCCTCCGGCCGGTAGCCGAGGCGTTCCGCCGCCGCATTGTCCCACGTCTATATTTCACAGCAAATGAGAATTGCTGGCAGCCGACTTGGCGCGTGCGCGCTGTCGAAGCGACTTGGGGGAGTAAGGCCCGTCACCGCGCTTGGATCGGCGTCCGTAGCAGAAGATCGGCGTCCGCAGCAGAAAGTTGAGGAGATTTCCGGGCTCGCGCCAGCGTACCTTCGGCGGAACGCCGAGCGAGCTCCTGCCGTCTCGCTCGCGACCCGGAAAATCATCGGAATCGAGGATATCGCGATCCCCGCTCCTCCACCCACAATGCGACCGGGGGCAGAGCCTCCCACGCCGCCGGCCCGATGCACCGTGATGGGGAGGATGGGAGGGTGCGGGATACCGACCTCATCGACTTGACCGTGGTGGAGGCCGCGGCCGCGATTCGCGATCGCGCCTGCTCCTGCCGCGAGTACGTCGAGGCGCTCATCGCGCGTTGCGACGCGATGGCCGGCCTCGGCGCCTTCGTCTCGCATGACTGGGATGCGCTCCTCGCGTCAGCGTGCGCGGTGGACGGCGGCGCCGTCGCGGGCGCCGACACCGGCCTCATCCACACCGGCGGCTCCGGGGTCGGCCGCACCGGTGAGTCCGGCCCTCTCGCCGGCGTCCCGCTCGCCCTGAAGGACAACATCGATACGGCGGCCCTCACGACGAGCGGGGCCACCGGCGCCCTCGCGGGCTTCGTCGCGCCGCGGAACGCACCGGTTGCGGACGCCCTCTTCGATGCGGGGGCGCTCCTTGGCGCGAAGGCGAACATGCACGAGCTCGCCTTCGGCATCACCAACAACAACGCGGTCACCGGCGCGGCCCGCAATCCCTGGGACCCGTCGATGATTCCCGGCGGATCGAGCGGTGGGACCGCCGTCGCGGTCGCGGCGCGCATGATGCCGGGTGGAATCGGGACCGATACCGGCGGTTCCGTGCGCTTGCCGGCGGCGATGTGCGGGCTCACGGGCTTTCGCCCGAGCGTCGGCCGCTATCCGGGGGCGGGAATCATCCCCATCTCCCACACCCGCGATACCGCCGGCCCGATCGCGCGCACGGTGGCCGATGTCCGGCTCCTCGATGCGGTGATGGCCGGCACGGGACGCACCGGCCCGGCTCTCGATCCGGGGCGCGCGCCCGCTCCGCAGCTCCGCGGCCTTCGCCTCGGAGTGCCGCGTGCCGCCTTCTACGCGGAGCTCGAGACCGAGGTCGCGGCGGAGGCGGAGCGCGTCCTCGGCCTCCTCTCCGACTCCGGTGTCGCGCTCGTCGAGGCGGAGATCCCCGATGTCGCGGAGCTCAACGCGGCGGTGGGTTTTCCGGTCGCCCTCTACGAGTTCGTGCGCGATCTCCCCCGCTATCTCGCGAAGAACGGACTCGATCTCTCGATGCGCGACGTGCTCGCGGGCGTCGGGAGTCCGGACGTGAGGAGCGTCGTCGCCTCCCAGCTCGGAGCGCAAGCGGTGCCGGAAGCGGTGTACCGCCAAGCCCTGGAGGTCGATCGTCCCCGCCTCCGGCGCACCTGTGCGGACTACTTCGCGGAGCAGGCCGTCGAGGCGGTGCTCTTCCCCACCTCACCGGTTTCGGCTCGTCCCATCGGGGAGGACGAGACGATCGATCGGAACGGCGAACGGGTCCCCACCTTCACGACCTTCATCCGCAACACCGACCCGGGGAGCAACGCCGGCCTCCCCGGGATCAGCCTCCCGACCGGGCTCACCTCCGCCGGCCTGCCGATCGGGATGGAGCTCGACGGGCCGGTGGGCTCGGACGAGAGGATTCTCGCCATTGCGGCCGCGATCGAGGAGGCGGTCGGATTCGCTGGCCGTCCGGATCGCACCTGATCCGGACTCGTACCACTCCGGAGGAACACGAGAGGAACATGAAATGAATCGAAGAGACGTGCTCAAGACCTCCATCGCCGCCGCCGCGCTCGCCGGCCTCGCACCGCGCCTGCTGGCTCCTTCCGCCCGCGCCGAGACCGGACTCAAGGTCGGCGTCCTGATCCCGATCTCCGGGCCGGGCGGGCTGTTCGGCCCCTCGTGCCGGAATTGCACCCGGCTTGCGGTACAGGAGATAAACGCCGCGGGCGGGATCCTCGGTCGGACCGTCGAGCCCGTGTTTGCGGACGTCGGCGGTCCCCCGGCCGACGCCACCAGGGCCGCCCTCAAGCTCTGGAAGGGCGAGGGCGTCGAGGCATTCATCGGCATGCACGACAGCGCCGTGCGGGGGGCGCTGACCAATCTCTTCAAGGGGCAGGTGCCGTATGTCTACACCCCCGTCTACGAGGGTGGGGAGTGCTCGGCCGGGACCTGGGTGCTCGGCGAGACTCCCGCCCAGCAGCTCGCCCCGGTCGTTCCGTGGATGGCGGCCAACAAGGGCGCGAGCCGGTGGTATCTCATCGGCAACGACTACAGCTGGCCGCGCGATACCAATGTTGCGGCGAAGGGCTATATCGCGGCTACGGGCGGCACGGTCGCCGGCGAGGAGTACCTCCCGTTCACGGTCGACAACTTCGACTCGAATCTCGCGAAGATCAAGGAAACGGGCGCGGATGCGGTTCTCATCACCCTTGTCGGCGGCGCCTCGGTCGGGTTCAACCGGGCGTTCGCGAGCTTCGGTCTTCCCGGCCAGGCGCTGCGGCTCGGAACCCTGATCGAGGAGAACACACTCGCCGGCATCGGGGCGGAGAGCTCGGCAAACCTTTTCTCCTCCGCCGGGTACTTCGCCAGTATCGACACGCCGGCCGCGAATGCGTTCGCGGATGCCTACGCCGCCGCATTCGGGGCCGACGCCCCGGTGCTCAATACCCTCGGCGAGTCCTGCTATGAGGGGTTCAAGCTGCTGGACGCCCTCGCGGAACGGGCCGGCTCGCTGTCCCCGGCCGAAATGGATCGGGCCGCGGACGGGACGAGCTACGACGGCCCTCGCGGCCGGGCCATCATGCAGGACCGGCACGTCTCCCGGGACATCTACCTCGCCGAGGCGGTCGGTGCGGAGTTTCGTGTCATCAAGACCTTCTCGAACGTCGGAGCCGGAGACAACTGTGGTTGACCGTGCGCCGTGCGCCCCCGTGCGATGCCGGGTCGCGCCTTCGGCCAACCCGCTCTACCGCTCTACCGCGTGAAACGGCCTTGGCCCTGCTCCGACCGCGAACGAGCGAAAGCCGCAAGCACGGAAGCAGGTAAGGTACGGGGCAACTCGCTCGGCCTTCGTTGGGAGGCGCGTGGAGCTTCTCGGCACGTACGGTCTGAACTACCTCTACATCACCGCGATCCTCGGGCTCGTGGTCCTGGGGCTCGCGGTGGTGTTCGGCCTCCTCGGCGTCATGAACATGGCCCACGGCGAGTTCGTGATGCTGGGCGCCTACAGCGCGGTGGCGGTGCAGGCGGCGGGCCTGCCGCTCCCGCTCTCCATACCCTTGGCAATCGCGGTCTCGGCGGCGGCTGGCGCTCTGGTGGAATGGCTCGTCATCCGCCACCTCTATCGCCGGCCCTTCGATACGTTCCTCGCCACCTGGGGGCTCGCGATCCTCCTCCGAGAGGCGATCGAGGTGATCTTCGGCCGCGAGTACAGGAGCGTCGGCCAGATGCTCCCCGGCACGGTCGATCTCCGGGGGATCGAGTACCCGGCATACCGGCTCGTCCTGTTCGGCTTCGTCGTCGTCCTCTTCGCCGGCCTTGCGCTCTGGTACCGGCGGAGCAACACCGGTGCGCGCATCAAGGCGATGGTGGCCAATCCGCCGCTCGCCGCGGCGGTCGGAATCGACACCGCCCGCCTCGCCCGCCGGACCTTCGTCTTCGGGGTCACGACGGCCGGGCTCGCGGGGGCTCTCCTCGCGCCCCTCGTGCGGGTCGAGCCCTACATGGGCCTCGACTACCTGCTCTCCTCGTTCTTCATTTTGGTCGTCGGCGGGCTCGGCACCCTGGAAGGCATGCTCCTCGGCTCGGCCGCCATCAGCGGCACCGACACCGTCCTCTCCGCCGTCTTCGACAAGACGGCGGGCTATCTCGGGGTGCTGGCGATCTCCATCGTGTTCCTCTGGCTGAGGCCCCATGGGCTCTACTCTCGGGGTTAGCCTCGCCGTCTTTCTCGGCCTCGCGCTCGTCCCGTTCGTCTGGTCGAGCTTCACCGCCTACGAGCTTGGGCTCTACCTGCTCTACGGGATGGTCGGACAGGGGATCGCGCTGTGCTGGGGGCGAGCCGGCTTTCTCCCTCTCGGCCAGGCCCTCTTCTTCGGGATCGGGGCGTATCTCGCCGGCGCGGGACTCAAGTCCTTCGGAGGTGACGCGTGGCTGCTCGTCCCCGTTCTCGCCGGCGCCTGCCTGGTCCCGGCCCTGCTCGCGGGTGCGGTCGGCACCCTCGTCTTCCACCGACAGGTTGGCTCCGGCCCCTACTTCTCCCTCATCACGCTTGCGCTCGCGATGCTCGGCTTCCAGCTCGCGAACTCCCTGGTCGAGGTGACAGGAGGCTTCAACGGAATGACCGGGATCCCCGCGGTCGCCGGGATCGACCCCTTCGAGCATCTCTACTTCGTGATCGTGGCCGCGCTCGCGGTGACCACGGCGGTGATCGGTCATCTCGGGCGGTCGCCGTTCGGACAGCTCCTGGCCGCAGTCGCCCAGAACGAGGAACGCCTCCAGTTCTTCGGCTTCCGGACGAGCCGCCTCAAGGCGGCGGCGTTCGCGGTGAGTGCCGGGGTGGCGGGCCTCGCCGGCGCCCTGTACGCGCCCCACCAGGGCATCGTCACCCCGCAGGCGGTCGGGTTCCTGTTGTCGGCGGAGCTCGTGATCTGGACCGCGGTCGGGGGGCGGAGAAGCCTCGCGGGACCGGTCCTCGGGACGGTCGCCATCGGCTTCCTCGCCTCGGGCCTTCGCGACGCATTCCTCTACTGGGAGGTCGTGGTCGCGCTCGTCTTCGTGGCGGTGGTGCTCCGCTGGCCGGATGGGGTGGCGGGAATGCTCCGGGGGGCGGCCGCCCGCGCCGTGAGCACACGGGGTGCACGGGGCACATCGGGCACGCGGGGCACCTCGCGCACACCGGGTGCCTCGGGGGAGCGCGTCCGCCAACGAGGCGTCACCCTCCCCTCTCCGGTCGAGAAACCGGCCCCGAGGCTGCGCTTCGATGCGGTCGACGTGACGGTCGGATCGGTCGAGATCCTCAAGGGCCTCAGCTTCGAGGTCGATACGAAGGCCATCCACTGCCTCATCGGGCCGAACGGCGCGGGCAAGACCTCGGCCCTGAACGCGCTCACCGGAACGCTTCCCCTCGCGGCCGGCGACATCCGCTGGGCCGGGCGATCCCTCGCAGGCGAGCGGGTCCACGGCACGGCCGCGCGCGGGATTGGTCGGAAGTCCCAGGTGCCCTCGATCTTTCCCGATCTCACCATCGCTCGGAACGTGGACATCGCGCTCTGGGCGAATCGGCTCCGGCTGGTCGATCACTTGAGCATGGCGCCCTATCGCTGGCGTACCGTGCTGCTCGGAAGGCTCGAGGGGCGCTTTGCGTTCCTTTCCGAATCCGGACAGCCGGCCGGATCCCTCTCGGTGGGGGAGCGGCAGATGCTCGATTTCGCCCTCACCATGCTCGCCGAGCCCGACCTGGTTCTGCTGGACGAGCCGTGTGCGGGGCTGTCTGTCGAAGAGACGGTGCGGATGACGGATGCGATCGCGGAGCTGACCGCCGAGATCGGAGCGACGTGCATCATCGTCGAGCATGACATGCAGGTGGTCGAACGCCTTTCGAACCGCGTCCTCGTGCTGCACCAGGGCCGTCTGCTCGCGAGCGGGACCATGGACGAGGTCCGCAGCGACCCGGCGGTGCAGACGGTCTATGCCGGGGGCAGCAAGGGGTGAGCGCCGCTCTTCTGTCGATCGATGGGCTTCGCGGCGGCTACGGGGACATCACCGTGATCCAAGACTTCTCGGCCGCCATCGCTTCGGGCGAGATCGCCTTTGTCACCGGCCGGAACGGAGTCGGCAAGTCGACCCTCGTGAAGCTCCTGGCCGGGCATCTCCCGATACGGGCGGGCCGCGTGTCCTTCCGCGGCCGCGACCTGGGCGCGATCCCCGGTCACCGCCGGCGCCACCTGGGGCTGGGGTATGCGCCACAGGAAGCCATCGTCTTCAACGAGCTGACCGTCGCGGAGAACCTCACCCTCCAGTACGACAGCCGTTCTCTCGACCGCTACGAGCCGCTGTTCGGCCTCTTTCCCGTTCTGTACGAGCGCCGCGCGCAGCGGAGCGGCACCCTCTCCGGCGGCGAGAAGAAGCTCCTCTCCTTCTGTCGCGCTCTCGGCGAGGACACCGAGCTCGTCATCCTCGACGAACCGACCGAAGGCGTGCAGGCCGAGAACATCGCCCGCATGGCCGGGGCCATCCGGGACGCGGCTGCGGGTGGGCGCAGCTTCCTGGTCGTGGAACAGAACCTCAACCTCATCGAAGAGGTGGCCGACCGCGCCTACCTGCTCGACCGCGGCGCGTGCACCTTCGAAGCGTGGAACGGCCCGGGCCTTCGGACCGCCCTTCTGGAAAGGCTCCGGATCTGATCGGGCGGGTGCTCTCGCGGGAAGCCGTTGATTCTTCCGGGTTAGTGCAGGGCAAGGCGCCGGAAGAGCTGGTTCCGGCCGGACACCCCCAGCTTCTCGAAGACGTGCCGGAGGTGGGTCCGCACGGTGGTGCAGGCGATCCCGCAGTCGTCGGCGATCTGGCGGTCGGACTTCCCGAGGAGGGCGGCCATCGCGATTTCCTTCTCGCGATGGGTGAGCTTCGGACGCGCCTGCACGCGGTCGAGGGCGTCCAGAAGCAGGAGAACCCCGCGGTCGTGCCCTTCGCGGGCAAGCGCGGTTCGCATCGCGTTGGTGAAGGCGGGGCCGATCGCGTCCAGGATCTCGATCTCGCGGCGCGAGAAGTCCTCCCGGCTGCGCGCCCGCCAGATCCGGAGGTCCCCGATATTGAGCCCGCCCGCGTAGGCGTAGAAGTTCACCCCGAAATGCAGGCCGTCCCGGGCCAGGAAGTCGTTGAA
The DNA here is from genome assembly GCA_965214795.1 of Gammaproteobacteria bacterium. GTDB lineage: Bacteria > Pseudomonadota > Gammaproteobacteria > HK1 > HK1 > JAJDXW01. The sequence continues at coordinate 643,231 of OZ243976.1, read as the reverse complement.
GAACTCGGTACGCTCGAGACGTGGCCGGGAGATGATCTCGGCAACGGCGGTCGCGCGGCGCCGGCGTTGCAGAACGGGGGTAATCGGATCGCAGAACTGGTAGTGGGACTCGTAGGTGCGCAGGTTCTCGTCCGTCATGTTGACGGCGACCCGCTCCTCGAACGTGCCGGAGCGGTCGGACCAGATGTAGGAAGCGAAGAACTGGGCATCGAGGAGCCACAGGAGCAACGGCCCGACCCGTTCGCGGAGCTCTCGGGAGCCGTGGCCGTACGAGAGTTCGGCCATGATCCGAAAGACGATCCCCGATTCCCTGGACGAAAGGTTCACCGTCGGAGCCTCCCGTGCACCGGCGCGCGGCGGGCGCCCTCATCCATAACCTGGGCGGTCAGTTGGAAACGATGACGATGCCGACAGCGACGGCCAGCGCGCCGTAGAAGAAAACCAGCGTTCGCGAGAACGTCGCGCCCAACCAGGAGCGCGTCCGACCCGTCCTGAATCCGTTGATGTCCATCGAGAAGTCGATGTCGGTTTCCTCCATGCTCCGGACGTGATCGTACAGCGCGCGGAACAGGCGCTCCCGCCACAGGAAGTAGCCGTCGAGCCCCCAGAAGATGATCACCGGGACCAGACCGATGGAAGCGGATTCGATGCGGCCATCCCGCGCCAGCACCACGAACAGAGCGGCGACCAGAACCACGGCCCAGCCCTTGATCCGGAACGAGTCGGACGCGAGCCGGTTGACGACACCCTGGATGAATTCGAGGTGCTTGACCCGGGCTTCCATTGGTGCGTCCTCCGGCGACACATTCGTTCGCGGGGTCGGGTCCCAAGTGTACTCGACACGCCCTGCGACGAAGGGGCTCCAGCGCAGGGAGCGTCGTGACCACGGTCCCAGGTCAACGCGCTTCCGCTTGTCCGGTCAGCCGTCGGGGGAGGTCGGAATGGTTTCGGCTCTGCTGCGGCCACCAATCCGCTCGCGGTAGCGGGACGTACTCCCTCAAGCCGCCTCGACAGCGCGCACGCGCCAGGAGTCTGCGCCGTAGAAATTTTTTCCGAAGAGATCCTCACACCATAGGAATAACAGGGCAAGACGGGGTTAAAGTAGGGATGATTGAAACACATGAACCGATCTATTCATCACTTTTCGATATTTTTGGGAGGAATCTCCACCAGAACCCTTCGGAAGTGTTCCACGGCGCAGGCTCCTAGTGTCGACTCATGCGTAGGTACTTAAGCCGTTCAGACCGGGAAATCCAGACCGTGGGGCATGTCAGGTGCCGGTCGCAGGCTGTTATGACCGGTTCAGTCCTAATCAATCAGCTTAAGTACCTACCTATGAGTGTCGACTACGCCTCGGCAGCGCGCACGCGCTCTTTCGGTCCGTGCGGCCCGTTCCTCCATGAGATCGTGGGGCATCTTGGCCCCCTCGCGACGAAAGTCGGTGATTTTTTCGGGCTAAAGATCGATATCGACGCCGACCGGGCAGTGGTCGGAGCCGTACTCGTCCGGCCAGATGAAGGCGTCCTGCACCCGCTCCATGGCCTCTGGCGAGGCGAGCACGTAGTCGATCCGCCATCCGACGTTGCGGGCGCGGGCGCCGCCGCGCTGCGCCCACCACGAGTAGTGGTCCGGCTCGTCGGGGTGCAGGGCGCGGAAGGTGTCGATCCAGCCCACTTCGAGCCAGCGGTCGAGCTCCTCCCGCTCCTCGGGGAGGAAACCGCTGTTCTTGACGTTCGCCTTGGGGCGGGCGAGGTCGATCTCTCGGTGCGCGGTGTTGTAGTCGCCGATGACGAGCACCGGATACTGGCGGCGCAGGCGCTCCACCCGCTCGAAAACCGCGCCATAGAAATCGAGCTTGTAGGGCACCCGGCTGTTGTCGCGGTCCTTGCCGCTCCCCTTGGGGAAGTAGCAGTTGATGACCGCGAACGGCCCTCGGCCGGTCCGGAAGTGCGCGGCGACGAACCGCCCCTCGATGTCGAAGCGTGGTTCCTCGAGTGAGGTCTCGATCCGCTCCGGCTCGATTCGCGCGTAGAGCCCGACCCCGCTGTACCCCAAGCGCTCGGCCGGGGAGAACACCACGTGCCAGCCGGCCGGGGCGCGCGTCTCGGCCGGGATCTGGTCCGGGAGTGCCCGCACCTCCTGCACGCCGAGCACGTCCGCCCCGCACCGGTCGAGGAAGCCCGCGAACCCGCGCTTCGTGCAGGCGCGGATGCCGTTCAAGTTCCAGCTCAGGACTCGCATGCGTCCGGCCCCTTCATTCGCCACTGCCGCGGCCGGGCCCGGCCGCTGGTTCCGCCCCTGCCCCTGCTCCCGCTTCCGGCTTTGGCCTTGGTTCCGGTTCCGCCACGGCCTCTGGCTCTGTCCCGGCCTCCGCCTCCTCAGGCAACGACCGGCGGAGCGCTTCGCAAAACTCGAGGAGATCGGAAAGGTGGTGTGCGCCGATGTCGTGCACCCGTTCCCAGTCCAGGTCGCCATAGCGGTGCGCGATCAGGTTCCGGAGTCCCGCCGCGGCCGCCATTCGGGAAGCGAGTCCGGGATCGATGACGTGGTGCTCCGCCAACGCGCGGAATACCTCCGCATAGGTGGCGGGGACCCTCCGGCCCTCGTCCGCGAGCCAGTGCGTCGCCAGGGAAACACATTCCTGGATGGCGACAAAGAGGTTGAGGACGACCACCTCACGACTGGTTCGGTCCGCGGCAAGGTCCTCGGGCTCGGCCGGCAGCATCTCCCGGATCCGCGTAGCGGCGTCGAGCACCGCGGCGATTCCTCGTGCGACGACCGGGCGGTCGATCATCGGCACTTTCTCGACAGCACCGCTTCGCTGAACGCACGCTCCAACGGCTCGAAGTCGAGGTACTCGAGGATCGCTCTCGCCTTGCGCGCGACGAGAGCTGCCCGATCGCGTACCCACACCTCCCTGCCGTCGCGGTACACCCGGTACGCCACGCCAGGGGGTGCGCGGTCCAGATCGAGGAAATCGACGGTGTGCCCTGTCGCCGCCTCGAGGCCGGAGACGATGGCGCCGATCTCCCGCGCGGTTGGCCGGCGCCGGCCCGTGAATCCGAGCGCAATGTCGAGATCGCTGCCGGCATGCGAGGTCCCGCGAGCCATCGACCCGAACACGATGGCAAAGGCCGCGCACGGCGCCTCCGCGAGCGCGTCTCGAATACTCCCACCGAGATCGGCGTCCGGCCGCCCGCTGGCCGCCGCCTCATTCACCGCCTGCATCGCTGCGCTCGCCGTCGGGCCGCGTCGGCCGGCCGACTGACGCGGACCCGGCGGAAGCCCGGCACGAATCCGGCCGGGAATTCGGCGGACCCGCGGGGCGAATCCGGCCGAAACCCTGCGCAGTTCCGGCGGGCATCCGGGGCGTGTCCAACGACCATCCGGCGCAGATTCGACAGAAGTCCCGCAGACTTCCGGAGACCATCCGGCGCGACCCCAGGGGACATCCGGCCGACAACCCGACGCAGGTTCGGAAGGTTCCGACGAGACTGAGTCAGTCCCCGGTGACGAGCTTCGCCATCGAGACCTCGCGCGCGAGGGTCATCGGCCCGGCCGCTTCGCCGAACTCGGCGAGGGACGCCTGTTCCCGGTGATACTCCACCGCCGCGTCGTCGGTATAGATCTCCCAGATGAAGAAGCGGCCCGCGTCGTCGTCGGCCTGGGCGACGTCGAAGGTCAGGCAGCCCGGCTCACCGACGGAGTTCTTCGCGTGCCGCCGCAGCCGATCTCGAAACTCCTCCACACATTCGGGCTTCACCCGATAGTCGACGTGAATGACGATCATGGAAGTTGCTCCCGGTTGCTCAGGTCAATGTAAGGGCGGGCCGCCCCCGGGCAAATTCGTTCTCGGCCTTCCTTGACAACCACAGGTGAGCGTATCGTCCTGATTCGGCGCCCGGTTCTTCGGTCGCCGCCGACTTCGGATCACTCGTTCGTCAGTGGACGCAGCTCTCGGTGGACACAACTCCTTGAATTCGTTGTCCACCTTGGAATGAACGAATCGATCTCGGGGCCGCCCGGGGCTACGTGTACTCGATGATGCTCCGTGCCACCTCGCCCGCGCCGAGCGCGTCGTAGGCCTCGTTGATCTCCTCGAGCGGGTAGCTCCGGCTCACGAGATCGTCGAGGTTGAGCCGCCCCGCGAGATAGAGGTCGCACATCCGGGGGAGGTCGGTCCACGCCTTGGCCGAGCCGTACCAGCACCCCATGATGACCTTCTCGGTGCGCGGGATGGAGAGGGCGTTCAGGGTGATCTCGTCGTTCTCGGGCGCCATGCCGACCACCACCGTGGTGCCGCCCATGCGCGTGCACTCGTACGCCTGGAGGATGGTGGGGCCGTAGCCGATGGCCTCGAAGGCGTAGTCCGGCCCGCCTTTCGTCAGCTCCTGGATGCGTTCGACGACCTCCTCGTTCGTCGCGTTCGACGAGTTGATGGTGTCCGTCGCCCCGAACGTCCGCGCGTAGTCGAGCTTGTTCGCCTTCGTGTCCACCGCGACGATCCGCTCCGCGCCGGCGAGCCTCGCGCCTTGCACGCAGTTGAGCCCGACGCCGCCGCAGCCGATGACCACCACCTTCGCCCCCGGCTCGACCTTCGCCGTGTTCACCACCGCCCCGACCCCGGTCATGACCGAGCAGCCGACGAGGCTCGCCTTGTCGAGGGGCATGTCCTCGCGCACCGGCACCGCTCCCGATTCAGGGACCACCGCGTACTCCGCGAACGAGGCCATGCGGGCGAAGTGATGGATGTCCTCGCCGTTGCGGTGCAGCCGCACCGTGCCGTCGAACAGGAACCAGCGGGGGGTGTCCGCGCCGTTGCAAAGGACCGGCCGCCCGCCGACGCAGTGGTCGCACCAGCCGCAGTTCGGCCGGAAGTTGAGGATGACCGGCTGCCCGGGCTTGAGCTGGGTGCAGCCGGGTCCGACCTTCTCCACCAACCCGGCCGCCTCGTGGCCAAGGACCATGGGGAGCGGCATCGTCCACTCGCCCTTCATCACGTGGTAGTCGGAGTAGCAGACCCCCGACGAGGCGATACGCACCAGCACCTCGCCGTCCCGCGGCTCGTCGAGATCGAGGGTCTCGACGACCAGCGGGGTATTGGGTTCGTAGAGAACCGCAGCCTTGATCTTCATGAAACCTCCTCGCGGTGACAGTCGGCCCGGCCGGCCGGACAGACCCCGCCGATCCGGTCAGCCCGAACGGGATGGGCGAAGGATAGGCGATCCGGAACCGGATGGGGCAAGATGAACGGAACGGCGCGGCGCAGCACGTCGCGGCAGGCCGCCGCGCGCCGCGGCAAGGAGAGGGGACAGCCGGTTGCGGATCGAAGTGGTGGGCGGCGGCCCGGCCGGGCTCTGGTTCGCGTTCCTCCTCAAGAGCCGTCGCCCCGCGTGGGCGGTTCGGGTCCACGAACAGAATCCCGCCACCGCCACCTACGGGTTCGGGGTGGTCCTGTCGGACGCGGGGCGCGAGCGCGTGCGAAGCGCGGCCCCCGCCGCGTTCGACCGGATCGCGGGGCGCATGGAGCGCTGGCCGGACCTCACCATCGTGCACCGGGGCGTGCCGGTTCCGATCGACGGAAACGGATTCTCGTCCATCGGCCGTCTCGACCTGCTCCACTCCCTGCACGACCTCTGCCGGGAAGCCGGCGTTTCCCTTCGCTTCGACGCGCCCGTCGCTTCGCTCGCGGCGCTTCGTGCGAACGCCGATCTCGTGGTCGGGGCGGACGGGATCAACTCGCGCGTCCGGGCCGCGCTCGAAGCGGAGTTCCGGCCCCGCGCCGAGATTCTCGGCAACCGTTACGCGTGGTACGGGACGCGGCAGGTGTTCGACACGCTGACCCTCACCTTCCGCGCGAACGCCGACGGTGCCTTCGTGGCCCACCACTACCGCTACGCCCCCGACATGAGCACCTTCATCGTCGAATGCGATGCCGCGACCTGGGAGCGAAGCGGCCTCGAGCGCTTCGACGACGAGGCGGCGAGGCGCTATTGCGAGGCGGTGTTCGCCCCCGACTTGGGCGGCCATCCGCTCATCTCGAACCGCTCCGAGTGGCGGCGCTTCCCGGTGCTCGCCTGCGAACGCTGGCGGCATGAGAACGTCGTCCTCGTCGGCGACGCCCTCCGGAGCGTGCACTTCTCCATCGGGTCCGGCACCCGGCTTGCCATGGAGGATGCGGACGCGCTCGCCGCCGCCCTCGACGAGAGCGGGGAAGGGGTGGCGGGGGGGCTCGAGCGCTTCGAGGCGGCCCGCCGCCCGGTCGTCGACAAGCTCCTCGCGGGCGCCGCGGGGAGCTGGGGCTGGTACGAGCGGTTCGCCGGCCGCATGCACCTTGCCCCGCACGAGTTCGCCTACGACTACATGACCCGGAGCGGGCGGGTGAGCGACGAGCGGCTGCGGGCCATCGCCCCCCGGTTCATGGATCGGGTGTTCGCCGCGCGCCGCGCGTCCGGGCCGTAGTGCGAGCTCCGGACGCCGCCGGCTTGCCGCCGAGGTTCGTCGCCCGGCCAGCCGGGCCGCAAGTCCGGCGTCTCATCCTTGCAGGCGAATGCGAATGGGCGCATGCAGGGCTCGCTTTCTGTCCGGCGACGGGTGAACCGGGCCTGTTCGGCAGGCCATCGGGGAGCGCACTTCGTCGTCATCGACCCGGAATCGGTGTGGCTCGGAAGACCCGGAAGCCGTGTAAACGATCGAGCGGCGCTCGAATGTCGCCCCGCCTTTCGACCGCCCGGGTGGGCACTGTGGCCGCGGCGGTAGCCACCCGTGCTCGACGTCCGCACGAGGCCGCGGCAGCGGCCGGAGGGTTGCGGCGCTACCGGCGGCCGGGGTTCGCGCTCACCGCTGGACGGCCGGTACCCACGCGGTGGTGCGCCCGCCGATCTCGAGGTGCTCGATGGCTTCGCCGCGCGCGGTCGTCGCCTCCGCCCGCCGCCCCCAGCGGCGATGGAAGAGCCACCCCGCCGGATAGCGGCTGCTCTCCGCATCGACGGACACCGCCGTCTCCACCACCCGCCGAAGCACGGTGCGCAGGCGTCTCGCCTCCCGATCGTCGAGGTCCCGCGCCCGCCGCCGCGGGTCGATGCGGGCCTGGTACAGGACCTCGTCCGCGATCCAGTTCCCGACCCCGGCCGCGAACCTCTGGTCCAGGAGCAGCGACTTGATGACCACGGAGCGGGCCGCGAGCAGCCGGGCGAACTCGCGGGGCGAGGGCAGGGCGAGCAGCGGATCGAACCCGAGACGGCTCACCGGCGGTTCCTCCCGCGGCGCCGCGCGCAACAACAGCCGGCCGAGCCGGCGGGCATCGGCCATGACCAGCTCGCCGCCGCGGCCGCCCTCCTCGCCGCCGTCCTCGCCGCCCTCGAACAGGAAACGCACCTTCCAGTATCGGGGCGGCCACTCGCCCTCCCGGTGCACGGGGCCGGAGGCGAGCTTGAGGGGGGTGTCCCCGGGAACGCGGAATCCTCCGGACATGCCGAAGTGGAAAAGGGGATGCGGCGGCGTGTCGAGATCGAACCAGAGCTGCTTGCCCCATCGGCGGACGGAAAGCACCCGGCGGCCCCGCAGCGCCTCCCACTCTCCGGCCCCCGCACCCGCATACACGATGGGATCGGGGGCGCACTCGACGCGCTCGATCCGCCGGCCGGCCGCCGCCGACTCCGCGAGACGGCGGCCTCGTTCGACTTCGGGGAGTTCGGGCATCGGGGGCCGTCTCGGAGCGAGGAACCGGAGGGTGGTGCGTCGCGGGGCCGGGGCTCGCGGGGCGAGGAATCGCGGGGCGGAGCACCGCGGCCGGTGGCAGGGCGGGAGGGCGGCAGGGCACCCGCCCGCTCAGGCGGTCCTGGCGCCGGCGCCGACACCTACGCGGCGTCGGCGAGCATCATCTCCGACCCCTTCTCGCCGATCATGATGCACGCGGCGTTGGTATTGCCGGAGACGAGGGTCGGCATGATGGAGCCGTCCGCGACGCGCAACCCCTCGATGCCGCGCACCCGCAGCCGCTCGTCCACCACCGCCATCGTATCCTGGCCCATCTTGCAGGTCCCGACCGGATGGAAGGCGGTTTCGGCCGTCGCCCGGATCCACTCGACGATCTCGTCGTCCGAGTCCACCTCCACCCCCGGCCTCATCTCGGCGTCGCGGAAGTCGTCCATCGCGCTGGTCGCCATGATGCGCCGCACCCAGCGGACGCTGTCCACGAGGATCCGCCGGTCGAGGGGGTCGGAGAGGAAGTTGAGCCGGATCGCGGGCGCCTCGGAGGGGTCGCGCGAACGGATGTGGATCGAGCCCCGGCTCTCGGGCCGGAGCACGTAGGTGGTGCAGGTCATGCCCGGCTCGGGGAGGAGGCTCCGGTCGTTCGGCGCCCGAATCGCATACGGGGCGAAGTGCACCTGTACGTCGGGCGCCTCCAGCCCTTCCCGGCTCCGGAGGAAGGCGAGCACCGGCGCGGAGGGAAGGCTGAGAAACCCGCCGCCGGTCGCCGCGTAGCGGATCACCTGCCAGACGAGGCCGAGCCCCCGCGCCCGCTCGTTGTAGGTCGCCCCGCGCGGCCGGAGCCGCCAGACCACCCGCGGGGCCATGTGGTCGATGAGGTTCTCCCCCACCCCCGGCAGCTCGTGCACCACGTCGATCCCGTGCGCGCGCAGCACGTCGGGCCGGCCGATCCCGGAGAGCTCCAGGAGCTGGGGCGAGTTGATCGAGCCCCCGCAGAGCACCACCTCGTGCGCCGCCCGCGCCTCTTCCGCCTCCTGGCGGCCGTTGCGCCGGTAGCGGACCCCGCGGCAGCGCGTGCCGTCGAGGACGAGCCGGCTGGCGGGCGCCCCGCTCACCACGTCCAGGTTCGCGCGGCCGCGCGCGGGCCGGAGGTAGCAATGGGCGGCGCTCATCCGGCGCCCCCGGCTGATGGTGGCCTGGGTCTTGCAGATCCCTTCCTGGCTCTCCCCGTTGTAGTCGGGGTTGTGGGGGAGACCCGATTCCACGCCCGCCCGGAACAGCGCCTCGTAGAGCGGGCTCTCGTCCGGAACCTCGCTGACCCGGAGCGGCCCGCCCTGCGAGCGCCACTCGTCCGCCCCCCTCTCGAAGTGCTCCATGCGCCGAAACACCGGCAGCACGTCGTCGTAACCCCAGCCCCGGTTCCCGAGCTGGGCCCAGGTGTCGTAGTCCAGCCGCTGGCCGCGCACGAAGACGAGGCCGTTGATCGCGCTCGACCCCCCGAGCAGCCGCCCGCGCGGGATCGGGATCGCCCGCCCCCCCGTCCCTCCGTCGGGCTCGGAGCGGTAGCACCAGTTCGCGGCCGGGTTGTCGATAAGCTTCGCAAAGCTCACCGGCATCGGGCTCAGCCAGTGGCGCGGCGGGCCCGCTTCGAGCAGCAGCACCCGCCATCGCCCGCTCTCCGACAGCCGGTTCGCGAGCACGCAGCCCGCGGACCCCGCCCCGACCACGATGAAGTCGTACCGGCGCTCCGCCACCTGTCCTGTCTCCCTCTCTCCAAGCTTCAAGGGCCCGCGCCAGGGCCATTTCATGCCACGGTGCACGCTCCGGGCAGATCCGGATCCGCTCACCGCGGGCCGACGGGACACCTCCGTGCGATGTCGGGCCACGCCTCCGGCCAACCCGACCCGCTGCGTGAAGTGCCCTTGGAGCCGATGCCCCGGGTCGATCCGTTCCCGGCCGCCCACGTCGAACGGCCGAAGCGTCCTCGCCGCGCCCGCCCCGGCGCTGCATACCTCTCCCGCCGCCCCCGGCTCGCCGCGTCAGGAGGCTGAAGTGCCGGACGGGCGAAGCAGCTCCGGGGCCTCGCCGTCGTCATCCCCGTCCCGCCGCGTCGCACGGTCGGCGCATCGGATGGCCCAAGCGCCAGGCGGCCCGCCACGCCGGACGACCGCAGCGTCAGACGGCGGTCATCCCGCCATCGATCACGAGCTCCGCCCCGGTCATCCACCGCGACTCGTCCGAGGCGAGGAAGAGGCAACCGTTCGCGATGTCGATCGGTTGCCCGAAGTGGCCCATCGGGGTCTGGGCGAGCCGGGGGGCGGCCCGCGCCGGATCCGAGTGGATCGGCTGGGTCATCGGGGAATCGACGAAGCCCGGATGCACCGAGTTGACCCGGATCCCCTCGGTGGCGTACTGCGCGGCGGCCGACTTCGAGAAGGTCCGTACCGCCCCCTTCGATGCGTGGTAGGCCGCGTTGTGCTCGGACCCGACGATGCCGTAGATCGAGGAGATGTTGATGATCGAGCCGCCGCCCGCTTCGAGCATCGCCTCGATGGCGTACTTCGTGCCGAGGAAGACCCCGGTTGCGTTGACGGACATGACGTGGTTCCAGTTCTCGAGGTTGGCGTCCCCGACCCGGGGCGCGGCGGAACCGTCCGGCCGTCGCCCGGAGACGCCCGCCCCGTTGAGCATGATGTCGAGCCGGCCGAACCGCTCCTTCACCGCCGCCATGGCCTCGCGCCACTCTTCCTCTACCGCCGTGTCGAGATGAACGTACAGGGCAGAGCCGCCCGCCGATTCGATCTCCTCCACCACCTTCGGGCCGAGGTTGTCGTTGATGTCGGCGATCGCCACCGCGGCTCCATGCTCCGCGAACAGCCGGGCGCTTGCCGCCCCGATCCCGGACGCCCCACCGGTGATCATCGCCGCCTTGTCTTCCAGCCGCCTGCCGATCGCCATCTTCCGTCTCCCCCCGGGTTTCTCTTCCGCCGTCTCTTTTCCGCCGCACCGGGTCTCTCTCCCGCCGCGAATGTACGCACCACCACCGCAACTGTACGCACCGGGCCATCAATGTATGCGTTGAGCCGCCAAACCGGAACCGGAAGGAGCGCCCCCGGGACCATTTTTTGACGATAGGAAGCAACGCCCACCATTAAGAGACCGGCCACGGTGTCGCCGCCGCCGCTCTCACCGTAGCGCCGCCGCAGTGCCGCGGAGAACTCGTCTGTTCAGCCACACCCTGACTTTCATGCTGCGGAGCGGCTGCGAACGAGCGGGCCATGACCGTTTCCGTCGTGAAAACAGACCCAGGAGGGCCGTCTTCGCGACGCCGGACCTTTCCATGCGACGGGGCGGCCGGCCCGTCCATGACCGTTTTTGTCGTGACCGAGTGCCGGCCGCGGGCGCGGATCGGTCGCCCGCGCGCGAGGCGGTGCGGCTGCGAGTTGCGGCGGCTGCGCGGCTACGCCGCCTCGAGGAGTCTCGCCGGATCGAAAGGCGCGAGATCCACGCAACGAGCCGCGCCGGTCGCGATCAGCTCCGCCATCGCCTTGCCGCTTGCCGGTGCGTTCAGGATCCCCCAGCAGTTGTGGCCGGTCGCGACGTACACCCCGGGGCGGCGGTCCGGCGCCGGACCGAGGAGGGGCAGGGCGTCGGCGCAGATGGGCCGGTAGCAGGCTTGGCGGCGGGTGATCTCCGCCCCGGCGAGCCCGGTTGCGAGGGTGCCGGCGATCATCCGCAGTTGGTCGCAGCGCGCGTCGTCCACCTCGACGTCCGCGGGGTCGATCGGCACGGGCTGGTCGTCGGACATCCCGCACACCCAGACCTCGCCGTCGGGGCGCGGGTAGATCTCCGGGGAGAGGATTTCGCCCCCGGCCGTCCGGTACTCGCAGAACAGCATCTCGGCGGGGACCTCGAAATCCGGCCTGAGGGTGATGCTGAACCCTTTGAGGCCCCCGATCGGCGGGAGGGGAAGCCACGCTCGCGCGAGCGCGGTCCACGGCCCCATGGCGAGGACGACCGCGTCGGCGGCGACCGCTTCGCCGTCCACCAGCACGCCTTCCACCGCCCCGTGCGCCCAGCCTGTTCCGTGCCCCCCGCTCGCCCCGCCTTCCCCGCGCCCCCCGCTCGCCCCGCGCGCGGCAAGCAGGCCCTCCACCGTCCCGATGCGGACCCGCGCCCCCGCGCTCCGGCACGCCGCATCGACGAGCGCCCGCGTGAACGCGCCGGGCTCGACCTGCGCGGTCGTCTCCGGGGTGCCGATGCGTCCGTGCACCGCGCAGTTTCCGTCGAGCCACGCGGACGCCGGGTGGCGGGCGTACCCCGCAACCGACCCCTCGTCGGCTCCCGCCACCATCAGGGTATCGACGCGGCGGTAGCCGTAGTCGGCGTCGAGCCGATCGGCGAGCTCCGCGTGGAGGTCGAAGCTCGCGCGCGCAAGGGGGTCCATCGCGTTGCCGTCGCACCAGTCGCGGGCGAGGAACCCGCCCGCCTTCCCCGAGGCGGCGGCCGCGACCGAACATCGCTCGACGAGGGTGACCTCGACCCCGAGCTCGGTCAGGAAATAGGCGGTGGCGGCCCCGATGACCCCGCCCCCGCAGACCACGACGTGCACGAGACGGTCCCCCTTCCGGTGCGTGCGAAGCGCTGCCGGCAGTGTAGCGGAGAGCGCTTCCGGGCCGCGCCGTCCGAGCGCGCTCGGGGCGGACGCTCCTCCGCTTGGCGCGCTCGGTTCAGCCTTGGGGCTCGGTTTGCGGTGAAAACAGACCCAGGAGGGCCGTCTTCGCGACGCCGGACCTCTTCATGCGACGGGGTGGCCGGCGGTCCATGCGTGTTTTGTTCGGCGCCGGGTGAACCGGGCCGGTTCGGCAGGCCATTCGGGATCGCGCTTCGTCGTCCGCGTGTCGGTCCGGCCTCATGAAGCGGTCCCTGACCGCACGACAGGCCGGTCCGCACCCGCGGCCAGCACTCGGTCACGACAAAGACGGTCATGGTCCGCTCGTTCACAGCCGCCCCGCCGCATGAAAGTCGGGGTGTGGCTGAACAGAGGAGTTCTACGCGGCACTGCGGCGGCCTACAGTGAGAGCGGCGGAGGCGACACCGTGGCCGATCTTTATAACGGCGAGCGTTGCTTCCCGTCGTCAAAAACGGTCCCGGGTTCAGCCGGTGTCCGCCGGGGGCAGCGGGTCCCGACGGTGTATATTCCGCATGCTCCGGGTCGACGGCCGGCACGAGTTTCGCCGAACGGCTCGGCGAGCCCTGACAAGCGGAGCGGAGGGCCGGCCGCGACCGCACCAACCCAATCGGCGTGGAGGGATCGAGATGAGAATGAAGCGGTTATCGGGGGTGGTGGTCCCCGCCCTGCTGGCGGCGCTCGCGGTCGCCGGCCCGGCGGCGGCCGACGCGGAGGGCGTCAAGCTCAAGGCGGCAAGCTTTCTGCCTCAGCGGGTGATCTTCGCCAAGCACTTCTACGAGTGGGCCGCGAAGGTCAACGAGGAGTGCGCCGGCGAGGTCGAGGTCAGCGTCGTCGGTCCGGCCGCGATCGGCTCCCTCGAGCAGTGGAACGCGCTCAAGACCGGGGTCATCGACATGCACTTCGGCCCGCCCAACTACTACAAGGGGGCGGCGATCGAGGCCGACGTCACCATCCTCGCCAAGAACAGCGCGACCGAGCAGAGGGCGAACGGCGCCTGGGCGATGCTGAACGAACTGCACAACGAGAGGTTGAACGCCTGGTACCTGACCCACATCCACGACGGGATCAACTTCTTTCTCTATACGAGCAAGCCGCATCAGAACGGCCGTTTCGACGGCATGCGGCTTCGTTCGGTGCCAATCTACGACGGCTTCTTCCGCCACCTCGGCGCGGACCCGGTCCGCATGCCGCCGCCGGAGGTCGGGACCGCCCTCGAGCGCGGGGCGGTGGACGGATACGGCTGGCCGCTCTGGGGGGTGGTCGACTTCGGCTGGCACAAGTTCACCAAGTACCGGCACGGGCCGGGCTTCTTCAGCGCCAACATCAATATCCTCGTCAACCTGGACCGGTGGAACGGGCTTGCCGATTCCCAGCGCGCCTGCCTCAACCGGATGACGGACTGGCTGAACGTCGAGTGGCCCGGGTGGCGGGCGGCGGAGAGCGAGCGGCAGGCCGGGCTCCTCGCCGACGCGGGGGTCGAGTACGTGGACCTCGGGGCGGAATGGGCGGCCAAGGCGGAGTCTCTCTATTGGGAGGCGCTCGAGGAGGCGAGCCCGGAGTTCATCGGCAAGATCCGGCCGCTTCTCCAGTAAGCGGCGACCGCCATGCCTTCCACGCCCGCGGTTCCGGGAGGCGGCGAAGCCGGCCCGAGCCGGAACGGGGCCGCCGCCGCTCGCGGAGCGGATGAGGTCGGCGCGGGTCGAGGGCCGGGCAGCGGCGCCCCCTCGGCGTGAGCGACGGTGATGGCCGGAGCGGTGCCGGCCGGCGGCGGGAACGGTGGAGGCCGTCCCCGGCCGCCCGGAAGCGAAGGAGGCGGGCGCGAGTCGCCCCGGGGCGGCGGCCGGGATCGACCGGGCGGTCCGGGGGGCCCTGGCGGATCGCGGGACCCCGGCGGCCCGAGGCCTCCGTCGGGCGCGGGGGCGGTTCACCGGGGCTTCGTGGCCCGCCCCCTCGCGCGGTTGAGCCGGGTGCTCGCCGCGGTGGCGGGCACCCTCCTCGCCTTCCTCGCGCTTCTCATCTCGCTCGACATCGCGAGCCGGCAGATGGCCGGGTTCTCGATGCCCTGGTCGCTCGACGTCGCCGAGTACCTCCTCTACCTCATCACCTTCCTCGCTGCCCCGTGGGTGCTCGTATCCGGGGGACACATCACGGTGGACCTGGTCGCGGCCCGCCTCGCGCCGCCCGCCCGCCGCCGCGCGGACCGAAGCGCGAACGCGATCGGCGCCGCCGCCTCGCTCCTCCTCTTCTGGTTCGCGTGCCGGGTGTGGTGGCGGTCCTTCACCGACGGCACCCTCGTATACGAGACCTTCGTATTCCCCGAATGGTGGCTGTTCTCCGCCGCTCCGCCGGTTTTCCTGCTGCTCGCCGCGATCTTCCTGCACCGGGTGGTGCGCCCCCCCGCCGCGGGGCCGGCGGGCGGTCTCGGACCGGGGCGCTCGGCCGATGCGCTCTGACCTCGCACCCCTGGCGCGGCCGGGAGATCCGGCCGCCCCGCGGGGTGCGGCTCGAGAGACCCTCGCGACAGGCCGGGAGGTCGTCGGACCACCGGGACCGAGCCGCCTCGCCCGCATTCGTCCGGCCGGCGCGCACCGCGTGACGAAGCTGCCCCCCGGAAGGCCCGTGCCCGGAAAGCGCTTGCCTGGAAGACCCATGCCCGGAAAGCGCATGCCGATCCGGACGGCGGCCGCCGTCCGGCCTCCGCGCCGCGGGCCGCGGTAGCGGCACCGCCGCCGGGGCCCCCGGATGGAGTGGTACGAGGTCCTCATCATCCTCATCGGCGGCCTCGTCGCCCTGATGATGCTCGGGCTCCCGGTGGTGTTCGCCTTCTTCGCGGTCAACCTCGCGGGGGCGTTCGTATTCATGGGCGGGGCGATCGGCCTCGAGCAGCTCGTCCGCAATGCGGTGGACGCGGCCCAGAGCTTCGCGCTCCTCCCGATCCCCCTCTTCATCCTGATGGGCGAGATCATGTTCCACACCGGCGTCGCGGGTCAGGCGATCGACGCGGTGGACCGGCTCATCGCCCGGGTACCGGGGCGCCTCTCCCTGGTCGCGGTCGCGGGCGGAACGATCTTCTCCTCGCTCTCCGGTTCCACCATCGCCAACACCGCGATGCTGGGGAGCACCCTGCTCCCGGAGATGTACCGACGGGGCTACCGGCCCGCGATCTCGATCGGCCCCATCGTCGCGGTGGGCGGGCTCGCCATGCTCATCCCGCCCTCCGCCCTTGCGGTGCTCCTCGGGAGCATCGCCCAGATCCCCATCTCGGGCCTTCTGGTCGGCGCGGTGATCCCCGCCCTCATCCTGGCCGCCCTCTTCGTGGTGTACATCCTCGTCCGGTGTCGGCTCAATCCCGAGCTGGCGCCTCCCTACGACGTCGGCGACATGGGCTGGCGCGAACGCATCGTGCCCTTCCTCAAATACGTGCTCCCCCTCATGGGCATCTTCGTCGTCATCGTGGGGAGCATCGTCGGGGGCTTCGCGACCCCTACCGAGTCCGCCGCCCTCGGGGCGATGGCGTCGCTCGCCGCCGCCGCCCTCTACCGCCGCCTCACGTGGGCGAGCTTTCTCGTCGCGATGCGCCAGACCCTCCGCTTCACGGTCATGACGCTCTTCATCATCTGCGGGTCGATCACCTTCTCCCAGATCCTCGCCTTCTCCGAGGCATCGACCGGGCTCGCCCGGGTGGTACTCGGGGCGGACCTCGCCCCCCTCGCCGTCCTCATCGGGATGCTCGCGGTGCTGATGGTGCTCGGCTGCTTCATGGACCAGGTGAGCATGATGATGATCACCGTGCCCCTGTTCCTGCCGGTGGTGGAGGGGATCGGGTATCACCCGATCGGGTTCGGGGTGCTGATGCTGATGATCCTCGAGATCAGCCTCGCGACCCCGCCCTTCGGCCTGCTCCTCTTCGTGATCCGGGGGGCGGCTCCCGCATCGACCACCATGCAGCAGATCATCGGTTCGGTGGCCCCGTTCATCGGGCTCGCGCTCGCGGTCGTCGCCCTCCTCATCGCCTTCCCTCAGCTCACCCTGTTCCTCCCCGGGCTCATCGACCGCTGAGCCCGGTCCACTTCCGAACGCGATCGGCCGGCGGTGCTCCGGATACTGTCCGGCGGACCCCGGCAGACCCCGACAGCCGCCCGTGCCCCGGGCCTACAATCGCGCCATGGTCGAGACCGGACGATCTTCGCGCCGTGCACCATCCGGCTTCGGCTCGGTGCAGCCGGAATCGAGATCTGCGGATGGGCGGCCGCTGCGCGTCTCCGGCCGTGCCGGCGCTGATCCGGCCGCCCCGAACGCCGGACCCTTCCCCTTCCGGGACGGACGAGCGGCATGAGCCGCACGTTGGAATCACGCGCCTCCTTCAGGCTCATGGGTCATCGGACAAGGCTGTCGGACAAGGCTGTCGGTTGAAGCGCGCGCCGATTTCTGCTTCACTGTCCGCGTCAGGACGCGCTCATCCAGAGCGGTGGAGGGACAGGCCCTTTGAAGCCGCGGCAACCGCTTCGTGCGGTGCCAATGCCTGATCGATGAGTCAGCCGAAGGCGGAGAACCGCTCTCGGCGCTCGAAGAAAGAGCGCGTAGGAAGCGAGAGAGGAGACCGCCGGATGTTGGTCCTGTGCGCCCCGTCTTTCGCCCCTTTCGGGGCATCGTTCCGTCTGCACTCTCGGGGTGGCCGTCCGCGCCTCCCGGGCGGCGGTTCGTAGCCGGCTCCGGTACCTGACCGGCCCGGAGGGCCGCCGGCCCTCCGGGCGTTTCGTACCCCCATCGTCCGGAATCCCGGCCTCTGGCCGCCGGCTGACGAAACCGACTCTCTGGTACAGGAGACTCCCATGAGTGCAACGCAAGAGAAGCTCGCCGACAACGGCGTCAACGTCGAAGCCCTGCTCGATGCCCGGGAGGCGTTGGGCGAGACGCCGGAGGCGGGCAAGTTCGTGTGGCGGGCCACCAACGAGTGGCTCCGCGGAACCCACAGCCGTTCGTCGGTGGAAGGCTACTTCGGCCTCGGCGACGAGCACGCCCACAGGTCGCCCTTCGGCTTCGAATCCGACCATCCCCTCGTGTTCGCCGCGGAGGACAACGCGGCCACCCCGGTCGAGATCGTCCTCGTCGGGCTGGCGAGCTGCCTCACCGCCGGCGTCGCCGCCGTCGCCCAGAATCGGGACATCCAGCTCCGCTCGGTCCGGGCGACGGTCGAAGGTGACATGGACATCCAGGGCATATTGGGCGCCGACCTCGACGTCCGGAACGGATTCAGCGGCATTCGGGTCAAGTACGACATCGACGCCGACGCCACCCCGGACGAGGTCGAGGCGCTTGTCGCCCAGTCGCAGAAGCGCTCGGCGGTGTTCGACATCCTGACCAACCCGACGAACGTGACCGTCGAGGTCGGGTGATCGCCGGGATCGGGGAACCGCGGAGGTCCGGTGACCGTCGGGTTCGGGTGACCGCCGGCATGCACCGCACGTCCGCGGTGGTGGTGGGGGCCGGGCATGCCGGCCTCGCCGTCAGCCGCTGCCTCGCCGCGAGCTCGATCGACCACGTGGTGATCGAGCGCGGCGAGGTGGCCCATTCGTGGCGCACGGAGCGATGGGATTCGCTCCGGCTCCTCACTCCCAACTGGCAGACCCGGGTTCCCGGCCTCGCCTACGACGGAGACGATCCCGACGGCTTCATGGACGTGGCCGAAGTGGTGGCGTTCCTCGAGCGCTACGCCCGCCTGGTGGACCCGCCCCTCGAGACCCGCACCACCGTCGGGTCGGTCCGCCCGAACGGCGCCGGCTACGAGGTCGTGACCGACCGCGGGGTGTGGCGCTCGGCAACAGTGGTGCTCGCGAGCGGCGGATGCAACCTTCCGAAGGTGCCTCCCTTCGCCGCCGCCCTCCCCCGGAGTGTCGAGTCGGTGACGCCGATGGACTACCGCCGCCCCTCGGCGCTTCCGGGCGGCGGGGTGCTCGTGGTGGGCGCCTCCGCGACGGGGGTCCAGATCGCGGACGAGGTGCACCGCTCGGGGCGCCCGGTGACCCTCGCGGTGGGTGAGCACGTCCGCATGCCGCGGACCTATCGCGGGAAGGACATCCTGTGGTGGATGGACCGGACCGGGCTCCACGACGAGCGCTACGACGAGGTCGACGATATCGTGCGGGCGCGCCGGGTGCCGGCGCCTCAGCTCGTGGGGACTCCGGAACGGGCCACCCTGGATCTCAATGCGCTCACCGGGCAGGGGGTCCGCCTGGTGGGCCGGCTGGCCGGGTTCGCAGGCGGCAGGGCGCAGTTCTCGGGGTCGCTTCGCCACAAGTGCACCCTCGCCGATCTCAAGCTCGGCCGGTTGCTCGACACCATCGACGAATGGATCGCCGAGCACGGCCTCGACGGCGAGGTGGAGCCGGCCCACCGGTTCGCTCCCACCCGGGTGGAGGAATCGCCCCCGCTGGTGCTCGACCTTGCCGGGGAGGGTATCGGGACGGTCATCTGGGCGACCGGGTTCGAGCCCGACCATTCGTGGCTCCACGTGCCCGTGCTCGACCGCAGGGGACGGCTCCGCCACGACGGCGGGGTGGTATGCGACGCGCCCGGGCTCTACCGCATCGGCCTCAACTTCCTGCGGCGGCGCAAGTCGAGCTTCATCCATGGCGCGGGCGACGATGCCCGCGACCTCGTGGGCAAGCTCGCCGCCCACATCGGAGCGCGTTCGCCCGCCGAAGGAGGGCAGGGGCCGGCCGCCCCTCGGCAGGGGGGTCGGGTCGGCCGCAGAGCGGCAGGTCGGGCGAGCGGAGCGTAATCCGACACGCCTCGTTCGGGCCGCCGCCTGCCCGGGCGGGCAACCCCTCGGCGGGCCAGGGGCAGGATTGCTGCCGTATACGACCTGCCTGGGGCTGCGCTCTCGTTCGCGAGCGCCGCCGGTGGACGAGCCGCCGCTCCGTCCGTCAGCCGGCCTGTTCCTCCAAGCGGTCCGTCGCGGGCGGCGGGGTGCGCGAGAGGGCGGCGAGCTCCGCCCTGAGCGACGGTGTCATGTCGATCGACACCGAGTCGAGCGAGGCGCGGAGCTGGTCGAGGTTGCGAGCGCCGACAATCGGGGCGGTGACGGCCGGATGCGCGCCCACCCACGCGACCGCCGCGCTCACCGGATGGAGTCCCCGGTCGCGGCAGAACGCCGCGAAGCGCGCGGCGGTGTCGTGCATCCATTCCTCCCCGTAGCGGACCTGGTACATCCGGTTGGTGTGGAGCCGGCTCCGGTCGCTACCCCCGCTCCCGCCCCCGCCCGCATATTTCCCGGAGAGGAGGCCGCCCGCGGCCGGGCTGTAGGGGATGACCGCCAGCTCGTGGGCCTCCGCCATCGGCAGTATCTCGACCTCCGCCTGGCGCTTGACGAGGTTGTACATCGGTTCGAGGACCTCGAGGCGTGACCATCCATGACGCGCCTGCACCGCGAGGGCGGCGAGGGTCTGCCATGCGGCGTAGTTGCTGGCCGCCGGATAGAGCACCTTGCCGGATCGGACCAGGTCCTCGAGTCCCCGCATCTGCTCGTCGATGGGGGTACGCGCGTCGAACTGATGCAGGAATAGGATGTCCACCCGGTCGGTACCGAGGCGGCGGAGGCTCGCCTCGACGGCCCGCGTCACGTGGCGGCGGGAGGTGCCGCGGGCGTTGACGTCGTCCCCCTGCGGGCTGCAGCACTTGGTCGCGATCACGAGATCGTCGCGGTCCCCCCGCATGAGGCGCCCGAGGATGCGCTCGGATTCCCCGCCGCAGTAATTGTCGGCGGTGTCGAAGAAGTTGATGCCCGCGTCGCGGCACGCCGCGTACATCGCAGCCGAGGTCTCCTCGTTCGCGTCGCCGCCGAACGACATGGTGCCGAAGCAGAGCTCCGAGACCTGCACCCCGGTCCGTCCAAGGGGTCGATACTGCATCTTGTGTCTCCCGTTCTCGTTGCCGTTTCCGCGCTCGTTCCTGTTCCGGTTCTCGCTCTCGCTGTCGTTCCCGTCCGCCGCCCGTCCGTTGCCTGCAAGGGCGATTTCCCGTTCCGGCTCGGGCCTCGGTCGCCTCGGGCAGGCCGGATGTACGGCAGCGGTCCTGTCGCTGTCAGCGCCGCGGGACTCTCCCACGCGGGCCGCTCATCCGCACCGGGTTGGCCGGAGCGCCCTTATTCGTGCCCTCGGGGGGTCCTGCGGGCCGCGTGGATGCAGCCGCTCGGCCCGGTCGCGCGCGGCGAGCGCCGTCCCGGCCCCTCGTTGCCATCCGGAACCCCATCCGGAACCGTAGAGTGGGATGACCCCGGTCAGCGCCGAGCGGCGCCTTGCAATCGGGAGGAGGCCATATACAGGTTAACCGAAGGCGTAACCCGACAACTCGCGGGGGCGTCCCCGTGGGACCATGCCTTGCTTGTCCGACCTGCCCCTTCCACCTCTCTACCGGGTTGTCGCGTGTCCCGCTCCGGGCCGCGGCCGGTGCCGGATTACGCCTTCGGCCAATCCGACCTGCCCCGCCCATCCACGGTTGCGGCGAGAGGGGGCGGGGTACCCCCATTTGAAACGGGCACCGAGGCACCGAAAAAGACGTCCGTTCGCCCGCTTCCGCCTCCGATCGTCAACCACCAATGACGACACGACAAGCGCCCGGCGCGCTGCGCCCCTCGAACACCCCTCGAACATCACACCTGCTCCATTTTCCCGACATCATCCATAACTCCAATACAGGAGGAAACTGCAACCCTGCGTCAGCCTCAGTGCACGAAGCATTCGCTTGATATTGTGCACACCCCGCCGGTCATGTAACAGGTAGAGCGCGGGAGGATTCCCCGCTGCGCCGGGGGCGTAGCGCGCGGGGCGCTGTTCGAGGGGCGTTGCCTTCTCCGGAAGCCATCTCGATAATGCCGGTCTTCGACGTTGCGCACGATCGCGGCACGGACGGTTCGCCACCGCGATGGATATCGCAGCGGCCATGACGGCCATTTGTCCTGGAGCATCCGGCGGGAGACCATGCGGCGCGAGCAGACCTGCCGGACGACCGACGGGGCGCCTACGGAAGCGCCGCTGGTCGTTGATGTCGACGGCTCGCTGATCGGCGGGGATCTGCTGATCGAGGGGATCGCCCGGCTGCTCTCGGTCTCGCCGCTCAGCCTGTTCGCCCTGCCGTTCTGGCTGGCCGCCTCGATGGTGAGGGGACGCGCCGGGCTGAAACGCAGGATCGCGCAGGCGGTTCCGTTGCCGCCCGACACGCTGGCGTTGAACCCGGCCGTGCTGGAGGAGACCGCCGCCGCGCAGGCCGCGGGACGCGCGGTCTGGCTGGCCTCCGCCTCCGACGAGCGAGCGGTGGCGCCGCTCGCCGAGACGGTGGGAGCGGCGGGCTGTCTCGCTTCGGATGGCCGCACCAACCTGGTGGGCGAGGCCAAGGCGGCCGCTCTGGTCGGACGTTTCGGCGAGCGCGGGTTCGATTACATCGGCAACGAGCGGCGCGATCTGGCGGTCTGGAAGCGGGCGCGCCGGGCCATCGGGGTCGGTCTTCCGGCGGGCCTCGCGCGCAAGGTGCGGGCGCTGGACGGCGAGGCCCGGTTCCTGCCTGGGCTCGGCGGCGGTCCGCTCGACCGGTTCCGGGCGTTGCGGCCGCACCAGTGGGTGAAGAACGTGCTGGTGTTCGTTCCCCTCGCCGCGGCGCACGAGACCGTCGCGGGGCCGTATCTGGTGGCCGCCGGGATGTTCGCGGCGCTGTCGGCGGTGGCGTCGGGCGCCTACCTGCTGAACGACCTGCTTGATCTCCCGCACGACCGCCGGCACCCGGTCAAGCGCCACCGCCCGATGGCTGCGGGGAGGGTGCCGCTGCTGCCGATGATCGGCATCGGCGCCGCGCTGGCGTCGGGCGGCCTCGCCCTGGCGTTCTGGCTGTCCGCCGCGGCGGGGCTCTGGGTCCTTCTGTATCTGGCCGTGACCTGCGCCTACTCGCTGTCGCTGAAGCGCAAGACCTTCATCGACGTGGTGACCCTCGCCATGCTCTATGCGGTCCGTGTGCTGGCCGGCGCGTCGGCGGTGTCGGTTGCGCTGTCGCCCTGGCTGCTCGCCTTTTTCCTGTTCCTGTTCCTCGCCCTGGCCATCGTCAAGCGGCAGGGCGAGCTGCGTGCCCTGCGTGAGGCCGGCGGATCCGCGTCCGGCGGTCGGGCCTATCTTGCCGAGGATTTTCCCGTGATGGCGGCGCTGGGCGCGGCGAGCGGCGTGGCCTCGGTGGTGATTCTGACCCTCTACATCCAGAGCCCGGAGACGGGTGAGCGCTATGCCCGCCCGGAGTTGCTGTGGCTGATCTGCCCGTTGCTGCTCTACTGGCTGGGGCGCATGGCGCTCCTCGCCTGTCGCGGGGGGGGGGCAATGGCATTCATTTTGACAGAGCCGTCTTCAGGTTTGGGTTTCATTTCCACAACCCATTGATTCAAGATGGATAACAGCCTCCTTCTCCGGCCCTTCCCAAGGGCCTTGACACACGCCCCCCTCGGTGACACCATCAGCGGGTGGAGCTGTCTTTGGGAGGAACCGATGGACGAGGCCATCCGAAAGCTCAAGTCGACCACCTTCTTCGGCCGGCGCCTGACCCGGCGTCAGATCGCCGACCTCCAGCGCACCGTGCGCGAGTGTGCGGGGCTGAGCCGGCACGAGCTCGGGCTCACGATCTGCGAGCACCTGAACTGGCACACCCCTGGCGGGGCGCCGCGCGCGCGCTTGGCGCGGCGTGTGCTCGAACATCTGGAGGGGCTCGGGCTGTTCACCCTGCCGGCGAAGGACGAATCGAAGCAGCGAGGGGGGCAGAAGGCGCTGGCGTGGACCGCGCGCTCGGCGCCGCGCGCCGAGGTCCGCGCCGCGCTGAACGACCTTGAGCCGGTGCAGTTGCGCCCGGTGACGGACCCCGGCGAGGTCGCGCAGTGGAACGAGTTGCTCGACCGGCACCATTACCTGGGCTACCGCCGCCCGCTCGGTCCGCACTTGCGCTACGCCCTCATCGACCGTCACGGGCGGTGGTTGGGCGGTTTGCTGTTCTCGTATGCGGCCCGCTCGGTGGCGTGCCGCGAGCGGTTCATCGGCTGGGACGAGGCGGCCCGGCGCAAGCGCCTGGACCGGGTCATCGCCAACCCCCGGTTCCTGATTTTCCCTTGGGTGCGGGTCCGGCACCTCGCGTCGAAGGCGCTGTCGCTGGCGGTGCGCCGGCTCGCCAACGACTGGCAGGTGCATCACGGCTACCGTCCGGTGCTGGTGGAGACCTTCGTGGACTTGAGCCGGTTCACCGGCGCGAGCTACCGGGCGGCGAACTGGCAGTGGGTGGGCCAGACCAAGGGCAAGGGTTCGGTGCGCCCGCCCAAGGGGGTGTTCGTCTACCCGCTGGACGAGGAGTTCCGGGCGATACTGAGGACCGGGCGCCGGCCCGCGCGACGGCGCCGGGCACCGAAGGGCTTGGCCCCCTCGCTCGTCGAGCCGTGGCGGGCGCTGGTCGATGCGGTGGTGGCCGTGGCCCACGACTTCGACCGGCACTGGCAACAACGCCAGCGCTCGCTCAACACGCTGCTCGTGGTGCTGTTCATCTTCCGCCTGGTGCTGTCGAAGGGCCGCCAGGGCTACGCGGCGACCCTGGTCGAGCTGTGGGAGCAGTGCCGCCGGCTCGGGGTCGCGCTGCCGCAGCCGGCCCCGGTCTCGCCCTCGGCGATGTGCAAGGCCCGCGCCAAGGTGCACGAGAACCTGCTGCGCACCGTGCACGGCGAAGTGCTGCGCCGCGCCGGCGCGCGCGCCCTGGAGCCCCGGTGGAAGAGGCACCGGCTGTTCGCGGTGGACGGCTCGAAGCTGAACCTGCCCCGGCCCCTGGTGAAGGCCGGCTACCGGCGGCCCGCGGACAACGCCCACTACCCCCAGGGCCTGCTCAGTTGCCTGTATGCGTTGCGGGCCAAGGTCCCGGTCGACTTCGACCTGCTGCGCCATGACAACGAGAGACAGGCCGCGCGGGCCCATCTGAAGGCGTTGTCGCCCAACGACGTGGTGGTCTACGACCGCGGCTATTTCTCCCAGGCGCTGCTGGGCGAACACCTCGCGCGGGGCATGCATGCGGTGTTCCGGCTCCAGGCCAATGCCAACGCCGCAGTGTGCGCGTTCGTGCGCAGCACCGACACCGACCGGGTGGTCGACATCGCCCCCGGGCAAGCCCCCCCGGGGGGCCGCGTAGCGCTGCGATGGCGCCTGGTAAAGTACGAGGTCGCCGGCTCGCCCTACGTGTTGGGCACCACCCTGCTCGACCGCGAGCGCTACCCCATTGCCGAGCTCTCGGACCTGTACCACGAGCGCTGGGGCATTGAGGAACTGTACAAGGTGTCGAAGCACACCCTTGGCATCGAGGACTTCCACGGCCAAAGCGAGCGCGGGGTGAAGCAGGAGCTGTTCGCGCACTTCGTCCTCATCACCCTCACGCGGCTGCTCTCCAATCACGGCGAAGACCGGCTCGGGGCCGACCGCGCCGCACGCGACAAAACCCAAGTCCGGGTGAACTTCAAAAACTCCCTGCTCACCGTCGCGCGCCACCTCGAGGGGCTGTTCCTCCAGCACGCGGCGGGGCTCGGCAAAACCCTCTCGCTCATCATGGACGCGATGGTGGCGTGCCGCCACAAGCTGCGCCCCAACCGCTCCTACCCGCGACGCTCGCGAAAGCCGATCGGCAAATGGAAGCCGGCGAAGCCGGCGAAAGCCGTCGCCGCGCGGTGAGGAGACAAGCCATGCCAGCCGCAGGACAACCGATGAGGCCCGCAACCGCATCCTTAAGTGAATGGCGTTCTCTCTTAAGTGAATGCCATTGGGGGGGGGGGGGGACTCAAAACGGGTATCGGGTAACGACGACCCGCTGATCTTCGCGCTGCGGGACCGGACGAGCTGGCTGACCGGCCTCGGGGTCCTGGCCGCGTTTGCCGCTGCATTGTGACGCGCGCATTCTGTCGCCCGCGTCTCTCGCCCCTGCGTTATGCCGCCTTCGCGGCGGCCGCGACGGCGGTCAACGCCGCAACCCAGTACGTCAGCAGCACCCTGTACACCGCCCGCTACGAGTTGTACGCGGCCATGGCGGCGGGAACGCTTGCCGGGCTGATCGCCAAGTACGTCCTCGACCGGCGCTGGATCTTCCATGACCGGCCCGCCTCGCCGCGCGGCCACGCGGTCAAGTTCACCCTCTATTCGCTGACGGGCGTCCTGACGACCGTCATCTTCTGGGGCACCGAGCTTGCGTTCGCCGCGCTGGGCGATGCGCCCTGGCTGCGCTACGCCGGCGCCGTCCTCGGGCTCGCCGTCGGCTACACCGCGAAGTATCGCCTCGACCGGCGCTTCGTGTTCCGGGAGCGGGCCGCATGACGCTCTCCGGATGGGGGCGGCATCCGGCGCTCGATTGCCGGCTGGAGCGCCTGCGCCGACGCGAGGACCTGCCCGGTCTGCTTCGGCGCAGCGGGACGCTGATCGCGCGCGGCAACGGGCGGTCCTACGGCGACGCCGCGCTCAACCCGGACCTGACGCTCTCGATGCTGGCGATGGACCGGATGTGGGCGTTCGACGCCGGCACCGGCCTGCTGACCTGCGAGGCCGGGGTGTTGCTCGCGGACATCCTGGAGACCTTCGTGCCGCAAGGCTGGTTCCCGTCGGTGGTGCCGGGGACGAAGCTGGTCACCGTCGGCGGCATGATCGCGGCGGACGTGCACGGCAAGAACCATCACCGCGACGGGAGCTTCGGCGCGCATTTGGAAGCGCTGACGCTCGCGACCGCGGACGGCGCGATACGGGAGTGCAGCCGCACGGAGAACGCCGACCTGTTCCGCGCCACCCTCGGCGGCATGGGACTGACCGGCGTGATCCTGTCGGCACGCTTCCGCTTGCGGCCGATCGAGACCGCCTTCGTGACGGTGGAGACCCTGGCCGCGCGCGACCTCGACGAGACGATGGCCCTGTTCGAGGAGTCCCGGGACTGGCCCTACAGCGTGGCCTGGATCGACAGCCTGGCGCGGGGCGCGAGGCTGGGGCGCGCGGTGATGACGCGCGGCGCGTTCATGGCGCGCGGCGCGTTGCCGCCGCGGCTCGCGTCCGATCCCTTGCGCTTGGCGCGGGCGGGCCAGCTCCGTGTTCCCGCCGATGCACCGTCCGCCCTGCTCAACCGGGTCTCGATCGGCCTCTTCAACGAGCTCTGCTACCGGCGCGGGCGGGGACGCGCGCGTGCCGGGCCACGGCCGGTGCATTTCGAGCGCTTCTTCTTTCCTCTTGATCGGATCGAGGCGTGGAACCGCCTCTACGGGCGGCGCGGGTTCGTTCAGTACCAGTGCGTGCTGCCCAAGGGCGAGAGCGCGGCCGGGATAGCGGCCTTGCTGGAGCACGCCGCCGCGTCCGGCCAGGGCTCCTTCCTCGCGGTGCTCAAGCTGTTCGGCCCAGCAGGCGAGGGGCCGATGTCGTTCCCCATGGAGGGCTACACGCTGGCGCTCGACTTTCCGCTGCGCGACGGCACGCCGGCGCTGCTCGACGCGCTCGACGAGATCGCCCACCGGCACGGCGGGCGGGTCTATCTCGCCAAGGACGCCCGCTGCGCGCCGGAACGGGTGCGCGAGGGCTATCCCCGGCTCGGCGCCTTCGAGGCGGTCCGCGCCGAGGCGGCCGGGGCGCCCTGCACGTTCGCCTCCGCGCTCTCACGGCGGCTCACGTTGTGAGGGAGAAGGACAACATGACCACGCCGAACCACGCCACGCCGACTGATCGCTGGCGGGCCATGGCAGTTCGGTATCTGGGTATGACGGTGGGAGGTGGGGTCCTGTCCGCTCCGAGGCGCAATGCGCTGTTCGCGCTGTTCATCGGCGGCATCCTCGCCTACGGGGCGGCGTTCGCCTGGTACATGCTCGAACGCTTCGACTCGGTCAACCTGCTTCGCGACGTGAACGGGGACGACTCCTTCTACTACTTCCAGATTGCCAGGAATCTGGCAGAGGGACAGTTCTCGACCTTCGACGGCGGCATCACCCGAACCAACGGCTACCACCCGCTCTGGCTGTTTCTGATCACGCCGTTCTACTGGGTATTCGACAAGGAAGCCGCGCTGTTCGCCATCAAGGCGTTCGAGATCATGCTCATCGCGGGCGGCGCGGCACTCGTCGCCGTTGCCGTCAGGTTGGCGCGCATGCCCTGGATTCTTCTGTTCGCCGCATTGCCGATACTTTACCAACACCGCAGCTTGTTTTGGGGGTTGGAAGCGGCGGCGGCGTTGTTCATGCTGGGCCTGTTCTTCCTGGCGCTGTGTCTTTATGCGCGGGATCCCGCGCGATGGCTGCGGCCGCTGGCCGCCGTCGCCTTTGCGCTGCCCTGGGCGCGTCTGGAGTATGCCGCCATATCGCTGGCGGCGACAGGAGCGCTGTGCCTTGTCGAGTGGTCCCGGCAACACCGCCCGCCCGGCGCGCCGCTCGGAGAGCGAGTTCGTTCCACACTCTCCGCCAAGGCGATCGTTCCGCTCCTCTCCGGCTGCGCGGGCATCCTGGTGTATTTCGCCTACAACCGGCTCGTGTTCGGCGGCATCGTGCCGGTGAGCGCCGCGTCGAAGCAGGTCTGGTCGCAGATGCGATGGGAAAAGGAAGGCGGATACAGCCTGACGCAGAACTTCCGGGACGTATTGCAGATCGGCGTCTTCGACCTTGAGCTGCTGGTCGCGCTGGAGATCTGCGCCTACCTGCTGCTGGTCTGGTGGTTCGCCCGCCGCTCCCACAGCCGGGAGGACTGGCTGCTGCTTGTCTTTCTTGTGGGCGTGTTCGGCTTGGCGGCAGGTCACGTGGCCAAGTTCGCACAGACCGTTCTCACCGTGCATCCTTTGATTACATGCACGCCCGCAAGGAAGGAACCGCAGCCACGTTTTACCGGCAGTATGGGATTACCCACTTCGCGAACGTCGACAATGTAAAAAACAACCGACGCTTCATGCTGTTCGAAGGCCCGCCATATTTCGACAAAGAGGGTGAACGCCGATTCAGGCTGTGGTCGAACGAGCAGCCACCGGAGGCGTCGCAGAGCGGATTCGATCGTTCCGCGAAGTTCTGGGAGAGAATGACGCCGCATTTCGATTACGTATCGGAGTCAGTTGCAGTGATCGTCGACGCCAACATGGCGTGGGCAGTCGCCAGGGATTGCGCGCCGGCTGAAATACACGGCCAACTCCTGGTGTTTTCCTGGTTGACCGAAGGGGGCGAAACGGTTTCCCGCGCTTGGC
Organism: Gammaproteobacteria bacterium; assembly: GCA_965214795.1. Lineage (GTDB taxonomy): Bacteria > Pseudomonadota > Gammaproteobacteria > HK1 > HK1 > JAJDXW01. Next base: position 614,592 of record OZ243976.1, on the reverse strand, counting down.
GTCCGTGGAAGGACGCCGGCGAGAACAGCCTGGGCTTTTGCGTGAACGCTTTCGAATTGCCCAACGATGCCCGCCCTCCCATTCGGATCGGAACGGCACCAGCCGGCAGCATCACGATTCACAGCGGCGACCATCTGTATCTTGGCGAGCAGGTGCTGGCGCGCTTCGAGGACGGCTTCGACGGCTGGCTTCTGGAAGGTGAAGCGGTCACGAATCACAGCCAGTATGGGCGCTACAGGGGTCAGCAGCCGGTCAGCGGCAACGAGGGCCGAGGCTTCCTGACGAGTTACCATCCCGACAAGGGAGACCGGGCCACCGGACGGGCGCTCTCGCCGGAGTTCACCGCAGTGCATGGCCAATATCTCACATTCCTGATCGCCGGAGGCAAGGGCGGCGGTGTCGGGCTGCGCCTGTTGGCCGACGGCGACGAAACCGCGGTCTGGCGCGGCTGGAACACCGAACGGTTCGAACGGGTCGTTCATTCCCTGGCTGACGTCGCCGGTAAGCGTCTGCAACTGGAACTGTTCGACGACGAAACCGGCGGCTGGGGCCACATCATGCTCGACCAAGTCATGCTGGTGCGGCAACAATCCGAAGAGCCATCGGAGGAGCCTTAGTGTGCCCTCGCCTGATCGCGGCAACCGGCAGCGGCCGGCGGACACCCAGCGAGGACCACGCTTGGAGGAGCGGCTTCGACCTCATCGAAACGGCGAGCGGCGCGAAAATCCTGCCATGAACAGCGCGGTCGAAACGGCGCTGGTGATCGGCGCCACATCGGACATTGGCCGCGCCATCGCTCACACGATGGCGGACGGGGGCTGCGCGTTGCAGCTCGCGGCGCGCGACCCGGCGAGGCTGGAGCGGGAAGCGCGTGACATCCGGGTGCGCAAGGGGGCAGCCGTAGCCGCGCACCACTGCGACGTGCTTGATGAAGACGGCGGCGTCTCGCTGCTCGATGAGCTCGATCCCCTGCCCGACGCGGCGGTGTGCGTCGTCGGGTTGCTCGGCGATCAGGCGGAAAGCCAGCGCGACGGCGTGGCTGCGCAGCGCGTGATGCACACCAACTATATCGGTCCCGCGCTGCTGATGGGGGCGCTCGCCGAGCGCTTCGAGCGGCGCGGCAGCGGCGTCCTGGTCGGAGTCAGCTCGGTGGCAGGTGATCGCGGGCGCGCATCGAACTACGTTTACGGCTCGGCCAAGGCGGGATTCACCGCGTTCCTCTCCGGTCTGCGCGGCCGACTGGTCGCCTCCGGCGTCCACGTGGTGACGGTCAAGCCGGGCTTCGTGCGCACGCGCATGACCGACGGGATGGTCCTGCCGTCGCGACTGACCGCGACGCCCGAGGAGGTCGCCACGGCGGTCGTCGAAGCGATCCGCCGACGCCGCGACGTCGTTTACGTACGCCACGTCTGGCGCCCGATCATGTTCGTCATACGCGGTATTCCTGAACGCCTGTTCAAGCGGATGAAGCGCCTGTGAAGAATCCACAATCCATCAATCCATGGCGATTGCTTCTCGGCGGCGCTGCAAATTCGATCTCGAATTCCGACCATGTGGAGTTGGTCGCACCTGGGGATTGGACGTGTCACCCAAAGGGCTGGAACGCACGGGTGAACCGGGCCGGTTCGGGAGGCCATCGGGGAGCGCATTTCGTCGTCCGCGGGTCGGTTCGCACCTCATGAAGCGGCCTTCGACCGCACGGCCGGCCGATCCGCACCCGCCCCCGGCACTCGGTCACGGCAAGAAAATGGTCCTGCGCGTCAGAGCTTGCAACTTCACGCCGGCGCCTTGGCCCGAAAAAATCACCGACTTTCGTCGCGAAGGCGCCAAGATGCCCCACGATCTCCCCACGAGATCAAGGAGGAGTGGGCCGCACGGACCGAAGGACGCTGAAGGCGTAGTCGACACTGCGTGCGCGCGGTCGAAGCGGCTTGCGGGAGTACGGCCCGCTACCGCGAGCGGATGGGCGGCCGCAGCGGGAAGTCGGTGATTTTTTCGGGTTAGAGTGGCTCTCCGGTCCGAACCGATCCGAGGATGAGCGTGGCGCGGGCACGGGACGGGCGTGGAGGGGCGTCGCACGGGCAAGGAATGGCGTGGCGCGGGCGCGGCCCGGAGTGAGGAAGGGCGTCGAGTACCGGAGGAAGGGCACGGCATGGGGAAGCGGCTGAAAGGGGTCAAGGCGGTCATCACCGGCGGGGCGGGGGCGATTGGACTCGCGACCGCGCGGGCGTTCCTGCGCGAGGGCGGCTCGGTCTTCGTTGCCGACCTCGACCGCGCCGCGGTGGACGAGGCCGTCGCCTCCCTCGCCCCCGCGGCGGCTGCGTCCGGCGGCGCGGTCGTCGCGGGCGGCACCGCCGACGTGCGTTCTCCCGGCGAAGTGCGGGCGCTCATGCGGGACGCCGCCGCCCGCCTCGACGGGCTCGACGCGCTCATCAACAACGCGGGCGCGATCGTCCGGAGCCTGCTCGTGGACTACTCCGAGGCGGACATCGACCTCATGCTCGACGTGAACGTCAAGGGGGCGGTCCTTTGCAGTCAGGCCGCGGTGCCGCTCATCCGGGAGAGCGGCGGCGGCTCGATCACCTCCACCTCCTCGCAGGCCGGCCGGCGCGGCTGGGACCACAGCACCGTCTACGGCGCGTCGAAGGCGGCGATCATCGGCCTCAGCCGTGCGATGGCGGTCGAGCTCGCCCCCGAGATTCGGGTCAACTCCGTCTGCCCGGGCCACGTCCGGGACACCGGAATGGCTTGGCGCACCTTCCGTGACCGCAAGGCCGCGTCGCAGACGACCGAAGAGTTCGGAGACGTCTTCGCCCGCGAGGTCGTCCCCCTCCGGCGCCTTCAGACCGCGGACGACATTGCCGCCGGCTTCGTCTTCCTCGCCTCCGACGAAGCGAGCGAGATCACCGGAGCCGCCCTCAACATCGGGGGCGGCGTCTTCATGGACTGAGAGGGTGGGCGAGCTGCGAGGGTCCTCATGTTCCCTTTCTCCTCGTTGAAAACCGGGAGAGCGGGCGAGAGCGAGCGAGAGAGGACGAGGGCAATGGCGGGGAGTCGAATGCCATGAACTTCGAGGAACATGCGGCCAAACCCCTGCTGCAGGCGGCGGGGCTCGCGGTTCCGAGAGGACGGCTCGCGCGAAGCGGTGCCGAGGCCCGCACCGCCGCCGCGGTCCTCGGCGGGCCGGTGGTGGTCAAGGCCCAGGTGCCGGCCGGGAAGAGGGGCAAGGCGGGCGGGGTCCGGGTGGCCGGCGATGCGGCCGCGGCCGGCGACGCGGCGGAGGCGATCCTCGGGATGGAGATCGCGGGGCACCGCGTCGAGTCGGTGCTCGTCGAGGAGCGGGCCGTGATCGCGGCGGAGTACTATGCGGCGGTTCTCAACGACCCGGCCTCGAAGGGGCCGCTCGTGATGTTCTCGCCCGAAGGGGGCATGGACATCGAGGAGGTGGCGGCGTCGAGGCCGGATCGGGTTCGTCGCGCGCCCGTCGACATCCGCCGCGGCTTCGATCTCGAATCCGCGCACGCTCTGCTCGGCGGATTCGGTGCGGAGATCGACGCCGCCGCGGCCCCGGTCGCGAAGGCCCTCGTCACGCTCTATCGGGCGTATCGCGACAACGACGCGGAGCTTCTGGAGGTGAATCCCCTCGCCCGGCTCGCGGACGGGCGGCTGGCTGCCCTCGACTGCAAGTTCGTTCTCGACGATTCCGGGGCCGCACGCCGGCCGGCGCTCGCGAACGACGCAAGCCCCGAAGCGCTGACGGAGCTCGAAGCGCGCGCCGCCGCGCTCGGCCTCAAGTACATCGAGCTCTACGGCGACGTCGGGGTGATCGCCAACGGCGCCGGGCTCACCATGACCACCATGGACGTCATCACCCACCACGGCGGGCGGCCCGCGAACTTCCTCGAGATCGGCGGCGAGGCGTACACGAAGGCGAAGCCCGCCCTCGAGCTCGTGCTCGCCAACCCCCGGGTGAAGTGCCTCGTCGTCAACTTCTGCGGCGCGTTCGCGCGCACGGACGTGATGACCGGCGGCGTGCTCGATGCGTGGGAGGCCCTCTCCCCGTCCCTCCCGGTCTTCTTCAGCGTGCACGGAACGGGCGCCGCCGAGGCGAGGGCGATGCTGCGGGAACGCCTCGGGGTGACCCCGTACCCGACGATGGACGGGGCGATCGCGGGCGCGGTGGCCACGGCCCGGGCCGCGGAAGCGGCTTCATAGCCGGAGCGTGGGACCAGGACAAAGCGCTCCGGGCCGACTTCATTCCGGAGCGCCGCGCCCGCTCGGGCAGGACAACCGGTTTGCCGCTCACCGCCGGTTGGCGTCCAGGGCCGGATCCGGTTCGGTGTTCGTCGCCGGCCCTGCCGGCGGCACGCGGCGGTGCACCATGCCTTCTTGCCGGACGGCGTGCCCGCCCGCCCCCGGTGCGTCGTCTCCGGGGATTGCGTCCCGGCCGCTTCGCAGGTCGGATGGGCTTGGCAGGGCCTGACAGGTCGGTTCGGCCGGAGGTGCAATCCGACAACCGGCGGGGCTTGCCGGGGCTCAGGCGGGCGCCGTCTCGAACCTCGCCAGATTGCGCGTCTCGGCGCTGAACTCCACCGCCATCAGGTGGATCGGCTCGCCTCGTGCGCGGTACTTGTCCGCGTAGCGGCGGGCCGTCAACTGCTCCATCGCCGCGCCCTCCCCAGCCCGCTCGACCACCTTGAACTCGAACAGGTACACGTTGCGGTTGAAGAGCACCGCCATGTCCAGCCGGCCGCGGCTGGCGCTGTCCTCCACCCGCACGTCCAGCCCCGCCGCCGCAAAGTACGAATAGAACACGCTGGCGTAGTAGCCTTCGTAGTCCGCGATGTCGTTGTTCGTGTGCCACTGGTAGGGGATGCCGGCGAAGAACGCCCGGAACAGCGATTCGAGCCCCTCGAAGTCGTTGGCCAGCAGCAGTCGGAGCAACCGCACGCCATGCTCGGCCTGGCGCGACGGGTTCGCCGCCAGGCGATTCAACAAGCTCTCGTTCAGGCTCTGGCGCACCTCCCGGTTCGGGTAGCCCAACCAGTAGTACATCCTCCCGCCGAGCGGCTCGGTGCGGCGGATGGTGAGGTAGCCGGTCTGGAACAGCAGTGCCTCGGTGGCGATGTGGTCCACGTCGAAAGCGGAGAGCAGCGCGTCGCTGCCGAGCATCCCGTCCAGGGCCAGCGAGCCGACGCCGCGCGCCACCAGCGTGTCGACCAGAAACGCCGGCGTGCCGGTCTCGAACCACCAGGCGCCGAACCGGCGGCGGTCGAACAGCAGCAGCACGTCGAAGGGGTTGTAGACCGACTCCTCGCCCAGCCAGTTGTAGCCGTTGTACCAGTCGCGGATGGCCTCCCGGTCCAGGCCGGGGAGCTCCGGTGCGAACACCGTGTCCAGGTCCGACTCGGTGTAGCCGCAGATGGCCGAGTAGCGCGGGTCCAGGGTGATGTCGTTGAGATTGTTGAGGCCGGAGAACAGGCTGACCTTGGAGAACTTGCTCACCCCGGTGAGCAGGGTGAACTTGATGTGCGCATCGGCGAACTTGATCGTCGCGTACAGCCCGCGCAGGGAGTCGCGGTTGGCGCGGGCGACGTCCGGCGCGTCGAGCGCGTCCAGGATCGGCTTGTCGTACTCGTCGACCAGGACCGCGACGCGCTGCCCGGAGCGCTCGTGCAGCGCCTCGATGAGAGCGCCGAAACGCTCGGGCCCGCTGTCGTATCCGGACGCCGCGGACGCCCGGCGTTCGAGGGCGTCCAACTGCGCCATCAGGTTCGTATGCAGATAGCCCGGCTCCTTGAAGTTTCCGCTGCTGAAATCGAGGTGCACGACAGGGTGTCGCACCGACCAGTCCCACCGGTCATGGATGTCCAGCCCCTCGAACAGGTCCTCGCTGCCCTCGAACAGCTCCTTCAGCGTGTCCACGAGCAGGCTCTTGCCGAAGCGGCGCGGGCGGGAGAGAAAGTAGTGGGTGCCTTCATCGACCAGGCGCCGGAGGTATGCGGTCTTGTCGACGTAGTAGCCGTCGCCTTCGCGCAGCTTGCGGAAGGTCTGGATGCCGATGGGCAGCTTGCGCCGGGAGCCGGCGATCGGCCGCCCGGCTCCGGACATCGGCCCTGGTTCGGTGCTCGTCATCGGCCCCCCGGCGGCGCGCGTCGGCGCATTATGCCTTCTTGCCGGACGGGGCGCCCGTCCACCCCCGGTGCGTCGTCTCCGGGGATTGCGCACCCGGCCGCCTCGCAGGTCGCCCCTCGACAACAGCCCGGATACACGGCAGCCGTCCTGTCCCCGCCACCGTCAACAGGGCTCGTTTCTTGTCCGGCGACGGGTGAACCGGGCCGGTTCGGCAGGCCATCGGGGCGCGCATTTCGCCGTCCGCGTGTCGGTTCGTGCCTCATGAAGCGGCCCTCGATCGCACGGCCGGCCGATCCGCACCCGCCCTCGGCACTCGGCCACGACAAAAAAATGGCCCTGCATCGTCAACCGCGATTCTCATTTTGCTCGTCGGGCTCCGCGGCGGGACCGGCACGACCGTCGATCCGCCCCCCGATCGGCCCCGGATCGAGTCGCCAGGAGCAGACGGCTTGCGGCTCGGGGTGAAGTCAGGCGCCAAAATGAGAACTGCCGCATCGTCAGGCAACGTCTTGCAGTACGGGACGAGACCCTGTACGTCATGCGCGAACGGGGTGCCTCCGCCGTGCTGCGCCTGGATCCGGCTCGGGCGGGCGTTGGCGCCGGCCGCCGCCCTGCGCCGGCCGGCGGTTGACGGCGGGGCGGCCTCCCAACCGATAATTGACGCTCCGGATCGTGGTTGCCTGCGCTCTGCGGGGGGCTCTCTGGATCCCGAGGCCGTTACACGGGAACTGTCGGAAGCACGGCGCAGGGGATAGGACGTTCCCGACCCACGCCACTACGAGTGGATGAGACCGCCGACAGCTCGGTAGCTCGGCCTCGGCCGGGGCCAGGGACGAGACCGGAGACGAGGACATCGGGGGGCGCGGCATGATCGTTCGCGGCGGCGAGCGGGTGCTCGTGCAGGGCATCACCGGTCGGCAGGGCACGTTCTGGACCGAGCGGATGCAGGCCTGCGGCACGCGCATCGTCGCCGGGGTGAACCCGAAGCGGGCGGGCACCGAGCACTGCGGGGTGCCGGTCTTCGCGAGCGCCGGCGAGGGGATGCGCGAAGTCGGTTTCGACGTGTCGGTGCTGTTCATCCCGCCGCTCGCGGTCCGGGCGGCGGCGCTCGACGCCATCGAGGCGGGGTGCCCGCGGATCGTCGTCCTCACCGAGCACGTCCCGGTGCAGGACGTGATGGAGGTGCTCGCGGCGGCGCGGGCGAACGGTGCCGCGGTCGCCGGGCCGAACACGGCGGGCCTCGTCACCCCGGGCGAGTGCTTCGTCGGGTTCATGCCCGCGTTCGAGCCGGACATCTTCCGCCCCGGCCGGGTAGGAGTGGTCTCGCGGAGCGGGAGCCTCGGCACCCTCATCTGCCTCAACCTCGTGCAGGCGGGATTCGGGGAGTCCGCCTTCATCGGGATCGGCGGCGACCCGATCATCGGAACGACCACGCGCGATGCGGTGGAGGCGCTCGACGCCGACGGCCGCACGGACGCGATCGTGGTGGTCGGCGAGATCGGGGGGGCCATGGAGGAGGCGGCGGCGGAGTACGTCCGGGGGATGGACAAGCCGGTCGTCGCGTTCATCGCGGGCGGGGCCTCGCCGCCGGGCAGGAAGATGGGACACGCGGGGGCGATCGTGATGGGCGACCGGGGCTCGTATGCGTCGAAGCGCCGGGCGCTCGAGGCGGCCGGGGTCGAGGTGCTCGACACCCCCTCGGGGGTGGGGCCGGCCCTCCGGGCCGCGCTCGGCTGATTGGGCGCGTCGCCGCCGGTCAGTCCACCTTGAGGTCGGTGACCGCGGCGCCGGCGACGTCGCGAAGGCGGGCCGGCTCGATCGCGAACACGCTGAACGGGCTCCCGGCCGCGGCCCGGACCCGCTCGAAGCGGAAGAGGTCGGCGTCCATGAACACGGGGACGGGGGTGGCGTGTCCGAGGGGCGGGACCCCGCCGATCACGTAGCCCGTCGCCGCCCGCACGAAGTCCGCGTCCGCCCGGCTCACCGGCTCGCCGAGCGCCGCGGCGAGCTTGCCCGGATCGAGGCGGTGGTCGCCGCTCATGATCGCGACGACCGCGCGCTCCCCGGCGCGAAAGACGAGCGATTTCGCGATCTCCCCCAGCGTGCACCCGACCGCCGCGGCCGCTTCCGCCGCCGTCCGGGTCGAGTCGGGGAGGGTGAGGATCTCACAGTCGAGCGCGGCCGCTTCGAGGGCGGCCCGGACCCGATCCGGCCCCTTCATCCTTGCCATTCGAGTGCCCTGCTGCGGCCGGAGTGTCCGGCCGGGGTGCGCATCATAGCTGGCCGTCGTCGGGCCAGTCGTCGAGGAGCGCGCGGTAGGCGGGGTCGTCGTAGCGGGCGAGGGCGAACGCATCCGCCCACGGCGGGAGCGGGCCTCCCGTCACGTGCGCCGCGAGCAGTTCGCCGCCCGCGCACGACCCCATGATCCCGAAGCCCGAGAAGGCGGCGCAGACGAAGGAGCCTTCGAGGGGAAGGGGGCCGACGAGGGGGCGGTTCTCCCGCGTCCGGACGTAGTAGCCGCCGTCGACCCAGGGTCTCGGCAAGCGGCCGAAGTAGCGCTCCAGAGACGGCAGCATGCGCGACATCCCGCGGAGCACGATCTCCGGATAGCGCGGGTCCCAGCCAAAGGGAAACTCGGGCTCGCTCCGCCGCTCCTCCTCGTAGGTCCAGTAGAGGATGAGGGTATCGGCGTCCGGCCCGCCCCCCGGGCGCCCGTGCGCGCCGGCCGGAAACGGCTCGAGGAGGGCGCGTCCCTCCGGGTCCTCCGCGAGGGCCTCGCGCTCCTCCGCCGACCAGGGAAGCCGGATCGGGTCCGCCCAGATGAAGAGCGGGGCGTCCCGGGGGACGGCGCGCTCGCGATCCGCGAAGGACATCTTGACGTGGCGCTCGAACCGGACCGGGAGGTCCGCTCCGAGCCACGACGCGACCTCCTTCGCGAACGGTCCGGCCGCGTTCACGAAGACGGGGGACGAGATCCGCTCGGCCCCGTCGCCGTCCCGGCGCGAGACCCGGGCGCCGGCGACCCGTCCGCCCGCCGACAGCACCTCCTCCACCCGGCCGGGGACGAGGAACGCCCCGTGCCGGCGGGCTTCCTCGAGAAGGTACATGCCGAGCTGCTGCGCGCTCAGCCAGCCGCAGCGCCGGGCGTGCAGCACCGCGACGACCTCCGGGGAGAGCCACGGGAAGTGCCGCCGGAGGAGGGCCTCGTTCACGATGAGGTCGGCCCCGTCCGGCGCATCCTCGTAGCCGGTCGCCCGGTGCGGGACGTAGTCCGTCCCCGCTCCCGCCCCCGTCCCCGCTCCTGCTCCCCCGCAACCGTCGTGGCGCCGGAGGGCGCCTGCCCCGAGGGCCTCCGCCTCGCGCCCCGCCGCCTCGAACGCCGCGACCCGCTCCGGGTCGGCGGTCGCGAAGAGGTAGCCGCGGCGGTTGAGGTTGAATCGGTTGCCGCTCGCCGCGGCCAGCTCCTCGAGGAGGTCGACGCTGCGGTTCATGAGCGAGACCATCGCGTCGCCCGGCCCGGGCCACCAGTTGCGGTAGCATTCGGTGGACTTGTCGCTCGTGAGGGAGAGGGGCGGGCGCTCGTCGACGATCGCGACCCGCCCGAACCCCTGCTGCCGCACCGCGAGGTGCCAGGCGCAGGCGATCCCCGCGATCCCCGCCCCGCAGACGATGGCATCGGCGGTCCGGTTCATCCGAGCGGGTCCTTCCCGCCGGGCGGCCGGCCGCGGGACCCGGCGCGGCCCGTGGTGCGTCCCCCGGAAACGGAATGCGCGCGAAGCACACCGTCGATCCCGTCGCTCCCGCGGGCAAGGCGGTGCGGGCGAGCGGCAGGGTCATCCCACGCTACGATTCCGGATGGGGTTTCGGATGGAAACGAGGGGCCGGAATGGGGCTCGCCGCGCGCGGTCGGGCCGATCGTCGGGCGGGGCGCCGGTTCGTGGACGAGGGAGAAACGGTCGCCGCCCGCGGTCGGTCCGATCGGCTGCATCCACGGGGCCGCCCGCAGGACACCCCGAGGGCACGAACGAGGGCGTTCCTGCCGACCCGGTGCGGATGATCGGCCAGCGTGGGATGGTCCTGGGTGAGCGGTCATCTGACGAGCAGGGTGCCAAGCCAGGCCGCGGCGAGGCACAGGGCGACGCTCAGCAGCACGTTGGCCGCCCCCGCGAACCAGCGGCCGGCCTGGAGGAGGGCCAGGGTCTCCACCGAGAAGGTGGAGAACGTGGTGAACGCTCCGAGCAGGCCCGTCATGACGAGGAGGCGCATCTCGGGCGGGACGTGCATCCGCTCCGCGAAGAGCGCGAAGAGCCAGCCCATCACCAAGGAGCCGACCACGTTGACGCCCAGGGTCCCGATGGGGAAGCGCGGGCCGAACGCAGCCGCGGCCGCGGTCGAGAGCCCGTGGCGGGCGAGGGCGCCTACCGCACCGCCGAACGCAACCGCGAGGATCCGGGCCATGCCGGGCGCCTGCCGGCGTCAGAGCCGGCCGACCCGGCCGGAAAGAAGGGGGCGCGGACCCGCGGCCGCGGCTCCGGGTCGGTTCCGGGCGACCTCGAGCGCGATCACCTCGAGCGCGATCACCTGGACCGCGGCCCGCCCGCCCCCGGCCGTTTCCCCTCCGGCCTCGAGGGACCGCCCCCGCATCGGAATTCCGACCGTGCGCCGCCCCGCGGCCTGGTACCGCCCATGCCCCACGTCTCCTCGCTGGGCTTCATGCGCGGCGTATCATGCAAGTCATTGTTTTCCGGCCCTTTGCTTTTTCCGTGAACGGCGCATCGAGTGACAAACCAGTCCCTGGACGGTCCCGATCCCGCCGAGGCTCGGCGAGTCTGGCTTGGGCAGTCATCGGCAGATAGGGCAGATAGATTGCAAGCAGTTGAATTGATACGAATTATTCATATTCAAAGTCCAGCGGGGAGATGTGGGGCACGGGCAGGCCTAGTAGGCGTCCGCTTCGAGCGCCATCAGGGTCTTCGCCCCGGATCGGATGGCCGCGTCGAGCGTCGTCGTCTCGGGGAGGAGGCGCCCCATGAAGTAGCGCGCCGTCGCGAGCTTCGCCCGATAGAACCCGGAGTTGTCGGCGGGCGCACGCTCGAGCGCGGTCTCCGCCATCGACACCCACAGGTAGGCGAGGCAGACGAGCCCGGTGAGCCGCAGGTAGTCGACGGCCGCCGCCCCGAGCTCCTCGCGATCCTCGATCGCCCGCTCGAGGAGCCATCCCGTCACCACCCGCAGGCGTTCGAGGGCCGCCGCGAACGGCCCGAGGAACTCCGCGAGCGCCTCGTCGTTCTCCCGCTCCTCGATGAACGCCCGGAGGTCCGCGGCGAGTTCGCGCACCGTCTCCCCTCCGTTCAGGAAGATCTTGCGCCCCACGAGGTCGTTCGCCTGCACCCCGTTGGTGCCCTCGTAGATCTGGGCGATGCGCGCGTCGCGGACGAGCTGCTCCATGCCGGTCTCCGCGATGTAGCCCGCCCCCCCGAACACCTGCTGGCAGCGGGTGGCGTTCTCGAATCCGAGATCGCTCAGGAACGCCTTGACCACCGGGGTGAGGAGGGCTGCCCGGTCCGCCGCCTTCCGGCGCATCGCCGGGTCCGGGTGCCGGGCGGATCGGTCGATCTCGAGCCCCACCCAGCCCGCGAACGCCCGTGCGCCCTCGTTCCAGGCGCGGGCCGTCTGGAGCATCCGCCGAACGTCGGGGTGCACGATGATCGGATCGGCGGGCAGGTCCGGGCGTTCGGGGCCGGAGAGGGAACGGCCCTGGAGCCGCTCGCGTGCATAGGCGACGGCGCTCTGGTACGCCTTCTCGGCGATCCCGAGCCCTTGCAGCCCGACCGCGAGGCGTTCGTGGTTCATCATCGTGAACATGCAGGCGAGGCCGCGGTGCGGCTCTCCGACGAGCCACCCGGTCGCGTCCTCGAAGCTCATCACGCAGGTGGGCGCCCCCTCGATGCCCATCTTGGTCTCGATCGAGACGCAGTGCGCCGCGTTGCGATCACCGGGCTCGCCGTCGGGGCCGACCAGATGCTTCGGTACCAGGAACAAGCTGATCCCCTTCACCCCGGGGGGCGCGTCGGGAAGCTTCGCGAGCACGAGATGGATGATGTTCTCGGTGAGGTCGTGCTCCCCGCAGGTGATGAAGATCTTGGTGCCGGTGATCGCGTAGCTCCCGTCCGGGCGCGGCCGCGCGCGGGTGCGGATCATGCCGAGGTCGGTGCCGGCATGCGACTCGGTGAGACACATCGTGCCGCTCCACCGCCCGCTCACCATGTTCGGAAGGTACTTTGCCCGAAGCTCCTCGGAGGCGTGCGACTCGATCGCGATGCACGCCCCGTGGGTGAGGCCGGGGAGGAGGCTGAGCGCCATGTTGGCGGAGGTGAACATCTCGTCGATGAAAAAGTTGAGGGTCTCTGGGAGGCCCTGCCCGCCGTGCTCGGGGTCGGCGGAAACGCCGAGCCAGCCGGCGTCCCGGACCGCGCGGTAGGCGTCGCGGAAGCCGTCGGGGAGGCGGACCGTCCCGTCCGGCCGCCGTTCGCAGCCCTCCTCGTGCCCCGGCATGTTGGTGGGATGGACGACTTCCTCGAAGAGCCGCCCGGCCTGCTCGATCAGATCGCCGATGAGGTCCGCGTTCACCTCCTCGAAGCCGGGAAGCTCCGCGAACCGCTCCTCCGCGCGGAGAACCTCGTTCAGCACGAACTGCATGTCGCGCACTGGCGCACGGTATGTCTGCATGTCGAATCCCGCCTCCTGTTCCGTGGTCCGGCCTGCGCCGGGGCTTAACCCGAAGAAATCACCGACTTCCGGCTGCGGCCGCCCATCCGCTCGCGGTAGCGGGCCGTACTCCCGCAAGCCGCTTCGACCGCGCGCACGCGCGAGTGTCAAGCTAGTGTCGACTACGCCTTCAGCCGCGCGCACGCGCTCTTTCGGTCCGTGCGGCCCGTTCCTCCATGAGATCGTGGGGCATCTTGGCGACCTCGCGACGAAAGTCGGTGATTCTTTCGGGTTGACCCCGCTGATGACGGCCGCACGGTTACCGCGCGCACCGCCGCCGGGCGCCGCCGCCGTTGCCGCTACGGCCACTGGCAGGGTTGCTGCTGTCGCCCCCGCCTCCATACCGGCGGCTCGGTGCCACGACGGCGGTCAAGCGATGGATGCAACTCCTCACATGTTCGGGTAGTTGGGGCCGCCTCCGCCCTCCGGTGCGATCCAGACGATGTTCCGGGTCGGGTCCTTGATGTCGCAGGTCTTGCAGTGTACGCAGTTCTGGGCGTTGATCTGCAGTCGCCGATCCTCGCCCTCCTCCACGAACTCGTACACCCCGGCCGGGCAGAACCGCTCCTCCGGGCCGGCGTAGTCCGCGAGGTTGACCGCGACCGGCCTCGCCTCGTCGCGGAGGGTGAGGTGCACGGGCTGGTTCTCCTCGTGGTTGGTGCCCGAGAGGAACACGGAGGAGAGCTTGTCGAAGGTGAGCTCCCCGTCCGGGCGCGGGTACTCGATGGGCTTCGCGTCCGCCGCCCGTCGGAGCCGCTCGTGGTCGGCGTGGCCGTGGCGGAGGGTCCACGGCGCCCGCCCGCGGAGCAGCACTTGGTCGATGCCGGCGTGCAGGGTGCCCCCCCAGAGCCCCCAGCGGAAGCCCGGGCGGACGTTGCGCGCCTCGTGCAGCTCCCGCCAGACCCAGGACTTGCGGAACGCTTCGGGGTAGGCGTCGAGCTCCTCGCCCCCTTCCGAGCCGCCCGCCACCGCCTCGAACACCGCTTCGGCGGCCAGCATGCCGGACTTCATCGCAGTGTGGGTGCCCTTGATCTTGGGCGTGTTGAGGGTGCCCGCCTCGCAGCCGACCAGCACCCCGCCCGGAAACGCGAGCTTCGGGAGGCACTGGAGCCCGCCCTCGTTGAGGGCGCGGGCCCCGTAGGCGATCCGTCGCCCGCCCTCGAAGGTCTCCCGGATCTTCGGGTGGGTCTTGAACCGCTGCATCTCCTCGAACGGCGAGAGGTAGGGGTTCTCGTAGTCGAGCCCGACGACGAAGCCGACCGCGACCTGGCGGTCCTCGAGGTGATATAGGAACGACCCGCCGTAGGTGCCGGTGTCGAGGGGCCATCCCGCGGTGTGCATGACGAGCCCCGGGCGGTGCCGCTCCGGGGCGACCTCCCAGAGCTCCTTGATCCCGATGCCGTAGGTCTGCGGCTCGACCCCGTTGTCCTGGAGCCGGAAGCGCTCCATCAGCCTCCGCCCGAGGTGGCCGCGACAACCCTCGGCGAAGAAGGTGTACTTCGCGCGGAGCTCCATCCCGGGCATGAAGTTGTCGGTGGGCTCACCGTCGCGCCCCACCCCCATGTCGCCGGTGACGACCCCGCCGACCGCGCCGTCCTCCCGGTAGAGCACGTCGGCGGCGGCGAAGCCGGGGAACACCTCCGCCCCCAGCTCCTCCGCCTGGGCGGCGAGCCACCGGCAGAGGTTCCCGAGGCTGATGATGTAGTTGCCGTGGTTCTTCATCGCGGGGGGGAGAAGCGCGGTGGGCCACGACAGCCCCCCGGTCTCGGTGAGAAAGAGGAAGCGCTCCTCGCTCACCGGGGTGTCGAGGGGCGCCCCGCGTTCGCGCCAGTCCGGGACCAGCTCCTCGAGGGCACGCGGCTCGAGCACCGCCCCGGACAGGATGTGGGCCCCGACCTCGGAGCCCTTCTCGACCACGCAGACGCTGAGATCGTGGCCGCGCTCCCCGGCGAGCTGGCGGAGCCGGACGGCGGCGGCGAGGCCCGACGGGCCTGCCCCGACGATCACCACGTCGAACTCCATGGATTCGCGTTCGATCGCCGTCTCGTCCATCCTTCCGCCCCGCTCTTTCCGCAGATCCCGCGCCCGGCATAACTCCACCCGGCGGCCGTTGCCTGACGCCACCCGGACGCCCGGAACGGGGCGGTCCCGTCCAGCGCGCCGCTCCCCTCCCGCGCGATTATACGGGGACACGCCTCCCCAACCCGACCTGCCCAGGGGTGCCCAAGGTTTAGACTGGCCCGCAGGCTGCGTGGAGGCGCAGGATTCGTTTTCCGGAGGGATGTTTCGCGTTTTCGGAGGTCTGCAAGCGCTCGATCGGGCGCCGCCGGACAGCACGGTCGTCTCGGAGCCGTCAAGATGGGGGGATACGAGGGTTCTTTGAGCCGCGCTGCCGCAGCCACGCGCAGCGCGACTCTCCAAGCCGGACAGCGGGTGCGCGGGTTGACACCTGCGGCCAAAGGCTACACATTAGCGGACAATACGACCCATTGGATCGCCGCCCAGATAGGGAGCCACGGGATCCGATCAATCCGACCCCAGGGACGCCTCGAGCGTCCCTGTAACATTAAGGCGGATCGAAATGCCGGACAAGGATGCGCGAACTGGGTAACGGTACAGGGCCCGAGTATTCGTCGATTTCTGGAATTACACACTTTCGATGCGCCGGGCTGACGGTGGGTTCAACACGGACTGGTCGAGGCTTGGGCCAGTGCTGGCGAGCGCTGCCGTCGCTCGAATCAGCGCCGCTGCCGTCGGCGAGTATCAAGGTTTGAATTTCTACGGTTCATATGATCCCAAGAGCGCGAGCGATGGGAAGCTGCATCGTTGGGCCACGAGAACGGTGGCCAGGTTTCCGGGCGTCAGCGTTTCGATGGTTCCGAGGCAGAAGAGGCGTTCTCCGCCTCGATGCCCGGCGTGCAGAACTGAAGTGTCGATTTGTCCGATCTGCGACGCCGATATGAGAGGGACCGAAGAGAAGGGAATCGATGTCCGGATGGCGACGGAGATGGTCAGTCTTGCGTGGGTGGACAACTACGACGTGGCGGTTCTCGTTTCGTCGGACAAGGACTTCGTTCCGCTGGTGGACTTTCTTGCAACGAGAGTGATCAAGGTGATTCACGGAACGTTTCCGCCAGCGGGAGCGGATTTGACTGGCAGGTGTTGGAGCGAGATCGAAATTCCGCATCTCCGCGAGGACTTCCGCTTGGTGCGAGAAGGGCGATAGGCCGATCGCGGGTAGCTCCGGTCCTGAACCGCAACCCGCGCTTGACTTTGCCGCCGGCCCCTACCTAGATTGCCGCCTCGCGCGGTGGGCGGCGCAGCCCGCCCGCTCACCTTCATGCAGCCGAGCGGGGGCGTAGCGAGAATGATGGACTTCCGGATCGAGCCGGCGACGCCGGAGCAACGCCGACCGAAGCCGGCGGACGAGAGTTCGCTCGGGTTCGGGAAGATCTACAGCGACCACATGTTCACGATGCGCTGGACCTCGGATGCCGGCTGGAGCGACCCCGCCGTACGGCCGTTCTCGAACCTGAACCTCTCGCCCGCCTCCCTCGTCTTTCACTACGGACAGACGATATTCGAGGGGCTCAAGGCGTACCGGAACCAAGGTCGCCCGGGGTCGGTGAACCTGTTCCGGGCGGCGGACAACGCGGCCCGCTTCAACTCGTCGGCGGTGCGCCTCGACCTGCCGGAGGTGGACCCGGACGTCTTCGTCGGCGCCATCGAGGCGTTGCTCGAACTCGACCACGAATGGATCCCCCGCTCGCACGGGACCTCGCTCTACGTGCGGCCGACGATGATCGCGACCGAGCCTTACATCGGGCTCAAGTCCACCCATGAGGCCCTCTTCTATATCATCACCGGCCCGGTCGGCGCCTACTATCCCGAAGGCTTCAACCCGGTCCGGATCACGGTTTGCGAGCAGTACTCGCGGGCCGGGCCCGGGGGGCTCGGGGCGGCCAAGACGGCCGCGAACTACGCCGCGAGCCTCAAGGCGGAGAAGGAGGCCCTCGCCCGCGGCTTCACCCAGGTCCTCTGGCTCGATGCGGCGGAGCACCGCTACATCGAGGAAGTCGGGTCGATGAACATTCTGTTCAAGATCGGGGGCACGGTCATCACCCCGCCAGCCGGCGATACCATCCTCGCCGGCATCACCAAGGATTCGGTGCTGAAGCTCGTCAAGAGCTGGGGCATCCCGGTCGCGGAAGAGCGCCTCACCATCGACGACGTGCTCGGGGCGCAGGAGGACGGGACCCTGGAAGAGGTGTTCGGGGCGGGCACGGCGGCCGTCATCTCGCCGGTCGGCGCGCTCGAGTACCAGGGGCGGACCCACCACATCGCCAACGGCGGCACCGGGCCGATCGCGGAGCGGCTCTTCGACGAGCTGATCGGCATCCAGTACGGCGCACGGCCCGACCCGTTCGGCTGGGTCCGCGAGGTGGCGCCCGGCGGCGCGAGCGGCTGAAGCGCCGGCGCGGGCGTTACCCGGTCGGTCGCTCCGCCGCGCGCCCGGCGAGGTCCGGGCGAACCCCGGGGGAGGTTCGGGCGATCTTCCGGCGTTCGGAAGGCGGGCGGGGGGTGAGGCGCGCCGTGCGTTCCGGCGCCGTCCTCCGCAGCCCGTGCCGCCCCGCCCCTCTCCGGCGATGATCCGGCAACCGCCCCGTCGTATCCCGGCAAGCGGTAGACCGTCGTGCGCTCACCGGTGGGCGCATCTCGGCCGCTCCGGCCGCGGCGCCCCGTGGTAGCGGCGCTCCCCCGGGGCGGCAGGCACGCTTCCCGATGGAGCTCTGGGTCCCGATCACCCTCGCCGCCGCGTTCATGCAGAACCTGCGGTCGGCCCTGCAAAAGCACCTCAAGGGATCCCTCAGCACCTCGGGGGCCACCTTCTGCCGGTTCGTCTACGCGGCGCCCCTCGCTCTCGCCTACGCGGCCCTGCTCGGCGAGGGCTACGGCTTCGAGTGGCCTTCGCCGAACCCGCGCTTCGTGTTGTTCTCCCTGCTCGGCGGCCTCACCCAGATCACCGCGACCGCCCTCCTCGTCTACCTCTTCTCGCTCCGCAACTTCGCGGTCGGCACCACCTACTCCAAGACCGAGACGGTGCAGACCGCGGTCTTCGGCCTGGTGATCCTCGGCGAGCCGGTGAGCTCGCTGGCCGCGTTCGCGATCGTGATCAGCCTCGTCGGGGTGATGTCCATCTCCGTCGCCAGGAGTCATCTCACCCTCCGCAACCTGCTCCTCGGCCTGACCGGGCGGGCCGCCTTCATCGGCATGCTGTCGGGAACGTTCTTCGGACTCAGCGCGGTGGCCTACCGGGCGGCGGCGCTCTCCCTCGGCGGCGACGGGTTCCTGATGCAGGCCGCGTTCACCCTCGCCTGCGTGGTCGTGTTCCAGACCGCCGTCATGGCGGCCTGGATCCGCGTCCGCGAGCCCGGGGAGCTGACCCGGGTATTCCGCGGCTGGCGGGTCGCCTCGCTTGTCGGGATAGCGGGGATGATCGGCTCGGTCGGCTGGTTCACCGCCATGACGCTCGAGAACGCCGCCTACGTCCGGGCGGTGGGGCAGGTCGAGCTGGTGTTCACCTTCATCGCCTCGTACTTCTTCTTCCGGGAGCGTTCTACCCCCCTCGAGATCACGGGGATCCTGCTCATCGTCGCGGGGATCGTCATCCTGTTGCTCGGCTGATCCGGGGCGGGACCGGTCATCCTGCTTTACCACCTCCGGCCGTTGCGGTGCCGCTGCGTCGCTTGGCTCGCCCTGCAAGAGCGCTGTCCGGGCCCGGATTCGAGCCGCCGATAAGCCGCGGATAATCTGTAAAGATAATTCGGGGGGGTCTGGTCGGTGCCTCCGGGGCTGATTCGTTCGCCGCCGCTGCCGGATCACGCGCGCCGCGGCGCCCACCCGGAGGGCCGAACGCACGCCGTTTCCCCATCGGGGGCGAGTCGTTATTCCCGCGCCGCAGAGGGTTCCCTTCGCTCGAGCTGAACGAATACGCTCACCAGAGCCAGCAGCCCGGAACCGACCATCAGCAGGAGCGAGACCGCGTTGAGCACGGGGGTCGAACCGACCTTGAGCATCCGGTCGTACATCGTGACCGTCAGCGGGGCATCGGAGCCGACGAGAAACAAGGTGGTGTTGAAGTTCTCGAAGGAAACGAGGAACGCGACGAGCCCGGACCCGATGAGGGCCGGCCGGAGATACGGCAAGGTGATGGTCAGGAACACCCGGACGCGGCTCGCGCCCAGGTTGAAGGCGGCTTCCTCGAGGGACCGGTCGAACTTCCGAAGCCGCGCCGAGATCACCAGCGAGGTGATGGTGATGATGAAGGACGCCTGCCCGAGAACGACGAGGGGCAGGCCCGGGCGCAGGAAGTCCGGGTCGTAGCCGAACCGGGCCTCCACGTGGTTCGCGATTCCGCTCGCGAGGACGAGGATCGAGATGCCGAGGATCACCCCGGGGATCACCAGCGGCACGATCATCAACATGTAGCAGAGGCCCTGGAAGGGGAACCGGTGCCGTTCGAACAGGAACGAGTTGGTCAGGCCCACGGCGAGGCTCACCAGGGACACCAGGGTCGCCACCAGGAAGGAGACGCCGAGCCCCTTGAGAAGACGGCGGTCGTGCAGCAGTCCGATCTTCGGCTCGGTGTCTCCGGTGAACCAGGCGAGCGTGAATCCCTTCCACGGCATCGAGGCGAACAGCGAGTCGTTGAATGCGAAGAGCCCGGCCGCGATCAGCGGGGCGATCAGGAACACGAAGAACCCGAGCACGCAGGCCCGGTAGCTCCAGATGAACGGTCTCGGAGGGCGGATCGACGGGATCATGCGTGGCGACTTGCCACCGTGGTCGCGAGCGACTGCCCGCTCAAGCGAAGGCCGATCCAGACCGTGAGGGAGGTGAAGACCAGCAGCAGGATCCCGAATGCGGCTCCGGACTCCCAGTTGAAGCGGGTGATGAACTGCTCGTAGATCTGCTCGGTGAACCACATGCTGTTCTTTCCCCCGAGTAGTATCGGGGTGAGATAGCTCCCCGCGGTGAGCATGAAGACGACGATGGAGCCGGCGACGATGCCGGGCATCGCGTAGGGGATGACGATCCGGCACATGACCGTAAAGCCGTTGCCGCCGAGGTTGTACCCCGCCTCGACGAGGCTGTTGTCCATGCCGTCGAGGGTCGAGACGATCGGCACGATCATGAACAGGACCACCGTGTAGACCAGCCCGACGACCACGGTGGCGTCGCTGTAGAGCAGTTCGACCGGCGCGCTCACGAGCCCCGTCCACTGGAGGAAGCTCGACACCACGCCCGTCTCGCGGAGCAGGATCATCCAGCCGTAGGCCCGCACCAGGTCGCTCACCCAGAGCGGGATCAGGCACGCCAGAAAGAGCGCACCCCGCGCGCGCCGCCCCGCGATCTTGGCGATGTACCAGGCGATCGGGAAGCCCACGAGGAAGGTGAGGGCGGTCACCAGGAGCGAGAACGACGCGGTGCGCAGCAGCGTGTTCCAGTAGATCGGCTCCCGGAAGAAGTCCAGGTAGTTTCCGGGGCCGACCGTGTAGACGAGGGGCGCGACCTTCTCGTGCAGAGACAGCGTGAAGATGCCGGCATGGGGCAGCGCGATGAGGAGCAGGATCCAGAGCAGGAACGGAGCCAGCAGCGTGTACAAGGTCAGCCGCCGGATGCTTCTCTCGCTCATCTCCGGATCATTCGACGGGGGTGACGGGGGCGACGGGGGCCTCGTCCACCCGCGCGAAGCACTTCGAGTCGGCTCCCCTCCAGGCCAGGACCACTGGCTCGCCCTTCTCGAAGCTCGTATCCGGCCCCCGCTGCGGGAGGTCCGCCTCGACCTGCTCCCCGGCAGCGGTCCTGACGAGAACGCGGCTGTTCGCGCCGTTGAAAAGCGTCCCTTCGATCCGGCCGGGCTGGCGATTGCGCTCCCGGTCCGGGTCCGGGGCATCGGTGTCTCGACACCGGGTGACGGCGATCGATTCCGGCCGCACGAAGACTTCAACCGGGTCTCCCCGGCGAAGTGCGCCGCCCGTCGCACACGCCGTGAAGGTGAGACCCGAATCCGTCTCCACCCGCACCCCCGCCGGGTCGCGATCGAGCACCCGGCCCGGCCAGCGGTTGCTGTCCCCGACGAACCCGGCGACGAATGCCGTCTTCGGATCGTGATAGAGCTCGCGCGGCTCACCGACCTGCTCGAACCGACCGTGGTTCATCACCGCGACCCGGTCGGACATCACCAAGGCCTCCGACTGGTCATGGGTGATGTAGACGAAGGTGGTGCCGAACTGGCTCTGGAGCATCTTGAGCTCGATCTTCATCTGCTCCCGGAGCTTGAGGTCGAGGGCGCCGAGCGGCTCGTCGAGCAGGAGCACGTCCGGGTCGAGCACCATGCAGCGCGCGATTGCGATGCGCTGCTTCTGTCCCCCCGACAACTGGGTGATGTGCTTCGGGCCGGCGTCGGGCAGCCCGACCCGTTCGAGCACGTCCGCCGTGCGGCGGGCGATCTCGCCCCTCGCCACGCCCTTGCAGCGAAGGCCGTAGGCGATGTTCTCCGCGACGTTCATCATCGGAAAAAGCGCGAGATGCTGGAACACCAGCTTGACGTTGCGCCGATTGGGGGAGAGGGTGAGGACCGATCGGCCCCTGATCAGGATGTCGCCTTCGCTCGGCTCCTCGAACCCGGCAATCATCCTGAGCAAGGTGGTCTTGCCGCAGCCGGAGGGCCCGAGAATGGAGAAGAACGAGCCACTCGGGATCCCGAACGAGACGCCATCGACGGCGACGAACGCTCCGAAGCGTTTCCGGACGGCCCTGCACTCGAGGTCGTAGGCGGCGGTCATCGGCGAAGGCCTGCCCGGGCCGGGAGGAGCGCCCGGCGGCCCTTCCTCCTCCCCGGCCCGGCCGTTGGCTACCGAGCCGCCTTGATCCGCTCGAGAACCTTGCCTTCAAGGTCTTCCAGACCCGGTGGGATGTTGGCGAACCACTTGATGTTGGCGACGTCCTCCTTGGAGAACGCGTCGTTGAACGACTGCTTGAGCTGGTCGGACGTGAGATCGCCGCCGTCCTTGTGGGCGGTGACGTAGCCCGAGTGGCTGGACATCATCTTGGCGATGTCCGGGCGCATCACGAAGTTGATCCACTGGTACGCGGCCTCTTCGGCCTTGGTCTTGCGTGGGAGCGTGAAGGTGTCGATCCACCCCATCGCGCCGTGGCTGGGGGGCCGGAAGTTGATGTCCGGATTCTCGGTGTTCAGCTTGAAAGCGGTTCCGTCCCAGGCATCCGAGGCGACGATCTCGCCGGAGCGAAGCAGGTTCGAGAGGTCGTCCCCGCCGGTCCAGTAGGTCTTGACGTTGGCTTTGCACGCGATGAGCTTCTCGGCGGCCGCGTTGATGATGCGCTCGTACTCCGCCATGTCCCCGTACGCCCCGAAGGGGTCCTCGCCCATGGCGTAGCCCATGCCGATGAGGATCGTGCGCTTGAGGCGCATCGAGACCCGGCCCTGGTACTGCGGGTCGCAGAGATCGGCAAAACTCTCGAGGTCCGGCGCACTGGCCTTGTTGACCACGAGGCCGGAGGTGCCCCAGAAGTGCGGCACCGAGTAGACCTCGCCGTCAATGGTCGTATTCGCCTTCACCGCCTCGAGCAGACTCGGGTCGTAGACCGAGGTGTCGATCCGGGAGAGATCCATCGGCTTGTAGATGTTGTACTCGAGCTGCGCCGCGTGGATCCGGTCGTGGCTCGGCTGCGCGAGATCGAAGCCGCCCCCGCCGGTGGCGCGCAGTTTGGAGATCATCTCCTCGTTGTTCGAGAAGGTGACCTCCACCTCGATGCCCGTCTCCTCCCTGAACATCTCGATGATGTTCTCCGGGGCGTAGCTTCCCCACGTCAGCAGACGCAGGGTGTCCGCAGCCCACGCCGGGGAGCTCGCGGCCGCGACCGACAGCGACAGAAGCACCGGCAGGAATTTGAGTTTGCTCATGATTTCCTCCTTCAGGGGTGTACCGGCGAGCGACTGCATTCAGACTTCGCTCGCCTGATGGGTCGATTTTCCCGGCCATTCCGGCCGGATCGTGATCCCCCGGCCGGGTCCGGCCGGGGTCTCTTCCTTGCCGTCCCGGACGACAGGCAACTCATCATAGACGCCATGCTGCCACGGATAGTAGTCCGCTCCCTCGTTCGACAGGACAATTTTTTGTCGTGGCCGAGTGCGGGGGCGGGTGCGGATCGGCCGGCCGTGCGGTCGAGGGCCGCTTCATGAGGCGCGAACCGACACGCAGACGACGAAACGCGCTCCCGAATGGCCTGCCGAACCTGTGGCGTCGAGTTGCCGGTTTACCGTCTGACGCCCCGGCATTTCACGCGAAGGAAGAACATCCCATGGAGACTGCCCCGACGGAAAAACGGGCGGGACCGCCGCCGCTTCAGCAAGCGACGGCGCTCGCGAAACGGGTTCCACGCCGGGATCCCGTTACCGCGGCTATCCCGACCCGCTCCACCGCGGCTTCGATTTCAAGTTCTCCGACATGGGTATGGCGAAGTGTCATCGCCGGTTCGGACGGCTCTCTCCGGCCCCGTCGCGCAGAAACGCGGCCACCGCGGCGTTGAACTCTTCATGGCGCTCGGCGTTCACCGCGTGGCCGGCCGGCAGATCCACGACGTGCAGGCCCGGAACGTTCGTTTGCGCGTAGTCGCGGTGCGGGGCGAAGCGCTTCTCGTAGCTGCCGCACACCATCATCGTCGGGACGGAGATGTTGCGGGCCGCCTCACGCACCGAGACGTCGACGTTGAGGTACCGGTACGAGTCGGCGATCGCGCGCGGCTCCATGCGGCGCGTGTCCGCGACCATCTCCTGGTGGAGGGCGGGCGGCAGGCGCCGGGCGCGTCGCGGGTGGACGGGCAGGTCTTCCACGGCCGCGAGGCCCCGTGCCTCGATGTCCGCGATCGCGGCCTCCGCCAGGCGGCGCCGTTCGACGATGATCTCGAGCGTCGCGAACGCGGAGTTCGAGTTGGTGAACACCTGGGCGATGACCCGCTCGGGGAATGCGAGGGAGTAGCGAAGGGTGAGTGATGCTCCGAGCGACTGCCCGCAGAGGTACCAGCGCTCCACCGAGAGCCGCTCGCGGATCGCCTCGAACTCGGCGAGATAGCCGGCGGCGGAATAGTCGTCGGGAGAGTCGCCGGCCGGGGAGCGTCCATGCCCCCAGAGCTCGACGAGCACCGGGCGGCAGAGCGCGGCGAGCGGACCGAGGTTCTCCCGCCACTGCGCACGGCTCGAGAGAAAGCCGTGCACGAACAGCATGGGCGGCCCGTTGCCGGGGTGCTCCTCGAAGTGAAGGCGCGGCTGCATACCGTGGGATCCTGATGCTTGTCCACGGTGATTCTTGATCGATTGAAAATCAAACGCACAGGTGTGGTTCCCAGAGCTCGTCTTTGTCCGGCGACGGGTGAACCGGGCCGGTTCGGCAGGCCATCGGGCAGCGCAATTCGTGGTCTGCGGGTCGGTTCGGGCCTCCTGTCGCTGCCCTCGATCGCGCGGACGACCGATCCGCGCCCGCGGCCCGCCCTCGGTCACGACAAAACATGCATGGACGGGCCAGCCACCCCGTCGCATGAAAAGGTCCGGCGTCGCGAAGACGGCCCTCCTGAGTCTACTTTCACAGCAAAATGGTCCAGGCGGGGCACCGGGCGAACGAGGCATCGGCGGAACTTGTCCGTATGATCGCCTGATGGAACCGGAGCCGGATTCGGGCCCGAACGCGGGGCGGCATGACGGGCGCCGGTGACCCGCTCGCCGGGGTGCGGGCCGGCTACGATCGGTGGGCGGCAGTCTACGACCACGACGCCAACCCGCTGCCGGCCCTCGAGGAGCCGCACGTCCGCGAGGCGGTCGGCGACGTGCGCGGCCGGGACGTGCTGGACCTCGGCTGCGGGACGGGCCGGCATACCGCGTGGTTCGCTGCGGCGGGGGCCCGGGTCACGGCCGTCGACTTCTCGGCGGCGATGCTCGAGGCGGCGCGGCGGAAGGTGTCCCCCGGGCGCGTTCGCTTCATCGTTCACGACCTGCACGAGCCGCTGCCGCTTCCCGATGCGTCGTTCGACGCGGTAGTGAGCGGTCTCGTCCTGGAGCATCTCCGGGACCTGCCCGGGTTCTTTTCGGAGGCTCGTCGGGTGCTGCGGCCGGCGGGGCGCGCGGTGGTGTCCGCGATGCACCCCGCGATGTTCCTTCGCGGCAGTCAGGCGCGCTTCACCGACCCCGATTCGGGAGAACGGGTGCAACCGGGGAGCCTCCCTCATCGGCTCGGCGACTTCGTCATGGCCGCACTGGACGCGGGATTCGAGCTGTACGGGGTCGGCGAGCACGCACCGGACGGCGAGTTCGCCGCCCGCTATCCGCGTGCCGAGCGCTACGTGGGCTGGCCGATGCTGGTGGTGCTCGATCTGCGGGGAGGCGGCCACGCCGCCTCGGGTCGCTGATCCGGCTCCTTCGATCCGCGCGGTGGGAGCGGGTCGTCGCTCCCGCGAGGCCGCTCGTTCCCGAGCCTTCCCGCGGTGCCTTGCCCGCCGGATTCGACCCCGCTCCTTCGGGGCGACCCGGCCGTCTGCTATGATGCGCGCCCGCCTTGGCTCGCGCCGTTCATGTCATGCCGGTTGACCGCAAGCTCCTTGAAATCCTTTGCTGCCCGGTCAGCCGCGTCCCGGTGGAGCGGTTGCCGTCGGCGAAGCTCCGGGCCGTGAACGAAGCCATCCGCGAGGGGCGGGTCAAATTCGCGGACGGCTCTCCGGTCGAGGCCGAGATCGCCGAGGCGCTGATCACGGCCAACGGCACCACGATCTACCTGGTGGAGGACGGAATCCCGCTCATGCTCGAGGATCGGTCGATAGCCGCCTTCCAGGTCGAATCGCCTGGATGACCACGGACGGGGCCCGGGAACCGGCCCGAACCCCGCACCTGAACACCCGGACCCTGCACCCGAACCATTCATAAGGAGAAACCCCGAGATGACCATTTCCGTTGGCGATCGGATCCCTTCCATCAACCTTGCCCGGATGACGGACGATGGCCCGCAGCCGGTTTCCACGGACGACTTCTTCGCGGGCCGGAAGGTGGTCCTGTTCGCGGTCCCCGGTGCCTACACCCCGACCTGCTCCGCCCAGCACCTTCCGGGGTACACCGCCAACGTCGATGCCCTGCGCGCGAAGGGGGTCGACGCGGTGGCCTGCCTCGCGACCAACGACGCGTTCGTCATGGCTGCCTGGGGGAAAGACCACGGCACGGCGGGCAAGGTCGAGATGCTGGCCGACGGGAGCGGCGAGTTCACGAAAGCGATGGGCCTCGAGTTCGACCTCTCGGCGCGAGGGCTCGGCGTGCGGTCGCAGCGCTATGCGCTCGTGGCCGAAGACGGGGTGGTGACGACCCTCAACGTG
Organism: Gammaproteobacteria bacterium; assembly: GCA_965214795.1. Classification (GTDB taxonomy): domain Bacteria; phylum Pseudomonadota; class Gammaproteobacteria; order HK1; family HK1; genus JAJDXW01. Next base: position 588,255 of record OZ243976.1, on the reverse strand, counting down.
GACGAAGGCGGCGGGCTCGACAGGAGCTCCGCGGAGTCCATCCTCGCGGCCCTGTAGCGGAGGCCGGAGGGGGCCGCCCGGCGCCCGGCGCGGCGCCGGTGGCCCGCCGGGTGCGAGCCGGCCGTTCGCGGGGATCCGCATCCCTCACCTGGCCGCCGTCGGGCCGGTCCGGGGGGTCGGATCAACCCTTCGGCTGGGATCAACCCTTCGGCTGAGCCGACCTGTTTCCACTGTGTATTATCGTCTCCAGGCCGCCGGGTAGGCCGGGTAATTGGCGTCATGCCGGACCGCTATCCCGGTAGATGGGCTCCGGCACATGACCCCGGCGCGTGAACTGCATCGAGGGTGGGGTCTCGTCCCGGCGGCCTGCTCCACCCCCCTCCAGCACCTCGTACTGCGGCTCGCGGAGGTTGTGCGCCTCCACGTACCCGGCGGTCCAGACCGATGATGGATGCAGGTGGCCCTATTCGAGCGCCTTGGTGAGCGCCTCGTCGAGCTCGGGGAGGGCTTTGAAGAGGTCCGCGACCACTCCATAGTCCGCGACCTGGAAGATCGGGGCCTCCTCGTCCTTGTTGATGGCGACGATCACCTTGCTGTCCTTCATTCCCGCCAAGTGCTGGATGGCGCCGGAGATGCCGACCGCGACGTAGAGATCCGGCGCCACCACCTTTCCGGTCTGCCCCACCTGGTAGTCGTTCGGCACGAAGCCGGCATCCACCGCCGCCCGCGAAGCGCCCACCGCCGCTCCGAGCCGGTCCGCCACCGTCTCGAGAAGGTGGAAGTTGTCTCCGCTCTGCATTCCGCGCCCGCCCGAGATGACGATTCGGGCCGAGGTCAGATCGGGCCGTTCGGAGCGGGTGAGCTCCTGGCCGACGAAGCTCGACAGGCCGCCCGCCCCGTCCCCCCCGCCTACCTCCTCGATGGGTGCCGATCCGCCGCTCTCGGCGGCCGCCTCGAACGCGGTTGCCCGGACGGTGACCACCTTCTTCGCGTCGGAGGTGCGCACGGTCGCGATCGCGTTGCCCGCGTAGATCGGCCGCACGAACGTATCGGCGGATTCGACCCCGATGATGTCGGAGATGGGAGCGATGTCGAGGAGGGCGGCGGCCCGGGGGAGGATGTTCTTTCCGCCCGTGGTATGTGCGGCGAGGATCGCGTCGTACGGGCCGGCAAGCTCGACCAGCAGATCGGCGATGGATTCGGCGAGGCCGTGGGAATAGATGGGAGCGTCCGCGAGCAACACCCGGGACGCTCCTTCGACCGTCGTCGCCGCCGCCGCCGCGCTCCGACCGCCTTCCCCGCATACGAGCAGGTGAACGTCGGCGTCCAGCTCTCGGGCCGCCGCGACCGCGCAGAGGGAAGCGTTGAGGAGGGCCGAGCCGTCGTGCTCGGCGTAGACGAGAACGCTCATCAGATCACCTTGGCCTCGTTCCGGAGCTTGTCGACCAGGCCGGCCACGTCTTCCACGATGACCCCGGCCTGGCGCCCGGGCGGCTCCCGGACGGAGAGAATGGTCAGGCGCGGATCGGCCGGCACCCCGAGGTCTTCCGGGGTCACCGCGTCGATCGGCTTCTTCTTCGCCTTCATGATGTTGGGAAGCGAGGCATAGCGCGGCTCGTTCAGGCGGAGATCGGTCGTGATCACCATCGGGAGCGCGAGCGCCACCGTTTCGAGCCCGCCGTCCACTTCGCGGGTGACGTTCGCCGCTCCGGTGCCGGCGCCGTCGAGATCGATCCCGGAGGCGAACGTGCCCTGCGACCAGCCGAGGAGGCCCGCGAGCATCTGCCCGGTCTGGCTGTTGTCGTTGTCGATCGCCTGCTTGCCGAGAATGACCATCCCCGGACCTTCACGCTCGGCGATGACCTTGAGCATCTTCGCGATCGCGAGGGGCTGAAGCTCCTCGTCGGTGAGCACGTGGATGCCCCGGTCCGCCCCCATCGCGAGAGCGGTGCGGATGGTCTCCTGGCACCTCCGGGGGCCGAGCGAGACGACCACGATCTCCTCCGCCCTGCCCGCCTCCTTGAGGCGCAACGCCTCCTCCACCGCGATCTCGTCGAAGGGGTTCATCGACATCTTGACGTTGGCCGTCTCGACCCCCGTCTCGTCGGATCTGACCCGGATCTTGACGTTGTAGTCGACGACCCGCTTGACCGCCACCAGTATCTTCATCGCCGCCTGTTTCGGTTCGTGACCGGCCCGGATCCGGGCGAGCGCGAAGGGTAATTGTGCGCGCCGCTCCATGCAACGGATTTGCAACGACGCCAGCAGTTCTCATTTTGCTCGTCGGGTCCCGCTGCAGGACCGGCACGACCGTCGATCCGCCCCGGATCGAGTCGCAAGGAGAAGACGGCTTGCGGCTCAGGGTAAAGTCAGGCGCCAAAATGAGAACTGCTGCAACGACGCGGGGCGGCGGCGCGGTGGGGGGCCTCCTCGGCCGGTGCGGCGAGTGGGCGAGAGGGGAGAGCGGGCAGAGGCGGCGCGGGTGCGCTCGGGTGGGCGAGAGGATGGCGTCGAGCGCGTCGGTGCGGTACCTCATGGAGTGCACGCGGGTCTCGGGCACATGGCGCAAGCTGCGGTGCGGGACGATGGCGAGCGCGACGTGATTGAGGGTCGAAGGGGACGGGCCGCCCCTCTGCCGGCCACCATGTCGGCGAGACCGGTTCACCGGAGCGCGGACGAGGCGGCTTGCACGGATGCCCTTCGGCTCGCGCTCGAGCGACCGGTCGACGACCGCGGGGTGACGGAAACGAGGGTGTTTGCCTACCGCTTGGCGGCGTAGTACGAAACTCGGCGCTCCAGAGCCGCCAGGGCCTCGGAGACGGTGAACGCAAGCGCGAACAGAACGATCAGCACCGCCCAGAAGTGGCCCATCAGGAAGTTCGCGGAATAGAGCTCGAACAAGGCTCCGAAGCCGACGATCGAGATCAGGAGCTGGCCGATGATGACGCCCTTGACCGCACGGATCACGCCGATGCGCACGCCGCCGAGAATCTCCGGCAACGCCGCCCAGAAGTAGATCTTGGTAAACGCCGCCCAGGGTGTCGCGCCGAAGCAGCGCGCCATCTCCACCAGCGATCGGTTGATCTGCATGACGCCCGCGCGCGCGTTGAGGATGATGATCCATACCGCGAACAACGCAGTGGTGATGATGATCGACTTCAGTCCGAAGCCGAACAGGACCATCAGGACCGGGACCAGGGCGGTCAGGGGCGCGCTCAGGAAGATGTTCACCCAGGGCAGCAGCAGTTCGTCGATGAGCCGGTTCTTCCCCATCAGGATCCCCACCGGGATTCCGATTGCCACGGCGGAGAACACGCCCGCGACAAACGCCTGCGCGGTTTCCGAGAGCGCCTTCCGGAAGCTCGCGGTGCCCACGATGGAGAATAACGTCGTGAAGACTTCGGAGAGCGGCGGCAGGAAGAACGTGAACCCGCTCTGCCCCACCGCCTCCCAGGCGAGTCCCCAGACGATGAGGGACGACATGCCGGGGAGCCTGATTCCCAGTATCTTCATCGCCTATTCCACGTAGGATCGGAGGGATTCCCAGATCCGGTCCACGATGTCCAGGTACTCGGGATCGCGGCGGATATCGGCGACGTTCCTGGTCCGAAGGCCGCGCGGACGGATGATTTCCGAGACCCGGCTCGGGCGCGGCAGGAGGATGGCGACCTGATCGGATACATAAACCGCCTCCTCGATCGAGTGGGTGACGAAGAGGAACGTCTTGTTCTCACCCGAGACGAGACCGAGCAGGTCTTCCTGGAACTTGCGGCGGGTCTGCTCGTCGACGGCCGAGAACGGCTCGTCCATCAGCAGCACCTCGCTGTCGACGGCGAGCGCCCGTGCGAGACCGACGCGCTGGCGCATGCCGCCGGACAGCTCGTGGGGGTAGCTCTTCTCGAATCCGGCGAGGCCGACGTTGCGGATGTACTTCTCCGCGATCGCCTCGCGCTCGGACACCGCGACCCCGCGGAGCTCGAGCCCGAAGGCGACGTTGCGCATCACGGTGGCCCACGGCAGCAGCGCGAAGTCCTGGAACACGAAGGAGCGGTCCGGCCCCGGGCCGGTGACGGGCCGGCCGTTCACCTCGACCTCCCCGGCGGTCGGCTCCAGCAGGCCGGCGATGATCTTGAGAAGCGTGGTCTTGCCGCATCCCGACGGCCCGAGCAGGGAGGTGAGCTGTCCGCGGGGGAAGTCGAGCGAAAGGTCCCGAAGCGCTTCGACCTCGCCGTAGTTCTTGGAGACGCTGCGCGCGGAGACCGCGACGGTCGGGGCGTCCGCGTACACCGGGGCGTCCGCGTACCTAGTCGGTTGCGTAGCCACGGACGTTTCCCGCGAAGAGGTACCGTTCGATCCGTTCGAGCAGGTTCAGGAAAAGCACCGCAAGCACCATGATGGAGAAGATCGCGGCGTACATGCTCGGGTAGTCCGCGATCGAACGGCTGTAGGTGATGATGTCGCCGATCCCGGTGGGGGTGATTTTCAACTCCGAGAGGATCGCCCCGATGAACCCCGCCGAGGTGCCGAGCCGAAGGCCGGAAAAGATGATCGGCGACGCGGACGGGATGACGACCTTCAGAATGATGTCCCGCTCGGTGCCGAGAAAGGAGTACCCCATCTCCTTGAGGTTCGTCGGCGTGTTGCGCACCGCGCCCGCGGTGTTCAGCACGATGACCGGCATCGCCATGATGCACACCACGAAGACCTTCGACGTGAGCCCGATCCCGTAGACCATGACGAGAAGCGGGATGAGCGCCGCGAGCGGCGCCGCCTGCATGACGATGAAGATGGGGGAGACGAGCCAGTCGAACCAGTTGGTGAGCCCGATCCAGAGCCCGAGGGCGATCCCGATGAAGGCCGAGATGAGGAGCCCGATGACCAGCGGACGAAGCGTGTCCAGGTACGCGTGGAGGAGCGAGCCGTCCATGGTCATCGCCCCGAGTGCCGCCATGGACTCGAAGAAGGTCGGGAATGCGTAGCTCACCGGAATGCGTCCGGCGGCCTCCCAGGCGCCGAAGACGATCACCCCGGACAGCAGCTTGAGAAACAGGGATCGGGTCATTGATTCGCGTTCCCGGACTGCCCCCCGTCCAGAACGGGGCGGCGCCACGGCCGGGCGCCGCCCCCGGGGTTCATTTCATCGCGGCGTCGAGCGGTGCCATGTACCAGAAATCGTCGATGTCGAGCGTCGACGGGTCGCCTTCGATCTGGCCTGCCTGGCTGTACCATTCGAGATCCGCCATCGCCGCCTTGCGGCCGCCGCCGTTCGCATCGTACAGCCCCCCCTCGACCGCCTCGGCGTAGAAGTTGTCGAGGCTGTCCAGGATCTCCGGCGGGAGCTGGCCGATGGGGCCGTCGGGATCGGTCTCGCGCCGGACGACGGTGGGGTCGGCGTTCATCTCCCGCCAAACGCCGAGCAGCGCGTCGACGAAGATCTGCACGTCCGCCTCGTTCGCCTTGATCCAGTCGAGGTTGGCGAACAGCGCCTCGTCCGAAGCCTCGACGTCGAACATGGGCAGCACGTTGAACTTGTCCCCGTGCTGGCGCATCACCTTGTTCTTGTTCGAGAGGTCGATGATGGTGGCGTCCGCTTGGCCGGCCACCAGCGCGACGACGCGGTTTGCCGAGCCCGGGACGTACGATCGTTTGCCGAACTTGATGCCCATCTTGTCCTCGATGACGTTGGCGATCGAGTCGGTGCCGCCTCCTCGCGAATGCAGCAGGATGGGCTCGCCGTCGAGATCCTCGAGCGAGCCGTACTTCCTGGTCGTCACGGGAAAGAACTTGAGCTTCGAGAGCTGGAAGATGATCCGCACCGGCGCCTTCGCGCGCTGCATGGCTGCGTAGGGGGTGCCGAATCCGATGTCCATCTGCCCGCTCAGCACCGCCTGGATCGCCAGTTCCTCGTCCGAGAAGGCGGTCCATTCGTAGTCGAGTCCGTTGGCCTTCGCCCGGTCGAGCGCGACGAAGAACGCCGCGAGCTCGTCCGACGGCGTTTCCGCGAGCGCGATCCGGATCTTGTCCGCCTGGGCGGCGGAGATGGACAGCGCGAGGGCGATCGGCAGCGCTGCGGCCGCCGCCATCGCCTTCCTGAGAATGTTCGACATCGTCGTTTCTCCCGGGTTTCCTTCGTGATGTTTCCGGCCGCTCCTTCCGCGGCCCGGCGGGTCGATTGCGTGTGCCGCCGTGTCACACTGCCCCGAACAGGCGGGCCGAAACCGGGCTCGGGCGATCGCGCATTGCCGCGAAGGCGGCGGGATCGCGGCGACGGTTCGGTCCTGTTCGGCAAAGCTCGATCGGCAAAGCTCGAATGGCCTGCCGGAGGGCGCGGTTGCTCTCGTACGAGCGTGTTCTGCGCCACCGCCCGGTGCACCACCTGAGTTGATGCGGTCGAAGGGCGACGGCGGAGGGACGCTCCCCGTGGCCTCCGCGATCGTGCGGTGGAGCAGGTCGTCGCGGGCCTCGTACTCGTCCGGGGTGGCGGCCTCCGCGGCCCGGCCCCGGTTCATCCGGACCCGCGCGAGCGCCTCTGCCGCAGGCGCCGGCGGCCGCCTCCCTCCCAAGCGCCGGCTCGAGCGCGAGCCGCGCGCGCATCATCCGTACCGGCGTGACCTGCCGGCCGAGGCCCGCCAGGCGACCGGGACCTTCCGCGGCGGGAAACGTGCCCTCCCCGACGTGTCGCCGGATGGTTCCCCCGCGCTCCGGTGCCTCGAGGGCTCGGCGGAACTGCTTCGTGCGGGTCAGGCCGAGGCGCACCATCCGCTCGCGCTCGGGGGGGAGCCGGTCGCCCGGGCGGTACCTTCCGGCCACGATGCAGGCCCCGAGCGCCGCGCGCGCATCCTCCCTCTCGATCAGGTTCGGCCTTGCGACCACGCATCGGCTCCAGAATTGGTTGACCAATCGTCGCGACTGCACTACATATACTCGATGAGACAAAATTCAACAACCTGATTACCACTCAAGCCAAGCGCAACATCCCACCCGATCCGTCTACGGAACAGAGCGGTCGATTCTCGTGGGGATCCCACGGGAGAATTCAGGAAACAACAGCGCCATCACCTCCGGCGCCGCCGCCCACACCGGCCCCGAACCGCCAATGGCATTCACTTAAGGGGATATTCCCGTTTAGTTCTGCCATGGCGGTACGAAACGGTTCTCGCAACATGTTGATTTTGAAGGGAGTGGCATTCGAGAGGATCTGGGAGAAACGGGCTTTTGCTCGCCGATCCGCCTTAAGTGAATGCCATTGCCCGAACCGCCCCTCGCCTGGAAACGGGGCCGCTGGATGGTGGAGAACGTCAATCCCTGTCCGCGCGACGTGAGCCTCGGCGAAGAGGCCAGCCGCGTGTGCGCCCGCCATGCTGTCCAGGCTCGAGATCGAAAACCGAGTCGGACGGGCCAGCCGCGCCCGCGCCCGCCATGCCCCCGTCAACGACGCGACCTTCGACCACATCGCGCTCGCATCGTCTTTCACCGCGGCTTGCGCCATGTGCCCGAGGCCCGCGTACACCCCATGACGAACCGCACCGACGCCCTCGACGCCATCCTCCCGCCCACCTGAGCGCACCCGCGCCCCCTCCCCCCGTACCTGCTCCCTCTCGCCCATCCGCCGCACCGACGCCGGGCTCCCCGACCGCGCCGCCTCACCGCGCCGTCCCCGTCCCCCGCGCCCCCTTCCCCATCCTCCGCCGGCTCCCTCGACTACCCGCGACCGACAGATCCGCTCCCGTTCCTCAGCATGGAATGACCCTGATTGGACAAGCAAGGCAAATCCGCTCCCGGCCTTCCTCGATGACCACCGGTGAGCGTATCGTCTTGATTCGACGCCTTGTCCTTCGGTCCCGCCGACTTCGGGTCAGCAAATCGTCAGCGCATGCAACCATTTGAATTAATGGATTTATTTTGAACGAACGAGTCAGTCCTGGCTGGACAAGGCTGTGCCTTGACCCGGCTGTGCCTTGACTCGCGCGGCGGCCGGTGGGACGATCTTCCAACGAGTTGTGCTCCGCGATGCAGGTGCGGAATGGCGAGCGTTCCGGAAAGCGCGCTGGCAGGAGGATCGCGACGGCGCGAGATTCCGTGGGCCGAGCGTTCCGTCAACATACTGGGTCCGTTGGTCATGATCATGGCGCTTTGCCTGGTCATGGCTTTTGCCGATCTGCGCTTCTTCCGTCTGCAGAACCTGATGATCATCCTGCAGGACGCGTCCATCTTCCTGGTTCTGGCCATGGGCATGACGCTGGTGATCACCGGCCGCGGAATCGATCTCTCGGTCGGCTCGGTTGCGGCGCTCTCCGCGGTGATCATGGCCATGCTGATCAAGGACGCCGGGTTCAACGTCTTCGTCGGCATGGTTGCCGCCGTCCTGGTGGGGGTCGCCTGCGGTTCGGTGAACGGCATCGTCGTCACCAAGTTGCGCGTGCCCGACCTGATCGCGACGCTGTCGACCGATCTCGTCTTTCGCGGGTTGGCGCTCGTCCTGGCCGCCGGCATCGTGCTGGCGAGGTTTCCCGACCCGCTGACCTGGATCGGCCGGGGACGCATCGTCGGCCTTGTGCCGGTCGCCGCCGTGATAGGGGTCATCGCGATCGCTGTCGGCTACGTTCTCTACCGGTACACGCCCTTGGGCCGCTACGCGGTGGCGATCGGCGGCAACACCGAAGCCGCGATCCTCACGGGCATCGATGTCCACCGGCACAAGATCTACCAGTACATGCTGCTGGGCGGCCTTGCCGGGCTTGCGGGCATCCTGCTCACCGGCCGTCTCAACGCGATACAGGCGACCGCCGGGATGGGGCTGACCCTCCACACGATCGCCGCCGTCGTGGTCGGCGGCACGTCGCTGTTCGGCGGACGCGGATCCATGACGGGCACGCTGGTCGGCGTGCTGCTGCTCTCCATGGTGGTCAACGCCCTGGTCATGCTGCGGCTGGACTTCTTCTGGCAGCAGGTTGCGGCGGGCCTGATCATCATCACTTCCGTTGCCTTCTATGCAGCCCTGCAGGAGCCGGGCACGGGAGGTCTTTCCGGGCTGCTCGGACGCGCACGCAGCGGGCGCTCTTGACCGCCGCATCATCAACGAACGCAGAACTGTGAAACGACAGGGAGAATCAATCATGCGATCGAAAACTCTTCTCGCCGGCGTTGCGGGCCTGGCCCTGAGCGCCGCTGTCGCCGAGGCCCGCGAGGTCACGGCGCTGGCCGATCTCGAAGGCTCCGGCGAGGACGGCTACTGGGAGTACTACGAAGTCACCGACGAGGCCGAACTGGCGGCATTTCAGACCATTGTCGGCAAGCCGGGCGAGGCGATGGCGAATCCCCCGGGCGAGCCGGTCAAGATTGCCTTCATCTATCCGAGCCAGGACGTATCGGACTTCTGGTTGCGCAACTACCAGGCGATGATGAAACGCCTCGAGGAGATCGGCGTTCCCGCCGAGGACACGCAGTATGCCTCGGATGTCGGTGATCACATCGTCCAGGCGACATACACGGATCAGGTCGAGCAGGAGGATTTCGATTACGTCGTCTTCGGTCCGACCGAGCTGCGGGTACAGCAGGACAACATCAAGCGGCTGATCGACAAACCGGACACCGAGGTGATCGTCTGGAACTTTACGGTGGTGCCGCAGGCGTGGGGCAGCATGCAGCCCCTGTCCTACCTCAGCTTCTCGCACCTCGCCGGTGCCTTGATCATGTGTGACCACGTCCTCGAGAAACTCGGCCCCGAGGGCACCATGGCGCTGGTGCGCGGCATTCCCGGCGCGATCGACGATCAGCGTTCAGGCGGGTTCAAGGATTGCGTAACCAGCCGGAGCAACTGGGAGGTCGCATACGAGCATGTCGGCAATTTCCAACGTGAGCGCGGCTATACCGGCACGCAACAGATCCTGCAGGCCTATCCGGAGGTCGAACTCATCCACAACGCCAACACCGCGATGGCGATGGGCTCGATCTCCGCGGTGCAGGAGGCCGGCAGCGACGTCAAGGTGACGGCCTGGGGCGGCACGGGCGACGAGCTCGAGGCGCTGCGCCACGGCGAGCTCTGGGCGACGCCGATGCGAATGAGCGACGATGTGGGTGTCGCGACCGCAGAGGTCGTGCGCGCGCACCTGGAGGGCCGTACCGACGATATCCCGTTGGTGATTCTCGGCCGGATCACCATTGTGAGTGGCGAGACGGGTCCCGAAGTCGTGGACGCGATGGAGCGTGAAGCCTTCCGGTATACCGGCATCGGCACGCTGGAGCGGTAAGGCGTTTCGATCGATGAACCAGCCGCCTCGTTCCGTGCGGAGTGACACGCCTCTCCTGGAAATGCGTTCGATCGCGAAGCATTTCGGCGGTGTCATGGCGGTTGCCGGCGTCAGCTTGCACCTGGATGCGGGCGAAGCGCTTGCGATCGTCGGCGACAACGGCGCCGGCAAGTCGACGCTCATCAAGGTTCTCACCGGCGTCCACGTGCTGGACGAGGGTGACATCCGCATGGAGGGGCGGCTGGTCTCGATCACGAACAAACGGCAGTCGCGCCGGCTCGGCATCGAAGCGGTTTACCAGGATCTGGGCTTGGTCGATTCCCTCGATGCCGCAGGCAATGTCTTCCTGGGCCACGAACTCAAGCGCAGGATCCTCGGCCTCGACTTCCTCGACAATGATCGCATGGCCGTGGAGGCGGCGCGGGTGCTCAAGGAGAAGGTCGGCATCGAGCTCGAGGATATTCACATCGCCACCCATCACCTTTCCGGCGGTGAGCGTCAGGCGGTGGCGATCGCCCGAGCGATCCATGCCACCGATCTCAAGATCCTCGTCATGGACGAGCCGACCGCTGCGCTGGGCCCCGAGGAGACTCGCAACACCCTCATGCTGATGCAGAACCTCAAGCAGCAGGGAATCGCGCTGATCGTCATCAGCCATAATCTCGATCATGTCTTCAGGATCGCCGACCGGGTCATGGTGATGCGCGCCGGCCGCGCGGTCGCGACCCTGGAACGCCGAACCGCGACCAAACAGGACGTCCTTGCCTACATCGTCGATGCAGTGGACACGGAGGCGGCTTGACGGAACCTGCCTTCGCGTCGGAACGGAACGCCAGGGTCGGTGCCCGGCCGCGAGGCCGCCATCGATCGTGAAGCACTGGCCGGTGCCGAACGCCGCCCGGCCTGCGGAGGCGCTCATCTCCGCCCGGCCATCGCGGGGCGGACGGCGGTGTGAGCATCCGGTGCGCGGAGCGACAGGGCACCGCCCGCGCCGGAGGCGTCATCGCCGCCGGTGACGTCAGTACCCCGGCGGCGGCGTGAAGCGGCAGTAGCCCTCCTCGATGAGCGCCGCCATATGCAGGCAGGTGAGGTCGTCGTACTGGCGACCGATGATCTGGATACCGACCGGCAGACCGTCGGCGAGCCCGATCGGCGCGACGGTCGAGGGAAGGTAGCACCCGCAGGGATAGCCGGCCCAGAAGAGCTGATCGACGGCGGGCTGGGACCTGCCGTTGACGGTGATGGTGCGGTCGTGCCGCTCGCCCGCCTGATCGTGCGGGAAGGCCGGCGAGGACGCGGCGGGGCAGAGCAGCAGATCCCAGGTCTTGAACCACTCTTCCCAGCCGGCCATCAGCTCGTAGCGGCGCTCGTTCCACCTGAGCCAGTCCCGATGCAGCATGGTCTGGGCTTCCAGCATCCGGCGGCGGTAGGGGATCGCATTCGCCGGGAGGCGGCCAAGGTCCTCGCGGGCCTGCGCGAGCATCGCGTCGCTCAGCCGCTTGGAGGTCGCGGCGCGGAGCAGCATCGTGTAGACCTCCATCGCCTCTTCGACGGGGAAGGCAGGCTTCGCGCCGACCTCGACGGTCGCGCCTTCGCCTTCCAGCCAGTGGGCGAGGGCGGTGATGGCATCCTGATAGGACTGCTCGACCTCCGCTTGGGTGTCGCTCAGCAGGATGCCGACGCGGTAGTCTCGCAGGTCTTGCTTTCGCGGCTCGGGCAACGCAAGCCGCCACCCCCGGGCGGCGGGGCCGTCGGCGCCGGCCAGCAGGCCGAGGGCGAGCTCGAGGTCCGCCGCCGAACGGGCCAGGGGGCCGACGACCGCGATGTCGGTCGGCGCATGGTCGCCCGGCAGCGCCTGGCCGCGGCCCGAGACGATCTCCCAGGTCGGCTTGTGGCCGAACACCCCGCAATAGTGGGCCGGGTTACGGATCGAGGCGCCGATGTCCGAGCCCGCGTCCAACCCCGTCAGCCCCGCGGCGAGCGCCGCCCCCGATCCGCCGGAGGAGCCGCCGGGTGTGCGGGCGAGGTTCCACGGATTGTTGCAGGTGCCGTGGATCGCGTTGAAGCTCTGCCAGTCGGACAGCATGAACGGGACATTCGTCTTGCCGAAGACCACCGCGCCGGCGGCGCGGTACTTCTCCACCACCGCCGAATCGGTTTCCGCGATGTTGTCGGCGTGTTCCGGTACGCCCCAGGTCGTGGGTGAGCCCGCGAGGTCGAAGCTTTCCTTCACCGTCACCGGCAGGCCATCAAGGGGGCCGGTGTCCTCCCCCGCCGCGCGGCGGCGGTCCGACGCATCGGCTTCCGCCCGGGCGCGGTCGACGCCCTGCCAGACGATCGCGTTGATCGCGGGATTGTGCCGCTCGACGCGGTCGAGGAAGTGATCGAGCAACTCCCGCGCGCCGATCTCGCGCGCATCGAGCCGCGACATCAGCCTGGTGGCCGGCTCGTAGTGGATTTCGTACATCCTCCGCTCCCGTTCCCGGATCCCTTCCGCGTCGTTCGTGCCTATCCCGAAAAAATCACCGACTTCCCGCTGCGGCCGCCCATCCGCTCGCGGTCGCGGGACGTACTCCCGCAAGCCGCCCAAGTCGCTTCGACCGCGCGCACGCGCCGGTGTCGAGCCGGTGTCGACTACGCCTCGGCAGCGCGCACGCGCTCTTTCGGTCCGGGCGGTCCGTTCCTCCATGAGATCGTGGGGAGATCGTGGGGAGATCGTGGGGAGATCGTGGGGCATCTTGGCCCCCTCGCGACGAAAGTCGGTGATTTTTTCGGGCTACCGCCTCGGCGAGCCCGTTGCCGGCCTCCTCGGAGGCCACGCTGGTAGCGTCGCGCAATTCTGCCGGACGCGCCCCGGCCCCGGCTCGAACCAGCAGGCCACATCGGGCACCCCGATGGAACCGATGGCTCGCCGCCTCGTCATTCCGACCGCGGCCGGTGGCCAGCCTGGAGCGCGGCGCGGGGCCGCACATCGTCATGCCTCCATCGAGAAACAATGCCTGAACATCGCGGGGCCGGGCGGTTCCCTGGTTCATGCAACTTCCGGGCTACAAGCGGGCCAGCTCGCCTTCCACGGCCGCGAGGGCCTCGAGGGTGTGGGCGGCGGCGAAGCGGTCCACGAAGGGCAGGGCGGCGGCCATCGCGCGGGCGACCGGCTCATAGCCCCGCCACCCGAGCAGCGGGTTCAGCCACACGATGCGCCGCGCCCGGCGCCGGAGCCGCTGCATCTCGCGGGACATGGCGGAGGCGTCCCCGGTGTCGTAGCCGTCGGAGAGGATCATCACGACCGAGCGGCGGTTGAGGGCCCTCTTCGCGTGGCGGTCGTTGAAGGCCGCGAGAGACCCGGCGATCCGCGTTCCCCCGCCGAACCCCCGCGTGAGGAGAGCGAGCCGGGACATTGCGCGGACCGGATCGTTGTCGCGTAGCGCCTCGGTGACCCGCACGAGCCGGGTGTGGAAGAGGTAGGCGTCGGATTCGACCCAGGCTCCGACGAGCCCCTTCACGAACTGGAGAAAGAAGCGGCTGTACTGCTCCATCGAGCCCGAGACGTCGAGCAGCACGACGATGCGGAGCGGGCGGTCCCGGCGCCGGCGCCGCACGAGGTCGATGGGCTCGCCGCCGCGGCCGAGGTTGCGCCGCACGGTACGACGCAGATCGAGGCGCGGCGCCCGGTGCGCGTTCCGGTAGCGCCGCGAGAGCCGGTGGCGCATGGCGCGGGCGAGGTCGGCCGCAAGGCGCTCGGCCGCGGCAAGCTCCGCGGGGTCCGCGACGTGGCGGAGGTCGGTCCTCGTGAGGGTCGACCGCCGGGACGCCACGATGCGGCCCGTTCCCCGGATCTCGTCACCGTTCCCGGCCCCCGCGCCGGGCGGCTCGGCCCGCTCTCCGGAGCCCGGCGGGGGCGGTAGGAGGTGGCTGCGCCAAGGACCGGGCGGAGAAGACGGGCGCGCGCGGCGGGACCGGGCGGCGGTCCGCCGGCGAACCCGGCCCCGCCCCTCCCAGTACGCCTCGAAGAGGTCGTCGAACCGCTCCCATTCCCCCTTGCGGCCGGCGAGCAGGGACTTGAGGGCGAGCCGGACCTGGCGCGGGTCGCATCCATCGATGTCGCCGAGCAGGGCGAGAGCCGCCCCCGACTCGGCCGGCCCGACCGCGAAGTCGTTGAGGCGAAGATGGGCCACGAACCCCGCAACGCGGCTGGTGAGCGCTTCCGCGTCGATACGGCTCATGGATGAAAGACTCGACGTTGTGCGGCCCGTAGCGCACCGGCGGTGTCCGGGGTCCGCCCCTGGCGTCAGGGCGGAGGCCGGGTCATTGCAGGGATTCGGAAGCCTCGCGTTCCCGCATCGCGGGGCGGAGCGACGACGCCGGGTTTTCGCCGTTCGGCGCCTTCACTTCCGCGACCGCGAGCCCTTCCTCCAGGATGGTTTCGACCCGAATCATGCGTTCGCGAAGCTCGGCCTGACCCTTCGCAAGCTCGGATATCTGCCCGGAGAGCCGAGCATCCAGCTCGGATATCCGGGTGTCCAGCCGTCCCGTGCCGGTGGTGATGAGCGCGGCAAGCCCGATTCCGGTTCCGGCCACTGACAACCACACCGAAACGAGGACCGCGATGGTTCCCTTCTTCATCCGACGGCTCCCTGCACTTCGTCCCTGCAGGCCGGATCGTAGCACTCCCCAAGCGCCGGGTGCCGCGTCTTCTCGCATTCGAGATTCGCTCTCCGGACGCAGGCACCGGAGCCCGTCGTGTTGCTCAGGCGGCGGCGCGGTCCGCGATTCGGGCGAGTACCTCGGGGGTGATCGCGGCCCGGTCGGACTCGGTCTTGAGGAGGCAGACCAGACTCGCCCGGAGTGACGCGGGGTCGCGGTTGCCGGCGAGGCTCTCGACCTCGAGATCGAGCAGGGCGGCGACCCAGTCGAGGGTTTCCGCGATCCCCGGCTTCTTCTCGAGGTCCTCGCGCCGCAGCGCGCCGATGAACCGGACGACCTGGCCGGCCAGCCGCTCGCCGGCCCCCGGCGCCCGGGCGCGCAGGATGGCAAGCTCCCGCTCCGGGTCCGGGAACTCGACCCAGGCGTAGAGGCAGCGGCGCCGGAGCGCGTCGGAGAGGTCGCGGGTGCCGTTCGCGGTCAGGATGACGTGGGGGACGCTCTTCGCCCGGATCGTGCCGAACTCCGGCACCGATACCTGGAAATCGGAGAGCACCTCCAGCAGGTACGCTTCGAACTCCTCGTCGGCGCGGTCGATCTCGTCGATGAGCAGCACCGGGGCCTCGTCCTGGGTGATCGCTTCGAGGAGGGGCCGGCGCAGGAGGTAGCGCTCGGAGAAGATCCGTTCCTCGGTCTCGTCCGCGCTCTCGTCGTGCTCGTGGGCCTTGATGGCGAGGAGCTGCCGCTGGTAGTTCCACTCGTAGATCGCGGCCGCCGCATCGAGCCCCTCGTAGCACTGGAGGCGGATGAGGCGGGCGCCGGTGACCGCCGCGAGGGCCTTCGCGAGCTCCGTCTTGCCAACCCCGGCCTCGCCCTCTACGAGGAGCGGTCGGCCGAGGCGAAGCGCGAGGTGGAGCGCCATCGCCAGCGCATCGTCGGCGATGTAGCCGGCCGACGCGAGCCGGGCCTTGAGCGTCTCGACGTTCAGCGTCCCACCCTTCGGCGTTCCACCTTGAGCGTCCCGGCCTTGAGCGTCCTGCCTTCAGCTTCCCGATCCGGGTCAGCCGGTCAGGCCGAGACGCTCCGCCGTCTTCCATACGCGCCAGTGTGCGTGTGGCATCTGCGTGTGGGTGAGGCCGAGGTGGGCGAAGGCGTCGTTGACCGCGTTCGAGAACGCCGACACCCCCCCGACGTTCGGGCTCTCCCCGACCCCCTTCGCGCCGATGGGGTGATGGGGTGACGGGGTCACCGTGAAGTCGGTCTCCCACGCCGGCGTCTCGACCGCGGTCGGCAGGAAGTAGTCCACGAGGTTCCCCCCGATCACGTTGCCGACCTCGTCGTAGGCGAGCTCCTGGCCCATGGCGATCGCGAGCGCCTCGGTGAGGCCGCCGTGCACCTGTCCCTCGATGATCATCGGGTTGATCCGCGTCCCGCAGTCGTCGAGGGCGTAGAACCGCCGGACGGTCGTCACCCCGGTATCGACATCGACGTCGACGACGCAGACGTAGGCTCCAAAGGGATAGGTCATGTTGGGCGGGTCGTAGTAGGAGACCGCCTCGAGCCCTGGCTCGATCCCCGGGATCGCCTGGTTGTAGGCGGCGAAGGCGAGCTCGGTCATGGTCTTGAACCGCTCCGGGTTGCCCTTGACCCGGAAGCGGTCCACCTCCCACTCGAGGTCGTCCTCGTGCACCTCGAGGAGGTAGGCGGCGATCATCTGCGCCTTCGCGCGGATCTTCCGCCCCGCCATCGCGGTCGCGGCCCCCGCGACGGGCGTCGAGCGCGAGCCGTAGGTGCCAAGGCCGTAGGGCGCGGTGTCGGTGTCGCCCTCCTCGACTGTAATCCGATCGGCGGGGATCCCGATCTCGGAGGCGAGGATCTGGGCGAACGTGGTGGCGTGGCCCTGGCCTTGGCTGATGGTGCCGAGGCGCGCGATCGCCGACCCGGTGGGATGGATCCGGATCTCGCACGAATCGAACATCCCGAGTCCCAGGATGTCGCAGTTCTTGACCGGCCCGGCCCCCACGATCTCGGTGAAGAACGCGACCCCGATGCCCATGAGGGTGCGGGTCTCGCCGCGCGCGAACGCCTCGCGCCCGGCCCGCTGCTCGGCGCGGAGCGCTTCGTAGTCGACCGAGGCGAGGGCCTTCTCCATTGCCGCGTGGTAGTCGCCCGAGTCGTACTCCCAACCGAGCGCCGACGTGTAGGGGAACTGTTCCTTGCGGATGAGGTTCTTCATCCGGAGGTCGGCGGGGTCCATGTCGAGCCGGCGGGCGAGGACGTCGATCATCCGCTCGATGAAGTACGACGCCTCGGTCACTCGGAACGAGCACCGGTAGGCGACCCCGCCCGGGGCCTTGTTGGTGTACACCCCGTCCACCGCCACGTGGGCGGCCGGGACGTCGTAGGAGCCGGTGCAGATGTTGAAGAAGCCGGCCGGGAACTTCGTCGGGTCGGCGCAGGCGTCGAAGGCGCCGTGGTCCGCGGTGACGTGGCACCGGAGGCCGGTGATCCGCCCGTCCCGGGTCGCCGCGATCTCGCCCGCCATGTGGTAGTCGCGGGCGAAGGCGGTCGCGATCAGGTTCTCGATGCGGTCTTCGATCCACTTGACCGGAACCCCGGTGACGATCGAGGCGACGATCGAACATACGTACCCCGGGTAGACGCCGACCTTGTTCCCGAAGCCGCCGCCGATGTCCGGCGACACGATGCGGATGTTGTGCTCGGGAATGCCGGAGATGAGCGAGGCGACGGTGCGCACCGCGTGCGGGGCCTGGAACGTGCCCCACACGGTGAGCTTGCCGTTCACCTTGTCCATGGAGGCGACGCAGCCGCACGTCTCGAGCGGGCAGGGGTGCACCCGCTGGTAGGAGATCATCTCCTTCGCCACCACTTCGGCCTGGTCGATCGCGCTTCCCGCCGCCTCGGCGTCGCCCGCCTCCCAGGTGAAGATGTGGTTCGGATGGCGGCGTGCCCCGTGGGCGCCTTCGGTCTTGTCCGCGATGTCTTCGCGCAGGATCGGGGCATCGTCGGCAAGGGCCGCGAAGGGGTCGACGAGGGCGGGAAGCGGCTCGTACTCGACCTCGATCGTCTCGACCGCGTCGGCCGCGGCGTAACGGTCCTCCGCGACCACGAAGGCGACCTCCTGCCCCTGGAAGAGGACCTTGCCGTCCGCGAGCACCGCCTGCACGTCGCCCGCGAGGGTCGGCATGTAGTGGAGGTCGAGCGGCTTCAGGTCCTCCGCGGTCAGCACCGCGACGACCCCGGGGAGCGCCTTCGCGGCCTCCGCGTCGATGGACGTGATGCGGGCGTGGCCGTACGGGGAGCGGACGAAGTCGCCGAACAGCATGCCCGGCAGCTTGATGTCGTCCACGTAGTTGCCCTTTCCCTGCGTGAAGCGCGCATCCTCCACCCGCTTGCGCGCGCTGCCGAGGCCCTGCAGCTTCCCGGCGCGGGCTTCGGCGCTTTCCACCTGGTCCACCTGGTCTGCCTGGTCGGACATCACGCTGCCTCCTTCGCCGAGTCGATCTCGTCCGCCGCCGCGCGCACCGCCTTGACGATGTTCTGGTACCCGGTGCATCGACAGAGGTTGCCGGCGATGCCGAAGCGGATCTCCTCTTCCGTCGGGTCCGGGTTCTCCTGGAGGAGCCGGTGCACGCGCATGATCATCCCCGGGGTGCAGTAGCCGCACTGCAACCCATGGTGTTCGCGGAACGCCTCCTGGATGACGTGGGGTGTGCCGTCGGCATTCGCCATACCCTCGATGGTGAGGAGGTCGGCCCCGTCCGCCTGGAGGACGAGCACCGTGCAGGCCTTCACCGATTTGCCGTCGAGGTCGACCGTGCAGGCGCCGCACTGGCTCGTATCGCAGCCGATGTGCGGCCCGGTCAGGTTCAGTTCCTCGCGCAGGAAGTGGATGAGGAGGGTGCGCGGCTCGACGAGCGCTTCGACCGCTCGGCCGTTCACCGTCAAGCTGACTCTGGATTTGGCCATCGGGGTCCCCCGGACGTTTTCCGTGTCTTGCCTTTCCCTTTCGCTGATCCTCCCGGGGATCTTCCCGGGGCTCCTCCCGGACGGCGCGCGGGCGGCGCCGCGCCGGATTCAGGCGTCCCGCACCGCGCGGGCGCGGTCGCGGGACGCCTCGGCGGCGCGGCGCACCATCACCCCCGCGATGTGGCGCCGGTAGTCCGGGGGACCGCGCGGGTCCTCGGCCGGCCGCGCCATCGCCTTCGCCGCATCGCCCGCCCGGCCGATCGTGTCGGCATCGAGCCGGGTGCCGGCGAGGATGGACGCGGCCTCCTCGGCGAAGAGGATGGTGTCGCCGACGTTGGTGAGCGATACCGCCGCGCTCGCGCAGATGTCTCCCGAGAGGGTCACGACCACTGCGGCGGCGGCGGTGGCGTAGTCCCCGATCTTGCGCTTCTGCTTGCAGTACGCGGCCCCGTGGCGCCGGGGCGGGGCGGCGAACTCGATCGCGGTCAGGATCTCGTCGTCGGTGCGGGCGGTGGCGTACGGCCCGTGGTAGAAGTCGCGGGAACTGACGCGCCGGGTGCCGTTCGGCCCGGCGAGCACGTAGGCCGCGTCGAGCACCTGCATCGCGGCCGGCATGTCGTTGCCGGCGTCGCCGTTCGCGAGGTTCCCTCCGACCGTGCCGCGGTAGCGCACCTGGGGGTCGGCGATCTGGAGCGCGGTTTCGCGAAGGAGAGAGCACGCTGCGGTGAGCGCCGCGGACTCGACGATCTCGTGCTGGGTGACCATGGCTCCGATGGTGACCGTGCCCCCGTCGATCGAGATGCCCCTGAGCTCTTCGACGTCCTGAAGGTCGATCACGTGCTCCGGTGCGGCGAGCCGGAGCTTCATCATCGGGACGAGGCTGTGGCCTCCCGCCATCACGCGGCTGTCGTCGCCCAGCCGGGCGAGCAGGACGACCGCTTCGGCGAGCGAGGCCGGACGGTGGTACTCGAAAGTCCCGGGGATCATGCGTCTTCCTCCCGCGCTCTTTCGGCTCGTTCCTCCTGGCGGACCCCGGCTTCGGCCTTGCGTCGCCCGCACAGGGGAAATCGTTCCCGCATCGTAAGCCAGAGTCCTCGGCGAAACAAACGCAACGCCGCCAATGGAGCCCCGCCCCGTCTCCGCGGCTCGGCGACCCCCCGGCTCGCCCCGAGTGGGGTGGGAGGGAGGACGCCCCGGCCCCGATCCGCCGCCTGATTGCGCGCAACGCAATCCTCATCCGGTTTGCCTCATCGGGTGAAATTGAAAGGTCTGAAATCGGGGTCGGGGTGGAATTCCGGGTGAAATGGTCCCGGCGGCCCGGCATCGAACATGGCATTGACACTTCCCGGCGCCCGTCGGTATGCTTCGCGGCCCTTGCCCCGCCTCCGGGCCACATCGAAAATGAAGAGAACGTTTCAGCCCAGCGTTCGCCGTGCGAAGCGCCGTCGCGGTTTTCGCGCCAGGATGCGCACGCGCGCGGGGCGGCGGATCATCAAGGCGCGGCGAGCCAAGGGGCGAGCGCGCCTCGCGTTCTGAGCGGCCGACGCTGGAGCGCGACCGATCGTTCGGGGGCGACCGTCGGCTCCGCACGAGGCGCGACTTTCAGCGGGTATTCGAGGATCCGGTTCGTTCGTCCGACCGGCACTTTTCGGTGCTCGGCCGAGCCCGGAGCGCCGGCCCGGCGCGGCTCGGAATTGCGGTGGCGAAGAAGCGTGTGCGCCGGGCGAACCGGCGCAACCGGCTGAAGCGGCTGGTCCGCGAGAGCTTCCGGGAGAACCAGAATCGGCTCGCAGGACTGGACCTCGTGGTGATCGCCCTTGCGGCCGCGGATCGGGAGCCCGGGACGGTCCTCCGGGGTTCGCTCGATCGGCACTGGACGACGTTGTCGGAAGAATGCAGGCTGCGCTGATCGCCCTCATCAAGGCGTACTGTATCGCGGTGAGTCCGTTCATCGGACCAAGCTGCCGGTTCCATCCGAGTTGCTCGGCGTATGCCATCGGGGCGCTCCGGCGTTTCGGGCCGTTGCGCGGCTCGTGGCTCGCGGTGCGGCGAATTGCGCGCTGCCATCCCTGGAACCCCGGCGGGTACGATCCGGTCCCCTCCGGTCCGCCGCCCGACAGCCTTCGATAACGACCGACCGAGGAGCGGCGCCCGTGCCCGTCGAACAATTGCGCCCCATCCTGCTCATCGGGCTTGCGGTGGTGGGGTTCCTGCTGTGGCAGGAATGGCAGCAGGACTACGGCCCGGGCGCCCGGCGCGAGCCGCCCCCCGCCGTGCGCGATGCGGCCCCCGCGCGGGACGTTCCGGATGCGGGCCCGAGCCGAACCAGCCCCGGGCGAACCGGGTCCGAGGCGCCTGACGTCCCCACGACGGCGGACCTGCCGACCTACTCCGGACAACCGGCGCCGATCGCCGCGTCGCCCGCGGGCGTCAACGGCCTGGTGGAGGTCCGCACCGACGTCCTCACCGTTCTCATCGATCCGCGCGGCGGAACCATCCAGCGGGTAGCGCTGCCGCGCTATCCGGTCTCGATCGAGGAGCCGGACCGCCCCTTCGTGCTCATGGACGACCGGGGCGGGCTCGTGTACGTCGCCGAGTCCGGCCTGGTGGGGGTGGGGACGCCCGCCCCGAACCACCATGACATGCTGGTCCCGGAGCGGAACCACTACGAGCTCGCCCCGGGAACGGACCGGCTCGACGTGCGCCTTCACTGGGAGGACGAGAGCGGGGTCCGGGTCACCAAGGTATTCGAGTTCGCGCGCGACAGCTACGAGATCGGCGTCCGCCACGAGATCGACAACTCGTCCTCCCTTCCCTGGACCGGACAGGCTTACGGACAGTATCGCCGCGTGCCGCCGGCCGACTCGGGCGGCCTCGGCACCATCTACACCTACACGGGGGCGGTGCTCTCGAGCCCCGACAAGCCCTACGAGAAGATCGACTTCGGCGACATGGAGTCCGAGGACCTCGACCGCGAGGTTCGCGACGGCTGGATCGCCATGATCCAGCACTACTTCGCGAGCGCCTGGATCCCGGAACGCTCGGTCACCGTGCGCTACTACACCAAGGTGCTGCAGGGCGAGTACCGCTCGGGCCTGATCGTGCCCCCGCTCACCGTCGCGCCAGGGACGAGCGGCGAGACGCGCCTCAAGCTCTACGCGGGGCCCAAGGTGCAGGCCCGCCTGGAGGCGGCCGCGCCGGGGCTCAAGCGCACCGTCGACTACGGCTGGCTGTTCCTCATCTCCCAGCCCCTGTACGTCGCCCTCGAATTCATCCACAAGTACGTGGGCAACTGGGGGTGGGCCATCATCCTGCTCACCTGTCTCATCAAGCTCGCCTTCTACCACCTCTCCGCCGCGAGCTATCGGTCGATGGCCCGGATGCGCAAGCTCTCGCCCAAGATTCAGACCCTGCGCGACCGCCATTCCGGCGATCGGCAGAAGATGAACCAGGCGATGATGGAGCTGTACAAGAAGGAGAAGATCAATCCGCTCGGCGGGTGCCTCCCCATCGTGGTGCAGATCCCGGTGTTCATCGCGCTCTACTGGGTGCTGCTCGAGACGGTCGAGCTTCGCCAGGCCAGCTTCATATTCTGGCTGAACGACCTCGCCTCGCACGATCCGTTCTTCGTCCTGCCGGTGCTCATGGGGGGGTCGATGTTCCTGCAGCAGCGGCTGAGCCCCACCCCCCCGGACCCCATCCAGGCGAAGGTGATGATGTTCCTGCCCATCATCTTCACCGGGTTCTTCCTGTTCTTCCCGTCCGGTCTCGTGTTGTACTGGTTTGTCAACAACCTGCTGTCCATCGCCCAGCAATGGGTCATCACCAAGCGGATCGAGGGCGGCAAGGCGACCTGAGGGCCGCTCCCCGGGGCCGCATCGCGGCACTGGCGTCGGGGCCGGAGTCGGGGCCCGGGTCGGTGGCGGTGCCGGAGTCGGGGCCGGCCTCGACCCCGAGAGCCGCCGCGGCGGCGGGCACGTGACGGACACCATCGCTGCGGTCTCCACCCCGCCGGGCCGGGGCGGGATCGGGATCGTCCGGGTGAGCGGACCGCGCGCCGGCGCGGTGGCGCGGGCGGTGGCGGGCCGGCTCCCCGAGCCTCGGGTCGCGATCTCGGCCCGGTTTCTCGCCGGGGACGGGGAGACCCTCGACACCGGAATCGTCCTCTGGTTTCCCGGCCCCCATTCCTACACCGGCGAGGACACCCTGGAGCTCCAGGGTCACGGTGGACCGGTGGTTCTCGACCGGGTGGCCGGCCGCGTCCTGTCCCTCGGCGCGCGCCCCGCCCGGCCGGGCGAGTTCACCGAACGGGCATTCCTCAACGGCAAGCTCGATCTCGCCCAGGCCGAGGCGGTGGCGGACCTCATCGACGCGGCGACCCACGAGGCGGCCCGGCTCGCCCGGCGGTCGCTGGACGGTGCGCTCTCGGAGCGGGTGAACGCGGCGGTGGCCGAGCTCGTCGAGATCCGGGCCTTCGTCGAGGGGGCCCTGGACTTTCCCGACGAAGAGGTCCCGGACCTGCCCGAGGATCTGCTGACCGAGCGACTCGGCGGGGTCCGGGCGGCGGTGGCGGCGGCGCGGGGCGTCGCGGCCCGCGGCAGCCTGCTCCGGGAAGGGTTCGGGGTGGTGATCGTGGGGCGTCCGAACGTGGGCAAGTCGAGCCTGTTGAACCGCTTGGTGGGACGGGAGCGGGCGATCGTGACCGAGGTGCCGGGGACCACCCGAGACACCCTGCACGAGCCGGTGCAGGTGGACGGGCTGCCCCTTCGGGTCGTCGATACCGCGGGCCTGCACCCGACCGACGATCCGGTGGAGCGGATCGGCATCGAACGGACCTGGGCGGCGGTGGAGGATGCCGACGCGGTGCTCGCGGTGGTGGACGACCGCCGCGGGCTCGAGGACGCGGACCGCGCCATCCTCGACCGGATTCCGGACCGTGTCCCGCGGGTGGTCGTCCACAACAAGATCGACCTCTCGGGCTTCCGCGCGGGAGAGCGCGAGAGCGGGGCGGGTTTCTTCCGGATCCGGCTTTCGGCGAAGACCGGCGAAGGGGTCGAGCGGCTCTGCGAGCGGCTCAAGGCCCTCGCGGGCTACGAACCGGGAGCGGAGGGCCTCTTCATGGCCCGACGGCGCCATCTCGCCGCGCTCGACGAGGCCCTCGCGGCGCTGGATGAAGCGAGGCGCGGCGGAGACGAGGGTGCGGGGAGCGAGCTCGTGGCCGAGGACCTTCGCCTCGCCCAGCGAGCGCTCGGGGAGATCACCGGAGAATTCACCACCGAGGACCTCCTCGACCGCATCTTCGCAACCTTTTGCATCGGAAAGTAGCTACGATCCGGCCATGTTCCACGAGCTCGCCGAGCGTCCCCGGATATTGCTCATCGGAGCGGATGGCCAGCTCGGCTGGGAGCTTCGCCGCACCGCCTCCCCGCTCGGGGACGTGATCGCGACCGTCGAGAACGATTCGCGTCGCCGGAACGTGTCCGCCGACCTGCTCGACCTCGCCGACCACGGCGCAATCCGCCGGGTGGTGGCGGACGTGAAGCCGCACGTGATCCTCAATGCGGCCGCGTTCACGGACGTCGACCAGACCGAGCGGGAGCCGGCCCTCGCCACCGCGATCAACGGGGTCGCGCCCGGGGTGCTCGCCCGTGAGGCGGCGCGCTACGAGGCGTTGCTCGTCCACTACTCGACCGACAACGTGTTCGACGGCGAGCTCGATCGCCCCTACAGTCCCTCCGATACGCCCCGTCCCGCGAACACCTACGGGCACACCAAGCTCCAGGGGGAGGAAGCGATTCGGGCCATCGGAGGGCCCCACCTCATCCTTCGCACGAGCTGGCTGTATGGTGCGCGCGGCAACAACTTCCTCATGACCATGCTCGCTCTCGTCGATGCCGGGCGCCCGCTCTCCGTCGTGAGCGACCAGTTCGGTGCACCGACGTGGACCCGCTCGGTGGCCTCCGCCACGGTCCAGGTGCTTTCGCTCGCGCGGGTGGCGGGCGCCACGTGGATGCGCGAACGCTTCGGCACCTACCACCTCACCGCGGGCGGGCGCTGTAGCTGGTACGAGTTCGCGGCGGCGATCCTGGAACGGTACCGGGAAGGGGACTACGAGCTCACCCCGCAGTCCACCTCGGGATTTCCGGCGAGCGCAGGCCGGCCCGCGAACGGGTTGCTCGACTGCGCGGCCGTCCGACGGGCGTTCGGGATCGTCCTCGACGACTGGAAGGCCTCCCTCGACCGGGTGATGGAGGAGGTGCGGGAGGTCCGGTGGGGGTCGGGGGGCGGACCGCGCGCCGCGCGGCGCGCGGCGGGAAGAGGTCGGAGTTGACGGGTCGGCACGGAAGCGGCGGCGGAAAGAGCCGGGGCCGCGACCGCGGCCGGCGGGGAACGTCGGCCCTCGGGGCATGCGTCGCCCCGGTCCTCGCCGTGGCGGTGCTCGTCACGGCGGCCGCGGCCGGATTCGGGCCGGCGTGGGCCGGGGCGGGTGCGACCGCCCCGGTGCGGCCCGGAGCGCTCGGAGCGGCGGCCATGGCCGGCACCGAGCGCTACTGCACCGGGTACGAAACGACGTTCCACGGTGAATGGAAAGGCGGGGAAGCCGGGGAGAGCGCGGCCGGGGCGCCCGTGCCGTTCCGGATCGGGGTGAACGCCGGCGGTGAGGGTTGCTACGCCCAGCTCAACGTGATGACGCCCCCCGGGGTCGCCCCCTACGAGCTTCCCCGTTTCGGGGCCAAGGTGCGGAGCGCCGGGGCCTGGACCCTTCGCTACCGGGAGACCGTCCTGGAGGTCGACGCCGGGAGCGGGACCGTGGTTCGCCGCGAGGGCGGGGAGGTCGTGCGAACCGGCGTCCTGCGCGCGGGGGTTCCGGCCGTCGAGGATTTGCCGCCGCCGTCCGCCCGGCAACGGAAGCGCTGGTACGGGGCGTGGCGCGGGCGCCTTCCGGGGGTGCCGTCCCCGGTCGGCCTGCGTCTCGCCGCGGCCGAAGCGGGAGGCGTGAAGGGCCGTATATCGGCGCTCCTCATGAAGAAGACCTTTGCGGGCCGGTTTCACGGCGAAATGCTGGTCTTTCGCTGGCGCAACCGCCACGTCGGCCTCATCATGGAGCCGGACGGCGACACGCTCGTCTACCACGACTACAAGGGCCGGGTCTCCCGGTTCCGCCGGCGCTGAGGTCGCAGCGGTCCCGTGAGTCCGCTGCGATGATCGATTGCCGGGCAGACGTTGCCGAAGCTTGGTGGGCTTGGCGCGATCAGATCATCGATCTGCCCCGGCGCCTGACCGGGCAGGGGGTTGCCCTGCACTCGGGAAGGAATCTCATCGGGAAGCTGACCCTGACGAGTCCCGACCGTGAGCCGATCGAGGTCGCGGTCAAGGCATTCAGGGTACCGGCGAGGCCACGGGGATTCGTCTACGCGCATCTGCGCCTGTCGAAAGCGCGGCGATGCATGATCCACGCGCACAAACTGCTGGAAATGGGGATCAGCACTCCGGATCCGATCGCCTGCATCGAGCGCATGGAGAACGGGTGCCTGAGAGAGAGCTACTACATCTCTCGCTACTGGCCGGCCGACATCGACCTGGTGGATCTGCTGTACAAGGGTGCCGCCTCCGGGGGGCCGGATACGGACGCGCTGCTGGAACAGCTTGCACGGTTCACGTACCTCCAGCACCAGAACGACGTTCTGCATCTTGATTACAACCCCGGAAACATCCTGGCCAGTACGAGGAGAGGCGCGGTCGACCTCTCTCTGGTCGACATCAACCGTCTCCGTTTCAATCGACCGGATATCGGTGACCGTATTGCCGGTCTGGTCCGCCTGACCACGAAGACCCGTTACCTGAGGACGATCGGACGGAAGTACGCGGGCCTCCACGGTGCGGATCCGGAAACCTTCTGCCGCCGGCTCGAAGATGCGCATGTTCGTTACCGGCGGAGACGACGGACCATGAAGGCCGTGAAATCCTGGTTTCGTCATGAAAATTGAGCGGTCCGTATTTCGCTGGGATCATCGCTCCGATCAGCCGGCGACCATCGACAGGCGAATCAGGAGAAAGCTTCGAAGGCTCGGGGTCCGGGACGAGCCGAGGAAATGGCTTGCCGGTCTGTCGTCGATCTCGACCGTCTTGAAGACGCTGCGCGCCAGGAGGCCGTTCGAGGCATATCACAACGACGACCGAATCGGACTGTGCGTCAATCCGGAACGGGGGGTCGAAGGCCGCGAGCCGGTCCCGGCCGACGAACTCGTCGAAATCATCGAGTCCCTGAACCTGAGCCGCATAGCCATACGGATCCCTCTTCGCGAATTCGATCGCCTCGAGGAGTATCTCGCGTTCATCCGGAGCTTCTCGGAGTACGAAGTCCTCGTCGTGATCCTGCAGGATCGGGAGTTCATCGAGGACAGGAGGAAGCTGGAGGTTTCCCTGGACCGCATCTTCTCCGCGCTTTCCGGTGTCGTCGAGCACGTTCAGATCGGCAATGCCGTCAACCGGCTCAAGTGGGGGTTCGTCTCGCAACGGGAATATCTGGAGTTCTTTCAGGCCGCGTGGGAGCTCCGGGACAGGCGCTATCCGGACCTCAAGCTGCTCGGAGGCTCCGTCATCGACTTCGAGCTGCAGGAACACTGCGGTGCACTGTTCAATCCCCTCCCGTTTCGATACGACGGATACGCATCCCTCCTCTACGTGGACCGGCGGGGAGCCCCCGAGAACCGGCAGCTCGGGTTCGATCTCCTTGGCAAGATCGAGCTCCTGAACCGACTCGCGTCCAGGAGCGGCAAGCTGGGAACCGGGAGGATGCCATCCCTGTGGATAACCGAAGTCAACTGGCCCCTGCTGGACACCGGCCGCTACGCGCCGTCTCTCGATGATCGACGGGTAGGGGAGTCCGAACAGCTCCTTTTCCTGGTGCGCTACTATTTGCTGGTCCTGGCCACCGGAGCGGTGGCGGCTTGCTACTGGCATCAACTGGTCGCGCCCGGCTACGGGCTCATCGACAACCGGGGCGGAGCCGTGCGAAAACGTCCGGCATTCTACGGTTTCGCCACGCTTTGCCGCCTGTTCAACGGTGCGTGCATCCTGGATTTCAGACGCCAGGATGAACTGGGCTACTATCGGCTGAGGGCCCGCAAAGATGGTGTCGAGATCCTTGCCTTGTGGTGCAGCGGCCGTGTCGCATCCATTCCCATGCCGCCCGACAAGCTGGCTTTGGATATCGAGGGCAGGGCGCTGTCTACCGTCGCCGGGCAGCCCGTTGCAGTCGGCGACTCCACCATCTACCTGGTCGATCGTCGACCGCCGTCCTCCTGACTACATACGAAGCCCGGCTTCCGACGGCCGGGCCGAGCGGACTCGGGTTCGGTCCGGGGCACCGCGACCCTTTCGGCTGGCTGCCCGGTCGTTTCGTGTTCTCCGACGGGCTTGTGAAGTCGGTCGCCGGTGGGGTCCGCGACCGGGCTGAGGATTGTACGCAATCAGGTATATCCCCGACCTGACGAACAAGCACACCGCGAGAAATCCGCGGCCACTCGGCGGCCTGCCGGATTACACGACGGCCAACCCGGCCTGCCGGGGTGATTACCCCGGACTTCCGATTGATTTGCGGGTAATTTTTCCCGTAACATATTGTTTCCAAAAAAATTCACGGCGGAGCAGACTGGCGCGATGCACTCCGGAATCTCGTTGTTCTGCATCCCTTCGTACTCGATTCGTTTCCCGTCAGCGCCAGTGCTCGGCGATCCAGGTCGTCGGGCGGCAGATGCGGTGCGGACGCCCGCTCCGATAGCCCGCGAGAGCTTCGTGCGGGTTCGGGCGGCCATGGAAGACGACGATCCGGGCTTCCGATGGCAGGCGCGGGGGCACCAGGAGGTTGCGGGGAAACGCCGGAATGCAGTGGCGCTTGAAGCTCGCCACCCATGCGGGCGGCCACCAGACCCGGTCCGGGCCCAGGGCCTCGGTCAGATAGCGTTGCTCCACCACCGTGCGGTATTGCGAGAGCGCGCGGTCCCGTTCCGCGAGGAAACGAGCGAGAATCGCGCCCGAGCGGCCGGACTCGAAGCGGAACACCGAGGAGTTTCCGGGCTCGCCTCGGCGGCGGAAGATCCGCTGCAGGGTCTTCTCCCAGTCGTGGATGATGCAGGGTCGGCCCGGTGCGAACGAAAAGAAATCGTCCAGCCGCCCCGTGATCAGGATGTCGAGGTCGAGGAACAGGCTCTGTCCGGCAAGCCCCGCCAAGCCGTCTCGAAAGAGCGCGAGCTTGAGCCAGGGGGTGCGTTGCCAAGGGGCAGGGACGTCAAGGGCCGGAATCGGATGAACTTCGACCTCCGGGCAGATCCCGCCTGAATCGTCGGTAAAGCACAGAAAGCGGAAGTCGAGATCGAGATGCCGCCGGACACCGGAATAGAGCCGGTTCACGTACTCCGGCCCGTATTTGGTTCCCCACTTGAGGGTAAGAATGTTGACCGTCATGCGCTTGTGCGGACATCGCCGTTCGGCGCGCAAGGCTGATTTATTTTCTCGACCGTGTCCAATAAATTCAGGGGGTTATATCGATCGCGGCTCTCTTCGCCCGAAATCGTCGTCAACCGAAGAAAGAGATTCCGCATCAAGGAGCTACGCTGTCCGGCGGCCATCAAGGATATTCGAGAACAGATCAGCCCTGGTTCGGCGTGCCATCCGGCAACCTGCCTTCGATGACAGGGAAACGCCCCAAGTGATTCTTCACCTCGGGCGTCGCCGCGAGCGCTTCGGGATCGAGCCGCGGGCGGGCCGGTGCCGGTGCGCCGGATTCAGCGCTGCAGGCTTCGAAGCCGGGCCCGAAAATCCGACGCGTCCGCGCACCGGATCAGGGCGTCCAGGACTTCTTCGTCGCTCACGCCCGCCAACTCCCGAGCATCGAGCGGGAGCTCGATTCCGGAGATCCCCCGTGAGGCCGAAATCTTCCGCATGGCCGCGGCCATGAGTTCCGCACGTCCCTCGGCTTGCCCCTCGGCGTACCCTTCGGTATGTCCTTTCGCATACCCTTCGACGTGCCCTCTGGCATGGCCCTCTCTGCGATGTCCGCGAAGCCAGGGCGTGTCGTCGGGGCCGGTGCCCTCCCGTGCGCCCAGCGTCCGCCCCACCCGGTCAAGAACCTGGCCGGTGGCCTCCGAGAGCTCCGGCTCGTTCATCGCGGTGTGGATCTCTCCCGCCGTCCAGCCCGGAAACGCCCCGCTCTCCGCCACGGTGCGATATGCCCCGCTGTCCAGCACCTGGATCACGAGCCCAGGCCGTCGCCCCGGCGGACGACGGCTCGGCGGGTAACGGTCGGGCACCTCCACCCACAACTCCGGGAAACCCCATTCCTCGTAGAGCCGCAACTTCCCCCGCCGAACGTCCGTGGTGTGGTCCACCTCCACCACCACGTCCGGGAAGTCGTGCTCGCCCACCACCATGCCCGCCCCTTCGGGCAGCCGGGACCGTCCGGGGTAGAGATACACGCACTGGTCGGCCTGGAGGATCCGCCGCCGTTCACCCCTCTCGCCCCGCAGCACCAAGTCCATCGCGCCGAAACACTCGATGGGGGAGCCGCGGGTCTGAGCGATCAGCTCGCTCAAGCGCGCAAGGCGTTGCGAGGGGAGCTCGTGGGTGTCGGTGGTGGGTTCGCGCACCATCCACGCGGTCTCGGTGTCGCCGTCCCAGAACTCGAACCGCCCGTCGTGGGTGTCGAGGTCTTCGCGTTTGAGGGTCACCGCCCGGCAACCGGGAAACTCCGGCGTCGCCCGTGACGGCTGCGGGTGCGGGCGCGCCCGACGCTCTCTCCTCTCGGTGCGTGTGTCGAGCCGCATTTCGGACCTCCTCTCCCTGTCTCCGTGTCCCGGGCTGAACCGGACCATCGTCGGGTCCCAGTCTATGGCGCCGGCACGTTCCGGACAACCGATGCGCGGTGGCCCTCAGGGCTCGTTCTTTGTCCGGCGACGGGTGAACCGGGCCGGTTCGGCAGGTCATGTCGGAGGGGGCGCAATCCTCATCCTCATCCGCATCCGGCCTGCTCACCGGTACCCGCGGAATCCCGTTCCGACCCCAATCTCACCCGTCCCACCCGTCTCACCCGTCTCACCCGGGGGGCGAGCCGGATGAGGATCGCGCGCAATCGGAACGAACGAAGCCGAAGGCGCGAAGCCGGGCCCTATCGGAAGGCCTCCGGTGCCGCGTCACCGTCTTCTCCCAGGAGAAGCTCCTCGTACTGATCCACGGCTCGTTCGATGCTGAAGAAGGACGCTCTCTCCCGGAGCGCGCCGCGTCGAGGGGGAGTATCCAGGGCGCGGTCCATCGCGGTCGCGAGCGCCTCCGAGTCTCCTACGGGCACCAGGGCACCCAGCTTTCCTCCTTCCAGGATCTCGCGCGGTCCGAACGAGCAGTCGGTGCTGACTACCGGACAGCCGCAGGCCATTGCCTCGATCAGAACGGTCGGAAGAGCCTCGTGTCGGGACGAAAGGACGAACAGATCGGCCTTCGCGAGGAACGCATAAGGATTCTCCACGAAACCGGGAAAGTCGACGTGTTCGGCGATCCCGAGCCTTTGCGCCAACGACAGAAGCCTTGGCCGCAGACGCCCCTCTCCAAGCACGATCAGCCGTGCCGGACGTTGCGCCAGCAGCCGGGCAAAGGCGGTGAGCAGAACGGAAAAATTCTTGTTTTCGTTCAACTTGCCAACGGCCAGAACGACCGGATGCTCCGGTCTGCCAATCCATGAATGACTGGCGGGCTCACGGGATTTCCGTTCGAGATATGCCGAGACCACGGGATTGTAGATGACCCGGGGAGGGTTGCGTTTGAGATTCGGAATTTTTGCGAACTCGGTCGACACACCATGGGAAACTCCCACGACGGTGTCCGCGCGAGGATACGCGAGGCGTGCACGGCGAAGCAGCCGGCCATGCTTCAGGGTCTCGTGCAGCGTGGCCACGGTTCGTACACGATGGTCCCCAAGCCGCAAGGCCATCGCCGCCGCCGTGGCCGCGAGAACGTTCAAGGCAAGGAGTGCGTCGGGCCGCTCTCTGTCCAGATATGCCGCGATACCCGCCGCCCACCGAGGCAGCCTCGTGCTCGCGAGGAGCGGTAGCTGCTTCCGGCGCAACCTGGTCGCCAGTGCGACGCGCGGATGGCGAATCCGCCAGGGGAGAGGGTCTGGCACGAGAGGCCGGGGAATGGCGGTGATTCGCCCGAGATTCCTCTGTGTTCGGGTATCGGTGCGGCCGGATGAGAAAAAAAGGCGAATCCGATCCGGGACCTCCTCGGGGTAGTGGCAAACCAGGCGCTGGAGCAGAAGGTCGACCTGATGCCCTCGCTCCAGCAGGCCGGCCGCGATGTATAGCGCCTTCCGTTCGGCTCCCTGTCCGGCCAGGCTCGGGGTAAGGACGGCGATGCGATGTCCGCCGAGCCTCCGAATGCGCTTCATGAATCACGCATCCGTCATTTTTCCGGTGTTGCTCCCGGTTCCTTTTCGAGAGGCGGCCGCAAATGCACCCGCATTGACGATCACTATCCACCAGATCTGCGTGGCGTAGAAAAGGCTGTAGAACTCCATATGTCCGTTCAACGGGAACAGGGCCACAATCAGCGTGAGTGCATACGGGAATGCGGAATTGAAAGCCTCACGTTCGAGACGGCGGATTTTCGCAAGAAAATACGTTGCCAGAATCAAGTACCCCAACAAGCCGACAACACCGGTCTCGGTTGCGATCTCGAGCAGTGGCAGATGAGGAGCGCGAGGCGACCGGGCGATTTTCTCGGAACTGCCCTCTCTTTCAAGATGCTCATGGTAGTAATCACGCTCCGGGTTGTAGTCCCGGTAGACCTGACGGAAGCCCTTCGGCCCAACGCCGTTCAGCCAGTTGGCCGACCACATGTTCACGGCCGTCTCCCATATCGAAAGACGGAAAGAGATCGCGTATTCGAACTTCTCCCGATCGCCGCTCCACAGTCCGGTCAGGGACTCGACGCGCGGCTCTACCGCCTTCCATGCCCGTTCCACCCCGCCGGGCCAGGCGTAGGCGGTGAGCGCCCCCGCGAGAGTCATCGAGGCGAGAACGGCGGCGATACCCCCCAGGTTCCATCCTGGCCGCCCCGACGATGGCCGCTCCGACCAACGGAACAGGAACAGAAGATAGCCGATGGTCGCCACCGCCAACGCACCCCATGCGGTGCGGGTCCCGGACAACACGATCACCATCAGGAACGGAACGACGAGCACCGGACTCCACGGCCAGCGGCGCTTCGCGCGCCGAACCGATTCGAAGAAGAGAGGCGAAAAGCCCGCAAGCACGCTTCCGATCCTCCCGTCGTGATGGAAAGGGCCGGGCAACCTGCCTTCGTCATAGGGGTTACCAAACCAGTCGGTCCCGACCACGAATTGCCAGAGCGCATCGAGACACCAGAAGACCAGAATGGCGGCCACCCCGATCATGACCCAGTCGAGTTCCCGCAAGCGGGTGTATGCCCCTACCACGTAGACGCCGGCGAGGAAGTAGATGCAGAAGCTTGCGGTCTTGCGGATCGACTCCACCGGATTCACCGCGTCCGGCAACGACGCGAGCATGGACAGCCACATGCACAGGAACGCAACAACCAGAAACCGGCTCTCCAACGAGCCGAGCCGCGCACGGCCGGCTATCAAGCGCACTCCGCCGAGCGCGGCGAGGGCGATCAACGGCACGTTGAAGAGCGGCTCGGCCGGCAGTAGCGCGATGATCGTGAGCAGCAGGCCGGTCGCGACCCGCGCATCGGGTTCGAGAACGATCACCGCCAGCCGGGAGAACATGAGCATCATCCGCCAGTTCTTGAGTCGTAATGGTCAGGATATCGCACTGAAGCGCGGGATGCCGCGCCCACAGGTGCGGGTGCAGGGCAATTCGTTCCCGGGGCTGAATCTATCATCTCGATCGTGTTCAATAAATTCAATGAGTTATGCCGATCGTAGAGCTCTTCGCCCAAACTCGTCGTCAACCGGAGAAAGAGATTCTGCATCAAGGAGCTACGCTGTCCGGTGGCCATCAGGGACCTCCGGGAACAGATCGGCCCTGCCCATCAGCCCGAGTCCGGAATACCGTGTCGGGGGACGGTGTTCACCTCGGGAGGTCGCGTCGAAGAGAGACGAAATCGAGCCCGGGGGCACGCGGTGGGGGACGAATCGGGGTCGAGGCTCGGAACGGAATGGACATCGGTGTCGAGACACTGAGCGGTCGTGTCACAGTCGGGTGGTGCCGGATCGAGGCGTCTCGTCGGGCAGGTTCTCCAGAACTCTTCTGGCTCGTGCGGTCCAGGTATAACGCTGCTTGAAATCCTTGAAAGCTGCACGCCCCAATCGGGTGCGCAACTCCGAGTCCTCCCGAAGTCTTCGGATCGCTTCGACCCACGCCTCGATATCTTCGGGCGGCACCAGCCAGGCGTTGCGCCCATGCTCCAGCACTTCGTGCAGCACCGGGAGATCGGCGGCCACGACCGTCCGTCCCTGCGCCATGTACTCGAAGATCTTCAGTGGCGAGAACCAGCGGGAGATTTCCCGTTCCCGCGTTTCGACGCGGCGGCCAAAGGGAGCCAGCGCCAGGTCGAAGTCGGCGATATGGCGGCAAACGTCGCGATGCGGCACATACCCTGCGAACCGAATGTTCCTGATGCCCGCGGTGCGTTGGCGCCAGGCCGCGATGTCTCCCGGGGTTCCGCCCACGATGTCGAATCGAACGTCGGAAAGCCGGGGGGCAAGCGCTGCGATGGTCTCCATTCCTTTCCCGGGATAGAGGTGGCCGACATACCCGGCACGGAACTCGCCGGTTTCCCTCCTCGGTTCGGAGTCTCTCGGGCGGGCGGCATCGGGCGCCACCACGATGGAATCGGAAGGAAGCTCCGGAAAAACCGACTGAAAGTCTGCGGCGAGGGCGCGCGTGATCACCACCAGACGCCGGAAATTCCGGGACAACAGCGTTCTTTTCGTCCGACCCAGGCGGGGATTGTGGCTCGGCATGGCATGCGTTTCGTACACGTACGGAGTTCCCGCCGTGGTCCAGAGGGAGGAGAACCGGGTGGTGCGGGAGTAGATCAGGTCCGGCTGGAGTTCGCGCAGCAAACCCCCGAGTTCACGATGCTGAAGATATCCTCTGATGAGTAAAGGATGGTGTCTGATGGATCGAAGTGCGAACGATTCGGAAATTCCATACTGATTGTACAGCGACCTTTCGAAGCCGGGCGCAGCGCCCTCGGATGCCCGGATGACGAGTGTCAAGTCATGTCCGAGCTCGGCCATGGCCGCGCACATGTTCATGACCTGGACGGGGTTTGCGAGCCGCGTCGGATACCGTGTCAGATGAAGATAGCAGAGCCTCATGCGGCCTGATCGCGAGAGTGCGACTGCCGGAGGCGTCGATACAGCGGGCTTGTGCCGAGCAGCTCCGAGTGGGTCCCCACCGCGGCGACCCGGCCCTCGTTCATCACCGCGACCCGGTCGGCCATCTCGACGGTGGAAGGCCGGTGGGCAATGACGAGGGTGGTGCGTCCCTTGCGCAGGCGGGACAGGGCGGCGCGGATCCGCTGCTCGGAGGGCGGGTCGAGGGCGGAGGTCGCTTCGTCGAGGATGAGAATGGGAGCGTCTTTCAGGAACGCCCGGGCGAGGGCGAGGCGTTGGCGCTGACCGCCGGAGAGGTCCAGGCCGTTTTCTCCCACCACCGACTCCAGCCCGTCGGGGAGGTCTTCGAGGAAGTCGGTGACGAAGGCCGCCTCCGCCGCTCGCCGGATCGACTCGCGAGAGGCCGGCGCGAGCGCGCCGTACGCGATGTTCGCCGCAACGGTGTCGTTGAACAGCACGATCTCCTGGCTCACGACGGCGATCTGGCGGCGGAGCGACGCGAGGGTGAGCTCCCGGAGGTCGATCCCGTCGAGCCGGACCGTCCCCGCGAGGGGGTCGAAGAACCGGGGCAGGAGATTGGCCAGGGTCGACTTCCCCGCCCCCGACGGCCCGACCAGCGCGAGGGTCTCGCCCGGTTCGATGACGAGCGAGACGTTCCGGAGAGCGGGTGGCCGGCCGTCCCGGTAACGGAAGACCACCGAGTCGAGCTCGAGCCGCCCCTTCGTCCGGGCGATCTCCCGCGTCCCCGAGTCCGGTTCCGAGGCCTCGTCGATCAGCCCGAACACGCTTTCCGCCGCGGCGAGCCCCTGCTGTATGCGGGCGATGAGGGTTGCAAGGTGCCGTACCGGCCGCAGCAGCATCATGGCCGCCGCCATGAAGCTCACGAAGCTGCCGATGGTGACCGCACCGGCCGCCGCCCGATAGGCGGTGACGGTGATGATCACCCCGATCGAAACGGCAACCACGATCTGGACGATGGCCCCGGGCCAGGCGCCGGCCACGGCGAACTTGAAGTTGCGCAGCCGCACCGCGTTGGCGGCCCCCGCGAATCGCCGGCGCTCGTACTCCTGGCCGCCGAATACGCGCACCGCCTTCTCCCCGTCGAGCGCTTCGCGCAGCAGGTGGTTGGCCTGGCCCATGGAGTCCTGGACGAGGCGGCTCATCCGGCGAAGACGGCGGTTGAAGTAGCGCACCGTCAGCGCCACCAGCGGCCCGGCGAGGAGCATCAGGAGGGTGAGCTGCCAGTCGATCCAGGCCATCCAGGCAAGCAGCCCGGCTACCGCCAGCACGTCGGTCACCAGTATGGCCAGCGAACGATCCGACATCTGCGCGATACGGTCCGCGTCGAAGGTGAACTTCGACATCAGCCGCGGCGCGGAGGGCCGGTCCGGTCGCCCGATCGGGAGGGCCATCAACTTGTCGAACATGAGCAAGCGAAGGTCGAGCAGCACCCGCTGCGACACGATCGAGAACGCGACCGTGCGGGCCCAGTTGGCCAGGCCCCACACCACGAAGGCAAGAACGAGCATCACGGTGAGGCCGGCCACGACAGAAGGGTCCCGCTCGACGAAGCTCCCGTCGAGCACCGGCTTCAGGATCATCGGGATGGCGGGCTGGGCGCCGGCGGCGAGCACCATCGCGAGCACCGCGAGCGCGAACGGCCGCCAGTAGGGCCGAACGTGCCCGAGGAGGCGCCGGTACAGAGCGAGCGAACCGCGCCGTTGCATGGGCCTGGCCAGCGCCTTAGGTGTCTGCGCCGTAGAAAATTTTTCCGGAGAGGGCTACCCGCCACAGGAAGAACGGGGCAAAACAGGGCCGAATTCGGAATGATTGATACACATGAATCGATTTATTCATCGTTTTTTCGATATTTTCGGGAAGCGCTTCCGCTAGAGTCCCTTGGAAGCGTTCCGTGGCGCACGTTCCTGGCGGTCGATCAGCCGGAACTCGGCGCCGCAGTAGGGGCACTTCGCCTCCCCCGTCTCCTCGACCGGGAGATAGACCTTGGGATGGGAGTTCCAGACGGCCATTTCCGGCATGGGGCAACTCAGGGGCAGGTCGGCCCGGGTGATCTCGTAACGACTCTCGGCGTTGGGCTCGATCAACGTTCCGGCCTTGACGAGGGGAGAGGGGATAGAGCGCAATTTCAACATGGCTACGGACCGAAAAAAAGCCCCGCCGCCGCGAGGACGCGGGCGGCGGGGCGGTGGTCACGGTCCGCGCGGGCGGGCGGGCGGATGGCGCCGGGGCCGGAGCCGCCCGGGACCGGGGGCCTACATCATGCCCATGCCGTCCATGCCGCCACCCGGAGGCATCGCCGGCGGGGTCTCCTCCTTGGGAGCTTCGGCGACGCTCGCCTCGGTGGTAATGAGAAGCCCCGCGATCGACGCGGCGTTCTGCATCGCGGTGCGGACCACCTTCGTCGGGTCGAGGATGCCCATCTCGATCATGTCTCCGTACTCGTCGGTCTGCGCGTTGAAGCCCTGGTTGCCGGACTCGGCGGCCACCTTGGCCAGCACCACGCTTGCCTCGCCGCCGGAGTTCGCCACGATCTGACGGAGCGGCTCTTCCATCGACCGCCGGGCGATCTTGATGCCCATGTCCTGATCGTGGTTTTCGCCGGAAAGCCCGGTCACGGCCTGCTGGGCCCGGACGAGGGCCACGCCGCCGCCCGCGACCACGCCTTCCTCGACCGCCGCCCGGGTCGCGTGCAACGCATCCTCGACGCGGGCCTTCTTCTCCTTCATCTCGACCTCGGTCGCGGCGCCCACCTTGATGACGGCCACCCCGCCCGCGAGCTTTGCCATCCGCTCCTGGAGCTTCTCGCGGTCGTAGTCGGAGGAGGTCTCCTCGATCTGCTGCCGGATCTGGCTCACCCGGCCGTCGATCCCGCTCTTGTCGCCCGCACCGTCGATGATCGTGGTGTCCTCCTTGGCCGCGATCACGCGCTTGGCGCGCCCGAGGTCGTCGAGGGATGCCTTCTCGAGGCTCATGCCGACTTCCTCGGAGATGACGGTGCCGCCGGTGAGGATGGCCATGTCTTCCAGCATCGCCTTGCGGCGGTCACCGAAGCCGGGGGCCTTGACCGAGCAAACCTTCACGATGCCGCGGATGGTGTTGACGACCAGGGTGGCGAGCGCCTCGCCCTCGACGTCTTCGGCGATCACGAGGAGGGGCTTGCCCGCCTTGGCGACGCTCTCGAGCAGCGGCAGCAGGTCCCGGACGTTCGAGATCTTCTTGTCGTGCAGGAGGATGTACGGGTCGTCGAGCTCGGCCGCCATGCTGTCCTGGTTATTGATGAAGTAGGGGGAGAGGTAGCCGCGGTCGAACTGCATTCCCTCGACCACGTCGAGCTCGTTATCGAGCCCGCTGCCGTCCTCGACGGTGATGACCCCTTCCTTGCCCACCTTGTCCATGGCATCGGAGATGATGCCGCCGATCGCGTAGTCCGCGTTGGCGGAGATCGCGCCGACCTGGGAGATCGCCTTGCTGTCCTTGACCGGCTCGCTCAGCTTCTCGAGCTCGACAACGGCCGCGCCGACCGCCTTGTCGATGCCGCGCTTGAGATCCATCGGGTTCATCCCGGCGGAGACCGACTTGAGGCCCTCGCGCATCATCGACTGCGCGAGCACGGTCGCGGTGGTGGTGCCGTCCCCGGCGACGTCGGAGGTCTTGGACGCGACCTCCTTCACCATCTGCGCGCCCATGTTCTCGAACTTGTCCTTGAGCTCGACCTCCTTCGCGACCGACACGCCGTCCTTGGTGACCGTGGGCGCGCCGAAGCTCTTCTCGATCACCACGTTGCGGCCCTTGGGGCCGAGGGTGACCTTGACCGCGTTGGCCAGGATGTTGACGCCGCGGGAGAGTGCCTGGCGGGACTCTTCGGCGAAATGTACGTCTTTTGCGCTCATCTGGGTATGACTCCTGAGCAGTGCTTTTGCTGGGTAGGGAAGGGTTGCGGGACGGGACGGATCAGCCTTCGACGACCGCCATGATGTCTTCCTCGCGCAGAACGAGGAGATCGTCGCCGTCGACCTTCACTTCGGTGCCCGAGTACTTGCCGAACAGGACTTCGTCGCCGACCTTGACGTCGAGCGCGCGTACGGAGCCGTCATCGAGGATCTTGCCGGGGCCGACGGCCGTGACTTCACCGCGGATCGGCTTTTCGGTGGCGGTATCGGGGATGACGATGCCGCCCGGAGAGGTGCGCTCCTCTTCCATCCGCTTCACGATCACGCGGTCGTGGAGGGGTCGTATGTTCATTCGGAAATCTCCTGCTTCCGGTAGTTGGGTCAGAGATCGGGATGGGGGCCTTCGGGAGCCGGTTCGGACCCCGGCCGGCCGTGGTCGTATCGCCGGGAGGAGTGCCCTGCTGCCAGTCTGCTAGCACTCGCTCGAAGCGAGTGCTGATAATAGGGGCGGCCTCGCCCAAGTCAAGAGGGTAGGCAGGCAGACAGGGCGATTTCACGCTGCCGGCCGGGTGAGCCGCCGGTCGGGTCGGCCGCCGGCGCAACCCGACCTCGCACCGGAGGCGTCCCTGCGGGAGGCGTTCCGGCCGGAGGCGCTTCCGTCGGACTACCCCGAAAAGATCACCGACTTCCTGCTGCGGCCGCCCATCCGCTCGCGGTCGCGGGCCGTACTCCCTCGAGCCGCATCGACCGCGCGCCCGCGCGAGTGTCGGCTACGCCTCGGCCGCGCGCCTGCGCGCTTTCGGTCCGTGCGGCCCGTTCCTCCATGAGATCACGGGGAGATCGTGGGGCATCCTGGCGCCCTCGCGACGAAAGTCGGTGATTTTTTCGGGCTACCCGGAGCGAACCCGGCCCGCCCGGGGCTGCCCCCGGCTGCCCGGGGCTTGAACCGTAGCGTGAACGGCCCTGGGTGGTTCAGCCGTCCCGGTCCTCGGTACGCCGGTACTCCCCTTCCAGGGTGCGCGGGCCGCGCCCTGGCCGGGTGGGGTCCGGGCGCGGGCCGGCGGGCCGCAGCTTGACGGCGGTGAGGACCAGGTGCTGGCGGATGGACGGAACGAGGCAGGCGAATCCGGCCGCGTCGGTGAGGAACCCCGGGGTGAGGAGAAGTGCTCCCGCGATGAGGATCACCGCTCCCTCGAGCAGCTCGAGAGCCGGCACCTCCCCCTTCGCCATCGCGGCCCGGGCCCGCAGGAGGGTGGCGAGACTCTGGGCGCGCATGAGGGCGGCCCCCACGACCGCGGTCAACACGACGAGCGCCACGGTGGCGATCGCGCCGATCTCCGAGCCGACTTCGATGAGCAGGTATATCTCGGCGAGCGGCACGACGAGAAACAGGATGAGGAGCGGGCGCACGGCAGACATCCGGAGCGGCGAGGAGATATCATTTGACCATCAAATGACGGGCGGCGGGTCATGAGACTCGCGCCGCCGAACCGCGGGCGGCGGCTTCGCCGGGCCGGTGCCCGGGCCCCGCGGAGGGGCGCGAACGGGCCGGGTCCCCCGGGTCCCATGGCCCGGGGCTGGACCGGGGGATTGGATCGTTCGGATGAATACACGGGCGTTCGCCCTGATCCGGCCGTTTTTCGCACGCGCGGGGGCTCGCCGGTGCGTGTGTGCGTGGGGGCTCATGGCGGGCTTTTCGGCGTCCGCACCCGGCCTCGGCGCGGATGCTCTCTCCGCCCCCCTGGGGCCGGCTCTTTCCGAGGTCCGGTCCGAGTCGGCGCTGGGCGAAGCGCGCGCGTCCGCGGCGGGCCTCTCCGCTTCGGACCCCGCCGCCGGCTTCCTTCAGGACCTCATCGACGCCGGGCGCGACGAGCCCGAGTTCCTCCATCCGGACCTCGCGTTCCGGCCGGAGGCGGCGGCGTCCGGACCGGACCTCGCCGTCGTCCGCTGGCGCATCGAGCCCGGCTACTACCTGTACGCCAAGCGGATGGAGGTGCATCTTTCGGAAAGCGCCGGCCCAGGGACGGCGATAGCCGGGATCGATCTGCCTCCCGGCGAAATGCGGGAGGACCCCTACTTCGGCCGGGTCGAGGTCTACCGATTCGAGGCGTCGGCGACCGTGCGGCTCGCGCACGCGGCTTCTCCTCCGCGGGACGTCGCTCTTGACGTGATCTATCAGGGCTGCGCGGACGAAGGGCTCTGTTATCCGCCGGTCCGCAAGGCCCTCCGGGTGCGGCTCGATGGAGCCGGCCCCGGTGCGCCGGCCGGCGACCCGGCCGCCTCGGGCTCCCCCGCCGGCCTTTCCGCGGCCAGCGCCGCACTCTCCGAAACCGAGCGCATCGCCCGGCGGCTCGCGGCGGACGGCCTCGGCGCGAGTCTCGCCGCCTTCTTCGGCTTCGGGTTGCTGCTCAGCCTCACCCCGTGCATCTTTCCGATGGTCCCGATCCTGTCGTCCATCCTCGTCGCGGGCGGGGGAGCCGCCCGCGGCCGGGCGAGGGGCCTCACCCTCTCGCTCGCCTACGTCTCGGGGAGCGCGCTCGCCTGGGCGGCGGTGGGCGGGACCGCCGGACTCCTCGGCGCCAACATCCAGATCGCGCTTCAGGATCCTTGGGCCCTCGGGGCCGTCAGCGCGGCCTTCGTTGCGCTCGCCCTGTCCATGTTCGGGCTCTACGCCTTCAAGCTTCCCGCCGCCTGGATCACGCGCGCCTCCGGATGGACGAGCCGGGCCGGGCGCGGCGGGGGCTACGCCGGGGCGGCGGCGATGGGGGTCGTCTCCGCGCTCATTGTGGGACCGTGCGTCGCCGCGCCGATGGCCGGCGCCGTTCTCTACATCGGCCAGGCCGGGGACGCGGCGCGGGGCAGCCTCGCCCTCTTCGCGATGGGTTTCGGCATGGGGGTGCCGCTGCTCGTGCTCGGCGCGTCGTCGCAACGGTTGCTGCCCCGGGCGGGGCCGTGGATGGATGCCCTCCAGCGGGCCGCCGGAGTCGTGCTCCTCGGGGTGGCCGCGTACCTCCTCGAGCGGGTCCTGCCGCCTCCGGCCGCGCTCGCCGCGTGGGCGGTCGTCGCCGGGTCGGCCGGCGGCGTCCTCGCCTGGGCCGCCGGGAAGCGGTTGGTGCGGGGGGGGCGCTACGCGGCGGGAGCGGGTGCGCTCGCGGCGGCGGCCTATGCCGCGGTGCTGGCGGTGGGGGCATCGACCGGGGCCCACGACCCTCTTCATCCGCTGGCCGGCCTGTGGCCCCCGGCGGACCCGGG
This sequence comes from Gammaproteobacteria bacterium, assembly GCA_965214795.1. GTDB lineage: Bacteria > Pseudomonadota > Gammaproteobacteria > HK1 > HK1 > JAJDXW01. The sequence continues at coordinate 545,833 of OZ243976.1, read as the reverse complement.
CGCGGCGGGCCGGGCGGCCGGGCCGGGAGGGCGGCTCGAGTTCGCCGCCATCAAGGGCCTCGACGGGCCGAACGGGCTCGACGCGGCGCTCGCCCGCGCCGAGGCCGCGGGGCGCTTCGTGATGCTCGACTTCTACGCGGACTGGTGCGTGTCGTGCAAGGAGATGGAGGAGAGCACCTTTCGCGACTCGCAGGTGCGGGCGGCCCTCGGGGAGGTCAGGGTCCTGCGCGCGGACGTGACCGCGAACGACGCCGCCGACCAGGCCCTGATGAAACGCCTCGGCGTCCTCGGCCCCCCCGCGATCCTCTTCTTCGGCCCCGACCGGATGGAGCGGCGGCGCTACCGCACCGTGGGCTTCCGGCACGCGGCCGACTTCACGAGACAGGTAACCGGAGCGACGAGTGCCGCGTGACGCGCGCCGCTGGCGGTGGGCGGTGCTCGCGGGGCCGGCAGTGCTCGCCCTGGTGGCGGGGTGGGGGGCCGGACAGTACCTGAACGAGCCGCCGGGCGAGGCGGACGCCACCTTGACGGCATCGGGGTCCTCGGGGTCCGGCTCCGGCCCGGCTGCCAATGAGGCGCCGGTCAACGTCCTCCATCGGCCTCGCCCCGACTTCACCCTCCCCGATCTCGACGGGCGGCCGCGAGGGCCGGGAGAGTGGGACGGCAAGGTGCTCGTGGTCAATTTCTGGGCGACTTGGTGCGCCCCCTGCCGAGAGGAGATCCCGCTTCTCATCGATCTCGAGCGGCGCCGCCCCGGGGTACGGGTCATCGGCATTGCGGTGGACCGGCCCGATGCGGTGCGCGCATTCGCCGGGGAGCTCGGCATCGGCTATCCCGTTCTCCTCGACGACCTCCAGGGCAGCACCATGCGCCGCTACGGCAACCGGGTCGGCGCGCTGCCGTTCACCGTGGTCACGGGCCGGGACGGGGTTGTCGCCTATGTCCGGCTCGGAGAGATCGAACCCACCGAACTCGACCGGGTCGCGGATGCCCTGCTCGGGCGCGAGTCGCCAAGTTAGGCGCAGTTCAGCGTAAATGCCCTCACTTTGGGCGAAAATCGCTCCATGATGGGGGCGTTTTCCCCGGTTCTTGCCGCCGCTTTCGTGGTAGCCTTGCGGCCCCCGCACCACCGTTTCGCGGTGAGGGTGGCGGGAATCCTCCGGATGGCGGGCGGTTGGCGATGGCGACGATCCTGGTCCTGCACGGGCCGAACCTCAATCTTCTCGGAACCCGCGAGCCCAAGCACTACGGGACCGTTACGCTGGCCGAGATCGACGCTCTCCTGACGGCGGAGGCGGAGCGCCTCGGCCATCGTCTGGAGACCCTCCAGAGCAATCGCGAATACGAGCTCATCGAGCGCGTGCACGCGGCGGCCGACGACGGCACCGACTTCATCATCGTCAACCCGGCCGGGTTGACCCATACCAGCATCGCTCTCCGTGACGCGCTGACCGGGGCGGCTCGGCCGTTCGTCGAAGTGCACCTGTCCAACATTCACGCGCGCGAGCCGTTTCGCCACCACTCCTACTTCTCCGACGCGGCCGTGGGGGTGGTGTGCGGTCTCGGTCCGCTCGGCTATCGGCACGCGCTCCAGTCCGCCTCCGAGTGGCTGGCCGCGCGCGGCCGGGGGTAGCGGGCGGACGCGGGCGGAGGAGCCATGGACCTCAGGAAGATCAAGAAGCTCATCGAGCTTCTGGACGCATCGGGGATCGCGGAGATCGAGATCACCGAGGGCGAGGAGTCGGTCCGGATCAGCCGCTACGGCGCCGCTCCGCCGCTCGTCCAGGCCTCCGGACCGGTCCCGCATCCGGTCGGGGCCGCGGCCGTGGGGGAACCCGCTTCGGCGCCGCCGGCGGCACCGCTGGGGTCGGCGCCGGAAGAACTCGTCGCCCAGAGCGGATACCCGATCGAGGCTCCCATGGTGGGGACGATGTACCGGGCACCGTCGCCCGGCGCGCCCCCGTTCGTTGAGGTGGGCTCCCGGGTATCGGCGGGCGACGTGGTCTGCATCATCGAAGCGATGAAGATCCTGAACCAGATCGAGTCCGACTTCAGCGGGGTGGTGAGGGAGATCCTGGTCGAGAACGGTCAGCCGGTGGAATTCGGTCAGACCCTCATGATCGTCGAATAGCCCGTCCTTGATGCTCGACAAGATCGTGATTGCCAATCGCGGCGAGATCGCGTTGCGGGTGCTGCGAGCGTGCCGGGAGCTCGGGATCCGGACGGTCGCGGTCCACTCCACCGTCGATCGCGATCTGAAGCACGTGCGGCTCGCCGACGAGTCGGTCTGCATCGGTCCGCCGGACGCTGCCCAGAGCTACCTCAACATCCCCGCGGTTCTGAGCGCGGCGGAGGTGACGGACGCGGTCGCGGTCCATCCCGGCTACGGGTTCCTCGCCGAGAATGCCGACTTCGCGGAGCGCGTCGAGCAGAGCGGGTTCGTCTTCATCGGCCCCTCGCCCGACACCATTCGGCTGATGGGCGACAAGATCTCCGCCATCGACGCCATGCGGCGCGCCGGCGTTCCCTGCGTACCCGGATCGGAGGGCCCGCTCGACGAAGACCCGGATGGAAACGCCCGCCTCGCACGCGATATCGGATATCCGGTGATCATCAAGGCGGCGGCCGGCGGGGGCGGCCGCGGGATGCGGGTGGTGAACAGCGAGGCGGCTCTTGCGAACGCGGTCCTGATGACCCGGGCCGAGGCGATGGCCGCGTTCGGCGACGGCACCGTATACATGGAGAAGTACCTCGACAACCCGCGCCACATCGAGATCCAGGTGGTGGCCGACTCGCACGGAAACGCCGTCCATCTCGGCGAGCGGGACTGCTCGATGCAGCGCCGGCATCAGAAGGTCATCGAGGAGGCGCCCGCGCCGGGCATCACCGACCGCATGCGGCGGCGGCTCGGGGCGCGGTGTGCGAATGCGTGCAAGGCCATCGACTACCGTGGGGTCGGTACGTTCGAGTTCCTCTACCAGGACGGGGACTTCTATTTCATCGAGATGAACACCCGGATCCAGGTCGAGCACCCCGTGACCGAGTTCGTGACCGGAATCGATCTGGTCAAGACCCAGATCCTCGTCGCGGCGGGAGAGCGTCTGCCCTTCAAGCAATCCGACACCACCATCGGCGGGCACGCGATCGAGTGTCGCATAAACGCGGAAGATCCCCTCACGTTCACCCCCAATCCCGGCAAGATATCGCTTTTTCATGCACCGGGCGGGCCGGGGATCCGTGTCGACAGCCACCTCTACTCCGGATACACGGTGCCCCCCAACTACGATTCGCTCATCGTGAAGTTGATCGCTTTCGGCGATACCCGCGAGTCCGCTCTCGCCCGCATGCGGATCGCCCTCGACGAGATTATCGTGGAGGGGATCCGCACCAACGTGCCGATGCACGTGGACCTGCTGAACGACAGCGCGTTCATCGAGGGCGGGGTCGGCATCAGCTACCTCGAGCGCAAGCTCGCGCGGTAGCGCCGCCGCGGCAGATGGGCGGCGCCGAGACGAGCGGCTGGCTGCGCCTCGCTCTGGAATGTCCCCGCGAGGAGGCGGGTTCGGTCGAAGAGGCGCTCGATGCGTGCGGGGCGGCCGCCATCTCCCTCGAGGACGCGGGCGAAGAGCCTCGATTCGAGTCCTGGCCCCCCGACCGGCCGCTCTGGGAACGGGTGCGCGTTTCCGGGCTGTTCCCGGCGGGAACGGATGGCCTCGAGCGGATGGCCGGCCGTGTGTCGCCCGAGGTGCTGGAGACCGCCCGCCTGAGCGAGCTTCCCGAGACGGACTGGGTTCGCGCCGGACGCGAGCGGGTCCGGCCGATGCGGTTCGGGGAGCGGCTCTGGGTGTGCCCGACATGGGTCGAGCCACCGCCCGAGGCGGAGGCGGGGGTGGTCGTGCGACTCGATCCGGGCCTCGCGTTCGGGACCGGCTCTCATCCGAGCACCCGTCTTTGTCTGCGGTATCTCACCAGCCTGGACCTCGCCGGAAAGCTTGTAATCGACTACGGATGCGGTTCGGGCATTCTCGGCCTTGCCGCGCTCGGGTTGGGAGCGAGGCGCTGCCTCGCCGTCGACATCGACCCGCGGGCGCGGGAGGCGGCTCGGGACAACGCCCTCCGCAACCGGTCGGTCGAGCGTTTCGATATCATGTCTCCGCCAGCGGTCGCCGGAGCGCTTCACCGCTCGGAAACCTCGACATCGGACGTGCTGGTTGCGAACATCCTGGCCGCTCCTCTCGCCACGCTCGCGGGCGCGTTCAAGGACTTGGTAGGACACGGCGGCGAGTTGATGCTGTCCGGGGTCCTCGCCAGCCAGGCCGACGGACTCATCAAAGCATATGCATCCTGGTTCGGGCTCGCGATCGCGGGTTCGGAGGAGAGCTGGGTTCTGCTGGCGGGACCCCGCATCCGCTAGAAATTGGGGGAACTCGTGTATACCTGCTGTCCCGAATGCCGGACCTGGTTCCGCGTTACCGAAGCTCAGCTCGGAGCGGCCCGAGCGTGGGTAAGGTGCGGGCAGTGTCTGGGATCCTTTGATGCCTCCACGCGCCTGTGGTCGGAGCCCGACGAAGGTTCCCGATGGGTGTTGTGGGAGAGCGATCGGGACTTGGCGGACGCGATCGGCGTGGCCGACGCCGGGCCGAAGTGCGCGTCCGAGCCCTCCGCCGAGAACGTTCCGGAGGAGCCCTTCGAACCGTTCTCCGGCCCCCGCCCGGAAAGTCCTCGCGAGGGCGACCGGGTGCCCTTCGCCGTCTCTCTGGTGAGGAGCGATGTCGAAGTGGACCTCGAGGGCGACTCTCCCGGGCCCATGGTAGGAGATGTCCGCCGGATCTCGGCGGACGTCTCGGCGGTCCGCCCGGGCCCGGATCGCATTCACGAGGGACGTATTGCGGCGCGCCGCCGGCAAAGCCGCGAACGGGCGATCCTGAGTCGAATCGAAGGGCTGGACGTGCGGCGCGGGCGCCGTTGGGCCTCTCATTGGTGCATCGTGCTGCTGCTGTTGCTCGTCCTGCAGCACGCCTGGTTCATGGCCGGAGATCTGGCCGGCGCCTTCCCGGTGCTCGGTCCCGTCCTCGACGAGTTCTGCGCGGTAGCCGGATGCGAGACGCAGAGACGGGCCGGAGACGACGGAATTCGCGTGGTATCGCGCACGGTGCGCCCGCACGCCGAGTACTCGAGCGCCCTCTCCGTCCAGGCGACGCTCGAGAACCGTTCGTCCGCCACCCGCCCGTTCCCGGTGGTGGTCTTCGTCCTCTACGGGAGGGACGGCCGTGCCGTCGCGAGCCGGGCGTTCGAGCCCGCAGAATATCTCGACGGAGGAGCCGTGCCCTCCGGGGGGCTGGAGTCGGGCCGCCAAGTGGACATCGCGTTCGATCTCGTCGCCCCGGCGGAGGTCGCGGTCAGCTTCGAGCTCAGCCTCATCTAGCCCTGCCCGGGATCGGCAGCCTTGACAGGTCGGGTAGGCCGAAGACGCAACCCGACAACCTCCAGACCCCTTGTGCCGGACTACGCTGCGCTCATCCGGCCTGCCCGCGGAGACTCCCCTCCCCGGCAGGCTACAGATCCGAAACCTCGAGACACCGCCCGGAGGCAGGATGGATTCGTTCTCGGCTTTCCTCGATGACCACAGGTGAACCAGGGCTCGCTTTTGTCCGGCGACGGGTGAACCGGGTCTGTCCGGCAGGCCGTTGAGGAGCGCATTTCGTCGTCCGCGTGTCGGTTCGGGCCTCATGAAGCTGTCCCTGCCCGCACGACAGGCTCGATCCGCTCCCGTGGCCAGCACTCGGCCACGACAGGAAAACGGTCTTGACAGGTGAGCGTATCGTCTTGATTCGACGCCTGATTCTCCGGTCGCCGCCGACTCTGGATCATGAGCCCATCGGTGGACGCAACTCTTTGAATTCGCTGACTACCTCTGAGTGAACGAAGCAACCCCGGCCCGGAGGGGACAGGGGTGTCGTCCTTCTTCTTCCTGGTACCATGCCGGCACGGCTGCGAATCGCCCCGTGCAGCAGGAGGTGCGAGAGAGTGTCGGAAGGAAATATGCGGAGCGATGGCCACTCCGGCACGATGGACGGGGCGGTCGGCGCGAGGGACGCCGGGCCGCCGTCCGTGCGCGAGTCCATCTCGGCCTGGGTCTCCGACCTGTTCGTCCGCCTCGGCGGAGATGAATGCGACGGCCTGTACCGCATGGTGATCGGCGAGGTGGAAGGTTCCCTGCTCGAGGCGGTGATGAAGGAGACCGGGGGCAACCAGGGCCGGGCGGCGCGAATCCTCGGCATCAATCGCGGCACGCTGCGAAAGAAGCTTCGCGCCCACGGCCTCATCGGGAAGGTTCCGCAACCGACGATCGGCGGTGGTGGCTGAAACGAGAATCCGCCGGGCGCTCGTCAGCGTCTCGGACAAGCACGGGGTCGAGGCGTTCGCGCGGTCGCTGCATGGGCTCGGGGTCGAGCTCGTGTCGACCGGGGGAACCGCGCGCCTCCTCGCCGGAGCGGGGATTCCGGTCACCGAGGTCTCCGCGATCACCGGCTTTCCGGAGATCATGGCGGGGCGGGTCAAGACGCTCCATCCGCGCGTGCACGGGGGCCTGCTCGGGCGGCGCGGCGTCGACGACGAGGTCATGCGCGAGCAGGGCATCAAGCCGATCGATCTGCTCGCCGTCAACCTGTATCCCTTCGAGCGGACGACCGGTCGCCCCGATTGCCGCTTCGCCGAGGCGATGGAGAACATCGACATCGGAGGGCCCGCCATGCTGCGGGCGGCGGCCAAGAACCACGCCGGCGTCGCCGCGGTATCCGACCCGGACGACTATCCCCGGGTTGTCGAGGAGATGCAGCGACGCGGAGGGGCTCTCTCCGCCGGAACCCGGTTCGCCCTCGCCGCGAAGGCATTCGCCCACACCGCGCGGTACGACGCGGCCATCGCCAACTACTTGGGCTCGGTGGTCGACCCCGGCCGCCATCCGGTGGAGCGAAGCCGCTTCCCCGCCATCCAGACCCGCCAGTTCGTGCGGCAGGCGGAGATGCGTTACGGAGAGAACCCTCACCAGGCAGGCGCCCTCTATCGCGACGCGGATGCGTCCGCCGCCACCGGGCCCACGGTGGCGGGCGCCCGTCTCGTCCAGGGCAAGCCGCTCTCGTTCAACAACGTCGCCGATGCGGATACCGCCCTTCAGTGCGTGCGTGCATTGGGCGAGCGGCCGGTTTGCGTCATCGTCAAGCACGCCAACCCATGCGGAGGGGCAGTGGCGGGAACGGGACGCGAGGCGTACGAGCGGGCGTTTCGCACCGACCCCACGTCGGCGTTCGGAGGGATCATCGCCGTCAATCGACCGCTCGACGGCGAGCTGGCGCGGGCGGTGCTGGAGCGCCAGTTCGTGGAGGTCATCGTGGTGCCCCGCATCGCGGGCGAGGCGGCGGCGGTCCTTGCCGCCAAGCCGGACGTGCGGGTCCTGGTCGTGGATGAACCCGGAGCGCCGCTCGAGGAGGAGGGCGGGGTCCGAGGCCCGCCCCTCGACCTCCGCTCGGTGCGGGGTGGCCTCCTGGTTCAGGAAGCGGACTACGACCGGGTCACGCCGGAAGCTCTCGAGGTGGTTACCCGCCGGGCCCCCACGCCGTCGGAGCTGAACGACCTCCTGTTCGCTTGGCGCATCGCCTGGTTCGTCAAGTCGAACGCCATCGTCTATGCCCGGGAGGGCGCCACCCTCGGGATCGGCGCGGGTCAGACGAGCCGGGTACATTCGGCCCGTTTCGGGCGCCTCAAGGCGGAGGAGGAAGGGCTCGATCTTCGCGGCACGGCGATGGCTTCCGATGCGTTCTTTCCGTTCCGCGACGGGATCGACGAGGCGGCGGAGGCGGGAGTCGCGGCGGTGATCCAGCCGGGCGGCTCGAGACGGGATCGGGAAGTGGTGGCCGCGGCGGACGAGCACGGGATCGCGATGGTGTTCACCGGCGTGCGGCACTTCCGCCACTAGCCCTGCCCGTGCCCCACCGCGGCATATCATGGAACTCATTGTTTTCCAGCCCTTTTCTTTCTCCGTGAACGGCGCATCGAATGACAAACCAGCCCCTGGCCGGTCCCGATGCGGCCAAGGCCCGACGAGTCTGGCTTGGGCGGTCATCGGCAGATGGGGCAGATAGATTGTAAGCAATTGAATTGATATGAATTACTCATATTCAAAGTCCAGCGAGGAGATGTGGGGCACGGGCAGCACTAGCCCGAAGACGTCACTGACTTCCCGCCGCGGACGCCAGTCCGCTCTCGGTATCGGGGCGTGCTCCCGCAAGCCGCTGCGATCGCGCGCCGGCGCCCGCGTCGGCCGGGCCGTCGGCAGCGCGCCCGCGCTCTTTCGGTCCGTGCGGCCCGTCCCTTTCGATCACGGGGCCTCCGGGCGCCCTCGCGACGAGCGCAGGTGACATCTCTTTGCCGGCTCGACCCGCTGGTGGAGACCCGGACGAGGCGAGGGGGCGAGCATGGAGGTGCTGGTGGTGGGAGGAGGGGGCCGCGAGCACGCCCTCGCCTGGAAGCTCGCCGCCTCGAATCGGGTGGAGCGGGTCTGGGTCGCTCCCGGCAACCCGGGTTCCGCGGCCGAGCCGAAGGTCGAGAGCGTCGCGATCGCGGCCGATGACATCGGCGGGCTTGTCGAATTCGCGTCCGCGCGCCGCATCGATCTGACTGTCGTCGGCCCCGAGGCTCCCCTGGTGGCCGGGCTCGCGGACTCGCTGGCCGCCGAAGGCCGTCCCTGCTTCGGCCCGAGTGCGCGCGCCGCGCGCCTCGAGGGCTCGAAGATCTTTGCCAAGTCGTTCCTCGTCCGGCACGGGATCCCGACCGCCGGCTACGAGACCTTCGACCGAATCGCCCCGGCTGCCGACTACGTGCACTCGCGTGGCGCCCCGATCGTGGTCAAGGCGGACGGGCTTGCGGCGGGGAAGGGAGTCACCGTCGCCCGCACCGTCGATGAGGCGGTCGCCGCGCTGGAGGCGGCGCTTCGCGGCGATGCGTTCGGTGCGGCGGGCGAACGGGTGGTGGTGGAGGATTTCCTGGAGGGCGAGGAAGCGAGCTTCATCTGTCTCGTGGACCGCGACCGGATCGTTCCGTTGGCGTCCTCGCAGGACTACAAGACCCGCGACGAGGGAGATACCGGCCCCAATACCGGGGGCATGGGCGCGCATTCGCCGACCCCGGTGGTCACCGCCGCGCTGCACGAGCAGGTGATGGGGGCGATCGTGGGTCCCACGGTCCGCGCCATGGTCGCGGAAGGCGCGCCCTTCACCGGCTTCCTGTACGCCGGTCTGATGATCGGAAGGGACGGGACGGCCCGCGTCCTCGAGTTCAACGTGCGCTGCGGCGACCCGGAGACCCAGCCCATCATGCTGAGGCTTCGCTCGGACCTCGCCGCGCTGTGCGGGGCGGCCGCGGCGGGGCGCCTCGAGAGCGGGGCGGCGGAGTGGGACCCTCGGACCGCCCTCGGAGTGGTGCTCGCGGCGGACGGCTACCCCGGCCCGGTTCGCCGCGGGGATCCGATCCGCGGGCTGGACGAGCATCTGCCGGATACCCGGGTCTTCCATGCCGGGACCGCGCATGACGCGAATGGGCGCGTGGTGACGGCGGGAGGCCGGGTGCTCTGCGTGTGCGGCCTCGGGCGCGGCCTCGCCGCCGCGCGGGACCGCGCCTACCGGCGGGTCGAGCGCATCGACTGGCCGGGCCGGTTCTTCCGCTCCGACATCGGCCGCCGGGCCCGGCTTCCCTGATCCGGCCGCGCGCCCGGCTCCCCGGCCGGAGGGGTGCCGGGCCGCGCCGGGCCGGCCGGTTGAAGCTCCGCCGGTTGAAGCTCAGGTGGTGAGCCAGCGGAACTTCTGCGGCTTGCGCTCCGCCCTCGGGTTGATCGCCACGTTGACGAGGGTCGGGCCGTCGAAGGCCATCGAGTCGTCGAGCGCCTTGCGAAGGTCGCCCGGGTCCTCGACGTGGTACCCGCGCCCGCCGAACGCCTCCATCATGCGGTCGTAGCGCGCACCGCGGATCAGGGCTCCGGGTGGAAGCAGGCCCTCGACGTTCGGCTCCTCGCCGGCCGACGCTCCGATGCCGCCGTTGTTGAGCACCACCGTCTTGATGGGGAGGCCGAGGCGGCAGATCGTCTCGACCTCCATCCCCGAGAATCCGAACCCCGAATCGCCCTCCACCGCGACCACCGGCTGGTTCGGGCAGGCTACCGCAGCGGCGATGGCGAAGCCGAGGCCCACCCCCATCGTGCCGTAGGTCCCGGCATCGAGCCGCTTGCGGGGCCGCGAGTTCGGCAACTGGGTGCGCCCGATGTCCATGGTGTTCGCGCCTTCGCTGACGATGATCGCCTCGTCCGGCATCCATTCGCGGATGTCGCGGAGCGCCCGGTAGTAGTTCATCGGCACCGCGTCGTCGTCCAGCATGGGGCCGATGGCCGCCTGGTTCTTGTTCGCGCTCTCCGCGAGGGCGGAGCGCCACGCGGTATCGTCCGGATAGAACCACTGGCGGGTCTCGAGCGCCTCGTTGATCTGGGCGACGACCGCCCGGCCGTCCCCCGGCAAGGCGACCTCGGCTGGCACGTTGGTGCCGATCTCCTCCGGATGGAGGTCGAGCTGGATCACCCGCACATCCTTCGAGAATCGCGGGGGGAGTCCGAAGTGCATGATCCAGTTGAGCCTTGCCCCCATCAGGAACACGACGTCGGCTTCCCGAAGGGCGAGGCTGCGGGCCGCTCCGACCGAGAGGGCATGGCTGTCGTCCATCACCCCCTTGCCCATCGGCGAGGCGAGGAAGGGGAGGCGGGTCCGCTCGATGAATGCGCGCACCTCGTCTTCCGCCCGCGACCAGGCCATGCCCTTGCCGATGACGACGAGGGGCCGTTCGGCCGACTCGAGAGTGTCGAGCGCCGCCTCGACGGATTCCGGTGCGGCCTGGAAGCGCGGCGGCTCCGGCACCGTCGCGGCGGGGGATACCGAACCCTCGTCGATCTCCTCCCGGATGATGTTGTCCGGCAGGTCGAGGTAGACGGCGCCCGGCCGCCCGAAGATGGACGTCCGGACCGCCTGCTCGACGAAGTAGGGGATGCGGTCCGTCCGGTCCACCTGATGGGCGTACTTGCAGTAGGGAGTGGCGGCCATGACCTGACGCTCCTCCTGGAACGCGCCCATGCCGTTCTGATACGTGGGAGACGCTCCGCCGATGTGGATCATCGGCCAGCCGTTCCACTTCGCGTTCGCGAGCCCCGCCAGGGCGTGGATGACTCCCGGCCCGCAGACGGTGAGGCACGCCCCGGGGCGGCCGGTGAGATAGCCCGCCGCCTGGGCCGCGTAGGATGCGGCCTGCTCGTTGCGCATGCCGACGTAGATCATCCCCTCCTTCTGGGCGGCGGCGGCGACCGGCTGCACCGGAAATCCCACCACCCCGAACATGTGCTCCACGCCCTGCTGCTTGAGGCTTCTCACGAGAAGGGTCGCGCCGGTAATCTTCGACATCCGTCTGCTCCTGTAGGTCCCTGGGGTTGGTAATCGGTTCTTCGGGGGTGGTGGGTGTGCTGTGGCTGGCGTGGCCTCGCGTGCCGTGCCGTGGGTCAGCCCCGGCCGACGAACGGCATCCTGGTCGCCATCACGGTGAGGAAGAGGGCGTTCGCATCGGGCGGGAGGGTCGCCATGTAGGCGATGGCGCGCCCCACGTTCTCCACCGCCATGGTGGGCTCCACCATCGTGGTTCCGTTCGGCTGGGGCACTCCCTGCTTCATCCGCGCCGTCATGTCCGTCTCGGCGTTGCCGATGTCGATCTGGCCGCAGGCGATGTCGTAGGCCCGCCCGTCGAGGGCGGTGGATTTCGTGAGCCCGGTGATCGCGTGCTTCGTCGCGGTGTACGGCGACGAGAAGGGCCGCGGGGCATGGGCCGAGATCGAGCCGTTGTTGATGATGCGTCCCCCGCGCGGGCTCTGGCTCTTCATGATCCGGAACGCTTCCTGCGTGCAGAGGAACGATCCGGTGAGGTTGGTGTCGACCACCGCCCGCCACTGCTCGACGGAGAGGTCCTCGAGCGGGATGGCCGGCGCCCCCATCCCCGCGTTGTTGAACAGGAGGTCGAGCCGGCCGAAGACCTCGACGGTGCGGGTGAAGAGGGCGCGGACGGAGTCGGGGTCGGTCACGTCGGTGGGCACCGCGATCCCCCGCCCGCCGGTAGAGCCGATTTCGGACGCCACCTCCTTGAGGGGGTCGGGGCGGCGCCCGGAAAGCACGAGGGCGAACCCTTCCGCCGCGAGGGCGAGCGCCGCCGCTCGACCGACCCCCGTCCCCGCCCCGGTCACCACCGCTGCCCTTGCTGCTTTGCCGTCCGCGCTCATTCGCTTCTCCTGTCGTGCCCGCGCTCCCGGCCCTCGATTGTATCGCCGAGGGCGGCCGGCTACGGCGGATCCATCCGCAAATCCCTGCCGACGACAACAACGACGAGGACCTTCGCGGCTGACTCGTGCGCCATCGCGCGCGACGGTACGCACCTGGCCATCGCGGGCTCGCCAAGCGCGGGCGCGAAGCGCACCCGATCGTCGTCGCCGTGTTCGCGACACCGAGCGCCCAAGGCGGATGGGTGGCCGTGGCTCAAGGCGGGCCTGTACGATCGTGGTGGCCCTTGAGTCGGACGAGTTCGAGGTCCTCGTCGGGGGTCGCGGTCGGGGCGCTCATCGGGGACGGGCCGTCCGGCGTCCGGAACCCTGGAATGCATGAGGGAGAGGAAAGATGCACGAGGCCACGGCACAGCACAAAGAACGAACGCAGCGCGTGGAACGCGCGGTAGCATCCGTGGTCGGTAAGGAACGGGCAACGGAGCTGATGAAGGACTACGGGGGGGACGGCCCGGCGAGCGAGCCGTACCTCAGCCCGCACAACCGATGGGTGCTCCGGCAGCGAGCGAAAGAACGCGAAGACGCACGATGAGCGAGTTGCGGGTGGCGCTGGACACCAACCTCGTCGCGTACGAGACCCCGAGACGAGTGATCACCGGATCGGTGTCACAGCGAGGAGGGAAGATCGTTGTTCTGCCAACCGTGCGCGAGAGCGCGATCCGGCGGTTGCGAAGCGAGGAAGCAACTTACTGGGACCGCAAGACGATGGAGGAGCGGTTCGACAGCAACACGGCAATGCGGATCACCGCAGCGTGCGAAGACGCAGTGCAAGGGTGGTTCGAAGATCTGATCCGGAGTCACAACGGACCGTACGAGGCAATCGAACACGACTGGCAGACGCGGCAGCAGGCGCGCAGGATCGGACGCAATCTCCCGGACAAGAGCGTGAAGAAAGGAAGACGGGGGGAACTCGAGGACCGGGACATCCTGGGAGAAGCCATCGTTGAACAGGTGACGCTTCTCACAACGCACAACCTTGAAAGCATATCTCACGAACGAATCAATGAGTGGCTCAAGAATATCCTGAAAGCAAGGTCGAGGGCAATGCTCGTGGACCCGGACGAGTGCATGAAAACCCTGAGGGACGAATACGGGCTGGATCTGTACCTGGCGACGCTACAGTACGTGTTGAGAGAACAGGAAGCGACCGAGAACAAATGGAGGGTGGAGTACCTCAAGGGGCTCAGGCGCTGCGCCGGAAGCGGGCTCGCATGGCTTGCGAAAACTGCAAAGTGGGAGTACGACCTTGACGAGGACTTCCCGAATCGGATTGTGGCAGCCATGAGTGGGAGCATGGAGGGGTATGTGCAGGAGGCGGAAAAGCGACGGTTCCGCGCGCGGATGAACGCGGCGAGGCAAGCGGGATATGACCGCTGACGAAGAAGCCGCCGAAGCACGGGACTGGCCGGCGACCTGCCAAGAGCCCGCGAAACGGGGGATCGACATCAGAGCCAGGACACCAGCTCTTCAATACCGACCGAAGGGGCGCAATTCAACCTCCCCGGCGTTCGCCGAACGGGTTCTCGCGCACACTCTCGCGCCTCTCGCCCACCAGCTCCACAGGACCGGCCACCAGCGGTCCGGAGAAGAGAAACCAGAGTTTCAGCGTACTTCGACGCCGGTCACCGGCAACGGGTACGATCGTCCCGAGGGCATCACACCACAGTCCCGGTACACCTTGTTCCGGCCCTCGGACTGTCCAAACAACCCGGACCACCTCAAGCTACGTCTGCCTGACCACCGGCTTTCGTCCTCGACATGTACAAGGCCATCGCCTGGGAGCTGGGCCTGCCCACCCAACGCTCGCGCGCCTCCGCCTACCGCGCCATCCAGGCCGAGACCACCCGGCGGGTGTGCGAGGCCAAGCAACTGCCCGTGCTCGTCATCGACGACGCGCAGCACCTGCGCAATGATGTGCTCGAAGATTTACGGCTGTTGTGCAACTACGAGATGGATTCCGAGAACCGCCTGTGCCTGCTGCTGGTCGGGCTCATCAAGCCGCGCCGCCGCCTGCCTTGCCATGGCCGTGCACGAATCGCTCACCCGCCGCCTGCGTCTCGCCGGCTGCGAGCACCCCTTGTTCGAGCCTCCCGCCGTCGAGGCGCTGTTCCACAGCGCGCGCGGATTGCCCCGGCTCATCAACCGCATCGCCCACTACGCCCTGACCGCCGCCGCCGTCAAAGGTGCCTGCACCGTCACCGCCGAGCACCTCGAGCACGCTATCGAGGAGTGGCGGCGGTGAACCGGTCTTGCCTCGTCGTGCACCACGACAGCAGCGACGAGGCCCCCGCTCCTCTCTGCGAGCTCCTCAACGACCTCGCCTTCGAGCGACGGTACTTCGCTCAGACCCGCCGCTCCTACGACGAACGTTGCGATAGCGAACGCTCGTGACATGACCGACCGCTTGAGCGGCTCGCTCCCACGACGTGACGTTCTGAATCACCCGCCGCACCCACCAGCGCGCTCGTTCGACGACGGGCGCGCTGGTGACCTCACCGTCACCACGAGCACCGTGATCATCACGACCGCCGCGGTGCCGGTGAACGCGTGCGATCGGCCTCCGCTGACCCCGCCCTCCGACGAGGACGGCGCAATGTGAGAAATCGTCCACCAATCGAGCAGAAATAAACCGAGAAATCCTTTGCGAAACTATGTGTGACGCAACATCGAGGCGCTGAACATGGCGATCAGCCAGCGTCGCCCCGAAGACGTCGTCTATCACTGCGACAACGGTGCCCAATACACTTCGCTCGCCAATGGACAAGCGGTGCCGGGAGAGGGGAGTGCGGACCTCGACCGGGTCGGCTGGCGAGTGCACGACAACGCGATGGCCGAGAGCTTTTCGCCACGCTCGAATGCGAGTTGCTGCAACGGCGCTCGTTCCAGACCCAAGCCGAAGCACGCTTGACCATCTTCGCTTTCGTCGAAGGCTGGTACAACACCGGGCGGCTGCACTCTGCGCTGGGGTACCTGAGCCCCAACGAATTCGAACGCCGCGCGGCCGCGCGACGCTCGATGGGCGCCGAGGATCCTCGTGCACAAACCAACCTCGAGCCCTTCCGGATCGGCCGGCCGGGGATCCCGAACCACCCTGTGGTGGAACCCTCAACTCCGGTCTGCAAGAGAGACTTCATTCCACCGGCTATCGTTCACCCCAGTGCCGGTGGCGACAGTCCTCAACCGTCCACTGAACCGGGGTAGGTCCACATTGACCGTTGCGGGCTGGCCATCGACGACTTCGAGGAAGCACGGGTCTCGTCTTTCCTGGACGCGCCATAGGCTTGTCCTGAATCGCGCACAAACGGCGCGCAATCGGAAGGAGACACTACTGCCATCGGGGTCGAAATCGCGAAGCCACACAAGTGATTGTTTCGTCGAGACTAGACGACAGCAACCCGCCCGGGTGACAAAAAAGGGACAGGAATACTGATCAAAGTGACCAGATTTCGTGCCTTTTCACAACCGACAGTTGACCGCGTAACCAAGTCATCCCAACAGGTCGCGAATCTTTCTCTTCAGTTGGTCTCTCCTCGTCTCGAAAAAAGTATCGAATTGGACAATTGAATCAGGTACCTCCCCCAACAGGTGGCTACGCTGGTATTGTCGTCCGGAGTCCTCGTCCGAATACTGCTCCAACAACCACTTTGATGGCATCTTGGAGTGTTTTTCGACGTTCTCTGCGCCGGACAACAATTGCAGGTTAGAAAGCCTATCTTTACGCTCGATGAAGTAGTCCACCTTCTCGTCCGGGACTCCGGCACGTCGCAATCTCGCTCGCGTGAATCGTGCCTTCGGAAAGATATGGTCCACACGCCGCTCGCTGTGCCAATTCGGTCCTGCCGCGTTGCAGAAAATGGCCCAGCGGAACGCAGGCCACACTGCTACGCGGTAATCCGCACATGCATACCCAACGCCCGGGCGATTCGCATCACCGTGGCAAAGCTGGGGTTGCCATTCTCCGACAATGCCTTGTAGAGCCCCTCGCGGCTCATCCCGGTCTCGCGCGCCAGCTGGCTCATGTTCCCCGATCGTGCGATGTCGTTCAGCGCGGCGCGGATCAGGCTGCCGTCGCCCGGGTCCTCCTCCGCGCACGCCTCCAGATACAGCCGCGCGTCTTCCGGCGTCCGCAGGTGTTCCGCAGCATCCCACCGGGTGAATGTTTCGCTCATCTCTGCCTCCAGTCCCGCGCCAGCCGCCCGGCACGTTCGATGTCACGTTGCTGGCTGTCCTTGTCGCCGCCGCACAATGCTACCGCCGTCCCGGCTTCGCGGAGGAAATACACGCGGTAGCCGGGGCCGTGATGAACCCGCATCTCGCATACGCCGCCGCGCATCGCCCTGACGTCGCCGGCGTGGCCGAGTGAAAGACTCCGCAGCCGGGCGTTGATCCGGGCAACCGCTCTCCGGTCGCGCAAGCCGCGGATCCAGCGCTTGAACGAGGAGCTTTCGATGACTTCGACCACTCGGCAACTGTAAGCTGTGGTTCACAAACGGTCAAGAGCGACATCACTCGGCGCAGCCGCGAGAACGCGCCGCTCAAGGTCAGCGAAGGCGCACCTCTCCGGGGTTTGCCATGGTCCCATTCGCCGCCGGTCCGGTGCCGCTTTGATCCCGTGGGGACGCTGGGCTGGGGCTCGAGTGCGCTGCCGTGCTTTGCGCCGCCGAGCGGAAGGGTCTGGCCGGAAGCCGGGCGGCGGTCGGTGCTCGGAAGAGAGGTGCTGCCGTCGTTCCCGACCACCGGTAGATGGAGACGTCACGATGAGCGCAGCGATAGCGATACCCGCCAGCACGGCGTCGACCTTTCTGGTGCACTTCTTCGGCAGCGGCCCTGCTGACGAGCGGAATGTCGTCGAGCGGTTCAAGGCGTTCGCAGATGGAGATATTCGCCCTTGGCCCGGCGAGGTTCCGGCGGCCGCGAGCAAGGGCCGCCGCAGCACAAAGCGCGTTACCGCCAACCTGAAGGTGGTCAATGAGGTGCGCCCCGCGTGCACCGAGATCATCGTGTGGACGGGACCTCGTACGCGCGGCGGCCAACCGCTCCGGGGTGACCTCGCAGCCTCCATGTGGCACGACCGCCGGCAGAAAGGTTGAGCGGGTCTCCTGGAGTAGCCCCAGGGCTCGCTTCTTGGAGCGTGGGTTGTCGGGACAAGGCGCCGGGGGCGGTGCGATTAGGAGTTCCATCAGGCCCAAGCGCCGGTCCACCTCGCGAGCAGCGACACGCCCGCGTCGGCGCTCAGCCGTCCGCCATCGAACCGCCCCACCACCTCACGGCGACCGTGAGTGTGAAATTGCAGTCCCGGTAACGTACACTACCCGCACCTCGGTGAGCGATGCGGGCTAGAGATCGCCACAGGCGAGCGGAGCGTGGCTTTGCGGAGGGGAGGGGGGCTGGACAGGGCGAGGTGCGGTAAACCTATGGGCAGGGAGAGCAATGGGGCAAAGGCGCCAAAACCTGGGGCGGTTCATTGTTTCGATTAAGCGAAAACCCGAGTCGCGCAGCTTGATCGGAAGTCTGATGAAGATGGACAAGGGCAGTCCTGGAGAGATTCTGTGTATGGGGTGCAGCGAGGTTCCATACCGAGAGCGGTTGGCGGCGGAATTCGCGCTGGGCGAGCGTACCGATAGGGTGCAGTCTCGGGGGCTGAACATGGAGCTCGCCGAATCGGCGGGATAACGTCCGTGACGGTAGGCGCGGGAGAGATTGTCTACGATGTCGGCGGGGCTCCCTGTTCGGGGGTTGGCCTGCGATGGTCGGACGAGGAGTTGACGGCCGCAATGGATGGTCAGGTTGCGGCTGTGCTCTTCGATGATGAGGGGAAGGCGAACATCGGGCAGATTCTCGCGGGATTGGCAGAAACGAAATTTGCCCAGGACGGGCTGCGTCGTGTGCTGGAGGACCGCGACAAGATCGAAGACTGGCGCGTGGGTGAAGCAATTGCGGAGACCTATTTGACAGACCATCGATCGTGCAGCTTTCCCTGGCCCGACGGACGGGATGAGAGAAAGAGCGGGTCGAGCCTGCCGGGCGCCGATCTGGTCGGATTCGGGGTCGACGACGACGGCGACTGCCTTGCGTTCGGCGAGGTGAAGACATCGAGCGATGGCAGCCATCCTCCGGGAGCGATGTACGGTCGCACGGGATTGAAACGGCAACTGGAAGAGCTACGCGACAGCGAAGCCGTCCGCGACGATCTCCTGAAGTATCTCGGTCATCGGGTGGGGTCGGCTCCATGGCGAGCGCGGTTCGAGCGTGCGGGAAGCAGGTATCTGCAGAACAAATCCGACGTCCAGCTCTACGATTTCCTTGTTCGTGATGTGGAACCCGATCGGGATGACTTGAGGATGCGGGTCACCGGGCTTGCCACTGGATGTCCCGAGGGAACGAGTATCGAGCTGGTTGCGCTCTACCTGCCACGCGAGAGCCTGGATGGCATTGCAGAGTCAATGATTTCAAGGCGGAGAGGAGAGGACGGATGAGCCTGTCCGACAGAGCCTTGAAGGCGCTCGACGAACATTGGGCGGTTGCTGCCATCGGGGCAGGCGAGTTTGAGCGAGCGGGGGGCCTCGTCCACCAGCGGCTGGCGCGGCGAGCGGTCGGCAGGCAGATCAGCTTTTCCTTCGTGGAGAGCGCGGACGATGAACCGTTTCTCGAACGTGTGGCCCTCGCGTTCGAGCTCGCGGCCATCGAGGGTCTGGACGAGCTAAGCCGTCCCGCTGGAGAGAACCGGCGTTTGCGGGATCAAGCGGTGGCGGCTTCGTTCCGTGCGTTCGACATCCGCCGCCTTCTTCCGGTGCCGTCGGAGACCCTGGAGCGTCTGTTCTTTGTGCTTCAGCTCTCCGCGATCGCTTATTGTGGTGACCGCTGGTCGGACCTGCGGCGCTGGTATCGGGAGCAGGGAGAGGCGCTGACGGCGCCGAGTGTCGCAGATGCAGAATGGGACCGCAGGCTTCTGTACAGGCTGTTTGATTGCTGGATCCGACTCTTCCGCAAGGAGGGCTGGGACGATTTGGATCGCATCCGCGAGATCATCTTCGGCTTGCGTAATGACCAGCGAATTCATGAGGAACGTTGTCTGCAAAACGGTCCCGAGGCGAGGGGCCGGGCGATCGCCTTCCGGCTGGCGGCTCTTTACAACTGGGCGAAGGGCACGGAAACGCTCGCGAACTACATGCTGCAAGGGCAGCCGGGCGATCCGTTCGGTACGCTGGACAAGCACTTCGAGGCGGGGATCGAGGCGGCGGCCGCGTCGGGGGATGCCCAGCACGAAGTGGTTCTGCGGTGGCTGCACGCGACGTCGTGCATCATGGTGACGAATTCGCTTTGGTGGGCAACGCGCACCGTCAATTCCCGAACGTCGGAGTTCGTGAGCTCTTTGACGCGCCGTCAGCATCAGGCGATGTTCGAGCTTCTGCCGCCGCAGCGCGCGGCTCTGGTCGAACAGGGGCTGCTTGACCAAGCGAAGACCGCCATCGTGGTCGACATGCCGACCTCCGGTGGAAAGACGCTCTTGGCGCAGTTCCGCATACTTCAGGCGCTGAACCAGTTTCAGGCCGAGGGAGGATGGGTCGTCTATGTTGCACCGACTCGTGCATTGTCGGCGCAGATTACGAGGCGGCTGCGAACGGATTTCGAACCAATCAGGCTGCGTGTCGAGCAGTTGACTTCGGCGGTCGAGGTGGACGCATTCGAGGAAGAATTACTCACCGATCGGCGCCAGCCCTTCGACATCCTGGTCGCGACTCCCGAGAAGCTGTCGCTGGTGATCCGGAACAAGAAGGTGGAACGTCCTCTCGCTCTCGTGGTGATGGACGAAGCGCACAATCTGGAAGCCAAGGGTCGGGGCCTGCGGATCGAGCTGTTGCTGGCGACGGTCAAGCGGGACTGCCCACAGGCAAACTTTCTCCTGCTGATGCCCTACGTCGAGAGATCGGAGTCGATCGCGCGTTGGTTGGCGCAGGATATCGACGCGGGAAACGTAATCAGCCTGGGCACCGTTCCGTGGAAACCCAACGAGCGGATCATCGGGCTGTACCGGGCGGTCGCCGATGACAGCGAACGCGGCGGCTGGCATCTGGATTTTGAAACGCTGACCGCGACCGAGAACGCTATGCCGCTTCGCGGAACGCACAGCGTGGGGGGCGTGAAACCGATCAACGTGCCCAGGAGTAAGGTCCTCACAAAGGGCGTGCAGAAAGGATTTGGATTGCAGACGGCGGCGATTGGAGCGGTAATGTCGGCGCGGGGCACGAGCGTGGCGGTGGCCAACAGCATTCGCACGGTCTGGAAGATGGCGGGGGAAGCTGCGCGCAGCCTGCCGGAGATGGAAGCGGTGCCGTCGAATATCAGCTTGGTGCAGGATTTCCTGCGCACGGAGATCAGTGCGGATTTCAGACTGATCGGCATGCTCGAGAAGGGTGTGGGAGTCCACCATGCGGGGCTGTCCGACGATGTCCGGGCGTTGATGGAGTGGCTTGCGGAGACGGGCAGCCTTCGGATGCTGTGTGCAACGTCCACGATTGCGCAGGGCATCAACTTTCCGGTGTCGTCGGTGTTCCTATCCTCGCGGTATGTGCCGCAAGGGGCAATGTCGGTGGAGATGGGGCCGCGGGAGTTCTGGAACCTCGCCGGCCGCGCCGGCCGTATCGGTCACGATAGCGTGGGTGTCGTCGGTCTGTCCGAAGGGACCGATCGTGATGCGCTGATCGAGTTCGTGAGCCGGAACACGGGCGCGCTCGTGTCCCGTCTCGTGGTGCTGCTGGACGAACTTGCGGCTCAAGGGGAGCTGGCGCAGTTGTCGGACGTGCTCTGGCAGGATCAGTGGGAGGATTTTCGGTGCTACATCGCCCACCTGTGGGCGGAGAAGAAGAATCTGGATGCGGTGCTCGCGGACTCCGAACAGCTCCTGAGGCAGACCTACGGATACACTTCAATGCGAAACGATCCGGAGCAGCGGCAAAAGGCGGATGCTCTTCTGAATGCGACGCACAGCTACGCGCACAAGCTCGCCTCGATGCCCGAAGGTATCGCGGAGCTTGCGGATTCGACCGGTTTCTCACCGGAAGGTGTCCGGGCGGCGATGGGGGGGATTGACAACCTGGAGAGCAGGCTCACCGTTTCTGACTGGGCGCCGGAGAGCCTTTTCGGCAGCGGGGGCAGAATGGCCGATCTGTTCGGCGTCATGTTGAGGGTGCCGCAGCTCAAGCACGAGCTCGAGGAATTGGGTGGTAGAGGATTCGACCGGAGCCGGATTTCCGAGATAACGAACGATTGGGTGAATGGAAAGGGACTTGAGGCGATCGCAAGGGAGTACTTCCGCCACGAAAGTGACGACGAAGTGGGCACGGGCGCCCTGACTGACGCCTGCAGGGCAATCTATCGAACCATCGTCAACAGCGGAACGTGGGGTGTTTCGGCTCTGAGCCGGGTGTCGGGGATCGAGTTCGAGGCGCTTTCGGAAGCGGACAAGCGCCGTATCAACGTTCTGCCGGCCATGATCTATCACGGCGTGAGTAGCGAAGATGCAGTACTGATGCGGATGAATTCCGCGCCGCGAAGCGCTGCGGAGGCGCTGGGCAGCCTGTACCGGGAAGTGACCGGCGAGGACGAGCGTCGATATTCTGTGGGAAAGGCGCGGGGTTTCTTGCAGGAACTCGGAGCCGATGACTGGGACGGGGTGAGACCGGAAGGCGCGCCGCTGTCCGGGAGCGGATACAAGAGGGTATGGGAGGTTCTTTCGGGCGAGGTGAGCTGATGGAAGATCGAAGATCGAGGCCGTACTGCCGGCATCAGCCGCCGCGGCGCGACCGGGCACGCGAGGGCAAGCTTACGCCGCCATCATCGGCGGAACCGGAGCCCGAGCCGGTCGTTGCCGGGCCCGAACCGGAGCCGGCTTTCCTGATCCGCACTCCGGGGGGTCATGGCCGCGCGGCTCGGCGGTAGCCGCTCGTGTAGGGGAGCCGTTCGTAGACCTCGCGCACCGCGGCCGCGTTTCCGACCAGGATGCCGGTGCTGTCCCAGTGCCCTTCGAGGAGGGAGCGGCGGCGGTTCTCGGGCATCTCCACCGCGATCTCCTCGTTTCCGCCGGTGACCCGCATCGCGTCGAGATCGAGGGTGAACTCGAGGGAGGGGTCGGCGTCGGCCGCCGCCTGGAGGCGGATGAGGTTCTCGGGGCGTGCCCGCACGGCCGGAACCCCGATCATCTCGCAGTTTCCGGCGAAGATCTCCCCGAACGATACGCCGATCACCGCCTCGATTCCCCAGCGGCGCAAGCACTGCGGAGCGTGCTCGCGGCTCGACCCACAGCCGAAGTTCTCGTTCACGAACAGGAGCTTCGCCTCGCGGCACTCGGGGCGGTTGAAGGGATGGTCCCGCGGTGTGCCGTCCGGCTCGAAGCGTTCGTCCTGGAACGGGTACTCCCCGAGCTCCGAGAAGGTGACGGCCTTGAGGTAGCGGGCGGGGATGATGCGATCGGTGTCGATGTCGTTCCCGTGGATGGCGATCGCCTTCCCGGTAATGGGCTTGACGCCGAGTTCGGACATGGCGGCTGGCTCCCTTCTCGCTCTCGCTCTCGTTCGTTTCGCGCGCTCGGGCGGCCGGTCGCGGCTCAGGCGAGATCGCGCACGTCGGCGACCCGGCCTTCGATGGCGGCCGCGGCGGCCATCGGGGGCGACATGAGGAGGGTGCGGCCCTCCGCGCTCCCCTGGCGGCCGATGAAGTTGCGGTTGCTCGTGCTCGCGGAGATCTGGCGGCCGACGAGCTTGTCGGGGTTCATGCCGAGGCACATCGAGCAGCCCGCGTGGCGCCACTCGAAGCCGGCCGCCCGGAACACGTCGTCGAGCCCCTCCTCCTCGGCCTGCGCCTTCACCTGCTGCGAGCCCGGCACCACGATGGCCTTGACGCTCGCCGCGACCCGGCCCTTCTTCGCGATCTCCGCTGCCGCCCGCAGATCGCTGATCCGCGAGTTGGTGCAGCTTCCGATGAAGACCACGTCCACCGGCACCTCGGTCATCTTCCGGCCGGGGCGAAGGTCCATGTGGGCGTAGGCGCGCTCGACGGTCGGGCGATCCGCCTCGTCGAACTCCTCGACCGCGGGGAGCGGCTCGCCGACCCCGACGCTCTGCCCCGGGGTGATGCCCCACGTCACGGTGGGCGCGATGTCCGCCCCGTCCATCCGCACCACGTCGTCGTACTCGGCATCGGGGTCCGAAGCCATCGACTTCCAGTGCGCGACGGCCCGATCCCGGACGCTCGCTTCCGGGGCGTACTCGCGGCCCCGGAGGTAGTCGAAGGTGGTCTGGTCGGGATTGACGTAGCCGACCCGCGCCCCGCCCTCGATGGCCATGTTGCACACCGTCATCCGCCCCTCCATGGACATCGACTCGATGACCGGGCCCGCGTACTCGTAGGCATAGCCGATGCCGCCCTTGACCCCGAGGCGGCGGATGACGTGCAGGGTGACGTCCTTCGGCTGGACCCCCGGTGCGAGGGCCCCGCCGATCTCGATGCGCCGCACCCCGAGGGGGTCCACGCTCAGGCACTGCGAGGCGAGCACGTCGCGCACCTGGCTCGTGCCGATGCCGAACGCGAGGGTGCCGAACGCGCCGTGAGTGGCGGTGTGGGAATCGCCGCAGGCGACCGTCATCCCGGGATGCACCAGCCCGAGCTCCGGCCCGATGACGTGCACGATGCCCTGGCGGCCGGAGGCGAAGTCGAAGAACTTGACGTTGTGGCGCCTCGCGTTCACCTCGAGGGCGGCCATCATCGCCTCCGCCTGCGCGTCGGCGTAGGGCCGCGCCAAGTCATCGGTCGGGATGATGTGATCGACGGTGGCCACCGTTCGATCGAGATACGCGACGCCGAGCCCCCGCTCGGCGAGCATGTCGAATGCCTGTGGGGTGGTGACCTCGTGGGTAAGGTGCAGCCCGATGAAGAGCTGGTACTGCCCGGTCGGGAGCCGGGTCACGACGTGCGCGTCCCAGACCTTGTCATACAGTGTGTTCTTCGCCATGTCGTTCTCGCTTCGCGTGCCCGCGCGGAAACGCAATGATAGTGGCCCTGCGCACCCCCCGCTATCCGGAATGTATCCGGCCGGCGATTCTCATTTTGCTCGTCGGGTCCCGCTGCCGGGCCGGCACGACCGTCGATCGGCCCCGGATCGAGTCGCAAGGAGAAGACGGCTTGCGGCTCGGGGTGAAGTCAGGCGCCAGAACGAGAACTGCCGATATCCGGCCAGGGCAAATTCGTTCTCGGCCTTCCTCGATGACCGTCGGTGACTGCATTATATTGATTAGTAATGGTATTTTTCGGTTTCCGCCAACTTCGGATCACCAGATCGCCAGTGGACACGACCCTCCGGATTCGTCGGCGACATTCGAATGAACGAATCAGCCCTGGTATCTGGCGCTGCGCAGCCTGCTCCTCATCGGTGGGCGCCGGAATCCGGTTGCCGGATTGCAGGGCGACGTTCCGTCCAGCCTGGAAATCCTGCCCGCTTTCGCCGCGAGGGCACCGGGTCGGTGCGGCGGCGGCCCGCGCGGACCGAAGGAGCGCGTGCGCACCGCCGAAGGCGCAGCCGACACCGGCACGTGCGCACTGTCGAGGCGACTTGAGGGAGTACGGCTCGTCACCGCGCATGGCTCGGTGTCCGCCGGCCGGGAAGTTGGTGAGATTTCCGGGTTAACCTTCGGCCGCGACGCCGCGTCCCGACGGCGTAAGGAGGAAAGAGGTGTATCTCGGCATCGATCTCGGCACGTCGGGAGTGAAGGCGGTCCTGCTGGACGGCGACGGCCGCGTCGCGGGGCAGGCGTCCGCTCCGCTCGCCGTCTCGACGCCCCGGCCTCTCTGGTCGGAGCAGGCGCCGGAGGACTGGTGGACCGCCGCCGGCCGGGCCGTGGAGGAGCTGAGGGGCCGGTACGCCCCCGCGTTCGCCGCGACCCGGGCCATCGGCCTCTCCGGCCAGATGCACGGCGCGACCCTCCTCGATGCGCGGGGCGAGGTGCTCCGGCCCGCCATCCTCTGGAACGACGGGCGCTCGGGTGCCGAGTGCGCGGCGCTCGAAGCCGCGGTTCCGGACGCGCGCCGCATCACCGGCAACCTCGCGATGCCGGGCTTCACCGCCCCGAAGCTGCTGTGGGTGGCCGCCCACGAACCCGAAGTGTTTGCGCGCGTCGCCAAGGTCCTGCTGCCGAAGGACTATCTCCGCTATCGGCTGAGCGGTGAGCAGGTGGCCGAGATGTCGGACGCATCGGGGACCTTGTGGCTGGACGTCGCGGGTCGGTGCTGGTCGAAGGAGATGCTCGCCGCGACCGGGCTCGACCTCCGGCACATGCCCCGCCTCGTGGAGGGTTCCGCCCCGTCGGCGAGCCTCTCGCCCGTTCTCGCGCGTCGCTGGGGCCTGTCGGGCGAGGTGGTGATCGCGGGCGGGGCGGGCGACAACGCGGCGGGAGCGGCCGGGGTCGGGACGGTGGCGCCGGGTCGCGCGTTCCTTTCCCTTGGCACCTCGGGCGTCCTCTTCGCCGCCAACCCCGCCTTCGCGCCGAATCCGGAGCGCGCGGTACATGCGTTCTGCCACTGCTTTCCGGACACCTGGCACCAGATGTCGGTGATCCTGAGCGCCGCCGCCTGCCTCGCCTGGGCGGCCGCCGTCACCGGGGCGGACGACGAGGCAGCCCTCGTCTCCGAGGCGGAGCGAGCCGAAGCGCGCCTCGAGCGTGCACCCCTTTTCCTCCCCTACCTCACCGGCGAGCGCACCCCGCACAACGATCCGCACGCGAAGGGGGTGTTCTTCGGTCTCGACCAGGCGACGCGCCGGGGCGACCTCGGATGGGCGGTCCTTGAAGGCGTCGCCTTCGCCTTTGCCGACGGGCATGACGCGCTTCTGGAGACGGGGACGGAGATCGACTCCCTCTCGGTCATCGGCGGCGGCGCGCGGAGCCCGCTCTGGGGACGCATCCTCGCCGCCGCGCTGCGCCGCTCCCTCACCTACCATGCCGGGGGCGAAGTCGGCCCCGCCCTCGGGGCCGCCCGTCTCGCGCGCCTCGCCGTGACCGGGGAGTGTCCCGGCGAGGTGTGCACACCGCCGCGCACCGACCGAGTGGTCGAGCCCGACGAGGAGCTGGTCGGACGGCTGGCCCCCCGCCTCGAGCGCTGGCGGGCCCTCTACCGGGTCCTGCGCCCGGAGATGCGCCGCTTCGACGGCGCCTGAGCCGGCACGGCCCTCGGAGGGAGCGCACGGAGGCGTGACCCGACCGCGCGCCGATTGGCCGCGGGATTCACGCCGGGTGCTCGTTCGTCGAGGGTCGGGGATGCAGGCCAGCGTGGGCGTCCGGCACGAGATTGCCGCGCACGGTCACTTCGGCGGCGATGGCCCGGTAGGCAGCCAGAAAGTCCTCGGTCTCCACCACCACCCGGCACCGGGGCAGCTCCATCAGGCGCTCGACGTTGTCGAGGGCCGCCCGTGGAGTCATGGGGTCATCGAAGATCCGCGGATGGGTCGCCATCCGGAGGTAGCCCATGATGGTGGGCCAAGTCAGGCACAGGATCTCCGGGTCCGTGAGGCGGCGGCGCAGAACCCGGCCGCCGCCGCATGGAACGGCGAGCCCTCATCCGAAGCATAGAGCAGGATGTTGACGTCGATCGTGCAGCTCAAGGCGAATCGCCGTCGAGGATCGCGTGGACGGCCTCCCTGTCGGAAAGGTCCACGCGGGCTCGCATGGGCTTGCTGCTCCATTCGAAGTCGGGGCCGGCCTCGCGGGAGCGGTGCGACTTGAGAGCCTCGGCCAACAACCTGGAGGCGATCTCGCCCAGGGAGCCGCCCTCTTCGCTCTGGAGTTTCTTCAACTCGTCGAGAATCGGCGTTGCGATGTTGATGGTCGTACGCATGATGCGTGATGCTATTCTGGGACGCATCGAATGCCCAAGTCGTCGAAGGCACCTTCCCCGGACGACGGTTCGCCGGGTACGACGACCCGTCCCGCCTTCGTCCCGCTGGCTGCCCGGTCGCGTTGATGCCGTCCCCGCCGGCCCGGTGGCCTCGAAACCGTCGAGAGGGCCACCTTCGGCCGTTCGTCCTCGATGCCGGAAAGTCCGAGGCATACGCCCTTGCGGTCCGGAGCCCCCGGGGTCGCGAGCCCGCCAGCTCGTCCCGGATGTCGTTCCCAAGTGAATCCTCGAGCGAATGCAAGCCGGCCCAACGGTAGCTCCAGGACCATTCTTTGCGGAAGGCGGAAGGCGGAAGGCGGAAGGCGGAAGGCGGAAGGCCCCCCTGCCTCCCGGCGCGTCAGGCGGGGCGGACGAGAACGTGGCGCTTGCGCCCCGCGGAGAGCTTGATCGCGCCCTCGGCGCTCAGGTCCTGCGGCCCGACGGTGCCGGTCTCGTCCCGGACCGTCCGGTCGTTGACCCGCGCGCCGCCGCCCCGGATGAGCCGGCGCGCCTCGCTGTTGCTTCTGACGAGGCCCGCCTCGCGCATGAGGTCGTAGACCGCGACCCCCTCGTCGAGGCGCGCCCGCGGGATCTCGATGGTAGGAAGCCCGTCCGCGAACCCGCTCGCGCCCGCTTCGGGGCCGAACGTGCGCCGCGCCGTCTCCGCCGCCGCCCGCGCCGCCTCGCTCCCGTGGCAGAGGGTGGTCGCTTCCGTCGCGAGAACCGCCTTCGCCTCGTTGATCTCCGCCCCCTCGAGCGCTTCGAGCCGGACGATCTCGCCCTGGGGCAGCTCGGTGAAGAGGCGAAGGAACCGGCCCACGTCGGCGTCCTCGGTGTTCCGCCAGTACTGCCAGTACTCGTAGGGCGAGAAGCGGTCCGGATTGAGCCACACCGCCCCGGCGGCCGTCTTTCCCATCTTCGCCCCGCTCGCGAGGGTGAGGAGCGGGGAGGTGAGGCCGAACAGCTCGAGCCCGGTGGCGCGCCGTCCGAGCTCTACCCCGCACACGATGTTGCCCCACTGGTCGGAGCCTCCCATCTGCAGCCGGCAGTCGTAGCGCCGCCCCAGCTCCAGGAAGTCGTAGGCCTGGAGGACCATGTAGTTGAACTCGAGGAACGAGAGCGGTTGTTCGCGGTCGAGGCGGAGCTTCACCGACTCGAAGCCGAGCATCCGGTTGACCGAGAAATGCCGCCCGTACTCGCGCAGGAACGGGATGTAGTGCAGGGCGTCCAGCCAGTCCGAGTTGTCGACCATCAGCGCGGCGTTGCGGCCCTCGAACTCGAGGAAGCGCTCGAACACCCGCCGGATGCCCGCGATGTTGGTCTCGATGCGCCGCTCGGAGAGAAGCTGCCGGCCCTTGTCCCGGCCGGACGGGTCGCCGACCTTGGTGGTGCCGCCACCCATGAGGACGATGGGGCGGTGGCCGGTTCGCTGCATGTGCCGGAGCAGCATGATCTGGACAAGGCTTCCGACGTGCAGGGAGTCGGCCGTCGCGTCGAACCCGATGTACCCGGTGATCCGCCCGGAATCGGCCGCCGCGTCGAGCGCCCCGAGGTCGGTGCACTGGTGGACGTAGCCGCGCTCGACGAGGGTGCGGAGGAACTCCGACCGCAGGGCCGCGGGCGCGGCGGCGAGTGTGGGCGCGGGGGCGGGGGTGGGGGTGGACGCAGCGGTCATGGCGGAAGGGAGGTGATCGTGAATGCCGGCGTGCGAAGGCTCGGGATCGCGTAGAGCGGAAGGAGACAGTATAAGAGGAGGCAGTACAAGGTGCGGCGGTGCCCGCCACGGCAGTGATCGTGTCCTTCGCCGGCAATTCTCGTTTTGCTCGTCGGGTCCCGCCGCAGGACCGGCACGACCGTCGATCCGCCCCGGATCGGATCGAGTCGTCTGCCCTGGACCGGATCGAGTCGCAAGGAGAAGACGGCTTGCGGCTCAGGGTGAAGTCAGGCGCCAAAATGAGAACGGCTGGTCCTTCGCTCCTCCGGGGAGCGCTCGGCGCATGACCCGGCGGGTCGCCGGCGCCCGAGTCTCGCTGTAGTCCGACACCGGGCCGAGACCTGCCCGTGCCCCACATCTCTTCGCTGGACTTTGAACATGAATCGTTCATATCAATTCAATTGCCTACAATCTATCTGCCCCATCTGCCGATGACCGCCCAGGCCAGACTCGTCGGGCCTCGGCCGCATCGGGACCGGCCAGGGACTGATTTGCCATTCGATGCGCCGTTCACGGAAAAAGCAAAGGGCCGGAAAACAATGACTTCCATGATACGCCGCGTATGAAGCCCAGCGAGTGGATGTGGGGCACGGGCAGGCCGAGACACCGTCTGCCCCTCGCGCTTCTCCCGCAGGCATCCGGGGCCCGATGATCGGGCGGGAAGGGGCGGGCGCAGCGTCGGGTGGAAAGCGGGGTGCGGCGGTGGCCGCGGCGCCGGTAACGGTGCGCAGCAGGGCTGCCCCGGGCATGGGCCGGACGAACCGCGAGCCGCGCGCGCCGCGGGCCATATGGAAGGCGAGGAGTGGAGAACGTCGGCGCAACCCGATCGAAGGAGGCTCGCCCGGCCCGCCCCCCGCCTCGCCCCCGGCTCACGCTCCTCGTCGTGGCCCTCGGGATCTCCGCGGGGCCCCTCGATACCTCGGTCAACATCGCCTTCCCCGCCATCACCACCGCGTTCGGCAACGACGTCGCGGCTATCCAGTGGGTCATCATCTGCAACGTCCTCACCTACGCGAGCCTGATGCCCGGGCTCGGGCGCTTGGCGGACATCGTGGGCCACAAGCGGGTGTTCGTGATCGGGCTCCTCTGGAACGCGGCGGCTCTCGTCCTCTGCGGGCTCGCGACGACCTTCGGCTGGCTGCTGGCGGCCCGCGTCCTCCAGGGAGCGGGGATCGCGTTCCTGCTGAGCTGCGGCCCCGCCCTCGCGACCCTCTCGTTCCCGGAACGGGACCGGAGCCGGGTCCTTGGCTGGTACACCACCGGCTTTGCGGCCGCCCTGATGCTCGGGCCGGTGATCGGGGGAGGGCTCGTCGACCTCTGGGGATGGCCGGCCGTGTTCTGGTTCCGGGTGCCTCTCGTGCTGCTCGCCGCCGCGCTCGTCGTCGCCCTGGTGCCGGACCCCGGCCACGCGACGCCGGGCGAGCCCTTCGACCTTCGCGGCGCGATCGGGCTCGGCGCGGCCCTTGCCGCCGCCCTGCTCGCGCTCAACCAGGCGCCCCGCGTCGGCTGGGCGGCGTTTCTTGTGGTCGCCGGGGCGGCCCTCGTCGGGCTCTGGTTCGTGCGCCACGAGCTTCGCACCCCGCACCCCGTCATCGACGTCCGGCTCTTCCGGATCCCCTCGTTCGCCGCCGCGAACGCCGCTCACGTGCTCATGAATCTCGGCGCCTTCATGATCTACCTGCTCACCCCCTACTACCTCGTGCACGTCATGGGGGCGGAGACCGCAACGGCCGGGCTGTTTCTCGCCGTCTCGCCCCTCGGGATGCTCGTGGCCGCGCCGGCGGCCGGGCACCTGCTCCGCCTCACCGGCTCCTTCCGGCTCGGCATCGCGGGTCTCGCCCTGCTCGGGGTGGCCCTCTGTGCGATCGCGGCGCTGCCGGTCGAGGCGGGGGCGGCCGCCCTCGTCGCCGTGCTCTTCGCCCACGGGTGCGGGCAGGGACTCTTCCAGGTCGCCAACATCGACTTCGTCATGGGCAGCATTCCCCGCAGCCGGCAGGGAGTCGCCGGCAGTCTCAACATGGTGACCCGAACGATCGGCGTCGTGACGGTGGCGAGCACGGGCACGCTGCTCTTCGCCGCCCTCGGGGGCGAGGCGGGGGGCGGGGGTGCGTTTCTCCACGCCTACCGGATCACCTTCGCCGCCGCCGCCGCCGCGGTCTTCCTCGGGATCGCGGTGCTCGGCGCAGCCCGGCGCGGCACCCGGTAAGATCCCCCTCGGTGCATTCTCGATGCCGAGCGCTTCCCACCCGGCAGGAACACGACAAGCGACGCAGGAACACGACAAGCGACGCAGGAACATGACCAGCGACCTCGACGCCACCACCTCGAAAGGGCTCCGCAACCGCTACGCGATCTGTGGAGTCGGCGAGACCGCCTACATGCGCGGCTCGAAGTACTCCACGCGCTCGCTCGCGACCTGGGCGGTCAGGAACGCGATGGACGACGCCGGGCTCACCGCGGCCGACATCGACGGGATGCTCTCCTATTCGGGGAACGACTCGACCTTCTCGACCTTCGTCGCCGGCGACCTCGGGATCCGCCTCAACTTCTACATGGACGTGCACGGGGGCGGCTCGAGCACCGAGGCCCTCGTCGGGATCGCGGCCGGGGTGATCGAGGCCGGGATGTGCAACACGGTCGCGATCTTCCGGGCCATGAACGGCTATTCGCAGGTACGGATCGGCGGTACCGGGGCGCGCTCCGCGGTGCCCATCACGGGCGACCAGATCCACATGCGTGCCTACGGCTGGCAGAGCGCGGGGCAGATGTTCGCCCCGACCTTCATGCGCCACCTCCACGACTACGGGACGACTCCGGCCCAGGTCGCGGCCGTCAAGGTAGCGCACAGCAAGCACGCCTCGAACAACCCGAAGGCGTACTACCGGAAGCGCCATACGGTGGAGGAGGTGCTGGCGAGCCGCATGATCTGCAAGCCCCTCCACCTCCTCGACTGCTGCGTCGAGACGGACAACGCGACCTGCATCATCGTCACCCGGACCGAGCGGGCGCGGGATCTCCGGCCGCGGCCCGTCCTCGTCCGCGGGGTGGTCGGGCGCTGCTGTCGCCCGCGGGCCGACCACTACTACCAGCACGGGCCGCTCGCCACCGTGGCGGGCCACTACGCCAAGGACCTCCTGTGGCCGAACGCGGGGCTCGGCCCGTCCGAAGTCGACCTTACCGGCTCCTACGACGCCTTCACCTTCACCACCATGCTCCAGCTCGAGGACTACGGCTTCTGCTCCAAGGGCGAGGGCGGGGAGTACGTGTCGAACGGCACCATCGAGCTCGGCGGCGCCCGGCCCAACAACACCTCGGGCGGCCACCTCTGCGAAGGGTATACGCACGGCATGAACATGGTCATCGAGAACGTCCGGCAGCTCCGGGGCGAGGTCGACGACTCCTGCCCGATCGGGGAGGACGGCACCCGGCAGCACACCTTCGACTACCGGGAAGGTGGCTGCCGGCAGGTGCGAGATGCCGAGATCAGCGTGAACCTCGGCTGGGGGACCCCGGGACTCGGGTCCGCGATGGTCCTCGAACGGGGCTGAGGCGCTGGCGTTCCGGGCGCGGATGCCGGCGGCGGCGGACGGCGGGCGGCGGACGGCGGGCGGCGGGCGGCCGGAGCCGCGACGGACACGAAGGCGACGGAAACGGAGGATCGGACGATGCCGACAAGGGGCGAATACCTCGGGATGACCCTCACCATCGAGGACGTGGACGAGGAGAACCGCGAGTTCTTCCGCTACTGCCACGCGGGCGACTTCCGCCTCCAGCGGGGGCGCGAGAGCGGCCTCCTCCGCTATCCCCCGACCACCGCGTGCCCGTGGACGAGCGACCGCGAGTCGGAGTGGGTGTCCGTGGAAGGGAAGGGAGCCGTTCATACCTACACCGAGGTGCACCACCCCATCCAGCCCGCGTTCCGTGACCTCGTCCCCTACATGATCCTGCTCGTGGACCTCGACACCCAGAAGGGGGAGCCGACCGAGCACGAGGCGCTTCGCGTCGCGGGGAACCTGGTCACCCCGGACGGGACGTTCGCGTCGCCGGAGATGGTCGAGCGGGTCGGCATCGGGACTCGGGTGCGGATGGTCTTCGTCGAGGTGTGCGAGGGGATGTCGATCCCCCACTGGACCATTGACGAGGAGGCCGAGCAGCCCGACCCGCCCTGGCGCTACCCTGACGCCTGAACCGTTCGCCGACCCTCAATGCAGGCGTTCGATGCCCGGAACGGCATCGAAGACCTTGTCGGAGCTCGGCATCCGACTCTCGCCGCGTGCGTCGAACCGGCCGCCGATCCGAGCGTCCGAGCGTCCGGGCGTAATCCGACCTCGGGCGGCCGGCGCGACGGCTTTCCGGGTGCCGGATGCCGGATGGCCGGCCGAGGGCGCGGATGCGTGATGCAGACGCGCGGTGCGGACGCTCGGGGCGGTCAGGCGGCGAGCGCCCGCACCGCCGCCTCCAGCTCGCCCGTCGCGGGCAGCATCGCCTGCTCGATCGGGGTGCTGTACGGAACGGTCACGTCGGCTCGGGTCACCCGCTTGATCGGGCCGCGGAGCGAGTCGAAGCAGCGCTCGGCGACGAGACCCGCGACCTCCGCCGCGAACCCGCAGGTGCGGGCGGAATCGTCGGCGATCACCAGCCGGCCCGTCTTCGCGACCGACGCGGCGAGCCCCTCCTTGTCGAAGGGGAGGAGGCTGCGGGGGTCCCACACCTCCACCTCGATCCTGTCCGCCGCGAGGCGGCCGGCCGCATCGAGGGCGGCGGGGACGAGATGCCCCACCGCGCAGACCGTCACGTCCCGGCCCGCGCGCCGGACCTTTCCCTTCGCGAGCGGCGTGCGTTCGCGCCCCGCCGGCACGTCGCCGGTCGCTCCGAGGAGATTGGTGTTGACGACGAGGGCGACCGGGTCGTTCTCGAAGATCGCGGCGAGCATGAGCCCCTTCGCGTCGGCGGGGGTCGATGGAACCACCGTCTTGATGCCCGCGTGGACGAGGAAGGTGTAGGGGTTGTCGGAATGCTGGCCGGCTCGGCCGCCGGCCGCGCCCGCCCCCATCAGCAGGAAGGTGACCGGGATGTGCGCCTGCCCGCCGAGCATCAGGGGGAGCTTCGCGGCTTGGTTCACGATCTGGTCGAAGGCGGGGAACATGAGGGAGGCCACCTGGAACTCCACCACCGGCCGCATGCCCGCGAGGGCCGCCCCGTTGGCGAAGCCGGTGAACGCGGCCTCGGAGATCGGCATGTCCATCACCCGTTGCGGGCCGAAGGCGTCGTCGAGGCCGGCGGTCTCCGCGCGCACCCCGCCCCGGATGTTCTCGCCGATGACGAAGACGGAGCCGTCTTCGGTCATTGCCTCGTGAAGCGCTTCGTTGAGCGCCTTGACCAACGTCATCTCTCGCATGGCTCAGCGCTCCCAGCCCGGCGCCGGAAAGTCCGGATAGGTATCGGCATACATGTAGTCGAGGGCCGTCTCGGCCCGCGGTCGGGGGCTGTTGCGGGCGAACCCCACCGCCCCCTCGATCTCGCGCTCCACCTCATCGTCCACCTCGTCCCGGCCGCCGGGCCCCCACCCCCCGCCGCCGGCGATCTCGCCCGCGAGCCGTTCGATGGGGTCGCGCCCGCGGGCTTCCGCGAGCAGCTCCTCGGAGCGGTTGTCGCGCATCCGCGCACCGGTCGCGATGTTGTGCACGGAGTATCGGGCGGTGCGGAACTCGAGGAAGGTCGGCCCGCCCCCCGCCCGCGCGCGCTCGACGGCGGCGGCGGTCGCGGCGTGGACCGCCCGCACGTCCATGCCATCGACCGATCGGGCGGGGAGGCCGAACCCCTCGGCCCGCCGGACGAGGCCGCCCCCCAGCATCTCCCCGATGGAGGAGGTGATGGCGAACCCGTTGTTCTCGCATGCGAAGACCACCGGAAGGTGGAGGATCACGGCGAGGTTGAACGATTCGAGCAGCACCCCCTGGTTCATGGCCCCGTCGCCGAAGAAGGGAACCGCGACCCGATCCTCCCCGCGAACCTGGAACGTGTACGCGGCGCCGCAGGCCATCGGGGCGCCGGCCCCGACGATGCCGTTCGCGCCGTAGATGCCGAGGTCGAAGTCCGCGATGTGCATGGAGCCGCCGCGCCCGCGGTTGTAGCCGCTCTCGCGGCCGAGCAACTCCGCGAACATCCGATCCGGGGCGCCGCCCTTGGCGAGGATATGGCCGTGCCCGCGGTGGGTGCTGGTGATCACGTCGTCGGCGCGAAGGGCCGCGCAGACCCCGACCGCGACCGCCTCCTCCCCGATGTACTCGTGCACCGGCCCCGTGATCTCGCCGTCTCCGACCAGCTCCGCCGCCCGCATCTCGAAGCGGCGAAGTCGCCTCATGCGCCGGTACCACTCGACCGGGTCGCGGCTCTCCGACATCGAACTCCTCCCGTTCCCCGCCTCTTGCGCCCGCGTGCGCGGCCCGCATTCTATCCTGGTTCTCCGGGCGGACGATCTGGCAGGTCTGTTCGCAACGCACGGCGTCGAAGCGCCAGTGGAACTCCGATCTCCGATGACGTGGCATCAAGGTCCCGTGCTCGTGGACACGAACGTCATCCTCGAACGTCGCCGCACGGGTTCGTGGCGCGCGCTGGCGGGCGGCTATACGGTCGAAACTGTCGAGGATCGCGAGATGGGGACGCAAACGGGCTTTCAACGACCGTCGGTTGACGACGATTTCGGGCGAAGAGATCTTCGATCGATATAATTCCTTGAATTTATTGGATATGATCGAGAAAATAAATCATCCTTGGGGGTCCCGCCAAGGATGTCCCGGTTGCGTTCGATGAGCGTATCGGTCGTCGCAATGCTCCGAGTCGGGAGAGATTGGGCACGGGCCGCGGTCCGACATGCGTTCGAGGTCGAACCACCAAAGGCTGCGACATCGGGCCCGGCATCAGCTCTCGCCCAGAACGTCGGTGAGCTCTCTCGCTGTCTGCAGGCGTGCGAACGACGTGTAGCGTGGACCCTGTATGGCGCCAGGAGGGGCGTCGCCGTAGGGAATGGGACCGATGGGCTTGGCGCTCTCGGAAAACACGATCTTGTACTTGCCGCCCTCGCCGTAGGGTTCGATATGGGCGACGGAGGCGTAGTGCATGATGGCCGATACCGGTTGCGTCTGGTACGCGGCGATATACTTGATCTTGTCGAGCATTCCTCCGGAGATACGGAGCGAGTACCAACAATCT
Organism: Gammaproteobacteria bacterium; assembly: GCA_965214795.1. Lineage (GTDB taxonomy): Bacteria > Pseudomonadota > Gammaproteobacteria > HK1 > HK1 > JAJDXW01. Next base: position 509,576 of record OZ243976.1, on the reverse strand, counting down.
TTCCCAAGAAAGAGCTCCTTGAAGCCGTCCTTCTTTGCGGGAACGATAATCGTGTCGTGTTTCCGGCCGCTTGGCGTTGCGCCGGTCAGAGGATCGCTGGCGTGCGGCGCTGCGACCGCTTTCGGGGTTTCGAATGCCCGCAGACCGACGAGAGGGAGAATCTGCAGGATCTCCTTCATGAAGCCTTGCGTGTCGGCCTTCTCCGCTTCGGACAAAGTAGGCTCCTGGGGCGCGTTGCCGTTGTCGAGGTGGCAGCGCTCTTTCTCCATCGCCTGCTTGACGAGCGCATATTCGAGCCAAGTGACATGAGCCCGGTTCAGCCCGCCGCTGGTCGAAACAAACACCGCGGCCCAGTCCCAGAATTCCTTGTCCTTGTGATGCGAGTCGATGCGCCCCCTGATGCCGTCGGCCTGCCCGATATAGAGGGTAGGCAAGTCGTCGTCCTCATTGCGGTAGCCGACGAGAACGTAGATGCCGGTGCGCTGTATCTCGTCGCGCTTGCGAACCTCGGACCAGTCCGATCTGCGAAATACCAGCCCGCGACCCGTCCAGTTCATGCGATCGATCAGGCGGACTCCTTCCGGGTTGCCGTCAGGGACAAAGATGCGGATGGTGAACGGATGCGCCATCATCGCCTCGCAACGAGCGACGCCGCCTGCCGATCGTCCTCCGACGGCGCCGGCTCGTCCGGGATGTCCAGCGAAAGCGCTTGCTGCTCCGGGGCGTCGTCTTTCACGCTTGGCTCCGCATCCAGAATCCTCTCGAAATCCTCCGGGGTCTTCGGCTCCGGCCACGGCTTCGCCCCTCGTTCACGAAGTCCCCCGAGACCCTTTCCCGTCTCACCGTTGGCGCGGACATAGACGGGCACGAGCTTCAGCTTGTCGAGCTGCTCGACCGCCCCGGCCCAGGTGCCGCCCTTCTCGTAGTCCGAGCTGACGACCAGCGCCGCGTCCGACAGTGCGTAGATCAGCTTGTTGCGCTGCATCGCATGCCCGACGAGGAAGCGAACCGCAGGATCGTATGGGCAGATCAGAACCAGCCGCCCGTCCATCAGCGCTTCGCGGTGCTCCCGGAGCATCGCCGCCCTCTCGAGGCCGTCGGCGAGGACGCCCGCCACGGATCCGCCCGCGTCCAGTGCCCCGTGCATCGCGGCCCGATCGATGCCTCGGGCGCCGCCCGATACGACGGTGCGCCCCGTCTCGGCGGCGAGTCGCCCCACCTTTTCGGTGTATTCGAGCAGTGTATCGTCCACGTTGCGGGAGCCGACGACCGCCAGACCGCCGACATCCAGGATCGCGGCGTCACCGCAGCCGTAGAGCACTGGGGGCGCCTCCTCTCCAAGGCCCTTCTTCAAGCGCCGAGGGTAGCTGGCGTCCGCCCGGCTCCTGACCCAGATCGCGCGAGTCCGCCAGCGTTCCATCGCCTGACTGAGGAGAAGGCCCCGGCCGAGCAGCCGTTCCAGCCGTGCGTGATCCAGGCCGACCCGACACTCTTTCAAGAGCTCCCGCCACCCGGGATCCAGCAGATCGGCGGGCTGACGCTCCAGTTCCCGAAGCCGGCGGGCAAGCCGGCGATACTCGCCGACGCCGAGTGGGCTGGTGGAGGGCTTGCCCCGTCCGGCAATCAACGGCGCGGTCAGCAGCAGGATCGCCTGCGTGTTGGAGGAGAGCCTGGCGCTCATCGGCCGTGGCTCGTCAAGGCGAGGGCCAGCGGCCATACCTCGCCGCTGCCGTTGGAGCGCAGCAGCCATGCGGCGACCGTCAACGTCCAGCGCGAATCCACCATGTCGTCCACCAGCAACACCGGGCCGCCGGGCAGCGGTTCCGGAGAGACCGCGAGCGAACCATCCACGTTACGCGCCTGCTGGGCGCTGTTCGCCATCGACTTCTGTTCGGCGCGGTCTTCGACCTTCGCAAGCGCTCGATGGAATGGCAGGTCCAGCCTCTCCGCCAAGCGTTCGGCAAAGTGCGGGACGAGGTTCGGGTGCCGTCGCGAGGGGATGCAGGCCACCCACTCCGGCGCCGGTTGCGGAGCCCATCGCCCTACTAGGTCGGCGCAGGCGCGGACAAGCTGGTCCGCGAATCTGCCGTCGTGGTACTTGCCGCTCCGAACAAGCCCGCCCCAGCCGGCATCACCCCAGATGCAAAGCGCTTTGCCGGGCTCCGCCCGGTGCTCCGCGGAGATGACCCCGCGGACATCGTATCGTGGCAGGCCACCCGCGGGCCATCGCTTGCGCGGATCGATCGGCAGGCTGGTACGCCGGAGGAACGTCACCGCCTCCCGCAAAAGCTCCGGCTCGACCTCCGCGGGCAGCGGTGGCAGGCTCGGGGGCCGGACCGTCCCCGAGTCCCCGTCCAGCGCTCCGATGAGAAACGCCATGTGCCCCGAGTCGAGCCTCACGTACTCCTGCATCTGGCGGTGCTCTTCACGCCGCAGACGGGTCAGGCGCTCCGCCCGCTCCCAGAACTCCTCACTCAGATTCGCGGCGGTCAGTTGCCACTTGGTTCCCTGTTTCGCGATGGGGGCCGGTGACTCGAGAGAGAGTAGCGCAATCGTCTTCTCGATGCGGCCCTTGCCGAGATTGACCGCTCCGAGCAACTCGGGGATGGACAGGCCTCCCGGCGCGTTCTCCATCGCGACGATCACCTGTTGAACCTCGTCACGGGTCGGGAATGCGCTGGAGATGAAGTAGTCTGTGATATCGGTCTCTTCCTCACCGCTCAACAGCACGCCGTAGGCGGCATCCAGCGCGCGGCCGGCCCGTCCCACCTGCTGGTAGTAGGCCACCACCGAGCCCGGGGTCTGGTAGTGGATCACGAAGCCGAGATCCGGCTTGTCGAAGCCCATTCCGAGAGCGGTCGTCGCTACCAGGGCCTTCACGCGGTTCTCGAGCAGCGCGTGTTCGAGCTCCTCGCGGCGGTCTCCCGTTTGTCCCGTATAGGATTCCACCGTCAGTCCTCGTGACCGGAGCCATTCCGCCACCCGCTCCGCATCGCGGACGGTGAGTGTATAGATGATTCCGTGGCCGGGCAGTACGAGAAGCCGTTCCGCAAGCCACGCCAAGCGCTCCGATTGTCGGGGCAACCGGATCGTCTGGAGCGCGAGCGACGGCCGGTCGAGATCGCCCCGCAGCACCGTCAGGCCGGGACCGAGCACAGTCGCGAGATCTTCCATCACTCGATCGTTCGCAGTCGCGGTCGTCGCGAGAAGCCTGAGGTTCGCCGGAAGGGTACGGGCGACTCGCTCGATCAGCCGGTAGTGGGGTCTGAAGTCGTGCCCCCAATCCGAGATGCAATGGGCCTCGTCGATGACCAGAAAGCTGATGCGCTCGGCGATCTCGGCCAGCACCCCGGTGCGAAAGTGCTCGTTGCCGAGCCGCTCGGGAGAGATGAGCAGGATGTCCACCTCGTCGCGCCGCAGGCACTCTTCCATGGCCTGCCAGCGTTCTCGATTGTCCGATGTGATTCGGACCGCGCGGACCCCCATCCGCTCGGCGGCCTCGATCTGATTCCGCATCAAGGAAAGCAGTGGGGAGATGAGGAGTGCAGGTCCTGCCCCGGCCTCGCGCAGCAACCTGGTCGCGATGAAGTACACGAAGCTCTTGCCCCACCCGGTCCTCTGCACGACGAGGAGCCGGCCGTGGCCTTCGTCGGGGCCTTCCACGATATGCCGGACAGCGTCTTCCTGTCCTTCGCGGAACCTGGCATTGCGCTGTCTGGTGCCCGACCTCAGCAGCTCCAGGGCACGTTGAGCTTCGTACATCATGGGATTCGTTCCTGCGTCGAGCGTTCGAACCCTGCCGGGGGCGGGCATCTTTACCGCGGCCCCCGCTCGCACGAATGCGCACCTGTCGACATCTCGACCGACATCGGGCAGGTCCGGTGCCACATCCCGCTCTGCAGCGACCAGACCAAGCCCAAGTGCTGTCCGAAGGCGCTGGGCCTCGAATCTCCGGGACTTTCTCACGGCCTCACGGCACGGCTCGCCGAGCTCGGGCTCGTGGACGTCGGCGGGGTCCATCGCAGCAAGGTGAACTGCCTGCGGGTGTGCGTGCACGGCTCGATCGCGGTCGTCCATCCCGACGGGACCTGGTACCACTCGTGCACGCCCGAGGTGCTGGAGCGTATCATCCGGGAGCACCTGATCGGCGGCCGGCCGGTGGACGAGTACGTCTTTGTCGAGCATTCGCTGCCAGCCCCCGAGCGAACAGCGACCGAATCATGACGACACGGTTCGCTACCGGCCTCGGAACAGCCGCCCACCGGTTCCGGACCATCCGAGCGGAAGACGAGGCATCAACGAGGCAGCCATGACCACGCTTTCGAAGCAGGCCGAAGAGGCAGGCAGAATCATCCTCCAGTGCTGGACGAGCGGCGAAGTGATCGATGCGTTGCCGGACGAATGCCGCCCGCGCACCATTGCCGACGGCTACGCGGCGCAGCGCGCCCTCGTTGCCGCGAGCGGCGAGCCGGTCCTCGGCTGGAAGATCGCGGCCACGAGCGCCAGTGGCCAGCACCACATCAACGTGGACGGTCCCATCGCGGGACGGTTCCTCGCGAGCCGCGTGCACGGGAGCCCGTGCGAAGTGGTGTTCGGGGCGAACCGCATGGCGGTCGCGGAGGCGGAGTTCGCATTCGTGATGGACAACGATCTTCCGGCCCGGGAGGACGCCTACACGGTCGACGAAGTGCTTGCGGCGGTCGCCACGCTGCATCCGGCCATCGAGCTCCCGGACTCCCGGTTCGCGGACTTCACGCGCGTGGGCAGCGCGCAGCTCGCGGCGGACAACGCCTGTGCGCACGAGTTCGTCCTCGGACCCGCCACCGATGCGGACTGGCGCGCCATCGATCTCGCCGCCCAGCGGGTCACGCTTTCGATCGACGGCCGCGTCGCGACCACCGGCACGGGCGCCGATGCCCTCGGCGACCCCCGTGCCGCGCTCGCCTGGATCGCGAGCAACCACGCGGCACAGGGCGCGGCGCTTCGTGCCGGCGACATCGTCACCACCGGGGTCTGCGGCAAGCCGAGCGCGGTCGCCGCGGGCAGTCGCGTGGTCGCGGACTTCGGGTCGATCGGCGTGGCCGAGGTGTCGCTGGCATAGCGAACGCACCGCATGCCGGCTCCGCCCGGAGCGACGGCCGGAGTAACGGCGGCGCTCCTTGCTTCAGGCTCATCTCCGGATTGGAGATGACTGTCCCTTCCGGGTTCGGCCAGAAGCGTTGTTTGTTGTCGTGACCGAGTGCCGGCAGCGGGTGCGGAGCTGCCTGCCGTGCGGTCGAGGACAGCTTCATGAGGCCCGAACCGACACGCAGACGACGAAATGCGCTCTCGAATGGCCCGCTGAACCTGCCCGGTTCACCCGCCGTCGGACAAAAACGAGCCCTGCGGGTTCGGCCAGGATCATTCCGAAGCCACGGACAACCGGCTGGAGCGGGAAACTCGACATGCTTCGCCGAACCGCCGGCGGGCCGAGGGTCGGGGAGGTGGACCGGGCGCAGGTCGCAGCCTTTGGCGAAACTCGGGCGGTTACGGCAGATATGTTCGTGTCATCGTGGACTCCTCCTCCCCAAAGGGTCCGATCTCCACGAAAGCAGGTCAACTCCAGTTCTCCTGACAACGGATCCCGGCCCCGCCACCATCCCGCCGCCCGCGCAGGTCGCACCGGACCAACGTGATGGACGACCGAGCCGTTCCGTCAACGATCCGGATGGTAATCCCTCGGATCGAGACAAGCATCGCAGAAATCACGATTCATCCGAAACCAATCCGTGCGATCGATGTCCCGGCTCGATGTCGCGTTCGGCCCATGCGGGAACGCACACACTACAATGGACTCGAAATTCCCTCACGCGACCTGCCGACCTTCGATTGGGCGGTATGGTCGATCCTGGTTCGGTGGGAGCCGCGACGAAATTGACAATTGACCGCTGAGTCGGTCACGGCCTGTCGTTGCAAGGCCGTGCGGCCCGCGCGCACGGGCTATCGATGCGGAATGCGGTGTCGGTTCAGGCGTCGGAATAGAAGAGCAGGCGCTTGCGGATTTCCGATCTGGGCAATCGGCATCGTGGATGCGCGGCGATCTTGTCAAGGCCTGCGCACGAGTCGTTCCGACCGATGACGCGGTGCTCGAATATCCGGTCGAGCAGCCACAGGACTCCGTGGCAGGCAACTTTTTCTTCCTCTGCGAGCTCGCGCAGCCTTCGATCGCCGGACAGCAGCGTCCATGCGTTTGTCTTGGCGAGGGCGAGCGCGAAGCTGTCGGGAAGCGGAAGGGATCGGCGCCTGTGGCGGTAGCCGAGGGCAACCGCGACCGCCTTGCCGTCGAGCTCCTCGACACGAAGCCCGAGGCGGACGAAATCCGCGCCCCCGTAGTCCTTGAGTTCGCGTTCGTAGAGCAGGTCAGGAACGATGAACTCGAAGGGCAAGCGAAAAGCCGACTCAATGAGAGAGCCTCGCTCGAGGTCGATCAGGAGGGACGTGTCCGAAACGAGAACCTTCACGATGCTCAGGCTCCGGCGGAGGCCTCGACGCCGGGGGGTTCGTCCATCCGGCGGTTGAGATCGTGCACCGAGTGTCCGAGCAACTCGGCGGCCTTGGCTTCGGAGATCGCCCCCTCGGCCAGGGCGCGGAAGCACAGGCGCTCGAAGCGCAGGGGGCGTTCGCCGGGCATGGCTCCCGGCTCTCTGTACGGCGGGCTGCGCCAGCCGCGCCGGGTGAACTCGTTGAAGAGGAATCGAACGAGCGGCGGGCCGAAGATCCCGAGGTCCTTGCAGCGGTAGGTGAGCGCCTGCACGCTCACCCCGAAGATGCGCTTGAGATCGAAGAGCTCGCCCCAGCCCATGGACTTGCGGTGCTTGCCGATCTCGGCCCGAAGGGTCTCGGCCGGCATAAGGAACGCGCTGGCGAAGCGATGAGCGGCCTTCTCGTCGTCGATCTTCGACGCGGTCTCAAGGGCCATGTGGCCGAGCTCGTGTGCAAGCGTGAAGCGCTGGCGTTCGCCCCAGTCGTTGCGATTGACGACGACGACCGACGCGACGCTCCTGTCTTCGCGGCGCACTCGTGCGGTGAGACCGTCGATGTTGGCGAGGGACATCGCGAGGACCTTGATACCGCGCTCCTCAAAGAGATCGACGAGATTGGGGATGGGATCGAGCCCGAGACCCCAGTGGCCACGGAGCCCAAGCGCAGCGTGCTCGGCTTCGGCCGGATCGCGCAGTACGGGCCACGGGGCTTCGCGCGGCATGTCCCAGACGGTGGGCAGGGCGAGGATCTCCTCCACCGTCAGATAGCGCTCGAGCAGGTGCAGGACACGGGCTTCGACTTGCGCCTCCTCGCGCCGGCTGGTGAGCCGCTTCTTGCGGAAATCGATGGCCTCGAGGCGAATGTCGCTGTCGCTGGCCAAGTAGTCGACGGGGACGCCGAGCGCATCGGAGAGCGCGATGAGCACGCCCGAGCTGGGCATGGACTCGTCGCGTTCGTACTTGCTGATCGCCTGTGCCGTCACGCGGTTGTCGATCCGGGCTTCGAGATCGCGCAGGGAAAGGCCACAGGCACGGCGAGACACCCGAATGCGTTGTCCTACAGTCATATTGCACCTCCCTCTCTGGAGTTGATAAAATTACAGATGGAGACATAATTTGTCAAATACCGGGGTTGAAAGTCGCCTGCGACGACCTCATGTCGATGCACGAACCCGTATCGCGGGCCGGAGACTGAGACAATGACCGCTTACCTCTCGTTCTTCCCCGTCGGCAACGGCGACATGACGCTCGTGCGGACCGACGGAGGACATAGCATATTGATAGACATGAACATTCGTGCTGATGCGGATGATCCCGATGGCGATGCTCCCGATGTCGCCGCGGGGCTTCGCGACAAGCTGTCTCGCGACGCCGCGGGACGGTGCTACGTCGATGCGCTGCTGATCAGCCACCCGGACGAGGATCACTGTCGGGGTTTACGCAGACACTTCCACCTCGGGCCGCCCGACGAATGGTCGAAGTCGGCAGACCAGATACTGATCCGGGAGATCTGGTCGTCGCCGATGGTGTTCCGGCGCGCCTCACGGCGGCACGTGCTCTGCGAGGACGCAAGAGCGTTCAACGCCGAGGCGCGGCGCCGCGTACGGATGTTTCGGGGCATGCCGCGGAATGTGGGCAACGGCGATCGCATCCTCATCCTCGGCGAGGACGAGGACGGCAAGACGGATGATCTCGAAAGGATCCTGGTGCCCGTGGATCATCAGTTCTCGAAAGTCAACGGGCAACGTGATGACTCGATGACCGCCCTTCTGCTCGCGCCGCTGCCGATCGACGATGACGACGACGAGGAGGTCTTGTCGAAGAACAACTCGAGCACGATCTTGCGGTTCTCGCTGGCGGGCGACGGGATCGGAGACAAGTGCCGTTTTCTGACCGGAGGGGATGCCGAGGTCGCGATCTGGGAAAAGCTATGGAGAACCATTACTCCGAACCGTTCTACCGACGAGCGACAACCCGACCTGTGGTCAGACACCGACCCCCCTTTCTGAACTGTCACCGACGCCGTTGATCGTCACAGCTCCGCACCGATGTCCACCATTTATGCGCACCTTTACGCAGCCGCCAACATGGACAACTACGTGACGCACAAAAACGAGAAGGTGCTCGCTTGGATCGAAAGCAAGAAGCGCATCTTCCTGCACTTCACCCCGACGAGCGCCTCATGGATCAACTTGGTGGAGTGGTTCTTCGCCATTCTCACGCACAAGCAGATTTGTCGTGGTGTGTTCACCTCAGTGCCACATATGGAGAAGTGCCTGCGCGAGTATTTGCATAGCTACAACGAAAACTCACGCCCTCTGGTGTGGACAAAGATGGTGGAGGAGATCGTCGAAAAAATCCAGCGGGGTTGGGCGGCGCTGCATGCAACATCTTAACCACTATTTTGTTAAGGACACTACACTAGAACGGGCGCTACGGCCGATTCCTCTGGGGAAGCAAAATTGGCTGTTCACTTCGGGTCGGTGCAAAACGGGGTGACATCATCCAGAGCCTGCTGGTGACGGGTCGGCTGCACGAGATCAATGCCTATACCTACTTGGTCGATGTGCTCCAGCGCATCAGCGTGCACCCGGCCAAGCGAGCCATCGAACTCACTCCGCGGATGTGGAAATCGCTGTTCGCCGATGTGCCCATGTGCTCAGACCTCGGCCACCACCGCCACGACCCGCCACCACCTTGAACTCGATCCCACAACCACGGCTCAGAATGCCCGCCTACGTGCGACTTGGGGCAATGTGTGCTCTGAAATTCTCAACCAACCATGATCATACGGAGAGTGAACCAATGTAGTTGGTGTAGGCGCCCGCTCCTTCGTCCTCAAGAAAATCGACAGTATAGTTTGGATTTTCAACGTAAATATGGACCCAATGCGTAACACATTCAAAATAAATGGATCCCGCAGAATTCTGCGTAATGGTGCTGTAGTTCCGGTAATAGTTCAGATTCTTGGAAGGTGCCTCACCAATCACTATAATCTTGGGGTCCACTTCTTCGAGAATTAACTTGGGGATCTTTCCGTTCTCCCGTCCATGATGTGGGGCGAACAAAATATCCACGCTGGGCCACGTCATCTCGTCCTTGATCTTCTCCATGAAATCAGTCTCAAGATCGCCAAACCAAGCCATCGTGACACCTTCGTTGAGGGAATAGGTAATCACGGGTGAAATATTATTGGGGCTCTTCCCCTCGGCAGCGTCCTCTAGTGCGGTCTTGAAATGCTCGTTCGAGACAATAGGCCAACAGATATTGATTCCGGACGAGCCGCGCTCATTATTCTCTAGATTCATCCATCTTCTGGTGCAACCTCTATAGATATTGAATGCCCTGTCGCCATCGTGCAGTTTCTTGTAGCGTTTGAAGTCCTCGGTTCCGTCCTCCTTTGTGGCACTATTCTTCACAACATAGAAGTTCAAGATATTGATGTGGTCATCCAGCTCTACCAAGCCCATTAGGTGGTCTTGGTCTGGATGGGTTGATATGAATCGTAGAATTCCCTTTCCTTTTCGTTGTGCATCGATTACTTTCAACAAGACCTCTTTGTTTTCTTTGGAAATGTTACAATCAATGAGTGTACAGTTATCCGAATCATGGCGAATCGAAAACATGTCACCGTTGCCGACTGCATAGGAGTGGACGATGCTCACAGAAAAGCCTCCGTAGACGTGTTATTACGTTTCCATGGTCTGGTCGAGGAATTCATCGAGTGGCTCCTCCTGAACCGAGTGTGCATCCGTCGTGTTCATCAAGAGCAACTCGCATATTGACCGAACCGACCAATGCGGTCATGCCGGGAATTCGCGATGCGCAAAATGATCGGATAGACGCGTTGCCAAAGTTGCATCTGCAACTTCGAACCCATGTCGGCGAAGGCGCTTAAACTCCGAGGGTGTCAAACGCCGCAAGGTGGTCGAAAAAGTCGCGACACGTTCGACTTCGTCCTGACTCGCGTATGCTCCTTCTGGGGCCGAGGAGTTCGCCGCCGCGTAGATCTGCTCGACCGTATTTCCGATCTTGAAGTAGGCTCCCTCACCTTCGTTGCGCATGAAATGCGTAACAATGGCCCGTGCCCGCAGTCCCCGGACTTGGTCGGTGGCGACATCGATCAAGCGAATGGTACGATGCCAAGGCTTGATCCTGTGCTTGAGCGTCCGGGGATCAAGGCCCAAGGGCGCCGAAGCATCACTCACTAGCAGAAGGTCAAAACCATCGCGGTAGCCACAACCTGATTTGAACAGGGGCTCGACTCCGAGGTTGTCATAGACCCCGCCATCCCAAAGCTCATATCGCTTCAGAGGGGTCGAGGTTGGCACCAGCTCTCGACCCTCGTAGCGATTCCATTGATAGCGATCGGGCCGAACGACGAGTGGGCCAATGACCCCTGGCACCGCCGCTGAAGCGGCGACGGCGTCGGAGATCGGTACATCCGGCTCAAGCACATAGTGGGTCAGGTAATCCCCCATGCGAGGCTGGCTAAAGCGCCAGCTCTTCCCTGTTTCGTAGCAGGTCGTGTTGATGAACCACCGAGGCTCGGACGGCAACCTCTGCATTGAGCCGGAGATACCCCATTGCGTTTCGAGTTGCTTGGCAAGAATATGCGCGCGTCCATGAGCCAGACGCCAGGGAAGGGCAAGTGACCTCCAGCCATATGACCACTGAAGAGTAGCCGTTGTCAGACACTCAGCAACCTCCGGCAAGACCGTGTGGAGAAACTCCTCGCTGGTTGGCCACCGGTGCCTGTTCCGGCAAACGATGAGTCCCGTGATTAGGCTCCCTCCGGAGACGGTAGACACGAACGTCGTCCGCTCCAGCAGTCCGTCAAGGGCCAAGCGCTGGAGGACACCGCAGTGAAATACCGCGGCTCGCACACCACCACCGGACAAGGCGAGCGCGATCCTCATTCCCGACAGACCTTCATGGCATACCAGGCGAACGAGTCCTCAGTACCGACGATCATGATCACATCCGGCTAGCTGTCAAGACGGCTCCCGAATCGAAGAGATAGAAGCATCGTTAGGGGAATCGATACAGTATTCAGTCCGTGCCGCTACGCCACGCGCCGTGTCAGAAAGTTGTTGCCGACTCGTTTCGTGAGCCATGAGACGCCGCTACGAATGTTGGTCTTGAATACGTGGTCAGCCACACGCAGATAGAGCTCCACCGCCTTTTGGTCCGGGTGACCGTATTGATTGTAAACGCCCGCACTGATCAGCACCGTGTTCGGCATCACCGCCAAAGCCATCCCCGGGTGCGCGGCGTTTTTCGATCCGTGATGCGGGGCTGCCAGCACGTCAGCGCCCAACGCATCATCGAATAGCTCCACAATCCGGTCCCATCGGGTGTTTTCCGTGTCCCCCGTGACGAGATATGCAAATCCTTCTGGACCAATTCCTTCGATTTTCAGCACGATGCTGCAGTTGTTCGAGTTATCCATGTCCTCGATGTGCGGCGAGAATAGCTCTAGCTGGAAGGCCTCCGACAGATCATCGAGATATCGGGATTCCAAGCGATCAAGCCGCACTGGAACGCGCTCAAGCGGGTTACGGGTGTTCTTCCGACGTTGCTTGTGCTTGCGGACCACGTTGAACACCTTCTTTGCGTTCTCGGTATCCTTGTAGTGCTTTGGGTACATCACCCAGTTGGGCGTGTAGTTCTCGAGAAGCCAGTCGAGCCCGACAGGATCGGCGTGATCGTCATCGAGACCAGTCAGTACAACGCCCGCCAATTCCCGCTGCTGCAGAAAGCGGCTTACCGTCGCCTCAATATCGTCTGAACAATCAGCAAGCCACCGGGTGTCCACCGCAATCGCCTGCGAACCATGGCGGACAACAGCAAAATTCCCTTGCCCGACGTACAGCGTCAACACTTCCATTCTTGCACCCTCACCGCCTTGTCGCGGACTCGTAGATTTCGCGATTCATCCGCGACTCCAGCGCACGAACTGCATGGGACGCACTCGGGAAGGGCGTCTCACACAACTTGGCCACGTCGTCGGACGCGTTTGAGATGACTGGGTAGTAAAGCAGTCCGTCATCGTCTTCGACTTCGGCGACTTTGATCTCCAACGCCGTTCCATCGATCAGTGGTAGCGACCCCTTCCAGAAGAACGTTCCCGTTCGGCTCGACAACCGCGGCTCCATCGAGGGGCACAGGATTCCTAGAACACCTTGGTCACGCGCCCGGACTTCCACCGTTCGAGGCGTCCCATCGCCCTCGGCATCACCGGGACCAAGAGCACGTCTGGGATCGTCAACCCTCCGTGGCCAAACCCTCGGTCCGTCCGTCACCCGGACATCTGCCGGTTGAACTTCGTGGACATCATCTTCGCCGCGAAACAGCACGTAGTGCCGGATCGCATATCGGTCCAGGCCGATGCGTTCTACATTCCTGTTCGTCACAAGCAAAGCGTAGAAGAAGTCCAAGTTGTGGAGGTGATGGTTCACAATCCGGCGGTAGGTGGCCACATCACCGGTGCTCAGCGTTGGATAGCCGTTTACGTGATGGGTATGCCAGTTGCCAAGATGCTCGATCGACGGGTCCTTCGCTTCGAGGCACCGGAAGACCTCAGTCTGGTAGTCACCGTCCTGAAAAAAGCTAGTACTCGTGCGTTTGGCGTTTGGGCCCGGCTCAATCACCCCTGCTACCCGCACCACCAACCTCCCGCGATCCTCGAAGAAATGGCCGACCACCCGGCCCCCCGTCTCGTCGTGGTCATAGCGATCGCACTCCTCGAAGACACTCTCCAGGGCTTCCCCTGGAATCTCCACGTGTATCGCCCGCACTTTACGTTTCGTCTTCATTTTGTCCTCCACAAACCAAGCATCCATCCTGGGGTGGCAGCTTCATGCGCTGCAGTTCGAAATTCCTCGAGAACGGATGTACAGCTCTATTCCCCCACACCAAGTAGTTGTGATCGATGGGCGTCATGAACTTCGGTCGCGAGGCCGCCTCGTCGCCCAGTACGTCCAAGGTAAACCGGGTGTGGAAGGCTGCGATGAACCCGATATCGACCGCCAAGCCAGGGGAGTCCTTGATCTCCCTGATTTCCAGGTCGTACACCTTCTGCCGCTCGTCCTCCGAGACCAAGTCGATCTCCCGCACACCGTCCCGGTATTGGCTTCGCTCAAGAAGCCGCTCAAGGCATGCCAAGCATCCACCGGTCCCGGGCCGGTAGGAGTACACCTCGCCCCCGATTCCCCGCGTAAAGACGCGACCAACGGTGAACGGTGTCCGTGTCCCCACACAAACCTCGTTCAGCCGATACCGAGTCGGTTCGTTGTCCGTCCCGACGACCACAACGCTCGCCTTCTCGACCTGCTGCTCCAGTCCTCCCCATCCAAGGAGGTCTTCATCGAACTCTCGGATCTCTACTTGCGGGTTGCGATCCTTCAACAAATCAGCAAGCGCCGCGGTCTTGCGCCAGCCAAGGTACCGGGACCCGCAGACATGTCGAATGACGTTCTCGACCTCGAGTTCGCCATTGTCCACAAGGGTGAATCGCTTCACCCCTGACATGACCAGTTGCTGCGCTACTTGACTACCTCCCGAGCCGCACCCCGCGACCATGACCCCAAGGTCATCGAAAACGTCGACGTCGAACAGAGCCTCGATCCTCGCAAAGAGTCGGTTCGTCATGCCTCTGTCCCCTCCGTTGGCCATTTCCCCGTCTGCCGCCAAGCCGAGTAGTGCTGCATCCACCGCCTGAACAGGGCGACCGTGTGCATCACGTCGTGCTTCCCTGGGTTCCACACCGCTATGGCGCCGTAGACGCAAAGCGTTCCGTCTGACCACCGGTGCGGGCATCCATCCTCGATCGGGGCTGCGGAAACCACTGGCGCCTTGTTCGGATAACCGTGCGGCAGCGTCACCGTCACCTCGACGCGAGTCTCGCCACTGAACTCGTGGAAAATAAGCTGTATCTCCCGCTCGTCGCTGATCGCGACCCGGCAGTGCTCGTTCGAATCGACGATTCTGTCGAGTTCCGCCGTCATGCGGGACGTCTGAATGTCTGGAAGAAAGCACGAGATCGGCACGAGACAGGCCATCTGTTGCCCGTTTCGCTCAATGAGGAACGAGGTACCTCCCCGGGAGACCGCATCGAGCACCTCACCCGGCCTGCTGCGCAAGGCCATCATCGACAACGGCTTGAACTCAATATGCATCGGACTAGTGCGCTATCCCGGCACCAGGCCAAGTGCCTGTCTGCTGGTAGACCTCGTACTTCGCCAGCCACTTTGCCGCTCGCTGAATCACGAACGTCAGGTCGTGGCGTCCGGGGTTCCACATGTGCGGATGCAAGAAGCAGATCCTGTTGTTCGGATACCTGTGCGGTGATGGCCGCAATATTGGCCTCCTCACGTGCACTTCCGGCATCCTGTTCGGATAGTTGTCCGGGAAGGAGACGGACATCGTGTATACGTGCCTGCTTGTCTCCAAGGCGATCAGGGCCATCACGCCTCCATCAACGGTCGGGTGACCCTCCACGTAGTCGAAGTACTGGCCAGCATCTGCGATCTCGCGGCGCACTCTCGCCACATTCATGCTCGCGGACTCCCACAGTGGTACTCCCCGCCCAAGTCCTCTCGCATCGTCAGGGGCTTCTTGAAGTCCCGTTCCGCCGCATCGCTCCCTCCCCGAGCGCGGATCTCCCCGTTCGGCAGGATTTCGATCGGCGTGTCCTCTTCGGACTCCAGAAGCTGCTCTAGCTCGTGGATCGTCGGTTTTTTCGCCACCTGGACATCCTCCAGATCAGAACTTGGATCGTAGTGTCGTGGTTGCGTGGCCATCTGTCAAGGGTGTGTGATTATGCCAATCATAGCAGTTCTTCCAGGCAACGCCAACCTGATCGACCCATGGGTGCTCAGCGCCCACAACGTGCGCTCCCCCGACCACCGCCTTGACCTCGACGACCTCTTCCTCTTCGAGGCCAAACGCTGCGTGATGAAAGACCGCACCGTCAGCCTCCACGGTCGGCTCTACGAGGTCCACGCCGTGCTCGTCGGCCAATCCGTCACCTTGCGCTACGACCCCGACGCACCGCCTTCGCGTCCCATCGAGGTCGTCCACGATGCCAAGCCCGCAGGCACCTCCACCCGCCTCGACGCCTACGCCAACACCGCCGTCAAGCGCCACCGTGGTCAGCGTCAACTATTTCTTCCGCCGACGACAAGCGCACCGGCGGTTTGCCGAGACCGCGATTCGTACCTGAGCCGCTTCTCGCGCTCCAGCCGGTAGGCGTCGAGCATCCTCGGCAAGACGAGCTCGGGCGCATCCGGCGGCAGCCCGCCGATCTCGACCGGGACCACGGTGCGCCTGGGAAAGCCGCCCCCGAGCGCCCGGATGTCGGACTTGAGGCGCCGCACCAGCACCTCGTCGAGCTGACCCTTGAGCACGCGGACCCCCCGACAGAATCGCTGCGGGTCGAGAATTTCGAGCAGGGCGGAGAAGCTGTTCGAGTGCCCGTTGTGTGGCGTCGCGGACAGGAACAGGCGGTGTTCGAACCGGGGCGCGAGGTCGCGGATCGCGCGGGTGATCTGCGAGTCGATGGCGTAGCGTGCGCTGCTCGCGGGTGCGGCGTTGTGCGCCTCGTCGAGGATCAGGAGGGTTTGCGGCGCGAACGCTCCAAGCCAGTCGCGCAGACCCGAG
Source organism: Gammaproteobacteria bacterium (assembly GCA_965214795.1). Lineage (GTDB taxonomy): Bacteria > Pseudomonadota > Gammaproteobacteria > HK1 > HK1 > JAJDXW01. The sequence continues at coordinate 493,392 of OZ243976.1, read as the reverse complement.
GCGTAGGTCTCGTCGACAAGCAGGCGATGGGAGATCAGGAAGCGGGAGTGGGTGGTCCAGGGATTGACCGAGAAACCGCGCTCGCGGCGCATCCGCGCGACGTAGGCTCGGTCGAGAATGGTGAATGCGAGGCCGAAACGCGCCTCCATCTCGTCTTGCCACTGGTCGAGCATCGCGGGAGGGCACGCGACGACGATCCGGTCGATGCGGCGGCGCAACAGCAGCTCGCGGGCGATGAGACCGGCCTCGACGGTCTTGCCGAGCCCGACGTCGTCGGCAATGAACAGGTTGACCCGCGGCAGCCGAAGCGCCTTGCGCAGCGGGTCGAGCTGGTAGGCGTCGATGCGGATGCCGGCGCGGAAGGGCGCTTGGAAAAGATTCGGGTCGGTCGCCGTCACGCAGTTCCACGACACCGTGCGGAGATAGGCGGCGAACAGCGCCGGATCGTCGAAGCCCTTGTCGGCCACGGCGGACCAGCCGTCGTCCTCGAGCACGTGGGCGTCGAGCTCGTGCTCCCACAGCACCGACAACGGTTCGCCCTGCGCGTCGTCGTCGAGGCAGGAAAGATCGACGAGCCTGGCTTCACCGGGTGACGGAGGCGGCGTCACGTTCTCGACGAGGTAGCGGCGCTGGCGAACCAGGGCGACCCGGCCGGGCTCGGGTCGGCCGGGTTCGGGAGAGAGCGCCGTCATGCTGTCGTCCCGTTGGCCCGGAGCTCGTTCAGGGCGCATCGTTCCATCAACTTGTAGGACGACTCGTCGTCGTCGTCGAGCAGCGTGCCGTCGGCCGGCATCTTCGCGGAATCGCGTCTCAGCCATGCGCGCGGCGGGCGCTCATCGGCTCCGCTATCCGGGTGGGCATGGCGAACGCACGCTGCGCGTGGCAGGGTCGCAGCGCCCGGAACGCTTCGTTCACGCATCCCCAAAGCCCCAGGCCCTCCCCGAAGAGGCCCGGAACAACCCACCGACCGCGGCAACAATACCGCACAGTGCTCACTGAATCGTGACTACCGGTGTCTCGATGTCGTTGACAGATTCCGGCGAGGCCGCCTCACCCTATGCGGTAAATGAGAAATCATGCTCGGTGATCTGCGATGTCTTCGCTCCCCGAAATACATTCGCCTGCGTGTTGCCGACCTTCGAGCTGATACCGGTGTCAGCGAGTCGCACCCTTCGGTTCAAGCCGTCCGACAACGAATGCAGGAGTCCATCGCGAAGCTCGTCCTTGCACAAGCGACGCCCGCCGATACGGACGACCAACCGCACCCGTTCGGCCAGCAACGGAGCGAGGCCTTTCCAGGACGCCTGCAGGAACTCCCAGTACATGTCCTTGCTGTAGTGCCGATCATCACCGCGGTCGTAGGTAGTCAGGGGCTTGCCGCCGAGAAACCACAGACGCAGCCACTGATCCTCGCGGTAGTTCGTTGTATCGAGATAGGGCGGCGAGGTGATGACGTCGGTGACGCGACCCCTCAGTCTCGGAAATGCATCCCCGGACCGCCGCGCATCCGCTTCGGTCACGCTGCCGCCTCTCTCGGGAGGACGGGTTCGGAACCGATACTCGATCATCCGTTCGAGAATATCGAACACGTTGCGCGACGGCGGCAGGTACCCTTTCTCTTGCCACCAGCGCACCGAATAGCCGGGTTTCGTGCTGATGGTACGCGGCATGCGGTTGCTGAAACAGTTTGGCGACCGATGGGATTCGCCATGCAACGCACCCAGGCAGAGCGCGGCGATGAACCGGTCATCCTTTCGGCACCGCCAATCGAGCACTGACCTCAGATAGAGAATCTGCGGTAGCGTGTCGCGGTGAAAACAGAGCCCGAAGAACTCTGGGTACGCCTCATCCCACTCCCTCTCGTCGGTCGCGCAGAATCCCCGGCGCAGTTTCGCCAGGCGCGCTTCGACCTCGGACTGCCCAGGTGGGTCACATTTTGCGCCGGAGATACATACTGCCACCGGGTTTACATCGCAGCCGGCCGCATCTCGATTCTGCAGAAGCGCCTGAAACACCGCAGTGCCCCGTCCGCAGAAGGGATCGAAGACGACGCCTCGATGCGGACTCGCGGCGAGATGCTTCTCGACGAAGGTCTCCGGGAACATGGCGAAATACGGACAGATCGAATGAAATCGATGTCTCATGACATCGTCCTCGCTCGACCCTGATAGTCCGCGACCCACCGCGCGGCCTCCGCCAGCCGATCATACCCCTCAATCGTCTCGCCTGCCTTCACCAATCGGGCCGCCTCCGCGACGCGGCGAGGTACGCGCAGACGGTGGAGTACGTTTCCCATGACACGAACATCGTCGAGGAACTGGTCGTGGGCCCTCGCGAACGGAACGACCGTGTACACGAGGAACTCCGTCACCGGCTGCCGTGCGAACCACCGACTCTTGAACGCATAGAGGTGACCCTTCAGAGATTTGGCTCTCGCATCCGCCCCGGTCGCAACCTGCGCCGCGGCCAGCGGGAACCCAGGCAGCCGATCCGGATGCGGGCGTGCCGCGAAGACATCGACCTGATCGTCCTTCGGTCGTCGGGGTGCTCCTGGCTGCCGCTCGACGGAGCCGTCGTCCAGCGTCTGCCAGATTTGCTTCAGCTTATCCAGGAACCCCGTTCCGCCCGGCCGCGGGAATCCGAATGACCATGCACTGCCCTGGATATCGGACGCCAGGGCGGCTGTTGCGAAGTACTGGAAAAATTCTCTGAGCCGCCTGGTTTCCGGTTCATCGGGGTGCAGGCAGGAACCGACGAGGATCGGCGAGACCGACCGAAGATTCGAGAGAACGAGGCTCAGAATGTACGCCGCGTGGCCGAGAGAGCCCTGGGCCAGGTTGCACTTGAGAATTTCGCCTCGGGTATCGAGATCGAACGGATACGCAGACGGGCCCAGCGTCTCGCGCCGATTCTCGAGGCGCGTGACGGTACTCGAAACGAGGTCCTCCTCGCCGCCTTGCATCTCCTTGTCCAGGTCGGCAGGGGCGTCCGCGGCACCAATGCCCGCCTGGTTGGCCAAGTCCGATACAAGCGCCGTGAAGTCGTCCGAAAAGAACGCGGTGAGTTCCAGATAATCCGCCGCGCGATCGAAGTCTGTCGATGCGCCCGTTACCTCATCGAGGGGAAAGCAAAGGGAGCCCGTCATTCCATGTCACCCGCTTCCCGTCGCTTTTTGAGCATGCGGCCGTACACGGTCTCCGCCGTCTCCTTGACGTCCTCCGCGATGTCGAGCAGCGACTGGTCGCGTCCGTCATAGGCTTTGAGCGAGCCAGCGGCGTCGCTAAGGTTGTCACGCGCACGAATAAGCGATGCTGTGAAACGTCTGTCCACAGGCTCGGTGCTGGCGTGGGCGACGTCGAGATTGCCCGTTGCCTCCAGCAGGTGGCGCCCTTGGGCATGCGCGAGCACCTCGCCGAGACGCTTGATGTCGGGATTCTGGGATTGCACTACCGGCCGCACGTCATCTTGTCTGGATCCGTAGATCCAGACAAGCACCTTCCGAAGCTCCTCCCGTTTCTCGCGGGGTACCTGGTTCGGCTCGGGGTCATGACGTGCCCACCCGGTGCCGAGACCCAGGTATTCCATGTACTGAGAACGCGAAAGCGCCGTGTAGAGATGGGAGAAGTTGAGTTTCCGGGTATGGCGGTCCTCGATATCGAACAAGCCTTCGGTACTGGCCTGGTCCAGCACGTAGATCGCGGACACCATCCGCTTGATGGTGTCGTGCTTGTCGCCAATGGCTCTGGCGATATCCGCCAGACCGCCCGCGGGGCGCCCGTCCTTGTACCACTCCGCCGCAAACCGGGCCTTGGCATATGCGTCCCACTTCGCCGGGCCGTTGATGTGCTTGAAGCCTATGAAGGCACGAGCACTCTCGCGGTCGGCCACCGGATATACCGACACCTCGTCGAGGGTTGCTCGCACCGAGTCGGCGGCAGGCGGGATTGGAATACGCACGCATTCCGATGCCGTGATCCTGCGGGCCAATCCCGGCTCGCGCAGCAAACGCAGCGCCGCAAGCCGCCGGTTGCCTTCCAGGACGATCAACTCGCCGCTCCCGGCATCGGGGCCATCCATGACGATCAACGGCTCGATGTCCATGTACCCGTTGGCGGCAATCGACTGGAGCAGCTCGTCGAGTTCCGCAGCGCGGTAGAATTGGGCGACAATCGCTTCATCGGACGCGTTACCGTCCTCGCCGATCAGGCGCGGATTCCGACGATCCAGCCGAAGCCGCTCAACCGGCACCTTCCTGGTCCTTTCGAGTTCCATCTCTTCGAATTCCATCGGAATCACTCCAGCTTCGGCGGTGGTCTTGCGGAATCGCGGGCCTGTCGCACCGTCATGCACGTGTGGGGGCGCCTTCGGTCAGCGCTCTCGCCCCCGAGATACAGCCGCGTCTCCACCCCCGAGTCGGGATTCCGCGACACGCTGTCGATCCCCTCCCCCATCGCGATCGTCGCCATGCCCTCCACCAGCTTCTCGACGAAGAACGACTCCGGATCCTCGTATCCTGCGGCCCGCTCGCGCAACGCCTCGGGGAGCCGGCCGCAGTCGAGCAACGCCCGCGGGTGCACTCCGATCGGGTTGCCGATGATGAACTCGGGCCGCGCGAGCCCTCCTTCGGCGCTGGGCAGGGCTCGGAATGCGAACGCCCGATCCGGGTTGCCGATGTTCATCGCAAGCTTGATCTGTCAGAAATCCAGCGGCAGACTATCACCATACAACGCCGGAGAAAAGCAATTCCGGCTGCAGTTCCGGCCTCGCACCAGGGCTATCCCACGCTGGCCGATCATCCGCACCGGGTTGGCGGGAGCGACCTCATTCGTGCCCTCGGGGGTCCCGTGGGCCCCGTGGATGCAGCCGAACGGGAAGCTCACGTCATTGGCGGGTCCGAGCGCGGTTCCGGTCGTAGCTCCGGTGCGCCGGGGCTGCCGCGGTGGTCAGCGCACGGAAGACGATTGCATTCGCCCTCCGGGGAGGCAGAATGCGGGGCCTCGGCGGGACAGTGGTGGAGGTCGGCACATGGCATCGCATTCGAATCCGGGGCGGGAGAGTCCGACCCCCGTCGAACGCCTGCGCGCAAAGCTCGCGCGCGACGAACCGCTCGTCGTCGTGAACGCGGACCACCCGTCCGCGAGCTTTGTCGAGGTGCTCGCCAGGCAGCCGATCGACATCGTCTTCATCGACTGCGAGCAGGGGAGCCCCGACGTCGAGTCGGTGGAGAACATGGCCCGCGCCGCGCGCCTGCACTCCATGGCGAGCGTGGTACGGGTGTTCAGCCCCGCCGACTGGGTGCTCGAGCGGTACCTCTTCCGGGGCGTGGACGGCGTGGTGGTGCCGAGGGTGGACCGGGCGGCCGACGCAGCGGGGGTTGTCGAGTCGGTCCGGTACTGCTTCCCGCGGGACCCGTCCGGCAAGTTCGTGTCCGTTCAGATCGAGACCGTCACCGCGGTCGAGGAGCTTGACGGCTTTCTTGCCGTGGACGGAATCGACGTCTACTTCATCGGTCCCGTGGACCTCGCCAAGAGCATGGGGCACGGGGGCAACTTCCGGGCCCCCGAGGTGCAGCGGGTGATGGACCAGGTGATCGAGAGAGCCCGCGCGGCGGGACGCCACGTGGGGATTCTGATCGACGACGAGAACGTGGCCGACTACGTGGCGAAGGGCGTCCGTTTCCTGTACACCCACGCGAACGACTTCGTCGCGGCCGGCGCGCGCGCCTTCGCGGGGCGGGTGGCGAAGCCCGGCTCCGCCCGGGGCCAGGGCTGACGCCCCCGCCGAGATCGATGCTTTTGACTATTCACCGGCAGACCCTCGTGCGGCGACGATTTCCGCCCACCCGAACCGGTTCGACCATCCGGGGCCGGTACTTCGGCGCGTACGGTGGATGAGTCCTCGTCATTGTGAACACCTCCTCTGCACAGTGTCAGGTTGTCTACAAAGGGGGATCGACTCCACTCGGCAGGTGTTGGCAACAAATAGAACTGTCCGGTTTTGTAGCACAAGGGTTGTCCGGTTGTTCTTCTCTGAATCACTGGTGGTTGGTCCTGTGGAGCTTGTGGGCGAGAGGCGCGAGAGTGTGGGCAAGGCGTGGGCAACGCGGGCGCGTTGCCCACGCCTTGCCCACACGGCCCGCAGGGCTCGCGCCGGTCCCCGGAGGGGACTCGTCCACAAATCCACAGGACCCCTCACCGAGCCGCACCGCGGCGGGCGCGGGGATCGTGCTGCGCGGTGGGGAGGTCGATCACCCGGGAGCCATCGGGTTCGTAGTCGGCGAGCTTGCGCGGCCCGTGGAACACAGCCAAGCGTCCATCGGGGTAGCGATGCACCCGCACCCGCGCCTTGAGGAAGTGGCGGCGGTGGGCCTGAGCGGGGAGCTGAAGGGACTTGCCCTGGAAGCTCACGCAGTGGTCTCGCCCGACCGTGCGCTCGTGATGCTCGCACAACAGGTCCGTGAGCCCAGGGCCGATCACGGGCACGAAGGCCGAGCCGGGCTCGGCTGCGGGCACCGCGAACTCCTCGTTGAACGCCACGCGGTAGTGCTCGGCGAGATAGCGGTTCGCGCCGGGGATCGTGTGGATGCCCCGAGCCGCGAGCTCCTTGGGCAATCGCCCCTGGTGGGTGGCGAACATGCGCTCGCAGCGCCCTCGCGCTTCTGGAGAATACGCCGGGATCATCTCCACCCCGAGCTGGCGCATCGCGCGCCCGAACTGCGTCGGGCGCTCACGGTCCACCTTGCCGCCGGCCTGGGGGGTGAACCAGTAGTGGCTGCCCCGGTCGGTGTACACACTCGAAGGCAACCCCCAGCGCTCGATGACCTCGGCCATGCCCCGGAAGCTCGACGCGGTGCCTTCCTCCTCGACGAAGAACATCGAGTAGTGCTCACTGGTCGCATCGTCGAGCGTGATGATGAGGTCCCAGTGCGCGCCGGGCACCCACTGATGAGTCGATCCGTCCTGGTGCACCATCATCCCTTGCAGCGGTGAACGCTCGCGACGCCGGCGGTGCTTGCCCCGCCCCGGCGCCTTGGCCACCAACCCCGCGTGCTGCAACGTGTTCTTCACCCAGGTGTAGCTGCGAGTGCCCGCGTGGTCGCGACGGTAGAAACTGTAGAAGTGCTTGACGTTCCATCCCTCGTAGCGCTCGCGGTACAGCGTCTCGGTGCGCAGCACCTCGTCGACCGGCGCGCGCCGGGCCGAGACCTGGCTCAGGCGCTTGTCCAGCAACCCGTCGAGCCCCTCGTCCTCGCAGCGGTCCACGTAGCGCCGGAACGTGCGCTCACACACCCCCAGCAGCCGCGCCTCCTCCTCCTGCGTCAGCCGCCGTTCCTGCCAGCCCCCGTAGGCTTCCTGGAATCTCATCCGCCGGATCTCCTGTCGCACTTCGGTTTTGGTCATCGGGCACCTCCTCGGTGCCCATCAGACCGGACAACTCACGTGCTACAACACCGGACAGACTATTTGCTCCTAACACTCCACTCGGCAGGGCTGACGTAAACTTTCAATTCTGATACAGTGATATGCTAGTCTCTGCCTGCGCGCCTCATGATGGGAGATGCGGTGCTCAAGTCGCTCATGGTCAGGAACTTCACGGTTTTCGAGGAAGCCGACCTGCGCTTCGCAGGAGGCTTGAACGTGATCCTCGGGGAGAACGGCACGGGCAAGACCCACCTGCTGAAGCTCCCCTACGCTGTCATGGCCACGAGCGCCGATGAAGGCAGGAAAGGGTCCGAACGGCCTACCAAGACAGTTCTGCAGACGCGTCTCGCCGAGAAAATCGTCAACGTCTTTCGCCCCGAGGGCCGACTTGGCCGCTTGGCGCGCCGTCAGCCCGGACGCAGCCGCTGCGAGATCGCCATCGACTTCAGGAGAGGAGAAGCGAGCATCGATTTCAATTTCGCTACCCAGAATCGGTCCGAAGTCGTCGTTGACCACGTCCCGCTCCAGTGGCACGACAAGCCGCCCGTGTTCCTTCCCACCAGAGAACTCCTGACCATTTATCCCGGTTTCTTAGCCCTCTACGATACACGCCACCTTGAGTTTGACGAGACATGGCGGGATACTTGCCTGCTGCTCGGCGCGCCAACCCTCAAGGGACCAAGGCAAACAAGGGTTGCCGACCTCCTGGACCCTCTCGAAAATCAACTGGGCGGGCGCGTCATCGAGCGCAGTGGCCGCTTTTATCTGGGACCGTTCGGCGCAAGGGACATGGAGATGCCGCTGGTCGCGGAAGGATGGCGCAAGCTCGCCATGCTGGCCCGGCTGATCGCAACGGGATCCCTGCTCGATCAGGGATGCCTGTTCTGGGATGAGCCGGAAGCGAACCTGAATCCCAAGCTCATTCGCGAGGTAGCCAGAGCCATCCTGGGTATCTGCGAGTCCGGCGTCCAGGTATTCGTCGCGACGCACAGCCTGTTTCTACTCCGGGAGTTCGAGGTCCTCCTCGGGGATGAATTCCAGACGGTCGAAGACCGCTACTTTGCGCTGCATCGGGACGGCAACGACGTTCGGGTATCACAGGCCGGCGAAATCGCAGAAGTAAACCCACTAACCATACTGGACGAAGAGCTGCTCCAGTCCGATCGTTTCGTCCAGGCATTCATGCTGTGACGGAACTACGGGAAGGAAAGCTTACGTTCTCGTTCCCGGGCGGCCTGCAAGCCACCCGGTACGACAGATGGGCTTTCTATCGCAACCAGTTCCAGTCCGTGGCCGGCGGCTCGAAAGCCGTCGACATCATCTGCCTCACCAGGGAAGTTGCCTGGCTCGTCGAGATCAAGGACTATCGGCCCCATCCCCGGACGAAGGCGATAGACGTTATCGATGAAGTATCCACCAAGGTTCGGGACACCTTGGCCGGCTTGGCCGCGGCGGCAAAGAGCGCCAACACGGCCGAGGAGCGCTGTTTTGCGAGAGAAACCCTGGCCAGGCGCCGATGGCGGGTCGTATTCCACTTGGAGCAACCAGCAACAAGGTCACGACTTCGCCCGAGCCCCTTCAACCCCGATGACGTGCGCATGAAGTTGCGCAGCAAGGTCAAGCCCGTCGATGCCCATCCTGTCGTGTGCAGTGTGAATTCCAAACCCGCCAGCGTTCCATGGACCGCACGATGATTCCGTTCGCCTTCGACCGGCCAGGCCGGACTTCATCCCTGCCTTCCCGATGGCCGGATCCGGCGGGCACACATTGCCGTCGGGCGCCAGGATCGGCTTCCCGATTCGCAACATTCCTCCGTACTTGCCATCGTGTTGCTTCGTTAGCGGTGCGAGCGGCCCACCTTGACTTCAGCGTGACGCGCGAAGTTCCAGGGCAGCAGTTCATGAATGCACCACTCCGGGCGACCGCCGGCGATTTTGGTCAGCGTGCTCTTGAGCAAGGTACAGGGTTCGACGTCATTCATCATGCAGGTTCCGATGAGCGAGGCGATACGGACCCATGCGGCGGCGCCGTCGACATGGCCGGCGAACAGCGCGTTCGCCGTCAACGGTAGTGTCGGAAATTCCGGGTTACCGTAGCAGTTCGGCGCGGATGTGCCTCCGCCGTCCTCCGGCGCCGGTCGAGAGATGGCGCCGAAATGGGGCAAGGCCCAGGATCGCGAGGGCAAAGGGGGCAGATCTTGGGTAACCCGTTCTTCGAACGGCCGATATTGAACTCGCCCTACGAGCGCCCCGGCCGGCACTGGGAACTCGACGGAACCGGCCAGCCGACCCGGCAAATCGTCGATACGCGCCGCCGCGCCGAGTTCATCACGCCGATCCCGAAGCCGAGAAGGCGCCGGGGAGCGGTCGAGCAGGCCTCGCTGGTATTGGACGAGGGCAGGGGCCTCTCGACCGAGGAGCAGCAGTACGCCCACACCGCCGTCATCATCAACGGCCTTCGCGAGGAGGTCGGTCGCTGGCGGCGGTTGCCGAATCCGAGCCAGTGGCGGGTCACTCCGGAGACGGCCCGGCTGCTCCGGCACTGGCGGCACCACGAATTCAGCGGCATCCGCCCGTTCTTCTGCCAGGTCGAGGCCGCCGAGACCGCGGTCTGGCTCACCGAGGTGGCGCCTCGCGCGGGGAACGCCGGCAAGCGGTTCCTGGAGCATCTGGCGAATGCCAACCGCGAGGCCAATCCCGACCTGATGCGCATGGCGCTCAAGCTCGCGACGGGCGCCGGCAAGACCACCGTGATGGCGATGCTGATCGCCTGGCAGACCGTCAACGCGGTCCGTCACCCGCAGAGCAGGCGCTTCACGCGGGGGTTCCTCATCGTGACCCCGGGCCTGACCATCCGGGACCGTCTGCGGGTGTTGCTGCCGAACGACCCGGACAGCTACTACCAGAGCCGCGAGCTCGTGCCGGGCGACATGCTCCCCGATCTCGAGCGCGCGAAGATCGTCATCACCAACTACCACGCCTTCAAGCGCAGGGAGCGCATCGAACTGTCGAAGGGCGGCCGGCGGCTGCTCCAGGGGCGCGGCAAAGCTCTCGACACGGTCGAGACCGAGGGGCAGATGCTCCAGCGGGTCATGCCTGAATTGATGGGCATGAAGAACGTCCTCGCGATCAACGACGAGGCGCACCACTGCTATCGCGAGAAGCCAGGGGAAGACCTCGAAGGCGATCTGAAGGGAGACGACAGGAAAGAGGCCGAGAAGAACAAGGAGGCGGCCCGGCTCTGGATCTCCGGCCTCGAAGCGGTCAGCCGCAAGCTCGGCCTTGCCCGGGTGATTGATCTCTCCGCGACCCCGTTCTTCCTGAGGGGTTCCGGCTATGCCGAGGGCACGCTGTTTCCCTGGACCACGAGCGATTTTTCACTCATGGACGCCATCGAGTGCGGGATCGTCAAGCTGCCGCGCGTGCCGGTCGCAGACAACATCCCGGGCGGCGACATGCCCAAGTTCCGCAACCTCTGGCAGCACATCCGCACGAAGATGCCGAAGAAGGGGCGCGGCAAGGCGAAGACGCTCGACCCGCTGAACCTGCCTGCCGAGTTGCAGACCGCCCTGGAGGCGCTCTACGGGCACTACCGGAAGACCTTCGACCTTTGGGAGTCGGCCGATATCAGCGTGCCGCCCTGCTTTATCGTGGTGTGCAACAACACCTCGACCTCGAAGCTCGTCTACGACTTCATCTCGGGGTTCCATCGCGAGAACGAAGCCGGCACGACCGCGCTCGAGAACGGTCGACTGCCGCTGTTCCGCAATTTCGACGAGCACGGCAACCGGCTGGCCCGCCCGCGAACCCTGCTGATAGACAGTGAACAGCTTGAGTCCGGGGACGCCCTCGACAAACACTTCCGGGACATGGCCGCGGACGAGATCGACCGCTTTCGCCGGGAGATCATCGAGCGCACCGGAGACCGCCGTCAGGCCGAGAACGTAACCGACCAGGAGCTCCTGCGGGAGGTCATGAACACGGTCGGCAAGCCCGGGCGGCTCGGCGATTCGATCCGCTGCGTCGTGTCCGTCTCCATGCTCACCGAAGGATGGGATGCGAATACCGTTACGCACGTCCTGGGCGTGCGCGCGTTCGGCACCCAATTGCTCTGCGAACAGGTCATCGGCAGGGCGCTGCGCCGACAGTCCTATGACCTGAACGAGGAGAACCTGTTCAATGTCGAGTACGCCGACGTGCTTGGCATCCCCTTCGACTTCACGGCGAAGCCGGTGGTGGCGCCGCCGCAGCCGCCGCGGAAGACCATTCAAGTCAAGGCCATCCGCCCCGACCGGGACGAACTCGAGATCCGCTTCCCGAGGGTGGCGGGCTATCGGGTCGAGCTTCCGAAGGAACGACTGACGGCCGAGTTTACGGAAGATTTCGTGCTCGAGCTCACACCGGATCTCACCGGTCCCTCGATAACGAAGAACGCCGGAATCATCGGCGAAGACGTCGACCTCGACCTTGAGCACCTGCAGGACATGCGGCGCTCTACGCTGCTGTTCCTTGTCACCCGGCGGCTGCTCTACACCAAATGGCGTGACCCGGGCGAAGAGCCGAAGCTCCACCTCTTCGGCCAGCTCAAGCGCATTGCCAGGCAGTGGCTGGATACCTGCCTCGTCTGCAAGGGCGGCACCTATCCGGCGCAGCTCATGTACCAAGAACTGGCCGACATGGCGTGCGAGCGCATCACCGCGGCCATCACGCGGGCCGAGATCGGGACCCGCCCGGTCAAGGCCGTGTTCGATTCCTACAACCCTGTGGGCTCCACGGCGCACGTCAATTTCAACACCTCCAAGACCAGTCGCTACGAGACGGATGCGCGCCGTTGCCACGTCAATTGGGCGATCCTCGACAGCGACTGGGAGGCCGAATTCTGTCGCGTGGCCGAAGCCCATCCGCGCGTACTGGCCTATGTGAAGAATCACAACCTCGGGCTCGAGGTGCCCTACCGCTATGGCTCCGGACTGCGCACCTACGTTCCGGACTTCATCGTTCTCGTCGACGACGGCCACGGCAAGGAGGATCCGCTGCACCTGGTGGTCGAGATCAAGGGCTACCGGCGGGAGGATGCCAAAGAGAAAAAGAACACCATGGAAGTCTATTGGGTGCCGGGCGTGAACAACCACCGAGACTATGGACGCTGGGCTTTCGCGGAGTTCACCGATGTGTGGGAAATTCAGTCCGGTTTTGAAGGCAAGGTGGAATCGGAGTTCAATCGGATGATTGCGGCGCTTCCAAGTGTCGATAGCGAACCCGGCACCTTGCGTTTGGCTGAAGCTGGCGGTTCGGAACCCTGCCTGAAGGATATACCAAGACGTCGAAGCGAGCGATGAGCGTCCTGGTAGACACCTCGGTCCGGGTAGACCACCTGCGTAGCAACGAGCCGCACCTGGTCGAATTGTTGAAGGCGGGAAACGTTCACGTACATGGCTTGGTGATTGGGGAACTCGCATGCGGAAATCTGACAACAGGGACAAGAGACTCAATGATTGGCATGCCCTTCCGAGAGCTACCGAGCCGACCAACGAGCAGGTCCTTCGGTACATGGAGACGCGAAAGTTGATGGGCCGCGGAATCGGGTTTATCGACGCTCACTTGCCTTATACCGTGGAGACAAGCGACAGCTTGAAATTATGGACTCGAGATTCCCGACTGCGCTCGATTCCCGAGCAGCATGGCGTGGTGTACGAGGAGCCCGGGAAGGAGAAGGGCAATGGCTAGAAAATCCAGGAAGTCTGTGAAGTCCGTGGAAACGTTAACCCACGAGGAAGCGACCCGCAAGAACATCCCGACGGCGGAGCATCAGTCGGTGATGCGGAAGGAGGAGCAGTCGCCCGTCCGGGTCGCCTACGAACGCCGCAATCCCGACCTCGACCCGCAGCTTGTCTGGCGCGGCAAGGACGCGCGGGACTGGTCCGACTTGGTGGTTCATGCGCCGCCGCTCTACATCCAGGAGAAGGTCCATCCCAAGGCACTGATCGATGACTTGGTGAGCCGTTCCCGGGCGGATGAACAGGCGAACGAGAAGCAGACCGATTTGTTCGCGGACTTCAACGGCCTGCCGGACGGCAACGCCAGGACCGAGTTCTACCGGCACGATGCCAACTGGTCCAACCGCATGATCCTGGGCGACTCCCTGCAGGTGATGGCGGCCCTGGCCGAGCGCGAGGGTCTGCGCGGGAAGGTGCAGTGCATTTATCTCGACCCGCCTTATGGCATCAAGTTCAACTCGAATTTCCAGTGGTCAACGACCAGCCGCGACGTGAAGGACGGCAAGGCCGATCACGTCACCCGGGAGCCGGAACAGGTGAAGGCGTTTCGGGATACCTGGCGGGATGGGATTCACTCCTATCTGACGTACCTGCGTGACCGGCTTACCGTTGCCCACGATCTGCTCGCCGACTCGGGGTCCATCTTCGTGCAGATTGGGGATGAGAACGTGCATCGGGTTCGAGCGGTGATGGATGAGATTTTCGGGGAAAGTAATTTTGTAAGTATCATTTCATTCAAAACTTCAATCGGACTTGGTTCCGAGACTATTGACAACACGACGAATTATCTCGTTTGGTATAGCAAGTCGCATACGATCAAGTATCGATCTCTATATCAAGAACTCATTCCCGGCGGAGAAGGTGCTACTAGATATAAGACCGGACGGTTTCCAGACTTAAGCACAACTAAAATTTCGACTGATGACCTGCTTGAAGGGAAGGTACTTGAGGGAGTTCGTTTATTTCGAGACCAGGGACTTACGTCTCGTTCCGCATCGCGTACAACCTTGTTCCCTGTGTCCTTTCGAGGAGCTACATATCGCCCTTCCTCAGGAGGATGGCGAACTTCAGAAGTTGGGATGCAACGTACGATAATGGCAGATCGTGTGCTAAAGACAGGGAGAAATATCTCTTTTCGAAAGTACTTCGATGACTTTAGAGTCTTGTGCATCGACAATTTCTGGTCGGATGTTTCTGGTGGCATTACCAGTCGATCAGATCCTAAAGTTTATGTTGTTCAGACATCGACCAGGATAATCGAACGCTGCCTGTTAATGACTACCGATCCCGGCGACTTGGTCTTGGACCCCACCTGTGGCTCCGGCACCACCGCCTACGTCGCCGAGCAATGGGGTCGCCGCTGGATTACGATTGATACTTCCCGAGTGGCGCTGGCCTTGGCCCGTGCTCGTGTCATGGGCGCTCGCTACCCCTACTACCTGCTTGCGGATAGCCCCGAGGGACAGGCCAAGGAAGCTGAATTGACGCGCTCGGCGCCATCAACCCAACCAACTCAAGGCGACATTCGACACGGATTCGTTTACGAGCGCGTCCCGCACATCACGCTGAGGTCCATTGCCAACAACACCGAAATCGACGTCATCTGGGACAGCTTCCAGGAGAAGCTGCAACCACTGCGCGAAGGACTGAACAAGGCGTTGAAGAAGAACTGGGAGGAATGGGAGATCCCCAGGGAGGCGGACGCAAGCTGGCCTGCCGAAGCCAAGTCAGCCCACGGGCAATGGTGGGAACAACGCATCGCCCGGCAGCAGGAGATCGATGCTTCGATTGCCGCCAAGGCAAACTTCGAGTACCTTTACGACAAACCGTATGAAGACAAGCGCATAGCGCGGGTGGCGGGTCCCTTTACGGTGGAGAGCCTGTCGCCACACCGTGTGCTCGGCGTCGACGAGAATGACGAGCTGATCGAAGGCGTAGCCGAAGGCCGGGCGAGCTACGGCAGCGTGGCGGACTTTGCCAGCGTGATTCTGGAGAACCTCGGAACCGCTGGTGTGCAGCAGGCCCACAAGGAAGACAGGATCACCTTCACCTCGCTCACACCCTGGCCGGGCCATCTGATCTGTGCGCAAGGCCATTACATCGAAGGCGGTTCCGACCAGGAAGACCAGGAAGACGCTTCCGGCCAGGAGAAACGAGCCGCCGTTTTCATTGGGCCGGAGTTCGGCACCGTTTCCCGGCCTGATCTGGTGGCGGCGGCCCGCGAGGCGGGTGATGCCGACTTCGACGTGCTCATCGCCTGCGCCTTCAACTACGACGCACACTCATCGGAGTTCGGCAGACTGGGGCGCATCCCCGTGCTGAAGGCGCGCATGAACGCCGACTTGCACATGGCGGACGAACTCAGGAACACGGGCAAGGGCAACCTGTTCGTCATATTCGGAGAGCCCGACATCGACATCCTCGAAGCCGCGGACGGACAGGTCCAAGTCAAGGTCAACGGTGTCGACGTCTTCCACCCCCAGACCGGCGAGGTCCGCTCCGACGGCCCCGATGGCATCGCCTGCTGGTTCATCGACACAGACTACAATGAGGAAAGCTTCTTCGTCCGCCACGCCTACTTCCTCGGCGCCAATGATCCGTACAAGGCGCTGAAGAGGACACTCAAGGCCGAGATCAACCAGGACGCCTGGACCACCCTGCACAGCGACATCTCCCGCCCGTTCGCCAAGCCGAAGTCGGGCCGCATCGCCGTCAAGGTCATCAACCACTTGGGCGACGAGGTGATGAAGGTGTTCAGGGCATGACGTGCGCCGCCGAGAGGGAGAGGTGGGGTGGATGGCCAGTGCTGAGCAACTGAAGGCGTTGCTGAAGTCGCACGTCGAGGGCGACGACGAGCGCTTCTTTTCCGTGGCGATGCAGGTCGCCGCCCACGAGGCGAAGCTCGGCCATGGGAGGCTTGCCAAGGAGTTGAGGGAGCTGATCGACCAGGCCAAGTCCCGCCGCGGACTGCCCCCGCGAGGCGGCGGCGAGCCGATACCGATCAGCCGCCCTCGCGGCGAGCTGGCGGGGTTGCTGACCGTCACCTACCCCAGGACACGGCTTGGAGTGATGGTGCTGGACGATACCTTGGCGAGCCAGCTCCAGCGGATCATCAGGGAGCAGAGGCAAGCACCGCAGATCCTCGCCCATGGCCTCAGTCCGCGACGCAAACTGTTGCTGATGGGTCCGTCCGGCACGGGCAAGACGATGACGGCCTCGGTGCTTGCCGGCGAGCTCGGCCTGCCGCTGTTCCAGGTGCGTCTCGATGGACTGATCACCAAGTACATGGGCGAGACCGCCGCCAAGCTGCGGCAGGTCTTCGAAGCGACCGGCAGCACGAGGGGCGTCTATCTCTTCGACGAGTTCGATGCCATCGGTTCGCAGCGTGGACTGACGAACGATGTCGGCGAAGCCAGACGCATCCTGAACAGTTTCCTGCAGATGATCGAGCAGGACGAGTCCCACAGTCTCATCGTTGCCGCGACGAATCACCCAGAAATCCTCGACCATGCATTGTTTCGCCGCTTCGACGATGTCCTGCACTACGATCTACCGGATGAAGACCGTATCGCTTCACTACTTGAATCTCGCGTGGGACGCAAGGCTGCCGACCGCGTGTCGTGGAAGCAGCTCGCCAGCGAGTCCGTGGGCTTGAGTTACGCGGAAGTGGTGCGCGCGTCGGACGAGACCCTGAAGGAGGCGCTGATCGAGGATCGCAAGAAGGTCTCGGAGGAAGATGTGCGGAGAATGCTGATGGAAGGACAGCGGCTTTCCGGACGAATGAAATCGCAAGGGCATGAACACGGGAATTGAATTATCGCATGGCGGAACAGGACGAATTGAATCATCACGAGTCGCACGGCCTGAGATATGACGTGAAACGTCCGGCCGAATCGGAGGCGGATTTCCGGGCGCGGATCAATGTCGCCGCTCGCGACGAGGAGGAACGGACACGAATTCGCGGCGATGATCCTCGCTGGATCGTCGGAAAGCAGAACCGACACAAGGGCTCCCTCCATTCGGACATCTGGCGAGGAAGCGCCACCGATCTCGCGAGTAGAGGCGTTATCGGGGTCTATCCGGCACTCGGTTGGTGGAAGAAGAGACCTCGACTGGAACGTTACGACGGAACCGCGCGATATGCGCTCGTGGTCTCGATCCGCGCTCCCGAAGTCGGCGTAGACCTCTATTCCGCTATCGCCAATCAGATAGCGGCACCAGTGGCGGTTGAAGCCTGATGCAGTTCCGAATCGCCAACACGTTCACAGACAGCCTCGCCAGGTTGACCGGCGATGAGCAGAAGGCGGCCAAAACGACGGCGTTCGATCTGCAGGTGAATCCGACGAACCCCGGAATGCGGTTCCACAAGCTGAATGCAGCACGGGACCCGCACTTCCGGTCGGTGCGCGTCAGTCGCGACATCCGCCTGATCGTGCATCGCAGCGCCGACAGCCTGTTGCTCTGCTATGTCGACCACCACGACAAGGCGCCCCGGTGGGCGGAGCGGCGCAAGCTCGAGACGCACCCCGGGACCGGCGCCGCGCAACTCGTCGAGATTCGCGAGACGGTGCGGGAGATCGCGGTTCCGGCCTACGTCGTCGAAGACCGCCCCGCGAGGGCGACGGGAACACCGAAGATCGGTGGGGGACGGTCTCGGTATTCAACGGGCCGGAACCGGACATCCGCACGTTCGACGGCAGCGAACGGGAGTACGAGGCGGTCGGGGCGTGGATTGCGGATCGAATCGCGGATGGCGTCGCGCCACACGAGATCGGGGTCTTCGTCCGGTCGGAGGAGCAGTTCGACCGCGCCAGGGAAGCCGCCCGGAAATCGGGGGCTCCGTTCAAGGTGCTCGACGAGCGGGTGGACACCGGAACGGGCTTCCTGTCCGTGGGCACGATGCACTTGGCCAAGGGGCTGGAGTTCCGCGCCGTCGCGGTGATGGCTTGCGACGATGAGATGATCCCTATGCAGGAGCGGATCGAGTCCATTGCCGACGACGCCGATCCGGAGGAGGTCTACGAGACCGAACGCCGCTTGCTCTATGTCGCCTGTACGCGGGCGCGAGACTGCCTGCTCGTCACCGGTGCCGCCCCCGCGTCGGAGTTTCTGGAGGACCTCCGGGAACGACGACCCATGGTTCGCCGCCGGATCGGATGAAGGTGCTCTCCCGCCCGGCCCGACCGGGCCTGACGCGGCGCGGACCCGGCCGGCCCCGGAATGGCTCTACAATCGCGCCTTCCGCCGGGCGGACGCGACTGCCGGGGCGGAGCCGTCCGACGGGACGGATCGACCCGGTCACCCGGATCGCTGCACATGGCCTTCGACCTGTCCACCGTGATGTACACCGCCTCGGTCTGGGTATTGCCGGCCGTCACCGCGATCACCCTGCACGAGGCGGCGCACGGATGGGTGGCCTGGAAGCTCGGCGACGACACGGCCCGCCGGGCAGGGAGGCTGAGCTTGAATCCGGCCCGGCACATCGACCCCTTCGGCACCATCGTCCTCCCGGCGTTGCTGCTTCTCATGCGGGTGCCGTTCGTGTTCGGCTACGCAAAGCCGGTGCCGGTCGACTTCAGCCGCCTGCGCCGGCCGCGGCGCGACATGATCTGGGTCGCGGCGGCCGGCCCCGGCAGCAACCTCGTGATGGCCTGGCTGGCCGCGATCCTCATGTATGCGACCCTCGTGATGCCCGAGGCCGCGCGGCCCTGGGTGGTCGAGAACCTGAAGAACGCACTCTTCCTGAACGTGGTGCTCGCGGTGTTCAACCTGCTGCCGATCCCTCCGCTCGACGGCAGCCGCGTCGTCCTCGGGGTCCTCCCGCGGGGGCTCGCCATCCGCTTTGCCCGCCTCGACCGCTACGGAATGGTCCTCGTCATCGGGTTGATCGCCCTGCCTCCCATCGTCGGCATCCCGCTCGGGCTCAAGCTCGACGTCCTTACCTGGGTCCTCCTGCCCCCGGTCGAATTCTTCCTCGACGTGATCCTGGTGCTCTCGGGCTTTGGTTAGCCCGAAAGCATCACCGGCTTTCGTCGCGAGGGGGCCAAGATGCCCCACGATCTCATGGAGGAACGGGCCGCACGGACCGAAAGAGCGCGTACGCGCTGCCGAAGGCTTAGTCGACCACCACCAGCTCGACACCAGCGCGTGCGCGTGGTCGAAGCGGCTTGCGGGAGTACGGCCCGCTTACGCGGGCGGCCCGGATCGGAGCAGGGTTCTGACGGGGACCGAGGGGTCCGCGAGCGCCTCCGGGTCGGGGCGTCCCCGCGCCGCCACCAAGCGCCGGCAGAAGATGAACTCGCGCACGCTGTTGACCGCATCCGCGCCGATCAGCACCCCGCCCTGCAGGTGAAAGGCGATGAACGAATCGCCTCCGAACGTGCCGCGCGTGACCGTCCGATCCGCCCCCTCCGACAGCCCCGCCATCTGAAGCCGCACGCCGTGCTGGTCGGACCAGAACCAGGGCTCCGATTCGCAGGACCGATCCTCGCCGAGCATCGTGGCGGCGGCCACCCGCCCCTGCTCCATCGCGTTGGGGACCGACTCGAGGCGTACCCGGCGGCCGAAAAAGGCGTTCGGATGGCTCGTGCAGTCGCCGGCCGCGAATACGTCCGGGGCGGAGGTGCGGCACCCGGAATCGACCGCGATCCCGTTGTCGCAGTCGATCCCGGCGTCGCGGGCGAGGTCGGTCACCGGCTCGATCCCGATGCCCGCCACCACGAGGTCGGCCGGGATCTCACCCCCCTCGGAAAGCTCCACCGCCCGCACCGCGCCCCCTTCGCCGCGAAAGCGGGCGACCGACGAGCCGAGCCGCAGGTCCACCCCGCGGCTGCGGTGAAGGCTCGCGTAGAACGCCGCAAGCTCGCTGGTCGCGACGCGCGAGAGGAGGCGCGGGAGCGCTTCGACGACGGTGACCGCGCGGCCGGCCTCGACCGCCACCGACGCGACCTCGAGCCCGATGTAGCCGCCTCCGACGACCACGACCCGCTCGGCACCCTCCAGGGCGGCCCGGATCCGGTCCGAGTCCTCGATGGTGCGAAGGTAGCGCACGCCTTCGAGGTCGGACCCGGGCATCCCGTCGAGCCGGCGCACCCGGCTTCCGGTCGCGAGCAGGAGGCGATCGTAATCGACGGTGCGGCCGGTCCCGAGCTCGATCCGGTGCGCCCCGGGGTCGATGGAAGCGACCCGGGTGCCGGTCAGGAGCTCGATGGCGCTCTCGGCGTAGAACGCCTCGGGGCGCAGCAGCACCCGGCTCAGGTCGTAGCGGCCGGCCAGATAGTCCTTCGAGAGCGGAGGGCGCTGGTAGGGCGGCTGGTTCTCCGCCGTCACCAGCAGGACCTCCCCGTCGAATCCCTCCCGGCGAAGGCTGTCCACGGCCTGGCCGCCCGCCTGTCCGCCACCCACCACGACGATCCGCGATACTCGTTCCATGCCCCGTTCCATCCTCCGCACGTGTTCCTGACTGTCCGCCTTCCGGGGCCGTCGCACGGCCGCTCACGGGCAAGCCGCCAAAGGTACCGGTTCGGGCGGGCCGCCGGTAGTCGGAGAGCGAAGGAAGGCGGGACCATCCCGCGCTGGCCGGTCATCCGCGCCAGGTTGGCAGGAGCGCCCTCGTGCGTGCCCTCGGGGTGTCCCGCGGGCCCCGTTCAACCGATCCGGAAGTCGCCCCGGAGCCGTTCCGCGAGCCGCGACCTTCGCTGCACCGACCCGTAGCGCCGGACCGCGATGGCGAGGGCGCGCGGCTCGGCCACGAGCACCACGAGGCGCTTCCCCCTGGTCACCCCGGTGTAGACGAGGTTGCGCTCGAGCAGCATGTAGTGCTGGGTGGTGAGCGGCATGACCACGGCCGGAAACTCCGAGCCCTGCGACTTGTGGACGGTGATCGCGTAGGCGAGGCTCAGCTCGTCCAGCTCGTTGAACTCGTACGGCACCGCCCGCCCCTCGAAGTCCACCGTGACCGTCTGCTCCTCGAGGTCCACCGCGGCGATCCGCCCGATGTCGCCGTTGAAGACCTCCTTCTGATAGTCGTTCACGGTCTGGAGCACCTTGTCGCCCCGCGCGTAGATCGTCCCGAACCGGTTCACCCGCGCCTGCGAATCGGGATTGAGCCGTGCCTGGAGCTCCGCGTTGAGGGCCGGGGCGCCGAGCCCTCCCCGCCGTCCCGGGGTCAGGACCTGGAGGTCGGCCATCGGGTCGAACCCGAAGCGCCGCGGGATCCGCTCCGCGACCACCTGCAGCAGCCGGTCGCGCGCCTCCTCCGCGTCGCGGACGGGGATGACGTAGAAGTCGCTCGGCTCGGCATCTGCCCGTGTCGGCGTCGGCGTCGGCTCGGCGCCGGGAGTGTCCGCCCTGTCCGCCCTGTCCCCCCGGCTCGGCGGGTGCGGATACTCGGGCGATTCGCCCCGGTTGATCCGGTGCGCGTTGACGACGATGCGCGAGGACTCGGCCTGGCGGAAGATCTCGGTGAGCCGCACCGTGGGCACGCGGTCCGACCCGATGATCTCCGCGAGCACGGACCCGGGGCCGACGGACGGAAGCTGGTCCACGTCGCCCACGAGGAGCACCGCGGCGTGCTCCGGAATGGCCCGGAAGAGCTGGTTCGCAAGCACGATGTCCACCATCGACACCTCGTCCACGACCACGAAGTCGGTGTCGAGGGGGTGATCGAGTCCATGCCGGAAGCCTCCGGTGGACGGGTCGAACTCGAGGAGCCGGTGGATCGTGGACGCCTCGAGGCCGGTGGATTCGGCGAGTCGCTTCGCCGCCCGGCCGGTCGGCGCGCAGAGACGGGCGCGGACCCCCTTCGCGCGCACGATGTGGAGCACCGCGTTGACGATGGTGGTCTTCCCGACCCCGGGGCCGCCGGTGATGACGGTGACCCGCTCGCGGATCGTGCGGGCCACCGCCGCGTGTTGCGAGTCCGAGAGCGCGAAGCCCACCCGCCGCTCCGCCCACGGGATCGCCTTCTCCGGATCGATGTCCCCCCACGGGAGGCTGCCGCCGCCGCCGGCGAGCAGGCGGCCGAGGTGGCTCGCCGCGCCGCGTTCGGAGCGGTGCAGGGCGGGAAGGTAGATCCACGAGTCGGCGTCGTGCGTCTCGTCCACAAGCTCGCCGTCGGCAATCTCGCGGGCGAGCGCCCCCTCGACGACCTCCGCCTCCACCTCGAGCAGCTCGGCCGTGGCATTGACGAGCGCGCCCCGCTCGCCGGCGCAGTGCCCCTCGGTCGCGAACTCCTGCAGCACGTGGCGGATCCCCGCCCGCGCCCGAGGGATCGAGTCGGGATCGAATCCGATGGACTGCGCGATCGCGTCGGCGGTGCGGAAGCCGATCCCGCGCACGTCGAGGGCCAGCCGGTAGGGGTTCTCGCGGACGCGCTCCAGCGCCTGATCCCCGTAGAGCCGGTAGATCCGGACCGCCCGGGCCGATCCCACCCCGTGCGACTGCAGGAAGACCATGATCTCGCGGACCGCCTTCTGCTCCGCCCACGCCGCGACCACCTGGCTCTTACGCTTCGGTCCGATCCCGGGCAGCTCGCGGAGCCGGCCGGGCTCCTTCTCGATGACCTCGAAGACCTCCGCCCCGAACGCATGCACGAGCCGCTTCGCGAAGTGGGGGCCGATGCCCCGGATCATCCCCGAGCCGAGGTACTTCTCGATGCCCTCGAGGGTGCTCGGCGGGACCACCCGCAGGTGTTCCGCCCGGAACTGGAGCCCGTGGCTCCGATCGTTGACCCAGACCCCGTTCGCCTCCACGAACTCGCCGGGGCCGACGGTCGCGGCGGTCCCGACCACGGTGACCGGCTCGCGGCGCCGGGCGGCATTGACGCGCAGCACGCAGAACCCGGTTTCCTCGCTGTGGAAGGTGACCCGCTCGATGGTGCCGGCGACCCGGTTCGGATCCCCGAAATCGAACTCGAGGGCCTCGCCGCGACGCCGCGGTGCGCGTCTCGGGGCCTCGGCCATGGGAACTCCTTTCGGGCGCCTCGGGCGCCGCCTCCGTCCGTCCGGCAGCGGTAAGGCAGGACGGGCCGGCCGGCGGCGGGCAGGAGCGCGGGACTACAGGAAAGTGTTCGGCTTGAGGAAGAACCCGAGGATGAGGCAGCCCTTCGGCGAACGCGCTTCGTGCCGGTTGCCGGCCGGGCGCCAGATGAAGTCGCCGGCGGTGGCAACCCCGTCATCATCCTCGAACTCGCCTTCGAGGACGTAGGTCTGCTCGATCTCGTTGTGGATGTGGTCCGGGATCACCGCGCCCGGATCGAGCTTGAACAGCCCGGTGAAGAGGCCCGTTTCCTTGTCCTGGACGAGAACCTTCATCCGGACGCCGCTGCACTGGGTCATCGGCTCCCAGGGGATCTCGTCCGTCTTCACGTAGCGCGACGCGAGCTCCGGAAGGCCGCGGTCGGCGAGGGCGGGGGTTTCGAGGGCCATCGATCAGCTCCCCATTGTGGTCCGGTACGCGACAGCATAGCCGCCGGGGTCCGGCCGCGCGAGCCGCCGCGCCCGCGGCCGGCAATTCTCATTGCGGTGAACATAGACCCAGGAGGGCCGTCTTCGCGACGCCGGACCTTTTCATGCGACGGGGTGGCCGGCCCGTCCATGCGTGTTTTGGCGCCCGACTTCACCCTGAGCCGCAAGCCGTCTCCTCCTTGCGACTCGATCCGCTCCGGGGCAGATCGACGGTCGTGCCGGTCCGGCAGCGAGACCCGACGGACAAAACGGGAATTGCGGGCCCGCGGACGCGCTCCCCTGGGGGGCGATCAGCTCCTGCGCCAGTCCCCGAACTCGGGATCGATGGGTGCCAGCATCCCCCGCTGGAACTCGCCGAGGGCGGCGTCGGCGAACCAGCCGAGCCAGCGGGAGACGAAGTCGTGCCGCGCGTCCTCGCCGGAGAGGGCGATGAACGGATAGCCGAGCCGGAGCGTCCCTCCGCGGTCCGCAAGGGCGGCGGCCACCCGCGGACCGGGGGCGCGGGCGCTCGGGGCGATGCCCTCGCCCGCGAACATGCTGCCGTCCTCCTTGGTGACGACGAAGCCGAGCTCGGCCCACTCGAAGCGATCCGCCTCGAACGCGTCGCAGTACCACAGGGAATGGACCCGGCCCCGGTCGCCGGTCTGGTGGCCCGCTCCCGCGCTTGCGTCCTCGCCGCAGAGCACCTTCACGCCGATCTCGGCATGGGCCGCGACGTCGAACGCGGGCCGCACGTCGGGCTCGCAGCTCCAGCCGTCGGGGCCTACCGGGACCGCCCAGGTCCACAGGAGGACTCCCGGTCCGACCTTGGCGATCCGGGTGTCGGCCTCCTGCATGAACCGCACCGAGGGGCAGTGGTCAAGGATCGCTCGGCGGATCGGATGGAGCAGGGCCTCCAGGGCCTCCGTCGCCTCGCTGGCTCGTGCGCCGGCCGCACCCGCATCCGCGGTCCGGCGCCGGGCGGTCTCGGCCCGATGGCCGGCGGCGAGGCGTTCCGCGAGCGTGCTCTCGATCTCGAACTTCATGCTCTTTCTCCTTCTGACCCGTGTCGAAGCGCCCGTTGCGCGCAACTTCGCCGCAGAAGCAGGCAAGCACCCGACCGACCGCCGCGATGTCGGTCGATGGCACGTTTCTCCACCGGCATCATACTCCGAGCGCGGCGACGTATGACGTATACGATCCGGGGGCCGGACCCAGGGCCGTCCTGCGCCGGGCTGACCGAGGGTCGGACGCGGGGCGCGGGATGCAGGGAGGTGGGCGCAGCGCAGTCCGAAGCGTAGCCCGAAATGAGCGCGTCGGTACGAGGTCGGGTTGTGCCTTCGGCCAATCGACCCGCCGCGTCGAATGGCATCGGGGAGACCGGAAGGAGGGGGCGGGGCGGGTCTTCCGGCCCTTCGTTCCGGCGGCGGTACGGGGAGCTCCCGGCGGTCCGCTCGGGCTCCGCGGCCCCGTTCCGGGGGCCGGGGTTCCGCTCCGGGCGGCACGATCGGCCGATTCGATTGGAAATCCCGAAGGAAATACGGCAATTTTCCGGGAATCGGTCTTGTCGTTCTGCGCCCGCAGAACGTAAAGTACTATTCGTGGTCCGGAAACGGAGTGCCTCGAGCGGTCCCAGGATGCGGTGGCGATGCTCCCGGCCGTGAGGTCCTTGCGTTCCGAGGCGCGCTCCGACTCGGATTCCTCTCCTTTCCTCTGGCGAAACAGCCGCTTGCCGTGACTGCCGCCCGCCGCCGGACGGAAGGCCGAGCCGTGTCCGCGAACGCGGATGCGAACGGCCGCCGACCGACCGGAATCTCCAATGTCCGAATCGAGGGCCGCTCGCCGCGCGCGGCGGCGGCTCCGATTGCATCGGCCAGGGCGCAACCACCCCCACCCGGCAACCCTGCCCGGAGACCTTCCCCGGACGTCGCACCAGGAGTATCGACATGAAAGACATCGGGTTCGTCGGGTTGGGCGACATGGGTTCCGGCATGGTCG
Organism: Gammaproteobacteria bacterium; assembly: GCA_965214795.1. GTDB lineage: Bacteria > Pseudomonadota > Gammaproteobacteria > HK1 > HK1 > JAJDXW01. The sequence goes on along the minus strand of OZ243976.1, from coordinate 467,752 downwards.
GAAACCTTCTTCGCGCCGGCTTCAACGTGCATGGATACGATCGCGCTCCGGTCCGGCTGGAGTGGCTCGAACGCGCGGGCGGCCACCCGGCGGAGAGCGCGGCGGCGGTGGGAGAACGTTCGCAGGCCGCCTTCGTCATGGTGCTGAACGGAGACCAGGCGCGGGACGCGGCCCTCGGACCGGAGGGGCTCGCACGGGGCATGGAGCGGGACGGGATCGTGCTGCTGTCGGCGACGATTCGGCCGGGAGAGGCGGAAGGCATCGCGGCGGACCTGCGCGAGCACGGGATCACCCTGATCGACACCCCGGTGTCGGGCGGCAAGCACGGCGCCGACGCCGGCAAGCTCAACCTCTATCCGGCGGGCGACCCGGATGCGATCGAGCGGGTACGGCCGGTGCTCGAGGCGATCTCGAAGCAGATCGTGGTGACCGGCGAGCGCCCCGGCCAGGGGCAGGTGGCCAAGGCGGCGCTCCAGGCCCTCATCGGGGGGGTGTTCGCGGGGGTCTTCGAGGCGGCCGTGTTCGGCTCGAAAGCGGGCCTCGCCGGCTCGACTCTCGAGCGCGTATTCTCCAACAGCGATGCCGGCTCGCCCCTCGTCGCGAACGCGATCCAGCGGGTCGTCGACCGGGAGTTCGTCGGCACCGGCAGCAACATCGCCACGATGTACAAGGATCTCTGCATCGTCATGGACTTGGCGCGCGAGGTGGGCGCGCCGCTCTTCTCGGTGGCCCAGGCCTACGAGCTGTTCCAGGCGGGGATCACCCGCTTCGCCGGCGAGGACAACTGGTGCGTGACGAAGGTGCTCGAGTCGCTGGCCGACACGTCGGTCACCCGGAGCGGGCACGCCGGGCGGGTGATCTGATCGCCCGGTCTTCCGCCGCGCCGGCGGGGGGCGGCGGTCGCGCGATCAAAACGAAACGTTCATCCTTTTTCTTCCGCCGCGCGTGCGCGGGGCGGCGTTCCATGCCACCGCGCGCGAGGCGCTCGGGGCGTTTCCCGCCGCGCCGGCGGGGGGGCGGCGGCTCGCGGATTCCCGCGCGGACTCGCACTTGCCTTTCCCGCGGCCGGCACTCGGTTACGACAAAACACGCATGGACGGGCCGGCCACCCCGTCGCACGAAAAGGTCCGGCGTCGCGAAGACGGCCCTCCCGAGTCTATTTTCACGGCAAAGATGGTCCTGCCGGGGGGCGGCGGGATCAGCCCGACCAGGGATGGCGCTCGTGCCAGTGGCGCGCGATGTCGATGCGCCGGCACACCCACACCCGGTCGTGGTTGCGGACGTGGTCGATGAAACGAGCGAGGGCGGCGGCTCGGGCCGGCCGGCCGACGAGCCGGCAATGCAGCCCGACCGACATCATCCGGGGTGAATCCGCCCCCTCCTCGTAGAGGACGTCGAAGCAGTCCCGGAGGTAGGCGAAGAACTGGTCGCCCGAGTTGAACCCCTGCGGGGTCGCGAACCGCATGTCGTTGGCGTCGAGGGTGTACGGCACGATGAGGTGCGGCCGTCCGTGCTCGGTGTTCCAGTAGGGCAGCTCGTCCGCGTACGAGTCCGCGTCGTAGAGGAACCCCCCTTCCTCCACCACGAGGCGGCGGGTGTTGGGGCTGTTCCGGCCCGTGTACCAGCCGAGGGGGCGTTCCCCGGCCACCCGGGTCTGGATCTCGATGGCCTTTCGGAGATGCTCGCGTTCGGTGTCGACGTCGACGTTCTGGTAGTCGATCCAGCGGTACCCGTGGCTCGCGATCTCCCAGCCGGCCTCGTTCATCGCGGCCACCGCCTCGGGGTTGCGCTCGAGCGCCATCGCCACCCCGTAGACGGTCACCGGCACCTGACGGGAAGTGAAGATGCGGTGGAGGCGCCAGAACCCGGCCCGGCTGCCGTACTCGTAGAGGGACTCCATGTTCATGTTGCGCTGGCCGGGGAGGGGCCGGGCGCCCATGATCTCGGAGAGGAAGGACTCCGATGCGGGGTCTCCGTGGAGAATGCAGTTCTCCGCACCCTCTTCATAGTTGATGACGAACTGCACCGCCGCGCGGGCTTCGTCCGGCCACGCGGGATGCGGTGGGTTGCGCCCGAATCCGCGCATGTCTCTCGGGTAGGTATCGCTCATCGTTATGCCGCCAGTTGCTGGGAGGGAGGGTTTGCGCGTCATGGTACACGCGCATATAGTGCGCGCCGCGCGCGCCGGGACGGTGCGAATCGCGCGGGGTTTCGCACCATCCAGGTGCGTCCGCGGCCGGCCCTGGCCCCGAACCCGCCGCCGGGTGCTTCGGACGACCACCGGCCGGCACGGCTTGAGGACCGACGCGGCCGAAGGCCCGGCGGGTGCGGGCGAGAACGGGCGCGTGGCGGCGATCCGGCACGCAAATTGCAAAATCCGAATCGTGCGGGGTCGACCGTGAGGGGTCGACCGCGCCGCGGAACCGCATCCGCTCCGGAGCGCGATGCGGCACGGAACCAACCACGACGAGCTCCGCGAGGAGCTCCACCGAAGGAGTCTCAATGATGAAGTCGTTACGAACCATTGCGTCCACGGCGGCGTCCGCCGCTGCGCTCGCGCTCGGGGCCACCCTGCTCGCGGCCGCGCCGGCCCAGGCCGGGACCCTCAAGATCGGCGTGCTCGGGGTGATGAGCGGCCCGGCCGCCTCCTGGGGTCTCGTCAACCGCTACTGCGCGGAAGTCACCGCCAAGATGTACAACGACCTGGGCGGGGTCGAGATCGATGGCGAGAAGTACGTGATCGAGGTCTCCTCGATCGACGACAAGAACGATCCGAAGCTGTCGATCAACGGGGCGCGCAAGCACACCGGCGAGGGGATCCGGTACATCATCGGGCCGAACGTCGACACCACCGCGCAGGCCGTCGTACCGGTCCTCGAGGAGGCGGGGGCGATGAACTTCCCCTACGCGTTCGACAAGACCCTGTACTCCCCACCCCGCAGCAACTCGGTGCTCGGCATGATCGCCTCCTACCAGGCGGGGCCGGTCATCTACAAGCGCCTGATGGAGGAGAACGGGGTCAAGTCCATCGCGTTCGTGGCCCGGAACGAGGCCGACCCTCTCAATCAGCGCTCCGAAGGGGTGGACGCGGCCAACGCCCTCGGTCTCGATGTCCTCGCCTCCGAGGACACCTACGAGCCCGGGACCACCGACTTCTTCCCGGTGATGTCCCGCATCGTCCCGCTCGCCCCGGACCTCATCGTGCTCTCCGGGGTAGCCCCGTCCGACGCTCCGCTCCTCATCAAGACCGCCCGCGAGCTCGGCTACGGGGGCCTGCTCAGCACCGAGACCGCCCAGGACGCGAAGATCCTGTCCGAGGTGGCGGGGGACGCGGCGAACGGGTTCATCTCGGTCGGCGGCGCGAGTACCCCGGAGATCTCGGACGACTACATGAACGCGTTCCGCGAGGCATACGTCGCGCACGTCGGGGAGTGGAACGACGAGGCGGGGACGAAGGTCTACGCCCTCGAGATGATCATCGAGACCCTCAAGCTCGCGGGCAAGGCGGCGATCGACGACATCGAGGCGTTCAAGGCGGCCATGCCGAGCCTCAGCGTCGAGAACCGGCTGCTCAAGGGCGAGAACTCGCTCGCCTACGTCGGCACCGGGTTCTTCGAGCAGCCTCGCCAGCTCCCGATCCCGATGGTCGTCAACGAGTACCGCGACGGCGAGTTCCGGACCCTCTTCGTGGGTTCGGTGGAATAGTCCGAAGCGGCGGGTCCGTGGGCCGCGGGTGACGCGGCCCGTTCGCGCGGCGCTGCCCGGTGGAGCGTCCTCCGTGTCGGCGGAGCGTTTCCACGGGCGGCGCCCTCTCTTCCGGGGAGCTCCCGTTCCGGGGGCCTCCCGTCCGGCGCGGTGAGCGTTCGGTCCGGGAGGCGCGCAACGGGGCCCGGAACGAGGCGGAAGACCGCACCGGGGCCGTCCCGGCCGCCGCGGAGCGGCCCCGGTGGGTCCCGGGCGGCGTCCGCGCCCTGCCAGGCCGAAAAAATCACCGACTTCCTGCTGTGGCCGCCAATCCGCTCGTGGTAGCGGGCCGTACTCCCTCAAGCCGCTTCGACAGCGCGCACGCGCTAGTGTCGACTACGCCTTCAGCAGCGCGCACGCGCTCTTTCGGTCCGTGCGGCCCGTTCCTCCATGAGATCGTGGGGCATCTTGGCGCCCTCGCGACGAAAGTCGGTGATTTTTTCGGCTCGGCGCGGGGGCGCACGGGCGTCCCGCGCCACCTCCGCCGCGAGCCCGCGGCTTCCCGCCCCGCGGCTTCCCGCCCGCGGCCGGCGGCGTCCCGAACCGGTTGAGACGCATGGAACAGGTCCTCGTCAACGGGATCTACCTGGGGTGTCAGTACGCCCTCATCGCGCTCGGCCTCACCCTCATTTTCGGCCTGATGGGAGTGCTCAACTTCGCCCACGGGCAGATGTACGTGCTCGGAGGGTTCGTCACGTACTACGTATACGGGGTCCTCGGCCTGCCGTTCCCCCTCGCCCTCGTCGCGACGGCGCTCACCCTGTGCGTCACCGGGGCGCTCTTCGACAAGTTCTTCTTTCGGCGCGTGCTCCGCCACGGGGCGCGCGAGGAGAGCTCCATGCTGGTCGCGGCCGGCACCGCGCTGCTGCTCGAGAGCCTCATTCTCATCTTCTTCGGGGAGAAGCACCGCGGCGTGCCCTCTCTCGCGCCGGGCGTCGCCCGCATCGGGGACGCGTACCTTCCCTACAGCCGCATCGTCGTCATGGCCCTCGCGGCCGCCCTCATCGTCGGATTCATCGTCTTCATGCGCCAGACCCGCATGGGACGCGGGCTTCGGGCCATCGCCCAGGACCGGGAGGCGGCCCTGCTCCAGGGGGTGAACGTGGAACGCTACGGGATGCTCGGGTTCGCGATCGGGGCTGCCCTCGCCGGCCTCGCGGGCTCCCTGCTCGTCGTGATCTCCGGGGTGAACAGCGGGCTCGGCACCTCGATCTCGATCAAGGCGTTCATCATGGTGATGATCGGGGGCGCCGGGGTCGTGTCCGGGGCCATCCTCGGCGGATTCATCCTCGGCATGGCGGAGTCGCTCGGCTACCGTTTCTTCCCCGGCGGCGAGACCTACCTCATGCTCTTCCTCGTCATCATCGTGTTCCTCGCCATCCGGCCCCAGGGCCTCATGGGCAAGCCCTGGGGCTAGACCCGGGGCCGGAGCGGAAGGAATGTCCCCGAGAGCCGCCGTCCTCGCCGCCGCGCTCGTCCTCGTGTGGCTCGTGGGAGTACCGCTCGCGATCGGCGACCGGCCCTACGACATCGGGGTGCTGACCACCGCGTCGGCCTTGAGCGTCATCAGCGCCGGGGTCTGGCTCATGTTCTACATCGGCCGCATCCACATCGGCCAGGGCGCGTTCGCCCTTCTCGGGCAGTACGCGGCGGCGATCGCCATCGCCAAGCTCGGGCTCTCGTTCTGGATCGCGCTGCCCCTTGCGGGCTTCGTCGCGGCCCTCTTCGCATGCGCGATCGGCTTTCCGATCCTCCGCCTGAAGGGCGTCTACTTCGCGATGGTGACCCTGAGCCTCACCGAGGCCGCGCGCCTGAGCGCCCAGTCGTTCTCGTCGATCACCGGGGGGCCCAGGGGGATCCTCAACATCCCGCTGCCGGGGGCGGTCGAGGTGTTCGGGCTGACCCTCGTCCCGGACTTCGGGGAGGTGAATCCCCACGTCGCCCTCTTCTGTCTCGCAACCCTGCTCGCGGTCGCGACGTTCGCCGCGCTCTACCGCATCGTCAACAGCCGGCTCGGATGGCTCTTCCGGTCGCTCCAGCAGAACGAGGATCTCGCCTCGTCCATCGGGGTCAACGTGGCGCGGCTGCGGGTCGTCGCGTTCGCGATCGGATCGTTCCTGGGCGGGGTCGGCGGCGCGTTTTTCCTCGTCGTCCAGCAGAGCGTCTACCCGTCCTCGTTCCAGGTGCAGGACTCGATCTATCTCATGCTCTACTGTTTCCTCGGCGGTCTCGGCTACGTCTTCGGCCCCCTGGTCGGGACCTTCGTCCTGTTCATCGCGTTCGAATTCCTGCACGGCCTGAACGAATACCAGCCACTCATCTACGCCCTCCTCATGATCGGGCTCATGCTCTGGCTCCCGAACGGGCTGCTCAGCCTGCGCCGGCCGGGGAGGGCGCCCGGCGGCGAAGGCTCCCGCGGCGGTTCCGGCAACTCCGGCGGTCCCGACGACTCCGGCCGCGGTTCCGGCCGCGGCCCCGGCTCCGCCTCGGGCCGGCGGAGACGGCTCGACCTTCCGGAGAAACGGGCGTGAGCCTCCTCGAGGTCGAGAGCCTCACGAAGCGCTTCGGGGGCCTCACCGCGGTCGACGAGGTGACGTTCTCGGTCGAGGAGCGCCGGATCCTCAGCATCATCGGCCCGAACGGGGCCGGCAAGAGCACCTTGTTCAAGCTGATCACCGCCTTTCTCCGGCCGACGGGGGGTCGGGTCCGGCTCGCCGGGGAGGAGATCACGGGCCAGTCCCCGCACGCCGTCGCCCGGCGCGGGGTGGTCCGGACGTTCCAGGAGACGACCATATTCCGGGAGATGACGGCGCTCGAGAACGTGGTCGTCGCCCACCATCTCCAGGGCGATGCGTCCCTCGCCGGCTTCTTCTTCGGCAGCCGGCGGGCGCGCGCCTCGGAGGCCGCCTTCCGCGAGAGCGCGCGAGAGATCCTCGACTACCTCGGTCTCGGGGCGGTCGCGGGCGAGACCGCCCGCAACCTTCCCCACGGATATCTCCGTGCCCTCGGCATCGCGATCGCGATGGCCGCCAACCCCCGCGTCGTGTTGCTCGACGAGCCCTTCGCGGGCATGAACCCCGAGGAGACCGACCGGGCAATGGACATGGTGCGCGGGATCCGCGATCGGGGGGTCACGGTGCTCCTCGTCGAGCACGACATGCGCGCGGTCATGCGGATCAGCGACCGGGTGGTGGTGCTCAACTTCGGGCGGAAGATCGCGGAGGGGGCGCCCGCCGAGGTCCAGCGTGACGTGCGGGTCATCGAAGCCTATCTCGGGCGCCCGGAGGACGAGCCGGAAGCCGAAGGGGGCGCGGAGGCGGACGCGGCGGGTGCGACGGATGGGGCCGGCGAGGCGGCCGGCGAGGCGGCGAAGAAGGCGCGCGGGGTCGGGGAGGAGGGGCCGGGGTGAGCTACTTCCGGGCCGCGGACCTCTCGGTGCGCTACGACCAGGTGCGCGCCATCACGGACGTGTCGGTGGAGCTCGACGAGGGTGACATCGTGGCCCTCATCGGGGCGAACGGAGCCGGCAAGACGACAACCCTTCGCGCCATCACCGGGCTCGCGCGGCTCGCCTCGGGCGAGATCCATCTCGACGGGCGGCGCATCGACGGTCTCCGCCCGGACGCCGTCGTGGCCCTCGGGGTCGCCATGGTCCCCGAGGGGCGGCGGGTCTTCCCGTACCTCTCCGTCATGGACAACCTGCTCATGGGGGCGTTCCTGCGGCGGGGCCGGCGGGCGATCGCGGCCGACGTCGAGCGGGTCTTCGAGCGGTTTCCGCGGCTTCGCGAGCGCCGGAGCCAGGCCGCGGGTACCATGAGCGGCGGCGAGCAGCAGATGCTCGCCATCGGCCGGGCCCTGATGGCCCGCCCGCGCCTGCTGCTCCTCGACGAGCCCTCCCTCGGGCTCGCGCCGATGCTCGTGCAGGAGATCGCGCGCGCGATCCTCGCCATCAACCGCGAGGATCGGGTGAGCCTCATCCTCGTCGAGCAGAACTCGCGGATGGCGCTTCGGGTCTCGAGCCGCGCTTATGCGCTCGAGACGGGGCGGGTCGCGCTCGAGGGTGCGTCGCGCGATCTCGTGAACGATGATCGCATCCGCGAGCTCTACCTCGGCGGCTGACCGGCCGGTCCCTGGCCTTCCACGTCAAGGTCCGGGATGCCGGCAAAGTCCCGCGCATTCCGGCTGAGCAGCAGGGCCCCGCGCATCGCGGCGGTCACCCCGATGGCGATATCCGCTGCACGGCGGCGCGGCGACCCGAGCTGGCGGAACACGTCCGCCGCGGCGCTGGCGAGCGATTCGGAGAACGAGACGATCCCGTCGTCCGCGAACAGGGCGCGAGCCGTCGCGATCTGTTCCGGAGTCCGTGGCCCCCGCGAGAACTCGTACCACGCGACCGCGCTCATTTCGATCCCCCGATCCGACTCCGCGACCTCGACCAGCCGCCGCCGCTCGGGCCCCGCGGAGGCCAGCGCATAGACGAGGAAGTCCGTGTCGAGGTGCACGGTCATCAGAATCCCTCGTCCTGTTCCTTGAGCCGGCGGACCTCGTCCGCCGCGTCGTGGCCTTCGAAGAGATCGAAGAGGCGGTCGAGGATCCGCACCCTCTCCCGGCGTCGAGATCGTGGGAGGCCGAGGACGGCATCGCGATGCCGCAACACCGCGCGGCGAATCGCCTCTGACACCGAGCACCCGTAGCGGCTGGCGAGCTCGCGCGCGGCCGCCCGCACCTCGTCATCGAGGAGGACGGTTGTTCTCGTGGACATATGTTATGGCCTGTTTTGCTGCATAATATATGCTATCCCGCTATCCCGCTATCCCGCTATCCCGCTATCCCGCTATCCCGCTATCCCGCTATCCCGCTATCCCGCTATCCCGCTATCCCGCTATCCCGCTATCCCGCTATCCCGCTATCCCGCTATCCCGGAGCCGGGCAATCGGCCGTCCCATCGTTCACACCGCAGCAGTTCTCATTTTGGCCGCATCGGTGCGGCGGGACGGTAGATCGGCGGTTTTGCAGCAATTCTCATTTTGCTCGTCGGGTCCCGCCGCAGGACCGGCACGGCCGTCGATCCGCCCCGGATCGAGTCGCAAGGAGAAGACGGCCTGCGGCTCAGGGTGAAGTCAGGCGCCAAAATGAGAACTGCTGGCATGAAACGGCCCTGATTGCATTTATTGTCCGTTCGGCCTATGTTGCGTCATATGCCTCCAACGGAGCCTTTCCCGTGGCGCGAACTCGACAGGTCAGGCTGTTTCGCAACGGAAGAAACCAGGCGGTCCGCATCCCCAAGGAGTTCGAGCTGCCGGGCCGGGAGGCCACCATCAGCAGGGTCGGCGACCGGCTGATCCTGGAACCCGCGCGCTGCAAGTCTCTGCTCCAGGTGCTCGCGGCGCTGACGCCGCTGGCCCCGGCCGACGAGCTTCCTGATGTGGACGAGACGCTGACGCGGCTGGACGAAGACCCCTTCGGCCCGGAGTCGGAAAGCGAGCGGCAGTGAGCCACCGATACCTGCTCGACACGAACGTCCTCGCGGAGCTCGCAAGAAACCCGACCGGACCCGTGGCCCGGGCCATCAGCGAGGTCGGCGAGACATCGGTATGCACCAGCGTCATCGTCGCCTGCGAAGTCCACTACGGACTCGCCAAACGAGCTTCGCCGAAGCTCAGCGAGAGCATGAACGAGATCCTCGCGGCCATCGATATCCTGACGGATCTGCCCGAGGACATCGGAATCCACTATGGGCGGATTCGAATCCGCCTCGAGTCGAACGGCGAAACGATCGGTCCCAACGACCTTCTGATCGCCGCTCACGCCTGCGCCGCGGGTCTGACGGTGGTGACCGGGAACGAACGCGAGTTTCGTCGAGTACCGGGTTTGCGGGTGGAGAACTGGCTGGCGGGATGATCCTCGGGATTCGTTCCCCGGGTCCAGTCTGGAGGAGAGCATCTCGGCGCTGAACCCCGTCGCGTACACCGAGAACGTCGTCCGGAACTTTCTGCGCCACCAGCTCACCGCGTATCCCTTCTCGGATCCGCACCTGCACGCAGATGCGGGAGCTTCCGGCTCTCGACGAGACCCGTCGTTCGCCGCTTCTCAAGGGACCCCACGTGAGCCTCTCGCGCCCGTTCCGGGTCGCGAAAACCAGGGCACGCTCGACTCCGAAGACGAATCGCTGTTCCACCGCTGCGACCGCCTCGTGAAGCGACTCAAGGGAACGAGGCGCCCGCCGCGAAGCCAAGCCGAGGGACACGACGATGTCAATACCTTCAACGTGTTGGCCGCCGAGGGGTTTCTGCTGCATCTACCTCGACGGGCTGAGCGAGCATCTCCACGGCAACCCGAAGACGGCTGAGCGGGATCGGGAGATCCGCACCTGGTTGCGCAATCACGGCTGCGAGGTCATCGAGACCCCCGCCAACGAGCTCGACGTCGAAGACGCCATGGTGCGCCACTTCCGCCGGCTCGCGAGCTATCCGGGAATGCGGGACGTGAGGAGCCGAGTGCGCGACGATCGTTCCTGGTTCCGCGGTGGGGCGGAACAGGATGTGGGGGCGGAGCGCCGTCGGCTTCGCCTGGTCACCCCGCCCGCCGCAACGGGCCTGATACCGGCGGGACGCCGCCGGAGGTCAGGCCCGCGGAGGGCGGCGGTCGGGGCATCCCGATCGTCGGAGTCTGCGGCCATTTCCGGTGCAATGCACCGCCGGGGGCGCTCATGGCCGATAATTCGGGGGTTGGGGGTGAAGGCGAGGCGTTCGTGCGCATACTGATAGTCAATCCGAACACCACCGGATCGATGACCGAGAAGATCGGCGCGGCCGGCCGGGGGGCCGCGTCGCCGGGTACCGAGGTGGCCGCGACCAACCCGGCCATGGGTCCGGAGAGCATCGAGGGCTACTACGACGAGGCGTTCTCGGTCCCCGGCCTCCTCGAAGAGATCCGTCGGGGCGAGTCCCTCGGCTTCGACGGCTACGTCATCGCCTGCTTCGACGACACTGGCCTCGACGCGGCCCGGACGTTGGCGGCGGGCCCGGTGCTCGGGATCTGCGAGGCGGCGATGCACGCCGCGACCATGCTCGGCGGCCGGTTCTCGGTGGTGACCACCCTCGCGCGCTCGGTGCCGGCCCTCGAAAGGCTCGCCCGCCGCTACGGGGTTGCCGCCCGCTGCCGGGTGCGGGCGTCGGAGGTTCCGGTCCTCGCCCTCGAGGATCCGGCCTCGGGCGCGGCCTGCAAGGTGGAGGAGGAGATCCGGCGGGCCGTGCGCGAGGACGGCGCGGAATGCATCGTCCTCGGCTGTGCGGGGATGGCGGACCTCGCGGCGGCCCTCACCCGGCGTCTCGGGCTTCCGGTCATCGACGGGGTCGCCGCGGCCACCCGGATGGTCGAGGCGCTGGTCGGGCTCGGGCTCCGGACGAGCAAGGTCGGCGGCTATGCCGCCCCGTTGCCGAAGGCATACGCCGGGGAGTTCGGGCGGTTCGCGCCCGCGCCCGCTCCTGAAGCCCTGCCCCCCGAAGCGCCGGAGGCCGGGCGGAAGCGGAGCGGGTAAACGGCGAACGGATCGTGGACGACGGATGGCGGGCGGGACCGTTTCCCGCTACGGTGCCAGCTCCGGGCAGGCCGAACCGGCGAAGCGCAATCGGACACGAACGGCTCCGTGCGATGTCGGGCTACGCCTTCGGCAAACCCGACCTACCATGGAGCTACCGGTCCCAGGCAGGCTGGAACCGGTCTCTGGCAGGTCGGATTCGCCCAGCGCAATCCGACAACAGGGGCCCGACGCGAGGGCTGTCGACTCAGGTATACAGGCCCCAAACGAAGCACGGGCGGTGGGGGTTCGGGAAGACGCGGACCAGGCGAAAGGTGGTCGGATAACGGATGGATGATGGCGTAGGAGCGATGTCGGACAGCGCCGCCGCGGGAACGGCGGCTTCCCGGGGCCGGGCCGTTCCGCGTCCCCGGAACGTCCTCGGCGAGGGCGTGGACCGGATGAGCCTCGGACCGCTCATCGTGCGGTGGCTCGACGAACTCGCGGAGTGCAGCGAGGATCCGGTCGAGCTCACGCGCCGCTACCTCACCCCGGAGCACGCCCAGGCGGCCGGGATCGTCATGCGGCGGATGCGCGAGGCGGGCATGAGCGCGCGGCTCGACGCGGTGGGCAACGTGGTGGGACGCCTCCCTGGCCGGCGACCGGGTGCGCGCCGGCTCATCCTCGGTTCCCATCTCGACACGGTGCGGAACGCGGGAAAGTACGATGGCGCGCTCGGGGTGATGCTGCCCATCGCCTGCCTCCGGTGGCTGCACGAGCGCGGCGAGCGGCTCGACTACCCGATTGACGTCATTGCATTCGGAGACGAGGAGGGGCTCCGGTTCCAGGCGACCCTCATCGGCAGCCGGGCCGTCGCCGGCGACCTCGACCCCGCCGCCCTCGGCGCCGTGGACGACGACGGGGTGCGGCTGCACGAGGCATTGCGCGAGTTCGGGCTCGACCCGGATGCGGTCGGCGAAGCCGGCTACCGCCGGGAGGAGGTGGCCGGGTACGTCGAGGTGCACATCGAGCAGGGGCCGGTGCTCGAGGCCGAGAACCGCCCGATCGGGGTGGTGACCTCCATCGCCGGGGCTACCCGCCTCCGGGTGGAGGTGATGGGGCGGGCCGGCCACGCGGGGACCGTGCCGATGAACCTCCGGCACGACGCGCTCGCGGCCGCGTCGGAGGCGGTCACCGCGATCGAGGGGGTCTGCCTCGAGCTCCCGGGCGCCGTCGGCACGGTCGGGGTGCTCAAGACCATGCCGGGGGCGGTCAACGTCATTCCCGGGGTCGTCGAGTTCACCGTCGACGTCCGGGGGGAGAGCGACGACCGTCGCCGGGAGGCGCTGGCGCGAATCGACGAGGCGTTCGCGGCGATCGCGGATCGGCGCGGGGTGCTGTTCGACTGCGTCACCACCCACGAGACCGGTGCCTGCCAGTGCAGTCCGTGGCTCGTGCGTCGCCTCGGGGGGGCGATCGAGGCGGAGGGGTTCGAGGTGCGCGAACTGCCGAGCGGCGCCGGACACGATGCGGTGGCGATGGCCCACCTCACCGAGGTCGGGATGCTCTTCGTGCGCTGCAAGGACGGGATCAGCCACCATCCGGCGGAATCCATGACTGAGGCGGACGCCGGAATCGCCGCGCGGGTGCTGCTCCGGTTCCTGCGGGCGTTCGAGCCCGGTGAGGCGGGTCCGCGAGATCCGGGGCCGGGCGGCGCGGCGGACGACGGTCCGGAGGGCGAGCCGGAGGGCGGGTCGGAGGACGCGGGAGAAATCGGGTGAAGGACCTGCTGGCCGGACCGCTTCGGGTGGTGAACGTGGGTCTCGAGCAGTTCGCATCCGATCTCAGGGCGGCCGGGGTCGAGGTGGCGGAGGTCGAGTGGTCGCCGCCCGCCGCCTCGTCGTCCGCCCTCGCGCTCGCGGACCGGCTCGAGACCGGAACGGCCGCCGGCGATCGGATCGATGCGGCCAATCGGGAGGCGGTGGACCGGATGCTCCGCGGCGATCCCGTCCTCGTCGACGTGCTCCCCGCCGACGACGCGGTGCCCGGGATGCGCGACCGCCTGCTCCTGCACGCCGGGCCGCCCGTCGAGTGGGGCCGGATGTGCGGGCCGATGCGGGGGGCGGTCGCGGGGGCCGCGGTGCTCGAAGGCTGGGCGCGCGACCTCGACGAGGCGCAGGCGCTGGCCGCCGCCGGCGACATCGACTTCGCGCCGAACCACCATCACGACGCGGTGGGGCCGATGACCGGCATCATCACCCGCGGCATGCCGGTGATGGTGGTGGAGAACCGGACGTTCGGGAACCGGGCGTACTGCACCCTCAACGAGGGGCTCGGAAAGGTGATGCGGTTCGGCGGGAACGACGCCGGGGTGCGAGACCGGCTGCGCTGGATCGCGGAGGTCCTCGGGCCGGCGCTCGGCGCCGCCCTGCGGAGCGGCGGCGGGGTCTCCCTCAAGGGGATCGTGGCGCGCGGGCTCGCGGCCGGCGACGAGATGCACCAGCGCAACGTCGCCTGCACCGGCCTGCTGCTCCGCGAGCTCGCTCCCGCCCTCGCGCGCTCGGTCGCGGATCGGGAGGCGCTGGCCTCCATCCTCGCCTTCATCGCCGGCAACGACCAGTTCTTCCTCAACGTCGCGATGGTCCTCGGCAAGGCCGTCGCGGACCCGGCGGGCGGGGTCCGCGGCTCCTCCCTCGTGACCGCGATGTCCCGCAACGGCACCGATTTCGGCATCCGCCTCTCCGGCACCGGCGAGCGGTGGTTCGTCGCTCCCGTCGAGATGCCGCGCGGGCTCTACTTTCCCGGATTCACGGAGGCGGACGCGAACCCCGACATGGGCGATTCCACCATCGTCGAGACGGTCGGGCTCGGCGGCTTCGCCATGGCCGCCGCCCCCGCCGTCGCCGGGTTCGTCGGGGCGGGAAGCGCGGCGGATGCGGCCGGGTACACCCGGCGCATGTACGAGATCACCCTTGCCCGCAACTCCGAATGGACGATCCCGGCCCTCGATTTCGCGGGGGTGCCGGTGGGTATCGACGCCCGGCGGGTGGTCGCGAGCGGCATCGCTCCCACCATCAATACCGGGATCGCCCATCGCGAGCCGGGGGTCGGGCAGGTGGGGGCGGGCGTGGTGCGCGCGCCCATGGACTGCTTCGCGGCGGCCCTCGCGGGGCTCGCGGAGGGCCTGGAGTGACCGTCGGCGCCGGCGGCGGTGCCGCGACGGGGCGGGGAACGGGCTCGCGCGCCGGCATCGTCGCCAACCGCGTGCGGCGCGGCTTCTATCTCGACTCCGTGGCGCTCATGCGGGTCTCCGCCTCGCTCTCGGAGCGCGGGGGGGTGGAGACGGCATCGCTCATGATCGGAACCCCGTCGAACCTCGCCATCCTTGACGAGGCGGGCCTCTTGACGCAGGCCGGTCGCGCGGCCGGACCGGACGACCTGGTCATCGCGGTCCGCGCGGCGGGCGAGGAGGCGCTCGCCGCGGCCCTCGACGCGGCGGAAGGGAAGCTCGATGGGGCGGCGGAGGGTCCGGGACGGCGGGCCGAGGCCCGCTTCCCCGGGATGCGGGCCGCGTGCGAGGCGCTCCTCGGCGCCAATCTCGCCATCGTGTCGGTCCCCGGCCCGTTCGCGGCCCGCGAGGCGCGGCGGGCGCTCGGCGCCGGTCTCCACGTCCTCGTCTTCAGCGACAACGTGCCGGTCGAGGAGGAAGTCGCTCTCAAGCGCGAGGCGCGCGTGCGGGGCCTCGTCCTGATGGGTCCGGACTGCGGAACCGCGATCATCGCGGGCGTCCCGCTCGCCTTCGCGAACCGGGTGCGGCGCGGCGCGATCGGTGCCGTTTCCGCCTCCGGGACCGGGCTCCAGGAGCTCTCCGTGCTCGTCCATCGGGGCGGCGGCGGTCTCTCCCACGGGATCGGGGTCGGCGGCCGGGACCTCGGCGACGAGGTCGGCGGGCTCGGCACGTTCATGGCACTCGACACTCTCGAAGCGGACCCGGAGACGCGCCACATCGTCATCGTCTCCAAGCCGCCCGGTCCCCGGACCGAGGCGGCGCTCCTCGCCCGCCTCGCGGACTGCCCGAAGCCGGTGACCCTGTGCCTCATCGGCCGGGGGGCGGGTCGGAACGGGGTCGGGTTGCCGCCGAACGCGACCCTCGCAGCGACGTTGCGGGACGCGGCCCGGCTCGCCCTCGGCGTCGCCCCGGAGGAACGCGAGGCGGGCGGACCGGGCGCGGCGGGCCAACCTCCGGGAACCGCGGCGGGCCAACCTCCGGGAACCGCGGCGCGGCAACCGCTTCCGGCGGCCCGGCCCGGTCGGATCGTCGGGCTCTTCACCGGGGGCACCCTGTGCGCCGAAGGCCAGGCGATCCTGCGCCGCGCCGGGCTCGCGGTCTCCTCCAACGCGCCGATTCCGGGGGCCGCCCCCTTCGCTCCGAACGCCGCCGCCCTCGCCCGGGGCAACGCGCCCCTCGCCCGACGCGGCGCATCCCATCGGCCCGATCGACCCGATTCGTCCGGTTCGCCGCCGGCCGGCCACGTTCTCATCGACCTCGGGGCCGACGAATACACCGCGGGTCGCCCGCACCCCATGATCGAGCCCGCGATGCGCTCCGGAGCGCTTGCCGAGACCCTCGCCGACCCGACCGTCGCGGTGGTGGTGCTTGATGTCGTCCTCGGTACCGGCAGCCACCCCGATCCGGCCGCGCCGATTGTCGAAGTCCTTGCCTCCGCCGCTTCCCGTGGCCCGCCCCTCGTCGCCTCGGTGTGCGGTACCGAGCTCGATCCCCAGGACTACGACGCGCAGCGGCGAACCCTCGAGCGGGCCGGAGTCTTCGTGGCCGAGTCCAACGCGGACGCGGTGGAGGCCGCGGTCCGCATCGCCGCCCCGACGGAGCCGGATGAGGAGGAGCGGCGCCGGTGACCGCCCGGGGAGAGCCTTCCCGTTTCCTCATCGCGGTCGGCGGGAACGCGATCCACCCCGGCGACATCCGTGGCACCCCGGAGGAGCAGGTCGCCCTTGCCGCGCGAGCCGGCGAGAGCCTTCTCCCCGTCCTGATGCGCGAGAACCAGATCGTCATCACCCACGGAAACGGCCCGGTCGTCGGCAAGATCCTGATGCGCCAGACCCTCGCCCGCGACCGGGTGGCTCCGATGAGCCTCGACATCTGTGTCGCCCACAGCCAGGGGGGCATCGCCTACCTGTTGATGCAGGCGCTCGAGAACGCGCTTCGCCGGGCCGGCTCGCCGCGGCACGTGGTGTGTCTGCTTACCCAGGTCGAAGTGGACCCCGCCGACCCCGCGTTCGATGCGCCGAGCAAGCCCATCGGGTACTTCTACGACGAGGCGGAAGCGGAGGAGGTCCGATCCGCTCTCGGCTGGACGATGCGCGAGGACGCGGGACGCGGGTGGCGCCTCGTGGTGCCTTCGCCCGAGCCCCGCCACATCGCGGACATCTCCCTGGTGCAGGCGGTGCTCGAGAGCGGTGCGGTGGCCATCGCGGGCGGGGGCGGGGGGATCCCGGTCGTCCGGGCGCCGGACGGCACCCGCCGCGGGCTCGCGGCGGTGATCGACAAGGACCTGAGCTCCGCCCTCATGGCGAAGGTGCTCGGCCTCGACGCCTTGTTCATCCTCACTGCGGTGCCGCGGGTCAGCATCCATTTCGGCACCGCCCGCGAGAAGCCGCTCGAGCACGTGACGGCCGGCGAGCTTCGCGCCTACCAGCGCGAGGGGCACTTCGCGGCCGGCAGCATGGGCCCCAAGGTGGAAGCCGCCCTGCGCTTCGTCGAGGAGACCGGGAAGCTCGCCGTCATCGCCCACCTGGACGAGGCCGAAGCGGCCGTCCGTGGCGACGCGGGCACCCGGGTGCATCCCGGTTCCGCCTGAGTGCGCCCGGGGTGCGCCCGGGGTGCCTCGGGCCGGGAGAGCGAGCGGCGGGACCCGGCCGTCGAGCGCGGTCCCGGGGGCGCGCCGAGGCGCACAGATCGGTCCCGTGCGGGAAGCCGTCCCGCAGGACGGGGTCGGAGGTCCCCGGGGGCGCGCCGATCCGCCCGGCCGCATTCGTTTCGGCCCCGCTTCCGCTCGGGGGCCCCGCCGTCTCCTGCATCCGATGCCGGGGTGACGGAGGGAAACGGGTTCGCTCGGCCCCGCCCCCGGCGCCGGCCGGGCGGGGCAACACAGGCGCGTGCTCCCGGGAGCGCGCCGGGGAGCTGAGAGGGAGGCATGCGCAACGTCTTCGATGAGCTGAATCCGCCGCCCCGGCGACTCATGGGACCCGGCCCGGTGGATGCCGATCCCAGGGTCCTGCGGGCGATGTCCATGCCCCTCCTCGGGCAGTTCGATCCCGCCTTCACCGAGTACATGAACGAGGTGATGGCGCTGTACCGCCAGGTCCTTCGCACCGACAACCGCTGGACGTTCCTCGTGGACGGGACCGCCCGGGCCGGGATCGAGGCGGCGATGGTCTCCCTGCTCGCGCCGGGCGACCGGGTGCTCGTGCCGATCTTCGGGCGCTTCGGCCAGCTCCTCCGCGAGGTCGCGGCGCGCTGCGGGGCCGACGTGCGCACCATCGAGACCGAGTGGGGGACGGTGTTCGAGCCGGGCCGGATCGCGGCCGCCGTCCGCGAGCACCGTCCGACCCTGGTCGCGATCGTGCACGGCGACACCTCCACCACGATGGCGCAGCCACTCGCCGGGATCGGTGCGATCTGCCGCGAGCACGACACCCTCCTCTACGTGGACGCAACCGCGACGGTCGGCGGGATGGACGTGCGGGTGGACGACTGGTGCGTCGACATCCTGAGCACCGGCCTCCAGAAGTGCCTCTCGGGGCCGCCCGGTTCCGCCCCCATCACCTTCAACGAGCGGATCGAGGCGCGGGTACGAGAGCGCCGGCACATCGAGCGGGGGATCCGTCCGGACGGCTTCGAGGCGGCGGCCGGTCCCGTCATCCGCTCGAACTACTTCGACCTCGGCATGCTGATGGACTACTGGAGCGAGAGCCGCCTCAACCACCACACGGAAGCGGCCTCGATGCTCTACGCGGCGCGCGAGTGCGCCCGCATCGCACTCGCGGAGGGGCTCGACGCGCGTTTCGAGCGGCACGCGCGGGCAAGCCGCGCCGTCGCCGCCGGGCTCGACGCGATGGGGCTCGGGCGCTTCGGCGATCAGGCCCACAAGATGGCCAACGTCACCGGGGTTCGGATCCCCGAAGGGGTGCCCGGGGACGCGGTGCGGGCGATGATGCTCGATGACTTCGGGATCGAGATCGGCACCTCGTTCGGTCCGCTCGCGGGCCGGATCTGGCGGATCGGGACGATGGGCTACGCCTGCCGCAAAGAGAACGTCCTGGTCTGCCTGATGGCACTCGAGACGGCGCTCCGCGCCCACGGCTTCCGCGCCCCGCCGGGGGAGGCGGCGGACGCGGCGCTCGCCGCCTGGAACGCCGCGTAGCCGCGCCCCGGAGTTCCGCCCCGTAGCCAGGGGCCGCGCCGCCGGACTTGCCGTGCACGAGGCGCGACGGAAGCGCCGCCCGGCCACGGCGCGCCGGCCCGCGATGGGAGAGCCCCGACCTTGGCGCCCTGGCGCGCGGATGCCGCCGGCCCGGACATCGTCGTGAAGTCATCGGTATCGACAACACCATCGACGACGCGCAGAATCCCCCGGCGCATGACTGAACGGCTGGGACCATGAAACGGCCCCAACGACGAGCCAGGCAGAAGAAGAAGACGATGCTGGCACCAGCGGGCGTGGTCGGCGAGGACGAGTTGGAGCGGATGGCGGAGAAAGCCAGGTACAGTCCCAGCCCGTATCACAAATCGGAGCTATCCGGCGGGCGCAGCTCTGCCCCGCGTCCTGACAAAACGGTCTGCGATGTCCCCGCGCCTATCGACTGCCGGGAGGCCGCCGCGCTGCTGAAAGCAGGCATCCTGCGTGGGATGATAAGCGCCCAGGTCCGCCAAGGTTGGCCGCAGAACGTGTGGGCGGTCGACGATGGGGGCATCGTCTATGAAGCGCAGCTCGGCAACGCGGGGAACGGGGAGTATCACGGATATCCGATGAAGGCCGACGACGACTTTACCCGTGTCGTTCGCAAGGAATGGGAGGAGCGTTGACGATGGCGTTTCGCATTGTGACGGAGTGGTGCCGCGAACTCCACGACGACATTGTCGGGATGCCGGGTTCGGCGGTAGACGAGGCGACGCTGAGCCTGATTTCCATCGGTGTCGAACAGGAAGTTCTCACGTGGGCGCAGGACCACACAACGGGAAACAGGCGCAAGGGAGCCAACCTCTCGGCCTACGGACTGGCTGAATGGCTGGTCTGGAACTGGTGGCGTCTTCGCTGGGAACCCTCTTGGGAAGGTGCCCGGCGCGAAAGCTGGAAGGATGCGCATGACTTGGCCGGTATTGGCGGGGGGTGGCTTTGGCCGAATATCGCCATAGATACCGATGGCGTCCGTGTCTCATTCGCCTCGAAATCGTCGCTGCCCGTCCCGACGGAGCTTCTGAGTTATACGACGGATCGCGTTCTGGAAATACCCGCGCCGGCGTTCGAGAAAGGCGTCGATCAATTTGTAACGAAGGTGTTGGAACGCCTCGACGGCCAATCGCTTTGTGATACGGACCTCCACACGATATGGCGGGAGCTGACGACTGAGCGGGATGACCGGGAGATTACGTCCTACCGAAAGCTTGAAGCATGCTTGGGTTTCGATCCGGACGAAGCCGATTCCGAAACGGTCGAGCGGCTTCTCACGGATGGCGATTCGTTCGGGCAAGCGGCCATGACCGAGATTGCCGCCGATCGCCGTCTAGGCTCCGGGGACTTGCGTCAAGAGGCGCAAAGCGCGGGATTCGACACGAATCCCGGTGACGGCGTTCAAACGCTTGCGGAGTTGCAGCAGGATGATCGAAGCCAAGCACCCGCCTGGCGAATCGGCGTGGATGCGGCACGCTGTCTGCGCCGCCAGGAGAGCCTGGGCGACGGTTCGGTGTCCGACCGCCGGCTCGCCGCGTTGTACGGTGTTCAGGAACGGATATTGAGAGATTCGAACCGAAAGGCTCGAATTGCATTCACGCTCGACGAAAACGGCAAAAATCGTACCGCCCTGCGGGCTAGAGGGGCGACGGGACGTCGATTCGAACTTGCGCGTCTGCTCGCCGACCGCCTGCTGGTCGATGAAGATGATCGGGTTCACCCGGCGACCCGTACCTATACCTACAGGCAGAAGATGCAACGCGCATTCGCCGGCGAACTTCTTTGCCCCATCGACAGCTTGATCGACTATCTGAAAAAAGACTATTCAGACGATGCCAAGGAAGACGCCGCGAATGCCTTCCGCGTATCGCCGCTGGCGGTGACCACGCTCCTCGTCAACAACGGCCTCATCAGTCGTGACGAGATAGTTGCCCGGAGCATCCCGTCGGCGTGACATTTCCGGCTCGGCAAAGTCGACGGAACGCCCGCCACGTTACGGCCCTGACCGGATTAACTGTCGGCCGAACAGGGGAACGATTCCCTGTTCTTGCGGGCAGCGCCGTCGCGGTCTTGATGGTCCCCATCGGTCGAGAGGGTGATCGCGCTGTCCGATCTCGGCCATATACTTGTGTCGGCGGTGAAGCAGAAGCCCAATTCGAAATCGGCGCAGACAGGGTGGGCACACGAGTGCCTAATCCGCCCACTCCTTCTTAGCCCAAGCGATCAGGTCCTTTTCTCGACTGTTGGCCTCCGACCGCGTCCATCGGGAAGCTCCCGTTATCCGGGTCGCGACATTGCAAGCGATCCGTAAACCTGTTTCGTTGTATCGATCTACCTTGTCAATTGGTTCCAAATCCTGCAACTCGGAATTCAGATTAGGTGGAAGCATCGATAGATTACCCAACCAATGAACATATTTTCTTCCGCTGCTTTGGGGTAAAATGTGTTCAATCGATCTCGCTGCAGAAGCTTCCCATATACGGGACCATTGTTCGTTATCGAATCTCTGGCGATTTTGTCTTTCCAGATATTCTTCGTATCTGCGAAAAAAATATCGTAGTTCTTCTTGCCATCCATTATAGCAATCTGATTTTCCGAGTTTTTTGACGGCTTTTTTAATCGGAAAATGTCTTCCAACTTTTGAGAGATCGTCCATAATCTGATTCGCATTTGGCCTTTCTTGGACAATTCGCCAAGCAAGCCGGACATAGGCCCCCACTCCGGTTCTGGCATCCTTGCCGCTCATACCAAAAATGCGAAACGTCACGTTCTCCCAACGACGAAGTATCTGTGTTCTCTTTCTTTCTGTCAGATCCGGACGAAGGTTTACTGCCGCAGCAACCAACCTTGTGTGCGCAATTCTCGTAACCGCATTTCTTCGGACGTCTGCGGCCAAACTGTCTACCGCTTCAGTCACCAATTTTATCCATTTGGTGGTATCGACTACCTTGAGGGGACTTTGGGACTG
The DNA here is from genome assembly GCA_965214795.1 of Gammaproteobacteria bacterium. GTDB lineage: Bacteria > Pseudomonadota > Gammaproteobacteria > HK1 > HK1 > JAJDXW01. The sequence continues at coordinate 446,049 of OZ243976.1, read as the reverse complement.
CTCCAGCAGAAGTATTGCAGCATCCTCCTCACTTGGTAGTCGATTGGGACAGTCTTCACGTCGCAGAGTCGCAGCAAAGCGTAGCGATTCGGTGCTCAGACCCAAGCGCAGCCCTATGGTTCCGTAGATGTCAGACCAAAGCTGATGAATTTCATCAATTATCTCGCTCCTATTCCCTGTTTCAGCCTCGAATACGACGGCCATCAGCATGCTCTTGAGGCGGTCGAACCAGGAGACGTCGAGCCCCCTGCTATTGAGAACTTCAAAGACGGTATATACCAGCGATTCATCGCTGATTTCGTGGAGGATGAAGGTCAATCGGTTGTTGAGATGGCTGACAAGTTCTGGTAGGGACCAGCCCTCGTCTCGCCATTCACTCACAAATCCTTCACACTCCTCGATAGCCTTGAGGAGTTCGCGGTCCGCTAATGTCCTCGCGGTACCAGGGTTCGGGTATTCCCCACTTCTGAAATAGTTCGCGAAGTAGTTACTCGATTCATGATTGGTCTGCAAGAGAAGCAGCGAGGTTCTATCCGGTTTGACCAGGACTTCTTCGATGTCTCGGCGAATTCTCTCATCATCGGAATCTGAACAATCCAGAGCTTTGGCGATCGCCTTGAAAAGCAGGATCAGCGTTGTGATTCGCTGTTGTCCGTCCACTATGTCAACGAATTGGTATTCATTGGTAATGATTTTCACCCTGTCCTGACGCAAACCCACGATGGTGGCCATGAAGTGACTGCCGCCGTTTTCTGACTGCCAACTTCGCCGGATGTCGTCGAACAGATCCTTCCGATGCTTTGGCCGCCAACTGTAGGCTCGCTGATACTGCGGTATCCTGAACAGGCGCCTGTGGAGTAGTGTTGCAAGGTCGAGGTATTTTGGCTGGATGTCCATCAGAAATACTCTTGGGACGTGTCGGGACTTGAGTGGATTATATCTCAGAGGTTGTCCGGGATGATTGCGGTACCCCTAATGCTGATTTTTTCAGAACACTCTCAATAAATTCAATATCTTACCGTGATTTGTAGGACAAGCGCGGATCGGGCGTTCAATTTCTGAAATCCTTGATAAATCAACAAAATGACCGTGAAAACAGCCGAGGTTCAACGCAAAAAAATCAGCCCTGGCGGTACCCCCACTCGCTTTTCGCGATTTCGAGCCAGTCCATCGGATGCTTCCGCCCGGACCGTTGCTCCTTCGCTCGAAATCATCGAACGGTTTTCAGGCGATCAGGCCGGCCCAGCGGGGCGAACCGGGCCAGGGCGGTTCACCAATGCGGCGGGGAAAGGCCGCCCGGCGGGCCGAGATCGACCCCGAGGTCGCGGAGGGCGGACTCGAAGATGGCCGGCCATCCGCGGTTGGCGGCGGGGCTCGCGGGGCTCGGATGGGGCGCGGTTCCGTTCTTCGCTCCGGCTGCCTCCGCGGGCGGGGCGGCCCGGCGCGCCGCGAACCCGCCGATCCCGACCACGGTTGCCGGGCGAAGGTGGGCGACCACTGCGGCGAGCGCCTCGTCGCAGGCCGCGAACAGCGGGTCGCGCTCCGCGCGGGGAAGCTTGTCGGGGGTGACGTTGCGCCCGCTCTCGTTCATGAAGGAGAGCGGACAGTAGTTCCATACGAAGGCACGCCGGAAGAACCGCTCCGGGGTCCCGAAACGCTCCCTTGCCCAGCCCCAGAGGCGTGTTCCGCTTACCTCTCCCCGACCCATCGCGAATCCGAGGACCGGCCGCTTGGGGTGCTCGCGGGCGGGCCGTTCGACGGGCGCCTCGATCCCGAGCCAGTCCCGGACCATCGTGGTGTCGCCGAAGGGAATTCCGTTCTGGGCCATCCCGAACGGGCCGGGGTTCATTCCGACCAGGAGGAGCTCGCGCGGCTCGACCCCGTAGCGCTCGAGATACAACCGGTGCGGAGCCCACGCATAGTCGAGCGGGGCGTAGACGTGGGTGACCGGGGGAGCGAACCGGAGGGGCCGGGTCCGCTTCCGGAGCCGGTCCGCGACCGCGACCAGTCCAGACATCGCCTGTACTCTACGGCATCTTCCGCGGGGACGCGGCGCAGGCGCTCAGGGAGCATCCTGGCGTTGACCGTACCAGGTCGGGGTGCGACCCGTTCGCCGGTGCCGGCATCGGCTGGGCCGCGACTAGCGCACCCCCGCCCGAGGAACTCTGCGCGGTAGCCGGCCCAGGGCAGGTCCCTTCCGTAGCGGGTGGTATCGGCCGCGAAGGAAGGGGTCTGCCCCCGGGGCCGGTCGACCACCACCGCGAATCAATGAGCTATCGGATGTTCCACTTAACCCAGCCGCCAGGCTGTCCGACAAACCGAGGCCACTTCAGGCTCGAAGGTCGGCCAGCGAAGCGAGCGTCACGGCGGGGCGTCGCGGTCAGGCGGGGCTCGGAATGCGGCGGTCGATGAAGCGGGCGACCGTGGCCGCACACTCCGCCGCATGCGAGTACGGCAGGCCGTGGCGCGCGTGAGCGAACACCTGGAGCCGGGCGTCGGGGAGGGCGCGCCGGAGCGCGGCCATGGTCTCGACGGGGATGAACGGGCTTGAGTCGGGGTGCAGCAGCAGGACCGGGCAGGTCACCCGGCCGAGCTCCGGGGTGAGGTCGGTGCCGACGAGCATGGCCGCGCCGTCGAGGATCGCGCTCGGCTCGGCGCTCGCCTGCTGCTTCTCGTACCACCGCGCCATCCGAGGGCTGAGGGCACCGTCGAAGAAGCGTTCCCTCATCATGTGGGCCGACCAAGCGTCCATCCCTTCCTCGCGGATGAGGCGTTCCCACGGTTCGAGGTTCTCGATGGCGCCTCCCTGGTGCGTTCCGTTCGACACCGTGAGGGAGAGCACGCGCTCGGGGTGCCGGGCCGCGAACGCGAGGGCGACCGTGCCTCCCAACGACTCGCCGGCGAGGTGAAGGCGTTCGGCGCCGGCCGCATCGGCGACCGCCTCGAGGTCGTCCACTGCGGCGTCGAGCGACCACTCGAACCCGGGCGCGAGCGCGCTCGCGCCGTGGCCGCGGAGGTCGAACCGGACCAGCCGGTACCGTTCGATGAGGGTCGGGATCCAGCCATCCCAGACCGCCGCGCAAGCGCCGACCCCGTGATGAAAGAGGACCGTCGGCCCTGGCCCCTCCCACGCCGCGACGTGGTCGATGACCTCCCAGGCGATCGAGCCCCCTCTGCGTTCGATCGATCCTCGCACTTCCGTCCCGTCTCCTGCCGCCCTGCTCTCGTATTCCGGTCGGGAACGCTCCGCGTCCGGCGGCGAGGCTCATCCTTCCTCGGTCAGGGAAGGTGACCGCTTCCCGCGCCGCCCGCGTCTGCGTCCGCGCCGAACCTGTGCGGGCGGATCGGCCGCACGGGACAGATTCGTGCCCCGTCCATCCGAGATCGGCCGGAGGAGAACGAGCCTCCGGAGCAGCGCGGAGCCCGGCCCCGCCCAGTCCACGTCACGCCGCTTCGGCTTCCTCCGCCGGCTCGACCACCCGGACTTCGCCCGCCGCGTTGTCGGTGATGCAGAACACGGTGAAGTACTCGATCTCCGGCTCCACCCCGTAGCGCTCGACGATCCCGGCCCGCCACGGCCCGGAATAGAACGCCTCGGCGTCCTCGCGCGTCTCCCACTGGTAGACGCCGCCGGCGATCCGGTGGGCGCCGCAGATGAAGTGCTTGCTGATGAGCCCCGGCACCTCCCGGAACCCTGGCGCGATCTTCTCGTAGTGGTCGCGGCAGGCCGCGCGGTCGATGGATGCAGGCAGCGGGTAGCGGACGATGGCGCAGATCATGGCTGATTCCCGTTTCGGATCCCATGGTTTCGCGGAGACTCTAGCACGACGGCGGCCGGCTCCCGGCTGGGAGCACCGTAGCGCCGGCGGGCCAGTGTTCTTTAGTTGGAGCGGCGCCATGGGCCGGTCAGACGTCTCGGAGTACCGCATCGAGCTCGGCTCCAAGGTCGAACTGTTCGCACACTCGGCGGATCTCGCCGCGGTCAACGTCTCGATTTCGTTCGAGCAACTCCAGAACGTCGTTTCGGTTGCGCGGGCCACCCGCGTAGAGCTTCAGGGAGACGAGATGCGGCACGTCGACCACGGGAAGGTCGTAGCCCGGAATGCATGCCGCTGCAGCGCGAATCGAGGACTCACCGGGATTGTTGGAAGCGGCCCACGGGTTGTAGAAGTTGACCACCTGTACCGCGTCGAAATCCTCGCCAGTGACGCTCAGGACCCCCCCAAGCGGATCTTCCGCATCAGGCAGGATCAGCCGCGCCGAATAGCCCTGCTGCTGCATCACTCGCGCCAGTTCGCGCAACGATGTGCGCGGATCGACATGGGTTGCGAGGTCTACATCACGGTGAGCAGCCGGATCGCGTCCGACTCGTCGACGCCGCGCCCCGCCGCGTAGATCGGGAGGAAGGTCAGCAGCATGGCGTCGCCGGCCGCGAACACGAAGTATCCGAACATCGCCACCGGCGCGATCGACACGTAGCGCGCGAGCGGCCCGGAAGTCCGTCCCTCGAGCTTCGGGGAGGACCCGAGGGCGCTGGCGAGCACCGCCGCGGCGGCGAGGGGCAGGGCGATGGTGACGAGGAACGGCGCCCAGTCGTCCGCGCCGGTCAGCTGACAGGATCAGGGGACCGAGGGCGAAGCCGGCGGACACCACGATGCCGAAGAGCGCGATGGTGCGGCCCCGGTGCGTCTCGGCCGCCGCGTGGTTCACCCATGCCTCGCCGGCGATCCACAGGAAGCTCGCCGCCATCCCGAGCGCGAAACGCAGCGGAAACCACAGCCACACGTCGGGGAAGGTGCGCAGCAGCGCAGGCAGCCCCGCCGTCGCGAGTATCGACGCGAGCATCAGCAGAGCGGGGCCACGCGCCCGCAGCAGCCGCGAGGCGAACGGTGAGGTGGTCGAGATAGGGCACGCGCTGGCGCAGGTCCTCCTCCATGTCGCCCGCGAGCCTCGCGAGGCTCTCCGCGCCCTCGTCGAGGTTGACGAAGACGCAGTCGCAGAAGAGCTCGAGCCGGATCGGGCGAAGGCCGAAGTCCGCCTTGTCGAAGTCCGGGCGGTCTTCGGAGAAGCGGGCTCGCCGCAGGCCCCCTTCTCGCTCGAAGGTCCAGGCGTGGTAGGGGCAGACGATCGCCGAGCTCACGTTGCCGTGGGGCTCGGCAAGCAGCTCGTGCCCGCGGTGCCGGCACACGTTGTAGAAGGCCCGGAGGACCCCGTCGCCCCCCATCATGACGAAGACGCTCTGGTCGCAGATCCGAATCGTCACGTAGTCGCCCGGCTCGGCGAAGGCGGATCGGTGCGCCACGTACTGCCAGGTGCGGTAGAAGATCGCTTCCTTCTCCCGCTCGTACACCGCGGGGCTCGTGTAGTACTCCGAGGGGAGGGTGAACGAGGTCATCGCCTTGTCCGTGAGGGGCAGCTCCATCGCCGGCAGATCGGGGATCCCGGTCATTTCATCGAGCATCGCAGTCTCCATCCGCTTGTGCAGCCGCGCCGCGGCGGTGGGCGTTGAGTGCCTGCGTGAAGATGGTCCGATCGAGTTCACCGATCAGCCAGCCCCGCCGTCGGCCACCGGCAGCGGGGTGTCGGGGTCCGCAATCCACTCTTCCAAGCGGTCCAGCTTCGTACCAGCGATCGCCCGGCGCTCGCCGGAGAGGCGGAAAGGGGCGGGTCGATACGCGATGCCGGTCTCAGTTGGACTCCGCGCTTCTCGCGACCAACCGCTCCACCTCGTCCGTGGTCACCACGTCCGCGAAGAACTGCGTCATGTTCACCAGAGTCGCGATGTGCTCCTCGTCGCTTCGGGCGCCGTTCGCATCGGAGACGAACAAGGTGTTGTAGTTCATCAGCATCGCGTCGCGGGCGGTCGCCTCGCAACACACGTTGGTGAGGGTGCCGGTGATGATCAGGGTGTCGTGGCCGGAGGCTTGAAGGCGTTCGTGCAGGTCCGAGGCGCCGGGGGTAAAGGCGCTCGACCGGCGTTTGACGATGCGGAGATCCGAATCGCCGACCGCCAGGGAGTCATGAATCTCGAAACCGTGCGCCCCCTCCGCGGTCTCGGCGATGATGCGATCGCGCATCTCGGGACTCGCGAAGTTCCGGGCCCACGAACGCCACTCCTCGGTGTAGGTCTGCTGCGTCCAGACCACGAGTGCACCGTGCTCGCGGCACGTTCGGGCGAGGCGGTTGATGTTGGGCACGATCCCGTCGAGCCCGGGCACCTCGAGCGGCGAGTACCCGGGGATCAGGAATCCGTTCTGCATGTCGATCACGAGGAGCGCGGTCCGGGCGAGATCGATGCGTTCGAAGATATGCCGTCGCCCGCGCCGCTCGAGGACCCAGCCGAGGTACTTCCGGGGGATGTCGATCGGGTGCATGGTGCTCGCTCCGTCAGTCGCCGGCGCTGCCGGGCTGTGCAATCACGTCCCCGGCGGCCGGGGGATACCGGGGGGCAGGGCGGGCCACTTCATCCGACGACCGAGAAGCTGCTCTCCCGGTTGATCTCACGCCTTCGGGAACAGAACTTCATGTCGAGCACGAAGTCCATGTTCGGCAGTTTGTACTGAAGCGGGCTCGCATCATGGTCGTTGCCGCCTTCGACGTAGTCGATGAGGGAGGCCATCATCATGCCGACGACCGGCGCGTTCTTGAACTGGTTCCCGCTGGTTCCGACCGCCATGTAGAAGCCGGGAAGGTCGGAGTGGTCATAGATCGGGATCCAGTCGTCGGACGCGTCGTACAGATCCGCGATGCCCTGCACGCGGTTGGGAACCCCGAGGGACGGAAAGCGCTGGGCGGCGCGCAACGCCTGAAGACGCGCCTGCTCCGTCACGCCGGTATCGTAGTCGTCGGGGTCCACCCATTCCAATGGATCGCATTCCGGCTCCTCGCTGCCGACGAGGATCTTGTTGCCGATCTCCGGGCGCCAATAGCCACCGATGTCCGCGTCGGAGCAGATGAGGCCGTTCGCTTCGAAGTCGAACCCCTGCGGCGAGGGAACGTGGGCCACTTCCACGCGGAGGGCCCGGGTCTTGATGTTCATCCCTTCGCTAACCCCGGCCATGTCGTTGACCTTGTACGAATGCGGGCCGGCGGCATTGACGACCACACGAGCGCGGAGCGTACGGCTCGACTCCAGCGCCACCCCGGAGACGCGGCCGCCGGCCCGGAGCACGCCCGCGACCCGTTCGTTCATGATGAACGTAGCGCCATGTCGTCTCGCCGCCGCCTGGATGTTCTGCGTCGCGAGCATGGGATCGCTGATGTATCCCGCCTTCGGAAAGAACAGCACGTAGCGCAGCTCGCCGTTCGGCTCTCCGAAATCCGGATCGTCGGCCGACTTGGCGGGATGGAAGTGGCCCGGGCTCATGATGGGCAGGTTCGCCTTCATCTTGGCCGGGGTCCAGACTTCATAGGGAATGTCGATCGCGCTCGCGATGTCCTCGAGCTTCCTCCCGAAGCCGTTGCTCTCGAAGCACGTATAGCAGCAGCCCACCTCGCGGTAGGTCGCCAGCGTTTCATCGCCTTCCGCACCCAGGTATTCCGCCCAGTTCTCCCAGAACGGATAGTTCGACTTGGCGAGCGCCGCGCCGTTCAGGGTCGAGTAGTGGGTTCGGATGATCGCGCAGGAGTTGCCGGTGGAGCCCGAACCGGCGACTGCGTTCTTCTCGACGCAGGCGACCTTCTTCCCGCCCTTGGCCAGTTCATAGGCGGTGGCGCAGCCGATGATTCCGCCGCCGATGATCACCACGTCATAGCTGTCCGTCATCGTTGCTCCCAAGCGGATGTTTCGTCGCCGGAATCGTTGATGCGAGGTGGCAACGCAAGCGCCGTTCCCGCCTCGCGCGCCCGCGGTTCATCGGTCCGGACGAGCGGCCCGTCGAGGGGAATCTCCGGCGCATGCACAAGCTCACGGAGAACCGGAACCGAGGCCGGAGCCGGAGCCGGCGCAAGCGACGGCGTCCCTCAGCATCGCAATCACGTCCTCGGTCGTCCGGACATCGGCTACGAGCTGCATGACGTTGACGAGCGTGGCGTTGTGCTCGACGTCGGTACGGGTCGCCATGGCGTCGCTCACCATGATATTGAGGAACCCGAGCGCCGCCGCGTCGCGGGCACTCGACTCGCAGCAGGCGTTCGTGAGCGTGCCGGCGATGATCAGCGTGTCCCGCCCGCGGGCACGCAGCTCTTCCGCGAGGCGCGAGGATCCCTGGACGAATGCGCTCGGCCGGGTCTTGTCGACGACAAGGTCGTCCGCGTGAACGTCCATCTGTTCGGCGATGCGGTGCCCGTGGGAGCCGGGTAGGGTGTCCGCGATGATCCGGTCCCGCCACTCGGGCGCGCCGAATCTCTCGTAGCTGCGCGCGGTCCAGTCTTCGGGGAAGGTGGATCGGGTCCACGCCACCACGCCGCCGGCGGCGCGCCCCTCCGCGGCGAGGGCATTGATGTTGGAAATGATGCCTTGTGTCGTGGGAATGTGGAGCGGGGAGAAGCCCGGCTGCACCCAACTGTTCTGCATGTCGATGACGACGAGAGCGGTCTTTTCCGGATCGAGGCGTTCGAAGGCGTAGCGCCGCCCGCGGAAGCGGATGCACGCGTCGATGATTTCCTGCGGGATGCGGATCTTGTGCATGATTCAGTCCGAGCGCCGGTGGGTGTCGTACCGGAGCCGGTGCGGACGGGCGCAAGGGGCGGCTCTCCCGCCGCAGCGCGGGGTTGCTCCGTCGTCGCTTCGACTCATTGCTCTCGACCTTCGCAGGGCGGCCCGTGGCGTATCGCTACGCTGGCGCCGGCGGTTCGCCGTCCGGGGTATCGAAGGGCCGAGGGTCCAGAAAGCGGCGCAGCACGTTCTCGGTGATGCGCGAAACGTTGTTGTCGAATCCGTTGCAGGCAAGCGAGGTCGACCAAGCGATGGAGCCCGTGGACCAGACTGCGCCGCCCCCCCGCGTCTCGAAGAACACCATGTCGGCACGGACCCGTCCGTTCTGGACGCCGTCCAGCGCACGGGTGGTGGTCACGTACTCCTCGACGGACAGCAGTCCGCCGATGCCGACGTCCTCGGACGTGGCGAGCACCACCGAGTGCGGCGGCGCGCCGAGGTCGGGATCCCACCGGTCGATTTCCATCCCTGCCGCACCCCCGCCGCGCAGCCCGAAATCGCCGATGCGCTCGTCGTCGCCGATTCCCTCGAAGACGAATGCGTACCGAGGGAGGCGGCTTGCCGCGGTGCGCCGGTAGTACGTCGACCGGTTGAACAGGGTCGAGCTGAAGCCGACGCCCACCAGACGCTGGGGCGGGCGGCCGTTGGAGCGCCAGAGCCCGCCCGGCTCACCGGTGAACGAGAGGTGGTGCTCTCCGGGCTCGCCCTCCCAGGTGCGCACTCCCGTGATCCCGCGCCGGTTCTCGATGACCCCCGGCAACGCCCGACTGTACGCGATGCGCCAGTAGAACCCGTTGCCGCCGAGATACATGTGCCGCCCGCCGACGCGCTGGTAGGCGTCGAATGCATCCCACATGGGGGTGGAGGTGTACTCCGGATGCGAGGCGGTGATCACCACTTGGTATCGGGACAGCAGGTCCGCCCCTTCCTCGTGGATGTCCTCGTCGGTGATCACGTCGCAATCGAAGCCTCGTGCGGCCAGCCAGGCGACGGCGTGGGTGTCGTTGAGGTAGTTGAACGTGTAGAGCCCGGGCCGGAAATTGAGCATCGGGCGAAGGCGCGAGGCGTAGAACACGCCGCTCCGGTCGGAGTGGGTGTCGTAGTGGGAAAGGCCGAGTTCGCGGTGCTCGTTCAGGTAGAGCTCGTCCTCGCTGATGGGGGTCAGGCTCTCGTAAAGGTTCTCGGTGTTCAGGCTGTCGAACTTGATGTGGGTGTTGGCGTAGGACATGTAGGTGGCGGTCGAGGCCACGAGGGCGATGTCGGCGCCCGTCTCGCCGCGCCGGGGGCGGACGAAGAATGCGACGTATCCTTCGGCGCCGGGTGCGCGCAGGCGGGCGGCATGGAAACCGCTCCCCCAGTCGTCGGGCACGTCGAGTGCGACGTCGGTGGACCACCGGCAGTCGTAGAGGTCGTCGTCATGGAAGTGGATGGCGCCGTAGTGCTCCGGCGCGTGACGCCAGTCGGCGTCGCTCCCGTCCCAGGCGCGTCCGGTGACCCCCCTTGCCGGAAGGTTTACCGTGCGCCCGTGGTGGCCGTGCGCTCCGCGGTCGACGACGGTCGTGCCCTCGATGCCGGCGGAGAAGTCCCAGGCGGCCAGCAGGCGCTCGGCCGGCTCGGCGGCGGCCGGCTCCTCCGCAATCGCCCGCAGCCTCGCCGGATCCGTTGCCGCCCCGAGGAGCACCGGCCGTTCGATCTTCCCGTTGTAGTGGGCGCCGCTCATCCAGCGGCCGTGCGACGGCGCGGCGCGATGCGCGCCGATCAGAATCGGCGTTTCGCCGGGCGGCGCACGCCAGGAGGCGCGGGCGGGCGGTGCCGAGCCGCCGCCACCGGCGGAGCCTGCCCAGCCATCGAGAGCCCGCCAGCTCGCGCAAGCTTCTCCGGTATCCGCGTCGAAGCTCGCGGTGACGAAGTGCCATCGCCGCTCCGGGAGGGACCCCGCGCACGTCACGTCGGTTGCCTCGCCGCCACCGCCACCGAGCCGAAGGCGCAGCGCGCCGCGTTCGTCGAGCTCGAGCGCGAATCCCACCCCATCCGGTTCCGACCACCAACCCAGAATGGTCTGGCGTCGCCCGAGAGGAGCGGTCGGCCAGATGAACGCCGCCATCGCGAAGCTCGACGCACCGCTTAGCCGGGGGGTGTCGTCCACCCGGATGTACGAGCCGGCGTCGATGGGCTGGAAACGGGCCGGATACTCTCCGTCCACGGGGCTCGGGGCGGGCTCCAACTTCAGACCCGGACCTCGGGGGTCGGGGTCCCCGCACACGATGCGCACGAAGTCGAGACGATACCGCTCGACCTCGGTGCAGCTCAGCTTGATCTCGAGCCGGTCGCCGGGGGCGACGCTCACGCGATCGACGTAGCCGAGGATGCGGGTGGTGCTGGCCCGCATTTCTCACCAGCCTCCTGCTGCGGCCGCCGATCCGCTCGCCATGACCGAGCGTACTCCCTCAAGCCGCTTCGACAGCGCGAACGTGCTGGTGTCGGCTACGACTTCAGCAGCGCGCACGCGCTCTTTCGGTCCGTGCGCCCTGCCATGGCGGCGCCTCGACGCCCTCGCCCCGGAGGTTGGTGAGAAATGCGGGCTGGCCGCCATCGAGTCAGCGGGGGCGGGAAGGCATCGAAGGGCTCCGGACGCTCCCCCTCGACTGGCGACCGTGCGGACCGGCGAGGGTGGGCCGGAGACCGGAGACCTGCGCCATCAGACCTCGAGCTCCCGGCCGGTAAGCTGCTTCCACCGAAGACGGAAGACCTCCCACTCGATCTCCTCGATACTCGAAAACACCCGCTCCTCGATGATTTCGGGCGGCTCGCCCCGCACGCCGCTCAGGCGGCCGACCACCCACGATTCGAACGGCTCCTTCACGATTGCGCAGTACCGGCCGCGCAGGGGGGTGGTGCGCATTCGGTGCAGCACTCGCCGGAGCTCTTCCCCGTGGGGGCCGCGGGGGTTCGCCTTGAATTCGAGCGCGAGATCGGTCCTCGCCGGATCGATCGGGTAGATCGAATCTCGCGGATCATAGACGTGCAACGCGCCCGCTCCTGCGTCGGCCCGACCGGCTGCGCGCTAGCCGCCTCCGAACAGCACCCGGGGCAGCCACAGCGCGATCTCCGGAAAGACAGTGACGATGATTCCGGCGATTCCCATGAGAACGAAGAAGGGGAAGGCCGCCCTCGCGATGAGTCCCATCTTCTGGCCCGTCAGGCCCTGCAGCACGAACAGGTTGAACCCGATCGGCGGGGTAACCAAGCCCAGCTCGATCATGATTACCAGGAACACGCCGAACCAGACCGCGTCGTATCCGGCCGCGCCGATGAGCGGAAGGGTGATCGGCAGGGTCATGACCATGATCGACAGCCCGTCGAGGAACAGCCCGAGGATGATGTAGAAGACGCCGAGCAGGACGATCAGTCCGATCGGACCGAGGTCGAGATACGCGATGCCCTTGGCGATCTCCTGGGGTACGTGGAGATATCCCATCGCCGACGACATGAATGACGCCGCCACCAGGATGGTGATGACCATGCAGGTGATGCGGGTGGCCCCGAGGAGAGAGTCGATGAATATCTTCCACGTGAGCTGCTTCAGCGCCGCGGTCACCGCCAGGCTGGCCACGAAGCCGAGCACCGCCGCCTCGGAGGGGGTGACGAGGCCGGTGTAGATCCCGCCCAGCACGATCCCGATGAGGAGCAGGATCGGGAAGAGGTCCACGAGCCCGCGAAGCCGGTCTCCCCATCCGTAGGTGATCCCGTCGTCGGGGGACTTTGCGGGGTGCATCAGGCACCGCACGACGATGTAGGCGGAGTAGAGCGCCGTGATCAGCAGGCCGGGGAACACGCCGGCCGCGAACAGGTGGGCGATGGACTCCTCGGCCAGCACCCCGTAGATGATCATCGAGATCGAGGGGGGGATCATGAGCCCGAGGCTGCCGGCGCCGGCGAGCGAGCCGATCGACAGGTTGATGTCGTAGCCGCGCTGGGCAAGCGCCGAGCCGGTGATCTTGCCGATGGTGGCAGTGGTCGCGGTGCTCGACCCGCTCACCGCCGCGAACAGGGTGCAGCCGCCGACGTTGCAGTGCAGCAGGCGCCCCGGGATGGCATCGACCCAGGGAGAGAGCCCGCGGAACAGCCGCTCGGAGATGTCGCTCCGGAACACGATCTCGCCCATGACGATGAAGATGGGGACCGCAGCCAGCTCCCAGGTGCTGGCGGTCCGCCACATCGTCCCCATCATGATCGCGCCGACCCGGCTGATCGGCATATCGAGGAGGAGCACGAGGGCGGAGGCGCTGACCATCATCAGTGCGACGAAGATCCACGTGCCGAGACCGAGATAGAGGACGAGCAGTGCGAAGGTGGCCCCCGCGATGCCGAGTGCTTCCATACGTCGTTCCCCCGGGTGCTCCGTCCGTCCGGGCTACTCGAATCCGAACTCCACCGCCCGGTCGGATCGAAGGCTCCGGCGGCCGGTGGCGACCCCGACGAGATACACGCCCATCTGCAGCCAGAACACCGCGAGGCCGAGCAGGATGAGCCCCTTGGGGATCCAGAGCGGAACATCGGCGAGGGTCCCGCTCGTGTAGCCCCGCGAGAAGTCCCGATACGCGTTGCTGCCGAAGTAGTAGATCGCCATGCCGGTCGCGGCGAGGGCGAGCAGGCAGCACACGATCTCGACCACCCGCCGCGCGGACCCGTCGTCGCGCAACCGCGAGAGCAGGAGGTTCATCCGGATGAGCGCGTCGTGCTCGAGGGAGTAGCCGAGGGCGAGGAAGCTCATCGCGCCGATCCCGTAGCCGACCAGCTCGTCCATCATGTGGGTCGAGCTGTCGAAGAAGGTTCGAAGGACGATCTCTCCGAGGATGAGCCCGACCATCGCGAGCATGATGATCGCGGCGGCCGCGACGGCGAGGACCGATACCGACCAGACCGCCTTCTCCGGCCAGCTCATCGGTTGTTCCTCGAAACGGGGGTCGCGAGGCGCGGGCGCAGGCGCCGTGCGCACCTCCGCCCGGGGCGCTCCGGCCGGTCGCTACCCGGCCCGGAGCTCTTCGTAGCGCGCAAAGATCTTCGCCGCTTCCTCGTCGCCGAAACGCTCGCGCCATTCGGCGGTGACCGGGTCGCCGGAGTCCCGGAGATGCTGAATGAAGCTCGGGGGAATGTCGGTGACCGAGGTGACCCCGTTCTCCTCCAGGCGCTTGACGTTGAGGGCAATGCGATCGTTGATGTTCGCCCACGCCTCGGCCTCGACCTCCGCCGCCGCCTCGAGTACCGCCTGTTGCAGCTCGGGCGAGAGATCGTCGTACGCGGCCTGGCTCATGTGGAGCATGTTGGTCCCCATGGTGAAGCCGACGTGGTGGAAGTGATCCATGTACTCGTAGAACTTCGCCGAGAGGCCGCCCTCGTCCGAGGTGAGCACCGCCTCGATCGTCCCGGTCGAGAGCGCCGGCACCACGTCTGCCCAGCTAAGCTGGATCGCCGCCGCTCCCGCGTTCTTGAGGGTGAGGGTGCCGGTCTTGTCATAGGAGCGGATCCTGAGGTTCTTGAGGCCCTCGGCGTCGGTGATCAGCTTCTTCGCCCAGATTCCGACCGGGGTCCACGGGGCGCCCAGCAGGTACATCTGCCCGCCCTTGGCGAACGCCTGCTCGAGCCACGGGCGCATCGCGTCGAGCAGCGCCTTCGCCTCCTTGGGGTTGGTGGCGACGAAGGGCAGGCTCTGGAGCTGGAAGATCGGGTCGATGCCCGCGAAGACGCCGGTATAGGTGCTCGCGATGGGCACCGCTCCGTCCTCGACCGCGCTCCAGTGGTCGCGGGACTTGTAGCCGAGTGCGCCGCCGAAGTGGTTGGTGATGACGAGGTTGCCGCCGCTCTTCATCTTCACCCGCTCGGCAAACAGGCGGTCCGCCTCGGCCGGAATCGAGGTCGCGCCGTACTCGTTCGGCATGTCCCAGTTGATCGTGTCCGCCTGTGCGCCGGTCGCGAACACGAGGCACGCGCCAAGGCTCAATACGGTTCTACGGGTGATTCCCATCGGTACTTCTCCTCCTCGGGATTGTCTACTCGCCGGGTGCGAGCTGGTCGTGATCGAGCTCCATCCGCTCGAATAGGGCGCGGGTCAGCGGGCTCCCGATCCGCTGGTACTCCGCGGAAACGTCGACGTGATCGAGATCGAGCACCTCCATGTACTCGCCATCGAGGCCGCGGGCGAGCCAAGCTTCCGCGAAGCTCCGGGACTGGCGGCGGAACTCGTCGGTCTCCCCGCCTCCGACCGCCACGATCAACTCCGGGGCAGAATCCGGAATGTGGTGGATCGGGCTGTTGCGGCGAGCCATCTCCTCGCCCATGCGGAGATCCTCGTTGAGGTAGGAGCGGCGCAGCGGCTCGAGGTCGAACAGCCCGCTCAGCGCGCACGCGTTTCGGATCGGAGCGGGCGGAAGCCCGTAGCGCGACCATTGCGTTGCGAGCAGCATCGCGGTGAGATGCCCGCCGGCCGAGTGGCCGGTGACGTGGATCCGGTGCGGGTCGCCCCCGATCTCCGATGCATGGTTCCAAATCCACGCGAGGGCCCGGCGATTCTGTTCGGTGATCGTGTCCATGGTCACCTGCGGGCAGAGATCGTAGTTGTTGAGCACCACACATGCGCCGGCCTCGACGAAGCGCTCCGCCACGAAACGGAACATCGACTTGTCGAACGCGCGCCAGTAGCCGCCGTGGATGAAGAGGAGGATCGGCGAAGACCCGCCGCCCGGCCAGATGTCGAGGCGCTCCAGATCGCTCTCGCCGAAGGGTACGTCGAGCCGGCAGTCGAATCGCTCGACTACCCGGATGCAATCCGCCTCTAGCCTGGCGAAGGTCTCGGCAAAGTGCGGACACCGGATCCGCATGTCGTATTCGAGGTCGAGGCTTTCCCGATCGTAGCTCCCGTAGATCAGCTCTCCCATGAGATCAGCATCTCCCAGGGGGCTCCCGCGCATGCTCCCGACCTCGCCATGGCGGCGGATACTGCCACCAATACCCCCGCGTTGCAACCGGATGGACACCGCCGATATATTCCGTTGCCCTTGGTTCCGGAGACATTTTCGAATGCTGGTTCGAATGGCGCGATGGGAGTGCAGGCCCGAGGTCCGCGAGCAGGCGGCGGAGCTGTTCGAGAACGCGGCGCTGCCGATCCTCGCGCGGCAACCCGGCGCCCGGGGAGCGATGCTGCTCGCCGAGCCGAACTCCGGCCGGCGCATCGCGTTCACGGTCTGGGACGACGAAGAGAGCTACCGGCAGTTCGTGGAAAGCGACGCGATGCGCGAGATCACCGAGATGTTCGCCCCGATGTACGTAGACGGGGCGCTGCCGGTGGGCGCGGAGTTCGAGGTGGTGCGGTGGGGCGAATTCTCCCCCACCGACGCCAGCCCGGTGGAGGCGGCCCGATGCTGATCGATCTTCCGACTGCCGCCCGCTACAACGCTTGGGCAAACAAGCGGATCTACGCGGCGTGCGCCGATCTGTCGCACGAAGAGCGCAT
Organism: Gammaproteobacteria bacterium; assembly: GCA_965214795.1. GTDB lineage: Bacteria > Pseudomonadota > Gammaproteobacteria > HK1 > HK1 > JAJDXW01. Next base: position 429,883 of record OZ243976.1, on the reverse strand, counting down.
CCGGGATCGCCGGGGGTTCTTCCGCTCCATCCATGGCACCCTGAACCACATCCTGCTCTCCGACCTCATCTACCGCGAGCGCTTGGAGAAGAAGCCGACCACCTTCACCCGGCTCGACGAGATCCTCTACGAGGGTTTCGACGCGTTGCGCGACGCCCACGCCGGGCAGGACGAGTGGTACGTCGCGTTCTGCGACGCCCTCGATCCGGCCGAGCTCGACGGGGTCCTCTCCTTCGACACGGTGGAGACGGGCGAGTACTTCAGCCTGCCGCTCCGGCGGTGCCTGACCAATCTCTTCCAGCACCAGATCCACCACCGGGGCCAGACCCACCACATGCTGTCCCACGCCGGCATCGGTCCGCCGCCGCTCGACTTCATCAAGTTCAGCTCCGGCGAGTAGCTCGAAGGTGGTCGCCGGAGGGCACGCGGCGCCTCGCGTCCACGACGCCCTTGTCATCGGAGCCGGGCAAGGGGGATTGGCGGTCAGCTTCCATCTCACCCGGCTCGGCATCGAGCACGTGGTGATCGAGCGCTCGACCATTGCGTCGAGCTGGCGCGAGCACCGGTGGGACTCCTTCTGCACCGTCACCCCGAACTGGTCGATCCGGCTCCCGGGGGCGGAGTACGCGGGCGACGATCCGGATGGATTTCTCTCGCGCGACGAGCTCGTGCACCATTTCGAGGAGTGGGCGCGGTCCTTCGAGGCACCGGTACGGTGTGGGATCGAGGCGCGGGCCGTTCGACCCGCGGCTGACGGGTTCGAGATCACGACGGGCGACGGATCCTTCCGGGCCCGAAACGTGGTCGTCGCCACCAGCACCTATCAGAACCCGCACGTCCCGGCCGTCGCTGCGCGGCTTCCGCGGCGCGTGCCGCAGCTCACGCCGCACGACTACAAGCACCCGAGGATGCTGCCGCCGGGGGCCGTGATGGTTGTCGGCTCCGGGCAGACCGGGTGTCAGATCGCGGAGGAGCTGCACGCGTCGGGCCGGGAGGTATTTCTCTGCGTGGGACGGGCGGGACGGCTCCCACGGCGCTACCGGGGACGGGACTGCATCGAGTGGCAGCGCGACATGGGGTATCTGGACCGGAGGCCGGAGACGCTCGAGAGCCCCGCAGCCCGGTTTCGGGGCGATCCCCACCTCACCGGCCGGAACGGCGGGTACACCATCAGCCTCCACGACTTCCACCGGCGCGGGATCCGTCTCCTCGGGCGGTTGATCGATTGCGAGGGCGAACGTGCGAGGTTCGACGACGGGCTGCATGCCGAGATGCGCTTCGCGGACGAGTTCTGCCGCCGGATCATCGAGCAGTTCGAGCGGCACATCGCCAATCAGGAGATCGACGCTCCGCCGCCGACCGCGGCGGAGCTCGCGGGAGGCCTGCCGGAGGACGGGCGGCTGCCGCCAGACGTGCGGGAGGTCGACCTCGCCGCAGCGGACATCGGCGCCGTGGTATGGGCGACCGGGTACCGCTACGACTTCTCGTGGGTCGAGGCGCCGGTCCTCGACGGGTCGGGCTATCCGGTGGCCCCGGGCGGCGTGAGCGCGTGTCCGGGGCTCTACTTCGTCGGGCTCAACTGGATGACGTGGCGAAAGTCCGGGATCCTCTACGGCGTGGGCGACGATGCGAGAAGCGTCGCAGAACACCTCGGCCGGCCACGGCACTAGACCCCATTGTCCAATCCGGGAGTAAACGCCGATGTCCAATTCGCTACTCGAAGGAGGTTGCCTGTGCGGTGCGGTGCGATACCGGGTGGATTCACCGCCGCTCTGGACCGGGTAGTGTCACTGCACGAGCTGCCGGCGCAGCACGGGCGCGCCGGTCACGATGTTCGTCGGGGCCAGCGCGGAATCGGTGACGTTCACGGCCGGCGAGCGGGCGCCGTTCGTGTCCTCGCCGGGCGTCCGGCGCGGCTTCTGCGCGCGCTGCGGTACGCCCCTCACCTGCGAGGGGGACCGGTTTCCGGGGGAGACCCACTTCCAGGTGAGCACCTTCGACGATCCGCGGGCGTTTCGTCCCACATTCCACGTCTACTACGAAGACCGGCTGGAGCGGCTCGAGATAGCCGACTCCCTATCTCGCCATGCGACGGCGAGCGGGAGGACCGACGAGGGATAGCCGGCGCCCGCTGCTCGCGCGCATTCGCTCGCTCGCAGAACCTCGAGAGCAGCCGGTCGCCGCCGCGGTAGCCCCGCATCGACGGCACGGGCACAATCACGAACGGGCGGAAGATCCGAATCGCCTCGCTGCCCGTTGCCGGGGAGGCAACGAGGCACCGGCCGGGAGCCGATTTCCATGACGGACTCGCAGGGACGATTGCATATCGGCGTGGACGTCGGTGGCACCTTCACGGATCTCGTCGTGACGATCGGCCACGACAACCGGACGGTCCTCCACAAGCTGCCGTCGACCCCGGAACGCCCGGACCGCGCGATCATCGACGGGGTCCGGGAGGTGCTGGCCGCGCGCGGGCTCGCCGCCGCGGATGTCGAACACCTCGCCCACGGCACGACCGTCGGGACGAACGCGCTCATCCAGCGCCGCGGCGGAAGGGTCGCGCTGGTCACCAGCGAGGGGTTCCGTGATCTCCTGGAGATTGGCCGTCAGACCCGCCCCAAGGTCTACGACATTCACCTCGACTACCCGAAGCCGATCATCGAGCGCGCGCTTCGGCTGGAGGTCCCGGAGCGGCGACTCGCGGACGGGACGGTGCATCGCGCCCTCCACGAAGCGCGACTCCGCGAGCTCGCGCAAGTCATCCTCCGCGAAAAGGTGGACTGCGTGGTGGTCTGCTTTCTCCATTCCTACGCCTGGCCGGACCACGAGCGGCGTGCAGTACGGATCCTTTCGGACGCACTTCCTGCCTCGGTCCGGATCATCGCGTCCTCGTCGGTGTATCCGGAATTCCGGGAGTTCGAACGATTCTCGACCGCGGTGCTGAACGGCGCCCTGTTGACCACGATGGGAGCCTATCTGGACCGTCTCACCGAAGAAGTGTCCGAGCTCGGCGTCCGCACCGAGCCCAAGGTCAGCCAGAGCGCGGGCGGTCTCATGTCGGTCGAGATGGCGCGCCGCTATCCGATCCGCGCCTCGCTGTCGGGGCCCGCGGCGGGGGTGCTGGGGGCCGCCCGTTGCGCCGAGGCGGCCGGTTTTCGCGACATCATCACCCTGGACGCAGGCGGTACCAGCGCTGACGTGAGCCTTCTTCGCGACGCGCGGCCGACGGAAGTGCACGAGCGCACCCTCGCCGGATTCCCCCTGCGCCTGCCGGCCCTCGACGTGAACGCAGTAGGCGCGGGGGGCGGTTCCATCGCCTGGATCGATCGGGACGGGCTGCTCAAGGTCGGGCCGCAAAGCGCCGGCGCGGCGCCCGGTCCCGCCTGCTACGCGGCGGGCGGGACCGAGGCGACCGTCACCGACGCGAACGTGGTCCTGGGCCGGCTGAACGATTCGGCGCTTCTGGACGGCCAGATGCCGATCGACCGGTCGCTGGCCCGCAGGGCGGTCGAGAATCTCGCCGGGAAGCTCCATCTCGAAATCGAGGAGACCGCGCTCGGCATCGTTCGTGTCGCGTGCGCCACGATGGTGAAGGCAATCCGGTCGATCTCGGTCGAACGCGGCCACAATCCGGCCGAGTTCGCGCTGTTCGTCTACGGCGGAGCGGGGCCGCTCCACGCGGTCGACGTGGCCCGCGATCTCGAGATCGGCACCATCATCGTGCCTCCCAACCCGGGCATTCTCTGCGCCGACGGCGCCCTGGTGTCGGGACTTCGCAACGACTTCGTGCGGACCCTGCTCCTCGTGCTGGACCCCGCAGCCGCCGCAGAGGCGAACGAGGCCCGCGAGGAGATTGCCGTCGAGGCGGACGCCTGGTTCGAGAACGAAGGGATCCCCGGCCCTCGGCGTTCGCTCGAGTGGACTGCCGATCTCCGCTACCTCGGGCAAAACTACGAGATTCAGGTACCGTGGAGCGGGCTGACGTTCGACCGGGGCACGGTCGCGGAGCTCGCGGAGGCGTTCCATGTCGCCCACGAGCTCAAGTACGGGTTCGCCTCCATGGTCGAGACGATCCAGTTCGTGAGCATCAAGGCGAAAGCGGTCGGCGCCCTGCCGGCCCCCCCGATCCCTCGACTCGAACCCGGTCCCATCGCGGCCGCGACCGGTGAACGCGAGACGGTCTTCGAGCGTGGCCGTGCCCGCAGGAGCCCTGTCTACCGCCGAAGCGACCTCGCGCCGGGCCAAGCTGTCCACGGTCCGGCAATCGTGGAGCAGCTCGACACGACGGTTGTCGTGTTTCCGGGGGATCGGATGCGAGTGGACGCGTGGGGAAACCTGGTGATTGCGCTGGGCGAGGAGTGAACGATGGGGATGACCCCGATCGAGGTCGAGGTGCTGCGAAACGCGATGGGCAGCATCGCGGACGAGGCGTACATCTCGCTCATGAAGAGCGCCTACTCGACCAACATCAAGGAGCGGCGGGATCACTCCACCGCGCTCTTCGACGCCGGTGGGCGGGTGATCGTGCAGGGCGAGAGCATGCCGCTCCACCTCGCCTCGATGCTGGGGCTGGTCGAGGTGATCCTCGGGAAGTACGGCCCGGGCGACATCGCGCCCGGCGACCTGTTCATCTCCAACGACCCCTTCGTCGGGCGCGGTTCGCACCTGCCGGACGTCGCCATGGTGATGCCCGTGTTCGCGGGCGACGAGCTGGTCCTCTTCGTATCCAACATCGCGCACCACGCGGATATCGGTGGCATGGCGCCGGGGTCGATGGCGGGCGGGATGACCGAGATCTACCAGGAGGGGCTGCGGATTCCGCCCATCCGGCTGTTCCGTGGCGGGGAGCTCGACCGCGACGTGATGGATCTCATCCTGCTGAACGTGCGCGTGCCGGAAGAGCGGCGCGGCGACTACAACGCCCAGATCGCGGCCAACCGGCTCAGCGCACGACGCAGCGAGAGACTGATCGAAAAGTGGACGGCGCCGGTGATCCGGGAGGGATGCCAGCGGATCATCGAGGCCGTCGAGAAGCGGATCAGGGCCTCGGTGGCGGCCCTGCCGGACGGCGAATACCGGTTCGAGGACGTCCTCGACGACGACGGCATGGGGATGGAGGACATCGCGATTCGGGTGCGGGTCGAGATCGCGGGTGAACGGATCCGGTTCGACTTCGATGGCACCGCGCTCCAGGTCCGGGGCAACCTCAACGTCACCATGGCCGGGCTTCAGGCCTGTTGCCTGTATGCGATGAAGGTGCTGGTGGATCCGGACTGTCCGCAGAACCACGGGATGCTGGCGCCGGTCGAGATCCGCGCGCCGGAAGGGACGATCGTGAATGCCGCGTTCCCGGCCGCATCGGCCGCTCGGGCCCAGACCGGGCAGCGCATCGCGGATGCCATCTTCGGCGCGCTTGCGGGGGCGTTGCCGGATCGGATCATCGCCGCCGGCAACGGAGCCAACACGGCCGCCTCGTTCTTCGGCCGTGGTCCGGATGGGCGCTACTACGTCTACCTGGAGACCCTGGGGGGCGGCGCGGGCGCCCGGTCGTACGCCGACGGTACCGACGGCGTGCAGGTGCACATGACCAACACCTCGAACCTGCCGATTGAAGCGCTCGAGAACGAGTATCCGCTGATGATCGAGCGCTACGAGCTGGTGCAGGACTCGGGCGGTGCGGGCGCCTGGCGCGGCGGCCTCGGTCTGCGGCGCGTCTATCGCCCGCTCGGCCACACGGTGAACTTCAGCGGCCAGGGCGAGCGCTGCGTGCATGCGCCCTGGGGCTTGTTCGGCGGGAGACCGGGAGCGACCGGCCGCTTCGAGCTCCGCTCCGGCGATGGCAAGGCGACCCGGATCGCGAACAAGCCCTCGTCGCTCCAGGTCGGGCCGGATACCTCGATTGTGGTGACGACGGCCGGGGCTGGCGGCTACGGTCTACCCGCCGAACGCAACGCCGAGGCCCTCGCCGAAGACCGCCGCAGCGAGAAGTTCAGCGCCGACTACCTCGATCGGGAGTACGGCGCCCGGAGTTCTCCGCCCGACCGGGCATCGTCGTAACTCGAGTTTCGGGATTCAAAATGGCGGAAAATCATGTCTGTATCGCATGATTCGGGGCTCGTGACGCCTCAGGGACTGGCCGATGGATTCCCGCTTGCGCGGGAATAACGGTTTCGGGGGAACGGCGGCTTTGCGGTCAGGACGTCATTCCCGCGCAAGCGGGAATCCATTTCTGCCGACGAATCCCGACATCGAAGCAGCCACCGAGTTGACGCTGTTCATCCTGATGGGGCTGTTCGTCACAAGGGCGGCCTGTCGCGCGAGCTCTACCGGGCCTCCCACGCTTTCCTCGGCCACTTTCGCGGCGGTCTCGCCATGGCGACGATCTGCGCGTGCGCGGGATTCTCGGCCATCTGCGGCTCGTCGCTGGCGACGGCCGCTACGATGTCGAAAGTGGCCATGCCGCAGATGCGCCGGTTCGGCTACGACGACAGCCTGTCCACCGCTTCGATTGCGGCGGGCGGCACCCTCGGCATCCTGATCCCGCCGTCGGTGATTCTCGTCATCTACGGGCTGCTGACCGAGACATCGATCGGCCTTCGTGAACCTGGCCGGACTGCCGGAAGGGCTGCGGGCGCTCGTTACGGACTACGCCGTCTCACCGGGGACGGTGATGTTGCTCATCCTCCTGGTCTATCTGGCGCTCGGCTGCGTGTTCGAGTCGCTGTCGATGCTGCTGCTGACCGTGCCGATCTTCTTCCCGCTGGTGATCGGTCTCGGGTACGACCCCGTGTGGTTCGGCATCATCGTCGTGGTGGTCACGGAGATCAGCCTCATCACGCCGCCGGTCGGACTGAACGTGTTCGTATTGAGAGGCGTCGTCCCCGATGTCTCGACGGGCACCGTCTTTCGCGGCGTCACGCCGTTCCGGATCGTCGACATCTTCCGGCTGGCCCTGCTCGTCACGTTGCCATGGCTGGCCCTGGCCCTGCCCAACTCCATGTGATCGCGGCCGCTTCGAGATTCGGATCGATCCATTCGCCGTTTGCGGACCCGGCCAGCCCCCTGCGTCGCGGGGCTCAGTCGGTTGCCGCCCGGCACGGCGATCCGGCGGCGGCAAGGGCGGCGATCCGGTCGGGGCCGTACCCGATCTCGGCCAGCACCTCCTCGGTGTGCTCCCCGAGGCGGGGGGCGGGGCGAGCGATTGCGCACGGGGTGCCGGAGAATTTGACCGGAAAGCCGGTCATCCGGACCGTCCCGGCGTCCGGATGGGGCACGTCGAGAACGAGGTCCTGGGCCAGCACCTGCGGGTCGGAGAAGACCTCCGGCAGATCCATTACCCGGCCGCAGGGGCATCCGCCGTCGTTGAGCCGCCCGATCCAATAGTCGATGGTCCGGGTCCTGGTCCGTTCGTTGATCGCCTCGGCGAGCTCCCGGCGGCGCTCGCGCCGGTTCTCGTTGGTCGCGTACTCGGGCCGGTCGAGCAGGGCCTCGAGCCCGAGCACCCGGAAGAAGCGGCGGACGAACCCGTCGTCCGGCGGCGCCACCGCGATGTGGCCGTCGCTCGCCTCGAAGAGCCCGTAGGGCGCGGCGATCGGGTGGTCGTTGCCGGTTCGCGCGGGCGGGCGGCCGGTCGCGAAGTACTCCGCGCTCATGTACGCGAGCATGCTGACGAGCCCGCCCATCAGGCTCGTCTCCACGTACTGGCCGGCTCCGCGCGGGCATGTTCCCGTTTCCGTTTCCGTTCCCGGTCCTGCCCTCACCCCCGAGTCGGCCCCCGTTTCCGGCCCGATCGCCGCCCCCGTTTCCGGCCCCTCGCCCGAGCCCCGCGCGTGGAGCGCGCAGACCACTCCGAACGCCGCGTAGAGCCCGGCGACCAGGTCGCTGATGGGCGGGCCGGTCCGCATCGGGTCGCCGTCCGGATCGCCGCTCACCGCCATGAAGCCGCTCATCGCCTGGGCGATGAAGTCGAACGAGGGGCGCTCCGCATAGGGTCCGGTGGACCCGTACCCGTTCACGCTGGCCACGATGAGGCGCGGGTTGATCGCTTCGATCCGCTCGGGGCCGAACCCCATCTTCGCGAGGACTCCGGGCCGGTAGTTCTCCACCAGCACGTCGGCGGATCGGAGGAGGTCCGCGAGCGCGGTCCGGCCGGGCTCGCCGTAGAGGTCGAGGACGACGGAACGCTTGTTGCGGTTGAACTGCGCGAAGTACCAGCTCACGCCGTCGCGGACGGTGCCCGTCCGGCGCACGAGATCGCCGCCCGGGCTTTCGATCTTGACGACGTCCGCCCCCATGTCCGCGAGGAGCCGGGTACAGAAGGGGCCGGCGAGCACCCGGGTCAGGTCGATGACCCGCACCCCCGCGAGCGCCCCCGGCGGCCGGCGCGAAGCCGTCATCGCGCGTTCGTGCCCGCGCCCGCCTCGCTTCGCACCGGCTCCCCTCGAAGGGGCCGAGGCCGAAGGGACCGGCGAGCCGGGGCGCGGTCGGGTCGGGTGGCGGGCCGGTCAGCCGGTCGCGGTGCGCGCCTCGGCGAGGGCATGCAGGCGCGCGCGGGTGCCCGCCTTCATGACCTGCCCGGGGAGGCGATGTTCCACCACCTCCTCGACGTAGCGTGCGACCTCGCAGAGCCGGTCCAGGTCGATACCGGTCTCGATTCCCATCTCGTGCAGGAGATAGACGAGGTCCTCGGTGCAGATGTTGCCCGTCGCGCCCGGCGCGAAGGGACAGCCGCCGAGTCCGCCGATCGAAGACTCGAACTGGTCGATTCCCTCGTCGAGCCCGGCCATGACGTTGCAGAGGCCGATGCCGCGGGTGTTGTGGAAGTGGAGGGCGACCGGAACCTCCGGGAAGCGGCCGCGGAGGTACCGGCAGAGCCCGGTGACGAGGGGCGGGGTGGCCATGCCGGTGGTGTCGCCGAGGCCGATCCCGTGGAACCCGAGCTTTTCGAACCGCTCCGCAATGTAGCCGATCCGCTCGAAGGGCACGTCGCCTTCGAACGGGCAGCCGAAGGCGGTTGCGATCGCCCCGTGGACGGGCACGTTCGCGTCGCCCGCGATGAGTGCGACCTCCTCGAAGCCGTCGAGGGATTCATCGACGCTGCGGTTGACGTTCTTCCGATTGTGGCTCTCGGAGGCCGAGATCACCACCACCAGCTCGTCCACGCCCGCATCGACCCCGCGGCGCGCCCCCTTGGCATTGGCGATGAGGCCCATCATCGTCGAGCTTCGGTCGGCACCCTTCAGCACCTCCGCCGAGTCGGCGAGCTGGGGGACCGCGCGCGGCGACATGAACGACGAGTACTCGAGGCGCGGGACTCCGGCCGCCACGAGGTCGTTGATGATCCGGACCTTGGTCTCGGTGGGAATGAACCTGGGTTCCGCCTGAAATCCGTCGCGCGTCCCGACTTCGGTCACCTGTACGCGGGCAGGTCTGTTGCTCATCGCTTCTCGCCTCGGCTGCGTTCGATGGGCGAGCCCCTCGCCGGTTTGCCCCGGCGTCGCGGCTCGCCTGCCTGGTCCCCATGCGGTTCCTCCGCCCCAGGCAGCCGTCCTCCGGCCGAGGGTGCGGGATACCGGAAAGCGGCAATCCTAGCCGAGAACGGCGGGTCACGGTAGGCGGGCGAGGGGCGACCGGCAATTCTCGTTTTGCTCGTCGGGTCCCGCTGCCGGACCGGCACGACCGTCGATCGGCCCCGGATCGAGTCGCAAGGAGAAGACGGCTTGCGGCTCGGGGTGAAGTCAGGCGCCAAAATGAGAACTGCCGAGGGGCGACCCAGGGTTCGTTTCTTGTTCGGCGACGGATGAACCGGGCCGGTTCGGCAGGCCGTCGGGGAGCGCAATTCGTCGTCCGCGTGTCGGTTCGCGCCTCATGAAGCGGCCCTCGACCGCACGGCGGGCCGATCCGCACCCGCCGCCGGCACTCGATCACGACAAAAAATGGTCCCGAGGGGCGACCCCGGAGCCGATTCGTTCGTTCAGAGTCGGTCAACGAATACAAAGAATCGCGTCCACTGACAATCTGGTGACCCGAAGTCGGCGACGACCGACAGACAAGGCGTCGAATCAAGACGATATGCTCACCGGTGGTCATCAAGTGCAGGCCGGGGAACGAATTTGCCCTGGTTTGCCCTGGGGGCAACCCGCCGGGACGAAGCAATTGGCATAATTCTGGAGCGGGCGCGCCGGGGATGCGCGCGGCACGCATGGGCGGCGCAGGGAGCAGGCAACGTATGGAACCGTTCGATCTGAGGGGCCGGGTCGCCATCGTCACCGGCTCGACCAAGGGAATCGGGAAGGCGATCGCGGCCGGCTTCTGCCGGGCCGGTGCCAAGGTGGTCGTCTCGAGCCGCAAGGCCGATGCCTGCGAAGCGGTGACCGCGGAGCTCAACCGCGCCCACGCCCGCGACGGCGGCGAGGCGATCTCCATCCCCTGCCACGCGGGCAAGCTCGACGAGCTCGAGACCCTCGTGTCCCGCACGCTCGATCGGTGGGGAAAGATCACCACCTGCGTGCCGAACGCGGCCGCGAACCCGTACCACGGAGGGCTCGCGGGGATCCCCGATTCGGCGTTCGACAAGATCATGGAGACCAACGTCCGCGCCACGTTCTGGCTGTGTCGGCTCGTGCTCCCCCACATGGTCGCGCGCGGGGACGGGTCGATTGTGATCATCGCGAGCATCGCGGGGCTCAAGGGCAGCCCCGACCTCGGGGCGTACGCGATGTCCAAGGTTGCGGGGCACCAGCTCGCCCGCAACCTCGCGGTGGAGTACGGCCCCCACGGGATCCGGGTCAACGCCATCGCCCCGGGCCTCATCAGGACCGACTTCGCGAAGGCGCTCTGGACGGACCCCGAGCGGCTCGAAGCGGTGTCGAACCGTCTTCCCCTGCGGCGTATCGGCGAGCCGGCGGAAGTGGCGGGGGCCGCGCTCTTTCTCGCGAGCCCGGCCGCCTCCTACGTGACCGGCCAGGTGCTGAACGTGTGCGGCGGGGCGGCGGTCGTATGAGGCGCGGCACGGTGGGTCCGACCGGGAAGGCGGCCGGTGCGGGAACCCGATGGTGGGCGAGGAGAACGAGACGATGACGGTACGGGTGCATTTCATCCACGGTCTCGAAGGGAGCCCGAGCGGAAGCAAGGCCCGCCTCCTCGCCCGGCACTTCGATGCGATCACCCCGGCCATGGACACGTCGGACTTCGAGGGATGCGTTGCGCAGCACGCGGCCCTGCTCGCGCAGGGCGGTGGCCCCGACGTGCTCGCCGGCTCTTCGTTCGGGGGAGCGGTGGCGGTGGCGCTCCTCCAGCGCAGTCACTGGGCCGGACCGACCCTGCTCCTCGCCCAGGCGGCCCTCCTTTACGGCCTTCCGGCCGAGCTGCCGGGCGGGGTTCCGGTGTGGCTCGCGCACGGGAGCGGGGACGACCTCGTGCCGCCGGAGCACAGCCGGCGGCTCGCAGCGGCGGGCGATCCCGCCCACATCCGGCTCATCGAGGTCGAAGACGACCACTCCCTCCACGCGAGCGTGGAGAACGGTTCTCTCGTCGACTGGGTGCAGGGGCTCGCAGAGCTCCGATAGGGGCGGGCGGTCCGGATCGAGGCAGGCCCGAGAAACCCCGGCCCGGCTATCGGAAATTGGCCATTGCGGCAAGCATGATCCCGGTGAACGCCAGCATCATTCCGAACATCCACTTGAGGGTGCTGCGCTGAGTCTCGACGATCAGTTCCTTCAGCTCGGCCACCGCGAGCGCGATCTCCGCCTTGGTCTCGGCCCTGACCCTGGCGATTTCCGCGCTGGTCGCATCCCTGACCCCGGCGATTTCCGCACTGGTCGCATCCCTGACCCCGGCGATTTCCGCGCTGGTCGCATCCCTGGCCCCGGCGATTTCCGCGCTGGTCGCATCCCTGGCCCCGGCGATTTCCGCGCTGGTCGCATCCTTGACCTCGGCGATTTCCGCGCTGGTCGCGGCCTTGGCCCCGGCGATTTCCGCGCTGGTCGCGGCCTTGGCCTCGACTACGTTCGACTTGGTCGCTACGTCGACAGGAAGAATCAGGCTCGCGTGTTCTTCCGCCAGGATCTCGGCCACTTGTTCCGAAACGCCCGCCTTCGTCAGCCGCTTGACGAAGCGGTGAGAGTCGAATTGTGAGGGTTGCGCGTTCATGCTCCCACTGTAGCGGGAGCGGGCCGGGAAGCAAGAGGGTCGCTGCTCCTCAAGACGAATTCCTACGCGGCGCGAGAGGAATGCCGACGAGACCGCTCCCGAATTGCCCCGGTTGTCCCGCAAGGCCGTTCGCGGCTAGAGTCGGAGACATGCAGATCCGTTACGAAGCGCCCGGCGTCCGCAACGACCTGAGCGCCGCCCATGCCCGCTACTGGCGGCGCCTCGCCCGCCCCGGAGCGAACTGGAGCGGGGCGGAGCGCGTCGCCATCGCCCGCGAGGCGAGGCACGCCGCCGGCTGCGCATACTGCCGCCGCCTGCGGGCCGCTCTCTCGCCCTGCGCCCTCGCCGGCGCGCACGACGTTACCCCCGGCAATGCCGACCTGCTGCCCGCCTCCGCCGTGGACGCGGTCCACCGCATCGTGAACGACGCGAGCCGGCTGACCCGTGGATGGTACGAGCGGACGCTCGCGGCGGGCCTGACCGACGGCCGGTACGTCGAGCTGGTGGGAACGGTGGCGGCGGTGGTGAGCATCGACGCTTTCTGCCGCGCGGTCGGCGCCCCCCTGCACCCGTTGCCCGACCCCGAGCCCGGCCCGGCAAGCGGCTATCGACCCGCGACGGCGGAGGACGACGGGCAGTCCTGGGTTCCGATGGTGCCCTTCGACAACTCCGGCACCCCGGAGGCGGACCTCTGGCCGCCGAAGCGGACCGGCAACGTCATCCGGGCGCTCAGCCTCGCCCCGGACGAGGTGCGGACCCTGAACGACCTCGGGGGCGCCCACTACATCGAGCACCGTCTCGTGCGCGATACGTCCGCCACCCGGGCCGGCGGCGGCCTCACCCGCGCCCAGATCGAGCTGGTCGCCGGCCGGGTCTCGATCCTCAACGATTGCTTCTACTGAACCAGCTCCCATGCGGCGCTGCTCCGGGCGAGCGGCAGATCGAGCGGCGAGGAGGTGAACGTCCAGGCGATCGCCGATCCCGGCATCGAGAGCGGGGTTCCGAGCGGACGCACGCTCCTCGGGTTCGCCTCCGCGGCGGTGGGCGACGACGACACGCACCTCGACCGGACGCGCGAAGCCCTCCGGGCCGAGATGGGCGACGCGGGGGTCGCGGACGCCGCCGCCGTCGCCTCCAACTTCGAGCGCATGGTCCGGATCGCCGATTCCATCGGCATCGAGCTCGGTGACTGGATGGAGTCCTTCACCGAGGACGTGCGGGCGGACCTTTCGCTCGAACGGCTGCGAACCCGGCCGGAGGACTCCCGTGGCCGCGAATCCGCCCCCGCCGTCGCCTGATCTTCCCTTCACGATCGGCATCGAGGAGGAGTACCTCGTCGTCGATCGCGAGTCCCGGGACCTCATCCACGAGGCTCCCCCGGAGATGATCGACGAGTGTCGCGATCAGCTTGGGGAGCAGGTCACCACCGAGCTCATGCAGTGTCAGATCGAGGTCGGCACCGTGGTCGCGGAGACGGTGCAGGAGGCGCGCGCCGACCTCGCTCGCCTTCGCCGCAGCGTATCGGAGGTGGTCCGGCGGCACGGCTTCGAGATCATCGCCGCTTCCACCCACCCCTTTGCCCGGGTCCGCGAGATCCGTCGCACCCGCAAGGAACGTTACGACACCCTCGCGGTGCAGCTTCAGGAGGTCGCCCGGCGTCTCCTCATCAGCGGCATGCACGTGCACGTGGGGCTGGATGGAGACGAGGTGCGCAACGACTTCATGGGCCAGGTGAGCTACGTGCTGCCCCACTTCCTCGCCCTCAGCACCTCGTCGCCCTTCTGGCAGGGGAACGACACCGGGCTCAAGTCGTACCGGATCGCGGTCTGGGACGAGATGCCGCGCACCGGGCTTCCCGAGCTGTTCGAGAGCTTCAGCGAGTACGAGCGCCACGTCCGGATCCTGGTGGATTGCGGCGTCATCGGGGACAGCAGCGAGCTGTGGTGGGACATTCGCCCGAGCGTTCGATTCCCGACCCTCGAGATGCGGATCCCGGATCTCTGCACCCGTCTCGAAGACGCCATCTGCATCGCGGCCCTCTACCGCTGCTGGCTGCGGCTTCTCCACCGGCTCAAGCGGAGCAACCAGCGGTGGCGGCGCTACCCGCGGCTCCTCATCGAGGAGAACCGTTGGCGGGCGCACCGCTTCGGGATCGACGAGGGGCTCATCGACTTCGGCCGGGGCGAGATGGTCCCCTATCCGGTCCTCGTCGACGAGATCATCGAGCTGGTGCGCGAGGACGCCGAGCACTTCGGCTGCGTGCCCGAGATCGAGCACGCCCGCACCATCGTCGAGCGCGGCACGAGCGCCCACTGGCAGGTCGAGACGTACCGGGCGGCGCTCGTCGCCGGGGCGAACGAGCGCGAGGCGCTGATGCGGGTGGTGGACATGCTGGTCGAGGAGACCCTGTCCGGCGGTGGCGGCTGATCCCGGCCGATAGCCGGACCGACCGAGCGGGCGAGCGCGAGCGTCCGGCATCGGCCGCGGCCATCTCGCCGGTCCCCGGGACGATTCCACGCAACGGCTCCCGACCGGAAACCTCACCCGCTTTCGTCGCGAGGGCGCCGACCCGGGCGCCGGCCCCGGCAAACGGAAGTCAGTCGAGCGGCAGACGGACCGTGCCGCCGAAATCGACGTTGCTCCTCCAGGCGTCGGGGTGTCCGTCCTCCGCGCGCACCGCCTTGATGACCCCGGCGTGGGACACGACGACGTGCGAGAGGCCGGTCCGCCGACAGTCGGCGATCGCGGACCGGGCCCGTTCGTAGAGCATGTGTACGCTCTCGCCCCCGTGGGGGCGGGCGTGGAGGAAGTTCGCGGCCCAGGCATCCAGCTCGGCCCGCGCAATGGCGTCCCATGGAACGCCCTCCCACCGGCCGAAGTCCATCTCCCGGAGCCGATTGTCGACCACGTGAGCGAGGGAGTGCGCGTCGCCGATCCGTTCCGCGAGCCGCCGGCAGCGCCGGAGCGGGCTCGTCACCAGCCGCTCGGCGCGCGGCAACGAGGCGACCACCCGCGCCGCCTCCTCCTCGAATGTCGGGGCGAGGTCGAGGTCGGTCGCCCCGTAGCAGACCCCGCCCGAGACCAGGGGGCGGGTATGACGGACGAGGATCATCACCGCGCCGGCGTCCGATCCGGTCGAGGCTACATCGCGGCGACGGCGCCGAGGTACAGCCCGACCTCGCTCGCCTGCTGCACGCCGCCGAGGCAGTCGCCGGTATAGCCGCCGATCTTGCGCTCGTACTCGCGGCGCATGAGGAGGTGCCCGAGCGCGAGTCCGCCGAGCCCCGCGAGGAGTGCCCCGAGCGGCGCCTCGACCAGCAGCGTACAGGACGCGGCGCCGCCGACGAAGACCGCGAATGCGGTGCCCGCGCGTGGGGCCGGAGCATCCGCGAACGGCGCGGCGATGCCGGTGCCGCGCGCGTAGGTTCCGGTGGCGAGCGCGAGCGCCATGCTCGCCCGGCTCGCGGCATGGGCCGCAACGAGGAGCCACGGGATCGCCTCCGCCGGCGCGGCCGCGAGGGCGAGCACCTTCGTGGCGAGCATCAGCCCGAGCCCGGCCGCACCGTACGTCCCGAGGCGGCTGTCGCGCATGATCGCGAGCGCGCGCTCCCGGGTCGCACCGCCGCCGAGCCCGTCACAGGCGTCCGCGAACCCGTCCTCGTGGAGGGCGCCTGTCGCGAGGAGGGTCGCTGCGGTCGCGAGCACGACGGCGAGGGTCACCGGAAAGACGAGGTGGGCGAGGCAGAACACGATTCCCGCGAACGCGCCGATCAGCGTGCCGACCAGGGGATAGCAGGGGATCGCGGCGACGGCCCGGCCCGGGGCGATCGGGGCGATTGAGGCGCCCGCGTCCCGCGCCCGCGACGGCAGCGGCCAGCGCGTCAGCAACCGCACCGAGAGGGTGAGCGCCGCCAGTGCTTCCCGCGCCCGGCTCACCCACCCGGCCCGCTCACTCCCGCGCCCTCGAAGCTCGCCATGTCGGAGAGCATCGCGGCGGCGGAGCGGAGAATCGGCCAGGCAAGGAGCGCCCCCGTACCCTCCCCGAGGCGCAGCCCGAGGTCGAGCAACGGCCGGGCGCCGAGCGCGTCGAGCACCACCTGGTGGCCGGGCTCGGCGGAGCGATGGGCGAAGACGAGGTAGTCGCGAAGGGCGGGGGCCAGCCCGTCCGCCGCGAGCGCGGCGGCGCTCGCGATGAACCCGTCCACGATCACCACCGCGCCGGCCCGGGCCGCGCCGATCATCGCCCCCGCCATCATCACGATCTCGAAGCCGCCGTACTCGCGGAGGGCATCGCCCGGGGCGAGCCGCTCCGCGGTGCGGGCCGCCGCACGGGTGAGGACCCGGAGCTTGCGTGCGAGGCCGTCGTCGTCGAGGCCGGTGCCCCGGCCGGTCAGCGCCTCGAGCGGGGCGCCGGTGAGCTTGTGGGAGAGCAGGGTCGCGGACGAGGTGTTCGCGATCCCCATCTCCCCGAAGGCGGCGGCCGCCGCACCGTCGCCGCCGTCGTCGGCGCCGCCGGCGGCGGCCCCCAGATCGACCCCGGCGCGAAGGGCGTGGTCGCACTGCTCCCGGGTCATCGCCGGCTCGACCGCGAAGTTCCGTGTGCCGGGGGCGATCCGGCGCGATACGAGGCCGGGCGCGTCAAGGGGATCGCCGGCGACGCCCGCATCGACGACCTCGAGTTCGACACCGTTCACCCGCGCGAAGACGTTCGCGGCCGCCCCGCCGGCGAGGAAGTTCGCGACCATCTGCCGCGTCACCGCTCGCGGGTAGGCGGAGACGCCTTCGCTCGCGATGCCGTGGTCCGCGGCGAAGAGGGTGAGGCGGCAGCGGCGGAGGCGCGGGGCGAGGGTACCCTGGATCCGGGCGATCCGGGCCGCGAGCGCTTCCACCTCTCCGAGCGATCCGGGTGGCTTCGTCCTCGTGTCGATGGCGGTGCGGATCGCGCCGTCGAGATCGGACGAGACGGGCGGGAGGTCGAGCATGGGGGGCGGGCTCACGGGTCGCTTCCGGAGGGCGGCCGGAAAGGCCGGTTCAGCTCGACCCCCATCCATCCGCCCCATCCATCCGCCCCATCCATCCGCCCCATCCATCCGCCCCATCCATCCGATCGATCAGGTGCAAGAACGATCCCATGATTCTACCCACCCGTCGGCCGGCGGGGCCGAGGCCGCGCCCGCGCGCGTCGGCGCACCGGAAGAGCGCCTCGTCGCCATCTTCGCGGAGCACCCGCGCGTAGTGGAACTCGTGCCCGCGAAAGCCCGCGCCCGCCCGCCCGAGGGGGCCGCCCGCGAGGGTGTGGGCGCTCCGGTAGCCGAGGGTGAGGCGCCGCTCGGCGAATGTGGTGGCGACCGGCAGCAGCCCCGCCATCTCATGCGTCTCCCCTTGCGCGTCCACGAGCGACTCGCCGAGGACCATGTAGCCGCCGCACTCGCCGTAGAGCGTCGCCCCGCCGTCGGCGGCGGTGCGCAGGCCGTCGATGAACCGGCGTGCGGCCGCGAGCCGGCCCGCGTGGAGTTCCGGGTACCCGCCAGGGAGGTAGATGGCGTCGGCGCGGGGCGGGGGCGGCTCGCCGGCAAGCGGTGAGAACGTCGCGACCTCGGCGCCGGCCCGGCGCCAGCCGTCCAGGACGAGGGGATAGGCGAAGGCGAACGCCTCGTCCCGGGCGACCGCGATCCGCTGGCCGAGCACCGGCAGAGCCGCCGCCGCGGCGGTGGTGCCCCCGGCCGTGCCCGGCGCGAAGACCGGGGCGGCGGGGAGCGGGTCGGTCATCCTTCCCGGCGTTTCGGGTCGAACCGGATCGGCCAGGCGCAACAGGGCATCGACGTCGACCGCCGCGCCGATCGCCCGCGCCGCGCCGGTGAGAAAGCGCTCGAGGTCGGGGTGCTCCGCGGCCTGGACGAGACCGAGGTGGCGGTCGGGCAGGGCGAGGGACGGGTCCCGCCGGAGGCAGCCGAGCACCGGGACCTCCGACCTCGCGGTCGCCTCGGCGAGCAGCTCCGCGTGGCGGTCGCTCGCGACCCGGTTGTAGATGACTCCCGCGACGTCCACGTCGCCCCGGTAGCTCGCAAAGCCGTGGACGACCGCCGAGGCGGAGGCGGCCATCGCGCTCGCGTCCACCACGAGCACCACCGGCCACCCGCAGCGGGCCGCGACATCCGCGGTCGAGCCCTCGTCCACGGTCGCGCCGTCGAAGAGGCCCATGACCCCCTCCGCGATGACGAGGTCCGCGCCGTGGGAGGCGGCGCCGAGGGCCGCCGCGAACGTCGGTTCGCGCATCGCCCACGGATCGACGTTGAAGCACGCGCGGACGCTGGCCGCGGCGTGGAACGCCGGGTCGATGTAGTCCGGCCCGACCTTGAGCGATCCGACCCGCACGCCCCGGTCCCGCAGGTGCCGCAGCAGGGCGAGGGTCACCGTCGTCTTCCCGCTCCCCGACGCCGGGGCCGCGATGACGAGTCCCCGGATCATGGTGCGTCGCTCCCCGAAGGGAAGCCCTCTCCCGCCTCTCCCGCCTCTCCCGGGCCGATGAAGAGGAAGAGTCGTTCGTGCGGGTCGATGGAGATGACTCCCCGTCGTTCCGACTTACCGGACGAGTCCATAGCACCCCACGCAGAACAGGAGGCCAAGGGCGACGCGCCGGTAGAGCGCCTCGCTCGACTTCCGAAAGAGCCGGGAGCCGACGAAGGCCGCGGCCATGAATGCCGGCAGAAGCAGGGCCGCCGTCCATAGCGCGTCGCGATCGATCAGGCCGCCGAAGGTCATCATGGCAATCAGCGCCGTGAGGGTCACCGCGAAATAGCCGGTGAAGTTGGCCCGGTTCGTCGCGGCCGCATCCGGACCGGAGAGGAGGTAGGCCATCACGGGCGGATTGCCGAGGCTCGTGGAGGCCATCAGCACGCCGGAGACCGCACCCACGCCGGCACTCATCCACCCCTTCTTCTCCCCCCCGTGGCGCCAGCCGATCATCAGGAAGATCGAGAACACCACCACGACCAGGGCGATGAGCCGGGCGAGCAGGTCGGGGTCGAGCGATACCAGGAGCCAGCTTCCCGCCGGCATGAGGATCGCGGCCGCTCCCCCCATGGGTGCGATGAGCTTCCAGTCGATCCTGCGGTGAACGCCGGGCAGCAGTTGAGCGGTGACCACGATCTCCATGAGGACGATGACCGCGACCGTCCGGATCGGTCCGAACAGAATGGCGAAGACGGGCGCCATCAGCATGCCCGAGCCGACCCCGGCGAAGCCCCGCATCAGTCCGGCCGCCGCCGCGACGCCCATGGCCGCCAGAAGCTCGTTCGTCAGGAATCCCAACGGCAGGAACCCCACCGGTCAGCCCGCCCCCACCGGGTGCTTCGCCCGGTGCGGGTCGGGCGGCGAACGTCGGGGGTGCATCCCCGGCGCCGGCGATGCGCCCGGAGCGCCGCGCCTTTACCCCGCGGGAAGAAGCCGTGCGGATCGGAGGCCGGCCCGCGTGGCTCACCCGATTCCGCCGCGAGGGCGCCGGGACGCCCCGAGATGCGACCGCAGCGGTCCGCCGGACCGAAAGAGCGCGTGCGCGTTGCCGAAGACGTAGCCGACACTAGCTCGACACCGGCGCGTGCGCGCGGTCGAAGCGGTTTGCGGGGGTCCGTCCCGCGACCGCGAGCGGATTGGCGGCCGCGGCGGGAAGTCGTTGATTTTTTCGGGCTAGAATCGCGGCATGTCGCCGCCCGAGGGAGAACGCCTGCGCCGCGGCTGGACGACCGGCGCGTGCGCCACGGCCGCGACCCGCGCCGCTTGCACCGCGTTGCTGACGGGCGAGTTCCCCGACCCGGTCGCCATCGAGTTGCCGAAGGGGCAGCGACCCTCGTTCGCGCTCGCAACGGAGGAGCTCGGAGCTGGCTTCGCCCGCGCCGGCATCGTCAAGGACGCGGGCGACGATCCCGACGTGACCCACCTCGCGCTCGTCCACGCCACGGTGCGCGAAGGCGCCCCCGGGAGCGGCGTCGCGTTCCGGGCGGGACCCGGGGTCGGGACGGTGACCCGGCCCGGGCTCCCCGTCCCGGTCGGGGAGCCCGCGATCAACCCCGTGCCACGCCGGATGATGCGCGAGACCGTCGCCGAGGTCGCCGCCGCCCACGGCGCACCCGGGGACGTGGTGGTCGAGATCGGGGTGCGGGGCGGCGAACGGCTCGCCGAGAAGACCTGGAACCCTCGCCTCGGCATCGTCGGCGGGCTCTCGATCCTCGGCACCACCGGGGTCGTCATTCCCTATTCCTGCTCGGCGTGGATCCACTCGATCCACCGGGGGGTGGACGTGGCGCGCGCGATGGGCCTCGCCCACGTCGCCGGCTGCACCGGCCGCACGTCGGAGGGCGCGGTGCGGGAGCTGCACGGTCTCCCCGTCGAGGCGATGCTCGACATGGGCGACTTCGCGGGCGGGCTCCTCAAGTACGTTCGCCGGCACCCGGTGCCCCGCCTCACGATCGGCGGCGGTTTCGCGAAGATCTCGAAGCTCGCGGAGGGTCATCTCGACCTCCACTCGGCGCGAAGCCGGGTCGATCTCGAGCGGCTCGCCGGGCGGGCGGCCGGGTGCGGGGCGGACGCCGCCCTCGAGGGCCGCATCCGTGCCGCGAACGCGGCCGGCGAGGCGCTCGCCCTCGCCGAGGGCGCCGGGGTTCCGCTCGCCCGCGCCGTCGCCGACGCGGCGCGGCAGAGGGCGCTCGATGTAGTGCGCGGGAGGACGGAGGTGGAGGTGGTCATCGTCGACCGCTGCGGCGGGATCTCCGCCCGCTCGCATGCCTGAGCGGGTGCTTCTGCTCGGAGGAACCCGCGAGGCGGGGGAGCTCGCCGGCGCGCTCGCCGGTGTTCCGGGGATCGAGACGACATACTCGCTCGCGGGCTGCACGCGGCGCCCGGCTCCGGTGCCGGTTCCGGTCCGCACCGGAGGCTTCGGGGGCGCGGACGGGCTTGCGGCGTACCTGCGCTCCGCGAACATCGATCTCGTCGTCGACGCGACCCATCCGTATGCGCAGACGATGTCCCGGCATGCGGCGGTCGCCTGTGAGCGAAGGTCCGTGCCTCGGCTCGTGCTCCATCGGCCACCGTGGGTTCCCGATCCCCGGGACCGCTGGTGCAGGGTCCCCGACACGGAGGGCGCCGCTCGGGCGCTCCCCGGCCTCGGCCGGAGGGCGTTGCTGACCGTCGGGAGCCGGGAGCTCGCACCCTTCAAGACGGTGGAAGGCGTCGAGTTCGTGGTCCGCGCGGTCGAGCCGCCCGCCCCCGCGCTCGCGCTCGATCCGACCCGCTTCGAGATCGTCCTCGCGCGCGGACCGTTCGATCTCGATGCCGAGTGCCGCCTGCTCGAAGCGCGCGCGATCGACGTCATCGTGTCGAAGAACGGCGGAGGGACGGCCGCGCGCGCAAAGCTGGTGGCCGCTCGGGCGCTGGGGCTCCCGGTGGTCATGATCGCCCGTCCCCCCCCGCCCCCCGGCGAGCGGGTGGAGTCGGTCGCGGCGGCGAGGGCCTGGATCGAGGCGTACATGCGGAGAACGTGAACCTCGGGCGCGGTCCGCTCCCGGGGCTGATCCCGGGGCTGATCCCGGGGCTGATCCCGCAGCCGCTCCCGGGGCCGATCCCCCATCATCTTCCGGTCCCCTCGCGGTCGCGATCGCCATCCGACGCGAGGGCCACCGGTTCCGGGCCGATGTGGGCGAGGGTCGCGTGGGCGCGCCGGGTCGGGACCTCCGAGCCGCGCGCATCCGCCCGGAACCAGTCGAGCTTGCCGCGGAGCCGGACGACATCGCCCACGATGACGAGGGTCGGGGGCTCGACGCGGGCGCCGTCCACCCGCTCGGCGAGCGTCTCGAGAGTTCCCTCGATGACCCGCTGGCGCTCGGTGGTGCCCTGCTCGACGAGCGCCGCGGGCGTCGCCGCGTCGAGGCCGTGGTCGACGAATCCCCGGCAGATCTCGCGAAGGCCCACCAGCCCCATGTAGACGACGATCGTCTGGCCCGGCCGCGCCACCGCCGGCCAGTCGAGGGCGGCCCGCCCGTTCTTGAGGTTGCCGGTGACGAACGTGCAGGCGTGGGCGTGGTCCCGGTGGGTAAGGGGTATGCCGGCATAGGCGGCGCATCCCGCCGCCGCGGTTACTCCGGGAACGACCTGGAACGGGATCCGTTCGTCCGCGAGGGTCGCGATCTCCTCGCCGCCCCGCCCGAAAATGAACGGATCGCCGCCCTTCAGGCGAAGGACCCGACGGCCCTCGCGGGCGAGGCGGACGAGGAGGCGGTTGATGTCGGGCTGCCGGAGGGCGTGCTCGGCCCGACGCTTCCCCGCGTAGACCTTCTCCGCGTCGCGGCGGACGAGGGCGAGCACGCCCGGCGACACGAGGCGGTCGTGGACGACGACATCCGCCTGCTGCATGAGACGCATGGCGCGGAAGGTGAGGAGGTCCGGGTCGCCGGGACCGGCCCCGACCAGATACACCTCGCCGATCGCGGCCTGCCCGCCGTTCCCCGCCTCGAGCGCGGCCGCGAGCGCCGCGCGCGCCTCGTCGAGACGCCCCGCGAACGCCATCTCGGCGATCGGCCCTTCGAAGACGCGATCCCAGAACGCCCGTCGGTCGGAGATCCGGGGAAGGCGGGCATTGACCTCGGGCCGGGCCGTGCGGGCAAGCTCCGCGAGCCGCCCGAAGGATTGCGGAATGAGGGTCTCGAGGCGGGCCCGGACGTAGCGGGCGAGCGAGGGGGAGGCGCCCCCCGTCGAGACGGCCGCGAGGACCGGGGAGCGGTCGACGATCGCGGGCATCGAGAAGTGCCCGCGCCGGGCGTCCGAAGCACTGTTCGCGAGGAGGCCGCGGGCCTCGGCGAGCTCCACGATCCGGCGGTTGAGCCCCCGGTCGTCGGTTGCCGCGATGACGAGGCGCCGGCCGTCGAGGTCGGGCGCCTCGAAGCGGCCGAGTCGAAGCTCGACGAGCCCGTCGCGCGCGAGCTCCGCGGCGGACGCGCACGCCTCGGGGGCGACGATGCGGACCCGGCCGCCGGCGGCCGCGAGCAGCTCGGCCTTGCCGGCCCCGACCGGCCCGGCCCCGACCACCAGGCACGGCCAGCCCCGGAGGTTCAGGAAGACGGGGAGCTGCTCCACCGCAGATCGGCCCGCCGCGCGCCACCGGCTTCCCGACAGGCGCCCGCCGGCTCCGCAGAGATGTGCACCGTTCTCTCCATGGGTACTGCCGGTACGGCCGGTGACGACGACGATCTCATCCGAGGGGAGGGCATCGCGGAGTGTACGCGACACCGCCTCCGCCGCCGGTACGTCCCGAATGGCCGGTTGCGGGGATGCCGTCCCCTGTCCATGGAAGAGACGCCGGGCGACCTGGCGCTACGCCTCCGATCCCGAGCAGGTCGGATGAGCGAATCGTAGTCCGACATTGGCGACGGTCTGGAGGTGGGCGGGTCGGACTACGCTACGCCGGTTCGACCTGCATCCTGCCACCAATCTTCGCTCGGACCAGCGTGAAATCGCCCTGGGAAGAGACGCCCGGTGGGAGTCCTTTCCAATCCGGAGATGAGCCTGAAGGGGGGCACGGGGGGAGGTTCGGGACCCCCTTCAGGCTCATGTGTCATTGGACAAGGCTGTGGGTTGTCGCGGACGGTCGGTGAGCACTGCCCTTCCGAGCGGTCCGTTCTCGGCTCGTCGGAGAGCCGAAGGATTCCCTCGACTCTCGGCATTCTCCGAAGCGGATGGCCGGATCTGCTTCGCCACGCAGCCCCCCGGAACGGCGCACACGGGAAAATCGCCGAACCACTCCAGGTGCACGACCTTGACCGCCCCGCCGGGCGCCAAGCCTTCAATGAACGCGCCGGCCCGCGGGTCCTCAAGGCTCGCCATGGCCTGCCCTGCTCCCCGACGATCCCGCCGTCAACCTCATCCGGGCTGTACCTCCTCCAAAGGGCGGCGCCCGCGGGCCGTCCGATGCCCGAAGCAGATCACCGGTCCGCTCCTTTCGCTGACTCAAACCCCGCGTAGCGCGGCTCCGGACGCCGGCAGGGCCTCCATGCGCTCCGACCACTCGGCCGCGTACGCGTGGGCGGCCTCGCTCGTACGGATGCCGTGCGCGTGTTCGAGCACCTTCTCGAACGCTTTACCGTACTGATCCAGGAGTTCGTGCGTCGCCCGCGGGAACGCGGGCAGCTTCATCAAGGATTCGCGGCCGGTGCGGGTCACGGGCAGGTCTTCGGGGTCGTAACGGGGAGCCGTCGCTCCGTCGGGGAGCCGTGCGATCCGGGCGAAATGGCCCTCGGTGAAGAACGGCTGCTGATGCACCAGCGGATAGCGCGGCGCGGACGCCTGACAGCCTTCCGCGTGCAAGGCGGCGGCGAGGAGCGGCAGGGGCAGACCGGTGCGCTCCGGCTCGCAGCGCACAATGAACTCGAAGTAGGTACGCTCGACGTGGGCCGGGGGCCGGAAGGTGTGGATGCCGAGCGGCTCGAGCCTCGCGCACAGGGCGGCGACGTTGGCGTTACGCTCCGCGTTGTGTTCGGCCAGACGGGCGAGCTGAGAGCGGCCGATGGCGGCCGAGACCGGGGCGATACGGCTCTTGACCCCGAAGCTGGTGCCGGCGAATCGCTTCGCCGGTGAGTCCAGCTCGATGATGCGCGTCACGTCTCCGAAGAGAACCGCGCGTTCGTAGAGCGCCGGGTCCCGGCACAGCAGCATGCCGCCTTCCCCGGCCGGCGCCAGCTTGTCCCCCTGCAAGCTGAACACCGCGACGTCGCCGAGCGAGCCGCACGGCCGACTGCGCCATTTGGCGCCATGGGCGTACGAGGCGTCCTCCACGACCGCCAGGCGATGACGCTTCGCGAACGCCCGGATCCCGGACATCCTCGCGGGGAGCCCCCACAGGTGGACGACGACAGCGGCGCGGGTGCGCGAAGTGACCTTGCGCTCCATGTCCGCAGGGTCGATCCCGAGCCGCTCGGGCTCGCTCTCGCAGAACACCGGGATTGCGCCCATCCATACGATGGGCAGCACCGAAGCCCAGAACGTGGCGGACGGGACCAGGACCTCGTCGCCCGGCCGCAGGTCGAGGGCGAAGAAAGCGGCGTGCAGAGCCGTGGTGCCGTTGGCATGGGCGAGCGCGTAGGGCACGTCTGCGAGCGCTGCATAGTCGGCCTCGAGCTCGCGGATGACCGGATGCGTGGACAGGTTGCCGTCGCGCAGCACCCGCAACACCGCCTGCTCATCGCGTTCGTCCAGCCGCGGCCAGCGATTGGCCTCTTCCTGATCGGCGGTCACTGCGCGCGGTCCCCCGAGGATTGCGGGAAGCGTCATGTCTCGTTGCTCCGGACGTATGAGGAGATTGAAGTCGGAACGGTCGTTCCCCGTCGAGGTCAGCCCGGAAAAATCGCCGACTTCCCGCTGCGGCCGCCGATCCGCTCGCGGTCGCGGGCCGTACTCCCGCAAGCCGCTTTGACGTAGTGTCGGCTACGCCTTCAGCGTCTTTCGGTCCGTGCGGCCCACTACCACGGCATCTTCGCGCCCTCGCGACAAAAGTCGGTGATTTTTCCGGGTCAGCCGAGATCGTCCGAGCTCAGCGGCATCGGGTGCGCTCTCAGACCCGCGCGAGAATCTGATCGAGATCCTCCGCGACCCGCGAACGATAGCGGTCAAGCTCGATCTCCGCGCGCGCGGCGTCGCCTCCCATGAGCTCGACCGCGAACGCTCGCAGGCGCCCGAGATGCTCGTCGCGCCGGCCGAGCCCACCCCGCGGAACCCATTGTGCGGCGTTGGTGCGGCGGCGCAGGTAATCTTCGAGCGTGCACGCGAATTCATGGTCGCGGCACCAGGCAGGGGGCGGCATCCCTTCCTCAACCCCCGGCGGGAGGAAGGCGGGCGTGCCGTGTTCGGCCCGCGGCGGCGCGTGGGTGGCGTCCTTGCCCCGGCCCGATGGGCCGGCCGACGCCGCACCGCCCCCGGCACCGTCGAGAGCTTCGCCAAGGCGGCCGGAACCGACACGGGACGCGCCGCCTCCGCCCCTGCCCTCACGAGCGAGGAGAGGCACCGCCCTGGACCGGGGAAGATGTCGGCGCAGTCCCTGCATTGCCCGGTCCGCGACCTCCGCGCATCCGGTCAGCTTGCCGCCGTACACGGATACCCACGGACGCTCGGCATCCACCACGACCCGGGACCGTCGCGAGAGGTCGAGAGGATATCCGCCGGCCGGGTGCGCCGCGGGGACGGCGAGCGGCCGGACACCGCAACGTAGCGCCACGATCGCGTCCTTGGATCCCGCGCCGCGCAGCCGGCGCGAGCGCAAGTCGAGGAGAAAGCTCACGTCCTCCGGCGATGCCCGCAGACCCTCCTCGGGGTCGCGGAGGGAGGTCTCGGTCGGACCCCAGAGCTCGACCGGCCCCCACGGGACGCTCGTCACGACGTCGTCTTCGAGCCCCATCTCCAGCACCAGTCCCGCATCCTGCTCCGGCGCGCGTTGGAAGACCAGGTACACGCCCTTGCTGAAGGCGTGGCGCCAGGGCGAGCGGATCCCGAACCGCATGTTGACGCCGTCGGTCCACACCCCCGCGCAGTTGGCGACCGCTCGGGCGCGCACTTCGAGCTCTCGCCCCGTCAGGGTATCGCGTACCTCGATCCGCCACAGGCCATCGGAAGCAGACCAGACGCCGCCGCGCACCTCCGCGTAGTTCAGGGCCGCAGCGTGCGCCCCGCCATCGCCGGGTGCGAGCCGATCGAGCACGAAACGGCTGTCGGACTGCCGGAGCATGGCTTCCTCGAAGCACAGCGCCGCACGCGGGCTCGCGAGCAGCCCCGCCTCCTGGTAGGCCGAACGGACATGGGGCCATCGCCGACGGCCCCGGCCGAGCAGCCAGTAGAAGTAGAGTGCCCCCATGGCCGGCAGCTTGCCGAGCCTCCCGCCCGCGGCCGGAACGAAACGCAGGACGAGGGGAGAAACCGATTCCGCCTGCCGGTGAACCATGCGGTCCCGCGCCTTTGAAAAGTGGATGACCGCTGGCAGGTCGAAGTTCCTGAGATAGAGTAGACCGCCCCAGACCATCATGCCGGAGGCTTGGCTCGTGCCGGACGCGAAGTCGCCGCGGTCGAGCACGATGGCGCGGTAGCCCGCCCGGCGCAGCCGATGGTAGAGGCTCGCCCCGTTGATCCCGCCGCCGATGACGGCCGTGTCGAAGGTGGCGTACGAAGCCGTCTCCAGCCCGGCGGCTCGAACGTCTACCTGCATGTCCGCATCACCGGGTCCGGGACCCATGCCCGTACCGCCCGCCGGTGCTCGGCGCATCCCGCGAACCGGCGGTTGCGTGCGAGCGTGTGCGGGATGCTGCCGGGTGGTCCCGGGTCGAGCATCTCCAGCAGTCCGAGTCGCCGTGCCTGCCTTCCCTTCCTCTCTTCGATGTCCGTCGTGAACCGCCATGTGCCGCGTGGGTTCGTCCACGATCTCACCTGTGGCCCACCATGTGTTGACCGCTTACGCGATCCGCCCGAGCCCGCGCTCGCGCATCCGCCGTCGAGCACTCTCCGCACGGCCTCGTGGCTCAGCCCTTCGGCCCGCATGATATGGCGTAGCGAACGCTCCGCCGCCCGCGCTTCGACGATGCACGTGCCCCGTTCGGCGTTGGCGAGAACCGGGGTCACCATGGTAACGACAGGTGCTCGAGTTCGTGCTCCGTTCGCACTATGCGGTGCTCGAGGAACGCGCGTAATCGGGCGGTTCAGCCATCTTGCGAAGCTCGAGTTCGACTTGTTTCGCCGTCGCGGATTCGAGGTCGCGAACGCAACGCTTGCGACTCGTCTCGCGAGTGGAGTTGACCCGATTTGGTGGACGCCGGAACACTGTGCGAAGGGGGTGTCTACAGGTCGAAAACTCGTCCCCGCTACTGGCCGGAGTGTCGGTGCCGGGTGGTCTGCGAGTAGCCGGCCGCCGGCGGCGCCGGAGCGCGGTGCGGTCTCCTCCGCGGTTCAGCGCGCCCGGCGCCGCTTCCGGGGGCGAAGGAGGTGGTGGTGCTCCGCGTCGTAGAGGGCGCTGTCGTCGAAGTTCCCGGCCGCGAGCACGCGGCCGACGAGGATGAGGGCGGTGCGTCGGAGGCGGAGCGGGCGCACCTTCGCTGCGAGGTCGCCGAGGGTCCCGGTCACGACCCGCTGGTCGGGCCAGCTCGCGCGGTGCACCACCGCGGCCGGACAGTCCGCGCCGTAGAGGGGGGCGAGCGTCTCGCACACCGCGCCGACGCTCCGGATCGAGAGGTGGATGGCGAGGGTCGCCCCGGAGCGGGCGAGGGCGGCCAGGTCCTCGCCGTCCGGCATCGGCGAGCTTCGCGTGCTCGTGCGGGTAAGCACGACGGTCTGGCTCACCCCGGGCAGGGTGAGCTCGCGTTCGAGGGCGGCCGCCGCCGCCGCGTATGCCGGCACGCCGGGGGTGACGTCGTAGGGGATCGCGAGCGCATCGAGCCGCCGCATCTGCTCTCCGATCGCGCCGTAGAGGGACGGATCGCCGGAGTGCACCCGGGCGACGTCCTTGCCGGCCGAGTGCGCCGCCCGCATCTCGGCGACGATCTCGTCGAGGGTCATGGGGGCGGTGTCGAGCACCCGAGCATCCCGCGGAGCGCACGCGATCACCTCGCGGGGCACGAGGGAGCCCGCGTAGAGGACCACCGGGCACGCCTCGATGAGGCGGCGCCCGCGCACCGTGACGAGGTCGGGGTCGCCGGGGCCGGCCCCGATGAAGTGGACGGTCACCCAGCGCGTCTCGGGGGGGGTCCGGCGCGGACCCGCGCGCCCGCCTCGGCACCCTCCCCGGCCCCTGCGCCGGGGCCGGCCCCCGCGCCGACCCCCGCGCCGGCCCCGCCGCCGGCCCCGCCGCCCGGTCCGCCGCTGGCGCGGACCTCGTATCCCCGCGGGGTGTAGGCACGTTTCGCGCCGCCGTGGGCGAAGGCTCGGGTGCGGGACGAGCCGACGACGAGCACCGTCAGCATGTCGATCGCCGTCGGGTCGATGCGGTCGAGGCAAATGACCTCGACCCGTTCGCCCGCTCGCCCGAGGTTGCGCGCGACGACGACCGGGGTATCCGGCGCGCGGTGATCGCGCAGGATGCGAAGGGCCCGGGCGAAGGTCTCGCGCCGGGCGGCCGACACCGGGTTGTAGAGGGCGATCACGAAGTCGGCACGGGCGGCAGCGGCGAGCCGCTCCTCGATCACCTCGCGCGGGGTGAGGAGGTCGGAGAGCGATACCGCGCAGAAGTCGTGGCCGACGGGGGCGCCGGCGCGGGCGGCGGCGGCCTGGAGGGCGGACACCCCGGGGAGGACCCGGACCGCGACCCGGCGTGCGGCCGGGTCCGACGTCTCGTCGAGCATCTCCATGACGAGCGAGGCCATGGCGTAGATACCGGGATCGCCGGAGCAGACCAGGGCGACCCGCCCTCCCGCCGCAGCGAGATCGATCGCCTTCGCGGCGCGCGCCCGCTCCTCGCCCAGCGCATAGGGATGGGCCGTCCGCCTTCCCCGCACGAGGCCGGTCACGAGGTCGAGGTAGCGCCGGTAGCCGACGAGGTGCCGGGCGCGCTCGATGGCGGCGCGGGCGTCCGCGGTGAGGGTGCCGGCATCGCCCGGTCCGATCCCGACCACCGAAAGCTCGCCGCGGGCCGATCCGATCGAGAATGCCTCGAGCGGACCCGGGGCGCGCGCGATCGCGCAGGTCGCTCGCGTCGATCGGGTCTTCTCCACCACGAGATCGCCGTCCGCCCCCGTCGCCGCGAGGGCCGCGCCTTCCGCCACCCCGTGGCATCCGACTGCCCGGAACACGAGGTCGGAGGGGTTGCGAAGCCGCGGCCTCTCCGCCTCCAGGGCGGCGGCGGAGAAGAAGCGGGCCGGGACCCTCAACGATTCGGCGAGGGCGTGGATGGCGGTCTCGTCCGCCTTGAGGTCGAGCGAGAACACCCCGGCGACCGCGCCGGGCGCGAGCCCGGCCGTGTCCAGGCAGGCCCGGGCGAGGGAGGCGATCTCGTCCGCCCCCGTGCCGCGCTCGCAGCCGATCCCGATCGCGAGCCGCCGCGGGCGGTAGACGAGGGTGCTCGGGGAGCCGCCGGGGCTCGCGTCGTCCACCCGGATCGCCAGCTTGCCCGCATCGTCGAAGGGCAGGCGGCTCGCGGCGAGCCACGGTATTCCCGCCGGCGCGCGCACCCGCGCCCCCTCGAGCAGGGCGGCGACAAAGGGCTTGCCGTCCTCCGGGTTCGCGAGCGTCCAGCCCGCGGGCGGTTCGTCGAGGGCGATGCCGAAGCGCCGGTCGCCGGCGGTGGTGACCGCCGCCGTCGCGCCGATCGCACCGGCGATCCGCCGGGCGAGCTCGACCCCTCCACGGTGTCCTCCGAGGAGCGGAACCGCGAACGCCCCATCGTCGGAGACCGCGACGACCGGCGGTTCCGCTCGCTTGTCCGCAAGGGCCGGCCCCACCGACCGCACCAGGATCCCGGCCGCACAGATCCCGACCACGGGCTGCCCCGCCTCGAACCGCTCGCGCAGGTGCCGGGCCGTCTCCGTGAACCACACGTCGGCGTCGCCGGCGCGCCCGCGAAGACCGTGCACCTCGGCGTCGCCAAGGGCCTGCGCGATCCGGCGCGCAAGCCCCGCCCCGCTCGCGGTGAGGGCGACGACCGCGACGCGGGCGCTCAGTTCCACGCGAACCCCCGGCGGTGGACGAGGACCATCGAGAAGTACGGGGCCTCGGCGCCGGCCGCCTCCGCGAGCGGCAGGCGGCGCTCGCTCTCCATGGTTGCCCGCTCGACGTAGTGGGCGCCGGCGAGGAGCCCGAGGGAGTCGAGCACGGCACGGACCTTGGCGAGATGCCTGCCGACCTTGATGACCGCGGCCGCGTCCGCGGCCTCGATCCGGGTGCGAAGCTCGGTTTCCCCGAGGGTGGCGGGCACCACCGCGAGGACGTCGTTCCGGGTCGCGAGCGGGGCGCCGGCCGCCGCGGCGCAGGCGGTGAGCGAGGAGACGCCCGGGATCACCCGCACCGGATACCGCTCGACCATGCGCTGGAAGAGGAAGCTGAACGACCCGTAGAAGAACGGGTCCCCCTCGCAGAGGCAGGCCACGTCGCGGCCGGCATCGAGGTGTTCGCCGATCGCCCGCGCGGCCCGGTCGTAGACCTCCCGCGCCGGAAAGCGGGCCGCGACCATCGGCATCCGGATCGGGATCTCGATCTTGCTCGCCCCTTCGAGGTGGGGCGCGGCGATCGCGCGCGCGAGGCTCGTGCCGGTCTCCGGGGCCGGGTAGGCGAGCACCGGGGCGGCGCGCAGCGCCCGGAGCCCCTTCACGGTGACGAGGTCGGGATCGCCCGGGCCGACGCCGACGCCGACGAGGGAACCGGGCGCGGGCGCGCTCATCGCTTGCGGACCGCGAGCACGGTCACCGGGTACGCGGGCCGAAAGGCGCGGAAGCGCCCGAGCGGGGCGGCATGCGATACCGCGATCCGGGCGAGCTCGCCCCCGAAGGCGGCATGCGCGTCGAAGAGGGCGTGCTCGCCTTCGAGGCTCACCGCGTGAGCCACCAGCCGCCCGCCCGGGGGCAGGGCCCGCCAGCAGGCTTCGAGCAGGTTCGGCGACGAGAGGCCGCCGCCCGCGAAGACCGCATCGGGCGGCGCGTCGAGGGCGGCGAGCGCTTCGGGCGCCTCGCCCCGCACGACGCGAAGGCCGGGGGTGCCGAGGCGTTCCGCGTTGCGTTCGATGAGTCCGATCCGCTGCGCACTTGGTTCGATCGCGATCGCGCGGGCGCCTCGCGCGGCCCGCATCCACTCGATGCCGACGGAGCCGCACCCCGCCCCGACATCCCAGAGCAGGTGCCCGGGACACGGCGCGAGGGCGGCGAGCGCGGCCGCCCGGACCGCTCGCTTGGTGAGTTGCCCGTCGTGCTCGAAGGCGTCGTCCGGGAGGCCCGGGACGCGCGCGAGGAGGGGAGCGTCCGGTGCCGGGCGGGCCGTGCACTCGACGGCGACGGTGTTGAAGTCCCGCACGTCCGTGAACGCGAAATCGCGGGCGGTGGTCTCGCGGACCCGCTCGTCGGCGCCCGCGAGATGCTCCAGCACGACCATGCGGCTCTCGCCGTAGCCGGCGTCGCGGAGCATCCCCGCGACCCGCGCCGGCGTCGCCGCGTCGTGGCTGAGCGCGAGTATCCGGGCGCGCGGCCCGATCGCAGCCCGGAACGTCGCGGGCGGGCGCCCGTGCAGGGTGAGGGTGTCGACGTCCGGGAGGCTCCAGCCGAGGCGCGCGCAGGCGAGGCTGAACGCGGACGGTGCGGGATGGACCCGCACCTCGTCCGGGGGGAAGTGTCGGGCGACCACCGTTCCCACCCCGTAGCAGAAGGGGTCGCCGGTCGCGAGGACGCACACTGGCCGACCCGCCCGCGCGCGAAGCTCCTCGGTGAGGCCGGAGAACGGGCGCGGCCATTCGAGGCGTTCGCGATCGTCGGGCGGGATCATCGCGAGGTGGCGGGTACCGCCGACGAGGGTCGCAGCCGCCTCGACCGCGTCGCGGGCGGCCGCGCCGAGGCCGTCGAGCCCGTCCTCTCCGATCCCGACGATGGTGAGCCAGACGCCCACGTCATCCACCGTTCGCGATCGCGTTGACCGCTGCCGCAGCCATCGCGCTCCCGCCGCGCCGTCCGTGCAAGGTGAGGAAGGGCGGTCCGCCGGCCGTGGCGGCGAGCGTCCGCTTCGATTCCGCGGCTCCGACGAAGCCGACCGGAAAGGCGAGGATCACGGCCGGAGGCGGGGCCCCCTCGCCGAGCCGCTCGAGGAGGCGAAAGAGGGCGGTCGGAGCGTTGCCGATGGCGATCACGGCGCCCTCGAGATGCGGGAGCCAGCGATCGACGGCGGCCGCGGAGCGGGTGGTCGCGGCGCGGCGCGCCTCCGCCGCGAGCCCGGGCTCGCCGAGGAAGCAGCGCACCGGGTGGTCGGCCGGGAGGCGCGCGCGGATCACCCCCTCCGCCACCATGCGCGAATCGGTGAGGATCGGCCGTCCGCCGGCGAGCGCGGCGCGACCGGCGCGGCCGGGGTCGCCGCGCCAGTCGAGGTCGGCGGCGACGTCCGGCATGCCGCAGGCGTGCACGATACGGACCGCCACGTCGTGAAGGGACTCCGGGAGGCGCCCGAGGTCGGTCTCCGCACGCACGATCTCGAACGAGCGCCGGTGGATCTCGTCCGGATCGCGGAGGTAGTCGGGCGGGGTCAACGCCGCTTCATCCGGCTCGGCGGGTGCGGATCATTCGGCGGGTGCGGATCATGCGGAGCGGAGGAGGGGGTCGGAAGTCCGCGCCCGGGTGCGACCGCGGTTCTCACCCGGATCGGGGGGCGTCGCCGGACCGGGCTCCCGACCGCCATGCCGCCGCCCGGGCGAGCGCCGCCCAGGCATTCCCGGCCAAGCGTCGCCGGGCCGTGCTCCCGGCCGCCATGCCGCTCCCTCATCCCGCGTTCCGCTTGAGGGTCCGGGGGCCGAGCGGATGGTCGGCGTGCGGATAGGGGTGGTGGTGGCCGTGGCCATGCCCGTGGCGGTGTCCGTCCCCATGCCCGTGGTGACGGGGGTCACCTTCCCGCGGGTCGAGCCGGCCCTCGAGCCCGCGGCGCGGCTCGGCTACCGGCGCATGGTGGTGGGTCGGGTCGTGTCCGGAACGGGTGTCGCGGTGCTCATGCCCGTCGGCGCCGGGGCGCGCGGCTCCGTCCGGTCCGTGGTCATGATGGAGGCGGTCGGTGCGGTGCTCCCGAGCATGGCCGGGGGCGTGCGGGTGGTGATGCGAATCGCGCTCGCGGCGGTGGGCGGGGTCCTCCCCGTGCCCGTGCCCATGCCCGTGCCCATGCCCGTGCTCGTGCCGATGTTCATGATCATGGCCGCCACGGTCGTGCGAGGCCGGTCCGAAGCCGGTGCCGATCCCTTCCACGTGGTGGTGGTGGCTCTCCTGGGGGAGCCCCTTCTCCGCCTCGAAGCCGAGGATCCGCTCCCGGTACTTGCAGAGCTTGCAGTTCATCAGGTTCGCGCCGCGCAGGGTCTCCTCGACGCGCTCCGCGAAGGCGTCGAGCACGGCCGCGTGGTCGTTGAGATACGGGGCCTTGAGGAACTCGATTCCCCGATGCCGAGCCGCGACCCGATCGGTGTGTTCGTAGATCCGCTTGACGAGCACCCCGGTGAAGAGGAAGTACGGAAAGACGACGATGCGCCGGTAGCCGAGCCGCGCCGCGTGCTCCAGGGCCGGCTCGACCAGCGGGAAGGTGACCCCGGAGTAGGCGGTCTCTCCCCAGCCGAACCCGAGCCCCTCCCACAGCATGCGCATGACCTTCGCGACGTTGCTGTTCGCGTCGGGGTCGGACGCCCCGCGCCCGACGACGACGAGCATCGTCTCGTGCAGCGGGACGTCCCGGCCGGCCGCGTCGAGGGCGGCGCGGACCCGTTCGCCCGCGGCGCGAAGCAGCTTCTCGTCGATCCCGAGCTCGCGCGCGTAGCGGATCTCCATCTCCGGGTGCTCGGCCTCGAAGGTGTTCAGCACCGAAGGGATGTCGTTCTTGGCGTGGCCGGCGGCGAAGAGCATCCCGGGGACCGCGAGACAGAGCTCGTTTCCGCGTACACGGAGCTTCTCGAGCCCCTCGCGGATCACCGGGGTCGCGAACTCGAGGAATCCGCTCTCGACGTCGTATCGGGGAAGCCGTTCGCGGATGCCGGCGGCAACCGCCTCGAACTCCGCGACCGCCTGCCTGTCGCGGCTTCCGTGGCCGCACACCATCACTCCGATCCGGCTCATGTCCCGTGGTCTCCGAGAGGTTGTCGTCCGGGCGGCCGAGCGGCCGGCGGACCGGCCGCTCGCACCCTCCGCCGCCTCGGGTGCGCCTCGGCGGTACGCGCGAGCGGGGAGAGGCCCGCGGGGTAACATCGGCGCGCCCGCGTCCCCGGCGCCTCGTTGACATGCCCGCCTTCGGCCCCCTCGACCCCTTCGCGCTCGCCCTCGCCGCCCTCGCGGTGGACGCCGTCGTGGGCGACCCGCCCGCCCTCTACCGCCGGGTGCCGCATCCGATCGCGGTGCTCGGGAAGGGGATCGCGGTTCTCGAGACGCGGCTCAACGATGCCGCCGCATCCGATGCGGCCCGGCTTGCCCGCGGGGGCGCGGCGGCGTTGCTCGTCATCGCGGCGGCGGCCGGCACGGGCGCCCTCGTTCACGCACTCGCATCCACGATGCCGGAGCCCGCGGGCGGCTTCGCGGAGGCGGTCGCGGCGAGCATCCTCGTCGCCTTCCGCGGCCTCCGCGACCACGTGCGCGAGGTGGTCCGGGGTCTCGAGGCCGGCATCGCCGAAGCGCGCGCCGCAGTCGCTCACCTCGTCGGACGCGATCCGGAGAGCCTCGACGAGCCCGGCGTCGCCCGGGCGGCCGTGGAATCGCTGGCCGAGAACTTCGCCGACGGGGTGGTCGCGCCGCTCTTCTGGTACGTGCTGCTCGGCTTTCCGGGGCTCCTCGGCTACAAGGCGATCAACACCCTCGACAGCATGATCGGCCACCGCGACCCTCGCTACCGGTGGTTCGGGCGGGTGGCGGCCCGGGTGGACGATGCGGCGAACTGGATCCCGGCGCGGCTCGCGGCGGGGCTCCTCGCGGGCGCCGCCCTCGCCCTGCGGGGGGCGAGCGCGGCCGGCGCCCTTCGCGCCGCCTTCCGGGACGCGGGCCGCCACCGTTCGGTGAATGCGGGCTGGCCGGAGGCGGCGATGGCGGGCGCCCTCGGGTTCGCGGTCGCGGGACCCCGGCGCTATGCCGGGCGGACGGTCGAAGACGCGTGGATGGGCGACGGGCGGCGGGACCTCGAGGCGAAGGACGTGCGCGCGGCGCTTCGCCACTACGCGGCCGCCACCGCCCTGCTCGCGGCCCTGCTCGCCGCCGGGTGGGCGGTCGGGTAGGCGGCCGGGTGGGCGGCGGGGCAGGCCGGCGGCGGCCGGAATCAAAACTCGATGCCCTTCTGGGCTTTCACCCCGGCCCGGAAGTGGTGCTTGATCATGGTCATCTCGGTGACCGTGTCCGCGATGTCGAGGAGCTCGGGTTTGGCGTTCCGGCCGGTGACCACCACATGGAGCCCCGGCGGCTTGCCGGCCAGGAACGCGCAGACCTCGTCGAGCGAGAGGTAGCCGTAGCGAAGGACGATGTTGAGTTCGTCGAGCAGCACGAGGTCGTAGCGCGGGGTCTCTCCCCGGCACGCCTCGATCATCTCCTTCGACGTCTCCCAGGCCGCCTGCGCGGCGCGGATGTCGCGGGCCCGGTCCTGGGTCTCCCAGGTGAAGCCTTCGCCCATGGTGCGGATGTCGACCTGGTCCGGAAAGCGTTCGAGGACCATGCGTTCTCCGGTCTGCCACTTGCCCTTGACGTACTGGACGACCCCGATGCAAAGGCCGTTGCCGATGGCCCGTGCGACGAGGCCGAACGCCGCGGTGGACTTCCCCTTGCCCTTGCCGGTGTGAACGATGAGGAGGCCCTTCTCGATGGTCTTGGTGGCAAGGATCCGGTCGCGCACCGCCTTTCGCTTGCGCGCCTTTTCGTTGGCGCGGCGGTTGATCGCCTCCTCGTTGCCCGGCTTGTCCATCGCGGTCCGGGCCGCGCTACGGTCGGATCGCCGGTACCGCAAGGGATGGCCTCGCGTCAGTGGCAGGGGAACGCGAACGGATGCCGGGTATCGTGCGCCGCGTCGTGTACCGCCTCGCTCGGGGCGAAGCCGGCCGCGAAGACGATCACGGGGCCGAGGGCCGCGAGCCCGGGATTCGTTCCGGCCCGCGGAACGGCGGCTTCCCACTGCGCGGGAGGGGGGGCGGTGGTCATGTCGGGGTCTCCTCAGCCGGGGCAGGGACGGCCTCGACGGAGGAACCCATCGGCACGGATCCGGTCCGCACCGGCGGGCCCGCATCACCCTCCGTGACACGAAGCCGCGCGCAAGGCGCGACCCGGGCCGGTCTCCGGACTCGCGGCGGCGGGCCGCCGCCTGCCGTGATCGCCCACGGCGGCCATTCGGCCCGTCCTGCCGCCTACCGTTGCGGGGGCAGCGCCGGCCTTGCCTCGGCTCCATCGCCTGGCGCACCGGCTTCCCGTTTCACCCGCCCTCGGACACCGCCGCGGGCGGACACCCGATCGCGCGACGGGGCCATTCAAGAGAATGTTCCGGGCATTGTCAATCGGTGCCCGCTCCCCCGCACTTGCGGTGCGGGCGCCCACAAGGGGCGCCCCTACGGCAAATCGGTTCTCCGATCCGTGCGCGACCCCCCTCCCGGACGCCCCCGCGGCCAGCGCCGCGACAGAGCCGTTCAGCGCCGCGCATCGGGCATTCGAGTCGAGGAGGGGGTTCGGCTATACGCGGTTGCCGCCGAAGGATTGGTTGAACATCCGTCCGGCCGGGACGCGGTCATGGCTGAACTGGCGATAGTCCTCTCGGACCGTGCCGTCGACGATCCAGTCGACCAGCTCGCGGGCGAAGATCGGGCCGGTCTTGAAGGCGTGGCCGCTGCCGCCGCAGGCGTCGAAATAGCCGTCGAGCCCTGATCGCGGCCCCATGAACGGGATCCAGTCGGGCGTCACGTCGTAGAGAGCGGCGTATCCATGCAGCAGGGTCGAGCCTTCCAGGGGAGCGATCCGCCTGCACCAGCGCTCGTAGACGTCGAGGACGAAGTCGTTGTCGCACGTTTCCTTGAAGTTGTAAGGGTCCACTTCGTGGTAGGGCTTCGGAAAGCCGCGGCCGAAGAGCCATCGGCCTTCGCCCATCGGACGCATGTACACTGCATCGATCGCGTTCGCGACCGGTGTTCGAGGCAACGGCCGGTCCCCCCGGACTTCCCAGACGGAGTCCTGTTCGCGAACCGCTCGCAGCGGCAGATCGAGGCCGACGCTCTCCGCCAGCGGCTTGGCCCAGGGCCCGGCCGCGTTGACGACGGCGCCGGCGCTCAGCTCGCCCTCGTCCAGCAGTACCCCCGTGATCCGGTCGCTTGTGCGCCGCAGGGCCCGGACGGGTGTGCGTGGCCGGAACTCGCCGCCAGCCCTGACGAACGCCTCGACGAACGCTTCCGTGGTCCGGACCGGATCCGCATACCCGCTGTTCTTCTCGAATACGATCGTGCCGACCCCATCGGTATCGAGCCAGGGGAATCGCTGCCTCCACTCGGTCTCCGGAACCAGCTCCGTGTCGATGCCGAGGTCCTGATGCATCGCCACCTTTTCCTCGGCGATGCTTACCCACTCCGGCGGGAAAAGCTGGGTGAACCCGGTGGCGCGGAAACCGCCGTCGCTGCCCACCTCGTCCTTCAGACCGTGAAATAGCCGAACCGCCTCGCGGGCGAGTCGAGCCATGACCGGAATCGTGTAGAACGACCGCACGATCGCCGCGCTCTGGCCCGTTCCTCCCGACGCGGCCCCCCCTCGATCCACCAGGAGGACCTTCTCGACCCCTTTCTTCTTCAGATAGTGCGCGGTGCAGGCCCCGGTGATGCCGGCTCCCACGATGATGACGTCATGGTGTTTGGCCATTTCCACTGCTCCCCATGGGCTCCCGAGCCGAACCGGGATGGAACTCCCCCGGTCCGACGGACGAGTCAGACTCTCGTTCGTGCCGGTTCACGATGAGCGACAGACCCGGATTCCGGATTGTAGAGTCTCGCCGGTCCCCGGAGCAGGGTTTCGCCCGAGGGACCGGTCCGGAGGCGACCTGTGCCGCCCGCGCCGCCTCTCTCCGGTTCAGCCACCTTCAGCCGCCGGGCCTGCCACCGGCCGCAGGCTCTCATCCGTCGGATCTCTTGTCGCGCTTGCGTCCGGGTCATTGGGGGCACCTCCTCGGTGCCCATCAGACCGGACAACTCACGTGCTACAACACCGGACAGACCATTTGCTCCTGACACCCCTTCATGGCCCGGGTCGTCTACGTCGAAACCCTTTCCATCCGAAGCAAGGAATACATCGAGGCGGCGCGGGCGGCCGGGACCCCCGGCGTGCGGCTGCTTCTGCGGGAGGTGATCCCGAACGTCCTGCCTCCGCTCATCGTCTACAGCACGACGACGATCGGCGGTCTCATCGTCCTCGCCTCGGGCCTGAGCTTTCTCGGGGTCGGGATCCAGCCCCCGACGTCCGATTGGGGGATCATGACCGCGGAGGGAAGAACGGTCCTGCGCATGGCTCCTCACGTCGCGACCATCCCCGGGATCACCATCGTGGTCGTGGCCCTCGCCTTCAACGTCGCGGGCGACGGCGTTCGCGATGCCCTGGATCCACGGCGGCGTATCGGCTGAAATCGGGCGTATCGGCTGAGATCGATGGACACCGCGTACGAAAGCGGGCCGGCGTTGCTGGAGGCGAGGGATCTCGTCACCTACTTCTACGTTCCCGACGGGGTCGTCAGGGCCGTCGACGGGGCCAGCTTCAGTATCCGAAAGGGCGAGGTCCTGACCGTCGTCGGCGAATCGGGATCGGGAAAGAGCGTAACCGCCCTCGCCGCGATGCGGCTGGTTCCCGAGCCTCCGGGCCGGACCCTTCGAGGCGAGGTGTTGTTCGATGGCGAGGATCTCCTCAAGAAGTCCCGGCGGGAGATCCAGGCGGTTCGCGGGGGCCGGATCTCGATGATCTTTCAGAACCCCTACGCGGCGATGAATCCCCTGATTCGAATCGGGGACCAGCTCACGGAAACCGTGCGGCGGCACCGCCAAGCCAAGGGTGGAGCCGCGCGAGACCTCATCTCGGCCATGTTGGAGCGGCTCGGGGTCGAGCACCCGGGGTCGATTTTCAGGAGCTACCCGTTCGAGGTCAGCATGGGGGTCAGCCAACGGGTCATGCTGGCTTCCGCGCTGCTCGGACAGCCCGAGCTGCTTATCGCGGACGAACCGACGACCATGCTCGACGCCATCGCCCAGGTCGAGATCCTGAAGCTCATCCGGGAGCTGAAGGAGGAGCTCCGGATGGCGGTATGGCTCATCACGCACGATTTCGGAGTCGTCTCCGTCATGTCGGACCGGGTGGTCGTCATGTATGCCGGGAAGCCGGTCGAATCCGGCGAGGCCGGCCGGGTTCTCGAGTTCCCCCAGCACCCCTACACCCAAGGGCTCATCAACTCCGTTCCCGTGCCCGGCGCCGGGACCTCCCGCCTCGTCCAGATCCCGGGCGAGATCCCCGACCCGAAACGGCTGCCCCCGGGGAGGGCGCTGCGATCCGAGCTGGCAAGAGGCGTTCGGGAAGGCCCGCAGGGCCGGAAGCGACGGATTCCCGACGCTCCTCAAGGTCTGGATGGTCGCGGGGAAATACTTGAGGCGCCGGTATTGCAGCGTCTACTACTCGAAGGCGCAGAATCTCCGGCTGACCCTGATTGAGAACATGGATCGAGCCTTGCGGGAAGCCGACGTCCTGGTGACCCCCACGACACCCATGAAGGCGATCGAACTGAGCGGGGCGGTGAAGGATGGATCCTGGCGGGGACGCGGCGCCATCAACATGAACCGCAACACCTGCCCCTCCAACCTGACCCGCCATCCCGCCCTGTCCGTGCCGTGCGGTTTCGGCCGCAACGGCCTCCCGATCGGATTGCAGCTCATGGGGCGGCGCTGGGACGAAGGCACCTTGTTGCGCACCGCCTACACCTACGCGGGGGAGACGGAGTTCGCCGCCGCCCGATGATGACGACGACCGGCGTCCCGGCCGTCCGGCCCGGCGTCACCGCACCCTGCCCTGCATCGCCGCGCTCGACCCGGCCAACCTGGACGTGGACTGACGCAGAATCATTCGGGACTTGTAGCCATCACGCGACAGCGATCGTACCGATCCCGAGTTGTCGGATTACGCTACGCTAATCCGATCTGCTTGGGAGTGACAGTCCCCTTGCAGGCCGGGTCAGCCGTAGTGGCAGCCCCCTGTAGGTCGGGTTGGCCGCAGGCGTAACCCGACATCGCGCCGAATCGCCGCAAGCGTCACGTCAGGTGCTTGTTCGTCATGTGATGGCTATCAGCCCCCGGGTGTTTCGAGTCGACGATGGGGGAGCAGGAAGCCTGTTTCACGGGCGAGATGAGGAGATTCGCAAAGCGGTCGACGTTTACCTCGAAACCGGGCTGCACCAGGGTCGTGGCATCCATCTCCTCGATGATGGCCGGGCCTTCGAATCGGTGTTCCGCAGCGAGACGCCCACGATCGTAGACCGGGGTCGTCAGAAACTCGCCGGCCGTACCGAAGTAGACCGGGCGGGCGCCCTTCTGCGCGTCGCTCGCCGGACCTGCGCTCGCCGCGATTTCCCGAAGTTCGGGCTTGCGGATCGAACCGAGCGCGGAAAGTCGGAAATTGACGAGTTCCGTCGCCTCCTCCGGGTACCCATGTCCATAGGAACGATCATGCTCGACGTGGAACCGGTCGCGGACGGTTCGGAGCGCGGCGGCCGTCAGGTCGCCGAGCGGACAATCGACGGCCAGCTCATGCGACTGTCCCGAGTAACGCATCTCTATCCGACGCACGAATCCGATCCTCTCGCCGGAAAGACCCTCACGGAGGAGGGCGGCCCTGCCTTCCGCTTCCATCGAGGCGAAGATCCGATTGATTTCGTCGATGTCTTCATGGCCTTCCTGCATGATGCGGGTCCGCGAGAAGTCATGTTTGAGATCCGTCACCAGCAGGCCGAGCGCCGACGCCGTTCCGGGGCTGGGCAGCACGATCAGCCGCCCGATCTGCATCTCGGCGCAGAGCCGATTGGCATGGAGCGGTCCGGCCCCTCCGAACGCCACCATGACCAGGTCTCTCGGATCGTAGCCGCGCTGCACGGTCATGATCCGAAGGGCATTCGTCATGGCCGCGTTGGCGATCTCGACGATCCCATTGGCGCAGGCCACCACGTCCATGCCCATCGGCTCGGCGCATTTGCGACCGATTCCCTCGCGCGCGGCGGCCATGCGCAGGCCCATTTCCCCACCCAGGAAGAACTCGGGGTCGAGCCTTCCCAGAACCAGGTTCGCGTCCGTGATGGTCGGCTCCTCGCCGCCCTTTCCGTAGCAGATCGGCCCGGGGTCCGCGCCGGCGCTTTCCGGCCCGACTCGCAGGATGCCACCCGAGTCCACCCAGGCGATGCTTCCGCCGCCCGCGCCGATCTCCACGAGATCGATGACCGGGGTCCGGATCGGGTATCCGCTCGCACGGGCTTGGCCCACCCCGGGAACGGCCTGCGAACCGACTTCGTACTCCTTGGTAATGTTGGGGTGTCCGTCCAGAATGAGGCCGACTTTCGCGGTCGTGCCCCCCATGTCGAACGATATCGCGTTCGGATATCCGAGGGCGCCGGCAATGTGGTTGGATACGATCACGCCGGCGGCCGGGCCGGACTCGACCATGTAGACCGGCTTTTCGGCACCCGTTTCGAACGTCAGCACCCCGCCGCTCGACTGCATGATCAAGAGCTCCGCGTGCATGTCCCGGGCGCGCAGCCGCTGCTCGATTCCTTTCAGGTAGCGGGACAGGACGGGACGCACGCAGGCATTGATGATCGTCGTGCTGGCACGGAAGTATTCGCGAAACTCCGGGCATACGTCGGAGGACAACGAAACGACCAGGTCCCGGTTGTGGGCACGCAGCAGCTCGCCGACCCGTTGCTCGTGGGCCGGATTGAGGTACGCGTGGAGAAAGCAGACGGCGACCGAAC
The DNA here is from genome assembly GCA_965214795.1 of Gammaproteobacteria bacterium. GTDB lineage: Bacteria > Pseudomonadota > Gammaproteobacteria > HK1 > HK1 > JAJDXW01. The sequence goes on along the minus strand of OZ243976.1, from coordinate 387,073 downwards.
CGACCTCTTCCTCGGCCAGCTTGCGCGCGATCTCGTGGATCCGTGCCTCATCCACGGGTTCGAGCTCGTTTCCTCGCGCATCCAGCCGTTCCCGCACCTCGAAACAGAGATTGCGCGGTACGAGCGGTCTCGGCTTCTCGAAATGTACGTCGTAGAGGGTCGGCCTGACCTGCCGGCCGATCTCCAGCAGGTCGCGAAAGCCCGCGGTCGTGATGAACGCCGTGCGCGGAGTCTTGCCTTCGATGAGGGAGTTCGTAGCCACGGTCGTGCCGTGGACCAGGTATGAGACCTCATCCGGATCGGTACTTCCGGCGGCCAGGATCCGGTCAACCGCGTGGAGGAATCCCACGGACGGATCGGACGGAGTCGAGGGGACCTTGGCGATCCGGGTCTCGCCGGTCGCCTCGGAGAGCAGGACGGCATCGGTGAACGTCCCGCCAATGTCCACGCCGAGACGAAAACGCTCCGTCCGGCCCCTCGGGTTCTCCGTCAAGATCGGATCCTCCGTCAAGATCGGCGCGCCTCGGCTTCAAGCACTCGGCGGTGCTCGGTAGTCCTGGCGGTGTCGATGGACCAGTCCATCGGGTCGATCGAGACGCCATAGATCTCTCTCGCGCGCTCGATACCGATCTTCTCCTCGCGGACGTCGCGCAGGACGGACTCGGGATCGCGTTCCCAGGGGGGGCCGTAGCCGCCCCCGCCGCAAGTCTCTACGCGGACCATCTCCCCTCTCTTCACCGGGGCGGTTCCCTTGGAGGGGATCTCCGTGGCGTCGCCGCCGGTGACGCGCAGGTAGCGCGCCGGGCGTCCGTCGCGGCCGTCGAAGAGTCCCCACGGCGGGAACCTGGTCCGGTCGGCCAAGGTGGTGAAGATCGGTTCATGGTCCGGGAAGACGTACTCGCGGCAAAGGCCCAGACCTCCCCGAAAGCGCCCCGGACCCTCGGAATCCGGGAGCAGGCTGTAACGGGTGATGCGGACGGGGTAGTTGAGCTCCGTCTCCTCCACCGGCGCGTTCTGGGTATTCTGGATGTGGGTCTGGACCGCGTCCGGGCCGTCGGACCGACAGCGCCCGCCGTAACCGCCGGCCAGCGTTTCGAGAAACGTGTAGTAGTCGCCGGTGCGAGGATCTTCGGCGCCGAAGCCGACATGGCAGATCATGCCCTTCGTTCCGGCCGGAACCTTGTCCGGGACCGCTTGGGCGAGGGCCTTGAAGAGGACCTCGCAGAGCCGCATCGACACTTCCCAGCCGCCCACGATCGCGCCGGGATGACGGGCGTTGACGGCCGAGCCCTCGGGCGCGGTCACCTCGATCGCCTGGTAGAAGCCCTCGTTGATCGGCACGTCGGGATCGATGAGGCACTTCAGGACGTATACGCAGGCGGTGAAGGTCTGGGTCAGGTTGCTGTTCATCGGCGCCCATCGTTGGGGGTCCGTTCCGGCGAAGTCGAAGGCCGCCTTGCGGCCGTCCAGGGTGACGCGGGCCCGCAACCGCACCGGCTCGTCCGTCATCCCGTCGTCGTCCAGCCAGCCCTCGGCTTCGAAGGTGCCGCGGGGCAACTTCGCCAGTTCGGTTCGCGTCCGCTTCTCGGTGTAGTCGAGGAGGTGCTCGATGTAGAAATCCAGCGTGTCCCGGCCATAGCGGTCCAGGAGGGCCGTGAGCCTTCGAAGCCCCAGGCGGTTGGAGGAGATCTGTGCCCGAAGGTCGCCCGCGACCTCCTTCTTGGCGCGCACGTTCGCGAGGATCATCTTCCACAGCCCCGCGTCGAGCTCGCCTCTCGCGACGAGTTTCACCACCGGAAGAATGATCCCCTCCTGGTAGGTTTCGCGGAAGGCGCCGATGCTGGCGGGGGCGCCTCCGCCCACGTCCACGTGGTGGCAGATGTTGGCCAGATAGCCGACAAGTTCTTCCTGGTGGTAGAAAGGCGCGATCAGGAAGATGTCGTTGAGATGACTCGCCTGGCGGTGAGGATCGTTCACCACCAGCATGTCGCCCGGCTCCAGATCCTCCGTCCCGTACTCCTCGACCGCCCTCGGCACCAGCCGGCCGATCGTGACGAGGTGAGCGGGTTGGCAGAAGGCCTGGGCAACCATTCGACCCCGCGCATCCACGAAGGCGCTGGAGTAGTCGAGGCGGGTCTTGACGTTCGTGGAGAATGCCGTTCGCTGCAGCGAGACCGACATCTCCTCCGTCACTTCCACGAGCGCGTTGCGCATCACCTCGAAGAGGATCGGATCGACGCGGCGCTCGGCGTCAATCGACGGTGTTGACATCCCGTGCTCCCATGCTCTTCCGATGGGGCTCATATGCCTGAGTTGACAGCCATCGTATCGGGCCTTGGTTGTCGGATTGCGCTGAGCGAATCCGACCCGCCAGAGACCGGTAGCCCCTGGCAGGTCGGGTCAGCCGCAGGCGTAACCCGACGACCCACCGGGTGGCCGCAGGCTCCACGCCGCCTGTTCGCCTGTCGACTCAGGTATATAAACCCCCTTCGATTGCCGTGGCCACCAGCTTTTATCATCGGCCGAGCTTCGGGCAAGCGCAAGATCGGCGATTCCGCTCGAGAAGCCGGCGCGAGGTCGGGAACGACGATGTATCCGCGCACGGCCTCCTGATCCTGCGGCCATCCGGGCAGCGGTAAGGGGGCCGCCTCCGGCTGCCCCGTCCGGGGCGGGCGTCCGCCGTGCAAAGGTGCAAAATAGGGCGCCAGACGGCCCCGGAGGCCGGAGGGTTCCGAATGCCCCGCGATCCCCTTCCTCCCCTGACCCTGGTGCTCGGCGGCGCGCGTTCGGGGAAGAGCGCGTACGCGGAGTCGCTTCTCGGCGGACCGGGTGCGGTCTATGTCGCCACCGCGGAGGCGATCGACGACGAGATGGGAGAACGGATCGCCCGGCACCGCGCCCGGCGCGGGGAGGGCTGGACCACCGTGGAGGCGCCGCTCGACCTCGGGGCGGTTCTCCGCACGCACGCGCCGGGGGCCGCTCCGGCGGAACCGGCCGGCCCTCGCGTCGTGGCCCTCCGGGAGCACGCGCCGGGGACGTCCGGAGTGCTCGTCGACTGCCTGACCGTCTGGCTCGGCAATCTCATGCACGCCGAGCGGGACATCGACCGCGAGGCGCGCACTCTCCTGGAATCCCTCGCCGCGCCGAAGGTGCCGGTGGTCCTCGTCGCGAACGAGGTCGGGCTCGGGGTGGTACCCGACAACCCGATGGCCCGCGCCTTCCGGGACCATGCCGGGGCGCTCAACCAGGCGCTCGCGGCGCAGGCGAACCGGGTGGTCCTCGTGACCGCGGGGATCCCCCTCGTCCTCAAGTCTTCCCGACCGCCGGTGCGCGAGCGCCGGCGCGAGAGGAACCTGTAGATCGAGCAACGGATGAACAACGAACGAGCAACGGACCATCGCCCATGACGACCCGCATCCCCGCCACCGTGATCACCGGCTTCCTCGGCGCGGGCAAGACGAGCCTCATCCGCCACCTCCTCACCCACGCGAACGGACGGCGCCTCGCCCTCGTCATCAACGAGTTCGGCGACATCGGGATCGACGCGGAGATCGTCAAGGGCTGCGGCATCGAGGGCTGCGACGAGGACGACGTTCTCGAGCTCGCCAACGGCTGCATCTGCTGCACCGTGGCGGACGATTTCCTCCCCACCATCGAGACCCTGCTCGACCGGGAAGTCCCTCCCGACCACATCGTGATCGAGACCTCGGGGCTTGCGTTGCCGAAGCCCCTCGTCAAGGCGTTCGGCTGGCCGAGCGTGCGCACCCGGGTCACCGTGGACGGGGTGGTCGCGGTCGTCGACGCCCCTGCGTACGCGGCGGGGCTCTTCGCGGCGGACCCCGCCGCGATCCAGGCGCAGCGCGAGGCCGACGACGCGCTCGACCACGAGAGTCCGCTCGAGGAGCTGCTGGGAGAGCAGCTCGCCTGCGCGGACCTCGTCGTGCTGAACAAGGCCGACCTCGTGGACGAGGCGGAGATGGGCCGGATCGGTGACGAGATCGGGTCGATGCTGCGCCCGGCCGTGAAGCGGGTGGTCGCGCGCGAGGGCGCGGTGGACCCGGCGGTGCTCCTCGGGCTCGCGGCCGCCGTGGAGGACGACCTTGACTCCCGCCCCTCCCACCTCGATGAGGAGGGAGAGCACGACCATGACGACTTCACGACGTTCAGCGTCGAGATCGGCGAAGTCGACAGCCCCGACACTCTGGCGGCCCGGATCGCGCGGGCCGTCGCCGCGCACGGGATCCTGCGGGTCAAGGGGTTCGCGGCGGTGACGGGCAAGGACATGCGCCTCCTCGTGCAGGGGGTCGGCGAGCGCGTCCGGCCCTACTACGATCGCGAGTGGCGCGACGGCGAAGAGCGCCGCTCCCGGCTGGTCGTGATCGGCGAGACCGGGCTCGACGAGCCCGGCATCCGGGAAATGCTCCGGGCGGGCTGAGCCGGCCGGATCGGCCCTGGCCCCGAATTCTCACCCACTTTCTGCCGCGGACACCGAATCAATGCACTGTGGCGGGCCGTACTCGCTCGAGCCGCTTCGACCGCGCGCGCGGGGGTGTCGGCTACGCTTGCCGCCGCGCGCATTCGGTCCGTGCGGCCCGCCACCGCACCGTTTCGGCGCCCCTGCGACGAAAGTTGATGAGATTTCCGGGCTGACCGCGCGGGTGTAACGGTGCACCTGCTACGGGCGAAAGCGGGGGCGGCGGTCGACGAGACCGAGGCGGTCGATCTCGGCCAGACCCCGGGCGACCTCGTGTTCCTCTCGGCCGCGGACACCGAGCTCGCGAGCCTCGCGGGCGCCCGCGAGGGCTTCGATGGCGACTTTCCATCGCTCCGGCTCGCGAATCTCCTGCAGCTCGGCCACCCGATGTCGGTGGACCTCTACGTCGAATCGGTGGTCGCGAGCGCGAAGCTCGTCATCGCGCGGGTGCTGGGGGGCGCCGGCTACTGGCCGTACGGGGTCGAGCAGCTCGTCGAGACGTGCCGCGCCGCGTCGATCCCGCTCGCCCTCTTGCCGGGCGACGATCAGCCGGACCCCGAGCTCGCTTCCCTCGGCACCGTGTCGGCCGAGAGCACCCACCGCCTGTGGCAGTACTGCATGCACGGCGGGCCGGCGAACTCTCGCCACCTGCTCGCGTTCGCGGCCGACCTCATCGGGCGGCCGACCGAATGGCGGGAGCCCGCTCCGCTTCCCCGGGCCGGGCTCTACCATCCCGAATGCGGGGCGTGCGGCCTCGCCGAGGTCGTCTCGCGGTGGATCGAGGGCGCCCCCGCGGCGGCCGTCGTCTTCTACCGCGCCCACGTCCAGGCGGCCAACCTCGCCCCCGTCGACGCGCTGGTGCACGCCCTCCGCGCGCGCGGGGTGAACGCGCTCCCCCTCTACGTGTCGAGCTTGAAGGACCCGGTCTCCGCGGACCTCGTCGAGACCATGCTCGGGCACGCGCGGGTGCGCATCGTGCTGAACGCGACCGGGTTCGCGGTCTCGGCGCCGGGGGCATCCGCGCGGCGCCGGACGCCTTTCGATGCCTGCGGCCGGCCGGTGCTCCAGGTCGTGCTCGCGGGGGGGCGCGAGGAGGACTGGGCGCGCGGGACGCAGGGGCTCTCCGCCCGCGACATCGCGATGAACGTCGCGCTTCCGGAGGTGGACGGCCGCGTCATCGCGCGCGCGGTGTCGTTCAAGGCCGAGGCGCGCTTCGATGCGCTGACCGAGTGCCCGATCGTGGGGTACGTCCCGCGGCGCGACCGGGTCGCGTTCACCGCCGCTCTCGCGCGGGCGTGGATCGATCTCGGCCGCACCCCACCCCCCGAACGGCGGATCGGCATCGTGCTCGCGAACTACCCGAACCGGGACGGGCGGCTCGGCAACGGGGTCGGGCTCGACACCCCGGCCGGCACCGTCGAGCTCCTCGGGGCGATGGCCGCCGCCGGGTACCGGGTCGAAGGCATCCCTGCGGGCGGCAACGCCCTCGTCGCGGCGATCGCGGCCGGCCCGACCAATGCGGGGGTCGCCGGGCGCGAGATCCGGGAGCGGCTCGCCCTCGACGACTACCTTGCGTTCTTCGCCGCTCTGCCCGAGGCGGTGCAGGGGGCCGTCCGCGAGCGATGGGGGGGGGCGGAGGGCGATCCGTACTTCCTGCCGGCGACCGGGAAGGAGGGTGCGGCGTTCGCGGTGCCGGCGCTTCGCTTCGGCAACGTCGTGGTCGGGCTCCAGCCGGCGCGGGGCTACCACATCGACCCCGCCGCTACCTACCACGACCCTGACCTCGTCCCCCCACACGGCTATTTCGCCTTCTACGCTTGGCTCCGCGCCCGGGCCCGGGTCCACGCCGTGGTCCACATGGGCAAGCACGGGAACCTCGAATGGCTGCCCGGCAAGGCCCTCGCCCTCTCCGAAGCGTGTTTTCCGGAGGCGGCGCTCGGCCCCCTGCCGCACGTCTATCCGTTCATCGTCAACGACCCCGGCGAGGGGACCCAGGCGAAGCGCCGGGCGCAGGCCGTCATCGTCGACCATCTGACCCCGCCGCTCACCCGGGCGGAGACCTACGGTCCGCTCGCTGACCTCGAACGCCTCGTCGACGAGTACTACGAGGCGTCGGGGGTGGACCCGCGCCGGCTCGCGGTCCTGCGCGACGAGATCCTCGAGCTGGTCGGGCGTCTGGGGCTCGATCGGGACTGCGGCATCGCCCCCGGAGAGGACGCCGGCGAGGCACTGACCAAGCTCGACGCGTATCTCTGCGAGCTCAAGGAGATGCAGATCCGGGACGGGCTGCACGTCTTCGGACGGAGCCCGGACGCGGAGCGGTCGCTCGACCTGTTGGTCGCCCTCGTCCGCCTGCCGCGCGGCGAGGACGCGGGGGCGAGCGCGTCCATCACCCGTGCGCTCGCCCGCGACCTCGGCCTCGACCGGTTCGACCCGCTCGACTGCGACCTCGGCGCCCGATGGACCGGGGCCCGTCCCGCGCCGCTCGCGGACGCGCTCGATGGAGCGCCCGCGCCGTGGCGCACGGCCGGCGACACTGTCGAGCGGATCGAGGCGCTCGTCCGTTCGCTCCTCGGCGGAAGCCGCCCGTGCCCGGAGAGGTGGGCCGCGACCTCAGCGGTGCTCGCGGAGGCGAACGAGCGGCTCCGGCCCGCCCTCGAAGCGTGTGGGGAGGCGGAGATCCGGGGGGTGCTCACCGCGCTTGACGGGCGCTTCCTCGAGCCCGGTCCGTCGGGCGCCCCGACCCGCGGGCGGCCCGACGTGCTCCCGACCGGGCGCAACTTCTACTCCGTCGATACCCGGACCGTGCCCACCGCGGCCGCCTGGCGGCTCGGATGGAAGTCGGCGGAGCGGCTCGTCGAGCGCCACCGCCAGGAGCAGGGGGAGTGGCCGCGGCGGATGGCCCTCTCCGCGTGGGGTACGTCGAACATGCGCACCGGGGGCGACGACATTGCCCAGGCGCTCGCCCTGATGGGGGTGCGGCCAGCGTGGGAGCCGAGCTCCGGTCGCGTCACCGGGTTCGAGATCCTCCCCCTCGACCTCCTGGACCGCCCGCGGGTCGACGTGACGCTACGGGTATCGGGGTTCTTCCGCGACGCGTTCCCGGCCCAGGTCGCCCTTGTCGACGCGGCGGCCCGGGCCGTCGCCCGCCTCGACGAACCCGCGCGCGGCAATCCGCTCGCCGCCGCCTACGCTGCCGACGTCGCGCGCCTCGCGGCGGGCGGAGCGGGGCGGGCCGACGCCGAACGCCGCGCTGGCTACCGGGTGTTCGGCTCGCACCCCGGCGCCTACGGCGCGGGGCTCCAGGCCCTCATCGACGAGCGGGGGTGGCGCGAGGAGGCGGATCTCGCCCGCGCCTGGATCGTGTGGGGGGGGTACGCATACGGCGGCGAGGCCGAGGCATCCGCGGAGCACGCGATGTTCGAGACGCGCCTGCGCGGGGTGGAGGCGGTGGTCCACAACCAGGACAACCGCGAGCACGACCTCCTCGACTCCGACGACTACTACCAGTTCGAGGGGGGCATGGCGGCGGCGGTGCACCACCTCTCGGGGGTGCGCCCGGCGATCTGGCACAACGACCACTCGCGCCCCGAGAGCCCGCGGGTGCGCCGCCTCGAGGAGGAGATCGCCCGCGTGGTGCGCGCCCGGGTGGTCAACCCGAAGTGGATCCGGGGGGTCATGCGGCACGGCTACAAGGGCGCGTTCGAGATGGCGGCGACGGTGGACTATCTCTTCGCGTTCGCGGCGACCGCCCGCGCGGTCGGCGACCATCACTTCGACGCGGTGTTCGAGGCGTACGTCGAGGACCGCGGGGTGCGCACCTTCTTCCACGAGAACAACCCGGCCGCGCTCCGCGAGATCGCCGAGCGGCTCGCCGAGGCGGTGGAGCGCGGGCTCTGGCGGCCGCGCTCCAACTCCGCCCACGTCGTCCTCGCGGACCTCACCGGCGGCTGAGTGACTCCTCCCCACCCCGAACCCGGCCCCCCGACCCGGCCCGCCTCCCGCCGGAAGCCAATCCCGGCGACCGTGGCTCCGAGCTGGCCGGACGCTGCCCCTGTCAGGGACGACAGGCGAGTAGACTCGCTCGCGTGATGGCGGATCGCACCCGGAGGAACGACACGAGCCGCGGCGCCGCGGCCGTGCAGCTCGAGGTGCTGCGATGCATGGGGCCGGGAGGCCGGCTCCGAGCCGGGCTCCGGTTCAGCCGCTCGATGATCGCTCTCTCTCGTGCCGCGCTACGCGCGCGGAACCCCGATCTCGACGAGCGGGCGGTGCAGCTCCTCTGGATCGAGCGGAACTACGGCGCCCGCCTCGCTCGGGAAGTCGAGCGTCACCAGCGAGCCGTCGGATGGACGAGCACTCCGACCTCGTCACCGCGCTGACGCCGTTCATCGATCTCCTGGACCGGCTGGAAGTCACCTGGTACGTGGGCGGCTCCGTTGCGAGCACGGTACACGGCCGTTTTCGGGCCACGAACGATATCGACGTGATCGCGGACCTGCGCGAGGAACATGCGGTTGCAATCCGCGAAGCCCTCGAGGCGGACCACTATGTCGATGAAGAGTCGATCCGGGAGGCCGTTCGGCGCCGGTCGAGCTTCAACCTCGTTCACTTCGGCACGGGACTGAAGATCGACGTGTTCGTTGTGCCCGATTCCGCCTACGAGGCGGCCGTGCGCGCGAGACGCATTTCGGAACCGTTCGGCGATGGACGCGGTGGGCGCTGTCTCCGGATCGCGTCGGCCGAGGACACGATCCTCGCGAAGCTCGTCCGGTACCGCCGCGGCGGTGAGGTGTCGGACACGCAATGGCGCGACGTCCAGGGAGTGATCGGACTGCGCGACCGCGAGCTCGACTTTGAATACGTGCGCCGCTGGGCGCCCGCTCTCGGAGTCTCGGACCTGCTCGAGCAAGCACTCACGGAGGCCCGCGAACGCCCTTAGCCCGGCCGTGTCGCCACCGACACGGCTGCACCGCCGGTGCAACCGGTGTCGAAACCTGGTGTCGAAACCCGGTGTCGAAACCTGGTGTCGAAGCCCGGTGTCGAAGCCCGGGCCTTCGTTCGGTCAGCCCCCGAACATCTCGTCGAGGCGGCGTTGCATCTCCTCCGGGGAGAGCGCCTCGATGAGCTGGGAGACGATCCAGACGTGCCCGAACGGGTCCTCGATGCGTCCGGCGCGCTGTCCGTAGAACTGGTCGTCCACCGGAATCAGGATCTTGGCTCCCGCGCGGGTCGCCGCGTCCACGGTCACGTCGGCGTTCTCGACGGAAAGCGCGAGCCGTACCGGCGTGCCGCCGAGCGAGCGCGGCTCCGCGGTCCCGAAGTCGGGGTTGTGCTCCGACAACATGACGGTCGCGTCCCCGATCCGGAATTCGGTGTGGACGATGCTCCCGTCGGGGGCAGTGAGCCGGGGTCCGGTCTCGACCGCCCCGAACGCCTGGGCGTAGAAGTCGAGCGCCGCGCTCGCGCCGACTACGGTGAGGTAGGGGGAGACGGTGTGGTCGGACATGGAGGTGCTCCACTGGTGGCGGGGAGGCTGCCGCCATTTTGCCCTGTTTCCCTCGCCGGGAGCGAAGGTGCCGCATATCCGGCTGCGCCCGCGCCCGGTTCCCGTGCGACCCGAGACGAATCCCTACGAATTTCGAGCCCGGGGACCACATGATCCGAACCGGGGCTGGGCCAGGCTCGGCTTCGTGCACGATGAGAACTACAAGAAGCTCTTCGCCTTCCCGCGGATGGTGGAGGATCTGCTGCGAGCCCTGGTCACGGGTGACTGGCTTGACGAGGCGGACTTCTCCACGCTCCGGAAGCTCTCGGCCGAATACGTGAGCGATGAGCTGCGCCGGCGCTACGGCGACACGGTGTGGCAGGTACGCCTTGGGGACGGCTGGTTGCACGTGCTGGTGCTGCTCGAGTTCCGGTCCCGTGACGACCCGGACATGGCGCTTCGGATGGGGATTATATCGAAAGTTACCCCAAACCCCTCGGCGATGGGGTACCTTCTGATAGATTTGCCGAGAGCAAGCGGTTGGGACGGACGATGACACACAAGGCACCCGGCAAGAGCTTTCGCCAAGGCATGAGCCTCATCGAGGCCATGAAGATGTTCCCGCACGACGATGCAGCGGAGGCTTGGTTCATGCGCGTGCGCTGGCCGCACGGGCCGGCGTGTCCCGAGTGCGGCTCCCTGAACGTCCAGACCGGCGCATCCCACAAGATGCCGTTGCGGTGCCGGGAACGGCAATGCCGCAAGCGGTTCAGCGTCCGTTACGGGACGGTCATGCAGTCCTCGAAGCTCGGCTATCAGGTGTGGGCGATGGCCATCTACCTGAGCCTGACGAGCCTCAAGAGCGTGTCGAGCATGAAGCTCCATCGCGACCTGAACATCACGCAGAAGTCCTCGTGGCACCTTGCCCATCGGCTGCGCAAGGTATTCGAGGGCGGCGACGGCACCTTCGTCGGGCCGGTCGAAGTGGACGAGACGTACGTGGGCGGTCGTCGGGCCAACATGCCGAAGTCCAAGCGCGAGCACCTGACCGGCCGCGGAGCCGTGGGGAAGACCGCGATCGTCGGCGCGAAGGACCGGGCCACCAACCAAGTCTCCGCCCGAGTGATCGACAGCACCGACAAGGCCACCATCCACGGCTTCGTAGCGCAGCACACGGCCTTGGACACGACCGTGTACAGCGACGAGGCGCCGGTCTACGCCTCGCTTCCGAATCCGCATGAGGCAGTCAACCACAGCACATTGGAGTACGTCCGGGGCGATGTCCACACCAACGGGGTGGAATCGTTCTGGTCAATGCTCAAGCGCGCCCACAAGGGGACCTTCCACAAAATGAGCCCCAAGCACCTGAATCGGTACGTCAGCGAGTTCGCCGGCAAGCACAACCTTCGCGACCTTGATACCCTCGACCTCATGGGGGCCGTCGTCATGGGCATGGACGGGAGGCAGCTCAAGTACGATTCCCTGATCGCCGACAACGGCCTCGACTCCGGCGCTCGGTGCTGAACGTGGCGGTGGTGGCCTCAAGTTCCCCCGCCCGTGCGGGGATAGACCTCCAGACAGGTACATCATGACCAACACCCCCAAACACCCGCCGCCTCGCGTGGTGGAGATCGTAGACCCGTCGTATCAGCCGACGAAGGCGGACATGGAGGAGGAGTTCGATGTGCCCGAGATGACGCTCGACGAAGCCGCCCGGCGGGTGCTGGAGCCGGTCGAGGTTCGCAACATCCCCCGGCCCCGGCCAGACCGCTAGCCCGCCCGTGGGGTACTATTCGATATAATCCCCCTTCGGATTCTGGAATACACGGTGCTGCTATACCGGAAGCTTGCACGCAACGAAGCACTGGGTCGAGACGGTCTGCGCCCGCCAGTGCTTCCAGTGGTGCTGTACAACGGGCCGGGACGCTGGACGGCAGCGTTGGAGGCGAGGGAGCTGATCGCCCCGGTGGGGCCGGCGCTATCGCCCTACCAGCCGTCCCAGCGCTACCTCTTGCTTGACGAGCGGCACGTCGAGGGGGACGATTTGCCGCGCCGCAACCTCATGACGGCGGTGGTAGGCTTGGAGCAGAGCCGGTCCCTGGCGGACTTGGTTCGGGTGGTGGCAGCGTTGCTGGAGCGGTTGCCGGAACCTCGCGACCGCGAACTGAGGCGGGCGTTTGCGGAGTGGGTGCGGAGACTGGCGCAGCGGCTTGCGCCGGCCAGCGATGAGGACTTGCGACCGGAACGGACGTTGGAGGACGTGAGGATGACACTCGAGGAGCGCGTGAGTCAGTGGCCCGTGCAGTGGCGCGAGGAGGGGCGCGAGGAGGGGTTTCAGCAGGGGCTCGAGCACGAACGGGCGCTGCTCTGCCGCATGGCGGCGCTACGGTTCGGATCGGAAACCTCCGAGCGCTTGGCGGCAACGTTGGCCGGCATCGCGGACCCGGACCGGCTCGCCGATATCGGCGAATGGCTCGTGCGCTGCGATGCGGCGGAAGAATTCCTCGCTCATGCCGTTCCGTCGGCGACGGAGCCGGATCGGTCCTCCGGTTGAACGCCGCCGTGGCGCGCTCGCTCCCTGGATGGCGGCCTCACCTAGCCGCACGCTTCACGTCGCACGCGGAGGCGCTCGCCGGTCTCGGCGTGTGGCCTGAGCGCCGGGCCTGAGCGAGAGAGAAGCCGCCTCGCACAACGACGAACCGGCCTTGCTCGACACCCTTGAACGGGGGCTGCTGATCGAGGAGGTAGGGAAGGCCATCGCCCGCTGCACGCCGCCGCAGGTGTTCGGCGTCCACGGCGACTGGGGCCTCGGCAAGACGAGCTTCCTGCATCAGGTCCAGTGGTATCTCACCGGCGACTGCCCGCAGCAGCCGGAATCGGTCACGGAAGAGAGGAAGCGGAAGGCGGACGGCGCCCAGGAGAACGACGCGGACGGGGGCGCATCGGCGACCTCGGGGGGCACACGCCGGGGCAGGCCGCGGTCGGCGCGGGTCTTCGGATACAGCGCCTCGAACCCGCCGTTGCGATACACGCTGAGCCAGTCGCGCATCGTCTCCACGGCGACGCGGGTGCGGCGGGCGCCGGGGATGCGGTCGATTCTCGTGGGGGTCCCACGGGAGAATTCAGGAAACAACAGGCGGTTTCCGTAGTATATTGTGCACTGCGTGCGTCGGCGCGGGCGACGGGAGTCGGGACGGGCCGGCCGGCATGCGGAACGGAAGGAGAGGCGGACCAATGGGCGCGCACTGGCGAGAGAACCGCAGCATGATCTCTGAAATCCGCAACGACTCGCACGGAACCGTTCGCGGCACGGGGCGCCCCGGTCCGGCGGCGAGAGCGCGGCTGGCCTGCCTGGCCCTGCCGTGCGTCGCCGCCATGGCGGCCATGTCGCCGATGGCCGCCCAAGCGCAGACTCCTCACATCAGCAACGCCGTCGAACGAACCGGAAACTTTTTCGTGGACGGCCCGACGCAAGGCACCGCTTCGAGCGAGAGCACGTTTCATCTTGCCCAACCGTTCACGACCCCAGCGGGGTCCGGCAACATCCCCCTCCGAAACGTCGTTCTGCACTTCACCACCATGCCCCTCGGGCTGAACAATGTGAAACTGTGAGGTGGTCCCGGATTTTTGGACAGGTCGCTAAGGTGTACGGAGAGCCTGCAGGAGGGCAAGGGTATGGCGACCAGACGGCGGCGATTCACCGCGGCGTTCAAGAAGCGAGTGGCGCTCGAAGCGCTACGAGGGGAGCAACCGGTTCAGGCGATCGCGGCGAAGCACCAGGTTCATCCGAACCAAGTCAGCGCCTGGAAGCGCCAGGCGGTGGAGGGCCTGGACGAGGTGTTTTCGGGCCCGCGGGCGAAGGGTCGTTCGGAGCACGAGGAGACGATCCGCGCGCTGCACGCGAAGATCGGGGAGCTGACGGTGGAGCGCGATTTTTTTCTGCGCGGGTTGGGGAGCTGAGTCGCGAGGAGCGCTTGGCGATGGTCGAACGCGGGGGTCGGTTGAGCCTGCGGCGCCAGAGCGAGCTGCTGGGCTTGAGCCGCTCGTCGCTGTACTACACGCCCCGCGCGGCGAGCGCCGAGGACACGGCGCTGATGCGACGGCTCGACGAGCTGTACTTGGCTTATCCGTTCTACGGGAGCCGGCAGATGGTTCGTCATCTTCGCCGTGAAGACACGCCAGTGGGTCGGGGCCGGGTCCGGCGGCTGATGCGGGTGATGGGGCTCGAGGCGCTGTACTGCAAACCGCGCACGAGCGTTCCGCACCCTGACCATCGGGTCTATCCGTACCTGCTGCGCGGGGTGCAGGTCGAGCGCCCGGACCACGTGTGGTGTGCGGACCTGACCTACATCCCGGTTTCGCAAGGGTATTTGTACTTGGTGGCGGTGATGGATTGGGCGAGCCGCCACGTGCTCTCGTGGCGGCTGTCGAACACCATGGACAGCCAGTTGTGCATCGAGGCGCTCGAGGCGGCCCTTGGCTACGGAACGCCGCAGATCTTCAACACCGACCAAGGGGCACAATTCACCTCCCTGGCGTTCACCGAACGGGTTCTCGCGTGCGGGGCGAGGTGTTCGATGGATGGCCGCGGGCGGTGCCTGGACAACGTGTTCATCGAACGGCTCTGGCGGTCGCTGAAGTACGAGGCGGTGTACCTGCACGAACTGCGCGACGGCTTCGAAGCCGAGCGCGTCATCGCAAACTGGATGCGTTTCTATACCCAGGAGCGCCCGCACAGCGCCCTGGGTGGACGCACGCCGATCGAGGCGTACCGTTGGGACCGTGCGGCATGAAGGCCACCGGTGCGAACGAGGGGCGTTGCGCAGGTGACGATCGTGGCGCCGCCCAGGACCCCGGTGATGGGCGAGGGGGGGGAGTCCTGTGGATTTGTGGACGAGTCCTTCGGACCGGCGCGAGCCCTACGGGCCGTGTGGACGAGACCGTGGACAACGCGGGCGCGTTGCCCACCGCCTCGCCCACACTCTCGCGCCTCTCGCCCACAAGCTCCACAGGACCAACCACCAGCGGTCCGGAGAACAGAGTTTCGACGTACCTCGACGCCGGTCACCGGCAACGGGTACGATCGTTCCGAGGGCATCACATCACAGTCCCGGTACACCTTATTCCGGCCCTCGGACTGTCCAAACGACCCGGACCACCTCACTGTACCTGTATCGGGGCAAGGCGAATCCGAACCCCACGAACCCCCCGGGCTTCGCTCCGACGGTTCCGGATTCGGGCACGGTCCACGCGATAACCAACGAGCCTGCGCTCGCCGGGCGGCTTGCCGAGTTCGCGACCCCCAGGTTCGTGGGCAATCGGAGGTACCGGTTCGACGCGCCCGCGAACACCGTTCTCGATGCGAGCACCACGTACCACCTGTATCTGTGGTCGGTGGCGAACAGGACCGGACCCAAGTGGAGAGCGGTGGACATCACCAGAACCACCGGCGGCACTTCCGGCGATGTGGGTTTCACCGGGCACACCGACCAGTGCGGCGACTGGGCTTTCCTGCGCGGGCTGAGCGCCGACGTGAGAAATCCCGGCGCCGAGGGCTGGATCCCCGACGGCAACGGCAGGAACACGTTCGTCACGGAGATCGTCGGAGAGCGGAACCACTTGCCCACGAGGGGGGTGACGATTACGGGGAGCCAGACGATCGGCGAGACGCTGACGGCCGACACCGCGACCATCGCCGACCCGAACGGCGGGGCTTCGTCGTTCACCTACGAGTGGCTCCGGACGGACCACGACGGGAGGAACTCGGAGCTCATTTCCGGCGCGACCTCCCGGACCTACACCCCGACGGAAGACGACGAGGGCAGGCGGCTCCGGGTGCAGGTGGCCTACACCGATGACGACTGTTACGGGCAGACGACCGCCGACAGCACCGACAACACGTTTGCCACGGGCCTGACGCTGGGCGGCACGGCGCAGGTCGGCCAGACGCTGACGGCGGTGACCGACGACATCAAGGACACCGACGGCCTGCCGTCCTCGCCGTCGTTCACCTACCAGTGGACGCGAGTGGACGCCGACGGCGTGTCGAACCCGGAAGACATCGCCGGCGCGATGTCGCGGACCTACACGCCGGTCGGGGACGACCAGGGCAAGCGGGTGCGGGTGACGGTGCGTTTCGCCGATCGCAACGGCAACCGCGAGGTGGTCGGCGCCCTCTCCGGGACGATCACGGAAGCGCCGGTCGTAGTGGTCTTCGACAGAGCGTCGGTGAACGGCCGGGTGCTGACGGTGACGATGAACGAGGCGCTGGACGAGGCGAGCGTGCCGGCCGCGTCGGCGTTCGCGGTGTCCGGGGGGCGCACGGTGAGCGCGGTGACGGTGAGCGGGTCGGCGGTGACGTTGACGCTGACGTCGTCCGTGGGCGCCGACGAGACGGTGACGGTGAGCTACGCGGTGCCGGGGAGCGGGTCGGTGCTTCAGGACGAGGAGGGGAACGCGGCGACGGCGTTCTCGAGCCAGCCGGTGGCGAACGAGACGCCAACGGTGACGCTGGTCCTGACGCCGGCCTCGATCGGCGAGGACGGCGAAACGAGCACGGTGACGGCCACGCTGGACAAGCCCTCGCCGCAGGCGACGACGTTGACGGTGACGGCGGCGCCGGTGTCGCCGGCGGTGGCGAACGACTACACGCTGAGCGGGAGCCGGTTGACGATCGCGGCCAACTCCCTGACGAGCACGGGCTCGGTGACGATCACGGCGAACGACAACGACATGGACGCGCCGGACAAGACGGTGACGGTGTCGGGCACGGCGACGAACGACCAGGGGGTCACGGGCCCGGACGACGCGACGCTGACGATCACGGACGACGACGACCTGCCGGTGGTCACGGTCGCCTCCGGGGGCGACGTGACGGAAGGCGAGGACGCGACGTTCACGCTGACGCGGTCGGGCACGGACGTTTCCGGGACGCTCGTCGTGACCTTCGCGGTGACGGGCGGCGACTCGGTGCTGGCCGGCGTCCCGCCGACCTCAGCCACCTTCGGGGCGAGCTCGACCACGGCCACGGTGGCGATCCCGACGACGGACGACCAGACCGACGAGCCCGACGCCACGCTGACGTTGACGCTGACCGACGGCGACGCCTACGACCTGGGCACACCGGCGCAGGCCGAAGCCGGGGTGAGCGACAACGAAGCCACGCCCGCGCTCAGCGTCGCCGACGCCTTGGTTCCCGAGAGCGACGACCTGGTGTTCCGGGTGACCCTGAGTCCGGCAAGCTGGCAGGCAATCTCCGTCGACTACGCGATCACGCCCGTCTCGGCGCGGCCCGCGGACTACACCGGGCCGACCTCGGGCACCGTGACCTTCCAGCCGGGCGAGACTTCCGCGAACATCACGCTCGACCTGGTGGACGACGACATCGAGGAGGAGAAGGAGACGGTCGAGGTCACGCTCTCCAATCCCCAGCCGTCCTCGGCCGCGACCCTCGCCGACGCCACGGCCACGGGCGCGATCGAGGCGAACGACGAGCCGCCGACGGTCACGGTCGCCTCCGAGGGCGACGTGACGGAAGGCGAGGACGCGACGTTCACGCTGACGCGGTGGGGGGACACTTCCGGGACTCTCGTCGTGACCTTCGCGGTGACGGGCGGCGGCTCGGTGCTGGCCGGCGTCCCGCCGACCTCCGCCACCTTCGGGGCGGGCTCGACCACGGCCACGGTGGCGATCCCGACGACGGACGACCAGACCGACGAGCCCGGCGCCACGCTGACGTTGACGCTGACCGACGGCGACGCCTACGACCTGGGCACGCCGGCGCAGGCCGAAGCCGAGGTGAGGGACAACGAAGCCACGCCCGCGCTCAGCGTCGCCGACGCTTCGGCTTCCGAGAGCGACGACCTGGTGTTCGCGCTGGCCCTGAGTCCGGCAAGCTGGCAGGCGGTCTCCGTCGACTACGCGATCACGCCCGTCTCGGCGCGGCCCGCGGACTACACCGGGACGACCTCGGGCACCGTGACCTTCCAGCCGGGCGAGACTTCCGCGAACATCACGCTCGACCTGGTGGACGACGACATCCAGGAGGAGGAGGAGACGGTCGAGGTCACGCTCTCCAATCCCCGGCCGTCCTCGGCTGCGAGCCTCGCCGACGACACGGCCACGGGCACGATCGAGGACAACGACCTGCCGCTCGAGCGGCCGAGAGCGCTGACCTTGAACGTCCCGTCGCAAGCGGTGCGCTACGGAGCCGGCGACACCGTCGACCTGACCCTGCCGGCGGCCAACGGCGGCACCGGGCCCTACACCTACACCCTGACCCCCTTGCCGGCCGGGCTGTCCTTCGACGGGAGCACCCGCACGCTGTCCGGCACGCCGACCACCCCCGGGGTCACCCGAGTGACCTATGGCGCCACGGACGCGGCCGACCCGCCCGCCACCGTCACGCGCACCTTCAACCTGCGCATCAAGAAGAGCAGGGAGCCGAGACTGACCCTGAACCTCCCGTCGAAAGCGGTGCGCTACGGGGCCGGCGACACCGTCGAGCTGACGCTGCCGGCGGCCAACGGCGGCACCGAGCCGTACACCTACACCCTGGCCCCCTTGCCGGCGGGGCTGTCCTTCGACGAGAGCACCCGCACGCTGTCCGGCACGCCGACCGCCCCCGGGGTCACCCGAGTGACCTATGGCGCCACGGACGCGGACGACCCGCCCGCCACCGTCACGCGCACCTTCAACCTGCGCATCAAGCGCGAGCGGTCGTCATCGATGACCTTGAGCACCCCGGCCAGGCTCATCTACAAGGTCGGCGACACCGTCGACCTGACCCTGCCGACGGCCACCGGCGGCACCGGACCCCACACCTACACCTTGGCCCCCTTGGGGGCCGACTGGTCCTTCCCCCACGACGGGAGCTCCTTGCCGGCCGGGCTGTCCTTCGACGGAAGCACCCGCCGGCTGTCCGGCACGCCGACCGCCCCCGGGCTCAGCCAGCTCCGCTACGGGGTGAGAGACGCGGCCGGCTTCTTCGCCGCCAGCAGGCACATCCTCAAGATACGCATCAGGGCCGCGGGGGCGTCGATGACCTTGAGCGCCCCGGCCAAGCTCGGGTACGAGGTCGGCGACACCGTCGACCTGACGCTGCCGGCGGCCACCGGCGGCACCGGACCCTACACCTACACCCTGGCCCCCTTGCCGGCGGGGCTGTCCTTCGACGGGAGCACCCGCACGCTGTCCGGCACGCCGACCACCCCCGGGGTCACCCGAGTGACCTATGGCGCCACGGACGCGGACGACCCGCCCGCCACCGTCACGCGCACCTTCAAGGTGAGTATCGGCGGGTCGGTGGTGACGATTGCGGCGGAGGCGGACGCGGTCACGGAAGGCGAGGACGCGGTGTTCGTGCTGACGCGCACGGGCGACGCGTCGGTGCCGCTGACGGTGGCGGTGGACGTGAGCGAGGCCGGCAGCGTGCTCGCCGGGACCGCGCCGACGGCGGTGGCGTTCGGGGAGGACGAGACGGAGACGCGGCTGCGGGTCGCGACCGAGGACGACTCGACGGCCGAGGCCGACGGCCGCGTGACGGCGACGGTGTCCGCGGGCGAGGGTCGCGGCTACGCGGTGGCCGCGGATGCGGGCTCGGCCGGCGTGGACGTGCTGGACAACGACGGGCCGCAGTCCCCGAAAGGGACGACGCCGCTGGGGTCGACGACGATGACGGTGGCGGACGCGCGGGTGAACGAGTCGGCGGGGACGCCGCTCGCCTTCCGGGTGACGCTGTCCGGGAAGCGGCCGTCGGCGGTGTCGGTGCGCTATGCGACATCGGACGGCAGTGCGACGGCGGGCGCGGACTACGTGGCGGCGTCGGGCGTGGTGCGGTTCGAGGCGGGCGAGACGGTGAAGACGGTGCACGTCGCGGTGCTGGAGGACGCGCACGACGAGGGCGAGGAGACGATGACGCTCACGCTGTCGCGCCCGTTCGGAGCGGAGGTCTCGGACGGCACGGCGACGGGGACCATCGTGAACACCGACGCGATGCCTCGTGCGTGGCTCGGGCGCTTCGGGCGCACGGTGGCCGGGCAGGTGGTCGATGCGGTGGAGGCGCGGATGACGGCGGCCCGCCAGGCGGGGGTGGAGGTCTCGATTGCCGGTCGGCGTGTCGGGGCGGCCGGGGCGTTCGACGAGGCGGCGTCCCGTGACGCCGGGGCGGAACTCGCGACCGATCTGGCGGGACTGCTGACGATAAGCGGCCGCGAGCTGCTGACCGGAACGTCGTTCGCGCGGACGGAGGGGACGGCGGAGGGCGGCTTCGTCTCGCTGTGGGGCCGGGGCGCGGTGACGGGCTTCGACGGCCAGGACGGCGATCTCTCGGTGGACGGCGAGGTGGCGACGGGCCTGCTGGGGGCCGACTGGGCCCGAGACGACTGGGCGGCGGGTCTGATCGTGGGTCACAGCCGAGGCGAAGGCGACTACCGCGGCCAAGGCGCCGGCACGGTGTCGTCGTCATTGACCGGTCTGTATCCCTGGGGCCGGCGGACGCTGAACGACCGGGTGACGGCGTGGGGCGTTGCAGGCTACGGCGAGGGGACGCTGACGCTGGAGCCCGAGGGCGGGGCCCGAATCGAGACGGACATGGATCTCGCGATGGCGGCGGCGGGACTGCGCGGCGTGCTCGTGGAGGCGCCGGCGGAAGGCGGCTTCGAGCTGGCGGCGAAGACGGACGGTCTGGTCGTGCGCAGCGCATCGGACGGCGCGCAGGGCAGTGACGGCGGGCTGCTGGAGGCGGCCGATGCCGAGGTGACGCGGCTGCGGCTGGGTCTGGAGGGCACGCGCGCGTTCCGCTCGGAGGGTGGGGGAACGCTGACGCCCTCGTTCGGGATCGGGGCGCGCCATGACGGGGGCGACGCGGAGACCGGGTTCGGCGTGGAGGTGGGCGCCGGTGTTGCCTATGCCGATCCGTCCTCGGGGATGACGGCGGACCTGCAGGGTCGCGGGCTTCTCGGCCATGAGGCGTCGGGCTTCCGTGAGTTCGGCCTCTCGGGCTCGCTCGCCTTCGACCCGTCCCCGTCCTCGGACCGGGGCCTGAGCCTGAGCCTCAGCCAGACCGTGGGAGCGTCGGCGACCGGCGGTGTGGACGCGCTCTACGGTCGCGACACCATGGCGGGGCTTGCGGCCGACGACGGCACGGGGGCGGCGGATCCTCTCGGGCGTCGCAGTCTGGAGGTCCGGGTCGGCTACGGCCTTTCCGCCTTCGGCGGTCGCTTCACGGGGACGCCGGAGCTTGGCTTCGGGCTGTCGGAGAGCGGGCGCGACTACCGCCTCGGCTGGCGTCTGACGCGCGAGGGCCGCCACGCCGGCTCGTTCGAATTCGGTCTGGAGGCGACGCGCCGCGAGGCTGCGAACGGCGACGGGTCCGAGCACGGAGTGGGCCTGCGGGCGACGATGCGCTGGTAGGGAGCCGGGCCGGGACGTCCGCCCGGTTCCGGTCAGCCCGCGCGGGGCAGGTGCGGAGCAGCCGCCGGCGGCGTCGAGCGGCGCCGGAGGCACGCCACGCGCCCGGGGTCCGGCGCGCCGGCTCGCCGCATGCCGGGAAGCCGGCGCCGTCGTGATGGAAGGCCCCTCCCCTGGTCACGGGTGACTGGCTTGACGAGGCGGACTTCTCCACGCTCCGGAAGCTCTCCGGGGAGTACGTGAGCGATGATCTGCGCCGGCGCTACGGCAACACCGTGTGGCAGGTACGCCCACGCCTTCACCTTCCGGGACGACGTGTACCGCGACCAGCGACGTTACCGGGGCCGCTGGAGGCCGCACAAGCACTTCCTGGGCGCGGACCGCGTGCCCGCCTTCGATGGCACACGGAGGGCGGTGAGGAGGTGCGGTGCGCCCAAGCCCTCGACAGCCTGCCGGGGGTCCGGTACTGGATACGCAACGTGGCTCGGGACCCCGCTTCGTTCTCGCTGCCCGTGGTGGCGGGCCGGTTCTACCCTGACTTCGTGGCACTGCTCGATGACGGCCGGCTTCTCGTCGTCGAGTACAAGGGGGTGCATCTGGCGGACGGGCCGGATACCGCCGAGAAGCGGACCATCGGGGAGCTGCGGGAGCGTGAGAGCGGCGGGAAGTGCTTGTTCGTGATGGCGGAGAAGACGGTTGGCGGAAAGGACGTGCGCTGCCAACTGGTGGAGAAAATCGGGGCATGACCGGGATGCCGGCTCGTGGCGCGGACCGCGGCGCGATCGGGGGGTGGCCCAGGTCGCGGATCGCAGCGCGGACCGGGGTGCGGGGTGCGGCATGAGGGGCGGGGCGCTGATGTTCCAGGGCACCGGCTCGGATGTCGGGAAGTCGACGCTCGTGGCCGGGCTCTGCCGGATCGCGCGGCGTCGCGGGCTCTCCGTCGCCCCGTTCAAGCCGCAGAACATGTCGAACAACGCGGCGGCGTGCCCCGGCGGGGGCGAGATCGGCCGGGCGCAGGCGCTCCAGGCGCGCGCGGCGGGGGTGGAGCCGACCGTGGACATGAACCCGGTGCTGCTCAAGCCCCAGTCCGACCGGACCTCGCAGGTGGTGGTGCACGGGCGCGCGGTCTCGACCCTGGAAGCGGCGGACTTCCTCGCGCGGCGCGACCGGCTCCACCCCCCGGTGCTCGAGAGCTTCGAGAGGCTGGCCCGCGGCTTCGATCTCGTGGTCGTGGAGGGGGCCGGAAGCGCGGCGGAGACGAACCTCCGCGACCGCGACATCGCGAACATGGGATTCGCCCGCCGGGCGGGGGTTCCGGTGTGCCTCGTCGCCGACGTCGAGCGGGGCGGGGTCATCGCCTCGGTGGTGGGGACCCGGGTGGTGCTCGACCCCGGCGATGCCGCGATGGTGGCGAGCTTTGCGATCAACAAATTCCGGGGCGATCCGGCTCTCTTCGACGATGGGGTGCGCGAGATCGAGCGCCGCACCGGCTGGCCCTGCCGGGGGGTCGTTCCCTGGCTGGACGCGACGCGGCGGCTCCCGGCCGAGGACGCGGTGGTCCTCGACCGCCCCGGAGAGCGCGCGGCCGGAGGCGGAGGAGAAGGAATCCGAATCGTGGCTCCAAGGCTTTCGCGGGTCGCCAACTTCGACGATGTGGACCCCCTCCGGATGGAGCCCGCGGTCCGGTTCGACTTCGTTCCGCCCGGCACGCCGCTCCCGCGCGATGCGGACGTCGTCATGCTGCTCGGCACGAAGTCGACCCTCGGCGACCTCGCGTTTCTGCGGTCGCAGGGGTGGGACCACGACGTCATCGCCCATGCGCGAAGCGGCGGGCGGGTGATCGGCCTTTGCGGCGGATACCAGATGCTCGGCCGGCAGGTGCGCGACCCGGACGGGATGGACGGCCCGGCCGGCGAGGCGCCCGGCCTCGGGTTGCTCGACGTCGAGACGGTGATGCGGGGTGAAAAGTCGGTTCACCCGGTGGCCGGAACCTGCGCACGGAGCGGAGCCGTGCTCTCCGGGTACGAGATCCATATGGGCACGACCGCCGGCCCCGATACCGTGCGGCCCTTCGCGTACCTGGCGGGCGGACCGGACGGCGCGGTGAGCGCGGACGGTCGGACCGAGGGTTCCTACGTGCACGGCCTCTTTGCCGGGGACGAGTTCCGCGCCCGGTGGCTCGACGGAGTGCGGGGCGGCGCCGCATCGGAGTTCGCCTACGAGCCGGCGGTGGAGCAGGCGCTCGACGAGCTTGCGGACGGCCTCGAAGCGGCCCTCGACGTCGAGGCCCTGCTTTCAGGGGGGTGAGCGCCGGGCGCCGGTTGCGGACGCAGGTTGGCGGTTGCCGGCGGCGGGCTTCGAGAAGGACGGAAGCGCCCCCTGCGTCGTCCAACTCGGGGACACTCCACCCGGTTTAATTACATGAATCTGTAACTGAAGGCGTGTATGGTTCACCGACTACCCAACGGACTTACGGAGGACTACTCGACATGAAGAAATTCACCCTCACTGCGCTTGCACTCGTGCTCGCCGGCACCACGTTCGGGGTCGCCCAGGATGCCGCCGCGCAGGGGCGCAAGTTCATCTCCATCGGCACCGGCGGCCCGACGGGCGTCTACTTCGTGGTCGGCAACTCGGTCTGCCGCATGGTCCACAAGGAGGCGGCCGAGGGCCGCAAGAAGGGCCGCAAGCATGGCATCCGATGCGCCGCCCCGTCGACCGGCGGCTCGACCTACAACATCGGACAGATCTGCCAGGGCGAGCTCGAGTTCGGCGTCGCCCAGTCCGACTGGCAGTATCATGCGGTGATGGGCAGCTCCGAAAGGGTCACGAACTGCCCGGGGCTGCGTGCGGTCTTCTCCGTGCATCCGGAGCCCTTTCATCTCATCGCCGGCGCCGGCACGGACATCGGCTCCTTCACCGATACCAAGGGCAAGCGGATGAACATCGGCAATCCCGGTTCGGGCCAGCGCGGCACGACCGAGGTGCTGATGAGCGGTTACGGCATGACGAACGACGACCTCGCGGTGGCGACGGAGCTCACGTCGACCGAGCAGTCGCAGGCCCTCTGCGACGGCAAGATCGACGCCTACGGCTACACCGTTGGCGTGCCGAACGCCGGCGTCTCGGTGGCGACCGACGGCTGCGATGCCTACATCGTCAACCTCACCGGTGAGGTCGAGCGGAAGCTGGTAGCGGACAACCCGTTCTATGCCTTCACGACCATCCCGGCCGGGACCTACAAGACCACCGCGGAGGACGTGACGACCTTCGGGGTGATGGCGACCTTCGTCAGCCACGAGAACGTGCCCGAGGACGTGGTCTACGAGGTGACGCGGGCGGTGATGGAGAACCTGGACGATTTCCGGTCCCTGCATCCCGCCTTCAAGAACCTCGATCCCGCGACGATGATCAAGGACGGTCTCTCGGCCCCCCTCCATCCGGGGGCGGCGAAGTACTATCAGGAACAGGGCTGGATGTAGCCCCGGCTCCCGGCCGGCGGCCGGCTCCCGCGATCGCGGCCGCCGGCCGCCCCCCTCGGGGCCTGTATCCATGACATGATGAGCGAGCGGGCCATGTTGGAGCCTGCGCCACCCGATGGGTTGTCGGGTCTGGGCGGCGCCCCTTCCCTTCGCGGCTGACCCGACCCGCCAAGGGGCGGAGGAGGGTTGCCGGTCCCGCGGGGGGACGGGGACGAGTCCCACCCCTCGGGCAGTCCCCGGGGGCAGTCCCCGGGCCGGGCGGATTCGTTCGGCGCATCCGACACCACCGCGCCGGTGCAATGGCGTCAGGCGGTTCCGGTTCCTGACGCGGTTCGCACGGACGACGGCCTGACGGCCGCACGATTTGGAACAAGGGCGGAACAAGGGGGCGAGTGACGAACCGCAATCCGAATGCGGCGGCTGCGCCGCCCGTCGACATCGACAGGACGCTGGAAGAGGTCGAGTACCGGGGCCGCCAGGAGGGGCCGCGCCTCGCCGTGCTGGTCAGCGTGCTTTGCTTCGTGTGGTCGATCTATCAGCTCTGGATCGCCTCCCCCCTCCCCTTCATGCTGGACTTCGCCATCATCGGCGATGTCCCCGCCCGAGGGATCCACCTCTCCTTCGCGCTCCTGCTCTGCTTCCTGATCTATCCGCTGTCGCGCGCCCGGGGCGGGCGAAGCCGCCTGCCCCCGTACGACATCGCCTTTGCCCTGCTCGGCTGGGCAGCCGCCTTCTATCTGTTCGTCGGTTGGGGCGGCCTGGTGTCCCGCCAGGGCGTGCTCTACGTCTGGAACGGCATTCCGGTCGAAGCGATCCTGGGCGGGGTGGGCATCGCGCTCCTGCTCGACGCCACCCGCCGGGCCATCGGCATTCCCCTCGTCATCGTCTGCGGCGTCTTCCTCGTTTATTCGATCTTCGGCCAGTCGATGCCGGACATCGTGTCGCACAAGGGGCTCAGCCTGAACCGGCTGATTGGCTATCAGTGGCTGACCGGCGAAGCGGTGTTCGGGATCCCGCTCAGCGTTTCGGTCAGCTTCGTGTTCCTGTTCGTGCTGTTCGGCGCCCTGCTCGACAAGGCGGGGGCGGGACGGTACTTCCTCGCCCTGTCCTTCGCGCTGGTCGGGCGGTTCAGCGGGGGCCCGGCCAAGGCGGCGATCCTGGCCTCGGGCATGACGGGCATGATCTCGGGCTCGTCGATTGCCAACGTCGTCACCACCGGCACGTTCACCATTCCGGTCATGCGGCGCATCGGCATGCCCGCCGTCAAGGCGGGTGCGATCGAGGTCGCGGCCTCGACCAACGGCCAGCTCATGCCGCCGATCATGGGGGCGGCCGCGTTCATCATTGCCGAGTTCATCGGGATCTCGTACTTCGATGTGGTCGTAGCCGCGGCGATCCCCGCCGCGTTGAGCTACATCGCGCTCCTCTACATTTCCCACCTCGAAGCGCAGAAGCTGGGCCTCGCCGGGCTGCCCCGGACGGAGATCCCCCCCCTCCGCGCGACCTTCCTGAGCGGGCTGCACCACCTCATCCCGATCGTCATCCTCGTCTATCTGCTGATCGTCGAGCGGTGGAGTGCACACAGCGCGGTGTTCTATTCCATCCTCTCGCTGATGGTGATCATCGTCGCCCGCCGGGTCGTCGCCTCGGTCCGGGGCGGCGGGCAGGCGATGCCCGAGGCGGTGCGCGACGGCTTCACCGAGATCTATCTCGGCATGATCTCCGGGGCGCGCAACATGATCGGGATCGCGGTGGCGGTGGCCGCGGCCGGGATCATCGTCGGCTCGGTCTCGTCGACCGGCCTCAACAACGCGATGGTCGGCGTCGTCGAGGCGATCGCGGGCAGCAACGTCTATATCCTGCTCGGACTCACCGCGGTGCTCTGCATCGTCCTCGGCATGGGTCTGCCGACGACCGCGAACTATCTGGTCGTCGCCTCCCTCCTCGGCGGCGTGCTCGTCGAGCTGGGAAGTGCCGCGGGTCTCGTTCTGCCCCTCATCGCGGTCCACCTGTACGTCCTTTACTACGGGCTCCTCGCGGATTCGACGCCGCCGGTGTGCCTCGCCGCCTTCGCCGCCTCCGCGATATCGAGGGCCGACCCCCTGAAGACGGGCGTGCAGTCCTTCCTCTATGACATCCGTACCGCGGTCCTGCCGCTGGTGTTCCTGTTCAACACCGAGCTCCTCCTCATCGGCATCGAGAGCATCTGGCATGGCGCATTGGTCGTGGTCATGTCGCTGCTCGCCATCCTGGCTTTCAGTTCGCTCACCCAGGGGTGGATGTTCATCAAGGTGAGGTGGTACGAGGGCGTTCTGCTCGCGGTGGCCTGCTTCATGCTGTTCCGGCCCGGTTTCTTCATGGACCGGATCGCGCCGCCCTTCGAGCCCGTGGAGTTCGAGGCGTTCGTCACCGGCGAGTTCACGCCCGCGCCCGGGCGCCACGTCCGGTTGCACGTGACCCGGGAGACGGACTATGGCGAGCGATACAAGCTGTTCCGGCTGGAAACGCCGGAGAACCCCGCCCCGAATCCGGCGGAGACCTTCGGGCTCGGGATCGAGAGCGAGGAGGACGGACGCTATGCGGTGGTCGATCTGGCCTTCAACGGCATGGCGGAGCGGGCGGGCCTCGATTGGGGCGACCTGGTCACCGGCGTCGACGTCGAACAGGTCGACCTTCCGCCCAAGGAGCTCGTCTATCCCGTCGGTGTGGCCCTGCTCGGGCTCGTCGGCCTCTCCCAATTCCGGCGCCGGCGCCGGCGCGCCGCCGCGGCGGCCTGAAGGGGAGCGCGGGCAGTCGTTCAGCCGGGGTCTTGCAGTGCCTGCCGGAGGCGGGTCCGATCGATCGGTCCGCCGAGGAAGATCCCGGTGCACTCCGCACCTTGGTGAAAGAAGAGCTCGTAGCCGTTCAGGGTGTCGAGACCGGCCGCCGCCGCATCGGCGAGAAAGCGGGTATCGACCGGCGTATAGACCGCGTCGAAGGCCCATGCCGCGCCCCGCATGAGCTCGGGGGGAACCGGGGTTCCGCCATGCCCGACCATGCCCACCGGCGAGCAGTTGACGATCCCCCGCGCCCCGTTCGATGCCTCCTCGAGACTCGCCGCCGCGACCGCTTCCGTTGCGGGGCGGCGGGCCTCCGCGGGGCGGCGGGCCTCCGCGGGGCGGCGGACGTCCGCGGGGTGGGCCTCCCGCACCGTCGCCGCGAGCGCCTCGGCCCGCCCGTGATCGATGTCCACGACCCGGATGCACTCCGCGCCGAGCTCCGCGAGCCCGAACGCGACCGCCTTCCCGACCCCGCCCGCCCCGACCTGGCAGACCGTGCCGGGTCCGGCGGCACCGAACGCCGCCCGCCAGGCCGCGATGAATCCGGTGTGGTCGGTATTGAAGCCGCGCGGTCCGGTCGGCTCGAACAACACCGTATTGACCGCTCCCATGGCCCGGACGAGAGGGCTTTCGATCTCGACCCGTTTCGCCGCCCGCTCCTTGTAGGAATGGGTGACGTTGATTCCCCGGTAGCTCCCGTCCGCGCAGCGCTCGAACAGCTCGTCGAACCCGACACCCTGTTCGGCCGGCACGAGCAGGTCGTAGGCGACGTCGAGGCCCCGCATCCGGCCCGCGACCGCGTGCAGCCGCGGGGCCTTCGAGGCGGCGATGTTGTCGCCGATGAGGCCGAGCCGCATCTTCTCCATGCCCTCTCTCTTTTCCTTGCGACGGGATTCAGGTCCATAACCTGACGAACGAAGCAGACCGTGCGGAGCCTGTGCCACTCGGGGCGATGCCGGGGTGCGCGGCGTCGGGGCAGGCCGGAGGCGGTGGGCTCGTCCGTCGCTCAAGCGGCGGATTGGGCCGGCTCGACTCCCGCGAGTTTCCTCTCCCAGGAGAGTGCGGTTCGGACGATGAAGCCGAGGTCATCGTAGCGCGGCCGCCATCCAAGGGCGGCGCGGATCCGGGAGGCATCGGCCACCAGGGAGGGCGGGTCGCCGGGGCGGCGCGGCCCGTCTTGCACGTCGAGCCTCACCCCGGCCTCCGACTGCACCGCTTCGAGCACCTCGCGGACCGAGAAGCCGCGGCCGTAACCGCAGTTGAACACCTGGTTGCCGCCGCCGTCCTCGAGGCTGCGAAGCGCGGCGACGTGGGCGTCGGCGAGGTCGGAGACGTGGATGTAGTCGCGCACGCAGGTGCCGTCCGGGGTGTCGTAGTCGGTGCCGAACACGGTGATGCCGCCCCGCACGCCGACCGCCGCCTCGCAGGCAACTTTGACGAGGTGCGTGGCGTTGCGGGAGGATTGACCCGACCGGCCCCGCGGGTCGGCTCCCGCCACGTTGAAGTAGCGAAGCGCGGCGTAGCGGAAGTCGTGGGCGGCGGCCGTGTCGCGAAGCATCCACTCGGTCATCAGCTTGGAGGTGCCGTACGGGTTGATGGGTACAGCCACCAGTTCCTCGGGCGCGGGGATCGACGCCGGAACGCCGTAGACCGCCGCGGTCGAGGAGAAGATGAAGCGCTTCACCCCGCCCGTCACGCAGGCTCGGAGCAGGTTCGCGCTGGCGGCGGTGTTGTTGCGGTAGTACTTGAGGGGGTCGGCGACCGACTCCGGAACCAGAGCGCTGGCCGCGAAGTGAACCACCGACGCGACCCCGTGCTCGGCGATGAGAGCGCCCACCGCGGCGGCGTCCCCGGCATGGCCCTCGACGAACGTCACATCGTCCGGAACGGCCGAACGCGTTCCCGCCGAGAGGTCGTCGAGGACGATCACCGGATATCCGGCCTCGCGAAAGGCCAGCACGGCATGGCTGCCGGCGTAGCCGGCACCGCCCGTGACGAGCAGTGGGCTTCTTTCCGTCAAGTGAGACTCCTCATTCGCGGACGCCGTCGCCGGAGGCCGCCGGGCGGTTGGACCGCGGAGGCGGGGGGCAGCGGCCGGGGCAGGGGCGTGGCGGTCCGGTGACATCGGCGGGTCGCGGGGGTTCGGGTGTCGCGGCGGCCGGGAGCCACCGGACGTGGCGCTGGATTATACGACGGCGGGCGGCGAAGGGATTCCGGCAGCGTCGTCCCGGACGGGGCCATCTCGCACTGTAAGTCGGGTGAGCCGAAGGCGTCACCCGACATTGCACGGAGGTCTGAGCGGATCGGCGGGCGGATGCTATGGCGATGTCGCGGCGTACATCGGCGGGCTGCGCGACGAATGATGGAGGATATCGTCGGCCTGCCTGCCCGCGGGCGGCTGGTCATCGACAGTGCGCAGATCATCTGCACGCTGGAGAATCATCCGGTCCTGGCGCCGCGCTTTCGGGTGATCTTCGAGGGGGGCGAACGAAGAGACTACAATCCGATCGTCACGGCGGTCACCCTGGCGGAGGTTCTCATGGGGCCCCTTCGCATCGGCAGCGAGTCTCTCGCCAACCGTTATCGAGACGCGCCGACCGCGCCGCCCGTGTGGCGAGTCGTGGATCTCACGCCCGAAATTGCCCACCGGGCCGCCCGGATACGGGGGCGAACCGGGTTGCGGCCGGCGGACGCCGCGCAGGCGCCGGCCCCCCCGACCCGCGGATCGAACCATGCGGGCTTGGGGGGAGTTCGGTCCCGTCCCGTCCCGTCCTTTCCATGTTCGGCCGGACTCGCTAACCTGTGGAGCCGCGGGCGGTTCCGACCGAGCCGGGCGCGCGCAGCGAGAGGGAGGGGCAGGCACCATGAGCGAGGCAGTCGCCTTCAGTCTGGACGGCCGCGAGGTCGCGGCGGCGCCCGGGGAGACCATCTGGCAGGTCGCCGCACGCGAGGGGGTGGCGATCCCGCACCTGTGCCACTCGGCCGAGCCCGGCTACCGGCCGGACGGCAACTGCCGCGCCTGCATGGTCGAGGTGGAGGGGGAGCGGGTCCTCGCCGCATCGTGCATCCGCCGCCCGGCTCCGGGCATGAAGGTGCGAACGGACACCGAGCGCGCCCGGCATTCGCGCCGCACCGTGTTCGAGCTTCTCCTCGCCGACCAGCCCCCGCGCGTGCGCGCCCGCGAGCACGACTCGCGGTTCTGGGGCTGGACGGAGCGGATCGGCCTTGACGAGAGCCGCTTCCCGGTACGCGAGTCGCTTCCCGCCCCCGACCCCTCCCACCCCGCGATGCGGGTCGCGCTCGACGCCTGCATCCAGTGCAACCTCTGCGTGCGGGCGTGCCGCGAGGTGCAGGTGAACGACGTCATCGGCATGGCCTACCGGGGGCACGGGTCGAGCATCGTCTTCGACTTCGACGATCCGATGGGTGAGAGCACCTGCGTCGCGTGCGGCGAGTGCGTGCAGGCGTGTCCGACCGGGGCGCTCATGGAGGCGTCGCTGGTGGACGAGGCGGGGGTGGACCGGCGGCTCGCGCTCCGGGAGGTCGAGAGCGTCTGCCCCTACTGCGGGGTCGGGTGCCAGATCACCTACCGCATCGCGGACGACCGGATCGCGGCCGTCGACGGTCGCAACGGGCCGTCGAACGAGCAACGCCTGTGCGTCAAGGGCCGCTTCGGATTCGACTACGTTGCGCACCCGGACCGGCTGACCCGTCCGCTCGTCCGGCGGGACGATGCACCGAAGTCCGCGGACGAAGCGGTCGACCCCGCGAACCCCTGGAGCCGTTTCCGCGAGGCGAGCTGGGAGGAAGCCCTCGACCGGGCGGCGGCCGGGCTCCGGCGCATCCGGGACCGGGACGGAGGGGGCGCCCTCGCCGGGTTCGGCTCCGCCAAGGGGTCGAACGAGGAGGCGTATCTCGTCCAGAAGATGATCCGCACCGGGTTCGGCACCAACAACGTCGACCACTGCACCCGCCTCTGCCACGCCTCCTCGGTGGTCGCGCTCCTCGAGGGGATCGGCTCGGGCGCGGTCACCGCTCCCTTCACGTCGTGCGCGGACTCGGACGTCGTCATCGTCATCGGCGCGAACCCCACCGAGAACCACCCGGTCGCCGCCACCTTCTTCAAGCAGGCGTCGAAGTCGAAGACCCTGATCGTCATGGACCCGCGGCAGAACGGCCTCGCCCGGCATGCGCGCCACGTGCTCCAGTTCCGCCCCGGTACCGACGTCGCGCTGCTGAACGCCCTCATCAACGTCATCGTCGCCGAGGGTCTGTACGACGAGCAGTACGTCGCCGCGCAGACCGAGGGCTTCGAGAACCTCCGGCGTCACGTCGAGCCGTTCACCCCGGAGGCGATGGCCCCGGTGTGCGGCATCGACCCCGACACCATCCGCACCGTGGCGCGCACCTATGCGAAGGCCGAAGCAGGGATCATCTTCTGGGGGATGGGCATCTCGCAGAGCACGCACGGCACCGACAACGCGCGCTGCCTCATCGCTCTCGCCGCCATCACCGGGCACGTGGGGCGCCCCGGGACCGGGCTCCACCCGCTCCGCGGCCAGAACAACGTGCAGGGCGCCTCCGACGTCGGCCTCATCCCGATGGTCTATCCCGACTACCAGGCGGTCGACGCGGCGGACGTGCGCGCCCGTTTCGAGGACGCGTGGGGTACCAGCCTCGATCCGGAGCGGGGCCTCACCGTGGTCGAGATCATGCACGCGATCCTCGACGGCGAGATCAAGGGGATGTACATCATGGGGGAGAACCCCGCGATGTCGGACCCGGACATGCGGCACGCCCGCGAGGCCCTCGCGAAGCTCGAGCACCTCGTGGTGCAGGACCTCTTCCTCACCGAGACCGCGTTCCACGCCGACGTGATCCTGCCCGCGTCGGCCTGGCCGGAGAAGGATGGGACGGTCACCAACACGAACCGGCAGGTCCAGCTCGGGCGGCGCGCGCTGCCGTTGCCCGGGGAGGCGCGCCAGGACTGGTGGATCGTGCAGGAGGTCGCGCGGCGCCTCGGGCTCGACTGGCGCTATCGGCACCCGCGCGACGTGTTCCGGGAGATGACGGAGGTGATGCCGTCGCTCGACAACATCACCTGGGAGCGGCTCGAGCGCGAGAGCGCGGTGACGTATCCGTGCCTCGGGGCGGACCAGCCGGGTGAGGACATCGTCTTCGGGGACGGGTTCCCGACGGCGACCGGCCGGGCGAAGCTCGTGCCGGCGGACATCGTCCCGCCGGTCGAGGAACCCGACGACGAGTATCCGATGGTGCTCACCACGGGGCGGCAGCTCGAGCACTGGCACACGGGGGCGATCACCCGCCGGGCCGGGATCCTCGACGCGCTGGAACCCGAGGCGGTGGCGAGCCTCTCGCCCGCGGACCTCGGCCGAATGGGGGTGGCCGCGGGAACCGCGGTGCGGATCTCGACCCGGCGCGGCGCCATCGAGATCGCGACCCGGCGCGACCCCGCGGTCCCGGAGGGAATGGTGTTCGTGCCCTTCTGTTTCGCCGAGGCGGCGGCCAACATCCTTACCAGCCCCGAGCTCGATCCCTTCGGCAAGATCCCCGGCTTCAAGCTCTGCGCGGCCCGGGTCGAGCCGGCGGCGTCCGGGCCCGAACCTGAACCCGGGCCCGAACCCGAGTCCGAGCGCGCGCGCGAACCCGCCTGATCCGACCGGCCTCCCGCCCCGCGGCGGGGCGGGTTTCAGGCCCCGCGGCCGGTTCCGGGTGCGCGCACCGCGAAATGGAATCCCGTCTGCCCGATCAAGGGCCGCCGGCGGTCGTGTTTGGAAACGAACGCATCGAGGGTTCCCGCCGCATCCAGCGCGCGGACCGTTTCGAGGGCCCGCGCGAGCTCCGCCTCCCCGACGACCGACCACAACGAATCGCCGCGGCGCCACGCGGGGTCGAGGGGGCCGCGGCCGTCGAAGTACGCATCGCCTCGCATGAGCGCATCGCTCGTCACGAATCGCCCGCGGGGGTCGAGGCCGGCCTCGGCGAGAAGCCGGGTCAACACGAAGGAGTCCGGATGGCGCTCGCGCATCGCCTCCACCGCATCCGGGACCAGGGCCGCGTACCACCAGCCGCTCCAGAGCTGCTCGTGGGAGCAGATGTTGACGATCGCCGCCCCGCCCGGGCGGAGCACCCGTGCGATCTCGCCGAGCGCCCGTCGCAGCCCGGGCCGGCCGTCCCGCGGCGAGTCGGGAAGATGGTGGAGCACCTGGTTCACCGTCACCGCGTCGAAGCGTGCATCGTCGAAGGGCAGCGCCTCGATGCCCGCCTCGTGAAGGGCGACCGAGCATCCTCCCGGGGTCGGGCCGAGTTTCGACCGCGCGACCGCGAGCATCGAGGGGTTGAGGTCCACCGCGTCGATCGCGCCCACGTGGGGCCGGAGCGCTACCGTATAGCTTCCCGTCCCGCAGCCGGCGTCGAGCACGCGCATCGACGCGAGAGGGCCGGCGGCGGCGGCAAGGCAGCCGAGGATGATCTCGATCCCGATGGGAACGCGGGTGCGGTCGTAGTCGGCCGAGACCGCCGTGTAGTCCTCGTACGCGCTCATGGTGGATCCGGATGATCGCACGGAACCGCCGTCTGGACGGCGTCGGGGGCCGCGGCCCTTCGGAAGAGGCCGGCAAGCCACTGAATGATCGCATGAGGCTGCCGCCCCGACGGTGCCGATTGCCGCTTCCTGTTTCCGCCCACCCGATTCCAGTCGGAGCCATATCCATCGCGCGACGAGCCAGCAGACCGCGGGGAGCCGGCGGCCACTCCGCAGGCTGTCGGACCATTGCGCCAGGCAAAGCCTGGAGAAGGGGGAAGGACATGTAGAGGGACAGACGTGACGGAAACCTTCAGTGCGACCCAGCAGGTGAGAGTCCTGCCCGGTCAAGGCTGGCCACCAGCCGGAATCGAGTGTTGCGTGGTGTGGGGGCGACCCCGGCTGCGAAGCGTACACAGAGAGCGTGCAGGCCGCGTGATGGAGCCTCGAAAGCACCATTGCGGAGTCGACGTCGTTAGTCCAGCGGAAGACCACATCGCGAGTCCTGAAAGGGCCTGGGGCTTGCGGTCCGCCGGGGTCGAAGAGCGGGGCATGTAGGCAAGGGTCGTCCAGGAACCTGGGAGGTCTCGTGTTTTCCACCGAGGAATGGCGGCGCGGGCGCCGCGGTAGAAGTGGTCCAGGGCCTTGGGGACACGTCCGGCCATGGGGGAGCGAAAGAGGGCGAGTCGGTGGTAGTGCCGAGCGAAGGAGACGAAGCGAGGCGCGAGGGGAGGCGAGAAGTCGGAGTCGGCTGATAGTACCGGGGAAGCCGGGGAACCTGCTCCAAGGGACCCGGTGGAGGGAAGCGGCCGGCCGGGCGATGGAGCTTGCGGAGGGACAGATGGCGGGGACGTTGGGCCGGGAGGTCATCTCAACGCGACAAGGCAAGATAGCGGAACTGGCCCGGAGGGAGCCGAAGCGGACCTTGACGACGCTGGCGCACCACGTTGACGAGGTGTGGATGGGCGAAGCGTACCGGCAAGTACGCAAGGACGCGGCGGCGGGTGTAGACGGAGTGATCCGGCGCGCGCTTGGGAAGTGGTTGAACGCCGGGGTAATGGAGGCGGGCGAGCTAAGCTATCCGCAACGGGGGACCCCGCAAGGGGGAGTCGTCTCCCCGCTGCTGAGCAACGTCTATCTGCATGAGGTGCTGGACACCTGGTTCGAGCATGAGGTCAAGCCGCGGCTTCGGGGGCGGGCGTTCGAGGTTCGCTACGCCGATGATGCGGTACTGGTGTTCGAGCACGAAGACGACGCGAGGCGGGTGCTTGAGGTGCTGGCGAAGCGGCTGGAGAAGTACGGCCTGCGCCTGCACCCGGACAAGACGCGGATGGTGGAGTTTCGCAGTCCGTCGAAGTCGCGGCGGGGCGGTTCGCAACGCGAACGCAGCTTCGCGATGTTGGGGTTCATCCACTACTGGGGGCGTTCCAGGAAGGGGCGATGGGTGGTGAAGCGCAAGACGGCCAAGGACCGCTTCAGCCGGGCGCTGAGAGGAATTGGCCAATGGTGCCGGAGGAATCGGCATCAGAGCGTGCCCGAGCAGCACGCGGCATTGAGCCGCAAGCTGCGAGGCCATTACGCCTACTACGGACTCACCGGGAACGCGCCGGCACTGGCGCGGTTCCGGCACGAAGTGCGTCGGCGATGGTATAAATGGCTCCGCCGACGCGGTGGGCGCACGCGCATGACATGGAGTCGCTATCTCCAAGTGCTAAGCGCCTTCCCCCTCCCCCCGGTGCGAGTCGTTCACAGCGTGTACCGTTGAGCAGCGAAACCATAGTCCGAGGAGCCGGATGCCCGAATAGGGCACGTCCGGATCTGTGGGAGCCACGGGCGGGCAACCGCCCGTGGCCACCCGGCCGCCTTCGGCTGCCCCGACCTACAAGGGGGCTGCCGGTCCCCGGCGGGTCAAACCCGTCCCTGGCAGGTCGAATTCGCTCGGCGTAATCCGAAAATTACGGGTTGCCGGACCCGGGCAGGGCCGCTGAGACCACCGCAACGGTGCCGGTGTTGCTTCGCGTCCCGTGATATGCCAAAGAGTGCCTCCTCCCGGAACCGAGGAGAGAAGCGATGCGGCCCGTGCTGATCGCCCACAACGAACCGGACGACTTCCGGGACCTGCTCGCCGCGCGGTTTCCGGACGTGCGGTTCGTCTACGCGGCCACGGCGCCGGAGGTCGTCGGGGGTTTGCAGGAGCACGACCCCGAGGTCGTCTTCTCGGTCAAGCATCCCGGGTTCCCCGGCCCCGCGCATGCGCCAATTCCGCACCATCGGTCGGTGCGCTGGATCCAGGTGGGTGGCTCGGGGTTCGATCACCTCGCGCCGTGGGACGCCAGCCGGATCACGGTGACCAACGGCGCCGGCGTACTTGCGCCGTACCTCGCCGAGACCGTCACGGGCGCGATGCTCGCCCTCGGCTGCGGGCTCCTGAACTACGCCGAGCAGCAGCGCGAACGCCGATGGCAGCCGGTATCGTTCACCCCGCTCCGGGGGCGGACGCTGCTGGTGGTCGGGTTCGGCCGGATCGGTGAATGCGTGGCGCGCAATGCGAAGGCCCTCGGCATGCGGGTGCTGGGAGTCCGCGGGAGGCCGGCCCCCCATCCGGAGGCGGACGAGATGCACGGCCCGGGCGCGCTCGAAACGCTCCTCCCCGATGCGGACTTCGTGTCGCTCCACGTGCGGCTGAACGCGGCGACGCGCGGGCTCCTCTCCCGCGAGGCGCTCGCGGCGATGAAGCCGGGGGCGTGCCTCGTCAACACCTCGCGCGGCGCGGTCGTCGACGAGGCGGCGCTCCTCGACGCACTTCGCTCCGGCCAGATCGGAGGCGCCTATCTCGACGTGTTCGAGACCGAGCCGCTCCCCGCCGAGAGCCCGCTCTGGTCGATGCGGAACGTCCTCATCACCCCCCACGCATCGGACAACGTCATCGGCTGGCCGCGCCGGTTCGCAGCGCTCTTCGCGGACAACCTCGAACGCTGGCGGGCCGGCGAGCCCCTGCTGAACGTGGTCTCGCCGTGAACGCGGCCGCACCTGAACGCGGTCGATTTCGCCCCACGGCTCGATCGCGCGCCAAACAGCGGTTGAGCGAAATCACCGGATTGGCACGGGAGCCGGGCGACGGTGGCCGCATCATCCGGCAGCGCGCAGGTCCCGCGACCGGAGCGCGCCACGCCGAGGGGTCAGTCGCGCTCGAGCTCCGGGAAGCCGAGGTACTCCGTAGAGTGGTCGCCCGAGTGGTTCGTCATGCCCGGCTTGGTGAGGCACCCCTTGGGCGGGGCGAAGCTGTCGATCCGGCGGACCGGCTTCTCGTGCCACCGGAGGTTGAAGGCCGCGTAGTTCGGGAAGAACGCCATGTCCGAGTACGGCAGGTGGTCGTGTATCCACCAAGCCATCGCCCGCCACGGCGTTCCCGCCTCGTAGCGGGGAATGAACCAGGGAATGACGATGCAGGCGGTCGCCCCCATGAACCCGTCCGCGTCGCGCCGATCCCACACGTGGCGGGAGTGGTTCCAGGTCGTCTCGCCGCAGGCGTAGCCCCGGTCCACTCGCTCGTGGCCGTAGGTGTTCACCGCGACGGAGCGGAATGCGGATCGGATCGACACGTGTCCGAAGGTGGCGTGCAGGGGCTCGAGCAGCTCCTCGCAGAGCCGGGTTCCCGCGGCGATGGCGAGATCGGGGTCGTCGGGGAGGTTCGGGATCCCGTGGAAGTTCGCGATCTCGCTGTAGAGCATCTCGCGCATGAAGAAATGCTCCGACAGCCGGACTCGGCCGAGCTTCTCCAGAGCCTTCATGGAGGCGGGCTTGCGCATGGGACGCTCCTTCGGGGGCCGGCGTCCTTTCGCAATCCGGACGGCGGAGGCTCCTGCCCCCGTTCAGGCTTGGCGCGCGGCGTAGGGGGTAGGCGCCGGCCGGGAGAGGCCGGCGCCCCGGATGTTTACGCGTCGGGCGGGTCGCAGGGCTCCGTGCCCATGTCGGCGGGCACGCTGACCTCGACCAGCTCGAAGGTGTCGGAGGTCGCGATCTCGTTGTGAGGGGTGCCGCCCGGGATGTACATGCTGTCCCCGGCCTCGATCCGCACGACCTTGCCGCCCGCGAACTCGAGGTCGACCCACCCGTCCAGCATGTAGACGAGCTGCCCTT
The DNA here is from genome assembly GCA_965214795.1 of Gammaproteobacteria bacterium. Lineage (GTDB taxonomy): Bacteria > Pseudomonadota > Gammaproteobacteria > HK1 > HK1 > JAJDXW01. The sequence continues at coordinate 348,717 of OZ243976.1, read as the reverse complement.
CGCAGTGGTGCACGTGCCAGCCGGTCGGCTCCGAGAGGCCCTGCGACGCCGAGGTGACCTGGGCGCGAATCCGCCCGCCGCTCGCCTCGGTGACCCCGAGCTCGCGGTACTTCATCCAGTCGCGACGCCCCTTGACATAGATCGCGTCGTTCTTCTTCGCGAGGACGAAGTCGTCGGAACGCTCCGCCGCCTCGGGCAGTTCGGCTACCGCCGCAGCGCTGCTGCTCATGCCGTTCTCCTCTGATGACGTGCCGCAAACCCGCGGCTACGGACGGGCTTCGATCTTAGGGGATGGAGGGTCGGCGCGGCAAGAAAGCCGATTCCCCGAGTGGAGCGGCGCCGGTTTGGTTCCGGCCGCGGCTTTTCCTCGTACCCACGCGGTTGGTCGGGGTTCGGATACGAACGGCACAATATGGTGCCGTGGCTCGTACACTCGTCGCGAATCATTCTTCCGGTCCCATGTCTTCCCCCTCCCAGTTGAACCGTGCGTAGTGGATCGGTGGTGAATATCGTTTACGAAGATGCTTCAGATAAGCTCTGTCATACTTTGTTGTCGGAGCGTCGCCAACTACTACCAGTTTTCGTGCCCGCTGTTCGGCGGGATACGAGGAATACTCCAAGAGCTGCCCGAGAGCGTTCCGAATACATTTCTTGGCACTGGAGTCCGTCTTTGTTTCATGGAAAGTGCAACCATCTTGACCGACTACCTGGAGATCGACGTAATCCTGTTCGTACCGAACGGCATCATTTCCATGGCGAGTACACAGACTATCGTACAATCTGTTCTGCAGACGAACGTGCTGTGGGTCAACAGTTGTCGCCTGCTGAGCGGCGCGCTTACGTTGTTTCTCTGAACGTGTCGAATCATCTGGATCATTCGTCTCCTCCTCATCGTTGATTACGGGAACCTGACTGCCATCCCAATTATATGGATGATAACGAGTCATATTGTTTCCATCGATCAAAGGCATTGGATCGTGAATTGTAACATCGTTCGGGTCAAAGCGAATATTGATTGATTGATCCGGGCGGGACAGCGCCATTTCCTCCAAGGCGCGCAGAGCGCCTGGAATCTCGCCGGCGACATGGCAGACATCTTCCCGCATTTGATCTATCCATCCACGCTTCTTCATTTCGTTGAACGCGGTCGTCAGTTTGTGAAATCTTGGAACGTAGACGTTGGATATTTCGGCTACAAGTAACGTCAATCCGGCATGTTTTGCATATAGGGCAGCCGAGAACCGTTTGCCTTCGTATGTTGGTCGGAATCTGTTGATGGGTGTAAGGTATCCGTATTTGAATCCGTCAATGCACCATTCGTAATTGAAAAGCCATTCCTCCATGCCGAACCCGTACTGCGCCGCAAAGGATTGGCCACTCTCGCTTACGGCTCCGGATGGATTTCTCCAGCCGTTGGTATTCCAGCAGATGCGGCAAAATTTGTCGTTCATCTCAATTTTTCCATTTCGATCCGGATGGCATCGCCCTGTGGCCGGCCGGCTGTTTCGGGAAAGGGCAGGACCGTGAAGGCCGCCGTCGTAGGCGGGCAGTCTTGAAGGACGTGCAGGAGCATCACGGGCGTCTGCTCAGATCGACAGGAGTTGCGTGGCGCGGATCAGAGACTGGATCGCCCGGCATCGGTGGCTCAAGGAAGGTAATGCTTTCGTAGAAATCGTCCAGTGCAACGAACTTGCCATTCTGCTCCGCCCATTCCCGCATTCGGCGGTTGCAGCTATGCCGCCAGGACAGCACTTCGACTCTCCAGCTCCGGCTGTGCATGCGCTCCAGATCCGCATGAAAACCGACCCCGTCGATGAAGCCACTGCCATCCCCGGTCAGCAATACCGCGATGCCGGGATTCCCGTTGTAGTCGAAGGCATCGCGCAGCATCGCGGTTTGCAGGGTCTGATCCACGCCCTGCTCGCGGCCCTGCATCGCCCCACGCTCCAGCAACTGTACCGTAACCCCCTCGTTTTCCAGACGGTTCCAGACGTGCCGGAGCTCCGGAGGAACGGATCCGACGGCGATCGCGTGCTCGATGTCGCGTCCCGCGTGCGCCAGTTCCAACAGATTCCGGAAGTGAACGCGCACCCGGTGACGGGCGGTTGCTCCCTCCCGCTCTACGGCGACGTCGCGAGCGCTGATGAAGATGTTGGAGTTGTCCCAGTAGATAAAGACTTTTTCCATTGCAGATCCGTGAGGCCTTCTCGTTGCAGCCCATTGTAACCCTGGCTGCCGTACCCTCCGTCCGTGGACCGGGAGAGCGCAGGGCGGTTTGGTTCTGCCCCCATCCCCTCACCTGCTGCCATGGCCGGTAGACCGGAACGGGAGCACCGCCAACCAGTTGCGGGCGGAACGAAATGACCTTGGGGCGAGTGCGAGGCGGGCAGTCGGTCAGGGGCGGGCGGTGAGGGCGGCAGCGCAGTCGCGCAGGCACGCGGCGCTCGCGCGCTTGAGCTGCTCGCCGAGACCGAGATTGCGGCCGTTCCCGCGGGCGGTGCGCTGGACGGAGCTGCCGTTCGCGCGGAGCTGTCCGGTGACCTCCACCTCCTCGCCGCCGAGGTGGTAGCCCACGATCTCGAAGCTCCAGCCCTCGCCGTAGCGAGCGCCGAGCGAGCGGGCGGTGTCGTCGCCGCCGCCCCCGTTCGCGGCGGGTGCCCCGTCGGCCGGCCGAGGGACGGCGGCCGGAAGCGGGGAAGCGGGGCGAGTCGAGGCAGCCGGGGGCGCGGTCGCCGGTGCCCCGCCTCCATCGCGTGCCAGGGTGGCGGCGGGGTCGGCAGCGGGGGAAGCGGCGGCGGCGCGGGCCCGGCGTCCGATCGCGGCGGATGAATGCGCGGCCGCGCCGGACCGGCGGTTCGCGCCGGCCGCGTAGCCGGCCGCATAGCCAGCCGTGGTGTCCCGGCCGTTGCCGGTAGCGGCGGCGGCACGTGCCGGAGCACGGCCTTCGCCGCTCCCGAGGGCGGCGGGTCCGAGGTCGGTGCCCGCGCCCACCCGCTCCTCGGCGGGCCGCGCCCGGAGTTCGCGCCGCGCCGCCGCGGTAGCCGCCTCGTCGACGCGCTCCGCCTCCAGGTCCACCACCACGCCAAAGGTCGAACGCGCCGCCTCGCTCGTGTAGAACCCGTCGAGCACGTCCTCCAGCACCTTCTCGGCCGGGCGGTCGAGGGGGTCGCCATAGCCGCCCCCGCTCGGGCCGTAGAAGGCCATCACGTCGCCCGTTTCGACGCGGAGCCCGGAGAACTTCGCGGGCATGGCCCGCCCGTCCGCGGGGCGCGCGTCGTTGTAGATGTCGAGCCGACCGCCCGCGCCGTCCCATCCGCCGAAGACGCCCCAGGGCACGTCTTCGTGGCGGTCCGCCTCGTGGGTGATGAACCCCTCGGTCAGCATGCGCTGCTTCTTGACCACCCCGAGTCCGCCCCGGAACCGGCCGGGGGCGGGCATGACGTCGTCCCGGAGCTCGTAGCGATCACAGACCATCGGGAGGTGCATCGCGAGGTCTTCGAGGGGATTGTTGCGGGTGTTCGCCATGAGGCTGTCGATGCTGTCCGGGCCGTCCGACGCCGGCCGCCCCCCGTACGATCCCTCGTTCACCTCCAGGAACACCCAGTAGTCGCCGGAGGGCCGGATCCCCGAGTACGCCGCGAACGAGAGGGTGGCCGAGCTCCCCGCGATGATCTCGTCGGGGAGCACCGGGCTCAGCGCCTTGTAGATGAGATCGATGACCCGGTTGATCTGGGAGAACCGCGCTTCCGCCGCGGCCGGGAACCGCGGGTTGAAGATGGAGCCCTCGGGGGCGATGACGTCGATCGGGCGGAACGACCCCTGGTTCGAGGGCACCTTGATCTCGGAGGTCTCCGCGTCGAGGAGGAGCGAGCGGATCGCGCAGAAGCAGGCCACCTTGGTCGAGCCCTCGAAGGGTACGTTGAACCCCGTCTCGACCTGGTCCGCCGAGCCGGCGAGGTCCACCTCGATGCCGTCGCCCCGGATCCGCACGCACACCTTGATGGGGAGGCGCACGTCGCGGTTCCGCCCGTCGTCGTCGAGGAACCCTTCCGCCCGGTACTCCCCATCGGGGATGGCCGCGATCCGCTGGCGCAGGACCCGCTCGGTGTAGTCCATCAGCTGGCGCGTCGCGGCGATGACGTCGTCGTAGCCGAAGCGGTCCATGAGCTCGACGAAGCGCCGGACCCCCAGGCGGGCGGAGGCGATCTGGGCGTCGAGGTCGTCGAGGAGCTGGCGCGACGCCCGCGAGTTGTTGCGGATGTAGTCCCACATCGCCTCGTTGCGCCGGCCCGCCTCGTAGAGCTTGGTCCCCGCGAAGAGCATCCCCTCCGCGTAGACGTCCGGGATGTCGATGATGAGCCCCGGCGTCGCGGCCCCGATGTCGAGGTGGTGGGCGGTGTTGGCCGAGTAGCCGACGAGCTCGTCGCGGTAGAAGATGGGGATGACGACCGCGATGTCGGGGGAGTGGCTCGATCCGTAGTAGGGGTGATTGTGGATGACGACGTCCCCGTCCGCCCAGTCGCCCTTCACCACCTTCTCGATACCCTCGAGATAGCCCGGCAGCGACCCGATGTGAAGGGGGGTCGACTCGGACTCGCAGAGGGTGTTGTAGTCGGTGTCGAAGAGCCCGGCCCCGAGGTCCTGCGACTCGCGGATGATCGACGAGAACGACATCCGGTACAGAACGTGCCCCATCTCCTCGGCAATGGTGTCGAGCGCGCCGCTGATGACCTGCAAGGTGATCGGGTCGAGTTCCCGGTTGGTCATGGGTTGCTCCTTCTTGCTCCCGAGGCGTGCGTCGTGCTCTCAAGGCGCCCGCCCGCGCACCCGCTCGCCGGCCGGCCGCCTGTCGTCAGGTCCGGCGCACGTGCAGGCTGCCGTAGTCGCTCACTTCCGCGGCGTAGGCGGGAGGCACGAGGACCGTGGAGTTGTGCTGGACGAGGACGGCCGGACCCGCCACCCGGTGCCCGGCCTTGAGCCGGCCGCGGTCGTAGCGCGGGGTGTCGGCGGTGGTGCCGTCGTCGAAGGTCGTCGGCCGCGAGTAGAGGCGGGCCGACTCGTAGGAGGCGCCGTTCGCCCGCTCGAGCGGGCGGAGCCGAAGCGGTTCGATCCGGTCCGTCCCGATGGCCCGCACGGTGATGAGCTCCACCTCCGCGTCGTCGAAGGCATAGCCGTAGTCCAGGCGATGCTGGGTGTGGAAGCTCTCGATGATGCGCCCGACGTCGCCCGTCCCGAGCCGGCCCTCCGGGATCTCCGCCCGCAGCTCGAACCCCTGCCCGTGGTAGCGGCACTCCGCGACCCGCCGGAAGGACTGGCGCGCGGGCGGCACACCGTCGTTCTCGAGGTCGCGCCGGCAGTCCTCGACCAGCTCCTCGACGAGGGCGTTCAGCCGTTCCACCACCGCCTCGTCGACGTGGGTGAGGGAGGTGATGAACGAGCGCACGTGCTCGTACTGCATGTCCGTTTCGAGGAGCCCCATCGCGGCCGTGATGCCGGGTGCGACCGGCACCAGGACGTCGCGCGCCGACACCGCCTCCGCCAGGGCGACCCCGTGGAGCGGACCCGCCCCGCCGAACGGCACCAGGGAGAACTCGCGGGGGTCCACCCCGCGCGCCACCGAGTTCGACCGGATCGCGAGCGCCATGTTCGAGTTGATCACCCGGATGATGCCGAGGGCCGCGTCCGGCACGGAGAGGCCGAGCTTCCTTCCCACCTCTTGCTCGATGGCGCGGCTCGCGAGGTCCGGGTCGATGGGCAGGTCGCCCCCCAGCAGCTTGTCCGCGTCGAGCCGCCCGAGGGCGACCTGGGCGTCGGTGACCGTCGGCTCGTTGCCGCCCTTGCCATAGCACGCGGGGCCGGGGTCGGCGCCCGCCGAGCGCGGGCCCACGTGGAATCCGCCCGCCGAGTCGATGTAGGCGATGGAGCCGCCGCCCGCCCCGATGGTCACGAGGTCGATCATCGGCACCAGGATCGGATGCCCGCTCACGTAGGAGTCGCGCGGGTTCATGATCTTGATGCGCCCCCCGGGGACGGTGCTGATGTCGGCGGAGGTGCCGCCGATGTCGACGGTGATGACGTTGTCCGCGCCCGCGAGGAGCCCTTCCGCCCGCCCGCCGATGACCCCGCCCGCCGGCCCCGACATGAGGATGTTGACGGCCCGCTTCGAGCACGCCTCGACCGTCGATACCCCGCCGTTCGACTGGATGAGGCGCAGGTTCGCGCGAAAGCCTTGGCGGGCGAGCTGGTCGCGCAGGTTGGCGAGGTAGACGCTCGTCTTCGGCCCGATGAACGCGTTCATCGCGGCGGTCGAGAAGCGCTCGTACTCGCGGAGCACGTTCGCGACCTCCGAGGAGCAGCAGACGTAGGCGTCCGGCATCTCGTTCTCGACGATCGCGCGGGCGCGCTGTTCGTGCTCGTCGTTGATGAAGGAGAAGAGGAAGCCGATGACGACGGAGCGGATCCCGCGCTTCCTGAAGATGCGGACCGCTTCGTGCACGTCGCTCTCGTTGATGGGCGTCCCGACCCGCCCGTCCGGGGGCAGGATGCGCTCGGTGACCGGGATACGGTTGCGCCGCTTGACGAGCGGCCGCGACTGCCAGGGCACGTCGAAGTGGAGCGAGAAGTTGTGCGGGCGCTTGTGCCGGGCGATGTGCAGGATGTCGCGGAAGTTGCGGGTGGTGAGCATCCCCACCTCCGCGCCGTTGTGTTCGATGGTGATGTTGGTCGCGACGGTGGTCCCGTGGACCACGAGGTCGATGTCGTCGCGCGTCACCCCCGCGATCTCGCACAGTTCGAGCAGGCCCTTGAGCACCCCCGCGGACTGGTCGTGGGGGGTGCTCTGGACCTTGTGTACGAACACCCCGCGGTCCGACTCGAGCACGAGATCGGTGTTCGTGCCGCCTACGTCGACTCCTACCCGTGCGCCCATCGCGTCCTCGTGCTGTCGGCGGCCCGTTCCGCCGCCGCCATCCCCGTCCCGCCTGCCCGGCCCGCGGCCGGCGCGGGTTCCCGCCCCCGGCCGGTTGCCGGGCGTGGTCCGGCGCCGGCGTTCTCCGTTGCCGAAGTTCCGTCGTTCAGCGGAGTTCGTCCAGCGCGGCCAGCACCTCATCCGGATGCTCGGCCGGTTTCACCGCCCCGTACACCCGCGCGATGTGCCCCTCGGGGTCGATGAGGTAGCTCACCCGCTTCGGGTATTCCTGGTCCGCGCTCTCCGCCGCGCCGTAGCGCATCGAAACCGACCGGTCCTCGTCGGAGAGGAGGTCGAACGGAAAGGCGAACTTGTCGCGAAACGCCCGGTTGTCCGCCGGCGAGTCGCAGCTCACCCCGACGACGACCGCGTTGCGGGAGGAAAAATCCTGGATTCGATCACGGAACCCCTTGCCCTCCACCGTTCACCCGGGGGTGTCGGCCTTGGGATACCACCAGAGCAGGAGGTAGTGGCCCCGGAACTCGGCGAGCTCGGTCGCCACGCCGTCCTGGTTCGGGAGTTGGAACGCCGGGGCCGGCTCGCCCGCGCTTCGAAGGGTGGGACTCATGGTGCTCGCCTCGCTCTCGGGTCGGTTTTCGGCCGCCGCCTCCGCGGCGGAGACCGGCGGGGGCCTCGCCGCCGCGTATCCCCGCCGGGGTTCATGGTCCGGGAAACCGGGGCCGGTCCCGGCGCGGCGACCCCCGGAATTTGCGGGATCGGGAAAATGCTGTCAACAACGCTTCCCGCGCGCCGGGACCATCGGTCGGGATGGGCGCCGGTGCTGAAGCCGGGCCGCACGCTTCCCGCGCGCCCGGGACCGTCGCCGCGTCAGGGTTCAGGGGGCAAACGACACGGTGGCCTCGCCCAGGCTCTCGATCTCCACCCGGACCCTGTCGCCCGGCTCCACCCAACGCGTTTCGACGATGCTTCCCGTGAGCACCAGATCACCCTCCGCAAGCGGCTGGCCGGTCGCGGCGGCGTGGTTGGCGAGCCAGGCAAGCGCCTCGAACGGATGCCCCATCACATCGGCGCCGAATCCGGTGCCGACCTCTGCGTCGTTGATCGTCATGACCCCCCGGAGGGCCGCGAGATCGAGGCCGGACCACGCGAGCACCGGGACGCCGATCGCGGCGCCGGCACTGAAGAAGTCGTCGGCGACCAGGCTCGCCGCATCGAGGGCGCGAAAATCGTCGTAGCGATCGTCGACGATCTCGATCGCCGCCAGGCAGCTCTCGATCGCGGCCGCAACGTCCGCACGGTCGAACGGCGCGGCTTCCGCGGGAAGCGGCCGCCCGAGGCGCACCGCGATCTCGCACTCGACCCCCGGCCGCCAGTGCTCGGCATGGGGAACGGTAGCCGGGCTGCGATGGATCCGGCCGGCATGGAGAGCGCCGGCGCAAGGGTGCTCGATCCGGAGATAGCGCTGCATCACCGGCGTCGTGCAGCCGATCTTGCGGCCGCGAACGGCTCCGAGTGAAGCGCCGAGCCGATCGTTCAGCGCCGCCTGGGCGCGGTAGGCTTCCCGCAGCGAAGGCGGCCGGCAGTCGTGCGGAAGCGGGGCGGGCACCGGACGTCGGCGTTGCCGCGCAGAAACGCAGATCTCCACCAACCGCTCGATCGCCTCGGGCTTCATCGCCTTCATGACTCGATCTCCGGGCCCGGACGTGGCTCCCCTGACCGCTTGGAGCCGATGGGTCGGGCGCTCCGCGCTCCCGCCGCGCGCGAGCCGTTCCGGCCAGGCGGGTCAGAGGAGGGCGGTGCAGTTCGCGAGGGCGTCTTCGCGGGCGCGCTCGAACGCGGCTTCCTCCGCCGCGAGGGGACTCTCGCCGCTTCCGCCCTCGCCGCTTCCGCCCCCGAACGAGAAGGCGACCCCGCCGGCCGAGCCGGCCGTCGAGCCGCGCCCCGCCGATATGCGCGCCGAGCCGAACTGGGTGCGCACCCCGCCCGCGACGGGCAGCCGCAGGGTTCCGACCACGATGACCTCGTCCTTCTCGCGGCGCCGGCTGGTGACCTCGAATCGCCAGCCGGTGCCGTAGCGCTCGTCGAGGAGGCGCTCGGCGGGAGAACCGGCGGTGGGGAGCCGGGCGGCAGGCGCGGACGGCGCGGTGGTACCCGGCTCGGCGGAGGCGGAGGCGGCGTCGGGCGGGCGGGCCGGCGAAGCCGGCGCCGGTTCCGGAGCCGTGGGTGCGGCCGGAGCCCGGCCGGGGGGGGAGGGGCCGGCGCCCCGGTAGAGCGCGTCCAGCTCGCGCCGGTTCTTGTCGAGCAGGTCGTCGAAGGCGGAGGTGTAGCGCGAGCTCATCGGACGGCCGCCTCGCGCTCCCCGGACGCCCACCAGCGCCGGAATTCGTCCACCGCCCGCTCGGGGCGGCCCCGCTCGCTTGCCTTCTCCAGCCACCCGAGGACCTCGCCGCTATCGACGACGTCGCCGTACTTGGCGTCGATGTCGAAGAGGTTCGCTTCGTGCGGCCCGGCCGCCCGGTCCCCCACCGCGTCGCGCGCGACGATGGTGTGATAGCCGTACTGCATCGAGTCGATCGCCGAAGCGCGCACGCAACCGCTCGTGGTGCAGCCGGTGAGGACCAGGGTGTCCACCCCGAACGCCTTGAGGCGCTCGTCGATATCGGTGCCGAAGAACGCGCTCGCGTACTGCTTTTCGGCCACGATCTCCCCCGGCTCGGGGCGCAGGCGGCCATCCACCTCGGTCCAGGGGGTGCCCCGGACGAGAAGACCGAGGGCCGGCACCTTCTTGACGAAGGTCCCTCCGTCGCTCAGGTCCGGGTGATAGGCGACGGTGGTGTAGGCGACGGGGAGACCGGCCGCGCGGAACGCGGCCTGGAGGCGGGCCGTCGCCTCGATCTCGCTCGTGAAGTCGCCGCCGAGCCGAGTGCCGGGATCGGTGAACCCGTTGATGAAGTCGATGACGAGGAGAGCGGGCTTGCGCCCGAACCCGGCGCGCGACGCGAAGCCCTTGCGCTCGTAGTCGGTGCGCGTATCGGCCGTCCAGTCGTGCATCTCGTCCTCCCGGTCCGCCGGGCTCACGCCCTCGCCGAACCCCATATCCTATACCGGGTGCCCGCGACGTGAGCGAACGTAATCAATGGCCGGGCTCGTTTGTACGCAATCAGGTTTTGCCGCGTCGGCAGATAGGGCCGAAGCCGGGGCTCCGCGGCCGGGCGGGCGCCGGGCCATTCGCGCTATGCTTGCCGCCGGACGTTCTCCGCCTCGCGAGGATCGGCATGACCGAAGGAACCTGTCTCTGCGGGGCCGTGCACTTCGCCGCCGACGAAGTGCGCGACATGGCCCACTGCCACTGCTCGATGTGCCGCAAGCACCATGGCGCCCCGTTCGCGACGATGGCCCGGGTTACCGCCGATGCGTTCCGGTGGACGGCGGGCGAGGATGCGATCGTGCGCTACGAGTCCTCGCCGGGGTTCCACCGGTCGTTCTGCGGAACCTGCGGCTCGTCCCTCCCCGATCGTTCCCCCTCGGGCGGGTGGTTCGTCCCGGCCGGGCTCTTCTCCGACGATCCGGGGGTACGCCCCGCCGTCCACATCTTCCGCGCCTCCCGCGCGCCCTGGCACACGGTCGCGGACGAGCTGCCGGGATTCGACGAGTGGCCTCCACGCAAGGGGATGCCGGTGATCGAACGCCCCCTGCCGGCTGGCCGGGTCGAGTCGGGCGCGCTCCGCGGGAGCTGCCTTTGCGGCGGCATCGTCTACGAGGTGACCGAACCCTTCGCGCGGGTGCACAACTGCCACTGCTCGCGCTGTCGGCGCGCGCGCGCCGCGGCCCACACCACGAACGGGTTCACGTCCCTCGACGGGCTGCAATTCGCAGGCGGGGAGGAACTCGCGGTCACCTGGCGGTTGCCCGAGGCGAAGTTCTTCGCCCACGCCTTCTGCCGGACCTGCGGTTCGGGCGCTCCCCGGCTCGACCCGGCTCGCGGGCTCGCGATCATCCCCATGGGCTCGCTGGACGACGACCCCGGTCGGGGCGTCGACAGCCACATCTACGTCGGCTCGCGCGCACCGTGGTACGAGTTCGAGGACGGCCTTCCGAGCTTCGACGAAGCCGCGTCCTGACGAATACGGTCCTGAAGAATACGAACGGTGGCCTGCCGAGTCCCGGGAAGCGGATCCGGGCGGCGGGGAGCGGGAGGTACCGCAGGCGCACCGGACGACGCGGCCCGGCTGCGGGGTCCGGTGCGCGGGGTCCGGTGCCCAGGGTCCGGCGGCTACCGGTGCCGTGCGGCGGCGTCGCCGGCTGTTCGGTTCCCCCGCACGCGCCTCCTCAGCCGTGATTCCGCCGTTCGGTCTCTGCCCGGCATTCCCGCCGGTCAGGCGTAGCGGCAGACCTCGTCGAACTCGTACCGGTAGAGGCGGGGGCCCATGATGCTCTCCGGCTTGCCCCACCCGAGATTGCAGAGGAAGTTCGACCTGGTGCTCGTCCCGGCGAAGAACGCTTCGTCGACCGCTTCGTTGTCGAATCCCGACATGGCGCCGCAGTCGAGCCCGAGCGCCCGGCACGCGATGAGGAAGTAGGCGGCCCCCAGGGTCCCGTTGCGAAACGCGGCCGATTCCGACGCGGTCGGATTGTCGGCGAAGGTCGGGCCGAGGTCGCGGATGAAGGTGCGGGGGGAATCCCGCCAGAACTCGACGTCGTAGCCGATGATCGCCGTCACCGGCGCGGCCATCGTCTTCTCCCGGTTGCCTTCCGAGAGCGCGGGCTCGAGCTTCGCCTTCGCCTCCGCGCTTCGTACGAAGATGATGCGCATCGGCTGCGAGTTCGCCGATGTCGGCCCCATGCGGGCGATGTCGAAGGCCGCGCGCAGCAACTCGTCCGGGACATCGCGCGTCTCGTCGAAGGCGTTCGGGGTGCGGGCGACCCGGAACAGGAGGTCGAGCGACGCGTCGTCGATTCGCTCGATCGTGTCGCGGAGCGAGGCGAACTCGGCCCGGGTGCGGGCGAGGGCTTCGTCGTCGGTCATGTGCGGTCCTCCGAGGTCGGATTCGTGGAGACGGCCCATCGCCGCGCCCGACCGGGGGGTGCCGGACTCCCTTGCGCGCGAGCAAACGGAGCGGGCGGGCAGGCGGCCCGGCCTTCGCGGGGACGCGGGCGGGGACGGGGCGGCGCGGATCACCGCGAAGTATAGCGATGGAGGGCGAGGCCGGCGCCCGTCCGTCCGTCGGCGGAGCCTCGGCCGCCGCCAGGGTCATCCCACGCTACGGTTCCGGATGGAAACGAGGGGCCGGGATGGCGCTCGCCGCACGCGATCGGGCCGATCGACTCCACCAACGCGGCCCGCAGGACCCCCCGAGGGCACGAATGAGGGCGCTCCTCTCCTGCCGACCCGGTGCGGATGAGCGGCCAGCGTGGGATAGTCCCGGGCCGCCGCCCAATCCGGTTGCGAGCGGGCGGCCGGTCTCCTACATTCATCCGGCCGGCTTGTCGGCGGCGGGACGGCGGCAAGTCGCGGGAAGGCTTCCGCCGGCCGATGGCCGACGCCGCCCGCCCCCGGCGGCGGGGACCGCCGCCGGCGCAACAGAAGGAGGATAGGGATGCCTGAGCGATATCGGCCGCGGCCGCTGGTGCATTCGAAAGCGGCGTCGCCCTCCGGCCCGTCGCCCGAGGTTCGCGAGCAGTTTCTCGCCCGCCCGGGCGGTCGCAAGGAGATCCTCTGCGCCTACGGGGTGGACGTGGACGCGGTCGCGGGTTGGCTCGGCTCCTACGGCGGCGAGGACTCCCCGTGCGACATCTCGCGCGGCCTCTTCGCGGGCGAGGTCGGCGTCCCGCGCATGGTCCGGCTCTTCGACAAGTTCGGCATCCGCACCTCCTGGTTCATCCCCGGCCACTCCATCGAGACCTTCCCCGACGAGTGCAGGCTGGTCGCGGACGCGGGCCACGAGATCGGGGTCCACGGGTACTCCCACGAGAACCCCATCGCGATGACCCCGGAGCAGGAGGAGGCGGTGCTCGACAAGTGCATCGACCTCATCGACCGCCTCTGCGGGCGGGCCCCGACCGGCTACGTCGCGCCCTGGTGGGAGTTCAGCCCGTACACCAACGAGCTGCTCCTCAAGCGCGGGATCAAGTACGACCACAGCCTGATGAACAACGACTTCCACCCGTTCTACGTGCGGGTGGGCGATAGCTGGACCAAGATCGACTATTCCCGGCACCCGAGCGAGTGGATGAAGCCGCTCGTGCGGGGCGAGGAGACCGACCTCATCGACATCCCGGGAAGTTGGTATCTCGACGACCTGCCCCCGATGATGTTCATCAAGACCGCCCCGAACAGCTACGGGTTCACCAACCCGCGCGACATCGAGCAGCTCTGGCGGGACCAGTTCGACTGGGTGTACCGCGAGTACGACTACGCGGTGTTCACCATGACCATCCACCCCGACGTTTCCGGGCGCCCCCAGGTGCTCCTCATGCACGAGCGGATCTTCGAGCACATCTCGTCGCATCCGGGGGTGCGCTTCTGCACCTTCGACGAGATCGCGGACGACTTCCGCGCGCGCTGCCCTCGCGGCACGGGTGCCGCGCCGACGGCCGGGGGCGGGGACTGACGTCCAGACGGATGGCCGCTTGTCCGGAAAGGCAGGCTTGGGTGCGGGAGAAGCACGGCTGGGCCGCCGGACCCCGAAGACATGCTAACCCGAAAAAATCACCGACTTCCTGCTGCGGCCGCCCATCCGCTCGCGGTAGCGGGCCGTACTCCCGTAAGCCGCTTCAACGTAGTTCGACTACGCCTTCAGCAGCGCGCACGCGTTCTTTCGGTGCGTGCGGCCCACTCCTCCATGAGATCGTGGGGCATCTTGGCGCCCTCGCGACGAAAGTCGGTGATTTTTCCGGGCTGAGACATGCTGGATCATCCACTGCAAGGAGCGGGCCGGCCTGGAACACCGCGATGCGCCGAATCGCCGGGGCGCTGAACGCATGGCGCCCTGTCCGCCTGTGAAGCGCGGCGCCGTCTCCGTCGCGTTCCGGCATTTCGGGATGGCCTGAGCGCGCGTCATGTGCGGGCTCTGCAGGGTCCTCGCCGGCGAGCCGCACTGGACGGAGCGAGCCGCGAGCCCGGAGATCTTCGGGGGATCCGGACTCGGTGACGGCGGCGGCGCGGCGCGGGCGCGCATGACACCGGCGCGCGAGCGCCAGGAACGGGTTCGCCTCGTCAACCGGGTGCTCGACCCCTTCGGGCTCGTCCTCGGGGAATGGGCGGCCTCCTCTTACGTGCTCCGCACGAAGACCGGGCGGAGCGAGATGGTCCCGGACCTCGGCGTGCTGTGGCCGGCCGCGGAGCGCCTGCTCGGGCGGCCGTGCGACCCGCTCGACCCCGAGCTCCTGGCCCGCATCGCCCGAACCTGACTCCCGCCCGACCGCGCCCGACCTCGGTGGCGAGAACGAGCTCGGTTCCGGGCTCGGTTCCGGGAAGTCCGGCGGCATCCTGTCGGCGCGCCTTGTGCACACGCCAGCGCAAAGCAGGCCGGACGACGGGTGGATCGCCAATCGGCATGACGGCCCCGCCCGCCGGGTTTCGAGATGGCCGGCTCGTTCGCATCCGGCCCGGGAGGGGAGCCGCGAACCTTCGGCATCGCAGGGCTCGTCGTCTCCACGTACCTGGCGACGATTTCCAACGGTGGGATGTTCCTGCCGGTGGTCACCTCAAGCGGGTGGCGGGCGATTCCGACTGGCCGCGCACCTCGTTCGGAAGCGGAGGCGGGATGCGCGAGAGCCGTTCCCGAGCTGCGCCGAAGCGGACCCGACGCGATCGCGAACCCCTCCCGACGAGGAGCCTGAACCACATCCGTGCTTCGCGGGGGATCCCTTGCGGGGGATCCCCTTTCCGGCTTCGGAGCCTAACCCGGCCGGTGAGCGGCGAGAGCTTGCCAATCGAGCACGATGCCGTGGCCCGGCCGGTCCGGCGCGCGCGCATGGCCATCCTCGACCGTCAGCGGGTCCTCCATGAACTTGTCGAGGCCGAAGGCATGCCACTCCAGATAAGCGGCGTTCGGCGCCGCCGCCAGCAGGTGGACATGCAGGTCGTGCGCGCCGTGGCTCATCACCGGCAGGCCGTGCGCCTCGGCGAGGTGCGCGATCTTCATGAAGGGCGTGATGCCGCCGCAGGTGGTGAGGTCGGGCTCCGGGAAATCGACGCCGCCCGCTCCGATCAGCGCCGCAAACTCCGCGAGCGTGTGGTGGTTCTCGCCCGCCGCCAGCGGCACCTTGCCAAGCGAGCGCAGATGGGCGTAGCCGGCGGTATTGTCAGGTGCGATGGGCTCCTCCAGCCAGACGAGGTCGAAGGGCTGGAGCAGCGTCATGGCGCGCATCGCCTGCTCCACCCGCCAGGCTTCGTTTGCGTCCGCCATCATCTCGATTTCGTCGGGCAGATGGTTGCGCATCGCCTCGACGCGGGCGATGTCCTCGGCGATGGTCGGGCGGCCGAGCCGCATCTTGACCGACCGGAACCCCTGCTCGACGCTCGCCATGCCGCCTTCGAGCAGCCTGTCCACCGGGAAGTTCAGGTCGATGTTCCCGGCGTAGGCCCTGACCGCGGGGTTGGCGCCGCCCAGGAGACGCCAGAGCGGCGTACCGAGCCGGTTGCCCTTCAGGTCCCAGAGCGCGACGTCCACCGCCGCCATCGCGAAGGCCACGGGTCCGCCCCGGCCGGCATAGTGGTGGCGCTTGTAGATGTCGCGCCAGATCGTCTCGATCAGGTCCGGGTCGCGGCCGTCGAGGCTCGACCGGAAGGACCCGTCGCACATCGCCGCGATGGGGCCGCCCTGCCCCTCGTGCAGCACGGTGTAGCCCACACCCGCAACGCCGTCGCTGTCCGTGATCCGCGCCGTCACCATGTCGAAGGCGGTCATCACGCCCGCCGCCGAGGCTTCCATCGCCACCGGCAGCGGCAGGCGGAACAGGTCGATTTCCAGCTTGTCGATTTTCGGCACGGACCCGGCCCTCCCTTCGTGCGTCCGACGATCGCGTTGCGGGGATGTTCGGCCATGTGTCGCAGGGAGGCAACCGAGAGCCTTGTCCAATGACACATGAGCCTGAAGGGGTGCGGGTGGAAGGGGGGCGGGTGATTCCAACGTGAGATGAGCCTGACGGGGTGTGAAACGGGGCATCATCAGGAGATGATCGGGATGCTCGGACCCACCGAGTGCGGACCGTAGGACGAGGTCCGCTCGTTCCTTGACGGCGCCGAGCCGGTCGAGGTCCGACCCCTGGACCGCGGGGCGCGCGACGAGTTCGTCGCCCGGACCCTTCGCCGGTTCCGGTACGGGCAACCGGGCAAGGCCGACAAGGGTGTATTGCGCCGCTTCCTGGTCAAGGTGAGCGGGTTGTCCCGAGCACAACCGACCCGCCTCATCGCTCGGCACCGCTCGATCGGGCGCATCGACGGCCGTCGCGGTTCACCACGACGGCCCTTCCCCCGGTGCTATACTGCTCAGGAGATCATCAAGACGTGGCTCGGAGAAAGGGTGCAGACATGACACGAGAGGGCTTCGTCAAATCACTCACCCGTGAAAACCAAGAGTTCTACGGAACGCAGGACGGCCGTGGCGCGTTGTGGCTACTCGAGCTGGTCTTCGAGCACCGTTGGAGCTACGTTTTCGAGCTGGTACAGAATGCGTTGGATGCCAAAGCCCGTTCCATCGCATTCCGGCTTTCGGACGACGGCGATGCCTTGACCTTTCAGCACGATGGACAGGAGCTGATCGACGAGGATGTCGAGCGATTGTCGAAGGTCTTCCGCTCGAACAAGGGCGCGACCTCCGTTGGATTCATGGGGCTCGGCTTCAAGAGCGTCTTCGGGCGGTTCCGAGAAGCTCGGGTCTCCGGGTGGGGCTGGACGTTCCGCTACAAAACGTCTCGGGAAGATCGGCTGGGGATGGTCCTGCCAATCTGGGACGGTGGGATTGCGGAGCCGGAAGCAGGCTTCACTACCCGGTTCGAACTGCGCAATCGTGTCGATCCCGATGAGAATCTTCAATCCGACCTGACTTGTCTTCCGTCCGACAACCATCCCACGCTCCTGGCGATCCTGGCGGACGCGGGTCTCCAGCGCCTTGACGTGAACGGCCGGGTCTGGAAACTGAGCGTTGATTACGGGGTAGTGGACGGGAGCAAGACTGCGACGGCTTGTTCCGACGACGAGGAACGGCGGTGGCAGCTCTTCCCCGTTGAATTCGAACCATCGTCGGATGCGATTAGATATTTCCTCGAATATCGGAATCTCCAGGCAGCGGGCCGGGCACGTCGGGTGCTCGGGGTGCTGCCCTCGGGTGCTCGAGGCGTACCCGACGGGGGTGAGGCTTCCACCACACGGCGCGTGCTCGGGGTACTGCCCTTGAATGATCGAGGCGTACCCGAGCGCCTGAATAAAGGTCGGATCTACGCCACGCTGCCCACCGAGGTGGAACTACCCCTTGGTTTCCATGTGCACGCGGACTGGTTGTTGACCATCTCACGTACGGGGCTGAGGGAGATAGAGCACAACCCTTGGCAACAAGAAATCGTGGATCGAATTGCGGACGTCCTGGCGGGCGTGCTCGGTTGGGCGGCCCGCACGTTCTCGGAGCCCGATTCGGCCAAGGCGGCCTTCGCAGCGCTCGCACCACTCGCACCACCGTCGCCCAAGGCCGGCGGTCTTGAAGCGAGCCTTGCCGGAGAACGGTGGTTGTCCCGTCTGCGGTGTCTGCTTGAGGACGCTTCGGTGCTCCCCGTGTGGGCCGCGGAAACCGGCGCTCTGGGGTTCGCGAAGCCGAGTGAGGCCATCGTTCCACCTGCGCCGTTCGCGAAAGCGTTCGAGGAGGAGCCCGCCTTGCGGCCGGCGGCCCTCCTGAGGGGCCCTGTGCTCAATCATCAGGTGCTCGGAGAGGGTGGGCGAAAGTTGCTGGACCGAGCTGGTCTTCTGGTCGAGATGTCGTCGAGCAACCTGGAGCAAGCCTGGGCCGGTGGGCTGGAAAGTTGGTGGAAGAAACTCGAAGACAACGAAACGAAGCGCCGTGACTTGCTTTTCCGCGTATGGGGCGCCGTCTCCGAACTTACTTCCGATGAGGCTTGGCCCACGACCAATCTCCCGTGTATCCGAACGGCGGGTGGGGCATGGCGATCGGTCGATGAATCGGTGTTCGACAACGAGCCGCTTCCGTCCGAGGGCGAGCCCGATGGGTCCGAAACGCGCCGTTTCATGCAACCGTTCATTCCGGACGCGAAGTGCCACTTGGCGGACGACTGGATCAGGGCGCTCCGCCAAGCAGCTGAGGATGAGGAGAAGCGTCAGGAGCGAGGACATCTGTCGCAGGCTTGGGAATGGATCGAGAAACGCGCCCGGAGCATCGGTCTTCGTGAGCTTGTCGAATCCGCCGTGAACGGATTGGAGGCATCGGCAACGCCGGACTGGTCCGTACTCGTTCCACTTGGACGTTGGGCCATGCATCGAAAGCGCCACGATCTGCTGATCCGGGTGCTCGTGGAGTCGCCGAGCGGCGGGCAAGGCGTGCCGGCCGGCGACGCGCTCTTGGCGGAACCCTACGTACGCGGCCAGAACCGGGAATGCCTGTTTCCGAATACGCCCATGATTTCCGCAGCGTATCTGGAGGATCCGGAAACTACCGATCCACATGAATGGCGTGAGTTCTTCGAAAAAGCCGGCGCCAAAGGCGCGCTTGCAGTTCCGTCCATCGAGCGCGGCCGGGTCGACCAGGGGGACTACGAGCGCGTGGCAGAGTTCCTGGGGCTGCGGTCCGAGTACATCCGCGAAGATCATCATTCGAACAATCAGGGCTACCTGCTACAGGACTTCGACGTCGAGCCGGCCCTTCCGGGTCCGAACGAACACGAGAAAGTCCGGGCGGTCGCCGCTTGGCTCGATGACGGTTCCAGCGAGCTCCGCGGCCGGGGCCACAGGCGGGCCAAGTATGAGTACTCCCACATCCCGATATCCTGCCGAGGAGAGCGTTCAAGTGCTTGGGTGGCCAAGCTGTCCAAGCTCGCATGGGTGCCCTGCGACGACCACCAGCTCAGGCGTCCGCGAGACGTGCTTCCACAACCCGACCCGGCACGGGAAAGCGCGCCGGTCGCGAAGGTGTCGAGCGCCCTCCTGTCCAGGCTGGAACAGGAGGGCGTGAAGTTCGGCGTAGCGGTTCCCGAAGCGACGGCGCTCCAACAACTCTTGAAGGTAGGGTCGCAGCTCGCGGCAGAAGAGCTCGCAGAACTGCTTCGGGAGGTTCGTGAACAGGTTGCAACGGAGGCAGACAGACACCTTTTCGAGCGCTTCGTGCCGAAACTCGTTGTCAGGTCAGTTTACAATGAATGTATCCCGCTCACGCGGATCGTTCAGCGGGTTGGAGGATGGTATGCCCGCGGCGCGCTCGGCGGCTGGATCGTCCCCCTGGGTCACTTCCACGACAGGCTGGGTAAAGAGTTGAACCACCTGTTGTTTCCGTACTGGGTGCCTGAAACAACCACGGGGGAGCAGGCACTGGCTTACCTCCGGTGGGTCTGGGAGCGTGCCGACTCCTCGCCCGTTGGGTTGGCGAGTAAAGTAAGCAACTTTCTTCCGACCGCGTATGCCTACTGTCTGGAGGACATGAACCGCAACGTTCTGCCGGCGAGGCATTGGAAGGACGCCGTTCGCGAGGCGAAGGTTTTCGATGGGCGAGAGTGGATATCCCCGGCCAATGCGGATATTTACCTCGACGATATCGAGGGCTGGAGGTTCCTTCCCCACCAAGGCAAGCTCCGAACCGCCACTGGTGGCCACTTGGGCAATTCCCGCGAGCAGCGGCTCCGCACGGCGGAGAAGCTTGGCTTGAGGCCCTTGTCGGAGGTCGTCAAGCTGCATTGGAGCGAGGGCGGTGAACTGCTCGTAGACGACGCTTGGGCGCACCGATTCGAGCTTGTCTGCCGGCTTCTCCGCGCCGCCAAGGGCAGTGGACGGACGGAGGAGGAGGAAGGGCGGTGCGGTAACGAGCCAGAGATGGGGTGGCATCTTCGCCGCGTCGAATGCCTCGCTCTCGAAGTCACCGTCGAAGGTGCGCCTGCCTATAAAGTACCCGTGAACGCACGTCTGTACGAAGGACGTCTAACCGTTGCCGGCCGGCCGATCCGGTTCGGCGCCGACGCGGCCAATGAGCTTCTCAGGGCTCTTTCCTTCGGCCAGCGCGACCTGTCGGCGGCTCTCACGGCAATGCTGACAGCGCTCGGCTCCGCAGAAGATGACTTCGCTTTCGTCTGGGAGAAGTTCAGACAATCCTTCGCTCCCGACGTCCCACCACGGAAACGGAATGTGAGAAACAACAGCAGGGACGACGAGAAGTATCGCGAGGCTGCCGCGAAGTACGAGCGAGAGTGCGGCCGCGACCCGGAGTTTGGCGACGCAAACCAGAAGGGATGGGATCTCCGCAGCACCGATCCCGAGACGGAGGCGGTACGCCTGATCGTGGTCAAGGGCAGGGGACGTTCGTGGGAGGGAGACGAAGTGGTGGAACTGAGCAACGCCCAGGTACGCAAGGCGTTCGAGATGTCGAGCGAGCAGGCAGCGTCCTCCTGGTACCTGTACGTCGTGGATCGGACGAAGGATGGCAGCTACGAAGTGCGGCCGATTGGAAACCCGGTCCACATCGGCGGCAAGTGGATTCTCCGTGGCGGGCCTTTGCGGATGAGAGCGGAGGAGCCTCGCCGGTACGACGTCGTGGAGGAGGATGGCAGCGGCGACGGCAGGCGGTGGACCGCGCGGGCGGCCCGGCCCGCGGCCGCGAGGTGAAAGCGCTCGCCCCCGGCAACCCGCACCCCGGAACGAGACGCCGGGGGCGCTCCGGGCAAGTCCCGCCCGCTTCGATCACTCGTTGCGGAGGTGGGGCGATGCGGGTTCGCCGAGCGCGCGCCAAGTCCCGAGGAGCCCGAGGGCGAGGGTGAGCACGACGCAGAATCCGACCGTCGCCGCGACGGTCCCCGGCAGAAACGTCCACTCCTGCTCCAGCACCTGGGTGACCACCGCCCACGCCGTCACCGTGCCGGCGATGGCCGCGACCGCCCCGGCAAGGAGCCCGAGCAACCCGAACTCCGCCGCGTGGATGAGGGCCACGTCGCGCCGCCGCACCCCGAGGACCTTGAGCACCACGCTCTCGTAGGTGCGCCGGCGGTGCCCGGCCGCCACCGCCCCCGCGAGCACGAGCGCCCCGGCGAGGAGGGTGATGCCCCCCACCGCCCGCGCCGCGCCCGCGATGTTGCCCATCGCTTCCGCGACCCGCCCAAGCGCCTCGCGCACCCGGACGACCGTGATCTCCGGGTACTCGCGGGCAAGGGTCCGCTCCACTCGAGCCTCCGCCTCGGGGTCCGCGCGCGCCGTCGCGACATGGCCGTGGGGCGCCCGACGCATCGGCTCGGGCGAGAGGAGGAGGGCGAAGTTGAGCTGCATCCCCTGCCATTGCACCCGGCGGACGTGGCGGACCGCCGCGATTGCGAACCCCCCCACCGACGAGGGGCCTGAACCACATCCGTGCTTCGCGGGGGGTTCCTTGCGGGGAATCCCTTTTCCGGCTCCAGAGCCTAACCCGGCCGGTGGGCGGCGAGAGCTTGCCAGTCGAGCACGATGCCGTGGCCCGGCCGGTCCGGCGCGCGCGCATGGCCATCCTCGACCGTCAGCGGGTCCTCCATGAACTTGTCGAGGCCGAAGGCATGCCACTCCAGATAAGCAGCGTTCGGCGCCGCCGCCAGCAGGTGGACATGCAGGTCGTGCGCGCCGTGGCTCATCACCGGCAGGCCGTGCGCCTCGGCGAGGTGCGCGATCTTCATGAAGGGCGTGATGCCGCCGCAGGTGGTGAGGTCGGGCTCCGGGAAATCGACGCCGCCCGCTCCGATCAGCGCTGCGAACTCCGCGAGCGTGTGGTGGTTCTCGCCCGCCGCCAGCGGCACCTTGCCAAGCGAGCGCAGATGGGCGTAGCCGGCGGTATTGTCGGGCGCGATGGGCTCCTCCAGCCAGACGAGGTCGAAGGGCTGGAGCAGCGTCATGGCGCGCATCGCCTGCTCCACCCGCCAGGCTTCGTTTGCGTCCGCCTCGCCCACGCCGTCTCCGGCAGATCCCCCGGCGCTTCGGTGGGTGGCCCGGCCCGCCACCGCGAGGTGACGCCGTCCGTCCCCGCCAACCCCTGCCCCCGGAACGAGACGCCGGGGAGCTTTGGTCGGGAGCCCCCGTGCTTACGCGCCCGCCGGCGTGTCGAGCGCTTCGGTGCGGGCGGCGGCGCTCAGAGCCCGGTCCAGCGTGGCGAGGGGTAGCTGCATCCGTACCGCCAGTTCGAGGTACACCGCGTCGTAGCCAGAGAGCCGGTGCTCTCGTGCGAGATCAAGTGCGGAGCCCCACGTGCGAGAGGTGGAGACGGGATCGATTTCGATGGGCAACGCTTCGAGGTCGGCGCGAATCCGGGGCCAGTCGTCCGCGGCGATCCGACCCCGGCGCGTTGCGGCGAGGAACACGTTGCCCACTTCGACCGGCCACAGGGCCGGGACGAACGCACGCCCCTCAATCAGCGACTCGCGTAGCCGGTCGGTCGCCTCGGAGGCTTCGTCCGGGAAGACCCACGCCATCGCGACCGAGCAGTCGAGCACGAATGCCATCAGTACTTGCGTCCCTCTTCGATCATCCGCCGCACCGAGAGACCCCCGAGGCGGTGCGTCTTTTGAAACGCCTTCAGGCTGTCGATCGCGGCCCGGACCTTATCGGTGTCGTGCGGCTTGAACGGGATCAACTCCGCCACCGGGCGGTTGTGCCTGGTGATGACGAATCGCTCTCCTGCCTGTACGCGCTTCAACAGCCGCGGCAGATTCGTTTTCGCTTCGAATGCGCCCACTTCGGACATGAGGTGGCCCCCCGACCGTGATCGATCCTGTTCAGGCTAGATGCAGACTAGTCTGTACGCGAAGGAAGGTCAAACGACCGGCCTGTAAATCCGGCGCCGCACTCTGCTCGCGGTCTCAGGCAATGGCTTGAGAGGGAGCGGCGAGCGCCATGCGCAGCTCGACGATCGCGAGCGCGTCGCGGGGGCGGCAGGCCGGCAGGGTGTCTCGACGAGCAAGCCGGCGCCGCGCGGCGGCGCTCCCGGGGTCACTCGTTGCGGAGGTGGGGCGAGGCGGGTTCGCCGAGCGCGCGCCAGGTCCCGAGGAGCCCGAGGGCGAGGGTGAGCACGACGCAGAATCCGACCGTCGCCGCGACGGTCCCCGGCAGAAACGTCCACTCCTGCTCCAGCACCTGGGTAACCACCGCCCACGCCGTTACCGTGCCGGCGACGGCCGCGACCGCCCCGGCAAGGAGCCCGAGCAGCCCGAACTCCGCCGCGTGGATGAGGGCCACGTCGCGCCGCCGCACCCCGAGGACCTTGAGCACCACGCTCTCGTAGGTGCGCCGGCGGTGCCCGGCCGCCACCGCCCCCGCGAGCACGAGCGCCCCGGCGAGGAGAGTGATGCCCCCCACCGCCCGCGCCGCGCCCGCGATGTTGCCCATCACTTCCGCGACCCGCCCGAGCGCCTCGCGCACCCGGACGACCGTGATCTCCGGGTACTCGCGGGCAAGGGTCCGCTCCACCCGAGCCTCCGCCTCGGGGTCCGCGCGCACCGTCGCGACGTGGCCGTGGGGCGCCCGGCGCATCGGCTCGGGCGAGAGGAGGAGGGCGAAGTTGAGCTGCATCCCCTGCCATTGCACCCGGCGGACGTGGCGAACCGCCGCGGTGATCTCCCGGCCGAGGACGTTGAGGGTGATGGTGTCCCCGAGCTCGAGCCCGAACGCGTCGATGACGTCGACGTCGACCGACAGCAGGGGGGGACCCGCGTAGTCCTCCGGCCACCACTGTCCGGCGACGACCGGGCTGTCGGGGGCGGTCGCCGCATAGCTGAGCCCGCGGTCTCCCTGGATGACCCACGCGTGCTCGTCGTTGACCAGCGCCTCCTCCGGATCGAGGCCGTTCACGCGGACGATTCGCCCACGAAGGAAGGGCACGGACCGGAACCGGCTGGTGCCGTCGACCCCGGCCACCGTGTCGCGGAAGCGCTCGATCCGATCCGCCTCCACGCCGATGAAGAAGAACGCGGGCGCGTCCTCGGGGAGCGATTCCACGATGCCGCGTCGCAGGTTCCCTTCGACGAGGGCGACGGTGACGAGCACGGTGAGGCCGAGTCCGAGCGAGAGCACGATGTCGGCCGTCGCGTTGCCGGGCCGGTAGAGGTTCGAGACCGCCATCCGCATCCGGGGGCCGAGCCGCGGGCGGCGCGGGTGTGAGCGGAGCCCCGGGTCGGAGGCGGAACCGGAGCCCGGACCGGAGCCCGGACCGGGACCGGAATCGGGGCCGGAGCGGGTGGGCCGATGAAGGGTGCGGGCGGCCCGCACCACGCCCCACCCGGCGCCTCGGAACGCGAGGAGGGTGAGCGCCGCTCCGCCGGCGAACCAGGCGGCGAAGACGCGGTCCGGGGCGCTCGCGACGGCGAGGGCGGCGAGCAGCACGCCGCCCGCGAGGGCCGCGGCGAGATGGCCGGTGCGCCCGGGACGCACGCCGAGGCCGATCCCGCGAAAGAGGGCCACGGCGGGCGTCTCCTGGGCCCGCGACAGGGGCCACACCGTGAAGGTGACCGCGGTCAGCAGCCCGAACAGCGCGCTGAGCGCGAGGACGCCCGGATAGACGCCGAGGGCGATGGGAGTCGGGAGCAGCGTCTCGAGCAACTCACCGATCGCGACCGGGGCGAGTGCGCCGACGACGAGTCCCACGAGCACCCCGAGCCCTGCGAGCACCGTCAACTGGGCGAGATAGGTCGAGAACACGACCCGACGGGAGGCGCCGATGCACTTCAGGGTGGCGATCACCGCGAGCCTTCCGTCAAGCCAGGCTCGAACCGCGTTGCTGACCCCGACCCCGCCGACGAGAAGGGCGGTGAGGCCGACGAGGCTGAGGAAGGACCCGAGCCGCTCCACCATCCGCTGGAGGCCGGGGGCGGCGTCGTCGTAGCTCCGGATCTGCCACCCCCCGTCCCGGAGCCGTTCGTGGAGGTCCGCCTGTACCGCGGCGGTCTCCGCTCCCTCGGGCAGGCGCACCGCGTACTGGTGGTAGACGAGGCTGCCTTCGCGGAGGAGCCCCGACTCGGCGAGCGCGTCGAGGCTGATGAGGGCCCGCGGCCAGAAGCCGAACGGCCCCCCGGAGCCCGCCCGGTCGGGCTCGCGCGCGATCGTCCCCCGCACTTCGAGTTCGAGGCCGCCGATGGCGAGCGGATCGCCGTCCCCGAGCCCGAGGCGGTCGACAAGGGAGGGGTCGACGAGCGTGCCCCAGCGGCCGCCTTCCCGGCCGAGCGCCCGCGGCAGGGAGACGGCGCTCCGGTCGGCGCGGCGCGCTTCGAACGCGCCGAAGAGGGGATAGTGCCCGTCCACCGCCTTGAGCTCCACGAGCACGCTCGCCTCCGCCTCCCGGTCCGGGCGGCGCGCCATGGTGCGCATCTCCGCGAAGTGGGAGAGCGTTGCCGCGACCCGTTCCACGTCGCCCCGTTCCGCGGGAGTGAGGTCCCGGTAGATGGCGCGAATGGCGAGGTCGCCGCCGAGCACCTCCCGCCCGTCGGCGCGCAGCCCGGTCACGATCGAGCTTGCGGTCGAGAGCACCCCGGCGATGGCCGCCACCCCGAGGGCGAGGCAGCCGAGGAAGACCCCGAAGCCGCGGAGTCCGCGGGCGCCCTGGCGGAGCTCGCGGGCCGCGAACCGGAGGGCGACGGGCGCCATCCCGGCTACCGGGTGGCGGCGGAGACGGGGACGGCGGGGCGGCGCTCCTCCCGGCCCCCGCGTTCGCGTTCACCCCCGCCTCCGCGTTCGCCGCCGTTCTCGGTCGCGGCGGCGGGGGCCGGTCGAAGGGGCGTGGGGCCGGACGGTTCGGTCGGACCATCCGCGGCGGCCGGCCCGGCCGGGGAATCGACCGGCCCGGTCGAATCGGCGGCGGGCGGCTCCGGGGGACTTCGGCTCCGTCCGATTCGAGGTTCTCCGGCGCCCACGGGGGGCATCGCTTCGATGCGTCCGTCCGCCATGCGGATCGTCCGGTCGCAGAGGGCCGCGAGCCGCGCCTCGTGGGTGATGAGGAGGAGGGCCGCTTCGCGGTCGCGGCTCCGCGAGAAGAGGTGTCCGATGACCTGGTCACCCGTCGCCGCGTCGAGGTTCCCGGTCGGCTCGTCCGCGAGGACGAGGTCCGGGCGGTTGACGAGCGCGCGGGCGATGGCCACCCGCTGCTGCTCGCCGCCCGAGAGCTCGCCGGGGTAGTGCCCGAGGCGGTGTTCGAGACCCACCGCGGCGAGCTCTTCGCGGGCCCGGTCGAACGCGTCGGGGGCGCCCGCGAGCTCGCGCGGCGCGGCCACGTTCTCGATGGCGGTCATGGTGGGGATGAGGTGGAACGCCTGGAACACGATGCCGACGCGGGCTCCCCGGAACCGCGCAAGGGCGTCTTCGTCGAGGGCCGCGAGATCCTCGCCGGCCACCTCGACCCGCCCGACCGAGGGCCGCTCGAGGCCCCCGATGACCATGAGCAGGGTGGTCTTGCCCGCCCCGGACGGCCCCACCACGCTGACCGATTCCCCGGCGGCAAGGTCGAGGTCGATGCCGCGCAGGACCTCCACCGGCCCGGCCGCGCCGGTCAGGGTGACGGCGAGACCCCGCAGCGATACGATGGGGCGATGGATGGCGGCGGACATGGCGGCTCTTCGGCGACCGAATGGCGGGGCGCAGGATACCAACACGCCCGACCCGGATTGCCGCGCTCCCGCGCTTCTTTACGCATCTTTACCCGCCGGCGCTCTCCCGTCTTCCGGCTGCCCGTTTCACCGCCGCCGGGTCGGGCGCCAAGTCGGGTGCCGGATGGCCCGGAGGGGCGGCCATGACCGGGTGGCTCCGGTGGAGCGTCCGGCGAGGTCGCGGCAACAACGGATGCGGACCGCCGGATCGGGGTCGCCGAGAGCGGGTCCGGCGGCCCGTGGTGCCGGAGCACCCCGTTCCTCACGGTGTCTGCCGCCGGCTGCCCGCTTCACCGCCGCCGGGTCGGGCGCCGGGTATCCCCGAGGGGTGGCCATGACCGGTTGGCTCCGGTGGAACGTCCGGCGAGGTCGCGGCAACAACGGATGCGGGTCGCCGGGTCGGGGTCGCCGAGAGCGGGTCCGGCGGCCCGTGGTGCCGGAGCACCCCGTTCCTCACGGTGTCTGCCGCCGGCTGCCCGCTTCACCGCCGCCGGGTCGGGCGCCAAGTCGGGCGCCGGGTGGCCCGGAGGGGCGGCCATGACCGGG
The DNA here is from genome assembly GCA_965214795.1 of Gammaproteobacteria bacterium. Classification (GTDB taxonomy): domain Bacteria; phylum Pseudomonadota; class Gammaproteobacteria; order HK1; family HK1; genus JAJDXW01. The sequence continues at coordinate 321,449 of OZ243976.1, read as the reverse complement.
TGGCTCCGGTGGAGCGTCCGGCGAGGTCGCGGCAACAACGGGTGCGGGCCGCCGGGTCGGGGTCGCCGAGAGCGGGCCCGGCGGCCCGTGGTGTCGAAGCACCCCGTTCCTCGCGGGGTTTGCCGCCCGTGCGGGGGGTGGGCCGGCGGGAAGGTGGCCGCGGGGCTCCTTGCCGCGGCAATGCTCGTCGCATCCGGGGCGCGGGTGGCCGTGGCGGACGGCCCGCTTCGGATCCTCATGCTCGGGGACAGCCTCACCGCCGGTTACGGGCTCGCGACGCGCGAAGCGCTTCCCGCCCGTCTGGAGGCGGCCCTTCGCTCGCGCGCGGTGGATGCGAGGGTGATCAACGCGGGGGTGTCGGGTGATACGACGGCCGGCGGTCTCGCCCGGATCGAGTGGGCGCTCGCGGACGACCCGCACGCGGTCATCGTCGCCCTCGGGGCGAACGACGGCCTGCGGGCGATCGACCCGGCGGTGACCCGGGAGAACCTGGATCGGCTCCTCGGCCTCCTCGCCGGGCGCGGCCTCCCCGTGCTCCTCGCGGGCATGGTGGCACCCCCCAACCTCGGGCCGGGGTACGCCGCCCGGTTCGACCCGATCTACCCGGAGCTCGCCGTCCGTCACGGCGCGATCCTCTATCCGTTCCTGCTGGACGGGGTCGCCACCGTGGCCGCGCTCAACCAGCGGGACGGGCTCCACCCGAACGCGGCGGGGGTGGAGACGATCGCGGAGCGGATGCTCCCCACCGTGCTTTGCCTCGTGCGCGGCGCGAAGCATCCCGCGGCCGCGGCGCTCGATCCGAGCAGCGAAGAGGAGGCTTGTTGTACACGGACGGAATCCGGTGGCCGAAGCGATGCGGGCCGCCGCGACTGCACGATTGGGCCGCGTTCATCCGACGCGCCCGGGGCCGGAGCCGCAGGGTGGGATCACCTCCTGATTGCGCCCGATCCCCGGTTCGGACACCGGCCCGATGGGTGTTTGCCGGCCGGAAGCACGGCGAAGCACGTGAAACGGCGGCCGGGCCGGCAGGAAAGGTCGTCGCGGGCGGTCGTCGCGGGCGACCGGCCCCCGGATTGCGCAGTCCGGGAGCCGCAACCCGAGCTGCTTGGGTAATCGGGAATCACCTTGGGGCCGGGGCCGGTAACCGGCCGGACATGAGGATGGGGTGCAGGAACGCCAAGCGCTCCCTTCCGGCGGGAACCGGCGCCGGGACGGCCGGAAGTTTCCGGCGGGGGCGGGCGGAGTGAGGGCTGCCGACTGGAGCGTCCTCATCCCGGTCAACGTGGTGACCGGCTTCCTCGGGAGCGGGAAGACCACCCTTCTGCGCCGCCTCCTCGCCGCGCCCCGTCTTGCCTCCACGGCCGTGCTCGTGAACGAGTTCGGCGAGGTCGGCCTCGATCACCACCTGCTCGAATCGGTGACCGGGAGCATGGTGCTGCTCGATAACGGGTGCGTGTGCTGCGCGGTGCGGGACGACCTCCGAAGCGCCCTCCTCGAGCTCCACGGGCGGCGGGAGCGGAGCGAAGTGCCGCGCTACGACCGGGTGGTCATCGAGTCGTCGGGGCTCGCGGATCCGGCCCCCGTGGTGCACACCCTCACCGCCGATCCGGTGCTCCGCCACCACTACCGGCCGGGGGCGGTGGTGACGGTGGTGGACGCGCTCCACGGCCTCGGCCAGCTCGACCGCTATCCGGAATCGGTGAAACAGGTCGCGCTCGCGGACCGGCTGGTCCTGACCAAGACGGACCTCGCGGACCCCGAGAAGTGCGCCATCCTCCGGAGAAGGCTCGAAGCGATGAATCCCGCGGCTCCGATCCGTCTCGCCGCCGCCCCCGGGGATGCCGGCGCCGGCGCGGCCGAGGGCGCGGACTCGGGCGCAGACGCAGACGCGGGCCCCGGCCCCGGGCCGGAGCTCGCTGCCGATGCGATCGCCCTGCTCGGGGAGGATGCCCACCACGCGGATTCCCGGCAGGCCGAGGCGGAGCGCTGGCTCGGACCGGCTCGCGGGCGGGAGGCGGGTCGGCACGCGGCCTGCCGGCCCGATACCGTCATCAAGCGCCCTGAAACCACCCCCGGCTCCGTGGCGACACCGCGGCCTGTCGACTCCGGGCTCGCTCGAACTTTGCCGAATCGGCAATCTTCCGGCTCCATGACGGCACGGCCGTCCGCCGGTTCCGGGGCCGGCGGCAGTCTCGGGCCGGGGGCAGCCGCCGCCCCGCACCGCCACACCGAGGACGTCACTTCCTTCCGCATCGAGACCGACGAGGCCATCGACTGGACGGTGTTCGGGATCTGGCTCGGCATGCTTCTTCACCGCCACGGCGAGAACATCCTGCGCGTGAAGGGCATCGTCGACGTTCCCGAGCTGGACGGCCCGGTTCTGCTGAACGCGGTCCAGCACACCGTGCACCCTCCGACCCATCTCCCGGAATGGCCCCGGACGTGGGAGCGCGAGGCGGACGGCGGCGCTCCGCGGCGCGGCACTCGCATCGTGTTCATCGTGCGCGGTCTCGAGCGGGAGCGGATCGAGCGCTCGCTCGCGACGTTCCGCGAGTCCCTCGGCGCGGCGGCGACGCTCCCGCGCATCGAGGCGGGCCGATATCCGCAGCCTGACCGTCGTCGCTCCGACACCGATCAGAATCCCCGAATTTCTTGACAGATGATCCGCGGCGCCAATCCGGGCACGGACAGCGCTCTTGCAGGGCGAGCCAAGCGATGCAGCGGCACCGCAACGGCCAGAGGTTGTAAAGCAGGAGGACCAGTCCCGTCGCTCCGACCGCCCACCGAACGGCGCCGGCGCCGCACGGTCGGCTCGTTCGCCAAGCCGTTCCGCCCGCCCGCCCGTTCGCTCGAATCACGGACAGACCTGATTGCGCGCAATCCTCGGCCCGGTCGCGGACATCACCGGCGACGGACTTCACTCGTCCACCGGAGAGCGCGAAACGACCGGGCAGCCACCCGGAAGGGTCGCGGTGCCTGGACCGAACCCGAGTCCGCACGGCCCGGCGGTCGAAACCGGGCTTCGTACGCGATCGGGACCATTTTTCCGTCGTGACCGAGGGCTGGCAGTGGGTGCGGATCCGCCTGCCGTGCGGTCGAGGGTGGCTTCATGAGGCTCGACCCGACCCGCACACCACGAAATGCGCTCCCGAACGACCTGCCGAACAGGCCCGCTTCAACCGTCGCCGGACAAGAAACGAGCCCTGGGTACGCAATCAGGTGGATAGATGCAGGTCCTCGTTGATGTACCATGCGGTGGCGCGGAGCCCCCGGCTCCGCGGCCCCGATCCGATGTCATGAGGGCTTGAGGCCGGCATGAACGACGAAGTGTCCCGCTGGCGGCGCCCCCGGCCGTGGATCGCACTGGTCGCGGTCGTCATCGCGCTCGTCTTCCTCTACTTCTACAAGCCGTTCGAGACCTATCTCCTCGAGCGCATACCCGGCATCCACTTCAGCAACGTGTTGTTCTGGTTCGCGTCGCTGGTCGGGGTGGTCGCCTATGTCATCGCCCACTGGCAGTCCTTCCGCCGTCAGGTGTTCCGCGACAGCGGCGAGCTCGATGCGACCGCGCTGGTGTACGACACCCTCCAGATCGCGATTCTCGTCGCCGTCATCTTCTTCGCGGGGGCGATCATCCAGGCCATCGAGATGCTGAGCGAGCTGCTCATGGCGCCCGCACGAGACGGCGCGGCCGCCGGGGTCGGGTTCGGCGGGCGGATCGTCAGCATCGTGGTGATGGTCATCCTCGCGATCCTGTTCTACCTGCTGCACCACCTCGTGCGGGAGCTCCGCACCGGCTGGCGGCCGCGACGTTCCCCGCCGCGGGGCGGATCGGACCGCTCCCGCCCGCCCGCTCCGGGCGCCGGCGGCGTCGGGGGCTAGGACTGCCCGTGCCCCACATCCGCCTGCTGGGCTTCATACGCGGCGCATCATGGAAGTCATTGTTTTCCGGTCTTTTGCTTTTTTCGTGAACGGCGCATCGAATGACAAACCAGTCCCTGGCCGGTCCCGATGCGGCCGAGACCCGACGAGTCCGGCTTGGGCAGTCATCGGCAGATAGATTGCAAGCAATTGAATTGATGTGAATTATTCATATTCAAGGCCCAGCGAACGGATGTGGAGCACGGGCAGGGCTGGCGTGATCATCTCCCCGACCTCCCGCGGCGGATGCCGAGCCGTTCCCGGTGACGGACCACGGTCCCGGGAGCCGCTCCGAGAATGCGACCGCACCGGGACGACCCGACCGCACCGGGGCCGGCTGCGATTCCGGCGTCCGCCCTTCCGCGCGGCCCGTCACCGCGGGGTTCCGGCGCCCTCGCGCCGGAAGCCGGTGAGAGTCCCGCGTTAGCGCCGCGCCCATCGCATGGCGAGCCGTCTCGGAATCGATGTCGGGGGCACGTTCACCGATCTCCTTCTCTTTGATGACGAGTCCGGGCGGCTCTCGCTGCTCAAGACTCCGTCCACTCCCGAGGACCAGTCCATCGGCATCCTGACCGGGGTGCGCGGCATCCTGGAACGGAGCGGAGAGTCGGCCGGGAACGTGTCGAGCCTGCTCCATGGCACGACCGTATCCACCAATATCGTGCTCGAGGAGAAGGGCGCGAAGGTCGGCCTCCTCGTCACCGCGGACTTCGAGCAGATCCTGCACCTCGCCCGTTCCCAGACCCCGGGGCCTCTCGCGGGCTGGATGATCATGCAAAAGCCCGATCCGCTCGCCGACCTCGAGCACACCCGGGGGGTGCCGGAGCGGATGAGCGCGCGGGGCGACGTGGTGACCGCCCTCGACGAGGCGCGCGCCCGCGCCGCGATCGACGAGCTGGTCGGGGCGGGGGTGGAGTCGATCACCATCTCTCTCCTCCACGCCTACGCGAACCCGGCCCACGAGCGGCGGCTCGCGGAGCTCGTGCACGAGCGCGCGCCCGAGCTTCCGGTCACCGTCGCCTCCGACATCCTCGCCGAGTTCCGGGAGTACGAGCGGACCCTCGTCGCGGTCATGAACGCCTACGTGGGGCCGAGCATGCGCCGCTACCTCGGCCACTTCGAGGAGAAGCTCCGGGAGGTCGAATTCGATCCGCACGTCCACATCGTGCGGTCCGACGGGGGCCTGATGAGCGTCGCGCACGCGGCCGGGTCCCCGGTGCACACCATGCTGTCGGGCCCGGCCGGGGGGGTGTCGGGAGCGGCGTTCCTCGCCTCGCTCGCCGGTCATCCGGACGCCCTCGGCTTCGACATGGGGGGCACCTCCACGGACGTGTCCCTCATCCAGGGCGGCAAGCCCACCATCTCGCGCCAGACCTCGCTCGGCTACTACCCGATCAAGGTGCCGTCGGTGGAGGTGCACAGCGTGGGCGCGGGCGGCGGCTCGATCGCCCACGTGCCGATGACGGGGGCGCTCCGGGTGGGGCCGGAGAGCGCGGGGGCCCGGCCCGGCCCGGCCTGCTACGGCCGGGGCGGGGACCGGCCGACGGTGACCGACGCCAACGTGGTGCTCGGCCGGCTTCCGCCCTCGCTCCTCGGGGGCGAGATGCAGCTCGAAACGGCCGCGGCCGAGGAGGCGGTGGGGAAGACGGCCCGGGCGCTCGGGCTGGACCTCCACCAGGCCGCGCAAGGGATCCTCGACATCGTCAACGAGAACATGTTCGGGGCCCTGCGTCTCGTCACCGTTCAGAAGGGTCTCGACCCGCGCGACTTCGCGCTCGTCGCCTTCGGCGGGGCGGGGCCGCTGCACGGCAACGCGATGGCGATCCTCGCCGGGTGCTATCCGGTCATCGTGCCGCCCACCCCGGGCGTGCTCTCCGCCCTCGGGTTCCTCTATTCGGACATCAAGAACGAGTTCGCCCACACCCTCATTCGCATCCTGGACGCGGTCCGGTCCGAGGAGGTGGCCGATGCGCTCGCGGGTCTCGGGGAGGAGGCGCGGGCGTGGCTCTCCAACGAGGGGGTGCCGGCGGATCGGCAGACGGTCGCCTTCGAGCTCGACGTGCGCTACTTCCGCCAGGGGTACGAGTTCGCGATTCCGGTGGACCCCGAGGCGCTGCGGGCCGGGCGCCTCGCGGAGGTCGCGGAGCGGTTCGGCGAGCTGCACGAGCGCCAGTACGGCTTTCGCCTCGATCAGCCGGTGGAGCTCGTGAACGCTCGCGCGGTCGCGGTCGGGCGCGTGGTCAAGGTGGAGTTCCCGCGCTACGACGCCGGGGGGCCGGATGCGGCGGGGGCGGTGACCGGCCGGCACCCCGTGTACTTCGACGGACAGTTCATGACGACCGGCATCTACGACCGGGAAGCGCTCCGGCCGGGAAACCGGGTCCCGGGCCCGGCGGTGATCACCCAGCGCGACTCCACCACCGTGGTCCACCCCGGTCACGAGGGGGAGGTGGACCCCCATCTCAACCTCCTGATCCGCCCCGCGGGCGGGAGGAGCCGACCCGCCTGATGCCGGTTTGATGTTGCCGGTTTCGGTTGGTTACCATCCGGGCGGGCGGGCCGCGTGACCGGGGAGGAACGGGAACACGACCGTGTGACGCGGCAGGTCGGGTCGGCCGAAGGCCGAAGGCGCGGCCCGGCATCGCACGGGGGCGTTCCGGTCGGGCCGCGCCGCGCCAATCCGGCCTGCCCCGGGCGGCCCCCCGCGGCAGGAACGGCAACCATGACCTCGGGAGCGGAAATGAACGCCGTTGCGCTCGGTGCCCCGGAGGCCCCCGGAGCGTCGGAAGCCCCGGAAGCGCCGCGCGTGGCGGCCGGCATTGACGAGACCCGCGCCGGGGCGGTCGTCAAGGCCGTGCCGCGGGCCGGCCGGCTCAAGACGGCGATCGGAGTCGTGGTGACGAACGGGACGGGCCCGGTCGCGCGGCCGAAGCGCCTCCCCTGACCGCGGGCCCGCGATCGGGGCGCCGCCCGACGGCGGCCCCGGCCGGCGCCGAACGGGGGCGGGGAGGACCACGCAAGGGCTCTGCAAGGGCCCCGGGGGACCTCAAGACCGGGAGAGCGGATATGGAAAGACCACACGATTCGGGACGGACCATCTCGCTTGACGAGATGCTCCGAGCGAGCCGCGACCAGTTCGACCGGCTCTTCCAGGATGCCGGGAACCGCGCTCCGGCGAACGGCAACGGGGCGGGTGCGAACGGCCGCGGGACGCCGGCCGCGGGGGGGGCTCCGCGGGCCGCCGTCGGGAACGGCGCCACCTCGCCGTCCGCCGCCCGCCGCGCTCCGAACGGCGGCGGGGCGGCGGCTCGGGCCCGCCCGTCGCCCGCGATCGCCCCGGATCGGCCGGGGGCCGCCGCGGCCGGCGCGCCGTCCGCCTCCCCGCGTTCGGCCCGGCCCCGCCGCGCCCCGGAGACCGCGCTCGACCCGATCACCCTCGACCTGATCGAGAACGCGCTCCGCAACGCCCGCCACGAGATGGACGCGGTGCTGTTCCGCTCCGCGATGTCGCCGGTCATCCGCGAGCAGCACGACGAGTTCCCCATGATCACGGATGCGGCGGGCCGCATGATCGTCGGGCAGTTCGGCTCCTACATCCCCGAGATGCTCGCCGAGCAGTCCTTCGAGTTCGCACCGGGGGACATCATCCTTCAGAGCGACCCTTACAAGTGCGGCGGCGCGATCAGCCACATCAACGACTGGATGGTGCTCCTCCCCGTCTTCCACCAGGGGGAGCTCATCGGGTTCAGTTCGATGTTCGGCCACATGATGGACGTGGGCGGCCCGGTGCCGTGCAGCATGCCGACCGCCGCCACCTCCATCTACGGGGAGGGGCTCCGCATCCCCCCGATCAAACTCTACGAGGGCGGCGAGCTCAACCGGGCGGCCCTCGACATCATCATGAACAACACCCGCACGCCGGAGATGAACCTGAGCGATCTCATGGCGATCGTCGCGGGTTGCCGGGCCGGGGAGCGGCGCGTCATCGAGATCTGCGAGCGGTTCGGAGCGGACGTCTACCGGCGCGCCTGCACCGCCCTGCTCGAGCGCACCGAGCGGGCGATGCGCAAGCTCATCGTCCGGAACCTCCCCGAGGAGCCGCAGACCTTCGAGGACTTCATCGACGACGACGGCTGCGGCAACGGCCCGTTCCGGCTCAAGCTCACGGTCTGGCGCGAGGGCGAAGACGCCTACTTCGACTGGACGGGGACGTCGCCCCAGGCCCCCGGTCCGGTGAACTTCTACCTCCACGAGGGGATGTTCAAGATGTTCATCGGGGTCTACATGATCATGGTGTTCGACCCCCAGATCCTGTTCAACGACGGCTTCTACGACATCATTCACGTGACCCTGCCGAAGGGGTCGCTTCTGCACCCGGACTTCCCCGCCCCCCTCGGCTCGCGCACCCACGCCCTCGCCCGGCAGTTCGACGTGCTCGGCGGCGCGCTCAGCCGCAACGCTCCGGAGATGGCGACCGCGGCCGGCTACGGATCGAGCCCGCACTTCCTCTACTCGGGAAGGGACTCCGACGGCCGCGCGTTCCAGCTCATGGAGATCCTCTACGGGGGGATCCCGGGGCGGCCGGTCGGGGACGGCATGGACGGGCACTCGTGGTGGCCGCTGTTCGAGAACATCCCTTCGGAGTACCTCGAGAGCTACTACCCGATGCGGGTCGATGCCTATCGCTCCATCCCCGACACCGGCGGGGCCGGGCTGCACCGCGGCGGCAACGGGGTCGAGAAGGTCTACCGGCTGCTCGAGGAGGGCGAGGTCTCCATCCACGACGACCGCCACCTCACCCGGCCGTGGGGCATCCTCGGGGGGAAGCCCGGGGCGTGCTCCGAGAAGTGGCTGGTGCGGGCCGACGGGAGCCGCGAGAGGCTGCCGTCCAAGGTGGACAACGTGCGGGTGGCGTCGGGTGACCGCATCCTGTTCCGAACCGCCGGCGGGGGTGGGTGGGGCGACGCCCTGGAGCGGAACCCGGCCGTGGTGCGCCGCGACGTGGTGCGCGGGCTCCTCACTGCGGCGGCGGCCCGGGACGGCTACGGGGTGGCCCTGAACGGGCAGGGGAACGAGGTCGATCGCGCCGCGACGGACGAGCTTCGCGCGCGCCTGCGCCGGGAACGCGGTACGCTTCCCACCTTCGACTTCGGCGAACGGCCGGAGACGTGGGCCTGATCGTCCGCGACCAGCCACGGGCCGAGGAAGCGGACGGGAGAGGCGCGTGAGCCCCGAACAGCTCGATCGCAAGCTCCGCACGACGGGCAAGGAGCCCTTCGAGGAAGACTTCGACGGCTACGCCGCCTGCGCCGCCGGCCGGTGGGGTCGAGACCCAGGGCTCGTTTCCTGTCCGGCGACGGTTGAAGCGGGCCGGTTCGGCAGGTCGTTCGGGAGCACATTTCGCCGTGTGCGGGTCGGTTCGGGCCTCATGAAGCCACCCTCGACCGCACGGCAGGCCGATCCGCACCCACCGCCGGCACCCGGTCACGACAAAGATACGGCCCCGAGTCGAGACCGCCGCATTGACGAGCCCGTTCGGCGCGGTCGGTCGAACGAGTGCGGTGCCGGGTGGCGGCTCGGGGCCGCGAAGGCGATCTTCCGAGCCGGAAAGCAGCGCGAGGCACCTGCCATGGCGCGCTCGCGCCGATAACCCTCCGCCGCGGCGAAGACTCGCGGCACGAAAGCGACAAGTACAGGTCAGCCGTCAATGGAAACCATCATCACCCTCGTCGTGCTGGCGATCGTCGTCATCGCCATCCTCTACGTGATCTCGATATGGGTCTACAAGCGGGCGCCGGCCAACGTGGGGTTCATCCGCACCGGCTTTCTCGGCACCAAGGTATCGCTCGGCAAGGGTGCGCTCGTGCTCCCGGTCTTTCACGAGGTCACCTGGGTCTCGCTCGAGACCATCAAGCTGGTCGTGAGCCGGGCGCGGGAGCAGGCGGTGCTCACCTCGGACAAGATCCGGGTCGACGTGGTGGCGGAGCTCTATACCCACGTCGGACACACCACCGAGGATCTCCTGACCGCCGCCCGCAGCCTCGGCCAGCGGACCTTCGACGCGGATCGGGTTCGCAACCTCCTCGAGGCGAAGGTGGTGAGTGCGCTCCGGAGCTACGCCGCGACCAAGACCCTGGACGAGCTGCACGAGAACCGCGACGCGTTCGCGCGCGAGATCCGGACGAACGTGACCGAGAGCTTCAGCGCGAACGGCCTCGTCCTCGAGGAGGTCACGATCGTCGCCCTCGAGCAGTCCGGACGTGAATTCTTCAAGACCGACAACGTGTTCGACGCGGAAGGGCTCAAGATCATCACCGAGATCACCTCGAACGCGCGCCGGACCGTCCACAACACCGAGAAACGGACCACGGTCGCGATCCGCCAGCGGGACCTCGATGCCCAGCTCGAGCTTCTCGAGATCGAGCGCCAGGAGGCGTTCGCCCGCGCCCAGCAGGACCGGGAAATCGCGAACGAGCAGGCCCTTCAGGTCGGCCAGAAGCAGATCTACGTGCTCGACCAGCGCATGGCGGTCGAGAACAAGGAGATCGACAACGAAAAGGACCTCGAGCGGATGCGGACCGACCGCGACCTCGCGGTCATCGAGGAGGCGCGGCGGCGCGAGGCGGCCGACATCGACAAGGATCTCGCCCTCGAACGCAACCGGCGGGACCGCGACATCGCCCTCATCGAGAAGGCGAGCGAGCAGGAGCTCGCCGACGTGGGGCGCAATCTTTCCCTGGAGAAGGCGCAGAAGGACCGCCGGATCGAGCTCATCGAGAAGTCCCGGGAGGAGGAGCTTGCGGAGATCGCGCGCGGGCTCTCCCGCGAGAGCGCCGAGAAGGACCGCGAGATCGAGCTTGCGGCCAAGGAGCGCGAGCGCCAGCGCGCCGACATCGAGCGGATCACCGCGGTGACGGCCGCGGAGGAAGCGGCGCGCACCCTCCGGCACGAGGCGCAGGAGGAAGCGACCCTCGCGATGCGCGCGCGGTCGCTCGAGACCCGGCTCGCGATGCTCGACCTCGACAAGCGCGAGGCGTTCGCGGCGGCGCAGCAGGATCAGGAGGTCTCGGACGAGCAGACCCGGATCCTCTCCGCCAAGCAGCGCTTCATCCTCGAGCAGCGGCTCGAGGTCGAGCGCGAGGAGATCCGCACCGAGAAGGAGGCGGAGCAGGCCCGGATCGAGAAATCCATCCTCCTTCTCGAGGACACCGAGCGGCGTGAGGCGGCGGAGATCCGGCGCAGCCTCGCGCGCGAGCGCGAGGAGCGGGACCGGGAGATCGCGCTCGCCGTCAAGGGCGAGGAACTCGACCGGGCCGAGGTCCGGCGCCGGCGCCTGCGCGAGCAGGAGGAGCGGGATCGCGAGATCGCCATCGTCGCCAAGGAGGAGGAGCTCGACCGGACGCGGGTGCAGCGGGCGCGGGCGGTGGAGATCGAGGAGCGCGATCGGGAGATCGCGATCATCGAGAAGGAGGGCGACCGCGAGCGGGCCGACATCCGCCGCTTCCTCGCGCGCGAGCAGGAGGAGCGGGACCGGGAGATCGCCATCGCGGCGAAGACCCGGGAGCTCGAGATGGCCGAGTCCGAGCGGCTGCAGGCGACGGCGGAGCGGCGGCGCGCCGAGTCGCAGGCCGACGCCGTGCCCCTCGTCTCGGCGGCCGAGCGGCAGAAGGAGATCGATCGGATCCAGGCCGAGGCGGGCGCCGAGGTGCGTGCGATCGACGAGGAGGCGAAGGCCCGGATCACCCGCCTGCACATGGTGACCCAGTCCGAGGCGAGGCGCGAGGCGGCGGCCGAGGAGGCGGAGGCGACCCTCACGCGGGCCCGCGCGGCGAGCGAGGCGCAGCAGGTCCAGGCGGTCGGGATCGAGCGCGAGGCGGGCGCGCGAGGGCGGGCGGAGATGGAGGTCGAGAGCCTGCGGGTGGTCAATACCGAACGCATGTTCGAGGCGGAGGCGCGGGGCCTCGAGTCGAAGGCGGGGGCGCTTCGGAAGTACAACGAGGCGGCCACCTTCCTCGAGCTGGCCAAGATGCACATCGAAGCCGAGCGCGACGTGCACATCGACCAGGCGCGGGCGATGGGCGGGGCGCTCGCCCAGGCCCAGATCCGGATGTACGGCGGCGGCGCCGACGGCACCGTGGACACGATCCGCGGGCTCTTCACCTCGGGGTTCGGCCTCGGGGAGATCCTGGAAGGGGTTGCCCAGGGCATGCCGGAAGGGCTGCGCGACCGGCTCGCGCGAAACGGCGTCCGGGGCCTCTTCGGCCGCCCGAACGAGCCGCTCGCGTTTCGCCAGGGAGTGGAGCGGCTCGAGGCGCTGGCCGCCGCCGCGCTCGGGGAGGATCGCTCCCTGCCGTTCGACGAGGCGCTCGGGAAGCTCACCGCGGAGGCGGGTGACGACGTCGCCGCGAGGGCCGCGGTGGGCGTGCTCGCGAGCCTCAACCAGCAGGGCTACTTCGACGACGTTCCGTTCGAGACGGTGTGGTCGCTCGTGCAGGCGACCGCCCACGCGATGGACGAACAGTAGCCCGCACCGTCCGCGCGGTAGGGCGAACCGGTGACCCGGCCCGCACCGGCGGCCGCGGAAAGGGACGCCGGCGGCCTTCTCCCCGTCACCGGGCCGGGATGCCCGGACGTGGCGCTCCGCAACGTCTCCAAGACGTTCGGCGAGGACACCCGGGCGGTCATCGACTTCTCGGCCGACTTCAAGCACGGCGAGTTCGTGGCGATGCTCGGGCCGAGCGGCTGCGGCAAGACCACCACCCTGCGCATGATCGGGGGGCTGGAGGACGTCACCGAGGGTCGCATCTACATCGCCGGCGAGGAGGTTACCGATCTGCCGCCTTCACGGCGCGATACCGCGATGATGTTCCAGAGCTTCGCGCTCTTTCCCCATCGCACCGTGTTCCAGAACGTCGAGTTCAGCCTCAAGATGAAGGGCATGAACCCGCAGGAGCGTGCCCGCCGAGTCTGGCAGATGCTCGAGATGGTGAGCCTCGCCGAGCTCGCCTCGCGCCGGCCGAGCGACCTGAGCGGCGGCCAGCAGCAGCGCGTGGCCCTCGCCCGGGCTCTCATCGGCGAGCCCACCGTGCTGCTCCTCGACGAGCCTCTCGGGGCGCTCGACTACAACCTGCGCCAGCAGATGATGGTGGAGCTGAAGAAGATCCAGCGCGAGACGGGGATCACCTTCGTCATGGTCACCCACTCCCAGCAGGAGGCGATGTCGCTCGCCGACAAGGTCATCGTCATGAGCGATGCGGTGGTGCAGCAGATCGGCACCTCGCGCGAGATCTACGAGCACCCCCGCACGAAGTTCGTCGCCGAGTTCATCGGCAACAACAACCTCATGCCCGGCACCATCCGTTCGCACAGCGGCTCGCTCGTGTTCGTCGAGAGCTTCGGGCAGGTGTTCTACGTCCGCGCCCCGGACGACGGCGAGTCGGTGCCCGTCGGGCTCGACGCCTGGTTCTCGGTGCGGGCGGACCTCATGGCGACCGGCGAGCGGCCGGATCTCGCCAACCGCATCGAGGGCACGTACGTCACCACGGAGTTCCTCGGCTCGCTCGAGACCGATGTGTTCGAAGTCGCCCCCGGGCACTACGTGCACGTGGAGCAGCACCGATCGGCCTCGGATCGCTCCTACGATCCGGGGGAGCGCGAGACCATCTCCTGGGCCGCCAACGCCGGGGTCCTCCTCGTCCGCTGACCGCGACCGGCCTGCCCCCGCGGCCCCCGCCGCCGCTTCCCCCGGCTCACGATCCTTTCAGCTCGGCCCACCGCCCTTCCGATAGCGCATCCAGCGCAACCCTGCCTCGTGGGCAATTGCCGTATCGATCGGAGAGGTGGTCGTGTTGATCTGTCGCAGGGCTGCGTCCAGGGCCACGCGGACCCCGAATGCGGGGGTCGGCTCCGCGTAGTCGATGTCGCACACGATGATGGTGCCCGCGTCGTACGCGGCGCGGAGCCAGTCCCGGGAACGTTCACCGTGTCGGGGCTCGGCCGGAAATACGTCGAGGAGGACGCTCGTGTCGACCGCCGTCCTCACCTCCCGCGGATCTCCTCGAGATACTCGTCCGTGTTGCCGCTCTTGTCGAGCAACGCATACAAGCGTTCGACGGGGTGCTCGGCCGCGGTTCGCCTGCGGAGCAGAATCCCGTCCGGGGTCGAAGTCATCTCCACCTCCGTGTTGTGATTCATCCCGAAGCGATCCCGCAGGGCCTTCGGGATGGTGACTTGGCCTCGCTCGGAGATTCGCATGTTGATCCCGATATGAAAATCGGCCACCCGCAAACTGTGCGAACGCGCCTGCACCGTGTTCCGCGACCGGCGCGGTCCAAGCGGCTCGCGCGGATCTCCAACGGTCATCCGTACAACTTCGGGCGACGCGCGGCGAAGGATAGGATACGATCTCGGCGTGCGGATCTCCAACGGTCATCTGTACAGCTTCGGTGCCCATCCCGGGGGAAAGGTTCTGAATCAAATGTTTGCGATGGTTGGAAGACATCGTGGACCGCGGAGAACGAATTTGCTCTGCCCCGAGCGCGCGGAGTGCTTCCGCCCCGAGCCGTGACGCGACAGGTTGAACTTCGAACCGGGAAAACCACCATGACCGCCGCCCAGCTTTACACCATCATCGGCTCGAACGTCGTGGCGATCGCCGTCGTCGGAGGCGTCGTCGGAACGTTCTTCTGGCGCACCGTCGCGCGCCTTGACCGACGCATCGACGAGGCCGGGGCGGACCGGCGCGCGTTCCAGGTGGCGATGGACGACTTCCGCAAGGAAATGCAGAAGCTCGCCGAGCGACAGTCGCACCTCGAGGGACGGCTCGACGCCTGAGGGAAGTCGGACTTCCCCCTCGAAACAGATCCGGCATGACGGCCGAAGGCGCGGTTCGGGATAGCGGGGACTCCCGCCGTCCTGCCGTCCTGCAACGGCCTCGTGCGGCCGGCCAGGGCTGGTCCGTTCGTTCAAAGGCGGCCAACAAGTTCAAATAATTGTGTCCATTGACGAGCCGGCGACCCGAAGTCGGCGGCGACCGGGGGACAGGGCGTCGAATCAAGACGATACGCTCGCCGGTGGCCATCGAAGGAAGGCCGGGAACGAATTTGCCCCCACGGCCGGCGCCAACGTGTAGGAATTCTCCGAAAATTGTGTCAGATTTGTCCGTTCGTGTGCCGATCGGAGGCGAGCTTTCCTGCGGTACATTCGATGGTCCGCGGGCCGGCGACGGCCCCGTGGACGGGAACCCGGATCGGAGAAAGCCGCGAGTCAGGACGGGCCAAGTGTCGCTACCCGAACCCCAAGGACTCTACGACCCCGCGTACGAGCACGACTCGTGCGGCATCGGCTTCGTCGTGGACATTCGCAACCGGCCGAGCCACGACATCGTTCGGCAGGGGATGCGGCTTCTTTGCAACGTCACCCATCGCGGCGCGGTCGGGGCCGATCCCCTGGCCGGAGACGGGGCCGGGATCCTGGTCCGGATCCCCGACCGGCTGTTGCGCGAGGAGTGCGCGGCCCTCGGCTTCCACCTGCCCGCCCCGGGCCGCTACGGGGTGGGAATGGTGTTCCTGCCGAAGGACGAGCCCGCGCGCCGCGCTTGCGAGGAGGCGTTCGCGGAGGCAGTCGCGGCCGAGGGGCAGCGCCTCCTCGGCTGGCGGGACGTACCGGTCGATTCGTCCGTCCTCGGTGAGAGCGTCAAGCCGAACGAACCCCGGATCCGGCAGGTGTTCATCGCCCGGGGCCCGGGCTGCGCGGACGTGGACGCGTTCGAACGCAAGCTCCTCGTCATCCGCAAGGTCGCGATGGCGGCCGTCGAGCGCCGGGGGCTCGGGGACAGCGGCTGCCACGTCGCCACCCTCTCCGCGCGCACCGTCTGCTACAAGGGCATGATACTCGCGGCGCGGCTCGACACCTACTACCCGGACCTCGTGGACGAGCGCATGGAGTCGGCCCTCGCCCTCGTGCACCAGCGCTTCTCCACCAACACGTTTCCCTCCTGGGAACTCGCCCACCCGTACCGGTACCTGTGCCACAACGGCGAGATCAACACCATCCGCGGGAACATCAACTGGATGAACTCGCGCCGCCGCAGCATGCGCTCGCCCCTCCTCGGCGAGGACCTCGACAAGCTGTGGCCCATCATCCGGGAAGGGGTCTCGGACTCCGCGACCTTCGACAACGCCCTCGAGCTGCTGGTCGCCGGCGGATACTCGCTCGCTCACGCCATGATGCTGATGATCCCGGAGGCGTGGCAGGACAACCCGCTCATGGACCCCGCGCGCCGGGCGTTCTACGAGTATCACGCCGCGCTCATGGAGCCGTGGGACGGCCCGGCCACGATCGCGTTTACCGACGGGCGCCGGATCGGGGCGACCCTCGACCGCAACGGGCTCCGTCCGGCGCGCTACGTCGTGACCGACGACCATCGCGTCATCATGGCCTCCGAGGTCGGGGTGCTCGATATTCCGGAGTCCCGGATCGTCCGCAAGTGGAGGCTCCAGCCGGGGCGGATGCTGCTGGTGGACCTCGAGCAGGGCCGCATCATCGGCGACGAGGAGCTGAAGGCCGAGCTTTCCGGCTCGCGCCCGTGGCAGCGCCGGCTCGACGAGACCCGGATCCGGCTGAAGGACCTTCCGACGAACGGCCGCGCCGAGCCGGCCGCGAACGAGCCCCTGCTGCAGCGCCAGCAGGCGTTCGGCTACACCCGCGAGGACCTCGAGTTCCTCATGGCCCCGATGGCCGAGGGTGCGGAGGAGGCGGTCGGGTCGATGGGCGCGGACAACCCGGTCGCGGTGCTCTCGTCGCGCCCGAAGCCCCTCGCGAACTACTTCCGGCAGAACTTCGCGCAGGTCACCAACCCGGCCATCGACTCCATCCGCGAGCAGCTCGTGATGTCGCTCAGCTCCATCATCGGGCCGCGGCCGAATCTTCTGGACCTGGAGCAGGGGGGGACCCAGGGCCGGGTCGAGGTCGAACAGCCGATCCTCACCAACCGCGACCTGCAGAAGATCCGGGAGATCGAGACCCATACCGGCGGCCGGTTCCGTTCGCGGACCATCGACATCTGCTATCCCGCGGAGGAGGGCGCGGGCGGGATGGAAGCGGCGCTCGACCGGGTCTGCGCGGAGGCGGAGGAGGCGGTGCGCGGCCGCTACAACATCCTCATCCTCTCCGACCGCTCGGTGGACGCCTTCCACGTGCCGATCCCCTCCCTGCTCGCGACCGCCGCCGTGCACCACCACCTGGTGCGGTCCGGGCTGCGGACCGAGACGGGGTTGATCGTGGAGTCGGGCGCGGCGCGGGAGGTCCACCACTTCAGCACCCTCGCCGGCTACGGCGCCGAGGCGGTGAACCCCTGGCTCGCCTACGAGACCCTGGCCGCCCTCGCCCGCAGGAAGCGGCCGGACGCCCCCTGCGAGGAGCTGGAGGCCCGTTATATCAAGGCCATCGGCAAGGGGCTGCTCAAGGTCATGGCCAAGATGGGGATCTCCACCTACCAGTCCTATTGCGGCGCGCAGATCTTCGACGCGGTGGGGCTCGCGAGCGGATTCGTGGAGAAGTACTTCACGGGCACCGCGACCCGGGTGGAGGGCATCGGCATCGAGGAGATCGCCTCCGACGCGATGCGGCGCCACGAGGAGGCGTGGGGCGACGCGCCGCTCTATCGACACGCCCTCGACCCCGGCGGCGACTACGCGTTCCGGGTCCGGGGCGAGGCCCACATGTGGACGCCGCAGTCGGTCGCGAAGCTCCAGCACGCGGTGCGCGGCGAGCGCTTCGAGACGTTCCGGGAGTTCTCCACCCTCGTCAACGAGCAGAGCGAGCGGCTGCTCACCCTGCGGGGGCTCTTCGAGCTCCGGTTCCCGGAACCGGGCGCCGCCGTCCCCCTCGCCGAGGTCGAGCCCGCGGCCTCCATCGTCAAGCGGTTCTCGACCGGCGCGATGTCGTTCGGGTCGATCTCGTACGAGGCGCACACCAATCTCGCGATCGCGATGAACCGGATCGGCGGGAGGTCCAACACCGGGGAGGGGGGCGAGCTCTCCGAGCGCTACCGTCCGCTTCCGAACGGGGACTCGATGCGCTCCGCGATCAAGCAGGTCGCGTCCGGGCGTTTCGGGGTGACCACCGAGTACCTGGTCAACGCGGACGAGCTTCAGATCAAGATCGCACAGGGCGCGAAGCCCGGCGAAGGCGGACAGCTTCCCGGACACAAGGTGGACCGCACCATCGCCCGGGTGCGCTACTCGACACCGGGGGTGGGTCTCATCTCCCCGCCGCCCCACCACGACATCTACTCGATCGAGGACCTCGCCCAGCTCGTATACGACCTGAAGAACGTCAACCCCGAGGCCCGGGTCAGCGTGAAGCTCGTGTCCGAGGTGGGGGTGGGCACGGTGGCGGCGGGGGTCTCCAAGTGCCACGCGGACCACGTCACCATCGCCGGACACGACGGGGGCACCGGGGCGAGTCCCCTCACCTCGATCAAGCACGCGGGTTCGCCGTGGGAGATCGGGCTCGCGGAGACCCACCAGACCCTCGTCCTCAACGCGCTCCGGGGCCGCATCGCGGTGCAGGTGGACGGCGGCATCCGGACCGGACGGGACGTGGTCATCGGCGCGCTGCTCGGCGCCGACGAGTTCGGCTTCGCCACCGCTCCCCTCGTCGCGAGCGGCTGCATCATGATGCGCAAGTGCCATCTCAACACCTGCCCGGTGGGGGTGGCGACCCAGGACCCGGTGCTCCGCGCCCGGTTCACCGGCCAGCCCGAGCACGTCATCAACTACTTCTTCTTCGTGGCCGAGGAAGTGCGCGAGTTCATGGCGAAGCTCGGCTTCCGGCGGTTCGAGGACCTGGTGGGGCAGTCGCAGTGCCTCGACATGCGGCGGGCGCTCGAGCACTCCAAGGCGCGCGGGCTCGACTTCTCGCGCATCCTGCACAAGCCGGAGGCGGCCCCGGGGGTCGCGATCCACAACTGCGAGGAGCAGGACCACGGCCTCGAGCGCGCCCTCGACCACGCGCTCATCCGGCAGGCCCGCCCCGCCCTGGACGGGGGCGCGCCGGTGCGGATCGAGGTGGACGTGCGCAACTCCCAGCGCACGGTGGGGGCGATGCTTTCGGGCGAGATCGCCAAGCGCCACGGCCACGCGGGCCTCCCCGACGACACCATCCACGTCCGGGCGAGGGGCACCGGGGGGCAGAGCTTCGGCGCGTTCCTCGCCCGCGGGGTGACCATCGAGCTCGAGGGAGACGCCAACGACTACGTGGGCAAGGGCCTCTCGGGCGGGCGCCTCGCGATCTACCCCGCGCGCGAATCGCGCCTCGTTCCGGAGGAGAACATCCTTGTCGGGAACACGGTCCTCTACGGGGCGATCGCCGGGGAATGCTACTTCCGGGGCGTCGCCGGCGAGCGGTTCGCGGTCCGCAACTCCGGTGCCATCGCGGTGGTGGAGGGGGTGGGAGACCACGGCTGCGAGTACATGACCGGGGGCATCGCGGTGGTGCTCGGCCGCACGGGGCGCAACTTCGCGGCCGGGATGAGCGGCGGGATCGCCTACGTCTACGACGAGGACGGGGATTTCGAGCTTCGCTGCAACACCTCCATGGTGGAGCTCGAGTCCGTTCGCGGCGGCCACGGCGGTCAGGCCGGCCAGGGCGGCGCGCCGGCGGGGGGCACGGAGGCGGCCGGGCGAGCCGACTATCACCCCGACGTGACCCGATTCGACGCGCCCCGCCTGCGCGGGCTCATCGAGCGTCATCTCCACTACACGGGGAGCGAAGTGGCGCGCCGGATGCTCGGCGACTGGGAGAACCGCGTCGAGCGGTTCGTCAAGATCATGCCGGTGGACTATCGGCGGGCGATCGAGGAGATGCGGCGCGAGGAAGAGTCCGGCCTCGCGCTCGCGGAAGCCGCCCTCTGATGGGCAAGACGACCGGGTTTCTGGAGTACGAGCGCCACGATCGGACCTATCTGCCGGTCGAGGAGCGGATACGGAACTGGCGGGAGTTCATCGTCGAGCTTCCGGAGGAGGAGCTGGGCCGGCAGGGGGCGCGCTGCATGGATTGCGGCATCCCGTTCTGTCACGAGGGTTGCCCGGTCAACAACGTCATCCCCGACTGGAACCACCTCGTCTACGAGTCGAGGTGGCGCGAGGCGCTGGACGTCCTCCATTCCACCAACAACTTCCCCGAGGTCACGGGCCGGATCTGCCCCGCTCCCTGCGAGGAGGCGTGCACCCTCAACCTCACCGACAGCCCGGTCACCATCAAGACCATCGAGTGCTCGATCGCGGACCGGGGATGGAGCGGCGGGTGGATCGCGCCGCAGCCCCCTTCCCGGAGAACCGGGCGGCGGGTCGCGGTCGTCGGGTCCGGGCCGGCCGGCCTCGCCTGCGCCCAGCAACTCGCGCGGGTGGGGCACGCGGTGGAGGTGTTCGAGAAGAGCGACCGGATCGGCGGCCTGCTGCGCTACGGCATCCCCGACTTCAAGATGGAGAAGGGGATCATCGACCGCCGGATGCGGCAGATGGAGGCCGAGGGGGTCGTGTTCCGGCCGGGGGTGCACGTCGGCGTGGACCTCCCGGCGCACTCGCTCGCGAGGGAGTTCGACGCGGTGGTGCTCGCGGGGGGGGCGGAGCGGCCGCGGGACCTGCCGGTCGAGGGGCGCGATCTCGACGGGGTGCACTTCGCGATGGAGTTCCTGCCCCAGCAGAACCGGCGGGTGGCGGGCGACGAGATACCCGACGAGGCCGCGATCACGGCCGCCGGCAAGGACGTCGTGGTGATCGGGGGCGGCGACACGGGCTCGGACTGCATCGGCACCTCCTTCCGCCAGGGCGCGCGCTCGGTGACCCAGCTCGAGATCCTCCCGCGTCCCCCCGACCGCGAGGAGAAGCTCCTGACGTGGCCGGACTGGCCGCTCCGGTTCCGCACCTCGAGCTCGCAGGCCGAGGGCGCCGAACGGGACTTCAGCGTTACGACCGGCGCCATCCATGGCCGCGACGGACGGGTCCGGGCCCTTGCCTGCTCGCGGATCGAGTGGCGGCGCGACGGCCCCGGATCGCCTCCGCGGATGGTCCGGGTCGAGGGCGGCGACTTCGAGCTTCCGGCCGACCTGGTCCTCCTCGCGATGGGCTTCCTGCATCCGGTCCACGAGGGCATGCTGGCCGACCTCAAGGTCGAGATCGACCCGCGGGGAAACGTGCTCGCGGACACCCGCGAGTACCGGACCTCGGTGGAGGGGGTGTTCGCCTGCGGGGACATGCGCCGCGGGCAGTCGCTCGTGGTGTGGGCGATCCGCGAGGGTCGGCAGGCGGCCCGGGCCGTGGACGAGCACCTGATGGGCAGGTCCGACCTCCCGCGCTGACCGCCCTTGGCCGCCGTGGAGACCGGCGCGGAGGGCGGCGGAGGGGGCAGCGGAAGGGGCGGCCGCGGACTGCTCGCCCCGTTCGCGGTGCGGAGCTTCCGATTCCAGTGGGGCTCGGACGTGTCGACCTCCTCCGGGTTCGAGATGGAGAACCTGATCCTCGGCTGGTACGTCCTCGTTCAGACCGACTCGCCGTTCCTGCTCTCGGTGGTCGCCGCCCTGCAATACGGAGGGACCCTGCTCGCGCCCGGGCTCGGGGTCGTGGCCGACCGGGTGAGCCGCCGCACCCTGCTCCTCTCCATGCGCGCCGGGTACACCCTGATTGCCGGCACGGCGGCGGGGCTCGGGCTCGCGGGATGGCTCGAGCCCTGGCACGCGTTCGTGATCGCGGGGCTCGGCGGGTTTCTCCGGCCCCTCGACATGATGATGCGCTTCTCCCTTCTCGCGGACACCATCGCGCCCCGGCTCCTGATGAACGCGAGCGGGTTCCAGCGCCTGACGATGGACGTGCCGCGCATCGTCGGCGCCCTCGCCGGGGCGGGGATCATGGCCGCGTTCGGGGTGGGGGCCGCCTACGCGGGGGTCGCGGCCTTCTATCTCCTCGCGACCCTGATCGGTCTCGGCATCTCACCGCCGCCGCTCGGCCGCCCCGAGTTGCCGGCCGGTTCGGCCGCGGCCCGGTTCGGGACCGAGTTCCGCCGCGGGCTCGGGTACATCCGATCCTCGGGTGTGATCCGGTTCGTGCTCTTCCTCGCCCTGCTCGCGAACCTTCTCGCCTATCCGAGCATCATGGGCCTGCTTCCGGTGGTCGCCAAGGTCGTCTACGGGGTCGACGAGAACGGTCTCGCACAGCTCATCGTCGCCCTCGCGGCCGGCGCGCTCCTCGCCTCGACGGTCGCCGCGGTGGTCCGGCTGCGGCCGCCGGCGACGGCGATGGCGCTCGGTCTGTTCGCCTGGCTGGGGCTCGTGGGGGTATTCGCGCTCACCGGCTCCCACGCGGCCGGCATGGCCGTGCTGTTCGCGATCGGTTTCGCGCAGAGCTTGGCGATGATCTCGATGGGGGCGGTGCTGCTGATGGTGACCGCGCCCGCGTACCGGGGGCGGGTCATGGGGGTGCGGATGCTCGCGGTCTACGGCATGCCCCTCGGGCTGCTTGCGGGGGGCGCCCTCATCGAGTGGTTCGGAGTGAGGTTTCAGATATTGACGTTTGCGGTCGCCGGCCTGGTGCTGTTCGGCTGCGCGGTCGCGGTGACCCGGGGGCGGTGGCTGGGGGCGGCCGCGACGCCGGCGGGGAGCGGCCCGGCACCGCGTACACCCGCGGCCTCGCGGTGAGTGACGGGATGGAATCCGGCCACCCCGAGCCCCGGCCTCGCGTGAACGTTCGCAGAAGCCTCTCCGGAATACGAAGAGCGATGGAAGCGGCCATTCGCGGAATCGCCGCCGCCCTGCTGGTTCTGGCCGCGACGCCGGCGGTGGCCGCGGACTTCGACGCGGGGGTGGAGGCATACCATAGAGGCGACTACGCGAGCGCGTTGCGTGAATTCCGACCGCTGGCTGTGCAGGGAGACGCCGCCGCCCAGAGCTACCTGGGGTTCATGTACGCCAACGGGCAGGGCGTACCGGAGGACGACCGTCAGGCGGTGTACTGGTACCGGCTGGCGGCCGAGCAGGGAAACGCCTCGGCCCAGAACAACCTGGGGGTCATGTACGGCACCGGGCAGGGCGTGCCGGAGGACGACCGTCAGGCGGTGTACTGGTACCGGCGGGCGGCCGAGCAGGGATACGCCGCCGCCCAGGCCAACCTGGGGTTCATGTACGACACCGGGGAGGGCGTACCGGAGGACGACCGTCAGGCGGTGTACTGGTACCGGCTGGCGGCCGAGCAGGGACACGCCAACGCCCAGGCCAACCTGGGGTTCATGTACGCCAACGGGGAGGGCGTTTCGGAGGACGACCGTCAGGCGGTGTACTGGTACCGGCTGGCGGCCGAGCAGGGATACGCCAACGCCCAGAACAACCTGGGGTTCATGTACGCCAACGGGCAGGGCGTACCGGAGGACGACCGTCAGGCGGTGTACTGGTACCGGCTGGCGGCCGAGCAGGGATACGCCAAGGCCCAGTTCAACCTGGGGCTCAAGTACGCCAACGGGGAGGGCGTTCCCCAGGACCTCATCCGAGCCTACGCTTGGGCCAATCTCGCCGCCGCGGCGGGGGACGAAACAGCCAAGGAACAGCGGCTCCGCACCCGGCGACGCATGACCCCCGCCCAGATCGCCGAGGCCCAGGCGCTGAGCCGTACGCTCGCGGCGCGAATCGAGAGCGGCCGAGGTATGTCCGCCGCACGGGAGAAGGAGCCGCTCGAACCGAAGAGCAACGGCAGCGGGTTCATGGTCGGCCGCTACGGTGAGATCGTGACCAACCGCCACGTCGTGGACGGGTGCGCCAGGGTGACCGTCAGCCGGGCGGGCGAGTCACGCGACGCCGGGGTCCGGGCAATGGATGCCGACAACGATCTGGCGTTGCTCCAGGCGCCACTAGCGGCGGGCACGGCGGCCACGTTCAGCCGGTCGCCCCGCGCCCGCCTCGGCGAGGCGGTGACCGTAGCGGGCTATCCTCTTCAAGGGCTCCTCTCGAATCGGCTCAACGTGACGAGTGGCAACGTCAGCGCGCTCGCCGGCGTGGGCGACGATGTGAAACGGCTCCAGATCACCGCGCCCGTTCAGCCCGGCAACAGCGGCGGACCGTTGCTCGACGCCGCCGGCAACGTGATCGGCGTGGTGGTGAGCAGGCTCGTCGCGGTCCCCGGCGCCGAGCTGAGCGACATCCCGCAGAACGTCAACTTCGCGATCAAGGGCGCCCTGGTGCGCGGCTTCCTCGACATCCACGGGGTCGCCTACCGCCGGCGGGCGTCGGATGCGGAGCTCGCTCCGGAGCTGATCGCGGAACAGGCGCAGGGCTTCACCGTCGCGGTGCATTGCTGGCAGTAGCTGCCGCCTGTCCTCAGCCGGCACCGGATTCCGCTCGAGCGCTTCCCGTCGAGCCCGCTCGGCCTCCCCCCGTTGAAAGGCAAGGCGGCCACCGGCCATCGTCCGGCCGCGATCGATGCGGGGTTCTGCGGCGATGCCTGTTCGGCCTCATGCTCCCGGCAGGTGCGCGATCACCTGCCGCGCGGTCTTGCGGCAGAGCCATCGTCACGTGCAACTCCACACCAGCATCCGTAAGCGGGAGCTGGGCGGTTTCCGAAGCCAGCCCATGCGGTGAGGCGTAAAACGAGAGGCAGGATCAGGAGCAGCCGGTACATGGTGACTACTCTGGCGTTTCGAATGCGGAATGCCCGTTCAGCCCCACAGCTCGGCGAGGCTGAACGTAACCGCTTCGAACGGTGCGATGCGCACCGGATCGTCGTCTTCGACAGCCGCGATGAGTTGCCACTTCCCGTTTTGGAGTCCGAACGCCTCGAGGATGCGCTCCACCGGGTCGATGAGCCACAGGTACTCGATCCCCGCCGACGCGTAGATGGGACGCTTGTGCACCAGGTCGAGCTTGCGCGTCGATGGCGAGAGCACCTCGCAGATCCAGGCCGGTGCGAGCGTGAAGTACGCGGTGTCGGGCAACTCCGGCATGCGCTCGCGGCGCCATCCCGCAAGATCGGGCACCAGAACCTCGTCGTCGAGGTGCAGCTCCGGTTCGTACAGGATCCGCCACCCACCCGGGCCGTTGTCGCCGCGGTCGAATGCGGGGTGAAGCCTGCCGAGGAGTCCGGCCCCTGCGGTTGCGTGGCGCGGGGCGGGGCGCGGATGGGTGTAGAGCGTGCCGCCGATGAGTTCGGCGACCAGATGCTCGGGGGCGTCGAGTACGTCCCGGTAGGTGGCGTGGGTGGGGGGTTGTGTCGGTTCGGCTTTGGAGGGGGCTGTGCTCATGGCGTTCATCTTGAATCCTTCGGAGTTTTCTGTCGAGCGGGAATACGAATCATGTGTCGGCCGACGGTGGAGGGGGATGGATTCCGACATGGCCGGAACCGGTGCGGTAAGGGCAGTCCTGTGAGGTGGTCCGGGTTGTTCGCGATCGGTTTCGCGCAGAGCTTGGCGATGATCTCGATGGGGGCGGTGCTGCTGATGGTGACCGCGCCCGCGTACCGGGGGCGGGTCATGGGGGTGCGGATGCTCGCGGTCTACGACATGCCCCTCGGGCTGCTTGCGGGGGGCGCCCTCATCGAGTGGTTCGGAGTGAGGTTTCAGATATTGACGTTTGCGGTCGCCGGCCTGGTGCTGTTCGGCTGCGCGGTCGCGGTGACCCGGGGGCGGTGGCTGGGGACGGCCGCGACGCCGGCGGGGAGCGGCCCGGCACCGCGTACACCCGCGGCTTCGCGGTGAGTGATAGGATGGAAGTCGGCCACCCCGAGCTCCGGCCTCGCATGAACGTTCGCAGAAGCCTCCCCGGAATGCGAAGAGCGACGGAAGCAGCCATTCACGGAATCGCCGTCGCCCTGCTGGTTCTGGCCGCGACGCTGGCGGTGGCCGCAGACTTCGACGCGGGGGTGGAGGCATACCACAGAGGCGACTACGCGAGCGCGTTGCGTGAATTCCGACCGTTGGCTGTGCAGGGAGACGCCGCCGCCCAGTACAACCTGGGGGTCATATACGCCCACGGAAAGGGCGTACCGGAGGACGACCGTGAGGCGGCGTACTGGTACCGTCAGGCGGCCGAGCAGGGAAACGCCGCCGCCCAGTTCAACCTGGGGGTCATATACGCCCACGGAAAGGGCGTACCGGAGGACGACCGTGAGGCGGTGTACTGGTACCGTCAGGCGGCCGAGCAGGGAGACGCCGATGCCCAGGTCGTCCTGGGGTACAAGTACGACCGCGGGCAGGGCGTACCGGAGGACGACCGTGAGGCGGTGTACTGGTACCGTCAGGCGGCCGAGCAGGGACACGCCACCGCCCAGTTCGCCCTGGGGTACAAGTACGACCACGGGCAGGGCGTACCGGAGGACGACCGCGAGGCGGTGTACTGGTACTGGCGGGCGGCCGAGCAGGGAGACGCCGGCGCCCAGGACGCCCTGGGGTTCATGTACGCCAACGGGGAGGGCGTTCCCCAGGACCTCATCCGAGCCTACGCTTGGGCCAATCTCGCCGCCGCCGCGGGGAACGAAACAGCCGAAGAACAGCGGCTCCGCACCCGGCGACGCATGACCCCCGCCCAGATCGCCGAGGCCCAGGCGCTGAGCCGTACGCTCGCGGCGCGAATCGAGAGCGGCCGAGGTATGGCCGCCGCACGGGAGAAGGAGCTGTTCGAACCGAAGAGCAACGGCAGCGGGTTCGTGGTCGGCCGCGACGGTGAGATCGTGACCAACCACCACGTCGTGGACGGGTGCGCCAGGGTGACCGTCAGCCGGGCGGGCGAGTCCCGCGACGCCGGGGTCCGGGCAATGGATGCCGACGACGATCTGGCGTTGCTCCAGGCGCCACTAGCGGCGGGCACGGCGGCCACGTTCAGCCGGTCGCCCCGCGCCCGCCTCGGCGAGGCGGTGACCGTAGCGGGCTATCCTCTTCAATGGACCCTCTCGAATCGGCTCAACGTGACGAGCGGCAACGTCAGCGCGCTCGCCGGCGTGGGCGGCAATGTGAAACGGCTCCAGATCACCGCGCCCGTTCAGCCCGGCAACAGCGGCGGACCGTTGCTCGACGCCGCCGGCAACGTGATCGGCGTGGTGGTGAGCGGGCTCAACGCGGTCCGCATCGCCGAGCAGACCGGCGACATCCCGCAGAACGTCAACTTCGCGATCAAGGGCGCCCTGGTGCGCGGCTTCCTCGACATCCACGGGGTCGCCTACCGCCGGCGGGCGTCGGATGCGAAGCTCGCTCCGGAGCTGATCGCGGAACAGGCGCGCGGCTTCACCGTCGCGGTGCATTGCTGGGAGTAGCCGCCGCCTTTCCCCGGCCCCGGCGCTGAATCTCGACGGGCCGCCCAAGCGCTCCCTGTAGAGCCCGCTCGGCTTCCACTCCGACGGCAGGTAAGAGGCCACCAACCATTGTCCCCCGCTGGCCAATGCGGGGTTTTGCAGTGATGGATGTTCGGCCTTATGCTCTCGGCATGAGCACGACCGCCGAGATCGACCACGAGAGCCTGCGCGAAGCGGCAGGTGGCCAGGGAGCGAACCATGCTCCGCGCCGCCGACGAACGCACACCCCGCCGCCAGCTCGGGTAACAGCCCGTCGCGGCCGTCCGACTTCGGCCCGGCCGATGGACGGAGAAGGGACTCCCCCAGGGCTGATTTTTTGTTCGCGTTGAACCTCGACTGCTTTCACGAGCAATTCGTTGATTTCTCAAAGATTTCAGAATTTGAACGTCCGATCCGCACTTGTCCTGCAGATCACGGTAAGATGTTGAATTTATTGAGTATGTTCTGAACAGAAAATCAGTCTTGTGCCTCTCGCTACATTCTTGTTCCTGTCAGGCCCGAGTATTTCGCGACGATCGGATTCCCACTGCTGAACGATTCCCTCGAAACATTCAGAAGCGGGAATCGGGGCCACCGAATCGAGGTTGTCGGCGTGTTGATCAACAATTCGACCTACCACTACAGTGGAAACATGGGGGGACCGGGACGAGAAAGAGCCGCACATGAAATAGAAGAAGAGGCGGCCAGTAACGGATGGCACGTATTCGAGAATCAGATTCCGTTCTCTCACGGATTCCCCAAGATGATGCGGGGAGATTTCAGTCCACCGGCCTTCGCCCACCCCCGTGCAGGGGGCGAAAGCACTCAACCGTCCACTGAAACGGGGCAACTCCAATCTCCTTGCCAGACTCGGGCAGGATGAGACTTCGTTTGAACATGTACTTCAATTCATCATGATAATTTGAAGTTGTTGTCCAAATCTGCACGGCATTCAGGAGGACCTCGACACGACGCGGCCAGGGTTTCTCGGGCCGCTGAGCCTGTCGTCGGACCCGCATCTGTGCGGCGTGGGAGGCGTTTGCGGAGTGCGCGCGGCGAGCGGCTGCCTGCCGGCACCTGAGCCGCCTTGGCCGGCGAGGGTGATGGACAGCCGGATGGCGGCGCGGGCAGAATCCATCTGGGCAGCTTCGCTGCGGGGGCGGCCCGACGACCTGAAGTCGGAGGCCATGTCTCATGAATGCTCCCGCCACGATGCACACCGGGCCGCTCGGCTCCACCATCCACGTTCTGCGCGCCGATCCGGAGACCGTCACCGCGCTCGCCGGGATCGACTGGAACCGGCATTTCCGCCGGGTCTGGATCGATCCGGTGCAGGGGATCATCACCCTGATGGCGCCCTCGCGCCTGCATGAAGACCTGACCGAACTCGTCGACCGGGTCGTGGACGTAGCGGGAAGCGCCCTCGCCGGCGCGGCGAGGGGGATCCGTTCCACCCGGCTACGCGGTCCGAGCGAGCCACCCGGAACGGGGTTGGAACCCGACGGCGCGTTCTACATCGGCGAGCGTGCGATGGGCTACTTCGCCGCCTGTCGCGAAGGAGATGCGGCGGCAGACGCCTTCGTCGTACGCGTCGCCCCCGACTTGGTGGTCGAGACCGAGATCACGAGCTTCGACGAAGGCAAGATCGAGCGCTACGGCGAACTGGGGGTGCGGGAGCTGTGGCGGCTCCACGGCCGCAAGGGCACCGGCGAACTGCGGGTGGACTTCCTTGGTCTTGGCGATAGAAGCCCGCCGCCCAAGCTCACCGCCTCTCGGGTGCTCGAAGGGCTGACCCCGGCCGATGTCTGCGAAGCAGTGGAGAAGGTACGGTTCGGCCAGACCGTCGCGGAACGCACGGCGGTGGTGGCGGCGATTGTGGCCCGGCGCCAGCGGATGAGCGTGCGGATCCGCGAAGAGGCCGAGTCGTACTCCGCGAAATCTGATGGTTCGGAGACCGCTTCGGCGCTGAGCGACTGACGCCATCGGCGGGAGGGTGCGATGGTTCCGCCCTTCGGGAACGAGCGCTCAGGGCCTCGCGACATCGACCACGCAAACCGAGATGAGGCGCGCCTCCTCGGGAGTCAACGTGCCGCGCAGGCGTTCTTCGAGCTCGGCCGCGCTCCTGGGGCGCGGCCCTGACTCCGGCATCTGACAAGGGCCAGGCTCGTTGCCGAACCATAGCACCAGGTAGATGCCGTACCCTCTCGCCCCCGGGTCCCGAGCGTACTTCGCGATCAACTGGTCCCGGACCGCACTCCACAGTTTCCGATGAGTGCTCTTCTTGATCTCCACCGGCACGTTGAAGCCGCTGCTGGAGACCCGGATGTCCGATCGTTTCTCGTCGGCGTAGCGGCCTTCCGGCACCGCGTCGATTCCCAACCGGCTCATTCCGGCTTGTAGATCCGACAGCAGTGCGTCCCGGCAGTCGTCCTCGGGTTTGGGCACCCAGGGCCGATCGGTCCTGCCGGGATTCCAGTATTGGCGCCAGTCGTTGGTGTTCCCATGCCGGATGTTCCTCGCCAGTTCAGTGAGATGATCGAAGGTTAGTGCGGCCAGATCGGCGGCGTTCGCTGGCTGCCGGTTGTCCAGGGTCTTCACCACCTGATGGACGCAGGGGTGTCGGAACTCGGCTTCTCGTCTGGCGACCCTCTGGCGATACGCCGCATCGACCAACCATGATCGCCAAGCTTGCAAGGCGCCATCGTTCGACAGCGCTTCGAGAGCTTCCGTCGCATCCGACGATGGAAGCGACGCCAGTTGATCAATGGCGTGGTGGAGATAGTTCGGCGGCTCCGCAAGCTGCGGGAACTGTTGAACGGTTCCCGAACGGTAACTGCCCTGACCTGGTCCGAAGGAGGAGCCGATCACCCGGATCAGAAGTTGAACGGCAGAAACATCGCGCAGCAGGATCAGTCTCCCCAAAAGATCGGCAGTGGTTGCGAACTCGGCCAAGCGTCCGATCCGGCGTTCACGCCCGGCGACGTAGTCCTCGAGTCTGGCGAGGCCCTTCGGCAGTGAAGCGGCCAGCCCCGCACCCAGCCAGTAGACTCGCTGGCCCACATTCATAGCGCGTTGATCGAGCTTTCTTTCGATCAATTCGAGCAGAAGCGCGTTCTCGCAGTGGCCGAACGCGGTGCCGATCAAGACGCCGAGCACCTTAAGCTGCCGGGCCTCACACCTCACGGGAAATTGCTCCAGCAGGACGGGAACCGCCAAGCGGGTAACCTGCTCACAGTCGTGAAGCCGAAGAATGAGTGTGTGGGGTTCCCTTCTGCGGTCACGCAGCTCAGCCCTGATCGATCGGATCAGCACATCGGCGGCAATCTCGGGGTGTGTTCTCAGCGCCCGCTTGTACCAGCTCGGATGCTGACCGGTAGGCACCGTGTAGTAGCAGGCGAGAGCCTGTCCGATCTTTTTTTGTCCGACAACACGTTTTCCGTCGAAACTTGCTCCTCCAGTCCGGCCAGAAATGGGAGGGCCAGATAATTGGCCCGGCCCTCGCTCCTCAGACGCAGGAGCGCGGCCGGGTCCGGAATATCGCTTCCGCTGACCGTCCCCTTGAACCCGGTCAGCACGGCTTCGACCAAACCATGGTCGTCCCCGAAAAGGCTGTGAAGCCGCTCCGCTGGACGAGCGCCATCAGCATGGATGGAAAGCCCGAAGTACGCCACCGCCAGACAATGAAGCAGCTTGGGCTCTCCTTGGTTGGAGAGCAACGCCGCCTGATGCGGTTTTACGAGATCGTGCCATTTCCTCTGATCTCGTTTCTTTATCGCGTTATCCTCCTGCCGGATCCGCACTACCTGCGCATCGTCAACATCGAGATTTACGAGCTCTTGCAAGAACGTGCCCAGAAGGACCTCGTCATGCTCAATGCGTGTCGTGACGGATTCTCGTGAAATCTCCTCATCGTATCGGCCACGATGCAAGGCAAACGCAACCTTTCGGATAAAGAAACTCGCGGCATCCCGGATGGTTGTGGAAAGCGCTTGCTCAAGACACCAAGCGCCGAAGTCACCTGGTGGGGTGGCACCGAAGAGCCGGCGCTCGATTTGGCCTGTGCAATGAGAAAACCTGGCTGAATCGATGCAGCGCGCTACCCCCGTTGCAATGATCTCCTTTTGCACATCCGGATGGGTATTCAGCCAATCCATGATCCGCTTGACCCTGGGTGCGGCGGAGAAGGGTCGATACCTGCTCGCGTTGGTAGGGCATGGCACGGCATGTTATCCAATTGAGTAATTTAACTCAATATCGTAATCGGAGAGCATCGCGGGGGGAAGGGAGGCGGACGTGAGATTGACTTGGAGCCTGGATGCGGATGAGCCGAGCGGAAACGGGCTTCCCTCGGCTTCGTTCGGCCATGTGCTTCGCCGGCTGCATACGTGGGGTTGGCCAGCCAGGTCAGGCGGGCGAACTCCGTCGCCCGAGAGCTGGACATCCCGGTGTCCGGCCTGGATGGCTGGGCCCGGTTTTCCATCGCGAGATCACCGGCGGCCAGCAAGAGTCCCACCAGGATCGGGAACCTCTTGGGCCATGCTCCGGCTTTCCGGAACGGAAGCGCTCTGCTTGCGCCTGCCAGCGGTTGGGCCTCACGCCCGACTGCTACCTGAATCGGGGGTGGGCGAGGGTGCCTCGCGGCTACGGGGGGCGTGCGGTCCTCGCCGGCCGGCCGTTCGTGCGGCAGGCCGCGCCCGGCGTCGCGGTCGCGGCGCCGTTCGGGGGTGGCTCGAAATGAACGTGGCGGCCGCGCCGGTCCGATGAAGTTCGGTGTCGGGCTGCGCTGTTTCCTGGGAGGCGGGAGGCTCGCGGGCGCAAGGCCCCTTCGCCCGTTCGTGTGGGCACCGCTCGCGGTGAGCTTCGTCGTCATTCCGGCCGCGGTCTGCGGCGGCGCTCTGCTGTGGCGCCGGCTCACGTAGCGGCACGAGCGTCCAGCCGGTGAGAGGGGAGGCCGAAAGATGGACATCCCATCGGCCGCGCGGGCAGAATCCGCTTGGGCGGTATCGCGGCGGGCGGCCCGTGGCTTCACGCAGGAGGCATGCACTCATGAACACCCCCGCCACGATGCACATCGGGCCGCTTGGCTCCACCATCCACGTCCTTCGCGCCGATCCCGAGACCGTCACCGCGCTCGCAGGGGTCGACTGGAACCGGCACTTCCGGCGGGTCTGGCTCGACCCGGTGCGGGGGCTCATCACCCTGATGTCACCCTCGCACCAGCACGAGGATCTCACCAAGCTTCTCGACCATATCGTGGACGAGGCGGGGAGCGTCCTCACCGGCTCGGCGAAGGGCATCCTTTCTACCCGGCTGCGGGGGCGGGGCGAGCCGCCGGGCACGGGGATAGAGCCCGACTGCGCGTTCTACGTCGGCGAACGTGCGCGGGGCTACTACGCCGCCCGTCACGAAGGAGACGCGGCGGTAGTGGCATTCGTCGAGCGCACCGCCCCCGATCTGGTGGTCGAGACCGAGATCACGAGTTTCGACGAAGGCAAGATCGATCGCTACGGCGAATTGGGGGTGCGGGAGCTGTGGCGGCTCCGCGGCCGCAAGGGCACCGACGAGATCGAGGTGGACTTTCTTGGTCTTGACAAGGGGCGCCCGCCGCGCAGGCTCGCCGCCTCGCGGGTTCTCGAAGGGCTGACCCCGGACGACGTGTGCGAAGCGGTGGAGAAGGCACGGTTCAGCCAGACCCTCACGGAGCGGACGGCAGCGGTGGCGGCAATCGTGGCCCGGCGCCAGCGGATGAGCGTGCGGGTCCGCGAAGAAGCCGAGTCGTACTCCGCGAACCCCAACTGAAGGGGGAACCAACCATGAGCCGATCGTTCAGTCGAATCGGCGTCGTAGCGCTCTGCGCGGCCGCGCTCGCCACCGTCCTGCTCGCCGGCCCGCCGGCCGCCCGCGCCGAGCCGGTGAACCTCACCATCGTCCACGTCAACGATCTCGACCGTCTCGACGGCTCCGGCGGCCGCGGCGGGGTTGCTCGGCTCGCGGCGGTGGTCAAGGAGGTTCGCGCGAGCGCCCGCCACGTGCTCGTCACCAACGGCGGCGACGCGATCTCGCCGTCGCTCCTGTCCTCGTTCGACCGGGGCGCGCACATGATCGACCTCTTCAACCGGGTCGGTTTCGACGCGATGGCGCTCGGCAACCACGAGTTCGACTTCACGCCTGCGGTTACCGTGGAGCGCATCGCGGAGGCCGAGTTTCCGATGCTGTCCAACAACGCGGTCGAGCCGGACGGAACCCTGATCGACGGGGTCACCGAGCACCTGCTGGTCGAAGTCGGCCGCTACCGGGTCGGCGTGTTCGGCCTGACGACGGTGACGACCGCGGTGAAGTCGTCTCCCGCGCCGGTGACCTTCCGCCCCGCGGCCGAAGTCGCGGCGGAGCAGGCGAAGAAGCTGCGCGAGGCCGGGGCCGATCTCGTCATCGCGCTCGCCCACACCGATCGGACCGAGGACGCGGAGCTCATGCGCCAGGGGGCGGTCGATCTCCTGTTGTCCGGCGACGACCACGACATGAAGGTCGAGGTCGGCGCCGACCACACGTTCGTCGAGAGCGGCGAACAGGCGAGGTTCGTTACCGTCGTCGATCTCGGCCGGGGCGGCGACGGCTACACGATGTTCTCTGCCGCCCCGCGGCTGGTCGACGCCAATGCCGGCACCTTGATGGCCGCACAGGTCAGCGACGCGGTCGCCGCGGCCGGTGAGATCGCCCCGCGGGTCGAAGGCCGGATCGTCCGGCTCGACTGATCGGGACCCGCAAGGCGGCGCGATCCGCAAAGGAGCCGGCGACGTGGCGACCACGAGAACCGCCGCGCGCAAGCGTGACTCGACCCCGATGCCGCGTGCCACCTACCAGGACGTGCTCGACGCACCCGCCCACCAAGTCGCCGAGATGGTCGACGGGACGCTCCACACCCACCCCCGCCCGGCGATGCCCCATGCACTTGCGACCTCGTCGCTGGGGACCGATCTGTCGAACCCCTTTCAGTTCGGCCGAGGCGGGCCCGGCGGGTGGTGGATCCTCTTCGGACCGGAGCTGCATCTTGGGGAGGACGTTCTGGTCCCGGACCTCGCGGGCTGGCGCCGCGAGCGGATGCCGGAGTTTCCCGACACCGCGTACGTGACCCTCGCGCCCGACTGGGTGTGCGAAGTGCCGTCAGCCTCGACGCGCCGTCTCGACCTTCATGGCAAGCGCCCGGTCTACGCCCGCGAGGGCGTCGCGCATCTGTGGCTCGTCGACCCGGCGGACCGCATCCTCGAGGCGTTCGAGCTCCGCGACCGCCAGTGGGTGCTCATCGGGAGCGCGAAGGACGGCGAGCCGGTCAGCATCCCTCCCTTCGATGTGATCACGTTCAACCTCGCCGATCTCTGGCCCTGAGCCGTTGGCGCACCGGTCCGGCGACTCTTCCGGAATCACCGGACCGGTGACGATGCCGACAACCAGGGCGATCGGTCGGAAGATGGATATCCAACCGTCCGCGCGGGTAGGATCCGCTCGGGCGGCATCGCGGCGGGCGGCCCGTGGCTTCACGCAGGAGGCGCACACTCATGAACGAACCCGCCACGATGCACACGGGGCCGCTCGGGTCCACCATCCACGTCCTCCGCGCCGATCCCGAGACCGTCGCCGCGCTTGCCACGGTGGACTGGAACCGGCATTTCCGCCGGGTCTGGCTCGACCCGGTACGTGGACTCATCACCCTGATGGCGCCCTCGCGCCTGCACGAAGACCTGACCGAGCTCGTCGACCAGGTCGTGGATGCGGCAGGGAGCGCCCTCTCCGGCGCGGTGCGGGGGATCCGCTCCACCCGTATACGCGGACGGGGCGAGCCGCCCGGCACGGGGATGGAGCCCGACGGCGCGTTCTACGTTGGCGAGCGGGCAAGGGGCTACTTCGCCGCCTGCCGCGAAGGAGCCCCGGCGGCGGATGACTTCGTCGAGCGCATCGCCCCCGATCTCGTTGTCGAGACCGAGATCACGCGCTTCGACGAAGGCAAGATCGAACGGTATGGCGACCTCGGGGCGCGGGAGCTGTGGCGCCTGCATGGACGCAAGGGCACCGACGAGCTGCGGGTGGACTTTCTCGCCCTTCGTGCCGGCCGCCCGCCGCGCCGGCTCGATGCCTCGCGGGTGCTCGAAGGGCTGACTCCGGACGACGTGTGCGAAGCGGTGGAGAAGGTGCGGTTCGGCGAGACCCTCACCGAGCGGATGAAGGCGGTGGAGGCGATCGTCCTGCGGCGTCGGCGGCTGAGCGCGCGCGTCCGCGAAGAGGTCGGGCCGTACTCCGCAGGTCCTCGATCGCACGAGACCACTTCCGCGTCCGATGCGTGAAGCACGGAGCCGGGGGCAGGGCGCCGCCCGCCCTGCAGGGTCGTTTCACGCTGTGGTTCCCGCTCCGGGGTAGTTTCCGCCCCGGGGTGGTTCCGATCGGATTCGTGCGGCGCAATCCGACCGGGATGCATCCGTGCGATGCCGGGGTACGCTTGGTGCTGACTCGACCTGGAGCGTGAAGTTACCCGGGGGCCCCGCCCGTGTAGCCCTTCCCGGCCCCGGGTACAATTCCCGCCCGGGAAGCGGAATGCTTCGAGGGTGCACGCCTGCGGGCGGGCAGGGGGAGTCGGCCCGGCCGCCGCGCGGAGGGGAGTGCTGATGAGAGCGTTGTCCAGGAGGGCATCGGCGGCAGCGGCGGGGTTCCTCCTTTGGTGGGGAGTCGCGGGAGCCGGGGACGGCCAGTCCACCGTCCTCGAGGAGTACCGGCACGCGAACGTCCTGCCCGAGGCGGAGGTGGCCCCCGTCGCTGCCGAGGTGCGGGAAGCGCACCTCGCGGCCCTTGCCCTCTACGACGAAGCCGTCGCCTCGGGCGACCCGAAGCACGCGGGATTCAAGCAGGCGCGCGAAGCCTGGGAGCCGCTCGCCGACGGGGGCGACCCCGCTTCGACCTACCATCTCGGCTTGCTCCATCTGTTCGGCCTCGGCGGGGCCGCGTTCGACCAGTTGAAGGCCGTTCGGATGATCGAGACGGCGGCGGAGCACCGTTACCCGTCGGCCCAGACCTTCATGGGGCTGCTGGCCGAGCGGGGCGACGGAGTCGTCGTCGTCGCGGACGACAGGCTCGCCCTCGAGTGGTATACGCACGGTGCGCTCGGCGGCCACTGCGCGGCCATTCGCCGGCTGGTGCAGGCATTCGAGAACGGGGAGCTGGGGGCGGCCGTGGATGCCGGAAAGGCGGCCGGCTGGCGGGCCCGGCTCGACGGATGCCGAATGCGATAGGCGCGAGACGGTGGCGTGGCCGCGCGGTCGCCCGCGCTCCACCCGCCCCGCCGCCCCGCCTGACCTTCCCATGTCATCCCTCGCCTCCCTCTCGCCGCCGAGCCGGCCGAAGCGGCCCGCGCCGGCCCCCGCCCCGGCTCCGGCTCCGGCATCCGGGCCGGAAACGGAGAAGCGCTCATGCCGTCCCCGCTGATCTGCGTCTTCGCCGGCGCCCGCCCGGCCCTCGACCCCGCCCACGCCGAAGCCGCGCGGGCGGTGGTGCGGGCGGCCTCCGAGCGCGGCCTCGGCCTGGTCTACGGCGGCGGCGGCGGCGGAATGATGGGGGTGGTGGCCGAGGCGGCGGTCGCGGCCGGGGTCCCTATCGTCGGGGTGGCCCCGCGATTCCTCGCCGATCGCGAGGTGCTCGCGGACGGGTTGAGCGAGCTCGTCATGGTCGATTCCATGGCGGAGCGCAAGCAGGTGATGTTCAAGCGCGCCACGGCCTTTCTGACCCTGCCGGGGGGCATCGGGACCTTCGACGAGCTGTTCGAGGTGATGAGCGCGAACTACCTCGACCTCCTCGGCAAGCCCTGCGGCGTGTTCAACGTGAACGGGTATTTCGACCCCTTAGTGGCGCTCGTCGACACGGGGGTCGAGGCCGGGTTCATCGGTCGGGGAGCGCGCGACAAGCTCATCGTCGACGACGAAGCCGGAAGGCTCGTGGATCGCCTGATGGGCCTTCCTCCGCCCGCGGCGCCGGACGGCGCCGGGTGACCGGGCCACCGGGTGATCGGGTGATCGAAGCGGGTATCGGTATCCCCGGTGGGCCGCGCCGGTCGGCCGCGCGCCGCCCCTCCTGAGCCCGCCCCCCGAGCCCGCCGCGCGCCGCGATGCTGCCCGACCCCCGACTCCTCGCCTTGACGGCCGGCGTGCGCGCCCGCATCGCGTTCGCGGTGGTCGTCGGGCTCGCCGCCGCGCTGGTGGGGATCGGCCGCCTTGCCGCCCTCGGGTGGCTGATTGCGGGGGTCTTCGCGGGGGAGCCGTTCGAGGCGCTGGCGGGGAAGTTCGCCCTCGTCGGCGCCGTCATGCTGCTCCGGGGGTGGCTCGAATACTGGCGCAACATGATCGCGCACCGCACCGCGGCCCGGGTGCAGATGCACCTGCGCGAGCGCCTCTACGACAAGGTAGTCGAACTCGGGCCCGCGTGGTTCGGCCTCGAGCGCACCGGGAAGGTGCTGGTGTCGATCGTGGAGGGGGTCGAGCAGCTCGAGACCTGGTTCGGCCAGTTCCTCCCTCAGCTCTGCGTGGCCGCGCTCACCCCGATCCTGGTATTCGCATTCCTCGCGTTCCTCGACCTTCCGGTCGCGCTCGTCCTCCTCGCGTTCGCGCTTGTCACCCTGATCGCTCCGGCCGCCTTCACCCGCCTGGATGGCGCGAGCAGCCGCCGCCGCCAGCGCGCCTACTCCGCCTTCGCGGCGGAGTTCCTCGATACCCTCCAGGGCCTCGCCACCCTCAAGGCGTTCGGGCAGAGCGGTGCGCGCGGTCACCGTCTCGCCGCGCGCGCGGAAGAGGTCTTCCGCACCACGATGTGGGTGCTCGCGGTCAACTCCCTCGGCCGCGGGATCACCGATGTCGGGCTCGCGGTCGGTGCCGCGGTGGTGCTCGGCTACGGAGCCTTTCGGGTGGACGCGGGGGCGATGACCCTCGCCGAGCTTCTCATCGTGCTGATGATGGGTATCGAGGTATTCCGGCCGCAGCGCGACCTCCGTGCCCTGCTCCACCAGGGGCTGGTCGGGACGGCGGCGGCCGACGGGATCCTGAGCCTCCTCGCGGGACGGCCCATCGTGGAGTATTCCGCCCCCGGAGACGTTGCCCGGGGCGAGGACCTCGCGCCGACGGTGGAGTTCGAGGCGGTGGGGTTCACCTATCCCGGGGCGCGCCGCCCGGCCCATCGGGGTCTCGACTTCCGGATCGGTGCCGGGGAGCGGGTCGGCTTCGTCGGGGCGAGCGGGGCCGGGAAGACGTCGATCGTCCGCCTGCTCCTTCGCCTCCACGATCCGGACCGGGGGTCCGTCCGCATCGGGGGCCGTGACCTCCGCGACCTCTCCGCCCACGACGTCCACGGGCGGATCGCGGTCGTCAATCAGGACACCGTTCTCTTTCACGGCACCGTCGAGGACAACCTTCGCTTCGGCAAGCCGGATGCCACCCTCGAGGAGCTCGCGGCCGCGGCCCGCGCGGCGAATGCGCACGAGTTCATCGAGCGGCTGCCGGACGGCTACCGCACGGTGGTCGGCGAACGCGGGGTGCGGCTCTCCGGCGGGCAGCGCCAGCGCATCGCGATCGCCCGCGCCATTCTTCGCGACGCTCCCATCCTGGTGCTGGACGAGGCGCTGAGCGCGGTCGATGCGGAGAACGAGGCGATCATCCAGGAGGCGCTCGAACGCCTCATGGCGGGCCGCACCACCCTCATCTTCGCCCACCGCCTGTCGAGCGTCATCGGCGCGGACCGGATCCTCGTCCTCGACGGCGGGCGGGTGGTGGAGTCGGGCGGCCACGCGGAGCTCATGCGCCGCCAGGGGGTCTACTTCCACCTGATGCGCGGCCAGGCCGAGGAGAGCCGCCGGCCCGGGGACGTCGAACTCGCCGCCCCCGCCGGCCGCGCTCCCGCCGAGGACCTTGCCCCTCTGTTCGCGGGCGGAGGGCCGGCCGACGAGATCACCCGCGCCGAGGGGCTCGGGTGGTACGGGGCGTTCCGCGAGCTCTTCCGCCACGTGCGGCCGTGGCGCGGGCGGCTCACCCTCACGTTCGGGTTCGGCATCGTCCGGGTGGCCTGCCTCATCGGGGTCGGGGTGCTGAGCGCGCTCGCGGTCGCCGCCCTCAAGCGCGGCGGCGACTTCACGCCCTGGCTGTACGCCCTCTACGCGGCCGCACCGGTGGCGGGGATCCTCCACTGGGTCGAGTCGTGGATCGCGCATGACATGGCGTTCCGCATGCTCGCCCGAATGCGGATCGACCTCTACCGCAAGATCGACGCCCTCGCCCCCGCGTGGCTGCTCCGGCGGCGCTCGGGGGACCTCGTGGCGATGGCGACCCACGACGTGGAGCTGGTGGAGTACTTCTTCGCTCACACCATCGCTCCCGGACTGGTGGCGGTGCTCGTTCCCGCAACCGTCGTCGGGGTCCTGCTGTGGTTCGGCTGGCCGCTCGCCGCGGCCCTCGCGCCGATCCTCGCGGTGGTGGCGCTCAGCCCCTTCCTCGCCCGCCACCGGGTGGATGTGCTCGGCTCGCGGGCCCGCGAGGCGCTCGCCGACCTCAATGCCCACGCGGTGGACACCATCCAGGGCCTCGGCGAGATCGTCGCGTTCGAGCGCACGCCCGAGCGGCGCCGCGAGTTCCTCACGCTGGCCCGGCGCCACGTCGAGCTGCGGCTCCCGTTCTTCCGCAGCCTCACCCTGCAGAACGTGGTGCTCGAGACGGCTACCGGGCTCGGCGGTCTCGTGATGGTGGTGACCGGGTCGTGGCTCGTGTCGGACGGGCGCCTCGATCCGGCCCTCCTGCCCCTGCTCGCCCTCCTCGCGATGGCCGCGTTCCTGCCCGTGTCCGAGATCGCGTACATCGGGCGGCAGCTCTCCGATACGCTGGGCGCGACGCGGCGGCTGTACGCGGTGCACCGGGAGCCGGTGACGGTGGTGGACGGCCCGGGCGTGAGCGCGGTCGGGACGACACCCGGCGGACCCGAGGCGGCGGAAGGCGCCCCCGGCCCCGGAGGGACGGGGCGTCCGCCGGCGGATGCGGCGGGTTCGCCGCGGCCTGCCCCCGCGCCCGTCCCTGCGATCGCCCCCGCGCCCGCCCTCGGGCCGCGGGGAGCGCCCGGGGGAATGGCCCTCGCGATGGAAGCGGTCGACTTCCGCTACCCCGGCCGGGAGGACCGGGCGCTTCGCGGGGTCTCCTTCGACGTTCCGGCGGGAATGCGCATGGCCCTGGTGGGGCCGTCGGGAGCGGGCAAGACGACCGCCGCCCACCTGTTGCTTCGCTTCTTCGACCCGGAACGGGGAACGGTACGCCTCGCAGGATACGACCTCCGGGAATGGCGGCTCGACGAGCTCCGCGCCCGCATCGCGCTCGTGAGCCAGGACACGTGGCTCTTCAACGAGACCCTCCGGGCGAACATCCTCGTCGCGCGGCCGGAGGCGGGCGAGGAGGACGTCGCCCGGGCGGTCGAGCGGTCCGCGCTCGCCGATTTCGTGGCCGCCCTGCCGGAGGGTCTCGATACCCCGGTGGGCGAACGCGGGGTGCGCCTGTCCGGGGGGCAGCGGCAACGGGTCGCGATCGCCCGCGCGTTCATCAAGGACGCTCCCGTCCTCGTCCTCGACGAAGCGACCTCCCATCTCGACGCGGTGAGCGAGCAGGCCGTGCAGCACGCGCTCGAGACGCTGATGCACGATCGCACCACGGTCATCATCGCGCACCGGCTGTCCACGGTGCGAAGCGCGGGCCGTATCGTGGTCCTGGATGAAGGGCGCGTCGTGGAAATCGGCCGGCACGAGGAGCTTCTCGGCCGGGGCGGCCTCTACAGCCAGCTCGTCGGCCGCCAGATTGCGGCGGTCGCCGACTGAATCCCCGCCCGAGTCCCCCCCGGCCCGAGAGGAGCGAACCCGGCACCCGGGTTCCGCCGCGGGTCCCGGGCCTGGCGGGAAGGCGCACGGGCATTCCGCGCCGCCCGCCGGTCCGGGTTCCCCGACCGCCCGCCGGCTCGGCCGGGTCACCGGATCATCGAGCGAATCGGCCCTGGCCACCGCCCCCCGGGACCGGGAAATCCGTGGACGATGCGGGCTACACTCGCGCGCTGATCGGCGAAACCTGCGGAGAGAACCGGTGATCGACCTCTACTACTGGCCCACCCCCAACGGCTGGAAGATATCCATCATGCTCGAGGAGTGCGGGCTGCCCTATCGGGTGGTGCCGGTCAACATCGGACGGGGCGACCAGTTCGATCCCGGGTTTCTCGCGATCAGCCCGAACAACCGGATGCCTGCGATCGTCGATCCGGAGGGGCCGGAGGGGCGCATCGCGATCTTCGAGTCGGGGGCAATCCTGTGCTATCTCGCGGAGAAGTCGGGCCGGTTCCTGCCGCAGGGGGCGAACGCGCGCTTCGAGGTCCTGCAATGGCTCTACTGGCAGGTGGGCGGCTTCGGACCGATGGCCGGGCAGCTCAGCCATTTCGTGAGCTACGCTCCCGAGCCGAATCCGTATGCGCACGAGCGCTACGCCAAGGAGTACGACCGGCTCATCGGGGTCATGGACCGTCGCCTCGCGGACCGCGAGTTCCTCGCGGGAGACTATTCGATCGCCGACATGGC
Organism: Gammaproteobacteria bacterium; assembly: GCA_965214795.1. Taxonomy (GTDB): domain Bacteria; phylum Pseudomonadota; class Gammaproteobacteria; order HK1; family HK1; genus JAJDXW01. Next base: position 279,608 of record OZ243976.1, on the reverse strand, counting down.
GACGTGGCCCTGGCTGCTCCCCTACAAGATGTTCGGGCAGTCCCTGGACGCCTATCCGAACGTGGTGCGGTGGCACGAGGCTCTGAAGGCGCGCCCCGCCGCCCGGCGAGGGGTCGACGTGGGCAAGGAGTGGCGGCGGACGGAGCCGCCGAGCGAGGAGGAACGGCGGGTCCTCTTCAGCCAGACCGGGGCCGCGCTTCCGCAGTGACCCCGGGGACGGCTTCGGTACACCGGAGGCTCGAGAACCGCACGGTTCGCGCGATCGCGTTCGCCATGAGGAGTTCGCCGGCCCATGCCGAGCGATGATCCGGCAACCGGGCAGGTCAGATGAACCGGAGGCGTAATCCGACATTGGCGACGGTCCGAGGGCGGGGGTGTCGGGTTACGCCTTCGGCTAACCCCATCTGCAGTGTGGAGTGTTCCCGGCTTCTGTACACTGGAGGCTCGAGATCCGCGCAATCCGCGCAATCCGCGCAATCCGCGCGACCGCGTTCGTCGTGAGGAGTTCCCCGACCCGTGCCGAGCGATGTTCCGGAAGCGACGGGCGGCCCACCGCTCGTCGAGATGCGAGACATCCACAAGTCGTTCGGCGGTATCCACGCGGTCGAGGGCGTCTCGATCTCGGTCGAGCCCGGGGAGGTGGTCGGCATCGTCGGCCACAACGGCGCCGGCAAGTCGACGCTCATCAAGATTCTTTCCGGCGCCTACCAGATGGACGATGGAGCGATCTACGTCGCCGGGAACCGGGTCAGCATTGGCAACCCCCGCGACGCGAAGCGCTACGGCATCGAGACCATCTACCAGGATCTCGCCCTGCACGACAACCTCGATGCGGTCGCGAACTTCTTCATCGGGCGTGAGATCCATACCCGGTACGGAACCCTCGACAACGCCGCGATGGAGCGCGCGGCCCGCGAGATCATCAATCGGATCAACCCGAGCTTCGTGTCCTTGCGAGACCCGGTGCTCAGCCTGTCGGGAGGCCAGCGCCAGTCGATCGCCATCGCGCGCGCCATCTACTTCAACGCCAGGGTCCTCGTCATGGACGAGCCGACCGCCGCCCTCGGACAGCGCGAGACGCGGGCGTTCAAGGAGCTCGTCCTGCGCCTCAAGCTCGAGGGGATCGGGATGCTCGTGATCAGCCATGACATCCACGATGTGTTCGACATGTCCGATCGCATCACCGTCATGGAGAACGGGCGGCAGGTGGGAACGCGCCGCACCGCGGCCGTCACCAAGGACCAGGTTCTCGGCATGATCATTCTCGGGAAGCTGCCGGGAGATCGGCACCGACACCGCGAATGTCGTGGTTCCAATTGCGAAGGCGAAGGGGTGGACCGGCCGCGATACGACCGCAATCATCATTCAGGCGTCGGCGGCCGGCGTGGAGGTCAACGACTGCGTGCGCTACTTCTACGTCACTGCGGCCGAGACCATGGAAGGCATGACGAAGATCAAACCGGAGGAGATCACCGCGACGACCACCACCATCGGCGACACCGGAATTCAGGTCGATGGCGCCGGCGCGCTGGAGGAGAGCTACACGGCGGTGAAGAACGCGCTCCAGACGTTGCCGGCCGACCGCCATATCCTGCTCTACTCGGTGAACGACGATTCCACGCTCGGCGGGTGGCGGGCGATCACCGAGACAGGCCGCCAGGAGAACACCATCGTGGCCGGGCTCGGCGGGTCCGTGGCGGCGCTCGGCGAGCTGCGAAACAACCCGCAGTGGGTCGCCGAGGGCTCGGTGTTCGCCACGCACTGGGGGCAGTACCTCATCGCGATGGCGACCGCCGTCCTCAACGGCGTCGAGCCCCCGCCGCTCACCAAGTGCCCCCAGATCGTGCTGACGCCGGACAACGTCGACAAGTACTACGATGCGGAAGGAAAAGTGAAGCTGCTCCCCCCGCTCGTCCCCGAGAACGAGTACCTGCGGGACACCGGCGTCCTCCAGCGGTTCGACAACGTCGAAGGTCTCATGGGATGAGGCGGGGGAAGGGCATGGCCCCGGGAGGCGGCCGGTGACCATCGGAATCGGCGCGTACGGGCCCCGCGCCGGCCGCGCCGTCTTCGACGCGCTGGCGGCGGCCGAAGAGGTCGGCGCCGGCGCGATCGGAGGCTTCGTCACCTACGCGGCCATCGGTGAGGGCGGGGCGGAGCTCCGTTCGGAGACCCAGCGCGGCGGCACGTCGACCCTCTTCACCGAGGGCGAGACCACGGGGATCGAGCCGCCGGACGACTTCGCGAGCGCGCGGATTGCGGGGGTGATCTCGAGCGGTCCGGACCGGCCCGCGCCGCTTGCCCAGTACGTGCCGGCCGATCCGCGCGGAGGGCTCGTGACCGGCCACCGGATCCCGCCGACGACCGGAGTCAGCGGGAAACCGATGAACTGGGAGGTCCTCGAGCGGCTGGTGGCCGGTGAACCGGCGGTGCGGGCCGTCGACGAGGTGGTCGGCGCCAATCCGGAAGCGGATTGCGGCCTCATCGCGATCGACCGGGAGGGCGGCGCGCACTGCCGGAACAGCGAGCGCGTGCTTCGCCGGCCGGACGTTGGCACCGCGCTCCGGCGCGACGAGGCGAGTGGGGCGGTCGTCGCGGTGCTGCACAACGCGATCCGGCCCTACCCGGTGCTGGCCGAATTGGTGGCGGCGGTTGCGCTGGACGCCATGGTCGGCGAGGGCGAACCCCGGGGATGGGTGACGATCGAGGCCGGCACCCCGATCGGGATGGGGCCGGAGAACGCCGTTCACTGCGATGCCGCCGGGGTCGCCGAACGAGTCACCACGACGGACCCGGCGATCGGCGAGCGGGGGGAGCTTGGCGCCGCCATCTACCTCGCGAGCGCGGTCTATGTGGGCGGAGAGCTGGTTGGGCGGACGATGTTCGAGCCCATCACCTCGATCGAGAACGGAAGGTTCGCCGTGCTGAGCGGAAAGACGAGCCTTCGCATGAGCTATCGCTGATCGATCTTGCCCGTTGCGGGTGGGTCGTCCGCGTCATCGAGGAGCCTTCCCATGAGCGAAGCGCCGAAGCGTTGCGACGTCGTCATCCGTCACGGCACGCTGGTGGACGGCACCGGGGGGCCGCCGCGCCCCGCCGACGTCGCCGTTTCCGGAGACCGCATCGCGGCGGTCGGCGACCTTGGCGCGGTCGCGGCCGACCGCGAAATCGATGCGCGCGGGAGGGCGGTTGCGCCCGGCTTCATCGACGTCCACACCCACGACGACCGCGCCCTCCTCTCGGACCCCGGCATGGGGTGCAAGGCGAGCCAGGGGGTGACTACGGTAGTGGTCGGAAACTGCGGGTCCAGCCTCGCGCCGCTTCCGCCGGGTCGTCCTACCCCGCCGCCCCTCAACCTCTTCGGCGGGCCGGAGTGGTGGCGTTTTCCGACCGTGGAATCCTACGTGACCGAGCTGGAGCGGGCGCCCGCCGCGATCAACACGGCGATCCTGGTCGGCCACGCGACCCTTCGAACCGGGGTGATGGATGACCTCGATCGGCCGGCGACGGATTCCGAGATCGCGGTGATGCAGGAACGTCTGGAGGAAGGCATGGCGGCGGGTGCGATCGGCTTCTCCACGGGCTTGTTCTACCCCCCGAACCGCGCGGCGCCAACGGACGAGGTGGTGGCGCTCGCCGAAGTCGCCGCACGCGCGGGCGGCGTGTATGCCACCCATATGCGGGACGAGCATGACCACGTCCTCGACTCGCTCGACGAGACGTTCGAGATCGGCGCCCGCGCGAGGCTTCCGGTGGTCGTGTCGCACCACAAGTGCGCAGGGCCGCGAAACTTCGGCCGCACTCGGGAGACGCTTCGCAAGTTCGACGACGCCCGCGGGAATCAGGAGATAGGCCTCGACGTCTATCCGTACACCGCCGGCTCGTCGGTGCTCCTGCCCGCTCTCATCGAGGACTCGGCGCGGATCCTCATCACCTGGTCGGAGCCGTACCCGGAGACGGCCGGTGGCGATCTCGCGGAGATTGCGGCCGAGTGGAAGGTGGACGTCTTCGCGGCCGCTGACCGGCTCCAGCCGGCCGGCGCGGTCTACTTCATGATGGACGAGGAGGACGTGCGCCGCATCCTCGCCTACCCCCATTCGATGATCGGCTCGGACGGGAGCCCTCATGACGAGAAGCCCCACCCTCGACTCTGGGGCACGTTTCCGCGGGTTCTCGGCCACTACACGCGCGAGCTCGGGCTGTTCCCGCTCGAGACCGCGGTTCACAAGATGACGGGGCTCCCCGCCGCCCGCTTCGGCCTCACCGACCGCGGCGTCGTCCGCCCGGGCGCCGCCGCCGATCTCGTCGTCTTCGACCCGGCCACCGTCATCGACCGGGCGACCTACGAGGAGCCCGCGCAGCCGGCCGCCGGCATCGATCTGGTGCTGGCGAACGGCGAGGCGATCTGGGACGGGGCGCGCTCGACCGGGGCCCGGCCGGGCCGGGTGCTGCGTGCCGCCTGACGGGTAGTCCCCCGCAGGGCGGAGCCACGCGGGGTCCCGGCGCACGCGCACCGGCGGGTTTCAGGACGTTCCCGGAACCAACGTCGGCGCGGGCCTGAGCACCGACTTTCGGATCTTCATCCTTCGATGCTCGCCTGCCGTGACGGGTGGGTGGCGCGCGGGGTTGCCCGGGCCCATGCACGTTGGAAGGCACTCGATGCGCGCGTCCGGATTGCAGTTGGCGAAATAGACCAGCGACAGCCGGCGGGTCGAGCCGCTGGCGTTCGGAGGTGGGTTGACGACTCGATGAAGATTCGAGAGCCAGCGATCGTTGGTCCAGGTCATCATGAGGTCGCCGATGTTGACGACGAATCCTTCGGGTGACACCGGAGGGTCCACCCAGGCGCCGTCGCGGGTCCGGATCCGGAGCCCGCCGGGTGCATCCTCGCTCGCCAGTAACGTGATCGCTCCATAGTCGGTATGCGCGCCCGCTCGAAGCTGTCCCGGCGCGGGCGCACGGTCCTGGTGCGGGTAGTTCGCCGCCCGGAACGTGCTGTCGTGTCGGTCCAGCTTGTCGCAAAAGAAGTCCTCGACGAGGCCGAGGGAGAGCGCGAGCCCCTGCATGATGGTCGTCGTGAGCTGCTCCATCGATCGGTAGTGGCGTTCCATCGTCGCGCGCAATGCCGGCATCCCGGCGGGCCACACGTTCGGCTTGAACGTAGCCGCGAGGTCTGGCCGGTGGAAGTAGGGGGCCGACCGATCGGGGCGCCCCATCGTGTAGAACTCCTTCCAGTCCGGCGGTGATGCATCGTCCTCGGTGTACGAGAGGTTCTCATCGCCGAACGCGACGTAGCCCCGAAACGGCGTTCCCCGATTCGCGACCTTGCTCTTCTCCTCGCGGGGGAGGTCGAAGAAGCGCTTGCTCACCTCGATGGTCTCTTCGGTCTCGGACCTGGGAACGCCGTGTCCAACGGCCACGAAGAATCCGATCTCCCGGAGCGCCCGGTCGATTCCACGCGCAAGGGTCCGTCGCCCCGCGGAATCGCCGCGGCGGATTGGTGTGATGTCGAGGATGGGAACGGTGAGCATGGAAGTGAACGAGGCGGAACGGCGATCCGGGCCAGCATACAGGTCCTGGAGCTTCAGGTCGCTAGCCCTGCCCTGTCCCCACAAGTGGGGCTGAACAAACAGACCGTCGTGGTGTTCGATCCACGACATGCAGCTCCAGAACCGGATCCTCCAGACGCTGCGCGCCCCCGAGGCCCGGGCACGCCTTGAGCGCATTGTGGCACAGAGCCCTTGCCGGAGCCGCGCCGCCCTCGCACGCGAGGTCTGCGCGCAGTTCCGATTCATCAATGCCCGCGGGTCGGCTCAGCTCACCGGGTGCCTCAAAGCGCTCTCGGTGCTGGAGACGCAGCGACACATTGCACTGCCTGCGCCCCGTCCCCATGTGCATCGGCCCTCGCCGCGCTGCCTCGATGCGCCGGTGCCCGCACCGGTGGGTGTGCCGGGCGAGGTGCGCGATGTCGAAGGGCTGACCCTGGTCAGGGTCCAGGACGAGGCACAGCGCCGGGTGTGGAACACACTGCTCGCCACCGAGCATCCGCAAGGCACCACCACCTTCGTCGGCTGCCAGATCCGCTATCTCGTCGGGTCGGCCCATGGGTGGCTGGGGGCGGTCGGATGGTCCGCCTCGGCGCTGCATCTTCGCGCGCGCGATACCTGGATGGGGTGGAGCGACGGGCAACGCACCGCGCATCTGCACCGGGTGGTGTGCCTGAGCCGATTCCTCATCCGCCCCGCGGTGCGTTGCCGGCATCTGGCCAGCCATGTGTTGGGGCGGGTGCTGCGCCGGGTCGGGGCAGACTTCCAGACCAGCTACGGTTACCGCCCGTGGCTGGTGGAAGCTTTGGCATTGTACTGCTACTCCATACTGCGGAACCCTGGGTTCCTGAACAAAGTGATGAAAATCCGGCGCTTGCCGAAATTCGGATTTTTCCTGCCCACGCCTTTACATCGTGTGAGATGGGCTTGAGGCTGCCTGTGCATGACGTTTGACGCCCTCGGGCAATGCTGCGGTGTGTCGTCGGGACGGCACGTTGACCCTTTCCGCTCATCCCTGTGGCTGTGCACACGGTGCGTTGAACAACGCAAGCGTATCCTCATGCGCCATCTCCACATAGAGGCCGCGCTTGCTGCCATGCGTGACGTGGCATGAAGCGAGGGCACCTGTCCTGACGCGGTTCCAAATCGTCTGTCGGCTCACCCCGAGGCGTTGCATCGCGACCCGCACTGGCACGAATCCTTCCGGCGGCTGCGCACGGAAACGCGCGCGAAGTGCGTCCGTCATCTTCACCCTCAACGGTGCCCCGTCGACGCCCGGATTGATGACCGGCACGAGTCCTGCGTGGACCCAGCGGTACAGCGTTGTCTCGGTCACTGCGAGCTCGCGGGCGGCATCGGCGACCCTGAGCGCTCCCCCATCGCCGGGTTCGGTCGGGGGCACATGGGCGGGAATGTCATGGTACCGGCGCAGGTTGTAGACCAGATCCTTGGTGAACGGCAGATCGTGGGCGGTGCGCCGTCCCTGCTTGTTGAGAAGGATCGCCACCGTTGTGTCGTTGTAATGAGCGCACAGGTTGCGAACCAGGTCCAGGGTGCTCTCGTCGGTGCGTTTGGGCTGCACGATGGGGACGATCTTTGCAAACGTCAGGTCGTCGACACGCCCACCTCGCCAGTGCACGGTGACGGCGAACTCTCCCGCCTCTTTGTGGTGCTCGATCGTCACCTGCTCCACGAGGCAGCCGAGCAACCGCTTGCGGTCGCAGTTCGAGGTCGTCGGCCCGTCCCATACTCGCTCGAGCGATGAGCCGAGCTCGGCGAACATCTCCGGCGCCGGGGGTGGCGGTTGTTCGGCACGCGCGGTCGTGAGCGCCTGCTCGGCCTGCTGAAGCGCCACCAGCGCTGCTTCCCATTCGCGCTCCAGTGTCGCCGCGATCAGCCTGTTGTCCGGATCGACCTGCCGGTAGCGGCGCTCCGCGAGCCCGGCCTGGTAGCGGCAATGCTCCACCGCCTGCTCCCAGCGGCGCAGGTCCGCATCCGCGCGCTCGGCCACGTCAGCCGCCGCTTGCACCGCCGCCTGCGCACCACCCGGCGTCGCCAGCTCCAGGAACAGGCGCACCACCTCGCGGTCGAGGCGCTTGCCGCCCATCGAACAGCAACCTCGTCTCTGGTGGCTCGTGGGGTCGACGACGCCGCACACATAGCTCCACCCCCTCGCGTTGTAATCGACCGCCATGCCGTAGCCGCAATGACCGCACACCACCAATCCTTGCAGCACCGCGGGACCTTCTCGCGCAGGCCCCCGGCTGCCGTCGCGACAAGAATGGTTGCTCGCCAGTTGTTCCTGGATCTCGAGCCATTCCTGCCACTCTACATAGCCTTCATGGCGTTCGGGCAGCAGCACCTCCCACTGCTCGTGCACCGCGAGCAACGGCGTGTCACGTCTGCGCCCGCGACGCAGCCCGTACGCATAGGCGCCGCCCATGGCCGGGTTCTTCAGAATCCGCAGCGTCCGACTATACGAGGCCGGCCGCCACAGCAACGCACCGCTGGAGTGGTCTCGCACCGGCACGCTGATCTCCCGGTCGCGCAACACCACCGCCGCTTGGCGCGCCGTTCCCGCCTCCCGGAAAGCAGTGAACACCGCACCGATCGATGCCTGCACGCGCTGGTCCGGATCCTTGCGGATGGTATCCCCTTCGCGCACAAAGCCGCCCGCCACGCGCCAGTACAGCGCCCCGCGCAATGCCTTGTTGCGCCGTCCACCTTCCATCCGTGCCCGCAGCACCGACAGCTCCGAGGCCGACATCGTCCCTCGGATGCCCAGAATGAGGCTGTCATCGTCGCTGTTCGGCAAATACACTTGGCTGTCCTCGATGAGCGCCACATCGTGCGTGCGACACAGGTCGAGGAGCTGAAACCACTCCACGGTGTTCCTCGCCAAGCGCGATATCTCGAGCCCGAACACGCCCCCGACCTGATCCCGGGCGAGCAGGCGGCACAGCTCGTCAAAGCCCGTGCGCGCGCCCTTCGCATGCGCGCCGGCACTGTGGCCAAGGTCAGCGTCGATCGTCCTGATCCGGGTCTCAGGCCAGCCGAACTCCCGGGCCCGCTCCCTCAGAGCGTACTGGCGCGCCGTCGATTCACGATGATTGCGCACCTGACCCGGCGTCGATTGCCGCACATACACGACCGCCTGGCGCTCAAGATGCCGGGTCGTAATCTTCGTCGTGCTCATTGCGACTCTCCGCGTCCGCCAGCCGGACCATCACACGCGCCAGCTCCCGCACCAGACGCTGGCGGCTGTCCGGCGGCACCGCGTACCAGCGCTCCCACCGTTCCTCCCACGCCAGCACCGTCAGCAGCGGCAGTTCCCGTTGCTGTTGCGCCATCCACCGCTCCGCATCGCTCCTCGAGAATGGCGAGAAGATTACGCAGTGCGACAAAATCGGACAATGCACCAGCCAGCCCAGACCCGTCAGCCGGCGCCGCGCCCAAGCTGGTCCACGACAGCGGCAGCCAGCACACCGTGCCGTCGGGCAACCGCAGCTTCGCCTTCGGACCGCGGATGCCCGCATTGCGCAAGCCGATGACTGTGACCGGCGCACCGTTGTACGGGTGCCTGGGACGGCAAATCGTGACCGGCTCCAGACCCTCCGGCGGTGGCGTGCCTTCATGTATAGCAATGTGTGACCCTTGTGGAGACCTTCGTCGAGCCCGAGCACGCCGGCGTCAGCTTCCAGGCGGCGAATTTCGTCTGCGTCGGCCACACCGCAGGGCGTGGACGATGCGACCGCGCCCATGACGGGGCCCGCACGGTGAAATCGGTGTACCTCTACGAGCTGGCCTCGCACTGGCGGCGCTGTCTGGGCGTGGCACCGCTCGATGCGCCGGCGGCGCTGCGTCCCGGCGAAGGCCTCGACACGGCACAATGGGCGGCGAACGAGCTGGGAGGCGCCCCATTGGGAGACAAACGCCTGTCTGCACGACTGGTTCACAGCGCCGCGTTGCTCGCTCGGTGTCCGGGCCGTGCATTCACTGGCGCCGTGGACCGCGCGGCGGTCAAAGGCTACTACCGCTTGATTGACCATCCGGATGAGTCGCAGGTCACGCCGGCGAACATCGTGGCGCCGCATCGCGCACGCACCGTCGAGCGCATGGGTGCGCACGACACGGTGCTGTGCATCCAGGACGGGACGGACCTGCGCTTCGCGACGCGCCCGGGCCGCGAGGGTCTGAGCATCATCGGACGCAATCAGACCTCGGCCAAGACCCGGGGGCTGCACCTGCATCTGACGCTTGCGGTGAACGCCACGGGGCTGCCCCTGGGGGTGCTGCGCTGCCAGTTCGATGAGCCGCCGGGGGGCGAGGCGTCCGGCGAGCAAGACCCCAACCAGGCACTATCGGCCAACCAGGACACCGAGCCAGGCACGGGCGGCTCGGCGGACAAGACCCAACGCTGGCTCGACGGCTTGCACGACGTGGCCAGGCCGCCTCGCAGCTCCCCCGCAACACCCGCGTCGTCAGCGTCATGGACCGGGAGGCGGACTGCTTCGAGATCTTTGATGCACAGCGCCGCAACGCCCGGGTCGATGTGCTGGTGCGTGCCAAGCATGACCGGCGTCTTGACCAGGGCGGCGCGAAGCTGTTCGCGACGCTGCGCAACGCCCCGGCCGCCGGACACGTCGAGATCGAGGTCGCGCGCCAGACCAAGCGGCCCAAGGCCAGCCGCAAGCAGCCCCGCCCCGCACGCAGTGCGCGCGTGGCGCGCGCGGAAGTCCATTATCGCACCCTGACCCTGGGGCTACCCCGTTTCAGTGGACGGTTGAGGGCTTTCGCCTCCTGCATGGGGGTGGGCGAAGGCCGGTGGAAGGAGAATCTTACCGCAGACGGGAGTTGAGGGTTCCCTCAGAGGGTGGTTCGGGATCCCCGGCTCGCCGTTGGGGAAGGCTTCGCGGTCGGTTCGATCGAGACGCTCATCGTTGCCGGTCGCACCACTGGCGGCCTTCGCGGCGGCGCGCTCGAAGTCATTCGGGCTGAGGTAACCCAGGGCGGAGTGCCGACGGTGTGTGTTGTACCAGCCCTCGATGAACTCGAAGAGGGCCATGCGCGCCTGGACTTGAGTTGGAAACTCGCGCCGGAGCAGGAGCTCGCATTCGAGGGTGGCGAAGAAGCTCTCGGCCATCGCGTTATCGAAGCAGTCACCAGCCGAGCCGGTCGAGGTCACCACCCCCATCTCCCGGCACCGTTTGCCGAAGGCGAGCGAGGTGTACTGCGACCCCTTGTCGGAATGATGCACGACCTCGCCTTGGAGCCGGCGCTGTGCCAGGGCCATGTTCAGCGCCGCGAGCACCAGTTCGGTGCGAAGATGATTGGCGATCGACCACCCCACCACCTTGCGGCTGAACACGTCGAGCACGATGGCCAGGTACACGAACCCCGCTCGGGTCGGCACATAGGTCACGTCGGCGACCCACAGCCGGTTCGGCGCGTCGGCCCGGAACTGACGTTGCACCCGGTCCGGGGCCGCACGCTGGCCCGGCTCCGCGCGCGTAGTGCGCGTACCGCGGCGCCGGCTCACTCCCGCCCAGCCTGCCTTGCGCATCAGCCGAGCGACCCGCTTGCGGCCCACACGCCACCCCTTGGCGGCCAGCTCGGCGTGCACCCGAGGCGCCCCGTAGGTGCCACGAGAATCCCGGTGAATGGTCCGGATCGTGCCCCGCAACTCCTCGTCACGCTTCGCACGAGCAGAACGCCCGCGACCGCGCCACGCGTAGTACCCGCTGGGGGAGACGCCCAGCACCCGGCACATCGTGGCCACCCGATGATGGGCCTGGTTCGCCCTCATGAGCTCGAAGACCTCCCCGGAATCGAACCGCTCTCCCGAGCGAACCAGGCCGCGGCTTTTTTTAGGATCTCGCGCTCTTCGCGAAGCTGACGATTCTCCCGACGAAGCCGCCGCAACTCCTCACGCTCGACCGTCGTCAGACCGTCTTCACGAAGGCCCTCGTCGCGATCCGTCTGACGAACCCAGTTGCGGATCGCCTGCGCGGAACACTCGAACTCACGAGCGAGCTCCCCGGGCGTGCGACCCGCTCGGACCAGCTCAACCATCTGGCGCCGGTACTCCGGCGCGTAAGGCGAATGGGTTTTCGACATGTAGACACCTCCTGCGCACAATGTTCAGGTGTCCACTAAACCGGGGCAACTCCACCCTGCCGGCCACTATCAAAGGCGCCGAGCCGGTGACGGTCTCGGCGGTCCATGTGCGCGAGTGCGCACCGCCCGAAGGCGAGCAGGCGATCGAGTGGTTCCTGCTCACCAGCCTCGACATCGACCACTTCGACCGCGCAGTCGAACTCATCGGATACTACTTGCGGCGCTGGCGCGTGGAGGACTTCTTCCGGGTGCTCAAGTCCGGGTGCCGCGCCGAATATCTCGCCTTCCGCACCGCCGAGCGGCTGCAACGCGCCATCACCATCCAAGCGGTCATCGCGTGGCGCCTGATGCTCATGACCCTGCTCGGACGCGAAGTGCCCGAATGCGACGCCGAACTCCTGTTCAGCGACGTGGAGTTGCGCTTCCTCAACGATTATGCCGCCCAGAGCGCGCTGCCCGCCCCATCGAACCTCTCCGGTGCAGTGCTCCTCGTCGCCATCCTCGGCGGCTACCAGAATCGCAAACACGACCCCCCGCCCGGACAACAGCTCCTGTGGCGCGGATACGAGCGCCCTCCCTCGCCACCCTCGGCTACCGCATCGCCGAGCGACGACAGGAAGCAGAAGGTATTGTCCAGCACGAATAGTGGGGACAGGGCAGGACCAGCCGGGCCATGCCTAACCATGCGATGCCGCGATGATATCGCATGGAGAACGCCCGCGCGACAGGGGCGGCATCCGTGCGGGTACGTGCGCTTCGATCGGCGCGGGATCGCGCCCCCAGGCTGCGCCACGCGGCCGGGAGCGAGCGTTCGGGCACCGGGCGGACCCCTGCCCGGCACGGCTCCGGGCACGACAGGCGGCACGTGAGACGGCACTACGGCGGAGCACGCATCCGCCCTCGCCGCCACCGCCCACCGACACCCTCGGTATAGCCGATGTAAAGGCGTGCTATGGTTCCGGGCATGGACGTCGACACCCTCACCTTCTTCGCCACCGTCGGGGGCGCCGTGGTCACCGTGATCGGCTCCGTGGTGGTGGTCGGGCTCGCGCTCGCCCGGCTCATCAAGGGCGACACCACGCGGATCGATGCCGAGATGCGCGAGTTCCGGGCCGCGATGGCGGACTTCCGCGCCGAGATGCTGCGGCTCGCCGAACGCCAGTCGCACGTCGAAGGGCGTCTCGACGAACGACGCTCCGCCGCCGACTGACTCACCGCACCGTCCGCCACAACCACGGAACACACGACGGCCAGCGGCCCCGACGCGCTCGCGCTTCGATCGGCGCGGGGTTGCGCCCCCCAGGCCGCGCCACGCGGCCACGGGCGAGCGTTCGGGAGTCAAGCTACCCCTGCCCGGCACGTCTCCGGGCACGACAGGCGGCACGTGAGACGGCACTACGGCGGAGCACGGACCCGCCCTCGCCGCCACCGCCCGCCGACACCCTCGGTATAGCCGATGTAAAGGCGTGCTACGGTTCGCCGCATGGAAGGCGACACCAGCACTATCATCGGCACCATCATCGGCACCGGGGTCACGGTTGGAGTCGCGCTCGCCATGCTCATCACGCGGTCCACGGCACGGATCGATGCGGATCGGCGCGCGGCCGATGCGCAGCACGATGCGGACCGGCGTGCAGTCGAGGACCGGTTCGACCGCGCGATCGCGGAATGGCGGTCCGCGATGGCGGACTTCCGCGCCGAAATGCAGCGGCTCGCCGAACGCCAGTCGCACGTCGAAGGGCGTCTCGACGAACGAAGCGCCGCGGCCGACTGACTCACCGCCCCGCACCGTCCGCCGCAACCACGGAACACACGATGGCCAGCGCCCCCGATGCCCTCGCGCTTCGGTCGGCGCGGGGTTGGTGCGTTCTCTTCGTCGGTCGGGGGCGTGCCCTCTCACGCGGGCGCGCCCCCGACCGACTTCGTCTTCGGGGCGGCTCCCCAAGAGCCGGCCGTAATCCCGCGGCCCGTTTACGAGTCCACCTACCTGACCGGGGAGTTCAGCTCCCCGGTCAGGTAGGTCCCGAGCAGCGAATCACGGCCGCCGCATCCTTCGGAACCACGATCCATCCGACCGCACCCGTGACCGGGTCCACAGCCCGCTCCGCAACCACCACCAACCCGGGCGGGTCGCGCCACGCGGCATCCACATCCGCATGAGTGCGGTTCTTCGCGTCGTGCGGCCCGAAAGCCAGCCGTCGCCGATCCGCGGAAGTAAGCACGGGATAGCGCGTGTGGTCGTGGGTCCATACCCATCGGTTGCCGGCGCGCGGCGCCCGCACACGAGTCACTCCCGGTTGCCACGGCAGCGAGTTCCCCGCGACGAAGCTACGATAGCGAGGGGCGGAGTCAAGGGACAGCGCATCCAGGTCGGACAAGCTAATCGGCGGACCGGATTTCGATTCCGGGCTTGCCGGAAAGTTCACCACCGAGACCACATGGTCCTTCAACCGTGGGTGGTCGTAATCCGGCATGTCCGCGATCGTCACCGCGAACAAGCGCCGGGATTCTCCGGTCCGTCCAGGGTAGACGATAGAGTAGTTGTGCACATGCAGCAGCATGTCGCGGAGCTTCGGCCAGTCCCGGCCACGCTGCCATCCACGCGGCCATAGTCCATCTTTTAGTTCTCTGACGGTCAAAACCATCCGCACGCTACCGAACCGCCGGTCATCCGGCGCGACGCTCGCCATCATCCGCACAATAAACCGTTGTACCAAGGGGGCGCCGCGCCCTTGCGCCATGACCGGCACCCCGGCGCCGTCCAACAGGTCGAGCACCGGACATCGCTTCGCGACAGGAATACCCTCCCAAAACGGCAGGTCGATTTGCGGGGGGGGGGGGGGCGGACTGGCGCCCTTCATGCAATCCGCCGAACAGCGTCCCGCGCGCCCGATCCGGATGGGTGTGGCCCGCGACGATCCGCGGCAGGATGCGCTTGTCGCTCCGGCGCTCGGGCTCGGCATCATGGGGCTGGCGTTGCCAGGCGCGGATATACGGCGCGAGCGGATGGGGGGGGCGATCGACGGCATCCATCCCAACCCAACGGGCATGAACCCTCCCCAACGGATAGAACACGATGCCCGGGCCTTCGGGATTGAGGTTCGTGGCGGCCAGTGTCGTGCCGCCGGACAGGTTCGGGCCGTCGCCCTCGCCCTCGATATCCGGCACTGTGATCACGCACCAAGTCCACCCCTCCCCGCCGTACATGCCATCCAGACGTTCGGTGATTTCGGCTTGCGCTTCGCGGGCCGTCGCCGCGAAGTCATCGAACCAAGTTCTGGTGCTGCATGTCGTGGATCGAACACCACGACGGTCTGTTTGTTCAGCCCCACTTGTGAGGACAGGGCAGGCCTAGCCCCGCCGCGGCGGGGCGGCACGGAGCCCGTCGCCGCGGGGCGCCGGCCGGCGGTGCTCTCCGGGGTGGCCGGGATGCCACTCGGAGCGACGGTGAAGATGGCCTACAATCGGGACGAGCAGGGACCGCGGGCAGGAGCCGGAAACAAACGGAACGGGCGAGATCGCCGGCCGCGCAAGCCGGCGAAGGAGAAGTGAACATGCTTTCGATCAACCGGCTTGAGGGTGCGAGCTTCGGCGTCGAGGCGGTCGGGATCGACATCGCCGGGGGGCTCGGCGAAGAAGTGCTCAAGGCCCTCGCCGACGCCGTGCACGAACATCGTCTGCTCGTCATTCGCGGCCAGCATTTGACCGAGGACCAGTACCTCGAGTTCGGCCGCTGGTGGGGCGAGCCCATCCCGCACGTGCTCGACCATCTGCGCATGCCGGGGTATCCCGAAATGATGGCGATCGGCAACTACGGCGGTGAATGGAAGGACAACGAGGCGGTGCGCAACGGCGCCGCGTTCTGGCACACCGACCAGTCCTACGAGGCGATCCCGTCGAGCGCGACGATGCTCTTCTCGATCAAGTCCCCCGAGGTCGGGGGCGAAACGCAGCTCGCGGACCTGAAGAGGGCCTACGACGAGCTGCCCGAGGAAATGAAGGAGCGTCTCGACGGACGCTACGCCCGGCACCTCTACGGCGCGAGCAGCGGGGAGGGAGACGAGGCGGTCGCGAATCCTCTTATCACCGGTGAGCAGGTGAAGCGGGTGCCGGCCGTCCGCCACCTCATCGTCCGGCCCCATGACGTCACCGGCCGCAAGACCCTCTACGGGGTGGCCGGCACCCCCTACGCGATCGAGGGGGTGGACGAGGAAGAGGGTGCGACGATATTGCGGGACCTCAAGCGGCACGTGCTCCAGGAACGGTTCATCTACCGCCACAAGTACCGGGTCGGGGATATCGCGATCTACGACACGACGCAGACCCTGCACTCGGGGACCCCCATCGAGCCCGCGAGGGACGAGCGCAACACTCGCCTGCTGTGGCGCATCAGCGTCCGCGGCAAGCCCCGCGCGTGGCACTGAGTCGCCCCCCGGCCGGCTGGCCACATCCGCCGGGCGGCCCGGACTTTCCCGCGCTGGCCGATCATCCGCACCGATTCGTGCGCCGGGACGGCGCTCTTCTACGGAGCTGGGGGATCTGGGGGAGCCGTTGCCGCGCGCAGGCCCAGCATGTGGCAGATCGCGAACGTGAGATCGGCGCGGTTGAGGGTGTAGAAGTGGAAGTCCGAGACCCCTTCCGCGGCGAGGAGCCGGCACTGCTCCCCGGCCACCATCGCCGCCACGAGCTTGCGCGCCTCCGCGTCGTCCTCGAGCGTCTCGAAGATCCGGCTCAACCAAAGGGGCACGCTTGTCCCGCACAGGCGCGCGAAGCGGGCGACCTGGCCGAAGTTGGTGACCGGCAGGATCCCCGGGATCAGCGGGGCTTCGATGCCGGCTCGGCGGATCCGATCGCGGAAGCGAAGAAAGAGCTCCGTATCGAAGAAGAACTGGGTGATGGCCCGGCTCGCCCCCGCGTCCAGCTTGCGCTTGAGATAGTCGATGTCGAACTGCGGGCTCGGGGCGCCCGGGTGGGTCTCGGGATAGGCGGCAACCGAGAGGTCGAAGTCCGCGATGCGCCGAAGCCCGGCCACGAGATCGACGGCGTGGGCGTATCCGCCGGGATGCGGCGCGTAGCGGGCGCCGGCTTCGGGAGGGTCACCGCGCAGGGCCACGATGTGACGGACTCCTGCCGCGTGGTAGGCGCGCGCCACCTCGTCCACTTCCTCGCGTGAGGCGCCGACGCAGGTGAGATGGGCGGCCGGGGTGAGGGAGGTCTCCGCGAGGATGCGGTGCACCGTCGCGTGGGTGCGGTGGCGGGTGCTGCCGCCGGCTCCGTAGGTGACGGATACGAACCTCGGCTCGAGCGGGGCGAGACGGAGGATGGAACGCCAGAGCGTCTTCTCCATCTCCTCCGTCCGGGGAGGGAAGAACTCGAACGACACCCCGATGCCGTCCATTCCCGAGAAGCGGAGCGCGAGCGCGCTCAGTCGCTCGGGGACGGCTGCGATCTCCGGCTGCGCGGCCATTGCGTACGCCAATTCGACCTCCGGGCGGCTCGGACTCGTGTCGCTCCACGCCCCCTTGCCCCGCCGCTCGGATCATCGCACGGGGGGGCGCGGCAGGTCGGGCCGACCGGATGCCGTCGTCAGCCCGGGTATCGACGCTCGCGCCCGAGTCCACCACCGCGAACGTGGTAAGCTCGATCAGGACAGACGTCTCTCATGACATGAGCCCCGAAGCCTTCACCATCGTCGGGACCGGTATCGCGCTCGCCGCCCTCAACGTCGGCCTCATCGCTTGGCTGCACTCGGACGTGCGCCGCCTCGAAACCGACGTCAAGGCTGGCCAGAGCCGCCTCGAAACCGATGTCAAGGCCGGCCAGAGCCGCCTGGAAGAACGGCAAATCGGCCAAGGCGAACGGCTCGCACGCCTCGAGGGCAAAATCGACCGCTTCGACCCCCCGAGGCCGCACGAGCACGCGCCAGCGCCCGCCGGCGGCTGACGGACACCGGGTAGTTTCTCGGCCGGAATCTCCATGCTGCGGTCCCGGTGTGCCGTCCCACGGATAACGTCGCCGGAATTGCTCCGGTGTCCGGACCCTGGCCCATTGAATCGTCCTGTCCTCCCGCCGGAAACGTTGCGCTGACGGAGCCATGCGCATCTCCGGGACAGCGCACCAGCCCTGCCCGTGCCCCACATCTCCCCGCTGGGCTTCATGCGCGGCGTATCATGGAAGTCATTGTTTTCCGGCCCTTTGTTTTTTCCGTGAACGGCGCATCGAGTGACAAACCAGTCCCTGGACGGTCCCGATGCGGCCGAGGCCCGACGAGTCTGGCTTGGGCAGTCATCGGCAGATAGGGCAGATAGATTACAAGTAATTGAATTGATATGAATTATTCATATTCAAAGTCCAGCGAGGAGATGTGGGGCACGGGCAGGGTTAGGCGAAGCGGTCGAAGCGGAACGGGGCGAGTTGCCCCGGCATCCTCCCGGTCGTGATCTCCTCCGCGGCGAGCCGCCCGAGATACGGCCCGAGGGTTACCCCGCTATGGGTGACGATGACGTAGAGGCCGCGGACGCCGGTGACCGGGCCGATGACGGTGCGGTCGTCCGCCGGCACCGGCCGGACCCCGATCCGCACCGTGCACTCGCGGGCCAGCGATTCGACGGGAGCCTCCCCGCCCAGTGCGGGGAGCAGGGCGCGGGCACGGGCGAGGAGAGCGTTCGCTCGCGCCGCCGCGTCGTCCGGCGCCTCGCTCTCGGGGTCCGCGTCCTCGGAGCCGATGCGAAGGCCGCCCGAGGGTCCCGGCCGGATGTGAAGCGCGTTGTCCCCCGTGTAGAGCACGTGGCGGACGAGTCGGAAGGGGCCCGTATCCGGGGTGTCGACCAGGAGCCCGGGCCGGCGCCCGAGGAACGCCCGGTTGCCGAGCTCTCCCGGCCGGAGCCATGCCCTGAGGACGACCTCGGTATCGGGGCCGAGGGCCGCGACCACCACCGGGGCACCGAGCCGTTCGCCGCCGGCCTCGACGCCCTGCACCGCGCCCGCTTCGTCGCGCCGGAGCCCGGCAACGCGCCCCCCTTCGCCGGCGACCACCGTTCCTCCCCGGAGCCGCACCTCCTCGCAGAGAAGGTCGACGGCGCGGGGAACATCGAGCCATGCGTCGCCGTAGGCGAGAAAGCCTTCCGCGCCGGGCGCAAAGGCGACGTGCGGCTCGAGCGCCCGCAGGCCGTCCGTGTCGAGGGGGGTGACGGGATAGCTCCACTCCCGCAGCCGCGCGACCTGGGCGCGCAGCGCCCGCCGTCGCGTCTGGTCGTGCGGGTCGGCCCACGCGATCATCCCGGCCGGGTGGAGCCCGAGGCGCGTTTCGCCGAGCTCCCGCGCAAGGGCGCGGTAGTGCTCGGCTCCGCACGCGTTCAGCCGGTGATAGTCCTCCTGGTCGGTCTTGGCCGTCGCGTTGATCCAGGCGAAGCTCGCCCGGCTGGCCCCCCTCATCCCGCCCGGCGAGGAGCTGGCCGGAGCGGCGTCGACAAGGGCTACCCGGGAGCCCTCCCGGGCGAGCGCGAATGCGGCCGCGGCACCGACGATGCCCGCCCCGACCACGATTGCGTCGAAATCGCTCATCGGACCGCGGGAGCCGCGGCAGCGGTTCGGGGGCGGGCGGCTGGCACCGGACGGCACCTCCGTCCCGCCCTCAGAAGGGCACGTCGATCGCTTCGCAAAGGAATCGCACGAATGCACCGGCACTGCGCATCCGGGCGGCCGCAAGGTCCGGGAACGCCGGCCCGAGCGTGTCCCCGGGCGTCAATTCGTGGATGGCGATGAAATCCTTTCGCTTGAGGTCTTCCGCGAGCGGATGGTCTTTCGCGAACCCTCGCGGGGTCCTCTTGAGACTCTCCCCACCGAGGTGGAACGATGACCCGAACGCCGCGTCGTCGCGAACCCCGCGCCAAGTGTCCGGCTCCTCGTCGATGCGGGCGCGGATCATGGAGAGCGCGGTGGAATCGGGCCGCCACACCCCCGCCCCGAGGAACGCGCTCCCTGGCTCGAAGTGGACATAGAACCCCGGCGCATGGACATCGCGGCCGAGCGCATGGCGAAACTGGATCCCCACGTTGGTCTTGTACGGCGTCTTGTCGCGTGAGAAACGGGTGTCGCGATGGATGCGCATCAGAGAGCCCCCCGTCTTGCGATCGTCCGCCCGGAAATGGGGGGAGATGGCGGCGAGGGCCGGAGCCATGGCCCGGATGAACGCGCGGGCCGGCTCGCGCACCGTCTCCTCGTAGCGCTCCCGGTTCGCGGCGAACCAGTCCCGGTCGTTGTTCGAGCGGAGATCTTCGAGGAACGCCCCGAACTCGGGTCCGAAGCTCTGGAACCCTGCCATCGATCTCCCTCGTTTTCCCGTATCCGGGGTCGGGTGATTATACTTATCGGCTGCGGGGAGGGACTGCGGCGGCGGCGTGCGCGTGCCGCGTGACCTCCCGTCATCGACTCCGGCGGATCGGACCCGAGGACAGCGCCCTGCGCGGGTAGCGGGACGGAGAGAGGATGCGAACAGAGGGTCGTCCGATGAAGCGCCGTCGATTCCTGACCACAGGCGCTGTCGCCGGGGCGGCTGCGGCGGGGGCTGCGGTCTCCGCGCCCGCCGTCTCCCGGGGATTGAAGGAGCTCAAGCTCGTCACGTCGTTCACGATGAACTTCCCGGGGCTCGGTACCTCCGCGGCGCGCGTCGCGAGGCGCATCACCGCCGCCACCGACGGCCGGGTGACCGTGCGGTTGTTCAATGCGGAGGAACTGATCCCCGCGTTCGGGGTGTTCGACGCCGTCTCGGACGGCATTGCGGAAATGTACTTCTCACTGGAGTACTACTTCTCGGGGCGAACCCCGGCGTTCAACTTCTTCACCTCGGTGCCGTTCGGGATGACGCACCACGAGGCACGGGCATGGCTCATGTACGGCGGCGGCTACGAGCTCTGGAGGGGACTCCACGCCGACTTCGACATGGTGCCCTTCGCTGGCCCCTCCTCCGGGATCGGGACGGGCGGCTGGGCCAACCGGAAGATCACGCGAATCGGCGATTTCCGGGGTCTTCGGTTTCACATGCCCGGCCTCGGCGGACAGGTGCTGCGTGCCCTTGGAGTCAACGCAATCAACCAGCCCTCGGCGAGGATCCTGCCGGCCCTGCGGTCCGGAGCCCTCGACGGCGCGGAGTGGTTCGGGCCGTGGCACGACCTCCTGTTCGGGTTTCATCGGGTGGTCAAGCACTACCACTGGCCGGGGTTCCACGAACCGGGAACCATGGCGAGCTATGCTTTCAACAAGCGGTTCTGGGAGAAGCTCTCGGCCGTGGACCGCGAGATCATCACCGCCATTCTCGAGGCCGAGGCACACATTCAGACCGCCGAGTACGATGGTGCGAACCCGCCATCGCTCGAGGCGCTCGTGTCGGAGCACGATGTCAAGCTGCACAAGTTCTCCGATCGCCTGCTCGCCAAGCTCGGCGAGATCTCCTCCGATGTCGTCAGCGGGGTCGGCGCTTCCGACCCGACCACACAGAAGGTCTGGGACAGCTACCGCTCGTTCCGCAAGATGGTCATCAGGTGGTCCAGAATCGGCCCGCAGGGTTATATGAACGCCCGCTCGCTACCCTTCAAGTACGGCTGACCGAGCGCAAGGCAAATATGTTCCCGGACGTCCCCGGTAACCGCCGGACAGCGTAGCTCCTTGATGCAGAAGCCCTTGCTTCGGTTGACGACGATTTCGGGCGGAGAAATCCGAAATCGAAGTAATTTGTTGAATTAGTTGGTAAAAATAGAGAGAATAAAGCAGTCATGGGTCGAGTGCCTTCCGGTGGCGAAGGCTCCCGGCAATCTTCGTTTTTTGCTCGTCGGGTTCCGCTGCCGGACCGGCACGGCCGTCGATCGGCCCCCCGATCCGCCCCGGAGCGAGTCGCAAGGAGAAGACGGCATGCGGCTCGGGGTGAAGTCAGGCGCCAAAACGAGAACCGCTGCGAAGCTCCGGGCGACCGTGACGGCACTCGCGGTTGCGGGCACGCTGTTTCCGGCCGCGGCACCCGCTCATCCGGGTGCGGTGGCGGCGGACGGTTGCCACAATCACCGGGCGAGCGGTACTTGCCACTGCCACCGGGTCGGGGCTTCCCGTCCCGGCTGTACCGGCCGGAGCGCGGTGGAGCAGGGCGGCAGGAATTGGCGTGCCCGGCCCGGGGCCGGTACCGGCACCGGCGCGCCCGCACGACCGGGAGAGCGCCCGGCGAGGGTCGCTGCCCGCGCCGCCGGAATGGATCCGGATCGCGAGCTGGAACCTCAATCTCCTGCACTGGCGAACGGGCGGCGCCCTGTGGCGCGGCGCGGTCGCGCGGAGCGAGAGCGACTACCGGGTCCTCGCCCGCTATGCCCGCGATCTCGATGCGGACGTCATCGCCTTTCAGGAGGTCAACGGGCCACGGGCCGCGGCGCGGGTCTTCCCGGCCCGTGACTACGACCTCCATTTCTCCGGGCGTTACGACTCCCGCTACGACGACATCTACGTCGGCTTCGCGGTGCGCAAGAGAAGGTTCGGTCGGGTGGTGAGGCGGGACCACCGGGCCCTCGGGATCGGATCGGGTTCTCGCTACGAGCTGCGGTGGGGGGTCGATCTCGCCGTCCGGAGCGGTGGACGAAGCCTTCGTCTGCTCAACGTCCACCTCAAGTCGGGCTGCTTCGCGAAGAGCCTGAAGAATCCCCGCAACCGCCACTGCCGGAAGCTTGCCCGGCAGATCGAGCCGCTCGAGTCGTGGATCGACGCCCGCTGGCGCGAGGGCACCGCCTTCGTGGTCCTGGGGGACTTCAATCGGGCGCTGGACCGCCACGGGCCGCGGGACCACCTGTGGCGCGCCCTCGACGATCGCGACCCGCCGGGATTGCAGCTCCACCGGCTGCCCGCCGGCCAGCCCCCGGCCTGCTGGCGCGGGACCTCGCGCTACCACCGCCACCCGATCGACTTCTTCGTGTTCGGCCCGCGGGCATGGCGGCGGGTGGACCCTGCTTCCTTCCGGCAGGTCGTCTGGACCACCGCGGACGCCGACCCGCGGCGCGGCCTGCCGTCCGACCACTGCCCGATCACCGTCGACCTCTTCTAATCCGAAAAAATCACCGAGTTCTGGTCGCCTCGGGAAGAGGTTTGACTCAAGGAAGGAATTAAGGTCTGATGCCATCATTGACAGACAACGGATTGACGGCCGGAATGACCATCAGGATACAGCCGTATTTCCGCCTTGCCCAGCTACTCGTTCTCGCTGTTCCGTTGTGGGGGGGGGCGGTGCGGGCGCTCGAGTCGGGGGGTGAGATCAGGACGCACCTTTACGCATTGGAGACGGAAGTCGTCCGCCTCGGCGAATCCGATGGAAGCGGCGGCGCGGCCGCAAGCCTGGGCAACGACCTGCTGGTCGTAACGGCGAAGGGAAGGATCGCATTGGTTCACGCGAGCGGAGACGTGAAATGGCTCCGCGGCAGGGTTCCGATGAACGTGTCGGGCTGGGAATCGACCGAATCCTTTGGGGAAAACAAGAAAAAGCAGCGTTTTCGGGTCGCAGGTATTCTTTTGAAAGAAATGACGCCGGGGCGCTCGGAGCTTTTTGTCAGCCATCACTACTTTGCCGAGGAGTGCGTCCGGTTCAGGCTGTCGTCGACGACTGTGGAAGCCACCTTTGCGGACGGAGAGAAGACGGTCGCCGTGTCGCCGTGGTGGAGGACGATATTCGACGCAGAGCCTTGTCTGAAAACCAAGCTTGTTGGCGAGGAATCCGGCGGGAAGATGTTGACGGACGGCCCCGACCACCTGCTGCTCACCATAGGGGACCATGGAAGAGATGGTCGGTATAGGGATCCCAGAAGATCCCGGACCCTGTCCGACGACCCCGATTCGCATATGGGCAAGCTCGTCCGTGTCGCAATCGAGACCGGCGAAGCCGAAATACTGACTCTCGGCCATCGCAACCCGCAAGGGTTGGCGCGAGACAAGGCAGGCAATCTGTGGTCCACCGAGCACGGGCCGCAAGCCGGGGACGAACTCAACCTTCTCGAACCCGGCGGCAATTACGGCTGGCCGCATGTCACTTACGGGGTCAATTACGGCCGCAAGGTTCCTTCCACGATCGAATACGGAGAGGTGGGTGCGCACGATGGTTTCGTGACGCCGGTCTTTGCCTGGGTGCCGGCGATAGCCCCCTCCGCCATTGTCGTGAACGACGAGCGGTCATTTCCCCTGTGGAGGGACGATCTGCTGGTCGCGTCGCTGAAGGCCCGGTCGATATTCAGGATCCGCCGTCTTGGCGAGCGAGTACAATATGTCGAGCGAATCAAGATCTGGAACTCGATACGGGACATGGTCTGGATGCCGGACGGCCGCCTGGCGTTGCTGTATCCGCATGGCTCGAACAAGGTGGCGTTTCTGAGGCGCTCCCAAAAGTATTGCGACGCGGAAGCCCGGAAGCGCCGCGATGTCTATGCGGCGCATTGCGAATCCGATGTCGCGGAGTCTGCCGTCGCGGCGGACCCCGGCGAGCGGCTCTACGCGCAGCATTGCAGTTCCTGCCACGGCGCGGACTCCGGCAAGCAGGGCGACGCCCCCCGCCTCTCCGGTGCGGTCGGGCGGCGCGCCGGGCGCCTCGAAGGCTACGAGTTTTCGGACGCGCTCGCCTCGCTGGACCATGTCTGGACGTGGAACAGCCTGGTGCGGTTTCTCGTGGACCCGGAGGCGTTCGCCCCGGGCACGTCGATGTCCGGGGTGGAGGTTACCGAGGCGGAAGCCCGCGTCATCGTGAATTTCATCGACTATCGCGGGAGGATCCTGACGAAGACGTTGGGAGACAGGTCCGGAGACTACAGGCGAATCATCGATGCCGATTTCGATGTGTATCGCTTTGGGCGCAAGCTCGTCTATGTAAAGGCGCCTTGCAACGAGGAAGACAGGGCGCCGAAATTTTTTCTGCACTTGGCGCCGGAGGACGAATCCGACCTTCCTGATAAACGGAAGCGGTATGGCTTCGACAACCTGGATTTCAGCTTCGCCAGCCGCAGGCACACCTTCGCAGACGGGGCGTGCAGCGTAACGGTGGAACTGCCGGAGTACCCGGTCAAGACAATCAGAACCGGCCAATACACCAGGGACGCTTACGGCAAATTTCATCATCTCTGGGAGGAAAGATACAGTCCCGGGCGCTCGAAATAGGCCAGCGTAACCTGTCGCTCTGTAACCGGGCGTGACGGGAGTGCCGGCACTTTCTCCCGGAACAGGAGAACAACGGGTTCAGGCCGGATGGCGCGTGCGGAGTGTCGGCAGAGAGTCGGCCCCGGCCAGTCCCGGACGCGGATGCGTCACTACGTATACCGGAATCGCGCTCAGGTATGCACGGAAACGGCCCTTCGCGTGGAACCGGCCGAGAAAGCGGGCGGCGTCGAAGCGCTCGCCCCATGCCGGTACGATGCCGCCTGCGATGTACCCGCCGCCGCCGCCGGGCGCCGAGGGTGCTGGAATCCGTCCGGCCCGGCCTCGGCGATCGCTTCACCCGGGAACGCTCCGGAGCGATCCTCGATCTTCAGAATGTGTGTCGACACGAGTTCCGGTGGCCTTGGCAGGTACCAGCGGCCGTCCCGCGAGAGGTGCAGGGCGACCTTCGGCATCGCTCCGCTGCTCGTCGGAATGGGGACATCCGGATCGCCGGGGGAGATCGTGCCCTTCGCCATCTCGCGCTTGATCCGGCCGAGGAGGCGGTCGAGCGTGCGGGCCGTGAGCGGATCGCGCGTCGTGTGGTAGGGCCGAAGGCTCTCACCCTTCTCGTCGAGCGAGCGGAAGCTCGTGGCGCCCGCGTATTCCGTTCCTGGCAGGGCCCATACGATCTCGGCCTGCCCGCCTTCGTACCCGAGGCTGAAGCCCTCGTGGGCTCGCAGACGCTCGCGTGCCCTCACCTCCTGGGCCCGCCTCGCTCCGCTTTCGGGGCGAAGCCCGAGGAGCCAGCGCGCGATGGCCTCTGGGGAGGGTGCGCGGTCGTCGAGCCAAGCTGCGGTGCAATGGCGGAACCGGTCGCTCAGTACCGTCACGGTCCGGCGCGGAGTCCTGGCCGTGGCCAGGTCCACCTGCAGCACCGGTTCGCCATACAGCGAGACTTCGAGCCGTGGCCCGGACATGGCCCTCTTCCTTCCAAGACCGAATCCGGATTCTTCCAGACCATCTTCTCGACGAGCCTGCGCGAATCCGACCGGCCCGGAGCCGGCGGTCGCGGTGCCCGGGGTGCCCGGGGCGTCCGAGGTCCGGGACGCCGTCCCGCCGCTCCGCCTTCAGGCCGCGTGCGGGATGACGTACGGCCCCTCGGGAATGACCGCGATCCGCGGGTCGCGGTGGCGTTCGACACTCTCCGCGATCGCGTCCTCCACCGAGGCGATGGAGCCCACCCCGGTGAGCGCCCGTTCGGACGGCGCGAGCCCCCCGGTGAAGAGCGACACCCGGCCCCGTGCGAGAGAGCGAGTCTGCATCTGGGTCTGCCATTCGTCGATGTCGGCGTGCGCCTTGCCCCGGATCCCGGCGAGGAAGGCGTCCGGCCCCGCCTCGACGAGGCGCCGCTGGGCGTCCCGGTACTCCGCCGATCCCAGCCCCTCCGAGCACTCCGATGCGACGATGAGGTCGCCCCCGTCCTCGAGCGCTCCGAGCGCCCCTACCATCCCCTTGACGGTCTGGTAGTAGGTCTTGTCGAGCGGGTAGCCGGCGGCACTCGTCACCACCGTCGTGAACCGGCGGGGGAGGGCCACCTCGGCGAACCGGCGCACGAAGGCGACCGCCTCGAGGTGGCTCTCGCGGCAGCCCCCGAAGTTCACGAAGGCGAGCCGCCGGCGGTCGTCGAGCACCGTGTTGAGCGCGAGCGCGCCCCCGATGCGGTCGAGGATCTCGAGCTGTTCGCGGTGCAGGGGGTTGCCGTCCAGAACGCAGTTCTCCGCGCACGGGTCCGACATGAAGCGGTGGTTGTGAAAGGTCGTGATCGTCTCGGCGTGGGCGATGCCGGGGGCGATGACCTTGCGCCCCCCGGAGTAACCGGCCATGAAGTGAGGCTCGACGAGCCCGGTCGCGATCCGCACCTCGGCTTCGACGAACCGGCGGTCGAGGCGGATCGGGGTCCCCCGGCGGGTCCGGCCGAGGTCGACGTGGTCCGCGTCGTTGCGCGCGTCGTGGTTGACCACCCGGACGTGCTCGAGCACCCACGGGTCCCCCACCACCTCCGCGAGCTCGTCGCCGAGGTTCGGCCGGTGCAGCCCGGTGGCGACGAGCACGGTGATGGCATCGCAGGCGACCCCGGCTCCCCCGAGGCGCTCGACGAGGGGGCGAAGGAACAGCCGGTTCGGCACCGGGCGGGTGACGTCGCAGATGAGGATGCAGGCCGAGCGCGCGCCGGCCGCCGCTTCCGCGAGTCCGCCCCCGTCGAGGGCGGCGGCCACCGCGGCGGCCGGCTCCGCGATGACCGGCATGGGGGGCTTCTCGATCACGGTCGGCTTGCACCCGTGGGGAAGCCGCACCTCGAGCCCGCCGCGCCCGTACAGCAGATTGACCTTCATCCGACCGTCCCTTCCGCCTCGTCTTTCCTCGCTCTGCCGGGCGCCGGATCCGGTCCACCGGGGTGCCGCCATCCCGAAGCCCCGCCCGGCATGGCTCGCCGGAGGGCTCGTCCGGCGGGGCGCGGGGCTCGACGGACTCCGGTCGAAGCCGCCGCTCCAGGGGAATCGCTTCGCGGTCGCCCCGGATCAGTCCGGATCGGTCGAGCGCCGGAACCGGCGCGTCCCCCGTCAGGCGGACGCCGCCTGCTTCGCCCACCGGCGTTCGCGCAGCCGGCGGGTCATCCGGTCGTGGGCCTCCGGCGATCCGTCGTGGAAGGTGCCCATCAGCTTGTCGATGAGCGGGAGGCCGTCGCCGCCGTAGTTGCACTCGAAGTACTGGTGGTGGAGATAGTGCATGTAGGCGCCGATCTTGAGGCCCTTCCTGCCCTCCACGCCGATCTCGTCGTATCCGGCATGCCCCGCCGCCGGCGAGAAGCCGAGGTGGCAGAGATGGAACATGGCGTGGAAGGGGTGCGAGGCGATCACCCAGTGCACCACGACCCCCGAGAAATACAACAGATGCTCGATCGGGTGCATCGAAAGCCCCGACCACGGCCCGATGTTGACGTTGCGGTGGTGCAGATAGTGGGCGATCCGATAGAGCGGCTTCCAGTGCAGCAGGCGATGGATGAGGTAGAAGTGGACCTCGCGGATCAGCGGGATCAGCACGATGAGGGCGACGAACCAGACCGGATTCGACGCCCAGGTGATGTACGGAAGCATCTCGTTGGCATAGAGCCACCAGGTGACCGCCTCGTAGGCGGTCCAGATCGTCACCCCGCTCGCGAGCGACCAGAACACGTTCTCGCGAACCTGGCTGCCGAACAGCCGCGAATTGGCTTGCGCAAGGGGCATCTTCGTCGAGTACCGGTAGTCCGTCCCCTGCCCCTTCAGCATGTAGAAGTAAAGGTGCAGTCCCCCGAAGTAGAGGATCGTGAGGCCGAGGTTGCGGGCGAAAATGAGCGCGATCCACCACGGCTCGAAGGTCTTCATCGCGTCGAGGGGTGGCAGGAAGAAGAACCACGCCACGAGCGCAAAGCCCAGGAACACCGAGTTCCACGGCCACAGGTATCCGGGCCAGCCGAAGAACCATTTCAGGGTGCCGAGAAGGCGCGGCGGCCAGACCATCGGCGCCGGCAGCTCCTCGAGGTAGTTCGGGCCCCAGTTTCCGCGCTCGTCGCGCGTCACGACTGTTGGGTCGGCCATCGTCCATCCCCGTCACAGGTTCGGGCGGTTCCCTTTTGCTTACCACAGTGCAGGTGACGGGTCAACGTCGAGATTTTCTCACGTCGAGATTTTCTCCGTTGAGGCTCTCCGCTATTCGCCGTCCGAACCCCCACCTCCCGACCCGCTGCCGATATCCTGTCGCGCACGGTCCCGGCGCCGCGTACCCATTCGCCCCCGATTCGTGCGACCGTGGGCGGCGCCGCGGGCTCGCCGGCCCGTGTGGGCCAGCCATGCCGCTACCGAGGAATCCCAGATGACGCAGTACCGAACGATTACCGATGGCCTCCTCTTTCCCGAGGGGCCGATCGCGATGCCGGATGGCACCGTGCTCGTGGTCGAGATCGCCCGTGGGACCCTGACCCGGGTGTTTCCCGACGGCCGCAAGGAGATCGTGGCCGAGATCGGCGGCGGACCCAACGGGGCGGCCATCGGACCGGACGGCAGGTGCTACGTCTGCAACAACGGCGGGTTCCGGTGGCAGGTGGAAGCGAACGGCAACCGCCGCTCGATCGGCCAGTCGGACGACTACGTGAGCGGCCGGATCGAGCGGGTGGACCTCGATACCGGCGCGGTCGAGGTGCTGTACGACTCCTGCGACGGCCGGCCCCTCAAGGGTCCGAACGACATCGTGTTCGATCGCTCGGGCGGATTCTGGTTCACCGACCTCGGGAAGGTGCGCGAGCGCGAGATCGATCGGGGCGGTGTCTACTACGCCCGGTCCGACGGGAGCCTCGTTCGGGAGGTGGTCCACCCTTTCCTGACCGCGAACGGCATCGGTCTCTCGCCGGACGAGAAGACCCTCTACGTGGCGGAGACGGAGGGCGCGAGGCTCTGGGCCTATCCGATCACCGCCGAGGGCGAGGTGGTGATGGAGCCCTTTCCGCCTTCGCTGAACGGCGGCCGGCTCGTCACTTGCGACGGCGGCTGGCGGCGCTTCGACTCCCTTGCCGTCGAAGCGTCCGGCAACGTCTGCGTGGCGACCCTCATGACCCCCGGGATCACGGTGGCGAAGCCGGAGGGCGGGACCCTGGAGTTCGTCGAATTCGACGACCCCTACACCACCAACATCTGCTTCGGGGGACCGGACCTCAGGACCGCCTACGTCACCCTCTCCTGGGAGGGGCGGCTCGTGGCGGCGGACTGGCCGCGGCCCGGTCTTCCGCTCAACTTCCTCAACACCTGACCGGTCAAGACCAATTCGTTCCCGGCCTTTCCGGATGACCACCGATGAGCGTATCGTCTTGATTCGACGCTGATTCTTCAGCCGTCGCGGACTTCGGGTCACCCGTTCGTCGGTGGACGCAACCATTTGAATTCGTTGACCGCCTTTAGAATGGACGAATCAGTCCTGCTTGACCGGTGGCCGGGGTGGCGAGCCGTTCGCGCCGGCGGTCGCCGAGCGGGCCGCCGTCTCCGCCGGCGCCGGACCCGAGGGCCGACCCACCCCCCGCCGCCGGTACCCGCCCGCGGCCAGGTGTCGCGGGGGTGGGGGTCGCCGGGACGGGCGGCCGCGAGTCGCCGTGGGTGGCCGCGAGCCGCCGCGGGCCGCCGCCGCCTCGGCCGGTCCGGCCCCGGCTGACGCGGCCGGCGAGTCCCGCCCCCGTCGAGCACGGCGCGACGCGTTGACCGTCTCCCCTCCGTGACGCGCGTTCGACTGACCGCTCCCGAGCTCGCGATCGCCCTTTCGGGCGCCCTGTGGGGGCTCTACTGGATCCCGGTCCGATACCTCGAAACCCGCGGGGTCGGCGCGGTGTGGCTCACCCTCGGGGTGTTCGTGGCGGGACTCGGGTTCCTCGTTCCGGTCCTCCTTCGGTGGCCCGGCGCGCGGGCCGCCTGCACGCCGCGGATGCTGGCGACCGGCTTCCTCACCGGCGGCGCCTTCATCCTCTATTCGATCGCGATCGCGCTCACCGAGGTGGTGGCCGCGATCCTGCTGTTCTATCTCAGTCCGGTGTGGGCGACGGTGCTCGGTCGGCTGTTGCTCGGGGAGCGCCTCACCGGCACCCGTCTCGCGGCGCTCGGTCTCGGCCTCGGCGGGCTCTGGGTGGTGCTCGGCGCGGAGAGCGGCGTGCCGCTGCCCCGCAATATCGGCGACTGGTTCGCGCTGGCGGCCGGCGTCGCGTGGGCGTTCGGAACGATCCGCGTGCACCAGGACGCCGCCGCCCCCCCGGCTGCCCACGTCGCGTCCCTCTTCGTCGGCGGCACCGCGGCGACCGTGCTCGTCGCGCTCCTGCCGTTCGTGGAGGCCGGGCCGCGGCCGGCCGCCGCCGTCGAACCGATCGCGATCGTCGTGGTGGTGGCGGGGGTGAGCGTGGCGAGCGCGATCGGCATCCTGTGGGGAGTGCGGCTCGTGAGCCCGGGCCGGGCCGGGCTCCTCCTGATGATGGAGGTGGTGACGGGCCTCGCGTCCGCCGCCGCGTTCGCCAGCGAACCGTTCGGCGTGGCCCAGGTCACGGGGTCGATGCTGATCGTCGCCGCCGCCATCGTCGAGGTGCTGCCCGCGCCCCGTGCCCCACGGGCCGACTGACCGCCTGCGCCGTTGCGTTCGGGCCGCGGGCCCGGCTCCCGTTCCCGCCAAGGGACGCCGGGAACGCTTCGGACCGCGCGCCGATCGGGAGGGAGGCTCCGCCTTCGGCGGGCGGCCCGGCGGAGGCCCGCTCGTACCCGGCGGCTCAGCGTCCGGTGGGGTGGACGACGCCCCGCGGGGCGGGATTCATCGGCACGTGCCCCGGCTACCCCGCGACTCGATCGAGCCACGCAACCACGCCCGGGTAGTCCGCGAGGTCGAAACCGCCCTCGTCCGCCACATGGGTGAGGAGCCCGGTCCAATCACGGGCCGGGGGTTCGTCGTCGATGCACTCCGTGCACTCGGCCGGATCGAGCGAGCGCACGCCACCCACGGAGGTTTCCGACCCCGCCACCGGCGGCGGGGCCGCTGCGATCGATGCGGCCCAGAACCATCCCACGCGGGCCGATCATCCGCACCGGGTCGGCAGGAGCGCCCTCATTCGTGCCCTCGGGGGGGGGCTGCGGGCCGCGTGGAGGCAGCCGATCGGCCCGATCGCGCGCGGCGAGCGCCATCCCGGCCCCTTGTTGCCGTCCGGAACCGTAGCGTGGGACGACCCCGGATGCGGCCGGACGCTGCTTGCAAAACTTTGAAGATTCCAATACTCTCGAACCATGGAAAGAATGGACGCGCTTTCGATCCTGGGTGCGCTCGCCCACGAGACCCGGCTCGACGCGTTTCGGCTTCTCGTCCGCGCCGGTCCCGAGGGTCTCCCCGCGGGAGTCGTCGGTGAACGGCTGAAGATCCCGAGCGCCACCCTGTCCTTCCATCTGAAGGAGCTGAAGAACGCGGGCGTGGTGCGTTGCCGGCGCGAGAGCCGGTCGCTCATCTACAGCCCCGACTTCCCGACGATGAACGCTCTTCTCGGATTTCTGACCGAGCACTGCTGCGAGGGGTCGTCGTGTGCGCCCCCGCATGGACCGCCCAAGGAGAAGCCTGATTGCGTATGAACCTCATGTTCCCATCCCGTCGGGTGAAATCGGGGTCGGAGGGGGTGCAGGACCTTTCCACGCTGGCCGATCATCCGCACCGGGTCGGCCGGAGCGTCCTCCTTGGTGCCGTCGGGGGGGCCTGCGGGCCGCGTGAATGCAGCCGATCGGCCCGATCGCACGCGGCGAGCGCCGTCCCGGCCCCCCGTTTCCATCCGGAATCGTGGCGTGGGATGACCCTGGAGGATGCGCAATTCTCATCCGCGTCCGCATCCGGCTTGGTCACCGGTACCTGCGGAATCCCGTTCCGACCCCGATCTCGCCCCGATCTCACCCCGATCTCACCCCGATCTCACCCGGGGGGCGAGCCGGATGAAGATCGTGCGTAATCGAGAGGAGAAGAAATGATGCGCCTTCAACTCGCACTCAATGTCCGCGACATGGACTCCGCGGTGGACTTCTACACCAGGATGTTCGGCGTTCCGCCCCGGAAGCGGAAGCCGGGCTATGCCAACTTCGCGATCGCCAGTCCGCCCCTCAAGCTCGTCCTGTTCGAAGTGCCGGGAATGCCCGAACGCCTGAACCATCTGGGCGTCGAGGTCTTCGACGACGCCGCGGTCGAATCCGCGGCGAAGCGGATCAGGGAAAGCGGCCTTCGGTACCACGTTCAGGACGACGTCACTTGCTGCCACGCCCGGCAGAACAAGGTCTGGGCGCATGAGCCCGAAGGGCTGCGCTGGGAGTGGTATCGGGTGATCGAGGACGTGGATGCGGAGAGTGAGGAGTCGAAGGCCCCGGGCTGCTGCCCGACCCGGCCCGGCCCTGTACGCACAAGCGGGGCTGAATGAAACGGTCATGGTCCGCTCGTTCGCAGCCGCCCCGCAGCATGAAAGTCGGGGTGTGGCTGAACAGACGAGTTCTCCGCGGCACTGCGGCGGCGCTACAGCGAGAGCGGCGGAGGCGACACCGTGGCCGGTCTTTCAATGGTGAGCGCTGCTTCCCGTTGTCAAAACGCCCAGGATCGGGGCGACCCGCACACCCCGCCGGGTCATGTAACGGGCAGCGCGCCGGTGGCGTTGCGCCACGCCCCCGGCGCTTGTCTGGCCGTTCTCGGTAGTGGACGATCGGAGGCGGAAGCGGGCGAGTGGACGCCTTTTTTTCGGTGCTGCCGTGCCCGTTTCAAAACGGGTGATATTTCCGGGCTGTAGGGATGAAGGGGAATGACGGTACGGTCTTCACGATCGGGCACTCCAACCACTCGCTGGAGGCCTTCACGGGGTTGCTGGTTCGGCACCGTGTCACGGCGCTGGCCGACGTGCGCTCTGCGCCCTACAGCCGCTTCAATCCCCACTTCAACCGGGAACCGCTCGCCGCCGCGCTCAAGGCGCGGGGAATCGAGTACGTGTACCTCGGCCGCGAGCTCGGCGGCCGCTCGAGCGATCCCGACAGCTACCAGGCCGGGCGCATCCGGTACGATCGCCTCGTCCGGACGGACCGATTCAAGGACGGGCTCGACCGCATCGTGCGCGGCGCGGCGAAGCATCGCATCGCGCTCGTGTGCGCCGAGAAGGAGCCCCTCGACTGCCACCGGACGCTGCTCGTCGGGCGGGCGCTCGATGGGCGGGGGGTGAACGTCATGCATATCCTCCCCGACGGCCGACTCGAGCCCCACGCCGCGTCAATGGAGCGGTTGCTCGCTCGGCACAACCTCGAGCCGGAAGGCGATCTGTTCCGCCGACAACAGCCGCGGGAGGAGCTGATCGCGGAGGCGGTCGCACGGCAGGCCGAGCGCGTCGGCCATGCCGTCGGCAACCCCGCCGCCGTATCGGAGCAAAGGGGTCGATGAAGATCACCACCATCGGGTTCACGAAGAAGTCCGCCTGCCGGTTCTTCGGCCTCCTGCGCGAGTCGGGGGCCCGGCGCATCGTCGACGTGCGGCTCAACAACGGGTCGCAACTGGCCGGGTTCGCCAAGAGGGACGATCTCGCGTGGTTCGCTCGCGAGCTCCTGGGGATCGACTACGTCCACGTTCCGGGTCTGGCTCCTACGAAGGACCTGTTGGGAGACTATCGACAGGGACGGATCGACTGGAACACGTATGAAACCCGGTTCCTCGACCTCATGCGAGAGCGGCGGATCGAGGCCACCGTGCCGAAGGAGGTCGTGCGCGACGGTTGCCTGCTCTGCAGCGAGGACCAGCCCCACCACTGCCATCGCCGGCTCGTTGCCGAGTACCTGAACGAGCGTTGGGGCGGGCTGGAGATCGAGCACCTCGGAATGACGAAGGGCGGCGACTGCGGTCGCGGGCGATTCGCCGGGGAGACGAAGGAATGGGCGGTCTCGAAGCGCCGAGGCCGTCGATGATCCGGGAGCGGGGGGCGGCAGCGGCGGTCGAGGCGGCGAATTCGTGTGGCCCTGGAGGCAAATCGGCGCGGAATGGTGGCAGACTGGAGCGAAGGCTCGGTGTCCTGTCCTGAAGGAGGAGCATGGCCATGAGCGAAGCGCTGGCCGCCGCGCGAGACGCATCCGTTTCCGAACGCTA
Organism: Gammaproteobacteria bacterium; assembly: GCA_965214795.1. Classification (GTDB taxonomy): domain Bacteria; phylum Pseudomonadota; class Gammaproteobacteria; order HK1; family HK1; genus JAJDXW01. The sequence goes on along the minus strand of OZ243976.1, from coordinate 245,103 downwards.
CGCCGCCCTGGAGGAGCGCATCCTCGATCGCGACCAGGTGGGCGCGAGCGAGGTCTACTACGAGCTCTTCCGGGAGGGCCGTCCGCTTGAGGAGATGCTCCTCGAGGCGACCCGGATCCACGGCCCCTACACCCACGTGCCCTACCACGAGCGGATCGACGACGGATTCGTCAACTTCGTCAACAATGACCATTGCCTCCTCAGCTCCCGAGCCACCCTCAATCTCGTGAAGATGCTGCCGCCGGAGGCGGTGGGCCTCGCGATGGCCCAGACCGTCTGGTACATCCCGACCGGGCTCGACATCTGGAACCAGAAGATCCTGAAGGCGCCGGGGCATTACGCGCGAGGCGGGAAGCTCCCCCCCGGCCCGCCACCCCCGCCGGTGGTCCATTGGCCGGACCAGGAGCCGGAGCGCCTCGAAGGCTCGCTCCGCGAACGGCTGGGGCACTGGCTCACCCTCGTGCAGCGCGGACAGGTTTCGGACGCCTACCGGACGTTCCTCGGTCTCATGGAAGAGCCCGAGCACCGGCGCGAAGTGCTCGCCGAGCTCGTCTTCGCGGGGCTCATCGACGTTCAGGACCGCATGCTCTACAACCGCTCGTACACCACCGGCCACAAGGGCTACCGGGCGCGCTCCACCGTCGAGCTGGGCGACGCGATCGGCTGGGATCGCGCGCACCCGATCCTCTACGCGGGGGCCCTCGACATGGCGGTCGGTCCGCGCTGGTACTCGACCTACGAGATGGCATGCAACGCGATCACGGTGTACATCGAGGAGGATCGGATCTCCGCCATTCCCTACGCCGGGACGACGGAGCGCGAGCGGGCCCTCGTCGCCAACGCGGAACCGCTCACCTCCGCGGAGACGAGGGACCTCGTTCGCAAGCTCATCCGCGAGCCCGAGCCGGCCGGGACCGAGCGCATTGCCGAGCTCCTCCGGGCCGGCAAGCGGCTCCGCGACCTCCTCGACGCGATCCGGATCGGAGCCGCCCAGACCGTGATCGAGACCCGGAACCCCAACAATTTCTCGATGTCCCAGCACTGCTACCAGTACGTCAGCACCCACGGCTGGTTCATGGAGCGCTTCGCCCACCGCCATCAGGTGAAGCTCATCTTCCTCGCCGCCGCGTTTCTCGAGCGGACCGCCCACCACCAAGCCCACACCGGCGACGTGCAGCCGGTCGCGATCGAGGCCCCGGCCGGAGCGGACCGGCTCGCCCCCGGCACGATTCTCGACCGCCTGGAGGAGGCCAACGTCGCTCTCGACATCGAGGCGAGCGAAGCGTGGACGAAGGCGTATCTCGACTCCGGGGCGGACCGGGCGCCCCTCGTGGAGCGGCTCGCGCTCGCCGCCTGCCGCACCGGGAACGATCCGCACAACCAGGAGATCGCCCAGGTCATGCTCGAAGACTGCGTGCGCGGGCGGACCGCAGACCCGGAGCGGGTGCTCATCGCCTGCGCCCACCACACCGCGGGCCACCGGAAGTACGGCGATTTTCTGGAGGCCGGGCGGCGCTTCGGGGCGGCCTTCGACGTTCCCGGCCTCCGGCATTGAGAGAATCCATGGAATCGTATCGACCGGACCGGACCGGACCGGACCGGACCGGACCAGAATGGAATGAAATGGAGTGGAGGTAGCCGCATGACCCGCGTGGTCCTCGCCATGATGAAGCACGAGACGAACACGTTCTCGCCGGTTCCGACCGATCTCGCCCGGTTCTCGAAAGGGGCGGACCGCCCGCTCGCGGGAGAGGCGGTGCTCGCCGCGTACCGGGAAACCGGCACGTGCATCGCGGGGTTCATCAACGTGGCGGAGGCGGCGGGGGCGGAGATCGTGCCCTCCATCGCCGCGAGCGCGGCGCCGAGCGGGCCGGTCGAGACCGCAGCCTACGCGTACATCCGCGACGCGATCCTCGAGTCGGTGGCGGCAGGATGCGATGCGATCCTGCTCGACCTCCACGGCGCGATGGTGACGGAGCGGCACGAGGACGGGGAGGGCGAGCTGCTCGCGCGGATCCGGGAGGTCGCGCCGGACGTCCCGATCGGGGTGACCCTCGACATGCACGCCAACCTCTACCCCGCGATGATCGAGCACGCGGACGTCACCGCCGGCTACCAGACCTATCCCCACATCGACTACCGCGAGACCGGGGTGCGGGCGGCGCGGCCGATCTTCGCGATGCTGCGGGGCGAGGCACGGCCGGTCGCCGCGTGGGGCAACCGGCCCATGCTGCCCCACGTCATGCGCCAGGGGAGCGATGACTTCCCGAACCGCGAGCTACAGGCGCGGGCGCGCGAGATGGAGGCGGAGGGCGGCGCCATCGCGGCGAGCCTCTTCACCGGGTTTCCGCACGCGGACATCGTCAACGCGGGTCTCGGTTGCGTGGTGGTGACGGACGGCGATCGGGCGGCGGCGGAGCGGATGCGCGACGAGCTCCTCGACTTCGCCTGGGTCCACCGCGAGGCGTTCGTCTACCGGATCGAGGCGCTCGGGGAATCCATCGCCCGGGCCCGAGTCCAAGCCCGGGTCCAAGCCGGGGCGCAAGCCCGCGTCGGTGCGGCGGGCGCCGAATCGGGCCGTACAGGGGAGGACGCGGCCGAAAGCGGAACCGGCGCTGGGATTGGCACCGGCACTGGCGGGGCATCCGCCGCCGCCGCCCCGGCCGCCGCCTCCGGTGAAGGCCGGGCGGCGCGTCACCCCGCCGCCCGCGGGGACGGCCCCGTCATTCTGCTCGACCACTACGACAACGCGGCTTCCGGCGGGACCATGGACTCGATGACGGTGCTCCGGGCGATCCTCGAGGAGGAGCTGGAAGACGTCGCGGTGTTCGCGGTCCACGATCCGGGCGCGGTGCGCGAGCTCATCGCGGCCGGCATCGGGGCGGAGACGGCGGTGATGCTCGGCGGAAAGATCGACATGCCCGCCATCGGCCTCGCCGGAGAGCCGCTCGAGGTGCGGGGCCGGGTGAAGCTCATCTCGGAAGGGCGCTTCCGCAATCTCGGGCCCGCCTCGACCGGGGTCGAGATGAACCTGGGGCCGACAGTGGTGCTCGACACCGGGGGGGTCGAGATCGTGGTCATCTCCCGGCATCACGAGCCGAACGACCTCAACTGCTTCCTCAGCCTCGGGATCGACCCGAGGACCAGGCGCTTCCTCATGCTCAAGAGCCGCGTCCACTATCGGGCGGGGTTCTCGGACATCGCCCGCGAGGTGATCGAGTGCGCGGGGACCGGGGTGTGCACGTCCGACTACGACATGCTCCACTTCCGCAACGTTCGCCGCCCCATCTATCCCCTCGATCGCATCAACGAACCCTGATCCGAAAAAAATCACCGACCTCCTGCTGCGGCCGCCCATCCGCTCGCGGTAGCAGGCCGTACTCCCGCAAGCCGCTTCGACCGCGCGCACGCGCCAGTGTCGACTCATACGTAGGTACTTAAGCCGTTCAGACCGGGAAATCCAGACCGTGGGGCATGTCAGGTGCCGGTCGCAGGCTGTTATGACCGGTTCAGCCCTAATCAATCAGCCTAAGTACCTACCTATGAGTGTCGACTACGCCTTCAGCAGCGCGCACGCGCTCTTTGCTGTGAAAGTAGACTCAGGAGAGCCGTCTTCGCGACGCCGGACCTTTTCATGCGACGGGGTGGCCGGCCCGTCCATGCGTGTTTCGGTCCGTGCGGTCCGTTCCTCCATGAGATCGTGGGGAGATCGTGGGGCATCTTGGCGCCCTCGCGACGAAAGTCGGTGATTTTTTTCGGGCTGGATCCGAAGGACCTCCGGTAACGGATCAGCCCTGGAGCCGGCCCGAATCGGATCAGGCGCCGACCGCGCGGAGGAGGAGGTCGACGTTGCGGAGCCCTTCCTCGCCATCGACCTCGGGCTTGCGGTCCTCCTCGACGGCGAGCACGAAGTCCCGCACCTCCCCCACGTAGGGGTTCCGCACCGGGAACTCGAACTCGCCCCGGTCGGTCCGGATCCGTCCGTCCCCGTCGTAGCCGAACGTCTCCTCGGCGATCGCCCACCCCTTCTCCCCGTAGACCTCCATGCGCTTCGGCGAGACGAACTGCATCGAGGTGCAGATCTCCGCCGTCGCACCGTTCTCGAAGTGAAGGACGAGGACCGCGGTCTCGTCGTGCGGGCTGTTGAAGACCGAGTTGTCGATGACGCTCCGCAGGGTGCGCACCTCCCCTGCCTCGGGCTGCATGAACCAGCAGACCTGGTCGATGCAGTGGGGGCCGACCCCGCCGAGGCTCCACCAGCGCCCGACCTCGGGCGAGGCGCGCCAGTTCGAGGCGTCCGGCTGGCGCTGGGTCCACAGGACCCGCATGTGGCGGAGCGGTCCGAAGCGCCCGGCGCGCGCGGCCTCGGCGAGGGCCCGGTGCCCGGCGTGCCAGCGCATGTGGAAGGCGACCCCGAGCTTCACCCCGGCGTCGCGGCAGGCGTCGACGAGGGCGCGCCCGTCCGCCCGGTCCGTCACCATGGGCTTCTCCGCGAAGACGTGCTTGCCGGCCCGCGCGGCCGCCAGCCCTTGCGCGGCGTGGATCTTGTCGGGGGAGGCGATGATGACCGCGTCGAGTTCGGGGTCCGCGAGCAGTTCGTCGAGGTCGTCATGGGCGGGGTCCGGCGACGCGGCGCCGTGGCGGGCGGCGAAGCCCTCGGCCCGCGCGCGGTCGCGCGAGAGCACGCTCCACAGGCGTGCCCCTTCCGCCTCCGCGACGGCGGGGGCGAGCTGGTTGTCGGCGATCCGCCCGGTGGCGATCATGGCGAAGTTGACGGTCATCTCGGCTCCCGAGTCTCGTGCATGGAATCCCGGTGCTCCCGGTGCAGCGCATGCACAACGCATGCACCTGTGCGCCGGCGCCCGCAGGATAGCTGCATTCTAAACGGGGCGTTCGCGGCGCGAAGCCGGTCGGCGTGGTCGGCGCGGTCGGCGCGGTTGGATCCGGGGCAAATTCGTTCTCCGCGGTCCACGATGGCTGCCAGCCATCGCCGCCCCTTTGCTGTGAAAACAGACCCAGGAAGGCCGTCTTCGCGACGCCGGACCCTTTACGCGACGGGGTGGCCGGCCCGTCCATGCGTGTTTTGATCCGGAAACCTTTCCCCGGGATGGCGCCCGCATCCGCCCGCATCCGCCCGGGGCGCTTCCGGCGTACACAGTTCCCTGAATGGATTCGATATCGTCAGGAGAACAAGTCGGTCCTACGGTCGGATCGTCTCGGTCTCGACGCCGGAGCGAGCGGACGCTAGAGTGGCCGGGATCCTGGACAGGGCCGCCGGCCGCTTCCCGGCGCAGAAGGTCCCGGCGCAGAAGGAGAACGACCGCCATGGGCGACGACCAGCTCTTCTCCGGCGTCATCGCGCCGGTGCTCACCCCCTACGATGCGAACCTCGACCCGGACCCGGTCCGGTTCGCGGACCACGCGGCTTGGCTGCTCGAGGACGGATGCACCGGGCTCGCCCCCTTCGGGACCACCGGGGAGGCGCTGTCCCTCGGGCTCGTCGAGCGCCGCCGGCTCCTCGACGCGCTGCTCGAAGGGGGGATCGACCCGGCCCGCCTGATGCCGGGGACCGGGCTCTGCTCCATTCCGGAGACGGTGGAGCTCTGCCGTCACGCGGTCGAGGCCGGCTGCGGCGGGGTCATGGTGCTGCCGCCGTTCTACTTCAAGGGGGTGAGCGACGACGGGGTGTTCGAGCACTTCCGCGAGGTCATCGACCGGATCGCGGACGCGCGCCTTCGCGTCTACCTCTACCACATCCCGCCCCAGGCGGTGATCGGGTTCCCGGCGGAGCTGGTCGGGCGGCTCATCAACGCATTTCCGGGGGTGGTCGTGGGGCTCAAGGACAGCTCCGGGGACTGGTCCTGCTCCGAGGCGCTCCTCGCCGCGTACCCCGGCTTCCGGGTGCTCTCGGGATCCGAGACGTTCCTCCTCGACAACCTTCGCCACGGAGGCGGCGGCTGCATCACCGCGACCGGCAACGTCAACGCCCGCCGCATCCGGCAGGTGTACGACGCCTTTCGGGCGGGTTCCGAGGACGTCGATACCCTCCAGGCGGAGGTCTCCGCGATGCGCGCCTGCATCCAGGCGAAGCCGGTGATCCCGGCCCTGAAACATCTCGTCGCCCACTACCGGGACGATCCGGGCTGGGCCGCGGTGCGTCCGCCGCTTCGGCCCCTTCCGGCCGCCGCCGGCGCCGAGGTCCGAGCGGAGCTCGAGAGCGCCCACCGCTACGCCCCCGCCTTCCCCCGCGCCGCTCCGGCGCGCGTTGCCTGAGCCGCGCGCCGCACGGGGTGATCGGAAACGCGGTCACGCGGCCGTGATGCGCCGCTCTTCCGCGTGTCCGCGGCCGATGGAATCGGTGCTCGAAGGGACGCGGACGCTCTCGGGGTTGCTCCCGCAGCCCGCCGGATGCCCGTTGAAGCAACGCAACTCGGGAAATCGCGGCCGGTTCTCGCGCTTCGGTCCGGATGGCGGACGCCTCCCGGAAGCCGGCCGGTCCGCTTGGCAACGTCCGGGCAACGGTTGAGGACGATGGAGATCCGGCCCATCGACGGCGGGTTCGCGCGCGAGGTGTCGGGCCTCGAGCTCTGGTGCGACCTGCCCGATCCCACGGTCGCGGCGCTCCGCGACGCCTGGACCCGCCACGGGGTCCTGGTCTTCCGCCGCCAGGCGCTCTCCGAGGCGGAGTACGCCGCCTTCGCCCGGAACTTCGGTGAGCTCGACGTGACGGTGCGCCCGGACTGGGGCTCGAAGCACTGCCCGGACGTCATCCACATCTCCAACCTGCGCAACGGGCAGGGCGAGTCCATCGGCGGGCTCGGCGCGGGCGAGCTCGACTGGCACACCGACCAGAGCTACGTCGCGAATCCGTCCACGGGGAGCATGCTCTACATGGTCGAGATGCCGCCCGCGGGCGGGCGCACTTGGTGGGCGAACCTGCAGCTCGCCTGGGAGGCGTTGCCCGAGGCGACGAAGCGCCGCCTCGAGCCCCTCCACGTGGTCTACGACTATCTCCTCCGCCAGTCCACCTATGACGACGAGGCGCCGATGTCGGAGGAGCTTCGCCGCCGGACCCCGCCCGTCGCCCACCCCCTCGTCAACGTCCACCCGGTGACCGGGCAGAAGGCGCTCTATCTCGACCCGGTGACCGCGGCGGGAATCGAGGGCTGGCCGGCGGACGAGAGCCGGGACCTCCTCGCCGAGATCCGCACCCACGCGACGCAGCCCGCCTTCGTGTACGCCCACGAGTGGCAGATCGGCGACGTCGTCATGTGGGACAACGGGTTCCTCATGCACCGCCGGGAGGAGTTCGACCCCGCCGCACTCCGCTGGCTCAAGCGAACCACCCTGCACCTGCCCTCCGAACGCCACATCGTTCCGTCCTCGCGCCTGGTGGCGTAGCGCGCTTCGCATTACCCCGCCCCGCCCGCCCGTTGCGGGCCGGGCAACGTCCCGCGGATCTGCCGGCGCTTGTCCGCCTCCCCCGCGCGCCTGCGTTGCTCGCGCCGGTTATCCTTCGGGTATGAAGATCGTCGTATCCATTCCGGACGACATCTTCGAGCGCGCGGAGCGGCCGGCCGAGCGGGAACGGCGCTCCCGCCGCGAGAAGTGTATGCAGCCGCGATCGACGAGTACGTTGCGCGCCATGCGGGCGACGAGGTGACGGCCGCCATGAACCGCGTATGCGACGGCGACGAGGTCGGCGGCCGCGACGATGCGTTCCTCCCTCGCGGACCGAGGGCACCCAGGCCACCATGGGCGAGGTTCTGAAGTTCGAGGCCGGACACGAAGCGGAATCTCCCGCTCGCCGGGAGAGACATTCACGAGGTGCTCGACTACCGCGCCGCGATGCGGGAGGAGGTCACCTGCATCGACAACGGAATGCCGGTGGTTCGGTCACGTCCGCCGGAACCGTCCGCTGGATACGAAAGGAACGGGAACGCGGACACTGATGGCACAACGTCTCGTCGTGCCCGACGCTGCCGTCATTCTTCCGCAAGTGGAACCGATCCGTGCGCCAAATGGTCCCGGCCGTGATCCGGGGCCGTAGTGGCATGACCGGACAATCGCGAATCGGCTTTGTCCGTCCGGGTGAGGGCGGGACGGGGCCTTGATTGCGATGAAATCGTTGCATACGATGCCCGCGACGCATTCCGGGGGAGCACTGCCATGGCCAGCATCACCATCCGGCATCTCGACGACGGGCTGAAGCACCGGTTGCGCGTCCGTGCCGCCGAACACGGCCGCTCGATGGAAGAAGAAGTGCGGGAAATACTCCGCCAAGTGGTCGGAGAGCCCACTCCGCCCCGGAACCTCGCCGCCGCAATCCGCGCACGATTCGCTCCCTTCGCTGGCGAGGGACTCGAAATTCCCCCGCGCGAACCCATGCGCGACCCACCGACCTTCGATCAGGCGGCGCAGTGATCATCCTCGACACGAACATCGTTTCGGAGTTGCGACTCCCCGCGCCGGAGCCGAAGGTCGAAGCGTGGCTTGCCGCCCAGAACCCGGCCGGCATCTATCTGACTGCCATCAGCGAAGCCGAGATGCGCTACGGTGCGGCCATCATGCCGGAAGGCAAACGGCGTGACGCTCTCATCGAGACTATCGAGGGTGTGCTCAGAGAGTATTTCCGCACGCGTATCCTGCCTTTCGACAGTCCGGCGGCCGAAGCCTATGCGGCCATCGCCGCCGAGCGGCGCTCGGCAGGACGGCCGATCGGTCAACTCGATTGCCAGATCGCCGCCATCGGCCGGGCCCGGGGCGCAGCCGTCGCGACGCGGAACGCCAAGGATTTCGAAGGGTGCGGAATCGAGGTCATCGACCCGTGGAACCAGGGATGAGCCGGGCGGATGAGTGTGGTGGGACGCGGCAACGCTCCGGCCACCAACTTGACCTTCGTGGCTCGAATGTACAAATTGTCGTCAACACCCTTGGGGTTTCGACCGCAGGGTGCGGGGCCCCTTCGGAGACCCCTGCTTTGCTGTATGACAGATCCATCATCGGGGCGCACGGGGTCGTTCGGACGGCGACAGGGCTTTCCCACGCTGATTCTGTTTGGAATGTGACGGGGATTGGATGATAGGCGTTGTCCGCGCGTTGCGGATGGTGTCGGAGGAAGTGGTGCCGACTTTCCCGCGCTGGATGTGCGATAAGGGGGGCATGGACAAGCGGTCGCGCATGCAAGCCCACCCTGTCCGCGTGGGGAGGCCGGAAGGATTCCGTCTTGCGGATGTGGAGGTTCGCCTGGCGACGCCAGAGGTCGGCGGCCGCGGCGATGCGTTCCTCGCGGCCGCCGCCCGGCGGCGGCTCGCTCATGTCGAATGGTGATTTCCCAGGGTGATGGGTGCTGGACCGGACTGCCCGCCTCCACCGGATCCGGACTGGAAGGGATCTGATCCCGCTGGTCCCCTGCGGCGATTGCGATCGCTTGCCGGGATGCAGACATGATCCGGCCGTCGGACTCCGAAGGAGGAGATAAGTGGCTGCAACCGATTACCACGAGGGACGGTTTCCACCCGAGGAGCGCCTCGCCTGGCCGGTGCTCATCCCGCTGATCGGTCCGGCAGTCGCGGCGGTGGCGCGTTACGACGGGGTGCTCACCGCGGTTCCGAACCCTCGGGTGCTTCTCTCGCCCATGACGACTCGGGAAGCAGTGCTTTCCTCGCGGATCGAGGGCACCCAGGCCACCATGGGCGAGGTTCTGGAGTTCGAGGCCGGACATGAAGCGGAATCTCCCGCTCGCCGGGAGGACATTCACGAGGTGCTCAACTACCGCGCCGCGATGCGGGAGGCGGAACGGATGCTGCAGGAGCTGCCCATGTGTCAACGGGTCGTCCGCGAAGCGCATCGGGTGCTGCTTTCCGGCGTGCGCGGCGAGGGCAAGTCGCCTGGCGAGTATCGGCGCATCCCCAACTGGATCGGACCGCCCGGGTGTGCTGTCGAGGAGGCCACCTTCGTACCCATCGGAGCGGAGAAGCTTCCCGCGGCCATGGACGCATGGGAGCGCTACGTCCACCATGAAGCCCCTGATCGGCTCGTGCAGCTTGCGGTCCTGCATGCCGAGTTCGAGGCTCTGCACCCGTTCCTGGACGGCAACGGCCGTCTGGGCCGCATGCTGGTGCCCCTGTTCCTCTGGCAGTGCGGCCTCATCAGCCAGCCCATGTTCTACATCAGCGCCTATTTCGAGGCCCGTCGCGACGCTTATTACGAGGGGTTGCTCGCCGTCTCGCGCGACGACGACTGGACCGGGTGGTGCCGGTTCTTCCTGGAGGCGGTGCGGGCGCAGGCCGAGGAGAACCTGACGAAGGCCAAGGGGATCCTCGCCCTCTATGAAGATATGAAGGGTCGAGTGGCGGACGTGACCCGCTCCCGGTACGCCATCGACACCCTGGACTGGATTTTCGAGCGTCCGATCTTCAACAGCGGTGACTTCGTGACCCATGCAGGGATTTCGGCCCGCACGGCGCGACGGCTTCTGGCCGCGTTGCGCGAACACGGCATCCTCAGAGTGCTGAGAGCCGGCAACGGCCGTCGGGGGGCCATTCTCCTGTTTCCCGACCTCCTGAACATCGCCGAGGGGAGAGATGCGTTTTGACGGTCATCCATGGCCGGTAAAGTGCCCTTGCCGGCCACTTTCATCGAAAAATGGCCGGCAAGGGCACTTTACCGGTCACAGGTGACCGGCAAGCCGAAGCCTTGGCCAACCCGGGAGAGAGTGCGGGAAGGACGCGCTTTGACGGTTGGAGCTGCCCCGGTTTGGTGGCACCTGAACCTTGCGCAGAGGAGGTGTTCCGCTGTCGAAGAGCCACCGCCGTCCGCGCCGCAGTACCGGTGCCAGGTGGTAGAGCTGGTTCGCGCGGGTCGCACGCCCGGGGAGCTGGCCCACGAGTTCGAGGGTTGCGCTTCGGCGATCCGCAATCGGGTGCGCCAGGCGGATCGAGACGAGGTCGTCGTCAAGCGGTTCTGCCGTGCCGGTACCGGCACCATCGAGCTCCAGCCCGACAGCCGCAATCCGGAGCACGAAGTCGCGCTGCGGATGGCCCTGCCGGCGGACCAGGGACATCCCACGCTACGGTTCCGGATGGAAACGAAGGGCCGGGATGGGGCTCGCCGCGCGCGGTCGGGCCGATCGGCTGCATCACGGGAACCGCAGGACACCCCGAGGGCACGAACGAGGGCGCTCCGGCCAACCCGGTGCGGATGACCGGCCAGCGTGGGATAGTCCTGGGCCGGGGCACCGCCTCGTTGAAGGGGCGAAGGGGAGTCAGTATGCTGCCACTTTGACACCACGGGCACGCAACGGGTCGTGACATGTCGGATGGAGCGCACTTGACGCGAGCCGGGAACGCAAGGGACAGGGTTGCCATTACGGTGCGGGTGCCGGGATCGCTGCTGCGGCGGATCGACAGGTGTATCGAAGAAAGGGACGTCCCGATCTCCCGCAACAATTGGCTACTTGAAGCTGCGGTCGAGAAACTGGACCGGCATCAGCCGGACCGGAGGGACCAGGATGGCTCGTAGCGATCTTCTTGTGTCTCTGGTCCGGGCCGGAGTGTCGGGAGACAGCAGGGAGCTGGCGACCATCGTTGAAGCGATCATCGCGGAGGAACGCGCAAAGCAGCACAATATCCTTGCTGATCGGCTCGAGCGCGCGTTGCGGAGTAACGGTAGGGGTGGACCACCGGCACATCCAGTGCCGGATTCGGCGGGGCGGGCAAGAGACTATGTAATCGAGACGCTGCCGCGAAAGCGCCTTGAGGATCTGTTCCTGTCGGAGCTTTGCGAATCATCCGGAGCGGGCGCTGCGTCCGATTCCTCTCGGCAAACGCAACTGGCTCTTCACTTCGAGCGAGGTCGACGCGCAGCGAGTCGGGATCATCCACAGTCTGCTGGTGACATGCCGGCTGCACGGGGTCGACCCCTACACCTGTCTGGTCGATGTGTTCCAGCGCACCAGCGCGCATCCGGCCAAACGGACCATCGAACTCACCCCGCGGAGGTGGAAATCGCTATTCGCCGACGCCCCCTCGCGCTCCGAGATCGGCCCCCACCACCACGACCCGCCATCATACTGGTCGCCGTCCCGCAACCACGGCCTATATTGCCCGCTTACGGTGCATCGGCTCGGTTCGGGTCGTCTCGGGGCTGACGCGCTCGGAGTGTAGGAGCTACGCCCAGAGGTGGGCGCCCTCGGTCCCGATCGCGAGGATTGTCAGTGGCCAGGGTGGCTGTGGACAGGACATCACCGGTGATCGTCGACCCTCTTCGCCAAGACGCATCGCTTGTGGGGGCGTCGCGCCGGCTGGTTTGCTCGGTCAGCAGCTATCATGCTGTGTGTTGCCTTGACCGTCTATCGCATGCAATCGGAGAGACTAGTGGACATCGCTTGGCTGGACCCCGGAATTGCCGAGATAGTAGCATCCGCCGTGTGCGGCGGCGTTGTTACGCTTCTGCTATTCCGGATTGCGAAGAAGCGTGGGAAGTTCAGCTATTTCGTCCATCACAATCGGATTGCCATGTCCGCGGATGATCCGATATTCGGAAACGTGCAAGTGACTTGGAACCAGAAACCGGTGGGCAATCTCTTCTTGTCGACGGTTGAACTGAAGAACGACAGCCTCAAGGATTTCGAAGATGTTGTGGTGAAGGTCTTTACAAACGACACGACTCTGTTGACTGAACGAACGGATGTCGTCGATACGACTCAAGGACTCCGATGGAGTCCCGGTTTTCAAGAAAGTTTGCACACCGCCGCCGGGGGGCCTACTCCCTTTCAAATGAATCTCTACAACACAACTCGTGAGTATATTATTCCGACTATGAATCGAGGTCAGCTTATTCGATTCGCTTTCCTCAACGCCCCCGGGCAGGATGTACAGCCCAGCTTGTGGTTGGACATCGTTCACCCAGGAGTCAAGTTGCGGTTCAAGGCTGTTCCAACTGCCGAGATACTTGGCGTGTCCCAGCCTGCGGCGGCGCTTGTGGGTTTCGTCATCGGTCTTGTGTTTCTGGGCGCGGTGATTTTCTTCGTTCAGAGTACTTGGATTGCCGCTGGTCTGGCGTTTCTTTTCGGCTCACTCCTGGTCCTTCCAGGTGCCTTCATGATCCGATGCTGGTATCTTCTACGCGACTTGGTTGGATCGTAGAGGAGGGATGGGACGGGCCCTGCCAGAATGCAATGGACGGTTCGGCCGTGGTCAGCGTCTGCAGCCCGTCAAGATCGTGGCCCTGATGCTGTTGAAGGCGACGAGTGTGTAGCAGGTGATTCGCCTCCCGGCTTGCATGGGCGGCGCGCGAGCGGCTGGACGGATTTGGGCTTGCAGGACCTCGGCCTCCGCCGGGCCAAAGGCACCCGGATTTGGCTTGATGCCCTGATGCTCATCGGGCCGGTAGCACGCTTTCCTGATCGGACCCACTAGTGTCCCAAGAAACTCGGGAGCGGTCACTGTAATCTATTGTTTCATATCATAAATTAGTTCAAAGCTGGCTGTCATCGACTTGAACTGAGCGGAGGTTTACGAACAGGCTTTACCCTGGGTCGTCAGGGGAGCAGGGTATGTACACCGGCCAGCTTGTTTTTTCGCAGGTGATGGAGCATTTACCGATGCACACCTTCCGTCAATGTATTCGACGTTACCAAGGTAATCGCTATATCAAGTCATTCACGTGCCTTGATCAGTTTCTTTGCATGGCATTCGCGCAATTGACCCATCGGGAAAGCTTGCGCGATATTGAGGTGTGCTTGCGTGCCCACCAGAACAAGCTCTACCACATGGGGATCCGCGGGCCTGTGTCGCGCAACACGCTGGCCCATGCCAACAAGATGCGCGATTGGCGCATGTATGCCGAGTTTGCCCAAGCATTGATTCGCATTGCGCGCCCACTGTATGCACAAGAAGCTCTGGGACAGGAGTTGGAGGGTACCGTGTATGCTCTCGATTCGTCCACGATCGATTTGTGTCTATCGGTCTTTCCTTGGGCGCTGTTTCGGTCCACCAAGTCTGCGGTCAAGATGCATACGTTATTAGATTTGTGCGGCAACATTCCGACCTTCATACACATTTCGGACGGCAAGCTGAGCGACGTCAAGGTTCTCGATCGGTTGGTCCCGGAGCCCGGTGCGTTCTATGTGATGGATAGGGCCTACGTGGATTTCAAGCGGTTGTATACACTTCATATCGCAGGAGCATTTTTCGTCGTCCGCGCCAAATCGAATCTTCGGTACCGGCGCTGTGGCTCTCGACCGGTGGACAAGTCGACGGGTTTGCGTTGCGACCAGACCATCGTATTGACCGGTGTGACTACAGCGAAACGTTATCCTCAGGTCTTGCGTCGAGTCAAATATTACGATACGGAGAAACAAAAGACATTCAGTTTTCTGACCAACAACTTCGCAGTTCCGGCGCAGACCGTTGCGGAGTTATACCGCTGTCGGTGGCAGGTGGAGCTATTTTTCAAATGGGTCAAGCGGCACCTGCGCATCAAGTCATTTCTGGGTACTTCGGAGAACGCGGTGAAAAGTCAAATCTGGATTGCAGTGACAGTGTACTTGTTGGTAGCGATCATCAAAAAGCGGTTGAATATTGAGCATAATCTTCACACAATTCTACAGGTGTTGAGCCTGACCTTGTTCGAGAAAGTTCCATTATTACAGTTACTTACAGATCCTGAGATTCCGGTGGAGGACCGCGACGCATCTAACCAATTGAAATTACTGTTCTAATTCTTGGGACACTAGTGGATCGGACCGGACGATCCCACGGCTTCGTTGTGGTGCTGGCGCTTACCGGCGAGTGGCGCCGCTTGCTCGTTTACTCTATCGTCTGTCGCTCTCGGCAGCGAGTTCGAAGATTTGGGTCGCGTATCCGAGGCTATCCGTTGCGTCGGCCTCAGTGAAGTTCTGGTCGAGGTGGTAGTCCGCTTTCGTCCTTAGCGACCGCGACCGTATCAGGTGCCTCACGATTTGTTTGTCCTCGACCTTTTGCGACCGTTTGATTACATCGATCAAGGTGCTGTGTCGGACGTAGTTGGATCCTGCGAGGCCGTGCCGTTCAGCGATCGACCGGCATCGATGGTACGCGGCGTAATAGGCTCTGCTTGCAGCATTGCGTCGGTCGATCTCGCCGTCGTTTCGCCTTATCCGTTGAGCAGCCTTGAGGAAATCGGTGTGGTCAACTGGCACCAGGACTTGCTCCGCGCAGTATGGGCACGAATGCTGTACCGGGATCGGCGTCCAGAGCGGGATCCCCTATCGCTCGCTGGTCGAACTTGTTTTCGATGCATTTTGCAACGTCGTTCGATCCTCGTAGATGGATCTCCATGACGAACTCGTCCGTTTCCGTCTCTTCGGCATGGATCGTTGCGCTGAGAATCCGGGTGTGCTCACGCCTGATGAGTTCGTGGGTGACACCGAGCGCCGCTTGGAGTCCCTTTTCGGTAAACACGCCGCGCTGAATCGCGGATTGGAGTGCTCTCACCGCTGGGGCTTGCCGATGGACCTTGGCCATTTTGCCCATGAGTCGGGCCGCGTCGCTGATGCGCCCCACCCAGATCGCAAGTTCGGCTGCCTCGGCCAAGTCGTCCTCGGTCGGCTTGCCGATTTCCACGGCCGCCCAGGCCTGGGCGGCCGCGTCAGCGTGCCGGCCCAGGACATTCAGCGATACGGCGAGGTTGTATAGTGCCAAACTTTGCATTTCCGTCGAGTTTTGTGCGAGTTGCAGCGCGATCCGGTGGTGGTCCCGGGCGGTCTTTTCGTCCTGTCGAAGTGCGGCCAAGGCGCCGAGGATCTGGTGGCCCATGAAGGCATCGGCGCTGAGCAGCTTGTCTGCGTCGCGCTCGATCCGTCTCAGTTCCATTTCGTCCACCGCGCCAGCCTTCGCCATGATGTGAAGGCGCTTGAGGAGCTCGGAGGCCTTGGTCCGGGGTGTCCCAGTCGTTCTCGTCATGACGTTCTCCCGAGAAGGAAGGCATCCCGCTGTCCGTCGGTGTTTACCCGGGATGTTCCGTCAGGGTACGTCCGCGTACCCGTCCAACTTCGTTTTCGTTCAATGCGGCGCTTTCGGTTCGGCGGTTGGGTCGGCCTCCACGTCTCGAGGGACTGTCGTCGTGGTGCGCACCGTAGCAGCGGCTCCGCTGCTGCGTCAAACGCTCCGGTCGCCGCCAGTCGGGACCTTGGATATTGCGCGGAAAGTCGACCTGGCTGGCTCCATGGAATCTCAGGGTTCTGAAGTCGGTAGCCCGTCGCTTTTGGCGGCAGGGCTGGGGACTGTGCGTGACCAGGTTCGTCGTTGCACGGCTTCCTCCTCCCTTCGTCGGGGTGTTCTCGGGTCGCCGAAGGTGGCCGGCCGTGCTGCCTCGAACGGACCGATTGAGGGAGTTCGCGATTCGCCCACCACGCCGTCCTCGTCGCGGTCTCGCATGTAGCGGCAGGCGGGGTGCGCCCGTGCAGTCCTCCGCTGCGGCCTCCCTATGTCACGCGTCGGGTGGCGTCGGGCGCCACCGGTCAAGGCATCGCGACCGGTACCGGGTGAGCACGAAGTCGGCCGGCAGGCGGTTCCGCGCGCGATAATTCATGTGCAAACCGCCGTCTCGCAAGCGCCACCGCCAGCGGCTTCGGGTTCCGCTGGTCGTCGGTATGAGACGGGGCTTACCGGCGAGGAATACGTTCAGGCCGAGGCGTGGCGCGCGGCAACCCTCGAGCGGTGTCCGAATCACCCCCACGGGGGATGCTCTCTGGCACGCCACGGCACCTATGCGCGCAAGACCCCGCGCAGGACGCGGATCGCTCGCGGGTACTGCCCCGAGAGCCACACCACCTTCGGCCGGTTGCCGGACTGTCTGGCTGCACGGCTGCCCGGTGAACTCGACACCGTCGAAGCGGTGGTGGCGCACGCTGAGCAGGCCTCGAGCTTGGCCGCCGCGGCCAATGGGCTACGCCGCGATGCGGTCGAGCTCCCGGGGGGCCTCGTCGCCACGCTCCTCGCCCGCCAGGGCCGGCGCGTGCGCACCCATCCCGGACATCGAATCTCTATCTGCTCTCATCGTCATTCACCTCCACCGCCCTCCAACCAGGATTGTCATGGTTCCCGTGGCCGGCATTCGACACTTACCCGTTCTTCGAGATCGAGTTCGGCGAGCGCCTGCCGAAGGTCCGCCGCCACGGATGCGGCCATGGATGCCATGATTTCGACGCGGAATTCCACGTCCACGGTGAGGCCTTCGCCGGACCGGAGCTTCGGGATGACCCTCGTGCCGAGGCGGTTCCACGATTCCGGGGGCACCGTTCCGGACACGCGCAGTCGAACCGGGGTTGCGGCCGGGTGCGGTTCCGGATCAGTTCCGTCTCCGGTACCGGCGTCAGGGTCGGGTGTCGTAGTCGATGTCGTATCGGTATCAGGTTGTGGTTGTGGTTGGGGCGCCGCTGGCGTCCGCAGTGTCTCGCTCCGGGCCTTGGTCAGGAGGAACACACCCGGCTCGAACGCGGCTTCTTCGGCCCCGACCGGCTCCGCGTACCACAGGAGTTCGTACCGGCCATCTACCATGGCGCCGGATGCGAGTGTGATGATCAGGGATATCTAGCCATTGTCGCGATCGGCGCTTGTTGCCGGCCGTATTCGCACATGCCTGCCGGTGACGACAATGATCGCTCCCTCGCGCATCGCATCCGCATGGTGTTCGATCAGGTTGCGCATGGCGACTGCTTCTTCCGTAGCGGTCAAACCGTCCAACCGCACGACGCAGGGGTGAGGAAGCCGACGCAGAAAAACGAGTTCCCCGAAGTCCTTGTCCTCGGTGACAAGTACGCGGTTTTCCTGGTATGCGAGTTCAAGCAATTCCTGGTCCCAAGCGTTTGCGTATCCGCCGCGGGCAGAAAGGACATCGTGCCCGAGGTCGGTTAACGTCGTATACAGAACGCGCGATGCGACGCAGACATCCAGGAGAAACTTCACGAAGCCTCTCGGATGGTGATGCGATCATATACATGCTCGCCGGCCATCGAACGATGAGCGAAGATCAGACATGCCTGGATGTCCTCCGGTTCGAGAAACGGATACTCACTCAGTATCGTCTCGGCAGTATCGCCCGCCGCCAGCTTTCCCAGGACATGCTCCACGGCGATCCGCATGTCGCGGATGATCGGCTTGCCGCCGAAGACATCCGGGCGAACGGTGATGCGATCGAGCAGGTCGGTCTCTTGGGTCATGATTTTCTCCTTGGGTTCTCTTTCCCGGGCTTCGTCGATCCGGCCGGATCGACCTCGGCGTCAATCGGGACCCGACGGTCTGTCGGCAGAGTGTTTCCACCGGTTTGTCGTTTGTCAATGAGGAGCGCCATTCCGTCACCTCGGCACGGCCAGGAGCATGGCGTCCAGCAACCGCTTTTCGCGGCTGCCGTGCGGATAAAGTGCGGAAAGGGCGTTGGCGAGGCGCAGAAAATCCGGTCCACGGACCGATGACTTCGACGGTGATGCCCTTGGCCGGTTCGAAGACTGCCAACCGAGCGCTGCCCGTCGACTCGTCGCCGAGCGGTTGCAGCACCCTTGCCCGTGCGTGCGCGAAGCTCGAACTGCTGCTCTCCGGTCTCGACGTCGTCTTCGGTCGATGGCGTGCGGCCGGCGTGTTCCGACGGGCCGGCTTCGCTGGTCCTCGCTGGTCTTCGCTGGTCCCGGCCGGTTACTCGGCGCGGACGCAGCGCACCATGTGTCGCGGGGAGAGCTCGACCGCGGGCGGCGGAGACTCGCACCGCGGCTCGGCGTAGCGGCAACGCGGAGCGAACGCGCACCCCGCGGGAAGACGGGTCATGTCGGGGGGCGAACCGGGGATCGCCTCCAGCAGGGTCCCGCGGAGCGAGCCGTGCACGGTCGAGGTCAGGAGCCCCCGGGTATAGGGGTGGCGCGGGTCGCGCATGATCTGCCGCACCGGCCCGGTCTCCACGAATCGGCCGCCGTACATGACCGCAATCCGGTCCGCGATCTCGACCGCGACCCCCACATCGTGGGTCACGAAGATCACCGCCATCCCGAGCTCTCGCTGAAGCTCCCGCAGCAGCAGGAGGATCTGGATCTGCACGGTCGCGTCGAGGGCGGTGGTCGGCTCGTCGGCGAGCAGCAGGCTCGGTCGGCACGAAAGCGCGAGGGCGATCATCGCCCGCTGGCGCATTCCCCCGGAGAGCTCGTGCGGATAGGCGCGCAGGCGGCGCGCCGGCGACGGGATCCGTACCCGCTCGAGCAGGTCGAGCGCGCGGCGGGTCGCTTCCGCTCGGCCCGTTCCCTCGTGCCGGATGATCGTCTCGGTGATCTGTCGTCCTACCGAGTACACCGGATCGAACGCGACCATCGGCTCCTGGAAGATCATCCCCACCTCGGTCCCGCGGAGGTCGGCGAGAGCCCGTTCGCTCATCGTGAGCACGTCGCGACCCCCGATCTCGATGCGTCCCGTGAGGCGGGACCGGCGAGGCGGAAGGAGGCGCATCAGGGCCCTGAGCGTGACGCTTTTGCCGGAGCCCGACTCGCCGAGGATGCAGAGAACCTCGCCGGGGTCGAGGGTGAACGAGACCGAGTTCACCGCCTGCACCGGGGCATCGCGGCTCTCGAATCGGACCGTCACGTCTTCGGCCCGGACGAGCGGGCTCCCGGCGGTACCGGCGGTTCCGGCGAGGGCAGGGGTGTTCATCGGCCGGTCAGCCCGTAGCGAGGCCGTGTCCGGAGCCCGCCACCCGCATGTGGCAGGCGACGAGATGGTCCCTTTCGGCGCCGCCCTCGCCGCCGTCCCTGCCGCCGTCCGCCCCCCTCACCGGGGCGAGTCGCGGCTCGGCTTGCCGGCAGACGTCGTCGGCGAACCGGCACCGGGTATGGAAGCGGCAGCCCGGGGGTGGATTGATGGGGTTTGGCGGGTCTCCGGTGAGCGGCGGGGCTTCGGTCCGCCGGTCGGGGTCCATGGACGGCATCGCGGACAGCAGCGCTTCGGTGTAGGGGTGCTGCATGCGCTCGTAGATGTCGGCCGTCGAGCCGATCTCCACCACCTTCCCCAGGTACATCACGAGCACCCGGTCGCTCATGTACTGGACCACGTTCAGATCGTGGGAAATGAAGATGTAGGTGAGCCCGAGCTCGCGCCGGAGGGCGAGCAGGAGGTTCAGCACCTGCGCTTCCACGGACTTGTCGAGGGCGGACACCGCCTCGTCCAGGATGAGCAGCCGCGGCTCGAGGGCGAGGGCGCGGGCGATGTTCACCCGCTGGCGCTGACCCCCGGAGAGTTCGTGCGGATAGCGCCGGATGAACTGCGCGGGGTCGAGCCCGACCAGGGTGAAGAGCTCGCGGGCTCGCTCGCGCGCGGCCCCCGCCGGCACCCCGTGAACCCTCGGGCCGAACATGATGGTCTCCTCGATCGGCAGACGCGGATTGAGCGAGGAGTACGAGTCCTGGAACACCATCTGCATCTGCCGGCGCACTTCCCGCAGCCCCGCCGCATCGTCGGCCTGCACGCGGGCGCCGTCGAACGCGATGTGCCCGGCGTCGGCCCGGATGAGATGCATGAGGAGGCGCGCGGTCGTCGACTTGCCGCAGCCGGACTCGCCCACGATGCCGAGCACCTCTCCCGGCCGGACGTCGAGGTCGACGTCGTCGACCGCCTTGACCCACGCCACGGCGCGGTTGAGGACGCCGCCCCGCACCGGGAAGTGCTTGCGCAGGTCCCGGACCTCGAGAAGCGGAGGCGGCGCGGAGCCGCCCCGCCCTCCGGCGCCCCGCGCTCCATCGCCCCGCCATTCTCTGTCCCGGGCTCCTCCGCTCCGAGGGTCCGCGCTCCGGCTCACAGCCGCACGTCCATCGCGCTCCGCAGCCCGTCGCTCAGCAGGTTGAAGGTGAGGGAGGTGAAGAAGATCATCGCGCCGGGAAGCGCCGCCACCCACGGATTGACGTAGATCGACTGCCGCAGGGTGTTCAGCATGAGCCCCCACTCGGGCTCGGGCGGCTCGGTGCCGAGGCCGAGGAAGCTGAGGCCGGACGCGAGAATGATGCTCACGCTGATGAGGCTCGTGGCGTAGATGAACACCGGCCCCAGTACGTTGCTCAGGATGTGGACCCGGATGATCGTGAGGCTGCCGGCGCCGCTCGCGCGGGCCGCCTCCACGTAGTCGAGGGAACGCACCTGGGTGGTCACGCTCTCCGTCACCCGGGTGATGGGCGGGATGAAGACGAGGGTGAGGGAGACGATCGCGTTCCCGATCCCGGCCCCGAGCGCGCCCGAGATCGCGACCGCGAGGAGCACGGAGGGGAACGCGTAGAAGACGTCCATCACCCGCATGATCAACATGTTGATCCGCCCGCCGAGGAAGCCCGCGACGAGCCCGAGGCTGCCTCCGATGGCGAGGGCGAAGACGATGGGGCTGATCCCCATGAAGAGCGAGAGCCGCCCGCCGTGGATGAGCCGGGCCAGCATGTCGCGTCCCATCTCGTCCGCTCCGAGCGGGTAGCCGGGGGTCCCGATGGGCTTCAGCCGCTTGAGCATGCTCGCCTTGTAGGGGTCGGCGAGCGCGATGAGGTCCGCGAAGGCGGCGGAGAGGAGGATGACGAGCAGGACGACCCCGCACACGATCGTCACCTTGTCGTCGCGGATGCGTAGCGCCACCGTGGCCCAGTAGCCGCGCGAGCGCACCGCGACCTGGGCCGCATCGACGGCTGCCCGCTGCTTCCCGTCGAGGACCGAAGCGGTCTTCATTGGCGCGACATCCGGGGATCGATCGACGACTGCATGATGTCGACGAGGAGGTTCAGCAGCACGAAGAACATCGCGAGCACGAGGATCGTCCCCTGGAGGAGGGGCAGGTCGCGCTCGAAGATCGCGCTGTTGAGGAGCGAACCCGTGCCGGGCCACTGGAACACCGTCTCCACCAGAATGGAGCCGCCGAGGAGGTAGCCGAGCTGCAGGCCCATGACCGCGAGGGTCGTCGGGGCGGCGTTGCGGACGACGTGCCCGAGGACCTGGCGGTGGAGCAGGCCCTTCGCATGCAGGGCCTGGACGAACTCCTGGTTGAGGATCTCCGCCACCGTGGCCCGCACCGTCCGGGTGATGAGGCCCATGGGAATGACCGCGAGGGTGACCACCGGCAGCACGAGGTGACGCATGTGCTCCGCATCCCACTTCCATGCGGTCGAGCCTCCCGGACCCATCCCGAACGACGGAAGCACGTTCATCTCCACCGAGAAGATGATGACGAGGACGAGGCCCAGCCAGTAGTGGGGCACGCTGACCCCCGTGATCGCGAAGGAGGTCGCGAGCTTGTCGATCCAGCGCCCCTGAAAGTAGCCGGCCACCCCGCCGAAGATCGCCCCCAGGGTGAATCCAAGCAGGGTTCCCCCCACGGCCAGAATGAACGTGTTGGGTACGGCGATGCGAAGTTCGGCCACGACCTCGCGGCCGCGCGCCACGGAGACCCCGAGATCGCCGGTCAGCACCCGCCCGAGCCAGGTCGCGTACTGGATCGGGAGCGGGCGGTCGAATCCGTACGCCTTGCGGAGATCCTGCACCATCTCCTCCGGCGCATCGGGCGGCACCACCGCGCTCAGCGGGTCGCCGGGCGCCATGTGCACCAGGGCGAAGACGAGGATGGTCACCCCGAGCCCGATCGGAATGACGTACAGGATGCGGCGGATGATGTAGTCGAACATGTGGCGAGGCGGGCGGGCCGCGGCGCACCGCGGCCCGCCCCTCGTGACGGTCAGCCTGGTCCGTTCAGCCTAGTCCATGTGGACCGGGGTGAGAGACTGGAACCAGTTGCGGGCCTGGACGAAGCCCTTGACCTGCGTCGTCATCGCCCGCGGCGCCACGTCGTGGACCACCCAGAGGAACAGCGCGCTGTCCACCTCCCGGGTATGGACCTTCGCAAGCCAGCCGTTGCGCTCCTCCGGGGTGAACGCGAGCGAGGCGTTTCCGAGCAGTTCGTCCATCTCCTCGTCGCAGTGATAGCCCCAGTTCACGCCGGCGGGCGCATGGAGATCGCAGCGCAGGAATCGGGTGAAGCTGCTGTACGGGTCCTGGGTCGTGTAGCTCACGTTGATGCCGTGCGCCCCGAGCGACTGCTCGGCCTTCGCGCCCGCTCGCCAGCGATCGAGCAGGCTCTGCCACTCCATGACCTCGAACTCGACCTCGATCCCGACCTCCTTCAGGTTCTGCTGCATGTACTCGTTCATGGGGAGCGGCAGCATCTGGCCGGAGCCGCTCGCCGAGATCAGCATCTTGGTCTTGATCGGGTTGTCCGGCCCGAAGCCCGCTTCCGCGAGCAGGGCCCGGGCCGCCTCCGGGTCGTACTTGAGCTCGAAGCTCGGGCTCCCGTACCACGGGTCACCGGGCGAGACGTGCCCCTTCGCCTGTATGGCGTAGCCGCCGAGCAGGGCGACGATGCCGTCCCGGTCGATGGCGAGGTTCGCCGCCTTGCGCACCCGCACGTCGTTCCAGGGCGAGCCTTCGACGCGGCTCAGATGCCAGGACCACACATGCGGATAGAGGTTCGACGAGATGACCATTCCGCGTTCCACGAGCCGGGGAATCGCGTCCGGGGCGGGGGCTTCGATCCAGTCCACCTGTCCCGACAGGAGCGCCGCGGTGCGCGCGTTCGGGTCCGGGAGCGGAAGTGTGACTACCTTGTCGAGCTTCGGCTGGCGTGTCGGATCCCAGTGATCCGCGAACGGAACAAATTCGGCGCGCTCCCGGGGAACCAGCTCGACGAGCTGCCATGGCCCGGTGCCGGAGGGGCTCTCCGCGAACTTGTTCCAGTCTCCGCCCACGTTGTCGAACCGGGCCGGACTCGACATCAGGATGTAGCAGACCTGGTAGGGAAAGAAGCTGTCCGGCGACTTGGTGGTGAACTCGACGGTGTGCGAGTCGACCTTCTTCCAGCCCTTCGCGTTGGTCGCCGGGTCGTAGGCGAGGGACGGAATGCGGAAGTTGACCAGGGAGGCCATCCGCGCGCTGTACTGCGGGGAGTCCTTGTCGAACAGCCGGTCGAAGTTCCAGAGCACCGCATCGGCGTCGAAGTCCGAGCCGTCGTGGAATTTCACGCCCTGGCGGAGCCGGAAGGTCCACTTGGTCTTGTCGGCTTCGTTCACCTCCCAGCTCTCCGCCAGCCCGGGAATGAGGCCGGAAGCTTGGTCGGCGGAGCTCATGTCCCAGTTGATGAGCGCGTCGTAGAGCATGAGGCCCATGAACCGGAATCCCTCGAATCCCTGGTCGGGTTGGCCCCAGGAGAGGGGGATATCCGCCGCGGTCATCCCGACCCGCAGGGTGCCCCCGGCCCGGGCCGGCGTGGTTGCGACGCTGGCGACGAGCGCGATTGCGGTCGCCCCGACCAGCAGGTCGCGAAGTGGAAGCCTTCTCTTTCGTGGCATCGGTTTTCTCCTCGAGGTGGAACGGAAACACCCGCAATGCTTGTGGGAGCGGGAGTCAGAGAGCCGGCGCGCGTGCCGGGAAGCCGGTAGCGGTCTCGTAGGCGGCCGCGGCCCGGAACAGGGTCGCCTCGTTGAAGGGCCGCCCCGCGAGCTGAAACGAGCACGGCAGCCCGTTGCCGGTGAAGCCCGCCGGCAACGCGATGGAGGGGCAGGTGAGGAAGCTCATCGGAAGCGTGCAGCGCACGATGCCGGCGATGATCCGGGTGAACTCGCGCGACGCACCGACGTCGGTCTCCTCGATGGTCGGGACCGGGATCGCAAACGCCGGGAGGTGGAGGACGTCGCACGCGCCGAACACCTGCTCCACGAAGTCGGCGACGATGCGCGGCCGGAGCTGGAGCGCCCGCAGGTACCAGGTGGCCGGGGTGGCGAGGCCGGGCTGGATCCGGGCCCGGACCTGCGGGCCGTAGTCGGCGCCGCGGTCCGCGAGCCAGTCCGCGTGCAGGGTCGCGGCCTCCGAGGTCTGGATCACGTGCTGGAGGTGCGCGATGTGCTCGTGGTGGGGCACGGTGACCTCGACAATCTCCGCCCCGAGACCCGCGAGCTCCCGGAGCGAGCCGTCGAGCAACGCCTTCACCTCCGGGACCACCGTGTCGTAGTAGTAGTTCCGCGGCACCCCGACACGGAGCCCGCGGATGTCCGGGCCAAGGGTCGCGGCTTCGTAGTCCGGCACCGGCAGGTCGCTGCTCGTCGCGTCCTCCGGATCGTGTCCCGCGATGACCTCGAGGAGCCGGGCCGAGTCACGCACGGTGCGGGTAAGCGGCCCCGCGTTGTCGAGCGAGAACGAGAGGCCCATCATCGCGTGGCGGCTCACCCGGGTCTGGGTCGGCTTGATCCCGACGAGGCCGTTGGCGGCGGCCGGCAGGCGGACCGACCCCCCGGTATCGGAGCCGAGCGCGCCGAAGACGAGGCGGGCCGCCACCGAGGCCCCCGAGCCGCTCGACGACCCGCCCGAGATGTGCGCGGGGTTCCAGGGATTGCGGCACGCCCCGAAGTGCGCGTTGTGGCCGGTCGGGCCGTGCGCGAACTCGGAGAGGTTGAGCCCTCCGATGTCGAGCGCGCCGGCCGCGTCGAGCCGGCGGAGCACGGTGGCGGTCCGGTCGGGGACGAAGTCGCGCCGGATCTTCGAGCCGCAGGTGCAAGCCACCCCCGCGCGGTAGAACATGTCCTTGTGGGCGAGGGGAACGCCGTGGAGGGGGCCCGTCGGGTCGCCGGCCGCGAGGGCCCGGTCCGCCGCGTCGGCCTGGGCGAGGGCCTCGTCGGGGTCGAAGCGGATGAAGCAGTTGAGGGCCCCGGCGTGGCGCTCGATGCGCTCGACGCAGGCGGCGGTGACCTCGCGGGAGGAGAGCGCGCGGGAGCGAATGCGCCCCGCCGCCTCGCAGAGGGAGAGCTCGGCCGGGGAGGTCATGGCGCGCCTTCCGCTTCCTCGGCACCGGATTCCTCGACACCGGACGCCGCCGCCGGAGCGAGCCGGTGCAGCACCGTTGCGATCTCGGCCGGCTCGGCGTCGAAGCGGGGTCGGTCGGCGAGGGCCGCGAGCGTCCCCTTCGTGTTGGCGAGGAGGTTGCTTACGCGCTCCGCGTCGCCGTCATCGAACTCCGCGTCCCCGGTAGCGCGGACGAACTCCGCGAGGGATGCGGCGCCCACCTTGGTCGAATCGTTCATGGGTAGCCTGCGCCGGGTTCGAAGGTCCGGGCAAGCATATCCCATCTTCCTGGGGGAGGGGGGGCAAGCGGGGGGTGGCGCAAGGAGAAGCCGAGGTGCCGAGACGGCACGTCGGCCACCTCGACCCATCTTCTCGGTCCGGAACGGCCTGGCATCGAACCGCCGCTTGCGCGGGCGACCCGATGGGGTTGGAATGCGCGCGGGCAGGTGAATCTCGAACCGGGAGGCGGAGCCGATGCGGATCGCGGTGGTCGGAGCGGGGGCGATGGGTGGCTCTTATGGCGGGCTGCTTTCCATCGCGGGAGAGGACGTGAGTCTGGTCGACGCACGCGGCGACCACGTCGAGGCGATACGGAGCGGCGGGCTCCGCGTCTCCGGCGTCTTCGGGGAGCACGTCGTGCACGTGCCGGTCGCCGAGTCGCCGGAGGGCCTCGAGCCCGCGGACGGCGCATGGGCCGATCTCGTCATCGTCTTTACCGACAGCAACGCGACCCGGGCGGCGGCGCGAGCCGCGGATCACCTGCTCGCCCCGGAAGGCTGCGCGATCACCTTCCAGAACGGGATCGGGAACGTCGAGACGCTGCAGGAGGAGCTGGGGGCGGCGCGGGTGCTCGGCGGTTCCAGCATGTGCAGCGCCCTCGTCGAGGTCCCCGGGCACGTGGTGATGACCCACTGCGGTCCGACCTCGATCGGCGAGCTGGACGGACGGCGCACCGACCGCCTCCAGCGGGTGGCGGCGGCGCTCGAGCGGGCCGGATTCGAGGTCCAGGTGAAGGACGACGTGAACGCCCGGATCTGGACCAAGTTCATCATCAACAGCGCCATCAACGCGCTCTGCGCCACGACGGGGCTCCGCCTCGGCGAGGTTGCGCGACTCCCGGAGATGGACGCCCTCCAGGACCGGGTGCTGGACGAGGCGTTCGCCCTGGTTCGGGCCAAGGAGCTCCCGATCCCGGAGGCGGAGGTACGGGCAGGGATCAAGCGGAACTGCCGCCTCAAGTTCAGCCGTCCGTCGATGCTCCAGCACGTCGAGTCCGCCCGGCGGACCGAGATCGATGCAATCAACGGGGCGCTGGTGCGCGAGTCGCGCCGGCTCGGCCTCGCCGCCCCCTACAACGAGGCCCTCACCGCGCTCCTCAAGGGACGCGAGCAGGACGCCATCCGCCGCCGGGAGAATCCGGACCTCGACTACGACGCCCGGGAGGCCGAGGTGGCGGCGGAGGAGGAATGGCGGGCGGGCGCCTGAACGGGGGCTTGTGCTGGTCCGGCCGCGCCGGACGGGCAACCAATCCGGGCGGCGGGCCGAGCGGCAGTGGGCAATTGCGATTCACCAGGAACGGGTGGAGCAGTCCATCGCCTCGTTCGCGCACCGGCCCGAGGAACTGGTGCTGGACTTCGACGCGACCGACGACCCGGTGCACCGCCACCAACCGGGGCGTTTCCATCGAGTCCATACGCGGCTGGCGAACTCGGGCGCGTCGGGCCCCGATCGCGGTCGTGCGGATTGCCGTCGTAGTAAGCAAGGCACGTGCGTGCCCGGCGGCGAGGAAGCGGTCCCGCTCTTCGCGGATGAGGTACTTCCGCCCGCGGACGTCGATGAGCGAGAACTCGCCTTCGGGAATCGGCTATTGGAACACCCGCCAAGTCAGCGCGACGACGAACGCGAGGGTGAAACCAGCCATCCACTTGAGCGGGAGGAGGCTCGCCTTGATCTCGGCGATGTCGGTGTCATGGCGGGCGACGGACTTCGCTGCCTCGCGGGCCTTGGTCCGGTCGGCACCGGCGTCGATGAGAGCATCGTATACCTCGCTGTTCATCGTGCTCATGGGCGTCTCCTTCGTCCGGCGCCGGAACGATATCTTACCTTGCGAGAACGCCTCAGTCCGAAATCAGGCCGTGATAACGGTCTCCGAGACGGATTCCGATGGTCGCGAGGATGCTGTCCCGTGTGCGGGGAACATCCTTCAGGAACCCGAGTCGGTCGAGCAACTCATGGATCTCGGATGAAGTCGGGTTTGGGTTCCCCCATCGGTATTCGTCCGGTATCGCAAGTACGCCACCGCACCGGGAACCAGGACCATCCAGAACCCCTTCTCCACGCTCCTCGCCGATTCGTTCGGGTATCAGAGGAGCTCGACGACCCGTTCGGGCGGACGCCCCACCACCGCCCGTTCGCCGCGGCGCACCACCGGGCGCTGCATCAGGATCGGATGTGCCGCGACCGCCGCGATCAGCTCGTCCTCGGTGACGCCGGGAGCCGAGAGGCGGAGATCGCGGTAGGGCTCTTCACCGCTTCGGACGAGCTCGCGGGCGGCCATGCCGAGGAGGCCGAGGAGGTCGCGGAGCGCTTCCGCATCGAGCGGCGTCTTCAGGTATTCGACGACTTCCGGCTCCACTCCGCGGTCGCGGAGGAGGGCGAGGGCCGCCCGCGACTTGCTGCATCGGGGGTTGTGGTAGATGACGATGGGGTCCGACATGGCGATCTTCCGGGTGACGGGGCTCCGGATGGGGGTTGTATCCCTGACTTGACAGCCCTCGTGCCGCCCCGCTGGTGTCGGGCTACGCTTCGCTTATCCGACCTGCGAGGGACCGGCAGCCCCCCGCTTCCGCGGGGGCAGGCCCTTGGCAGGTCGGGTTAGCCGAAGGCGCAACCGGACAACACGCGGCGTAACCGCAGGCTGCACACCGTTTGCTCGTGCGTCAAGTCGGGGATACAAGCTCCTTTGGATGGGGAACCGGACGCGAGGGGCGGGCGGCCGACTCGCCCGTACGCTCCACGTGGTCAGAAACGCCGCGGCCGCAGTCCGGATTGGAACCAGTTGACGAGGCTCACGAAGTCGTAGACCGGAAGGCCGACCGCCCCCGCCACGTCGGCGGAGTAGGGGCACATGTTGGTGCATTCCAGGACGATCGCCCCGACCTCGGGGTGGCGATCGACGAGTCCCCGCGCCCCGTCCACCACGTCCTGCCGCGCGAGCTCGACGTCGATCTCGAGCTCGTCGTCCAGGATGACGCGGGTGAACTCCCGGCCGCGGTCGGTCCCCGCGACCGGCGCATCGAGGGGGGCGCCCGCAAGGGCGAGGTGCTCCTCGGTGAGAGATGCCCTTGAAACGGTGAGGATGCCGGCCCGCTTGCCGGGGGGGAGGAGGGCTTCGACGGCCGCCACCTGCATGAGCGACGAAGTCGCGACCGGCACCCCGCAGGCTCGTGCGAGCTCCGCCTGGTGGAGGGCGAGGAAGCCGCAGCTCGTGGTGAGCCCGTCCGCGCCGGTGCGAACGAGCTCCTTCCCCGCCTCCACGAAGGCGTCGAGGAGCCCGGCTGCCCCCTGGCGCACCACCCGGTCCGGCGACGCGCCGCGCACGATCCGGTAGAGCACCGGGAAGGGCCAGGTGTCCGCGTTCCCGACATCGCCCGGGATGCGGGGAAACCGCGTCTCGAGCATCAGGATCCCGATGCTCGCGCCGTAGACCGACTTTCCGCCCGACCGAACCGATGTCATGGTCTTCCTCCCCTTCCCGCCGCGTCTCTTTGCCGGCTATCGTCTCGAGGTCGTCGAGCACGCGCATGGCGATGCGGATCGCAACGCACGCCTTCAGGGCCAGAGATCGCCAAGGTTGAAAGTGATCGCATCGAACGGACGGATGGTCACCGGCTCGTCGCCCTTCGCGCTCGCGATCGGCAGCCACCGCCCATCGTGGAGTTCGAATGCCTCGAGGGTGCGGTCCGTCGGTTCGACGAGCCACCGGTGGGCCACACCCTCGCGGGCGTAGACGGGACGCTTTTCGTGCAGGTCGACCTTGCGGGTCGAGCTCGAGAGCACCTCGCACACCCAGTCCGGCGCGAGGGTGAAGTACGCGGTGCCGGGCAGCTCCGGCATGCGCTCGCGGCGCCAGCCCGCGAGGTCCGGCACCAGGACGTCTCCGCCGAAATGGAGCTCCGGCTCGTCGAGGATCCACCACCCTCCCGGCCCGTTGCGGCCGAACTGGAAGGGGTGGCCGAGATCGTGACCGAGTGCCGAACTCGCGAGCGTGTGCGCCGGCGCCGGTCGCGGGTGGGTGTACAGCGTCCCGTCGATGATCTCGGCGACCAGGCGCGCCGGCGCGTCGAGCACGTCCTGGTAGGTGGCCCGAGGGGCCGGATCGTGCTTGCGCGCGGTGGGTCGGGCCATCGAGGTTCTCCTCCGAGATCCTCCTCGGGGTCAGGGTACCGGGCGGCGACGGCTGCGCAACTGCCGCGAGAGCACGTTTCCGCTGCCGGACCGTGCAGACCCGGATTCGGTCCGGGGCACCGCGACCCTTCCGGCTGGCTGCCCGGTCGTTCCGTGTTCTCCGGTGGGCTTTTGAAATCGGTCGCCGGTAGTGTCCGTGATCGGGATGAGGATTGTGCGTAATCAGGCCGTTTTTTGCTGTGAAAATAGACTCAGGGGGGCCGTCTTCGCGACGCCGGACCTTTTCATGCGACGGGGTGGCCGGCCCGTCCATGCGTGTTTTGTCGTGACCGAGTGCCGGCCGCGGGTGCGGATCGGCCTGCCGTGCGGTCGAGGGCGGCTTCATGAGGCCCGAACCGACACGCACACGACGGGATGTGCTCCCCGATGGTCTGCCGAACAGGTCCCCGTTTCACCCGTCGCCAGGCGAAGGACCAGCAGTTCTCATTTTGCTCGTCGGGTCCCGCGGCAGGACCGGCACGACCGTCGAGCCGCCCCCCGATCTGGCCCGGCTCGAGTCGCAAGGAGAAGACGGCCTGCGGTGCAGGGTGAAGTCAGGCGCCAAAATGAGAACTGCTGACGAAGGACGGGCCCTGTTGAAATGGCGCTCGGCTTGGTGGCGGCGCCGAGCTTGGGGCAGAATTGCCCCACCCTCGGCATCGCGGAGCGGGAGCGTCCATGAGCACGAGCTTCATCGTCGTCGCCAAACGCGACTGCCCGACCTGCGAGCTCGTGCAGCCGGTGCTCCGCGAGATCGCGGCGAGCGGCGCGGGGCTCACCGTCTACACCCAGGACGATCCGACGTTCCCGGACGGCCTCGACGCCGTCGACGACCGCTCCCTCGCGCATTCGTGGCGGCTCGACATCGAGACCGTCCCGACCCTCATCCGCCTCGACGCCGGGGCGGAGACCGACCGCACGGTCGGGTGGGACCGCGGCGAATGGAGCCGCGTGACCGGCCTCGGCACGCTCGGCCCCGGCCTTCCGGACTTCCGGCCCGGCTGCGGCTCGAAGAGCGTCGACCCCGGCATGCCGGAGATCCTCGAGGTCGCGTTCGGCTCGCCACCCCTCGCGGCGCGGGTCATTGACGTGCCGGCCCCCGAGGACGAGCACGAGCTCTGCTTCTCGCGGGGCTGGAGCGACGGGCTGCCGGTGGTTCCCCCGACCGCGGTGCGGGTGCTCCGCATGCTCGGGGGCACGACCCGCGATCCGCAGGAGATCATCGGGTCGATCCCTCCCGACAACGCCCTCTGCACGGTCGAGAAGGTCGCGATCAACGCGGTCATGGCCGGCTGCAAGCCGGAGTACCTTCCCGTCGTTCTCGCGGTGGTCGAGGCCGCCCTCGAGCCCGAGTTCGCGATGCACGGCCTGCTCTGCACCACGTACTTCTCGGGTCCGATGGTGGTGGTGAACGGCCCGGTCGCGCGCCGCATCGGCATGAACTCGGGGGTGAACGCCCTCGGCCAGGGCAACCGGGCGAACGCGAGCATCGGTCGCGCGCTCCAGCTCCTCATCCGCAACGTCGGGGGAGGCGTGCCGGGCGGGATCGACCGGGCCACCCTCGGCTGGCCGGGAAAGTACACCCTGTGCTTCGCCGAGGACGAATCCGATCCGCACTGGCAGCCGCTCAGCGTGGAGCGCGGCATCGCCCCCGGAGGGTCCGCGGTCACCCTCTTCGGCGGCGGCGGTCTGAGCCCGAACATGGACGAGGGCTCGCGCACGCCGGAGTCGCTCGCCCGCTCACTCGCGATGACCCTCAACTCGGTGGGGCACCCGAAGCTCGTGAAGAGCTTCGACGCGTTCCTCGTCCTTTCGCCCGAGCACTGGGCCATCTTCAAGGAGGGGGGCTGGGACAAGGCCCGGATCAAGGCCGAGCTCGAGGCCGCGACGGCCCGCCCGGGGGCGGAGCTCGTCCGCGGGGCGAATGGCGTTGATGCGGGCGTCCGGCCCGACCTCGTCGAGGACTCGATGACCAAGTTCCGCGAGGGAGGGCTCAACGTCGTCCGGGCCGGCGGCGAGGCCGGCCTCATGAGCGCCGTCATCGGGGGATGGGCGGCGAGCGGGGCTCGCGGGACCATCCCCGTCACCAGGGAGATAGGAACCTGATGAACGAAGGTATACGACTGCTCGATCCGACGGCCGAGACGACACCCGTCCGGCGCGAACGGCGCCCGCCGCCCCCGTCCCTCGACGGCCTCACCCTGGGGTTGCTCGACATCGGCAAGGCGCGCGGCAGCACGTTCCTCGATCGGATCGAGTCCCACTTCTCCGATCGCGGAATTACCGTCAAGCGGTACGCGAAGCCCACCAACACCCGCACTGCGCCGGTCGACCTCGCGCAGACCATCGCCGAGGAGGTCGATGTCGTCGTCGATGCCCTGTCCGATTGAGGCTCGTGCACATCGTGCAGTTTGCATGACATGCTCGACCTCGACGAGCGGGGCATTCCCGGCGTCATGATCGCGACCACCGCGTTCCGGGAGGCGGCGGCTGCGCAGTCGCAGTCCCTTGGCTACCGGCCCGCGATCGTCTGGGTCCCCCATCCGATCCAGAACCGCACCGACGAGGAGATCCGGGCCATCGCGGACCGGGCAATGGGGGAGATCGTCGAGAAGCTTACCCCCTCCGTCGCCTGACGCGGCCGGCCGATCGGCGGGAGGCGCCGGGCGCCGAGCGCCGAGGAGCCCATGATTGCACCACGATCTCGTGAAGAAGCCGGAGCGGTTGGTGTGTCCCGGCGCCACGGTGCCACAATGAGGCCAGGGCCAACGGCCGGGCGGTTGGCGAAGGCGGGTTGTGCATGGCTGAGTTCGACGTTTCTTCCATGACCCGCGTTTCCGGCGAGTCCGCGCGTCCGGCCTCCGAGCCCATCCCGGAGCTGGAGAACGGGGACCGGCTCACGCGGCGTGAGTTCGAGCGCCGCTATGCGACGCGGCCGGGTCTCAAGAAGGCGGAGTTGATAGAGGGAGTTGTCAACGTGCCGTCACCCGTTCACCTGAGCGGTCACGCGGAGCCGCACTCCGCGATTCACGGGGTTCTTCTGGTCTACGCCGCCCACACGCCGGGAGTCGGCGTGGCCGACAACGCCACCGTCCGTCTCGACCTCGACAACGAGCTCCAGCCTGACGTGCTGCTACGGATCGACGATGAAGCGGGTGGCCGGTCCCGGGTAAGCGACGACGACTATCTCGAAGGCGCGCCGGAGCTGATCGCCGAGGTTGCGGCGAGCAGCGTCTCGATCGACATGCACGCCAAGCGGAACGTCTACCGGCGAAGCGGCGTGCAGGAGTACATCGTCTGGCGGACCTCCGAGAAGCACATCGACTGGTTCGAGCTTGCGGGCGGCGAGTACCGCCCACTGCCAAGCGACCGCGCGGGTATCATCCCAAGCCGTGTCTTCCCAGGGCTGCGCCTCGCGGTCCCTGCTCTGGTGGAAGGGGATGTGGCCGGCGCGCTGGCGGAGTTGGACAAGGGCCTACGGTCGCCGGAACATCGCGAGTTCGTTACCCGGCTGGCCGCGAGGACGTAGCCGCCGAGCGTAGCAACAACGCAGGCGTATGATGAGCCCGTCTTTGCGGATTCAGGCAGCGTGGGACAGGGTACCATCGGGCTTGCAATTCCAGGGCAGCAGTTCGTCGATGCGGTTGCTTGGGTGCTCGGGGATACGGTGGAGCACCTCGGTGAGCCAGGCCTGAAGGTCGAGGCCGTTCACCTTGGTCGCCTCGATGAGGGTACGGGCGATGGGAGCGGCCTTTCCGCCGACCGGCGATCCCATGAACTTCGTCCCGGGCAAATGGTTCGCAGGGCCCGCCCGGCGGGATTATCGTCGCGTTCCAGGAAGCCGTGTTTCAGCATACGGGCCAAGGCGATGCAAACATGCGAGCGCGTCGCGGACAACTGCCGCGAGCGGCGTCTCGGCTGCGAGCCGGGGCACCTGGCAAGGCTGATTTTCGTTCAGAACACCCTCAATCAATTCAACATCTCACCGTGATCTTCAGGACAAGCGCGGATCGGACGTTCAGATTCTGAAATCCTTGATAAATCAACGAATTGCCCGTGAAAGCAGTCGAGGTTCACCGCGAACGGAAATCAGCCCTGCGACGGCCCCCAACGACCGTTCCGACCTTCAACGTCCGACCAACGCCTCGAAAACTCTCCCGAACATTCCTCCCCGAAACGAGTCCGTCGCCTTCATGCAACGTGCGGGCCTCGCGTCGTGGGACGATATTCGCCGATCTCGGCTGGGCGGCGTTCGGTGGCCCGCGCCGGCTGCACCATGGAGACGGCCTCGCGGGCGCAATTGACCGCCCGCGGGATGCGGACCGATGCCTTGTTCGGATCTCGGTGGAAGGGGGCGGCGCCACGGGTCCCTCCGCGCTCGCGGATGCGCCTGTGTGCGGGTTGGATGATGGACCAGGGATGGTCCGTCATGCGGGTTGGGCGGAAGCCTCGGCGATCGGTTCCCCTGCGCGGTGGCAGGCGACCCGATGGCCGGGTTCCCGGTCGATGAGCGGCGGGGTCTCGCGGCGGCAGCGCTCGACCGCGATCGGACAGCGCGAGGCGAAGCGGCAGCCAGGCGGCGGGTCGATGGGACTCGGGGGGTCGCCGGTGATGAGAATCCGCTCCGCACGCGAGTCGCGGGCCGGATCGGCGGAGGGCACCGAGGAGAGGAGCGCCATCGTGTAGGGATGGAGCGGCCCGGTGAACAGCCGCACCCGGGAGGCCTGCTCCACGATGCGCCCGGTGTACATCACCGCCACCTCGTTGCACATGTGCTGGATCACCCCGAGGTCGTGGGAGATGAAGAGGCAGGTGAGGCCGTGCTCGCGCTGCAGGCGCCGGAGCAGGTTCAGGATCTGGGCCTGCACGGCGACGTCGAGGGCCGACACCGGCTCGTCGCAGATGACGAGCTTCGGACGCGAGGCGAGCGCGCGGGCAATGCCGAGCCGCTGGCGCTGGCCGCCCGAGAACTGATGGGGGAAGAGGCGCTCCTGCTCCGGGCGGAGGCCGACGTCCCGGAACAGCTCGGAGACCCGACTCGACCGCTCGGCCGGCGAATCGATCCCCAGCCGGTCGAGCGGCTCGCGCACGATATAGCGCGCCCGCAGGCGCGGATTCAGCGAGGAGTAGGGATCCTGGAAGATGAACTGGACGTTGCGCCGCTGCTGACGGAGGGTCTCGCCTTCGAGGGACAGGATGTCGACGCCGTCGATTTCCACCTCGCCGCCGCGCGCGGGGATGAGCCGGGCGGCGGCGAGCGCGGTGGTGGATTTGCCGGAGCCGGACTCGCCGACGAGACCGAGGGTCCGCCCGGCGGCGATGTCGAACGAGACGCCGTCCACGGCGTGGAGCTGCGCCGGCTTGCTGAACAGGCTTTCGCGCCTGACCGCGAAGCGGACCTCGAGGTCGCGCACGCGGAGGACCGGCCGCCCGACCGGCCGCCCGCGGCTCGGGGCCGCGCTCATGCCGCGCCCTCGCTCATGCCGGGCCCGTGCCGGGATGCCAGCAGGCCGCCTTGCGGTGCTCGCCGTTCCCGGAAAGGAGCGGCCGCCGGCTGCGGCATCGATCGGTGACCCGCGGGCAGCGGGGAGCGAAGAGGCAGCGTTCCTGCCCGAACTCCGCGAGCGCGGGCACGATGCCGGGGATCTCGGTGAGGTCCTCCGGCTCGTCGGACATCTCCGCGCTCAGGTGCGGCACGCTCGCGATGAGACCCTGGGTATAGGGATGGTGCGGCTCGCTCAGGAGGTCCCGCACCGGACCCTCCTCCACCATGCGCCCGGCGTACATGACGGCCACCCGTTCGGCCATCTCCGCCACCACCCCCATGTCATGGGTGATGAGGATGATCGCGGTTCCCGTCTCCTCGCGAAGGGCCTGCAACAGATCGAAGATCTGCGCCTGCACGGTGACATCGAGCGCGGTGGTCGGTTCGTCCGCGATGAGGATCCGCGGCCGGCACGCGAGTGCGATGGCGATCATCACCCGCTGGCGCATGCCGCCCGAGAGCTGGTGCGGGTAGTCGTGCGCCCGCCGGGCCGGCAAGGGGATTCCGACCGAGTCGAGCAGCTCGACGGCGCGGTCCCAGGCGGTGCGGCGGCCGAGCTTCTGGTGCCGGCGCAGCACCTCCGCGATCTGTTCCCCGATGGTGTAAACCGGGTTGAGGGACGTCATCGGCTCCTGGAAGATCATGGAGATCGCGTTCCCTCGGATGTCCCGCAGGTGCGCGTCGGTAGCCCCGGTCAGGTCTTCGTCCGCGAAGACGATGGACCCGCCCGCGATCCGTCCCGGCGGCGAGGGAACGAGCCCCATGATCGCGAGCGCGGTCATCGACTTGCCGCACCCGGATTCCCCCACGAGACCGAGGGTGGCCCCCGCGTCGAGGTCGAGCGAGAGGCGATCGAGCACCGGCACCCTCCCGTCCCGGGTGGCGAACTCCACCGTGAGGTCGCGCACGCGGAGGAGGGGCCGCCCGGACCGCGGCTGCCTCATCGCTCGCGCAGCTTCGGGTTCAGCGCGTCGTTGAGGCCGTCGCCCACCAGGCTGATCGCGAGCACGGTGATGAAGATGAAGAACCCGGGGATCGCCACCGCCCAGCCCGCGTCCAGGATGTAGGGCCGGTTCGAGCCGATGATCTGGCCCCAGCTCACCACGTTGGGGTCGCTCAGGCCGAGAAAGGACAGTCCCGCCTCGAACAGGATGGCGCTTCCCACCATGAGCGCGGCCTGCACCACGATGGGGGGCAGGGCATTCGGCAGGATGACGATCAGCATGAGCCCGAGGTCCCGGGCGCCGGAGGAGCGCGAGGAGGTGACGTACTCCATCTCACGGAGACGCAGGAACTCCGACCGGGTGACGCGCGCTACCGCCGTCCAGCTCACAATACCGATGGCGAAGGTGACCATGGCGAGTGAAGCGCCGAAGAGGGCGACCAGCACCATCGAGAAGAGCAGGGTCGGCAGCACCTGGAAGAACTCGGTGATGCGCATCAGGACCTCTTCGACCCAGCCCCGGTAGTAACCGGAGAGGGCCCCGATGGACACTCCGATGAATACGGAGAGCAACGCGGCCGAGAGTCCGACGGCGAGGGTCACCCGCCCGCCATTGACGATGCCCGCGAAGAGATCCCGCCCGAGGTAGTCGGTTCCGAAGAGGAAGCTCTCCGCCCCCGGCTCCGAGAAGGGCGCCCACACCATTTCGTACGGGTCCACGGTGTAGAGGTACGGGCCGACGAGAGACCCGACGACGATGACGATCAACATGACGAGCCCCGCCACCGCCGCGTGGTTGCGGAAGAACATGCCGGCCGCCTCGGCGAGCGGATGCCGGGCTTTCGCGACCTCGAACCGGTCGCGGTCGAACACTGCGGCGGAGTCGGTGGCCATGGTCCTATCCCCGCTGCCCGATCCGGATACGGGGATCGATGAGGCTGTAGACGAGGTCGGTCAGGAGGTTCGCGACGATGACCACGAGGGAGGAGAAGAACAGGATGCCGAGCACCACCGGGGCGTCGCGGGCGGTGATCGCCTGGAAGGCGAGGGTGCCGAGCCCGGGCCAACTGAACACCGTCTCGACCAGAACCGCACCGGAAACGATTCCGGAGAACTGGAGCCCGGCGAGGGTCACCACCGGGCCGAGGGCGTTGCGCAGCGCATGCTTGTAGACGATCTGGAACTCGGAGAGCCCCTTCGCCTGGGCGGTACGCACGTAGTCGGAGCCGAGCACGTCCAGCATGCTGGCGCGGGCGAGCCGGCTGTAGAGGGCGAGGAAAATCGACGAGAGGGTCAGCATCGGGAGGAACAGGTGGTAGAGCACGTCGAGGGTCTTCACGAACCATCCTCCCTCCACCGTCACGTCGACCATCCCGGCCACCGGGAAGATCGGAAAGATCGAGCAGAAGAGGATGATGAGCATGATGCCGGTCCAGAAGACCGGCGCCGAGAAGCCGAGCAGGGCGAAGAGGGTGACGCCGTGGCTGAGGAGCCCGTTCGGACGCCGCGCCGCGATCACCCCGAGGACGGTCCCGATCAGGACCGCGATCACCTGCGCGCTGAGGATCAGCAGCAGGGTGGCGGGGAGCCGCTCCAGGAGCAGCTCGGTCACCGGGCGGTTGAAGAAGAACGAGTAGCCGAGATCGAGCTGCCCGAGCTTGGCCACGTAGGCGAACAACTGCTCGTGGAAGGGGAGGTCCAGGCCATAGTCGCGTCGGATCTGGGCCATGACCTCCGCGTCGGCGCCCCCCATGTCGCCCGCGATCGTGTCCGCCACGTCGCCCGGGGCGATATGGATGAGGGTGAAGTTGAGGATGAGCACGGCGAGCAGGAGGGCAAGCCCGTTCCCCCCGCGCCGGATGAGCAGGGTGACGATGTTCACGCCGCCGCGCGCTCCGGAGCCGCCGGGAGGTCGGCGGGCGGCGGACCCGCCCCCGCGCGGGTGCGCCGTACCCGCGCCCGCCCGCCGCCCCGCGCGGCGACGGGCGGGCCGTGCCGGGATCGCATCACTCGGGCCGGATGTAGATCTCGTCGAGCGGCGAAGACGTTCCCCAGATCGTCTTCGGCGGGTTGCCGATCCGCTTGTTGTACACGGTGTGGTAGGGCACCGTGTGCACCCAGTACACGGGCAGCTCGTCCGCCAGTACCTTCTGCGCGTCGGAGTAGATCGCCTTTCGCCTGGCCGGATCGAGCTCCCTCCCGCCGAGGTCCAGCATCTCGTCGACCTTGGGGTTGGCGTAGCCCTGGGTGTTCGACCAGATGACCCCCTTCTTGATGTTGTTGCCGAGATAGGTGCGGTGCACCCCGATCACCGGGTCGCCCCAGTTGAACACCGTGTCCCAGGTGAGGTCGAAGTCGTGATTGGAGACGCGCTTCGCCCACGACGGGAAGTCCGGGGAGGGACGCACGGTGACGTCGATGCCGATCTTCTTGAGCTGGGGCCTCAGGTACTCCGCATGGGGCCTCACCTCCGGCCACCCGAAGTCGACGAACAGCTTGAAGCGCATGCCGTCGTCCCCGCGCTCGTACCCCGCGTCGTCGAGGAGCTGGTTGGCCTTGTCGATGTCGAGGTCGTAGGGCTCGACGTCCGGCTCGTAGAACAGGCTCCCGGGGTGGAAGCCGGTTCGCGCCTCGGTGGGGGCGCCGAGCAGCAGGGCGTCGATGATGAAGTTCCGGTCCACCGCGTAGGCGATCGCCTTGCGCACGGCGGGGTCGCTGGTCGGCCCCCGCTGATGGTTGAAGGCGAGCCACACGATGGGTCCGATGGCCGCGTACCCCTGGTCGGTCACCACCAGATGGTCGTTCTTCTTCATGCGAGCGATCTCGCGAGGGGTCTCCTCGAAGGTCGCGAGAAGCAGCTGGCCGTTCTCCATGGCGATGGCGCGCGAGGACGGGTCCCGGATGATCCGGATGACGATCCGGTCGACGTAGGGCCGCCCCTCGATGAAGAAGTTCTCGTTCCGTTCGAGGATGATGTGCTGGTCGCGCTTGAACTCGACGAACTTGAACGGACCCGAACCGACCACGTCCTCGGAGTTCCGCGGGTGGCTCTTCGGGTCCTGGCCGTCGCCGTAGATGTGCTCCGGGATGATGGAAAGGAGCTGCGAGGACATGGCGAGCAGCAGGGCCGGATGGGGCTTCGAGAGCTTGATGACCGCGGTAAGGTCGTCCGGGGTCTCCACGCTCTCGACCGGCGCCATCATCGTCTTGAACGGGTGATTCTCCTTCACCGTTCTGATGGAGAAGGCGACGTCGCTCGAGGTGATGGGGTGGCCGTCGTGAAAGGTGGCTCCTTCGACCAGCTTCAGGGTGACGGTCAGTCCGTCGTCGGAGATGTCCCATTCGCGTGCGAGATAGGGGTGGGGGTTCCAGTTCTCGTCGAAGCGAAGCGGGGTGGCGAAGAGCTGCGCCCCCGGCTGGCCGGTCGAGATCCCGGACTGCACCGCCGGGTTGAGATGACGCGGCGTGCTGCCGAGCGACCAGACGAGGGTGCCGCCGCGGGTCGGCTCCTCGGCGGATACCGAGGATGCGACGAGGGCGAACACGGTGAGCGCCGCACATCGAAAGAGCTGCCGGATCGAAGTCATGGTGTACCTCCTCGGGGTGGAGAGCCGCATCCGGGATGCGGTCTGGTTGTCTTTCCTTCTGAAGGGGCGGAGTATTCCACAATCTGCGCCGCCCCGAACCCCGGTCGTCGCGGACCGTCAGGGTCATCCCACGCTACGGTTCCCGATGGAGACGAGGGGCCGGGATAGCGCTCGGCGCGCGCGATCGAGCCCGCGAATCGCGGCGGGTTCCGCACCGGGCGCATCGTCCGCCATTGGGATGGCGGGGTCGCCGGAGGGCCGGGCGGGGCAGGCGATAATGACCCGCGCCGGAAGGTGGGCGGCCGCGCACCCGGCCGCCGGGCCCGGCGGGTCCGGAATGGCGACGCGACCGCGACGCGGCGCGGCAGGGAACCGACCCACGAGGGAGGACGGAGATGACGGCACGGCCGAACGAACTGACCGCGGTCGAGGCCGCGCGGCGGATCGACGCCGGGGAGCTTGCGGTGGAGGACCTCGTTCGAGCATGCCTCGAGCGGATCGAGGAGCGCGAGCCCGAGATCGCGGCCTTTGCCCACCTCGACCGCGAGCAGGTGCTCGCGGCCGCGATCGCCCACGACGGCGGGGGATCGATGCACGGGGTCCCGGTCGGGGTGAAGGACATCGTGGACACGGTGGAGGCACCCACCACGTACG
This sequence comes from Gammaproteobacteria bacterium, assembly GCA_965214795.1. Classification (GTDB taxonomy): domain Bacteria; phylum Pseudomonadota; class Gammaproteobacteria; order HK1; family HK1; genus JAJDXW01. The sequence goes on along the minus strand of OZ243976.1, from coordinate 204,057 downwards.
GCTCCCCCATCTACCGCGACCACTGGCCGGAAACGGACGCGGTCTGCGTCAACCGCATCCACGCTGCGGGGGGTCTCGTGCTCGGGAAGACGGTGACGACGGAGTTCGCGGCCCGCTATCCGGGGCCGACCCGGAACCCGCACGACGTCCGCCACACCCCGGGCGGCTCGTCGAGCGGCTCCGCCGCCGCCGTCGCCGACTGCATGGTGCCGCTCGGCATCGGGACCCAGACCGCGGGCTCGGTGATCCGGCCGGCCTCCTTCTGCGGGGTGTACGGCTACAAACCGACCTTCGGCCTGCTCGGCTTCTCGGGCATCCGGCACTACGCGGAGAGTGTCGACACCCTCGGCTGCATGGCCCGGAGCGTCGAGGACCTCGCCTTCTTCCGCGACGTGCTGCTCGGGGTCGAACCGGCTCCCCTCGAGCCGTTCCCGGGCCGCCCGCGCCTCGGGTTCTGCCGCACCCACCACTGGGACGAGGCGGACGAGGCGACCCGGGCCGCGCTCGAGGACGGGGTGCGTCGGCTCGTGGCGGGCGGGACGTCGGTCGAGGACGTGGATCTGCCCTCCGGGCTCGAGGACAGCCTGGTGGTCTACAACCGCCTGCAACAGTTCGAGGGTGCGCGGTGTCTCGGTCCCGACTACGAGTCCCACCCCGATCTCCTCTCGGTGGACGCGCGCGCGCTCCATGGCCTCGGGATGGCGGTCGAGGCGGCGAGCTACCGGGAGGCGCTGCGGCGCTTCCAGGGGTGGCGCGCCGCGGTCGACGAGGCGTTCGGCGGGTTCGACGCGGTGCTCACCCCGAGCGCGCCCGGCGAAGCGCCCCGCGGGCTGCGCTTCACCGGCGACGTCGCGTTCAACTACCTCTGGACCGCGCTCCACCTCCCGGCGGTCACCATCCCCGCCTTCACCGGGCCGCGGGGGCTGCCGATCGGGGCGCAGCTCGTCGCCCCCCGGCACGCGGACGATCGGCTGCTCGGGGTCGCCGCCCGGGTCGCGCAGCACCTCGCCTGACCCGGGCGGAGGGCCCTGCACGAGACCGTGCAGCAATTCTCATTTTGCCCGTCGGGTCCCGCGGCCGGGCCGGCACGACCGTCGATCGGCCCCGGATCGAGTCGCAAGGAGAAGACGGCTTGCGGCTCAGGGTAAAGTCAGGCGCCAAAATGAGAACTGCTGGAGACCGTGGCCGCGGCTGGCGGAGCGGTGGGGGCTCTGATAGATTCGAGCCCGAAGCCAGTGCCGGGACGGACGAGAACCGGCCCCTTGGAGCGGGGCACCAGCAGGGAGCAGACATGGACGGCACAATCGCGATCATCGTTTCCGTTCTGGCCGTCGGGGTCGGCTTGGCCACGCTCATCATCACCATGATCCGCGGTCTGCGTCGTGATCTGGACGCGCGGATAGATGGTCTCGACGCGCGCATGGACGGCCTTGATGCGCGCATGGACGGCCTTGATGCGCGAGTGCGCACTCTCGAATCCGCGCTTGCTCGACTGACCGGACTCCTGGAAGGTCTCGGCTTGACGGGGCGGGCGCGCCCTGAACCGGAGGCCGGCCCGGCCGATTGACGACCGGGGGCCACGCCGTGCCCGCCGGGTCCCGCGCATTCGCACGACGACCATCGAACCGGAATACGCAATAGAGGTATCGAAACATGCCGCATGCCGCGAAACGCTCCGCCGCCGCCGTCGCCTCCGCCGCGCTCCTCTCCGCCTCCCTGGCGGCCCCCGCCCTGGCCGCGACCGAGTGGGACCTCCCCCTCGCCTGGCCGGACGGCAACTTCCACGTCGAGAACGTGAAGACCTTCGCCAAGGTGGTCAACCAGGTCACCGGCGGTGAGATCACCATCAACGTCCACCCCGGCGGCTCCCTCGGGTTCAAGGGCCCGGAGATGCTGAACGCGGTTCGCGACGGCCTCGTACCCATCGGCGACGTGCTTCTCAACCAGCAGGTCGGGGAGCGGAAGATCCTCGGGCTCGAAGCCCAGCCCTACCTCATCGAGGACCTCGACCAGCTCGCGATCTTCCACAAGCACTTCCGTCCGGCCGTCGAGAAGGTGGCCGCAGAGTACAACCAGAAGGTCCTCTACATGGTGCCGTGGCCGCGCCAGTACGTGTACACCAAGGTGGATGCGAAGGGGGTCGCGGACCTCGCGGGGATCAAGATCCGCACCTACAACAGCACCACCACCGAAATGTTCAACCGGGTCGGGATGACTTCGGTGCAGCTTCCCTGGGGCGAGGTGGTGCCGTCGCTCGCGGCCGGGACGATCGATGCGGTTACCACTTCGGCGAGCTCCGGGGTGGACGGCAAGTTCTGGGAGTTCCTCAAGTACATGTACCCGACGAGCCACGTCTGGTCGTCGAACATGGTCTCGGTGAACCTCGACGCCTGGAACGCCCTCACCGACGGCCAGCGGGCCGCGATCGAGGCGGTGGCCCGGATGCTGGAGCCGGTGTTCTGGCAAGTCAGCAGGGCCGAGGATGCGGCCAAGTCGAAGATCCTGAACGACCGCGGGGTGGTGATGGCCGACGTGTCGGCCGAGATGCTCGCGGACATGCAGGCCGCGACCAAGCCGATGCTGGCCGAGGCGTTGGCCGAGCTCGGCGACGAAGGCCCGGCCATCATCGACGGGTTCTTCCAGGAAATCGGCCGCTAGCAACCGGTGCGGGTTCCGGCGTCCGGCGGGGCGGCGGTGCCGCCGCCGGAGCCGGTTTCCGACCGGGCTCTCTCCCCAGGACCTTTATTTTGTCGTGACCGAGGGCTGGCCGCGGGCGCGGATCGGTCGGGATCGGTCGCCCGCGCGATCGGAGGGCGGCGACGTGAGGCCCGAACCGACGCGCGGACGGCGAAGTGCGTTCCCGCATGACCTGCTGAACAGGCCCGGTTCACCCGTCGCCGAACAGGAAACGAGCCCGGGCTCTCTCCCCCGCTTCCCGGCTGGCCGGCACCGCTCCATGCTCCGTCCTCCGTTTCGTCGGCCAGGGTGACGGGCCCGTGCTTCCCGAAGCGGCTTCGGAACGGTCCGGTCACCTTCGGCGCCCCTCGGTCCGCGAGAGATCCGGGCCGGCCGGGTGAGCGCCGAGCGGAGCTCCGGGGCGGGCGTGTCGTCCGCCCTCGCGCGGGTTCTCGGGGGGCTCGACACGCTGTCGCGCGCCTGCGGGTACGTGGCGGCGGTGCTGGTGGTCGGCATCGCGGCGCTCATCCTCACGGAGATCTTCTGCCGCACGGTCCTCAACATCAGCCTCTCGTTCGCGTGGGAGTACAGCGCGTACTTCCTCGCCGTCTCGATCTTCCTCGCCGCCGCGTTCACCCTGCGCACGGGCGGGCACGTCCGGGTGATGCTGCTCTCGCAGAGCGTTCCGCCCCGGGTTGCCCACCGGCTCGATCTCCTCGCCACCGTGGCGGGAACCGTCATCGCCGGCTGGCTCGCCTGGTCGCTGGCCGCGTTTGCGTGGAAGTCGTGGGCGACCGGCAGCACGTCGGCCACCATCGACGAGACCCCCCTCGTCTATCCGCAGGCGGCGATGGCCTTCGGGGCGGTGCTGCTCACCCTTCAGCTCGTGGCGCGCGCGATCCGGCTGTTCGCCGGAGACCCGCCCGAGGACGAGGAGGCGCGGCGGGACTTCGGGGTGGGATGAATGCTCGTTCCCGTTAGAGCGGACCCGGTGCCGGATTTCGTCCGCGGAGCCGGGCGAGCGGGTGGTGTGCCTCCCTCTACGGTGCACGGGCTGCGGCGCAGGCGGTGCACCGGGCCAGCCCTTGGCGGAGTCCGCGGGTCCGGAAACATGGATGAGCGGCGGGCTGGCCGGATGTCGCCGTCGGCGGTGACTCCATGACCGTCATCGCGGCCGGGGTCGTCCTCGGGGTCCTCGCGGCCGGGCTCGGGCTCGGCGTATGGGTCGGGCTCGCCCTCTTCGCCCCCGGCCTCGTCGGGCTCGCCGCCTTCCGCAGCATGCCGATCGACAAGTTGCTCGCGCAGCTCACCTGGAACGTCACCACCACCCCGGAACTCATCGCGCTGCCGCTCTTCATCCTGATGGCGGAGATCCTGTTCCACTCCCGCCTCTCCGCCTCCCTCTTTGCCGGGCTCGCCCCGTGGACGACCCGACTGCCGGGGCGGTTGCTGCACGTGAACGTGCTCGGCTGCACGATGTTCGCGGCCATCTCGGGCTCCTCCGCCGCGACCACCGCGACCGTGGGCCGCATCACCCTCACCGAGCTGCTCCGCCGCGGCTACGACCGCGATCTGGCGATGGGCTCGCTCGCCGGCGCGGGCACGCTCGGCTTTCTCATACCGCCCAGCATCATCCTCATCATCTACGGCGTGCTCTCGGAGACGTCGATCCTCAAGCTCTTCATCGCGGGGGTCATTCCGGGGCTGCTGCTTGCGTTCCTCTACATGACGTGGCTCGGGCTCCGCGCCACCTGGAATCCCTCGGTCGCCCCGGACGAGTCCGAGCGCATGAGCCTCGCCGAGAAGGTCATGGGTCTCCGGCATCTCGGGCCGGTCGTGTTCCTCATCCTCGCGGTGCTCGGATCGATGTACGGCGGGTTCGCGAGCCCGTCGGAAGCGTCCGCGGTCGGGGTGCTGGGGGCGCTCGTCGTGAGCGCCGTGCAGGGCACCCTCAACCGCGAGACGATCCGGAAGGCGAGCCTTGGTGCGGTGCGCACGGTGAGCATGATCGGCCTTATCGTGGCCGGCGCCTACTTCCTCTCGATCGCGATGGGGTTCCTCGGCGTGCCGCGCATGATCGCGCGCGAGATCGTCGCGCTGGAGCTCTCGCCCATCGCCCTCATCGTGATGCTGCTCGTGTTCTACGCCATCCTCGGCTGCGTGCTGGAGGGCATGTCGAGCATCGTCATGACCCTGCCGATCACGCTTCCGCTCGTACAGGCGGCGGGGTTCGACAAGATCTGGTTCGGGGTGTTTCTGGTGGTGGTGGTGGAGATGGCCCAGATCACCCCCCCGGTCGGCTTCAACTTGTTCGTGATCCAGGGGATGACCGGGGAGCGGATCGGCCGTATCGCCCTCGCGACCCTGCCGTTCTTCCTGATCATGGTGGGGCTCGCGCTCCTCATTACCTTCGTCCCCGAGGTGGTGACCTTCCTCCCGAACACCATCCGGCTCGGCGCCTGAAACTCATTCTCGATCGAGGCCACCTGGCCAAAGACCGCCGCAAGCAGGTTCCTGACTACGCGCAAGGCTCATCCAGTGAGCTGGCATCGCTTTGTGATTTCAAATAATCGAACGATCAGGAGCCGGAGATGCGCCGGAAGCAGGCATTCGAGATGGGGCCGGGGATTGTGGGCAAACCGTCCCGGCGTCCGCGACCGGCTGCCGTTGGTGAGTATGGCGGGTCACGCTCGCGGCATGCCGTAGCCCAGCTTCCGCACCGCCTTGCGGAAGGCATCTTCGGATTTCGTTCGGACGACGAGATGGCGCTCGCCGGCCAACAGGCAGAGCTTGGCGAGGCGTTCGTCGCCGGCGAGCCGGGCGGCGACGGCCGCATCCGCACATTCGATCAGCAGTGCCGTGCCTTTCGGGGCCAGGGCGCGCGCCCCACGCTCGGTGTTGCGCAGAAACCCTTCGACCGCTTCCGGGAGCGGTTGATCGTCCCGGGCGGCGAGAAAATTGCGCAACTCCTCGATGCCGTGGCCGCTCTCGATGGCGGCCAGGGCCTTGTCGCGATCCAGGCGCCAGACCCGATCCGACTCGGCTCTCGCGTAGGTCTCCAGCAACAGGCTCTCGTCCGGTGACAGCGGCGCGCCCGCTTGCAGCCGGAGATCGGGAAACACGGTCAGCGAAGCGCGGGCGGGCGGCGGCGTGCTCGGCTCGTAGGTTGCCGCCACGCCCAAGCAGTAGGCGCCGAGCCGATTCAGCCGGAAATACCGCAGGCCATCGTAGCGGCTCAGATACGACAGCTCGTCCGAGCCCCAGATTCTCGTGAAATCCCGCCGCGCCCCGTGCGGGTCGGTATAGGCCACGTCGATCAGGCCGAGGGTGGCGGCGTATTCGAACAGCAGGCAAAGGAGGTAGCGACCCTGGAGGATGGCCCAGTCGTGATATCCCTCATATTCCAGGCTCCCGTAGTGCGGGTCCGCGAGGTACAGGTTCCAGGGGTTGCGCGTGACCTCGAAGTCGAAGGACGCCGCCTGCATGAAACGCGAAAAATCCTCGAAACGCACCCAGCGGCCCACCGGGCATTGCGCCAGCGCTTCGGCAATCACCGGGCGGCGGCTCGATGCCGCCGTCATCGCTCGCTTGCCCTTGCCGCGGGTCTGCCCCTTGATGTCGTCGATGCGGCTGAACTCGTCGAGCAAGGTGTTCTTCAGCCACCGGTCCCAAAGGCGGCGCAGCGTTTCCGCCCCCGGCGCATCCAAGGCGGCCCGGCCCGTCTTCGTCAATGCCAGTCCGGAGCCGCGCGGCTCGGCCAACCGGGCGGCCTGCACGAGCCAGGGCCAGGCAAACGCCTTGATCGGGCCGGCCACCTGGTCCCGGCTATGCTTCCCCTTCTCGGTCGGGTCGAAGAAATCGCCCCCCTCCAGCACCCTGCCGACACGCCGCACCGAAGCTCCCGAAGCCTGCCGCGTCTTGGCGCTCACGGCCACCTTGCCTTGGGTGATCAGGTGCAGCACGGCGTGCAGGTCTCTCGGCGCCGCGCGTTCCATGTCGCACCGAACCAGGGCCACGCGGCGGTAGTTCGGCGCTTTGCCCTCGCCGGCGTAGCCGCGTTCGCGCTGCTCGATGGTTTCGGGCAGCTCGTCCACGGCGGCGAGCGTCGCCTCCGGAGGCGGCGGCACGAACGCGCTCAGGCGCTCGGCCAAGTCGATCGGGATGACCGTCGGTTCACTCGCGTAACGGTCCGCGGGGTAGAGGAAGAAGCGCAACGGCGATGCCCGGGGGCGGTCGATCGGGCCGAATCCCGCGGGCCGCTTGCCGTACTTGGCTCGGAACCGGACCGGGTTGAGTTCGTTGCCGGGGCTGTGCAGCGCCTCGCTCACCGCATGTCGCTGCCCTTCATCGAGACTCTCCCAGAGTTCCTGCAGCCGTTTGCCGGCGAGCTGGCGCTCGATCGCCTCGATCCTGTCCGCCTTGCGCGTGGGCCACGGCTTGGGGAGCCCCAATCGGTGGACCATGGCCTTGAGGTCATCGGTTGCCATCGAGGAGAGCGCGGCGGACAGGATGACCACGCCGGGAGAGGCTGCGCGAACCATTGACGTTCCCTCCGTTCCGGTCCGGCATCATTGCGCCGGGTCCGTGAGCATAGCGTGAACCGGCGAACGGAAAGATGCTCGCGAACCTGCTGCATTGGCGACCTTCCTCATGGCACAGCACGGGTCGACGCGGGCCGATCTACCGGAGACCGGCGATCAGAGCATCGTTTCGGAGGCACTGAGCGGCAAGCGGCGACTCGATATCCGCCAGCGGTCGGTGCTGTCCAGGCGGTTCGATGTCTCGGCGGACGCCTTCATCGCATGGTCGCGTTGACGCCTGCCGTCACATCCCCCACACGGTAATCGTGCGGTCGTCCAGGGGCTCTTCGCGGCGGAAGATCTTTTCGTCCCACGGCTTTCCCTTGCTGCGGTCGAAGACGACCAGATGGCCCGTTTGGGCCGCGCAGCGGTCCATGTACCCCGGCGTCTGTTCGAGCTCCTCGCGAACGGTCTGCTCTGGACTCTTGTGCAGAACCTTGCACTCGATCACGAATCGGGCCGCCGCGGGTTCCGGTGCGCCGGGTCCGAGGGCGCTGCCCCGGGGCCAGGCGATGAACAAGTCGGTGCGCCCCCGTCCCAGACCGTACTCGCGCTCGATACGACCGCCGCTGTTCACGATCCGCTGCAAGAACGCCTGCAAGATGAGCTGCGGCCCGGCCTCGGCGTAGTCGAAGCGTCCCAGCCAGTGTTCGGAGTGCTCGCGGAAGATGGAGTAGTGGTCCGCGGCGACGACGGAGCCTTCCATATCGAGTTCACGCATGGCGGGCAGTATCGCGCAACGGCAGTCGAATCGCGCCTGCCGGTTCGAACATCCCGGCCCGGAACCTCGTGTGCGACACGCTGCGTTTCGCCCCGCCGTGCCTCGTCATCCCAGGTAGTCCGTCTACCGCACGATCCGGGTAAATTCCGGGGGGTTCCGGCGAGAGACAATAGATGGTGACCTTCCTCCCCAACACCATCCGGCTCGGCGCCCGAGGGCTCATTCGCCCGGAGGCGCGTACCTGCGTATGTAGTCCATCAGGCTCGGGATGGTGAGGGTGCCCCGATGGATGTCGCGGCGGAGCACGCCGGTGGTCGCCGGCAAGGCGCAGTAGACGTGGCACCGGCCGGGGTGTGGCGAGGTGGCGAATTCACGCGGAAGCAGACGATGGCTGGTCCGGGCCGTGATTGATGCTCAGGTGGCGGGCGCCTGCTTCAGCGCGTGTGCGATAACCTGTCGCATGCAGTCGGGATCGTTCAGGAAGTACACGCCGTGCTCGTTCCAGTCGCTTGCGGAGCGCCCGCCGTCGTCGATCTGCGCGGCCGGCGTAACGGAGAGGACATAGGCGCGCAGGCGAAGCTGCGGATCGAAGCCGCGCACCCGGTCTTCCACCTCCGATATCTCGTGGTGCAGCCGCACCTTTTCGCGTTCCCTGCGTCCGAACCGGCTCAATCCCTTCGGGTCGAGGAACAGAAGGTGCTGGAGGGCGTCGTCCTTCAACCAGACGATGAAGTCCGGGTAGTAGCCGAAATCGTCGAAGAACGACACGCCCCGGCCGCGTGTCAGATTGCGGATGAGGTAGAGCTCCCGGCCCCCAAGGCAGGGGTCGCCGCAGCCGGCAAGCCATTCCAGATGATCGACGACCCGCTTCTCGTTCTCGTCCAGGGGTACGGGCTGGACCGTAATCGCCCGGTCCTTCCCGATGTGGAACAGCGGTTTGTAGGCGTGGGTCCTGGCCGGAACGACGCCGATCTTCAGATGGTCGTACCAGAATTCGAGGTCGTCAAAGCGGCCTTCCCGGAGGTGGCCTGCCAGCCTGCGGGCGTCCTTGACCAACTGGTCCTCGGCCGCATCCACGGATAGTTCGTAGGCTCGGACGTTGTTCGGATCGTCCTCGTCCAGGGTGACGATCTCGATCTGTTCATGCTCCCAGCGACGGCGCTTCCTCCGCCAGAAGCGGTCGGCGTACTCGGTGATCAGATCGAGGGCGACGTCCTCCAGCCCGCGCATCTGCCGGAACCCGGCGGCGTTCAGCCGCTCCGGGGGCAGATAGAGCTCGTACCAGTCATCGTCCTGCCGCAGAAGTAGCTCCACCGTCCGCCGCTCGATGACCAGGTTGCGCCAGCCCCTTTGCCGCTTGCGCAGCAGCAGCCGTTCGTGGATGCGGGTCGCGTCGAAGAACGCAGCGTAAGGCTTGAGACTGGTCGAGACCTTCTCCGTCTCTTCGCGAGCCGCGGCGCCGTCGGACGCCACGGATTGCAGCCGCGAGTACCGATCCAGGGTCACCGGGGGGAGTGCGGCATCGTCCGGGGCGGGCAGCACGGGGCGTTCGCGGGAACGCTCGTATCTCCGATCCTCCTTGAGCCGGATGAGCTTGAGGTCGGTCTTCCGGGCGAAGTTCCACGTCACCGGCAGGGAGAACGTCTCCTGCTCGACGCGTACCCCTTCCCCTTGCAGCAGGTCCCGGAAGGTCTGCATGTAGTTGGCGCGCAACCCGAAGATGTAGAGCTTCTCCAGTTCCGCAAGCCCGGCACCGTCCTCGGGCGGCTCCGCCCCGCTCTCGTGGTGCCGCTTGAGGCTCATGTTCCAGCCCTTGAGGCGCACCCCGCGACCGAACATCTGGATGATCTCCGGCCCCTCGCCGACCCCGACGTGCATCAGCCCCATCGTGCTCACGCGCCAGGAGTTCCAGCCGGCGATGAAGCGCCGAGCGCCGATGACGACGTTGATCGTCGAGTCCGGCCGGTCCACGCTGGCGAAGAGTCGCTCCGCGAAACCCATCTCCCGGTCGACGTCGAAGTCGGGGTCGAAGTCGGGGTCGGGATTCTCGGTGAGCAGCCGGTAGAGCGCCGCCGAGTCCCCGACATTGACCACGCCGAAGGGGTCGTGGTCGGCGGTGCGAAGGTGCAGCTCGCCTTCGCCGGCGGTGAGATAGACGACGTGCAGCCTTCCTGGACCGTGGAACAGGGTCTCGCAGAGACCGGCGTAGAGGTCCTCGCCAGCCTGCGGCAGGTGGGAGAAGCGCCCGGCGAAGAAGTCTCTGCCGGCATCGTCGAGCAAGCCCGATTGGCCAGCCACCAGGCGCTCGATCATGGGCCGCACCTCTTCGCTGCGGGCCAGCACCCAGCCGAGGAAGCTCAGGATGCGGACGACGTCGGATCGGGTCGTCCGGTCCGCCCGGCTCGAGCCCGTCACCGTCTTGCCGAGGAATACCCAGAGCGGCTTTGCCGGGTTGAACGCCCGCCACCGCGCACCGTCGTTCCGCCAGATGCGGCATTGCTGGTAGAAGGTCAGCAGGCAGCCCAGCAGGTACGTGTTGCTGTTCTCGTCCTGCATTCCGCCCGGCAGGTTGAGGATGGCGTAGTCCTTGCCGTAGCCGTCCGCGTGGAACCGGCGGTAGGGGTAGTCGAACAGCAGGCACTTGCCGTAGGCGTTCAGCAGGTCGAGGTCCTTCCGGCTCGCCACCTGGTTGAAGGTGGCCGAGTACTCGAACGTGAATCCGCCGCGGGACAGCTCCCGGCGCCGCTCCCGCCAGACCTTGCCCGACGCGCCGAGGTGCCCTTCATCGACCAGCACCAGGTTGTCGTCGCCGAAGTCCCGCACCGCGATGCGCTTCACGCCCTTCTTTTCGGCCAGCTTGTTGAGGTCGATGATCTCGACGGGCGCGAACAGGTCCGAGCCGGTCTCGCTGGAGAAGACCCGCGCATGCAGGCCGCTCTCGCGCAATTCGCGCTCGTGCTGCGCCGACATCTGCTCGTTCGGGGTCACCAGCACGACATTGTTCAGCCGCCCGCCGGCGCGCCCCAGATAATGCCTGTATTGCAGGATGTGGGCGTGCATGAGGAGCGTCTTGCCGGAGCCGGTCGCGCTCTGGAAAGCGAGGGTGTGCAGGTCGTCCGGCTCGTAGTCCGGAAGGGGCGAGGCCAGCCGGTTCAGCATCTTCGAGCGGTTGAGATCGGCGCAGAGCGCCTCCGCGTCGTCGAAGTAACGGCGAAGGTAGTGTTCGGTGAACAGGAGGGCAAGGTACTGGTGGGGCTTCCAGGTCCGGCCGTGTTCCCCGGTCATGCGCAGGTGCCCGCTCAGCGCCGAGATGTTGGCGTCGTACTCCGCGAACTGGTCGCGGGTGGTCCGCGCCGCGGGAGGCAGGTACAGCGCCCGGAAGTACTCGCTCTCCCCGCCCGCGTCGAGCTCGCCCGGAGCATCGCCCACCCGGTCGAGCATCGCGCCCATGCCCTCGTAGCCGAACTCTTCGCAGACGAATCGATGCAGGGCCAGACGATTCCGGAGAGACGTCACCTTCTCATCTCTCGTCGTCAGATTCCCACCGGGCGATTTCTCGGATTTGCCTTTGTATCTCGGCAAGATCGCTGGTGGTCTCCAGCGGAAACTGTTCGCACGGCTCGCCATATATCGACGGGAAAAATATAGCTTCACGCGAACGTCTTGGCCATTGTGCGGCAAAAGAGTCATTGAAATCTTGTCTTAGTTTGATATGGAAGGTTGGAGTAAATGGTTTCCAGCGCTCGTAAAGGGTGCTCCCACAATCAATATCTATGATTTCTACATGTTCGATCTTTCTGTCGCTTCTTTCAAACCACGCTGATCTCAGCAAATCTACAGCGTCTATATCCGAGTCTGGAGCGCTGTAGCCGAATATGGTCAGCATCAATGCATTTTTGAAAAAGAACCTTGCCTCATCCCAACTTCTCTTGATGTAAGGATTGTTCGAATAACCCTTCTTCTCCGTGGGATAGAGCAGAGGTACATTCTCGAAGAACGTGGAGCAGATTGGACATTTCATTTGTCTTCCGCCCCAGTCTTCATGGTGCGGACAATTTCCGATCCGAACGTTACCGTGCAGGAAATATATTCCGGGGAGTGGTACAACGTGGTGATTACGTTGATACGCGTCGAACAGGAACGGATCCCAGTTAAACGTGAACACTGCATCCCCCGGTCGAAGTGAGAGAAGAATACGATCGTATATCGTTGCTTCATTTGGGAGACTAAGAGAAGAGAAATATTCTTCCACTGCCCGTTCAATTTTTTCCGCTATGTCTTCGTGTTTTGGATTCGAGATCAACCTAGAGTAAATCGTCTCGAAATTTATCTCATTCCCGAGTCCCCCTCCAGCTTGTTCTATCATCGGCTTCAGTCCGATGACGTCGACGAGGTCATTCATCAGAGGGATTTGCTGCGATGACCTGTCCCCGTTCGGGAAAGCGGCCCGACTTGCCCCCGCTCCCAGCAGCACGACGTGGGGGGAGGACTTTAGTGGAGATTCGATGAGTTGTTCTTTCGTCTTTATGTTCATCTCTCAGTGCCCTCCAAACATCAGTTCCCGGAAGATCGGCTCGATGGTCTCGGCGGTCCAGGTCTCGCCGGGTTGCTGCATGGCGTTCAGGGTATGGTCGCCGTTGACGTAGATGAGGTCCAACGGCCCGGCGAATCGCTGGCGGTTGCGGTCGAACCAGGCGTCCAGAGCGGCGTAGTTCGTCTCGTCGATGTTGCGCCACAGGACGAGGCAGCTCCGTCCCTCGGCGTCCGTGCCCGTGATGGCGAGCACGCCGTCGACCCATCGGCGTGACTCCAGGCGCAGGCCAATGAGGAAGTTGAAGGTTTCGGGCAGATCGACCGGGACATTGTCGTCGCGAACACCGTCGCGGACGGCGGAGAAGAAGTAGGCAAAGGGCGCCGAGAAGTCCTTGCCCAGCAGGGAGGCGCTGCCCGAGGTCTCGACGCCAAGTGCGTAGCGCAGCCGGTAGTCTTTGGCCAGCGTGGGGTTTTTGGCCAGCAGGTCTTTTCGTGCGTCCGATGGCGGCGTTACCATGATACTGTCCATCGTATCTTCGTAGGATTCCAGCCGAACGTACTTGAACAACTGCGTGATGCCGTTGCGCGAGACCGGCTCGCCTCCCTTCCAATCCTGCGAATAGACCACCTTCTTCATGCGCGGCAATATCACCGTGTCGAAGTGGTTGCCGATCTCGACGAGTATATACTTGCGGCCTCCGCGGTCCCCCCGGTTGAGATTGACGACGGCATGGCCGGTCGTGCCGGAGCCGGCCATGAAATCGAGGACGCACCGACTTTCGTCCGTGACGAAACCGAGAAGGTTGGTGAGCAGTTCGGTCGGCTTCGGATTCCTGAATACCTCGCGCGATCCGAACATGGATTCAAGAGCATTCGCGCCAACTCTGCTGTCAAGCTCGACGAGCCCCTTCAAGCCGCCATCGTAGTCGCGGAGATATTCCTTGATTTGAACGATCCGAGTTTCGTCGGTGCCAAAGATAATTTTGTCGTCATCAAGGAGTTTTTTCATGGTCTCCTGTGGAAACCTGTAACCCCGCGCCGGCTGTACGCATGGCTTGCCGGTCCTGGGATGAATGACGTCGTAGCGATAGCCTTCCTTCCCCGGATTGTGGACCCGTCTGCCGCCCGTGTACGGCCCTTCTGCGTCGATTCGATCATAGTGCGTCAGGGGTGACAATGCTTCCCGATTGTTCCTGACGAACATTCGGAAACGAGCTTGGACCTCGACTAGTCCGCTGCATGAAGTGTGAAGCCTTTCCCACTCCTCCAGCATCAGTTCCTTTGCGTCGTTGATGGCGCTCGTCCATACCGTCGCGAGAGATGAAGTGTCCTTGGCATACCAGACCAGGTATTCGTGCTCGGTCGAAATTCGAGTCGGATTGTTGTCCGTGGCGCCTTTCCACACCATGTTCGCGATGCGATTGGACGTGCCGAAACACGCGTCCAGGAGAAGACGAAGAAGGGGTTGTTCGATGTCGTTGATACTCGAGAAGAGAACACCATCCGTAGACAGCAGCTTCCGAGCAATGGACAACCTGCTGTCCAGCATCGACAGCCAACTGGAATGCTGATAGTTGTCCCGGTATAGGAAACCGTCTCCGTTCGTGTTGTAGGGCGGGTCGATGTAGATGCACTGCACCTGCCCCCGATACCGCATCTCAAGCAGGTTCAGCGCCTGGAAGTTCTCGCCGTGGATCAGGAGGCCGTCCGACTGTTCGTCCAGCGGCCCGGCGTCGGAGAGCGCGGCCAGCAGCCGGTCGGTGAAGTTGCGGTCGAAGTACCGCGTATCCAGCACCAGGAAGGGGTTGGCCTTGAGGAAGTCCGTGCTCGGCGGAGCGTTCCAGGTCGTGCCGCCATTCGCAAGATCGCCTTCGATCTCATCGACGGCGAACAACTCGACCCATTCGGTGCACTGCGCCCGGTTGGCGGCGACCTCCGGGTACAGCACCTCCGGCACCCGGTCCAGGGTCACGCACCATTGCGTTTCCAGCACGAACTTCTTCTTGAGCCAGAGCCGCTTCTGAAAGTCCTCCAGTTGAGTGAGGAAGTCGATGATCTTTCCGCCGATGTGGCGAACCGCCCGCACCCGCGCGAGCGCCCGGTCCAGCCGGGCCGTGTCGCCCTGCTCCAGATCGTCCAGATTCAGCACGTGGAGGTTCAAATAGAGATCCAGCTCGCGCCGGAAGAAGCCGCCGAGATCCTTGTGGATGAAGTAGTCGAAGCTGTTCCTGGCCGTGTAGCGTTCGACGTGCTTCGCCAGCAGCGTGCGCTCGCCGTTGGCGGCCGTCGGGGCCGGTGCGGTCAGTGGAGCCCGCCAGCTGGATTCCACCGAGTCCAGGATCCGCGCAACCGCCGCCTCGTCGATCCGGCACTGTTGCTTGTTGCCGTTGCCCGGCCATCGCTTCTTCTCGCCCTCCGTCAGCGGCCGGTGCTCAAAGCGGACGATCAGGTCGCCGTCCTCGACCGCGACGGCCCTCTTGCCGCTGGCGAGCACGAAGCGGCGCTGCCTGCTCGCGGATTCCTTGATGTTGTCCTTCTCGTTGTCGGCCGCTGCGATTTCGAAGCGCACGCGCCGCGCCGATTCGCCTGCTCCGACAGTGAAGGCGTAGCTGGCGTAGTTTTCTGTCGTCTTGACGTAGTATTGATCCGCGTTGGCCCAATGCAGCTTCACTTCCTCGCCATCGTAGGGGACGAGATAGGCCGAGCGGCCGCCGTTCGAGTAGCGGCGTTGCGAGATGAAGTCGCCCTCGGTGTAGTAGCGGGCGAAGAAGTTGGCGAGATGGTTGTAGACGTCGGCCTCCGCGGCCGCATCTTTCTTCATCTCGGCGAGCCTGCGGTTCAGCTCGGCGATCCGGGGCGGGGTCGTGGTGCGGAGATCGAGGCCCAACCCTCTGGCTGTTTTGCGGGCGTCTTCCAGTTCCTGTTCCAGTCCGGCCCGTTCCTCGGCACTGGCGAGATTGAGCTTCGTCTTCACCTGCGGCAGCAGGTCGTCGTCGAGGAACGCCCCGATCTCCGCCGACTTCAGGTTCATGATCCGGTACAGGCCGAAGTCGAGGTCGCCGCGGTCGAGCTGGAACATCTCGCGCAACAACTCTCTCAGCCGATCGAGCTTTCCTTCGGAGCCCGGAGCCGGCTGCGCGCCGTTCGGCGATGGTGCGGATGAGGCGTCGCGGGTCATGCCGAGATCATAGGAGGCGCGGAGGGGGCGGAAAAGGGTCGAAGGTCTCATCGGTCGTCGGACATCGGCTCTCGATGGATGGGCTATGCGACCCGGCGGCCCGCACCCGAAACGAGCCGTCGTCCCGGAAACGGCACTCCGACCCCGATTTCGGCTTATGACTTGAATGGTTCGAGAGTAGGGACCATACTGGTCATCATGACTGTCGCATCTGTCTCCGACCTGAAGGCGAACCTTTCGCGCTACCTCCGGGAAGTCCGGCGCGGCGGTGAGGTTCAAGTCCTCGATCGAGGGGCGCCGGTCGCAAGGCTGGTGCCTCCCGCCACGGGCTGCGATGACGGGGGGGTTCGGGAACGGTTGGTCAGCGCAGGGTTGTTGCGGCCGGGCAAGGGAGGCGCCGCCGCCATCCTGGATGAACCGCCGTTGGTGCTGCCCGAGAGCATCTCCGAGGCCTTGGTCGAGGATCGGACGGATCGGCTGTGAGGTACTGGGACGCATCCGCGCTTGTCCCATTGGTCGTTGCCGAGCCCAACAGCGAGAGGGTTCGAACGTGGCTATCCGAAGACGACCACATCGTCACTTGGGCATGGACACACCCCGAGATCCACAGTGCGGTGGAGCGGCGCGCCCGGGAAGGGGCGCTCTCACGGCTACAGCGCCGCGAAACGCTCGAGCGGTTCGATGCCTTCGCGGCCAGTTGGGATGAAGTGACCGATGTGCTCGCCGTTCGCACTCGCGCGAGCGCGCTCCTTGCCCGGCACCCGCTGCGGGCGGCCGATGCGGGTCAGCTTGGCGCCGCGCTCCTCATCCAGGAACAGCTTGCGGGCGCGCTCACCTTCGTCTGTTTGGACCAGCGGCTTTCCGTGGCGGCGGAACGCGAGAGCCTCCGGGTGCTTCCATAGTTCATGACGCCGACCGGCCAACCTCCGGCCGCCCGAGCCCAACCCGGCCATCCTGCCCCGGCCGTCCCCCGGCGGTCGTCGGACGCGCCCCCGTTCAGTCAGAAGGAGGAATCGGGCTCCTTCAGGAACTCGATCTCCTCCGGGGTCGACTCGCGTCCGAGCACCGCGTTGCGATGCGGGAAGCGGCCGAATCGGTCGATGATCTCCCGGTGGCGCTCCGCGTAGCCGAGGGTGTCCGCGTCGTCGAGGGAGGCGAAGAGCTTGACCGAACGCGCCTGCACGGCCGGGTCCTCGCTGTGCTCGAGGGGCAGGTAGAGGAACCTCCGCTCGTCGGTCGACATTGCCCGGTCGAGGCCGCGCTCGATCGCCTCCTCCGCGAGACCGAGGGCCATCGCGTCGGCCGCGAACGCCCGTGGGTCGCCCCGGTACAGGTTGCGCGGGAACTGGTCGAGGGCGATCACCGCCGCGAGCATCCCCCGCCCGGTGGCCCGCCAGCTCTCCGGCACGTCGTTGCGCAGGGCTTCGTGCAGGTCGAGGAAACGCTCCCGGATCCGATCGTCTACCGCATCCCCGCCTCTGAACCATTCGTCGGAGGTGAGCTCCTCGAACCAGAAGACGAGGACCTCGTCGATGTGCGAGGGGTCGGGCCCCGGGCTCACGGCGTTTCTCCTCGTCCCTCTCCCCTTCCGGCGGCCGCCATCTCGCGTCGGTGGGCGGCGGCCATTCCGGCGAGCGAGGTGAAGTGGAAGTCGACGGCGGGCTTCTCCTCGACCGCCCGCGTCGCCCCGAACCCCCCCGTCGCGGCCCGGCGGTGGATCCAGGCGGTGGCGAGGCCGAGAGAGCGGGCGGTCGCGCAATCGTGGAAGAGGCTCTCCGCCGTGTGCAGGATGCCCCCTTTCCCGACCCCGAAATCGCGCTCCAGGTGTTCCAGCATGTAGTGGAAGTTGCGCGGGTCGGGCTTGTAGGAGCCGATGTCTTCGGCGGTGTAGATTGCGTCGAACTCCACTTCGAGCTTCACGTTGCTGGCCGCGAACCCGGACCGGTGGACGTTCGACAGGATGACCAGCCGGTAGTGCCGCTTGAGGTACCGGAGGGCTTCCGCGGAGTCCGGGAAGGCCGGCCAGTCCGGCACCGACCCGCCGAATGTCCGGGCCAGGTCCGGGTCCGGATCGATGCCCCAGTCGCGCGCGATCGCGGCGTGGACCCCGGCGAGGATCTCGGGGTAGAGCGCATCCGGCGCCCGCGCCTGCTCCTCGTGCTCGTGGCGTGCGAACGCGGCGACCCGTTCGCCCGCGCCGACCTCGCGCCCGGCGCGCCCGGCGAGGGGTTCGAGGGCGGCCGCGATGCCCGTCTCCCAGTCAATGAGGGTGCCGTAGCAGTCGAAGGTCAGGGTGTCGAAGTCGTCGAGCTTCATGTCGGGGTCTCCGTCCGGCGGGCCCAGGCGGGCCCAGCCCGGAAATCTCACCGGCTTTCGTCACGAGGGCGCCGAGACGGTGCGGTGGCGGGCCGCACGGACTGAAAGGACGCTGAAGGCGTAGCCGACCCTGGCGCGTGCGCGCTGTCGAGGCGGCTTGAGGGAGTACGGCCCGTCACCGCGCACGGATCGGTGTCCGCAGCAGAAAGCGGGTGAGATTTCCGGGCCAGCCCCGCGGCCCGGACTTCGTCCAGGGTCGCGGCCGGGGAGAGGGCCTGGGGGTCCGTCATCACCTCGATGAGCGAGAGCCCGCGATGGGCCAGCGCATCGTCGAGCGCGGCGTCGAACTCGTCGTCGGTCTCCACCCGGACCCCGTGGCCGCCGAAGCTCCGGGCGAGCATCGCGAAATCGGGGTTGGCGAGTCCGGTGCCGTGCACCCGCCCCGGATAGTGGCGTTCCTGGTGCATGCGAATGGTCCCGTACATGCCGTTGTTGGCGACGACGACGGTGAGATCGGCGCCGTACTGGCGGGCGGTCGCGAGCTCCTGACCGGTCATGAGGAAGCACCCGTCGCCCGCGAAGCACACCACCTGCCGGTCCGGGTGGGCGAGGGCGGCGGCGATTGCGGCCGGCACCCCGTAGCCCATCGAGCCCGAGGTCGGAGCGAGCTGGGTGCGGTACGAGCGGTATTCGAAGTAGCGGTTCACCCACGCCGCGTAGTTGCCGGCCCCGTTGCACACGATCGCGTCGTCGGCGAGGCGTTCCCGGGTGCGCAGCACCGCGTGTTCGAGCCGCGCGCGTCCCGGGGTGGGACGCGGCTCCCGGCCCGCCCGGTAGTCGGCCGCACACCCCCCGGTCCAGGCCCGGCGAGCGTCGCTTCCGACGGGGTCGAGATCCGCGATCGCGGCCGCGAACGAAGCGGACGAGGCGTTGATCGAGAGGTCGGGCCGGTACACGCGGCCGAGCTCCTCCGCCCCCGGGTATACGTGCACGAAGCGGCTCGCCGGGTTGGGGACGTCGACGAGGGAGTAGCCGCTCGTCGTGATCTCCCCGAGCCGGCTGCCGAGGGCGATCAGTAGATCGCACTGGCGGAAACGCGCCACGGCTCGTGAGTCGAGCCCGATGCCCGCGTGGCCGCAGTAGTTCCGGTGGCGGTTGTCGAGGTAGTCCTGGCAGCGGAACGAGGCGCTGACCGGCACCTGGTGCGCGGTGGAGAAGCGCGCGAGGTCGCGCGCGGCCGCGGCCGACCAGCCCCCGCCCCCCACGATCAGCATCGGCCGCTCGGACCCGGCGAGGAGCTCCGAGAATGCCGCGAGATCGCTCGCCGCCGCCTTCGGGATCCCGGGCACCGCGGGGCGGGCGTCGGGTACCTCCGCGCGGGCCGAGAGCACGTCCTCCGGCAGGGCCAGCACCACCGGCCCCGGCCGCCCGGAGGCCGCGGTGTGGAACGCCCGGCTCACGTACTCCGGGATCCGCTCGGTCCGATCCACCTGGGCCACCCACTTGGCCATCTCGCCGTACATCCGGCGGTAGTCCATCTCCTGGAATGCCTCGCGGTCCAGCATCTCGCGGCCCACCTGCCCGACGATGAGGACGAGCGGCGTCGAATCCTGGAACGCGACGTGGACCCCGGCCGCCGCGTTGGTCGCGCCCGGGCCGCGGGTCACCATGCAGACCGCAGGCCGCCCGGTGAGCTTGCCGTGCGCTTCGGCCATCATCGCCGCGCCGCCCTCCTGGCGGCAGACCACCGTGTCGATCCCCGAAAGGTCGTGCAATCCGTCGATCGCGGCCAGAAAGCTCTCCCCCGGTACGAGGAAGACCCGGTCGCATCCCTGCACCGCGAGCTGATCGGCGAGGATGCGGCCGCCGTGCCGGAGATCAGGCATCGCGCGGACCTCCGGTCGCCGGCGACGGACCGGGCTCCGCCGGCCGCTCCAGAGCAGGTGTCCGATCCCGGACAAGCGGCCCATCCGGGGCGGGCGGCGAACCCGATGACGGGCGGTGGGCGGGGAGCGGGCGGGCGGGCGCGGTCGTCGATGTTTCCATTCGTCTTCGAAGTCGGGCGGGCGAGGCCGGATTTTAGCCCGAAAAAAATCACCGACTTCCCGCTGCGGCCGCCCATCCGCTCGCGGTCGCGGGCCGTACTCCCGCAAGCCGCTTCGACCGCGCGCACGCGCCAGTGTCAAGCCAGTGTCAAGCTGGTGTCGGCTACGCCTTCAGCCACGCGCACGCGCTCTTTCGGTCCGTGCGGCCCGTTCCTCCATGAGATCGTAGGGAGATCGTGGGGAGATCGTGGGGAGATCGTGGGGCATCTTGGCGCCCTCGCGACGAAAGTCGGTGATTTTTTCGAGCTACCCCGTCGCGCGGCGTTCGGCGCCGCGCTTGCCGCCACGGTATCCTCTCCTCCATGGCGTTGCTGAGAATGCGGGGGGTCGGCGCCGCCGTCGGCGCCGAGGTCCTGTTCGAGGAGGTCGAGCTCGCCCTCGAGGCCGGCGAGCGGGTGTGCGTGACCGGCCGGAACGGGGCCGGCAAGTCCACGTTCCTCTCGATACTGGCCGGCCTCCGGGAGCCCGACGGGGGATTCGTCGAGCGCCGGCCGGGGCTCAGGGTGTCGCTCGTGCCGCAGGTGCTTCCGGACGGGCTCGCCGGGTCGGCCCGCGAGATCGTCCACGAGGGCTTCTCACCCGAATCGCAAGTCGAGCCCTGGGAGCGCGAGTGGCGGGTCGACCGCGCCCTCGAGGAAGCGGGAATCGATCCGGGCGCCGCCTTCGAGTCGCTCTCGGGCGGCTACCGGCGGCGTCTGCTGATCGCGCGCGCCCTCGTGGCGGAGCCCGAGCTCCTGCTCCTCGACGAGCCGACCAACCACCTCGACCTCCCGGCCATCGAGGCATTGGAGCGCCTCGCCGCCGGCCTGGCCGGCGGCCTCGTGTTCACGACCCACGATCGCGCGTTCCTCGAACGACTCGCGACCCGGATCGTGGAGATCGACCGGGGGCGGGTCACCTCCTGGCCGGGGGACTACGCGAACTTCCTTCGCCGGCGCGACGAGCGCTGGGAAGCCGAAGAACGGGAGGCGACACGCTTCGACCGGCGCCTCGCGAGCGAGGAGGCGTGGCTTCGACGGGGCCTCAAGGCACGCCGGATCCGGAACATGGGCCGGCTCCGGCGGCTCGTCGAGATGCGCGAGGAGCGCCGCGCCCGGCGCGTCCGCCCGGACCCCTCCGGTCTCAAACTCGGTCTCGCGGAGGGCGAGCGGTCCGGAAGGAGGGTGATCGAGGCCGACGGCATCGCCTTCGACCATGCGGGGGCGCCCATCGTCGCGGGATTCTCCTGTCTCGTGGAGCGGGGAGACCGGGTGGGGATCGTGGGGCCGAACGGCATCGGGAAGACCACGCTGGCCCGTCTGCTCATCGGGGACCTCGAGCCCTCGCAGGGCCGGCTCCGGCGCGGTACCGGCCTGCGGATCGCCTGGTTCGACCAGGAGCGGGAACGACTCCCGGAAGACGCAATCGTCAAGGACGCGGTAGCCGACGGCGGGGAGTTCCTCACCGTGCACGGGAGGTCGGTCCACGTGCTCGGCTATCTCAAGGACTTCCTGTTCTCGGCGCGCCGCGCGCAGGAGCCGGTCCGGGCGCTGTCCGGGGGCGAGCGCAGCCGGCTGTTGCTCGCCCGTCTGTTCGCCCGGCCGGCGAATCTGCTGGTGCTGGACGAACCCACCAACGACCTCGACCTGGAGACTCTCGACGTCCTCGAAGAACGCCTGGGGGAGTTCGACGGCACCCTCCTGCTGGTCAGCCACGACCGTGCGTTTCTCGACCATCTGGTCACGAGTCTCTTCATCCTCGAGGGAGGCGGCCGGGTGCGGGAACATCCCGGAGGCTGCTCCGACTGGCTCGCCTGGTCGCGGAACGCCAAGTCGCGGAATGCCGAGGCGCGGGGCCGCGCCCACCCCCCCGAGCCGCGCATCGACCCCCTCGAGCCCGGCGCCGCGTCACCGGAGCCGCACGGGCCGCGCCGCGGGCGGCGGAACGCCCGGCCGCGCCGCATCTCCTTCTCCGAGCGGCGGGAGATGGAGGCGTTGCCGGAGCGGATCGAGGCCCTCGAGGGCCGCATCACGGCCCTGCACGAGCAGTTCGGCGACCCGTCCTTCTACCGGCAGCCGTCATCGGTCATCGCCGGCGCGCACCGGGCGCTCGGCGAAGCCGAGGCGGCGCTCGCAGGCGCATTCGAGCGCTGGAGCGATCTCGAGCGCCGGGCCGCGGAGGAGCGAACCCGGAGCGACGCTTAGCCCGAAAAATCACCGGCTTTCGTCGCGAGGGGGCCAAGATGCCCCACGATCTCATGTCGGTGGGTCCGAGCATCCCGATCCTCTCCCGATGATGCCCCGCTTCCTTCACACCCCTTCAGAGCTCACCTCACGTTGGATCAGGCGCCCCCCTTCAGGCTCATGTGTCATCGGACAAGCAGCAATTCTCATTCTGCTCGTCGGGTCCCGCGGCCGGACCGGCACGACCGTCGATCGCCCCCCCGATCTGCCCCGGATCGAGTCGCCAGGAGAAGACGGCTTGCGGCTCAGGGTGAAGTCAGGCGCCAGAATGAGAACTGCTGTTGGACAAGGCTGTGTATGGATGTCGCATGCCCATTCCTCTAACATCCTGTGGTACGGGGATCGGGAGAGCGCCGAAGGTCGGCGTTCCCCGGAATCCGGGCCGAACGCAGGCCGGCACTCGGGCCTCGTTCGGAGCGACCATCAGGCACCCACATGGAGGATTCGGCAATGGCCGATCAAACATCCGCTCTCACGAAGTTCGCGGTGGCCGGTGCGCTGACCGCCGCCCTTGCCGCTGCTCCGGTCGCCGGCGCCCTCGCTGACGACATGGAGAAGTGCTACGGGGTGGCCAAGGCCGGCATGAACGATTGCAAGGCCGGCGAAGGCACCACCTGCCAGGGGTCTTCGACCGCAGACGGCCAAGCGAACGCTTGGGTCCTCACGCCCAAGGGCCTCTGCGAGAAGCTCGTCGGCGGCAGCCTGACCGAAGGCTGATCTCCGGGGCTCCTCGGACCCCCGCCATACCGCGGGGCGCCGGCCATGCATGACGGCGCGGTGGCTCCGGTGCCGGCCGGTGCCTCGGGCTCGAGCCGACCCCCGCCCGACCGGGCGGGGGTGGGGCTCAAGTCCGAGCACTATCGCACGATCCTCGAGACCCGGCCGGACGTCGGCTGGTTCGAGGTCCACCCCGAGAACTACATGCTCGAGGGAGGCCCGCCGCTTCGTTACCTCGAGGCGGTGCGGGCGGACTATCCCCTGTCCCTGCACGGGGTGGGCATGTCCCTCGGCTCCTGCGAGCCGCCGCCCCGGGACCACCTCGACCGTCTCAAGAGACTCGTCGACCGCTTCGAGCCCTTCGTGGTCTCGGAGCACCTGTCCTGGAGCCGGATCGGCGGCCGTTTCCTCGCCGACCTGCTGCCGGTGCCGATGACCCGCGAAGCGCTCGACGTGATGGCCGACAACGTGGCCCGCGCCCAGGATCATCTCGGGCGGCACATCCTCATCGAGAACCCTTCGACCTACCTGCGGTTCGACCGCGAGGAGATCCCCGAGCCCGAATTCCTCGCCGAGCTCGCCCGGCGCACCGGTTGCGGACTCCTCCTCGACGTGAACAATCTGTTCGTGTGCGCGAGCAACCATGCCTTCGACCCCCTTGCCTGGCTCGATGCGTTCGCGCTGGAGGCGGTCGGGGAGATTCACCTGGCCGGTCACGCGGTCGATGACGCGGACGGCCATGCCATCCGGGTGGACGACCACGGCTCCCGGATCATCGAGGAAGTGTGGGCCCTCTATCGGGAGGTCGTCGGCCGCCGGGGGGCGGCTCCGACCCTCGTCGAGCGGGACGCGAACCTTCCGCCGTTCGCCGAGCTGCTGGAAGAAGCCCGGCATGCGGACCGGGTCGCGCGCGAGGCGTGCGACGCCCGCGGCGCTGCCGCGGCCGGGAGGGCCTGAAATGTCCCCGCCCTCCGTCCTTGCCGCGGCACCGAGGTTCGGGCCGGCGAGCGCGAAGGAGGGTCTCGCCGCGCTGCAGGCGGCCTTCGCGGCGGCGATGGCCGGAGAGGGCGACGGCGCGGTGGCCGCCACCCTCGCCCGCCCGGAAGGCGCAGGCCCGCGCGCGAGCACCCGTCTCGACATCTATCGCAACAACATCGCGTCGGCGCTCGTCCGTTCGCTCGAAGGGCTCTACCCGGCGCTCGTCCGGTTGATGGGGGCGGAATTCTTCGCTCGGGTGGCGCGAGATTACGTCCGCGCCCATCCCCCGGCGCACGGGCGGCTTCTCGAATACGGTTTCCATCTGCCCGAATTCGTGGCCGGCTACGAGGCGGCGGCCCGGTATCCCTGGTTTGCGGACGTGGGAAGGCTGGAGCTCGCATGGCATCGGGCCTACCTCTCGGTGGAGACGACGGCGCTCCGGGCCCACGACCTCCGGGGCGTTCCTCCGGCGCGAATGGCCGATCTCGAGCTCCGGCTGCATCCTTCCTGCCAGCGGCTGGCGTCCCGGTATCCGATCTCGATCATCTGGCGCATCGCACTCGAAGACGAGCGGCCGGAAGGAGCGATCGAGGTGCAGGGGGGAGCGGAATGGCTGCTGGTGGTCCGCCCCGGAGCGGAGGTCGAGGTGCGCACCCTCGAGGAGTCCGGATTCACCTTCCTGGGGGCACTTGCCACGGGCCGTTCGCTTGGCGCAGCCTACGAGTCGGCGCGCGCGGTGGACCCGGCCTTCGACCTCGAGGCCCACCTGGCCGGGTTGCTGGCGGGCGAGACGTTCGCCGGATTTCGGCTCGGCCCGTGACCGTGACCGTGACCGGCGGCCCCGGTTCCGAACCAGGAGATTGACGATGACCCGACAAGACGGCGGAGCGGGCGGACTCGCGGCGCTCCTCGACCGGCTGTACGCGATTCCGGCCCGCATCCCGGACTGGTTCATCCTGCTCTTTGCGCGGGTGGCCATCGCCCCCGTCTTCTTCATTTCGGGCCGCCTCAAGGTGGCCGGCTTTGCCGTCACGGACAGCACCATCTTCCTTTTCGAGCACGAGTTCGGTCTGCCGATGCCGGTGGTCGCCGCCCACCTCGCGGCGCTCGCCGAGAACATCCTGCCGATCCTGCTGGTGCTGGGATTCGCGACCCGGCTTTCCGCCCTGTCGCTGTTCGTGATGACGATCGTCATCCAGTTCGTCTACCCGGGTGGACTCTGGAATCACCACATCCTGTGGTTCTTCCTCCTCCTCTTCATCATGGCGCGCGGCCCGGGCTGCGTCTCCCTGGACCACCTGATCGCGAAGAAGTATCGGGGTTGACCAAGGAGGGGCCGCCGGTTCCCGCTCCGTTCAACCGGCGATGAACGGCATGGCGATGATGAGGCCGGCGAGGGATACGGTGCTCCCGGCCCACATCGCCATCATTCGCTTCTCCAGCCGGGCGAGGGCGGCATTCATCTCGTCCCTGGTGGGATGCTTCTCGAGGTCCTCCTTGGTAGCGAATCGTTCCAGGTCCTCCTTGGCGGCGAATCGTTTCAGGTCCTCCTTGGTAGCGAATCGTTTCAGGTCCTCCTTGGTGGCGAATCGTTCCAGGTCCTCCTTGGCGGCGAATCGTTTCAGGTCCTCCTTGGTAGCGAATCGTTCCAGGTCCTCCTTGGTGGCGAATCGTTTCAGGTCCTCCTTGGTAGCGAATCGTTCCAGGTCTTTCTTGGTAGCGAATCGCTGGAGGTCGGTCTTGGTCGCCAGCTCGGAGTATGTGATCACCAAGACCTCGTTGAGCGCTTCGGCATGCGCTTCCGCCTGTCCGCGGTCGACACCCGCGGATTCGAGCTTTCGGGCAACGGCGAGGGTGTCGATTCCACGAATCGTCATCGCTACTCTCCCTGTAGTGTAGTCCTGGGCTGCGCCACCGATCATCCTCCGGGATGCAGCTCTCAGGATAGCGCTCCCCGCCCTCGAATCCGTAGGAATTCGCCTCGCCGGGAATGGGGCAGACTTCCCTTCCATCCCGCCGCCTTCGCCTTCAGCCGCCGGGGACGGTACCGGAAGGCAGGCTCTCGACGAAGGTGCAGATGTCGCGGGGCCGAGTCAGCCAGATCTCGTCTCGATGCCGCTTCAGATGCTCGAAGACCCGGCGGAGCTGCCGGATCCGATAGGGGCGACCGACCACGAAGGGGTGCAGGGAGATGGGGAAGACCAGCGGCTGCCCCTCGCTCTGCCGCACCATCTCGTCGAATCCGTCGATCAGCATGTCCGTGAAATCGCCGGAGGTGTACCGGTACCAGACCAGACCGCGCGTGTCGTTGCACTCGATGGGGTAGGGCATCGAGAGGATCCGGCCGCCGCGGGTCTTCATCCAGATGGGCTGGTCGTCGCAGGTCCAGTCCATGAAATAGCGGTAGCCCGCTTCCTGGAGCAGGTCCACGGTCACCGCCGAGTTCGAGAGCCAGGGGCTCATCCAGCCCGCGGGCGGTGCGCCCTCGCGCCGTTCGATGGTGCGGGTCACCTCGTCGATCAGGGTCCGCTCCGCGTCCTCGTCGAGCCCTCCCTGCTCGTCGCTGTTGGTGATGCCGTGACCGAGGATCTCGTCGCCCCGACGCCGCAGCGCCTCCGGAATGTCCGGGCAGAGGTCGTAGATCGCGGTGTTCATCTGCGCTTCGGCGGGGATCTCCAGCTCGTCAAAGAGCTCCAGAAGGCGCCAGATGCCCACGCGGTTTCCGTAGTCGCGCCACGAGTAGATGCTGTGGCTCTCCGCCTGGTCCGGCGGAGCGATGGCCGCACCCTTGCCGCGGCCGAAGCGAAATGCCTCGATGTTGAGCGCGATGTAGACCGCGAGCCGTTTGCCGCCCGGCCAGCAGTAGTCCGGCCGATCGAGGATGCTCCGGTATGCGTAGCGTCCGTGGCTCTCCAGCATCATGTCGTGTTCCTCCCGGATAGTGGCGCGCTCCCTGCCGGATGGTCACGCGGTTCGCCGGGTCCGACTTCCGGCATCCCAGGCGTGAACCGGGGCCGAGGCGCGGGAACGGATGATAACGGTGCGCGCATCTGCCGCGTGAAGGAGTGCATCCGATACCATGCAACCTGGGAACAGCTTGGCGCGGGCGGGCCGCAACTCGCACCGATGGGACGCAGATCCACCCGATCGAAGGCGCGCAAGGGAAAGAGTCCGCGAACCCGCAACCCGGCCCGCCTGCGGCCGGGGGCGGCAGCCCGCCTTGCCGAACGCTTTCGCGTGGCCTCCCTCGATCACCGGGCCGGGCGGCTCGCCAGCGCCGAAGCGGGCTATCGCGAGGTGCTCGCCGCCGCGCCGGAGTTTCCCGGCGCGGCGCTCAACTACGCGCTGCTCGCGCGTTCGAGCGGCCGGCTCGGGCTCGCCCTCGATCTCGCACGCCGGGCGGTCGAGAGCGAGCCGAGGGAGGCCCCCGCGCACGCGACCCTCGGAAATCTGCTCCTCGAGGAGGACCGGGTCCAGGACGCGATCGCGGCCTATCGGATTGCCCTCGAGCTCGATCCCGGCCACGCCAACGCCCGCTTCAACCTCGCCGACGCGCTCCGGCGGTCGGGCGAGCCGGAGGCTGCGGTCGCCGAGCTGCGCCGGCTCGTTGAACGGTATCCCGAAGAGCCCGACTTCCGGATCGACCTCGGCGGCGCGCTGCTCGACTCCGGGCGACCTCGCGAGGCGATGGAGGCGCTCGAGCGGGCGCTCGCCCTTTCCCCGGACCACCCGGACGCGCTCACCGAGCTTGGCCGGGCGCACGTCGACGCGGGCGAGTTCGAGGCGGCGGGTCATTGCTACCGGCTGGTCATCGACGGCAGCCCGGACCATCACCACGTCTGGCTCAACTACTCCAAGACCCGGCGCTTCGCGGCCGCTGATCGCCCGGAGATCGAGAAGGCGGAGCAGGCCGCGGAACGGCTGGACGCGCGCTCGACCCCCGGGCCGGAGTGTGGAGGCGTGCATTTCGCTCTCGGCAAGATGTACGACGACCTCGGCGAGTACGACCGCGCGTTCGAGCACTTCCGGCGGGGAAACGAAATCGTGAAGCGACACACGCCGTTCGACTCGGGTGGCCTGGAACGCTTGGTGGAGAACCTCGAGGGTGGGTTCGACGAGGCGTGGTTCAACCGGACAAGAGGATGGGGAGATCCGTCCCCACGGCCCATCTTCATCGTGGGCATGCCGCGTTCGGGCACCACCCTGGTCGAGCAGATCCTCGCCTCCCACCCGGAGGTGCACGGCGCGGGCGAGCTCATCCGCATCCCCAACCTCGCCAAGAGGCTCCTGGGGTCGGGAAGCTCCGGACTCCCGGCGGCGTTGGCCGCCCTCGAGCGGGCGGCCCTCGAGGCGGCGGCCCGGAACTACCTCGACTACCTCGCTGCACGTGCTCCCTCCGCCGCGAGAACGACGGACAAACTGCCGGAGAACTACCACCATCTCGGGCTCATCGTCGCGATGCTGCCCAACGCGCGGATCGTGCACGTCAACCGGGACCCGTTGGACGTCTGCGTTTCGAACTACCTGGTCCGATACCGGTGGGGACACGCCTGGTCGTACGACTTCGCGTCCCTCGCGTGCGAATACCGCGCCTACGAACGCCTGATGCGCCATTGGCGGGCGGTGCTTCCATCTCCCGTGCTCGAGCAGTCCTATGAGTCCCTGGTGGCGTCCGTGGAATCGGAGAGCCGCCGGTTGGTCGAATTCTGCGGGCTCGAATGGGACGAGCGCTGCCTCGGCTTCCATCTCACCGAGCGTTCCGTGCGCACCGCGAGCGGCTGGCAGGTGCGCCAGCCGATCTACCGGCGATCCGTTCAGCGTTGGCGGAACTACGAGCGGCACCTCGGGCCGCTTCGAGACGCACTCCGCAGGTCGGATTAACGAAGCGCAGTTCGACATTGGCGGCCCGGAAGACGCGGGCTGGAGGTCTGTCGGATTGCGCTTCGCTCATCCGACCTACCCTGAGCCGACTTGCCCGGGACCGGATCCGAGCGTGAAACCATCCCGGGCCGGAGGGGCCTCGCGGTAAACGGGCGGCCGAGCGGCCCGTACAATGCCCCGATGAGCGACGAGGATCGGATTCTCGCGATCTACGAAGTGCGGTCGACCCCGGGCGAGGTCACCGGGCTCGCCCGTCGCATCGCCTACGAGCAGACCGTCGAGTTGCCGCCCTCGCTGGTGACGGACCCCGGGGTGCGCGAGCGGGTGCTCGGGCGGGTCGAGACGATCTCCTCCCTTGATGCCGCCGCCGAGGGTGCCGCGCCGCGCCGCGCCGGGGCTTCCCACCGCGTCGCCATCAGCTACTCGGGGGAGCTCGCGAACGGGCAGATCCCGCAGCTTCTCAACCTTCTCTACGGCAACGTGTCGCTCTATCCCGGGGTGCGGCTCGCCGACTTCTCCCTGCCCGCCCCGGTGCTCGCCGCGTTCGCGGGGCCCCGGTTCGGGGTCGAGGGGTTGCGGCGGCTCGCCGGCGTCCATGGACGGCCCCTGCTCGCCACCGCGCTCAAGCCGCGCGGGCTCCCGGTGACGGAGTACGCGCGGATGGCCGGCGAGTTCGCGTCGGGAGGCGGAGACCTGCTCAAGGACGACCAGAACCTCGTGACCGATTTCGAAGGATTCCGCGAGCGGGTGCTCCGATGCCGGGACGCGGTGGGGAACGCCAACACCCGCACGGGGCGCAACTGCCTCTACTTCCCGCTCGTATCGGCCCCCCTCGAAACGATCGATCTCCACTTCGACTGCGTCCGGGCGTCCGGGCTGCATGGCGTGCTGCTCTGCCCCGCCGTCCTCGGGCTCGACACGGTTCGTGCTCTCGCCGCCCGCCACGGCCTCGTTCTGATGGCGCATCCGAGCCTCACCGGCGGGCTCGCGCGGGGGATGACCCTGCCGCTCGTGTTCGGCACCCTCTTTCGGCTCGCGGGGGTCGACGTCTCGGTGTTCCCGGACGCGAGCGGCCGCTTCGGCTTCGACGCGGGTACGTGCGGCGCGATCCGCGAACGTCTCGCCGCCCCCCTCGGCGAGCTGGCCCCGGCTTGGCCGTGCCCGGCCGGGGGATTGCAGTTCGACGGGATCGAGGCCGCCTGTGCGCAGTACGGCGAGGACACGGTGCTGCTCGTCGGCGGCGCCCTGCTGGGCCATGCGCCGCGGATCGAGGACGGGACGCGCGCGTTCGCGGAGCGGATCGCGGGGCGGTTTCCGGCGCATCGCGTCGAGCCCCCGGAACGGGGTGCGGCTTCGACCGGGTCCGAATTCCTGCCCTTTCGGCCGGGGTACGAGTGGGAGGGCCGCGAAAGCTCGCCCTACAAGACCGCCGCGGCGGGTTCGCACGCTTCCGCGTTCCGTGGGGTGCGGCGCGTGGAGCTCGTGGGCCGATCAGGGGAGCCGACCGGGAGCGATCTCCGCTATTTCGAGGTGAAGCCGGGTGGACATACCAGCCGCGAAAGGCACGTTCACTCCCACATCATCATCGGCGCCCGGGGGGAAGGGCGGCTGGTGGCGGGGAGCCGGGAGGTCGTGCTGAAGCCGAACGACGTGGCGTTCGTTCCGCCTCTCGAGACCCACCAGCTCCGAAACGAGACGGCGGAGCCGTTCGGATTCTTCTGCATCGTCGATCACCGCCGGGACCGGCCCGTTCCGGTCTGAGGGGCGGTGCGGCCCGTCCCTGCGCGCGAGTTGCCGGCCGCGTGGCGCCTGCGGCCGCGCGGTGCGATGTCCAGCAGTGCCGCCAGGTCATGCGACAGCGGGCAGATCTCGCCCAGCCCGGCAGTGCGAGCCAAGCCTTGAGCAGCTTCTCGGCCGCCTGCTGCACGTGGAAGCGCGCGAGCGCCCGCCACAGGGGGGTCTCCTCGGCGTCGCGGCTCCGGCCTTCGCCGAACGGCGCGGCCTCGACGACGATCGGATCGACGTCCGAGCGCATCCCGGCGTCGCCGCTCGCATGGGAGCCGAACAGGATCACCTGCTCGGGGTCCACCTCGTCCACAATCGCCGTCACCATCCGCTGGAGGAGGGCGTCGTCGACCTGGGCCGCGTCGAGGCTATGGCTCCGCTTCGTCATCGACTCTCACCCAGACGACCTTTCCGTCCTCGAACACGGCGATGGGGGTTCCGTTCGCCGCCGCCCGGCGCCGGGCGCGACGGGCGGCCCGGTGCATCGCCGCCGTGGCGCCGGCAAGCTCGCGGTCGCGCGCGGTTTCCGCCGTCTTCGGATGGTCGGACTCATCCTGTTTCATCGGTGCCCCCCTTCGCAAGCAAGACCGGGACGGCCCCGGAACTGTCGTACACTGCCCATTCGTCGACCAGATCCCGATAGACGCACTCGAAGTTGTGGCATCCGGAGTGAAACCGTCGACGAACGATCGCCTCGGGCACATCGTGCCCCCCTTCCGATACGCGCTGCCGGACACGGGCGATTGCCGCTTCCGGTGTCGGCAGTCGCAAGAAAAACAGCTTCACCTGATAGCCTTGCTGCTGCCGGAGGGGGATCGAACGGGCGTGGCCGCGTCCGCTCAAGGTCGTCTCGAAGGCGAAGCTCTCGCCCCTGGCCGCATACCCGTAGATCGTCTCGATCATCAGACGGCCGGCTCGGAGCGCGACGGAAGACGGCCTGAACGGGCTCAACCCCGCAGCGATCGAATCCGCGTTCACAAACGTCGGGCAATGGGCTTCGTTCGGCAGAAACTCCGTCGCGAAGGCCGTCTTTCCCGCCCCGTTCGGCCCGGCGATGATCAATATCTTCCGTTGCGCGGTCATATACTCTATCCAAGCGCTCTCACATAGGCCAGGTACTCAGGCAAACATGATCACGGGAGCGATTCCGAACTGCAATCGCTCCCGTGCTCAATATCGCTCAAGTACCAACCTATGAGTCGACGCTGGCGCTGCCCGTGCCCCACATCTCCTCACTGGACTTTGAATATGAATAATTCATATCAATTCAATTGCTTGCAATCTATCTGCCCTATCTGCCGATGACTGCCCAAGCCAGACTCGCCGGGCCTCGGCCGCATCGGGACCGTCCAGGGACTGGTTTGTCACTCGATGCGCCGTTCACGGAAAAAGCAAAGGGCCGGAAAACAATGACTTCCACGATATGCCGCGCATGAAGCCCAGCGAAGAGACGTGGGGCACGGGCAGCACTAGCACGTGCGCGCGGTCGAGGCGGCTTGCGGGAGTACGTCCCGCGACCGCGGGCGGATTGGCGGCCGCAGCGGGAAATCGTTGATTTTTCAGGGTCAGGTGCGGTACTGGCGGTCGTGCATCTCCCGGCGCTCCTGCGCCTCGACCGACAGGGTCGCGATCGGCCGCGCCTCGAGCCGTCCGAGTCCGATCGGATCCCCCGTCTCTTCGCAAAATCCGTAGCTCCCGTCCTCGATGCGGCCGAGCGCCTCGTTGATCTTGCGGATGAGCTTGCGGTAGCGGTCGCGGGTGCGCAGCTCGAAGCTCATCTCGGTCTCGCGGCTCGCCCGCTCCGCCTCGTCGCTCACCTCGCGCTGCTGATCCCGCATCGATTCCAGGGTCTGCTCGGATTCGTTCAGCAACGCCTGCCGCCAGTCGATCAGCTTGCGACGGAAGTACTCCGTCTGCAGGGGCCCCATGTACTCCTCGCCCCCGTTCGGTACGTAGCCGTCGGGCAGCTCGGGGGCGACGGCGGGAGCGGCCGGAGTAGCTGGAGCGGCCGGGGTGGCCGGGGTGGCCGGAGATGCGGCTTTCGGGGCGCGTGCGGTGGCGGTGCCTTTCGCAGCCGGCTTCGGGGCGCGGGCCGCCCCGGTGCGAGCCTTGGCGGCTCCGGCCGTTCCGGTCTTCGCCTTCGACCGGCTCTTCGTGGCGGCGGCGGGCGTCTTCTTCGCGGTTCGGGCGGCGACCGGCTTCTTCCTTGCGGTTCCTCCCGCAACCGGCTTCCTGCTCGCGGTTCCGGACTTCCCGGACCGAGCCGAGGCGCCGCGGCCGTCCGATTTCGAGCGGGTGGTCTTCCGCGTGGAGGAGCCGTTTGCCGAGGACTTTCCGGCCCCGGTGGAATCTTCCGCCCCGACCTTGCCGGTGGCGCGGGCGGCTGTCGCGGGCGCGCGGGCACCGCCGTCGCGAGCCCGGGTTCGCGCGTTGCGGGTGGATGATCCGGCTGTCTTGCCCGTCGTCGCCACGGTGGTCTCCGAGGGTATCGGCGCTCATGAGCGAAGGCGCGGAAAGTAGTCGATCTGGTCCCCGTGGACAAGCGCCGTCCGGACGGGAACCAGGGCGGATTCACGCTGCCGCGCCGGATGGACATCCGTCGCGAGGGGGCCAAGATGCCCCGTGATCTCATGGAGGAACGGGCCGCCCGGACCGAGAGCGCGCGTGCGCGCGGCTGAAGGCGTAGTCGACACTAGCTTGACACTGGCGCGTGCGCGCGGTCGAAGCGGCTTGCGGGAGTACGTCCCGCGACCGCGAGCGGATTGGCGGCCGCGGCAGGAAGTCGGTGATTTTTTCGGGCTGGAACTGCCCGTGCCCCACATCTCTTCGCTGGGCTTTGAATATGAATTATTCATATCAATTCAATTGCTTGCTATCTATCTACCCTATCTGCCGATGACTGCCCAAGCCGGACTCGTCGGGCCTCGGCCGCATCGGGACCGGCCGGGGACTGGTTTGTCATTCGATGCGCCGTTCACGGAAAAAGCAAAGGGCCGGAAAACAATGACTTCCATGATACGCCGCGCATGAAGCGCAGCGAGCGGATGTGGGGCACGGGCAGGGCTAGAATCCGCGCTTCGGGAGGGGCCCCCCGTCGTGGCGGGCCCGGCGTTCGGCCTGGGTGGCGGCGGCCCTCGGCCCCCCTTGGCCCCCCTCGGCCCAATGGAATTCGAGAGCGACGAGGAAGGAGAACGGATCATGACGGGTGCGAATCGGCCCGAGGTGCATCGGGGCCTCAAGGACCTCTGCTTCGACCGTTCCCCCACCACCCTCATCGACGGGCGGGCGGGCGAGCTCAGGTACCGTGGATACTCGATCCACGATCTGGCCGCGCGTTCGTCCTTCGAGGAGACCGCCTACCTCCTGCTGTACGGCGAGCTTCCGTCGAGGCACGAGCTCGACGCCTTCGACGCCGCGCTGAAGGAGGCCCGCCGCCTGCCCGCCGCCGCCCACGACGTCATCCGTGCGGTACGCGATGCGCATCCGATGGATGTGCTCCGCACCGCGGTGTCCGCGCTTGCCGCGTTCGATCCGGAGACGGCGGACAACTCGCTCGAAGCGACCCGGCGCAAGGGGATCCGGCTTACCTCGCAGGTGCCGATGATCGTCGCTGCGCATCACCACCTCCGGCAGGGCCGGGAACCGGTGGACGCGAGCCCCGACCTCGGGCATGCGGCGAACTTTCTCCACATGCTCAAGGGGGAGCCCCCGAGCGGGGACGCTTCGTCGCTGATGAATACCGACATGGTGCTGCACGCCGAGCACGGGTCGAACGCATCGTCGTTCACCGCGCGGGTCGTCGTCAGCACCGATGCGAACCTGCATGCCGGCATCACGTCGGCCGTCGCGGCGCTCTCCGGCCCCGCCCACGGCGGGGCGGCGGAGAACGTGATGCACATGGCGAAGGCGATCGGCGATCCGTCCCGGGCGGCCGCCTACGTCAAGGCGAAGCGCAAGGCGCGCGAGCCGATCATGGGCTTCGGCCACCGGGTGTACCGGGCCGAGGACCCGCGCGCCCGGCACATGCGCGAAGGAGTGAAGCGCCTGTCGGAGGAGATGGGCGAGCCCCGCTGGTACGCGATCCTCGAGGCCCTCGTGGAAGCGATGCGCCCCTACGCCCGGCGCGGCGTCAACGTGAACGTCGACTTCTACGCCGGGGTCGTCTACTACCTGCACGGGATCCCCGAGGACCTGTTCGTGCCGATCTTCGCGATCGGACGGATCCCGGGCTGGACGGTGCAGGCGATGGAGCAGCTCGAGAACAACATCCTGATCCGGCCGCGCCTCCTCTACACCGGCCCCGGTGCGCGGAAGTACGTGCCCATCGAAGAACGCGGCTGACTCCCCGCTCGCCATTCCCGACGCGATCCGAGGATATCGGAGTCCCTCCATTGTCACCGGTACCGAGGCGGGCGGGCATCGACGGGGGCGACGGGACCGGATGAGGGGGCGGTCGGGTTCAGGACATCGCCGCGCTGATGGCGGCGGCGGCCACCACATCCTCCACCGTCGCGCCGCGCGAGAGGTCGCACACCGGGCGGGCGAAGCCCTGCAGGAAGGGTCCGATCGCGCGCGCGCCGCCCAGGTGCTCGCTCAGCTTGTAGCCGATGTTTCCCGCGTCGAGGTCCGGGAACACGAGTACGTTGGCGCGCCCCGCGACATCGCTCGGCCCCGCGATCTTCGCTTCCGCGACCCTGGGAACGAGGGCCGCATCGGCCTGGAGTTCGCCGTCGACCGCGAGTTCCGGGGCGCGGGCGCGGACGATCTCCACCGCCCGGCGCACCTTCTCGACCCGCTCGTGCCGTGCGCTGCCATGCGTCGAGAACGAGAGCATCGCGACGCGCGGGGTGACGCCGAGGAGTCGCTCGGCACTCTTCGACGAAGCGATCGCGATGTCCGCGAGGGTCTCGGAATCGGGGTCGATGTTGACCGCGCAGTCCGCGAACACGAGCGCGCCGGCGCGGTTCGGGGGGACGATGAGGAAGAAGCTCGAAGGAGTGGCGATGCCTTGCGCGAGTCCCACGGACATCAGGCCGGCCTCGATCACCCGGGCGGTAGGCTGGTTGGCGCCCGCGACGAGCGCGTCCGCATCGCCGGCCCTCACCGCCATCGCGGCGTGGAAGAGGGGCCTCGCGAGCAGCCGCTTCGCCACCCGTTCGCTCGTCCTCGGTCGCCCGTCGACGTAGAGCGCCGCGTACCTGTCGAGCGCCCCGCTCGTCGCCGGCGATACGCTCTCGATCCCGTCCGGGGAGACTCCGGCGGCGGTCGCGGCCGCCTCGATCTCCGGTCGCTCGCCGACCAGCAGGGGACGGGCGATGCCCTCGTCGTGCAGGCGTCTCGCCGCCCCCACGATCCTCGCATCGCCGCCCTCCGGCAGGGCCACGCACCGGCGGTGCGCCTTCGCGCGTTCGACGAGTCGCTCGATGATGTGCATGGACGGTCTTCCCCTCCGGCGCGCGGACCGGGTTCGCCGGGGTCGGGAAGCGTGGTCCGCGCCGGCGGGTCCGACATGAGATCGTGGGGCATCTTGGCGCCCTCGCGACGAAAGTCGGTGATTTTTTCGGGCTAAGCGCCGAGCGCTTCCCGCGGGGAGCGGTACTCGTGGCCGAGGGCACTCGCGACTTCCCGGCAGGTGACGGCGCCCGCGTGCACGTTGAGGCCGTTGCGAAGGTGCGGATCGTCGGCGAGCGCCCGGCGGTAGCCCTTGTCCGCAAGGGTGAGCACGTAGGGCAGGGTCGCGTTGTTGAGGGCGAACGCCGAGGTGCGCGGCACGGCCCCCGGCATGTTCGCGACGCAGTAGTGGACCACGTCGTCGACGATGAAGGTCGGGTCGCTGTGGGTCGTCGGGCGCGACGTCTCGATGCAGCCGCCCTGGTCGATGGCGACGTCGACGACCACCGAGCCGGGCTTCATCCGGCGGATCATGTCGGCGGTGACGAGCTTCGGGGCGGTCGCGCCCGGGATGAGCACTGCGCCGATCACCACGTCCGCATCGGTGACGTGGCGATCGATCGCGGTGCGGGTGGAGTAGACGGTGTCGAGGGGGCGCCCGAACTGGCGCCACAGCGCCTTGAGCGCTTCCGCCGAGCGGTCGATGGCCCACGTATCGGCGCCCATCCCCATCGCGATGTGGGCGGCGTGGGTTCCGACCACCCCGCCGCCGATGATGACGACCTTGGCCGGCAGCACCCCCGGCACTCCCCCGAGCAGGATCCCCATCCCGCCATTGACCCGTTCCAGGGCATGGGCGGCGGCCTGGATCGAGAGCCGCCCGGCGACCTCCGACATGGGGGCGAGGAGGGGCAGGCCGCCGGCCGGGGAGGTGACCGTTTCGTAGGCGATGCACACCGCCCCGCTCGCGATGAGATCCGCGGTCTGCTCCGGGTCGGGCGCGAGGTGGAGGTAGGCGAAGAGAACCTGCCCCGCGCGCAGCATCGCGCGCTCGGCGGGCTGGGGCTCCTTGACTTTGACGATCATCTCCGCCCGTTCGAAGACCGCCTTCGCATCCCCGGCGATCGTGGCGCCCACTTCGGCGTAGTCGGCATCGTCGGCGCCGATGCCCGCTCCCGCCGCGTGCTCCACGATGACCTCGTGGCCGTGCAGGACCACCTCGTTCACGCTGTCGGGCGTAAGTCCCACGCGGTACTCGTAGTCCTTGATCTCCTTCGGCACCCCGATGAGCATCGTTCCGCCTCCCCGCGCAGTTCCCAAGGTCAGCCGGCGGTCTTTCGGACAGCGGCCCATTGTAAGCCGGCGGCCGGGTCCGGGTCGCGGCTCCGGTCGGCCGGGACAGAACCATTTCCTGTCGTGACCGAGGGCCGGGGGCGGGTGCGGAGCGGTCGGCCAGCGTGGGCCGGCGTGGGCCGGCGTGGGATAATCCTGCGATAGTCCTGCCGCGGGCAGAGGGGGGAATCCCTCCCGGCGTGCTACGATGCGGCCATGCGCATTGCGACTTGGAACGTGAACGGGTTGCGTGCGCGCCTCGATTACGTGCGCATCTGGCTCGAAGCGCGGCAACCCGACATTGTCGGCCTTCAGGAGCTCAAGGTCAGCGAGGAGGAGTTCCCGTCGTCCGCGTTCGACGATCTCGGCTACGAGGTCGTGGTGTACGGGCAGAAGGCGTGGAACGGGGTCGCGATCCTGACCCGGCATCCCGCCGAGCCGATCCTTCGCGGGCTCCCCGGTCAGGAGGCCTTCGGGGCGCGGCTCGTCGGGGCGCGCATCGCCGGGCTGACGTTCGCCACCGTGTACTGCCCCAACGGCAAGGACGTCGCCCACGATGACTTCCCGCGCAAGCTCGGATGGTTCGACGATCTCGCGGGGTACTGGCCCTCCCAGGTCGGGGAAGACGAGGCGGCGGTCCTTTGCGGGGACTTCAACGTCGTGCCCGCGCCGATCGACTCCTGGCGCGCGGAGGAGGGAGAGGGCTCCATCTTCCATACCCCCGAGGAGCGGTCGCGGTTCGACGCATTGCTCGGACTCGGGATGCGGGACCTCTTCCGGGAGCGCAACCCGGACACCCGCGCGTTCTCGTGGTGGGACTATCGGGCGGGGGCGTTTCCCCGCGGGCACGGGTTGCGCATCGACTTCATCCTCGGCACGCGCACCGTGCTCGACCGGGTCGCCGAGGTCGAGATCGATCGGGACTTCCGCAAGAAGAAGGAGGGCCTTACCGCATCCGACCACGCGCCGGTGATCGCCGACCTCGACTGGGACGTTCGCTGATCATGCGCGCCTCGCGCGGCGCCCGCGGACCTCTCCCGACCGGGCATCGCGTTCCGGAGCGCCCGCGCGCCCGCCCTTGCCGCGCAGGTCCGGGAGGCGGCCCTGCGGTGCGTTCCTCAATCTCCGGAGCCGGGGCTCCTTTCGCGGAGGCCGCTGCTCGCGGAGGCCGTCGGCGTCCCGGCGCAACGAGGGCAACTGCGAGGTCGATACCATCGAGCGGATGGAGTCGCCGGCTGGCCGGATCCGCAACAGGCGCCTGCCCTGCGCCAGGCTCGTCAAGAAGAACGGACTGTCCTCCAGGGTGGTGCCTGCCGGTACGAGTCCCGTTCCGTCGTCTTCGCCGGCTCGTCGGCGTGCGACCGGGATTCGGAATGAGGTCCGGGTAATTGCACTTATCGCGCAATCACCTCAACGGAGCCCACCATGACCGACTACGAAATCGCCACCCTCGCCAGCAGCGTCGCCATCGGCCTCGGACAGATCGGCATCGTCTGGTACGGCATCCGCGCCATGAACCGCGCGAGTGCCGAACGCGCCCAAGACCGGGCGCAAGCGGCACGGGTCGCGGATCAACGCGATGCCGATGCCCGGAGACGCGATGCCGATTCCCGCCGGCGCCATGACGAAGCCATGGCCACGCTCGACTTGCAGCGTCAGGCGCTCGAAACCCTCATCGCGCGCACCGCCCCGGCCGCCGAGCGAAGCCCACCATGACCGACTACGAAATCGCCACCCTCGCGTTCCAGGACGCCACCCTCGCCAGCCGTACCCTCGGACACTGGATCGCCATCGCCCAGATCGCCGCCACCTTCGTCATCGGCCTCGGGCAGATCGGCATCGTCTGGTACGGCATCCGCGCCATGAACCGCGCCAGTGCCGAACGCGCCCAAGACCGGGCGCAAGCGGCACGGGTCGCGGATCAACGCGATGCCGATGCCCGGCGCCGCGATGCCGATTCCCGGAGACGCGATGCCGACTCCCGCCGGCGCCATGACGAAGCCATGGCCACGCTCGACTTGCAGCGTCAGGCGCTCGAAACCCTCATCGCGCGCACCGCCCCGGCCGCCGAGCGAAGCCCACTATGACCGACTACGAAATCGCCACCCTCGCGTTCCAGGACGCCACCCTCGCCAGCCGCACCCTCGGACACTGGATCGCCATCGCCCAGATCGCCGCCACCTTCGTCATCGGCCTCGGGCAGCTCGGCATCGTCTGGTACGGCATCCGCGCCATGAACCGCGCCAGTGCCGAACGCGCCCAAGACCGGGCGCAAGCGGCACGGGTCGCGGATCAACGCGATGCCGATACGCGGCAGCGCGATGCCGACTCCCGCCGGCGCCATGACGAAGCCATGACCGCGCTCGACTTGCAGCGTCAGGCGCTCGAAACCCTCATCGCCCGCACCGCCGCCCCGGCTGCCGGGTAGCCGCCCTCCCTTCGGCTCCCTTCGGCCCGCGGCGCCCCGTCGCCACGGATGGCCGCTCGGGTCTTCACCGTCTTCCTGCGGCTCGGCCTCACCTCGTTCGGGGGGCCGACCGCGCACCTCGCCTTCTTCCACGACGAGTTCGTCCGCCGCCGGCGCTGGCTCGACGAGGCGGCCTACGCGGACCTCGTCGCCCTCTGCCAGTTCCTGCCCGGCCCTGCGAGCAGTCAGGCCGGCCTCGCGATCGGCTACCTTCGGGCCGGATATCGGGGCGCGGCGATGGCCTGGCTCGGCTTCACCGCCCCGTCGGCGATCCTCATGGCGCTCTTCGCCTGGGGTCTCGCGCTCGGATGGGGGGGCGAGGCGGCTTGGCTGGACGCGCTCAAGCTGGTCGCGGTCGCGGTGGTCGCACAGGCGGTCCGGACCATGGGACAGAGCCTGTGGACGGATCGGCGCCGGGCCGCGATCGGCGTGGCGGCCGCCATCATTCTCCTGCTGGCCCCGCTTCCCGCCATGCAGCTCGCCGTCATCGCGGCAGGGGCGGTGGCCGGCCGCTGGCTACTCGAGGCCGCTCCCGTCACCGATGCCTCGTTCCCCGCCGCGGGTGCCTCGCCCTCCGTCCCGGGCGCCTCGCCCTCCGTCCCGGGCGCCTCGCCCTCTGCCGCGGGTGCGCCGCGGCTCGGAGCAAGGAGCCCCGGCCGCCGCGCCGGGGCCCTGCT
The DNA here is from genome assembly GCA_965214795.1 of Gammaproteobacteria bacterium. Lineage (GTDB taxonomy): Bacteria > Pseudomonadota > Gammaproteobacteria > HK1 > HK1 > JAJDXW01. The sequence goes on along the minus strand of OZ243976.1, from coordinate 163,498 downwards.
CGTCGGGGCGTTCGCGGTGTCGGTGGTCGCCCTGCCGTTCGCGGCGGCCGTCACGGAGCGGCCCGGGCTTGCCGTGTTCGATGCGTTCTACCGGGCAGGCGCCCTCGTCTTCGGCGGCGGTCACGTCGTGCTTCCCCTCCTCGAGGCCGAGGTCGTCGCTCCCGGTTGGGTGGGACGCGACGAGTTTCTTGCCGGTTACGGCGCGGCCCAGGCGCTCCCCGGGCCGCTCTTCACGATTGCCGCCTTTCTCGGCGCGCACCTTCCGTTCTTCGAGAGCCGGCTGACCGGTGCGCTGGTCGCCCTCGTCGCGATCTTCGCCCCTTCCTTCCTGCTGGTTCCGGGGCTGCTGCCGTTCTGGAGCGGGCTCCGCGGCCGGCGCGGCGCCCGCAGCGCGCTCGCGGGGGTGAACGCGGCAGTGGTGGGGCTGCTCCTCGCCGCGCTTTACGACCCGGTGTTCACTTCGAGCGTGCGCGGGGCGGCGGACTTCGCGTGGGTGCTCGGGGCTTTCGGGCTTCTGTTCGTGCTCCGTTGGCCGCCGTGGCTGGTGGTGGCGAGTGCCGCCGTCGCCGCGGAGGCGGTGCATCGAGCCCCCGGACTCCTCGCGGGGGTCTGAGCGGGCCAAGCCCGAAAAGATCACCGACTTCCCGCTGCGGCCGCCAATCCGCTCGCGGTCGCGGGCTGGACTCCCGCAAGCCGCTTCGACCGCGCGCACGCGCCAGGTCGGCTACACCTTCAGCCGCGCGCACGCGCTCTTTCGATCCGTGCGGCCCGTTCCTCCATTGAGATCGTGGGGAGATCGTGGGGAGATCGTGGGGAGATCGTGGGGAGATCGTGGGGAGATCGTGGGGCATCTTGGCGCCCTCGCGACGAAAGTCGGTGATTTTTTCGGGCTTGGTCATCAACCCCTGCGTCATCAACCCCTGCGGCGCTTTCGCGGATCACCCTGCACCGGGGGGGCGAGCGAGGGAATCGCTCCGTTCACCGGGCGGTCGGGGGCACGCCGCCGGAGCTGATTCGTTCATTCAAAATCAGCCCATGAATTCAAAAAAGTTGCGTCCACTGACGATTTGGTGACCCGAAGTCGGCGCAACCGAAGGACGAGGACAAGGCGTCGAATCAAGACGATACGCTCACCGGTGGTCATCCCGGTGGTCATCGAGGAAGGCCGAGAACGAATTTGCCTCGGGCGCGCCGCTTCAAGAAACGGCTTCCCGCGGTGCCATAATGTCGCCGGCGAGCAACCGGGCGGACGAGGAGAGGGAGGCGGCATGTCGCAAGGGCATCATGGCCTCGAGTTCGAGGTGGTGGAAGGCTGGGAGCGCCTTCCCGAAGGGTGGTCGTTCACGGAGGTGGCGGGGGTCGCCACCGACTCCCGTGACCGCGTGTACGTCTTCTGCCGGGGGGAGCACCCCCTCATCGTGTTCGACAAGGACGGGAAGTTCCTCGACGCCTGGGGGGAGGGGATGTTCCCCCGGCCGCACGGGATCTTCATCGACCACCTCGACCAGGTGCACCTCGTCGACTGCTGGGACCACACCATCCGCACGTTCACCTCGGACGGAACCCTCCTTCGCACGGTGGGGGAGTCCGGAAGGTGCTCGGACACCGGGTTCGAGCCGGAGGTCTCACCCGTGCGGTACGCGGGGGAGCCCTTCAACCAGGTGACCAACGTGGCCGTGCTTCGCGACGGGAGCATGTACGTCGCGGACGGCTACGGCAACGCCCGGGTGCACCGCTTCGACGCGGACGGAAAGCTCGAGTTCTCCTGGGGCGAGCCGGGGAACGGTCCGGGCCAGTTCAACCTCCCCCACGGCATCGCGGTGGACTCCGCGGGCACCGTCTACGTGGCCGATCGGGAGAACTCCCGCCTCCAGCTCTTCTCGCCGCGGGGCGAGTACCTGCGGAGCTGGGACTTCGTGAACCGCCCGGACGACATCTTCATCGACGAGCAGGACAACGTGCACGTGGCCGAGCTCGGTTTCCGGACCGGGATCCGCGACGTTCCGCACTTCCGGCTCATGACCACCCCGCCCCACGGGCACGAGCCGATCGCGCGGGTCGGGATCTACGACCCGGACGGCGGGGTACGGCGCCGGATCGGCGGCGAGGAGGAGGTGCTGCCCGGCAACTTCATCGCCCCGCACGGCCTCTGGGTGGACTCGCGGGGCGATCTGTACGTCGGCGAGGTGACGGTCGCCTCGGGCGCGGTCGCCCGTCTCGCCCCCTTCACCCCGCAGTGCTTCCAGAAGTTCGTCCGCTCGGGATAGCCCTGCCCGTGCCCCACATCCGCTCGCTGCGCTTCATACCCGGCGTCTCATGGAAGTCATTGTTTTCCGGCCCTTTGCTTCTTCCGTGAACGGCGCATCGAGTGACAAACCAGCCCCTGGACGGTCCCGATGCGGCCGAGGCCCGACGAGTCTGGCTTGGGCGGTCATCGGCAGAGAGGGCGGATAGATTGCAAGCAATTGAATTGAAATGAATTATTCATATTCAAAGTTCAGCGAAGAGATGTGGGGCACGGGCAGGGATAGTCGGGGATAGCCGGGGCGAAGCGCTCGCCGCGCCCGGGAGCGCCCACCGGATCGCGTCCCCCACGCCCGCCCGGTCTCCGGAACCCCATCTGCCGAAGCGGACCGGAAAGGAGTGCTATCCACTGCTTGACGAACCGACAGACCGTGTGGAGCCTTCGGTCCCTCGGTACGATGTCGGTTTGGTCGGTTTGCGCCGGCGGCTTGCCCGGCCCATCAGGAGGCTGTCGGTGCCGGGCAGGCCGGGTTGCGTGCCATGGATCGAGGCTACGCCGCGGGGTCGTTGCTCCCGGCGAGCAGGTCGCCCACGCGATCGAGGGCGCGGCGGATGTTCTCCGTGCTGTTCGCGTACGAGAAGCGGACGTACCCCTCGCCGAACGCCCCGAAGCTCGTTCCGGCCACCGTCGCCACCCCCGCTCTTTCCAGGAGCCGGTTCTGGAAGGTGCGGGCGTCGAGACCGGTGCCGGTGACGTTGGGGAAGGTGTAGAACGCACCGCCCGGGGTCCGGCAGGAGACGCCCGGGAGGGCGTTCAGCCCGTCCACGATGACCGAGCGGCGCTCGTCGAACGCGGCCGCCATGTCGCTCACCGCGTCCTGTGGCCCTTCAAGGGCCGCGATGCCCGCGAACTGGGTGGGGGCGTTCACACACGAGTGGCAGTTGATGGCGAGCCGGGTCGCGTGCTCCGCGAGGTCCTCCGGCCAGACCGCGTAGCCGAGCCGCCACCCGGTCATCGCGAAGGTCTTGCTCCATCCGTCGAGCAGGATGACGCGGTCGGCGATCTCGGGGTAGGCGAGGAGGCTCGCGTGCTCCCGGCCGTCGTAGATGATGCGGCAGTAGATCTCGTCGCTCAGCACGGCTGTGTGGGGATGGTCCGCGAGGCCCGCGGCGAGCTTGTCGATCTCGCTCTTCGGGACCGCCCCCCCGGTGGGGTTGGCCGGCGTGTTGAGGATGATGAGGCGGGTCGCGGGGGTGATGCCGGCGAGCACCGCCTCCGCGTCGAAGGAGAAGTCCTGGTTCTCGAGGAGGGGGATCGGGACCGCCTTCGCTCCGCTCCACTCGATGACCGACTCGTAGATGGGAAAGCCGGGGTTGGGGTACATGATCTCCGCTCCGGGCTCCCCGAACATGACGATCGCGAAGAACATCGTGACCTTGCCGCCCGGCACGACCACGATCCGCGACGGGTCCACCTCCACCCCGCGCCGGGCCGCGATGTCCGCCGCGACCGCCTCGCGAAGGGCCGGGATGCCGGGGGCGGGGGTGTAGCCGTGGTGGCCGTCGCGAAGGGCCTTGACGGCAGCTTCGACGATGTGGGGCGGGGTCTTGAAGTCCGGCTGCCCGATGCCGAGGTTGATGATGTCGCGCCCGCCGCGCGCGAGCTCCTCGGCCCGAGCCAGCACCTCGAACGCGGTCTCGGTTCCGAGATGCGCCATCCGCTCGCTCAGCTTCGGCATGCGTGCTTCTCCGTCCGCCGCCCAGGTTCGGGGCGGGATCGTACCGCAACCGTCCCCGCGCGCTCCCGCTACACTTTCGCGGCGCTATCCGTTGTCAGCCAGGAGGGAGCTCATGAGCGGCAACTACCCGGTCCGCAAGGCCCGAGCGATCGGCATCAATCACGTCGCGCTCGAGGTCGGAGACATCGACGAGGCGCTCGCCTTCTACGGAGGCTTCCTGGACTTCGAGATCAGCCGCCGGAGCGAGAGCGCGGCCTTCATCTACCTTGGGGATCAGTTCATCAACTTCTCGAAGGGCCGCCGGCAAGGGCCGGACGACGACCGGCACTTCGGCATCGCGGTCGACGACAAGGAGCTCGTGCGCCGGGCCCTCGAGGAGATGGGGGTGGAGCTCCTCGGTGGGAGGTTCCTCGATTTCCTGGATCCGTGGGGGAACCGGGTCGAGATCACGACCTACACCAACATCCAGTTCAGCAAGGCGGACCACGTGCTGCGCGGCATGGGTCTCGGGCATCTCCGGAAGACCGACCAGGCCATCGAGGAGCTTCGGAAGAAGGGCATGACGCCGCCCTGATTGGGGGAGGAGGCGGCGGGGAGGCGGCCGGGGCCGGGAAGTCACCGGAACCGGCCGGCGGCTGGTTGCGCCGTAATGCGGCGTAACGGCCTGCCTCGACCGCGCTGCAAGGGCCCTGTTTCGCAAGGACAAAGCCGCCGGAGAGGACCGGGGCGGCGGGCGGCCGAGCCAGCTCGCCGGGGTGCGCCCCGCCCGCATGCTGCTACAGTAGGCTTTTTCTCGAATCCGCAAGGGAGACCGACATGAGCGACCGCTTCGAAGTGCCCATCGCGGGCGGGCTCGACGTACCGCTCCCGCGCATGGCGCGCGTCCGCCAGACCTTCGATCCGACCCGCCTCGACGATGTGGCCGCCGCCGTGCGCGCCGAGCTGGAGCGGCCCGAGGTCGCCGGCCTCGTCAAGCCCGGACAGCGCATCGCGATCGGTTGCGGGAGCCGGGGCGTGGCCAACATCGCGGAGACGGCCCGGACCGTGGTCCAGGCGTTGCGGCACCTCGGAGCCGAACCCTTCATCTTTCCCGCGATGGGGAGCCACGGGGGCGCGACCGCGCTCGGCCAGACCGGGGTGCTCGCGAACTACGGCATCACCGAAACCGCGATGGGGGTGCCGGTCCGCTCCACGATGGAGACCGCCGTCATCGGGGAGCTCGACGACGGCACCCCGGTCCACGTGGACCGTTGCGCGCACGAGGCCGACGGCATCGTGCTCATCAACCGCATCAAGCCGCATACCAACTTCCGGGCCGAAATCGAGAGCGGCATCGTCAAGATGATCGGCATCGGGATGGGCAAGCACGCCGGCGCGACCGCCCTTCACTTCCATGGCATGGACCGCTTCGGGGACCTCCTCCCGAAGGTCGCGGAGCACGTGCTCGCGAACACCCCGTTCCTCTTCGGGGTCGGGCTGGTCGAGAACGCCTATGACGAGACCGCGATCGTCGAGGCGATCCCCGCCTCCCGCCTGTTCGAGCGCGAACGGGTGCTCCAGGCGGAGGCGAAGGCCCGGATGGGCCGCATCTTCTTCCACGACATCGACGTTCTCGTCATCGACCGGATGGGCAAGGAGATCAGCGGTGCGGGCTTCGACCCGAACATCACCGGCCGGAACAACCGCGGCGTGGACGGCTTCGACGACCCGCTCGTCAACAAGATCGTGGTCCTCGACCTCACGGACACCACCCACGGCAACGCGACCGGGCTCGGGCTCGCGGACGTCATCACCCGCCGCCTGTTCGACCGCATCGACTACGGCGCGACGTGGGCGAACGTCATCACCTCGAACTACCTCGACGGGGGCACGATCCCGATCGTCATGCACACCGCCCGGGAGGCGGTCGCCCTCGGGGCGAAGACGGCGCTCCGGGTGGAGTCCGGCGAGGCGCGCATCGTCCGCATCCGCGACACCCTGACCCTCGGCACGATCATGGTGTCGGAACCGATGCTCGAGGAGGTTCGGGCCCACCCCGACATGGAGGCCATCGGGGAGCCCGGGCCGTTCGCGTTCACCCCGGACGGCCGGCTCGAGCCGATCGCGCTCGAGATGAGCCACGCGGCGGACTGACCGCACCCGCACCCGCGTCCGGGCCGTCGGAAGGCGGGGTCGCGGGCGGGCTCGGCTCCGGTCGTGGCCGCGGAGGCGGATCGCACTGCCTATTCCGGCCGTCCGCGCCCCGGTTCCCGCCGGCCCCTCGAGGGCATGGCGGCAGGTCGTGCCGCGACGCGCGGCCGGCCGGAGCATTGCGCTCCGTCCTGATCCCATGGCTCGAAACGGCCCTGCCGACGACCCGGAGGACCCCCCGTGTTCGAATCCTTCTTTCCGAAGCCGAAGCGCTTCTTCCTGTCCTTCGTGGTCTGGTCGCTCGCCTGCGTGGTGTTCTGGTTCTCGTTCGCCCGCGAGGCGGGGGAATCGTTCAGCCTCGGCGGGTGGTTCGGGTACGAGTTCCCGCCCGAGCCGTTGGAAGTGGAAACGTTGCCGGAGCCGGCCGAGGATGCGGACGAGGCGACCCGGGCCGCGCATGCCGGGCTCCAGGACGAGCACGCGGCCGCCCGCGCCGCGCACGCCGCCGCCCGGGAAAGCGCCGGAACGTTCTGGTTCTACCAGTACATGGTCCTCTCCTACGTGTTCTTTCTCGCCTTCTGGTACCGGTATTCTCCGCACAAATGGGCCAGATGGTCCGTCTTCGGATCGGCCGCGATCATCTTCGTCACCTGGTTCCAGGTGCAGCTCGACGTGATGATCAACGACTGGTTCGGGGTCTTCTACGACCTCATCCAGAAGGCCCTCGCGGCGCCGCACAGCGTCTCGGTCGGGGACTACTTCGGCCAGTTGCTGACGTTCGGCCAGATCGCTCTCGTCGCCATCACGGTGGCGGTCTTCACGAGGTTCTTCGTCAGCCACTACATCTTCCGCTGGCGCACCGCGATGAACGACCACTACATGTCGCTGTGGGGCCGGGTGCGTCACATCGAGGGCGCCTCCCAGCGCGTGCAGGAGGACACCATGCGGTTCGCCGCGATCATGGAGCATCTCGGGGTGAGCCTGATCGACTCGGTGATGACCCTGATCGCCTTCCTGCCGATCCTTTGGGGGCTCTCCTCCTTCGTCACCCACCTGCCGATCGTCGGGGAGGTCCCCCAGGCGCTGGTGTTCGTCGCCATCGTGTGGTCGATCTTCGGCACCGGCCTGCTCGCCCTCGCGGGGGTCCGGCTGCCGGGTCTCGAGTTCCGCAATCAGAGAGTGGAAGCCGCCTACCGAAAGGAGCTGGTCTACGGCGAGGACGACACGACCCGCGCCCGGCCGCCGACGGTCGCCGAGCTCTTCGACAACGTGCGGCGGAATTACTTCCGGCTGTACCTCAACTATCTCTACTTCAACATCGCCCGTTACGGGTACCTCCAGGTGGGGGTGCTGCTCCCCTACATCGCCCTCGGTCCCACCATCGTGGCGGCCGGCTTCACCCTGGGGGTGATGCAGCAGATCGTGCGCGCGTTCGGCCGGGTGGAGAACTCGTTCCAGTACCTCGTCAACTCCTGGACCACCATCGTCGAGCTCCTCTCCATCTACAAGCGGCTCCAGGCGTTCGAGGCGGCGATCAACGACCAGCCGCTCCCGAAGATCGACCGGGACTTCATGGAGCACGGGGGCGACCCGGCCTGACCGGCGGTCGGGCAGGCCGGGCAGGCGGGGGAGACGCGCAGGATCCCTGTATCGACGAGAGGGTTGGCGTCACCTCCCCCGGCCTCCCCCGGCCTCCCCCGGCGCCGTCCGCGTGCAGCGGGGGATGTGGCGGCCTGCCGGCAGGACGAGTTCGTTCCCGGCCAGGACCATTATTTGCTGTGAAAACAGACCCAGGAGGGCCGTCTTCGCGACGTCGGACCTTTTCATGCGACGGGGTGACCGGCCCGTCCATGCGTGTTTTGTCGTGGCCGAGTGCTGGCGGCGGGTGCGGATCGGTCGCCCGCGCGATCGAGGGCAGCTGCATGAGGCCCGAACCGACCCGCAGACGACGAATTGCGCTCCCCAATGGCCTGCTGGCCTGCCGAACAGGCCCGGTTCACCCGTCGCCCAGGGCTGATCCGTTCTCGGATGTCCCTGATGGCTGCCGGACAGCGTAGCTCCTTGATGCAGAATCTCTTTCTCCGGTTGACGACGACTTCGGGGGCAGAGATCCGCGATCGACATGACTCCTTGCCCGATGGCCACAGGTGAATGTATCGTCCGGATGGGCCGGACGCCCACCACCACAGGCACACAACCGAAGGGCCGGGCCCGCGCCCACCGGGCCCGGCCCTTCCCTTTCACAGAGCGTTTACAGGGGTCACGATCATGTCAACCGCCCCGATGGGCGAATCCGTCCCGCAAGCGCAGGTAAGCGGTCTGGTGGAAGCGGTGCTTCCCCAAGGATGCTGGAGCGATGAGGACTACCTCTGGCTGACCGACCGCACCCGGCGCCTGGTGGAGCTTACGGATGGATACCTGGAGATACTGCCGATGCCGTCCCGCGGCCACCAGAGGATTCTCGCCTTTCTCTACTCGGCATTTGACGCATTCCTCCAGCCCGCCGGCGGAGAGGTGCTGTTCGCGCCGCTTCGCCTGCGCATTCGTCAAGGCAAGTTTCGCGAGCCGGATCTGCTGCTGGTCCGCAACGCGGAGGATGCGCGCAGCGGCGACCGCTTCTGGACCGGGGCCGATGCGGTGGTGGAGGTCGTCAGCCCGGACGGCCCGGAAAGAGATCTCGTTCACAAACGCGACGACTACGCCGAAGCGGCGATTCCCGAGTACTGGGTCGTCGATCCGAGGACGGAGACCGTCACCGTCTTCAAGCTGGAAGACGGCCGGTATGTCGAATCCGGGGTGTACGACCGGCAGGCCCGAGCGACTTCGGCGACCCTGCCGGGATTCGGCGTGGAGGTCGGCGACGTATTCGATGCGGCTGGGGATCGGTGACAAACGGGTGATATCGGGACGCTTTCAGCCCGAAAAGAGTCACCGACTTTCGTCGCGAGGGGGCCAAGATGTCCCACGATCTCATGCCCCACGATCTCATGGAGGAATGGGCCGCCCGGACCGAAGGACGCTGAAGGCGTAGTCGACACTGGCGCGTGCGCGCGGTCGAAGCGGCTTGCGGGGGTACGGCCCGCTACCGCGAGCGGATGGGCGGCCGCGGGGGGAAGTCGGTGAGTCTTTCGGGTTAATCCCGTCCTCCGAGCGCCCGGGGAGCCTGTGCCGCAAAATCTCCGTGGGAAAAATTTCCACCAAGGCTCTCGTCATGCCCTTGGTTTCGGATAATCCAGGAATTCCACAACAAATGCCGGCCGGAATTGTTCAAAAACCTGCTCCACATCCCCACCGGACTCCCACCGAATGCTATCGGAAGCGTTCTGCGGCGTGCACTCCCGGCCGCGCCGCCGAGGCCGGGACCCGCTTCGGGAGAAGAACGTCTCCGGTCGCCTGACGCGCCGGGAGCCGGAGGGGTGTCTACACGATGCGCCGTTCGCGCAGGCGCCCGACCTCCGCTTCCGAGTAGCCGAGAGCGGCCAGCACGTCGCCGGTGTGCTGGCCGATGTGGGGAGCGAAGCTTCGCACCCCGCCGGGGGTGTCGGAGAGCTTGATGGCGACCCCGGCGTGGGTGACGGTTCCCGCCTCGGGATGCTCGAGATCGAGCGCCATCTGCCGGTGCCGGACCTGGGGGTCGTCGAACACCTCGGGGACCGAGTAGACCGGCCCGGCACACACGTCGGCTTCGACCAGCAGCTCGTACCATTCGTCGCGGTCGCGGGTGAGGAAGAGCGCCTCGAGCTCCTTGCGCGCCGCGGCGTGCGCGTCGCCCGCGGGGCGCGAGAAGTCGCCCATCTTCATGCCGCATTCCTTGAGGTGCGGGCGGCCCACCGCGTCGCAGAAGTTGTTCCAGAGCCAGGGCTCGGTGCAGCCGACGCTGATGCTCTTGGCGTCGCGGGTGCGGTAGGTCCCGTAGTAGGCGTGGCGGCCCGCGAACACCCCCTTGCCGCGCCCCGGTATCTCGCCGTCGGAGAAGTAGTCGCGAACGACCGGGGTCGCGGCGAGGAGGGAGATGGTGGTGTCGAGGTAGGAGACGTCCACGAGTTGGCCGCGTCCGGTCCGCTCGCGCGCGTAGAGGGCGAGCAGGATGCCGGCGAAGCCGTGCAGGGAGGCGCCCGCGTAGTCGGCGATGATGTTGAGGGGGATGGCGGGGTCGCCGTCCGGATCGCCGATGAGGTCGAGCACCCCGGAGAGGGCGAGGAAGTTGAGGTCGTGGGCGGGGCGGTCCCGGTACGGCCCGTCCTGCCCGAAGCCGCTCAATGCGCAGTAGACGAGGCGCGGGTTCAACCCGGAGAGCCGCTCGTACCCGCCGCCGAGGCGCTCCATCACCCCCGGACGGAAGCCTTCCACCAGCGCGTCGCGCTCGCGCACCAGCGCGTGCAGGATCTCCTGCCCTTCGGGCGACTTGAGGTTGAGGGTGAGGCTGCGCTTGTTCCGGTTGGTGAAGCTCGTCGCGAGGGTGCGGGCCTCGTCCGGCCCCGGCGAGGCCCCCGATCCGCGGAGCGCTCCCGTCGGCGGCGGCTCGATCTTGAGCACGTCCGCGCCCATGTCGGCCAGCATCATGGTGCAGAACGCGCCCGGCCCCACCCGGGTGAGCTCGAGCACCCGTACTCCGTCAAGCGGCCCCGCCATCTCGTTCTCCCCTCGCGTACCCCGGACTATGCGGCGTGCCGCCCGGCAATCGCCTCGCGCAGGCCCTCGAGGAGACCTTCGACCTTGGCCATGCGCTCACGCAGTTCGGTTTCGAGCCGCGTCATGCACTTACGCAGCCCGGTTTCGAGCTGCGTCATGCGCTCGCGCAGCTCGGTTTCGAGTTGCACCATATGGGCCGCGCAGTTCGGTTTCGAGCTGCGTCATGCACTCACGCAGCCCGGTTTCAAGCTGCGTCATGCACTCGCGCAGCTCGCGAATATCAGCACGATGCTCTGCCCGCATCGCATGGATCTCGCTGCGAAGGTGGCGAGCCGAACCCGCGATCGCGATCAGGATCACGATTCCGGTACCGATCATGGTCCAAACTTCGGGTGACATCACAGCTCCTTGCATCCACCGTATCCCTCCCGGGAGCATAGATTACGGGGTTGACCCGAAAAAATCACCGACTTCCCGCTGCGGGGCCGCCCATCCGCTCGCGGTCGCGGGCCGTACTCCCGCAAGCCGCTTCGACCGCGCGCACGCGCCAGTGTCGACTGCGAGACGGCCAAGTGGATGTCGTCGGGAATGTGCGCTTCGGCGGCGCGCCCGCGCGCGCTCGGCCCGTGCGGCCCGTTCCTCCATGAGATCGTGGGGCATGAGATCGTGGGGCATCTTGGCCCCCTCGCGACGAAAGTCGGTGATTTTTCGGGCTGAGGCGTGTTTCACCACGGGCCTTCCGGCGCCCCGGTGTCCAGGGCTCGTTTTTTGTTCGGCGACAGGTGAACCGGGCCGGTTCGGCAGGCCGTCGGGGAGCGCATTTCGTCGTCCGCGGGTCGGTTCGGGCCTCGGGAAGCGGCCCTCGGGCGCACGGCCGGCCGATCCGCATCCGCGGCCGGCACTCGGTCACGACAAAGAAATGGTCCTGCCCGGTGTCCCGCCGGTCCGCGTCCGTCGCCGGCGAGCGGTTAGACTTGGGGACGGTACGGGCCGGGCGGGACCCGCGGCGGGACCGTCCGGTGGAGTCGCCGGCGGAGCGAGAAGGAGGATACCCATGCCACACGCCAGGACCGACGACGGGGTCGCGCTCTACTACGAGGAGACCGGGAGCGGCGAGCCGATCGTCTTCATCCACGAGTTCGCCGGCGACTACCGGGCCTGGGAGCCGCAGCTCCGGCACTTCGGCCGCAGCTTCCGCTGCGTCGCCTACAACGCGCGGGGCTACCCGCCGTCGGACGTTCCCGAGGACCCCGAAAGCTATTCCCAGGACCGGGCCCGCCTCGACGCGCTCGCCGTGCTGGACCATCTCGGGATCGAACGCGCCCACATCGTCGGGCTCTCCATGGGCGGCTTCGCGACCCTGCACTTCGGCCTCCATCATCCCGACCGCGCCTTCTCGCTCGTGGTCGCGGGCTGCGGATACGGGGCGGAGCGGGACCGCCGGGAGCAGTTCCGGGCCGAGACCGAGGCGACGGCGAGCTTCATCGAGAGCGCGAGCGTCGCCGCTTTCGCGGATCGTTACGCGCAGGGGCCGACCCGCGTCCAGTTCCAGAACAAGGACCCCCGCGGGTGGGCGGAGTTCCGCGAGCAGCTCGCCGAGCATTCGCTGCGCGGCTCGGCGAACACGATGCGCGGGGTGCAGAGCCGGCGGCCGTCCATCTACGACCTCGAGGACCGGATGCGGGAGTTGCGCGTGCCGACCCTCATCCTGACCGGCGACGAAGACGACCCCTGCCTCACCCCCAACGTGTTCATGAAGCGGACCATCCCGTCCGCCGCCCTCATCACCCTTCCCAACTCCGGGCACACCATCAACATCGAGGAGCCGTTGCTGTTCAACCAGGCGGTGGACTGGTTCCTGGGACAGGTCCGTTCCGGGCGCTGGCCGCAGCGCGACGCCCGCTCGCAGACCGGCTCGATCATCGGCATGGTCGAGGAGGAATGACCGCGCAACGCCCGCCGTCCGTCCGTCCGTCCTTGCGTTGACGCCGGCGCCGCTCCGCAAGGCAGGGCCTGCCCGCCCGGAGCGAGAGCGTCCCGAAGAGGAGACCGCCCATGGCCAAGTCCGCCCGATCCGCCCTGACCGCGTCCCGGTCCGGGTCCGAGCCCAGGTCCGAATCCGGGTCCCCGCCCGGGTCCCGGTCCAACCTGCGCCTGCCGCCCGACCTCCACGTCGAGCTCTACCGGACGATGCGGCGCATCCGCGCCTTCGACGAGAAGGTCGCGGAGCTGTTCGAAGGGGGCGAGATCAAGGGCACCGCGCACAGCTACGTAGGCCAGGAGGCGGTCGCGGCCGGGGTCTGCGCGAGCCTCGGCCCGGAGGACTTCATGGCGAGCCACCACCGCGGGCACGGCCACTGCATCGCCAAGGGGGCCCGGGTCGATCTCATGATGGCCGAGCTCATGGGCCGCGAGTCCGGCTACTGCCAGGGGCTCGGAGGGTCGATGCACATCGCGGACCTCGGCCTCAACATCCTCGGCGCGAACGGCATCGTGGGGGCGGCCATGCCGCTTTCGACCGGCGCCGGCCTCGCCGCGCGGCTCGACGGCTCGGGCCGGGTCGCGGTCGCGTTCTTCGGGGACGGCGCCTCCAACCAGGGCGTCTTCCACGAGTCGCTCAACCTCGCCTCGGTCTGGAAGCTGCCCGTCGTCTTCGTCTGCGAGAACAACCAGTACGCGCTCTCGACCTCCTACCGCGACACGACCTCGGTGGACCAGGTGGCGGAGCGCGCCTCCGCCTACGGGATCCCCGGGCGCACGATCGACGGCAACGACGTGGTGGAGGTCTACGAGACGGTGAAGGAGGCGGTCGAGCGCGCCCGCGCCGGCGAGGGCCCCACCCTCATCGAGGCAATGACCTACCGCTGGGGCGGACACTCGATGCGGGCCAACGTCCGCGACCCGAGAAGCGACGAGGAGTACGCATCCTGGATGGAGCGCGACCCCGTCCACCGTGCGGAACGCGAGATCGGGGAGGTCGGGGTCGCCGACGAGGCGGGCATCGAGGCGATCGGAGTGGAGGTCGGGTCGGAGCTCGACGAGGCCGTCGAGTTCGGGCGCGCGGCGGATCAGCCGGCGGCGGAGGTGCTCGGCACCGCGGTCTACGCCCCGCACGACGCCTTCGAGGAGCCGGGCCTCGCCCCGGGCCTCGCCAACGGAAACGGCCGCGCCATCGGCTTCGTGGACGCGATCAACGAGGCCCTGCACCAGGAGATGGAGCGCGACCCGCGGGTCGTCGTCATGGGCGAGGACGTGGCCGCGACGGGCGGCATCTTCGGAGCGACCCGGGGGCTGCTCGAGAAGTACGGAGAGGACCGGGTGCGGGATACCCCGATCTCCGAGGCCGGCTTCGTCGGCTGCGGGATCGGGGCCGCGATCGCGGGGCTCCGCCCGGTCGTCGAGATCCAGATCTTCGACTTCGTCGCCCTCACCATGGACATGCTGGTCAACCAGGCGGCCAAGTTCCGGTTCATGCTGGGCGGCAAGAACTCCGTGCCGGTGGTGATCCGGGGGCCGCAGGGAGGCGGCATCCGGCTCGCGGCCCAGCACAGCCAGAGCCTCGAAGCGTGGTTCACCCACGTGCCCGGCCTCGTGGTGGTGGCCCCCGCGAGCCCCTACGATGCGAAGGGGCTCCTGACCGCGGCCATCCGCGATTCCAACCCGGTCATCTTCCTCGAGGCCAAGCTCCAGTACCTCGAACCCCCCGGCCCGGTCCCGGAGGAGCCCTACGCGATCCCGCTGGGAAAGGCCGCCGTCAAGCGGGAGGGAACGGACGTCACGGTGGTCGCGACGATGGCGATGGTCCCGCGCGCGCTCGCGGCGGCGGAGAGCCTCGCGCGCCAGGGGCACAGCGTGGAGGTCATCGACCCGCGCACCCTGAAGCCCCTGGACGAAGACACCCTGCTCGCGTCGCTGCGCAAGACCCGGCGGCTCGTCATCGCCCACGAGGCGTGTCGCACGGGCGGGTTCGGGGCGGAGGTCGCGGCCCTCGCCGCGGAGAAGGCGTTCGACTGGCTCGACGCCCCGGTCGCGCGGGTCGCCGCCCTCGATACCCCGATGCCCTACAACGAGGCCCTCGAGCGCCAGGTGATCCCGAGCCAGCAGCGCATCGCCGACGCCATCCGCGAGGCCCTCGCCTATTGACCTGTGACCTGAGCGGGGCCCGTCCGACGACCAGCCGCCCGTCCGCCCGTCCGATGACCAGCCGCTCGGCCAATGGCCAGCCGCCCGGCCGATCAGTCGGCCGGTGGCCGGCGCCAGGCACCCGCCCGAACCGGAGTCCGCACCCATGAAAATTGCCGCGAACGGAATCGGCATCCGCTACGAGCTCGAAGGCCCGGAGACGGCGCCCGTCGTCGTCATGAGCCACTCCCTCGCCGCGAACGTCGGCATGTGGGAGGACCAGAGGTCCGCCCTCTCCGGCTGCCGGGTGCTGCGCTACGACACCCGCGGGCACGGCGGAACGGATGCGCCGGACGGCGACTACACGCTCGATGGGCTCGCGGGCGACCTCTTCGCCCTGCTGGACGCGCTGGAAATCGATCGGGCCCACTTCGTCGGGCTCTCGATGGGCGGGATGATCGGACAGACGGCGGCCCTCCGGGAGCCGGGCCGGTTTCTCAGCCTCTCGCTCTGCGACACGTCGAGCCGGGTGCCGGGAGCGGGGCAGGCGCTGTGGACGGAGAGGATGGAGGCCGCCCGCGCGCACGGGATGGAGTCGCTGGTCGAGTCGACCATCGACCGCTGGTTCTCGCGCGCATTCCAGGCCGCGGAACCGGAACGGGTGGAGCGGGTGAGGGAGATGATCCGGTCCACCCCGGTGGCCGGCTACTGCGGATGCTGCGCCGCCATCCGGGGCCTCGACCTCACCGACCGCCTCGCCGAGATCCGGCTGCCGACCCTCCTCATCGTCGGCGAGGACGATCCCGGCACCCCGGTCGCCGCCCACGAGGTCATCCGGGACCGGGTCGAGGGTGCACGGCTCGTCGTCATCCCGGACGCCCTCCACTTCAGCAACGTGGAGCGGACCGACCTCTTCAACGAGACCCTGACCGGGTTCCTGGCGGAGCACTGAGGGGGCGCGAGAGTTCCGTCCCGGAAGCGCTCCACCCGCCGGCCCGTCTTGCGATTCGCTCGCCCCCGACCATGCGCGTACTGTTCCTGCACAACAACTTCCCGGCCCAGTTCGGAGAGACCGCCCGCTACATGTCGCAGCGAGGCCATGACGTGACCTTCGGCACCCGGTGGGAGGGGAAGCCGCCGGACTGGCTGCGGATGGTGCGTTACCGGCCCCACCGCGAGGTCGGCAAGCAGCAGCACCCCTATGTGTCGTTCATGGAGTCGGCGGTCCTCAACGGACAGGCGCTGGCGCGCGTGGGGTGGAAGATGAAGGAGCGGGGTTACTCGCCCGACCTGATCGTGGCGCATTCGGGCTGGGGGCCGGGGCTCTTCGTCCGGGACATCTGGCCCGAGGCGAAGTACGTCGGCTACTTCGAGTGGTACTACCGGCCGAAAGGCGCGGACGCGGATTTCCTCAACGACATCACCCGGGACGACGAACACCGCATCAGGACCAGAAATGCCCCCATCCTGCTCGACGTCGCCGCGTGCAACTGGGGCCTGGTGCCGACCGCCTTTCAGGCTTCCCAGTTCCCGGACCTGCTGCGGCGCAAGCTGACGGTGCAGCACGATGGGGTGGACACCGATGCGTTCGCGCCGCAGCCGGGCCGGCGGCTGAAGCTGCCCGACCTCGACCTGTCCCACGTCGAGGAGCTCGTCACCTACGTGGCGCGGGGCATGGAGCCCTATCGGGGCTTTCCGCAGGCGATGGCGGCGTTCGCGCAGGTCCAGAAGCGCAGACCCCGCGCCCACGTCGTGATCGTCGGCGAGGACCGCGTGGCCTATGGACGGAGTTTGCCGGACCGCGACACCTTCCGGAAGAAGATGTTGCGAGAGCACGACTTCGACCTGGCCCGGCTCCACTTCGCCGGGCGGCTGTCACGCGATCTCTATCGCGAGGTGTTGCTGGCGTCCTCCGTGCACGTGTACCTGACCATTCCCTTCGTGCTTTCCTGGTCGATGATCGAGGCGATGAGCGCCGGGTGTCTCCTGGTCGCCTCCGATACCGAGCCGGTGCGCGAAGTGGTTCGCAACGAAGAGAACGGGTTGCTGGTCGACTTCTTCGACACCGGCGCGCTCGCCGAGCGGATCTGTGATGCGCTGGACCGTCCCGGCGCCTTCTCCCACCTCCGCGACGGCGCGCGGCGCACGGCGGTGGAGCGCTATGCCTTCACCCGGCTGGTCCCGTTGCGCGTCCGGTTGCTCGAGGCGGTGGCCAGCGGGCTGATGGACGGCTGAGCGTGGGCCTCGGTGGTGCCGCGGCGCGAGAGGCACTCGTCGAAGCCGGTTCCCGGCGGCGGGAACCGCACGGGGCCAGCAGTTCTCATTTTGCCCGTCGGGTCCCGCGGCCGGACCGGCACGACCGTCGATCGGCCCCCCGATCCGCCCCGGATCGAGTCGCAAGGAGAAGACGGCTTGCGGCTCAGGGTGAAGTCAGGCGCCAAAATGAGAACTGCTGGCACGGGGCCGCTCGCCATGGCGGATATCTCTTTGCGGTGAAAATAGACCCGGGAGGGCCGTCTTCGCGACGCCGGACCTTTTCATGCGACGGGGTGGCCGGCCCGTCCATGCGTGTTTTATCAGTGAATTACATGACGCAATGCGGCTGCGCGCGCCGTCCGGACACCATGGCGACCAGGAACGGCGATGCGGATTGAAGCGCTGAGCATCCCGGCGGTGAAGCTGGTGACCCCGACCAGGCACCGCGACCTTCGCGGCTTCTTCTCCGAGACGTACAGCAGGAGGGCGCTCGCCGCGGCCGGGATCGATATCGAATTCGTGCAGGACAACCACTCGTCGTCGACCGCCAGGGGAACGGTTCGCGGGCTGCACTTTCAAACGCCGCCCTTCGCCCAGGACAAGCTGGTACGGGTGGTGCGCGGGTCGGTGTTCGACGTCGCGGTCGATCTGCGCCGCAACTCGCCCACCTACGGCCGGCACGTGAGCGTGGTCCTCTCGGTCGAGGGCTGGAACCAGCTCCTGGTCCCGGTCGGCTTCTCCCACGGGTTCATGACGCTCGAGCCCGATACCGAGGTCGTCTACAAGGTCAGCAACCCCTACGCACCGGAGCACGACAGGGGGATTCTATGGAACGATCCGGCGCTCGGGATCCAATGGCCCATCCCGGAGGAGGAGGCGGTTCTCGCGGACAGGGATCGCGCACACCCGAGGCTTGCGGAGCTGGCGACGCCCTTTGACGACCGGCGTCGGGGCCGCCGCGACAGGTAGACCGAGCCGATGCGCCGGAGAGTGCTGCTGCTGGGCCCGAACGGCCAGCTTGGACACGACGTTCGCCGGGCACACGCGCAAGCCGCGGGGCCGTTCGAGCTGCACCCCCTGGGGCGCCGCCGGCTGGACCTGGCGATGCCGGGAGCGGTCGAGCGCATCCTCGGCGGCCTGGACTTCGATGCCCTCGTCAACTGCGCCGCCCACACCGGGGTGGATGAGGCGGAGGACGACGCCGACCGGGCCTTCGCCGTCAACGCACACGCGGTGCGGGCGATGGCGCGGGCCTGTGCCGCGAAGCGGGCGCGGTTCGTCCACGTCAGCACCGACTACGTGTTCGGCGGCGACGTCGTGCGCACCTGCCCGTTGCGCGAAGACGACCCGCCCGCGCCGGTCAACGTCTACGGCGCCTCCAAGGCGTTGGGAGAGACGCTCGCCCGCCTCTCCTGCGAGGAGGTCGTCATCCTCCGTGTCGCCGCGCTGTTCGGGGCGGCCGGAACCGCCGGCAAGGGCGGCAACTTCGTCGAGACCGTGATCCGGGCCGGGCGGGAGAAGGGCGCCCTCCGGGTCGTGGACGATCAGGTGACGTCCCCGACCGCCACCGTCGACGTCGCGCGCATCGTCCTGCGGACGTTGACGGAGAGCTGCGCGCCCGGGCTCTACCACGTGGTCAACGATGGCTCGGCGACCTGGTTCGAGTTCGCGCGCGAGATCCTTCGCCGCACCGGCATCGACACTCCCGTAACGCCCTGCGCCACCGGCGAGTATCCCACCCGCGCGGCGCGTCCGGGCTACAGCGCGCTCGACAACGCCAAGGTCTCGGCGGTTTTCGGAGCCATGCCGTCGTGGCGGGACGCCCTCGGGCGCTACCTGCGGGCCAGGCGGCCCGAGAGCGGAGAAGACCCTTGCCGGCCGGAGAGGGCGGCGGGATGAAGGGCATCATCCTGGCCGGCGGGGCGGGCACGCGGCTCCATCCCGTGACGAACGTGGTGAGCAAGCAACTCCTGCCCGTCTACGACAAGCCGATGATCTACTACCCGCTCAGCGTCCTGATGCTGGCCGGGATCCGGGAGATCCTGGTGATCGCCACCCCGCGACACAGCTCCGATTTCCGGCGGCTCCTGGGCGACGGCAGCCGTTGGGGCCTCGCGTTGCGCCACGCGGTGCAGCCGAGTCCCGATGGGCTGGCCCAGGCGTTCCTGATCGGGCAGGAGTTCATCGGGGACGGGGCCTGTGCCCTTGCACTCGGCGACAACGTCTTTCATGGGCACGGCCTGACCGAAAAGGTGCGCACCGCCGCCGCTCGACGCAAGGGCGCGACCGTCTTCGGCTATCAGGTCCTCGACCCCGAACGCTACGGTGTGGTCGCCTTCGACGAAGCCGGCCGCGCCACGTCCATCGAGGAAAAGCCCGCCCGGCCCCGCTCCCGCTGGGCGGTGACGGGTCTGTACTTCTATGACCGCGACATCGTCCGGATTGCCGCGGACATCGAGCCGAGCGCGCGGGGCGAACTGGAGATCACCGACGTCAACCGGCGTTACCTTGAACGGGGCGACCTCCACGTGGAGCGATTGGGCCGCGGATTCGCCTGGTTCGATGCCGGGACCCACGACAGCCTCGTGGAAGCGTCCGGTTTCGTGCGCACCGTGCAGAAACGCCAGAACCAGCGTATCGCCGTCCCCGAGGAGATCGCTTTCCTCAACGGCTGGATCGGTCGCGAGGAGCTGGCCGCACTCGGCCACGCCTTGCGCAAGAACCACTACGGCGAATACCTGCTGGGGTTGGCGGGAGAACCCGACCCGCCCGAGCGGCGGAGATCGGGAGATCCATGATGCCCGGGGTCGAGGGGCGGGCCGAGCGGCGGGCACGTTTCTCGCGTCGGTGGCAGGTCCGTCGGATCGGGATGCTTGCCGGGATGCTTGTCTGGGTGCTTGCCGCCGCCTCGCTGACGGCCCTCCCGGCCGCGGCAACGGACCTCCCCGGCGGCGGCTTCGGGATCCCGATCGATTGCACCCTCGATGCGGACTGCTGGATCGTCAACTACCCCGATGCCGGGCCGGGGTCGGACGGTGTCGACTTCCGATGCAACCATCTCACCTACGACGGCCACGACGGCACCGATTTCGCGGTGCCCGATCTCGCAACCATGCGCCGGGGAGTCGCGGTGGTGTCGGCCGCCGCGGGCCGGGTTCTCAGGGTGCGCGACGGAATGAGCGACGCCGGCTCGGCCGACGTACCGGACGGCCGCGCCTGCGGCAACGGCGTGGTCGTCTCCCACGGCGGCGGTTGGGAGACCCGGTATTGCCATCTTCGAGAGGGCAGTGTGGCGGTGCGGCCCGGAGAGCCGGTTCGCCGCGGGGATCGGCTCGGGATGGTGGGGATGTCGGGCCGCACCGTATTTCCCCACGTCGAGTTGACGGTGCTCCGTCACGGAACGCCGCTCGATCCGTTCACCGGACGGGAGGTGTTCTCGGGTTGCGGGGTGACGGAGCGCAGCCTGTGGCACGAGGGGGCGCACCCGGCTTACTCCGCGGTCCGGATCGTCGCCGCCGGCTTCGCGACCGGCGCGGTCGATATGGCGGCGATCCAGCGCGACGCGGCCAGCCCGTCATGGTTGAGCGCCGGTGCTCCCGCGCTCGTCCTGTGGGTCGTGACGCTCGGGGTCGAGCCGGGCGACCGCCTCGGTCTGCGCATTACCGGGCCGGATGGAAGCACCGTGTTTTCACGGCGGGAGGAGCTGGAACGCACCTGGATCCGCCGCCTTGACTACGGCGGGCGGCGTTTGCGCGGAAGCGCCTGGACCCCGGGGGTCTACGTCGGCGAGGCGCGCCTGGAGCGTCCCGGCGCGAACGCAACCGAGCCGCCGGTGGTCCGCGCCGCCCGCGTCGAGGTCACCTTGCGTTAGGATGAGGACGAGAAAGCAGTTCTCGGAGGCATGGATGCGGCCCGGCCCGCATCGGCCAGGCATCGGGCACCTCCGCCCCCGCCCCCGCCTCCGTTCATGGCCAGGCGAGGTCACGGGCCAGTGGTAACGGACCGACCGAAAGTACTCGTATCGACCATGGTGGCCTGCCGGCGGGTGTGGGTGGGCGTCGCGCTGTTCAGCGCATGCGTCAACGTCCTGACCCTTGCGGTGCCGCTGTACATGATGCAGCTCTACGATCGCGTGCTCACGACCCGCAACGTCGATACGCTCCTCGTTCTCACCTTGATGGCCGGGTCGGCGCTGGTGGTCCTGGGCCTCCTCGACGCGTTGCGGGGGCGGATCGCGGCGCGCGTCGGCGGCTGGATCGACCGGGAGCTGGGGGGCGTGGTGCTGTCCGGGGCGGTGACCGAGGCGTTGCGGGCGGGCGGCGGGGCTTCGGCGCAAGGGTTGCGGGACCTGTCGGCGGTGCGCAGCTATGTCGGCAGTCCGGCCGTCATGTCGATGTTCGATGCACCCTGGGCGCCGGTATTCTTCGCCATCATCTTCTTCATCCATCCGGTCCTCGGCTGGATCGCGCTGGGCGGTGCGGCAGTGCTGTTCGTGTGCGCGGTGTTGAACGATCTGACCACCCGCAAGAAGCTGGCGGAGGCCAACAGCGCCTCGATGCGCGCCCTGAACGCGGCGGACGCCGCGATCCGCAACGCCGACACCATTGCCGCGATGGGCATGCTGCCGAACCTGATGCGCCGCTGGCGGGAGATGGGTGCACGGGGCCAGGAGATGCTCGATTCGGCGACGAACACGTCCGGCGCGATCGCCGCGACCGCGAAAGCCGCGAGGCTCACTCTCCAGGCCGCCATCCTTGGGGTGGGCGCGTACCTGGTCATCCTGAACGAAATGACCGCGGGGGCCATGATTGCGGCCGCCATCATCCTCGCCCGCGGCCTGGCGCCCTTCGAGCAACTCATCAATTCCTGGCGCTACTTCAGGGGGGCCAGGATCGCGTACCGGCGGCTGAAAGAGCTCCTGGCTCGGGCCGGCGACCCGAACGAGGGCACCACCCTGCCCCGGCCGACCGGCCGTATCGACGTCGAGAAAGTCAGCTATGCGCCGCCGGGGGCCGACCGGCCGCTGATCCGGCAGGCGAGCTTCCGCGTCGACGGCGGTGAGAGCCTGGGAGTAGTCGGGCCGTCGGGCGCCGGCAAGACCACGCTGGGGCGTCTGATCGTCTGCTCCCTGGCCCCCACCCGGGGGCACGTGCGGCTGGACGGCGCGGACGTGAGAACGTGGCCGGACGCGGACCGGGGGCGCTACGTCGGATACCTGCCGCAAAACGTCGAGCTGTTCGAGGGCACCGTGCGCGACAACATCGCCCGCCTGGGCGAGGCCGAGGACGAACAGGTAGTGGGTGCCGCGAAGCTCGCGGGCGCGCATGGAACGGTACTGCGCCTGCCCGATGGCTACGACACGCGCATCGGCACGGGCGGGATCTCCATCTCGGGCGGCCAGCGCCAGCAGATCGGCCTGGCGCGCGCAGTGTTCGGCAACCCGGCGCTGGTGGTTCTGGACGAGCCGAATGCGCACCTCGATGCGCAGGGCGAGCAGGCGCTTGCCGAGGCCGTGATGCGGCTGCGCGAGCGCGGCACGACGGTCATCCTGATTGCCCAGCGCACGGGAATCATGGCGCAGGTCGACAAGATGCTGGTGGTGAAAGCGGGCGTCATCTCCAGGTTCGGCCCCCGGGACGAGGTGCTCAAGGAGCTCAGGACGGTCCTGCCGACGCCGCTGCGGACGGTGACCGCGGAGGCGGAGAGAGCGAAATCGCGCAAACCGGTATGAAACTCGTCGAGCACCGCGATCCGGGGGCCGCGCACGGCGGGCGCCAGAGCGGCGGGCGTCAGGGCATGGGCGTGGGCCGGACCATGGTCTTCGGGGCGGTCGTGGTCGCCCTGTTCTTCGGCGGCTTCGGGGTGTGGGCGGGATTTGCGCCGCTCGAGAGCGCCGCCATCGCCCAGGGGATCCTGAGCGTCAGCGGCAAGCGCAAGACGGTGCAGCATCTCGAGGGCGGGATCATCTCCGACATCCTGATCGAGGAAGGCGACACCGTCGCCGCCGGGCAGACCCTCATCGTGCTGAACGACACGCGGGCGAGCGCTTCGTTCTCCCGCTACCAGGGCCAGTATCGCTCCGCCGCCGCCCTGAAGGCCCGTCTCGAGGCGGAGCGTGACGACCTGTCGCGGGTCCGGTATCCCGAATGGCTGCGGCAGGCGGTGCGGGACGACGGCGTCGATGACTTCCTTGCCACCCAGAACCGGATCTTCCGCGCCCGCGCGGAGTCGCTCCACAACCGGACCGCCATTTACCGGCAGCGCATTGCCCAGTTGCGTGAGGAAGCGACCGGGCTGGCGGAGGAGATCGAGGCGCAGGATCGGCAGATCGCCCTGTTGGCCGACGAGGCCGAAAGTGTCCGGGTGCTGGTCGAGAAGGGCTTTGAAGGAAAGTCGCGGATGCTGGCCCTGGAGCGCCAGAAGGTGGAGGTCGCGGGCGAACGGGCCCAGAACCGGGCCCGGCTCGCACGTGTGGACCAGCGGGTCGGCGAGACCCGCCTGACCATCGTGGAGCTGAAGAACGCGCGCCTCAACGAAGTCGTGGTGGAACTGCGGGAGGTCGAGACCCGCATGTCCGACTTGCGCGAGAGCATGTCGGCGGCCCGCTACGAGCTCTCCCGAACTCGCGTCACCGCCCCGGTGGCGGGAACCGTCGTGAACCTTCGGGTGTTCACCCGTGGCGGGGTGATCGGTCAGGGCCAGCCGCTGATGGACATCGTGCCCGCCGGGGGCGAGCTCGTCATCGAGGCTCGGGTCGAGCCGACGGATATCGATACCGTGTACCCGGACCTGCCGGCGCGGGTGCGTCTCACCGCGTTCTCCCACCTCACGACCCCGCCCCTGTCCGGCACCGTGCTCCGGGTCTCGGCCGACCGCCTCACCGACGAACGCACGGGCACGCCCTACTACGAGGCGCGGGTCGCGCTCGACCCGGGGCAACCCGAGCTCGCGGACCTCAAGCTGCAGCCCGGGATGCCGGCCGAGGTGATGATCGTCACCGGCAAACGCACCGCGCTCGACTACCTGCTGAAACCCATCGTCACGAGCTTCACGCGAGCGTTGCGAGAGCAGTAGCGGGGGTGCCCGGCGGCATTCCCGTAACCGGTCGGCGCGGGCCCGCGCGCGGCGACGGGTGAGCCGGGCCGGCTCGGCAGGCCATCGGGGAGCGCGTCCGGTCGTCCGCGTGTCGGTTCGGGCCCGATGAAGCGGCCCTCGGATCGCGCGGCCGGCCGGTCCGCACCCGCTCCCGCCTCCGGCACAAGAGTCCGGACGGGCTTGGCTCGCCGAATGGGCCATGCTATCATCGCCCGATTCGGCTTTCTCCTGAAGCCGAGTGGATGTCATGGCAGGCAATCTCGGGAGCCATCATGGACTACAGCGGCAGCGACAACTCCTGGCGTAGCGCCGACGATTCGCTTGAAGGCGGCGCGGGCGCCGATTCGCTCAAGGGCGGCGGCGGCAACGACACGCTCGAGGGCGGCGGCGGCAACGACACGCTCAAGGGCGGCACGGGTGCCGATTCGCTCGACGGCGGCGCGGGCGCCGACTGGCTCGTGGGCGGCAGGGGCGACGACTCGATCGACGGCGGCGCGGGCGACGACACGCTCCTCGGTGGCGCGGGCGCGGACACGCTCGACGGTGGCACCGGCACCGATACGGTCTGGTTTACGCCCCACTATGCAGTGAACGTCAATCTTGCCTCGGGTGCTGCCTCCGGCGGTCACGCGGCGGGCTATACGCTCAAGAACATCGAGAACCTCCGTGGCAC
Source organism: Gammaproteobacteria bacterium (assembly GCA_965214795.1). GTDB lineage: Bacteria > Pseudomonadota > Gammaproteobacteria > HK1 > HK1 > JAJDXW01. The sequence continues at coordinate 138,607 of OZ243976.1, read as the reverse complement.
CTGGTATGACGACACGCTGACCGGCGATGCCAATGCGAACGTGCTCCGGGGAATGGCGGGTGCCGACTCGCTCCAAGGCGGTTCTGGTGCCGATACGCTCTACGGCAATTCCGGCGCCGACACGCTCGAAGGCGGTACCGGCGCCGATTCGCTCGACGGCGGCGATGACAACGACTCGCTCGTCGGCGGGGCTGGCGCGGACACGCTTTTCGGCGGCAACGACAACGACACGCTCGTCGGCGGTACCGGCGCCGACACGCTCGACGGTGGCCTCGGCACGGATACGGCTTCGTATTCCCGCTCTGATGCGGGGGTGAGCGTCAATCTTGCCTCGGGTGCGGGCGCTGGCGGTGACGCCGAGGGCGACACGCTCTTGAATATCGAGAACCTCGAAGGCTCGGAGCATGGCGACACGCTGACCGGCGATGCCGGAGGGAACGTGCTCCGGGGGATGGGGGGTGACGATTCGCTCACGGGCGGGGCCGGCAACGACACGCTCGAAGGCGGTGCCGGCAACGACACGCTGATCGGGGGTGCCTGGAACGACTTGCTCGAAGGCGGTGCCGACGCCGACTCGCTCCAAGGCGGTTCTGGTGCCGACACACTCGACGGTGGCCTCGGCACGGATACGGCTTCGTATTCCCGCTCCGATGCGGGGGTGGACGTCAATCTTGCCTGGGGTGTGGGCTCTGGCGGTGACGCGGCGGGCGACATGCTCAGGAACATCGAGAACCTCCGTGGCTCGGAGCATGGCGACACGCTGACCGGCGACGCCAATGCGAACGTGCTTTTCGGGGGTGGGGGAAAAGGTGACGACTTGCTCGTCGGCGGCGGCGGCGCCGACAGGCTCGAAGGTGGTATGGGCGCCGACACGCTCGTCGGCGGTATGGGCACCGACACGCTCCTCGGTGGCCTCGGCACGGATACGGCCTCGTATTCCCTTTCCGATGCGGGGGTGAGCGTCAATCTTGGCTCAGGTGTGGGCGCTGGCGGTGATGCCGAGGGCGACACGCTCAGGAACATCGAGAACCTCGAAGGCTCGGAGCATGGCGATACGCTGACCGGCGACGCCAATGCGAACGTGATTTGGGGGGGGGGGGGGGGGGGGTGACGACTCGCTCGTCGGCGGAGGCGGCAATGACACGCTCCACGGCGGCGCGGGCGCCGACACGCTCGACGGTGGCCTCGGCACGGATACGGCCTCGTATTCCCTCTCTGATGCCGGGGTGTACGTCAATCTTGGCTCAGGTGTGGGCTCTGGCGGTGATGCCGAGGGCGACACGCTCAGGAACATCGAGAACCTCGAAGGCTCGGAGCATGGCGATACGCTGACCGGCGACGCCGGAGGGAACGAACTCCGGGGGATGGGCGGCGCCGACACGCTCGAAGGCGGCGCGGACGCCGACACGCTCGACGGCGGTGCCGATACGGATACGGCCTCGTATTCCCTTTCCGATGCGGGGGTGAGCGTCAATCTTGGCTCAGGTGTGGGCTCTGGCGGTGATGCCGAGGGCGACACGCTCAGCAATATCGAGAGCCTCATCGGCTCGGGGCATGGCGACACGCTGACCGGCGATGCCGGAGGGAACGAGCTCCGGGGGATGGGCGGCGCCGACGTGCTCCACGGCGGCGCGGGCGCCGATACGCTCGAGGGCGCCGCCGACGCCGACACGCTCGAAGGTGGCGCGGGCGCCGACTCGCTCGACGGCGGTGCCGATAGGGATACGGCCTCGTATTCCCTTTCCGATGCGGGGGTGAGCGTCAATCTTGGCTCGGGCGCTGCCTTCGGTGGTCACGCCGAGGGCGACACGCTCGGGAGCATCGAGAACCTCGAAGGCTCGCAGCATGGCGACACGCTGACCGGCGACGCCGATGGGAACGAGCTCCGGGGGATGGGCGGCGCCGACACGCTCGAAGGTGGCGCGGGCGCCGACTCGCTCGACGGCGGTGCCGATAGGGATACGGCCTCGTATTCCCTTTCCGATGCGGGTGTGGACGTCAATCTTGCCTCGGGGGCTGCCTTCGGTGGTCACGCCGAGGGCGACACGCTCGGGAGCATCGAGAACCTCGAAGGCTCGCAGCATGGCGACACGCTGACCGGCGACGCCGATGGGAACGAGCTCCGGGGGATGGGCGGCGCCGACACGCTCGAAGGCGGTGCGGGCGCCGACACGCTCGAAGGCGGTGCCGATAGGGATACGGCCTCGTATTCCGACTCCGATGCGGGGGTGAGCGTCAATCTTGGCTCGGGCGCTGCCTTCGGTGGTCACGCCGAGGGCGACACGCTCAGGAACATCGAGAACCTCATCGGCTCGGGGCATGGCGACACGCTGACCGGCGACGCCAATGCGAACGTGCTCCGGGGGATGGGGGGTGACGACTCGCTCGAAGGCGGAGCCGGCAATGACACGCTCGTCGGCGGAGCCGGCGATGACACGCTCGAAGGCGGCGCGGGCGCCGACACGCTCGAAGGCGGTGCCGATACGGATACGGCCTCGTATTCCCTCTCCGATTGGGGGGTGGATGTCAATCTTGTTTCGGGTGCGGGCTCTGGTGGTCACGCCGAGGGCGACACGCTCTGGGATATCGAGAACCTCCGTGGCTCATCGCATGACGACACGCTGACCGGCGATGCCAATGGGAACGAGCTCCGGGGGATGGGCGGCGATGACTCGCTCGTCGGCGGAGCCGGCAACGACACGCTCGTCGGCGGTGCCGACGAAGACACGCTCGAAGGCGGCGCGGGCGCCGACTCGCTCGAAGGCGGCGCTGACACGGATACGGCCTCGTATTCCGACTCCGATGCGGGGGTGGACGTCAATCTTGCCTCGGGTGCGGGCTCTGGCGGTGACGCGGCGGGCGACACGCTCGGGAACATCGAGAACCTCGAAGGCTCGGAGCATGGCGACACGCTGACCGGCGACGCCAACGCGAACCTGTTTTATGGGGACGCGGGCGACGACTCGCTCGTCGGCGGAGCCGGCAATGACACGCTCTTCGGCGCCGCCGACGCCGACACGCTCGAAGGTGGCGCGGGCGCCGACTCGCTCGAAGGTGGCGCTGATACGGATACGGCCTCGTATTCCCTGTCCGATGCGGGGGTGTACGTCGATCTTGCGACCGGTGCGGGCGCTGGCGGTGACGCGGCGGGCGACACGCTCAGGGACATCGAGAACCTCGAAGGCTCATCGCATGACGACACGCTGACCGGCGACGCCAATGCGAACGAGCTCCGGGGGATGGGGGGTGACGACACGCTCTTCGGCGCCGCCGACGCCGACACGCTCGAAGGCGGCGCGGGTGCCGACTTGCTCCTCGGTGGCCTCGGCACGGATACGGCTTCGTATTCCCTGTCCGACGCGGGGGTTGACGTCAATCTTGCCTCGGGTATGGGCTCTGGCGGAGACGCGGCGGGCGACATGCTCAGGAACATCGAGAACCTCGAAGGCTCGCAGCATGGCGATACGCTGACCGGCGATGCCGATGGGAACGAGCTCCGGGGGATGGGCGGCGCCGACACGCTCGAAGGCGGTGCGGGCGCCGACACGCTCGAAGGCGGCGCCGATACGGATACGGCCTCGTATTCCGACTCCGATGCGGGGGTGGACGTCAATCTTGCGACCGGTGTGGGCTCAGGCGGTGATGCGGCGGGCGACACGCTCAGGGACATCGAGAACCTCCGCGGCTCACGGCATGACGACACGCTGACCGGCAACGCCAACTGGAACGTGCTCTGGGGGATGGCGGGCAACGACTGGCTCATCGGCGGTGCCGGCGCCGACACGCTCGACGGAGGTGCCGATACGGATACGGCCTCGTATTCCCCGTCCGATGCGGGGGTGTACGTCAATCTTGCGACCGGTGAGGGATTTGGCGGAGACGCCGAGGGCGACACGCTCAGGAACGTCGAGAACCTCGAAGGCTCGGGGCATGACGACACGCTGACCGGCGACGCCAGTGCGAACGTGCTCTGGGGGAGGGCGGGCGCCGACTCGCTCGTCGGAGGCGCCGACGCCGACACGCTCGAAGGTGGCACGGGCGCCGACACGCTCCTCGGTGGCCTCGGCACGGATACGGCCTCGTATTCCCCGTCCGATGCGGGGGTGTACGTCAATCTTGCGACCGGTGAGGGATTTGGCGGAGACGCCGAGGGCGACACGCTCAGGAGCATCGAGAACCTCGAAGGCTCGGAGCATGGCGATACGCTGACCGGCGACGCCAGTGCGAACGTGCTCTGGGGGAGGGCGGGCGCCGACTCGCTCACGGGCGGTGCCGGCAATGACACGCTCGAAGGCGGCGCGGGCGCCGACACGCTCGACGGTGGCCCCGGCACGGATACGGCCTCGTATTCCCTTTCCGATGCGAGGGTGTCCATCAATCTTGCAACGGGTGTGGGCTCTCGCGGAGACGCGGCGGGCGACAGGCTCAGGAACATCGAGAACCTCGAAGGCTCGGGGCATGACGATTTTCTGGGCGGCGACGCCGAAGGGAACATACTCTGGGGGATGGGAGGTGACGACGAGATCCGCGGCGGAGCCGGTAATGACACGCTCGTCGGCGGCGCTGACCACGATACGCTCACCGGCGACGAAGACGACGACTTGCTCAAAGGCGGCGCCGGTAATGACCACCTCGACGGCGGCGCAGGTGCCGACATGCTCGACGGTGGCGCCGGCACGGATCTCGTCTATTACGTTCTCTCCGATGCAGGGGTGGACGTCAATCTTGCGACCGGTGAGGGCTCTGGCGGAGACGCCGAGGGCGACACGCTCAGGGGCATCGAGAACCTCGACGGCTCGGTGCATGGCGACACGCTGACCGGCGACGCCAATGCGAACGTGATTAGCGGGGGGTTCGGGTATGGTGACGACTCGCTTGTCGGCGGTGCCGGTAATGACACGCTCTACGGCGTCGGGGGTGCCAACACGCTCGAAGGCGGTGGCGGCGACGACTCGCTTGTCGGCGGAGTCGGTAATGACGAGCTCGACGGCGGTGCTGACGACGACACGCTCGAAGGCGGTGACGGCGACGACACGCTCGACGGTGGCACCGGCACGGATACGGCCTCGTATTCCTCTCACCCGTATCGCTTTCAAGGGGTGGACGTCGATCTTGCGACCGGTGTGGGTACGCGTGTGGGTTCTGACGGTTCCGAGGAGAGCGACACGCTCTTGAATATAGAGAACCTCGAAGGCTCGGAGTATGACGACACGCTGACCGGCGACGACAATGCGAACGTGCTCCGGGGGATGGGGGGTGACGACTCGCTCGTCGGCGGTGCTGGTAATGACACGCTCGAAGGCGGTGCCGGCGACGACACGCTCGTCGGCGGTTCTGGTGCCGACTCGCTCGACGGTGGTGCCGATACGGACACGGCCTTGTATTCCGACTCCGATGCGGGGGTGAACGTCAATCTTGGCTCCGGTGTGGGCTCTGGCGGAGACGCCGAGGGCGACACGCTCAGGAACATCGAGCACCTCGAAGGCTCGCAGCATGGCGACACGCTGACCGGCGATGCCGTTGGGAATGTGCTTCGGGGGATGGCGGGTGACGACACGCTCGTCGGCGGAGCGGGTGCCGACACGCTCGAAGGCGGCGCCGACGCCGATTCGCTCGTCGGCGGTGCCGGTAATGACGAGCTCGACGGCGGCGCCGACGAAGACACGCTCGAAGGCGGTTCCGGCGCCGATTCGCTCGTCGGCGGCGCCGGTAATGACGAGCTCGACGGCGGCGCCGACGAAGACACGCTCGAAGGCGGTTCCGGCGCCGACACGCTCGACGGTGGTGCCGGCACGGATACGGCCTCGTATTCCCTCTCCGATGCGGGGGTGAGCGTTTGGCTTGGTTGGACGGAACGAGAGGGTGCCGGCTCTGACGGAGACGCCGAGGGCGACAGGCTCGTGAACATCGAGAACCTCGAAGGCTCGGAGCATGGCGACACGCTGACCGGCGACGCCGATGGGAATATGCTCTGGGGGATGGCGGGCGCCGACACGCTCCAAGGCGATGCCGGTACTGACATGCTCGAAGGCGGTTCTGGCGCCGACTCGCTCGACGGCGGCGCCGATACGGATACGGCCTCGTATTCCGACTCCGACGCGGGGGTGGAGGTCAATCTTGCGACCGGTGCTGCCTCTGGCGGAGACGCGGCGGGCGACACGCTCAGGAACATCGAGAACCTCGAAGGCTCGGGGCATGGCGACACGCTGACCGGCGACGCCAATGGGAACGTGCTCCGGGGGATGGCGGGTGACGACTCGCTCGTCGGCGGTTCTGGCGCCGACTCGCTCGACGGCGGCGCCGATACGGATACGGCCTCGTATTCCGACTCCGACGCGGGGGTGGAGGTCAATCTTGCAACCGGTGTGGGCTCTGGCGGAGACGCGGCGGGCGACACGCTCAGGAACATCGAGAACCTCGAAGGCTCGGGGCATGACGATTGGCTGACCGGCGACGCCAATGGGAACGTGCTCCGGGGGCTGGCGGGTGACGACTCGCTCGAAGGGGGTACCGGCGCCGACACGCTCGAAGGGGGTACCGGCGCCGACACGCTTGACGGTGGTGCCGGCACGGATACGGCCTCGTATTCCCTCTCCGATGCGGGGGTGAGCGTCAATCTTGATGGAACAGGTTCGCGTTGGACACGAGAGGGTGCGGGCTATGACGGTGACGCGGCGGGCGACGCGCTCAGGAACATCGAGAACCTCGAAGGCTCGGGGCATGACGACACGCTGACCGGCGACGCCAATGGGAACGTGCTCCGGGGGCTGGCGGGTGACGACTCGCTCGAAGGCGGTTCTGGCGCCGACTCGCTCGACGGCGGCGCCGATACGGATACGGCCTCGTATGCCTCCTCTGGTGCGGGGGTGGAGGTCAATCTTGCGACCGGTGCTGCCTCTGGCGGAGACGCGGCGGGCGACACGCTCAGGAACATCGAGAACCTCGAAGGCTCGGGGCATGGCGACACGCTGACCGGCGACGCCAATGGGAACGTGCTCCGGGGGCTGGCGGGCGCCGACTCGCTCGTCGGCGGGGCGGGTGCCGACACGCTCGAAGGCGGCGCCGATACGGATACGGTCTCGTATTCCGATTCCGATGCGGGGGTGGACGTCAACCTTGCGACCGGTGAGGGCTCTGGCGGAGACGCGGCGGGCGACACGCTCAGGGACATCGAGAACCTCGAAGGCTCGGGGCATGGCGACACGCTGACCGGCGACGCCAATGGGAACGTGCTCCGGGGGCTGGCGGGCGCCGACTCGCTCGTCGGCGGGGCGGGTGCCGACACGCTCGAAGGCGGCGCCGATACGGATACGGCCTCGTATTCCGACTCCGATGCGGGGGTGGACGTCAATCTTGCGACCGGTGAGGGCTCTGGCGGAGATGCCGAGGGCGACACGCTCAGGGACATCGAGAACCTCGAAGGCTCGGGGCATGGCGACACGCTGACCGGCGACGCCAATGGGAACGTGCTCCGGGGGATGGGCGGCGCCGACACGCTCATCGGCGGTTCTGGTGACGACACGCTCGAAGGCGGTGCCGGCGCCGACGTGCTCAAGGGAAGCTACCACAACGATTCGCTTGAAGGGGGTGCCGGCGCCGATAGGCTTGACGGTGGTACCGGTACCGATACGGCCTCGTATTCCGATTCCGATGCGGGGGTGGACGTCAATCTTGCGACGGGTGAGGGCTCTGGCGGTGACGCCGAGGGCGACACGCTCAAGAACATCGAGAACCTCCGTGGCTCACGGCATGACGACACGCTGACCGGCAACACCAACTGGAACGTGCTCTGGGGGATGGCGGGCGACGACTGGCTCATCGGCGGTGCGGGCGCCGACACGCTCGACGGAGGTGCCGATACGGATACGGCCTCGTATGCCTCCTCTGGTGCGGGGGTGAACGTCAATCTTGGCTCAGGTGCTGTCTCTGGCGGAGATGCGGCGGGCGACAGGCTCGTGAACATCGAGAACCTCGAAGGCTCGGAGCATGGCGACACGCTGACCGGCGACGCCAGTGCGAACGTGCTCTGGGGTAGGGCGGGTGACGACTCGCTCGTCGGCCGCGCTGGTGACGACACGCTTGAAGGCGGTGCCGGCGCCGACACGCTCAAAGGCGGTGACGATACGGATACGGCCTCGTATTCCCTCTCCGATGCGGGGGTGGGCGTCAATCTTGCAACGGGTGTGGGCTCTGGCGGAGACGCCGCGGGCGACACGCTCAGGAACATCGAGAACCTCGAAGGCTCGGAGCATGCCGACACGCTGACCGGCGACGACAATGCGAACGTGATCCGGGGGATGGGGGGCGACGACTGGCTCGATGGCGGCGCGGGCGCCGACACGCTCGAAGGCGGTTCTGGTGCCGACTGGATCGACGGCGGCGCCGGCACGGATACGGCCTCGTATGCCTCCTCTGGTGCGGGGGTGAAAATCATTCTCGGAACAGGTCAGGGCTGGGGTGGAGACGCGGCGGGCGACACGCTCAGGAACATCGAGAACCTCGAAGGCTCGGGGCATAACGACACGCTGTTCGGCGACGACAATGCGAACGTGATCCGGGGAGGGAAGGGTTCCGACCATCTCAACGGCGGTGCCGACAACGACACGCTCTACGGCGGCGAGCGCGGCGACGGGCTCGCAGGCGGGACTGGCAACGACTCGCTCTTCGGCGGTGTCGGTAATGACACTCTCCACGGCGGTGCCGACAACGACACGCTCTACGGCGGTACCGGCGCCGACTTGCTCCTCGGTGGCCTCGGCACGGATACGGCCTCGTATTCCCTCTCCGATGCGGGGGTGTATGTCGATCTTGATATCGGTCTGTACGATGAGAATCAGGGCTATGAGCCCGGTGCCTACAGGGGTGAGGGCTCTGGCGGAGACGCCGAGGGCGACACGCTCAGGCATATCGAGAACCTCGAAGGTTCGGAGCACGACGATACGCTGATCGGCGACGACAATGGGAACGTGCTCCGGGGGAAGGGGGGCGCCGACTCGCTCGACGGCGTCGGCGGCACGGATACGGCCTCGTATTCCGGCTCCGATGCGGGGGTGAACGTCAATCTTGGCTCAGGTGCTGTCTCTGGCGGCCACGCCGCGGGCGACACGCTCAGGAACATCGAGAACCTCGAAGGTTCGGAGCATGGCGATACGCTGACCGGCGACGACAATGCGAACGTGCTCCGGGGGAAGGGGGGCGCCGACTCGCTCGACGGCGTCGGCGGCACGGATACGGCCTCGTATTCCGACTCCGATGCGGGGGTGAACGTCGATCTTCGCTCAGGTTTGGGCTCTGGCGGTGACGCCGAGGGCGACACGCTCCGGGGTATCGAGAACCTTGAAGGCTCGCAGCATGGCGACACGCTGACCGGCGATGCCATAGGGAACGTGCTCCGGGGGATGGGGGGCGCCGATTCGCTCGAGGGCGGCGCGGGCGCCGACACGCTCGAAGGGGGTGCCGGCAACGACACGCTGGAAGGGGGCGGCGACCGCGACACGCTCGAGGGCGGTGCCGGCAACGACATGCTGATCGGGGGTGCCTGGAACGACTCGCTCGACGGCGGCGACGACGACGACACGCTCGAAGGCGGTTCCGGCGCCGCGGACACGCTCGACGGTGGCGGCGGCACGGATACGGCCTCGTATGCCACCTCTGGTGCGGGGGTGGACGTCGATCTTGGCTCAGGTGTGGGCTCTGGCGGAGACGCCGCGGGCGACACGCTTTTGAATATCGAGAACCTCGAAGGCTCCGGGCATGATGACACGCTGATCGGCGACACCAATGGGAACGTGCTCTCGGGGAGCGCGGGTGACGACTCGCTCCTCGGCGGCGCGGGCGCCGACACGCTCGACGGCGGTGCCGACGCCGACACGCTCGACGGCGGTGCCGACGCCGACACGCTCGACGGCGGTGCCGGTGATGACAGTCTCCACGGCGGCGCGGGCGCCGACACGCTCGACGGCGGTGCCGACGCCGACACGCTCGACGGCGGTGCCGACGCCGACTCCCTCGACGGCGGTGCCGGTGATGACAGTCTCCACGGCGGCGCCGGCGGCGACACACTCGACGGTGGCGCCGGCACGGATACGGCCTCGTATTTCGACTCCGATACGGGGGTGGACGTCAATCTTGCGACAGGTGTTGTCGCTGGCGGTGACGCCCGGGGCGACACGCTCAGGGACATCGAGAACCTTGTCGGCTCGGAGCGTGGCGACACGCTGACCGGCGACGACAATGCGAACGCGCTCTCGGGGATGAGCGGCGCCGACTGGCTCGAAGGCGGCGCGGGCACCGACACGCTTGTCGGCAATGCCGACGACGACACGCTTGTCGGTGGTGCCGACGACGATTCGCTCCACGGCGGTTCCGGCAATGACCATTTCCATGGCGGCGCGGGCGCCGACACGATTGAAGGTGGTGCCGATACGGATAGGGCCTCGTACTACGCCTCCGATGCGGGGGTGGACGTCAATCTTGGAACAGGTGTGGGCTCTGGCGGTAACGCCGAGGGCGACACGCTCAGCAATATCGAGAACCTCGACGGCTCGGTGCATGACGACACGCTGACCGGCGACGCCAATGGGAACGTGCTCCGGGGAGGGGCGGGCGCCGACTCGCTCGTCGGCGGCGCGGGCGCCGACTCGCTCTCCGGTGGCGCCGATACGGATACGGTCTCGTATTCCCTGTCCGATGCGGGGGTGGACGTCAATCTTGCAACCGGTATGGGCAGAGGCGGCCACGCCGCGGGCGACAGGCTCTTGAATATCGAGAACCTCGACGGCTCGGTGCATGACGACACGCTGACCGGCGACGCCAATGGGAACGTGCTTCGGGGGATGGGGGGTGCCGACACGCTCGAAGGCGGTTCTGGTGCCGACACGCTCGAAGGCGGTGCCGATACGGATACGGCCTCGTATGCCTCCTCTGGTGCGGGGGTGGACGTCAATCTTGGCTCAGGTGCCGCCTCTGGCGGAGACGCCGCGGGCGACACGCTCAGGGACATCGAGAACCTCCGCGGCTCACGGCATGACGACACGCTGACCGGCGATGCCAACAGGAACGTGCTCTGGGGGATGGCGGGCGCCGACTTGCTCGCCGGCCGTGCTGGTGACGACACTCTTGAAGGCGGTGCCGGCGCCGACACGCTCAAAGGCGGTGACGATACGGATACGGCCTCGTATTCCCTCTCCGATGCGGGGGTGAACGTCGATCTTGGCTCAGGTGCTGCCTCTGGCGGTGACGCCGAGGGCGACAGGCTCGTGAACATCGAGAACCTCGAAGGCTCGGGGCATGGCGACACGCTGGCCGGCGATGCCAATGCGAACGTGCTCTGGGGGAGGGCGGGTGACGACTCGCTCGTCGGCCGTGCTGGTGACGACACGCTTGAAGGCGGTGCCGGCGCCGACACGCTCAAAGGCGGTGACGATACGGATACGGCCTCGTATTCCCTTTCCGATGCGGGGGTGGACGTCAATCTTGCAACGGGTGTGGGCTCTGGCGGAGACGCCGCGGGCGACACGTTCAAGAACATCGAGAACCTCGAAGGCTCGGAGCATGGCGACACGCTGACCGGCGATGCCAACGGGAACGTGCTCTGGGGGAGGGCGGGTGACGACTCGCTCGTCGGCGGTGCGGGCGCCGACACGCTTGAAGGCGGTGCCGACGACGACACGCTCGAAGGCGGTACCGGCGCCGACGACCTCAACGGTGGCACCGGCACGGATACGGCCTCGTATTCCCTCTCCGATGCGGGGGTGGACGTCAATCTTGCAACGGGTGTGGGCTCTGGCGGAGACGCCACGGGCGACACGCTCAGGAACATCGAGAACCTCGGCGGCTCGGAGCATGACGACACGCTGACCGGCGATGCCAATGGAAACGTGCTCCGGGGGATGGTGGGCGCCGACTCGCTCGTCGGCGGCGCGGGCGCCGACACGCTCGAAGGCGGCGCGGATGCCGACTTGCTCGACGGTGGCGCCGGCACGGATACGGCCTCGTATCTCCTCTCCGATGCGGGGGTGGACGTCGATCTTGGCCCATTTTTTGCCGGCGGAAGCGCTGACGCCGAGGGCGACACGCTCAGGAACATCGAGAACCTCGAAGGCTCGCAGCATGACGACACGCTGATCGGCGACATCGAAGGGAACGTGCTCTGGGGGATGGCGGGTGCCGACTCGCTTGTCGGCGGAGCCGGCGCCGACACGCTTGTCGGCGGAGCCGGCGCCGACACACTCGACGGTGGCTCCGGCACGGATACGGCCTCGTATGCCTCCTCTGGTGCGGGGGTGGGCGTCAATCTTGAAACAGGTGCCTCTGGCGGAGACGCGGCGGGCGACAGGTTCAGGAACATCGAGAACGTCGAAGGCTCGGGGCATGACGATACGCTGATCGGCGACGCCAATGGGAATGTGCTCCGGGGGATGGGGGGTGACGACTCGCTCGAAGGTGGTGCTGGCGCCGACACGCTTGTCGGTGGAGCCGGCGCCGACTCGCTCGACGGTGGTGCCGATAGGGATACGGCCTCGTATTCCCTGTCCGATGCGGGGGTGAACGTCAATCTTGGCTCAGGTGCTGTCTCCGGCGGTCACGCCGAGGGCGACACGCTCAGGAGCATCGAGAACCTCGAAGGTTCGGAGCATGGCGACACGCTGATAGGCGGCGACGCCGACGGGAACGGGTACGGGAGCGTGCTCTGGGGGATGGGGGGTGACGACTCGCTTGAAGGCGGAGTCGTCATCGATACGCTCGTAGGTGGTGCCGGCGCCGACTGGATCGACGGTGGCCGCGGCTCGGATATGGCCTCGTATTCCCTCTCCGATGCGGGGGTGAACGTCAATCTTGCAACCGGTGTGGGCAGAGGCGGCCACGCCGAGGGCGACACGCTCAGGAACATCGAGGAGCTCGAAGGTTCGGAGCATGGCGACACGCTGACGGGCAGGGCCTACTATGAGGACAGGCTCCTGGGGGGGGCGGGCGCCGACTCGCTCGAAGGGGAGAGCGGTTACGACACGCTCTACGGCGGTGCCGGCGACGACACGCTTGAAGGCGGTGCCGGCGAGGACACGCTTGAAGGTGGTGCCGACAACGACAGGCTCGACGGTGGCGCCGACCGCGACGACCTCTTTGGCGGTGCCGGCGCCGACTCGCTTGATGGTGGCGCCGGCAACGACCACCTCTTTGGCGGCGCGGGCGCCGATTCGCTCGACGGCGGCGGTGACTACGATGCGGCTTGGTATTCCGACTCCGATGCGGGGGTGAACGTCAATCTTGCAACCGGTTTGGGCTCTGGCGGAGACGCCGAGGGCGATACGCTCAGGAACATCGAGGAGCTCGTCGGCTCGGAGCATGGCGACACGCTGACCGGCGATGCCAATGCGAACGAGTTCTATGGGCAGGCGGGCGACGATTCGATCATCGGCGGTGCCGGCAACGATTCGCTCAACGGCTGGACCGGCGACGACACGCTTGAAGGCGGTTCTGGCATCGACTGGCTCGAAGCCGATGCCGGCGCCGACTCGCTCGACGGCGGCGGCGACTGGGATACGGCCTCGTATGTCTCCTCTGGCGCGGGGGTGAACGTCAATCTTGCAACCGGTGAGGGCTCTGGTGGAGACGCCGAGGGTGACACGCTCAGGAACATTGAGAGGCTCGACGGCTCGAGGCATGGCGACACGCTGACCGGCGACGCCAACGGGAACGTGCTCTCGGGAGGGAGGGGCGCCGATTCGCTCGACGGCGGCGACGACAACGACACGCTCGACGGCGGGGCCGGCGCGGACACGCTTTTCGGCGGCAACGACAACGACACGCTCGACGGCGGTACCGGCGCCGACTCGCTCGACGGTGGCCTCGGCACGGATACGGCCTCGTATGCCTCCTCTGGTGCGGGGGTGAACGTCAATCTTGTAACCGGTTTGGGCTCTGGCGGCCACGCCGAGGGCGACACGCTCGTGAACATCGAGAACCTCGAAGGCTCGGGGCATGGCGACACGCTGATCGGCGACACCAACGGGAACGTGCTCTCGGGAGGGAGGGGCGCCGACTCACTCGACGGTGGCCTCGGCACGGATACGGCCTCGTATGCCTCCTCTGGTGCGGGGGTGGACGTCAGTCTTGCAACCGGTTTGGGCTCTGGCGGCCACGCCGAGGGCGACACGCTCAGGAACATCGAGAACCTCGAAGGCTCGGGGCATGGCGACACGCTGATCGGCGACACCAACGGGAACGTGCTCTCGGGAGGGAGGGGCGCCGACTCACTCGACGGTGGCCTCGGCACGGATACGGCCTCGTATGCCTCCTCTGGTGCGGGGGTGGACGTCAGTCTTGCAACCGGTTTGGGCTCTGGCGGCCACGCCGAGGGCGACACGCTCAGGAACATCGAGAACCTCGAAGGCTCGGGGCATGACGATACGCTGACCGGCGACACCAACGGGAACGTGCTCTCGGGAGGGAGGGGCGCCGACTCACTCGACGGTGGCCTCGGCACGGATACGGCCTCGTATGCCACCTCTGGTGCGGGGGTGAACGTCAATCTTGGCTCAGGTGCTGCCTCCGGCGGTGACGCGGCGGGCGACACGCTCTTGAATATCGAGAACCTCGAAGGCTCGGAGCATGGCGACACGCTGACCGGCGACACCAACGGGAACGTGCTCTCGGGAGAGAAGGGCGCCGACTCACTCCTCGGCGGCGCGGGCGCCGACACACTCGACGGTGGCGCCCACAACGACATGCTCTTCGGCGGCGCGGGCGCCGACTCGCTCCAAGGCGGTTCTGGCGCCGACAGGCTCGAAGGCGGCGCCGGCGCCGACACGCTCGACGGTGGCCTCGGGACGGATACAGCCTCGTATTCCCCCTCCGATGCGGGGGTAGCCGTCAATCTTGCCTCGGGTGCTGTCTTCGGCGGTGACGCGGCGGGCGACACGCTCTTGAATATCGAGAACCTCGAAGGCTCGGGGCATGGCGACACGCTGACCGGCGACGCCAATGGGAACGTGCTCTCGGGAGGGAAGGGCGCCGACACGCTCGACGGCGGCGCGGGCGACGACACGCTCGACGGTGGCAGGGGCGCCGACACGCTCGAAGGCGGCACGGGCAGCGACTGGCTCACCGGCGGTGCCGGCGCCGACATGTTCGTGTTCCACAAGGATGCGGAGGTCAACGTCGACCACATCACCGACTTCGATGAAGATGACACGATAGACCTCAGGTCTTTCGAGATCACCGCCGCTGACGTCGATGTCACCAGGAGCGGGGACGACCTCGTTATCAACAATGCGGAGCACAACCTCCACATCGTCCTTGACGACTATCTCGTCGATCACAAGTTCACGGAGTTCTCGACGACCGATGACATGATGTTCTAGCCCGAAAAATCACCGACTTTCGTCGCGAGGCGGCCGAGATGCCCCACGACCTCATGGAGGAACGGGCCGCCCGGACCGAAAGAGCGCGTGCGCGCCGCCGAGGCGTCTTGCGGGAGCACGTCCCGCTACCGCGAGCGGATTGGCGGCCGCAGCGGGAGGACGGTGATTTCGTCGGGCTAAGGGGCGGTGGCCCGGCTCACTGGCCGCGGCTCGCCCTGGCGCCGGTGGTCCTCGAAGCCGCCTGCGCGGATCCCCTGCCACCACCAGCGGTTATCGAGATACCAGCGAACGGTGCGTCCGAGACCCTCGTGCAGCTCGATCGTCGGCCGCCATCCCAATTCTCGGCGCACGCGGCTTGAATCGGTGGCGTAGCGGCGGTCGTGCCCCGGGCGGTCCGCGACAAAGGTGACGAGGCCGGCGTGCGGACGATGGGGGCTGTCGGGCACGAGCGTGTCCATCCAGTGGCAGATCGCCCGCACCACGTCGATGTTCGCGGCCTCCGAGTCCGCCCCGACGTTGTAGACCCGGCCGGGTTGCCCCTGGCACACGATGAGCTCCACGGCCCGTGCGTGGTCGTCGACGAAGAGCCGGTCGCGCACGTTCGTGCCGTTGCCGTAGACCGGGATGGGCCTTCCCTCCAGGGCGGCCAGGATGACGACCGGGATCAGCTTCTCCGGCATCTGGCAAGGGCCGTAGTTGTTGGAGCAATGGCTGATCGTCACCGGTAGCCCGAAGGTGCGCCACCAGGCCCGGGCGAAGTGGTCCGAGGCCGCCTTGCTCGCGGCGTAAGGCGAGTTGGGCCGGTACCGCGTGGTCTCGGTGAAGACACCGGTGGTTCCGAGCGAGCCGTAGACTTCGTCGGTCGAAACGTGAAGAAAGCGAAAAGCCTCTCGGGCCCGCGTCCCGAGCTGCCGCCAGTACTCGGTCGCCGCCTGGAGCACGGTCACCGTCCCGTGCACGTTGGTGGTGACGAAGTCCGTGGGGCTGTCGATGGAACGATCCACGTGGGACTCGGCGGCAAGATGGATCACCGCGTCCGATCGGGTCTCGGAGAAGACGTGGCGCACCGCCTCGCCGTCTCGAACGTCGGCCTGTCGAAACTGGTGGTTCGGAGCGTGCCGCGCGTTTCCGAGTGATTCGAGGTGGCCCGCGTAGGTGAGCAGGTCGAGGGTGACGACCTCGTTGCCGGCCGCCACCAGCCGCCGTACCACACAGGAGCCGATGAAGCCCGCTCCGCCCGTCACCAGGAATTTCATGCCGGCCTTGCGAAGAGTTCCGGTTGCTCGCGGCGCTCCGCAGCTCGAGGCTCCACCCCTTGCGGCGGAGTCCAGATCCGGCCGGCCCCGCCTCCTGCCCTGACCCCCCCCTGACCCGGCGGCCCCGACTGCCGCGGGCCGGCGCGGTCGAACCACCCGAGCGGCCCGGAGGGCGCCCGGAACCCCGCAACTCATGGCGCGACCAATCCGGACAGGATTCCCGGCGCCGACGCCGGGCGCATGATTGCGGTCGGCGTCGGGGATTGCAAGCGCCTTCGTCTCGTTCACAGGACTTTCCCACGCTGGCCGATCCTCCACACCGGGTCGGCGGGAGCGCCCTCGTTCGTGCCCTCGGGGGGGTCCTGGGCGTCGAAGGCCCAGGGCTGCTCGGCACCGGCCCGCTCCGCCGTGCGGCGGTGTACCATCCTCGCGAGGGCGCCACCTCATCGTACCGGTCCCACTTGCCGTTGGGCTCGGGCTGACCGCACAGCCCCGACCAGCTCGACTTTCCGAGGATCCGGTGCCGGGGTGGGAGGGCAGGGTTGGCACGTTGCGCGGACCGCAGCCGCTTGCAGGAGGTCGGTGGATGGCTGGCTTGAGGGCAGCTTCTGGCTCGTCGCTTCCGGCAGGCGTCGGCAACTTTGCCCTGGAAGCTCGCTCTGCAAGCGCCCGGTACTGGATGCGAGGCGTATCCTTCGCCACGCTGCACCGTGCGCTTCGCACCTTCTCCCGGTCGCAAGCCCCGGTGCGTTCACGAGACCTTAGCGCGTTCATCGCCGCTGACCTCGAGCGCGTCCGCGCGGCAAGGCCCGGGGCTACCACCGTCTACCGGTACCGTTCGACGCTCCTTCGCCTGGGCCTGATGTCGAAGCAGACGCGCTCGTGGCGGGTCGAGATGGGTGACCCGCTCGTGCGGGCGTTGGTCACGTTGCCGCCGGGAGAGGGTGCCTGGCTCGTCTCGTCGGCGAGGGCCCCCTTCGCCGATGTGGTGCTGAGGCACCCTGACTGCCGGGCGTTGCTCTTTGACCTCACGGTATCCGATGCGTGCGGGGTGCTCGATTTCGATTCGTTCTGCACGCGCAGCGACCCGGTGACGTGGCGTCATGTGCGACGCGACGATCGTCACCGGCTCGAGGTGTGGAATCGGCGCACCGGTCAGTCTCGGTGCTACGAGGAGAAGCAGGCAGTGTTTTCGCTGCTCTACGGGCTTCGCTACTGGGTGCGCGACGAATTGGGTGTGATCGATGAGTACGCCGAGCTCGGTGAGAACGCCTCGACGATGTTCGCCGTCCACCCTGTTGCGCCTGAAGACGGCCCTGCTTGGGAGGCGCGGGTGCTCGATGCTGTGCGCTTCGTTCTCGGCGCGCGTGGCGACCCGAAGTGGACGACGATGGAAGTGGCAGATCTCATTCGTCGCTACTGCGTTGAGCACCATCAGCCTCGCCAGGTACTCTTCGCCGGGCTCGATTGGTTGTGTCGGCGCCGCGCAAAGTCCGTCGCGCTCGTGCCGACCCCGGTGGCAGTGGCGACCCTCTCGACGTCGAGCGCAAGTCGTGAACATCTTGAACTCGGGCGATACTACCGCGATGCGAGGGGTCGGCTCATCGGTGACCTGCGCATTCATGCCGACGCCGAGGTTCCATCGGCTCTTGAGTGAGTGGGGAAGTCGCGATGTCTGTTCTCGACAGGTGCGGGTTGCGAATCAATCCTTTCGATCCGGTGGCTTCGGGCCCCCCGGTCGACGGACCACCGCTCGCTCCACTCTCCGTTGAGCAACCATTGCGCGACCGCATCGCAGCGCAGCGCGATACCAGGGGCGCGAAGCTCACGGTCATCGTCGGCGAGTACGGATCGGGCAAGACGTATTGTCTTCGTTGGCTTGAAGATGAAGTGTTCCCCGGGCTCAACGTGCGGCCGTTCTACTTTCAGGATCCCGGTGTGCGGTTCTACGACCTGGCCGACAGTTGGCTTCGCATGATAGGACGCAAGAACCTTGCGAAAACGTTGTGGGAGCTGATCCACACAAAGGCACCGGGGCGCGAGCCGGATCTGTTTTTGTCGGGGTACGAGGCTTACGTGCGCAAGGTGCGTACCATGGCCGATGCGAAGAGGTTGGCGCCGCCGCTCATCGAACTCTTCGTCGATAGCGGTGTGACCGACGATGAGGAGATCGCGCATTGTCTTGCGCGGATCGTCGTCGAGACGCCGCTGAAGCCCAATTTCGAGTATCGCGATTTCGTCGTGCGCAGTCCGGGCGCGGTCGTGGCCGAACGCCAGGAGCCCCGGTACTTCGAAGCGTTGCTCAAGGCGCTTTCGGCCGGTTCGGAGTCACGCGGGGTAGCGTTCCTGCTCGATGAATTCGAGGAAATCGGGCTGAACGACCGTACGCGCCGTCGCACGGCGCGCCATTATGTGACGACCCTCAAGCGTCTTATCGACTTGACGAGGCATGATTCCCCGGAGTTGTGGGTCGTGCTCGCAATGACACCCGAGGCGTTTCGCCAAACTGAAACCGATGTCCCGGGATTCACCGATCGGATGGCGAGCCCGGGCGCGCACATCACCCTTGGGGCGCAGACGCGCGAGCAGGCGGAGAAATTGTTGAAGGATCGTTTGGCGTGGGTGCGTGAGCAACCGCGCGACGATTTGTTCCCCTTCCCGACCGACCTCGAATGCTTTGGCGAGAGGGTGTTGTCAAGTCCGCGGCGTCTGGTGCAAACCTGCTCGGTGGCGATCGGCGAGGCCGAGGCGGATATCGGCCTGCCCTTCGACGCGTCCTATATCGAGACCATCGTGGATCGCCTTTATCCCGAAGAGCGTGGACAGGAATCATCCTGATGGCCGCTGACCAGTGCGTGGTTGTACTGGACACGAATGTGTTGCACTGTGTGCGGCTCTATTTGTCCTACGTTGAGGACAAGCGTCTCTATCCCTGCGAGGAGGTGCAGTGGAGTACGACGAAAGCATACATCGAAGGAACAATCGACGAAGAAAAGATATGCGAAACTCTACTTAAGGGCGGTCAGGTCCTTCATTTCATGCAACGGAATGGTGCGGAAATCAGTCGATGCTCCGCTGTGGAATTGGAGTGGTTTCGCCTCGAGGCATACTCCTGCACGCTTGGAAAGGCGGTGTGCCAGTCCCAGGTACGCGGGCGCTGGTTCAGTCGTTTTGACGACAGACAAGTCAATTGGTGGATGACGCCGAAGGATCGCCAGGACATCGCTGCGTCTCTTGACAAGACCTTCGACACGTTCGACTCTTTAGGCATTCGTGTATCCGACCTCGACTCGTCGGCATCCGCCGATGTGGTGTGGCTCGCGCGCGGGATCATGACGATCGTTTATATGGATCCCCTCGATAGCGTTGTTTACGCTCACGCTTTGGCGGCAACTGCCACGCACTTGATGACGTCCGACAACCCGTTCAGGAATGTCGTCAATCGCTTTCGGAATCCGACCGAGGAGGGAGCCAGGGCCAACTCCGGGGCGCTTTCTTCCCTGGTCCATAGATGTACCGGGTTGGATTTGGCGCCCAGAGATTTTCCGATCGCTCAGCACATCTCGAAGCTTGCGCCTTGAGGTTGTTGCCGGACAGGTGAAGCGCGTTGCGCGATTGGCCGTTCACCGAGCGTTCGCAGTGGGCTCCCTGGCTGAGCCCTCGGACCTTTTCCCACTTGCCGGTGCACCGCTGGTACGTATTTCCCCACAGCTACTCCCCTGCGATTGTGCTCGCGCTGGCGCGGGAGTGGAATCTGGACCCGTGCGACCACATCCTCGATCCGTTTCTCGGTTCCGGGACCACGGTGCTGAGCGCCCAGGGTCTGGGGATCCCTTGCTCGGGGTACGACCTGTCTCCGCTCGCGCGTTTTGTCTCGCAGGCGAAGTGCGCTCGCCCCTCGGGTCTTGATGTCGAGCACGCCCTCGCCGCCATTCTGGCCGAGGGTCCGTTGCCGGAGGCGTGCGACGGCACTCCGGACCCGTTTCTCGTCCGCGCCTTCGACGAGCCGTGCCTGGGGAAGTTGCTCGGTCTTGCCAACCGCATCCGTCGTAGCGCCATCGAGCCGTCGTGCAGGTCCTTCCTGATGCTGGCGCTGCTTCGCATCGTGCCTCGATTTGCCTTTGTCGAGCGAAATGGCGGGTGGTTGCGGTGGCGAACCGTTGCGACTCCGGCATCGAAAGTCGAGGCGGTGTTCAAGGAGTGCGTCCACGAGATGGCTGCGGACCTCGTCGAAGGTGAGTCGCCGTGTGTGAATCCGACCATCGCGGTGGCGGATGCCAGGAACCTCCCGGACGCCGATGAGTCGGTGAGCGCGGTGATCACCTCTCCGCCCTATCCCAATCGACATGACTACACCCGTATCTTCGCCCTCGAGCTGCTTCTCCTGTTCCTCGATGCAAAGGCGGTGCTTGGCCTTCGTCGCCAGTCTTTCGAGTCGCATCCCGAGGCGCGTCCGCAGCGTCCCGAGCATGTGCAGTATCGTGCTCCCGCCTCGCTGCGGAATCTGCTCGGTGACGTGCGGACGCCCCGCGTGCGTCGGATGCTCGATGGGTACTTCGTTGACTTGTACCTCTCGCTCCGCGAGATCTCCAGGGTCTTGCGTCCGGGCTGCCCTGCCGCCCTGGTGGTCGGCAACGCTCGGTACGAGGGCAGGGCCCTTCTCGTTGACGAGTTGACTGCGGAAATTGGTGAGGCCGCCGGGTTGACCTGTACCGAGATCAGGGTGCTTCGTCTTCGAGGGAATAGCGCGCAGCAGATGGGCCGCTTCGGTCGGCGCCCCTCGCGCGAGAGTCTCGTGTTGTTCCTTAACCGTCCATGACACGCGGCGCGCGGAATCGGTTCGGGTGGCGCCTCCTCGCCCGGCCGGAGGCTGGCGTCGTCCATGGCGGCGGTGGCGATCTTCTGGTCTCGTTGAGCAACTCGGCGTCTTGCGGCCATACAGTTTGGCGAAGGCGGCCTTGGAGCCGGTTCGGTCATCGGCCGAAGCCGGCATCATGGGCGGCGGCGTTGATGGTGAGCCAGCGCTTGTGCTCTTCTCGATCGGCGTCCCGGCCGGTGCATCGGTGCAGCGCGGTGTCGAGGCTCCGGACGAACTGCCCCGGCTGCTCGAAGCCGGTCTCGTAGGACCAGCGCGCTTTCTGTGCGGTCTCCTCGAAGCCCGCACCTGCGAGTCGATCGAGGGCCTCTTCGTAGATGAGGCGCAGGTTGTCTTCTTCGCGTACGCCGGATCGTTCCCGGGTCCAGTTCGGGGCGTAGGCGAGGGTCCAGCGCTCGGCGACGGATCGATCGTTCCCGCAGAGCCGACCAATGGTCTCGTCCGGTGTTCTGACGATGGGTTCGGGCTCTGCGAGATGGTCCCGGAACCATTCGTTCGCGTTCTCGTGATCGATGGTTTTGAAGTTGTTGGTCGAGAGCAGGGTGACGTTGTGGACGGCCGCCTGGGCGAGGATGAGCGGATCTCCCGTGGGGACGCTGATCCCCCGTTTGACGACTCCCGGTGGCAGGTTTCTCGCGATCCGGTGTGCCTGCCACGTTTGCTCGAACGTGGGGCGCACGAGGTACAAGCCACTGTCCTGTCGTCGGCATTGCTCGTCGAGCCATTGTCGTGCGGCGGCTCCTACCGCAGAGACGATCCGCCCTCGGGCCAGGTCGGTGTAGCCGGGGAGATTCTCCAGTCGTTCAGTCCAGCGTTCCTGTTCGGCGCGCTCGATGCGTTTCAGGGACTCTTCATGTACTTGAGGGAGCACGTGGATCCCCATCCCGAGATCTCGGGCGACGTTGCGCAGGAATCTCCGCGGTGTTTCGTATGCAAGGAGGTTGGTATCGAGGGCGAGCTTCATCGGGACTCCCGTCTTCCGGCCCGGCTGGCCCGTCGCAGACGCGATGCTTCGAAGGCGGTGAGTCTCGGCTCCGGAGCGGGTGGGGTTCCGGCGACGAGCTCGCGTGCGCGTTCCGGACCGACGATCCGGGCGATCGCTGCCTCGACAGCGTGTTCACGCTGCGCCTCTGCCTTGTCCGGATGGATTGACATGATGGTTCTCCTTGGTGCGAGGGGTCGGGTGTCCCCGATCATGGTCCTGCCCCCGCCGGTCCCGGCCCTGACCACAGACCTCAGGTCTTTCGAGATCACCGCCGCTGACGTCGATGTCGCCAGGAGCGGGAACGACCTCGTTATCACCAATGCGGAGCACAACCTCCACATCGTCCTTGAGGACTATTACGTCGATCACCTGTTCCGGGGCTTCTCGACGACCGATGACATGATATTCTAGCCCGAGAAGTCACCGACTTTCGTCGCGAGGGGGCCAAGATGCCCCACGACCTCATGGAGGAACGGGCCGCCCGGACCGAAAGAGCGCGTGTGCGCGGCTGAAGGCGTCGACACTGGCGCGTGCGCGCTGCCGAGGCGTCTTGAGGGAGCATGTCCCGCTACCGCGAGCGGATTGGCGGCCGCAGCGGGAGGACGGTGATTTCGTCGGGCTAAGGGGCGGTGGCCCGGCTCACTGGCCGCGGCTCGCCCTGGCGCCGGTGGTCCTCGAAGCCGCCTGCGCGGATCCCCTGCCACCACCAGCGGTTATCGAGATACCAGCGAACGGTGCGTCCGAGACCCTCGTGCAGCTCGATCGTCGGCCGCCATCCCAATTCTCGGCGCACGCGGCTTGAATCGGTGGCGTAGCGGCGGTCGTGCCCCGGGCGGTCCGCGACAAAGGTGACGAGGCCGGCGTGCGGACGATGGGGGCTGTCGGGCACGAGCGTGTCCATCCAGTGGCAGATCGCCCGCACCACGTCGATGTTCGCGGCCTCCGAGTCCGCCCCGACGTTGTAGACCCGGCCGGGTTGCCCCTGGCACACGATGAGCTCCACGGCCCGTGCGTGGTCGTCGACGAAGAGCCAGTCGCGCACGTTCGTGCCGTTGCCGTAGACCGGGATGGGCCTTCCCTCCAGGGCGGCCAGGATGACGACCGGGATCAGCTTCTCCGGCATCTGGTAAGGGCCGTAGTTGTTGGAGCAATGGCTGATCGTCACCGGTAGCCCGAAGGTGCGCCACCAGGCCCGGGCGAAGTGGTCCGAGGCCGCCTTGCTCGCGGCGTAAGGCGAGTTGGGCCGGTACTGCGTGGTCTCGGTGAAGACACCGGTGGTTCCGAGCGAGCCGTAGACTTCGTCGGTCGAAACGTGAAGAAAGCGAAAAGCCTCTCGGGCCCGCGTCCCGAGCTGCCGCCAGTACTCGGTCGCCGCCTGGAGCACGGTCACCGTCCCGTGCACGTTGGTGGTGACGAAGTCCGTGGGGCTGTCGATGGAACGATCCACGTGGGACTCGGCGGCAAGATGGATCACCGCGTCCGGTCGGGTCTCGGAGAAGACGTGGCGCACCGCCTCGCCGTCTCGAATGTCGGCCTGTCGAAACTGGTGGTTCGGAGCGTGCCGCGCGTTTCCGAGTGACTCGAGGTGGCCCGCGTAGGTGAGCTGGTCGAGGGTGACGACCTCGTTGCCGGCCGCCACCAGCCGCCGTACCACACAGGAGCCGATGAAGCCCGCTCCGCCCGTCACCAGGAATTTCATGCCGGCCTTGCGAAGAGTTCCGGTTGCTCGCGGCGCTGCATGCAGCGCTTTAATCTCTGTTTTGGTAAGGACACTACACTAGCGAATCCGGCATGCCGCTCTCAAGTCGGTGAGATCGGTGGCTTCGGTTGAGCAGGGCGGGTCGTCTTGCGGTTGGTATTGTTCGCAAACTCCCGTCGTTTTTGATGTTTCCCGTAAATGAATACACTGACCAATGCAACAATGGCGGAGATTACGGATGTCAGTCCCCCTGCTGATTTACCTTCCGCAATCAAATAGATACCTCCGCAGATAATAATCGTGGCGATGGTGAACGCAAACAATTGTCCTCGCGCTTCAAGTTTGATGTTGGACTCAATGACGCGTGATTCGTTTTGTATGCGGTGCTGAAGCTGCCGCTCGGCCATCTGCAGGATCCGATCAGCCGCTCCCGGAAGCACGCTTTCATAGCTCGCCAAATGTTCCGGATGCGGAAGTGGTCCGGCAAACGTCTCCGCCCTGACGGCAGTAACCTCGCTGAGTTGCGGCTCCAGGTATTCAGCAACGGCCTGCCGAATTTGCGGATCAACGTCGCTCGTGTTCCCTCGCTCGGCAGAGGCAGAAAGCTCTTTCTCGCGAGAATCGCCACGACCCGCCGGCTGCGTCTGCCTCGGTCGGCTCCGACGCTTACCAGGCATCGGAGCTGTCCGGTGGATACCCGAAGCTCGCCACGGCTCTGCGAAGGTCATCGCCTACCGCACGCCAATCGGCATCAATCGCCTCGGCGTCGCGTTCGCTGCCCGCACCAAACTCGTACAGGTCGAGCGTGCCGGCAGGATCGAAAGTTCGCGCCATGCCGGAAAGGAATGACGGCAGAGGCGATCGATTCAATGCTTTCGGAAAACGAGTCGTCACCTCGGGAACAATACTGTTGACCGCCATGTCCGGATAGCGGCGATAGATGGCAGAAAGGAGTTCGCCAAAGGAAAGGGACAGCACCCAGCGGGCAACGTCTGCAACATACTGACGCACGGGTTCCGCGAGTTCGTTCAAAGCCGCTGTCCCGCGCGCATGACCTGATTCAGTCAGGATGTAGGCGCGATACCGCCCCGCGCCATGGATGACGACTTCACCAACGTGCCGCAACGCATCAATCTCATCGAATACTGCCTTGTCGAACGGACCGTAGAGGTAGGGTCGGAAATCGAAGTGAGGGCCATCGACACAGATCCCAGCCTCCCGATCGATCAGAAACAGGAGCTTCTGAATCCGGACCGGGTCGAAGCGAGTGCCGCGCACCCTGGCCGCCATGGCCATCAGCGCAACCTGTGAACGCACCATCGGGTTCTCCTCAACGGACTGAATCGTTTACCCGCGCCCGCTATCCCGTTGCAGGCGGTTCGATCAAGGTCGCCTCGAATGTGCCACGCGGTGCTCGCTACGATGCCGGTATTTCACACTGAACCGACTCACGCCAGCCGCAGCGAGCGAGGCACACGCGCCCTCGAACGCTTGTCCGAGCAGGTCAACTCCTTTCGAGCGCGCGCGGTCTCGGGTGAAGACACCGTTTACGCGATCCGGCTGCCTTGATTCGGAGCGGACTGGCCGTTGCTCGCGGTCGCTGATTCGCATGTCGGGCCTCGCCTTGCTACCCGTGTGCACTGAAGCTGGGTCCTCAGTCGGATGCGGATTCGCCTGTCCCGGCCTTCCGTCCACTCTCAGACCCTCCTGACGGTCCATAGTACCTTGCCGACGATGTGGACCTCCTCGGCACGGCGAGTGTAGTCGTCGTAGTCCGGGTTGGCTGACTTCAGCCGCAGCGCGGGCGCGCCGCCGTCGGCGTGCACGTGCTCGACGCGCTTGACCACCAGCCCATCGCCGTTCCGGAGCACGGACATCTCGCCGATGACCGGCACGCGCCGGGCGGTGTCGACGGGCAGACGGTCGTCCTCGGAGAGCTCGGGCTCCATGGACTCGCCGCGCACGCGCAGCACGCAGATGGTGTCGGGGCTCGCATCGCCCTCGTGGCGGATCATCCCTTCGGGCAGGAACCAGCGCCCGCGCTCGGCGACGAGCTCCTCGGCGAGTGCGCCCGATCCGGCAGAGACTTCGACGTCCACCTCGGGGATGGAGGCGAGCCCCTGGTCCGACAAAACGCTTCGCCGCTTCTTCGGCCCGGCCCCCTTGCGTCGGGGCGGACGCTCGGCGCGGTGCAGCTCCTGCGTCTCGCAACCGAGCACGCCGGCGAGCTTCTCGGCGTCCTGATGGCTCAGCACCTTGGGTAGCCCGCGTTCGAGGAAGCCGTGCAGGTAGCTCGCGTTGCGGCCGATGGCGAGGGAGGTCATGCGCACGTTGAGTCCGCGCTCCCAGAGCAGGTCGCGGACTTTCTGTCGCACCGGGTCGCGTTCCATCGCGTTGCTTCGCCGGGTTGTCGCCGTCTGGCGGCGGATGGCATAGCGTACTCGCTAATTCACACGATTGCCAACGACATTCGGCCTGCGTATGTTCGCTGCCGTGAACGCACTGACCACCCTGGACGGCGCTGCATCGACCGCCCGACGCCGGACCGAAACCCTCGCTCAGTTGTAGAAGCGCTGCTTCGCGCGCCCGGCCTCCCGCGCCTCGACCAGCTCCCGAGTCTTCGGATCGTTGGTCACCTCCGCCCCGACGACCTCCCACCACACCCCCGAATCGGGGGTGAAGCGATACTTCTCCGTCTCGACCACGATCATGCAGGGCCTCGTCTCGCGCCGTGCCGCGGCGAGCGCGTCGCGGACCTCCTGCTCGTTGTTGGCGAGCCATGCGCGGAGCCCGATGCTCTCCGCGTTCCGGACGTAGTCGACCTCGACGAACGGCCCGTCGTCGAGGCGCCCGCTCTTCGGATCGCGGACCCTGAACTCGTTGCCGAGGCTGTGGCCGACGAGCGCCTTCTGGTGGCCGTGGATGGACTGGAACCCGTAGTTGACGTTGAGCACTACCGTCACCTTGGTCCGCTCCTGCATGGCCGTCACCAGCTCCATCGGGTGCATCTGGTAGTTGCCGTCACCCATCAGGATCAGCACCTCGCCTCCCTCCTGCGCCATGCGGACGCCGATGGCGGCGGGGATGTCGTAGCCCATGCACGAGTTGCCGAATTCGAGGTGCAGGTTGCGACCCCCGCTCGCGTCGAACAGCTTGGTGAGGTCGGCCGGAATCGTGCCGGCGGCCGCGACCAGAGTGTCCCCCTCGCGCATGGTGTCGTTGATGATCCCGATGAGCTGACCCTGGCTCATCCGCTCGTTCGACCGGTCCCGGAAGACCTCCGCGGCCAGCAGCTCGCGCCAAGCCCGTTTCCGGGTCGCGACCTCCTCGCCATACGCCGGGTTCGGGCGGACGCCGGCCGCGTGGGCCTCCTTCAATAGCGACCGCAGCGCCTCCCGGGCGTCGGCGAGGATCGGCAGCGCGCCGATCTTGAACGCATCGTGTGCCCCGACGTTGATGCTCACGAACTTCACCTTCGGATGCTGGAAGGCGGAGTTCGATCCCGTCACGAAGTCGGCGAGCCGGGTGCCGACGCAGATGACGAGATCCGCCGTCTCGGTAAAGTGCGCGGCGGGTTGCGTCCCCAGGTGGCCGGTGCCGCCGACCAGCATCGGGGAATCGTTGCGGATCGCTCCCCGTCCGGCATGGGTCTCGCCGACGGGAATACCGAAGGTTTCCGCGAACGAGGTGAGCTCATCCCATGCCTCCGAGTAGTGCACTCCGCCCCCGGCGATGAGGTAGGGGCGCCGGGCCGCCTTCAGCAGCGCGGCGGCCTCCGCAATGCGTCGCGCGTCGGGCAGCCGGCGCTCGACCCGCCATACCTTTCGGTCGAAGAAGTTCGCCGGATAGTCGAAGGCGTATCCCTGGATGTCCTGGGGCAATGCCACGGTCACCGCCCCGGTCTCCGCCGGATCCGTCAGGATGCGCATCGCCTCGGGAAGCGAGAACAGAATCTGCTCGGGGCGGGTGATCCGATCGAAGAATCGGGAGACGACCCGGAAGCAGTCCGTGACGCTCACGTCCATCGACACCGGGTGCTCGATATCCTGCAGGACCTGGCCCTGGAACCGCGATGCGTAGTAGTCCGAGGGCAGCAGCAGGACGGGCAGACGGCAGATGGTGGCGGTCGTCGCCCCCGTCAGCATGTTGGTGGTCCCGGGGCCGATCGAGGACGTGCAGGCCATTGTCGCCAGCCGCCGGTTCGCACGCGCGAATCCGGACGCGGCGTGCACCATGGACTGCTCGTTCGCGGGCTGGTGGAACGGGAGGTCCTGGCCGTACTCGACGAGCGCTTGGCTCAACCCGGACACGTTTCCGTGTCCGAGGATCCCCCACACCCCCTGGATGAACCGCCTCTCCACCCCGTCGCGTTCGCAGTACTGGGCCTTGAGGAACTTCACGATCGCCTGGGAGAGAGTCAGCCGGATCGTCTCTTGCGCGGAATAGAACTTCATTGCCCTGCCTCACGGTTGGCGGTTGACGGAGTGATTCCCGGCCGCGGCGCGGTGCGGCTCGGCCCGGTGCGACGGTCTGGCTGCGGCGGCGACCGGGAGTCCGTCATCCAAACAGAGATTGCGGCATGATACGGCGACGGGGCGCGCGATCCGCCCCGCCTGCGGAAGGAGCGAAGAATGTCTTCCGGCGCGGAATCCCTGGCGCAGCTTTTCAAGACGTATCGGGTGGACTGGTACCGCCTCAAGAAGCTCCACCGGGCGGTCGAGCATGACGTGCCGGAGGTGCGCAGCTTCTTCGGCGCGTGGCGGGAGATGCGCGAGATCCGGCGCCGCCAGCAACGGGAGCCGGGCTATCAGTTCGACACGCCAGTGCCCTCCGAAGCGGGCGGCGGCGGCCCGCCCGCCGGCGAGCCGGAAGCCGCATCGGTCGGCGAGCTTGCTCCGCGGGAGCTTCGCTGACGCTACCCGGCGCCCGGGGGGCCGCGCGCCGGAACCGGCTCCGGATTCAGGCCCGGATTCAGGCCCGGGGTCAGCCGAGGAGCATGTTGGCGGCGGCGGTCGCGAACACCCGGCAGCCGAGGACGATGTCCTCTTCGCTCGTGTCCTCCTCGAAGGCGTGGCTCACCCCGCCGATGCTCGGCACGAACATCATCGCGGCCGGCATGTGGCGGGAGAGGACCTGGGCGTCGTGGATGGCGGCGCTCGGCATCGCGATCCAGCCGCCCGGGGCGTGGTGCTCGGCGGCCCGCTCGATGTGTCCGCGGAGGCGATCGTCCATCCTGGCCGGGAGGGACCGCTTGCCGACCTCGGTCATGTGCACCTTGGCGCGGCCCCGCGCGTCGGCTTCGGCGACGAGCGCGCGGGCGTGCGCCTCGAGACGGTCCAGTATCGCCTCGTCCTGATCGCGGAACTGGAGGTGCAGCTCGGCTCGTCCCGGCACGATGCTCCGGACGCCGGGGTCGAGGGCGATCCGGCCGATGGTCCACACGCTCCGCTCGCCCGCCTGCTCGGGAAAGGTCTCGTGGACCCGGTGGGCGAGCTCGACGAGCGCGTGCCCCGCGTCCCGCCGGAGCGCCATGGGGGTCGTGCCGGCGTGGTTCTGCTGGCCCTCGAAGGCGATCGTGAAGTTGCGCGAGCCGACGATGCCGGTCACCGCGCCGATTCGCTTGTCCCGATGCTCGAGCCACGGCCCCTGCTCGATGTGCGCCTCGGCGTAGCCGGCATATCGGCCCGGCTCGCACCGCTCGACCGGCATCCCGTCCAGCCCGGCCTCGCGCAGGGCGTCGCCGAGCGACTTCCCCCCTTCATCGCTCAGCTCGCGGACCGCGCCCGCCGGCGCCAGCTCGCCGCAGAAGGTGAGGCTCCCGAGGCAGGTGGAGAACCTGCCTTCCTCGTCGATCCACGAGGCGACGTCGACCGCGAGGTGCTTCGTCTCGTCGCATTCCGCGAGGGCGCGCACGACCTCGAGGCCGTAGATCACCCCCATCGCCCCGTCCAGCCAGCCGCCCCGCGGCTGGGTGTCCGTGTGGGAGCCGATGAGAAGCGCCGGCCCGTGATTGCGGGAGCGGCCGAACACCGTTCCAACCCCGTCGATGCGCGCGTCGAGGCCCGCATCCTCCATGCGCGAGCGGAGCCAGCTCCGCGACTCGATGTCGATCGGGCTCAGCGACTGCCGGACGACGCCGATGCCGCAGGCGCCGAATTTCCGGAGCCGTCGGAGATCGGCGAGGAGGCGATCGGGGTCGATGGTGACGTTGGTGATGCCGGTGGGGCTCGGGGGGCGGCTCATCCCGACTCCTGCGCTACGATCGGCCAGGATTCCATTGTGCCGCCGGGCGGCGCGGTGTCAATCGGGCGCCGTTCCCCCGTCGGCCGGCGCCGTTGCCCCGTTCCGTAGACCCGGGGCGGCTGCGGCGGGCGAAGTCGGGGGCGTCGAGGGCGTCGGGGGCGGAAGGGAGGTACGCGGTGCCGCGGCTCTTCGTCGCGTTGGATCTGCCCGAAGCCCTCAAGCGGGCCGTCGCCGGGCTCCAGGGGGGGCTCCGGGACGCGCGCTGGCTGGATGCGGACGCGCTGCACCTTACCCTCGCCTTCATCGGCGAGGTCGACCCCTCGGCCCAGGGTCGGATCGAGGCGGGGCTGGCGCGGGTGGAGGGGCGCCCGCTCGCGGTCGAGCTGCACGGCCTCGGGCACTTTCCGCACCGCGGCCCTCCCCGGGCGCTCTGGACCGGGGCTTCTCCGGCAGAAGCGCTCGGAACCCTCGCGGCCTCCGTCCGGCGCGAGCTCGCCCGCGCGGGGTTCGCTCCGGAGCGGCGGAAGTTCGCCCCGCACGTCACCATCGCCCGCTTTCGCCGTCCGCCGCCCCCCGCTGCGCTGCAGGACTATCTCGGTGCGTGCGCGCTCTTTCGCAGCCCCGCCGCCCCGATCGCCTCGTTCCGGCTCCTCTCGAGCGTGCTGCGCCCCTCCGGCGCCCGGCACACGCTCGAAGCCGACTTTCCGCTGGCCCGGAGGTCTCACCCCCTTTCGGCTCCGTCGCGCGGGCGCCGAGACGGTGCGATGGCGGGCCGCACGGACTGAGTGGCGGGCCGCACGGGCTGAGTGGCGGGCCGCCGCACGGGCTAAACGGAGCGCGTGCGCGCTGCTCAAGGAGTGGCCGATACTGGCGCGTGCGCGCGGTCGAAGCGGCTTGATGGTCCGGGACCCGGCCGCCCCGTCGGCGAAGGAAATCGGATTACAATCCGGCCCGACCAAGTGGCCTTGCGCGGCCTTGCGCCCGATATCCGCCATCATCGGATGCCGCTCGCGGCCTGGCTCGCGGCTTGGCTCACGGCCTGCACGGCCCTGGAAGGAATCGACATGCCCCACGACGACGACGCCTTCGACACCCGGCACGCCGCTCGTGCGCTCGCAGCGGTCGGGTTCGATGGGTTCGATGGCGCCCGAGCCGAAGCGACCGCCGCAGAAAGGGACGAAGCAGCCGATGCGGCCTGGACCGGGTCCGGCCGCGGAGGGGGCTTCGGGCGCCGTGATCGCGGCCGTCGACACACGCATCGCCGATCGGCTCCCCGCAGCTGCGTCCGCCGGGGCCGGCATCGTCACCGCCGCCGTCGACCCGCTCCGACCCTCGCCGGAGCGCGGATCATCCGTTCACACCCCCTCCGACGCGGGCGGGGCGCGGCTCCAAGGAGCGGCGGTGCCGCCATCTGACGTCCGGACCGCCGCGCCCCATGCGGGGGCCGCTCGTCCCGCGTCGGAAGGGGCGGGTGCGCTTCCGGGCTGGTTCGTCGAGAAGAAGGCCCGGCCGAACCTGATCGTCGGCCGCTGGGTGCCGGTCACCCTCGTGGGGGCGCCGGTCCTCGTGCTGTTCGGCATCGTCGTCTATCCCACCGTGTGGATGTTCTATCACGCGTTCCAGAACACCAACATGATGCGGCTGTTCCGGGGCGACTGGAGCTATGCCGGCTGGGAGAACTTTCACACCGTCCTCACTTCGGAACGGTTCTGGGACAGCGTGCAGCACCTGGTCCAGTACCTGGTGTTCGGAGCCTGCCTGCAGGTGCTGCTGGCCGCCGTCCTGGCGTTGACGCTCTACGAGGTCGTCAAGCGGGACTGGGTGCGTGTCCTCTTCCTGATCATCCTGGTGCTGCCCATGATGTTGCCGCCGTCGATCGTCGGGGTGTTGTGGAAGTTCCTGCTCACGCCGTCCAACGGGGCGATCAACGCGGCGCTGCTGAATCTGGGCCTCATCAGCGAGCACATCGAGTGGTTCAACGCGGGCATGTCGCTATGGTCGATCATCATCGCCGACGTCTGGAACTGGACGGCTCTGCCGTTGCTGATCATCTATTCGGGCCGGGTTTCGCTGCCGCCCGCGGTATACGAGGCGGCCCGCGTGGACGGTGCCGGCGGGTGGCTGGTGCTGCGACGCATTACGCTGCCCATGCTGAAGGAGGTGATCGCGATCGCCTTCATCATCCGCTTCATGGACGCCTTCAAGTTCGTGGATCTGGTCTACGTCATGACCTCCGGCGGCCCCGCCCAGTCGTCCGAGCTTCCGACCTACATCGCCTTCCAGCGCGGGATCCGCGAGTTCGAGGTGAGCGAGGCGGCCGCCTACGCGATCATCATCTTCGCCTTCTCGGCCATCCTGATCATCTTGTTCCTGCGCTATCTGAAGAAGGTTCTGAAGGCGCAGGGCATCGCGTGAACGCAGGGCTCGTCTTTCGCTCGGCGACAGGTGAACCGGGCCTGTTCGGCAGGCCATCGGGGAGCGCAGATCTCGGGGAGCGCATATCGTCGTCCGCGCGTCGGTGCGGGCCTCGTGAAGCCGCCCTCGATCACGCGGCCGGCCGATCCGCATCCACCCCCGGCACCCGGCCCCCGGTCACGACGAAAGAATGGTCCTGGCATGAATGGCCCTCGCGTGGGCGAGCCTCGCATGAACGGCCCTCGCTTGAATGGTCCTGGCATGAGCGATCCTCGATGAGCGGCCCCCGCGTGGACGGCCCTCGCCCTGCCCGTGCCCCACATCTCCTCGCTGGGCTTCATGCGCGGCGTATCAAGGAAGTCATTGTTTTCCGGCCCTTTGCTTTTTCCGTGAACGGCGCATCGAGTGACAAACCAGTCCCTGGCCGGTCCCGATGCGGCCGAGGCCCGACGAGTCTGGCTTGGGCAGTCGTCGGCAGATGGGGCAGATAGATTGCAAACAATTGAATTGATATGAATTATTCATATTCAAAGTCCAGCGAGGAGATGTGGGGCACGGGTAGCCCTCGCCCGGGGCGTCTTCGCACGACGGGCCTTCACACGAGGGGCACGAGGGGCCTTCACCTGAGCGCGCGGCCGTGAGCGAGTCGAACTACCGGCTGGTCCGCGGGCTGCTCCTCGTGTTCCTGGGGGTGTGGCTGCTGCTCACCCTGTTCCCGTTCTATTGGCAGATCCTCACCGCCTTCAAGGACGCCGCGGAGACCAACCGGACGGTTCCCACCTTCTGGCCGGAGGTGTGGCATCCGGAGAATTTCAAGCTGGTCTTCGCCGAGCGCTCCAATTTCCAGGCGCTGGTCGACAGCTTCATCATCGCCACCGGCAACACGCTGGCGTCGCTGGTGCTCGGCACCCTCGCCGGCTATGCCTTCGCCCGGTTTCCGCGTCAGGCGGGCGGCGAGAACCTGGCCTTCTGGATCCTGTCGAACCGCATGTTCCCGCCGGTGGCGGTGTTGGTCCCCATGTTCTTTCTGTTCGACGCGACACCCTGGGGCACCGACAGCCACCTGTCGCTGATCATCCTCTACCTGGTGTTCAACATGCCGCTCGCGACCTGGCTCATGATGGTGTTCTTCCGCGACGCGCCGCGCGAGCTGGAGGAGGCCGCATATCTGGACGGCTACCCTCCGCTCAAGGCGTTCTTCAAGGTGACCCTGCCGCTCGTGCTGCCGGGTATGATCTCGGTCGCCATGCTGTGCTGGATATTCGCCTGGAACGAGTATCTCTTCGCCAACCTGTTCGTCGGAACCGCGGTGAAGACCTTCACCATCGTCATCCCTACCTTTACCCATGGCAGCCAGACGCTGTGGAATTTGCAGATGGCGTTCAGCCTCATCGCGATGCTGCCGCCGCTCGTGCTGTTCATCGTGCTCCGCCGCTACATGGTGCGCGGCCTGTCCCTCGGCGTCGTGAAGGGTTAGCGTGGGCGACCTGCGCGTCGAGGGCCTGTGCAAGGGCTGGGACTTCCCGGTGATCGACGGCCTCGATCTCTCGGTGGCGGAAGGCGAATTCTTCGTCGTCGTCGGCCCGAGCGGTATCGGCAAGACCACCTTGCTGCGGCTGGTGGCGGGATTGGAACGGGTCGATCGCGGCCGGGTCCTGGTCGGCGGCCGGGACGTGACGGGTCTGCCGCCCTACCGGCGCAAGGTGGCGATGACGTTCGAGAGCTATGCGCTGTATCCGCATCTCAGCGTCTTCGAGAACGTTGCGAGCCCCTTGCGGGCCCGCAGGCTCTCTTCTTCCGAGATCGATGCCACCGTCCGGCAGGTGACGGCCCTGCTGCGGATCGACGCGCTGCTGGAGCGCCGGCCGGGGGAGATCTCGGGCGGGCAGAAGCAGCGCACCGCTCTCGCCCGCACCCTGGTCGCCAAGCCGGAGGTCTATCTCCTCGACGAACCGATCAGTCACCTGGACGCGCGCATACGCCACGAGCTCCGGCAGCAGTTCCACGACCTCGAAGAACTGCGTCGGGTAGCCACCCTCTACGTCACCCACGACTATGCCGAGGCCCTGTCGCTGGGAGACCGTATCGGCGTGATGGGCGCCGGCGGCCTGGTGCAGGTGGGGACCGCTCGCGAGATCTTCGAGAAGCCGGGCTCCCTGTTCGTCGCCCAGCACCTGGGCCAGCCCTCGATCAACGTGGTGGAAGCGGAGTTGCGTCGAACCCCTGACGGGGGTCTTCACTGCGTGGCAACCGGCGGGGAGGCCGGACGGGGCGGCGCGGGGCTGGCCGTCCCGGTGGCGGGTCCGCACCGCGAGGCGCTCGCGGCTCGCAACACCGCCGCGGTCACTCTCGGGATCCGCCCGCAGTTCGTCTCGGTGCTGGAGAACGGCGGGAGTGTCGGCGGCGCACCGCCCGGCCCGGGCGCCGATGCCGATGCCGGCCCCGGGTTCGGGATCGGGACCGGGATCGGGTTCGGGACCGGGACCGCCGGGGTCATCGGTCTCGGCAACGGTCGCACCGGCACCGGCCCTGCCCCCGCCCCCGGCCCCAGCCCTGCCCCTGGCCCCGCCCTCGCCCCCGGCCCCGAACCCGACACCGCCCCCGGCGACGAGCGCGTATTCGACGCCACGGTGGAGCTCTACGAGCCGCTCGGTTCGACCGGGGTTCTGCTCGCCGACGCCGGTGGGGTCCAACTCACCGCCATCACCTCGCCGGACCGCACGTTCGGCTACGGCGAGCGTGTGAAGCTGCGGCTGCGCCCCGAGAAGGTTCTCTACTTCGATCCCCGCAGCGGCGCCAATCTGGTGCAGTAACGCCATGGCGTCGGTGAAGCTCACGGGAATCAACAAGATCTACCGTTCGCGGAGCGAGACGGTGCATGCGGTCAAGGACCTGGACCTCCAGGTCGAGGACGGCGAGTTCCTCGCGTTGCTCGGGCCGTCGGGCTGCGGCAAGACGTCGACGTTGCGCATGATCGTCGGGCTGGAGGGGGTTACGTCGGGCGAGATCGCCTTCGACGGCCGGCGGGTGAACGAGCTCGACCCGCAGCGGCGCAACGTGGCGATGGCATTCGAGACCTACGCGCTGTATCCGAATTTCACGGTCGCCGAGAACCTCGCCTTTCCGCTGGAGGTGATGGGGCTGCCCGAGGCGGAGCGCACCGCGAAGGTGCGGGAGATGGCGGCGATGCTGCGGCTGCAGGACATCCTGGACCAGCCGCCGGGCGCCCTGTCCGGCGGCCAGCAGCAGCGCGTCAGCCTCGGTCGCGCGCTCATCCGGGAGCCCGCCGCCTTCATCCTGGACGAGGTGATGAGTCACCTCGACGCTCACCTCAAGTTCCGGATGCTGTTCGACCTCAAGCGGATCCACCGGGACCTCGGCCGCACAATGATCTACGTGACCCACGATCAGGTCGAGGCGCTGGCCCTGGCCGACCGGGTGGCGGTCATGAGTCAGGCGGTGCTGCAGCAGGTCGGGACCCGCAACGACCTCTATCACCGCCCGGCCAACGTGTTCGTGGCCGACTTCATCGGCGAGCCGCCGACCAACTTCTTCAGCGCGCGCCTTCGGGCCGCGAACGGGACGGCCCGGCTTCACGTGGAGAATTCGGACCTCGTCTTCGATCTCGAACCCGCTCACGCCGCGCGCGTGCTGGAGACGGGCGGCGAAGGCTTCATCGCCGGGGTGCGCCCGCAGAACCTGCATCTCGTGGGCCACGAAGAGAAGGGCGCGGACGCCGGATCGGTCGGCGCGGCCGGTGCGGCTGGCTCGGCCGGCGCCGGCGGCGTGGTGGCCGCGGAGGTCACGATCAGCGAGTATCTGGGCGAGCAGGTCATCCTGACCCTCGGCAACGGCAGCAGCGTGTTCCGCGCGCTCGTGGCCCCCGAGATCCGCGCCGCGCGCGGGGAGCCGGTGCGGCTGCGCTACGCGGCGCGGGACGTCATGGTGTTCAGCGCTTCGTCGAAGGAGCTGATCGCCTGAGTGTCTCGCGACGGGCCGCTGGGGCCCGACGCATTCAGGGGGCGCCGCGTGAACGCGCCCCGAACAAGGGAGGAGACGAGATGAGCATCTTCAGCGCTTATACACGGCGCAAGTTTCTGAGAAACGCGGCGGCCGGGGCCGGCGCGGCGGCGGCCGCGTCGGTGCTGCCGCACCGCGCCTTCGCAGCCCAGGCCGTGCCGCCCGGCAAGAAGCTCTTCAACGACATCGAGCTCACCTACTTCCAGGATTCCAACTGGCTGCACGCACCGCTGTGGCTGTCGCCGCACCTGATGAAGGAGGCGGGGGTCGGCATCAAGAGCCGTGAGAACTATGGCGGCGGCGACGCGGTGGCGAAGATCCTGCCGCAGCTTCTCTCCAAGCGGCCGCGGTTCGATTGGGTGCAGTACCCGAGCCTCTTCTTCGGCGCCTTCGCCGAGACCGGCCAGCTCGAGCCGCTGGACGACTATCTCGCCAAATACGAAGGCACCGGCGACTATCTCGACTGGGTGATGCCCGCCTACCGCGAGTTCTATACCAAGTGGGGGGGCAAGACCTACGGCATGATGCTGGACGGCGACATCCACATCCTGCACTACCGGAAGCAGTACTTCGACGATCCGGAGCTGCAGAAGAAGTACTCCAGGCGTTTCCAGCGGGAGCTCGAAGTTCCCAGGACGTGGAACGAGTTCATCGACACGACCCAGTTCTTCACCGAGGAATTGAAGAGCCGGAACGTCTACGGCACGTCGATGGTGGTGAATCCCCCGAATTTCGGCTGGGGCTTCTGGATGGACATCGCGGCCTCGGCCGGGGTCAACTACTTCGACGAGAACATGAACCCCACCATCAACCTCGGCAAGGCCGCCGAGGCCTTGGACATGTACCGGGAAATCATCAAGTTCGGGCCGCCGGGGGCGGAGGCGATGGACATCGGCACGACCATCCAGCGCTGGCAGTCGGGCTCCGACGTGATGTCGGTGTGGTGGATCGATCTCTCCGAGTTCACGGTGCAGCAGCAAGGGGTGGAGCTGGCGGAAGACCAGCGCGGCGCCATCGTTCCGGGCTGGCAGAACGACGACGGATCGATCACCAATCGGGCGATCTCGCTGTGGTGCCGCACCGCGTCCGTACCGAAGAACCTGCCCGAAGACGTGAAGGAAGCGGCCTTCTACTTCATCTATCGGATGTCGCATCCGGACTATTCCAACGACATCGTCGCGGACGAGTACTGCGGCTCGGATCCCTTCGGCAAGACGCACTATGGCGACGAGGCGGCGAAGCTCTACCTCGAGGCCAACCCGCAGCGCGGGACCGACAACGAGCTGTGGCCGACCAATTCCGGCATCTTCAAGAACTTCGACACGGCCAAGAATCACCTGGACGCGGGCCTGGCCAACGTGGAGGTCGGCTATCCGCAGTTCTTCTGGGAAGGCGCGCCGGAGTACGCCGACGCCTTGGGGCGCAACATCTCCAAGGCGATCTCCGGGGAGCTGACCAGCCAGCAGGCGCTGGACGAGGCGGCTGAAGAATGGGTGAAGATCTCCCAGAACCTCGGTCTCGACAGCCAGAAGCGCCAGTACCGGAACTTCGTCGACGGAGCCCGCAAGCTGGGCTACAAGATCTGATCGGCGGGCTCCGGGCGGGCGGTCCCGGGACCGAGGCTCGGGTCCGCCC
Source organism: Gammaproteobacteria bacterium (assembly GCA_965214795.1). GTDB lineage: Bacteria > Pseudomonadota > Gammaproteobacteria > HK1 > HK1 > JAJDXW01. Next base: position 100,116 of record OZ243976.1, on the reverse strand, counting down.
GCGAAGGACGCGCCGGCGCGATTGCCCCGCCCGCCGTCCGCGGGCGGGGCTCGGCGTGCGGGACCTCGGCGGGGCGGAGGCGGGCGGCCCCGTCCTATCCTGCTCGATCGGCACCTCGCTCCCGATCGGCACCCCGCTCTCTGCGGCGTCCGCACTGCGCGAGGCGCAGGCGCAACGCAGGCCGGGCTCGCTCGCCTGACGCGGCGGCTCGGGTGTTCCCCGGGCGGTCCTCGACCGGTCCCCGGGTGTTCACAGCGCACCCCGGGCACACCCCGGGCGGCCCCCGGCACACCCCCGGGTGTTCCCCGGGCGGTTCCCGGGCATTCCCCGGGCATTCCCCGGGTGTTCCGCGCGGGGCATCGCCATGGACGCGCTCTCGATCACCATCGTCATGCTGGTGTTCCTTCTCGCGGGAGGCGTGAAGGGAGTCGTCGGCCTCGGGCTTCCGACGGTGGCGATCGCGCTCCTTTCGGCCGCCTTCGGCATCGAGGCGGCGCTGCCGCTCCTCGTCATTCCGTCGTTCGTCACCAACGTGTGGCAGGGCGCGACCGGCGGCCATGCACGGGCCCTGTTCCGGCGCTTCGGGGTTGCCCTCGCGATCATCCCCGCCGCGACGTGGATCGGCTATCACTACGTGTTCATCGCGGCCCCGGAGGCGATGGAGCGCGTGCTCGGGGCCGTCCTCATCCTCTACGCGGGGGCGGGGCTTGCCAAGGTGCGCTTCGCGGTGCCGGCGAGGGCCGAGCCGATGCTGACCCCGGTGCTCGGCGTGGTGAACGGTTTCGTCACCGGGGTGACCGGGACCTTCGCGGTGCCGTTGGTGATGTACCTCGAGGCGGTGGGCCTCGACCGCGACGAGCTCGTGCAGATGATGGGCATCGCGTTCGGCGTCTCGACCGCCGCCCTCGCGGGGGTGCTGATCGCGCACGGGGCGTACCGGCTCGACATCGGCTACGTGTCCGCGGCCGCCGTCCTGCCCGCGATCGCCGGCATGGCGGCGGGGGCGCGGATCCGCGCCCGTCTCACCCCGGCCGCCTTCAGGAGGTGGCTCCTCGTCGCCCTCGCCTTCCTCGGCCTGAAGCTCCTCGTGCTCGGGTGAGCCCGGCCGCCCCGGCCCCGCCCGCGCGCATGGCGCATGACCAATGCCCGATGACGAATCGGATGGCCGTACCAATACGGAGGTTGTCACTCATCTGGTGGTGGGACGACGAATCGGACCTGTCGGTCCGCGGGAAGCGTGATCGGTAAGACATGGCTTGGCTATTCTTCATCGACGAGAGTGGGCACGACCATAAGAGCATGCCTTACGAGGTTCGTGGCGGGTTCGCGATTCATGTCGGTCACCTGTGGTCTTTCGTGCAGGACATGCAGAAAATTGAAATCGATTGTTTCGGTTGCCATTTGCGCGATTACGGAAAGGAGATCAAAGGGTCGACGCTGGTCGACAGAAAACGTTTCAGGTTTGCAATGCAGAGCGAATCGTTCCGGGACAACGACAGGCGCAGGCTGTGTCGATCCTTCCTCACGAAAGGTCTGACACACGCCACGCCGCGCCGGGACGAGTTCACGGCCTATGGCCAAGCCTGTCTCCGCATGGCGCACGAGACGTTCGGCCTGCTGAGGATACATCGAATCGTACTGCTGGCTTCTGCCATACCCCGAGGCACTGTTGAACCATCGGCTTACGAATTCGATGAGTACCTGAGGAAGGATTTTGTCTTTTTACTTGAGAGGTTTTTCTATTTCCTGGAGATGAAACGAGAGTACGGCATCCTGGTCATGGATGAAACCGAGAGACAAGGAGATCGGAAGTTTGTCGCCAGGATGGAAAGGTATTTCACGAAAACCGCTACCGGTCGGTACGGAGCGACATGGATCGTGCCGACTCCGCTCTTCGTTTCATCCGATATGACCTATGCCGTCCAGGCGGCAGACTTGTGCATCTACTGCATCAACTGGGGGTTTCGCGTGCCGGGACGTGGCATGAACGCGGAGCGCCGCGAAGAAATCGCCGGGATGTTCGGGGCCGAACTGGCAAGCCTCCAGTTTCGCGGGCAGGGCTACAGGGAAGGCAAAGTCTTCGATACCTATGGGATTGTCCATGTCCCTGATCCGTACGAATCTCGGGCTCCCCCGTAAGAAAGGAGGCAACGCCCCGCCAACCGCTCCCACGCATTCAGCGCACGGGGCCGCCACGGGGCCGAGCCTCCGCCAAGCAGTCTGGGCCAGGAACGACGGAAAATCAAGACCGAGCCTTGTCCAATGACACGTGAGCCTGAAGGGGGGCGCGTGATTCCAGCGTGAGGTGAGCCTGACGGGGTGTGAAGCGGGGCATCATCAGGAGAGGATCGTGATGCTCGGACCCACCGAGTGCGGACTCTCGACCCGGTCCGCTCGTTCCTTGACGGCGCCGAGCCGGTCGAGGTGGGCCTCGACCGCGACGCGCTCGTGCAGATGATGGGCATCGCGTTCGGCGTCTCGACCGCCGCCCTCGGCATCGCAGGGCGGATGTGGCGGACATGGCTTGCAGCCTGCCGTAGCTGCGGCGCTATCTGCCACCGGCCGGGACACACGACGAACACGGGCCGCCTCCGTTCCTCCCTCACCATGCGGATCGGCACCACCAGATCGGTGTCATTCGAGATCACCGCCGCTGCCTCGAACAGGTCCTTCCACGCATCGTTCAACAGATGGGCCGCGAGATTTACGTCCGAACCCTTCTCTCTACCCCTTCACGGCTCCCGCGGTCATCCCGCTCACGATGTAGCGGTTCGCCGCCAGCGCGAACACGACGACCGGTGAGACGACGAGGACGGAATACGCGGCGATGACCCCGTACTCCGCCCCTGCCTCCGCGCCGCCGAGGAACCGGGTGATTCCGACCGTCAGCGGCTGGGCGTCGGAACCCGCCAGGAACAGTGCGAACAGATACTCGTTCCAGGACATTACGAAGACGAGGATCGCGAGCGCGACGACGCCTGAGCGCACGACGGGGAGCGTCACGTCCCAGAACAGGTTCCAGGGCGTGCAGCCGTCGATGATCCCGGCTTGCTCGAGCTCCTCCGGGACCGACTCGAAGTAGCCGATCAGCATCCAGGTGGCGAACGGAATGTGAATCGCGAGATGCGCAAGCAGGAGCCCCGCCCGCGATCCGGCCAGGCCGAGATTCACATAGAGCAGGAAAAGGGGAAGGGCCAGCACCACGTACGGGATGAAGCGCATCGCGAGCACCCCGAAGGACACCGCCGACTTCGCGCGCCCCGAAATCCTGGAAAGGCCGTAGGCCATCGGCACGCAGACGACGAGCGTGATGACCACCGCCGCCGAAGAGATGATGACCGAGTTCCGGAAGAAGAACCAGAACGCGCCCCGCGTGAACGCTTGGCCGAAGTTGGCGATGGAGAATTCCCGGAGCAGCAGGAGGTCCAGCGGCGAGCGAAAGAGCGCCGTCGAATTGAACGAGGCCGCAAGCAGCATCAGCGGCGGGAGAATCGAGTAGATGAGCCACAGTCCCAGCGCCGCGTGCAGCAACACCGACCGCAGCCGGCGCCTGGTCCGGGGCGAGATCATTCCTCGTGCTCCAGGACGCGACGGTAAACGGTGATGTAGATCCAGGCCGCGATGGCCATGATGATGAACATGGAGAAGGCGATGGAGTTGCCCATCCCCATGTCCTGATTGGCGATGCCCCGGTCGTAGGCGAAGATCGAGAGCACGGTCGTGGCCCGTCCCGGGCCGCCCCCGGTGAGCGACCAGATCATGTCGAACTCCCGGAACGCCGAGGTGATGATGATGATCGACACGAAGAGCAGGTGTGGTCGCAGCATCGGGAGCACGATGTACCAGAGCGATTGCATCGGGCTCGCCCCGTCGGTCTTGCCCGCGTCGTAGAGCTCGTCCGGGATGGTCGTCAGCGCCGCGTAGAACACCAGAATGGCGAGCGGCGTCAGGTGCCACGAGTTGCTGATGATCGCCGCGATGAGCGCTGTCTCGCGCTCGAGCAACCAATACGGGTCCGGTCCGCCCAGCGCGCCGAGCACCTGGTTGATGACGCCGAACTCCTGCTGCCACATGAAAAAGCGCCACGCGATCCCTGCGACGACGGGGGTCACCACGAACGGGATGAGGAAGAGCGCGAGCCAGGTCGGACGCATGCGCACTTGGCGCGAGCTCAGCATGAAGGCGACGAGAAGGCCGAGCACGATGGACAGGGCGAGGCAGCCGAGCGTGAAGAGGGCGGTGATCTTCAGGGCGTTGAGATAGAGCGGATCGCGAAACGCTCTGAGGTAGTTCGCGAGACCGACGAACGTCTGCTCGTCGAACCGGTAGAGGAACACGCGGTGCACGCTGTAGCGCGCGGCCATGAAGAGCGGCACGCTCACGATGACGATCATGAGGAGGAGCCCCGGCGTGAGGAACCACCAGCCGCGCGTGAAGCGTGAGCGCAAGCCGGCCATGGTCGCCGCTCTCCTCGATCCTCGACCCGGGGGTCGACCCGGGGAAGGTCCCTTCCCCCCGTTCTCCGGAGGGAAGGGGTTGGTGGCTTCCTACTTGAGGTAGCCCGCGGCCGTGAACGCCTCGGTCATGTTCGCGACCCAGCGCTCCTGCGCCTGCTCGGGCGTCAGGTCGCCCGAATAGACGTCGGTGATGTAGTCGGTCGCGCCGCCCCACATGACCGCGCCGTACTCGGGGATGCCCTGGCGGATGAAGACCGACTGGAGCACCTGCTCGAAGGCGGGCAGGTAGTCCTTGTAGAAGGGCCGGAGGTTGCGCAGCTCTTCGCTCTGGAAATGAGCCTTGCGCGAGAACTGGAGGCTTCGCTTGCCCCACTCGACCTCGTTGTCCTGCAGCATCCACTTCAGGAACTTGAAGGCCTCGTCGGCATTCGGAGTGTCGAAGATGAACACGCCGCCACCGCCCAGGAACGGGGTGCCTTGCGTGAAGCCCTTGAGGTTGCCTTCCCAGACCGGCAGTGTGGTGTAGCCGACGTTGCCCGAGGCGTCACCGCCCTCGGTCTCGACGATCCCCACGCCCTGGGGCCACATCGTCGCCATCGCGAGACGTCCGTCGCGGAACATCTCGAGCCCTTCGAGAAACCCCCAGTTCTGGGCCTCGCGGGGGGCCGTGTTCTTCGCGAGGTCGACGAAGTACTCGGCGACTTCGTTCACGATGGGATGGCCGACGTCGGGCTGGAAGTTGTCGTCCCAGCCGCTGATGCCTGCGGAGTAGAGGATGACGATGAAGCTCCGGGTGATCCCGACGCCGGCACCGAGCGCGTCGGTCCAGCCGTAGAGGTCGCGCTCGAGCTCCTTTCCGGCGAGCATCTCGCCCTTCTCGCGGGTGAAGAACCCCGCCACTTCCCTCAGCTCCTTGAAGGTCTTCGGCACTTCGAGCGCGCGCCCGAATTCCTTCTCGAATGCAGCCTGCTCGTCCGGGTGCGAGAACCAGTCCGCGCGATGGATGAGCATCGGGGCGGCGGGTGTCGTCGGAAGGGCGATGTACTCGCCCTCACGCGCGCTCGAGGTCATGTGGCTGTTGATGACGAGGTCGGGGTAGGCGCTCACGTCGAAGCCGTGCTTCTCGATGAGTGGGGTCAGGTCGAGCACGTGCGGCGCGAAGGTCCCGAACCAGCCGGGGCTGTGGTAGCCCATGTCCCAGCGATCGGTGTCGCCGATCGCCTCGATGGACATCTGATCGCGGAGCTGGTTGGCCGGCAGGATCTCGCCAATCACCTTGATGCCGGTCTCTTCCTCGTACTTGGGTGCGAAGTACTCGACGACGGCGTCCGCCTCGGCGCCGGGATGCAGCGCCCAGCGCAGGGTGGTGTCCTGCGCGGCGGCCTGGGATACGAATGCGGTCGCAACGGCGATCGCAGCGAGTTTCAACGTATTCGATAGCATGTCGCTATACTCCCTGGACAGGTGAAACCCATTCTCGCCGTCGTGATCGGGAGTGTCAATTTCGCCGCCCGCTGCGGGAGGGCCGTTTCACGTTTTCCGCCCAGCGGGCGGCGGGCCGCGGGCGGCGGGCCGAATCGTGGGTCGGATCCACAGTGAGGCATCTGCCCGGCGCGCGCACCGTGCGAAGGTGAGGAGGTGAGGAGGGATCGTGTCCCGGAAGGGAAGTGAACCGATTTTCCGGGGATGGAAGCGCACTACCGCAGCAAGTGGTACGTGCGGCGCGACGGGCCGTCGATGGCCTTCGGGGTCGGGGTCTTCGGTCAGAACGTGTTCGCGGACCCGGAGAACGGGATCGTGATCGCCAAGCGGTCCTCCCAGGCGGCGCCCCTGGACGAACGCCTCATCTCGCCGACCATGCGCGGCGTCGAGGCGATCCGCCGCCATCTCGCGGGAAGCTGACCCTGGCTGGGCTGACCTCGGCTGATTCAGCCCCCGGCGGCGCCCTCGTTCCTCCGGCGAAGGGCGCTCGACGGTGCGAAGCGGTCCAGGACCTGGCCCGGCCCCCGCCCGTTCGTGACGTAGTCGGTGCCGTCGAAGACCTCGACCCCGTTGCAGAACACGCCGTGGACACCGATCGGCCGACGGATCGTGCGCCTCCCGCCTCCCGGGAGGTCCGCCACCCGTTCGCTGGCGGTGACCCCGACGGTGTCCGGATCGAAGAGGAGGAGGTCCGCCCAGGCGCCGGTCGCGATCCGCCCCCGGTCCGGGATTCCGTAGAGGTCCGCGGGGTGGCTCGTGAGCCGCCGCACCCCGTCCGCGAGATCGAACTCGCCGCGCGCCCGCACCCAGTGGGCGAGGAAGTGCAGGCCGTAGCCGGCCTCGCACATGAAGGTGAGGTGCGCACCCGCGTCCGACAGCGCGACCACCCCCGCATCGTGCCGGAGCAGACGCGCGACCCCCTCGTCGCCCACGTTGAGGAACCGGCCGATGAACATGGTCTCGAGGTTCTCCTCGAGGCCGAGGTCGAGCATCGCGTCGAGCGGGTCCGCGCCGCGCTCCGCCGCGAGTTCGGCGATGGTCCGGTCGGCGAGCGGCTCGTTCTTCGCGAGCGCGGGGACCGCGACGACGACCCGGTTCCAGTTGCCCTGGAAGATGAGGCCGGGGCGCGGGTCGGCGAGGCTCGCCCGGAACCGATCCCGGAACTCCCGGCTCCGGAAGAGGGGGATGAGCTCGTCGGGGCCGAACGCCTTCGCCTCCGAGAATGCGTCGTGGCTGAAGAAGGGATAGGCGTTGGCGAGGGTGAAGTCGAACGACAGGGGCTGGCAGGGGATCTGGATGTATACCGGGTGGCCCCGCCCCTGCGCCGCCCGGCACGCCTCGAACATCTCGGCGGACCGCTCCGGCGCCTGCTCGTTGTACATCGCCGCCCCGGTCGCCTTGAACACCGCCCGCCCGTGGCGCGCCGCCACCGCCTCGATCTCCTCGACGGTCTTCGCCCCGGAAGCGAGCTGCACGATCCCGGCCGGCCGCGTCCCCATTGCGCCGACGAGGGTGTCGAGCTCGGAGAGGTCCGTTATCGTGGACGGCATCGGGACGCCCCCGTAGCCCGAGTGGTTGAGTGAGTAGGACGCCCCGAGCCCGATCGCGCCGCCCGCCATCGCCTCCGCGACCAGCGCCCGCATGTCGGCGAGCTCGTCCGCCGTCGCCTCCGCCCGTTCGGACGCGGCCTCGCCCATGACCGCGGTGCGGATCACGGAGTGGCCGGCGAGCACCGCGACGTTCGCGCACGGCGCGGCCCGTCGCAGAGCCGCCATGTATTCGCCGAAGGTCTCGAACTCCCAGCGCACCCCGGCGCGGAGCGCATCGAGGTCCATCCCCTCCACGACCGAGAGGTTGCGCAGGATGAGGTCTCGCACGTGCGGGGCGGCGGGCACGATCCCGAACCCGCAGTTGCCCATCACCACCGTGGTCACCCCGAGCGAGGGCGACGGCGAAAGGGTCCGGTCCCACGTGATCTGCGCGTCGTAGTGGGTGTGCAGATCGACGAATCCGGGGGCGAGGGTGAGACCGTCGGCGTCGATCTCGCGCTCGCCCGCCTCGCGCACCTCTCCGACGGCGCCGATGCGCCCGTCGCGGACCGCGACGTCCGCCCGGACGGGTTGGTTGCCGAGACCGTCGACGACGGTCGCGCCGCGGATGACGAGCTGATTCATGGGAGACCTGCGCCGAGGGGGAGAAGCGAGTCTATTGTGCCGTCTTCCGGTGCTCCCGGTCGATGAGGAACCTGGCGAGCAGGTCCACGGTCCCTTCCAGGCGGGACATGCGCTCGCGAAGGTCCGCGACGTCCCGGTGCAGGGTCCACAGGAATGCGATGATGGCGACGGCGGCGACGGCGGTAGTGATGGTTTCGGCACTCACGAGTCTTCTCCGTTCCCTGAGGGGGCGCCGCGTTCCGTTCCGCAAGCTAACACACCCGGAATCGGCGTACCATCGTCGACCGACGCGAACCAGGACCGTTTCACGCTACGGCTTCTGTCGCCAGACAGGTCGGATTCGCCGAAGGCGTAATCCGACACTGGCGGCGGTCCCGGGGGCGGGCGGTAGCCTGCGGGTCGGGTCAGTCGGAGGCGTAGTCCGACATCGCACGGAGGCGCTCTGTCGGATTACGCCTTCGGCGAATCCGACCTGCGGGCTGCAGGCTGCCGCCCCGACCTGCGGCGTGAAATGGCCCCCAGGAGGGAACGGCTTGGCTGGTCGACTCGCACGAATCCGCCTCCGGAACACTCCGGCGCGGTTCGCACCGGGGCGCGTCGTTGGCGACTGAGTGAGGTTTGAAGACAATGGAGTTCGACTACGTCATCGTGGGAGCCGGTTCCGCCGGCTGCGTGCTCGCCCACCGGCTGTCCGAGAACCCCCGGAATCGGGTGGCCCTCCTCGAAGCGGGCGGACGCGACAAGAACATATGGATCCACATCCCCGTCGGCTTCGCGAAGACCCTCAACGACCCGAACGTGAACTGGCTCTTCGAGACCGAACCCGACGAGAAGACGCGCAACCGCCCGATCCCGATCCCGCGTGGCAAGGTCCTCGGCGGCTCGAGCTCCATCAACGGGATGCTCTACATCCGGGGGCACCCTCGTGACTACGACATCTGGGCCCAGCTCGGCAATCGGGGCTGGTCCTTCGACGACGTGCTGCCGTACTTCAAGCGTTCGGAGAACCAGGAGCGGGGCGCGGACGAATTCCACGGGGTCGGCGGACCGCTCAACGTCTCCGATCAGGTCGAGACCCACCCGATCTGCGACGCGATCATCGCGGCGGCGAAGACGTGCGGCTACCCCCACAACCCGGACGTGAACGGCGCCTCCCAGGACGGTTTCACGTACTGCCAGATCACCGTTCGGAACGGCCGCCGCGCGAGCACTGCCCAAGCATTTCTCGCGCCGGTGCGGTCCCGGCCGAACCTCACCGTCCTGACCCACGCGCTCACCACCCGCGTTCTGCTCGAGGGGCGGCGGGCGGTCGGTGTCGAGTTCTCCCAGCACGGCGAGAGAAAGATGGCGCGCGCAAGCCGGGAAGTGATTCTCTGCGGGGGCGCGGTCAATTCGCCTCAGATCCTCGAGCTCTCCGGGATCGGAAACGGGGAGCGGCTCCGCGGTCTCGGCATCGACGCCGCCCATCACCTGCCCGGGGTTGGCGAGAATCTTCAGGATCATTTCGCGGTACGGATGTCCTGGCGGGTGACCCGCTCCGTCACCTACAACGAGAGGACTCGTGGTCTCGGGTTGGTTCGAGAGGGCTTGAAGTATCTATGGAGCCGGAGGGGGATCCTGGCCCTGAGCGCGGCCAACATCACCGGTTACGTGCGGACGCGCGAAGGAGTGGAGACCCCGGATGTGCAGTACTTCATGACCCCGGCGAGCTTCCCGGACTCGCAGGACCGAACCCTCGATCGAGAGCCCGGGATGTCGGTCGCCCTATGCGTCCTTCGGCCCGAGTCCATCGGCACCATCCACGCGAAGACGCTCGATCCGTTTGCCGCGCCGGCGATCCGCCCGAACTTCCTCGATTCGCAGGTCGACTGCGACGCGGTGGTGGAGGGCGTCCGCATCGCGCGCCGGATTGTGGAGGCGCCTCCCATGAATCCCTACCGGGGGCCGGAGCTGCATCCCGGTGCGGATGCGCAGACCGACGACGAGTTGCTCGACTTCGCCCGCGACACCGGGACCACGGTGTATCACCCGGTGGGAACGTGCAAGATGGGGCGCGACCCGATGGCGGTGGTGGACGACCGCCTGCGGGTGCGGGGGATCGAGCGCCTTCGGATCGCGGATGCGTCCATCATGCCGACCCTCGTCTCGGGCAACACCAACGCCCCGGTCATCATGATCGCGGAGAAGGCGGCGGACCTCGTCCGCGAGGACGCGCGCGCCACCTGAGGAAAGAAAGCAGGAATCGACGGCGTGATGCGCGCGGCTCGGTGTCGAAGCGGCTTGCGGGAGTACGTCCCGCGACCGCGAGCGGATGGGCGGCCGCCGCGGGAAGCCGGTGATTTTTTCGGGCTGGTCCACGACCGGGGGCTTCCTGGCAGGTCGGGTCGGCCGAAGGCGTAACCCGACAACCCAGGGAATTGCCGCAGGCTTGGGCTTGTTCATCAAGTCGGGGATATGGGCTCCTTCCAAAGGCCCATCATGCGCAGCATCGCATGGGCGAGGGGGCTCTCCGGATCGCCGACCGCGCGGCTGATGTCGAAGTGGTCCTGGCCGGGCATCTCCATGTACTCGCACTCGATGCCGTGCGTGCGGCAGAGCGCCGCGTAGTCCTCGGACATCCCGATCCAGAGCCGCGGCTCCGCGCCCCCCACCGCGATGAGCAGGGGCAGCGCTCGCCGCGGCGGATTGCCGAGGGGGCTCAGGCGCCGCGCCGCTTCCGGCTCGAGGCGGACCTCTTCGTTCACCGTGATGTCGAGCACCGGCTCGCAGTCGAATACACCGGTGATCGGGGCCGCGCCCTTGATGAGGTCGGCGGGGAGGCCGTCCGCCGCCCAGTCGTGGGCGAGGGCCATGGCGGTGAGGTGCCCGCCGGCCGAATTGCCGGAGACGTAGAGGCGCTCCGGGTCGCCCCCGTACTGCGCGACGTTCCGCCACGTCCACGCGATGGACCGGTTCGACTGCTCGACGATGGTGTCGAGGGTGACGGTCGGGCAGAGGTCGTAGTTGATGACGACGGTGGTCGCTCCCGCCGGCTGGAAGACATCGGCGATGAAGCTGTAGTCGCTCTTGTCCATCGCGCGCCAGTAGCCGCCGTGGATGAAGAGCTGGACCGGTGCGCCCGGTTTCGCGGCGGGAAAGATGTCGAGGGTCTCCTTTTCTCCGGGGCCGTAGCGCACGTCGAGCACGCAGTCGAGCCGCGCCCGGGTCTCGGCGGCAGCGGCCGCGCTTGCGGCGAGGCGTTCGTCGAGGTTCCTGGCCGTCGCGCGGGGGTTGAATGCGAGCTCGAGGGTCTCGGGAGAGAGGTTCCGGTAGGTCATGGCGTGTTCCTGATGTCGAATCCGTAAATCTCGCGGGCCGCGCCGGCGGTGACGTATCCGTCCGCGAGGTCGCGGCGGATCGCTTCCTCGTCCCGCTCGGCGGGCGGTCCGTAGCCGCCCGCGCCACTCAGCCGGTAGCTGAGGACGTCGCCCCGCACCAGGTCGCGGGTCTCCTTGGAAGCGAGACGCTCCGCCCCGCGGCCGGGGTTCAGCACGGTCTCGCCGCGGGCCCCCGGAAGCCCGCCCGCGAGGCCGGGCGGCGCGTGGCGGTGGCGGTCGCCGGACAGGGACACGGTGGCGCGGCTCGCCAGCAGCTCGACATCCTTGCGGACCCCGCAGCCACCCCGGATACCGGCCCGCGCCCGCCGAGTCCGGGATGAACTCGAGGCGCCGGACGCGGATCGGGGCCTGGGACTCGTGTACCTCCACCGGAATGTTGGTTGCATTGAAGACCGGGCAGAGGGCCTCGGCGCCGTCCTTGCTCGACCGCCCGCCGTAGCCGCCGTAGATGACGTCGTAGAAGACGAAGGGGCGGTTCCCGCGTCCCGGTCGGTCGTCCACCCCGCCCACCACCGGGTTGCTCCAGTGCGAGAAGCTCGCCATCGCGGGCTCCGGGCGCATCTTCGCGAACGCGCCGCACACCACCTCGAACATCCGGATCTGGTTGACGGCGCGGCCGCTGCTCGGGGCGGGGTACTCGGGGTTGAAGAACGATCCGGCTCGCGCGCGCACCTCGACGGGCCGGTTCACGCCCTCGTTCTGGGGCAGGTGCGGGTCGGTGAACACCTTGACCGCGAATCCGGAATAGGCCCGGGTGTAGTTGATGTAGGAGTTGATGCCCGCTTCCACCTGGTCGCTGCTGCCCGACCAGTCGAGGACGATCGAGTCGCCGTCCACGGTGACCTCGACGTGGAAGCGAAGGGGCTCGCCGAGGCGCGCATCGTCGTCCATGAAGTCCTCGTGGCTCCAGGTTCCGTCCGGCAGGGCGGAGACGAGCTCGCGCATCCGGGCCTCCGAGCGGTCCAGGATGGACTCGATGGCCGCCTCCACGAGGTCGAAGCCGTACCTGGCGACGAGCCCCGCATAGCGCTCCGCCGCCACCGCGTTGGCGTTGCGCTGGGCAAGGAGGTCGCCGCGCACGGTCTCCGGCAGCCGGACGTTGCCGAGGATGAGCCTGAGCACGTCCTCGCGCAGCTCGCCGCCCCGGGCGATGCGCACGGGGAGAATGCGGAGCCCCTCCTGGAACGCCTCGCGCACCTCCACGATCTGCGACCCCGGCACCGCTCCCCCCATGTCGGCGTGGTGGGCGATGTTGACCGCGAACCCGGCGAGCCGCCCGTCCGCGAAGAGGGGCGAGGTCATGAAGCAGTCCGGGTAGTGCCCCGATCCCATGAAGGAGTCGTTGAGGAGAACGCAGTCCCCGGGCGCGAAGTCCCCGGGTGCGAAGTGTTCGAGCACGTGGCGCACCACGAAGGGCATGGAGCCGAGATGTCCCGGCGAGAAGTTGCCCTGCGCGACGAGCCGTCCCCGCGCGTCGAAGAGGCCGGTGGAGAAGTCGTCTCCCTCGCGCACCGCGGCCGAGCAGGCCGTGTGGCGCAGGGTGATCCCCATGTCGTCCGCGACGGAGATGAGCCCGTTCCAGAGGACGCTCAGGGTTACCGGGTCGACGGTTGCCGGGCCCCCGTTCTTCATCGGCTTCGCTCCCGGGTCGATATCTCGATGAGGAGGTTTCCGCGCCCGGTCACCCGAGCGGTATCGCCGGCGGGGAGGAGGGTGGTCGATTCGCGCTCGGCCACGATGGCCGGCCCCGCGAGCCGGTCCCCGGCGCGCAGGGCGGCTCGATCGTACACCGGCCATTCGGTCCATGCCCCCTCGCTCCCGCCTTCGCCCTCGCCCCCGCTCCCGCTCCCGCCCGACGCCTCCGGCCGCCAGGCGATCACCGTGCGGGCGGGTTCGGCGGGTACGGGCGGCGCGGAGCCGGGTGCACGCCTCGTGTCCGCGGGCGTCGGGTTTCCGTCCGTGGGCGCCGCCGCTCCGGCCGCGGCCCGCGTGGGGCCCGGGCGAACGCGGTCCTCCAGGGCCGGAACCGCATCCGGGTCGGCCTCCGCGACCGATCCCGATCCCGGTCCCGGGTCCAGCCCCGGCCCCGAACCCGGCCCCGATCCCGGGTCCAGCCCCGGTCCCGATCCCGGTCCCGAACCCGAATCAAGTCCAGGGACCGGATCCCGGACCCCGACCCGGCCCCGAACCCGCGTTCCGGCTCCCGGGACCGGTTCCGGACCGCCGTCCCGCCCCCCGGTTCCACCGCCGTCCCGGCTCCCGCCCGGTTCCGCCACCGTTCCGCCCCCCGGCTCCGCGGCCGCCGCGTCGCCGGGGCCGCCGGCCAGGAACCAGTCCGTTCCTTCGGCCGGCTGGTCCCGCCGGGCGTAACCGTACCGCGCCTCGTACGCGGCATCGAAGGCTTCGCGGACCCGTTTCGGGAACTCCTCGTCGATCGGCCCCGGCGGAAGGGGGATGCGCAGCTCGAACCCCTGTCCCGCGTATCGGACGTGCGCGTGCCGTTGCCACGCGACGACGGGGCGGCCGGCCGCGCCGACGAGGCCGCGGACCCGCGTCTCGAGACCGGCGAAGAGCCCGGCCAGATCGCCGGGCGTCCCCCGGAGCGTCCAACCTTATCGTGCGGGTCCGGGAGACGGTGAGGGTCCGTTCCGCTTCGAGCAGACCGATGGCGGACGCGACCCCCGCGCCCCGCGGCACGATGACCCGCGGGATCCCGAGCGCCCGCGCAAGCTCGCAGGCATGGAGCGGCCCCGCCCCCCCGAACGCCACCAGGGCGTAGTCGCGCGGGTCGCGCCCCCGTTCGATGGACATCGAGCGCAGCGCCCGCTCCATGTTCGCGTTGGCGATGCGGTGCACCCCCCACGCGGCGGCGGCGACACCGAGGCCGAGCGGCGCCCCGATCCGCTCTCCGGTCGCGCGCTCCGCCGCTCCGCGGTCGAGCCGGATCCGGCCGTCCGCAAAGGACGCCGGGTCGAGGTAGCCGAGCACGAGGTTCGCGTCGGTCAGGGTGGCCCGCCGGCCGCCCCGGCCGTAGCAGACGGGCCCCGGCTCCGCTCCCGCGCTCTCCGGCCCCACCGCGACGACGCCGAGCTCGGCCGATGCGATGCTGCCGCCGCCCGCTCCGATCTCGACGAGCTCCACGGAAGGGACGTCGAGGGGCAGCCCGCTCCACTTGCGCAGGTTCACCCCGTCCACCTCGAACGTGGAGGTCACCGCCGGTTCGCCCCCGTCGATGACCCCCACCTTGGCGGTGGTGCCGCCCATGTCGAACGTGATCAAGTGCTCCTCGCTCTCCCGCATCCCCGTCGCCCGGCAGGCGAGCACCCCGGCGGCCGGCCCCGACTCGATGATGTTGACCGGGTACTCCCGGGCGAGGGCGGAGGTGGTGAGCCCTCCGTTCGACTGCATGACGCGAAGCTCGCCGGTGAATCCGAGGGAGGCGAAGGCGGCCTCCAGTTCGGCGAGGAACCGGCCGACGATCGGCTTCACGTAGGCGTTGGCGACGACGGTGCTGGTTCGCTCGTACTCGCGGCGGCGGGGCGAAACGTCCGTGGAGAGGGAAATGGGCACCGCCCGGTTGCGCGGCGGGCCGCCCAGGTGCTCCGCGAGCAGCTCTCCGGCCGCTTGCTCGTGGGCCGGGTTGGCGTAGGCGTGGAGGAGACACACCGCCACGCTCTCCGCCCCGGCGGCGGCGACCCGCTCCGCCGCCGCCGCCACCGACCGGGGGTCGAGCGGCCGCAGCACCTCGCCGTCGGGGCCGATGCGCTCGTCGACCTCGAAGATCGCCTGCCGCGGCACGAGAGGCCGGGGCTTGTCCAGCCAGAGATCGTAGGTATCGAAGCGCTTCGAGCGCCCCATGATGAGCACGTCCCGGAACCCGCGGGTGGTGACGAGGGCGGTGCGCCCTCCCTTGCGTTCCAGGATGGCGTTGGTCGCCACGGTGGTCGCGATCCGGATCTCGCCGATCTCCGCGAGGCGGAACGGACGGACCGAGGCGAGGCGATCGAGGCCCTCCAGGGCGGCCCGTGCCGGGTCGCCAGGGGTGCTGAGCGTCTTCGCGAACCACGACCCGCCGCTCGCGTCGTCCCGGAGAACGAAGTCGGTGAAGGTGCCGCCGGTGTCCATGCCGATGCGCAGGCTGCCGCCCGAGGCTTTGTATTCCGACGTGTTTTCAGCCATTCGAGGCATCGATCCGAACCGAAGGCCACTTGTGTTTCCGGCCGATGCAAGCATACCGTTCCGAACGGCGGGGGTCTCGCTGCACGGCAGGGGTCTCGTTGCTTTTGTGCGCGAGCGCTTCGCCCGAGTTCGACACCTCCTGGCCCTGCCCGTGCCCCACATCTCCCCGCTGAACTTCGATATGGATAATTCATATCAATTCAATTGCTTGCAATCTATCTGCCCTATCTGCCGATGACTGCCCAAGCCGGACTCGTCGGGCCTCGGCCGCATCGGAACCGTCCAGGGACTGGTTTGTCACTCGATGCGCCGTTCACGGAAAAAGCAAAGGGCCGGAAAACAATGACTTCCATGGTACGCCGCGCATGAAGCCAGCGAGCGGATGTGGGGCACGGGCAGGGCTTGCGAGCAAGCCCGTGTCCGTCGGCCCATGTCCGCCGCAGTGGCTCGCCCGTCACCCGGTCAGCACGCTGGTCAACCGGGTTGCGAACGACGACCCGCGGCACCTCAAGCCCATCCTCGAGCGGTAGCACCAGCGGGGTTGCACCCGACGCCCGCGGTACCCCGGAGGGAACGTCCGCGAAGCGCTCCGACACCTTGCACTACCGGCTCCGCGAGACGCCCGCCATGGCGAACCAACTCGTTGATATGCCTGTCAGTTTCTGGCACATGGCCAGAAAATTGGGGGCAGCTCCCGCCGGCTGCAATCCGTGCCGATTTGTCAAGAAGTATCCCACGCGAAGCTGCGAGCGCCTCCTGTCGGAGCAGGAATTCCGGCGGCTGGGCGCCGTGCTCAAGGTGCTTCAGAGCAAGGGCAATATCTCCGACGCGGCGGCGGCGGCGCTTCGCCGTCTCATGTTGACCGGATGCCGGCGTTAATGAAATCCTGTCGCCGTGGTGAGAGGACATGGACTTCGAACACGAGGAGTTTCGTTCATGCGACGCCGAGACCGGCGGACGCATGGTCCCGCTGTCGCCCGCGGTAAGGCAGGTTCTCACTGCTTTGCCACGACAGCCGGGCAGCCCATGGGGCGTTTCCGGGCGCGCACCCGGAAGCCGTCCGGGCAATTTGAACGCGATCTGGGGTGTCGTTCGTGCAAAAGCCGGGCTCATGGACGTCCCATCCATGAGCCCGGCCACAGCTTCGCTTCGAGATGTCTTGCAAGCGGCAAACGTCTCCCGATGATCGCGAAGCACCTCGCCTGTCCAAACAACCCGGACCACCTCACCCCTTGCCCTGCACTGATGCCATTCTCGACCCACAACGACAAACAAACTCACTGGGAGGACAATCATGGCAACGAGACGCACAGATCGCAGACTGGATCCTGCACCCGCCTCCGGTCAGGTCGCCGGACCAAAGACCGTCCCCGCCAGCAAAGTGGGTTTGTCGCTCACGATCAGCGAAAAGGCGCTGAAGGACTTCGACCGGATTCAGGAGGGGACCATCAAGGCCGCTGAGAAGGGCCGGAAGTTTTCATGGCGATGACCCACATCCTCACCCAAGCCTGACCAGGTCTCCCGCCATCTTGCGGCCAAACGAGATGCTGATGGACGAGCTTCAGGCGGCCCACAGCGCCGAAAACATTGTACTGCGGACGTACCTGACCTCCGCTGCCGGCTACCGACGCCATCTCGCCCAGGGGTCCGCAAGCGACGCGCTCAAGGACGTGCTACTCCACCTCCATCTGCCGCATTTCACGTGGATTACCGAGATTTCTACCATCGACTCTTACAACCAGCCGTCCCCAGGGCTGCGGCGCATCTACGGCCACACGGTTCTGGACGCGACCTCGACAGCCGAACTCAAGGACGCCCTGCTCGTGTTCCACCTTCCCGGGCTCGTCCTCACCAAGGACCCCAACGCGCGAGGACAAGAGCAAATCACCGTGATCGAAAACGACAAGCTATACGAATGCCGCGAAAAGCGTCTCTAGCCCGAAAAGATCACCGACTTTCGTCGCGAGGGGGCCAAGATGCCCCACGATCTCATGGAGGAACGGGCCGCACGGACCGAGAGCGCGCGTGCGCGCTGTCGAAGCGGCTTGCGGGAGTACGTCCCGCGACCGCGAGCGGATTGGCGGCCGCAGCGGGGAGTCGGTGATCTTTTCGGGCGAGCCCTTGGCCATCGCGGTCCGGCCCGTCGGGGTCGAGCGCGACGAGGACGTTGGAGAATGCGGTCGTGGTCGGCGCGGTGAAGCGTCCTGGACGGTGGCGGTAGAAGGACCGGAGGGTGCGAAGCTGGTGCCGGGTCAATCCGCTGGCAAACTTGCCTTCACCCTCCAGGTAGCTGAAATTTCCATCGACCGGCCCGCCGCGTTCCACCGGCCGGCGGATTGCAATGAATCCTCCCGCAGGAAGGCGAAGCGGGGATCGGCATGGCGGTAGGCAATCATGTCGCCGGGGATGATGCGAGTGACCGGGCGAGTTCGCGTATCCGTTGTGGCGCGTCGTCCGCCGGCGACCACGCATCTCCGAGCGCTTGGGCAGGCGTCTTGCCGTTCAAACGCTCGCGCCGGCGGTCGAACCAGCGCCTGACGCCGATATCGTTGTAGGCGCCGGCAAGGTCGCCGACGACAAAGGCCAGAAAATGAAGCCGGGCGGCGATCGGGTCCGGTGTGGCGCGGCGGCCGGACAGGTAGCGCCGCGCACTGGATTGAGAGATTCTCAGAAGGCGGGTGAGCAACTCGAGCCCCAGAACGTCCTGCAGGGCGCGCCACTCGTGCGCCGGGGCCGGAGACTGATCGAGGGCTTCGGTGATCTTTTCCAGCAGGGTGGAAAGACGGGCCGGATCGGCACATGGCAGCCGGTGGAGTTCAGCAAGGAAGGTCTGGCCGATGCCGGCTTCGGCCAGACCCGTCTCGAGGCCGACCATGGCGGAATCGTCCAGGCAGGTGATCGGCCGGGAGAGCAGACCCATCGCGTCGGCGCGGGTCAACGCACCGATAGCTGCGGCCGCAAGCCTCGGGTCGTTGTATGGACTGCGAATGGATTGGAGATGGAGATTGCTCATGACCCGAAATTTATCCGCTGGCTTCAGCCGGATCAACGTGAGCGGGGTGTCCCGAGCACAACCGACCCGTCTCATCGCTCGGCACCGCTAGACCGGTCGCATCGGTGAGCGTCGCGATCCACCTCGACGGCCCTTCCCCCGGCGCTGCACCGCTCAGGACAGCCGCCTGCTCGCACAAGCCGGTACGCAGCACGGGGCCGTGTCCGAACCGGCCACTCGCAAACTGTGCGAACGCGCCTGCACCGTGTCCACACGGTCTGCTCGTTCGTCAAGTCATGAATATCAACCCCCTCTACCGCCCGGTGAACTTCGGCCGCTCCTTGGCGAGGAACGCCCGGAAGCCGACCTGGAAGTCCTCGGTGTCGTAGCAGTCGTAGCCCTCGTCGCGCTCCTCCTCGGTGAGCGGGCGCGGGTCGAGGAGCCGGTGGATGAACTTCTTGTGCCAGCGGGCGGAGAGCGGGGCGCCCTCGGCGATGCTCGCGGCCATGCGGTGCGCGGTGGCCTCCACTTCGGCGTCCGGCACCGCCCGGTTGACGAGGCCGAGCCGCAGCGCATCCTCCGCCCCGAAGATCTCTCCGAGAAGCAGGATCTCCAGCATGGCGTTGGCTCCGAGCTTGGCGACGAGCGGCGCGAGCTCGTCCGGGGACTCGACGAGCCCGAGGCGCTTGACGGGCACCCCGAAGCGGCTCGACGCGCCGCACACCCGCAGATCGCACATGGTCGCGACCCCGAGCCCCCCGCCGACGCAGTCGCCCTCGATGAGGGCGATGGTCGGGTGGCGGCAGGTGCGCACCGCCTCGAGGGCGGCCCCGAGGATCCCGGCGTAGAGCCGTCCCCGCCGCTTGTTGATCCGCCACGTCGCGAACTCGCTGATGTCCGCCCCGGCGCTGAACGCCCGGCCGCCGGCCCCGCGCAGGATCACGCAGCGCACCGCGGGGTCGGCGTCCAGCTCCGCCATCGCATCCTGGAGCCCGAGGGCGATTGCGACGCTGAGGGCGTTGCGCCGCGCCGGGGAGTCGATGACGACGGTCGCGATCGCACCATCCCGCGAGACCCGCACCCGCTCGGGATCCGCCCCGCCCCCGGCGTCCGTCGCCTGCGCCGCCTGCGTCGCCCGCGTCGCCTCCGTCGCCCGGCTCCGGGCTGCTTCCTTCGTCATCGTCCGCTCCTCGGTTCGTCAGGGAAGGTGTGAATCAAGCCCCGCGATGGAGGGCGGTCCATCCGTGACGCTTTGATTCATCAAAGACCGCTCGCTGGCCGGGGCACTTGCTCGGACCTTCCTCGGGGGCCGGCCTCGACCCGATGGACCGGCCCGACGGACCGGCCAAGATTGACGACCGCGCGGGGGGCGAGAGGACCGGTCGCGCGGCCTGCCCGTGGGTGTGTGGACCGGCCCGACCGCGCGGGGGGCGATCCAGACCGCGGCGGCGACCGCCACCACGTTGCCCGCCTCGCCGTAGACCGCGGTGCCGGTAAAGTGCTTGCGACGCTCGCTTCCGAGCCGCCAGCCCGCCACCGTGCAACGCTCTCCCGGCCGGACGCGGCCGGAGAGACGGGCGGTCATCCGGCCGAGCCGAAGGTCCGCGGTGCCCACCGCGTAGGCGCCCGGACAGTCGAGGGCACCCCACAGGAACTCGTCGGGTACCGCGCCGCTTGCGTCCCCGAGCCCGGGGTGGACCGGCCAGTCCGCGGCGACGAATCCCGGGTTCGGCGTCGGGCCCGCGAAGACCCGGAGCCCGCTTCCGGGCTCGCGCGCGCGGCCGCACACGAAGCATTCCCGATAGGCGTCGGGCGCGCGGCCCGCGTACCGGGCGGTTGCAGCGCGCGCGGTGGCGCGATCCGGCGCGGAGGGCGGTGGCGGCGGGGGAAAGTCGGGCGCGGCGCTGACCGCCTCGGCGAGCAGCCTCCCCTCGTGGCGCAGCTCCACCCGGCGGGCGGGGCCTTCCGCCGCCCCGTTCGCCGGGTGGGCGCCGTCGCGTTCCGCCCCCAGCTCGAGGGGGGTGTCGAGGGGAATGGGGGCGCGCAGGGTGACGGTCGCCTCGCTTCCCACCGCCCGCGCGACGACCCCCGCCACGTAGCCTCCGTTGCCGAGCCCGGGAGGACCCGAAAAACGCGAATCGACCACGATCGTGCGGACAACTTCGCTCATCTTCTTTGAAGTCCCGCCATCACGCGCTATCCGAACCGGGTCCGGGCGGGGGCGAACAGCTTCACGTTCCGGTGCTTGAAGAACGGGATCAGGACCGCCCCGGCGAGGAAGCCGCCGACGTGGGCGCTCCAGGCCACGCCCCCGCCGTCGCCGGTGCCGTCCATCGCCACGGAGTTGACGAGCTGCAGCACGAACCACCCACCGAGCACCCAGACCGCGCGGATCCGCATCGTGTGGAGGAAGAAGCCGAAGGGGATGGCCACCAGCACCCGCGCGTGCGGATAGAGAAGCAGGTAGGCGCCGAGCACGCCCGATACCGCGCCGCTCGCGCCGATGAGCGGCACCTGGGAGGCGGCGTTGGGAGCGGCGTGGGCGACGAGGGCGAGCAGCCCGCAGACGAGGTAGAAGAAGGTGAACCGGACCGGGCCCATCGCGTCCTCGACGTTGTTGCCGAAGATCCAGAGGTACAGCATGTTGCCGATGACGTGCATCCATCCGCCGTGCATGAACATCGAGGTGAATGCGGTCGCCCAGGCCGGCACCAGGACGAGGTCGGCGGGCAGGTGCGCCACGTCGAACAGTACCGCCGGAATGGCACCGAGCGCGTAGACCGCGTGCCGCTGGCCGTAGGCGTCAAGCGATATCTGCCACAGGAACACGAGCCCGCACGCCACGATGAGGGCGATGGTGACGAACGGGGTGTGGCGGGTCGGGTTGTCGTCGTGGAGCGGAAACATCGGCGCGCTGGCGGTCGGTGAAGGAGCCGGCCGGCCCGGCCGTGCCGGGCCATCATACCCGCATCGGTTCCCGGATATCGGGCGGGGGTCGTCAGCGGTGGCACCTCTCGGCCTGAAGCGGGTGTCGGGGGAACCGCGACGCCCAGGCCGCGGCGTGGTGGTCGGCCCAGGGAACGCCGGCGCCGGCGCGCGCCTCGAGCTCGTACTCCTGGACGCTCTTCGTGACCTGCGAACGCCGAACCGGATAACCGATCCGTTCGAGCCCCGCGACGCGGCGACGCGCGTTGCTCTCGACCCGGTACAGCCCGAACGATACCCCGTTCGCAAGAGGCCCCCGGGAGATGATCGCAACGTCGCTCACCCCGCGGGCGCGGACCTCGCGCACCTTCGCGGCCGCCTCCCGGCGACTTGCGAACGGCGGCAGGTAAACCCGGTTGCTCACCACCTCGCGTTTCTTGGGCCGTAGCTCGACGACCTCCAGACCGTGCGACCGCAGCCACTGCTCCGCGCCGCTCGCGGCGGCGCGATCCTTGAACCGTCCGGCGCGCAGGCAGAGGGCGGCCGGCGCGGTCGGCGCGGCCTCCGGCCCCCGCGTCTCGGGCGACACCGCTGCGGCGGTGGGGGAGGTGGTCGCAGTGGGCGACGCGGCCGCGACCGGGGAAGCAGCCGCCACGGTGGGGGCGGCCGGCGGATCGGGGAGGGTGAGGACGACCGGGCTCGTCGCGTCCCCTCGTTCCGGGGGCGGGTCCTCGCGGTAGCCGAGCTCCCTCGCACGAGCGGAGGCGCGAAGCGCGAGGCTCGTGTAAACGGCGGCGAGGTTCGCATGCGCGGCGGCGAGGTCCGGCCGAAGCTCGATCCCGGCGAGCAAGGTCTCGCGCGCTTCCTCCAGCCGTCCCTGCACGGCGTGGAGCACGGCGAGGTTGTTGTACGGCTCGGGCATGTCGGGGTAGTCGCGCCGAAGCCCTTCGAAGGTGTCGATGGCCTCGCCCAGACGGTGCTCGCGGGCGCGCAGGAAGCCGTGCAGCAGCCGTACCGTGGGGTTGGCCGCCTCCCGCTCGAGCAACGTATCGAGCACCTCGCGCGCTTCCGCATCGCGCTTCTCGGCCGAGAGGGAAAGCGCGCGCTCCAGGTCTCCGGAGAGGGCGGCGGCGGGCAGGAGGATTGCCGCCATCGCTCCGAACGCGGGCAGCATCTTCCTTGCCCAGCTCATGTCCGTGCTCCCTTCACCGCTCCTCACCGCTTCCCGGGGGCCGGGATCGGCCTCCACGACCCGACGAACCGGCACGCGGTGCGAAGGCCGCGTCGCCCGGCCGCGAACCCGGCCTGTGAGCCTGCGCCGTGGAAAATTTTTCCGAAGAGCTCCCCACACCATAGGAAGAACAGGGCAAGACGGGGCCAAAGTCGGGACGATTGAAACACATGAACCGATCCATTCATCATTTTTCGATATTTTTCGGGAGGAATTTCCACCGGAATCCTTCGGAAGCGTTCCGCGGCGCAGGCTCCTATCCCCCCCGGGTCCCGCCGTATCGTTGCGCCTCCGCGATCCACCCCGCGATGAGCCGATTGGAGACGGTGCGGATGTCGTCGCGCAACGCTTCCGCGACGGCCGCGACCCGCGCCACGTCGGCCGGGTCCCGCGCGTTCGGCGCCTCCGCGACACCCGGCCATCCGGCGGCGGTGCGGATGGAAGGCCCGACCGTCGTGAGCGCCTCCGCCGTCATCGCGGCCTGTTCCAGGGCGGTCGGCTCCCGATCGCCGCGCGCGCCGGCGTGGGCCTGCTCGACGCGGTCGAGCGTCCGGCCGATCTCCTGCGCCGCTTCCAGCGTTTCATGCTCGCTCGCCGCGAGCTCCCGGCTCCCGGCCTCCGCCTCGGTCAGCGTCCAGCTTCCTTCCTTCCCCGCGCCGCGAAGCGCCGTCAGCCCCGTCCAGGCGTCTTGGGCGAACGCGAGGCCGAGGCGGACCTGCTCGACCCGCTCCGCGGCGGCCGGCCGCTCGCGCTCCCCGCCCTCGTTCCCGGTGTCCCGGTATCCGGCCCCCGAGCCGACCCCCGAGCCGACCCCCGGGCCCCGCCGCGGGCGGAGCGGCCCGCGGTCGGTGCGCAGGCCGTCGCGGGTCGGCGCGCCGGCGTCCCGCAGCACCGCGACCGCCAGCCGCTCGAGCCATCCCGGTACACCCCGCCCCCGTCCTTCCGGCCCCGATGCCGCGCGCAACGCTTCGATCCCGGACTCGCTCCCGAGCCGCGTCAGGGCCTGTGCGACGCCGGCCCCGTAGGCTTGACCCATGCGCTCCCGGACCGCGTCCGGCAAATGGCTCGCGCTGCGTCCGAGCTCGGCCACCGCCGCATCCGCGTTCGCATCCGTATCCGGCACCGTTCCCGCGAACCCGACGCCATGCTCCGGCGGCGCGCCCGGGTTCTCGATGGGGCTCTCGACAGGGCTCTCGACGGGGCTCTCGGCGGGGCTCCCGGCGGGGCTCTCGACGTCCGCCCGCCCTTCGGGGGCGGCCCGTTCCGCCTCGTGGAGCCGGACCGCTCCCTCCCCCGGTTCACGCTCTCCGGCGCGTTCCGCCAACCCTCGCAGCCACCGGAGCTCGCCCGCGTCGCATGCGCTCAGGCGATAGCCGGACCCCGGCGAGTAATAGCTCTTTCGCGGCGCTTGCGCTCCCCCGGACGGGGTGATCCGGGTGCGGGCGAGCGCGGCGCGCACCTCCACTCTCTGGGCATTCCATGCGTACTCCAGCGTGCGCGCAAGGCTCGCCGCGGTCGGGCGTCCCGAGATCGTCTCGGGCTGGGCGCGCAGATGGGTGAACATCCGCACCGCGCACTCCGCCAGCCGGCTCCGCCGGTCCACGGGCGCCGCCCGGCACCGCTCGCCGGCTTCGATCCATCGCTCGCCGGCCTCGTGCACCATCGCGGCCAGCTCCAGGCCGAGGGTGGCGTATCCGGCCACCGCTTCGGGGTGGATCCCGACCTGGACCTCGCCGCTGCGATCGTTCCGGATCTGGTAGCTCTCGCCGTCGGCCTCGATCGTGACCCAATGGATCCACGCGCTCGCCGTTCCGTGGCGCTCGGCGCCGGCGCACACGTCGGCCGGCACGATCCCGACATCCCGGACGAGCCGGTGCACGAGCGCTTCCACCGGCCGAGGCAGCCGGCGGCGGTCGTGTACGGCTTCGCCGATCTCCGTGCCGGTTTCCGGGTCTTCGAGCGCCGCCCAGTCGAGGGGGACGTCGCCGTCCAGCCGTTCCCGGACCGCCTCGGGAAGCATCGCCACGGCGCGGGTGAAGAGCTCACCGGGATTCATCGTTCGTCTCCTTGCGATTCCCTGTGGATCGGATCACGATTTCCCGTGGATTCGGGCCTTCCGGATCGGATCAGGGGATTCGGATCACGGGTGACGGATCGGGTCCGGATCCGAAGTGCGCTAGTGGTCATCATGGTCTCCCTTGTCGCGCCAGCCGAAGACCAGCCGCCACAGTGTCCACTGGACGATCAGGATGGTGCCGGCCGGAATCCACTCGCCGATGGTCATCGTGGCCTCCCTGGGGGGTTCCGGGCGGGGTGCGGGCCGGGCGTTCGAGAGGCATTCGGCGGGACGCCTATCGTTGGCGCTCGAACAGGAGCTCTTCGGCCGGCTCGCTGCCGCGGAACACCCGTACCATGGCCTGCACCGGCTCCATCTCGGCCTCCACCAGCGCCGGTGGCGGCGGAGGCGGTGGTGGCGGCGGCGGTGGCGGTTCCGGCTCCGGCTCCGGCAGCGCGGCCAGCGGGTCCGCGCCCGCGGGCAGCAGCAGCTCGTGCAGGTCCACCGCCACGCTCGACGGCGGCGGGGCGGCGTCGGTGAGCGAACGGACCGCCAGCGAAAGTTTGCCTTCGTGCCCGCCGAGCACCAGGCGGTCGCCCTGCATCGGCGAGACCTCCAGGGTGGCCGTGATGATCTTGGTACGCTGGACCTCTTCGCCGCCCTCGGGCGACCCGGCGGCGCTGTCGGTGCGGCGATCGACCGCGACCACGCGCACGTCTTCGAGGATCGTGCGTGCGAGCACCACCCCCAACGTGGCCCGCTCCACCTGGTCCACGTCGCTGTCCGGCAGCTCGGCGGTGAGGATCACGTCCACCCGATCGCCAGGGTCGATCAGCCCGGCGTGACCCGTGGCCGGGCCGACCTGGATCGTCACCGCGCGCATCCCGGGTCTCAGCACCGCGGCGAGGAATCCGCTCTGGCCCGGCCCCACGACATCCGACCGGACGAGCGGCTCTCCGGGCCCGAGCGCTTCACGCAGCGCGTAGCCGCGCAGCTTATCGGCCTCCGCCTCGACCCCCCCTTTCCCGATCACCACGTGTGCGCCCCGGACCGCGCCCGCCTCCAGGGTGATCGCGCTCAGATCGTCCTCCCCGAGCAACGTGCCGACCGGCAGCGCGCGCGCCGCCCCGAGCACGTCGCGCGTCTTGGGCGGCGCGGCCGGGGCGGGCTGCGGCTCCTCGCTCGCCGGCTTCGTCTCGGCGGCCGGCGGGGGGTTGTTCCCCAGGTACATGAGGGCGACGCCGAAGGCCGCGGCCACGGGCAGGACGCCGAACAGCACGATCAGGATCGCGGCGCGGTAGCGTTGCATCGGCAGGACTCTCGGGGGCCCGGATTCAGTGCGGCAGCGCGCGCGGAATCATAACCGCCATCGCGGGCGGGGCGATTGCGACCGCGAAGGGGAGCTCTCCGCGCAGGCGCCGCGCCGCCTCGAACGGGAGCAGGGCGAACAGGACGAGGGCGAATGCGCACCCGGCCAGGCCGAACAGAAAGACGCTCAGATCGGCCGGCCCGGCCCACACCCCGGCGACCGCGATCAGCTTGCCGTCGCCGGCCCCGAACCGCCCGCTAAGGTATAGCGCGAACCCGAGAGCGAGCAACCCGAGACCGATCGCGAGATGCACCCACAACGCTCGCGGCGGGCCGGCCGCGCCCGTGAGCGCGTACGCGACGAACAGCCCGAGCAGCGCGAGCGGGATCACGTTGGGAACCCGGCGCCGGGACAGATCGCACACCACGCTGGCGGCGAACAGCGCGCACGCCGTCCACACCATGAGACCCTCCATGCGTACCCCCTTCTTCGCCCTTCCTCGCCCCTCCGGCGCTCCGCGCACCGGTATGCCGTGTGCCGTGTCGTCTTCCAGCGCCCACGCTGTCGTCCTCCAGCGCCCGCGATGCCCACGTCCGCGCCGCACCGGCCAGCCACCCGCCGTTCCGCCCACGCCGTTCCGCCCGGGACGCTTTGCGGCGGCGCCCTTCGCCTGGGCAACGCGGCCCTCCCGAGGCGGGCGCGCCCCGCGGCACGCGCTTCGTGCGGCGGCCACCCGCCGTTCCGCCCACGCCGTTCCGCCCGGGACGCTTCGCGGCGGCGGCGCCCTTCGCCTGGGCAACGCGGCCCTTCCGAGGCGGGCGCGCCCCGCGGCACGCGCTTCGCGCGGCGGCCACCCGCCGTTCCGCCCGCGCCGTTCCGCCCCGGACGCTTCGCGGCGGCGGCGCCCTTCGCCTGGGCGGCGCGGCTCTCCGAGGCGGGCGCGCCCCGCGGCACGCGCTTCGCGCGGCGGCTCCGGCGCGGCCGGAACGGCGGGCCCTTCGCCTGGCAACGCGGCTTTCCCGAGGCGGGCGCGCCCCGCGGCACGCGCTTCGCGCGGCGGCTCCGGCGCGGCCGGAACGGCGCCGCAGGTTACCACCGCGGGTCGCCGTACGGACCCTGGCGACGTATCGGCGATGTATCGAATATCAACGAGCTAAGAAAAACTAGTATAGTAGGATATGAGTTTACACGCACCGCCGCATGCCTCGCCCATGAAGTGCCCAGGTCACGCTCCGGATCACGATGTACGGGCCTCCCCCGCGGGTCGGCCTTCGCCCGCGCGCCTGCTTTCGCCCGCGCACTTGCCTTCGCCCGCGCACCCGGTTTCGCCCGCGCACTCGCCTTCGCCCGCGCACCTGCCTTCGCCCGCGCGCCTGTTGCGGGCCGTCGCCTGCGCCGCGTCCCTGGCCGGCCTCGTCGCCTGCGCCAGCCTGCCGGGGAACGATCCGCAGGCCCGCGGGGAGGCGCTCCGGAACAGCCTCCCGGTCGCCGCCGCCGCGCTCGCGGCCGGCCAGTTCGACGTGGCGCGCAGGCTGTACCGCTCGCTCGACGAGCGCTTCGACGACGCCCCGGAGCCGGCCCTCGGGCTCGGCTACCTTGCGTTCCACGACCGCGACTTCGCGGCCGCGAAGCGGCATTTTCTGACGGCCGCGGAGCGCGCCTCCGATACGCCGGCCACGAAGGCGGAGGCGCTGCTCGGCGCGGGCCGCGCGGCGCTCGCCCAGGGCGTTACGAGCGAAGCCCGGTTGCACTTCCGCAACGCGCGGCAGGCCGGCCCGCGGACCCCGTCGGCGGCCTGGATCGCGAACGGTCTCGCCGTCGCCGCCGCGCTCGACGCCGACTACGGGACCGCGGAGGCCCATTACACCGAGGCGCTCCGGCTCTCGTCCGGGCATCCCCGGATCGCGGCCAACTTCGTTCGCACCCTGGTCGCGGCCGGACGGATCGACGATGCGGCCCGGATGCACGCGGAGCACGCCTCGTCCGGGTGGGCGGGCGACGACGGCCCGGCGCTCGCCCGTCTCATCGAGGAAGCCCGCCGGGCCCGCGCCCGCGCGCGCCTCGTGGCGGCAAGGGCCGAGGGTCCGGATCCCGCCCCTACGCGGCACCGCATCCATCCGAGCCTGGCCCTGCGTCTGTCCGCCTTCGACCTGCCGCCGGTACGGCCGGCCGCCTTCGACCTGCCGACGCGGCCGGCCGCCGAACGGTCCGCGCTCGCCGCGTCCTCCCCCCTCCTCCTCCGTCTTTCGGAGTGGCCCGGCCCGCTGGTGCCGCCGGAGTTGAACGGCGTTCTCACGACCGCCCCGTCCTCGGCCCTGTCCTCGGCCCCATCCTCGGTCCCGTCCGCCCCGTCCGCCCCGGCCCCGGCCGCGTCCTCCCCGTCCCCTGCGCCAGCCGGGCCTCCCGGGCCTTCCGGGCTTCCCGGGCCAGCGTCCTCCCCGCCGCCCGCGCCGGCTCCGGCCACCCCCTCGGCCGCCCCCTCACCGGCGCCCGAGCGCGCTCGGCCGCCCCCCGAGACCGGCCCCCCCGAGACCGGGTTCCCCGAGACCGGCCCCCCCCGCGGTCGCGACCCCCGATCACGCCCCGCCGACGACGTTGACCCTCACCCTCGGGCATAGCCGCCGGCTGCACCTCGACCGCAACGCAACGGCGGTGCTGGTCGCCTCCCCGGAGGTCGCCGACGTGCAGTTGCTCTCGCCGGACGTGCTGTACGTCATCGGGAAGGGCATCGGACGCACCTCCGTCGCGGTGCTCGACGACGGCGAATGGGTCGACGAGCAGGTCGTGTCGGTGGTGCTGGATCTCGAACCGTTGCGCACGGTCCTGGCGAGCCAGCCGGGCCTGGATCGGGTGCGGGCTCGGCGCCTCGCGCGCGGGATGGCGCTGACCGGCGAAGTCCCTTCCGCGGCGGCGGCCGACCGCGCCCTTCGCCTCGCGGCCGGTGCCCTCCCCGAAGGCGTGTCGATCGAGAACGAGCTGCGGATCGCCGCGCCCCAGCAGGTGAACCTGGAAGTCCTGATCGCGGAGGTCCAGCGCTCCGCCACCGAGGAGCTGGGAGTCAACTGGGAAGCGATCCGGACGCGGGGCGACGAGGCGTTCGGGTTTGCGATCGGACGCGACTTTCTCGACGGCTCCGGCCCGGCCACCTTCACCCGTGCCGCCGTCGACGGGGAATCGGCGGCCGGCATCGGGTTCCTTCGCGATACCGGCAACACGCGCGTATCGGGGATGATCGACGCGCTCGCGACCGCCGGTCTCGCGAACGTGCTCGCCCGGCCGAACCTCACCGCGGTCTCCGGCGAGACGGCCTCCTTCTTCTCCGGCGGGGAGTATCCGCTCCCGACCGGGTTCGAGGACGGGGTGATCATCTTCGAGTACAAGAAGTTCGGCGTCCTGCTCGACTTCGTCCCGACCGTCGCCGACACCGGCCGGATCGTCCTGACGGTCCGGCCCGAGGTGTCCGAGCCGTCCGAGAGCCGGGCGATCGAGGTCGTCGGGACCGCCATCCCGGTGATCAACGTGCGCCGCGCGGAGACCACCGTCGAGGTCGGCGACGGCGAGTCGATCGTGATCGCGGGGCTCTTCCGCAACGCGTCGAACACGACGGAGTCCGGGGTGCCGGGGCTGAAGGACGTACCCCTGTTCGGTGTGCTGTTCGGGAGGACTTCGGTCCGCTCCGACGAGCTCGAGCTGATCGTGGTGGTCACCGCCCGGCTGGTCCACACGGACCGGCCGCCCGCCGGCCGCGGCCCGGGGGCGCAGACCCGGCAGACCAACGGCTATCATCACTGAGCCGAGACCGGCCGGGAGAATCTCGTGACCAGCCCCCACCGTCGCCCGCCGCCCCCGCCGCCGCGCCGACTGCTTGCCATCGCGGCGCTGTCGTTCGCGTCGCTCACCGTCGGGTGCTGGCGCCCGCTCGCCCATCAGCACGAGTACTTCTCGCCGCTGAGCGGCTCGGCGGCCCGGATCGACAGCCAGACACGGCACACGGTGAGCCATTACCGCGCGTTGCAGGCCGCGAGCCACGCATGCCCGCCGCGCTCGCCCGCGGCGGCCGCCCCGCCGTCCCCGCCGCCCGCCGGCGTGAAGGCCGCCGCCGCCGCCGCCCACGGGACGAGCCCGGCGAACCCGGAGGGCGGTCCGGCGCGACTCCCGACGCCGGCCCCCGACGCCACCGCCGCCGCCGCGGCCCGGGATGCGCTGGCCGGCCTGTGCGCCGCCTCCCCCGCCCGGCCGGACGTGGCGGCCCACGGCGGGGCGTCGAACGCGTACGGGCGTTGGGTCCGGGACGAGGTCCGCAAGCTGCCGGCCACGTCCCGGACCGCCGCCTCCGCCGCCGGCGGATCGTAGGCCCGTCTCCGCCGCGGGCGCTCGGCCCCTCCCGCTTCGCCGTTCCGCCGATGGCCTCGCCCTCCGAGCGCCTCCACGCGCGGGGGTTCGCGGCGGACGCCGAGACCGAGCGCGCGCTCCGCGCCGGCCTGGCGGGCCGCGAGGCCAAGGTGCAGCGCGGGCGCCTGCCGGCCGCGGTCCGGACCCTGGCCGCCGAGCCGGCCTCGGAGCTGGTGTTCGTCGATCTGGAGGGCGTTCCGGACCCGGAAGCCGCGGTGAAGGAGCTGGCCTCGGTGTGCCCCCTCGGGACGACCCTGATCGCGGTCGGCCCCATCGACACCGCGCACCTCACCCGCGGGCTGCTCCGGAGCGGGGTGGCCGATTATCTGGTCAAGCCGATCTCCCCCGCCGACGTGCGCGAAGCGATCGCCGCGGCGCTGGACGACCAGCCGGAGCGCGCCTATGCCGGGCGGGTGGTCGCGTTCGCCGGGGCCGCCGGCAGCGGAGCCTCCACCCTGGTCGCCGCGATCGCGCGGGAGATCCCCGCGCACGGCCGCACGGTGACGGTCTTCGACCTGGACCCGCTCTCGGGAGCGCTCTCCGCCCTGCTCGATACGGAGCCGGCCGGCGACCTGCCCGCGCTGCTCGCCACGCTCGACCCCGGCCGGCTACTCGAATCCGGCCGGTCGCCCGACCCCGGCGGGCGGGACGACCCCGGCCGGGCCTTCGATCCCGATGAGTCGCCGGACCCCGGCCAACCCGTCAACCCCGACGAGCTCTCCGCGGTGTGCGCCCCGGCGCAGCCCGGCGTTTCGCTGGTCGCGTATCCGCCGGCCGGCCCGCTGCCCGCGGCGCCCTCCCCGCCGGCGGTGCAAGCCCTCGTCGAGCATCTCGCCAACCGGGCCCATGCGGTGCTGGTGACCGGGTTCCCCGACCCCGAGGTGCGGCTCGAGATCATGCGGAACGCCGACGCGCGCGTGCTGCTCTACGAGCCGACCCTGCCGAGCATCAGCGAGGCGGTGCGTTGCCTCGCGTTGCTCGGCACGGAGCATCCGGCCACCGTGGTGCAGTGCCACCCGCGCTCGCCGCGAAGCACGTTGTCCCCGGCCCAGATCCGCTATGCGCTCGCCGAGCGGCGCCCCGATGTCGTCATTCCGTTCGAGCCGGCGTTGCACGCGGCCTCCGTCGGAGGCGGGCGGGCTCGCTCCCCCGGCAAAGCATGGCGCAAGGCGTTGAGCCAGGTGATCGAACGCGCGATCGAGGGTGCGGCCTCCGGAGCCTCTCGGCGACGGCCGGGGCGCGACTGACCCGGGGCCGATCCGTTCCCGGACGTCCCTGGCCCGAAAAAATCACCGACTTTCGTCGCGAGGGCGCCAAGCGGTAGGCGCGGCGGGTGGCCGGGCTGATCGCATCCTCAAGGGCGCGGACGATCCGGTCTCGGTCGGCGGGTGCGCGAGGTCGGTGGCGGCGGCGGTGGACGTGGTGCGGTCTCCGGGGAGGTTCCGGCGGGCGGGGTGCCCACCGGAAGGTGGTGGATTCAGTCGGTGGCCGGGGCGGTGCGGACGATCAGCTCGCGCAGCGCGGTCATGGCTTCGTCGTGGCGCCGGCGGGAGTCGGCATCGCGCTGCCGCGCATCGGCATCGCGTTGATCCGCGACCCGTGCCGCTTGCGCCCGGTCTTGGGCGCGTTCGGCACTGGCGCGGTTCATGGCGCGGATGCCGTACCAGACGATTCCGATCTGCCCGAGGCCAATGACGAAGGTGGCGGCGATCTGGGCGATGGCGATCCAGTGTCCGAGGGTGCGGCTGGCGAGGGTGGCGTTCTGGAACGCGATGGTGGCGTCCTGGAACGCGATGGTGGCGATTTCGTAGTCGGTCATGGGTGGTTCCGTAGGTGGTGACTGCCCGATGAGTAGTCGACACTGGCTTGACACCGGCGCGTGCGCGCTGTCGAAGCGGCTTGCGGGAGTATTGCGCCAGGCAAAGTTTGGTGAAGGGGGAAGGAGATGTAAAGGGACGGACAGACCGGAAACCTTCTACCCCCCCTACCCACCCGGCGCGGGCTCATCGCGCAAGCCCCTCCATCGGTCGCTCCGGCCCGTCTCGACCGTGGCGCTCGCTTCCATGAACCGGACGAACCGCTCGCCGGCCTCGGACAGGCCCGACTCGCGGCCGTGCCGGTACAGGCACCAGACCAGGTTCCGGAAGAATTGCGGGAGCTGGATGACCGACACCCTCTCCCGCGCGGCAAGGCAGAAGTCGGGCACGAACGCGCACCCGACGCCGACCTCGACGTAGCGCTTGATCGCCTCCCATCCGGCGACCTCCACCGCGACGTCGACCCGGGTGCCGAACTGCCGGGCGGCCCGTTCGATCTTCCGCCAGCCGCTCGTGCCGGAAGGCGGAACGACCATGGGGAAGGCGAAGACCTCCCGCATGTCCTCGACACTCCCCGATACCGAATTGCGCCCGGCCGACGGGTGGTCCGGGGGGGCGATGAGCATGAAATCGTAGAGGAGGATGGGGTACCGGTCGATGCCTTGCGGGACGTCGACGCTCGCGCCGAGCACGAGGTCCAACTCGCGGTCCCGAAGCCGCTTCAGCGCGTCGTCCACGTCGATGGCTCTCAGCTCGAAACCGACCTCCGGGTGCCGCTCCCGGAACCGCCGGATGAATCGGGGCACCACCCAGGCCATGGCGGCCCGCCCGGTCGCGATGCGGACCCGGCCCGAGACCTCGGCGTCCGCGACCTGCTCGGCGAAGACGTCGGGCAGACGGTCCAGCTCGCCTATCAGGCGCGAGGCGACCCCATGGAGGTTCCTGCCGTTCGGGGTGAGGGAGATGCGCGGGCCGTTCCGGACGAACAGCTCGGCCCCGAACTCCTCCTCGAGCGCGCGTACCTGCTGCGATACGGCCGGTGGGCTGAGGCCGAGGCTCTCGGCCGCCCCGGTGACGCTCTCCAACCGCGCGACCCCGCAGAACGCCCGGAGCTGGCCGAGGCGGTTGCGTTTGTCGCCGAAACCCGGCCGGTGGTTATCCACCCCTACGACCCGGCCGTGAACTGCGAGGCCACCAATTCGACGAATCGTCTGGCGGGCGGCGGCGTGCTCTCCCCGGAGCGCGTCATCACCCCGTAGATCCGCCGGTCGGGGAACCACTCCACCCGGCTCTTCGACACCCGGACCCCGTCGCCGAGGCATAGCTCGGGGACGAGAGCGACCCCGAGCCCCGCCTCGACGTAGCGCGCCATGACGGCCCACCCGTTGACCTCCACCGCGACGGTGAGCTCGAGCTCGAACTGCCGAGCGACGAGAATCGCCCATTGTCCGGCGGGTGTATCGCGGGTGGGCAGGATCATGGGACAGGAAGCGACCTCGCGAGGCTCCACCGACTCGCGGCCGGCCAGCGGGTGGCCCAAGGGAGCGATGAACACGAAACCGTGGGAGGCGAGCGGCAGGATGTCGATGCCTCGGGTGTCCAGCCTGTCCATCTGCCCGACCGCCAGATCGACCTCGTAGTCGCGAAGCCAGCCTCTCTGCTCCGAGGTGGTGCCGATCTTCACGAATAGCCGCGTGTCGGGGTTCAGGGCTCGGAACCGCTTGAAGGAGGCAGGCAGGATGAATACGGAGGCGGCTTGCCCGACCGCGACGCGGACCTCGGAGGGCCGGATGCCGTCCCACTCGTCGGCGAGGAAATCGGGCAGACGGTCCATGCGGTTCACCAAGGGCAGGGCGAGCCGATAGAAGCGCTCGCCGGCCGGGGTGAGAGAGATGCGCGGGCCGTTCCGAGCGAGCAGCGCGGTCCCGAGCTCCTCTTCCAGCGAACGCATCTGCTGCGACACGGTCGGCTGGCTGAGGCCGAGGTCTTCGGCCGCCCCGGTGATGCTCTCCCACCGCGCCACGCGGCAGAACGCCCGGAGCTGCCGGAGACGGTCCCGTCCGGGGCGGCGCGGCGGGGGGGATTCGTCATTAGCCAAAGCCAATCCGATGCTCATTATTGCTTCAGTCGTATTGTAGAGCCTCCCCGCGCCTCCTACCGTAGCCCGCCGGTGGGGCATCGTCCGGGTGCAGGTGATGGCACGGAAGATACTGGAACGTGAACAACGAGTTGGCGCCGAGATGACGCGCCCGCCCGCGGCTCGTTCACCGGCTGCGACGGCGGCCCCGGCCCGGCCGGCGATCGACGGGGAGGGCTTCCTCCCGCCCCCGGGCCGGCCCCGCGAACCCGCCGCCGGGCGCGGCGCGCGCTCCCCCTCCCGGCGTGCGCAACGCGGCGCGGCGGTGCTCGAGGGCGCGCTTTCGGTCTCGGTCCTGGTGGTCGCGCTCGCGATCCTGATGGGGATCATACAAACGCTCTACACCTCGGACAAACTCGCGCGGGCGGCCCGCGCCGCCGCGCGCGCCGTCGCCCTGCTGCCGGCCGCGCCGGCGAGCGAATCCGCCCTGGCCGCCGTCGCCTGCCGCGCCGTCCGGAGCGAGCTCGGCCTCGGCCCGGACGTCGCCTGCGGCGAGCGGTGGACCATCGCCATCAACGCGTACCCGACCCCGGCCGCGCTCCTCGCGGGCGCGGGAGGGGGAGACGCGGACGTGGCGAGAGGGGGAGACGCTCCGCCGGCGGGCGAGAACGGGGACATGATCCTGGTCCGGATCGGGCCCCGGGCGCCCGTGCCGCTCGGGTGGCTCCTGTCCGAGGCGAACGCGGCCGACGACGATCCCCTGCGGGTGGTCGCGATCGGGGTCGCCCGCAACGAGCGAGCGGTCGAGTGACGGCCACGGCTCCCCGTTCTCCCGCGCGGCGCTGCCTCGGGCGCGGCCCGTCGCGCCGGCCGGGGGCCGCGGTGGTCGCCGCCTTCTCCGCGGGGGCGGCCTTCGCCCGCGACCCGCGGGGGGCCGCCTCGATCGAGCTCGGGATCGGGGCGGCCGCGTTGCTCGCGATCGCGGTGGTTTGCTTCGACCTCTACTCCCGCGTCGAGGCGGATACGGCGGCCGCCCGGATGGCGGTCACGATGGGGGAGTACGTCTCGCGCGAGACCGATCCGGACGGGGACCAGGTCACCGCCCTCGGCGAGTTCCTCTACAAGTACGAGCTCGGCGTCCCGGCCAGCCTGGTGTACGTCGTCTCGGCGGTCCGGCAGCCCCTCGGGGACGACCCGCCCGAGGTCGTCTGGGTCGACACGTTCCCGTTCGGCGACAACAAGGAGGTGACGGCGGCGCTCGCCGGCGGATGCGGCCGCTTCGGGGCCGAAGGCGGAGCCGCCTCGCTGCCGGAGGGCTTCGCGATGGGGGCGGGCGAGGTGCTCGTCGTCGCCGAGGTCTGTGCGCGGCTGATCCGCGAGGGCTCGCTGACCGGCCGGTTCGTCGCCGGCGACCTCTACTCCCTCCATGCGCTTCCGGCCCGCGAGCCCGGGCAGGCGCCGGCGAGGCCGGTGCGGGCCGCGCCGGACGTGGCGCCGGACGTGCGCACGTGACCGCGCTGCGTCGTTTCGGGCGCGATACGCGCGGGGCGGCGGGGATCACCGCCGCGCTCCTGTCGGTGATGTTCCTCGGGGGGACCGCCCTCGTCGTCGACCACCTCTGGCTCGTCGACCATCGCGATGCGCTGAAGACCGCGGCCGACGCGGCGGCGGTGGCCGCGACCCTGCGGATGGCGGAGCTCGCCGCCGAGCCGGACGAGGATGCCGTCCGCAACAAGGTGCAGACGGTGGCGGAGCGCTACGTGCGCCTCAATCTCCTGCCCAACCTGCCCGCCTCGGAACGCGCCCGGGCGCGCGAGACGCTTAAGGTCACGCTCCCCGATTTCGACCGCTCCGCCGGGGTCCTCCAGGTCGACGCGAGCGCGGACCTCGGCGGCACCCTCCTCGCGGAACGGCTCTTCGGCTACCCGGACGACTGCGAGGTCAATGCGGGCGAAGACTCCGACCTCCCGCCGTGCATGAAGCAGCGCGCGGGCGTCGAGGCGGCCA
This sequence comes from Gammaproteobacteria bacterium, assembly GCA_965214795.1. GTDB lineage: Bacteria > Pseudomonadota > Gammaproteobacteria > HK1 > HK1 > JAJDXW01. The sequence continues at coordinate 63,641 of OZ243976.1, read as the reverse complement.
TCACCCCCACCGAGCTCGTGCTGGCCATCGACGCGACCGGCTCGATGGCCTATACCCTCGACGGCGAATGGAGATCCGGCCACCCCGAGAGCAAGATGGGGGTGGTCAGGAGCGCCGCGTTGGAGCTCGTCGACATCCTCGACGATCGCACCGGCGACGGCCCCGCGCCCGTGGCGGTCGGGGTCGTGCCCTGGCACCACCAGGTCCAGCTCCGCTCGGCGCTGCGCACCCGCTGGGAGGACCACGGCTGGGCCGAGTATCTCGACGAGCGCACCTATCCCCATCCCTACGACGGCCGCAGGGGGAACCCGAGCGGCGCCTCCCCCCTCACCGTCTCCCTGCCCTCCCGGCCCGAGCCGTGGAAGGGCTGCCTCGACCAGCGCTCGACCGACGGGATCCACCCCCCCGCCTTCAGCGCCGAGCACCCCGGCGACGCGCCCTTCTCCATGAACTTCTACACCGATCACGTGGCCTATCCCGAGGACGAGGACATCGCGTTCGCCTGCGACGCGAGCGCGCCCGAGAGCCATAAGGGCTGGAACCTCTGCTACGACGAGAACGCGATTCCGCGCGCCGATCGCGCCAACGACGTCCGCTACTGGATCCGCGACCCTCAGCCCGACTGTCGTGGCGACGACCGCCAGGCGATCCATCCCCTGACCTCCGATCTCGATGCCGTCCGCCGCATCATCCGCAACCTCCAAGGGGGCGGATCGGCCACCTACTCCACCCTCGGGGTGGCCTGGGGGATGCGGCTCCTCGATCCCGGCTGGCGCGACGTGTGGGGCGATCCGGTTCATCCGATGGAGCCGGCGGACGGTGAGGGGGTGCAGAAGATCCTGGTGCTGCTGACCGACGGCGATGACAACCACCATGACCGCGACGTTACGGACCGGCACCGCCGACAGGTTTGCACCGCGGCAAAGGCGGCGGGGGTCCGGGTGTTCACCATCGCCGCGATGGACGACCGCCACCGCGATCACACCCACCTTGCCGAGGAGCTGGAGCGGTGCTCCAGCCAGGCCGACGACCCGGACGGGCGCTACGTCTTCGTCAACAACGCGACGCGCGCCGATCTCGAGGACGCTTTCCGCGACATCGGCGGGCAGTTGCTGGTGATGCGGCGCACTTTCTGAGCGGCGGGCGGGACATGAGCAGCGGCGATCACGATGCACGGCGGAGTCCGTTCCCCGGAACCACGAACGATACGAACCATTGGGGGTTGCATACCGGATCCATCGGCAATTCTCGTTTTGCTCGTCGGGTCCCGCGGCAAGGCCGGCACGACCGTCGATTCGCCTCGGATCGAGTCGCAAGCGATCCGCCCCGGATCGAGTCGCCAGGAGAAAGCGGTTTGCGGCTCGGGGTGAAGTCGGGTGCTAAAATAAGAATTGCCGTGGAGCCACCCTTTCGCTTGCAATTCCGGCCCCAAGCGATTACATTGGAGCCATCACCCGACGAGGATGGAAACGGCGCGATCGCCGTGGGCCTTCCGTTCCCGGTGCAGGCCGTCAAACGCCCAGGGAATTCGAGGATGCCCCGCGGGCGAAATTGATTCGGAATCGAAGAATCGCCATGACCGACAAGCAAAGGCTCCCGGACATCCGGGTGAAACCCGTCCGCTGCCAGGTTCGGGAAGGCGGAACGGGAGGGTCCGAGCATCGACGCAACGCCGGACGAACCGGCCCGCGCCGTATTGCGGCAGGCCGAAAAGGGGAAACCGATAATGCCTGAAGAACTCGGGAGCATCCTTTTCCGACATGCGTCACGGCGCACCGGAACGCGAAGCGGCGGCGATGATTCGATTGTATTGATCGGAATCAAATACGCCGATAGAGGTTCGGGTTGCGGACCCCCGATCGACAAAATCGTCAGCCTTTCGGGCCTTGTTTGATTCCCGCCTCCCGAGGTCCACAAAAGGATGAAGCTGGCGCGTCACGTCGTCCCGATTTCGGGTCGGCAAATTTCCCACCACTCCACAAAGAGGAGCAACACGATGAAGACGAAGCACCAGTCGCGGCGGTTCCGCCGTTTCCTCCGGGCCAACGAGGCCGTGTCCGCGCTCGAGTACGCGTTGCTGGTCGGCGTGGTCGCGGTCGGCGTTGGGGGGGCGATAGTGGCATTTCAAGACGAAGTCGTAAACGCACTCGAAGGCATCGAAACCGACCTCGGTATGGCTACCGACATACAGGGTGCCGCAAACCCCACCCCCTAACGGCGGATAAGGGCGGTCTCGTTGTATGGTGGGATCGGCGACAAGAGAGAGGCGGTGGGTACCGTGTCGACGGCTACGGATCCCGGCTCGACACCGTTTAGCCTCTCGTCCGCGTGTCGACTGGCTGGCGGCGGGAGGAGTTCCCGCCGCCAGCTCGTGTCTCGTCTCCTCCGGCAAGCGGAGACACCCCGAGGCCCTACTTATCTGGTGCGAGTCCGGACGAATGACCTGACCCATGACCGTTGAGCCATGAACGAGAACTCCTCAAGATCGGGCGCCGCCGCTCCCACCGCCACCGGGGCGAGGGAGCCCGTGGTGTTCGCCTTCGCGACCGACCCCGACCCCGAGGATGCGCTTCGCGAAGGGCGGTCCGGCCACCCGTACCGCCGGCCGCCCGTTGTCCGAAGGAGCGGGGAGGGGAGGCCGACCCCCCTCCCCGCAGCGCGCCAGCGGAGCGGACCGAAGTTCCTGGCAACCATTTCAGGAGATGAGAATTGGTGGGTGTAACGTGTCTCGGCCGGGGGTCCCTGATCCGGGGTCCACGCGAACGGCCTGTCCGACGCTACCGGTTCGACAACGGGCCGCCGGTCCCCGTCGAGCTTGCGCGGCAGTCCCGGGATGGCCGCGTTGCCCTGGCCGTGGGGCCGTCTGCTCGTCCCCTCAGAGCCCTTGGGGCGCGGATGGACCCTGAATGCCTCGAAGATGCGCGCCGCGCTCCCGCAAGGAGGGAAGGCACGGGTAGGAAACGCATCGGCTTCCGGAGCCCGCCGCCCCGTTCCTCGGCTTCCCCGGAACGGAGCGGGACGAAAGCAATCGCCGAACGGGCCGGCGCGCGCGGGCTGGCCGGAACGGTACGGACGGCGTTGCGGCCGGAATTCCGCGGGTGCGGAAGGGCTCCTCGCGGGGACGAAGGGCGGGAACGTCTCCGCGGCCCGACCGGCGCGCGGCGCGACTCGGCGGAGCGGTGCCTCCGGCGAACCCCGCGACCGGTTGGCACGGAATGCCGCCGGCGGATCGAAGCGGAGGTTCGCTCGCGTCCGGCCCGATCCGCGGTGACCGGTGACGGGACGATCGCCCGCGGAGGCCGCCCCCGGGAACCATTGCCGAGCCGACCGCCGGGAGCGCCCGGACCGGCCGGAGAGCCGCGCTCGAGACCGGCGCGATGGAGACCGGAAGAGAGACGATGAACCGGAGATTCGCCATCACCACCCACGCCGCTTCGCCTCGCCCGCGGCCCGGCCCCTGGCGAGGGTCAGATCGGCAGGAACCGGAGGGCGGTCAGGATGACGACGATGCCCGCGCCCTGAATCCACAGGGCGCGGTAGATGTCGGCTCGGAGAGTGGCGAGGTCGCTTCGGAGAATGGGGAGGTCGCCTCTCGTGGCGAGGTCGTCACGGCCGGCGATGGCTGCGGCGCGAATCTGTGTGGCGATGGCTTCGGCTTGGCCGGCTTCGATGCCGGCGGCCTTGAGCTCCTGGGCGGCGGTGAGGGTGTCGAAGGGGCTGGTGGTCATGGCGGGGGCTCCGGGGGTGTCGGGGCGGGCTCCGTCAGGGGCCATTATCGGAGACTGTCTTTCGCCATGAAACCCGTGACCAGCGTTCGATGGGGGCGCTCCCCTTGACACCGGACCCCGCCGTTCCCGCCGCCGCCACCGGGGCGATGGAGCCCCCGGTGTTCGCCTTCGCGACCGATCCCGACACCGAGGAGGCGCTTCGCGAGGGGTTGTCCGGCTATCCGGAGCTTCAAGTGTGGCCCGGCGATCTGCGCACCGCCATGGCGGCCCTCGCCCTCGCGGCCGAGCCGCCGCCCCGGCTCATCTTCGTGGACCTCGACGGGACGCCCTACCCGGCCGGCGCCATCCACGAACTGGCCACGGTGTGCGAGCTCGGCACCGTCGTGATCGCGCTCGGATCGGACGACACCGCCCGGCTCAGCCGGGAGGTCCTGATGGCGGGGGTGAGCGATTACCTCGTCAAGCCGATCGGCGCGGCCGCGGTGCGCGAGGCGGCCGCCCGCGCGGCGGCGCCGGCCGCGAGCGCGGGCGGGCGGGTGGTCGGGCTCATCGGCACGGGCGGGAGCGGCGCGACGACGGTCGCGGCCGTCGCCGCCCTCCTCGCGGCCGAACGCGGGCGCTACGTCTCGGTGCTCGACCTGAACCGGACCTTCGCCGCGCTGCCCTTCGTGCTCGACGTCGAGCCGGCGGCCGGCCTCGACGAGCTCCTCCACGCGGCGGGGGGGACCGCGCCGAGCCCGGATCTGGTGGACGGGGTGCGCGCCGAGCGGTCGAATCGGATCGCGGTCTACGGCTACCGCTGGGGTCCCGCCGTCCCGCCTCCGCCCCCGGCCGCGGGGGTTCGCTGGCTGCTCGGCGAGCTCGGGCGCCGCTCCCACCTCGTGCTCGTCGACGGCCTCGGCGAGCCGACGTCCCGCCGCGCCCTCCTCGCCGCGAGCGACGTGCGGGTCCTCGTCCTCGAGCCGACCCGGGCGGGGGCCGGCCGGGCCGCCCGGGTGCTGGATCGGGTGCTGGAGCGAGGGCCGGACCGGGGGCCGGAGCGGTCCGGCCGGCCCCCGCCCCCGATCCTGGTGCAGAACCACACCCGGGCCTTCCGGCGCAAGGCGGGGGCCCGGATGCTCCAGGCGGCGGGGGTGGAGCCGCCGCCGGACGTGGTGGTGCCGTTCGAGCCTTCCCTGCCCGCCCTCGCGGACCGGGGCTGGCCGGGCGGCCGGGTGCCCCGCCCGACCGCCAAGGCCCTGGACGCGCTGCTGGACCGCTTCCTGGGGCCGGTCGCGGCGGGGGCCGACGGAGCGGGGCTCGCGCCGGCTCCCGCCGATGCGGGCCTCCCTCCCCCGGCCGGAGACCTCGCCCGCCCGGCCACGCTCGACCCCCGGCCGCGGGCCGCCTGAGCGATGCCCGCCCGCGCCTTCGGCCGCCGCGTCCGGGCGGCGCCCGCCCCCGTCTCCCCCGCGGCGCCGCCGGGCCCGTCCGCCCCCGCCCCGGCGCCGGCCCGGACCCCGGCCCGAACCCAGGCCCGGACCCCGACCCGGGCCGGGGAAGCTCCCGGCGGCGGGCCACGGCCCCGTCCGGCGGCGGACGCCGCGCTCGCCGACGTCGTCGCGAAGATGCACCCGGTCATCGTCCAGTCCCTGGACATGACGAAGATCGGGCGCCTCGACAACCAGGCCCTCGCATCGCAGCTCCTCGCGTTCCTCGGCACCCCCGAGGCGGGGGCGCCGGACTTGAGCCCCCTCGACCGGCAGCGGGTCGTCACCTCGCTCGTCCACGACATCAAGGGCCTCGGGCCGATCGAGCCCCTGCTCCTCGACCCGGAGATCTCCGATATCCTGATCAACGGCATGAACTCGGTCTACATCGAGCGGCGCGGTCGGCTCGAGCCGGCGGAGGTGCGCTTCCGCGACGAGCAGCACCTGGTCCACATCGCGCAGCGGATCGCGGGATGGGTGGGGCGCCGGGTCGACGAATCGAGCCCGATGGTGGACGCGCGCCTCCCCGACGGGTCGCGGGTGAACGTCATCATCCCGCCCCTCGCGCTCGACGGCGCGGCGATCTCGATCCGGCGCTTCGTCATGCGGGGGACGAACCTGGAGCAGATGGCGGAGCGGCAGGTGCTCTCGCCGGCGATGGGCACCCTGCTCGGTATCGGGGTCAAGGCGCGGCTCAACGTCCTCATCAGCGGCGGCACCGGCGCGGGCAAGACGACGTTCCTGAACGCCCTGTCGCGGGAGATCGGCCACCGCGAGCGGCTCGTCACCATCGAGGACGCGGCGGAGCTCCAGCTCCAGCAGCCGCATGTGGTCCGCCTGGAGACGAGGGCGATGAGCGCGGAGGGCACCGGGCAGGTGACCATGCGGGACCTGCTGGTGAACACCCTGCGGATGCGCCCGGACCGGATCATCGTCGGCGAGGTGCGCGGCGGGGAAGCGAACGAGATGCTCCAGGCGATGAACACCGGCCATCCGGGGTCGATGTGCACCCTGCACGCGAACAATCCGCGCGACGCCCTCATCCGGCTCGAGAACATGCTGATGATGGGGAGCGGGGACATCCCCCTCTCGGCGTTGCGCCGCCAGATCGCGTCGAGCATCGATCTGGTCGTGCAGCTCGCGCGCCTGCGCTCCGGCCACCGCTGCGTGACCAGCATCACGAACGTGGTCGGGGTCGAGAACGACGTCGTCACCACCGAGGAGATGTGGCGGTACCGGCCGGGCGACGGCGAGCACGTCTTCGAGTGTTCCGGCCGGCAGCCCTCGTGGATGGGCGCGGTCGACGCGGCCGGGCTTCGCGAGCCCCTCCTCGCGGCCCTCCGGACCGACCCCCGGATCGGGGAGGCGGAGGGGTGAGCCCGCTCGCCCTCGCGATCGCCGGCGGCGGCGGGCTCTTCGCGCTGGGCGCGGGGGCCGTCGCGGTGGTTCGGTGGCGGGCCCTGGAGAAGGAGCTCCGGCCGCGGCTGCGGCTCGCCGCCGCTCCGCTCGCGGGCCCCGGGACGGAAGCGCTGGCGGCGGCGGGCGAGGAGAGCATCTTCCGCCCGCAGCGGGGCCGCTCGCGGCTCGCGGGGCTCCGGGACCTCGTCGAGCGGCGCTATCCCTTGATCGAGGCGGGGCGCTCCCTCCCCATCGCGATCGGATGCGGGCTCGCGGCGGCGGCCGGGGCGTGGTTCTCGCTGTGGTTCCTCCGGGTGCCGTCCGGGTGGTGGACCTTGCCCGCCGCGGGGGCCGCGGGCGTGGCCGGGGTCTGGTATGCGCTCGCGTGGCTGCAGGCGCAGCAGACCGCCCTCTTCATCCGCCACTTCCCCGAGGTCGTCGACCAGATCGTCCGCCTCGCCGGCGCCGGGGTGCCGGCTCTGGAGGCGATCGGGGAGGTCGCGGAGGATGCGCCGGCGCCGGTCGGGCCGGTCCTCGTCACGGTCCGCGACCGGCTGCTCGCGGGGCTCGACGCGGACACCGCCCTGCGCACGGTCGCGGCGCGGGTCCGGATCCCCGAGTTCACGATGTTCGCCGCCGTCATCCGCCTCCAGCGGCGCGCGGGAGGCGGGATCTCGGCCGCCTTCTCGAACCTGGCGAAGACCCTCCGCGAGCGGCGCCAGACGGCGCTCAAGGCCCACGCCTCCACCGCGCAGACCCGCCTCACCCTGCTGGTGCTGACGCTGATGCCGGTGGTGGTGCTGGTCGGGCAGAAGTTCGTCGCGCCGCAGTCGGTCGAGATCCTGTTCGGCACCGAGCGGGGGACGACCCTGCTGCGCTGGGGCGTCGGGCTCATCGTCGCCGGCCTGATCGTGGCGCGGGGCATCGCCGCGCGCGGCGCGCGGTAGGGAGGGCCGGGGGTGATGCACGAACCGCTCGCCTTCGCGGTGCTCGCCGCGAGTGGCGCCTGCCTCCTGGTGCAGCTCGTCGTCGTCTTTCTCGAGACGCGGCGGATCCACGCCCTCGACCGGCGGCTCGCGGTGCCGCGCGGGCAGGCGGCGGTCGCGAGACCCACGGCCGGCCCCCACTCGGACGGCGGCCTTCGCTCCTCCCTCCGGGGGGGCGGGCTCGCGCTCCTGCGGGCCGGCTCGATGCTGGTGCCGGTCGGGCCGGCCGAGCGCGAGAAGCTCTCGGGCGTGCTCCGGCGCGCGGGCTTCGGGCAGCGCGACGCCCTGTCCCTGTTTCTCTCCGCCAAGCTGGCCGTGGCCGTCGCCGGCGGGGCCGTCGCCGGCTTCGGGGCCGCGGGCACGGAGCTCCTCGGCTCGCACGGCTTCCTCGTCGCCCTTGCGGCGGCGGCCGGGCTCGTGGTCGGCGGCCTGATGCCGGAGTACGTGGTGCGGGCGCTGGGGACCCGACGCGTGCACCGGATGTCGGCGTCCCTCCCGGACGCCCTCGACCTGATGGTGATGTGCCTCGAATCCGGCCTCACCTTCGAGCGGGCGCTCGCGACGGTGGCCGAGGAGCTGATGCCCATCGAGCCGAACCTCGCGAACGAGTTCCGGCTGATCGAGGCGGAGCTGCGCCTCGGCTCCAGCCGCCGCGACGTGCTCCGGGATTTCGAGGGGCGCACCGAGGTCGAGGGGCTGCGCGACCTGGCGCGGACCCTCATCCAGAGCGAGCGCTACGGGACGCCGCTCACCCAGTCGATGCGGAACATCGCGGCCAACGAGCGGCTCCAGCGGGCGGCGCGGATCGCGGAGCGGGCGGAGCGCCTCCCGGTGCTGATGACCCTGCCGATGATGCTGTTCGTGGTGCCGGGCACCGTGCTGCTCGTCGCGGGCCCCGCCTTCCTCACCGCGACGGATGCGCTCGGCTCGCTCGGCAGGGGCGGCGGGTAGGTGCGCGGGGTGCGCAGGGTGCATCGCCGCTTCCCCCCGGCCCGCGGCCGGCGCCGCGCCGCGCCGTGGCGCCGTTCCGCCGCGTCGCCCCGACCCGTTTCCGGCGTCACGCCGCGCCGCGCCTCCCCGGCCCGCGGCCGGCCGGCCTGGCCTGCCCGTGCCCCACGTCCGCTTGCCGGGCTTCATGCGCGGCGAATCATGCCGGTCGCCCGGCTTCCTGCGCGGCGCATCATGGAAGTCAATGTTTTCCGGCCCTTTGCTTTTTCCGCGAACGGCGCATCGAATGACAAGTCAGTCCCTGGCCGGTCCCGATGCGGCCGAGGCCCGACGGGTCCGGCTTGGGCAGCTATCGGTGGATGGATTGCAAGAAATTGAATTGATATGAATTATTCATATTCAAAGTCCAACGAAGAGATGCGGGGCACGGGCGGGGCCTGGCGCCGCTCCGGCCCGGGGCGCCGCACCGCCCCGTCCCGCGGCCAGCCGGCCTGGCCCCGCTCCGGCCCTCTTGCTCTCGTCATCGCCCTTGCCCTCGGTTCGGCCCTGCTCCTCGCCGCCGGCCCCGGCCTCCCGGCCGGCCCGCGCACCGGCGAGCCCATCAAGCCGATCCCGGCCGCGGTCGAGGTGGACGCGGCGAAGGCGGCGCTCGGGCGGCGCCTGTTCCACGACCCCCGGTTGTCCAAGGACGGCACCGTCTCGTGCGCGAGCTGCCACGATCTGCGCAACGGCGGCGACGACGGCCGCCGGGTGTCCATCGGGATCGAGGGGCGGCCGGGGGTGATCAACTCACCCACCGTGTTCAACGCCGGCTTCAACTTCAAGCAGTTCTGGGACGGCCGGGCCGCTTCGCTCGAGGCCCAGGTGGACGGGCCGGTGCAGTCCTCGTTCGAGATGGGGAGCCTCTGGCCGGAGGTCGTCACGAAGCTCTATCAGGATGAGAACTATCCCGGCCTCTTCGGGGCCCTCTATCCCGACGGCATCCGCCGCGAGAGCATCAAGGACGCGGTCGCCGAGTTCGTGAGGTCCCTCACCACCCCGAACAGCCGCTTCGACCGCTGGTTGAACGGGGACGACTCGGCCCTCGACGAGCACGAGAAGCACGGCTACGCGCTGTTCAAGAGCTACGGCTGCGTCTCGTGCCACCAGGGCGCGAACGTGGGCGGCAACATGTTCCAGGTGTTCGGGGTGATCAACGAGTACTTCAAGCGGCGGGGCAACATCACCGAGGCCGACCTTGGCCGGTACAACGTCACCGGCAACGTCGCCGATCGGCACTCGTTCAAGGTCCCGAGCCTGCGCATGGCGGCCCGGACCGCGCCCTATCTCCACGACGGAAGCGCCGCGACCCTGCGCGACGCCGTCGACGCCATGTTCGAGTTCCAGTTGGGGCGTGAGGCCCCGCACGAGGACAAGGAGGCAATCGTCGCGTTCATCGAGACGCTGGTGGGCGAATCCAAGGAGTTGTCACCATGAAATCCGGCGCCGTTCTGCTCGGCGTGATCGTATCGGCCATCCTGCTGACCGCCGCGGGCGCTCTGTACGTGATTGCCGAAAACAACGACGAGCACCCTTACCGCAGGTCCATCACCCTCATCCGGCAGATCCAGCTCCTGTCCTCCGACTGGAGCATCGAGACGGCCCGCGTGAAGTCCGATCCGCTGGCCGATTTCGACTCGCTGGCCGCGTTCATTCCCCGCATGGCCCATCTCAAGGAGAGCCTGTCCGATACCGCCCGGCGCATCTCCGATCTGCCAGATCGGCTGGCGGGGGACATCAACTCCTACCTGAGCGCCATCGACGCGAAGGAGGAGCGGGTCGAGCGTTTCAAGACCGGCTACGCCGTGATGCGCAACTCCACCCGGTACCTGCCGCTCGCGGCGGGGAACGTGCGGGAGCAGGCCCTGGCCGCGGCGGACGGGGAGCTGGCCGAGGCCATCTCGGCCCTGTCCAACGACATGAACGCCTATCTCAGGGTGCCGAGCGATTCGGCCAAGGAGCGTCTTGCCGGCGAGCTGGAGGCGCTGCGCGGGGCGAGCGTGGCGTATCCCCCTCCCCTCGCCAACGCGCTCGCGAACTTCATCGCCCATGCCCAGGTCCTGCTCGACAAGCACGAGCCGACGGAACGGCTCTTCCAGGAGGCCACCTCGAACGAGATATCCGACTTCACGGAGCGGCTCGACGGCGGCCTCGCGTTCGAGCTGGGCAAGAAGGAGGTGCTTGCGGCCTGGTACGACCGCGGGATCCTGGCCGTGCTCGCGGTGCTGGCGTTGTTCTGGATCGTGCTCGCCCTGCAGCAGCGGATCCGGGGCACCGCCGCCGTGGCCGCAGCTCAGGGGATGCCGCAAGCGCCGGCGGTCCCGGTCCCGGTCCGGGAGATGCCGCACGCGCCGGCGGTCCCGGTCCAGGCCGAGGCCGAGGCGCGGCGGTCGGAGGAGGCGGAGGCTCGGGCAGGCGAGGCTCGGGCGGGTGAGGCTCGGGCAGGTGAGGCCCCGGCACGCGAAGTCCCGGCGCACGAGGCCCCGACGCACGAAGTCCCGGCGGGTGAAGCTCAGGCGCGCGAGGCTCCGATGCGCGAAACCCCGGCGCGCGAGGCTGCGGCGAGCGAAGTCCCGACGCACGAAGCCCCGGCCGGCGAAGCCCCGATGCGCGAAGCCCGAGCCCACGAGGCCCCGGCGGGCGAAGTCCCGACGGGCGGGGCTCAGGCGCACCAAGTCCCGGCGGGCGAGGCCCCGACGCACGAAGCCCGAGCGGGCGAGGCTCAGGCGCACGAGGCCCCGATGCGCGAGGCCCAAGCGCACGGGGCCCCGGAAGACGGTGCCCCGGCCCCCGCGGTCTCCGCGGCCCCGCCCCCGGCGCCCCCCGTGCCGCAAGCCGCCGTGCGGGACGAGGCCCCCACGCCCACGCTCGCCCCCACGCCGACACCCACTCCCACATCCCGGCCTGAAACCGTCCCGAGCGTCTCCCCGGCGCCCCCCTTGCCGCCAGCCGCCGCGCGGGACCGCCTGCCCGCCCCGGCCGCTTCTTCGTCGGCGGCGCGCGCCGGACCGCCGGGCGAGTCGGGTCCGGAGTCCCTGATGCGGCACGGATTCCTTGCCGGGTCCGTCGCCGGCAACCTGGCCGCGGCCGCGGAGCGGATCGCCACCCGCATGGACCACCTGCGGCGGACCCAGGACAACATTCGAATTACCCTCCAGGACCACGGCATCGGCCCCGATCCGTACGATGAGACCGACCTCGACGAAGAGATCGAGGCGGCCGCCGCCGTCGCGTCGAACGTCAGCCGGGAGGCGAACGGCCTCGCCGATCTCGCGCGGCGTCTCGGGTCCTTCTCGAAGATGTCGAACGGCGTCGTCGACTACGAGATGGTCGACGTCAATGCATGCATCGACGAGGTGGTCGAGGACGCCGGGGCGGAGGCGGGCGCAACGGTCGCGAAGAACCTGGGCGAGGTCCCCGAGATCTTTGCCTCGAAGGCCGAGATCCGCCTGCTGCTCGCGCAGGTGGTCGACAACGCGGTGCGCGCCATTCACGGTCTGGACGATCGGGCGGGCGTCATCAAGTTCGATACCGCGCGCCGGAACGGCGAGATCCTGATCACCGTCATCGACAACGGCGTCGGCATCGCCTCGGACAAGCACCGGAAGATCTTCGAGCCGTTCTATACGTCCCGGGACGGGGCGATGGGGATCGGTCTGACCCTGGCCAGCCACCTGGTGAAGAAATACAAGGGGGCCATCACGGTGAATTCACTGCCGGGCCACGGGACGGTCATTCGGGTCACCCTGCCCGTCGGGATGCCCGCCCCGTGAGCGGGCTTGCGCGAGTCTTCGTTGCCGCGCGCGCCGCGGGGCCGACGCGGGGGCTGTCGAACGAAGCCGATGAGCGCGCCGCGGGGCCGACGCGAGGGCTCTCGAACGAAGCCGATGAGCGCGCCGCGCCATCGCCCGGACGACGAGCCGTGCGGCCACCAGGCCCACCAGGCCGGCCGGGGACCGTGGGTCTCGTGAGCGCCGTTCCCGTCCCGTTCCCGGTCCCCGTCATCGCCGTCGCCGTCGCCGTCGCTATCGCCACTGCCCTTGCCCTTGCCGCCGTCGCGCGCCGCCTCATCGCCTCGGTCCGATCGATCGGCGCGATCGGCGAGATGGCCGAGCGGGCGGCGGAGGGAGAGAAGGGGCCCCGCACCGTGATCGCACATCCGGGGGAGCTTGCCGCCGCCGCGCGCCGCCTCACCGCCTCGGTCCGATCGATCGGCGCGATCGGCGAGATGGCCGAACGGACGGCGGAGGGAGAGAAGGGGCCCCGCGCCGTGATCGCACACCCGGGGGAGCTTGCCGCCGTCGCGCGCCGCCTCATCGCCTCGGTCCGATCGACCGGCGCGATCGGCGAGATGGCCGAACGGGCGGCGGAGAGAGAGAAGGGGCCCCGCGCCGTGATCGCACACCCGGGGGAGCTTGCCGCCGTCGCGCGCCGCCTCACCGCCTCGGTCCGATCGACCGGCGCGATCGGCGAGATGGCCGAGCGGGCGGCGGAGGGAGAGAAGGGGCCCCGCACCGTGATCGAACACCCGGGGGAGCTTGCCGCCGTCGCGCGCCGCCTCACCGCCTCGGTCCGATCGACCGGCTCGATCGGCGAGATGGCCGAGCGGGCGGCGGAGAGAGAGAAGGGGCCCCGCACCGTGATCGCACATCCGGGGGAGCTTGCCGCCCGGCTGGACGACGCGGTCCATCGCCTGAGCCGGTCATTCGTGGCCGTCGTGTCGAGAACCGGTCCGAGGCGTCCCGATCCCTCGGCCGTTCCGGTTCCGTTACCCTGCACTGGAGGTCCAAAGTGATTCTGAGATCGATCCGGATCCGGGAATTCAAGAACGTCGGAGACTCGGGCGAGGTGAGGATCGAGGACGACGTCACCTGCCTCGTCGGCATGAACGAGAGCGGGAAGTCCGCGGTGCTCCAGGCGCTCTACCGTCTGAACCCGTTGTCGACCGGGCACCCGGAAACGTTCGTCGGGCTGCGGGACTACCCTCGCCGCCGCTACGCCCGGGACAAGGACCGGGTGCCGGCCGTCCGCCCCGTCACCGCGACGTTCGAGCTGGAGGACGAGGACGTTCGCGCGGTGGAGGAGGCGTGCGGCGAGGGGGTGTTGGCGTCGCGCCTGGTGACCGTGGCAAGGACGTACGAGAACGAGCGGGTCTGGGCGATCGACTGTCGCGGGGAGAGCGACGTCGAGCACGGCGGTCCCCTCGCGCTTTCCGACCCTGGCGACGCTGGCGACGCTGGTGGTCCTGGTGGCTCTGGTGACCCTGGTGACTCTGGCGGTCCCTCCGGGGACGACGGGGAGCCCGAACCCCCGCGACCGGACCTCGAATCCCGGGTTCGGGAGATCGTGGAGAGCCGCCTCCCGGGGTTCCTCTACTTCGACGAATACAGCGTGATGTCCGGGCGAGTCTCCATCCCCGCGTTGCAGGGGGCCGGCGACGGGCGGGCGCTGGAGCCCGGTGAGCGAACCGCGCTCGCCCTGATGCGGCTCGCGGGGGTCGATGCGGCGGACTTCACGAGCGACGACTACGAAGCCCGGAGAGCGTCCCTGGAGGCGGTGGGCAACCAGCTCGCCGACGAAGTCTTCGAGTACTGGAGCCAGAACCGGGACCTCTCCGTCGAGTTCGACATCGACCTCGGCGGCCGGGGAACCGACCCCCGGGCGCCGTTCATCGACGTTCGCATCCGTAACCGGCGCCACGGGATCTCCTTGAACTTCAACGAACGCTCCCAGGGCTTCACCTGGTTCTTCTCCTTTCTCGCGGCTTTCTCCGAGTTCAGGCGGCGCGAGAGGACGATCCTGCTGCTGGATGAACCGGGTCTCGGTCTGCACGCATCGGGGCAGGACGATCTGCTGCGCTTCATCGACGAGCGGCTCGCGCCCGCGCACCAGGTCGTCTATTCCACCCATTCTCCCTTCATGGTCGCTCCGGCGAGCCTGCGGCGCGTTCGCACGGTGGAGGACAAGGGCCAGGACGGCAGCCGGGTAAGCCATGACTTCCTCGACAGCTCGCGGGATACCCGGCTCCCCCTCCAGACCGCGCTGGGTTTCGATCTGGTTCGGGTCGTGCTGACCGGCCCCTGCAACCTGCTCGTCGAGAGGCCGTCGGACCACGTGTTCCTGACGGTGATGAGCGGTCTTCTCGAGCGACGGGGCCGCGCGCGCCTCGACCCGCGCTGGACGGTCGTCCCGGCGGGGGGGCTGGTCGGGGTCTCCGCGGCCGTCGCCCTGCTCGGTGCGGGGCCGCGCGGGGCGGTGGTGGTGGACCTGTCCGCCCGGAACGGCCGGGTGAACGATTCGGCGCCGCGCCCGATGCTCGATTCACCGGCCGGGCGGAAGATGCTCGCGGAATACAAGGTCGTCAGTGTCGAGGATTTCGCCCCGAACCGGGGGGCCGATATCGAGGACCTGTTCGCCGATGATTTCTATCTCGGTCTGGTGAACCGTTCCGGCGCCGCCGCGGTCGAGCGGTTCGAGATTGCGGGCGGGGGGAGTATCGTGGAGCGCATCGAGGCGGTGACCGGCACCGGTTTCAACCGGTATCTGCCGGCTCGACTCCTTCTCGAAAGCCCGGCGGCGGAGCTCCCCGAGGCAATGGACGATGAAACCCTGGATCGCTTCGAGGGGCTCTTCCGGGAGATCAACGGATTCATCGGGTAGCTCCGGAGGGCCGAGGGCCCTCGATTTCAATCCGCCCCCGTTCAATCCGCCAGGTCCACACGCACCAGAGCCCGTCTCACGAAGTCGCAGGCACCGCGCCGGTCGGTGAAGCGAAAGCCGACCGGTTCGCCGCCGGACATGGACTCGCGCATCTCGTCAATGGTGCGGTTTCCGATGTCGAGTCTCAAGACCATCCTCCGATGATCCCAGGGTCATCCCACGCTACGGCTCGTGATGGAAACGAGGGGCCGGGATGGCGCCCGCCGCGCGCGATCGGGCCAATCGGCTCCATCCACGCGGCCCGCAGGCCCCCCCGAGGGCACTCTGGCCAACCCCGTGCGGATGATCGGCCAGCGTGGGAGAGTCCTGCCGATGATCCCGAAACCCCCAATCCGTCCTGTACGGCCATTGACGGTTTCTCATTGGCTAACCCGGACTTCCGGGACAGATATTGACGTAACTCATTGGTTCATTTGAACCATCGTCCGTTTGTGGAGATCCGGTACCGGGTACGCTACAGCCCCAGTCCGAGCAGGTCGAGTGCCTTGTCACGCTTGGTGTCGCGCGAGCAGCCGTGGCCACCAGCAGGCAGCAGCACCCCTCGAGCCAAGTCGAGGTGACGTCGCAGAGCACCAAGGTGCCGTCGGTGAAATGCCGCTTGGCCAGCCGCCCTTCGATCGCCCCTTGGCGTTGCAGCAGCCAGTCCATTCTATGTTAGGCGTATAAGTCCCCTTCCTTTGATGGTAAAACCAGCTTCCTTACGCTTCGTCCCGCCGTGATCCGGTTACAACAGAGTCAAGTTTTGGAGATTCCTCCCAAACGGCTTCTCGCCAAGCTCGGCCTCTCACGCGGCGTCCATCGCCGCCCGTACACGCACGAGCGTGTCCTCCCAAGTTTCCTCGGGTAGCGCGGCATTGAGATGAGGCCGGATCGCCTTGAAGCGATCATGCAGCATCCTGCGAGACAAATGTTCCTTTCGAAGGAGGTAGTTCAGAGCGGCCTTTTCGTGACTATCGAAGCCGCGCCTGACACATTGTCCGAGCTGTGCGAGCGCTGATGAGACCGGGACGATCTCACGCTCGTTTTCTTCTGCAACATGTTGCACCAGCATCGGGAGCAGGCTGAATGGGTAAGCAAGATTTGGGACAATTCTGACAACAAATTTCCGGGCACCGTCACAAGTCTTGAGTTTCTCGGGTCTGACGCCGAGCGCGATCTCCAGGTCGCGAAGCGGTCGACCGCCCATCCAGAGACGGGCAAGATCGTTCAAGAGTGGCAAGGCGTAAGCGGATCGTTGTTTCACATCCTCTATCTTGTTGAATGGATTCCCAAACAGATTTTTGAGATCGTCCGGTCGCAATATCTGTTCAAGAAGCTCCGGATCGTCGGCTAGCCATTCAAAGAACCAACACCGCCATCGGCTGATCGATGCGTCCTGAGACGGAGCCACCGCGAGATGCTCAGCGAGACTCGCAATCACATTGACCGGTAGACCGGTTGTCGCCGCCATCCCAAGGAAAGCGACTTCATCGCCGTTCTCGATCTCCCCACGTACAAGGAGTCCTGCTGCTGCCTCGGTTCGTGACCGCAGCCAGTTCTCATCCCCGCGACGGCGAGCCCGAAACCCTCCGAACGATTGGCTAATGACGCGTGCAAGCCCCGCGCTGGATCCTTCATTCACGCCGTCGCCGGCGAGCCTGACGATGCAATATCGCTCCAATGCGCCCGTGTTGCCTACGTTCGCATGCACGCGGTCGAGTACCGCGGTCAGCGGATCGTCAATGTCGAGGCATTGGTCCGATTGCCCGAATATCTCGCGTAACGTTTCCCAGTGCGAACCGATCACTGGCTTTGTTTCGTCATCGTCGATCGCTACCACCCTGCCGGGAACGACGAGGACGATGCCGTTCGCGTTTAGACCAGCACGCCCGGCGCGACCTGCGGCGTTGAGAAGTTCCTGGGCTTTGAGAGTCTCGCGTTTGCTGTTCTCCTTGTCGAACCGACTATCTTCGGCAATGATGACGAGTTCACTCGGCAGGTTCATCCCCTGCGCCACCGTCGAGGTTGCCGTCAGGACTGAAATGCCGTCCCCGCGTTTGTAGAGTGCTTCGATGAGTCGGCGTTCCTCGGGCAAGAGCAAGCCGTGGTGGACAGCGGATAGGCTCTCGACGCTCCCCGCGTTTACGGCAAGATAGAGATACTCGGTACCGCCGAGCTCCAATGCCGCCGTATCGTAAAGCGCCCGCTCGTACTCGGAGAGCGGAATATCCACAGAATCGAGACGCTTGGAAACCTTTTTCGATGTACCGACCGCATTTCGAATCGTCTGGAAAAACACCAGTACCTTGATGCTGGATCTGGCGGCCGCGGCGGCAATCGCCGACGACACTTCGCCCGAATTTGGCGTCAATCTCCAGAATCGGTTGATGCCGAGGAGCGGTGTCTCGTTGAGGAGTGGCAACAAGGCGTAGTCGTCCCTCGCTCTCGTCGCCCAGGTTTGCTTCAGGCTGAACAACCCGAACGGTTGCGCGGGTACTGCTTGTCTCGCCGAGGTCGGAATACTTCTGGTTCTGGCCGCTTGCTGTTTGCGATCGAGCACGGCGTTCAACTCGGAAATGTCTCGATCCTGATAGACGACGCTGCCCCGCAGTTGCCGGGTGGGCTTCCAGGACAAGGACAGGGCAAGGCACCGCCGACCGGTCAGATCCTTCAGCCAATCGGCGACCTCCTTGGTATTCCTCATCATTGCCGAGAGCAGAAGAAGATCGGTTCCGGGCGCAAGCCGAGCGAAATTCAGGACGCAGAGCATCGCATCGAGTGCCCGCCGATCATACGTACCGTCATTCGGATGCAGAAGATGACATTCGTCGAACACCAGAAGCCCGGTCCCTTCGAAGATCGAAGCATCGAGGGTCATCCGTGCCAAGCAGGCTTCGGGAGTCATCACCAGGATGTCGGGTAGCGTATCCTCTCCGCTCAGAAAACTGAGTTCATCGCCCCGTTCGTGCTGGACTCGAGCTTTCGGAAACGCGCGAGCGAGCATGTTCCGGGTCTGATCTACGAGGGCGTGCGTTGGAGCCAGAAAAAACACGGTCTTTCCAGTCAGAAGCACCGCGCCGATCTTCAGTTCCGCAAGAGTTGATTTTCCCGCGCCCGTGGGAAAGCCGACGGCCGCGGAAACACCTTGTTCGAGGTAACCGCAATCGATTGCCTCGCGGTGATTGCGCCAAAGAAAGGGACGGGTTCTCGCGATGTGTTCGACATTTGCACGCCATCGGCCGGGATCGACCCCACCCGGTGGCCGGATTGAGACCATCGCGCTATACCTCATGTCACCAGCGACCGCGATCAGGATCGAAGCCAAGTGACCAGGGCCGGAAAATGCGTTTACCGGTCCGCTGCCCAAGCCATGCACATCGAAGTCGCCGGTTTCGGTGCTGAGGGATCGGACCTTACGAAAGGCCCCAATCGGATCGTCTCCGGCCATCGGATCATCGGCCGCGAGCATCCCGGCCGCGAGTGCTTGCACTCCCTTCAGGATAGCGAGGTACAAGGCCGACGCGGCGGTGTCGGCCACGCCGGGACGCCGCGCCGCCGAGGGACGGGGAAGGACGATCCCCGAAATGTCGAACAGACGGCCCTCGGCGAGCGCCTTCAAGGCGCCAATCAGCGAGTGCTTCACCTGATTCTCTGTTTGACATCGAATCCCCCGCGCTATTTCGATGGCGTCTGTCGATGCCTCCGCCACCAGAAAGAGCAGCATCGCCGCGATGTCCGGCGACACACTCTGTGTGTCGAGAAACGAGGGCGAACCATCCGGTGCGCGGATACGCTCCGCGTTGAAAACGAGTTGGTGGGCCGTTGCCGCGACAAACGCCGCCGCCGCCCGGTCCTCCCGGTCAGGTGATACCGACACCAGAGCCTCGTTGGTGGACGCGAGGCGTCGGGTGCGGCCGATCAGCGCATCGAGCTCTCCATCATCGTCGATCTCGCCAGCCCGTAGCCGCAACCGCGCGATAGCGATCCGGGCGTAGCAGTCCGACAACCACTCCGGCAAGCTGTCCCGGTCAAGTCCCTCAAGAGGTGGCGTTCCGCGGATAAGGTCGGCGGTCGACGGGTCAAACATCGGCCGCCTCCATCTCCTCTACCACGCTCAATGCCCTTTCCGCGACGCGTTCCATCCAGCAACGCAAGTCATCGAGATAAAGAGTCTCGGCACGGCGGCGCGAAACATCGCCACCCACAATTTTACGATAGCCCTTGAAAAGTCGTTCGCGACCGGCCCTGTCGCCGTGGAGGTCATCGACGGTGATCGCAACGCGAAATGCCCGTGTCTCTTTCCAGAGGATTTGCTGAACTGCCTGATCGGGATTGAGTTCGGGCCGGGTCTCCAGAAGCGTGCTGACCTTGGCGACCAAGAGATGGTCTCGTGCGCCCTTCTCCAGAGACGCAAACTCCTTCCAGACGCTATTACGGATCGTGTCTCGCGGATGCTCCGTCGCCTTGTCCTCGCAGATGACGACCGACCGGACCGCTTGCGTTACGGCGTCAATGTGAACATGGATCCCGTCGAAGCCTTTCTCTGCGTGCTGCATATGCGGTGGCGCGATCAATGAGGCGTGGCCCTGGATGTGTGCGGCGATCCATGACACGACCTGAAACAGCCACCCATCGCGGTGCCAGGGATCGGCGCCTACCGGCACCGTGAGAAGCTGGCGCGCGCCCTGAAGCGCGGTCGGAGCCGGCGCGGCCTCGCCGCAATCGGTCTCGGTCAGGATATGCAAGGCGTGACGGTACTGGCCGAAAGCGACGTGGGCGACAAGATCGGCCAGTGCGTCGTCGTCGTCGATGGACCAGTCATGGCCAGCCCACGAGCTCCCGTTGGCGATCGGCGTGAAGGAAATCGGCATTCGTCCCGGTCACGCTGTCAGGCGCTGCGTGTTATCTTGAGGGGCGGGGCCCTGCCGCGCAGCGTCACGGGGTCCGGCGGATCGTCGAGAACCCGGTACGCTTTGAACACATGCTCTCGGCCCGCATTGGGGTTATCGACGAGCCTGGTCTCGATTTCGTTGGCGAGAAGATCGAAGCTATAGGCTGTAACGACTTTCTCCACCTCGCGACGGACCAGCGAGCCGAGCTCCGCCAGACCGCCATCCACTGGATGCCCGACTGGCAAAATCAGGGTTCGCCGGTGGGCCGTCCCTTCGGCCAGCGCAAACGGTGTCGGAGCAACGTACATCTTGCGGTCGCGCACAAGAATATCGCCATAGATTCCGAAACCCCGGAAGCTCCTGTTCCTGTGTACATAGGTGTTGTCGGCATTGAGGAAGCTGCCGTGGCAAACGACCAGATCCAGCACCGGATAGCGATTGCCGTCCGGCTTGGCGGGGTAGCGCCCAAACACGTAATAGACCTGCCTCCCGTTGTGCTCCCCGCACGGCACTTGGCTGTTGCAGTCGTAGCTGGCGTCTCGTCCCGGATAGGCCAGGCCCGTGAGCTCGTAGCCCTCGGCGTGCCGCACCAGCCGGAAGTCGGGGTATGAGTTGCGGCCCGGCGAATCATGATGCAGTCCGAGCGCATCGAGACGCTTCCTGAACCAGTTCTGGAAGGGAAACTCCTTGTCGCTTCGTCCCTCGCGCTCGATGAGTTCGCCCTCGCGGATCGCCCGGACGCACAGCTTGAAGATCGCGGACGCGTTCGACACGGTTCAGTTCCCTGTCACGCCGACGGTTTCGACGCCGTTGCCGCCGCTGTGTATTCGATCGATACAGGCCTCGATCTCGTCGTCGCTGGACTTCAGCACATCGAGCGCGCCCTCGACCGTGGGGGACGTCGACAGCCGACGTATGAGCCGCGCCATGACGACGACGCGGACATCGTTGCGGCTCAGGCGCCGACCGGCACCTTGAAACCGCGCCACTTGCCGGCTCGCCGCAGGGATTACGGTATCCCGGAGTTCGCCATTCCACCGGTACGCTCGAAGCCCCGAGCGTTTACGGCATACCACGATGACGTCGAGGTCGATCGGCTCCCTGGCTTGGCGCTTCGGCATGGCGACCGACATTTCGGCCTTCATGGGTTGAACCGCCGTGATGCCGAAGCCTGCGGTCATGAGCGCCCCGAGCACCGACCGCCAGCCCTCGGCTCTGGAGTGATGGTACGTGAACGCGAGAATTCCGTCGTCCTTGAGAACGCGGCATGCCTCCGCCAGCACGTCCCCCAGCCGATCCGTAAACGTGGCGGCGTCCGCGCTCTGCACCTCGCGCGGCGAGCGCGTGGTGCAGGTCTGGCGATACCCGTCGGCACCCAGGATGTGCCGTTGCCAGACGTGGAAGAAATCCGACAGATGCGAATAGTGCACATTGTCGAAGAACGGCGGATCGGTCAGCACCGCATCGACCGACCCGGCCGCAATGTCGGTCTCGCTCGAATCGCCGCAGGAAAGGTAAATGCGCTCGCCGCCGGCGAAGTCCCGGAAGTCTACCGCGAGGGGGAAGCCGATCCGTTCGGACAGCCCGAAGACCTTCTCTCCCGCTTTCCGGCCGTTGCGCTTGCCTGGACGGAGCTCGAACGGATCCTCGGCGTAATCGAGCGCCCGCTTGAGCCGTCCCTCGAACATCGTGGAGAATGATCCCGAGCTCTTCGGCGTGCCCCATACGTTGGCTTCGAGCGGGACGCGCTCCGGCTTGAGAATATGGTGGGCAAACATGTGGCGGACCGCGCCGGTCCCCTCGCCCTTGTAGGAAGCGAACAGATTGTTGAACTCCAGCATACCGGAGAACAAGCATGCGAACAGGTCGCGCACAGCGGGGTCAGCCACCTCCGCGACTCGCGATGCGAGGATCGAGAGGCACAGCAACTGCCGCGCGTTGAACATCTCGTGCCAATGCCGGTAGTTGTATCCGAGCGCTTGGTCGGTGTTGTAGCCGGGCGCGATCGGAACGACGGGAAAGGCCTGGGGGCGCTTTTTCAGCGCGTCTTCCGCCTCCGCATACAGCCGGCGATCCTCGTCCGTCGCGGAGAGGTACTCCTTCCTTCCGTCCGGCATGAGAACGAGCTTCGCGTAGAGCCGGTGCGAAGGGGGCCGGTTCCGTTCCCGAACCGTCTTCGCGATCGGAAACGCGTGCGAGCACGATCGGCACGTGGCCCTCTGCCCGTTGGCCGGTCCGGACCGGAGATCGAAGGTTCGCGCGCAGCCGGGGCAACGCGTGGCAGAGGTATCGTGGCTGATCCGGGTGATGGCGCCGCAGTGCGGGCAGACGGCCGTCACCAGGGGACTCTTCTTCGGATCGGCGTGCCGGGCGAAGACGTAGGAGGAAAAGAGATCGACCGCGTCGCCGCAGCCCGGGCAATCGACGGTCTTCACCCAGAAATAGTAGAGCACGTCGGCTTGAACGCCGTCGGGAAGCCGAGTGCGGTAGAATCGGCGCAGTCGCCCGGCCACGTCTCGTTCGATCTCGCGAAACTCCCGCAGGATTGCCTTCCGGTCGTGAACCGCCAGGGCGTTCTTCACGAGGAAGTGCGCGACGGAATTGATGTCCCGGCCAATGGCGCGAGCGCCCAGCTTTGCCGCTTCCCCGACCGTCGTGCCGCTCCCCATGAAAGGATCGAAAACGATCGCGTCCGGAATGCGCACCGGCTGGTGGAACAGCTCGAGAAGATCGGCGCCCTTCGGAGCGAACACGCCGATGACCATCGCGCGGAACACGGTGCCTAGCCGTTGCGCCCACCACTTGTGGATGTGGTAAAGGGGCCGGTTGATTTCCTTGCGCCAGCTCTCGATCTCCGCGATGTTGCTCAATGCCTCGAAGGGAAAGCTCTCGTCCTCGATCGCCCGCGGACCCGGCCGGACGGCGAGCGGGACGACCACCGGTTTGGCTCGCTCCAGCGGAAGCTCGAGCTGGGCGGTGCGGACGTCGTGCGTTCGACGATACCCGGTCGATCCGTGCGGCACTCGCATCGCCTCCGCTTGTGCTTGCTATTGGCCGCCCGCGCGAGCTGTCACGCGACGGGCGAGGGGCAACTCAGCCTGCCTTTCGTTACGGTATCGTTCAATGAACTCCGCCAGCGCCCTGCGCAACACCCACGCGGCGGAAACGTCGTGACGGCGGCTGATCGCGCACAGATCCGCATGGGTAGCAGCGTCGAGACTGACACTCACGCGGGCTGGAAGGTTTATGCCCTTGGGTCGACCCATGGATTTCCATCCGTTTTGTGATGCAGAATACATGATTGGCACTCGGCCCGCAATCGATCCGCCCGCCCGCCCCTAGCCGCGAAGATTGAATGCACCTGTTCTACCCTCGACGATCCGCCCATCAGCGGCCGCGTTTCTCGGTACGCGGCCCGCATCGTGTTCACTTCCGGCCTGCATTTCCATCTCGCTCCCACGGGTCTCGCGGGTCTTTTCCGGCTCCGGCGAATGCCCCCGCGATTCTGCCGCTTTGCCGTCGCGCTCGTGGCCGCGGTCCGCATGCCCGGTGGAAGCCCAGGCATGGTCGAGATGGCGTAGTTGCGCATCGCCGTCGCCGAGACTCGGCATGCGCCCGTCCTCGAGCCTGAACGAGACTTTCGACCTCCCTTCTCACTCCCTCTCGCGCCTCTCCGTATCAGCAATTTGTAAAGCAGGATGACCAGTAATTTGTAAAGCAGGATGACCAGTCCCTTCGGGCTCGCCTCTGGCGGCCTGCGGCGCGTTCGCACGGTGGAGGACAAGGGCCAGGACGGCAGCCGGGTAAGCCATGACTTCCTCGACAGCTCGCGGGATACCCGGCTCCCCCTCCAGACCGCTCTGGGTTTCGATCTGGTTCGGTCCGCCCTGACCGGCCCCTGCAACCTGCTCGTCGAGAGGCCGTCGGACCACGTGTTCCTGACGGTGATGAGCGGTCTTCTCGAGCGACGGGGCCGCGCGCGCCTCGACCCGCGCTGGACGGTCGTCCCGGCGGGGGGGCTGGTCGGGGTCTCCGCGGCCGTCGCCCTGCTCGGTGCGGGGCCGCGCGGGGCGGTGGTGGTGGACCTGTCCGCCCGGAACGGTCGGGTGAACGATTCGGCGCCGCGCCCGATGCTCGATTCACCGGCCGGGCGGAAGATGCTCGCGGAGTACAAGGTCGTCGGCGTCGAGGATTTCGCCCCGAACCGGGGGGCCGATATCGAGGACCTGTTCGCCGACGATTTCTACCTCGGTCTGGTGAACCGTTCCGGCGCCGCCGCGGTCGAGCGGTTCGAGATTGCGGGCGGGGGGAGTATCGTGGAGCGCATCGAGGCGGTGACCGGCACCGGTTTCAACCGGTATCTGCCGGCTCGATTCCTTCTCGAAAGCCCGGCGGCGGAGCTCCCCGAGGCAATGGACGACGAAACCCTGGATCGCTTCGAGGCGCTCTTCCGGGAGATCAACGGATTCATCGGGTAGCTCCAGAGGGTCGAGGGCACCGGATTTCAATCCGCCCCCGTTCGATCCGCCAGGTCCACACGCACCAGAGCCCGTCTCACGAAGTCGCCGGCACCGCGCCGGTCGGTGAAGCGAAAGCCGACCGGTTCGCCGCCGGACATGGACTCGCGCATCTCGTCAATGGTGCGGTTTCCGATGTCGAGTCTCCAGACCATCCTCCGATGATCCCGAAACCCCCGATCCGTCCTGTACGGCCATCGGCGGTTTCTCATTGGCTGACGAGCAAGGAAGACTCCGAGCTCGCCAGCCACCTCGACTGATTCCGCCGGTCTGCGTCCCCGATGTCGTCAGGCGAACCCCGATCGTCCGGGCCATGTCTCCCAGGCTACCGGGTACATCATCGGATCGTATAACTCGCTTTCGGCCTCGGCTCGTCCCGATCGATGTCCGAAGTTCGCCGGCGACCTGCGTACGGTACTGCAAGCCGGTAGCCCGTCTTTTTTACCTTCGGGAGATTCGCGATTTTTTCCTGATTTTTTTTGAAAACCTCCCGGGCATCAGGGTTCTTCTCCAGGAGTTCGTCAGCCCCGATGTTGTTCGTCATTGCTACTCCCTCCACTTTCGTGCGTCGAAGGTGCCTCTGGCCTGGACGAGGCTGTCAATTCCCATCTTCCCTGCATAGTCTACCACAAGTCTGTGGTAGTTGCGGACCGGATGTCTCAGTTTTTCGTTCGCTCCGAAATCGTCAATGTGAAGGTTGAGTTCTTCACGGAGCCGGTGCATGCTTATCCCGATTCCATGTGAATTCCATTTCTGTATCTTGTTGAGATCATTGGCGATCTCAATTGCTCTTTCTTTCTTCATCTCTTCCGAGACGGGTATTTTTCTCGTCGCGGTTCTGTTCCAGTTCTTGAACTTGTACCTCGCCAACCATTCTCCGACGAGATTCAACGATAAATTGCGTGCTTGAATGTATGCGTATAACTCTCCCTGATCGAAGTGCAGTAATATCTGTAGTTCTGCGGCACTCGCCTCGCCGGCATCTGCCTTCTTCATCAGCTCATTGTACCGTTCCAGATATCCAAGGGCCGGAACCAACTGTCGCTCGTCCTTGCTGATGACTTGCGGATCGATTGGACCCAGGACAGAATAGTAGTCCATCCATATTTCATTCCCGGACAACGCCAGAATCGTTCCGGCGGACATGGCGTGGCTAGGAATCAGAAACGCCACCTCCTCATAGTGATGCCGGAGCGTATCCGAGATACGCCGTACGTCTTCGGCATATCCACCAGACGTCTCCAATACGAATACGAGCTTCTCGCGTCGGTTGGGAATTTCTTCGACGGCGTATCGGATTCGGCTATCTGCCCCGAATGCAATTTGCCCCGTATAAAACAGGCAATCCGCTTCCATCTCTTTCTCAATGGCCTCGAGAAATCCGAGCAAATGCTCTTCGATAAGCTGATTGGCTCCTATTGGTGGAGTCATTTCCATACCTCTTCTTCGGGCACCAGATTCGTCGAGCCGAATCTTCGTCGCCCAGGCATATGCACAGGGACAAGGAGCATCACAGCCTTGATGCGACGACTCGAGGCCGCAGAGGGGTCTGGGTGCCTCGCGATGGGGACTGAGTCTTCACAGCGAATGGCCCCCTCGGAAGTGTTGCGACTTACTAGCCACTTGTCACCAGCCCTTGCGACGCCGCCGGAGAGAACGGGACACTAGTGGCGAAGAACGAGGTGCTGCCAGCAAGCCGGCTGCCGATGCCGGAGCATCCTCTTCAGCGCCTCTGCACATCAGGGAGCAGGAGCCACGTCACGACGTTTCCTGTCTCGGCGTCGCGACGGTTCGGTTGCCACGTTCATAACAAACCTCCGACTGCGGTCAGGGCCGATTGTAAACCGTAAGCGTTCGCCCGTCCCCCTCTTGCGAGGAGTTCGGGCTTGCCTCCAGCAATTCTCATTTTGCTCGTCGGGCCCCGCCGCAGGACCGGCACGACCGTCGATCTACCCCGGATCGAGTCGCTACGAGATCGCGGGTGACCTCGTAGCCGAGGAGGAGGGCGACCTCCCGCAGCAGGGCTCGGAACATGGCGGTCGGGGTGTCGCTCCGCCGCATGAGGGTGAGCTTGTGCTGGACGAGGGGGTGGTCGATGACTCGTACTTCGGCCATGGGATGTCTCCGTTCTCCTGGCTCTCGCTGGCTCCTGCTGGCTCCCGGGCCGCCGCGGCCGGAGTCAGAATACCGTGCCGTCGCTCGCGAGGCGGATGGGGGAGCTTCCCCCTTCCCGCTTCGTCCTTCGCGCTCGATGAGTTCGCCTTCGCGGATCGCCCGGACGCACAGCTTGAAGATCGCGGACGCGTTCGACACGGTTCAGTTCCCTGTCACGCCGACGGTTTCGACGCCGTTGCCGCCGCTGTGTATTCGATCGATACAGGCCTCGATCTCGTCGTCGCTGGACTTCAGCACATCGAGCGCGCCCTCGACCGTGGGGGACGTCGACAGCCGACGTATGAGCTGCGCCATGACGACGACGCGGACATCGTTGCGGCTCAGGCGCCGACCGGCATCTTGAAACCGCGCCACTTGCCGGCTCGCCGCAGGGATTACGGTATCCCGGAGATCGCCATTCCACCGGTACGCTCGAAGCCCCGAGCGTTTACGGCATACCACGATGACGTCGAGGTCGATCGGCTCCCTGGCTTGGCGCTTCGGCATGGCGACCGACATTTCGGCCTTCATGGGTTGAACCGCCGTGATGCCGAAGCCTGCGGCTATGAGCGCCCCGAGCACCGACCGCCAGCCCTCGGCTCTGGAGTGATGGTATGTGAACGCGAGAATTCCGTCGTCCTTGAGAACGCGACATGCCTCCGCCAGCACGTCCCCCAGCCGATCCGTAAATGTGGCGGCGTCCGCGCTCTGCACCTCGCGCGGCGAGCGCGTGGTGCAGGTCCGGCGATACCCGTCAGCACCCAGGATGTGCCGTTGCCAGACGTGGAAGAAATCCGACAGCTGCGAATAGTGCACATTGTCGAAGAACGGCGGATCGGTCAGCACCGCATCGACCGACCTGGCCGCAATGTCGGTCTCGCTCGAATCGCCGCAGGAAAGGTAAATGCGCTCGCCGCCGGCGAAGTCCCGGAAGTCTACCGCGAGGGGGAAGCCGATCCGTTCGGACAGCCCGAAGACCTTCTCTCCCGCTTTCCGGCCGTTGCGTTTGCCTGGACGGAGCTCGAACGGATCCTCGGCGTAATCGAGCGCCCGCTTGAGCCGTCCCTCGAACATCGTGGAGAATGATCCCGAGCTCTTCGGCGTGCCCCATACGTTGGCTTCGAGCGGGACGCGCTCCGGCTTGAGAATATGGTGGGCAAACATGTGGCGGACCGCGCCGGTCCCCTCGCCCTTGTAGGAAGCGAACAGATTGTTGAACTCCAGCATACCGGAGAACAAGCATGCGAACAGGTCGCGCACAGCGGGGTCAGCCACCTCCGCGACTCGCGATGCGAGGATCGAGAGGCACAGCAACTGCCGCGCGTTGAACATCTCGTGCCAATGCCGGTAGTTGTATCCGAGCGCTTGGTCGGTGTTGTAGCCGGGCGCGATCGGAACGACGGGAAAGGCCTGGGGGCGCTTTTTCAGTGCGTCTTCCGCCTCCGCATACAGCCGGCGATCCTCGTCCGTCGCGGAGAGGTACTCCTTCCTTCCGTCCGGCATGAGAACGAGCTTCGCGTAGAGCCGGTGCGAAGGGGGCCGGTTCCGTTCCCGAACCGTCTTCGCGATCGGAAACGCGTGCGAGCATGATCGGCACGTGGCCCTCTGCCCGTTGGCCGGTCCGGACCGGAGATCGAAGGTTCGCGCGCAGCCGGGGCAACGCGTGGCAGAGGCATCGTGGCTGATCCGGGTGATGGCCCCGCAGTGCGGGCAGACGGCCGTCACCAGGGGACTCTTCTTCGGATCGGCGTGCCGGGCGAAGACGTAGGATGAAAAGAGATCGACCGCGTCGCTGCAGCCCGGGCAATCGACGGTCTTCACCCAGAAATAGTAGAGCACGTCGGCTTGAACGCCGTCGGGAAGCCGAGTGCGGTAGAATCGGCGCAGTCGCTCGGCCACGTCGCGTTCGATCTCGCGAAACTCCCGCAGGATTGCCTTCCGATCGTGAACCGCCAGGGCGTTCTTCACGAGGAAGTGCGCGACGGAATTGATGTCCCGGCCAATGGCGCGAGCGCCCAGCTTTGCCGCTTCCCCGACCGTCGTGCCGCTCCCCATGAAAGGATCGAAAACGATCGCGTCCGGAATGCGCACCGGCTGGTGGAACAGCTCGAGAAGATCGGCGCCCTTCGGAGCGAACACGCCGATGACCATCGCGCGGAACACGGTGCCTAGCCGTTGCGCCCACCACTTGTGGATGTGGTAAAGGGGCCGGTTGATTTCCTTGCGCCAGCTCTCGATCTCCGCGATGTCGCTCAATGCCTCGAAGGGAAAGCTCTCGTCCTCGATCGCCCGCGGACCCGGCCGGACGGCGAGCGGGACGACCACCGATTTGGCTCGCTCCAGCGGGAGCTCGAGCTGGGCGGCGCGGACGCCGTGCGTTCGACGATACCCGGTCGATCCGTGCGGCACTCGCATCGCCTCCGCTTGTGCTTGCTATTGGCCGCCCGCGCGAGTTGTCACGCGACGGGCGAGGGGCAACTCAGCCTGCCTTTCGTTACGGTATCGTTCAATGAACTCCGCCAGCGCCCTGCGCAACACCCACGCGGCGGAAACATCGTGACGGCGGCTGATCGCGCACAGATCGGCATAGGTGGCAGCGTCGAGACTGACACTCACGCGGGCTGGAAGGTTTATGCCCTTGGGTCGACCCATGAATTTCCATCCGTTTTGTGATGCAGAATACATGATTGGCACTCGGCCCGCAATCGATCCGCCCGCCCGCCCCTTGCCGTGAAGATTGAATTCACCTGTTCTACCCTCGACGATCCGCCCGTCAGCGGCCGCATTTCTCGGTACGCGGCCCGCATCGTGTTCACTTCCGGCCTGCATTTCCATCTCGCTCCCACGGGTCTCGTGGGTCTTTTCCGGCTCCGGCGAACGCCCCTGCGATTCTGCCGCTTTGCCGTCGCGCTCGTGGCCGCGGCCCGCATGCCCGGTGGAAGCCCAGGCATGGTCGAGATGGCGTAGTTGCGCATCGCCGTCGCCGAGACCCGGCATGCGCCCGTCCTCGAGCCTGAACGAGACTTTCGACCTCCCTTCTCACTCCCTCTCGTGCCTCTCCCTCTCAGCAATTTGTAAAGCAGGATGACCGGTCCCTTCGGGCTCGCCTCTGGCGGCCTGCGGCGCGTTCGCACGGTGGAGGACAGGGGCCAGGACGGCAGCCGGGTAAGCCATGACTTCCTCGACAGCTCGCGGGATACCCGGCTCCCCCTGCAGACCGCGCTGGGTTTCGATCTGGTTCGGGCCGTCCTGACCGGCCCCTGCAACCTGCTCGTCGAGAGGCCGTCGGACCACGTGTTCCTGACGGTGATGAGCGGTCTTCTCGAGCGACGGGGCCGCGCGCGCCTCGACCCGCGCTGGACGGTCGTCCCGGCGGGGGGGCTGGCCGGGGTCTCCGCGGCCGTCGCCCTGCTCGGTGCGGGGCCGCGCGGGGCGGTGGTGGTGGACCTGTCCGCCCGGAACGGTCGGGTGAACGATTCGGCGCCGGCCACGATGCTCGATTCACCGGCCGGGCGGAAGATGCTCGCGGAATACAAGGTCGTCGGCGTCGAGGATTTCGCCCCGAACCGGGGGGCCGATATCGAGGACCTGTTCGCCGATGATTTCTACCTCGGTCTGGTGAACCGTTCCGGCGCGGCCGTGGTCGAGAGGTTCGAGATTGCGGGCGGGGGAGTATCGTGGCGCGCATCGAGGCGGTGACCGGCACCGGTTTCAACCGGTATCTGCCGGCTCGACTCCTTCTCGAAAGCCCGGCGGCGGAGCTCCCCGAGGCAATGGACGATGAAACCCTGGATCGCTTCGAGGGGCTCTTCCGGGAGATCAACGGATTCATCGGGTAGCTCCGGAGGGCCGAGGGCCCTCGATTTCAATCCGCCCCCGTTCAATCCGCCCCTGTTCAATCCGCCAGGTCCACACGCACCAGAGCCCGTCTCACGAAGTCGCAGGCACCGCGCCGGTCGGTGAAGCGAAAGCCGACCGGTTCGCCGCCGGACATGGACTCGCGCATCTCGTCAATGGTGCGGTTTCCGATGTCGAGTCTCCAGACCATCCTCCGATGATCCCGAAACCCCCGATCCGCCCTGTACGGCCATCGGCGGTTTCTCATTGGCTGACGAGCAAGGAAGACTCCGAGCTCGCCAGCCACCTCGACTGATTCCGCCGGTCTGCGTCCCCGATGTCGTCAGGCGAACCCGATCGTCCGGGCCATGTCTCCCAGGCTACCGGGTACATCATCGGATCGTATAACTCGCTTTCGGCCTCGGCTCGTCCCGATCGACGTCCGAAGTTCGCCGGCGATTTGCGTACGGTACTGCAAGCCGGTAGCCTGGTTTCTTTACCTTCGGGAGATTCGCGATTTTTTCCTGATTTTTTTTGAAAACCTCCCGGGCATCAGGGTTCTTCTCCAGGAGTTCGTCAGCCCTGATGCTGTTCGTCATTGCTACTCCCTCCACTTTCGTGCGTCGAAGGTGCCTCTGGCCTGGACGAGGCTGTCAATTCCCCTCAGCGCCTCTGCACATCAGGGAGCAGGAGCCACGTCACGACGTTTCCTGTCTCGGCGTCGCGACGGTTCGGTTGCCACGTTCGTAACGACCCCCCCCGATTGCGGTCAGGGCCGATTGTAAACCGTAAGCGTTCGCCCGTCCCCCCTTGCGAGGCGTTCGGGCTTGCTTCCAGCAATTCTCATTTTGCTCGTCGGGTCCCGCCGCAGGACCGGCACGACCGTCGATCCGCCCCGGATCGAGTCGCAAGGAGAAGACGGCTTGCGGCTCAGGGTGAAGTCAGGCACCAAAATGAGAACTGCTGGATCGCCTCCGGCGGGATTGACGCCACCTGTTCAGGCTCGTGTCTCCTGGGACAGGACTCGGGGTTTCCCGGGGCTCGGCTCCGGGCTATGCTATGCACACGAACCACGAACCACGAACCACGAACCACGAACCACGAACCACGAACCACGAACCACGAACCACGAACCACGAACCACGAACCACGGAGCGAGAAGCGATGCGGGTCCGGATCGAATACTGCGGAGCTTGAGGCTACGAGCCTCGCGCCGTGAGCGCGAGAGATGACCTGATCATGGAACACGGCGCGGATGTGGAGCTCGTCAAGTCGGGCGGCGGCGTGTTCGAAGTCACGGTGGACGACCGGCTCGTCTTCTCCAAGAAGGCGCTCGGGCGGTTCCCGGAGCCGGGCGAGCTCAAGGCCTTGGCGGCGGGGAGCCCCCCGAGGTGACGGGAAAGGGAGCTCCGTCCATGGCTTGACGGACGAGCGGGCCGTGCGGGTTCGGCGCCACGCGGTTCGACGCCCTCACTTCGTTCCGTATAGACGGTCTCCGGCGTCTCCGAGACCGGGGCGGATGTAGCCGTGGTCGTCCAGCCGCTCGTCGATGGCGGCGGTATAGACCGGCACGTCGGGGTGCTCGTGCTCGAAGGCCCCGAGCCCTTCCGGGGCCGCGACCAGGCACACGAGCTTGATCGACCTCGCGCCCGCCTCCTTCAGCCGGTGCACCGCGGCGATCGCGGAATGGGCGGTGGCGAGCATCGGATCGATCGCGATGACCTCGCGATCATCGAGCCCTTCCGGGACCTTGAAGTAGTATTCGACCGCCATGAGGGTCTCGGGGTCCCGGTACAGGCCGATGTGTCCGACCCGGGCGCTCGGAATCAGGTCCAGCATGCCCTCCAGGAGCCCGTTTCCGGCGCGCAGGATCGAAACCAGCACGAGCTTCTTGCCCGCGAGGACCGGCGCCGTCATGGGTTCGAGCGGGGTCTCGATGCGCTCCTCGGCGAGCACGAGATCGCGGGTGACCTCGTAGCCGAGGAGGAGGGCGACCTCCCGCAGCAGGGCTCGGAACGTGGCGGTCGGGGTGTCGCTCCGCCGCATGAGGGTGAGCTTGTGCTGGACGAGGGGGTGGTCGATGACTCGTACTTCGGCCATGGGATGTCTCCGTTCTCCTGGTTCCCGCTGGCTCCCGCTGTCTCCCGGGCCGCCGCGGCCGGGGTCAGAATACCGTGCCGTCGCTCGCGAGGCGGATGGGGGAGATTCCCCCTTCCCGCCGGTCCTGCGCGATGCGCCGCCCGGCCCACCACGTGCCTCCCTCGAGTAGCTGCCCGATGGAGAGCTCCGATTCCGCGAGGCCGAGCTTGCCGGCCACCCGCGGCCGCAGCCGGTCGAGCAGCGCCACGGTCAGCCCCCGCCATTCCACCACGATCGGATCGCCCGGGGAGAGCGCCCGGTCGGGGAGAGGGCGCCGGGGTGCGATGACCCCCGTGTCGAGCAGCAGCCCCCCGTTGCGGTATTCCGCGAGACCGGTGAGCGCGTGGACCCCCGTGACGGTGACGCCGCCTTCCGCGAGTGGCTCGATGAGCGACCAGGTGAGCCACTGGTAGAGCTTGTGCAGGGGGAGGAGCCGGTCGGTCGCGTCCGGGCGGCGGAGCGCGGGGTGGAACCAGACGTCGCCGAGCGCCCGTCCGATGACCGCGCGCAGCGCCGACAGCACCGTGCGCAGGAGATCGCCGGCGGCCACCTCACCGTCCGGGGCGCCGGCCCGGATCCGGTCGAAGAGGTGGCCGAGCCGCCGGCCGGCCCCGCCCGGCCGCTCGAACTCCGGGCGCACCCCCACCGCGCGGCTGAGGGAGCGAAGGCATCGAACCCGTCCCCCGATGCCGTCGAGCGGGTTTCGTTCACCGATCTGAAAGGCGCGTGCGAATGCGGCCCGGTCCAGCCGACGGAGGGCGCCGGCATCCGCCCGGAGCGGCCGGGCGGGGTCGCTCGAGAGGGCGCCCCGGCGGTAGAGATCGAAGGTGGCAAGCGCGAGACCTTCGCTGCGCCCGGTCCGCTCTCCGGTCGTCTCGTCGCGGTAGCCCCACGCGCGGCCCGCCCCCGCATCGAGGAGCACGCTGACGACGGCGAGCTCGACCGCACTCCGGGCCCGCTCCGCTCCCGCGAGGCCGGCGTCTCCCGCCGCTTCGTCCCAGCGGCTGGACCCGTCCGACCTTTCGAAGTGACGCCAGCGGCTGTGCAGGGGGATCCGGAGGCCCGGATGGCGCTCGCGGGTGATGTCCGCCACGAGCTGCGCCGTGGTGTCGAGCCGGCTCCCGTCGATCGAGAAATGCTCGAGCGCGCCCCGCTCGCCGAGGTCGAGCAGCTCGTGCGAGCGCTCCCGCACCGCCTCGGCGGTCCAGAGGGTCCGGATGGCGGGGTCCTCGATAACGTTCAAATGCCGGCTTCCTTCATGCGAGGGTCTCTTCCCGTCGTGCGCCTCGTGCGCATGATCGAGGGCATGCTCGAGGGCGCGGCCCGCGAGGCGCGAACACGGACTCTTCGAGAGCCGGAGGCAGTAGCCACGACCGAGCTGGCGCTGCCGACGGCAACTCACAGGATACCGCCGAATTGCCTGACCGGGGGTGAGGATGGTCGCATCGGTGTCGAGGGCGGCGGCTACCGGCAGACGAGCGAGCGGAGCCCGACGAGCAAAGTGAGAATTGCCGGCGCCCCGGGGGGAGGGAAGTCCTTTCCAATCCGGAGATGAGCCTGGAGGGTGCGCACGGGGCGGCGGATCGGTTATTTTCCGTGCTTCCGGATCGTCGGCGGGCTGGTTCGCGCCGGGCGGGCCCGGACACTCGGAGGCCGATCGGGTTAGCGTGCCCGCCTGCGCGGGTGGATGCCGCTGCCCGGAGCGTGCAAACCGCGGGAGCGTCGAATGAGCGCAGAGGACTACGGCGGGGCCGCGAGGCAGGGGAGTGCCGCCCCGGCGTCGGTCGCAGGGGCCGCCCCCGCAGCGACCGACCCCGCAGGGGCCGCGGGTCCGGCTCGCGGGCGGGTGCGGCGCCATATCCGCCTGTCGTCGCACCCGGACGGTGCCGCGAGACCGATCGCCATCGAGTGGGGGGCGGAGGACCCGAAGTCCCGCGGCCCGGTGCTCGGGAGCGTGCGCGACGGCACACGCCGGAACGTCATCGGTGCCCATGCCGGGCCCTACTCGCTCTACCGGGCGCTCGCGGTGGCGGTGGGGCGGCTCGATCCGGTCCACGTGCCGGACCTCACGGACACGGCCCCCGCCGAGCGGATCGGACCCTTCCCGCAGTGGTCGGAGCCCGACCGCATCGTGTCGTTCGATCCCTGGGGGCACATGGTGAGCGAGGCGTTCGCCGAGGAGATCGCGAGCGGCCTGGATATTCGGCCGACCATCGCGGTCACGAAGGCGCACCTCACGGTGCCCGAGATCGGAAGCGCGATCGAGGCCGGCCGCCTGGCGCCGGACGGCGAGGTGCTGACGGAGACCGGGGACGTGCGGGTCACGAAGGTGGCCATCGAGCCGGTGTGGTATCTGCCTGGGGTCGCGGCCCGTTTCGGGATCGGGGAAGCGGAGCTCCGGCGCGCCCTGTTCGAGGAGTCGGGGAGCATGTACACCGAGCTCGTGACCCGTCCCGACGTCAAGATGTTCCTCCCGCCGGTCGGCGGGATCACCGTGTACGGGTTCGGCGACGTCGGCGCGCCGGCCCGTTCGGGGGCGGCGGTGACCTGCCGGGTGCACGACGAGTGCAACGGCTCGGACGTGTTCGGCTCGGACATCTGCACCTGCCGGCCCTACCTCACGCACGGGATCGAGGAGTGCATCGCCGCCGCGCAAGGAGGCGGAACCGGCTTCGTCGTCTACAACCGCAAGGAGGGACGGGCGCTCGGAGAGGTCACCAAATTTCTCGTCTACAACGCGCGCAAGCGGCAACCGGGCGGCGACCGCGCGGAGACCTACTTCGAGCGCACCGAATGCGTGGCCGGCGTTCAGGACATGCGTTTCCAGGAGCTCATGCCCGACACCCTGCACTGGCTCGGGGTCCGGCGCATCGAGCGTTTCGTGTCCATGAGCGACATGAAGCGCGACGCGATCGAGGCGCAGGGGATCCCGATCGAGAAGCAGATCCCGATTCCGCCCGAGCTCGTCCCCGACGATGCGCAGGTGGAGATCACGGCCAAGCGGGCGGCCGGCTACTACTCCGAGGACGGCGCCCCGTCCACCGGCGAGCTGCGCGAACGCGTCGGCCGGTCCCTCACCGACTGAGTCCGGCAGCGGAGGGCCGGGCCGCGGCGGCGCCGCGGCGGCGTGAAGCTCGCAACCCGGCGCCGGACTCGCCGCCCGAACGTCGCTGACCGGAGGCGTCAAGAGGGTAGCGGTAGCCGGTTCTCCAGCTCGATTCCCTTGATCCCGGAGAAGTGCCGCTCGTTGTTCGTGACGAGAATGCAGCCGAAGTCCAGCGCGTGGGCGGCAATCATATCGACGGACGCCTTTCTACGCCAAGGTCCTGAAGCGAAACGAATCACCGCGAGCAACGTCAGGCGGAAGGTGTGCCGGGAGAGACGGTGTCGGCAGAGCCTGCCTTCGCCTCGATTCGCTTGCGGATATCGGCGGCGATATCGGCGGCGATCTCCACTACTTCGCCCGGCGCACGAACCACCTCGCCGGCACGCTGGCGCAGGGCTACGACGAGCGGCACGATCGTGTCGGCTTTCTCGCTGTCATTGGACAGGGTCTCGACCAATTCACGCTCCGCGGCACCGGCTGCGATCAATTCGGGCACAAGCGCGAGTAGCTGGCGCATCCCGATCTCGTCACCGGGAACGAATGCGGCATACATGGAACGGAAAGCTTCCATGGCAGCTAAGAGATCTCCTCGAACGAGTAGTGCTTTCGTCTTTACCCCTAGTACTCTCGCGACCTGTATCGTTATTTCCGGCGCATCACTGTCTTTGAAACATGCGACCGCCTTGTCGCACGTGGCAATCGCCGCTTGGGCTTCGCCGATCTGTTCTTGTGTCATTGTTTTGTTGACCAGCGCTTTGGCGACTTCCACCTGAAGCTCGAGCATATCACTGTCCCCGAATCGCTCGACTACCTCGTCGTTGGTAGCCATCGCCGCTTGGGTTTCGCCGAGCTGCCCTTGTGTGGCTCCTTCGCGGATGGCCGGCGACTGCGCCGCCTCCGAATTCAGCCGACCAGCCATCTCGGCCAGTTCGGTTCCGGTGTAGAACACCACCATGAAGTGGATCAGATTACGGACGATGGCTGCCTCGTCGCGTTCGCGTCGTAGTTTGTAGTAGATGCTGTAGAGGGGTTGGGCGGCTGCATACATCCGCCTTTTGTCATTGCCTTGCACGATCACCGCGCCGCGTTCGACGAGCCTGCCGAGCAGGGCCGATACGGCGCGAACGTCCTTTCGTGCCCGCGCCGCGATCTCTGCGGTGGTTGATGGTTGCCAGAGGTCGATCACGGCGAGATAGACGCGGCGCTCGACCTTTGCGAGAACTTGCAAGTGCCCGCGGAAATACTCGGTGTGGTCGTCGATCAGCCTCACCAACTCCTCCATCAACCGACGCAGGGATCGATGCCGGGCGAATTCACCCATGATAATCAGGAGGCGGGGGTCACCGCCGGTCAGGATCTGCAGCGCCCTTACCTCTCTTGCCCTCACCGCGTGGCTGCTCACCATTTGCCACAGTCGCTCGCACTCGTCGGCATCCAACGGATCCAGACACATAATCCGGAACAACTCGAAGAACGCGTGCTGCGCGTTGTCCAGCTCCTTGAAACGACTGGTGGCGGTGGCGAGCAGGATGATCTGGGGCTCCGACTGCAATACCTTGCGAAGCTTCCAACCGAAGTCGTCATCCACGTCCCCGCACAGCGCTTGCAGGTTCTCGACCATGAGCACGAGCTGCTTTCCAAGCCGATCCGCTGTCTCCAGCACGGCAGCGCGAGCGCGCTCCTCCAGATCTCTGCCCTGCCATTCGCCCGCCAAGGCGGCATGCACGTCTCGCAACTCCTGCGAGAGACCAGGATCGCGCGTCGCGCGCTCTCGGGCAAGGTAGAATAGCGATTCAAGCCAGAAGTCGGCCGGATTGAATATCTCCTGGCTTTCCTCCATGAAGCGGACGGGTAACAGCCGTTCGGAGAACTCACTGTTGGTGCGCAGCTCCGCCGCGACGCGGGCCAGCATCATGGTCTTTCCGTAGCCACGAGGGGCGATGAGCACAACGTGCTGACATGACGGTGAGCCGGTATTGCTGCGGAGAACATCCAGCACGATTCCCAGCTCGCGGTGCCTGACCACAAATTGGCTGAACACTTCCTCATCGGACTGGAACGTCCCTGGATTGAACTTGCGGATCTGCCGCGGCCGTTCGAGCGTTTCATTCATTGGAAACCCCTTCAATCCTGGTCCGACGTGCGGCTTTCAAGGGGAGTGTGGTGGTCACGGAAGCGTGCCGACCACCAGTCCTTCAGTAATCGGAAGTGGAAACGGTGACCATCGTCAGCGGCTTCGAGGTAGCCGTCGTGGATCAGGACATCAAGCGCCTCCCCGATATGGCGGGACGCTTCCTCGATCGCCGGCGAATACCAGCGTTCGAGGCAGCGTCGCGCGTGGCCCGTAAACACGTCCCGGGTGGCCGCTTCGGCAAGAATTTCCAAGGCAATCCGGCAGCTTTTTTCGTCCAATGCGTTCCTGAGACGGGTCTCATAGTGCACGAGGTCGCTCTGGCCGGAAGGCCCGAGAAGCTCGGTTCGATAGATCTCGCCGACATCCTCCGTCGTCACGCGATCGAGATTTCGCATCACTGCAAGCTCGTGCAGGCGTGCGAAACAGGACTGCACATGATGCGGAATACCGATGCCGAGCGCTTCGTATACGGCGCCGGCAACTCCGTCGTCGGTCCGAAGTCCGTTACTGTCGGCGAGGAGTTGGAAACACTGGATGCTTGTATCGCGATCCCAAGGCCCAAGGCGGAATTGATAGAGGTAGTTGATTCGGTCGGGTATGCCGAGCCTCTCGACAAGGGGAGCCAGCCCGATGCTGCCGGATATGATGAGGGCCGGTGATTTCCCGTCAAGTTTTTGAAACACGCCGCGCAGCCAGCTCAGGAACTCCTCGACGCGTCGTGCTCCCTCGTCGTCACGGAGCATTCGCATGAGAAATATGGGCAGCTCGTCGATGACGAGAAGGACCTGCCGGTCGTGATCGGCGCAAATGCCGATTATCCGGTCTCCGTGACGCCGCCAGCTTTCACTCAATCCGGCGCGGACCTTCACGCGAAAATCGGACGCGCTGATTTCTTCAACGTTCTCGTCGATCCAGCGCCTCATCGTGTCCGCGAAGCGTGCCGATATCGAGCGGATCGGGTGTACCGCCTCGGTGATGTCGGCGATCACGTCCTCCGGGCGGGTCGCTCCTTCGACATCGGCGAAGATCGAGGTCCACCCTCGAGATTCAAGCCGCCGACACAGTTCTCGGGCAACGCTGGTTTTGCCCATCCGCCGTTGCCCGGTCAGGAGCACGTGGTTGCCGCCACGGACCCGCGATTCCAGTAGTCCCAGCTCGGGTTCACGGTCGAAGAAGTCGTCGCCGCTTACCCAGCGGCCGGTGGATGATCTCATGGCAGCTCTATCCGTGTTCAACGTATTCGTTGAATCCTACAGGGTCAACAGATACGTTGTCAACGAACTCGTTGAACAGACAGACGAGGCTTCCGGTACGCTCCGCCAGACACCTTGAGCAGGCGCGAGATTGACAAAAAAACAAGTCAAGTACATGCGGCGAGGGCTCCCCTTACCCGGACCTTTCGGTCGTTCGTCCGAGGTCTCGAGTCGGCGCGATACGGGGTCGCTCACGAGGTGACGGACTGTCGAACCTACGGGGCCCCCAAGCGTGTCGCAGACTGGTGCGGCTCGCCCCACGGCTCGGACCGATCGCGCTCGCCGCGCCATCGCACCGCGACTCCGTGAAGCTCGCAACCCGGCGCCGGACTTGCCGCCCGAACGTCGCTGACCGGAGGCGTCAAGGGGGTAGCCGGTTCTCCAGCTCGATTCCCTTGACCCTGGAGAAGT
The DNA here is from genome assembly GCA_965214795.1 of Gammaproteobacteria bacterium. Lineage (GTDB taxonomy): Bacteria > Pseudomonadota > Gammaproteobacteria > HK1 > HK1 > JAJDXW01. Next base: position 23,931 of record OZ243976.1, on the reverse strand, counting down.
GCCGCTCGTTGTTCGTGACGAGCATGCAGCCGAAGTCCAGCGCGTGGGCGGCAATCATGGTGTCGTTCCGGCCAATGGGTTCTCCGGCATCGAACAGCTTGCCCTGAATGCGGGCGTATGCGTCCGCCGTGCTGCGGCCCCAGGCCATCACGCCACTCGGTCTCTCGCAGAATGACTGAATCATCGTGTGGTGTCGGGCGGTGTTTCGTGATCGCTCCGCGCCCGACCTCAACTCGGCGTAGGTGACGGCCGAGATCGAAATCTCTGCCCCCGAACGGGTGCGTGTCTGCATGGTCGCGAGCAGGCGGGGGTCATGCCGCCGAATGACGTAGCTGCAAATGTCCGTGTCGAGCATGTACCGCATCAGAAGACAGCCCGGCGGTCGTCCATCAAGTCGGGCCGCTCGGCCATGAAGTCGTCATCCGCCCTGGACACCTCGTCGGCGAAGGAAGTCCAGCTCTTGCGAGCGGGTATGATGATCAATGCGTCACCCTCCTTACGCAGGATGACCTCGTCGACACCCTCGAATTGATAGGCTTTGGGGATCCGGACGGCCTGGCTGCGGCCATCGGTGAACAGCTTGGCGGTGGTCTCCACGGAGATCTCCTCGGCCTGCTTCCGGCCAAAAGTATGTCTCGGAACCCGTTGCGCCTCCATGTGATCCTCGGGATGGCAATGTCGAACAGATAGTACGGCCGCTCGCGCCAATTGGCCTTCGTGATCGGGTTCGCCTTTTCAGCTTCCTGATCTGCGTGTCCAACTGCTCGATCTTTTGCCGGAGGTCGTCCCGCTGGCTCGATAATCTACCGCCATTCGGGTATGTCGCCCGGTTTTCGCCGTGGTCCTACAGCCGCCGAGCGCTATGGCGACGGCCACGCCGCTGTCGGTGGCTTCGCTCGCGTGGGGGCCAGCACACCGACGTCACCGGGCGCGGGCTCGGGGATGGCGGCGGCTCCCGAGCGCAACACGACCGCGAACCCGCCCCGCGCCGTTCCGCCCGCCGGGACAGCGAACGGAGGGCGAGGGAGCGGGAACCATGCTCCTGGAGGTCACGGCGACTGCGGCGGGGCGCCCTCAGGGGTTCGCGGGGACGTTCGGGTTGTCGACCTTGAGGGTGACCCCGGTCAGACTCTCTTCGAGGCCGACGGAGAGACCGCGCGCCCGCGGGGCGGTTCCGACATCCATGTAGATCGTCACCCCGTTCGACTCCGCGGAGACCTCGTGTCCCTCGACCCGGGCGAGGCTGAAGCCGTGCTGCCAGTTCGCGTCGATGCGAAGGTGCACGGCGACGCCGGGCTGTTCGGAAAGGGCGTCCCGCATCAGCTCGGCCGCGGTGTCGCTGACGTGGATGTCGGGGGGGGTCCGGTCCGGCGGATCGAGACCGAGCGCATCGTGCAGCTCGCCGCTGTTGAACATCTGGCGCACGATGTCGCAGCCGCCCATGAACTCGCCTTCGACGTAGAGCTGGGGGATGGTCGGCCACTCGGAGTAGGCCTTGACGCCGTCCCGGATCTCCGGGTCCTCGAGCACGTTGAAGGTCGTGTACTCGGGGACCAAAGTGTTCAGGATCGAGGTGGTCGTGGCCGAGAACCCGCACTGCGGCATGGCCGGGGTGCCCTTCATGAAGAGCACGATGCGGTCCGAACCCACGATGCCGTCGATGCGTTCCCGGACTGCCTGATCAAGGGGCATTGGAAGCCCTCCTCGTTCGATGGTGATGTCTCCCGAGCCCGATCATACCAAGCGCGTCGGCGTTCATTCCGACGCCTCGCTCCGCCAGCGATAACGGAAGTCGCAGTGCGGGTCGCCGCCCATGATCGTCCGGGTGCGGCTGAGCTCGAGCCGCGGGTCGTAGCCTTCGCAGAGCGCGCCGTCGCGGTTGCACGACAGGAGATCCCCGATCTCGCCGAGCCCCATCTCCCGGTACATCTCCGCGTACCGGCAGCGGGTGACGTTGAAGTCGAGCCGCTCCTCGGTCTGCTCGATGGTCTCCATGCGAAGCGCATCGTTCGCCTTCCAGCGCTCGAGCAAGGCTGCGAACGCCGCGATCCCGGGCGGCTCGGGCGAGGCTTCGGCGAGGCTGCGTCCTTGCTCGATCGCGTTGCGGCGGATCGCCTGACCGAGGATCCGGCGGGCGGACTCCTCGCCCAGCTCCTTCACCATCTCCTTGTAGATCGGCTGGATGATGTTGGCTTCGATGCGGCGAAGCTCGATGATCGGCAGGGTCTGCATGGCGGCGGCCCTCCAGCGGTGACGAAGACGGAATAGACTTCCCGCCCGCCCGGCGAGAAGTCAAGCCGGTGTCCGATGCCGGGTAGGACTATCCTGTAGTCACGCAGGGGGGAGGGGCTGGTCGACGCGAGTCGGGGCGCGTGGTACTCCGGTGATCGAAACGTGCGTCGATGGTCCTGCGGAGCGGCCCCGGGATGCCGGGGTGGGGGTCGTTGGGCCGATTGGGCGGCGCGTTCGCCCGCGGGTCGGGCGCTCGGGCGCGCCATTGGTGGGCGGGAGCCGGGGTGGAGCCGGGGTAGAGCGGGGGCGGGAAGGGGACGGGCACGGCTTTCCCGGCGCATTCCGCAGCGCCGTGTGGCACCGCGCCGCGGCCGCCGGGCGGGGAGGGTGAACGAGGTGACGGAATCCGGTCCGTTCGTGGTGGAGGCACGGGGGCTCGTCAAGCGCTTCGGCACGGTCCCGGTCGTTGACCGGATCGATCTCGACGTGCCGCGGGGCGGGTGCTTCGGGCTTCTCGGGCCGAACGGAGCCGGCAAGACGACCACCCTTCGCATGATCCTCGGGCACTCGCCGCCGAGCGGCGGCACGCTCACCGTCTTTGGTGAGGCGATGCCCGCGGCGGGCCGCCGGGTGCGGGCTCGGATCGGGGTCGTGTCGCAGGACGACAACCTGGACCCCGACTTCTCGGTGATGGAGAACCTCGAGGTATACGCCTCCTACTTCCCGCGCCGCCGGCGCGGACCCCTGCGGCCGTTTCTCGAATCGCTTCTCGAGTTCGTCTCTCTCGAGGAACGGGCGCACGACCGCATCCCGGCCCTCTCGGGCGGCATGCGCCGGCGCCTGGTGATCGCCCGCGCCCTGGTGAACGAGCCCCGGCTCCTCATCCTCGACGAGCCGACGACGGGCCTCGACCCCCAGATCCGCCATCTCATCTGGTCGCGCCTGCGTGCGCTCGCCGAGCGCGGAACCACCGTGCTGCTCACCACCCACTACATGGAGGAGGCGGAACGGCTCTGCGACCGGGTCGCGATCATCGACCGCGGGCGCATCCTCGCCGAAGACGCGCCGCGGGCGTTGGTCGCGCAGGAGGTCGAGCCGAGTGTGGTCGAGGTGCGGGCGGGAGATCGGCCGCCGCCCCCCGAGCTGATCCGGCATGCCCGAATCGAGACGGTGGACGGCGTGTGGCACTGCCATACGAGCGAGCCCGGGGCGGTGCTCGCGAGCCTCGCGGACTACCCGGAGCTCGAGTACCTCCACCGGCCCGCGAACCTCGAGGACGTGTTCCTCCGGCTCACCGGGCGAGAGCTGCGGGACTGACGGACGTGGACGTGGAAGAGCGCTCCCACGGACACTGGCGCCTCCCCGCCCCGAGCTCGCTCGCCTTCATGGTCTGGCGGCGGAACTTCCGGGTGTGGCTTCGCCTGGTGATGTCGAACATGCTGTTCCACTTCGGCGAGCCGTTGCTCTATCTCCTCGGCCTCGGCTTCGGGCTCGGGCGCTTCATCGGAGAGATGGACGGGATCGACTACTTCGCGTTCCTCGCGTCCGGCCTGATCGCCTCGTCGGCCATGACCTCCGCGTCGTACGAGGGGATCTACTCGGCGTACACCCGCATGGTTCCCCAGAAGACCTACGACGGCATGCTCGCGACCCCGCTCGAAGTCGACGACATCGTCGCCGGGGAGATGCTCTGGTGCGCGACCAAGGGCTGCATCTCGGGCGCGTCGATCCTGATCGTGGCCACGGCGCTCGGGGCGGTCGCGAGCGCGCAGGCCCTCCTCTGCATCCCGCTGCTCCTCCTCATCGGGCTCGCCTTCGCGGGGCCCGCCCTCGCGATGAGCGCGGTCTCCCCGTCATACGACTTCTTCAGTTACTACATCACCCTCGTGATCACCCCGATGTTCATCCTGTGCGGGGTGTTCTATCCGATCGGGTCGCTGCCGGAGGCGGTCCAGCACGCGGTGCAGGCACTCCCCCTTACCCATGCGGTGGCCCTCGTCCGCCCGCTCGCGACGGGCGCCCCCGTCGAGCACCCGATCGCGCACCTCGCGGCGCTCGCGGGATTCGCGGCGGCCGGCTTCTACCTCTCCGTCGCCCTCGTCCGGCGCCGCTTCATCGTGTAGGGGCCGCCCGGCCGCGGATCTCGGCCCCCCGGAGGTTGTCCCGAGGCTGCTCCCAAGGCCGCCCCGAGGGCCTGCCCGTGCCCCACATCTTCTCGCTGGACCTTGAACATGAATAATTCATATCAATTCAGTTGTTTGCAATCTATCTGCCGATGACTGCCCAAGCCGGACTCGTCGAGCCTTGGCCGCATCGGGACCGGCCAGGGACTGGTTTGTCATTCGATGCGCCGTTCACGGAAACAGCAAAGGGCCGGAAAACAATGACTTCCATGATTCGCCGCGTATGAAGCCCAGCGGGCGGATGTGGGGCACCAGCCGTCCCGAGGCCCTCCCAAGGCGCTGCCCCAGGGCCCTCCCGAGGCTGTCCCGAGGCCATCCCGAGGGTCGGCCTGCGCCGGAGCCGTCCGACCGCGGTGCAACCCGGTCGATCTCGCCTGCGGACCCCGGAGAGGCGGCGGTCGGGCGCGTACCCGCGGGGGTCCGGAAAGGGGCGGCCGACCTCGTGAAACCGCGGCGGCGCGGGACGCCCGCAGGTTCAAGGCGGTTGTTTTGCGGTCCGGCGCAACGCGGGCCAGACGACCGCCACGCCGACGAGGGCGGTGAGCCCGGTGAGGGAGCAGACGGTGAGCGCGCGGGCGGGTCCGAGCCATTCGGAGAGCGCTCCGACCAGCAGGATGCCGAACGGGGCCGCACCGATGGCGAGGGAGAGCAGCCCCATCACCCGCGAGCGCATCTCCGGCGGCGTGCCGTGCATGAGCAACGTCCCCTGCATCGCCGCGAAGCCGGCCACCGCGAGGCCCGCGACGAGCAGGACGGGGAGGGTGGCCGCGAACCAGGTGGAGAGCGAGAACAGGGTCACCATCGCGACGAAGCCGGCCGCGCCGGCGCTGAACACCGGCCGGTACCAGGCGGGGCGGACGAACGTCGCGAGAACGAGCGAGCCGATGAACGCCCCGAGCCCCTCGGTCGCCATCATCAACCCGACCCGCACCGGATCGAGCCCGAGGACCTGCTCGCCGATGACGGGGGCGATCGAGACGTAGGAGAACCCGAACAGGTTCACGAGCATCGTGACGGTAAGCACTCCGAGCACGAGCGGATTGCCGCGGGCGAACGTGATGCCGTCGGACAGCACGCGCGTGAACCGCAGGGCGGGGGAGGGCGCTTCGTTCCGGGGGCGGTACCGGAGGCGGCTGGCGTTCAGGAGGCTCGCGCCGTTGAGGACCACCGCGAGGGCATAGACCCCGGCGATTCCGTGCCAGTGGAGCAGCGCCCCCCCGGCGAGGGGGCCGAGGGCGCGCGTGGCGTGCACGGTGGCCATGTCGAGGCTCATCGCGACCGCGAGGCGCCGGTTCCCCGCGACCTCGCCGAGCATGGTCCGGCGGACCGGGTGGTCCATGGCCCACGTGCACCCGCTCAGCACCGCCCCGGCCGCGACGTGCCAGAGCTCGAGCCGGCCGGTGTGGGCAAGGGCGAAGAGCGCCGCGCCCGCGCCGGTGAGCACCGCGAAGCTCGCCATGAGCAGCCGCTTGCGGTCGAGACGGGCGGCGAGGGCGCCGACCGGGGCGCCGAGCAGCAGGGAGGGGAGCGTGCGGGCGAAGAGCATCGCGGTCACCAGGAACGGCGAGCCGGTCTCGTGGAACGTGTACAGGCCGATGGCGAGGGTCTCGAGCCAGCGGATCGTGCCGCTGAACCCGCCCGCGAGCCAGAGCCGGAGGAAGTCGGGCCGGCGGAGCAGCGCGAAGCGGCCGGGGCGGGTGCGGCCGGAGCGGGCGCCGGCGGGCCGGCGGGCGGGCGGGCCGGGGGCGTTCACAGGGTCATTTCATGCTGGGCAGACGGCAGAACTTCAAGTCGGATTAGAGGGTTGTTCACACTAATGGGTCTGAATATCTCGAGTTTCCGGGATTCAAAATGCCTATGGAATCAGGCGATGGATTCCCGTCCCCGTTTTCACGAGGGCAGGGTTTGCGCGGGAATGACGTTGTTATCGCAGGCCACGTCGCCTCCGGGGCAACTGTCATCTTCGCCACGTCCGTCATTCCCGCGCAAGCGGGAATCCACTTCTGCCAACGAACCCCAAAACTTGAGACATTTGAGCCCATTAGTGTGAACACGCCCTAGCGAAGCGTAGTCCGACATTGGCGGCGGTTGGGGGGTGGGCATGTCGGATTACGCTGCGCCAATCCGACCTGCTCGGCATCGGAGCCGTAGCCTGAAATGGCCCTGGGGCCGCTCATCCGGGGGGCTTCGCCCCTGTGCCACAATGGCGGGCGGCGACGGAAGCGAAGAGGAGCAGCGACGCCATGCAGCTCGGCATGTTCATGCAGCCGGTCCACGATGTCCGGCGCGACTACACCAAGGTGCTGGAGGAGGATCGGGAGACCATCGTCCTCGCCGACCGGCTCGGCTTTGTCGAGTGCTGGATCGGAGAGCACCTGAGCGCCCTCACCGAGCCCATCACCGCGCCGCTCGTCTTCCTTGCGACCCTCATCGAACGGACCCGGAGCATCAAGCTCGGGACCGGGGTGTTCTGCCTCCCCCTCCAGCATCCGGCCATGGTCGCGAGCCACGCCGCGATGTTCGACCACCTCGCGCGCGGACGCTTCCAGATGGGCATCGGCACCGGGAGCCTCTCCTCGGACCTCGAGCTCTTCAAGGTGGGCGGGGACACCGACCGGGGCGCGATGGTGCGCGAGTCGATCGACGCGATCCTCGCCCTCTGGGCCAACGATCCGCCCCACGTCTACCCGGGCGAGTACTGGGACATCCGGGTGGAGGATCGCGCCCGGGCGGAGTTCGGGGTGGGCGCCTTCCCGAAGCCCTTTCAACGGCCTCACCCGCCGATCGCGGTGTCGTTGATGGCCCCCGGATCGCGCACGCCCTACCTCGCGGGGGAGCGGGGCTGGATCCCGATCTCGGGGGCGAACCTCGTGCAGCCGCGCTACGTTGGCGAGCACTGGGAGCGGTACGCCGCCGGGTGCGAGGCGGCGGGCCGTCGCCCCGACCCGACGGTCTGGCGGGTCGGGCGAAGCGTCATCGTCGGCTCGAGCGACGCCGAGGCGGAGGACCATCTCCTCGATCCCGAGGGGGCCATGGCGTACTGGTTCGCCTACACCATCGCCGGGTTTCGCAACCGGGGAGCGCTCCACCTTCTCTATCCCGACGGACACGCCGGCGAGGAGCCACCCGACTGGACCGACATCGCCCGGTCGATGGTGGCCTGGGGGTCGCCGGACACGGTGGCGGAGAAGATCGCGGCCCTCCGCGGCACGGTCGGGGATTTCGGAGTGCTGACGGTCACCGCGCACGAGTGGGACGACCCCGAGTTCTGCCGCCGGTCCCTCACCCGGCTCGCCCGGGAGGTGATGCCGCGCTTCGCTCCCGCGCGGGCGGCCACCGGCATCCTCGGCTGAGCGGACGGCGGCCCGGCCGGCCGCCTGCGCCGCGCCGGGATTGCGAGGTTCGTCCTCCGCGCCACCTCCGTCGAGACCACCCTCTGTCATCGGTGCGCGCGGCCCGGTCCGGGCGGGCGCGGCGAGCCACGAAGAGCCCCCTCGCTCCGCCCGTCGAGAGTACGAGGCGGAGTGGAAGTCGGCGGGGTGGCGGCGCCCCGTTCGGCTGCGCTACAGCAGCCCGGCGTGCCGGTCGAGGCGGCGGAGCACGTCGTCGCGATCGTTCGAGGGCAGGCCGAGGATGGCCCTCGTCATCCCTGCCTCCGCCGCCCGGTCGAGCGCCTCGCGGTTCGGCTCCGCGCCGAAGAGCGACACGTTGATGGTGTCCATGGAGCGCCCCGCCTCGTCCGCGATGGCTTTGAGCCGCGCCATCCCCTCGGCCGGATCGAATCCTCCGCGCCCCCGCGGGAACCAGCCGTCCGCCCAGTCGACCACCCGGCGCAGGGTGTGGTCGGTCTCCCCGCCGACGAGGATCGGCGGGTTCGGGCGCTGAACCGGCTTCGGCCAGGACCAGATCGGGTCGAAGTCCACGAACTCGCCGTGGAACTCCGGCTCCTCCTCCGTCCAGATGACCTTCATCGCACGCGCCCGTTCGCTCATCACCCGGAAGCGGGTCGCGAACGCGGTGCCGTGGTTCTCCATCTCCTCGGCGTTCCAGCCCGCCCCGATCGCGAGCTCGAACCGGCCTCCGGACAGGAGGTCCAGGGTCGCCACCTCCTTCGCGTTGACGATCGGATCGCGTTCGGTGAGGAGGCAGATCCCGGTGCCGAGGCGCAGGGTGCTGGTGGCGGCCGCCGCGACGCCGAGGGCCACGAAGGGATCGAGGGTGTGCCAGTACTCGCGGGGAAGCTCCGGCCCGCCCGGCCAGGGGCTCCGGCGGCTGGCCGGAATGTGGGTGTGCTCCGGGATGAACAGCGACTCGAAGCCGCGTTGCTCCGCCTCGCGGGCGAGCTCGTCGATCCGGATCGTGTAGTCGGTGGCGAAGATGTAGATGCCGATCTTCATCGGTCCTGATGCTCCCTGTTGTCGTTTATGGATTGCAGGCAATTGAATTGATATGAACTATTCATGTTCAAAGTCCAGCGAAGAGAAGCGGGGCACGGGCGGCCCTGGCGGCCTTCACCACGGTTTCCGCGTGGATGATGGCCTAGTCGGCAGCGGCGCGTCGCCCGCTGACGGCTTCCCGCAAGCCTTCAAGAAGCCCTTCGAGGTGCGCCATTCGCTCGCGCAGGGCGGCGATCTGTCTGCCCTGATCTTCCAGGGTGGCGCTCAGCTTCGCGACGTCCGTGCGAAGCGTCATGAACAAACTGATGATGAGCACCGCCAGGGTGACTCCGACTCCGATGGTGCTCCAGGCTTCGATACCCATTTCGTTCTCCGTCGTCTTCGGATCGAGGCGGTGGGCCCGACCCACGTTCGCCGACTGGCCTTCTTGCCCCCTCCCGGCGCTCCCATCAGCGTCGCGGACCGCACCGAGGCCCGCAGGGTCGCGAGGGCGTGCCGGAGCGGTCGGTGAAGAATACCCACCAGCCCGAAAGCTCACCGACTTTCGTCGCGAGGTCGCCAAGATGCCCCACGATCTCCCCCGATCTCATGGAGGAACGGGTCGCCCGGACCGAGAGCGCGTGTGCGCGCTGCCGAGGCGTAGTCGACACTGGCTCGAAACTGGCGCGTGCGCGCGGTCGAAGCGGCTTGCGGGAGTACGGCCCGCGACCGCGAGCGGATGGGCGGCCGCAGCGGGAAGTCGGTGATCTTTTCGGGCTAGAGCCACTGACGGTCCGGCTCGAGGCCGAGGGCGAGCTGCCCGACCGTCTCGTAGTGGGCGAGCCGGCCCTGGAGGTGCTGGGTGATGGCGTGGATGTCCTGGAAGCGCTGCTGGATCGGGTGGTGCTCGAAGATGGCGTCCGAGCCGCACGCCTCGTACGCGATGTCCACCGTCTCCTTGGCGAGGTGGATGGCATGGGTCGCCGCGCCCCGGAGCGCGACCCGGTCCGCGACCTCGAACCGCCCGGTCGTCGAGACCCGATCCCAGACCTCGCGGACCGCGCCATGCAGGCCGTAGCGGCCCGAGCGCCACTTCATCTCCGCCGCGCCGACCTGCGACTGGACCACCTGCTTGTCCGCGAGCCGGGTGCGGTCGCCGCGGGGGAGCTTGCCCCCCGCGAAGTCGATGAACGCGTCGAGCCCGGCCCGGGCCACCCCGAGGGCGACGGAGGCGAAGCCGCACGCGAAGAGGAGGACCATGGAGTAGGCGTAGAGCGGGCCCGGCTCCTTCACCGGATCGCCGTAGGTCCAGACGGAGCATTCCTCCGGAACGAAGAGGTCCTTCACCTCGAAGTCGTAGCTTCCGGTGGCCCGAAGACCGCGCGTGTGCCAGGTATCGTGCCGGATCGCCGCGGACTTGGGGAAGATCATGTGCCGGACCACCATCTCTCCCTTGGGGCCTCGTTCGCGCTCTCCGTGCTCGTCGGCGAGCACCGAGAGCCCGGCGAGCCAGGTCGCGTGGGGGAAACCGCTCGAGAACGTCCAGCGGCCGGTCACCCGGAATCCGTCGGGAACCCGGCGCGCCAGCGCCGTCGGCGACGGGCCGTTCGCGATCACCGTGCGCGGGCTGTCCCAGATCCGCTTCGCCGCCCCGCGGTCGATGAACGCGGAGGTGGTCATGAACACCGCGCCCTGGTTCACGCACCAGCCGGTGCTCGCGTCGGCGTAGCCGAGCGCCTCGACCACCGGGAGATACTCCGGCTGGGGCACCTCCCGCCCGCCGAGGGAACGCGGGACGAACATGTGGAACAGGCGTGCATCGGCGAGGGCGGTCGCGACCTCCGGGGTGAGCTCGCGCTCCTCGTGCATGCGGGCCGCCGCGCGCCGGATCCGCGGAACGAGAGCCCGCGCCGCCTCGAGAGGCGGCCCCTCCGCGAGCGTGCGCGGATCGAGCTCGACCGATTCTTCGACCGCTTCCATGCCGCCATGTTACACCGGGGCCGGGGGTAGCCTTGTCCGAAGCCTTGTCCAATGACACATGAGCCTGAAGGGGGGCGCCTGATCCAACGTGGGGTGAGCCTGACGGGGTGTGAAGCGGGGCATCATCAGGAGATGATCGTGATGCTCGGACCCACCGAGTGCGGACTGTCGACCAGGTCCGCTCGTTCCTTGACGGCGCCGAGCTGGTCGAGGTCCGACCCCTGGACCGCGGGGCGCGCGACGAGTTCGTCGCCCGGACCCTTCGCCGGTTCCGGTACGGGCAACCGGGCAAGGACGACAAGGGGGTGGTGCGCCGCTTCCTGGTCAAGGTGAGCGGGTTGTCCCGAGCACAACCGACCCGCCTCATCGCTCGGCACCGCTCGACCGGGCGCATCGACGACCTTTACAACCTCTGGCCGTTGCGGTGCCGCTGCGTCGCTCGGCTCGCCCCGCAAGAGCGCGGTCCGTGCCCGGATTCGAGCCGCGGATAACCTGTAAAGATGATTCGGGGGATTCTGGAGATGATTCGGGGGATTCCGGTCGGTGCCCCCTCGCCCGCCGTCGCTTTGCCGCGAAGCGGGAAGGGACGTACACTTGCGGCAGTCGTTAGGGGGGCGGGCATGTACGCCTACGTCATCCGCAGGGTCGTCGCCATCATCCCGGTCATGGCCGTGGTGGGGGTCTTCGTCTTCCTGCTCCTGCACCTCACCCCCGGAGACCCGGCCGCGATCATCGCCGGGGACTACGCGAGCCCGGCGGACATCGAGAAGATCCGCGCCCGGCTCGGCCTAGACCAGCCCATCCACGTCCAGTTCGCGCGCTGGGTCGGCCAGCTCGCCCAAGGCGACCTCGGGGTGTCGATCTTCTCCAACCTCCCGGTGACGAGGCTCATCGGCCAGCGTCTGGAGCCGACCCTCGCGCTCTGCGTCGCGACGATCATCCTCAGCATCGTCGTCGCGGTGCCGCTCGGAGTGTTCGCGGCGTGGCGCGCGGGGACCTTCGTGGACCGCGCGACGATGGTGTTCGCGGTGCTCGGGTTCTCGGTGCCTATCTTCGTGATCGGCTACATCCTGATGTACGTGTTCGCGATCGAGCTGCGCTGGCTCCCCGCCCAGGGCTACAAGCCCCTGGCGGACGGCTTCGGGCCGTTCCTGCGGAGCATCATCCTCCCGAGTATCGCCCTCTCGACCCTGTACACCGCGCTTATCGCGCGGATCTCGCGGGCGAGCGTGCTCGAGGTGCTCACCGAGGACTACATCCGGACGGCGCACGCGAAGGGCCTCAGTTCACCGATCGTGCTCATGCGCCACGCCCTCCGGAACGCGGCGGTCCCCATCGTCACCATCATCGGGATCGGAATCGCCCTCCTCATCGGCGGGGTGGTGGTGACCGAGAGCGTCTTCAACATCCCGGGGCTCGGGCGGCTCACGGTGGACGCGATCCTCCACCGGGACTATCCGGTCATCCAGGCGATCATCCTCGTGTTCTCGGGCGTGTACGTCTTCATCAACCTGCTCGCGGACCTCGCCTACACGCTGTTCGACCCGCGGATCCGCTACTGACGATGCCGATCAGCGATTCTCGTTTTGCTCGTCGGGTCCCGCGGCAGGGCCGGCACGGCCGTCGATCTGCCCCGGATCGAGTCGCAGGGAGAAGACGGCTTGCGGCTCAGGGTGAAGTCAGGCGTCAAAACGGGAACTGCCGGATGCCGAAGCCCCCTGTCGTTCACCCGACCGGCCGCCGGTCCGGTTCGTCCGGGGCCAGGGTCGGGGTCATCTCCGGGGCCGGGGTCGTGTCCGGAGCCGGAGCCAGGGCCGGCGCCGGGGATCGGGAGGTCTGAGCCGTGGTCGCGGTCGCGGGCGACGTATTCGGGGGCGGAGCGGCCCGGACCCGCGTCGCGCAGGTGGCGGAGTTCGCCCGCCGCAACCCGACGGTGGTCCTGAGCGCGTCGGTGTTGCTCCTGATGGCCCTGATGGCCGGCTTCGCCCCCTACCTCGCATCGGACCCGATGGCCCTCGACCCGGCCGTGCGGCTCAAGCCCCCGTGCATGACCGAGGCGCTCGGCTTCGAGTCGCGCACCCCCTGCCTCGGCTGGTTCGGCACCGACCACCTCGGCCGCGACGTGTACTCTCGCACCGTCTTCGGGGCGCGGATCTCCCTCACCGTGGGCCTCGCGGTAGCCGCCCTCAGCACCGCCCTCGGTCTGGTCATCGGCCTTCTCGCTGGCTACGTGCGGCTGGTCGATGCGATCGTGATGCGGATCATGGACGGGCTCATGGCGATTCCGAGCATCCTCCTCGCGATCGCGCTCATGGCCCTCTTCGGATCGAGCGTGCAGAACGTCATCATCGCGATCTCCGTGCCGGAGATCCCGCGGGTGGTCCGGCTCGTGCGGGCGGTGGTGCTCACCATCCGCGAGATGCCCTACGTGGAGGCCGCCGTCTCGTCGGGAACGCGGCTGCCGAAGATCCTCTTCCGGCACATCCTGCCCAACACGTTCGCGCCGTTGATGGTGCAGGCCACCTACGTATGCGCGGCGGCGGTGATCGTGGAGGCGTTGCTCAGCTTCCTCGGGGCGGGCACCCCGCCCGAGATCCCGAGCTGGGGCAACATGATGGCCGAGGGCCGGGTGTACTTCCAGATCAAGCCCTGGATGCTGCTCTACCCCGGGGTCTGCCTCGCGGTCATGGTCCTCTTCGTGAACCTCCTTGGAGACGGGCTCCGCGACACCCTCGACCCGCGGATCGCCCGCCGCATGCGGTAGCCTCGCGGGGTATCGATATCCGGCGGGATGGGTGGCCGGCGTTCCCGTGTCCGCCTTCAGGCTCATCTCTGGATTGGAAAGGACTGCGGGGACGACGAGACGTTGCGCGTGGTCCGACTGACCGACAAGCAAAGCAGCACCCTGGCTGCGATCCGTGACCACATCAAGCGCTTCGGCGTGCCGCCGTCTCGGACCGAGCTCGCCAAGGCACTCGGGATCCGGAACCAGTCTGGTGTCGACCGGCTTCTTGCCGCACTCCACCAGAAAGGTTGGAGCCAGCTTCTGCCCTCGGTCGAGCGAGGGATCCGACTGCTCCGCGAGGGGGCACCGATCCTGGACCCACACGAGCTGCCCGCTGTCGCGGCCGGCAACCCGGTCGTCGCCGAGGATTGCACGGAGCCGCCGCGGCTGCACGACTTCGACTCGTTCACCGAAAGCTTCGAGTCACGGCCAGACTGGTTCGTCCGCATCGAACGCGACAGCCTCGCTTGGCTGGGCTACCGGTCGGGCGACATCCTCGCCGTGCGACGCGACCCGGAACCGCGTAACGGCGAACTCGTAGTCGCCCGGATCGGGGCCGAGGTCCAGCAGTTCTCATTTTGGCGCCTGACTTCACCCCGAGGCCGCAAGCCGTCTGCTCCTTGCGACTCGATCGGGGGCAGATCGGGGGGGCGATCGACGGTCGTGCCGGTCCGGCAGCGGGACCCGATGAGCAAAATGAGAATTGCTGGCCGAGGTCGTCGTCAGTGGTTCTGTCGCACGGAGGCAGGTACTATCGACCTCCAGCCCGAGAGCCACAACCCTGAGCATGAGGCGATCCGGATCGACGCGAACACCGCCGACTTCGAGGTGATCGCCACCGTCGTCGGGGCGGTCGTGGGGACGAGACGCGGGAACGCCGCCTGAGTCCCCTGACAACCGACTCCGTCGCGTCGGCCAGTCGGAACTCCATAGGTTCCCAGGAGGTCGATGATCCCTACAACTGGCCCAAGTGCCAAGGCGCGAACACGTACCGGGCCGGCGCGCGTGAGATTGGTCTAGCACGGCGCGGGTAGGTCGGACGGGCACTACGGGCGGGATCCGAAGCACCAAGCGGGTCACGTGTACAGACCGTAGGAACTGAGGCAAGGGATTGACGAGACGGAATCGGCACAGATGTCATCAAGGTATCGAAGGGAGCTGGAAGAGCTCGACGGGGTCTATCGCGCAGCACTGGAAATGGATGTGACTCCGTTGTGCGCTGTCCTGGAGCGTTGGGCCTCACGACCGATGTTGATGGTCGGGTCAGGCGGTTCATTCTCGGCGGCAACGTTTGCGGCTGACCTGCACGAGTCGGCTACAGGGGAGTTAGCTCGGGCTGCAACGCCGCTGGAAGTGATCTCGATGACCGGACGCGACGCCGGCTTGGCATGCCTCAGTGCTAGTGGACGAAATCAGGATATCGTGATGGCATTTCGGACCGCAGCCACGCGGGAGACAGACCCCCTGTGCGCGGTGGTGCTCGCGGACGGGTCTCCGCTTGAAGAAGTTGCGAGGCGATTCCGCTACGCAGACGTCGTGCCCATGAGCCACGGATCGTTCAAGGACGGGTATCTAGCCGTCGCGTCTTTGGTGGGCACCGCGGTGCTCTTGATGCGGGCGTATCGGGAGGTATTCGATCGTTCCGACAGAGAAATACCTGGTACTATCAATGAATTGATACGCGAGGCGACATCTTTGCCCGACTTAAACGCAATTGGTGGGGAAGGGGACCGTGTCATGGATGAGCGGAACTGTGTGAGTGTGCTGTACAGTTCGGAATTGGTCGCTACTGCCATCGACCTGGAGTCGCGTTTTGTTGAGGCGGCGTTGGGCGCTCTGCACATTTCAGATCTGCGCAATTTCGGTCATGGACGACACTACTGGATGGCCCGACGGGCCAAGGAAACAGCCGTCGTGGGGCTGATTTCGGAAACGCAGATCGACCTTGGCACGCAGACTCTGTCGCTCTTGCCAAAAGAGGTTGCGACTCTCCCAATCTACTTCCGCGGAGCGAGTGATGTGCAGGCGGTGGCAGGACTGGTAGTAGGACTATTCTTTGCGAACAGTGCAGCTCGGACCGCAAAGGTGGACCCCGGGAAGCCGGGTGTGCCAGCTTTCGGACGGAAGCTCTACCACCTCAGGCCGAAGACAGTTAGGCCAAGACAGGCAGATATCGATCAAGCTGCGGCTATTCGAAGAAAACGCGGCAATCCTGCGGATCCTCGTTGGATTAAGCATTACCAGTACGCCCTCGCGAGGTTCAACTCTGCGCGCTACGTAGGCATAGTCTTCGATTACGACGGAACTCTATCTGAGACGAGAACGCGGGCTAGCCCACTTAGCGCTGTGATGGCAAGAGAGTTGACACGTTTGGGAGACGCCGGAGCGATGCTTGGGCTGGCAACCGGACGTGGGCCGTCGGCCGGAATCGAGCTACGGGATGCAATACCTGTCCGGCTGCACGATCAAGTGCTTGTGGGGTACTACAACTGCGCAGTGATCCGGTGTCTGACTGATGAGCAGGACCCAGTGGTGGACAACTTGGATCGGAATCACCCGATGCTCATCGCGCTTGAAGGTGATCCGATGCTAGGTGCTTCCCTGCGATCCAATGCTGTCCAGGTTTCCACTGCGATCCGACCGGGTTTGCGGGTGGAAGACGCCGTAGCTGAGGCGCGGTTGTTGATGCGGGCGAACGGCGTCACGGGTGACGTGGTGGTTTCTGGGCATTCCATTGACGTGTGCCTTGCGGACCAGTCGAAAGACGACATGCTCAAAGCCATGCGGGATGTGTTCGATCTTGGTGAAGGCCCGATACTGCGAATTGGTGACCGTGGAAGGCTACCAGGGAATGACTGGAAGCTCCTCGATGATCCTTACGGGCTTAGCGTGGACGAAGTCAGCGCGCATCCGGCGCATTGCTGGTCCCTCGTACCGGCGGGAATGAAGGGAACGCAGGCCACCGAGCACTACTTGGGGCGTCTACGCTGGTCAGCGGACGGCGGACGGCTTCGCCTGGGCCCAGCCAAGCGGCGATAAGGCACTCAAGATGCAGCGGGAGTTGGCCGAGAATCTGCTCGCCAGGATTATGGACTGGGACGACGCCACAAAGGCCGAGGAGCGCGTGCGATTGGAACGTTTCGCGGCGTATAAGTACGATCAATATCAGCAATTTGCGCCAGGCCGGCGGTTTCTTGAGAGCCTCGCGCTATGGCTGCGGCAGTTCGAAGAGGGCGACGAGAGAAAAGTCGCCTATGAGTTCGTACGAGACAGACTGGTGTTCATTTCGAACGAGGAAATGAACAGTCTCGTGGACCTTGCTTTTCCTACCGTCGTTCGCCCTATTCTACTTCGCGACGCGGCGAAAGAATCGGGAAACTCCGCCTATCACAGCAAGGCGATTGAAGCGTCGAAATCATATCGTCGTCTCCTGCGGAAAATGCTGGTACTCGGATTATCCGACGGAGCAAGGACAGATCGTTTCCGTCGGGTGAATGCTCCGACGGTTTCTCACGAGCAGGTATTCCATGCGTACGATATCTCGGAAAGGAAGGCCGGCGACATGGTGGACAAACTTCGTGAAGACTTGGCGGAAATCATGAATTGTGAACCCGTCCCAACGGACGCGCGGTTTCGCTACGCCGTGCTACTGGACGACTTTAGTGCAAGCGGCTTCAGCTATATCCGTAAAGCCAAAGAATCCGATCGGTGGGAGGGAAAAATTCCGAAGATAGTGCGGGACCTCAGCAGCGGGGAGGGACTGGGACGGTGCTTTGCGGACAGCGAGGTACGTGTACTCGTAGTTTTGTACATTGCCTCTAAGCAAGCCAAGGAGCAAATCCATGAAGCGCTAGCGGACTTGCCGTTCGAGAAAGGGAACGTAGACCTCCACGTCGTCTTCGAACTGGATCAAGCTACGCAGCTGAATCCAAATGTAGACCAGACGCTGTTTCGGCTTCTTGAGAAAGAGAAGTACTTCGACGACCGTGTGGACGACGAGCATGCGGAAGTCGGGGGCACCAGCATGCGGCTTGGTTTCGCGGACGGACGACTTCCGTTGGTACTAAGTCACAATACGCCGAACAACTCTATCTATGTGCTCTGGGCGGAAGATGGGCACGACGTCCTTGGGTTGTTTCCACGAGTTAGTCGGCATCGCCGGTTCGACTAGAAATGCGAAATCCGTTCCGAATCCGCGCATCGCAACGATCGGTCAACGACGAAGAGTTCGTGAAGTTGTTCGGTTCAGGCGCATTGGACGTGATGCGCGAGATCGCGGATCCGTGGCTTGGGCTTGTATTCCTCAGGAGCGCGCCGGGAGGAGGCAAGACAACCTTGTTGCGCCTCTTGACGCCGCGACCGCTCGAACTTACCCGTCGGCTGGTTGACAACCCGCAGGTGAAATCGACGCACGACAGCTTGATGAAGAGCGGGGCGGTATCCGCAAGTCGGTCAGAGATTTTCGCGACGATGGTCGAATTTACGCCGGAGTACCGAGAGCTTTCGGAATACGACCGAGGGAACAGCCTGTTCCGGGAGCTGCTGAATTCGAGGATCGTCATCTCGGTCCTAAGGGCGTTGCTCGAACGAAGCGGGAGGGTGTATCCCCGGGATCTCGGTACGATCAGAATCGAGTGGCAGCCAGAGTCCGGAGCCACGATCCCGTCGACGGCCAGCGGGATGGAATTGTTCGAGTGGGCGTCCGCAATCGAAAACGGCTTCTATGAACGGATGGACGACCTGGGCGATCCGGGTCCGGCAAAGGGCGGCCACGCCCGCTTGGACGCACTGAGGTGGTTCGCGAAAGCGACGATGAGAGACGTGCGCGGTCCGGTAACCGCGAAGCGCGTGCTACTCTTGGATGAAGTGCAAAGGTTGTCAACGGACCAGCGGTCCAGTCTGACGAAATTGCTGACCGAGGCACGGGAAAACTGCGGGATTTGGGTATCCGAACGGTTAGAGGCGCTCCACCACAGGGAGTTGCTCTCGGAGGGCGCCTTGGAGCAGCGCGACTACGAGCGCGTAATTCAACTCGAGCGAGGGTGGGAAGGAGCACGTAAGAAGACCTACGCAAAGTTTGTCGAGCAGATCGCGAACCTGAGGGCCGCCAAGGCGGAGGGGTTCGGGGAGAGAGATTTCTTTTCATGGATCGCGGAGACCGACGACGAAACCTCTTGGGGCGACAGGTACGAAGACGCATGCGAGGTGATCCGCGGCCGAATTGAAACGCGAACGCGGTCCGAGGCACGGTACGGTGATTGGCTACGAGAGGCGGAAAAAGCCGGAGGATCTCCGTGGGCGAAGGCACTCCGTTGGAGAGTGACGGAGGTTTTGGTCGAGAGGGATATCAAAAGGGCGCAAGCCGAGCTGCCATTTGCGTTGACGGACGACGATTTTGCACATCAAGCACCCGGGGTAGAGAACGCGGCGGAGCATTTCCTTCGCAGCGAGCTGCAGGCGCCCGTGTACTTCGGTCGGAGTGCCGTCGCCAGCGTCTCGTCGTCCAACGTCGACCAATACCTCGAGGTCACCGGTGAACTGTTCGCCGAGCTTGCAGCGAAGTTCAGCGGACCACGGGATGAGCCCGGTGCTTTGTCTACTGATCGGCAGGACGCGATAGTTAGGCGGGTCGCCAAACAGCGCTGGGACGGACTGATCAGGCGACTACCACACGGCGCGGCAGCTAGAAGGCTCCTTGAAGGACTCGAGGCGTACTGTCGACAACAGACGTTTCGGCCCACCGCACCGTACGCGCCCGGGGTTACCGGATTTGCGATCACTATGAGCGAACGAGAACTACTGATCGACAGTCCCGACGAGAAGATCCCCCACTTAGTCAGATTGCGCGATGTCCTCACGTCCCTGGTCGCGCACAATCTGCTGATTCCGAACCTTGACCGCCGGCAGGGCGGGCGAAGAGTGGTCGTCTTCTATTTGAACCGGCTGCTATGCGTTCAGTTCGGGTTACCGCTTGGGTTCGGCGGCTGGCATCACAAGTCGCTATCGGAACTGAACGAATGGTTTGAACGCGGTTCGGCCGGGACGCCGGATATCGTAGGAGCGGAGCTTGTCTGACGCTTCCACAGCAACAATGCGCTGGGATCCTTACGTGCTTGTGGAAGGTGACGAGTTCGATAGTTTCTGGACCACGCACCTTGCAGGCCGGAATCGCGACGTACTGTTTCTTCTGGGGCGGGGGTTCGATCCAAGAGCGATGAAGGCCATCCGACGACTCTGCGAATTGGGTGCTTCGCCACGAGTTTGGCTTCTGGTCTTCGACAACGGGCTGGAGGACAGTCCACAAAGGACTGATCTGACGCGTATGAATCACGCATCACTCGTGAACCTAGTCGGAAAGACGCAGATCGTAGAGCTTCCCGTGACGACCGGTATGGGCCAAGCGAACGCGACGTCGAAGAACACCGGACGCGCGATCACGAGGCAGGGAAGGGTCCCAGCGGTGGGCGATGTGGTCATCGATATCAGTGCTATGCCCAGGGTTGTCGCCCTGAGTGCGATTGCCAAGCTGGTTTTTGACCTCGACAAACGGGCGAGGCAGGAGGGCACGGAAATCAACCTGCATGTGGTGGCGGCCGAAAGTGTGCGGACTGACCTCAAGGCGACCGGAAGTCTGATGGACGAGGTGACTAACCTCGTCGGGTTCTCGGGACGACTGAACGAGGTGACTACGGAACACGTGCCGCGAGTTTGGTTTCCGGTGTTGGGTGAGCGGCAGGCAGAACGACTCCGGCTGATCCGGGACCGCCTGAATCCCGACGAGATATGCCCCGTGGTGCCCTTCCCGTCGCGGGACCCGCGCCGCGGGGATCAGATCATTGCGGAACATGGGGAACTTCTGTTCGAGAACTTCCGCGTGGAGCCGTCAAACATCCTGCGGGCATCGGAATTCAATCCATTTGAGGCGTACCGCCAGCTATTCCAAGCGATGGACCGGTATCGTCGGGCGCTGACGGAGCTGGGTGGATGCAAGGCGTTCGTCTCGCCCTTGTCGTCGAAGCTGTTGTCGGTCGGCGCCTTGTTGGCCTGCTACGATCACCGATTCGACAAAATCGACTGCGGAAAATTCCGAGTCGGCATACCATACGTAGAAACCGCCGTGTACGCGGATCCGGACATCGGAGCCGAGGTGGAAAGCGAACTCTACTCCATGTGGATTCGAGGGGAGTGGGAAAAGTGAACAGAGGACTAGGTCGGCTGTCGACCGTGGGGCGAGCCTCCTGCTGGGGTGCGGGATTCGTAGCCATGGACATCGTCGACGTGAATGGCGAAACGTTTGCTGCCGTAGGGGGGTCGTGTGGAAATGTGATGGCCATACTAGCATGGTTGGGGTGGCACGCAAGGCCGATTGCCCGACTTGGCTCGGACGTGACGGGCGGCTTCATTCGTGAGGAGTTGCGCGGGTTGGGTGTGGATACTACGCAGCTGACTGAGGAAGCACACATTCGGTCGCCGGTCGTGTTGCAACGGTTCGCGAAGACTCGGGACGGTCGACGGACGCATCGGTATTCGCTCACTTGCCCAGGATGCGGGCGATGGTTGCCTCGACACCGACCGATTACACTCGCCAGATCGAGGATGTTGGCCTGCGGCGACGAGTCTCCGCAAGTTTTCTATTTGGATCGCGTCTCGCCAGCATCGCTCGTTCTGGCGCAAGCCGCAAGGAGCAAGGGAGCGCTGGTCGTGTTCGAACCGTCCTCGATAGACGACGAATCAAAATTCCGGAGAGCCGTCGATTTATGCCACGTGCTGAAGTACGCCGAACAGCGTCTGGGCCACGTACCGGACTTGCCTTTCGCCGCTTCTCCAAAGCTGATCGTGGAGACCCATGGAGAATCCGGTCTGCGTTACCGTTGGGCGGATCGGTGGTCTCACTTGGATGCGTTTGTGGTCGAAGAGGTTGTTGATGCTGCCGGATCCGGAGACTGGTGTACCGCGGTCCTGATCCACGAATTGGGTCGAATTGGGGCCAGATCGTTTCTTAGCTCGACGAGCGAAGAGGTCACCGGTGCACTGAAACGCGGGCAGGCAGCTGCTGCCGTAAACTGCGGCTTTTGTGGTGCTCGTGGAGCGATGCAGGTACTGACGTTGAAAGGGCTGAATGACAGACTTCACTCGCTTGAAGAGACCGATAGTTGGAGCGATCGTTCCGAGTATAACAATGGCCTTGAATTGAATGGTCCGCTTCTGCATTATTGCCAAGAATGTGACGCACATGTGAGAGGCGGTGCATGGGCCGTCGGTAGCTTGGCCTGATTCTTTGTGTACATCATCGAGCCCTGAACCGCGCCGGGAATTCCGGAGACTGTTCAGTGTGAGTCACGCGGCCAGCGCCGTGTGTTCGGTTTGACGATAGTACGCTGCTTGCGAGCTCGGCCGGAGGCCGGTCCCCGATCGGCTCGAGGATTCGGCGGTTGTTGAACCAGTCGTCCCACTCGAGGGTTGCGAACTCCACCGCCTCGAGGCCCCGCCACGGGCCGCGGGGTCGAATCACCTCGGTCTTGGTCCCGCCCGATGATGGACTCCGCGAGGGCGCTGTCGAATCGCCGACACTCTCGGCCGATTGCTTGATGCCGGCCTCGGCCAAGCGTTCGGTGTAGCGAATGGACAGGTATTGCGACCCTCTGTCCCCATGGTGGATGAGCGCGTCGTGAGGGTCCACCACACGGGCGTACAGGGCCTGTTCGAGCGCGTCGAGCGCAAGGTCGGTGCGAAGCGAGTTCGACACCCGCCAGCCCACGATGCACCGGGCATGGGCGTCGATGACGAACGCGAAGTAGACGAACCCCGCCCAGATCGCGACATACGTCCAATCGGCCAGCCACAAGGTGTTCGGACGCAGAGCGAAGGAACACTCGGTTGACCCGATCCGCGGGGCACGAGAGCGTCGTCGCCGGCCCCGCACCACGCCACGAAGACCCAGCTCGCGCATCAATCGCGCGACCGTGCAGCGCACCACGGTGACGCCCTCGCGGCGAAGCTGGCGCCACACTTTGCGAACCCCGTACACCCGGTAGTTCTCCTCCCACACCCGGGCGATGTGCTCGCGCGGTTGCGCGTCGCGATGGGCACGCGCCGGCAGCCGGCTCCGGTCCGCTTCCCGGGACTTGCGTTCGTAATACGTCGACGCGGCGAGCGGCAATTCCCGGCAGATCGGCTCGACCCCGTACTCGTCGAGGCGCGCGTCGATGAACGACGTCATCTCTTGGGTCGGTGGTCGAGCTCCGCCTGGGCGAAATACGCCGACGCCTTGGCTCCAGGATCTCGTTCACCTGGCGAAGCTGTGCGTCATCGACCCGCACATCGACCGCCGCACCGCGCAGGAGTGGCGCTTCGAAGTGAGCCCGAAGCACCGACCGTGCCGCCGCTCCCGCCGCATGGAGCGTGGGCCGGGAGATCTCATATGCCTCGCCCAGGGCCGTCTTCGTGTCGCGGGTGTGTTGTCCTGCCGCCGCCGCGGCACATTGGACCTTCCGGGAGGTCGTCAGAGGTCGATGCGCTGGAGTACGGTCATTTGCCTTGCTCCTGTGGATGCCGGGCTGAACGCCTCGAATCATCTCCAGGCCCCGACCGGCGACTTCCCACCTCACCCCCTCCGACTCGCCAATTTGTAAAGCAGGATGACCAGTCCCGTCCCGGGTTCGGCCCCGCCCGCCCCCGTCCGCTGTGCTACCCTCGCCGCTCCCTTCATTTCGATTCGGGAGACCAAGTTCATGAGTGCTCGCAGATTTCGATCGGCCGCCGTCGCGCTCGGCGTCGCGGCCGGCCTGGCCCTCGCCGCCGGGGCGGCCCAGGCGGAGAAGGTGTTGCGGATCGTCCCGCACGCCGATCTCAAGAACCTCGATCCGATCTGGACCACCGCCTACATCACCCGCAACCACGGGTACATGGTGTACGACACCCTGTTCGCGGTGGACGAGAACCTCGAAGTCCAGCCGCAGATGGTCGGCGACTGGTCGGTGAGCGAGGACGGCCTCGTCTACACCTTCACCCTGCGCGACGGCCTCAGGTGGCACGACGGGGACCCGGTGACCGCGGCGGACTGCGTCGCCTCCATCCAGCGCTGGGGCAAGCGCGACGGCATGGGCCAGAAGCTCATCCAGTTCACCCGGGAGCTGGCCGTCGTCGACGACAAGACCTTCACCCTCGCCCTGAACGAGCCCTACGGTCTCGTGCTCGCCTCGCTCGGCAAGATCAGCTCGAACACGCCGTTCATGATGAAGAAGGAGCATGCCGAGGTCGACGCGTTCGAGCAGGTGCCGGAGGTCATCGGTTCGGGGCCGTTCAAGTTCGCGAAGGACCAGTGGGTGCCGGGCTCCAAGGTCGTCTACGTCAAGAACGAGGACTACGTGCCCCG